>JADKIA010000040.1 GCA_016721465.1 Ideonella sp. | reverse complement strand
GCGCACGCGGATGCGTTGGACACCTTGCGCGAGTTCTCACGCGATGTGAAGTCGGCTCGCGCCGGAGTTCACGCAGACCGTCACTTCACCCGAGGGCGCTAAGAAGGAAGTCCAGCGGCAGCTTGAATTGGGCGCGGCCCAACCGCTTTGCTTTGCCTAAGGCGAAGCCATTCGAGCAGTTGATCGTCAGCGACGGCAAGGACGGTCCGGCTGCACGATGTCGACCTGAACCAGGTGAGCATTCGCCCTACGATCAGGCGTTAGGGGCCACGCCGGCGGCGCTGTCGGGTGTTGGGCTGGACCGCGATTTCACGCTGAGACGCGCCGCTTTAGCGCGACGGACTCGATTGGGGCCGGTACCAAAGGTAAAGGGCGGCAACATCGAGTCCTTGCAGGGGTTTCGGGGTATGCCCCCGGCGGCGCTGGAACTGCAGGACGCGTTCGGGCGCCGGTCGGTGATCCGTTCGAAGCAGTGGCGGCCAATGTGACCATTGCCGAGGCCAGTTTCAAGCTGGTGCCTCCCAAGTTAGGGCGGGCGTAATGAGGCGCTGAGCCGCCCGTTGCGAGCGGCCCCGGGGCGCTCAATAGCGCACGGACACCCCAAACGCGCAGTCTGTCGGGCGTGCCCGTTCGGTCCGCGTTGCAGCGACAGGTCCAGTTGAAGGTCGGGGTTCAGGGCCAGGCCGTCCTGGTGTCAAAGGTGGCGATGGTGCCGCCACGTGACTTCGAGCGATGCGCTGGCCCGCCAACCGCCGTGAAACCCAGCCAACGGGCTGCCAGTTCCGGTGCTGGCAGTCAGCGCCAGGACGCTGGCAACGAAGCGCCGACCCGGGCTCGTCGGTGTCCCTGGCGATGCCGGGCATCGGTCCCACGGACCATTCACCGGGAAGCTCCCACTCGGCGACATAGCGCAAGGACGGGCGCAGGCCTTGACCTCGGAACGCGGCATACCCAGCTGTCGATGTCCAGGTGCAGCAACCCATGCTGGTTGAGGCTTGCCCGGACACCTCGTCACCGTCTGGCGATGCCGTTTCCAGGCCCAGCGCCACATCGGAAGTTCTCGCTGTTCACGCCAGTGCCTGTGCCGGGGTTGGTGGCTTTGGAGGTAGCAGTCCATCGTCCTCGATGCGCGCCTCGAGTTCGTGGCCGAGCCCGATTCGCAACAGGGTCGGTGTCGGCGGGTGCGGCTCTGCGCCTGAGCGGCGGTCGCGCCGATGGCGAACCCGGCCTCCAGTTGAGCCGACCCGACTGGAATCACATCCAGATTCGAACAAAGTCAGGCCGATCGGTGCTGATGGCCTCTTCGGCACGGACCGTCAGGCCCCTGTGGCCAGTGCCGTCTCGCCAGCAATCGGCGGGCAAGGGCCGTGGTCCGTTGCATCGAGGCTCCTGATCAGCTTGGTTGGCGCATCAGTGCAGTATCTGCTCGATCAGGCCCATTTCCGTCTTTGAATCCGGTTGCTCGATGTCCATCAGGATCATGCGCGCGCGCTGTCGCCGGTCTTCCGTGCCCGGGCCGGTACGATGTAGGTCAATCGATCGTGCCATTGAACTCGGGTGCGGGCTGATCTGGTCGGCGCCCAGTTCGGAGCACGTCACTGACCGAGTCCACGACGATACCGACGGTGCGACCCACCGACGTTGAGGATGATGACCACGGTGAAGGCGCCGTACTTGATGTCGTCCAAGGCAAAGCGCACGCGCATGTCGACGATGGGCACGATCACGCCAGCGGTTCACCACGCCTCCTCACGAACGGTGGCGGGCGTTGGCGATGCGGGTGGGTTGCTCGTAGCCGCGGATCTCCTGCACCTTGGAGGATGTCAGATGCCATGCACTCCTCGGCCCCCAGCGCGAAGGACGGCACTCCCGCGGCGTGTCCGGATGGCGCGGATGGCGGAGGTCCTGGACTGGGATTCGTGGGTGGCGGAGGTGCCTCCATGGGGTTTCCTGACAAGGTTGGCAGGGTGAGGCACGGCGGACGCAAGCTCGCGTCCCCGCCTGGTCTGCGCCAGTGTGCTCGGCCGTCGCCCAGCCAAAGTCCGGAGCAGGGGCGGGTTTGCCAACTCAGTTCCTCGCGCTGAGACAATCCACCCATGGCGAACCAGGAAACGCTCTTCGCACCCGAGGGCAACGAATCCGTTTGTTCCGCCGGTCTCCAGCGCCGCTGGCCGGCGCATGTGCCCCAGACGCTGGATCAAGTCATCGGACAAACCCATTTGCTGGGGCATGGCAAGCCGCTGCGGGTGGCCTTCGAGACCGGCCGCCTGCGTTCGATGATCCTCTGGGGTCCGCCGGGGGGTGGGCAAGACCACCCTGGCGCGTCTGGTGGCGGGGGCCGTGAGCTCGCAGTTCATCGTGCTGTCGGGCCGTGTTGGCGGGCGTCAGGACATCCGCGAGGCCGTGGACCAGGCGCGGGCCGCACGCCAGGCAGGCCGGGGCACGGTGGTGTTCGTCGACGAGGTGCACCGATTCAACAAGGCCCAGCAGGACGCGTTCCTGCCCCATGCGGAATCGGGCCTGTTCACCTTCATCGGCGCCACCACCGAGAACCCGTCCTTCGAGCTCAATTCGGCGTTGCTGTCGCGCGCCACGGTGCATGCTCAAGCCGCTGGATGGGCCAGACCTGGCGCGGCTGGCCGAAAGCGCGCGCGTGGCCATGGGAGCGCCAGCGCTGACCGCTGCCGCGTGCGATCGACTCGTGGGCCACGCCGACGGCGACGCGCGCCGCTTGCTCAACGCCTGCGAGACCGTGTTCGAGCTGGCCGCGGGCACGGACCTGATCGACGAGCCCCTGCTCGAGCAGGCGCTGGCCGAGGCATTGCGCCGCTACGACAAGGGCGGTGATCAGTTCTACGACAGCATCTCCGCGCTGCACAAGTCGGTGCGCGGCTCGAGCCCCGATGCGGCGCTTTACTGGCTGGCTCACATGCTCGATGGTGGTGCGGACCCGCGCTATGTGGCGCGACGAGTCATCCGCATGGCCAGCGAGGACATCGGCCTGGCCGACCCACGTGCCCAGATGCTCGCATTGCAGGCCGCCGAGGTGTATGAGCGACTGGGCTCACCCGAGGGCGAGCTGGCGCTGGCGCAGGCGGTGGTGTACCTGGCGGTGGCGCCGAAGTCGAATGCCGTCTACACCGCCTGGAATGCGGTGCGCGCCCTGGTCAAGGCCGACCTGACGCGCCCGGTGCCGCTGCACCTGCGCAATGCACCCACGCGGCTGATGAAGCAACTGGACCACGGCAAGGACTATCGCTACGCGCACGAGGAGCCCGGTGGCTACGCGGCAGGCGAGAACTATCTGCCCGACGGCCTGCCCCAGCGGCGCTTCTACGAGCCGGTTGCACGGGGTTTGGAGATCCGCATCGGCGAACGCCTGGCGGAATGGCGTGCCTTGGACGACGCGGCGAAGAATCCTCTGGTAGCGGCCGCAAATACCGAGGGTTGTTCGGATTCTGCGAGGAATGTCCCCGCGTTTCGTTCGTGGGCACAACCTAGAATCCCGCCCAGCCTGCCAGCACCACTCGGTTTGCAGGCACAGACATTGCATAACAAGCCGCGGCCACACGCCGTGGTGACAGTAGGAGACTCCGCGATGGACACTCTTGTGCAACAGATCATCAACGGTCTGGTGCTGGGCAGCATGTATGCGCTCGTGGCACTGGGCTACACGATGGTCTACGGGATCATCAACCTCATCAACTTCGCGCACGGCGAGGTGCTGATGGTGGGGGCCCTCACCAGTTGGACCGTGATCCAGGTGCTGGGCGGCGCCGGGCTGCCGGGCTGGGTGCTGCTGCCGATCTCGCTGGTGGCCGCCATCGTGGTGTGCGCTGCTGAATTTCGCCATCGAGAAGATCGCTTCAAACCCTGCGCAATGCGCCCCGCCTGGCGCCGCTGATCACCGCGATGGGCATGAGCCTGCTGCTGCAGACGCTGGCCATGATCATCTGGAAGCCCAACACCAAGCCCTACCCCATCCTGCTGCCGTCCGAGCCCTTCTCATCGGCGGTGCGGTCATCAACCCTCACCCAGATCATCATCCTCATCGTCACGGCGGTCACCCTCGCCGGGCTGATGTACCTGGTCAACCACACCAAGCTGGGCCGGGCCATGCGGGCCACGGCCGAGAACCCGCGCGTGGCGCAGTTGATGGGCGTGCAGCCGGACAAGGTCATCTCGGCCACCTTCATCATCGGTGCGGCGCTGGCCGCGGTGGCCGGCATCATGTGGGCCGCCAACTACGGCACCGTGCAGCACACCATGGGTTTCCTGCCCGGCCTGAAGGCCTTCACCGCGGCGGTGTTCGGCGGCATCGGCAACCTGGCCGGTGCGGTGGTGGGCGGCGTGCTGCTGGGCCTGATCGAGGCCCTGGGCGCTGGCTACATCGGCGCACTCACCGGGGGTGTCTTGGGCAGCCAATATCAGGACATCTTTGCGTTTCTCGTGCTGATCCTCGTGCTCACCATCCGCCCGCAAGGCTTGATGGGCGAGCGTGTTGCCGACCGCGCCTGAACGAGTGAAGGACACCACACCATGAAGAACAAACTCGTCGTCTTCCTGATCGCTGCGCTGGCCCTGTTGCTGCTGCCCTTGCTGGCCCAATCGGTCGGCAACTTCTGGGTGCGCATGCTGGACTTCGCGCTGCTGTACGTGCTGCTGGCGCTGGGCCTGAACATCGTGGTCGGCTATGCCGGCCTGCTGGACCTGGGCTATGTCGCTTTCTACGCGGTCGGCGCCTACATGTTCGGTTTGCTGGCCTCGCCCCACCTCACCGACACCTTCTCGGGCATCAAGGCCATCTTCCCGAACGGCCTTCACACGCCGTTCTGGGTGGTCATTCCATTGGGGGCGGCCTTGGCCGGCCTGGCCGGTGTGACGCTTGGCGCCCCGACGCTCAAACTGCGTGGCGACTACCTGGCCATCGTCACGCTGGGCTTCGGCGAGATCATCCGCGTGTTCATGAACAACCTGGACCGGCCGCTGAACATCACCAACGGCCCCAAGGGCCTGCAGCAGATCGATCCGATCCGCATGTTCGGCATCGTCGATTTCGGCAAGCCCGGCTCGCTGTTCGGCCTTGAGTTCTCGTCGGTCACCAAGTACTACTACCTTTTCCTGGTGCTGGTGATCATCAGCGTGGTGATCTGGCTACCGGCTGGAGCGCTCGCGCATCGGCCGGCCTGGATGGCCATCCGCGAGGACGAGATCGCGGCCAAGGCGATGGGCATCAACACCCGCAACATGAAGCTGCTGGCCTTCGGCATGGGCGCCACCTTCGGCGGCGTGTCGGGCTCGATGTTCGCCGCCTTCCAGGGCTTCGTCTCGCCCGGAGTCCTTCTCGCTGCAGGAGAGCGTGATGATCGTGGCCATGGTGGTGCTGGGCGGCATCGGCCACATTCCGGGCGTGGTGCTGGGCGCCGTGCTGCTGGCCGCCTTGCCCGAGGCCTTGCGCTGGGTGTCCGGTGAAATGGACCTGCAGCGCCTGACCGACGGCCGCATCGACGCGGCAATCCTGCGCCAGTTGCTGATCGCCTTCGCGATGATCGCCATCATGCTGTCCAGGCCGCGCGGCCTGTGGCCCTCGCCCGAGCACGGCAAGGCCGCGCCCGCCCCGATCAACCCCAACGCCTGAAGCGAGGACATTGCAATGAGCGATATCGTGCTCCAGGTGGCCGGCGTGTCCAAGCGCTTCGGTGGCTTGCAGGCCCTGTCGGACGTGGGCATCACCATCCGTGCCGGCCAGGTCTATGGCCTGATCGGCCCCAACGGCGCCGGCAAGACCACCTTCTTCAATGTGCTGACGGGGCTGTACACGCCCGATCGCGGCAGCTTCGAGCTGGGCGGCGCGCCCTACAAACCCACGGCGGTGCACGAGGTGGCCAAGGCCGGCATCGCGCGCACCTTCCAGAACATCCGCCTGTTCGCCGAGATGACCGCACTCGAGAACGTGATGGTCGGGCGCCACGTGCGCACCAAGTCCGGCCTGATCGGCGCGGTGCTGCGCTCAGCCAACTTCAAGGCCGAAGAGGCCGCCATCGCCCACCGTGCCCAGGAGTTGCTCGACTACGTGGGCATCGGCCGCTACGCCGATTTCAAGGCGCGCACGCTGAGTTACGGCGACCAGCGCCGATTGGAGATCGCCCGAGCGCTGGCCACCGACCCCAAGTTGATCGCGCTGGACGAGCCGGCCGCGGGCATGAACGCCACCGAAAAGGTCGTGTTGCGCGAGTTGATCGATCGCATCCGCAAGGACGGCCGCACCATCCTGCTGATCGAGCACGACGTGAAGCTGGTGATGGGCCTGTGCGATCGCGTCACCGTGCTCGACTACGGCAAGCAGATCGCCGAAGGCACGCCGCACGATGTGCAGCGCAACGACAAGGTGATCGAGGCCTACCTCGGCGCCGGCCACAAAGCTCACTGAAGGCTCGCGATCATCATGGCAAGCAACGAAAACGTATTGCTCAAAGTCAACGGCCTGAAGGTGGCCTATGGCGGCATCCAGGCGGTCAAGGGCGCGGACTTCGAAGTGCGGCAGGGTGAGCTGGTGTGCCTGATCGGCGCCAACGGCGCTGGCAAGACCACCACCCTCAAGGCCATCACCGGCACGCAGCCGGTGGCCGCCGGTGCCATCGAGTTCATGGGGCGCGGCATCAAGGGCCAGGGCCCGTGGAATCTGGTCAAGCAAGGGCTGGTGATGGTGCCCGAGGGCCGCGGCGTGTTCTCCCGCATGACCATCGTCGAGAACCTGCAGATGGGCGCCTACGTGCGTGAAGACGACGAGATCCAGGCCGACATCGACAAGGTCTTCGCGATCTTTCCCCGGCTGAAGGAGCGCGCACTGCAGCTGGCCGGCACCATGTCGGGCGGCGAGCAGCAGATGCTGGCCATGGGCCGCGCACTGATGGCGCGACCGAATGTGCTGTTGCTGGACGAGCCTTCGATGGGCCTGTCGCCGATCATGGTGGACAAGATCTTCGAGGTGGTGGCCGACATCCACAGCCGCGGCACCACGGTGCTGCTGGTGGAGCAGAACGCCCAGCGCGCGCTGCAGCTGGCCAACCGTGGCTACGTGATGGAGTCGGGCGAAGTCACAATGAGCGGCGATGCCAAGACCCTGCTCGACGATCCCAAGGTGCGGGCCGCTTACCTCGGAGAGTAGTTCCGCGGAATGGCCCAGCGCTTGCGCAAGTGCTGTAGCGCCGGGCCGACTCGCTTGCACGCCCGCAAGCGACCAGCCCCTTGCATGGCCCCTCAGTCCACCTTTGCACCCGAGGCCTTCACCACGGCCTGGTACTTGGCCAGCTCGGCCTTCACCATGAGCGCGAACTGATCGGGCGTGGTCGGCGAGGGCTCGGCCATCAGGCCGGCCATGCGCGCCTTCAGCTCGGGCGTGGCCAGCGCGTCCGTGAAGGCCTTGTTCAAGCGCGCGGTCACGTCACCGGTCAAGTGTGCCGGGCCAAACAGCCCGAACCAGGTGCCCACGTCAAAGGCCTTCAAGCCCAGGGCGGCGCCGGCCTCGGCCACCGTCGGCACCTCCGGCATGGCAGCGGACCGGCGCAGGGTGGTCACGGCCAGCGCCTTGAGCTTGCCGCTTCGGATGTTGGCGGAGGCCGCGGCCAGGTTGTCGAAATTGAAATCCACCTGCCCGCTCACCAGGGCCAGCTGCGCCGGCGGCCCGCCCGCATAGGGGATGTGCACGACGAACAGGCCGGCCTGGGATTTGAACATCTCGCCGGCCAGGTGGCCGGCGCTGCCATTGCCGCCCGAGCCGTAGTTCAGCCGCCCCGGGTTCTGCCTTGCGTAGCGCACCAGATCCGCCAGGGTCGCAATGCCCAGCCGGGTGGCCGTGTCGGCGTTGATCACCAGCACGTTGGGCACCTGGGCCACCAGCGTGATCGGGGTGAAGTCGCGGATTGGGTCGTAGGGCAGCTTGCTGTACAGCCAGGGGTTGATGGCGTGGGTGGCCACCGCGCCCATGACCAAGGTCAGGCCATCCGGCGCGGCCTTGGCCACCAGGTCGGCGCCCAGGTTGCCGCCGGCACCGGGCTTGTTCTCCACCACCACCGTGCCCAGGCTGTCCTTCACCCGTTCGGCCAGGCTGCGCGCAGCGATGTCCAGCGGGCCGCCAGGTGGATACGGCACGATCAGGCGGATCGGGCGTTGCGTGCTTTGGGCCAGGGTGGCGGGCGCGTTCAGGGCCAGCAGGCATGTGGCAAGGATGCCAAGGGCGGGGCGGCGATTCATGCTGGCAGCATAGATCATTCGCCCCTTGCCCCCGCCCAGACCCGATCGCTGCGATGATGCGTGTTTGCAGGAGATGCCATGACGATTTGCCCGATTGCCATTGCGGTGGGCTGTGCCCGCTGCCCGGCCGTGAAAGTGTGTCCGCTCAAAGGCGTGCTCGGTGACGCCAAGCCGCCCGAGGCGGCCGGCGCGGCAGCGGCCGACAAGCCCGCTGGCAAGCCTGTCAGCAAGGCCTCAGGCAAGCCCGCCGCCAAGGCCAGTGCCGGCAAGAAGAAGCGCTGAACGTCAAGCCTGAACCTCAGGCCCTCGCCTTGTCGGCGGCCGAGGTGAAGGCGTCTGCAAAGAAGGCGTCGGCGGGCAGGCCGCAGCGCGCCACGAAGTCGCGCTGTGCCGCGTCCACCATCGCCGGGGCATGTCCAGCGCGGCCTGCTCGGCCCAGCCGTTCAGGTACAGATCGGCACGGCTGCGGCAGCCCCAATACAGCACCGCATCCCGCGTGCTGCCCTTGGCGCGCATCTGCTCGATGATGGCCTTGATGGGCGCGAAGCCGGTGCCCGAAGCCAGCAGTACGATGGGCAGCGTGGAGTCCTCGCGCAACTGGAAGCTGCCGAAGGGCCCCTCCATGCGCAGGATGTCCTTCTCCTTCATCGCACCGAAGACATGGTCGGTGAACACGCCGCCCGGCATGTGGCGCAGGTGCAGCTCGATGGCGGGTGGCTGGCCCAGGTTGTCGGGCGCATTGGCCATCGAATAGCTGCGGCGTGTACCGCCCTGCAGGATGAACTCGATGTACTGACCAGCGCGGTACTGAAAGGCCTGGTTGGCGGGCAGCTGCAGCTTGAGGATGGCCACATCGGGGCTCGGCCGGGTGATGCCGAGCACGCGACTGGGCATCTTCAGGATCGGGAATTCGCCTGCACCGGGCACGCTGCGCGCTTCGATCACGCAGTCGGTCAGCGGCGTGGCGCAACAGGTGAGCACCAGGCCGGTCGCTTCCTCTTCGGCCGACAGCGCCTTGGCCTGGTGCGCGCCTTGCACCACCCGACCTTCCAGCAGCCGGCTCTTGCATGAGCCGCAGGCGCCATCGCGGCAACCGTAGGGCAGTCCGATGCCCTGGCGGATGGCGGCCGCCAGGATGGCCTCGTCGTGTTGCACTTCGAAGTCACGGTTGGCGGGTCGGATCTGGACGCGAAAGCTCATGTTGAACGGGGCCACTACACTCGATCCGCCATTCTGCCCGGCTGCCCTTCACACGCTTTGTTCACCTCCGCTTTGCCTCGCCCGTTTCGCCGCCCCACGCTGTTGGTGGTGGGCTGTGGCGACGTGGGCATGCGCGTTCTGCCGCTGCTGCGGGGCGGTGGCGGCTGTTGGCCCTGACGTCCACGCCCGATCGCCTGCCCGAGCTGCGCGCGGCCGGCGCCGTGCCGGTGCTCGGCAACCTGGACGATCCGCGCAGCCTGATGCGCTTGGGGCACCTGGCCGATGCGGTCCTGCACCTCGCGCCGCCGCCTGGCCAAGGCGCCCACGACCCGCGCACGGCGGCCCTGGTGGCGGCCTTGGCACGGGGCGGTCGTGCACGTTGCCTGGTGTACGGCAGCACCAGCGGCGTCTATGGCGATGCGGGCGGGGCGCGATTCGACGAGACCCGTGCGGTGGCGCCGGCGACCGACCGTGCACGCCGCCGCGTGGATGCTGAAGCGCGCCTGCGGGCCCATGGGCGCACGTGTGGCGTGCGGGTGTGCATCCTGCGTATCCCGGGCATCTATGCGTCGGACCGGGTCGGCGGCCATCCGCGCGAGCGGCTGGCGCGCGGCACGCCGGTGTTGCGGCCGCAGGACGACGTGTTCACCAACCACATCCACGCCGATGACCTGGCCCGTGCCTGCGTGGCTGCGCTTTACCGCGGCCTGCCGCAGCGCGTGGTGCACGCCAGCGACGACACCGAGCTGACGATGGGGGCCTACTTCGAACTGGCGGCGCAACTGTGCGGGCTGCCCAGCCCGCCACGCATCTCGCGCGACGAGGCCAGGCGAACGATGTCGCCGATGCTGCTGAGTTTCATGAGCGAATCGCGCCGGCTGGACAACCGGCGGCTGAAGCGCGAGCTGCGATTGCGCCTGCGCTACTCGACGGTGGCGACCGGCCTGCTGGCCTGAAGACTTGCCGCCCCCACGTTCACTGGCGTTCGCCACCCCCGAGGGGTCGGCAGTCGGCTTGGGCCGGCCCCGGCGCCGACTGCGCCGCCGGATCAGCGCCGCCGGCGGCCGCTCAGTGGCGACTGGCCACGCCAGTACTTGATCAACAGCCACGCACCGAGCATGCCACCCAGGTGCGCGAAGTGCGCGATGCCGGACGAGCGGAACAGCACCCCCATCACCAACTCCAGCCCGCCGTAGAGGGCCACCATGGTCTTGGCGGTGACGGGGATCGGCGGCACTGGCACGGCATTGCGGTTGGTCAGCAGCATCACGAACAGCACCATGCCCACCAGATTGAGCGCCTGGAACGGCGCCATCAACAGCAGCATGGGCAGGAAGCCGACCAGGTCGAAGCGGCGGTTCGGGAACATCAGCGCATAACCCAGCAGCAGGCCATACAGCGCGCCCGAGGCCCCCACCGTCGGGCCGAGCGAGCCCATGAGGAAGGTCACCGCCAGCTGGGCCACCGATGCAGCCACGACGCTGGCCAACAGCAGATGGAGGTAGCGCTTCTGGCCCCACAGCAGCTCGAGCTCGGCGCCGAACATCCACAGGCCCAGCATGTTGAACAGCAGGTGCTCGAAGCTGCCGTGCAGGAACGCGTAGCTCACCATCTGCCAGGGCCAGAAGCGGCCGCTGGTGATGGGCCAAAGCGCCAGCAATGCGTCCAGATACGGCACCACCTGCTGCAGGCAGAACACCGCCGTGCAGATCAGCAACAGCGCCTTGGTGACCGGAGGCAATGGGGGCATGCTGGATGCGGCAGGAGGTGCTGGGGGTGGTGCCCGCGGCCAGACTCGAACTGGCACGCCTTGCGGCGGCGGATTTTGAATCCGCTACGTCTACCGATTTCGTCACGCGGGCTGGGGCGGCTGTGCTCCTGGCAGGCGGCACAGACGGTCGCGGATTATGGCATGCAGGTTCTGCGTCATCGGGTGGGGCCTGACACAATCCCCGGCAGACCTCGCGCCGCCAACTGCAGGCCGCCCATCCGCCACAAACCCGCCTTGCACCCATGAGCGACTACCTCAGCATCGAAGACGTGATCGGCCGCACACCACTGGTTCGCCTGCAACGCCTGCCGGCCGACGCCGGCGCGCCGCGCGGCAATGTCATCCTGGGCAAGCTGGAGGGCAACAACCCGGCCGGCTCGGTGAAGGACCGGCCCGCGATGAGCATGATCCGCCGCGCCGAGGAGCGTGGCGACATCCATCCGGGCGACACCTTGATCGAGGCCACGTCGGGCAACACGGGCATCGCCTTGGCCATGGCCGCCGCGATCCGCGGCTACCGCATGGTGCTGATCATGCCGGAGGACCTGTCGATCGAACGAGCGCAGACCATGCGCGCCTATGGCGCCGAATTGATCCTCACACCACGCTCGGGCGGCATGGAATACGCCCGCGACCTGGCCGAGCAGATGCAGCGCGAAGGCAAGGGCCGCGTGCTGGACCAATTTGCCAACGAGGACAACCCGCGCATCCACTTCGAGACCACCGGGCCGGAGATCTGGGCCGACACCAAAGGGCGTGTCACGCACTTCGTCAGCGCAATGGGCACCACCGGCACCATCACCGGCGTGGGGCGCTACCTGAAGTCGCAGCGTTCGGGCGTGCGCATCGTCGGCGCCCAGCCGGCCGAAGGCTCGCGCATTCCGGGCATCCGCAAGTGGCCCGAGGCCTACCTGCCCAAGATCTACGACGCTTCGCAGGTGGACGAACTGGTGCTGGTGAGCCAGGGCGACGCGGAAGACATGGCACGCCGCCTGGCGCGGGAGGAAGGGCTGTTCGTCGGCATTTCCGCCGCGGGCGCTTGCTGGGTGGCGCTGCAGCTGGCGCGCCAGCTGCGCGACGCCACCATCGTGTTCATCGTCTGCGACCGGGGCGAGCGCTACCTGTCCACCGGCGTGTTTCCCGCCTGAACGCGAGCCCGACCATGAGCAACGCCTATCGCTTTTGTCCGTCCTGCGGAACGGGCCTGGAACCCATCGAGCAACTCGAAGACGGTGGCCTGAAGACCCGGCTGCGCTGCCCGGCCTGCCAGTGGACGCATTGGAACAACCCGACGCCGGTGCTGGCCGCCATCGTCGAATGCGCCGATCGCGAAGGCCAATTGCTGCTGGCCCGCAACGCCGCCTGGACGCACCGCATGTTCGCCCTGATCACCGGCTTCATGGAAGCCGGTGAGACGCCGGAAGACGGCATCACCCGCGAGGTCGCCGAGGAAACGGCCCTCGAGGCGCTGTCGGTCAAGTTGGTGGGTGTGTACGACTTCCAGCGCATGAACCAGGTGATCATCGCTTACCACGTGCTGGCGCGGGGCGACATTCGGCTGTCGCCGGAGTTGGCGGAATACAAGCTGTTCCGCGCCGAGGAGGTGGTGTGCTGGCCCGCCGGCACGGGCTATGCGCTGGCCGAATGGCTGCGTGGCAGGGGGCACGAACCCCGATTCATGGATTTGCCGCGTCGGTCATAGTCGGCATTGAAATTCCTCAAACTGCAGCGAAACCCATGGACGCCCCCCGAGAACTCGACACCCGCGGCCTGAACTGCCCCTTGCCCATCCTGAAGGCCAAGAAGGCCTTGTGCGAAATGCCCTGGGCGAGTTGCTTCGGGTGGTGGCCACCGACCCCGGCTCGGTGCGCGACTTCCAGTCCTTCGCCCGGCAGACCGGGCACGAACTGGTCGAGCAATCGAACAGCGGCGATGAGTTCGTGCACCTGATCCGCCGCCGCTGAGGGCAAACCCCGTCCGTTCGAGGGCTGGCCGGCCCGGCCCACATGTGTCAAAGTGTGAGCCAATGGATGTCCTGATCGTCGAACCGCTCGACCCCGAGGTGATGCAGTGGCTGGTGGCGCGTCATTCGGTGCGCTTCGCGCCAGAGCTGTCCGACAGCCCGCTCCGAGCTGCGCAAGGCCTTGCACACGGCGCGCACGATGATCGTGCCGGCCTCGGTGGCGCTGGACGGCGATGCCTTGATCAATGCACCGATGCTGTGTGCGGTGGGGCGCCTGAGCGCGGGCTCGGAGAACATCGATCTGGACGCCTGCGCGCGCATGAACATCGAGGTGGTGCGGCCAGTCAATGCCAGTGCGGCCGCCGAGGCCGAATTCGCCATCGGCGCCATGCTGCAGTTGCTGCGGCGTGTTCCGGTGGAAAACGCCGAGGGCCTGCTGGTGGGGCGCGAACTGGGTGGCAGCACCGTGGGCCTGATCGGCCTCACGCCGGCCGCGCGGCCGATGGCGCAGCTGCTCGGCGCCTTCGGCTCGCGGGTGATCGGCTATGACCCGGCCGCGCACAGTGGCGACGCGGTGTGGGGCCGCTGGAAGATCGAACCCGTCGGCTTGCATTCCCTGATGGAGCAGGCCGAGGTGGTGTGTGTGCTGATGACCTATTTCACCCGATACCACGGCCTGATCGGTGATCGCTTCCTGCCGTTTTGCCGGCCCAACCAGGTGCTGGTGTCGCTGGGCTCGGCCGCCTTGCTCGACGAAGAAGCCCTGGCCGAGGTGCTCAACTCTGGCCGCATGGCAGCCGCCTGGTTTGACAGCATGCCGCCCGGCATGCTGGAGCCAGGTCGGCCATTGCACGGCGTGCAGACCGTGCAGGTCACGCCCCGGGGCCAGCACCACGCGCGAATCACGGGTGCGTTGCGCCTGGAGCGTGGCCCGCCGCATCGACGAGCTGCTGAGGCAACAGAACGCGCAGCGCAGCGTGGTCGAGTCGCCCGCGGGCGCTACACCAGTCGCGCCGATTGGTCTTGCAGCCGGCGCAGCGACTGCCTGAAGTCGTCCAGGCGCGCACGCTCCTGGGCCACCACCGCCGCCGGCGCGCGCGCCACGAAGCTTTCGTTGCCCAGCTTGGCATCGGCCTTGACGATCTCGCCTTCCAGACGGGCGATCTCCTTGGCCAGGCGAGCACGCTCGGCCTCCACGTCGATCTCGACGTGCAAGGCCATGCGCACGTCGCCTTGTACGGCCACCGGTGAACTGGCCGTGGCTTGGGCGAACGCGGCCTCGTCGTCGAACAGCTTCACCTCGGCCAGCTTGGCCAAGGCCTTGAGCAGCGGCGCGGCTTGCGCCATGAACGTGGCATCACCCAGTGCATACAGCGGCACGCGCTCGGCCGGCGACAGGGCCATCTCGCTGCGCAGGCTGCGCACGGCGGCGGCCAGTTGCTTGAGCTGCGCCACCCAGGCATCGGCCGCAGGGTCCACCTGCTCCAGTTGCGCCTGCGGGTAGGCGGCGGTGGCGATGGTGTCGGTGGCCTTGCGATCGGCCACCGGCGCCACGGCGCTCCACAACTCGGCGGTGATGAACGGTGCCACCGGGTGCAGCAGGCGCAGCACAGTCTCGAGCACGCGGATCAGCGTGCGTCGCGTGGCACGTTGTTCGGACTCGGAACCCGACGCGATCTGCACCTTGGCGATCTCGATGTACCAGTCGCAGTACTCGTCCCACACGAACTGGTAGATCGCCGTGGCCACGTTGTCCAGCCGGTACTCGGCGAAGCCCGTGGCCACCGCGGCTTCCACGCGCTGCAGCTCACCGGTGATCCAGCGGTCGGCCGGGCCGAAGCGCAGGTAGCCGTGGGCCTTGCCGCCAGGTTCGCAATCGGCCTTGGTGTGCTCGAGCAGACCGCAATCCTTGCCCTCGCAATTCATCAGCACGAACTTGGTGGCGTTCCAGAGCTTGTTGCAGAAGTTGCGGTAGCCCTCGCAGCGCTTGCTGTCGAAGTTGACGCTGCGGCCCAGCGTGGCCATGGCCGCGAAGGTGAAGCGCAGCGCGTCGGCGCCATAGCCGGGGATGCCGTCGGGAAACTCCTTCTCGGTGGCCTTGCGCACCTTGGGCGCGGTCTCGGGCTTGCGCAGGCCGGTGGTGCGCTTGTCCAGCAGCGGCGCCAGCGCAATGCCGTCGATCAGGTCGACCGGGTCCAGCACATTGCCCTCGCTCTTGCTCATCTTCTTGCCCTGGGCGTCGAGCACCAGGCCATGGATGTAGACGTGGCGGAAGGGCACCTTGCCCGTGAAGTGCTGGGTCATCATGATCATCCGGGCCACCCAGAAGAAGATGATGTCGTAGCCTGTGACCAGCACGCTGCTGGGCAGGAACAGGTCCTGCTCCACCGTCTTGGCCGGCCAGCCCAGTGTGGAGAAGGGCACCAGCGCGGAGGAATACCAGGTGTCCAGCACGTCCTCGTCGCGAGTGAGCGTGCCGGTGTAGCCGGCGGCCGTGGCCTTGGCGCGGGCATCGGCCTCGCTGCGCGCCACGAACAACTCGCCGCCCGTGCCGTACCAGGCCGGGATCTGGTGGCCCCACCAGAGCTGGCGGCTGATGCACCAGTCCTGGATGTTCTTCATCCACTGGTTGTAGGTGTTGACCCACTGCTCGGGCACGAACCGCACCTCGCCAGAGTCCACCACCTCGATGGCCTCTTGCGCAATGCTCTTGCCTGGCTTGCCATCCTTTGAAGCGCCCGGCTTGGTCATCGCCACGAACCACTGGTCCGTCAACATGGGCTGATCACCTGGCCGGTGCGTGCGCAGCGCGGCACCTGCAGCTTGTGCTTCTTGGTCTCGACCAGCAGGCCTTCGGCATCGAGTTGGGCGACGATCTTCTTGCGCGCGACGAAGCGGTCCAGGCCGCGGTAGTCGGCCGGCGCCTCGTCGTTGATCTTGGCTTCGAGCGTGAAGATCGTGATCATCGGCAGCTGGTGCCGCTGGCCCACTTGGTAGTCGTTCTGGTCGTGCGCAGGAGTGACCTTCACCACGCCGGTGCCGAAGGCCTTGTCCACGTACTCGTCGGCGATCACAGGCACCAGGCGGCCGGTGATGGGCAGCCGCACCTGCTTGCCGATGAGCGCCGTGTAGCGCTCGTCGTCGGGGTGCACCATCACGGCGGTGTCGCCCAGCATGGTTTCCGGGCGGGTGGTGGCCACTTCCAGGGCGACCGGGCCGCCAGCTCGTCCATCCATGGGGTAGCGGATGGTCCAGGAAGCCGTCTTCCTCTTCGCTCTCGACCTCGAGGTCGGACACGGCGGACTTGAGCATCGGGTCCCAGCTCACCAGGCGCTTGCCGCGGTAGATCAGGCCTTCTTCGTACAGGCGCACGAAGGTGTCGGTGACCACGGGCGAGAGCTTCTCGTCCATCGTGAAGTACTCGTGCGCCCAGCTCACCGAGGCGCCCATGCGGCGCATCTGGCGCGTGATGGTGGCGCCCGAAGTGGCCTTCCAGTCCCACACCTGCTGGACGAAATTGGCGCGGCCCAGGTCGTGGCGCGAGAGGCCGGCGCGTCCTGCAACTGGCGCTCGACGACGATCTGCGTGGCGATGCCGGCGTGGTCGGTGCCGGGCAGCCACAGCGTGTTGTAGCCGCGCATGCGGTGGTAGCGCGTCAGCGCGTCCATGATGGTCTGGTTGAACGCGTGCCCCATGTGCAGCGTGCCGGTGACGTTGGGCGGCGGCAGCTGGATCGAGAACGAGGGCTTGGCCGGATCGAGGCTGGTCTGGGAGACCCCGCTGCGCTCCCACAGTGGGCCCCAGTGGGCCTCTATGGCGGTGGGTTCGAAGGACTTGGCGAGTTCGGTCATGTCGGGTGCAAGGCACAGCGCCGGCCGATCGTGTCGGCCAGCGCAGTGCGGATCAGGTGGGTTCAGGGATCGGCGGCGGTCGGCGCGGACCGCAGTGCCCTGCGATTGTAGGTGGCCCACCCCCTCGCTTTCATCAGCTTGCGCGCGGGGCGGGGCGGTGCCTAGACTGTGCACCCTTGCCCATTTTCAACGGCCTCCGCCCATGCACGCCGAACAGAACGAATTGATCACCCGCATCGGCCCGGGGACCGCCTGCGGCGCACTGATGCGCCATTACTGGCAGCCCGTCGCGCTGCTGGACGAGTTCGATGCGCGCCTGGTGCCCGAGATGGCGCATCGGCCGGTGAAGGCCGTGCGCGTGCTGGGGCAGGACCTGGTGCTGTTCCGCGATGCGTCCGGCCAGTGGGGCCTGCTCGACCGCGACTGTCCACACCGCGGCGCCGACCTGGCCTATGGCCGCCACGAGCCGGATGGCCTGCGCTGCCCCTTCCATGGCTGGAAGTTCGCCACCGACGGCCGCTGCCTGCAGACGCCGGCCGAAGGCCTGGCTCCACGCTGTGCAACAACGTCGCCAGCGCAGCTGCCCGTGCAGGTGCACGCCGGTGTGGTCTTTGCGTGGCTGGGTGACGAGGGCAGCACGCCCAGCGCCCTGCCCAAGCTCGACTGCTTTGCCGCCCCAGCCAGCCACAGCTTCGCCTTCAAGGGCCTGTGGCGCTGCAATTGGCTGCAGGCCTTCGAGGTCGGCATCGATCCGGCCCATGCCTCGTTCCTGCACCGTTTTCTGCAGGATGAATCGCTGGACGGTGCCTATGGCCGCCAGTTCCGTGGTGCCAGCGTCGGCGAGGTCGAGGGCGAGCGCTGGCCCATGACCCGCGTGCTGCGCGAATTCGACTCGCCCGAGATCCGCCACCAGGCCATGGCCTCGGGCTGGACGCGGCTGACCACGCTGCGCGCGATCAACGACGCGCTGACGCATGTGCGCGTCACCAACGCGCTGTTCCCCTACACCTTCGTGATCCCGCTGTCCGAAAGCATCACCATCACCCAGATGCACATGCCGGTCGACGATGGCAACACCTATTGGTACTCGTTCTTCACCAGCTTCGCCGGGCCGCTGGACAAGGAGGCCATGCGCCAGCAGCGGCTGCAGGGGGTCAGCCTGCCCGACTACGTGCCCTTCAAGGGCCGACACAACCAATGGGGCTTCGACCCCGAAGAGCAGCGCACCCGCACCTACCTGGGCATGGGCGAGCAGGACATCAACCTGCACGACCAATGGGCCTGCGAGAGCATGGGTCCTATCCAGGACCGCACCCGTGAGCACTTGGGCACCAGCGACAAGGTGATCATGGCCCATCGCCGGCAACTGCTGCAGGCCATCGAGACGGTGCGCGCCGGCGGCCTGCCGCCGATGGCGCTGGCACCCGAGCAGGCCAGCGCGATCACCGGCCCCGACACCATCGATTGCATCGCGCCGGCCCACCGCTGGGAGGCCTTCTGGACCGAAGCGGCGGCGGCCAAACGCGCTGGCGCCGAGTGGCTGAACGCGCCGGCCACCGAGGCCCGGCGTTGACCCGCTTCGCCCAGCGTTGCGGTGTGCACGACGCGCAACGCAGCGCCGCCTTGGAGCAAGCCCGGGCGCGGTGGCGTGAGCTGGGCCTGCAACGACTGCGCGTGGGCTGGTGCGACCTGCACGGCCTGCTGCGCGCAAGACGCTCATCGGCCCGGCCGCGCTGGACGCGGTGCAGGACGGCGTGGGCATGGTCAGCACGCTGATGCTCAAGGACACGGCCGACCGCACCGCCTACGCGGTGTTCGAGCCCGGCGCACTGGACGAATTGCCGGGCTTCGGCATGGCCAACAACCTGATGCTGCTGCCGGACCCCGCGAGCCTGTGCGCGCTGCCCTGGGCGCCCGGCACCGGCTGGATGCGCGCGCAGCCCTGGTTCGCCGATGGCACGCCCGTGCCCATCGACCCGCGCCGCGCCCTGCAGCACGCGTTGAAGCGATTGGCCGAACACGGCTACGGCCTGCGGTGCGGGCTGGAGGTCGAGTTCCACGTCTACAAGATCGAGCACGCAGGCCTCGACCCGGCCACGGCCGCATGGCCGGGCGAGCCGCCGGCGGTGTCGATGATCCACCCCGGCTACAAGCTGCTCGACGAAGGCTGGGCCGATCTGGCCGACGAGCCACTGCGCATCGTCGAGCACACCGCGCTCGGCCTGGGCTTGCCACTCAAGTCGCTCGAGATCGAGCTTGGCCCCAGTCAGGTGGAGGCGGTCTTCGATGCCAGCGACGCACTCACCGCCGCCGACCAGATGGTGCGCTTTCGCAATGGCGTGAAACAGGCGTTGCGGCGCGCGGGGTACCACGCCAGCTTCATGTGCCGGCCGCCCTTCGCCAACGTGATGGCCAGTGGCTGGCACCTGCACCAGTCGCTGGTGCGCCTGGACGACGGCGCCAATGTGTTCTGCCGCGGCGCGCCAGCGCCGGGCGGCACCGCCGCCGACGCGCGGCAGGTGCTCAGCGATGCGGGCGCGCACTGGTTGGCTGGCCTGCTGGCCCATGCGCGTGGCGCGGCCGTGTTCTGCACGCCCACCATCAGCGGTTTCAGCCGTTTCCGTCCCAACGCGCTGGCACCGATGGCCGCGCTGTGGGGGCGCGACAACCGCGGTGCCATGTTGCGGGTGTTGGGTGGCCCGGGCGATGCGGCCACGCGCATCGAGAACCGCATCGGCGAGCCCATGGCCAACCCCTACCTTTACATCGCCGCACAGGTGCATGCCGGGCTGGATGGCCTGGCCAGGGGGCTTGAGCCACGCCGCCACCGAATCCTTCCGCGGACACCACGGCCGCTGCTCGCCTGCCCGGCAGCCTGGGCGAGGCACTCGATGCGCTGTCGGCCGATGCCGGCCTGCAGCAGGCTTTCGGTGCGCCGCTGGTGGCCTGCCTGCAGCGCGTGAAACGCTCTGAGCTGGCCCGCCACGACGAGGCCGAAGACCGCGACGCCTGGCAGCGGCGCGAGTACTTTTCTCGCTATTGATCCGGCGATGACCATCACCGTGCACCTCGTCGCCCCCGACGGCAGCCGCCGCAGCATCGGCGCCAAACCGGGCCAGAGCCTGATGCGCGCGGCCACGAACGCCGGCATCGAACAGATCGCCGCCGATTGCGGCGGCTGCCTCACCTGCGCCACGTGCCATGTGATCGTGGACGCCGCCTGGTCCGATCGTTTGGGGCCGGCCCAAGGCGAGGAGAACGACCTGCTGGACATGACCGCCGTGCCGCGCCGACCCGGCAGCCGCCTGAGTTGCCAGATCGATCTGCGAGACGCGTTCGACGGGTTGGTGGTGCACTTGCCCGAGCGACAGTACTGAACGAACGATCCTGGAGGAGACGCCTTGAAGACCCTGGAAACCCTGGCCAAGCTGTGCGCGGTGCTGGCCGGTGTGTTGTTGACGGTGATCACACTGATGACCTGTGTCAGCCTGATCGGCCGCAACACCACCGGCTGGACCATCGTCGGCGATTTCCGAGTTGTCCGGCGCGGCGGCCGGCGCGGCCATCGCGCTGTTCATGCCCTGGTGCCAGTACCGGCGCGGCAACATCATCGTCGACTTCTTCACCACCAGGGCCTCCGAGGCCACCCAGGGTCGGCTCGATCGTTTCGGTGCCTTGCTGGTCGGGTCGACGATGGCCCTGCTCGCGTGGCGCAGCGCCGTCGGCGGCCTGAGTGTGGCAGACCCAGGCCAGTTCGATGATGGTGGGCTTCCCGGAATGGGTGGTGTACGCGGTGATCGTGCCGGCCCTCGCGCTGGCGGCCTTGATCGGGTTCGCGCAGGCGGCGTTCGGCTTTGCCCCCTGCAGGGGCATCCGCATGAGCCCCATCGCACTGACCTTGCTGATCTTCGGCGTCATGCTGGTGCTGATGGCCATCCGCACGCCGATCTCGGTGGCGATGTTCGTGGCCGGCGTGGCCGGCTATGCTGCAGGCCGGGCTGGATGCCGCTGGCGGCCTCCTCAACAACCAGGCGTTCGCGCGGTTTGCGAGCTGGGACTTGTCGGTGATCCCGCTGTTCATCCTGATGGGCAATTTCGCCACGCAGGGCGGCATCTCCAGCCTGTTCGAATTCGCGGCGGCGGTGATGGGGCGCTTTCGTGGCGGCCTGGCGATGGCCGCGGTGCTGGCCAGCGCGGCCTTCGGCTCGATCTGCGGCTCGTCGGTGGCCACGGCGGCCACGATCACCTCGGTGGCGCTGCCTGAAATGCGCCGGCATGGCTACTCCGGTCGGCTGTCCACCGGCACGCTGGCTGCGGGCGGCACGCTGGGCATCCTGATCCCGCCCAGCGTGCCGCTGGTGATCTACGCCATCCTGACCGAGCAGAACATCGCCAAGCTCTTCGCTGCGGCGATGGTGCCCGGCCTGATCGCCATGCTGGGCTACATGATCGCCATCGCGATCTATGTGCGCCTCGTGCCGGGCCAGGCGCCCGAGCACGACGAGGCGCCGGCGGTCAACCTGAAGTCGCTGCTGGGCATCGCACCCATCGCCATCGTCTTCCTGATCGTCTTTGGCGGCATCTACGGTGGCCTGTTCCCGCCGACCGAAGGGCAGCCGTGGGCTCGGCGGCACCTTCCATCGCGGCGATTGCCAAGCGCGAGATCAACTGGGAGAAAGTTCAAGTTCTGCTTCCACGCCACGGCCGAGTCGTCGGCCATGATCTTCATGATCTTCCTGGGCGCCGACCTGATGAATTCGGCATTGGCGCTCACCCAGGTGCCGGCACAGCTGGCCAAGGAGGTGCTGTCCTGGGGCCTGCACCCGGTGGCGGTGGTGGGCGCGATCATGCTGCTGTACGTGGTGCTGGGCGCGGTGATGGATGAGTTGTCGATGATCCTGCTCACCATCCCGATCTTCTTCCCGATGATCATGGGCCTGGACTTCGGCATGCCCAAGGAAAGCGTGGCCATCTGGTTCGGCATCATGGTGTTGATGACCGTGGGCTTCGGCATGCTGGCGCCGCCGGTGGGGCTGAACGTCTACGTCGTCAATTCGATGGCACGCGACGTGCCCATCGCTGAGAGCTACAAGGGCGTGACGCCTTTCCTCGTCAGCGACACCATCCGCTCGCTCGTGCTGCTGTTCTTCCCGGCGATCAGCCTGTGGCTGGTGAAGTTCGTCGGATAGCGCGCGGCTACGGGTATTCCGCTATCACCTTGCCACGGCCCGACCGTTAAGTTCAGCACCGTTGCCCTCATCGACAGGAGACCCCCCCATGAAACGCCGCACCCTCGTCCAAGGCGCCGCCGCAGGGGCGCTCGGCTTCCCGCACCTGGTGGGTTTTGCCCAGCAGTCGATCACGCCTGTTCACACCTTCTCAGCGCCGCTGTCCAACGTGTGGCTGTCCATGCACAAGCCCTGGATGGACAAGGTCGGGAAGGACCCGGCGGGCGCATCAGTTCGAGGGCTACCCGGCCATGCAGCTCGGCGGCACGTTGCGTCGCAGTTAAACGACCAGGCGCGCGACGGCGTGGTCGATATCGTGGACGCTGCCCGGCAACACGGCGGGCCGCTTTCCTCGCATCGAGGTTTTCGAGCCGCCGTTCATGATGAACAACGCCGAGGCCACGTCCAAGGCTTATTGGGAGTTCGTGCGAGACGCATGCGCCGGACCAGTTCAAGGACACGCACGTCATCGCGCCAGGTGCACGGCCCGGGCAATGTTCCATTCCGCCAAGCAGATCAAGAGCGCGGCGACTTGAAGGGCACGGAGCAGTGCGCGGCCCCACGCTCCAGGTGACCAAGTTGCTGGGTCGCTCGGCGCCGCGCCGGTGGGCATGCCGCTGCGGGCATTCCGGACGCGCTCTCGAAGGGCACGATCGACGCCTGCGTGATCCCCCCTGGGTGCCTCGGTCAGGTGCACGAGCTCACCAAGTTCTACAGCGAGTTCGCGTCCACCGGCCTGGCGCTGTACACCACTACCCGTGATGGCGGATGGACAAGGCGAAGACGCGTTGGCGCCGATCTGGAAGAAAGGTGATCGACGCCATAATTCCGGCATGGCCCCTTGCCTCGGCCTGGCTGGGCAAGACCCAGCAGAGCAACGATCCGGTGGGCTGCGAATCGGCACCGACGCAACAACACGCTC
>JADKIA010000039.1 GCA_016721465.1 Ideonella sp. | reverse complement strand
ATGGTCCACAGGAAGCCGTCTTCCTCTTCGCTCTCCACCTCCGGTGGGGCTCCTGACACGGCGGACTTCAGCACCGGGTCCCAGCTCACCGTGCGCTTGCCACGGTAGATCAGGCCTTCCTCGTACAGCCGCACGAAGGTGTCGGTGACCACGGCGAGCTTCCTCGTCCATCGTGAAGTATCGTGCGCCCAGCTCACGCTGGCACCTATGCGGCGCATCTGGCGCGTGATGGTGGCGCCCGAGGTCTGCTTCCAGTCCCACACCTGCTGGACGAAATTGGCGCGCCCAGGTCGGGGCGCGAGGCCGGCGTCCTGCAACTGGCGCTCGACGACGATCTGCGTCGCGATGCCGGTTAAGGTGGTCGGTGCCGCACCCACAGCGTGTTGAAGCCGCGCATGCAGGTAGCGCGTCAACGAGTCCATGATGGTCTGCTCGAAGGCGTGCCCCATGTGCAGCGCCGAGACGTTGGGCGGCGGCAACTGGATCGAGAACGAGTGGGCTTGGCCGGATCGAGGGTTGGCCGGTAGACCCGCTGCGTTCTACAGTGGGCCCCAGTGGGCCTCGATGGCAGGGTTCGAAGGACTTGGCGAGTTCGGTCATGTCGGGTGCAAGGCGCAGCGCCGCCGATCGTGTCGGCCAGCGCAGTGCATCAGGTGGGTTCAGGATCGGCGGCGGTCGGCGCGGACCGCAGTGCCCCGTGATTGTAGTGGTGCCCACCTCGCTTTCATCAGCTTGCGCGCGCGGGCGGTGCTCAGACCGTAACCCTTGCCCATTTTCAACGGCCTCCGCCCATGCACGCCAGAACAGAACGCAATTGATCACCCGCATCGGCCTGGGACTGCCTGCGGCGCACTGATGCGCCATTACTGGCAGCCCGTCGCGCTGCCGGACGAGTTCGATGCGCGCCTCGGTGCTGAGATGGCGCATCGGCCGGTGAAGGCCGTGCGCGTGCTGGGGCAGGACCTCGTGTTGTTCCGCGATGTGTCCGGCCAGTGGGGCCTGCTCGACTGCGACTGTCCACACCGCGGCGCTGACCGCCTATGGCCGCCACGAGCCGGATGGCCTGCGCTGCCCTTCCTTCGCTGGAAGTTCGCCACCGACGGCCGTTGCCCGCAGACGCCGGCCGAAGGGTTTCGCTCCAAGCTGTGCCAACGCGTGCGCCAGCGCAGCCACCCGGCGGCAGGTGCATCGCCGGTGTGGTCTTTGGGTGCGGCTGGGTGACGAGGGCAGCACGCCCAGCGCCCCGCCCAAGCTCGACTGCTTTGCCGCCCCAGCCAGCCACAGCTTCGCCTTCAAGGGCCTGTGGCGCCGCAATCTGGCCGCAGGCCTCGGAACGGCATCGATCCGGCCTATTACGCCTCGTTCCCGCACCCTGCAGGATGAATCGCTGGACGGTGCCTATGGCCGCCAGCGTTCCGTGGTGCCAGCGTCGGCGAGGTCGAGGGCGAGCGGTCGCCCATGACCCGCGTGCTGCGCGAATTCGACTCGCCCGAGATCCGCCACCGCCATGGCGTGGCTGGACGCGGCTGACCACGTTGCGCGCGATCAACGACGCGCTGGACGCATGGTCGCATCACCAACGCGTTGTTCCCTACACCTTCGTGATTCCGCTGTCCGAAAGCATCACCATCACCCAGATGCATGCCGGTCGTGACGATGGCAACACCTATTGGTAATCGTCCACCAGTTTCGCCGGGCCGCTGGACAAGCGAGGCCATGCGCCAGCAGCGGCTGCCGCAGGGGTCAGCCTGCCTGACTACGTGCCCTTCAAGGGCCGACACGTTCAATGGGGCTTCGACCCGGAAGAGCAGCGCGCACTCTGCACCATCTGGGCATGGGCGAGCAGGACATCAACTCCGTACCGACCAATGGGCTCAGTGCGAGAGCATGGGTCCGATCCAGGACCGCACCCGTGAGCACTTGGGCACCAGCGACAAGCAAATTGCGCCCATCGCCGGCAGCGCCTGCAGGCCATCGAGACGGTGCGCGCCGGCGCGGCCTGCCGCCGATGGCGCTGTCACCGAGCAGGCCAGCGCGATCACCGGCCCCGACACCATCGATTGCATCGCGCCGCCCACCGCTGGGGAGGCCTTCTGGACCGAAGCGGCGGCGGCCAAACGCGCTATCGCCGAGTAAGCTGAACGCCGGCCACCGAGGCCTGGCGTTGACCCGCTTCGCCCAGCGCGTTGCGGCGGTGTATGACGCGCCAACGCGCAGCGCCGCCTTGGAGCAGGCCCGGGCACAGTGGCGTGAGCTGGCCTGCAACGACTGCGCGTGGCTGGTGCGACTTGCACGGCTCGCTGCGCGGCAAGACGCTCATCGGCCCGGCCGCTGGACGCGGTGCAGGACGGCGTGGGCATGGTCAGCACGCTGATGCTCGCTGACACGGCTGACCGCACCGCCTATGCGGTGTTCGAGCCCGGCGCACCGGGATGAATTGCCGGGCTTCGCATGGCCAACAACCTGATGCGCTGCTGCCGGACCCGGGCTGGCCTGTGCGCGCTGCCCCGCGCCTCGGCACCGGCTGGATGCGCGCAGCCCTGGTTCGCCGATGGCACGCCCGTGCCCATCGACCCGCGCCGCGCCCTGCAGCACGCATTGAAGCGATTGGCCGAACGCGGCTATGGCCCGCGGTGCGGGCTGGAGGTCGAGTTCCACGTCTACAAGATCGAGCACGCAGGCTCGACCCGTCGTGGCCGTCAAGCCGGGCGAAAACGCTGGCGGTGTCGATGATCCACCCCGGCCATGTTGCTCGACGAAGGCTGGGCCGATCTGGCTGACGAGCCACTGCGCATCGTCGAGCACACCGCGCTCGGCCTGGGCTTGCCACTCGTCGCTCGAGATCGAGCCGGCCCCAGTCAGGTGGAGGTAGTCTTCGATGCCAGCGACGCACTCACCGCCGCCGACCAGATGGTGCGCTGCAATGGTGTGAAACAGGTGTTGCGGCGCGCCGGGTACCACGCCAGCTTCATGGCCGGCCGCCTTTCGCCAACGTGATGGCCAGTGGCCGGCACCTGCACCGCCGCTGGTGCGCCTGGACGATTACGCCAATGTGGGGTGGCCCGGGCGATGCGGCCACGCGCATCGAGAACCGCATCGGCGAGCCCATGGCCAACCCCTACCTCTACATCGCCGCACAGGTGCATGCCGGGCTGGATGGCCTGGCCAGGGGGCTTGAGCCGGCCGCAGCCACCGAATCCCCCTACGCGGACACCACGGCCGCTGCTCGCCTGCCCGGCAGCCTGGGCGAGGCACTCGATGCGCTGTCGGCCGATGCCGGCCTGCAGCAGGCTTTCGGTGCGCCGCTGGTGGCCTGCCTGCAGCGCGTGAAACGCTCTGAGCTGGCCCGCCGACGAGGCCGAAGACCGCGACGCCTGGCAGCGGCGCGAGTATTTTCTCGCTATTGATCCGGCGATGACCATCACCGTGCACCTCGTCGCCCCCGGACGGCAGCCGCCGCAGCATCGGCGCCAAGCCGGGCCAGAGCCTGATGCGCGCGGCCACGAACGCCGGCATCGAACAGATCGCCGCCGATTGCGGCGGCTGCCTCACCTGCGCCACGTGCCATGTGATCGTGGACGCCGCCTGGTCCGATCGTTTGGGGCCGGCCCAAGGCGAGGAGAACGACCTGCTGGACATGACCGCCGCAGTTGCGCCGACCCGGCAGCCGCCTGAGCCAGATCGATCTGCAAGACGCGTTCGACGGGTTGGGGTGCACCTGCCCGAGCGACAGTACTGAACGAACGATCCCGGAGGAGACGCCTTGAAGACCCTGGAAACCCTGGCCAAGCTGTGCGGTGCTGGCCGGGGTGCTGCTGACGACGATCACGTTGATGACCTGTGTCAGCCTGATCGGCCGCAACACCACCGGCTGGACCATCGTCGGCGACTTCGAGCTGTCCGGCGCCGCCGCCGGCGCGGCCATTGCGCTGTTCATGCCCTGGTGCCAGGTCCGGCGCGGCAACATCATCGTCGACTTCTTCACCACCAGGGCCTCCGAGGCCACCCAGGGTCGGCTCGATCGTTTCGGTGCCTTGCTGGTCGGGTCGACGATGGCCCTGCTCGCGTGGCGCAGCGCCGTCGGCGGCCTGAGTGCTTGGCAGACCCAGGCCAGTTCGATGATGGTGGGCTTCCCGGAATGGGTGGTGTACGCGGTGATCGTGCCGGCCCTCGCGCTGGCGGCCTTGATCGGGTTCGCGCAGGCGGCGTTCGGCGTTGCCCCTGCAGGGGCATCCGCATGAGCCCCATCGCACTGACCTTGCTGATCTTCGGCGTCATGCTGGTGCTGATGGCCATCCGCACGCCGATCTCGGTGGCGATGTTCGTGGCCGGCGTGGCCGGCTATGTGCTGCAGGCCGGCTGGATGCCGCTGGCGGCCTTCCTCAACAACCAGGCGTTCGCGCGGTTTGCGAGCTATGACTTGTCGGTGATCCCGCTGTTCATCCTGATGGGCAATTTCGCCACGCAGGGCGGCATCTCCAAGGCGCTGTTCGAATTCGCGGCGGCGGTGATGGGGCGCTTTCGTGGCGGCCTGGCGATGGCCGCGGTGCTGGCCAGCGCGGCCTTCGGCTCGATCTGCGGCTCGTCGGTGGCCACGGCGGCCACGATCACCTCGGTGGCGCTGCCTGGAAATGCGCCGGCATGGCTACTCCGGTCGGCTGTCCACCGGCACGCTGGCTGCGGGCGGCACCTGGGCATCCTGATCCCGCCCAGCGTGCCGCTGGTGATCTACGCCATCCTGACCGAGCAGAACATCGCCAAGCTCTTCGCTGCGGCGATGGTGCCCGGCCTGATCGCCATGCTGGGCGCTACATGATCGCCATCGCGATCTATGTGCGCCTCGTGCCGGGCCAGGCGCCCGAGCACGACGAGGCGCCGGCGGTCAACCTGAAGTCGCTGCTGGGCATCGCACCCATCGCCATCGTCTTCCTGATCGTCTTTGGCGGCATCTACGGTGGCCTGTTCACGCCCACCGAAGGGGCGGCCGTGGGCTCGGCGGCCACCTTCATCGCGGCGATTGCCAAGCGCGAGATCAACTGGGAAAAGTTCAAGTTCTGCTTCTACGCCACGGCCGAGTCGTCGGCCATGATCTTCATGATCTTCCTGGGCGCCGACCTGATGAATTCGGCATTGGCGCTTGGTTCGGCATCATGGTGTTGATGACCGTGGGCTTCGGCATGCTGGCGCCGCCGGTGGGGCTGAACGTCTACGTCGTCAATTCGATGGCACGCGACGTGCCCATCGCCGAGAGCTACAAGGGCGTGACGCCTTTCCTCGTCAGCGACACCATCCGCTCGCTCGTGCTGCTGTTCTTTCCGGCAATCAGCCTGTGGCTGGTGAAGTTCGTCGGATAGCGCGCGGCTACGGGTATTCCGCTATCACCTTGCCACGGCCCGACCGTTAAGTTTCAGCACCGTTGCCCATCGACAGGAGACCCCCATGAAACGCCGCACCTCGTCCAAGGCGCGCATCGGCGCTCGGCTTCCCGCACCTGGTGGGTTTTGCCCAGCAGTCGATCACGCTCAAGTTCCACACCTTCATGGCGCCGCTGTCCAACGTGTGGCTGTCCATGCACAAGCCCTGGATGGACAAGGTCGAGAAGGACTCCGGCGGGCGCATCAAGTTCGAGGGCTACCCGGCCATGCAGCTCGGCGGCACGCCGGTGCAGTTGTACGACCAGGCGCGCGACGGCGTGGTCGACATCGTGTGGACGCTGCCCGGCAACACGGCGGGCCGCTTTCCGCGCATCGAGGTTTTCGAGCTGCCGTTCATGATGAACAACGCCGAGGCCACGTCCAAGGCTTATTGGGAGTTCGTGCAGACGCATGCGCCGGATGAATTCAAGGACACGCACGTCATCGCGCTGCAGGTGCACGGCCCGGGCATGTTCCATTCCGCCACCAAGCAGATCAAGAGCGCGGCCGACTTGAAGGGCATGAAGGTGCGCGGCCCCACGCGCCAGGTGACCAAGTTGCTGGGCTCGCTCGGCGCCACGCCGGTGGGCATGCCGCTGCCGGGCATTCCGGACGCGCTCTCGAAGGGCACGATCGACGCCTGCGTGATCCCCTGGGAGGTGGTGCCCTCGGTCAAGGTGCACGAGCTCACCAAGTTCCACAGCGAGTTCGCGTCCACCGGCCCGGCGCTGTACACCACCACCTTCGTGATGGCGATGAACAAGGCGAAGTACGACTCGTTGGCGCCCGATCTGAAGAAGGTGATCGACGCCAATTCCGGCATGGCCGCCTCGGCCTGGCTGGGCAAGACCCAGCAGAGCAACGATCCGGTGGGCCGCAAATCGGCCACCGACCGCAACAACACGCTCTACACCTTCAGCGCGGCCGAGACCCAGGAGTTCGTCAAGCGCTCATCCCATGTGGACGACGAGTGGGTGGCCGACATGGACAAGCGCGGCTTCAAGGGCGCGCAGCTGCTCGAGGCGGCCAAGGCGCTGATCGTCAAGCACGGCAAGGGTTGAGCCTCGACCTGGCGCGGTCGGCCTGACGCGTTCAGGCCACCGCCAGGTTGAATTGGCATTGATTGCGCCCGTTGCGCTTGGCCAGGTACAGGGCCTCGTCGGCACGGTGCAAGGCGGCGTCGAGCGCATCGCCCGGCCGCATCAGCGTCACGCCCACGCTCACGGTCACCGGACAGGTGCGCCCCAGCACCGCGGCCCAGTCGCTTTCCTCGATCGCCTCGCGCAGGCGCTCGGCCACACGGCGGGCGCTGCGCAGGTCTTCCACCGGAATCACCGCCACGAACTCCTCGCCCCCATAGCGCGCCAGCATGGCGTCGGCACGCAGGTGGCTTTGCAAGGTGGTCGCCACTTGCCGCAGCACGGCGTCGCCGGCGGCGTGGCCATGGGTGTCGTTGACGTCCTTGAAACGGTCCAGGTCGAGCATCAGCACCGCCACGTCCCGGTCCCGGCGGCGGGCCTGCGCGATCAGGTCGGGTGCCAGCTCGCGCACGGCTCGCCGCGTCATGGTGCCGGTGAGTTCGTCGGTGACGGCAAGCGAGCGCAGCTGCTGGCGCAGGCGCGAGTTCACCAGGTTCAACAACAGCGTGGCCACGAACATCGGCATCAGGCCATAGAGCACGGCGAAGGTGGAGGTCAGCCATTGCGGCCCGTACATCAGCTCGGCCCGTGCCGGGC
>JADKIA010000038.1 GCA_016721465.1 Ideonella sp. | reverse complement strand
GGAGGGTGCGGCAGGGGTTGCCGTTGCGGGATCGGTCATGGCTTCTGGGGCGGCCTGATCTGGGAATCGGCCACGGGGGTGTTTGCGTCGGGGGTCCAGCCACCGCCCAGTGCCTTGTACAGGCGCACGTGGTCGGCGGCGATGTCGGCCTGCACGCCGGCCATCGCATCCTGGGCGCTGAGCTGGGTGCGCTGGGTGTCCAGCACGGTCTGGAAGTCGATCAGGCCGCTCTGGTAGCGCTGGCGCGCCAGCAGCGCGGCGTCGGCCGCCGATTGCGCGGCCACGGCCAGGGGGTGGCGCGCTCGCGGTCTGCACGCAGGGCCACGAGCGCGTCTTCCACGTCCTTGAGTGCGGCGAGCACCACGCCGCGGTGGCTCGCCTGCGCCTGCGCCATGGCGGCCTGCTGCGCCCGCACGGTGGCCTGGGTGGCCCCCCCGTCGAACAAGGGCATCGAGACGTTGGCCAGCAGCGATGCCGCGAGGCTGCCACCGGAAGTGAGCGAGCCCAGCGTCAGCGCATTCAGGCCGATGGAGCCACCGAGGTGCAGCGATGGATAACGCGCGGCATCGGCCTGCGTCACACGGGCCGCCGCGGCCACCACGGCGGCCTCGGCGGCACGCACGTCGGGGCGCTGGCGCAGGGTGTCGGCGGGCAGCGACAGGGCCAGGTCCTGCGCCGGCAGGGGCAGCGGCCTGGCGGCCTGCAAGCTGGCGTTCAGGGTGCCGGGTGCTTCCCCGGTCAATACGGCCAATGCATGGCCGGCCTTGGTGATGCTCGCGTCCAGCGCGGGCAACTGGGCCTGGGTCTGCGCCGTCGCGGCGCGGGCCTGCTCGACATCCAGCGCGCTGGCCAGCCCGGCCTGGGCGCGCCACTGCGCGATCTGCTGGATGTCCTGCTGGTTGGCGAGGTTGGCCTGGGCGGCGATGCGCGCCTGGCTGCTGCGCAGTTGCAGGTAGTCCAGCGCCACTTCGGCGGCCACGGACACCTGGGCGTCGCCGAGCCGCGCGTTGGCGGCAGCGGCATCGGCATCGCGGGCCTCGAGTGCGGCGTGGTCGCCGCCGAACAGGTCGGGCTCCCAACTGGCGTCCAGGCCGGTGCGCCAGCTGTTGCTGGTGGCCGAATTGCTGCGCGAACGCTGGGCCGAGCCGCTGCCGCTGAGCGTGGGCATCAGCGCGGCGGCCGACACCTCGCGCAGGGCCCTCGACTGTTGCAGCGCCGCACGGGCCGCGTCCACGGAGGTGTTGTGGCGCAGGGCAGCGTCGATCAGTGCGCTCAGGTCGGCATCGCCCAGGCGCTGCCACCAGCGCGCCAGGTCATCGGCGGGGCGTTGCGCCAGGGAAGGCGCCTGTGACCAGGCCGCCGGTGGCTGGATCGCGCTCGGCGGTTGGCTGGGGGGCCGCATCGGCGTGCAGGCACTGAAGCCGCACAGCGTCGAACAGGCGAACACCATGGTGCAGAGCCCGCGACGCATAGCGCATGGCTGGAACGAAGTGGAAGGCACGACCGGCATTTTGCGCTGTGCAGGATGCTGCCCGATGCAGTTGGGTCAAGCAATGTGAAGTGAACCGGGTCCACGGCATTCAACTGGGGGCGCAGGGCCCTCGGCCACCGCCGGGGGGCGGTCAATCGCGTGCCGACAGTGCCCGCGCAATGCGGTGCTTGGCCACCGTGGTCCGCGGCACGCGCAGGTCGAACCAGCTGCGCACGTCCTGCTCCAGCCCGATGCCGTGCATGTAGTTGTACAGCGCCTTCTTCAGCGCCACGCCCAGGGCGTCGTGGTCGGTGCCGGTGGGGTCGTGGAAGGCCACGTCGTTCTTCGCGAAGCTCACCGGTGGCAGCGGCTGCAGCGTCACGCCGTAGTCGGCCGGGTGCTGACCCACCGGCGAGTGCACGGTGCAGGTGAAGCGGTGGAAGAAGCCGGACTGGATGCAGCCCGCCTCGAACAGCTGGCGCACGTATTCGAGCGCATCCACCGTGTCCTGCACCGTCTGCGTGGGAAAGCCGTACATCAGGTAGGCGTGCACCAGGATGCCCGCGTCCGCAAAGGCCTTGGTGACGCGCGCCACCTGGTCCACCGAGACGCCTTTCTTCATCAGTTGGAGCAGGCGATCGGATGCCACCTCCAGCCCGCCCGAGATGGCGATGCAGCCGCTCGCGGCCAGCTGCTGGCACAGCTCGGGCGTGAAGGATTTTTCGAAGCGGATGTTGCCCCACCAGGAGATGTCCACCTGCCGCCGCTGCAGCTCCGCGGCCAGGGCCTTGAGCGACTTGGGCGGTGCGGCCTCGTCGACGAAATGAAAACCGGTCTGCCCGGTCTCGCGCACCACGGTCTCGATGCGGTCGACCAGCGTGTCGGCCGTGGCCGCGTCGTAGCGCGAGATGTAGTCCAGGCCCACGTCGCAGAAGCTGCATTTCTTCCAGTAGCAGCCATGCGCCACGGTCAGCTTGTTCCAGCGTCCGTCGGACCACAGGCGGTGCATGGGGTTGAGCATGTCCAGCAACGACAGATAGCTCTGCAGCGGCAGGCCGTCCCAGGTGGGAGTGCCCACCTCGGCAAAAGGGATGTCGGCCTCGCCGATGTCCACGTAGCGCACCACGCCATCCTGCCGGATGAAGCTGCGCACCAGGCGGCCGGCCGAGCGCTTGCCGTGCCAGTGCTCGAGCAAGGCCAGCAGTGGCCGCTCGCCGGCGTCGAGCGTGATGGCATCGACGAAGTCGAACACCCGCGGATCGCTCAGCTCGCGCAGCTCGGTGTTGACGAAGCCGCCCCCCAGCGCGATGCGGATCTGTGGGTGCTGCGCCCGCACCCACTGCGCGATGCGCAAGGCGGCGTACACCGCGCCGGGGAAGGGCACCGACAACAGCAGCACGTCGGGCTGGTGACGCTGGATGGCTTGCGCGGTCAGGCGCTGCAGCGTGCGGTCCACCAGGTTGGGCGATGCGGCCAGGGCCTGCGCCAGCGGCTCGAAGCTGGGCTGGCTCATGGCCAGCGATTCGGCGTAGCGCACGAACTCGAAGCGCGGGTCCACGGCCTCGCGCAGCACGTCGGCCAGGTCGTTGAGGTACAGCGTGGCGACGTGGCGGGCGCGGTCCTGGACACCGAGGGCGCCAAAGGCCCAGGCCAGGGGATCGCCACCCTCCGGGTCGATGTAGACGTCGAGCGAGGCGAAACGTGGGCCTTCGGGCAGGTATTGGCGCGAGGCGATGCGGTGGGCCAGAGTGGGGTCGCGCCCCTGCAGGAAGGCCAGCACGCGCTCGGTCGTGGCGTGGTAACGAACGAAGTCAGCGTCAAACGAGTGCAGCAGCGGTGATCGCTCGGGCGCCGGCATGGCGAGAACGGCCTGGTGCACCTCCGTCAGGCCCTTGGGCGAGAACAGGGCCAGCACCAGCGCCAGCGCCAGGTCCTCCTGCGTTGCGGCGATGCCGCGCGAACGCAGGAAACCAGTGAGGTAGGCCGTGGAGGGGTAGGGCGTGTTCAGCTGGGTCATCGGCGGGATGACGGACAGCACGCGAGGCAGGGGGGCGGTCATGGGCCGGGCGCATTTTGCCAGCGGCCCGTGGCCTGTGCGACAGTGTGGTCGCCATCCACGAAGGCCCCGCATGCCCTACCCACCGGAGTTCCTGAAGCTCGTCGACGAGTTCATCCACCTGGCCAACCGGCTGGCCGATGACGGCAAGGACGGCGAGGTGAGCGCCGCCATCCTGTTTGCGGCCGGGCGCTACAACGCCTTCAACTTCGTCACCCGGGGCGGTACGGACGAGGCCCGGGCGGAGGCGGTGGCGTTCTACGTGTCCGAGTACCGCAAGGCCCTGGAATCCAACCTCGATGGGGTGGTGGGGCCGGTGGTGAAGCCGCAGGACTGAAGGGCTTCAGGCCGCCTGGAGCGCCGCGCCGGCCCACGCGGCCGTGCTGGAGGGCTCGATCGAAGCGGTCTCGTGCCGGACCACCGGGTGCGCAACTTCGTAGGCCCGCTGTTCCAGTGGCGTGACCACGCCGTCCTGGTTGGCATCCGAGGCAGCGTAGGCCAGATTGGTCTGGCTGCTGCCTCGGAGGCGGCCACCGGGTGGGCCGGCGCGGCAGGGCCGGGCGCGGCGCCGCCGCTCACCTGGCGTGCCTCGTCCTGCGTCTCGCTGGCCAACTTGGCCGAGCCTTCGGCGGAGATGTGCAGCTCCACCGACGCCTCGTCGCTGCTCTCGGCGTGGCTCGGCTCCGGCGCGTCGTGCGAATGCAATGGAATGTGCACATCCGGTCGCGCACCGAGGGGCGTAAATGGCCGCAACAGGGCTGATCATGGTGAATCCTGCTGACCTGCCGTTCACTGCAGTGGCGCCGGCTGTCGGACTGGCCACCCATGCGCTTCGGCATGCTTCGTTTTCGTCACGGGAAGGACAGACTTGACCCCTGCTTTCGATCGCCCACGGCTGCCGAGCCCGGGGCAGCGGTGCGCAGGGTCGATCGTCTACATTTGACGTCGTGCGCGGCAGGAAGCGGGCCGCTTCCGAGGGCACGTTTCTGGAAGCGGCGGGCCCGGTGGCTGCCCGTTCCAGCGGCGATTGAAAACACGAGTGGACCCGGCATGAGCGACAGCTTCAAAGCCATCCTGATCGAGAAGACCGAGGCCGGGCAACGTGCCGCCGTGGTGGACCAGCCCGACACGGGCTGCCAGCCGGTGACGTGACCGTGCGCATTCGCCATTCCACCGTGAACTGCAAGGATGCGCTGGCGCTGACCGGCCGCTCACCGGTGGTGCGCAGAGTTCCGATGGTGCCCGGCATCGATTTCGTCGGGCAGGTCGAGTCCAGCGGCCAGCCGACTACCAGCCGGGCGATGCGGTCATCCTCAACGGCTGGGGCGTGGGCGAATCCATTGGGGCGGGCTGGCCCAGCGGGCGCGCGTGAACGGCGATTGGCTGGTGGCGGCTGCCGCCGACGCTGTCGGCCCGGCACAGCATGGCGCTGGGCACCGCGGGCTGCACGGCGATGCTCTGCGTCATGGCCCTGCAGCGACTGGGCGTGAAGCCGGGGCAGGGCGAGATCGCCGTCAGTGGCGCGGCCGGCGGCGTGGGCAGCGTGGCCATCATGCTGCTGGCGCGCCCGGCTACCAGGTCACGGCGATCACCGGGCGCACCGCCGAGGCGGACTACCTGCGCCGGTTGGGCGCCACCGACATCGTGGACCGCAGCACGCTGGCCGCACCTGGCAGACCCCTGGCCAAGGAACGCTGGGCCGGCGTGGTGGACACCGTGGGCAGCCATGTGCTGGCCAACCTGTGCGCATCCACCCGATATGGCGGCGCGTGGTGGCGGCTCGCGGCCCGGCCGCAGGCATGGACCTGCCCACCACGGTGGCCCCCTTCATCCTGCGCGGTGTGACGCTGGCGGGCGTGGACAGCGTGATGTGCCCGCGCGACCGGCGCATCGAGGCCTGGACGCGGCTGGCCAACGAGATCGATGGGGACTTGCTCGACCTGGTCACCGGGCCGGTGATCGGCCTGGCCGGCGCGATCGAGCTGGCGCCCGTTGCTGGCCGGCGAAGTGCGCGGCCGGTTGGTCGTCGACGTGGACCAGTGACCCCGGCCGCTGCGCTCGCGCGCCTGCCGAGCAGCGCGGCTCAGGCGGGAGGCGGCGGCACGTGTCCGAGGCCTGAGCTGGCCAGCCCGACCAGATCGATGTACCGCGTTGGCGTCGGTCTCGGCTGGCGAACTGCGCCAGTGCCACCTGCGTGTGGATGCCGCGATCCAGCAGATCGACGAAGTACGCCAGGTCGGAAGCGCCCAGGGCCGCGCCGGTGACGTTGGTGTAGAGCCTGGCCACGACGTCGGTGTTGCTGCGCGAGCCGGCAAGCTGAACGAAGGCGTCGGTGTTCAGCGCCATCGCCACCAGGTCGGTGACCGTGGCGCCGCGGTCGAGCAGGTCCAGGCCGATGCCGACGTAGTCTTTGTGGGTCAGGAACTGCGGGCCGAAGACGGCACCGAGCACGCGGGCCACGCTGCCGGCATGGCGGGACGGGTCCAGCGCCAGGTTCAGGTTGGCGAATTGCAGGCGTCCGATGTCCGTGAGCATGTCGGCGCCATCCAGCGTTGAGGTGACGGGCAAAGCCCGTGGCGGTGGACAGGACGGTGGCCGACTGGCGCGCTGCGCTGAATACGGCCAGATCGATGCCCGCGCCGCCATCCAGCCGATCGTTGCCTTGGCCCCCGTCGAGCCTGTCGTCGCCGGCCAGGGCCGTGAGTTGGTCCACGCCGGCCGTGCCGATCAAATGGTCGGCCAGCGCTGGCCCACCAGCGGATGGACGGCCACGGGCAAAGTTGTAGGCGCTGGTGCCGCCGTAGGCGTTGCCGGCCAGGTCTTTCACCGATCCGCTCGACACCTCGAGCCGGTAGTCGGTGCCGCCGAGCAGGTCGAGCGTCGGCCGCACGGTCAGCGTGTTGCTGTTGACACTGAGCCGGGGCTCGTCGCGGCATCAAGCTTCCACCACGGCGCCGGCTGCGGTCTTCAGTTGAACGCTGCCGCGCTGCGCTGCACGGCTTCGCTGAAGCCGATGCTCATCTCGGACCTTGCGAAAACGTCGGCGGCCTCGTCCGCCGGTGAAAAGATCAGGCGACGGAGCTGGGTGTCCACCCTGATGTGCGTGTTGTCGGCGTCCGCGCCATCGGCGTTGGCATTGCCTGCAGCGTCGGTGAAACGCCCGCTGGCCACGCTGATCACGGCTTCGGTCACGCTGTTGGCAGCGGGGTTGAAGGTGGCGCTGGAGGGCTGCCGCTGCCGTTGAGTTGGACAGCGTGCCGCCACTGACGGTGATGTCGTTGGCGCGAAGTCCGTGGCGCTTTCGCTCAGCAAGATCGCAAGCGTGGCGCCCGCCCGGAAGCCAGGCCCGCCTGGTTGCTGCGCCAGGGCGAGCGTGGGTGGTGTGGTGTCGGGCGCGGCCTGGGTCGTGGCTCAGACCACTTTGAGGCGCGCAGGCGTTGCCCAGCAGATCGAGCACCGTGCCGGCGGCAAATTCCACGCTCGAGCGTCGAGCTGTAGGCGAGATTCGCGCTGGGGTCGAGTGCCAGCACCGAGCCGGAGATGAACACGTGCGAACTGGTCGCCAGGAAGGCTCCACGGTGGCGCTGCGGCGTCCTTCAGCAGCACCGTGCCGGTGCCGGGCCGGATGGCCTCGCTGAACAGGAACACCAGGTCGCCCTTCACATCGGTGCCTGCAGCGTCGTGCCGCCGTCCGCGAAGTCGACCACCGATGGACCACGGTGTCCACGGGCAGGCGCGGCGCTGGCCAGGCGTTAGTCACGCCGCCGTCGTTGCTGACGGCCGCCGCCTTGAGGCTCAGCTCCACGGGCCCTCGATGCCGCTGGCGGGCACCACGCTGACCGAGGCCGCTGCCGCTGCCCGAGAGCGCAGACAGCGTGCCGTTGCCGACCACGAAGTCGTCGAGCGTCAGGCCAGTGACGGCCCCGCCGAAGGCCGGGAAGAAGGTGATCGGCCCCGGCGCTACACCCGGGGTGTCGTCGCTGAAGCTCACGGTCGGCGCGGGACGCGGCGGTGCAGGCGTGGCCTGGACCGACAGCTCGAAGCTGGCATGGTGGTGGCCCCATGCGAGTCCGTGGCGGACACGATCAACGTGAGCACGCCGATGTCGGCATGGCTCGGCGTGCCGCTCTGATTTCCGGTTGCTGGGTTGAATTGCGGTAAGCGGGCAGGGCCACGCAGCCCCAGTCGATGTCGAAGAGCGACAGGCTTGTAGGTGATGGCATCGCCATCGGGGGTCGACGAAGGCATTGGCGGAAGATGGAAAGCGAAGGCCGTGTTCTCGGTCACCTGCTGGGCCGGCAAGGCGCCATTGGGTGTGGGTGCGTGGTTGGTGTCGTGGACCAGCTCGAACCCGTGCGGCTGGAAACTGCCGGGCCGCGTGGCTGCCGCCGAGCAAGATCCGCAGATCGGCGCCCGGCGCCGTGTCCAGGCCGATGTGCCTAGGATGGTCTGCCCACCCGAGCTGAACACCTGCACATCGCCATCCTGCGCGGTCGCGCCGCTGCCCACGGTCACCATGCCAGACAAGTTGGCACCGCAGACCTCGATCAGGTCGCTGGATTCGAGGTCGGTGATGGTGTCCGTGCCGGTGTCGGTGGTGGACAGGTGAACACGTCGCCGGTGCCTCCGGTGAGGTGTGCCGCTGCCGCCCACCAGCATGTCGTTGCCGCCACCGCCCACCAGCACGTTGGCGCCGCTGTTGCCGCGCAGTGTGTTGTCCAGGCATTGCCGGTTCCGTTCAGGGCGCTGGTGTCGCTGTAGCTGCTGCCGAGGTTGAGGTCTTCGACGTTGGCGGGCAACGTGTCGTTCGCCAGTGTGGAGGTGACGGTATCGCTGCCTTCGCCGCTTTGCTCGCTCACGACATCGCCGGCGTCGTCGACGCGGTAGCTGTCGTTGCCAGCGCCACCGGACATCGCGTCGGCACCAGCGCCGCCATCCAGGGTGTCGTTGCCTGCGGCGCCGACCGGCGCGTTGTTGCCCCTATTGCCGGTCAGCACGTTGTCGAGCGCGTTGCCCGTGCCTTGCAGGTTGCCCGCGCCTGGCAGCAGCACCGGGTTCTCCACCTGCGCACCGGGGGTGTAGCCCGCCAGCGTCGACCTGACCGTCGTTGCCTTCGCCGGCGGGTTCGACCACGTTGTCGCCCGCGTCGTCCACCCAATGGTGCTCGTCACCGCTGCCACCGACCAGGGGTGTCGGCGCCAGCGCCGCCATCGAGCACGTCGTTGCCGGCCAGGCCGCGTCAGCAATTGGCAGCGCCGTTGCCCCACATCACGTTGTCCAGGCCGTTGCCCGTGCCCGAGGTGCTGGCTACGCCGACCAGCCAAAGGTCTTCGACGTTGGCAGGCAGCGAGAAGCCCAGTGTGGCGTTGATGCGGTCGGTGCCTGCCCCAGCGGCCCCACGACCACGCGCCCGGGTCGTCGACCATGTAGACATCACGTTGCCCGCCAGGCCCGCCATGGTGTCGGCACCCGCGCCACCGTCCAGCGTGTCGGCCGCCGGGCTGCCGGTGAGGTTGTCGTTGCCGGGGTGCCGGTGTACTGGGTCATGGCGCTCTCCAATGGGCCAAGCGGTGCTCGGCGGTCATGAACAAGGCAAGACCACTCCAGCGGCTGGAGATCCTGGCAACCCGGCTACCGTGCTGAACTGACGTTCACTTAGGCCCGTGGCTTTTTGCGTCACCACCATTTCGATGGTTTTGCCTTTCAACGCGGCCATTGTCCGCCTCGCGGTCCGGCGTGGTCGTGAAGTCGGCACACCGTGTCGCGGCCCGCGATGCGAGCTTTGCGACGCAGTTCACGGGCTGCGCGTTTTCAGCGCCTGCCCGGGTCAGGCCGCGCCGGGCTCTTGCCACTTTGCTTGAGCCCCACGGGGACGGGCGCCCGCATGGCGGCGACCTTGGGCGCTCAGGTGGCCTCGAGCACCGGATCAGCACGTCGATCACGTCGCTGCCGGTCGGTGACTTCAGGCGATGCTGGCGCAGGGAACGTGCCAGATCGGCCCGCGCCAGCATCTGTGTGTCAGACCGGATCAGGATGCCGGCGATCGCGCGTTGCACTTCGAGCGATCGCGCCAGCGGGAAACAGACGGGCGATCTCCAGCAGGCTCTGCGGGTCGGCCAGGCGTTGCCGTGCCAGGGTTTCGAGGGCGCGCACCTGCGCCGCTGCCGCCAAAATGCGCGCAATGCCCGAGGCCACGGATCGCAGCTCGCCCACATCGGCCAGCGGTCGGTGGCGCAGTAGGTCTGGGCGACGACCACGTCGCCGTCGCGCGAGCTGGTGAGCGCCTGGACGGTGCGCTGGTGGGCTGCGCGCTGCCCAGGCAAGCCAGCACGGCCGAGTGCGCCACCTGATCCGGCTTGGCAGCACCGGTAGCCGGCACCTGGCCCGCCAGATCCATCGCCCGCTCGGAATGGCTCGAGCAGACAAGATCGACCTCGTTCTTGCCCAGCGAGCCGCGGGCCATGCGATCGGCCAGCATGCGCACGAACTCTGCCTGGGCCTGCTCGGCCGATAGCCAGCCCAAGGTCTGGGCCAGCGCCATCATGCGCGCGTGTGCACGGACGCCTCGTCGGCATCGCGCGCAAACTGCAGATAGCGATCGCGGGTGGGGAAATCGGTTTCGATGGCGGCCAGTGCCGCCGCCACCTTGGGCTGCAGCTGCTGCGCCGGACCGAGCGAACTCGCATAACGTTCGAGGTGATCGAGGAACATGCGCACCTCGTCATGTCGCGCTGCGGCACCTCGTGCACGAAGCCGAGCTTTTGCGCGTCCGAGGTTGCTTGTCCGCCAGGCGGCACATGTCGTGCTGGAAGCTGGCATGGGGGTCGGCCTCGGTCAGGCCGGGCACGGCGATCATCGAGCTCCCGGCCCGAACAGGTTCAGCAGCGGGGGCTGGCGCGGCCGCTTGCGATCTCGCCGCAGGAGCAGTCTGGAAATAACGTTCGAGGAAGAGGCCTGCGGTGGGACCCAATGGCGCCTTCGACGAAAAGCCGTACAGCACCGGCACATCCTTGAACACATGGCGCAGCCGGTCGCTCTGGCCATAGCGTTCGCTCAACAAGGCGGACAAGCGGTCGGCATCGGCCGGCTTCTGGCCCGAGCGCACAAGGCTGCGCGCCAGCTCGGCCGTGGCCACATGGCGCGGTTCGGACTTCAGCGTGTTGCAGCCGAACAGGTACACCTCCTCAGCTGGGCGAACAGGCCGCTGGCAGGAAGCGCTGCACGAGGCCTGCTGCAACTCGTGCATGGTGAGGAATTCGCGGTCGTCAAATCGGTCGGTGTAGAACTCGGTGCCGTCGTCGAAGTGGCCGGAGATGACGAGCGCGTCACAGGTGACGCCGCGCTGGCAGGCCGACGCCAACCAGTCCGCCTGCCCGCGCTGCACCAATTCGACGAAGCGGTAGTCGCCACGCGGCAGGTGACGCTGCAGCACCTCTTTCTTGTCGGACGAGTTGATGGTGACGGTGCAAACGGTCTTGGCGCGGCAACGGCGCCTGTGGCCCAGGCCGCCGCCGGGCAGGCGACCGTGGCCGCAGGTTGACCAAGCGCAATCGAGTCAGGTCAAATGGGGAGCCGCATGAACCCAGTGTTTCACTGCGGCGCCGTTGTGCTCGACGCTGCTATAAGCGATCGCAGGTCAGGGCGATTGCAGGCGGTGCACCAGCGCGTCGATCATGTTGTCCCCTGGCGGCGAGGCCGCCGCTGGCCCTGCAAGGTGGCCAGGAGTTGCTGGCGGCAATCGAGGCACGGTCGGCGCGCACCAAGATGCCCGCGATCGCGGCTTGCACGGACCAGGAGCTTGTCCCCGAAAACAGCCGGACCAGTCGGTCCAGGATGTCGCGGTCGGAGAGGTAGTGGCGGCCCAAGGCTTCCAGCGCGTGCACCTGGGCCTCGGACGCTGGCATGCCGGCGATGCCCTCGGCCACCCGGCGCAATTCGGTGGTGTCGGTGAGTGGTCGATGCCGCAGGTAGGTGCGCGCGACCTGCACGTCGGCCTCGTTCGAGCTGACCAGCGCGTCCAGCATGCGCAGGTGCGCCTCGGTGCTGCCCAGGCAGGCGCGCATGGCGGCTGTGCGCCGCATCGTTTTCGGGGCTGCCGGGCACGACGCGCCGATTGAAGGCACCTTCGAGGTCGTGGCTGGTTCAGCGTGCGTCGGTTCACCTCGTCGGTGCCCACCGCCTGCGGGCCTGCGGGTCTGCCAGCATCACGCGAGTTCAGCCCAGCGTTCATCTTCCGAGAGCCAGCCCGGTCGCGCGCCACATTGAGCACGCGTGCGCACGGCGGCCTGCTCGACCCGGCCTCTAGGCCGAGAAGACGCGCACGGGCGGCGGGTGTCGTGCGATCTCGTCCAGCACGCGAGCCACCTCGGTGTCCGCCGCGCAGGGTCGGCGGGCGCGGTGGCCTGTCGCTGGATGCGGTCGATGTACATCCAGGTGTTGGTGGTGGGCCGTTGCAGCAGCTCGTGGATGAAGCCCAGCTTGTTCGCATCGGACAGGCGATCGTCGGCGAAACGACACATGTCGCGCCGCACACCGGCATGCGGATCGTCGTCGGTCATGCCGCGCCCATGGCCAGCGAGAAGGGGGCGAAGTGCCCGAGCAGGCGGCTGTTGGCGCGTCCTCGCCGATCTCGCGCGCACCGGTCGCGGCGAAGTAGCGGCCCAGGCGGACGCTGCCACCGGCCCAGCGGCGCCACCGACGAAAAGCCGTAGATGACGGGCACGTCCTTGAAGATCCTGGCGATGCGCTCGAGGCTGCTCTCGCCGTGCGCCGCGCTCGAGGGCCTGCAGGTGCCGTTCGGTCTGCTGGGGCGACCGCCCTTCGCGCACCAGGCTGCGCACCACCTCCACCGTTGCGCTGCTCTGCGGGCTCGGGTTCAGGGTGTTGCAGCTGAAGAGGGAGACCTCTTTGAGCTGAGAGAACAGTCCCGGACACGAATCGCTGCACGACACGCGTTCAAGCTCCGCCACGGGCAGAAATTCGCGCGCCTCCAGCTGATCCGAGAAGGACCTAGTTGCCACCGTCGTAGTGGCCCGAGATGATGAGCGTGTCGCAACTCACCTGCTCCGCGACACGCCGAGGCCAGCCAGTCGGGCCGACCCGGCTCCACGAGTTCGACAAAGCGGTACTTGGCGGCAGGCAGGTGGCGGCGGAACATGTCCTTCGTCCGCGGAATTGACGGTGATGGTGCATACCGTCTGCGGCTTGGTCGCGGCGAACGACTGCGGGCGCCCATCGCGACCGCGAACATCAGGTAGGCAAACCAGGGAACGCCAGCACATGAGGGGATCGTGGCGAGTGCCGGGTGCGGGGTCTGTGCGCTGGGCCATGCAGCACCGTGCGCTGCAACGCGTGGCCGGATGGCAGCGAGTGGCGGCCGGGACCTCGCAGATCGCGACGCCGTTCACGGGAGTCGAACTCTAGGAGATTGCTCTTTGTCAAGCCTGGAAGGCCTAGGGTTTTCCTATAAGATGAATACATTCGCACAAAGAGAAGAAGGCCATCATGGATGCCATCATCTCACGCTGATCATCAGTCTTTGCCATCGGTGGACGGTTCTATTTGAGCTCCAGAGTTTCGACCGAACCATCGCCGAAGCGGCTGCCGCGGGCATGTGCACAGGGCCTGACCGCCGTGCCACTGCGCTTGACTACTATTTCTGACACCTGCAAGCTCAGGAGGCCTGTGACAATCGCGCGGCGGCGCTCAGTGTCGGCACTGATGCCCTTGCCATGGCGCAGTCGCGTGGCGAGATGCTCGATGCGACGCATTGCATCGGCGCCACACCACGCAGAGACTGGCGCGACAAGCGCACGGCAGTCGACTGGGCGAGCTTGCAGTTTGAGGTGCGGCGTTGGCAGGACGCGGCGTCGCTGGGCTGGAGCGACACCGACAACGCCGACGTGGCCCGTTACCTCAATCAGCGCATCTACCGCTTCGAGCAGCCCAGGGATCCACAATCGGGTGGCCAGATGCTGCCGAGTCGATCGGTTCAAGGCAGGGCACGCAACACCGCAGGTTAGTCTCGCGGTGCGGGCGTCCGATGCCCCGCCACTGGATCGGACCGGTCAGCCGGTACCATCGCATGCTGCCACCGCAGCTTGCAGGCAGCTAGCGCGGGCGAGCATCACTGGCCCGCTCATTGAGCCACCTCATGGGCACCATGGAGGCATCCTTCGACAACACGCCCAAACGCCATGCCTCACCGCAAGACGCCGGCAATCGCCCTTTCGATCGTCGCCATCCTTCGGCGCAGATCCGCTCCCATCTCAGACCGGGCCCGCCTACCTCCGAATCACCAGGGCAACACGCGCGAGTCAAACGGCAACCGATGAACGCCGAGGTTTGGACGCGTCAAATGAGCGCTGTCATGCCAGGCCTCGCGATGCCCGAGCAATCGCCGCTTGGCCGCCAGCTCTGTCGAGAGCGAGTCGTCCAACGATGAACGACACAGCCCAGGCGAACAGCAGCGCATGTTCTCGTACACCTGAGCCATGGCTGGGAAGACCTGCAACAGCGCTTCAAGGGCATCGTCTTGTTCGATGGCCGCCAACTCGCGCTGTCGAGGTGTCGAACCACGGAGCGGTATTGGTCGGCACCCACGGGCCCGAGGTGCGCTCGATCCGCTCCAGAAGCATCTGCCAGCATCACGAGAACCTTCAGGCGCGGCGGGACCTCAACTGTCTTGGTCACTTGCATGATTGATTTCCCCCGGGCCCGATGAACGGGCCGATGTCCTCGATACATCAGGGCGATGGACCCCGAATGAAGTTGTCGCCGCATTGAACGGCTCGCTCAATGCGAGACCAATACGGCGGGCTGTGGTCATGCTATAGAAACGTGGCAGTTCGTTGCCACAGTGCCTGCCGCCTTCGGTGTCCGTCAATCCTGTCGAAAATGGCGGCTCAACGGCACCGATGCGGAAGCGAATGCGAGAAGGCCTGTTCAGCGTGTCCTGGCAACGCGGGCCATCCCGACCTGGTTGGGCGACATCGCCGTCGGCTGGTTCTTCACCGCCAAGGGCGAGAACGACAAGTTCGCGCGGCAGGTGCGCAACTCGGCAGGCATCGCGGTGTTAGACGGCGAGGTGGCGGACAAGGCACACTGGGTGGTCGTGGTTCGCGCCTATGGAGCGTTTCTCAGCCGCAGCCACTTGGCGCAGAGGTATCCGCAACGCCTTCAGTGAATCAGCCGGTGGAAGTGCCCGCAGTGCGCTCACACCGTTCGCCGCCCGCGCTGGGGCTTGCGGGCCAGCGCCCGGACCTCGGGGTGCCTTCGGCCGCGGGCCGACGCTGCCTCGGTCATTGCGCGGGCCGGTCGAATCGGTGATGGTTTGAAGTCCGCTGGTCGCTCACGAGGAACACGCATGACATGGTTGCAGTGGCTGGGGGTGTGTCTGGTCGTTCTGGCAATCGCTGCTGTCGGCCTGACGGCCTTTGCTTAATACCGATGGCAGGTGAGATGACGGCACTGCAGGCCAGCCTCGAGGCCGGACGCCTGGACGGCAAGCCAGGCGCAAAGCCCGCTACCGACACGCTACGACGCCCGGGAACCCTCGAGGACTGCCGGCACCGGTGCAGCGCTACTTCCGCGCCGTGCTGAAGGACGGCCAGCCCATCATCACCGCCGTACACCATCGACATCGCCGGCACCTTCAACATGTCGCCCACCGGTGAGCAGGGTGGAAACCGTTCACGTCGCGCCAGCGTGTCGTCGCCCGCCGACCTGGTCTCAGTGGGACGCGAAGATGCCGATGCTGCCGGGCGTGAACGTGCGCGTCGTCGACAGCTATCGTCGGCAAGGGGCCTGTTGCACCGCGATGACAGGGCCTGTTCACGATGGCCGACATCCAGGGTGAGGGGTGAGATCGCCCGCGGTGAATTCATGCGCTGGTTCGCGGAGGTGGCCTGGAATACCGCACTGCTGCCGAGCCAGGGTGTGCGCTGGGAGGCGGTCGACGACCATTCGGCCAACTCCACCACCGACGGCCGCTCACGCTGACGCTGCTGTTCCGTTCAACGACGCGGGCCTGATCGCTTCGTTCCGCGCCGAGGCGCGCGGCATGGTCGGCGACAGATGATCATGGCCCCGTGGGAAGGCGTGGTCGAACTACCAAGTTCGAGACGGCGTGCAGGTGCCGTTCACGGGCGAAGTACCGGATGCGGCAACGAAGAGCTGGAGGCCCCACTATTGGCACGGTTACCGCGCTAGCCTTCGAGTTCTCGCCGTGATCCGCCTGCGACGCGCAGCGTCCAGACCGACCATGCTGCGTCGGCAAGCCCGATCGGTCGTTCGGTGCCCGACCGCAGCACTCCGACTCCAGCGACCGCGCGTCCCGGCAGATCAGTCTTGGCCGGTCGCTCAGGTTGCGGACCGAGTGCACGTTCGCCACGACACCTCGCGTTACACCTGGCAACCGAACCGCGTTGCTACCAGGACACAGGCCGCCACCCGCCGGAAATTTCGGACACGAGTCGGACTCGGAGGCTCCTGAAACGTCGAAGGAGTTAGCAGACTCGCATCGCTAACCCCTTGATTTCTAGGCTCCCCGACCTGGGCTCGAACCAGGGACCTACGGATTAACAG
>JADKIA010000037.1 GCA_016721465.1 Ideonella sp. | reverse complement strand
CAGCGATGCCGCGAGGCTGCCACCGAAGTGAAAGTTGTTTCCAGCGTCAGCGCATTCAGGCCGATGTGGAGCCACCGAGGTGCAGCGATGGATAACGCGCGCATCGGCCTGCGTCACACGGGCCAGGTTGCGCTGCGACCACGGCGGCCCCGGCGGCACGCACGTCGGGGCGCTGGCGCAGGGTGTCGGCGGGCAGCGATACAGGGCCAGGTCCTGCGCCGGCAGGGGCAGCGGCCTGGCGGCCTGCAAGCTGGCGTTCAGGGTGCCGGGTGCTTCCCCGGTCAATACGGCCAATGCATGGCCGGCCTTGGTGATGCTCGCGTCCAGCGCGGGCAACTGGCCTGGGTCTGCGCCGTCGCGGCGCGGGCCTGCTCGACATCCAGCGCGCTGGCCAGCCCGGCCTGGGCGCGCCACTGCGCGATCTGCTGGATGTCCTGCTGGTTGGCGAGGTTGGCCTGGGCAATGGCGATGCGCGCCTGGCTGCTGCGCAGTTGCAGGTAGTCCAGCGCCACTTCGGCGGCCACGGACACTCGTATCGGCCGGTTGCGCGTTGGCGGCAGCGACCGGCATCGCGGGCCTCGAGGCGCGCGTGGTGGTCAGCGCCGAACAGGTCGGGCTCCCAAACTGGCGTCCAGGCGGGTGCGCCAGCTGCCGCTGGTGGCCGAATTGCCGCGAACGCCGCTGGGCCGAGCCGCGCCGCCGCTGAGCGTGGGCAACTAAAGGCGGCGGCTGACAATTTCGCGCAGGGCCTCGACTGTTGCGGTAGCGCCGCACGGGCCGCGTCCACGGAGGTGTTGTGGCGCAGGGCAGCGCTCCATCAGCGCGCTCAGGTCGGCATCGCCCAGCGCCACCAGCGCCAGTCATCGGCGGGCGTTGCGCCGTGGAAGGCGACTGTGACCAGCCGCCGGTGCTGATCGCGCTCGGCGGTTACTGGGAGGGCCGCATCGGCGCGCAGGCACTGAAGCCGCACAGCGTCGAACAGGTGAACACCATGGTGCAGAGCCCGCGACGCATAGCGCATGGCTGAACGAAGTGGAAGGCACGACCGGCATTTTGCGCTGCAGGATGCTGCCTGATGCAGTTGTCAAGCAATGAAGTGAACCGGGTCCACGGCATTCAACTGGGGGCGCAGGGCCGGCCACCGCCGGGCAGCGGTCAATCGCGTGCCGACAGTGCCTGCGCAATGCGGCAGGGCCATTACCGGTCCGCGGCATCGCGCGCAGGTCGTGAACCAGCTGCGCACGTCTTCCTCCGTTTCCCGATGCCGGGCATGTAGCTGCAGCTGGCCTTCTTCAGCGCGACGCCCAGGGCGTCGGGTCGGCCGGTGGGGTCGATGGAAGGACACGCTCGTTCTTCGCGAAGGTCACCTGGAGGCAGCGAGCTTCACCCTCAAGCCGCTTTGGCCGGTTCTTGACCCACCGGCGAATGCACCGTGCAGGTAAAGCGATGGAAGAAGCCTGACTGAATGCACCCGCCGGCGGTCGAACAGCTGGCGCACGGATTCGAGCGCGTCCACCGTGTCCTGCACCGTCTGCGTGGAAAGCCGTACATCAGGTAGGCGTGCACCAGGATGCCCGCGTCCGCAGAAGGCTTGGTGACGCGCGCCACCTGGTCACCCGAGACGCCTTTCTTCATCAGTTGGAGCAGGCGATCGATGCCACCTCCAGCCCGCCCGAGATGGCGATGCAGCCGCTCGCGGCCAGCTGCTGGCACAGCTCGGGCGTGAAGGACTTTCGAAGCGGATGTTGCCCCACCCGAGAGATCGCGTGCTGCCGCTGCTGCAGCCGGCGGCCAAGGCCTTGAGGACTTGGGCGGTGCGGCCTCGTCGACGAAATGGAAGCCGCTCTGCCGGGTCTCGCGCACCACGGTCTCGATGCGGTCGACCAGCGTGTCGGCCGTGGCCGCGTCGTAGCGCGAGATGTAGTCCAGGCCCACGTCGCAGAAGCTGCATTTCTTCCAGTAGCAGCCATGCGCCACGGTCAGCTTGTTCCAGCGTCCGTCGGACCACAGGCGGTGCATGGGGTTGAGCATGTCCAGCAACGACAGATAGCTCTGCAGCGGCAGGCCGTCCCAGGGGAGTGCCCACCTCGGCAAAGAGATGTCGGCCTCGCCGATGTCCACGTACCGCGCCATCCTGCCGGATGAAGCTGCGCACCAGGCGGCCGGCCGAGCGCTTGCCGTGCCAGTGCTCGAGCAAGGCCAGCAGTGGCCGCTCGCCGGCGTCGAGCGTGATGGCATCGACGAAGTCGAACACCCGCGGATCGCTCAGCTCGCGCAGCTCGGTGTTGACGAAGCCGCCCCCCAGCGCGATGCGGATCTGTGGGTGCTGCGCCCGCACCCACTGCGCGATGCGCAAGGCGGCGTACACCGCGCCGGGGAAGGGCACCGACAGCAGCAGCACCGTCGGGCGAGTGACGCTGGATGGCTTGCGCGCGGTCAGCGCTGCGAGCGTGCAGTCCACCAGGTTGGGCGGTGCGGCCAGGGCCTGCGCCAGCGGCTCGAAGCCGGGCTGGCTCATGGCCAGCGATTCGGCGTGCGTACGAACTCGAAGCGCGGGTCCACGGCCTCGCGCACGTCGGCCGATCGTTGGAGAGCGCGTGGCGACGTGGCGGCGCGATCCCTGGACACCGAGGGGCGCCAAGGCCCAGGCCAGGGGGTCGCCGCCTCCGGTCGCTGCACACGTCGAGCGAGGCGAAACGTGGGCCTTCGGGCAGGTATTGGCGCGAGGCGATGCGGTGGGCCAGGGTGGGGTCGCGCCCCTGCAGGAAGGCCAGCACGCGCTCGGTCGTGGCGTGGTAACGAACGAAGTCAGCGTCAAACGAGTGCAGCAGCGGTGATCGCTCGGGCGCCGGCATGGCGAGAACGGCCTGGTGCACCTCGTCAGGCCTTGGGCGAGAACAGGGCCAGGCACCAGCGCCAGCGCCAGGTCCTCCTGCGTTGCGGCGACCGCGCGACCCGCGTAAACCAGTGAGGTAGGCCTGGAGGGGTAGGGCGTGTTCAGCTGGGTCATCGGCGGGATGACGGACAGCGCGAGGCAGGGGGCGGTCATGGGCCGGGCGCATTTTGCCAGCGGCCCGTGGCCGTGCCATTGCGGTGGTCGCCATCCACGAAGGCCCCGCATGCCCTACTCCACCGGAGTTCCTGAAGCTCGTCGACGAGTTCATCCACCTGGCCAACTCGGGCTGGCCGATGACGCAGGGACGGCGAGGTGAGCGCCGCCATCCTGTTTGCGGCCGGCGCGCAACGCCTTCAACTTCGTCACCCGGGCGGTACGGACGAGGCCCGGGCGGAGGCGGTGGCGTTCTACGTGTCCGAGTACCGCAAGGCCCTGGAATCCAACCTCGATGGGGTGGTGGGGCCGGTGGTGAAGCCGCAGGACTGAAGGGCTTCAGGCCGCCTGGAGCGCCGCGCCGGCCCACGCGGCCAAGCTGGAGGGCTCGATCGAAGCGGTCTCGTGCCGGACCACCGGGTGCGCAACTTCGTAGGCCCGCTGTTCCAGTGGCGTGACCACGCCGTCCTGGTTGGCATCCGAGGCAGCGTAGGCCAGATTGGTCTGGCTGCTGCCTTCTGAGGTGGCCGCCGGGTGGGCCGGCGCGGCAGGGCCGGGCGCGGCGCCGCCGCTCACCTGGCGTGCCTCGTCCTGCGTCTCGCTGGCCAACTTGGCCGAGCCTTCGGCGGAGATGTGCAGCTCCACCGACGCCTCGTCGCTGCTCTCGGCGTGGCTCGGCTCCGGCGCGTCGTGCGAATGCAATGGAATGTGCACATCCGGTCGCGCACCGAGGGGCGTGGGGCCGGCCGCTGCAACAGGGCTGATCATGGTGAATCCTTGGTTGACCTGCCGTTCACTGCAGTGGCGCCGGCTGTCGGACTGGCCACCCCATGCGCTTCGGCATGCTTCGTTTTCGTCACGGGAAGGACAGACTTGACCCCTGCTTTCGATCGCCCACGGCTGCCGAGCCCGGGGCAGCGGTGCGCAGGGGTCGATCGTCTACATTTGACGTCGTGCGCGGCAGCAAGCGGGCCGCTTCCGAGGGCACGTTTCTGGAAGCGGCGGGCCCGGTGGCTGCCCGTTCCAGCGGCGATTGAAAACACGAGTGGACCCAGCATGAGCGACAGCTTCAAAGCCATCCTGATCGAGAAGACCGAGGCCGGGCAACGTGCCGCCGTGGTGGACCAGCCCGACACGGGGCTGCCAGCCGGTGACGTGACCGTGCGCATTCGCCATTCCACCGTGAACTACAAGGATGCGCTGGCGCTGACCGGCCGCTCACCGGTGGTGCGCAAGTTTCCGATGGTGCCCGGCATCGATTTCGTCGGGCAGGTCGAGTCCAGCGGCCACGCCGACTACCAGCCGGGCGATGCGGTCATCCTCAACGGCTGGGGCGTGGGCGAATCCCATTGGGGCGGGCTGGCCCAGCGGGCGCGCGTGAACGGCGATTGGCTGGTGCGGCTGCCGCCGACGCTGTCGGCCCGGCACAGCATGGCGCTGGGCACCGCGGGCTACACGGCGATGCTCTGCGTCATGGCCCTGCAGCGACTGGGCGTGAAGCCGGGGCAGGGCGAGATCGCCGTCAGTGGCGCGGCCGGCGGCGTGGGCAGCGTGGCCATCATGCTGCTGGCGCGCCTGGGCTACCAGGTCACGGCGATCACCGGGCGCACCGCCGAGGCGGCCTACCTGCGCCGGCTGGGCGCCACCGACATCGTGGACCGCAGCACGCTGGCCGCACCTGGCAGACCCCTGGCCAAGGAACGCTGGGCCGGCGTGGTGGACACCGTGGGCAGCCATGTGCTGGCCAACCTGTGCGCATCCACCCGATATGGCGGCGTGGTGGCGGCCTGCGGCCTGGCCGCAGGCATGGACCTGCCCACCACGGTGGCCCCCTTCATCCTGCGCGGTGTGACGCTGGCGGGCGTGGACAGCGTGATGTGCCCGCGCGACCGGCGCATCGAGGCCTGGACGCGGCTGGCCAGCGAGATCGATGGGGACTTGCTCGACCTGGTCACCGGGCCGGTGATCGGCCTGGCCGGCGCGATCGAGCTGGCGCCCAAGTTGCTGGCCGGCGAAGTGCGCGGCCGGTTGGTCGTCGACGTGGACCAGTGACCCCGGCCGCTGCGCTCGCGCCTGCCGCGCAGCGCGGCTCAGGCGGGAGGCGGCGGCACGTATTCGAGGCCTGAGCTGGCCAGCCCGACCAGATCGATGTGCACCGCGTTGGCGTCGGTCTCGCTGGCGAACTGCGCCAGTGCCACCTGCGTGTAGATGCCGCGATCCAGCAGATCGACGAAGTACGCCAGGTCGGAAGCGCTTGGGGCCGCGCCGGTGACGTTGGTGTAGAGCCGGGCCACGACGTCGGTGTTGCTGCGCGAGCCGGCAAGCTGAACGAAGGCGTCGGTGTTCAGCGCCATCGCCACCAGGTGGGTGACCGTGGCGCCGCGGTCGAGCAGGTCCAGGCCGATGCCGACGTGGTCTTTGTGGGTCAGGAACTGCGGGCCGAAGACGGCACCGAGCACGCGGGCCACGCTGCCGGCATGGCCGGACAGGTCCAGCGCCAGGTTCAGGTCGGCGAATTGCAGGCGTTCGATGTCCGTGAGCATGTCGGCGCCATCCAGCGTTGAGGTGACGGCAAAGCCCGTGGCGGTGGACAGGACGGTGGCCGACTGGCGCGCTGCACTGAACACGGCCAGGTCGATGCCCGCGCCGCCATCCAGCCGATCGTTGCCTTGGCCCCCGTCGAGCCTGTCGTCGCCGGCCAGGGCCGTGAGTTGGTCCACGCCGGCCGTGCCGATCAAATGGTCGGCCAGCGCTGTGCCCACCAGCGAATGGACGGCCACGGCAAAGTTGTAGGCGCTGGTGCCGCCGTAGCCGTTGCCGGCCAGGTCTTTCACCGATCCGCTCGACACCTCGAGCCGGTAGTCGGTGCCGCCGAGCAGGTCGAGCGTCGGCCGCACGATCAGCGTGTTGCCGTTGACACTGAGCCGGGGGCTCGTCGCGGCATCGAAGCTCTCCACCACGGCGCCGGCTGCGGTCTTCAATTGAACGCTGCCCGCGCCGCGCTGCACGGCTTCGCTGAAGCCGATGCTCATCTCGGACCTTGGCAAAACGTCGGCGGCCTCGTCCGCCGGTGAAAAGGTCAGGGCGACGGGAGCTTGGGTGTCCACCCTGATGTGCAGCGTGTTGTCGGCGTCCGCGCCATCGGCGTTGGCATTGCCTGCAGCGTCGGTGAAACGCCCGCTGGCCACGCTGATCACGGCTTCGGTCACGCTGTTGGCTGCGGGGTTGAAGGTGGCGCTGTAGTGGCTGCCGCTGCCGTTGAAGTTGGACAGCGTGCCGCCACTGACGGTGATGTCGTTGGCGCCGAAGTCCGTGGCGCTTTCGCTCAGCAAGATCGTGAGCGTGGCGCTCTCGCCCGAAGCCAGGCCCGCCTGGTTGCTGGCCAGGGCGAGCGTGGGTGGTGTGGTGTCGGGCGCGGCCTGGGTCGTGAAGCTCAGACCACTTTGAGGCGCGCAGGCGTTGCCCAGCAGATCGAGCACCGTGCCCGCGGCAAATTCCACGCTGAGCGTCGAGCTGTAGGCGAGATTCGCGCTGGGGTCGAGTGCCAGCACCGAGCCGGAGATGAACACGTGCGAACTGGTCGCCACAGGGAAGGCCTCCACGGTGGCGCCCGCGGCGTCCTTCAGCAGCACCGTGCCGGTGCCGGGCCGGATGGCTTCGCTGAACAGGAACACCAGGTCGCCCTTCACATCGGTGCCTGCCGCGTCGTGCCGTGCCGAGAAGTCGACCACCGATGGACCACGGGTGTCCACGGGTTGCGGCGCGGCGCTGGCCAGGGCGTTGGTCACGCCGCCGTCGTTGCTGACGGCCGCCGCCTTGAGGCTCAGCTCCACCGGGCCCTCGATGCCGCTGGCGGGCACCACGCTGACCGAGTAGTTGCTGCCGCTGCCCGAGAGCGCAGACAGCGTGCCGTTGCCGACCACGAAGTCGTCGAGCGTCAGGCCAGTGACGGCCTCGCTGAAGGCCAGGAAGAAGGTGATCGGCCCCGGCGCCACACCCGGGGTGTCGTCGCTGAAGCTCACGGTCGGCGCGGGACGCGGCGGTGCAGGCGTGGCCTGGACCGACAGCTCGAAGCTGGCATCGGTGGTGGCCCCATGCGAGTCCGTGGCGGACACGATCAACGTGAGCATGCCGATGTCGGCATGGCTCGGCGTGCCGCTCAGATTTCCGGTTGCTGCGTTGAATTGCAGCCAAGCGGGCAGGGCCACGTAGCCCCAGTCGATGTCGAACAGCGACAGGCTGTAGGTGATGGCATCGCCATCGGGGTCGACGAAGGCATTGGCGGGAAGATGGAACGCGAAGGCCGTGTTCTCGGTCACCTGCTGGGCCGGCAAGGCGCCATTGGGTGTGGGTGCGTGGTTGGTGTCGTAGACCAGGTCGAATCCGTGCGGCTGGAAATTGCCGGCCGCGTGGCTGCCGTTGAGCACGATCTGCAGGTCGGCGCCCGGCGCCGCGTCCAGGCCGATGTACAGGATGGTCTGCCCACCCGAGCTGAACACCTGCACATCGCCATCCTGTGCGGTCGCGCCGTTGCCCACGGTCACCATGCCAGAAAAGTTGGCACCGCAGACCTCGATCAGGTCGCCGGATTCGAGGTCGGTGATGGTGTCCGTGCCGGTGTCGGTGGTGGACAGGTAGAACACGTCGTTGCCGGTGCCTCCGGTGAGGGTGTCGTTGCCGCTGCCGCCCACCAGCATGTCGTTGCCGCCACCGCCCACCAGCACGTTGGCGCCGCTGTTGCCGCGCAGTGTATTGTCCAGCGCATTGCCGGTTCCGTTCAGGGCGCTGGTGTCGCTGTAGCTGCTGCCGAGGTTGAGGTCTTCGACGTTGGCGGGCAACGTGTAGTTCGCCAGTGTGGAGGTGACGGTATCGCTGCCTTCGCCGCTTTGCTCGCTCACGACATCGCCGGCGTCGTCGACGCGGTAGCTGTCGTTGCCGGCGCCACCGGACATCGCGTCGGCACCAGCACCGCCATCCAGGGTGTCGTTGCCTGCGGCGCCGACCAGCACGTTGTTGCCCTCATTGCCGGTCAGCACGTTGTCGAGCGCGTTGCCCGTGCCTTGCAGGTTGCCCGCGCCTGGCAGCAGCACCAGGTTCTCCACCTGCGCACCGAGGGTGTAGCTCGCCAGCGTCGACTTGACCGTGTCGTTGCCTTCGCCGGCGAGTTCGACCACGTTGTCGCCCGCGTCGTCCACCCAATAGGTGTCGTCACCGCTGCCACCGACCAGGGTGTCGGCGCCAGCGCCGCCATCGAGCACGTCGTTGCCGGCCAGGCCCGTCAGCACATTGGCAGCGCCGTTGCCCCACATCACGTTGTCCAGGCCGTTGCCCGTGCCCGAGGTGCTGGCCACGCCGACCAGCCAAAGGTCTTCGACGTTGGCAGGCAGCGAGAAGCTCAGTGTGGCGTTGATGCGGTCGGTGCCTGCCCCAGCGGCCTCCACGACCACGTCGCCCGGGTCGTCGACCATGTAGACATCGTTGCCCGCCAGGCCCGCCATGGTGTCGGCACCCGCGCCACCGTCCAGCGTGTCGGCCGCCGGGCTGCCGGTGAGGTTGTCGTTGCCGGGGGTGCCGGTGTACTGGGTCATGGCGCTCTCCAATGGGCCAAGCAAGTGCTCGGCGGTCATTGAACAAGGCAAGACCACTCCAGCGGCTGGAGATCCTGGCAACCCGGCTACCGTATGAACTGACGTTCACTTAGGCCCGTGGCTTTGCGTCACCACCATTTCGATGGTTTTGCCTTTTCAACGCGGCCATTGTCCGCCTCGCGGTCCGGCGTGGTCGTGAAGTCGGCACACCGTGTCGCGGCCCGCGATGCGAGCTTTGCGACGCAGTTCACGGGCTGCGCGTTTTGCAGCGCCTGCGCTTGGTCAGGCCGCGCCGGGCTCTTGCCACTTTGCTTGAGCCCCACGGGGGACGGGCGCCGCATGGCGGCGACCTTGGGGCGCTCAGGTGGCCTGGAGCAACCGGATCAGCACGTCGATCACGTCGCTGCCGGTCGGTGACTTCAGGCGATGCTGGCGCAGGGAACGTGCCAGATCGGCCCGCGCCAGCATCTGTGTGTCAGACCGGATCAGGATGCCGGCGATCGCGCGTTGCACTTCGAGCGATCGCGCCAGCGGGAACAGACGGGCGATCTCCAGCAGGCTCTGCGGGTCGGCCAGGCGTTGCCGTGCCAGGGTTTCGAGGGCGCGCACCTGCGCCGCTGCCGCCGTCATGCGCGCAATGCCCGAGGCCACGGATCGCAGCTCGCCCACATCGGCCAGCGGTCGGTGGCGCAGGTAGGTCTGGGCGACGACCACGTCGCTGTCGCGCGAGCTGGTGAGCGCCTGGACGGTGCGCTGGTGGGCCTGCGCGCTGCCCAGGCAAGCCAGCACGGCCGAGTGCGCCACCTGATCCGGCTTGGCGGCACCGGTGGCCAGCACCTGGCCCGCCAGATCCATCGCCCGCTCGGAATGGCTCGAGCAGACCAGATCGACCTCGTTCTTGCCCAGCGAGCCGCGGGCCATGCGATCGGCCAGCATGCGCACGAACTCTGCCTGGGCCTGCTCGGCCGATAGCCAGCCCAAGGTCTGGGCCAGCGCCATCATGCGCGTGTGCACGGACGCCTCGTCGGCATCGCGCGCAAACTGCAGATAGCGATCGCGGGTGGGGAAATCGGTTTCGATGGCGGCCAGTGCCGCCGCCACCTTGGGCTGCAGCTGCTGCGCCGGACCGAGCGAACTCGCATAACGTTCGAGGTGATCGAGGAACATGCGCACCTCGGTCATGTCGCGCTGCAGCACCTCGTGCACGAAGCCGAGCTTTTGCGCGTCCGAGGGTTGCTTGTCCGCCAGGCGGCACATGTCGTGCTGGAAGCTGGCATGGGGGTCGGCCTCGGTCAGGCCGGGCACGGCGATCATCGAGCTCGGCCCGAACAGGTTCAGCAGCGTGGGGCTCGCGCGGCCGCTTGCGATCTCACCCGCAGGGGCGGTCTGGAAATAACGTTCGAGAAGAGGCCCTGCGGTGCGACCCAATGGCGCCTTCGACGAAAAGCCGTACAGCACCGGCACATCCTTGAACACATGGCGCAGCCGGTCGCGGTTGCTCTGGCCATAGCGTTCGCTCAACAAGGCGGACAAGCGGTCGGCATCGGCCGGCTTCTGGCCCGAGCGCACAAGGCTGCGCGCCAGCTCGGCCGTGGCCACATGGCGCGGTTCGGACTTCAGCGTGTTGCAGCCGAACAGGTACACCTCCTTCAGCTGGGCGAACAGGCCGCTGCAGGAAGTGCTGCACGAGGCCTGCTGCAACTCGTGCATGGTGAGGAATTCGCGGTCGTCGAAGCGGTCGGTGTAGAACTCGGTGCCGTCGTCGAAGTGGCCGGAGATGACGAGCGCGTCACAGGTGACGCCGCGCTGGCAGGCCGACGCCAACCAGTCCGCCTGCCCGCGCTGCACCAATTCGACGAAGCGGTAGTCGCCACGCGGCAGGTGACGCTGCAACACCTCTTTCTCGTCGGACGAGTTGATGGTGACGGTGCAAACGGTCTTCGGTGCGGCAACGGCGCCCGTGGCCCAGGCCGCCGCCAGGCAGGCGACCGTGGCCGCCAGGTTGACCAAGCGCAATCGAGTCAGGGCAAGTCGGGGGAGCCGCATGAACCCAGTGTTTCACATGCGGCGCCGTTGTGCTCGACGCTGCTGTAAGCGATCGCAGGTCAGGGCGATTGCAGGCGGTGCACCAGCGCGTCGATCATGTTGTCCCCTGGCGGCGAGGGCCGCCGCTGGCCCTGCAAGGTGGCCAGGAGTTGCTGGCTGGCAATCGAGGCACGGTCGGCACGCACCAAGATGCCCGCGATCGCGGCTTGCACGGACCAGGAGCTTGTCTCCGAAAACAGCCGGACCAGGCGGTCCAGGATGTCGCGGTCGGAGAGGTAGTGGCGGCCCAAGGCTTCCAGCGCGTGCACCTGGGCCTCGGACGCTGGCATGCCGGCGATGCCCTCGGCCACCCGGCGCAATTCGGTGGTGTCGGTGAGTGGTCGATGCCGCAGGTACGTGCGCGCGACCTGCACGTCGGCCTCGTTCGAGCTGACCATCGCGTCCAGCATGCGCAGGTGCGCCTCGGTGCTGCCCAGGCAGGCGCGCATGGCGGTGTGCGCCGCATCGTTTTCGGGGCTGCCGGGCACGACGCGCCGATTGAAGGCACCTTCGAGGTCGTGGTCCTGGTTCAGCGTGCAGGCCAGGTTCACCTCGTCGGTGCCCACCACCTTGCGGGCCTGCAGGTCTGCCAGCATCAGCGCGAGTTCAGCCCAGCGTTCATCTTCCGAGAGCCAGCCCAGGTCGCGCGCCACATTGAGCACGCGTGTGCGCACGGCGGCCTGCTCGACCCGGCTCGCTTGGCCGAGAAGACGCGCACGGGCGGCGGTGTCGTGTGCGATCTCGTCCAGCACGCGAGCCACCTCGGGTGTCCGCCGCGCAGGGTCGGCGAGCGCCGTGGCCTGTCGCTGGATGCGGTCGATGTACATCCAGGCGTCGGCGGTGGGCCGTTGCAGCAGCTCGTGGATGAAGCCCAGCTTGTTCGCATCGGACAGGCGATCGTCGGCGAAACGACACATGTCGCGCCGCACACCGGCATGCGGATCGTCGTCGGTCATGCCGCGCGCCATGGCCAGCGAGAAGGGGGCGAAGTAACCGAGCAGGCGGCTGTTGGCGCGTCCCTCGCCGATCTCGCGCGCACCGGTCGCGGCGAAGTAGCGGCCCAAGGCGGACGCTGCCACCGGGCCCAGCGGCGCCACCGACGAAAAGCCGTAGATGACGGGCACGTCCTTGAAGATCTGGCGCATGCGCTCGAGGCTGCTCTCGCCGTGCGCCGCGCTCGAGGCCTGCAGGTGCCGTTCGGTCTGCTGGGGCGACCGCCCTTCGCGCACCAGGCTGCGCACCACCTCCACCGTTGCGCTGCTCTGCGGGCTCGGGTTCAGGGTGTTGCAGCCGAAGAGGTAGACCTCTTTGAGCTGAGAGAACAGTCCCGGACACGAATCGCTGCACGACACGCGTTCAAGCTCCGCCACGGGCAGAAATTCGCGCGCCTCCAGCTGATCCGAGAAGAACTCGTTGCCACCGTCGTAGTGGCCCGAGATGATGAGCGTGTCGCAACTCACCTGCTCGCGACACGCCGAGGCCAGCCAGTCGGGCCGACCCGGCTCCACGAGTTCGACAAAGCGGTACTTGGCGGCAGGCAGGTGGCGGCGGAACATGTCCTTCTCGTCCGCGGAATTGACGGTGATGGTGCATACCGTCTGCGGCTTGGTCGCGGCGAACGACTGCGGGCTGCCCATCGCGACCGCGAACATCAGGTAGGCAACCAGGGAACGCCAGCACATGAGGGGATCGTAGCGAGTGCCGGGTGCGGGGTCTGTGCGCTGGGCCATGCAGCACCGTGCGCTGCAACGCGTGGCCGGGATGGCAGCGAGTGGCGGCCGGGACCTCGCAGATCGCGACGCCGTTCACGGGAGTCGAACTCTAGGGAGATTGCTCTTTGTCAAGCCTCAAGGAAGGCCTAGGGTTTTCCCTATAAGATGAATACATTCACTTCAAGAAAGAAGGCCATCATGGGTGCCATCATCACCACGCTGATCATCGTCTTTGCCATCGGTGGACGGTTCTGGTTTGAGCTCCGGCAGTTCGACCGAACCAGTGCCGAAGCGGCCGCCGCCCGGGCACGTGCACAAGGCTCGACCGCCGTGCCACTGCGCGCTGACTACTATTTCTGACACCTGCAAGCCCCAGGAGGCCACCATGCGGACATGGATCGCGGCGTCGCTCGGTGCCATGGCACTGATGCCCTTTGCCATGGCGCAGTCGCGTGGCGAGATGCTCTATGCGACGCATTGCATCGGCTGCCACACCACGCAGCTGCACTGGCGCGACAAGCGCACGGCAGTCGACTGGGCGAGCTTGCAGTTTGAGGTGCGGCGCTGGCAGGACGCGGCGTCGCTGGGCTGGAGCGACACCGACATCGCCGACGTGGCCCGTTACCTCAATCAGCGCATCTACCGCTTCGAGCAGCCCAGGGATCCACAATCGGGTGGCCAGGTGCTGCCGAGTCGATCGGTTCAAGGCAGGGCACGCAGCACCGCAGGTTAGTCTCGCGGTGCGGGCGTCCGATGCCCCGCCGCTGGATCGGACCGGTCAGCCGGTACCATCGCTCAGTGTCGGGTTGCCAGGGGAATGCCATGCAGACATTGGACGAGATGTTGTGCCGCAAGCTGCTGAGCCCGAGCCAGCACGCAGAGATCGTGGCCTGGGTGCGGCGCGCCAAGACGGCCGAGGCGATCCAGCAGATGCCCGAGGCGCTGTGGCGCAGCCTGGCGTTGGCCAGCGTACTGATGAACGTGGACGCCGATTTGATGCTGCCACCGCAGCTTTCTGCAGGCAGCTAGCGCGGGCGAGCATCACTGGCTCGCTCATTGAGCCACCTCATGGGCACCATGGAGGCATCCCTTCGACAACACGCCTCCAAACGCCATGCCTCACCGCAGCACGCCGGCAATCGCCCTTTCGATCGTCGCCATCCTTCGGCGCAGATCCGCTCCCATCTCAGACCGGGTGCCCGCCTACCTCCGAATCACCAGGGCAACACGCGCGAGTCAAACGGCAACCGATGAACGCCGAGGTTTGGACGCGTCAAATGAGCGCTGTCATGCCAGGCCTCGCGATGCCCTAGCAATCGCCGCTTTGGCCGCCAGCTCTGTCGAGAGCGAGTCGTCCAACGATGAACGACACAGCCCAGCTTGAACATAGCGCATGTTCTCGTACACCTGAGCCATGGCTGGGAAGACCTGCAACAGCGCTTCAAGGGCATCGTCTTGTTCGATGGCCGCCAACTCGCTGTCGAGGTGTCGAACCACGGAGCGGTATTGGTCGGCACCCACGGGCCCGGAGGTGCGCTCGATCCGCTCCAGAAGCATTGCCAGCATCACGAGAACCTTCAGGCGCGGCGGGACCTCAACTGTCTTGGTCACTTGCATGATTGATTTCCTTGGGCCGGATGAACGGGCCGATGTCCTCGATACATCGGGGCGATGGACCCCATTGCAAGTTGTCGCCGCATTGAACGGGCACGCTCAATGCAGACGAACACGGCGGGCTGTGGTCATGCTATAGAAACGGCAGTTCGTTGCCATAGTGCCTGCCGCCTTCGGTGGCGCGTCAATCCTGTCGGCGAGCTCAACGGCACCGATGCGGAGCGAATGCGAGAAGGCCTGTTCAGCGTGTCCTCTGGCAACGCGGCCATCCCGACCTGGTTGGGCGACATCGCCGTCGGCTGGTTCTTCACCGCCAAGGGCGAGAACGACAAGTTCGCGCGGCAGGTGCGCAACTCGGCAGGCATCGCGGTGTTAGACGGCGAGGTGGCGGACAAGGCACACTGGGTGGTCGTGGTTCGCGCCTATGAGCGTTTCGCGCTGCAGGCCACGGCGCCGAGTATCCGCAACGCCTTCATGAATCAGCCGGTGGAAGTGCCCGCAGTGCGCTCACCGTTCGCCGCCGCGCTGGGGCTTGCGGGCCAGCGCCCGGACCTCGGGGTGCGCTTCGGCCGCGGGCCGACGCTGCCTCGGTCATTGCGCGGGCCGGTCGAATCGGTGATGGTTTGAAGTCCGCTGGTCGCTCACGAGGAACACGCATGACATGGTTGCAGTGGCTGGGGGTGTGTCTGGTCGTTCTGGCATTCGCTGCTGTCGGCCTGACGGCCTTTGGCGAGCACCGATGGGCAGGTGAGATGGCGGCACTGCAGGCCAGCCTCGAGGCCGGACGCCTGGACGGCAAGCCAGGCGCAAGCCCGCTACCGACACGCTACGACGCCCGGGAACTCGAGGGACTGCCGGCACCCGTGCAGCGCTACTTCCGCGCCGTGCTGAAGGACGGCCAGCCCATGATCACCGCCGTCACCATCGACATCGCCGGCACCTTCAACATGTCGCCCACCGGTGAGCAGTGGAAACCGTTCACGTCGCGCCAGCGTGTCGTCGCCCGCCGACCTGGCTTCCTGTGGGACGCGAAGATCGCGATGCTGCCGGGCGTGAACGTGCGCGTCGTCGACAGCTACATCGTCGGCAAGGGCCTGTTGCACGCGACGATACAGGGCCTGTTCACGATGGCCGACATCCAGGGTGAGGGTGAGATCGCCCGAGGTGAATTCATGCGCTGGTTCGCGGAGGTGGCCTGGTACCCCACTGCACTGCTGCCGAGCCAGGGTGTGCGCTGGGAGGCGGTCGACGACCATTCGGCCAACGCCACCTTCACCGACGGCCCGCTCACGCTGACGCTGCTGTTCCGGTTCAACGACGCGGGCCTGATCGCTTCGTTCCGCGCCGAGGCGCGCGGCGGCATGGTCGGCGACAAGTTGATCATGGCCCCGTGGGAAGGCGTGTGGTCGAACTACCAGGTTCGAGACGGCGTGCAGGTGCCGTTCACGGGCGAAGTGGCCTGGATGCGGCCCGAAGGGCGCAGGCCCTACTTCATTGGCACGGTCACCGCGCTGGCCTTCGAGTTCTCGCCGTGATCCGCCTGCGACGCGCAGCGTCTAGACCCTGCATGCTGCGTCGGCAAGCCCGATCGGTCGTTCGATGCCTGACCGCAGCCGCTTGACCCAGCGACCGCGCGTCCCAGATCAGTCTTGGCCGGTCGCTCAGGTTGCGGACCGAGGTGCACGTTCGCCACGACACCTCGCGAGACACCTTGGGAACCGAACCGCGTTGCTACCAGGACACAGGCCGCCACCCGCCGAAATTTCGGACACGAGTCGGACTCGGAGGCTCTGAAACGTCGAAGGAGTTAGCGACTCGCATCGCTAACCCCTTGATTTCTATGGCTCCCCGACCTGGGCTCGAACCAGGGACCTACGGATTAACAGTACAGCTAACACATAAAAAGAGCGCACGTAAGTCGAAGATTCGTAACGCTTTTTCTGGGCGTCCATCTGCCGCCGCGCGAGAACCGAACTTATCCCGAACAGAACCGATCGGCATTGGGGCTGTCGATGGTGAAAACTCGATCCGGATCAACGGCTTGCGACGAGTTCGACCGAGCTGGGTCCGAACGATGCCAATGGCGGCCACGGCCAGGGCCCAGATCGGCCCGAATTGCAGCCACGTCGCAAGACCCATACTCGGCCCGAAGAGTGGCCCGTTCTGTCGCACGGTGGGCAGCGGATGGGGGTGCGGTCCGAGATCACGATCACGGTGTCGAAGACCTTCTTGTTCTGCACCGGTCTGAGCCAGGCGGAATTCGCGCGGTCCATCGGGGTGAAGAAGGCGACGCTGGTGAACTGGGAACAGGGGCGGCGGCGGCCGGATGGCCCGGCACGGGTGCTGCTGGCGCTGATCGCGAAGGACCCGGGGATCGTGCAGAGGGTGTTGGGGGAGGGGTAGGGTGGGTTTTCAACCCACCGGTGTTGGGATATGGTGGAGTAGAACCGCACCCGACGCTTGCTGCCCCGGCGCACCGAGAGTCGGGGCTGGCCCCGACCTACGCTTCCTGCGCCAAGAGCTTCTGACCATCCTCAACGCAATGGTCCGCGACGGGGAAGGCTATCTCTAGCAGGCCGCCCAAAAGACAGTTGAGACGCTCGCTCGCGCTTGTCTTCGGCAGGGCAGAAGCCTCGGGGCAAGGCGGTGGTGGCGGCGGATGATGTTGTGGGGAAATTCGCCCACGCTGTCCGATGTGGGAAGCGGCAGTGAAGAAATTGGGAAAGTGACGTGACCGGAGGCGGATATGGCAGACGACAGCAAGCAGATTGATGAACTCGGCAAGCGGATTGATGAACTCGGAAAGCGGGTGGACGACAACACACGTGAAATCAACAAGCACTTTGAGGAGATTTACAGTCGGATAGGCGATGTGGTCAGGAACATTGCCAAGAGCGCCGAGGACACCAGTAAGGCAGCAGAAAAGCAGTTGATGCGGATTGAGCAACTTGAGGACTTCGGTCAGGATATTGGCAAGCAAACCGAAGAACTGAAAGCCCTTGAAACCGCGACCGGCAGGAACCTCGGCCAGATATCCAAGCGAATGGAAACGTTGGAGAAACAAGGCGCGGGCGATCTGGACGGGAAGGCCATAGAAAAATCCATCAGCCTGATCCTCAAGCGCCTCACCGATCTGGAAGCGGCAGTGAAAAAAATGGGGAAATGACCCGTACAATCAAACATCTAGCGCTGCCTTGTGCGTATTCTCCAATAGTTGGGCGGCTCTCACACCAACCTGGCCCCCTCCACCGCCGCCCGCACGAAATCCGCGAACAGCGGGTGCGGGGCGAAGGGCTTTGACTTCAATTCCGGGTGGAACTGCACCCCGATGAACCAGGGGTGGTCTTTGACCTCGACGATCTCAGGCAACCTCCCGTCGGGAGACATGCCGGAGAAGATCAGGCCGCAGGATTCCAGCCGCTCGCGATAGGCGATATCGACCTCATAGCGGTGGCGGTGGCGTTCCTCGATCACGGTCGAGCCATAGATGGCTGCGGCCTTTGACCCGGGCTTGAGGTTGGCGGTGTAGGCCCCCAGACGCATAGTGCCGCCCTTGGCGTCTGTGGCCTGGCGGCGGACGGTGTGGTTGCCCTGAATCCATTCCTTGAGGTGATAAACCACGGGGGTGAAGCGGCGGGCGCCGGCCTCGTGGTCGAATTCCTCGGACCCCGCATCCTGCTGCAGACGGTCATCACCCGGCTCATGAAGATGCTCACGCGCCGCCCTTGCCCAGCTCAAGGCCAGCGGGGCGGAAGGCACGGGTGGACTCACGGCCCAAATCGAGGCGGAGCTGGCACGTATGACCGCACGCTATCAGCAACTGACGGGAATGACTGCGAACGCACAACCCGAGAAACCCAGCGCCACCGCGCCACTCACCACGCCATCGGAGGGCGGCATTGTCACCCACTCCGACGACAGCAAGACGGTGCTCACTTATCGCAAGGACGCGGCTGGGAATAGAGTGCCCATCACGACGGACTATGACAAGAACGGCCGCGTGATGAGTAGTACCACCGTGGACAGCACGGGTAGGACAGTGCCCGTTCGGTAAATGGCCGTTCTTCAGGGCCAACGGCCCGGCAATATGCCATCTGCGGACGGGGTTTGCGCTCTGGCCGATCCTTGGCGCAATCGAGAAAGAGCGTCACGAAACGATCTAGGGCAACCTTCGCCGCTTCCAATGCCGAGCCCAGACCGAACTGACAAAGCGCAATGCCTTCGATGGGTAACAACTGAAGCCCACTCAGGCAAGAAAAGAGCCCCGAGGCCAGTGACCTAAGTGCTTGTTTTCGCTCGGAATTCTTGGCTCCCCGACCTGGGCTCGAACCAGGGACCTACGGATTAACAGTCCGGCGCTCTACCAACTGAGCTATCGGGGAACAGCCTTGGAGTTTAGCACGGGATTGTGGGGCTCCGGCTCACAGTGACAGCTGTGCAGACAGACAGCCCGCGCGGTGCCAGCGGGTAGAGGTAGGTGTGGCCGTACTGGAACGGGGCTTCCACTTGGCGCGGGCGTTGGCCAGGTGTCGATGCCGGCGCGCCAGACGACGGTGTTGGGCCCAGGCGCTGGGTGGCGGGCGTCCACGTCGATCCGGGTCCAGCCGGGTTCAGACGCTGTTGTCGGGCACCACCATGCGGTTGCCCTCGCGGGGTGATGAAGCCCATCAGGCCAGGCCGGGCACGGCGGCCACGTTGAAGGCAGCCTGCGCTTTCAGGCTGCCGCCGGGCACGTTGGTGGGCGCGCTCTGTTGGCGCTGGCGTCTGCAGCACCTTCGCGGCGCGCTTTCAGCAGCATGGCGCTGCCGCGCAGGCTCCATGGGCCGCTGCGCCACCTGCGTCGGCTTCGATGCCGCGATGGCGCGACGCGCCGTCGAGTGTGCGCATGCAACTGCCAGCCACGTCGCAGGTGCCCATGTCGATCCATTCGGGGTGGCGGATGTCGAATGCGGCGAGGTTCCAATCCAGCGCCGTGCCATGGTGCTTGTAGCCGGCTTCGACTTGACGGCTCTTCATTGCCGGCAAGGCCTGCCCGGCGTTGGTGGGCGGCTGCGCCCCGGGGCCACGGCGAGATTCCACGCCCTCGCCCCAGCTCGTGTAGGCCATGCCGTGCGGGCCGACCGCGTGGCTCAGCGCGCCAGCCAGGGCGTGGTGAAGGATTGGGTGTAAGCGGTGGCGCGCGAGCCGTCGGTGCGAACACTGCGACGATCGAGTGCGCTGTGGCGCAGTCCAAACCAGGCGCTGGCCTCGCGGGTGATCGAAACGGCATCCTGCAGGCGCCACCGTTGCTGCGCTCGTCGCGGTGGGTGTTTTCGTCGCTGAGGCTGGGGTCGGGGGCGTGAGGCTGAGGCCATCCAGCGTGCCCACGCCCACCCAGTTGTAGGCCTGGCGGTTGAAGCGGGCGGTGAATCGGCTGCGCAGCAGTCCAACGCTGTAGCGGTGTTCCATGCCCGCCAGCATGCCCTTGCCGTTGATCGCCAGGTCCATCGCCTGGTGGTGCGGCGCTCACCCTCGCTGCGGAAGTCGTAGAGGTCGAAGCTGCCGTCGCTGCAATAGCGCGTAGTTGTCCCCGGCGCTGCAGCCGAAGGGGAAGGCGATGCGGTCGTCCGTGCCCAGGCGTTGGCGCATGGCGTGTGCGCTGAACTGCAGATCGGTGGACAGTGTTTGCGTCAGGCGCAGCGAGCCGGTGTTGCCTTTGCATCACCACGGGCAGGCGCCAGGCTTGAATGTTGAGGTTTGTACGCGGGGTCGATCGATGCGGCATCGGCAGCGCGGGCCCAACAGGTTGATGCCGGGTGTGCTCGGCTGCTGTTGAGCACTGTGCTCGAACTCGGCCTCCAGCAGCGTGCCCTGGATGGGTTGCGCATCGACCGCCGAGCCGCAAGTTGCGGTTGGCCACGGCTGTCGAAGGTGGACGGCCGCAGGTGGGTGTACTCGGCATTCACACGCCAGCCCAGCTGGGCGTCGCCGTCGCCCAGGTCGATCGCGAAGCTGCGGGTGTCCTGCTCCGCCCAACCCAGGCTCAGGTTGCGCAAGTGGCCGGCCGGGCGCTTGACCACCAGGTTCAGCAGGCCACCGGGCGCGCTGGTGCCGGCTTGCAGGCCGCTGGTGCCCTTGAGCAACTCCAGGCCCTGCTTGTTGGTCAGCGGCAGCATGGTCTCGGCATTGATGGGCAGCCCGTCACGTCGATAGTTGAATTGAGGGTCGAGCGTGAAGCCGCGCACCGCCAGCATGCCCCAGTAGCCGGGCGCGTTGTAGGCATCGGTGGTGCCGGCGTCCAGGCGGGTGAGGTCGCCCAGTCCACTGATGCCTGCGTCGCTCAATTGGCCCGTGGTGATGACCGGTGTGGCCGAGAAGGGCGAACGGTGCGCGGTACGTCGCCGAAACCGGCAATGCCAGCTGCGTTGGCGCTGCGGCCGGTGACCGTGACGGCCTGAGGCGCGACTCTTGCGCCGTCGCGAGGGTTGGCCAGGCCGCCAACGCGGCGGCCAGGCCAACGGGTGCCGGTGGACGCGCGGCGGGCTGGAAAGGTGGTGGAATGCCAACGTGCTCGTAGCGATGGCAGGGGCATCTGAGGCACCCATGGGAAGCCGTGGTCGATTCAGGCTGCTTCCCTGCGCGAGGATTACTCAATCAGGTTCAGCGGGATCAACCAGCCGCGCTTCGGAAACCGTCGCGCAACACCTCCTAGCGAAGCCACGCAGGCCAAGGCCAACGGGAGACTGGATTCTCACACGTGCAGCGTCGGTGCCACGCGACACCGGGCGGCGAAAAGGCCTTTGTGGCCCGATCAGACACCCAGCAGCGTGTGCAGGCGCGGGCTGGTGGTCGTGTATTGCAGTAGCACAGGCTCCCGGCCGCAAGCGTTGCGCCGCGCCATAGGTCGCGAGCGTGGCTTCGTGGAAGCCGCAGGTGATGAGCTTTGCGCTTGCCTGGGTAGGTGTTGATGTCGCCCACGGCGTGGATGCCAGGCACGTTGGTCTGGAACTGCTCGGTGTCCACCTGCAATTGGCGCTTGGCCATCGCCAAGCCCCAATGGGCGATGGGACCCAGCTTGGGGCTCAAGCCCAGCAGGGCCAGCACCATGTCGGCCGGCTGCACGAACGTCGCGCCGTCCGCACCGATCAACAACATCGATGTGAGGCGTCCAGCATTCGTTTCGACGCCACCGCTTGCGCGGCGACAAACCGCATCTGCTGCGCGTCGCAGGCAGCGCGCAGGCGGGCCACCACGTCCGGTGCGGCGCTGAAGGCATCGCGGCGATGCACGAGCGTGACACTGGCGGGCCGTTGTGGCCGTGGCGACGTGGCCAGCGCCACGGCCTCCGCTGAGCTCCACGTCGTCGTCGCCGAACACCAGCACCTGCTGGCCGCTGAGCGTGCCCTGCGGCGGGGCCCGGTGCAGCACCTGGGTGCCTTCGAAGGCGTCGAGGCCAATCACCTTCTGCTGCGCGCGGCTGAAGGCACCGGACGCCAGCGGCGATGAATACGCTGCGCGCGTTGAAGACCAGGCCAGCGCTGGTGGTCAGCGCAAATCGGCCATCAGGCTGCGTCGCCAGCTCTGCGACCAGTGGCCGGGAAATGCATGGCGGTGTTGAACGG
>JADKIA010000036.1:0-145000 GCA_016721465.1 Ideonella sp. | reverse complement strand
CCGCTCCAATAGCGCGAGGTCTTGCGATCCCCCGCTTTCACCCTCAGGTCGTATGCGGTATTAATCCGGCTTTCGCCGGGCTATCCCCCACTACTGGGCACGTTCCGATATATTACTCACCCGTTCGCCACTCGTCGCCAGGTTGCCCCGCGTTACCGTTCGACTTGCATGTGTAAGGCATGCCGCCAGCGTTCAATCTGAGCCAGGATCAAACTCTTCAGTTCGATCTTGAAAATTACTCAAAGAATTGAAGTGAACTTCACTTGCATGAAAATTCAATTCAGTGAGCGTTTAAAGTCCATGAGACCCGATGTCTTTCAACATCTGGCACTCGACCCCTCACGCCCACGCTTATCGGCTGTTGATTTTTAAAGAGCAGGACAATTGTCCGACAGCATCACGCTGAAGAATGCGATCCAAATCAATCAATCGCATTCTTCAGAGCAAAACGCCCAGTCTTCACTGGGCGTTTTTGGAGGTATTAGCCTGACGATGTCCTACTTTCACACGGGAACCCGCACTATCATCGGCGCTGAGGCGTTTCACTGTCCTGTTCGGGATGGGAAGGAGTGGGACCACCTCGCTATGGTCATCAGGCTTAACTTGTTGCTTGCTTGACTGAGTCAAGCAGGCCAATTCACAGAGTATCGAATCAGTTTTGATTGCGTGCTGTTTACAGCTTCACCAGATTATGGCACAACGTTTGACGTGTTCGCTGCATTAGCGACGTCAAAATTATAGGGTCAAGCCTCACGAGCAATTAGTACTGGTTAGCTTAACGCATTACTGCGCTTCCACACCCAGCCTATCAACGTCCTGGTCTTGAACGACTCTTCAGGGGGCTCAAGGCCCCGGCAAGACTCATCTTGAGACGAGTTTCCCGCTTAGATGCTTTCAGCGGTTATCTCTTCCGCACTTAGCTACTCGGCAATGCCATTGGCATGACAACCGATACACCAGCGGTGCGTCCACTCCGGTCCTCTCGTACTAGGAGCAGGCTCTCTCAATCTTGCAGCGCCCACGGAAGATAGGGACCAAACTGTCTCACGACGTTTTAAACCCAGCTCACGTACCTCTTTAAATGGCGAACAGCCATACCCTTGGGACCGGCTACAGCCCCAGGATGAGATGAGCCGACATCGAGGTGCCAAACACCGCCGTCGATATGAACTCTTGGGCGGTATCAGCCTGTTATCCCCAGAGTACCTTTTATCCGTTGAGCGATGGCCCTTCCATACAGAACCACCGGATCACTTTGTCCTACTTTCGTACCTGCTCGACTTGTCAGTCTCGCAGTCAAGCACGCTTATGCCTATGCACTATCAGCACGATTTCCGACCGTGCTTAGCGTACCTTCGAACTCCTCCGTTACACTTTGGGAGGAGACCGCCCCAGTCAAACTGCCTACCATACACTGTCCCCAACCCGGATAACGGGCCAAGGTTAGAACCTCAAACACACCAGGGTGGTATTTCAACGTTGGCTCCACGATACCTAGCGGCACCGCTTCAAAGCCTCCCACCTATCCTACACAGATCTGTTCAAAGTCCAATGTAAAGCTACAGTAAAGGTTCATGGGGTCTTTCCGTCTTTCCGCGGGGAGATTGCATCATCACAAACATTTCAACTTCGCTGAGTCTCTGGAGGAGACAGTGTGGCCATCGTTACGCCATTCGTGCAGGTCGGAACTTACCCGACAAGGAATTTCGCTACCTTAGGACCGTTATAGTTACGGCCGCCGTTTACTGGGACTTCAATCAAGAGCTTGCACCCCATCATTTAATCTTCCAGCACCGGGCAGGCGTCACACCCTATACGTCGACTTTCGTCTTTGCAGAGTGCTGTGTTTTTATTAAACAGTCGCAGCCACCGATTCTCTGCGGCCTCATTGGGCTCCCCAAGTAAATGGTTCACCTACTAAAGGCACACCTTCTTCCGAAGTTACGGTGTCAATTTGCCGAGTTCCTTCTCCAGAGTTCTCTCAAGCGCCTTAGAATACTCATCTCGCGCACCAGTGTCGGTTTGCGGTACGGTCGTGTGCAGCTGAAGCTTAGTGGCTTTTCCTGGAAGCAGGGTATCACTCACTTCGGCGGCAAGCCGCCTCGTTATCACCCCTCATCTAAGCCCGGCGGATTTGCCTACCAGGCATGACTACAGGCTTGAACCGGGACATCCAACACCCGGCTGAGCTAACCTTCTCCGTCCCCACATCGCACTACACATCGGTACAGGAATATTGACCTGTTTCCCATCAGCTACGCATCTCTGCCTCGCCTTAGGGGCCGACTCACCCTACGCCGATGAACGTTGCGTAGGAAACCTTGCGCTTTCGGCGAGGGGGCTTTTCACCCCCTTTAACGCTACTCATGTCAGCATTCGCACTTCTGATACCTCCAGCAGGCTTCACAACCCACCTTCACAGGCTTACAGAACGCTCTCCTACCACTTGCACTTGCGTGCAAATCCGCAGCTTCGGTAACTGGCTTAGCCCCGTTACATCTTCCGCGCAGGACGACTCGATCAGTGAGCTATTACGCTTTCTTTAAATGATGGCTGCTTCTAAGCCAACATCCTGACTGTTTTAGCCTTCCCACTTCGTTTCCCACTTAGCCAATTTTGGGGACCTTAGCTGGCGGTCTGGGTTGTTTCCCTCTTGAGTCCGGACGTTAGCACCCGGTGCTCTGTCTCCCAAGCTGTACTCATCGGTATTCGGAGTTTGCAATGGTTTGGTAAGTCGCCATGACCCCCTAGCCATAACAGTGCTCTACCCCGATGGTAATACTTGAGGCACTACCTAAATAGTTTTCGGAGAGAACCAGCTATCTCCAGGTTTGTTTAGCCTTTCACCCCTATCCACAGCTCATCCGCTAGTTTTGCAACACTAGTCGGTTCGGACCTCCAGTGCGTGTTACCGCACCTTCATCCTGGCCATGGATAGATCACCTGGTTTCGGGTCTACACCCAGCGACTGAACGCCCTATTCGGACTCGGTTTCCCTGCGCCTTCCCTATTCGGTTAAGCTTGCCACTGAATGTAAGTCGCTGACCCATTATACAAAAGGTACGCCGTCACCCCTTTCGAGGCTCCGACTTTTTGTATGCATGCGGTTTCAGGATCTATTTCACTCCCCTCCCGGGGTTCTTTTCGCCTTTCCCTCACGGTACTTGTTCACTATCGGTCGATTACGAGTATTTAGCCTTGGAGGATGGTCCCCCCATATTCAGACAAGGTTTCACGTGCCCCGCCCTACTTGTTCCGCACCTAGTACCACCAAAGACTTTTTCCATACGGGACTATCACCCTCTGTGGTCGGACTTTCCATTCCGTTTTGATAAGTCAAAGGCTATCTTGCGCAGGCTGTTCCGATTTCGCTCGCCACTACTTTCGGAATCTCGGTTGATGTCTATTCCTCAAGGTACTGAGATGTTTCAGTTCCCCTGGTTCGCCTCGCACACCTATGTATTCAGTGTGCGATACCCTTTCGGGTGGGTTTCCCCATTCGGAAATCTCCGGATCAAAGCTTATTTGCCAGCTCCCCGAAGCTTATCGCAGGCTATCACGTCCTTCATCGCCTGTAATCGCCAAGGCATCCACCACATGCACTTAGTCACTTGACCCTATAACTTTGACGTCTTCTGACAAAGACGCCGTCAAGGACTCTTACTTGATCTTTCGATCAATTGAGTATTTACGTTATGCCGTTCTTCAAAACCTCTTCATCGATTTCTCGACAACGAGTTGAAGTCTGGTGACGCAATCAAAATGTTGCCGACGGCACGGCGCAAACAGTCCCTTTACGAACTGAATGCTTTCCGTCGACAACGCTGATTCGACTCTATGAATTGTTAAAGAACAACAGCCAACTTTCGAAGACTGACCCAAGCAGCCAGCAGGCCGCTTGGGTCAGTATCGAACTACGCAAATAGTGGAATGGATGGTGGAGGATGACGGGATCGAACCGACGACCCCCTGCTTGCAAAGCAGGTGCTCTCCCAGCTGAGCTAATCCCCCAAACGAATGGGTGGTGGGTCTGGTTGGATTCGAACCAACGACCCCCGCCTTATCAAGACGGTGCTCTAACCAACTGAGCTACAGACCCGCGCATTCGTGCATGTTGCGCCAAGCCGTCTGTGACAAGCGCCGCGCTGGCTGGGCCAAACGCTTCTCGACGCTCACCAGGCTCACGCTCCACTATTTCTGTTGTCAACTACAGCCGATAAGTGTGGGCGCAAGAAATAAAGTGCTTGTTTCCAGAAAGGAGGTGATCCAGCCGCACCTTCCGATACGGCTACCTTGTTACGACTTCACCCCAGTCACGAACCCTGCCGTGGTAATCGCCCTCCTTGCGGTTAGGCTAACTACTTCTGGCAGAACCCGCTCCCATGGTGTGACGGGCGGTGTGTACAAGACCCGGGAACGTATTCACCGCGGCAAGCTGATCCGCGATTACTAGCGATTCCGACTTCACGCAGTCGAGTTGCAGACTGCGATCCGGACTACGACCGGTTTTCTGGGATTGGCTCCCCCTCGCGGGTTGGCAGCCCTCTGTACCGGCCATTGTATGACGTGTGTAGCCCTACCCATAAGGGCCATGAGGACCTGACGTCATCCCCACCTTCCTCCGGTTTGTCACCGGCAGTCTCATTAGAGTGCCCTTTCGTAGCAACTAATGACAAGGGTTGCGCTCGTTGCGGGACTTAACCCAACATCTCACGACACGAGCTGACGACGGCCATGCAGCACCTGTGTTCTGGCTCTCTTTCGAGCACTCCCACATCTCTGCAGGATTTCAGACATGTCAAGGGTAGGTAAGGTTTTTCGCGTTGCATCGAATTAAACCACATCATCCACCGCTTGTGCGGGTCCCCGTCAATTCCTTTGAGTTTCAACCTTGCGGCCGTACTCCCCAGGCGGTCAACTTCACGCGTTAGCTTCGTTACTGAACAGCAAGCCGTCCAACAACCAGTTGACATCGTTTAGGGCGTGGACTACCAGGGTATCTAATCCTGTTTGCTCCCCACGCTTTCGTGCATGAGCGTCAGTACAGGCCCAGGGGATTGCCTTCGCCATCGGTGTTCCTCCGCATATCTACGCATTTCACTGCTACACGCGGAATTCCATCCCCCTCTGCCGTACTCCAGCCTTGCAGTCACAAGTGCAGTTCCCAGGTTGAGCCCGGGGATTTCACACCTGTCTTGCAAGACCGCCTGCGCACGCTTTACGCCCAGTAATTCCGATTAACGCTCGCACCCTACGTATTACCGCGGCTGCTGGCACGTAGTTAGCCGGTGCTTATTCTTCAGGTACCGTCATCCTCCCGAGGTATTAACCCAGAAGATTTCTTCCCTGACAAAAGCGGTTTACAACCCGAAGGCCTTCTTCCCGCACGCGGCATGGCTGGATCAGGCTTGCGCCCATTGTCCAAAATTCCCCACTGCTGCCTCCCGTAGGAGTCTGGGCCGTGTCTCAGTCCCAGTGTGGCTGGTCGTCCTCTCAGACCAGCTACAGATCGTAGGCTTGGTAGGCCTTTACCCCACCAACTACCTAATCTGATATCGGCCGCTCCAATAGCGCGAGGTCTTGCGATCCCCCGCTTTCACCCTCAGGTCGTATGCGGTATTAATCCGGCTTTCGCCGGGCTATCCCCCACTACTGGGCACGTTCCGATATATTACTCACCCGTTCGCCACTCGTCGCCAGGTTGCCCCGCGTTACCGTTCGACTTGCATGTGTAAGGCATGCCGCCAGCGTTCAATCTGAGCCAGGATCAAACTCTTCAGTTCGATCTTGAAAATTACTCAAAGAATTGAAGTGAACTTCACTTGCATGAAAATTCAATTCAGTGAGCGTTTAAAGTCCATGAGACCCGATGTCTTTCAACATCTGGCACTCGACCCCTCACGCCCACGCTTATCGGCTGTTGATTTTTAAAGAGCAGGCCTTGTCGGCCTTTCTTGCTGTGTGCAGCAAAGAGATGGGATTATGGTTCGATCCCTTAACCTTGTCAAGCGCTCGGCTATTGCCTGCGCTTGTGCCGCCGCGCCTCTCAGCCTTAGGCCGAGCGATCAGCGAAGCCTGTGATTATGCACCAGATTTGAAGCTCAGCGCAAGTTCTGTTCTGGCGTTGACGTTGGTTGCCGTTGGCTCAAACTCACCCCGCGAGGGCTGCCTTCCAAGCCTTCGCAGGTTCGTCTGCTTCCATGACTGCTGAAGCGTAGCGAGCCAGGCGCGCGGCATCGGCACGAAGAATGCGCTGCTTGACCGAAGGCAGTTGCGCGGGGTGCATCGAGAAGCTGCGCAGCCCCAGTGCCAGCAAGAGTTCAGTGAACTCGACATCTCCAGCCATTTCGCCACATACGCTGACGTGCTTACCAGCCTTGTTGGCCGCACCGATGACATCGCTGAGCAAGCGAAGCACAGCCGGGTGCCAAGGCTCATAAAGGTGAGCGACGGCCTCATCGGCCCGGTCGATCGCCAATGTGTATTGGATCAGGTCGTTGGTGCCAATCGAAAAGAAGTCGAAATGCCGAAGCAGCATGGGCATCGTCATGGCGGCGGCCGGAATTTCGATCATTGCGCCGAGTTCAACGTCGTTGAACGGCGTACCGGCATCAATCAACTGCTGCTTCGCGCGGCCCAGTGCGTCCATCGTCCCCCGGATTTCGCTCAGGTGAGCAACCATCGGGATCAGCAATCGCACCTTGCCGTGGGCACTGGCGCGCAAGATGGCGCGGAGTTGCTGACGAAACATGGCGGGCTCCGACAGGCTCCACCGTATGGCACGCAAACCCAAAGCCGGGTTCAGTGCGTGCTCGTGCTTGAGCTCAGAGACCGTCAACCGATCCAGCGGCTTGTCTGCGCCCACATCGACGGTGCGGATCGTGACCGGCAGGCCCTTCATGGCCTCGACAGCGCTTCGATAGGCCTCGTACTGTTCGTCCTCCCCCGGCAGCTCGCCATTGCGGGTCATAAACAGGAACTCCGTACGGAACAGACCGACGCCAACAGCGCCCGTCTCCAGGGCGATGGCCGAATCCGCAGGAAGCTCGATGTTGGCCAGCAACTCAACGGACTGACCGTCCAGCGTCACCGAGGGCCGATGTCGCAGCCGGTCCAGCCGCGCGCGCTCAAGTTCGCTCTGTCGCTGGCGGAACCGGTATTCCTCCAGCACGATCGGCGACGGGTTGATGAGGACCACACCCGCATCACCATCGATGATCAGCCAATCGTCCTGCCGTATCAGGCGGCTGGCTTCTCTTGCGCCGACCACCGCAGGAATGTCCATGCTCCGCGCGACGATCGCCGTGTGGGAGGTCTTTCCGCCCACGTCGGTGACGAAACCCGTGAAAACACTGCCCTTGAACTGGATCATGTCGGCTGGCGCGATGTCGTTCGCCACGAGCACCAGCGGGTCTTCACCACCGAAGTCGCGCGGATGGCCCCGCAACGGAAGCAGCGGGCCTTCCTTGGCCATGGCGCGCAACATGCGTTCTGCCACCTGCTCAATGTCGGCCTTGCGTTCGCGCAGGTATTCGTCCTCCATGTCATCGAACTGACGCGCCAGGACCTCGGTTTGGGCGCTCAGCGCCCACTCGGCGTTGTAGTGCCGCGTCTCGATCCATTGCTTGGTGGCCCCGGCAAGCATTTCGTCGTGCAACAGCATCAAATGAACATCCAGCAGGGCCGCCAACTCATGGGGGGCCTCTGCTGGCAGATCGCGCTTCAGGATACTGAGTTCTTCGGCAACGGTGTCTCGTGCGTGGCGCAAGCGCCCAACCTCAGCCTGAACCCGATCCGGCTCAATGTAGTAGTGCGCCACATCAACGCGACTGGACGCCACCAGCACCGCGCGGCCAATGGCCACGCCGCGCGATACAGGCAGTCCGAACATCTGAATGCTCACAGCCCACCTCGCCTTCGATTCGATGCTTCGGTCAAACAAGACCGAAGGCTCCACCCAGACCTACCGTTTGCGCTGCCTTCGACCGATCTCCACCACGCAGCACTGACTGGCAACAAACTGACCCGCGAGCTATTGCCCTTCGCCGAATTTGTCGTCGATCAGTGCACGCAGGGCATCCATTGCCGCCTGCTCGTCCACACCGTCGACCTCAAGTTCGACCTCCGAACCCAACCCTGCAGCAAGCATCATGACGCCCATGATGCTCTTTGCGTTGATGCGCCTGCCGTTACGGGACATGTGGATCTCGCAAGGGAAACTGCCCGCCAGTTTCGTCAACTTGGCTGAGGCTCGCGCGTGTAGCCCGAGCTTATTGCTGATGGTGATCGTGCTGCGAATCATCGGGGTTGTGCTTGGTGGACTGGTGTTGAGGACGCGTGACGCTCACGTGCATGAGCCCTTGCTGGCCACCCGACACAGCGAGTTCCGCCACGCGATCAACAGGCTCGTGACGATGGCCCACGGCCCGCCAAAGTGCGGGCACGTTGACACCCGCGACGACACGAACGCCCGCGCGCTCGCCGATCCGCCGCGCGGCATTGCATGGCGTCGCACCAAAGACATCGGTGAACACCAGCACCTCGGTGCTGCCCATGCGATCCAGCACAACGCTCGCGGCCGCGATGACATCGTCCTGCGACAAGCTGGCCGTCACGTCAATGGCCTCGACCGACTGGGCCGCCTCCGCATCAATGTGTGCAGCCACAGCCTTCAGGGCACTGGCCAACGGCGCGTGGGCGATGATGAGAAATCGGAGCATGGCGCCTCTGTTCGACCGTCCATTATGGCCGGGTGGTCGCATCGGCTGACTGCCGACCCATCCAAAGAAACGCGAAGGTGCAACACGCCAGATAGATCGCAAAGGCCGCTCGGTAGGCTTCCGGCAAAGGCCAGCCGAACGCAGCCAAGGCATCAATCAACAGTCCCAAGCCCCATTGCACGACAAACACACCCAGGAAGATGACGAGATTGAACGCCGAAAGCGCCCGGCCGGCCAACGCTGCAGGAAAGGCCTGGCCCACGGCTGGCTGACTCAAGGTAATCACACTGGTCAATACACACCACAGTGCCCATTCGATGGCACCCGCTTCGGTGCCACGCCACACGATGAACAGCAGGCACAGCGCACCGGGCCACCAAGTGAGAGAAATGATGCGCTGCGCATGCCAACCCATGTGCAACAGACGTGGCAACGCCAACCCCCAGCCCAAGAAGGCCATAAGCATGCAGGCGTTGACCAGGAAGAGCCCTGCCGCCGCCTGATCGGGCGTGCGCTGCCCGACATTGGTCAACCAAGGGCCGATCCAAAGCGACTGCATCGCCACCATTCCGCCATAGCTGAAAAATCCGGCGGGCAGCAGGCGCCGAAACGCCGGCATGCGAAACACGGCCCGATAACCATCAGCCTCCGGCGGCGACGGTGCCACGGACGGCCCATCGCTCGGCACCAGCAGCACGATCAGCAGCACCGAAATCATCAGCAATCCCGCGACCAGGGCAAACAGCCCACGCCAACCCGTCAAGGGCAGCAGCCGCTGCGCAGGCAAGGTGGACATCAGCATGCCCAGCGATCCGGTCATCAGCATCCACGAGTTCGCACGCATCTGCGCCGGAACGCTGAACCGATGGCGAAACAAGGTCAAGGGCGCCATCAGGCAGGCCGAGACGCCCAGGCCGATCACCAGCCGCGCCGCCAGCATCTGCACCATGCTGCGGGCAAGTGAGAAAGCCACGCACCCAAAGACGGCCACGAACAGTAGGCCGACGATCACGCGTTTGGGTCCGTGCCGATCCAACGCCTGCCCCAGGGGCAATTGCATCGCCGAAAAACCGAGAAAGTAGGCGCCAGCAAGCAAGCCCAGTTGCCCGGCGCCCAAACCCAGTTCGCGACTGAACTCCGGCGCCAACGTTGCCGTGACCGCCCGGAGCAGCGCAGAAAAGAAATAGGCAAACGCGAACGCCAGGAACACCGCCACGGCGCGACGCCCGACCAGGGTCGAGGCCGCGTCGCTCAAGGCAGCACCCGCAGGGCGCCGATGAAGGTACGCGCTGCGTCCTCGTCCCGCTCAGGTCCCACCAGCACCGCTTGATAGGCCCGCGCGCCATGCGAAAACACCACCACGCGCTCGTGAACCAGCTTTCCGTTGGGCAGGCGTCCAACGAAGCTCACATCGCGGGCGGCCGGGTGCGGCGTCATCCCGGTCACCGCAGCGTTGGCTTCGTAGGTCACTTGCCCCTGCACATTGGCCAGCGCCGCTGATCGCAGCGCCACCAGCGCATCGCCGACGCGGGCCGGATCGCCGGTGTCGAGCGTGCCGACTGCGAAGGTCAAGTCCTGCGCCGTACACGCGAACATTGTCATTTCAACTTCCACTGCGGCCAGCTTGACCCGACGGGCATGGCTGGCTGGTCGACATGGCATGCTCAAAGCAAGCTGTAACCCGGGGGGTTCCATTTGGCGCCAATCGAAGGCGCCAGAGCAGGCCGCAAGCACCAGCGCGGCCAAGATCGAGCATGGCCAGGCGCAGGAGGCATTGGCCCTGAGACGTGTACAAGCCTTCATTGAAGTCAATTATCCAAGCTCGTCGGATCCCCCTTGGGCGCGGGATCGACAGGCGCGGCTTGAAGCAGCAGCATCGCGCGGCGGAAAGTTCCGTCGTCTCCCGAGCAGTTCATGTCATCACCTGCGTTTGCCGTCGCCGAGCCCCTGTCGCGTGGGATGTCCGCGTCGGACGCACTGTCCGAGATCCCCGATCTGCGCGATCTGCTCACTCGCCTTTCCGGCGAAGTGGCCGCCCGATTGACCCGCGCGCTGGAGCATCTGGGTGATCTGGCGGACAGCGGTCGCCCAGACGGCAAGATCCTGCAGTCCGTGGGCGACGAAATCGCCAGTGCCCGTCGGGCCGGCATCGTCGGCCAACAGATCGTCCGTCTGGCCTCGGGCCACGTGCGCCCCGAAACCGAATCGGTCTTGGTTTGCGACATGCTGCGCACCATGATCGCACAGCGCAGCTTGGCGGACCCAAATACATTCGAGTTCCGCGCAGACCGGCCGCGCGCCCGCATCGACTGCGACGCCAGCCTGATGGGCGCTCTGCTCCAATCCATGCTCGATTGGTGTGCGGAACAGGGGTCAACGTCCACAAAGCTGACGCTGACCGACACCGGCTCACAGGTCGGGCTGACGCTGAGCGCTGCTTTCAGCCTGGCTGACGATGTGGCATCCGACGCGCTGGACAGCCTGAATTGGCACCTGATGTACTTCACGGCCCAGGCGCTGGGCGCACCCCTGAAGCGCCACGAGACTGGTCAATTGGTGTCACTGATCATTTCGCTGCCCCGGCCAGCGCCGACCGCCGCGCCCACGACCGTCGAAGTGCCTGCGCTGCCGACGGCCGGATGCCAGGTGCTCGTGGTGGCGCCAGAGCGCCGTATGCGCGATCAGGTGCGATTGGCCATCCGTGGTCTGGACCTGCTGGTGGATTGCGTGAGCTCGCTGGACGCCGCTGAGCGGTACTGCGCGGACCGCCTGCCAGAAGCAGTGGTCTACGACGGTGGGCTGGACGGCCAGCGTGTCAGTGCGCTGCGCTGCAACCTGCGCGCCGAGGAACCTGGCCTGCCTTTCATCGAGATTGCGCAACATGGATTCGGCGAAGCTGCCAGGCAGCCTGGTGTCTCGCGTGTCCAGCTCGACAGTCTGACCGGCCAGCTGGCGGCCGCGCTTGCGACCGAGCTGGCCCGCGCCCGCTGAACGCTACAGCCTCCCGAACACCTTCTTGAGGATCGCGCTGCCGGTACCGATCGGGTCCTTGCGGATCTTGCGCTCCTCCTCCGCGATCATCAGATACAGGCCGTCCAGCGCCTTGCTGGTCACGTACTGGTCGATGTCGGCGTCCTTGGACTTCATCAGCCCCATCTTGGCGGCCTTGCCGGCAACCGCATTGAATTTCTGGGCCAGCGCCACTCGCTCGGTGGCGCGCGCCACGATGGGCAGGAACTGCTCGGTCAATGGTGCGCGGGTCTTGCCGACGAAGAAGTCCGTAACGGCAACGTCCGAGCCGCGCACGATCTTCAGTGCATCTTCCACCGACATCGACTTGGCGGCCTGCACCAGCAAGGTCTTCGCCTTGGGCACGGCCGCTTCGGCCGCGCGGTTCATCGCGATGACAAGTTCGTCCACCTTCTTCTGCTGGCCCGCCATCTTCAGCAGTTTTGCCGCGTCGGCCAGCACGCCAGGCAACGGTATCCGCACCATGGGATTGCCCAGAAAACCATCCGGCCGCCCGAGCAACGAAACCGCCGCCTCGGCGCCGCGCTCGATCGCTGCGCGCACGCCTGCAGCGGCATCACCTTCGGCCAACGCCGCCTTGGACGAACCCGATGCCCCGGTGAGGCCAAGCCCCATGAGGCCTGCCGTAAACTGCCTGCGTTCCATTCATACCTCCATCGATGACGATTGCCCGCCGCCACCTTGCCATTGCCGCCTTCGGGCTGGCTGCGGTTGTCGCAGCGTGGCTCTTGCTGGCTGGCGGGGCTGCCCGCAGTGTCGCACCAGCAGTGCGCTACGCACTGCTGGACGGCAGCACCCTGGACACCGAACAGCTCAAAGGCAAGGTGGTGCTGGTCAACTTCTGGGCCACCAGTTGCACCACGTGCGTGGCCGAGATGCCGCACATCGTCGCGGCACACCAGAAATTCAAGCTGCGTGGGTACACCACGCTGGCCGTTGCCATGAGCTACGACCCGCCGGTTTTCGTGTCCGGATTCGCCGAATCCCGCAAGCTGCCTTTCGGCGTGGCCATCGACAACACCGGGGCCATTGCCAGGAGTTTCGGCAACGTGCAGTTGACACCGACGTCCTTCCTCATCGACAAGCATGGACGGGTGGTCAAGCGCTATGTCGGCGCGCCGGACTTTGCGGCGCTGGACGAACTGGTCGAACAGTTGCTGGCCGAGACCTGAGCCTGCGAGCGGCGGGGCGACGCTGGCGCGACATCGCCACGTGGGCGTCACACATGCCGGGTCACAATCGGTCGACCACGGAAAAGGCAGGCCATGACCATCGATTCCTTTCGACCCGTGAATCCCCACCGTCGACTGCTGATTGCCGCAGGCGCCATTGGCACGATGGCGGCCAGCGGCGCAGCTTCCGCACAAGGCTCGGTGCCTGACATCAAGGGCCGACTGCCGCAGGCACTGGCCCGCGACGAAGCGCACTGGAACCAGGTCGGCGCCTTGTTCCCGGCGGACCGCGGCATCGTCAATTTCGAGAACGGTTACTTCGGCATGATGGGCCGGCCAGTGGCGCAGGCCTACCAGCGCAACATCGACTTGGTGAATCAGCGCGCCTCGTTCTACGTGCGAACGCAATACGACGCCGGCGGCGCCGCGAGGATCCGCGACCGCGTGGCGCAGGAGGTCGGGGCCGCGCCCGAAGAGATCGCATTGACGCGCGGCGCCACCGAGGCGCTGCAAAACCTCATCACCAACTACAACCGCCTGAAGGCTGGCGACGTGGCGATGTACGCCGACCTCGACTACGACAGCATGCAATACGCCATGCAGTACCTGAAGGAGCGGCGAGGCGCCGAGGTGGTGAAGATCGCGCTGCCGGAACCGGCAAGCCACCAGGGTCTGATCGACGCCTACGCCAAGGCGCTGGACCAGTACCCCAAGACCCGCCTTCTGCTGCTCACGCACATCAGCCACCGCACCGGCCTGGTGGTGCCTGTGGCCGAGATCGCGCGCATGGCACGCGCCCGTGGCGTGGACGTGATCGTCGACGCAGCGCACTCCTGGGGCCAGATCGAGTTCAAGGTCACCGATCTCGAGGTCGACTTCGTCGGCTTCAACCTGCACAAGTGGATCGGCGCGCCACTGGGCGTGGGCTTCATGTACATCCGCAAGGACCGCCTGAGCGACGTCAGCCGCGCATTCGAGGATGGCGACTTTCCGGCCAGCGATGTGCGCTCCCGCGTGCACACCGGCACCACCAACATCGCCAACGTGATGACCGTGCCCGACGCGCTGGACCTGCACCGGGCCATCGGTGCGCCCGCCAAGGAGGCGCGGCTGCGTTACCTGCGCGACATGTGGGTGCAGCAGACACGTGAACTGCCCAACCTGCAGGTGCTCACGCCCGATGACCCGCGCCTGCATGCGGGCATCACGTCCATCCGCCTGAAGGGCAAGACCACACGCGACGACAACCTGAAGCTCGCCGCCCGCCTGCGCGACGAGTTCGGCCTGTTCACCGTGCGCCGAGGCGGTGTGGCGGCTGGCGACTGCGTGCGCGTCTCGCCAGCGCTGTTCACCACGGCCGAGGACGTGACGCGCCTGGTGCACGCCTTGCGCATCATCGCTGCCTGAACGACCACGCGCCCGGCTGCGCACTCAGCGCGCCGCGCCAGCCTTGAGCGCTGGCAGTGCCTGCGAAATCAGGCGCAGCGCCTCCGGCCCGTCCCAGGCTTTGGCACCGTACACCTTGTCCACCACGCGCCCCTTGGCGTCCACCAACACGGTGAGCGGCAGGCGGTTCGCACCCAGGATGTTCTCCAACTCCAGGTTGCGGTCGATGAAGTGGCTGAGGCTCGCGTTCGATGCCTTCAACCACGACTGCGCTGCCGTGAGGTGATCGTCGGTGGAGATGCCGATGATCGAGATGTGTTTGGCCGCATCGCCCCAAGCCAGACGCTCGAGCGAGGCCGACTCGGCGCGGCACGGGCCGCACCAGCTGGCCCAAACGTTGATGATGAGCGGCCGACCGCGAAACTCGGACAGCTTGCGGGACTTGCCATTCAGCCCGTGCATTTGCGCCTCGGGCAGCAACTGCCCGATTTCGACCTCACCAGGCGTCTTGCCGAACGCCGGCGACGCCACCACCGCGCCAAACGCCAACAACAGCACCACGGCCCGCCTCAAGACGCGCTCCGGTCAGTCGGCCGCGCCGATGGACACGCCTGCGCCGGCCGCCTGCTGGTCAGCGTGGTACGACGAGCGCACCATGGCACCCACGGCCGCATGCGTAAAGCCCATGGCCTTGGCTTCGGCCTCGAACATCTTGAAGGTGTCCGGGTGCACGTAGCGCCGCACCGGCAGGTGGTGGCCAGACGGCGCCAGGTACTGTCCGATCGTGAGCATGTCGATAGCGTGGGCGCGCATGTCACGCATCACCGCGAGGATCTCGTCGTCGGTCTCGCCCAAACCCACCATCAAGCCGCTCTTGGTGGGCACGTCCGGGTGCAGCGCCTTGAACTTCTTCAGCAAGTTCAGGCTGAAAGCGTAGTCGCTGCCGGGACGCGCTTCCTTGTACAGGCGCGGCGCAGTTTCGAGGTTGTGGTTCATCACGTCCGGCGGCGCCGCTTTCAGGATCTCCAGAGCACGGTCGTCTCGACCGCGGAAGTCGGGCACCAGGATCTCGATGCGCGTCTCGGGCGAAAGCGCGCGCACCTGCCGGATGCAATCGACGAAGTGGCCGGCTCCCCCATCGCGCAGGTCGTCGCGGTCGACGCTGGTGATCACCACGTACTTGAGTCTGAGCGCAGCGATGGTGCGGGCCAGATTGGTGGGCTCGTCGGCGTCGAGCGGATCGGGGCGGCCGTGGCCCACGTCGCAGAACGGGCAACGGCGCGTGCATTTGTCGCCCATGATCATGAAGGTGGCCGTGCCCTTGCCGAAGCATTCACCGATGTTGGGACACGACGCTTCCTCGCAAACCGTGTGCAGCTTGTGCTCGCGCAGCACGCTCTTGATCTCATAGAAGCGCGTGGTGGGTGAACCGGCCTTGACACGAATCCACGCGGGCTTCTTCAAAGTCTCTGCAGGCACCACCTTGATGGGAATGCGCGAGGTCTTGGCCTGCGCCTTCTGCTTGGCGGTGGCGTCGTAGATGTCGCTGCTGCCAGCCTGGTGGACGACTTTTTCGGTGGCCATTGGGGGGTTCTCGGTCGGTCGGCCGCGCATCATGGGCAGAAGTTGGCGGCCAGACGCTCGCCCAATTGCCCTGCGACGGTGGCCCAATCGGTGGAAACGCCGAGTTTAGCCAAGTCGACTGCCTGCAAGCCTGCATACCCGCAGGGGTTGATCTGCAGGAAGGGCCGCAGGTCCATCGCCACATTCAGCGACACCCCGTGGTAAGTGCAATTGCGGCTGACCTTGATGCCCAATGCGGCGATCTTGCCGAGACCGCGGAACGCATCGTTCGCCGGGCGGGGCCCGGTGAGCGCCGCATGGCTGAATGGGTCATCCAGACGCACATAGATGCCCGGGGCACCAGCCACGCGGTGGCCGGTGACGCCATGACGTTCCAGCACCTTCAGCACGCTGCCTTCCAGGCGATAGACGTACTCCTTGACATAGATGCCCAGGCGCTTCAGGTCGATCAGCGGATAGGCCACCACCTGACCTGGCCCATGGAAGGTGACCTGGCCGCCGCGGTTGGTCGGCACCACCGGGATGCCGGACCTCACCAACAGGTGTTCGGGCTTGCCGGCCAGACCTTGGGTAAATACCGGTGGGTGCTCCACCAGCCAGATCTCGTCGGGCGTGTCTGCCGAGCGCGCCGCGGTGAACTCACGCATCGCCTGGAACGTGGGCTCGTAGGCTTGAAGCCCGAGGTGGACGATGTGAGGGCCGATCATGTCAGGGCGCTGGGCCGCGATCACAGGCTGCGCGCACAAGCCCAACGCTCAAAGGGAGTGGATCACAACACCACCTTCACCATTGGATGCGTAGACAGTGTGCGGTACAACTCGTCCAACTGCTCGCGGCTGGTGGCACGCACCGTGAGCGTCAGCCCGAGGTAGCGGGCGCCGCTGCTGGGGCGCCTCTCGATGCTTGCTTCGCTGAAGCCTGCATCGAACTGCCGAGCCACATGCACCATGGCTTGCTCGAACCCGGGCACTTGCTGGCCCATGACCTTGATTGGAAAGTCGCAGGGGTAGTCGATCAGCGACTGCTCTTTCGGGATCTCGGGCATCGCGCTGGCCACCGTCAGATGGCCTGCTCGGCCTTGGCGCGCTGGTAGGCCTCGTAGAGCCGCCCGTACACGGGGCCGGGACGGCCGCGCATGGCGCCGTGACCGACCAGCTCACCGTCGATGCGGGTCACCGGCAGGATCTCCTTGGTGGCAGAGCTGAGCAGCACCTCATCGGCCGCGAGCACATCGGCCTCGGAGATGGGCCTCAGGTTGTAGGCGATGCCCACCTCTTCGCACAACTCGGCCAGCAGGTCGACGCGGATGCCTTCGAGCACGTGCTCGCTCTTCGGTGGCCCGAGCAACGCACCCTCGTGCACGATCCAGACATTGCACGCGGCCGCCTCGGTGAGCCAACCGTCGCGGAACATGATGGTCTCGGTGGCGCCATGGTCGGCCGAGATTTGCCGCGCGAGCACGTTGCCCAACAGCGATACGCTCTTGATGTCGCCGCGCTCCCAGCGGAAGTCGCGTGCGGTGATGCAGGTCACGCCGTGGTGACGCTGCTCGGCGGTGGGTGGCTTCATGGCGCTGGTCATGCCGAACACCGTGGGCGCCACGTCGGTGGGCATGACGTGGTCACGCAAGGCCACGCCGCGGGTGATCTCCAGATAGATCAACTGGTCGTCGGCCGGCTGGGCGGCCACCAGGTCACGCACCAGTTGGAGCCATTCGGCCCGGCTGTGCGGGTTGGCGATGCGCACCTTGGACAGGCCACGCTCCATGCGCTGCATGTGCTGCTCGAAGCGGAACAGCTTTCTGCCGTAGACGGGTACCACCTCATAGACGCCATCGCCGAAGATGAAACCGCGGTCCAGCACCGAAATCTTGGCGTCGCGCAAGGGCAGCATCTGCCCGTTCAGGTGGCACAGGGTGTCGGGAATATTGACCATGGCTGTCGTATCGATGGAAAGGTGTCAATGGCGAGCTTACGCCTGCCGGCTCACTTGATCCACAAGCGAATGGAGTCCCAGGTGCGACCGAACCAGCCTGCCGCTTCGACGCTTTCGAGCACCTGCAGCCCAACGCTGGTGATGGCGGCGCCATTTGCGCCATTGATCTTCAGTGTGCCCACGCGCTGGCCTTTGGCCAGCGGCGCCACCAGCGGGTCGGTACGTTCGATCGTGGTCTGCAACTTGCCACCCTCGCCTTTCGGCACCGACACCACCACGCCGCCGGGCACGCCCAATCCCACTTGCGCCGCCTTGCCCTTCCACACCGGCACGGTGATGGCGGGCTTGCCCGCCTCGAACAGGCGCACCGAGTCCCAGGCCGTGTAGCCCCAGTTCAGCAGTTTCTGGCTTTCGCTGGCACGCGCCTCGCGCGACGCCGCACCCAGCACCACGCTCAGCAAACGGCGCTTGCCGTTGGGCAAATCGCGCTGCGCGCTGGCAATCAGGCAGTAGCCCGCCGCGTCGGTGTATCCCGTCTTCATGCCGTCCACCGTGGGGTCGCGCCCCAGCAGCATGTTGCGGTTGTCCTGGCGGATGGTGTTGTAGGTGTACTGCTTGAGCGAGTAGTAGGTGGCGTAGTACTCGGGGAAATCCTCCACCACGTGCATCGCGATCAGCGCCAGGTCACGTGCACTGCTCTGGTGGCCAGGCTCGGTCAGACCGGCAACGTTCTTGAATTGGGTGTTGGTCAGGCCCCAGGCCATGGCCTGGCGATTCATCATGGCGACGAATTGCTCCACCGTGCCACCCACACCCTCGGCCAGTGCCACCGCAGCATCGTTGCCAGACACGGCAATCATGCCGCGCAGCAGCTCATCCACCTTGGGCGTCATGGTCGTGTCAATGAACATCAGCGAGCCGCCGCCCTTGCGTTCCTCCCAGGCGCGCTTGGACACCGGCAGTGTCTGCTCCAGCTTGAGCTTGTTCTGGCGCAGCGCGTCGAACACCAGCCAGGCGGTCATCAGCTTGGTGAGCGACGCGGGCTCCATGCGGACATCGGCCTGCCGTTCTGCCAGCACCTGATGACTGCCGGCCTCCATCAACAGATAGGCCTTGGCCGCCACTTCGGGCGGCTGCGGGGCCTGGGCCCATGCCGAAACCATGCTGGCAGTGGCCAGCCATCCAAGGAACCAAGATTTCATGTGGATCTACCGATGCCAGGCCTGGACGACCTGGTTCTTGAGCAAAGTGAGTTGCCCGTGAAAGAAATGCCCGACGCCCGGCAGCACGATCACCGGCAACGCCTGGGGCCTGGCCCAATCCAATGTGGCGGACAAGGGCACCACATCGTCGGCCTCGCCATGCACCACCACCGTGTCCGCCGCGACGGCGGGCATGGGAAAACGGCTGGTCGCGGGGCCGACCAGCACCAAACGTTCAACCGGTGTGGTCTCGGCGATGGCCTTGGCCGCCTGTGCGGCAATGAAGCCGCCAAACGAGAATCCGCCCAATGCCACGGGCAAGCCTGGGTCACGAACGGCGGCGATCACTGCCAAGGCATCGTCCACCTCCCCGCGCCCTTCGTCCCACGCCCCCTGTGAGGCGCCCACGCCACGGAAGTTGAAGCGCACGGCGCGATAGCCCATCTGCACGAAGGCGCGGGCAAGTGTTTGAACCACCTTGTTGCCCATGGTGCCGCCGTGCTGTGGATGCGGATGGCACAGCACGACCACGCCCTTCAGCGCAGCGGCAGGTTCATCCACTTCGGCCTCGATGACGCCGGCAGGGCCCTTGATGCGCAGGCTGCGCGTCTCTCGGTTCATCGCCCGGTCAACGCCCGACGTCCGCCGGCAGCACCAGGCGCTGAACGACCTGGCCCTTGCCCAGGTGCTGCTCCACGATTTCGTCGATGTCCGTCGGATCGACGTAGGTGTACCAGGTGCCCTCGGGATAGACCACCGCCACCGGTCCACCGGCACAACGGTCCAGGCAACCGGCCCTGTTGACGCGCACCCCACCCGGCCCTGCGAGACCGCTCGCCCTGACCTTGGCCTTGCAATGCTCAAACGACGCCTGGGCGTTGTGCTGTGCACAGCTGGCCTCGCCGTTGTCCCGCTCGTTCAGGCAGAAGAAGATGTGGTGCTTGTAGTAGCTCATTCGCCGCGATTGTAGGCAGCCGCGGGAAAACCCCAGGCCGGTCGCTTGCTCAGTCAACCCGCCGCAAGCGCCCCAGCAACCAGGTCATGGCAGCATAGGGCCACAGCCACCCCACCCACTTGGCCAGGCCGTGAAAGTGGATGAACTTGCCCTGCTCCCAGGCCTGCAGGCTGTCGGCGAAGTAGGGATCGGTGGGTGCGGTGTGCACCAGCACCACGAGGCCGGTGATAACGACCAATGCCAGAGCACCCGCCAGTCGCGGCCCGATCCAAACGAGCAGCAACGAAGCCGTCATGGCAACGGCCATCGCGCTGGTCACTCCCGGCGTGATCCAGGCCAGCGCATGCTGCGGCCCGAAATTGAGCGCCGTGGCCAGTGTGGTGGTGGCCGCCGCCACCAGCGGCGCGCCCAGGCCCAGCCAGATGCGCCGCCAGCTGGGGTTGGACGCCGCATAGGCCAGCAGGCACGGCGCCAACAGGCCCAGCACGGCCACACTGGACTCGGTGGCCGCTGAGGCAGGCTCGAACACTTCGGTATTGCTCAGCCAGCTGGCCAAGGGCTCCGCCCAGGCCACGCCTTCCAATGCGCCCAGGCCCAGCTCGCGCAGTCGGTCGCCGATCTGTCCCTGGCCAAACGGCAACGGTGTCGGGAACAACAGCCCCAGGGGCCACAGCAGCATGAGCACGGCCGCGCCGTTGCCCCCGCCTTCGAGCCAGCGCTCGTGCATGCCGCGCCAGCGCCTGCGCCATCCCAGGGCCTGCACTGCCACACCCAACACCACGCCCAACATGGCACCCGCGCTGTTGAGCATCCAGTCCTGCGCTGACGGCACGCGTCGCGGCACGAATTGCTGCAGCACCTCCATGCCATAGGACAACATCGACGCGGCCAGCACCGCCTGCAACACCACGGTCCAGCCAGGCTGCCGTTGGCGCGACCCTGCCAGGACCAGCAGCAGCCCCATGGGCACGTAGCCGAGCAGGTTGGCAAGCGGATCGAAGCCTGGAATCCACCGCGTCCAGGGCAGCCGCAACAAGTCCACCAAGGGCACGCCGGGCGGCACGCGCCAGCCGACAAACGGGAACAGGCTGGCATAGACGATCAAGGCGAGCCACAGCGCAGCCAACCGGGCCGCCAAGCTGCGCTCGCGGCGCAGCACACCCCGCCTCAGCAGCGCCACGGCCCCGGTCCTTGCCGGTGAGCGTCATCCACATGCCGCATGGCGCTCGGGGCTCGCGCCCTCAAAACGGCTTGAGCACCACCAGCACCACGATGCCGATGAACATCAATACCGTGATCTCGTTGAAGACGCGGAACCACTTGTGGCTGCGACGGTTGGCCATCTGCTCGAACTGGCGCAACACGCCGGCACAAACCCGCTGGTAGACCAGCACACCCAGCACCAGCGTGAGCTTGGCATGCATCCAGTACTGCCCGCCCCCCAGGCCGATGCCCAGCCCCAACCACAGCCACAGGCCCAGTGCCAGCGCTGGCACCATCAGTACCAGGCCGAAACGATAGAGCTTGCGCGACATCAACAGCAGGCGCTCGCGTTCGGCATGGCTGTGGGCCGGTACCATCGCCAGGTTGACGAAGAGCCGCGGCAGGTAGAACAGGGCCGCGAACCAGCTGGCCATGAAGACGATGTGAAAGGCCTTGGCCCACAGGTACGAATTGCCCATCGGCGAACGATAGCAGCAAGTCCAGCGCGCCAAAAAAAGAACCCCAGCCAGGGGCTGGGGTGGCAAGCCTCATCGCTGTCATCGCGCCAAGGCACCTGCTCAGGGAGGAAAAGCAGGGGACGACGGCCTCGCGGCTATCATCCAATATCAATACTAGCATATCGGCCCGTTTTCTTCGCCGATTACGCCGCTTTCAAACCCCGCGGTCCCCACCCATTCCGGGGGTGCCCCCCGAGCCGTGTTGTCGACGCCACAGGATCGTAAAGAGCATGTTCAGACCCGCCCCATTCCCCGCCAATCGCCCCCGCCGCCTCCGCCGCGACGCCTTCACCCGCGACCTGGTGCGCGAACACCGCCTGCACCCGTCCGACTTGATCTGGCCGGTGTTCGTGCTGGACGGCAGCAACCAATGTCAAGATGTGGCCAGCATGCCGGGGGTCCAGCGGCTGAGCATCGACCGCCTGCTGCCCATGGCCGAGCAGTGCGTCGCGCTCGGCATACCGGTGATTGCATTGTTCCCAGTGATCGATCCATCGCTGAAGACACCCGACGGGCGCGAGGCCACCAATCCCGAAGGCCTGGTGCCGCGCGCGGTACGTGCCTTGAAACAGCATTGCCCCGGCCTGGGCGTGCTGACGGACGTGGCGCTGGACCCCTTCACGTCGCATGGCCAGGACGGCCTGCTGGACGACTCCGGCTACATCGTCAACGACGCCACCGTGGCCGTGCTGCGCGATCAGGCACTGGTGCAGGCTGCCGCCGGCGTGGACATCGTGGCGCCCAGCGACATGATGGACGGCCGCATCGGCGCCATTCGCCAGGCGTTGGAGGGCGCCGGCCACATCCACACCCGCATCATGGCCTACAGCGCCAAGTACGCGAGCGCCTTTTACGGCCCGTTCCGCGACGCGGTCGGCTCGGCCGCGAACCTCGGAAAAAGCGACAAGAAGGCCTACCAGATGGACCCGGGCAACAGCGACGAGGCGCTGCGCGAAGTGGCGCTCGACCTGGCCGAAGGTGCGGACATGGTGATGGTCAAACCGGGCATGCCCTACCTGGACATCGTGCGCCGCGTGAAGGACGAATTCCGTGTGCCCACATTCGCCTACCAGGTGAGTGGCGAGTACGCCATGCTGCAGGCTGCCGCCGCCAACGGCTGGCTGCAACGCGATGCAGTAATGATGGAATCCCTGCTGGCCTTCAAGCGCGCCGGCGCAGATGGCATCCTCACCTATTTCGCATTGGACGCGGCACGGCTGATGCGCCAGGGCTGAGGCGACATGCCCTGACCTGCCCTATCGGGCATAGGGGTCGTGCAGGCCCAGGCCGAGCATGACCTCGCTTTCGCGCGCCTCCATCGCCGCCGCCTCCCCCTCGGACTCGTGGTCGTAGCCCTGCGCGTGCAGGGCACCGTGCACGAGCAGGTGCGCAAAATGCGCGTCGACCGGCACGCCAAGTTCCAGGGCCTCGCGTTCCACGACGGGGGCGGTCAGCACCAGGTCGGCCACGACCACGGGTTCGTGCTGGTAGTCGAAGGTGAGCACGTTGGTGGCGTAGTCCTTGCGCCGAAAGTCGCGGTTCAGTGCCCGGCCTTCGCCTTCACCCACCACCCGCACCGTCAACTCGGCGGGCAGTTCCAGCGCCGCACGCAACCAGCGCAACACACGGTGGCGCGGCACCTGGGTTCGGAATCGCGGATCGACAAACTGCAGCGACAAGCGCAGCACAGGTTTCATGGCTTGCGCACCTTCGCGTCGCTGGCCTCGTAGGCTTCGACGATTCGGGCCACCAACGGGTGTCGCACCACATCGGCCGCCGTGAAACGGCTCACCGCGATGCCGCGCACATCGCGCAGGATGGCCTCGGCTTCCACCAGGCCCGAGGCCGCCCCCTTGGGCAGGTCGACTTGACTGACGTCGCCGGTGACCACCGCCCGCGAGCCGAAGCCGATGCGGGTGAGGAACATCTTCATCTGCTCCGGCGTGGTGTTCTGCGCCTCGTCCAGGATGACAAAAGAGTGGTTGAGCGTGCGCCCGCGCATGAAGGCCAGCGGCGCGATCTCCAGCAGCCCCTTGTCAAAGGCGGCCGTGACGCGGTCAAACCCCATCAGGTCGTAGAGCGCGTCGTACAGCGGACGAAGATAGGGGTCCACTTTCTGTGCCAGGTCACCGGGCAGGAAGCCAAGGCGCTCGCCCGCCTCCACCGCCGGACGCGTGAGCACGATGCGCTGCACACCACTGCGCTCCAAGGCATCCACCGCACAAGCCACCGCCAGAAAGGTCTTGCCGGTGCCGGCCGGGCCAATGCCCAAGGTGATGTCGTGCGAGAGGATGTTGCGCAGGTATTGCACCTGGTTGGGCGTGCGGCCACGCAGATCACTGCGCCGGGTGTGCAGCACGATCTCGGGGGTGCCAGGCACGCTCGCTGCCTGTGCAGCACCTGGCGCCTTGGTGGCGACCGGCGCACGCGCCTCGACCAACATCAACTGCAGGTGATCGGGCTTGATGGGCCTGGCCGCCTTGGCGTACAAGGTCTGCAGCAAATCGATCGTGCGGCGACCCGCATGGCGCTTGCCCTCCACCCGGAACGTGCACTCACGGCGCACGATCTGCACGTCCATGGCGGCCTCGATGCTGCGCAGATGCTCATCCAGCGCGCCGCACAGGTGGGCCAGGCGGCGGTTGTCCTGAGGCTCGAAGGTGTGGTTGAAGATCACTTGGAATGGCGCTGATCGCGCAGATGTCCGGCAAGGCGGCAATTCTCCAACGTTGCGCACCAACGCGCCGGCTGCAGAATCACCAGCCATGCCGCACCCGTTCATCCTCGATCTGCCTCGCGCCGTCGCCGCCTGCCTGCTGCGTGGCGCCGTCCGGTTGACGGGCTGGCTGGCTTTGTTGGTCCTGGGCCTCGCCGAAGCCGCCACGCCGCTGCCCTGGCTGCTGGACCACGCCCAAGTCGTTGCGTTGCAGCCCGGTACCGCACCGGACTGGACTCAGTCACGCCCCGTGAACCTGCCGCAAGACTGGAACGAGCAGTGGCCCGGCCCGTCCGGGCTGGCGGTCTATCGCTTCCGCGTCGACAGGCCGGCTGGCGTTGGCGACGATCTGCTGGCCCTGTCGATCGAGCGGGCCTGCAACACGCTGTGGGTCAGCCTGAATGGTGTGCAGCTGCACCAGGGCGGGCAGATCGAAGAGCCAGTGACGCGGCAATGCCAGCGCCGCCACCTGGTGGTGCTGCCTGCCGCGCTGTTGCGGTCGGGCACCAACCTGCTGGACATCACGGTGCGAGGCTTTGCCCCGGGCGAGGTGGGCTCCAGCGTGAGGGCTGGCGGTTTGTCCTCCGTGGTGCTGGGGCCACACGCCCTGCTGGCGCCGGCGCACGACAGGCGTCTGGCCCTGTCGCAGCGCCTGCCCGAGGTCTTGAGCGGCACGCTGGTGCTGCTGGGCGGCTTCATGTTCGTGTTGGGCTGGTTTCACCGCAAACAGAGCTATCTGGCCTATTTCGGCGTGCTGATGATCGGCTGGGCGCTGCTGCTGTCGCAACTGTGGGTGACCGACTGGCCCTGGTCCAACCGGCGCACCGAAGTGCTGCTGGTGACCGTGGTGGGCGTGGTGACGATGGCCGGAGTGCAGTTCCTCATGCGCTATGCGGGACGCCGTCTTCAATGGCTGGACCTGGGTCTGCCGTTGCAGTGCGGCGTGATCCTGCTGAGCCTGTTGGCGGTCGGCCCGCAGCGTCTGCAGGCCATGGCATCGGTCTGGTATGCCGCGCTGACGCTCGAGTTTGTGGTTGCGGCCACCTTCTACCTGAGGCAGGTCCGGCCTCGCCAGCGCGCGCAACTGTGGCTGATGGCACCGTTGCTGGTGCTGCTGGGGCTCGGCCTGCTGACGGAATCCCTCGCCCACCACCTGGGGTTGGACGAACGCGTGGGGCTGTTGGCACAGGTCGTGCCCGCATTGGTGCTCGTCGTGCTGGGCATGCGCCTGGTGCAACAGTACGGTCGCGCGTTGCAGTCGGCCGAGCAGGGCCGCGCCGAGTTGGAGGTTCGCATCCGCGAAGCGACCGCTCAGATCGAACGCAACTTCGCCCAGCTGGCCGATTTGAAGGTGGAGCAGGTGACCGAGCGCGAGCGCAAGCGGATCGCCGCCGACCTGCACGACGACCTGGGCGCCAAACTGCTCACCATCGTGCACACCAGCGACAACGAGCGCATCTCGACGCTGGCGCGCGAGGCGCTGGAAGAAATGCGACTGTCGGTTCGCGGCCTCACCGGCAAGCCGATGCGCCTGGCCGATGCGCTGGGCGACTGGCGGGCCGAGGTGGTGTCGCGCTTGACCCAGTCCGGCGTGGAGACGGAGTGGCAAGCGCCATCCGAGGAAGACGTGCCGCAGACGCTTTCGGCCCGCGCCTTCGTCCAGACCACCCGCATCATGCGCGAGGCGGTGAGCAATGTGATCAAGCACAGCGGCGCCACGCGCTGCTCGATCCGCTGCATCCTGGCGGAGGGCGACTTCCAACTCGTCATCCAGGACAACGGCAATGGCATCCCTGCCGCGCTGGACGGGCGCCTGGACAAGGGCCATGGCATGGCCAGCATGAAGGGCCGCGCCAAGCAATTGCAGGGGCAGTGCCTGGTGGAATCGGGGCCTGGCTATGGAACCGTGATACGTCTCACGTTGCCCCTGGATCGGCATGTCACCGCGCGCTGAGCCACTGCTACGATGATTCGCCCTGGCTATGGCTCGCCTCCAACCCATGAACAACATCCTGCTGCTCGAAGACCTGCACGAGATTCGCGCCTGGCTCAAGAGCCTGGTGCTGCAGGTGTTCCCCACGGCCCGCATCACCGAATGTTCGCGCGTGCAGGACGCGCTGGCGCATGTGTCATCGGGAGAGAAGTTCGACCTGGGCCTGATCGATCTGGGCCTGCCCGACGGCTCGGGCACCGACGTGGTGGCCGCGTTGCGCGATGCGCAGCCAGACGCGCAATCGGTGGTGGTCACGATCCACGACGACGACGAGCACCTGTTCCCAGCGCTGCAAGCCGGTGCCTATGGCTACATCCTGAAAGAACAGTCGCGCGAATTGATCACCGAGCAACTCACCCGCATCAGCCAAGGTGAGCCGCCGCTGTCGCCGTCCATCGCCCGCAAGGTGATCAAGTACTTTGCCTCGCAGCCGCTGCCAGTGGCATCCAACATGCCCGAGGTCTCGCTCACCGAGCGCGAGAGTGAGGTGCTGCTGCGCGTGGCCAAGGGCTTCACCTTGCCCGAGATCGGCGTGCAGCTGAGCCTGTCGCGCCACACCATTGCCGACTACGTGAAGCAGATCTACCGCAAGCTCAACGTGAGTTCGCGTGCCGAGGCCGCGCTGGAAGCGCAGCGACTCGGCCTCTTCCGCCGGTAAGGGCGCAAGCCTGCGGGGCTGGCTTGCCGGCTCCTGCACAATGCCGCTCCATGATCGGACGGCTCACTGGCGTCATTGCGGAGAAATCGCCCCCGCTCGTGCTCATCGACGTGGGTGGCGTCGGCTACGAGCTCGATGTGCCGATGAGCAGCTTCTACAACCTGCCGGCGCTCGGTGAGCGCGCCACGCTGCTCACGCACTTCGTGGTGCGCGAGGACGCGCAACAGCTCTTCGGTTTCCTCACCGCCGCCGAGCGCAGCGCATTCCGCCTGCTCATCCGCATCTCGGGGGTGGGGCCGCGCACCGCACTGTCGATCCTGTCGGGATTGTCGGTCGCCGAGCTCACCCAAGCCATTGCGCAGCAACAGGCCGGTCGGCTGGTCAAGGTCCCCGGCATCGGCAAGAAGACCGCAGAGCGGCTGCTGCTGGAGCTCAAGGGCAAGCTGGGGCCCGAGCTGGCCACGCCGGGTGCGGTGTTGATGAACGATGCGCAAGCCGACATCGTGCAAGCCCTGCAGGCCCTCGGCTACAACGAACGCGAAGCCGCCGCCGCCTTGAAGGCATTGCCGCCTGACGTGGGTGTGAGCGAAGGCATCAAGCTCGCCTTGAAGGGCCTGTCGCGCTGAGTCCGATGGCCGCCGGCGCGCGCTGGTCAGCCGCCTGGCGGTGGTGGACAATCACTGTATGGGCATCCAGACCGACGACTTCGCACCCGCACCCGAGTTGCCTCGCGTGGTGGCGGCCACCCACCAGTCCCCGCAGGAAGAGGCCCTGGAGCGCGCGCTGCGCCCCAAGCGGCTGCAGGACTACATCGGCCAGGCCAAGGCACGCGAGCAATTGGAGATCTTCATCTCGGCCACGCGCGGCCGCGCCGAAGCGCTCGACCACGTGCTGCTGTTCGGCCCGCCAGGCTTGGGCAAGACCACGCTCAGCCACATCATCGCGGCCGAGTTGGGCGTGAACCTGCGCCAGACCTCCGGTCCGGTGCTGGAAAAACCCAAGGATCTGGCCGCCATCCTCACCAACCTCGAGAAGAACGATGTGCTGTTCATCGACGAGATCCACCGGCTGAGCCCGGTGGTCGAGGAGATCCTCTACCCCGCGCTGGAGGACTACCAGATCGACATCATGATCGGCGAAGGTCCGGCCGCACGCTCGATCAAGCTGGACCTGCAGCCCTTCACCCTGGTGGGCGCCACCACACGCGCCGGGATGCTCACCAACCCGCTGCGCGACCGCTTTGGCATCGTGGCGCGGCTGGAGTTCTACACCCCGGCCGAATTGGGCACCATCGTGCTGCGCTCGGCGCGGCTGCTGGAGGTGCCGATCCAGGACGAAGGCGCCTTCGAGATCGCCCGCCGATCGCGCGGCACGCCCCGGATTGCCAACCGGCTGCTGCGGCGGGTGCGTGACTACGCCCAGGTCAAGGGTGATGGCGTGATCAGCCGCCCCATCGCCGACAAGGCCCTGGCCATGCTCGACGTCGACCCGGAAGGCTTCGATCTGATGGACCGCAAACTGCTGGAGGCCGTGATCCACCGCTTCGACGGTGGCCCGGTGGGCCTGGACAACGTGGCCGCTGCCATCGGAGAAGAGCGCGACACCATCGAGGATGTGATCGAGCCTTTTCTCATTCAGCAGGGCTTCTTGCAGCGCACACCGCGCGGGCGAATCGCCACGCTGGCGGCCTATCGGCACCTGGGTGTGACGCCGCCTTCGGCCGCCGGGGGATTGTTCGGCGAGTAGATCGGCGAACAGGCGCCGGAGGCGCCCCCAATGTTTGAAATCACACGATCGGCTGCACCATCACCAACAGGATGCCGCCGACATCGTGCCGCCGCTGACCGACTTGTCGCCCATGTGGTTGTAGATCAGGCTGCCGCAAGCGTCGTTCAGCTGTGTGCCGGTGGGCGTTGCCTGGACCGTGAAGGTGGTGGCCGTCTTGGCGGTGATCGCCAGCGTGTAGTGGCCCTGCGGCGAGGTGCTGGGATAGATGCCGGCGCCACCCAGTGTCGCCGTGGCATAGGTGCTGCGCTCGGTGTAATAGCGCTCCATGCGCTGTGCCAGTTCCACCAAGGCGGCGCGACCGTCGGCACGTCGCCCCTTGGCCATGTGTTGCTGGTAGCTTGGGAAGCCCACGGCCACGAGGATGCCCATGATGGCGACGGTGACCATCAATTCGATGAGTGTGAATCCGCGTGCGCGCGTCAATGGCATGTTCATGGCTGGTCGATGTAGATGAGAACGATGGGCCGATCCACCGCCGTGGAGTTGGGGTCGAGCGCGAAGCGGATCTGAGCCCCCTTGCGCAAGGCGCTGGTGCTCGCCTGGCCGTGCCCGCCGGCCGCGATGATGCGCAGCTTGCTGGCATGCCACTCCACTTTTCTGCCGGCGATCACCAACTGGCGCTTGGACGGATCGACCGCCTCGATGCGGCCACGCGCCAAGTCCATTGAGGGCGCGGCGGCGGCCGAGGCGGCGGGTGCGTCGATCACCTTGGCGCTCGGCCCGATGCCGCCTTTGGGCGACCGCACGGCGATGGCGAGCGCGGGACTGGCCGTCGCGACCAACAAGCCCATGGCGACGACCAGGGTCAGGTGCTTGCTCATTGAATCTGCTCCCATGCGGCGCGGCGGGACTTCTTGGAGTTGCCGGCCTCGCGCACCGACACGATGGATCCCGCCGACGTGTTGGACAGCTTGGTGTCCTTGTCCTTGTCGCGGATGATGCTGGGCGCGGCCGGTATGGACCCGATCCGCACCGCAGAGGCGGTGGTCCCGGTGCCTGCACCATTGCCATTCAGGCGGTCGGCGTCGGTGATCTCGTTGTCGCCATTGGTGTCCAGGGCCGCACTGCGGTTGCCGGTCATCACGTCGATGTCGAAGATCCAGCCGTCTCCCCCAGAAGAGCACAGCGCCGTGCTGGGAATCAGCGTGGCAATGATCACCCGACCGTAGCGCACCGTGGTCTCGGCAACGACCCGCTCGCCAGATGCAGGCAGGTCCATCTTCCAGCCCCGTTTGGTGCTGTAGTAGTCGTTGACCGAAATGGCGTTGTCGCCGGCGATCGTGGTGTCGGGAGGCACCCCCACCGCGTGCGTGGTCAAGCGGTAGGTCTTGCTGTTGGTGCCGTTCGCTGTACTGGCCACGCTTTGTGTCTGCAGTTCGGCCGACGTCACCGTCGCCCCCTTGTCCCACACGCCGTACAGCGACTGTGTCCCCGTGGTGGTGTTGTCGTTGATGTCGAGGTAGCGGCCTGTGCCCAGTGTCACCAGATAGCCTGTCTTGAGGTGCTTGGCCACGTCCGGACGGGCCGTGAACTGCTGACCTGCTGCCGCCTTGAACAAGGGCGCCGGAGAGCCGGACGCGGTATAGGCCACAGACCAACTGGCACTGGAAGCGCTGGACAAATCGAACTTCCACAGATTGCCGTAGAGGTCGCCCGCGTAGACGATGTCGACCACGCCGTTGTCGGCGCTGGACACGGCCGCCACGCCAGACAGCCCATTGGGCGTGCCGGCCGTTCCCGCGCCGGTGTCCACCTTGGTCACGGCACCGGTCTGCAGATCCACCAACATCAGCACCGCATGACCGTTGCTGCTGTTGTAGCCATTGCCTACGATGGCGCGCCACTTCCCGTCGCGCGTCTTGGCCAGAACGGGATGGCTGAACACGTAGCCCATGTCGGCGTCGCTGCCATCGAGCTCCCAGCGCACCACCTGCGCCGCCGTGGCCTCCTTGAACTTGCTCGAATCGGTGACATCCAAAGCGAACAGACCCTTGGCGCCAGCGCTCAGCCCGCTGACGAGCATCGTTCGCCACGCACCATTGACAAAGACGTCGCCCACGCTGGGCGAGCCGTCGGCCGAATACTGGTGCACGTAGCTCGCGCTGGTGAGCGCGCTGAGCTTGTCCTTCACCGCATAGGGCACGTAGGCAAACACCTCCTTGCCGTCGATGGCGTTGAAAGCGTGCAGCATGCCGTCGTTCGCCCCGACGAAGATCAATGGCGTCTGTGCGGCACGGGTGGTCGCGTAGGTGCTGTAGCGCGCGATTTCCATGGTGTCGCGGAAGTCGCTGGTGGCGCTGCCCACATACGCCGGCGCGGAATTGATGATGTCCCCCAGCACCGAGGTGGGCCGGTTGCGGAACACGGGCGCCGGGCATCCCGCGCAATGGGCCGTCTCGCGCGCGGTGTTGCCGCGCAGGTACTGCACGCGGTCTGCGCCATAGCCGTCGCTGTTGCCAATGATGTCCTTGTTCAGCGAGCTCACCATGCCGAGTTCCATCTCGCCGGCGACTGGCGCTGCCGGATTGGCGGGCCACCGGAACGGCACGCCGCGGCTGCCCAGTGCGGCGGACGGACGGTAGGTGAGGATCTGGCGTTCGGTGTCCCAGTTCTGTGCGTTGATCTTCTGCCCCGAGTCCCAATCGGAGACGTTGGACGGCACACCGGCCGCGCCCAGCGCAAAAGACAGCAACTGCCCCGACCACTCGCCGCTGCTGAATCGCCCCTGGTAGACCTTGGAGCCGGTGTTCAGTGAACCCGAATTCAGCGACACCGCCGACGCGGCCGCCGTCTTGGAGATGATGTCGACACTGATCTTCAGGAAAGCCTCGGCCAATGCGGCTTCATTGCTGGCCAGGTAGGCGCCCGTGGTGCCGCCCAGCTCGGCCATCTTGTTGAGCGTGGCCACCGAGCTCGCGTTGGCCACGGAGTCGCCCAGGCCGATCACGTAGGTCTCGATGTCGTAGGTGGTGCCGGAATAGGTCACCGACCGCAGGTTGCTCACCCGCGTGAACACGTCGTTGGCCGCGGTGGAGAAGGTCCACGCGCCGGCGTTGAAGGTGTTGGCTTGCTGAGCGAGCGTGTACATCGAGCCGTCGGTCTTGCCGGTCGGATTGCCGTCGGTGGCCAGCAGCACGAAGTTGCGCTGGCAGCTCTGCGATATGGGAGTGGTGGTGCCACCCAGCGTGTTGGCGAAGTAGTCGCGCGCCGTCCACAAGGTGCCGGCCAGTGGCGTGAAGACGGCAGCGTTCTTCAGTTCGGTGGAGCCGTTGTTGTTGGTCTCCACCGCCAGCAGGCCCATCAACGCGTTGTAGTGGGCCACGGAGTCTGCCTGCACCGCGCGGCTGATCACACCCTTGCCGGAAATGTCGCCGTAGTAGCCCCAGGCACGCTTGATGAAGAACTCGCGCCGGCTGGGTGGTGTCTGGGGCAAGTAGCCCGCGTCGGTGGGCGTGAAGGTCCAATTGCCCTGCCCGCCGCTGAAGTTGCCCGCATCCCAGGCGTTGGCTCCGCCGGCGCCGCGGTTCTTGTAGATGTCGTAGCTGGTGGTGCCGTTGACCCCGATGCCATAGGCCTGGTTGCCGAAGTCGCCCGAATACAGCACGTCGTTGATGATCGGATCATCACCGGTCAGGCCGTAGGTGATGAAGTTGAAGCCATTGCCGGGCTCCGGATTGGCGACACAGCGCAGGTTGCCGTTGGGCGCTGAAATGCCGCCCACGCAACTGTTGGTGTAGACCACCTCCGCGTCCGAGCCAAAGTAGTACGCGTAGGTCGTGTAGAGCCCCTGGTTGGCCAGGCCGAAGCTGGCCAGACCCCACTGGAACGAATTGCGGTAGGAGGTGATCGTGTTGCGCAGCACCGAGCGGGCGATGTTGCCGCGCGTGCTGGCGTCGTCTCCGGCGATCACCTTGCCGGCCATGGTGCCATCCATGGACTGCGAGTTGTCGTACACCACCAGCACATTGGGTTTGACCGTGGTGCCCAGGAACAGCGGCGATTGGGCGAAAGTGATGGCCTGGGGCAAGGCCGCCAGCGGACTCAGCGCGAGCATGAGACCCGCAACCTGAACGCGCCGATTGGGCGTTGGGATAGGACGATGTTTCATTGCTTGACGTAGACCGATTGGAGCATCACGACCGTGGAATCACGCACCCCGGTGGCCCGCACAGTGATGCGGTAGGCACGGGCTCGGGTGGGGAGGTTGGACGCACCCTGGGACACACTCTCCCCAGGCGCGGGCGGAACGCTGGGCAGCAACTCGATGAAGTAGCGTGGCTGGCTGGCCAGGGCGTGGTTGTCCGGGCCCTTCAGGCTGGTGGCGCCGGTGACACTGCCATAGGCCCGCGCCTGTGCCGCCCAGTCCAGCGTCTTCCACTTGGGTTCGGACTGCGGGCCGCTGGCGGTCATGGACGGCGGCAGGCACAGCCCGGCGGCACAAGCGTCTCCGAAGGCGGCCGTGGGCTCGATGTTGGCGGCCACGTCCTGCTCGGCGTCGCGCAAGGCCGCCTCTGCGGCCTGCAACGCCACGTTCCGGTCGCGTACATTGCCCGCCATTCTTTCCTGGACCAGGCTGGTGCTCACGCCGGCCAGGGCCAGCAACGCGAGCACCACCGTCATCACCAGGATGGCGATCAGCGTGAATCCACCGGCCGGCCGAACGGGCAGGCGACGGGGCTGGGGGCTGCGGCAGATGATCATCACGGCACCGAGTTGCGCAAGGTGGCGACCAGGGACATCACCGTGCGCTGGCGCCGATCGGTGGGTGTCGTGGACTGGCCATCAAAGACATAGGGTTGGGGCGCAGTGGTCACCGTGCCTTCGGGACCGACCAGCAACAGCTCGATGCGTGCGCTCACGACGGTGTTCCACGCGGCCACCGAGTCGGCGGTGTGGAACTGGTCTGCAGCTTCGTCACCGTTGGTGTCTACGCCGTAGCGCACCACCATGCGTTCGACCCCTGTGACCAACTCGGATTGCTGCGTCGGCACGTTGGTGCCGGGTGCGGTGTAGGCCCACAGCGCCATTTGCCCTGGGCGACGCACGCTGTTGGCGAGGTAGTAGACGGCCGTCTGCATGCGCCAGACCGAAGCGTCCTGCAGGTAGGAGCGCCCCAGGTCGGCGGTGGTCACGCCCGGCGTCACGCCGGCGGCACCGGGCTGGTGGTCGATTGACCCACCCGTGCCGGGCGCGGCGTTGGTGGCCTGAAAGACGGCCGCACCGCCGCAATCGGCCACGAGCAGGATGTCGCCCTTCTGGATCGTGCTGGTGGGCGTGATCGTGAGCGGTTGTGCCGTGCCGGTCATTTCAGCCGTCAATGCCCAGCCGCTGCCCACCGGGTGGCGGACCACGAGCACATCGCCCTGTGAGCTGGGGCCAATGCCCGCGACGGGTGCCAGCAAACCAGGGGACCAGGCCGCGCCCGTGTGATGCGAGCCCCAGATCGGCTGCGAGAAGTCGTAGAGCAGGGCCGTGGTCGTGTCCAGCGTATTGGTGAAACTGGTGGCGCGCGCCTGCCCCAGGCAACCGTGGAACCCCGACATGCGCAGGTCGGTGGCGATGGTGTCGATCGCAAAGCGGCCGTTCTCCTGCAGCCGGGCCGTGGACTCCTGCGCCTGGAAGGTGGTCTTGCTGCCCACGTAGATGGTGCCCATCACGGCCACCAGGAACAGCCCCAGCGCCACGCCCACCATCAGCTCCACCAGGGTGAAGCCGCGTTGCGCGCCGGCGTTGCCGTGCGGCCGGGTGATTGCGCCCCGTGTGGTCATGGCCGCACCGCCACCACCAGGCGCGATTCCACGTCGCGTTCCTGCCAGAACACCTTGACCGCAAAGGTGGTGCCCAGGCCGTCGCAGGCGGCATCGGCCAGCGTGCCATCGTCGGGGGTGGAATCCAGGCACACCGAACCGAGGCCGGACGGCAGGTCGCGCCCGACGGCGACGTTCCATTGGAAGTGATCGAACTGCGCCATGCGGGCGGGCGCGCAGGCCGAGGCGCTGCCGCAATCGTTCACCGCTGCAGGGGTGCCGACCAGGTTGTTGTAGCTGCCCAGCGCCAACCCGGCAGCGTTGGTGCGCAGGCGGTCGGACATCTCGTAGGCCAGCATCACCGCCTTGCTGCGCCACATGGCGCTGGCGTTGGAGCTGAGGCCGCGCAACTGCAGCGACGCGTAGGCCAGCGCGCACATCGACAGCAGCACGACGGCGATCAAGGCCTCCATCAACGTCACGCCGGTCTGACGCTGACGAGGGGTGGTGCGGGGCGGGCGAATCAGCATGCTGGGCTCAACAATTGGTGTAGGCGAAGGAATCGGCAATGCCGCTGGGCACCACGCTCACCTTGAATCCCGGTGAGCCGGCGTCGCGGCAGACGGTGTAGTCCATGGTGTTGCCGCCCACCACGTAGCCGGTGGGCATGAAACCCAGTGGCGAAGTGCCGCTGAGCTTGACCTCGGACTGCAGCGGCGGGAACTTGCGCAGCACTTCGTCGGCGATGTCGGGCACGCCGTTGCCGTTGGTGTCCACATAGACCGACCAGCCGCCTGCAAACTCGTTGCCCACACTTCCGCCGGCCTCCGCCTTGACAAAGACCTGCACACCGCGGCGAGCGGCCTCGGTGCGCGCCAGCGCCACCGTGGACGCAAAGGCGGACTTGGCCGCCGTCACGCGGTTGTTGGCAGAGAAAGCGGTCATCGAGGGCACGGCCACGGCCATCATCACGACCGCCACGGCGACCGTGACCATGAGTTCAATCACAGTGAACCCACGAAATGCCTGAGGTGATGAAACGCTGCGCATGCCGAACCTCTGTGTTGACCACCCTCCCAAGGCCGGCAAGGGGTGCCGACCGCCCCGGGCAGGGGCAAGGAAGCGCGGGACCGGCCCGGCACTTCCTTGAGGTCGTATCGGCCTGAATCCATGCCGACTTGAGCGGCAAGCCGGTAACAGCGGGTGAGCGAGGTATCAGCGGCGGAAGAAAATCACCGGTCGGGCGGCGCCAGGGCCGGCAACTCCAGGTGCTGGCGGTCGTTCCACCCCACCAGGGTAAAGCCCTCACCGGTGAAGAGCAGGCGGTTGATGGCGGCATTGCCCAACTGCCAACTGCGCGGGGCGTCCAGGGCCAGGCCCGTGGCGGCACGGTACAGACTGTCCAGCACGCCGCCGTGCGACACCAACGCGATGCAGCCGCCGCGATGGGCGGCGGCCAGGCGCTTGGCCACCGCCAGCACGCGGGCATGCAAGGTGATCAGGCTTTCGCCCTCGGGCGGCGTGAAATCGGGCACACGGGCTCGCCAATGGGCGGCCCACTCCGGTCGGGTTTCGTCCAGTTCGCGGTAGCTCAGGCCCTCCATCAAGCCAAAGCCGCGCTCGCGCAGGCCGACGTCCGTGGTCACGGGCAGGCTCAGCGGGCCCGCCAAGGCCCGTGCAGTTTGCGCGGCCCGCCCCAGATCGCTGCTGTAGACATGCGTCAATCCCTCGTGCCGCAAGGCCTCGGCCAGCGTGGCCGCCTGCGCCAATCCCATGGCGTTGAGTGGGATGTCGGTGTGGCCCTGCAGGCGCGACTGGCTGTTCCAGTCGGTCTCGCCGTGGCGGATGGCGACGATTCGCGTGGGCTCAGACACGCACCGGCCTCAGGCGACGATTCAGCGTATAGGTGCCTGAGTGGGTGGCCGAGCCGAGCACGCGCTCGGCCAGCGCATCGCGCACCTGCGCGCCGGTGAAGGCGCCTTCGACCGGCAGGCGCTCGACCGACAGCGCGAAGAGCGCGAAAACACAGTGGTGCACCAAGGCGTCGTTGACGGGCGGAAACGGGCCGTCGTAGCCGAAATAGCGGCCCGCCATGACCACATCCTTTGCAAACCAGCCCGTGTAGTCGTTCAGGCCATGACGCGCGCCGTGCGGCGCCTGGGGCCCTGGCTTGCCGCGCGCGGTGAAGCCGCGGCTGCACTCGCCCTCGGCCAACGAGGACAGCGTGGGCGGCAGATCCACCAGCACCCAGTGGAAGAAGTCCACGCGTTCCCGCTCGGCAGGAATCTCTCGATCGGTTGGGTTCACATCGTCGGTCCGGCCAGGCACATCAAAGTCCTGGCACATCAACACCAGCGAGCGCGTGCCCTCGGGCAAATGGCTCCAGGCCAGGTGCGGGCTCAGGTTGTCACCAAAGCCCACGCTGCCGTCGGCCGCCAGGCGGCCCGCCGCGAACCGCTCGGGGATCGGCTCGCCGTTGGCCCAGTTGTCGCTCCACAGTCGCATCAGCCAAGCCCTTTCGTTGTCCCATGGCGCCGAGCCGCTGCCCATGAAGCATGCCCACGCGCCAGCAAGCAGCCGCCGCGGACCCGGCTCTGCCGGGCCACTGGGGGCCGCCCCCTTGAGGGGGCAGCGCCGCAGGCGCTCCGGAGTTGGTCCACTCACACACCCCAGACGATGGGCTCATTGGCCGCGTGCGCACGGCGCAACATCTCCACCATGGGCCACAGGCGCTGACGCGGCGTGACGCCCTGGCGCGCCGGCAGGTTGGCGCCACGCGAATGGGCTTCGCGTTCGGCCTCGGCACGCTCGGCTTCGTCGGCGACGATGGCCGCCTGGATCGCCTCGACGGCGCGCGGCATCGACGCCACCTCGATGATGCCTTTTGCCGCGGGTTCACGGCCGAGCACGCGCATCAGGGCGTCACCGGCAGGGGCCAGCATGATCACGTCGCCGGCCGCCTTGCTCTTGAACTTGTAGATCATGGCTTCTCACCCATCGCAACACAGGCTTCGCATTCTGCCCGGGCGGGCTGGGCTCACGCGCGACGCATCGAGCTCAGCGCGAGACCAGAGTCAGCCGCGGGCGTGCGATGCTCGGTTGGCCACGCACGCGTTCCTCGAAACTCAAGGGGTCGAGGGCCTGTGCATAGAGAAAGCCTTGGAACTGATCGCAGCCGGCGTCCAGCAAGAAGCTGCGCTGGGCTTCGGTTTCCACCCCTCGGCGATGACGCGCAGGCCCAGCGCCCGCGACATTTCGATGATCGCCCGCACGATGCCCGCGTCGCTGCCTTCCGCCGGCAGGCCTTGCACGAAGCTGCGGTCGATCTTGAGCTTCTCGATCGGAAAGCGTTTGAGGTAGGACAGGCTGGAATAGCCCGTGCCGAAATCGTCGATGGCCAGTTGAACGCCCAGGGCAGACAACTGCCCCAGCCGGCCCAAGGCCTCGTCGGCGTCCACCACCAGGATGGTCTCGGTGAGTTCCAGCTCCAGCAGATGCGGCGGCAGACCGTGCTCGCGCAGAACGCCTCCGACGCGCTCGACGAAGTCGGCCTGCTGGAATTGCAGCGCCGACACGTTGATCGACACGGGCATCACCAATCCGCCGGCGCGCCATGCGGCCGCCTGTCGCACGGCCTGCGTGAGCACCCAGTCCCCGATGTCGATGATGAAGCCGGTGTCCTCGGCCACCGGAATGAATTCCCCGGGCGACACCTCGCCCAATTCCGGGTCGCGCCAGCGGATCAGGGCTTCGGCCCCGACCACCGCGCCCGTGTGCAGGTCGACCTGTGGCTGGTATTTGAGGCGGAATCGCTGGCTGGCCAGGGCTTGCCGCATCGCGTGGTCCATGCGCATGCGCTGTCGCAGATCGGCATCGAGCCGCTGCTGATGAAAACGGAAACAGGCCCGTCCGCCGATCTTGGCGCGCTGCATGGCGGTTTCCGCATGCCGCAGCAGCAGATCGACCTCCGCGCCATCGGATGGAAACAGGGCCACGCCCACGCTGCAGGTGAGGGTGAACTGCAGGCCGTCCATCGAGCAGGGCTGCGACAAGGTGTTGAGCACACGCCGCGCAGATGCCTCGGCGCCGCAGTGGTCCGCGCCGTGCACCAGCAGTGCGAACTGATCGCCGCCGATGCGCGCCACCAGATCGCCCTGCCGCAGGCAGGTCTTCAGACGAGCGGCCGATTCGCACAGCACGCGGTCGCCCATCTCGTGGCCCAGGCTGTCGTTGATGTGCTTGAAGCGGTCCAGGTCGAGCACCAGCAGGGCCAGCGTGCCACCGTCTCGTCGCGCCTGGCGCAGCGCCTCGTCCAGGCGCTGGCCGATTTCGTGTCGGTTGTACAGCCCGGTGAGCGCGTCCGTCGTCGACAGGGTTTCGATCCGGCGCCCGGCCTGAACCAGTTCGGTCAGGTCGCGGAAGGCCCACACGCGGCCGCAGGGGCGGCCCCGGCTGCTCTGCGGCTGGGTCACGCGCTCCAGTTCCTGTCCAGACAGCAGGGTGATGCGCTCGGTGGCCTGCAGCAGCGTGGCTTCCTGGATGGCGTCCACACGACGCTGGTAGACCTCGGGATCGACCACGCTGCGGCGCATCCAGTCGAACACCGCGGTGTCCTGGTGGGCCAGCAACAGATCCTCGGGCATGCCCCACATCTGCGCAAACCGGCGGTTGAAGCCGCGAATGCGACCTGCCATGTCGGTGACCAGGATGCCGTCGCCGGTGGATTCGAGCGTCGCCTGCAGCTCGGCCACCAGGCTGTCGCTGGCCTCCTGCTGGCGGAAGGCCTCGCTGCGGTCTTCCACCGACACCAGCAGGTGCGGATGCGTGCCGTCGTTGACCAGCGACCGGATGCTGCGGGTGACGGGCACCAGCCGGCCGGTCGCGTCCACCAGCACCGTGTCCGAGTGCAAGCTGCCGGCATGCCCGGCACGCACGTCGTCCCAATGGGCCAAGTCCTCCGGTGTGGCAATCAGGGTGGCGGCGTCCTTGCCCAACAGCTGCAAACGCGGCACGCCGAGCAGGCCAGCAGCCGCGTCGTTGGCATGGCGAACCTGCAGCGATCGCCCATCGACGATCCACGCTGCTTGACGCATCGCGTCCAGCAGCGGCGCCCAGGCGTCCAGCAGGGTCGAGGTTTTCACGCCGCCATTTCCGCAGTGGTTTCGGCCACGGCTGCCGTTGCCGGCTCGAAGAAGTAGGTCACGCGCGGGCGTGGCGACAGGTAGTCGTGGGCCGCGGCCGGCAGCTGTGAGGCCTTCAGGCTGCGGCGAACGCCCAGGTCGGGGCAACCTTCCAGGTTGATGACCAGCGCCTGCTCCGTCGGCACCGCCGGGTCACACACCAGCACCCGGGGTTTGAGCGGGCGCGACGAGTTGACACTGACCACCGATGCATAGCGGTCGTCGGTGAGTTGCACGATCGAGCCCGGTGGATAGACGCCCATCATGCGGATGAAGGCATTGAGCATGCTCGCGTCGAATTTGCTGCGGGCCTGTGCAAAGATCAACGACAGCGCCTCGTGCGGCGTGAGCCCAGCCGCCGTGCTCACCGGATTGCACAGGTTGTCGTAGCGATTGACCAGCGAGACGATGCGCGCAGCAGCGGCCATGCGGTCGATGTTCAGCCTCTGCGGAAAACCGCTGCCGTCGGCCAACTCATGGTGCTGCGCCAGCACCAGCAAGGCACCCGTGGTCAGGCCCATGCGCTTGCCGGCCAGCACGCCGAGGGCCACGTGCTCGCGGTATTGGGTCTGCTCGGCCTGGTTGAACTGCGCATCGAGGTGGCGCACGCGGTCGGGCAGATCGAGCTTGCCGATGTCGTGCATCAGCGCGCCCACGCCCATGTCCATCATTTCGTCTTGGGTCAGGCCGAACACGCGCCCCATCAGCATCGAGATGATGGCCACGTTGAGCGCGTGTGCGCCGGAGCGGTCACCCAGACTGTCGGCGAGCATGCGGATGCACACCTCGCCATCGATCATCATCTTGTCCAGCAGCGACCGGGTCAGGCCCTCGGTGGTGGTGCGGGCCTGCTCGGGGGCATGGCGCACCAGGTCGGCCGCCTCTTTCCATGCCCGGCCCGCTTCACCGTATTGCTGGGCGCACAGTCGGTCGGAGGCACGCTGCGCCGCCACCTCGGCCCGGTGCAATGCGTCGGCGCTGCTGCCGACAGGGCGCCCGGCCGCACCCGACCCGCCGGGCTCGCCGTGGCGCGGAACCGCATGCAGCTTGGGGGCGTTGCCTACATCGGCATCGGCCTGGACCTCTGCGCCGGATTCGGCCTCGTTGGCGATCTCTGCGTTGCCGTTGTCGTCATCGTCGACCACGGCGGGGTCTTCCTCGCGACTCTTTTCGGGGCTCCAGCGCAGACGCTTCAGGCCCAGTCCGCGGATGGTGGCGATCTGGTCGGGCGAAGTGACCAGGAAACTCGACAGCGCAAACGGGTGCGCCCACCACCCCAGATCGAGGTGGATGAACATGCCGACACGCAACTGGTCGATCTCGATGGTCGATGACATGGTTCGAATTCCAAAGGCCGGTCCGGGCCAAGACGGCCCGCATGGAATGGAATTCGGCACACCCCGGTCATAACTTGAACCCGGACTGGAATGCAGGGGCTCTTCACGCCGCCGACAGCGGCCCAGCGCGGTGCTTGAGCTCGCCGCCCGTGGCAAACCTCACACCACAGCTCGCTTTGAGGCCGCGCCGTGTGCCGACCACGAGGGCACGGCGCAGCCGGTGTCAGTCTTCGGCGACCTTCAGGAACAGGTCACGGTCGGGCGCGAAGTTGGCATACAGCGGCAGCAGGGCACCGCCGATGGCCCGCGCGTCCGGGCCGATGGTGCCTGGCAGCGCCTGCAGGCAGGTGACGCCCTCCCAGCTGTATCGGGCGAACGCGGCCGGCAAAGCCTCGAGCAAGGCCTGCAGCAATTCGCGGCTGAACGAGCCATCGACGATCACGCCGTCCAGGTCCAGCAGACAGGCCGCGCTGTTGGCGGCCAGGGCGATGGCCGCAGCCGAATCGGCCAGCCACGGCCGCGTGTGCGGCAGCCAGGGGGCCTGCAAGGCACGTGCATCGGTCGCTGCGCCGACGTCGAGGCCGGCAGCGGCATAGCGTCGCTCCAGGTTGAGCAGCGAGGCCACGCTCAACAGTTGCGCCGGAGCGGTGACGGCAGCGGCCCGGGTCAGGCCCAGCGGCATGGAGCCGATGGCGCCAGCGTTGCCGTGCACGCCGAGGTGCAGGTGGCTGTCAATCACCAGGCCGCCACCGATGAAGGTGTCGACGAACACATACAGGAAGCTCTTCACGCTGCGGCCCCGTCCGGCGACCAGTTCGGCCACGCAGGCGGCGGCGGTGTCCTTGACCAGTTGCACGGGCAGTTGGGTGAGTGCGGCGACCTCGGCGGCCAGGTCGATGGCCGCCCAGCGCTGCGCCACGCCGCGCGGCATGCCCAGCAGGGTGTGCCAGCCGCCCAGCGACAAGGGTGCGGCAATGCCCACGCCCTGCACGCGCGCATGTTGCGCTGCGGGCAGGCGCTTGCGCAGGCCGCTGAGCCGCTTGCCGATCTCGGCCAGCACGCGCTCGGGCTCGGGGTAGGCATAGTCCAGCGACCAGCGCTCGCGCGCCGCGCCGGTGAAGTCCACCAGCAGCACGTCCAGGCTGCGCCGGCCCACCTTGATGCCGATGGCGAAGGCACCGTCCGGGTTCAGCGCCAACGGCACCGAGGGCTGGCCCACCTTGCCGCGCTGTGGCTCGCCCTTGAGCAACAGGCCATCGGCCTGCAAGCGCTTGGTGATCAGCGAGACGGTCTGCGGCGTGAGCTGCGTGACCCGGGCGATCTCGGCACCGGGCAAGGCACCGTTCAAGCGGATGGCCTGCAGCACCACGCGCTCGTTGTACTGGCGCAAGCCGCCCTGGCTGGAGCCACGGGTCTGGAGGCGGGTGTTGTTCAAGGCGTGGCGGTACGCGAGGTCGGTGGATGAGCCATCAAGCCAGGCATTCGGCGGGAATGTCCTCGGGCTTCATCGCCCCGGTCATCACTGCCACGGTGTCACTCATGCTGATGGTCCTCGGGTTCACCACGGCCGCGCGCCGACCCAGGCGGGCGATGTGGATACGGTCGGCAATCTCGAACACATGCGGCATGTTGTGGCTGATCAGGATCACCGGCAGGCCCTTGTCGCGCACGCGGCGAATCAGTTCCAGCACCATGTTGCCCTCCTTCACGCCGAGTGCGGCGGTGGGCTCGTCCATGATGACCACATGCTGCGCGAAGGCCGCCGCACGCGCCACGGCCACGCACTGCCGCTGACCGCCCGAGAGCGTCTCCACCGCCTGCTTCATCGAGCGGATGCCGACCCTCAGGTCGTTCATCCGCGCAACGCTTTCTTCCAGCATTTTCTTCTTGTCCAGCATGCGCAGCACACTGCCCAGCAAGCCGGGGCGGCGCAGTTCGCGGCCCAGGAACAGGTTCTCGGCGATGGTCATCGCGGGCGCCACGGCCAGGTCCTGGTAGACGGTTTCGATGCCATGCCGGCGGCCATCCATCGGGCTGCGGAAGTGAACCCGCTGACCGTCGAGAAAGACCTCGCCTGCGTCCGGAATCGAGGCCCCGGACAGGCACTTGATCAGCGAGGACTTGCCCGCCCCGTTGTCGCCGATCACGGCCAGGATCTCGCCGGCCCGCAGCTCGAAATCGGCGCCGTCCAGCGCGGTGACCTGCCCAAAGCGCTTGACCAGGCCCTTGGCCTGCATGGCAATCTGGTGGCTGGCCATGGTCAGCGCCCCCCTTTGCGAGACAGTTGGTCCACGGTCACGGCCAGGATCACCAGGATGCCAGTGACCAGCACCTGATACACCGAATCCACGCCCAGCAGCGTGAGGCCGTTGCGCAGCACGCCCACCACCACGGCGCCGATCAGCGTGCCCAGGATCACGCCCCGCCCGCCGAACAGGCTGGTGCCACCCAGGACCACCGCGGTGATGGCGTCGAGGTTCTCGGTCTGCCCGGCGTTGGGGTCACCCACGCCGGTGCGCGCCACCGACAACAGCGCGGCGATGCCGTAGAACACACCAGCCATCACGTACACGCCCAGCAGCACGCGCTCGGTGGGGATGCCCACCAGGCGCGTGGCCTCGGGGCTGTTGCCCACGGCGTAGACATGCCGTCCGGCGGCGGTGTCGCGCAGCCAGAACCACATGAACAGATACAGCGCGATCATCAGCACCGTGCCGTAGGCCACGTTGGTGCCCCCGATCTGAAACGTGCCCCCCAGCCAGGTCATGGCCTCGGGCACATCGGTCACGGTCTGGGACTTGGAATAGAGCTGCGTCAGCGCGAACGCGATGTTGGTGGTGCCCAGCGTGACGATGAACGGGGGCAACTTGATGCGCGTGACCAGCAGCCCGTTGATCAGGCCGAACAGCGCCGTCACGCCAATGCCGCAGGCCACGGCCAGCATCGGCGGCAGGCCGAGCGAGACCGCGAACTTGGTCATCACGATGTTGCCCAGCGCCATCACCATGCCGCAGGACAGATCGATGCCGGCGGTGAGGATGATCAGCGTCTGTCCGATCGCGAGCACGCCCACCACCATCACCTGCTGCAGGATCAGCGAGAAGTTCTCGCCGCTGAAGAACTGGTCGGTGGTGACACCGAAGATCGCGCAGGCGATCAGCAGCGCGATGAACGGCCCCAACTGGCCAATGGGCGGCAGCTTGCGCTTCCAGGTGTCCACGGTGCTCCTCGGTGGTGGCGGGCCTTCAGGCCGCGACGCTTACTTGGCGCCCCAGCACAGATCGGTGCCCACCTTGGTGTCCTTGCTGTCGACGCCAGCCACCGCCTTGCCAGCGATCAGCGTCACGCCGGTGTCGGTGTAGCCGGCCACCTTCTTGCCGCTCTTGGCATATTCGACGCCGGCTTCCACGCCCATCGACGCCATCTTCAATGGGTACTGCTGCGAGGTGGCGGCGATCTTGCCGGCGGCCACGTCCTTCACGCCCTGGCAGCCGCCGTCCACCGACACGATGATCACGCTCTTGTCCTTGCCGGCCTTCTTCAGCGCGTTGAAGGCACCAGCGGCCGCGGGCTCGTTGATCGTGTAGACGACGTTGATGTCGGGGTTCTTCTGCAGGCAGTTTTCCATCGCCGTCTGGCCTTCGGCCTGGTTGCCATGGGTGTCGGCCATGCACACCACTTCGGCCGGCTTGCTCAACTCGTTGCTCTTGGCATCGGCAGCCTGCAGGCCATAGCCTTTGAGGAAACCGTTGTGGCGTTGCGCGCCCACCGGGTGGCCAGGGAACAGGTCCAGCGTGGCGATCTTCACGGCCTTGCCCGCCATGGCGGCCTTGGCATAGGCACCGATCAACTCACCGGCCTTGTAGTTGTTGGTGGCGAAGAGCGCGTCGACGGCGGTCGCGGGGTCGGTGGGGCTGTCCAGCGCGATCACCATCACGCCCTTGTCCTGCGCCTTCTTGATGGCCGGGATGATGGCCTTGGCGTCGCTGGGCGTGATCAGGATGGTCTTGGCCCCCTTGGCCACCATGTTCTCGATGGCGGCCACCTGTCCGGCGTTGTCGCCATCCTTCTTGCCGGCCGCGCTCATCAGCACGGCGCCCTTGGCCTTGGCGGCCTCGGTGGCGCCTTCCTTCATCTTCACGAAGAAGGGGTTGGTGTCGGTCTTGGTGATCAGGCCGATCACCGGCTCACCGGCGGCAAGCGCGCCCGATGCGAGCGTGAACAGTACGGCAGCGGCGGCAGTGGCGGTGGCGGGAAGGGCGGTGCGCATGGGGGGGTCTCCTGACGGTTGGTAGGGGTGCCGACGCGACGTGGCGGCGTGCGACCGCTTGGGGGTTTCAACGGATGGAGGAATTCTGCGCGCCGTGATTTAATAAATCAAGTTGATTGATTAATGGAAAACCCGATGCCCCAGGGCGAACGCCCTGCGCTGGCACCACCATCGGAGTCAAGCCGCCATGTTCATCGTGTGTGGAGAAGCGCTGTTCGACCTGTTTGCCGTCGGCGACACGTCCACCGGCATCGCCTTTGACGGCCGCATCGGCGGCTCACCCTTCAACGTGGCGCTGGGCCTGGCGCGGCTGGGCCAGGCGGTGGGATTCCTTGGCCCGATCGGCACGGGCTTCGCGGGAGAGCGCCTGATGCGCGCACTCGACCTTGAAGGCATCGATACCCGCTGCACGCCGCGTGTGGACGCGCCCACCACGCTGAGCCTGGTGGGCACCAACGCAGCGGGCGTGCCGTCCTACGCCTTCTACAGCCACGGCGCGGCCGACAGGCAACTGCGCGCCGAACACCTGGCCGCCATTCCGGCCGAGGCCCGCGCCTTCCACTTCGGCTCCTACGCAATGGTGGTGCCGCCCGTGGGAACCACGCAGCGCGCCCTGGTGGAGCGCGAGCACCGCCGCAGCGTGATCAGCTACGACCCCAACATCCGCACCAACGTGCAGCCCGATCTGGCCGTTTGGCGCGACACCCTGGATTGGATGCTGCCGCGCACCCACGTGCTCAAAGTGAGCGACGAGGATCTGGCCCTGCTCTACCCTGGCCGAAGCCCGGACGACTTCGCATCCGCAGCGCTGGCGGCTGGCACGTCGTGGGTGGTGGTGACCCGCGGCGGGCAAGGCGCCACGGGCTTCACCGCCGCCGGGCGGGCGGAGGTGCCGAGCGTCAAAGTGGACGTACAGGACACGGTGGGCGCGGGCGACACCTTCCAGGCGAGCTTGCTCACCTGGCTGTCGGAAACCGGGCGCTTGTCAATGCCGGCCATTGCTCAACTCGATGCCATCGCCATGCGGCAAGCACTGGGATTTGCAGCGCGAGCAGCGGCGATCACTTGTTCGCGGCGGGGTGCCGACTTGCCTCGACGCAAGGAGTTGAGTTGATCTCGTTGGCTACAGCGCAAGACCGTGAAGCGACCCCAGGTCACGGCACCAACAATGCCTCGCGCACGAACTCCAGACGATCCTGCCCGAAGAACATCGCCTCGCCCACGAAGCAGGTCGGCGCACCAAACACGCCTCGCGCGACGGCCTCCTCGGTGTTCGCCACCAAGGCTGCTTTCACGTCCGGGTCCGACACCAGCGCCGTGAAGGGCACGACGTCAAAGCCCGCAGCGCCCAGCACCTGGGCCAACACCGACGCGTCGCCCAGGTTGCGCGGCTGCTGCCACATGGCGTTGAACACCACCTCGCAATAGCGATCGAACAACTCCGGCTGCTGCATCTGCAAGCCCACGGCGCCGCGCATCAGCGTGAGCGTGTTGATCGGGAAATGCGGGTTCAGCGCGAAGGGCACGCCATAGCGCCTCGCCCAGCGCGGCATGTCGGTGTGCATCCATCGGCCTTTGGCGGGCACGCTCACGGGGCTGGCATTGCCCGTGGCCTTGAACACCCCACCCAGCAACATCGGCCGATACCTCAGCTCGGCGTCACATTCGGCGACCAGCTTGGGCATTTGGGTCCAGGCCAGGTAGGCCGTGGGGCTGCCGAAGTCAAAGAAGAATTCCACTGTCTTGGCCATCGCCAGGTCTCCTTCTGGTCAAAACGCCTCGGTCCACGGGCGCAGGTCCATTTCATGGGTCCAGGCGCTGCGGTGCTGGCGATGGATCTGCCAATAGCTCTCGGCAATGGCTTCAGGGTCGAGGATGCCGTCATGCGCCTTCGTGGCGTAGCGCTCGGGGAAGTTCTCGGCAATGAACGCCGTGTCGATCGCGCCGTCGATCACCACATGCGCCACGTGGATGCCCTTGGGGCCCAGTTCGCGCGCCATGCTTTGCGCCAGCGCGCGCAACGCGTGCTTGGCGCCGGCAAACGCCGCAAAGCCCGAGCCGCCGCGCAGGCTCGCCGTGGCGCCAGTGAACAGGATCGTGCCGCGCCCGCGCGCCTGCATCACGCGGGCGGCCTCACGGCCGACCAGGAAACCCGACAGCGCCGCCATCTCCCACACCTTGCGGTAGACGCGCTCGGTCATCTCGGTGATGGGAAAGCGCACGTTGGCGCCGATGTTGAACACCAGCACCTCGATGGGCGCGATCTCGCGCTCGATGTGCGCGAACAACTCGATCACCGCCGCCTCGTCGCGCGCATCGGAGCCAAAGCCATGCGCCACGCCACCCTCGGCATGGATGCGTTGCACCAGCGGCTGCAGTTTGTCGGCACTGCGTCGGCTGAGGCAGGCAGCATAGCCCTCCCGGGCGAAGCGGCGGGCAATGGCGCCGCCGGTGGCGTCCCCAGCACCCACCACCAGCACGGCCTTGTCGGGTCTCGTCATCGCGTCATTCCTCGGGTTGGGCGTTTGGCCAAATCACAGCCGACGGTGGGCCAGCGCGGGCAACTGCTGGCGCACGTCGGCCAGGCGTTGCCGATCCAGCTCGCCAATCACCACGCCCGGGCCTTCCGCAAGGCAATCGACCAGCCTGCCCCAGGGATCTGCCAACAGGCTGTGACCCCAGGTTCGGCGTCCATTCTCATGCAGGCCGCCCTGGGCCGGGGCCAGGACATAACACTGATTCTCAATGGCCCGGGCACGCAGCAGCAGCTCCCAATGGGCCTGGCCCGTGGTGTGGGTGAAGGCCGAGGGCACCACAATCAGATCGCAGGGCGGGTGCATCAGCGCACGATAGAGCTCGGGGAAGCGCAGGTCGTAGCACACCGACATGCCCACGCGCACACCGCCCGCATCGAAGGCCACGGGCTCGCTGCCCGCCAGCAGCGTGCGGCCTTCGTCGTAGCGCTCGCGGCCGTTGTCGAAGGCGAACAGGTGGATCTTGTCGTATCGCGCCACACGCCGGCCGTCGGGGCCATGGGCACAACTGCTGTTGAGCACCTGGCCGGCCTGCGCGCTGCGGATCGGCAGCGTGCCGCCGATGAGCCACAAGCCGTGCTTGGCGGCACAGGCGGCCAGGAAGCCCTGGATCGGGCCATCGCCGTCGGCCTCGGCGATGGCCAGCTTGTCGGTGTCGCTGCGGCCCAGCAAACAGAAGTATTCGGGCAAGGCCACCAGTTCGGCTCCGGCAGCGGCGGCCTCGGCGATGCCCTTGGCAGCGGCTTCCAGATTGCGATCCACGTCCGGCGTGGACACCATTTGCACTGCAGCAACTTTCAATGCGACAACTCCAGCGGGCGTTGCCGGCATGATCGCATCAAGGCGCGCTCGCTGCAGAGGCCGGGGAAGAAGCCGGCGCAGCGAGCGGCGGCGTGCGGCGCTCCAGTTTGCTCACCTGCGGATCGGCCCAGCTGCCCGTCACCTTGAACTCACGCGTGCCGGCCTCGGCCAGGGGACCGCGCAACAGCAGCTGCCCAAGGAAGGTGCCCAAGCCCACCAAGGGGTTGATCACCGCATAGGCCAGCGAGGCCGTGCCGGCATTGATGTCCGGCACCACCACCACGTGCAGATCCTGCGTCTCGCGGACGATGTCGGCCGTGCCCTCCATCAGCACCGCCGCCTGCACACCGCGCATGCGCAAGTTGTTGGTGCGCGCCAGGCCACGGGCGATCTGCACATCGCCAGTGATGTTGTCGAAAGCGAAGCCCTCCTGGAAGACATCGCGGAAGTCCAGCGCCAGGCGCCGCGGCAAGGCCTGCAGACTCAGCACCCCCAGCAGGCGACCGGCACCGGCATCGGCCTTCAGGAATTGGCCGGCATCCAGCGCCAGACTCATGCGACCGTCGAGCGAGGGCATGTCCAGGCCCAATGGCGAGCCCACCCACTGGACCTGCCCCTGCAGTTCGCCCTTGCCACCGCGAATCACCGCGCCGAAGCCCAGTCGCTGCAGCATCTGGCCCGCATCGCGCACTTGAAGGCGGAAGTTCAGGTCCATGCTGCGGCGCGCGTCGGCACCGGCCGCGCCCCATTGACCCGTGGCCACCAGCTCTCCCTCGGGCAGGGCCAGGGCCAGCCGATTCAAGCGCCACTCCCGTGCGGAGGCGATTCCACTGCGGCTGCGATTCACCGCGTCCACCGTGAGCTTGCCCAGCTTGCGGCCACGCAGTTCGAAGTCGTCCACCTCCAGGTCGACCGCGGGCACGCTGTCTGGCGCCTTGTCGAGCAGGCTCTCGACGCCCTCGACGTCGGACTGCGGCACCGACAAGCGCGCCAACCGCGCCTGCACGCGCCCGGCATCGTTGGGCCCACGCGGTTCCGCATAGGAGATCTCACCGCGCAACTGGTCGGCCTCGACTTGGGCGTGCCAACCCGGCGCGGGCGCAGCCACGCGCCGCAGTTCGAGTGCAAGGTTGGTGAGGCGACGCGACGCCAGCGTCAGCGCCTGCGCCTTGAGCCCGACCGACTGCGGCAGGTAGTCCGATGTGACCATGCCCACACCCGCGGCACCGGGCTCGGCTGCCGGACCGCTTCGCCGGCCCCCGCCCGCCGGTTGGCTCGCCGGACCCGGACCGACACCCAGTCCGTCGGCGACCGCCGACCAGGCATCGGCGTGCACCTGCTGCAGGTTCAGCACGGCTCGAACACCCGGCGCCATCTCGGGCAGCGGCGCATTCACCGCCAGTGCCCCGCGCAGGACACGGGCCGCATCGCCGCTCACGTCGCGTTGGTATTGGGCGCTGAGCACCGACCCCAAGTCCACCCGCAAGACATCACGCTGCGGCTTTGCGCTGTTGTGGGCTTCGAGCACGGGGCTGAACTGCACGCGCAGCGGCAGGCTGACTTCGGCGGACTTCTGCAAGGGCGACGGCAGGTCGATGGCCAGGCCGGTGAGTGGGCTGGTCACCAGCAGTTCGGTGTAGCCGCGCACGATGCCCAGCTGGACGCGATAGGGCGCCTGGCCTTCGACGCGGGCGGCCCAGCGGGACACCAGACCCAGGTCAGTGGCGCGACGCAGGCCGTCGGCCGTGGCCACGCCGGCGGCGGTCAGGCGCAGGCTGCCGTCCGGCTGGCTGCCACCTTCCAACTGCGCCTCACCCCCGTACACCCGCGCCGTGCCGGCCAGGTTGAAGCCTTGGTGCGTGAAATCCACGCGCCCGCGCGCGCTGCCCAGCAGCGGCACGTCGGGACGCAGCCGCAGGTCGCCGCCGGCCAGCTGCACATGACCCTTGACGGTGGACTGGTCCAGGCGATCCAGTGGCAGGCGCAGCGTCAGTTGCAGCTCGGCCTGGCCCTCGGCCGTGGTTCGCGCCAACGCACCATCGAGCCAGCCGCCCACCGGACTGGCTCCAACATAGCGTACAAAGTCAGCGGCCGGCCCTTGGGCATGCCCTTCGAGCTCCAGCACCGCGTGCTCGGCCAGGTTGCGGATCCCGCCCTGCACATTGTTGAGCGCCACGCCCCACAGCCTGCCGCGCGCGTTGCGGATCTGCATGGCGCTGCGCTCGAACAGCAGCTCGCCGTCCACCTGGCTGAATGCGGGCCAGGCCGCTGCCGCTGCCGACGCCGGCGGCACGCTGTCCAGGGTGACGTCCTGCACCTGTGCGGCAATGCGGAATTCGCCGTCGCTGCGCTGGACATATGGGAAGTCCCACAGGTCGCCCTTGACGCGGAAGGTGGCGCTGGGCACGCGCCCGGCGACCACGGCACGCCGCACATAGCCGCGAACCGAGGCCGGAATGCCCAGCGGCAAATAGCGCGACACCTGTGCGGCCTTGCCCTGGGTGAGCTTGCCGTTCATTTCCAGCACGCCCGGCAGGCGGGCGCCCTTGCCAAAGCCGTCATTGCTGCCGGTGTGCCAGCTGGCGTCGAGCTCGCCCTGCGCATCGTCGTTCTCGAACCGGGCACCGCTCACCTTCAGCTCAACACGCGGCCTCACGCCGTCTTTGGCCTCGCCGATGCGCCATGCCAGTTGCGCTCCGAATCGTCGCAAGGGCACGACAGGCTGCTCGAACACACCCGGCAACTCCAGCGCGCCGCCGTTCAGCGCCAGCGTGGCCTGGCCGCCGGACTCTGTGCCTTGAAAGGACAGATCCGCGCCGCGCCAGCCGGGTCGGCCAATGCCTCCTGGCTCGGGCGATGGCGCGGCGGCGATGGCCATGCCCTTGACCTCGGCGCGCACTTGATAGCTGGTGGGCGCATCCACCGCGCCCTGCCACCGGGCCTGGAGTCCGGACACCGTGCCCTGCGGGTTCAGCTCGGCCAGCAAACGGCGCACACCGGTGCCCAGGGGCAGTCGCTCTGCCAACTCGGCCATCACGGCCAGGTCCAGGCGTTCGGCACTGAATTCGCCGCCGGTCACCGGATGGATGCCTGGGGACTGCAGCAATGCCGAGGCGCTGAGCACCTGCTGCTGTTGCCAGGCCAATGACAGTGGGCCCTCCTGCCAGACCTGGCCCTGCGCGGTCTGAAAGCCCAGTCGCTCGGCCTGCACCTTGACGCCATCGGCCTGGCGCGCCACCACGACGCGGCCGCCCAGCTGCGTCAGCGCCAGCGGCTCCAAGTTGGCGGCCAGTCGCACCGACACGTCGCGCAGCGCCACATCCATGGTGCCGCCTTGGGGCAGGCCGTTGTTGAAATCCGCCCACGCGCGCAGAGCGCCCTCGCCCTGCGTGAGCGAGAAAGGCAGGTCCACGTGTCGGCGCAGTTGCTGCACCAGCACTTGCGGGAAATCGGCATGCACCGTGCCCCGCCAGCGCTGCCAGTCGCCCGCCTGGGCCAGCAGCGGCTGACGTGCGCGCAGAACCAGCTTGAATCGCTGGCCCCATCCGGTGGGCGGCGTGGCGTCCAGCCGCAGATCGTGGCGGTTCAGGCGGTTGCGCACCACCAATTGCACGTCGGCCAACTCGAGTGGCGGCGCACCGCGCAACTCGTCCACCCAACGCACCGCGCCACCGCGGATCACGAACTCGTGCTGGGCGAAGAACCAATCGGCCAGGTCGCCAGCGCTGCCGACGGCCTCGCCATCGACATCGATGCCGGCCACCCGCAGCCGTCCCTTGGCGTCGCGGCGCACCTCAAGCCGTGCGCCGTCAATGAGCAACTGCTCGAATCGCAACTGCAGCGACAACAGCGAGGACACTGCCAGCGAGGCCGTGACCTGCGGCAGGCGCAGCGCCTCCAGCCCGCGCGAATCGCGCAAGACCACGTCGTGCAACTTGAAGGCCGGCACCCAACTCGATGAGCGGGCATCGATTCGGCCGATGTGCACCGGTACGCCCAGCGCGCGACTGGCCTGCGCTTCGACCTGCGGTCGCCATTCATCCAGTCGGGGCAAAATCAGCCAATGCAGCGAGAGCCAGGCCAGCAGGACTAAGCTCCACGCCGCGAGCACAATCCAGCCACCAACGCGCAACGACAAGCGCCACCAGCGCCAGCGCGGTGCACGCGTTGGGGCTTCGGGAACGACGGCAGACTGCAAGAGGGGCATTGATGAGGGACCACCAGCACCGGGCGACTGGAACGCGCTGCCGCGGGCCGTTTCAGCACACGAACCGCTTGCCGGGCGGGGAAACGGACAGCTGCAACGCTGGCCCAAAGGCACTGCGCGAACCGAGCGCACCTGCCGCCTGGCCCGCCAAGGCAATCTAGCACACCGCCTGCAGTCCACCATGGGTTCCACCGACCTGACACCCTTGCCATCGGCCTGCGCCGACCACAGCCGATTCGTGCAGCGCGTGCGCCGCCGATACGCGGCGGATCTGGCGCTGTTGCCGCCAGGGGTGCCGGACGTCGCCCGGATCACCGCCCTGGTGGCGCTGCTGGTCGCCGAGGGACGGCCCTTGGTGTCTGCCCTGCGCGTCGCCCGCCAGTTGGTGCTCGAGCGCCTGGCCGTGCTGGACACCGAGCAGCAGGCGCCGCTGGACCACATCACCGGGGCCATGACGGCGCTGGCCGAGGCCACGCTGGAGATTGCGCTGACCCAGTCGCGCACCGATGAGGATGCCCGCAGCGGCGCCCCGCGCAACGCCGAAGGCCAGGTGATCGACTTCTGGATCATCGGCATGGGCAAGCTCGGCGCGCGCGAATTGAACGTCTCCTCCGACATCGATCTGATCTATGTCTACGAGGACGACGGCCAGACCGACGGCCCCCGCCCCATCACCGCTCACGAGTACTTTGCCAACGTCGCCAAGCGCCTGTACACGCTGATTGGAGACACCACCGACGACGGTTTCGTGTTTCGCGTCGACCTGGCGCTGCGGCCCAACGGCAATTCGGGCCCACCGGTGGTGAGCCTGGGCATGCTGGAGGAGTATTTCCAGGTGCAGGGTCGTGAGTGGGAGCGCTTTGCGTGGCTCAAGAGTCGGGTGATCGCGCCGTTTGCCTCTGTCAAATCCGGGCGCGCCCTGCCGCTGCGCTCACTGGTCACAGCCTTCGTCTACCGCCGCTATCTCGACTACGGCATCTTCGAAGGCCTGCGCCAGTTGCACCGCAAGATTCGCGAGGAAGCGCAACGCCGCGCAGCGGGCCGTCCCGAGCGGGCCAACGACGTGAAGCTCTCGCGCGGCGGCATCCGCGAGATCGAGTTCATCGTGCAGTTGCTGCTGGTGGTGCGGGGCGGGCAGTTCCCGGAGATCCGCACCCGATCCACGCTGCGCAGCCTGCAGCGGCTGTCGGCCCGCGGGCTGATGAAACCTGCAACGGCCACCAAGCTGGCCGATGCCTATGTCTTCCTGCGTCGCGTGGAGCACCGGATCCAGTTCCTCGATGACCAGCAGACGCACCTGCTGCCCACCGCGGATCACGACCTGCAATGGATCGCTGCGTCCATGGGTTTGACCTGTCGTGCCGATGCCTGCGAACTGCTGGACCGCCTGGGCGAGGTGCGCGAGCTGGTGGCCAATGAGTTCGATGCCCTGCTGCACGAAGGCCAGGCACCCACGGCGTCCAGCGCCGCCAGCAACGGCTGCAAGCACTGCGGTACGGGCCCGCTGCCATTGGACAGCGAAGCACTGGCCGAAAAGCTGTCGCCGGCCATGGCCGAGCGGGTGCGCCATTGGTGCGTGCAGCCCCGCGTGTTGGCCCTGCGCGAGCAAAGCAAGATGCGCCTGGGCCGTTTGGTGCAACGCGCTGACGCCTGCGTGCTCGATGAAACCTGCACCGAGGACGCCGCGCTGCGCTTCGTCGATTGGCTCGATCCGCTGCTGCGTCGCGACAGCTACCTGGCCCTGCTGGTGGAGCGCCCCGAGGTGATGAAACGCCTGTTGCGCCTGCTCGGTCTGGCCCGCTGGCCCATGCGCTACCTGATGCGCCACCCCGGCGTCATCGACGAGCTGGCCGACCCGCGACTGCTCAACGACCGCTTCAGCAAGGCCGAATACATCGGCTCATTGGAAGAGCGCCACGACGCCTGGGTGCGCAGTGGCGAGGCCGATGAAGAAGCGCTGATGGACACACTGCGCCACGCCCACCATGCCGAAGTGTTCCGTACGCTCGTGCGCGACGTGGAAGGCCTGATCACCGTGGAACAGGTGGCCGACGACCTGTCCGCGTTGGCCGATGCCACGCTGGATTGCGTGCTGCGCTGGGCCTGGCCGCGCCTGCGCCAGCGCCACCGCGCCACGCCGCTGTTCTCCGTCATCGCCTACGGCAAGCTCGGTGGCAAGGAACTGGGCTACGGCAGCGATCTGGACGTGGTGTTCCTGTACGACGACACGCACGAGCCCGACGCGGACCGCGCGCAGGAGGTCTACAGCCACTTCGTGCGCAAGCTGATCACCTGGCTGACCTTGCGCACGCCGGCTGGCGAACTCTTCGACATCGACACCGCGCTGCGGCCCAACGGCAATTCGGGCCTGCTGGTCACCTCGATCGCGTCGTTTGAACGCTATCAGGTCGGGCGTGGCAGCAATACGGCCTGGGCCTGGGAGCATCAGGCCATCACACGCGCCCGCTTCTGTGCGGGGGCCACTGAATTGGCCGAGCGTTTCGACGCCGTGCGGCGCCAGGTGCTTTGCGCCGAGCGCGACCACGCCGCCCTTCGGCAGGAGGTCGTGAGCATGCGCGACAAGGTGCGCCAGGCGCGACCCGTGCGCACCGACGTGTTCGACGTGAAGCACAGCCCAGGCGGCATGATGGACGCCGAGTTTGCCGTGCAGTACCTCGTGCTCACACAGGCGGCTGCGCACCCGGCGCTGCTGGACAACGTGGGCAACATCGCATTGCTGCAGCGCGCTGAGGAACAAGGCCTGCTGCCCGACGGTGTCGGGCGCCATGCCGCGGACGCCTACCGCGAGTTGCGTCGGGCCCAGCACCGGGCACGACTGGACGAGCAACCGACACAGTTCGCGCCGAGCCTGCTGGCAGGCGAGCGCGACGCCGTGCTCGCGCTCTGGCACGCCGTATTTCCCTGAACGGCAGGGCGGTTGACCGCCGGCCCGCGTGCAGTCGCGAAGGCGTCAAAAAGCCCCCCAGCACCGGGCATAGACTGCCGGCTCCCCAACCGAGGAGATTCTTTCGATGATCACGCTGTGCGGCTTTTCCGTCTCGAACTACTACAACAAGGTCAAGTTGGCCTTGCTGGAAAAGGGCATCCCATTCCAGGAGGAACTGGTGATGACCGGCTCCAAGGCCGAGGATGTGCTGTCGTGCACGCCGCTGGGCAAGGTGCCGTTCATTCGCACGGAGCACGGACCGCTTTGCGAGAGCCAGGTCATCCTCGACTACCTCGACGCGGCCTACCCCGAGAAGCCGTTGATGCCAGCCGACGCTTTCGGGCAGGCCAAGGTGCGTGAACTGATCGTCTTCATCAACCTGCACCTCGAATTGGTGGCACGTGAGCTGTACACGCAGGCCTTTTTCGGCGGCACGGTGAGCGACGAGACCAAGGAGCGGGTGCGAAAGTTGCTGCAGAAGAACGTCCTCGGCTTCAAGCGCCTGGCCAAGTTCTCGCCCTTTGTCGCTGGTGGCCAGTTCACCCAGGCTGATTGCGCCGCCTGGGTGAGCCTGCCGCTGGTGGCGCTGTCCACCAAGACGGTGCTGGGCGAAGACGTCCTGAGCGCTGCGGGCGTGGACTGGAAAGCCTACGCCGCCATGATCGGCGAGCGCCCGTCTGCGCAGAAGGTGGCCGCCGACCGCAAGGCGGATCAGGCGCGCATGGCCGCGGCAAAGAAGACCTGACCAGACCGGGCATTTACAACGCAGCAACGCGCCGCGGGGAACCAATTCGGGTTTGCGGTGTCCATGACAGGACCGGTGTGACACGCGAATTGCGATTCGCACGCTGCGCCGGAACTGTTTTGGCCGTGCAGCCGGCCGGGTTTCCGGCACAGCAATCCTGGGGCGGTTCTCCTCCTCCTCCCTCCCTCCCTCGTTCGTCCCAGGGCGCTGCACGGCCCCTTCCTTGCCAGAGCACGGCGCCCGTGCCCACCTTCAGCGCAACCAACCGCGCTTGCGGAACCACAGGATGGGCGCCGCCACTGAGGCCACCATCAGCGCAAGCGCGAACGGGTAGCCCCAGGCTTGGTCCAACTCGGGCATGTGCTTGAAGTTCATGCCGTAGACGCTGGCGATCAACGTGGGCGGCAGCAAGGCCACGCTGGCCACCGAGAAGATCTTGATGATCTTGTTCTGGTTGATGTTGATGAAGCCGACCGTGGCATCCATCAGGAAGTTGATCTTGTCGAACAGGAACGCGGTGTGCGAATCGAGTGAATCGATGTCGCGCAGGATCTGCCGCGCCTCCTCGAACTGCTCGGCGTTGAGCATGCGGCTGCGCATCATGAAGCTCACCGCACGTCGCGTGTCCATCACGTTGCGGCGAATGCGCCCGTTCAGGTCCTCTTCCTTGGCGATGGCCGACAGCGCGGCACCGGCTTGGCTGTCGTCCACGTCCTGCGTGAGCACGCGGGCGCTGACTTTCTCCAGGCTGTCATAGATGCCCTCCAGCGCGTCTGCGGAATATTCCGCGTCCGCGTCGTAGAGCTTCAGCAACACGTCCTTGGCGTCGCCGATCAGGGCAGGGATGCGACGCGCGCGCAGGCGCAACAGCCGAAACACCGGCAGGTCTTCACCATGCACGGAGAACAGCACGCCATCTTTCAGAATGAAGGCCACGCGCACGTTGCGCGGCGTGATGTCGTCGTCGATCAGGAAGTCGGAGCGGATGTGCAGTTCGCCGTTGTCCTCCTCGTAGAAGCGGGCGGACTCCTCCAGGTCGTCGTCGACGATGTTGTCGGGAATGGGCAGCGCGAAACGGCTGGCAATCCAGCCCTTTTCTTCCGGGCTCGGGTCTTCCAGGTCGACCCAGACCGGGCGCGCAGCCGCCAGCGCCTGGACATCGTCGATCTCTTCCTGCACCAGCCTGCCATGGGCCAGTGTGAACACGTTGAGCATCAGGAACTCCCGCACGGCCTCGGCGCTCGCGCCCGGCAAAGGGCGGCACCGTCAGACCATGGGTTCAGGGATGGATGAATCGGGGACCGCCTCACCACCACCCTGGCCGCCCCTGAAACGGGACGGCTGCGCCGAAGTGGACGGTCACCGAGGGTGACTCTGTTCCAACGGAGAAGCTCCGAAATGAAGAGGCCGCGATTATGACATCGGCGACCGATGGCACCTGCTCGATGAACGGCGCCTTTAGCTGCCTCAAGCCCCACTTGGCTTGGTGGCAGGAAAGCGCGTGACGTGCTGGGCGAACTGACGGATCGTACACCGGCTTTTGCCCTTGCCAGCGCTGCGGTATCGGTAGCACACTGGGTTCGCAGCAGGCGGTGGGAAGGGGCGGTTCCAAACCCGTCGCAGCTGCCGGACCATAGACAACACTTGCCTAGAAGGAGGTTCTGATGAACCTGACGATCAGCGGACACCACTTGGAAGTGACTCCCGCCCTCCGAGAGTATGTGCTTACCAAGTTGGACCGCGTGACGCGGCATTTCGATCAGGTGGTGGATGTGAACGTGCTGCTGACGGTCGAAAAGCTCAAGGAGAAGGAACGACGGCAGAAGGCCGAAGTGACGCTCCACACCAAAGGAAAGGACATCTTCGTCGAACAAGCCAACGAAGACATGTACGCTGCAATCGATCAGCTGATGGACAAACTGGACCGCCAGGTCGTCCGCCACAAGGACAAGCTGCAGAGCCACCATCATGAGTCGGGCAAGCGCCTGGATGTGGACACACACTGACCCTGCCTGCCCCGTTTCTCGAACAGCGGCCCCCGAGGGGGCCGTTTTTCATCGGCGCGTTTCCGGCCTCGCTGGTGCGCTGTGACAACATCCCGCACCTGGGGGTGCAACTCTAGGTGCGGTGCAGCAATGGATTTCTATAATCATCGTTCTGTCACAGGTTCTGCTGGCGGTGCTTCGACCGTGGTCGTCGGCACCCAGCAGTTGGGAATGCCATGAATCGCCTTGCTGCCATCCTGCCTGCGGGCAACGTGCTGGTGGACGTTGACGCCACCAGCAAGAAGCGCGCGTTCGAGCATGCGGGCTTGCTGTTTGAAAACCAGCACGCCATCGCGCGGGCCACGGTGACCGACAACCTGTTCGCACGCGAGCGCCTCGGCTCGACAGGCCTGGGTCATGGCGTGGCGATCCCGCATGGCCGCATCAAGGGCCTGAAGAACCCGCTGGCAGCGGTCATCCGGGTGCAGCAGGCCATTCCCTTCGACGCGCCTGACGATGAGCCCGTGGGCCTGCTGATCTTCCTGCTGGTGCCCGAAGCGGCCACACAGCGGCATCTGGAGATCCTGTCCGAGATCGCCGAGTTGCTGTCCGACCGCGAACTGCGAGAACGCATGAAGAACGCCACCGACGCGCCCGCGCTGCACAAGCTGATTTCCGATTGGGCGCCGCTGCGTTCGGTCGCGTGACCGCTCGGCCGGTGCCGGGCCTGGGCGCATGACGAATCCCTACCTGCCGAAGGCGCCGTGAAGCCGTCATCCATCAGCGCAGAAGCCCTGTTCGAGGCCCACCGCGAGTTGCTTCGCTGGGAGTGGGTGGCAGGCCACGCCCACCCCGAGCGCCGCTTCGACGAAGCTGCCGTGCGGGACGCGCAGTCGTCCGCCGACTTGGTGGGGTATCTCAACTACGTCCATCCCTACCGCGTGCAGTTGGTGGGGCGCCGCGAGGTGGCCTACCTCACCAGCGGCGCTGCCGACGACCAGGAGCGGCGCATCTCGCGCATCGTCACGCTGGAGCCGCCGATGATCATCGTGGCCGATGGCATCGCGCCACCCGAGCGCCTGGTGGCCATGTGCGATCGTGCCGAGATACCGCTGTTCGCCAGCACCGAGTCGGCCGGCCATGTGATCGACATCGTGCGGACCTATCTGGGCCAGCTCTTCGCCGAGCGCACCACGCGGCACGGTGTGTTCATGGACATCCTGGGCATGGGTGTGCTGCTCACGGGCGAGTCGGGCCTGGGCAAGAGCGAATTGGGGCTGGAGCTGATCTCCCGCGGCCACGGTCTGGTGGCCGACGACGCAGTGGACCTGTACAAGGTGTCGCAAAGCGCACTCGAAGGCCGTTGCCCGGACCTGCTGCTGAACCTGCTGGAAGTGCGCGGCATCGGCCTGCTGGACATCAAGGCCATCTTTGGCGAAACCGCCGTGCGCCGCAAGATGCGCCTGAAGCTCATCGTGCACCTGGTGCGCAAGGAGACGATGGAGCGCGAGTTCGAGCGCCTGCCGTATGAGCCGCTGAACGAGGACATCATGGGCATTCCGGTGCGCAAGGTGGTGATCACGGTGGACGCCGGGCGCAATCTGGCGGTGCTGGTCGAGGCCGCCGTGCGCAACAGCATCCTGCAGCTGCGTGGCATAGACACCTACCAGGAATTCATCCAGCGCCACCAGCGCGCCATGCAGAGCGGCGAAGCCTGAATCTACTTGCCTCGGTGGGGGCAGGCGGCCTTGGTGCACACCGCGTACAGCGACAGCGCGTGGTCTTGCAGTTCGAACCCATGATCCGCTGCCACCGCGTGCTGGCGCTTTTCGATGTCCGCATCGAAGAATTCTTCCACCCGCCCGCAGGTCAGGCACACCAGGTGATCATGGTGCTGCCCTTCATTCAGCTCGAACACCGACTTGCCCGACTCGAAATGGCTGCGTGACAGCAGCCCCGCCTGTTCGAACTGCATCAGCACGCGGTACACCGTCGCCAAGCCAATGTCGGCGTCCTCGGCCAGCACGGCCTTGTACACATCCTCGGCGGTCATGTGCCGTTGCTGCGTGCGCTGGAAGATCTCCAGAATCTTGATGCGCGGCAGCGTGGCCTTCAGGCCGCTGCTCTTGAGTTCTTCGGCGCGGTTGGGCATGGCGTTCGGGCGGATGGGTGGCCCTGCAGGGGCTCGCTAGAATCGCCGCATCATATCCACCCCGGTCTGCCCCGCCTTGACGCGTGGTGCCGCCGCCCCGACGCCATGGCTGGTCTCACACGCTTCGTTTCCCTGGCTTCCGGCCCGGTCACCCACCTGATGGAGCGACTGGCGCTGGCTGCTGTGGCGCTGGCCGGTTCTGCCTGCAGCTCTTTGCAGTCGTCCGACAGCTTCCTTGGAGTCATCACGCCCTACCGGATGGACATTGTCCAGGGCAACGTCGTCACCGCAGAGCAGGCCAGATTGGTGAAGCCCGGGATGACGCGTGCGCAAGTGCGCGACGCCTTGGGCACGCCGATGCTCACCGACTTGTTCCACGCCGACCGATGGGACTATGTGTTCACCATCAAGCGTCCTGGCACCGAGCCTCAGCGCCGCAGTGTCGTGGCGTTCTTCAAGGGCGATGTGCTGGAACGCCTGGAAGCGCCCAATCTGCCATCTGAGAAGGAATTCGTCGCGACGATTTCTCCGGCCGACCTCAAGACCGGGCCGTCCGACCGCCCGCTGGTGTTGACGGACAGCGAACGCGCCGCACTGCCCAAGCCGCCGCGCGTGGAAGCCACCCCGGCGCCGATCACCGGCCCGAAGCGCAACTACCCGCCGTTGGAGCCAGCATGACCCCCACGCCGCTGCGCATTGCGGTGGCAGGCGCCACCGGACGCATGGGGCGCATGCTGGTCGAGGCCGTGGCAGCCGCGCCAGATACCGCCCTGGCCGGCGCGCTGGACCTGCCGTCGTGTCTGCTGCTGGGCCAGGATGCCGGCGCGGCCATGGGCCTGACCACCGGCATCGCACTCACCAGCGACCTGAAGGCTGGGCTGCAAGGCGCCCAGGTGCTGATCGACTTCACCCGCCCCGAAGGGACGTTGGCGCACCTGGCCATCTGCCGTGAATTGGGCGTGGGCATGGTGATCGGCACGACGGGCTTCAACAACGAGCAGAAGGCCTCGATCGCCGATGGGGCCAGACACATCCCCATCATGATGGCGCCCAACATGAGCGTGGGCGTGAACGTGGTGCTCAAATTGCTGGACCAGGCGGCACGCGCGCTGAACACCGGCTACGACATCGAAGTGATCGAGGCCCACCACCGCCACAAGGTGGACGCGCCCAGCGGCACTGCACTGAAGATGGGCGAGGTCCTGGCCAATGCATTGGGCCGAGACCTGAAGGACTGCGCCGTCTACACGCGTGAAGGCGTCACCGGCGAGCGTGACCCCTCCAGCATCGGCTTTGCCACCATCCGCGGCGGCGACATCGTGGGCGACCACACCGTGCTGTTCGCCGGCACCGGTGAGCGGATCGAGATCGCACACAAGAGCGGCAGTCGCGTCGCTTACGCCCAAGGCAGCTTGCGAGCCGCGCGCTTCGTCGTCGGCAAGCCCTCGGGCCTGTTCGACATGAACGACGTGCTGGGCCTGGGCTGAGCCACATGGAAGGCCTTGCACAATTCTGGTCTGCCAGCGACGGCATCGGCCGTGCGGTGGTGGGCTTGCTGCTGCTGATGTCCATCAGTGCCTGGGTGCTCATCTTCTGGAAGGGCTGGGTACTGATGCGCGCCCGCCGCGACATCGAGCGCGCCGTGCCGTCCTTCTGGGCTGCAGAGTCGGTGGATGCCGGTCGCAGCCGCCTGACCACGCTCGACCGCGAGCAGGTGCTCTCGCCCCTGCTCGAGGCCACCGTGCCGCGCAGTGGTCACAACACGCTGGAAACCCGAGGCACACTGGAAGGACAACTCACCCGCCGCCTGCGCGACGGGCTGCACCGCGGCCTGGCGCACCTGCAATACGGGCAGGTGCTGCTGGCGTCCATCGGCAGCACGGCACCGTTCATCGGGCTGTTCGGCACCGTCTGGGGCATCTACCACGCGCTGGTCAGCATCTCGGCCGCGGGCTCCATCACCATCGAAAAGGTGTCTGGCCCGGTGGGCGAAGCCTTGATCATGACCGCGGCAGGCCTGGCAGTGGCCATCCCCGCCGTGCTGGCCTACAACCTGTTCGGCAAGTGGGTGGCCGCCTGCGAGGCCGAGCTCGAAGGCTTCGCCCACGACCTGCGGCAGATGGTCATGGACAACGCCCCGCCCGAGGGCGGCGCCTGATTGCCATCGCCACACGACATGGCATTCGGTCGCCTGCAACGCAACATCGGCGCACAGCCGATGAGCGACATCAACATGACGCCGCTGATCGACGTGATGCTGGTGCTGCTGGTGATCTTCATGATCACCGCGCCACTGATGAGCAGCAGCCTGAAGCTGGACCTGCCCAAGACCGAGGGCGCACGGCCGACGGATGCGGGCCAGTACGTCACCGTGGCTGTCAGCCCGCAAGGCCAGCTCTACTGGGGTGACGATGCCGTGAGTGCCGAGCAGATGAAGCTGCGCGTACGCGAAGCCGCCTTGCGCAACCCGGGCACCGAGGTGCAACTGCGCGCCGATCAAAGCGTGCCCTACGGCCGCATTGCCGAGCTGATCGGCCTGGTGCAGGAGGGCGGGCTCACGCGCATCGGCTTCGTGACGGAGACCGCGACCGCCCAACGGTAAACCCCGCGCCGAAGCGGTGCGCTGACGATTGATGCCCCCTCCTACAATCGGGGCATGAATGAGAAATACGCCCCCGCCGAGGTCGAAGTCGCCGCCCAGGCGCATTGGTCTGCCAGCGATGCCTACCGCGTCAACGAGAACGCACGCGACGCCGACGGTGCGCTGCGCCCCAAGTTCTATGCCTGCTCCATGCTGCCCTATCCCAGCGGCAAGCTGCACATGGGCCATGTGCGCAACTACACCATCAACGACATGCTGGCGCGCCAGTTGCGCATGAAGGGTTTCAACGTCCTGATGCCCATGGGCTGGGACGCCTTCGGCCTGCCGGCAGAGAACGCGGCGATGGACAAGAACATCGCCCCGGCCGCATGGACGCGCAGCAACATCGCCGAGATGAAGGCCCAGTTCGAGCCGCTGGGCCTGGCCTTCGACTGGTCGCGCGAAGTGGCCACCTGCGATGTCAGCTATTACCGTTGGAACCAATGGTTCTTCCTGAAGATGCTGGAAAAGGGCATCGCCTATCGCAAGACCCAGGTGGTCAATTGGGACCCGATCGACAACACCGTGCTGGCCAATGAGCAGGTGGTGGACGGCCGCGGCTGGCGCTCGGGGGCGCTGGTGGAAAAGCGGGAGATCCCGGGCTACTACCTTGCCATCACCCACTATGCCGACGAGTTGCTGGCCAATGTGGCCGACCCGTCGCAGCCCGACTACCTGCATGGCTGGCCCGAGCGCGTGCGCCTGATGCAGGAGCACTGGATCGGCAAGAGCGAGGGCGTGCGTTTTGCGTTCCCGCACCAGATCCAGGGTGCCGACGGCGCGCTGATCCAGGGCGGCCGCATGCACGTGTTCACCACGCGCGCCGACACCATCATGGGCGTCACTTTCTGCGCCGTGGCGCCCGAGCACCCGCTGGCCTTGCACGCCGCCGCCAGCCGCCCCGACGTGGCCGCCTTCATCGCCGAGTGCGCTCAGGGCGGCACCACCGAGGCCGAGCTCGCGACGCAGGAGAAGAAGGGCATCCGTACCGGCCTGGCCGTCACCCACCCGCTGACCGGCGCGGCGGTGGAGGTGTGGGTCGGCAACTACGTTTTGATGGCCTACGGCGATGGCGCCGTGATGGGCGTTCCAGCGCACGATGAACGCGACTTTGCCTTTGCGCTGAAGTACGGGATCCCGATCCGCCAGGTCATCGCCGTCGCCGGCGAGACCTTCAGCGCCACCGCCTGGGCCGATTGGTATGCCGACAAGCTGCGCGCCAGCTGCGTCAATTCCGGCGCGCTGGATGGTCTGCCGTTCAAGGCGGCGGCGGGCAAGGTGGCCGAGCTGCTGCGCGCCAAGGACCTGGGCGAGCTGAAGACCACCTGGCGCCTGCGTGACTGGGGCATCAGCCGCCAGCGCTACTGGGGCACACCCATTCCCATCATTCATTGCGCCAGCTGCGGCGCGGTGCCCGTGCCGGAGAAGGACTTGCCCGTGGTATTGCCGGAGGACCTGATTCCCGACGGCTCGGGCAATCCGTTGAACCAGTGCGAGGCCTTCCTGAATGTGCCCTGCCCGTGTTGCGGAAAGCCGGCTCGGCGCGAGACCGACACCATGGACACCTTTGTCGATTCGGCCTGGTACTACATGCGTTATGCCTGCCCCGATGCCCAGGGTGCAATGGTGGACGAGCGCAACGACTACTGGATGCCGATGGACCAGTACATCGGTGGCATCGAGCACGCCGTGCTGCATTTGCTGTATGCGCGTTTCTGGACCAAGGCCATGCGCGACCTGGGTCTGCTCAAGTTCGGCGAGCCCTTCACCCGCCTGTTCACGCAGGGCATGCTGCTCAACGAATCGTTCTACCGGGAGGACGAGGCCGGCAAGCGGCGCTGGTTCTACCCCAGCGAAGTGACGGTGCGCTTCGACGACAAGGGCCACCCGGTGGGCGCGGTGGCGCTGGAGGATGGGCAGGACGTGAGCCTGGGCGGCATCGAGAAGATGTCCAAATCCAAGAACAACGTGGTCGAGCCACGTGACATCATCACCCGGTTCGGTGCCGACACGGCGCGCTTGTTCACCATGTTCGCCGGCCCGCCGGATCAGAGCGCGGCCTGGTCCGACAGTGGCGCCGAGGGCAGCTTCCGCTATCTGCGTCGACTGTGGGCCTTTGGCGTCAAGCATGGCGAGCGCGTGCGCCGCGCCGGCGCCGACCTGTCGGGCCTGAGCATTGCAGGGCGGGAACTGCGGCGTGAAGTGCACCAGCAGTTGCGCCAGATCAGCCACGACTACGACCGCCTGCAATTCAACACCGTGGTGTCGGGCGTGATGAAGCTGCTGAACGCGCTGGAGGCCGCTGCGCTGACCGACACGCCGGCCGATGCCGCCGCACTGCGCGAAGGCTTCGGCGTGCTGCTGCGCGCGCTGTACCCGGCCGCGCCGCACATCACCCACGCGCTGTGGGCCGAGTTGGGTTACGCCACCACCCTGGGCGAGTTGCTGGACACGCCCTGGCCTCAGGTGGACGAAGCGGCGCTGGTGCAGGACGAGATCGAGCTGGTGCTGCAGATCGCCGGCAAGATGCGCGGCGCGGTGCGCGTGCCCGCCGCGGCGGACAAGGCGGCCATCGAAGCCGCCGCACTGGCCTCGCCGGAATTCGCCAGGTTCGCCGAGGGCAAGCCGGCCAAGAAGGTGGTGGTGGTGCCGGGCCGCCTGGTCAACGTGGTGGTCTGAAGGCATCGATGCGCCGCCGCCGGCTGATCGCCGCCGCAACACCGCTGGGGCTCTGCATGGGCCTGATGGCGGGCTGCGGCTTTGAGTTGAGGCGCGCACCCGTGCTGCCATTCGGGCGCATCCAGTTGCTGGGCTTCGCAACGCGCTCGCCACTGGCCGAGGCCTTGAAGCGCGAGCTCGCCCAGTCGACCAGCGTCGTCACTGCGGCAGAGCGCCCAGAGGTGCTGCTGTTTGCCGTATCGGAGACCCGCGATCGCGCGGTCGTGGCCGCGACTGCGGGCGGGCAGTTGCGCGAAGTGCAGCTCAAGCAGGGCTTGGTGTTCCGGCTGGCCACGGCTGCAGGACGAGAATTGATCGGCAACACGCCCATCTTGTTGACCCGCGACATGAGCTACAACGAGACGCAGGCGCTGGCCAAGGAGCAGGAGGAAGCCCAGTTGATCGCGGCCATGCAGTCCGAGATCGTGATGCAGGTGCTGCGCCGTCTGGCCGGTGCGCCCAAGCCCTGAAGCTGGCCATGCAACTGCGTGCCGACCAACTGCCCCAGCACCTCGCCCGAGGGCTGAAGGCCCTCTACACGCTTCACGGCGACGAGCCCTTGCTGGCGCAGGAAGCGGGCGATGCGATCCGCGCTGCGGCCCGCGCGGCGGGCCACACCGAGCGCAAGGTGTACACGGTGGGCGGCGCGCATTTCGACTGGTCGGCCGTGTTGGGCGCATCGCAGGCCATGAGCCTGTTCGCCGATCGTCAGCTGATCGAGATCCGCATTCCTGGCGGCAAACCGGGCAAGGACGGGTCTGAGGCCTTGCAGCGCTATTGCCGCGGCCTGTCGGACGAGGTGCTCACCATCGTGCACCTGCCGCGTCTGGACCGCCAACTGCAGCAGAGCGCCTGGTTCGGCGCGCTGGACGAAGCTGGCGTTTCGGTGCGCATCGACCCGATCGAGCGGCGCGCCCTGCCCGCTTGGCTGGCGCAACGCCTGGCTGCCCAGGGCCAGCGCGTGGGCGAAGGCAGCCAGGGCGAACACACGCTGGCCTTCTTTGCCGATCGCGTGGAAGGCAACCTGCTGGCCGCCCACCAGGAAATCCAGAAGCTCGCGCTGCTGTACCCGAGCGGCGAGCTGAGTTTCGAACAGGTGGAATCGGCGGTGCTGAACGTGGCGCGCTACGACGTGTTCAAGCTCGGTGAAGCGGTGCTGGCCGGCCAGACTGCCCGCGTGTTGCGCATGCTCGACGGCCTGCGCGCCGAGGGCGAGGCCACCGTGCTGGTGCACTGGACGCTGGCCGCGGACATCCTGGCGCTCAAGCAGGTGCACGACGCCATGGCCCATGGCCGGCCCCTGCCCATGGCGCTGAACGAAGCCCGCGTCTGGGGCAACAAGCAGCGCCTGTTCGAGCGCGTGATGCCGCTGCTGGCCGATCACCAGGTCGCCCACCTGGTCGAAGCCGCCAGCGTGTGCGACGGTGTGATCAAGGGCCTGAAGCACCCGGCCTGGCCGATGGATGCGTGGGACGCCGTGCGACGGCTGGCCCTGCTGGTGGTGCAGGCAGTGGCCTCAGCGCCGCCGGCGCGCGGACGTGCCCCGGTGATGATGCGCCTGGCCTTGCAGGCCGAGCATCGCCTCGACTGAGCGCCCCGCGGGCGCGGGTTCAGTAGCCAAGTTCGCGCGACACCAGGTTGGCCAGCGGTGCGCCTTGCGCCAGCGCGTCGATGTTGGCCAGGGCCACGGCGGCCGCACTGCGCAGGTCGGTTTGCGCCGCAACGTGCGGCAGAACCGTGATGCGTGGGTGGTCCCAGAATGGATGCCCGGCCGGAAGCGGCTCGGTGTGGAACACATCCAGTACCGCACGATGGACGCGTCCGGAGTCGAGTGCCCGCAGCAGGTCGGCCTCCAGCAGGTGGGCGCCTCGCGCCAGGTTGACGATCGATGCCCCTTCGGGCAGCCGGTCGAACAAGGGCTGGCCGAGGATGCCGCGCGTGGCCGCCGTCAGCGGCAGCAAGTTGACGACGATGCAGGCCTTGGCAATCGCGTCCTTGAGGCCAGCCTCGCCATGCCGACGGCGCACGCCGGGCACCACGTGCGCACTGGGCTGGCGGCTCCAGGCGCTGACCGGGTAGCCCTGCCGCGCCAAGCCACTGGCCGCCGACCGGCCCATCTGCCCGAATCCCAGCACCAGCACGGGCACCTCGCACGCCAACACTTGCAGGACTGGCTGCCACACGCCGGCACGCTGTCGATCGGCACAGTCGAAGAAGCCTCGATGCAGCGACAGCACGGCCCACAGCACGGTTTCGGCCATCGCCGCGTTCATGGCCGGGTCCACCATGCGGGCGATGGGCAACTCGTGGGGCACGGTCTCGTCCAGCAGCAGGCGGTCCACACCAGCCCACAGCGACTGAATCAGCCGCAGCCCCGACAGGCCCGCAAGGCTGCCCGGCGGCGGATTGGCGGTGATGACGGCATCGATCAGTGCGTCGTCCACCTCGCCGCGCCGCAGCAGCAGGCGGTCGCGCGGCGACAAAGCCATGCGCAGCGCCTCGGCCCAGGTGTCGCGCTCGGCGTCGTCCCATTCGCCGCAGAGCAGAAGATTCATGTTTTTTCGTTCGTTGGGACAACGCCATGGGCCAAGGCCAGCAGCCCCTGCAGCGCTCGGTCGACGGTGGCATGGCGCACGGCGGCACGGGTGCCCTCGAAGCAACACCGCTCGGCCCACACGCCGTCGGCCCCACACCACGCCAGCCAAACGGTGCCCACCGGTTTGTCACTCGAACCACCGCCTGGCCCGGCCACGCCGGTGACGGCCACGCTCAGCGCCACCGGCGAGCGAGTCCACGCGCCCTGCGCCATGGCGCGCGCCACGGGTTCGCTCACGGCGCCGTGCGCCTCGATCAGCGGAGCAGGCACGCCCAGCAGCTCGGTCTTCGCGGCATTGCTGTAGGTGACGAAGCCGCGTTCGAACCAGTCGCTCGACCCGGCCAGATCGGTGCACGCCGCAGCGATCAGCCCGCCCGTGCAGCTCTCGGCGGTGGCCATGCGCCAGCCGCGAGCGCGCAACGCATCGGCCAATCGGGCCACCAAGGTTTCGGTCATGCGATCGCCTTCCACAAGGCCAGCACCAGCAGCGTACAGCCAGCCGCGACGAAATCATCGAACAGGATGCCAAAGCCCTGCGCCCAGCCGATGCGCTGGCCCGGCACGGGCTTGAACAGGCGATCGGCCCAGCCCACCGGCCCGGGCTTGGCCGCGTCGAAGTATCGGAACAGGCCAAAGGCCACCACCTGCATCAACCAGCCGGCCGGCATCAACAGCCAAAGCACCAGCCAGAAGGCCAGCACCTCGTCCCAGACGATGGCGCCGGGGTCGGCGACGCCCAGGTGCTGCGCGGTGCGGGTGCAGGCCCACCAGCCCAGCGCCGTGCCTGCAAGCAGCAGTCCGGCCCACGCAGCCGTGTCCATCCAAGGCGCCAGCGCCAACCAGGACACCCACGCCCACAAGGTGCCCACCGTGCCCGGGGCCTTGGGCGACAGCCCGCTGCCAAAGCCCAGCGCAAGCCAACGTGCGGGATGACCCAGCATGAAGCGTGCGGTCGCACGCCGGGGAGCAGGCGAGGTCGCGTCGGCCTCGACGGGCGCGGCATCAATCGGCAAAGTGATCGAATCCGTTGGGGCTGAAGGCCAGCAACCGGCCTTGACGATCCACCCAGCGCAGGCCGGGCTCCGCCTCGATGCGCCCGATGCGGGTGACGCCGACGCCCGCCGCCTGCGCAGCAGCCCGCACGGCCATGTCGTCGGCGGCGCAGAACAGCAGCTCGTAGTCATCGCCACCGCTGGCCGTGCATTCGCGCCGCAGCGCTTCGGGCTGCGCTGCCAGCACGTCACTGCAGGGCAAGGCGTCGAGGTCGACGGTGGCACCGACCTTGGAGCGGCGCAGCACATGGCCCAGATCGCCGGCCAGGCCGTCACTCAGATCGATGGCAGCGCTGGCCACGCCACGCAATGCCAGGCCCAACGCCACCCGGGGCTGTGGTTGCTCCATCGCACACCGCACGCGTTCGAATGCTGCGCCGGGCAAGCTGATGCGTCCACGGAACACCTCCAGCGCCAGGCGCGCGTCGCCGATGCCGCCACCCAGGGCATGGCTGACCCACAGACCGTCGCCAGCACAAGCGCCATCGCGCCTCAGGGCCTGGCCGGCTGGCACCTCGCCAAACACGGTGATGCACAGGTTCAGTGGGCCTGCCGTGGTGTCGCCACCCACCAGCTCGATGTGGTGCTCGTCGGCCAGGGCCAGCAGACCCCGGGCGAAGCCGGCCAAGAAGGTCTCGTCCGGCCGGGGCAGGGCCAATGCCAGCGTGAAGGCGAGCGGCGTGGCGCCGCAAGCGGCGAGATCGCTCAGATTGACGGCCAGCGCCTTGTGGCCCAGTCGCTGCGGCGCCACGGTGGACAGAAAGTGCCGACCTTCCACCAGCATGTCGCTCGACACCGCCAGGTGCATGCCCGGCGTGGGCTGCAGCAGCGCGCAATCGTCGCCCACGCCGAGCACGGCACGCTGCGTGGGGCGTGTGAAGTAGCGCGCAATCAGGTCGAATTCGCCCAGGGACATGGGCAGATTGTGGCCGAGGTGCTTCGTTGCGGTGCTGCGTCGCTGCTCAGCCGCCGGTGCCACGCAGCAGGTTGGCCAGCTCCACCGCCGAACGCACATTCATCTTCTCGAACACCCGGGCGCGGTGCACTTCGACCGTGCGCACGCTGATGTCCAACTGGTCGGCGATCAACTTGTTGGCCAAGCCCTCGATCACGCGCTGCATGACCTCGCGCTCCCGCTCGGTGAGATCGGCCATCGACTGGGCGGTGCGCCGCTGCAGCCATCGTTTGCGGATGGCGTCGGCACTGGACGCCAGGGCCTGCTCCACTCGATCGACCAGCGCGTTGTCGGAGAACGGCTTCTCGACGAAATCGAAGGCGCCGCGCTTGACAGCCGCTACCGCGGTGGGTACGTCGCCGTGGCCGGTGAGAAAGATCACCGGCAGCCGCTCGGTCAGTCCGCGGTCGATCAGGCGATCGAACAGAGCCAGGCCACTGGTGCCCGGCATGCGCACATCCAGCAGCACGCAGCTGGGCGAGTCGGGCCAGCTGCCGGCGATGTCGCGCCCCATCAGCCAGACGTCAAAGGCATCGGCACTGGCAAAGCCTTCCGACAGCAGGCGCCGCGATCGCAGCAACCAGGCCAGCGCATCGCGCACCACGGGCTCATCGTCCACCAGGTAGACCAGCGGCAGGCCCAGGTGCAAGGGTGCAGAGGCTTCACTCATTGGTAGATGTTGGCCCTGTTCAGGCCCGAAGGTCAGTCACAGAGCCAACACCCCCGTTCAAACCGTGCATGCGGATTTCCCGCACACGGCTTACCAGTGGTCTGTCGGCTCGCAGCATTACGCAGTTCTCCCGTTGCCAGGAGGTTTGCCCGGGTAGCGGATCGTCCCGCGCAGGCGATGTAATCCAAGGCTTTCGAAGGAGTCGCGGTCCCAGCGCTGGGTCTGGCCTGCCCGCAAGTTGCGCCCCGCACGCTTGACGCGCAGGCTGCGCAGCCGCTTCACGACGTAGTCATCCACGTCGGTGAAGTGATCGGCCGCGTTGCCGGTCTGGAAGTACTGCCCCCAGCCACGCAGCACGGGGTTGAGCTCAGCGATCACGCCTCGCACATCCTGGTGGCAGCGCCAGCGCGGGGTCAGCTCCCGCACACGCTCTCGCACACGGTTCATCGCCTTGCGGCTCGGCCAGCGCTGCAGGTAGTAGCGCCGCAGGCCCTTTTGCTGCCACAGCCGCCCGCTCATACGCTTGTGCAGATGGCAGCCCAGGAAGTCGAAGCCCTCCTGTCCGCGCGTCAGCACCACGCGCCGCGTCTTCTGTGGGTGCAGTTTCAGTCCCAGCTTGGTGAGCACATGCTCGATGCGGCCTTGCGCCTCCTCGCAGCCCTGTGCCGTTCGGCACATCACCACGAAGTCGTCCGCATACCGCACCAACTCGCCCAGGTGCCGGCCATGCTTGGCCCACACCCGGTCCAGCACGTGCAGGTAGATGTTCGACAGCAGCGGCGAGATCACACCACCCTGCGGCGTTCCCGCCACCGGGTGACTCACCACCCCGTCTTCCATCACCCCAGCCTGCAACCACTGCCTCACCAGCTTGAGCATCTTCCGGTCGCTGACTCGCTGGCCCACCAGGGTGAGCAGCTTGTCGTGCGCAATGCTGCCGAAGTAGTTCTCGATGTCGGCATCCAGCACGTGCTCGGCCCCGTCGTTGCCCAGTTGCCTGAGCCGCTCCAGCGCCTGCTGCGCACTGCGCCTTGGCCTGAACCCATACGAGGTCGATGCGAAGTCCGCCTCGTAAATCGGCTCCAGCACCAGCTTGGCCGCCATCTGCACCACCCGGTCTCGCACCGTCGGGATGCCCAGAGGCCGCCTGGCCCCGTCTGCCTTGGGTATGTAGGCGCGCCGCACGACCTGCGCACCGTACTCGCCCGCACGCAGCACTTCGCCCAGCTCTTGCAGGAAGCGCCGGACTCCGTACTGCTCGACTGCGCCGATCGTCATCCGATCCACGCCCGCTGCGCCCTTGTTGCGGCGCACTCGCTTCCATGCCTCGTGCAGGACGTCACCCCTGCACATCTGGCCGTACAACGCATGAAAGCGCCTTCCCGGTGCCCGCTTGGCTGCGGCCCAGAGCTGCCTTTGCAGTTGTCGCACTTTGTCGCCGGACTCGCGTCCAACGGGGTCGTTAGGTCCGGTCTGGCCGGCCATTCCCTCGCGCTTACCCGCTCCATCAGCATGACCACCGCAAGGACCCTTCCCTCCAGCCGCGTTATGCCACACGGCCTTCGCGCAACCGGCTTGCGCCAATTCCAGCGGTACTACGATCCCCTCGGACTCCCGCTGCGCACGATTCGACTTCGCCTTGGGCTTATACGAACTCGCTTGCCCCGACTCGGGCCGCGCAGACGGGCCTCCTCCGTTCCGCACCTGTCCTTGCACGCGTGCTGCGCCCCATACCCCGCCGCAGCCCCCAGCGCGCTTCGGTTCTTGCGCCAGCGGTGTTGCCTTCGCCGTGACATGAGCGGCTCGGCCTGCGGGTTGTAACTCTGTCGAGGCTGCAGGCTTCACTTCATGTTGCGGCCCGCGTGCTTGCTCCCCGCTGCGCGGCTCGCGCCGCCTCACGGGCTTTTGACACCCCGCTCGGGCACAGAGGTCTCCCTCCACTACCTGGGGTCTGCTACCCGGCGCTCCGACGCCTACCGGGACGGGACTCTCTCCCGTTGGACATGCGCAGCATGCAGCAGCTCCGCCTCGCCCCTGCGGGTTCAGTCGTGCCTTTGCTTCGTGACGCACCATGCGGTGAGTATCAGTGACGAACCTGGGCTTGCCAAGGCGCTGTCACGGCGAGAAGGCGCCGGTCGGGCCCCGCTGGCTCAGGCGGCCGCCTCGGCCGAGCGCAGCGCTGCCAAGGGCAAGGTGAAGCGAAAGGCCGCGCCGCGCGGCAGGTTCTCGAAGTCGATGACCCCCCCGTGTTGCTCGATCACCGTGCGACACAGTGACAGGCCCAAGCCCATGCCCTCGCCCTTGGTGGTGAAGAACGGCGTGAACAGTTGCTGCGCCACGACCGAAGGCACACCGGCACCGGTGTCGGTAACGCTGAAAGCGACCCAACGAACCTGCGTGATGTGAGCCCGAATGGTGAGCACGCGCTCGGCCACCGGCATGTCGCCCTCCATGGCCTGCAGGCCATTGCGGGTGAGGTTGAGCAGCACCTGCTCCAGCATCGTGCGGTCGACCTTGACCCGTGGCGCCGGGGTGGACACGTCCACCTCGATGCGCGCGCCGCTCTTGCGTGCCTGCAGCCGCACCAGCGGCATCACCGACTCGATCAACACGTCGGCGCCAAGCACCTCGTGTGCCTGGTCGCGCCGTCGCACGAAGTTGTGCACGCTCTTGATCACGCGGCCAGCGCGCTCGGCCTGTTCGGCAATGCGCTGCATGGCCTGCTGCAGCAGTGCCGGGGTATCGCCGTCGGGTCGCTCCATCAGGTTGATGGAGCCTGTGGCATAGCTGGCGATGGCCGACAGGGGCTGGTTCAGCTCGTGGCTGAGCAGCGAGGCCATCTCCCCCACGCTGGCCAGGCGCGCGGTGGCCTGCAGGCGTTCCTGCTGCTGGCGTGACAGGTCTTCCATGCGCCGCTGCGCGCTCACGTCCACCACCGTGCTCATCCAGCCGGTGTGCTTGCCCACGCTGTCCAGCAGCGGTGCCTCGTAGACCATGACCGGAAAACGCTCGCCGCCCTTGCGCATGAACACCGTCTCGTAGCCCTCGCGTGAGGGCTCGAAATCGGCGCCAGGGTTCAGCCGCTCGGCCTGGCGCTGCTGGTACGTGGCCACATGCTCCGGTGGCCAGTAGGGTGGCACGGTGGCGGCCACCAGCTCATCCGCGGGGTAGCCCACCATGGCGCAGAACGCCGGGTTGACGTGCACGATGCGACCGCTGCGGTCGCGTGCGCGCACGCCTGTGATGAGGGAATCTTCCATCGCCTTGCGGAAAGCCAAGGCTTCGGCCAGGGCCCCTTCGGCGCGCGCGCGCCGCCGCACATCGTGCACCAGCAGCACCACCACTGCGGCCAAGGCCAACGACAGGCCCAGCACCAAGGCGACGGCCAGGTTGGGAATCAGCCCCGGCTTGCGCTCCATGGCGTCCACCCTCAACTGCAGGCCGTTGCCGGGCAGGTCGACGATGCGATCGGCCGAATAGACGCCCGCGCCGCGCACCGACCCGGCTCGCGCGAGCCGCGTGCCGTCGGATTCGACAAAGGACAGCTCGAACTGCCGCGACAGCTCCGCCGGCCGGATCTCCTCCAGCAAGCCGGACAGCACGATGCTGCCGACCACGAAGCCCACATGCTGCCCTGACTCGTGCTGCCCGATGCACACGTCCACCACTTCCACGCCCAACCCGCCCTGCATGGGCACGAACTGACTGCGAGCGAATTGGGGCGTTGCAGCGCGCAGGGCGGCTGCGCACGCCAATTCGGTCTCCAACTGGAGCTCCGCGCGCGGCCAATGCTGAAACAGCGGCGTTCGAAAAGGCGAGTCGGTGCTTTGGGTGACGCGGCCATCGACGCCCCGCCGCTCCACTCGCGCCAGTTCGCCCAGCGTCCGCATCAGCGCCTGGGCGTCCTGCCGCCAATCGTCGGCCGGCACCTTGCGCGCGCCCAGCATTTGCAAGCCCTGCAGGATCTGCTGCGAGCGGTGTCGCAACTCGCTGGCCACGGCATTGGCCGCCTCGTCGGCGCGCTCTTGCGCGCGCGCTTCTTCGTAGCGCAAGGTCATCAGCACCAATGCCGTCTGCGCCACCACCAGCAGGCTGACCAAGGCCGCCCACAACATGGGTCGGCGCAAGCGAATGGGCCGTGCGGCGGAGGGGCTCAGAGGCGGCATCGTCATCGGAGGGCCAGTATTCCCCGCCGTCTGGTTCAAACTGGTACGCAGTTTCGCGCATGCGCAACGGCAAGCTGGCAGGTCACACTCCGGCCGATGCAAAAAGGCGCTGGTGCCCACGCCCAGTGGGACTGGCCCCTTGCTGCATCGGCGCCGGTGCGCACCAGCCCGGCTCCCAGTAACCCTGACCCTGATGGAGTTGCCCCATGCCCACCAACGAAGAAAAGCGTGCCGAGTTTCGCCGCGCGGCGCTTGAGTACCACGAGTTCCCGACGCCCGGCAAGGTGGCCATTGCCGCGACCAAGCAGATGACCAACCAGCACGATCTGGCGCTGGCGTATTCGCCTGGCGTGGCCGCCGCGTGCGAAGAAATCGTCGCCGATCCGGTGAACGCGTTCCGCTACACCTCGCGTGGCAACCTGGTGGCGGTGGTCACCAACGGCACGGCGGTTCTGGGCCTGGGCGACATCGGCCCGCTGGCCTCCAAGCCGGTGATGGAAGGCAAGGGCGTGCTGTTCAAGAAGTTCGCCGGCATCGACGTCTTCGACCTCGAGATCAACGAGCGCGACGTCGACAAGCTGGTGGACATCATTGCCGCGCTGGAGCCCACCTTCGGCGGCATCAACCTCGAAGACATCAAGGCGCCGGATTGCTTCTACGTCGAGCGCAAGCTGCGCGAGCGCATGAAGATCCCGGTCTTCCACGACGACCAGCACGGCACGGCAATCGTGGTCGGCGCAGCGCTGCTCAATGGCCTGAAGGTGGTCGGCAAGCGCATCGACGAGATCAAGCTCGTCACCTCCGGCGCGGGTGCTGCGGCACTGGCCTGCCTGAACCTGCTGGTCAAGCTGGGGGTGCCGCGCCAGCACATCTTCGTCACCGACCTGGCCGGCGTGGTCTGGAAGGGCCGCACCGAACTGATGGACCCGGACAAGATCGAATTCGCACAGGACACCTCGGCGCGCACGCTCGCCGAGGTGATCCAGGGCGCCGACGTGTTCCTCGGGCTGTCCGCCGGAGGCGTGCTCAAGGCACCGATGGTCAAGTCCATGGCGGCCAGGCCGCTGATTTTCGCGCTGGCCAATCCCAATCCGGAAATCATGCCGGAGGACGTGCAGGCGGTTCGCGACGATGCCATCATGGCCACAGGCCGCAGCGACTTCCCGAACCAGGTCAACAACGTCCTGTGCTTCCCGTACATCTTCCGCGGCGCGCTCGACTGCGGCGCCACCACCATCACCGATGAGATGGAGATTGCCGCAGTGCGCGCCATCGCCGAACTGGCTCAGGCCGAACAGAACGATGTGGTGGCCGCCGCCTATTCGGGCGCAAGCCTGAGCTTCGGCCCGGGCTACCTGATTCCCAAGCCCTTCGATCCGCGCTTGATGATGATGATCGCGCCGGCCGTGGCCAGGGCAGCGGCCGAGTCGGGCGTGGCTTCGCGCCCGGTGAAGGACTTCGGTGCCTACCGCGACAAGCTGCAGAGCTTCGTCTATGCCTCCGGCAACACGATGAAGCCGATCTTCAATGCCGCCAAGCGCGCCACGCGCAAGGCCGTGGCCTTTGCCGAGGGCGAAGACCGCCGCGTCTTGCGCGCCGTGCAGGTGATCGTGGATGAAGGCCTGGCCAGGCCTTGGCTGGTGGGCCGCGCCAGCATCATCTCGGCACGCGTGGAGAAGCTCGGTCTGCGCCTTCAGGAAGGCCGCGACTACCAGGTCGTGAACATCGACAACGACCCGCGCTACCGCGACTTCTGGCAGACCTACCACCGCATGATGGATCGACGCGGCGTCACCGAGCAATTCGCCAAGATCGAGATGCGCCGCCGGCTCACCTTGATCGCCAGCATGCTGCTGCACAAGGGCGATGTGGACGGCATGATCTGTGGCACCTGGGGCTCCACCACGCAGCACCTCACGCACATCGACCAGGTCGTCGGCAGCCGACCTGGTGTTCACACTTACGCCTGCATGAACGGGCTGATCCTGCCCGGGCGCCAGGTGTTCCTGGTGGACACCCACGTCAACTACGACCCCACCGCAGAGCAACTGGCAGAGATCACGGTGCTGGCCGCCGAAGAGATGCTGCGTTTCGGTGTGCAGCCGAAAGCGGCATTGCTGTCGCACTCCAACTTCGGCTCCACCAACCTGCCGTCCGCATTGAAGATGCGCGAGGCGCTGGCCATCATCCAGCGCGACGCGCCCTGGCTGGAGGTGGATGGCGAGATGCACGGCGACGTGGCACTGGATGCGGTGTCCCGCGCCGAACTGATGCCCCGGTCCTCGCTCACCGGAGAAGCCAACCTGCTGGTATTGCCCAACATCGATGCCGCCAACATTTCCTACAACCTGCTCAAGACGGCAGCTGGCGGCGGCATCGCCATCGGCCCGGTGCTGTTGGGCGCCGCCAAGCCCGCGCACATCCTGACCCCGTCTGCAACCGTGCGCCGGATTGTCAACATGACCGCGTTGACCGTCGCGGACGCCAACGCGGCGCGCTGAGGTCTGCGTCGGGCCGCCCGGCTTGACGGGTCAAGCCGGGCGGCGCCGCGGCCGGTCCTTCAGTGCCGCAACACCCAGAATTGGTGCGGCCGCCAGTCGCGCGGCAAGTTTCTGAATGCAAAGGCAGTGAGCCACTTGACAAGCTGAAAGTGAGAGAATTCAAGACTTATTTGCAATGTGGGCGCACACTCAATTCCCTCGATTGGTGCCCAATTTTGAGGCAAGCAGCTTGAGTTATTGAGCCCCCTCCGGTATCATCGCTTCCTCATGTTTCAGGGTAATCCCGTGGCTTGGAAGGCATCATCGCCAGCGGCAAGGCTTGCAGGTAAGTTAGGCCTTGCTTCGTTGATGGTGTTCTTCGCACTGACTGGTGCGGACGTCCAAGCGCGGGGGGTGGTGGATGAAAACGCACCGATGGTGGCGCTGTCGTCCTTGCCGAAGGAAGCCCAGCAGACGCAACGCTTGATCCGTTCAGGCGGTCCGTTCCCTTACGAGAAGGACGGCACCGTGTTCGGCAATCGCGAGCGCCAGCTGCCGCGTCGTGAGCGAGGCTTCTATCGCGAGTACACAGTGCCGACACCCGGTGCCCGCAATCGGGGCGCGCGCCGCATCATTTGTGGTGGTCGTCAACCAACCGTTCCTGAAGCCTGTTTCTACACGGCCAATCACTATGCGAGCTTTCAACAAATCGCGCCGTGATCGGCCAATCGGTATCCCGTCAGAGAACCTCGGAGGATCGTGACCATGCTGCTGCAGACCGTCCGTCCCAATATCGTCCAAGCCATCCGCGCCTACCGCGTTGAAGACCTGATGCAGGCCGCTGATGCGGCGGGCCAGCATTTTCTGTACGCCAACCTCACCGATGCACAGTCGAAGCAGGACGTGCTGGAGAAGATCGCTGAGTCCTTCCTCTTCCCATCGCATTTCGGCAAGAACCTGGACGCCTTGTTCGACTGCATGACCGACCTGGTGCACCGCTCGGGCGCGCAACCCGGCTTCGTGGTGGTGCTGGAGCAACTGCCAGACAACCCGCGCTTCGACCGTGAAGCACGCGAACAGTTGCTGGACGTGTTTCGTGACACCGCCGATTTCTGGGCCGAACGGCGCATCCCTTTCCGCTGCTTCTACTCGTTCGCGGTCGCACGCAGTGCCGACGCCAGTGCCTGGGAGCGCGTCAACGAAGTGGTGCAGGCGCCCGAGCGCCCGGCTCCCAAAGCGGCCGCCAAGAGCGGCGCCAACCCCAACTTCGGCATGAACATGCCGATGATGAGCAGCGCGTTCGATACGGCCATGTGGATCAACGCCGCCTGATCCCGGCGCGCGAAACCCTTCGACAGGGCGACCTTCGGGTCGCCTTTTTCGTTCCAGCGGATGGCCCTGCTGCCGAATCGCACCCACTGAGCGCCATGGCGCCAGCGGCCGCTGCCTGATCAACCCAGCGTCGGCAAGCCCTGCGCCAGGGCAACGAATTCCGCCACCGGCACTTCCTCGGCACGGCGCAGCAGATCGAAACTGCCCGTGAAGCCCTGCTGCGCCAACCACGGCCCCAAGCTGTGGCGCAGCAGTTTTCGGCGCTGCGAAAACGCCACCGTGACCAAAGCACCCAAGCGCTGCACATCCACCGCTGGCGGCTCGGCCCAAGGCGTCATGCGCACCACCGCAGAATCCACGCGGGGTGGCGGATCGAAGGCCTCTGGCGGAACGTCCAGCACCGACTCGATGTCATAGCGCCACTGAAGCATCACCGACAGGCGGCCGAAATCCTTGCACGCCGGTGACGCGGCCATGCGCGCGACCACTTCCTTCTGCAGCATGAAGTGCTGATCCTGGACCTGGTCGGCCACCGGCAGCAGATGAAACAGGATGGGCGTGGAAATGTTGTACGGCAGGTTGCCAATGACCCGCAGCTTCTGGCCGGAGGCCTGCGCAAGTTCCGCGAAGGACACCGCCAGTACATCGGCTTCGACCACCGTGATGCCTTGCCGCGACCGCCAACGCTTGGCGAGATCCCGATCGAGTTCGATGACGGTGAGCGCGCCAGCGCGTTCCAGCACCGGCTGCGTCAAGGCGCCCAGGCCGGGGCCGATCTCCACCAGCGCCTGACCCGGGCGCGGGTCGATGGCCCGCACGATCGAGTGGATCAGGCCGTGATCGACCAGAAAATGCTGACCAAAGCGTTTGCGTGCGATGTGGGCACCCGAGGACATGCGCGCTGGGGGGCCCTGAAAGCCTATTGCGGTGCGTCGCGCATTTCGACATACGCCCGCAGGCGCAAGTCTTTGGCCCAGTCCATGTAGGCCTGCTCGAATTTCTGCTCGCGCAGCATGTTGCGCGCCTGCTCGCGCACATCCTTGGGATCGATGGTCGTGTCGCGGCGTTCCACCACCTGGATCAGGTGCACCCCAAAGCGCGAGGTCACCGGCGGCGACATGGCACCTGGGGCCAGGCGGTTCAAGGCTTCCTCGAATTCCGGCACGAACTGCCCCGGCGAAGCCCAGCCCAGGTCGCCACCGGCCGCAGCGGAGCCATCCTCGGACAGTTCCTTGGCCACGTCCTCGAACTTGCGCTCACCCCGGTCGATCTGCCGCCGCACCTGTTCCAGCCGCGCCGAAACCGCCTGCGCAGGCGCCCGCTCGGACACCCGCAGCAGGATGTGCCGGGCGCGCGTTTGCGTCACCTTGAAGCCGCTGTTGGCATCGCGATCAAGCACCTTCAGCACATGAAAGCCCGCTGGGCTGCGCACGGCCTGCGCGGTGACCTGGCCCACGGCGAGGCCCCGTGTGGCTTCGACAAACAGGTCCGGCAGACGGCGCAGTGCGCGGCGTCCGATCTCGCCGCCAGCGGCCCGGTTGCCGTCCTCGGACAGTTCGCGCGCCACTGCAGAGAAGTCCTCGCCCTTTTGCACCCGCACCAGCGCCTTGTCCGCGAGCGCTCTTCGCTGCGCCACGACGACTTCGTTGGCACCTTCGGGCACGGTGATGAGGATCTGCGCCAGGTTGACTTCCAGATCGCCCGCAGCATCGGCGCGCTGCTGCTCGACGATGCGGTCGATGTCGACGTCGGCGATGCGGATGCGCGAAGTGACCTCGCGCTCACGCACCCGCTCCAGCAGCATCTGGTCGCGCAGGTTGTTGCGGAACTGCGTGTAGTCCACCCCCTCGGACTTCAGTCGCTCGCGCAGTTGTGGCGTGGTGAGCTGGTTTTGCGAAGCGACGTTGGCCACGGCACGATCCAGTTCGACATCGTCGATGCGGTTGCCGCTTTCGCGCGCGTAAGTCAGCAACACCCGCTCCTCGATCAACGAGTCGAGGGCCTGCTGGCGCAGGCTGTCGTCCGTGGGCATCTTCAGGTTGGCGCGCTGAGCCTCGGCACGGGCCCGAAGGATGCGCTGCTCCACCTCGACCGCAGTGACGGATTCGGTGTTGACCACCGCCACGATGTGGTCGCCATTGCGCGCCGTCTGCGTGCGTTGCGCCATGGCCGGCATGCACAGGCCCAGTCCGATGAGCGCGGCAAGGAGCGGGCCCAGACCAGCCAAAGCCGGCCGTCGCTCGCGGGGTTCAAGGTCGGTGGCCGGGCCACCTGCCCTTGAGAGTGAGTGAATCGATCGGGAGCGCTGGTGCATGTCAATCAAGGCCTGTCATCGAAATCGGCACCAGTGTTTGAAGGGTGCCGCGTATCGCGCAGCAACTGGTAGCCCGGCACATTGTCCTTCAACACATTGGCCGAGTTGAAACCCGCTGCCAACCTGGACAGGCCAACGAACTCGATCTGGATGGACAGGCGCGTGGTGGCTTCGCTGGGTCCGGTGGACAAGCGCTGGGCCACCACACGCCCCACCCAGCAGCGCGCATCGTATTCGAGGCCCAGGATGGAATCGGTGATGCGGCTGTCGCGCAGACTGTAGTTGATACGCCCCACGCCAAACAGCGTGCCGCCGCAACCGGACGCGGCCCCGACAGGTTTCGCGTCGCCTCGGTAGACCGGCCATTGCCAGCCCACCTGCACCTGCTCGGACGAACCGCGCGAAAAGTTGTAGCCGGCACTGATCGAGTGAAACGGCGCCGGCGCATAGCGTGCGTTGAGGATGGATCGCACGACCCGCCGCGAATCCGGGTTGTATTGCATGGCCGCGTCGAGTTGCCAGGCCGGGATCAGCCCCGTGGATCCCTCGAGCAACACGTCGGACAGCTTCTGCGTAGAGGGCACCCCATCGGACGTGATGCGCTGGTCGCGGAACAGCACCCGCTGGCCCAGCGCCAGCCGCAAGGTCTGCGTGCCCGTGGCGGCATCGAACAGGCGCGAGCTCACGCCCAGTGTCAGCTGATGGGAGTCCGACACACGGTCCACGCCGGTGAAGGCGTTCTCGCTGAACAGCGAGATCAGATTGAAGTCGCGTTCGGCTGAATCGAAGTTGGGCAGCGAAAGCTGATTGCGATAGGGCGTGTTGACGTACAGCAGCCGAGGCTCGAGCGTCTGCCGACGATCCTGCCCGAACCAACGCACGTTGCGCTCGAACACCATGCCGGCATCCACGCTCAGCGTCGGCACCACCCGCCCGGGATTGCTGCGCAAGCCATCGGCGCTCTGGTCCAGCGCATAGCTGGCCGCATTGAACGCCAGCTTTGGCGTGAGCCACCAGCCCGGCGCAGTCCAGGCCCGGCTGATCTGGCCCAGCGCGTGCAGCCGCCAGCCGGTGGGCAGCGCGGCAGACGCCGAGGCATCGGGCCGGGTGAAGCGATTCACCTCGGTCTCGATCGACGCCTGCCACCCAGCGCCCGCCTTGGGTGTGACGCGCAGGCCAAGCTGCGGGCTGCGCTGGTAGGGCGAGACGATGGCGGTGCCGAGGTCGGTGGTCTGCAACACCTGCCATTGCTGGATACGGGCGTAGAGCAGGCCGGGGCCGATCCAGGTGTCCAGTTCGCGATCGAGCTTCAGATCGGCCGGCAACAAGCGCGGCGTGGTGCGCGGCACGCTGTGCGGGAAGTCTTTCCAGTAGTCGTCATCGGACACGCGCAGCACATTGGCCGAATAGCGCAGCCCCCAGCCCGAGCCGGCATGTTCGGCCAGCCAGGCGTGCCGCGTGCGCCCGGCGATCTGGTCGCTGGGCATCAGATCCACCACCACACGGCCGGCATCCGCGGGCTCCAGGTAGCGAAACTCGGCCTCGGCGCCGAATCCGCGGCGCGTGCGCACCGTGGGGGTGATCGTGGCATCGCGGTTGGGCGCGATGTTCCAGTAGTACGGCATGCCCACCATGAAGCCGCTGCGGCTGTCCAGGTCGATGCTGGGCGGCAGCCAACCGCTCTTGCGGGCATCCGACAAAGGAAAGGTCAACACCGGCAGGGCCAGGATCGGCGTGCCCAGAAAGCGCAGCACCGCGCCCTCGGCACGGCCCTCCTGGGCCTCGGAATCGATCGTCACCTTGTCGGCCTGCAGCAGCCAATCGGGGTCGGCCGAGCCGTCGCGCGGGCAGCTGCTGTAAATCGCGCGTGTCGCCACCGAGCGCGTCGCGTCGATGAAGTCCAGGCGCTCGGCGCGGCCGCCGGACCCGAACTGGCCCAACTCGAACTCGGGCTGCAGAAAGAAGCCCTCGAAGCGCTGCAGTTGCAGCTCGAGCACGGGGCCTTTGTAGACATTGCCATCGCGCCGGATCACCACCGAGCCGGTGGCCCGGACCTGGTCCTTCGGCGTGTCGTAGCGAGCGCGGTCGGCCTGCAGATCGGTGCCAGCGCGCCGAAGCTCCACCTTGCCCTCGGCCAAGGCGTCCAGGTCGGGCCGGATGCTGAGACTGTCGGCCTCCAGGAACACCGGCCGCTGGCGTGCGGATTCGCCGCGCGGCGAGGTCACCAGCGTCGTGCTGGACTGCAAGGCCGGCTCGGCCCATGCGCAGCCCATCGCCGCGACCAGCGGAGCCAGGGCGAGACAGCGCAACGGACTCGGGAGCCTGAAAGTCGACACGGGCAAACGCAAGCAGGAGGGGGCAGACGGTGGAAGGCTGCAGCGGCAGCCAGAGCAGCCCGCACCGGCCGCGCACCGCCAGGGCGCGGCACGCTTCGTAGAATCCTGGATTATCCATGAGCACTTCCGACCCAATCCTCTGGCCAGACCCGGCACGCCAGGCCGCCTTCGAGCAATGGCTGGCCCCGTTGTGCGCCACCCACGGCCTGGACCGCAGCACCCTCGCGCCTGCCTCGGCCGACGCGAGCTTTCGCCGATATTTCCGCATCAGCGGCCCCAGCCCGTCGACAACCTCCATGATCGTCATGGACGCCCCGCCACCGCTGGAGGACGTGTGCCCATTCCTGGATGTCGGCCGGCGCATTCGCGATGCCGGCCTGCATGCGCCGAGGGTGTTCGCTGCCGACGCGGCCCAGGGATTCCTGCTGCTGGAAGACCTGGGCAAGCGCCTCTACCTGGACGCCCTGCGCGAGGCCGACGAAGCCCAGGCGAACCACCTGATGCGCGCCGCCCTGGCGGCCCTGGCGCAGTGGCAACGCCAAGGCTCGGCCGATGGCCTGCCCGACTTCGACGAAGCACTGCTGCGCCGCGAGATGCAGCTCTTCCCGGACTGGTGCGTGGCACGTGAATTCAATCTGAGCTGGAGCGGGCCGCAACTCAAGGCTTGGGAAAGCGTCACCGGGGCCCTCGTGCGCAGCGCCTTGGCGCAACCGCAGTTGGCCGTGCACCGTGACTGGATGCCGCGCAACCTGATGGTTTGCGAGCCGAACCCGGGCATCCTGGATCATCAGGACGCGGTGCGCGGCCCCGTCACCTACGACCTCGCCTCCCTGCTGCGCGACGCCTTTGTCTCCTGGGACGAAGAGCGCGAAATCGATTGGGCCGCACGCTGGTGGGACCAGGCCCGGCGCGACGGCGTGCTGGCCGGGCACCCCATGGAAGACGACTTTGGCGAGGCCTGGCGCGCCATCGAATGGATGGGGCTGCAACGCCACCTCAAGGTGATGGGCATCTTCTGCCGACTCAAGCACCGCGACGGCAAGCCGCGCTACGCTGCGGACCTGCCGCGCTTCTTCGCCTATGCCACCAAGGTGGCCATGCGCTACCGCGAGCTGCGCCCGCTGATCGCCTTGATCGAGCCGATGAGCGGCCCCTTGGTCACCGGCTTCTCGATGCGCTGAACTGCCCAAGGGCCGCCGCGGAACCGGCTTGGCCGGGCCTTCGGCGCTCCGGCGGGATTCAAGGGCAGGCCGTGATCACTTGCGCCACGGCCGCGGTCAGGCGTTTTCCGTAGCCCACGTGCAGGAATTCGTTGGGGCCGTGGGCATTGCTCTTCGGCCCCAGCACGCCGCAGACCATCATCTGTGCCGACGGGAATCCCTGCTGCAGCATGCTCATCAGGGGGATCGTGCCGCCCTGGCCGATGTAGCCCAGCGGCGCACCGAAATGCGCGTTCGAGGCGTCGTTGAGCACCCGGTCCAGCCACGGGGCCAGTGAAGGCGCGTTCCAGCCCGTGGCGCCCAGCGCACCAGCCCGGCCATCGGGATGGAAGGTGACCCGTGCGTTGTAGGGCGCGTTGTCCTCCAGCAACTGCTTGAGCTGCAGCGAAGCGGTGTGGCCGTCCACCAGCGGCGGCAGGCGCAACGAGAGCTTGAACGCGGTGTAGGGCCGCAAGACATTGCCGGCGTTCTGCAGCTCTGGGAAGCCATCGGCGCCGGTGACCGACAGCGTGGGCCGCCAGGTGCGGTTGAGCAGGATCTCGACCGGATCGGTGCTGGTGGGCAGCGCGTTCGCGCCATCGGCGCCGCAGGCCCAGGGCATGCGCTTCCAGACCGTGTCGCCCAGGGCCTGCGCTGCGGCCCGCGCTTGTTCGATGCGGTCGGCAGGGATGCGGCAATGGAAACTCTCGGGCAGCAGGCGTCCGGTGGCCGAGTCCTCCAGGCGGTCCAGCACCTGGCGCATGATGCGAAAGCTCGACGGCACCATGCCGCTGGCGTCGCCGGAATGGATGCCCTCGGTGAGGATCTCCACCTTCAGCACGCCCGAGACCATGCCGCGCAACGAAGTCGTCAGCCACAGCTGGTCATAGTTGCCCGCACCAGAGTCCAGGCACACCACCAATGCGACCTGGCCCAAGCGTGCCTTCAGCGCGTCCAGGTACACCGGCAGATCGGAGGAGCCGCTCTCCTCGCAGGTCTCGATCAGGCCGACGATGCGCGGGTGTGCCAGCCCCTGGGTCTGCAAGGCCTCGATGGCCGTGATGGCGGCGTACACCGCATAGCCATCGTCGGCGCCGCCTCGGCCGTAGAGCAGGCCGTTCTCGTACTTGGGCGTCCAGGGCCCCAGATCCTTGCGCCATCCGTTGAACTCGGGTTGCTTGTCCAGGTGTCCGTACATCACCACCGTGTTGCTGGAGATTGCCTTGGCGTTCGCACCCCCCGAGGCCGGCACCTCGAAAAAGATCACGGGCGTGCGGCCTTCGAGACGCACCACCTCGAGTGTCAGGCCAGGCACCTTGCGCGCCTCGACCCAGCCGGCGGCATCGCGCACCACCCGGTCGATGAAGCCGTGGCGCTGCCAATCGGCGTCGAACATCGGGCTCTTCGCGGGCACGGCGATGTACTCGGTGAGCGCAGGCACGATGGCCTCGTCCCAGCGGCGGTCGGCATAGGTGGCCAGCGTGACGGCCTGGTCGGCGGTCAGCGGCAGGTGCGGGTCGCGGGCGTTCATGGTCAGGCTCCTGGGGCGGGGGGCATCAAAGTGTAGGCTGAGCGCACCCGAGGCGACACCTGAGGCGGCATGCACAGGGGCAATGGCCTCTCGCCCGCGAAACCACCGACCCTTGAGCGGGTTGCGCTCGGTGCCGATGGGCGCCTGTACAGATAGGCCCCTGTCAGATGGACGCCCTGAGTCGGCCTACACTGCCGAGCACGACCACCCCAACACCGCTCGCTTGCCCCACCCTGCACTGTCTTGTGAACGTTGGCGAAACCGCGCGGCTTCGTTCGCCGGTGTCGCCCTGCTCGGCGTGTTGCTGGCATGCTCGACCCCCGACCCCAGTGGCCCGGTTGCGCCATCGCCGCCAGCGCCATCGGCCAGTGCGGCCGCGAGTGTGGTTTACAGCGTACCCAGGGGCAGCCCCACGGCCCGCCTGGTGTTGCGCGCGGCCTTGCAAGCCGATGAGCAACTCATCGTGAACGCGCTCGACGATGCGCTGGCCTGCAAGGGCTCGCGTCGCGTGACCGGCGGCACGGCCAAGCAGCCGCCCGCCGCCGCCGTGTTGGCCGCAGGCAAGCTCATCACGCTGGACTACGCGGTGCTCAAGCCACCCCGCCAAGCCTGTCTGGTGCGGTGGACGTTCACCCCCGAGGCCGGTCGCAGCTACATGCTGCAGGGCATGGCCACCGCCACCGGATGCCTGGCCTTGCTGTTCGATGTGTCGCAGCCCGACCAGGTGCGCCCGGCCGCTGGCGCAGTGCGTCGCAACGTGGCGGGGCAGGCGTGTGCGCCGCTGGACCAATCCGCCGCCATGCCGAGTTCCCCTCTGGACGGCGGCCAGAGCGGCGGCGACGCCGTGCTCAACCCGCTGGCCACCGACGCCGACCTGGAAGGCTTGATCCGGCCATGAATCCCGCTGCCTGGCCACGGATCGCTCGCGCAATGGCCCGCCTCGGCGTGCTGTGCGCCGGCTTGGGCGTCGGGTCGGCCGCGCTGGCGCTGACCCCGGCCGAACTGTTCGCCAAGGTCTCGCCGAGCATCTGGAAAGTGGTCGCGCTGGACGCCGACAGCTTGCCGCTGGGCCAGGGCAGTGCGGTGGTGGTGGCGCCGAACACGCTGGTCACCAATTGCCACGTATTGGCCAAGGCCAAGCGGGTGCTGCTGCGGCGCGACGGCGACAGCATCGAAGCCCGCCTCAGTGCCTGGGATGTGCAGCGCGACCTGTGCCAACTGAGTGCCACCGCGGTGGCCGCGCCCGCCGTGACCTTGGGGGAAACGGCACGCCTGGCCGTGGGCCAGCCGGCCTACGCCATTGGCCATCCGCGCGGGCTGGACCTGACCATGAGCGAAGGCCTGGTTTCGTCGTTCCGACGCAATGCGGGCGGCCAATTGCTGCTGGTGCAGACCTCGGCGGCGATTTCGGGCGGATCGAGCGGCGGCGGGTTGTTCGACGAACAGGGCGCGCTGGTGGGCCTGACGACGATCGGCTCGGTGACCAACGCTGCACAGAACCTGAACTTCGCCATCCCCGCGGAGTGGATCAAGGACCTGCCGCGCCGCCACCAGCAGGCCCGCACCGCGGCATTGGCAGCCAAGGCAGCCACTGCCGCCGGTGCGGCAAGCGCACCGGCCTCGGGTGCCAGCCGGTAGCCGCGGCGATCCGTGCCGGGCCTGCCTGCGCGGGCGGCTCGCCCGGCAGGCGTCAGGTCATCGGCGCCGACGCGTGGCCGGGATCACCCCATGCAGAAGGCGTTGAGCTTGTTGCCGTCCAGGTCGCGGAAATAGCCGGCATAAAAGCCCTCGCCACGCGGCCCGGCGGCGCCTTCGTCCTTGCCACCCAAGGCGAGTGCCTTGCGGTAGAGGCGGTCCACCTTGTCCTTGCTGTCCACCACGATGGCCACCATCGTGCCGTTGCCCGAGGTGGCCGGCTTTTCGTCGTACGGGATCATCACCCCGAGCGCAGGCTTGTCCATCGCCGTGCCCCAGGCATAGCCTCGACCGAAATCCATGATGCGCTTGATGCCGATCTCAGCCAACAGGGCGTCGTAGAACGCGGCGGCGCGGGGCAGGTCGTTGGTACCGAGGGTCACGTAGCCGATCATGGTCGTCTCCAGGCGATGAGGGGTCGGGGATCGATGCTGCCACATCGCCACGCTCGTGCCCAGCCTGAGTCTCCCCGGGGGGGCGGCCGCCCCGGGGGCCCGGGGGCCCCCGCCGCCCCCGAGCCCGGGGGCGCCCCCCCCCGCGCCGGGGGGGGCGGGGGCGCCGCGGGCCCCCCCCGCCGGGGGGGGCCCCGCGGGGGGGGGGGGGGGCGTTGGGGGCGGCGCCGCGGCGGCGGCGGCCCCGCCCCCCGCCCCCCCCTTTGCGCGCGGGCCGGCCGCCCGCCCCCCGGCCGGAACTGTCGCCCCCCCCGGCGGCCCCCCCCCCCCCGCCGCCCCGCCCCCCCGCGGCCGGGGGGGGCCGGGGGGGCCGGGCCCCGGGGGGGGCCGGCCGCGGCGGGCCCGGCCCGCGGGCGGCCCCCCCCGCCCGCGCCCTCCCCCCCCCGGGGCGCCCCCCGCGGGGGTCCCGGCCCGGGGGCCCCCCCCCCCCGCCCCCCCCCCCCCCCCCCGCCCCCCCCCCCCGCCCCCCGCGCCCCCCGCGCCCCGCCCGCCCCAGCCCGCCCGCCCCGGGCCGCGCGCGCGCCGGCCCCCGGCCCGCGGCCCCCGGGGCCCCGCCCCCCCCCGCGCCCCCCGGGGGCCCCGGCGGGGCCCCCGGCCCGGCCCCCCCCGCCCCGGCGCGCGGGGGCCCCCCGCCGGGGGGGGGGGGGCCCCCCGCCGGCCGCCCCCGGGGGGCCCCCCCCCCCCCCCCCCCCGCGGGGGGCCCGCGCCCCCCCCCTTCCCCCCCCCGCCCCCCCCCCCCCCCCGCCGCCGCCGGGCCCCCCCCCCCCCGCGCCGCCCCCGGGCGCCGCCCCCCCGCGCCCCCCCCCCGCCCGCCCCCCCCCGCCCCGCCCCCGCCCCCGCCCCGCCCCCGGGCCGGGCGCGGCCCCGGGGCCGCCCCCCCCGCCGCCCCCCGCCCCCCCCCCCGCCCCCCCCCCCCCCCCCCCCCCCCCCCCCCCCCCCCCCCCCCCCCCCCCCCCCCCCCCCCCCCCCCCCCCCCCCCCCCCCCCCCGGCCCCCCCCCCCCGAGGAGCCCGGCGCCCCCGCGGCCCCCCGGCCCCGCGCGGGGGGCGCGGGGGCCCCCGGCGCCGCCGCCCCCGCCCGCCCCGGGCCCCCCCCCCGCGCCCCGGGGCCCCCGCCCCAACCCCCGCCCGCCCCCGCCCCGCCCCCCGCCCGGGGCCGGGGCGGGGGCCGGCCGGGGGGGCCCCCGGCGCGCGCGCGCCGGACGCGCCCGCACCCCCCCCCCCCCCCCCCCCCCGCGGCGCCCCGGGGGGGGGGGGGGGGGGGGGCCGGGGGGCCGGGCCCCCCCCCCCCGGCGCCGCCCGCGGGCGCCGCCGCCCCCCCCCCCCCCCCCCCCCCCCCCCCCCCCCCCCCCCCCCCCCCCCCCGCGGGGAACCGAAACAGGGGGGGGCCCCCCAAACTCTTTTTCGGTCCCCGGCGGGGCGCCGCCCCCCCCCCCCCCCGGGGGGGCCCCCCGGCCCTCCCCCCTCTGGAAAGACTCTCTTGCGCCGGCGGGCATCGTCGGGCAGCCGGCAGCGTCCAACCAGGTGTCGCGTTCACCGCCGCCGAAGGTTTCCACCAGAAAGTCGATGAAGGCCCGGGTTCGCGCCGGCAGGTGCTTGCGGGTGGGCACGCCGGCATAGATCGTCGTCGTGAAGATGCGCCAGTCGGGCAGCAGGCGCTCGAGCGCGTTCTCCATCAGCGCGTCGGCCACCACGAACGACGGCAGCCCGGCCACGCCCATGCCCGCCAGCACGGCGGCATAGGTGGTGTCCAGGTGAGTGGTGGTCAGGGCCGGCCGAGGCGGCGCCACCTCCACCTGCTCGGGCTGACCATCCACCCCCAGCGCACTTTCGTGGGTGAAGGTCAGCAGGCGCCGCGACGTGGTGCCGCTGGGCAGCAGCAGATCGATGTCGAGCGCCTGCAAGGGGTGGGTCAGGCGCCCGACACGCGCCAGGTAGTCTGGTGCCGCGCAGACGATGATCTCGGAGGTGGCAATCCGGCGTGCCACGAAATCACCATCGCGCAGCGGCAGGCTGCTCATCAGGATGGACACATCTTGGCCGTCGTCCACCGCCTCCACCGGCCCGGGCACCGTGAGCTCCAGGCTCACCAACGGGTGCCTGGCGCGGAACTTGGGCAGGTGCTTGGCCAGTTGGTGCACGGCGAAGGCCGGCGGCACCAGCACCTTGAGGTGCCCGCTCAATTCCTTCACCGAATGCGAGGCCAGCGCCTCCGCCTCGTCGACGTCGGCCAGGATTTGGCGCGCACGGTCCAGGTAGCGCTCGCCCACCTCGGTGAGCGACATGCGCCGCGTCGTGCGATTGATGATCCGCGCGCCCAGGTGCGCTTCGAGGTCGGCGATTTGCTTGGTCACCACGGCCGGGGCCAGGTTCAGGGCCCGCGCCGCGGCCGCGAAGCCCTGGTCGTCGATCACGCGGACAAAGGTCCGCATCGCGCGCATCAGGTCCATGGTGTTCCCCACGACCCTTGCAGGTTTCAAGGGCCTTATTGTTCATGACTGGCGAATTATCAATTGGCTCGACCCTGGTTTTTCAAATCAGGGTCAACCCCTACAGTTCACCCCATCGATGAGACACCCACGACAGAAGACTCACCGACCCGGCCGCCGAGACACCATCCAAACCATGCCGCGGCGACCGGAATCCCCTCCACACACTGTTAAGGAATTCATCATGAATGCAAAGCAACTGTTCGCCGCCTCCTTCATCGCGCTGGCCGCTGCAGCCGCCATGGCCGACGACATCACGGTCGACAGCACGGTCTTCGTGTCGCAGAAGTCACGCGCCGAGGTGCTGGCCGAATTGCAGCAAGCCCGCGCCCAGGGTGCCTTGTTGACATCGGGCGACGCCGTGCCGGTGGCGATCGCCACCCGCAGCGAGCTGACCCGCGAAGCGGTCCGCAGCCAGGTGCGCACGGCCAATGCCCGCCACGAACTGACGCCCGCGGGCGAGCTGTACAGCGTCAGCGCCGGCGTGGCCACCCGCAGCGCGGCGCACTGATCGAGTCACGGACGGCGGCGGGAGCCGCCGCCCTCAGCCCCGTTCGAACTTGAACACCGCCACGCTGGCTCGAAGGTTGGGCCAGCGCCGCACCGGCTCTCCGCCATTCAGGCCAAAGCTGTCCAGGATGCGCAAGCCATTGCGCTGCGCCAGCACCTCGAAATCGGCAAAGGTACCGACACGGATGTTGGGCGTGTCGTACCACTGGTAGGGCAAGGCCTTGGTCACCGGCATGCGGCCTCGCAGCACCGACATGCGATTCGGCCAATGGGCAAAGTTGGGGAAGCTGAGGATGCCCAGCCGCCCCACCCGCGCCGTCTCGCGCAGCATGCGCTCGGTGTTGCGCAGGTGTTGCAGGGTCTGCAATTGCAGCACCACATCGAAGCTGCCGTCCTCGAACAGCGCCAGGCCTTCTTCGAGGTTCAGCTGGATCACGTTGACACCGCGCCGCGCGCAGGCCAGCACGTTCTGGTCGTCGATCTCCACGCCGTAACCCGTGCAGCCGCGCGCATCGCGCAGGTGCGCGAGCAGCTCGCCACCACCGCAGCCCAGGTCGAGCACGCGCGAGCCCGGCGGTACCAGCTCGGCGATGACTTCAAGCTCGCGACGCTCAGACATCGGATCCGCCCCTTGGCGAAGCGCCTTGGCGCAGGTCCGCCGCAATGCGCGAGAACCAGGCCTTCAAGACACCGTGGTAGCGCGGGTCGTCGAGCAGGAAGGCGTCGTGCCCGTGCGGCGCGGCAATCTCGGCGTAGCTGACCTCGATGCGGTTGTCCACCAGCGCCTTGACGAGCTCGCGCGAGCGCGCCGGAGAAAAGCGCCAGTCGGTGGTGAAGCTCACCAGGCCGAACCGGATGTGCTTCGCCACTTCAAAGGCGCGCGACAGATCGCCGCCAAAGGCCAGGGCCGGGTCGAAGTAGTCCAGCGCGCGCGTGATCAGCAGGTAGGTGTTGGCATCGAAGTACTCGCTGAACTTGTCGCCCTGGTGGCGCAGGTAGCTCTCGATCTGGAACTCGATGTCCTGGGTCGAGTAACCCAGCTCGGCGGCGCGCAGTTCGCGACCGAACTTCTCTTCCATCGAATCGTCGCTGAGGTAGGTGATGTGGCCGATCATGCGAGCCACGCGCAGGCCCCGCTTGGGGATCACGCCATGCGCATAGAAGTGCCCGCCATGAAAGTCGGGGTCGGTGATGATGGCGCGCCGCGCCACCTCGTTGAAGGCGATGTTCTGCGCCGACAGGTTGGGCGCCGTGGCCACCGCGATGCAATCGCACACGCGCTCTGGGTGGCGCAGCGTCCAGCTCAGCGCCTGCATGCCGCCCAGGCTGCCGCCCAGGATGGCGGCCAGGCGTGCGATGCCCAGGCGGTCCAGCAGGCGGGCCTGTGCATCGACCCAGTCTTCCACCGTCACCACCGGAAAGTCCGCGCCCCAGGGCTGCCCCGTGGCCGGGTTCGGGCTCATCGGACCGGTGGACCCGAAACACGAGCCCAGGTTGTTGACGCCGATGACGAAGAAGGTGTTCGTGTCCAGCGGTTTGCCCGGGCCGACGAGGTTGTCCCACCAGCCCTCGCTGCGCTCCTGGCCGGCGTAGTTGCCCGCCACGTGGTGGCTCGCATTGAGCGCATGGCACACCAGCACGGCGTTGCGCTTGTCGGCACTGAGCGTGCCGTAGGTCTCGTAGACCAGGTCATAGCCAGCCAGCGTCGCGCCACTGCGCAGCGGCAGCGGCTCGTCGAAATGCATGGTCTGCGGTGTGACGTGTCCGATGGACATCATGCTCGGCAAAGGCACCCGTTGAACGAAAGAACCCGGCGCCGCTGCAGATGCGGACACCGGGTCGGGTGTCCCTCTTTAGCGGCATTTGATTAAGCGCCCGCAATCAGGAACAAATCGGCGCTGCGCAGAAGTATAGCCACAGGGGCAACCGACCACAGCGGCACGGCCCCGTGCATTTGCCAAGGTCGGGTCATCGGCCAACAATGCGGTGTGCCCCGCTCGCTCCATTCGTTTGCCCCGTTGCGCCCGCCTGTCGGCCATGCCGTTCAACCCTGGCCGGGCCGACCGGGTGCTGCGGCCCGCCCGGCGCGACGCTGTGCCCTGATCGCCGTGGCATCGGGCGTGATGCTGCTTGCAAGCTGCAGCGTCGAGGCGCCGGGCGCGGCCTGGTCCGGCTATGCGGAGGGAGAGTACGTGCAGGTGGCCGCGCCGATCGGCGGCATGCTGGCCAGCCTGGCGGTGAGGTCGGGCCAGAGCGTGGCCGCGGGTGCGCCGCTGTTCACGCTGGAAGCCGATGCCGAACAGGCCGCGCGACGCGAAGCCGAGGCGCGTCTCGAGTCGGCGCGCGCCCAGGCACGCAACACCGACAGCGGCCGGCGCGAGGACGAGCAGGCCATGACCCGTGCACAACTCGCGCAAGCCCGCGCCCAGGCCGCATTGGCGCGCAGTGAACTGCAGCGCCAGCAGCAGCTGCAGGCCCAGGGTTTCGTCTCGCCGGCACGCATCGACGACGCCCAGACGGCGGTCGCGCAAAGCCAGGCCCGGGTGGCCGAGCTGGAATCCGCGCTGAAGGTGTCCCAGTTGCCGGCTCGTCCCGACGAGCGCAACGCGGCACGCGCCCAATCTGCCGCCGCCGCGGCGGTGCTGGCGCAAAGCCAATGGCGCCTGCAACAGAAGCAGCAGGCGGCGCCCGCCGCCGGCTTGGTCGCCGACACCTACTTCCGGCCGGGCGAATTCGTGGCAGCCGGCCAGCCCGTCGTCTCGCTGTTGCCCGCTGGTGCCCTCAAGGCGCGCTTTTTCGTGCCCGAGGCCGCGCTGGGCAAGCTGGCCCCCGGCCAGGTGGTGAGCCTGCATTGCGACGGCTGCGGCGCACCCATCGCGGCGCACATCAGTTTCATTGCCACGCACGCGGAGTACACACCGCCGGTGATTTACTCCAACACGCAAAGAACGCGACTGGTGTTCATGGTCGAGGCCCGCCCTTCCATGGCCGACGCGGCGCGCCTGCACCCCGGCCAGCCGCTCGACGTGCGCCCGGCCGCCGGCGGCTGAGCGCATGGCCGACGAGCTGGCCATCGACGTGCGCGGCCTGACCAAGCGCTTCGGCCCGCGCACCGTGGTCGATGCCGTCGACCTGCAGGTGCCGCGCGGCCGCATCTGTGGCTTTCTCGGCCCCAACGGCAGTGGCAAGACCACCACCATCCGCATGCTCTGCGGCCTGCTCACCCCCGACGCCGGCAGCGGCACCTGTCTGGGACTGGACATCCAGACCCAATCCGCCGAGATCAAGCGTCAGGTGGGCTACATGACGCAGCGCTTCGGCCTCTACGACGACCTGTCGATCCGCGAAAACCTCGATTTCGTGGCACGCCTGTTCGAGGTGCCCGACCGGCGGACGTCGGTGGACGGGGCCCTCATCCGCCTGGGCCTGGTGCAGCGCCAGCGGCAGCTGGCCGGCACCTTGTCGGGCGGGTGGAAGCAGCGTCTGGCGCTGGCCGCCTGCCTGCTGCACACCCCGCGTTTGCTGCTGCTGGACGAGCCCACGGCCGGCGTCGACCCCAAGGCGCGGCGCGAATTCTGGGACGAGATCCACCGCCTGGCCGATCAGGGCATCACCGTGCTGGTGTCCACCCACTACATGGACGAGGCCACGCGCTGCCATGCCCTGTGCTACATCGCCTACGGCAAGGTGCTGGCCTTTGGCACGGCCGCGCAGATCGTCGCGCAGGCCGGGGCCGGCGATCTGGAGGAGGCCTTCATTCGGCTCGTCGGACAGGCCCAGGACAATTTCCAATGAGCGCAGGCGCCTACTCCTGGCGCCGCCTGCTGGCGGTGTTCATCAAGGAATTCCAGCAGATGCTGCGCGACCGGCTCACCTTCGCAATGGCGGTGGGCGTGCCGATCATGCAGCTGGTGCTGTTCGGCTACGCCATCAACACCGATCCCAAGGGCCTGCCCAGCGTGCTGGTGGCCAGCGACAGCGGCCCCCTCGCGCGCAGCCTGGTGGCGGCGATGCAGAACACGGGCTACTTCCACTTCACGCACCAGGCCGCCAGCGAAGCCGAGGCCGAACGCCTGGTCGAGCGTGGCGAAGTCCAGTTCATGGTCGTCGTGCCGCCCGATTTCTCGCGCGCCGTGGTGCGTGGCGAGCGCCCGGCGGTGCTGGTGTCGGTGGACGCCACCGACCCGTCGGCGTCGGGCAACGCCATCGCCGCACTCAATGGCCTGGTCAATCAGGCCCTGCAGCGCGATCTGGTCGGGCCGCTGGCCGGCCTGCGTCCGCGCGATGCGCCCTTCGAGTTGCGCATCCACCGCCGCTACAACCCCGAGGGCCTGTCGCGCTACAACATCGTGCCCGGCCTGATCGGCACCATCCTGACGATGACCATGGTGATGCTCACCGGCCTGGCGATGACGCGCGAACGCGAACGCGGCACGATGGAGAACCTGCTGGCCACGCCGGTGCGGCCGTTGGAGGTGATGCTGGGCAAGATCCTGCCCTACGTGGTGCTGGGCTATGTGCAGCTGCTGGTGATCCTGCTGGCCGCCTTCGCATTGTTCGAGGTGCCCATGGTGGGCAGCTTCGGGCTGTTGATGGCGATGATCGGCGTGTTCATGCTGGCCAACCTGGGCGTGGGCTTCACCTTTTCCACGCTCGCCCGCAACCAGTTGCAGGCGCTGCAGATGACTTTCTTCTTCTTCCTGCCGTCGATGCTGCTGTCGGGCTTCATGTTCCCGTTCCGCGGCATGCCGGTGTGGGCCCAGCACCTGGGCGAGGTGCTCCCGCTCACGCACTTCCTGCGCATCGTGCGGGGCATCATGCTCAAGGGCAACGGCCTGGCGCAACTGCTTCCCGAGTTGTGGCCGATGCTGGCCTTCCTGCTCGCGGCCGGTGTCATTGCCCTGGCCCGCTACCGCCAAACCGTGGATTGAGCGGCCAAGGCCCCCTACATCGCTGGATTGCCCGCTTGACGGCGCAGTGAAATCGCCGGATCGTGCGCCACGGTCGAACCCGACCGGTTCAGCATGAGCAGGAGAAGAGCATGCCCGCATGGCTGGTGGCGCTGGACCGCCATTTCCCGATCCGCTACCTCACCATGACGCTGGCCGTCGCGATGGCGATGCTGGGCTGTTTCGCCTGGGTCGGCTTCGACCGCCTGGCCTGGCTGGCCTTGCTGGGCGTGGCCGCCTTCGTGATCGGCATGCGCGACCTGCTGCAGACCAAGAAGGCCCTGCTGCGCAACTACCCCATCATCGGCCACATCCGCTACCTGCTCGAATGGGTGCGGCCGGAAATCCGGCAGTACTTCCTGGAGAGCGATCGGGAGGCCGTTCCCTTTTCGCGTCAGCAACGATCGCTGGTGTACCAGCGCAGCAAGAACGAGTCGGACAAGCGACCCTTCGGCACGCAGATGGATGTGCAGGCACCGGGCTACGAGTGGATCAACCACTCGCTGCAACCCACGAACATCGCCTCGCATGATTTCCGCATCACCATCGGCGCTGCCGAGGGCAACCGATGCACCCAGCCCTATTCGGCCAGCTTGTTCAACATCTCCGCGATGAGCTTCGGCGCACTCAGCGCCAACGCGGTGCTGGCCTTGAACGGCGGCGCCAGGCAGGGCGGCTTCGCGCACGACACCGGCGAGGGCTCGATCAGCCAATACCACCGCGTGAACGGCGGCGACCTGATCTGGGAGATCGGCTCGGGCTATTTCGGCTGCCGCAACGACGATGGCACGTTCAACGAGGACAAGTTCAGCGCCAACGCGACCGACCCGCAGGTCAAGCTCATCGAGTTGAAGCTGAGCCAGGGGGCCAAGCCCGGACACGGAGGCGTGCTGCCCGGCCCCAAGGTGTCGCCCGAGATCGCTGCGGCGCGCGGCGTGCCGGTGGGGCAGGACTGCGTGTCGCCGGCCGCACACAGCGCGTTCTCCACGCCGGTGCAGATGCTGCAGTTCATCGACCGGCTGCGCACGCTGTCCGGCGGCAAGCCCGTGGGCTTCAAGCTGTGCATCGGCCACCCTTGGGAGTGGTTCGCGCTGGCCAAGGCCATGGTCGAGACCGACCTGCTGCCCGACTTCATCGTGGTCGATGGCGGCGAGGGCGGCACCGGCGCTGCACCGCTGGAGTTCACCGACCACGTGGGCGCGCCCATGCAGGAGGGCCTGCGCCTGGTGCACAACACCCTGGTGGGCCTGAACCTGCGCGACCGCGTCAAGCTCGGCTGCGCCGGCAAGATCGTCAGTGCCTTCGACATCGCTCGCGCCATGGCCATTGGTGCCGACTGGTGCAACTCGGCGCGCGGCTTCATGTTTGCGCTGGGCTGCATCCAGGCCCAGCATTGCCACACCGGCGCCTGCCCCACCGGCGTGACCACGCAGGACCCGCTGCGCCAGCAGGCGCTGGTGGTGCCGGACAAGACCGAGCGCGTGTTGCGCTTCCATCAGAACACGCTGGAGGCCTTGCGCGAACTGGTGCAGGCCGCCGGCCTGCTGCACCCGAACCAGATCACCGCCGCGCACATCGTGCGCCGCACGGCCGACCAGGAGGTGCGGCTGCTCGCCAACCTGCTGCCCACCATCCCGCCCGGTGCTTTGGTGGCGGCCGAGCGCGGTGAAGCCGACTGGCCGCACAACGTGTTCCGCATCTACTGGCCATTGGCCAGCAGCGCCAGTTTTCAGCCGCTGGCCCGCTGATCGATCGAGCGCAGCGCGGCCCTTCGGCCGAGGCATCGCCCGCGCCGCCGGCTTGAACAAGGCCTGTGATCGACTTCACACGCCACCGTGACCGCATGGCGACACATGCTTCGCGCCCCCGCACAGCGGGGATGCCCGGCACCACCTGCGCGATCAAGAATCCACACACCACAAACAAGACAGATCGTTGGGGCCATGACGAACACGACATTGCCGTCCGTGTTGATGGCCGGCTGGGATCCGAAGAGGTCCGCCGGCTGGCGACGCGCACTTGAAGCGGCCGGTGGCTGGAGGGTGCGCAAACCAGCGTCCACGCTGGCCGAACTGCAATCGCGGGCCTTGCGACGCCCGCCGCAACTGGTGATCACCGACCTGCGCATGCCCGATGGGCCGGCCACGGAACTGATCCGCGCACTGCGTTGCGGTGTGCGCCCATTGGCCATGCCCATCCTGGTGGTCACGCGCCAGCAGGACCCGCTGATCCTGGACGCCCTGCAGGAAGGCGCCGACGGTGTGCTGGACCTGAGCGAGCCCAACGGCGTCACGCTGGCCGAGCACGCGCGCAACGTGATGAATGGTGGCGCGGACATTGCCCCCTGGATCGCCCGCCGCTTGCTGGACCACTTCGGCATGGCCACCGCAAGCACCCACCGTGCGGCGGTGGAATCGGTGATCAATCCACTCGAGCTGACCGCCAAGGAGCGAGAGTTGTTGCGTCACATCTCGATCGGACGACGCCTGGCGGAGGTGGGACAGGCCGCGCAGCTGGCTCCCAGCGAGTGCTCGGCGGCACAGGTTCGCGCCATCTACCGCAAGATGCAGTGGCGCCTGCGCGCCGGCGACCTGCACCTGAACACCCGGCACTGAGGCCGGCCAGCACCGCCGGCCGCCTTGGGACGTGCTCTAGGCGGTGGGCGGCGCGGTATCGATGAAGCTCTGCCGCGTTGCCAGCTTGTCGGCCAGGCGCTTGAGGTTCGGGTGATCGCTGCGCCAGTCGATGTCCTGGAAGCGGAAGTCCAGATAGCCTAACGCACAACCTGTGGCCACATCGGCCAGGCTGAAATGCGTGCCGTGGCAGTAGGGCTTGTCGCCCAACCCCTGGCTCATGGCCTGGAGCGCGGCCTGCACCCGGCTCATCTGCCGGTCCACCCAGGCGGGGCTGCGTGCCTCACCGCGCGGGCCCCAGGTCTGTTCCAGCCGAGCCAGCACCAGCGCATCGCAAACGCCGTCGGCCAGCGCCTCCCACGTGCGCACCTCCACCCGCTCGCGCCCCGTGCCGGGGATCAGCTTGCCCACCGGTGACAGCGTGTCCACATACTCGACGATGACGCGCGAATCGAACACCGCCTCGCCGCCCTCCATGACCAGGCACGGCACCTTGCCCAGCGGGTTGGATGCCAGGATCGCATCGTTGCCCCACACGTCTTCCAGCAGCCACTGGTAGTCGAGTTTCTTCTCCGCCATCATGATGCGCACCTTGCGCACATAGGGGCTGGTCAACGAGCCAATCAGTTTCATGCGTTTCGAGTTATCGAGGGAACATCCCCTTTCGTTTCATTCTATCGAAGGGCCTGTTCCGGCCCTGTGGGCGAGCCGCCACAGCAGCATCATGGATTTGCACTAGGCTTGGTGCCCGCCTCAACCCGCCAGGCCATGACTTCAACAAGCGCCCGACGCCACCTGCTCGAGCCCGCCCGCCAGACACCGGTGATCGCGGAAGTGGACGTGCTGGTGCTGGGCGGTGGCCCGGCCGGCATCACCGCAGCCGCCGCCGCGGCGCGCGCGGGTTGTCGCGTGCTGCTGGTGGAACGCTACGGCTTCCTGGGCGGCATGGGCACGGCGGCGGGTGTCACCAACTTCTGCGGCTTGCACGCCAACGTGCACGGCGAACTGACGCAGGTGGTGCACGGTCTGGCCGACGACCTGCTCGACCGGCTGCGCCAACTGGGCGGATTGAATGAACCCCACGCGCTGTTCGGGGGCAAGATCTGCGCGCAGGCCTACGACAACGCCGCATTGAAGGTGGCGGCCGATGCCCTGGTGCTGGGCCATGGGGTGAAGTTGCTGCTGCACGCGCAGGCCGTCGGGGTGCAGATGCGCGACACGGCCAACATCGACGCGCTGCTGGTGGAGACCCGCTCGGGCCGCGGCGCCATCGCCGCCCAGGTATTCATCGACGCCTCCGGCGACGCCGATCTGGCCGCATGGTCCGGCGCACCCTTCGAAAAGGGCCCGGAACTGATGTACCCGTCCACCATGTTCCGCGTGAATGGTGTGGACGCCGCCCGGGCCGGCGATGCCTGGAACCACTTTGGCGCGCTGATGGCCGAAGCCGAGTCCAAGGGCCGGCGCTTCGCTCGCCGCACACCCATCATCCGTCCGCAGAAGAACCCGGCCGAATGGCGCGCCAACGTCACCCAGTTGTCCAACGCCGATGGCTCGGCGGTCGATGGCACCGACGCCTGGCAATTGAGCGCCGCCGAGGTGGACGGCCGGCGGCAGATCGTCGACTTCGTGGGCTTCCTGCGCGAATGCGCGCCCGGCTTCGAGAACGCCTATCTGCTGGAGATCGCGCCGCAGGTGGGCATCCGCGAGACGCGGCGCATCGTCGGCGAGTTCGTGTTGACCGAGGACCATGTGCTCGGCTGCGCCAGCTTTGACGACAGCATCGGCGTGAACGGCTGGCCCATCGAAGCCCATGTGCAGGGCGATGTGGTGTTTCGATTCACTGACGTGCCTCAATGCCGCGGCTACAACCAGTTGCCACTGCGCATGATCGTGCCGCGCGTGGTGGACAATCTGCTGGTCGCCGGGCGTTGCGCGTCGATGAGTCATCTGGGCCAGTCGGCCGCGCGGGTCAGTGGCGCCTGTTTTGCGATGGGCGAAGCAGCGGGTGTCACCGCGGCGCTGTCACGGGCCTACGCCTGGCGGCCGCGGCAGGTGCCAGCGCCCGAGGTGCAGCGCCTGCTCGAAGCGCACGGCGTGTGGCTCGGCAGCGACGATTGAATCGTTCACCGCCCCACTTCAAATTTTTCTTGATTGATCACGAAGGAAACCCAATGACCTCAAGGCGCCAACTGCTCACTTTGCTGGCCAGCAGCCCCGTCGTATGGAGCGGGGCCGCGCGCGCGCAGAGTACGCGTGCTTCACGTGCTGCTGGCGCAAGCCCGTGGCCCACGCAGCCACTGAAGATCCTGGTCGGCTTTCCGGCCGGTTCCACGCCAGACCTGGCGGCGCGCTCGATCTCGGAATCGCTGTCCAGGCAACTGGGCCAGCCGGTGGTGGTTGAGAACAAGCCCGGCGCCTCGGGCAACATTGCCGCCGACCTGGTGGCCAAGGCCACCGACCACCACACCATGGGTGTGATGATCAACGGCAACCTCACGGTGGCCAAGATGCTGAACCCGGCCGTGCCCTTCGACCCGGCCAAGGCCTTCACACCGCTGTCGCTGATCGGCGTGGCGCCGCTGCTGATGGTGGTGGCCGGCAATGCCAGCGGCAACAACCCCAACGACTACCTGCAGTGGGCCCGCAACCTGGGCGACAAGGGCAACTACGGCACGCCGGGCAATGGCACCGTGGGGCACCTGGGCATGGAGTTGGTCAAGAGCAAGACCGGCATCACGGCCGTGCACGTGCCCTTCCAGGGCAATCCGCAAGTGGTCAATGCCTTGCTCGCTGGGCAGTTGCAGATGGCGCTGCTGCCGCCGGGCCTGGCCGCACCGCACATCAAGGCCGGCAAGCTCAAGGCCGTGGGCATCACGTCAATGGGGCGCAGCTCGCTGGTGCCCGACATGCCCACGCTGCGCGACGCCGACGTGCGCGGCGCCGAGCTGGAGATCTGGGTTGCGGCCGTGGCCTCGGCCAACCTGCCCAAGCCCATCGCCGCGCGCCTGTCGGCCGCCCTGGTCGACGCCATCCGCTCGGCCGAGGTGCGCCAGCGCCTGCTCAACGTCGGCTGGCAGGCGGTGGGCACCGCGCCCGAAGGCCTGGCCAACCGCATGAAGGCCGACACCGCGGTGCTGGGCGGCATCATCCAGATGCGCGGAATCACCGCGGCCAGCTGATGCTCTCGGACGCGCAGATCGCTGGGTATCTGGCCGACGGCTACATCGTGCTGCCGGGCTTCAAGCCGGCGGCCGAGATTGCCGCGCTGTGCGAGCGCGCGCGGCAGATCGTCGACGCCTTCGAGCCCAGTGCGCTTCGCAGCATCTTCACCACGCACGACCAGGCGCGCACCAGCAACGTCGAGTTCCTGGCCTCGGCGGACCGGGTGCACTGCTTCTTCGAGGAAGAGGCCTTCGATGCGCAGGGGCAGCTGCGCCAGACGAAGGCGCAGTCGATCAACAAGATCGGCCATGCCCTGCACGACCTCGATCCGGTGTTCCAGCGCTTTTCACATGGGCCCGAACTGGCCGCGCTCGCACGCGACCTGGGCCTGCTGCGGCCGCAACTGTGGCAATCGATGTTCATCTTCAAGCCCCCCGGCATCGGCGGCGAGGTGAAGTGGCACCAGGACGCGACGTTTCTTCAAACCTCGCCCTGCACCGTGACGGGCTTCTGGTTTGCGCTGGAAGACGCCACGCGCGACAACGGCTGCCTGTGGGTGCAGCCCGGTGGCCAGCGCAGCCCGTTGCGCGAGCGCTTCGTGCGCGACGGCGATGCGGTGCGCATGGAGGTGCTGGACACCTCGCCGTGGCCCGGCACGGATGATGCCGTGCCGGTGGAAGTGCAAGCCGGCACACTGGTGTGTTTTCATGGCCTGCTGCCGCACTACAGCGCGCCCAACCGCTCGGCGCAGTCGCGCCACGCCTACACGCTGCACGCGGTGGACGCCAGCAGCCACTGGGCCGAGAGCAACTGGATGCGCCGCCGCGCTGACCTGCCATTGCGCGGTTTCGTTTGAGCTGACGCAAGAAAGCGGCGCCCGGCCGTGCGCTGCGGTGGTCGCTTTAGGGGGACAGGCTTCCGCGGCCGCGCGCGCAGCGCAAGAATGCCCGGTCGTTCACACCACCGGACCCGCCCATGAGCCCCGCGCCCCTCCCCCTGACCGCAGTCTGTCGTGCCGCCGCGCTCGCCGCCACGGCGCTCACCCTCGGCATGGCGCCAGCCGTGCGCGCGCAGAGCAACGTCAAGCCACCCCAGGCCCAGGCCTGGATCGACGTGGCCACCTACAGCGGCTTTGGCATGCCCGCCGGCATGGCCAACCCGATGGCGGCCTTGGGCAGCCTGTTCGGCGGTGGTGGCGGCGCCAAGAACACTTTCGGCAACACGCAGACCGGCAGCACCGGGCGCTGGGTGGACGTGACCTTGTCGACCCGGCTGAACCCCTCGCTCAGCGAGGCCGAGCAGGCGGTACCGGCCAGCTTCCTGAGCCCGGCGCTCAAGCTGCAGGCGCCCAAGGACCTGCGCACGCCCGCGCCCGAGACGCACGACGACCAGGTCATCGAGCCCAGTTACGAGCGCCCGAAAGGCAAGCTGCTGCTGTACTGGGGCTGCGGCGCCGCGGTGCGTGCCGGCCAGCCCAAGGTGCTGGACATGGCCACGGCCTCCGCGGCCGACCTGGGCAAGTTCTTCCAGTCGCGTCGCGCGACGCAGCGCGGCACGCACAGCGCGGTCGGGCGGCCGGTGTGGCCCAACCCTGCGGACGCGCGCATGGTGCCGGGCAACGCTTCGCTCGTCGGCCCGCATGCCTTCAGCGGCTCTGGCGTGCCCGAGAGCTTTCGCTTCCAGATCCCGGCCGCGCAGGACCTGATGCCCGCGCTGACCATCCAGCAGCAGGCCGCCGGCGACGGCAGCGTCGACCTGAGCTGGCAGGCCCTGTCCACCGCGCGCGCCTACTTCATCGCCGGCATGGGCGCCGGAGCGGGGGCCGGCAAGGGTGGCGGCGGCGACATGGAAATGGTGATCTGGACCAGCAGCGAGCTGCCCGACACCGGCTTCGGCCTCACCGACTACCAGACCAACCCGGCCGTGGACAAATGGCTGGGCGAGAAGGTGCTGCTCAGCCCGGGCACGACGCACTGCACCGTGCCGGCCGGCGTGTTCCCGAATGGCCAGGGCGGCATGCTGCGCGCCATCGCCTACGGCAGCGAGTTGAACCTGGCCCACCCGCCGCGCCCCAAGGATCCGAAGGCCGTGTGGGAGCCCGAGTGGGCGGCCAAGATCCGCGTGAAATCCATGACCACCGTGATGCTGGGCATGCCCGACATGTCGGGTGCGGGCGGCAAGCCGTCGGACGGCACGCCGCCCGAGCCCGAACGCAAGCCGGAAAAGAAGCCCAGTGCGCTGGATCTGCTGAAGGGGGTCCTGGGGCGCTGAGCTCGGCGCAACGGGTCAGAAAAAACCGGGCGCAAGGCCCGGTTCGTCATTGGTGGGTTGAGCGCCGCGAGTGCGCTCAACCCAGGCGTTGGGATCAGAACTCGTACTTGAGCGTGATCTGCACCGCCCACTGGCTCTCGCCCTTGACCTGGCGGGTTTCGAGCGATTCCACCGCCGACATGGTGGAGTAGATGTACTTTCCGTTGGCATCCAGGCCCTTGTAGTTGACGAAGCTGCGGGCTGCCCCGCCCGCCGACTGGAACAGCACCTCGTCGATGCGGCCCCAGCTCGGGTTGAGCAGGTTGCCGACGTTCAGGATGTCGAACGTGATCGCCCCCTTGTGGCCCACCTTCAGGCCCGGCAGCTCCTGGCTCACGCGCAGGTCGAAGTTGTTGACCCAGGGTGAGTGGCTGCCGTTGCGCGATGTGACCTTGCCCATGGACTTGTTAAGCTCCGGGCTGCGGTAGACGATGTCCCAGAACCGGGCCTCATCGGCCGCGCCGCCGGCGAACACCACCTCGCCGGAACCCGGCCTGCTGGGGATGTACATCAGGTCGTTGCCGGACACGCCATCGCCATTCAAGTCGTTGTTGAAGGTCCAGCTGTAGGTGTGGCCCGTGCGCCCCTCGTAGAACAGACCCACGCTGGTCTTCTTGTCGCCAAAGAAGGCCTTGGACCAGGTCAGCGCCGCGCTGATGCGGTTCTTGATCAGGTAGGCCGAGTTGGCTGCCACTTCCTCGTTGGGGTTGAAGATCGAACGCGAGTTGAAGTTCGAATTCGCCACCGACGAGGTCAGCGGGCTCACTTCGGTGGCGGTGGTGCGGGTGACCGCCAGTTGCCAACCCAGCTCGCGCGTGGGTTGCTGCGACAGGCTCAGCGTGAATGCATCACCGCCGCCGAGACTGCTCTTGGACGCCAATGTGACGTTGGCAAATGCCGAGTTGCTCAGGGCCTTGCTGGTGACGGAGCCGCCGCAACCGGTGCCCGTGGTGGTGCCGCCGGTGGCCGTCCAGCAGTTGGTGTTGTAGCCATTGGCGTTGTAGTACAGCTCACGCCCGTCACTGCCGGTGCGCGTGACCGTGCCCAGATTCAGGTGCTGATAGAAGATGCCCAGCTTGTTCTTGGTGTGCATCCACTCGGCGCCCGCCGTCAGGCCATACCAGGGCAGCTCGGCCTCCAGGCCCAGGTTGGCCTTCCACACCGAGGGCTGGGCCATGCCGGGCTGAATGAAGTCCACACCCGCAGCCGGCGGGCTGCCGCCAAAGGTCGTGGGTTGCTTGTTCGGATCGGCACTGAACAGGCCGTCGGTGGTCGGGCAAGCCGAGAAGCTGCCGCCGCATCCCACGAAGCGCGTCGCCACACCGGTGTTGGAGAAGGGATTGGACAGCCACACGGTGGCCGCCGCACCCTGGAACAGGCCGATGCCACCGCGCAGTTGCATCTTGCGTTTGTCCTCGGTGTCCATGCGCAGGTTGAAGCCCAGGCGCGGCTGCACCAGGCTCTCGCCATCCACGGTCACCGAGTTGTCCAGGCCGAAACCACCAGTCTGGCGGGTGTTGGTCGCGGCATTGCCAGCCACCATCGGCGCCGCGGCTGCGGCGTTGGCGATGGGTTTGTCCGGCACGCTGAGCTTGTCCATGCGCACGCCGGCATTCAAGGTCAGGTTCTTGTTGACCTTGAAGGTGTCCTGCAGGAACAGACCGGTGTCGGCGATGGACCAACGCGCCACGCCATCCTGCAAGGTCTTGCCGGCGAACGGTGCCTGCACCTGGTAGACGCTGGCACGGCCACGCTCGAAGTTCTCGAGCAGGGCCTTCTCGTTGTCCGCCTGCGAGGCCGTGGCGCAGTTGATGCCGCCGGGCAATGAGTTGTAGGTGAAGGTGGTGCTGCTGTTGACGCAGCGGAAGGTGTAGTTGCCGTAGATGTCCTGCAGGAAGGCGTTGAAGATCTTGTTGTTGGTGTAGTCGCTGCCGGCCTTGATCTCGTGCGCGCCCAGGTTCAAGGTGCCGCCCAGATACAGGTCGTCGGTCGTGGTGAACAACTGGTTGAACTGGCGGCTGCGCTCCGTTCCGGCAAACAGCGTGCGGCTGGTCGAGCTGGCGTTGAACCCGGTGGGCACCGCGTTCTGGAAGTTCAGCTGAATCTGCGGAAGGGTTGAGCCGTTGACCGGCACGCTTTCGTAGTCACGGCGCGTGAGCTTCAGCTCGGTGGAGAACTCCGGTGTCCAGTCCGAGAAAAGCTGTGCGACCTTGGTCTCGACGCTCTTGCCCTGGTTGTACCAATTGGAGGTCAAGCCGAGCGATGAGCTGGTGAAATTGGAGAAGATCGGCTCGGTCTGATCGGTCTTGGTGTAGCGGAAGTTGGCGCGGTGGTTGTCGCTGATGTTCCAGTCCAGCTTCAGCAGCTTGTCCTTGACCACCACCTCGGCGCCGCTGGGCACATCCAAGGTGCCCACATCGATGCCGTATTTGGACTTGGCAATGGACTGGAAGCTGGCAATTGCCGCCGGTGTGATGGCCACGTTCTGCAGCGGGCTGCCCACCGGTCCGAAGGTGGGTGCGCCGCGCGAGCTGTGCAGCTCCTCGTAGTTGGCATACAGGAACAGCTTGTCCTTGATGATCGGGCCGCCAATGGAGACGCCCTTGGTGGTTTCCTTGAAGGCCGGCGGCAGGAAGTAGTCGTCCTTGATGCGGTCCCAACGATCACCGGCCAACTGGTCATTGCGGAAGACGTAGTACACCGCGCCATGCCACTCGTTGGTGCCGCTCTTGGTCACCGCATTGATGTTCGCGCCGGTGTAGCCCTTCTGCGTCACGTCGTAGTTGGACAGGTTCACCTGCACCGACTGGATCGCATCGATCGAGATCGGCTGCTTCAGCGTGGGCAGGTTGTTGCTCTCCAGGCCGAAGGTGTCGCTGATGTTGACGCCGTCGATGGTGATCGAGTTGTAGCGGCTGTTCTGGCCCCCGGCGGAGATCTCGCCGCGCTCCTTGTCGGTCTGCGCCACGCGCGGGTCGGTGCGGGCATAGTCCTGCAGGTTGCGCTGGATCGAGGCCAGGGCGTTGAGCTGCGCCCCACTGATGTTGGTGCCCGAGCCCATGCTGCTGCTGTTGAACTTGCTGGCGCCGGCCTGCCCGGTGACCACCACGGTGGCCGCGGCCTCACCCAGCGTGGCATCGAACGCCAGCGTTTCGGCCAACGACAGAAACACGCCCTCGCGCGACTCGGTCTGCCCGCCCTTGCTGATGGTGATGGTGTACGGGCCCCCGGCACGCAGGCCGCGCGCCGCATAGCGCCCATCGGCATCGGTGACGGCATTGCTGACCGAGCCCGACTCGTTGTGCTTGATGGCCACGCTGGCGCCGGCCACCGGCGAGCCCGCGGCGTTGGTGACGCGGCCGGAAATGCCAGCGGTGGTGTTCTGCGCCATCACCGGCGCCGCCGCCACGATGGCCACGGCCACACTCAGCGCTGTCCTGGAGAACCCTGCGAATCGATCCATGCTCATCACCCCCTCGAAGAAATGTCGGTCAAGTCAAGCAAAAAAATGTAGCACCGGTGCCTTGCGCCGGCCTGTTGCTTTGCTGTCGTTCAAGGCCGAGAAAACACCGCTTGATGCCGACGCGGCTTTGTGCGTGCAGCAGCGCCGCCCCTTGGAAAGCAAGCGTCAGGCCATGCAGATCATCTTGCCCTGCGCGCGTGACTAGACCATGACCGGCCTCGAGCCGCCCCGTCCGGGTGCGCAAGCGGCCGTTGCTGGTGCACGGCGGCGCGTGGCGCCCGGACGCGATCAGGCCGGCGGCCCGGCCCAGGCCTCCAAGTACGCCAAGGCGGCGGCCTTGTCGCCCTCGGGCAGGAACGAGGCCCGGGCCGCTGCCAGGCCCATGCGGCGCAAGTCGTGCCAGCTGAAACCGGCCTCGCGGTGCAGGTTGGCCGCCTCCTCACTCATGCCGACGCAGGAGATCAGGCGGTTGTCCGGGTGAAACGACAGCGACAGGCCGGCGTCCCACAGCCGGCGGATCGGGTGCGTCGCCAACGAGGCAGCGGCCCCGGTGTGCACGTTGCTGGTGGGGCAGACCTCGAAGTGCAGCCCTTGCGCACGCAGGTCGGCGGCCAGCGAAGGACCTTCGGCGCGGGCCAGCAGATCGGCAAAGTGCACGCCGTGGCCCACGCGCCGCGCGCCCAGGCGGGCCGCCTCGACCACGCGCTGGCCGATGTCGGCCTCCCCGGCGTGCAAGGTGAGTGGCAGGCCCTGCAGCTGCACGCGGCCCAGCAAGGCCGCGAAATCGGTGGCCGGGTGGCCGGCTTCGGGGCCGGCCAGGTCAAAGGCCACCACGCCGCGGCCGCGGTGGCGCAGCGCCAGGTCGGCGGCCAGGGCGACGCGCTCGGGCCGCTCCTGGCGCATGGCGCAGACGATCAGGCCGGTGGGCATGCCGTTGGTCCGGCGCGCGCGGGCCAGGCCGTCGAGCAGCGCCTCCACCGCCGCGTCACCGCCAATGCCGAAGGGCTCGAACAGCAAGGGCGCAATGCGGAATTCGGCCAGCACACACCCGTCGGCATGCACATCCATGGCCGCCTCGAACGCCACCCGCGACAGTGCCTCGGGCGTGGCCATGGCCGCCACCGTGAGCGCAAAGCCGCGCAGGTACTCCGTCAACGAGCCGGCATGGGCTCGGTCCTCGAACCAGGCCTGCAAGGCGGGCAGGTCGTCGGCGGGCGCCGGCAGGCCGCGCCGCTGCAGCAATTCCAACAGCGTGGCCGGGCGCAGTCCGCCGTCCAGGTGATCGTGCAACACCACCTTGGGCAGGCTGCGGGCGGTGGCCAGCGTGGCGGGATCGGGCGGTGTCGGATCGGGCATGCGGCATCGTAGTTCAGCCCTGCGCCTGAATTGCCCGGCTCGGCCCCGGCAATCCCCTCATGGCCAAGGGCCCGCAACTTGCTATCCTGCCGGCCAAGATCAACCACACACCCCGGTGTCGCCCATCATGTCGAACGCAATCGTCGCCTTCCTTGGCCTGTCCCTCGCTGCCGTCACCGCGCAGGCCGATCCGGCCGTCATCTACGACATGGGTGGCAAGTTCGACAAGTCGTTCAACGAGGCCGCCTTCCGCGGCGCCGAAGCGTGGAAGAAGGAATCGGGCAAGACCTACCTCGATTTCGAGATCTCCAACGAGGCCCAGCGCGAGCAGGCCATGCGCCGCATGGCCGACAAGTCGGCCGCACCCGTGGTGGCGGTGGGCTTCTCGATGGCTTCCACGGTGGAGAAGGTGGCCAAGGACTATCCCAAGCTGCAGTTCGCCATCATCGACATGGTGGTCAAGGCGCCCAACGTCGAATCGGTGGTGTTCAAGGAGCAGGAAGGCAGCTTCCTGGTCGGCATGATGGCCGCCATCGCCAGCAAGACCGGCAAGGTGGGCTTCGTCGGTGGCATGGACATCCCGCTGATCCGCAAGTTCCAGTGCGGCTACGAGCAAGGCGCGAAGTACGCGAACCCGAAAGTCGAAGTCACCGCCAACATGACCGGCACCACGCCTTCGGCCTGGAACGACCCGGCGCGCGGCGGCGAGCTGGCCAAGGCCCAGTTCAGCAAGGGTGTGGACGTCATCTTTGCCGCCGCCGGCGGCACTGGCAGCGGCGTGTACCAGGCGGCCAAGGACGGTGGCAAGCTGGCCATCGGGGTGGACAGCAACCAGAACCACCTGCAGCCGGGCACCATGCTCACCTCGATGGTCAAGCGCGTGGACGTGGCCGTCACCAACCTGTTCAAGAAGACCAACCCGGGCGCCATCACCGTGCTGGGCCTGAAGGAAGGCGGCGTCGACTACGCGCTGGACAAGCACAACGAGAAGCTGGTCACCGCCGACATGAAGAAGAAGGTGGACGCCGCCAAGGCCGACATCATTGCCGGCAAGATCAAGGTGGCCGACTACATGGCGGACAACGCTTGTAAGTACTGATGACGTCCCACCACGCCGGTGCTGCCGCGCCGGCCGTGCTGATGCAAGGCATCTGCAAGCGCTTCGGCGCGGTGCGGGCCAACGACGAGGTCACGCTCACGGTGCCCGCCGGCACGGTGCACGGCATCGTCGGCGAGAACGGTGCGGGCAAGAGCACGCTGATGTCCATCCTGTACGGCTTCTACGCGGCCGATTCGGGCCAGATCACCGTGGAAGGCCGGGCGGCGCGCATCACCGGCTCGCGCGAGGCCATCGCCCTGGGCATCGGCATGGTGCACCAGCACTTCATGCTGGTGGAGCCGCTGAGCGCACTGGACAACATCATGCTCGGCGCCGAACCCGATTGGCGCCTCGGCCGGGCCCGAGCGAAGGTGCGCGAAGAGCTCGACGAATTGATGGCCGACACGGGCCTCAACGTTCGACTCGACCTGGCGGTGGAAGAATTGCCCGTGGGTGAGCGCCAGCGGCTCGAAATCCTGAAGGCGCTGTACCGCGGCGCGCGCATCCTGATCCTGGACGAGCCCACGGCCGTGCTCACTCCGCACGAGACCGACCAGCTCTTCGAGACCTTGCGCCGCCTTCGGGAGCAGGGCACGACCTTGCTGCTGATCACGCACAAGCTCAAGGAGATCATGGCCTTGTGCGACAACGTCACGGTGATGCGTGCCGGCAAGGTGGTGCTCGATTGCGCCATCGCCGACACCAGCCTCGATGCGCTGGCCGAGGCCATGGTGGGTCGGCGCGTGCACCTGGGCCGCACGGCCGAGAACGCGCCAGCAGCCAAGGCCGGTGCCACGCTGCTGGACGCGCAAGACCTGCGCTGGCGCGACGCGCTGGGCGTGCCGCGTCTGGACGGTGTGTCGCTGCAATTGCGCGCCGGCGAGATCGTCGGCATGGCCGGCGTGTCGGGCAATGGCCAGACCGAGTTGCTGGAAGCGCTCTCGGGCATGCTGGCGCCCCAGGCGGGGACGCTGCGTCTCGGCCATGCCGATTTCACGCCGAGCCACTGGCTCGACCCCTCCACCGCGCGGCGCCTGGGCCTGGCCCATGTGCCCGAAGACCGCCACCGGCGCGGCCTGGTGCTGCCCTTCGAGGCCTGGGAATCGGCGGTGTTCGGCCACCAGGGCCTGCGGCGCTTCAGCAGCGCCTGGGGCTGGATGAAGCAGGCGGCGATGCACCAGGACACCGCGAAGATGATGGAGGCCTACGACGTGCGGCCGCGCAACGACCAGCTGCGCTCGTCCAAGTTTTCCGGCGGCAACCAGCAGAAGCTGGTGCTGGCCCGCGAGGCACTGGCCACGGCCTCGCCGCCGCAGGTGCTGCTGGTGGGCCAGCCCACGCGCGGCGTGGACATCGGTGCCATCGAGTTCATCCACGGCCGCCTGCGCGCGATGCGCGACGCGGGCGGCGCGGTGCTGGTGGTGTCGTCCGAGCTGGACGAGATCCTGGCGCTGGCCGACCGCGTGCTGGTGATGGATCGGGGCCGCATCGCCGGCGAGTTGCCGATCGCGCAGTGCACCGAGGCGGCGCTGGGCCGGCTGATGGCGGGTGCGGAAGCGCGTGAGGCCGTGAAATGAGCTGCGCCGCGCCGGGCCGCCCCAAGCAAGCGGCCATCCCCTCGGGGGATCGCGCGCAGTACCCCGCGCGCGAGGGGCTGACATGAGCGCGCCGATCGAGTTGCCGCGCTGGATCGACCTGGGGCTGTTGCCGCTGGTGAACCTGTTGTTCGCCCTGCTGGTGGCGGGCGGCGTGGTGGCCGCCATCGGCATGGACCCGGTGCAGGTGATCACGCTGTTGGTCAAGGGCGCATTCGGCAGCGCTTCGGGAATCAGCTATACCCTGTATTACGCGACCACCTTTGTCTTCAGCGGCCTGGCCGTGGCGGTGGCCTTCCATGGCGGGCTGTTCAACATCGGTGGCGAGGGCCAGGCCATGATGGGTGGCCTGGGCACGGCGCTGGCGGCGATGTCGCTGGCCGACCAGCTGCCCGCGCCGCTGATGCTGCCGATCATGGTGCTCGCCGCCGCGCTGTTCGGCGCGGCCTGGGCCGCCGTGCCGGCCGCACTGCAGGCCTGGCGCGGCAGCCACATCGTGATCACCACGATCATGTTCAACTTCATCGCCTCGGCGCTGCTGGCCTACCTGCTGGTCAACGTGCTCAAGCAGCCGGGCAACATGACCCTGGAGTCGCCGCCCTTCGGTGATTCGGCGCGCATGCCCGGCATGCACCAGATGCTGGCCTGGCTGGGGCTGGATTGGCCCCGGTCGCCCTTGAACGGCTCGGTGCTGCTCGCCGCGCTGTGTGCGGTGGGCATCTGGCTGTTCCTTTGGAAGACGCGCGCCGGCTACGAGTTGCGCGCCGTGGGCTTCGCGCCCGAGGCCGCGCACTACGCTGGCATCCTGCCGCGCCGCCAGGTGATGGTGTCCATGCTGATTTCGGGCGCACTGGCCGGTCTGGTGGCGGTGAACGAGCTGGCCGGGGTGCAGGGCAGGCTGCTGCTGGATTTCGTCGCCGGCGCGGGCTTCACCGGCATCGCCGTATCGTTGATCGGGCGCAACCACCCGCTGGGCATCGTGATGGCCTCGCTGCTGTTCGGCGCCCTCTACCAGGGCGGGGCCGAGCTGGCCTTCGAGATCCCGGGCTTCAGCCGCGAGATGGTGGGCACGCTGCAAGGCCTGATCGTGCTGTTTTCCGGCGCCATGGCCTACGTGGCGGCGCCCTGGCTGGCCCGGGCGCACGCCGCACTCACGCGCAAGACCACATCCGCCAAGGCTGCCCATGGATGAGGCCCTGATCGGCTCGCTGCTGGCGTCCACGCTGCGCGTGTCCACCCCACTGATCCTGTGCGCGCTGGCCGCGGTGCTCAGCGAACGCTCTGGTGTCATCGATCTGGGCCTCGAAGGCAAGATGCTGATGTGCGCCTTTGCAGCGGCGTCCACCGGTGCGCTCACGGGTTCGATGGGTCTGGCGCTGCTGGTGGCGATCGGGGTGGGCGTGGCCTTGTCCATGCTGCACGGCTACGCCTGCGTCAGCCACACCGGCGACCAGGTGGTGATGGGCATGGCGCTGACGATGACCGCGATGGGCCTGACCGTGGTGCTGGGCATGGCCTGGTTCAAGCAGGGCGGGCAGACGCCGCCCTTGTCTGATGCGGTGCGCCTGGCGCCGCTGTTCACGGGCCTGGCAGCCCGCCTGCAGGGCGTGCCGGTGCTGGGCTCGGTGCTGGGCGCCGGCCTGCTGGGGCACCACGCGGTGGTCTACCTGGCGCTGCTGGCCGTGCCCGCCGTGTGGTGGCTGCTGTACCGCACCCGCTTCGGCCTGCGCCTGCGCGCCACCGGCGAGAACCCGGCCATGGTGGACGCCGCCGGCCTGTCGGTACGCGGCCTGCGCTACACCGCACTGGCCTGCAACGGCGTGCTGTGTGCGCTGGCGGGTGGCACCCTGGTGCTGGCCGACAACCCGGCCTTCGTGCCCAACATGACGGCCGGCCGCGGCTACATGGCGCTGGCCGCGATGATCTTCGGCAAGTGGCACCCGGTGCGCGCGCTGTGGGCCTGCCTGCTGTTCGGCTTTCTCGACGCCGTGGCCATTCGCCTGCAGGGTGTGGTGATACCCGGACTGGGCCCCGTGCCGGTGCAGGCCATCCAGGCCCTGCCCTATGTGCTGACGGTGGTGCTGCTGGCCGGCTTCATCGGCCGCTCGCGGGCGCCGGCGGCACTCGGCACGCCTTACGTGAAGGAACGTTGAAATGGATACCCCCGCAGCGGCTGCGCCGCCACCCCCCAAGGGGGCGCCGCCAGGGGCCCGGCAAAGCTGGTTCCGCGGCGGCCGCTGGCTGGCGGCGGCCGCCTGCCTCCTGGGAACGAATGGCGGAACCCACGATGACCGATGACACGACCGTGCAGCGCCTGGTGGCCGCCGCCCGCGCCGCGCGCGAGCACGCTTACGCGCCCTACTCGCACTTCGCCGTCGGTGCCGCGCTGCTGGACGAGCAGGGTCGCATCCACGCCGGCTGCAACATCGAGAACGCGGCCTACCCGCAGAGCCAGTGCGCCGAGGCCACGGCCCTCGGGCAGCTGGTGATGGCCGGGGGCCGCCGCGTCGTGGCCGCGGCCGTGGTGGGCGTGGCCGCGCAGCCGGTCACGCCCTGTGGCGGCTGCCGCCAGCGGCTGCGCGAATTCGCCGACGACGACATGCCGGTGTGGGTGGCTGACCTGTCCACTGTACGCGCACAATATACGTTGGGCCAGCTGCTCCCCGCCAGCTTCGGCCCCGATCACCTGGAACCCCGATGACCCTCGCCCACGACATCCACGCCAGCGTCAATGCGGTGCACCGCGCGGCGCCCGGGCGCTCGCCCGGCATCGCCATCGTGCTGGGCTCGGGCTGGGACGCGATCGCCGACCAGGTCGCTTCGCCCGTCGACCTGCCCTACCAGCACCTGCCCGCCTTTCCCTTGCCGGGGGTGGCCGGGCATGCCGGCACGCTGCGCCTGGGCCAACTGGCCGGCTGCGAGGTGGCCCTGCTGCGCGGCCGCAAGCACGCCTACGAATCCGGTGATGCCGGCGCCATGAAGGGCGCCATCCGCACTTTGGCGGGCATCGGCTGCCACACCGTGGTGCTGACCAACGCCGCCGGCAGCCTGGTGACCACGATGCGACCTGGCTCGCTGATGCTGATCAGCGACCACCTCAACATCGTGCAGCGAACGCCCTTGCACGACGAGCCCGGCGCCGATCGCTTCGTCGACATGGCCAATGCCTACGACGCGGCGTTGCGCGAGCGCGCCTTGCAGGCTGCGGCGGCCACGGGCATCGCGCTGCACCAGGGCACCTACGCCTGGGTGCTGGGCCCGCAGTTCGAGACGCCGGCCGAGATCCGCATGCTGCAGGCCATGGGTGCACAGGCGGTGGGCATGAGCACGGTGCCCGAGACCATCCTGGCGCGCCATGCGGGGCTGAAGGTGCTGGGCCTGTCCATGCTCACCAACATGGGCTGCGGCATGGAGGCTCAGGGCCTGAGCCACGCCCACACGCTGGACACGGCGGCGTCCACCGCCGAAACCGCTGCGCGCCTGCTCGCAGCGGTGCTGCCCTGTCTGGTGCCCGCGCAGGCCGCCTGATCCCGACGCCGCGAAGCCAGGCACCATGTCACGCATCGCCATCGTCAGCGCCATGACCGAGGAGTTGGGCCGCCTGCACGAGCACCTGGACCCTGGCGCGCTATGTGAGCGGCATGGCGGACGCGACTTCTGGGTCGGCCGGATGGACGGGCGCGACGTGGTGATCGTGCTCTCGCGCATCGGCAAGGTGGCGGCCGCCACCACGGCGACGCTGCTGGCCTCGCATTTCGACGTGTCCGCCCTCGTCTTCACCGGGGCAGCCGGCGGCATCGGCCCGCACGTGCAGGTGGGCGACGTGGTGGTGGCCACCGGCCTGCTGCAGCACGACATGGACGCCTCGCCGATATTCCCGCGCTTCGAAGTCCCGCTCTACGGCGCGGACCGGTTCGCTGCCGACATCGCCCTGTCTTCTGCGGTGGCCGCTGCCGTGGCAGACGCATTGGCGCCCGACGCACCACATGCCACCGACGGCCTGCGTCCGGCCCTGGCCGCGCTGGCCGCCGCGCGCGCCGCTGCCGGGTTGCCACCGCACCAGCCACGCCTGCACCAGGGCCTGGTGCTCAGCGGCGACTGCTTCGTCTCCAGCCGAGCGCAGTGCGATCAGCTGCTGGCTTGGCACCCCGAGGCGCTGGCCGTGGAAATGGAAGGCGCCGCACTGGCCCAGGTCTGCGCCGATTTCGGCCTGCCCTTCGCCGTGGTGCGCACCATCTCCGACCGCGCCGATGACCAGGCGCACGTCGACTTCCCGCGCTTCATCGCCGAGACGGCCAGCCGCTACACGCTGGCCATTGTGAGCGGCTGGCTCAAGGGACCTGGCGGCCGCTGATCGGGCACGCAGGTCCGCCTGTTCAGCGCGCGAGTCGCCCCGCCGCGATGGTTTCGGGCGAGAAATCGAAGGCAATCTCCGGATCGGGCAAGGCGGCCCGGCGCTGCTTGCCTTCGGGTTGCAGGCGACACAGGACGTCGCGTATCAGGTTCAACCGCGCCAGGCGCTTGTCGTCCGCACGCACGATGCACCATGGCGCCACGTCGGTGTGCGTGCCCGCCAGCATGCTGTCGCGCGCCTTCGAGTACGCCTTCCAGTGCTTGATCGCCACGGCATCGATCGGGCTGCGCTTCCAGGCCTTGAGCGGATCGCGCGCGCGCTCGGCCAGGCGGCGGGTTTGCTCGTCCTTGCCGATGTCCAGGTAGTACTTCAGCAGTTGGATCCCCGAGTTGACGAGCATCTCCTCGAACTTGGGCACCGAATGCATGAACTCCGCGTGCTCGGCCTTGCTGCAGAACCCCATCACGGGCTCGACGCCGGCCCGGTTGTACCAGCTGCGATTGAAGAGCACGATCTCCTGCGCCGACGGAAGGTGGGGTACGTAGCGCTGGAAGTACCAGGCCGTGGATTCCCGGTCCGAGGGCTTGCCCAGTGCCACCACACGCGTCTCGCGTGGGCTCAGGTACTCCACGATGCGCTTGATCGTGCCGTCCTTGCCCGCCGCATCGCGGCCTTCCAGCAACAGCAGCACCTTGCCACCATCGCGGATCAGTCTGCGCTGTGCCCTGACCAACTCGATCTGCAGCATGCGCATTTCCGCGTCGTAGGCATCCTGCGATATCGTGGCTTCATCGGCGAGCAAGGCGGGCACCGCCGAATCGGGCGAGCGAGGCCCGCCAGGCTTGGCCGCCTTGTCCTGGTGTTTCTTCTTGCTCATGAGTTGCTTCCTTCGTCGAAAGTTGAAGGTGGGAGAGGGAACGGGGGCGCCACGGCGAACCGAGGCAGGGTGCCGAACAGACGATCCCACACCAGGGTGGTGATGCCGAAGTAGCCTGCCTTGCGCCCGGGTTGCCGCCCCGTCCGATGGTGCAGCGCGTGCCAATGCCTGCGCCGCTGCAACCAGGCCCCGCGGCTGCGCCAGTGGTGCGTGGCGTGGTGCGCGACGGAATAGGCCAGGTAGCCCGCCGCCACGCCGAGCGTCACCGCGACGGCACACCAACCCGGGGTGAGTGCCAGCAAGGGCAACAGCACCAAGCTCACGATCAGACCCGCACTGACCAGCGTGGGGGTGGCCAGCAGCGCCTGGCCGCCGGTGGTGGACTGCGTGCATGCTGCTGAAGGGCTTTAGGCCATGCAGCACGAAACGGTGCAGCAGGTACTCGGCGAGTGACCAACCGACCCATCCCGATGCCACCAGCGCCAGCACCGCCCAGGCCTGCCCATCGGACGCCAGCGTGACAAGCGCAATGGCCAGCGCCAAGGTGGCGATGCCATGCACTGCAAAGTCGGCCAGGTAGGCGGTGCGACTGTGCTCGAAGCTGAACAGGCCCATTGGGCTCCTCGTATAGACCCTCGGCCCCCGGACTGAGGGTCGGTGACGCACGAAGCCTAGCCACGCCCCGCGCGGGCGTCTGTGCGTCAGCGAACGTCTCTCGCCCGGCATCGCAGGGTCGGCCAGCGCACAGACCCACACCCGGGCCTTCACCCACAGTCGGCCGGGTCCAACCCGCCCTCACCGGACTCGGTTCCGGTGGCACTGCAAGTCCGCCCCACCGTCATGACCAGCCCCTGCACCATGCGGTTTGCACTTTCGCCGCAGGTTTCCCCGGCGGCTCAGCCCAATCCGCGCTCGCAACCAAGGTTCTCCATGCCCCTTCCCCTGCCTGCACCAGCACCAGCACCCCACCGACCGCCCCGATCGCCAAGCGTTCCGACGCCTGAACCGGGCACACCTCCCTTGAGGCGAGTGCCCAAGAGCCAACCGCCCAGCTTGTCCCAGCGCGCCGCCATGGAGCGGCAAGGCATCCGCTGGCACAACGGCGCCTACCTGCTGGGCAAGACCCGCTACACCCTTTGGGCCGATGCCATCCATGCGGCACACCCAGCCTGGGCACCGAGTGCCGAGTTGCCGGGCGCCGTGGCTGGGGCAGCGTTCATGGCCAGCCCATTGCTCCTGCCGGCGCAATTCGACGAATGGGTTCAGCCCGAACGCAAGGTTTGAGGTCGCCGCCCGCCGCACTTGACGGACCCGGTCGCTCGGGCACTGAAGTTCTCGCCGGCGCGGCCGAAAACAACGCAGGGCAGGCTTGTCGGGAGCGACACCATGGCGAACGGCGTATGGAAACACGATTTCGACGAACTCGTCACGGACGTGTCGACCGCCGTCGTGCGCTTCTGGAAGGAAGACGTCTGGCCGCTGGTGAACGCCGTCTCGTTCTTCTTCCTGCTGGCCCTGCCTCTGCTGCTGCTGTTGCTGGTGCTGTGGTACCTGGACGCCATCGGCTGGCGCAGCGAGAGCGGCTTCTACAAGATCGGCCGGCTGCAACCGCCGGCGGTCACGGCGATGGCCGAGCCGCTGGCCGTTCAGCCCTTGCCGGCCAGGCCGAGCTTGTCGATCAAGGCCTTCTCCGACGCAAAGCTGTCGCGGGCGAACCTGGTGTAGGTCTCGGTGTTCATGTAGATCACCGTCTGGTCGAACTTGTCGAAGGTGGCCATCACGGCCGGGTCTTCCAGCGTCTTCTTGAAGGCGTCGTGCAGCGTGCGGGTGACGGCCGGGTCCATGCCCTTGGGGCCGCACACACCGAAGGGTGAGTCGCTCACGGTCTGGTAGCCCAGCTCGTCGAGCGTGGGCACGCTGGACCAGCGCTTGGTGCGCTTGCTGCCGTAAGTGGCCAGCAGGCGCAGCTTGCCGGCATCCACGTGCGGGCCCCAGCCCGTGGCGTCGCTCGCGCCCATCACGTGCCCGCCGAGCACGGCCTGCATGTTGTCGGCGTTGCCCTTGAACGGGATGTGGTTGAGCTGGATGCCGGCCTTCTGCGCAAACTCCTCCACCGCCAGGTGCGGGCTGGTGCCAACGCCGGTGGAGCCGTAGGTGAACTTGCCCGGGTTGGCCTTGGCGAAGGCCACCAGGTCTTTCACGCTCTTGATCGGTGAGTCCGCCGGCACCACGAAGCCGAAGGTGTAGCCGGTGAGGCAGGCAATCCAGGTGAAATCCTTCAGCGTGTCGAACTGCACCTTCTGCATGTGCGGGATGCGGAACACGCCGTGCGGCAACTGCGAGAGGGTGTAGCCGTCGGGCTTGGCGTTGACCAGCTCATTGGCGCCGAGCATGCCGCCCGCGCCGCCCTTGTTGTCCACGATGATGGTCTGCCCAAGGATCTTGGCGGCGCTCTCGGCCAACGCGCGGATCACCGCGTCGGTGGAGCCACCCGCCGGCCAGGGGCAGATGTAGCGGATCGGCCGCGAAGGGAACGATTGGGCGCGCAGCACCGCAGGTGCGGCCAGGCCACCCAGTGCAGCGCCCGCCCCCAGGATGAGGCGGCGGCGGGTGGTGGCAGCGGTGTGGTTCATGGTGTGTCAGATTCCGAAAGCAATGCTTCAAGTGTGCGCGCCGCTCAGGCCATCCGGCCAGGCAACCACAACGCGATGATCGGGAAGGCGATCAGGATGATCAGCCGCAGGATGTCGGTGATGACGAAGGGGATCACGCCCTTGAAGATGGTGGTGAAGCTGACCTCCTGCACCACGCTCTTGATCACGAAGACGTTCATGCCCACCGGCGGGTGGATCAGGCCCAGTTCGACCGTCATCACGATGATCACGCCGAACCAGATCGGGTCGAAGCCCAGCTGCTGGATGACCGGGAAGATGATCGGCACGGTGAGGATGATCATCGCCATCGCGTCCATCAGGCAGCCCAGCACCAGGTACATCACCATGATCAGCGCCAGCACCGTGTAGCGGTTCAGCCCCAGGCCGGTGACCCAGCCGGTGAGCTTCTGCGGCGTCTGCGTGATGGTGAGGAAGTAGCCGAACAGCAGTGCGCCGATCAGCACGGTGAACACCGCCGCCGCCGTGCGCGTGGCCTGCAGCAGCGCGTGGCGGATGCCGGCGCGGTCGAGCTTGCGGCGCAGCAGGCCCAGCAGGAAGGCGCCGCCGGCGCCCATGCCACCGGCCTCGGTGGGCGTGAACAGCCCGCCATACAGGCCGCCGATGACGAAGGCAAAAAGCACCAGCGATGGCCACACGTCCTTCAGCGCCACCAGGCGCTCGCTCCAGGGGCGCGGGTTGCCGGCCGGCAGCATCTTGGGCTTGACCAGCACGATCACGCCGATGGTGAGCACGTACATGGTCATGGCCAGCAGGCCGGGCAGCACCCCGGCCATGAACAGCTTGCCGATGTCCTGCTGCGTGATCACCGCATACACCGCCAGCACCGTGGACGGCGGCAGCATGGCGCCCAAGGTTCCGCCGGCCGCGATCACGCCGGTGGAAAAGCTCTGCGGGTAGCCGTAGCGTCGCATCTCCGGGTAGGCCACGGTGGAGAAGGTGGCCGCCGTGGCCACCGACGAGCCGCAGATGGCCGCAAAGCCGCCGCAGGCCATCACCGTGGCCATGCCCAGGCCGCCGCGCAGGTGGCCCACGCAGGCATTGGCGGCGCGGAACAGCTCCTTGCTGACGCCCGACACCGAGACGAACGCGCCCATCAGCATGAACATCGGGATCACGCCGAAGGTGTAGTCGGTCACCGTGCGCATCGAGGTCTGGCCGACCAGCTTGAGCGCCGGCCCGGCGCCGGCGATCATCGAGTAGCCCACCACGCCCACCAGCCCCATGGCCATGCCCACCGGCACGCGCAGCAGCATCAGCGTGAACAGCGTGACGAAGCCGGCCACGGCAATGAAATCGGTGCTGAATTCCATCGATCAGGCCTGCGCTTCCGCGCGGGAATCGATGTGCTCGTCGTGCAGCAACTCGGGGTTGAACATCAATCGCCAGGTGCGCACCGCGATCAGGATCACCGCGCACACGTCACCGGCCCAGGCGACGGCGAACATCGGCCAGATCGGCAGGTTCAGGTCGTAGCTGAGCACGTTGTCGCGGTAGGTGCCGCTCACTTTGTCGAACAGCATGATGGTCTGCACGGTCACCACGAACAGCAGCACCAGCGTGGCGAACACGTCGATGAAGCGCTTGCCGCGCGGGCCGACGCTGGTCCACAGCAGGTCCACCGTGATGTGCCCGCCGCGGTAGCTGGTGGCCGCAATGCCCCAGAAGATCAGGATGCCCAGCAGGTTGCGGCCCAGGTCGTAGCTGTCGGGGATGCTGGTGTCGAAGAACTTGCGCAGCAACACCGAGATGAAGATGTCGGCCGCCACGATGCCCACGAAGGTGGCCGCCAGCCACTCGATGACGTGGATGATCTTGTCGGCGACACCTCGAGGCCGCGCTGGCGCGGCCAGACCCAATCCGCTCACGGTCGAGCGATCACAGCGCCGACTTGTACTTGCCCAGGCTCTTCTGCAGCCCGTCCAGCACCTGTTTGGGATCGGCGCCAACCTTCTTCACGCCCTCGGCCCACTGGTCGGTCACCGGCGCGACGGCCTTGCGCCAGGCTTCGATCTGGTCGGGTGCGAGCTTCACCATCTCGTGCCCGGCCATGCCGGCAATCTTGGTGCGCCCGGCCACCTCGAAATCGGCCCAGGCACTGCCCACCTTCTCGGCCCACTCGGTGGTGCAGTGCTCGTCCATCACCTTCTTCTGCGCTGGCGACAGCGCGGCCATCTTGTCCTTGTTCAGCACCCAGACGAAGGGCGTGACGTAAAGCGGCACGTCGAGGTGGTGGGTGACCACCTTGTCGATGCCGAACAGCGAGAGCGAGCCCCAGGGGAAGGTGATCGCATCGGCCACGCCGCGCTCGATCATGTCGCGCGCCTCGGGCGCCGACGACTGCACGTTGGTGCCACCCAGCGTGGTCACCATCTGGCCGATGGTGCTGGTGGCCGGACGCACCTTCATGCCCTTCAGGTCGCCGGGCAGTTGCACCTTCTTGCGCGAATGCAGCGCGCCGGGGTCGTGCACGAAGGCGAAGCAGAACTGCACGTCCTTCATCTCCTTGGCCGCATAGGCGCGGTACCAGGCATCCACCGCCGCGCTGCCGGCCTTGGCGTTGGACACCTGGAACGGCAGCGACGCAGCGGCAAAGATCGGGAAGCGCCCGGGCTGGTAGCCCGGGTTCACATAGGCCGCATCGGCAATGCCGTCGCGCGCCATGTCGTAGTGATCAAAAGCCTTGCCCAGTTGCTCGCCCGGGAAGAAAGAGAAGGTGATGCTGCCGCCGGACTGCTTCTTGATGTCCTCGGCCCAGGCCTGAAGGGCCGGGTTCAGCGCGTGCTGGGCGGGCACCCAGCTGGACAGCTTGAGCATCACCGGCTTGTCCTGCGCCTGGGCAGCGAAAGCCACCAGGACGGCGGACAGGGCGAGGGCGGCAGGGCAGCGCTTCATGGGGCAATCTCCAGGATGGGTTTGAGGGCATTGTGGTCGCGCTCACGCCCCGGGGTGCAGAGGGAAATCCTAGGGTTTGCCGGCAGCGCCCGTTTCGGCACCCGGACGACGCTTGAACCAGCGGATGGGCTGCGCGCGCAGCGGCCGCGGTGGCGCGCCGTGCGCAGCCAGTGCCTGGTCCAGCGCGCGGCCGCCATCGTCACCGAGTGCGGCTTCGCGGGCGGCATGGATGGCTTCGGCACGATGCAGCGCGTCGGCCCCGACGCGAGGCGCTGCCAGATGGTCGATCAGGTGCAGCAGGCTGGCCTTGCCGCGCTCGTTGGTGCTGCCATAGCCCTTGATCAGGCGGCCACACTGCGCCACCTCGTGGCCCAGTGCCCAGTGCTCGCGCGTGGCCCGCTGCAGCGCGGCCAGCCAATGCTCGATCAAGGCTTGCTCGACGGCAAAGCGGCTGCCGCGGCGGCGCTGGCCCTTCAGCCCCGCCACGCAGCGCAGGGCCAGCGTGCCGAGCACGGTGTGGGTGCCGATCTTCAAGGGCATCGCCCAAGGGGCCCGCCCGGCGGCGCGGCGACGCTCGTCCCAGGCCAGCAGGCGCTGCGCCAGACCCGCCGGCAGCAGCGCCGCCAACTCGGGCGCGCCGGGTTTGAAGTGGTCGAAGAGCTTGACGATCTCGTCCTCGCGCGCGGCCACCTCGCGCCTCACCCGCTCGGTGCGCGAGGCACGCAGCTTGAGTGCGGCCACGCGCACGATGTCGTCGAAGGCCATCCAAAGCGCCAGCCAGCGGGCCGCCTCGCGGGTGATCGCCCAGCCCTTGGCGCCCGACGGGTCGGCGGCTCGCTCGGCCTCGAGCACGCTGGCCAGACGCTGCACGTACCACGCGGCATAACGATCATCCTGGTAGTCCACGACCCGGGCATGGCCCAGCGCGATGATCTCGTGCGTGGCCGCGGGGAACAGCTTGCGCAGCTCGGGTGGCAGCGCACGTGTGGCGGTCTCGATCGGCGCCTCGGCCTGCGCCTGGCCCGCGCGCCGCATGACCACCGCGTCGAATGCCGCAGCGAAACCGCGCAGGCTGGCCTCCACGCCCTTGCCGCTGCGGCGGATGGCGTCCTCGAAGGCCGCTCGGGCAAAGGGCAGGCGCCCGCTCGCGGCAATGGCACCCAGCAACACCGCGCTGATCACCGTGCCGCTGGCACGCGCCAGTGCGGCCATGTCCAGCACCTCGCAGGCCTGGGCGTGGCGCTGCACGGTGGTCAGCAGCGCGGCCTCGTCGAGGCGGCCGTCGCCCAGGTGCATCTTCTCGACCACGGTGAGGGCGCGCGAGCTGGAGCTCACCACCAGCGTGCGGTCGGCGCTGGCAAAGCCGTTGCCGATCTGGCGCACGGTCTCCAGCAGTTCGGACGACACCAGCAGATCGATCGCACCCGGCACGGCGTTCAGGCTGAACACCGGGCGGCGACCGCCCAACGCGCTGTTCGGCAACGGGAACACCTCGATGTAGTAGGTGGTGGCGCCCGTGCGCTGCGCCACGCCGGGGATGGACGTGGCCTGCGCGCTGTGGCCGCTGTGCACCGCGGTGTCGTACAGCCACTCGGCCAGCACGCCGCCGCCCTCGCCGCCAAGCGCACCGACCAGCACGGTGATGGGTTGGGCGCGGTTCATTGCCTGCTCACCCTCCGGCCGGCCGCAGCCAGCCCGTGACGGTGGCGCGTGCCTGGGCGATGAGCCGCTCGCCCCAATTGGGAAAGCGCACCACCTCGGCCCTGTAGAAGCTGGGGCACAGCGTGGCGGCCTGCGCATTCGCGCCGCAAAGGCCGCAGCCCACGCAGCCATCGATGACCGTGGCCACCGGATCGACCTTCAGCGGGTCGGGGTTGTCCTTCAGTGTGAGCGTGGGACAGCCCGACAGGCGGATGCAGGCGTGGTCGCCGGTGCACACGTCTTCGTCGACGCCGTACTTCACGCGCTCCACCCGCTCGCCGCGCTTCAGGCGACCGGCCATCCAGGGCTTGATGCGACGTTGGCGCTCGAGCTGGCACTCGCCCTCGGCAATGATCACCTTCAGGCCATTGAAATCGCTGGTGAGCGCGTCCTGCACCACGCGGCGCATCGCATCCACCTCGTAGGTGTGCACCACGCGCAGCCATTGCGCGCCCATGCCCTTGAGCGTGTCCTCGATCGACTGGTTCTTGTGCGCCAGGCTCTGGTGCAGGTTGGCATGCGCCTCGGCCTCGGCCTTGGCCTCGTCGTCGGGCGTGTTCAGGATGTCCTGCGTGCCGGTGGCCGAGGTGTAGCCGTTCTTCATGATGATGAGCACGGCGTCGTCGCCGTTGAACAGCGCCGCCTGCACGCCCGTGAGCAATCCGTTGTGCCAGAAACCGCCATCGCCCATGATGGCCAGCGAGCGGCGCTGCATCATCGGCGAGACGCCTGCACGGCTGGCCAGGCTCATGCCATAGCCCAGGATGGAATGGCCCGACGAGAAGGGCTCGAAGGTGGCCAGCGCATGGCAGCCAATGTCAGCGGCAATGTGCACCGGCCCGACGGCTTGCTGCGCCAACTTCAGCGCCGAAAACACCGGCCGCTCGGGGCAGCCGACGCAAAAGCCTGGCGGTCGTGCGGGCAAGGCGCCCATCGCCTGCGCCACCGCCTGCCGGCGCTCGCCGTTGCCGGCCAGCCAGGCGCGTGCGGCGCTCAGATCCACCTGCGGCAGGTAACGTTCGGCCAGCTGGATCAGGCCTTGAGCGATCACCTCCACGGTGTACTCGCCCGCCGGCGGCAACAGGTCCTTGCCATGCAGGGGCGTTTGCACCTCCGCGCGCCGCAGCGCTTGGCCGATGTCCTTCTCGATGTACTCGGGGTTGCCCTCCTCCACCACCAGCACCGCGCGCTTGCCAACACAGAAGGCCGTCACCTCGGCCGGCACCAGCGGGTAGGTGACGTTGAGCACCAGCTGCGACAGCTCGCTGCCGCCAAAGGCATCGGCCAGGCCCAGCTGCTGCAGCGCGCGCTGCAAGGCGTTGTACAGGCCACCCTGCACGATCAACCCAACATCCGAATGGCGCGAACCGTCAATGTGCTCGTTCAGGCCATGCTCGGTGATGTAGCGCTGCGCCGCCGGGATGCGCTGCAGGGTCTTGAGCTTCTCGTGGCGGAAGGTGACCGGCGGGTGCGCCAGGCGCATGTAGTCGAAGCCGGCCGGCTCGGCGATCAGGTGCTGGGTGGACACGCGCGGCGCGACGTTGTCCTGGCAGACGAAGCTGCCGCGCACATGGCAGGCGCGGATGCGCAGCTCCAGGATGGCGGGCATGTTGCTGGCCTCGCTCATCGCAAAGGCATGCTCCACCAGCTTCACCATGTTGCCCAGCTCGGGGCGCGGGTCCAGCAGCAGCAGCGTGCTCTTGGCGGCGTAGGCGTGGGTGCGCTCCTGGATCACGCTGGCGCCTTCGCCATAGTCCTCGCCGACGACGATCAGCGCGCCGCCGATCACGCCCGGCGAGGCCAGGTTGCTCAGCGCATCGGCCGCCACGTTGGTGCCGACGATGCTCTTCCAGGTCACCGCGCCGCGCAGCGGGTAGTGGATCGATGCGCCCAGCATCGCCGCGGCCGAGGCCTCGTTGGAACAAGGCTCCACGTGCACGCCCAGCGTGTCCACATAGGGCCGCGCCTGCACCATCACGTCCAGCAGGTGCGACACCGGTGCCCCTTGGTAGCCGCCGATGTAGGCCACGCCCGATTGCAGCAGCGCCTTGGTGATGGCCAGGATGCCTTCGCCATGGAAGGTCTGGCCCGCGCCCAGCTTGAGCTGCTCGATCTCGTCGGTGAACTGGACTTCCATGTGGGAATAGGCCTGCGCGATGGCTCAGGGCATTGTGGCTGCGTTCATTCCGGCTCGATCCTGGCCTGGCGAATCACCTGCGCCCAACGCTTGATTTCAGCGTCCATCCACGTCAGCATCTCGGCAGCCGTGCCGGCGCCCAGGCGCATGCCCAGCGCCCCCAGGCGCTGCTGCACGGCAGGTGAGGCCATGGCCTCGCGCACCGCGCGGTTGAGCTGCTCCACCACCGCCGAAGGCGTGCCCGCTGGAGCGGCCAGCGCGTTCCACGAGGACACGGCGTAGCCCGCCACGCCGCCCTCTTGCACGGTGGGCACTTGCGCCAGTGCCGGGTTGCGCTGCTGCGAAGTCACCGCCAGCGCACGCACGGCGCCGGCCTGAAGTTGCGGCAGCATGGGGCCGGTGATTTCGAAAGCCAGGTCCACCTCGCCGCTGCGCAACGCCGTCAACACCGCCGGGGAACCCTTGTAGGGCACCACCAGCGCGTCGATGCCGGCCCGCGTCTCGAACAGCTTGGCCGCCAGGTGCTGGGTGCTGCCCACCGCGATGGTGCCAATGTTGAGCTTGCCCGGGTTGGCCTTGGCAAAACTCAGCAGCGCCTGCAAGCCGGCAAAGCGCGAGTTGGCAGGCACGAACAGGCCCAGGTCGAACGAGCCCAGCATCGAGATCGGTGCAAAGTCCTTCAGCGGGTCGTAGGCGAGCTTCTTGAACAGCGAAACGCTCACGGCGTGGCTGTTGCTCATCAACAGCAGCGTGTGGCCATCGGGCTTGGCCGCAGCCACCAGCTGCGAGGCCACGATGCTGCCCGCGCTGGGCCGGTTGTCCACCACCACCGCCTGGCCCAACGTGCGGGCCATGCTCTCGGCCACCGCGCGGGCAGTGAGGTCGGCGATGCCGCCGGGCGCGAAGGGCACCACCAGTGTGATCGTGTGCTCGGGAAAGCGCGTCTGCGCGCCCAGGCTCGCGTTCAGCCCCAATCCCAGCCAGCCGAGCGCCTGCCGGCGCGACAGGCGACCCGGGCTGCGCCTTGCCCTGCGCGCCGACATCAGAACCCGATGCCCTGCCCTGGCACCGCCACGATCACCTTCACGGCGCTGTCGCCCATGGCCTCGACGAACTGCTTGGCCGTGCCCTTGGCCAGCGGGTTGGTGCCGTAGTGCATGGGGATCACAGCCTTGGGCTTGAGCCACTCCTTCACCGCCCAGGCGGCGTCGACCGGGTCCATCGTGAAGTTGCCGCCGATGGGCACCAAGGCCAAGTCGGGCTTGTAGCGCTCGCCGATGTACTTCATGTCGCCGAACACCGCCGTGTCGCCCGCGTGGTAGATGCGAAAGCCATTCTCCAGCTCGATGATCCAGCCCACGGGTTCGCCACCAGGATGCGTCTCATCCTTGTCGGTGACGGGGTTGCGCCAGACGAGGATCGACGAATGCTCGGCATGCACCGCCGTCACCTGGATGCCTGGCGCGGGCGAGACCGTGCCGCCCTTGTTCATGCGCGGCAGCAGCGCGGCGGGCAGCATGCCCAAGGTCATCGCCGACTGCGCCAGATCGCCCGGTCCGCGCAGCGGCACGTTGTACATCTGCGCCAGGGCCGGCGCATCGGCGATGTGGTCGAAATGGCCATGGCTGACCAGCAGCACGTCGATCTTGCCGAAGGCTTCGAGCTTGCGGTACTCGGGCGGCGTGAGCGGGTTGGTGCGCAACCAGGGGTCGGTGACGATCACCTTGCCGCCCGGCGTGGTGATCTTGAATGCGGCCTGCCCCAGCCACATCACTTCGGTCTTGGGCGCAGGCACCTGTGCTTGGGCGGCGCCCCAGATGGCCAAGGCGCCGATCAGTGCTGTGGCGTCGAGCACCAGGGTGCGGCGAGACATCATCGGGTTCAACATCGTGTGCTCCTCGGTTTGCAGCGGCGCCTCAGTCGGGCTTGATCTGGCCCACGCGCACCACCTCGCGCCAGCGCGGAATTTCGCGGGCAATCATTTCGGCAAAGGCCTGCGGCGGCCCGGGTCGGGGCTCGGCACCTTCCAGCGCCAGCTGGTGCGCCACGTCCGGCAGGGCCAGGGCCTTGTTGATCTCGGCGTTGAGGCGGTTCACCACATCGGCGGGGGTGCCGGCGGGGGCGACCACGCCGTACCACTGGTCGGCTTCGAAGCCGGCGTAGCCGCTCTCGGCCACCGTCGGCACCTCGGGCAGGCTGGGCAGCCGCGTCAGGCTGGACACCGCCAGCGCCCGCAACCGGCCGCTCTTGATGTGCGGCAACAGGGCCGGCGCGCCGGTGAAGGTGGCGTCCACCTGTCGTCCGATCAGGTCGGTGATGGACGGTGCCGAGCCGCGGTACGGAATGTGCAGCATGAACACCTTGGTGCGCAGCTTGAAGTACTCGAAGGTCATGTGCGCGGCGCTGCCGTTGCCACCGGACGAGTAGGTGAGCCGCCCGGGGTTGGCCTTGGCCAGCGCCACGAACTCGGCCAGGTTGCGCGCCGGCGATTCCGCGTTCACCACCAGCACGTTGGGAACGCGCGCCACCCAGGCCACCGGGGCAAAGCTCTTCACCGGGTCGTAGCCCAGCCTGGGGTACATCGCCGGGTTCACGGCCAAGGTGCCGATGTGGCCCATCAGCAGCGTGCTGCCATCGGGCTCGGCCTTGGCCGCTTCGGTGGCGCCGAGCGAGCCGCCCGCGCCGGGCTTGTTGTCGATCAGCACGGTGCGGCCCAGGGCCAGTGCCAGCTTCGGGGCGATGGCTCGCGCCAGGATGTCGGTGCTGCCGCCAGGCGTGAAGGGCACGATCAGGCGGATCGGCTTGCTGCCCTGAGCCGCGGCCAACGGGGCCAGGCAGGCCGAGCCGGCGAGGCAGGTCAACCACGCCCGGCGACGGGATTGCGAGGTTTCACGCATGCCTCAGTCCGGCTGGATGCGCGCTTCGCGGATCAGCTTTTCGTAGCGGGCGCGCTCGCGGTTCAGCAGGCTGCTGAACAGCTCCACCGACCCGGGCAACACTTCGCCGCCCGCGGCCAGCACGCGGTCGCGCACCTCAGGCAAGGCCAATGCGCGCTGCACCTCGGCATGCAGGCGCGTCACCACGGCGGCGGGCAGGCCGGCCGGCCCGATCACGCCGTACCAGACCGAGGCTTCGAAGCCCGGGTAGCCCGACTCGGCCATCGTCGGTGTGTCAGGAAAGATGGGCGTGCGCACCGGGCTCAGCACCGCCAGCACGCGCAGCTTGCCGCTGCGCACATGCGGCTGCACTTCGAGCGCGTTCACCGCCACCGTCTGCACATGCCCGGCGATCGCATCGTTCAAGGCCTGCGCACCGCCCTTGTAGGGCACGTGCGTGAGCACGATGCCCGCGGCGTGTGCCCACAGCTCCAGCGCCAGGTGCGGCGTGGAGCCATTGCCCGGTGTCGCGAAATTCACCGAACCCGGCTTGGCCTTGGACAGCGCCACCAGCCGCGCCACCGAATTCACCTCACTCTGGGCGTTGGCCGCCAGCACCACCGGCACGCGGCCCACCAGCGAGACGGGCGTGATGTCGCGCGCCATGTCGTAGGGCGGCGGCTGGTACAGCGAGGGGTTGGCTGCGATGGCGTTGGCCACCAGCATCAGCGTGTGGCCATCGGGCGCGCTGTCGATGAGCGCGCGGTTGGCGATGTTGGTGCCGCCGCCCGGCCGGTTGTCCACGATCACCGGCTGGCCCAGCGCGGCCGCGAGCGGCTGCGCCAGCGCCCGCGCGATGACGTCCACCGCGCCGCCCGGGCTGTAGCCCACCAGCAGGCGCAAAGGCTTGGCGGGCCAGCTCGGCTGGGCCAGCGCCGATGCCCCCAGGGCCCAGCCCATGGGGGCGGCGAAGGACAGGGTCAACGCCGTGCGTCTGGACAATGTCATGGCAGGTTCTCCAGAGCGCAAAGGCATGGCAGGCGCCAGGCCCACCCGAAGCACGACCAGGCCCGAACCCGGCGTCAGCCGGGAATGCGCACCGGCAGGTGCGTGTAGCCCCGCACGAAGCTGGAGCGCACGCGCGTGGGTGGGCCCATCACCTCGATCACCGGGAAGCGATGGAGGATCTCCTCCCACAGGATCTTCAGCTGCATCTCGGCCAGGCGGTTGCCCACACAGCGGTGGATGCCGAAGCCGAAGGACAGGTGCTGGCGCGGGCGGGCGCGGTCGATGATGAACCGGTCGGGCTGGTCGATGGCGGTGTCGTCGCGGTTGCCCGACAGGTACCACATGGCCACCTTGTCGCCCTTCTTGATCTGCTTGCCACCGAGCTCGCTGTCCACCGCCGCGGTGCGGCGCATGTAGGCCAGTGGCGTCTGCCAGCGAATGATCTCGGGCACCATGCTGTCGATCAGCGTGGGGTTGGCGCGCAGCTTGGCGAACTGGTCGGGGTTCTGCGACAAGGCCAGCAAGCCGCCGGTCATCGAGTTGCGCGTGGTGTCGTTGCCACCCACGATCAGCAGCACGAGGTTGCCCATGAACTCCATCGGCGGCATGTTGCGCGTCGCCGGGCCGTGCGCCAGCATCGAGACCAGATCGGTGCGGGGCGGCGCGTTCACGCGCTCGTTCCACAGCTTGGTGAAGTAGCCCAGCATCTTGCCCAGCTCGGCCATGCGCTCGGCCGGGCCCAGCGCGTTGGGGTCCACCGCCTTGTTCATCGTGGACACGTCGGACCACCAGGTGAGCAGGCGCCGGTCTTCGAGCGGAAAGTCGAACAGCGTGGCCAGCATCAGTGTGGTGAGCTCGATCGACACCTTGTCGACCCAATCGAAGGTCTCGTTGCGTGGCAGGCTGTCCAGCACCTTGCAGGTGCGCTCGCGGATCAGCACCTCCATGTTGGCCAGGTTGCCCGGCGCAACGATGGGGCTCACCGCCTTGCGCTGGTCGTCGTGCTTGGGCGGGTCCATCGCGATGAACATGGGCAGTTGCTCGCCCGGCGGCGGGTTGAGCAGCGTGATGCCGCCCAGCGACCACTCCGACGAGAACAGGTCGGGGTGGGTGTCCACATGCATGATGTCCTGGTACTTGGTCACCGACCAGTACGGGCCCACGATCGCGTTTTCGGCGGTGTAGTGCACCGGGTCTTCGCGACGCAGGCGCGCAAAGACGTGGCCCACGGTGTCGTCCACGAACAGCTGGGCGTTGACCGGGTCCAGGCTGGCCAGCGGCGCGGCCTGCACGGCGGCACGGGCGGCGTCTTGCTTGGCAGTGTCAATGGTGATGGTGGCGCTCATGTCGGTCCTCGAATGTCGGTGGTGATCGCTGCAGGGCGGCTGGCGTGCCGACCGGTGGGCATGGCCGTCAATGCTGCCCTTCTGGCATGTGGACGACCAGGCCGTCCAGTTCGTCGGTGAGCGTGATCTGGCAGGCCAGGCGCGAGCTGTCGCGCAGCTCGGCGGCGAAGTTCAGCATGTCGTCCTCGCGCTCGCTGCGCCCGCCCACGCGCGCGGCCCAGGCCGGGTCCACGAAGACATGGCAAGTGGCGCAGGCGCACTGGCCGCCGCAATCGCCATCGATGCCGGGCACGCCGTTGTCCACGGCCGCCAGCATCAGCGTGGTGCCAGAGGGGACGCTCACTTCGTGCGTGGCGCCTTGGTGGGTGATGAAGGTGACTTTGGGCATGGGGCGGTCTCTTGCGCGAGGTGGTTGGTCGGGTGCGGGAGTCGGGTGGGGGGTCGGCTGCGGATCCGGGGGGCATCAATGATCGAACACGATCACGCTGCGGGCCACGCCGCCTTGCTTGAGCGCAGCAAAGCCTTCGTTGATCTGCTCGAGCTGGATGCGGGCAGACACCATCTCGTCGAGCTTGAGCCGGCCCTGCAGGTAGAAGTCGATCAGCCGCGGCATGTCGATGCGGAAGCGGTTGCTGCCCATCATGCAGCCCTGGATCTTGCGCTCGCGCAGGAAATCCACGCCATGCAACTCGATCTTGGTGCCCACCGGGATCATGCCGATGAGGGTGGACGTGCCGCCCGAGCGCAGGCAGCTGAAGGACTGCTCGGCGGTGCTCTTCAGGCCAATGCACTCGAACGAGTAGTGCACGCCGCCGTTGGACAGATCGACCAGTCGCTTGACGGTGTCGCCCTCGTTGGCATCGATCACATCGGTGGCGCCGAAGGCCTTGGCCAGGTTCAGCTTGAACGGATCGAGGTCCACCGCGATGATGCGCCCGGCCCCGGCGATGGCCGCGGCGTTGATGGTGGCCAGGCCGATGCCCCCGGCACCGAACACCGCCACCGTGCTGCCGGGCTCGATCCTGGCGGTGTGCGCCACCGCGCCGTAGCCGGTGATCACGCTGCAGCCGATCAGGGCGGCCAGGTCGAGCGGCATGTCCTCGCGCACCTTCACCAGGGCGTTCTCATGCACCACCATCTGCTCGGCAAAGGACGAGAGGTTGAGGAACTGGTTCAGGTGCTGGCCGCCTTTCCAGGTCAGGCGCCTGGCCTTGCCGGGCAGCATCTTCACCTCCGGCGTCTGGCAGATCGACAGGTGGCCGGTGAGGCAGAACTCGCAGTGCCCGCAGAACACCGACAGGCAGCTGATCACGTGGTCCCCGGGCTTGAGGTAGCTCACGTCCTCACCCACGGCCTCGACGATGCCGGCCGATTCGTGGCCCAGCACCACCGGCACCGGGGTCGGGTACGAGCCCTCGATGAAGTGCAGATCGCTGTGGCACAGGCCGGCGGCGGCCGTGCGCACCAGCACCTCGCGGCGCTTGGGTTTCTCGATGGCCACGTCCTCGATCGTCATCGGGGTCTTCGGGGCGTGCAGGACGGCGGCTCTCATGCAGATTCCTTGTGCGGCGGTGCGTGATTCGGCGGCCTCCATTGCCATTCAGGCGCGCAGGTCTGTCAATTGCCGTCAACCCGATCGTCGCCAAGGCGACAGCGCCGGCCTGGGGCTGTCCGCGGCCAGTCCGCGGCAGGGTCGCGCCGAACGCCGCTGGGGCGCCAAAACGTTACGATGCAGCGTTGCATCCGCAATGCCCTAGCCTGGGACCGCCATGAACGACCTGACCGCCGCCCGCCACCTGCTGGACACCGAGTTGTCCCGCACGCTCCAAACCGGCCTGGACCTGCAGCGCCAAGCCTACCTGGCCCATCCGGTGCCCACGCTGGACGAGCGCCGCGCCGACCTGCGCACGCTGCAGCGCTTCCTGCGCGAGAACAAGCTGGCCCTTTGCGAAGCCATCAGCGCCGACTACGGCCACCGCTCGCGCCACGAGACCCTGCTGGCCGAGATGTTCCCGGCCATCGACGGCGTGGACCATGTGCAGAAGCACCTGCGCCGCTGGATGAAGCCGCAGCGCCGCGGCGTGGACCTGCGCAACTTCTTCGGCGCCCGCAACCGCGTGATCCCGCAGCCGCTGGGGGTGGTGGGCGTGATCGTGCCGTGGAACTTCCCGGTCAACCTGAGCTTCGTGCCGCTGAGCTACATCTTCGCCGCCGGCAACCGCGCGATGGTGAAGATGAGCGAGAACTCGCGCCACCTGGCGCGGCTGCTGATCGAGAAGATTCCGGCCTACTTCCCACCCGAGAAGCTGCAGTTCTTCGACGAGACCGGTGGCGTCGGCATCGAGTTCTCGAGGCTGCACTTCGACCACCTGCTGTTCACCGGCTCGGGCACCACCGGCCGCGCGGTGATGGCCGCCGCCGCGCAGAACCTGTGCCCCGTCACGCTCGAGCTGGGTGGCAAGGCCCCGGCCATCCTGTGCGACGACTACGCGGTGCGCCAGGCGGCCGAGCGCATCCTGTTCGTCAAGTGCCTGAACGCTGGTCAGATCTGCACCACGGTGGACCACCTGTTCATGCCCACGGCCAAGATCGGCGAGTTCGTGCAGGCCGCCGGCGAAATCGTCAGCGCGCGCTACCCGACGCTGGCCAGCCCGGACTTCACCTCGATCATCGACCAGCGTTCGTTCGACCGCCTGCTCGCGGCCATGGACGAGGCCAGCGCGCGCGGCGCCAAGCTGATCCCGTTGATCCCGGGCCAGCCCTTCGACCGCAGCACGCGCAAGATCGCCCCGCACATCGTGCTGGACGCACCAGCCGACTGCGCGCTGATGCAACGCGAGATCTTCGGCCCCATCCTGCCCATCCGCGGTTACCAGCGCCTGGACGAGGTGATCAACGCCGTGAACGCCGGCCCGCGCCCCTTGGCCATCTACCCCTTCAGCCACGACGGCGCCACGGTGCAGATGCTGCTGGATCGGGTGATGTCGGGCGGCGTGTCGGTGAACGACGCGCTGTTCCACGTCGGCCAGCACGACCTGCCCTTCGGCGGCGTGGGCGAATCGGGCATGGGCCACTACCACGGCAAGGAAGGTTTCGACACCTTCAGCAAGCTGCGACCGGTGTTCTACCAGGCGCGCTGGTCGTCGATGAAGTTCATCATGCCGCCCTATGGCAAGTTCGCCGACCGCGTGCTGGCCTTCCTCACCAAGTGAGCGACTTCCGGAATTCGCTGCCATGACACCTTCCGCCTCGACCTGCCCCGCGCGCGCCGACCAGGGCCCCGTGCGATCCGCTGCAGTGGCCATCGCACGCCGTTGGGCCGGCCCGGCCAGCCTGGCCCTGGCCGCCCTGCTCGGCAGTTGCGCCAGCCTGGCGCCGCGCGCGCCGCTCAAGCTCACGATCCTGCACACCAACGACCACCACGGCCGTTTCTGGACCAATGCCGACGGCGAGTACGGCATGGCCGCGCGCAAGACGCTGATCGACCGGATCCGCGCCGAGGTGGCCGCCTCGGGCGGCCAGACCCTGTTGCTCGATGGCGGCGACGTCAACACCGGCGTGCCCGAGAGCGACCTGCAGGATGCCGAGCCCGACTTCAAAGGCATGAACCTGCTCGGCTACGACGCCAGCGCCGTGGGCAACCACGAGTTCGACAAGCCGCCCGCCGTGCTGGCCAAGCAGCGCACCTGGGTCAACTACCCGCTGCTGGCCGCCAACATCTACAAAGACGGCCAGCGCATGTTCCAGCCCTACGCGGTGTTCGAGCGCGGCGGCTACAAGATCGCAGTGATGGGCCTGACCACCGACGACACGCAGAAGATGGTGTTGCCGGCCAACATCGCCGGCATCGAGTTCCGAAAGCCTGCCGACGAAGCCGCCAAGTTGCTGCCCGAGCTGCGCGGCCAGGCCGACATGGTGATCGCCGCCACGCACATGGGCCATTACCCCGATGGCAATCGCGGCGTGAACGCCCCTGGCGACGTGGAGATGGCGCGCCAGGTGAGAGGCCTGGACCTCATCGTGGGCGGCCACAGCCAGAACCCCGTGTGCATGGCTGCCGAGAATCAGCGCAACGAGGCCTACGTGCCCGGCCAGGCGTGCGCGCCCGACCGCCAAAACGGCACCTGGATCGTGCAGGCGCACGAGTGGGGCAAATACGTTGGACGTGCTGATTTCGTGATAGCTGGCTCTAGCGCCGAACGCAAGATCGAGCTGGTGAAGTACCAGCTCATCCCCGTCAACCTGATGAAGAAACAGGCCGACGGCAAGAAGGCGCCCTACACCGAGCTGATCCCGCAAGACCCGGCTGTGCGCGCCTTCCTGCAGCCCTTCCAGGCCAATGGCGAGGCGCGGCTGAGCGCGCCCGTGGGCAGCAGCGACGGCGCGCTCGATGGCGACCGCGCGCGCGTGCGCAAGCAGCCCACCAACCTGGGCGTGATGGTGGCCCGCGCGATGATCGACAAGACCGGCGCCGACGTGGCGCTGGTCAATTCCGGCGGTGTGCGCGATTCGCTGCCCGCCGGCAACATCAGCTACCGCGACGTGCTCAAGGTGCAGCCCTTCGGCAACACCGTGGCCGTGGTCACCCTGCCCGGCAACGATCTGCTCGCCTACCTGCAGGCGGCCGCGAAGATGAGCCGGGCTCCGGGCGCCTTCCCGCAGACCGCTGGTGTGCAGATGCGCATCGAGGGCGGCCAGTTGGTGGACACGCGCATCGCCGGCCAGCCGCTCGACCCCAGGCGCAGCTATCGCCTGACCATCACCAATTTCACCGCCACCGGCGGCGACGGTTACCCGGTGCTCACCAGACACCCTGGCTACGTCGATTCAGGCTTCGTCGATGCCGACGTGCTGCGCGGCTACATCGCCGCCCGCAGCCCGTTGAAGGTGGCGGACTACGAGCCCGGCTCCGCCGTGACCTACAAGTGATGTCTTAGGCGCTGCGCTGCATGCTCGTCACCGAGATCATCCGCACCAAGCGCGACGGCCTGGCGCTGAGCGAGGCCCAGATCGGCGCCTTCGTGCAAGGCCTGGTCGACGGCGGCTGGAGCGAGGGACAGGTGGCCGCGCTGGCCATGGCCATCCTGTTGCGCGGCATGTCACCCGAGGAGGGCGTGGCGCTGACGCGCGCCATGACGCATTCTGGCGAAGTGCTGCAGTGGCAAGCGCTGGGCCGCAGCGGCCCGGTGCTGGACAAGCACTCCACCGGCGGCGTCGGCGACAAGGTGAGCCTGATGCTGGCACCCATGCTCGCCGCCTGCGGCGCCGTGGTACCGATGATCTCGGGCCGCGGGCTGGGCCACACCGGCGGCACGCTGGACAAGCTGCAGGCCCTGCCCGGCTACTGCATCGACCCGCCGCGCGAGCAGCTGCTCGGCGTGCTGCGCGACTGCGGCTGTGCCATCGTCGGCGCCGGCACCAACCTGGCCCCGGCCGACCGACGGCTGTACGCGGTGCGCGATGTCACCGCTACAGTGGAGTCGGTGCCGCTGATCACCGCCAGCATCCTGAGCAAGAAACTCGCCGCCGGCCTGCAAGGCCTGGTGCTCGACGTGAAGTGGGGCAATGGCGCGTTCATGGCCAGCCGCGACGAGGCCAGCACGCTGGCCGGCAACCTCGTGCGTGTGGCCAGCGGCCTGGGCCTGCCCGCCACCGCGTTGGTCACCGACATGAACCAGGTGCTGGGCACCACCGCCGGCAATGCGCTGGAGACGCAGGAGGCGATCGACTTCCTCACTGGCGCATCGCGTGAGCCCCACCTGCTGGCGCTGACCCTGGCGCTCGCGGCGCATGCCTTGCTGCTGGGGGGACTGGCCAAGGACCTGGCCGCCGCAACAGCCCAAGCCGAACTGACCCTGAGCAGCGGCCGCGCCGCCGAAGCCTTTGCGCGCATGGTGGCCGACCTGGGCGGCCCGCGCGATGTGTTGGCGGCAGGTGGCGCTGGCATGGCCACGGCACCTGTGCAGCGCGATCTGCTGGCGCCCGGCGCTGGCTTCGTCGCCGCCCCCGACACCCGCGCGCTCGGCCTCGCGGTGGTGGCCCTTGGCGGTGGCCGGCAGCGTGCCGCCGACGCCGTCGACCCTCGAGTGGGCTTCAGCCACATCCGTCCACTCGGACAATGGGTGAGGGCAGGCGAACCACTGTTGCGCGTGCATGCCGCCGGCGTTGACGCGGCCGAGGGCGGCCATGCGCAGCGCCGCGGCGGCCATCACGATCGGCCCGTCGGCGCCGCCGTCCCTGGCCTTGATCGACCGGATCATCCTGGCCTGAGCCCGCTCCACCCCCCATGAGCACCGGCACCGCCGCCGACGATCGCAATGGAAGGAGATCCCCGTGAGTACCCTCACCCGCCGCGACCTCCTCCAGTTGGGACTGGGCAGCGCCGCGCTGAGCCTTGCGGCCACGGCGCACGCCCAGCCCGCGCCGGTGGGCATGCAGTCCTGGCCGCTGCGCACGCCGCAGCGCACCGGCATTCACGACGCCGCACCGGCACCCGACGGCGGCGTGTGGTTCACCGCGCAACGCAGCGGCCACCTGGGCTGGATCGACCCGCGCAGCGGCCAGGCCGATGATCGCGCCAGCGCTCGTCGCCGCACGGCGTGATCGCCGCCCCGATGGCGCCGCCTGGATCACGCATCGGCGCCTGCAGGCCATCGTGCGCGTGGGCTGGCCCGGACCGCAGCCTGCGCGCCTTTCCGCTGCCCCCCGGCACGCCCTATGCCAACCTGAACACCGGCGCCTTCGACGGCGCCGGTGACGGTTCACCGGCCAGAGCGGTGTGTCGGGAATTGCCTCGAAGGCGCGGTGCGGTCGAAGGACGCGCCCGGTGGGCGCGGCCCTACGGCATCTGCGCCACGCCCAGGGGCGACATCTGGTGGTGCTCGTTGGCGGGTTCGTTCATCGCGCGCACGACCGCAAGACCGGCGAATCCACGGGTGCAGCCGCCAGCAGGGTGCGCGCCGGGTCTGGAGCGACAGCAGTGGCCGCATCTGGGTGAGCGAGTGGATGTCGGGCAACCTGTCGATGCCGACCCGGCCAGCGGCCGCTGGAAGGTGGAAGCTGCCCGGCGACCAGCCGCGCCCTACGCCGTCTAGTGGACGAGCGCGACATGGTCTGGGTGAGCGGTTGGGGCGGCAACGCCATGTTCCGCTTCGACCCGGCGCGAGCACTTCCCCGCATCCCCTTCGTGCGCGAAGCCGCCAACGTGCGGCAGATCCTGGGCCGGCCGGCGAGGTGCAGCCGCCGAGAGCGGCAATGAGCACCCGAGCGTGATCCGGACCATCTGATGGCGCCGGCCATGCGCTGTGCGCAGCATGGCGCCGCGGCGAATCTCCTCTCATCCGATCCTGGTCTGGGTGGCGCTGCCTTGCTGGCCTGCTGTGGCGTCGCACCAGCCGCCACCGGCCCGGCCTGGCAATACAGCGGCGAGTACGGCCCCGAGCAATGGGCCCGCATGCGCGCGGAATGGACGCTGTGCGGCAGCGGCCAGCGCCAGTCGCCGGTGGACATCACCAGCGCACAACGCCAGAGCGGCGCCATGCTCGGCTTCCAGTACAAGCCCGAGCCCCTGCGCATCGTCAACGACGGCCACACGGTGCGCGTGCGCTACCGCAACGGCAGCCGGCTGTTGCTCGGCCGCGAGGCACTCACGCTGCAGCAATTCCACTTCCACACGCCCGGTGGCGACCGCCTGAACGGCGAGGACTTCCCCGTGGCGGTGCACCTGCTGCACAAGGGCGCGTCAGGGCAACTGGTGTCGCTGGTGCTGCTGTTCCGGCTGGGTGAGCCCAACACCGCGTTATCCGAGCTGCTGCCCAGGATGCCGACCCGCGGCCTGCCCGAGCAGACGCTGGCCGCCAGCTTGTTCGACCCCTCGCGCCTGTTGCCCCGATCCACCGCCCACTACCGCTACGACGGCTCGCTCACTGCGCCGCCTTTCACCGAGGGCGTGGTGTGGCTGGTGATGAAGCAGCCGCTCACGCTGTCTGCAGCGCAGCTGGCCCAGCTGAAGGCCTTGTTTCCACCCAATGCGCGGCCGGTGCGGCCCTTGCATGGCCGGGTGGTGAGCGAAGGCGGCTGATTCGGCGCCGTGGCGCAGCCAATGCCGCGGCGCTTGCGGGCCATCAACGCAGGCCGCCGGGGCGATGGGGCATAATTGCCGGCTTCATCCACCGATTCGCACCCTGCGCATGTCGTCCACCCATTGCCTTCACCGTCACACCCCGCCCGTCCCTGGGCCTTGCGCTCGCAGCCATCCTGGCCATGCCGGCCCCTGACCTGGGCCGCCGACCCGGCCGCTCCGGCCAGCGCGGTCGCGCCCTGCCGACCAGGGCGCCAGAGGCACCAAGGCTGACAATGCGCCAGGCGCCCAAGGCGCCAGGCGTGGCCGCAGGTGACGGCCGAGATGCTGGGCGCGGGCATTGTCTCCAGCGGCGTCGCGCCCTTGCCCATCCCCCCGGTCACTGGCAACCGCGCCAAGCCCGTGGCCTCGTGGGGCAAGCCGCTGCCCTACCCGATCGTCATCGCCGACCGGCGCAACAACCGCCTGATCGAAGTGGCGCCGGACAAGCGCATCGTCTGGGAATTCCCCTCCCAGCCTGGCCTACTACCGCGGCAACGAGGACGTGAACTTCTCTCGGCCGACGGCAAGCCGGCTGGCGGTGAGCGGGGGGGACAACTTCGACCTGCACATCGTCGACTACGGAGAAGGTGGTGACCTGGACCTACGGCGTGCCCGACCGCCGCGGCAGCAGACAGCCTGCTCAACTACCCCGATGACTCACGCCTGCTCGACGACGGCAAGTTCTCACCGCCGACATCCGCAATTGCCGTGTGCTGATCATCGACCCCAAGACCAACGCGGTGGTCACGCAATGGGGCCAACCCGGCCAGTGCAAGCACAAGCCACCGCAGCAACTGGCCTGGCCCAACAGCGCCACGCCGATGGCCAACGGCGACATCCTGGTCAGCGAGATCACCGACGCCTGGATCTCGCGCATCACGCGCGAACGCCGGGTGCTGTGGAGCGTGCGTCCGCCCAACATCCGCTATCCGTCCGATGCCTTTCCCACCGTGGACGGCAAGCGGGTGATCGTGGCCGACTTCAGCAAACCCGGCCGCGTGGTGATCTTCGACCCCGCCACCGGCAAACCCACCTGGAATACGCCGTCAAAAAGGACGGCGACAAGGCGCTGGACCATCCGTCCATCGCGCGCGAGCTGCCCGACACCGGCGACATCCTGATCGTCGACGACCTGCACGACTCGCGTGATCGTGGTCGACCGGCAGACCAAGGCCATCATCTGGCAATACGGCGAGCTGGGCGTCAAGGGCCACAAGCCCGGGCTGCTGAACTACCCCGACGGCGTGGACATCGATGTGTTCCGCGATTGGCGCGTGAAGCCGGCGCGCCTGCCCGGCTGACCTGGCCGCCACCCCCGATCGGCATGGCGGCCTCGTCGTGCGATCGGCGGCGCGAGCGAGTGCACTGCGCGCCGACTGGCGGGCAACCCGGGCGTGGCCCGGCGGGTATGCCCGGCTTGTCGCTCGAGCGGTGGCGATGCCCAATGCGGAACACATCAACCCGCCGCAGCGCTGCGCTGCTGCGGCGCCGCCGACGTGAGGACCGCGCATGAGCCCCAAGACCCCGACGAGACCATGGATGCAACGCTGGCCGGCCCTGCTGCCGGCACTGCTGGCCGCCGGCCCGGCCGGCTGTGGCGGCGACGACGAGGTCACGGCCAATGCCTGCCTGCAGACCTCGCCGAGCGGCGTGGTCTACAACCCCGGCACGCCGGGCGAGAACAGTGCGCCCGAGATCGCCACCGGCTTTGCCAGCAAGGCTGCTGTGCCATCGCGCAGCTTCATGGTGGTGGCCAACAACCCGCTGGCCACCAAGGCCGGCTGCGACGTGCTGAAGAAAGGCGGCAGCGCCGTGGACGCGGCGGTGGCCGTGCAGATGGTGCTGAATCTGGTGGAGCCGCAATCGTCGGGCATCGGAGGCGGCGCCTTCCGGCTGCACTACGACGCCAAGGCCAAGACGGTGATGTCCTACGATGGCCGCGAAACCGCGCCGGCCGCCGCCGCCGAGACTACCTGCGCTGGATCAGTGCCACGCAACAAACCACGCCCCAGCCCAATGCGCGCGCGTCGCACCGCTCGCATCGGCACGCCCGGCGTGCTGCAGATGCCAGACACCGCCCACAAGGACGCCGGCAAGCTGAGCTGGAAGGTTGTTCGACCCGGCCATCAGATCGCCACCGACGGCTTCAAGATCAGCCCGCGCATGGCCGCGTCCATCGCCGGGTCAGCCACCTCGCTCACGCGCGACCCCGACGCCAGGCCACTTCCTCAATGCCGACGGCACCGGCGAGACCGCCGGCACCTTGCTCGAAGCCCCGCGTGGCGCCACCTTCAAGGCCATCGCCGATGGCGGCATCAACGCCTTCCACACCGGCCCATCGCGCGGGACATCATAGACAAGATCGGCGACGCCACGGGCGGCATCACGCCGGGCTGACCACGTTCGCCGACCTGGCGGCCTCCGCGCCAAGAAGCGCGACGCGGTGTGCGCAACTACCGCGGCTATCAGGTCAATGCGGCATGGGGCCGCCGTCGTCCGGCGGCATCGCGGTGGCGCAGACCCTGGGCATCTGTCCAACTTCGACCTTGCACCGCACAAGCCCCCACCGCCATGGACATCAATGGCAGCTGCCCGTGATGGGCGTGCACCAGGTCAGCAAGGCCCAACGTTTGGCCTATGCCGACCGCGACAAGTGCGTGGCCGCCGACGGATTTCGTTCCATTGCCTGGCGGCAGCTGGCCAAGATGCTGGACGCCACCTACCTGAAGCAGCGCCGCGTTGATCAGCCCTGACCAAGAGCCTGGGCACCGCACAACCGGGCGACCTGGGTGCCGTGCCGCTGGGCGCTCGCCACCCATTGCCGAGAACGGCACCACTCACCTGTCGGTGGTGGATGGCCAGGGCAATGTGGTCACCATGACCACCACGGTGGAATCGGGCTTTGGGGCCTTCCACATGGCCAAGGGCAGCTTCATCCAGACAACCAGCTCATCGATTTCTCGGCCGCGCCCGCTGACGCGGCCGGGGTGCTCCGATCGCCAGCCGCGTGGCCGCCGGCAAACGCCCGCGCAGTTCGATGTAACCCACGCTGGTGTTCACGCAGAGCGGCGGCCAGCGCGGTGACTTCCTGATGACACCGGCTCGCCCGGCGGCTCGACCATCATCAATCCGTGGGCAAGACGCTGGTCGGGGTTGCTCGACTGAGGCATGGACGCGCAACAGGCCCACGTCGATGGTCGATTTCGGCGCGGCCAACAGCCCCAGCACCAACGTCGGCGGCGAGCACCCGAACGTGGACATCACGAACAGCGGCGTCAGCGACACGCTGATCACCGGGCTGAAGGCGCTGGGCCACGGTGAACGCCGCCCAGCAGTCCAGCGGGCTGTCACGATCGTGGTGCGCACGGCACCGGCGGGCTACCGCTACTACGAGGGCGGCGCCGGCCCGCGCCGCGAAGGCGTGGTGCTGGGCGACGTGTTCAAGCCCTGACCCAGGGCGCGATCGGCCTGGCCGGACCTTCTCGCGAAAGTCAGCAGCCAGGCCATCACGTCGGCCTTCTCTGCCGCGGTGCACTCGCGCGTGAGCACATCCTTGCAGTTCAAGTTGAAGTGGAACTCCGTCTTGTTGCGGGCGGTGAACCGCTCCTTGATGGCCGGTAACCAACGGCGGAGATTGCCTTACCCGAGATCGCGTGTTTGCCAAGCTTGGTGGGGTCACCCGTGCTGGCAGGTGGGTGGCTCCATTCAAATCGCCCTTGCCCTGGGTGGTGAGCAGCTTCTGGCCCCGCTCGGCCGGGCAGGGCCCCCCGCCAGCTGTGGTGTAGCCGGCGAGCAGCTCGGCCGGCGTGGCTGCCTTTACCGCGGCGCCGTTGGCATCAGCACCGCGGCAGCCACGCCAGCCAGCGGCAGTGTCCAGTGTGCGAGGCAGTGGGCTTGGAGGCTTTCATGGCAATTCCTTCTGCTCTGCGTTGACGACGTCGGCCGTCGGGCCCGGTGTCCTGCTGGCCGATCGGCCCAGGACACCAATTCAAGCAGAAAAGGCGCCTCGACTTATCCCGGCGTCAAGCCTTCAGCCCGCCACCAGTGCCTGGAGTGAACTGCGCGGTGCTGGACTGGCCCCCAGGTCGCCGGTGCGCACCTGGTCGATGTGTGAGCGTGGCCGAGGGCCTTGGCGCGACGCGTGTCGCCAGTCGGTGCGCTGGACGTGGATCGACATCATCGCGGCAGCCCGCATCAAGCGCCACCGGGTTGGCCTTGCCTTGCCCGCGATGTCGGCGCCGAGCCGTGCACGGCCTCGAAGATCGCCGCGTCGGCACCGATGTTGGCCCCGGGCGCCATGCCCAAGCCCGCCCACCAGGCCGGCCACCAGATCGGACAGGGATGTCGCCGAACAGGTTGGTGGTGACGGTCTGCGTCGGACTGCCGGGGTTGAGCACCAGCTTCATCGCGCAGGCGTCCACGATCACGGTCTCGAACTGGATCTTGCCGTCTACTTGGCCTCGTACATCCGCTTCAGCGGTTTCCTTAGAAATGCCGTCAACGCCTTCATGATGTTGGCCTTGTGCACCACGGTGATCTTCTT
>JADKIA010000035.1 GCA_016721465.1 Ideonella sp. | reverse complement strand
GCAGAACCTGTGCCCCGTCACGCTTCGAGCTGGGTGGCAAGGCCTGGCCATCCTGCGCGGATGACTACGCGGTGCGCCAGGCGGCCGAGCGCATCCTGTTCGTCAAGTGCCTGAACGCTGGTCAGATCTGCACCACGGTGGACCACCTGTTCGCGCCCACGGCCAAGATCGGCGAGTTCGTGCAGGCCGCCGGCGAAATCGTCAGCGCGCGCTACCCGACGCCCAGCCCGGACTCCCCCTCGATCATCGACCAGCGTTCGTTTGACCGCCTGCTCGCGGCCATGGACGAGGCCAGCGCGCGGCGGTATAAGCTGATCCCGTTGATCCCGGGCCAGCCCTCGACCGCAGCACGCGCAAGATCGCCCCGCACATCGTGCTGGACGCACCGGCCGACTGCACGCTGATGCAACGCGAGATCTTCGGCCCCATCCTGCCCATTCGGGGCTACCAGCGCCTGGACGAGGTGATCAACGCCGTGAACGCCGGCCCGCGCCTCTGGCCATCTACCCCTTCAGCCACGACGGCGCCACGGTGCAGATGCTGCTGGACCGCGTGATGTCCGGCGGCGTGTCGGTGAACGACGCGCTGTTCCACGTCGGCCAGCACGACCTGCCCTTCGGCGGCGTGGGCGAATCGGGCATGGGCCACTACCACGGCAAGGAAGGTTTCGACACCTTCAGCAAGCTGCGACCGGTGTTCTACCAGGCGCGCTGGTCGTCGATGAAGTTCATCATGCCGCCCTACGGCAAGTTCGCCGACCGCGTGCTGGCCTTCCTCACCAAGTAAGCGACTTCCGGAATTCGCTGCCACGACACCTTCCGCCTCGACCTGCCCCGCGCGCGCCGACCAGGGCCCCGTGCGATCCGCTGCAGTGGCCATCGCACGCCGTTGGGCCGGCCCGGCCAGCCTGGCCCTGGCCGCCCTGCTCGGCAGTTGCGCCAGCCTGGCGCCGCGCGCGCCGCTCAAGCTCACGATCCTGCACACCAACGACCACCACGGCCGTTTCTGGACCAATGCCGACGGCGAGTACGGCATGGCCGCGCGCAAGACGCTGATCGACCGGATCCGCGCCGAGGTGGCCGCCTCGGGCGGCCAGACCCTGTTGCTCGATGGCGGCGACGTCAACACCGGCGTGCCGGAGAGCGACCTGCAGGATGCCGAGCCCGACTTCAAAGGCATGAACCTGCTCGGCTACGACGCCAGCGCCGTGGGCAACCACGAGTTCGACAAGCCGCCCGCCGTGCTGGCCAAGCAGCGCACCTGGGTCAACTACCCGCTGCTGGCCGCCAACATCTACAAAGACGGCCAGCGCATGTTCCAGCCCTACGCGGTGTTCGAGCGCGGCGGCTACAAGATCGCAGTGATGGGCCTGACCACCGACGACACGCAGAAGATGGTGTTGCCGGCCAACATCGCCGGCATCGAGTTCCGAAAGCCTGCCGACGAAGCCGCCAAGTTGCTGCCCGAGCTGCGCGGCCAGGCCGACATGGTGATCGCCGCCACGCACATGGGCCATTACCCCGATGGCAATCGCGGCGTGAACGCCCCTGGCGACGTGGAGATGGCGCGCCAGGTGAGAGGCCTGGACCTCATCGTGGGCGGCCACAGCCAGAACCCCGTGTGCATGGCTGCCGAGAATCAGCGCAACGAGGCCTACGTGCCCGGCCAGGCGTGCGCGCCCGACCGCCAAAACGGCACCTGGATCGTGCAGGCGCACGAGTGGGGCAAATATTGTTGGACGTGCTGATTTCGTGATAGCTGGCTCTAGCGCCGAACGCAAGATCGAGCTGGTGAAGTACCAGCTCATCCCCGTCAACCTGATGAAGAAACAGGCCGACGGCAAGAAGGCGCCCTACACCGAGCTGATCCCGCAAGACCCGGCTGTGCGCGCCTTCCTGCAGCCCTTCCAGGCCAATGGCGAGGCGCGGCTGAGCGCGCCCGTGGGCAGCAGCGACGGCGCGCTCGATGGCGACCGCGCGCGCGTGCGCAAGCAGCCCACCAACCTGGGCGTGATGGTGGCCCGCGCGATGATCGACAAGACCGGCGCCGACGTGGCGCTGGTCAATTCCGGCGGTGTGCGCGATTCGCTGCCCGCCGGCAACATCAGCTACCGCGACGTGCTCAAGGTGCAGCCCTTCGGCAACACCGTGGCCGTGGTCACCCTGCCCGGCAACGATCTGCTCGCCTACCTGCAGGCGGCCGCGAAGATGAGCCCGGGCTCGGGCGCCTTCCCGCAGACCGCCGGTGTGCAGATGCGCATCGAGGGCGGCCAGTTGGTGGACACGCGCATCGCCGGCCAGCCGATCGATCCCAAGCGCAGCTACCGCCTGACCATCACCAATTTCACCGCCACCGGCGGCGACGGTTACCCGGTGCTCACCAGACACCCTGGCTACGTCGATTCAGGCTTCGTCGATGCCGACGTGCTGCGCGGCTACATCGCCGCCCGCAGCCCGTTGAAGGTGGCGGACTACGAGCCTCGGCTCCGCCGTGACCTACAAGTGATGTCTTAGGCGCTGCGCTGCATGCTCGTCACCGAGATCATCCGCACCAAGCGCGACGGCCTGGCGCTGAGCGAGGCCCAGATCGGCGCCTTCGTGCAAGGCCTGGTCGACGGCGGCTGGAGCGAGGGACAGGTGGCCGCGCTGGCCATGGCCATCCTGTTGCGCGGCATGTCACCCGAGGAGGGCGTGGCGCTGACGCGCGCCATGACGCATTCTGGCGAAGTGCTGCAGTGGCAAGCGCTGGGCCGCAGCGGCCCGGTGCTGGACAAGCACTCCACCGGCGGCGTCGGCGACAAGGTGAGCCTGATGCTGGCACCCATGCTCGCGCCTGCGGCGCCGTGGTACCGATGATCTCGGGCCGCGGGCTGGGCCACACCGGCGGCACGCTGGACAAGCTGCAGGCCCTGCCCGGCTACTGCATCGACCCGCCGCGCGAGCAGCTGCTCGGCGTGCTGCGCGACTGCGGCTGTGCCATCGTCGGCGCCGGCACCAACCTGGCCCCGGCCGACCGACGGCTGTACGCGGTGCGCGATGTCACCGCTACAGTGGAGTCGGTGCCGCTGATCACCGCCAGCATCCTGAGCAAGAAACTCGCCGCCGGCCTGCAAGGCCTGGTGCTCGACGTGAAGTGGGGCAATGGCGCGTTCATGGCCAGCCGCGACGAGGCCAGCACGCTGGCCGGCAACCTCGTGCGTGTGGCCAGCGGCCTGGGCCTGCCCGCCACCGCGTTGGTCACCGACATGAACCAGGTGCTGGGCACCACCGCCGGCAATGCGCTGGAGACGCAGGAGGCGATCGACTTCCTCACTGGCGCATCGCGTGAGCCCCACCTGCTGGCGCTGACCCTGGCGCTCGCGGCGCATGCCTTGCTGCTGGGGGACTGGCCAAGGACCTGGCCGCCGCAACCGCCTGCCGAACTGACCCTGAGCAGCGGCCGCGCCGCCGAAGCCTTTGCGCGCATGGTGGCCGGCCTGGGCGGCCCGCGCGATGTTGGCGGCAGGTGGCTCGGCCATGGCCATCGCACCGGTGCAACGCGACCTGCTGGCACCCGGCGATGGCTTCATCGCCGCCACCGACACCCGCGCGCTCGGCCTCGCGGTGGTGGCCCTGGCGGTGGCTGGCAGCGTGCCGCCGACGCCGTCGACCCTCGAGTGGGCTTCAGCCACATCCGTCCACTCGGACAATGGGTGAGGGCAGGCGAACCACTGTTGCGCGTGCATGCCGCCGGCGTTGACGCGGCCGAGGCGGCCATGCGCAGCGCCGCGGCGGCCATCACGATCGGCCCGTCGGCGCCGCCGTCCCTGGCCTTGATCGACCGGATCATGCTGGCCTGAGCCCGCGCTCCACCCCATGAGCACCGGCACCGCCGCCGACGATCGCAATGGAAGGAGATCCCCCGTGAGTACCCTCACCCGCCGCGACCTCCTCCAGTTGGGACTGGGCAGCGCCGCGCTGAGCCTTGCGGCCACGGCGCACACCCAGCCCGCGCCGGTGGGCATGCAGTCCTGGCCGCTGCGCACGCCGCAGCGCACCGGCATTCACGACGCCGCACCGGCACCCGACGGCGGCGTGTGGTTCACCGCGCAACGCAGCGGCCACCTGGGCTGGTTCGACCCGCGCAGCGGCCAGGCCGAGTTGATCGCGCTGGGCCAGCGCTCGTCGCCGCACGGCGTGATCGCCGGCCCCGATGGCGCCGCCTGGATCACGGATGGCGGCCTGCAGGCCATCGTGCGCGTGGGCTGGCCCGACCGCAGCCTGCGCGCCTTCCCGCTGCCCCCCGGCACGCCCTATGCCAACCTGAACACCGGCGCCTTCGACGGCGCCGGTGACCTGTGGTTCACCGGCCAGAGCGGTGTGGTCGGGAAGTTGGCCTCGAAGACCGGTGCGGTGACGGTGAAGGACGCGCCCGGTGGGCGCGGCCCTTACGGCATCTGCGCCACGCCCAGGGGCGACATCTGGTGGTGCTCGTTGGCGGGTTCGTTCATCGCGCGCATCGACCGCAAGACCGGCGAATCCACCGTGGTGCAGCCGCCCACGCCCAAGCAGGGTGCGCGCCGGGTCTGGAGCGACAGCAGTGGCCGCATCTGGGTGAGCGAGTGGATGTCGGGCAACCTGTCGATGCACGACCCGGCCAGCGGCCGCTGGAAGGTGTGGAAGCTGCCCGGCGACCAGCCGCGCGCCTACGCCGTCTATGTGGACGAGCGCGACATGGTCTGGGTGAGCGATTGGGGCGGCAACGCCATGTTCCGCTTCGACCCGGCGCGCGAGCACTTCGACCGCATCCCCTTCGTGCGCGAAGCCGCCAACGTGCGGCAGATCCTGGGCCGGCGCGGCGAGGTGGTTGCCCGGAGAGCGGCAATGAGCACCTGAGCGTGATCCGGACCATCTGATGGCGCCGGCCATGCGCTAGGCTGCACGCATGGCTCCACCGCGAATCTCCTCTCATCCGATCCTGGTCTGGTGTGGCGCTGCCCTGCTGGCTGGGTGTGGCGTCGCGACAGCGGCCACCGGCCCAGCCTGGCAGTACAGCGGCGAGTACGGCCCCGAGCAATGGGCCCGCATGCGCCCGGAATGGACGCTGTGCGGCAGCGGCCAGCGCCAGTCGCCGGTGGACATCACCAGCGCACAACGCCAGAGCGGCGCCATGCTCGGCTTCCACTACAGGCCCGAGGCCCTGCGCATCGTCAACGATGGCCACACGGTGCGCGTGCGCTACCGCAACGGCAGCCGGCTGTTGCTCGGCCGCGAGGCACTCACGCTGCAGCAATTTCACTTCCACACGCCCGGTGGCGACCGCCTGAACGGCGAGGACTTCCCCGTGGCGGTGCACCTGCTGCACAAGGGCGCGTCGGGGCAACTGGTGTCGCTGGTGCTGCTGTTCCGGCTGGGTGAGCCCAACACCGCGTTGTCCGAGCTGCTGCCCAGGATGCCGACCCGCGGCCTGCCCGAGCAGACGCTGGCCGGCAGCTTGTTCGACCCCTCGCGCCTGTTGCCCCGATCCACCGCCCACTACCGCTACGACGGCTCGCTCACTGCGCCGCCTTGCACCGAGGGCGTGGTGTGGCTGGTGATGAAGCAGCCGCTCACGCTGTCTGCAGCGCAGCTGGCCCAGCTGAAGGCCTTGTTTCCACCCAATGCGCGGCCGGTGCAGCCCTTGCATGGCCGGGTGGTGAGCGAAGGCGGCTGATTCGGCGCCGTGGCGCAGCCAATGCCGCGGCGCTTGCGGGCCATCAACGCAGCCGCCGGGGCGATGGGGCATGGTGCCGGCTTCATCCACCGATTCGCACCCTGCGCATGTCGTCCACCCATTGCCCCACCGTCACACCCCGCCCGGCCCTGGGCCTTGCGCTCGCGGCCATCCTGGCCATGCCGGCCCTGACCTGGGCCGCCGACCCGGCCGCTCCGGCCAGCGCGGTCGCGCGCACTGCCGACCAGGGCGCCAGAGGCACCAAGGCCGGCAAGGCGCCCAAGGCGCCGGGCGTGGCCGTGCAGGTGACGGCCGAGATGATCGGCGCCGGCATTGTCTCCAGCGGCGTCGCGCCCTTGCCCATCCCCCCGGTCACCGGCAACCGCGCCAAGCCCGTGGCCTCGTGGGGCAAGCCGCTGCCCTACCCGATCGTCATCGCCGACCGGCGCAACAACCGCCTGATCGAAGTGGCGCCGGACAAGCGCATCGTCTGGGAGTTCCCCTCACCCAGCCTGGCCTACTACCGCGGCAACGAGGACGTGAACTTCTCGGCCGACGGCAAGCAGCTGGCGGTGAGCGAGGAGGACAACTTCGACCTGCACATCGTCGACTACGAGAAGAAGGTGGTGACCTGGACCTACGGCGTGCCCGACCGCCGCGGCAGCAGCGACGGCCTGCTCAACTACCCCGATGACTCGCACCTGCTCGACGACGGCAGGTTCCTCACCGCCGACATCCGCAATTGCCGTGTGCTGATCATCGACCCCAAGACCAACGCGGTGGTCACGCAATGGGGCCAACCCGGCCAGTGCAAGCACAAGCCACCGCAGCAACTGGCCTGGCCCAACGGCGCCACGCCGATGGCCAACGGCGACATCCTGGTCAGCGAGATCACCGACGCCTGGATCTCGCGCATCACGCGCGAGGGCAAGGTGCTGTGGAGCGTGCGTGCCCCCAACATCCGATATCCGTCCGATGCCTTTCCCACCGTGGACGGCAAGCAGGTGATCGTGGCCGACTTCAGCAAACCCGGCCGCGTGGTGATCTTCGACCCCGCCACCGGCAAACCCACCTGGGAATACTTCGTCAAGGACGGCGACAAGGCGCTGGACCATCCGTCCATCGCGCGCGAGCTGCCCGACACCGGCGACATCCTGATCGTCGACGACCTGCACGACCGCGTGATCGTGGTCGACCGGCAGACCAAGGCCATCATCTGGCAATACGGCGAGCTGGGCGTCAAGGGCCACAAGCCCGGGCTGCTGAACTACCCCGACGGCGTGGACATCGATGTGTTCCGCGATTGGCGCGGCGTGAAGCCGGCGCGCCTGCCCGGCTGACCTGGCCGCCACCCGCGATCGGCATGGCGGCCTCGTCGTGCGATCGGCGGCGCGAGCGAGTGCACTGCGCCGACCTGGCGGGCGGCCTGGCGTGGCCCGGCCCGGGTATGCCCGGCTTGTCGCTCGAGCGGTGGCGATGCCCAATGCGGAACACATCAACCCGCCGCAGCGCTGCGCTGCGGCGCCGCCGACGCGAGGACCACGCATGAGCCCCAAGACCCCGACGAGACCATGGATGCAACGCTGGCCGGCCCTGCTGCCGGCACTGCTGGCCGCCGGCCTGGCCGGCTGTGGCGGCGACGACGAGGTCACGGCCAATGCCTGCCTGCAGACCTCGCCGAGCGGCGTGGTCTACAACCCCGGCACGCCGGGCGAGAACGGTGCGCCCGAGATCGCCACCGGCTTTGCCAGCAAGGCTGCGGTGCCATCGCGCAGCTTCATGGTGGTGGCCAACAACCCGCTGGCCACCAAGGCCGGCTGCGACGTGCTGAAGAAAGGCGGCAGCGCCGTGGACGCGGCGGTGGCCGTGCAGATGGTGCTGAACCTGGTGGAGCCGCAATCGTCGGGCATCGGAGGCGGCGCCTTCATGCTGCACTACGACGCCAAGGCCAAGACGGTGATGTCCTACGATGGCCGCGAAACCGCGCCGGCCGCCGCCACCGAGAACTACCTGCGCTGGATCAGTGCCACGCAACAAACCACGCCCCTGCCCAATGCGCGCGCCAGCGGCCGCTCCATCGGCACGCCTGGCGTGCTGCACATGCTGGACACGGCCCACAAGGACGCCGGCAAGCTGAGCTGGAAGGAGCTGTTCGACCCGGCCATCCAGATCGCCACCGACGGCTTCAAGATCAGCCCGCGCATGGCCGCGTCCATCGCCGGGTCGGCCACCTCGCTCACGCGCGACCCCGACGCCAAGGCCTACTTCCTCAATGCCGACGGCACCGGCAAGGCCGCCGGCACCTTGCTCAAGAGCCCCGCATTGGCCGCCACCTTCAAGGCCATCGCCGATGGCGGCATCAACGCCTTCTACACCGGCCCCATCGCGCAGGACATCATCGACAAGATCGGCGACACGACGGGCGGCATCACGCCGGGCCTGACCACGCTGGCCGACCTGGCGGCCTACCGCGCCAAGAAGCGCGACGCGGTGTGCGCCAACTACCGCGGCTATCAGGTGTGCGGCATGGGGCCGCCGTCGTCCGGCGGCATCGCGGTGGCGCAGACCCTGGGCATCCTGTCCAACTTCGACCTTGCACCGCACAAGCCCACCGCCATGGACATCAATGGCGGCAAGCCCACCGTGATGGGCGTGCACCTGGTCAGCGAGGCCCAACGTTTGGCCTATGCCGACCGCGACAAGTACGTGGCCGACACGGATTTCGTTCCATTGCCTGGCGGCAGCCCGGCCAAGATGCTGGACGCCACCTACCTGAGCGTGGCCGCCGGCAAACGCCCGCGCAGTTCGATGTCACCCACGCTGGTGTTCACGCAGAGCGGCGGCCAGCGCGGTGACTTCCTGATGAGCACCGGCTCGCCCGGCGGCTCGACCATCATCCAGTACGTGGGCAAGACGCTGGTCGGGGTGCTCGACTGGGGCATGGACGCGCAACAGGCCACGTCGATGGTCGATTTCGGTGCGGCCAACAGCCCCAGCACCAACGTCGGCAGCGAGCACCCGAACGTGGACATCACGAACAGCGGCGCCAACGACACGCTGATCACCGGGCTGAAGGCGCTGGGCCACACGGTGAACACCGCCCAGCAGTCCAGCGGGCTGTCCACGATCGTGGTGCGCACGGCGCCGGCAGGCTACCGCTACTACGAGGGCGGCGCCGACCCGCGCCGCGAAGGCGTGGTGCTGGGCGACGTGTTCAAGCCCTGACCCGGGGCGCGTTCGGCCTGGCCGGACGCGCTACTTGAAAGTCAGCAGCCAGGCCATCACGTCGGCCTTCTCTGCCGCGGTGCACTCGCGGGTGAGCACGTCCTTGCAGTTCAGGTTGAAGTGGAACTCCGTTTTGTTGCGGGCGGTGAACCGCTCCTTGTTGGCCGATGGCGCCAACGGCGGAATCGCCTTGCCCGAGATCGCGTGCTTGCCAAGCTTGGTAGGGTCACCCGTGTGGCAGGTGGAGCAGCTCCATTCGAAGTCGCCCTTGCCCTGGGTGGTGAACAGCTTCTGGCCCCGCTCGGCCGAGGCAGGGGCCCCCGCCGCCTTGGTGTATCCGGCCAGCAGCTCGGCCGGCGTGGCTGCCTTTGCAGCGGCCAGTGGCATTAGCACCGCAGCGGCCACGCCAGCCAGCAGCAGTGTCCAGTGTGCGAGGCGAGTGGGCTTGGAAGCTTTCATGGCAATTCCTTCTGCTCTGCGTTGACGGCGTCGGCCGTCGGGCCCGGTGTCCCGCTGGCCGATCGGCCCAGGACACACCCTCAGTGAAGCAGAAAAGAAGGCGCCTCGACTTGTCCGGCGTCAAGCCTTCAGCCGCGCCACCAGTGCCTGGGTGAACTGCGCGGTGCTGGCCTGGCCCCCCAGGTCGCCGGTGCGCACCTGGTCGATGTTGAGCGTGGCCGAGAGGCCTTGACGCAGGCGCGTGGCCAGGTCGGTGCGCTGGACGTGGTCGAGCATCATCGCGGCAGCCAGCATCAGCGCCACCGGGTTGGCCTTGCCTTGCCCCGCGATGTCCGGCGCCGAGCCGTGCACGGCCTCGAAGATCGCCGCGTCGGCACCGATGTTGGCCCCGGGCGCCATGCCCAAGCCGCCCACCAGGCCGGCCACCAGATCGGACAGGATGTCGCCGAACAGGTTGGTGGTGACGATCACGTCGAACTGCCAGGGGTTGAGCACCAGCTTCATCGCGCAGGCGTCCACGATCACGGTCTCGAACTGGATCTTGCCCTTGTACTTGGCCTCGTACATCGCTTCAGCGGTTTCCCTTGAAGATGCCCGTCAGCGCCTTCATGATGTTGGCCTTGTGCACCACGGTGATCTTCTTGCGGCCCGTGGCAATGGAGTGCTCGAACGCAAATTCCAGGATGCGCCGGCAGCCCGCGCGCGTGTTGATGCCGGTGGCCATGGCCACGGCGTGCGGGTCGTCGTCGATCTGCACATAGTGCTCGTGGCCGATGTACAAGCCCTCGAGGTTCTCGCGCACCACCACCGTGGTCGATGTTGTCGAAGCGGCCGCCGGGCACTACCGTGAGCGCCGGCCGCAGGTTGGCGTAGAGCTTGAATTCCCTCGCGCAGACGCACGTTCGAGCTGCGGTAGCCGCCGCCGGACGGGGTCTCCAGCGGGCCCTTCAGCGCCAGGCGCGTGCGGCGGATGCTGTCCAGCGTGGCCTTGGGCAGCGCGTCACCGCCGGCGGTCACGCCTTCCAGGCCGGCAATCTGGCGGTCCCAGACGAAGGGGGCCTTCAGCGCATCCAGCGCGGCCAGCGTTGCGTCGACGATCTCCGGGCCGATGCCGTCACCCGGGATCAAGGTGGCGGGAATGGGGTTGCTCATGGGGCAGTCCTGGCTTGAAAAAGGGTTGGCGGCGAGCATAAACCCGCCGGCCGACACGGGGCTGTCGACGGGGCACCGCGCTGGTGCGGGCCGCCAGCAACCCATGTCGGGCTGCGGATGTGATGAGCAAGGCTCGAAGTCATCGGCGATCGCTGATCGATTGATGAGCCAGAGATGTGCACTTTGCCGGACTGTGCCGAATGCATGGGTGCGCAACACCGCGTCGCCATTTTTCATCGCGGCCGATTGAGCTATTCGGCCAGCGCCAGACCACCGACGGCACCGACGGTGTCGGGTAATTTGACAGCCCAGACCAAACCCATATCAAGCCATGGAATGCCAGTGCCCGGTCAAGTCACCTCAGTGACAAACCAAGATCAAGCGGCATCTGCCCGCATTGCGCATACTCAATTGATTTGACGATTGAGCTTGCAGTTTCGTGGATCTCTGGTCTCAAAACTGCATTGAGTGAACTCGCTTCGGCCATCCCCTGCAGTTCAATGTCGGGCGCCCTTACATCTCGACACGGACAATCATCGAGGAATCCGACATGCCAGAGGCAAACCGATCGATCCACGGGATTGGCATGCGATATGCATGTTTCACGTCGCGTGAGTTGAGAGTCGATTTTTGAAATTGACAATTGGAATGAAATCGGACTTCAGCCCCCTCAGAGCCTGAAACATTCATCGGAAACCTACGGAGCGTGATCATGAGGAACAGAACGGTACTTGCGGCATCGGTTGCCTTGGCGTTGGCGGCCATGTTGCCGTTGAGGGCATACGCCGCAACGGAGGCAGAAAAGTTGGCTGCGATCAATGCGGGTTTGGTGTACCTCGGAACCTCGCAGAATGCGGACGGAAGTTGGAACACCTGGGGCGGCTACAACGCGGCCGGAACCGGCTCGGCCGTGCTCGCGATGTTGGAGAAGGGCAACTCGGAGACTGCAGGTCTCTACAAGACCAATGTGCAAAGCGGTCTGGCATACCTGTTCAACAGTGCGACCAAGGACAGTTCAGGCCGTATCTATTGGTCCGGTGAGGACACCTACCAGACCGGGCTGGCGTTGTCTGCGATTGCATCCACCCAGACCCCAACCGCCATCGTCGGCGGGTCGGGGCCATTGGCTGGTCTGACCTACAAGCAGGTTGTCGAGGGCGTCGTCACTTATTTCAAGGACGGACAGAATGCCAACGGCAGTTGGGGTTACGGCGCTAATTCGGGCGGCGATAATTCAACAACCCAATGGCCAGTGGTCGGATTGCTATTTGCGCAGTCCAAAATGGGCGTTGCTGTCGACTCATCTGTCGTTTCCAAACTATCTCAATGGACGAGTGGTATCCAGAACCTGAGCGGGAATCCATCAACAAATCCTGCTTATGGCGCATCTGGCTATACCAATCCCTACGACTATAACGACGTCTCGAAGACTGGCGGTCTGCTGCTTGAACTCTATGCGGAGGGCAAAGGCCTTTCCGATTCGCAAGTCCAGGCGGCACTGGGATTCATCAATCGCAACTGGGTCAGCGGCGGAAACTTCGCAGGAGGTCCGTGGGATGGAAACTTCGGCCATCCCTATGCAATGTGGTCCGTCTACAAGGGTCTCCAAGTCCAACTTGGCCTTGACGACAATTCCCAGATCACGAATCTCAATGGGGTTCAGCTCACCGATTCCGGTCGCGGCTGGAACTGGTACGAGGACTACAGCGACTGGCTGGTGAAAAATCAACTGGCGAATGGTTCATGGGCTGGTTACAGCTACTGGGATGGTCCGATGGCAGCCGCGTGGGACATCAATATTCTGCTGGCGACCGAGGTCGCACCGCCACCGCCATCTGGAGTGCCGGAGCCGGGTTCAATCGCGTTGGCAGGATTGGCTTTGCTCGCCCTGACGCGAATTCGCCGGACGACGCCCGCGTGACGTCAATGGCTTGATGGAATGTCCAGATACAGCCCCGGTCACCGGGGCTGCTTTCGTTTGGAAACCCGCTTACTGCCGAGCAGGAAGTCAAGCCACAGGCCCTTTTTCCAGTCGGATTCGACGCCCACGGAGAATCTCGTATGCAATTGCGTCTACTTCTGCCGCGACCGCGCGTCGCTCTGCTTGCCCTTTCCGCCACTCTGTGCGTGCTGACCGGCACCACGGCGACAGCGGCGCCAGTTTCAACGCGCGCTGGACCCGAAGCAGCCGCGTCGACATTGCTCGACCTCACCGCGCCGGCCGACACCACCCCTGATCTCGTCGGCCTCGGGACGGCCTCCGGCCTGTCGGCCTTGAAGGCGATCAGCCGCGGGCGCTGGCCAAACGGCTGCAACATTGCGACCACGGTGCTGGCACGCAAGGTGGCGGATGTCGACGCACTGGGGGTCTTCACGATGTGCGCGGCCATTCGAAATGACGTCGCGGTCGTCGGCACGGCCCTCAAGCGCCTGCACGAGGCCGAAACGGCCCCGTATTTCAGTGCCCTGTCGCAGGGCATTGTCGACCTCAAGGCGCGCAGCCCAGACAAGGCCAATGCCGCCTTCAAGATCCTGCTGAAATCGCGCCCCGGAGATCCGCTGGCGCTGTACTTCAGCGGTGAGGCTCTGCATGCGCGGCAGAAGGATACCGAGGCCATCTCGGCGTTCAGGGCGGTGCTCAAGACCTGGCCCGATCATGCGCCCGCGCTGACGGCCGCTGCCCGACTGATGGCTTCGCCAAAGGCGTCGAAGGACGACTTGAAGGAAGCCCTGACGATGTCCGAACGCGCGACCGCGATAGACCCCACCAATCAGGCGCATTGGCAGCTGCTCGCCGATCTCTGCAACCAGGCGGGCCAGTCGGATCGGGCCAGCGCCATCACGCTTCAATACTTGAGCGGCCCGCCCAAGCTCAGATAGCCCAGCCCCGAGGGGCCAGGGTGGGTTCACGCCAGGCCTTGCGCTGGGCCGTACCATCGCGGGCTGTCCCGCCTGCGCCACCCGCCATGGTCACCTCCATCGACTCCACCCGCATCCCTGGCCGTCGCCTGCTGCACTCGCCCGGCCCCACGCCGCTGCCGGAGGCCGTGCTCGATGCCCTGCGCCGCCAGCCCATGGACCTGGGAGATCCGCGCGTGGACGCCAACATCGCCGCCTGCGAGCGGGGCATCCGCCGCCTGCTGAAGGCCGATGCGGCCAACGTGTACTTCTACGCCACCAACGGCCACGGCGCCTGGGAGGCGGTGGTGGAAAACCTGGTGCCGCCCGGTGGCAGCGTGTTGATCCCGGGCACCGGGCACTTCAGTGAATCCTGGGCCGTGCAGACCGAGGCGCTCGGCCGCGTGGTGGTGCGCACGCCCTGGCGCGAAGGCTGGCCCATCGACGTGGACGCCGTTGTGCAGGCCTTGCGCGAGGACCGCGAGCAGCGCATCGTGGCCGTGTGCACCGTGCACACCGACACCTCCAGCAGCGTCAGCACCGACCTGGGCCGGCTGCGTGCCGCCATCGACGCCACTGGCCACCCCGCGCTGTTCGTGGTGGACGCCGTGGCCTCGCTGGGCGCCGCGCCGATCGACATGCCCGCACTGCGCGCCAACGTGGTGTTGAGCGCCTCGCAAAAGGCCCTGATGACGCCGCCCGGGCTCGGCATCGTGGCGGTGGACGCCGCCGCCAGCGCCGTGGCTGCGCGCAATCCCGGCCCGCGCTTCTATTGGGACTGGCGGCCGCGCACCAGCGAGCTGTCCTACCGCAAGTTCTGCGGCACCGCGCCGCAGAACCTGATGATGGCGCTGGAGGCCGCACTCGAGCTGATCTTCCAGGGAAGGCGAGGACGCTGTCTTTGCGCGCCATCGCCTGCTCCACCGACACCGTGCACGCCGCCATCGAGGGCTGGCGCACGGCGGGTGCGCTGGACTTCTTTGCGCGCGATCCGGCCTCGCGCTCGGTATCCGTCACCACCATCTCGATGCCGCCGGGATTCGACATCGACACGCTGCGCAGCATCGCCCGCAACCGCTTCGGTGGCCATCGCCGGCGCGCTGGGGCCGCTCACCGGCAAGGGCTTCCGCATCGGCCACCTCGGTGACCAGAACCCGGCGCTGATCCTCGGTGCGCTCGGTGGCATCCAGGCCGCGCTGCGCGTGCTCGGCGTGCCCCATGGCGATGGCATGCAGCCGGCGGTGGATTGCCTGGCGACGCGGGCCCGGTGATGGCGCAGCGCATGGATCGCAACCGGGCGACCCGGCCGGCCATGCAGCGCGGCGGGACGGCGCTTCGGCGCGCCCTTCAAGCGTAGGCGTCGAGCCGCGTGCCCAGTTGACCGGACGTGGCCAGCTGGGCCTGGGGCAAGGCCTGGATCAGCTGCAGCGCCGAGCTGGCCTGCATGTTCAGCGCCTGTTTCAGCACCGAGATGGCGGCGGCGCCCTGCACCGTGCCGGGATCGGCGGACGAGGCGTTGGAGACGGCGGCGCTGCTGACGGGGTCCATGGCGTGCCCTTCGCGGGAGGCGGTCGATCCCAGCTTTTTCGGCACGCCTGCTGCCAACTGAAGGGCCGGGCGCGGCGCCTCGGCCCGCCGCGTCACTCCGCCGGGCCAATCTGCAGCGCGATCTCGCCCACGCCGGCCACGTGGCCGGTGATGCGGTCGCCGGGCTGCACGGCCCCCACGCCTTCGGGCGTGCCGGTGAAGATGATGTCGCCGGGTTGCAGGTGATAGAACAGCGACAGGTCGGCGATGATTTCGCGCAGGTCCCAGATCAGCATGCGGATGTCGGATTTCTGCTTGCCTGCGCCGTTCACCTCGAGCGCCAGCTCGGCTTCGGTGAGCACCGTGCCCTGCATCGGCACCACCTCGGAGACCACCGAGCCGTGTTCGATGTCCTTGCCCAGATCCCAGGGCGGCCCTTGTCGCGCGCCACGAGCTGGAGGTCACGGCGCGTCATGTCCAGACCGCAGGCATAGCCGTAGACCAGGCGGTGCGCCTGGTCGGCCGGCACGCGGAAGCCCGCCTGGCCGATCACCAGCACCAGCTCCATCTCGTAGTGGTAGTTCCGGGTCTCGGGCGGATAAGGCACCGTGGCACCCGAGGCCACCAGGGTGGACGGGGACTTGGTGAAATAGAACGGCCGCTCGGCGGCCTTGTCCACCGGCTTGCCCATTTCCAGCGCATGGGCGTGGTAGTTGCGCCCGACGCAGAAGATGCGGTTCACGGGCAGGCGCGCGGCCTGCCGCGCACGGCGAGGGAGGGCACCGCGGGCGGCGCAAAGAGGTAGGTTGTTTGGGTCATCGGGGTCTCGGGCCAGGGATCAATCGCGCACCTCGAACACGCCCAGCTTCTTGTGCAGCGGCGTCTCGTCGGCGATGAAGACGAAAGCAGGCTGGTCGGCCGAGCGGTTGCGCAGCGTGACGGGGGTGTAGCCGGGCGCGCAGCAGGTGTCGGCCTCGGCCAGCGTGAAGGCGCTGGTGTCGATGGCCGCGTCCACGCCGCCCTCGATCAGGTGGAACACGCTGGCGGGCGAGCGGGCGGGCAGGCGCAGCGTCTGGCCCGGCTTGAGCATCAATGCGTAGAAGCCCAGGATGTTCTGGGCATCGCCGCCGGTCTCCGGGTTCACGTAGGTGACCTGCACGGCTTCGAGCTCGGGCTGGTCGGCGGCCAGGGACTCGAGCGCGCGGCGGGTCTCCACCCACGGATAGCGCAGCATCGGGTGAGGCCTTGGCCGAGCGCGTGAACACCGGCGTGGGCACGATGCCGCCGCGCGCATAGGCACGGTCGCCCTGACCGGGCTTGACGACCTGGCGCTGGCCGTTGATGTGGTACGAGGCCTCCATGTAGTAGACCATCGGCAGATCCAGCACATCGAGCCACACCACGGGCTGCGTGCCGTCGTGGCCATGCTCGTGCCACAGGCCGGTGGGCGTGAGGATCAGGTCGCCGCGGCTCATCGGGCATTTCTCGCCGTCCACCGTGGTGTAGGCGCCTTCGCCTTCCACCACCATGCGCACGGCGTTGGGGGTGTGGCGGTGCGACGGCGCCCATTCGCCGGGCATCAGCAGCTGCAGCCCCCAAGTACATGGCGGCGCTGGCCTTCATGTTGTCCAGGCCATGGCCGGGGTTGGCCAGCACCAGCACGCGGCGCTCGGCCTTCTCGATCGGGGTGAGCTCGCCGGCGCGCATCAGCAGCGGGCGCAGCGCCTGGTAGGCCCAGAAGGTGGCCTGGGTCTTGCGCGTGGGCACACCCGGCGGCAGCACCGCGCGCAGGCTGGGCCACAGCGGCACCAGGTTCAGCTGGCGCAGCTCTTCCACATAGTCGGGCGGCAGGTCTTCGAGGCGGCCGAGTTCGTTCATCAATACGCTCCAGTGTGGTTCAACCAGTGGACGCCACGGAACCGGCTTTGCCGGGCCGCTGGCGCCGCCCCCTTTTAGGGGGAGGGGCCGTCAGGCCGCTCCGGGGGCGAGACAATTCTTCACGTTCCAGCCGTACAGCCATTCCATGGCGTCGTAGAAGCGCTCGGGCGAGCGGCCCTTCCACAGTTCGTTGCGAACCAGGCGCTCCACGCCTTTTGCGTGATAGATGCGACCCATTTCGCGGCCCGAGAGCACGATGCGGGCGGTGCGGGCCACGCGCGAGCGCTGGTACAGGTCGAAGGCCTTGACGAAATCGTTGCCGTTCACCCGCAGCGCCTCGCCCAGCGTCACGGCATCTTCCAGCGCCATGCAGGCGCCCTGCGCCATGTACTGGGTGGTGGGGTGGGCCGCGTCGCCCAGCAGCGTGGTGCGGCCGAAGCTCCATTGGCCGATGGGCTCGCGGTCGGCCGTGGCCCAGCGCTTCCAGCTCTTGGGCAGGTCGATCAGCTGGCGCGCCTTGGGGCAGATGCCCTGGAAGTAGCTCTGCACTTCTTCCTTGCTGCCCTCGGTGACGCCCCACTCCTCCTGCTTGCGGCTGTTGAAGGTGACCACCACGTTGTACTGCTCGCCACCGCGCAGCGGGTAGTGCACCAGGTGGCAGTTCGGGCCCACCCAGATGCTGGCGGCGTTCCATTGCAGGTTCTCGGGGAAGTCCGCTCGGTCGACCACGGCGCGATAGACCACGTGGCCGGTGATGCGCGGCGGGTCGTTCACGTACTGCGCACGCAGCACGCTCTTCACGCCATCCGCGCCGATCAGCGCCAGGCCGCGGTGGGCCTGGCCCTTCTGGTCGAAGACGGTGACGCCGGTGTCGTCCTGCTCCACGCGTTCCATGCGGGTGGAGGTGAAATTCGACCGGCCGGTCTCCTGCGCGCCTTCCAGCAGCGAAAGGTGCACGTCCACGCGGTGGATCACTGCGTGGGGATTGCCAAAGCGCTGGCGAAAGGCCTCGCCGGTGGGGATCTTGCCCACGGTACTCGTCCAGCGCGTCGTGCATCACCATGTAGTCGGTGAACACGGCGCGCCCGTCTTTTCGCCGACGCCCAGCGCGTCGAAGGCGTGAAAGGCGTTCGGGCCCAGCTGGATGCCGGCACCGATCTCGCCGATCTCGGGCGACTGCTCCAGCACCTTGACCTTGAAGCCCTGGCGCACGAGCGCAAGCGCCGCGGCCAGGCCGCCGATGCCGCCACCGGCCACCAGCACCTGGCTGGGGCTGGACGCGCCAGAAGTCGATTCGCTCATCCGAGGCTCCTGAATGCATGCTGATCATGTGTATGCTGACGATCAGTGTAGACGATCACAGAGGTCGATCGAATTCGCGTAAACCCTGGCCCGCCCGGGCACCGGGTTTCAGCCGTCGCTGGGCGCGCGGCTCAGGCCATTGTTGGCGTCCACCACCTGCTTGAGCATGGCCGGGGAACAGCGGCCGCTGGGCGGGCGCCAGCGGTGCCAGGATGCGCTTCTGCGCTTGCAGCATGGCGGGAACCACGGTGTCCAGCAGTGCGCTGCCGGCGGGCGTGACGTGCAACAGGCGCACGCGCCGATCGGTGGGCGAGGCGTGGCGCTCGATGAACCCGCGCCGCTCGAGCCGGTCGATCACGCCACCGATGGTGGAGGTGTCGAAGCCGATGGTGGCCGCCAGCGTGCGCTGGTCCAACCCGGGATCGCGTCGCGCCGCAAAGAGCGCGGCGTACTGCACCGGCGTGATGCCGTGCGCCTCGGTCTCCTCGGGGAAGATCGCCACGGCGATCTGCTGCAGGCGACGGATGTAGTAGCCGGGTTGTTCCTCGAGGGCGGCCGCTTTGGCCTTGGTCCTGCGCATGATGGCAACTCCTGGGTCGCGCCGGCCGGTCGGGTCGGATCGCGTTGACACTGATGATCGTGTACGGTGCAGCTGTCCCGCTTCAGAACCCCACTTCGAAGTGCATCGTCACCGCATCGCACACCCGGTAGTCGTTCTCCACGATGGGCATCCAGTGCCACTTGTCGAAGGTGGTGCACTGGTGCGAGATGCCCAGTCCGATGCGGTCGCCCACGGCCGGCGCAGTGGCCTCTTCGTCGGCCGGCCAGCGCAGGTAGGCATGCTGGTCGTTCAGGCCCGTGACGTGCCAGCCCGGTGGCACCGCGCGTGCGGCCAACTCGCCGCGCGCCGCCTGCGCGATGGGCAAGGGCGGCCCATGTCGTGGGAGATGTCGCGCCTGCCCACGGCCAGGATCGCCAGGCCAGGCTCGGGCCGCGACTGCGCGGTGGCCCACACCTTCCATCGCCGCACGCAGGCCATCGGAACAGGCGCAGCGCTGGTTGGCCACGCCCGCCGGGCGCTGGTAGACCGTGGTCGTGCGTGACATAGCCCGAGCGCAGCGGCCGCGCACCGGCCGGCCCAACCCGGGCTTGAGGCGCCCGGCCACCCCGAGGTCGAAGATGGCCGACCCGCCGGCCGACACCAGCACCTCGTCCGCGTCGAAAGCTGTTGCTCGTCGGCCGCCGCGCGATGGCCTCCACGCGGTCCATCAGCGCGCCGGCATAGGGCCGCGTCGGCATCGGATTTCCCCGTGGCGCCCAGGCCTTCGTAGCATTCGATGCCCACCAGCCGAACGGCCAGGCTGGCGTGCAGGGCGCGCGCCAGCTGCAGCGCCTGGTCGTGGGTTCGGCAACCGGTGCGGCCACCGAGCACGCCAACTTCCAGCATCACCTCGAACGGCACGCCGCCCGAATGGCGCGCGAACCACGCCTCGATCAGCGCGAGCTGCCAGCGGAGTCCACCCGGGAACACCACGCGCAGCCCTACATGCGCGGCGAGCATGCGCTGCAGCGTGGTCGAGGTCGGCATCGCCGAGCGCCTGGTTGGCGACGAGGCGGCGGCGCCGCCTGCCGCCACCCCACGGCCAGCTGCGTCACGGTGGCGAAGGTGATGCCCCAGGCACCGGCGTCGAGCTGCCGCCGGAACGGGCGCGGCGCCATGGTGGTCTTGCCGTGCGGGGCCAGCTCGATGCCCCAATCGCGCACGCGCCCTTGCATCCACGCGAGGTTGTGCTCCAGCGCCTCGCGCTTGATCAACGCCACGGGCGGAGGCAGGTCGCCGGCCAGCACATTCCAGCCCGCCTGCGCCACGGCGCTGGTGTGCATGGGCGGCTGCCCGCTGGGAAGCCCTTCAGGCCGCTGTGCGGCAGCGGGTCCAGCATCGTCTCGGTCGCCACCGGCGCTCCTCGATCCCGGCGGCACCGGCCGGACGATGGCGGACTCTACCCACCGGGCCCGATGCCCCGTGGCAGGCCACCGCTGACCCGGACCGCCCTCGACAAGACACTTCGCCATGATTCTGGAAATCGCCGACATCCGCATCCTCCCCGGCCAGGGCGAAGCGTTCGCCGCCGCACTGCAGCATGCGCTGGCCGGTTGCTTCGCGAGGCCAAGGGCATGAAAGGCTGGAAAGTGAACCAGGGCATCGAGGCCCCGATCGCTTCATCCTGCAGATCTTCTGGAGACGCTGGAAGACTACACCGTGGGCTTCCGAGGCGGACCGCTGTTCCCGCAGTGGCGGGCCATCATCAGCCCGTTCTTTGCCGGGCCAGCCGCCAGATGGAGCACTACGACTTCCGGTGGCCAAGTCGGCCGACTGACCAGCGCACAGCCCGCGGCGGCCGTGCCGCCTGCCAACGCCAGGAGTGCCCCGATGAGCCGGACCGCCGCCGTACAACATGCCCAGGCGCACTTCGACACCGGCGCGTTCTTCGCCGACCTGTCACGCCGCGTGGCTGCCCCACCGACAACCAGGCGGCACCCGCGCCGCCGAGCTGCGCGCCTACCTCGCCGACGAGATCGCGCCCAAGCTCACGGCCTGGGCTTCGACTGCCAGCTGCACGACAACCCGGTGCCCGGCGCGCCGCCTGCTCACCGCCGAGCGCATCGAAGACGCCGCCCTGCCCACCGTGCTTTTCTATGGCCATGGCGACGTGGTGCGCGGCCACGAAGGCCAATGGGCGGATGGCGCGACCCCTGGACACTGGCCGTGGCCGGCGAGCGCTGGTATGGCCGCGGAAGTGCAGACAACAAGAGCCAGCACGGCATCAACATCGCCGCGCGCTGGCCAGCGTGCTGCACGCCCGCGGCGGCCGCCTGGGCTTCAACGCCAAGTGGTTGCTGGAGATGGGCCGAGGAGACCGGCTCGCCGGGCCTGGCCGGGTTCTGCGCCGCGCGGCGCGGCCGGCTGGCCGCCGATGCGCTGATCGCCAGCGACGGCCCCGCGGCTTCGCGCCGATCGGCCCACCGTGTTCCTGGGCTCGCGCGGCGTGGCCAATGTCGACCTCGTGCAGAACCTGCGCGAGGGCGGTCGCCACTCCGGCAACTGGGGTGGCCTGCTGCGCAACCCCGGCACGGTGATGGCGCACGCCATCGCCAGCCTGATGGACCGCGGGGGCTGCATCCAGGTGCAGGGCCTGCGCCCGCCACCGATCCCCCCACCGCCGTGCGCCGCTGCGCTGGCCGACATCGAGGTCGGAGGTGGGCCGAGCGATCCGGCCATCGCCAACGATTTGGGGTGAGCCAGGGTTGAGCCCTGCCGAGCGCGTGTTCGGCTGGAACAGCCTGGAGGTGTTGGCCCTGCGGCTGCGGCAGCCCGGCCGCACCGGTGAACGCCATCCCGCCGGCCGCGCGCGCCACGCTGCAACTGCGCTTCGTGGTCGGCACCGATGCATCGCGGATGCGCGAGCACCTGCTGCTCACCTGGCGCGGCACGGTTTCGGTGACATCACCGTGAGCGACCGGTGATCATGCAGGCCACCGCCTGGACCCGGACAACGCCTGGGTGCACATGGCGATGCAGGCCATCGAGCAGCACACCGGCATTCGGCCTGCCCAACCTGGGCGGCTCATTGCTCAACGATGTGTTTGCCGACACGCTCGGCCTGCTTACGGTGTGGGTGCCGCACAGCTACCCGGCGTGCTCGCAGCATGCGCCAATGAGCATGCTGGCACCGCTGATGCGTGAAGGTCTGGCGATGACCGCAGCGCTGCTGGCAGCAGGTGGGTGAGCAGGCGGCGGCACTGCCGCGACGCGTGCGCTGACGCGCGGGCTCCCCACGGCCTCGCAGAGCGAACCCGCGCACAAAGGCCCGACAGGGGCTTTGTGGCTGGTGAAACCGACGCCCTCTGGGCGGCGGCCCGCTCGCCAGCCACAAACCAGTGCGCGGGCATGGACGTGCGCGGGCTCAGCCATAGTTCTGCACCCACTCGATGCCTTGCGCGTGCGCGGCATCGATGGCGTGTCTTCGCTGTTGTGGTCGCGCCGCGCTTGACCGCAATGACGCGAAGCCGGGTCGGCCAGACCTGTTTGGACACCACCAGCGACGGCGCGAACTTTGCCGCGTCCACCGCCTTGGCGCTGCACACCAGCTCGTAATCCTGGTGGCGGAAGATCTTGGTGACGTCCATTGAAACCCTCGCGCCGAAAACCTCGGTAATGGCGGAGTCCGCCCTGGGGCGAACCCGCAGTGGTGACAAGACGCCGTGACGCCTCAGCGCACGGTCTGCGTCACCAGGCGGCCTTGCGCATGGGCATAAGGTGCGCGGCGCGCTCGGAATCGAAGCGGTCGAAGAAGCGCATGACGCGGTCGGTGCTGGCGCTGCGCGGCCGCTGCGGATGGACACGCTGGCGCGGCGGTAGCCACCGTCGTCCAGCTGCTTGGAAAGGGAGAAACCGAGTGCTTGCCGATGGCGATCGTTGGATGGGAGATGTTGGTGTCGAATCAAAGATCAATGGAAACAGGGCCGGTCGAGCCGCGACGCCTAACGCAAAGTGCACCCCTGGTGCTGGAAAGTCCCCGGGCTCGTGAACGACCTCCACCACGTGGCCAAGGGCCCCAGGTGGCATCAAAAGGCACCGCATGCGGTGCGCATCCATAAAGGGCAATGAGGGATGAGTCTTGGGGCCTGTGATGGGCCCGCAGATGAAGCAGGCGGCCCACGCAGCGACAAGGTTCGACGAAACGGTTTCTGCTGCCGAGAACCGGGCCTCGGCTCATCGAGCCAAGGCAATGAATAATGCGTCATCGCGATGGGCGGAGTCTATCACCGGACGGGTTCTGGCGCTGCCGGCTTGCGGCGCGGCCT
>JADKIA010000034.1 GCA_016721465.1 Ideonella sp. | reverse complement strand
GGCGTAGCTGTGCAGGTGACGGGTCGAGATGATCGGCGCGCATCGTCTCCAGCGGCGTCGCGCCCTCGCCCATCCCCCCGGGTCACTGGGCAACCGCGCCAAGCCCGTGGCGTGTGGGGCAAGCCGCTGCCCTACCCGATCGTCATCGCCGACCGGCTCAACAACCGCCTGATCGAAGTGGCGCCGGACAAGCGCATCGTCTGGGAGTTCCCCTCACTCAGCCTGGCCTACTACCAGCGCAAGGGGACGTGAACCTCGGCCGACGGCAAGCAGCTGGCGGAATAGCGAGGAGGACAACTTCGACCGCACATCGTCGACTACGGAGAAGAAGGTGGTGACCTGGACCTACGGCGCCCGACCGCCGCGGCAGCAGCGATGGCCTGCTCAACCACCCTGATGACCTACCTGCTCGACGACGGCAAGTTCCTCTCCGCCGACATCCGCAATTGCCGTGCGATCCTCGACCCCCAAGACCAACGGGTGGTCACGCAATGGGGCCAACCCGTAATGCTAGTACGTTACCGCAGCGTTGGCCTGGCCAACGGCGCGACGCCGATGGCCAACGGCGAGCATCCTGGTCAGCGAGATCACCGACGCCTGGATCTCGCGCATCACGCGCGAGGGCAAGGTGCTGTGGAGCGATGCGTGCGCCTAGCATCCGCTATCCGTCCGATGCCTTTCCACCGTGGACGGCAAGCGGGTGATCGTGGCCGACTTCAGCAAACCCGGCCGCGTGGTGATCTTCGACCCCGCCACCGGCAAACCCACCTGGGAATACTTCGTCAAGGACGGCGACAAGGCGCTGGACCATCCGCCCATCGCGCGCGAGCTGCCGGACACTGGCGACATCCTGATCGTCGACGACCTGAATGACCGGGTGATGGTGGTGGACCGGCAGACAAGGCCATCATCTGGCAATACGGCGAGCTGGGCGTCAAGGCCCCAAGCCCGGGCTGCTGAACTACCCCGACGGCGTGGACATCGATGTGTTCCGCGATTGGCGCGGTGAAGCCGGCGCGCCTTCCCGGCTGACCTGGCCGCCACCCGCGATCGGCATGGCGGCCTCGTCATGCGATCGGCGGCGCGAGCGAGCACTGCGCCGACCTGGCGGGCGGCCCGGGCGTGGCCCGGCCCGGGTATGCCCGGCTTGTCGCTCGAGCGGTGGCGATGCCCAATGCGGAACACATCAACCGCCGCAGCGCTGCGCTGCCAGCGCCGCCGACGCGAGACCACGCATGAGCCCCAAGACCGACGAGACCATGGATGCGAACTTGGCCCCGCCCTGCTGCCGGCACTGCTGGCCGCCGCCGGCCTGGCCGGCTGTGGCGGCGACGATGAGGTCACGGCCAATGCCTGCCTGCAGACCTCGCCGAGCGGCGTGGTCTGCAACCCCGGCACGCCGGGCGAGGACAGTGCGCCGAGATCGCCACCGGCTTTTGCCAGCAAGGCTGCGGTGCCATCGCGCAGCTTCGCGGTGGTGGCCAACAACCCGCTGGCCACCAAGGCCGGCTGCGACGTTGCTAAGAAAGGCGGCAGCGCCGTGGACGCGGCGGTGGCCGTGCAGATGGTGCTGAACCTGGTGGAGCCGCAATCGTCGGGCATCGGAGGCGGCGCCTTCATGCTGCACTACGACGCCAAGGCCAAGACGGTGATGTCTCTGATGGCCGCGAAACCGCGCCGGCCGCCGCCACCGAGAACTACCTGCGCTGGATCAGTGCCACGCAACAAACCACGCCCTGCCCAGTGCGCGCGCCAGCGCCCGCTCCATCGGCCGCCCGGCGTGCTGCAGATGCTGGACACCGCCCACAAGGACGCCGGCAAGCTGAGCTGGAAGGAGTTGTTCGACCCGGCCATCCAGATCGCCACCGACGGCTTCAGGTCAGCCCGCGCATGGCCGCGTCCATCGCCGGGTCGGCCACCTCGCTCACGCGCGACCCCGACGCCAAGGCCTACTTCCTCAATGCCGACGGCACCGGCAAGGCCGCCGGCACGCTGCTCAAGAGCCCTGCATTGGCCGCCACCTTCAAGGCCATCGCCGATGGCGGCATCAACGCCTTCTACACCGGCCCCATCGCGCAGGACATCATCGACAAGATCGGCGACACGACGGGCGGCATCACGCCGGCCCGACCACGCTGGCCGACCTGGCGGCCTACCGCGCCAAGAAGCGCGACGCGGTGTGCGCCAACTACCGCGGCTATCAGGTGTGTGGCATGGGGCCGCCGTCGTCGGGCGAGCATCGCGGTGGCGCAGACCCTGGGCATCCTGTCCAACTTCGACCTTTGCACCGCACAAGCCCACCGCCATGGACATCAATGGCGGCAAGCCTACCGTGATGGGCGTGCACCTGGTCAGCGAGGCCCAACGTTTGGCCTATGCCGACCGCGACAAAGTACGTGGCCGACACGGATTTCGTTCCATTGCCTGGCGGCAGCCCGGCCAAGATGCTGGACGCCACCTACCTGGAAGCAGCGCGCCGCGTTGATCAGCCTGACCAAGAGCCTGGGCACCGCACAACCGGGCGACCTGGGTGCCGTGCCGCTGGGCAACTCGCCACCCATTGCCGAGAACGGCACCACTCACCTGTCGGTGGTGGATGGCCAGGCAATGTGGTCACCATGACCACCACGGTGGAATCGGGCTTTGGGGCCTTCCACATGGCCAAGGGCGGCTTCATCCTGAACAACCAGCTCACCGATTTCTCGGCCGCGCCCGCCGACGCGGCCGGGGTGCCGATCGCCAACCGCGTGGCCGCCGGCAAACGCCCGCGCAGTTCGATGTCACCCACGCTGGTGTTCACGCAGAGCGGCGGCCAGCGCGGTGACTTCTGATGAGCACCGGCTCGCCCGGCGGCTCGACCATCATCAGTACGTGGGCAAGACGCTGGTCGGGGTGCTCGACTGGGGCATGGACGCGCAACAGGCCACGTCGATCGGTCCATTTCGGCGCGGGCCAACAGCCCCAGCACCAACGTCGGCAGCGAGCACCCGAACGTGGACATCACGAACAGCGGCGCCAACGACACGCTGATCACCGGGCTGAAGGCGCTGGGCCACACGGTGAACACCGCCCAGCAGTCCAGCGGGCTGTCCACGATCGTGGTGCGCATTTGGCGCCGGCAGGCTACCGCTACTACGAGGGCGGCGCCGACCCGCGCCGCGAAGGCGTGGTGCTGGGCGACGTGTCAAAGACCCTGACCCGGGGCGCGTTCGGCCTGGCCGGACGCGCTACTTGAAAGTCAGCAGCCAGGCCATCACGTCGGCCTTCTCTGCCGCGGTGCACTCGCGCGTGAGCACATCCTGCAGTTCAGGTTGAAGTGGAACTCCGTCTTGTTGCGGGCGGTGAACCGCTCCTTGTTGGCCGATGGCGCCAACGGCGGAATCGGTTTCGCCGAGATCGCGTGCTTGCCAAGCTTGGTGGGGTCACCCGTGTGGCAGGTGGAGCAGCTCCATTCGAAAATCGCCTTGCCCTGGGTGGTGAACAGCTTCTGGCCCCGCTCGGCCGAGGCAGGGGCCCCGCCGCCTTGTGTAGCCGGCCAGCAGCTCGGCCGGCGTGGCTGCCTTTGCAGCGGCCAGTGGCATCAGCACCGCGGCGGCCACGCCAGCCAGCAGCAGTGTCCAGTGTGCGAGGCGAGTGGGCTTGGAAGCTTTCATGGCAATTCCTTCTGCTCTGCGTTGACGGCGTCGGCCCGTCGGGCCTCGTGTCCTTCTGGCCGATCGGCCCAGGACCCACCCCCAGTGAAGCAGAAAAGAGGCGCCCCTCGACTTGTCCGGCGTCAAGCCTCAGCCGCGCCACCAGTGCCTGGGTGAATGCGCGGTGCTGACTGGCCCCCAGGTCGCCGGTGCGCACCTGGTCGATGTTGAGCGTGGCATCCAGCCCCACGCGCAGGCGCGTGGCCAGGTCGGTGCGCTTGACGTGGTCGAGCATCATCGCGGCGGCCAGCATCAGCGCCACCGGGTTGGCCTTGCCCTGGCCCGCGATATCGGGCGCCGAGCCGTCAGGCCGGCCACCAGATCGGACAGGATGTCGCCGAACAGGTTGGTGGTGACGATCACGTCGAACTGCCAGGGGTTGAGCACCAGCTTCATCGCGCAGGCGTCCACGATCACGGTCTCGAACTGGATCTGCCCTTGTACTTGGCCTCGTACATCGCTTCAGCGGTTTCCTTGAAGATGCCCGTCAGCGCCTTCATGATGTTGGCCTTGTGCACCACGGTGATCTTCTTGCGGCCCGTGGCAATGGAGTGCTCGAACGCAAATTCCAGGATGCGCCGGCAGCCCGCGCGCGTGTTGATGCCGGTGGCCATGGCCACGGCGTGCGGGTCGTCGTCGATCTGCACATAGTGCTCGTGGCCGATGTACAAGCCCTCGAGGTTCTCGCGCACCACCACCAGGTCGATGTTGTCGAAGCGGCCGCCAGGCACCACCGTCAGCGCCGGCCGCAGGTTGGCGTAGAGCTTGAATTCCTCGCGCAGACGCACGTTCGAGCTGCGGTAGCCGCCGCCGGACGGCGTCTCCAGCGGCCCCTTCAGCGCCAGGCGCGTGCGGCGGATGCTGGCCAGCGTGGCCTCGGGCAGCGGATCGCCCGCGGTGGTGACGCCTTCGAGGCCGGCGATCTGGCGGTCCCAGACGAAGGGGTGCCTTCAGCGCATCCAGCGCGGCCAGCGTGGCGTCGACGATCTCCGGGCCGATGCCGTCACCCGGGATCAGGGTGGCGGGAATGGGGTTGCTCATGGGGCAGTCCTGGCTTGAAAAAGGGTTGGCGGCGAGCATAAACCCGCCGGCCGACACGGGGCTGTCGACGGGGCACCGCGCTGGTGCACCCATGCCCGAGGCCCACCGATCACAGCAGCACGGCGGGCTTGGGCATCGGCACATCGCCTGCGGCCGGCTGCAGGGCCGAAGCACCGCAGGAAAAGCAATAGCGCGCAAACGCGTTCTTGCGCGCGTTGCAGCGGCCACAATGGTCAAACAGGCACAGGCCGCAGTGGGGGCAGAAATCGGTCTTGCCGTCCTTGATCTCCACCGCCCGCTCGCAGCCAGGGCACACCCCCTTGGTCATGCGCGTTTGGGCCAGGTCGTAGTCCATCTCGCGTTGGCGCAGTGGCGCTGGCTGAGCCTCGGCCTGCTGTTGGCGCTGCAAGTAGCCCTGCAGCGCCTGGATCGCGTAGCGCCCTCCCAACAAGGTCAGCACGATGCCGACCAGGTAACGAACATAGCCACCGTAGCTGGGCAGATAGGGCACCAGTTCCACGAAGAAGGCAAACAACGCGAAGAATATGAACCCCCACGAACGGCCAATCCGGGCTCGTGCGCTTCTTCGCAAACAGCCATCCGGCCACCCCCAGCAACGGCAGGGTCAGCGCCAGGCGGTAGCCAAACACCCGCAGCTCCTGCGCCCGCTGGGCGCTGGCCAATGCGGTACGGGCCTGCGACTCCAAGGCCTTCAGTTCCGTCTGCGCCCGTTGTTCGGCCTGCCGCGCGTCAAGCGCGGCCTTCTGTTGCGCTTCCACACCCGCCAGTGCCGTGCGTTCGGCCCGTCGCAGTTCATCCAGCTGGCGCGTTCGGGCCAGCAACTCCTCATCCCGTTCGGGTCGCTCGGTGGCCTTTCGCGTCGCCACCCAATTGGCGAAGGTTTCGCGCGCTGCGCGGTTGTTCGCCTCTGCCGCCTGGTGGCCCAATTGCGCCTGGTCGAGCGCAGCCTGCGCGTCCTTGCCCGCGAGCTGAGCGGACAGGATGGCCTGCTTGAGCACGGGCGCCCGCTGGGGGTCCAGGAAGTCTTCGAGCTTGCGCTGGCGCTCCACTTGCGGCAGGTCGCCCACGACCGTGCTGCCCAGTCCCACCAGGAACCAGGCGAACACCAAAGCCACCAGCCACAGCCCGCGGTGAAACCATTTTTCAGACAAACGCAGTGTCTTGCTCATCATGCTCTCCATGACCGCGGCACCCTGATGCCGCCGCACCAGCCCCAAGACTGGAGCCAAGGCCTCAGCATAGAGGCAGGGCGCTGCTGCCCATCCAAGCCGTCTCGCAAGTGGCCCCTGGCGATACCGGCGGTACCACCACCAGCCCTTACCATGGCAGGGTCACCCCTGCCCCGCATGCCATGGTCCATTCCATCGACTCCACCCGCATCCCTGGCCGTCGCCTGCTGCACTCGCCCGGCCCCACGCCGCTGCCGGAGGCCGTGCTCGATGCCCTGCGCCGCCAGCCCATGGACCTGGGAGATCCGCGCGTGGACGCCAACATCGCCGCCTGCGAGCGGGGCATCCGCCGCCTGCTGAAGGCCGATGCGGCCAACGTGTACTTCTACGCCACCAACGGCCACGGCGCCTGGGAGGCGGTGGTGGAAAACCTGGTGCCGCCCGGTGGCAGCGTGTTGATCCCGGGCACCGGGCACTTCAGCGAATCCTGGGCCGTGCAGACCGAGGCGCTCGGCCGCGCGGTGGTGCGCACGCCCTGGCGCGAAGGCTGGCCCATCGACGTGGACGCCGTTGTGCAGGCCTTGCGCGAGGACCGCGAGCAGCGCATCGTGGCCGTGTGCACCGTGCACACCGACACCTCCAGCAGCGTCAGCACCGACCTGGGCCGGCTGCGTGCCGCCATCGACGCCACTGGCCACCCCGCGCTGTTCGTGGTGGACGCCGTGGCCTCGCTCGGCGCCGCGCCGATCGACATGCCCGCACTGCGCGCCAACGTGGTGTTGAGCGCCTCGCAAAGGCCCTGATGACGCCGCCCGGGCTCGGCATCGTGGCGGTGGACGCCGCCGCCAGCGCCGTGGCTGCGCGCAATCCCGGCCCGCGCTTCTATTGGGACTGGCGGCCGCGCACCAGCGAGCTGTCGTACCGCAAGTTCTGCGGCACCGCGCCGCAGAACCTGATGATGGGCCTGGAGGCCGCGCTCGAACTCATCTTCCAGGAAGGCGAGGACGCTGTCTTTGCGCGCCATCGCCTGCTCACCGACACCGTGCACGCCGCCATCGAGGGCTGGCGCACGGCGGGTGCGCTGGACTTCTTTGCGCGCGATCCGGCCTCGCGCTCGGTGTCCGTCACCACCATCTCGATGCCGCCGGGATTCGACATCGACACGCTGCGCAGCATCGCCCGCAACCGCTTCCAGGTGGCCATCGCCGGCGCGCTGGGGCCGCTCACCGGCAAGGGCTTCCGCATCGGCCACCTCGGTGACCAGAACCCGGCGCTGATCCTCGGTGCGCTCGGTGGCATCCAGGCCGCGCTGCGCGTGCTCGGCGTGCCCCATGGCGATGGCATGCAGCCGGCGGTGGATTGCCTGGCGACGCGGGCCCGGTGATGGCGCAGCGCATGGATCGCAACCGGGCGACCCGGCCGGCCATGCAGCGCGGCGGGACGGCGCTTCGGCGCGCCCTTCAAGCGTAGGCGTCGAGCCGCGTGCCCAGTTGACCGGACGTGGCCAGCTGGGCCTGGGGCAAGGCCTGGATCAGCTGCAGCGCCGATGCGGCCTGCAGGTTCAGCGCCTGCTTCAGCACGGACATGGCCGCAGCGCCCTGCACCGTTCCTGGATCGGCGGACGAGGCGTTGGAGATGGTGGCGCTGCTGACGGGGTCCATGGCGTGCCCTTCGCGGGAGGCGGTCGATCCCAGCTTTTCGGCACGCCTGCTGCCAACTGAAGGGCCGGGCGCGGCGCCTCGGCCCGCCGCGTCACTCCGCCGGGCCAATCTGCAGCGCGATCTCGCCCACGCCGGCCACGTGGCCGGTGATGCGGTCGCCGGGCTGCACGGCCCCCACGCCTTCGGGCGTGCCGGTGAAGATGATGTCGCCGGGTTGCAGGTGATAGAACAGCGACAGGTCGGCGATGATTTCGCGCAGGTCCCAGATCAGCATGCGGATGTCGGATTTCTGCTTGCCTGCGCCGTTCACCTCGAGCGCCAGCTCGGCTTCGGTGAGCACCGTGCCCTGCATCGGCACCACCTCGGAGACCACCGAGCCGTGTTCGATGTCCTTGCCCAGATCCCAGGGGCGGCCCTTGTCGCGCGCCACGAGCTGGAGGTCACGGCGCGTCATGTCCAGACCGCAGGCATAGCCGTAGACCAGGCGGTGCGCCTGGTCGGCCGGCACGCGGAAGCCCGCCTGGCCGATCACCAGCACCAGCTCCATCTCGTAGTGGTAGTTCCGGGTCTCGGGCGGATAAGGCACCGTGGCACCCGAGACCACCAGGGTGGACGGGGACTTGGTGAAATAGAACGGCCGCTCGGCGGCCTTGTCCACCGGCTTGCCCATTTCCAGCGCATGGGCGTGGTAGTTGCGCCCGACGCAGAAGATGCGGTTCACGGGCAGGCGCGCGGCCTGCCCGCGCACGGCGAGGGAGGGCACCGCGGGCGGCGCAAAGAGGTAGGTCGTTTGGGTCATCGGGGTCTCGGGCAAGGGATCAATCGCGCACCTCGAACACGCCCAGCTTCTTGTGCAGCGGCGTCTCGTCGGCGATGAAGACGAAGGCAGGCTGGTCGGCCGAGCGGTTGCGCAGCGTGACGGGGGTGTAGCCGGGCGCGCAGCAGGTGTCGGCCTCGGCCAGCGTGAAGGCGCTGGTGTCGATGGCCGCGTCCACGCCGCCCTCGATCAGGTGGAACACGCTGGCGGGCGAGCGCGCGGGCAGGCGCAGCGTCTGGCCGGGCTTGAGCATCAGTGCGTAGAAGCCCAGGATGTTCTGTGCGTCGCCGCCGGTCTCGGGGTTCACGTAGGTGACCTGCACGGCTTCGAGCTCGGGCTGGTCGGCGGCCAGGGACTCGAGCGCGCGGCGGGTCTCCACCCACGGATAGCGCAGCATCGGGTAGGCCTTGGCCGAGCGCGTGAACACCGGCGTGGGCACGATGCCGCCGCGCGCATAGGCACGGTCGCCCTGGCCGGGCTTGACGACCTGGCGCTGGCCGTTGATGTGGTACGAGGCCTCCATGTAGTAGACCATCGGCAGATCCAGCACATCGAGCCACACCACGGGCTGCGTGCCGTCGTGGCCATGCTCGTGCCACAGGCCGGTGGGCGTGAGGATCAGGTCGCCGCGGCTCATCGGGCATTTCTCGCCGTCCACCGTGGTGTAGGCGCCTTCGCCTTCCACCACCATGCGCACGGCGTTGGGGTGTGGCGGTGCGACGGCGCCCATTCGCCGGGCATCAGCAGCTGCATGCCCAGGTACATGGCGGCGCTGGCCTTCATGTTGTCCAGGCCATGGCCGGGGTTGGCCAGCACCAGCACGCGGCGCTCGGCCTTCTCGATCGGGGTGAGCTCGCCGGCGCGCATCAGCAGCGGGCGCAGCGCCTGGTAGGCCCAGAAGGTGGCCTGGGTCTTGCGCGTGGGCACACCCGGCGGCAGCACCGCGCGCAGGCTGGGCCACAGCGGCACCAGGTTCAGCTGGCGCAGCTCTTCCACATAGTCGGGCGGCAGGTCTTCGAGGCGGCCGAGTTCGTTCATCAATACGCTCCAGTGTGGTTCAACCAGTGGACGCCGCGGAACCGGCTTTGCCGGGCCGCTGGCGCCGTCCCCTTGAGGGGAAGGCGGCCGTCAGGCCGCTCCGGGGGCGAGACAATTCTTCACATTCCAGCCGTACAGCCATTCCATGGCGTCGTAGAAGCGCTCGGGCGAGCGGCCCTTCCACAGTTCGTTGCGAACCAGGCGCTCCACGCCTTTTGCGTGATAGATGCGACCCATTTCGCGGCCCGAGAGCACGATGCGGGCGGTGCGGGCCACGCGCGAGCGCTGGTACAGGTCGAAGGCCCTGACGAAATCGTTGCCGTTCACCCGCAGCGCCTCGCCCAGCGTCACGGCATCTTCCAGCGCCATGCAGGCGCCCTGCGCCATGTACTGGGTGGTGGGGTGGGCCGCGTCGCCCAGCAGCGTGGTGCGGCCGAAGCTCCATTGGCCGATGGGCTCGCGGTCGGCCGTGGCCCAGCGCTTCCAGCTCTTGGGCAGGTCGATCAGCTGGCGCGCCTTGGGGCAGATGCCCTGGAAGTAGCTCTGCACTTCTTCCTTGCTGCCCTCGGTGACGCCCCACTCCTCCTGCTTGCGGCTGTGGAAGGTGACCACCACGTTGTACTGCTCGCCACCGCGCAGCGGGTAGTGCACCAGGTGGCAGTTCGGGCCCACCCAGATGCTGGCGGCGTTCCATTGCAGGTTCTCGGGGAAGTCCGCTCGGTCGACCACGGCGCGATAGACCACGTGGCCGGTGATGCGCGGCGGGTCGTTCACGTACTGCGCACGCAGCACGCTCTTCACGCCATCCGCGCCGATCAGCGCCAGGCCGCGGTGGGCCTGGCCCTTCTGGTCGAAGACGGTGACGCCGGTGTCGTCCTGCTCCACGCGTTCCATGCGGGTGGAGGTGAGAAATTCGACCTGGCCGGTCTCCTGCGCGCCTTCCAGCAGCGAAAGGTGCACGTCCACGCGGTGGATCACTGCGTAGGGATTGCCAAAGCGCTGGCGGAAGGCCTCGCCGGTGGGGATCTTGCCCACCTGGTACTCGTCCAGCGCGTCGTGCATCACCATGTAGTCGGTGAACACGGCGCGCGCCCGGGTCTTGTCGCCGACGCCCAGCGCGTCGAAGGCGTGAAAGGCGTTCGGGCCCAGCTGGATGCCGGCACCGATCTCGCCGATCTCGGGCGACTGCTCCAGCACCTTGACCTTGAAGCCCTGGCGCACGAGCGCAAGCGCCGCGGCCAGGCCGCCGATGCCGCCACCGGCCACCAGCACCTGGCTGGGGCTGGACGCGCCAGAAGTCGATTCGCTCATCCGAGGCTCCTTGAATGCATGCTGATCATGTGTATGCTGACGATCAGTGTAGACGATCACAGAGGGTCGATCGAATTCGCGTAAACCCTGGCCCGCCCGGGCACCGGGTTTCAGCCGTCGCTGGGCGCGCGGCTCAGGCCATTGTTGGCGTCCACCACCTGCTTGAGCATGGCCAGGAACAGCGGCCGCTGGGCGGGCGCCAGCGGTGCCAGGATGCGCTTCTGCGCTTGCAGCATGGCGGGAACCACGGTGTCCAGCAGTGCGCTGCCGGCGGGCGTGACGTGCAACAGGCGCACGCGCCGATCGGTGGGCGAGGCGTGGCGCTCGATGAACCCGCGCCGCTCGAGCCGGTCGATCACGCCACCGATGGTGGAGGTGTCGAAGCCGATGGTGGCCGCCAGCGTGCGCTGGTCCAACCCGGGATCGCGTCGCGCCGCAAAGAGCGCGGCGTACTGCACCGGCGTGATGCCGTGCGCCTCGGTCTCCTCCAGGAAGATCGCCACGGCGATCTGCTGCAGGCGACGGATGTAGTAGCCGGGTTGTTCCTCGAGGGCGGCCGCTTTGGCCTTGGTCCTGCGCATGATGGCAACTCCTGGGTCGCGCCGGCCGGTCGGGTCGGATCGCGTTGACACTGATGATCAGTGTACGGTGCAGCTGTCCCGCTTCAGAACCCCACTTCAGAAGTGCATCGTCACCGCATCGCACACCCGGTAGTCGTTCTCCACGATGGGCATCCAGTGCCACTTGTCGAAGGTGGTGCACGGGTGCGAGATGCCCAGTCCGATGCGGTCGCCCACGGCCGGCGCAGTGGCCTCGTCGTCGGCCGGCCAGCGCAGGTAGGCATGCTGGTCGTTCAGGCCCGTGACGTGCCAGCCCGGTGGCACCGCGCGTGCGGCCAACTCGCCGCGCGCCGCCTGCGCGATGGGCAAGGGCAGGCCCATGTCGTGGGAGATGTCGCGCCTGCCCACGGCCAGGATCGCCAGGCCAGGCTCGGGCCGCGACTGCACGGTGGCCCACACTTCCATCGCCGCACGCAGGCCATCGGAACAGGCGCAGCGCTGGTTGGCCACGCCCGCCAGGCGCTGGTAGAAGCCGTGGTCGTGCGTGACATAGCAGCCCGAGCGCAGCAGGCCGCGCACCGGCCGGCCCAACCCGGGCTTGAGGCGCCCGGCCACCAGGTCGAAGATGGCCGACCCGCCGGCCGACACCAGCACCTCGTCCGCGTCGAAAAGCTGTTGCTCGTCGGCCGCCCGCGCGATGGCCTCCACGCGGTCCATCAGCGCGCCGGCATAGGCCGCGTCGGCATCGGATTCCCCCGTGGCGCCCAGGCCTTCGTAGCATTCGATGCCCACCAGCCGAACGGCCAGGCTGGCGTGCAGGGCGCGCGCCAGCTGCAGCGCCTGGTCGTGGGTTCGGCAGCCGGTGCGGCCACCGAGCACGCCGATTTCCAGCATCACCTCGAACGGCACGCCGCCCGAATGGCGCGCGAACCACGCCTCGATCAGCGCGAGCTGCGCCAGCGAGTCCACCAGGAACACCACGCGCAGCCCTACATGCGCGGCGAGCATGCGCTGCAGCGTGGCCAGGTCGGCATCGCCGAGCACCTGGTTGGCGACGAGGCAGCGGCGCACGCCCGCCGCCACCCCCACGGCCAGCTGCGTCACGGTGGCGAAGGTGATGCCCCAGGCACCGGCGTCGAGCTGCCGCCGGAACAGGCGCGGCGCCATGGTGGTCTTGCCGTGCGGGGCCAGCTCGATGCCCCAATCGCGCACGCGCCCTTGCATCCACGCGAGGTTGTGCTCCAGCGCCTCGCGCTTGATCAGCGCCACGGGCAGAGGCAGGTCGCCGGCCAGCACATTCCAGCCCGCCTGCGCCACGGCGCTGGTGTGCATGGGCGGCTGCCCGCTGGGGAAGCCCTTCAGGCCGCTGTGCAGCAGCGGGTCCAGCATCGTCTCAGTCGCCACCGGCGCTCCTCGATCCGGCGGCACCGGCCGGACGATGGCAGACTCTACCAACCGGGCCCGATGCCCCGTGGCCGGCCACCGCTGACCCGGACCGCCCTCACGACAAGGACTTCGCCATGATTCTGGAAATCGCCGACATCCGCATCCTCCCCGGCCAGGGCGAAGCGTTCGCCGCCGCACTGCAGCATGCGCTGGCCACGGTGGCTTCGCAGGCCAAGGGCATGAAAGGCTGGAAAGTGAACCAGGGCATCGAGAGCCCCGATCGCTTCATCCTGCAGATCTTCTGGGAGACGCTGGAAGACCACACCGTGGGCTTCCGAGGCGGACCGCTGTTCCCGCAGTGGCGGGCCATCATCGGCCCGTTCTTTGCCGGGCCACCCCAGGTGGAGCACTACGACCTGGTGGCCAAGTCGGCCGACTGACCAGCGCACAGCCCCGCGGCGGCCGTGCCGCCTGCCAACGCCAGGAGTGCCCCGATGAGCCAGACCGCCGCCGTACAACATGCCCAGGCGCACTTCGACACCGGCGCGTTCTTCGCCGACCTGTCACGCCGCGTGGCGCACCCCACCGACAGCCAGAGCGGCACCCGCGCCGCCGAGCTGCGCGCCTACCTCGCCGACGAGATCGCGCCCAAGCTCACGGCCCTGGGCTTCGACTGCCAGCTGCACGACAACCCGGTGCCCGGCGCGCCGCCGCTGCTCACCGCCGAGCGCATCGAAGACGCCGCCCTGCCCACCGTGCTTTTCTATGGCCATGGCGACGTGGTGCGCGGCCACGAAGGCCAATGGGCGGATGGCCGCGACCCCTGGACACTGGCCGTGGCCGGCGAGCGCTGGTATGGCCGCGGAAGTGCAGACAACAAGAGCCAGCACAGCATCAACATCGCCGCGCTGGCCAGCGTGCTGCACGCCCGCGGCGGCCGCCTGGGCTTCAACGCCAAGTGGTTGCTGGAGATGGGCGAGGAGACCGGCTCGCCGGGCCTGGCCGAGTTCTGCGCCGCGCAGCGCAGCCGGCTGGCCGCCGATGCGCTGATCGCCAGCGACGGCCCGCGGCTTCGCGCCGATCGGCCCACCGTGTTCCTGGGCTCGCGCGGCGTGGCCAATGTCGACCTCGTGCTGAACCTGCGCGAGGGCGGTCACCACTCCGGCAACTGGGGTGGCCTGCTGCGCAACCCCGGCACGGTGATGGCGCACGCCATCGCCAGCCTGATGGACCGCGAGGGCTGCATCCAGGTGCAGGGCCTGCGCCCGCCACCGATCCCCACCGCCGTGCGCCGCGCGCTGGCCGACATCGAGGTCGGAGGTGGGCCGAGCGATCCGGCCATCGCCAACGATTGGGGTGAGCCAGGATTGAGCCCTGCCGAGCGCGTGTTCGGCTGGAACAGCCTGGAGGTGTTGGCCTGCGGCTGCGGCAACCCGGCCGCACCGGTGAACGCCATCCCGCCGGCCGCGCGCGCCACGCTGCAACTGCGCTTCGTGGTCGGCACCGATGCCTCGCGGATGCGCGAGCACCTGCTGGCTCACCTGGCGCGGCACGGTTTCGGTGACATCACCGTGAGCGAGCCGGTGATCATGCAGGCCACCCGCCTGGACCCGGACAACGCCTGGGTGCACCTGGCGATGCAGGCCATCGAGCAGCACACCGGCATTCGGCCCGCCTTGCTGCCCAACCTGGGCGGCTCATTGCCGAACGATGTGTTTGCCGACACGCTCGGCCTGCCCACGGTGTGGGTGCCGCACAGCTACCCGGCGTGCTCGCAGCATGCGCCCAATGAGCATGTGCTGGCACCGCTGATGCGTGAAGGTCTGGCGATGACCGCAGCGCTGCTGTGGCAGGTGGGTGAGCAGGCGGCGGCACTGCCGCGACGCGTGCGCTGACGCGCGGGCTCCCCCACGGCCTCGCAGAGCTCTGAACCCGCGCACAAAGGCCCGACAGGGGCTTTGTGGCTGGTGAAGGCCGACGCCCTCTGGGCGGCGGCGGCCGCTTCGCCAGCCACAAACCAGTGCGCAGGCACTGGTTTGTGCGCGGGCTCAGCCATAGTTCTGCACCCACTCGATGCCTTGCGCGTGCGCGGCATCGATGGCGGTGTCTTCGCTGTTGTGGTCGCCGCGCTTGACGGCAATGACGCGAGGCCGGGTCGGCCAGACCTGTTTGGACACCACCAGCGACGGCGCGAACTTGCCCGCGTCCACCGCCTTGGCGCTGCACACCAGCTCGTAATCCTGGTGGCGGAAGATCTTGGTGACGTCCATTGAAGCCCTCGCGCCGAAAACCTCAGTATGCGCTGAGTCCGCCCTGGGGCGAACCCGCAGTGGTGACAAGACGCCGTGACGCCTCAGCGCACGGTCTGCGCCACCCAGGCGCGGCCTTGCGCATGGGCATAAAGGTGCGCGGCGCGCTCGGAATCGAAGCGGTCCGAGAAGCGCATGACGCGGTCGGTGCTGGCGCTGCCGCGGCCGCTGCGGATGGACACGCTGGCGCGGTAGCCACCGTCGTCCAGCTGCTTGGAAAGGGAAGAAACCAGGTACTTGCCGATGGCGATCGTTGGATGGGAGATGTTGGTGCTCGAAATCAAGGGAATCAATGGGGAAACAGGGCCACGGTCGAGCCGCGACGCCTAACTTGCAAAGTGCACACCCTGGTGCTGGAAAGTCCCCGGGCTCGTGAACGACCTGCACCACGTGGCCAAGGGCCAGGTGGCATCAGGGCACACCGCATGCGGTGCGCATCCATGAGGGCAGTAGGGATGAGGTCTTGGGGCCTGTGATGGGCCCGCAGATGAAGCGGGCGGCCCACGCGGCGACAGGGTTCGACGAAACGGTTCTGCTGCCGAGAACCGGGCCTCGGCTCATCGAGCCAAGGCAATGAATGTCGTCATCGCGATGGGCGGAGTCTATCACCGGACAGGTTCTGGCGCTGCCGGCTTGCAGCGCGGCCTCTCAAGGAAATGTGGCTTTGCCACTTTCCTTGATCCCCGCGGGGGACGGCCGGCCTTGGGGCGCTCACAAGCGGTTGAGCCCGCACCAGCGCGCGATGAACAGCGCCAGCACGGCCGTCACCTGCTGCATGCTGGCGATCGACACCCATTCGTCGATGCCGTGGATGTCGCCACCGGCCGGCCCGTAGCAGGTGGCGGGGATGTTGCCGTAGAGGTGGAAGAACTTGACGTCGGTGGTGCCGGTGAAGGCCTGGTGCTGGACGGGTGCGCCGGTGATGTCCTGGTGGGCGCGGCTCAGCTCGGTGATCACGGGCTGCTGCAGGTCCACCACCAGGCCCTCGGCCTGGAAGCCGTTGTAGACCACTTCGTAGCGCAGGCTGTCGTGGTGCGGATGCGAGCGCCAGGCCTCGTTGAGCACGGCCTCCACCTCCTGGCGCACGGCCGCGGGTTTCAGGCCGGGGTAGAAACCCAGGCGCAGGTCCACGCGGCACTGCGTGGGCACCGACGAGGCCCATTCGCCGCCCGAGATCTTGCCCAGGTTGAAGTTCACCGGGTGCTCGTGGTTGGCGTACATGGCGTGGCGTGCGGCCGGCAGGTTCCAGCGCGCCTCCAGCTCGCGCAGGCGGCTCACGAGATGGTTCGCAAACTCGATCGCCGCCACGCCGGTGTGGGCGTAGGCCGCGTGCACGGGCACGCCCAGCACCTCGATGGCCAGCCACATCACGCCCATCTGCGCGCTCATCACCATCGGCATGGGCTCGGGGATCAGCGCGGCGTCGGCCGTGTAGCCCTCCACCAGGCAGGCGAGTGCGCCATTGCCGGTGCACTCCTCCTCCACCACCGACTGCAGCACCAGCTTGGCCGCCGGCTCGAATCCCAGGCGACGCAGCGCGTCGAACGCCGACAGGTAGGCCACGATGCCGGCCTTCATGTCGGCGGCGCCACGCCCGTACAGGCGGTCGCCTTCCACCCGCGGCTCGAAGGGCGGGCGGCTCCACAGCGCCGTGGCGCCCACCGGCACCACGTCGATGTGGCCGTTGAGGATCAGCGACTTGCCGCGCACCGGGCCCCTGGGCTCGTGGATGCCGACCACATTGGGACGGCCTTCACAGGACACGATCGATGGCGACCAGCCTTCGTGGGCTTTCAGGCGGGCCTCGTCGATGGCGAACTCGTGCACGCGCAGGCCCAGGCCGGCGAAGCGCCGCTTCATCACCCGCTGTGCCGACGCCTCCTGGCCCAGCAGCGACGGGTGCGAGACCAGCTCGGTCAGCATCTCGACCGATTCGTCGCGCAATCGGGCCACGGCCTGGACGATGGCTTCCTGCGATGGCAGGGCGGTGCTGGGGTCGGCGCTGGCGCTGTTGGTCATGGTGGAGCGGTCCTGTCGAGTGGCTTGACCGCATCCTAGCGGCGAGATCGGGCCACGACCACGGCGATCGTCCGCAGGTGGCCGGCGCCCCGGACGATCAGGCCACCACCCGCCGGGCCAGTCCGGCGGCCAGCACCAGCATGGTCAGGCCGACCAGCCCATTGCTCTATGCTGCACGCATGAGCACAGATTTCGATGTCATCGTGGTCGGCGCCGGTGCGGTGGGCCTGGCCTGTGGATACGCACTGGCGCGCGACGGCAAGAGCGTGGCCGTCGTGGAGCGCGAACGCCGCGTCGGCGCTGGCGTGTCGTCGCGCAACTCCGAGGTCATCCACGCCGGCCTGCACTACGCGCCAGGGTCGCTGAAGGCGCGGTTGTGTGTGCAGGGCAGGCGCCTGCTCTACGCCTTTCTCGAACGCCATGGTGTCGCCTTCGACAAGTGCGGCAAGCTCATCGTCGCGACGCAGGACAGCGAACTTCCGGCCTTGATGGCGCTGGCCGCGCGCGGCGAGGCCAACCAGGTCGAGGGCATCACGCACCTGGACGGCCCGCAGACCTTGGCCGTGGAGCCGGCCTTGCGTGCCGTGGCCGCGCTGCACTCGACCGAGAGTGGCGTGTTCGACGCGCATGGCTACATGGACGCACTGGCCGGCGAGATCGAAGCCCACGGTGGCTCGGTCGTGCTCCAGACGCCCTTCCTGGGCGCCGATCCGGTGGGCGATGGCATGGAAGTGCGCATCGGTGGCGACGAACCCAGCACCGTCTCGGCCCAGCACCTGATCCTCGCCCCCGGCCTGCAGGCGCAGGATTGCGCGCAACTGGTGCAGGGGTTTGCCGTCGAACGCATTCCACCGTTGCACCTGGGCAAGGGCAGCTACTTCGCTCTGCACGGCGCGGCGCCGTTCCAGCGGCTGATCTACCCGCCGCCCATTCCCGGCGCGCTGGGCATCCACTATCGGCGCGACCTGGGCGGACAGGCCCGTTTCGGACCCGACCTGGAGTTCGTGCACACCTTGGACTACACGGTGGATCCCGCGCGCGTGGGCTACTTCGAGGACTACGTGCGCCGCTTCTGGCCCGGCCTGCCCGACGCCGCGCTCAGCCCCGACTACGCCGGCATCCGCCCCAAGCTGCACGGGCCGGGCCAGGCGCAAGGCGACTTCGTGTTCGACGACCGCCAGGCGGGCGTCATCGCGCTGTTCGGCATCGAAAGCCCGGGCCTGACGGCGTCGCTGGCGATCGGCGAGCACGTGGCCGGGCTGGTCGCGCGCAGAAAGGCCTGAGCCTGCAAGCGGCAGCGGCGGCAACGGCACACGCCGCTGCGGCACAGGCATGACCGATCGAGGCGCCTGATCTGAAACGTTGGGCGAGGCCGCCGCGGCGCCGTCCACGGCGTGGCTCGTGGATCGGCCGGACCGACGCCTCAGGCTTCGAGATCGCGCCGCAGTTGTGCGGCCATGGCGTCGCGCGACGCGCCTGTGCCCTGCACCTCAAGCCTTGGCCAGGTGCTCTGCCGTGAACGGCGTGCGCCGCGCTCGCTTGCCGGTGGCGGCAAACACCGCGTTGCCCACCGCCGGCGCCACCAGCGCGGTGGCCGGCTCGCCGATGCCGCCGGGCTTCTCGGTGCTGGGCACCAGCGTGATGTCGATCTGCGGCGCCTCGTGGTTGCGCATCACCCGGTAGGTGTCGAAGTTGAATTGCTTGACGCGGCCCTGGTCGATGGTGATCTCGCCCCACAACGCGGCCGACAGCCCGAAGATCACGCTGGACTGGATCTGCGCTTCCACCGTGTCCGGGTTCACCATGCGGCCCAGGTCGGCCACCACGGTGACGCGGTGCACCACCGGCGCGCCGTCCTTCATCGACACCTCGGCCACCTGCGCCATGTAGGTGTCATAACCCTCCATCAGCGCGACCCCGCGCGAGCGCCCGGCCGGTGCGGGCGTGGCCCAGCCGGCCTTCTCGGCGGCGAGCTTGAGCACGTTGGCAAAGCGCGGCTGGGTCTCCAGCAACGACAGGCGGTAGGCCACCGGGTCCTTGCCGGCGGCGGCGGCCAGCTCGTCGATGAAGGTCTCGTTGGCGAAGGCGTTCATGTTGTGGCTCACCGCACGCCAGTAGCCCACGCGCACCCCCACGTCCTGCTTGACGAAGTCGTGCCGCGCGGCCGCCACCTCGTAGGGCGGCACCGCGGCCTCGGTCATCAGGCCGTCCGGCGCCTCGGGTGGCAGGCCGAACACGCGCCCGGTGACCGACTGCGAGGCCAGCCGCCAGGTCAGCGCCGTGGGCTTGCCGTCGGCGCCGATGGCCGCGGCCAGCTGGTGCACGGCCATCGGGCGGTAGAAGTCGTGCTGCATGTCGTCTTCGCGCGTCCAGATCAGCTTGACCGGCTTGTTCAACGCCTTGCTGATCTGCGCGGCCTGCAGGATGTAGTCGAAGTCGATGCGCCGGCCGAAGCCGCCACCGAGGAAGGTGTTTTCCACCGCCACGTTCTCGGGCTTGAGCGAGAGCATCTTGGCCACGGCGCCCTGCACCGCGTCGGGCCACTGCGTGGGGCCGATCAGGCGGATGCGGTCGCCCTGGAAATGCGCGGTGAAGTTCATCGGCTCCATCGGCGAGTGCGACAGCATCTGCGTCAGGTATTCGCCGCGGATCACCTTGGCGGCCGAGGCCATCGCCGCGTCCGCGTCGCCGACCTTCTTCACGCCGATGGGCTTGCCGCTGGCCAGCGCGGCACGCGTGGCCTCGAACATGGCCGCGGTGTTGAGCTTGGCGTTGGCACCGTCGTCCCACTGCACGCTGAGCACCTCGCGCGCCTTCACGGCATGCCAGTAGGTGTCGGCCACCACGGCCACGCCGTCGGGGATCTGCACCACGTCCACCACGCCGGGCATGGCCTTGGCCTTGCTCGCATCGAAGGATCTGACCGCGCCACCCTGCACCGGGCTCATCTCCAGCGACGCATACACCATGCCTGGCAGCTTGGTGTCCATGCCGAACTTGGCCGTGCCGTTCACCTTGGAAGGGGTGTCCAGCCGGGTCGTGCGCTTGCCGACGATGCGGAACTGGCTCGGGTCCTTCAGCGCCACCTTCTCGGGCACGGGCAGCTTGGATGCCGCCTCGGCCAATTGGCCATAGGTCGCCACCTTGCCCTTGGCGCCCAGCACCTTGCCGTTCTCGGCCCTGAGCGTGGACGCGTCCACGTTCCACTGCGCCGCCGCGGCCGCGACGAGCATCTCGCGCACCTGGGCGCCGGCCACGCGCAGCTTCTCCCAGCCCTCGCGCACCGAGGTGGAGCCGCCCGTGAGCTGCAGCCCGAAGATCAGCGCATTGCCATACACCTTGCCCGGGGCGCGAAGGCCACCTTGACCTTGCGGATGTCGACGTTGAGCTCCTCGGCAATCAGCATGGGCATGGACGTGTAGACGCCCTGGCCCATCTCGGCGCGGGCCGAGATCAGCGTGATGGTGTTGTCGTCGGCGATGTGCACCCAGGCGTTCGGCGTGTGCACCAGGCCGGCGGCCTGCGCGGGGCCGGCCAGTGGCAGCGCGACGCCCACCATCAGGCCGCCGGTGAAGCCGGCCGAGCTTTGCAGGAAGCCGCGGCGTGAAACCCTTGTCTTGACCATGTCGTGCTCCCCCTTCAGGCCTTGCCGCCCCGCACTTCGGCGGCCGCGGTCTTGATGGCCGCGCGCACGCGGACGTAGGTGCCACAGCGGCAGATGTTGCCTTTCATGGCCTCGTCGATCTCGGCGTCGCTCGGATTCTTGTTGGCCTTGAGCAGCGCGGCCGCGCTCATCAGCTGGCCGCTCTGGCAGTAGCCGCACTGCGGCACGTCGTGCTGGATCCAGGCCTTCTGCAGCGGGTGGCTGTTGTTGGCCGACAGGCCTTCCACCGTGGCCACCGAGCGGCCGGCCGCACGCGACAGCGGTGTGGAGCACGAACGGATGGGCTCGCCATCGAGCAGCACCGTGCAGGCGCCGCACAGCTTGGCGCCGCAGCCGAACTTGGTGCCCGTGAGGCCCACTTCATCGCGGATCACCCACAGCAGCGGGGTGTCGGGTTCGGAATTCACCTGAACGGCCTTGCCGTTGATGCGCAGACTGACGGACATGGGAGTCTCCTCGTGGTTCGGGCCGCCGGTCGTGGTTGCCGCGACTCCGCCGCAGCCTAGGCCCGCGTGAGACGTGCTGGTGCCGGGACTTTCCCTTTGACGCGTGTCAATTGCGCGACACCCTCGGCGCTCGCCACGACGCTGGATAAACGTCGGCCAAGCGAGCCCAAATCAGTGAGTCGCCCAAGCACCGGCCCGCCTAAGCTTGCCCGATCGACCCTTTGCCGCGGAGCCACCATGCCCATCGCCACCACCTCCCGCCTGCCGTCCCCCGGGCCGCGACGAGATCGCGCTGCTGCACCGCCTGATCGACGGCCTGCGCAGCGCCGGCGGGCTGGACTGGGCCGCGGTGATCGCCCAGGCCAAGCCCTGGGTGCAGGCCGTGCGCGACAAGCCGGCACCGTTCTGGGCCATGGATTCGCTGCTGCGCGAGTACCCCATTTCCACCGCCGAGGGCCTGGCCCTGATGCGCCTGGCCGAGGCCCTGCTGCGCGTGCCCGATGCCGAAACCGCCATTGCCCTGACCGCCGACCAGCTCGGCCGCGCCGACTTCAGCGGTGCCACCGACGAGGCGTCGCCGCACAAGCTGCTGGCGGGCCTGTCGGCCAGCGCGATCTCGCTGGCCAAGAAATTCCTGCCCGAGAGCGGCGGTCCGCAGGCCGGCGTCATGGAGCGCCTGGGCGCGCAGACCGTGGTGGCCGCCACGGTGCGCGCCATCCAGCTGCTGGGCAAGCAGTTCGTGCTGGGCCGCGACATCGGCGAGGCGCTGGCCGAGGCGCGTTCGCAGCGCAAGGCCACGGCCGCACTGCGCTTCTCGTTCGACATGCTGGGTGAAGGCGCGCACCGAACACGATGCGCTGCGCTACCAGGCGTCCTACGAGAACGCGATCCATGCCATCGCCCGAGCGACACAGGGCGCCGGGCCAGCCGAGCGCGACGGCATCTCGATCAAGCTGTCCGCGCTTCATCCACGCTATGAAGAAGTGCAGATCGACCGCGTGGTGGCCGAGCTGCTGCCGCGCGTGCGCCGCCTGATGGACCTGGCCGCGCAGGCCGACATCAACCTCACCATCGACGCCGAAGAATGCGACCGGCTGGAGCTCTCGCTCGAGGTCTTCGACCGCCTGGCGGCGCACGTGCAGGCCACCGCGCCGCAGTGGAGCGGCTTCGGCCTGGCCATCCAGAGCTACCAGTTGCGCGCGCTGGACATGGTCCATGCGGTGGCCGGCATCGCCCGCAGCCGCGGCCTGCGCTTCATGGTGCGCCTGGTGAAGGGCGCGTACTGGGACGGCGAGATCAAGCGCGCGCAGGAGCTGGGTCTGGACGCCTACCCGGTGTTCACCCACAAGCACCACACCGACATCAGCTACCTGGCCTGCGCGCAGGCGCTGATCCAGAACCACGCGCTGATCTACACCCAGTTCGCCTCGCACAACGCCGGCACCATCGCGGCCATCGTGCAGATGGCGCAGCGCCAGACGGGCAAGGTTCGGTTCGAGATGCAGCGCCTGCACGGCATGAGCGAGGCCATCTACCGCGAGGTGTGCGCCAGCCAGGGCGAGGTGCCGCTGCGCATCTACGCGCCCGTGGGCGAGCACCGCGACCTGCTGGCCTACCTGGTGCGGCGCCTGCTGGAAAACGGCGCCAACTCCAGCTTCGTGCACCAGCTGGCCGACGCGCAGGTGCCGGCCGAGGACCTGCTGCGCTCGCCACTCATCCCCGCCAACCACACCGGGCAGCCGCTGCCGGCGGCGATGTTCGGTTTTGCCCGTGCCAACTCACGCGGCGTGGACTTGAGCGTGCCCGAGCAGCGCGCCCCGCTGCTCGCCGCGCTGCAGACCGCGCAGCTGCCCCACGTGGCCGAGGCCAGCGTCGCCTCGGCCCAGCAGGCCATGGCGGAGTTGCAGGCCGGCTTCGAGGCCTGGCATGCGCGACCCGTGGCCGAGCGCGCCGCGATCGTCAAGCGCGCCGGCGATCTGCTCGACCAGCGACTGCCGCAGTTCAGCGCCCTGCTGGTGCGCGAGGCCGGCAAGACGCTCGGCGACTGCGTGGCCGAGGTGCGCGAGGCCGTTGACTTCTGTCGTTACTACGCCCAGCAGGCCATCGAGCGGCTCAATCCGATCACCCTGCCCGGCCCCACCGGCGAGAGCAACGAGCTGCGCCTGCACGGCCGCGGCGTGTTCGTCTGCATCTCGCCATGGAACTTCCCGCTGGCCATCTTTGCCGGCCAGGTGGTGGCCGCGCTCGTGGCCGGCAACGCGGTGGCCGCCAAGCCCGCCGAGCAGACGCCCGGCGTGGCCCAGGCCTTCGTCGAGCTGCTGCACGAAGCCGGGCTGCCGCGCGAGGCACTGGCTCTGCTGCACGGCCCGGGCGAGACCATCGGTGCGGCGCTCGTGGCGCACCCGCTGACGGCCGGTGTGTGCTTCACCGGCAGCACGCAGGTGGCCAAGATCATCCAGCGCGCGCTGGCCGCCAGCGACGGCGCCATCGTGCCGCTGATCGCCGAGACCGGCGGCCTGAACGCGATGATCGTCGACTCCACCGCACTGCCCGAGCAGGTGATCGACGCGGTGGTGCAAAGCGCCTTCCGCTCGGCCGGCCAGCGCTGCTCGGCGCTGCGCCTGCTGTGCGTGCACGAGCGCGTGGCCGATGGCGTGATCGAGATGCTGCGCGGCGCCATGCAGTTGCTGGTGGTGGGCGAGGCCGCCGACCTGCGCACCGACGTGGGCCCGGTGATCGATGCCGAAGCGCACGCATCGTTGGGCAGGCACATCGAGCGCCTCGCGCGCGAGGCCCAACCCATCGCGCGCAGCCCGATGGACGATCGCTTCCTGGCCACCCACATCGCACCGATCGCCTTCGAGCTCGATGCGGTGGAAGACTTGCGCACGGAAGTCTTCGGCCCCGTGCTGCACGTGGTGCGCTGGGGTGGCGACGTGGACGCACTGGTCTCGCGCATCAACGCGCTGCGCTACGGCCTCACGCTGGGCATCCAGACCCGCATCGACAGCCGCGCCGAGCGCATTGCCCGCCAGGCCAAGGTGGGCAACGTCTACGTCAATCGCAACATGATCGGCGCGGTGGTCGGCGTGCAGCCTTTCGGCGGCGAGGGCCTGTCGGGCACCGGCCCCAAGGCCGGCGGGCCGCACTACCTCTACCGCTTCTGCGCCGAGCAGACGGTGACGGTCAACACCGCGGCGGCCGGGGGCAATGCGGCGCTGCTGGCGGGCGCACCGGACTGAAACCCGACGTTTCGCTCAACCGGGTCGTCCATGCAGCGCATGCGCCCGCCGCTTGAACTCGAACCAGCACGGGTGCCAGAACGCCATCAGCCGGTGCGTCATGAACGCGCCGGCCAGGCCGGCCCGGGGTGCGATCCACCAATGCGTGCCGGCCAGGCCGCCCCATTGCAGCTCGCCCACGCTGTCCTCGCCGCCCAGCGCGTGCGGCGCCAACGTCACGGCGCCGGCCAGGCCGAAGCCGAACCGAGGCTGACGCCCAATGTGCGCGGCCGGCCCGTCGCCTGGAAACTGCACGCACTGCGCCGGCGCGAGCTGGTTGCGCATCGCCTCGGCCAACGTGGCGTCCTTCAGCAGGCGCGGCCCACCGGGCAGCAGCGAGCGCAGCAGGGCCAGCATGTCGGGCAGCGAGGTGAACAGACCGCCCGTGCCGGATTGGCGTGGGCGCGGCTCCAGCCAGGCGCCAGGGTACGGGCTGTGTTCCAGGCGCACGAGGCCCGGGCCCAAGGGGTCGGCCGCGTTGGCCGCGCCATACAGCGCAGAAAAGCGCGGCCGCGGATCGGCGCGCAGCACGTAGCCGGTGTCCACCATGCCCAGCGGGCCGAGCACGCGCTGCTGCAGGAAGTCGCCGAAGCGCTGGCCGCTGATCACTTCGCACAGGCGCGCCAGCACGTCGGTGGCGGCCGAGTACTCCCACCCTTCACCCGGCTGGAACTGCAGCGGCAGGCTGCCCAGCACGTCCATCAGCTCGGCCAGGGTGGTGTCCGGGCGGCGCACCGGCCGCCACATAGGCCTCGTGCAGCAAGGCGCCGGGCGCGAACACGCCATGCGTGAAACCGGCGCTGTTGCTGAACAGCTGGCGGATGGTGACGGGCGATTGCGCCGGCACCACGTCGTCCAGGCGCGTGGCGCCGGGACGCAGCACCTTCAGACCACCCAGCGCCGGGATCCACTGGTGGATCGGGTCGTCCAGGCCGAAGTGGCCTTCGTCGTGCAGCAGCAGCGCGGCGCATGCGGTGACCAGCTTGGTGTTGGAGTAGGCGCGAAAGATCGTGTCCTCGCGCAGTGGCACGCGCTGCTCGCGGTCGGCCCAGCCGACGCAATGCGTGTCGATCACTTCGCGGCCACGCAGCACGGCATAAGACACGCCGGGCAGGATGTCGTCGTCGACAAGGCGCTGGCAGAAGGCGGGCAGATCGTCGAGCGGCGCAGCAGGGTCGAAGGTCATGGTGGCGAGTGGCGTGCGGGTGGCGTGGCCGCATCTTCCCCCAAGAAGCTGGCGCTGCGCGCGTCCGGCGACAGGCCATGCCGGCGTTCGCGGAACCACAGCGTTCACTGGAGCCGGTACTTCTTCAGCTTGACCAAAGCGTGCGTTCGCTGATCTGCAGCAGCGCGGCGGCGCGCGCTTGCTGCCATCCACCTGCTTGAGCGCGGCCTCGATGACGCGGGTCTCCAGCGCCTCGACCTGCTCGTTGAGCGGGCCCACCGTGACCGCGGCGGTGTCGGCCGGCGCGGCGCCGGCAACGCCGACCGGGGCAGGCTCCGGCTGCAGTTGGAAATGCTGCGGCGCCAACGGTCCGCCGCCACTGAGGATGAGTGCGCGCTCGATCACGTTCTCCAGCTCGCGCACGTTGCCGGGCCAGTGATAGCCCTGCAGCAGCGCGGCCTGCGGCCGGGTCGAGGGCGCCTGGCCCGCCGGCGCGGCGGTGGCCATGCTTGTCCACGAAGTGAGCGACCAGGCCGGAATGTCGTCCTTGCGCTCGCGCAGCGGCGGCAGGTCGATGGAGAAGACGTTGACGCGGTAGTACAGGTCCTCGCGCAGCTTGCCCTGCGCGATGGCCTCGCGCGGCTCGACGTTGGTGGCGGCGACGATGCGGATGTCCAGCGGAATGCGGCGGTTGCTGCCCAGGCGCTCCACGGTGTTGTCCTGCAGCACGCGCAGCAGCTTGGCCTGCAGCGCGATGGGCATCTCGGTGAGCTCGTCGAGGAACAGCGTGCCCTCGTTGGCCAGCTCGAACTTGCCGATGCGGTCCTTCACCGCACCGGTGAAGGCGCCCTTCTCGAAGCCGAACAGCTCGCTCTCGAGCATCTCGGCCGGAATGGCGGCACAGTTCACCGGCACGAACAGGAGGTCGTGCCGCGGCGAGGCGTTGTGCACGGCGCGCGCGATCAGCTCCTTGCCGGTGCCGGTCTCGCCACAGATCATCACCGCGGCCTTGGTCGGCCCCACCTTGCGGATCAGCTCATACACCGCCTGCATGGGGCCGCTGGTGCCCACCAGTCGCCCCAGCCACGCTCGAGCTCCTGGCGCAGGAACTGGTTGTGGCGCGAGACGGCGGCGCCCTTGAGCACGCGCTCGATGGCGAGTTCGAGCGTTTCCAGATCGAAGGGGCGCAGCAGGTAGTCGCTGGCGCCGTGCTTCATGGCCTGCACCGCGGTCTCGATGGTGCCGTGCGCGGTGATCACGATCACCGGCAGATCGAAGTCGAATTGGCGCAGGTGCTGCAGCAGCTCGATGCCGTCCATCTCGGGCATGCGCAGGTCGGTGATCACCAGATCGACGCCTCCGGCGGCCACGATGTCGGCCGCCTCGCGCCCGTTGCTGGCCACGGCCACCTGGTGGCCCATCTTCTGCAGCGCGATCTCGAGCACGCGGCGCATCTTGGGCTCGTCGTCGGCGACGAGCACGTACTTTTGAGTCATTCGTTTTCCAATGCCTTCGGCAGGCGGATGCGAAACAAGGCCCCGCCCAACTCACTTTCGCTGGCTTCGATGTCACCGCCGTGCGCGGCCACGATCTTCTGCACCACGGCTGGCCCAGCCCCAGGCCCCTTCGCGCTTGAAGAAGAAGGCCTCGAAGATGCGCTTGCGTTCTTCCGGCGCGATGCCGGGGCCATCGTCGGCCACCTCGATGACGAGCTGGCCGGCGGCATCGCGCGTGCTGATCTGGATCTGCCCGCCCTGGCGCAGGATCTGCAAGCCGTTGAGCATCAGGTTGAGCAGCACCTGGGTCATCTGCTCGGCATCGCAGGCCACGCAGGCGTCGGTGGCCTGCAACTGCAGGCTCACCTGCACCGAGCGGTCGGCCGCCTGCGCGGCGAGCATGCCGGCGGCGTGCTGGATCAGCTCGTGCAGATCGTTGGGCTCCATGTTCGGTGGGCGCGGCCGGGCGCTGTCGAGCATGGCCGACACCAGGCCATTGAGGCGCTGGGTCTCGCTCTCGATGAACCCCACCAGCTCGCGCCCTTCCTCGCTGATGCCCGATTCGCGCCGCAGGATCTGCGCCGACAGGCGCAGGATGCCCAGCGGCGTGCGCACCTCGTGGGCGATCACCGCCGACATCTCGCCCACCGCCGCCAGCGCGGACGCCCGCGCCAGGCGCTGCTGGATTGGTCGATGTCGCCCACCATCTGCACGAAGGCGTCGCGCAGTTCGCCCACCTCGCCGCCCTGTGGCGCCGGCGGCGGGCTGAGCTGCTTGTCGCACATAGCGCCGCGTGAAATCGGTGAGGGCGGTGATGGGTCGCGCGATGGCCTGGCTGACCCAACCCGCGGCCAGCATGGTCAACAACGCGACGCCGCCCAGCAGCGCCGCAAAGATGAAGGCCATGGTGCGCACCGGCGCCAGTGCCTCGCTGCGCGGCACCAGCACCAGCACGCGCCAGCCAAAGCCGGCAAAGCCGCTGAAACCGCGCGCCTGGCCCACGCCCACGATCATCGGCTCGGTGGGCAGGCCCGGGCCGCGCCCTGCCGCCACCGGCGCGGTGGGCGTCACCGAGGCCGCACCGGCCGGCGAAGCGGCGATGGTGCCATCCGGCGCCGGCGGCACCCAGGCGGCCATCTCGCGCGACAGCCGGGGCAAGGCCGCGCGCACACGCTGCGAGGCCCGCCACAGGCGGCCTGCCCGTCCAGCAGTGCCAGCATGCGACCGTTGTCCGCGGCCTCGTCGAGCACGCGGTCGATCTGGCCCAGTCCAGCCCAGGCGAAGATCGCCCATCACACCGGCGCCGAAGGCCGAGGCCACGGGGATGCGGATCGTCACTTCCGACACGCCACCCGACGCCAGGTCGGTCGGCTCTTCAGGACCAAGCGGTCACCGGACAGTTCGACGGCCTGCCAAACCGGCGCGGCCGTCACGGCGTTGCCAAGGGCCGCCGCATCACTGCCCGCCACCACGCGGCCCTGCAGGTTGGTGGCCTGAAGGCGCCGGTACAGGCCGGCATAACCCGCTGCAAGCGCTGCAAAAGCCGGACAGGCGCTTGTCCACGTCGTTCACCTGCAGGTCCTGCATCACTTCCAGGCGGCTCCGGGTGGCGGCGTTCTGCAGGCGCTCGTACATCAGTTGTTGATGTCCGAGGCCACCGCCTCGGCCTGCGCCACCAGACCCTGCTCGATCTCGGCCTGCACCGCCAGGCTGGCGCGGTTGAAGCCCAGCAGCGCCAGCAATGCCGCCGGCGTCAAGCCCACCAGCAGGAAGGCCAGCAGCAAGGTCTTGCGGATGCTGGCGCCGGCGCGCGTCGTGGCATGCGGACGTCGCAAGTGGTCAGTCGCGCAGCGCGGCAGCGCAGCGCGCTGGTCGACACGGGGCAGCGATCAGCGGGCAGGACAAAGGTGGGCATACTTGTTTGCAGCCAATGGGAACGGAATTCCGGAGACCGACGTGATTCATGGCCCGACCCAGCGCATCGCGCGGATTATCTGCGTTGCAGGGTGCCGAGCATCTCTCGTGCCAGCGCGCGGCCCTGGCCTGGCGGGCACCTGCGCGTACCGCCGATGCGGCGGCCGAAGCACCCTCCGCCGACCCGGGCGCGCTGAACTATGAATTCGGCCGCGGCCTGCGCTGGGCGACAACGGCTTCACGCTGGGCGGCTATGCCACGGCCGATACCGCCGCAACGATGGCGGGCCGGAGCGGATCAGAATCCAGCCATGCCGGCGTCTTCCTGTGGTGGGAGGCCTGGGGCGCGTCAAGCTGTTCGCCGAAATCGATCTGCTCAATGCCGTGGGCCAGCAGCGCGACGCCGCCGAGAACGAAGGTTAAGCAAGCCGACGGACAGCCGCCGCATTTCCCTCGAGCGCCTGTATGGCGACTACACCTTCAGTGACACTGAGCCTGCGCGGAAGCAAATTCCTCACGCCGGTGGGCCGCTGGAACCAGGTGCGCGGCCCGCTGGTGTAGGACCACCACCGCGCCCATGGTGACGCAGACGCTGTTTCCACAGCCTCACGGGTGCCAGCCTGGGCGGCAACCTGCCGCTCTGGGGCCGTGCGGTGGGCTACTCGGTCTATGCGTCCAACGGCAAGGACTGGCGCACCGACCGGCAGGAAGACCCCTTCGCCAAGGTGCTGGGTGGCCGCCTGGTGTTGCCCTGGGGGGCCGATTGGCAACTGGGCCTGTCCGCGGCCAACTACCAGTTGCTCAGCCGACACGGCGAGCCGCAGCAGCTGCGCGGCCTGGACCTGTACTGGTCGCGCGGCGGCATGGAGTTCAGCGCGGAATGGATGTTGACCCGGGGCACCGCCGTGGCCGGCGACGAGATCGAGCCCGAGCCGAACGATGGCGACGCCGATGGCACGCCGCCGCAGCCCGCCGCGTCGGGCGATGTCAGCCATGGCACGCGGCGCAGCACCCGCGGTGGCTACGCCCAGGGGGTGCTGCCGCTGGGCGGCAACCTGTTCGCCGTGGCGCGCCTGGACTGGTTGCACGATCCGCGCACCATCACCTTCGTGCGCCAGCACCTGGTGGGGCTGGCCTGGCGGCTCAACGCCGGCACCTCGGTGAAGCTGGAGTACGTGCGCCCCAGCCAGGCGCCTCATCGCAGACCACGCAAGGCATCGTGGCGTCCGTGAGCGTGCTGTTCTGATGCGCCTGGCGTTGCGCCGGCTCTTGCGCCTGGCAGGCTGGATGCTGGCCGGCTGCTGTGCCCATGGGGCTGCACAGGCCGCCGATGGCCGGCTGGTGGTGATTGTCTCCGCCACGGCGGCACCTGCCGCGACCCTGTCGCTGGACGAACTGGAGCTGATCTACCGCCGCAAAAAGCAGTTCGTTGGCGGTGCGCGCGTGCAGCCCATCAACCTGCCGCCCAGCACCCGCTGCGCCGTTTCTTCTCGCAGCAGGTGCTGCACAAGACCCCGGAAGACCTGGAAGACTATTGGCGCGACCAGTACTTCAACGGCATCTCGCCGCCCTTCGTGCTGGCGTCTGAGGAAGCCATGATCCGCTTCGTGGCCAGCACCCCCGGTGCGGTGGGCTACGTCAGCCATTGCCTGGCCGATCGGCGCGTGGCCGTGGTGGCCACCCTCGACGGCGGTCCGGCCTGCAGCCGCTGATTGCAAGCGACTACTGCAACTTTTTGTCGTCAATCGCTGCACTCTGCAGCGATCGGAGCGCACGGACCGAGGCACTCGGCGGCTTCAACCACTGCCCGCAATGGCCAGCGCAAGCGCTCGCCTGGTTCGTCGGCGACAACGGTGCATGGCACGGTCTTTGCGTTGCTCCGCACATGAATCTGCCCCATGCCTGCCTTCCTACCCGCGCCGCGCCCGCTCCAAACGTCGCCTGGTCCGTCTGTTGCTGCTCGTGGCCACCCTGGCCGGCGCCAGCGGCTGTGTGCTGATCCAGCCCGTGCAGCCTTGGGAGAAGGGGGTGCTGGCCAAGCCGGAGATGACCTTCGAGAGCGACCGGCTCGACAACAACTTCACCGAGCACACCTACTTCAGCAAGGAAGCCGCCTCGGGCGGCAGCGCCGGCGTGGGCGGTGGCGGCTGCGGGTGCAATTGATGGTCGCCACGACGAACGCCACGCCCTTGGGCATCGGACTGATGGCCGCCGCGCTGGCCCTGCCAGCGGTGCAATCGGCCCACGCCGAGAGCGCCCCCGAGCACGGCACGATCGCCTTCAAGTTCCTCGACTACAAGGACAGCCAGCCGGGGGAGGACCGCATCCGTGTGCGCGCCCCTTCGGCCTTGCTGGTGCTGCCGCTGTCGGGGGACTGGGCGGTGGGCGGCACGCTCACTTCCGATGCCATTTCCGGCGCCTCGCCGGCCTATCACACGACGGCCATCACGCCGATGCACGACAAGCGCAAGGCATTGGAGCTCAACGCCACGCGCTACTTTGCCAACGGCAGCCTCACGCTGGGCGGCTCGGTGTCGCACGAGTCGGACTACCTCGCGCGCAGCCTGTCGCTGCAGGGCAGCCTGTCCGATGACAGCAAGAACACCACCTGGACCGCAGGACTGGCCTTGAGTCGCGACCGCATCAACCCGGCAACCGGGTGGTCAGCAACGAGCACGGCGCGTCACCGACCTGCTGCTGGGCGTGACCCAGGTGTTGGGCACGCACGACATCGCCCAGCTCAACCTGGGCTGGTCCGGCGGCGGCGGCTACTACTCCGACCCCTACAAGGCCATGGACGAGCGCCCGCGCGAGCTCCGCCACACCACGCTGATGGCGCGCTGGAACCACTACTTCGACGCCTCCGGCGGCACGCTGCGCAGCAGCTACCGCCACTACACCGACAGCTACGGCGTGACGGCCCACACGTTGGGCTTCGAGTACGTGCAGCCGCTGACGCAGGGTTGGACGGTGACGCCGCTGCTGCGCCTGTACACGCAGACGGCCGCCGACTTCTACGTGGACGCCGACGCGTCCACGGATCCGTTCCCGCCCAACCCGCCGGCCAACTGGCCCTACTTCACCGAAGACCAGCGCCTGTCCGCCTTCGGTGCCCGCACCGTGGGCCTGAAAGTGGCCAAGCAGATCGATGCCAACTGGAATGTGGACGTCAAATATGAACGTTATTCACAACGTGCTTCCTGGACGCTCGATGGGCGTGGCAGCCCGGGCCTGGCGCCGTTCAACGCGCGCAGCCTTCAGCTGGGCGTTTCGCGACAGTTCTGACCACGCCGGGTCTGAGCGCGCGCAGCACAGCTTCACCGAGTCAGGCCTGCCCAACATGCGCCAGTTCCGCGTCCCCTTCAGCGCCATGGCCGGTGGCTGCGAGGTGGTGCTGGCCTGCGGGGACGAGGCCGAGGCGCTCACGCTGGCCGAGGCCGCCATCAACGAGTGCAGCGCATCGAGCAGAAGTTCTCGCGCTACCGCGCCGACAGCATCGTGGCGCGCATCAACGCCGCCGCCGGGCTGGCGCCGTGGAATGCGACGCCGAGACCTTGTCGCTGCTGGAATTTCGCCGACTCGCTGTACCGCAGCAGCGACGGCCTGTTCGACATCACCTCCGGCGTGCTGCGCCGGGCCTGGGACTTCAAGTCAGGCCAACTGCCCACGCCGGAGCAACTGGCCGAGGCGCGCGCGTGCATCGGCTGGCACCACGTCAGGCGCGACGGCCGCAACGTGCGCCTGGCCCTGTCCGGCATGGAACTCGACTTCGGCGGCTTCGGCAAGGAATACGCGGCCGATCGCGCCGCGACGATGATGGCCGCAGGCGGCGCCAAGCACGGCTACGTGAACCTGGCCGGCGATCTGCGCGTACTCGGCCCCAAACCCGATGGCGCGCCATGGATGATCGGCATCCAGGACCCGCGCCGCCGCGGCGAGGTCATCGCCACCATCCCGGTCTATCAGGGCGGCCTGGCCACCAGCGGCGACTACGAGCGCTGCTTCGAACTCGACGGCCGCCGCTATTGCCACATCCTCGACCCGAACACCGGCTGGCCGGTGAGCCATTGGCGCACGGTGAGCGTGCTGGCGCCGCTGGCGGTGGTGGCCGGCAACTGCAGCACCATCGCCATGCTCAAGCAGGCCGACGGCCTGGCCTTCCTGCAGGCTTCGGGCATGAACTACCTCGCGATGGACCAGCACGGCACCATCCACACCAGGGAAGCGGCGGCCGCCTGAGGGCCGCCCGCCGCATCCCCTGATTCGCACTGGAGTTTTCCCACATGGCCACCACCACGGCACCGCCGGCAATGATTCCTGGACCGTCATCAAAGCCGGCACCTTTGTCCTCGACGGCCTGGGCGGCACCGATTCGCTCTACCTCGGCACCTCGCTGCGCTCGGACTACAAGATCACCAAGGCCGCCGATGGCTCGGTGCACATCGATTCGGTCTCGGGCGCCAGCAGTGCCTTGCACGCCACGCTGTTCAACATGGAGACCCTGGTCTTCAACAACAAGCGCGACGTGCTGGACTTGACCACCTACTTTGGGGACACCACGCCACCCACGGTGAGCATCACCGACAACACCGCGGGCGTGGCCACCGGCAATGTCACTTACCAGCCTGGCCTTCAGCCAGGCGGTGACGGGCCTGAGTACCAGCGACTTCAGCGTCGTCAACGGCACGGTGCTGTCGGTGTCGGGCAGTGGCGCCAGCTACGCGGTGGTGGTGGCGCCCGCAGCCAACACCGAGGGCAGCATGACACTGGCATTGAAGGCCTCGGCCGTCAGCGACAGTGCCGGCAACACCAACGCGCAGACCAGCGCCGCCGCCCAGGCCATCGACACGCTGGCGCCCAGCGTCACGGGTGTCAGCCCCGCCAACCTGGCCACGGGCGTGGCCGTGGGCAGCAACATCGTGCTGACCTTCAGCGAGGCCATCCAGCGCGGTGCGGGCACCATCACGATCCGCGACGGTGCCGGCAACACCGTCGCCAGCTACGACGCGGCGTCCAGCGGCAACCTCAGCGTCAGTGGCAGCACGCTGACCATCGATCCCAGCGCCGACCTGGCCGTCAGCACCAGCTACAGCGTGTCGATGAGCGCGGGCAGTGTGAGGGACGCGGCCGGCAACGGTGCCAGCAGTGGCAGCGCCACCTTCAGCACCGCCGCCTGTCACCGTGACCGGCACCAGCGGAGCCGACCAGCTGTTGGCCAGCGGCAGTGCCCCCATTGCCTTCGACGGCCTGGCCGGCATCGATTCCGTGAGCTTTGGCAAGTCCCGGGCGGCCTACACCCTCACGCACACGGCCGGCGGCTACAGCGTCAGCGATGGCCTCGTGGTCGATACGCTGACCAACGTGGAACGCCTGCACTTCGCCGATGGCCAATGGGCGCTCGACCTCGACGGCCATGCCGGATTGACCGCCAAGGTGCTGGGCGCGGTGTTCGGGCCGAGCGCGGTGTCGAACAAGGAGTACGTCGGGGTGGGTCTGGGTCTGCTCGACGGCAACATGAGCTACGCCGATCTGGTGCAGTTGGCGTTGAGCGCCAAGCTCGGCGCCAATGCCAGCAACGCCGCCGTGGTCCACCTGCTGTACACCAACGTCGCCGGCGCGAACTCGCCTTCAGCGGTCTCGGACGAGGCCTACTTCGTCGGCCTGCTCGACAGCCATGCGCTCACGGTCGCCGAGCTCGGCGTGCTGGCGGCCAACACCGACCTGAACCAGGCCCACGTCGATCTGGTGGGCCTGGCCGCCACGGGCCTGGCGTTCATCTGATCAGCGCGACACACGCCATTCAAGCAGCACACGAGATACGCGACATGAAGATCCATCGATTCGTTCTGGCCCTGTCGGCCCTGACGGCCCTTCTGGCCTTGTGCCTGGCCACGGTCCGCGCCGCCGATGTCGGCCAACCCGTGCCCGACGTGGACCTGCCCGGCAGCAGCGTCGGCGCCAAGCTGTCCGACCTGAGGGGCAAGGTGGTCTACCTGGACTTCTGGGCCTCGTGGTGCGGCCCGTGCAAGCAGTCCTTCCCGTGGATGAACGACATGCAGCGCAAGTACGGCGCGCGCGGCCTGCAGGTGCTGGCCATCAACCTGGACGCCAAGCGCAGCGATGCCGACCAGTTCCTGGCGCAGAACCCCGCCGCCGTCGCCCTGGCCTTCGACGCGCAAGGGTGAATCGGCCAAGCGCATCGGCGTGAAGGGCATGCCCACCTCGCTGCTGGTCGGCGCGGACGGCAAGGTTCTGCTGGTGCACCAGGGCTTCCGTGCCGAGGACCGTGCGGACCTCGAGGCACGGCTGGTGGCCGCGCTGGGCGGCAAGACGCCATGAAGCGCTGGCACCATCGCTCGCGCAGCCTGGCCGTTCGCATGGTGGCCGTGATGGCGGCCGCGGTCACTGCAGCGGTGGCCGCGATCGTGGCGCTGCTGATGTCCCTGGCCAGCCCTCCGGCCTGGGCCGCCGACGAGTTCCTCGACCCCGAGGTGGCGTTCAAGCTCAGCGCGCGCGCGCTGGACGACCACCGCATCGAACTGCGCTTCGACGTCGCCCCGGGCTACCACCTGTACCGCGAGCGCTTCAGCGTGGCCGCGGAGCCTGCCGGCACCGGGCTCGGTGCGCTGCAATCACCCCCTGGCGAAAGCGAGTTCGACGCCGGTCTGCAAAGGCCGATGGAGGTGTACCGCCGCCCGGTGACCCTGCTGCTGCCCCTGAGCGCCGTGCCCACCACCAAGTTCCGCCTGAACGTGGTGAACCAGGGTTGCGCCGACCAGGGCCTGTGCTATCCGCCGCAGACGCATGCCTTCGACGTGACGCCCGGTGGCGCCACAGGCACCGCGCTGAAGGTGCTGGCGGTGGCCGACGATGCGGGCACGGCCGCTGCGCCCGGCGCCGCCGCCCAGCAGTCGTCCGCCAGCCCGTCGGGCGAACCCGCCGCGGCAACTTCCGACGACCCCGGCCGCTTCGATGGCGTGCTGCGCTCGCGCAACCTGCTGGCCGTGGCCGGCGTGTTCGCGCTGGCCGGGCTGCTGCTGTCGTTCACGCCCTGCGTGCTGCCGATGCTGCCGATCCTGTCGTCCATCATCGTCGGGCAGAGCGGCCACACCATCGCCACCACCTCGTCCCGTGCACGTGGCTTCGCTGGCGCTGGCCTACTCACTGGGCATGGCGTTGGTCTACACGGTGTTGGGCATGGCCGCCGGCCTGGCCGGCGAAGGGCTGGCCGCCGCACTGCAGAACGCCTGGGTGCTGGGCGCCTTCGCGCTGCTGCTGGTGGCCCTGTCGCTGTCGATGTTCGGCGTGTACGAGCTGCAGATGCCCAGCGCCATCAGACCCGGCTCACCCAGGCCGCGGGCCAGCTGCAAGGTGGACGCTACCTTGGGGTGTTTCTCATGGGTGGCCTGTCCGCGCTGATCGTCGGCCCCTGCGTGGCCGCGCCACTGGCCGGCGCGCTGGTCTATATCAGCCGCACCCGTGACGTGTGGCTGGGCGGGCTGGCGCTGTTCTCGCTGGCCGCCGGCATGAGCGTGCCCTTGCTGCTGATGGGCTTGTCGGCCAACTCGCTGCTGCCGCGCGCCGGTCGCTGGATGGAGCGCGTGAAGCACTTCTTCGGCGCGCTGCTGCTGGCGGTGGCCTTGTGGATGGTCTCGCCGGTGCTGCCCGCCTGGGCCTTGATGGGCTTGAGCGCGCTGCTGTTGCTGGCCGCCGCCGTGTACCTGGGCGCGTTCGACCGGCTGGAGCACCATACGCCGGGCAGCACCTTGACCAAAGGCGTTGGGGTGATCCTCGCGGCCCTGGGCATGATGCAGCTGGTGGGTCTGGCCGCAGGTGGGCGTGACCCGCTGCAGCCGCTGTCGCGCCTGACTGGCCAGTTGCCGTCCGCGCAAGCGGCCGAGGCGACCCGCGCAACAACCGCCTGTAAGCAGGGCGGCCGGTGCGCCGGATCAGCGCACGCGCCAAAGGCCTCCTGCCTCGCCGCCCACCACCCCCTCGTCACGCAACTTCAGCAGGTGCGCGCGCAGCGAGCGCAAGGCCACGGCATGCAGGGGCTTGGGCGTCTCGGCATACACCTCGGCCAGGAGCGTGGGCTCGTCGACCAGGCCCGAGGCGCCCAGGGCGCGCACCGCTGCCAGCACCTTGGCCTCGCGCGCCAGGCGGTGCGCAATGGTCTTGTTCACCACCGCATGCGGCTCGTCGATCAGGAAGCCATGGCCGGGCGCCAGCCAATCCAGGTCTTCGTTCAACAGCCGCCGCAACGAGGCCAGGTACACGGCCATGTCGCCATCGGGCGGGTTGATGACCACCGTGCTGCCCTGCATCAGGTGGTCACCGGTGAACAGCAGCTTCTCTTCTTCGAGCAGGTAGCACAGGTGATTGCTGGCGTGGCCAGGGGTGTGGATCACGCGCAGCGTGACGCCCGGGCCGATGGCCAGACGATCGCCGTCGCTGAGCGCGTGGTCGGGCTGGAAGTCGGTGTCCTGCCACTCGGGATGAGCGGCCACCTGGCCGAAGCTGGGCGCGCCGGTGGCGAGTTTGATCGCCGCGCAAGCCGGTGAGTGGTCCTTGTGCGTGTGGGTGACCAGGATGCGGGTCACCTTGCCAGGCGCCGCGGCGATCAAGGCCTGCACATGCAAGTCGTCGTCCGGGCCGGGGTCGAGCAGCGTCCAGTCGTCCGCACCCGGTGCACCGATGAAATAGGCGTTGGTGCCGGGGCCGGTCATCATGCTGCCATTCGGTGCCGTCACGCGCAGCACGCGCGGTGACAGCCACACCGGGACGCCTGGGGCCAGCTCGGCGCTCGTCGTTGCCCGGCCCTCGGGGTCGAGGCGGCCGGCCTCGGCATAGGCCCAATCCCAGGGCATCAGCGGGCGCTTGCCCTTGGGCGTGCTGGCCAGGCGCGGGCGGATCAGCGGCACCGTCGTCTGCGCCCGCGCCGCGTCAATGGCGGCCTGCGCGGTGCTGTGTGCGCCCAGCTGCTTGAGCGTCACGCTGGTCACGTTCATCAGCTTCAGGCCGCGCCGAATCCAGCGCCTCGGCGGGTGTCAGCCACATCAGCTCCACCGTTTCAGTGGCATCGTGTCGCGCCGTTTGCGCGTGGGGGACCTTGGTGATGAAGAAGCGGGTGTCGAAGATCTTGGGCATGCCCGCCGGCGTCATCCAGTGGCTGAAGTAGGCCAGCTGGTCCATCGCCAGGCGCACACCCAGCTGGGCGCAGACCTGGGCCATGCCGGTCTCGTTGGCGTGCAGGGCGTGGCGCAGCGCCTGCAGTTCGCGCTCATCGTGGTGGTTCAGATCGACCATGCCGCCATCGGCCTCGGTGGCGAAGAGCAAGCCGGCTTCCTCGAAGCACTCGCGCACGGCGGCGATCCAGTAATCCAGCCCACCCGCCGGCACGCCCAGCCTCGCGCTGGCCTCGGTGTCGGCCAGACCGGCGCACAGCTCGTGGTGGCCGGCATCGGCCTTGTCAAGCAGGCCACCAGGAAACACCGAGGCGCCGGAATTCTGGTCGCCGGGCTTTTCAGCGCGCTTGAGCATCAGCACTTCCAGCCCGCGCGGGGCGTCGCGCAGCACGATCACCGACGCGGCCTGCCGCGTCGCGCCGGACACTGGCGCCGGCTTGTATTCCACCGATCCGTGGCCCATCGTTCAGGCTCCTTCTCGCGCTGATTTGGCCGCGCCACTCGCGTGCAAGGCGATGATCTGCTCCGCGCTGAAGCCCGCCTCGGCCAAGACCGATCGGGTGTGCTCGCCCGGCGCGACCGGCGGACGGGGCATGTCGGCCTGCGTGCGTGAGAAGCGCGGTGCTGGGGCGGGCTGCACCACGCCGTTCACCTCGACGAAGGCGCCACGCTCGGTGGCCTGTCGGTGCTTCGGGGCCTCGGCCAGCGTGAGCACCGGCGCGTAGCAGACGTCGGTGCCTTCGAGCAATGCCGTCCACTCGTCACGGGTCTTGCTGCGCAGGGTGGCGGCGATGGCCTCGCGCATCTCGGGCCACAGTCGCGTGTCGTACTGCTTTTGCACGAAGCGCTGGTCCAGCCCGATGCGCTGCGCCAGTTCGGCAAAGAACTTGGGCTCCAAGGGGCCGAGCGAGACGTGCTTGCCATCGGCCGTCTCATAGGTGTCGTAGAACGGCGCACCGCCATCGAGCAGGTTGGCCGCACGGGCATCGAGGTTCCACCGGCCAGCGGCGAGCAGGCCGTGGAAGATGGCGGTGAGCGAGGCCGCGCCGTCCACCATCGCGGCGTCCACCACCTGCCCCTGTCCCGAGCGGCTGCGCTCGAACAACGCGGCCATCAGGCCGAAGGCCAGGTAGAGCGCACCGCCGCCGTAGTCGCCCACCAGGTTGAGCGGTGGCACGGGCTTGCCGGGGCCACCGATGGCATGCAGCGCGCCGGTGAGCGCGATGTAGTTGAGGTCGTGCCCGGCGGCATGCGCCAGCGGGCCGGTCTGGCCGAAGCCGGTCATGCGGCCGTAGACCAGCCCGGGGTTGCGCGCATGGCATTGCGCCGGGCCGAGTCCCAGGCGCTCAGCCACGCCGGGGCGCCAGCCTTCGATCAGGACATCGGCCTTGTCGATCAAGCGCAAGGCGGCATCGATGCCCGCGGCTTGCTTGAAGTCCAGCGCCACCGAGCGGCGGCTGCGGCCCGTGACTTCGAAGCGCTTGTCCACCGGCACACCCAGGCCACTGGGCTCGATGCGGTCGATGCGCAGCACATCGGCGCCCAGGTCGGCCAGCAACATCGCGCACATCGGGCCGGGGCCGATGCTGGCCAGTTCGATCACGCGCAAGCCGTTGAGGGGTCCCATGGGGTGATGTCTCCTGTCTCGTTGGATCGTGAAGTTTGCAGCCGCGCGCAGCAGGCGTCTGTCGCCTTGGTTCGACTATATCGGTGGGTTGTGGTGGAGCGCCCGCTGTTGAGGTGCTTGCTCGCCCCCCCCGCCCCCCGCCCCCCCCCCCCCCCGGGCCCCCCCCCCCCGGCCCCCCCCCCCCCCCCCCCCCCCCCCCCCCCCCCCCCCCCCCCCCCCCCCCCCCCCCCCCCCCCCCCCCCCCCCCCCGGACCACCGGGGGGGGGGGTTTCCCGCGCGGGCCGGCCCGGGCGGGGGGGGGGGGGGGGGGCCCCCCCCCGGGGGGGGAAGGGGGGGCCCCCCCCCCGGCGCGGCCGGCCGGGGGGGCGGGGCGGGGGGGCGGGGCCCCCCCCCTGGGGCCCGCGCCAGGGGAAGGAACCCCCTTCAGCCCACTGTCACCTTGTCCACCCGCATCCGCCGCGCCGCCCACGCCGCCACCAAGGCCAGCCCGCCCATCAGTGCGAACACCTCGTGGTAAGCCCGCAAGGTGCCGCCCGCGCCATGCGCCTGCAATCGAGATTCGAGCAGAATGCCCACCAGGCCCACACCCACCGCACCGCCCAACTGGCGCAGAAAGCCCACCGAGCTGGAGCCGAAGGGCAGCAGCGCCGGGGGAGTGCCACGCATCGCGCCGATGGACAGCGACGGGATCACGAAGCCCAGCCCGATGCGCCCGATGACAGCGGCAGCGACGATCCAGGCGATGGCCGTCTCGGGTCCGATCGCCAACATGGCCAACGACGAAAAGGCCATGCCGATGAGCCCGAAGGCGACCGCCAGGTGCAGTGGAAACCGCGTCATCAAGCGGCCCGCGAGCGGGATGCTGAAGGCCAGCGCCAGGCCAGCCGGCAGCAGCACGGCGCCCACGGTGGCCGGCGGCAGGTGCAGGGCCGCCACCATGAACACCGGCAACAGGTAGGTGGAGCCGAACAGCATCGCGCCGTAGGCCACCGACACCACCGCGCCAGCCGAGAACACCGGGCTGTGGAACAGGTCCAGCCGCAACAGCGGCGCGGCCACCTTGCGCTGGCGCGCCACGAAGACCAGCGCCAGCGCGGTGGCCATGGCCAGCAGGGCCAGGCCGCTGGGTGTGTCGCTGCCGTGCAGCCGTCCCATGCCCACCAGCAGCGCGCCCAGCGCCGCACTCAGCAGGGCCAGGCTCCAGGCGTCCGGCGTCGGCGCGTCCTCGTTCACCGGCACGCCCCCGGGCGCGGCATGCGGCAGGTAGCGCCGCGCCATCAAGGCCGAGAGGATGCAGAAAGGCAGCACGAAGAAGAAGATCGCGCGCCAGCCGAACCACTGCACCAGCAGGCCGCCCACGCTCGGGCCGACGGCCGGCGCCAGCACGGTGCCGAAGCCGAAATAGCCCATGGCGCGGCCCTGCTCATGGCGCTCGAAGGCGCGCAGGATGATCACGGCCGGGATGGTCTGCAACACGCCGGCGGCCAGGCCTTCGACCATGCGCATGGCCAGCACGAGGCCAATGCTGTTGGACAAGCCGCCCGCCACGCCCCCGAGGCCGAGCAATGCCAACAACCACAGGTAGGCGCTGCGGTAGCCGAAGCGCTCAAGCAGCCACGGCGTGGCCAGCATCGACAGCGTCATCGGCCCCATGAAAGCCGTGGCCAGCCACTGCGCCTGCTGCTGGCCCAGGCCAAAGGCCTGGCTGATGGCTGGCACCGCCACGTTGATGGTGGTGGCGGCCATCACGCTGGCCATGTTGCCGATCATCACCGTCCACAACACCCACCAGCGGTGGTCGTCGCCGAAGCGCGCCCGCAGCGCTGCGAGCGAGGTCGGATCGGCGTGTGTCTGCTGCGGCTCGGCCATGGGCCGCGATTGTCGGCCAGGCGCTGCCGGCCGACGCGGGCGTCAGAACTTGTAGTTCATGCCCAGCAGGGTCTGGCGACCAAAGGTGTAGGTGTAGTTCGGGTACAGCGCGGTGGCGTCCGGCGCGTTCGGCCCGACGGACTTGTAGTTGACGGTGGACTTGTCGAACAGGTTGTTCACCTGCAGCAGGAAGCTCAGGCCCTTGTAGGGGCCGTCCTCGATGGCGTAGCCGAGCTGCATGTCGGCCACCTTGTCGGCCGCCTGCTGGCGCGTGGTGGCGTTGAGGAAGATGTCGCGCGTGGTGGCCGTGAAGGCCGAGCGGTAGCGCTGGCTCAGGCGCGCCGAAATGCCGTGCTTCTCGTAGTACACCGTCACGCTGTTGGACAGGCCCGACATGCCGTTGAGCGGAACGTTGCCGTTGTCCTTCTCGACGATCGAGCTGCGCAGCTTGGAGGCGCTGGCCACGACGCCAAAACCATCGAGCATCGGGTTCACCAGACCCCCTTCCAACGCGGCCGCCAGTTCCAGGCCTTCGATGTAGCCGCCCTGCCCGTTCAGGGGTTGCATCACCGGGCCGAATTGCAGTGGCGTGACGCCCGGTGGCGCAACCGCCGGGAAGCCGGTGTTGTCGCGCTTGGACAGGCCGTTGAAGATGTAGTTCAGCAAGTTCTTGCGGAACGCCGCCATCGACACGTAGCTGCGCTTGCCGAAATACTTCTCGAGCGACAGGTCGATGGACGTGGCACGCCAGGGCTGCAGCTCAGGGTTGCCGGAGTAGGCGGTGGTCCACTCGCCGGCGTGCGGCGTGCCCTTGGCATCGGTCACCACCGTGGGCGTGCTTGTGCCGGCGCGCATGTCCACGATGTTGGGCCGCGCCATCACCTTGGCCAGGCCGAAACGGGCGATCCAATTGTTCTTCAGGTCGGCCACCAGGTTCAGGCTGGGCAGCACGTCGGTGTAGCTGGTGCCGCCATTGCGCTTGAACAGCAGGTTGATGTCGGGGTTCGCGTTGTTGCCACGGTATTCCCAGCCGTCGGCGCTCTGCTGCGTGCGCACCACCTGCAGGCCCAGGTTGCCGCGCAGCGGCGTGCCGGCGAGTTCGGTGTCGATGTCGAGCTTGCCGTACAAGGTGGTCACCTTCTCGTGCACGCTGGAGTCGTTGTCCACCTGCTGCGAGAACAGGGCCTGCTGCGTGACCGAGCCGGCGGCCACCAGGGCGGGCACGTTGATGCGGATCAGCGAAGGCACCCCGGCCCAGGACATGTCGAAGGGCGTGCCGAGCGCGCCCACCGGCACGTCGCGCAGGTAGTTGCCCTTGGCGTCCTTGAGCATCAACAGCCGCGTCTCGTTCTTGCTGACGTCCTTGTCGCGCTGCGTGTAGTTGACGCCGATGTCGGCGCTGCTGAACAGGCCGCTCAGGATGCGCTTGGCCGACACGCGCAGCGACTTGATCTCGTCCTTGATGTGCGGCGTGCGCACCGCGCCGGTGTAGGCGTCCTGGTCGTTGACGAAGTCGAAGCCCTGCTGGTCGCCGAGCTTGACGATGGACGGGTCGCCCAGGAAACCCTTCTGCACCGGTGTCCAGGTCTGCGCCCCACCGTTGACCGGCACATTCCACTGGAACGCGCCGTAGCTCCACTGCTGCTTGGCGCTGTTGAACGGCGCGGCGTAGACCTCGCTGTAGGTCTCGTTGCGCACGTCACGCGAGTAGCTCAGATCGGCCACCGTGGTCCATTGGTCGTTGATCTTGAACGAGTTGTTCCAGCCCAGTGCGGCGATGCTGTCCTTGCGCTTGGTGTCGAAGTTGCCGGTGGTCACCGGCATCTGGTCGGCCGTGGCGCTGGTGACCAGCGTGTTCTTGCCCACCTGCGTGGTGCCGATGTTGGACAGCGCCGGCGCCACGCCGCCGCCCCAGGTGGCGAACATGCTGGACAGGAACTTGCCGCCCACCTCGTGCGTGTCGAACTTGCTGAAGTACAGGTCGAGCTGGCTGTGCAGGTCCTTGTTCGGCTTGTATTCCAGCACCGCCATCAGGCCGTCGCGCAGGTTGCGCTTGGTGGTGGACGTGGCGGTCCAGAACATCGGCAGCATGGCCTGGCCGAACTGGCCATTGGCCATGGGCTCCTTGGACGGCACGTTGCCGCTGAGCGGCAGGCCGAAGGGCGTGTAGTCGCCGTACTCCACCAGTTCGGTCAGCTTGACCTGGGTGGTGGAATCCAGCCGCGCAAAGCCGAGTGCCACGCCGATGGTGTTGTCGGCGAACTGGTCGACATACGACACGCTGAAGCGCTTGCCCGTGGGGCTGGCCACGCCAGGCACCAGGTTGCCCTGCGAGTTGGTCTCGCCGCGCAGGTTCACCGCCACCTGGCGGCCCTTGAGGTCCAGCGGGCGCAGCGTGCGGATGTCCACCGTGCCGGACAGGCCCTGGCCCACCAGCGTGCCGTCGGGCGTCTTGTAGACCACGGCCGAGCCCACCAGCTCGGACGGGAACTGGTCGTACTCCACCGCGCGGCTGTCGTTGGAGCTGACCATCTCGCGGCCGTTCATCAGCACGCCGGAAAAGCCGGGCGACAGGCCGCGGATCGAGATCACGTTCACGCGGCCGTCCGGCCCGCGCTGGCCGGTCAGGCCGGGCAGGCGCGCCAGCGATTCGGCAATGCTGGTGTCGGGCAGCTTGCCCAGGTCTTCCGAAGAAATGGCCTCGATGATCGAATCGGAATTGCGCTTGCTGGTCACCGAGGTCTCGATGGCGCGGCGGATGCCGGTGACCACGACGGACTGGGCATCGGCCGGGGCGGGCGCACCCGCCTGCTGGGCCTGCGCCGAGCCGGTGGCCAGCAGCAGCGCGGCACAGGCCGACGCCACCGGGCGGATGCGGAACTCGGGGCCTGAGGTGGGCCGGGCTTGCGGCGAGCGGGTGGTCTGCATGGTGGTCTCCGGGTGGTTCTTCTCGGCGGGATGCGGGCTGGGGCCGGGGCGACGCGCGGTTCACCTGAAACCGCTTGCATAAACCTGGCGGCCCCAGCCTGAAAGCGCTTTCAAAGCATAGCGCGAGTTGGTTCCGCCGGTCAACCGCTCCCACTCTGTGTTTTCCCGGGGGTGGGCGGCCACGCCACACGGCACCGCGTGCCGGCCACGTGGCGGCCGCAACCGCGCCTCAGTTCAGGCGCTTCAAGCCGAATGCCGGCCGCAACCAGGCCACGCGGCTCACGGCCTCGAAGCCCAGCCAGGCCAGCGCGAAGGTCAGCGCCACCAGCAGCGGGGCCTCCACGGCCGGCGGCCAGGCCAGTGGGCGCATGGCGTGGGCCAGCACGAGGATCAAGGTCTGGTGCAGGATGTAGACGGGAAACACGGCCTCGGTGAGGCGCGCGCGCCAGGGGTGATCCCGGGACAGGTGCGCATGCGCGAAGCCCACCGCCGCCACGATGCAACTCCACTGCTGCACGCTGTAGACCAGCGGCCGGACCACCGCACCCGCCGGCCACATCGAGTTCAGTGGCGACAACAAGCCCACCCAGGCCAGCAGGCCCAGGGCCAGCGCCAGGCGGCGCCAACGCGACAGCGCAGCCCAGGCGCCCGGGCTGCGTGCCAGCACTGCCCCGGCCAGGAACATGGGCAGGTACTGGGCGTGCATGAGCCAGTCATCGACCAGCGCATGGGTCTCTGGAAAGCGCTGTCGCAAGGCCAGGCGGGTGAGCCACAGCCAGGCGATGGGCAGGGCCAGCAGAAGCGCGCCGCGGCCAATTGGCGCACAGCGCGCAGCCCAGGCGTCCAGTGCAGCGGGGCGCCAGCGCAAGCCCGCCCACAGCAGCAGCGTGTAGCTGAACAGGTAGGGCAGGTACCAGAGGTGGTTCCAGGTGGGCAGGATCAGACGCGCGCCATTGGCCTGGGTGAAGCCCTTGTCGTGCGAGAGGTACAGCCCCCAGAAACGCCACCAACCATCGGCGTAGCCGAAACGCTGCACCACCTCGATGTAGCTCTGCGGTGGCACGATCACCAGCACGCCGAACAGCAGCGGCCACAGCAGGCGCCGCGCGCGTTCGCGCAGCCAGGTGCCGTCGGCCGCCCGGCCGCGAAGCATGCAGGCCGTGGCCGCACCGGAGACCAGGAAGATCAGGTCCATGCGCCAGGGGTTGAACAGCTTCATCCACGGCTCCAGCGCGGTGACGGTCTGCGCGCTCTTGATGTGGAAATCCCAACTCACGTAGTACATGCCCACGTGGTAGGGCACGAGCAGGGCGAAAGCCAGGATGCGCAGCCAGTCCAGAAACGGCTCGCGCGCGACCCGGGGCGGCGGCAGGGACGCAGCAGTAATGGCCATGGGCACGCAGCCGCTCAGTGCAGCGGCACCTGTCCGCGCGTGACGCGGCTGGTGGCCCAGGTGGCCACCACCTGCAGCGCCAGGCAGCCCCAGATCACCGGCGTGTAGCTGCCGGTGCGATCGAACACCCAGCCCGCCACCCAGGGGCCGGCCAGGTTGCCCAGGGCCGCGCCGCTGTAGAGGGTGCCGATGATCGAGGCCACCGCACGAGCGCCGAACAGGTCCATGCACAGCGCCGGCATCAAGGACACGATGCCGCCGTAGCTCAGCCCCATCCACAAGGCGAACACGGCCAGCGAGGCATAGCCACTGGCGCCCCACCACAGCGCGAAGGCCAGGCCCATGGAGGCCTGCGCCAGCACCAGGGTGAGCGGCCGACCCACGCGGTCGGCCAGCGCGCCGATGGCAAACCGCCCGGTGAGGCTGCCGATGCCGATCAGGCCGACCAGGCCGACAGCCCGCGCATCGCCCAGGCCCATGTCCCGCGCTGCAGCCGACACATGTGCAAACGGGATGAACATGGCTGGCGCGGCCAGCACCGTCATCGCGTAGAGCCACCGGAAGCTGCGGCTGCGCACCGCCTCGCGCAGGCTCGCTCCGGCCACTGCACCGCCGCCACCGGCCCAGGCCGATGGCGCCCGGCGCATCAGCAACGCCGAGGCCAGGCCCAGCACCAGCACACCCAGCGCCAGGGCCCGCATGGCACCACGCCACTGCAGCGCGCCGATGGCACTGGTGGCCAGCAGCGGCACCACCAGCGTGCCTGCGCCGATGCCGGCACTGGCAATGCCGGCGGCCAGGCCGCGGCGTCGCTTGAACCACGGCTGCACGCACCCGATGGACGGCGTGTAGACCAGGGCGATGCCGGCACCCACCCCCACGCCGTAGCACGCAATGACTGCGCCCATCGAGCTGGCCCAACTGCTGGCGGCCAGCCCCGCGGCGATGCACAGCATGCCAGCGCAGGACACGACGCGCGGGCCGAAGCGGTCCGACAACATGCCGCCGGCGATGCCGAGCGAGAAGTACAGCAGGCCGCTCAGCCCGAACACCAGCGACACGTCTGCCCGCGTGGCGCGGAATTGCGCGGCCAGTGATTCGAAGAAGGCGGCAAACGAATAGGCCACGCCGAAGATCACCGCCAGGCTCACGAAGGTGGCCCACACCACCACCCAGGCATAGGGGGGCTCGTCGTCCGAGGCGGGGGCGGTGGTCATGACGGGGCCAGTTTAGGCGTGGCGCCGATAATCACGGCAATTCCCCCAGCCGACGAAGCCATGATCCTCAAGCGCCTGCTCCTCGCCCTCGCCCTGCTCGGCGTGCTGGCGGCCCTGTTCTTCTGGGCCGCCATGACCTGGAGCTATTCGTCCGGCGAGCGCGCCGGCTGGGTGCAGAAGCTGTCGCACAAGGGCTGGCTCTGCAAGACCTGGGAGGGCGAGCTGGCCATGGTGACCATGCCCGGCGTGGCCCCGGAGAAGTTCCTGTTCACCATCCGCGACAACGGCGTCGCCGATCAGGTGACCCAGGCGATGGGCAAGCGCGTGGCGCTGCACTACGAAGAAAAGGTGGGCCTGCCCACCACCTGCTTCGGCGAGACGCGGCACTTCATCACCAAGGTGACCATCGCCGACGAGATCTCGCTGTCGCCGGGTGTCTCGGTTCAGGTGCCAGGCGCGACGGCATCGGCCACCGCACCAGCGGCGCCCCAGGTGCAACCGCCCGCTTCGCTGCCAAGCCGCTGAGCGGCCACCAGCTCAGGCCGAGGGCGCCTGGCCGGCAAGCGGCGGCACCAGCCAACGCCTGAGTTGCGCATACACGTCGGCGTTGTCCAGCAGGTCGAGGTGGCCCATGTCGTGGCCGATCCATTGCTTGTCCGCGTCGAAGGCCAGGCAGCGCTGCGCCTGCTTGTGGTGCCCGAGTGCGCTGTCGATGGGCACCAAGCCGTCGCCCAGCAGTGCGTCCTTCAGATCGCCCTGCTGCGCCCCCAACGATGCGGCCACGGCGTGGCACACCACGCCAGCCGGCAGGGGCACGGGGGTGCGCGTGTCGTGGCCGTGGGCAAAGGCCTTGGCGTCATCCCAATCGGTGGCCAGCACGCTGCCGTGGCGCAGGTCGCCGATGCCCGCGCTGCGCTTGGCGGCCAGTTTGGCAAAGGCCGCCGTGTAAGGGCTGGCGCCGAGCAAACCATCGAGCCAGTGGCCGCCACGGGCCAGCGGGGCGCCATGGTGTGGCGTGCCCAGAAAGACCAGCTGGCTCAGATGCGCCGGCCAGGTGTGGCCCAGGGCCTGGGCTTGCTGGCAGGCGCTGCGCGCCACCAGGCCACCCATGCTGTGGCCCAGGATCACGATCTGTTCCAGCGGTCTCGGCCAACGGGCCTGCAGCGTCTGCAGCAGCTCGGCCAGGTCGCGACCGTTGTCGGACACGTGCCGGCCCGTGTTGTAGTGCAGGTAGAGCGGCGTGAAGCCACCTTCATCGGCCAGCGCGCGGCCATGGTCGTGGCCGTTGCGCAGCCATTGGCTCGGGCCCATGCACAGGCCGTGCACCATCAGCAGCACGCGGCCCCTGGCACCAGGCAGGCCCTGCGCCAGGCCAGGCGCGTCCAGGGACAAGGGCTGGCCGGCGTGGAGCACGGCCATGGTGACGGCCAGCGGATTGCCCTGGGCCGCCAGGCGATCCCCCAACACGCCGTTGAGCGCCGAGACCACGGCCTCGCGTTCGGGTGAGGTGATGCCCCCGTCCGGACCCAGCAGCAGCTCGGCCTGGCCCAGCAAGGCCTCCAGGCTGCCGCCCACCAGCTTCGTGACGCCGCGGATGCTGCGATACACCAGCCCGGTGATGCCGGTGGTGGGCTGATCGGACGGCGTGCCCAGGGGCCAGGGCGCCCGGGCGATGTTGTGATGCAGGTTCTCCACCAGATCGGTCAGGCCCCGCACGGCGGCAACGGCGATCTGACTGACGCCACGCAGGTCCGTGGTGCGCAAATGCGGGGTGGTCTTGGGGATGGACGAGGCGTTCATCTGTTCATCTTGCGCCTGCCCGGTCCGCGCCGGAACATTGCCCCTCTGGGTTAGGCAGCCCTGTCCAATCCCCTGCAACTCAGATCGGGTAGATGATGGAGTTGGGGATCAACTCGCTGTCATACACCGCGACGCGAGCGGCAAAACGCAGGCCCTGCGGGGTGCGCACCACCTCGTCCAGGTAGCGGCCTACGTTGAACACCGTGCTCAACTCGGACAGCTTGGTGCGGAACACGGCGTAGTTCGATTCGCACTGGATGCGTCCGGCCTGCACCTTCAGCACGCGCGGTACGCCGATCACGTGGCGCTGGTAGTAAGGGTCGTGGAACAGCGTCTCGCGGATCGCGTAGGCGCGGTCCTTGAGCATGCCCTTGCTGTCGAAAGCCAGCGTGGCCAGCGCAAAGCCCCGCTCGTGGTTCTCCCGCGGCACCAGTCGGTAAATGCAGTCGTCGGTGAACAGCTCGCACCAGGCGTCCCAATCGGCAGCATCCACGATGGACGCGTATTTGGCATGCAACTGCGTCAGCTCGAAGTGGTCGTCGAAATCCATGTCAGCACTCCATCACCTCGCGCCAGTAGCGGTACATGCCGCGGATCAGCGTCTCCGTCACCATGTGGTCGGCGTCGTCCACGCCGCGCCCGCCCAGCTCGGCCACGGCGCGATGACCAGGCTTGCTGTCGAAGGCCTGCTGCGAGAACTCGATCACCTCGCCATCGTCGGCCGACACGAAGCCCGCCGGGCCGAACAGGTTGGCCTGGCGCAGGCGACGCTGGTGCATGGCGGCGTCGTCGTCCTCGAAGCCGAAGTGCGTCCACTCGAAATTGAAGTGCCCATGACCATCGGGCTGGATGTGGCGCATGGAGACGCTGTTCACCTGCTGCTGCAGGATCACACTGGGAAACAGCGTGGTCATCACCGCCGTGGGAGCTGCAGCCCCCACGCTCGGCACTTCGTGCGCTTCGCTGCCCCCCGAGGGGGCCGCCGGCGCCTTGGGGCGGCCCGGCGGCGTCGGCCCACCCCACCAGGCCTCGGGCACGATGTCCAGGATGCGCGGATCGTGCAGCTGCATGCTCGGCTTGAAGCTCGACACCGCCGTCACCTGCCCCGCCGCACCCGCCGCCCCGCGCGTGGAAATCATCGCGGCATGGCGGTGGTGGCGGTCCATCACCAGCTGCGCCTGGTTGTCCGCGCGCCAGAGGCCATAGGTGACGAACCAGGTGTGCAGCAGGCCCGGGTGATACGGGTCCTTGATGTTCTCCTGCATCAGCTTCCAGTTGCCCGGGATGCGCTGGCGGTTGTAGCCCAGGATCTTGAGTTGGCGGCCATTGAACATCCGATCGAACCAGCGCAGGATCTCCGGGCCGAGGTAGTCTTCGAAGGGCTCGACATCGGTGTCGAAGGACGCAAACACCACGCCGCCGCGCCGCGCCACCTTCAATTTGGTCAACCCGTGGTCGGCGAGCTTGAAGTCCTCGGGCATGCCGCCCACGGTGCGCTCACCATGCTGCACGCCGCCGCGGAAGGCCACGCCGCGCAAGTCGCCATTGAGGTGGTAGTTCCACTGGTGGTAGGGGCAGGTGAAGCGTTTGACCTTGCCGTGGCGCTCGCGGCAAAACCGCATGCCCCGGTGGGCGCAGATGTTTTCCACCACCCGCAACTCGCCCTGCGCATCGCGCACCAGGATCACCGAGCGCTCACCCACCACCGTGCGCTTGAAGTCACCCGGCTCGGGCACCTCGGCCTCCAGGCCCACGTAGCACCAGTGGCCCCGGTAGAAGAAGCGCTCCAGCTCGCGCTGGTGCAGGGCCTCGCTGGTGTAGACGCCGAAGGGGATGCGGTGCGTGCCCTCGGTCTCCCAAGGCGGGTGCAGCGGGTCGGCGGGGGTGGGATCGGTGTTCATCGATGGAAGGGACCGGCATTCGCGAGGCGCTCATCATGCCGCGGATTCGCCCGGGGGTCTGGTCGCCATCGACCCACCTAAAGCCCGGCACCTCGCTGGCGAAGCTCGGTGCCGTTCGACGCCCCTGCTTCACAAGGCCCGATCCGATCGACGAGGCCCGGTGCGCCGCCACGCGAAACCCGCCAGCGCCGCCACACCGAGCACCAAGGCCACACTGGGAGGCTCGGGCATCGCGCGAGGCGTACCGTTCACGTCGAAGGCGCTGGCGATGGATCCAGCCAGTGACCAAGGATCGGTGCCAAAGCGGTACTGGATCTCCCACCCTGCAGCTGGCGCCTGGTCGCTGTAGTACCAGCGGAACAGGTTTGGCGATGGAGCGGCGAGCACCAGCCAATAGGTCTCGTCGGGGCTCAGCAACGGGTGCGCGACCGAATCCAGTTCGACCGTCGACGCCAGACCGCTGCCGGTGTGGAAGGACAGTGCCTCCTCAACCAGAGAGGCCGGCTGGGTGTCGCCCGACCAGAGCGAAAAGAAAGCCTCCTGATCGCCCAGGCCACCGGTAAAACGCGAAACCTGCACGCGGAAGTGGGTCAGCTCAGCAGCTTGGGAGACGGTGAAGCGGTTGGCGACCTGGCGGTCCTGGAATGGTTGGCCAATCACGTCACCCCAGCCAACATACTGAAGCACGTGGCTGTTGAAAGAGTCGCTCAGCCCGTACGTCGAAAACAGCACCGCTGCCGAAGCGGCTCCGTTCGCGAGCGCCAACACCAATGCGGTGAGTGCCTTCGAATGCATCATTTGAACCTCCTGTCGGGCGGTGTCCGTCAAAAGCAAGCGAAGCCCTGTATTTAGGCTAGCTCACCCGGCATCCCCGGCCGTTGAGGCAACTCACCGGATCGGCGATCGGGCACCGTCAAGACAGGAGCATCAGAAGCCTTGGCGTGGGACAGATCGTCGATGTCCTGAAGCAACAGCAGCCCGGATGACACTTTCACGACCTTCGCTGGATTGCGGCTGCGGTCTCAGCACATGCGCCGCTCAACCCATGGCTTCTGCTTCGGCGAGGGCCTTGCGTTGGTGCTGCGAGCACAGCATGGCGGCCAATGGCTCGGCCACATCGTTGTCAAAGCTCATCAACAGGTCCGAAGACTGGCCTGCCGCCGCAGCCCTCAGCACATCGGCAATGCAAGCCTTCTGCGCGTCGGTGGCCGGGTGCTTGAGCTTGGCCTCCAGCAAGGACAGGGTTTGATCGCGCATCCGGTCCGAACCCAGGACGTGCCACGCATAGTCGATCTCGTAGCGGTCCATGGCGTCTTTCAGGCTCTCGCCGTCCAGCCGGGACTCCGCCGCAAACTGGTGGAGTGTGCGGGTGCAGAGGCTGCCGGTCACCTGGGCCAGCAGTTCGGCGAGTTCGTGCGCAGTGGTGTTTTCAACGGCCATGGGTGCGTCCTTGCAAAGTCAACCCACGGTGAATTCGATCTTTCGAAGGTCCATGGGCGGACCAGCGAACACGGGCTGCATGGCCGACAGCACAAGCACCGAACCAGCGCCGAACGACAGGCCCCCGCCAGGCCAGGAATCAGCCTGCGCCAGAAAAGCAAAAGCCCATCGCAGTGGACGGGCTTGTTGCGCAATACTGGTGGCCTGGGGCGGAATCGAACCACCGACACGCGGATTTTCAATCCGCTGCTCTACCAACTGAGCTACCAGGCCGAGAGCCGGCGATTATAGCCAGGTTTCTAGAGCACCCCGCCGCGCTTGTTGCGGCTCAAGTCCACGCCCAGTTGCTTGAGCTTGCGGTAGAGGTGGGTGCGCTCCAGCCCCGTCTTTTCGGCCACGCGGGTCATCGAGCCGTTTTCCTTGGCCAGGTGAAACTCGAAGTAGCTCTTCTCGAAGGCATCGCGCGCCTCGCGCAGCGGGCGGTCGAGATCGAAGCTCTGCTCGGCCTGCGGGCCCATCGGCAGCGCCGGTTGCAGTGGTTGCGAGGGCAGGCCGGCGGACATGCTGTCGAGCACCGGGGCACCGACCAGGTCGTTGCGGTAACCGATGACGGTGGGTGCGGTGTTCGAGCGCGGCGCGGGCTTGACCAGTGCCTGCTCCACCGCACGCAGCAGCTTTTGCAGCGTGATGGGCTTTTCGAGGAAGGCACTGGCGCCGTGCTTGGTGGCCTCCACCGCGGTGTCGATGGTGCCGTGGCCGCTCATCATGATCACCGGCATGGTGAGCATGCTGGCCGCGCTCCATTCCTTGAGCAGGGTGATGCCGTCGACGTCGGGCATCCAGATGTCGAGCAAGACCAGGTCGGGCCGCAGGCGCTCGCGCACGGCACGCGCCTCGGCGGCGTTTTCGGCCAGCTCCACGGTGTGGCCTTCATCGGACAGGATTTCGGACAGCAGCCCGCGGATGCCCAGTTCGTCGTCTACGACAAGAATCGTTGCCATGCGTGTCTACAGCCGCTGCGCGGTGGGTTCGCCCGGCCCGGCGGCCAGTGCGCTTGCCTGTCCGGTGGCCGGTGCAGGCGGGGAATCGGGAGGGGCCGCAGGGGCCAATCGGGAAAATGATAACGAAACTTGCGCCCCGATCACCGGCCCCTCCGGATCGGTGTCGTGGTGCAGGTTGGCAATGCGAACACGGGCGCCATGCTCGTCGGCAATCTTCTTCACCACCGCCAGCCCCAGGCCCGTGCCCTTGACCTTGGTGGTGACGTAGGGCTCGAACGCCCGCTTGAGCACCTTGTCGCTGAAACCCTGCCCATTGTCGCTGACCTTCAGGCGCACCGCGCGCAGGGCACCGGTCTCGTCGCGCGCGGCCTCGGTGAGCACCAGCACCTGGCCATCGGCGCGCTCGGCCACGGCGTCCAGGGCGTTCTGCACCAGGTTGTGCACCACCTGGCGCAACTGCGTGGGGTCACCCTCGATGGCGGGCAAGGGTTGCTGCAGTTGGGTGCCGATGCGGCCCTGCTCCTGCGCAGCGGCGTACAGCGCCATCACGTCCTGCACCAGCGCGTTGAGGTCGAGCACCTGCAGCTTGGCGGCGGGCAGACGCGCATAGTCGCGGAACTCATCCACCAATTGCTTCATGGCCTGCACCTGGGCCACGATGGTGGCCACCGAGCGCTTGAGCATGGCCGCATCGGCCCCTTCGAGCTTGGACTCGAGCTTGTGCTCGATGCGCTCGGCCGAGAGCTGGATGGGCGTGAGGGGGTTCTTGATCTCGTGCGCCAGGCGCCGCGCCACCTCGGCCCAGGCCACCGAGCGTTGGGCGGACACCACCTCGGTGATGTCGTCGAACACCAGCAAGCGCGCCTCGCCGGGCAGCTCGGCGCCGCGCAGCAACAGGTTCACGCTCGCCTGCCCACCCAGCGGCAACTCGAAGGCGTCCTGCCAATGGTCGCGCTCGCCGGCCTCGGGGCTGCTGCGGTGCAGGTCGTTGCGCTGCCACACACGTTGAGCGAACTCGGCCATGCCGGGCACTTCGTCCAGCCGCCGGCCACGATAGGCGGACACGGGTTGGCGCAGGATGCGCGTGGCGCCAGGGTTGACGGTGTCGATGCGCTGCTGCTTGTCGAACACGATGACGCCGGCGGTGAGGCTGTCCAGGATGGTCTGCAGCCGAGTGCGCGCGCCCTCGAGCTGGTTCACGCCGCGCTGCACCTGGGTGCGCGCCTCGGACAGCTGCTCGGTCATGTCGGCGAAGGAACGGGTCAGGCCGCCGAGCTCGTCGCGCGAGGCAAACACGGGCTTGGCGGTGAGATCGCCGGCGGCCACCTGGTTCACGCCGTCGGCCAGCAGCAGCAGCGGCCGCACGATCTGGTTGCCCAGCATCACCGCCAGCAGCACCGCGCCGAACACCGACAGCACGCCGGCCAGCGTGAGCGTGCCGATGTACATCCGGCGCAGCCCGTCGCGGGCAATTGCGCGTTGCTGATACTCACGATAAGCGTCCTGCACGGCCAGGGCATTCACCACCAGCTGCATGGGAACGGGCTGCACCACCATCAGGAAGCGGTCCTCGGTGGGGGCCAGGCTGATGTCGGTGTTGGGAATGAGGGCCAGTGCGCGAATCAGTGCCGGGGCGGGCGAGGCCGTCGAAGGCGTCGATGGCGCCGTGGCCGATGCGGGGTCCACCGCCGAGGCGCGGGCGGCGGGCAGGGCCGAGCCTCGGCTGCCGGTGCGCGGCTCGTCGTCCAGGCCCTCCAGCTGGCTGCTGCTGCGGCCCATGCGGGCCTGGCGCAGCAGCGCGGCGCCGGGGCGTTCGGGCAGCATGTCGGTGGTGCTGCGCCCGGCCACGGCCAGGATCTGCCCGTTGGGCCCGACCAGGGCGACGTCGCGCGCGTCCAGCTGCTCGCGCACGCGCTCCAGTGTCAGCGCACCGACCACGGCGCGCACGTCCGACAGGCGTTCGGCGGCATTGCGGGTCTTGGTGGACAGGTCGGCCGCCATCGCGTCCAAGGTGCCACGCCCCAGGGCCAGGCCGGCATCCAGCGCGCCGGCCACCTGCTGATCGAACCAGCTGTCGATGCTGCGCGCCACGAACTGGTAACTCACGGTGTAGATGAGCACGCCCGGGATCACCCCCACCAGCGCAAAGATGCCGGCCAGCTTGGCCAGCAGCCGGCTGCCGAACTTGCCGCGCCGCCAGCGCACCACCAGTCGAACGGCGGCCAGGCCGATGGTCAGCAGCAGCAGGCCGGCCACCGCCACGTTGACCCAGAACAGCCAGACGAAGTGCCGCTCCAGCAAGCGTCCGGCGGTGCTGAGCGACAACAGGTACACCAGCACCAGCGAGGTGCCCACCAGGGCCACCATGGCCACCAGCATGGTCCAGCGCGTGGACTTGGTCATCGCCGGTTATTCAAGCCGCAGGCTGCGCTCGATGCCCAGCTTCCAGTCCGTGCCCACGTCGATCTGCATGGGCCGCGGCAACTGGCTGCTGTCGAGGTGGAAGCTGAACTCCAGGTAGTGGCGTTCGCCGGACTCCAACTTGTCGGCCTCCACCACGCGCCAGCCCGACACCCGCGACAGTGGCGCCAGGGCTTCGGCCAGCGTGGGGTAGTTCTGCGACAGGCCGCCCAGGCTCACGCGCCAGCTGGAGGTGAGCGGTTGGTAAGACAGGCGCCAGCTGCGCGTGACGCGGGCCAGGCGCTCGTCGCGCCAATACCAGCGGTTGCGGTACACCGAGGCCTGGGCGACGAAGTACAGCGGCACGCCATGCCGGAGCGCGTCTTCCACCGGTGGCGTGAGGGTGAGGCGGGCGTTGTAGTCGAGCGTCAGCGCAGCGTCCGCGCGCAGGGCCTGCAGCGAGGTCAGCTCCACGCCCTGGGCTTGCGAGGTGACCACAAAACCCAAGGCGCCAACCGCAAGCGCCACCGTCACGACCAGCCATCGGAAGGCCTCGCGCAGCAGCGGCATCGGTTGCGGGATCGAGCGGCGCATGGCGGGCGTTGGTGTCTTGGGCGTGCTGCGGTGGTCAGGGTTTGTGGATCAGGGCGTAGAAGAATCCATCGCCCTGGGTCGATGCTGCGGTCATCGGCTGGCCATTGTCCGGCAGCCCCAGCAAATGGCCGGGCGAGTGGGCATCCAGCAGCGGCTTGTCGGCCGCGTGGCGTTGCAAAAAAGCGTCGATCTGGTAACGACCTTCGGCGTGGAAGATCGAGCAGGTGGCATACAGCAGGCGACCGCCGGGGGCCAGCAGGGGCCACAGGGCGTCCAGCAACTCGGCCTGCATGCGGGCCAGCGCGGCCACGTCGTCCGGGCGGCGCAACCAGCGCACGTCGGGGTGCCTGCGCACGATGCCGGATGCGGTGCATGGCGCGTCGAGCAGGATGGCGTCGAACGGCCGGCCGTCCCACCAGTCCTGGGGACGGCGGCCATCGCCCACCTGCAGCCGGGCGTGCAGGTGCAGGCGATGAAGCGTGTCCTGCACACGGGTCAGCCGCTGCGGGTCGCTGTCCAGCGCCAGCACGTCCAGGTCGGCCAGCTCCAGCAGGTGGGCCGTCTTGCCGCCAGGGGCGGCGCAGGCGTCCAGCACGCGGGCACCCGGAGGCAGCCCCGGCGCCGCGGCGGCCCCATCCAGACCCAACAGCAAGGGGGCTGCGCGTTGGGCCGACAGGTCCTGCACCGACACCTCGCCCTCGGCAAAGCCCGGCAACTCGCTCACCGGGCAGGGCTTGCCCAGCAACACCGCCTGCTGGCCGACCACGCTCGCCGCATGACCTTGCGCGGCCAGGCGCTGCACATACGCAGCCGCAGTGCCCCGCCTTGCGTTGACCCGCAACACCATGGGCGGGTGGCGGTTGGCGGCCGCGAGCAGGCTGGTCCATTGCGCTGGCCAGTCCTGGCGCACGCGCTCGATCCACCACGCGGGGTGGTTGAAGGCGCCTTCGGGTGCGTGCATGGCTGCGGCCACCAGCGTGTCGCGTTCGCGCAGAAAGCGCCGCAGCACCGCATTGATGAAGTTGGCGGCCGCCGGGGTGCGGCGGCGTGCGGCGGCCACGCACTGATCCACCAGCGTGTGTTCGGCATAAGGCGGCTCGCTGCCGGGCCACAGCAGGGCCAGCGCGCTCACCAGCAAGGCCTCCACGTTCGGCGGCGGGGCCTTGGGCGCCATCAGCGCACGCGCCGCCGTGGCACTGCCCCACCAGCGCAGCACGTGGAAGGCCAAGGCCTGCGTGCCAGCGCGCAGCGCAGGCGGGCACCGGCCCAGGGCGTCCGTGAGCGAGCGCCCCGCGCGCACCGCCGCCACGGCGTCGGCGGTCTGATCCAGCAAGGCGGAAAGCGGTGCCGTCTGAGGGTGGGCGGCGAGGGGCGCTGCGGAGGGCATCGGCTCAGTCTATCCCCACATCCGGCGGGTGTTTCGAGGGCGATGGACAATGCGCCCCGAGCACCGCCCGCACACCATCAGCTGAAGGCCATCCATGCCGGGACCCGACCCCAAGACCCACCCCGCACTCGGTGAAGCCGAGCTGGCCATGCTGCCGGCATCCGAGCGCATCCGCTACCGGCTGATCGGTGCGGACTGCCGCTACCACGCCAACGACAACATCGCCGCCCACATCCGCGAGGGCGAGATCGAAGAGCTCAAGGCCGAGGTGGCCACGAAGATGCAGGCGGTCCTGCAGGCCATGGTGATCGACACCGACAGCGACCACAACACCCAGGACACCGCCCAACGCGTGGCCAAGATGTACATCGAAGAGGTCTTTCGCGGCCGCTTCGTGCCCGCACCCAAGGTGACCGAGTTCCCCAATGTCTCGCGTCTGAACGAGTTGATGATCGTGGGCCCGATCTCCGTGCGCAGCGCCTGCTCGCACCACCTGTGCCCGATCATGGGTCGGGTGTGGATCGGCATCCTGCCCAACGAGCACTCCAACCTGATCGGCCTGAGCAAATACGCCCGCGTTTGCGACTGGGTGATGACCCGCCCGCAGATCCAGGAAGAGGCGGTGGTGATGCTGGCCGACACGCTGCAGGACAGCGTGAAGCCGGACGGCCTGGCCATCGTGATGGAGGCCGATCACTTCTGCATGCACTGGCGCGGCGTGAAGGACGACGACACCGCCATGACCAACAGCGTGATGCGCGGTGCCTTCCTCAAGGATCCGAACCTGCGGCGCGAGTTTCTGTCGCTGCTGCCCAAGAAATCCGTGGCCTGACTGCTTTCGAGAGAACCCCCATGACCCTCGTCCGCCTGATGTACGCCAGCCGCGCCGCCGACACGGTGAATGCCGACGCGCTGCAATCCATCCTTCGCCAGAGCCAGCGCAACAACCCGGCCCTGGGCATCACCGGGCTGCTGTGCTCCTCCGGCGGGGTGTTCATGCAGGTGCTCGAAGGCGGTCGCCACACCGTGAACCAGCTCTACCACCGCATCGCCACCGACCCGCGCCACCACGACGTGGTGCTGCTCAGCTACGACGAGATCGGCGAACGTCGCTTCGCCAGTTGGTCGATGGGCCAGGTGAACATGGATCGGCTCAACCCGGCCTTGCTGCTGAAGTACTCGGCCACCGCCAAGCTCGACCCCTACGCGGTGTCGGGCAAGGTCTCGCTGGCGCTCTTCGACGAACTGGTGGCCACCGCTTCGGTGATGTGCGAGCGCGGCTGAGGCGCCGCCCCGCAGACGCGCACTACAGCGTGCCGGCCAGCTCGAACCGAAACACCCGCACCAGCAGACGCGTCGGGAACTGCGTCACCGCCGCGTTGTAGGCGTTGGCCGCGTCGTTGAAGCCCTGGCGGTTGAAGCGCATGCGCGCGGCCAGTTCCACCAGGTCCTTGGTGGGCGAGCTCACGGCGGGTTCATGGCGCAGTTCGGCCTGCTGCTCGACCAGGCTTTGCAGACGCGCCAACGCCGCGGCCAGGTCGCCTTCGGCCTTGGCGAGCACGGCCACCGGTTCAACGGTGGTGGGGCGGCGGCGCACCACCTCGGCGGCGGTGGCCACCCGCACCTGGGCCGCGACCATGGCGTCGATGGCCGAGCGTTCGGCGGCCATGCGCGGCTCCACCGCGTCCACCAGCGAGCCGATGGCCTGCTGGCGCGCCTGGATCACCGTGTCCAGCTGTTGCCAGGCCGAGTGAAGTGCACCGCGCAGCGCCATCACGCGGTTGTAGGCGCCCAGCATCCAGAAGAAGATCACCGCCACCGCGAGCAGCCAGGGCCAGGGAACCCCTGTCATGACGCCTCCGCGGTGTGCTGTCGGCCAGCCCGCCACTGGGCATGGCCTCTGGCACGCAGCTCGCAGGCCGGGCAGGTGCCGCAGCCATGACCCCAGGCGTGGCGCTGGCCGCGCTGACCCAGGTAGCAGGTGTGGGTGTGCTCGACGATCAGCGCGGTGAGCGCATCGCCACCCAACGATTGAGTCAACGCCCAGGTGTCGGCCTTGGTCAGCCACATCAGCGGGGTCTCCACCGTCATCGGTGTGTCCAAGCCCAACGACAGCGCCAGCTGCATGGCCTTGAGCGTGTTGTCGCGGCAATCGGGGTAGCCCGAGAAGTCGGTCTCGCACATGCCACCCACCAGCACCGAGGCACCGCGCCGGTAGGCCAACGCCGCCGCGAAGCCCAGGAACAGCAGGTTGCGCCCGGGCACGAAGGTGTTGGGCAGGCCGTTGGCCTGCAGCTCGATGGCGCGCTCGGCGGTGAGTGCGGTGTCGGACAGCTGGCCGATCAGGCCCACGTCCAGCACGTGGTCGTCGCCCAGCCTGGGCGCCCAAGGCGTGAATTGAGTGGCCAGCTGCTGGCGCACGGTGAGCCGGCAGTCCAGCTCGATGCGGTGGCGCTGACCGTAGTCGAAGCCCACGGTCTCCACGCGGGCGTAGCGCTGCAGCGCCCAGGCCAGGCAGGCGGTGGAGTCCTGTCCGCCGGAGAACAGCACCAGGGCGGTTCGCGCATCGATCACAGACGAGTTTCGCCCTGCCCCAGCACGACCCACTTCATCGAGGTCAGGCCCTCCAGCCCGACCGGACCGCGGGCGTGCAGCTTGTCGGTGGAGATGCCGATCTCGGCGCCCAGGCCGTACTCGAAGCCGTCGGCAAAGCGGGTGCTGGCGTTGACCATCACGCTGGCCGAATCCACCTCGCGCAGGAAGCGCATGGCGCTCGGGTGGTGGGTGGTGAGGATGGCGTCGGTGTGGTGCGAGCCGTAGCGGTTGATGTGCGCAATGGCCTCGTCGAGACCGCCGACCACCTTGATGCTGACGATCGGGGCCAGGTATTCCTCGGCCCAGTCGGCCTCGCTGGCATCCGCCAGCTGGGCGCCGGGCACGGCCCGCAGCACCGCCTTCGCAGCCGCGTCGCAACGCATCTGCACGCCCTTGGCGGCAAACACAGCGCCGATCTTCGGCAGGAAGGCTGCGGCCTGGTCGACATGCACCAGCAGCGATTCGGCGGCATTGCAGGGGCTGTACTTCTGCGTCTTGGCGTTGTCGGTGACGGCCACGGCCATGTCCATGTCGACCTGCGCATCCACGTAGATGTGGCAGTTGCCGTCCAGGTGCTTGATCACCGGCACCTTGGCCTCGGCGCTGATGCGCTCGATCAGGCCCTTGCCGCCGCGCGGGATGATCACGTCGACGTATTCGGGCATGGCGATCAGGCGGCCGACGGCGGCGCGGTCGGTGGTCTGCACCAGTTGCACCGCGTCGGCCGGCAGGCCAGCGCCCACCAGCGCGGCCTGCACCAGCTGCCACAGCGCCAGGTTGGACTGCAGGGCCTCGCTGCCGCCACGCAGGATGCAGGCGTTGCCGCTCTTGATGGCCAGCGAGGCGGCCTCGATGGTGACGTTGGGCCGGCTCTCGTAGACCATGCCGAAAACGCCCAGCGGCACGCGCATCTGGCCCACGCCGATTCCCGAAGGCCGGCGCTTGACGTTCGTGATCTCGCCCACCGGATCGGGCATCGCGGCGAGCTGCTCGCAGCCCTCGGCCACGGTCTCGATGGTGGCGGGCGTGAGCTTCAGGCGGTCCACCATCGGGCCGGCCAGGCCGGCGGCACGCGCGGCGTCGAGGTCCTTCGCATTGGCCGATTGCAGATCGGCCACGGCCGCGCGCAGGCCTTGGGCCAGGCCGCGCAATGCGGCATTCTTGGCGGCCGTGGTGGCCGCCGCCATGGTGGTGGCGGCGGCGCGCGCGGCCACGCCCACATGGGCCATGTACGCGGGAATGTCGTTGACGTTCATGGCCTGGATTGTCCCTCAATGCGCGCGTGGCTGCGGTCCGGCGCCTGGCTCGGGCGACCGGTGCCCATGCCAAGGTCGGGGTCGCTTGGGCGGCCGGGCGGGGCAGAATGCCCTTCACTGCAGTTGCCCCTTGGAGCCAACCCCATGCGCACCCTGGCCTTCATCCTGTCCACCGTCGCCCTGCTGGCCGCGTGCGACCAGCAACGCATCGATAAACTGGAAGAGGGCCTGGCCACCGAAGCCGACGTGCGCAAGCAGTTCGGCGAGCCCACGCAGATCACCGAGAAGGCCGACGGCTCGAAGGTCTTCGAGTACCCGCGGCAGCCCGAGGGCAGCACCAACTACGTGATCACCATCGGCACCGACGGCAAGATGAGCTCGCTGCGCCAGTTGCTCACACCCGGCAACTTCGCCAAGGTGCAGGCGGGCATGGACCAGGCGGAGGTGCGGCGCACCCTGGGCAAGCCCGCCAGGACGCAGCGCTACGCCATGAAACCCGACGAGGACGTGTGGGAGTGGCGCTTCATGGATGGCCAGCAGAAGAAGGTTTTCAACGTCACCTTCGATCGCGACGCCAAGGTGCTCGCCACCGCCACGACGGACGACCCGCGCGAGACCATGGCCAAGTGAGCGACCCGCGGCGGACGCCGCTCAAGGCTGGCGCGACACCGCCGCCAGCCACTGCCCATCCAGATTGATCACCTCGCAGGGCGGCGTGTAGGGCGTGCGTTTGACATTGCATTCGGCGATGGCGCGCTGCATCGCTGCGTCGTTGGAGCCGTGGCCGCCCTTCCATGCCCAGGCGCCACTGGGTGACACGGCAAAGGCCTTGTGCGGCGGGGCCGGGGTGAACTCGTTGACAAAGGCCGTGCGGGCCTCGTCGGACGGCAGGCTGGCCAGGCTGGCCATCGCTGGGGCCTGGGCTGCCGCGGACGCCGCGGGCGGCGGTGCCTCTTCGGCCAGGCTCAGCGGCTTCGTCGGACCATCCTCGCCCACCACCGCCGACAAGCCCAGCCAGATCCCTCCGGCCAGCAGCAACAGCAGGAGCACACCCACGAAGGCACGGCCCCAGCGCAGGCTGCGGCGCTTGGTGATGTGGCCCTTGCTCGTTCGCGTCGGTGCGTCGCCATGGCGACTGCTGCGCGATGCCTCGTGCGACCTGGCCCCGTGCGGGTGGGTGTGCGCCCGCACGCTGCGGTCATGGGCCCGACGCTCCACCCGCGCCGCTGGTGCGGCCGGAGCTGGGGGCGTGGGCGGGGGTGCGGTCGCAGGCTCGGGTTCGGGCGCGGGGCGGGCGGCGGGCCGCTCAGGCTCGGGCTCGGGCTCCATGGGCGCCAGTTCGGTGTCGGGGCCCGTGTCGCGATCGGTGGGGGGTTCGCTGTCCAGTGCGGTCACCGGCAAGGCCGATGGCACCGTGTCCCGGGTGGCCGGCAGGGCCGATGGCACCGTGTCCTCGGCGGCCGGCGTCCGCGTGCGCGGTGCGGCGGTCGGCGCGGGCTGCCCCGACGGGCCCAGCATTTCCACGCGCAAGCGGGCCCCCAGCCTGGCGAAGCGCTGCACGTGGCGCTGAGCGCGCGCCATGTCCACACCCCGCATGAAGGTCACGCGTTGCCCGCAGAACAGGCGCGCCAGCTTGGCTTCGTCCAGCTTGTACAGCACCCCGATGCGCAGGCGCACGTCGTCCACCCGCTGGCCGGGCAGCAATTCGCCGGTGTAGATCAGGGCGTAGAGCCGCTGCTCGGTGCCGAGCGGGGTGGGTGGCAGCGTGGACATGCCCGCCATTTCACCCCAGGTGGGCCAGAACCGCCAACCACAAGGGCACGGTCAGCACGAAACCGAAGGTGGACAGCACGATCGTGGTGGTGGTGAGCACCTGCTGCGAGTCGTAGCGTTGCGAGAAGATCAGTGCATTGCTGCCGGCCGGCAGGGCCGCCATGATCACCGCCACCGACAATGGCAACCCCCTCAGACCGAAGCCCCAATGGGCCACGCACAGCACCACGGCGGGCAAGGCCACCAGCTTGAGCAAGGCCATGCCCAGCGCCGCGACGATCTGCTCGCCCACGCCATAGTAGGCCAGCGAGATGCCGATCAAGACCAGGCACACCGGCGCCACCGCCGTGCCCAGCAGGGCCAGGGTTTCGTCCACCGGGCCGGGCAGGCCCTGCCCCGTGAGGTTCCAGACCATGCCGGCCAACACCGGCAGCACCACCGGGTGCACGACGGTGTTGTAGGCCGTGGTGCGCAGCGTGCGCCACAGGCTGGCGCCCAGCTCGTGCTGCGCGCGGAAGCGAGCCAGGTCCAGCTCCACCAGCACGGTGAGCACCGACAGCAACACCAACGCGTGCAGGCTCACCAAGGCGATGTGCAGGCCCAGGCCGGCTTCGCCGAACAGCGCCGCCGCCAGCGGAATGCCGATCTGCACCGAGTTGCCGAAGGTGGCGGTGATGGCCCGCACGGCCGGCCTGGCGGCGTCGCGCTCGCCGGCCTCGCGGTCCGCCATCGGCGCGGCGGGGCGTGTGAAACGTTGGAAGGCATACACACCCAGCAGCACGCCCACCACCGGCACGAAGAAGGCGCCCACGGTGGTCCACGGCATGCCGTGCAAGTCCAGCCGCGCCGTGGTGCGAAACAGCAGCGCCGGCACGAAGATGTAGAACGCGGCATTGCCCAGCACACGTGCCGGGTCCACGCCAGTGCTGGCCTGGCCCAGCCAGCGCATGCGCCCGGCGAACCAGCCGATGGCCACCGTGATGAAGATGGCCAGCAGCTAGTTGAAGATCGCTTGGGTCATGGCCGCGGATCTTGCGCCCGAACGCCGGGCAGCATCATTCGTCGGTTGGCAACACGATCTTCTTCAACCACGCAGCCACGGCGCTCGCATCCAGGTCGATCTCCAGCTGCTTTCGACGCGAGGCCGGCCCGCGCAGCACGCGCACGGCGCGCTTGGGCAGGCCCAGCCCGTCGGCCACCCACTCGCACACCTGCGCATTGGCCTTGCCGTCCACCGGCGGCGCGGCCAGGCGCACCCGCAGGGCCCCATCGTGCAGGCCATCGGCCCCCGTGCGCCTGGCGTTGGGCACCACGCTCAGGTCGAGCCAGCAGGCCGCGTCCTTCGCGGTGAGGCAGGGCCAGTCGAGCGCCGCGGTGATGGACGCCGCCGCGCTGGGCTTGGCGGACTTGGTGGCCACGGGCAACGGCGTTCAGGCCGCCGTCTTGGGCGCCGCCTTCCTTGCGGCGGTCTTCTTGCCCGCCGGTGCGGCCTTGTCGCCGCGCGCGGCAAACTCGAAACCGACCTTGCCTTCCTTCTCGTCCCACACCAGATGGGCCTTGAACTTGCGTTTGGTGCGGTTGCTGATGAAGCCATCGAACAGGTCGGTCTTGCCGGTGGCCAGCAGCTTGGCCAGCTGCTCGCGCGGCACGGGCTGCTGCAGGATGATCTTGCCGGTCTTGAAGTCGCAGGTCACGTGCGCGCCCACGCTGTGCTCGCACACGTAGTTGGTGCCGTGCTCGAAGATGCGGCCCTTGCACTTGGGGCAGCTGCCGGCGCTTTGCTGGCCCGAGAAGTCCACCGGCTCGCCGTCGCCCTCGCCATTCTTGGCGTCGTCGCCGAAATCGAACTCGAGCTTCCAGTTGCTGGTCTCGTCGTCGAACACCAGCTTCAGCTCGGCGGTGAAGGGCCAGCCGGCCTTGCTGCGGAAGCCTTCGAGCGGGCCGATCTTCTTGTCGCGCAGGAAGGCTTCCACCTCGGGCAACTCGAAGCTGCGGCCGGCGGGGATCTTGGTGATGGAAAAGCCGCAGCCCTCGGCGTCCTGACCCCCAGGTGCCGGGGTACTGGCCCCGGTGCAGGTGAAGCGCCGGTAGTTCTCCTTGACCACGCCGCCGCACTGCGGGCAGGGCGTGATGAGCGTGGCGTAGTCGCCCGGGATCGTGTCGCGGTCGTATTCCTTGGCCTTGCGCACGATGCGCTCGGCCATCTTGGCGATCTCCTTCATGAAGGCATCGCGGCTCAGGCGGCCGTGCTCCATCTCGGCGAGCTGGTATTCCCAGTTGCCGGTGAGCTCGGGCTTGGTCAGATCCTCGATGGCCAGACCGCGCAGCAAGGTCATCAGCTGGAAGGCCTTGGCCGTGGGGATCAGGTCGCGTCCTTCGCGCAGCATGTACTTCTCGGCGATCAGGCCTTCGATCACCTGTGCGCGCGTGGCCGGCGTGCCCAGGCCCTTCTCGGCCATGGCCTCGCGCAACTCGTCGTCGTCGATCAGCTTGCCCGCGCCTTCCATGGCCGAGAGCAGCGTGCCTTCGTTGTAGCGTGCCGGCGGGCGGGTCTTCAGCGCGTTGACGCTGACGTGCTCGTTGGCCACCGTCTCGCCAGCTTGCACCGGCACCAGGTTGGCGTCTTCGTCCTGCGCCTCCTTGCCATACACCGCCAGCCAGCCGGGGTTGACCAGCACCTTGCCATTGGTCTGGAAGCACTGCTCGTCACCGACGCCAGCCACCGGCGCAGCCACCTTGGTGATGCGGGTGGTGACCATGTACTCGGCCGGCGGGTAGAACACGGCGATGAAGCGCTTGACCACCATGTCGTAGAGCTTGGCCTCGGCCTCGGTGAGGCTCTTGGGCGCCTGCAGCGTGGGAATGATGGCAAAGTGGTCCGACACCTTGGTGTTGTCGAACACGCGCTTGGTGGGCTTGATGTAGCCGTCCTTCAAGCCCTTCTTGGCGTGCTGGGCCAGCGCCTTCAATGGCCCCGGCAGGTCCTCGCTCGCGATCATCTCGAAGGTTTGCTTGACCGTGGGCACGTAGTCCTCGGGCAGCGCGCGCGAATCGGTACGCGGGTAGGTCAGCACCTTGTGCTTCTCGTACAGCGCTTGCGCAATGCTCAGCGTGGTCTTGGCGGAGAAGCCGAAGCGGCCATTGGCCTCGCGCTGCAGCGTGGTGAGGTCGTAGAGCAGCGGGCTGCTCTGGTTGCTGGGCTTGGCCTCCTCGGTGACGATGCCGGGCTTGCCCAGCACGGCATCGCCGATGGCTTGCGCGTCGCGCTCGTTCCACAGGCGATCGGCGCGGCGGTCGGCATCGTCGTCTTTCTTGAACCTGGGGTCGAACCACTTGCCTTCGTATTCGCCCGCTGTGGCTTGAAATCCGGCCTTGATCTCCCAATAGTCACGCGCCACGTGCTTGCGGATCTTTTCTTCGCGCTCGACCACGATCGACAGCGTGGGCGTCTGCACCCGGCCCACGGTGGTGAGAAAGAAGCCGCCGTCGCGCGAGTTGAAGGCCGTCATGGCCCGCGTGCCGTTGATGCCCACCAGCCAGTCGGCCTCCGAGCGGCTGCGCGCGGCATCGGCCAGGCCCAGCATCTGCTGGTCGCTGCGCAGGTGCGCGAAGCCATCGCGGATGGCCTGCGGCGTCATGCTCTGCAACCACAGGCGCTGGATGGGCTTGGCCAGTGGCGTCTTCAGGTTGTCGGCAAACTGCACGATCAGGCGGAAGATCAGCTCACCCTCGCGGCCCGCGTCGCAGGCGTTGATGAGCGCCGTCACGTCCTTGCGCTTGACCAGCTTGACCACCGACATCAGCCGCGACTTGGCCTTGTCGATGGGTGCCAGATCGAAATGCGGCGGCACCACCGGCAGGTGCGCGAAGCTCCACTTGCCGCGCTTGACGTCGTATTCCTCCGGCGCCTTGATCTCCACCAGGTGACCCACGGCGGAGGTGACCACGTGGGTGTCGTTCTCGAAATGGTCGGCATGCTTTTCAAACTTGCCCACCGTGGGGGTGAGTGCGCGCACGATGTCCTGCGCCACGCTGGGCTTCTCGGCAATGATCAGAGTCTTGCTCATGGATGCGTTTGTTTCTGTCCCTGGTTGTGGTGGCCTGGCGCACAGCCTTCGCGGCCCGACGCCGGCCCCGAAATGTACGTGCCTACAATCCGCTGCTTCTCGCGCGCACGCACACACCCGTGTACACGTGCGCGCCCATGGAATCACTTTACCCAATGAAATCCACTGCGCAAGCCGCCCCCGCAAAGTCCCCCGCCGCTGCCAGCGCCGCCGAGCACCAGAACGCAAGCCAGGGCGGGCGCCGCATCCAGGTGCGCAAGAGCGGTGTGCATGGCAAGGGCGTGTTCGCGCTCAAGCCGCTGAACAAGGGCGAGGTGATCATCGAATACACCGGCGAGCTCATCACCTGGGACGAGGCCCTGCGCCGCCACCCCCACGACCCCAGCCAGCCGGACCACACCTTCTACTTCCACATCGACGAGCTGCACGTCATCGACGCCAAGTTCGGTGGCAACGCCGCGCGCTGGATCAACCACGCCTGCGAACCCAACTGTGTGGCCGACGACGACGGGCAGCGCGTGTTCATCAAGGCGCTGAAGGCCATCAAGCCTGGCACCGAGCTGTTCTACGACTACGGGCTGGTGATCGACGAGCGCTACACCGCCAAGCTAAAGAAGCAGTTCGCCTGCCACTGCGGCAGCCCGCGCTGCCGCGGCACCATGCTCGCGCCCAAGCGGCAGAAGCTGGGGTGAAGCGCGTGGCCGCCTGGGACGCTGAAGCGCTGTGGCAGGCCCTGGAGCCCCGCCTGCTCGGTCTCACGGTGGAAGTGCTGGCCGAGACGGGCTCGACCAACTCCACGCTGCTCGAGCGCATCCGGCAGGGCGATACGGCGCCGTGCCTGCTGGTGGCCGAAACGCAGACCCAAGGGCGTGGCCGTTTGGGCCGGCAGTGGCGGTCGGAGCCCGGTGCATCGCTGACCTTCTCGCTGTCGCTGCCCATCCGCGCCGCGGATTGGTCGGGCCTGTCGCTGGCCGTGGGCCTGGCCCTGGCCGAGGCGCTGGACCCGCTGTCACCCGGTCAGGCACCGCACATCGGGCTGAAGTGGCCCAATGACCTGATGCTGATGATGCCGGGCGAGCAAACCTTCAAACTGGGCGGCATCCTGATCGAATCGCTGCCGGCTGGCGGCCTGCGCCTGGCCGTGATCGGCGTGGGGCTGAACATCGCGCCGAGCTCGAGCGACTTCGCCGGGTGGTCGCAAGGCCGTGCCCAGCTGCAGGCCTTGCACCCTGGGATCGACGCGCCCGCCACGCTGCAGCGCGTCGCAGCGCCGCTGCTGGCCATGCTGCAGGCCTTCGACGAAGGGGGTTTCGCGCCGCTGCGCGCGCGCTTCGCCGCGCGCGATGTCCTGGCTGGCCGGGCGGTGACCACCACGCTGGCCGAGGTGCCTGCGGGTCGGGCCGACGGGATCGACGATGATGGCGCGCTGGTGCTGAACGTGAATGGCCGTCGAGTCCGGCTCACCAGCGGTGAAGTCAGCGTCCGGGCCGTGGTGCCCGAGGCCCATCAGGAGAGCGCATGCTGAGGTTGGTGATCGTGTTGCTGCTGCTGGCCGCCAACGGCCTGATGCTCGCCTGGCAGCAAGGCTGGCTGGGGGGAGTCGCGCCCGCCCAGCAGGACCGGGAGCCGGAACGCCTGAAACGCCAGGTCAACCCCGATGCCTTGCGCGTGCTGCCGCCGCTGGCCGCGAGCGCCGCGCTGGCCGAGGCCGTCAAGTCGAACGCCGCTGCCAGCGCCACGGTCGATGGGGCGCCCCCCGCAGCGTCGGGCGCGTCCTCTGCGGCCGCTTCGGGGGCCGACGCGCCCCGGGCGGCATCTGGCGTGCTGACCGGTGCGGCGCCCTCCCCTGTTGTCGCGGGCCTGCGGCGCATCGCCAGTGGACTGGTGACGCAAGCGCCGTCCGTTGCCGTGGCGGCCCCCTTGTTGTGCCTGGAGGCCGGTCCGTTTGCCGTTGGCGAATTGCCGAACGCGGAAAAGGCCTTGCGCGCCGCAGCGCTGCCGCCGGGCAGCTGGACCGTGGTCAAGTCCGAGCGCCAAGGCAGCTACATGATCTACATGGGCCGCTACGCCGACCAGGCCACGCTGGAACGCAAGCAGGCCCAGTTGCAGCGCCTGAAGGTAGAGGCCAAACCCATGGTCAATTGGCCCGAGCTGCAGCCTGGGCTGGTGCTGGGTCGGTTTGATGACAAGGCCGCCGCCGATGAGGCCTTGGCGGGCCTGTCCAAGCGCGGCGTGCGCACCAGCCGGGTGGTCACGCTGTCGCCCAGCGTGACGCTGGCCACCTTGCGCGTGCCGGCGGCCGATGCGCCGCTGCGCGAGCAACTCGCGGCCGTGAAGCTGCCCATCGCCGGGATGGCGTTCGGGCCCTGCGGCGGCGAGACCCGCAAGGCCTGACGCCGGCCCCCACGTTCACGTCGTTCGCTGCCCCCCAGTGGGGCGTCATACCGATTTGCAGTCAATGCGACAAATAGGCGCGAAGCCACAGACAGTGCTGTAGCACGGCAAGGCGAAGCAACGAAGTTGGCGCGTTGAATGCAAGTCAGTATCAGTCGCCTTGGGGCGGCCCGGCGCCGACTGGGGCCGCGCAAGCGCTGGTCCGATCACACCGGGTTGATCAATAGCCCGCTGCGGCTGCGCTGGCCAGCCAGTCCTTCAGCGTGCCCAGCAGATTGATCTGCCCGTTGATGGCCGGCACCAGGTAGTAGACATTGCCATTGAGCATGCCCACGTAGGCCTTGGTGGACGCGTAATATCGAAAGTAGTATCCAGAGCGCACGGCCGACTCCGCGCCGGCCGGTGCCACGTACTCCGGATAGCGGCTCTCCAGGTAGTTGAAGACACGGTCTGCGTCGCTGATTGCGGCGGCACCGCCGGCTTTGACGGCGGCCACGGCGGCCGCGGCGTCCAGCATGCCCGCCCCGCAGGTTCGATCGGTGCAATAGCAATAGTCCTGTTCCTGCTGCGTTGGCGCGCGGCACGTGGGCAGGCCCGGGTCATCGCCCGTGGTCGGGAAGGGCCGCGCCGTGGACTGCAGCAGCGCCTGGATGGCGCCGGGCGTGAGCGTGGGATCGATCGACAACATCAACGCCACCGCGCCTGCCACGATGGGCGTGGAGAAACTCGTGCCCAGACTCGCGTTCCACGCATCGCTGTAGGTGTTGGCGCCCGGCGTGGTGATGCCGCTGTTGATGGTCGTCAGCAAGGGGTAGAGGCAGGCCCCGTGCGTGTTCACGCAGTTGCCGGCGGGGGCGGCGACGACCACTTCGGGTCCCAGGCTGGAGTAGCCCGCCTTGGTGCCGTTGTGGCGCAACCCGGCCACGGCGATCACGCCGGGGCAGTTGGCCGGCGCGCCCACGGCCAGCCCGGCGTCGTTGCCGGCAGCGGCCACGACGGTGACCTTCGCAGCCGTCAACTCGCTGATCAGGTCCTGGTAGCTCTGCTCGCAGGTGCCGCCCCCGCCGAGGCTGAGGTTGAGCACCTTGGCCGGATGGGTGTTGAGCACCGGGCTGGTTGACAGTCCGGCCGCCCAGCGCATGCCGGCAATGATGTCCTCGTCCCAGCCGCCACAGCGCCCCAGCACGCGCACCGGCAGCACCATCACCCGACCGGCAGTGCCCGCCGATGCCGATGCCGTTGTCGCTGGCCGCAGCCACCAGGCCGGACACCTGGGTGCCGTGCCAGCTGCTGCTGGACGCGGGCTCGCCCGGGCTGCATTCGTCGTCGTTGGTCCAGTCGCCCGGGTCGCTGGCGTTGGCATCGCGGCCATTGCCGTCGCCGGCCGTGGGGATGTCCTTGATGAAGTCGTAGCCCGGGTAGAGCTTGTTGGCGAGGTCGGGGTGATCGAAGCGCACGCCGGTGTCGAGCACCGCCACGGTGAGTGCCGATGAACCTCGGGTCAGGTCCCAGGCGCCGACGGCATTGACCGCGGACACGATGGTCGCGTCCGGCGCCCGCAGGTACCACTGGCCCACGGCGGGCAGCTCGCCGGTCTGACCGGCGGCGAAGTAGGGATCGCCAGGCACATAGGACCAGCGCCGCCGCCGATCCACCACGGCCCATTCCACGTCCGGCTGGGCCGCCAGCCGTGCGGCCAATTGCGACGACGACAGCCCCACGCCGCGCAAGCCCTGGGTGTGCCTGCCCAGCACGCGCCCGTCCGACAGCGGCAGCGACAGGCGCTTGGCCAGCGCGTTCGCGTGCTGCGGCAAGGGCGCGGCCCGCCCCACCGCCAGGGCCTGCATCAGCCGGCTGCCGGCCCTGTACTTGACGATCACGCGGGCGTTCGACGGGTCTTCAGGCGCGGCCTTCCAGGCTCTGCGCAGCGGCCCACGCTCCGGCGCGGCGGCCAGCAGGGCGGGCCCCAGCAGGGCCAGGCCCAGCACGAGCAGCAGGCTCCTCAAGGTCTTGATGACAGGCATCTTCGGCGTCCGGGCAGGCGGGAATGCGAGGATGCTAGCCGGGTGATGTGAACCTGGCGTAAAGAAAAGCAGCCCGAAAACACAACGCCCGGGCGACCCGGGCGTTGCTGTCAGCGATCAGGCGCTACGGCGTTTCAGCGCGCCATCACCTGCACCATCTCGAGCACCTTGTTGGAGTAGCCCCATTCGTTGTCGTACCAGGCAATGACCTTGATGAAGGTCTTGTCCAGCGCGATGCCGGCGTCGGCGTCGAACACCGAGGTCATGGCCTCACCACGGAAGTCGGTGGACACCACCTTGTCCTCGGTGTAGCCGAGCACGCCCTTCATCGCGCCAACGCTGGCGGCCTTCATCGCCTTGCAGATCTCGTCGTAGCTGGCTTCCTTGTTCAGCTCGACCGTCAGGTCGACCACCGAGACATCGGAGGTCGGCACGCGGAAGGACATGCCGGTGAGCTTCTTGTTCAGCTCGGGGATCACCACGCCCACGGCCTTGGCCGCGCCGGTGCTGCTGGGGATGATGTTTTCCAGGATGCCGCGGCCGCCGCGCCAGTCCTTGTTGCTCGGGCCGTCCACGGTCTTCTGCGTGGCCGTGGCGGCGTGCACCGTGGTCATCAGGCCGCGCTTGATGCCGAAGGTGTCGTTCAGCACCTTGGCCACCGGGGCCAGGCAGTTGGTGGTGCAGCTGGCGTTGCTGATGATGGCCTGGCCGGCATAGGTCTTGTCGTTCACGCCGTAGACGAACATGGGCGTGTCGTCCTTGCTGGGCGCGCTGAAGATGACCTTCTTGGCGCCGGCGGCCAGGTGCTTTTCACCGGCATCCTTGGTCAGGAACAGGCCGGTGGCTTCCACCACCACATCGGCGCCGATCTCGCCCCACTTCAGCTCGGCCGGGTCCTTCACGGCGGTCAGGCGGATGCGCTTGCCGTTGACGACGAGCGTGTTGCCGTCGACCGACACCTCGCCCTTGAAGCGGCCGTGCACGCTGTCGTACTTCAGCATGTAGGCCAGGTAGTCGGGCTCGAGCAGGTCGTTGATGCCGACGATTTCGATGCCAGGGAAATTCTGCACGGCGGCACGGAACACCATGCGCCCGATGCGGCCGAAGCCATTGATGCCGATCTTGATGGTCATGTGAACTCTCCGAGAGTGAAAACTTGAAATGCTGAGGCCATTTGTAGCGCCAAAGGCAAACCCGCAGTGTGACGTTAAACAGTTACTTTGCGATTACTTTGCGCACCGTCGCGACAAGGTTGTCTGCCGTGAGGTGGAAATGCTTGAACAGCTGCGGTGCGGGGGCGCTTTCGCCGTAGCTGTCGATGCCGATGACCGCCGCGCAGCCGTATTTCCACCAACCGTCGGTCACGCCAGCCTCGATGGCCACGCGCGGCAGGCCAGCAGGCAGCACGCTCTTCTTGTAGGCCAAGCTCTGGCGGTCGAATACCGTGGTCGAGGGCATGGACACCACGCGCACGGCGATCTTCAACCTGGCCAGTTCGGCCTGCGCGTGCAGCGCCAGCTGCACTTCCGAGCCGGTGGCGATGATGACCGCCTGGGCCTTCTTCTTCAGACCCACCTCGCCCGGTTCGGCCAGCACGTAACCGCCCTTGGCCAGGTCTTCCAGACCGGCCTTGGGGGCATAGGGCAGGTTCTGCCGCGACAGCAGCAACGCGCTGGGCCGGTGCCGTGATTCGATCGCCACGGCCCAGGCCACCGCCGTTTCGGCGGTGTCGGCGGGGCGCCAGACGTCCAGGCCGGGGATCAGGCGCAGCGAGGCGGCATGCTCCACACTTTGATGGGTAGGGCCATCCTCGCCCAGGCCGATGGAATCGTGGGTGAAGACATGGATCACGCGCGCCTTCATCAGCGCGGCCATGCGGATGGCGTTGCGGCTGTAGTCGCTGAAGGTGAGGAAGGTGCCGCCGTAGGGGATGTAGCCGCCGTGCAGCGTCACGCCGTTCATGATGGCGGCCATGCCGAACTCGCGCACGCCGTAGTTGATGTGCCGGCCGATGTGGCCGTCGGTCAGCACCACAGCGCCGTCGTCGCCAAAGCGCAGCGCGGCGGTTGACGTGGTGTTGGTGAGGTTCGATCCGGTCAGGTCGGCCGAGCCGCCGAGCAGCTCGGGCAGGGCCTTGGTGAAGGCTTCCAGCGCGATCTGGCTGGCCTTGCGGCTGGCCACGGTCTGGGCCGAAGCCTGCGCAGCCACCATGGCATCCACCGCGGCCTGTGCGAAGCCGGCCGGCAGCTCGCCGGCCATGCGGCGCACGTACTCGGCGGCCAGTGCGGGATGGGCGGCCTTGTAGCCGGCAAAGGCCTGCTGCCACTTCGATTCGTTGGCCTCGCCCTCGGCGCGCGCATCCCACTGCTCGTAAGCGGCCTCGGGAATGACGAAGGGCTCGGCCGTCCAGCCGAGTGCTGCGCGACTGAGCTTGATCTCCTCGGCACCCAGCGGCTCGCCATGGGCCTTGGCCGTGCCGGCGCGGTTGGGCGAGCCGCGGCCGATGGTGGTCTTGCAGATCACCAGCGTGGGCTGGGTGACCGAGGCGTGCGCACGGGCGATGGCCAGATCCACCGCATTGACATCATGGCCGTCCACCGGCCCCACCACGTTCCAGCCCAGCGCCTCGAAGCGCTTGCCCGCATCGTCCACGTACCAGGGCTGCAGCTTGCCGTCGATGGAGATGCCGTTGTCGTCGTACAGCGCGACCAGCTTGTTCAGCTTCCACGCGCCGGCCAGTGCGCAGGCCTCGTGGCTGATGCCCTCCATCATGCAGCCATCGCCGAGGAAGACGTAGGTGTGGTGATCGACGATGGCGTGGCCGGGGCGGTTGAACTCGGCGGCCAGCAGCTTCTCGGCCAAGGCCATGCCCACGGCGTTGGCAATGCCCTGGCCCAGCGGGCCGGTGGTGGTCTCCACGCCGGGCGTCACGCCGACCTCCGGGTGGCCCGGGGTCAGGCTGTGCAGTTGGCGAAAGTTGCGCAGCTCGCTGAGCGCCAGGTCGTAGCCCGTGAGGTGCAGCAGCGCATAGATCAGCATCGACGCATGCCCGTTGCTCAGCACGAAGCGATCGCGGTCGGGCCAGTGCGGGTTGGCCGGGTTGTGCTTCAGGTGCCGGCTCCACAAGGCCACCGCCATCTCGGCCATGCCCATCGGCGCGCCCGGGTGGCCCGAGTTGGCCTGCTGCACGGCGTCCATTGCCAGGGCGCGGATCGCGTTGGCCATCAGGGTGGTGTCTTGGGGAATCTGGTTCGAGGCCATGCGCGGCGCCGGGACGGCGGGTTGAGGACGGGTTGGGGGAGGTGCAGCAAGAGGCGGAAACGGGTGATTTTAGCGGGCCGATAATCGCCGCCCATGCAGGGCCTGCACCTCACCGCCGACGCCAGCGGCTGCAATGCAGCGGCACCCGCCATGCGCGAACCGCCGGCCTTGCGCGCGCTGTGCCTGGCCGCCGTGGCGCAGGCCGGCCTCACACCGGTGGGCGAGCTGTTCCACCACTTCGCGCCGGGCACGTCCATCGACGCCGGCGGTGGCGGCATCACGGGCGTGGTGCTGCTGGCCGAATCGCACCTGGCCGTGCACACCTGGCCCGAGCTGGGTGCGGTGACGCTGGACGTCTATGTGTGCAATTTCGGCGCCGACAACTCGGCCAAGGCCGAGGCGCTGATGCAGGCCTTGCTGACGGCCTGGCAACCCGCCAGCGTGGACTGCCAACGCCTGCGCCGCGGCCGTTGACAGCGGCCTTTGCTCAGATCGCGCATGCGCGCTTGTTTGTGTTGGCCTTGATTTGAGACAAGGAATGCCGGCCACGTCGGCGCGATGCTGCCGCCACTCCACCCACATCGAAGCACCATGCGCCACACCTCACTCACCGTCATCCGCGACGAGCACCAGGCCCTCGCGGCCATGCTGCGTTCCCTGTCGATGCTGCTGGAGAAGGCGCGCCGCGACGGGACGGCTCCGCCCTTCGACGTGCTGCGCGCCATGATGTTCTACGTCGACGAGTTCCCCGAGCGCCTGCACCACACCAAGGAAAGCGAGTTGCTGTTCCCCAAGCTGCGCGCGCGCTGTCCCGAACTGGTGGCCACGATGGACCGGCTGGACCAGGACCACGGCCGTGGCGAGGCCGCGATCCGCGAGCTGGAGCACCTGATGCTCGCCTACGAGGTGATGGGCGAGCCGCGCCGCAAGGTGTTCGAGGACGCGGTGGAGCGCTACATCGACAGCTACCTCAAGCACATGCACATCGAGGAGGCCGAGATCCTGCCGGCGGCCCGCGCGCACTTCAGCGAGGCCGACTGGGACGAGCTGGACGCCGCCTTTGCCGCCAACCGCGACCCGCTCACCGGGCACGAAGCCAGTGATGAGTACCGCCCGCTGTTCCAGAAGATCCTGATGAGCGCCCCGGCGCCCATTGGCCTGGGCTGAGCTGCACACGGGGCGCCACCGGCCTGGGGAGCGGTGCCCGGCGAGGCGGACGGGTCCCGCGATCCATAGGTTCCGCGTGCCGCGGAACGGCGCCCCACTGCGCGCTCCATGAGCACCCGCAACCTCGACGCCGTGATCCTCGCCGCCGGCCGCGGCGAGCGCATGCGGCCCCTGACCGACCACACGCCCAAGCCGCTGCTGCCCGTGCGCGGCAAGCGCCTGATCGAGTGGCAGCTGGAATCCATGGCGCGCGCTGGCATCAAGCGCGTGGTGATCAACACCGCCTGGCTCGAAGAGCAGTTCGCGCCCGTGCTGGGCGACGGCTTCCGCTGGGGCCTGAGCATCCGCTACTCCAACGAGGGCCGCGATCACGGCGGGGCGCTCGAAACCGCCGGCGGCATCGCCAAGGTGCTGCCCTGGCTGGGCGACTGCTTCTGGGTGGTGTCGGGCGATGTCTTCGTTCCCAACTTTCGATTCGACCGCAGGGACGCCGACGCCTTCGCGGCCAGTTCCCTGCTGGGCCGCCTGTGGCTGGCCCCGAATGCCCCGCACCACCCCGAGGGTGATTTCGGCATCGACGAGGCCGGCCTGGCGGTGATGGACGCAGGCCCGCGCCGCACCTGGGCCAGCGTGGGCCTGTTCCATGCCGAGATGTTTGCCGGCGTGACCCCTGGCACCACGCTGCGCCTCACACCCTTGCTGCACCAGGCCATCGTGCAGCGCCGGCTGGCCGCCACCGCCTGGGACGGCGGCTGGACCGACGTGGGCACGCCCGAACGGCTCGCGGAACTGAACCGGGCCGTGCCAGGCCAGGTTTGAGCGCGGTGCGGCCACCGCGCCGGCCGACCCGGCCCGGCCCGAGGGAATTCCACGAGGCCCGGGAAGGCGCTGCGCTTGAGCCATCGCAAGCGCCGCCGCGGGCCGCATCCCTACGATCCCCGATCTCAGGCTTTGGGGCCATGGAGGGTCGAGGATGAGTGCTGTTCACGAGGTGGCCGAGGCGCCGCCGAAAATCGGTTTGCGTCCGCTCACCGGCAACGAGGCCATCGCGCGCGGCGCCTGGGAGGCCGGCGTGAAGGTGGCCGCGGCCTACCCCGGCACGCCCAGCACCGAGATTCTCGAGTCGCTGGCCACCTACCCGGCGCACGACCTGCACGCGCAGTGGTCCACCAACGAGAAGGTGGCGCTGGACGTGGCCATCGGCGCCTCCTTCGCCGGCAGCCGCGCCTTCGCGGCGATGAAGCACGTGGGCCTGAACGTCGCGGCCGATGCCTTCATGTCGCAGGCCTACATCGGCGTCAACGGTGGCCTGGTGATCGCGGTGGCCGACGACCCGGGGATCCACAGCTCGCAGAACGAGCAGGACTCGCGTTTCTACGGCCAGTTCGCCGCCGTGCCCGTGCTGGAACCTTCGGATGCACAGGAGGCGCTCGAATTCACGCGCTTCGCGTTCGAGCTGTCCGAGCAATTCGACACCATGGTCATCGTGCGCACCACCACGCGCCTGTCGCACACGCGCAGCGCGGTCAAGCTGGGCACGCGCAACGAACTGGCCTCGCGCGGCTTCGTCGAGAACCGCAGCAAGAACGTGATGATCCCGGCCCACGCGCGCCCGCGCCACCTGGCCCTGATCGAGCGCGAGGCCGCGCTGCAGCGCTACCTGCGCGATGCACCGATCCACCGCTGGGAAAGGCGCGATGCGGCCGTGGGGGTCATCACCGCCGGCACCTGCTACCCCTATGTGCGCGAGGCCCTGCCCGGTGCCAGCGTGCTCAAGCTGGGGGCGTCCTGGCCCTTGTCGGGCGAACTGCTGCGCGAGTTCTGCGCCTCGGTGGAGCGCGTCTTCGTGGTCGAGGAGCTCGAGCCCTTCATCGAGCGCGAGATGCGCACGCTCGGCCTGGCGGTGGACGGCAAGGCCTTCTTCCCGCGCAGCGGCGAGTTTTCGCCCGAGCTGCTGCGCGCCGGCTTCGAGCGTGCCGGCGTGCTGCCGCCGCAGCCGCCGCGCACGGCCGCTTGGGCGCCCGAGCCCATCGTGCGGCCACCGGTGCTGTGCGCGGGCTGCCCGCACACCTCCACCTACCTGGCCGTGCGCGCCACGGGCGCGCGGGTGGCCGGGGACATCGGCTGCTATACCCTGGCCGCGCTCGACCCCCTGCGCGGCATCGACACGTCGGTGGCCATGGGTTCGTCCATCGGTGTGGCCACCGGCATGGCCAAGGCCGGCGAACCGCGGCCGGTGATGGCCACCATCGGCGACTCCACCTTCCTGCATGCCGGCATCCCGGCCTTGATCGATGCGGTCTACAACGACGCCAACATCACGGTGATGCTGCTGGACAACCACATCACCGCGATGACCGGCGGGCAGGACCACGCCGGCACCGGCAAGACCCTGCGCGGCGAAGCGGCGCCGCGCGTGGACTACGAGGCGCTGCTGCGCGCCATCGGCGTGAAGTGGATTCGCAAGGTCGATTCGTACGACCTGGCGGCGATGAACCAGACCCTGCGCGAGGCCATCGCGCACCGTGGCGTCTCGGTGGTCATCTCCGACCGGCCCTGCGTGATCGATCCGGTGAAGATCAAGGGCCCGCCGCTGGCCATCGACGAGCACCTGTGCAATGCCTGCCAGTCCTGCATGAACCTGGGCTGCCCGGCCATGACCTGGGGCGACACCACGTTCGAGGGCCGCCACAAGGTGCAGATCGATCCGGCGCTGTGCGTGGGCTGCACGCTGTGCGCGCAGGTGTGCACGGTGGACTGCATCAAGCCGCCAGCGGCGCTGCAGCGCCCCCTCATGAGCAGCTCGGATCCGATGGTGTCGTTTCAGCGCGGCGGCGTGGACCAGGCCGTGGCCACGCCCTGCAACGTGCTGATCGTGGGCGTGGGTGGCCAGGGCGTGATCCTGGTGTCCAAGGTGCTGGCGGCGCTGGCGCAATCGCGCGGCCTGCAGGTCAAGCAGAGCGAAGTGCACGGCATGGCCAAGCGCGGCGGCAGCGTGTTCAGCCATGTGCGCTTCGGCCCGCAGGTGTGGTCGCCCACGATCCCGCGCGGCGAGGTGGACGTGCTGGTCGCCCTCGAATGGGCCGAAGGCCTGCGCTGGCTGCCCTGGTTGAGGCCCGGCAGCGGCATCTTCGTCTGCGACACCAAGCGCGTGGTGCCGCCCTTCGCCTGCCTGAACCGGCGCCCCGGCGCACCGATGCGCTATGCCCGCGAGACCCCGGCCGAGGTGCGCGAGCACGTGGCCGAGGGCTATGCCATCGACGCCACGGTGATGGCCGAGGCGCTGGGCAACGAGCGCGTGGCCAACGTGGTGCTGCTGGGGGCCTTGTCGATCGCGCTCGATTTCCCCGTCGCCGACTGGCAGGCCACGCTGGCCGAATTCGTGCCGCGCAAGACGGTGGACGTGAACCGGCAGGCCTTCGCCGAGGGCCGCGCCTGGATCGAGCGCGCACGCAACGAAGGCCCGCCGGTGGCGGACACCGCGCCGCCCGCGGCGGTGACCACCGACGTGCCGGTCGACGTGCGCCTGGAGATCACGCCGGCCTGGTGCAAGAGCTGCGACATCTGCGTCAAGCTGTGCCCCGAGCGCTGCCTGCGCCTGAACGACGAGCGCGTGGCCGAGCTCATCGACCCCGCGCTGTGCACCGGCTGCCGCCTGTGCGAATGGCTGTGCCCGGATTTCGCGATCCGCGTGCATTTGGACGCGCGCCCCACCCCCGCCGGAGCCCTGGCATGAACGCCCCCGAAGCGCCCTTCAACCGAACCGCGGCGCGGCTGATCTCGGGCAATCACGCCTGCGCGCTGGGCGCCGTGGCCGCCGGCTGCCGCTTCTTCGCGGGTTACCCGATCACGCCCTCGTCGGAAGTGGCCGAGCGGCTGTCCAAGCTGCTGCCGCTGGTCGACGGCGTGTTCATCCAGATGGAGGACGAGATCGCCTCCATCGCCGCCGTCATCGGCGCATCGATGGGCGGCGTCAAGGCCATGACCGCCACCAGCGGCCCAGGGTTCTCGCTCAAGCAGGAGAACCTGGGCTACGCCGCCGCGGCCGAGATCCCCTGCGTGATCATCGACGTGATGCGCGGCGGGCCGTCCACCGGCATGCCCACGCGCCCGGCCCAGGCCGACATCATGCAAACGCGATGGGGCAGCCATGGCGATTACCCGATCATCGTGCTGGCACCCGCCTCGGTGCGCGAGGTGCACGACGAGACCGTGCGTGCGTTCCGACTGTCGGAAACGCTGCGCACGCCGGTGGTGGTGCTGTACGACCAGGCCATCGCCCAGTTGACCGAAACCGTCGAGCTGCCCGCCGCCGGCAGCATCGAGCCCGTGCAGCGGCGCTGGGCCAGCGGCCCGCGCGAAGGCTACCAGCCCTATGCAGCGGGCGGCGATGGCGTGCCGGCCATGGCCCGGCCCGGCGACGGCTACCGCACCCACACCACCGGCCTCACGCATTCCGAAAGCGGCTTCCCCAGCCAGAAGCCCGATGTGGTCGAACGCAACCAGACGCGGCTGCTGACCAAGCTGGCCCGCAACCGCCACGCCATTGAATCCTTCGAAACCCTGGCCTGCGCCGATGCCGAGGTGCTGATCGTGGCCATCGGCATCAGCGCCCGTGCCGCCCACCGCGCCGTGGCGCTGGCGCGCGAGTCTGGCGTGAGGCTGGGCCTGTTCCGACCCATCACCTTGTGGCCGTTTCCCGAGGACGCGCTGCGCGAGGTCGCACAGAACGTGCAAGCGGTTTTGGTGCCGGAGATGAACGCCGGGCAGTTGCGGCTGGAGGTCGAACGCATCCTGCGCACGACGCCCGTGCACGGACTGAACCGCTATGACGGCGAGCCCATCGCGCCCGCCGAGATCGTGGCCCGCGCCACCACCCTGAGGCAGGAGACGCGTTGATGCTTGAACACGCTGCGGACTTCGACATCCGCCCTGCCCTGCGGCAGGAAATGATGCCGCACTTCCTGTGCCCGGGCTGCGGACACGGCATCGCCCTGCGCGCACTGCTGTGGGCGCTGCACGAGCTGAAGATCGACAAGGACCGGCTCGCCGTGGTCTCGGGCATCGGCTGCGCCGGGCGCCTGTCGGCCTACATCGACGCCAGCACCTTCCACACCACGCATGGCCGGCCGCTGGCCTTCGCCACCGGGCTCGCGCTGGCGCGGCCGGACCTGCACGTGGTGGTGATCAGCGGCGATGGCGACTGCCTGGCCATCGGCGGCAACCACCTCATCCACGCCTGCCGCCGCAACCTCAAGATCACCTGCCTGATGCTCAACAACGAGGTCTACGGCATGACCGGTGGCCAGGTGTCGCCCACCACGTCCGACGGCATGCTCACCACCACCACGCCGCTGGGCAATGCCGAGCCCTCGTTCGATGCCTGCGCGCTGGCCACGGCCGCGGGCGCGGGCTTCGTCGGCCGCGAGGTGACGCACCACGTGCCCAAGCTCAAGGCCCTGATCAAGCAGGGGCTCGAACACCCGGGCTTCGCCTTCGTCGAGGTGTTGTCGGACTGCACCGAGATCTTCGGGCGCAAGAACGAGCTCGGTTCCTCGTCCGAGATGATCCTGCGCCAGAAGAGCGAGATCCGCCCCAGCGCCTACCGCGACACGGTGGACACGCCCTTCCGCTCCACCGACCTGCACACCGGCGTGCTCACGCGCAACGATCGCGCCGAGTACGGCGGCGCCTATCGCGCCGCGGCGGCCCGGGCCAAGGCCGCCGAAGCCATCAAGGCGGCTGCGACATGAACCGCATCGATCGCCTCGAATTGCGCATTGCCGGCACCGGCGGCCAGGGCCTGATCCTGGCGGCCAAGATGCTGGCCGACGTGCTGGTCGGTGCGGGCCGGCGGGTGGCGCAGTCGCAGACCTACGAGCCCACGTCTCGGGGTGGTTACTGCAATGCCGACCTGGTGGTGGCCGAGACAGAAGTCGACTACCCCCTGGCCACGGCGCTGGACGCCCTGGTGCTGCTCGACCAGCTGGCCGTGGCGCCGTCCTGGCCGCTGCTCAAGCCCGGTGCACTGGTGCTGGCCGACACGCGCCTGTGCCCCGAGCTGCCGGCTGGAGATTGCCGCAAGCTGCACCTGCCGCTGACGCGCACGGCCATCGAACTCGGCAGCGAGCGCGTGGCCAACATCGTGGCGCTTGGTGCCCTGGCGCTGCTGGCCGGCCTGTGCGAGCGCGAGGCCCTGGTGCGCAGCGTGCGCACCGAGACCCCACGCAGCTTCGTGCAGCTCAACCTGGACGCCCTGGCGGCCGGCTTCGAGCTGGCCGAGGCGGCGACCAGCAGCGCCTGAAACCCGCCGCCGGCGCGCGCGGAGGCCTTCAGGCCGGGGCAGGCAGCCGCACCCGCAGCAGCGCACGCACGAAGCCGTGGTCGCTGCGAAAGCGCTCGCGGCTTTCGTGCAGGTGGTCGTTGAACACCTCGACGCGCTTGACGTCCCCGAGGGCGAACCTGGACGTGCCGACGAACTCCTCGCTCACCCAGATCTGGTCCAGCATCTCGGGCCAACCCTGGTGCACGTGGGAGTAGGCGGTGTCGCGCTTCAGGCCGGGCTCGGTCTGCACGTCCCAGGCGTGGTACAGCGCCATGTCGCGCGCCTGCCGGTCGTAGGCCACCGCCTGCGTGGCGGCGATCAACTGGCTGGTGACCGAATGCGGCCCGTCGTTCATGTCGCCCATCAGCACCAGCGGATCGCGCGTGCGGCGGGTGAGGTCGATGACCAGGCCGCGCAGCGCCGCCGCCTCGGCCCCGCGCATGACCAGCGAGCGCAAGGTGGCACGCGCGACGACGGCCGGATCGTCGGTGTCTTCCAGCGCGCGGCCGTCGGCGTCCTGCAGGAACTTGGGTCGCTTGCTCTTCAGGTGCACCACCAGCGCGTGCAGCAACAGGCCTTGCTTCATGCGCAGCGTGGCGTGCAGGACCGGGCGTTCGAAGCGCGTGTACAGACCGATCTCGGGCACGGTGACGCACTGGGCGGGCGTGAAGTCGGTGACCGATTCGACCGACTCCAGCGCCAGCCGCGAGGCCAGCCCCACACGCGGCGTGCCCTGCGCGCCCAGCTCGGCGCCGGGCGCGACCACCTTCGCGTAGTGCAGCCCGCTCGCCACCACCGCGGCCTGCAGGGCCGGCTCGTCCCACACCTCTTCGAAGCCGATCACGTCGGCATTCACGCGCGCCAGCATGCTGCCCAGCCAGGCGATCTTGCGCTGGTACTCGTCGACGTCGTAGGGCTCGGCGTTGGGATAGAACGCGCGCCCCGGCAGGGCCAGGTTCAGCAGGTTGGCGTTGGCCACCACCAGGGTGGCGAGGTTGGGGGTGGGTGCATCGTTCATGCATCCAGTGTGGCAGGCTGGCGGGACGCCGCAACGAAATCAGCGGATGACCTGCACCGATGCAGCGTTGGCCTCGGGCGCTTTGGCATGCCCAGCGCCATCAGGCCGATGAAGAGGAGCCCGAGCATCGATGGCTCCGGCACCGGCGAGGCCGAGGTCGTGAGCACCAGGCGATAGCTCGCATCGCCCAAGGCGCCGGGTTCGCCCAGCCCGACGAAGCCATCGCCCAGCACTCCGCTGCCGCTGTTCTCGGCGAACGACAGGTTGGCGAAGCTGCCCAGGGCAATCTGGTAGGCGCCGGCACTCAGCAGGGCCGAGAACAGAAAGTCGCCGCCGGTGGTGAAGGCCTGCGAGAAATTCGAGCCGGCCAACGCGGCACCGGCCCCGGCACCGCGGAACAGCGAGAAATACGGGTCCGCGCCACCGCTGGCGAAGCCGGTGCTCTGGATCGTCACCGCGCCCGCTGCCGACAGCGTGAAGGCGTACAGCGCCACGTTGTTGGCGATGGCGCGCTCGTCGACGAACGACGCCGCGCCGAGATCGCTGCCGACCAACGCCGCGTTGCCGCTGTCATCGAAACGCCCGGCCAGCGTGACCGTGGCCGCGAGGGCCATGGCCGCCGAGGCCATCAGCGCCGCGACGAACAGGGCTTTCCATCCTGCGGTGTTCATGCGCTGGCCCTCGCGATGGCGGCGGTCAATTGACGAAGCCATTGACGTGGATGTAGATCGGCCCATCGCCGCCAAGCTGCTCGCCGGCCAGGCAAAGGTGCTGGCCCGCCGGCACCGCCATCCCGGCCCCGATCACCCAGGGGCTGGGGTAGATCAGGTGCAGCGTCTGGTTGGCCGCGATGCGCAGCAGCACGCGCTGCGGCTGCTCCGTCAGCACGGTGCCCGCACCGCCGCAGTTCACCCCATCGGGCAGGCTCATGACCTTGAGCACCATCGTGGCGGCCTGCGTGGTGCCGAAGCTGGTGATCGAGAGGCTGGTGACGCCGAGCGCCCCGCTGCCGGGGCCGGTGGAAACGGCGCCCGCGTTGGGCTGAAAGACCGCCGAGAACGGCCGGCCCGGCAGCACCGTCTCCACATAGGCGGCCCGGATCGCGCCCGCCGCCTGCGCGGGGGCGGTGGGCATCAGCACGCTGGCCGCTGCCAAGCCCAGGGACATTGCGCGAAGCAACGCGCGGATTTGCAAATGGCTCATGTCGTGGTTCCTTCTTGGTGGGTTGAGAAGACAGCGCTCGCCGTTGCGCGGGTGGCCGAACACAGCAGCAGCTCGTTGGGGCCCACCCACTGTCCGTTGGCGTTGAAGCGCGCCAGCTGCTGCGCGATGTCGTGCCACGCGGCCTGCTGCGCCTCGGGCGTCAGAGGCGCCAGGATGGCCATGATCGGCAGGCCGGCGCTGCGCACGAAATCGAGGTAGTGCTGGACGGAGGGCAGCCGCATCGGGGCCGGCAGCGCGCGCACCTCGATGTCGGCGAAGCCGGTGGCGGCCAGCAGCTCGGCGAGCAGGCCCGGCCGGCCCAGGCTCAGCAGGCTTCCGGGGGGTGGTGACTGGCGCGGTGACGACGGCGGCGGCAGCCCCGCGTGCCGCATTGCGCTGGCCATCAGGATGGCGATGCAGGGGTTGGCCTGCGGCGACCCGAACACCAGCGCACTGAAGCGCCCGCCGGGCCTCAGCGCCGCATGGGCGCTGGCCAGTGCGGCCTGCGGCGCGCCGCAGAACATCAGGCCCAGCCGGCACACGGCGGCATCGAAGCCCGCGCCGTCCAGGCCCAGGGCCTGCGCATCGGCCACCCGCGTGCTCGCCTGCGCCCAACCGGCCACATGGAACTTGTGGCGCGCCAGGGCCAGGATGCCGGGCGAGATGTCGGTGGCCAGCACCTGGCCGCTGGGACCCACGCGGCGGGCGATGTCCAGCGTCTGCTCGCCGGCACCGGCGGCGATGTCGAGCACGCGCGCGCCCGGGCCGATGCGGGCTGCGTCCAGCATCGCGGCCGTGGCTTCGCGAAGCCAGTCGCCGACCAGCGCGCTGTGGCGATTCCAGCCTTCGGCGGCCTGGTCCCAGGCGTGGCTGCCGTCCAGCGGCGGCTCTGTGTTCGGCGCCGTCATCAGGACACTCCTTTTGATTGCTGCTCGATCCATCATTCCGCCCTCACCCCAGCCATGCGGACCATCGGCTCCCAGTACCGCTGCTCGGCCGCGATGCGGGCCACCAGCTCCGCCGGGGTGCTGGAGGCGGCAACCATGCCCGCGTCGGCGAACGCGGCCACCAGCACGGGCTGCGCGATGGCCGCACGCAAGGCACGCGAGCTGGCCTCGACCTGGGCCGAGGGCACGCGACCGGAAGCGAAGAACGCAAACCACTCGCGCACCACGCCATTGCGAAACCCCTGCTCCACCAGCGAGGGCACGCCCGGCAGCAAGGCCGTGCGCTGCGCGCCCGAGGTGGCCAGCACCCGCAAGCGGCCGGTGGCGTGGTGCTGGCGGAACAGGCCTTCGGGCAGCACCAGCGCGGCGATCTGGCCGCCCAGCAGATCGACGATGGCCGGCGGCCCGCCCGAGTAAACGATGTGCTGCCAGGCCACGTCGGCCTCGCGGAACAGCATTGCCTCCAGCAGGTGCGGCAAGGTGCCGGTGCCGGGCGAGCCGACGTTGGCTTGCTTCGGGTGGCGGCGCATCCAGTCGACCAGCTCGGCCACGTTCGTGACCGCGGCCGGCACGGCGGGTCCGACCGCCAGCGCCAGTGTCATCTCACCGGCCAGCGACACGGGCTGCAGATCGCCGATGGGGTCGTAGCCCAGCTTGGCATAGAGGTGCGGGTAGATGGTGGCGATGGCGCCTTGGGCCAGCAGCAGCACCGAGCCGTCGGCCGTGCCCGACTTCAGCGCCTGGATGGCGATCTGCCCGGCCGCGCCGGGGCGGTTGTCGATGACAGTGCGTGGCGCGGAGCTGCCGGCCAGGTGCTCGGCAACGCGGCGCGCCACGATGTCGGGGATGCTGCCCGGTGGCCCGCTGCACAGGATGTGCAGCGCCTCGGCCGCAGGCTGGGCCAGCACAGGCCCGCCCAGGCCCAAGCCCAGCAGCCCGGCGACGGCGTGGCCACCCTGGCGCATGAAGCTGCGGCGCGAAGGCCGATTCGGTTGCGGACGCGGATGCGGACGCGGCGCGGCAGGCTGTGGCACGGGGATCTCCGGTGAGGCCGGGCGCCGTGTTGGCGCCCCGATGCACCGAAGGGTGCGCCGGCCGCTCCTAGAGATGCCTTAGAGATTGCGCAGCGAGGCCACCAGCGCTTCGGTTTCGGCCGCCGGCCGGATGCCCAGCACCACCGACAGCTGCTGGCGGCAGCGGCGAAAAGCCTCGTAGGCCTCGGCTCGGCGGTCCAGCGCGATCAGGCAGGTGATGAGGCGGCGGCAGATGTCCTCGGCCAGCGGCTGCTGCTCCAGCACGCGCGCGTACAGGCGCGCGGCGCCGGCCAGGTCCTGCCGCGCTTCGAGCCGCTCGCCCAGTGCGCCCAGCCGGCGGGTGAACAGCGCCTGCGTGCGGCTGCGGGCGGCCAGCACCTCGGGCAGATCGTCCTCGCCCGCCAGGAACGGGCCTTGGTACAGCGCCAGGGCCTGATCGGCCAAGGTGGCAACGTCCCCGTCATCCGCCTCGGACAAGCCTGATTCGAGCGCCGCCCAGGTCCGTCCAGCAGCTGGCCGGGTCCAGGCTCAGCGCGCCCGATTGCAGCAGCACATGGCGATCGCCCCCCAGCAGCTTGCGCAGGCGGTGCAATGCGTTGTCGAAGGAATTGCGGGCCGCGTCGCCCGGCGCTTCAGGCCACAGCGCCGCGCACAGGCGCGGCACCGGCACGGCCACGCCGCCCAGCGCGATCAGCAGCTTCAGCAGGTCCAGCGGCTTGCGGCTTTCCTTGCGCGAGGTGGCCGCCGGCGCGCCCTGCAGTTCGATGCCGAAGCGGCCCAGCGTGCGGATGCGCACCGGCCAGGGCCAGCGCTCGCTGGCACCGGGCGGCGCGGCCAGCGCGTGGCGGCGGATCATCTGCAGTGCGAAGGGTGGGTCGATGCCGTGGTCCAGCGCCAGCGAGACCAGGCGCGGCATCATGTCGCCGCAGCAAAACGGCATGGGCCCGAAGTCGTAGCCACAGGCACGCCCCACAGCAAACGCGCGGCCCAGCGCGGCCAGGCAACGCGCACGGTCGCCACGGCGTTCGCCGAGATGGGCTTCGATCAGCGCGCCGATCCAGTGGTGCCACACGCACACGGCGTGGAAGGGATGCGACAGCACGGCTTGCCAGGCGGCTTCGGCCTCGTCGAAGGCGCCGACCTGGGTGGCCGCCAGCGCCTGGCCCAGCAGCGCGATGTGCTCGCGCAGCGGCCAGCCGCTGGCCCGGCCGCTGGCCACCGACAGGCGCATCAGCTGCGCCGCCTGCGCCCAATCACCATCCAGCAGCATCAGCAGCCCACGCTGGAACTCGTAGGTGGTCACGTCGATGGCGTTGGCCGGATCGAGCAGGCCGGCCGTCTCGGTGAGGTGCTGCCGTGCCAAGTGAGCGTCCCGCGCGGCGACCGCCGCCAGCACCACCAGCAGGTGCGCCTTGGCGCGCATGGTCGCCGGCCCCTGGCCGGCCAGCACCAGGGCCTGGCGCGACAGCACCAGCGCCTCGTCGACGCGGCCCAGCAGCGCGCGGATCAACACGCTCACGCCATACCAGCGCAGCAGCGTGGCCGGCGCCGCGTCGGACGCGGCGCACAGGCGGTCGATCTTGATGAACAGGCGGTCCAGCCGCGCCAGCTGGCCTGTCCACAACAGGTGATAGGCCAAGGTGCCCAGCAGGATGCGCTGGCTGGCGCCCAGCGGCTGGTCGAGCAGGCGCTCGGCCAGGTCGGCCAGCGCCGCGGTGAGCGGGTGCGCGCTGGCGCGGTGCACAAAGGCGGCCAGCAGGCCGGGCAGCACGCGCAGGTCGGTGCCGGTATCGACCACGGCTTCCGAATCCGCATCGCCATGGCGCTGCGCCAGGTAGGCCGGTGCACCCGCTTCGAGCCAAGGCATCCAGGGTGCTATCGCATGCAGGTTGGCGCCGATGAAGACGATGGCATCGGCCGCAGCGGCGGCCGCCAGGAACGAGCCCTGCGCATCGCCCGCCGCTGCGAAGCCGCGCTGCGCCTGCGCCAGGTGCTTCAAGGCCGCAGCGGGATCGGCCGCCAGCTCGCAGCAACCGAGCCAGTAGCTCGCCTGGGGGCCGGCGCGCAAGGCCTCGGGCAGCGCGAGCAGCCAGTCCCGCAGCATGGCGGTGCGGCCCTGCGCCAGAAAGCCGCCCGCATGCGCGACGATGAGTTGCAGCGCTTCGCTCATCGCCTCGGCCAGGATGAGTTGGCCGATGGCCGCATCGGCACGCCCGTGGGCCGCCAGCAGCGTGGCCGCTTCGACGCGCAGCGCCTGCAGCGCGGCGGGGACCAGCTGGTCCTCGGCCCGCGCGCGCAGGAACTCGCCGAACAACGCGTGAAAGGTGTAGGCCGGCGGCGAGCCTTCGCGCCGCTCGGTGAACAGGCTGCGGCGTGCCAGATCGGCCAGCAGATCGCCCGCGCGCGCGTCGCCGCTGAGGGCCTCGGCCATGGCCACCGTGGCGCTGGGCAGGAAGGCGATGCGCTGCAGCGACGCGGCCTCGCGCGGGCTCATCTTGTCCAGCACCTCGCCGGCGAAGAAGGCAAACAGGCGCTCGCGCGCCGCACCGCCGCGCAGCGCGTCGTCGGGGCCCAGCTCGGTGCGGGCGGCCAGCAGCAGGATCATCGCGGCGGCCCAGCCATCGGTCACCCGCCGCAGCTCGGCGCCCGCCCAGGCGCGGCCGTGCAGCGCCACCAGGCGCTGCGCGTCATCGTCGCTGAAGCGCAGCAGGGGCTCGTCGACCACCACCAGTTGCTGCCCGGCCAGCATGCGCGCGTACTCGGCGGGCGGCGGGTCGCGGCCGATCGCGATCACCCGCGCGCGCTGGGGCAACTCCGCCAGCGCGGCGGCCAGGCCGGCGTGCAGCAGGGGCGCGGCGCCCAGCTCCTGCACGTTGTCCAGCACCAGCACCCAGGGCAGGTCCAGCGCCAGCGCGAGGTGCCGGAAGCAGCGTCGGACGAAGGCCGGCACATCGCGCAGATCGTCGGCCGTGGGTGAGGGCAATGCCAAGTCAGGCGCCGGCGCCATGGCCGCTGCGGCCGCACCCAGGAAGTGGACGAAGCTGGCCGGATCGGCATCGCCCGCATCCAACTGCAGCCACAGGCAGGGCATGGCCCGGGCTTCCAGGTAGGTGGCCACCAGCGTGGTCTTGCCGATGCCCGGCGGCCCGGCGATCCACACGCCGGGCACGGCGGCGGAGGCGTCAAGCTGCGCGAACAAGGCCTCGCGCCCGAACACCCGGCCCAGCCGCGGCGGGCGCAGCTTGCCCAGCGTGGGCCGACGCGATGCGGTGGGGGTGGCGTCGGACATTGGCGTGCCGGTGTCCGCCCGTGGGTGACAGTGGGTGCCCGCGGGTGCCGCTACTGCGCGAGCCCGGCGGTGAGGGTGTCGATGCGCGCCATCAGCTCCGGTGTCAGCTTGTCGGCCAGGGCCAGCGCGCCCAGGTTGTCCTGCAGCTGCGAGAGCTTGGACGCGCCGGTGATCACGCTGGACACGCGCGGGTTCTTGGTCACCCAGGCGATGGCCAGCTGGGCCAGCGTGCCGCCCAGTTCAGCCGCTATGGGCGCGAGCTGTGCCACGGCCGCGTTCTTTTTCGCGTCGGTGAGTTCGTCGCGCAGGAAGGCCATCGATTCCATCGCGCCGCGCGAGCCCGCCGGCATGCCGTCGCGGTACTTGCCGGTGAGCAGGCCGCTGGCCAGCGGGCTCCAGGTGGTCAGGCCCAGGCCGATGTCGTCGTACAGCCGTGCGTAGTCCTTCTCGACGCGCTGGCGGTGGAACAGGTGGTACTGCGGCTGCTCCACCACCGGCTTGTGCAGGTGGTGGCGCTCGGCGAGTCCCCAAGCCGCGCGGATCTCGTCGGCCGACCACTCGCTGGTGCCCCAGTACAGCGCCTTGCCCTGCGTGATCATGTCGCTCATGGCGCGCACGGTTTCCTCGATCGGCGTGTGCGGGTCGGGCCGGTGGCAATAGACCAGATCCACATGGTCCAGCCCGAAGCGCTGCAGCGAGCCGTCGATGGCCTGCATCAGGTACTTGCGATTCAGCGTGTTGCGCTGGTTCACCGTGTTGCCCTCGCGGGCCAGCCCCCAGTAGAACTTGGTAGACACCACATAGCTCACGCGCGGCCAACCCAAGCGCTTGAAGGCCTGGCCCATCACGACCTCGCTCTGGCCCAGCGCATAGGCCTCGGCGTTGTCGAAGAAATTGATGCCCGCATCCTTGGCCGCGGCCAGCATCTCCACCGCCGCATCCACGTTGACCTGGTTGTGGTACGTGACCCAGGAGCCGAGCGACAACTCGCTCACCTGCAGGCCGGCACGGCCGAGACGGCGGTAACGCATGGGGAATTCTCTCTTGGTGGGGAAGGTGTTGAGCGTAGCGCAGACTCTCGCCAGCCTGCGAGCGGCAGCCATCAGCGCGCAGCCTCGCCTTCCGGACCGCACAGGGTGTCCTTGGCGCTGGCATCGGGCAGCACCCGCAAGGTGGCCGCCAGGTCTTGTGCGCCAAGGGTCAAGGCGGCCACGTCGTCCTCGGCTTTGGCTTCGCGCGCGCCACGCGCACCCCCTTGGCGGTTTCCACCCCGGGCTGGTCCACCTTGGCGTGCAAGGCATTGCCACGCAAGGTGTGCAGGTTGTCGTCGAAAGCCTGCTCCAGATGGACCAGGCCGCACTGGCGCGGGCAATGGGCCCAATGCTGCTGGGCGGACAAGGCGATGGTGTCAGCTGGGTCCACGGCAGGCTGGGGCTTGGCTGGCTCCACTCCAACGCATACGGAGCCCTCGGAGCCCGCCCTGACGACCGAACTCGACGCCGTCCT
>JADKIA010000033.1 GCA_016721465.1 Ideonella sp. | reverse complement strand
GTCAAGAGCCGTATTGCGTTTTCTTCTGCATTTGGGTGTTCATTGATTCCTACCCGACGAACACGGTGGACTGCGATGATGCTCAAGGACAGAGAACAGACTGCACATCTACAAACGGCCTTGTTGCACCTGCCGGTGCGGACCCAGATACGAACCGCTCAGCTGGGCTCCATTCGCTCCACGGGGTTGGGCTCGATTGCCGCCGCGTAGGGTTAGCCGAGTTCACCAGCTGCCGGTCTGACCTGTCAGTGCATCTTCGCTCGCATGTCTGCGGGGGGAGGATTTCAGTGAAGTCGATTGGGTTGAAGGATTGAACGTCTACAGCGCCGCGCCTTGGCTCAGGCCGCGCAGGCTTGGGTCTGGGGCGCGGTTGTCGGCGCAGATGCCGGCTTGGGCAGCTTGGCCGGCGGCTTGACGCTGACGTGCTGGGCATCGAAGCCCTGTTCGCGCGTCATCACCGCCCACAGGATGCGCGCGTTCTTGTTGGCCATGGCCACGCAGGCCTTCTGCCAGCCCACCCGGGCGACGAGCTGCTGCAACCAGCGGCTGGTGGGGTCGTCGCGTTTGCCCGCACTCATCACCGCGGACTTCGCGCCCTGAATCAGCAGCGTGCGCAGGTAGTCGTCGCCGCGCTTGGTGATGCGCCCCAGAGAGGTCTTGCCGCCGCTGGAGTTCTGGCGCGGCACGATGCCCAGCCAGGCACTGAGCTGGTGGCCACTGCCGAACTGTTTGAACTCACCCACCCCGGCGGCGAACGCCGAGGCGCCGAGCTCACCGATGCCGATGATCTTGGCCGCTCGCTTGGCCTGCTCACTGCCGCGCACGTGCTCACCGATGCGCCGGTCGCACCAGCGCATGTGCTCGTCCAGCTCGCGCCAGTGCGCCAAGGCGGTTTGCAGCACCAGCCTGGCCTCGCCGCTGAGCTCGTTGCCCGCGTCCTCGATCACATCGGCCAGCACCTCGCGCAGCACCTTCGGGCTCTTGCCGAACACCAGGCCAGCCTCGGCCAATGCCCCACGGATTCGGTTGATGCAGGCCGTGCGCTCCTCCTTGAAGCCTTCGCGCAAGCGGTGCAGGCTCATCAGCCCTTGCTGGGCGGGCGTCTTCACCGGCACGAAGCGCATCGTCGGGCGCGAAGCCGTCTCGCAGATCGCGGCCGCATCGGTCATGTCGTTCTTCCCGCTCTTGCCCTCCATGCGGTAGGGCGTGACGAAGTTCGCCGCGATCAGCCGCGCGTCCAGCCCCATGGCCAACAACTGCCGCGCCCAATGATGCGCCCCGCCGCAGGCTTCCATCGCCACCACGCAGCCCTGCGGCAAATCAGCGCACCAGGCCACGAACTGGTCTCGCTTGAGCGCCCGCGACACCACACGTCGTCCGGCACCATCGACCGCATGCACCTGGATCACGTTCTTCGCCAGGTCCACACCAGTCTTTTCCAAACGAGGTATGAGCCTGGAGAGGCCTGACCTCGGGGACGCGTGGAGCGTCGATCCGTTGTAGACCGAGACAGTGTATTGGGGTCCTGCTCTTTGGATTCGTACCACCGTGGTCGAAGGCGGCATGTGGTCGAAGGTGCGGGCGGTGGGCAACGCCGCGTTGTCCACGGACCGTCCGGTGCCCGACGCTGTCCACATGTCCACAGCCTCCCCCCCTGGCGCGCCCGGAGTTCAGCCGGCTGGCGGTACCCGTGAACAGCGCCTGCCGCGCCTGCGAGTCCTCGCCAGCCTGCGTCGGTCCGCCGTGGCCAGTGCCTGCAGATGTTCGAGCGTGATCCCCTCGCGCATGAACGTGTGCCTCAGGCAGGCTGGCCAGCTTGTCCAGCGGCGTCATCGCATCCTTGGCTCGGTACACGCGCTTGATGCGCCCGGGCTTCTTCGGATCCGGCTTGTCGGTCAGACAGGCACGGCCGGTGGAAGTTCAGGAACGGGTTAAGGTACTCGGCGCAGAAGGTGTTGAAGCGCCCGGCGTGACGTTGCGGGATGTGCTCGTAGCCGAAGACGCGGCGCACAACGGCGCCGTTCTTGGTCTCGCCAGGCCGTTGTCGTTGCTGCGCCGCGGTCGGCTGCGTGTGAACTCGATACGCAGCTTCTCCAGCATGGCGGCGACCCGATGGTTGACGTACTCGCTGCCGTTGTCGGCGTGGAAGCCCAGGATCAGGAACGGGAACTGCGCGAGCATCTGCTCGATGACGGGCAGCAGGTGCGCCTCGAGATCGTCTGCGGTGGCCACCACCTGCCACTGGGTGACGCAGTCCACCGCGTTGATGTGGTACAGGCCCTTGGTGCCGTCCCAGTCGCCCTGGTGAACGCTGTCGATGCGCACGAAGCCCGGACGGCCCTCGGGGGCCGGCGCCTGCGCACACCGATCGTCACGGCCTTGGTCGGGCGCGTCTTGGTCAGCGACGCGCTGGGCGCGGTAGCCGACGCTGGCGCCAGGTTGTACAGGTGGGCCACCGAGATCGAACCCAGTCGCTCGAAGCGCCCATCGGCGAAGACATCGCGCTGGCGGCGCAGCACGCAGGCCGTGGCCGGTCCCGACAGGGTACCCATGGCCCGGTCCACCTCGGCCAACAGCACCACGTCGGCGCCCTGGCGCGCGAAGGCATGCTGCGGGCGGCGATAGTTCTTGACCAGGGGCTTGCCGCCGGTCAGCGCGAAACCAGCCGCGTGAGCTGGGCGCGGCTGTAGCCGCTCAGGCGCTGCAAATACGCCAGCACCACGCCGCGCTCGGCCCGCTGCAGCTGGCGGTACCCAAAGCGCTGCAGCACCTGTTCGATCCAGGCGTAGCGGCCCTCGTCGTCATCGGCGCTGCGGAACTCCAGCGCCTGCGTACCGGCACCACGGCACCTGTTCCAGGGTGCGCACTTGGCCTCGTTCATGTCGATCACCATCGGTTCGATGATCGACACCCCTCGCATGGAGGCTCCCAGCGAGCCATCCAGCCGCCCGGCCCAGAAACCCTCCAGGCTCATTCCTCACTGGAATCTCGCGCCCGGCTCCAGGCTCATACCTCGTTGGACAAGACTACACCTACCCGCGCGATCAGCGCTCGTGTAATCTCCGCCATGGGCTTCCCCTTTTCGAGTTCAGATTGACTTCACACACTTCAATCTTGGTGCCTCGACACCGTCATCGGATTGGGGAAGTCCCTTCGTATTCGGTCAACCGGACACGCAACGGCATGCCACGCTTGGGCCTCATTTCATTCTGGCCCAAGCGCGTCCTGCCGCTGCGTGCCGGTTACCGCGAACGTTAGGCGGCACAAACAAACCCTTGCACCATCCGGAGAGCATATGGAACCCATCGAGGCTCGATCAGATATCAGAACCAAGTTCTTCCCAGTCAGCCCGGCAAAGCTGTTCGCCGCCATGAGCGACCCGAACTGCATTGCCAAGTGGTGGGGTCCCGATGGGTTTACAAACACGATTCACACTTACGATTTCGTGCCTGGCGGAAGTTGGCGGTTGACGATGCATGGGCCTGACGGAACGAACTACCCGACCGAGAACCGATTCGTACGTCTAGACAAGGATCAACTCTTTGAGATTGAACACCTCAATGGGCATCACTTTGTTCTCACCTTGGAACTTCAGGCGCATGGCGAGGGCACGCAGGTGATGTGGCGCCAAACCTTTGATACCGAAGAGCACTACAAGCAATTGGCAGAGTTCGTCGCAGCAGCGAACGAACAGAATCTTGGTCGGCTCGCGGCCGAAGTTGCGCATGCCAAAAGTGCCGCCTGACCCGTCGGTCGAGGCGACACGCAACGGCATGGCACCATGGCCGCGCGACGCCGTTGTTCATCATGGATCGCGCGGCCAGGGCGCCACGCCACCGCGTGCGCCTCACCTCCACCGTTAAGCTGCAAATCCGGAGGTCCTATGCGCATTCCACCTGGGTTCAATACCGTCACGCCCTACTTCTTCGTTGAAGACGCAGGGCGCTTTATTGAGTTCCTTGTTCACGGGCTTGGAGGCATCGAAATCGGTCGCCACATGAATGGCGAGCGGATTGCAAATGCACAGGTTCGCCTCGGCACATCGTCAGTGATGGTCAGCGAGGCATCATCCGGCTTCCCAGCCATGCCAGCTTCGTGCTACCTCTACGTCGAGAACGCGGATGAATCCATGCAGAAAGCAATCGCCGCTGGGGGCATGAAGATCATGGACGTAGCCGACATGCCATACCAAGACCGACAAGGCGGCATCAAAGATCAATTCGGGAACCTGTGGTGGCTATCGCAGCGCCTGATCGACGGTCCATACTGAGCGCCACATGTACGCCTCAGGAGCATGCCAGTTCCGCGAATTGCGGCCTAACCCCTCAGTCACCCGGACACTCCACGGCATGCCATCGCTGGGCCTCATTTCATTCTGGCCCAGCGCTGTCATGCCGCTCCGTTCCGGTTACCTCGCACGCTAGTCAGCACAAGACAGAACCTCGTTGAGCGTTGGCGAGTAGTAGCTTCAGCGGCGCGTACGATGGTGCTCTCTTCGCGATAAGGTCAGATCCATGTCCACCTCACCGAAACGCGCCGCACCGGTCACTGCCAAACGAGTACCGAAGAAGAGCGGCGAGCTGCTCTCGAGGCCCTTCCTGCGCTTCCACCACTCGCACGAACTTCGAGTGAAGACACTCGAAGTTCTCGTGGCCATCGAGAGCGCCGAGAAGGCAACCGCCTACTCGGGGCAACTCACTGAACTGGTCCTTGAGCTGACCGATAGCGGGATGGATCAGTACTTCCTGCAATCACTCAAGGCCACGAAGGCGAACTTCGTTGTGCAGCAATCTGCCACACTTGGTTTAGCTGGCGTGCAGAAGGTGATGGGCACCGTCATCCGAAACATACTCGGCCGTATGGACGATCGGCAGTTGCTCGTTGTTTGCGGCTCTATTCGCAAGTTCATGGCGTAGAGTCTGCATTTCATTGCCAACTTGGCTTCTCGCGCACCGTGCTGCCTAACCCGTCATTCGAGCTTGCCCTCCACAGCGTGCCGCAATTGGCCCTCATTTCATTCTGGGCCAAACGCATCACGCCGCTCCGGGCAGCTCAATTCCAACGTTAGGCGGCACAGGAAATTGATGCGCAGATCGAAGGTCCGATGAATTCAAGTCTGACAATTCGTCCAATCGTTCAGGGTGATTTCCACTCATGGAAGCCACTCTGGGACGGTTACAACGCCTTCTATGGTCGGAGTGGCCCCACATCCTTGCCGCACGAAATCACTCGTACCACATGGTTGCGATTCTTCAATCCCATTGAGCCCGTCTTTGCCTTGGTGGCCGAGAACCAAGGAGAAATGGTCGGCCTTACCCACTACCTCTTCCACCGCAGCACTACTCGAATAGAGCCAGTTTGCTACCTGCAAGATCTGTTCACCTTGTCATCAAAACGAGGTCAAGGCATTGGTCGCGCGCTTATTCAAGAAGTCTATGTTCAGGCGCAGCTCGGCGGCGCAAAGCGGGTGTATTGGCAAACGCATACAACCAACTTCGCTGGCAGGCAGTTGTATGACAAAGTCGCTAACCATCTGGGCTTCATTGTCTACAGTCACGACGTTTGAAGTGCAGCCTAACCCGTCATTCGAGCCGACCCTCCACAGCGTGGCGCACTTGGCCCTCATTTCATTCTGGGCCAAACGCACCTCGCTGCTCCGGGAAGCTCAATTCCCACGTTAGGCCGCGCAATTCGAAACTGAGCTTCCCGACATGAGTCAATCCAGCTCCCACGATCTGCGAACTGCCCTGGAGCTGGCCAGAGATTCGTTGAGCGCGGCGGCGGCAGACATTGCGTCCATGCCGGAGGGCAAAGAGCGCTCAAGCCAACTGCGCGCCCTCGCGACCATCCTCGTAGGTGGCCATGAGGAACTCAGGGTGCATGCCATCCGTCTCTGCCCCGATCTTGAAAGAACAGCGCCGATTCCCGACGCTCAATTGCACGAATCGGAACTGGAGACTTGCTCCCGATTCAAAGACTCCGATATCGAAGTCATCGATCGCACACTGGTTGCCAGCTCGACCTCTGCCTGGCAACAGGCAACCCGTGTCATCGGCAACTCCCTAGTCACTCTGAACAAGGAGTTCCCGGGAGTCCCACTCGGCTTCTACGCTCAGCGCATTGCGGCGCTCGTTCAAAGTGGCAGACTTCAGGCGCGAGGCAATATTGACTTTATGCGCCTGTGCGACCTCAAGCTCTCAGACTCGGGGGCAAATGCGGGCTAGCCCCTCAAGCGGGGTGCCAACGGCTTGTCTTGAACGTTCGGACGCACGAGCGAGGCGCCGCGCCACCAGCGCATTCTGGGAACCGAATATGCCCTCACCCAAGAAGTCATCACCTGCCGCAAAGCCGTTCCCCAAGAGAACGCCGAACGCAGACAAGGGCAAGTCGCCGTCCGAACTCATAGACGCTCGAATTGGAGAGCTCCAAGACTGGAGAGGCTCAGTCCTCGCAGAAGTCAGATCCGTGATCAAACGCGCTGACCCCCGAATCACCGAGCAATGGAAGTGGAATGTTCCAGTCTGGTCATGCAACGGAATCATCTGCACCGGCGAGACCTACAAGAAGACCGTGAAGCTAACGTTCGCCAAGGGCGCTTCGCTCGCAGACCCGTTCAGGCTCTTCAACTCCAGCCTGGACGGTAACGCCAGGCGAGCAATCGACATTTCGGAGGGCGGTATGCTCGATGCGGTGGCAATTGCGAGGCTCATTTGCGCCGCTGTAGCCTTGAACAACTCGTCCACCGGAAGCGAGTCCACGAGTGCGACCTAACCCGTCATTCGAGCTGACCCGCTTCGGCAAGGCACCTTGGCCGGTCGGCAGCTTTGTCTTTTCTCTGCCTCACGGCCAGGGCGCCATGCCTCCACGGTTAGATCACCTCCAACGTTAGGCATCGAAAACCACTTGTATGAACTTGCTCATCTTTGTCCGTCAAATGGCCCAGTACAACGTCTGGATGAACGGGCGTGTGTTTTCCGCCGCAGCACTTCTTCCGCCCGAGGAGTTGTCCAAAGACAGAAGCGCATTCTTCAGCTCTATTCTGGGAACACTCAATCATCTTGTGGTCGCCGACACAATCTGGCTAAAGCGCTTCGCACAGCACACATCAATGCCCGCTTCTCTGGTGGCAGTCTCGGAGCTTCTGGCTCCAGAGCGTCTTGACCAGGTCTTGTTCGACGAACTCGGGGCTCTCCGGGATCGCCGCGAAATGCTCGACAAGGCCATCGCCGCCTGGTCCAAGGAGTTGACCGAAGCCGATCTGGACTCCAGCTTGCAATACGCCAACATGAAGGGAGTCGTTTCGACAAGGCGACTCGGCGATCTCGCAATGCACTTCTTCAATCATCAAACCCATCACCGTGGTCAGGCGACAGCCCTTCTGACACAGGCGGGCCAAGATGTCGGCGTTACGGATTTGCTTGCCATTCTCCCGAGCGACGCCTAACCCGTCATTCGAGCTGACTCGCGGCAGCGTGGCACCTCAATTTCAACGTTAGGAATCGGGCGGGCCCGGTGCAACACCCCAGCAGACAATGCGCCTCGTGGCGCGACAGAGCTGAGGACTCAACTCTGACCCGCCGGCGGAATCGGCGCCGAATCCATCCAGAGTGCAGCCCATACATGCCCATCAGGATCGGCGAGATCACGGGTGTACATGAAGCCCATGTCCTCAGCCGGGTTCACATCAGCCTGCCCACCGTGAGTTGCCGCTGCATGGTTCATCGCGTCGACGGCATCGCGGCTGTCGAGCGCAAGCGAAAGCATGTGCCCCGCCGTCTCGGCCGGTGGGAGCGGCCGCTGCGTAAACGTGCGCCACTTGGCATGGGTGATCAGCATCACGTTGATTGCCTCGCTCCATACCATGCAGGCGCCGGAATCGTCGCTGAACTGCAGGTTCTGCTCGAATCCGAGTGCCTTGTAGAAGGTGATCGAAGCTTTGAGGTCGGTGACCGGCAGGCTGACGAAGATCATCTTTGCCATGGGGTTTTCCTCGTATTCAATGAAGAGCATGAAGTCTCTACACCGGTGGCGACGCCATCAATCGGTGTTTCAAGTTGGGCCGGCAAGATGCAGCCGAAGTTTCGCTGCTGCACCACGCTGCCTTGTAACTTCGAAAGGAGGAGGTGAGAGTTCGCACTTCACATCGTGCACTTCTTGGCCCGCCGCCTGCGCGCGGCCAGTTCGGGACGGGGAATCCCTTTCATTCGCTAGCCAGCAGAAATCGGCACCGCAATTCGCGGGAAAGCTCGCCGCACTCTTGCGTCCATGGTCACCAACTTGACATTTAGGCGCTCGGCCAAGGAAACGAATTCGCAGTCGTAGGCGCTGCATGTGCTTTCACTGACCAGTCGCAGAACAGAGTTCGAGTCCGACTCAAACTCGCCATCCAATATCGACTGCGCGGCATCTTGCAAGGCACAAGCCTTGTTGAGGGTCAGCCCTTCCCTTCGCATGTAGCCTGCCAGAAGGTTTCGAAACTCGCTTCTCCAAAGTGACGGGGCTACCCACGTCGGCTCTCGTTCGTACAGGTCCTCTGCTGCTGCAGTGTGCTCACCACACATGAAAAAGTACGCCAGGACATTGGTAGCGACCACGATCATGGTCTTCCTTCACGCTTGAACGAGTCCAGGTCTTTGGCAGTTACACGGAAGTCGAGACTTGCCCGCAACTCCCTTGCGCGCTCAAGCTGCTCCTCCACGGTCATTCGACGAGGCAAAAGCACAGATTCCAAGCAAACGATGGCTTCACTGTTCAAGCTCCGCCGATGTGCAGCTGCTGAAGCGCGCAATCGCTCGTAAACCACGTCAGGAATGTTCTTTAAGGTCAATGTCGTGGGCATGTCAGGCTCCCAAAATGGAACCATTGTGGTTGCAATGGTCGGCAGCGTCAATTCACGGATGGGCGTGCCGCTGGCTAGCCCGTCATGCGAGCCGACTTGCAGCTCGCTTCCAACGTTGGGCGGCGGAACCCCGCAGAATGCAGTGCGGTTCAATCGGGCCTCATATCGGCCGCATCGACACCTTGGCATGCAGTCCAGGAATCATCATCAGGGCCGCGGTCCCGTAGTACCGATGAAGCTCCGGGATCATCTCGCCCTTGGCCACAACCGGATCAGTGGCAACAAGAGACCGAGCTTCCTCGATGTCTGCGACGGCAAAGACGTACAGGCCGCGCCACCCGTCAACGCCATCCAATGGGCCCGCCTGCACAAGCTTGCCTGCGTCCGACAAGCGCTTCATGTTGGCAAAGTGACCGCGAAACATCTCATCGCGCTCAGGGCCAGCCGGCATCTTGTTCGGCCCGGTCTTCAGAATCACCAGCACAAAACTGCGCATGCCGCGCTCATCCGCTCCGACAGACTTCGCCAAGCTCTCGTCGTAGGCAGCACTCGACGGTTCGCTTTGCGCCGCCGCGATGCCCGCAACGGCAAGCATCAGTCCAATCACGACGCATTTGCTGGTCAGGTGCATGGCGCTCTCCTTTGTTCAGGCAACGGGCATGCTATCTTGTGGCCAGTGCCGCCGCCCAACCCGTCATTCGAGCTGCCCCTCGACGGCGCGGCGCAATTCGTTGGGCTGGGAAAGTCGACCCAGACGCTGGAGGTCAAGGGGGCATTGCTTCACGCCTGGCGCCGGTCGGCTCCCCTGGCCCTGCGGCGTTCCACCGCGGGTGCATCGCGGTGAGCCCTAGGCAATGCTTGCCTGACTCGACCATGTACTCATCCATCCTCACGTTCTGGTTCGACGAAACCTCCCCTGCACAGTGGTGGAAAGTCGACCCGGGTTTCGATCAGCTCATCAGGAGTCGATTCTCGGAAGTCCATGCCATGGCGAGTCGCTGCGAGTGCTACGGCTGGCGCCGCGAGCCCAAGGGCCGACTGGCAGAGATCATTGTTCTTGACCAGTTCTCGCGCAACATGCACCGTGGGACTCCGCTGGCCTTTGCCTGCGATCCACTGGCACTGGCCCTGTCTCAGGAAGCGGTTGCGCTGGATGTGGGCCGGTTGCTGTCGCCCGATGAATTGGCTTTCTTGTACATGCCCTACATGCACAGCGAGTCCGGCGCGATCCACGAGGTGGCCCTGCAGCTGTTCAAGGCTGCGGGGCTCCAGGCCAACATCGAATTCGAGCTCAGGCACAAGTCCATCATTGATCGGTTCGGTCGCTACCCTCACCGCAACGCCACGCTGGGCCGCAGTTCAACGGACGAGGAGTTGGCTTTCCTGGCCCAGCCGGGATCAAGCTTCTAGAACTCGCCGATGAGCGCAATGTGAAAATGGGCCCCTTTTGCCGATGGACGGTCGCCGATGCAAGCATCTTCAGAAGGTACTGCCCTGGATTTCAATTGTTCGCTGACGGGCAAGATCGTACAGGTCAGGCTTGAGCACAAGCTGAACGTTTCACGGGCTGGCAAGCGCATGGGCCGGCAATTGGCCAACATGGATTGCTCGAACAAGGATGCCTGCCCCATTGCATCCAGTGAAGGGCCGAGCACGACCTACGATTGGGCCAGGTGCATCTATCTGCACCCATAGCGGGGCGGCGGCCGGCTCGCCGGTGCGATCACGCCCGGACGGCTGCACACAAGGCCTGCGCAAACGCATCCACGCGGTGCCAGTCGGTGAACTCGACCTGCGCGCTTGGGTCGGTCGGGCCGTCGGTCATCCACATGATGAAGCGGATGAGGTTGCGGTCGAGCGGCCCATAGCGTGGGTAGTCGAGCCGACCGGCGAACACCTCGCGCAACCGCGGCCGCCAGGCCACGCGCTGAAGGAACTTCTGCACGTAGGGGTTGGTTTCGGGTCGGTCCTTGCCGGGCTTGCGGGCGACGATGTTGACCGAGAAGAACGCGCTGGGCATGGCATTCAGCAGTGCCGCGCAGCGGTTCGCGAACTCGATGACGCGCCCATCGGTGTGGCCATACCGAATGCGCGCACCCACCACCAACAGACTGTAGTCGGAGGGCGACACCTCTCGGGCGTGCTCGATCATGGTGAGCACGACGGTGACGCCGGCGTCCTGCAGCCTGTGCTGCAGGCGCTCGCATATCTTGCGTGTCTGGCCATCGGTGGTCGAGCACAGCAGCAACACGGGCTTCATGGGCGGTCTTCAATGCCACGACGGGACCGCGCGATTGTCCTGCTCGCTGCACCACCCTTCAAGCGGGACCAGCTGGGGTGTTGATGTCGCGCAGGGCCCGCCGGAAAGATGCTGCATCAGCGCGGCCGTGAGCTTGCAGGCCGAGTGCGCCGTGGCTGATTCGTCGCGGCTTTGAATGAGGGCAGAATTGCAGCGCAGGTTGGCCCCACGGCAATCACCCGCCGCATCGAGCGGGAACTGCCATCGCAGCTGGGTTTGGGCATGAAAGAAGGTCGACAGGACTCCAGGCTGGTTGCACAACTGCAGCAGCTGAACGGATGGCGCCTGTGGTGGTTGTTTTCGCTGGTGGCCGTGGTGGCCGCAGTGCTGATCGTGTCGCTGATGGATCTGGCCCTGATGGGCCGGATCACCTTCGACTACGTGCTGACCGGCCTGGTGACGGCTGGCATCGTGGCGCCGGCCAGCCTGATGTTGATGAGCACGCTGTTGCGCGAAATCACCGCGCACCAGCAACAGGCCCTGTCGCTCAGCGTCGAAAGCGCCGAGGCCCGCCTTCGGGTGGCCCTCGATTCCACCGACGAGGGCATCCTGATGGTGGCGGCGGACGGCCAAGTGCTCTCCGCCAACAAGCGCTTCTTCGAACTTTGGCGCGTGCCGACGGAGCTGGCCACCGCTGGACGGGACGATCTGCTGCTGAAGCACGTGCTCGACCAGCTGGTCGATCCCGAGGGCTTCCTGGCCGGCGTGCAGCGGCTTTACGGCAGCGATGCGCAAGCCAACGACACCTTGCAGTTCAAGGACGGCCGGGTCTTCGAGCGCTACACGCGGGTCCTGGCGCTCGGTGCCGAGCAGGGGCGGATCTGGTGTTTCCGCGACGTCTCGGTCCAGGCGCATACCCGCGAGGCGCTGGCTGAGCGAGAGGAGCAATACCGGGCCATCGTCAACCAGGCGGGCGAAGGCATCGATCTCGTCGATGCCCAGACTCTGCAATTCCTCGAGGTCAACGAGGCCGCCTGCCGCATGCTCGGCTATGCCCGCGAAGAATTGGTCGGGCAGTCGCTGGCCCTGATTCAGGCGTCGGCGGACGAGGTGGCACTGCGCGACGAAGTGGCAGCGGTCGTGCGCGACGGCAGCGCCAGCTTCGAAGGGCAACACCGTTGCAAGGACGGCCGCATCATCGACGTTCTCGTCAGCGCCCGGGCCATTCGCCTGCGCGGACGCACCTGCCTGGTGGGCGTCTGGCACGACATCGGGGAACGCAAGGAGGCGGAGTGGAACCTGAAGATGGCCGTCGAGGTGACCCAGGTGGTCCTCTGGAAGGTCGACCTGCTCACCCAGGCGCTGGTCTTCGACCAGGCCAACCTGCCAACGCTGGGGCTCGAGCCGGACGAGTCCCTGAAGACGCTGCCGGCCTGGCTCGAGCGCGTGCATCCCGACGACGCCGGACGGTTCGTGGAGCGGTTCCAGGCCGCCATGCAACCCGGTGACCCGGTGTTCGACCTGGAATACCGCCTGCGGCGGCGCGACGGCCAGTACCAATGGATCCACACCAAGGGCAGCGTGATCCAGCGCCGTGCCGACGGCCAGCCGGCACTCGCGGTCGGCACGTCGATGAACATCACGGCGCGCAAGCGGATCGAGCAGGCGGCACGAGAGAGCGAGGAGCGCTCGCGCAACCTGGCGACCCTGCTGCGTCTGATGGCCGACAACGTGCCCGACATGATCTGGGCCAAGGACCTCGAGAAGCGCTACTTGTTTGCCAACCGTGCCGTGTGTCAACAGTTGCTGAGTGCCACGGACACGGACGAGCCGGTGGGCAAGAGCGACATGTTCTTCGCGATGCGCGAGCGGAGCAAGCATCCCGACGACCCGCTGTGGCACACCTTTGGCGAACTGTGTCAGGACAGCGATGCGGCCACCCTCGAGCACGGCGTGCCCTCGGTGTTCGAGGAGTTCGGCAATATCCAGGGGCGCATGACCTACCTGGACGTGCGCAAGGCGCCATTCCTCAACGAGCGAGGTGAGGTCATTGGCACGGTGGGCACCGCCCGCGACATCACGCAGCGCATCGAGGCTGAGAGGATCCTGCACGACAGCGAACAACGGCTGCGCGCGATCTTTGATGCGGCAAATGCCGGCGTTTCCATCACCGACCGGACCGGTCGCTATGTGATGGCCAACGAACGCTGGGCAGTGACGCTCGGCTACAGCGCAGAGGAAATCCTGCGGCTGTCCTATGAGGACGTCACCCATCCCGATGACCGGGACGCCGCCAGGGCGCATTTCCAGCGGCTCATCGACGGCCAGGTGGAGCGGTACCGCCTGGAAAAACGCTACCTCAGAAAAGACGGCGGAGCGATCTGGGCCGATCTGTCGGTGTCGGCGATCAAGGACAGCAACAACGTGGTCGTCAACGTGGTCGGCATGCTGGTCGACATCACCGAGCGCAAGCAGGCGACGGCCGAGCTCGAACGCCACCGCCAGCACCTGGAAGAACTGGTGGAGCAACGCACGACCGAACTGCTGGCCACCGAAGCCCGCGCCACGCGCATTCTCGATTCCACCGCCGACGGCCTGTATGGCGTCGATCACGATGGCCGGATCACCTTCATCAACCCGGCCGCCTGCCGCATGCTGGGCCACTCGGCCGAGCAGGCCATGGGACGCTCCGCTCACGATTTGTTCCACCACAGTCGGCCGGACGGCAGCCCCTTCCCTGTGTCCGACTGCATTGCCGGCCAAGCCTGGCGGGCAGGGCAGGAATCACGGGTTGACGACGAAACCTATTGGCACGCCGATGGGCACCCGGTGCCCGTGGCGCTGGCCAGTCATCCGATCGTCGAGAAGGGCCAGATCGTTGGTGCGGTGGTCAGTGTGGTCGATGTGAGCCTTCAGCGCGCGGCCACGCAGGCCCGGGAACGTGCGCTGGTGGCCGCCGAGAACCTGGCACGTGCCAGAAGCGAGTTCCTGGCCAACATGAGCCACGAAATCCGCACCCCCATGAACGGCGTGCTCGGCTTCGCCCGGATCGGACAGCGCCGATACAAGGAGCCGGAACGAGCCCGCGACGCCTTCGACAAGATCCTCATCTCCGGCAACCAACTGCTCGGCGTGGTCGATGACATCCTTGACTTCTCGAAGATCGATGCCGGAAAGTTGCACATCGAGCAAACCGAGATGGACTGCAGCCAGGTGCTCGACGGCGCACTGCAGCTCGTCGCCGACCGGGCACGCGCCAAGGGCCTCGTCCTGCGCGTCGAAAAAGCCGCCGATCTTCCGCCCCACTGCGTGGGCGATCCGCTGCGGCTGGGTCAGATCCTGCTCAACCTGCTCAGCAACGCGATCAAGTTCACCGACGCGGGCAGCGTCACCTTGTCCGCCCTGCGCGACGGTGGACAACTGATTTTCCGTGTCACCGATACCGGCATCGGCATGACAGCAGAACAGCTCGGTTTCGTCTTCAACCCGTTCCAGCAGGCGGACGGCTCCACCACGCGCAAGTTCGGCGGCACCGGGTTGGGCCTGGCGATCTGCAAACGCCTGCTTGAACTGATGCACGGCGATATTCGGGTCGAGAGCAGCCCGGGCCGCGGCAGCATGTTCGAGGTGCGCCTGCCGCTCTTGCAGCCCGCCGCGGGTCCGGGAGACCAGCATGAGACCCCAGGGACCTGGCCAGACAAGTCACTGGCCGGTGTCTGCATCCTGCTGGCCGAGGACGACCCGGTCAACCAGGCCATGCTGAAGCTCGGTCTGGAGGACGAAGGCGCCCGGCTGGTCGTCGTCGGCGATGGCGCCACGGCCGTGCAAAGGGTGATCACCGACGGCCCCAAGGCCTACGACGTCGTGCTGATGGACATCCAGATGCCGGTGATCGACGGCTTCGAAGCGGCGCGCCGGATTCTCAAACTGGCGCCAGACCTGCCCATCATCGCCCAGACCGCCCACGCCTTCCACGAAGACCGGGAAAAGTGCCTCGCGGCGGGCATGGTCGGCTACATCGCCAAGCCGATCGATGCGCAGGCACTGGCCAAGCTGGTGCTGCAGGTGCTCGCCGCCCGACGCCAGGCCGGCTGAGGGCTTGCGCGCTCGTTCAGGCGAACACACGGCCGACGTTCACGGGGCACCGCGACGGCACCAACGCGCGGACACGTGGTGCATCACGACTGCGGATGGCCGTGGATGGACCATGCTTTCCTAACGTCTATTCGACCGTGACACTCTTGGCCAGGTTTCTGGGCTTGTCCACGTCGGTTCCGCGCGCACAGGCGGTGTGATAGGCCAACAACTGCAGCGGCACCACATGCAGGATGGGTGACAGGGCGCCATAGTGTTCTGGCATGCGGATGACCCGCAGGCCGGGGCCGGATTCGATGTGCGTGTCGCTGTCGGCAAACACGAACAACTCGCCGCCGCGGGCACGCACCTCCTGCAGGTTGCTCTTGAGCTTCTCCAGCAAGGTGTCGTTGGGGGCCACGGTGACCACCGGCATGGCCGAGGTCACCAGCGCCAACGGGCCGTGTTTCAGCTCGCCGGCCGGGTAGGCTTCGGCGTGGATGTAGCTGATCTCCTTGAGCTTGAGCGCCCCTTCCAGCGCGATCGGGTAGTGCAGTCCCCGGCCCAGGAAGAGCGCGTTCTCCTTGCGCGCAAACTCCTCGGACCAGGCGATGACCTGCGGCTCCAGCGCCAGCACGGCCTGCACGGCAGCGGGCAGGTGGCGCAGGGCCTTCAGGTGCTGGGTTTCCTGGGCTTCGGTGAGTCGGCCACGGGTCTGGGCCAGTGACAGCGCCAGCATGAACAGGGCCACCAATTGCGTGGTGAAGGCCTTGGTGCTGGCCACGCCGATCTCCACCCCGGCCCGGGTGATGAAGGCCATCTTGCACTCGCGCACCATGGCGCTGGTGGCCACGTTGCACACGGTGAGCGTCTGCGTCATGCCCAGGCCGCGCGCGTGCTTCAACGCCGCCATGGTATCGGCCGTCTCGCCGCTCTGGCTGATGCTGACGACCAGGGTGCGCGGGTTGGGTACGCTGTCGCGGTAGCGGTATTCGCTGGCCACCTCCACCGCACAGGGGATCTGCGCGATCGACTCGATCCACTGCTTGGCCACCAGGCCCGCGTAGGAGCTGGTGCCACAGGCCAGCACCAGCACCTGGTCGATGGCCTTGAAGCTCTGGTAGGCCGCGTCGCCGAACAGGTCGGGCGAGACTCCCCCCACACCCTCGAGCGTGTCGGAGATGGCGCGTGGTTGCTCGAAGATCTCCTTTTGCATGTAGTGGCGGTAGGGGCCCAGCTCGGCCGCGCCCGAATGGGCGTGCACGGTACGCACCTCGCGCTGCACGGGCTTGTAGCCGCCGCCGGGCTGACGTGCCACGATCCAGTGCTTGCCCAGTTGCAGGTCGACGATGTCGCCTTCCTCCAGGTAGGCGATCTGGTCGGTGACGCCGGCCAGGGCCATGGCATCACTGGCCAGGAACACCTCGCCCGCGCCCACGCCCAGCACCAAGGGCGAGCCCTCGCGGGCGCCGACCACGCGCTGTGGTTCGTCGCGGCAGAACACGGCAATGGCGTACGCGCCTTTCAGGCGCTGGGTGGCGTGCTGAACGGCATCGAACAAGTCACCGTCGTACAGGTGGTTGATCAGATGGGCGATGACCTCGGTGTCGGTCTGGCTTTCGAACACGAAGCCCTTGGCCTGCAGCTCGGCGCGCAGCTCGTCGTGGTTCTCGATGATGCCGTTGTGCACCAGGGCCACGCGGGCCACGCCGTTGGCCGAGTTGGAGAAGTGCGGGTGCGCGTTGTGTACTTCAGGCGCACCGTGCGTGGCCCAGCGCGTGTGGGCGATGCCAGTGCCCGACCTGATCGACTCATGTGCCACCTGGGTGTCCAGCTCGGCCACGCGCGAGGTGCTGCGGGTGCGGCGCAACGCGCCGTCCTGGTGCACGGCCACGCCACAACTGTCATAGCCGCGGTATTCCAGGCGCTTCAGGCCTTCGACCAGGATCGGAACGATGTTGCGCGAGCTGACCGCGCCGACGATTCCACACATCGATTGCTCTCCACTGCCGTTGAACGAGCCCGGATCGTAGGCAGGATCCACTGGCTTGTTGGATCAATATTCAGTACGAATTGGCTTTTTTGATCACTACTCCGTATTGATGGCATTTAAGTCAATTTAATATCGAAATATGAATGATCATGTCATCTTGTCGGCGCTGGATGCGGTGGATCTGCGCCTGTTGGGCCTGCTGCAGGCCGACGCCTCGCGCTCAAACCTCGAGTTGGCGGATGCCGCCCATGTGTCGCCGGCCACCTGTCTTCGGCGCGTGAAGCGCCTGGTTGAGACCGGCGTGATCGCGCAGCGTGTGGCTTTGCTCGATGTGGATCGGCTTGGAGCAGGCCTCACCGCGCTGGTGGAGCTGAGCCTGGACCGCCAGGGGGCCGAGCACCTGGAGCGCTTCGAGGCCCGCGCCGTGGCCGAACCGCTGGTGCAGCAGTGCTACCGCGTCTCGCCCGGGCCGGACTTCATGCTGGTGGTGTGGGCACCCGACATGGCGGCCTACCAGGCGCTGGTTCAGCGCCTGTTCACCGAAGACGCCAACGTGCGCAACGTGAAGGCCTTCTTCAGCGTGAAGCGCGGCAAGTTCGATCCTTCGATCCGGCTGCCGGCCGCAGCCCCTTGAACGGCCTCACTGCCGGATGATCGCCAGGCCCTTGAGGTATTCGCCTTCGGGAAAGCAGATCGTGGTCGGGTGGTCCGGCGCCGCCTCCAGACGCTGCAACAGATAACCATCCACTTCAGCGTCCAGGCCGGCGCCGGCCACGATCTTGTGGAACAGGTCGGCATTGATGCCACCCGAGCATGAGAAGGTGAGCAGCAGGCCGCCCGGCGACAGCAGCTTGAGCGCCAGGCGGTTGATGTCCTTGTAGGCGCGCGAGGCGCGGTCGGCATGCGCGGCACTGGGCGCGAACTTGGGCGGATCGAGCACGATGGCGTCAAAGCGGCGGCCTTCCTGCAGCGCGGCGCGCAGGTACTGGTTCACGTCGGCATCGGCGAAGCTGCAGGCGGCCAGGTTCTGGCCGTTGAGCCCGATGTTGCGGCGGGCCTGCTCCAGCGCCGGGCCCGAGGAGTCGACGCTGGTCACCGTCGCGGCCCCACCGGCCAACGCAGCCACGCTGAAGCCGCCGGTGTAGCTGTAGCAGTTGAGCACCGTCTGGCAGCCCAGTTGGCGCACCAACTCGGCAAAGCGCTGGCGGTTGTCGCGCTGGTCCAGGTAGTAGCCGGTCTTGTGGCCGAGGGCCACGTCCAGCCCCAGGCGGCGGCCGTGCTCGGTGATGACCACTTCGGTCGAGCCACCCTGCTCATCCGCGCCACGCAACCAGCCGCTGCGCTGCGGCAGGCCCTCCAGATCGCGCACGTTGGCGTCGGAGCGCTCGTACAGGCGGGTGCAGGCGGTGATGGCACACAACTGCTGCGCGATCACTTCGCGCCAGCGCTCCACGCCGGCGGACAGGAACTGAGCGCTCAACACCTCGCCATAGCGGTCCACCACCAGGCCGGGCAGACCGTCGGCTTCGCCATGCACCAGGCGCACGCCGTCGCTGGCAAGCAGGCCGCCGGCAGCCAGGCGTTCGCGCAGCGCGATGGCGCGCTTCAGCCGCCGCTCAAAGAAGCTGGCGTCGATGCGCTCGGCTTCGTCGAAGCTCCAGGCGCGCACGCGGATGTTGGACTGCAGGCTGTACGCGGCCCAGGCCAGGAAGCGCCCGTCGTGCGCCTCCACGCGCACGGTCTCGCCCGAATCGGCGCTGCCCCTGGCGATGCTGCCCTCGAACACCCAGGGATGGCGGCGCAGCAGCGAGCGGTCCTTGCCGTCACGCAATCGGATGGTCTTCATGGCGGGGATTTTCGCTTCGCCCGTGGGTGGGCCGCGTCGTAGATGCGCGCCAGGTGCTGGTGATCGAGCTTGGTGTAGACCTGTGTGGTGGCGATGCTGGCGTGGCCCAGCAGCTCCTGCACCGCGCGCAGGTCGCCGCTGGACTGCAGCAGGTGCGAGGCAAAGCTGTGCCGCAGCATGTGCGGATGCACGCCGGTGGGCAGCCCGGCGGCCAGCGCCAACGCGCTCAGGCGTGAGCGCACCTGGCTGGACGACAGCCGCGTGCCGCGCTGGCTGACGAACAGCGCAGGCTCGTCCGGCGCCGCCAGGCCCGGCCGCAACGCCAGCCAGCGCGACAGCGCCTCCAGCGCCGCACCTCCGACCGGCACACTGCGCCGCTTGCTGCCCTTGCCCAAGACGTGGGCCGTGGCATCGGCAGCGTCCACCCAACCGCTGGATTGAGCGGATGGCCGCACATCCAGCGCCACCAGTTCCCCCACGCGCAAGCCACTGCTGTAGAGCAGCTCGACCATGCAATGGTCGCGTGCGGCCAGTCCGGGTGAATCGGTGAATGGCACCTGCTGCGCCAGGGCCACCGCCTGGTCCACCGCCAGGGCCTTGGGCAGCGGCTTGGGCGCCTTGGGCGGGCGCACCCCCTCCACCGGGTTGTGCGTGACCAGGCCCTCGCGGCCCCAATGGCCGTACAGCCCGCGCCAGGCCGACAGGGCCAGCGCGATGCTGCGCGGGCCGAGGCCACGCTCGCGCAGGTGCACCGTCCAGCGGCGCAGGTGGTGGTTCTGGGCCTGACGCAGCGCCACGCCGTCGGCGCCGGCAAGGGTCTGCAGCTTGGTCAGGGCCTGGCGGTACAGCGTGAGCGAGCGTGCGGCCAGGCGGCGCTCGACGCGCAGATGGGTCAGGAAGTGCTCGACCTCATCGTCCAGCGCGGCGCGGTCGGCCACCACCGCCTTTGCTGCCGGCGAACTGGCGGCAGGCGAGGCCGGCTTCACACTGGCTCAAGCACTGCGCAGGCGCGAGAGTGCGGCGGCCGCAATGTCGCCGATGCGCGCCAGGAACTCGGTGCCCATGTCCGCGCTGTAGCGCGTGGGATCGGGCGAGCCCAGCACCAGCAGGCCGAAGGCGTCGGACTCGCCGTCCGCCCGCAGCGGGATCAGGGCGATGGACAGCACGGTGCCGGCGTCGTCCAGCCAACGCCCGGCCTCGAAGCCGGAATTGAGGCCGCAATAGGGCTGCGCCAGGCTGGAGGCGAAGGCGCGCACGTCCTCGCTGACGTCCAGCGCAAAGCTCTGCACCTCGAAGCCCGAATCGATGCTCCACAAACGCACCGCCGCCTGCGGGATCATGAACTCGTGCCGCAGCGTGGACACCAGCACCTCGGGCAGCGATGCCGCGCTGGGCGCCTGCAGGATGGCGCGCATCCAGCGGTGCAGGCGGTCGGCGATGGCCACGTTCTCCTGTCCGTGGCGGATCATCTCCATGATCTTGCCCTCCAGGCCCTTGATCTTCTCGCGCAGCATTTCCATCTGCCGCTCCTGCAGCGACACGGCGCGCTGGCCGTGCGGGCTGGTGAGCTGAACCGACGACAGCAGTTCGGCATGGCGCTCGAAGAAACCCGGCGTGTTGGCCAGGTAGTTGGCGATGTCCTGCTCGGTGATTGCGCCTTGGATCGTCATTCCAGTACCTTCCGTTTGAAGCGTTGGGGCTTGCGGCCAGCGTCGTCGGGCAAGGGATGCCCACCGGCGTCAAAGTTCGATTTCGCCGTGGTACACGGTCTCGGCCGGACCGGTCATGCGCACGGTGTCCGCGTCGGACGGCCATTCGATGGTGAGCACGCCGCCTCGCGCCTGCACATCCACCTTGCGGTTCAGCCAGCCCAGCCGGATGCCAGCCACCACGGCCGCGCAGGCCCCGGTGCCGCAGGCCAGGGTTTCGCCGGCGCCTCGCTCGAACACCCGCAGCGCCACCTGGCTGTGCGAAAGCACCTGCATGAAGCCCACGTTCACGCCGCGCGGAAAGCGCGGACTGGCCTGCACCCGCGGCCCCAATTCGGCCACCGGCGTCTCGCGCACATCGGCCACGCGCTGCACCGCGTGCGGATTGCCCATGGACAGCACCGCCAGCTCGAGTTGCCGGTCTTCGCCGATGTCCACCGGCCAGCGCTCGAAACCACCTTCGCGGCGCGGCGCCAACCCGTTGGCGTCGAAGGGCACCTGGTCCAGATCGAAGATGGGCCGATTCATGTCCACCGTGACGCGGCCGTCGTCCTGCAAGGTCAACTCAAGCAGGTTGTTGACGGTTTCCACACGCAGCGTTCGCTGGCTGGTCAGGCCCTGCTGGTGCGCGAACTTGACGAAGCAGCGCGCGCCATTGCCGCAGTGCTCGACCTCGTCGCCGGTGTTGTTGAAGATGCGGTAGCGGAAATCCACGCCCGCGCTGCGGCTGGGCTCGACGAGCAGGATCTGATCGGCGCCCACGCCAAAGCGCCGGTCACCCAGGCGCCGCAGTTGGTCTCGGGTGAGTTCGATGGGGCCACGGGTGGCGTCCAGCACGACGAAGTCGTTGCCGGCGCCCTGCATCTTGGTGAACTTGAGGAGCATGGGCCGTGATTATCGGTGGACTGACCGCGGCCGCGCGGCTGGATCGATCAGTACAAACTCGCCTCGCCCTCGGGCCGGGACTTGAAGCGCCGGTGCACCCAGAGGTACTGCGCAGGGTTGCGGCGGATCTCGGTCTCGATCCATTGGTTCATGCGCCGGGCCGCCGCTTCGTCGTCAGCACCTGGGAAGTCGTCCCAGGGCGGCAGGTAGCGGACACGGTAGCCCCGGCCACCTGGCAGCATTTCGGCCAGCACCGGCTGCACCACCATGCCCAGCGAGCGCGCCATGCGCGCCGGCGCCAGCAGCGTGGCGGCGGACACGCCGAAGAACGGCACGAAGGCGGCGTCGCGGGTGCCGAAATCCATGTCCGGCAGGTTGAAGAACGCGTGGCCTCGCTTGATCGCGCGCACCAGCGGCAGTGCGGTCTCGTGGCGCGAGAACACCTGGCCCTGGCCAAAGCGCAGGCGCCCGCTGCGCATGGCCGCGTCGAACACCGGGTTGCTCTGGGCCTGGTAGATCGACGCCACCTGGCTGTTCTGGAACAACTGCGTGCTGGCGCCTGCCACGTCCAGCGCCACGAAATGCGGCACCAGCCACATCACCGGCTTGTCGCTGCGGTCGGCCAGGCCCACGTCGCCCTCCACGTGGATCAGGCGCTTGAGCCGCTCGGGCGAGGCATGCCACAGCAGGCCGCGCTCCAGCAGGCTGCGACCCAGCCAACGGAAGTGTTCCCTCACCAGTGCGCGCCGTGCGGGTTCATCCAGTTCGGGCAGGCACAGTTCGACGTTGCGCAGCGCCACGCGCCGGCGCGAGCCGGCCAGCGCGTGCAGCAGGCCGCCCAACGCGCGGCCCATCGCGGCTTGCACGCCCAGCGGCAGGTGCTGCAGCAGTTGCAGCAGCCCGAGCACCCCATGCGCCAGCCAACGCTGGACGCGCATCGATGCGGGGCGCTTCACCTGCCGGCCTCGACCGTCACAGCCGCCTGCGGGCGTGGCTGCTTGAAGCGGTGGTAGCCCCAAAGGTACTGGCCCGGACACTGGCGGATGAGGCGCTCCATCTCGCGGTTGATGCTGGCGGCACACGCCGCTTGCCAGGCCGAGCCGTCGGTATCGTCCAGCGCCTGGCTGGGCATGGGCTCGGTGAGCGGGCTCACGCGCATCAAGTAGCCCTGACCGCGGGGCAGGCGCTCCGCCCAGATGAACAGCATCAGCGCGCCGGTCTGCTGCACCAGGCGGTGCGCCAGCGTCATGGTGTAGGCCGGGCGCCCCAGGAACGGTGCCCACACGCCCATGCCCTCGGGTGGTACCTGGTCGGGCAGCAGCCCAACCGATTCACCGCGGCGCAGGGCGCGGATCATCTGCCGCACGCCCGCCAGGGACGCAGACACCGTGGCCAGACCCGGCCGATGGCGCGAGGCCTCGATCACGTCGCGCAGCCAGGCCTGGCGCGCCGGGCGGTACATCACCATGAGCTGCGTGCGCGACCCGAAGCGCTCGACATAGGCCTGCGCCGCCACTTCGAAGCAGCCCAGGTGCGGCGTGAGCAGCAGCAGGCCGCGCCGTGCGGCCAGCGCCTCGTCGATCAACTCCGCGCCCTGCCATTGCGCCAACCGCGCCAACGGCTGGTCGGCGGGTCGCAGCCACAGCCAGGGCAGCTCGGCCACCATGCGGCCGGCCGAGCCCACGGCTTCGCGGCGCTGCCCCGGCGTGAGACCGGCCCAACGGGCCTGCTCGTTCAGGCGCCGCCGGTAACTGCCCGACAGCGCATAGCCCAGCCAGCCCAGAACCAGCCCCAAGGCGTGCGAATTGCGCAGAGATAGCCGCGCAAATGCGCGAATCAGGAACTGCATGCTTCTTATAATCTCGATGTCGCCGAGTTAAAGGACAACTTGCGGGGCGACCGTGCAGCCTGGACTGCACCGGCTGTTCAATCGGCCGCCAAATGCCGCTAAAGCGTTCGCCGCAACACCCCAGCTTCTGGAACCGGCGAAACGCCGAATTTCATCAACTCCTGGAGTGTATAAGTGGCGAACGACTTCCTCTTCACGTCTGAATCCGTCTCGGAAGGGCACCCCGACAAGGTGGCCGACCAGATCTCCGATGCCATCCTCGACGCGATCTTTGCGCAGGATCCGCGCAGCCGCGTCGCGGCCGAAACCCTGACCAACACCGGTCTGGTGGTGCTGGCCGGTGAGATCACCACCAATGCGCACGTCGACTACATCCAGGTGGCGCGCGACACCATCAAGCGCATCGGCTACGACAACACCGAGTACGGCATCGACTACAAGGGCTGCGCGGTGCTGGTGGCCTACGACAAGCAGAGCAACGACATTGCCCAGGGCGTGGACCACGCCAGCGACGACCACCTGAACACCGGCGCCGGCGACCAGGGCCTGATGTTCGGCTATGCCTGCGACGAGACGCCCGAACTGATGCCAGCGCCGATCTACTACGCCCACCGGCTGGTCGAAAGGCAAGCCCAGTTGCGCAAGGACGGCCGACTGCCCTTCCTGCGCCCGGACGCCAAGAGCCAGGTGACCATGCGCTACGTGGATGGCAAGCCGCACTCGATCGACACGGTGGTGTTGTCGAGCCAGCACGCGCCCGAGTACAGCCTGGGCAACCGCATGACCGATGCCTTCTACGAGGCCGTGCGCGAAGAGATCATCAAGCCGGTGCTGCCCAAGGAATGGCTCACGGCCGACACCAAGTACCTGATCAACCCGACGGGCCGTTTCGTCATCGGTGGCCCGCAGGGCGACTGCGGCCTGACCGGCCGCAAGATCATCGTCGACACCTATGGCGGCGCCTGCCCGCACGGTGGTGGCGCGTTCAGCGGCAAGGACCCAAGCAAGGTGGACCGCTCGGCCGCCTATGCCGCACGTTACGTGGCCAAGAACGTCGTGGCCGCCGGGCTGGCCAAGCAATGCCAGATCCAGGTGGCCTACGCCATCGGCGTGGCCAAGCCGATGAACGTGACGGTGTACACCGAAGGCACCGGCAAGATCCCCGACGAGCAGATTGCGGCGCTGGTGAACCTGCACTTCGACCTGCGCCCCAAGGGCATCATCCAGATGCTGGACCTGCTGCGTCCGATCTACCAGAAGACGGCCGCCTATGGCCACTTCGGCCGCGAGGAGCCCGAGTTCACCTGGGAGCGCACGGACAAGGCTCAAGCGCTGCGCGCAGCCGCAGGCCTGTAAGCCCGACCTCTGCGCAACGACGGCCGGACCACATGGCATTGCCCGACCGGCTGTCGCTGCGCAAGCTGCTGACGGTGCCCTATGTGCTGCTGGTGCTGGCGCTGGCCGGTGTCATCGGCGTCATCTCCTACCGCGCCGGGCGTGATGCGGTCGACAACCTGTCCGGTCAGCTGCTGACCGAGACCGTCAACCGCATTGCGCAGGCCGTGGACCGGCACGTGGCGGGCTCTGCCGCCGTGCTCGAGGCCGCGTTTCCGCAGGGTGTGCCGGCCCCTGAGTCGCTGGTCGACAACCTGGGGGCATTGCGCACCCGGTTCTGGCTCGCCACGTCGGTGCACCGCGACCCCAACAACTACGCCTACTACGGCGATCGCCAGGGCCGCTTCTTCGGCCTGTGGCGCTACTCGGAGTCCGAAGCCGAGCTGCGGCTGCGCCCACAAGGCAGCGGCCCGCGCGACATCTACCGCTTCACCGGCATCGATGGCGTGCTGCAGGCGCCCGCCGCGGAAGGGCGGATTTTCGATCCACGCGAGCGCCCCTGGTTCCGGGCGGCCCAGGGCTCCACCGCGCAGACCTGGACCTCGATCTACATCGACTTCAAGACCTCCGAACTCGTGGCCACGCGCGCCCGCCGCGTGAACAGCCGCACCGGCGACTTCGAGGGCGTCGTCGCCACCGATCTCTCGCTCAAGCAGGTCAACGCCTTCCTCACCCGGCTGGCGCTCAGCACCAATGGCCTGGCCATGGTGGTGGAAGCCGATGGCAACCTGATCGGTGTGTCGCGCGGCCCGCACCTGCGCACCGACGCCAATGGCAGCAACGCCCGCCTGAACGCCGCCGAGAGCAGCGATCCCCTGGTGTCGGCCACCTACCGGGCCGTGCGCGGCCTGGTCGGCTCGACCTCGGCGTTGCAGCCGCACACCGGCGTGTTCCAGGCCGCCGACGGCAGTGCCGTGCAGGTGGGCTACGCGCGACTGCAGGACGCTGCCGGCCTGGACTGGCTGATCATGGTGGCCGTGCCACGGCACGACTTCCTGCACCAGGTGGAGGAGAACTTCCTGCACACCGCCATCCTCGCCGCGCTGGCCGCGCTGGCCGCGGTGCTGATCGGCTTGGCGGTGCTGTCGACCGTCACGCGCGAACTGGCCAACCTGGCCGAAGCGGCGCGCCATGTCGGCGAAGGCCTGCCGGGCACGCCGCTGAGGACCAACCGCCGGGACGAGCTCGGCGACCTGGCGCGGAGTTTTACCGAGATGCAGCAGCGGCTCATGACCGACCAGCTGACCGGGCTGTCCAACCGCACGGCGGTGATGCGCCGCATCGAGGAGCGCATCCTGCAGCAGCGCCGCCGCGGCGATCCCCGACCCTTCGTGGTGATGTTCGCCGACCTCAATCGTTTCAAGCTGATCAACGATCGCTACGGCCACGACGTGGGCGACGAGGTGCTGCGCGAGCTGAGCCAGCGGCTGAGCGACGGCGTGCGTGCCAACGACATGGTGGCCCGCTACGCCGGCGACGAGTTCGTGATCCTGCTCGAGTCGGTGGAGCATCGGCGAGACGCCGATGCGGTGCGCCTGCATCTGGAGGAGTCGCTGCGCCGCCCCTTGGCCGCACTCGGCGCCGACGCCATGCCGGACACGGCCACCGGCGCGACCTTCGGCGTGGCGGTCTATCCGGACGACGGCCAGGACGTCGACGCCCTGCTCAAGGCGGCCGACGCCGACATGTACCGGCGCAAGCCCATCGGTTGAGTCGCGTCCTTGGGGCGCTCAGCCGTCGCCAACCACGCCGTTGGTCAACGACAGTGCGCCAGACGCCACCAGGTCCCGCACCGCGCGCTCACACCAGGCTTCGGGAGACCCGCCCTGCCCGGCCCCGAAGCGCCGCCACAGCTCAGCCAGCATCGGCGTGCCCACCGCCCATTGCAGCAGTTGGTCCAGCGGCTGCCGTCGCTCCTCCATCAGGTGGTACTTGAGCAGCACCTTCAGTGCATGGCGGGCGTGGCGCGCGGGCTCGCGCTGAAAGCCCTGCAGACGCGAGCGCGACCGCGCCAACGCCGCCGCCACGTCGCTGAACGGCGCGCCGTGCCCAGGCACCACCACGCGCACCGGCAAGCGCTCGATCGCGTCGAGCACGCGGCCGACGTCATCGAAGCCCGGTTCGCCTTCGATCTCCGGGAACACCAGGCCGAAGCCATGTTCCCAGAGTGCGTCGGCGGAGATCAGCACACCCTGCGTGCGGTCGAACAGCATCACCGAATGCGGGTCATGGCCCGGCGCCGCCAGCACCTGCCAGTGCCGCGCGCCGGCCACGAACTCGGTGCCCGGCGGCAGCGTGCCGGCGATCTCGAAACGCTCGCAGCGCTGACCCGTGGTGTCGTGCGTGAGCCGGCCCGATTCCCAATCCACCACCGCCGCTGCCTGGCCGGGCGGCACCAACACCGGCGCGTCGAAGGCGCGATGCACCGCCGAATTGCCGCCGCAGTGGTCCGAGTGCAGATGGGTGTTGAGCACGCGGTCCAGACGCTCGCCGCGCAGCGCGTGACGCAACAGGGCAACGGTCTGCTGCGCGTGGTTGATGTGGCTGGTGTCGACCAGCACCGCGCCGGGCTCGCCCTCTGCGCCGTGGATGATGGTGTTGTTCGACGACAGCCAGCCGCGTTCGAGCACGGTCAGGCCGGCCAGGGCCGGATGCGAGGCGGCCGCGCGGGTGGGGTCGGGCATGCGCGGGATTGTGGCCGAGCGATCGGCGGCGCGGTCGGCGGGAGGCCACCCGATGCGGCGAGAATCGCCGCCACACCAATCTGCATCCCAGGGAGGGATCGATGACGCCACACCCAGGCACGAGGCGTGCATGGCGGACGGGCCGGGCCGCGACGCTGATCGCCCTGATGGCCGTGCCGATGGCAGCACCCGCCGTGGACGCGCCGCCGGCGCCACCGACAGTGGCCGGGGCCAGCCCGGTGCAGCAGGCCATCGTCGACGCGGAGCGCGTGGCGCGCACCGGCCCTGCCGACATCGAACTGGCCGGCCAGGCGATCCTGCACCTGCCCGCCGGACGCTCCTTCGTGCCGCAGCCCCAGGCCGGCAAGCTGCTCAATGCCATGGGCAACCCGGGCACGGACACCCGCCTGCAAGGCCTGATCGTTCCCAAGGGCGAGGCCGACTGGTTCATGACCGTGCGCTACGAATCGTCTGGCTTCGTGAAGGACGACGATGCACGCGACTGGAAGGTCGACGAGTTGCTGAAGAGCTACCAGGACGGCACGGAAGCCTCCAACGAGCAACGCGTGAAGATGGGCGTCAAGCCCATCGAGGTGCTGGGCTGGGCCGAAAAGCCCGCCTACGATGCCGCCACGCACCGCCTGGCCTGGGCCATGTCCTCGCGCGAGAAGGGGGCGCCGGCCGATGCGCCGCAGGGCGTCAACTACAACACCTACGCGCTGGGCCGCGAAGGCTACTTCAGCATGAACCTGGTCACCGAGCTGCGCGCTTTGCCAAGCCACAAGCCCGCCGCGTTGGCGCTGCTGTCCGCGCTGGACTACAACGAGGGCAAACGCTATGCGGACTTCGACGCCAAGACCGACCACGTGGCCGAGTACGGCCTGGCCGCGCTGGTGGTGGGCGTGGCCGCCAAGAAGCTGGGCCTGATCGCCTTGGCACTGGGTTTGTTTGCCAAGTTCGCCAAGGTGATCCTGATCGGCCTGGCGCTGCTGGGTGGCGGCGCGCTGAAGATCTTCAAGCGCAAGAAGCCCGACGCGCCATCGGCCTGAGAATCCGGTCATGCTGAAACTGCTGTTGCTGTTGTTGTCCGGGGCCAAGCTCGGCAAGCTGTTCACCACCGGTGGCACCATGCTGATCTCGGTGGTGCTGTATGCGTTCATCTACGGTTGGCGCTATGCCGTCGGCTTCGTCGGCCTGCTGTTCGTGCACGAATGGGGCCACTACATTGCCGCGCGCCAGCGCGGGCTGTCGGTGGGGCCGATGACCTTCATCCCCTTCCTGGGCGCCTGGATCGAGCTGAAGGACCTGCCCCACGATGCGGAGACCGAGGCCTTCGTCGGCCTGGGCGGGCCGCTGCTGGGCTCGGTGGGCGCGCTGGGCGTGTACTGGCTGGCACGCAGCTGGGACATCCCCTGGCTGCTGGCGGTGTCGTACTCGGGCTTCTTCCTGAACCTGTTCAACCTGATCCCGCTCTCGCCACTGGACGGCGGCCGCATCACCGCCGTGCTGAGCCCGCGCATCTGGCTGCTGGGCGTGCCCGTCCTCGGCGCGCTGTTCCTGTACCGGCCCAGCCCCATGCTGCTGATCATTGCGCTGATGGCCGCGCCACAGGTGTGGAAGGCCATCAAGTTCCGCAAGGACAGCGAAGAGGCGCAGACCTACTATGCCGTGCCCACCGCCAAGAAGTGGGAGTACGGCCTGATCTATCTGGTGCTGGCCGCCTTCCTGGCCCTGATGACGCACGATGTTCATGAGCTGCTGCAGTCGATGAAGGTGACCCGCGGCGGGTGACGGGGCCGCGAGCCGTCGCACCGGACCCGGCGCGAACCCGGCATGATGGCGACATGCCGATCACGCTCGATGCCCTGCGCCGCCATGCCGTGGCGCGCACCCTGTTCACGCCCACCACCCTGCCCCGCGCCATAGCGCGACTGGGTTTCGTGCAGGCCGACCCCATCCGCGCGCCGGCCCGGGCGCAGGACCTCACGCTGCGCCACCGCGTCAAGGACTACCGCGCCGGAGATCTGGAGCAGCGCTACCCCAAGCTGGCGGTGGAGGAGGACTTCTTCGTCAACTACGGCTTCCTGCCCCGCGCCACCCACGCGCTGATGCACCCGCGCACGCCGCGCACCGCCTGGCCCAAGGCGCGCTGGGCGCAGGCGCACGAGGTGCTGGCCTTCGTGCGCGAGCGCGGCGTGGTGCACCCGCGCGAGGTGGACGCCGAGTTCGCGCACGGCAAGGCACGCAACTGGTTCGGCGGCTCGTCCAACGCCAGCACGCAGTTGCTCGACGACATGCACTACCGCGGCCTGGTGCGCATCGCCGGGCGCGCCAGCGGCGTACGCCTGTACGCGCCGCGCGAGCCCACGCAGGAGCCGGTCGACCCGCACGCCGCGATGGACGCGCTGGTGGACGTGATCGTGCGCAAATACGCGCCGCTGCCCGCCGCGTCGCTGAGCGAGCTGATCAGCCACCTGCGGGGTGGCGCGCCGCAGTGGGAGACGCTGCGCAAGGACGCGCTGGCGCGCGCCAAGCGGCGCCATGCATCCGCTGAGATCGGTGGTTGGCGCTGGTACTGGCCCGAGGACGAGAACCCGGCCTCGCGCCGCCACGCACCCGATGAGCGGGTGCGCCTGCTCGCCCCGTTCGACCCCATCGTCTGGGACCGCCGACGCTTCGAACGCCTGTGGGGCTGGGCTTACCGCTTCGAGGCCTACACCCCGGCCCCGAAGCGCGTGCGCGGCTACTACGCACTGCCCTTGCTGTGGGGCGACCAGGTCATCGGCTGGGCCAACGTGTCGGTGCGTGACGGCCAGCTGTGCCCGGAAATCGGCTTCGTCAACGGCCGACCCGCCGAAGGCACCTTCAGCGCGGCGGTGGACGACGAGCTGAACCGGATGAACCGCTTTCTCGGGCTGGATTGACGCAGGCCGCGCTCAACGCGCCGCGAGCACCCGATCGGCCACCTGCGCAAACCCGGTGCCGCGCTCGCCGGGCGTGATGTAGGCGGGCCAGTCGCTCAGTTGGCCGGCAAAGCGCATCAGGTTGGCCACGCCCACGCTGAGCGGGAAGTGACGGAACATCAGCTGGTCGTTGGTGGAGTCGCCCACGTAGACCCAACGCGACACTTCAGCGTCCAGATCACGGCCCAGCAGGCGCCTGACGATCCAGCGCGCTCCGCTCCACTTGTCGTGCTCGCCGAACCAGCCGTTGATGTGGATCGAGCTCACCGTGGCCACCATGCCCTCGGCCCGCATCAGCGCCACGACCTGGGCCATGCCCGCCGGGCCGAGGTGGGCGAACTCGCTGTGGTCCACGGCGATGTCGGTGACCCGCCCGGCGCTGTCCTGCGCCATGGCGATGCCCGGCACTTCACGCAACAGTCGTGTCGTCACCTCGCGCAGGCGCCTGGCGTTGCGGCTGCGGGTGGGCCCGTCCTGCGAATATTCCGTGGTCAGGCCCGCGCCATCGCGAAACAGGGCCACCGCGCCGTTCTCGGCCACGATGGCGGCCACCGGCCAGGCGCGGGCAAAGGGCTCGCTCCAGCCCATCGGGCGGCCGGTGATGGCGATCACCGGCAGGCCGGCCGCGTGCAATCGCTGCAAGGCGTCCAGGGCCGCGGGCTCGATGGCGCCATCGCGCGTGAGCGTGTCGTCGATGTCGGTGAGCACGCCGGCGACATCCGCCAGCGCGGCATCGGGCAGATCGTCCAAGGGGCGCGCGGCGATTCGGGCAACGGGTTGGGGCATGGTGCGGTTGGCGGGTAACGTACGGCTGGCGGGGCGCCGGCGGATTCTGCATGCTCGGCGCTGTGCCATGCTCTCGTGACGCAGGCATGACCGTCGAGCCTCTTGCCCAACTTGCCGTTGACCTGCCTCAACAACCGGGCGTGCCAAGGGCGCATGATCCGATCTTTTGTCAAGTCGCAGAACGAGGTCACGATGGCGAAGCAACGCACCCCCAACCGCCCCGGCAGCAAGAGCAGCAGCGCCAAGACCGCAGCACGGCAGGCGCCGGCCGCCAAGCCAGTCGCCAAGGCGGCCGCCAAGCCCGCCACGCCACGCCGCCGAGCGGCCGGGCCAAGCGCCCGGCCCGTCGAAGCCGGCGACACGCTGGCGCGCGTGACCGACGCCACCGTGGCGAGGGACCGCGCTTCGCGTCGGGCCAGTACCGCCACGACCGTGCACGAGTCCGTGGTGTCCGACCTGTTGGCCGCCGATGCGGCCGCGGGCACACCGGTCAAGGACACGGCTCGCCAGTTGCAGACCTTGCTGGCCGGCGCCTCACCCGACGAGGTGAAGGCCCTGCGCAAGACGCTCTTTGCCAAACCACCGATGCCCGACAAGGGCACCGACCCCGACGCCGAGCTCAGCGCCAAGTGGCGCGAAGGGGCCTATCCGTACAAGAACCTGCTCTCGCGCAAGACCTACGAGAAGCAGAAGTACCGCCTGCAGGTGGAACTGCTCAAGCTGCAGGCCTGGGTGAAGGAGACCGGTGCGCGCGTGGTGGTGATCTTCGAGGGCCGGGACGCGGCCGGCAAGGGCGGCGCCATCAAGCGCTTCATGGAACACCTGAACCCTCGCGGTGCGCGCGTGGTGGCGCTGGAAAAGCCCAGCGAGGTCGAGCGCGGCCAGTGGTACTTCCAGCGCTACATCCAGCACCTGCCCACGCGAGGTGAGATCGTGATGTTCGACCGCAGCTGGTACAACCGCTCGGGTGTCGAACGCGTGATGGGTTTCTGCAGCGAAAAGGAATACGACGAGTTCCTGCGCCAGACACCCGAGTTCGAGCGCCAGTTGGTGCGCTCGGGCGTGCACCTGTTCAAGTTCTGGTTCTCGGTGAGCCAGGACGAGCAGCGCCGCCGTTTCAAGGAGCGCAAGCTGCACCCGCTGAAGCAGTGGAAGCTGAGCCCCATCGACATGGCCTCGCTCGACAAGTGGGACGACTACACGCGCGCCAAGGAGGCGATGTTCCTGCACTGCGACACATCCGACGCGCCGTGGACCGTGATCAAGAGCGACTGCAAGAAGCGCGCGCGCCTGAACGCCATGCGCTATGTGCTGCACCGCATGCCCTACACCACTCGCGACCTGGCGATCGTGGGCTCGGTGGACCCCTTGATCGTCGGCCGCCCGTCGCTGGTGTCGAGCGTGGGGGACGACCAATTGGCCTCGACCGGCGCGGGCTGACCGAAAACCCCGAGATGGCGTGGGATCTGTCCGCTGTTCGGCGGATCCCGAATCGCCAAGCTGATAACATTCGGCCCTGTTCCGAGGAGCGTTGCAAGGCCCGCCATCACGCCGATCGCGGCCCCAGGCTCGGAAATCTGAATTGCAACCGCGCTCACCCGCAGTCACGTCGTGGGTGGGCTTTTTTTTGTCCGCTGCTTGTTCGCTCCACGGCCGCGCTGCGGGTTCCATTCTCAAAGGAGCCTTGGCACCCATGAACGCCGTCTTGAAGCCGCTGCAAAGCACCGAATACGCCATCACCGACCTGTCCCTCGCCGCCTGGGGCCGTCGCGAACTCAACATCGCCGAAAGCGAGATGCCCGCGCTGATGGCCATCCGCAGCGAATACGCCGCCAAGCAGCCGCTCAAGGGCGCGCGCATCACCGGCAGCCTGCACATGACGATCCAGACCGCCGTGCTGGTGGAAACGCTGCAGGCCCTGGGCGCCGAAGTGCGCTGGGCCTCGTGCAACATCTTCAGCACCCAAGACCACGCCGCTGCAGCGCTGGTCGAGCGCGGCACGCCGGTGTTCGCCTACAAGGGCGAGTCGCTGAAGGACTACTGGGACTACACGCACCGCATCTTCGAGTTCGGCGCCAAGGGTTCGGAGGGCGAAGGCCCCAACATGATCCTCGACGACGGCGGTGACGCCACGCTGCTGATGCACCTGGGCAAGCGCGCCGAGAAGGATGCCTCGCTGCTGGCCAACCCCGGCAGCGAGGAAGAGCGCGAGCTGTACGCCGCCATCAAGGCCAAGCTGGCCATCGACGGCACCTGGTACAGCCGCAAGAGCGCACAGATCGTCGGCGTGACCGAAGAAACCACCACCGGCGTGCACCGCCTGAACGAGATGAGCGCCAAGGGTACGCTCATGTTCCGTGCCATCAACGTCAACGACTCGGTCACCAAGAGCAAGTTCGACAACCTCTACGGCTGTCGCGAGAGCCTGGTCGACGGCATCAAGCGCGCCACCGACGTGATGATCGCCGGCAAGATCGCCGTGGTGGCCGGCTATGGCGACGTGGGCAAGGGCTCGGCCCAGGCGCTGCGCGCCCTGAGCGCCCAGGTGTGGGTGACCGAGATCGACCCGATCAACGCGCTGCAGGCCGCGATGGAAGGCTACCGCGTGGTGACGATGGACTGGGCCGCCGACAAGGCCGACATCTTCGTCACCACCACCGGCAACCGCGACGTGATCACGCACGACCACATGGCCGCGATGAAGAACAACGCCATCGTCTGCAACATCGGCCACTTCGACAACGAGATCGAGGTCGCCGCCCTGGAGAAATACCAGTGGGAGGAGATCAAGCCCCAGGTGGACCACGTCATCTTCCCGGACGGCAAGCGCATCATCCTGCTGGCCAAGGGTCGCCTGGTGAACCTGGGTTGCGGCACCGGCCACCCGAGCTATGTGATGAGCTCCAGCTTCGCCAACCAGACCATCGCGCAGATCGAGCTGTTCACGCACCAGGACTACTACGAGGCGGGCAAGGTCTACGTGCTGCCCAAGCACCTCGATGAAAAGGTGGCGCGCCTGCAGCTGAAGACGCTCAACGCCCAGCTGACAGAGCTGACCGACGAGCAGGCGACCTACATCGGTGTGCCGAAACAAGGGCCCTACAAACCCGACTCCTACAGGTACTGATCCATGCGCAGCGGCTTTGAACACGCGGGGCGGGCCGAGCGCCGGGCCGCTCCCCGGCCTGCGCCAGCCGCAGACCGGCCCGCATCCCCCTCGGGGGATCGGCGAACGTACGCGTTCGACGAGGGGCAGACATGACCCCCATCAGCATCGAGTTCTTCCCGCCGAACACGCCGGTGGGAAGCGAGAAGCTCAAGGCGGTGGTGCAGGAGCTCGCGGTGTTGAAGCCCGAGTTCTTCAGCGTCACCTACGGCGCGGGCGGCGCCACCCGCGAGAAGACGCTGGCCACGGTGCAAGACATCGCTGCGGCCGGCTTCGAGGCCGCACCGCACCTGTCTTGCGTGGGTGCCACGCATGCAGGCATCGCCGAGACCCTGGGCACCTACCGCGCCCAGGGCATCCACCGACTGGTGGCGCTGCGCGGCGATCTGCCCAGCGGCACCGCCGTGGCCGGCGAGTTCCGTTTCGCCGCCGACCTGATCCGCTTCATCCGCGAGACCCAGGGCAACGACTGGCACATCGAGGTGGCCGCCTATCCGGAGTACCACCCCGAGCAGCGCTACGCCCGGCGTGACCTGCAGCACTTCGCCGACAAGGTCAAGGCCGGCGCCAACTCGGCCATCACGCAGTTCTTCTTCAACCCCGACGCCTACTTCCATTTCGTCGACGAGGTGCGCGCGCTGGGGGTGGACGTGCCCATCGTGCCGGGCATCATGCCGATCCAGAACTACGCCCGCGTGGCGCAGTTCGCGGCGCGCGATGGCATCGAGATCCCGCGCTGGGTGGCCTTGAAGATGGAAGGCTACATGGACGACGCGGCCTCGATCCGCGCCTTCGGCATCGAGGTGGTGGCGCGGCTGTGCGAGCGCCTGATCGCCGGTGGCGCGCCGGGCATCCATTTCTACGCGCTCAACCAGTCGGGGCTGACGCTGGAGATCTGCAAGCGGCTGGGGCGCTGATCCGGTCCGCAAGGGCGCCCACCGCTGCGGGCATCCGCGCTCGGCGCGCGCCCTCGCCGATCGACGGGACGCCACCAGACCCATGCGGGACACGCCCGATGCGCCGCCGCGCTCCCGGCGCTACATTGGGCCGCATGACGATCCAGGCCCCTGCGCCACGACCTGCGTCCCGCCATGGCTGACGCGCTGCGCGCCAGGCTGCGCGATGGCCCTCAACCGCTGCAAGCATCCCTCAACGGAGACCCACCCATGCCCTCGACGCGACGCTCGACGCCAGCCCGGCGCCACCTGCTGGGCCTGGTGGCCCTGGCCCCCCTGCTGGCATCCCCCTGGGCCGCGGCGCAGTCGTGGCCAGCCAAGCCGGTCACGATCGTGGTGCCCTTCCCACCGGGCGGCGGCACCGACGCCTTCGCGCGGCCCTTGTTCGCGCTGATGGCCAAGAACGTCGGCAAGCAGTTCGTCATCGACAACAAGGGTGGTGCCGGCGGCACGCTGGGCGCGGGCATCGCGGCGCGCGCGCCGGCCGATGGCTACACCTTCTTCATGGGTGCGGTGCACCACGCGATCGCCCCCGCGATGTACCCCAAGCTGGACTACCAGATCGAGACCGATTTCGTGCCCGTCGGCCTGATCTCCAGCGTGCCTCAGGTCATCGTCGTGCACCCGGGGCGCGTGCCGGTGACCGACCTCAAGGGCCTGCTCGAATTCCTGCGCAAGAACCCCGGCAAGCTCAATTACGGCTCGGCCGGCAACGGGACCTCGCACCACCTGGCGGGTGAGTTGTTCAAGCTGCAGACCAAGACCTTCATCACCCACATCCCTTATCGCGGCGCGGGCCCGGCATTGCAGGATCTGATGGCCGGGCAGGTGGACATGGTGTTCGACGGCCTGGGCTCGTCCGCCACGCACATCAATGGTGGCCGCATCAAGGCGCTGGCCGTGGGCTCCAACCAGCGCGCGCCGGGCTTCCCCGATGTCCCCACCGTGCTGGAGGCCGGTGGCCCCAACTACCAGGTGGCCACCTGGTACGGGCTGTGGGCGCCCAAGGGCACGCCGCAAGCCGTGGTGGACCAGATGGCCGGCGAGATGAAGAAGGCCCTGAACTCCGACGAACTGAAATCTGCCTGGGCCAAGCTGGGCGCCAACCCGCCCAACCTGTGGGGCGCCGACTTCGGCAAGTTCGTCGGCAGCGAGGTCAAGCGCTGGGCCGAGGTGGTGAAGGCCTCGGGTGCCAAGATGGATTGACGGGCCGCGGCCCGTTGCCTGTTCCTCCAGTGGGTGGTTGACGATGACGAACCAGAACCTCTTCGCGGCGCTGCGCGCCGGCTTCCCGGCCGACCTGGACACGGTGGCCATCGAGACCGCGGACGGCCCCGCCGGCACGGCGTTCACGCCGCTGTACTACACCTGGCGCGACCTGGACCGCGCCACCGCGATGATCGCCAACCTGCTGGCCGGTTTGAAGCTGCCGGCGGGCTCGCGCGTGGCGGTGCAGACCGAAAAGAGCGTCGAGGCCTTGATGCTCTACCTGGCCGTGCTTCGTGCAGGTTATGTTTATCTGCCGCTGAACACCGCCTACCAGGCCAGTGAAATCGAGTATTTCATCGGCAACGCCGAGCCTGCCGTGGTGGTGTGCTCGCCGAAGAACTTCAGCTGGGTGAGCCGCATCGCCTTCAAGGCCGGCACCAGGAACGTGTTCACGCTCGGGGACGATCGGGCGGGCTCGCTGCTCGAACGCGCCGCCCATTGCAGCGACCAGCACGCGCCGGCCTTCGCCCAGGACGGCGACCTCGCCGCCATCCTCTACACCAGCGGCACGACCGGGCGCAGCAAGGGCGCCATGCTCAGCCACGGAAACTTGGCTCAAAACGCGCTGGTGCTGAAGGACTACTGGGGCTGGAAGCCGGGCGATGTGCTGATCCACGCGCTGCCCATCTTTCATGTGCACGGGCTGTTCGTGGCCTCGCACGCTGCACTGCTCAATGGCAGCAGGATGATCTGGTTCGGCAGGTACGACCCGAAGGCCACCATCGCGCGCTTCAAGGAAGCCACGGTGTTCATGGGCGTGCCCACGCTGTACGTGCGCATGCTGGCCGAAGCGGCCCTCTCGCCCGAGGCCTGTGCCCACATGCGCCTGTTCATCAGCGGATCGGCGCCGCTGCTCACCGAGACCTTCAACGACTGGCGCTCGCGCACCGGCCACACCATCCTCGAGCGCTACGGCATGAGCGAGACGGTGATGCTGACCTCCAACCCCTGCGACGCACGACTGGGCGAGCGACGTGGCGGCACCGTGGGCTTCCCGCTGCCCGGCGTCGGTGTGCGCGTGCGCGACGACCAGGGCCGTCCCTGCCCCACGGGCGACATCGGCGGCATCGAGGTGAGCGGCCCCAACGTGTTTGCCGGCTACTGGCGCATGCCGGAGAAGACCAAGGAGGAGTTCACTTCCGATGGCTGGTTCAAGACCGGCGACGTGGGCAGGATCGACGAGCGTGGCTACGTCACCATTGTCGGCCGCAGCAAGGACCTGATCATCAGCGGTGGCTACAACGTCTACCCGGCCGAGATCGAATCCACCATCAACGACCTGCCCGGCGTGGCCGAGTCGGCCGTGATCGGTGTGCCGCACCCGGACTTCGGTGAAGGCGTCGTCGCGGTGGTGGTGGCCAAGCCCGGCGCCCGACTCGACGGGCCGGCCATCGTGGCCGAGCTCAAAGGCAAGATCGCCAACTTCAAGGTGCCCAAGCACTTGTTCGTGGTGCCCGACCTGCCTCGCAATGCCATGGGCAAGGTGCAGAAGAACCTGCTGCGCGAGCAGCACCAGGCGCTGTTCGCGCAGTGAGCGATCCGGCCGGCGCCAGAATCGCGCGCCGTGCCCCAGTCGATCAGGCCGAAGGCGCGTTGGCCGGCAGCGCCGGCGGCGGCTTGCGCCGCCTCAGCCAGCGCTTCGAAGCCTGCACCGCGTCGTCCACGAAGGTGAACACCACGGGGATCACCAGCAGGCTCAGGAAGGTGCTGGTGATCAGCCCGCCGATCACCACGATGGCCATCGGCGCACGAAAACTCGGATCGGCACCGAAGCCCAGCGCGATGGGCATCATGCCGGCGCCCATGGCAATGGTGGTCATCACGATGGGGCGGGCGCGCTTCATGCACGCATCCAGCAACGCATCCCAGCGGTTCAGGCCGTGCTCGCGCCGGGCCAGCACCACGTAGTCCACCAGCAGGATGGAATTCTTGGTGGCGATGCCCATCAGCATGATCATGCCGATCATCGAGGGCATGGACAGCGCGGTGTTGGTCAGGAACAGTGCCAGGAACGCGCCGGGCACCGACAGCACCAGCGCCGCGAGGATGGTGACCGGCTGCACGAAGTCCTTGAACAGCAGCACCAGCACCGCGTAGATGCACAGCACGCCCGCGATCATGGCCAGGCCGAAGCCGTTGAACAGCTCGGCCATGGCCTCGGCGTCGCCCACCGCCGCGCGGGTGACGCCCGATGGCAGCTTGCTCAGGCTGGGCAGGGCCAAGGCCTGGGCCTCCACCTCGCCCAGCGGCATGCCGTTGAGTTCCAGGTCGAAGTTGACATTGCGTTGCCGGTCATAACGATCCAATTGCGCAGGCCCGGATTCGATGCTCAAAGCGGCCACGTTGCCCAGGCGCACCGGCCCTCGCGCGCCGGGCACCGGCAGGCGCGAGAGCAGATCGAGATCGGCGCGAGCGCTGGCGGGCAGGCGCACCACCAGGGGCACCTGGCGCTGCGGCAGGTTGAGCTTGGCCAGGCCCTGGTCATAGTCACCGGTGGTGGCCACGCGCAGCGTGTCGGCGATGGCCGCAGAGGTGACGCCCAGGTCGGCCATGCGCGCGAAGTCGGGTCGCACGATCAACTCCGGTCGCTGCAGACCGGCCGAGGAAGTGACCGCGCCGATGCCGGGGATGCTGCGCAATTCACGCTCCACCTGCGCTGCATGCTCGCCCAACACCCGGCCATCATCGCCCGACAACACCAGCGCAAACTTCTCGGAAGAGCCGCCCAGCCCGACCCGCACACGCGCACCGGGCACCGCGACGAGCGCCTCGCGCAACTGGGTCTCGATGGCCTGCTTGGACAGGCCCGGCCGCTCGCCGCGCTGGGTCAGGTTGATCGTGAGCACGGCCTTGCGCACATCGGAAACGCCCGGGCCGGCAAATGGGTCGCCGCCGGTGGCGCCGCCACCAATGGCGGTGTAGATCATGCGGACCTGTGGGTTGGCCTGCACCACGGCCCGCGCCGATTCGGCCACCGCCCGCGTCTGCGCGAGCGTGGACCCCGGCGGCAGCGTCACATGCACCTGGGTCTGCGACAGATCGTCCGGCGGGATGAAGCCGGTGTGCAAGCTGGTCACGAGGGCGAAGGAGCCGACGAAGAACACGGCCGTGGCGGCCAGTGTCCACCAGCGGTGGCGCAGGCACCACGCCGCCCAGCGGCCATACCACTGCAGCCAGCGCGGCGGCGCTTGTTCGCCTCCCGGGATGGCGTGCAGGATGTACGCGGCCATCATCGGCGTGAGCAGCCGAGCGACGGCCAGCGAGAAGAACACCGCCACCGCCGCCGTCCAGCCAAACTGCACGAAGAAGCGGCCCACGATGCCGGTCATGAAGGCCGTGGGCAGGAACACCGCAATCAAGGTGAAGGTGGTGGCGATCACCGCCATGCCGATCTCGTCGGCGGCCTCCATCGCCGCCACGAACGGTGTCTTGCCCGCGCGCAGGTGACGCATGATGTTCTCGATCTCGACGATGGCATCGTCGACGAGGATGCCCACCACCAGCGACAGTGAAATCAGCGTCACGCTGTTGAGCGAGAAACCCAGCAACCACATCACGACAAACGTCGGGATCGCCGACAAGGGCAGCGCGGCAGCCGCCACCAGCGTGGCCCGCCAGTCGCGCAGGAACAGCCACACCACCAGCACCGCCAGTGCCGCGCCCTCGTACATCAGCATCATCGAGCCGTTGAAGCTTTCCTCCACCGCATCGACGAAGTTGAAGGCCTCGGTGACGGCGATGTCGGGGTGCTGCTGCTTCATCACCTGGAGCGCCGCGCGCACGCCCTGCGCCACGTCCAAGTCGCCCGCCCCCTTGCTGCGCGTGATCTCGAAGGCCACCACCGCCTGGCCATTGAGCAGCGCCAGCGAGCGGGGCTCCGCCACCGTGTCGATGACCGTGGCCACCTGGTCCAGACGCACCCGGCGTCCATCGCCCAGCGCGATGTCCATGCGGCCCAGCTCGTCGGCCGAGGCCACCGTGGCCAGCAGGCGCATCGATTGCTCGGCACCGCCCACATCGGCCCGGCCACCCGAGGCGTCCTGCTGCACCTGGCGCAACTGGCGCGAGATGTCGGCGGCGCTGGTGTTCAGGGCCAGCAAGCGCGCCGGGTCGAGTTCGATGCGCACCTCGCGCGTGACGCCACCGACCCGGCTGACGGCCCCCACGCCACGCACCGCCAGCAAGGTGCGGGCCACCTCGTGATCAACGAACCAGCTCAGGCCCTCGTCGTCCATGCGCGCCGACGACACTGTGTAGGTGAGGATGGGCGAGCCGGCCAGATCGGCCTTGGTGACCACCGGATCGCGCAGATCGCCGGGCAGGTCCGAGCGCACCCGCGACACCGCAGCGCGCACGTCGTCCACCGCCTCCTGCGAGGGTTTCTCCAGCCGGAACTCGGCGGTGGTGGCCACCAGGCCGTCGGTGATGTTGGCGTAGGTGTGCTTGATGCCCTGGATCGACGCGATCGAGTTCTCGATCTTGCGCGCCACCTCGGACTCCAGCTGCCCCGGCGCCGCACCGGGCAGCGCCGCGGTGACGGTGACCATGGGCAGCTCGATGTCCGGGAAGTTCTGCACCTTCATGGCGCGATAGCCCAGCAGGCCGGCCAGCGTGAGCAGGATGAACAGCAGGATTGCCGGGATCGGGTTGCGGATGGACCAGGCCGAGACGTTCATCGTGCGGCTTGCCTGTTCAACGCTTGCCGGCGGCTGAAGCCGCCGCAGCGGGGGCCTTGGGCGGCACGGCCGGCGCGGCGTCCACCACCTTCACCAGATCGCCATCGGCCAGGAAGGCGCCACCATTGAGCACCACGCGAGCGTCTTGGGCCAAGCCCGAGACGATCTCCACGCGGTCACCGCTGCGCCGGCCCAGCGTCACCTTGAGCTGGCTCACGCGGGCGTCGGCGCCCACGCGCATCACGCTGCTGAAGCCGTCACGCAGGATCACGGCGGTCTGTGGCAGCGTCCAACCACTGGCCTGACCCACGTCGATCTCGCCGCGCGCGAACATGCCAGGCTTGGCGTCGCTGCCCGGCGCAAGGTCGATCAACACCTGGCCATTGCGCGTGGCGGCATCCACCGTGGGGGCGACCACGCGCACCGTGCCTTTCACCGCCTGCCCGCTCGGTGTGGAGAGATTGGCCAGCATGCCGGGTTTGACCCGCGACAGGTCGGCCGCACTCACTTCGGCGCGCCACTCGAGCCGACCGCGGCGGATCAGGCGGAACAGCTCCTGCCCCGGCTGCGCCACCGCGCCCTCGAGCGCATTGCGGGCGGAAATGATGCCGTCGTCGGGCGCGACGATGCGCGTCTGCGCCAAGCGCACCTGGTCGGACTGGATGCGCGCTTCCAGGGCCAGCAAGCGCGCCTTGGCGGTCTCCTCGGCCGTGAGGATGGCTTGCGTCTGCTGCAGGCTGTAGACGCCGGTGGGTTTGAGCTCGCGTGCCCGATCGGCGTTGGCCCGGGCCTCGGCCAGCAGCGCCTTGGCCTCGGCCACGCTGGCGCGGCTTTGCGCGAGGTCGGCGTTGACCATGTCGGTGGACAGGCGCGCCAGCAGCTGCCCGCGCCGCACCACGTCGCCCACCTGCGCGGCCACCTCCACCAGGCGCCAGCCACCCACCTCGGAGGCCACCACCACCTCCTGCCACGCGGCGATGCCGCCCGAACCGGCCAAGCGCAGCGGCCAATCGGCCCGCTGTGGCGCGGTGAGCGTGACCGTCAGCGCGGGTCGGCCCGCCGGCATGGATGCCGCCGGCTCGGCCGCCCGGGCCCAGGGCGCCAGGGCCGACAGCAGGGCCCATGTGGTGAAAAGGCCCGCCGCACGCGATCGGCGCGCCAGCGCAAGGCAAGGACGTGGCATCAAGATAGTCCGAAAACAACGCGTCCCGTTCAGCTCGTGACTGAGGGCCGCCATACGAGGGGAATCGACTCAGGCGCACCCAGCACTGCAGTCACCCGTGGCGCCGGCCGGTGCCCGTTGTTCAGAACGACGGTGGCAAACAGCGCTGGGGAGCCATCTTGCCACGTCCGATGCGGACGATGCCGATGCGGGTTACTCGCGCCCCAGCTCCACCAGCATGCGGCAGGTGAGGTACAGACGCGGCACGATGGTGTCGATCTGGATGTATTCGTCGCGGGCGTGGTAGCCCGCGCCGGGCAGGCCCATGCTTTCCAGCACCGCCGCCTTGCCCGAGCGACCGGCAAAGCCCGCATCGGTGCCACCACCGGTGATCGGGTGCAGCGCCAGCTTGCGGCCATCGAGCTCGGCGTAGATGGCCTGGGCTCGCTTGGCCAGGGCCATCGTGCGCGCGTCGCCGACGAAGGGTGGGCGGCCCTTGGCCAGGGTCAGGGTCACCTCGGTGTCGGGCACACGCTTGCCCTCGGCCACCTTGGCCCGCATCGCCCCCAGCAGTTGCTCGCCGGCGTTGGCCTGCGTCAGGCGCACGTCGGCACCGGCCGTGGCCAACTCGGGGATCTGGTTGCGGGTCTTGCCCGTTTCCAGCGTGGTCCAGTTCAATTGCGCACCGGGCACGCCCTTGGCCACATCCTGCGTCTGCAGCATCTGGTGCGCGGCCTCGATCAGCGCGTTGCGTCCCAGTTGCGGCGCTGCCCCGGCATGGGCCGAACGGCCCTTGACCTGCATGGTCAGGCTGGTGGCGCCGGCCGCGTTGAGCAGCACGCCCTCGCCTTGCGGCGTGTCGGTGGTCGAGGTGGGCTCGAAGGACAGCACCGAGTCGTGCTCGTCGGCCAGCGCCGAGATCATGTCGCCCGAGCCGTTGGAGCCGGACTCCTCGTCGCCATTGAACAGCAGCGTGAGCCGCGCGTAGTCGCGCCAGCCGCTGCGGTGCAGCAGATCCACCGCGTGGAGCATCACGGCGATGCCGCCCTTGTCATCGGCGATGCCCGGGCCGTAGAGGCGGTTGCCCTCCTGCTTGTACGGCTGCTTCTCGATGGTGCCCGGCCAGTAGACCGTGTCCATGTGGCCCAACAGCATCAGCTTGCGTCTGCCGGTGCCGGTGAAGCGGGCCACCAGCACGTCGCTGTTGCCGGCGCTGGTCTTGCGGCGCTCCACCGCGGCGCCCAGCGCTTTCAGGCGCCGCTCCACATCGTCGGCCATCTTGGCCAGGCCAGCGGGGTCCATGGTGCCCGATTCGATGGCCACCATCTCGCGCAAGGCCTCGATCACCTTGGGCTGCGCCTCGCGTGCGGCAGCGAGGATCTTCTCGTCGGCCGCATGGGCGGACAGACCGAAGCCGGCCGCCAACGCGACCATGAGCAGGGACTGGGCAAGGGCAGGTGCAGATGCAGATGCAGGTGCGATACGGCGCATGGCGTGGGATTCGGTTGGGTGGCGAAAGCCCCCACTGTGCCGCAGTCGCGGCACCTGGACCATGCGGTCGATCCCTCGGCCTTCGCGGCGGCATCCCAACCGATTGGCCTGCGCGGGGATGGCCACCGGCACCTGGTCGCCCCCGGTGCAAGCGCTCGGTGGGACTGGCGGCGTCCTTGGGGCGCTCAGAAACTGCGCGGCAGGCCCAGCACGTGCTCGGCCACGTAGCTCAGGATCAGGTTGGTCGAGATCGGTGCCACCTGGTACAGGCGCGTCTCGCGGAACTTGCGCTCGACGTCGTATTCGCAGGCGAAACCGAATCCGCCATGAAACTGCAGGCAGGCGTTGGCCGCCTCCCAGCTGGCCTTGGCCGCCAGGTACTTGGCCATGTTGGCCTGGGTGCCGCAGGGCTGGCGCGCGTCGTACAGCGTGCAAGCCTGCCAACGCATCAAGTCAGCGGCCTGCACTTCGATGTGCGCCTCGGCGATGGGGAACTGAACGCCCTGGTTCTGGCCGATGGGGCGGCCGAAGACCACGCGGTCTTTCACGTAGGCGCTGATGCGGTCGATGAACCAGCGGCCGTCGCCGATGCATTCCGCGGCAATGAGCGTGCGCTCGGCGTTCAGCCCGTCGAGGATGTACTTGAAACCCTGGCCTTCCTGGCCGATCAGGTTCTCGGCCGGGATCTCCAGGTCCTCGAAGAACAGCTCGTTGGTCTCGTGGTTGACCATGTTGGGGATCGGCTGCACGCTGAGGCCCTTGCCGATCGAATCACGCAGGTCGACGATGAAGATCGACATGCCTTCGCTCTTCTTTGCCACTGAGGCCAGCGGCGTGGTGCGCGCCAGCAGGATCATCAGGTCGCTGTGCTGGATGCGCGAGATCCACACCTTCTGGCCATTGACCACGTAGCGGTCGCCACGCTTGACGGCCGTGGTCTTGATCTTGGTGGTGTCGGTGCCGGTGCTGGGCTCGGTGACGCCCATGCTCTGCAGGCGCAGCGCGCCGCTGGCGATGGGCGGCAGGTAGCGCTGCTTCTGCACCTCGCTGCCATGGCGCAGCAGCGTGCCCATGTTGTACATCTGGCCGTGGCAGGCGCCGGAGTTGCCGCCACAGCGGTTGATCTCCTCCATGATCACCGAGGCCTCGGCCAGCCCCAGGCCCGAGCCGCCGAACTCCTGCGGGATCATCGCGGCCAGCCAGCCGGCCTTGGTCAGCGCCTCGACGAAGGCCGCCGGGTAGGCGCGCTCGGCGTCGACCTTGCGGTGGTACTCGTCCGGGAACTCGGCGCAAAGGGCGCGCACGCCATCGCGGATGTCGGCGTAGGTTTCGGCAGGTTTCATGTCGGTCCGTCGGTACAACGTGGCAGGCTCAGCGTGGAGGCAGATTGCCGCCGGATTGTGGCGTGGGCACCGGCGACGCCGCATTGGGGTGCGATGTGCGCGCTGCGAAGTACACGCCCAACAGCATCAAGCCCGGGCCGCAGATCGACAGGGCCACGGCCGCAGACCAGCGGTCCACGACCCAGGAGAACAGCGACACACCCACCGACTGGCCCAGGAACAGTGCGCAGGCAAACAGCGATACCGCCGTGCCCCGCACCGCCGGCACGACCTGCGTGGCATGGGTCTGCAGCACGTTGTGCAGCATATAGAAGCCCAGGCCGCCCACGCCGCACAGCAGCGGCGCCACGCGCCAATCGGGCCACCAGGCCAGCAGCACCCAGCAGCTGCCCATCAGGAAGCCACCGGTCCGGGCCATCGGCAACTGGCCCATGCGCGCCAGCAGCCACACGGCGCTGCGGCTGTAGACCAGTCCGCCCACGCCATACAGCGCCACGATGCCGCCGGCCACCGACATCGACAGCCCGAACTTCGCGTGAAGGTGGCTGGGAATGAAGGCCACCGCACTGAAGGCCAGTGCACCTTCGATGCCGGCCACCCACATCAGGCGGCGCGCATCGGCGTTGGCCAGCACGTCCAACACCTTGCGGCTGAAACTCGCGCCATTCGGATCGTGTTGCTCGTGGGCCGACGCAGCGAGTTGCCGCAGGCTCCACTGCAGGGCCAGACCCGAGATGCCGAACACCACCGCCACCGCCGCAAAGCCGAAGCGCCAGCCCACCGTGTCGGCAAACACGCCGCCCAGCCACTGCCCGGCGATCATGCCGGTGACGGTGGCGCCCAGCAGGCGCGCCAGCACGGCTTGCCGGTGCTCGTAGGGCACGCGGTCGCCGATCCAGGCCATGGTCATGGGCACGACACCTGCGGCCGTGGCGCCGCTCAGGGCGCGCGCCACGGTGAGCCAGCCCAGGCTGGGCGCCAGGGCCGAGGCCACCGATCCCAAGGTGCAGGCCAGTGCAGCCAGGGACACCAGGCGCTGCTTGCCCAGCCGATCGCCCAGCGGCCCATACACCAGTTGCATCACGCCGTAGGACAAGGCAAACGCCGCCACCACCTGCGCCGCCTGCCCCGGCGTGACGGCGAACTCGGTCGACAGCGCCGGCAGCATCGCATCGCACCAGCGCATCGAGGCCATCGCGGCAAACGCCGCCAGGCCCATCAGGCGCAGCGATCGGGTGAAGGCGTGGTCGTCGGTCAATCAGCGGCCATGGGCATCGGGGTGACGATTGTCGGATTGCCCGAGCGCCATCGCGCTGGCAAATGCGCAGAAGGCCAATGCCCAAACGATCACCGCGCCCGACGGCAGATCCCACATCGCCGACAGCGCCAGGCCCGACGCATAGCCCACGGCACCGATGACACCCGCCACCAGCAACCGCCGCCGACCCACCAGGCCGCGCGTGCCCAGCGCCGGGATGATGAGGCTGGAGAACACCAGGTACACGCCCACCAGTTGCACCGAGGCCGTCACCGCCAGCGCGAACACGGCATAGAAGCCGAAGCGCCCCAGGCGCCGCACCCAGCCCAGTGCCATGGCCAGCAGCAGCAGCGCCGACACCGCCGCCAGCCAGGCCAGCTGCGTGGCATTCACCCACAGGATCTGGCCCACCAGCAGGTCCTTCAGGTGCTCGCCGCCATGCGGGTTGCCGGCCAGCAGCAGGATGCCGCCGCACGCGGCCAGGATGAACATCACGCCGATCAGCGCCTCCTGCTGCTGCGGGGCGCGCTTCTCGGTGAAGGTGAGCAACCAGGCACCGAGCAAGGCCGCGCCCACTGCGGCCGCCTGCACCGCCCAGCCGCCCTCGGGCAGGCCGAGGGCATCGGCGCCGATCACCCCCAGGCCGGCGATCTGCGCGATGGCCAGGTCGATGAAGACGATGCCACGGTCCAGCACCTGCATGCCCAGCGGCACATGGGTGGCCAGCACCAGCAGGCCAGCCACCAGCGCGGGGCCCAGGATGCCCCAGTCGAGCGCGCTCACGTTCATGGTTTGGCCGCTGCAGCCTTGGCTGCAGCCAGCAGGCGCGAGAGCGTGTCGTCGAACAGGCCGAACAGGTCCTTCGCGCCTTCGGTGCCGCCCACGGTGAAGGGGATCTTCACGGTGGGAACGCCGGCGTTCTTGCTCAGCCAATCGGACGGCTTCGGGTCCTGGTAGGCCGCATACAGCACCATGCGCGCCGGCGTGGCCTTCAGCGCGGTCTGCACCGTCTGCAGGTGCGAGGCCGTGGGCTCCACGCCGGGTTTGGGTTCGAGCACGGCCACTTCCTTCAGGCCCAGCCAGTCGTACAGGTAGACGAAGGCCTTGTGCTGCGAGGCCACCGGCAAGCCCCTGAGCGGCGCGGCCTGCGCGGACCAGCGCGCCATCGCGGCCTGCCAGCGTTGGGCGAAATCGGCCTGGCGCTGGGCATAGTCGGCCGCATGCGCCGGGTCCACCTGGGCCAGTCGTTCGGTCAACGCCTTGGCCACCAGCGCAATGTTGCGCGGATCGGTCTGGATGTGCGGGTTGCCACCGGCGTGCACGTCGCCCTGCGAGCGATCGAGCTGCGCCGGCACGTCGAGCTTGCGCACGAAGTCAGCGGCCAGGAAATGTCCCGGCTGGCCGGCCTGCACCCTGGCATTGCCCGAGTTCTGCAGCAGCACCGGCAACCAGCCCACCTCCAGCTCGGCGCCCGTGCACAGCACCAGGTCGGCATTGCGAGCACGGGCGATCAGGCTGGGCTTGGCCTGGATCTGGTGCGGGTCCTGCAGGGCGCCGGTGGCCACCGACACCTCGAGCAGCGGGCCGCCCAGCTCCTGGGCCAGTGCACCCCATTCGGGCTCACAGGCGAGCACGCGCAGCGCGGCGTGGGCGGGCGAGACAGCCAGCAAGGCTGGCACGGCCAACAGCGTCATCCAGGTCTTTCGGATCGTCATGGTGTGTTCCTCCGAATCATCGAATCAATAGCCGTGGGCGCCGTGCGCGCCCAGGCTCATCTGGTACTGCAGCGTGATCTGCCGATCTGCCGCGCCGTCGCGGGCGCGGTCGTTGGCCAGCTGCAGGCGCCAGCGCGAGAACTCGCTGGGGCTGTGGTCCAGCATCAGCGTGTCCTTCGCGGGCCGACGCGCGGCGGCCGCCCAGCCTTCTTCCGGCGCCCCAGGGTTCAGGCGTTCGGTGCGCAGGCCCACGCGCCAGTTCGGCATGAACTGGTAGATGCCCTGCAGGTACCAGCCCGTCTGCACGGCACGCGATGCCATGCGGTCGCCCGCCTCACCGGTCAGGGTGCCGCTGCGCGTGCTGCGCAGCAGCTCGCCCTGCAGCTTGAAACTGGTGCGGGTGGCGTTGCCGTCCGGGGCCCACTTCCACACCGCGTCGGCGATCCAGACGCGGGTGCGGCCGCTGAAGCTGCGCACCACATCCTCGCCCGCCTCGCCGCGGCCCACCAGCCCCAGGCCGTCCGCCTGGGCGCTGAGCACCGACAGCCCGGCGCGCCAGCTGTGGCTGTCGCCCCAATCGCCGCCGGCATGGGCGCCGAGCGAGCGCATGCCGGCGCCGTTGCGCGCACTGTCGCCGCCGGGGACGCTGCGTCCGCGTCCGAGCTCGGCGCTGAGCTCCAGGAACAGCTCGGTGGGCGCCAGCCAGCGCAGTTGCAGGCCATCGTCGGCGTATTGGGTGCCCAGCAGCGCCTGGTAAGCCAGCGGGTTGTCGGCAAAGTCCCAGGTGTGGGCATGTTGCGAGTTCAGGTAGCCCACGCCGGACAGGAAGCGCCCCGCCTTCAGCGTCAGGCCCTGGCCCAGCGAAGTGGTCTGCACATAGGCCTCCTCCACCGACACCGCGTCATTGCCGTGCAGCGCAATGTTGGCCACGCCACGCCACCACGGGTCGATGCTGGCCGACAGGCCCAGCTCGGACTCGGCCAGGTTGAAGCCACGCGCGCCAGGGCCGACTTCGGCATCGGCCGGCAGCGCGAAGCCACGGATGCGGTAGCTCGACGGGTCTTGCGTGCTGCGCAGGTAGCCCCCCGAAAGAATCAGCGACATGGCCGGGTTGAACGCGTTGGCGGCGGCCACCGACGGCGCCGGGGTCGGCGCGGCCAATGGCGTTGCCGTGGGCGGCGCCGCGGCGGCGGCGGCCGGCACTGGTGCGGCGGCCTCGGCCAGCTTCAGCCGCTGCTCCAGCGCCCGAAGGCGCGCTTCGTAGCTGTCGCGGATGGCCGCGATCTCCTGTTTCAGCGCAGCGATGTCGGCGCTGGACGGGGCGGCCATGACGGCCGGGGACGTGGTTTGAGCGCCAGCGCCCAAGGGCGCTGCAAGGGCGAGCGCGAGGCTCGCCGACAAGGTTGTTCGCATGGTGGTGGGTTCCAGGTCATGACAATCGCCAGTCCGACACGCACATCCGGCGGGTCGGGAATGGGGCGGGGAATCGTCAGTACCCGGAAACGGGCGGCGCGCGGCTGCGGTAGGCCCAGGCCCGCGGCGCAGTCCAGGCCAGGTGCGGTGCGAAGTACGGCGCTGCGTGTTGCGCAGCCGCATGCTGCAGCGTCGGCGGCGGGCCCGCCAGCGCGCCGGCGCCGAGCGCCGAGGCCGAAAGGCACAGGTCGCAATGCGCCGTGTCGGGGGCGGGCAGGCCGTCGTCGGCCGCCACACCCTGCAGCGCAGCCACGCCGTGCGACAGCACGTGGGCCTGCACGGCCGCCTGCGCCACCGGGATCAGCAGCGCGAGCCACAGCAGCCACGCCGAATGGCGCCGTGCGAGTTGGCGGAGGAAATGCAGGTGCATCGCAACAGCGATTCTAGGTTCGATGCGGCGCGGGCCCGGGTTCGGCCGGCTCAGGGCCGGCCCGATGCGGGCGCTGCGGCCTTGTGCTCGGGCACGGCATGCGCCTCACGCAGCGCCTGGTGAAACGCCTGTGCCACGCGCAACGGCGCCGGCGCGCGGCGCTGGATGCACGAGAAGCGGCAGTGGTAGTTGAGCTTGGCCGGCGCCACCGCACGCATGCGCCCGGCGCGCACGAAGGGCTCGGCATAGTGGTCGGGCAGGAAGCCCACGTAGCCGCCCGACAGCACCAGGTGCGCCACCGCCTCCTGGTCCGACGCGGTGGCCGCGCGGTCCAGGCGCCGCTGGTGCGTGAGCACCATGTTGGGCGAGTGGTAGCCCAGCGCGGCGAGGTCCTGGCCGCGCAGATCGGCCCAGCCCAGACGCTGGTCGTCGACGCGGAACCAGGGGTGCGGTGGCCCGGCATACAGCCGCATGGTCTCGCCGAACAGCTCGTCGTAGCCGAGGCTCTCGGAGCGTCGGTGCTCGGGGATGATGCCCAGGTGGAACTGCCCATCCATCACCCCGCGTTCGATCATCGCGATGGTGCCCACGTGCAGGTGCAAGCGCACTTGCGGCGCGGCCTGTCTGAACAGCGCCACGGCCTCGGGAATGCGCGATTGCGGGTTGCTGGCCGTCTTCTCGAACAGCGCCACGTGCAGGTCGCCCGCCATGCGGCGGTGCACCTCGTGCAGGCTGCCGCGAAAGGCCTCGGTGGCCGCCAGCAATTGCTCGGTGGCAGCGTACAGCTGCTCGCCTTCGGGTGTGAGCGCGAAGCCGCCGCGGCCGCGTCGGCACAGCACCAGGCCCAGGCGGCTCTCGAGGTCCTTGACGTGGCGGCTGATGGTGGACATGGCCAGATCCAGCTCCAGCTCGGCCGAGGCCATGCCGCCGCAATCGGCCACGGCCTTGAACACGCGCAGCAGGCGCAGGTCCACGTCGTCCAGTCGTGCCAAGGGCGCCAATGGGGTCTGCGGGGGCGTGGACCCGGCCCGGCGCGGGGATTTCACTTGCATGAAGTGCTAAGTAAGTTGAGATCGACTGCTATTTTCAAGAGTAGCATCGAATCCCAGAATCGCGCCCACCGCGCCATTTGCCTCAGGCATCGACGTGCCCGACCCAACACTCGCCAGGAGCCCCACCATGGATCTGACCGACAGCCAACACCTGCAGCAACGCACCGACGCCGACTGGATGGCCGCGCACTGGATGCCCTACACCGGCAACCGCGACTTCAAGGCCAAGCCGCGCATGATGGCCAGCGCCAGCGGCGCCTACTACACCATGCAGGACGGCAAGAAGGTGTTCGATGGCCTGTCGGGCCTGTGGTGCGCCGGCCTGGGCCACGGCCGCAAGGAGATCGCCGAGGCGGTGGGCCGCCAGGCGGCCACGCTGGACTACTCGCCCGCCTTCCAATTCGGGCATCCGCTCTCGTTCGAGCTGGCCAACAAGATCGTGGAGCGCATGCCGGCCGGACTGAACCGCGTGTTCTTCACAGGCTCGGGGTCGGAGTCGGCCGACACCTCGCTGAAGATGGCGCGCGCCTACTGGCGCACCAAGGGCCAGGCCGGCAAGACGCGCCTGATCGGCCGCGTGAAGGGTTACCACGGCGTGAACTTCGGCGGCATCTCGGTGGGTGGCCTGGTGGCCAACCGCAAGCTGTTCGGCCAGGGCGTGGAGGCCGATCATCTGCAGCACACCCAGCCGGCCAATGGCAGCTTCTTCCGCGGCATGCCGCCCGGCGAAGGCCCGATGGGCGCCGCGCTGGCCGATGAGTTGCTGGCCATCATCAACCTGCACGACGCATCCAACATCGCCGCCGTGATCGTCGAGCCCTTCGCGGGATCGGCCGGCGTGATCCTCCCGCCGCAGGGTTACCTGCAGCGCCTGCGCGAGATCTGCACCGCGCACAACATCCTGCTGATCTTCGACGAGGTGATCACCGGCTTTGGCCGCGCGGGTGCCTGGACCGGCTCGGAGGCCTTTGGCGTCACCCCCGACATCCTCAACATCGCCAAGCAGGTGACCAATGGCGCGCAGCCGCTCGGCGCGGTGATCGCCAAGCAGGAGATCTACGACACCTTCATGGCCGCCGGCGGGCCGGACTACATGCTGGAGTTCCCGCATGGCTACACCTATTCGGCACACCCGGTGTGTTGCGCGGCGGGCATTGCGTCGCTCAATTTGCTCGACAGCGAAAGCGCCGTCCAGCGCGTGCGCGAGCTGGCACCGCACTTCGAGAACGCCGTGCACGGCCTGAAAGGCGCCCGCCACGTGGCCGACGTCCGCAACTTCGGCCTGGCCGCCGGCATCACCGTCTCGCCGCTGCCGGGCGAGCCGGCCAAGCGCCCCTACCAGATCGCCATGGCCATGCTGGCCAAGGGCTTCTACGTGCGCTATGGCGGCGACACCATCCAGCTGGCCCCGCCCTTCATCAGCACCCGGGCCGAGATCGATTCGCTGGTCAGTGCGCTGGGCGAGACCTTCAACGCGACCGCTTGATCGCCGCGGGTGCCGGGCAACGGCACCCGCCCTGCGGCCCGCTCAACAGCGGCCGCCGCAGTTCAATCGCGCAACGGCGCGACGATGGCACCACGGATGCCATGGCGTGACAGCGATTGCGCCACCAGGCCATTGGCCTTCTGCCGCTCGACGAAACGAGCCAACATCGAGCGCGCGGCCTCACCACGCGTGAGCGGCAAGCCCATCGCCTGCTCGATGACCATGAAACGGCCAGGCAACAAACGCAAGCCGGGCAACCGTGCGGCATCTCCTTCGAGCTGTTGCTTCACGCCTGCGGCCACATCGGCGTTCTCGGCCAGGAAGCGGTCCACCACGGCCTGCGAGGTGGTGGTGCGCAGCAGCTGCGCGGCCTTCAGCTCACGCGACAGGTACAGGTCGTAGGCGCTGCCGCGGGCCACCATGATGCGCGTGCCGTTGCGGTCGACCTGGGCGTTGTCGGTGAGCACGGATACCTGGCGCACTAGGTAAGCGCCCTCGATGAGCACATAGGGCGCGGTGAAGCCGATGCCCTGGCCGCGCAAGGGGTCGATGGCGAAGAAGCCGATGTCGGCCTGCCCGGTCTGCACGGTCTGCACCGACTTGGCGGCGGCGTCCACCACCACCAGGTCCAGCGGCACGCCAAGTTGGCGCGCCAGCGCCATGGCCAGATCGACCGAGACACCGGCCACCCCGCCGGCCGCGTCGCGGTTGGCCAGGATCGGGTTGCCCAGGTTGATGCAGGCGCGCAGGCGGCCGGCGGGCGCCAGTGCCGCCCGTTGACCTGCCGGCAGGTCAACGGGCGTGGCGCAGCCGCTCAGTGTGGCGAGCGGCGCCAGGCCGCAGGCCTCGATGAATTGGCGTCGCTGCAGCGTCGAGGGCATGGCACACCTCAGGCATTGGGGCCGCCAGTATCGCGCCAGGGCAGGCCGGCACGAGGCCGGAATGCATCGCCACGGGCGGCACCCTCAACCGCACTGCCCCACGTGCCCGCAGTTCGTGCAGAACTCGCAACCGTCCTTGCGGATGACGGACGCATTGCCGCACTCCGGGCACACCTTGCCGGCCATGGCCGACAGCGACGCACCGGCCATGCCGATGGACGGGGTCTTGGGTGCGGCCAGGATGCCCATTTCGCGCAGCGGCAGGCCTTCGTCGTCCAGCACGCCGAGCATGGCGTAGCGGTGGATCACCAGGCGCGCGATGTAGGCCACGGTGCTGGGCCAGACCTGCTGGCGGCGCTCGCCCGGCACCTGGGCCATGAAGTGCCCCAGCGGTTCACCCACATTGAGCAGCTTGCGCAGCTTCATGCCGATCCAGGCCGGATCGAGGACGCGCATGTCGAGTGACAGCAGGCGCGCCAGGCCATCGAGCGCGCGCGGGTAGTTGCCCGAAAAGCCGATCGCGCACGGCCGGGTGATCGAGCCCACGCCGTCGTGGCCGGGCAGCGACACCTCCTTCAACGTGACGGTGAAGGACTCACCGGTGGCCGGGTTGTCCACGTCCACTGCCCAGGCCAGCGTGCCCGAGGTGGTGGTGCGCGGCTCCTCGCGACTGAACATGGCATCGAGCACCGGTGTGGGCCCACCTTCCTGCAGCGCGCCCAACTGCTCGCAGCGCCAGCGGATCACGGCCGCCGTGGCGGCCACCACACCCGGGAACAGTCGCGGCTCGCCGTTGGGCGGCATGGGCATCTCGAAGGCGCGCTCCTCGGCCACGGTGGCCAGCGCGTCGAGCTTGAGCTTGAGCCAGGCGGCGTCGTTGGCGCGCATGTCCAGCGACAGCGTCTTGGCCATGGCGCTGAGCGCACGCGGCTGCTCGGCGCCGTTCACCCACACCTCGAAGGGCAGGTTCTTGGCAAACAGGCCCAGGCCCGGGCCGGCCTCGGCCGGCATCTCGCCGACGAAAAGCGAGAAGTCGCCATGCGGGTGCCGGATCATGTAGCTCCAGGCACTGTTGCCCGAGGGCATCTCGGGCCGGCTGGGCCAGCGCAGCGATTGCAGCACCGGCGCCGGCAGGCGGTCCACCCGCAGGCGCACATTGGCGGCGTTTTCAGCACCCAGGGCGGCGACATCCAGTGGGGCGGCCGGCACCTGCATCGGCTCGGGCAGGGTGGTCGCGGGTGCCGCCGCGGGAGTGACGCTGAGCACCGAACCCAGCACACTGTTGGGCCGGTAGGTGGCCAGGCCCTTCAGGCCGTGGCTCCAGGCCTGCAGGTACAGGTTCTGGAACTCGGCATAGGGGTAGTCCTCCGGCACGTTCACCGTCTTGCTGATCGCCGTGTCGACATACGGTGCCACGGCGGCCACCATGGCCGCATGGGCCTCGGCGCTCATCTCCAGCGCAGTGACGAAGGCGTCGGTCAACGGCGCCTGATCGCCCTTGAGGTGGCGAAACAGGCGCCAGGCGTGGTCCTCCACCGCATACTCCTTGAAGCCGCCATCGGCCTGCCGCTTCTTGCGTGTGTAGGCCCAGCTGAAGGCGGGCTCGATGCCGTTGCTGGCGTTGTCGGCAAAGGCCAGGCTGATGGTGCCGGTGGGGGCAATGGACAACAGGTGCGAGTTGCGCACACCCTGTGCGCGGATCTTGTCCTTCAGCGCCTGCGGCAGGCGCGAGACGAAGCTGGTCTTGGACAGGTACAGATCGGCGTTGAACAGCGGGAAGGCACCCCGCTCGGCGGCCAGGTCGGCCGAGGCGTCGTAGGCGGCGTCGCGCATCGCGGCCGAGATGCGCTGCGCCATGTTGCGCGCGGCGGGGCTGTCGTAGCGCAGGCCCAGCATCACCAGCGCGTCGCCCAGGCCGGTGAAGCCCAGGCCCACTCGGCGCTTGTTGCGCGCCTCGTCGTGCTGCTGCGGCAGTGGCCAGACGGTGACGTCGAGCACGTTGTCCAGCATGCGCACGGCCGTGCGCGCCACCTCGGCAAATCCGGTTTCGTCAAACGTCGCATCGGGCTCGAAGGGCCCGGCGACGAAATGGGTGAGGTCGATGCTGCCCAGGCAGCAGCAGCCGTAGCTCGGAAGTGGCTGCTCACCACACGGGTTAGTCGCGTTGATCGTCTCGCAATAGCCGAGGTTGTTGTCCTGGTTGATGCGATCGAGGAAGAGCACGCCCGGCTCGGCGTGGTCGTAGGTACAACGCATGATCTGATCCCACAGCAGGCGGGCGGGCAGGCTGCGGTAGACCCAATGGCCGTCGGCTCGCTTGTGGGCGCCCTGGGCCTTCTGCTCGCGGCCGGGTTCGGCCTTGTGGGTGAGCGCTATCGGGCCATCGGCCTCGACCGCGCGCATGAACTCGTCGGTGACGCCCACCGAGATGTTGAAGTTGCGCAGGTCGCCGGTGTCCTTGGCATGGATGAAGGTCTCGATGTCGGGGTGATCGCAACGCAGCACCGCCATCTGCGCACCGCGCCGGGCGCCGGCGGATTCCACCGTCTCGCAGCTGCGGTCGAAGACACGCATGTAGCTCACCGGACCCGAGGCATGGCTTTGCGTGGCGCCCACCCAGGCGCCTTGCGGGCGGATGCGCGAGAAGTCGTAGCCCACGCCGCCACCACGGCGCATGGTCTCGGCGGCTTCGGTCAGTGCCGTGTAGATGCCGGGGTAGCCGTCCTCGGCCACCGAGATGGAATCGCCCACCGGTTGCACGAAGCAGTTGATCAGCGTGGCGGCCAGGCCGGTGCCGGCGGCCGAGTTGATGCGCCCCGCAGGCACGAAGCCGCGGCGCTGGGCATCGAGGAAGCGCTGCTCCCACTCGGCGCGCCGGCCTTCAGGCTCGACGGCAGCCAATGCACGCGCCACGCGGCGGCGCACATCGTCGAGCGTGAGTTCGTCACCCTTGGCGTATTTCTCGGCCAGCACCTCGGCACTGATCGGCTGGGCGGGCAGGCTGCTGACGCTGGCGGCGCTGGGCACCTGGGCCGCAGGAAAAAGGGCAAGGGTGGTGGGTTCGGTGGGCATGGCGCACTTGATGGGAAAATGGGGCGCGTTTGGCGCAAATTAGACAGCCGATCACAGGCTGCAAACCGGGCCGACGTTGGGGCAGGGGTCGATCCCGGTATCAAGCTGAGGGTTTATACAGTATCCTTGGCGCTGTGGGGCAATGCCCTTTGTTGATTTGGAACAGGGAAAATATCGATGGCCAAGGAAGAGGTCAAAACCCGCATTGAAGCCGATGGACTGCGCTACCGCAGCAAGGCACCGGGTTCGCCGTTTGCACCGGCGGGCGCGTTCGGCGGGTCCACCATGTCGTGCTTCCTGTGTGGCAAACACCGCCCACGCTCGATGCTGAAGACACGCAAGTTGTTGGGCAAGGCGCAGACGGTCTGCGCACCCTCCTGCAAGGAAGCGGCCGAGCAGCCCGCCCCTTGATCCGCTGAGCCATGGGCGCTGCCACGTCGGTCGCCGCCGAGGCGGCCACCCTGGCACCGTTGGCCCTGACTCAGAGCCCGGTGCAGGCCCCAGGGCAGGCTTTGCCGACCAAGCCGGGCGTCCATGCCTTGCTCAACCCGGCGCAGTGGGCCGTGGTGCACCATGGACATGCGCCCTTGCTGGTGGTCGCCGGTGCCGGCACCGGCAAGACCCTGACGCTGGCCTCGCGCGTGGCCCGCCTGGTGTTGGATGGCGCCGACCCGCAACGCCTGCTGCTGCTCACCTTCTCACGCCGCGCCGCGCAGGAGATGCAGCGCCGCGCCGGCCGCATGCTGCACCAGGCGCTCGGCCTGCGCGCCACGCAAAGCGCGCCTGCGCTGCCCTGGGCCGGCACCTTCCATGCCATCGGCGCGCGCCTGCTGCGCGAATACGCCGACGCCGTGGGCCTGCCGGTGGGCTTCAGCATCCTCGACCGGGGTGACGCCGAAGACCTGATGGGCCTGGCCCGCCAGGCGCAAGGGCTGGCCGCCACCAAGACGCGCTTCCCGCTCAAGGGCACCTGCCTGGCGATCTACTCGCGCTGCGTCAATTCCGCCGAGCCGCTGGATGCGGTGCTGCGCGATCGGTTCCCCTGGTGCGCCGTGTGGCACGCCGAGCTGAAGGCCTTGTTCCGCGCCTATGTGGCCGACAAGCAGGCCCAACATTCGCTGGACTACGACGACCTGCTGCTGGCATGGGCGCAGATGCTGGCCGATCCGTCCCTGGCCGCCCACCTCGGCGCGCGCTTCGACTTTTGCCTGGTGGACGAGTACCAGGACACCAACCGCCTGCAGGCGCGGATCCTGCGTGCGCTCAAGCCCGATGGCCGCGGCCTCACCGTGGTGGGCGACGACGCGCAATCGATCTATGGCTTCCGCGCCGCGTGCGTGCGCAACATCCTCGACTTCCCCGCACAGTACGCGCCCGCCGCGCAAGTGCTGACGCTGGAGCGCAACTACCGCTCCACCCAGGCCATCCTGGATGCAAGCAACGCCGTCATCGCCCAGGCGGCCGAGCGCCATCCCAAGGCCTTGTGGACGGACGCCAGGGCCTCGGCCCGTCCGCGCCTGGTGACCGTGGCCGACGAGATGGCACAGGCCGCCTGGGTGGCCGACGAGGTGCTGGCGCAACGCGAGGGCGGCCTCACGCTGAAGGCGCAGGCGGTGCTGTTCCGCACCAGCCACCACAGCGCCGCGCTCGAGCTCGAGCTGGCGCGCCGGCAGATCCCCTACGTGAAGTACGGCGGCCTGAAGTTTCTGGAGGCCGTGCACGTGAAGGACCTGCTGGCGGTGCTGCGCTGGGCCGAGAACCCGCGCAGTCGCATGGCCGGCTTCCGCGTGGCGCTGCTGGTGCCGGGCATCGGCCCGGCGCACGCCCGGCGCCTGCTCGATGCGATGGACGCGGCCACCGACCCGGCCGCCGCGCTGCAGGCCTTCGCGCCCCCCGCCGCGGCCGCGCAGGATTGGGCAGAGCTGACACGATTGATGAGCGCACTGTGCCAGCCGCAGAGCACCTGGCCGGCCGACATCGACGCGGTGCAGCACTGGTACGCCCCGCACCTGAGGCGCCTGCACGAGGCCGATGCGGCCCAGCGCCTGGGCGATCTGGACCAGCTCGCCCGACTGGCCGCGGCGCAACCCACGCGCGAGCGCTTTCTCACCGAACTCACGCTCGATCCGCCGCAAGCCACCAGCGACGAAGCCGGCCCGCCGCTGCGTGACGAGGACTACCTGATCCTGTCCACCATCCATTCGGCCAAGGGGCAGGAATGGTCGGCGGTGACCGTGCTCAACGTCGTGGACGGCTGCATGCCGGCCGACCTGGCCACTGGCCACGCGGCCGAGATCGAGGAAGAACGCCGCCTGCTCTATGTGGCAATGACACGTGCCAAGCAGCAACTGAACTTGATGGTGCCACTGCGTTTCCATGTCAGCCAACAGCACCGCGCGGGCGACCGGCACCTCTATGGTGGCCTGAGCCGCTTCATTCCACCCGGGGTGGCCGCGCTGTTCGAGCGGGTGGGGCCCAGTGCCGACCAAGCCCTGACCAGCGTGGCCATGCCGGCGGCCGGAACGATCGACCTGGGCCGGCAATTGAAGTCGGCCTGGGACTGACCACCGCCGCTGCGCTCAGGCCGTGTCGTGGGCCGGGGCCGGGGCGGCCGCCGAAGCCGGGCCGTTCAGCAGCGCATCGATCTGCGCGTGGAGTGCCGCGACATCGACCGGCTTGACCACATAGCCTGCAAACCCGGCGGCCAGGGCCCGATCTTCATCGCCCTTCATGGCATTGGCCGAGACCGCCAGCACCGGAATGTGGGCCGTGCCCGGGTTGGCCCGCAGCGCGGCCAGGGCCTGGTAGCCATCCATGCCCGGCAGGTTGATGTCCATCAGCACCAGGTCGGGTGGCTCCTCGATCGCCATGGCCAGGCCTTCCTCGCCCGTGGCCGCATGGCGTTGGCGCACGTCGCTGCGTTGCGCCAGGATCTCCTGCATCACCAGGGTGTTGACGGGGTTGTCCTCCACGTAGAGCACCAACGCGTCGCGCTGCGCCGGGCGAGGCAGACGCGCGGACCGGGCTGCTGCGCCGATCGATCTGGCGGTGACTTCGGCCGGCAGCACCACCGAAGCCCCAGGCGGCGGATCGGCAGGCCCTGGCTCGGCCAGTGGCAGGTCCAGCCAGAACACGCTGCCCTGCCCCGGTTTGCTCTCGAAGCCCATGCGCCCGCCCATGGCCAGCACCAGGCGGTGCGTGATGACCAGGCCGATGCCCGTCCCTTCGATCTGGCCGCGCTCGGCACCGAGCCGGTCGAAGGCACTGAACAGGCGCGGTTGCAAGCCTGGCGCGATGCCCGGGCCGGTGTCGATGACGGACAGGCGAACCATGCCGGCCTCGCCCTGCCCGCAACTCACCTGCACGGTGCCGCCGCGCCGGTTGTACTTGATGGCGTTGGACAGCAGGTTGAACAGCACCTGCCGCAGGCGCCGCCGATCGGCCTGCACGGCCACGGGCCCGGGCAGGTGGGCGGTGTCGAGCACCTTCACGCCGCGCGCCTGGGCCAGGCCGGCCACCAACGACAGGCTCTCGACGATGAGCGGCAATGCCGGCACGGCTTCGAGGCTCAGGTCCACCTGGCCGGTCTCGACCCGTGACAGGTCGATCAGGTCGTTCACCAGCGCCAGCAGGTGCAGGCCCGCCGCCTCGATTTGCGCCGCGTGGGTACGGCCGGCTTCGGGCATCTGCGGATCGTCCCGGCACACCTGGGCCAGGCCCAGCACGGCATTCAGCGGCGTGCGCAGTTCGTGGCTCACGCTGGCCAGGAACTCGCTCTTGGCGCGGTTGGCGGACTCGGCCAGATCCTTGGCGTCCTTCAAATCGTGGGTGCGCTCGGCGACCAGGTTTTCCAGGCCGAGGCGGTGCCCGCGCAACTCGTTCTCGCGCTCGGCCAGCGTGTCGAGCATGGCGTTGAATTCGGCCCCCAGGCGCGCCGCCTCGTCGGTGCCCGAGAGCGCCACGCGGCGCTCGGTCTGCCCCTGGCGCACGGCGTCGATCGTCTCCTGGATCACGCCCAGGCCCCGCGTCAGCCAGCGCGCCAACCACCAGGCCAGCAACAGGCCGAGCGCGCCCACGCCCAGCACGTACATCAGGCTGTCGCGGCCGAGTGCGCGCAAGGCCACCTGCGCACTGCCCTGGTCGATGCCGATGCGCACCCAACCCACATGCTGAGCGTCCAGCATGGCCGGTACTGCAACATCCACCAGGGCCGCATCACGCCGAAACCAGCGCACTTCGGGTTGCGCGGGCAGGTCGCGAACGAACTGCCCCAGGCGGGCCACATCCGAGTGGGCGAGCACCTGACCCTGCAGGTCCAGCACGATCGCGAAGGCCAGGTCCGGATGGCGGCGCTGCGCCGTCACGATTTCCTGCAGCCCCGAGACATCGCGCGTCAACAGCCAGCTCGACGAGACCGAGGCCACGCTGTGCGCCATGGCCAGCGCGTTGTCCACCTGGCGCTCCAGCAGCAGGGTGCGCTGGCGCACCATCGCATCGGCCACGAAGCCTGCCATGGCCAGCACCAGCACGCCGGACACCCCCACCAGCAGCCGGCGCCGCAAGCTGCCGAACAGCCAACGCCGCAGCGCGCCGATCACGGCTTGGCCTCCACTGGACGCACATCGCGCTCGAATCGGTCGATGTAGTGGCGCACCACGGCATAGCGCTGGTCGTCGGACTCGAAGAACCGGGATGTCCGCATGGCCGCCAGCACCGACCGCCCGGCCGCACTGTCGTTCAGTCCGAGCAGCACGCGGCGCACGCCATCGCGCACCGAGGTCGGCACATCGCTGCGCACCATCACCGAGTTGTTCAGCAAGGGCGCGGTCTGCCACATCACCTTGAGCTCGGCGGCCTCGATCGGGTGATCGAGCTGGAAGGCCCGCCACGGCGGCGGCCAGGTGGCCGCGGCCGCGGAGCGCCGCTGGAAGACGCTCATGATCGACGACTCCTGCGAGCCGACGTACAGGCTCTTGAAGTCCCGCCCCACCAGCAGACCGTGTTCGTGCAGGTAGTACTGCGGCATGATGCAGGCGGCCAATGCGGTGGGCGACGGGAAGCTCACCGTCTGCCCGGCCAGGTCGATCGGCCGCTGGATCGCGCCGTCGCGCCGCACCAGGATCAGGCCACGAAAATCGTCCGGATCGCCCGCCATGGCGATCACCGTGTAGCCGGCTTCCATGGCCTTCAATGTTTGCCAGGGGTTGGGCAGCAACAGGTCCGGCTCGCGTTGCTGCAGCTTGCGTTCATAGGCGGCGTAGTCGCGCGAGGCTTCGAGCTGAAATCGCAGGCCGGGCAGTTCACTCTGCAGCCGATCGATCAGCGGCTGGTAGGCCTTCTGCAGCTTCACGGGGTTGTGCAGCGGGTGCACGGCCAGCCGGTAAGCGCGGCCGCGCGGATCGGCCGGCGTGGAGCCGTAGATGGGGCCAGCGGCGACAGCCTCGCTGGCGGCCTGCGGGCCGGGCGCGGCGCCTGCGGCAACGACGGTGACCATGGCCCACGCCAGCACCGGCGCCAAGCGGATCCGGCACCAGCCGGCCAGCGTCAGTCCCCGCTCGGCAGCAGCGCGCCAGGACTTCCGGCCCCAGGCCGGACAGCGGGTTGGCTTGAACACGCGTCGGACTCGTCCATGGGTATGGCGTGCGCCCACGCGCACACGCCTTCACCGGCCCAGTCTAGGCGCTTTGCCCTGGGCTGAATCTCGGATATCCCTTGGAATTGCCTGCCGATCGTGCGCGCCTCGCTGGCCGATCGTGCCGCGCTGATCGCGCTTGGCACCGCGACGGCGCCCTGCCGCCCGCGTTGGGCCCTCACAAGGCGGCGGCAGGACCTTGATCGATGCGCAGGTGCACGCGCAGGAACTCGAAGCTGTCACGCCAGCAGCGCTGCGCCTGCTCGCGCCAGAACATGATGTGAAAGGCGTGCGTCTCGCCGGGGTAGTAGTGCGCACTGCAGGGCGAGCTCAGCCGAACCAGGGCGCGCTCGAGCCGCTCGGAATCGGCCGCGACGGGATCCGCCAGGCCGGCTGCGATGAACAGCGGTGGCAAGCATGTGGGCGGCTGCATCGCCTCGACCACGCACAGCGGATCGGCCAGCGCGTGCTCGGGGCCAGGGTGTTCGGCGAACGGGCCCAGGTAAGACCTTGCCGCGTCGGTGGCCACGCGCGCCGACAGCGCCGACACGCCGGTGCGCCGGTAGCGCGCCGGCAGGCTGGTCTGCAGGAAGCCGCAGTGCAGCAACGCGGCCGCAGGCCGCAGTTGGCGTTCGAACAGCGGCGCGGCATACGGCTCCGGCCGTGGTGTGCAGCAGGCCAGCACCACCGACAGCGCCAGGTTGGCGCCCGCCGATTCACCGGCCAGGGCCATGCGCTGCCGGTCACCGCCGTAGTCGGCAGCATGGTCGGCGGCCCACAGCCAGGCGGCGCAGGCATCCTCGATGGCGGCCGGAAACGGATGCTGCGGCGCCAGCCGGTAGTCGACATTGCACACCAGGTAGCCCTGCGCCGCATACGCCGCCGCCAGCGCCCGGTGCGTTCGCTTGGAGCCGATGGCGAATGCGCCACCGTGCAGGTAGATCAAGACCGGATGCGGCCCCGCGGTTTCGGGTTGCAGGATGTCCAGCCGCAGTGTCTGCTCGCCACGGCGGGCATAGGGCACGTCCTCGATGAGGCGGCTGCCGGCCATGCGCTGCTTCATGCGCGGCAGCTGGTCGACCATTCCCGCCAAGACGTGCATGCCCGCGTCCAGCGCGATGCGCCGCGTCAACTGGCCGGCTGCGATCATTTCCAGCCAGCGGCGCATGCGTCTGTGGCCTGGCGGGCGTTGTGGCTGTGAGCGAAATCCATTTGGCCGCCCCGAAAGGGCCGTCGCCAGTCGCCTGGGGAGATTGCAGTCTGCGATTTCATCTGCGCGCCCTTCGATCGTCGGCGATTCGAGCTCAAACCGGGCCGCCTTCGCTGCGCTCGAATGGCGGACACATCGTCACTGGTTGGTGCGCAGGTCATTGATCACCAGGGTCGCAGCATCACCGTTGCGCCTGCCACAAACGCATCAAGGGGCGATGACAAAGTCGATGAAGCCCCGTTCGACATTCGTCGCATGCAGCTTCACCCGGACCTGCTCACCCACGTCGAGCCTGGGCAGCCGGCCCACGAGCATGCCCTCGACGGGTGGCGCCAGCGTTCGGACCCAGATCGCGTTGTCGGTGCGCCCGGTCACCAGTGCGTCGAAATGGCGGCCGATCTGCGGCTCGAGATAGAGCGCTGCCTCGGACTTGCGCACACGGCGCTCGACCTTGCGGGCCGCATCTTCCTGCTGCGAGCAGTGCGTCGCCAACGCTTCGAGTTCGGCCAGGCTGTAAGGTGGCGCAGTGCCCGCCAGCAGGGCCTTGAGCATGCGCAGCGTGATCAGGTCCGGATAGCGTCGATTCGGTGCGGTCGAGTGCGTGTAGTCGAGCACGGCCAGGCCGAAGTGGCCGATCGGCGTGGCGCCGGCGCGCTCGACCACGTACTCGCCCGCGCCCATCAGCTTGACGATGACCAGGGACAAATCCGGAAAGCGCAGCGGGTCGGCCCGGTGTTGCGCGGCCAGGAACGACTCCAGCGCCTGGGAATCGGGCGTCTTGGGCAAGGACACCCCATGCTGCCGGGCCACATCCACGATGCGCAACCAGCGCTCGGGCGACCGCACCACCCGCCGGATGGACGCGCCGCCCCGGCTCGCCAGGCAGTGGGCCGTGGCGGTGTTGGTGGCGATCATCAGCTCTTCGATGAGCTGCCGTGCCCGGTTCTGCTCCTGCTGGCGGATGTCCACCACGCGCTCGCCTTCGAACAAGGCACGCGGCTGGAAGGTCTCGAGCTCCAGCGAACCCTGGGCGTGCCGACGCGCTCGCAGGCGTTGCGCCACCGCGTCCTGGGTGCGCAGTTGCGCCGCCATGCCGTCCACGGCAGCGGCGGGCAAGGGCAGGCCACCCACCCCCATGATCCAGTCCGACACTGCGTCATACGCCAGCTTGGCCTGGTTGCGCACCAGCGCCCTGTGCACTGAAGCGCCCGAGACCGTGCCATCGTCGGCCACCACCATCTCGGTGACCAGCGCCAGCCGGTCCTGGCCGGGGTTGAGCGAAGTGAGGTCGGTCGACAGGCGCTCAGGCAACATCGGAAAGACCCTCGCCGAGGTGTAGACCGAGGTGGTGTTGAGGCGCGCGTGCCCGTCGATCGCCGAGCCCTTGCTGACCAGTGCATCGACATCGGCGATGGCCACGCGGATCCGCACCGCACCTTCGGCCAGCGCCTGGCTGGTGGTCAGTTGATCGAGGTCGAGCGAGTCGTCGTTGTCGATCGAGCACCAGGGCAGCGCGCGCAGATCGACGATGCGCGCGTCGGCCTCGGTTGCCGGCCCGGCGATGGCGGCCAGTTCACGCCGAACCGCGTCGGGAAACTCGGGCTCCAGGCCCCGCTCGATCATTGCATCGCATGCGATGCGGGCGAGGTTGGTTCTTGCACCATGGGCCGATGAACTCATGCCCTAATGTAGCGCCGCTGCAGTTCCATCTTGGCGGCGCCTGAGCGTGCTCGACCAGCCCGCGCGTGCTGCTTCGAGCAACGCAAGATCGACACGTCCAGTCAACGCGCTGACCAGGGCGCGGACCCGGTGTGCGCAGGCCCGAGCACGGCGCTCACATGTCGCTGTCGTGCCGCTCGATCCAGAACAGCACGCGGTGCTTGGTGAAGGCCACCAGGCCGTGCATCAGCATGCCCAGCGCCGCCAGCACGATCAGCACCGCGAACATGCCCGCGATGTTGAACTGCTCGTTGTACTGCAGGATGCGGTTGCCCAGGCCCGCCTTGGCGCCGACGAATTCGGCCACGATCGCACCCACCAGCGCGAACACCGCGCCCAGTTCCAGGCCGGCAAACACATAGGGCAGCGCGTTGGGCACACGCACCTTGAGCAGGATCTGCAGCCGCGAGCCGCCGAACGCGCGCAGCATCTGGATCTCGTCGCGGCCCGAGGCCTGCAGGCCGGCGATCACGTTCACCAGGATCGGGAAGAAGGCGATCAGCGCCGCCATCACCACCTTGGACGCCAGGCCGTAGCCGAACCACTGCAGGAACAGCGGCGCCAACGCCACGCTGGGGATGGTCTGGAAGGCCACGACGTAGGGCATGAGGCTCAGCTCGAGCAGCGGCAGTTGGGCGATCGCCACGCCCAGCACCAGCGCCAGCACGATGCCCACGGCGTAGCCCAGCAGCACCTCGTGCATGGTGACCGAGAAGTCGCGCCAGAACAGCACCTGCTGCGCCATCGACACCAGCTGCGAGGCGATCTGGCTCGGCGCCGGCAGGATGAAGGCCGGCATCTGCGCCAGCCACACGAACAGTTCCCAGCCGCCGGTGACGGCGATGAACACGCCGACCACCAGCAAGGCCTGCTGCGTGCGCGGGCTGAGGCCTTCGAGCAGGCTCATTCCAACGCACTGCCATTGCTGAAGTGCCGCCGGATGCGCTCGAGCAGCGCGCCGGCATTCTCGTGCGCCATGTCGGCCAGCTTGCGCGGGCGCGGCAGGTCGATGTCGACGATCTCGGCGATGCGGCCCGGACGCGGGCTCATCACCACCACGCGGTCGGCGAGGAACACCGCTTCGGGAATCGAGTGGGTGACGAACACCACGGTCTTGCCGGTGCCCCACCAGATGCGTTGCAACTCGACGTTGAGGAACTCGCGCGTCATCGCGTCGAGCGCGCCGAAGGGTTCGTCCATCAACAGCACCTGCGGGTCGCGTACCAGCGCGCGGCAGATGCCGGCACGCTGGCGCATGCCGCCCGACAGCTCCTTGGGGTAACGGTGCTCGAAGCCGGCCAGGCCGACCTTGTGCATCAGCTCGGTGGCGCGAGGCACATGGGCCTGGCGATCGAGCTTGACCAGTTCCACCGGCAGCAGGATGTTGTCCAGCACCGTGCGCCAGGGCAGCAGCGTCGGCTCCTGGAAGACCACGCCGACCTCCAGTGAGGGCTTGACGATCGGGCGGCCATCGAGCTGCACCGTGCCGTCGAAGCCGCCCACCAGCCCGGCCAGGATCTTCAGCAGCGTGGTCTTGCCGCAGCCCGACGGCCCCAGCAATGCCACGAACTCGCCACGCGCGATGTCCAGCGAAATGCCGTCCAGCGCGTGGGTCGACGACATGCGGCGCGCCGCATAGCGCATGGCGAGGCCATCGATGCGCAGCAGCGGGGCTGCCGCGGCGTCCGCGGGGCGGTTCATTCAGCGGGGCGTGCGAGTGGGCTCAGCGGACCTTGCTGCGGTCGAAATCGAAGATCGCCTTCATCAGCGAGCCATCCCACACCTGCGCCGGCGTCAGCCGCTTCTCGGTCTGTCCGGTGTCGTGCGCGAAGGCCAGCAGCGCCTCCCAGCGCGAGGCGTCGATGTCGAGCCAGTTGCCCCAGGCCTTGGGATCGGGGTTGCCGGCGGGAATCGAGTCACCCAGCGCAATCTTCATCGCCTCGAGCGTGTTCTTCGCCTCGGTGCCCCCCGGGTTGGCGCTGCCGGCAAGCTCGGGGAACTCCTGGAAACTCAACTTCAGTGCGGCCTCGGGGTTGTACTGCGTGTAGACGATGCCCTGGTAGGCGGCACGGGCGAAACGCGCCAGCACCTCGGGGTTGCTCTTGAGCATCGCCGCACTGGTGACCATGGTCACGCTGAACAGCTTGGCCATCTGCGCCGGGCGCGCCAGCAGCGTGAGGTTGACGCCGTTTTGCTGCATCACGGTGAACGAGTCCGAATAACTGTCGATCGCATCGACCTCGCCCGCCTTCAGCGCGGCCGCGGCGCGCGCGCCGGCGCCCACGGGCACCACGCTCACGTCGGCCTCGGTCAATCCGGCGATCTTCAGGTTGGCACGCAGATCGGCATACGAGGCCGAGGCCAGGCTGATCACACCGACGCGCTTGCCTTTCAGGTCGGCGATCTTCTTGATCGGCGAGCCCGGCGGCACGCCGATGAAATACGGCCACTGCACCGTGATGCCGGCGAAGGCCTTCACCGGCACCCCCTTGTCGATGGCGGCGGCGATGTTCAGCGACGAGGCATAGGCCACGTCCGCGCTGCCGCTGGCCACGGCCTGCAGCGCCGCGGTCGAGCCATTGGTCTTGAGCAGGCCCACCGACAGGCCTTCGCGCTTGAACCAGCCCATCTGCTTGGGCACCGCGTAGGTGAAGGTCTCCTCGCCCGGCGTGATGGCGTTGCGCGCCAGTGCCAGCGTGAGGGTTTTCTCCGGCTGGGCCTGCGCCTGCAGGCCGAGGCCCAGGCCCAGGCATGCGGCAATGCGGACGATGTGGCGGCGGCGGACGAAGGTCCCTCTCATGGATCGGCTCCTGGCGATGGTGGGCGTTGACAGGGTGTGTATTGTGGTCGCTCGCGCAGCGCCCTGAGCGGGCGGCACGCCGCGGCGTTCAGCGCCGGGTGCCGAGCCAGGTGCCGCCCAGCACCATGGCCAGCCCCAGCAGGTGCCACAGGGTGAGCGGCTCGCCCAGCAGCAAGGTCGAGAAGGTGATCCCGAAGATCGGCACCCAATAGACGTAGAGCGAGGTGTGTGCCACGCCCAGCAACACCACGGCGCGGTTCCAGACCAGGCCACCCACCGCCGTGGCCAGCAGGCCCGAGGCCACCAGCAGGGCCACCAGCCCCCAGGTGACCGTGGCGCCCGGCGCAGGCACCGCCTCGCCAGACAAGGCCAGATGCAGCGCCAGCATGGCCAGGCCGGCCAGGTTGAGGCCCCAGCTCGCGTCGGTGGTGTCCATGGCGCGTGGTGCGGCCTCGCCCGCCGCGCCAGGCCGGCACAAGCGCTGCAACATCACCCCGCCCGCCACCCAGGTGGCCACCGCCCCCAGCACGAACAGATCGCCCAGGCCACCGCCGCCCAGCGCCGCGTCGGGCCGGTGCAGGATCACCAGCGCCACGCCACCGAAGCCCAGGGCCAGACCCAGCCAGCGCACGCCCGTGATGGGCACGCCCAGGGCGGCCGCGGCCAGCAGCGACGACAGCAGCGGGTTCAGCGCCATGATCAGCGAGGCGTTGGTGGCCGTGGTGCGGCGCATGCCCTGCATCAGGCAGATCTGGTTGGCGTAGACCATCATGCCGCCACACAGGGCCAGCGCTCCCCACTGCCGTGCCGTCAGGCGCGGCCAGGCGCGGCGACTCCACCAGGCCACCATCGAGAACAGCGCACAACCGCAGGTCATGCGCAGCACCGACGTGCCCAGCGTGCCGAACACCGGCAGCAAGAGCTTCATCACCGGCAGGTTCAGGCCCCAGGTGGCCATGGTGGCCAGCAGCAACCAGCGCATGCCCGCCGGCCGGCGGCCATCGACCTGCAAGGACATGGCGCGCGTCAGCCGCTGAGCGCGCCGGGCCGAGGGGCGCGCCAGGCCTCGGCGAAGCGCCGGGCCTGCGCACCAACGGCGTCCGCCGTCATGCCTGGCTTGTACAGGGCCGAGCCGATGCCGAAGCCGTTGGCGCCGGCCGATCGATAGGCCGCCAGCTGCTCGATCCCGATGCCGCCCACCGGCAGCAGGGGCACCTCGGGCGGCAGCACGGCGCGCAAGGCCTTGACCACGGCCGGCGAGATCATCTCGGCCGGGAACAGCTTCAGCCCCGTGGCGCCGGCCGCCAGCGCGGCAAAGGCTTCGGTGGGCGTGACCACACCAGGCAGGCACACCAGGCCGCGACGGCGCGCCTCGGCAATCACCTCGAGCTCGGCATTGGGCGACACGATCAGTCGCCCGCCGACCCCGGCCACCGCCGCCACCTGATCCACGCGCAACACCGTGCCGGCCCCCACCAGCGCCAGCGGAAAGGCGCGGGCCAGCACCGCGATGCTGTCCAGCGCTTGCGGTGAATTGAGCGGCACCTCGATCACCAACCAGCCCGCGTCCGCCAGCGCCTGGCCCACGGCCAGGGCCTCGCGTGGCGTGATGCCGCGCAGGATGGCCACCAGCGGCAGGCCCTGCAGCGCCTGCTGCAGGGCCTGCAGTGCGGGGCCGTCCGGTTGGTTGGAGTTCATTGGTCGATTGTGGCGGCCAACGCCAGCAATCCATGCCAGCCGGCTTCGGCGCCGACGGTCACGGCCTCCACGCCCAGGCTGGCCAGGGCGCGTTGATAGCGGGCGACGAGTGCGTCCGACCCGATGACCACCACCCGGGCAGCGGCCGGAACGGCCTGCATCGCCAGCTGCGCCCGCAGCTCCTCGCCAATGACCAGGCCGGACAAATGGCACGCCAAGGACGCGTCCGAGCGCTGCCCGAACAGGGCCATGGTGCGCACGCCGAACAGGTGGTGCAGCAGGCCACCAGGCTGCTGCGCGCGGGCCACGCCGGCATCGAAGTCGGCCGGCCGCAGCGGGCCGTCCTCGGCCGGCAGGCTGCGCGCCAGCAGCGACTGCCGCCGAAGCAGCGCATAGCACTCGCCGGTCATGTGGGTGCTGAAGTGCTGCACGCGCCCATCCGCCACCTGCACCCACTTGCTGTGCGTGCCGGGCAGCACCAGGATGGCATCGGTCAGCCCCAGCAGCTGCAGCGCACCGAAGGCCTGTGTCTCCTCGCCACGCACCACGTCAGGCACGCCATCGCGCACGCAGCGCAGGCCGGGCACGATGGCCACGCGGCCAGGCTGCACCCAGCACAGGCCGCGCGCCAGGTCCGCAGGGCTTGCCGGGCAATCGGCGTAGGGCGCCTCCACCCAACCCTGGCGGCTGCCCACCATGCCGGCCATCAGGCAGCGCATCGATGGCCATTGGCGCAGCCAGGCGCCGAAATGCTGCTCGAACACCTGGCCCCAGGTGCCGGGCTCGATGCTGAGCAGGCCGCGATCGGCGCGGCGCTCGTCGAGCACCCGGCCCTGCGCATCGAGCAGCGCGCCACGCAAGGACGAGGTTCCCCAGTCGACGGCCAGCAGGTGTGGATCCATGGTTGCGCATTGTCGCGGCAGCGCACCGGCCCGTGCTGCCTGGGCGGCCGCTCCCTGGGCTCAGGCGGCCTGACCCAGATCGCCGCGCACCACGCGCCAGGCGTCCTCGACCCAGTCGCACAGCACGCCGCGGGTCTCGCGCGGATCGATGATGTCGAGGATGCCGAACTTCTCCGCCGTGCGAAACGGCGAGGTCATGTTCAGGTAGTGCGCCTCCAGTGCCCCGCGCTTGGCAGCGGGGTCGGGCGCGGCTTCGATCTCGCTCTTGTGCGCGGCCATCACGCCGCCTTCGATGGGGATCGAGCCCCAACGTGCCGAGGGCCAGGCGAAGCGGTGGTTCAGCCGCTCGCCGTACTTGGGCGCATGCAGCGCGCCGGCCATGCCGAAACAGCGCCGCACCAGGATCGACACCCAGGGCGAGCGGCTCTCGTGCAGCGCGTGGCTCACCCGCGTGGCACCCAGCAGCGTGCCGCTCAGTTCGGCCTCCAGGCCGGTCTGGTTGCCGGGCTGGTCGACGAAGTTCACCACCGGCAGGCGGAACAGGCTGCACAGGTCCACGTGCCGCTCCATCTTGTAGGCCGCGGGCAGCGTCATCGCTCCGCCCTGCACCTTGGGGTCGTTGGCGATCACGCCCACCGGCACGCCGTTCAGGCGCGCGAAGGCGGTGACCACCGAACCGCCCTGCCAGCGGCCGATCTCGAACAGCGAGCCCTGGTCGAACACCGATTCCAGGATGCGGCGCGGCTCGTAGATCTTGCGCCGGTCGCGCGGAATGATGTCCTTGAGCGCATCGTCGGCGCGGCCGGGATCGTCACTGCAGGCCAGCACCGGCGCCAGCTCGTGCACGCTGCTCGGCAGGTAGGCCAGGAAGCGCCGCACCTGGGCCAGCGCATCGGCCTCGTCCACCGCCTCGTTGTGCACCAGCGCGCTCTTGCGGTGCACCTTGTGGCCGCCGAGCTCGTTCTTGTCGATCTGCTGGCCATAGGCCTGCAGCACCACGTGCGGGCCGGCCGCCATCACCTGCGCCTGGTCGCGCACCATCACCGAGAAGTGCGACGAGAGCACCTTGATCGCGCCCTGCCCGGCACACGCGCCCAGCGCCACGCCGACCACCGGCACGGTCTTGAGCAGCTCGTTGGCGGGCCAGCTGGGGTACTCGGGGATCTTGGTGCCGCCGATCTGCATCAGCAACTTGACGCTGCCGCCGGCCGAATCCACCAGGCGCACGATGGGCATGCGCAACTGGTGGGCCAGGCGCTCGATGTAGATCCACTTGTCGGCGATGGTGGCCTCGGACGAGCCGGCGCGGATGCTGAAGTCGTCCACGTGCAGCGCCACCTTGCGGTCCGCGATGCGGCCCGTGCCGACGATGGCGTTGGTGGGGTCCAGCCGCTGGAACACCCCGGCGGCGTCGTAGTGCCCCTTGCCCGCCGTGCGGCCCAGCTCGCGAAAGCTGCCTTGGTCGAGCAGCGCCGCAATGCGTTCGCGCGCATTCATGCGCCCGCTGGCGCGGAACTTGGCCAGCGCCTCCGGGCCACCCATCGCCGCACCCTGTGCGCGACGCGCGGCCAGCTCGGCCAGCTCCGTTGCCCATTCGCCGTCCGCGGCAAAGTCCCTGGAGCACGTGGTTGGTTCGCTCATTTGGTGTGTCACTTTGCAGCCAGGCCCAGCTCGGTGGCCAGCTCCAGCGCCGACTTCCACTCGGCCTGCATGTAGCGCATCGAATCCTCGTGCCCCCGGAAGATGGCCTTGTTGCCGGACTTCTCCACCATCGCGATCCAGTCCGGGCTCTGCGACACACGCTTGAGCGCCGCCTCCCAGAACTTGAACTGGTCTGCCGTGGCGCCCGGCGGCAGCAGCACGCCGTTGTAGCTGACGTAGTCGGCCGCCACGCCCTGTTCGCGCCAGGTCTTCACTTCGGCCAAGGGGCCGATGCCGCGTTCGCGCGCGGCGGTGGCGATGATGCGCAGCCGCCCCGCCGCCACCTGCGGCACCACCACCGGCGCGGTGGCCGAGACCACGTCCACATGCCCGCCGATCAGGGCCGTGACCGATTCGCCCGACGAGCGGAACGGAGCGATGGTGAGCTTGTCGATGGCCACGCCGGCCACCTTCAGGGGCTTGGCGATGGCCAGGTGCGTGTTCTGCCCCAGCGCCGGCGCCACGGCGATGCGCTGCGAGGCCGGGTTGGCCTTGAGCGCCGCCACCAGGTCGGCGGCGTTCTTCAGCGGCGAGTCGGCGCGCACGGCCACCACCGAGGTCTCCTCCACCATCATCGCCACGGGCGGGAATTCGCGCACATCGGCCTTGATCAGGCCGGTGACGGCCCCGGCGATGGCGCCGGTGTGGAAGGTGCCCAGCCAATGCCCATTGCCGGCCTTCTGTTGCAGCGCCTGCAGTGCCAGCACCCCGCCCGCGCCCACCTTGTTCTCGGCCACCACGGTCTGGCCGTTGACCAGCTTCTGCGCATCGAGTTGGTCCTTGATGCCGCGGGCATAGAGGTCGACCGTGCCGCCGGGCGCCACGCCGATGAGGTAGTTGATGCGCTCGGTGGGCTGCCAGTCGGCCTGGGCCGGCGCGAGCGCCGAAAGCAGGGCCAGCAGCGCCACGGCGCCGCGCAGGAGGATGGACATGGTGAAGTGCTCCGTTCAGGAAGTCAGACGCACGGCCCCGCCGGCCGCCAGCTTGGCCACGGCCTGCGCGTCGCGACCCAGCAAGTCGCGCAGCACGGCTTCGGTGTCGGCCCCCAGGGCCGGGCCGGTGTGTTGCACCGCGCCGGGCGTGGCCGACAGGCGCGGCACGACGCCGGCCTGGGTGGTGTGGCCCAGTTGCGGGTGCGCCACCTGCAGCAGCATCTCGCGTGCCGCGAACTGCGGATCGGCGTAGATGTCGGCGATGGTGTAGACGCGGGTGGAAGGTACCTCGGCGGCCAGCAGCCGGCGTTCGAGTTCGGGGCCGTCGAAGGCCGCAGTCCATTCGCCGATGATCGTGTCCAACGCCTTCATGTGCTCGGGCAGACCGCGCGAGCGGATGTTGGCAAAGCGCGGGTCGGTCAGCAGGCCGGGCTGGTCCATCAACTTCACCAGGCGCTCGTAGGTCGGGTTGCTGTTGGCCGCGATCAGCACGTAGTGGCCATCGCGCGTGGGGTACAGGCTGTTGGGCGCCATCGAGGGCAGGTTGGGGCCTTCGCGCTTGGGCACCCTGCCCAGCTTTTCGTAGGCGGGGACCACCGGCTCCATCTGCGTGAAGGCGGCTTCGTACAGCGCGACGTCCACCACTTGCCCGAGGCCCGAGCGCGCCCGCTCGTGGATGGCGGTCACCGCGCCGAAGGCGGCGTACACGGACGACAGGTAGTCGGTGGTGGCCAGCGCCACGCGGGCCGGCGGGCGGTCCGGGTCGCCAGTGAGGTGGCGCACGCCGCCCACCGCTTCGCAGATGGCGCCATAACCAGGCCGCTGCGCGTACGGCCCGGTCTGCCCGTAGCCGCTGATGCGCACCATCACCAGCCCGGGATTGCGTGCGGACAGCAGCTCGTAGCCGAAGCCCAGTCGCTCCATCACGCCGGGCCGGTTGTTCTCCACCAGGATGTCGGCCTGCGCAATCAGCTCGTGCGCGATGGCCCGGCCTTGCTCGTGCTTGAGGTCCAGCACCACCGAGCGCTTGTTGCGCAGGATGGACGCGGCATACAGCGGCACATCGTCCACGTGCTGCCCCATCTGCCGCACCGGGTCGCCCTCGGGCGGCTCGATCTTGATCACGTCGGCGCCGAAGTCGGCCAGCAGCCGCGTGCAGGCGGGCCCGGCGATCGTGGTGCAGATCTCGATCACCTTCAGGTCGGCCAGTGGCCGCGTGCGGTTCATGCGTGGTCCTCCGCGAGGCGGCGCACGGCCTCCTCGCCCGATTCGTGGATGCGCTGGCGGCTCAGGGTCATCAGGCGCTCGGCGTCGCCGCGATCCAGCGCCACCATGGCCTGGCGCCACAGTCGCGCCGAGCGCTGGCGCCGCTCCACACTGGCCAGGCCGAGCTTGCTGTAGCGCAGGGTCTGCAGCGACAAGGCGCTCAACATGCGCTGCAGGCGCTGGTTGCCGCAGAAGCGCGCCGCAATGATCAGCAGCCGGTAGGTGGTCTCGGCATAGGCATCGCCGCCGTCGGGCAAGACGGCCAGCGCGTCCAGGCGTTGCATGCCGGCGCGCAGCACGGCCAACAGCTCCGGCGGACGCGTCGCCGCGACCTGGCGCGCCACGATGTCGAACAGGCCGGCTCGGATCTGGTAGAGCTCGCGCAACTCGTCCGCCGACAACTCGGTGACGATCGCGCCACGGCGCGCCAGCACCGTGGCCAGGCCTTCGCGTTCGAGCACGCGGATGGCCTCGCGCACCGGCCCGCGGCTGACCTTGAACTCATCGGCCAACTCCTGCTCGGCGATGCGCTCGCCGGGCTGGAGGCGCCCGTCCAGGATGCGCTCGCCCACCTGGGCGGCGATCTGCTCGGGCACCGTCAGCGTGGGCGTGGGCTGATCGGCAAACAGGCGGAAGGCCACCGCGCCTTCCCAGCGCGAGAGCAGACCAGGATCGATGTCGGACGGCTTCACGCCACGGCCTGCGCGGTCACCGCAACACCGCCACGACCTGGCCGTCGCTGACCATGTCGCCCTCGGCCACCAGCACTTCGGCCACCGTGCCGGCACGATCGGCGCAGATGGGAATCTCCATCTTCATCGACTCCACCAGCAACAAGGTGTCGCCCTCGGCAACCACCTGGCCGGGCTGGGCCTCGACGCGGCACACCACACCGGTGACTTCGGATTCGATTCGCATGCGCGCACCCTTCGGAGACGATTCGACCATCGACCGCAAGCAGTTAACGATCACATTGTTAACAATCTTATCGACTCTGAGAGTGCCGGAAATCCGGAAAGACCCGGATGCCGACGATGCCAGCCGACAGGTCAAGCTCACCAGACCTTGATATAAAGCATGCCAGTGCAGGCTCGATTTCGGCGATGCTCTGGACCTCGCCGGGCAACACTTGGGCTCCAACGCCGGTGCCCGCCTTTGGCGCCCCGCACCTTCGGTCCAGCCTGCTGCCGCACTGCACGCCTTGACTCCCTCCACCATCCTCGTTGTCGACGACAACCCCGAGAACCTGACCGTGCTGTGCGAGTTGCTGCACGGCCAGTACCAGGTGCGTGCCGCCAATTCAGGCGCCCGCGCGCTGCAGATGGTGTTGCAGGAGCCGCGGCCCGATCTCGTGCTGTTGGACGTGATGATGCCGGGCATGAGCGGACACCAGGTGCTGGAGCGCCTGCGCGAAGCGCCGCAGTCGCGCGACATACCGGTCATCTTCACCACCTCGCTGTCGGCCACCGAGGACGAGCAGCACGGCCTGATGCTGGGCGCGGTGGACTACATCACCAAGCCGCTGCGGCCGGCCATCGTGCTGGCGCGCATCCACACCCACCTCGAACTGTCGCGTGCGCGCCAGCGTCTGCGCCGCTTGAACAGCGAACTCGAAGACGAGGTGCAGAGCCGCATGCGCGAGAACCTGCTGATCCAGGAGGTGAGCATTCGCGCGCTGGCGCGTCTGGCCGAAACGCGCGACAACGAAACCGGCAACCATCTGCTGCGCACGCAGGCCTATGTGCGCAAGTTGGGGCAGCAGCTCAAGCACCACCCGCGCTTTTCGAGCGTGTTGGACGAGCACACCATCGCCTTGATCGCCCGTTCGGCACCGCTGCACGACATCGGCAAGGTGGGCATCCCGGACCAGATCCTGCTCAAGCCCGGGCCCTTGACCCCCGACGAATGGGCCGTGATGAAGACCCACGCCAAACAGGGTGCCGATGCCATCGAACGGGCCGAGAGCGATGCCGAACAGCCGGTGGAGTTCCTGCGCTTTGCCAAGCAGATCGCCCACCACCACCACGAGCACTGGAACGGCCGGGGCTACCCCGACGGTCTGGCCGGCGACGACATCCCGCTGGCCGCCCGGCTGATGGCGCTGGCCGATGTGTTCGACGCGCTCATTGCGCGCCGGGTCTACAAGGCCCCGATTGGGTTCGGCCGGGCGCGCGACATCATCGTCGAAGGCCGCGGCACACACTTCGACCCCGACATCGTCGACGCCTTCGTGGCCTGCTACGACGAGTTCTGCGCCATCGCCCGACAGCACCGCGACGAAGCCCCACCGGGACAGGAACCGGGCGCCCAATGAGCGCGTCGCGGCCCGCGCACGGCCCTGCCCACCGCGGGGCCTTGCGCGTTGCACTGACCTATGGCGCGCTGGGCGCGGCCTGGATCCTGGGTTCCGACTGGCTGCTGGCGCACCTGGTCAGTGACCAGGTTCTGCTGGTGCGCCTGAGTGCACTCAAGGGCTGGGCCTTCGTGGCCCTGACGGCCGCCCTGCTCTACGGTCTGGTGCGCGGCCTGCCCAACCGCGCGCCCACGCCGTGGCCACTGGACCCGCCGCAAGGGGGCTTGGCGCCGCTCGTCCGTGCCTGGGCACCTTGGGCGGCCGGGATCATTGCGCTCACGGCCGGCCTGCTGGCCTACAGCCTGCAGGCGCAACGCGCCGAGCACGAGGCCCGTCTGGTGGCGGTGGCCGACCTGCGCGCTGCACAGGTCGGCACCTGGATCGGCGAACGCCTGTCGCACGCACGCTTCGTCAGCACGAGCATGCTGTGGGCCACCCAGTACCAACGCTGGCGGCAGGACAGGGACCAGTCCGCCCGCGACCAGTTGCTCGCGCGCCTGGTCGATCTGCGCCAATCCTTCGGCGACCAGAGCGTGCGCGTGCTCGACCAGGACGGTGAAATCGTGCTGGATGAACTGGCCCCCGCGGCCGCCGGCCCGGTGTTGCCCGGGCTGAAGGCCGCGGCGCTGAAGGCCATGGCCACGGGCGAGGCCATGCACACCGAGATCCAGCCCCTGCCGGGCCAGCCCGACGTGCCGATCCTCGACGTGGTCGCGCCGCTGCTGCGTACCGGCCACCCACCCACCGCGGCGGTGGCCTTGCGCGTGAACGCTGGCGACAGCCTGCAGGCCATCCTCCAGGCTTGGCCCGTGCCCAGCCGAAGCGGCACCACGGTGCTGGTGCGACGCGAAGGCGATCAGCTGATCGGCGTGCATGGGCAACTGCCCTTGCCACTGTCCGCGCCCAAGCTGCTCGCCGCACGCGCCATGCGCGGCGAGGTTCCGCTGAACCGCCCCTTCGAAGGCGAGGACTTCCGGGGCGTGCCCTCCATCGGCGTGGTGCACGCGGTGACGGGGACCGGCTGGCATGTGGTGGCGCGCATCGACCGCAGCGAGGTGATCAGCGACGCGCTGCCCGACCTGCTGTGGATCGCCGGCGCCGGCCTGCTGGCGCTGTTCGCCTCCGGGGTCAGCCTGTACCTGCGACAGGAACACCGCGCCTTGCAAGAGGCCATGCGCGACCAGGCCGCGCAATCCAAGCTGCTGCACGGGCTGGCGCTGATGCGGGCGATCACCGACTCGTCGCCGGATTCGATCTTCGCCAAGGACCTGGGCGGCCGCTACCAGTTGTGCAACCAGCCGGCGGCCAGCATGCTGGGCCACCCGGCCGACCAGGTGCTCGGCCGCACCGATGCCGAGTTGCTGCCCGCGGCAGAGGCCTCGCGCATCGAAGCAGACGACCGCCGGGCTCTGGCCGAAGGCCACTTCATCACCGTCGAGGAACAGCTCGTCACGGCTGAGAGGCCCGCCACGCTGATGACCATCAAAGGGCCGCTGCGCGGCGCGCAAGGCGAGGTCATCGGACTGTTTGGCATTGCCCGCGACATCACCGACCGCAATCGCGCCGAACTGGCCCTGCGGGAAGTGACCCAGTTGGTGCAGTCGGTCGAAGACTCCGTGCTCGACCATCTGGCCGTGCTGGACACCGCCGGAACCATCCTCGCCGTCAACGCCGCCTGGCGCGAATTCGCCCGTTGCAACGTGCGGGAGGGTGCCGACCCGCTGGCGGGCACCGACATCGGCACCAACTACCTCGCCGTGTGCCAGGCCTCGGCCGCTTCTGGCGACCTCGATGCCAGCAAGGCCGCCGATGGCATTGCCAGGGTCTTGCAGGGGCGCAGCCCGCTGTTCACCATGGAGTACAGCTGCCAGGCCGCCGACCTGCGCCGATGGTTCAAGATGAATGTGACCCCGCTGCGCACCCCCGCCGGCGGCGCGGTGGTGGTGCACAGCGACGTGTCGCAGCGCCGTCGGGCCGAGGAGGAGGTCGAGCGGCACCGCCACCACCTGCAGCAGCTGGTGGACGAGCGCACGCTGCAGCTGCAACAGCTCAACAAGGAATTGGTGGGCTCGCGCGACAAGGCCGAGGCCGCCAACCGCGCCAAGAGCGCCTTCCTGGCCAACATGAGCCACGAGATCCGCACACCGCTCAACGCCATCCTCGGCCTCACGCACCTGCTGCGGCGTGACGCGCACGACGCCGTCGAGGCCGAGCGGCTGCGCAAGGTGGTCGATGCGGCCAATCAGCTGCTGGAGCTGATCGGCGACATCCTTGACCTGTCCAAGATCGAGTCAGGTCGGCTCGAACTCGAGGACATCGATTTCTCGCTGCAGGACCTGCTGGTGCGCTGCTGCATGCTGGTGGGCGAGCGGGCACAGGCCAAGGGCCTGGCCCTGGCCACCGACCTGCACGATGCGCCCGATGCGTTGCGCGGCGACCCCACGCGCCTGTCGCAAGCCCTGCTCAACCTGCTCAGCAATGCGGTGAAGTTCACCGACCATGGCTCGATCAGCGTGCATTGCCAGTCGCTCGCCAACGGGCCCGACGGCGTGCGTCTGCGCATTGCCGTGCTGGACACGGGGGTGGGCATCGCGCCAGACAAGCAGGCGGCCCTGTTCGATTCCTTCGTGCAGGCCGATGCCTCCACGACGCGCCGCTTCGGCGGCACCGGGCTGGGCCTGGCCATCACCCGGAGGCTCGCCGAAGCCATGGGGGGCGAGGTGGGCGTGAACAGCCGCGAGGGCGAAGGCAGCGAATTCTGGTTCACCGTGCAGATGCAGCGCTCGCGCGAACTGGACCTGTCAGGGCGTGCGCCGCGGCGGCAGGCCTCGGGCCTGGTGCCCATCCCGGCCGGCATCGCCCACATCGAGCAGCAGATTGTCCTGCGCCACGGCGGGGCACGCCTGCTGCTGGTGGAGGACAACCCCGTGAACCAGGAGGTGGCGGTGGAGTTGCTGCAGTCCGTGGGCATGGAGGTCGACGTGGCCGACAACGGCGCCGAGGCCATCACCCGGGCCCGCAACAAGGGCTACGACCTGATCCTGATGGACGTGCAGATGCCGGTGATGGACGGCCTGGCCGCCACCCGCGCGCTGCGCGCGATGCCCGAGACCGCCAATGTGCCGATCCTGGCCATGACCGCCGATGCCTTCGGCGAACGCCGCGACGCCTGCCTGACAGCGGGCATGGACGGGCACGTGGCCAAACCGGTGGACCCCGCATTGCTGTATGTCGCACTGCAACGCTGGCTGCCCGAACGCAAGACATCGCCGCTGCCCGCCGCGCCCGCGCCCGTCGGCCAGGCCAGCGCGGGCCCGCCAGCCGCCGCGAACGCGCCGGTGATCGCCGGTGTGGACTCGTCGCTGGCGCTGCAATACCTGGGTGGTCGCCTGGACATCTACCAGCGCGTGCTCCGGCAGTTTCACCAGCACTACGTCGACACCCTGCCCGAGCTGAGCGCGCAGCTGACCGGCGACGACCTGAGCCGCGCGAAAGCGCTGGCCCATTCCATCCGCGGTGCTGCGGCATCGGTCGGCGCCCAGGACTTGAGCCGCCTGGCCGGTGACGTCGAACGTTTGCACACCGCGGGCGCCAGCGACGCCGCGCTGCGCGGCCCGTGCCAGGACCTGGCGGCCGGGCTGCGCACCTTGGTCCAGGCCATCGGCGAGCACCTGAGCCCGGACAGCGCCTGGGCCGACCTGCCAAGCGCTGCACCCCAGGCAGCCCAGTTGCCCGCCGCGTCGCTCGACCAGCTGGATGCCCTGCTCGCCGTGGGCGACTACCAGGCCATGGCGCTGCACCGCGAACTGGCCGACGGGCTGCGCCAACTGGACGGCACTGAAGCGGCCGAGTTGGGCCTGCACCTGCGTCGCTTCGATTTCGACCAGGCACTGAAGCACCTGCGAGCGCTGCGCACGCGATGCTCGGTCTGATACGCATCGCCCGGCGCACCGCCAGCATCGCGCGACCCGCTCGACCTGGCCGACCAACCGCAGCGCTGCAGCGTGGCGGCGCCGGCACCGCCCCGGGCAGGCTTCAGACGCCCGGCACCCGCATCAGCGAGCGCACCAGGTCGGTCTGCGTGACGATGCCCACCAGCGCGCCGCCCTCGTCGATCACCGGGATGTGGTGGTGGCCGGTGTCCGAGAAGATCGGCACCAGCTCACCCAGACTGCGCGCGGCGCTGGCGACGCGCACTTTGCGCGTCATGATCTGACCCACGTTCTGCCAGGGCGCCACCGGCGCCGCCGCGCCGGCGCGGCCGGCGACAAGCGGCGCATCGGCACCGGGGTGATGCTCCAGATCGGCCAGCCGCATGAAATCGGCCTGGGTCACGATGCCCACCACCCGGCGCGTGCTGTCGATCACCGGCAGGGCCTTGATGCGGTGCTGGCGCAGCAGCGCCCAGGCGTCCTGCAGCGGCGTTGTCGCCGCGACCACGACCGGGTTGGCCGACATCACATCGGCGCAGCGCAAGGTCGTCAGCGTGCGCTCGTGGGCCTGCAGTTCGGCCTGCTCCATCAATTGGCGCAGGTCGTCGCGCGGCAAATGGCTCAACTGGTTGTAGCGCTTGAGCACCAGGTCGATGTCCGCTTCGGTGAACCGCTGCGGCGCAGCGGCGGCGGCAGGTGCCGACCCGGCCTGCAGCAGGTGCGGGTAGCGTCGCCCGGTGGCACGGTTGTAGGCCACGCCCACCGCCACCAGCAGCGCCGAATTCAGGGCCACCGGCAACAACGCGAAATGCCAGTGCGATGCGCCGATCAACACCGCCAGCAAGGCCACGGCGCCGCCCGGCGGGTGCAGGCAGCGCAGCGCGAGCATGGCCGCCATGGCCAGTGCGGCGGCCAAGGGCCCGGCCAGCGCCGCGTCCAGCGGCAGGCTGGTGCAAGCCACCCCCACCAGTGCGGCCACCGTGTTGCCGCCCACCACGGCCCAGGGCTGCGCCAAGGGGCTGGCCGGCAGGCCGAACACCAGCACCGCGCTGGCGCCCAGCGGTGCGGCCAGCCAGGGCCAGTTGGCAGACAGCCCGAGCCCCCCGTGACCCGCGCGCGAGACCAGGGCCGTGACCAGCAGGCCCAGCCCCACGCCGATCACCATGCGCCAACGCTCGGCACCATCGACCGCCAGTGGCGCAGGCCACCAGCGGCGCAACCATCCGGTCGGCCGGGCGGGGTCCTGGGCAGGGCTTGGCATCGGCAGCTCCGTCGGCAACGCTGAAAGCGGCATCCTAAATCTTGCTTTGGCGCGATTGCCTGGCTAGAATAGATGCATTGTAAATGCATGTTCTAAAATCCCGTCCTCGCAGACCAGCCCGCCATGAAACTCACCAGCTTCACCGACTACAGCCTGCGCGTGCTCATCTACCTGGCCGCGCGGCCCGAGCAGCGTGCCACCGTGGCCGAGATCGCGCAGGCCTATGGCATCAAGCAGAACCACCTGACCAAGGTGGTGCACTTCCTCGGGCGCCAGGGCTGGCTCACCACCGTGCGCGGCAAGGGCGGCGGACTGCAGCTGGCGGTGCCGGCCGCCGACGTGGGCATCGACGCGGTGGTGCGCGCGGCCGAGGGCGCTGACCTGCCGGCCGAGTGCTTCGCGCCCGACGCCAACACCTGCCCCATCGCCCGGGTCTGCCGGCTCAAGCGCGTCTTGCGCGAAGCCACCGAGGCCTTTCATGCGGTGCTGAACCAGTACACCCTGGCCGACCTGGTGCGCCAGCCCCGCGCCTTGTCGGACATCCTTCACCTCGCTCGCCACGCCGCATGAATGCCATGTCCACCCCGCTGATCCGCCTCCAGGAGCCTCACCGCCAGCCCGCACAGCCAGCCGGCTGGGCACTGTGGCAACTGGGCTTTCGCCCGTTCTATCTGCTCGCCGCGGGTTTCGCCGCGCTGTCGGTGCCGCTGTGGGCCTTGCAGTTCTCGGGCTGGCTGGGCGCCGGCCTGTGGCGCGGGCCGGTGTGGCATGCGCACGAGATGCTGTTCGGCTACACCTTGGCGGTGGTGGTGGGCTTCCTGTTCACCGCCGGGCGCAACTGGAGCGGTCAGCCCACGCCCACCGGACGCTCACTTCAAGCATTGGCGTTGCTGTGGGTGGCCGGTCGCGTGGCGGTGCTCACCCCCTGGCCGCTGGCGGCCTTGCTGGTCAACGTGGCCTTCCCGCTGCTGGCGGCCCTCGGTCTGGGTCGCGCGCTGGTGGCCGGCGGCAATCGGCGCAACTACTTCTTCATCGGCGCACTCGCGATGATGGGCCTGGCGCAGGCGCTGGTGCATGCGGCGCTGGCGGGTTGGGTGCAGCTGCCCTCGTCCATGGGCCTGCAACTGGCGCTCGACCTGGTGCTGTTCATCATGGCGGTGATGGGCGGCCGCGTGATCCCCATGTTCACCAACAACGGCGTTCCGGGCGCCGGCGCACAGCGGCATGCACTGGTCGAGCGCGCGGCGCTGGGCAGCGTGTTGCTGATCATGGCCGCCGACGCGCTGCAAGTGCGCGGCCTGCCCCTGGCCGCGCTGCTGGCCGCAGCCGCGATCGCGCAGGCCACCCGCCTGGCGCTGTGGCGGCCCTGGGCGGTGCGCAGCAACCCGCTGGTGTGGGTGCTGCACGTGGCTTGGTGTTGGCTGGTGCTGCACCTGCTGCTGCGCGCCGCGGCCGAAGCCGGCTGGATCGCCTCGTCACCGGCCATCCATGCGCTCACCGCCGGGGCCATCGGCACCCTCACGCTGGGCATGATGACGCGCACGGCACGTGGCCACACGGCCCGGCCGCTGCGTGCCGACGCGGCCGATGTCTGGGCCTACGGCCTGGTGATCGCCGGTGCCGCGGTGCGCGTGTTCCTGCCCCTGGTCTGGCCTGCCGCGCAATCGGGCGCGGTGCTGGTGTCCGGCCTGCTGTGGTCGGCCGGCTTCGCGGTGTACGCCTGGCACTACGGCCCCTGGCTGTGCCGCACGCGGCTGGATGGCCAGGCGGGTTGAGCGGCATGTCGACCCCGCCCGCGACACCCCCACGCAGCATCCCCATCCTGCCCGCCGCACGCACCGAGCCGGACGAGTTCGTCTCCCTCTACGCCAAGCAGCCCAAGATCTACCCACGCTCGGTGAGCGGCTGGTTTGCGCGCTGGCGCTGGACCATGGTCTGGCTCACCCAGCTCGTCTTCTACGGCCTGCCCTGGGCGACCTGGAACGGCCAGCCGGCGATGCTGTTCGACCTGGACGCACGCGAGTTCCACGTGCTGGGTTTGACGATGTTCCCGCAGGACTTCATCTACCTCACCGCCCTGCTGGTGCTGGCCGCGCTCGCGCTGTTCTTCTTCACCGCCGTGGCCGGCCGGCTGTGGTGCGGCTATGCCTGCCCGCAGACGGTGTACACCGAGATCTTCCTGTGGGTGGAACGCCGCCTCGAGGGCGACCGCCTGGCCCGCATGCGGCTGGACCAGGCCGCGCCCGGTGCCGAAAAGCTGCTGCGCAAGGGCGCCAAGCACACGGTGTGGCTGGCCCTGAGCCTGTTCACCGGATTCAGCTTCGTCGGCTACTTCACCCCCATTCGAACCCTGGGCGCTCAGATGCTCAGCCTGAGCATGGGCCCGGGGGATCTGTTCTGGGTCCTGTTCTACGGTCTGGCCACCTACGGCAATGCCGGCTGGCTGCGCGAACAGGTGTGCAAGTACATGTGCCCGTATGCGCGCTTCCAGAGCGCGCTGATCGACAAGGACTCGCTGATCATCACCTACGATGCCGGCCGCGGCGACCCGCGAGGCTCGCGCCGACGCGGCAGCGACGCCAAGGCGCAAGGCCTGGGCGACTGCATTGATTGCACGCTGTGTGTGCAGGTCTGCCCCACCGGCATCGACATCCGCGAGGGCCTGCAGAACGAGTGCATCGGCTGCGCCGCCTGCATCGATGTGTGCAACGACGTGATGGACAAGATGGGCAGCCCGCAGGGCCTGATCCGCTATGCCACCGAGAACGGCGTGGCCGGTGGCTGGACGCGGGCCCGGATGCTCCGACGCGTGCTGCGGCCGCGCGTGCTGGTCTATGGCGCCGTGCTGCTGTCGGTGAGCGCGGCGTTTGCGGCCAGCGTGGCGATGCGCCGGCCGTTCCACGTCGACGTGCTGAAGGACCGCAACGTGCTGGCCCGGCAGGTGGAAGACGGGCGCATCGAGAACGTCTACCGCCTGCAGCTGCACAACGACAGCGGCGTCGCGCGCCGCTACACCGTGCGGGCTTCCGGCATCGCGGGCCTGCAGCTCGCTGGCGCGGCCCAGCTGAGCCTGCTGTCCGGCCAGACCGGCACCTTGCCGCTGCGGCTGCAACTGCCCGCCGAGGCCGCCACCCCCTTGCGCGGCCAGGTCACGCCCATCCAGTTCGAGATCGAGGCGCAGGCCGAAGCCGGTGCGGTGCGGGCCGTGGTGCACGAGAAGTCGACCTTCGTCGTGCCACGATAGTCGGCGCCGCAGCCGTGTCGGCCAGGCAGGGCGGGCCCTTCAGCCTGTCGGCGCCCGGGCCGGCAACCAGCGTTGCAGCAGCTCGGCCAGTTGCTCCACGGTGTAGGGCTTGCCGAGGAAACCGTCCATGCCGGCGTCCCTGGCCAGATCCATGTCGTCGGCCATCAGGCTGGCCGTCAGCGCCAGCACGGGCAGGCGCTTGCGGCCCTCGGCCTGTTCCCGCCGCCGCCACTGGCGGGTGGCCTGGTAGCCATCGATGCCCGGCATCTGACAATCCATCAGCACCAGATCGCAGCGGCATTGCGGCAACATGGCCAGCGCCTGCGCACCGTCCTCGGCCACCTGCACCTCGAGCTGCAACAGTTGCAGCAGTTCGACGGCCAGCAGCCGGTTGACTTCGTTGTCCTCGACCAGCAGCACCGTCCCTTGCAAGCGCGGCAACGCACTGGCCTGACCCGTTGCATCCGGCAGCAGATCCTGCGGCGCCGGCGGCAGCGCCAGGGTGAAGCCGAAACACGCACCCTCGCCCAGCGCGCTCTGCACATCGATGTGCCCGCCCATGGCCTGCACCAGACGCTGGCTGATGGCCAGGCCCAGGCCGGTGCCGCCGTGGCTGCGGTTGCTGTCTGCGTGCACCTGGTGGAAGGGCTCGAACAGCTCGCCCTGCGATGCCGCCGCGATGCCGATGCCCGTGTCACGCACCTCGAAACGCAAGCCCTCGGCCACGCCGCGCAGCCGAAGCAGCACTTCGCCCCGGTCGGTGAACTTCACCGCATTGCCCACCAGGTTGAGCAGCACCTGGCGCAGCCGCTGGGCATCCACCAGCACCCAGCCTGGCACGGCCGGATCGACTTCGCTGCGCAGCACCAGGTGCTTGGCCAGGGCGGACGCGCTGTACAGGTCGATGGCCGACTGCACCAGGGCCCGCAGGTCGGTGGGCAAGGCGCGGATCGTGGGCTGTTCGGCATCCAGCTTGGCGTAGTCGAGCACGTCGTCCAGCACGGCCAGCAGGCCCGAGCCCGACGAGCGGGCGATGTCCACCAGCCGACGCTGGCTGGCCTGCAACTCGCTGCGCGCCACCAGCTCCAAGGCGGCAGTCAGGCCGTTCAGCGGTGTGCGCAGTTCATGGCTCATGGTGGCCAGGAAGCGGGTCTTGGCGCGCGCCGCCGCCTCGGCATCGACCATGGCCTGCTGCATCACGCGGTTGGTCTGCGCCATTTCATGCCCGCGCAGAAAGGACAGCAGCGTCGTGGCCCGCAGGTGGTTGCCCGCTCGCAGCATCACCACCAGGTAGACGGTGAGCAAGGCCGCCAGCAGCAGCGAATTCGGGCCGCCCCGGTAAAGCTCCCAGGCCAGCAGCGACAGCATGGACGGCACCGCCAGCAGCGGATAGCTCAGGCCCACGGTGGAAGTGAGAAAGGCCGCCGCCGACACGTTGCCCACCACGATGGACACGTAGACCATGGCCTCGGCCGGCGCCAGATGCGGGTAGATCGCGAGCGAGCCGAAAGCCCAGCTCAGGCCGGAGAACAGCATGTTGGCCTGCACCTGGCGCTCCACCTGCATCACCCGCTGGGCCGTCAGCTTCATGGCATCGCCAAAGCGTGGCACAGCCATCATGCGCCACAGGCCATTGGCCAGGCCCAGGCCCAGGAAGGTGCCGGGCTGCCACACCAGCCCGGCATGAAACCCCAGCCAGGCCACGGCCGACATCACGATCCAGAGCGACACCACCGTGTACCGCGCCTGCTCCAGCGCATGGCCGACGGCTTCGCGTCGCGCCAGCAGCTCGGGGTCGTCGACATCCGTCATCGGTTCATCCTAGCGCAGCCGTGGCGCGTCCGGCCGGAGTGGCGAGGGCCGTCGGGCTGCGCCCCCGCCACAAGACAGCGGGATGGGGCAATGGATCGATGGGCCACTGCTGGGCCATGAGGGCATTGCGCAGCGCATCAGCGCTGGCTGCGGGCCTTGCGCGAATCGACCTCGGCCAGTTGCTTCTTCAGCAGCAGGAGCAGCACGCGGGCGTTCTCCACCGTCATGCTCAGCACGGTGCTGGGCGCCGCGTCCTCGTCCCGGGACTGAAGCGTCTGCACCGTGGCATCCACGCGAGTGTGCACCAGGCCGTGGGCATCGTGCATGGCCTTGATGCGTTGAAGTTCGATGTGGAAGGTCTTCATGCCGGAAGGTTAGCCGATTCCCGCGAGCGGATCAGGCCTTGGGGCCGGCCTTGTGGTCGACGCCGGGTGACTTTCCCGCCGCCCGTGCCGGTGGCTTTGAAGCCGCGGCAAACGCCAGCGCGACATACTCCCCCACGTTCTTCTTGAACAGGTCGTTGCCGCTGAGGATCTTGATGTGCCGGCGCAGCTTGCCCTCGCCCTCGAGCACCTGGTGCTTGTCGGGCAACTCGGCACCGCGTCCGAACTCGAGCGACACGTGGCGATCGTATGAAAAGATGCCGCAGAAGGGCGAAGCCGCCGAAAACAGGATGCCGCCGTACTTGAACTCCTGCTGCACCTTCGGGCTCACCTGCAGCACGATGCGGCGCAGCCGCTCGAGCAAGGCGTGGCGCTCCGGGTCCATCATCTGGATGTCCAGCAGCCAGTCTTCGATGCGGTCGGTCTTCATGGGCGGCATTCTGTCGCAATGCTCGCCGCCACCAGGGCGCGAGATCAGCCGATGCGGCAGCCCTTGGCCACGGCCAGGCCCTTGATGAACGCACGCCGGGCCGTGCCCGCCGCGATGGCCGCGGCCACCTGGCGCGAGTACCGCTCGGCACCCGTGAGCTTGCGCACCCAGCCCCGGAACGGCACGATGCCCTCGGCCGTGCGCTGCAGCGCACCCGCCGCGGCGTCGCCGCCACGTTCCACCAGGCTGGGGTGGTTGGGGGATGCGGGCGCATCGAGATCGGCGCCCAGCACCTCGTCGAGTGCGCGCACGTCGCGGTTCATGGCCTCGCAGCTCATTTCCGTCGGCAGTGCATAGGGTTGCTTCTGCGCCGTGGCCAGCACCTCGGGAATGGCTGCGTTGACGAGGTTCAGGTCGTTCAACGGCGTGGTGGCCGCCGTGCTCACCTTGGCCTGATCGGCAGATGCGCAGGAGGCCAGCAAGACGACGATGGCGAGCAGGGAATGTGCGTGCTTCATGCGTTCAAGCATAGCAGTCGTGATTGATGGCGGTGGTCGGGCGTGCGGGCGGGCGTGTGTGGCGCGAGATCAGGGCGGTGGGGTGTATCGCGCAGCGAAATAAAGGAGGAGCCGTCGGCCCAACGGGCTGGCGGCGGGGGACATTCGCGGAGCAATGCGCCCCACCGCCCTGATCAACCACCATCGTGGACGGCCAGGACTCGCAAGCCCCTCGGCCGGCGCGAACCAAGAAGCCCTTCGGTTCAACGCAACGCCTGAGCAACGCACTTCAATGCGATGTCCCCTCAGACCGCGTGATCTTGTTCCAGACGTTGTACTTGCCCACGGGCTTGCTCATCGGCAGCCGCTTCACTTCCTTGAACGTGGCCGCGTCATAGACGATGAGTGCGCCTTCCATCTCCCACAGGCTGGCCAGTGCAAAGCGACCATCCTTGGTGAACTCGATGTGCGCCAGCGTCTTGCCCGGCTCGCGCACCTGGGCCACCACGGCGAGGGTGCGCTTGTCGATGATGCTCAAGGTGTCCTTGGCGGTGGGGCTCATCATGGAGTCGGTCCAGGCATAGGGCGTGGCCTCGTGGCTGCGCATGAAGAAGCCCGGGCCTGGGGTGGCGATGGTCGTGACCGGCTTCCAGGTGGCCATGTCGATCACGTCGATGGCACCGCCCTGGCCGTTCACCTTGAGGTTGGGGCTGGCCAGCACCGTGCCGCCCTTCCAGGCGAAGGTGATTCCCGAGCCCAGGTGCGGCATGCCGGCGATGGGCAGCTCGGCGATCTTCTTGCGCACGTCCAGGTTCACCACTTGGGCGCTGGGCAGGCCGTCCGCACGAGGACGTGTCGCGCCGAGCGCGTGGCGATAGCTCTGGTCGAAGAAGAAGTCGTCCAGCGGCTCGTCGAGCAGCGTGCGGCGCACGCCGAAGGTGCCGGGCTTGGCGATGGCCTCGCCCATCTTGTAGTCGTGCACATAGCCGTCGTAGATGGGCTCGGCCTTCGGGTCGTAGGAGATCTCCCACAGCTCGGCGATGTCCTTGAGTGCCACCACGAAGCTCTTGCGCGGCGTGGCGTCGTACACCGCCGACACGCGCGAGCTGGCCTTGCCGTCCAGCGTCTTGGCATCGAATCGCTTCACCAGCTTCAGGTCGGCGTCGAACAACGCCAGCGTGTGAGGCAGGTAGTTGGCCGCCATCACCCATTGGCCGTCGCCCGAGACGGCCACGTTGCGCATGTTCAGGCCAGCACGCACCTCGGCCACGATCTTCAGGTTCCACAGGTCGAACTTGGTGATCCAGCCGTCGCGGGAGCCGAAGAAGACATGACGCCCATCGGGGGTGAACTTCGGGCCGCCATGCAGCGCGTAGCGGCTGGCAAAGCGGTGGACCACCTCGAAGCGGTCGCCGTCCACCAGCGAGACATGGTGATCGCCGCCCTCCACCACCACGAACAGGTTCATCGGGTCGGCGCGCCATTGCGGCTTGTTCGGCCAGCTGGCAGCGCCTTCCGTGGCGACCCGCGAGGCGCGGATGTCGTCGTCGCTCCAACTCGGCGCGGGGCTCACCGGTGAATAGATCCACTGCACCAGCGCCGCCACTTCCTCGGCCTTGAGCTTGTCGGCAAAGCCCGCCATCTGCGTGGCCTGGCGACCCTGGTTGATGGTCTTCGTGGCTTCGGGTTTGCGCAGGCGCTCCAGGCTCTCGGGCAACAGGGCCGGGCCCATCAGCCCGGTGCGCTGTGGCGCGTGGCAGGCCGCGCAGTGTTGCTGATAGAGCGCTGGCGCATCGATGCCCTGGGCCCAGGCCAGCGGGCTCGCCCAGGCGGCCAGGTGAATGAGCCCGCGTGCAAGCGCCGATCGCATCACGGCTCCAGCATCTCGGCGCGCACGATCGGCACCCGCTTGCGCTCGGCAAAAGGCGTGACGGCCACGCGCTTGCCCCGCTTGGCCAGGCCGATCTCGGCGTCGTTGAGGTAGCAGCCCGGGTCCTCGGCCCAGGGGTCGCCGGTGACCTGCTCGGCGCGCACCCGGGTGTTGCCGCCGCACAGGTCGAAGTGCGCGCACTCGGCGCAGCGGCCCGTCACCGGCCGAGGTCGGGCCTTCAGGCCCGCCATCAGCGGCTCGCTCAGGTCGGACCAGATGGCCGAAAACGGACGCTCGCGCACGTTGCCCAGCTTGTGGTGCCACCACATCGTGTCGGGGTGCACCTCGCCCAGGTTGTCGATGTTGGCCACGTTCACGCCCGACGAGTTGCCGCCCCAGGCCACCAGGTGCTCGCGCAGTGCCGGGGCGAACAGGGCATGCAGACCCGGCTCGCGGCGCGCCAGCCAGTGCAGCAGCCAGGCGCCATCGGCATCGTTGTTGCCGGTGACGTACTCTTCATCCCGCCCGTCCTGCGCCGCGCCCCAGGCATGGTCGAACAGCAGGTCCAGCGCCTCGCGCGTGGCCGCGAATTGCGCGTCCTTGGCGCGGTGGATGTTGCCCCGGCCTGCGTAGTTCAGGTGCGAGAAGTAGAACTTGTCGACATGCTCGGCACGCATCAATTCCAGCAGCGGGCCGAGGTCGTGCGCGTTCAGCGCGGTCATCGTGTAGCGCAAGCCCACCTTGACACCGCGCTCGTGCAGCAGGCGCACGGCCGCCATGCTGCGGTCGAAGGCGCCGTTGAGGCGGCGGAACAGGTCGTGCGTGCGGCGCAGGCCGTCGAGGCTGATGCCCACGTAGTCGTAGCCCAACGCGGTGATGCGGTCGGCCTCGGCCGCGTCGATCAGCGTGCCATTGGTGGACAGGCCCACGTAGAAGCCCATGGCCTTGGCGCGGCGGGTGATCTCGGGCAGATCCGGCCGGAGCAGCGGCTCGCCGCCCGACAGGATGAGCACCGGCACCCGATAGGCCCTGAGGTCGTCCATCACCGTGCAGACTTCGGCGGTGCTCAATTCGCCCGCATAGTCGTGGTCGGCCGACAGCGCGTAGCAGTGCTTGCAGGTGAGGTTGCAGCGACGAATCAGGTTCCAGATGACCACCGGGCCGGGCGGGTCGACGCGACGCGCTGCGGGCATGGCGCCCGTGCGCCGGGCGTTGACCAGCAGCTTCATGAATTGGGTGACGCGGAACATGGTCAGTCTTTCAGTCGAAGGCCGGTCTTCTTCAAGATGGCACTGGAATAGAGGATCTCGTGGGCGCGGCAAGCGTCGCCCAGCAGGGCACGGATCTGTTGCGCCTGCTGCTCCACCGCCTCGCGGCCCTTGCCGTGCAGCATCGCAAACAGGTTGTAGCGCCACTGCGGCAGGCGCCGGGGCCGCCGGTAGCAATGGCTCACGCCGGGCAAGGCGCCGATGCGCTCGCCGAGGGCGTCGACCTGCGCATCGTCCACGTCCCACACGGTCATGCCATTGGCGGTGAAGCCGAGGCGATAGTGGTTGGGCACGGCGCCGATGCGGCGCACCAGGCCTGCGGCCAGCATCTGCGCCAGGCGATCGCGCACGTCGGCGCCCGGCACGCCGAGCATCGCGGCCACGGCCTCGTAGGGGCGCGCCACCAGAGGCAGGCCGCCCTGGGTGGCGGCAATGAGGGCCCGGTCGAAATCACTCAGTGGCTCGCCCGCAGCACAACCCGGCTGTGGAGGTGCGCTGCGGGTGGATGGCGCGAACGGTTCGCCGTCCACGGGCAGGCGCAGCTCGACGAAATACTCGCGCTCCTTCGGAAAGGCCAGCACGGGCAGGCCGATCTCGGCCTCGATCTCGGCCAGCACGCGGTCGGCATCGGCGGCGCGCTCGGTGGCCACCACGAACCACATGTTCAGCGCATGCTCGCGCCGGTAGTTGTGGGCCACCTCGGAGCGCGCGTTGACCATCGCGGCCACGGCGTCGTAGCGGTCCTTGGGCACCGCCGCCGCGGCCAGCACGAACAGGCCGCCGGCCCGCTCGATCTGGAACAGCGGGCCGAAGCGCGACAGCACGCCCGCGGCCAGCAGGCCGTCCAGCCGCTCGATCAGGTCGTCCTCGCGCAAGCCCAGCGCTTCAGCCACTTCGGCAAAGGGCCGGTCGCTCAGCGGCAGGCCACCGTGCAGGCGATCGATCAGCTGCGCATCGGACAGGCTTGGGCCGGGCGCCGACGCCGGGCGGTCCATCACGTCAGGCGGCGACATGCAGCATCTCCGAGGTCTTGCCAGCACCAGGCACCGACGCCGCGCGAAATCGCCGCGCGCCCGTCTGCTTGAACCGGCGGCGCGAGAACAACACGGCGCGCGGGTGTGCATCGAGGCTGCAGCGCAAGATCAGCTCGTCCAGCAGCTGTCGCACGCTGCTGCGGTCGCGGCCATGCACCATGCAATACAGGTTGTAGGGCCAGCCGGGCGCGCGCTCGCGCCGGTAGGCCAGCGTGACGCCGGCCTCGCGGGCCAGCGCGGCGCCACAGGCATCGACCAGGCCGTCGGGCACGTCGAACACCGTCATCGCGTTGGCACAGAAACCGAACTCGTGGTGCCGCACCACCGCGCCGAAGCGGCGCAGCGTGCCCAGCTGCAGCCACTGCTGCAGGCTGGCGATCACCGCCTCGGCCGAGCTGCCCAGCGCCTGGGCCCAGGCGTCGAAAGGCCGCTCGATCAAGGGCAGGCCGTCCTCCACCAGCGCGGCCAGGGGCCATTGCGCGTCGCTCACCGGCGCAGGATGCGCAGGCTGCGGGCGCCGGCCGGCGTGCGCGCGGGCACGGGTGGCCGAGGCCCGGCGCATGTCGAAGCCCAGGTCGATGCGGTAGGCGCGTTGCATGCGCATCTGCAGCGCCGGCAGGCCAGTGGCGGCCTCGAGCTCGTGCATGGCTTGCGCCACGGCCTCGTCGTCCGGGCCGTTCATCACGAACCACAGGTTGTGCTGGTTCTCGCGTTCGTAGTTGTGGTTCACGCCGGGGTGGGCCGAGACGATGGCGGCCACCGCGTCCAGGCGCTCGGGCGGAACCGCCATGGCGGCCAGCAGCCCGGCGCCACCGGTGCCCGCCCCGAACACGCCGCCGATCCGACTGAGCGAGCCGGACGCTTGCATGGTGCGATAGGCGTGCATCACCTGCGACACATCCAGGTGCAACGCCTCGGCGATGGCGGCAAAGGGTTCGCGCACCAGCGGGAAGTCGTGCTGCCAGTCGTTCATCAGCGCCAGCCGAAGCTCGTCCGCCGGGTGCGCGGGTCGGTCATCGTTCTGCGGGCGGTGCATGTGGCGCCTAGAAACCGATGCGCGTGGCGCGCGAGGTGAAGAAGATGCCGCTGGGCGAATCCACCGCCAGCTCGGCCAGCGTGGCGAAGCTGCCGGTGTCGATGACCGAGACTCGGTTGGCGTCGCGCGCACTGATCCACACCGCCTCGCCCCGTGGCGTGAACTCCATGTGCAGCACCGCCTTGCCGGGTGACAGCGTGCGCACGATCTGGCGGGTCTGCGTGTCGATGACCTGCACGCGGTCGTAGTCGGGCACGGCGAAGTTGACCCACACCTGGCGGCCGTCGGGACGCGCGATCACGAACACCGGCTGGCCGGCGACCGGGATGCGGCCCACGGGCTCCCAGGTGCCGGTGTCGACCACCAGCACCTCGTGCCGCCCGATGGCGGGCAGGTAGGCGTGCCGCCCGGCCACGGCCCAGCCGCGCAGGTGCGGCATCTTGAACACCGGCAGGGGCTGCTCGCCCTTGCCATAGCCGGCGAGGATGCGACGCGCCCTGGGCGACGCGTCCCACAGGTCCACCAGCGCCAGGCCGTCCTCGCCGAACAGGCCGGCGATGTAGTGGCGGCCTTCCGGCGTCACCAGCGCGTCGTAGGGGCTGCGGCCGATGTCGTTCAACTTGGTGATCTGCGGACGCGCCACATCGCTCAGGTCGGCGATCCAGATCGCGTTGGCGTCGAACAGCGTGAAGGCAAAACGCCGGCCGGGCAGATCGACCAGGCCCACCACGCGCGAGAGCTTTCCAACGGCATATTCGGCCGGAATGTCGGCCACCAGCGCCAAGGTCTTCGCATCGAACACCTTCACGCCGCCGGGCGTGTAGTTCTGCGCCGCCACCAGCGTGCCATCGGCCGAGATCGCACCACCAATGGAGTTGCCCGCCTGCATCACGCGCGCCTCGATGCGGCGGGTGAGCAGGTTGACCTTGCTCAGCCCCCCGTCACGGCCGAACACGAAGGCCAGCGCGCCATCGCGCGAGAACACCACCGAGGCGTGGGACAGGTCGCCCAGCCCGGTGATCTCGGCCAGCACCGTGCGGCTGCTGGTGTTGACCAAGGCCAGCGTGCCGCGGGCACGCTCGATCACCACGCCCAGGTCACCGGTGCCCACCGGCGCCGGCGCGGTGGCACAGCCTGGCAGCAGCGTCGTGGCAGACGCCGCAGCGGCCAGGCACATCAATTCACGTCGTTTCATGGGTTGGTGAGTCGAGATTCTTCAGGAAAGCCCTGCAGCAGGCTTTGTGCAATCCACATCGCATCGGCCTCGCTGAGCAGGCTGCGCCAAGCGGGCATGGGCGTGCCGGGTCGGCCGTGGAAGATGGTGGCGGCCATGGAATCTGCCGGCTTGTCGGCCAGCGCCTCGCGGGTGAGCGGCGGGCCCAGGCCGCCGGTCAGGCGCATGCCATGGCAGGAGCCACAGTCCTGTCGCACCACACGCACGAGGCTGCGTTGGCGCTCGGGAGTGGGCTCGGGGCTGGCCTGCGCCAAGGCGCCGGCGGGCATGCCGGCCGCCATTGCAAGACAGGCCATGACCAAGGGGAGGAACAGGGTGCGCAGCAGGTTCACAGTGCTGCAGATGGTCGATCGCGGGCGCCGCGCCGTCCTTGAACCATGTCAAGACGGAGGACGACGGCGCGGGCGCTCATCGGAGTCGGCGTTTCAGCAGCGGCCAGCTACCCCGTCTTGGAAGACCCCGCACCCGAAGGCGTGAACGCGTCGGAGAAACAAAAGGCCTCGCCCAGGCCTTGCGCCAGGAAGGCCGGCACCGCCGTCTCCACCATCTTCACCGAGCCGCAGGCGTAGACCTCGAATCCGCTCAAGTCCGGGTGGTCGATCAGCATGGCCTCGTGCACCAGGCCGCGCCGGCCCGTCCACCCGTCGCCCGCAGCGCCCTCGGACATCACCGGGATCACCTGGAAGTTCGCATGCTCGCGCTGCCAGGCTTCGGCCAGTGCCAGCAGGTACAGGTCGCTGGCCTGGCGCACGCCCCAGTACAGGGCCATGGGCCGCTGCACGCCACGGTGAAAGGCGTCCTCCACGATGCTCTTGATGGGTGCGAAGCCCGTGGCACCGGCAATGAACAGGATGGGGCGCTCGCCGGCGTGCAGCGTGAAGCGACCCAGCGGCCCTTCGAGCCGCAGCGTGTCGCCCGGCTTCATGGTGGTGAACACCTGCGTGGTGAAGCGGCCGCCGGGAATCAGCCGCACGTGCAACTCGATCAGCGCGTTGTCGTGCGGCGGGTTGGCGAAGGAGAAGGCGCGCTTCTGCCCGTCGTCCAGCACCACGTTGAGGTATTGACCGGCCTGGAAGTCGATCCGACGGCCATCGGGCGGGCGCAGCGTCACCCGCATCACGTCGGCGCTCAGCCGGTCCATGGCCACCACCTCGGCGCTGAACTCGTTGTGCTCGGCCGCCACGGTGGTCAGTGCCTCGACCTCCACCTCCACGTCGTCCAGCGGTACCGCGCAGCACATCAGCGCCTGGCCACGGGCGCGCATCGCGTCGGTGAGCACCGCCGGCTGGTAGGCGCCATGGTCGACGTGGCCATTGAGCACGGTGCACAGGCACAGGCCGCAGCCACCGCTGCGGCAATCGAAGGCGAGCGGCACCTCGGCGCGCAGGCCGGCCTCGAGGATGGTCTCGCCGCGACGGATGCTCACCTGGCGCGGGCCCGGGTGCACCGTGAGCTGCATCGTCGGCGAGGCGCCGCTGGCCCGCCGCCACGGCACCCAGGGCAGCACCAGAAGCAGCGCGCTGGCGCCCACCACCAGGGCCCACATGGTGCCGGGCGAGGCGATGTAGGCCAGCGGGTAGAGCCCGAGCAGGAACCAGTCCAGGTGCAGGGCCGAGGGCACCACGTCCAGCCGCGCGGGGCCTCCCTGGCTCATCACTGGCAGCACCAGCGACAGCACCACCAGCATGCCGAGCACCGCCAGCGCGATGGGCCGCGGCGGCTGAGTGCTGGCCTTGGGCACGCGCTGCACGTGGATCCACATCAGCAGCAGCACCAGCAGCGGCACACCGATGTGGATGAACACCAGCAGCGAGAACAGCCGATCGCTCACGCTGGTGACGTAGAGGAAGTTGCGGCTGAGCGTGCCGCCAAACATGGGCAGCCAGTCGAGCCATTCGAAACTGGCGGTGGTGACGAACTGCGCCAGCTGGTCCCAAGGCAGCATGTAGCCGTTGGCGCCCGCCACATAGACCAGCCAGATCAGCGACACGCCGGTCACCCACGAGAACCAGCGGAAGCCGCGCAAGCGGTTGAAGGCGAAGTAGCGCAGCATGTGGATGACCATGGTGACCACCATCGCGTCCGACGCGTAGCGGTGCAGGCTGCGCAACACGCCGCCGGCATACCACTGGCCGTGCGTGAGGGCCTCCATCGAACGGTAGGCGCCGGTGACGCTGGTGTCGAAGAACGCGAACAGGTACAGCCCCGTGCCGGCGATGATCCAGAACAGGAAGAAGCTGATGGCGCCCAGGTGGTAGTAGGGGTTCAGACGGTCGCCAAAGGCGCGGTTGAACAGGGCCTCGGCCCTCAGGAAGGCCCAACGCAGCAGGGATTGCAGGGCCGCCATCATGCGGGCGATCCGGCGTGCTCGGCCGAGCCGGTCCCGCGCACGGACCGCAACACCACCACCACGAACAGCAGCCCACCGATGATGGCCAGCAGGCCACCCAGGCCCATCAGGCCCATGCCCGCCACCTCGGCCGTGCTGCGCAGCACCTGCTCGGCGCCCGCCACCTTGCGCTGCACGCCATAGCCGCCCGACCACACCAGGCCGACGATGTGCATCAGTTGGCCCAGGCCATAGAGGTAAGGCTGCCACACGGCCAGGCGGCTGCGCGGCGCGCGGTAGCCGAGCTGCGGCAGCAGGTGGTAGACCAGGCCCATCAACGCCAGCGTGACGCCAACGATGCAGCCGTGGTAGTGCGCCGGGATCTTCACGTTGTTGCCGCTGATCAGCATGCCGATCACGCCGCCGGCCGTGAACAGCGCCATGGACGCAATCAGCGCCGCGCGCAGCGGGCGCTGCTCGGCCCTTGCACCGTGGCGCGACAGCAGCGCCAGCAGCACCGCCAGCGCCACCGGCAGGATGGCCACGCCGCCGCCGAAGCGCATGGCCCAGGTGTGCAGATTGCGGTGCTCCACCGTGAACACGTCGTGTGCCAGGTAGGCGAAGGGCGTGACGAAGACGCTGGCCAGTGCCAGGGCGAACATCAGCAGCGCAATGCGCGGCGACAGCGCCAGGCGCGCGCCACTGGCGTGGGCCAGCCACAGCCACGCCACCAGCATCATCAGCGTCCAGGCAAACTGGATCGCGTGACCGCCGCCCCAGAACAGGATCTCGTAGTAGGCCTTGCCCTCCAGCGAGCTGGGCACCACGGCCAACGACCAGACCAGGGCCATCAAGGCCACGGCCGCCGCGATGGCGCTGGCGTTCAGGCCGAAGCGCAGCGCGCGCGCGCCATCGATCACCGCACCGAGCGGCGGCGCGGCCAGCAGGCTGCGCAACACCAGCAGCGTGAAACCCAGGCCAAAGACGATGAGCCCGATCATGAACAGCCGGCCTTCCAGCACCGGCACATAGTTGGCCATCACCGGGGCACCGGGTTGGATGAAGGCACCCAATGACATCGACAGCGCCCCGGCGCCGCACAGCCCCAACGCAGCCCAACTGAAGGCCGCACCGCGCGGCGTGGCATTCAAGCTCCACAGCAACCCGGCCATGGCCACGAACCAGACCAGCACCGACAGGTCCACGTGCACCACCAGCGCCACGCGGAAGAAATCGGCCACCGGCAGCCACTGGTTGAGCACCGGCGTGCGCGCCAGCACCAGCAGGATGGAGAAGACGCCCGATCCCACCAGGGCCAGCAGCCCCAGGCCGAGCCAGCCGCGCCCCAGGGCCCGCTGCGCGGCGTCGGGCACGGGCAGTGCGTAGGCCGGTGCCAGGCCGGCCGCAAACTCACCGGAGGTGCTGCCCCGGGGCGCGCCGAAGAAGGAATGGAGGGTGGTGCTCATCGCAGTGTGATGCCGCCTTTTTCGGCGTCGAAGTCAATGACCAAGACCTGCGCCGGTGCCAGCTTCACGCTGGCCTCGCGCTGGTGGGTGAAGCCCGCCTGGCGCGCGTCGTCGTTCATTCGCACGGCGATGCGCTGCTCGCCCGCCGGGACCACCACACGCTGGTAGACCGACGAGGCCCCATCGCGCGACAGGCCCGATGGGGCCGCGCTGCGGCGCAGCACCGCGGCACCGGCCACGTCCACCTCCACCGACACCGGCGATCGCTCGCGCGGGCATTGGGTGGGCGCGCGCATGTTGGGCGGCAGCTTGGCCAGCTCGGCTTCGCTGAGCTTTCGGCAATCGCCCACCGGCTTGCCCGTGTGGCTGAAGCTCACCTTGATCAGCGCCTGGTCCGCGTTCAAAGGGTGATAGGCCGGCCAGCGCGAGAAGGCGCCGATCACCAGCGCGAACAAGGCGTACAGCACGACCTGGCCCGCCCACGCGGATGCGCTGGGTCGGGTCGAGGCCTGGGCCGCCGGCGGCGGTTTGGTGGCGGGGGTGGGCGTCATGGGCGGGGTCAAGCCGGTTCGGTGGTGAGGGCAGCGCCGCGATCGGGCGGCGCAGCCTCCAGGCGTTGGCGCAGGGCATTCAGGGCGCGGTCCAGTGCCGGCGTGTCGGCGGCGTCGGTCCAGGCCACGGCCAGGCGATCGGCGGGCACGCTGGCGCGCAGGTGCGGCTCGCGCTGGCCAGCCAGGCGCTGGGCGGCCCATTGCTGGCCCTGGCGGAATTCGCAGGCGCCCTCGCAACAGCCATTCACCAGCACGCCAGCCGCACCATCGCGCAGCGCGTATTCGACAAAGGACGGCGGCAGCATGCCGCTGCAGATCAGGCTGATCGGCACCAGGTCGTCACCCGCCAGCCGCTGCACCGGCGCGCCATGGTCACAGCCGAAGACCACGATGCGCTGTGCCGACGGCGACGAGGCCAGGCCCTCGCGCAGGCGCTGACGCAAGACACCCACCGGGAGCTGCGGCATGTCGATGCCCGTGACCAGCTCGGCTGCGCTGCGAAACGGCGTGGACGAGGGGCACGCGCCGGCGCAGATGCCGCAGCTGGCGCACAGGTCGGGGTCGACGACGGCGAGCTCCTTGCCCACGCGGCGGATCGGGTGCGGCACCATGGTCACCGCGGCATAGGGGCAATCCTCGAAGCAGCGGCGGCAGCCGTTGCAGTTGCCCGGGTCCACCACCGCCACCGCCGGGCGCGCCGGCTGCGGCAGCATCGGCAGCGCAATCAACAACAGCAGGCTGCCCGCCACCAACAGCCACAGCACGCCGCCGGAGGTGGCCGCCGCCAGAGGATGCACGAACAGCAGCACCCAGTCCAGCGCCAAGGCGGTGGGCACCACGGCCACGTTGGCGGCCGCATGGATGGTGACCGGCACCACGCCCGCCAGCGCCATCAACACGGCCAGACTGCCCAGCGCCAGGGCGCGCGGCGGAAACACGGCCGCGCGGGTGATGCGCTGGATGTGGAACCACAGGCCGAACACCATCAGCAGCGGCACGCCCAGGTGCACGAAGACAAACAGCGAGAACAGCCGATCGTTCACCGCATCGGCGGTGAGGAAGTTGCGCGCCAGCGGCGTGGCCAGCAGCGGCAACGCGTCGAACCATTCGGCCGTGGCCTGCGCCGAGAACTGGCCGAGCTGATCCCAGTTGAGCCAGAAGCCGCCGATCGCACTGACGAAGGCGAACACGATCAGCGGCACGCCAGTCCACCACGAAAAGCGGCGGAAGCCCCGATAGCGACCGTGCAGCCACTCGCGCAGCAGGTGCAGGCCCATCAGGATCACGAAGGCGTCGGCGGCGTAGCGGTGCAGGCTGCGCAGCCAGCCGCCGACATACCAGGGTTGGTGCGCGAGCTGCTCGATGGAGCGCCAGGCGCCGTCCGCCGAGGTGTCGATCACCACGTAGAGGTAGATGCCGCTCAAGGCCAGCAACCAGAAGCAGAGGAATCCGAGCGAGCCCAGGTGGCGCAGCGGGTTGAGGGCCGAGCCGAAGGCGGCGTCGAACACCCGGTCGGCCTGCCGCCACAGCGCCAGCGCGTGTTCGCGCAGGCCGGTGCGTGCGGACGGCGTGGGCAACATGGCGGCGACGGCAGGGACGGCGCTGGAGCGGCCTGCAGCCATCAATGCAAGGGCCCGCTTGCGGGCAGCCGTTGGGAGCCATCGACACCAGCGCGGCGCCGCTGGCGGACCTCGCGCCACTCGGCCAGGAAGTAGCCGCCCACGGTGAGGAAGAAGGCCAGGCCGCACAGCACCTCGAACAGCAGCGCGTAGTTGTAGCGGTACTGCCCCGTCTCGGGGTCGTAGACGGTGCACAGGATGCGCACGCGCTCCAGCACGCCGCTGAAGGTCGGCGCCTGGGCCAGCGGGGCCCGCCCGAGCAGCTGCTTGAGCGGTTCGCCCAGCTGGTCTGCCGTCAGGCGATCACCGAACACCTGGGTGTAGACACGGCCCTGGCCGTCGAGCACGGTGACCCCCAGCACGTGGTCGAAGCCGGCCGGCGTGGCCTGGTAGCTGAAGCCGAAGTCGCGGGTGAGCGCATCGACGGTGCTGCGGTGCGGGCTGAGGAATTCCCAGTTCGCAGCGTCGATGCGGTGCTGCGCCGCGAAATCGCGCATCGCGGTGGGCGAATCGAACGGCTGGTTGAAACCGATGCTGACCACGTTGTACTGGTTCGGGCCGAGCAACTTGTCGAGGCCCTTCACCGCCTCGTGCAGCGCGCGCGTGCTGGCCGGGCAGACCTGGAAGCAGCCGGTGTAGATGAAGCTCACCACCAGCGGCTTGCCGCGATAACTCGACAGACGAACAGGCTTGCCCTGGCGGTCGAGCAGCGTGTGATCGGCCACCTCGCGCCCGATGGCGGCCTGTGCGGCGCGCAGCGCGGCGCGCTCGTCGAGCTTTGCTTCGGCCGGCGCCGAGGGGTCGACTGCGCCGGCCGCGGCGGCCAGCCCGGACTTCAAGCCCGCGTCCGGCGCGGTCTGCGCACTCACCGCCGCGAACACCGCGAGCAGCGCCCATGCGCACGCGCCACGCAGACAGCGCAGGGCCCGATGGCGGTCCTGGTCAGCGAAGCGCGGCATCGAATGCCACCGCGGCCAGCAAGACACTCAACTGAACCATGGACGCAAAGAACGAGGCCATCGCCGTGGCACGACTGGGCGACCTGGCCAGCGCGCGGGTCTTGCGCAGGAAGTGCACGCCCCCCACCACGGCACCCACGCCGTACACCACGCCAGCGCCGAACAGCAGCGGCAGCAGCGAGGCCAGCACCAGCGCGATGGCGTTGGCGTTGACGATGCGCGCGGCACGCTCGGCGCCCACCACGACCGGCAACATCGGCACACCGGCGGCGGCATAGTCGGCACGGATGGCGATGGCCAGGCTCCAGAAGTGCGGCGGCGTCCAGAGAAACAGCACCAGCGCCAGCAGCAAGGGCAAGGCACCCAGCGAGGGGTTCACCGCCGCCGCGCCGCCCAGCACCGCGAAGCTGCCCGACAGGCCACCCACCACGATGTTGGCCCAGCTGCGGCGCTTGAGCCACACCGTGTAGACCACGCCGTAGAAGAAGGCGCCCAGGAAGATGAAGAACGCCGAGGTCGGGTTGAGCACCAAGGCAGCCGTCGACACCGCACCCGCCAGCAGGCCCGCCATCGCCAGCAGCCACAGCGGCGAGCGGCGCAAGGTGCCGCTGGCAAAGGCCCGTCCGCGGGTGCGCGCCATCAGGCGATCGCTCTCGGCCTCGTGGTACTGGTTGAAGGCGCCCACGCTGCCCGAGGCCACCAGCACCGACAGGGCCAGCACCAGCACCTGCAGCTTCGACAAGCCCGGTCCGCTGGCGATGGCCATCCCGGCCAGCGCCGTGATCATGATCAGCGTGCCGATGCGCAGCTTGAACAGCCCCAGCACCGTGCGTGCAAGGCCCATCGCCGAATGGTCGGCCGGGCGTTCGGTCTGCATCACGCTGGTGGTGGTGTTCATCGCTGCACTCCTTGAATCGGATCTCGGCTGGTCCAGGCTGGCCCGCTGGGGGCGATCAGCTCAGGCCCCACAGGTTCGACAGGTACTTCCAGTTGATGAAGTAGTACAGGACGAAGGCGGTGAGGAACACCAGCGCCAGCACGAAGGTGCCCGGTGCCGCGAAGCCGGCAGAGCCATAGCTCTGCGCGACGATCGTCGGCGCGGTGGGCGGGATCGGCGTGAACTTGGCGCTGGTCGCACCGTTGTCCAGCTTCTTGCCCCACAGCAGCGTGCCCACGGTGATGTACACGTACATCGCACCACCGGCGATGGCGGCCAGGCCGGCGATGCCCACCAGGCCCATCATCAGGTAGGCCGCACCAGGCCACTCATAGGCCAGGGCGTGGCCGTTGAAGGCCATGTCCCAGTGGCGCCGCGAGACGCCCAGCGTGCCGGCGCCCATCATCACCAGGCAGAAGAAGTACATCGACAGGCCGAAGAAATACGGCTGTACCTTGGCCATGCCCGGGTTGATCATCTCGCGCTTGAACAACACCGGCAGCAGGAAGTAGGTCAGCGCCATGAAGGTCAGCGTGGTGCCCACCACCACCGTGGCGTGGAAGTGCCCCGGCACGTAGATCGTGTTGTGGATGATCATGTTCAGCTGCTCGGTGCCCATCATCACGCCGGAGATGCCGCCCAGGAAGCCGAAGCCGATGATCGCGATGAACACGCCCGAGAAGGTCGGGTTGCCCCAGGGCGCCTTGCGCAGCCACTCGAACAGGCCCTTGTTGTAGCCCTTCTGGCGTTGCGCCACTTCGATGGCCCCGGGGATGGTCAGGCCGTGGATCATCGAGGCCAGCACCGCGAAGTACATGAAGTAGCTGGTGTTGACGATCTTCCAGCTGGTGGACAGGCCAGGGTCGGCCAGCAGGTGGTGCGCGCTGGCCAGTTGCAGGAACAGGATGTAGAGCAGGAAGGCCGTGCGGCTGACACGCTCGCTCATCGGCTTGGCGCCGAAGGCGATGGCCGCGGCGGCATACCAGATCGAGATGTGCGCGGCCACGTTGATCTGCTGCGACGAGTGGCCGAAGGCCCACCAGATCGTGCGATAGACCAGCGCATCGACTTCCTTGACGATGCCCACCGACATCAGGAAGGTGGGGATCAGGATGATCGCGCCCGAGGCGATGGTGAACACGGCGATGATGGCCGCGGTGATGGCGCCGAAGGTGACCAGCGGCACCGAGCCCTGGTAGGTCTTGTCGCGCTTGGCCACGACCAGGGTGCCGAAGAACACGAAGCAGGCGATCAGCGCGCCCACGGCGAACAGGATCAGGCCCAGGTAGAAGTGCGGCGCGGCCATCATCGGCACGTAGGACGTCATCATCACGCTGGAGCCGCCCTGCAGCACCGCGATGTTGTTGGTCACCGCGCCCACCAGCATCAGCCAGAAGGCCAGCCAGGCGATCTTCGGCGTGGCCAGCCGGCATCGCAGCAGCGTGCTTGAGGCGAAGTACAGCACCGCGATCTCGAAGAAGATGATCCAGAAGATCAGCATGTCGATGCCGTGGGCGGTGAGCACCTGGTAGAAGGTGTCGGCCGGCAGCCAGTGCACGGCGGGCCAGCGCGTGAGCGCCACGCCGATGGCGAGCACGCCGCCAATGAGCAGGAAGACGACGGCGATGAACGCGTTGGCGATCATCAGCTTCTCGGCATTGGCCTCGAACTGCAGGCCCGAGCGCGGGCAGGTGCGGTAGGTGGTGGTGGTCATGTTCGGCCCCCTTACTTCACATAGATGCGGCCAACCATCGTGTGATGGTTGATGCCGCAGAACTCGTTGCACACCACCGAGTACGTGCCCGACTGGTTGGGTGTGACGGTGACCACGTGCTCGAAGCCGGGCACGATCTGGATGTTGATGTTGGCCGGCTGCAGCGAGAAGCCATGGTTGTAGTCCATGGAGGTGAGGTGCAGGCGGTAGGTCTTGCCCTTCTCCAGCTCCAGGATCGGCCAGAACGACCACAGCCGCGCGATCATGTAGACATCGCTGCCCGGAGGCGGCGCCACCACCGGGGTGTTGTCGGCGGTTTCCTTGCGCACGGTGAACTTGTCCACCACGGCCTGCGCCTTGGCGGTGAACTTCTCCGGCGTGGTGCGGTAGGTCTCGGTGGACAGGTTCTGCTTGCCCCAGACGTGCCAGCCGACCATCATGGCGAACATGATCAGGCACCAGATCAGCGCGATGACGATCCAGGTGCCCTCGACGCGGTCGATGGGGTGCTTGTACCAAAGCCGTTCTGACGGCGGCAGGATGGCGCTCATGGGCTGCTCCTCGGGTGGTGCTGTGCGGTCAATCTCTGGGAGGCGGACGACGTATTCGGTCGGCCAGGGGCTACTTCGCCATCGGCAGCGTGAGGATGTCGACCACGCCCCAGACCGTGTAGAGCAGCATGGGCACCAGCACGCCCAGGAACAGCAGCAGGAACGGGTTGTCCAGCAGTTGCTGCATCCAGGGCACGGGCTCGTTGGGATCGTCGTGTGCCGGCGTCGTCATGGTGTCGTCTCCTTCGCAATGCGGGGCCGATCCCGTCCTGGCAGGATCGGGTCCGGAAGCGGTGCGTGCGATTCTGTTGGCCGGTGTCCATGCGGGAATTGAACCAACTTAAGAATTTCGAAAGGTGTTCGGTTTCCAACGCGCAGGCCCGCCGATGCCCCTTTTGCGCGTGGGGCCGCGATAGCATGCACAGGCCTCGAAATGCGGCGTCCACGGCACCACCACCCCAAGCACCATGCCCACAACCGAACGCCAACTTCGTGTGTTATCTCTGCTGGCCCGCTGGTGTGTGGTGTTGATGCTGGCGACCATCGCGCTGAGCGCGTTCATGCGCCTGGCCCAGGCCGGGCTGGGCTGCGAGGGCTGGCCCGCCTGCTATGGCCAGGCCCTGCGCGCGCTGCAGGCTGGCGCGGCCGCGCCAGCCCCGGCGCTGGCCCCGCACGGTGTGGCGGCAGCGCGCCTGGGCCATCGGGTGGTGGCCTCGCTGGCCCTGGTGCTGGTGCTCGCCATGGTGATGATCACGCTGCGGGCACGGCCTGCACTCCAGCGCGAGCGCGCGCTGTCCTTGGCGCTGCTGGGCTCGGCCCTCGGCCTGGCGGTGCTGGGCATCGTGACCCCGGGGGCGCGTTTGCCCGCGGTGGTGGTGGGCAACCTGCTGGGCGGCTTCGCCATGCTGGCCATCAGCTGGCGCTTGGCGTGGCCTCGACCCACCGAACCGGCCTCGGCACCGCGCGGCAATGGCATCGTGGTGCTGTGCCTGGTCGGGCTGGTGCTGCAGATCGCGCTGGGCGCCCTGGTCAGCGGTGGCCATGCCGCACTGGCCTGCCAAGGGCTGGCCGACTGCGCGCGGGCGACGCAGGCCAGCGGCTGGGACTGGGGCGTGCTCAACCCCTGGCGCGAGCCGCTGCTCAGCGCCGCGCCGCCGTTCAATGCGGGCGGCGCGCTGCTGCAGTGGCTGCACCGCCTGCTCGCGCTGCTGCTGCTGCCCGGGCTGGCCTGGGTGGCACTGGCCTGTTGGCGACGTGGGCACGGCGCTGCAGCCGCTGCGTTGCTGGTGCTGATGCTGCTGCAGGCCAGCCTCGGCCCGCTGCTGGTGGCCGCCGGCCTGCCGATGGCCATGGTGCTGGCGCACAACCTGGTGGCGGCATTGATGCTGGCCACGTTGGCGCGCCTGGCCTGAGCGAGGTCGAGCTCGACGCGCGCGCACGCACGCACGCACTGTCCCGACCATCGCCACAAAGACCAAGGCGCTCCGAAGAGCGCCTTGGCTTGGGGTCACCGATCGGTGATCAGGATTTGAGGATCAACTCCACCGCCGCCTTCAGGTCGGCGTCGTTGATCTTGTCGGGCGGGTTGGGCGCCATGGGGATCGGGCCGAACACGCCGGCACCACCCTTGCGCACCTTGTCCATCAGCTTGGGCACCATGTCCGCCTGGCCCTTGTACTTGGCCGCAATCTCCTTGAATGGCGGACCCACCAGCTTCTTGTCCACCGTGTGGCAGGCCATGCAGCCGGCCTTGTTCATGGCCTCGGTGCTGGCCCACGCGCCGGCCGAAGCCAGGGCCAGGGCCGTCGCGATCACAAATGTCGTCTTCATCACAGTCCTTCAAAGAAGAGAGAGACCGTCGCACGCCACCGCCCCAACCAAGCACACGCCGCGGAACCGGCTCCGCCGGGCCGCTGGGGTGGCCCCCCTGGGGGGGGAAGCGCCGAAGGCGCTCCGGGGGGGTCAATAGATATCGTGTTGGGTGTTGTGGACGTTGAAGTGCCCAGTGGGCGTGATCAGCTTCGGATCCTTGATCACCGCCTTGAGCTTGAGCGTCTTGTCGTCGACGACGACCAGCGCGCTCTGCTTGTTCTTGGCGCTCCAGACCGAGAACCACACCTCGTCGCCGGCCTTGTTGTACTCGGGCTGCACGACGCGCTTGGCACCATCGTCCTTCAGGTCGGCCCATTCGGCGATGGGCAGCGTGACATAGCCCTTGTCCAGGTTCTTGATGTCGTACACCACCACCGATTGCGAGATCTTCGGGTCCGGGTTCAGCGGCGAGTCCGAGTACAGGTGCGTGCTCTTCGGGTGGCTCTTGATGAACAGCGCTCCGCCGCCGGCGCCCTTCAACTCGGCCACCTTCTTGAAGGCGTACTCCTTGTGCTTGATCGGGTCGGTGCCGATCAGTGCCAGCGTGTCGTCACCCAGGTGCCCCGTGGCCCACACCGGCCCGAACTTCGGGTGGATGAAGTTGGCACCGCGGCCCGGGTGCGGGATCTTGCCCACGTCGACCAGCGCCGTGAGCTTGCCGTCCTTGGCATCGATCACCGAGATCTTGTTGCTGTTGTTGGCCGCCACCATGAAGTAGCGCTTGGTCGAATCCCAGCCGCCGTCGTGCAGGAAGGGCGCCGAGCCGATCTCGGTGACCTTCAGGGCGTCGATGTTGGAGTAGTCCACCATCAGCGTCTTGCCGGTCTCCTTGACGTTGACCACGAACTCGGGCTTGAAGTGGCTGGCCACGATGGACGCCACGCGCGGCTCGGGGTGGTATTCCTGCGTGCCCACCACCATGCCGCGGGTGCTGACGATCTTCAGCGGCTCGAGCGTGTCGCCCTTCATGATCACGTACTGCGGCGGCCAGTAGGCGCCGGCGATGGCCAGCTTGTCGGTGAAGTCGCCTTCCTTGCCCTTGTACTTGCTGGTGTCCACCGAGCGGGCCTCGAGGCCGATGCGCACTTCGGCCACGTTGTCGGGCAGGGGCATCCACAGGTCGATCATGTTGATCTTGGCGTCGCGCCCGATCACGAACAGGTAGCGCCCCGAGGCCGAGGTGCGCGAGATGTGCACCGCGTAGCCGGTCTTGACGATGTTGATGATCTTCTTCGTGTCGCCGTCGATCAGCGCCACCTCGCCGGTGTCGCGCAGCGTGGTCGAGAAGATGTTCTCGATGTTGAAGTTGTTCATCTTCTTCGTCGGGCGCTGCGCCGGCGGGACGATGACCTTCCAGGTCTGCTTCATCTGCGCCATGCCGAACTCGGGCGGCACGGGCGGGTCCTGCTGCACATAGCGGGCCATGATGTCGACGAGCTTTTCGTCCATCTCGCCCGAGGTCAGCCAGTTGGGCATGCCGGCGGCCGAGCCGTAGGCGATGAAGATCTTCAGGTAGTCGGTGCCCTTGCCGATGGTGATGTCCGGCGTCAGCGGCTTGCCGGTGGCACCCTTGCGCAGCACGCCATGGCAGCCGGCACAACGTTCGAAATAAGTCTTTCGGGCCACGTCGAACTCGGCCTGCGTCATCGCCGGCGCCTTGGGGTTGCTCGACTGGTACATGGCCTCGTTGGCCAGCGGCGAGCTGCCGGCCTGGTAGTTCATTTCTGCCGGCGACACACTCTTCTTGTCTTGTGCGTAGGCGGTCAATGCGCAGCTGGCCAGCGCCAGCATGGCGATCCGGGTGAGGATGGGGTGGCCCATGTGGGAACTCCTTGGTTGTGGGTGTGGATACGTCGCGAGCGGCCGCATCGTCCGTCCGGGTGGGCCCCAGCGTCCTTGAACTGGTTCAAGGACGGCAAAGAGCGTGCCCCGAAACAATGCGCCGAACGACATCGCCAGGCGGCGAAGGAGCAGTGCCCCCATGAGCGTTCTCGACGAACCACTGCATTTCGATCCGGCCGCGCTCGGTGCCGGGGTGCGCCCGGGCAAGGTCACGCTGGTGGGCGCCGGCCCCGGCGACCCGGAACTGCTCACCGTGAAGGCGGCGCGCGCCTTGCAGTGCGCCTCGCTGGTGCTGTACGACCAACTGGTGGACCCGGCCGTGCTGGCCCTGCTGCCCCGTGATGCCGAGCGGATCTACGTCGGCAAGGCATCGGGGCACCACTCGATGGCGCAGGACGCCATCATCGAGTTGATGCTCGGCCTGGCGCTGGCAGGCCGGCCATTGTTGCGCCTGAAGGGCGGCGACCCCTACATCTTCGGCCGCGGCGGCGAAGAAGCCCAGGCGCTGGCCGCCGCGGGCGTGCCCTTCGAGGTGATCCCGGGCATCAGCGCCGCGCAGGGCGCGGCCGCGATGGCCGGCATGCCGCTCACGCACCGCGACCACGCCTGCTCGCTGGTGCTGACCACCGGCCACCTGCGCCAGGACGCGCACGGCGACGCCGGCGACCGCATCGTCGATCTGGACTGGGACCTGCTGGCCCGCCCGCGCCAGACGGTGGTGGTCTACATGGGGGTGGGCACCTTGCCCATCATCTGCGGCAAGCTCATCGAGCACGGGCTGCCAGCCGACACACCGGCCGCCACCATCGAACGCGCCACGCGGCCCGACCAGCGCACGGTCGTCGGCACCGTGGCCACCCTGCCCTCGCTGGCCTTGCTGCACCGGGTGAAACCCCCGGCACTGATCATGATCGGCGGCGTGGTGAGCCTGCGCGAGCAACTGGCACCGGCAAGCAGCGGGGTGCGACTCTCCGCCAACGCCTGACGATCCGCCCATTCGTGCACGTGGTGCGGGCCATGGCCAGGCCCGGCGCCGGCCGATTGGCTTTCCTTTGATCAAGCCCCATTGCGGTGGGGGCAGGATCCTGCCTACAGTCGCTGGACTTCCGATGGCCCGCCTGCCCGCGTTGCAACCAGCGCACGGGTTGTCTGTGCGGGCGCTGCCCGTCCATGTTCCGCAACAGCCTCCAGCTCAAAGTCAGCCTGTACCTGATCCTCGCGCTGTCCCCGGCGATGATCGTGTTGCCTTTCTACATCGTGCGCCACCAGCAGGAGCACCTGCAGGAGGAGATCGCCCGGCACGTCACCCAGGTGGCCGAGATCATCGTCAAGAGCACGCGCTACGCCATGCTGATCAACCAGCGCGAGATGGCCGAGAAGATCATCGAGGACGTCGGCCGGCAGGCGGGCATCGAGCGGGTGCGCGTGCTCACCAAGGATGGCACCATCATCCATTCGAATCGCCGCTCGGAGACCGGCTACTCGGTTGAGCAGCAGTCCGAGCCCTGCGTGCGCTGCCACCTGACCAGCAAGCCCCTGCAGAAGGTGCCCGACGATCAACGCTGGCGCATCTACACCGACCCGACGGGCAAGCGCCTGCTCTCGGCGATGGAGCCGATCCGCAACGAGCTGACCTGCTCCACCGCCAGTTGCCATGAACACCCCGCCGGCCAATCGGTGTTGGGCGTGGTGGACATCGCCTATTCGCTCGACGAGATCGATGCCACGCTGCGCACGCACGCCATGTACATCCTGGGCATCTCGCTGGCGGTGGTGCTGGCGGTGGCGATCAGCGTGGCGGTGCTCTTGCGCCGCCTGATCTACCGGCCGCTGACCGACCTGAACACCGGCGCCCGCCTGCTCGCGGCGGGCGAGCTCGACCACCAGATCCCAGTGCGCAGCGACGACGAGTTCGGTCGGGTGGCCCAATCCTTCAATGACATGAGCGGCACGCTGCAGGGCACGATGGCCGAACTGCAGGACCTGGTGCAGACGCTGGAGGACAAGGTGACCGAACGCACCGAGGCCCTGCAGCGCGCCCAGGCCGAAGTGGCCCAGGGCGAGAAGCTGGCGGCCGTGGGGCAACTCGCCTCGGGCATCGCCCACGAACTGAACAACCCCTTGACCGGCGTGCTCACCTTCACCTCGCTGCTGCGCAAGAAGATGCCCGAGGGCAGCCTCGACGCCGAGGATCTGGACCTGGTGATCCGCGAGACCAGGCGCTGCGCCAGCATCATCCGCCGGCTGCTCGATTTCGCGCGCGTGAAGGTGCCTTCCAATGGCCTGTTCGACCTGAACCAGGTGGTGGAGGAAACGGTTCGCTTCACCGATTGGCAGGCCACCTTGCAAAGCATCGAGATCGACACCGAGCTCGACCCGGCCTTGCCCAAGATCTGGGGCGATGCCGACCTCATCAAGCAGGTGGTGCTCAACATCGTGGTCAATGCCACGCAGGCCATCACGGGCCAAGGCCGCATCGTCGTCGCCACGCGCCAGGTGGCGTCGTCAGGTCCGGCAGCGGAGCCGATGGTCGAGCTGTCGATCCAGGACAACGGCTGCGGCATCCCCGAGGCCAACCTGCAGCGCATCTTCGATCCGTTCTTCACCACCAAGGAAGTGGGCAAGGGCACCGGGCTGGGCCTGTCGGTCAGCTATGGCATCGTGCGCGCCCACCATGGCACCATCCAGGTGGCCAGCACCTTGGGCGAAGGCACCACCTTCCGCATCCGGCTGCCCATCCAGGCCCCGACCGAGGGCGTTGAATCCACCGAGGGCAAGGTCACGACATGATCGCCACGATCCTGGTTGTCGACGATGAGGACATCGTCATCCGCAGTTGCACGCGCATCCTGGCCGACAACGACCATGTGGTGGACAGCGCGAGCAACGGCCGCGATGCGCTGCGCAAGATCGACGAGGGCCACTTCGACCTGGTCATCCTGGACATCATGATGCCGCAGATGGACGGGCTGGAGGTGCTGCAGCAGGTGAAAGAGCGACACCCCGAGGTCGACGTGATCATGGTCACCGGCCTGTCGCAGATCCAGACCGCGGTGAAGGCAATGAAGCTGGGGGCCTTCGACTACCTGCCCAAGCCCTTCGACCCCGACGAGCTCAAGCACGTGGTGGACCGCGCGCTCGAGCGCCGCCGCCTGCTGCGCGAAAACCAGTCGCTGAAGGAAGCCGTGGGCGCCAAGTACCGCTTCGAGAACATCATCGGGTCGAGTCCGGCAATGCAGCACGTGTTCGGGCTGATCGCCAAATGCGCGCCGACCAACAGCACGGTGCTGATCACCGGCGAGAGCGGCACCGGCAAGGAGGTGATTGCCCGCGCCATCCACCACAACAGCCTGCGCAAGGACCACCCCTTCGTCACGGTGGACTGCAACACGCTGAGCGAGAACCTGCTCGAGAGTGAACTGTTCGGCCACGTGAAGGGCTCGTTCACCGGCGCGGTGTCCAACAAGCGCGGCATGTTCGAGGTGGCCAACCAGGGCACGCTGTTCCTCGACGAATTCGGCAACATCCCGCTCAGCACGCAGGCCAAGCTGCTGCGCGTGATCCAGGAGCGTGAGTTCAAGGCCGTGGGCAGCACCACGACCCAGTCCACCAACGTGCGCCTGCTGGCCGCCACCAACAAGGACTTGAAGGCCATGGTGGCCGAGGGCACGTTCCGCGAGGACCTGTACTACCGCATCAACGTGTTCCCGATCCAGGCGCCGCCGCTGCGCGAGCGGCGCGAGGACATCCCGGCGCTGGCCTTTCACTTCCTGAAGAAATCCTGTGCCGATGTGGGCAAGCCGGTGGCCGAGATCTCCGACGGCGCGATGAGCCTGCTGGTGAACCACGACTGGCCCGGCAACGTGCGCGAGCTGGAAAACGCCATCGAGCGCGCGGTGATCCTCGCATCGGACAACATCATCCGCCAAGCCAACCTGTCGGAGCTGATGGGGCATGCAGCGCAGCCCGATTTCGACGTGCCACGCACCAGCGACGAGCTCAAGCGACAGAAGAAGCTGGCGCGCGAGAAATCGGTCGAAGACATCGAGAAGTCCTTCGTGCAGGAGACGCTGCGCCGCAACGACCACAACGTCACCCGCGCAGCCGAAGAGACCGGCATGCAGCGCACCAACTTCCAGGCGCTGATGAAGAAGTACGGCATCCGCGTTCGCGATACCGCGCGCGAAGCCCCCCCCCCCCCCCCGCCCCCCCCGCCCCCCCCCCCCCCCGCCCCCCGCCCCCCGCCCCCCCCCGCCCCCCGCCCCCCGCCCCCCCCCCCACCCTACGACGGCGACGCAGCGGAAGGGCACTGAGCCGCGCGCCAAATGGACAAACGCCGCGCGGCCAGGCCGGGCGGCGTTACGGGTGCAGGCAGTGCGGGCCGCTCAGCCGGCCGCGTGCGGCTCCCCCCCCCCCCCCCCCCCCCCCCCCCCCCCCCCCCCCCCCCCCCCCCCCCCCCCCCCCCCCCCCCCCCCCCCCCCCCCCCCCCCCCCCCCCCCCCCGCCCCCCCCCCCCCCCAACCAGCCCCCCCCCCCCCCCCCCCCCCCCCCCCCCCCCCCCCCCGGGGCCCCCCCCCCGGCCAGACCCCCGGGCCCCCACCGCCGGGGGCGTCGTCCACGTCCTCGTAGCCGGTGATCATCGCCTTGAAGTGCGCGCTCGGCGTGTGCCCCAGGCTGGCCAGGTACACGTGCACGATGATGAAGCCGCAGAAGAAGATGAACAGCAGCACGTGCACGGTGTCCACCACGCGCACGCCGCCCAGGCGTTCGACCACGGTGCCGAAGCGCGCCACGTCCCACAGCAGTACGCCGGTGACGAACTGCAGCGGCACCACCAGCATCATGATGATCTGATACATCATGCTCTGCAGCGCGTTGAACTTGCGGTAGACGCTGACGTGGTGCGGGTTCGGATCTCCGCGGAAGATGCCGTAGCCGTAGTACTGCATCTGGCGGAAGCTGGCCTTGAAGTACTTCACCGGGCTCAGCTCAGGGTGGTAGACCTTGATCTTGTCGGTGAACAGGTAGAAGCCCAGCCAGATGAAGAAGTTGGCGATCAGCACGAAGCCGATCCAGTTGTGCAGCACCACCGCACTGCGGAACGACAGCAGGTCGAACTGGCCGACATAGCGGATCTGCAGGCCGGTGAGGATCAGCAGCACGAAGCCGATGGCGTTGGTCCAGTGCCAGATGCGCACGGGCAGCGGGTTCACATAGAGCTTGGTCATGGTCGTCTCCGCTACTTCGTGGGGTTGCCGGGGTCGCCGGAGGCGGGCGCGGCGGGCGCCGCCTGTGCCGCCGCCAGCGCTTCAGCAGCGCGGCGCTCGCGCACACCCTTGAACAGGCGCTTGATGGTCATGTGGCCCAGCGGCACGCTCAGGGCGCCGGCGACGACCAGCACCAGCAGCACATCGAGCAGCTTGATGCGGGTGCTGCCGATGGCGTAGAAGCCGCGCACCGATTCCATCGCAGTGAGCGAGCTCAGCACTTCCTTCTGCACCCCATGGCGCAGCGGGCGGCCGTCCGGCCCGGCGATGGTGACGATCACGCTCTGGAAGGGCTCGGCCCCCTGCTGGTGGCAGGTGGCGCAATCCTTCAGCGCCTTGCCTTTTTCGGTGAGTTGGTGCGCTTCGACACCCGAGCGCACTTCCAGGCGCCCACGCAACACGGTCTGGCCCTGGCCGGCGTCCTGGTTGAATTCCTTCAGCAGGCTCCACAGGGCGCGTTCGTCCAGACCCATGTTGGCCGTGTCGCCCGCGTTGGCGCGCTGCACGAAGCGCGGCACGCCCACCTTCTCGGACAACTGCTTGTGCGTGCCCGCGTCGTACAGCCGCAGGTTCACCCGGCGCTGCGAGGTGGGGGCGTGGCAGGCCGGACAGGAGATGGCCGCGAAGTGCAGATCGGTGTTGGGCAGCCAGTCCTTGTGCAGCTGCGCCGCGTCCTTGTGGCAGACCAGGCAGGCATCCTTCTGCCCATCGCCCATTGAAGCCGCCTTGTTGTCGTGGGCCTGGTGGCAATCGGCGCAGATCGGCGCGGTCTTGCCCTTGGCGATGCGCTCCTGGCCATGCACATCCTTGGCGTAGGCCTTGAAGATCTCGTCGTGGCACTTGGCGCAGGGCACCTGCTCGATCGGGGTGACGATCTTCACCGAGCGCAGGGTGTGCGGCGCGTGGCAGTCCGAGCACAGCGGGGCCTTGTCGCTGCCCTGCTTGACCTGGGACGCATGGATGCCGTCGTCGTACTGCTTGACTTTTTTCTTGTGGCAGGTGACGCAGCTGGGCTGCATCGACTTGGACAGCTCGCGGCGGCTGCCCAGCGCGGTCTTGACCTTGCCGTGGGTCTTGCCGTCGAGGCTGTCGTGGCAGTCCTCGCAACTGGTGCCGTTGTGCATCGACTCGATGAAGTCGCGGCTCGAGATGTCCAGCGACAAGGTCTTGCCGTCGCCCAGTTTCTTCTCAAGACGCTCCTTGCCGACCTCGTGGTCGTGGCACTTGAGGCAGGCCTCGTCTTCCTTGGTGAGCTTGGACTCGACGGCGAGCGCCACGGGCGCCAGGGCCCACAGGGCCACCGCGATCAACCCGGGCACCAACCATGCCCTGGACCAGGGCGTGAGCGACGCCCCTGCGCGGATGGCCTTTTGCTTCATCGTGGTTCCTGTGCGCTTCGATGTCAGCGCTGCCCGGGGCAGGATCGTGTCCTGGTTTGAGCGGCGCTTGACGAAACTCTATAGAACCACGTCGGTGCAATCCTTGTCTTGGGTCTAGATCATGGTCAATTCGTGGGCCCGCGGGCGGCGTGTCGTTCACAGCGCACGGGCGAGCCCCGCACCGGCTTCAATGCATCAGGGCTTGCGCGGGAGAGGGTTCGCGGCGCAGGGCCCAGCGCTTGTTGAGCAAGGCCTTGTTGGTCGCGCTGATCACCTCGTCCGGCCCGACGGGCTTGGCCAGGTAGTCGTGCGCGCCGAGCGTGACGGATTCCTTGGCGGTTTCCAGCATCGGGTGGCCGGTGATGATGATCACCTCGCAATCGGGCCAGCGCGCCTTGATCGCCTTCAGGACGTTCATGCCACCCATTCCGGGCATGCGCAGGTCGAGCAGCACGACATCGAAGCGCTGATCTTGCATCCGTTGCAGCGCCTCGAAGCCGTTGCTGGCCGTCTCGACCACACAACGCTCGCTGGCCAGCGTGCGGACGTAGCAGCGACGCACCACGTCCTCATCATCCACCACCAGGATCCTGACCTTGTCGTTCATGGTGTCACCTCTTGTGCTTGCCTGTGGGGTGTCTGGCAATCGATCGCTTGTCTCGGCCGGGCTTACTCGGCGGCCTTGGATCCGAACAATCCCACCCAGAGCAGCGTGCCGAGCGCGACGAAGGGGCCGAGGACGATAAAGCCCAGGCCGATGAACGGGGCAGCGGCGAGCTTGGCCATCATCGTCAAGCCACGCATCACGCGGCTGCGTTGCTGCGGCGTGGCCAATTCCTTGCCGGCCATCCAGACCAGCACGCCCAGCCCGACGATGGGCATGAACACGGCGTAGACCAAGCCGATGAACGGGGCTGCCAAGAACAGGGCCACGTTCTTCAGGCGGCTTTCACGCACGGGGGTGATGGCTTCAACCGCCACCGGTGCCGGTTCGAGCTGCACCACCTCGGCCGCCACTGGCGCCCGTTGCGTGCCTGCTGCCATGCCCTGCTGCAGCGCTTCGGTCGCGCTGTCCTCGATCATCTCGGGCGACAGCGGCTTGTGCAGGAAAGCCGTCACGCCGGCGTCCATCGCACGCCGCTCGTTGTCGACGGTGCCATGTCCGGTCACGATCACCACCGGCGTCCAGGGGCGACGCGCCTTGACCTTCTCGGCCAGTTCCAGCCCGTCCATGCCCGGCATGCGGATGTCGGTGTACACCACGTCGTATTCGCTCTTGCGCATGCGCTCCAGCGCTTCGGCGGCGTTGTGCGCCATCACCACTTCGTAACCCCTTGTTGGTCAACACCCGGTCAAAGCTCTTGCCGACCACGGGGTCGTCGTCCACCACCAGGATCTTGCGCAGCGCGGTCATGATTTGCTCCAGTCGATTGAAAGTCGTGTCGCAAGGCTCATTGCATCAGGCGTGCCACATCCCGGGCACACGACAGAATTCGCAACAAAATCAAGCACTTGCGCGATTGGCAGGGTGCCGATGGCTCGGCTTGCGGCGGCGCCGCGGCGGCCTGAAGTACAGGCGCGCCATACACCGGCCGAGCGGGCCCCGCGCAAGAAGCCTTTGAACTCAAGCACTTGCAAGCGGCACCCATTGCCTGCTTTCTTTGTACAGGCGGGCACGGGTGGGACCGGCCGGCACCGCTTGATCGACGGCGTCTGGCGATGCACGCCTTCAGTGCGTTGACCGATGTCAAGGACTGGCGCCGCGTTCGGGGCCACAGTCGACTCCGTGAAACATCCAGTCGTCCCGATTCAAGCCCTCAACCTCCGCGCCGCGCTGGGCGGGAACGGGTGTGACGCATGCCATCAGGGCAGCCTGGGGCCCGACTGCAAGTTCACGCTCGGCCCGCGCAGCGGCCCGCCGCTGCTGAATGGCCCCGAAGACGATGTGAAGGCCGTCCTCGACGCATTGGCCCGGGCCTGGGCGGCGGCAGCTGGATGGCACGCACTGGGTTCAATCCGTGACTGTGGGTGAAGGCGAAGTCGAAGTCATGCTCACCGCCGATACACGCTGCGCCGGCGCCGAGCTGGCCGACACCGCCTTTCAAACCCTGAAACGCCTGTTCGCCGACACGGACATCTACGTGATGCTGGCCGGCGCCTGATACCCCGTGCCGGGCCCGCATCGGGCCGGCACGACAACCTGGACATCGACATGAGCATTCTTGGCATCGTGGTGCGCGCGCGCGCCGCCGATCTGCCCGCGGTGGAAGCCGCACTGCGGCAACTGCCCGGCCTGGAGATCGCCGAACGGCAGACCGGCGCCGGCAGCCCCGAAGACGGCCGCCTGGTGGTGGTGGTCGAGGACACGCCCGAGCGTGCAGCGGCCGCCACGATGGCCGAAATCGCCATGTGGCCCGAAGTGTTGAACACCTCGCTGGTGTACGAATACTCGGGCCCCGATGCGCCGTCCACCAGCACGCCGGTGGAGGCCTACACCGATTGGCGGTCCAGCCTCAGCGACATGGCCCGCCGTTCGGGCTTGGACCCTACTCGAAGCGAAAGTTGAATCAGTTCAAGGACAAGCGCGGCGCAGCGTCGCAAACTGTCCGAGATCAAGAATTTCAATGCTTGCCACACGTCCCGCTACACGTCCAGGATACGGAGCCCCAGATGCCTGCCAATCGTCGTGATTTCATCAAGTCCCAGGCCCTCGCCGCCACGGCCGCTGCCGCAGGCATCCCCATCGTCGTGCACGCGGCCAACCCGCCCGCGGCGGCGCAGAACGCGGCCGACGTGGCCGTGCGCTGGGACAAGGCGCCGTGCCGCTTCTGCGGCACCGGCTGCGCCGTCATGGTGGGCGTGCAGGATGGCAAGGTGGTGGCCACGCAGGGCGACCCGGACGCGCCGGTGAACCGCGGCCTGAACTGCATCAAGGGCTACTTCCTGTCCAAGATCATGTACGGCAAGGACCGGCTGACCACGCCCTTGCTGCGCAAGAAGGACGGCAAGTACGACAAGAACGGCGAGTTCGCGCCGGTGGGCTGGGACGAGGCCTTCGACCTGATGGCCGCCAGGGAAGGAGTCGCTGGCCGGGGACGGCCCGACCAGCGTGGGCATGTTCGGCTCCGGCCAGTGGACGGTGTGGGAAGGCTATGCCGCCGCCAAGCTGTGGAAGGCGGGCTTCCCGCTCCAACAACCTCGACCCGAATGCTCGCCACTGCATGGCCAGCGCCGTCACCGGCTTCATGCGCACCTTCGGCATCGACGAACCCATGGGTTGCTACGACGACATCGAGCAGGCCGACGCCTTCGTGCTGTGGGGCAGCAACATGGCCGAGATGCACCCGGTGCTGTGGAGCCGCATCACCGACCGGCGCCTGAGCAACCCGAACAGCAAGGTGGCCGTGCTGTCCACCTATGAGCACCGCAGCTTCGACCTGGCGGACTTGGGGATGGTGTTCAAGCCGCAGACCGATCTGGCCATCCTCAACTTCATCGCGAACTACCTCATCACCAACAAGATGGTGAACACCGAGTTCGTGAAGAAGAACGTCAACTTCAAGAAAGGCGCCATCGACATCGGCTACGGCCTGCGCCCGGCGCACGCGCTGGAGAAGGACGCCACGGCCAACGGCTACCCTGGCGCCGATGGCAAACCCAAGGCCAACCCGAACGACTCCACGCCGATCAACTTCGACGAATACGCCAAGTTCGTCAGCGAGTACACGGCAGACAAGGTGAGTGCACTGTCGGGCGTGCCGGTCAAGCAGCTGATCGACCTGGCCAAGCTCTACGCCGACCCGAAGATCAAGGTGATGAGCCTGTGGACCATGGGCTTCAACCAGCACACGCGCGCGGCACCTGGGCCAACAACATGGTCTACAACATCCACCTGCTCACCGGCAAGATCAGCCAGCCGGGCAACAGCCCCTTCAGCCTCACCGGCCAGCCCAGCGCCTGCGGCACCGCGCGCGAGGTGGGCACCTTTGCGCACCGCCTGCCGGCCGACATGGTCGTCACCAATCCCGAGCACCGCAAGCACACCGAGGAGATCTGGGGCCTGCCCGAGGGCACCATCCCCGACAGATCGGCCTGCACGCCGTGGCGCAAAGCCGCGCGCTCCAGGACGGCAAGTTGAAGTGCTACTGGACCAGCACCACCAACAACATGCAGGCCGGGCCCAACATCAATGGCGAGATCTACCGGGCTGGCGCAACCCCGCCACCTTCGTGGTGGTGAGCGACCCCTACCCCACGGTGAGCGCGATGGCGGCCGACCTGATCCTGCCCGCAGCGATGTGGGTCGAGAAGGAAGGCGCCTTCGGCAATGCCGAGCGCCGCACGCAGTTCTGGCGCCAGCAGGTCAGCGCGCCGGGCCAGGCGCGCTCGGACCTGTGGCAGATGATGGAGTTCAGCAAGCGCTTCAAGATCGAGGAGGTGTGGCCCGCCGAGTTGCTTGCCAAGAAGCCCGAATTGAAGGGCAAGACCCTGTTCGACGTGCTCTACAAGAACGGCAAGGTCAACAAGTTCCCGGCCGCCGACCTGACCAAGGTGAACGCCAAGTACATCAAGGACTACAGCAACGACGAATCCAAGGACTTCGGCTTCTACGTGCAGAAGGGCCTGTTCGAGGAGTACGCCGAATTGGCCGTGGCCACGCGCACGATCTGGCCGACTTCGACGTCTACCACGAGGTGCGCGGCCTGCGCTGGCCGGTGGTGAACGGAAAGGAGACGCTGTGGCGCTTCCGCGAAGGCTACGACCCCTACGTGAAGGCCGGCGAGGGCCTGCGCTTCTACGGCAACAAGGACGGCAAGGCCAACATCTTCGCCCTGCCCTACCAGCCTGCGGCCGAGAGCCCCGACAAGGAATACGACCTGTGGCTGTGCACCGGCCGCGTGCTGGAGCACTGGCACACCGGTTCAATGACGCGCCGCGTGCCCGAGCTGCACCGCGCCGGTGCCCGAAGCCGGTGGTGTTCGTGCACCCCGACGACGCGCAACGCGGCATCCAGCGCGGCATGAAGATCAAGGTGGCCTCGCGCCGCGGCGAGATCACCGCGCAGGAGAAGACCAAGGGCCGCAACAAGGTGCCCAAGGGCTTGATCTTCGTGCCCTTCTTCGACGAAGGCCGGCTGATCAACAAACTGACGCTGGACGCGACCTGTCGATCTCGAAGGAGACCGACTTCAAGAAGTGCGCGGTGAAAGTGGCCCGCGCCTGAAGGCGTGAGGTGATGCATGTTGAAGCTTCTTCCATGCGGCTGCCGGGCCGCCCGGCGGCCGCAATCTCTCGGGGACCGCCTGGCGTACCCGCCGGGCGAGGGGCTGACATGAACCGCCGCCAGGTGCTGCAAGCCAGCGCCAGCGCCACCACCGCTGGCTTGATCGCCGGCGGCGCGGCGCTGCTCGGGCGGCCGGCGCAGGCCTTGCCGGCACAGGGCCTTGCGCCCCCCGGCGCCCTGCACGAGGACCAGTTTCCTCGGCACCCGCATCCGCTGCGGCCTGTGCGTGCGCGACTGCCCGCCGCAGAACCTCAAGCTCAGCCAATGGGGTGACGGCCTGGCGCGCGACGTGGCCATCGGCACGCCCTATTTCCGAGGCCCGCGCGGTGCCCTGCGAGATGTGCGAGGACCTGCCCTGCGTGAAGGCCTGCCCGACTGGCGCCCTCGACCACCGGCTCACCGACATCACCAAGGCGCGCATGGGCCTGGCCGTGCTGATCGACCAGGAGAACTGCCTGAACTTCCTGGGCCTGCGCTGCGATGTCTGCTACCGCGTGTGCCCGCTGATCGACAAGGCCATCAGCCTGCAGAAGATCAGCAACGCCCGAAGTGACCGGCACGCGATGTTCCTGCCCACGGTGCACGAGGATGCCTGCACCGGCTGCGGCAAGTGCGAGAAGGCCTGCGTGCTGGAGAAAGCCGCGATCAAGGTGCTGCCGGTGGCGGTGGCACGCGGTGAACTCGGCCACCACTACCGCAAGGGCTGGGAGGCCGGCAACCGAGGCCGCCGACCCCAGTTCGACCAGCCGTGCAGAACCTGCCCGCCACGCCGGTGCCGGGTGACCTGGCGCCTGCGCTCCGGGGCACAGCCCTATGCGCCGGCCTCGGGGTTTGCGCCGTGAACACGACCTCGATGGCTGCGCCCGCTGCACCCAGGCCGGGGGCAGAACCGCATCGGCCGGGACGCCGTGCGCGACAAAGGCTGGTGGCTGGCGCACCGCTTTCTCGTCCTGCGGCGCCTGTCGCAACTGGCCATCTACGCGCTGTTCCTGCTCGGCCCCTTGGCCGGTGTGTGGGTGATCAAGGGCAACCTGTCGTCGAGCTTGACGCTCGGCATCTTGCCGCTCACCGACCCGCTGGCGTTGGCCCAGGTGCTGGCTGCACGTCATTGGCCCGAAGCCAGTGCGCTGACTGGCGTGGCCATCGTCATCGTCTTCTATGCCGCTGGGCGGCCGCGTGTTCTGCAGCTGGGTGTGCCCGGTGAACGCCGTCACCGATGGCGCGGCCTGGTTGCGCCAAACCTTCAAGTGCGCACCGGCCGCCCGCCGCGGCGATTTGCGCTATTGGCTGCTGGGTGCCGTGTTGCTGGCCTGCGCCGTCACCGGCCAGGCGGTGTGGGGAGTTCGTCAACCCGGTTTCGATGACCCAGCGCGCGCTGATCTTCGGCGGCACGGTGGCCTGGGGCGCCACGCTTGGCGTGTTCCTGTTCGATCTGCTGATCGCGCCGCGCGGTTGGTGCGGCCACGTCTGCCCCGTGGGCGCAGCCTACGCGCTGATCGGCCACAAGGCCTTGCTGCGCGTGGCCGCCACGCACTCCAGCCGCTGCAACGATTGCGCCGACTGCTTCGCCGTCTGCCCCGAACCGCAGGTGATCAGCCTGCCGCTGAAGGGAAGGGCGGCGCCTCGCCAGTGATCACCGACGCCAACTGCACCAACTGCGGACGCTGCATCGACGTGTGCGGCCCGGACGTCTTTCGCTTCACCCACCGTTTCGATCTGAAAAGGCAATGACCATGCGAGTTCAGACCATCGCCAAACTCATCTGGCCTGCGGCCTTGTCGTGCTCGGCGCGCAAACCATGACCAGCGTGGCCCAGGCCAGGAAGGCCAGTGAAGCTCGCAGGCCTGCGCGGCGGCACCCCGTGAACCAGAGACAACCCGCCAGCCGCCTCGCACCAGGAGCGCGACCACGCCGTGGGCGACCGCGATTTCGTGCAGCAGCCGCCGCTGATCCCGCACAACACGCAGGGCTACCAGATCACGGAACTTCAACAAGTGCATGGACTGCCATGCCTGGGCAGAAGACCAAGGCCAGCGGCACCAAGGTCAGCGTCACCACTTCCGCACCGCACCGGCACCGAACTGGACAACATCAGCCCGCGCCGCTACTTCGCACGCAATGCCACGTGCCGCAGACCGACGCCAAGGTCCTGGTGGACCTTACACCTTCACCGCGCCCGCGGTCTGCGTGAATCCGTGACCATGTCGATCTGATCCACCGCCTCTGGGCCTTCGTGGAGACCCCGAGGTTCGCGCTATCGCCATTGCGTTCGTCGCCGGCATCGTCTTCTGGGGTGGCTTTCACGGCCCTGGAGCTGACCAACCGCGAGGAGTTCTGCATCTCGTGCCACGAGTGCGCGACAACGTGTTCGTCGAGTACCGCAACACCATCCACTATCAGAACCGCACCGGCGTGCGCGCCACGTGCCCGACGCCATGTGCCGCGAATGGGGCCGAAGATCATTCGCAAGATCCAGGCGAGCAACGAGGTGCTGCACAAGCTCCTGGGCTCGATCGGCACACCCGAAAAATTCAACGCCAAGCGCGCCGAACTGGCCGGGCCACGGAAGTGGGCGCGCATGAAGGCCAACGACAGCCCGGAATGCCGCAACTGCCACAACTACAGCTACATGGACTACGCCGAACAGAACAGGCGCTCGGCCGCAAGCACCAGGTGGCGTTCAACGAAGGCCAGACCTGCATCGACTGCCACAGGGCATCGCGCACACGCTGCCGTCCATCGAGCAGAACATCGGTGCGCCCAAGGTTGGTGCAGCAGAGATGCCCCGCCAACACCGCCGCCTCAGCCGTGCGCGGCCCGTCGATGGCGGCGTCGGCGCCTCGAACTGGGCCGGGCGCTGGCCCGATTCGCAGCGAGCCGCCCGTCAGGCGGCTTCGCCTCCAGTTGCGATCAATGCGATAAATGGGCGCGAAGCCGGGAACAGTGCAGTAGCACGGCAAGGCGAGCAACGAAGTTAGCGCGTTGAATGCAAGTCGGTATCGATCCCGCCTTGATGCCAGCGCGCCCAGGCGATCTCGAACCAGATCTTCTGCTGCAATGTAGGCGGCAAATTCAGCCGGCGGGCCGCCGCCGCCGATATAAGCGCTATCGCTGGCAGCGCTCGGTGACCGAAGTTGGACTTCAGCGCCTTGGGCGGTTCTCCTGCAGGCGCTTGACGATGTCCGCCAGCGTGCCCGCCAACAACAGGATACCGATACCACTGCGAGGTCTCGAAATCGCCGAACCCCATCTCCGCCGGTGGGCACGTCGGAGCCAGGGCCGCCGGAAAGCGCTGCGGTGCAATGCCGCCGACGGCGATGGGTCGGCTAGCCAATCTTGATTATTGGCGACAGCAGGCCGGCAGGCCGGCCGAACTGGCCTGGAGTGCAGCCGGCCAGCAGATCGGTGAGTTACCCGGACCGGTGCTGCGATATAGGATGTGGGTGATGAACATGCCTGTCACCAGCTTCAGGTATTCCATCGCGGGGTGCCAGCACTGGCGTTGCCGGCATCGAGCCGTAGTTGAGCTGGCCGGGTGCTTCTTCACGTAGACCACGGGCCGGCGAGGAAGTTCTTCGCCGGCACGTCCGCGTGAATCACGAACAGGTTGGGCACCTTGGCCAGCAGCGTGACGGGCATGAAGTCCCGGTTCACGTCGAATGGCTGGTTGGGAAAGATGTAGGGGTTCACCGCCAAGGAGCCCACGTGGCCCAGGATGATGGTGTGGCCGTCGGGCGTGGCCTTGGACACCTCGATCATGGCAGGCAGGCCCGCGCCGCCGCCCTTGTGTTGTCCACATAGACGGTCTGGCCCAACTGCCCGGGCGGGCTCGTTGATGCCGTGCGCGCCGATCTCGAGGTGCCACCCGGCGCGAACGGCACCACGAAGCGGATGGACTGGCGCGGCCACGCGGACTGTGCCGCGGCCAGGCGATCGATGGACAGCGCGCCAGCGCCCAGCGTGGCCGTGAGGGCAGTGCGGCGGGTGATGGTCCCGCCAGCGTTCACCAGCAGGCAGGCGAGGCCCGGGTTCGAGGAAGCAATGGCGCCGCCAGCTTTCAGGTCATGCGCTGCTGGTCAGGCCCAGGCTGGCCTCGATCTGGGCGATCAGCGCGTCGTCGTCGCCGGGGCTTGCCCAACGGCAGATCGACACCGGCGTCCTTGGCGTTGGCGCAGCGTGTCATCGGCCGAAGGTGACCATGATGATGGGGATGCTGGCCGTGCGCGCATCGGCGCGCACGCAGCGCTGTCGGTTCCAAGCCGTCAAACCGGGCATTTCCACATCGGTGATCAGCACGTCGGGCAGCGCCTGCTCGATCTGGCGCAGCGCGTCCAGGCCGTCCTCGGCCAGCACGGTCTGGTACTGGTGCTTGGCCAGCACGCGGCTGGTCTTCGCGCACCACCTTTGAATCGTCCGCCACCATCGGTGGTAGGCTCGGGGGCTTCGGCGCCGGCCGAGGCGCGCGACCACCGGCGGCGCGGGCAGGGCCAGCAAAACCTGCTGTTGCCGCTGCGCTTCTTGCTCGGCAGCCATGCGCGCATGGCACTCTTCGTTGACCGCCTGTTCGGCCGCCGCCCGGGCGGCGGCCTCCACCACCCTCTGCGCGGCCTCATGGGCTACCTGCGCCGCCTGCGCTGCGGCGATTCTTCTGCCTGCCGTGCGGCTTGCACAGCAGCGGCCTGTACCGCCCTGGCCCAATGCCGCGGCGGCCGCTTCGGCCTCGGCCGCCTCGTGCGCCTCGCGCGCCGCCACTTCAGCGGCACGCTGTTCTTCCCGCCCGCTGTTCGGCTTCCCGCCTGGCGGCCTCCTCAGCAGCTCGGCGCTGCGCTTCGGCCGCTGCGCGTTCAGCAGCCAGGCGCTCGGCACGCAACTCGGCCTCGAGGCGCAGCGGCCTCGGCCTGTGGCGCTCGCTGTCCACGATGGGCCTTTTGACCTCGCGCCGTTGAGCTTCCTGCTGGGCAAGCGCATCGGCCGCCTGCTGCTCAACGGCCCCGCGCTTCGGCGGCCTGGCGAACACGCAACTCTTCAGCCGCTCGCTGCTCGGTGTCCCGCTCTTCGGCCGCTCAGTGCTCGGCAGCCGGGCGTGCGCTTCCGCGGCGGTGCGGCGCTCCGCCGCCTCGGCAGCGGTGGACTCGGCGGCCCCTGCGCTCGTCAGTGCGTCCGCGTCGGCACCACTCCTCGGCCGCTCGCTCCTCCAGTGCGACTCGTCCAGGCCGCCAGGAGCACGCTGGTGTTGGCCTCGTCGCGACGGGCACGTCGGCGCAACCACCACACGAGGCGCCCACCAGCAGCGCAGACACCAAGCCCCAGGCCACAAGTTCTTTCATCGCGGTCAACTCCGCAGACCGCGTCCACACTACGCGCAGGCTGTAGTGAATGACCCGGCGAAAACATACCGCCCCATGCGGGAATCGCAGCAGCTGAGCGCCTGCGTCCAGCCAACGCGAGCGTGACGCTTTGGTCGCGCGGACCGCGGCCGCGCGACACCGGCACCAGACCTCGCCGCGAATCCGGGTGCCATCGCGCCGACCGGGAACCGATGCCAGGAGCGCCCGCCGTCGAGCTTCAGGGTTGACCA
>JADKIA010000032.1 GCA_016721465.1 Ideonella sp. | reverse complement strand
CTGTCCCCGGCGATGATCGCGTTGCCTTTCTACATCGTGCGCCACCAGCAGGAGCACCTGCAGGAGGAGATCGCCCGGCACGTCACCCAGGTGGCCGAGATCATCGTCAAGAGTACGCGCTACGCCATGCTGACCAACCAGCGCGAGGTGTCAGAGAAGATCATCGAGGACGTCGGCCGGCAGGCGGGCATCGAGCGGGTGCGGGTGCTCACCAAGGCGATGGCATACATCATCCATTCGAATCGCCGCTCGGAGACCGGCGATCCAGTTCCAGCGGCAGTCCGAGCTCCCGCGTGCGCTGCCACCTGACCAGCAAGCCCCCGGGGCAGAAGGTGCCTGACGATCAACGCTGGCAGGACCACACCGACCTGACGGGCAAACGCCTGCTCGGCGATGGAGCCGATCCGCAACGAGCTGGGACCTGTTCCACCGCCAGCCGCTATGAACACCCCGCCGGCCACCCGGTGCTGGGCGGGTGGATACCGGCCATTCGCTCCACGAGGGGCCTGCCACGCTTCGCACGAATTGAACAATCCGCTGACGGGCGTGCTGACTTTCACCTCGCTGATGCGCAAGAAGACGCCGAACGGCACGCAGGACGCCGAGGATCTCGATCTTGTGATCCGCGAGACCAAGCGCTGTGCCGCCATCATCAAGCGGCTGCTGGACTTCGCGCGCGAGAAGGTTCCCGGTCAAGGGCCATTTCGATCTGAACCAGGTGGTCGGCGACACCGTGACCTTCGTCGAACGCCTGGCCTCGCTGCAAAGCATCGAGATCTTCCGCCGCCTCGACCCGGCCTGGCCGCAGGTCTGGGGGCGATGCGGACATGATCAAGCAGGTGATGCTGAACATCATCGTCAACGCGCAGCAGGCGATCGCGGGACCGGACACGTTGAGGTGTCCACGTGACCTTCGCGGGCAAGGACCGGCATGGCCGGTGCCGCTGGTCGAAATGCCGCGGTCCAGGACGACGGCTGCGGCATCCCGAAACCCTCGATCGAACGCATCTTCGAGCCGTTCTTCACCACCAAGGGCGTCGGCAAGGGCACCGGGCTCGGCCTGTCGGTCAGCTACGGCATCGTGCAAGGCCCCATGGCGCTGGATCAGGGTGGAAAGCAAGGTGGGGGTCGGCACGACCTTCCGCATCCGCTTGCCCATCCAACCCGAGGCCGGTGAGCCGCAAGTGAAAGAAGAGACATGAGCAAGAGCGCGCGGATTTTGGTCATCGACGACGAGGAAATCGTCCTGCGCAGTTGTCAACGCATCCTGGGCGATGGCGAACGCACCGTCGACGTGGCGCAGGACAGCCGCGAAGGCCTGGAACGGGTCGAGGCAGGCGGCTACGACCTCGTCATCCTGGACATCAAGATGCCCGGCATCGACGGCCTGGAGGTATTGCAGAACGTCAAAGAACGGCATCCGGACATCGAGGTGGTGATGGTCACCGGGCTATCCGAAGACCAAACCGCTGTGCGGGCGATGAAACTCGGCGCGTTCGACTATCTGTCCAAGCCCTTCGATCCGGACGAACTGTCGCACGTGGTCGAGCGCGCGCTGGAACACCGTCGCCTGCTGCAGGAAAACCGCAAGCTCAAGACCGAGGTCAGCGCCAAGTTCCGCTTCGAGAACATCATCGGTTCCAGCCCGGCGATGCAAGGCGTTCAGGCTGATCGCGCAATGCGCGCCGACCAACAGCACCGTGCTGGTCACCGGCGAAAGCGGCACCGGCAAGGATGATTGCGCGCGCATCCACTACAACAGCCTGCGCGCCGACCAGCCCTTCGTCACGGTCGACTGCAATACGCTCAGCGAGGACCTGCTCGAAAGCGAGCTGTTCGGCCACGCTCAAGGGTTCGTTCACCGGCGCGGTGGCGAACAAGCGCGGCATGTTTGAGTTGGCCGACAACGGCAGCCTGTTCTTCGACGAGATCGGCAACATCCCGCTCGACACGCAAGCGAAGCTGCTGCGCGTGATCCAGGAGCGCGAGTTCCGCGCGGTGGGCAGCACGGTGGCGCACAGTGCCAACGTGCGCCTGATCGTCGCGACCAACAAGGATCTGAAAGCGATGGTCGCGGAAGGCACGTTCCGCGAGGACCTGTACTACCGCATCAACGTGTTCCTGATCCAGGCGCCGCCGCTGCGCGACCGGCGTGACACATTCCTGGCTGGCCTTTCACTTCCTGAAGAAGTTCTGTCGGATCGGGGCGCCTGATTGCGAGATCTCCGAAGGGGCGATGAGCCTGCTGGTGGACCATGACTGGCCGGGCAATGTGCGCGAACTGGAGAACACCATCCATCGCGCCGTGATCCTGGCTGCCGACGGCGTCGTCCGCCAAGCCAACGCTCACGTCGCCAGTATCATCGGGGGCCGCTGGCTGGACGATCTTGACGTGCCAGCAACGGTGAGGAGTTAAAGCGCGTGAAGAAGGTGGCGCGTGAGAAATCGGTCGAGGACATCGAGCGGCGTTTCCAGTCGTGCAGGAGACGCGCTTCGCCGCAACGAATCGCAACGTCGGGGAAACCTACGCGCAGTGCGGAGACAGGCAACAGTGCAACGCGCCAATTTCAGGCGCTGATGAAGAAGCTACGGGGCATCCGCGTCTCGCGACACGCGGGAATTACGACGGCGACGCAAGCGGGGGGGGAAGGGCACTGAGCCGCGGCGCCAAAAAAAAAGTATGGACAAACGCCGCGGGCGCCCGCCAGGCCGGCGGGCGTTACGGCGCAAGGCAGTGCGCGTTCCAGCTGGCCAGCGCTGGGGCGGCCCCCCCTGTCGTCCACGTCCTCGTAGCCGGTGATCATCGCCTTGAAGTGCGCGCTTCAGCGTAAGCCCCAGGCTGGCCAGGTACACGTGCACGATGATGAAGCCGCAGAAGAAGATGAACAGCAGCACGTGCACGGTGTCCACCACGCGCACGCCGCCCAGGCGTTCGACCACGGTGCCGAAGCGCGCCACGTCCCACAGCAGTACGCCGGTGACGGTCCGTAGCGGCACCACTCAGCATCATGATGATCTGATACATCATGCTCTGCAGCGCGTTGAACTTGCGGTAGACGCTGACGTGGTGCGGGCTCCGACTTCCCAAGACGCCCAGCCGTAGTACTGCATCTGGCGGAAGCTGGTCGAAGTACTTCACCGGGCTCAGCTCAGGTGGCAGAATCTTTGATCTTGTCGGTGAACAGGGGGAAGCCCGCCAGATGAAGAAGTTGGCGATCAGCACAAAGCCGATCCAGTTGTGCAGCACCACCGCACTGCAGGAACGACAGCAGGCCTCGAACTGGCCGACATAGCGGATCTGCAGGCCGGTGAGGATCAGCAGCACGAAGCCGATGGCGTTGGTCCAGTGCCAGATGCGCACGGGCAGCGGGTTCACATAGAGCTTGGTCATCGTCGTCTCCGCTACTTCGTGGGGTTGCCGGGGGTCGCCGGAAGCGGCGCGGCGGGCGCCGCCTGTGCCGCCGCCAGCGCTTCAGCAGCACGGCGCTCGCGCACACCCTTGAACAGGCGCTTGATGGTCATGTGGCCCAGCGGCACGCTCAGGGCGCCGGCGACGACCAGCACCAGCAGCACATCGAGCAGCTTGATGCGGGTGCTGCCGATGGCGTAGAAGCCGCGCACCGATTCCACCGCAGTGAGCGAGCTCAGCACTTCCTTCTGCACCCCATGGCGCAGCGGGCGGCCGTCCGGCCCGGCGATGGTGACGATCACGCTCTGGAAGGGCTCGGCCCCCTGCTGGTGGCAGGTGGCGCAATCCTTCAGCGCCTTGCCTTTTTCGGTGAGTTGGTGCGCTTCGACACCCGAGCGCACTTCCAGGCGCCCACGCAACACGGTCTGGCCCTGGCCGGCGTCCTGGTTGAATTCCTCAGCAGGCTCCACAGGGCGCGTTCGTCCAGACCCATGTTGGCCGTGTCGCCCGCGTTGGCGCGCTGCACGAAGCGCGGCACGCCCACCTTCTCGGACAACTGCTTGTGCGTGCCCGCGTCGTACAGCCGCAGGTTCACCCGGCGCTGCGAGGTGGGGGGGCGTGGCAGCCGGACAGGAGATGGCCGCGAAGTGCAGATCGGTGCTGGGCAGCCAGTCCTTGTGCAGGCTGCGCCGCGTCCTTGTGGCAGACCGGGCAGGCATCCTTCTGCCCATCGCCCATTGAAGCCGCCTTGTTGTCGTGGGCCTGGTGGCAATCCGGCGCAGATCGGCGCGGTCTTGCCCTTGGCGATGCGCTCCTGCCATGCCACATCCTTGGCGTAGGCCTGGAAGATCTCGTCGTGGCACTTGGCGCAGGGCACCTGCTCGATCGGCGTGACGATCTTCACCGAGCGCAGGGTGTGCGGCGCGTGGCGATCCGAGCACAGCGGGCCTTGTCGCTGCCCTGCTTGACCTGGGACGCATGGATGCCGTCGTCGTACTGCTGACCTTTTCTTGTGGCAGGTGACGCGGCTGGGCTGCATCGACTGGACAGCTCGCGGCGGCTGCCCAGCGCGGTCTTGACCTTGCCGTGGGTCTTGCCGTCGAGGCTGTCGTGGCAGTCCTCGCAACTGGTGCCGTTGTGCATCGACCTGATGAAGTCGCGGCTCGAGATGTCCAGCGACAAGGTCTTGCCGTCGCCCAGTTTCTTCTCAAGACGCTCCTTGCCGACCTCGTGGTCGTGGCACTGAGGCAGGCCTCGTCTTCCTTGGTGAGCTTGGACTCGACGGCGAGCGCCACGGGCGCCAGGGCCCACAGGGCACCGCGATCAACCCGGGCACCAACCATGCCCTGGACCAGGGCGTGAGCGACGCCCCTGCGCAGATGGCCTTTTGCTTCATCGTGGTTCCTGTGCGCTTCGATGTCAGCGCTGCCCGGGGCAGGATCGTGTCCTGGTTTGAGCGGCGCTTGACGAAACTCTATAGAACCACGTCGGCGCAATCCTTGTCTTGGGTCTGGATCATGGTCGATTCGTGGTCCGCGGGCGGCGTGTCGTTCACAGCGCACGGGCGAGCCCCGCACCGGCTTCAATGCATCAGGGCTTGCGCGGGAGAGGGTTCGCGGCGCAGGGCCCAGCGCTTGTTGAGCAAGGCCTTGTTGGTCGCGCTGATCACCTCGTCCGGCCCGACGGGCTTGGCCAGGTAAGTCGTGCGCGCCGAGCGTGACGATTCGCCGGCGGTTTCCAGCATCGGGTGGCCGGTGATGATGATCACCTCGCACTCGGGGCCAGCGCGCCTTGATCGCCTTCAGGACGTTCATGCCACCCATGCCGGGCATGCGCAGGTCGAGCAGCACGACATCGAAGCGCTGATCTTGCATCCGTGCAGCGCCTCGAAGCCGTTGCTGGCCGTCTCGACCACACAACGCTCGCTGGCCAGCGTGCGGACGTAGCAGCGACGCACCACGTCCTCATCATCCACCACCAGGATCCTGACCTTGTCGTTCATGGTGTCACCTCTTTGGCTTGCCTGTGGGGTGTCTGGCAATCGATCGCTTGTCTCGGCCGGGCTTACTCGGCGGCCTTGATCCGAACAATCCCACCCAGAGCAGCGTGCCGAGCGCGACGAAGGGGCCGATGACGATAGGTCTCCAGGCCGATGAACGGGGCAGCGGCGAGCTTGGCCATCATCGTCAAGCCACGCATCACGCGGCTGCGTTGCTGCGGCGTGGCCAATTCCTTGCCGGCCATCCAGACCAGCACGCCCAGCCCGACGATGGGCATGAACACGGCGTAGACCAAGCCGATGAACGGGGCTGCCAAGAACAGGGCCACGTTCTTCAGGCGGCTTTCACGCACGGGGGTGATGGCTTCAACCGCCACCGGTGCCGGTTCGAGCTGCACCACCTCGGCCGCCACTGGCGCCCGTTGCGTGCCTGCTGCCATGCCCTGCTGCAGCGCTTCGGTCGCGCTGTCCTCGATCATCTCGGGCGACAGCGGCTTGTGCAGGAAAGCCGTCACGCCGGCGTCCATCGCACGCCGCTCGTTGTCGACGGTGCCATGTCCGGTCACGATCACCACCGGCGTCCAGGGGCGACGCGCCTTGACCTTCTCGGCCAGTTCCAGCCCGTCCATGCCCGGCATGCGGATGTCGGTGTACACCACGTCGTATTCGCTCTTGCGCATGCGCTCCAGCGCTTCGGCGGCGTTGTGCGCCATCACCACTTCGTAACCCTTGTTGGTCAACACCCGGTCAAAGCTCTTGCCGACCACGGGGTCGTCGTCCACCACCAAGATCTTGCGCAGCGCGGTCATGATTTGCTCCAGTCGATTGAAAGTCGTGTCGCAAGGCTCATTGCATCAGGCGTGCCACATCCCGGGCACACGACAGAATTCGCAACAAAATCAAGCACTTGCGCGATTGGCAGGGTGCCGATGGTTCGGCTTTGCGGCGGCGCCGCGGCGGCCTGAAGGCCAGGCGCGCCATACACCGGCCGAGCGGGCCCCGCGCAAGAAGCCTTTGAACTCAAGCACTTGCAAAGCGGCACCCATTGCCTGCTTTCTTTGTACAGGCGGGCACGGGTGGGACCGGCCGGCACCGCTTGATCGACGGCGTCTGGCGATGCACGCCTTCAGTGCGTTGACCGATGTCAAGGACTGGCGCCGCGTTCGGGGCCACAGTCGACTCCGTGAAACATCCAGTCGTCCCGATTCAAGCCCTCAACCTCCGCGCCGCGCTGGGCGGGAACGGGTGTGACGCGTGCCATCAGGGCAGCCTGGGGCCCGACTGCAAGTTCACGCTCGGCCCGCGCAGCGGCCCGCCCACGCTGAATGGCCCCGAAGACGATGTGAAGGCCGTCCTCGACGCATTGGCCCGGGCCCTGGGCAGCGGCCAGCTGGATGGCACGCACTGGGTTCAATCCGTGACCGTGCGTGAAGGCGAAGTCGAAGTCATGCTCACCGCCGATACACGCTGCGCCGGCGCCGAGCTGGCCGACACCGCCTTTCAAACCCTGAAACGCCTGTTCGCCGACACGGACATCTACGTGATGCTGGCCGGCGCCTGATACCCCGTGGTCGAGGACACGCCCGAGCGTGCAGCGGCCGCCACGATGGCCGAAATCGCCATGTGGCCCGAAGTGTTGAACACCTCGCTGGTGTACGAATACTCGGGCCCCGATGCGCCGTCCACCAGCACGCCGGTGGAGGCCTACACCGATTGGCGGTCCAGCCTCAGCGACATGGCCCGCCGTTCGGGCTTGACCCTACTCGAAGCGAAAGTTGAATCAGTTCAAGGACAAGCGCGGCGCAGCGTCGCAAACTGTCCGAGATCAAGAATTTCAATGCTTGCCACACGTCCCGCTACACGTCCAGGATACGGAGCCCCAGATGCCTGCCAATCGTCGTGATTTCATCAAGTCCCAGGCCCTCGCCGCCACGGCCGCTGCCGCAGGCATCCCCATCGTCGTGCACGGCCAACCCGCCCGCGGCGGCGCAGAACGCGGCCGACGTGGCCGTGCGCTGGGACAAGGCGCCGTGCCGCTTCTGCGGCACCGGCTGCGGCGTCATGGTGGGCGTGCAGGATGGCAAGGTGGTGGCCACGCAGGGCGACCCGGACGCGCCGGTGAACCGTGGCCTGAACTGCATCAAGGGCTACTTCCTCGCCAAGATCATGTACGGCAAGGACCGGCTGACCACGCCCTTGATGCGCAAGAAGGACGGCAAGTACGACAAGAACGGCGAGTTCGCGCCGGTGGGCTGGGACGAGGCCTTCGACCTGATGGCCGCCAAGTGGAAGGAGTCGCTGGCCAAGGACGGCCCGACCAGCGTGGGCATGTTCGGCTCCGGCCAGTGGACGGTGTGGGAAGGCTATGCCGCCGCCAAGCTGTGGAAGGCGGGCTTCCGCTCCAACAACCTCGACCCGAATGCTCGCCACTGCATGGCCAGCGCCGTCACCGGCTTCATGCGCACCTTCGGCATCGACGAACCCATGGGTTGCTACGACGACATCGAGCAGGCCGACGCCTTCGTGCTGTGGGGCAGCAACATGGCCGAGATGCACCCGGTGCTGTGGAGCCGCATCACCGACCGACGCCTGTCCAACCCGAACTCCAAGGTGGCGGTGCTGTCCACCTATGAGCACCGCAGCTTCGACCTGGCGGACTTGGGGATGGTGTTCAGCCGCAGACCGATCTGGCCATCCTCAACTTCATCGCGAACTACCTCATCACCAACAAGATGGTGAACACCGAGTTCGTGAAGAAGAACGTCAACTTCAAGAAAGGTGCCATCGACATCGGCTACGGCCTGCGCCCGGCGCACGCGCTGGAGAAGGACGCCACGGCCAACGGCTACCCTGGCGCCGATGGCAAACCCAAGGCCAACCCGAACGACTCCACGCCGATCAATTTCGACGAATACGCCAAGTTCGTCAGCGAGTACACGGCAGACAAGGTGAGTGCACTGTCGGGCGTGCCGGTCAAGCAGCTGATCGACCTGGCCAAGCTCTACGCCGACCCGAAGATCAAGGTGATGAGCCTGTGGACCATGGGCTTCAACCAGCACACGCGCGGCACCTGGGCCAACAACATGGTCTACAACATCCATCTGCTCACCGGCAAGATCAGCCAGCCGGGCAACAGCCCCTTCAGCCTAACGGGCCAGCCCAGCGCCTGCGGCACCGCGCGCGAGGTGGGCACCTTTGCGCACCGCCTGCCGGCCGACATGGTCGTCACCAATCCCGAGCACCGCAAGCACACCGAGGAGATCTGGGGCCTGCCCGAGGGCACCATCCCCGACAAGATCGGCCTGCACGCCGTGGCGCAAAGCCGCGCGCTCAAGGACGGCAAGTTGAAGTGCTACTGGACCAGCACCACCAACAACATGCAGGCCGGGCCCAACATCAATGGCGAGATCTACCCGGGCTGGCGCAACCCCGCCACCTTCGTGGTGGTGAGCGACCCCTACCCCACGGTGAGCGCCATGGCCGCCGACCTGATCCTGCCCGCAGCGATGTGGGTCGAGAAGGAAGGCGCCTTCGGCAATGCCGAGCGCCGCACGCAGTTCTGGCGCCAGCAGGTCAGCGCGCCAGGCCAGGCGCGCTCGGACCTGTGGCAGATGATGGAGTTCAGCAAGCGCTTCAAGATCGAGGAGGTGTGGCCTGCCGAGTTGCTGGCCAAGAAGCCCGAATTGAAGGGCAAGACCCTGTTCGACGTGCTCTACAAGAACGGCAAGGTCAACAAGTTCCCGGCCGCCGACCTGACCAAGGTGAACGCCAAGTACATCAAGGACTACAGCAACGACGAGTCCAAGGCCTTTGGCTTCTATGTGCAGAAGGGCCTGTTCGAGGAGTACGCCGAATTCGGCCGTGGCCACGCGCACGATCTGGCCGACTTCGACGTCTACCACGAGGTGCGCGGCCTGCGCTGGCCGGTGGTGAACGGCAAGGAGACGCTGTGGCGCTTCCGCGAAGGCTACGACCCCTACGTGAAGGCCGGCGAGGGCCTGCGCTTCTACGGCAACAAGGACGGCAAGGCCAACATCTTCGCCCTGCCCTACCAGCCTGCGGCCGAGAGCCCCGACAAGGAATACGACCTGTGGCTGTGCACCGGCCGCGTGCTGGAGCACTGGCACACCGGCTCGATGACACGCCGCGTGCCCGAGCTGCACCGCGCGGTGCCCGAAGCGGTGGTGTTCATGCACCCCGACGACGCGCAGCAACGCGGCATCCAGCGCGGCATGAAGATCAAGGTGGCCTCGCGCCGCGGCGAGATCACCGCGCAGGTGGAGACCAAGGGCCGCAACAAGGTGCCCAAGGGCTTGATCTTCGTGCCCTTCTTCGATGAAGGCCGGCTGGTGAACAAGCTCACGCTGGACGCCACCTGCCCGATCTCGAAGGAGACCGACTTCAAGAAGTGCGCCGTGAAAGTGGCCCGCGCCTGAAGGCGTGTGAGGTGATGCATGTTGAAGCTTCTTCCATGCGGCCGGTGCCGGGCCGCCCCAAGGCGGCCGCAATCTCCTCGGGGGACCGCCTGGCGTACCCGCCGGGCGAGGGGCTGACATGAACCGCCGCCAGGTGCTGCAAGCCAGCGCCAGCGCCACCACCGCCGGCCTGATCGCCGGCGGCGCGGCGCTGCTCGGACGGCCGGCGCAGGCCTTGCCGGCACAGGCCTTGCGCCCCCCCGGCGCCCTGCACGAGGACCAGTTCCTCGGCACCTGCATCCGCTGCGGCCTGTGCGTGCGCGACTGCCCGCCGCAGAACCTCAAGCTCAGCCAATGGGGCGACGGCCTGGCGCGCGACGTGGCCATCGGCACGCCCTATTTCGAGGCCCGCGCGGTGCCCTGCGAGATGTGCGAGGACCTGCCCTGCGTGAAGGCCTGCCCGACTGGCGCCCTCGACCACCGGCTCACCGACATCACCAAGGCGCGCATGGGCCTGGCCGTGCTGATCGACCAGGAGAACTGCCTGAACTTCCTGGGCCTGCGCTGCGATGTCTGCTACCGCGTGTGCCTGCTGATCGACAAGGCCATCAGCCTGCAGAAGATCAGCAACGCCCGAAGTGACCGGCACGCGATGTTCCTGCCCACGGTGCACGAGGATGCCTGCACCGGCTGCGGCAAGTGCGAGAAGGCCTGCGTGCTGGAGAAAGCCGCGATCAAGGTGCTGCCGGTGGCGGTGGCGCGCGGTGAACTCGGCCACCACTACCGCAAGGGCTGGGAGGCCGGCAACCGAGGCGGCCGACCCCAGTTCGACCAGCCCGTGCAGAACCTGCCCGCCACGCCGGTGCCGGGTGACCTGGCGCCGCTGCGCTCCGGGGCACAGCCCTATGCGCCGGCCTCGGGGGTTGCGCCGTGAACACGACCTCGATGGCTGCGCCCGCTGCACCCAGGCCGGGGCAGAACCGCATCGGCCGGGACGCCGTGCGCGACAAAGGCTGGTGGCTGGCGCACCGCTTTCTCATCCTGCGGCGCCTGTCGCAACTGGCCATCTTCGCGCTGTTCCTGCTCGGCCCCTTGGCCGGTGTGTGGGTGATCAAGGGCAACCTGTCGTCGAGCTTGACGCTCGGCATCTTGCCGCTCACCGACCCGCTGGCGTTGGCCCAGGTGCTGGCTGCGCGTCACTGGCCCGAAGCCAGTGCGCTGACTGGCGTGGCCATCGTCATCGCCTTCTACGCGGCCGTGGGCGGCCGCGTGTTCTGCAGCTGGGTGTGCCCGGTGAACGCCGTCACCGATGGCGCGGCCTGGTTGCGCCAAACCTTCAAGCTGCGCACCGGCCGCTCGCCGCGCGCGGATTTGCGCTATTGGCTGCTGGGTGCCGTGTTGTTGGCCTGCGCCGTCACCGGCCAGGCGGTGTGGGAGTTCGTCAACCCGGTTTCCATGACCCAGCGCGCGCTGATCTTCGGCGGCACGGTGGCCTGGGGCGCCACGCTGGGCGTGTTCGTGTTCGATCTGCTCATTGCGCCGCGCGGCTGGTGCGGCCATGTCTGCCCCGTGGGCGCGGCCTATGCGCTGATTGGTCACAAGGCCTTGCTGCGCGTGGCGGCCACGCACGCCAGCCGCTGCAACGATTGCGCCGACTGCTTCGCCGTCTGCCCCGAACCGCAGGTGATCAGCCTGCCGCTGAAGGGCAAGGGCGGCGCCTCGCCAGTGATCACCGACGCCAACTGCACCAACTGCGGACGCTGCATCGACGTGTGCGGCCCGGACGTCTTTCGCTACACCCACCGTTTCGATCTGAAAAGGCAATGACCATGCGAGTCCAGACCATCGCCAAACTCATCCTGGCCTGCGGCCTTGTCGTGCTCGGCGCGCAAACCATGACCAGCGTGGCCCAGGCCCAGGAAGGCCCGGTGAAGCTGCAGGGCCTGCGCGGCGGCACCCCGGTGAACCAGGACAACCCGCCAGCCGCCTCGCACCAGGAGCGCGACCACGCCGTGGGCGACCGCGATTTCGTGCAGCAGCCGCCGCTGATCCCGCACAACACGCAGGGCTACCAGATCACCAGGAACTTCAACAAGTGCATGGACTGCCATGCCTGGGGCAAGACCAAGGCCAGCGGCGCCACCAAGGTCAGCGTCACCCACTTCCGCACGGGCACCGGCACCGAACTGGACAACATCAGCCCGCGCCGCTACTTCTGCACGCAATGCCACGTGCCGCAGACCGACGCCAAGGTCCTGGTGGACAACACCTTCACCCGCGCCCGCGGCCTGCGCTGAGGATCCGCGGCCATGTCCAACCTGATCCACCGCCTCTGGGCCTTCATGAAGACCCCGAAGTTCGCGCTGATCGCCATTGCGTTCGTCGCCGGCATCGTCTTCTGGGGTGGCTTTCACACGGCCCTGGAGCTGACCAACCGCGAGGAGTTCTGCATCTCCTGCCACGAGATGCGCGACAACGTGTTCGTCGAGTACCGCAACACCATCCACTACCAGAACCGCACCGGCGTGCGCGCCACGTGCCCCGACTGCCATGTGCCGCGCGAATGGGGCCCGAAGATCATCCGCAAGATCCAGGCGAGCAACGAGGTGCTGCACAAGCTCCTGGGCTCGATCGACACACCCGAAAAATTCAATGCCAAGCGCGCCGAACTGGCCGGACACGAGTGGGCCCGCATGAAGGCCAACGACAGCCAGGAATGCCGCAACTGCCACAACTACAGCTACATGGACTACGCCGAACAGAACAGGCGCTCGGCCGCCAAGCACCAGGTGGCGTTCAACGAAGGCCAGACCTGCATCGACTGCCACAAGGGCATCGCGCACACGCTGCCGTCCATCGAGCAGAACATCGGTGCGCCCAAGGTGGGTGCAGCAGAGATGCCCGCCAACACCGCCGCCTCGGCCATGCCGGCCGCGTCGATGGCGGCGTCGAGCGCCTCGAACTGAGCCAGGCGCTGGCCCGATTCGCAGCGGCGAGCCGCCCGACCGGGCGGCTTCATACCGAGTTGCAGTCAATGCGATAAATGGGCGCGAAGCCGAAGACAGTGCAGTAGCACGGCAAGGCGAAGCAACGAAGTTAGCGCGTTGAATGCAAGTCGGTATCAGTCCGCCTTGATGCCAGCGCGCTTGACGATCTCCTTCCAGATCTTCTGCTGCTGCGCAATGTAGGCGGCAAATTCGGCCGGCGGGCCGCCGCCGCCGATGGCGCTGTCGCTGGCAAAGCGCTCGGTGACCGAGTTGGACTTCAGCGCCTTGAGCGATTCCTCCTGCAGGCGCTTGACGATGTCCGCCGGCGTGCCCGCCGGCGCCAGGATGCCGTACCACTGCGAGGTCTCGAAATCCTTGAACCCCATCTCCGCCACGGTGGGCACGTCGGGCAGGGCCGCCAGGCGCTGCGGTGTGCCGACGGCGATGGGTCGAAGCTTGCCGCTCTTGATGTGTGACAGCAAGGCCGGCAGGCCGGCCGAACTGGCCTGGGTGCGGCCGGCCAGCAGATCGGTGAGTTGCGGACCGGTGCCGCGATATGGGATGTGGGTGATGAACATGCCTGTCACCAGCTTCAGGTATTCCATCGCCAGGTGCCCGGCACTGGCGTTGCCGGCCGAGCCGTAGTTGAGCTGGCCGGGGTGCTTCTTCACGTGGGCCACGAACTCGCGGAAGTTCTTCGCCGGCACGTCGGGGTGGATCACGAACAGGTTGGGCACCTTGGCCAGCAAGGTGACGGGCATGAAGTCCCGGTTCACGTCGAATGGCTGGTTGGGAAAGATGTAGGGGTTCACCGCCAAGGAGCCCACGTGGCCCAGGATGATGGTGTGGCCGTCGGGCGTGGCCTTGGACACCTCGATCATGGCGGGCAGGCCCGCGCCGCCGCCCTTGTTGTCCACATAGACGGTCTGGCCCAACTGCTTGGTGAGCTCGTTGGCCACCGTGCGCGCCACGATCTCCGAGGTGCCACCCGGCGCGAACGGCACCACGAAGCGGATGGACTGGCGCGGCCACGCGGACTGTGCCGCGGCCAGGCGATCGATGGACAGCGCAGCGCCAGCGCCCAGCGTGGCCGTGAGGGCAGTGCGGCGGGTGATGGTCATGGCGTTCTCCAGCAGGCAGGCGAGGCCCGGGTTCGAGGGAAGCAATGGCGCCGCCAGCGCCAGGTCATGCGCTGCTGGTCAGGCCCAGGCTGGCCTCGATCTGGGCGATCAGCGCGTCGTCGTCATAGGGCTTGCCCAACAACAGATCGACACCGGCGTCCTTGGCCCGTTGGCGCAGCGTGTCATCGGCAGAGGTGACCATGATGATGGGGATGCTGGCCGTGCGCGCATCGGCGCGCACGCGGCGCGTGAGTTCGAAGCCGTCCAAGCCGGGCATTTCCACATCGGTGATCAGCACGTCGGGCGGCGCCTGCTCGATCTGGCGCAGCGCGTCCAGGCCGTCCTCGGCCAGCACGATGCGGTACTGGTGCTTGGCCAGCACGCGGCTGGTCTTCACGCGCACCACCTTTGAATCGTCCGCCACCATCACGGTGGTGAGCTCGGGGGGCTTCGGCGCCGGCCGCGGCGCGACCACCGGCGGCGCAGGCGGGGCCAGCAAGGCCTGCTGTTGCCGCTGCGCTTCTTGCTCGGCGGCCAGGCGCATGGCCTCTTCGTTGGCCGCCTGTTCGGCCGCCGCCCGGGCGGCGGCCTCCACCGCCCTCTGCGCGGCCGCATGGGCTGCCTGCGCCGCCTGCGCCGCGGCCAGTTCTTCTGCCTGCCGTGCGGCTTGCACAGCAGCGGCCTGTGCCGCCCTGGCTTGCGCCGCGGCGGCCGCTTCGGCCTCGGCCGCCTCGTGCGCCTCGCGCGCCGCCACTTCAGCGGCACGCTGTTCTTCCGCCCGCTGTTCGGCTTCCCGCCTGGCGGCCTCCTCGGTGGCTCGGCGCTGCGCTTCGGCCGCTGCGCGTTGTTCGGCAGCCAGGCGCTCGGCACGCAACTCGGCCTCGAGGCGCGCAGCGGCCTCGGCCCTGTGGCGCTCGCTGTCCACACGATGGGCTTCTTCGGCCTCGCGCCGCTGAGCTTCCTGCCGGGCAAGCGCATCGGCCGCCTGCTGCTCGGCGGCCCGCGCTTCGGCGGCCTGGCGGACACGCTCTTCAGCCGCTCGCTGCTCGGTGTCCCGCTCTTCGGCCGCTCGCTGCTCGGCGGCCAGGCGTTGCGCTTCCGCGGCGGTTCGGCGCTCCGCCGCCTCGGCAGCCAACTCGGCGGCCCTGCGCTCGGCCAGTGCGTCCGCGTCGGCCTGCTCCTCGGCCGCTCGCTCCTCCAGTGTGGACTCGTCCAGGCCCGCCAGGAGCACGCTGGTGTTGGCCTCGTCGCGACGGGCACGTCGGCGCAACCACCACACGAGGGCGCCCACCAGCAGCGCGAACACCAAGCCCCAGGCCACAAGTTCTTTCATCGCGGTCAACTCCCGCAGACCGCGTCCACGCGCGGGCTGTAGTGAATGACGGCGAGCATACCGCCCCATGCCCGAATCGCAGCGGCTGTGCCCTGCGTCCAGCCGGCGCGAGCGTGACGCTTTGGTCGCGCGGACCGCGGCCGCGCGACACCGGCACCAGACCTCGCCGCGAATCGGGTGCCATCGCGCCGACCGGGAACCGATGCCAGGGCGCTCCGCCGTCGAGCTTCAGGGTTGACCATCTGCCGCCCGACACGGGGCCTGCGTTAACCTGGGGGTTTTGCGCAAGCCGGTGGTGCCGTTGGGCACCCCGTTCCAAAGGAGCAAACCCACGAAGATTCCCCGCATCGCCCTGGCCGCCGTGGCCGCATTGGCCCTGGTCGGCGCCGCGCAAGCGCAGCAGTTCTTCCGCATCGGCACTGGCGGCACTGCCGGCACCTACGCCCGGTGGGCGGCATGATCGCCAACGCGGTATCACAGCCTGGCAAGATCGTGGTCACGGCCCAGGCCGCCAACGGCTCGGTGGCCAATGTCACCGGCATCGCTGGCGGCGCCATCGAGTCGGGCTTCAGCCAGGCCGACGCGGTGGCCGCCTGGGCCTACACCGGCAAGGGCGTTTTACGAGGGCAAGGGCAACGTGCCCGGCCTGCGGCTGATCGCCAACCTGTACCCCGAGAGCGTGCACCTGGTGGTGCGCAAGGCTTGGGCATCAAGTCCGTGGCCGACCTGAAGGGCAAGCGCGTGGCGCTGGACGAGCCGGGCTCCGGGCACGCTGGTGGACGCGCGCATCATCCTGGCCGCCTACGGCCTGAAGGACGCCGACCTGAAGCCCGAGTACATCAGGCCCAACCAGGCCGGCGACAAGATGAAGGACGGCGCGCTCGACGCCTTCTTCTTCGTAGGCGGCGCGCCGGCCGCGCCATCGCCGAGCTGGCCTCGGCGGGCACCGGCATCGAGCTGGTGTCGATCGACGGTCCGCAGGCCGACGCCATCCGCAAGACCGACACCTTCTTCGCCGCAGACCTGATCCCCGAAGGCACCTACAAGGGCGTGGGGCCACGCGCACGCTGGCCGTGGGCGCGCAGTGGTCACCAGCGACAAGGCCGATGCCAACACGGTCTACGATCACCAAGGCGCTGTACAGCGACGCGGCGCAGAAGATGCTGGCCTCGCGGCCACGCCAAGGGCAAGCTCATCACCAAGGACAACGCCGTGAAGGGTGCGGGCATCCCGTTCCACCCCGGTGCAGAACGCTTCTACAAGGAAGCCGGCTTGACTGGCAGGCCACGCGCCAAGCAGGCAGGCGCACCGGGCAGCTCCAACGCTGCCCTGTGTTGTTTTCAATGCCCGAGTGAGCACCAGCCCCAGGCGCACCAGCCTGCCCGACGACGAGAAGCTCAAAGAGCTGGAACAGAAGTTCGACCCAGAGATGCGTTTCCGGCCGCTGGTCGCGCCAGCGGCCACCATCGTCGGCACCCTGTTGATCCTGCTGTCGATCTTCCACTACTACACGGCCGGCTTCGGGTTGCTGCAGGAGGTGACGCACCGCGGCGTGCACCTGGCCTTCGTGCTGGGCTTGATCTTCCTGGTCTTCCCGCACCACAAGGCGCTGCTGGAGCGCGATGCGCAGCACCGCCTGGACCGCCCCGGGCGGCGTGCCCTGGTTCGACTGGCTGCTGGCCCTGGCGATCGCCGCCTCGGTGCTCTACATCCCCTGGATCTTCGAGGACCTGGCCTTCCGCGTCGGCAACCCCGGCACGCTGGACGTGGCCATGGGCTCGATCCTGATCGTGCTGCTGCTGGAGGCCACGCGCCGCGCGATGGGCTGGCCGCTGCCCATCATCGCCATGGTCTTCATGGCCTACGCACTGGCCGGCCCGGTGTTCCCCGGCCTGCCTGCGCACGCCGGCCCGAGCTGGAGCCAACTGGTCAACCACCAGCACCTCACCAGCCAGGGCATCTACGGCGTGGCGGTGGGCGTGGTGGCCACCTATGTCTTCCATTTCGTGCTGTTCGGCGTGCTGGCCACGCGCATCGGGCTGGGGTAGTTGTTCCTCGACGTGGCCAGCAGCATTGCCGGGCGCTATGCGGGGGGCCGGCCAAAGTCAGCGTGTTCGGTTCGGCCATGTTCGGCATGCTGTCGGGGTCGTCGGTGGCCAATGCGGTGACGGTGGGCTCGCTCACCATCCCGGCCATGATCCGCGGGGCTACCGGCGCGAGTTCGCCGCCGCCGTGGAAGCAGCCTCGTCCACCGGCGGGCAGATCACGCCGCCGGTGCTGGGCGCCGCGGCCTTCCTGATGATCGAGTTCTGGCGGTGCCCTACCAGACCATCATCGGCCGCCGCCGTGCCGGCCTTCATGCACTTCTTCGGCGTGTTCATGCAGGTGCACTTCGAGGCCAGCGCTTCGGCTTGCGCGGCTGACCGAAGAAGAAATGCCCAAGCTGCGCGAGAGCCTGCGCCAGCGTTGGCCCACGCTGATCTCGCTGGCGCTGCTGATCAGCGTCCTGGTCACGGGCCGCACACCCTACCTGGCGGCGTTCTCCTGCATCACTTGCGTGATCGTCGGTCTGGTGACGCACGGAGGGCAACCGCCCGGTGCAATGGGCGGTGATGGCGCGCTGCACGCGGTGCTGTTGGCCTTGGTCTTTGGCGGGCCAAGAACGAGGCGGCCGCTGGCCTGTTTGCCGCCGGCGTGGCGGCGGCGCCATGGCCATCCGG
>JADKIA010000031.1 GCA_016721465.1 Ideonella sp. | reverse complement strand
CATCGGTACCAATGCGCAACAAGGTGGGGCCAGATCAGTCTGCACCTGCGGGCCGAGCCGCAACAAGGCCGCCACTGACGATCAGGTTAGTGCGCAATCTCGCGCCGCATCCTGAAAACAGGCGCTGGCGCAGGTTGGTGTCGGCCCTTCCTGCGTTCCAGATCGGGCCAGATCAGCGCCGCGACATCGGTCTGTGGCCAATGGGCCGTCGAGCGCCACCACCGCCAGCAATGCTGCATCCTTCGGCGAGAGCCTGACCATGACAGCAGGATCATCACCGACCGGGCAGGGCAAGCCGAGCAGGCACACACGCCAATGCTGTTGCGCTGGTCGACCGGACACGGCGGGCACGGCTGCTGACGTCATCGTCCGACGATCCCCGGTCATCGCCTGTCTCGGTCAATGCGACCAGGACCCGGTGATGACGCCGTGGATTGTGTTGTAGGTGCGCTGCCGTTACCGCTGGTTACCAGGCCTGCGTGTCCGTGGGCAGCACGAACTCAGTCCGCCTTGATGCCAGCGCGCTTGACGATCTCCTTCCAGATCTTCTGCTGCTGCGCAATGTAGGCGGCAAATTCGGCCGGCGGGCCGCCGCCGCCGATGGCGCTGTCGCTGGCAAAGCGCTCGGTGACCGAGGTTGGACTTCAGCGCCTTGAGCGATTCCTCCTGCAGGCGCTTGACGATGTCCGCCGGCGGCCCGCCGGCGCCAGGATGCCGTACCACTGCGAGGTCTCGAAATCCTTGAACCCCATCTCTGCCACGGTGGGCACTCGGGCAGGGCCGCCAGGCGCTGCGGTGTGCCGACGGCGATGGGTCGAAGCTTGCCGCTCTTGATGTGTGGACAGCAAGGCCGGCAGGCCGGCCGAACTGGCCTGGGTGCGGCCGGCCAGCAGATCGGTGAGTTGCGGACCGGTGCCGCGATATGGGATGTGGGTGATGAACATGCCTGTCACCAGCTTCAGGTATTCCATCGCCAGGTGCCCGGCACTGGCGTTGCCGGCCGAGCCGTAGTTGAGCTGGCCGGGGTGCTTCTTCACGTGGGCCACGAACTCGCGGAAGTTCTTCGCCGGCACGTCGGGGTGGATCACGAACAGGTTGGGCACCTTGGCCAGCAAGGTGACGGGCATGAAGTCCCGGTTCACGTCGTAGGGCTGGTTGGGAAAGATGTAGGGGTTCACCGCCAAGGAGCCCACGTGGCCCAGGATGATGGTGTGGCCGTCGGCGTGGCCTTGGACACCTCGATCATGGCGGGCAGGCCCGCGCCGCCGCCCTTGTTGTCCACATAGACGGTCTGGCCCAGCTGCTTGGTGAGCTCGTTGGCCACCGTGCGCGCCACGATCTCCGAGGTGCCACCCGGCGCGAACGGCACCACGAAGCGGATGGACTGGCGCGGCCACGCGGACTGTGCCGCGGCCAGGCGATCGATGGACAGCGCAGCGCCAGCGCCCAGCGTGGCCGTGAGGGCAGTGCGGCGGGTGATGGTCATGGCGTTCTCCAGCAGGCAGGCGAGGCCCGGGTTCAAGGGAAGCAATGGCGCCGCCAGCGCCAGGTCATGCGCTGCTGGTCAGGCCCAGGCTGGCCTCGATCTGGGCGATCAGCGCGTCGTCGTCATAGGGCTTGCCCAACAGCAGATCGACACCGGCGTCCTTGGCCCGTTGGCGCAGCGTGTCATCGGCCGAGGTGACCATGATGATGGGGATGCTGGCCGTGCGCGCATCGGCGCGCACGCGGCGCGTGAGTTCGAAGCCGTCCAGGCCGGGCATTTCCACGTCGGTGATCAGCACGTCGGGCGGCGCCTGCTCGATCTGGCGCAGCGCGTCCAGGCCGTCCTCGGCCAGCACGATGCGGTACTGGTGCTTGGCCAGCACGCGGCTGGTCTTCACGCGCACCACCTTTGAATCGTCCGCCACCATCACGGTGGTGAGCTCGGGGGGCTTCGGCGCCGGCCGCGGCGCGACCACCGGCGGCGCAGGCGGGGCCAGCAAGGCCTGCTGTTGCCGCTGCGCTTCTTGCTCGGCGGCCAGGCGCATGGCCTCTTCGTTGGCCGCCTGTTCGGCCGCCGCCCGGGCGGCGGCCTCCACCGCCCTCTGCGCGGCCGCATGGGCTGCCTGCGCCGCCTGCGCCGCGGCCAGTGCATCTGCCTGCCGTGCGGCTTGCACAGCAGCGGCCTGTGCCGCCCTGGCTTGCGCCGCGGCGGCCGCTTCGGCCTCGGCCGCCTCGTGCGCCTCGCGCGCCGCCACTTCAGCGGCACGCTGTTCTTCCGCCCGCTGTTCGGCTTCCCGCCTGGCGGCCTCCTCGGTGGCTCGGCGCTGCGCTTCGGCCGCTGCGCGTTGTTCGGCAGCCAGGCGCTCGGCACGCAACTCGGCCTCGAGGCGCGCAGCGGCCTCGGCCCTGTGGCGCTCGCTGTCCACACGATGGGCTTCTTCGGCCTCGCGCCGCTGAGCTTCCTGCCGGGCAAGCGCATCGGCCGCCTGCTGCTCGGCGGCCCGCGCTTCGGCGGCCTGGCGGACACGCTCTTCAGCCGCTCGCTGCTCGGTGTCCCGCTCTTCGGCCGCTCGCTGCTCGGCGGCCAGGCGTTGCGCTTCCGCGGCGGTTCGGCGCTCCGCCGCCTCGGCCGCCAACTCGGCGGCCCTGCGCTCGGCCAGTGCGTCCGCGTCGGCCTGCTCCTCGGCCGCTCGCTCCTCCAGTGTGGACTCGTCCAGGCCCGCCAGGAGCACGCTGGTGTTGGCCTCGTCGCGACGGGCACGTCGGCGCAACCACCACACGAGGGCGCCCACCAGCAGCGCGAACACCAAGCCCCAGGCCACAAGTTCTTTCATCGCGGTCAACTCCCGCAGACCGCGTCCACACGCGCGGGCTGTAGTGAATGACGGCGAGCATACCGCCCCATGCCCGAATCGCTGCGGCTGTGCCCTGCGTCCAGCCGGCGCGAGCGTGACGCTTTTGGTCGCGCGGACCGCGGCCGCGCGACACCGGCACCAGACCTCGCCGCGAATCGGGTGCCATCGCGCCGACCGGGAACCGATGCCAGGGCGCTCCGCCGTCGAGCTTCAGGGTTGACCATCTGCCGCCCGACACGGGGCCTGCGTTAACCTGGGGGTTTTGCGCAAGCCGGTGGTGCCGTTGGGGCACCCCGTTCCCAAAGGAGCAAACCCATGAAGATTCCCCGCATCGCCCTGGCCGCCGTGGCCGCATTGGCCCTGGTCGGCGCCGCGCAAGCGCAGCAGTTCTTCCGCATCGGCACTGGCGGCACGGCCGGCACCTACTACCCGGTGGGCGGCATGATCGCCAATGCGGTGTCGCAGCCTGGCAAGATCGTGGTCACGGCCCAGGCCGCCAACGGCTCGGTGGCCAATGTCACCGGCATCGCTGGCGGCGCCATCGAGTCGGGCTTCAGCCAGGCCGACGTGGCCGCCTGGGCCTACACCGGCAAGGGCGTCTACGAGGGCAAGGGCAACGTGCCCGGCCTGCGCCTGATCGCCAACCTGTACCCGGAAAGCGTGCACCTGGTGGTGCGCAAGGGCTCGGGCATCAAGTCCGTGGCCGACCTGAAGGGCAAGCGCGTGGCGCTGGACGAGCCGGGCTCGGGCACGCTGGTGGACGCGCGCATCATCCTGGCCGCCTACGGCCTGAAGGACGCCGACCTGAAGCCCGAGTACATCAAGCCCAACCAGGCCGGCGACAAGATGAAGGACGGCGCGCTCGACGCCTTCTTCTTCGTGGGCGGTGCGCCGGCCGGCGCCATCGCCGAGCTGGCCTCGGCGGGCACTGGGATCGAGCTGGTGTCGATCGACGGTCCGCAGGCCGACGCCATCCGCAAGACCGACACCTTCTTCGCCGCAGACCTGATCCCCGAAGGCACCTACAAGGGCGTGGGCGCCACGCGCACGCTGGCCGTGGGCGCGCAGTGGGTCACCAGCGACAAGGCCGATGCCAACACGGTCTACGAGATCACCAAGGCGCTGTACAGCGACGCGGCGCAGAAGATGCTGGCCTCGGGCCACGCCAAGGGCAAGCTCATCACCAAGGACAACGCCGTGAAGGGTGCGGGCATCCCGTTCCACCCCGGTGCAGAACGCTTCTACAAGGAAGCCGGCTTGATCAAGTAGGCCACGCGCCAAGCGCAGCGCGCACAGGGCAGCTCCAACGCTGCCCTGTGTCGTTTTCAATGCCCGAGTGAGCACCAGCCCCATGAGCACCAGCCTGCCCGACGACGAGAAGCTGAAAGAGCTGGAACAGAAGTTCGACCCAGAGATGCGTTTCCGGCCGCTGGTCGCGCCAGCGGCCACCATCGTCGGCACCCTGTTGATCCTGCTGTCGATCTTCCACTACTACACGGCCGGCTTCGGTTGCTGCAGGAGGTGACGCACCGCGGCGTGCACCTGGCCTTCGTGCTGGGCTTGATCTTCCTGGTCTTCCCGCACCACAAGGCGCTGCTGGAGCGCGATGCGCAGCACCGCCTGACCGCCCCGGCGGGGTGCCCCTGGTTCGACTGGCTGCTGGCCCTGGCGATCGCCGCCTCGGTGCTCTACATCCCCTGGATCTTCGAGGACCTGGCCTTCCGCGTCGGCAACCCCGGCACGCTGGACGTGGCCATGGGCTCGATCCTGATCGTGCTGCTGCTGGAGGCCACGCGCCGCGCGATGGGCTGGCCGCTGCCCATCATCGCCATGGTCTTCATGGCCTACGCACTGGCCGGCCCGGTGTTCCCCGGCCTGCTCAAGCACGCCGGGGCCAGCTGGAGCCAACTGGTCAACCACCAGTACCTGACCAGCCAGGGCATCTACGGCGTGGCGGTGGGCGTGGTGGCGACCTACGTCTTCCATTTCGTGCTGTTCGGCGTGCTGGCCACGCGCATCGGGCTGGGGCAGTTGTTCCTCGACGTGGCCAGCAGCATTGCCGGGCGCTATGCGGGCGGGCCGGCCAAGGTCAGTGTGTTCGGTTCGGCCATGTTCGGCATGCTGTCGGGCTCGTCGGTGGCCAATGCGGTGACGGTGGGCTCGCTCACCATCCCGGCCATGATCCGCGTGGGCTACCGGCGCGAGTTCGCCGCCGCCGTGGAAGCGGCCTCGTCCACCGGCGGGCAGATCACGCCGCCGGTGCTGGGCGCCGCGGCCTTCCTGATGATCGAGTTCCTGGCGGTGCCCTACCAGACCATCATCATCGCCGCCGCCGTGCCGGCCTTCATGCACTTCTTCGGCGTGTTCATGCAGGTGCACTTCGAGGCCAAGCGCTTCGGCTTGCGCGGCTTGACCGAAGAAGAAATGCCCAAGCTGCGCGAGAGCCTGCGCCAGCGTTGGCCCACGCTGATCCCGCTGGCGCTGCTGATCAGCATCCTGGTCACGGGCCGCACGCCCTACCTGGCGGCGTTCTCGGGCATCACTTCTTGCGTGATCGTCGGTCTGGTGACGCGCATGGAGGACAACCGCCCGGTGCAATGGGCGGTGATGGCCGCGCTGCACGCGGTGCTGTTGGCCTTGGTCTTTGGCGGGCTGCAGAACGAGGCGGCCAAGCTGGGCCTGTTTGCCGCCGGCGTGGCGGGCGGCGCCTTGGCCATCCGGGGACTGAAGATCGAAGGCCGCATGCACGCCAGCGCCCTGATCGAAGCCTTCGAGACCGGTGCCAAGTACGCACTGGCGGTGGGCGCGGCGGCGGCCACGGTGGGCATCGTCATCGGCGTGGTCACGCTCACCGGGGTGGGCTTCAAGCTCAGCACCATCATCACCGGCGCCGCCACCTCGATGGCCGGCGGCGTGGGCTCGTTCATCCCCGCGTCGCTGATCGCGCCGCAGTCGCTGGCGCTGGCGGTGGCGCTGCTGATGACCGGCCTGGTGTGCATCCTGCTGGGCTGCGGCATCCCCACCACGGCCAACTACATCATCATGGTGACGGTGGCCGCGCCCACGCTGGTGCAGATGGGCGTGGAGCCGCTGGTGGCGCACTTCTTCGTCTTCTACTACGGCGTGCTGGCCGACATCACGCCGCCGGTGGCGATGGCCGCCTACGCGGCGGCGGGCATGGCCGGAAGCGACCCCTTCAAGACCGGCAACATGGCCTTCCGCCTCGGCTTGGCCAAGGCGCTGGTGCCCTTCGTCTTCGTGTTCTCGCCTTCGCTGCTGATCGTGGCCAAGGGCTTCACAGGCCAGGACTTCGCCATCACCTTCGTCGGCTGCATCGTCGGCATCGTCTTCCTGGCCGCTGCTTTATCACGCTATCTGCTGGTCGAGATGAAGCGTTGGGAGCAGGTGCTGTGCGGCATCGGCGCGGTGTTGCTGGTGGCGCCGGGCATCACCAGCGGCCTGATCGGCATCGCGGTGACGGTGCCCTCGCTGCTGCGCCAGCTGGCGGCGCGCACGGCGCTGATCAAGGCGCGGGCCGCGGGTTGATCCGCAGCCAGGCACCGCCCACCCATCATCCCCTGCAAGCGCTGCGTCGCACATGGTCCTCAACCTCGTCTGGGTCGGCTTCATCCTGGTCGGCTTCGTGGTCGCCCTGCTTCGCCTGGCCCAGGGCGACGCAGCCATCTTCACCAAGGTGCTCACGGCGCTGTTCGACACGGCCAAGACGGGCTTCGACATCTCGCTCGGGCTGGTGGGCATCATGAGCCTGTGGCTGGGCATCATGAAAATCGGTGAGTCCGCCGGCATGATCCAGCTTTTCGCCCGGGCGATGGCGCCGCTGTTTCGCCGCCTGTTCCCCGAAGTGCCACCCGGCCATCCGGCCGGCGGCAGCATCGTGATGAACTTCAGCGCCAACATGCTGGGCCTGGACAACGCGGCCACGCCGCTGGGCCTGAAGGCCATGCGCGAGCTGCAGGAGATCAATCCCGACAAGGACGTGGCCAGCAACGCGATGATCATGTTCCTCGGTGCTCAACACGGCCGGCATCACCTGATCCCGACCTCGGTGATCGCCATGCGGCAGAGCATCGCGGCCGAGCAGGGGCTGGTGGGCTTCAACGGCGCCGACATCTTCCCTGCCCACGCTGATCGGCACCTTCATTTCGTTCGCCTCCGGGCTGATCGCGGTGGCCTGGGTGCAGCGCATCCGCCTGTTGCAATGGCCGGTGATGGCGCTGTTCGGCGGCTTTGCGGCCGTGATGGGTGGCCTGTACCTCGCCCTGCGCGGCCTGCCGCCCGAGCAGATGTCGCAGGCCATCGGCGTGCTGGGCAGCGGCGTGATCTTCGGCGTGATCGTGCTGTTCGTGGCCGCCGGCGCGTGGCGGCGCATCAATGTCTACGAGACGTTTGTGGAGGGTGCCAAGGAAGGCTTCGGCGTGGCCATCCAGATCGTGCCCTACCTGATCGCCATGCTGGCCGCGATCTCGGTGTTTCGCAGCACGGGCTGCATGGACATCCTGGTGGGCGCCATCGCTGCGGCCGTGTCGGCCGTGGGGCTGAACACCGACTTCGTGCCGGCGCTGCCGGTGGGCCTGATGAAGACGCTGTCGGGCAGCGGCGCGCGTGGCCTGATGATCGACGTGATGAAGACCTACGGCGTCGACTCGTTTCAGGGCAAGCTCGCCGCCATCATCCAGGGCTCGACCGAGACCACCTTCTACGTGCTGGCGGTGTACTTCGGCAGCGTGAACATCCGCAAGACGCGCTATGCGCTCGGCTGCGGGCTGTTTGCCGACGCGGTGGGCCTGGTGGGCGCGATACTCGTCGGCTACGCGTTCTACCACTGAGCGCTCAAAGGACGCCGCCATGCGGCGCCCGTCCCCCGTGGGGGCCGAGGGTGCAGCATGCACCGTGATCAAGGTGGCATCGTTGGCGTGGCTGTTTCGACGGCTTCGGCCGCGAGGGTCGACGGCAGGATGTCCAATCGGGTTTGACACTGGGCCGCCGCTTCGGTTTGAATCCAGTGCAACGAACGAAGGGTGGCGATGATCAAATCCAAGTCCCTGAGCGACACCGGTTGGAAGAGCGTGGTGTCCAAGAACAAGGTCAAGGACAACGGGCTGCTGAAGACGCTTGAAAAGCTGAAGAAGCTCGACGATGACCAGCACGACGATGCCACCAAGCTGCTGACCGAAGCGCGCAAGCTGGCCGAGCAGCTGCAAAAGGACAAGGCCGTCGCCGCCGTGAAGGCGGTGGCGACGTACCTTGGCGACCTCGTCGACGAGGTGGGGTCCGCGTTGCGCCAGGTGGCCAAGGACAAGGCCGCACACGACAAGGCCCAGGCGGCCAAGGCCAAGGCCGAGAAGGACGACGACGACGAGGAGTCGCCCGATCTGCTGAGCACGAAGATGGTGCCGCTGCTGCGCAAGGCGACGCAGGGCAAAACGATGCAGGCGCTGGTGGCCAAGTCTGGCAAGCAGGTCGTGGTGATGCTCTCACCCAAGCCGATACCGCCGGCGCGGCGCAAGATGCTGGCCGAGCAGCTCGGCGGCGGCACCATCAAGTACTACCCGGGCACCTGTGGTCTGGAAGCCGGCGCGATGACGTTTGCGCTGAACGCGGAGGTCACCGGCCTGGCCAAGCTGATCAAGATCGCTCTGCTCCAGCAGACCGGACTGCGCATCAACAAGGTCCAATGCCGCGGTGACGACGGCGACGACCACGACGGGGATTGAGGCCCCGCGCCCAAGCTCGCAAAGACGGTCTGCCGCCGCGTTGTTTCGCTGAATGGTGGCGTGCCGGTCGGCGGCACGCCCGCCAGCATTCAGACCGGCATGCGCGCCAGCACCCGGTCGACCATCAGGCCCGATTGCCCCAGGTAGTTGACCGGATCGCACAGCTTCGCCAGGGCCTCTCGATCGAGGTGGCGGCTGATCTCGGCGTTCTCGCACAACAGATCCAGCAAGGGCCGCTGCTGCTTCAGCGCATCGCGGCACAGGTCATAAACCAGATCATGTGCGACCTCTCGGCCAATGTAGGGGCCCAGGCCCATCATCACCGCCTCGCTCATCACCAGGCCGTGGGTCAGTCCCAAGTTGCGGCGCATGGCGGCCGTGTCGACCTCCAGGCCTTCGAGCACCGCCAGAGATTGCTTCAGCGCACCGGCCATCAGGCAGAACGCCTCGGGCAGCACGATCCACTCGATCTCCCAGGGGCCGGTGCTGCGCTCGTGGTCGGCCACCATCGCGTCCAACAGCGCGGCAGCGTGCTGGCGCACCACGCTGATGGCGGCGTGGATGTAGCAGCTGCTGATCGGGTTGCGCTTCTGCGGCATGGTGCTGCTGCTGCCGCGGCCGTGGTGGAAGGGTTCGAAGGCTTCGGCCACCTCGGTCTGCATCAGCAGCTTGACGTCCATGCTCAGCTTGCCCAGCGTACCGCCCACCAGGCCAAGGAAGGTGCCCACTTCGGCGATGTTGTCGCGGATGGTGTGCCAGGCGATCACCGGCTGCTGCAGCCCCAGCTCGGCGCACAGGCCGGCCTGCGTTTCCATCGCGCCGGTCTCCAGCGACGCCAGCGTGCCCCGCCCCGGCAAACTCGCCCACCAGCACGCGCGCCTTCAGCTGTTGCAGGCGCTCGCGGTGGCGCTGCACCGCCGAGAGCAGCCCGGCCATCTTGTAGCCGAAGGTGATGGGGATGGCCTGCTGCAGGTTGCTGCGCCCAACCATTGGCGTGAGCCGGTGCTCGAGCGCCAGCCTGGCCAGCGCGCGGCGATGGCGGCCAGATCGGCCTCCACCAGCTCGAGCGCCTGGCGGATCTGCAGCACGGTGGCGGTGTCGGTGATGTCCTGCGTGGTGGCGCCCCAGTGGCAGTACTCGCCCAGCTTGTCGCGACACAGCGCGTTGATCTGCGACACCACGCCGAGGATGGGGTAACCGATGCGCTCGGTCTGGGCCTTGAGCTTGACCATGTCGATGTTGCGGATGTCGCACACGCGCATGATTTCGGTGGCCGCCTCGGCCGGGATCAGGCCGAGTGCACCCTGCACCTTGGCCAGTGCCTTCTCGATGGCCACGTACTGCGCGGTGCGGTTCTCGTCGGACCACACCTGGCGCATCGCCGCGACACTGAAGATGTCGCCGAAGATGGCCGAGTCGATGAGGGTGGAGGGCATGGTGTCGGCTTTCTGTATGACGTTTGAAATGAATGCGATGCCGTCGCAGGCACGGTCAACGCCGCTCGCGCGCCAGCAGCGCCTGCGCACGCAGCAGCACCGGCTTGTCGACCATGCGGCCGTCCACCTGCACAGCGCCACCGGCGCCCAGCGCCGCCTCCTGAACTCCGCCGTGCATCGCGGCCACCACCCGGCGCGCCCAGTCCAGCTCGGCCGAGCTGGGTTGCAAGGCGCGGTGGATCGGCAGCACCTGCGCGGGGTGGATGCACAGCTTGGCCGTGAAGCCGTGGGCTCGGGCACGCTGCAGGTCGGCCAGCAGCGGCTCGGTGTCCTGGATGTCGGGCGTGACCCCGGCCACGGGGCCAGGCAGACCCGCCGCGCGCGAGGCCAGCGCCAGCCGGCTGGCGGCATGGTCGAAGCCGATGGGATCGCCCGAGAGGTTCATGTCCAGCGCGAAATCGATGGTGCCGAACACCAGCCGCACGACGCCCGGCGCCTCGGCCAGCGCCTCGGCGCGCAGCACGCCGCGCGCGGTCTCGATCAGCGCCAGCACGGCAATGCCAGTGCAGGCCGTGCGCAGGCGTGCCACGGTCTGCACGCGCTCGGCCTTGGGCAGCATCACCTGCGCGGCTCCGCAGGCCTGCAGCAAGGCCAGGTCGGCTTCGAAGTGCGCCGTGTCCTCGTCGTTGACGCGCACCACGCAGCGCGCCCGGGCCTCGGGCGCCAGCGCCTTCAGCCAGGCGGCGACGGCTTCTCGGGCGCCCGCCTTGTTGACGGCAGCCACCGCATCTTCCAGATCGAGGATCACCGCGTCGGCGGCCGAGGCCAGGGCCTTGTCGAAGCGCTCGGGGCGGTCACCGGGAACGAAGAGGTAGCTGCGCGGGTCGGGTCGGCTCATCCGCCTATGTTGCCTCAAATCGCGCCGGCAGCGCGCAGGGCGGCGATGCCGTCCGCATCCAGCCCCAGCTCGGCCAGGATGGCCTCGGTGTGTTCGCCCAGCGCCGGAATGGGCGACATGCGCGGGCCATCGCCATCGTCCCAGCTGCCGGGGGGCAGCAGCGCCGGCAGCGGGCCGACCGATGAACCCACCTCGCGCCAACGCCCGCGCGAGCGCAACTGCGGGTGAGCCCACACCTCGGCCATGGTGTTGACCTGGGCGTTGGCAATCTGCGCGCTGTCCAGGCGGGCCAGCACCTGGGTGGCGCTGAGGGGGGCAAAGGTGTCGACGATGAGGGCACGCAGCGCCGCGCGATTGGCGCTGCGCCGCGGGTTGCTGGCGAAGCGTTCGTCCCTGGCCAGCGCCGGCTGCAGCAGCACATGCTCGCAGAACGCAGCCCACTCACGCTCGTTCTGCAGACCCAGCATCACCGTCTTGCCATCACCCGCCGGGAAGGGCCCGTAGGGGTAGATGGTGGCGTGGCTGGCGCCACTGCGCGGCGGCGGGGCAGCGCCGCCGTACGCGTAGTAAAGCGGGTAGCCCATCCACTCACCCAGGGCTTCGAGCATGGAGATGTCGATGCGCCGCCCCTGGCCGTCCAGGTTGCGCTGCAGCAGCGCGGCCAGGATGTTGGTGTAGGCGTACATGCCCGCGGCGATGTCGGCGATGGAGTTGCCGGCCTTGCTGGGCTCGTCGGGCGTGCCCGTGATCGACACGAAGCCGGCTTCGCTCTGCACCAGCAGGTCGTAGGCCTTCTTGTCGCGGCACGGGCCGGGCGAATTCGGGTCGTCGCCATAGCCGGAGATGTCGCAGACGATGATGCCGGGCTTGCGGGACGACAAGGCCTCGAAGGACAGGCCCAGCCGCGCCGCCGCGCCAGGGGCGAGGTTCTGCACCACCACATCGGCTTTCTCGATGATCAAGCGCTGCAGCAGCGCCAGCGCCTCGGGGTGCTTGACGTCGAGCGTGAGGCTCTCCTTCGAGCGGTTGGTCCACACGAAGTGCGAGGCCAGGCCATTGACGCGCTCGTCGTAGGCGCGTGCAAAGTCTCCACTGCCGGGGCGCTCGATCTTGATCACGCGCGCACCCAGGTCGGCCAGCTGTCGGGTGGCGAAAGGTGCGGCGATCGCGTGCTCCAGCGCCACGACGGTGAGGCCTTTCAGGGGTTGCATGGTCGACCTTGTGTCAGCGCAGTGTGGCGGTGGCGTCCATCGTCAACCATCCTTCATGGTCGTTGGCCCAAGGTGCACGCTTCGGCCGTCGGCTGAAGGCTGGCCGTTCACGTGCATGGGCCGCCCATCGAAGGTGGGTCGCACGGCCTTGAACTGGAAGCTCGCCAGTGGCGCATCGGGCATTTCCCGGCGCAGCAAATCGAGCAGCAGCGTGGCAATGAGCGGGCCATGCACCACGAGCCCGGGGTAGCCTTCCACCTCGGTGACATAGCGCCGGTCGTAGTGAATCCGGTGGCCGTTGAAGGTGAGCGCCGAGTAGCGGAACAGCAGCACGTCGTCGGGCAGCAACTCGCGCCGCCACGCGCCATCGGCGGCGGCGGGCTGAGGCGGTGGCGGCACATCGCCCGGCTTCTGCGCATCGCGGTAGACGATGTCGTGGAACTCCACCAGCGCGGCGTCGGCCGCGTCGTTGCAGCGCAGCTCGTGCCTGACCTTCACGAACACCAGATTGCCGGTGCGGCCGGACTTGGACGTCACGTCCACGATCGTGGACGTGCGCGCCACCTGGTCGCCCACACACCGGCGAACGGAACTCGAACTGGCTGCCCGCCCACATGCGCCGTGGCAACGGCACCGGCGGAAGGAAGCCGCCGCGCTTGGCGTGGCCATCCGCACCGATCTCGCTCTGTCGGTGCATGGGCAGGAAGTACAACCAGTGCCACAGCGGCGGCAGCGGCATGCCCACCGCCACAGGCACAGCGGGGTGGTCGAGGGTGGCCGTGAGCGCCACCACCGGCGTGGGGCCGATGGTGTCCAGTACGGTTTCGCTGCGGCCGATCCAGTCGGTGAGTTGGGTCATCGCTGCCATGGCTCAGGTGGGTTGAAACACTGCAGATTCCACCACGGCCAGCAAACCCCGGGCCGGCCCGAAAGCGATACTCCGCCGCATGAGTTCTGCACTCCTGCCCATCGTCTGCGTGCTGCTGGTGGTGCTGGCCATCATCACCGTGCGCTCGCGGCGCGCGCTGCGCGACGCCCGACGTGCCGACTTCATCCGCGGCTACAGCTTTCCGCCGGGCCTGATCGATCGGCTGAGGAAGCGCCGCCCGGGCTTGCGCGCCAAGGACGCGCAACCGGTGGCGCGCGCGTTGCGCCAGTTCTTCCTGGCGCACCTGAAGAGCGGCCGGCAATTCGTGTCCATGCCCTCGCAGGTGGCCGACGACCTGTGGCACGAGTTCATCCTGTACACGCGGCACTACGAGCAGTTCTGCCGCGCGGCCTTCGGCCAGTTCATGCACCACACGCCGGCGGTGGTGCTGGCCAGGAACCAGCGCGACAACACCGGGCTGCGCCGCTGCTGGTGGCAGTGCTGCAAGGACGAGAACATCAACCCGCGCAAGCCCACCCGGCTGCCGGTGCTGTTCGCCCTGGACGCCAAGCTCGGCATCGCCGACGGCTTCAAGTACCTGCCCGACTGCCAGGCGCTGCGCGCCGGAGGCGATGGTGGCGTGTATTGCGGCGGCGACTTCGCTGCGGGCGGCAGCGAGGGCATCGGCGGCAGCACCGATGGCTTTGGTGATGGCAGCGCCAGCGACAGCGGTGGCAGCGACGGCGGTGGCGATGGGGGCGGCTGCGGCGGTGGCGGCGGGGATTGAAGGCCGCCGAGGCCGCGCGCGCTCACTGCTGCATCTGGTACTTCGACAGCCGCTGCACGTCCAGGATGCGGATCTCGCGCCGGTCGATCTCGATCAGGCCGGCGCCTTCGAGCTCGTGCAGCACGCGCGAGAAATACTCGGGCGTGAGCGACAGGCGCGAGGCGATGGTGGCCTTGCTCACGGGCAGGGACACAGTGATCGCCTCCTGCGGGGCATCTTCGTCCATGACGTGCTCGCGCAGCAGGTAGCCGATCACGCGCTGCATGCCGCTGTGCAGCGCATAGGCCTCCACGTCGTGCACCAGGCCGTGCAGGCGGCGCGAGATGCCGGCCAGCATGCGCAGCGCGAACTTGGGCTCGCGCTCGATCTCGCCCACCACGGCCTGCTTGCTCACGGTCAGCAGCAAGGTGTCGGTGAGCGCTTGCGCATTCACGATGTACGGTTTGCCGGTGAACATCAGCGCCTCGGCAAAGCTGTGGCCCGGGCCCACCAGCTCGATCACCTTCTCCTGGCCCGCCGGCGAGATGGCGAACAGCTTGACCTGCCCGATCACCGTGACATGAAACTCCTCGCAGGGCTGGCCCACGTGGAACACCATGTCACCGCGCGCCAGGCGGCGCAGCTGGCAGCCCAGGGCCAGGCGCTCCAGTTCGGTCGGGCTCAGCTCGTTGAACAGCGGCAGCACCGACAGGTAGCGCGGCAGGTCGAAGGCTCGGGGGTCCATGGATGCATCGGCTCCTGATCGTGTTGCAGCGTGGGGCACCGGGGTCGCCGGCGCTGCCGCGACAGAATCTGCGTTCTTGAATTATCGCCGGTCAAGTCTCGCACCGTGGCGCTGGCACCGCGCCCCGGCGCACAAAATCCGTCCCCGCCGTCCTGCACCTTCGCCCGCCCCCAATGCACCTGAGTCGTTTCCAGGCCGATGGCCTGCTGTTGTTCGTCGCCTTGATCTGGGGTTCGGCCTTTGTCGCCCAAAACTGGGGCATGGCCTCGGTGGGTCCGATGAGCTTCACCGGCGTGCGCTTCCTCATCGGAGCGCTGGTGGTGTTGCCCCTGGCCTGGCGCGAACAGCGCGCGCTGCGCCGGCGCGGGCTGGCCTTGAAGCACCTCGATCGCGTGCGCATCACCGGCCTGGGCTTGCTGCTGTGCGCCGGCGCGGCACTGCAGCAGATCGGCATCCTGCACACCACCGTCACCAATGCCGGATTCCTCACGGCCTTGTATGTGCCCCTGGTGCCGCTGTGCGCTTGGTGGCTGTTGGGTGAGCGGCCGCATGCGCTGGTGTGGCCCTGTGCCTTGGCCTGCCTGATCGGCACGGGGCTGCTGTCGGGTGCCGGCGCAGTGGCCTTCAACCGGGGTGACGCCTGGGTGCTGGCCTCCGTGCTGCCCTGGACGCTGCACGTGCTGCTGGTGGGCCGGGTGGCCGAGCGCCTGGCCGCGCCCTTCACGGTGGCGTGCGGGCAGTTCATCGCCTGCAGCGTGGCGGCGCTGGCCATCGGGCTGGCCACCGAGCCCATCACCGGGGCCGGCCTGCAGCAGGCCTGGGGCGCCATCGTCTACACCGGTGTGGTCTCGGTGGGCATTGGCTTCACCGCGCAGGTGGTGGGGCAACGTTGGACGAAACCCGCGGACGCCGCCATCGTGCTGTCGTCCGAGACCCTGTTCGCCGCCGGCTTCGGCGCGGTGCTGATGGGAGACCACCTGGGCCCGGCCGGCTGGCTGGGCTGCGCCGTGATGCTGGCCAGCATCGTGACGGTGCAGCTGCTGCCGCGTCAGAACGAGTAGCGGCCCATCAGGTCGAAGCGCGACATCGTGCCCGTGTCCTTGTCGAAGGTCTTGCGCGTGCCGTGGATGTATTCGGCGCCCAGCTCGATGTTCTTGATCGGCGCGTAGATGAAGCCGGCGTGCAGCTGCGTCAGGCGGCGGTTGTCGAAGGACTCGTCGCCCTTGGAGCGGTTCATGCCCAGCGCCACGTTGCTGCGCAGCTGCGGGCTGAAGGTGTGGGCCCAGCCCAGGATCACACCGTCGTTCTTGTCGAAGCGGATGGCACCCTTGGCATCGGTGTTGTAGCCCAGCGAGCCGTACATCATGTCGTAGTCGCCATTCACGCGCGCCCATTGCGCCATCAGCAGGTCGTCGCCGGTGAGCTTGTAGCTGCCGCCGATGCCGAAGCCGGTGCCACGGCGGCTCTCCGTGCCAACGCGCTTTTCGTGCCACAACGCGCGCACGTTGATGGCGCCCCAATCGAAGCTGTGGTCGTAGCGCGCCACCAGGTTGGGCATGCGGGCGCCGTCTTCCGGGTCCTCGGCCGCCACGGTGTACTTGATGCCGGCCTTGGGGTCGCCATAGGTGTAGCGGATCATCATGCGGCGCGAGAACGGCGAGCCGATCGGGCCATTGAAGTCCACCGTCTCGGGCAGGTCGTCCAGGTCCATGAAGGTGGACCAGGTCTGGCCGATCAGGAAGCCGGCGTACTCGCCGTAGGCATGGCGCAGGCGCAGGCGGTTGCGGTTGCATTCGCTGCCGCAATAGGCGTAGAAATCGGCCTCGACCTTGGTGTTGAAGGTGCCGTAGGCCGAGGGGGTGGACGACTCGAAGCCCAGGCGCGAGGTCTGCGCCGTCATCTTGGTCTTGCCCTTGGCGAAGCCGACGTCGCGGCCGTTCAGCGGCTGCTCCATCAGGTTGGTGAAGTTGTCGCCGGGCGAGGTGCCTTTGAGGTCGTGGATCAGTTGCGCTTCGGCATAACCGTAGATGCGAACCGATGTCTCCGAACCCGGCAGCCGGAAACTGCCGCCGATGTCGCCCCCGACCACCGCGTCCTTGGCCTTGATCTCGAGCTGCTCGATGCGATCGCCCCATTGCGCTTCGGCCTTGGCGGCGGGTGCGGCGACCTGGCCTTTCTTCAACGCTTCCAGCTCGGCGCGCAGCGCACGCATCTCGTTGCGCAGGTCTTCGAAATCCTTGGCAGTCTGCGCCTGCACCGGCAGCGCGGAGGCGGCCACCAGCGCGGCGGCCAGGGCGATCAGGGTCTTGTTCTTCATGTCGGCTCCTGTGAGAAGTTGGGTTCGTTGATCGATGGAATGGTCAATGCGCCACCTGGCCCAGGAAGGCGCGGATGCGGTCGTTGTCCTGGCGGTCGAAGAAGTCGGCGGGCGGCGCATCGCAGGCGATGCAGCCGCGGTCGAAGAACAGGATGCGGTCGCCCACCTCGCGGGCAAAGCCCATCTCGTGGGTGACCACGATCATGGTCATGCCGTCGCGGGCCAGCGACTTCATCACGTCCAGCACCTCCTTCACCATCTCGGGGTCGAGGGCGGAGGTGGGTTCGTCGAACAGCATCACGCGCGGCTGCATGGCCAGCGCGCGGGCGATGGCCACGCGCTGCTGCTGTCCGCCCGAGAGCTGGAAGGGGTGCTTGTGCTGGTGCGCCTTCAGGCCCACGCGGTCGAGCAACTCTTCGGCCCGCACATGGGCCTGCTCGCGCGACAGCTTGCGCACGCGGCGCGGCGCCAGGGCCACGTTCTCCAGCGCGGTGAGGTGCGGAAACAGGTTGAACTGCTGGAACACCATGCCCACCTCGGCGCGCAGCGCGTCGAGGTTCCTGGCGTCGTCGTTCACCTCCACGCCATCGACCACGATGCGGCCGCTGTCGTGCGCCTCCAGGCGGTTCAGCGTGCGCAGCAGCGTGCTCTTGCCCGAGCCCGAAGCGCCGATGATCACCGCCACCTTGCCGGCATCGAAATGCGTGCTCACGTCGCGCAGCACGGCGTTGTCGCCAAACCGCTTGTTCACGCCCTCGACCGTGATCAAGGGCAGGCCGCGATCTGCTGCAGCGCTCATCCCAACTTCCCTTCCACATCAAACCGCCGCTCCACCGCATCGCTGAACTGGGTCATCACGGTGGTCAGCAGCAGGTAGATGGTGGCCGTGGTGATGAAGATCGGCACCGGCTGGAAGGTGGCCGCCTGGATGCGGTTGCCGATGTTGGTGAGCTCCACCACGCCGATGGTGTAGGCCAGCGACGAATCCTTCAGCAGCGCCACGATGTTGTTCACCAGCGGCGGCAACGAGATCTTGAAGGCCTGCGGGAAGGTGACGTCGATGAAGGTGTACCAGCGGCTCAGGCCGAGCGAGCGCGCAGCCTCGATCTGGCCCTTGGGCACGGCCAGCAGGCCGGCGCGGATGGCCTCGGCGTTGTAGGCGCCGACGTTCAGCGCCAGCGCCACGCAGGCCGAGGTGAAATCGCTCATGCGCAGTGCCGGGATCACCGCCGGCAGCACGAAGTACACCGACAGCACCTGCACCAGCAGCGGCGTGCCGCGCATCACCCAGATGTAGACGCCCGCCACCCAGCGCAGCGGCGCGACGCGCGAGACCTTGCCCAGCGCCGCCAGCACGCCCAGCCCCACGCCGGCCAGGCCGGCCACCAGCGTGAGCTGCACGGTGATGCGCGTGCCCTCGGCGAAATACTGCGCGTTGTTGCCGATGGGCTCGGGCGCGGCCGAGAGCGGGATCGCCATCAGCCACAGGATCAGCAACAGCAGCGCCGTGGCCAGCGCCATGGTGGCCGAGCTGCGCGCCTGGCGCGACCAGGCGGCCGGCCAGATCGAGATCAGTCCATGCATCGGCTCATCACCTCGTGCTGCGGGCGGTGCGGATCAGCTCACTTGCAGCGGATGTCTTCGTTGAACCACTTCTTGGACAGCCCGGCGTGCGTGCCGTCGGCCAGGATCGCGGCCAGCGCCTTGTTGATCTCGCCGGCCAGCGAGCTGTTGCCCTTGGCCACGGCCGAGGCGATGCGCTCGACGAAGACGAAGTCGCCCATGCGCATGCCGCCCGAGGGGTTGGCCTCGAGGGCCTGCTTGGCCACGAAGCGGTCGGTCACCCAGGCGTCCACGCGTCCAGTGAGCAGCGCCCCGCGCGCATCGGTGTCCTGCGGGAAGTTCTTCACCTCCTTCACGCCGGCGAGCTTCTTCACGTTCTCGAGGTAGGTGGTGCCGGTCTGCACCGAGACCACCTTGCCGGCAAGGTCCTTGGCGGTCTTGATGGCCGCGTCCTTGGCCACGATCACGCCGCCCGAGCAGTAGTGCGGCTCGGTGAAGGTGACGGCCTTGGCACGCTCTTCGGTGATGCCGTGCGAGGCGATCACCATGTCCCAGCGGTCCTGGCGCAGGCCGGCCAGCAGGGCGTCGAAGCCCAGTGCCTTCCATTCGACCTTCAGGCCCATCTTGGCGGCCATGGCCTCGGCCACGTCCACCTCGAAGCCCGTGAGCTTGGTGCCCTGGAAGTAGTTGAAGGGCGCGAACTGGCCCTCGGTGGCAATGATGATCTTGCCGTCCTTCTTGATCTCGTCGAAGGGGCGCGCTTGCGCGCCGCCCAGCATCAGCGCAGCAGCGGCTGCCAGCAGCCACTTCAGGCTGGAGCGTTTGAACATCATGGCGTCTCCTCGGGGGGTCGGGTGAATGCAATGGGGGGCGATTATCGCGAGTTGCCTGAACAGCGGGCCTTGGCTGGGTCAAGGCGGCTCAAGCCGGATCGAAGAAGTAATGCTTCAAGCCGGCCAGCAGCATTTCCACCGCAATGGCCGTGAGCACCAGGCCCATCAGCTTCTCGATGGCGGTGACCACCGAATCGCCCAGGCGCTTGCGGATCGGGTCGGCCAGGGCCAGGGCGGTGCCCGACACCAGCATCGCCGCGCTGAGCGCACCGACCCAGTGCCACATCATCTGCGGCTGCCGGCTGGCCAGCATCAGCACCGTGGCCATGGCCGAGGGCCCCGCCAGCAGCGGCACGGCCAGCGGAAAGATCAGCGGCTCGCGCCCCTCGGGCGTGCCGTACACGCCGCCCTCCTGCGAGAAGATCATGCGGATGGCCACCATCAGCAAGATCACGCCACCGGCCACCTCGAGCGAGCGCTCCGACAGCCGCATCACATGCAGAAAGCGATCGCCCAGCAGCATGAAGGCGGCCAGCACGCCGAAGGCGATCAGCGTCTCGCGCAGCGCCACCCAGCGCCGGCGCGGCGGCTCCACCCCGGCCATCACCGAGACGAAGATGGGCAGGCTGCCCAAGGGGTCGAGCACCAGCAGCAGCAGGATGAAGGCGGACAGCGTGTCGTGGGCCATGGCAGCGCGGATCTGGGGTGGGCAAGGGCCGCAAGGTAGCATCTCTGCGTCACAGCGCCACACAGGACCCGCACGCCATGCGCACCCACCACATCGCCATCATCCCCGGTGACGGCATCGGCAAGGAAGTGACGCCCGAGGGCGAGCGCGTGCTCGACGCCGCCGCCAGGCGCTTCGGCCTGCAGCTGCACAAGACCCCCATCGCCTGGGCCAGTTGCGAATACCACGCCCAGCACGGCCAGATGATGCCGGACGACTGGAAGGCGCAGATCGGTGGCATGGACGCCATCCTCTTCGGCGCCGTGGGCTGGCCGGCCACGGTGCCCGACCACATTTCGCTGTGGGGCTCGCTGCTGAAGTTCCGCCGCGAGTTCGACCAGTACATCAACCTGCGCCCCGCGCGGCTGATGGCCGGCGTGCCCTGCCCGCTGGCCAACAAGCGGCCCGGCGACATCGACATGCTCATCGTGCGCGAGAACACCGAGGGCGAATACTCTTCCGTGGGCGGCGTGATGTTCGGCGGCACCGAGCGCGAATTCGTGGTGCAGGAAAGCGTGTTCACCCGCATCGGCAGCGAGCGCCTGCTGAAGTACGCCTTCGAACTGGCGCGCACGCGCGAGCGCAAGAAGCTGACGCTGGCCACCAAGAGCAACGGCATCTCGATCTCCATGCCCTGGTGGGACGAGCGCTGCGTGGAAATGGCCGCTGGCTACCCCGACATCGCCTGGGACAAGCAGCACATCGACATCCTCTGCGCCCGCTTCGTGCTGCAGCCCGAACGCTTCGACGTGGTGGCGGCCACCAACCTGTTCGGCGACATCCTGAGCGACCTGGGGCCGGCCGCCTGCGGCACCATCGGCATCGCCCCCAGCGCCAACTTGAACCCCGAGCGCAAGTTCCCCAGCCTGTTCGAGCCCGTGCACGGCTCGGCGCCCGATATCTTCGGCAAGAACATCGCCAACCCCGTGGCGATGGTCTGGAGCGCCGCGATGATGCTCGACTTCCTGGGCCACGCCCAAGGCCCCGAGCGCGAGGCCCACGACGCCATCCTGCGCGCCATCGAGCGCGTGTTGGTGCAAGGGCCGAAGACGCCGGACCTGGGCGGTGCGGCCAGCACGCAGCAGATGGGCCAGGCCATCGCGGCCCTGGTGGCGGGCGGGATCTGATCGACCCCATGCTCGACGACATCAAGAAGACGCTCTGGGCCACCGCCGACAAGCTGCGCGCCAACATGGACGCCGCCGAGTACAAGCACCTCGTGCTCGGCCTCATCTTCGTCAAGTACATCTCCGACACCTTCAGGCCAAGCGCGCCGAGCTGACCCGCCGCTTTGCCGATCCGGCCGATGAGTACTTCCTGCCCGACAGCACGCCCGCGCTGCTGGCCGGCGAGCTGGAAGACCGCGACTACTACCGCGAAGTCAACGTCTTCTGGGTGCCCGAGGCCGCGCGCTGGGAATCGCTGCGCGCCGCCGCCAAGCAGCCCGACATCGGCAAGCGCATCGACGACGCGCTGTCGCTGATCGAGGCCGAGAACCCCAAGCTCAAGGGCATCCTCGACAAGCGCTTTGCCCGCGCCCAGTTGCCCGACGGCAAGCTCGGCGAGCTGGTCGACCTGGTGTCCACCATCGGCTTCGGCGCCACGGCCGCCGAGGCGCGCGACGTGCTGGGCCAGGTCTACGAATACTTCCTGGGCATGTTCGCCAGCGCCGAGGGCAAGCGCGGCGGCCAGTTCTACACGCCGCGCAGCATCGTCAAGACGCTGGTGGCCGTGCTGGCGCCGCACCACGGCAAGGTGTACGACCCGTGCTGCGGCTCGGGCGGCATGTTCGTGCAGAGCGAGGAGTTCATCGAGGCGCACGGCGGCAAGATCGGCGACGTGGCCATCTTCGGCCAGGAGGCCAACCCCACCACCTGGCGCCTGGCGGCGATGAACCTGGCCATCCGCGGCATCGACTTCAACCTGGGCCGCGAACCCGCCGACACCTTCACGCGCGACCAGTTCCCCGACCTGCGCGCCGACTTCATCCTGGCCAACCCGCCGTTCAACATCAGCGACTGGTGGCACGCCAGCCTGACGGGCGACGCGCGCTGGCACTACGGCGACCCGCCGCAAGGCAACGCCAACTACGCCTGGCTGCAGCACATGCTGCACCACCTGAAGCCCGGCGGCCGCGCCGGCATCGTGCTGGCCAACGGCAGCATGAGTTCAGCCAGAACAACGAAGGCCAGATCCGCGCCGCGATGGTCGAGGCCGACGTGGTGGAAGTGATGATCGCGCTGCCGGGGCAGTTGTTCTTCAACACGCAGATCCCGGCCTGCCTGTGGTTCCTGGCGAAGGGCAAGCGCGCGCGGGCGGGCGAGGTGCTGTTCATCGATACGCGCAAGCTCGCGGTGATGATCAGCCGGGTGCAGTGCGAGTTGACCGGCGAGGTGATCGATCGCATCGCCGGCACCGTGGCCGCGTGGCGCGGTGAGGCTGGCGCGGACGAGTACGCCGATGTAGCGGGTTACTGCCGCAGCGTGCGTCTGGCCGAGATCGCCGAGCACGGCCATGTGCTGACGCCGGGGCGCTACGTGGGCGCTGAAGCGGTGGAGGACGACGACGAGGGCTTCGAGGCCAAGATGCAGGCGCTGACCGAGAAGCTTGGGGAGCAGATGGCCAAGGGGGCGGAGCTGGATGCCGTGATCCGCGCCAGGCTCGGGGGGCTGGGGTATGAGTTCTGACGGAGCGAACTTCGCCGGACTGGTCACGAGCATCGCGCGGATCCACGCGCTGTTTGCCGCCCAAGCCAGCAAGGCGATCAACGTCAGCCTGACTTTGCGCAACTGGTTGATCGGCCACCACATCGCCGAGTACGAACTCCAGGGTGCGGATCGTGCGGACTATGGCGGGCGACTGCTGGAGCGGCTGGCGCAACAGCTGGGTGAAGCCGGTTTGCGGCGCATCGACGCGCGCGAACTGCGGCGCTTTCGCCAGTTCTACGGGGCCTATCCGCAGATTCGGGAGGCAGTGACTCCCGTTTTGGCGGCGCTGCCGGTGGCGCAGCGATTCGGCCTGCCCGAGATTCGGGAGTCAGTGACTCCCGAATCGGAATCGGTGGCGCCGGCAGGTACCAGCACCGGCACCAGCACCCTACATGCCCTGGACCCGCGCCTGTTGCTGGAACGACTGTCGTTCACCCACTTTGCCGAACTGGTGCAGATCGACGCGCCGCTCAAGCGCCAGTTTTACGAAGTCGAGATCCTGCGTTGTGGCCATCCTGGATGCGCTCGACGACCGCATCGCCCTCCTGCGCGAAACCAACGCCACCCTCGAAGCCATCGCGCAGGCGCTGTTCAAGTCGTGGTTCGTCGACTTCGATCCCGTTCGCGCCAAGCAGCAAGGCCTGTCGCCGGCCGGCATGGACGAAGCCACGGCGGCCTTGTTTCCGGACAGCTTCGAGGAGTCGGCGTTGGGGTTGGTTCCGAAGGGTTGGTTCATGCGCTCCATTCGCGAGGTCGTCGAAGCGGTGTACGACGGTCCGCATGCCACGCCGCCCGAAGCATCCGAAGGCCCTATCTTTCTGGGCATCAAGAACCTCACCGGCACGGGCCTGGACCTGACGGACACGAGGCACATCGCTGAAGGCGACTGGGGACAGTGGACCCGCCGTGTGACGCCGCGCTTCGGCGATATCGTCTTCAGCTACGAAGCCACACTGGGCTTCTTCGCGCTGATACCGCCAGGCGTCCGTTGCTGCCTCGGGCGCCGCCTGGCCGTCGTTCGCCCGAAGGCTGCGAACGGCCATGCGCATTTCTGGTTTCACCAGTTCGTCGCGGCGCCGTTCCAGCAATTGCTGAACAAGCACACGATCCAGGGCGCGACCGTGAACCGAATCGCGCTGAAGGAGTTTCCGAGTTATTCGGTTATGTGCCCACCCGAAGCTTTGACCGGTCTGTTCGATGAGCGCGTTGCGCCGCTGTGGGCCAGGATTCACCAGAACCATGCGCAAGCCCAAACCCTCGCCACCCTCCGCGACACCCTGCTCCCCCGCCTGATCTCCGGCCAACTGCGCCTGCCGGAAGCTGCGGCAATAGACATGCTGGCGCAGGCGTCCTGAGCCCCTGCGCTGCACACTACGCGACTGCTACGATGATCCACAGCCTCGGAATAGAGAAAAGCCAGCGCTGGGAGCGAGCATGTCGAGAATTTCCATCGGAGTCCTTCAGCCTGGCGCACGACCGGTCGGCATCGGCGTGATGGGCGCGCGACGGGGCGTGGCCATGTTTGGCGGAGCCCCGCAGGCCGTGATCGTCAAGTCCTGCACGGCACCTGAGTTGGCTGCCGAGTGCTTCTGCGCCCTGCTGGCCGATGCGCTCAGCGTCCGGGCGCCGCCTTGTGGGCTGGTGTTTGAGAATGGCATCCCCTTGTTTGCCAGCATCGATGTGGGCGTGCCCAACCTGATGCAGCAGTTCTGTATCGACACCACGAACCCGAGCTCCCACGAGTTGCGCGCCCTGGTGGATGAGCTGGTGCAGTGGGTGGGTTTTGGCCGACTCATTGCGCTGGACATCCTGGTCCGCAATGCCGACCGCCACCCGGGCAATCTGCTGACCGATGGCGCCGACTACTGGGCCATTGATCACGGGCGCTGTATGGGCCTGTATCCCTACCAGGCACACAGGGCCTACCGCCTGGCCGCCCAGAGTCTTTTCCAAACGAGGTATGAGCCTGGAGAGGCCTGACCTCGGGGACGCGTGGAGCGTCGATCCGTTGTAGACCGAGACAGTGTATTGGGGTCCTGCTCTTTGGATTCGTACCACCGTGGTCGAAGGCTGTGGGCATGTGGTCGAAGGTGCGGGCGGTGGGCAACGCACGGCGTTGTCCACGGACCGTGCCGGTGCGCGCGAGCGCATCGTCCACATGTCCACAGCCTCCCCGCCCTTGGCGCGCCGCAGGAGAGTTCAGCCGGTTCGTGGCGGTACCCGTTTGAACAGCGCCTGCCGCGCCTGCTTGAGTTCCTCGCCAGCCTGCGTCGGTCAGCGCCGTGGCCAGTGCCTGCAGATGTTCGAGCGTGATCCTCGCGCATGAACGTGTGTGCCTCAGGCAGGCTGGCCAGCTTGTCCAGCGGCGTCATCGCATCCTTGGCTCGGTACACGCGCTTGATGCGCCCGGCTTCTTCGGATCCGGCTTGTCGGTCGAGAACAGGCACGGGCGGTGGAAGTTCAGGAACGGGTTAAGGTACTCGGCGCAGAAGGTGTTGAAGCGCCCGGCGTGACGTTGCGGGATGTGCTCGTAGCCGAAGACGCGGCGCACAACGGCGCCGTTCTTGGTCTCGGCCAGGCCGTTGTCGTTGCTGCGCCGCGGTCGGCTGCGTGTGAACTCGATACGCAGCTTCTCCAGCATGGCGGCGACCCGATGGTTGACGTACTCGCTGCCGTTGTCGGCGTGGAAGCCCAGGATCAGGAACGGGAACTGCGCGAGCATCTGCTCGATGACGGGCAGCAGGTGCGCCTCCGAGATCGTCTGCACGGTGGCCACCACCTGCCACTGGGTGACGCAGTCCACGGCGTTGATGTGGTACAGGCCCTGGTGCCGTCCCAGTCGCCCTGGTGAACGCTGTCGATGCGCACGAAGCCCGGACGGCCCTCGGGGGCCGGCGCCTTGCGCACACCGATCGTCACGGCCTTGGTCGGGCGCGTCTTGGTCAGCACGACGCGCTGGGCGCGTAGCCGACGCTGGCGCGCAGGTTGTACAGGTGGGCCACCGAGATCGAACCCAGTCGCTCGAAGCGCCCATCGGCGAAGACATCGCGCTGGCGGCGCAGCACGCAGGCCGTGGCCGGTCCCGACAGGGTACCCATGGCCCGGTCCACCTCGGCCAACAGCACCACGTCGGCGCCCGTGTAGCGGCGCGCGAAGGCATGCTGCGGGCGGCGATAGTTCTTGACCAGGGGCTTGCCGCCGGTCCAGCGCGAAACCAGCCGCGTGAGCTGGGCGCGGCTGTAGCCGCTCAGGCGCTGCAAATACGCCAGCACCACGCCGCGCTCGGCCGCTGCAGCTGGCGGTACCCAAAGCGCTGCAGCACCTGTTCGATCAGGCGTAGCGGCCCTCGTCGTCATCGGCGCTGCGGAACTCCAGCGCCTGCGTACCGGCCACCACCTGGCGCACCTGTTCCAGGGTGCGCGCTCGGGCCTCGTTCATGTCGATCACCATCGGTTCGATGATCGACACCCCTCGCATGGAGGCTCCCAGCGAGCCATCCAGCCGCCCGGCCCAGAAACCCTCCAGGCTCATTCCTCACTGGAATCTCGCGCCCGGCTCCAGGCTCATACCTCGTTGGACAAGACTCCCAGTTTGCCGATGCGCTGGTTTGTGCCAATATCGAAGCGGGCGCCGTCAGCCACGCGCTGACCTTCCCGGTGGGGTGCGAGGCCGGTGCAAGTTCCGAACTGGCCGCGCACCCCGTGATTGCGGGGTTTGCACAACCCTTCGCGGCGCAGGTGGCCGCCCGGCTGCCTGCACTCGCGTCATCCATCAAGGGGCTGCTATGAATGCAATGATCACTGAGGCCGTGCCAACGGCCCTGCCTGCCCAGGTGGGCCTGTGGCGTGCCATCTACTGGGAACCGGTGATGGCCACCGGCGAGCGCATCTGCGTCGGCTTCCTGACCAATTGGGGCGGTGAGGCCAAGGCCGTGCTGACGATCCGCCAGGATCTGCTGAGCGCAATCTTCGGCGCGGCAGGGCCCAAAGCGCACGCACTGCTGGACCGCGCTCTTCGACTGATCAACGCGAGATTGGCCGATGCGCCTGAGATTCAGGGCGCCCAGCCCCCAATGACGGGCCTGTACTACGGGCCGACAGAGACCAGCCACGTCAACAGCTACGCCGACCTGTTGCAGATCGGCAAGCTCATGAGTTCAAGCCTGGCAGCAATGTCTGAGCCAGACAATCCGGAGTCGGCGGATCTGATTGAGGCGGCCAGTGAACAGCGGCAGCCGGCTCGCCAGTTCGCCTCGCGGGTGCGGGACTTGGCGCTCGCGCGGGACAAGCGATTGGCCGGTTTCTTCAACCGGGAAGCTTCCTTGATGGCCGCCCGGCGGCCCGTCCGCTTCGGATTCCTGTCGGATTCGCTGGCGGCTCAGTTCGGGTTGCTTCAGCCAACGAACATCAACAGCTACGTGCGCGCAGCCCGGGGCATGTTGGCCGAGCTGTCTTTGGCCCGGCGTGCCAGCGGGCGCGCCAACCTGCTGATCCTGGGCTACCCGCCGCTAGCCAGCGCAACGCTCACTGACAAGGAGCGGAGCGCAATTGCTGACTACAGCGAAGACCTGAGCCAGCAAGCGAAGGAACTTGAGGTTGGATTCGCCGCCGCTGACAACGACGTGCAAGCCTGCGACGCGCTGCTGGCAGCCCTGTGACAGCGATGTGCGGGGGCATTTAGCAAGCCATTGCTGACGGCGCCCGTCACCATAAAAACTCTCTCGCATCAGGGACTTGGCGCTTAGCGTGTTAAGTAGGTTGCCAAGCGCCCGCAGCCGGCCTCTTCAAGCATTCTTTCAAAGCCTCGCCACAAATTAAAGAATGCTTTAGTATGTGATCCGGTCATGCAAAGCCGCTTTTACACCATGCGCTCCACCGGTAGCACCGTCACCACCACCACGCTGGGTGAAGCGGTGCGCGCTTTCGTGCCACACCCGCTGCCGCCGGCTGAGCCGCCGCTGGCGCCGGAGTCCTACACCGCTGCCACGCACCGCGCTCAGATGGCACTGGCCCGGCTCTCGGGCGTGGCGGGCCTGGTGCCTTCGGTGGACTGGCTGCTGTACAGCGCCATTCGCAAAGAGGCGCTGCTCACCTCGCAGATCGAAGGCACGCAGGCCACCCTGACCGACCTGTTTGACGACGAGGCTGGCCTGACGGTGGCCAACATCGATGACGTCGAGGAGGTGACGAACTACCTGCGCGCTTTCCGTCTGGTGCGCGACAACCTGCACAGCCCCAGCGGCCTGCCGATCTCGGTGCGCCTGCTGTGCGACGCGCACCGCTTGTTGCTGGCCGGGGCCCGCGGCGCGGGCAAGCAGCCGGGCGAGTTGCGACGCTCGCAGAACTGGATTGGCGGCTCGCGGCCGGGCCGGGCCGTGTTCGTGCCGCCGCCGCCGGATCGCGTGCCGGCCCTGCTGGCCGACCTGGAGCGCTTCATCCACGAGGCCGAACCGGGCCTGCCACCGCTGGTGCGGATTGCGCTGGTGCATGTGCAGTTCGAAACCATCCACCCCTTCCTGGATGGCAACGGCCGCATCGGCCGCCTGCTGATCGCGGCATTGCTGGAGCAATGGCGCTTGCTGCCCGAGCCCTTGGTTTACCTGAGCGGCTATCTCAAGCAGCACCAGGGCGAGTACTACCGGCGGCTGTCTGCAGTGCGCACGGATGGCGACTGGGAAGGCTGGGTCGGCTTCTTTCTTGAAGGTGTGGAGGCTGCCGCCACCGATGCCGAGCGCGGCATCGTGGCCGTCGCCACGCTGGTGGCGGCCGACCGCCGACGCTTGCTTGCGGCGCCGCGCGTCGGCGCCGTGGGGCTGCGCCTGTTCGAGCTGCTGCCGCTGATGCCACGCTTCACCATCGAGCAGGTGCGCCAGAAGCTCGCCACCACCTTCCCCACGGCCACTGCTGCGGTGAAATTTCTGGAAGAACTGGGCATCGTCACCGAGTTGACGGGGCAGAAGAAGAACCGCTGCTTCAGCTATGCCGCTTACGTCGAATTGCTGGCGAACGGAGCGTGAGAAGCCCATGACCGAAGACCAGCTCGAACAGGAGGCCCTGGGCTGGCTCGCAGAGGTGGGCTATCAACACCGCTACGGGCCCGAGCTGGCGCCGGACGGCAGCACCCCCGAGCGCAGCGACTACCGCCAGGTGCTGCTGATCGAGCGCTTGCGCCAAGCCGTTGCGGCGCTGAACCCCAACGTGCCGACGGCGGCGCGCGAGGACGCCGTCAAGCAGGTGGTGGACCTGGGCACGCCAGTGCTGCTGGCGGCGAACCGACAGTTCCATCGGCTGCTGGTCACCGGCGTGCCGGTGCAGTACCAACGTGATGGTGAAACGCGGGGCGACTTCGTGCGCCTGGTCGACTGGGCCGATCCGGCGCGCAACGAGTGGCTGGCGGTCAACCAGTTCTCTGTTCAAGGGCCGCGCCACACGCGCCGGCCCGACATCGTCCTGTTCGTCAACGGCCTGCCGCTGGTGCTGATCGAGCTGAAGAACCCAGCCGACCCGAACGCCGATGTGTGGAAGGCCTTCCAGCAGATCCAGACCTACAAGGAACAGATCGCAGACGCCTTCCAGTACAACGAGGTGCTGGTCATCTCCGACGGCACCGATGCGCTGCTGGGCTCGCTCTCAAGCGACAGCGAGCGCTTCATGGCCTGGCGCACGATCGACGGCGTCACGCTCGACCCGCTGGGGCCGTTCAACGAACTGCAGACGCTGGTGCGCGGCGTGCTGGCGCCCGCTTACCTGCTGGACTACTTGCGCTTCTTCGTGCTGTTTGAAGAAGCGAGCGAGGACGCCGGCCTGGTCAAGAAGATCGCCGGCTACCACCAGTTCCACGCCGTGCGCGCGGCCATCGCCCAAGTGATCGCGGCGTCGCGCCCCGATGGGCTGCCCAGCGTGCGCGGCAAGGGTGGCGTGGTGTGGCACACGCAGGGCAGCGGCAAGAGCATCACGATGACCTGCTTCGCGGCGCGGGTGATGCAAGAGCCGGCGATGGAGAACCCGACCATCGTCGTCATCACCGACCGCAACGACTTGGACGGCCAGTTGTTCGGCGTGTTTTCACTGGCGCAAGACCTGTTGCGCGAACGGCCGGTGCAGGCCGGCACGCGGCAGGAACTGCGCGCGCTGCTGGGCAACCGCCCTTCCGGCGGCATCGTGTTCGCCACGATCCAGAAGTTCATGCCGGGCGAGGACGAAGATGCGTTTCCGCTGCTCTCGGACCGCCACAACATCGTCGTCATCGCCGACGAGGCGCACCGCACGCAGTACGGCTTCGAGGCCAAGCTGAAGACGTTGAAGCAGCGGCCCTCACTTGGCAATCTCGCGACAGTGCTGACAACCGGCGCTGGTGAACCTTCGCAGCACAAGGTCGAATTCGCGCCCACCGTCGACCGCTACCAGGTCGCGCGTTATCAAGTGGGATACGCCCAGCACCTGCGCGATGCGCTGCCCCACGCGACATTCGTGGCCTTCACCGGCACACCGGTGTCGGGCGAGGACCGCGACACGCGCGCCGTGTTCGGCGACTACATCAGCGTCTACGACATGCAGCAGGCCAAGGAAGATGGCGCCACCGTGGCCATCTACTACGAGAGCCGGCTGGCCAAGCTGGGGCTGAAGGCCGACGAGCTGGCCACCATCGACGATGAGGTGGACGAGCTGGCCGAGGACGAGGAAGAGAGCCAGCGGGCCTTGCTCAAGAGCCGCTGGGCGGCGCTGGAGAAGGTAGTCGGAGCAGAGCCCCGCATCGCCAGCGTGGCCGCCGACCTGGTAGAACACTTCGAGGAGCGCAATAGGGCCATGACCGGCAAGGCCATGGTGGTGGGCATGAGCCGCGACATCTGCGTCCACCTCTACAACGAGATCATCCAGCTGCGGCCCGACTGGCACAGTGCCGACCCCGAGCAAGGCGCCATCAAGATCGTGATGACCGGCTCGGCCAGCGACAAGGCGCTGCTGCGCCCGCACATCTACAGCGCGCAGGTGAAGAAGCGTCTGGAAAAGCGCTTCAAGAACCCGGGCGACCCGCTGCGCATGGTGATCGTGCGCGACATGTGGCTGACCGGCTTCGATGCGCCGTGCGTGCACACGCTCTACATCGACAAGCCGATGAAGGGCCACAACCTGATGCAGGCCATCGCCCGCGTGAACCGGGTGTTCAAGGACAAGCAGGGCGGCCTGGTGGTGGACTACATCGGCATCGCCAACGAGCTGAAGTCGGCGCTGAAGGAGTACACCGCGAGCAAGGGCCGCGGGCGACCCACGGTGGATGCGCACGAGGCGTACAGCGTGCTGGCCGAGAAGCTCGACGCGCTGCGCGGCATGCTGGCCGGCACGAACGGGCATGGTTTCGACTACAGCGGGTTCCTCACAGGTGGCCACGTGGCCGCGCCGGCCACACCCCCACGGGGGGCGGGGCCGGCGAAGCCGGCACCTGGGGGCCTGCACAGTCTGCTGGCCGGCGCTGCCAACTTCGTTCTGGGCATCAAGGACGGCAAGAAGCGCTTCGCCGATCTGGCGCTGGCGATGAGCAAGGCGTTCACTTTGTGCTGCACGCTCGACGAGGCCAAGGCGGTGCGAGAGGAGGTCGCCTTCTTCCAGGCCGTGAAGGTGATCCTGACCAAGCGCGAGATCAGTGAAGCGAAGAAGACCGACGAGGCACGCGAGCTGGCGATTCGCCAGATCATTGCTTCAGCCGTGGTGTCGGAAGAGGTGGTCGACATTTTCGACGCCGTGGGCCTGGACAAGCCCAACATCGGCATCCTCGACGACGCGTTCCTCGCCGAGGTGCGCAACCTGCCCGAGCGGAACCTGGCGGTCGAACTGCTGGGGAGGCTGCTGGAAGGCGAGATCAAGTCACGCTTCGCCGGCAACGTGGTCCAGAACAAGAAGTTCTCGGACATGCTGACCGACGTGGTGCAGCGCTACCAGAACCGGTCCATCGAAGCTGCGCAGGTGATGGAAGAGCTGGTGCAGATGGCGAAGAAGTTCCGCGAGGCGGCGGCGCGCGGCGAGCAGCTCGGCCTGACCGAAGACGAAGTGCGCTTCTACGACGCGTTGGCCAACAACGAATCGGCCGTGCGCGAGCTGACCGACGAAACCCTGAAGAAGATCGCCCACGAACTGGCCGAGAACCTGCGCAAGAACCTCAGCGTGGACTGGTCGGCACGCGAGAGCGTGCAGGCCAAGCTGCGGCTGATGGTCAAGCGCATTCTGCGCAAGTACAAGTACCCGCCGGATCAGCAGGATGCGGCGGTTGAGCTGGTGTTGCAGCAGGCCAAGGCACTGGGGGAGGCTTGGGCATGAGCCTGGACGACATCGACTGCGCCGTCATCGGCGCCGGCGTGGTGGGCCTGGCGGTGGCGCGCGCGCTGGCGATCGCCGGCCGAGAGGTGGTCGTCCTCGAGGCCGAGAACGCCTTCGGCACCGTCACCAGCGCACGCAACAGCGAGGTCATCCACGCCGGCCTGTACTACCCGCCGGGCTCGCTGCGGGCCGAGCTGTGTGTGCGCGGCAAGGCGCTGCTCTACGACTTCTGCACCAGCCACCAGGTGGCGCACCGGCGCTGCGGCAAGCTGATCGTCGCGGCCACGCCGGACGAGCTGCCCCTGCTGGACACGCTGCGCGCGCAGGCCGCCGCCTGTGGCGTGCACGACCTGCAGGCGCTCAGCGCCGACGAGGCCCGCGCGTTGGAGCCGGCGCTGCACAGCGTGGGCGCGCTGCTGTCGCCATCCACCGGCATCGTCGACAGCCATGGCCTGATGCTGGCGCTGCTGGGCGATGCGCAGGCGCAGGAGGCGATGCTGGCGCTGTGTTCGCCGGTCCTGGGCGGCCGCGTCACACCACAAGGCATCGAGCTGGACGTGGGTGGTCTGGCGCCGAGCACCTTGCGGGCGCAGACCGTGGTCAACAGCGCCGGCCTCGGTGCGCCCGCCTTGGCGCGGCGCCTTGCTGGGATGCCGGCGGCCGCCGTGCCGCAAGACCATCTGGCCAAGGGTTGCTACTTCACCTTGACGGGCAAGGCGCCGTTCTCGCGCCTGGTGTACCCGGCGCCGGGTGCATCCGGCCACCTGGGCGTGCACCTCACGCTCGATCTGGGCGGGCAGGCGCGTTTCGGCCCCAGCTTGCGTTGGGTGGACGCGATCGACTACACGGTGGATGCCGCCGATGCGGAGGGTTTCTACGCCGCCGTGCGCCGCTACTGGCCCGCGTTGCCCGACTCGGCACTTCAGCCGGGCTACGCCGGCTTGCGCCCGAAGATCAGCGGGCCAGGCGAGCCCGCGGCGGATTTCCGCATCGACGGCCCGGCCGAGCATGGCGTGCCCGGGCTGGTGAACCTGTTCGGCATCGAGTCGCCGGGCCTGACCGCGAGCCTGGCGATCGCCGAGCGGGTTGGCCAACGTTTGAAATCAGCGCCATGAGCATGGGACGATTCCTGGCAGCCGGCACGCTGCTGGCGGCCGCCCACGGCGCCAGCCTGGGTGCTGGCGAGCCCTGTCACGACGCGGCCCTGACCACCCGCGCGCTGCATCGCCTGAACGCCCTGCGCGCCGAGGGCCTGACCTGCGGCCACGTGGCCCAGGCGCCCGCGCCGCCGCTGGCCTGGTCGGCCCGGCTGACCGACGCAGCCGCCGCGCACGCACAGGACATGGCCGAACGCAACCAGATGGCCCACACCGGCCGCGACGGCAGCCGGGGGGGCGACCGCCTGCTGCGCGCCGGCTACGACTGGCAGGTGTGGGCCGAGAACCTGGGCACCGGCACGCGCTCGGTGGACGAGCTGATGCGGCTGTGGGCCGCCAGCCCGGGCCACTGCGCCAACCTGATGCTGAACGATCTGCAGCAGATGGGCCTGGCCTGCGCCGTGGGCCGCAACGGCCGCGCGTTCTGGTCGCTGACCTTGGGCACGCTGCGCTGAGCTGCACCCGGGCGATCACCGGATTCGAACGATCACGTCAATTCACCAGAACGGGCCGATGCCCTGCGCTGGCCAGAATCCTTCCCAAGCCCGACGCGCCCGCGTGGGTCGTCAACCCAACCCTGAAGGACCTGCAGCATGAGCAAGATCGTGATCGTCTACCACAGCGGCTACGGCCACACGGCCAAGGTGGCCGAGGCCATCGCCGCCACCAGCGGCGGCCAGCTGCTGGCCATCGACGCCGAGGGCAACCTGCCCGAAGGCGGCTGGGAGGCCCTGAGCGCCGCCAGGATGGTGGTCTTCGGCTCGCCCACCTACATGGGCAGCGTGAGCTGGCAGTTCAAGAAGTTTGCCGACGCGTCCAGCAAGCCCTGGTACGGCCAGGCCTGGAAGGACAAGCTGGCCGCCGGCTTCACCAACTCGGCCACGCTCAACGGCGACAAGCACTCCACCCTGCACTACCTGATCACGCTGGCCATGCAGCACAGCATGCTGTGGGTGGGCACGGGCATGATGCCGGTCAACAACAAGGCCGCCACGCGCGACGACATCAACAACGTCGGCTCGTCGTCCGGCCTGATGACCGTCACGCCGTCGGACGCTTCGGTGGACGAGATGGTGCCCGGCGACCTGGCCACGGCACGCAAGTTCGGCGAGCGGCTGGCGGAAACGGTGGCGCGCCTGGGCTGATCGTCACTTCTCGTCCTGCAGCCAGTACCACTTGTACAGAAAGCGTTGGCCGAAGCGGCGGAATGGTGCGAAGGCTTCGGACGTCACCGCATTCAGCACGTTCGGGAACGGCAGCGGCGAGTCGTAGATCGGCAACTCGAAGGCCCGGTCCTGTCCGTCCTGGCCGGCCACGCGCTGCGCCAGGCGTTTGCCGGCCCAGGTGGAGAACGACACGCCGTTGCCGCCATAGCCCACCGCATACCAGACCTTCTGAGCGGCATCAGGGCGCGTGATGCGCGGCATCATGTCGTGGCTGACATCCACCCAGCCCCACCACGAGTGGTCGATGCCGATGCCGGCCAGCGGCGGGAACTTGCGCGCAATGGCGTCGGTGAGCAGCTTCAGGTGCTGCGGTGCCTGGGCTTCGGCGCCGGTGATCGAGCTGCGGCTGCCCAGTTGCAGGCGGTTGCCCTCGAGCAGGCGGTAGTAGAAGCGCAGCGTGCGCGTGTCGGTGAGGAAGGTCTTGCTGCGGAAGTTGGTGGCTTTCAACTCGGCGTCGGTGAGCGGACGCGTCACCACCGAATTCGACAGGATCGGCATCAAGCGGTTGCGCAACAGCGGCGTGAGCGCCTGGCCGGTGTAGCCGCCCGTGCACACCGCCACCCGCCTGGCGCGCACCGTGCCGCCGGGCGTGCGCAGGTGCACGCGGTCGCCCACCATCTGCATGCCCTGCACCGGGCTGGCGGTGTGCAGCTTTGCGCCGAGTGCGCGTGCCTTGCGTGCCAGGCCGTAGGTGAACTTCAAGGGGTGGATGCCCACGCCGTGGGGCTCGAACATGGCACCGCAGGCCTCGCGCTCGTCGCAGTACTCGGCGCGCAGCTGTTCCGCAGAGAGCATGCGCGTGGCGTAGCCGAACACATCGCGCATCAGTGCCGCTTCCTGGGTGAGCACGGGCACCTTCTCGGGCCGGTGCGCCACGTAGAGGTGGCCGCCGTCGTGCGCGTCGCAGTCGATCTGCTGCGTCAGCTCGCGGAAATTCTCGAAGCCGGTGCGGATCTCGGTGTCCAGCCGCTTGGCCACGTCCGGCCCCCAGCGCGCGATCCATTGCGAGCGCTTCAGGCGCCCGCTGGCGTTCTGCCCCTGGCCGCCGCTGCGGCTGCTGCAGCCCCAGGCGGTCTGGTTGGCCTCCAGCACCACGGCGGCGATGCCATGCTCCTGCGCCAGGTACAGCGCCGTGGCCATGCCGGTGGAGCCAGAGCCCACGATGGCCACCTCCACGTCCATGTCGCCGCGCACGGGGCCATCGTCCTGCGGCGCGGCGCCTGCGCTGGCCGCCCACCAGGTGGGGGCGTAGGCCTGGTTGGCACCCGGCGTGGGCGCCACCAGCGGGTCATAGCAAGGATCGTACGTGTCCGTTCGAGCAGAGGCGGCCATGGCTCACTTCGCCGCCGGCAGATTGGGCCGCGTCTTGCGGAAGACGTTCTTCTTGCAGATCTTGCCGTCGCGGAAGGCGAACAGGTCCACGCCATTCACCTCGATGCGGCTGCCGTCGGCGGCGGTGCCCGTGAACAGCCATTCGGACACACCGAAATCGCCCGCCACGTGGTGCACGCCGTCACGCCACTGCGCATCGGGCACCGCCTCCCATGCGCCGGCGAAGGCCTTGCGCACGGCGGCGGTGCCGACGTGGCGCGTGCCGCAGGCGTCGGCGCCGGCGGCGGTCTCGAACACGCAATCGTCGGTCATGAAGGACATCAGGGCGTCGATGTCGTGGCGGTTCCACGCGTCACTGAAGGCGGCCAGCGTGGCCACGGTGACGGCAGGGGCGGAAGAGGTCATGGGCGGGGCTCCGGGTCGGGATCGCATCGGCCGCAAGCCTAGAGAAGTCGTGGCCCCACCGATAGAGCCAGATCCTGGGCACCGACCGGGCCAGAGACGGTCGGCCGGACGTAGACTTCGCCGCCCACGCCATGGCCCGCACCAACCGCACCCAATGGGCGCAGCTGTTCGAGCTGCCCGAGCATGCCGCGCTGTCGCTGCAGGCGCGGCTGCGGCTGGCCATCGTGCAGGCGGTGATGGACGGGCGCCTGTCGCCGGGCGCTGCCCTGCCCTCGTCGCGCGAGCTGGCACGGCTGCTGGGCCTGGGGCGCAACACCGTCACCGCCGCCTACGAGCAACTCGTCGACGAGCAGTTTCTCGAAGCCCGGCCGCGCAGCGGCGTGTTCGTCCATGGCCGCGCGCGGGCCGTCGCCGCGCTGGAGCCGCCCCAGGCGGGGCGCGCTCCGGGCGAGCGCAGCGATGCCAGCGATCGCGCCGGCCGGGCACCCAGCTGGCCCACGCGCGTGCTGCGCTCGCTGGCCGATCAGCCCACGCTGAGCAAGCCGCAGCGCTGGCGCGACTACCCCTTCCCCTTCGTCTACGGGCAGTTCGACCCCGAGCTGTTCCCCACCGAGGACTTCCGCGCCTGCTGCGTGGGCAGCCTGGCGCGCTCGCAACTCAAGCACTGGACACCCGATTTCGACAACGACGACGTGCCCGAGCTGATCGAACAGATCCGCCTGCGCCTGCTGCCCAAGCGCGGCGTGTTCGCGCTGGCCGAAGAGATCCTCATCACCGTGGGTGCCCAGCACTCGTATCACCTGCTGGCCGAGGCCTTGTTCGACGGCACCACGCGGGTGGGCCTGGAAGAACCCGGCCACCCGCATGCGCGCAACACCTTCTCGCTGCGCGCGCCGCGATTCGTCCCGATCGACGTCGACGAGCAAGGCCTGGTGGTCGACACCATGCCGCCGGTGGACTACCTGTTCGTCACGCCCTCGCACCAGAGCCCGACCACCGCCACGCTGAGTCTGGAGCGTCGGCAGTGGCTGCTCAAGCGCGCCGAACTGCACGACTTCGTCGTCATCGAGGACGACTACGAGGCCGAGAACCTGTACGAAGGCTCGCCGATGCCGGCGCTGAAGAGCCTGGACAAGAGTGGGCGCGTGATCTACATCGGCTCCATCTCCAAGAGCCTGTCGCCGGCGCTGCGCCTGGGCTACATCGTGGCGCCGCGCGCCTTGATCGCCGAGCTGCGCCGGCTGCGCCATGCGATGGTGCGCCACCCCAGCACCTTCCTGCAGCAGGCCTATGCGCTGTTCCTGTCGCTGGGCCACCATGAGTCGCACGCGCGGCGGGTCAACAACGCCATGCAGGAGCGGCTGGCCGCGGTGGCCCAGGCGCTGCGGCTGGACCTGCCCGACTTCGAATTCCGCGTGCCGCAGGGTGGCGCGTCGGTGTGGGTGCGCGCGCCGGCCTGGGTGGATGCCAGCGAGCTGGGGCTGATCGCGCGCCGCCATGGCGTGCTGATCGAAGCGGGCGAGGTGTTCTTCGTGCAGCCGCCCTACCCTTGCCCCTACTTTCGCCTGCGCCTGTCGTCGATCCAGGCGTCGCAGATCCCTGCCGGGATCCGGGCACTGGCCCTGGCGGTGGCCGAGCTGGCCACGGCCCGCGGCGAGCCGCGCGCACCACTGCCTCGCCCGCATTGACCCACGCGCGAACCGGGCTGGTGCGCCCATGCACCAACCCGGAAAAACCCTCACGCCCTGGCTCCATGCCCGCGCAAAGGCTGGCCCTGTCGGGCCGCAGCGGCAACGTGCACATTGCAGGCTTCTGCAGCCCATGCCCACTCTGGAGGCCTTTGCCATGACCCTGACCCGCACGCTTGCTCCCCTGATCACCGCGCTGGCCCTGGCCAGCGCCGGCGGCGCTTTCGCGCAAGCCAAGAAGGAAGTCACCTTTGCCCACCAGGACATGCTGGTGCCGCTGCGCATCGTGCAAGAAAGCGGTGAGCTGGAAAAGGCCACCGGCTACAAGATCAACTGGCGCATGTTCGGCGGTGGTGGCGACGTGATCAAGGCCATGACTTCGGGCGATGTGCAGATCGGTGAAGCCGGCTCCAGCCCCATCACCGCAGCCGCGAGCCAGGGCCAGGACATCAAGCTGATCTGGATCCTCGACGACATCGCCGACGCCGAGGCACTGATTGCACGCAACGGCAGCGGCATCAACGGCATCAAGGACCTGAAAGGCAAGAAGGTCGCCACGCCCTTCGTCAGCACCGCGCACTACCAGCTGATGGCCATCATGAAGGTCGAGGGCGTGGACGCCAAGGGCGTGAACGTGATGAACATGCGCCCACCCGAGGTGGCCGCTGCCTGGGAGCGCGGCGACATCGACGCCGCCTTCATCTGGGACCCGGTGCTCACCAAGATCAAGGGCAACGGCAAGGTCATTGCCACCTCCAAGACCATCGGCGCCAGGGGCTTCCCCACCTTCGACGGCGTCATCGTCAACGCCAAGTGGGCCGCCGAGAACGAGGCCTTCGTGGTGGAGTTGGTCAAGGCGCTGGCCAAGGCCGATGACACCTATCGCAAGAACAAGGCGAAGTGGACCGCGGACTCGGCCGAGGTGAAGGCCGTGGCCAAGTGGACCAAGGCCGATGCCAAGGACGTGCCACCGTCGATGGCGCTCTACACCTTCCCGACGATGGCCGAACAGATCAGCCCCACCTGGCTGGGTGGCGGCGCCGCCAAGGCGCTGACCGCGACCGCAGCCTTCCTGAAGGAACAGGGCCGCATCCAGGAGGTCAAGGCCGACTACGGCGCCTACGTCACCGACAGCTACATCAAGAAGGCCATGGGCAAGTAAGCCCCATGCCGACGCTGGACATCCGCGGCCTCACGGTCAACTACGCCGTCAAGGGCGGCACGCTGCAGGCGCTGGCGCCGGTGAACCTCACGATGCACGACGGCGACTTCGTCGTCGCGCTCGGCGCCTCTGGCTGCGGCAAGACCACCCTGCTGAACTGCATCGCCGGGTTTCTGCCGCCCTCCACCGGCGAGATCCTGCTCGACGGCCAACCGGTGGTCGGGCCGGGTGCCGACCGCGGCGTGGTGTTCCAGAAGCACGCGCTGATGCCCTGGCTCAATGTGCGCGACAACGTGGCGCTGGGCCTGCGCATGCGCGGCCTGGCTGCGGCCACCCGCGGCAAGGTGGCCGAAGACAAACTCAAATTGGTGGGCTTGGAGCAGTACGCTGATCGTGCCGTTTATGAACTCTCGGGCGGCATGCAGCAGCGCGTGGGCATCGCCCGCGCGCTGGCCAGCGACCCGGCGGTGCTGCTGATGGACGAGCCGATGGGCGCACTCGACGCCTTCACCCGCGAGCAGGTGCAGGAGATCCTGCTGCACGCCTGGAGCGCGTCGAACAAGATGGTGTTCTTCATCACCCACTCGGTGGAAGAAGCGCTGTTTCTGGCCACGCGGCTGATCGTGATGAGCCCGAGCCCGGGGCGCATCAGCCATGTCTACGACGCGGTGCCGTTCTCGCGCCAGTTTCTGGAGCATGGCGACGCGCGTCGGGTGAAGTCCGAGCCCGAGTTCATCCGCATGCGCGAAGAGGTGCTGGCGCACATCCACCACCGCGAGGCCGCACATGCCTGAGCCCAGCAAGACCCCGGCGCTGAAGACCAGCGCCTTCAAGGTGCCGGGCGAGGGCCAGAGCGCGGCCATCAGCGTGGTGACCATGTCGCTGCTGTTCGCGGTCTGGTTCATCGTCACCAACGCCGGCTGGATCAAGCCGCTGTTCCTGCCCAGCCCGCAGGCGGTGTTCCAGCAATTCATCGAATACCTCACCGGCGCGGCCAACGACAAACCGCTGTGGCAGCACTTCCTGGCCAGCGTCCTGCGCGTGACGGCGGCGTTCTGGCTGGCCTTTGCCGTCGCCGTGCCGGTGGGCATCGCCATGGGCATGAGCCGCGTGGCGCGCGGCATCTTCGATCCGCCGATCGAGTTCTACCGCCCGCTGCCACCCCTGGCCTACCTGCCGTTGATCATCATCTGGTTCGGCATCGATGAACTGCCGAAGGTGCTGCTGATCTTCCTGAGCTGCTTTGCGCCGCTCGCGCTGGCCGCGCGCTCGGGCACGAAGAGCGCATCGCAGGAGCAGATCAACGCCGCCTACTCGATGGGCGCGAGCTACGGCCAGGTCATTCGCCACGTGATCCTGCCCTCGGCGCTGCCCGAGATCCTGGTGGGCATGCGCATCGCCATCGGCTTTGGCTGGACCACGCTGGTGGCCGCCGAGATGGTGGCCGCCAACGTGGGGCTGGGGCAGATGGTGCTCAACGCCAGCAACTTCCTGCGCACCGACATCGTCATCATGGGCATCGTGGTGATCGGCGTCGTGGCTTATGCCTTCGACCTGTTCATGCGCTGGGTGGAGCGCAGGCTGGTGCCGTGGAAGGGGCGGATGTAGGCCGCGCATCGCGCGGCGACAATCCGCCCATGCTGAACCGCCTGCTGCCGTGGTGGCCCGAATGGCGTGACCCTGCCGTGCGGCGGGCCGACGTGCTGGCCGGGTTCACCGGTGCCATCGTCGTCCTGCCTCAGGGCATCGCCTTTGCCACGCTGGCTGGCTTGCCGCCGCAGTTCGGCTTGTACGCCGCCATCGTGCCCTGCATCGTGGCCGCATTGGCCGGCAGCAGTCGGCATGTGGTCAGCGGGCCGACGAACGCCAACTCGCTGGCGCTGGCGGCCATGCTGGCGCCGCTGGCCACGGCGGGCAGCCCGGCCTACATCGAGCTGGCCTTGGTCGTCACGCTGCTGGTGGGCTTGATGCAACTGGCCACCGGCGTGCTGCGGCTGGGTTCGATCGCCAACTTCATCTCGCCCACGGCCTTGTTGGGCTTCACCGGCGGCGCGGCCTGTTTGATCGCCATCCATGCACTCAAGGATGGCCTGGGCCTGACCCTGCCGGCCGGGCTCTCGGCCTTGGGCGTGCTGCGCGGAGTTGCCGGTCAGCTGGCGCAGGCACAGTGGAGTGCCGTGGCGGTGGCACTGCTCACGCTGTGCAGCGCCGCCGTGCTGCGCGCCAAGCGCCCGCGCTGGCCGTTCATGTTGATCGGCGTGGTGGCCGGCACCGCGCTGGCCTGGTGCTTGAACCATTGGCCGTCGGGCTCACCCATTCGCGTGCTCGGCACCCTGCCCTCGCCACTGCCGCCGTTCCACCTGCCCGATGTGCCGTGGGCCCGCTGGCCCGAACTGGCCGGCATCGCCGCGGCCCTGACGGTGGTGGCGCTGTCGCAGTCCATCTCCATCGCCAAGGCCGTGGGCGAGCGCTCCGGCCAGCGCGTGGACGGCAACCGCGAGTTCATCGGCCAGGGCTTGTCCAACATCGTGGGCAGTCTGTTCAGCTGCTATGTGTCCTGCGGTTCACTGAACCGGTCGCTGCCCAATGTGGAGTCTGGCGCGCGCACGCCCATGGCGGCGGTGACCAGTGCCCTTTGGGTGCTGCCGCTGGTGGCCCTCACGGCCCCGCTGCTGTCCGCCATCCCCTACGCGGCGATCGCTGGATTGCTGGTGCTGGTGGCCTGGAGCCTGCTCGACCTGCCGCGCTGGCGGCGGCTGGCAGGCGTGAGCCGCACCGAATTCACCGTCGCCCTGCTCACCTTGATCGCCACGCTGACGCTGCGCCTGGAGATCGCGGTGCTGGTCGGCAGCGCACTGTCGCTGGGCGTGTTCCTGCACCGCACCTCGCGGCCCGCCATGCGCACGATGGCGTTTGCCAGCACCGAAAGAACGCGGCCGTTCGTGGTGCGCGAGGAAGCCTCCGCCACGCTGCCGGAGTGCCCGCAGCTCAAGCTGTTGCGCATGGAGGGGTCGGTGTACTTCGGCGCCACCGAGCATGTGGCCGACCGGCTGCAGGAGCTGCGCGAGCAGCCCCAGGTTCAGAAGCACCTGCTGGTGATGAGCAAGAGCATGAACTTCATCGATGTGGCCGGCTCCGAGTTGTGGCGCCGCGAGCTGCAAGCGCGGCGCGCCATCGGCGGCGACCTGTACTTTCACCGGCCGAGACCGTCGGTCACCAAGCAGTGGCAGCGCGACGGCTTCCTGGACGAGCTGGGCGCCCAACACATCTTCCCCGACAAGCAACGCGCGATCCACGCCATCTGCCAGCGGCTGGACCCAGCCGTCTGCGCGCACTGCCACCTGCGCGTGTTCCATGAATGCGCCGACCCCACGATCATCGCGCCGCTGAAGGCCGACGCCGCTGTCTGAGCGCCCCAAGGACGCCGCCATGCGGCGCCCGTCCCCCATGGGGATCGAGCAAAGTGGCGGAGCCACATTTGCTTGAGAGCGAGGGCAAACCGGTCACGGACCGGTGCCGACAGCACCGCAGCGCAAGCGCCGGACAGCGCCGCCCAAGGCCGCGGGCGCGGCGCGCCGACGCGGTCACGCCCGCCGCGCATCCTCGCGGATCATGTCCACCGCCTTCTCGGCCATCATCACCACCGGCGCATTGGTGTTGCCCGACACCAGCGTCGGCATGGCCGAACAGTCGACCACGCGCAGGCCGGCCAGGCCGTGCACGCGCAGGCGCTCGTCCACCACCGCGCCGGCCCGCGGATCGGTGCCCATGGCGCAGGTGCCGCTGGGGTGGAAGATGGTGGCGCCGTTGTTGCGGGCGAACTCCAGCAGGCCGGCGTCGTCGACCACCTCAGGCCCGGGCTTGACCTCGCGCCGAACCATCGGCTTCATGGCCGGCGATTCGGCGACCCTGCGCGCCGCCTTGAGCGCGGCCACGGCCATTCGCCGGTCCAGCTCGGTCGACAGGTAGTTGGGCTGCATCTCCGGCGGCTCGAATGGATCGTTGGAACGGATGCGGATGTGCCCGCGCGACTCAGGCCGCAGCTGGCACACCGACATGGTGAAGCCCGAGAACGGATGCACCTTGCCGCCGGCCATGTCGGCCGACAGCGTGGCCACGTGGAACTGGATGTCGGGCCGTGCGCGCCCTGCGTTTGCAGCCCCGGCCGCCGTGTCTGGCAGCGCCCGCATGAAACAGCCGCCCTGGTTGATGCCCACGGCCAGGGGCCCGCTGCGCTTGAACAGCCACTGCAGGCCGATGCGCAGCTGGCCGACCCAGCTGCGCAGCTGATCGTTGGTGGTGATGGGCTGGCTGCACTCGCAGATCACGCGCAGCTGAAGGTGGTCCTGCAGGTTCTCGCCGACGCCGGGCAGCGCGTGGCGCACGGCGATGCCGCGGCGCTGCAGCAGATCGGGGGCGCCGATGCCCGACAACTGCAGCAACTGCGGCGACTGGATGGCGCCGGCCGACAGCAGCACCTCGGCCGCGCAGGTGACGTCGTGCATCGCGCCCTGCTGCCGGAAGGTGACGCCCACCACGCGTTGCCCGTCGAAATTGAGCCGCGTCACCTGCGCCTCGGTCACCACCTGCAGGTTGGGCCGCGGGTAGGCCGGCTCCAGATAGGCCTTGGCCGTGCTGCAGCGCCAGCCCTGGTGCGTATTGAGCTGGTAGTAGCCGGCGCCCTCCTGCGTCGCGCCGTTGAAATCGTCGGTGCGCGGCACGCCGATCTGCTGCGCACCGCCGATGAACGCCTCGATCAACGGATGACGCGCGCCGATGTCCGACACCTTCAGCGGGCCATCGCCACCATGGAATTCACTGGCGCCCCGCTGGTTGGCTTCGGACTTTCGAAAGTACGGCAGGCACTCGTCGAAGGACCAGCCGCGGTTGCCCAGCGCGGCCCAGTGGTCGTAGTCCTCGCGCTGGCCACGGATGTAGATCAGGCCGTTGATCGAGCTGCAACCGCCCAGCGTCTTGCCGCGCGGCCAGTAGATGCGCCGGCCGTTCATGTTGGGGTCGGCGTCGGTGTGGAAACACCAGTTGTAGGTGGGGCTCCACATCGTCTTGCCGTAGCCGATGGGCAGGTGGATCCACAGCGAGCGGTCGGGTGGGCCGGCTTCCAGCAGCAGCACGCGGGTGGCCCGGTCCTGGCTCAGGCGCGCGGCCAGCACGCAACCCGCCGAGCCGCCCCCCACCACGATGTAGTCGTAGTCTGCCGACATGTATGCCCGATCCGCCTTTCACCCACACCCCGGGGTTCGCCCCGGCCACATCCTACGTGGTCGGCGTCAGGCGCTGGCCGGCCTGCGCGCGCGGCAGCTTCGGTCAGATCGGTGCGTTCAGTTCGACTGCTTGATCAGGCGCCCCGCCGCCGACTGGATCGGCCGCGCGTTCATCGGATACAGGCGCGAGAACACGGCGATCTGCTCGTTGGAGATGGTCACCGGCTGCTGCATCACCATCCACAGCACCCCTTCGCTGCATGGCGGCGTGGTGAGCGAGCCCATGTAGGTGTAGTAGCGGCGGTCGGACGGCAACAGGTCGTTCAGGTCCATCGTCGAGCGCGCGCTCACCTCGTCGCCCTTTTCGAGCGGCAGGTTGTTCCACACCGTCTGCACGAGCGGGTGGGCGCTGCCCCGGTCGAGCATCACGGCCACCACGGCCAGGCGGCCTTCGGGGTCCTTGTGCACCAGGTGGGCCACCATGTCGAACTGGCGGCCGTTGATGCGCTCTTCCGACGGGCGGTGGAAGTGGAACTGCACCAGCTCGTAGCGCCGGCCCATCACCTCGATGGAGTTGCCACCACCGATGTTGACCTGCACCGTGTGGCCGTTGTCCACCACATTGAAGCCACTGCCGCGGTAGTCGAACTGCACCGGGTCCAGGTTCACCGTCACGCCACCGCGGATGTCGATGGGGCTCTGGCGAGAGCCGGTGCTGCACTTGGCGAATTCGGGCTTCAGGTTGCCCCAGGTCTCGGGCCCGCCATCGCCGCTGTACGACCAGTGCTTGGCGTGCTCGGCCGTGCCGCCGCCGTGCAGATCGGCCGCCTTCTCGGCGCGCAGACTCGCCACCAGCTTGGCGGTTTGCTCGGCGGATCGGGCCGAGGTGGCGGTGGCATGGCCGCTGCCGTGGCTGGACTCGGCCTTGGACACCACGCGCACGACATAGGGCGACTTGGCCTCGGGCGCCTTGGTGGCACCGAGCTTGGCGGCGAGCTTCTCGCGCAGCGTGTCCATCGGGTCCTGCGCGTCGGTGGCGGCCCCCTTGGCCGCCGGTTTGGTGACCGGCTTGGCATGGGCGTCGGCCTTGGCGGCTTCGGCGACAGGCTCGTCCTTCGCGCCCGGCTTGGCCGCAGGCTTGGCCGGCGCTGCAGGGGCATCGGCCTTCTCCACCTTGGCGGCAGGCGCGGCCGGAGCCGCGTGGGCATCGGAGGCCCGGCTCGCACCGGACCAGCCGGCGGCGAGGAGCATCACGGCAGCGCACAGCACCTGAAGGCGCGCAATGGAGGCGGGAGGCTGGCAAGGGATCGATGTTTGGTCCATGGCGATGTCGGGTTGGTGGCGCACCCCAAGCGGCGCACCTGTGCCATCAGGCTATCGACCGAATTGCCAGGGACTTGAGGCTCAGTTCCTCGCTTGAGCCCCGGCCTCCGGGTGCCGGCGCACCCAGGCCCAGGCGAACAGGCCCACCGACATCAGGCCCATGGACGCCAGCGCCAGGCCCACCGTGGAATGCATCACCAGCGGCACCAGCACACCCGCCACCAGCCCATTGGCCGCGCTGCCAATGCAGGCCTGCAGCGACGAAGCCATGCCGCGTCGCGAGGGCACCACGTCCAGCACCATCAGCGTGACCACCGGTGCCGTGAGCGCCCAGCCGAACGAGAACATCGCCACCGGCCAGATGGCCCAGGCCACGTGCGCCGTAAAGCTGAGGTTGGCCAGCACGTTGATCACCGAGGCCGCCACCATGACGGCAAAGCCCAGCCGGATCTGCCGGCGCGGCGGTGTGCGCCCCGCCAGGCGGCCGGACAACCAGGCGCCCACCATGATGCCGCTGATCTCCAGCGAGAAGAACCAGAAGTACTGCGTGGGGCCGAGCTTGAGGTGGGTGCCCAACCACTCGGGCGCCGACAGCACGTACAGGAACAGCCCGTTGAACGGGATGCCGCTGGCCAGCACCAGGGCCACGAAGCGCGGGTTGCCGACCAACTGCCCATAGCCCTGCAGCAGCGGCCGCAATGCGAAGGGCTGGCGATGCTCGGGCGCCAGGCTCTCGGGCAACCAACGCGCGTTCGCCAGCAGCATGGTGCCGGCAATGCCGGTGAGCAACCAGAAGATCGCATGCCAGCCGGCATAGACGAACACCAGGCCGCCGAGCATGGGAGCTACGGCGGGCGCCAGGCCGAAGAAGATGGTCACCATCGACATCACCTTCTGCGCCTCTTCGGGCGGGAACATGTCGCGCACGATGGCCCGCGCCACGACCGATCCCGCACCGGCCGACATGCCCTGCAGCGCGCGAAAAGCCACCAGCGTGGCGATGGACTCGGACAGCGCACACCCCGCCGTGGCCAGCGTGAACAGTGCCAGCCCGGCCAACACCACCGGCCGCCGGCCCAGGCTGTCGGAGATCGCGCCGTGAAACAGGTTCATCGCCGCGAAGCCCAGCAGGTAGGCCGACAGCGTTTGCTGCATCTGCGCCGGCGTGGCGTGCAGCGACGCGGCGATGCCGCCGAAGGCCGGCAGGTAGGTGTCGATCGCAAAAGGCCCCAGCGTGCCCAGGCCCGCCAGCAAGGCCGCCAGGGCCCAGTGCGGGTGGCGCCACAAGGTGGCGGCGTGGGGATTCATGCGTGGCGCGTCCTGAGGATTGAAGGCCGGTGGCCGACGCGCGCCACCTGCCGAGGAAAAAGTGTGAAGCGAGCCGATAGGCCGGATTCTGTGCGCCGCCGCCCGCCTTGCGACGGACAGTGGCGTGACCGCCATTCCTCTGGGCCGGGGGTCGCCCACCCGGCTCGATGCCACCTACCCGCACACTCCCCGGGCCAGATCAATGTGTGCCTATTCGGTGTTGCTGCGCGTAGAGATTGCCCGTTTCACCCGATGCGGCAGAGCCGCATCGGGTGGCTGTTCGGTTTCGAGCTTGCGCTCTAACCAGTCGGCTTCGCAGCCGCCTGGCCGCCGACTTTCGCCGGCGCCTCACAGACCACCCGGTACGGTGACCCGCCTCGACTCGTCTCTGTTGCTCTGATCCTCACCTCGCGGTGGACAGCCGTTAGCTGCTACGCTGCCCTGTGCAGTCCGGACCTTCCTCCAGGGCCGCCTTTCGACGATTGCCCCAGCGGCGGTCTGGCTTGCTTCACCATGCGATTATCGCGGCTGATCAAGGAGAGCCCCCATGAAAGCCCAGAACATCCTCGCCACCATCGGCAACACGCCGCACGTGCGCATCAACCGCCTGTTCGGCCCCGACGCGCTGGTGTGGGTCAAATCCGAGCGCAGCAACCCGGGCGGGTCGATCAAGGACCGCATCGCCCTGGCGATGGTGGAGGACGCCGAAAAGAGCGGCGCGCTCAAGCCCGGCGGCACCATCATCGAACCCACTTCCGGCAACACCGGCATCGGCCTGGCCATGGTGGCCGCGGTGAGGGGCTACAAGCTGGTGCTGGTGATGCCCGACAGCATGAGCATCGAGCGCCGGCGCCTGATGCTGGCCTACGGGGCAACGTTCGACCTGACGCCGCGCGAGAAAGGCATGAAAGGCTCGATCGCCCGTGCGCAGGAGCTGGTGGCGCAGACGCCCGGCGCCTGGATGCCGCAGCAGTTCGAGAATCCGGCCAACGTGATGGTGCACATGCGCACCACGGCGCAGGAGATCCTGCGCGCCTTCCCGGAAGGCCTGGATGCGCTGATCACCGGCGTGGGCACCGGCGGCCACCTGAGCGGCTGCGCCACGGTGCTGAAGGAGGCCTGGCCCGAGCTCAAGGTCTTTGCAGTCGAGCCCGCCGCCTCACCCGTGATCAGCGGCGGCGCCCCCAGCCCGCACCCCATCCAGGGCATCGGCGCGGGCTTCGTGCCGGCCAATCTGCACGTGGCCTTGCTCGATGGCGTGATCCAGGTGGACGCCGAACCGGCCCGCGAGATGGCCCGCCGCTGCGCCCGCGAAGAGGGCATGCTGGTGGGCATCTCCAGCGGCGCCACGCTGGCGGCCATCGCACAGAAGCTGCCCGAGCTGGGCGCCGGCGCGCGTGTGCTGGGCTTCAACTACGACACGGGCGAGCGCTACCTGTCGATCGAGGGGTTCTTGCCGGCGTGAGAGATACCTCAGGGCCGGGTCAACGTCAGCACCTCGCCGATGCGCGCGCGCGCCACGTCGTCGGCATGGAAGGGCAACACCGGCCATTCCTTGCGCGAGTACAGGCGCGTCTGGTCGGCGTAGTGCGGTGACGCCGGGTCGGTGCTCTGGCTGTAGGTGAGGATGGCCTGGGCCAGCGGGCCGCGCTCGTCGAAGGTGACGGTCTGCACATAGCTGCTGCCGTAGTCGATGCGCAGCCCGCGCGGCGAGATGCCGGGCGCGAACTGGTTGCCCAGGTTGTTCAGCACGCCTTCGATCTCGTCGCCGCCGTGCAGCGCGATCGGCTCATCGGTGTGTAGCGGCCGCTGCACGCTGCCCAGCGGCGCATCGAGCGCAAAGCCGGCGCCCCGCACGTTGCGCACGGCCTGCGTCAGCGCCTCCCACACCTTGGCGGCCACGGCCGGCGTGGCCAGGTTCAGGCCGTCGGGCGTGGCCGTGGGCCGAGCGCGGTCGAACGGCACGCGGTGCAGCCCCGGCAGCGCGTTGATGGCGCGCCAGAACTCGCGGAACAGGTGCGCACCGCGCGAGTCGACATGGTTGTGGCGGTCCCAGCCGCGCAGCGCCTGGCAGCCATCGGCGGCCTCGGCATTCGGCGCGCCGGCCGCGCAAGCCTGCAGCAAATCGGGCAGCACCACCTGGGCCAGGGTGTTGCGGTTGTTGAAGAGCTGGGCCTGGATCGCCGGCAGAGTGACCTTGCCGCGCGCGATCAGCTCGGGGATCTCGTTCAAGCCGGCACGGGTGCGCGGGCGGCGCATCACATCGTCGCCCACCATCGGCGAGATCAGGCCCCAGGCCTGCGTCGGGTGGGTGTAGAAGAAACCGTCGTTGCTGTTGTGCACCCAGTCGCTGCGGATGGCCACCGCCATGCGGGCGATCGGCGTCAGACCCGGCACCGGCGAGGCCGGGTCGCGCTGCCAGCCGCAATCCGATTTGCTGCCGTCGAGCACGACGAGGCCGGTCGGCCCGCGCAGCGCGGCCGCGGCCGCGCTCGGTGCACAACGTTCAATCTGAGCGGCATCGACATCGGGCACCACGCTGACGTCGGCATACATCGCATTGCCGTGGCGGTCAGCGGCCAGCGTGTTGACCCACGGGATGCCCAGGTTGGCATGCGCGGCGCGCAGCTCCTGCACGCTGGCGGCGCGGTTGAAGCCGAGCCAGCTGTCGACGAAGCGGGCGTTGCCGGCATTGGCGTCCTGAATCGCGTAGGCCGTCTTGGCGGTCCAGTTCAGGCCGGCGCGCGGAATCACCAGGACCGGGCCCCAGCGGGTGGACCAGAGGCGGCGGGACTTGTTCGACACCTGCCCACCCTCGCCCGACACGGCGATGGCGACGTCGCGCGGCGTCATCTTCTCGGGCCGGCCGTCGACCAGGTAGCTGGTCGGGTCTCCGCTCACCAGCGTCAGCTCGTGCAGCGTGAAGCGCTTGCCGGTGGAGACGGTGTGCGACCAGGCCACGTCCTTGTTGAAGCCGATGCTGGGCAGGCCGCTGAAGCCGGTGGTGGCGCCCATCGAATCGACCTGCCCCGGCACGGTGGCGTGCAGCATCCAGAAGCGGTTGACGCCCATCCACGGAAAGTGCGGATTGCCCAGCAGCATGCCGCGGCCGTTGGCGGTGGTGTCGCGGCCGAAGGCCCAGGCGTTCGAGCCCAGCGGCGAATCGAGCAGCCCGGCCTCGCGCATGGCCTGCGCCGCGTCGGTCAGCGTGGCCGGCGGCGGCAGCGCCACACCGGTGACGGCCGGCGGCTGCGCGCCGACCACCGCGTCGGCCAGCGCCAGCACGCCGGCCTGCACCATCGTCATCTCGCTCAGGCGGTTGAAGTCGGCCGCGCTCATCGGCCGCACCCAGGGCTGGCCCTGGCAATCGGCGGGCAGGCGGCCGGCCTGATCGGCCAGGAAGCGGTTGTAGCCGGCCACATAGCCGCGGTTGAGGGCCTGCGCGTCGGCGCTGGTGGCGGCCCAGGCGCGCGCCAGCGCGGCGTCGTCCATGTGCGCGGCGATGAAGAAGTCGCTCACTTCGTTGGGCAGCATGCGCCGGCCCATCAGGCCGGGCTGCGCCGCGCCGAACCAGCGCGAGCGCTCGCCGCGCGCGGTGATGAGCTGGCGCGCGGTCTGGCACACATTGTCCTGGGCGTGCGCGTAGGCGGCACCATAGGCCAGCGTCTCCAGATCGGGTGCGGTGATGTGCGGCACGCCGTGGGCGGTGCGCTGGATCGTGACGCTGCGCGCGGCCAGGCCGGCAGGCGGCGGGCTGGCGCAGGCGCCCAGCAGGACGGCCGCCGCGGCGGCACAAAGCGGGGCCATTGGGACGCGGTTCATCGGGGTCTCCTCGTTCGTGCTCTCTTCGGCACGTGGGCAGGATACACGCGCGCCGCTCATTACACTCGCCAACCCAGCTTGCTTTGATCGGAGACAACGATGAAACGCTTTCTCGCCATCTTCACCGGCTCGCCCGCCGCACTTGCGCGCTGGGAGGGCCTCACCGACGCCGAACGCGGCGCGCGCCAGCAGGCCGGCATGGCGGCCTGGCACCAATGGGCGCGCGAGCACCAGGCCGACATCGTCGACATGGGCGGGCCGCTCGGTCGCACCAAGCTGATCGGCCCGGGCGGCATCTCGGACATCCGCAACCACATGGGCGGCTTCAGCATCGTGCAAGCCGAATCGCAGGAAGCGGCGGCGCAGCTGTTCATCGGCCACCCGCACTTCAGCCTGTTTCCGGGCGAGGGCGTGGAGGTGATGGAATGTCTGCCGGTGCCCGGGATGTGAGAACTGCGCCGCCCGCCCGGCGCGAGGTGGTCATCGTCGGCGCGGGTTTGCCGGCGCCTGTGCGGCGATCCAGCTGGTGCGGCGCAGCACGCGGCCGCTGCACGTCACGGTCATCGATCCGGCCGAGCGGCTGGGCCGGGGCATGGCCTGCCGCAGCACCGATTCCGACCGCCGACTCAACGCGCCGACCTTCGCGCATTCACTGCTGCCCGATGACGCCTGGCACCTGAGCCACTGGGTGCGCCGCGAGCGCCTGCTCGAGCAAAACCCGCAGGCGCTGCGGCCCGATGGCGGCGTGTTCCTGCGCCGCGGCGACATCGGCCGCTACTTCGAGCAAACGCTGCAGCGGCACAGCCACAGGCCGGCCAGCGGCCCGCGCATCACCTGCGTGCGCGACCTGGCGCTGGGCCTGTCGGCGCCGGACGCGCCACTGCGGGTGGCCACGCACGGCGGGCTGTCGCTGCGCTGCGATCTGCTGTTCATCGCCAACGGCAACCCGCCGCCGCGGCTGCCGCCGCCGTTCAACCCGGCGCTGGCGGCGCACCCCGGCGTGATCGAGCACCCGCTCGCTGCCACGCGCCTGGAGGGCATCGACGCGCAGGCGCGAAGCCTTGCGCGCACTCGGCGCCAACAGCGCAGCCGGCGTCGCCGGCGCCTGAGGCCGCTCAATTTGAACGTTTGTCCGCCCGATCCTGCGCCGGCGGCCGGCTAGGGCGCGGTCACGTCATGCGCCAGGACAGCGCCTCGCCGCCACGCAGCGGCTTGAGCGCCGCGTCGCCGAACGGCAGGCTCTCGGGCAGCGTCCAGGCCTCGCGCCGCAGCGTCAGCGTGCCGGTGTTGCGCGGCAGGCCATAGAAATCTGCGCCGTTGAAGCTGGCAAAGGCCTCGAGCTGATCCAGCGCGCCGGCCGACTCGAAGGCCTCGGCGTAGAGCTCCAGCGCGCTCAGCGCGGTGAAGCAGCCGGCGCCGCACACCGAGGCCTCCTTCAGCGCCGCCGCATGCGGAGCGCTGTCGGTGCCGAGAAAGAAGCGCGCGTTGCCCGAGGTGGCCGCGGCCAGCAGCGCCTGGCGGTGGCTCTCGCGCTTGAGCACCGGCAGGCAGTAGTAGTGCGGCCGCAGTCCACCCAGGAAGATCGCGTTGCGGTTGTAGAGCAGGTGGTGTGCGGTGATCGTGGCGGCCGTGTGCGCATCGGCATCGGCCACGTACTGCGCGGCCTCTTTCGTCGTGATGTGCTCGAACACCACCTTCAGCTCGGGCAGGTCGCGCCGCAGTGGCTGCATCACACGGTCGATGAACACCGCCTCGCGGTCGAACAGGTCCACCTCGGGGTCGGTGACTTCGCCATGCACCAGCAGCTTCAAGCCGGCGCGCTGCATGGCCTCCAGCACGGGGTAGGTCTTGCGGATGTCGGTGACGCCGGCGTCGCTGTTGGTGGTCGCGCCGGCCGGATACAGCTTGAGGGCCACCACGCCGGCGTCTCGTGCGCGGGCGATTTCGTCGGGCGGGGTGTTGTCGGTGAGGTACAGCGTCATCAGTGGCGTGAAGTCCACCCCTGCGGGCAGCGCCGCGAGGATGCGCTCGCGGTAGGCCAAGGCCGCGGCCGTGGTGGTCACCGGCGGCTTCAGGTTGGGCATGATGATCGCGCGGCCGAACTGGCGCGCGGTGTGCGGCACCACGGCAGCCATGGCGGCGCCGTCGCGCACGTGCAGGTGCCAGTCGTCCGGGCGGGTGAGGGTGAGCGCTTGCAGGGTCATCCGAGGATTTTCTCACCCACACGCCGGTCGAACCTCAGGCCCGCTTCACGGGCACCCAATGGCGGATGAACTCGCATTGCGCCTCGGTCTCGGGTGACTCAGGCGCGCGGTCGCGCTTGGCCATCACCTGCCACTTGCGCGCCAGCAGCGCGAGCGCCTGTTCGCCGCTCAGGCCTTGCTCGCGCAGCCAGCAGCCCACCACCGTGCCGGTGCGGCCGATGCCGCCGTGGCAGTGCAGGTAGACCGGACGCTGATCCTGAATGGCAGCATCCAGCAGGCTCAAGATGCTGCGCATGGTCGGAACATCCGGCACGCCGAAGTCCGCGATCGGGGCGCGGTGCGCCACGGCGTCAGCGGGCAGCGCGACGCTGTAGTCCGGCAGGGGCTCGGTGGCCTGGGTGAGGTTGAGCCACACCAGGATGCCCGCCCGATGCAACGCGGCGATACGGCCGGGCCAGGGCTGAGAATGGTCGGCACCGGGATGCTCGCCGGCCAGCACCAGGCCCGGCAGCAGCCAGTAGCAGTTGGCGTGCGGGCGCGGCAGCGCGTCGCCTGCCCCATCGAAGTCGACCGACACCACGCGGAGTCTCCTTAGCCAGCGGACGCCGTGGAACCGGCTTTGCCGGGCCACCGGGGTCGCTCCCCTTGGGGGGAAGCGCCGCTGGCGCTCCGGGGGGTCAATGTGAAAGGATCTTGGACAGGAAGTCCTTGGTGCGCTCGCTCTTCGGGTTGTCGAAGAACTCGTGCGGCGGCGCCTGCTCGACGATCTGGCCCTGATCCATGAAGATCACCCGGTTGGCCACGGCCTTGGCGAATGCCATCTCGTGCGTCACGCACAGCATCGTGATGCCCAGGCCGGCCAACTCCACCATCACGTCCAGCACCTCCTGGATCATCTCCGGGTCGAGCGCCGACGTCGGCTCGTCGAACAGCATGATCTTGGGTGTGAGACACAACGCGCGTGCGATGGCCACGCGCTGTTGCTGGCCACCCGACATCTGCAGCGGGTACTTGTGGGCCTGCTCGGCGATGCGCACGCGCTTCAACTGCGTCATCGCCCGCTCTTCGGCCTCCTTCTTCGGGATCTTGCCCACCCACATCGGCGCCAGCGTCAGGTTCTCCAGCACGGTGAGGTGCGGGAACAGATTGAACTGCTGGAACACCATGCCCACTTCCTTGCGCACCTTCTCGATGGCCTTCAGGTCGTCGGTGAGCGTGGTGCCGTCGACGATCAGGTCACCGGACTGGTGTTCTTCGAGCCGGTTGACGCAGCGGATCAACGTGGACTTGCCCGAGCCAGAGGGCCCGCAGATGACGATGCGCTCGCCGCGCGCGACCTTGAGCTGGATGTCGCGCAACACATGGAACTGGCCATACCACTTGTTGACACCGTTGAACTCGATGATGGGGCTTTGCTGCGGTGTACTCATGTTCGAGGTCCCAAACGGGCAGGCACGGTCACTGACGGCGGGTGCCGGTGTTGAGGTGGCGTTCGATCCACTGGCTGTAGCGCGACATCGCGAAACAGAAGACGAAATAGATGCCGGCCACGAAGAACTGCCCTTCGAGGAAGAACTTGCGCCAATTCGAATCGCCCAGCGCCAATTGCAACGCGCCGGTCAGGTCGAACAAGCTGACGATGGTGACCAGCGAGGTGTCCTTGAAGGCGCCGATGAAGGTGTTCATGATCGCCGGCACCACCAGGCGCAGCGCCTGCGGCAAGACGATCTTGCGGGTGGTCTGCCAGCTGCTCAGGCCCAGCGACTGCGCCGCCTCCACCTGACCCTTGGGCAGGGCCTGCAGGCCGCCGCGCACCACCTCGGCCAGGTAGGCCGCGGTGAACAGCGTCATGCCCACCAGCACGCGCAGCAGCACGTCGATCTGCTTGCCCTCGGGCATGAACAGCGGGAACATGAACGAGGCCATGAACAGCACGGTGATCAGCGGCACGCCGCGGATCAGCTCCACATACAGCACACACAGCGTGCGGATGCCCGGCATGCGCGATTGCCGCCCCAGCGCCACCAGGATCGCCAGCGGAAAGGCCATTACCAGGCTCAGGGTGGACAGCAGCAGCGTGAGCGGGAAACCGCCCCACATCGAGGTCTCCACGGTGGACAGGCCCGCGACGCCGCCAAACATCAACAGGAAGAACAGCGGCAGCACCACAGCCCACGCGGCCAGCAGCCAGAGCTTCCAGAAGCCGCGATAGCAGCTGACCGCCAGCAGGCAGACCAGCAGCACACAGGCCACCAGCGGCCGCCATTGCTCGGCGAACGGATAGCGCCCGAACAGGATCAGCCGGTACTTCTCGGCCACCACACCCCAGCAGGCCCCACTGTGCTCGGCCATCGCGCGGCAGGCGGCGTTGTCCGGAACGAAGATGGCGTGGATGACCGCCCAGCTGACCAGTTTGGGGATGCACCAGGCCAGCAGCGCCAGCACCACCAGCGTGGCCACCGTGTTGCGCCAACCGTCGAACAGGTTGGTGCGCAGCCAGGCGATGGCGCCTTGCACCTGCACCGGGGGCGGGCGGCTGGCGATGGGCTCGAAGACTTGCGTGGAGCCGGCCATGGTGTCAGCGCTCCTTGAGCAGCGAACGCTTGTTGTAGGCGTTCATGAACAAGGCCGTCAACAGCGACAGCGTAAGATAACACGCCATCACCAGGGAAATGCATTCGATCGCCCGACCCGTCTGGTTGAGCGAGGTGTTCGAGATGGACACCAGATCGGGGTAGCCCACCGCCACCGCGAGCGAGGAGTTCTTGGTCAGGTTCAAGTACTGGCTGGTCAGCGGCGGAATGATCACGCGCAAGGCCTGCGGCAGTTGCACCAGACGCACCTCCTGCCCGCGCGACAAGCCCAGCGCCGCCGCCGCCTCGTGCTGGCCGAAGGGCACCGACTGGATGCCCCCACGCACGATTTCGGCGATGTAGGACGCGGTGTAGATCGTCAGGCCCACCAGCATGGTGAGGAACTCGGGCGTGACGGCGCCGCCCCCGATCACGTTCAGGTCGGTCTTCTCCGGTGCATCGATGCCACCCGGCATGCCACCGACCAGCCAGCCGAGCAAGCCGGCGACGATCACGATCACCACCCCGGGCCAGAACACCGGGCGTTGCACGCCGGTATCGAACATGTGTCGCTTGGCCTGGCGCGACCAGAACCAGGCACCCAAGGCCCCCAACACCACGCCGGCGACGGTGAGCCAATGGCCATCGGCCCACACCGGAATCGGGAACTGCAGCCCGTTCTTGCTGAAAAACACGCCCGGCAGAGGCCGCAAGGGCTCTTCGATGGCCGGCAGCAACTCGGTCATCACGAAATACCAGATGAACAACTGCAGCAGCAGCGGCACGTTGCGGAAGATCTCCACGTAAGTGCTGCACACGGTGCGGATCAGGAAGTTCTTCGACAGCCGGCCAACACCCACCAGCGTGCCCAGCACGGTGGCCATCACGATGCCCACCACCGCCACCCTCAGCGTGTTGGACAAGCCCACCAGGAAGGCCTTGCCATAGCTCTCGGCCGAATCGAACGGCATCAGGCTCTCGCCAATGGCGAAACCGGCCGGCTGCAAGATGAAGTCGAAGCCGCTCTGGATGCCACGCGCCCGCATGTTGGTGAGGGTGTTGTGGACCAGGTAGGCCCCGACCGCGATGACCGCAGCCAGCGCGATCACCTGGTAGACGATGCTTCTGAAGGCCTTGCTGCGCCAGGACCACTGGCGCGCCTTGGGTGGTGGCGCGGATGGGGTCATCGGGTCTGCGGCAGCCATCGGGCCTTCAGGCCATCAACGCACCGGCGGGGCGTACATGAAGCCGCCCTTGTTCCACAGGTTGTTGGCACCGCGCGGCAGCTTCAGCGCCGACTTCGGGCCCACGTTGCGCTCGAAGATCTCGCCGTAGTTGCCCACTGCCTTGATGGCGCGGTAGGCCCATTCCTTGTCCAGGCCCAGCAGCTTGCCGGTGTCTTCCGAGGTGCCCAGGATGCGCTGCACCACCGGGTCCTTGCTCTCGGCCTTCATCTTGTCGACGTTGGCCTGGGTGATGCCGGCTTCTTCGGCTTCCAGCAAGGCAAACACGGTCCACTTCACGATGGCGAAGAACTCGTCGTCACCCCGACGCACGGAGGGGCCGAGCGGTTCCTTGGAGATCAGCTCGGGCAGGATCACGTGGTCCTCGGGATTGCCGGCTTCCTTGTTGCGCACAGAGGCCAGGCCCGAGGCGTCTGTCGTGTAGGCCTGGCAGCGGCCGGAGAAGTAGGCCTTGTTGGTGGCTTCCTGGGTCTCGAACACCACCGGCTTCATGTTCAGGCCGGAGGCCTTCGAGTAGTCCGACAGGTTCTTCTCGGTGGTGGTGCCCGACTGCACGCACACCGTGGCGCCCTTCAACTGCTTGGCTGAGGTGATCTTGGATTTCTTGGTGACCATGAAGCCCTGGCCATCGTAGTAGGTGGTGCCGGTGAAGTGCAGCCCCAGCGAGGCATCGCGGGTGAGCGTCCAGGTGGTGTTGCGCGACAGGATGTCGATTTCACCGGACTGCAGCGCAGTGAAGCGCTGCTGGGCGTTGAGCGGCACCCACTTGATCTTGTTGGCGTCGCTCAGGATGGTGGCGGCCACGGCCTTGCAGATGTCCACGTCCAGGCCGGTGTAGTTGCCCTGGCTGTCTGCCGCGGCAAAACCCGGCAGGCTGGGGTTGGTGCCGCACACCAGTTGGCCCTTGGCCTTGATCGCATCGAGCGTCTTGCCGGCGTGGGCCGGCAGCGCAGCGGCCAGCGCGCCGACGGCCATCAGGCTGGCAAGCGCGGTCTTGAACGGGATCTTGATCATGTTGGAAGTCTCCAGATGGGGCAGCAATCGATCCCGGGCAGGTCCCCGGGGCGGCGCAGTATAGGACGGGGTTAGCACTGAAGGACATGCTTGTTTGTCCGGGGGTCATGCGCTCAGCGCACACTCAGCCAGCAGGTTCCATGCCCGGTCGATCGGCCCGGCGCTGGCCCCAAACAGCACCAGCTTGAGACGCCGCGCACCATCGACCGCCAGGCCTCCGCCAAATCGGTGCAAGCGGCCCGGCCCGGCAAAGCCGGAACCCTCGGGTCCTCAACCCGGCGCTGCCTTGAGGAAGTCCCAGAGCGCCTGGGCCGCGGGCTTCACCACGCGCGCCACCGCGGGACGCTCACGGTAGATGCGCACCTCCATCGTCAGCTCGCCCACGCCCGCCGGAGCGGCCGCCACCAAGCGCCGCGCCTTGAGCTCCTTGCGCACCGAACTGGCCGGAAGGAAGGCCAGGCCATGGCCTTCCAGCGCCATCGCTTTCAGGCCTTCGGCCATGTCGGTCTCGTAGATGGTTTCCAGGTGGGGGGCCACGGGCATCTGCCGGATGATCTGCTCGACCATGTGGCCCATGTAGGCGCCTGCCGCATAGGCCAGCAAGGGCACGTGCCCGGCGTCGCCCAGCCGGAACAGCGGCTGCCCCAACGCGTCCGCCTTGGCGTAGGCGGCCAGGGATTCGTGGCCCAGCGACAGCATCTCGTAGCGATCGGGGCTGAGTTGCAATGGTTGGGACGCGTGGTGGTAGGCGATCAGCAGGTCGCATCCGCCCTCGGTCAGACGCAGCACGGCATCGTGCACGTTCAACGCGATCAGCCGGGTCTTCACCGAGCCGAACCGGCCGCGCAAGGCCATCAGCCAATGCGGGAAGAAGGTGAAGGCCAGCGTGTGCGGGATCGCGAACTCGATGACGTCCTGCCCACTGGCCCGGTGCGAGCGCATCAGGTTGCGCGCCGATTGCAACGCCACCAGGATTTCCAGGGCCTGCGCATGCAGGGTTTCCCCCGCCGGGGTCAGGCGGGTCGGGTAGGACGATCGATCGACGAGGTCGATGCCAGCCCAGGCTTCAAGCGCCTGGATGCGGCGCGAGAACGCGGGTTGGGTGACATGCCGCAACTGGGCCGCACGCGAAAAGCTGCGGGTCTCGGCCAGGCTGACGAAGTCTTCGAGCCACTTGGTCTCCACGGCGGGCAGTGTAGCGGTGGGCTCGGCCGATGACCCCGTCGAAACGACAGGCCCGCGGATGACCAATCTGCTCTGGCCGACTCATGCGGGCTGCCCCGGATCATCGGCGGGCACCTGCGCCTGCTGCAGCCGCCACATCTCGGCATAGCGCCCGTCGGCGGCCAGCAAGTCTGCATGCGAGCCGCGCTCGGCCACCCGGCCCGCATCCAGCACCACGATCTCGTGCGCATCGGCGATGGTGGACAGGCGGTGCGCGATCACCAGCGCGGTCTTGCCCTCCGCCGCGCTCTTCAGTTCCGCCTGGATGGCCCGCTCGTTGGCCGAATCGAGGGCCGAGGTGGCCTCGTCGAAAATCAGCACCGGCGGGTTCTTCAGCAACGTGCGCGCAATGGCCACGCGCTGCTTCTCGCCGCCCGACAGCTTCAGCCCGCGCTCGCCGACCATGGTGGCGTAGCCCTTGGGCGTGGCGGCGATGAAGTCGTGCACATGCGCGGCACGCGCAGCGCCCTCGATCTCGGCCGTGCTGGCGCCGGTGCGGCCGTAGCCGATGTTGTAGCCCACGGTGTCGTTGAACAGCACCGTGTCCTGCGGCACGATGCCGATGGCCCGGCGCAGGCTGCCCTGCGTCACCTGCCGGATGTCCTGCCCGTCGATGGTGATGCGCCCGCCGGTGACATCGTAGAAGCGGTAGAGCAGGCGCGCCAAGGTGCTCTTGCCGGCCCCCGAGGCGCCGACCACGGCCACGGTCTTGCCGGCCGGGATCTCGAAGCTCACATCGTGCAGGATGGGCCGCGCCGGGTCGTAGGCGAAGGACACCCCTTCGAAGCGCACCACGCCTTGCCGCACTTGCAGTTCAGGCGCCCCGGGCGCATCGGCCACTTCGCGGTCGCGCTCGAGCAGGGCGAACATCTTGTCCAGATCGGTCAGGCTCTGCTTGACCTCGCGGTACAGCACCCCCAGGAAGTTGAGCGGGATGTACAACTGGATCAGGAAGGCATTCACCATCACCAGGTCGCCCAGCGTCAGCCGCCCATCCACCACGCCCTGCGTGGCGCGCCACAGCATGGCCACCAGGCTCGTCGCGATGATCAGCTGCTGGCCCGTGTTGAGCATCGACAAGGTGGCCTGCGATTTCACCTGCGCGCGGCGGTAGGCCTCCAGGCCCTCGTCATAACGTCGCGCCTCAAAAGACTCGTTGTTGAAGTACTTCACCGTCTCGTAGTTCAGCAGCGCGTCGATGGCGCGGCTGTGCGCCTTGGAGTCCAGATCGTTCATTTCGCGCCGGAAGCGCGTGCGCCATTCGGTCACCGACACAGTAAAGGTGATGTACACCGCCAGCGCGCTGAGCGTGATCCACACGTAGCCGGCGTCGAACCGCCAGCCCAGGAAGGTGAGCACCATGACCACCTCGACCAGTGTGGGCACGATGGTGTAGAGCGAATACGACACCAGCGACTGCAACGCCCGCGTGCCGCGCTCGATGTCGCGCGACAGGCCGCCCGTCTGACGCTCCAGGTGAAAGCGCAGGCTCAGCGCGTGCATGTGCTCGAACACCTGCAGCGCGATCTGCCGCGATGCGCCGAAGGACACCTTGGCGAACACCAGTTCGCGCAGTTCGGTGAACAGCGAGGTGGACAGGCGCAAGCCGGCGTAGGCCAGCAGCAGCCCCGCGGGCACCACCAGGGCCGCGCGCGGGTCGCCGGGCTTCAGATCCAGCGCGTCGATCAGGTGCTTGAGCAGCACGGGCACGCCCACGTTGGCGGCCTTGGCCGCCACCATGAAACCCAGCGCCAGGCCCACGCGCCAGCGGTAAGCCCACAGGTAGGGCATGAGCTTGCGCAGGGTCTGCCAATCGGTGCGTTCGGCGCCGGGCACGGTGGCTTCGGGAAGGGCTACGGCGGAGGCAGATCGTCGCATCGGTACAGGGGATCCAGTGACAAGGCGGGGCGTGAAAGAATCGGGCGCGCGACGAACCGTCCGCGTTGCATCTCGGGGCCCGCCACCATGACCGAAACGATCCATTCCCCGAGCCGGACGCCTCTGACCGGCCCCGTGAGTTTGCCCGATGGCAGCGAGTTGGTGCTGCGCGTCATGCCTTTGCCCGCGGATGTGAACGGCAACGGCGACATCTTTGGTGGCTGGCTGATGGCGCAGATGGACCTGGCCGGCGCCGTGCTGCCCTCGCGCATCGCGCGGGGCCGCATCGCCACGGTGGCGGTGAACGAGTTCATCTTCAAGCAGCCGGTGTCGGTGGGCGACCTGGTCAGCTTCTACGCCCGCGTCGAGCGCATCGGCAACACCTCGATCACCGTGCACGTGGTGGTGTTCTCCGAGCGCAATCCGGCCAACCTGCAGGTGGTGAAGGTGACCGAAGCCAACCTCACCTACGTGGCCATCGATGCGAATGGCAAACCGCGCCCCGTGCCGCGCGACTGAGGCAGCTCACAAGCCCGCGCAACGGGGGCAGCGTCCAGAGGGTCGCGCTGGCCCATGGCGTCCGTGGCGCGGCAGGGCAGGTCAGCGCGGCGCCAGGTCGAACACCAGCACTTCGGCGCCCTGCCCTTGCGTCATGGTCACGGCGGGCTCGCCGGACAGGGCAGCGCCGTCGCCTTCGCGCAGTGCCAGCCCGTTCACGCTGGCCTGGCCGCGCGCCACGAACACATAGCCCAGCCGCCCAGGGGCCAGCGCCACGCTGGCCGTCTCGGCGCCATCCAGCAGGCCGGCATACAGCCGCGCATCGGCATGCAAGGTGATGGCGCCGTCGGCCCCATCGGGCGCAGCCACCAGGCGCAGGCGACCGCGGCGCTCATCGGCGCTGAAGGCCTTCTGCTCATAGCCGGGTTTGAGGCCCGCAGCAGACGGCAGCAGCCAGATCTGCAGAAAATGCGTCTGGGCATCTGCGGCATGGTTGAACTCACTGTGCATGACCCCGGTGCCGGCCGTCATGCGCTGCACCTCGCCGGGCAGGATGGTGGCCACCTGGCCCATGCTGTCGCGATGCGCCAGTGCGCCTTCGAGTACATAGCTCACGATCTCCATGTCGCGATGGCCGTGGGTGCCGAAGCCGGTGCCCGGTGCAATGCGATCGTCGTTGACCACGCGCAGGTTGCCGAAGCCCATGTGCGCGGGGTCGTGGTAGTCGGCGAACGAGAAGCTGTGGTGGCTCTTCAGCCAGCCCAGGTCGGCCAGGCCGCGGTCTTGCGAACGTCTCAAGGTGATCATGGCAAGCGCCCTTCGTGTTGACCGGGATCTTGTCACTTTGGCGCACGGGCAGGCCACGCGCTGCGTTGGACCCTGCATTCAAATAAGATGAAGGGCTTGTCCCCGACCCGCCCGATGAGCTCTCGACGCCACGCCCTCACGCCCGATGCGCTGACCATGATGGACACCATCGCTCGATCGGGCAGCTTTGCGGCGGCCGCCAGGGAGATGGGACGTGTGCCTTCGGCACTGACCTACAGCGTGCGCCAGCTCGAGGATGCGCTGGACGTGCTGCTGTTCGACCGCAGTTCGCGCCAGGCCCAGCTCACCGCCGCGGGCGAAGAGCTGCTCACCGAGGGCCGCCGCCTGCTGGCCGAAATGGACGCCGTGGCCAATCGGGTGCGCCGCGTGTCCACCGGCTGGGAATCGGAGCTGACGGTCGCGGTGGACGGTGTGCTCTCGCGGGCCACGGTGCTGGAGCTGGTGGAGGGCTTCTATGCCCTGCGCCCCCTGGACGGGCAGCCGCCAGGCACCCGGCTGCGCCTGCGCACCGAGGTCCTGGCCGGCATGTGGGAAGCCCTGGTCACCGGCCAGGCCGATCTGGCCATCGGCGTGGCCATGAACACCCTTACGCCGCACCCCGGCATCGAGTTGAAGCCCTTGGGCAGCATCGACTTCGTTTTCGCGGTGGCGCCGCATCACGCGCTCGCCTTGGTGGAGGGGCCGATCGGCGACGACCAGCTGCTGGCCCATCGCGCTGTCGCCGTGGCCGACTCCGCGCAGCGCCTGTCGCCGCTCACGGTGAACCTGCTGCCGGGGCAGGACGTGCTCACCGTCTCGTCCATGCAGGCCAAGATCGATGCACAGGCCCGTGGCCTGGGCTGCGGCTTCGTGCCCGAGCCACTGGCCCGGGCTCACATCCACGCGGGCCGCCTGGTGGTCAAGACGCTGCGGCGTTCGCGCCCGCCGACGCAGTTCGGCTATGCCTGGAGGACCGCTGCGACGCCCCAGCCCAAACGCGCCCCGCACGGGCTGGCCTTGCAGTGGTGGCTGGACCAGCTGAGCAGCGCCACCACCCGCCATGCGCTGTTGGAGCGCCACCTGGACACCCCCGGATCGGGGCTCGAATGAGCGGTGCAAAGTACATCGGCCGCTTTGCGCCGTCGCCCACGGGTCCGCTGCACGCCGGCTCCCTGGTCGCCGCATTGGCCAGTTGGCTGGACGCCCGCGCCCATGCGGGCCAATGGCTGGTGCGCATCGAGGACGTGGACCTGCCACGCTGTGTGCAAGGCGCCGAGGAAACCATCTTTGCGCAGCTGGCCGCCTGCGGCCTGGTGCCCGACGAATACGAGCCGGTGCGTCAGTCGGCGCGCAGCCCGGCCTACCGCTCTGCGCTGGAGCGATTGAACCGCCTGGGCTTGACCTATGCCTGCGGTTGCACCCGCCGCGCCATCGAAGACGCGATGGTCTCGCTGGGCCTGTTGCACGAGCGGTTCGAGGAGCGCGTCTACCCGGGCACCTGCCGCAGCGGCCTGCACGGGAAGCCGGCCCGCGCCACGCGCGTGCTCACCGTGTGCGGCGGCATCGAATCGGTGATCCACTGGAAGGACCGGCGACTGGGCCCGCAACGCCAGAACGTCGCCCGCGAGGTGGGGGACTTCGTGATCCAGCGGGCCGATGGCCTGTGGGCCTACCAGCTCGCCGTGGTGGTGGACGATGCCTTCCAGGGCATCACCGACGTGGTGCGCGGCGAAGACCTCGCCGACAACACCGCACGGCAGATCCACCTGCAGCGCCTGCTGGGCCTGCCCGAGTTGCACTACCTGCACACGCCACTGGTGATGGGCCGCGACGGACACAAGCTGTCCAAGCAGAACGACGCGACGCCGCTGGACACCACCCAGCCCCTGCGCTGCCTGGCCGACGCGGGCCGCGTGCTGGAATTGCCGGCCATCCACGCCCCTACGGTGTCCGAATGGCTCACCACGGCCACGCAAGCCTGGGGCGCGCATTGGGTGAAACGCGAGCCCGGCAGCACCTCGCCCGGCCGGATGGCATGATGCGCGCCTTTGTCCATGTTCCAACCCCTTCAGGATTGCCCACGATGATCACCACCGCCTCCGGCCTGCAATACGACGACACCCGCCCGGGCACCGGCGACACCGCACAGGCGGGCCAGCAGGTCACCGTGCACTACACCGGCTGGCTGTACGACCCGACCCAGGCCGATGGCCGCGGCGCCAAGTTCGACTCCAGCAAGGATCGCGGCGATCCGTTTCGCTTCCACCTCGGCGCCGGCATGGTCATCCGGGGGTGGGACGAGGGCGTGCAGGGCATGCAGGTGGGTGGCACACGCCTGTTGCAGATCCCGGCCGACCTGGGCTACGGCGCGCGCGGCGCCGGCGGCGTGATCCCACCCAACGCCACGCTGCTGTTCGAGGTGGACCTGCTCAAGGTCTGAATCCAAGCCGCAGCGGCGGCAACCCATGCCGCGCCCGGGCGCGGTCACAGGCCTCGTCACCAAGGCCGTGCGGCGCCCTCAAGCCGAACTCGCGGCACGGCGATGGGCGCCACTCATGGATGCCGCAGCTGGCCTCTACGCCCACCACGCCCACCAGGGCTGCGCAACGCGGGCGGGCATGGTCGGTGCCGCGCATGCGGGCCAGGTGACGGCTGAGGACGTCGGCCAAGCCCGCCGGTACCGTACCGCCGTCGGACTGCAATTCCTCGACCGAAAAGTCCACCCGAAAGCTGGCGCAGCAGGCGCCGCATCGCAGGCAGGCGTTGTCGCCTCCGGTGCTCACGACTTGGCGGGAGGCACCGCTTCGTCGCCCGATGCACCCACGCGCACCACGGTGACGGTGCAGTCCGCGTTGGCCACCACCTGCGACGACACACTGCCCAGGTAGCGCCGGATGCCCGAGATGCCGCGCGCGCCCATCACGATGTGATCGGTCTGCGTGCGGCGAGCAAAATCGACGATCGTCTCGGCGACATCCGAGGCCTCCAGCACATGGAAGGTCAAACGGCCTTCGCCCAGCTGCAAGGCCTTGTTGATGGGCCGCGCCCAGTGCTTCAGCCCCACCAGTTGCTTGACGTGGCGACTGCGCCCTTCGTGATCCACCAGATCGTCCATGCCGATGCGCGCCACGCGCATCACACTGACACAGGCCAACCGTGCGCCCGGCTCGGTGAGCACGATGCGCCGGGCGGTCTCGCGCAGCCGGTTGAGCAACTCGTCTGAAGCGTTGTCCACATCCACTGCCGCGACGATGATCGGGCTGCGGTCGAGCTGATCGTGCGCAGTGGCCTCAGCGCGACCGGGCTCGGCACCAAGCGCAAAGAACCAGCGCTTGAAGGTGCGCACCGCGCTGCTCTTCTGCAGGAATTCCGAGCGCGGTGTGAGCACCACCTGGGTCGGGTTCTGCAGGTCCAGCGCCAGCTGCGCCGCGCTCTGGTAGCGACGCTCGGGCTTGACCTCCAGGCATTTCAGAATCACCTCCTGCAACCACGGCGGACAGTCGCTGCGGATGAGCCGCGGCGGCACCGGGTGCACCCAGAGCCGCCGACGCAGGCCGCGCACGTTGTCCGGTTGGCCGAACGGGCGCTCGCCGGTGGTGAAGTGGTAGAGCATGACGCCCAGCGCGAACAGGTCGCTGCGCGGGTCGTTGCGCACGAACTGAACCTGCTCGGGCGACATGTACGGCCCGGTGCCCATGGGCAGCGTGAACTGCTCCTCCAGCAGATCGGGCAAGTGATCGTGGCGCGACAGGCCGAAGTCGACCAGCACCGCCGACCCGTCCGGTCGGAACATGATGTTGCTGGGCTTGATGTCCAGGTGCACCAGGTGCTGGCGGTGCAGATCGTGCAGGGCCGTGGCCACGCGCGAGCCGACCTCGATGACCTCGTCGATGGCCAGCGGCGCATCATCCAATCGTGGTCGCAGCGAGACCCCGTCGATGCGTTCCATCACGATGTAGGGCTGACGCGTGAAGTCGCCCTTGGCAACAAAGCGCGGGACATGCGGGCCGCTGAGGCGCGGCATGATCATCTGCTCCACCTCGAAACCGACGATGGTGGCCGGATCCTCACCGCCCTTGATGCGCGGCACCTTCATCACCAGCGGCAGCTGAGGTGGCGGCAGCGGATTGCCATCGGTCCCGAGCTCGGTGACACGCCAGATCTGCGCCATGCCGCCCAGGTGCAGTTTCTCTTCGAGCTTGAAGCGGTCGATGACCTGGCCCGGTGCCAGCGTCACCGTCGGCAATTCACCCGACAGGGTGGACGGGCCGAATGCGGCGGATTCGCTGAGGCTGTTGCTGTCCATCGTGCTGGTGCCTGGTTTCCTGGTGCCCGTTTCCTAGTGCCCGTCTTCCAGTCGACTGGCCAAGCGTTGCGGCAACTCGGCCGCCAGGATCTTGGCGCCCGCACTGTCGAAATCGTAGGGCACGCGGTGGAAGGTGAGCTCGCGCTGGAGGTCGTCGAACACGGCGTAGCACGCGGCCGGATTGCCATCGCGAGGCTGGCCGGCCGAGCCCGGGATCGCCAACCAGCGGCGATGCGGCGGGACCGGAATGGCCACCCCTGGCGTCGGCACGAAATCGGCCACCTTGCCCACGCCGGAGACGTAGTACAGCCGGGGCTCATGCACATGACCGCAGAAGGTGTAGGGCCGCTCGGTCGCCCAGATGCTGCGTTGGGCCTCGGATCGACCGAGGATGTATTCCCAGCCTTCCGGGTTCCAGGCATTGGCATGCACGTACAACCGGTCATCGCGTTGCTGGTGCAGGGGAAGCTCGGCGAGAAACGCAATCTGATCCGGGGACAAGTGGGCGCGCGTCCACTCGATCACGAAGCGGGCATCCGGCCTCATGCCTGGCGATGCGCCCTTGACAACGGCCTGGTCGTGGTTGCCCTGGACCGCCACGGCGCCTTGGCCGACGAACTCGCGCACGGTGTCCACCACCCAGCCCGGATCGGCGCCGTAACCGACGAAGTCGCCCAGGAACACCCATTCATCGACGTGCTGGGCGCGAGCGTGCTCGATGACCGACTCCACCGCCTCGCGGTTGGCGTGCAGGTCGGCGATGAGGGCAATCTTCATGCGTGGCCGATGCCGCCGTGCTCAACCGATGCGGCCGAGCAGCAGGTATTCCATCAGGGCCTTCTGCACGTGCAGGCGGTTCTCGGCCTCGTCCCACACCACCGACTGCGGCCCGTCGATCACGTCGGCCGCCACCTCTTCACCACGGTGAGCGGGCAGGCAGTGCATGAAAAGGGCATCGTCCTGCGCCAGCTGCATCATCTGCGTGTCCACACACCAATCGGCGAAGGCCTTCTTGCGCACGGCATTCTCGGCCTCGAATCCCATGCTGGTCCAGACGTCGGTGGTCACCAGGTGGGCGCCCTCGCAGGCCGCGAAGGGGCTCTTGAAGGTCTTGAGGCAGGCAGGGTTGGACACGCCGACCAGGTCCATGTTGATTTCGTACCCGCCCGGCGTGCTCACATGCAGCGTGAAGCCCAGGATGTCGGCGGCCTGCAGCCAGGTGTTGGCCATGTTGTTGCCGTCGCCCACCCAGGCCACCACCTTGCCGGCGATGCTGCCGCGCTGCTCGATGTAGGTGTAGAGGTCGGCCAGGATCTGGCAGGGGTGGTATTCGTTGGTCAGCCCATTGATCACCGGCACGCGCGAATGCGCGGCGAAGCGCTCGATCTTGGCGTGCTCGTAGGTGCGGATCATCACCAGGTCGACCATGCGGCTGATCACGCGGGCCGCGTCCTCGATTGGCTCGTCACGGCCGAACTGGCTGTCCCCGGAGGTCAGGTGCACCACCGAGCCACCCATCTGGTACATGCCGGCTTCGAAGCTCACTCGGGTGCGGGTGCTGGCCTTCTCGAAGATCATCGCCAGCGTGCGGTCCACCAGCGGCTGATAGCGCTCGTAGTTCTTGAAGCGCTGCTTGATGGTGCGCACGCGCTCGAACAGGTAAGCGTATTCCTCGGCGCGAAAGTCCTTGAACTGCAGGTAGTGCTTCATCAGGCTCATCCCGGGCTTCATGGCTTGTCTTGCGGGACATTGCGCAAGAAGTCTCGCACCAGTGGAACGAGCTTGGCCACGATCTCATCGGCCTCGGCCGCGCGAAGGATCAGGGCCGGCAGCAGTCGGATCACGCTGTCGGCCGTGATGCTGATCAGCAGACCGGCCTGGGCGGCCTTGAGCAACAGGTCGCCGCAGGGGCGGTCGAGTTCGATGCCGATCATCAGACCTTGGCCTCGGATTTCCTTGAGGCCGGCAACGCCGCGCAGGCCTTCGGCCACGCCCTTGCAGATGCGCTCTCCCATCGCCGCCGCATTGGCCAACAAGCCTTCTTCTTCCATGATGCGCAGGGTCTCGATGCCTGCGCGCATGGCCAGCGGGTTGCCGCCGAAGGTGGTGCCGTGGTTGCCGGGTTGCAGCACGTCCTTGGCGCGTGGCCCGGCGACGATGGCACCGATGGGCACACCCGAGCCCAGGCCCTTGGCCAGCGGCATCACATCGGGCTGGATACCGGCCCATTGGTGGGCAAACCACTTGCCGGTGCGGCCGATGCCGCATTGCACTTCGTCGAGCATCAGCAGCAGGTTGTGTTGGTCGCAAATCTGGCGCAGACCCTGCAGCACCTCGATGCGCGTCGGGTTGATGCCGCCTTCGCCCTGGATGGTCTCGAGAAAGATCGCCACAATGTTGGGGTTGCCGTGCACGGCGGCGCGCACCGCGTCCAGGTCGTTCAAAGGCAGGCGCACGAAGCCCTCGACCAGTGGCTCGAAGCCCTTTTGCACCTTGGGGTTGCCGGTGGCCGACAAGGTGGCGATGGAGCGGCCATGGAAGGCCTTGTCGTAGACGATGATCTCGGGCCGATCAATGCCGCGATCGTGCCCGAACTTGCGGGCAATCTTCAGTGCGCCCTCGTTGGCTTCGAGCCCAGTGGAGCAGAAGAACACCGCATCCAGTCCCGACAGGTCGCACAGTTTGGCCGCCAGGGTTTCCTGCATCGGCGCAGCGTAATAGTTGGAGCAATGGATCATCTTGGCCACCTGATCCTGCAGCGCCGGCACCAGCTTGGGGTGCGCATGGCCCAGGGTGTTGACCGCGATGCCGCCCAGGCCGTCGAGGTATTCCTTGCCATCGGTGTCCCAGACTCTGCAGCCTCGGCCATGCGACAGCGCCATGGGCAGTCGGCCGTAGGTGTTCATCACGTGGGACGTCATCGCGGATCTCCGAGGTCTTGAACCATGAAAAATGGCCAGTGCGTGCCGCCACGGCACCGTCTGGCCTGGGTTGGTGATTCTAAAGGTGCGCGCGCAGCGGCCGAAAACAGGAAGTCGATCCGGCCAGGAGCAACCCTATGCATGCTGCAGCGCAGCAGATTCGCGGCGCAACGCTGCCCTTGTCTGCCCCAATGGCGACACCGGAGCGGCATCGGTTGCGCGCTGTCGAGTTGCCGATCGGCCTCGTGCCGTTCATCCCCAGTCCACTGTGCATGACCCGACCGAAGCCGCGCGAGTTCTTCATCCAGGGCATCAGCAGCGGTGGCCGACCGTTTCGCCCCAGTGATTGGGCCGAACGACTGGCAGGTGCCTTGTCCAGTTTTCGGCCCAAGGGCACCGGCATTGGCGCGCACATGGGCTATTCCCCCTACTGCGTTCCACGGGTCATCGACCACGTGAAGTGCGTGATCGTCAGCGAGGCGCTGCGCGACATCGAGCCAATGGCCTGGGACTTCGTGATGAGCTTCGCCAAGGACAATGAACTGCAGGTGGCTGAAGCATGCCTGCTGCCGGAGCCGGGCGAGCCAAGTCCTTGACGGCGCAGCGATCCCGAGGGTGACCAGTGGCCCGCGGCGGATACGGGGCTGTCGAACGCAAAAGGCCCGCACTGGCGTGGGCCCGTCAACGCAAAGGCCCGCAACGGCGCAGGCCCATCAACGCAAAAGGCCTGCTTGCGCAGGCCTTTGTGCTTCATCCGGTGTGCGATCTCAGGCCGCGAGCGCCTTGATCTTGGCCGACAGGCGGCTCTTGTGGCGGGCTGCCTTGTTCTTGTGGAAGATGCCCTTGTCGGCAACCGAGTCGATCACCGCCTGAGCGGTCTTGAAAAGGTCGGCGGCCTTGGCCTTGTCGCCGGTGGCGACGGCCTTCTGGACGTTCTTGACGACGGTGCGGAACTTCGAGCGCAGCGACGTGTTCGCAGCGTTCAGGTTCACGTCCTGGCGGGCGCGTTTGCGGCCCGATGCCAGGCGGACGGTCTTTTTCTTGGCTTTGGAAGCGGTGGCCATTGTGGTGCGGACCCCAAGGAGTTCAAGGTGGTGCCCCGGACGGAGCAAAGAGGCGGAGTATAGCATTTCCATTCCCGCCGCCAAGCCGGGCGAAAGCGGGCAAAACCTCGTCCCTATAATTCCTGGACACTGCCGCACCCCGGGACCCGCACCGCCGACGCCCGTCGGCTGCCCCGCCCACCCAGCCGCCTGCAGGCCCCAAGCCCGCCAGCCATGAACCTGTCCAAGGCCGTCTTTTCAGTGTCGGCGCTGACCATGTTGTCGCGCATCTCGGGATTGGTTCGAGAGCAGATCGGCGCCCACTACTTTGGCGCGTCGGCCATGATGGACGCGTTCAACATCGCCTTTCGCATCCCCAACCTGTTGCGCCGCCTTTTTGCCGAAGGCGCTTTCTCGCAGGCCTTCGTCCCCCTGCTGGCCACCACCCGAGCCCGTGACGGCGACCAGGCCACGCGAGAGTTGGTCGACGCGGTGGCTTCGATTCTGGCCTGGGCCTTGCTGCTGATCTGCGCACTCGGCGTGGTGGCCGCACCCGTCCTGGTCTGGATGCTGGCCTCCGGCTTTGCGCCCCGGACGAATGACGCCGCCGTATTGATGACGCGCTGGATGTTCCCGTACATCGGCTGCATGTCGCTGGTGGCGCTGTCGGCGGGCATCTTGAACACGTGGCGGCGCTTTGCCCTTCCCGCCTTCACCCCATTGCTGTTGAATGCGGCCGTCATCACGGCGGCCCTGGTCGGTGTGCCTTGGTTCAAGCAACACGGCATCGAGCCGGTGTATGCCCTGGCCGCCGGCACCATGCTGGGCGGCGTGCTGCAGTTGGGCATTCAGGTGCCAGCGCTTTGGCGTCTGGGCATGATGCCGCGCTTGGCCGGCACGCCCGGAGGGCTGCGGCGCGCCTGGAACCACCCCGGCGTCACGCAGATGCTGGGCAAGATGGGGCCGGCGGTGATCGGCGTATCGGTGTCGCAGATTTCTCTGCTGATCAATTCGCAGATCGCGTCCCGGCTCGGTGAAGGCGCGATCTCGACCATCACCTATGCCGACCGCCTGATGGAACTGCCCATCGCCATCCTGGGAGTCGCATTGGGCGTGGTGCTGACACCACAGCTGTCCGCCGCGCAGGCGCGCGAGGATTCCGCCCAATACGCCAGCCTGCTCGACTGGGGCCTGCGCCTGACCTTGCTGCTGGCGCTGCCCTGCGCAGTGGCACTGCTGCTGTTCGCCCAGCCCATGGTGGCGACGCTGTTCCATCGGGGGGCATTCACGGCCACTGCAGTGACCAACACCTCGGCCGCGGTGATGGGCTATGGCGTTGGCCTGCTCGGCCTGGTGGGCGTGAAGGTCGTGGCACCCGGCTACTACGCCCGGCAAGACATGACGACGCCGATGCGCATTGGCATCGCGGTAATGCTGCTTACCCAGGCTTTCAATGTGCTGCTGGTGCCTTGGCTCGGCACCAGTGCCCTGACCTTGTCGCTGGGCTTGGCCGCGCTGGTCAATGCCGGCTGGCTGCTGATCGGCCTGAAACGGCTGGGCAGTTGGACACCCGCCCCCGGGTGGGTCGGGCTCGCGGTTCGGGTGGTGCTGGCCAGTGTTCTGATGGGCGGCCTGCTGTTCTGGGCCAACCGGCAGTTTGACTGGATTGCGCTGGGCCGGCACGAACTTCAGCGCGCGCTGGTGTTGGCTGGCCTGCTCGCAGGGGCCGCCAGCTTGTATTTCGGCGCTCTGGTGGCCAGCGGACTGAATCTGCGCCAACTCTTCCGGCGGGAAGGCTAGACTCCGACCGATGATGCACCTGCCCGTGCAGGCGCCCAGCGCCCTGGAGTATTTTGCTGCCCTGGTGGCTGACGATGCCAGCCTGCCGCTGCTGGAGGCGGCCATCACCATCGCCCAGGACGAACACCCTGGTCTCGACCCTCAGGCGGTGTTGGGAGATATCGATGCGATGGCCGCCCGTCTGAAGCGCAGGCTGCCTGGCGATGCCTCACCGCTGCAGCGGCTGCGGGCCCTGAACCGCTTCTTCTTTGCTGAATTGGGGTTCGCCGGCAATGTCAACGACTACTACGACCGGCGCAACAGCTACCTGCACGAGGTGCTGATCAGTCGACGCGGCATTCCGATCACGCTGGCGCTGCTGTTCTGTGAGTTGGCCGGCCAGGTCGGCCTCGCGGCGCGCGGCGTGTCGTTTCCGGGTCATTTCCTGATCAAGTTGCGCATGCCGCAGGGCGAAGTGGTGATCGATCCGTTCAATGGGCGATCACTGTCGCGCGAGGACCTGGATGAGCGGCTGGCGCCTTTCCGCAAGCGACAGGGGCTGGAAGGCGATTTCGAGACCCCGCTCGGCCTGTTCCTGCAGGCCGCGCCAGCGCGCGACGTGCTGGCGCGCATGTTGCGCAACCTGAAGGAAATCCACCGCACGGCCGAGGATTGGTCGCGCCTGCTCGCGGTTCAGCAACGCCTGGTGCTGCTCCTGCCTGGCTCGGCAGAGGAATTGCGCGATCGCGGCCTGACCAAAGCCGAACTGGGCCAAAGCACCGAGGCGGCAGCCGACCTGGAAGCCTACGTGGCCCTGCGCCCTGCTGCCGACGACGCCCTCGCCCTGGCCGAACGCGCCGACGAACTGCGTCGCTCAGGCTCGCCACGGCTTCACTGACCGCGCCGCTTGCGGTGTTGCCACCGCCCTACAATCCCGCATCAGGCGGCCGCCGCTGCTTGTCGCCCGGCTTCCCGGGCGATCAGACCCACCGAATGACGCTGACCCCCGCCCAACGACAAACCTTGACCTGGCTGGCCTTGGGCCTGCTGGCGGCATTGTTGCTGTGGCTGCTGGCACCGGTGCTCACGCCTTTTGTCGTCGCGGCGGTGCTGGGCTATGCACTGCACCCGGCGGTGGAGCAACTCGCATCGCGCCGCTGGCCGCGGGTACTGGCGGTGGCACTGATCGAGATTCTCGCGCTGGGAGCGGCCCTGGCCGTGTTGCTGCTGCTGGTGCCGGTGCTGGTGAAGGAATTCCCGCTGCTCAAGGCCCAACTGCCCCCCTTGCTGGACAAACTGGCCCAGACGCTCACGCCGTGGCTCGGCCAGTACGGCGTCCACGTCAACCTTGACGTGGCCAGCCTGAAGGAGTGGTTGGCCAAACTGCTGGACGCCAACAGCAGCGATTGGGCGTCGGCGGCGCTCAGTTCGGCCCGCATCGGTGGCAGCGTGTTGCTGTCGGTCGTCGGCAACGCCGTATTGGTGCCGGTGGTGCTGTTCTATCTGCTGATGGACTGGCCGCACCTGATGCGCCAGGCGCATGAACTCGTACCGCCCCGCATGCGTGGCACCAGTGCGGGTTTCCTCGATGAATGCGATGCGATGCTGGGCCAGTACCTGCGCGGGCAATTGGTGGTGATGGCGGTCCTGGCGGTGTACTACGCCACGGCACTGTCCATCGCCCGGTTCGACCTGGCGGTGCCGGTGGGCGTGTTCACCGGCCTGGCCGTGGCCATTCCTTACGTCGGCTTCGGACTCGGCCTGCTCATGGCCCTGCTCGCCGCGCTGCTGCAGTTCGGCAGCCTGGCGGGTGTGCTGACGGTCGCCACGATCTACCTGGTGGGGCAGTTGCTCGAAGGCTTCGTCCTCACGCCACGATTGGTGGGCGAACGGATCGGGCTGGGACCGCTGGCGGTGATCTTCGCGTTGATGGCCTTTGGCCAGTTGTTCGGCTTCGTCGGCGTGTTGATCGCCTTGCCGGCCAGTGCCGTCGCGGTGGTCGCCTTGCGCCGGGCGCGCGCCGCCTACCTGTCCAGCCAGTTGTACCAGTCCTGACCGGCGCGATGAAGCAGATTCCGCTGGCCATCACGCCCCTGCCGGACATGGGGTTCGACAGCCTGTTGGTGGGCCCCAATGCCCAGGCGGTGCAGCACCTGCGCAGCCTGGCCACGCCGTCAGCGCCCGTCTACCTCTGGGGACCTTCCGGCAGTGGCAAGACCCACTTGTTGCGTGCGCTGGCCGACAGCCGCCAGTCGCAAGGTGAGCGCGTGGGCTGGTTCGATGCCCATGCTGCGTTGCCTTGGGCCTTCGACGAGGGCTGGACGCTGGTCGTCGTGGACGATTGCCAGGCCCTGGATCCGGCACGCCAGCACGCGGCGTTCGCCTTGTTCGTCGAGGCCGGAGGCCACGGCGTGCAATGGGCGGCCGCCGGCAAGCTGCCACCGGTGGACCTGCCCATCCGGGATGATCTGCGCACCCGCCTGGGTTGGGGACATGTCTTCGCCATGCAGGCCTTGGCCGAAGGCGAGACCCGCGCGGCACTCCGCCGCGAGGCGGATCGCCGTGGCATCTTCCTGTCCGACGAGGTGATGGACTATTTGCTGACACGCTTTCAGCGCGACCTGAAGCACTTGATGAGCCTGCTCGACCAACTGGACGCGTTTGCCCTGTCGGAGCGCCGCGCCGTGACCGTGCCCTTGCTGAAGAAGATGCTGGTCGAGTCGACGACCCCTGACTCGCGGCTGGAGCACCCCGCATGAACCTGGTGCTCTTTGATCTGGACGGCACGCTGATCGAGCACGACTCCGACCACGCCTTCGGCGAATTCATGGTGGCCATCGGTTGGGTGGATGCGGGTGAACACCAACGCCGAAACACCGAGTTCTTTCATCAATACCAGGCCGGCGTGCTGGACATCCACGCCTACATCGACTTCGCCACCGCGCCTTGGCGTCACCGCTCGCCGGCCGAGCAGGCTGCAGCCAGCCAGCGATTCATGGCCGAGGTCATGCAAGCCATGGTCCGTCCGGAAGCCACCGAGCTCGTGGCCCGGCACCAGCGCGACGGGGATCTTGTGGCCATCGTCACCGCCACCAACGAGTTCATCACCCGCCCGATCGCCGATGCGTTTGGCGTCTCCGACCTGATTGCCGTCGAGTTGCTCCGCGATGCGCAAGGCCGCGTCACCGGGGGCATCCGTGGCACCCCGTCCTTCCGCGAAGGCAAGATTGCCCGCGTGGACCAATGGCTCGCCGCCCAAGGTCAGCACTGGAGCGACTTCGACCGCACGCTGTTCTACAGCGATTCCACCAACGACCTGCCGCTGCTCGAACGCGTCAGTGATCCGGTGGCCACCCATCCCAGCCCCGCGCTCGAAGCCATTGCGCTCGAACGCGGCTGGCGCATCCTGAGGCTCTTTTCATGATCAAGCGTCTGATCGACAAACTGCTGGGCAAGCCGCCCCGCAAGACCGGCGATACCCCCATTGCTGTGCCGCGCATCCCGGCTGGCAAGCGGATCGAGATCCCCGCGTCCGAGCACGGCATCGACCCATCCTTGGTTGACGAACGCGCGGTCAAGGTGGTGCACACCTTGAAGGTGGGCGGTTTCGAGGCTTACGTGGTGGGTGGCGCGGTGCGCGACCTGCTGGTCAATCGACGTCCCAAGGACTTCGACGTGGCCACCAACGCCACGCCCGAACAAGTGAAGGCCTTGTTCCGTCGCGCCTTCATCATCGGGCGACGCTTCCGCATCGTGCATGTGATCTTCGGCCGCGGCCGCGACCATGAGGTGATCGAGGTGTCCACCTTCCGCGCTTACCTGGATTCGGCCGAGGCCACGCAGGTGGGCGGCAACGAGAAGACCTCGAAGGCCGAGTTGGCCGGCCAGGCGCACGCGGTGGATGCCAGTGGGCGTGTGCTGCGCGACAACGTCTGGGGCCCGCAGATCGAAGACGCTGCACGGCGTGACTTCACCGTCAATGCGATGTACTACGATCCCGAGACGCAGATCGTGGTCGACTATCACAACGGCCTCGCGGACGTGAAAAAGCGCCTGCTGCGCCTGATCGGCGACCCGGCCACGCGCTACCGCGAAGACCCGGTGCGCATCATCCGAGCGGTGCGTTTCGCGGCCAAGCTGGGGTTCAGCTTCGAGCCCAAGACTGGCGCTCCGGTGAAGGAACTGGCCCCCTTGCTGGCCAACGTGCCGATTTCACGCATGTTCGACGAGATGATCAAGCTGCTGCAGACCGGCCATGCGCTGGACAGCATCGAGGCGCTCAAGGTGCACGGGCTGCACCGCAATGTTTTCCCCATCCTGGACGCCGTGTTTGACGAGGTCCGCGCCACGCCACAGCAGCAAGCCTTCGTGCGTCAGGCCTTGGCCGACACCGATCGCCGTGTGAGTGAAGACAAGGCCGTCGCGCCCAGTTTCCTGCTCGCCTGCCTGCTGTGGCATGACGTGCTGGCCGGCTGGCGCGCGCGCCAGGCCGATGGCGAGCACCTGGTACCCGCCCTGCAACAGGCGATCGATGCGGTATTCGACGCGCGAGTGGGCGACATCTCCGGCCGTGGCAAGCTGGGCGCCGACATGCGCGAGATCTGGATGATGCAACCGCGCCTGGAACGTCGCCAGACCAACACGGCGCATTCCATGATCGAGCAACCGCGGTTCCGCGCCGGATTCGACTTCCTGCGCCTGCGCGCCGATGTGGGTGAGGTGCCGGTGGAACTGGCCGAGTGGTGGGAAGACTTCTCGCTCGGCGACGACGACGAGCGCGAGGCATTGCTGGCCGCCGCCCGCGAGGCCCAGCGCACTGCACCCAAACGTGCGCCTGCCGTTGGACGCCCCGGCGTCGCACGCCAGACCGGGCGCAACGCCAACGCTGACGCGGTGTCGACGCCCGAGGACGAGCGCGACGACGAGGCCGTGGAGGCGCCCGCCGATGCGACAGCCGATTCGAACGCGCCGCGCAAGCGACGTCGCCGTCGCCGCAAACCCGCGGGCTCAGGCGGTGGCGGCACGCCCGACGCGGGTGCAGCGGAAGCGCCCTGATTCGGCGAGCAGCCATGCCGTTTGACCTGCGCTCGCGTGCCTACGTGGGCATCGGGGCCAATCTGGCGGATCCGCAGGCCGCCGTGCTGCGCGCCATCGAGCGCCTGAGGCCGCTGGGCCTGGTGGCCGCATCGAGGCTTTTCCGCAGCGTGCCAGTGGATGCCGGCGGGCCCGACTTCATCAATGCCGTGGCCGAGCTCGATACGGCACTCGATCCACTGGCCCTGCTCGATGCCTTGCAACACATCGAAGCCGATTTCGGCCGAGAGCGTCCCTACCGACATGCGCCGCGCACCTTGGACCTGGACTTGCTGCTGCATGGCGACAGCGTCATCACCACCGCTCGACTCACCTTGCCTCACCCGAGGCTGCACAGGCGTGCCTTCGTGTTGAAGCCCTTGCTGGAGCTGGCGCCGCAGCTGAGCGCCCCGGGCCTGGGCGCCTTGGCCGAGCACCTTGCCAGCACGGGCGGTCAGGTGGTTGAGCCACTGGCATGCCCCCCTACAATGCCGCGCTGACCTCCGGACGCCCCGCTCACCAACGTGCACGGCGAGGCCGATCGAAGCCGGCCAGCCCACGTCGGGATCGGGCCGATTGAGCCACCTTTGCGCGATCTCGCACGGCCCGCATCCGCTGTATCAGATCGACGATTTCCGGCCTCATCCGGCCGCCCCTGGAGACGCTCCCATGTTTTTCGGCAAGCTGCTGCCGCGCGAAGGCAACTTCTTCGAGATGTTCAACGAGCACGGCAAATACATCGCCGACGGTGCCCATGCCTTTATGTCGATGGTGCAGTACTACAACGATCAGTCGCTGCGCGAGAAGTACGCCGCAGAGGTGGACTACGCCGAGAAGCAGGCCGATCGCATCACTGCCGACGTGAACCGGCTGCTGCACAAGACCTTCATCACGCCCATCGACCGCGAGCAGATCCATGGACTGATCAACGCGATGGACGACATCCTCGACTTGCTGCAGGACTCGTCCGAAGTGATGTCGCTGTACGACCTGAAAAGTGTCAGCGAGGACGTGCTGCGCCTGGGCGAGATCTCGGTCAAGTGCTGCGAACGCGTGCAGCACGTCGTCACGCTGCTGCCCAAGATCAGCCAGCCGGCGGTGGCTGAAGCGGCGCTCAAGACCTGCGAGGAAATCGACCGCCTCGAATCCGATGCCGATCGGGTGATGCGCTCGGCGATGAGCAAACTCTTCCGCGACAACATCGAGGTGCGCGAACTCATCAAGCTCAAGGCCGTGTACGAGCACCTGGAATCCATCTCCGATCGCTGCGAGGACGTGGCCAACATGATCGAGGGCATCGTCCTCGAGAACTCCTGACCAGGCGCGCGTTTCCACCATGAGTGCACTCCAGATCAGCTTCTGGGTCGTGGCGATGCTCGTCGTCCTGGCGCTGGCGTTCGATTTCATGAACGGCTTCCATGACGCCGCCAATTCCATTGCCACGGTGGTGTCCACAGGCGTACTCAAGCCGCAGCAGGCGGTGTTGTTCGCCGCCTTCTTCAACGTGGTGGCCATCATGGTGTTTCATCTGTCGGTGGCGGCCACGGTGGGCAAGGGCATCGTGGAACCGGGGGTGGTCGATCACCACGTCGTGTTCGGCGCCTTGCTGGGGGCCATCACCTGGAATCTCATCACCTGGTGGTATGGCATCCCTTCCAGCTCGTCGCATGCCTTGATCGGCGGCATCGTCGGCGCCGTGATCGCCAAGGCGGGCGCGGGCAAGCTGCTGGGTGCCGGCATCGCCAAGACGGTGGTCTTCATCTTCGTCTCGCCTGTGCTGGGGTTCTTTCTCGGCGGGATGATGATGGTGCTGGTAGCCTGGGTGTTCCGCCGCGCCACACCGCTGAAGGTGGATCGCTGGTTCCGCCGCATGCAGCTCGTTTCGGCTGGCGCCTACTCGCTGGGCCATGGAGGCAACGATGCGCAGAAGACCATTGGCATCATCTGGATGCTGCTGATCGCCTCGGGCCATGCCAATGCCAGCGACGCGATGCCGCCGGCGTGGACGATCTGGTGCTGCTACCTGGCCATCGGCGCGGGCACCATGATGGGGGGCTGGCGCATCGTCAAGACCATGGGTCAGAAGATCACCAAGCTCAGGCCCGTGGGCGGCTTCTGCGCCGAGACCGGTGGCGCGCTGACCCTGTTCATCGCCACGGCGATGGGGGTGCCGGTGTCCACCACGCACACCATCACTGGCGCCATCATCGGCGTGGGCTCGGTGCGCAACCCTTCGGCCGTGCGCTGGGGCGTGGCGGGCAACATCGTCTGGGCCTGGATCTTCACGATCCCGGCGTCGGCCTTCGTGGCAGCCTGCGCCTATTGGGCAAGCCTGAGTCTGTTCTGAGGGACACGGGCCGCCTCAAGCGGCTTGCTTCTCCGACAACTCGCGCTGGTACTCGAAGTATTTCTGGCCGCCAAAGGCCAGCGTCCCCATCAGCACGCCTCCGCCGATCATGAGCGCCACGATCACCCCGATCACGGCACCCCAGCCACTGGCAGACACTGGTGAGGTGTGATCCGGATGGAAACGCGCGGCCCAACGTTCGTCCGGTGTCAGGCCGATGACGATGGCCGACAACATGCCGATGCTGAGCATCACCCCGAGCACCGGGATCAGCAGCCAGGCGGCGTGGTCGTCCTGCCCCAGCCCGCGCATGCGGATCACGCCCGCCAGCCCAAGCAGCGTGGGCCAGGGGTGCAGCCAGGCCCAGACATCCTTGGCGCCATGCAGGTAGAAACGGTGCAGCCCCAGGCTGCCCCCCACGACGGCCAACCAGGTGGCCAGGGTCTTGGATCGATTGCGCATGGCCAGCATTGTCGCGTCGGGGCACCCCACCGCGCGCCGACTCCAGCGGGCTTGCCAACACCGCGCCAAACGCCCCACTGGTCAATTCGGCTGCCCAGCCTATAATGCGCGGTTTCGGCGCTGGTCGGTGGGAACACCGGCGTATCTACAGAACCGAATTGAATCCCAAAGTGCGCGGGCGCTGTTGCGATGGTCTTGTTCGGTCCCTGGGTCTGTCCGGGGGCCTGCAGCTGTGAGCGATGTCCGCTGAAATGACCGGCCCAGACTCGAGTGTCTCCTTGGCTGACCGGTCGCAAACCAAATTCCGGAAATCATCACCATGGTCGTTGTCCGACTGGCTCGCAGCGGCGCCAAGAAGCGCCCGTTCTACTACATCGTCGTGGCCGATTCGCGCGAACGCCGCGACGGTCGCTTCATCGAGCGCCTGGGGTTCTACAACCCGATGGCCTCCGGCGGCGAGCAGCCCTTGCGCGTCGCGCTGGACCGCGTCACGCACTGGAAGGGTGTCGGCGCCCAACTGTCGCCCACCGTCAAGCGCCTGGTCTCCGACGCTGCCAAGGCCCAGGTCGCTCCCGCGGCCTGATCCTGAATCCGTCGGCTGCGCCTGGGCCGACTGAATCGACGATCGGTCGATGATGGGTGGCATGCAGGGCTTGGCCGACGGTGAACCAGCCTTCCCCGACGATGCCGTCGAGGTCGGGTTGGTGATTGGCGCCTGGGGCATCAAGGGCGGAATTCGCGTCAAGCCGTTCTCCAACGACCCAAAGGCGCTGTTCTCCAGCCGCCGCTGGTTCGTTCGACCGCCCGAAACACTCGGGCCGACCCGCCAAAGTTATCCGCCGCTGCTGCGCATCACCCTGGCCAAGGAACATGGCGACGGTGTGGTGGCAACGGCGCAGGAGATTCCCGATCGAAGCGCGGCCGAGCGAATGAAAGGCGCGCGCCTGTTCATTGCTCGCTCAAGCTTTCCCACGGCGGGCGATGGCGAGTACTACTGGATCGATTTGATCGGGCTGGCCGTGTTCAACCGCGAGGGCCAGGCACTGGGCCAAGTGATCGATCTGCTGGACACCGGGGCGCACAGCGTGCTGCGGCTGCGCCGGCCCGATGCGGTCGACGGGGCACCGCCCGACCAGTCCGAGCGATTGATCCCGTTCGTGGGCGCCTATGTGGACGACGTGAACCTGGCTGCACGTCGAATCACCGTGGACTGGGGCCTGGACTACTGATCGCCTGAAGCCGCATGCGCTTCGACATCATCACCCTGTTCCCGGACCTGTTCGGCCCGCACCTCGCCCAGGGCATCACCCGGCGAGCTTTCGAGTCCGGCCAGGTGGACGTGCGGCTCTGGCCACTGCGTGACTTCGCCGAAGACGCCTATCGCAGGGTCGATGACCGCCCCTATGGCGGTGGCCCGGGCATGGTATTGCTGGCCGAACCCCTGGAGCGGGCCCTCGCCGCCGTTCGCACCGACCGCCATGCCACCGGCGCCGACCAGCAACTGGCGCCCGCGGTGGTGCATTTCACGCCGACCGGATTGCCGCTGAGCCAGGCCGTCGTGCAGACCCTGGCCACCGGCCCGGGCGCCGTACTGCTCTGCGGCCGCTATGAAGGCATCGATCAGCGCGTGATCGACCGGCACGTGACACTGGAGTTGAGCCTGGGCGACTTCGTGCTTTCAGGGGGCGAATTGCCAGCGCTGGCCTTGCTGGACGCAGTGGCCCGTCTGCAGACTGGAGTCCTCACCGATGAATCCCACCAGCAGGACAGTTTCTCCGACGGCCTGCTCGAAGGCCCGCATTACAGCCGGCCCGAGGTACTGCAGACGCCCGACGGACCGCTGCCGGTGCCGGAGGTGCTGCGTTCGGGTCACCATGGCGACATCGCTCGGTGGCGCCGCGACCAGTCACTGGCGGTCACGGCTCGCCGCCGCCCGGACCTGATCGAAGCGGCGCGAGCAGCCGGCCGGTTGTCCAAACAAGACGAGAAGACACTGCAGGCACTTGATCTATAATCGAAGGCTTTTCGATCCTCTGACGGGCCACTACAGAGCGCCGCCATGATCGCTTCAGGAGAAAACCAGTGGATCTGATCCGCACCCTAGAGCAGGAAGAAATTGCCCGATTGGGCAAGACCATTCCGACCTTCGCCCCCGGCGACACCGTGATCGTCAGCGTCAACGTGGTGGAAGGCACGCGCAAGCGCCTGCAGGCCTACGAAGGCGTCGTGATCGCCAAGCGCAACCGCGGCCTGAACAGCAGCTTCATCGTGCGCAAGATTTCCAGTGGCGAAGGCGTGGAGCGCACGTTCCAGCTGTACAGCCCGCTGATCGCGTCGATTGACGTCAAGCGCCGTGGCGATGTCCGCCGCGCCAAGCTGTACTACCTGCGCGAGCGTTCGGGCAAGTCGGCCCGGATCAAAGAGAAGCTGGCCTGATCGAAGATCAGGCGGGTGCCGAAAGGCACCCATCGTGCGCAGCACGATGCACAGCGGACGCGGCTTGCTCCGCAGAAGCTGGCCTGATCGAAGATCAGGCGGGTGCCGAAAGGCACTCGTCGCACAGCACGGTGAGCGGCGACGGTGGCTGCCTGCCACAAGTGCTGGCCCGGACAAGCCGCCCCCCGGGGCGGCTTGTTCGTTTCCGGCGCGCTATGCTCACCGACCCATGAGCGGACGAATTCCACGCATCACCGACCCCAAGGCGATCCCGGTGATCGAGGTGGACGATCACCTGCCGCCCGCGCCGGCCACCGCACTTGAGCCGCAGGCCCTGCGCCAGCGCTTCGGCAATCCGCCGACTTGGACACCCGAGATCCCGGGTGACGGTCAACGCTTCCAACTCGACCGTGAACCGGCGGCAGCGGCGGTCCTGATTCCGCTGGTGATGCGCGACGATGGCCTGCACGTGCTGCTCACCCGGCGCACCGATCATCTGCGCGACCATGCCGGCCAGATCAGCTTCCCGGGGGGCCGCAGCGAGGACCATGACGGCAGTGCGCAGGCCACCGCACTGCGTGAAACCGAAGAAGAAGTGGGCCTGCACCGCCGCCATGTCGAGGTCATCGGCACGCTGCCCATCTACCGCACCGTGACCAGCTACGTGGTCACGCCAGTGGTGGCCTTGGTGCAACCCGACTTCACGCTGGCACTCGACAGCTTTGAAGTGGCCGAGGCCTTCGAAGTGCCGCTGCAATTCCTGATGACGCCGGCCCACCATCGGCGCCACGCATTCGAGATGTTGGGCCAACCGCGGCGCTTCCTGTCGATGCCCTGGGTCGGACAGGACCCCGCGGGCCTGCCGCGCGAATATTTCATATGGGGTGCCACGGCCGCCATGTTGCGCAACCTCTACGGTTTTCTTTGCGCCCGCTGAAGCGCAGTGCGCCGCGCAAGCTGCTGGGTATGATGCCTTCACATGAGCTTCTTTGCGGTCCTGTTTGCGTTGATGATCGAGCAGCTGAAACCGCTGCCGCGCGACAACTGGATCCACCATGCCCTGGTGTCTTGGGTGGGCTGGACCGGCCGCAACTTCGATGCTGGCCGTGAACAGCATGCCTGGGTCGTGTGGGGCGTGTCCGTGCTGGGACCGGGTCTGGTCATCAGTGCCTTGTACCTGGCCATCAACCACTACAGCCTGATCCTCTCGCTGGGTTTCGACATTGCGGTGCTCTACCTGACGCTGGGCTTCCGGCAGTTCAGCCACTACTTCACCGACATCCGCGATGCGCTGGATCGCGGCGATGAAACCGAGGCGCGGCGCCTGCTGGCCGAATGGCGGCACCTGGATGCATCCGAGCTGCCCCGCACCGAGTTGCTGCGCCATGTGCTCGAACATGCCTTGCTGGCCGCGCACCGACACGTCTTCGGCGTGTTCTTCTGGTTCGTGTTGTTCTCCACGATGGGACTGGGCCCTGTGGGTGCGGTGCTGTACCGCATGGCCGAATTTGCCAGCCGCTACTGGGCCTTTCCCAGCAAGCGCTTGGGCCTACCGGCCAACCCTCGCCTGATGGCCGTCTCGCAACGCCTGTTCTCGCTGATCGACCACGTGCCGGCGCGCCTGACTGCCTTTGGTTTTGCCGTGGTGGGCAACTTCGAGGAAGCCATCAACAGCTGGCGTCGCGATGCCTCGCTGTGGCAACACGCCAACGAGGGCATCATCCTCGCCGCCGCTGCGGGCGCGGTGGGCGTGCAACTCGGTGGCGAAGCGGCGCCGGGTGTCACGCCCGAGCGATCGCGCACCTTCGAGGCAGGGCCAACGGGCAGCGCCTTGTCGGCCGGGTCCACCGCCGGCGCCGAGCCTCAGCTCGGGCACTTGCGCACTGTGGTGGGCCTGGTGTGGCGCTCGGTGATCCTTTGGATGCTGCTGGTGGCGCTGCTGACGCTGGCCAACCTCGTGGGGTGAGACTGGACCGGAAACAGTGCATGTGCACTGTTTCCTGACTGTCGAACCGCCCGAGCTCTGCGAGGGCGCGGTGGCCAGAGATCCCTCACCACTTGGTGCTGGACACCTCGGCAAACAATTCCTGGTAGATGCGATAGCGTGTGGCACTGATCTCGCCGCGCTCCAGCGCCGCGCGCACGCCACAGCCCGGCTCGTGCAGGTGGCTGCAGTTGTAGAAGCGGCAATCCATGTGGGCGGCAAGGTCAGGCATCAGCGGGCCCAAGTCGGCCGGCGCCACCTGCCGCAGCCCGAAGTTCTGGAAACCGGGAGAGTCGATCAGCGCGGTCTGGCGCCCTTCGCCCAACCAATACCAGGTGGTGGTGGTGGTGGTGTGGCGCCCGGTGTTCAGTGCCAGCGAGATCTCACCCACTTGCGCCGCCGCGGCCGGCACCATCAGGTTGATCAGCGTGCTCTTGCCCATGCCACTGGGACCCAACACCAATGTGGAGCGCCCCTGCAGGCGAGGCCTCAGCAACGCCTCGGCCGCTGCCGCATCGCCCTTGAGCGACAGCTCGATCACCTCCACGCCCATCGCGCGGTAAGGCGCCAGTCGCTCGCGCGCGGCCGCCGCCTGTGGCAGGTCGATCTTGTTCAGCACCACGAAGGCCGGTATGCCCGCCTGCGTGGCCGCGATCAGCGCTCGGGTGAGTTGCGTCTCGGCGTACATGGGTTCGGCGGCCACCAGCACCAGCAACTGGTCAAGATTGGCGGCAAAGGACTTGCTGCGCCACTCGTCCTGGCGGAACAGCAGGTTTCGACGAGGTTCGACGCGATCGATCACGCCTTCGTCGCCGGTGGGCTGCCATTGCACCCGATCGCCGACCACGGCCTCGCTCTTCTTGCCACGTGAGTGGCACAGGCGGCGTTGACCGTCGGCCGTCTCGACGATGAAATGGCGCCCGTGGGCACCCACCACCAGACCGTTGCCCGACGTACTGCTCATTGAGGCGCCCTTGCGCCTGCTGCCCGTCCCACCAGGCGGCAATGAGCCTGCTCGGACGGCCGTGCCGGGCTCATGACTGCAAGGCAACGACGGGCGACCCCAGGGCCGCCAGCCGTTCGTTCGCTGGCGGGTGCGAGTAATAGAAGCGTACGTAAACCGGGTCGGGTGTCAGCGTGGCGGCGTTGTCCTCGTGCAGCTTCAGCAAGGCGCTGCGCAGGTCGGCCGCACTGGACTGGGTGCAGGCATAGGCATCGGCCTCGAACTCATGCCGGCGCGACAGCTTGGCCGTCAGCGGCGAGATGAAGTAGCCGAAAACAGGCACTGCGATCATGAACAACAGCAGCGCCAAGGCATCGTTGGATGCCACCAGGTTGGGCGCCACGCCCAAGCCCGTGTAGAAGGTGCTGCGGGTCGCCAGCCAACCCAGCAGCGCCAGGCCGGCCAGACTCAGTGCAAACATCAGCCCGATGCGCTTGGTGACGTGCTTGTGCTTGAAGTGGCCCAGCTCGTGCGCCAGCACCGCCTCCACCTCGCCCGGCGTCAGCTTGGCCAGCAGGGTGTCGAAGAACACCACGCGCTTGGCGGCCCCCAGCCCCGTGAAGTAGGCATTGCCATGCGCCGAGCGCTTGCTGCCGTCCATCACGAACAAGCCCTTGGCCGCAAAGCCGCAGCGCTGCATCAGCGCCTGCACCCGTTCCTTCAGCGACTCGTCGGCCAGCGGCTCGAACTTGTTGAACAGCGGTGCGATCACCGTGGGATACAGGACCATGATCAACAGATTGAATGCCGCCCAGGCGCCCCAGGCCCACAACCACCACCAGCCGCCCGTGGCCTGCATGATCCACAGGATCAAGGCCAGCAGTGGCAGGCCGATGACGGCACCAACCGCCAAGCCCTTGAGCAGGTCGATGGCATACAACTTGGGGGTGGTGCGGTTGAAGCCGAACTGCTGCTCGATGCGGAAGGTGCCGTACAGCTCGAACGGCAGGTCCAGCAGGCCGCCGATCAGCGCGAATGCCGACACCAACGCCAGTTGATAGGCCATGTCACCGAATCGCGGTTGAACGGCATCGCGAACAGCGCCGTTCAGCGCGTCCAGCCCGCCCAGCAGCGTCCAGCCCAACAACAGCGCGCTGCCGAAAGCGGTGGTGAGCAGGCCGAAGCGACCCTTGGCCAGCGTGTAGTCGGCCGCGCGTTGGTGCGCCGCCAGCTGCACCGTGCTTGAAAAGGCCTCGGGCACCGCGGCGCGGTGCTCGGCCACATGGCGCATCTGGCGCGAGGTGAGCCACAGTTGGGTGATCAGGCGCAGCACCAGGGCGGTGGCGAACAGCAGGCTCAGGGACAAAGAGGGCATGGGTGTGAAGTGTAGGGCTGCGACAATCTGCGCATGAGCATCGCCATCGAATCACCCCCCCTTGTAGCCAGCGACCAGAACCTGATCTGGATCGATCTGGAAATGACCGGCCTGTCGCCCTTCACCGATCGCATCATCGAGATCGCGTTGGTGGTCACCGATGCACAGCTCACTGTGCGCGTCGAAGGCCCCGTGTTCGCCATCCACCAGAGCGATGCCGTGCTCGACGGCATGGACGCCTGGAACAAGGGCACGCACGGCCGCAGTGGCCTGATTGACCGCGTGAAGGCCTCCACCGTGGACGAGGCCGCCGCCCAGGCCCAGGTCATCGCCTGGCTGCGCCAGTACGTGCCCAAGGGCAAGAGCCCCATGTGCGGCAACTCGATCTGCCAGGACCGTCGCTTTCTGGCCAAGGACATGCCGGAGCTGGAAGCCTTCTTTCACTACCGCAACCTGGACGTGAGCACGCTGAAGGAGCTGGCCAAGCGCTGGAAGCCCGCCGTGCTGGACGGATTCAAGAAGGCGCAGGCGCACACGGCGCTGGCAGACATCCACGAGTCCATCGACGAGCTCATCCACTACCGCCAGCATTTTCTGGCCGTCTGAAATGAAAAAACCGCCGCAGCCTTCGAAGGCGCGGCGGTGAACTTGGCGCGAGGGGGACGCCAAGAGGAGGAGTTCAGTTCAACCGAGCGGGACTGGCACGAACAGGCGCTCGCCGCCGCGCCACACCAGCAGCGCCACGTTCTTGGGTTTGGCGTCGAGCACGCGCTGGATGTCTTCCAGCGCATCCACGGGCTTGCCGTTGATGGCCAACACCACGTCGCCGCGGGCCAGGCCAGCGCGTTGTGCCGCTCCTTGCACGCCCTGCACCAGCAGACCGTGATCGATGCTGGCCTGCTGCCGCTCGGTGGGCGACAACGGGCGCAGCGCCAAGCCCAGCTTGCTGCTGTCTGCCTGGTCCTTGCCTGTGCTGGTGGCCTGCACCTCACCGCGCGCCGAGCCGAGCGTCACCACCACATCGCGCTCGGCCTGCTCGCGCCACACCTTGAGCCTGACCTTGTCACCCGGCTTGGCCATGCCGATGCGCGCCGACAGCGCGCCGGCCTGTGGGATGCCTTCGCCGTCGATCTGCAGAATCACATCGCCGGATTTCAGTCCCGCACCAGCCGCCGCGCTCTTCGGGTCGACCGATGAGATCAGCGCGCCTTCGGCCTTCTTCAAGCCGAAGGACTCGGCCAGCGCCTGGTTCATGTCCTGCACGCCCACGCCCAGGCGCGCATGCTGCGCCTTGCCGGTCGCCACGATCTGGTCGCGTACCTTGAGTGCGACGTCGATCGGAATCGCAAAGCTCACGCCCTGAAAGCCACCGGTGCGGGAGTAGATCTGCGAGTTGATGCCGACCACCTGGCCGGCGGCATCGAACAGCGGCCCGCCGGAATTGCCAGGGTTCACAGCTGCGTCGGTCTGGATGAAGGGCACGTAAGCCTCGCCCGGCAGCGAGCGGCCCTTGGCGCTGACGATGCCCGCGGTGGCGGTCTGCTCCAGGCCATAGGGCGCGCCGATGGCCAGCACATGGTCGCCCACCATCAGCGACTTGGGGTCGCCCAGGCGCACGGCCGGCAGTCCCTTGGCATCGATGCGCAGCACCGCGATGTCGCTGGCCGGATCGCTGCCCAGGACCTTGGCCACGAATTCGCGCCGATCGGCCAGATGCACCGTCACCTCCTTCGCGTCCTTCACGACGTGGGCGTTGGTGAGGATCAAGCCGTCCTCGGAGACGATGAAGCCCGAGCCCTGGCCGCGGAAAGGCTGCTGCGGCACCTGGCCGCGGAAGCCGGGCAGGTTGCGGAAGAAGCGCTGCGCGGGATCGTCCGCCGCGTCTTCGTCGTCCTCGGCAGAGGCCTTGCGCATGCCTTCCACGCGCACGCCCACGACCGCGGGTCCGGACTGTTGGACGATGGCGCGGTAGTTGGGCACCGTGCCCGCCGGCAGTGCTGGCGCGGGCGCCTGCACTTGCGCCACCGCGGCCACTGCGGCCGCCACGGGCGTCACGGGCGCAATCGGCGTCTCGTGCTTCCAGGGCAGGCCAAACGCACCGGCCCCGCTCATGGCGGCCAGGCTGCCGCCCAGCAAGAACCAACCCAGGGGTTTGAAGACAGGCTTCATGGCGAACACTCCACAAGTTCAACGCCAATGTGGCGATGGGCCCAGTGTGTGCGCGGGTGATGAAGGCTCGATGAGTGCTGGATGAAGCGAGGATGAAGCCGAGCTTGGTCGTTCAGTCGACGACGAAGTCGGGCATCAAGTGCTTGGGAACGGACGGTGATCTTCGCGTCGCTGGTCGACACGCACCTGGCGTCAGCGACATGCTCATCCGGTGATCAGGCCGCTTGCCACGACGGCGCCGTCACGATCCCTGCGATGTGATCGGCCAGCGCCGGGGCCTGGGTCGCCACGCCCACGCCCGCCGCCGTTGAATCGCCCGGAATCAGCAGCGGTGACAAGGCCAGCTTCAGCGCCAGGGACATGGGCGCTCGGGGCAGGTCAGAACTTGCTGAAGTCGGGCTTGCGCTTCTGGAAGAAGGCCTGGAAGGCCTCCATGGCTTCGGGGCTGCGCAGCCGGCTCTTGAAGATCTCGCCTTCGCTGGCCATGACCGACAGCAGCTGGTCCTTCTGCGCTGCACGCATCAACCGCTTGGTGTCGCGCACGGCACCGGGCGGCAGCGCATTGAAGCGCTCGGCCATGCGACGCGCATGGTTCATCACCTCACCGGCGGGCAGCACGGCGTTGGCGATGCCGCAGTCCACCGCGTCCGAGCCCGTGAAGGGTTCACCCAGCATCAACTTTTCCGCCGCCTTCACATGCCCCATCAGACGCGGCACCAACAGGCTGGACGCGTACTCGGGCACCAGTCCCAGGCTCACGAAGGGCATGGCCAGGCGGGCCTCGTCGCTGACGTAGACCAGATCGCAATGCAGCAGCATCGTGGTGCCAATCCCCACGGCCGCGCCGGTGACGGCAGCCACCACGGGCTTGTCGCAGTCGAGCAGCGCGCGCATGAAGTTGAACACCGGCGAGTTCTCGCCCTGCGGCGGGCGCTGCATGAAGTCCTCCAGGTCATTGCCCGAGGTGAACATGCCCGGCTGCCCCGTGATCAGCACCGCGCGCACGACGGCATCGGCCGTGGCCGCCGTCAATGCGTCGGCCATGGCCGTGTACATGGCCTGCGTGAGCGCGTTCTTCTTCTCGGGTCGCGCAATCTCGATCGTCGCCACGCCATTCAAAGTGGCCGTTCGAATACTCATCGTTGTCTCCTAAGCAAGCGCAGTTTGCCCCCAACCGGCAAACGCCACGGAACCGGCTCTGCCGGGCCGTTGGCGTTGCCCCCTTGGGGGGAAGCGACCACCAGGTCGCTCCGGGAGGGTCTTACATTCTTTCGAAGATTCCTGCGGCGCCCTGCCCCGTGCCCACGCACATGGTCACCATGCCGTACTTCAGGTTCTTGCGGCGCAGTGCGTGCACCACGGTGGCGGCACGGATGGCCCCGGTGGCGCCCAGCGGGTGGCCCAGTGCGATGGCGCCACCCATTGGATTGACCTTGCTCGCATCGAGCCCCACGGTCTGGATCACCGCCAGCGCCTGCGCGGCGAAGGCCTCGTTGAGCTCGATCCAGCCCATGTCGGCCAGCGTCAGACCAGCGCTTTTCAGCGCGGCCGGGATGGCTTCGATGGGGCCGATGCCCATGATCTCGGGCGGCACGCCGCGCGAGGCAAAGCTGACGAACCGCGCCAGCGGCGTCAGGCCATATTGCTTGATCGCCTTTTCGCTGGCCAGGATCAGGCAGCCCGCACCGTCGCTGGTCTGCGAGCTGTTGCCGGCCGTCACCGATCCCTTGGCGGCGAACACGGTCTTCAACTTGCCCAGTGCTTCGAGCGTGGTGTCGGCGCGCGCGCCTTCGTCCTGGTTCACGGTGCGGGTCTTGAGCGCAATCTCACCACTTTCGAGGATGGGGAAGCGCTCCACCACCGCCACGGGCGTGGTCTCATCGGCGAACTCGCCCGCCTGCTGCGCGGCGATGGCCTTCTGATGCGAGGCCAGCGCGAAGGCGTCCTGCGCCTCGCGGCTGACCTTCCACTGGTTGGCCACCTTCTCGGCGGTGAGGCCCATGCCGTAGGCGATGCCGATGTTCTCGTCCCTGGCGAAGATGGCCGGGTTGAACGAAGGCTTGTTGCCGCTCATCGGCACCATGCTCATGCTTTCGGCACCGGCGGCGATCATCACGTCGGCCTCACCCACGCGGATGCGGTCGGCGGCCATCTGGATGGCCGTGAGGCCCGAGGCGCAGAAACGGTTTACCGTGACCCCGCCCACCGAGTTGGGCAAGCCGGCCAGCAACGCGGCCACACGGGCCATGTTCAGGCCTTGCTCGCCTTCGGGCATGGCACAGCCGACGATGGCATCCTCGATGGCCTTCGGGTCCAGCGTAGGCACCTGCTTCATCGCGCCCTGGATGGCGGCCACGAGCAGGTCGTCCGGCCGGGTGAAGCGGAAGAAGCCCCGGTGCGAGCGGCCAATGGGCGTGCGCGTGGCGGCGACGATGTAGGCGTCTTGCAGTTGTTTGCTCATGTCTTGCTCCGATCAATTGCGCACAGGCTTGCCGGTCTGCAGCAGGCCCATCATTCGCTCTTGCGACTTCGGGTGCTCCAGCAGCGCGGCGAAGTGCTTGCGTTCCAGCGCCATCAGGTACTCCTCGGTCACCTGCGTGCCCGCGTCCACGTCACCGCCGCACACCACGTCGGCGATCAGGCTGGCGATGTGGAAATCATGCGCGCTGATGAACCCGCCGTCGCGCATGCCCACCAGTTGCGCCTGGATGGTGGCCTTGCCGTTGCGGCCGGCCACCGGGAACGTGCGCTTCATCGGCGCACGCCAGCCGGCCGCACTCATGGCCTTGACCTCGTCGATCGCCACCTGCAGCAGCTCGTCCTTGTGCGGCACGATCACATCGCTCCACAACAGGTAGCCGAGCTGGCGGCTCTCGATGGCGCTGGTGCCCACCTTGGCCATCGCCGCGGCCTGGAAGCCCCCCGCGAGGGCGGCCAACAGATCGCTGCCCGGCACGGCGGCAGCGTTCTCCGCCGCGCGGCGCGCGATGTAGGTCAGGCCACCGCCACCGGGGATCAGACCGACGCCGATTTCCACCAGTCCGATGTAGCTCTCCATGTGCGCCACGCGCTTGGCACAGTGCACGGCCAGCTCGCAGCCGCCCCCCAAAGCGAGGCCGCGAATCGCAGCCACCGTGGGCACGCTGGCGTAGCGCATGCGCAGCATCGCGTCCTGCAGCTTCTTCTCTTCGACTGCAATTCCCTTGGCGCCGGCCTTCATGAAGATCGGCATCATGGCTTCGAGGTTGGCCCCGGCAGAGAAGGGCTCGTCCGGCGACCAGACCACCAGGCCTTTGTAGCCGCCTTCAGCGATCTCCAGCGCCTTGATCAGGCCCTCGCCCACCAGGGGGCCGATGAGGTGCATCTTGCAGGTGATGCTGGCCACCAGCACTTCGCCGTCGGGCGACCAGACGCGCACATCGTCGTTCTTGAACACCTCGGTACCAGTGGACAGCGGCGCGGCAGCACCCTCGCCCGACAGCGCCTCGGGGAAGCGCTGGCGTGCGTACACCGGAAGCGTCGAGCGCGCGAGGTACTTGCCTTGCGCGGCGCTCCACGAGCCTTCGGTCGTGTGCACCCCCGTGCGGCCATCAAACACCCAGGCGGGCAGCGGCGTATTGCTCAGCGCCTTGCCCGCATCGATGTCGTCCTTCACCCACTGCGCCACCTGCTGCCAGCCGGCGTCCTGCCACAGCTCGAAGGGCCCCTGCTTCATGCCGAAACCCCAGCGCATCGCGAGGTCGATTTCGCGGGCCGAATCGGCAATGTCGGCCAGGTGCACGGCCACATAGTGAAAGCCGTTGCGCAGGATGGCCCACAGGAACTGCGCCTGCGGATTCGTGGATTCGCGCAGCAGCTTCAGTCGTTCGGCCGCGGGCTTTTTCAAGATGCGCTCGACGATGGTGTCTGCCTTGCCGCCGGCCGGCACGTAGTCGCCCTTGTCGGCATCGAAGCGCAGGATGTCCTTGCCCACCTTCTTGTAGAAGCCGGCACCCGCCTTCTGGCCCAGCGCGCCGGCACCGATCAATTGGCTCAACGCCGGCGGCGTGGCAAAGCTCGGGTAGAACGGATCGTCGGCCTGGTCGGGCCCCAGCGTGTCCTGCAGGGTCTTGATCACGTGGGCCAGGGTGTCCAGCCCCACCACGTCGGCGGTGCGGAAGGTGCCGGAGCTGGCGCGACCCATCTTCTTGCCGGTGAGGTCGTCCACCACGTCGCAGCTCAGGCCGAACTTGCTGGCTTCGGCGATGGTGGCCAGCATGCCGGCCGTGCCCACACGGTTGGCCACGAAGTTGGGCGTGTCCTTGGCGCGCACCACGCCCTTGCCGAGCGTGCGCGTGACGAAGGTTTCCAGTTGATCGAGCCGGCCCGCATCGCTGGTGGGCGTGGGGATCAGCTCCACCAACTGCATGTAGCGCGGCGGGTTGAAGAAGTGAATGCCGCAGAAGCGCGGCTTCACCTCAGCGGGCAGCGCTTCGGACAGCGCCGTGATCGACAGCCCCGAGGTGTTGGACGCCACGATGGCATGCGGCGCGATGAACGGCGCGATCTTGGCGTACAGGTCGCGCTTCCAGTCCATGCGTTCGGCGATGGCCTCGATGATGAGGTCACAGTCGCGCAACTGCTCCAGGTGCTCTTCGTAGTTGGCCCGGCCGATGAGCGCGGCGTCTTCGACCACACCCAGCGGCGAGGGCTTCAGCTTCTTCAGCCCATCGATGGCCTTGGTGACGATGCCGTTCTTGGGGCCCTCTTTTGCAGGCAGGTCGAACAGCACGACCGGCACCTTGACATTGACCAGGTGGGCAGCGATCTGCGCGCCCATGACGCCGGCGCCGAGCACGGCGACCTTGCGGACATTGAATTGACTCATGCTTGCTCCGGGGAATATGGAAAATCTTGGATCACTCGACGCGGATCCATTGCTGGTTGCGGAAGAACGGCCCGATGTAGCCGCGCACCTCCAGCGCCTTGCCACCATCCAGCGGCTTCATGCGCAGCCTGTAGACCTTGCCGTTGTTCGGGTCGAGGATGTCGCCACCGTCCCAGATGGCCTTGTCGTCGGCGTTCTGCTTGACATTGCGCACGATGGTCATGCCCAGCACCAGCTTGTCCTTGCGGTCATCGCTGCACTTGTCGCACTTGGCGTCCTGCTTGGCGGCGTCGAAGACCTTCTCCACCTTGCCGCTGACCACGCCACCGGCCTCGGTGAGGCGCACCAGCGACTTCTCGGTCTTGGTCTCGTCGTCGATGGTCTTCCACAGCCCCAAAGGGGTGGCCTGGGCGAAGACCAGAGTGGACGCCAGCATCAGCGTCAGTGCGGACAGTATGTTCTTCATCGAAGTCTCCTGGTGTTGGGGTGGGGGAGGGACAGAACTGTATCGAGAGGCACTCAGAACAGGGCTTCGTCCATTTCCATCAGCGGCGCGAGGCCGGAGCGTGCACTGCGGATCAGCGACGCGGTCTCGGGCAGCAGCTTGGCAAAGTAGAAGCGCGCCGTGGCCAGCTTGGCGGTGTAGAACGGATCGCCCGAGTCCTTCTTCGCAAGTGCCACCTTGGCCATCCGTGCAAAGAAGTAGGCAAAGCACAAATGGCCCACCACGCGCAGATAGTCCACCGCGGCGGCGCCCACCTCGTCGGCATTGCCGAAGGCCTTCATGCCCAGTTCGGTGGTGAGCTTGGTCACCTTGTCGCCCAGATCGGCCAGCGGGTTGACGAACTCCTGCATGGCCTCGTTGGTGCCCTCGTCTTCCACGAAGCTGGCGATCTTCTTGCCGAACTTCTTCAGCTTGGCCCCGTTGTCGCCGAGGATCTTGCGTCCCAGCAGATCCAGCGACTGAACCGTGTTGGTGCCCTCGTAGATCATGTTGATGCGCGCATCACGCACGAACTGCTCGATGCCGCTTTCGCGGATGTAGCCGTGTCCACCAAACACCTGCATGCAGGCCGAGGTGGCCGTCCAGCCGTTGTCGGTGAGGAAGGCCTTGATGATGGGCGTGAGCAGGGCCACGGTGTCGTCGGCGTCCTTGCGCTCGTCCTCGTCGTCGGTGCTCAGCATCGTGTCGAGTTGCAGCGCGGTGTACATCGACAGCGCGCGGCCGCCCTCGGCGTAGGCGCGGGCGGTCAGCAGCATCTTGCGCACGTCGGGGTGCACGATGATCGGGTCGGCGGCCAAGTCTGGTGCCTTGGGGCCGGACAGCGCGCGCATCTGCAGCCGTTCCTTGGCATACGCGACAGCAATCTGGTAGGCCCCTTCGGTCAGGCCGAGGGACTGGTTGCCCACGCCGAGGCGCGCCGCGTTCATCATGACGAACATCGCATTCAAGCCCTTGTTGGGCTCGCCCACCAGGGTGCCGATGGCGCCTTCCAGCCGCATCTCGCAAGTGGCGCTGGCATGGATGCCCATCTTGTTTTCCAGTCGGTTGCAATAGATGCCGTTGCGCGCGCCCACCGACCCATCGGCGTTGACCTTGAACTTGGGCACGATGAACAGCGAGATGCCCTTGCTGCCGGCGGGCGCATCCGGCAGGCGCGCCAGCACCAGGTGGATGATGTTGTCCACCATGTCGTGCTCGCCGGCGGAGATGAAGATCTTCGTGCCGCTGATTTGGTAGGTGCCGTCGCCCACCGGTTCGGCCTTGCTGCGCAGCAGGCCCAGGTCGGTGCCGCAATGGGGCTCGGTCAGGCACATGGTGCCGGTCCATTGGCCACTGGTGAGCTTGGGCAGGTAGGTGGCCTTCTGCTCGGGCGTGCCGTGCGCATGCAGTGCCTCGTAGGCGCCATGCGACAGGCCAGGGTACATGGTCCAGGCCTGGTTGGCCGAGTTGAGCATCTCGTAGAAGCACTGGTTCAGGATGAGTGGCAGGCCTTGCCCGCCGTATTCCGGATCGCAACTCAGCGCGGCCCAGCCAGCCTCCACATACTGGGCATAGGCGGCCTTGAAGCCTTTCGGCGATGTCACTTCATGCGTTGCCTTGTCGAGCGTGCAGCCTTGCTCGTCGCCCGACAGGTTCAAGGGCGCGGTCACCTCGGCGGCAAACTTGCCGCCCTCCTCCAGCACCGCGTTCAGCGTTTCGGCATCGATGTCCGAGTACTTCGGGCACAGCTTCAGTGTCTCGACGGCATCGAGCACTTCGTGCATCAGAAACTGCATGTCGCGCATGGGCGGGGTGTATTGGGGCATGAGCTTGCTCCTGTGAGTTCAAAGCGAAGGAAAGACGGTGCCGGCGTGGGCCATCAGCGCGACGCTGCGCGCGCCTTGCGCGAGGCCGGCGCCGACAGATAGAGGTTGACGATGCGGTCGAAACCGACCCGGGCGCGCTCCACCGCGCCGGGCAGTCGCAGAAAGCGGGCGTCGTGGTGCAGCGCCAGGATGAGCCCGTGGGTCTCGAACAGCATCTGCAGCGGATCGGTATCGGCCCGCAGCTGGCCGGCTTCGATGGCCTGGCGGATGGCTCGGTCCAGCGCCGCCTGCCAGGCGCACACCATGGACGCGAGCGCGTCGCGCACCGGGCCGGGCCGGTCGTCGAACTCCACCGCGCCGCTGATGTAGATGCAGCCGGAGTCGAGCTCCACCGACACACGCTTGACCCAGCGCTCGAACAGCGCGCGCAGGCGCGGCAGGCCTCGCGTTTCGCGCATGGCCGGAAAGAAGACTTCTTCCTCGAAGCGCGCGTGGTACTCGCGGATCACCGCGATCTGCAATTCCTCGCGCGATCCGAAGTGGGCGAACACGCCCGACTTGCTCATCTTGGTGACCTCGGCCAACGCGCCGATCGAAAGGCCTTCCAGACCCATGTGCGAAGCCAGGGCCAGCGCGGCATCGAGGATCGCCGCGCGGGTCTGCTGCCCCTTTTGCAGGGATCGAGTGGCCGACGCCGCACGCTTGGGGTGGGCGGGCACAGGGGGCACGGGCAAGGCAGCGATGCTCACGGTGTTGGCGGACTGGCCGGATGTGAATGAAACGAACGATCGTGCTATTTTGCAGAAGCCTGAGCGTCCGTGCTGTGTCGTTTGGCCGCTTTTTCTAGGGTCTTGCGACTAGATCGCGCAGCAATCGCCGAACTTGTTGTCGCATCGCAGCTTGTCCCCGATCGGGTTGAGAGCGCCCCCAGGCCGACGACCTACGTCGTCCGCCCCCCGAGGGGGTGAGTCAACTCGGGAGCGGCCCTTCATTGACTCAAGAGCCGATGCTGGAATGGTTTACGCTCAAGCCTGTGAGGGGCCCTGCGGGTGGCGACGCAGGTTGGGTTCCTTGCATGGCTCTCAGACCCTGAATGGGGAGGTATCCGTCCTTGGACGTGCTGCAGCTCGATGTGTCTGGACGCCCGCAGGCGTGGATCACGCCGCGCGAGGCCGCCCTGCTGTATGCCTGCGACGCCGTGGCCTGGACGCTGGGGCGCGCCTGCCATTTGCTGCGCGGCGGCATCCAGCGTGCCACGGGGCTGCAGTCGCGCATCGAGGTGCACTCCATCGTGGCCGTGAAGGGCGCTGTGCCCAGCCGCGCCTGGCGACATACACCGGCGATGACCAATCCCAAGCTGTTCGTGCGCGACCGCCACGTCTGCGCCTACTGTGGTGGCCGCTTCGGCTTCGACACGCTCACCCGAGAACACATCGTGCCCACCTCGCGCGGTGGCCGCGACACCTGGATGAACTGCATCACCGCCTGCAAGTCCTGCAACGGCCGCAAGGGCAACCGTTTGCCCGAGGAAAGCGGGTTGGCCTTGCTCTACCTGCCCTACGTGCCCAGCCTGCACGAAGACATGATCCTGCGCGGCCGGCGCATCCTGGCCGACCAGATGGAGTTCCTGCTGGCCAGCGTGCCCCGATCCAGCCGACTGCACGGCTGAGCCAGGCTTAAGCGCCCTCAACCGATCTCGATCTCCAGGCGGTTGAGGTGGTCGCGCAGGGCGGCCTGCAGGTCCGCGATGGCAATGGACGCGCCCCCTTGGCGATAGCGGTTGGCGAGCGGATGCAGCGGCAGGTCCACGCCGTTGCAGCGCACGCGCCGCGGTCCGTGCCCGACCGGACCGACACGGTAGACCACCTGGATGTCGCGCCCCTGCAGGTGGACGCTCGCCCCCATGCCATCCAGCCCAGGGGGGATCACCGGATCCACGATCCACTGCTGCGCTTGCGCCCTCAGCCCCAGCAGGCACTGCACGACCAGGCGGAAGGCGATGCCCGCGCCGCTGCTGTAGACGCGCCAACCGCCCTCAAGAGCCACCTGGCCGTCGGCGATGCGCTCGTAGTGCGTCCACGCCTCGTCACGGTCGACGAAGGCCGCGTCCGAACTGGAGTAGTAGCAGTTGGCCTGGCGCGGCGCGGCCTGCGGCACCAGGCCCTGCAGCGCAATCGGGTTGGCCAGGCGCAGCGCCTGAAAAAACGCGTCTGCCTTGCCAAGGTGCGCCAAGGCCTCGGCCCAACGCAAGTGGGCGTGCATGTACATCAGCCCGATCTCGCGGCCGAAGTAGGCCGCACTCTCGCCACGCTGGAACAGGCGCATGGGGCCCCCGGCGTAGCGCAGCGGCCAGTCGAACAAACGCAATCCGTCGGGGCCACTCAGGTGCTGGCCGATGAGCGCCACATGGGCGGCCGCCTGCGCTGGCGTGAACAACTCGTCGATGATGCCGTGCACCATCGGCAGCGCGCTGTAGCGGATGCCGGTGCGTGCGTCACGTGGGTGCAGCAAGTGCTCCACCGACCCGCCGGGATCGAACGAGGCGTAGCCGACCACCACGCCGTCGACGACCAACAGGCGCTGGAAATCGGCCTGGACCGCATCGCACCAGTGCTGCATCACCCGGGCGCGATCGGCATGCCCCAGGCGCTGCAACGCCGCCACCCAGGCCCGCAGGGTGCGCACATGCAGGGTCACGGTCCAGGCACTGCACAGGCGATCGCGCAAGGTCGGATCGGCCGGCTGCAACGCGTCGTTCCAGTCGCCATGGCCGTAGGCGGCGAGCTCGGTGCCCGCGACGCGCCGCCCGCGCACGACGGCCCAGGCGCGCTCGACGTGAGCGGACAAGGCTTCGGTGATCGCGTCTTTTCCGTGATAGGGTACCCGTTCGTCCAGCAGACCGGCATCGCCCGTGGCAGCCAGGTAGTCGGCCAGCGCCAGCAGAGGCCAGAAAACGATGTCTCCATGCGAGTCGCCCGCCCGGACGTGGGCGTCGCGCTCGAAAAACATGAACCATTGCGGCCAGTCGCCATCGGCGTTCTGTGCCGTGAACACCCGCAACAGCACCTCACGCAAGGCGTCGTGCCGACCCAGCGCAGCCAACCATTCGGCCGGGCCCTGGCAAACATCCCGCGTGCCCCAGCCGCCACCCGAATACTGCTCCAGCCCGCGCGGCGCCAGGTAGTGCACCTGCGCGTTGTGATTGAGCCAGGGCAGCCACTCGCCCAATTGCTGGACGCCGTCGGCCTGCGCCGACGGGCCGACTGGCGCCTGCAATCGCACCGCGCGATCGCCGGGCGGGGCATCACCGCGCAGCGCGGTGCCCGCTTGGTTCAGCAATGCGCCGCGCAGGGTCAAGGACAAGGTGCGCGCGGCGTCGTAGCGCAGGCACAGGTAGGGCTGCTGGCGGCTTCGGCCATCCAGGAACAAAGCCTCGTCACCATGCACGCTGTGCCAGGCTGAGCCGGCGGCGTGCAACAAGCGCCAGTGGCCACCCGGGAAGCGCCGGGCCAGGTCGCCCAGCGGATCCGGATCCAGACGCAGCCCGCCATCGCAGGGCTGCCAGCGCAAGGCGCCCTCGCCCAGGCCATCGTCGTTGTCCAGCGCCCCATGCTGCACGATCAGCACCTGCAGCGGCGGGCCCTGCAGCACTTCCAGCGACAGGTGCACCTCGGGGGCCTGCAGCGCCGCTTCGGCGCGCACGACGAGGTGGGCCACCTCGCTGCGATAGTGCCAGGTGCAGACCTGCGGCGTCATCGAGAACGCCGATGGCTGGTGCAGCAAGTGCCAGCCATCACCGGCATCGACGAAGATGCGCAGGCCCTGCGCTCGATAGAACCCCAGGTGGCCGCGCAGATTGGACAACAGGCGGTTGGCGCTGGCGTGGCCCTGGGTCAGCGCCGAATGGAACACGCCGGCCATCCAGGCGGTGCTGGTCGTGGCGCACTCGTCGGGCGTCCAGTGTGCGCCGCTGCGCATCAGGTGACCGTGCGGCCGCAACACGGCCCGTGCCTTGGCGTGAGTCACCACGTGCGTGTCGGCAGCGGCAAAGAACGACTGCAGCACCCCCTGCGCATCACTTTCAACATGACGCCAGGGCCCGGGGTACCAGGCTCGAAGGTCGCGCGGCTCGGGCTGTTTGGCGGCGAACACCGGTGCAGTCGAAAAAAGGCTGGCCGCATTGCCACCGTCGTCGGCCACCGAAGGCGGCGGGATCCACCGCGCCTCGGGCAGGCCCATCACCTGGTCGATCACTGCCAGATCGGCCAGCCCGCTGGCCGCGGGGTGATCGGCCTGCAGCCAGCCGAAGAAGCCGCATTGCGTTCGCGCCCCCGAGGCCAGTGCGATCGGCTCGGACTGAAGCGCCACCAGACTGTGCTCGTGCTGCCAGCGGGTGGATGGCAAGTCGGCCGACAAGGTGGTCGGATCGGCCAAGCCCGTCGCATTGGCGGGCCACAACTGCCGCGCATCTGTGGCCCAGGCCACGGCCCTGCCCAGACAACCGCTCATCAGCCAGGGCGCACGCCCCTCGGCCGGCTGGTTCTGCCGCGAAGCGATCACGCTGCCATGGCGGGCGTGAAGCAGAGGCTGGTGATCGATGTAGTGGCTGACATAGGCCTCGTTCAAACGCACTGCCGCCCAAGGCGCCAGCGCCACGTCCTGCAACAGCAGCAGATCGAGCTGCTCGGCCCGCAGCGTGGCATTGAACAGTTCCACATGCCAGAACCAGGCCGTCGCCTGCGCGGCCAGCACCAGTTCGAGACGGTAGTGCAACCCGTCCCAATCGCCTTCCACCCAGCGCCGCTCGCCGCGCTGTCGGGCGCGACCCGGGGCGCTCGGTCCCAGCAGCGGCACGGCGCGCCGCGTGCCGTCCGCCGCAATGCGTCGCAACACCAGGTTGCCCGGGCCGGATTCCACCTCGCCGGAGGGGAACAAGGTCACCGACAGCTCGCCGCTGCACAGTTGGCGCAGGCTGCCGTTGGCATTGAGCGTGGCCTGCAGGCTGTTGGCCGCGTTGCGCCGGACGATGGGACCCCAGGGAGGGGCGGCGGCGGGTGAAGTCATCGGTCGTGGCGGACGGGGCAGGGCGTGGTGGCGGCCCAATGTAATCGATTACACCCCTTGGGCAACTCCGTGCTTTCTCGGACACCATGGCTTCGACCTGCAACGCGGCAGATGGACGGACTCCACTGGTGCTTGGGTGTTTTCCCGGGACCCATGCGAGCGAGTGCCGCTCTAAGATGCCCGTGGTAACGTTTTCATACTTCGACGGCCCACGCTGCTTCGCCTGACGATCACGGCCCATGCCCAACGCCCAATCCACCTTCCCGCCCGACTTCCTGTGGGGCGCCGCCACCTCGGCCTACCAGGTGGAAGGCTCGCCACTGGCCGACGGTGCCGGGGTCAGCAACTGGCACCGCTTTGCCCATACCCCCGGCCGGGTGCGTGACGGAGACACCGGCGACATGGCCTGCGATCACTATCGCCGCATGCCGGAGGACGTGGCGCTGATGCAATCGCTGGGCCTGAACGCCTACCGCTTCTCGGTCGCCTGGTCTCGTGTGCTGCCCGAGGGCAAGGGGCGAATCAACGCCGCCGGGCTGGGCTTCTACGAACGCCTGGTGGACCGCCTGCTGGCGGCCGGCATCCAGCCCATGCTCACCTTGCACCATTGGGACCTGCCGGCGGTGCTGGACGACCGCGGCGGCTGGCTCAACCCGGACAGCGCGCACTGGTTTGCCGAGTTCACCGCAACCATGGTGCGGCGCTTGGACGACCGCGTGAAGCTGTGGACCACCTTCAACGAGCCCTGGGTCATCACCGACGGCGGCTTCCTGCACGGCACCTTGGCCCCTGGCCACCGCAGCGCCTTCGAGGCGGCCATCGCCGCGCGCCACTTGATGCGCGCGCATGGTCTGGCCGTGCAGGCCTACCGGGCCAATGGCGCGCACCAGATCGGCCTGGTGGTCAACCTCGAACCCAAGGTCGCCGCCAGCGACGCACCCGCCGACCTGGCCGCCCGTGCGCGTGCCGAGGCCTACATGAACCGCCAGTACCTCGACCCCGCCCTGCTGGGCCAGTGCCCGCCCGAGTTGCGCGAGGTGTTCGGCGAGGCCTGGGTCGACTGGCCCGAGGCCGACCTCGCACTCGCTCGCCAGCCAATCGACTATCTCGGCATCAACTACTACACACACCAGGTCACGCAGCACGATGCCACCGCGTGGCCGGTGCGGGCCTCGGGCCGGCCCCAGCGGCAGTCCTCCCACACCGAGACCGGCTGGGAGGTGTTCCCGCAGGGCCTCACCGAAACGCTGTGCTGGGTGCGCGACCGCTACGGCGACATCCCGCAATACGTCACCGAGAACGGCGCCGCCTTCTACGACCCGCCCGTGGCGGGCCCGGACGGGGTGCACGACCCCCTGCGCGTGGACTACCTGCGCAGCCACCTGGAGGCCGTGGCCGAAGCCATCCGGCGCGGGGTGGACGTGCGCGGCTACATGGCCTGGTCGCTGCTGGACAACCTGGAGTGGGCGCACGGGTTTTCCAAGCGCTTCGGCATCACCCATGTCGACTTCGCCACTGGCCACCGCACGCCCAAGGACAGCGCGCGCTGGTACGCCGAATTCATCGCCCAACACCGTGCCAGCCAAGGCGCGCAGCGCGGATGTGGCTCGTCTGCCACGCCGCGTGGCACATCGGGGTAAGTGGGGATCGGCATGCGTGTGGAAACCTTTACATTTCGAGCTGCCCACCCCGGGTTGATGCCCGTTTCACACGCCACCATGGCCACCACGATCAAGGATGTTGCCCGCGCTGCCGGCGTGTCGGTGGCCACGGTGTCGCGTGCCTTGAATGGCACCGAGAAGATCACGCCCGAGACCCGCCAGCGCGTGCTGGCCGTGGCGCAGGAGATGCGCTTCACGCCGTCCTCGGCCGCGCGCAGCCTGATCACCCGCCGCACCCATGCCGTGGGCGCCCTGTTGCCCGACCTGTACGGCGAGTATTTCTCCGAGCTGATCCGCGGCATGGACCTGAAGGCGCGGGCCCGGGGCCTGCACCTGCTGGTGTCCAGCTCGCACGGCGACGCCACCGAAGCCGCTGCTGCGTTGCGCGCCATGCATGGCCGCGTGGACGGCTTGCTGGTCATGTCGCCGCACCTGAACACCGCCGCGCTGGCCGACAACCTGCCGCCCGGCCTGCCAGTGGTGCTGATCAGCACCCGTTTGCCCGACAGCGGCGTTTCGTCCTTCGCGGTGGACAACCACGCCGGCGCCTTCGCGATGACGCGGCACCTGATCTCGCGCGGCCACCGCCGCATTGCGTTCATTGCGGGGCCAGAGAACAACTACGAGGCCCAGGAGCGGCTGCGCGGCTACCGCTCGGCCCTGGCCGAGTTGCTGCCCGGCGCACGGGAACTGGTCTTCGCGGGGGACTTCAACGAGGAATCCGGCTGGCGCGCCGGCAGCGAGATCGCCACCATGGGCGAGCGCCCGCAGGCCGTGTTCGCCGGCAACGACATGATGGCCATCGGCTGCCTGGCGGCGCTGGCCGAGGCCGGCGTGCGCGTGCCCCAGGACGTGGCGCTGGCGGGCTTCGACGACATCCCCATCGCCCGCTATGTGTCGCCCCCGCTCACCACGGTGCGCGTGCGCATCGCGGAATTGGGCAGCCTGGCGCTGGACCGGCTGGCCAGCGCCATCGAGAACCCTGGCCGCAGTGCGGCCCACCACCAGACGCTGCGGGCCGAACTGGTCGTCCGGCAGTCCTGCGGCCCCGGCTGAACGCCGGCCCCGATCCCCCCAAGCGCATTCGCAACACCCCCAGAAGGAGACAGCATGAAAAGTCCGCGAAAAGGTTTCCACCAGCACTTCCAGCGCCATGCACTGGCCACCGCCGTGGTGCTGGCCCTGGCCGGCGCCGCCCAAGCACAGCTGAGCACCGCCACCATCCAGGGCCAGGTCAGCACCGGCACCGCGGCCGCCCAGGCCGGGCTGCCGGTGGTGGCCACCAACCAGGCCAATGGCAACACGCACCGCACGACCACGCGGGCCGACGGCAGCTACGTGCTGGCCGGTCTGGCGCCGGGTGCCTACACGATCACCGTGTCGGGACAGAAATCGCAGGTCATCACGGTGCAGGTGGGCGAGACCGCCGCGGTGGACCTGAGCCTGGCCGCTGCAGGCCAGCAGGTCACCATCGTCGGCTCGGCCAACCGCAAGGACGTGCGCAGCTCCGAGGTCGGCACCAACGTGTCGCGCCAGCAGATCGACAACCTGCCTCAGGTCACCCGCAACTTTCTGGCCTTTGCCGACCTGGCGCCCGGTGTGCGCTTCAACATCGACCCGGCCAACGGCTTCGTCAAGCTGCAAAGCGGCGCGCAGAACCAGGACAACGTCAACGTCTTCATCGACGGCGTGAGCCAGAAGAACAACATCCTGCGCGGTGGCGTGTCGGGCCTGGATGCATCACGTGGCAACCCCTTCCCTCAATCGGCGATTGCCGAATACAAAGTGATCTCGCAGAACTACAAGGCCGAGTTCGACCAGGTCTCCAGCGCAGCGATCACGGCCGTCACCAAGTCGGGCGGCAACGAGCTGCACGGCGATGTGTTCTGGGACCACACCGGCTCCAGCATGGTGAAGTACAACCCGTTCGAGACCGCCAACAAGAAGAACGGCAGCGACCGTGCCAAGTTCGCGCAGGACCAGTACGGCATGAGCCTGGGCGGCCCGATCAAGGCCGACGTGGCGCATTACTTCGTATCGTACGAAGGCAAGGACATCAGCTCGCCGCGCAACGTGGGCTTTGCCAACGTAGGCCCCATCCTGCCCAATGCCGGCCTGGTGCCGGGCTTCATTGCCCTGCAGGGCTCGCACACGCAGAACTTCCGCGAAGGCCTGCTGTTCGGCAAGATCGACCTGCAGCTCTCGCCCGATTCGCGCCTGGACATCAGCACCCGCATCCGGCGGGAGAAGGACTTTGTCGCCGAGAACATCACGCTCAGCGCGCCCGGCAACGACAAGAACCGCGCCAACGACGAGACGCGCTTCGACGTCAAGCACGAGTGGACCAGCGACACCCTGCTCAACGAAGCCCGCTTCGGCTACGAGCAGTATGTCTACAACCCGCATTCGGCCAGCAACGAGGCCGAGATCAAGTACTTCATCTCGCCCACCAACTCCTTGCAGGACAAGCGCGAGTTCCTGTGGGTCGGCGGTTCACCCGACGCGCAACGCCGCGAGCAGAAGGGTCTGCTGTTCCAGGACGATCTCACCTACACCGGCATGGCCGGCCACACCGTCAAGGGTGGCGCCAAGCTCAAGCAGATGACCTACAACCTGACCGGCACCTCGCGCAGCGTGGACATCCTTCAGGAGCTGATCGACAACAAGACCGGGCTGCCGATCAGGGGCCTGCTCGGCGGCGGATCGACGGCGGACTATTTCTTCAAGGACGCAGCCATTCCAGGTCTGCCGGTGAACTACAAGAACAAGCAGTTGGGCCTGTACGTGCAGGACGACTGGAAGCTGTCGAAGCAACTGGAGCTGAACCTGGGCCTGCGCTGGGACTACGAAGACAACATGCTCAACAACGACTACGTCACGCCGGCCGATCGGGTCGCCGCGATGAAGGCCTTGGACGTGCCGCGCTGGGGCATCACGCCGCCCAAGGGGCAGACCTATGCGCAGTCGCTGGCCAAGGGCGGCGTCAACATCGACGACTACATCGCCAACGGCAAGGGTCGCTCGCCCTACACCGGCGCCATTGCACCGCGGCTGGGCTTCTCGTATGACCTGAAAGGCGACCGCGAGACGGTGGTCTTCGCCGGCATGGGCCGCAGCTACGACCGCACCATGGCCAACCACGCGCTGGATGAATTGCAGAAGAACGCCGTGCCGAACGGCGAGATCTGGCTCATCAACAACAAGTTCAAGATGCCCTTCTCCGACCAGTTCAGCCTGGGCCTGCGCCAGGCGGTGGGCGTGTGGAACACCGAACTGGGCTGGACCTATTCGCACTCGAAGAATCAGTTCACCTGGTCCGGCGGCAACCGCGATGCGAACGGTGGCTTCGCCACGCAGAGCCCGATCGACCCGCTGTGGGGCGGACCGAACGGCTTCGGCACGCTGATCCTGGGTGATTTCAACACCCAGGCCAAGACGCAGACGATGTACGTCAAGGCCGACAAGCCCTTCACGCGCTCCTCGGGCTGGGGCGCCGGTGTCACCTACACCTACAGCGACGCCAAGACCACCAACAAGGAGTGGACCAACGACATCTTCAACTGGACTGCCGGCCGGTCGACCTCGGGCTGGAACCCCAGCAAGGACGTCGAGCGGCATCGCATCGTTGCCAACGCGGTGGTCGATGGCTGGCTGCCGTGGGGCCTGATGCTGTCGGGCAAGGCCACGCTGGGCTCGGGCCTGCCATTCCGCGTCACCAACTGCGGAGCGGGCTGGGACAAGTGCGTGTCGGCCTTCGGCGAAGGCGGCGACTTCCAGCAGGTGGACCTGGGCCTGAGCAAGGACGTGCCCTTGGGCATCGGCCGCTTCACCTTCCGCCTGGATGTGCTGAACCTGTTCAACAAGTCCAACTACGGCGGCTATGACGACTGGGGCGGTGGCCCGGGCAACCCGCAGAACTCGTACGGCGGCGACAACGGCCACGTGGGCACGCCGGGCGGCATGTCCGGCCCGATGCGCACGCTCAAGCTGACCGCGCGTTACACGTTCTGATGCGCATGCAGCGGTCCGCCTGATCGCGATCGAGGCGGCCCCGGGTGCCGCCCGACCCAAACGGCCGCCCTTCCCCGGCGGCCGTCCTTTTGCTGGAATTCGAATCGTGAACGGCTTCAACCCCTTGCTCACGCGCCGCGCCTGGCTGGGCCAGGCCGCAGCGTTGGCGCTGGCCGGCTGCGGCGCGGCTGCGCCTGCTCCGTTCGCACCCAGCCGACTGCCCGACGACGCCGCGCTGCTCGACGACCTGGAGCGCCGCACCAACACCTTCTTCTGGGACACCACCAATCCCGCCAACGGGCTGGCGCCAGACCGCTGGCCCTCGCCCTCGTTCTGCAGCATCGCCGCAGTGGGCTTCGCGCTCAGTGCCTCGGTGATCGGGGCGGAACAAGGCTGGCTCACGCGTGAGGCCGTGCGCGAGCGCACGCTCACCACCTTGCGCTTCCTGCACGGCGCGCCGCAGGGCGCGCGCACACGGGGTGTGAGCGGGCACAAGGGCTTCTTCTATCACTTCCTCGACATGCACAGTGGCGAGCGCTACGGCACCTGTGAGCTCAGCACCGTGGACACCGCCTTGCTGCTGGCTGGCGTGCTGCATGCGGCGCAGTTCCTCGACGGCGCCGATGCCGCCGAGACGGAGATCCGCCGCCTGGCCGAGGAGCTCACCGGCCGGGTCAACTGGCCCTGGGCGCAACACCGCTCACCGTCCATCTGCCACGGCTGGACGCCCGAGCAAGGCTTCATCGGCAGCGACTGGAAAGGCTACAACGAGGCCATGCTGGTCTACATCCTGGCGCTGGGTTCGCCCGGCCGAGCGGTGGCACCCGAAGCCTGGTCGGCCTGGACCAGCACCTACGGGCGCAGCTGGAAGACCTTCCAGGGTCAGACCCACCTGCACTTCCCGCCCCTGTTCGGCCACCAGTACTCGCACGCCTGGGTGGACTTTCGTGGCATCCGCGACGCCTACATGCGGGACAAGGGCATCGACTATTTCGAGAACAGCCGCCGTGCCGTCGTGGCCCAACAAGCCTATGGCGCGTCCAACCCGCTGGGCTGGAAGGGCTACAGCGGCCAGGTCTGGGGCATCACCGCCTGCGATGGCCCGGCCGATGTCGCCCGCGCCTACCGCGGCGAGATCCGCCGCTTCATCAGCTATGCCGGGCGCGGCGCCGGCGGACACGAGACCTACGACGACGGCACCATCGCCCCCACGGCCGCGCTGGCCAGCCTGCCCTTCGCGCCCGAGCTGGTCACCCCCACGCTGCGCGCACTGCGCGAGCAGTATGGCCACGCCATCTACGGCCGCTATGGCTTCGTCGATGCCTTCAACCCGAGCTTCGACTACACCGACGTGAAGCTCACCCACGGCAAGATCGTGCCCGGCCTGGGCTGGGTCGACACCGACCTGCTGGGCATCGACCAAGGCCCGATCGCGCTGATGACGGCCAATGCGCGGCGCGACCAGGTCTGGCGCGCGATGCGTGGCAATGTGCAGATCCGCCGCGGCCTGCAGCGCGCCGGCTTCAGCGGCGGCTGGTTGGCACAGGCCTGAGACCCGCATGGCTCTGTCCCGCCGCACCCTGCTCGCTTCGGCCATCGTGGCGCCGGCCTTGGTGGGCTGTGGCCGCAAGACCGACGGCCCGCTGCGCTTCTGGGCCATGGGCCGCGAGGGCGAGGTGGTGGGCGAGCTGATGGCGGACTTCCAGCACGAGCATCCCGGCATCAGCGTGCGCGTGGAGCAATTGCCCTGGACGGCCGCGCACGAGAAGCTGCTCACCGCCTTTGCCGGCGACGCCACGCCCGATGTGGCGCAGCTGGGCAACACCTGGCTGCCCGAATTCGCGGCGCTGGGCGCGCTCAAGCCGCTGCAGCCCTTCGTCGACGCGACGCCCGAACTGCAGCCCGCGGACTGGTTCTCCGGCATCTGGCAGACCAACGTGGTCGATGGCAGCCTGTTGGGCCTGCCCTGGTACGTGGACACGCGGCTGATGTTCTACCGCAGCGACCTGTTCGCCCGCGCCGGCATTGCCCAAGCGCCGCAGACTTGGGCGGGCTGGGTACAGGCCCTGGATGCGCTGCGGCGTGATGGCACACGCTATCCGCTGCTGCTGCCTCTGAACGAATTCGACGTGCTGCTGGCCCTGGCCCTGCAGCAAGGCGAGCCGCTGCTGCGCAACGGCGGGCGCTATGGCAACTTCCGATCGGCCGGCTTCCAGCGCGCGGCAGGCTTCTTCCTCGACCGTTTCAGCGCCGGCCACGCCCAGCCCATCACCAACAACGAGGTGTCCAACCTGTGGCAGGAGTTCGGCCGCGGCATGTTCGCGATGTTCATTTCCGGCCCCTGGCAGATCGGCGAGCTGGACCGGCGCCTGGGCGCAGCCCGCCGCGCCGATTGGGCCACGGCCCCGTTGCCCGGACCCAACGGCCCGGGCGCTTCCACCGCCGGTGGCGCCAGCCTGGTGGTATTCCAACGTTCGAAGCGACATCAGGACGCCTTGAAGCTGCTGGCCTGGCTGGCCAGACCGGCCACGCAGCAGCGCTTCCATGCCCTGACCGGCAACTTGCCGCCGCGGCGCAGCACCTGGCAGCGCCCCGGCACCGATGGGCGCCCCTTGATCGAGGACGACAAGTCTCGCGCCTTTGCGCAACAGCTTGAGCGCGTCCAGCCCGCACCCGCTGTGCCCGAGTGGGAACGCATCGCGCAGGAGATGCAATTGCTGGCCAACCGCGCTGTGGCCGAACGCCTGTCGCCGCTGCAGATGGGCACCGCCCTGGACGCACGTGCCGACGTCTTCCTTGAAAAGCGGCGATGGATGCTGGAGAGGAAAGCATGAAGCCCCGCAGCCTGGCCGGCTGGATGTTCGTCGCCCCCGCGCTGGCGGTGATCGGCCTGTTCTTCCTGTTGCCGGTGGCCGCCGGCCTGGCACTGAGCTTCACCGATTTCGACCTGTACGCGCTGGCCGACCTGCGCAACCTGCGCTTCGCCGGCCTGCGCAACTACGCCCAGGTGCTGAGCCTGCCACTGTTCTGGAAGGCCTTGCTCAACACGCTCGAGTTCGTGGTGTTGGGCGTGCCGCTGTCCATAGCCCTGTCGCTGGGCTGCGCGGTGCTGCTGCAGTCGCCGCTGGCGCGCTTCAAGCCCTTCTTTCGCACGGCCCTGTTCGCGCCCGTGGTCACCACGCTGGTGGCCGTGGCGGTGATCTGGCGCTACCTGTTCCACGTGCGTTACGGCCTGATCAACAGCGGCCTGGGTCACCTCGGGATGGCCCCCGTCGATTGGCTGGGTGACCCGCACTGGTCCATGCCCGCCATCGTGGTCTTTGCAGTGTGGAAGAACTTTGGCGCCAACATGATCATCTTCGTGGCCGCGCTGCAGGCCATTCCCGACGAGCTGTACGAGGCCGCGCGCATCGACGGCGCGCGGCGCTGGGCGCAGTTCCGCCACATCACGCTGCCCATGTTGGGCCCCACGCTGCTGATGGTGAGCGTGCTCACCATGGCGGGCTACTTCCAGCTGTTTGCCGAGCCCTACGTGATGACGCAGGGCGGCCCGCTGCAAAGCACGGTGTCGGTGCTGTACCTGATGTATGAAGAGGGCTTCCGCTGGTGGAACCTGGGCCAGGCCTCCGCCGTGGCCTTCGTGCTGTTCGTGTTGATGGTGGTGGTGACGCAGGCCATGAACCGGTTGGGACGTGGCACCGAAGAGGCGGCGTCGGCATGACAGCCCCGAAGCGTCGCCGCGACCCGGCCGCCATTGGCGTGAACCTCGCGCTGGCCCTGGCGGCCTTCTTCGCGATCGCGCCCTTGCTGTGGATGCTGAGCGTGAGCTTCATGCAGCCTGGCGAGGCCAGCAGCTACCCGCCGCCGCTGCTGCCGGCCCACCCCACGCTGGCCAACTACGTGCAGCTGTTCGCGCAGGCCGGCATGGGCCGCTACTTTGTCAACAGCCTGATCGTGGCCAGTGCGCTCACGCTGGGTTCGCTGTCGTTCAACGTGATGGCCGGCTATGCCTTCGCCAAGCTCAAGTTCAAGGGGCGCGATGCCACCTTCCAGGCCTTGATGGCCGCGCTGGTGATCCCGGGCCAGGTGGCGATGATGCCGCTGTACCTGATGCTCAAGCAGATGGGCCTGGTCAACACCTGGGCCGGCGTGGTGCTGCCCGGCCTGGCGGGCATCTTCGGCATCTACATGGTGCGGCAGTACGCACGCAGCATCCCCGATGCGCTCATCGAGGCCGCGCGCATCGACGGCGCTGGCGAGTGGCGCATCTTCTTCCAGGTGGTGCTGCCCATGCTCAAGCCGGTGGTGGTGACGCTGGCGGTGTTTGGCTTCCTCGGCAGCTGGAACGATTTCATGTGGCCGTTGATCGTGCTCACCGATGGACAGCTGCACACGCTGCCGGTGGCGCTGGCCTCGCTGTCGCGAGAGCACGTGCAGGACAGCGAGCTGATGATGGCCGGTGCGGTGGTCACGGTGCTGCCGGTGCTGGTGCTTTTCCTGGCGCTGCAGAAGCACTACATGCAAGGCTTGATGATGGGCAGCATCAAGTGATCCCCCCCCGGAGCGGCTTCGCCGCGTCCCCCCCAGGGGGGCGGCCGACGGCCCGGCAGAGCCGGTTCCGTGGCGGCTGCTTGCTGGGCTGGAGCCTGCGGCTCTTGCGCCCTTGCTTGGCCCCGCTGGCGGTGCTGGCGATGGGCTCGGCGCATGCTGAACAGGTGCGCGTGCTCGACGACTTTCGCGATGCCTCGCACTGGCAGGCGCAGGCCAGCGACCAGGTCAGCGCGCGCGTCGAGCGCGACTCACTTGGGCGCGGCACCTGCCTGCACTACGACTTCGGCCGCGTGTCCGGCTACGCGGTGATGCGCCGCGCGTTGCCGCTGCAGTTGCCGGCGCACTACGCCTTCAGCTTGCGGCTGCATGGCCAGGCCCACGCCAATGCCTTCCAGCTCAAGCTGGTGGACGCCAGCGGCGACAACGTCTGGTGGATGAACCGGCCGGATTTCGAGCCGCCCGCGCGCAGCCGCACGCTGCGCATTCGCCAACGGCAGATCGAATTCGCCTGGGGACCAACGCAGGACAAGGTCTTGCGCCAGGCCGCCGCCATCGAGCTGGTGGTGGCCAGTGGGCGCGCAGGCGGCAGCGGGCGGCTGTGCTTCGAACGACTTGCCCTGCACGACCTGCCGGCACCGCCCACGGCTCCAGTACCGAAGCTCACGCTGGGCGCATTCGGCGCGCTGCTGGACCTGGGCGTGCCGCAAGAGCTGAACGGCGTGGTGTGGCGCTGGGCTGCCACTGATCGGCCCCGGGATGCACAGCTGCAACTGTCCGACGACGGTCACCGCTGGCGCACCGTGCACACCTTGCGCGGCAGTCGACGCGATGGGCAGGCCGTTTGGTTGCCCGAGCAGGAGGCGCGATTCGTGCGCGTCGCCTCGCGCTCGCGCGTGGCCGAATTGCGCCACGCCGGCCCCACCGAGTGGCCTGACCGCAACGCCCTGCTCCGCGATCTGGCCGCCCGGGCCCCACGCAGCCACTTCCCGCGCGGCTTCCACGGCGAGCAAAGCTACTGGACCGTGGTGGGCACCGACGGCGGCGGCGCGCACGCCGCGCTGATCTCTGAAGACGGCGCCGTCGAACCTGCGCGGGCAGGCCCGTCGATCGAGCCCTTGCTGCGCACCGAGGACGGCCGGCTGCTGGGTTGGGCCGACACCAGCAGCGCGCGCACGAGCCTGCACGGTGGGTACCTGCCGATTCCGCGCGTCGACTGGCAGTTCGCGGGCCTGGCGCTGCACGTGGCCGCTGCAGCCAGTGGCACGTCCGAATCGGCGCAACTGCTGGTTCGTTACACCGTCACCAACACGGGGACGGTGCGCCAGAGGCCCGCGCTGGTGCTGGCGTTGCGGCCTTGGCAGGTGAACCCACCGCAGCAATTCCTCAATACCCCCGGCGGCTTTGCCGCGGTGAAGCAACTGGCCTGGTCGAGCCGCACGCTGCAGGTGAATGCCCGGCCCTGGCTGCACGCGATCGATGCGCCGACCGAGGTGCAGCTGGCCGCATTCGACCAGGCCGAAGTGCTGGCGATGGGCAAACAAGCAGCTCGCAAAGTGACCGCCCCATCGGCGCCCAAGGTCACCGACGCCACAGGGCTGGCCAGCGGCCGTCTGCTGTGGGCGCTGGATCTGGCGCCGGGCGAGTCGCGCAGCGTGCACCTGGCGCTGCCTTTGGCCGGCAACGCGCCGGTGCCCGCAGACTCGGCCGCCGTTGCTGCGGCGGTGGAGACCGTGGCCAACCAATGGCAGGCGCGCCTGAACCAGGTGGGCTTCACGTTGCCGCCACAGGCGCAGCCGCTGCACGATTCACTGCGCAGCGCGTTGGCCCACATCCTGATGCAGCGCGACGGCCCGGCCCTGCAACCAGGCACACGCAGCTATGCGCGCAGCTGGATTCGCGACGGTGCAATGATGGTCAGCGGCCTGCTGCGCCTGGGCGAGGTGCAGGCCTCTCGCGACTTCGTGCACTGGTTCGCCGGACACCTGTTCGCCAACGGCAAGGTGCCCTGCTGCGTGGATCGACGCGGCGCCGACCCGGTGGCCGAGAACGACAGCCATGGCGAATTCATCCATGCCGTGGCCGAGTTGTGGCGCCACACCCAGGACCGCGCCGAGCTGAGCGCGCTGTGGCCCAAGGTGGACGCCGCGGCCCGCTACATGGAGCAGCTGCGACAGTCCGAACGCAGCGACGCCAACCGGCAACCCGGTCGAGAAGCGAACTTCGGCACGATGCCCGCGTCCATCAGCCACGAGGGCTACTCGGCCAAGCCCATGCACAGCCATTGGGACAACTTTTGGGCGCTGGCCGGCTGGCGCGACGCCGCGGTGCTGGCCCGCGTGCTGGGCCAAACACAGCGGGCGGAGGAGCTGCAGGCCCAGCTTGACGAGTTCAAACGCGAGCTGGCCGCGTCCATCGCCACAACGATGCGCGCGAAGCACATCGATCACCTGCCCGGCGCCGCCGAGCTGGGCGACTTCGACCCCACCTCCAGCACCATGATCTTCAGCCCGGCGGGGGCAGAGGAGCTGGTCAGCCGGGCCACCTTGGACGCCACCTGGCAACGCTATTGGGACGAGTCGCAGTTGCGTCGCGAGCGCAGCAACTGGCAGGACTACACGCCCTATGAGTTGCGCTCGGTCTCGGCGTTGGTTCGCCTGGGCCAAGCCGAGCGCGCGTTGGCCATGCTCGACTTCTTCTTCGCCGATCAACGCCCGGCCGGCTGGAACCAATGGGCCGAGGTCGTGGGTCGTTTGCCGCGCGAGCCGCGCTTCATCGGCGACATGCCGCACGCCTGGATTTCGTCGGACTTCGTCCGCTCCGCGCTCGATCTGCTGGCCTTCGAACGCGACAGTGACCAAGCCCTGGTGCTCGCCGCCGGCGTGCCGCCAGACTGGCTGAACCAGGGCCCGGTGGGCGTGACCGGCCTGCGCACCGCGCACGGGCGCCTGAGCTACACCTTGCGGCGCGACGGCGCCGAGGTGCTGCTGCAGGTGACACCCGGCCTGGCCGCGCCGCACGGCGGCATGTGGCTGGCTTGGAGCGGCCGGATGCACCGGGTGCCCGGTGACGGTCTGCTGCGCGTTCCCTGGTCGCCCTTGCCCTGAAGGCTCGGTCATGCCGGGCATGACCCGTGCGCCGTGGCCGCAAACCGCCCCCAGAGCGGCCAGTCGCACCGCGGACACCGGCCTTTTCCACCGATCGGCCCGTTGGTTGTCTGGCTAGAGTGGGTGCTCGGCACGAGTCCATCCCGCCGGTGGCCTCGAGCCCTGAAGCGCAGCAGCTGCGCAAGGTGGCCGCATGATCGATGACAAAGCATTCGCTGCGCCCAGACCCGAGGTCGTCAACCGGGTCGTGGCCTGGCACAACCGACATCCGCTGGCGCGACGCATCACGGCGGCGCAGGTGCGCCATGTCGGGCTGGTGGTCCTGCCCTTTGCTGCCAAGGGCCGCGCACCCGGTCTGGAGGTCGATCCCGCCCCGGCGCCATCCGCGGCACCGCCTACGCCCGAGCCGATGCCCGAGGTGGTGCCCGAGGTGGTGCGTCAAACGGCGTTGGCCCGCGAGGCCGATGAATCGCTGGTGGCCGCCGAGCCGTTGGGCGAGCCCGCACCCGTCGCCACCGGCGCGCCCATGGCGCACGACACTCTCATGACCACGACCGGGGACCAGACCGCGACGGCATCCGAGACGGACGACTGGGGCAGCGCCGAGGTGGTGGTTTCGATCGAGGACGCGCCACCGGAGCCCGTGCCGGCGGCCGCCGGCGCGGTGGATCTGGCGCTCGACGACATTGCCGCGACCGACTCGCCGGTGGCCGAACCCGCCGCCGACCACGCCGAGCCGTGGGTGCATGGCGCCGAGCAGGTCGCGGTCCACTCGCCTGGCCTTGGCGCGATACACGACGACCGTGTCGAGCCGTCCCCCTTGGCCGCCAGCGCGGGCGATCCTCCCCTGAACGGCGCAGTGCATCTTCCGTGGTGGCAACGCCTGTTGCAGCGCCTCCAGCGTCGCCGCGGCGAGAGCGCTGGTCCGACGCGCCTGTTCTCCGAGAATCTGGTGCCCGAGCTGGGCGTGAAGGGCCTCGCCGCCTTCGCGATGCAGCATGGCCTGACCCAGCTCCCGCCGGGCGAGCCATGGCCAATGCGCGCGGCGGAACTGGAACGCGACCTGCAACACCGCGCGGCCGACCAAGGTCACCAAGGACGCGCCGACCGCGTGTTGTTCACCGCCAGCATCGACGACGGAACACGGCGCCACCGCCTGCTCATCGGTTCAGGCCCGAAGCCGCGTGTCGCAGGGCCGAGGCTGTGGGATCGCCAGCGCGCCGCCGCGCTGGCCGGCGTTGGGCTCGTCTGCCTGAGCACCGCCGCCTGGGCATTGGGGCGACACGCTGGACATCGCGCCGCGCTGGCGCAAGCCCAGGCTGCCTCGGCGCCGATCGCTGCAAGCTCGGCTTCGGCCGCCGGCTCGCTGGCCAGCAGCGCAGAGGCGGCGTCGCGGCCGCCGGTCCTGGCCTCCGCCCCGGCGGGGGCCTCGACGGCCAGCGCCGACCTGGCGGCCAGTGGCGCCGCACCCGGCCAGCACGACGCCAGTGCTTCGACCGCGGCGTCCACGCAGCTGGCAGCCGGCGTCAATGATGGTGGCGAACATGCCGCCGCGGGGCGATCGTCCGAGCCCAGGGCGCCGGAGGCCGCCGACCCGGGGGGATCGGAATCGGCCAGTGCACCGCCGCGATCCATCGTGCCCAGCCTGCGGCCGCAGTTGGCGCGGGCGGCGCAGGTCGAGTCCGCACAACGCTTCGCCCTGGTGAGTGCGCCGATCCGCTCGGGCGCGCAGGCGCAGGCCTTGCTGCGCCTTGTGCGCGAGGAAGCCTCGCGGGTACACCATCCGGTGGCCGTTGAGACCTCGCTGCACCAATCGGCACAGGGCTGGCGAGTGAGTTGGTGGCCCTTTGCCAACCAACGTCAGGCCGCCAATGCACGTGCGGCGCTGGCCGATCGGCACCTCGAGATGGACGTGGTGGAGTTCTGAGGGCCAACTGCGCCGCGAAGCGCGAGACAATCGCGCCATGCTGACGATCAACAAACTCATCCCTGGTGGCCGCGGCCTGGCCGGCGTGCTGGTCAAGCGGGCCGCGCATGTCGAACTCGACTGGGACGTGCGCCAGAAGAGCCGTTTCGACGCCACCGACTCGCAAGGCCGGCCGCTCGGCGTGTTCTTGCCCCGCGGCACCGCCGTGCGCGGCGGCGACGTGCTGGTGGCCGAGGATGGCTCGCTGATCGTGGTGCATGCCGCCCCGCAGCCGGTGCTGGTGGTGCGCCATTGTGTGCACCATGGCAGCCCGTTCGACCTCCTGCGCGCCGCCTACCATCTGGGCAATCGCCATGTGGCGCTGCAACTGGCGCCCGACCGCCTGCTGCTCGAACCCGACCATGTGCTGGCCGACATGTTGCGGCAGCAGCACCTGATCGTCAGCGAATCGAACGAGGCCTTCGAGCCCGAGGGCGGTGCCTATGGCAGCGCCGGACACGACCACGGCCATTCACATGGCCAGGTCCATGAACACGGGCATGACCATGGGCATGACCACGCCCACCCGACGGTTGGCACGCCGAACGCCGCGCCGATCCATGTTCACGGCCCGGGTTGCGCCCATGATCACGAGCCCGATCATGGCCACGGACATTCGCAGCACGGACACTGAGTCGTCGGCCCAGCGCTCACTGCCCTCGTCCCTGGACACGCCATGCTGATCAACTGCGTCGCCTACCGCGATGGCCACAAGCTGGCCGACATCCCCGTGGCGGAGGTCAGCGACTACCTCGCCCAGGCCAACTGCTTCGTCTGGGTGGCGCTGCGCGATGCCGACACGGACGAACTGGCGCAGATGCAGGAGGAGTTCGGCCTGCACGACCTGGCGGTCGAAGACGCCCGCCATGGCCACCAACGGCCCAAGATCGAGGAGTACGGCGAGACCTTGTTCGCGGTGCTGCACCTGGTGGAATTCAGCCCGACGGACGAGCTGCGGGTGGGCGAGGTGAACGTGTTCGTGGGCCGCAACTTCGTGCTGTCGGTGCGCAATCGCAGCACCCAGGGTTTTCTCGGCGTGCGCCAACGCTGTGAGCGCGAGCCGCACCTGCTGGGCCAGGGCTCCGGCTTCGTGCTGTACGCGCTGATGGACGCGGTGGTTGATCGTTATTTTCCCATCGTTGACGCGCTGGAAACCGAGTTGGAGGCCATCGAGGGCCAGATCTTCCACCGCGGCTCGGGCCGCGCCAACACCGAGCGGCTGTACGACCTGAAGCACAAGGTGATGATGCTGCGCCATGCCGTTGCGCCGCTGATGGACGCCACGGGCAAGCTCTACGGCGGGCGCGTGCCCGCGGTGTGCAGCGCCAGTGGCGAGTATTTCCGCGATGTGTACGACCACCTGGCCCGGCTGCTGACTTCCATCGACGCGATCCGCGACACGATCGGCACCGCCATCCAGGTGAACCTGTCGATGGTCACCATCGAGGAATCCGAGGTCACCAAGCGCCTGGCGGCCTGGGCCGGCATCTTCGCGGTGGCCACCTTCTTCGTCGGAGTGTGGGGCATGAACTTCCAAAACATGCCGGAGCTGAAACACCCTTGGGGCTACCCCGCCGCGCTGGCCTGGATCGGCGGCATCTGCGGCGTGATGTGGTGGCGCTTCCGGCGTGCGGGTTGGTTGTGAGCCCGAAGCGAGCCTTGGCGCAAAGGCCTTCAATTGCGAATGATTCTTGTTATGATGCAGGCATTCACCACTTGAAGTCCTGAATCACCATGACACGCCAACGCTTGCTGACCTTGCTGCCGACCCTCATTGCTCTGGGGCTGCTCAGTCCGAACACCCAGGCGCAAACCAGGCAGCTCAACCTGTATTCGGCCCGGCACTACCAGACCGACGAGGCGCTGTACGCCAACTTCACCAAGGCCACGGGCATCCGCATCAACCGGCTCGATGGCAAGGAAGACGAACTGGTCGAGCGCATCCGCAACGAGGGCAGTGCCAGCCCGGCCGACGTGCTGATCACGGTGGACGCCGCCCGGCTGGAAGTCGCCGACGCGCTTGGTCTGTTCCAACCCGTGCGCTCGAAGCTGCTCGAAGAACGCATTCCGGCCACCTTGCGCACGCCCACCTGGTTCTCGTTTTCCACTCGGGCGCGGGTGATCGTCTACAACAAGTCGGCCGTCAAGCGCGAAGCCGTGCAGAGCTATGCCGACCTCGCCGCCCCGGCCATGAAAGGCCAGGTGTGCGGGCGCTCGGGCTCGCACCCCTACAACCTGTCGTTGGGTGCAGCATTGATCGCCCACGATGGTGAAGCGAAGACCGAGGCCTGGGCCAGGGGCCTGGTGGCCAACTTCGCGCGCGCGCCGAAGGGTGGCGACACCGACCAGATCAAGTCCGTGGCGGCGGGTGAGTGCGGCGTGACGCTGTCCAACACCTACTACCTGGCGCGCATGATGCGCAGCACCAAGGCCGAGGACCAGCAGGCCATGGCGGCCGTCGGCGTGGTCTGGCCGAACCAGGCGAGCTGGGGCACGCACATCAACGTGTCCGGTGCCGGCGTGCTCAAGCACGCGCCGAACCGCGAAGCAGCGGTCCAGTTCCTGGAGTACCTGGCCAGCAACGAGGCCCAGGCCTACTTTGCCGACGGCAACAATGAGTGGCCAGTGGTGGCCAGCGTCAAGATCGCCAACCCTGCGCTGAGCGCCCTGGGCACCTTCAAGGCCGATGCGTTGCCCATCGGCGAGCTGTCGAAAACCACCACCTTGGCCCAGAAGGTGTTCGACCGCGCAGGCTGGAAGTAGCCGGCGCCGGCCCTTCACGGCAGCAGCCTTGCACGCCATGAGGCGCGCAATCAGGAGACGCTGACGCGCTGTCCTTGCGCAATCTGCCGGCACAGCACCAGCATCGGCAACAGCCCCACCGCCACGATGGCCAGCGCTGCCGTGCTGGCCTCCGCCAGGCGCTCGTCGGAGGCCAGCGTGTAGGCTTGCGTGGCCAGGGTGTCGAAGTTGAAAGGCCGCATCACCAAGGTGGCGGGCAGTTCCTTCATCACGTCGATGAACACCAGCAGCGTCGCCGTGAGCAAGCTGCCACGCAGCAGCGGCAGGTGCACGCGGCGCAAGGTTTGGGCCGGCGTGTGTCCCAGGCTGCGCGCGGCCTGGTCCATCTGCGGCGTGATGCGGCCCAGGCCGGCATCCACGGCCTGCACGGCCGCTGTCAAGTAACGAACCAGGCACGCGTACACCAGCGCGGCGATGGTGCCGGTGAGCAACAGGCCCGAGTCGATCTGGAAGGCCTGCTTCAGCCCCGTGGCCAAAAGGTGGTCCAGCCGAGTCACCGGGATCAGCACACCGACGGCAATGACCGAGCCCGGCAAGGCGTAGCCAAGGCCTGCAACACGATGCGCCCAGCGCATGCCGGCCCCACGGTTCACGCGGGCCGCATAGCCCAGCAGCAAGGCCAGCATCACCGCCAGCACGGCCGTGGTTCCGGCCACCAGCACGCTGTTGCGCGCCAGGGTGATGAAGCGCGCACCGAACTGGGCATCACCCTCCACGAGCGCCATGCGCAACAACAGTCCGGCCGGGAGCAGGAAACCCAACAGCAGGGGCAGACTGCAGGCCAGCATCGCCAGCACCGCTCGCACGCCCCGCAGCGGCAGGCGTGGCGTGCCGCTGCGGCGCAGCGTGGTGTCGTCGAAGCGCGCCCGCCCACGCGACAGGTGCTCAAAGGCCAGCACCAGCACCACGAAGCCCAGCAAGGCCATGGCCAGCTGGGCCGCTGCGGTTCGGTCACCCAAGGAGAACCAGGCACGGTAGATGCCGGTGGTGAAGGTCTGCACGGCGAAGTAGGACACCGTGCCGTAGTCGGCCAAGGTTTCCATCAGTGCCAGCGCCACACCGGCCGCAATGGCCGGCCGGGCCAGCGGCAGCGAGATGCGCACGAAGCCCTGCCAGGGCGTGAGCCCCATCGATCGCGCCACCTCGACCAGCCCACCGGCGCGCTCCAGCAAGGCCGTGCGGGTGAGCAGGTACACGTAGGGGTACAGCACCAGCGTGAACATCAGCACCGCACCGCCGGTGCTGCGCACCTCCGGGAACCAATAGTCGGCGCGCTGCCAGCCAAAGGCGTGGCGCAGGCCCGTCTGCAGCGGCCCCACGTACTGCAGAAAGTCGGTGTAGGTATAGGCCGCCACATACGCCGGCATGGCCAAGGGCAGCACCAGCGCCCATTCGAAGTGACGCCGCAGCGGGAACTCGTGGCGAGTGACCAACCAAGCCGACCCCACGCCGAGCGCCGCCACGCCCGATCCGACACCGAAGCACAGCCACAGCGTGGCCACGACGTAGTCGGGCAACACGGTGCTGGACAGGTGCGCCCAGGTGCCCGTCGTCCCCCCTGAAAACACGTTCAATCCGACCGACAGAAGCGGCACCAACACCAACGCGGCCGTGAGCAGCGCCATGAACAGCAACCAGGGGCTGGCCGAGCGGAAACGGGTGGCGGACAGGACGGCGGGCATGGGGTCGCTGCAGTGTATCGACGCCCGCCAGTTGGCCGTGGCCCGGGCCTGGGCCACCCGTATCATCGGCGCCATGCGCCTTCCCACACCATGGCTCGTGATCGATCGCATCGCCGTCGCCTATGGCCGCAAGTCCGTCGTGCAGGGCCTGTCGTTCACCTTGCCGGCCGGGAGCATCGGCTGCCTGCTGGGGCCGTCGGGCTGTGGCAAGACCACGGTGCTGCGCGCGGTGGCGGGCTTCGAGCCCGTCCTGGACGGCAGCATCGCGCTCGATGGCCAAGTGGTCAGCCGCGCTGGCCTGATGGTGCCGCCCGAGCAGCGCCGCATCGGCATGGTGTTCCAGGACCACGCGCTGTTCCCGCACCTGAGCGTCGCCGACAACGTGGGCTTTGGTCTGCAGGGACGGTCCGACGCGCCCGCTCGGGTGCGCCAGATGCTGGAGACGGTGGGCCTGGCGCACACGGCTCGGCGCTATCCGCACGAGCTGTCCGGCGGGCAGCAGCAACGGGTGGCCCTGGCGCGCGCACTGGCGCCGGCACCACGCCTGCTGTTGCTGGACGAGCCTTTCGCCAACCTGGACATCGAGCTGCGCGAGCGGCTCGGGAGTGAACTGCGCCTGTTGCTCAAGGCCACGGGCACGACGGCGCTGATGGTCACGCACGATCAGCACGAGGCCTTTGCCATCGCCGACGAGATCGGCATCATGAGTGACGGACGCATCCAGCAATGGGCCAGCGCCTATGTGCTCTACCACCAGCCGGCCAATCGCTTTGTGGCGGACTTCGTCGGGCAAGGCGCGTTCCTGCCCGGTGTGGTGTCCGGATCCGGACGCGTCAGAATGGAGTTGGGTACCGTGCAAAGCACCGAGCCCGTGCGCTGCACCGAGCACGGCGACCTGTGCCCCGATGGCTGCCAGGTCGACGTGCTGCTGCGTCCGGACGACGTGGTGCACGACGACGCCAGCCCGGTCACTGCCGAGGTGCTGAGCAAGGCCTTCCGCGGTGCGGCGTTTCTCTACACCCTGCGACTGGACAGCGGCGCCGCCGTGTTGTCGTTGGTGCCGTCGCACCATGACCATGCCATCGGCGAACGCATCGGCATACGCCTGCAACTCGACCACGTGGTGGCGTACAAGCGCGAAGGCGGCCCGGTGCTGCCGGCGCACTGAGGGTGTGCCGGGGCCTGGCGGCGCCGGCCACACCATCCGTTGTGGTCAGGCGAGACCGGGCGGCCCAGCGGATGCCTGAAGCCGCACGGACGATCAGTGTCGAGTCGTCATGAACTGGCCTTCTTCAGCAGCTCGGCCACCTCGGCATGCCCCGCAAAGGCCTGGCCGAGCTTCTCGAGCTTCTCCAGTTCGGTGCGCGCCGCCGACTTCTCGCCCGCCTGAAGCAGCATCCTGGCGAGGTTCAAGCGGAAGGACGGCGCCTGAGGTGCCATCTCGACCACCTTCTTCTGCACCTCCAGCGCCTTGGGCAACTGCGACTCGGCCGCCAGCGCCAGGGCCAGCGTGTCCATCAACGGCGGTTGGTTCGGCGCGGCCTTCACTGCGCGCTCGGCCAGCGTCACCGCACCGCTGCGCTTCTGTTGGACCATCAGCCAGGCCACGTTGTTGAGCGCCAGCGCATGCTCGGGCTGCAGCTTCAGCACCTCGTTGTAGCGGCGCTCGGCGCCCGCGAGATCGTTGCGCCCCAGCGCCACATCGCCAAGGTGGTAGATGAACAGCCCGTCCTTCGGATGCGATGCCACCCAGGTGTCGGCGAACTTGGTGGCGTCCGCGTCGCGCTTGGCCTGCAGCAGGGCCATGTGCAGCCGCGCAGGCGCCTGGCCTGGCGCTGCCAGGGTGGTGGCTTTGCGAAAGGCGGTGATGGCGTTGTCGAAGTTCTTCTGTTCCAGTTCGATTTCACCTTCGACCAGCAGGCCGGTTGCGTCGGTCGGCTGGGCCGTCTGCATGGTGCGAGCCAAGGCCAGGGCCTCCTTCCAACGCTTCTGCTTCACGGCCACGCTGATCGCCAGCTTCTGCGCGGGCAATGCGGTCGGCGCCAGATCCAGGGCACTGCGCGCGGCGCGGGCGGCCCCGTCCAGGTCGTTGGCCGACAGCTGAGCCTCGCCCAGGTTGACGAAGGCAGCCGCCGAGGTCGGGCGCATCTGCGTGATGCGCGCGAACTTGCTCACTGCCTGCTGGGCGTCGCCCGAGGCCATCAGCACACGGGCCTGCTTGTCGAGCAGATCGGCGTTGTCCGGCATCGCTGCCACGGCGGTCTGCGCTGCAGCGGCGGCGGCCTTGAAGTCACGTGCACGCAAGTGGGTGTCCACCAGCAACAGCCGAGGTGCCGGGTTGGTGGGTTCGGCTGCCACGGCATCGTTGATCCACTTCAGCACCTGCTCGGGTTTGTCCCCTGCACGTGCCGCCAGTTCGGACATCGCCATCATGGCCTGCGCGTTCTTCGGATCGGCCTTGAGCACCGCTTCGAAGCGGCCCTTGGCGGCGTCCGGCTTCTTGTCGACCAGGTCCATGGCTGCGAGCGCTGCCGCAGCCGCCACGAACTTGGGTTCGCGCACCAGGGCTTGTTCGAAATTCTTGCGCGCACCGGCCGCGTCCTTCTGCTGCAAGAGCACGCGGCCGCGCAGGTTGGGCGCCACGGCACTGTTGGGCTGCTTCTTGTCCAGCGCGTCGATCGCCTTGAGCGCTGCCGGCAACTCGTTGCGGCGGATGTGGGCGCTGATCAGCGCCAAGTCCACCGCAGAGCCCTTATCGGCCGCGGCCAGCGATTCCAGCTCGACGAAGGCGGTGTCGGCATTGCCACGGGCCACCTGTCCAAGCGCTTGGGCCGCTCGGATGCGGGTGTCCTCGGGCTTGAGCTTGGCAGCACGCGCGAAGTAGTCATCGGCGGACTTGGTGTCGCCCTGCATGGCCGCGGCCTGGGCGAGCAGCGACAAGGCCTCGGAGTCGGCCTTGCCGGCGTCGACGATGGGTTTGAGCACCGCCTGCACCTTGCCCGGCTGTTGCGCCCTCAGATAGACCTGCGCCATCACGCGGCGCGCCCCGACGAAGTTGGGCGCCAGCTGGATCGCCTTGGACAGGTAGGTCTCGGCCTGCGCCGTGGCACCGAGCTTGAACTCGGTGGCCCCGGCCAGGTGCAGCAGGCCCACGTGCTCGGGCGCGGCCCGCAACAAGGGTTGCAGCAGTTCACGCACCTTCGTGTACTCGCCCTTGGCAAATGCCGCCTGCGCTTCGAAATACTTGGTCTGCGGGTGGTTGGGCAAGACCTTCTTCAACTCGTCGACCTGCTTGGCCGCGGCGTCGGTGTCGCGCTGTGCGAAAGCCAGGGCAATCAATGCGGCGTGGGCCTCGGGCAGGTCGTTGCGCAGCTCCAGTTCCTTGCGGTAAGCCTGCGCCGCACCGGCCAGGTCGCCCTTGGCCTGCTGCAACAGGGCCCCCTTGAGGTGCCAGGCCTCGGTGCTGGCAGGTGATTTGGCCAGCAGCGCATCCAGCACCTTCAGTGCCTCGTCGGCCTTGCCATCGCTGGCCAACAAGCGCGCCTGGGCCACGTTGGCCTCCGGCGAGTCGGGCTTGATCTCCAAGGCACGCCGGATGGACGCTTGCGCCTCGTCCTTCTGGCCTTGAGCGGCGTAGGCCATGCCCAGCGCCACCTTCAACAAGGTGGCGCCTTGGAAGTCGGCCACTTCGAACTTGGCGTAGCGATCGGTCAGCTTGCGGTACTGCCGAAGACCCAAGAGCACCTGCGCCATGACGGGCGCCACGGCCTCATCGGAGAACTTGTTTTCCAGCGCACGGTTGAGTTCGGCCTCCGCCGCGGCCAGGTCGCCCGATTCCAGCAGCGCCCGGCCCAGCAGGAAACGGGCCTCGCCCGAGTCGGGGTGCTTCTGCAGCAGGCTCTTCAGCTCGATGGTCGCAACCTTGGTGTCGCGCTTTTCGAGGGACGCCTTGGCCGAAGCCAGGACGTCGGCCTCATTCTTGCCACAGGCTCCCAACACCAGGCTGGCCAGCACCAGCATCGAAACCCACAGCGATTGCGAACGGCTCATCGGTTCTCCCCGGATCGTGTCTGAAGCGTCGCCGGGCAGTATGGACCAGGGCCTGGAAGGCAACAATGTCGGCCGACGCCCAAGACGCGACCTTGGACACGAGATCGGCCCGCACGTACAGCGTCAGCGCAGGCGTGCGCCAGCCATGGCGGCGCGCCACATGCCTTCACCGATGGAGGCGCCAAAACGCTTGGCCAGCCGCTCGGCCACGTTTTCCTTCAGCGTGTAGTCGATCACCTCTTCGGCCTGCACCACATCGCGCGCCACGTGGTCGAGCGTGCCGATCTGGTCGGCCAGGCCCTGACGAATGGCCTCCTCGCCATTCCAGAACAGCCCGGAGAACGTGTCCCGGGTTTCCTTCAGGCGCTTGCCGCGGCCTTCGCGCACCGTCGTGATGAACTGCTGGTGGATCTGGTCGATCATGGCCTGGGCATAGGCCTTGTGGCGCGCGTTCTGCGGTGAGAACGGGTCGAGCATGCCCTTGTTTTCGCCAGCGGTGAGCAGGCGCCGCTCGACGCCCAGCTTGTCCATCAGGCCTGAGAAGCCGAAGCCGTCCATCAGCACGCCGATGGAGCCGACCAGGCTGGCCTTGTCGACGAAGATCTCGTCGGCGGCCACTGCAATGTAGTAAGCCCCGGATGCACACATCTCATCCACCACCGCGTACACCTTCTTCTTGTGCAGGGCCTTCAGCCGACGGATTTCGTCGTTGACGATGCCCGCTTGCACCGGGCTGCCGCCAGGGCTGTTGATGCGGATGACCACGGCGCGCGCGCCGTGGTCCTCGAACGCCGCCTTCAGACCCGCAATCAGTTGTTCGGCGCTGGCTTCGGTGCCCGCGGCAATCTCACCGCGCACCTCCACCAAGGCCGTGTGCGGGCCGGTAGGGGCCGAGCTGTGACCGCGCTGCGCAAAAGCCGCCCACACCACCGCCACCACCAGGCCCAGCCAGGCCATGCGGAAGAACACGCGCCACCGACGTTCTGCTCGGCGATCGTCCAGCAGCTCCCGCGCCAGACTCTCGAGCGATCGCTGAACCGCTGGCTGGAGCACCGGCTCTGCCGACGCGGTGGACGAGCCCGCAGCCAGAACAGGCGCACCTGCCGGCGCAGCCTCGGGCGGTGAAGGCGGAAGGGGCGCTGGTGCAGCAGCGGCAGCATCGTCCTGCGGATTCATGGTCGGCTTTCAATGGTCTTGGGACCATCGCAGGCAACAGCCTGGATGTCGGGGGAAGGATACCAATACACCAGCCCGTCCTCCTCACGCGTGGTGATGGGCATCAGCTTGCCTTGTCCACATGGGCCTCCAACGCAGCGCCCGTTTGCGGGCTCGTAGGCCGCGCCGTGCATCGTGCACAGGATCCAGCGTCGGTCGATGTCGAGAAACTGGCCGGGCTGCCAGTCCAACTCGACCGGCACATGGGCACATCGATTCACGTAGGCCACCACCCGCCCATCGAAGCGCATGGCAAATGCCCGCGCCGGCTGACGCCAGACCAACACGTCAAACACATGCGCCAGGCCTCGCTCCTGCAGGGCACCCGACTCGCACAGCTGATGCTGAAGCGGACTGGAGTCGACTGCGGACACGGCCGATGAGGGCTCAGGCATTGGCAACGAGCCATTCATGCAGTTCGGCCGTGCTGTGGGCCACCAGCAGCGGGCCAAGGGCGCCAAAGGACTCCGCATCGTGGGCACCGAAACTCACCGCAACGCCGGCGGTGTTCGCGTTGGCAGCCAGTTGCAGGTCGTGCGTGGTGTCGCCGATCATGAGCGTGCGCTCCGGCGCGGCGCCAAACTCCCGCATCAGCTGCTGCAGCATCAGCGGGTTGGGCTTGCCGGCCGTCTCGTCCGCCGTGCGTGTGCCATCAAAGATGCCTTGCAGCTGCACCGATTGCAGGGCCTCGTCCAGCCCCCGGCGGCTCTTGCCGGTGGCCACGCCCAGCCAGTGGTTGCGGGCCTTCAAGGCGTGCAGCATGTCCAGCGTGCCGGGGAACAGCACCAGTTCATGCTGCCGTGCAAAGTAGTGGTGCCGATAGCGCCGACCGAGTTCGGGGTAGCGTGCCTCCGGCAGGCCCGGCACGGCATGCTGCAAGGCGTCGTGCAGGCCCAGGCCGATGACGTAGCCCGCCCGCTCGTCGCTGGGCACCGCCAAGCCAAGGTCGGCGCAAGCGGACTGGATGCAGCGCACGATCAGCGCAGTGGAATCGAACAAGGTGCCGTCCCAATCGAAGACGATCAGGTCAAAGCGGCGGGGCCGTGGGGTGGGCATTTGCGGTGGTCGAGTCAATGCGGCTCGGACAGGCGGGCCAACAGTGTCGCGCATTCGGCCGGTAGCGCAGCCTGCAACTCCACCCGCTCGCCACTTGCGGGGTGGTCAAAGGCCAGGCGCCGCGCATGCAGAAACATGCGCTCGAAGCGAAGGCCGTGCAGGCCTTCGCCGCGCGCGAGTTGCTTGTTGAGCGCGAAGTCGCCGTACTTGTCGTCGCCGACGATGGGATGGCCGGCATCGGCCAGGTGCACTCGAATCTGATGGGTTCGACCGGTCTTGATCGTCACATCCAGCAGGCTGTAGTGCTCATAGCTGTGAACGATCTTCACCAGCGACACCGATCGACGACCATCGGCGTGATCGTCGCCCACCGTCCGCACCCGGCGCTCCCCCGCGGCATCCAGGTACTTGTGCAGGGCCACGTCGATGACCTTGAGCTTGGCCGGCCAGGCACCGGTCACCAACGCCGCATAGGTCTTGCCCGTCTCGCGCGAGCGAAACTGCTCTTGCAGCGCGGTGAGCGCGCTGCGCTTCTTGGCCAACAGCAGAATGCCCGAGGTCTCCTTGTCCAGCCGGTGCACCAGCTCAAGAAACCGAGCCTGCGGTCGCGCCTGGCGCAATTGCTCGATCACACCGAAGCTCACGCCGCTGCCGCCGTGCACGGCCACGCCGGCGGGCTTGTCGATCACCAGCAGGTGGTCGTCCTCGAGCAGTACGGGAAACTCCCGCGGCGGCGCCTTGGGCGCATCGGCAGGGCGCTGCGCCACCCGCACCGGCGGCACCCGCACTTCGTCGCCGATGAGCAGACGGGTGTCGGCCCCGGCCCGGCCCTTGTTCACCCGGACTTCGCCCGACCTGATCACCCGGTACACATGGGTCTTGGGCACGCCCTTGAGCAGACGCATGAGGAAGTTGTCCAGACGCTGCCCTTCCCCGGCCTCATCCACCACCAGCCGACGCACCTGTGGATCGGCATTTGTGGGGGCCGGAGCTGCCGCTGGTTTGCTGCTTATAATGGTCCGGACCACAATTGAGCCGTAAGTGCTTGATTTATCAGAGTTTACCCGGGCACGTCCCGGCGCTATTGTGGCGGTGCGCCTTCGTTGGCGTACACAACAAGCGTTGATGCAACGCCTGCGCTCCAGCGCGGCAAGCTGCAGTCCCCGAAGCGATGCAGCGGCCCGGTGGCCAGGTGGAAGAGACACGTCGTCACAGCCGTCCCTTTTTGGGGAAAAGAAACCAGCTCATGGGCGGCAGATCGGTTTCCATCTTGGATGGCTCATCGGTCTGTCACCCGCGTCAAACCCGTCCGGTCCGCATGCCGTCCCACCCCTCACCCCGTCCAAGCGCGCATCGTTGCGTGTTGCGCCCCATGGCGCCGGTGTGGGCGTTGCCGACGCCACCGTCCCGACACGGTTTGCCGCACGCGGCCCCGCTGCAAGCTTGATCGGTCACCGGTCAGCGCAGTCCAGGGCGATTCCTTCTCCGGCCGTTTTGCGTTGCTCGTGCATCGAATGGGTCGCCTGACCATCTGGTCAGCGACCTGAAGTGCGTGTCCGATCCACGTCGGGCACGCAAGACTGGAGTGCACATGAAACGCATGCTGATCAATGCCACGCAGCCGGAAGAGCGGCGCCTGGCGATCGTCGACGGGCAGAAACTGCTCGACTTCGAAACCGAGATCGAAGGGCGCGAACAGCGCAAGGGCAACATCTACAAGGCCGTCGTCACGCGCGTGGAGCCATCGCTGGAAGCCTGCTTCATCGACTACGGCGAGGAACGCCACGGCTTCCTGCCGTTCAAGGAAATCTCGAAGACCTACTTCCGCGAAGGCGTGGAGGCCAAGAGCGCCACGATCAAGGAAGCCATCCGCGAAGGCCAGGAACTTCTGGTGCAGGTGGAAAAGGAAGAGCGCGGCAACAAGGGCGCGGCGCTCACCACCTTCGTCTCGCTGGCGGGCCGCTACCTGGTGCTGATGCCCAACAACCCGCGTGGTGGTGGCGTGAGCCGGCGCATCGAGGGCGAAGACCGTGAAGAGCTGAAGGAAAACCTCGACCAGCTCGAGTACCCCAAGGGCATGAGCCTGATCGCGCGCACTGCCGGCATCGGGCGCAGTGCGCCCGAACTGCAGTGGGACCTGAACTACATGCTCAAGCTGTGGTCGGCCATCGACGATGCCAGCAAGGCCGGCAAGGGCGCCTTCCTGATCTACCAGGAATCGAGCCTGGTGATCCGCGCGATCCGCGACTACTTCACGTCCGACATCGGTGAGATCCTCATCGACACCGACGACATCTACGAGCAGGCCCAGCAGTTCATGAACCACGTGATGCCGGAATCGGCCTCACGCGTGAAGCGCTACCGCGATGACGCGGCGCTGTTCAGCCGCTTCCAGATCGAGCACCAGATCGAGACCGCCTTCAGCCGCACCGTGAACCTTCCGGCAGGTGGCGCCATCGTGATCGACCACACCGAGGCCCTGGTGTCGGTGGACGTGAACTCGGCCCGCGCCACGCGCGGCGGTGACATCGAAGAGACCGCCACCCGCACCAACCTCGAGGCCGCCGACGAGATCGCGCGCCAGATGCGCTTGCGCGACCTGGGCGGCCTGATCGTCGTCGACTTCATCGACATGGAGGAGAGCAAGAACCGCCGCGAGGTGGAACAGCGCCTGCGTGATGCGATGCGCCAGGACCGCGCCCGCGTGCAGTTCAGCTCCATCAGCAAGTTCGGCCTGCTCGAACTCAGCCGCCAGCGCCTGCGACCGGCGCTGAGCGAAGGCAACCACATCACCTGCCCGCGCTGCAATGGCACCGGCCACATCCGCGACACCGAATCGAGCGCGCTGCAGATCCTGCGCATCATTCAGGAGGAGTCGATGAAGGACAACACCGCCGCCGTGCACGTGCAAGTGCCGGTGGAGGTGGTGAGCTTCCTGCTCAACGAGAAGCGCACCGAGATCACCAAGATCGAACTCAAGCAGCGCGTGACCGTGCTGCTGGTGCCGAACAAGCACCTCGAGACGCCGAACTACAAGCTCGAGCGCCTGCGCCACGATGATCCGCGCCTGGAGAATCTGCAGGCCAGCTACACCATGATCGAGGAGCCGGACGACGAGGTGGGCATCACCCGCCGCGAAAAGTCCAAGCCCAAGCAGGAACCGGTGATCAAGGGCGTGCTGCCCGATCAGCCTGCTCCAGTGGCGGTGCCGAAGCCGGCACCGGCAGCCGTGCCTGCCGCTGCAGTGGCACCTGCCGCCGGCACGCCCACGCCGAGTTGGGTGACCGGCACGCCTGCCCCAGCGGCTGGCGCCGGCTTCTTTGGCTGGCTGAAGAAGCTCTTTGGCGGCAGCCCGGTGGCAACGGAGCTGGCCCCGACAACCGTTGCGGCGCCGGTGGCGCCGGCGGCCGACGGCGGCCCGGAGAAGCGCGATGGCCGTCGCGATGGCCGCCGTGACCGCGGTGGGCGCGGCCGCGATGGCAAACCAGGTGAAGGTCGCAGCGAAGGTCGCAGTGAGGGTCGGAGTCGGGGCGAAGGCCGTGGCGACGGTCGCAACGATGGCCGCCGCGATGGCCGTCGCAATGACCGTCCGGTGGATGGCGAGCCGAATGCGCGCCCCGAGGGCGCCGGCGAAGGCCAGCGCCGTGGACCGCGCGACAGCGAGCGCGTGGCCGCCAACCCTGTGGAGGCCCGTGAGCCCAACGTGGCGCGGGCCGAAGGCCTGGTGGCCGGTGTGCCTGGCACGGCCGAAGGCACGGACGGCGAGCGCGATGAGCAACGGCGCCGCCGCCGCCGTGGCGGCCGGAATGGCCGCACCGAGGGTGGTGCCGAAAGCCAGAGCGCCGAGCCACGCGAGGGCGGCGCCGAGCAGCCCGCTCCCGCGGACGCGAATGCGGCGGTGCCATCAGACAACGTCAGCCCGGACGCCAATGCCGGTCCCGAAGCCGAAGAGCGCGACGGCAGCCGCCGCCGTGGCCGCGGTCGCGACCGCAATCGCCGCGAGCGCCGTGACGAGGACAGCGCCGCTCCGGCCCCGGCCGACGAGGTGAGTGCAACCGCACCGGCCCCTGAACCAGCTTCGCCGTCGGGGAGCGCTCCACCGTCGATCGACGAACGCGTGGACGCCGAACGCGTTTCAACGGCCAGCGTGGTGGAAGCCATGGCGGCACCGGTTGCTGCGTCCACACCCGTGCCAGTGGCACCCGCCCTGCCCGCGGCACAGGTCTACGAGCTGCCGATGGACGCGCTGCAAGGCATCGCCGAGTCGGCAGGCCTGCAATGGGTGAACTCGGATGCCGACAAGATCCGCGCGGTGCAGCTTGCCATGGCCATCGAGCCCAAGCCGGTCCATGTGCCCCGCGAGCGCAAGCCGCTGGTGCTGGCGGACGAAGGCCCGCTGGTGCTGGTGGAGACACGCAAGGACCTGTCGCAGCTGAAGCTGCCGTTCGAGCAAGGCGGCGTACCGGCGAACGGCTGACGCAGGACGAAGAACGTGGGCGCTTCAGGCGCCTTTTCCGTTCAACCGAATCGGCCCGCATCGACGGCCACGTGGATCACGTGGCCGTCGTCCTTTCAAGGCAGACGCTCCAAGGCATGCTGGTACTGCGGCTGGTGCATCAACTCGTCCCAAGGCAGCGGCGGGGTGTTGGGCAACAGGTCCAGCCGACGCGCTTCACTGTCCGGGTCCGGGTGCCAAAGGCCCTGGTCGCGCGCTCGGGTCAGGCCATCGAGCAGCGCGTCGATGGCGGCGCCGCCATCGATCGATTGATTGCACAGCAACACCATGTCGCAACCCGCCCGCAGTGCGGCCTGCGCCGCGTCCACCGGCCCGCCCGCCACCTTGGCGCCCTCCATGGTCAGATCGTCGCTGAAGATGGCGCCCTGGAAGGCCAAGTCACGACGCAGGATGTGACGCAGCCAACGTTCGGAGAATCCCGCAGGCGATGGGTCCACTTTGGGATAGATGACGTGTGCCGGCATCACGCTGGTCAGCGTGGTGGACAGCCACTCATAGGGCTTGGCGTCGTCGTTGAGAATGGCCTTGAGCGAGCGCTTGTCCACCGGCACGGCCACATGGCTGTCGGCTTTGACAAAGCCGTGCCCCGGAAAGTGCTTGCCGCAATTGGCCATCCCGGCCTGCAACAAGCCGTGCATCAGGCTCTTGGCCAGCAGTGCCGCCACGCGGGCATCGCGGTGGAAGGCGCGGTTGCCGATGACGCCACTGCCGCCGTGGTCCAGATCGAGCACCGGCGTGAAGCTCAAGTCCACCCCACAGGCCCGCAACTCGGCACCCAATACATAGCCGCACGCGGTGGCAGCATCGGTGGCGGTCATCGCATCCTTCATCCACAGTTCGCCCAGCGCGCTCATTGGTGGCAGGTGGGTGAAGCCGTCGGAACGGAATCGCTGCACGCGGCCACCTTCGTGATCCACACAGATCAGCACGTCGGGGCGAGTGGCCTTGATTTCCGCCGTGAGGTCGGTCAGTTGCGCGCGGTCGCGCCAATTGCGGGCAAACAAGATCAATCCGCCCGTGAGGGGGTGCTTCAGACGGCGGCGATCGTTCCGGTCGAGTTCGGTGCCGGCGATGTCCAGCACGATGGGGGCGTGTTCAGCGTGGTTCATGGGTTGGTCGTGCCTTGTTCCACCACCACGAAGGTGACGGCGTGGTCGAGTTCGTCGGTGACGCTCACGTGTGCCTGCAGGTGCCGTTCGGCGAACCATTCGGCCAGTGTGCCGTGGAGCTGGATGCGGGGCTTGCCGCCCGGGCCGTTGAGGATCTCGCAGGCGCGCCAGGTCATGGGCATGCGCATGCCCAGCCCGATGGCCTTGGAGAACGCCTCCTTGGCCGAGAAGCGCGTGGCCAGGTAGCTGATGCCACGCGCCTCGACCCTTGCACGGCGCGCGCGGAACACCTCGATCTCGGCGGGGCCCAGCACCTTCTCGGCAAAGCGATCGCCGCGTCGCGACAGGGTCTCGCGCATGCGCCGGATGTCGCAGATGTCGGTGCCGATGCCGTAGATCATGCCGCTCACTTCATGTGCTGGGCGCAAAGGCGCGCTGGATGCAGCGCTGGTAGTCGCGCACGGTTTCCGCCAAGCCGAGCTCCAGCGCGTCGGCGACGAGCGCATGGCCAATGGACACCTCCAGCACACCCGGCACGGCGCGCAGGAAGGGGCTGAGGTTTTCGCGATTGAGGTCGTGCCCGGCGTTCACCTCCAGGCCGCAGGCCATCGCCGCCTTTGCCGCCGCCACGTAGTTCGCCAGCACCAGATCCTGTCTTGGCGTGCCAAAGGCACTGGCAAAGCCTTCGGTGTAGAGCTCCACGCGATCGGCGCCTGCCGCACGTGCGGCGACCATCATCTCGGGCAACGGGTCCATGAACAGGCTCACGCGCACACCGAGCGACCGCGCCTCGGCGATCATGGGCTTCAGGCGCTCCATGTCGGCAGGGAAAAGCCAGCCGTGATCGGACGTGAACTGGTCGGCGCTGTCGGGCACGAAGGTGCATTGGTGTGGGCGCACCTGCCGAACGAATCCCATCAGGTTGTGGAACGGATTGCCCTCGATGTTGTACTCGGCCTGCGGCCATTGCTTCATCAGTGCAGCCAGGTCGAGCACATCGCCTGCGCGGATGTGACGTTCGTCGGGCCTGGGGTGCACGGTGATGCCTTGCGCGCCGGCCTCCAGGCAGAGCCTTGAAAGGCCCACGACGTCGGGAATGCCCAAGTGCCGCGTGTTGCGCAACAACGCGATTTTGTTGACGTTCACCGACAGTGCGGTGCGCGATGGGCGGTGCGAGGATTCGGGACCGACGAGCGGGTTCATGGGCGGACACTTTCAACAGGAACTTCGAGCAGGCGGCGCACGTCCAGCATCGCCTGCCGCGTGCGCAGGGGCGGCGACCCCAGATGATAGGCAAGCATGGCGCGCAGCTGCAGCTTCAGCGCACCCAGCGCAGCGGCGGTGGCTGAGCGCAGGGCTTCGGCATGCCGGGCATCGAGCGCGGTCTGCAGGGCCAGGCACTGTGCAGCGCTGAGTGCAGGCTCGTCGCGCGCGGCGACCACCAGCCCGGCCTCGGGGCGCATCGTGTAGTTTCGATCATCGCGCAACGGCTCCTGCGTGAGCGTGCTGCAGTCGAGCGCCGGCAGCACGCCGGTCTCACGCAAGAGCGTCAGTTCGAACGCCCTCAGCGTGGCCTCGTCGGCGCCGGGTTCGCGGGTGGCCAGCGTCAACAGGGTCTCGGCATAGGCATCGAACAGGCGCGGATGGGCGTCCTGCCGCGCCAGCAACTTCATCAACAGCTCGTTGAGGTAAAAGCCCGAGAAGAGCCGTTCAGAAGGCAGGCTGGGCGCGCCCCCTGCGAATTCCGCCGACCGCAAGGTGACGATGTCACTGCCCTCATCGACTTTCGATCGGCCGAGCGTGACCGCAATCCGCTGGAAGGGCAACAGCACGCTGCGCAATTGCGAATACGGGCGCTTGGCCCCCTTGGCAACGGCCGCCACCCTGCCCTGCTCGCGCGTGAACAGGTCGAGGATGACGCTGGTCTCGCTCCAGGCCCACTGGTGAAGCACATAGGCCGATTGCGGCCCGTTGGCCTTGGCCACTATTCGTAGCCGTAGGAGCGCAGGTGCTCCTCGCTGTCGGCCCAGCCCGAGCGCACCTTGACCCACAGCTCGAGGAAGACCTTGACGCCCATCAGTCGCTCCAGGTCCTGTCGCGCTTCACTGCCAATGCGCTTGAGGCGCTCGCCACCGTCGCCGATGACCATGCCCTTGTGGGCGTCACGCTCGACCACGATGGTGGCGGCGATGCGGCGCAGGTTGCCTTCTTCCTCGAACTTGTCGATCACCACGGTGGCGCTGTAGGGCAGCTCGTCGCCGGTGAGGCGGAACAGCTTCTCGCGGATCAGCTCGGATGCAAGAAAGCGGTCGCTGCGGTCGGTGAGCGCCTCGGCGTCGTACATCCAGGGCTGCTCAGGCAGGTAGGGCTTGACGATCTCGAACAAGCGCTTGACGTCGTCAAGCTTGTGTGCCGACATGGGCACGAACTCAGCGAAGGCGTGGCGCTCCTGCATGCTCTTTAGCCAAGGCAGCATGTCGTTGCGACGCTGCACGGCATCGAGCTTGTTGGCCACCAGCACCGCGGGCTTGTCGGGTGGCAAGAGGGCCAGCACCTTGGCGTCGTCCAGCCCGAAGCGGCCCGCCTCGACCAAGAACAACACCACGTCCACATCGGCCAACACACCGTGCACCGTGCGATTGAGGTTGCGGTTCAGCGCCGTGCCATGCTTGGTCTGAAAACCCGGTGTGTCCACAAAAATGATCTGCGCGTCGCCCTCGGTGCGCACCCCCGTGATGCGGTGCCGCGTGGTCTGTGCCTTGCGTGAAGTGATGCTGATCTTTTGCCCGACCAGGGCGTTGAGCAACGTGGACTTGCCCACATTGGGTCGGCCCACGATGGCCACCAAGCCACAGCGCGTAACTGGGACGCCGTTGTCGAGGGGAATGGTTGACTCTGGATTACTCATGATCGCAAGGCGCCGCCATGTTGATCGCTGGCCACCAGCCGGGCCAGCAGGCGGCGTGCAGCCTCTTGCTCGGCCGTGCGGCGAGAGCGGCCTTCACCTGGTTCGGCCACGCTGAGCACAGGCACCGCACATTCGACTTCAAAGGTCTGTGCATGTGCCTGCCCGCGCGTGGCGACAATGCGGTACGTGGGCACCGGCAAGCGACGGGCTTGCAGCCATTCCTGCAATTCGGTCTTGGCATCCTTGCGCCAGCTGTCGGCCTCGGATCCGGTGATCAGTTCGCCAAACAGGCGTCGGACCAGTCCCACGGCCGGATCGAAGCCCCCGTCGAGGTAGATGGCCCCGATCAAGGCCTCCAGCGCATCTGCCAGGATCGACGGCCGCTGCGCGCCGCCGCCTCGCGCCTCGCCTTCGGACAGGCGCAGCACCGCTGGCAGGGCCAGCGTGAGGGCTGCACGGTGCAGGCTTTCCTCCCGCACCAGGTGGGCTCGAACGCGAGTCAGGTCGCCCTCGTCCGAGCCCGAAAAGCGCTCGAACAACAGGCTCGACACCGCCAGGTTCAACACCGCATCGCCCAGAAACTCCAGCCGTTCGTTGTGGTCGACGCCAAAGCTGCGGTGGGTGAGGGCACGCTGCAGGAGCTGCGGGTCCGCGAACATGTGGCCAAGCCGCCTCTGCAAGGCCGCGAGAGGGGTGTCCATGGCGCGATCCTGAGAGTCTCCACGGCCATCTTCGGCCGTCGGATTCACTTCGATCGACCCTCGTACTTGATGACCAGGAAGACCGGAGCCACCAATTCGATCTCCTTGTCGTACGCGAAGGCAATCACCACCTTCTCGTTCTCCTTGGTGATCGTGAGATCCTTGCCGGTGATCGACGTGATCAATTGTTCGATCTCCGTCTGCCGATCGAAGGCTGCCCGGACACCTGCCACGGTGGACGGTGGGGACGCGGCGATTCGGTCAATGGCGGAGCGGATGGCGCGGTATTCCACCACCGTGGGCACAACACGGATGATCGTGTAGCCGGCAAATCCGACCAAGATGGCCCAGAACAACAGTCCGATCATGGTCACACCGCGTTGACCGGAGCGAGGGCGGAGATGCTGCTTCATGGTGCCAATCTTGCCACGAGCGCTCAATCGAAGGAACCAATGCGTTTCAGGTTGCCAAAGTTCATCCAGACGAGGAAGGCGCGGCCAACGATATTCTGGTCCGGCACGAAGCCCCAGAAGCGCGAGTCCTGTGAGTTGTCGCGGTTGTCGCCCATCATGAAATAGTGGCCCGCCGGCACCTTGCACACCACGCCTTCGGCGCTGTAGCGACAGGCCTCGGCCATCGGAAAGGTCTTGGGGTCCGGCCCATAGAAGGGCGTGTACTTCGGATTTACCAGGATGCGGTGCTCCACGCTGCCGAGCTTCTCGGTGAAACGTGGCACATAGCGCATGCTGTCTTCTTCGTAGAAGTCGCCATCGGCCCGCGTCTCGATCGGCTTGCCGTTGACGGTGAGCTTCTGGTTCAGATAGGCAACTTCGTCGCCCGGCACACCCACGACGCGCTTGATGTAGTCCACCCTGGTGTCCACCGGGTATCGGAACACCATCACGTCGCCCGGCTTGGGATCGTGGTTGGCAATGATCTTGGTGTTGAGCACCGGCAGGCGCACGCCATAGTGAAACTTGTTCACCAGGATCAGGTCACCGACCAGCAAGGTCGGGATCATCGACCCCGAAGGAATCTTGAAGGGCTCGAACAGGAACGAGCGAAGCAAGAAAACGGCCAGGATCACCGGAAAGAGACCCGCCGTCCAGTCCAGCCACCAAGGCTGGGCCAGCAGCCTGTGGCGCGCGGCTTCGATGTCACCGTCCACCTTTTCGATGCCCATCTTGGCAAGGCCGGCGCGGCGCTGAGCGTCTTGCGCGGCCAGCGCCTCCGCTGCCGCCTGCCGCGCCGGCGCGAATCGAAACCGCTCCGCCACCCAATAGGCGCCAGTGACCAGGGCCAGGACAAACAGCAACAGCGAGAAATTGCCGATCCAGTATCCCAGGTACCACCCGCCACCATAGACCAACAGGACGGCGCCGAGTGCGGCCGTGAGTGCGCTCATCATGGGTTTTAGTCTTCCACTTGGAGGATCGCGAGGAAGGCTTCCTGCGGCACCTCGACGGCGCCGATCTGCTTCATGCGCTTCTTGCCGGCCTTCTGCTTTTCGAGCAGCTTCTTCTTGCGGGTGATGTCGCCCCCATAGCATTTTGCCAGGACATTCTTTCGCAGCGCCTTGATGTCTTCGCGCGCGATGATGTTCGCCCCTATGGCAGCCTGGATGGCCACGTCGTACATCTGACGAGGGATTTGCTGGCGCATCTTGGCCGCTACCGCGCGACCGCGGTACAGGCTGCGCTCCCGGTGCACGATGATGGACAAGGCATCGACGCGATCACCGTTGATCAGCAGATCGACCTTCACGACATCGGCGGCGCGGTACTCCTTGAACTCGTAATCCATCGAAGCATAGCCGCGCGAAACACTCTTGAGCTTGTCGAAGAAGTCGAGCACGATCTCGGCCAGCGGCAGCTCATAGGTCAGCATGACCTGGCGACCGTGGTAGGCCATGTTCAGTTGAACGCCGCGCTTCTGGTTGGCCAAGGTCATCACCGGGCCCACCGAGTCCTGCGGCATGTAGAGATGCACCGTGACGATGGGCTCGCGGATCTCGGCGATGCGACCCGGGTCAGGCATCTTGCTGGGGTTCTCCACCAGCAGCACCGTGCCGTCGTTCAGTTGCACCTCGTAGACCACGCTGGGCGCGGTGGTGATGAGATCCTGGTCGAACTCTCGCTCCAGCCGCTCCTGGACGATCTCCATGTGCAGCAGGCCAAGAAAGCCGCAGCGAAATCCGAAGCCCAAGGCCTGGCTCACTTCGGGTTCGTAGCGCAAGGAGCTGTCGTTGAGTTTGAGCTTTTCGAGTGCGTCACGCAGTTGGTCGTACTCACTCGCCTCGGTCGGGTACAGGCCAGCAAAGACCTGCGGTTGGATCTCCTTGAAACCTGGCAATGGTTCGGTGGCCGGCCCGGCGTTGTTCGGCAGCTTCTTTTCCAGCGTGAGGGTATCGCCCACCTTGGCAGCCTGCAGCTCCTTGATGCCGGCGATGATGAAACCCACCTCACCCGCCCTGAGTTGATCGCGCTTTTCGGACTTGGGTGTGAACACCCCGAGATGCTCTATCGGATACACCGTGTTGGTGGCCATCATGCGGATGCGATCGGCCTTGCGCAGCGCACCGTCGACCACGCGCACCAGCATCACCACGCCGACGTAGTTGTCGAACCAACTGTCGATGATCATCGCGCGCGGCGGACCGTCCGGGTTGCCACGCGGCGCGGGCATGCGCTCGATCACCGCCTCCAGGATGTCCTCGATCCCCATGCCGGTCTTGGCCGAGCACGGAATGGCGCGGCTGGCATCGATGCCAATCACGTCCTCGATCTCCGACTTGGCGTTCTCCGGATCCGCCTGCGGCAGATCCATCTTGTTGAGCACGGGCACGACTTCGACATGCAAGTCGAGCGCGGTGTAGCAATTGGCCACCGTCTGGGCTTCGACGCCTTGGCTCGCATCGACCACCAGCAGCGCACCCTCACAGGCCGACAGCGAACGGCTGACCTCGTAGCTGAAATCGACGTGTCCGGGCGTGTCGATCAGATTGAGGTTGTACACCTCACCGTTTCGAGCCTTGTATTGCAGGGATGCGGTTTGTGCCTTGATGGTGATGCCACGCTCGCGCTCGATGTCCATCGAGTCAAGCACTTGCGCTTCCATCTCGCGATCGGACAAGCCGCCGCAACGTTGAATCAACCGATCGGCCAAGGTCGACTTGCCGTGATCAATGTGGGCAATGATCGAGAAGTTTCTGATGTGGTCCATGCGCTCGAGGAATGTCGCTTGCGCCGACAAGAAAACGGCGCAGCCGTTTCAGCGCAAGCTCACACCGCCTTGGCGATGTGAAGGGCCGCCAGGCCCGTGCTGAAGCTAAAAAAAAGGCACGTCCAAAGGGAGACGCGCCTTCCAACAAAAGTGTATGGCAACTGCTTGTTGGGCTTTCATTGTAGCCAAAAGCTCCAGGCTGGAAGCCGCGCCGTTGCTTGTTTTCCGGCCGTTGCAGGCCGCCAACAGGAAAATGATATCAACAGGTTATCAACAGGGTGATTTGTCAAGTGAGTGGCGACTTCCTGATCAGGTCGATTGGCGAAAACCGATTGGAAAGTTGCGTTGCAGTCGCTGATTCTAACTGTCTGCGGATGCAATCGGGTGTTGTTGAAAACGAAGCAAATGATCACCAACTTGGCCGAGCCAAATATCCAGGCTGAAGCCGCATCTTGGCGACAAATGTTTGCAAGCACTCGCATCGAAAATCTTGCCGCGATGCGGAAAGACCCGCCGCCCAAGTCGGACGACGGGCCGACTGGCTCCTCCGCTCGTGTGGGTTCTGACGGATGAATGGGTTCTTGGCCTCACCGCCCGGGCTTCAGCACCAGATAGTTGACCCACTCCCCTCGACGAACCATCAAGCTCACGGTCTTGAGCTTCTCGGCTTTGGACGCCAGCGCGGCGAACTGCTTGACGTCGGCGACGTCGACGTTGTCGATTGCCAGAATCACGTCGCCCGGCCGCAGCCCGGCGCGTGCGGCAGCGCCTTCGGCGGATTCCACGCGCACGCCACCACGCAGCTTCATCTCACGTCGTTGCGCCTCACTGAGATCCGACACCGCCAGGCCGAGCGCCGATTTCGAAGCCGCAGACGCGCCGGAGTCAACGGGCTTGGCGCCAGCCTGTTGTTCTGGCTCGAACTCGACAACGGTCACCGTCACGTCTCGGTGGCTGCCGCGGCGAAACAGTTGGACCGGGACACGGCTACCAGGCTTGAGGCTGCCGACGATGCGCTGCAGATCGACCGAACTGTCGATGAGCTTGCCATCGACGCGCGTGATGATGTCGCCCGCCTCGATGCCTGCCTTGTCCGCCGGCCCGCCGCTCTCGGCGCTGCGCACCAATGCGCCCATGGGCTTGCCCAAACCGATGGACTCGGCCACTTCTTTGGTCACGGGGGCAATTGCGACGCCGATGCGCCCACGGATGACGCGGCCACCCGCGCGCAGTTGATCGGCCACGCGCATGGCCTCGTCGATGGGAATCGCGAATGCGATGCCCATGTAGCCGCCAGAGCGGCTGTAGATCTGCGAGTTGATGCCCACGACCTCGCCGCGCATGTTGATCAGTGGCCCACCCGAATTGCCCGGATTGATGGCCACATCGGTCTGGATGAAGGGCAGAAATTCACCGGTCTCGCGCCCCTTGGCGCTGACGATGCCAGCGGTGACGCTGTTGGCCAGTCCAAAAGGCGAGCCAATGGCCATCACCCACTCGCCCACTTTCAGCCGGGAGACGTCACCCGTGCGCACGGCGGGCAATGCGGTGGCGTCGATCTTGACCACGGCCACGTCCGTGCGCTTGTCAGCGCCGATGATGCGGGCCTTGAACTCGCGCTTGTCCGTGAGCGTCACCATCACCTCGTCTGCGCCTTCCACCACATGGGCGTTGGTCATCACGAAGCCATCCGCCGTGAGCAGGAAGCCCGAACCCACGCCGCGCTGCTGCGGCTCGTCGTCGCCATTGCCGCCACGGGGGTTGTTTCTGCCACCCGGCATCGGAATGCCGAAACGCTTCAGGAACTCTTCCATGTTGGGGTCACCGCCCAAGGCGCCGGCGACCGACTTGCCCCGCTCCAGGGTGCGCACGCTGACCACCGAGGGGCCGACCTTCTCGACCAATTCGGTGAAGTCGGGCAGCTCGCCTTTGGCTGTTGCACCGAGTGCTGCATCCGCAGCCAAGACCATTGCGCCACCAAGCGCCATGGCCAGTGCGACGCGGCGGCCACGCCGAAACAGAACGGGTCCTGCGAACGATTCCATCACTTTGATCCCTCAATCAATTTCATTCAAATGGACAACGACACCAACTGCGGTAACTTCGCTGGTTCAAGGCAAGCGGGCAGTTGCGCGTGTCATCGCCGCTGCAGTCCCACCTCGAATTGTTGAACCGTGGCCATGGGCGCATCGCCCACCACCGTGATCCACCAATCACCTTGGCGGTTCATCACTGTCTGCGTAGCGCCCAGACTGGTGCGCATGGCCTTGTGGCGCAGCGAGTCAAACGGTTCAATGAACACCGACACATGGGTGAGGCCGTCGGAGTAGACAGCCTGCAGCACCACTCGCTCGTCACCACTGCCCGCCGTCGATTCCAGCGTGCGGCGCGCACATTGGAGCAACTGGAATCCAGGCACCAGTTTGCCGAGCACCCAGCCTTCGGCATCGAGTTGCACGCGCTGTGACGGGGGTCGCAGCACCTTGTAGCCGTCCAGCCGTTTCATTGGACCAGTCACGATGTCCGGCTGCAGCCTGCCACCCAGTTTGAGGTCCGTGAAGGCCGACGATTCGAGCACCTCCCCCCGCGGTCCCAGGATGTCGGCGCGAATCAGCAACCCCGTCTCGTGCTCGGCCCAAAGCCGTTGGGCAAAACGCAGATTGTCGCGAGGCTTGAGCATCACCACATCGGCCTCGACACCCGCGATGCGCTCCTGGCCCACCAGCCGCGCCTCGTAGCTGTCGAGCGCTCGTTGCTGGCTGGCTGGCAGGGCAGGGAAATCCGAGACCCCATCTTGTGGCTCGAAAACGGCCACCCGGGCCTGCGGCCAAAGTGTCACCACGACATCGTTGTGCCGCAATTGCTGACGCGCCTGGCCGTCAAGGGCGTCGATGCGTTCGTATCGCTGACGCCCATCCGTCTGATGGCTGACGCGGCTGCTCGAAACCACACCGCCGCTGGTGATCGTCAAGGTGCCTTGGTAGTTGCGTGAGATCGCTGCTTGCTGCACTCGCGCCAGCCACTGGGCCGCGTCAAACGCTGGCGATTCCGCCCATGCGGGCGCGTGCGCAAGGCCCGCAGACCAGGGCAAGCCCAAGCACAGGCTGCGCCGCACCAAGCAAACGGCAGAACGCGTCACTTCTCGTCGATCAGGATGGCGTCGACACTGCGAACCACGGCGCCCGGCATGCCCACGGATGCGCCGTTGGAAACGCGACGGTGCGCCGCAAGGTAACGATCCAACTGAGCATCACGGATCACACGGCCACTGGCCAGAGTCAGCATCGGCTGATCGTTGCGTGCCATGCTGGCTGGATTCGAATCGGGCAACGGGCGCGTCATCACCATCACGCCAGCCACGGCAACGAAACCCGCTGCGGCGGCCGCGGCAGCGGCTTGCCATTTCAACCTTGCCGGCTTTGGCATCACGTTGCGCCTCGATGCCAAAGGCAGGGGCTCTGCGGCAAGCCGAAGGCGCAGCGATTGCAGGAAAGCCTCGTTGTGCTCGACCGGTGTGGCCAAGTCCTCAGACCGCAACACGTCGCCGATCAAGTGATAGGCGAACCAACGCTGGCGCACCTGCTCATCGCCACGCCAACGGGCGCACAAGGCCGCCACATCCGTCTCGGACGTTTGGCCGTCCATCAGCGCCGAGAGCGCTTGCTTCGTGGCGTCGCCACTTTCATCCGACCTGTTCAACATGATCCTGCCTTGCCATCTGGGCCGGCGCCTTTCGCAGCGCCCACCACGTCACCAACGATCGCCATGTCGAGTATCGAGCAGCGGCCTCAGCCGCAACGCAATGGCCTCGCGCGCCCGGAAGATGCGCGAGCGCACCGTGCCAATCGGGCAATTCATCAATTCCGAGATTTCCTCGTAGCTCAGGCCTTCGATCTCGCGCAGCGTGATCGCCTGCCGCAAGTCCTCCGACAAGGCCTCGATGGCCGCATTCACCGCCTCGGCGATCTCCTTGCTGGCCAACATTGCCTCGGGTGTAGCCCCATCACTTGGTTCTCGCTCGACCCGGGAAGTTTCATCATCTTCGTCACCGGACGACATCAATGCCGATTCATTGATCACGGGATCGCGCTTGAGATCGACCAGCGCCTTCTTGGCCGTGTTGACCGCGATGCGGTAGAGCCAGGTGTAGAAAGCGCTGTCGCCGCGAAACTGAGGCAATGCGCGGTAGGCGCGGATGAAGGTCTCCTGCGCGATGTCCTGCACCAATTCATGGTCTCGGACCATGCGCGAGACCAAGCGCTCGATTCGCCTTTGGTACTTGACCACCAGCATCTCGAACGCCTTCTGATCGCCAGAAACGGCCCGCTCGACCAGGAGAGCGTCGGGCGCCTCGGCGGTCACGGCGCGCGCCCCAGCCGAAGGGCCAACTGCAGGCCGTGCCATTGGGCACCGGCATCGCGTCGAGTGATCAGGCACCACCGCCCTTTCGGTGCCCTCAGGACCACGGCGTGTCCGAAGTCGATGGAAAGACTCAGCGCGCCGAGCGCTCGTGCCGGTGTGTCGTCCCGCTCGCGCCACCACCACGCGCTGCCCTCCCAGCCCAACTGCCCGCGCATGGGGCGTGCGAGCTGCCAGCCAAGTGCCGCACCAAGGCCTGAGTCGACGGCAATCCACCACCAGCCAACAGGCGCAACCACGCGGGACTGAATCCACAGACCCAGCACCAGGAAGGCCAATGCCCAGATTACGGCGCACAGCGCGCGCTCACGCAAGCCCGAGCCCAGGTCCATCGTCAGCGGGGGAGGCCCACTCATGTCGCCCTGCGGGCGTTCATGCGGTTGGTTGCGCCGGCCGCTCAGACGCGCCGCAAAACCAGCGTGCCGTTGGTGCCACCGAACCCGAAATTGTTCTTCACCGCCACATCAATGCGCATCTCCCGCGCGGTGTTGGCGCAGTAGTCCAGATCGCAATCCGGATCCTGGTTGAAGATGTTGATCGTGGGTGGCGAGACTTGGTGATGCACCGCCAACGCCGTGAAGATCGATTCGATGCCGCCGGCACCGCCGAGCAGGTGCCCGGTCATCGACTTGGTGGAATTGACCACCAGCTTGCTCGCGTGATCACCGAAGGCCAGCTTGATCGCGTTGGTCTCGTTCAGATCGCCCAGGGGCGTCGACGTGCCGTGGGCGTTGAGGTAACTCACCTCGGACGCATTGGTTCGGGCATTGCGCAATGCTGCGGCCATGGATCGCTTCGGGCCATCCACGTTGGGTGCGGTCATGTGATACGCGTCCGCCCCCATGCCGAAGCCGGCCAACTCGGCGTAGATCCTGGCGCCGCGTCGCTTGGCGTGCTCGTACTCCTCGAGCACCATCACGCCCGACCCTTCACCCAGCACGAACCCATCGCGGTCCTTGTCCCATGGCCGAGATGCCGTCTTCGGGTCGTCATTGCGTGTCGACAGCGCGCGCGCGGCCGCGAAGCCGCCCATGCCCAAGGGCGACACGGTGGCCTCGGCCCCGCCCGCCACCATCACATCGACATCGCCGTACTCGATCATGCGCCCGGCCTGTCCGATGCAGTGCAGCCCAGTGGTGCACGCCGTGACGATCGCCATGTTCGGGCCCGTGAAGCCGTACTTGATGGAGACGTGGCCCGAAATCATGTTGATGATCGAGGCCGGCACGAAGAACGGCGAAATTCGCCGCGCGCCTCGCGCCGCATACTCAATTTGGGTGTGCTCGATCAGTGGCAGACCGCCGATGCCCGACCCGATCATGCAGCCCACGCGTTCGGCCTGAGCCTCGCCAAGGGTTTGGCCGTGAGGCAGCCCAGCATCGGTGACCGCCTGCATGGCCGCCGCCATCCCGTAGTGGATGAAGGTGTCCATGTGGCGGGCTTCCTTGGCGGGGATGTAGTCCTCGATGTTGAAGCCCTTGACCTCACCGGCAAACCTGCAGGACATGCCCGAGGCATCGAAACGCGTGACGTTGTCGATGCCCGATCTGCCGGCCAGCAGGTTGGCCCAGCCTTCGGCCACGGAATTGCCCACAGGGCTGACCAGCCCGAGCCCTGTGATGACGACGCGACGACGGGTCATGCCAGCGCTGCGTGCCGATCAGGCCTTCTGATGCTTGACGGCGTAGTCGATCGCCAACTGCACCGTGGTGATCTTCTCGGCCTCTTCGTCTGGAATCTCGATGCTGAACTCATCTTCGAGGGCCATCACCAGTTCGACCGTGTCGAGCGAATCGGCGCCCAGGTCGGCCACGAAGGCTTTTTCGTTGGTGACGTCAGACTCAGGCACACCGAGTTGTTCGGCGATGATTTTCTTGACACGTGCTTCGATATCGCTCATGACTCCTCCGGGAGTGAAATGCAAAAAGCCAGCCCAGGATTCTACTGGCGCTGGAGTGGCGACTCTAAGCCACTCTGGCGCGAGCGGCCATGCCGGTCGGGCAACGTCCGGCAGGCACAGAAACAGCTCAACTCATGTACATGCCGCCATTGACGTGCAATTCGGCACCTGTGATGTAGCCCGCCTTGGGGCTGGCCAGGAAGCACACCGCATGCGCAATTTCATCCGGGGTGCCGAGTCGACCCAACGGGATTTGCTGCATCAACGCGGCCCTGTGCGCCTCGGGCAATCCATCGGTCATGTCAGTGGCAATGAACCCTGGTGCGACACAGTTGACCGTGATGTTGCGGCTGCCCAGTTCACGGGCCAGCGCACGCGTCATGCCCGCCACCCCGGCTTTGGCAGCGGCGTAGTTGGCTTGGCCTGCGTTGCCCGACGCACCCACGACCGAGGTGATGTTGATGATGCGGCCGTAGCGCTGCTTCATCATCGGTCGCATCACGGCCCGACTGGCGCGGAAGACGGCCCTGAGGTTGGTGTCGAGCACCGCATCCCAGTCCTCGTCCTTCATGCGCATGGCCAGCGTGTCGCGGGTGATGCCCGCGTTGTTCACCAGCACGTGCAGTCCACCCTGGGCCTTGACGACGGCCTCGATGGCGGCGTCCAGCGCCGCCGCATCGGTGACATCCAGTTTCAGGCCCTGCCCACCTCGCGCGCCCAGTGCCGCGCCGATGGCCGTGGCGCCAGCGTCGGTGGTGGCCGTGCCGACCACGACAAAGCCATCGGCAGCCAGGGCCGCAGCAATGGCTCGGCCGATGCCGCGCGAGGCGCCGGTGACCAGTGCCACTTGGCGAACTGCAGCGGTCATGCCAGCATCCCCTTCACATCCCGCAGCGAGGCGAGGTCGTACAGCGCTGCACCCGTCATCTCGGCGTCCACGCGTTTGACCAAGCCGGCCAACACCTTGCCCGGCCCGCACTCGACGATGTGCATCAGGCCGCGCGCGCGCATGGCCTGCACCACCTCCACCCAGCGTACCGGGCCGAAGGCCTGGCGATAGAGCGCATCGCGAATCTGCGCCGGGTCGGTGGGCGAGGCCACATCGATGTTGTTGACCACCGTGATCTGCGGCGCGCTCAAGGCGACTGAAGCCAAGCGGCCCAGCAGCGCCTTGGCGGCAGGCTGCATCAGGCTGGAATGGAAAGGCGCCGACACTGCCAGGGGCAACGCACGCTTTGCGCCCATGGCCCTGAGCACCTCGCAGCCTTTGTCCACGCCGGCCTTGGTGCCAGCGATCACGGTCTGCTTCGGGTCGTTGAAATTCACAGCCTCGACCACTTCGCCGCTGTCGGCTGCGGCCTTGGCACAGCCTTCGCGCACCGCAGCACTGTCCAGGCCAAGGATGGCCGCCATGGCGCCAACGCCCACCGGCACGGCGTCCTGCATGGCCTGTGCGCGATAGCGCACCAGCGGCAGCGCATCGGACAGGGTCAGCACCCCGGCGGCCACCAACGCGCTGTATTCGCCCAGAGAGTGCCCGGCCACGGCCGCCGGCGCCGCCCCGCCCTCAGCGCGCCAAGCGCGATAACAGGCGATCGCCGCGGTGAGCATCACTGGCTGGGTGTTCGTGGTGAGGTCCAATTGGTCCTTCGGACCGGAGGCGATCAAGCGGGCGATGTCTTCGCCCAGGGCTTGCGACGCTTCGTCCAGCGTGGCGCGCACAGCGGGATGGTCGCCCCACGCGTCGAGCATGCCCACGGCCTGGGAGCCTTGGCCCGGAAACACAAACGCAAACGAGGTCATCGAACAGTCGTCCCGTGAAGAGGTGTCAAAGGTCGAGCAGCACCGCGCCCCAGGTGAAGCCGCCGCCAACGCCTTCGAGCATGACCGTGTCGCCCGGCCGGATGCGTCCGGCTTGCACCGCCACGTCCAGTGCCAACGGAATCGACGCGGCCGAGGTGTTGCCGTGCTCGTCCACCGTGACGATCAGTTTGTCCAGCGGCAACTTCAGCTTGCGTGCAGTGCCATGCATGATGCGGATGTTGGCCTGGTGCGGGATCAGCCAATCGATGTCGCCAGCGTGGCGGCCTGCCTTCTTGAGCGTGGCGCGAGCGGCCGATTCGAGAACGCCCACCGCGAGTTTGAACACCGCCTGACCGTCCATCTTCAACAGTGGATCGCCCAGGATCTGCCCGCCGGAGACGGTGCCCGGCACGCAAAGGATGTCGACATACCGGCCATCGGCGTGAAGGTCGGTGGCCAGAATACCCGGTGTGGCGCTGCCTTCGAGCACCACGGCGCCCGCGCCGTCACCGAACAGGACGCAGGTGCCGCGGTCATTGAAGTCCAGCAGACGCGAAAAGACCTCTGCGCCGATCACCAGGGCCTTGGAGGCAGCACCGGTGCGGATCATCGAGTCGGCCACGGTCAATGCGTACACGAAGCCTGAACACACGGCCTGCACATCGAACGCCGGGCAGCCCGCGATGCCCAGCCTGCGCTGCACGATGCAGGCCGTGGACGGGAACACCATGTCCGGCGTGGACGTGGCCAGAATGATCAGATCGATCTCGCTGGCCATGCGACCCGCTGCGGCCAATGCATTCTGCGCCGCCACCACCGCCAAGTCGCTGGCGCACTGCGTCGCATCGACGAAATGCCGCGCCCGGATGCCCGTGCGTTCGACGATCCACTCGTCCGAGGTTTCCACGCCGCGCTGCGCCAATTCGGCCGCGAGGTCCGCGTTGGTGAGCCGGCGTGCCGGCAACATGCTGCCAGTGCCGGTGATGCGCGAGAAGCGCGGCAGGGGGGCGGGGGATGAGGTCATGCAGCTCGGGCTGGCGCCGCTTCGCCCGATGCCGCCGTCGCGAAGGTGTCGCGGATTCGGTCGTGCACACGGTCGAGCAGTCGATTGCGGGCGGCATCATACGCTCGGCTCAATGCGCGCTCGAAGGCGAACGCATCGGACGAGCCATGGGCCTTGAACACCAGGCCCCGCAGACCCAGCAACGCGCCGCCGCTGTAACGGCGGTGGTCCACGCGCGCCTTGAATCGATTGAGCACAGGCATGGCCGCCAGCGCGGCCAGCTTGCTCATTGGTGTGCGGGTGAACTCCTGCTTGATGAACTGCGACATCATGCCGGCCAGGCCCTCCGACGTCTTGAGCAGCACATTGCCGACAAAGCCGTCGCACACCACCAGATCGGTCGTGCCCTTGAAGATGTCGTTGCCTTCGATGTTGCCGTAGAAGTTGATGCGCCCATCAGTTCCAGCCGCGCGCAGCAGTTCGCCGGCCTGCTTGATCACCTCGCTGCCCTTGATCGCTTCCTCGCCGATGTTGAGCAGGCCAACGCTGGGTTCCTCATTGCCATCCAGTGCGCTCACCAGGGCACTGCCCATCACGGCAAACTGCAACAGGTGCTCGGCGCTGCAATCGACGTTGGCACCCAGATCCAGCACCTTGGTGAATCCGCCGCGTGCATTGGGCAGCAACGCGGCAATGGCGGGCCGATCGATGCCCTCGAAGGTCTTGAGCACGTAGCGCGCCACGGCCATCAAGGCGCCGGTATTGCCCGCAGAAACGCAGACATCCGCGGCCGCCGACAAACCCACTTCGGCCTTCAATTGGGCAATGGCCACCCGCATGGACGAGTCACGCTTGCGCCGCAAGGCGACTTCCACCGAATCGTCCATGGCGACCACATCCGAGGCGGTCACCAAAGTGCATCGGTCCCAAGCTGTTGCTGCAGCCAAGGCATCGGGGGTGCCCACGAGCACCAGATCAGCCTGCGGATGGGCTCGCAAAAAGGCCCGACAGGCTGGCAAGGTGACGGAAGGACCGTGGTCGCCACCCATGCAGTCGACGGCCAGGCGCACGCGTTCCAGGGGTTGCAAAGACTTCGAAGGAGCCACGGGCTGGACGCGCTGACGTTGACAACTGGCTGGAGCGCGAACTCAGCCGCACCGCGCCAAACAGCAAGCACACGAACAAGCCCGGCCGCACCTCAGGTGGGGCCGGGCTTCGTGATCAAAAGACTGCATGGGTCGGGCACCCACGGGGCACCGCGGCCTGCGCACAGGGGATCAGGCGTCCTGCTTGGTCTTCAGCACCTTGCGTCCACGATAAAAGCCGGTGGGGCTGATGTGGTGACGCAAGTGCACCTCGCCGGTCGTCGGCTCAATGCCGGTGCCTGGCGTGACGAGTGCGTTGTGCGAGCGGTGCATGCCGCGCTTCGACGGCGACTTCTTGTTCTGCTGGACGGCCATGAAAAGCTCCTGATGGACATCTCGACTTGCGGCGTCCGACCCGTGGTGGAAATGCCCTGTCCGTCGAGGAAAGCCTGTCAGTATAGCAGCTTGCCCGATTGACGCCACAGGTCAGGGCTTGCCGGCCTTGAGTGCCTTGAGCACTGCAAACGGGTTCGGTCGCTCCCCGGCAGCCTCGTCAGATTGCTCATCGGCCGCCGTGCTCATGTCCAAGGCTTGCGGACAGCGCGCATGGCGCGGTACCAAGGGCAATGCGAGCAGCAATTCGTCTTCGATCAGTTCACGCCCATCGAGCCAGCGAGGCAGGGCCAACACATCGTCCTCGGACTCGGCATCCATGGTTTCCGCCTGGGTCTCGTCACGCACGAACCGAATGCGCCGATCCACCTTCAACGGAACTTCGAAAGGTTGCAGGCAGCGTTGACATGTCAACCAGACCGTGGTGTCGGCCTTCAACCGCAGCCAGAGTTCGGGATCGCCCAAGGCTGTGGTGACACGCTCACCCTGCAATTGCCATTGCACTGGCGGCGCGGACGAATCCTGGGGCGTGGTCTGGCAGTCGGCCAGGCGCGACAGGTCACTTCCAGACCAGACACCTTCAAGGGCACCGCCATCGGCAGTGAACCCGACCAAGTCGAGCCGCAAGGGATCAGGCAGCCGGTGTTTCATATCGGCAGTGTACGCATCCGATGGGACAATCCCGCTCCATGCCCCGCCTGCCTGATCTGATCCTCGGGTCCACCTCACGCTATCGGCGCGAACTGCTGGAGCGCCTGCACATGCCGTTCACGGTTGCCGCGCCCGAGGTCGATGAAACGCCGCAGCCTGGGGAAGCGCCGTCGGCCCTCGCCACGAGGCTGGCATTGGCCAAGGCACGCGACGTGGCGTCGCGCCACCCGGGTGCGGTGGTGATCGGGTCGGATCAGGTTGCCGACCTGGATGGTCAACCGATCGGCAAACCCGGGCAACACGACCGCGCCGTGGCGCAATTGCGCTCCATGCGCGGGAGATCGGTCGTGTTCCAGACCGCGGTGGCGGTAGTGCGTCCTGATCTGGGGTACGAGCGTGTGCATCTGGCGCCCGTGACGGTGCGCTTCAGGCATTTGACTGACGCCGAAATCGAACACTACCTGCGCGTGGAACAGCCCTACGACTGCGCCGGCAGTGCCAAGTGCGAGACGCTGGGCATCGCGCTGCTCGATGCCATCGAATCCGCCGACCCGACCGCCTTGGTCGGGCTGCCCTTGATTGGCACCTGCGCGATGCTGCGCGAGGCGGGCCTGGATCCGTTGCGATCGACATGATGGGTGCGCCACTGGGTCGCCTACTGCTCGTGCCGAACGGATTGGACCTCGGTACAGAGACCGAGGTCGACCTGTCCGATGTGCTGCCGAAAGCCGTGCTCGAGACGTCCGCTCGAACCGAACATTGGGTGGTGGAAAACGCAAAGACGGCGCGCGCGTTCTTGAAAAGGGTGGACCGTTTGGTGCCACTCACCCGCCCACTGCAGGCTTTGAGCATCTGTGAACTGCCCAGGCCGCGCAAGGGTTCATCGGCCAACGAGACGCCAGACCTGGCGCCTCTGCTGGCGCCCGCTCGGGCCGGGCACGACGTGGGCTTGCTGTCGGAGGCCGGGCTGCCGGCCGTGGCCGACCCCGGCGCCGCCTTGGTGCAGGCGGCGCACACCCTGGGGCTGACGGTGCTGCCCATGTCCGGGCCCAGTTCGCTGATGCTGGCCCTGGCCGGCAGTGGCTTGAATGGACAGAACTTTGCCTTCGTCGGATACCTGCCGGTGGAACACGCCACAAGGGCTGCGCGCATCCGCGAGCTGGATCAGTGGTCTAGGCGGCAGCAACAAACCCAGATCGCGATCGAGACGCCCTATCGCAATGCGGCGCTGGTGTCGGCCTTGTTGGAGCACCTGGCGCCGACCACGCTGTTGTGCATCGCCAGTGGCCTGACGCTGCCGCAGGGGCAATGCCGTTGCATGGCCGTGTCATCCTGGCGCGCCAAGCCACCGATCATCGGTGACAAGCTGCCTGCCGTCTTTCTCTGGCTCGGGACCTGAAAGGCCCCAGGCCGTCGGGGCGCCTCTTGCCAGTGGCCTGTCCTTGGAACGCCTGCCAGGCTTACTTGCTGCCGCCCAGAAGGGAAGCCACCTTGCGCTTGCCTCGAATGATCGGCGCGCGACCCGCAGCGGGTGCTGCAACGGACGACTTGTGGTCCCATGCCGGTTGCGTTTCACTGGCTGCCGTCGGCTCGTAAGGTCGGTCAAAGAACGGGTCCGACGAGGCCGGGCGCGGCAAGCTGCGCACGGCGTGACGTGACACCTCGAACCGATCGATCAGCCTCGGCCGTTCATCGTCGTCCTCTGGCGCACGACGAGGCGCGCGTCGCGGGCGATCGTCTTCCAGTTCGAATGCTTCGACGTCGATCTTCTTCTTGATCAGCTTCTCGATGTCGCTCACCAGCCGCACATCGTCGCGATCCACCAAGGTGACCGCCAGGCCGGACGCCCCCGCGCGGCCCGTGCGCCCGATCCGGTGCACGTAGTCTTCCGCATTGAAGGGGACGTCGAAGTTGAAGACCGCCGGCAGGTCGGCGATGTCCAGGCCGCGCGCAGCCACATCGGTGGCCACCAACACGTCCACGTCGCCGCGCTTGAACGAATCCAGCGACTTCAGACGCTCGTCCTGCGACTTGTCACCGTGCAAGGCCGACGTGCGCAGGCCATCCCGCTCGAATGAACGGGCCAGGCGCGCCGCGCCAAGCTTGGAATTGACAAACACGAGCGCCTGGCTCAGCGCGCGCTGCCGCAGCAACTGGCGCACCACCGCTCGCTTGTCGTCGTCCGCTACGCTGTAGAAGCGCTGCTCCACGTTGGTGGCCGTGGCGTTCGGTCGAGCCACCTCCACCGTGATCGGATCCTGCAGATAGCTCTGGGCAAGGCGCCGGATCTCGGGCGAGAAGGTCGCCGAGAACAACAGGGTCTGCCGCTGCTTCGGCAAATAGCTCAAGATGCGTTGCAGGTCGGGCAGGAAGCCGATGTCCAGCATGCGATCGGCCTCGTCGAGCACGACATACTCGACCTGGTTGAGCACACAATTCTTGGCCTCGATGTGGTCCAGCAGGCGTCCCGGCGTGGCGATCAGCACCTCGACCCCGCGCTTGAGTTCCGCCGTCTGCGGTTTCATGTCGATGCCGCCGAACACCACCGTCGACCGCAGCTGGGTGTGCTTGGCGTAGGTCTTGACGTTGTTGGCCACCTGGTCCGCCAGCTCACGCGTCGGAGCCAACACCAGCGCCCGGACCGGATGCCGCGCGGGCGAGACGGACGCCGTCTCGTGCCGCAACATCTTCTGCAGCAGCGGCAGCGTGAACGCCGCCGTCTTGCCGGTGCCCGTCTGGGCGGCCCCCATCACGTCGCGCCCGTCCAGCACGATGGGGATCGCCTTGGCCTGGATCGGCGTCATCGACGTGTAGCCGGACTCCATCACGGCCCGCAGCAATTTGGCGTCGAGGGCGAGCGTTTCGAACTTTTGCGGAGCTTCCGCTTGGGGGGTGTCTTCTGTCATGAACCTGGAATTATCCTCTACCCAGGGTGCCAGCGCGTGCGGTAGGTCGCGGAACGCAAGGAATCCCCGCCAGGTACGGCCAAACCCGCTGAATACAATCCGCCGCGATGCTTCAACCCGGCGATCCCAGCCCACAGGCCAAGCCCATGAGATTGTTGTTGCTCGGCCCCAATGGACAGGTGGGATGGGAGCTGTGCCGGTCCTTGGCCCCGTTGGGTGACGTCTTGGCACTTGCACGCCCTTCGGCCCCCGGGCAACCCGGTGTCGACGTGTCGGATGAACTGGCCCTGACCGACGCCATTCGGCGCATTCGCCCAGATGTGCTGGTGAACGCGTCCGCCTACATTGCCGTCGATCAAGCAGAACGCGAGGTTGACTTGGCCACGGCGGTCAACGCCACCGCCCCGGGCGTGATGGCCAGGGAGATGCAGCGCCTTGGCGGCTGGCTGGTGCACTACTCCACCGACTATGTCTTCGACGGCCGTGGCGACTCACCTCGCGATGAGGTCGCCAGCACTGCACCACTCGGTGTCTACGGTCGGACCAAGCTGGCAGGCGAAGAGCAGATTCGCGACAGCGGCTGCCTTCACCTGATCTTGCGGACCAGTTGGGTTCACGCGGCCCGCGGGGGCAACTTTGCGCGCACCATGCTGCGGCTGGCCGGGCAACGCGATGCGCTGAAGGTGGTCAACGACCAGGTCGGCGCACCCACCGGTGCGGAGCTCCTGGCCGACTTGGCCGCCCTGTGCCTGCGCAGTGCGCTGATCGCACCCGAGCTGTCCGGCACCTACCATGCCTGCGCTGCCGGAGAGGTGAGTTGGTGCGACTACGCGCGCCACGTCATCGCCTGGGGCCATCGCGCAGGTCTGCCGTTGCGCGCCACGCCCGATTCAGTCACCGGCATTGCCACTGCCGACTATCCGACGCCCGCCCAGCGCCCCCTCAATTCCAGGCTCGACACGCGCAAGCTGCGAGCGGCTTTCCAACTCACGATGCCCGATTGGCAAACCGGCGTCGACCGCATGCTGACCGAAGCGCTGCCCACGCTCAGGAACACTTCACCATGAGATTCACCGCCACCACCTTGCCGGGCGTCGTGCTGATCGAGCCCGCCGTCTTCTCAGACGACCGAGGCTGGTTCACCGAGAGCTTCAATCGCCGGCGCTTCATCGATGGCCTGGCCTCACTCGGTCTGCCGACGCCGCGCGAGTTCGTGCAGGACAACGAGTCCGCATCGCGACGAGGCGTGCTGCGCGGCCTGCACTACCAGATGCCACCGCATCCTCAAGGCAAGCTGGTGCGTGTGACGCAGGGCGCCGTATTTGACGTTTCAGTGGACATTCGCAAGCGGTCGGCCCATTTCGGCCAATGGTTCGGCATCGAGTTGAGTGCCGACAACCGCAGGCAACTGTGGATTCCGGAGGGCTTCGCGCATGGCTTCATGTCACTGCGCGACGACACGCACTTCCAGTACAAGACGACCGACTACTATGCGCGCGACTGCGAGCGCGCCATCGCCTGGAACGACCCGGGCATCGGCATCGAATGGCCCGTCGGCCCGACACCGCTGCTGGCCCCCAAGGATGCGGCCGCACCGCCCTTGACCGCGGCCGACGCCTTTGACTGAGCGCACCGCACCCGCCTTGATGGAGCCCCTCTTGACCGCATCGCCCTATGCCGCATTGCTGCAGTCCTTGCGCACGACACCCCGCACTTGGTTGGTGACGGGCGTGGCTGGCTTCATCGGCAGCCACCTGCTGGAAACCCTGCTGGGCCTGGGTCAGGACGTGGTCGGTCTGGACAACTTCGCCACCGGACACCAATACAACCTGGACGACGTGCGTGCCCAGGTTGGTGAGGCGGCCTGGGCGCGTTTTCGGATGATCAAGGGCGACATCCGCAACCTGTCCGACTGCCGCATCGCCTGCGTGGGTGTCGACCATGTGCTGCACCAGGCTGCGCTCGGCTCGGTTCCCCGCTCGCTGGCCGATCCCGTCACCACCAACGACGTGAACATCGGCGGCTTTCTCAACATGTGCGTCGCCGCCCGTGACGCCAAGGTCAAGCGCTTCGTCTACGCGGCCAGCAGCTCGACCTATGGCGACCATCCTGGCCTGCCCAAGGTGGAGGACGTGATCGGCAGCCCCTTGTCGCCCTATGCGGTGACCAAGTACGTCAACGAGCTCTACGCCTCGGTCTTTGCAAGGGCCTACGGCATGCCGTCGATGGGCTTGCGCTATTTCAACGTGTTCGGCCCCCGTCAGGACCCCTTGGGTGCCTATGCGGCGGTCATTCCGCTCTGGGCATCGGCCATGTTGGCGGGCGAGCCCGTTTACATCAACGGGGACGGGCAGACCAGCCGCGATTTCTGCTTCGTGGCCAATGCGGTGCAGGCCAATCTGCTGGCTGCCGCCGCTGAACGGGAGGATGCCGTCAGCGAGGTCTACAACGTGGCCGTCGGTGACCAGACCACCTTAAATGCGCTGCACACCATGCTGTCGGAGCAGCTCCGTCGGTGTCAGCCCGCGCTGATCATTGCCTCGCCCAGGTACCGCGACTTCCGTGCCGGGGATGTGCGTCATTCCCGCGCGGACATCGGCAAGGCTCGCACCCAGCTTGGCTTTTCACCCACCCACGACATCGCAGCCGGCATGGCGGTCGTGGCCCAATGGTATGCACAGCGGGCGGCAAAGACGCGGACCCCGCCGCATTCGTAACCAGCCGGCAGCGGTTGGGTCGCGCTTCAGCTGAATCAATGAGTTGCAAGGCGCGTGTTCGGGAGAACCCGCAATGGTCGGATAAACTCGAATCCGTCATGACGCCGATCATTGAAAGCAAGCAGAGTCCGTCCAGCGGGTTGCGCCGCACGCGTTCATCGCGCAACACGATGGCCCATTTGTTGGCGCCCTGGGAAGAATTCCGGCAGGTCATCCCGCTGGTTTCGCTGAAGTCGCTGTTGCATCGCCCGAACCCGGCCGTGCCCAAGGTGGCTGTGCTGATGTGCACGATGCAAGGCCAGCATTTCCTGGCGCAGCAGCTCAATTCCATTGCGACGCAGACCCATCCGCGCTGGGCCATCTGGGCCTCGGACGATGGTTCCGACGACCACACCCACGCGATCCTCGAGTACTACCAGTCGCATTGGGGGGAAGACCGCATCTCGATCCACGATGGGCCGGCCGAGGGCTCCACGGCCAATTTCCTGTCGCTCACCTGCCGCGCCGACATCGCGGCCGACTACTTTGCCTACGCAGATCAGGACGATGTCTGGGAAGCCGACAAGCTCGAACGGGCGGTGGCCTGGCTTGAGACCGTGCCCGATGACGTCCCGGCGCTGTACGGCTCGCGCACCTTGCTGGTGGATGCACGCAACCAGCACCTTGGCCTGTCGCCGCTGTTCGAGCACGAACCCAGCTTTCGCAACTCGCTCGTGCAAAGCATTGCCGGTGGGAACACGATGGTGTTCAACCGGGCGGCGCGCGACCTGATTCGCCAGGCGGGCGAGAACGTCGAGGCGGTGACGCACGACTGGTGGGCCTACATGCTGATTTCCAGCTGTGGGGGACGGGTTCACTATGATCCACACCCCACCGTCCGCTATCGGCAGCACGATGCCAATCAGTTTGGCGGCAACATCGACCCAGTCGCCCAATACCAGCGTGCACGCCAATTGCTGCAAGGCCGATTCCGCGGCTGGGTCAACGCGAACCTGAAGGCGCTGCAACGGGTCCGGCATCTGATGACGCCGGAGAACCGGGAGGCGCTCGATGAGTTTGCCGCTGCGCGGCAGCGCTGGGTGGGTGCGCGCCTGCTGGGCCTGTGGCGCAGTGGTATCCACCGCCAGACCCTGCTGGGCAACATCGGCATCACGCTGGCCGCGCTGATCAACCGTCTCTGACGGGCGTTCGGCGCCGACCCACGCACCCGCTGCGCCCGGCCGCCCATCGATCGCGGCCCATCGGCATGGACCCCATCGCCCGCAGCACCGCGGCTGTCGTCGTGGTCTATCGCCCGGACGCCGATCCACGTACGCTGGTCGACAACTTGTCCGGGGTGGTTGCCTTGACCGTGCTGGCCGACAACTCCACGGCAGGTCACCCGGCTCTTCCGGGGATTCCCGAGCGGGGCGACCTGGTCCGATTGCACACCCGCAACCTCGGCGGCTTGGCAGGCGCCTACAACCAAGCCCTGCGCCTGATCCAGTCAGACCACCCCCACATCACCGGGGTGGTGTTTCTCGATGAAGACACCGACGCGACATCGCTGGGCCGCTTTCTGGCCGACCCTGCCGTGACTCAACTGTTGCGCACCAACACCACGGCAGCGGTCGCGCCCGCCTACCGTGACCGCGCCACCGGTTTGCGCGGCCGCTACATCGAGCTTGGCCGCTTTCGTCTGCACTACCTGCCGCGCGTGTTCTCCGGCCTGCGTCGAGTGGCCTTCATCATCAACTCGATGTCGGTCTGGCGCATGGAGGCCCTGCGGCGCATCGGCCCATTCAACGAGGGCCTGGCCATCGACCACGTCGACACCGAATACTGCCTGCGGGCGAGACAGGCCTCTCTGGGCGTCAGTGTCGATGGCAGTCACGAGTTTCTGCACGCCATCGGGCAGCGCCGGCGCTTCACGCTGTTCGGACGCGAAATGCAGGCCGGTGGACACTCACCGTCCCGGCGCTACCTCATTGGCCGCAACACCGCCTGGCTCGGTCGCCACTACCTGTTGCGAGAGCCCGCATTCGCGTTCCTGTGCCTCAGCCGCCTGGCCTACGAGGCGGTGGGCATCGCGATGGCGGAGGACCACCGGCTTGCCAAGTTGTCGGCCCTCACGCGTGGCGCTGTGGTGGGCTTGCTGACCATGCGCATGCGATGACCCCTCGCCTGGACGATCGACTGCTGCGCGTGCTGGGCGCACTGGCCATCGCCGGCGCCTGGGCGGTCTACCTGCCCTTGGGCATCAAGTACGCCTTCTACCTGTGCGCAACCGCGGTGGCGACCCTGCTCCTGTTGCGCACACACCGGCTGCACACGGTGCTGCGGTGGCCGCCTTTCCTGATGCCGCTCGCACTGTGGCTGTTGTTGCTCACCTCGACGCTTTGGACCAGCGCGCCGCGCACCGATGCACTGTCGCACCTGTGGCACTACGGCCGCGTGTTGCTGATGCCGCTGATCGCCCTGGCGCTGCCGCCGTCGGTGGCGCGGCGCGCGCTGCTTCACTTCGTTCTGGCCTCCGTGGTGGTCGGGGCACTGGCCACGTTCGACCGCCTGCAGTGGCTGCATGTCGGTGATCTGCTGCTGACCACGGTGGGCGCAGAAGGCAACCAGCGCATCGTCACCTCATTGCTGCTGGCCCTGGGCGTGGCGCTGGCGCTGCTGTACGCCAGTGACGCGTTGCGCCCGCCGCGCCAGCGTGCGGCCTGGTTGGTGGCCGCGGTGGTGATCGCCGTCGGCCTGTCGCTGCAGGATCGCCGCACGGGCATGGTCGCCCTGCCCTTGCTGCTGGCGGTGCTGGCCTTGGCCCGGCAGCGGGCATGGCGGCGCAGTGCCTTGCTGCTGGGCGGGGTGGTGCTGTTGGCCGCGCTCACGTGGCAGGCCTCGCCCAGTGTCCGTGGCCGTTTCGCCGAAGGTGTGGCCGAGCTCAGGGCCTACGAGCCACAAGGTGTGGTGGCCACCAGCTGGGGCATGCGCCTGCGCATGGTGGATCTGACCTCCGAGATGATCCGCGAACGGCCCTGGTTGGGCCACGGCATCGGCAGTTGGCTGAGCCAATGGCAGCTGCGGGCCAAGGGTGGCGGCGAGTTGCTGGAGCGCCAGACCACGCCGCACAACGAGTATCTGTTGATCGCCTCCCAGGTGGGCGCCATGGGCATCGCGCTGTGGATCGCCGTGCTCGCCACCTACCTGGTACTTGCCTGGCGCGCTGGCCGCCAAGGCGATGCGTCCTTGCTGGTCTGGACCGCCATCGCCTGGTCCGCGCTGTTCAGCGTGGCCGTCCGCGATGCCAAGTTCGCCATGCCCTTGTTGCTGTTGGCGGCATTGGCGCTGGCGGCCAGTCGGGCAGCCGAAGTCGACCCGCCCGAACGCTGATCACCGATCGACCTGGCGCGCAACACCGGCGTCCATGCGTTGTGCCAATCGCCGTCCCCAGTCCCGGCACGGCGACTCCCACAGCACGTGGAGCACTTGCGCCGTCAACGCAGTGGCCGCCAGGCACAGCAGTGCAAACGCCGAACCGCCAAGTGAGGCCTTGAGTCGCGCCAGCGCCACCGGCATGGCGTTGTGGAACAGGTACAGGCCATAGCTCAAGTTGCCGGCCGCCGTGGCCAGCGCCAACAGCCACGGCACGGGATGACGGACCCATCCCACCCAGGCCGCGAGAATGAGGGCATAGGCCATTGCGGCCAACAGGCCGACGTTGCCACGCAAGGCCGCATGTCCTGCCACACCCGCGTCGCCCAGGGTGCTGAAGGCCAACGCCAGGGCAAACCACGCGCCCAGCCCGACCGCGAGCATGAGCACGCGCATCCCGTTGCTGAGGCCTCGTCCGACGGCCCGCCACGCCAACGTGCCCAGCATGAATTCGACCAGCAGGGCAGGCAGATGAAAGCCCAGCAGCCAGGCCGCGCCGGTCGCTGCGGCATCGGCCGGACCGAGCCGCGCGATCGCCAGGTGCACGACCGCGGCCACCACCGTGATGGCCAGTGCCTTGCGCCAGGTGCCCGCCAGGGCCGCCAGCCATGGCAACACCAGGTAGTACTCCACCTCGGGCGGCAGGCTCCAGAACGCCGGGTTGAATTGGAACGCGATCTCGCGCGACTCCAGCGTGTGCAGGAACAGCAGGTGCTTGCCCAGGTGGGCCACGTCCTGGCCATGCGCCCAGCGCAGCCATGCATAGCCCAACAAGGCCACGACATAGAGCGGATAGATCCGGAACAGCCGACGCACCAGGTAGGCGCGAGCGGACAGGCGTTTGCCAAAGAAATACGGCGCGAAGACAAATCCGCTGATGACGAAGAATAGGTCGACGCCCGTGAAAGCAAACTGCAGCAGACCGGGTCCAGCGGTCACCAGCGGGTGGTAATGGGCCAGCACGACAAGCATGGCCGCCAGGCCGCGCATCAGTTCAATCGACCATTCGCTCGCCGTTTGCACCACCGGCGCATTGACCGCCACAGGGTGCACGGTGGCAGACTGGCCAACGGTTCGTCGCATCACGCCGCCATCTCGCTAACGCTTGTTGTGAACGGCAAAGACAAAACCCGATCCAATCGCGCCCGCCCAGATCACCTCGGTCTCCAGCATGGTCAACAGCCGCAACAAAGCGCTGTCCCGATCATCGTCGAGGTCGAAGTGCGAACCATGGTCGTCTGGACCTGGCGTGTCACGGCGCCGCCGAAGGCTGCGCAGCCGGCGCGCGGCGGTCCGGCTCGAGATCGACGCGCGGCAAGGGCTTGCCACTCGACTGGCCAAGCACGTTGCGAAGCTGTCGGGCAAACACCGCCGGATTGCAGTCTTCGCGCACGGCCGCGAGCACCTGGTCACTCGATTCGCGCCACAGGGCGGCGCTCTGGTGCAGGCGGACACAAGCCTCGGCGAACTGCACGGCATCGTCGCCGACAGGAACGCGCTTCTCCCAACCCAACTGCTGCGCAATCAGTCGGGTCACCACCATCGGCAATCCGCGCGCCGCCGCCTCGTGGGCCTTGTGCGGGATGCCCGCCGCATACCGGGTGGGCACGATGAAGACGCGGGCGGCGCTGAAACAGGGTTCGAGATCCGCGACGGCACCGTGGATGCGCACGCTCAGGCTGGCCAGGGCCCGCACCCCTGGTGCCTCACAGGCGCCGACGATGTCGAGCACGGCCTCGTCACCCAGTGCGGCCACGATGCGCGGCCAGACTTGGCCGACGAACCACACCAGGCTGTCTGCGTTGGGCGTGTCGTCGGCCGGCATAGCGCCGACGAACAGGAAGCCTCTGCGTCGATCGAAAGGCCTGGGCGATGGGCGGGGCTCGATCGTGTGGCCGACCACCTGCACATCGGCATGACCCGCCGCGCGGTGGTGGGCCGCTTCCGCTTCCGTCACCGTCACGATGGCGTGGGCACCCTCGGCCAGCGCCATCTCGGCCGCGATGCGTCGCCGTTGCTCGTTGGGCGACATCGGCGCTCCGAGCACGGCGGCCTTGGCGATGTCGCGCAATGAGAACAGGGCTTCGGCGTCATAGGCAATGCGCACACCGACCCATGCCCCCGGGTTCTGCTTCAGCAGAGAACGCACCACGTCCATGTTGTGCGGGCGACTGACCAGCACCACGTCGTAGCAGCCGCGCCGCGCTGCCATGAATTCCGCCAATCGGCCCAGGCCCATGTCGAGCATGACCTCCACGGTCTCGGGCAGCGCCTTGGCCACGTCCTCGGCCCGCTCGGACGGGAACTGCAGTGGATAGTGCGTGACGAAATGACCGTCCGCCACCATCGCCGCCACCAGGCTCGCCGCCCGCGGATAGCCCTGACCGAGCCAGGGCAAGGGAACCCGGTCGTCGATGACGAGCACCCGCTTGGCGCCGACCGGCAGCCGATGCCGCGCCAGCAAGACCGAAGCTGCGTCCGGCAGCGGGCGCCCGGCCAGAAAGTCAGGGTGCCGGGCAACGAACAAGGCCCGGTGTTGCGTTTGAAGTTCGATGGCGCGCCCCGAGCCGACATCGCTCGCAAACTCGAAATGCTTCACCCGCACGGCTGGGTCGCAGACGACGCGATGCCCGGCCTCCCACAGGCGCACGCAGAAGTCACTTTCCTCATAGTAGGCCGGCGCAAAGGCGTCATCGAAGCGGCCGAGTTGTTCGAACAGGGCACGCCGGATCAGCAGCAGGGCGCCGGAGCAGTAGTCGACATCGCGAACGAACCGATAGGCCGGTGCATCGGGTGAATCGCCCCGCCCATAGCCCAGGCAACTGCCGTCGCGCCAGATGATGCTGCCGGCCTCTTGCAGGCGGCCGTCCCAGAGCAGGATCGGGCCGCCCACCGCGCCCACGCCCGGCTCGGTGGCCAGGCGGGCCACCGCCTGGGCCAGCGTTCGGGGCTCGACGACAGCGTCGTTGTTGAGCAGCAGCAGGTGCTCCCCCGTGGCGTGCTCGGCAGCCAGGTTCACGGCGCGCAGGAAGCCCAGGTTGTGGTCCTGGCGCAGGATGCGCGCGCCGGTGATGCGGTCCAGCAACAGCGGCATGCGATCACTCGACGCGTTGTCGACGATCAGCGTCTCGAACTCCACGCCCTCGCTCTCGGCCAGCGCCTGCAGGCACAACAGGCTCAAGCCCGCCTGGTTGTACAGCACCACCACCACGCTGACCCGCGGCGTGCCGCTGCCCTGGCGCAAGTGCACGCGCCGGGTGCTGGCCAGAAAGCCGGTGAGTTCGGCTTCGGCGGCGGCGCGCACGGCCTCTTTGTCGATCGGTGCCGTGGGCGCGGCCGAGGTCGGTGCGGGCTGCACCACCGACGTGGGCGCCAGCCAGCGCAACAGCCGCTGGCCAAGCGGCCCTCGGGTGGACAGCCCTACCTTCATCGCCTGCTTGGTCGAGGCAGCGATCGGCAGGGCACGCACTGCGCCCCGCAGTGCAGAGCGAAATCCGGCCGCCGTGCAGAAGTGCCTGGCGGCGCGCAGCGGCGCCGTGACGCGCCACGACAGCGACGCCGTGACGTCGCGGTAGCCCTGTTCCAGCCGCCGGTACTCCGAGAGTGCAGCACCCAGCCGCCGATCGAGATCGGCCTGGCGAGCCTCGTGGGCTGCAACGGCCTGCTGATGCGCCGACTGCTCGGCCTGCAGTTGCTGGCCCAGCGCCTCGGCATGAATGATCTGTTGCTGCAGGGCATGGGCCAACCGTTGGCGCTCCTGCTCGGCATCGGCCAACTGGCGCGTGGTCTCGTGGTGCAGGTCGATCGCCCTTCGCTCGGCCTGCTTCAATTGATCGCTCAGCGCGGCCATGCCGCTTCGGCTCAATTCGGCGCCCGTGGCCAGCCGATTCAAGCTGTCGCTGTCCAGCCGCGGCAACCACTTTCGATAAAAGCGCGCCCGGCCATCCTGGGCCACGGCTGCCGACGCCTGGGCCGACAAGCCCGAGTCGCCGACCAAGCAGTAGCTCGCCGATACACCGGGCAGGTGCAAGAAAGGCCCGACCAGCGAAAGCTGTCGCCAGAAGTCCCAGTCTTCGTAGATCGGCAGGTCGTGGTCGAAGCGAATGCCCGCGCTGACCACCGCCTCACGCGAGAACAGCACCGCATGGATGGGCAGGTAGTTGGCCAGCCAGAGGCGGTGACTGTCGAAGGCTTCGTCCAACACACCGACCACCTGCCCGTCGGGGTCGATCAGGCGCACCCCGGCATAGGCGGCCACGGCCTCAGGTGCTTGCGCCGATGCGCAACGCAGCCGCGCGATGTGGTCCGGGTCGATCTGATCGTCGTCGTCCAGAAACAGCAGCCACTGGCCATGTGCCTGATCCATGGCCAGGTTGGCCGCCTCGGGGCGGCCCAACGGCTCGCCGTCCTGGTTGACCAGGCGAAGCGCATGAGCCCCGCAGCGCTCGCCGATCTCGGGATGGTGGCCACCACGGGCATTGACCACCAGCACCTCGATGGCCGGGTCGGTTTGTGATGCGACGCTGTCGAGCGCCTTCATCAGGCTGCTGCGCTGCATGCTGCGCAGCATCACGGTCACCAAGGGCACTTGGGTGGTCTGGGTCAATGGCACGGGCGTCGGGTCACGGCAAATAGACCGACATTGTCGATCACAGCCGTCGGTGCATGGCACGGGCGATGCCGGCCAGCACGCCATCGGCGCCGCCCTTCAGGTCTTGCGGATCCACGATCCAGAAGGCTTCGGCATGGGTCACCGTGGGCCCCAGCGTGTAGGAACGTTGACGGTTCAGGCCTTCCACATGCTGGTGGTAGTCCTGCTGCGTCAATTGCGAGGCAAAGCACTGGCTGGCAAGCGCCTTGAGCCGTGCCACCTCGGTGATGTCCACCAGGGCATTGGCAATCAAGGGCTGACCAATCTCGCAAAAAACCAGCCGCGTTGCCCGCCCCTGGGCTTGCAGCGAAGCCACGGCGTCGATGGCGGCACGGCAGACCGCACGGTGGTCCGGATGGACTTCCAGCGGCGAGGGCGCCACCACCCAATCGGCGGCATGCACCGCGGCCGCACGCACGATGCGCTCGGTCAACGGCGCGCCGGGCAACACACCTCGATCGGGCTGGCGCCAGAACTCGATCGAGCGTGCGCCTTCGTCGCCACCGAGCACCCGTGCCGCCGCCAGGCTCTCGGCTTCGCGCATGGCCATGTCACCGCCCGCCGCGCCGTCGGACACCACCACCACATGGCAGCGCCAGCCCTGGCGCCGAGCCAGCAGCAGCAGGCCGCCGCAGCCGAACACCTCGTCGTCCGGATGCGGTGCCAGCACCAGAAGTGAGCGCACTGTCCAATCCGACCAGGCCCGATAGGGGATCAGCTCGTGCTCCTGCGGACCGGGCCAAGGGCGAGGCTTGGGTTCGATGGTCATGCAGCCCTTCCTCAGGTGAAATCGGCATCGCCGGCCATCAGGAACCAGTGGCCACGCAAGGTGTCCGGCGCCGGGCCGGGCGTGTGCACGATGGTCGGCAAGGGGATTTGCAGGTCGACCACGCTCGCGTCCTGGTCGCCGGGCTGCACCAGACGATTGAGGTGCGAGCGCGTGGTCCAGGCGTCCACGCGCGGCAAGCCCGCCGACGCCGCCAGTTGCCGCGCCACCGCCAGCAGCGCGCCAATCGACTCCGGCGGCGCCACCATGTCGAGCCAATGCAGGTGGTCGGCGTGGCGGCGCAGCACCAGCACCCCCAGCGGGCGACTCAACCAGCGCGTGCAAACCAGCAGCACCTCATAGTGCAGGTGCGGATGCTGAAGGTATCGGTACTGCAACCAGTCGGCGTCGCGGACACCGATGATGTCGTGCTTGAAGGCCGGCGCCATGCGCCGCCAAAGCAGGTCGACGGTTCGGCGCTCCGACGGGCCAAGACCGGCCCCCGGCTGCCCGATGCGGCGCCAGGCCATGCGCTTGGCCGCGTCGCCCACCGCACTGGGCCAACTCACGCGCACCACATCGTCCACCTGGTCGTACAGCCCCAGCCGATGGGCCACGGCGTGGTGGCGTGCGCTGGGAAAGCCGAAGGCCAGCCGATGTGGTCGTCCGTCACCGACCTCGGCCGCCAGGAACGCGGCAGCCACCTTGTAGAGCGGGCCACGCCGCACCAGGGCCCGGTTGGCCGATGGCTCCACCATCACATCGCACACCTGGCAGGCCTTTTCAGGCTCACCAAAGAAGATCACACGCCGCGCCACGCCGCCGTAGTGCGCCACCATGCGCCCGTCCCGCAGCAGGCCCACACCCCGACCGTTGCCGCGCACGTACTTCCAGGCCCAATGTTCGGCCGACATGGTGTGGCCGAACACGCCCGCGAATAGCGCGCGCATGGCCTCCGACCGATCAGGGCCGATCACGACCAATTCCTCGCTGGGGACAGACGCCACAGCCGCAGTCATGTGCCAGCGCTCGCGTCTGGCGCCTGCGACCACTCGTGCGGCAAGGCGGCCACCCCCTGGTGCAGGTCGTGCTGCGAGACATCGAAGCCGACCAGTTGCTCGGCACCCGAGTAGATGTTGATGCCGCGCTCGCACAGCACATAGGCCGAGATCGTGTAGCGCCCCTTGAACAGCGGCAACCGCGGGAAGCGCAGCACCGCGCGCAGGTCGCCCGAGGCCTCTCGCGACAGCGCCACGCCATCCATCCACGCGCCTGCACTGGACACCACGCGGCCGTCGCCGGAATGGATCAGGAAGCCCAGCGTGGGATCGGGAATGCCGGGGTCGGTGCGGGCGTGCAACGCGATCGCCAGCGTGTCGATGCCACTGCGCCACGACCCGTCGGGGCCTTGCCCCGACACGCGCACGTCGATCAGCGTGGCCGCCACGGAGTCGACCCTCACCGGCGGCGCGTTGCCTGCTTCGGCGGACTGGGCCTCCATGCGCGACAGCCATTCGGAGTACTCGACAACGGTCTGGTGCGAGCGCCCGTCGTACTGGATGCGGCCGTCGTGGATCCAGATCGCGCGCGAGCACAGCGATTCCATCTGGAACAGCGAATGCGAGCAGAACAGGATGGTGGCACCCTGCTCCTTCAAGGCCATGATGCGCTCGAAGGACTTGCGTGCGAACACGCCATCGCCCACCGACAGCGCCTCGTCGATGACCAGGATGTCGGGCTCCACGCTGGTGGCCATCGAGAACGCCAGCCGCACGAACATGCCGCTGGAGTAACTGCGCACCGGCTGGTCGATGAATTCGCCGATGCCGGCGAACTCGACGATGCCGGGCAGGCGCTGTTCGATCTGCGCCGCCGTCATGCCCAGCAATGGGCCGTTCAGGCGCACGTTCTCGCGCCCGGTGAGCTCCGGGTTGAAGCCCGCGCCCAACTCCAGCAGTGCGGCGATGCGCCCGCGCACGCGGCGGGTGCCCTGCGTGGGCTGCAGCACCCCGCAGATCAACTGCAGCAAGGTCGATTTTCCGGCACCGTTGCGCCCGATGATGCCCACGGACTCGCCGCGTCGCACCTGCAGATTCACATCGTGCAGTGCGTGGTGCTGCGGTCCCGTGTCCAGCCCGCCTGCCAATTGCTGCCACAGGCGACGCCACGGGCGGTGTTCGAGCGAGTAGCTCTTGCTCACGCCCTCCAGCTCGATGAGTGGCGGATCGTCGGCGATTGGCGTGTCGTGGGCCATGCTCAGACCAGATCGGCAAAACCAGGGCGCAGGCGCAGGAACAAGGCGCGCATCAGGCCCAGGCCCAGCAAGGCCACGCCCAGCGGCCAGGTGGCGTCGGCCCAGGAATAAGGCTCGCCGAACCAGGCCGCTCGCAGGCCCTCGATCGGCGCCGACAAGGGGTTCAGCGACAGCAGCAGGCGCAGCGGCGCCGGCGCAGCGGACTGTGGATAGAACACGGGCGACAGGAACATCAGGCCGCTCATGATGAGTGGTATCAGGTGCTGCAGGTCGCGCAAATAGCATCCCAGGGCAGCCAGGCCCAGCGCCACGGCCATCATCAGCACCAGCATCCACGGCAGCACCAGCAACAGCCAGGCCGCCGAGGCGCCGATGCCGCCGCCAAAGGCCAGCTGCATCAGCCCCAGCACCAGCAACTGCAAGCCCACGTGCACCGCCACCTGCATCACCAGCGCCACGCACAACAGCTCCAGCGGAAACACCACCCGCTTGACCAGGTTGGCGTTGTCCTGCATCAGCCGCGTGGCGCGGGTGGCCACCTCCGATACCGCCGAGAAGACGATCAGTCCAGCGAACAGCCGCATGGCGTAGCCCGCGCCGCCTGACGACGTGCCAGCTGCACCTGCCCAGCGCGCCTGAAACACGCCCTGGAACACCGCCGAATAGATCGCGACCATGGCCAACGGGCCGATCAGGGTCCACAGCACGCCGGCGGCGCTGCCGCGGTAGCGGGCCATGATGTCGCGCTTGGCCAAAGGCCAAGCCAGCAGCAGGTGGGCAATCAGGCCGCGCATGGCATCGTCCGGCGCCCTTACTTGCTTTGTGTGGCCGAGACGATGGTGACGTTGTTCACGGGCAGGTCGGCCAATCCGAGCGAGGCATTCAGGGTGGTGGGCACCTTGCCAATCTCGTCGACCACATCCAGGCCCGAGATGACCTTGCCGAACACCGCATAGCCGGGCTTGTCAGCGCTCTGGTAGTCGAGATCCGGATTGTCGACCAGGTTGACATAGAACTGTGCAGTGGCCGAATTGGGCTCGCTGGTGCGGGCCATGGCGATGGTGCCGCGCAGGCTGGTCAAGCCGTTGTTGGATTCCAGTGCGATGGCCGCTCGTGTGGGCGTCTTCGGGTTGGGCCCGGCCGATCCTGCGGTGTAGCCCCCGGCCTGCACGACGAAGGCGGGAATCACCCGGTGAAACAGGGTGCTGTTGTAGAAGCCCTGGTTCACGTAAGCCAGGAAGTTGTTCACCGTCAGCGGAGCGGCATTCAGATCGAGTTCGACCACGAAGGTGCCCGATCGCGAGCCTTGGCTCACCGTCACGGACACCTGGGGTGCCGGCACCGTCAAGTGCATTGACGCCAATTCGAGCCCTTCGGCCGTCCGAATTCGAGGATACAAGGCGCCGACTCCGGTGACCGTGCAGGTGTAGACCTGCGTCAGGTCGGTGCCGCCACTGACCTTGGTGACCGGTCCGCACGGGCCCTCCACGATCATCTGCACATTGCCGTTGGTCAGCGAGTTGCCGCTGACAGTGACGGACATGGTCTTGCTGTACGCGACCGATGACGCGCCCATGTTGGACACCGACGGGCTCGCGGAACCATCCACGCCGCCACCACCGCCGCCACAGGCGGTGAGCAGGAGCGTCAGTGTCAACGCCGCAGCCAGCTTGTCGAGGAAGAGTTTCATGGTCGTCATGGGGTGGTTGAAGTGGCCGAACCGGGCTCGGCAACCAGAATGCGATCGATGTCTCCGACAACGTCGGCCATCGCCATGCCCGCTTGCAGCATCAGTCGCAGGCGCGATTGCAGGTATTCGATCCGTGTCTGCGCCAGGTCGCGCTGCGCGGAGAAGTAACGCGCCTGGGCATCGGCCACGTCGTTGTTGGTGCCAAGGCCGGCTTCCAGCGAGCGCCGCGCACCCTGCAGGGCCAGTGCGCTGGACTCCACGGCTTGTCGATAGGCCGAAATCTTCGATGCCCCGTTGACGACAAACTGGTAGTGCCGCTGCACCTCGATCGCCAGATTCTCACGCTCCGAGCGAATGTCCTCTTCGGCGCGGGCCTGATCGGCGAGCGCCTGCTTGACGCTGGCGTCGACCCCACCACCGCTGTACAGCGGCACGTTCAACTGCACACCGATGGAACGCAGGGTCGAGGTCTGATTCAGGCTGCTGACCATGTCGTTCTGGCTGCGCGAAACGCTGGCCACCAGATCCAGCCGCGGCATGTGCCCGGCCAGGTTGCGCTGCACGCCCATGCGAGCCACCGTCAGTGCCTGTTCGCGCGCCTGCAGGGAGGGGCTTTGTGCAATGGCCAGGCTCAGCCAGTCACCCAAGCGTTCAGGCTCCAGCGGCGACGGCGAATAGTTGGCCGGCACGCGCCGCAAGGGCGCTGTCTGCAGACCTGTGATGCGCTGCAGCTGCCGCCGTGCCAATTCAAACTGGTCCTCGGCCTCGATCTGGCGGGTTCGCGCGACATCCAGATTGGCCTGCGTCTGCGCGGCATCCACCCGCGTGCCTTCGCCGCGTTGCAGCCGCTGCTTCGCCTGAGCGACCTGCACTGTCAGCATCTGCACCTGGGCCTTGCTCAGTTCGCGCGCCTCGTCCGCCAGCAGCACCTGCAGATACGCGGCGCTGAGTCGATCGATCAACTCCGTGCCCCGGGCGCGATAGACCGCCGTGGCCGCTTCGGACTGGGCCTCGCTCTGCCGATAGCGGCTCAAGGCCTCGTAGTTGAAGATCGGCATGCGCAATGCCAGCGAGGCCTGCGGTGCGGCGTAGTCGACCCTGACCGTGACGTCCTGCGCCGCCGCGTTCGGGAACGACCGACTGCCGACCACGTCAGACCCGGACGCGTTCAAGCTGATCTGCGGCAAGAGCGCAGCGCGCGCGGCTGGCACCGCAAACTGTGCACTCGCCAGCTCGTGCCCCGCCGCGCGGTATTGGGCATCGTTGCGCACCGCAGCCTGAAACGCTTCCTGCATGGTCATGGCGTGGGCGCCGAGGGCCATGGCCAGACAACCCGACACGGCCAGCATCACATCCCGAAGCGGCCGCGCCATGGGGCGACCAAGGTGTTTGTACATGATCACTCTTCCTTCATCGCGGAGGCCACCCGCTTGAGCAACGGATGCATCAGGTAGGTGAGCAGCGAGCGCTCGCCGGTCTTGACCAGCACCTCGGCCGTCATGCCCGGTTGCACCACGCGCGTGCCCAGCGCCTTGATCCCGTCGGGTGTGATCTCGACCCGGCCGAGGAAGAAGCTGTGCACCGCGTTGCCGAGGTTCTCGCTCACGGCGTCGCCCGACAGTGACACCAGCTTGCCGTGAACCACCAACTGCGGCGAATTGGCGAAGGTGGTGAATCGGACATCGACCAGGTCGCCCACCTTGATGCGATCGATCACGTTCGGCGGGATCTTTGCATCGAGCAGCAGCGACTCGCCGCGCGGCAGGATGTCCATCAAGCGTTGCCCGGGCGTGACCACACCCCCGACGCCGCTCACGGCCAGCCCGATCACCTGCCCACCCACAGGGGCCTTGATCTGCGTGCGGCCCAGCTCGGCCGTGATGGCGGTCAGGCGCTCTTCGTTGGCCTGAACGTCCTTGCGGACGTCGGCCAGCTGGGACGAAACTTCCTTGATGTATTCCTGCTGACGCTGCGCGATCTTCAGGCGGGTTTCGGCGATGGCACTCAACACGCGTTGCTGCGTGGTTTCGAGGTCGGCGATGGCACTGCGCATCTCTGCCTGGTTCTGCTCCAGTTGCAGCGCCTGATTGCGCGGCGCAAAGCCGTCGTCGGCCAGCGACTTGACCCCAGCGAGCTGCCTGGCTTGAAGCGCCTGCTGGCTGTGCTTGCTTTCCAGCATCTGCTTGGTGCCGGCCACCTGACCCTCCATGCCAACGATCGACTGTTGGGCTGCCGACAGTTCGGCGGCTTGCGCTGCACGCCGAGACGCGAACAACTGCTGCTGCACCGACATGTGCAGGGCAGACACGGTGTCGCCCTTGACCAGCAGGTCGCGATGGAAGGTGATGGACGGCGCACCAATCACCTCGGCAAGGAGCCGACTTTCCTGCGCGCGTTGCGAGAGGTAGCTCTGGCGCACCGATTCGAATCCTGCGCGGGTGGCCGCATCGTCCAGTACCACCAGGACGTCGCCCAGCTTGACTTCGGCGCCCTCCTTCACCAGCAAGTCCCGGATCACCCCGCCTTGCATGTGCTGAATGGTCTTGCGCCGCGACTCCACCGAAACCGTGGCCTGCGAGGACACCCCTTCGTCCAATGGGGCCCACGCCGCCCAGGCGAGAAACAGTCCGAATCCGACCACGAGCACCCAGAAGCCCAGGCGGATCGCAGGACGCGTATCGGTCTTCAACTCGACATCGTCGATGTCGGTGATGGGCGCTGGGGTGCTGGTCACCTGGGTGCCCGGTCGAGCTTGTACGTTGGTGTTCATGATTGGATTGCCGGCTGCGTGGAGGCTGCGCGCCGCTCCACTTTGACGAAGTTGGTGATCTGCCCGTTTTCGAGCACCAGCACGCGGTCCGCGGCCGCGAGCATGTGCTGTTGATGGACGATCATGAAGACGGTCTTGCCGCGCTCCTTGAGCTGAGCCACGGTGCGCAACAGCGCGGTCTCGCCGATGTCATCCAGGTTGGCATTGGGTTCGTCGAGCACCACCAGGGCGGGGTCGCCAAGGATCGCCCGAGCCAAACCAATGCGCTGCTTTTGCCCGCCGGACAGGAAGTTGCCGGCCTCGCCCATCGGCGTGTCGTAGCCCTTGGGCAGGCGCAGGATCATGTCGTGGATGCCGGTGCGCGTGGCCGCCTCGATCACGGCCGCCGCCTCCACCGGCATGAAGCGCGCGATATTCTCGGCAATCGTGCCGTCGAACATCTCGATGTCCTGCGGCAGATAGCCCAGATTGGGGCCCAAGGCGTCGCGCGACCAGGATTCGATGGGCTGCCCATCGAGCAGCACCTGGCCCTCGGTGGTCGGCCAGATCCCCAGCAGGCATCGCGCCAAGGTGGACTTGCCCGCGCCGGAGGGGCCGACGATGGCGACGATTTCGCCCGCCACGAATTCGGCATCCAGCCCCTTGAGAATCGGCTCCTCGCGCCCCTGCGCGGTGGCCACGAGGTGGCGCAGGGTGATCTGGCCCTTCACCTCGTCGCCCTCGTGCGTGGCATCGCGAGCAGGGTTGGCCATCAGCACCTCGTCCAGGCGGGTGTAGGCCTGCCGAATGTCGACGAATTGCTTCCAGGTCTGCACGATGGTGCCGATGGGGCGAAGCGCATTGCCCATCAAGGCATTGCAGGCGATCATCGCCCCCGCACTGATCTGGCCATCGATCGCCAGCAGGGCACCCAGGGCCAGGATCAGCGATTGCTGCATGTACTGGATGAACTTGGTGAACGACTGCAGGCGTCGCGCAAGTTCCTGCGCATCGGCCTGACTCGCCAGTTGCTTCTTCTGCAAGTCCAGCCATTGGCGACGCAGGTTGCCCATCATCCCCAAGGCCTCGACGGTCTCTGAATTCCGAAGCTTGCTCTGCAGGTAGTTCGAGGCCTCGGTCGCCTGTTCTTGCGCCACGCGATAGCGGCCCGACGTCAGGCGATGGCCGGCATAGGCCAGCGTCAGCTGGATCAGCATGAAGGCGATGGACGCCCATCCCAGCAGCGGGTGCATCAAGAACAGCACCGCCAGATACACCACCGTCCAGGGGGTATCGACGATCGCGAAGATCCCGTTGCCGGTGAGGAATTGGCGCAGTTGCGTCAGGTCACCCAGGGGCTGCAGCGGGTTGCGGTTGGTGCCGCTCAGGCGAGCCTCGAAGGTGGCCTCGAAGACCTTGGTGTTGAGCGTTTCGTCGAAGCGTGCCCCGGCACGCACCAGCAGGCGGGAGCGCACCCATTCGGCGAACCCCATCACGGCGTAGAAGAACACCATCATGGCGGTCAGTGCGGCCAGCGTCAGCTCATTGCCACTGAGCATCACGCGGTCGTAGACCTGCAACATGTACAGCGTGGGAGTGAGCATCAGCACGTTTGTGAAGAAGCTGAAGACACAGACCCAGAAGAACTCCCGCCGAAACGTCCACAGGCAGCGGCCCAGCGGGCTGCGTTCGAAGAACCCGCCCCGCTTGGACGGGGTTGGGTTGACCTTGGGGTCGGTGGCGGCACCAAGCGCCGACGGCGCAGGCAGGCCAATGGAATTCGAGCTCATGCAGCGCTCCCGGAGATGGCGGGCGACGGCCTCGTCGCGATTTGTCGAGCCTCGGCCTGGGCCCTGGCCTGTTCGTTGGCTTTCTTCAGCGCGGCCAACACTTCATCACGCGGCCCGAATGAAGCCACCTGCCCGTCGTTGAGCACCAGCAGCTTGTCGGCAGCCGGCAGCAAGGTGGTGCGGTGCGTGATCGCCACCACCGTGGCACCGCGCGCCTTCAGTCCGTGCAGCAGGGCCAGCAAGGCCTTTTCGCCAGCGTCATCCAGGCTGGAGTTGGGTTCATCCAGAACCACCAGCGCAGGATTTCCGTAGACCGCTCGGGCCAGACCCAGGCGCTGTCGCTGTCCCCCCGACAGAACCGCACCATCCTCGCCGATGCGGGTGTCGTAGCCATCCTTCAATGCGGCAATCATCCCGGTGATGCCGGCCTGGTTGGCGGCTTCCTCGACCTGTTTCATGTCCACCTTGCCGAATCGCGCGATGTTCTCGGCCACCGTTCCATCGAAGAGCTCGATGCCCTGCGGCAGGTATCCCAGGTGCGGCCCCAGCTGGGACTTGTGCCAGGAATGCACATCCGCGCCATCCAGCCGCACCTTGCCGCTGGCCGCCGGCCAGATGCCCATCAGCAGGCGCGCCAAGGTGGACTTGCCGGATGCGGAGGGTCCGATCACGACCAGCACCTCGCCGGGCCTGACTGCGAAGGAAACCCCCTTGAGAATCGGCGCCGCAGTGCCGGGCGCACCGGCGAGCACGTTTTCAACGGTGAGCAGCCCCTTGGGCGCCGGCAGGGGCATGCCGGGGGTCGACACCGGAATGTTGCTGACCAGGCTCGACAGCCGCGCATAGGCATCGCGCACCGTCACGATGGTTCGCCATTGCGCCACCAGTTGCGCCAGGGGTTGCAGCACGCGCCCGCCCAGGATCGAGGCGACGATCATCATGCCGCCGCCGCCCAGGAGCTGCCCGTTGATCGCCATCAGACACGACGCCCCCAACAGCAGCGAGCTTTGGGTGTTCTGAATCAGCTTGGCCGCCATGCTGGTGACTCCGGCGTGGTCCGAGGCGTCGGACTGTCGGGTCAGGAAGCGCCGCTGCCGTGTCATCCAGCGCTGGTGCACATGGCGCAGCATGCCCATCGACTCGATCACCTGCGCATTGCGCAAGGTGTTGGCCGCATAGTTCTGAGCGTCGATCGACGACTTCGTGGCCTCGGTCAGCAGCGGCATCGTCTGGCGCTCGGTGACGACGGCCAGCACCACCTGGAACACCGCGGCCACCATCGACATGGCGCACAGCCACGGGCTGATGACGAACAGCAGGACCAGGCAGACCATCGCGGCGGGGACGTCCAGCGCCGCAATCACGGCCGGTGCCGAGACGAACTCCTTGATGGTCCGCAGATCGCCGAACACCTGGGTCGTGCCGCCCGGCAGCTTGCGCAGGTTGGCCTCGAACGTGGCATCGAACACCCGCGTGCGCAGCTGCTTTTCGATCGCTTCGCCGGCGGTGAACAGGGTACGCGAGCGAATCCAGTCGAGCAGTTCCAGGATGGCATACACACCGGCTACCACCAGAAGCAGCCAGCCCAGCGTCGATGAGCTCCGGCTGTCCAGCACTCGGCCGTAGACCTCCAGCATGAACCACGATGGCGTGAGTGCCATCAGCCCCGTGAGGACGCTCAGTTTGGCCGCTTGGGCGTAGTGCGCCCGCTGGCTCATGATCGCTTCCTTGACAGGATTGATCGGCGCCGGGCCGCCGCGTTGAGGTTTGCTCATGGGTGCAATGCAGTGCGTTGAGGGCCCGGCAGTTGCCAAGCCTGTTGGATGGGGGCGTCGTCGGTGATCAGCACGTATTCCGGCAGGTCACCGCCCGTGACTTGCTCCGGGCTGGCTTCGTCGTCGGCGTCGCCTTCGGCAAACAGGAAGCTGAGCGTGAAGGCGCCCGCCTTGGAGCTCAAGACGATCTCGCGCAACTTTTCGTTGCGGAAGCGGGCTTCGTTGTCGGGCGTCAGGTCGAGGCTGAAACGCATCCTTCCGTCCAGCGTGAACATCGAGACCTGCCCGTCCTTGAGGCTGAGCGTGTGCCGATCGAAGTAGACCGGCGACTGCGGGATGAACAACAGCCGCGGCAGCGCCTTGCCGTTGAGCCGCTGCAGGTTGAATGGGCTCTCGCGGTGCTGATAGACCAGACGGCAGGTGCGCGAGACCGAGTAGATCGCGTTGCAGACCATCTGCGAGCCCAGGCCCGGGAAGCGCTGCCGCAGCGGCTTGTAGGCCATGTGGTGCAAGGCCACCCGGTTCCAGCAGGCCGTCTGCTGCACCAGGGGCGCGAGCGCATTGCAGACCTCTGCGAACGCGTGCTGCAGGCGGTGCAGGCGCTCAGTCTGGCTGGCGCTGGTGTGCAGCGGGATGCGGAGCAGAGAGTTCATATAGGAGGCGCATGATAGCGCATCCTATATGAACTTCTGTCGTTCCGATGCAACTTCAGTGAAGGATGGAGGTCGGCAGGTTGCCCGACGACGGTGCGGACTCCGCAGGCAGGGGCGGCAGGGCCCAGCCGGCCACTTTCACCCGCCGGAACACCGCATCCACCAGCCCATGCAAGGTCTTGCTGTTCAGCATCAGACTGAGCGGCGGCTCGTTCAGCCGCTCGAACCGGATCATCCAGCGCTGGTCCTGGCGCCGGCGGCCGCAAACGACCTTGGTCACCAGCGTGGGTGTGATCGCGGGCTCGACCGGGCTCGGCGTGGCGTCGGTCCGCACCGCAGCCTGGCCCACCATCGCCTGGTGGTGCGCGGCCGACACGGCCTGCTTGCTCGCGCCATCCATCTGCGCCGGCACTTGCGCCGACAGGTCCACCATGGCCTGCAGGTCCTGGCGCCACCCGGTGCAGACCCGCCGGGTCAAGTGCAGCCAATGCTCCTGCGCTTCGCCACCCTGCCGGTGTACGACCAGGCACATGGCCAGGCGATCTTCGACCGGGTCGTAGCGCAGGCTGATGTTTTGCAGCATGAGTTCAAAGGCCCTGCCAGCACTCGCCGGCAGGGCCTCGGATCAATGGGCTGTGGCTCAGGGGGCTTTGGCGGTATTCGCTGCCGATGCGCTGGCGTCGCGCAGGGACTGTTCACGCGCAATCACATCCGCCAGCAGCTTGCGCTGCATGTCCACGGCATTGGCGAAGGCGTCCAGCGGCATGACCAGCTGGGTGGTGACTTCCAGGCGCTGGGCCGGCTTGTCATCCTTGCCCTTGACGGTGCCCGCATTGACGGCGAGATCCAGGCGGACCAGCCCGTTCTGAATCGAGAGTCCGACCAGGCGGTCGCTGAAAACGATTTGCTTGTTTGCCATGTGGTGTGTGGTGTCGTTGTGCCGTGAAGCGGCTGAAATTAACTGTCCTGTACCGGGAGCCGGCCTGGATCGATTTGCTTTGAGCGCAGCGATTTTATCCGACGTCGCTCAGAGGCCCGCCTCGCGCAATCGCCGCAGAAACTCGAGGTCGGCCTGCTCGGGATCCACAGGCGCCTGGCGCTCCAACCTTTGAACAGACGCGGGCCGCCGCCGCCGGCCACCCCACAGTGCCCAGCCGGAATGCGGCACCCGTCCGTTGTGTTTGACGGAATGCAGGACGGGGCTCAGTGCGGGGGGATGGTTCATGCGTCCATTGTGAGCGGCCAGCCGACGTTCGCATGTGATGCCCATCACCACACCGGGCTGGCCGTTGCTGCGCCGGCCCGGTCAATGCTGCCGGCAATCTCGCGTCGCCGTCACGCTGCGGGGAGCAAGCCGAGGCTGATGTAGGTTGGCCGGGCCGCATCGTAGGCCAAGGCGTGTTTGGCGATGGCCTTGGTCGTTTCGATGCCAGGCTCGATGGTCTTGCCCTCGTGAATCAGCCGCTCGCCGCTCTGCGCCAGTCGCTGGGCCAAGGATTCGGCCGCGGCGCCAGCGGACGGAGCACCCGCAACGATGGCGGCCGTGAAGAGCTGGTTCAGGCGCGACTGCTCGATGCCCGTTCCCGTGACCGGGCTCACCAGATGCGCCACTTCGGCGTGCGAGTCGGCACGGTCCATCAGGTAGCGATTCAAGCGCTCCGCGTGAGGTTTGGCCGCATCCACTTGGGGTGCATCACGCGCGGCAACCACGCAACCGCTGGCCAGCAGCATCGTGATCGCGTCGAAGACTTGCTTGCGCGGGAACCCGGGCGAGTCGAGCTGCGAGAGCAGTTCACCAATGGTCGGCGGCGCATGCCGCGCCTGCAGTGCACGCAGGATCGGCCCACTGAATGGCTCGCTCAGCGTGGCCTCGCTGCGTGCGCCGCGCACCTTGATCGGCTCATCGCTCGGCGGTTGCACCCATTGGATTCGCAGCGACTGAACCGCCCGCGTCTGGTCGGCGCGGGACAAGGTTGTGCCACCGCGCACCCACAGATCGCGCCGGAAGGGTTGCGCCGTGAAGAAGTCGCGCGTGCTCTCCCGCAACACCGGGTCGGCGATGTCGGCCAGCACGCTGCGCTGCTCGGTGGTGAGCTGAACGGAGGGCAGGCCCTCCACCAGCATGGCCGATGTGCAGTACCTCATCTGCGCCGGCTGCAGCATGCGGTGCATGCCTTCGAAACTGCCGATGTGCCAATCGTCATTCAGGAATTCGTGGGTCAGGTACTGGGGATCCTGCGCCTGCAGGCCCTCCAGCCGCTTCTTCAGGATCGGCGCATGGTTGGCCGCGATGGGGTCGGCGGCAAACACCTTGTCCGCAAAGGCGAGGGCCTGCTTGATCCGAGCACTGGTCGGAAGTGACGGGGCCTGGGTTCGGTGCACGTGCATGGCCAACAGGTCTCGCAGCGGGATCATCGACGCCCAACCGGCCGAGATGTTGTAGCTGACGTACAGCACGCCACCAGGCATCAGCTTGCGGCGCACGAAATCGGCGATCAGTTGTCGGTTCGCCTCGGAGACCCAGCTCCACACGCCGTGCAGCACGATCAAGGCAAAGTCCGGCAGGTCGGTGCGCTGGCAGTAGTCGGTAAACGATTCGCAGCGCAGCCGGGATTCCAGACCGGCGGCAGCCAGCAGCGTGCTGGCGTGCTGCACATGCTGCGGCATGAAGTCGTTGCCATGGAAGGCACGATCCGGGTGCGTCGCCGCATGGAACGCCAGGCTGACGCCCTGCCCGAAGCCCAGTTCACAACACGGTCCCGGCGGAATGGGCGCATGGCCCGCCAGGGTCAACGCCTGGTCGATGCGGGTCGGGCTGAATTCCGGGTAGCAGCCGTGCGTGTATGCCACGTCCGTGACGTAGCCTTCATTCCAGTTCATGGGTCGGTGTCCCCTGTCGTTCGGCGCGATGTGCGTCGTTTGAAGCCATTCTGTCGGAATTGAAAAAGGGCCCCAGGTTTCCCTGGGGCCCCTTGTCGGGCCTTGCAGTGTCTGCCCCAGGCCACCTCGCGGTGGCCTGGACAGCCATTTAGGCGAAGGAGTCGGTACCAGCGAAGAAGTCGGCAGCGTTCAACTCGACAGCGCTGTTGATCGTGCCAACCAAGGTCACCGTGTACGACGTGGCCGCCGTGGTGTCGGTGTCCTCGATGTAGTACACCGAGTAGCCCGTGTTGGTGCCGTCGCTTGCACCGTCAACGTCCGCGGACACCAGCACCACCGCCTTGCTGTTGTTCTCCACAGCGATCTTGCTGGCAGCGGCCGTGGCTTGCACGTCCGACGCCGACAGACTGGCCTTGTTGAACACCACACCGACGTTGGCCGCACCCGACAGATTCAGACCCGCCGTGAAGTTCGCCGCAGCGACGCCACCGACCGATGCACCACCCAGGAAGGCGGTGAAGTCGAGGATGTCGTCGTTGACGTCGGCGGCGGTGCCAGCCACGAAGTTGTTGATCGTGTCCGCACCGTTCTTCGCAGCCGTCGACTCGAAGACGAAGGTGTCGCGACCGCCGCTGCCACCGTTGATGGTGGACTCGCCGGACGCTGCGAACGTGCCAGCGTCGGTGTCGCTCACCACGATGCTCTCACCAGCCGAGACATTCACGCCAGAAGCGAACGTGAAGGTCAGCGTGCCGCCGGCGGTGTAGGTGACGCCGGTCAGTGCTGCACCACCCGTCGTCCAGGCCGCCAGGGTGTTGACCGCTGCCAGGTTGGCATTGATCTTCGCCGCGAGGGCTGCGCCGATGGCCGCTTCACCCGCCGCAACCGGGATCTCCACGCCTTCCGTGACGGTGGTCAGTGCGCTCGAATTGCCATTGAGCGTGACCAACACCGTGTTGCCGGCCACGCCGTCCAACAGGTTGAACAGCTGGATCGTGCGAACTTCCGTGGCCGTGCCGCCATCGTAGGTGTCGTTGCCACCGGCACCACGCAGGGTGTCGAGGCCAGCGCTGCCGGTGATGGTGTCATTGCCCTGCGAACCGATCACGGTGGCACCCACGCCGGCCAGGTCGGTCACCGTGATGGTCGTGGTACGGCCATCGATGATCCGGCTCAGGTCGAGTGCGCCCATGTCGCCGTCGAACCCGACGATCTTCGCATTCGTGCCGTCTTGCAGTTGGTCTGCGTCGAGGTCGAAGTCGAAGGCCGTGCCGGCCGAATTGTTGGTGAGCGACAGCGTGTCGAAGTTCGTGATCGCCGTGCCGGCCTTGTTCAAGAAGCCGAGGCCGCCGACGATCAACTCGTCGTTGGCACCCGCCACCGAGCCGGCCGCCGTGATGTTGACCTGGTTGGTCACATCGCTGATGTCCAGCACCTGGAAGTCGAAGCCTTCCGACAGGCCGGTTCCGAGTGCTTCGCGGAACACGTCGCTGTTCAGACCCAGCCGTTGCAGGTCATTGGGGCTCAGGTCGCCCATGTGCAGCGCCGGGCTGATCGTGATGGACTGGGAGATCGGCGGCCGAATCACCGCCGATTCAAACGAGCCATTGGTCAGCTTGACGGTGTCACGGTCGCCGCTCGGAGGCGTGTGGCCGCCGTTACCTTGCTGGAAGAAGTCGATCAGCGTCAGCTTGGAGACGAAGTTCGACAGGTCGGTGATGGTGTAGGTGTCGTTGGCCGGAGAGTCCCACAGGAACTCGAAGCCGCTCAGCGTCAGGCCGGAGCCCGTCGGCAACGCCGTCACCGGGTCGATGAAGGTGGCGGTGACCACCGAGCTGCCCGAGGTTTCGATGTTGCCGATCAGGAACACGCCGGCGGCATTCACACCCGCCACGTCGATGTAATCCTGGTCGCCCTGCGATGCCTCGATGCGCATCGTGTTGGCCGTGCCACCTGCATTGGCGCCCGATCCGCCACCGATCTTGTTGGCCTGGTTGTAGCCAGTGATCGTGTCTTGGAACGTGCCGTAGCTGCCGATCATGGCGCCCACCGCATCCAGGTGCTGCACACCCAGCAGATACTGGTGGGCCACGCCGTCCGCCGTGCCATCCACCGCATTGATGTACAGGTGGATGCCGTCGGTGCGCTCGTTGTAGTTCACCTCATTGGCACCGCCGCGCAGCGTCATCGTGTGGGTGATGTTGTTTTCCCACTGCGTGAGCTGCACATACTCGCGGTAGTCCGAGCCTTGCACCGAGTTCCAGGTGGCCGTTGCCTGGCTGATCGTGGTCGAAGCGCCCAGATCACGGTATTCCAACAGGTCCACATTTCCCAGCGCCGCCTGGTTGTTGGCGTCGGACACACGCACCGTGTTGACCTGGCGATCGTTGGCCGTTTCCTTGTGCTTGCCTTCGATGAAGTCGGCCTTCTGGTCAGGCTGGTTGTAGCTGAACACGACGTTGGCATCACGGCCCGAGTTGGTCAGGTCGATGATGCTGTCGCCTTGCGAAGCCACGATGCGCTCGACGTTCACCAGCTTGTCGATGCGCGACTCGCTGTCGGCAAAGGCCACGTCACGCTGCGCCGCCGTGCTGATGGCGCTGGTGTTGCCGTCCACCAGAACGAACTTGTTCGGGTCGTTCGGGGTGAAGTTCATCACCGCGACGATCCGGCCGGTTTCGTTGCTGTAGTCGACCGTGTCCACACCCACCGTGCCCAGATCGAACTTGAACTGGTTCTGGTTGATGACGTTGGCGATTTCCGACGTGCTCTGCTTGCCGAAGGCCTTGCGGGCCGTGTTCTTGCTGTCGGTGAAGGTGTCGAAATCGAGGAACGTGGCCAGCTGGATGTCCACCGACGCCTTGGCGTCGACGCCTTCGTCGCTGCGGGCGTTGTTGTTCATCGTGTCGGCATCGGCAACGATGACCGTGTCGTCGCCGTCGGCGATCACGTTCTCCATTTGCACGATGTTCTCGATGACCAACTGCACCCCAATGCCGGACACCGCGCCGCCTGCCGCCGCCGAGCGGATTTCGCCGTTCGTGTAGTCGACCACGGCGCCCGTGGCGATGGAGCGCACATCGATCAGGTCGTCTTCACGGCTGCTCTGCGCAGTGGCTTCGGTCAGGGCCAGGTACTCGACCCCCACCAAGGTGTCGACGGCACCGCCGCTGGCGGTGTTCAGGGTGCCGACGCGGCCACCCTTCATCGTCACCGTGTCGGTGTCGGCGCCAGAGTTGACGCGGATCGTCACCGTCGGTTCGGCAATGATGGTGCCGAAGTTGTTGTGGTACTCAATGCGGTCAACACCCAGGCCAGCGTTGAACACGTTGTCCTTCGCCGCTTCGCTTTCGTCGATCAGCAGCAGGTCGTTGCCCGTGCCGGTCAGCACGTTCTCAACGCCGTCCACGCGGATCACCAGCGACTCGTAGTCACCCGATTGCGGACGATCGGTGCCGCCCGTGCCCGGCAGGGTCGGTGCGGTCGGCGCCGTCACGAAGGCATCGGTGCTGTAACGCACTTCGCCCGCGCTGCCACCCTTGGTCAGGTCATACGAGATGCCGCCCGCGGCGGTGGACAACAGCGTCGCGTCGAGCGTGTCGTTGCCTTGGCCGTCGCCAGCCACCGCATTGCCAACACCCGAAACCGTGCGGATGTTTTCAAAGTTGGTGAAGCGGGTCCAGCCGTTCAGGGCTTCGATGACACCGTCGCCGTTGACGTCGACGCCAACCGTGCCAGCGCCGTCGTTCTGCAACTCGATCACGGGCGCCGTGGCGGTGCCGGTGTTGACGAAGTTGTTCAGGTTCACCGTGAAGCGGGTGACGCCCGGCGTGAACAGCGATTGGCTGAACTGCAGGGTGTCGTCAAACACGCCGCTGGACAGTGACGTGCCGCTTTCCGACTGGTCGATCAGTTGAATCGACGAGATCGTCAGCGCGCTCAGTGCCGCAACCTTGGCCGGGTTGGCCGCTTCCCACTTGTTCAGGATGTAGACACGAGCTTGCGACTCGCCCAGCACCTGAACTGCGTAGAAGTTCTTGCCACCATCCAGGGTGTCCCAGGTGGTGGTGCCATTGCCGCCCAAGGAACCTTCAATGCGGTCGTCGCCGGTGCCGCCGTTGATGGTGTCCAGACCAGCGCCGCCCAGCAGGAAGTCGTCACCATGGACGGCGAAGCCATTCGGCGTGCCGGCCAGGGGCGCATTCGTCGCGGTGTTGTTCGGCACCGCCGTGGTCGTGCCGAAAACGACGTCTTGCAGGTTGTTGGCACCCACGTCGATGACGATGGCTTCCTTGCCGGTGATCGTCTGGCCACCGGCCGTCTTGGCCGTTTCCAGCGTGGCGCGGCTGTTGGCAACGCCTTCCTCACCGATGAACAGCACATTGGTGCTGTTCAGCTCGCCATTGCGGCCGTCGAAGTCCAGCAGTTCCACTTCATGCTGCGAGACGTTGGTGATGGCCACCTTGGCCGCTTCGCCGCCAGACAGGTTTTGCAGCGTCACGGTCGGCTTGACCATGAACACGGTCTCCTCGCCGTTGTAGACGCGCTGGGTCAGCGTGAGGGTGTCGCTGCCGTTGTAGAACGAGTCGACAGCGCCGGCCGACGTGTCGTCGTCCATGAAGCTGTTGATGAAGTCGTTCAGGCGCTGCAGGAATGCGGCCTGGATGTCGGTCTGGCTGTCGCCGACGCCGTCTTCATCCGCAATGATGTTGCCGTCGAGGTCAACGCCCACTTGCAGCGAGTACTTGACGCCGTTCACCACCACCTGCACCTTGTCTTGCGTGGTCAGGTTGGTGAACCGCAGCGTGTAGGCCTGGTCTTCGGCGATGCGGGTCGTTGCCTTGCCGTTGCCGTCTTCGTCGGCGAAGCCGATCACCAGGTCTTCGGCGTACGAATCAACACCCAGAGAGATCGTGCTGCCCAGGTAGGAATCGTCGTCCACGCCTTCGTTGTCCAGGCGGTCTTCGTAGGCCTTGTAGATCAGGCGGTCCTTGGACTGCGACGACGACGGATCACCCACCAGCTGGTTCCACGTCAGCGTGCCTGCGGGCGGCACGACGTTGTCGATGAAGGTGTAGCCCACCGAGACGAAGGTCTTGCCATTCGGGTCGGTGATGGTGATGGTGTTGTCACCATTGAGCACGGCATTCAGGCGAGCCAGCGTGGCGTTGGCATCCAGCGCTGCGTTCAGGCCATCCTTGAACGCGGCGTAGGTGCTTTGCGTGCCACTGGCCAACGACACCGTGTAAGACACGCCGTCCAGCTTGAACACCACACCATTGACCGGGAAGCCCGTCAGGTCGGAGGGGTGGGCAGCGTCCGTCAGCGTCAGCGTGAGCTTGGAGTTCGCGGTGACGGCAGCGCCGGCCTGGCCGAAGTCCTTCTCGTACAGACCATTGCCATCGGCGTCGGTGTCCCAGAGGTTGTCGCCGTTGACATCGGACTGGCGGTGGATCACGTCCACGCCGTCGCCGTCTTCACCGGCCAGCGTGAAGTAGAAGTCGTCGTTGCCATTGCCACCCGACATCGCGTCGTTGCCTTGACGGCCTTCGATGACGTCCGAGCCATCCACGGCGTACAGGATGTTGTCGCCAGCGGTGCCACGCAGGTCCAGGTTGCCTGAGAAGGCAAAGTGGTTCTGCTGGTTGGCGAACTGCAGTTCGGGATCGTTGGCGCCAGCGGCCAGGTAGTCGACGGCGCCGAGGCCCGTGGCGATCACGTTGTCCATGTCTTGCACTTGGGCGCGGGCGAAACCAGCCTTGTAGTTGGTCTGGTCGGCCGTGTAGGTGCCCGTGCGGGCAGCCTTGTCGGCACCGCCGTAGCCTGCGGCGTTGTCGATGCCACCTTCCTTGCCCACGGCAAGGTCGATGCGCAGCGTGCCGTCGCTGGTCACGTCGCCGGCGGACTTCTTGCCGAAGGCTTCACGCGTCAGCCACAGCGTGTCGTCACCGCCAGAGGTGTCGGAATCGTTGTTGTCGAACTTGTCCTTGTCGTTGTTGGCGACCCAACCGCCTTCATAGATGCCGCCGTCGGTTTCGAAGACGATGTTGTCATCGCCAGCGCCGCCGTAGATCTCGTCCTGGCCGTTGTTCCAGATGCCTGCCAGGTTGGGGTTCTTCAGGAAGTTGAGGTTCCCGCCCATCAACAGGTCGTCGCCATCGTTGCCGTTGATGCGGTCGTTGTCGTAGCCGCCAACAATGATGTTGCCGACTTCGCTGCCCGAAACGTACAACTGAGCCGACGAGCCGTAACCGTAGTTCGAGCCAACCGCTGCGTCGGAGGTGTCGCGGCCGTCAACGGCGCGGGCGCCGATCTTGACGTTGACACCATCCAGGAAGCCGTACAGGTTGCCCGAGGCGTCGAAGTTCTCGACATCCTCGACGTCCATCGACTTGCCCGAGCGCGAGGTCACATCGACGTCGTCGAACGGGTTCAGGGTCAGCGATTCTTCTTCCAGCAGGACGGTGACGGGTTCGTCATCATCGGTGGCTTCAAACAGCAGCCAGTCGGAATCTTGCGAGCTGTGCGTGCCGGCTGCGGTGTCGTCGGCGGTGCTGCCACCGTCGATGTAGAGCTGCTTGCCGTCGGTGCTGCGGATCGGGTTGAACTCGGCAAAGAAGAAGTCGGCATTGCGGCCGCCGTGCAGCATGTCGTAGCCGTCACGACCTTGCGCGACGTTGCCGCCGGCCAGGAAGTCGTTGCCGATGCCGCCGAAGATGTTGTCGATGCCCAGGCCACCCAGCACGATGTTGCCATCGGTGTTGGTGCCGTCGCCGTCGAAGCCTTCGCCGTGGAACTCGATGTCGCCCAGGAAGTTGTTGGCGGTGTCACCGTGGTTCAGCGGGTTGCGCGAATACGCGTCAACGATTTCGAAGTCGGCAGCCTTGCCGGTGATGTGGTTCTCGACGCCGTCGGCCTTGATGACGCCGTCGCCGTTCAAGTCCATGCCGGTGATCTGATTCGCCGGGTCGGTGAAGTTGATCGTGACGTCTTCGTTGCCGGTGAGGCGCATCGAGTCAGCGCCCGCAGCGGTCATCGGATCCAGGTGGAAGATCGGCAGCAGCGACTTCACGGAAACGTCGCCGACGTTGTGCGCGGCGTAGTCCAGGGCAGCCTTGACCTGCAGGTTGAAGGCCTTCGCAGAGGCGCCGTAGGTGGCGTCTGCTTCAGCGGCGGACAAGTTGTTGATGATGGTCATGACGACCTCACCCTTGTGGTCCGCATTGACACCGCCGAGAGCATTCTCGACCAGCGTGACGCTGCTGGTGGCCAGCGCGCCGGTGATGCCCATGTTGGCCACCATCGAAACGGCCACGGCGTGGTCGGACTGGTTGCCGAAGTCACGCTTGTACAGCACGTTCGCAAGGGTGTTGACGCCGTCAGAGCCGGGTTCAACGGTGGACAGGAAAAGAGCGGCGTTGGTTGCCTCGACCAAGGTCGCCGAGCCGAGTTGGATGCCATACAGGCCTGCGGCCAAGCGTTCGAAGATCGTGCTGTTCAGTGTGACTGAAGCCATTGATGAAACTCCTGTGATGTGTAGGAAGTAGATTTCTTTGCAAAGAAATCGAGGATGAGTGATCAGGCCGTCACCCACACTCGACTCAACACCCCGCGGTTGGCGCGGTGCTCAGTCGAATTGGGTGCAGGAATGGTCATCATGGGCTCGAAGTTTGCGACGGACCCCTGAGCTGCCATGTGATGACCATCACATCGAAGCGCAGGATTTTCAAAGGGATTGAACAAGGGATGCGCATGCACCCGCACCCAACCCCAATGCCGGCTGCCGGGCGATTATGGCACCCGATACAGGGGGGAGCGCTCCGCAGAAAGCAGGACTTTGATGGTCCGGCACCGTCTGAAGTGGTGCCGCCGCAACATCGGCAGCGGCTTTGCGGGTTTACCAAGCCCAGCGGATGCCGCCGTAGCCCGACAAGCCGCTGTAGCGGAAAACGGACAGATTGCTGGCCTGTCGCACGGCTTGCCATTGCAGCAAGGCCTCAGCCCCCGGCCACCACGACAGGTTCAGTGGCCGTGTGAGCTCCAACGAGACCTGGCTTTGAGACAGGCGGCGCGCGGCGTTGCTTTCCAGCAACGCGCTGTAGCCTTCGTCGTCCTGCACCCGGGTGACGCGCGCGCTGAGATCGATCCGCACGCCGGCGCCCACATTGCCCAACAAGCGAGTGCCGATGCTCCACTGGCGCTGTGTACCGCCGGGGCGGTTGGCATCCACGGGCTGGTCAACGCTGGCCCGCACGGCAGCACCCCAGGCCCAGTTGCGGGCGAAGGCCAGCGGGCACAGGCTGCTCCAGAGCACGCCAACCGTTCGCCCGTCGCTGCTGGAGGTCACCTGCTGGGTATGCGCTTCGGTCTCGGCGGCCAGACGCAAGGTGCAGCCCAAGGCGTCTCGCTCGCCGGTGGCGCTGACCCGCAACAGCCGATAGGGCTCGTTCAGTGGCCCGCCGATCCAGGTGGAACTCAATTCGAGTTGGCCGCGCCATGGGCCCCATTGCTGCGAGCCGCTGCCGGCGAACTGGACGTGATGCCAGTCCGTCTTGGATTGCGCCGTGGCGGCACGTGCGCCCACGTTCACGCCGGCCCGCCAGATCCGCCCGGCCTCGGGGCTGCGCGCCACTTGCCACGACAACTCGGTGAGCGCGGCAGCCCCTCGGCGCGGGGTGAGCGGGTTGAGCAGGGGCAGGTCGATCGGCCCTTCGGGCACCGTGAGCGTGATTTCGGCCAGCCGGGGCGAGTGGTCCAGATTGGTCTCGTACCCCAGCAGCATCGTCGCTTCGCGGTGGCTGGCCCAATGGCCATTGGGGATGTCACGCCCCAGTCGAACCGCGGGCAAGGGTGTGGACGCGGTGATGGGGGTGTCGGGAGTGAGTTTGCTGCGCAGCTTGGCAGGAATGTCGGTTCGCGAGCGCCATGCCCTGGACAACTCGGTCAGGGCCTCGGGTTGACCCAGGGCTTGCAGCGCCAACGCGTTGTCTGCCTGGGCACCGAGGTTGCCAGGATCCAGCAGCAGGGCCCGTTCCAGCCAGATCAAGGCCTGGTCGGGTTCACCTTCTTCCAGCCACAACGCGCCCAGCACGGCCAGAAAGTCGGGCTGCTCCATGCACAGCGATCGCGCCGACTCGAAACGTTGCAACTGGGCACGACGTGCCACGGCGGTGGTGGGCCAAGGCGAATGGGCGAGCTGGCTGCACGCTCTGAACTGGGCAGAGCGAGGGTCAGCCAATGGCCCGTCGATCACCAATTCGGCCGGCACCGACTGAGCCAAGGCGACTCGACAGGCCAGGACGAGCGCCAACGGCGCCAGACCCGACCGCAGCGCGGGCCAAGGCTGGGCGGCGCGGCTCACGCGTCGCGCAGCGAAATGGGGGCGCCGGACCGCAGCTGGCCGACCGAAGTGCTCTCGGCCCAGCGCGACCATGCGGACCCACCGTCGGAGGAGCGATCCGATGCAGTGGCGGCAGTCACCCAATTGGGATCGGTGGGCACCAACTCTGCCCAGGCCGTCGGGGCAAACAAGGTGTAGTGCCTGGTCAGGCCTTCGAGCAGGTATTCACCCAACGGCTCGGTGCTGCCCGACGGCAATCGCGCCGCCAGCTGGGGCCCGACCAGGATGGGCATGGAAAGATCAAGCGTCATGTGCTGTATGCGAGAGGCCACGCTGACGGGTTCGCCCAACGCGGCATGGGCGCGGCGGCGAGCTGGCCCGAACGATCCGACAATCGCCATCCCGGTTTCGAGCCCCACGCCCAAAGCCAAGGGCTGGACCGGGTTGTCCTCGGTCGTGGGCTGGCTGCTGGCCAGCAATTGGCGCGTTGCACGCAGCAATTCCTGTGCGGCGGCCAGGGCCTGATGGGGGTGGTCTGCACATTCGGAGTAAGCGTTCCAGACAGCGAGCACTGAATCGCCGACGATATTCTCCACCACACCACCGTGCTGCTCGACCACATCCACCGCGATGCAGTAGAAGGCGTGCAGCACCGCCGCCGTTTCCTGCGGCGAGCGGTGGGCAGCAAATGCGGAGAAATTGCGGATGTCGGCCAGCAGCACGCTGACATCGCGTTGATCGACCTGCAGACTGCCCGTGGGGTCACTGGCCATCAGCCGGCGTGCCACCGGTGCCGGCAAATAGGCGCCCAGGTGCGCTGACAAGCGCTCACGTTGCGCGCGAGTGAGTGCATGCTCAGCGGTTGCCAGAGTGATCGATGCCAACACCGCAAACATCGCGGCCGAGGCCCACGGCAACCAAAGGTCGGCTTGCAGCAGGGCCGCCGAGGCACCGGCCCAACACAGCATGGCCAACACCAGCCCTGCCAAGGGCAAGCGTTTGGCGGGAACGCCCTTCTGTCGCACGGCCAGCACCACCAGCAGGGCCGCGATGCCCGCCACCAACAGCCATTGCCAGGCAGGGGCCTGGTCTGGCGTGTAGGGCAGCCGATGGTCCAGCAACCCCGCCAGCGCCTGCGCATGCACTTCAACCCCCGCAGCGACCGCGGCATGGGGAGTCGCCACGGTGTCGCCAATGCCAAAGGCGGTGGCCCCGACCAGCACGATGGTGCCCTTCAACAGCGACAGGTCCGATCCGGCGCGCAGCACCTCTGCAGCGGAGATCGAGGCAAACGCGCGGCGATCCAGTCGGTAGGGCACGCGAAGGTCGCCCTGTGCATCGAGCGGGACAATCAGACCCGGCAAACTGGCGCTGGTCAGCCATGCGACCGGCATCGCACTGCCGCCACCTTCGTCGCGACGCCAGTGCCACTGCCAGTCCGGCGCCGGGAGTCCACCGGCGGCATCCCCCTGTGCGGCGCGCCAGAACGCGGTCAAGGCCAGGCTGGGATAGGCATGCCCCTCGTGACAGACCAGCGCCGGCAGTTTGCGCACCACCCCATCGCGCTCGATGCGCGGCGTGACATGCCCGACCGCAGGTTTGGCCAGCAGCAATTCGTTGGCGGTGCCGTACAGGCCGTAGCTCTTCGGTGCGAAGGCGGGGCAACCGGTGGCCGCCAGCCCGCCTGCCGCGGCACCGGACCTGGGAGTGACCGACGGGTCGATCGAGAACACCTGCGCGGCCACCATGGGCGCCAGCGCCCATGCCTGCCGCAGTTCGACGTCGCCGTCCTTTTCGTCCGAGAACGAAATGTCGTAGGCCTGAACCAAGGCGCCCGCCTCGGACAGACGCTGGGTCAATCGCGCCAGCGTGCCGCGCGGCCAGGGCCAGGGGCCGAGCTCGCGCAGGCTGGCTTCGTCGATGTCGACCACCACCATGCGACGCTCGGGCTCGGTGGAGGCCCCCAGGCGCCAGGCCAGATCACCCGCCTGCTGCTCGACCCCCGCCACCACCTGCGGCGCCAACCACTGCAACAGGCCGAGGGCCAAGGCAGCAACCACCAGCGCGCTGAGCCGCAGCCGCCAGGGATGATTGCGCCAGAACGCGATCACGGATCGACGTTGTCAGGGTGGTGAACGGGGCTTGAGTTCAGCGGCCCCAGAGGGTCTTGCCGCGGAACAGCCCCCCGACGACGTTGCGCTCGAAGAGGTAGCCCGCTTCCTTGCCGTCGAAGGTGACGGCACCGGCGATACGCTGATCGACATCCTTGACCGCAAACGTGCCATCGGTGCGCACATCACCGCCCATGCGCAATTCGGCCTTGCCTGCGGTGGTCGAAGACAAGGCCAGGGCAGTGGCGAAGGTGCGCCGAGCAAAGTCCAAGGTCAGGGTGCCGCCATCGACCGAAGCCGCCTCGGTGCGGCTGCCGGTTTCGAAACTGGCACTGGCGCGGCTGAGTCTGAAGTCGACCTTGGCGTTCAAGGCGTCGGACAACAGGTGCTGCGGATTGGACGGATCATCGGTGCGGAACAGCCCGCCCCGGTCGTCCGCCACCGTGATGTGACGGCCCGTGGACGCAATCGAGAATGGCACGCTCAACTTGTCGTCGACCGACGGCGAAACCGACCACCGTCCCCAAATCAATTGTCCGGATGGGTCTGAGGCCCGATTCAGGTCCGGCACATTGGCGGCCGCAATGGTCAGCAATTCGGCGGCCGTGCGGTCGTTGCCCCGCTGCAAGGCCGAAGGCGTCGGCTCCGCTGCCAGCAGCCCGACCGACCGCGCCGCAGATTCGGCCGCCGTTCTGGCTGCGACCCGCTCCTCGGCGCCATAGGCGGCATTGGTCAGCAAGGCGCCCGCTGCCGGCACGATGCGGGTGACATGATCACCAGGCCGGACTTCGGCCATCAAACGTCCCATGCTGGCCGACAGCACCCGTACATCGCCGCCCGCACACGGCCCGAGCGCCGTGGCCAGGCAAGCTCCACCCAAGGCGCCCACAACGATCGCGCCGTCCGACACGGTAGCGCGGACCCCGGATGGATCGGCTTGCACGATGAAATCGGTGCCGCGCACGCCAATGGCGGCGATCGGCGTGTTCAGCCGAAATCGGGTCTTGTCTGCCTCGGTGGCCGCGCCGGAAATCGACCGGCTGGTGCCCTGCTCCACACGCAGACGAACCTCGTTGTCCTGGGGACGCTGCGCGTCGAAGTGGTAGGCCTGGACCTCCAGCACGCTCTCGGGCCGCACGCTGACCGCGGCGTGATCGACAAAGCGCACATGCACATGGCCATTGGCCGAGGTCTCGACCCGGTCGCCCACCAGGATCGGCGCCCCGCGCTTCAGTGCCTCGCGCGCGCCATTGGCATGTACCACCCGGGCCTCGCCGATGAGCAGACTGACCTGGCCAACCGCGGCGTCGTTGCTTTGAGCAAGCACCGGAAGGGCGATCGACATCGAGACGGCCAGCAAGGCCGCGCACGGCCGGGCGGCTGGGTTGAATCGGTGTTGGGTCATCGCGGCTCCGTCAAACGAAAGGGCGGCACCCTGGACGAGGTGCGCGAGAATGGATATTGCACCCAAACAACCGGCCCTGTTGTGTTGTGCGTCACAAGCCCACACGGTTTGTGACAGGCACAGTTCGAGCCCTTCATGCCGATCCTGATCCCGATTCTCCAGGGCTTGCGCCTGTTTGACAGCCTGCCGGTCGAGAAACTGGCGGAGATCGCGCCCTCGATGAGTGAGCGCCGGGTGGATCGCCGCGAGGTCGTGATCAAGCGCGGCCAGACCGACGCCGGGCTGGGGTTCCTGATCGAAGGTCGGCTGCAGACCGTCAATTTCACGCTGGACGGCAAGGAAGTTGGCATTGACTTCGTCGACAACGGTGATTTCTTTGGGGAACTGTCGGTCATCGATGCCAAGCCCGCACCGGAGTACATCATCGCGGTGGCCCCTTCGCGGGTGGCCTTTCTCGACCGCGATCGCGCTCGGGAACTGATGTTCTCCACGCCGCAGGCCGCGGAGGCCGTGTCCACCCGCTTGGCCGATCGCATGCGCCGCGCCACCAGCCATCGCGCCCTGCTGGCACTGCCCAGTTCCTTTCAGCGGGTGTGCGCGCAGCTGGCCTTGTTGGCGCAGCGGCTGGGCAATGGTCAATTGGTGATCGTGATGCCACCGACACACCAGGAGATCGCGATCATGGTCAACACCAGCCGCGAGACGGTGACCCGGACCTTGCAGTTCCTGCAAAGTATGAAAGTGGTGGCGCGGGCCGGTGATGAATTGGTCGTGCAGCAACCGGAAACGCTGCAACAGGCGGCCGACGGCAAGGTGGCTCCGGCCAAGTCGTAGCCGTGGCACAGGATCACACCGAGATGACATCGGATCGCCCGTTCGCGGACGCCAGCCCCCCGGCGGCAATGGCGCCGCACCGTCCGACCATCGCCATCGTCGGCAAGCCCCATGGATTCGCAGGCCATGCCCACGGGTTTCGTCAGCCCACGCTGATGCTGGTGCTGGAGATCAGTGGGCTGGATGACGGGCGAATGACGGTGTTGCGCCAGCTGGCCTCGGTTGAATTGAGCAATGCAGAGGCAACGCCGCCGCTGGCTGGTCCCGCCGCGGTGGCAGCGGCATGTCTTCTATGGCTGGCCGTCCTGCACGAACGAGCGGGCGTGCCCCTGCTCGACCCCGCCCGAATGTGGCCAACGCCGGGCGGCGCGGCCAGTCAGGTCACGATCGTTCAGCCCTGCCTGACGCCCAAGGCCAGTCTGCTGGCTTTCGAGGGGTTGCTGCAATGGCTGAACCAGTCGATGGCCGATCCGGCGCCATCCGAATCCACCTGGCAGGCGTCCCTGCAACGCCAATGCGCGTCGATCACCCTGGGGCTTTCGGGTACAGCGCCCAAGGGGTTCAACATGCTGCACTTTCTCAAGGCTGCGGCCGATCTGGGGGTGCCATGGAGCCGACTGAACGGCCCGGTGTTCCAGTTCGGTTGGGGCAGGCGGGCGCGCTGGCTCTCGAGCTCGTTCACCGACCGCACGCCAGGCCTTTCGGTGCAGTTGGCGCGCGACAAGCTGCAGACCGGCGCCGTGCTGCGGGCCTCGGGACTGCCGGTTGCGGCGCATGGACTGGCCGAGACCGAGGCACAGGCGCTGGCCATCGCCCAACAACTGGGCTACCCGGTGGTGGTCAAGCCGGTCGATCTCGATGGGGGCACCGGGGTCACGGCCAATCTGCAATCACCCGCGGCGGTTCGACGCGCCCATGCCTCCGCCAAGGCGCTGTCCAAGCGCCTGATGGTGGAGAAGCACTTCGACGGGCGCGACTACCGCATCCAGGTGGTGCAAGGCGAAATCCACGGCGTTCTGGAACGCTTGCCCGGCGGCATCACGGGCAACGGCGTCGATGCGGTCCGGGTGCTGCTCGAGCGCCAGAACACCGAGCGCCGCACGGCCACCGATGACCGCCGCTTCCTGAAGAGCATGGCGCTCGACGACGAAGCCCTCGAGCTGCTGGCGGCGCAAGGCCTGTCGGGCGACGCCGTTGCCCCTGTCGACCAGTTCGTGCGCCTGCGCGGAGCGGCCAATGTGGCAAGTGGCGGTGTCCCGGTGCCGGTCGACCTGGCGCGCGTCCACCCCGACAACCGGACGCTCGCGCTGCGTGCCGCGAGCGCCTTGCGACTCGACGTGGCCGGCGTTGACCTGCTGATCTCCGACATCGAACGCTCTTGGCTGGAGGTGGGCGCGGCCATCTGCGAAGTGAATGCGCAACCCCAGATGTTCTCGACCATGCACGCTCCGATGCTGGCAAGGCTGCTGGACGGCGGCGACGGGCGCATCCCGACGGTGGTGGTGCTGGGCGGCCAGAGCGCAGTGGCCATCGGTGCGCGAATCCACCAGCTTCTGAACGACCAGGGGCACATTTGCGGACTGGCCACGGACCATGCCACCTGGATCGGTGGGCAATGCGTTTGTCGAGGCACGCTCTCGGCCCATGCCGCAGGGACGATCCTGATTCGCGACCCGACCGTCGGCGCCATGGTGCTGTGCGTCGGCGACGAACAGGCGCTGAACCAGGGCTGGCCGGTCGATCGCTGCGATGTCCTGGTGCTGGCCGGTGCCGACGCGTCCGAGGCGACGGCACCGCAATCGCGTGCGGCGCTGGTCGGCTTGATCCGCTTTGCTGCCGATCTGCGTCCGCAGACGATCGTGGTTGATGCGGACATGGTCGAGTGCTTGTCGGTCGCCAGCATGGCCTTTGCTGCCTCGATCCCCACGGTCCAGGTCGGCCTGCCAGACCACACCGAAGCCGAGCGGCGGGAAGCACTCGTCGAGGCCGTGATGCGGGGCCTTGGCCTGTGACGCGCTCTCGAGCAAATGTGGCTCTGCCGCTTTGCTTGATCCCCACGGGGGACGGGCGCCACATAGCGGCGTCCTTGGGGCGCTCAGGACGCAAGGCCTTGGCAGTGGGTCGGCTGGCTGGCCGTTCATGGCGCGCCGCGCATCGGCCGATCTGCGCCCCGTGAACGCCGAACAGATCGTCGCCACCCCGCTGCTGATCGACGGGCGGGCGACACGACGTGGGCAGTTCGGCCTGGCGCTCGGGCGCGATGCCCAGGGCATGAAGGTGCTGCAGGTCGACGGGCTAGACACGCTCAAGCGCACTTTCGGCAAGCTGCCCATCACCACGGTGGACGCCATCTGCCCGCGTCCGATGAATGCACACACGCACCTGGATCTGAGCACCTACCCGCACCTGCGCGGCGATTTTGCGCACTTCATTGCGGCCATGGCCAAGTACCGACGTGAGCACCCGCAGGCCCGTGGCCTCGCCGCAGCGTCCTCGGGCTTGGGCCGGCTGGTCTCGCGCGCCGTCGCCGCGGTCGGCGACATCGTGGCGCGTGACGCGGTGATGGTTGCCGAGTTGCAACGCAGCCCGTTGGCTGGCGTGGCCTACCGCGAGGTCGTCTGCACGGAACAGGCCGCTGCCGTGCCGACGCTCGCCGCACTGATGCAGCGACTGCAGGCATGGCGGCCCATGCAACGACCCGGTGGCCCCCGTGTGGGCCTCTCGCCCCAATCCCCCTATCTGGTTTGCAAGGACCTGCTGCGGCAGATGGCCCGCCTGTCGATCACCGAGCATGTGCCCTTGCAGATTCACGTGGCCGAGTCGCCTTCGGAGCTGGCGTTCTTTCAGACCGGATCCGGCAGCCTGGCGCAGGCACTCAGCGCCAGCGGCTTCCGCGTGCCACCCAGCCCCGCCTCGCTGGGTTTCCAGTGCGACCCCGCACTGACACCGATCCGATACCTCGCCGACATCGGCTTTCTGGACGCCGCGCCGACCTTGGTGCATTGCGTGAACGTCACCGACGAGGACATTCAAATCATTGCCGAACACCGTTGCCCGGTCATCACCTGCACCCGCAGCAATGCCAACCTCCAATGCGGCGTGTTTCCCTGGAAGAAGTTCGAGCAGGCCGGTGTATCGGTCGCCCTGGCCACGGATTCAGTGGCGTCGGCCCACGACATCGAGATCTGGCATGAGTTGGACGCGTCGCTTGCATGCCACGGCCCCGGGCTCGATCTGGCCACGGCACTGGAATGGCTGACGGTGGGTGCATCGCGGGCCTTGGGGCTTGCCGCGATGTCGATCGAGGTCGGCTGCCGCCTGGACGACCTGACGCTGTTCAGCCGCCGACCTTTGGTGGCGTGATTGGCCCGATCGAACCCTTCGACAACAGTCTGCGGATGACATCGACGGCGCTGTTCCGGCTGAGTTCGCTCTTGAACGCCTGCTGCACGGCCAACACGCCGGCACGCGCCGAACCGCCGTCCGTGCTGAGCAATTGCGCCAGGTGACCGGGCAGCGCTGCGAGCGCATCGGCCGGGTTGCGCCGCAGCCACTCGACGCAACGGCCGGTCTGCTGGTCCCAGGGAACGGACCGGGCCACCCGCAGCATGTCGGCACGCGACGGGCCTCCGATCGACCCCAGGAATCCGCGCTGCGTCAGGACAACATATTGGAGCAACTGCGTGCTGTTCATCGGCGGCAGAAGAATGACCGGCACGCCCAGCACCAGCGCCTCGTAGATGGCCCCGATGCCGGGCGTGGTCACCAGCACCTCGGAAGCTCCGATGACCGCTGCAGTCTCCGGTGGACTGATGTCGCCCAGCATCTCCACGCCGTCGGTCGACACAAGGTCCATGCTGGCCAGGTGCCGGCTTCCAATCACGCTCAACGAGCGCAGGAATCGAGATGTCTGCCCCGCGGTGCATTCGAGAATGTTGGCAATCGGTTGCTTGAGCATGTCCCATCCGACCAAGGGCGAGGTCACGCCGCCGACATGCAGGGTGATGCTGCCCATGCCCTTTGGAGGTGGCCGTGCCGTGCCCGGTTGGGCCCACACCATTGGCGCTGTCAGTTCAACCGTTAGTGCGTGGCAGCGGTGCAGGCCCGCGGCCGCACCAGGAAAGTCCTGCACCAGGTAGGCCAGGATCGGTTCACGAAACCCCACGGGGCTGTTCATCGAACGCCATGGCAGGATGCTGTCGACAAAGATCGTTCGCGCCTGAAGGCCATGAGCGATCAGGTGATGAACGGCCGGTTCGTTGTTGATGCTGATGAAGCAGTCGAACGCAGACAGCGCAGGCTGATCGGGAAATGCCGCATGAAAGACACCTTCCCTGCTGACGACTCCTGGCGGCTTGAACCGGTTCACGAAGCGCAAGGCATCGCGGTTGGAAAAGATGGTGACCTCCGCCACGCCCGCCAGTGCATCGGCAATGAGCAAGGCCTTGGCCGCCGGGCCAAAGCCGAAAGGTGCGGCCACAATGAGAACCCTCAGTGACACGTGCCGTTCTCCAGGGCCTGCCGTCGGCTCATCTCAAGCATTGGGTGGCGCAAGCTCAGGCGCCAGCTGGGCGCCGGCAAAGGCAAATCCAGCGGCTTGAAGGCTTTCCGGCCCGCAATACACCGCTGTGCCGGGATAGACAAGCGTCTCCTGCTCGAGGACATCGATCGAAGCCTTCAGGAACTCGTATTCGATCGATGCGCGAAAGTAGCTGCGCCGCACCAGCGCACTGGCGATCTTGGCATCGAGGTCGGGGCCGAACTTGAAATGCGCGAGTGCCACTTCGATGTCGAACGGTGGTTGGATGTTGACCTCGTGGACTGACTCTAGCGTCACGCCGGACGCGGTCTTGATCAGCGGCACCTTCCACAATGAGGTGGTCTTGTAGCTGCGGTCCTGTGTCAATTGAAGGTAGCGGCCCGCATCGCGTTCCTTCAGCATCGACAACATCCTGGCACGAACGCCCTTGAAACGTGCCTGGGGACGCGGCGATCGGGGCGACCGGTCAAAGGTGCGGTCCATGTCGAAGTGCCGGCTTCCTTCGAACGGTGACATGCCCGGCGCGTGGTTTCGATCTGCCAGTCGAGCCGGATAGAAGTCAACCATGCTCGCCATCACGCATCGATGACCCAGCGAGTCCAGGTGGGCGGCGAGTTGCGGCAGGCTGGTGAACCCTTGCGGCAGCACCAGGAACTCATCGGCATCCACCGTCAGCACCCAACGTCCGGCCCCCAGGCTCTCAGGCACCCTGCGCTTGGCGTGCAGCTGAAAGCTTCTGCCATCCGGCATCTCGTCCCGGTAGCCATGGTCCGAGGTGAGGATCGTGCAGCCTGCTTCGGCGGCGAGCAGGTCCAAGGTTCCGTCGGTCGAATGATCGTCGTAGAAGACGAAGTTCTCCACGCCCAATCGGCGGTAGTGCACGAGGAAATGCGGCAACAGATAGGCTTCGTTCCGCACCATGGCGAATACCGTCATTCCGGACCCCGAAGGGGACTGCTTCAGGGTGCGGAACCCATCTCGCGGGCTCGACTGCTCAAGCCCGGACGAGACCAGGTTCGGACTCGCCTCGGCCATTGATCCGGGCCCGCCCGCCGGCTGCGTCGGGTCCGATTCGATGAGCGGCCCACGAAACTCGTAGCGCAACTTGCGAGTCAAGGAAGAATCTTCCGGGATGACCACCCCGGTCAGCGTCGAGACATCGACGCTGACGCTGGTCTCGGCAAGGCCCAGGTCGACCGCTCGGACCACCTCGCGCCGAACCTTTTCGTGCAACTGCTCGCGCAGCTTCAGAGGTATGCGAACCGTGTTCGCCAAGCGGAACAGGTCGTACTTGATCTGTCGGTAGAGCAGATTCGTGCGTTGGCTCAGCAACTTCTGCGCGGCCCCAGTGAACCGCACCCGTTCGGCATCGGTGTGCGAGATGCACGACAGCCAGCCCGGAGGAAACCAGACCACGGCCCGCCCTGCGAACTCGGTCAGCCGGTGGTAGATGTCGCGGTCTTCGCCGCCCCAACCCACAATGGCTTCGTCGAATCCGCCGACCTCGAGAAAATCGTCGCGCGAGCAGAAGAATGTTCCGAATAGGTCGGGCACGACCAGGCGCGGCCGGTAGAACTTTCCTGGGCTGATGCGCGCCAGGAGTTGCTCCGCCAGGCCTCGGCGCAACAGGATGTCGGCATCGACAAATCCGAGCCACTCGCCGCCGGCAACTTCGGCACCCCGGTTTCTGGCCTTGGAGGGGTTGAAGACGGGGGCATCGGTCACCCGCACCACCTTGACCTGCGGGTGATTCGAACGCACCCAATCGGCCGTGCCGTCGGGGCAGTCATAGTCCACGACGATCACCTCGCACTGCTCACTTTGCGCCACCATCAACGGCAAGGATTGCTGAAGGTGGGCAAGCCTGCCTTTGCACGTGGTGATCAGCGACATTCTGGGCGGGGCAACTGGCATGGGGCTCACCGGAGCGAAGGATTCAGGACTCGACATTGTCGGCCTGGTCCAGCACGTGCGCGGCCAGTGCCCTCCTCAGACCGGATCGTTCAGTCCACCCATCAACTGCTCCACCAGGGTGTCCACGGGCCAGTCACTCCCGGCGTCCACGACCACCATCTGGCGAGCGCAACGGGCCGCAACCGCCAACGCCACTGCCGATTCGGGCGTCGCCTCGTCCTCGAGCCAGATGGCCAGGGCACACCGATCGACCGGAAACCCCTGGGTCGCGATCTCGTTCGGCTGAACCATCAACAGCGCCGAGGTGCATTGGCCGTTCGACAGCACTTTGGCGGCGCGGCGAAACACCGGCTCGTGCGGGTCTGTGAACCGGTATGCGCCTATGGTCGTGAAGGTGGGGCCGACCAACGCCCAACCCGGCTTGGCGGCCTCGGCGCGCCGCATGACCGGATCCACCAGGGCTGCTTGCCGAGCGGTGGAACCGATCACGACCACCACCGGAATGCGGCCAAGCCCCGGTCCCAATACCAATTTGCCGATGGCCGCTGCGCTGAACTGTCCGTCGGCTATGTGCGCGTCGATGCCCGGGGTGGCATTGATCTCGACGACGGCTCCGCGAACATCCCGGCACGACCTGGAAATGTCCGTGGTGATGTAGTCGATGCCAACACAATCGAGGTCGACATTGGCGGCGATGGATTCCGCCATGGCCCGAATGTCGGGATGGACTTGGGGCAACACGAAGGTCGGTATGCCGCCCGTGGACAGATTGGCGTTGCCGCGCAGGGGCACGCGCTGCCCACCGGCAGGCACGCTGTCGAAGTCCAGGCCTTGTGCGGCCAGGTGCTGCCTAACCGCTGGCACCTTTTCCACCGGTCGAATGAAACGCTCGGCCATTGGCACGACGCTGCGATCGCGATTCAGCGCATCGACCAATTGGCCCACTGAATGCACGCCGTCACCGACCACCGCCGGGGGCTCGCGCCGGGTCGCGCCGATCAACCGACCCCGCAACACCAACAGTCGATGATCGAATCCCTCGACCACCCGCTCGACAATGATCCAACCAGGGCTGTGTCGTCGCGCTGCCGCAAACGCCCCGGCCAGTTCAAGGTCCGAACCGATGCCGACGGTGACGCCACGGCCCTGGCCACTGTCGGCCGGCTTGATCACCACGGGCCACCCCATTCGATGGGCGTGCGCCGTTGCCTCGCCCAGGTCCTTCGCCAGCCACTGGTCCGTCGCAGGGAATCCCAGCCGCCGAAGAAAGCCATTGACCATCACCTTGTCCCTGGCCAATCGGTGCCCCAGGATGCCATCGGTGGCGGGCGAAGCCTCCAGGAAGGTGCGCGATCGACAGCCCCAGCCATATTGCCAAAACCGATGCCCTGCCGGGGACGGCTGCACCGGCAGGTCGTCGGCCCGCGCGGCGAGCATCAACATGCGGGCGACATAGTCGGGATGCCGTTGCCGGCATTGGGACTGCACAGTCGCGACACGCTGCTTGAGGGCAGCATCCACCATGCCAGGCACCATGGAACTCAGCGCCGAAAGCATCTCGAGCGACAGATGAATGGCCCGGACGGTGATGTCCGGCACGTGGTACCCGACCCACAGCACGGCCCGGCCGGACTCTGAGGTCGCAGCGCCGGCGACGTCGATCAAACCCCGCACCGAATTCAGCAGGCCCTTGGCCCAATGCGCCGCGATCAGGGCCTGTGCGTGCGAGCTCGGCAAGCCGCCAACGGACGGGCAGTCGTCCAGCCAACCCGGGTAGGCCTGCCTGACCCTGTGTTCCAGCGCGGCAAGGTCCGCGCCCAACAACCCGGCATCTGCGATCCACTCCATCACCACGACGGGACGCGCAGAATACTCGTTGGGACCGGAATAGACCCTCATGTCGAAATCCGCTTGCCGGGCACTCCGTCGACCAATCGCCCCTCAACTGGGCAGGAGCGACGCCACGATCCGGTCGTAGACGCGAACCGCTTCGACCGTTTCGCCGCGAACATGGTGCAACCGGGCCAGGCGCCGGGCCTCGGTGATCGTGGTGGGTGGCTGCGCCTCGGCGCCACGCCAGGGCGAGACGTCCAGGTACCTCCAGTACAGCCTGGCCAGCGGGTTCTCGTACCAGGCCTGCCAAGGCTTGTCGGCGGTGATGTAGTGCAACACGGCCGTGGCTGCCACATCGACGTCGCCTGGCTTGCCCCGGGGCAGCACAAATCGATTCCATTTCGCATCCAGGACCAGCAGGTCGTCGGTGAGCACCTCGTTCACCACGCATTGGTCGCCACAGTAGATTCGCTCGGGATGCCGGATCGCGTGGTCGATGCACGCCGCGGTGAAGCGCTTCTGGCGCCATTGCCGCAGGTCGATCAACAGCACGCCCGAATTGATGTAGCGGCGCAGGCCCAGCCGGGCCATCATCTTGGCTTCGCTGAGGTCGGTGACCCCGGCAATCGTGGCTCCCTGCAAGTCCGTCTGCGCCAACGGCGCGATGTCCTGCAGCACGATCGTGTCCGAGTCGAGATAGATCACCCGATCGACGTCGTCGGGCAGGACCTCGCTGAGCAGCACCCGGTAGTAGGTCGCGGTCGTCAGGTGCTGAACCGCCTTGCTCTTGACCGTGAGGTTGGCAACACCTTGCAGATGCGCCGCCGTCAACTGATGCGTCTCGAACCGCGCCTTGAACACGCCGCCCAAACGCTGCAAACGGTCGAGCAAGCCCGGATCGAGTTCATCGGTGACCACATGGATGGTCAGTTCGGAAGCGTTGCCGCCAAAGTTCAGCAGCAGCGACATGACCGAGGCGCCGAAATGCTGCTGGTAGTTCCTGTCGAAGCAGTATGCCAAGTGAATCACTGAAATCCCTCTGAACCTTTTTCTTGAATTTACCTGGCAGCACTGTTCTGGGCCGCCAGATACTCTCGAACCGCGGTTGCCTCGCGCGCCATTCCTCGATCACCAAGATAGGGCATGATCGAATACCCAGCCAGCAACGTCGCTGCAAACAGTACCTGCTGTTTCGGCCCGATGGGATCATCTGCAAAATATCCCGAAACAATCTGATCCACCACCTCGACCCTCGTAAATCCTGCACCGATGGTTTTGATGATGCTTCTTCCGAGATCGACATATGGAGTGCAAAATGTCGGGTCAGGATCTATCACCGTGAACGGGTCTGTGCTCAATAGGTTGTTGGGGCTAAAATCCCAATGGCAGTAGCTGCTGTGCGGGTAAGCCATCGCATGCTCAATGAGAATATGGGCCGCTTCATCGATCGAGCCATGGACCTCTTCAGACAACAGGCCACGCCGACGGGTCTGAGTCAGTTGGCCTCGCGCTTGCCGGCTTTCGCGCAGCCAAGATTCGAACGAACGATACTCTCCGATCAAACCGCTCGAGGGTCTTCCATAGCCAATGGCAGGAACCGCATGCATGCATCGGATCATTTTTCCCATGCGGACGAAGGAAGTGTTCCGGATCAGTTCTTGCTCGGAATACGCCCGATCGAGGGTCTTTGCCGGAACATACTGCATGAGCATATGCGATTTCTTCGTACCGGTTTCAATGACCTTTGGCACCGCCAAGCCGATGCCGGCCCATGCCCTGAGAAAGGCCGCTTCGTTTCGCGCGTCCGCTGCTCGCACGGGTATCTTCAGAACATATCTTTCGTCGCCGGCCGTCAACAAACAAACCAACGACGAAATGCCAGCGTCGAAAAACTCGACCGCCACTCGATCGGCATTGAAGAACTTCATGTGCCTGATGTAGGCTTCTATCTGCGGAATCAAAGCACCACGCAGCTCGTTCAATCTTCGATCGACCCAATGCGCGGACACGCCTGGTCGATTGAGAAATATTATTCGTCGCGCGTCCAAGATGCTATGCCGTAGTCAGGTTTAGCGCCTCGTGTTCAGTCGATACTATTGCCGACAACCAACGTTTGTCTGAAATAATCGATGGTCCTGTCGAGCCCCGCGCCGAGCGGGGTGCCGGGCTGCCAACCGCTCAGCGCATGACGCGCCAAAGTGATGTCGGGGCACCTCTGCCTGGGGTCGTCCAATGGCAAGGGCCCGAACACGAGCTTGCTGCTTGAATCTGCACGTTTGAGAATTTCCTGGGCCAACTCCAGCATCGAAATCTCCACGGGATTGCCGATATTGACCGGTCCGGTGAAGGCATCGGGCGTTTCCATGGCACGGATCATCGCCTCGAGCAAGTCGTCGACATAACAGAAGCTTCGGGTTTGCCGACCATCGCCATAGATCGTCAGATTCTCGCCGCGCAAAGCCTGGAGTATGAAATTGGAAACCACGCGGCCGTCGTCGGCACGCATGCGCGGCCCGTAGGTGTTGAAGATGCGCAGCACCTTGATGCGCAGACCGTGCTGGCGCCGGTAGTCGAAGAACAAGGTCTCCGCGCAGCGCTTGCCTTCGTCATAGCAGGAGCGCACGCCGATGGGGTTCACGTGGCCCCAATAGTCCTCGGTCTGCGGATGGATCTGCGGATCGCCATACACCTCGCTGGTGGACGCCTGCAGGATCTTGGCTCGCAAGCGCTTGGCCAGACCCAGCATGTTGATGGCACCGTGCACGTTGGTCTTGGTGGTCTGCACCGGGTCACGCTGGTAGTGCAGGGGCGATGCCGGGCAGGCCAGGTTGTAGATCTCGTCCACCTCCACATACAGCGGGAATGTGATGTCGTGGCGCATCAACTCGAAGCGCGGATGCCCGAGCAGGTGGCTCACATTGGACTTGCTGCTGGTGAAAAAATTGTCCACGCACAGCACCTCGTGCCCTTGCGAGATCAATCGATCGCAGAGGTGACTGCCGAGAAAGCCCGCACCGCCGGTGACAAGGATGCGTTTGATGCTTGCGGTGCCTGGCGCCATGCTGCCTTCGAGTCGGTTGTGGTGTGTTCGACCGCACCGCATGCAACTTCAGCCAAGGCCGCAGCGGGTCAGCTCAGGCAAGTTCCGATGGCACGATGTAGTCCAGCCCCGTGCTCGCCAAGCCGACCAATTCTGCACTGGTGGTGTTCAGGGGCGTCTGGCAGGCCAGCAGGCCGAGCGTGGCCTGAGTGAAGGCGCCGGTGTCGAGCAGGTCGACGAAGTACTTCAACTCGTCCGCCGGTGCGGTGATGCCGGTGACGTTCTTGTACACCGCTGCGACGAAGGCCGGGTTGGAGTGCGCAGGCAGATCGCCGGCCAGGTTCCAGAAGGCATCGGTGCGCACCGCCAGGGCCACCAGATCGGCATAGCTCATGCCCTGATCCAGCAGCACGACGCCATAGCCGGCGTAGTCGGCCACCTTCAGCGTGGCACTGCCGAACAGCGCTCGGATGATTTGCGCGGCTTGCCCGCCGTGGGATGCACCGTCCATGTCGAGCGCCACCATGCGATCGGTGAACTGCAGGCGCTCCACGGCGGTCAAGCGATCGTTGCCGTCGGTGCCGGTCTTCGCAGTCACTGCCCACCAGGAGCCATTGCCGGCGATGGTGTAGCTCGCACGCTTGGCGGTGTAGATGGCCGTATCGACACCGTCCCCGCCGTCGATGGCGTCGTCACCTCCGCCGCCGGTCACGCGATCATTGCCGCCCAGCAACAGGTAGCCATCGCCTGAGGCGGCAGCACCCAGGCTGTCGGCACGTTCGGTCCCCGTGATCACCTGATTGGCCGCCGCCACCGTCACCTTGGCGTTGTAGGTGGTGCTGCCCCCCATGCCATCGCTGACGGTGAAACTGAAACTGTCCAGGCCTGAGAAACCGGCCTTGGGCTGGTAGCTGAAATCACCGGCGCCGCCCACCACGGCCGTGCCGTTGGCGGGATCGGCCAGCAACGCATAGGTGATCGGGTCCTGGTCGAAATCCGTTGCCACCGGCAGGTGCGAACGCAGCGTGGTCCCGGACAGCGCCAGGAAATCACCGGCCCGCGCGACCGGTGCCGCATCATTGACCGGCAGCACCGTGATGTAGGCCTCGTAGCGATTGCTTCCCGTGGCACCGACGATGTCGAAGACGACCGAATCGGCGCCGTGGAAATTGGGGGCCGGTGTGTAGCTGAGCGAGCCCTGCGCCGAGAGCGTGGCCGTGCCATGGGCCGGCGCGGCGACCGCCCGGTAGCTGACCACGCTGCGGTCCACGTCGGTGGGCGATGGCAGCAAGGTGATGAGAGCGGCGTCTTCGTCCACGCTGAGTTGCGCGTCGGCCGCGAGCACCGTGGGCGACAGCACCACGACCTGATCGGCGAACTGCAGGCGCTCGATGTTGACCAAGGTGTCGAACCCCGCCTTGCCGTCGCGGCCCTTGACGTAGACCTTGCCGTAGCCATTGGAGATCTCGTAGTCCGTCCGCAGGCCTGAAAACGCCGCCGTGTCGACGCCAAGCCCCCCGTCGATCCAATCGTTGCCCAGGCCCCCGGTGAGGCGGTTGCCGACGTCGTTGCCCATCAGTACATCATCGAAGGCCGACCCGACGGCGTTTTCGATCTGGGTGGTGACCGCCAGGGCGAGGTTGTCCACCGCCGCCACGCCGGCACTGGACAGCCCTGCACTGCTGACGTGGCCGGGCACCAGATCGAGGCTGACGCCAGCCGGCAGGGCCGAGGCGTCCAGCGTGTCGATGCCACCGTCGTCGACCAGCGTGGTCTGGGCATTCGACTCGCGCTGACCCAGTACAAACACGTTGTCGCCGGCATTGCTGGGCTTGGTGCCGTACAGGTACCGCAGCGCCAGCACGTCCAGGCCGCTCCATTCGCTGCGAAACAGCCCATCGGCGGACAGCGACTCGGACATCACCGTCATCGCACTGCGATCGTCCTGCACGCGCAACTGCACCGCCCAGGCGTCACCGGCGTCCACGTTGCGCGGGTGACGCAGGCCGAGCGCATGGCCGATTTCGTGCAGCAACGCCATGTAGCCTTCGCTGCCAGGCGCCAGCCCGATCATCGAGTCGATGTCCATCCAGACGTCGCCGGCCAGCTCAGCGGCGCCAGGCTGGTTGGGCATCCACGACTGGCCCTTGGTGCTGGCCTGGCTGCTCACGCCAAATCGAAGCTGGCCCATGGTCGCGCCCACCTCGGCCATTTCGGTGAAGGTGATGCCGGCCAAGGCCGAGGTCTTGGCCAGGATGTCGCGCACCAGTTGCTGCTCGGCCGCCGTGAAGGCACGAAAGCCTGGCGCGCCCACACCGACCGCCGGTGGCGTGGTGACAAAGCTGTAGCTCAGGCTCACCGCCGTGCCGAGCGCGCTGGCCGCATTCCAGCGCAAGTCCCCGCCAGCAGCGATGGCCTGCTGTGCCATGTCCTGTGGCTTGATGAAGCTGGCCAGCGGGTACACCGCCTCGTCGTTCATCAGCCTGAAGTACTCGACATCGGTCAGCGTGTACTGGATCTTCGGGTAGTGCTTGACCGTGATCGTTGCCGTGTGGCCATCCGGCGACACGACCACGTCCAGTTCGCCCAAGGTGGCCGGCCGCCAGGTGCCGCTGCCATCGGCGTTGGGCGGCACTTCGCGCACATCGATGCCGTCATTGCCGCCACGCCCATCGATGGCGTCGTGGCCACCATTCGGGTGGAAGAAGTTGTCGGTGGCGTCACCGGTGAACCTGTCGTCGTTGCCACTGCCGTGCGCGTTGCTGACCCCGACCAAGGTGTCGCGCCCACCATACCCGTCGTCGGCCCAGCCCTCCTCCAGATTGACGACCACGCCCTTGGGTGAGCTCCAGTAGGCGACGTCCAACTTGCGCCAGCTTTCGCCCGGCATCGCAATGAACTCGAAGCGGTCATTGCCTTTGCCACCGATCGCCGTGCCCTGGTACAGGCGGATGGTGTCGTTGCCATCGTCGCCATAGACGTTGTTCCAGAGACTGCGCTCGGTCTCGGGCTGGACATAGATGTCGTCGCCGCTGGTGAGGTGGATGTCGGCCATGCTGGAGTCCTGCGTGTGCGCGAGGTGGGTCAGGCGCGCAGCAGCGCGATCGTCTTCTGGTTGAAGTTCACCAGGTTCGGGAACACCTCGGTGACCAGGTTGCCAGGCAGTCCCAACCACTGCATCACGGTGGCGCCGACCTGGTCGGTGGCCGTGGTGGGCACCATGCGGCCGTTTTTGTTCTGGTCACCATCGTCCGGTCCGCCCAGGGTCAGCGTGGGGAACCTGCCATGCACGGTGCCTCCCGCAACCGGCCCACCCAGCGCGTACCAATGGTTGCCCCAGGCGTGCTCGCTGCCTCCGCCCGAGCCCGGTCGCAGCGTGCGCCCGAAGTCACTCATCATCAGCGTGACCACGTTGTCGTCCAGGCCAGCAGCCTGAATCGATTGATCGAAGGCGGCCGTGGCTTTGCCCAGCGTCGCCAGTTGCGTGTCCTGCGAATTGGTGGCGCTGCCCAGTTGGTTGGAATGGGTGTCGAAGCCGCCCCAGGACACCAGAAAGACCTGTCGCTTGATGCCCTGGGCCTTGAACACCGGCATGGCCGAGGCCAGTGCGCGCAGGTTGTCGGCCAGGTCGCCCGAGCCGAAGTCCGCCTTGGGTGGCGTGGCCTGCATCAAGGCCCTGGTGAACACGGTGGAATCGGCCACCGCACTGCCGAAGGTGCGCGCGTACTCGGCCTGATAGTCGTTGGCGAACTCCCACTGCGCCATGCGGTTGATGGCCTGGGCCGCCGCAGCCTGGGGTTGCGCCAGATCGGCATTGCCCCAGTAGCGCGCACCGTCCCTGGGCATGAAGGACACGCGCGAATGGCGCCCCAGCACCAGGGTGCGCTGGGTGCTCATCGTCACCGCGGCAATCGGGTTGCGCAGGTTGGACGGCAGCAGCTCGAGCGCGCGGCCGGCCCAGCCGCTGGTGTCGTCCTTCACCGTCCAGCCCTGCTGGATGGCCACCTGGTCACTGTGCGACAACAGGAAGGGCGGCACGTCCACCGCATTGGCCAGCACCTGGGCGGCCGTGGCCGGCTGCACCAGCGTGCCCACGTTGCTGATCCAGGCCAGGCGGCCCTGGCTGTACAGCGGCGCCAAGGGTGCGAGGCCCGGATGCAGGGCAAAGCTGTGGCCGGCGGCCGTGCCACCGAGCGGCACCAGGCTGCTCTTGGCCAGTGCCAGGTTGCCGCGCGCGGCGCTGTAGTCGTTGTACGCCGCATCGGTGGGGATGAGCGCGTTGTGCCCGTCGTTGCCGCCTTGCAGGAACAGCACCACCAGGGCGCGGTAGTCGGTGCCCGCCGCCAACCCACCGCCGGACCAGCTGCCCAGCAGCCCGGCCCCACCGGCCAGGCCGGCGGCCGACAACCATCCCCCAGAACCGAGCAAGCGTCGACGCGTGATCATTGGATGACTCCGAAGTAAGGCGTGGCCAGAGCGAACTGCAGCAGGCGCAGGGCGCCGTCGTCTGGCGAATTGACGTCCCAGGTCGGGTTCAACATCAGCTGCTCGATGTTGGCGCGCAAAGTGGGCGGCATCGCGCCGCGAAAGTAGGCCTGGCTGAGGTGGTCGTTGAAGGCCTTGGGTGAGGTGGTGAAGGCCTTGATCAAGGCGTCCAACGAGCAGCCGGCACTGGTGAAGGCGCTCAAGTCATTGGTTCGGGTCGTCTGGTTGTAGCGAATCCAGTTGAGTTGACCCAGTCGGTCGGTCAATTCACTGGCGATGAGCAGCTTCTGCTCGGGCGCCAGCAGGTTGCTGCCAGGGGCCCGATCGGTGGGCGCGTAGAAGCTGAACACGCTTTCGGCCCACCAATGGGGTTGGGCACTGAGCCAGTAGTCGCCCGTGGTGGAATTGGTCGGCGCGCGCTGGCACCGGAGCGCGCGAAAGATCGCGCTGCGGTGCAAGGCGGGTTCGCGAATCTTCCCGTCATCGGCCCGCGCCTTGGCAGGGTCGTCCCCCGCACGGGCTTCGGCGTCGAGCAGCACCGCCTTGATCACCGCCTTGAGGTCGCCGACCACGCCGCTGCCATTGTTGCGGAACACCGCCGCCACACGGCCCACGTACGCTGGCGACGGACTGCTCTTGACATGGTGCTGGATGAGACGCAGCGCCACGAACGGCGCGGTGTTCTGGTGCCCGACGAGCAAGGCGACGGCATCGTCCAGATCCTTGGGCGCCGTCTGGCCGGCCGGGAACACCTTGCCCAACACCCGCTTTTCGCCACTGTCCCGGTCTGGCGCCCAGCTCGACGGCTCCATGGGCACGTAGTACTGCGAGAACCCGTCGCTGGTCGTGAAGGGATCGAAGTGGTTCTGCCAACCCGTCAGCACCCGGGCCATCTGCTCCACATCGGTCTGCGTGTAGGTCTCGATGTACCTGCCCCGGCTGTCGCGCAAGGGCGTGCCATCGGGGCCGAGCTGGATCACGCCGATCGAGAACAACTGCATCAGCTCTCGCGCATAGTTCTCGTTCGGCGCGCAGCGCGGGCACTCGGCGCTCTTGGGTCGGTTCTGGTTGTTGTCCAGATACTGTCCCATGGTCGGATGGGTGGTCACCTGCATCAGCAGATCACCATAGCGACCAAACGCCTGCCGATTCAGCATGTTGATCCACTCGATCAAGCCCACCGGGTGGGGCTTGGTGCCCGACACCACGATGAACTGGCCGATCGACCACACCAGGCGCGCGCGCAGCTGGTCGGGCGCGGTCATGATCAGGCGCTGCACTTGCGTCTTCTGATAGGTGTAGGGCTCGGGCGGGATCGGGTTGCCGTTCTTGCGGGCCGGAGTGGAATCGATCTGATAAGCCGGCAAGGCCAGCTGATCATCGATCCACTTCTCGAAGCCCTTGGCCTGCAACTCGGCCACCAAGGCCGGTGTGGGGCCAAACGTCGCCTGCTCAGCAAAGCGCGAGGCCGCATAGAAGCTCACCTTGGTGGCGCTGGCGCGCGGCGCCACCTGGCCGGCCGAGGCCAGCGGGGGCACCTGGCCGGCCGAGGCCAGCGGGAGCACTTCGCCGGCCGAAGCCAGTGGGGGCAATCCTCCCGTCGAGGCCTGCAGTCGAGCCACGTCGCCACCGCCACAGCCGCCCAACATGGCCAGGCAAAGCAGCCATGGTGCGCCAAGGTTTCGTCGGATGTGCATGGAATCGCCCCTCGTCGTGGCAGCCGTCGGCCGACTTCGCCCGGACGATACAACAGCCGCCACGCGGTGCCATCCTCAAATTGAAGGCCGCCCGATGCGGTCAGGCCATCTGCTGGTACTCCGGCACCAAGGCCTTCAAGCGCTGGCGCACCTGGGCGTCGTCCAGCGCGCCCTGCGCCATGCACTGCTGCAGCCAGCCCAACACGGCCTCGGGCGCCACGTCCTCACGCAGGCGTGCCACGCGCAGCCGGCTGATCGGCGTGGCCACGGTGGTGTCGGCATCGGCCAGCAATTCCTCATAGAGTTTCTCGCCTGGGCGCAGGCCGGTGAACTCGATGCGAATCTCGTCCAGCGCGTGGCCGGACAAACGGATCATGTCGCGCGCCAGGTCGATGATCTTCACGGGCTCGCCCATGTCCAGCACCAGCACCTGGCCGCTGCGCCCGATGGCAGCGGCCTGCAGCACCAGGCGGGCCGCCTCGGGGATGGTCATGAAGTAGCGGATGATGTCCGGGTGCGTCACCGTAAGCGGGCCACCGCGCGCGATCTGCTCCTTGAATTTCGGGATCACGCTGCCGCTGGAGCCGAGCACGTTGCCGAAACGCACCGCCATGAAGCGCGTGCCCGGGTGTTGCGTGGCCAAGGCGCCGATCACCATTTCGGCCGCGCGCTTGGTGGCGCCCATCACGTTGGTGGGGTTCACCGCCTTGTCGGTGCTGATCAGCACGAAGCGCTCGGCGCCGCCTTCGGCCGCGGCCAGGGCCGCCTGGCAGGTGCCGAGCGTGTTGTTGCACAGCGCCGCCCAGGCGTTGTGCTCCTCCATCAGCGGCACATGCTTGTAGGCCGCCGCGTGGAACACCACCTGCGGCCGCCACTGGGCCATGACGCGGCGCAACTGGCCCAGCTCCTTCACATCGCCGACCAGGCGCACCAAGGGCAGTGCGCTGAATTCAGACGTCAGCATCTGCTCGACGCTGTAGAGGTTGAACTCGCTCTGCTCGAACAGCACCAGGCGCGCCGGGCCCAGGCGCGCCACCTGGCGACACAGCTCGGCACCGATGCTGCCACCAGCACCGGTGATGAGCACGGTCTTGCCGGTGAGCACCTCGGCCATGCCGGCTTCGTCCAGCTGCACCGGCTCTCGGCCGAGCAGGTCTTCCGGCTCGATGTCGCGCACCCGGTCGATGGCGGCGTTGCCGTCGCGCAGTTCATCGGCCGAAGGCACCGTGAGCACCGGCAGGCCCGTGGGCGCGGCCAACTCCAGCGCGCGGCGGCGTTGCGAGGCCCGCGCCGAGGGCAGGGCCACGATGATGTGTGTGGCGGCCGAGCGCTGTGCCTCCTGCGCCACCTCGTCCAGCCGGCCCAGCACGGGCACGTTGGCAATGCGGGCGCCCTGCTTGGCCGGATCGTCGTCGAGCAGGCCGATCACCAGCCAGCCTTGGCGGTGGATGCCGGCCAGCAGCCGCCGGGCGGCCTCGCCCGCGCCCATCACCAACGCGCGCTTGGCCTCGTCCGGCGCACCGCTGATGCGCTGGCGCGCGTGTTCGTAAAGTGCGCGGTAGCTCAGGCGGACCAGCGCCAGCCCCATCAGTGCGACCACTGGGTGCAGCGCCAGCACCGCGCGGGGCACCTGCCGCAATTGCAGCATCAGCACCACCACGGCGCAGCTCAGCCCCGCGATGACGCAGGCCAGGGCCAGGCGCTTGATTTCACCGAAGCCCGAGAAGCGCCACAGCCCCGATGGCACGCGAAGTGCCGCCAAGGTGCAGGCGTAGACCAGCACGATGCCCAGCAGCACCCAGCCGTCGTAGCCGGGCCGCGCACTGATCCAGCGCTCGAAGCCCAAACGGAACAGGTAGGTGGCGTTCCACGCCAGCGCCACCATCGCCGCGTCGATGGCCAGTGACAGTGGCCAGCGGTGGGGGCGCAGCCGCGCCAGGAATCGGTCGAGCCGGTGCCAGATGGTCGTCATGCCCGGCGTCGTGGGTGGATGGGAGCGAAATTGTACAAATCAGCCCCGCCTGGACAGCAACAGGCGCAGTGTGCGCGCGATCACCACCAGGTCCGACGCCAGCGTGGCGCGGGCGGCGTATTCGGCCTGCCGGGCCAGCTTGCGCGGCAGGATGGTCTGCACGTACTCGCGTTCGGGGTCGTCCGCCGATGCCAGCAGCCCCGCTTCGTCGATGAAGGCCAACGAGGCCGGGTCGGTGATGCCGGGGCGCACGGACAACACCTGCGCCCTCAGCGCTGCCGGGTAGTGCGCCACGTAGCGCGGCACCTCGGGACGCGGGCCCACCAGGCTCATGTCGCCGAGCAGCACGTCGATCAGCTGCGGCAACTCATCGAAGCGCCGGCCGCGCAGCCAATGACCGACGCGCGTGATGCGAGGATCCATGCCGACCGTGACCTGCGGCCCGACCGTCTCTGCATCCACGCGCATGCTGCGGAACTTGTGGATGCGAAACGGCACACCATGCCGACCCACCCGCTCCTGACGAAAGAACACCGGCCCCGGTGAATCGAGTTTCACGGCAGCGGCCACCAGCAGCAACAGCGGCGACAGCAGCAGCAAGCCGAGCGCCGCGAGCGCCAGATCGAACAAGCGTTTGGCCAAGGCGTCAGAAACCAAGCCGCTGCAGCAATTCCGCCCGGTCGACTTGCAGCCGAGCGCAGACCTCGTTCAGCACAGCCGCCAGCGTCCCAACCTTGAGTGGCTGATGCGCCGGGATCGTCCTGTGATGCCGCGTGTCCGCGTCCAGCGTAAGGCGGATGTGGCTGCCGGTCTGGCGGGTGATGCGATACCCGACACGGCCCATGGCGCGCGCAAGGTCAAGACCGGACAGGTCGCGCGGCAGCTTCAAACCACCAGCACCTGGTCGCGGACGAAATGCAGGCGGATCAGCTTGGGCTTTTCTGTGCCATCGAAGTGGCAGTCCACGGCGTCACGCACCAGCGCGGCCAGCTCAAGCTCGGACTCGGCCTGCACAAAGATGCCATGGGCGTGCGCGCGCGCCAGCAAACCACCCTCGGCGGCTTCTTCCACAGTGAACAGAACCTCGGTCTCCATGTATTGCCTCGTCTTCAGCCGGCCACATGCACCATTGTCGCAGCGCGGTCCGTTCATGCCAATGCTGCGCGAACCGCATCGATCACCCGCTGCACATCCGCATCGCTCATGCGCGTGTAGATCGGCAAGGACAGCATCTGCTCGTAGGCGTGCTGGCTGTGCGGAAAGGACGCTGCGTTCAACCGGTAGCGGTCGCGCCAGTATGGCTGTTGGTGCAGCGGGATGTAGTGCACGCTGCAGCCGATGCCGGCCTCATACAGGCGCTCGATGAAGCGATCGCGTGCCACGCCGGCCTCGGGCTTCAGGCGCAGCGGGTACAGGTGCCAGGCGTGGGACTGCCCAACCGGCGCCACCGGCGCGGTGATCACCGGCCATTCGGCGAACTCGCGGTTGTAGTGTTCGGCAATGGCGGCGCGGCGCTGCTGGAAGGCATGCGCCTTCTTCAGCTGGTGCAGGCCCAGTGCCGCAGCGATGTCGGTGAGGTTGTACTTGAATCCCGGGGCGATGACCTCGTAGTACCAGCTCGGCACGGTGGCGGTGAACCGATCGAAGGCATCGCGGCTCATGCCGTGCAGGCGCATCACCTTGGCGCGCTGGGCCAACTTGGCGTCGCGGGTGACCAGCATGCCGCCTTCGCCGGTGGTGATGGTCTTGTTGGCGTAAAAGCTGAACACGGTGGCCGCGCTGTCCAGGGTACCGATGAGCCGGCCTTCGAAGGTGCTGGGCAGCGCATGCGCGGCGTCTTCGACGATGGCCAGATCGCACTCGTCGGCCAACTCGTGCAGGGCGCGCATGTCGGCCGCCAGCCCACCATAGTGCACCGGGATGATCGCGCGGGTGGCCGAAGTGATGGCCTCTTCCACCAAGGCCGGGTCGATGTTGAGCGTGGCCGGATCGATGTCGACCAGTTTGACGTCGGCGCCCAGGTAGCGCACCACCTCGGCCGTGGCGGTGAAGGTGTGGGTGGTGGTGATGACCTCGTCGCCCGGGCCGATGCCCAGGGCCTCCAAGGCCAGGTGCAGGCCGGCCGTGGCCGAGTTGACGGCGATGCAATGCAGATCGGGGTCGCCGAGGAAGTTGGCGAAGTCGGCCTCGAAGCGCTTGGCCTTGGGGCCGGTGGTGACCCAGCCAGAGCGCAGGGTGTCGACGACTTCGGCGATTTCCTCTTCGCCGATTTCGGGCAATGCAAACGGAAGGAACGGGACGGTCATGGGGCGGGCTTCTCCAGCCAGGCCAGCACATGGGTGCGCAGAGCCGGCAAGGCGTTGAACAGGGGGTACAGCGACGGATGGATTCGACAGACGGCGCGGGCGATGGGCGGGGCCAGCGTCAGCTTGCGATGGCGCATCCGCGCATGCGGAAACAATTCGCGAAGGCGCTTCAGGGGCACCCCCTTGACGTCGGGGTTGCGTGGATTGTCCACGGTGAAGTCGTACCAGAGCACGCCTCCGCCGGGCATCAGCCAGGACCACATGGCATCGGCCAGGCACTGCTGGAAATCGCGGTCGAGCAGGGACGAGAACACGGTGGACTGCAGCACGATGTGCTGGCTGCCTGGCCGCACGGCCCAACGGCTGGCGTCCCCCTGCCACAACGCCACATCGGCGGGCAGCACCCGGCGGGCCTGGGCCATGCGCTCGGGCAGCAGTTCGGCCCCGGCCAGGCGCTCCGCCGAGAACCCCATGCGCAGCAGCTCCAGCAGGTTGCCGCCAGCCCCACAACCCACCTCGGCCACGCGCAGGCGCGACAAGGGATGCAGGTTCAGCGCGGAAAACAGGCGCAGCATCACCCGCTGTCGTTCCTGCACGGTCTGCCACACATCGGGCTGCAGCAGGCTGTAGCGGTCCGGCGCAGCGCCGGCGTTGGCCTGGCGCCGCGCGTAGCGTTCGACCACCGCCTCGGGTTCGTTGCCGGGCTGCGCGCTCGGCAGTTCGCTCGCTGGTGCGCGATCGCCTGCGCTCGCTGCGCTGGCGGGTGCGTCCGCGACGCCCATCGGGCGACCATGTTGCGGGCTCATGCCTGCATCGCCTGGATGAAGCGCTGCGCCAGCACCGGGTAGGTGTGATTGGCCAGGACGAATTCGCGCCCGCGCTCCCCCATCGCGCGTCGCTCGGCTTCGGGCAGCTCGGCCAGCGCGCGCAGGCCGGCGGCCACGTCGTTGGGTGACTCCGGCGGCACGGTGAGGCCGCAGCCGCTCTCGGCCACCGGGTCGTTGCCGGCGTCCACCGAGTGCAGCACCACGCAGCGCGCCATCAGGTAGTCCATGAGCTTGTTCGGGGCGATGCCGAAGCGGTAGATCGGCACCCGCTGCCAGCCGATGTAGGCGATGTCCAGTTGCGCCAGGAAGGCCGGCACCTGGGCCTTGGCGATGGGCGGAAACCAGATCATGCGGTCCTGCAGACCCTCGCTGGCGATGCGCCGGACCAGCCGCTCGCGCTCCAGGCCGTCGCCCACCAACACGATGCCGAACGCTTGCCTGGACGGCTCGTCGCGCAGCAGTCTGGCCGCATCGATGAGCACGTCCAGCGCGTTGGGCCGACCCATCGAGCCCGCATAGCCCACCACCACCCGGCCGGCCTGCCTGTGCTCGGCAATGGCGGCGGCCACGTCGTCGCGCAAGGCCTGCCCGTCGCCCTGCCATTCATCCAGGGTGATGCCGTTGGGGACGATGTGCAACTTGCTCAAGTCCAGCCCGCGCGAAGCCATGTAGTCCTGCACCTTGGGCAGCATGGACACCACCCGATCGGCCTGCTGGTAGGCCGTCGACTCCGCCGCATGGCACAGGCGGATGAAGGGGTGCCCTGGCGCCATGCCCGACAACTCGATCGGCGACAGCGGCCACAGGTCGTGCACCTCGAACACCAGCAAGGCCCTGGCGCGACGCGCGATGCGGCGCGCCACCCAGATGTCCATCGGGTAGGTGCTGGAGGCGATGACCACATCGGGCTTGAACTCGGCCACCAGCCTGGGCGCCTGCTGCCACAGCTGCTGCAGGAAGCGCGTGATGTTCCAGGCCCTGCCGAACCCATTGCCTTGGTAGCGTGGCAACGGCAACCAGCGGTAGGCAATGCCATCGATCAGTTCATCGCCCGCCTGGGGCTGGTGGCTGCGCACGTGCGAGAAGTTGCCGGCGACGATCTGCACGCGGTGCCCCGCCCTCACCCACTCGCGCGCCAGGTAGTACGGGCGGTACTCCATGCCCAGCGCCGGGCTGCCGGCGTAGTGGTTGAGGTAGAGGATGTTCATGCCGGCACCCCAACCGGCGAACTTGCGCCGACCTGCAGGCGCGCGAGCAGGCGCTCGATGCAGGGGCCGAAGACGCCATGATTGGCCACCCAGTCGCGGTTGCGACGGGCCACTTCCGGCGCCATCGCCAGCAAAGCCGCCAGTTCGGCCGGCTTGGCCAGCCCGCCCTCCGGCGCGATCAAGCCATTGACGCCGTGCGTCACCAGCTCGCGGTTGGCAGGCAGGTCCGACAACACCGGGAGGCAGCCATGGGCCATGGCCTCGATCACCGACACCGCCACCGAATCGCTGGCCGGCAGGCTCAGGAACCACTGCGCTCGGTCATACCACGCATTCTGCGCGTCCGGACTCAATCGTCCGACAAAACGCACGCGATCGGCCAGGCCATGCTTGCGCACCCAGGTCTCCAGGGCGGCACGCATCGAGCCATCGTTGGCCACCACCAACTGCGCATCGGGCTGCCAGGCGGCCAGCGACTGAAACCAGTGCAGCACCCGCTCGGGCCGATAGACCGGCTCCAGGCCGCGGTTGGCATAGAACAACCAGGCTTGCTTTGCAGCCCCCGCCGTGACCAGCGGCATGGCCTCCAGGCCAAACGGGAACACCATCACGTCGCGGCTGCCGAGCTGCCGCATCCGCTCGGCCATGGACTGCGAGTCGCTGGTGGCCAGTGCGGCCGCCGCCAACACGCGCCGCAATGCCCAACGGTGCACGGCGCGCCGCTGCGGTGTGACCAGCACATCGCTGCCCCAGGCCGAGGCCAGGATGCTGCCCCGCAGGCGCCAGCCAAGCTTGGCGGCCCAGACCAAGGTGCCGTGTGAAGTGAGGTAGTGCGGGTTGATCCAGTCGGCATCCACCTGCGCCAACCAGCGCGCCAGGCGAGGCAGCTGGCGCAGCAGGCCCACGTTGCCGCCGCTCACATCCGGCTGCGTGCCCAACACCAGACACCGCTGCTCAGGCACGCAGTCGCGGATCGCCGCATGCAGGCCCGTGCTGGAGGCGACCCACAACTCGACGCGCGGTGCCAGCGCGCGCGCCCACTTGGCCAGGTGCGGGCTTTGCGCGTCCCCCACCAGGGCGAAGCGCAGGGCTGTGGTGTTGCCTGGCGCCCTGGTCATGGCTCGGCCCTGGATGCCCGCGTGGCGCCCGCGGCATCGGTGGTCGGCTGGGTCGCGGCGTCCAGCACCCCGTCGGGCAGCGTCCCGGCCCAGGACGCGTATGTCGCCTGCAACTCCGGGTGCTGACGCAGCCACGGCGCATCGCGATCGCGCGTGTCGCCCACGACACGCGCCGGGTTGCCGGCCAGTATCGCGAAGGGGGGATGCTCGCCACGCACCCGGCTGTAGGCGGCCACCAGGCTGCCAGGCCCCAAGGTGCTGCCGGCTTCGATCAGACTGTGCGGGCCGATGTAGCTGTAGGCACCCAGGCGGATGGGTGCGCGCACATCTCCCACACGTTCACCGCCCGTGGCGGCCGTCAATCGGCCCATCAGGCGGATCGAACGGTGCGTGCTGTGGCTGACGATGCTGCAGAAGTTGGTGATCTGCACCCCTTCCTCGATCACCAGGCCGGCACTGGCCTCGATGAAGTTGAATTGCCCGATGAACACGTGATCGGCCAGGCGCAGGCCGGACGCGCCCTCGAGGCAAGTGCTCGGTGCCATGCGGGTGGCCGGCAGCATGCGCCCGTCGGGCGAGCGTTCGCCGAACAGCATGCGGTAGGCCAGCGCATGCCAGAGGCGCCGGCGCAGCGCGTTGATCCAGCCGCGAAGCCCCGAATCAGGTGCCAGCCGCATGCTGCGCCTCAGCGTTCAGGGGTGCAGGAATCTCGCGCCAGGTGGCCAGCCGCCAGAAGTAGTATCCAAAATACAGGGCCATGGCGGCCGAGACAGCCCAGGCACCACCCAACAGTCCGCCCAGCTTCAAGCCCAGGGCCAGCGCCAGCAGGAACATGGCCTGGCCCACCAGCGCCAGGCGCAGCGCCCAGGCCTGGCCGCGCCAGGCCATGGTCACCACCGCCAGGGGCGAGGCCACGAAGTGCAGTGCGATGTAGGGTGACAAGGCCCTCGCCAGTTCTCCGGCCAGGCGCCACCGCTCGCCGAACACCGCCGCGAACAGGCCCGGGCCGGCCGCGAACAGCAGCAAGGCCAGCACCGCCGCCGCGCCGCCCAGCAGCGCCATCACCTGGCGCACCGTGGCCCGCGCTTGCGCCGGGCTGGCCGACACCAGCTTCGGGTAAAGCGCCTGCGACACCGCCCCGCCCACCAGCGTGGCGGGCGCCTTGAGGTAACGCAGCGCCAGGCCCCAGCAACCCACGGCCGCATCGCCGGACCAGGCCGCAAGCAGGGCGACAGCCAGCGTGTCCTGCAAGGCGCCGGCAAAAGCATGCGGGGCATTCAGCAGCGGAAAGTCACGGTGTCGGCGCCAGGCGGATGACAAGGCACCGGCTGCGGGATGGCGAACCGCCTGCCACACCCCCCGCGCCACATCGCCCGGCATGCGCGCGAGCAAGCAGGTGGCCGCCGCCGCGGCCGCCACCGGCGCGGCGATCAAGCCCAGCACCGACGCACCACCCCAGCCCATCGCCACCTGCCCGACGGCGCCGCCGCCGTGCTGCAGCACGCGGCTCGCGGCCAGCGCCCGAAAGCGCTCGTCCCGATTGGCCCACATCGTGGCCAACTGACACGCGCCGAGCGCCAGCACGGCGATGGGCAGCCAGCCTGCGTGCGGCATCCTGCCCATCGCGGCCATCGCACCGGCCAGCAAGGCGCTGAACGCCCCGACCGCCAGCAACAGCCGCACGCACAGCGCCAACAGCGCGCGGGCCCCTGGCTCGTCACGTTCCAGCGGCAGGGCAAACTCGTAGCGCAGGCAGGCCACCACCGCGAGGTTGGCGGCCACGGTCCAGAACGCGGTGTAGGCGCCGAACTCCTCGGGGCCGTACAGCCGCGAGATCCACGGCCCCAGCAGCAGCGGCAAGGCCTGTGCCAAGGCACCGCCCGCCAGCAGCGTGAGCGTGGCGCGCCACAAGCCATTGCGACCGGTTTCGTTCATCGCGGGAGGCCCGGCCTCGCCCGAACCGGATTCAGCTGGCCAGTGCGCGGCGCAGCGCATCGACGACGAAGTCCTGGTCCGGCTCGGTCAGGTCCGCACTCATGGGCAGGCTGAGCACCCGCTGCGCAGCGCGGACACTGTGCGGGCAAGCGCCGGGGTCTTGCCCGGCGGCATAGGCCGGTTGGTGGTGCAGCGGCTTCGGGTAGTGCACGGCGGTGGGAATGCCCTGCGCCTGCAGTGCCTTCTGCACGGCCGCGCGCTCGTCCACCATCACCGTGAACTGGGCCCAGACGCAATCGCGGTCGGCACGCACAGCCAGGCACTGCACCGGGGCACCACTGGCGGCGATCAATTGGCCATAGCGGTCGCCCAGGGCCTTGCGTCGCCGGATCTCCCAGTCGAAACGCTCCAGCTTGCCCAGCACCACGGCGCATTGCAGCGTGTCCATGCGCCCGCCCAGCCCCAGGCGCGTGTGGTGGTAGCGGCCACTCTGGCCATGGACGCGTATTTCGCGCGCGGCCTTGGCCAGCGCATCGTCGTTGGTGAACAGTGCGCCGCCGTCGCCATAGCAGCCGAGCGGCTTGCTCGGGAAGAAGCTGGTGCAGCCGATGGTGGACAGGTTGCAGCTCTTGCCACCCTGGCCACTGGCGCCGAAGCTCTGCGCGGCGTCCTCGATCACCGCCAGCCCATGCGCCTGTGCCACGGCGTTGATGGCCGCCATGTCGGCCACCTGGCCGTACAAGCTGACCGGCATGACGGCCCGCGTGCGCGGCGTGACGGCGGCTGCGATCAGCGACGCGTCGATGTTGCAGGTGTCCGGCTCGATGTCCACATACACCGGCTTGCACCCCGCCAGCACGATGACCTCGGCCGTGGCCGCGAAGGTGAAGGGCGTGGTGATGACCTCGTCACCGGGCCGCAGGTCCAGTGCCATCAGCGCGATCAGCAAGGCCTCGGTACCACTGGCCACGGCCACGCAGTGGCGTGAGCCGGTGTGACCCGCCAGTGCTGCTTCCATCTCGGCCACTTCGGGGCCCATGATGTACTGGCCATGGTCGAGCACGCGCTGGATGCGCGCATCGATGCTGGGCTTCAGGGCCGCGTACTGCGATTTCAGGTCGGTGAATTGCATCTGCACATCAGCCAAGCAAGGTGAGGGATTCACCGTCCAGCGCGTAGCGTTCGCCGGTGGCCGGGCAGGTGGCTTCGGCGTGGCCGGAACTCGGCAGGTCCAGCCGCTCGCCATGTCGGCTCATCCAGCCGATGCGGCGAGCGGGCACCCCCACCATCAATGCATAGGCCGGAACGTTGCTGCTGACCACTGCCCCGGCGCCCACGAAGGCGTGTTCACCCACCGTGCTGCCGCAGACGATGGTGCAGTTGGCGCCCAGCGTGGCGCCGCGCTTGACCACGGTGCGGCGGTACTCGCCTTTGCGCACCACGGCCGAACGCGGGTTGTGCACGTTGGTGAAGACCATGCTGGGGCCGCAGAACACATCGTCCTCCAAGGTCACGGCGTCGTAGACCGAGACGTTGTTCTGCACCTTGACGTTGTCGCCGATCGTCACATCATTGCCCACGTACACGCCCTGCCCGAACGAGCAACCGCGGCCGATGCGGGCACCCGCACTGATGTGCGCGAAGTGCCAGACGCGACAGCCGGCGCCGAGCTGCGCGCCCTCGTCGACGATGGCCGACGGATGAATCAGCAAAGACGGAGCAGACGCCGCGGAACCGGCTTCGCCGGTCCGCTGGGGTCGCCCCCCTTGGGGGGAGGCGCCGGAGGCGCTTCGGGGGGTCATCAATATTCCAGCGGTAGATTGATGCGCTTGCCATCGCGCGCCGAGCGGTACATGGCAATCAGCAACTCCAGCGACTTCAGGCCTTCGCGGCCATCGGTCTCGGGCTCGCATTCGCCGCGCAAGGTGCGGATCACGTTGTCGTAGTACAGCGGATGGCCGTGGCCATAGACCGAACTGGTCTGGTAACTGGCGTCATCCATCTGGCTGTCCATCGTGTGCGGCGTGTCGAACTCCCAGTGTTCGATCTTGTTCACTGCCACGCCGCCAATGCGCACGGTGCCTTTCTCGCCCAGCACCGTGATCGAGCCTTCGAAGTTCTTCGGGTGGGTGAGCATGGTGACGTTGACCGTGCCCATCGCGCCGTTGCGCCACTTGAGCGCGGCCACGCCGGTGTCCTCGACCTCGATGTTGCGCGCCAGCGTGCCGGTGTAGGCCATCACGCTTTCCACCGGGCCGATCAGCCAGTCGAGCAGGTCGATGTAGTGGCTGGCCTGGTTCATGAAGGCGCCGCCGTCAAACTCCCAGGTGCCGCGCCAGTCGGCCGAGTCGTAGTAGCTCTGCGGCCGCGACCAGAACACGTTCACCGTGACCATGTAGATGCGTCCGAAGCGCCCGGCCAGGATGGCCTCGCGCAGCAATTGCAGCGTGCGGTTGCGGCGGTTCTGCTTGACGACGAACAGCCGCACGCCGGCTTCATCACAGGCCTTCACCATGGCCAGGCCATCGGCCCAGCGCGTGGCCATGGGCTTTTCGGTCATCACGTGCACGCCAGTGCCGGCCGCGTCGATGGCCTGCTGCGGGTGCAAGCCACTGGGGGTGGTGAGCACCACGCAATCGGCCGCCAACCCGGCACCCTGCCCGGCCGCACCCAGGCTGGCCAGCATGTCGGCATAGCGTGCGAAGCCTGGCGCACCGCTGCGCCGTTGCGCCGCAGCCAATGCCGCGGTATCGGGATCGCACACCGCGACGAGCTCGGCGCGATCCGCATGGCGCTCCAGCGCGTCCATGTGGTTGGCGGCGATGCGCCCGCAGCCAGCCAGCGCAAAGCGGACCTTGCGATCGACAACAGGAGCGTGTTTCAGGTGCATGGGGCAGCGGGTGCAGTGGCCGCCGACAGACGGCAGGAGCGTCGGCCGCCAAAGCGCGCCAACACCAGGGGTCGGATTATCGCCGAGCAGGTGGCCGCCGGATGGGCCTGCCCCGTCGCGGGCGCCCCACTGCCTACAATTCGCGTTTGGCCCGATCCTGGGCTTCACCCCTGCCCGCCCCTGCCATGACCACCGAACCGACCACCCCCGACGACGACAACAAGCTGATGGTGGAGCGGCGCGAAAAACTGGCGGCGCTGCGCCAGAAGGGCGTGGCCTTCCCGAACGACTTCAAGCCCCAACACCACGCCGCCGACTTGCAGGCCAAGTACGGCGAGATGGCCAACGAAGAACTCGAGCCCCTGGGCGTGCAGGTGAGCGTGGCCGGCCGCATGATGCTCAAGCGCGTGATGGGCAAGGCCAGTTTCGCCACGCTGCAGGACGGCTCGTTCGGCAAGACCCATGGCCGCGTCCAGCTGTTCATCAGCAAGGACGCGCTGGGCGAGGCGCCCTACGATGCCTTCAAGCACTGGGACCTGGGTGACATCCTCGGCGCCGTCGGCCAGTTGTTCAAGACCCGCACCGGCGAGCTGTCGGTGAAGGTGACCACGTTGCGCCTGCTGACGAAGAGCCTGCGCCCGCTGCCGGACAAGTTCCACGGCATGGCCGACCAGGAGACCAAGTACCGCCAGCGTTATGCCGACCTGATCACCGACGAGACGGCACGCGCCCGCTTCGTGGCGCGCAGCAAGACCATCAGTTCGATCCGCAGTTTCATGGTCGAGCACGCGTTCCTCGAAGTCGAGACGCCGATGCTGCACCCCATCCCGGGCGGCGCCAATGCCAAGCCCTTCGCCACGCACCACAACGCGCTCGATCAGCAGATGTTCCTGCGCATCGCGCCCGAGCTGTACCTCAAGCGCCTGATCGTGGGCGGCTTCGAGCGGGTGTTCGAGATCAACCGCAGCTTCCGCAACGAAGGCATCTCGGTTCGGCACAACCCGGAATTCACGATGATGGAGTTCTATGCGGCGTATTGGAACCACCATGACCTGATGGACTTCACTGAAGCCTTGCTGCGCCACGCGGCGCGCATGGCCACGGGCTCGGCCGCCCTGACCTACGCCGGCAAGCCGGTCGACCTGGACAAGCCCTTCACGCGCCTGTCGGTGCGCGAATCGCTGGTGGTGCATGCGGGCCTCACCGATGCCGAATCCACCGATGCGGCGGTGATCCACGCCAAGCTGCGCTCGCGAGGCGTCGAGCCCCCTGCACACTGGAAGTTGGCGCAGTTGCAGTTCGGCCTGTTCGAGGCCGTGGTGGAAGAGAAGCTGTGGCAGCCCACCTTCGTCATCGACTACCCCGTCGAGGTGAGCCCGCTGGCGCGCGCTTCGGACACCAACCCGGCCATCACCGAGCGTTTCGAGCTGTTCATCACCGGCCGCGAGTACGGCAATGGCTTCTCCGAGCTGAACGATGCCGAGGACCAGGCGGCGCGCTTCCAGGCGCAGGCCGCCAACAAGGACGCCGGCGATGAAGAGGCGATGTACTACGACGCCGACTTCATCCGCGCGCTCGAATACGGCATGCCCCCCACCGGGGGCTGCGGCGTGGGCCTGGACCGCCTGGTGATGCTGCTGACCGACAGCCCGAGCATCCGCGATGTGATCCTGTTTCCGGCACTTCGCCGCGAAGGCTGATCCGCCGCACCCCCACCTGCGCGCCTTTGGCAGGCTAGACTAATGTCAAGATGATGGGGCGCATCGAATCCCTCGGGATGATCCAAAGCGCGTGCTGGCGAGAGCTGGAGCGCGCGGCGCACGACCGTGGGCATGAATGGCACCACGTTGCCGTGGCCACGGCCCACGATGGCGGCGCCGATGTGCGCACGATGGCCTTGCGCGAGGTGAACGAGCACGACAACCGGCTGGCGTTCTTCACCGACTCGCGCTCGCCCAAGGTGGCGCAAGTCCTGGCCTGCCCACAGGCCGCCTTGCTGTTCTGGTCTGCCGCGCTGGGTTGGCAATTGCGCCTGAAGGTGCGGTTGACGACCGTCACCGATGGCCCGCAGGTGGCGGCGCGCTGGGAGCAACTTCGCCACACATCGGCAGCGGCGGACTACCTGTCACCAGTGCCGCCGGGCTCGCCCTTGCAGGGCCTCGATCCGCAACGCGCCGACCGAGGCCACTTTGCCGTGATTCAGGCGCGCGTTCAATCGATCGACTGGCTGGAGTTGCACCCCACCGGGCATCGGCGCGCGGTGTTCGACGAACACGGCATGCGCTGGGTCTGCCCCTGAGCCGACCGCACGGCGGGCCGGGTGGCTCAGCGGTGCTTGAACACCGGCTTGCGCTTCTCCAGGAAGGCGCTGGTGCCTTCGTTCTTGTCCTCGGTGGAGAACATGGCATGGAACATCCGTCGTTCGAAATGCACGCCGTCCGACAAGCCGGTTTCGAAGGCGCGGTTCACGCATTCCTTGTTCGCCAACACGCTCACCGCGCTCAGATCGCAGATCGCGGCGGCCGCGCCAAGGGCTTCTTCCATCAGCTTGTCGGCCGGCACGACGCGCGCCACCAGGCCTGAGCGCTCGGCCTCGGCGGCGTCCATCATGCGGCCGGTGAGCACCAGGTCCATCGCCTTGGCCTTGCCCACTGCACGGGGCAGGCGCTGCGTGCCACCGGCGCCCGGGATCAGCCCGAGCTTGATCTCGGGCTGACCGAAGCGGGCGTTGTCCGCGGCGATCACGATGTCGCACATCATGACCAACTCGCAGCCACCGCCCAGGGCGAAGCCGGCCACGGCCGCGATCACGGGCTTGCGCACGTAGCGCAGCTGCTCCCAGTTGCGCGTGATCAGATCCATCTGGTAGGCACGCGCGAAATCGAAGCGCGCCAGCACGCTGATGTCGGCTCCGGCCGCGAAGGCCTTGTCGCCCCCGGTGAGCACGATGCAGCCAATGGCATCGTCTGCATCGAAGGCCTTGAGCGCCACACCCAGCTCGTCCATCAGGGTGTCGTTCAAGGCATTCAACTGCTTCGGGCGGTTCAGGCGGATGACGCCGGTGCGGCGCTCGCCGGCGCCGATCACTTCGGTGAGGAGGGTCTCGTAGCTCATGGTGCTTCCTTCGGATGGGATGTGCGCAATCTACCGCATCGCCCGGCCAGGTCGGCCCGACCCGACGGCTCGGCGGCTGGCGCGCCAGCTCAACGGTTGGCCTGCAGCGGCGGTTTGTCGAGCACCAGGTCGACATGGCCCGACGTGCCCTGCCGCAACAGGATGCGCACCGGCAGGTACTGCAGGCTCGGCGCAATCCAGATCTCGGGCGTCAGGTCGTTGCCCTTGGCCTCGCGTCGGGATTTGACGTGGAAAGTCTCGACCGCGCCGAAGGGCAGTTGCAGGGTCTGCTGTTCGGCGACGTCGTAGGTCCAACGATCCAGCCGGCTGTTCACGACCAGCGGAATGTCGATGGACTGGCCCACCTGCAACAGCTGCGGCTGGGTGGTGAACAACCAGGTGAGCTGCACGAACTGGCTGGCTTCATCCTGCGCACCAGCCTGCATCGGCACCTCGCTGCCATTGGCCAGCACCACACGGTCGGCAAGAAACTGCTGCGCCCAGCGGCGCGTGCGCATCAGCACCGATTGCTCGCCCTCGAAACGCTGCGGCACCAGGCCCCGATCGGTGAGTTCGCCTTCGCTGGTGGTGCGTCGGGTGAGGATCAGCGCGGCCTTGGCTTCCAGTTGCACCTGGTAGCGGGTGCCGGAACGCAACCACTCGACGCGAGCCGTGCCTTGCACCGGCCCACGGTAGTCGCCGGTGAGGCTGTAGGTCATCCGGGTGGAAGGCGGCCAGTCGAACGCTGCGGTCGCCGGTGGCGGCGTGGCCTTGTCGGCCGTGGCGGATGAGGCGTCGGCCTGCAGGGCTTGCGCTGGCTTCGTCGGCACCTGGTCGGCCGATGCGGCGGCGGCCGGGCGAACGTCGGCCGGCACCGCCGGCGGCGTTGGCACTGGCTCGGTGACAACGGGCGGCGCCTGGATCGTTGCCGCGACGGATTGAGACGGCGCGCTCGCCGGTGCCGAGGCGGCCGCACTGGCCGGTGCCGAGGCGGCCGCGCTGGCCGGTGCGGAGGCGGCCGCGCTGGCCAGGGAGGGCAGCGCCCTTCCCGCGGCCGGGGCCGCCGGCTCGGTCGCTGCGGCCCGCTCGGGTGGAGCGGCTTGCTGCAGCTCGCGCACGAAGCTCACATCGATGCGCGCAATCGGCTTGCTGCCCGCGCCCCAGCCATAGCGATCGGTGGCCAACTCGTTGGCAGCCAGCAGGTGTGCCAAGGTCACCGCCGTCAGCAGCGCCCACCCGGCACGGTGCTGCATGGGCGAGTGCGGGTCGCTTCGGGTGGAGCTCATTCCAGCCAGGCGCGCCGCCGTGTGGCCTGGTCGCGCCCGGGCTGGGCCATCTGGTGCAGCGTGGCCTGGGTGGCGAAGCCGGAATCGGGTTGCGGCACCACGGTGAGGGTGATCACGCGTTGATCGCGCACCAACAGCAGCGCAAAACCCTGGGCCGGTTCGATCCAGCCCAGCGCATCGTCCAGGCGCCGAACGCGCCAGCCGTCCACGGCCAGCAGCTCGTCGCCCGCGGACACGCCCGCGGCGGCGGCCGCACCACCGGCCAGCACGGTCTTGACCTGCACGCCAGACACGGCCCCTTCCGACAGGCGCAGCCCCAGGGACGCAGCCAGGCCGGTGCGCTCGGTGCGCCACTGGATGCCCAGGTCGGCCAACAGGTCGGCCAGGGGCAGATCCTCGGTGCCATGCACCCAGGACGCCAACTCTGCGCGATAGGAGCGACCAGCGATCTGCTCGAGCGCCAGCGCGATGTCGGCTTCGTCGATCGGCCCGCCCCGGCTCGATTGCCACAGCGCACGCATCACCGCGTCCAGCGAACCGCCATCGCGGCGCAAGCTCAGGTCCAGCGCCAGCGCCAGCAAGGCGCCCTTCTGGTAGTAGCTGATGGTGATGTTGGGCGTGTTCTCGTCGTTGCGGTAGAACTTGATCCAGGCGTCGAAGCTGGCATCGGCCAGGCTCTGCACCTGGCGGCCCGGCGTGGCGGCCACGGCCTGCACGGTGCGGGTGAGCAGCTTGACGTAGCGCTCCAGATCGATCAGGCCCGTGCGCAGCAGCATCAGGTCGTCGTAGTACGACGTGAAGCCTTCGAAGAACCAGAGCAGCCGCGTGTGGTTCTCGCGCGCCGGATCGATGGGGTCCAACTCGCGTGGGCGCAGGCGCTTGACGTTCCAGGTGTGAAAGTACTCGTGGCTGATCAGACCGAGCAGGTTCACGTAGCCATCGGGCAGGCCATCCATGCGCTGACGTGGCAAGTCGCGGCGCGAGGCCATCAAGGCGGCGCTCGAGCGGTGCTCCAAGCCACCAAAGCCTTCGTCCACCGCATTGAGCATGAACACATAGTGCGAGAACGGCGGGCGGGCATCGGGCGAACCATGCCAGAACGCGATCTGCTGCTCGCAGATGCGGCGCGTGTCCTGCACCAGACGCTGGCCGTCAAACGTCGGCAGGGCGCCACTGACCACGATCTCATGCCGCACGCCGCCTGCCAGAAAGCTGCCGCGCCAGAAGCGACCCAGTTCGACCGGGTGATCCACCAACTCTTCATAGCTGCCGGCGCGGAAGCGGTGCGCACCGGCACCCGTCATGGCGGTGGCAAGGTCCCAGTCAAGCGGCAGCGGGCCAATGGCCAGCTCATGGGCTTGGCCCTGCCGGCCCTCGGCGCAAACCAACAGGCTGGTGCCGTTGAAGAAGCCGCGGGAGTCGTCGAGGAAGGCCCCGCGCACGGACCGGTCGTTGGCATAGACCAGGTAGCTCAGCACGAGCGGGCCATGGCCTTCGCAGTGCACCTGCCAGCAGCGCTTGTCGATCGCCTCGAGCACCCGGGTCTGCCCGGCTTGGCTGGCGCGCAGGTCACTCAGGTGTCGGCTGAAATCACGCACCATGTAGCTGCCCGGCACCCACACCGGCAGCGTGAACACCTGCACCGGATCGGGCCGAGGCAGGGTGAGGGTGACCCGGAAGTGGTGCGTGCGGGCGTCGGCGATCTCGACCTGGAACCGCAGCATCGCGTCAGGCGCCCGCCGCGCCCAGGAAACAACACAACGCGGCCACCGTCGACAGGCGGAAACGCAGGTTCAGCCAGCGCGACAGGCCAAGCACCGGGTACACCTTGCGGTCGATCAGGTAGCACACCACCAACATCACGCCATCGAGCACCAGGCCAGCGCTGGCCGGCATCATCACCGCCACCCATGCCAGTGCGGACGGCACCACGCCCCAGACAAACAACCTCGGCGGCGCGTCAGGGTGAACAAACCCGATGCCCCAGAGGATGCCACCCAGGAAGGACACCACCAGCGCGGCAAACGCCGAGAGTGCCAGCGTGGTGTAGGGATGCGCCCGCTCGTCCACCAGCCACACCAACGCCGCCCCCAGCACGAAGGGCACCATGCCGGCCTTGGCCATGCGCAAGGCGGCATCGGGCAATGGACGGTCGGCGGGACGGAGGTCGTGCGTCAGATCAGCGCTCATCGTGCGCGAATTGTCGTCGCAAGTTCGCCCATGTCGGGCGAGATGGGTGCAGATCAACCCTTCTTGGCCGCCACCATGCGCGCTTCGATCTGTGCCGCTGGCATCGCGCCTGGCGAACGCGAGCCGTCCTCGAACACCACGGCCGGCGTGCCATTGACCTTGTAACGCTGGCCCATCTTGAGGTTGCGGTCCAGCGCGGCGGTGTCGCATTCGCCCATGGATTTGGGGATTGCAGTCCCGTCCACCATCCAGCTGCGCCAGATCTTGGCCGGTTCCTTGGCACACCAGATGTCGCGCGACTTGACGTTGGAGTCCGGGCCCAGGATGGGCAACAGGAAGGTGTAGATGGACACGTCCTTCAACGTCAGCAGGTCCTTCTCGATGCGCTTGCAGTAGCCGCAGTTCGGGTCGGCGAACACGACCAGCTTGCGTGTGCCGGCGCCTTGCTTGATGAGGATGGCGTCCTTCAGCGGCAGGCTGGCGAAATCGATGGCCGTGAGCTTGTCGATGCGCGCCTGGGTGATGTCGGTGCGCGTCTTGGTGTCGATGATCGAGCCCTGCACGATGTAGGAGCCGTTCTCGTCGGTGTAAAGCAGGTCGGTGCCGAGGCGCACTTCGTACAGGCCCGCGATCGGCGACTTGCTCACCTCGTCGATCTTCGGGAAGTTGGGCAGGCGTTCGGCGAGGTTCTTGCGAATGGCAGCCTCATCGGCGACCGCGAGGCCTGCGGCGCACAGGGACAGGGCGAGCGCGCCCAGGCGCAGGGTGTTGAAGTTCATTCAGCGTCCTTCAGGCGTCCAGCGCCTTGGCAGTGAGCAGGCGCTTGATCGGCGCCAGGTGATTGAGCAGCGTCATGCCGCGGTTGCGAAGCTCCCGCAGCACCGGCCGATCGTTGGCGAACAGGTGCAGCAGGCCGTCGGTGACGCGGGCCATGGCCAAGGTGGGCAAGGCGCGGGCGCGGGCGTGGCGGCGCAGCAGGGCTTCGTCGCCAACACTGCGCCAGGTTTCGCGCGCGGCGATCACGGCGGCCAGGCTCGTCACGTCGGCCAGGCCGAGATTGAGGCCCTGCCCCGCCAACGGATGCACCACATGGGCCGCATCGCCCACCAGCACCCAACCCGGGCCGCAAAGTGGATGGGCCTGAGCCAGGCTCAGTGGCCAGGCCACACGCGGGCTGGCCAGGCGCAGCCGGCCGACGCTGCCGCCGGTGACGTCCTGCAGGCGTGCTTCGAAGGCTTCATCCGACCACTGCTGCATGGCCTCGGCCTGCGCTGCCGGCAGGGACCACACCAGCCCGAAACCATGGCCCGGCTCTGGCCGGTCGAATGGCAGCAGGGCCAGCACGTCGGGTGCGCGAAACCACTGCCAAGCCACGTTGCCGTGCGGCCGCTCGCACTGCAGGCGAGCAGCCAGTGCCGTGTGGCCATAGGGCTGCCGATCAATCCGCACCCCCAGCGCCTGCACCGAGGCGCTGGCCTTGCCGTCGGCCCACACCGTGAGGTCGGCTTCGACCGGCTCAGGCACGGTGTGCAAGTGGGGCGCAAAGCGCACGGCGGCATGGAGGGCGGTATCGAGCTCGGCCGCATCCACGATCCAGGCCAGGGCGTCCACGCCCTGTTGCCAGGAGGAGAAATCGATGCCTGCGCCGGCGGCATCACCGGCCACCCGCATGTCGTGCACCGGCGTCACCGCGCTCGCAGCCAGCGCAGGCCAGACCTTCAATTCGGTGAGCAGTTTGCGCGATGCGGCGTTCAAGGCATACGCGCGCACATCGGGCGTTGGGCTTGCGGCCACCTGCGGCGCGGTGATGGCCACGCTCAGGCCCTGGCGTGCCAAGGCCAGGGCCAGGCTGGTGCCCACGGCCCCGCTGCCCCTGACGCAAACATCCACCCGGCTGCTCATCGCGTGATTGTAGGCAGCGAGCACAATCCTTGCCTTTGCCCCGCCAGAGCCATCCGTGAGCGACTTCACCTGCACCCTGGGCGCCTTGCAGCTGCACCCGATCAAGAGCTGCGCCGGCCTCGAAATGCGCGAGGCCCTGCTCGTCGAGACCGGCCTGGACCTGGACCGCGCCTGGATGGTCGTCGACGCCCTGGGCCAAATGCTCACCCAGCGCGAGTTGCCGCGCATGGCGCTGATCCAGCCGACGCTTCGCACCAGTGAGCTCGTGCTGCGCGCACCCGGCATGCTGGCGCTGCACCTGCGCCTCGATGCGGTGGAAGGGCCAACGACGGCCAAGGTGTGGAACGACGAGGTGCGCGCCTATGGCATGGGCGACTTGGCCAACCAGTGGTTCAGTGACTTTCTCGGCGCGCCAGGACTGCGCCTGGTGCGCTTCGATCCGGAGCAGCGTCGCCTGTCGAATCGCCGATGGACCGGCGAGATCGAAGCCGAGAACGCGTTTTCCGACGGATTTCCACTGCTGGTGGCCTCGACCGCTTCGCTCGCCGAGCTCAACCGTCGGTTGGCGGAGGAAGGCGTTGCGCCGGTGACGATGCAGCGCTTCCGGCCGAACCTGGTGCTGGACGGCCTGCAGGCGGCGCACGACGAGGACTTCATCGATGAGCTGACCATCGCCACCGAGGCGGGCCCGGTTCGCCTCAGGCTGGTGAAACCCTGCGTTCGCTGCAGCATCCCGGACGTGGATCCGGGCACCGCCGAAGCGGGCCAGGCGGTCGGTCGAGTCTTGGCGACCTATCGCTCCGACGCGCGCATGGGCGGCGGCATCACCTTCGGCATGAATGCGGTGGTGCTGGACGGCTTCGGCCACACCCTGCGGCAGGGCGCTGAAGTCGCCGCGCGGCTGTCGAGCTGACGCCACCCGGGCGTGCCTCGGCCGGTGCATGGCCGAGCGCCTAAAATGCAAGCGTCAGCGGCCACGTGGCCGCTTTGTCTTTTGCTGAAAGCCCTGCCATGAGCCTCCAATGCGGCATCGTCGGCCTGCCCAACGTGGGCAAGTCCACGCTCTTCAACGCCCTGACCAAGGCCGGCATCGCCGCCGAGAACTACCCGTTCTGCACCATCGAGCCGAATGTGGGCATCGTGGAGCTGCCCGATCCGCGCCTGGGACGGTTGAGCGAAATCGTCAAGCCCGAGCGCGTGGTGCCGGCCATCGTCGAGTTCGTCGACATCGCCGGCCTGGTGGCCGGTGCCAGCAAGGGCGAGGGCTTGGGCAACCAGTTCCTGAGCCACATCCGCGAAACCGACGCCATCGTCAACGTGGTGCGCTGCTTCGACGACGAAAACGTCATCCACGTCGCCGGCAAGGTAGACCCGATTTCCGACATCGAGGTGATCCAGACCGAGCTGTGCCTGGCCGACTTGAGCACCGTCGAGAAGACCCTGGTGCGCACCACCAAGCAGGCCAAGGCCGGTGGCGACAAGGAGGCCATGCGCCTGGTGGAGGTGTTGAAGAAGTGCGACGCCGCGCTCAACGTTGGCAAGCCCGTGCGCAGCATCGATTTCAGCAAAGAAGAACTGGCCGTGCTCAAGCCGATGTGCCTGATCACCGCCAAGCCGGCGATGTTCGTGGGCAACGTGTCCGAGACCGGCTTCGAGCACAACCCCTACCTGGATCGACTGCGTGAGTACGCCGCCAAGCAGAACGCGCCGGTGGTGGCCATCTGCGCCAAGACCGAGGCCGAGTTGTCGGAGATGAGCGACGAGGACCGGCTGCTGTTCCTGCACGAGATGGGCCAGGACGAACCGGGCCTGAACCGGTTGATCCGCGCGGCCTTCAAGCTGCTGGGCCTGCAGACCTACTTCACCGCCGGTGTGAAGGAAGTGCGCGCCTGGACCATCCACGTCGGCGACACGGCGCCGCAAGCCGCCGGTGTGATCCACACCGATTTCGAACGCGGCTTCATCCGCGCCCAGACCATCGCCTACGACGACTTCATCGCCTTCAAGGGCGAGCAAGGGGCCAAGGACGCCGGCAAGATGCGCGCCGAAGGCAAGGAGTACGTGGTCAAGGATGGGGACGTGCTGAATTTCCTGTTCAACGTGTGAGGCGGCGCAGGGCGCGGCCTGCAGTCGCGCGCACCCGCCCAAGCTCAGCCCTCGAGCGCCTTCAGGTCGCGCACGGCACCCTTGTCGGCCGACATGGCCAGCAGCGCATAGGCCTTCAGCGCGGCCGACACCTTGCGCGGGCGTGGCAGGGCGGGCTTCCAGCCCTTGACGTCCTGCTCGGCGCGGCGACGGGCCAGTTCTTCTTCGGCCACCAGCACGTCGATCCGGCGATTGGGGATGTCGATGCGGATGCGGTCGCCGTTGCGCACCAGGCCGATCGGGCCACCCGCGGCGGCTTCGGGCGAGCAATGACCGATGGACAGGCCCGAAGTGCCACCGGAGAAGCGCCCGTCGGTGAGCAGCGCGCAGGCCTTGCCCAGGCCCTTGGACTTGATGTACGAGGTGGGGTAGAGCATCTCCTGCATGCCCGGCCCGCCTTTCGGCCCCTCGTAGCGCACGACCACGATGTCGCCGGCCTTGACCTGATCGCTCAGGATGTTGGCCACCGCCTCGTCTTGCGATTCGGTCACGTGGGCCGGCCCTTCGAACACCATCAGTGAGTCGTCGACGCCGGCGGTCTTCACGACGCAACCATTGGGCGCGATGTTGCCGGTGAGCACGGCCAGGCCGCCTTCCAGCGAGAACGCATGCTCCACGGCGCGGATGCAGCCCTGGGCGCGATCCACGTCCAGGCTGGCATAGCGGGTGGATTGGCTGAAGGCCACCTGCGTGGGAATGCCGGCGGGGCCGGCCTGGTAGAAGTTCTGCACCGCCGCGCTGGGGTTGCGGGCGATGTCCCACTGGTCGAGCGCTGCCTTCATCGTGGGGCTGTGCACGGTGGGCACGTCGGTGTGCAGCTTGCCGGCGCGGTCCAGCTCACCCAGGATGGCCATGATGCCGCCGGCGCGGTGCACGTCCTCGATGTGGTACTTGTTGGTGTTGGGCGCCACCTTGCACAACTGCGGCACCACGCGCGACAGACGGTCGATGTCCTTCATGGTGAAGTCGATCTCCGCCTCCTGGGCGATCGCCAGCAGGTGCAGGATGGTGTTGGTGGAGCCACCCATCGCGATGTCCAGCGTCATCGCGTTCTCGAAGGCCTTGAAGCCCATCGAGCGCGGCAGCACGCTGGCGTCGTCCTGCTGGTAGTAGCGCCTGCACAGCTCCACCACCAGGCGGCCAGCGCCCTTGAACAAGCCTTCGCGGTCGGCGTGCGTGGCCACCACGGTGCCATTGCCGGGCAGCGCCAGACCCAGCGCCTCGGCCAGGCAGTTCATCGAGTTGGCGGTGAACATGCCCGAACACGAGCCACAGGTGGGGCAGGCCGAGCGCTCGACTTCCGCGATGTCGGCGTCGGACACCTTGGGGTCGGCGGCCATCACCATGGCGTCGATCAGGTCGATCTTGTGCACGCCCAGGCGGGTCTTGCCGGCTTCCATCGGGCCGCCGGAGACGAAGACCACGGGGATGTTCAGGCGCATCGCGGCCATCAACATGCCCGGGGTGATCTTGTCGCAGTTGGAGATGCACACCAGCGCGTCGGCGCAGTGGGCGTTGACCATGTACTCCACCGAGTCGGCGATCAGCTCGCGGCTGGGCAGCGAATACAGCATGCCGTCGTGGCCCATGGCGATGCCGTCGTCCACCGCAATGGTGTTGAACTCCTTGGCCACGCCACCGGCGGCTTCGATCTCGCGGGCCACCAACTGGCCCAGATCCTTCAGGTGCACATGACCCGGTACGAACTGGGTGAAGGAGTTGGACACGGCGATGATGGGCTTGCCGAAATCGGCGTCCTTCATGCCGGTGGCACGCCACAGCGAGCGGGCACCCGCCATGTTGCGGCCGGCGGTGGAGGTGTTGGAGCGGTAGGCGGGCATGGGTCGGTCCTGGACAGGGGCGGTTTGTCTGCAAAGGCGAGCTCGGCTCACCGTCAAGCTTGCATTGTCCAACGCCTGGCTCATTTCATGCCACCGCCAGGTCCGTCAAGGACCATCGGCCTTGTTTAGCACTCGACGCCAACGAGTGCTAATATGGTAGGAACCAAAGTCTCAAGGACCTGTCTCAAGACACCATGAACCTGTCACACACCACCGCGTTGTCAGTCCGTGACCCTTGGGCCATGGTGCCCTCGCTGGGCAATCTGGATGCGTACATCTCCGCCGTGAACCGGCTGCCGATGTTGACTCAGGAGGAGGAAAGCTCCCTGGCGCGTCGCCTGCGTGACGACGGGGATGTGTCCGCTGCAGGCCAACTGGTGCTTTCGCACCTGCGGCTCGTGGTCTCCGTTGCCCGGCAGTACCTGGGCTATGGGCTGCCGCACGGCGACCTGATCCAGGAAGGCAACGTGGGCCTGATGAAGGCCGTCAAGCGCTTCGATCCCGAGCAGGGCGTGCGCTTGGTGAGCTATGCACTGCACTGGATCAAGGCCGAGATCCACGAGTACATCCTGAAGAACTGGCGCATGGTGAAGGTGGCCACCACCAAGGCGCAGCGCAAGCTGTTCTTCAACCTGCGCTCGATGAAGCAGCGGTTCAAGGGTGGGGCGGGCGATGCCGATCTGCACCGCAGCACGCTGTCGTCTGCGGAGATCGATCAGGTCGCCAGCGACCTCAACGTCAAGGCCTCCGAGGTCATCGAGATGGAGACCCGGTTGTCGGGCGGTGACGTGGCCTTGGAGCCGCAAACCGACGACGGCGAGGAAAGCTTTGCCCCGATTGCCTACTTGGCCGACGAATCCAGCGAGCCCACCCGGGTACTGGAAGCCAGGCGCCGCGACGCGCAGTCGGGCGATGGGCTGCTGCAGGCGCTGAATGTGCTGGACGAGCGAAGCCGGCGCATCGTTGAAGAGCGCTGGCTGAAAGTCAACGACGATTCGTCCGGCGGTCTGACGCTGCACGATCTGGCGGCCGAATACGGCGTCAGCGCCGAGCGCATTCGCCAGATCGAAGTGGCGGCGATGAAAAAGATGCGCAAGGCGCTCGAAGCCACGGCCTGAGCGGCCAGCGCGCCACGGCAGCAAGGGCGGCCCATGGGCCGCCCTATTTCGTTGCGCCGGGCAATCCTCAGGCCGGTTCGGCCAAGAGGATCTTCAAGTCATCGGCCAAGGCCTTGGCGCCACTGCCATAGCGGGTGAACAGACGCACCCGCCCCTTGGCGTCGAACACATACGAGCCGGCCGTGTGATCCACCGTGTAGCTGGTCTCGGTCTTGCCTGGCACCTTGCTGTAGAAGACCTTGAACTCACGTGCCGCCTCCTTGGTCTGCTCGGGCGTGCCGCGCAAGCCAATGATGTCTGGCCCGAAGTTGGCGACGTAGGCCTTGAGCAATTCGCCGGTATCGCGTTCCGGGTCCACGGACACGAAGATGCCCTGCACCCGTGCACCATCGGCGCCCAGGCCGCGCTTGACCTCGGCCAACTCGGCCATCGTGGTCGGGCACACGTCGGGGCATTGCGTGTAGCCGAAGAACACCAGCACCACCTTGCCCTTGAACTCTGCCAGCGTGCGCGGCTTGCCGTCGCCGTCGGTCAGCGACAGCGTGCGCGCGTATTCGGCACCCGTGATGTCCACGCCCTTGAAGCTGGGCCGCGACTGACCGGGCACTTGGACATCGCACGCGGCCAAGGCCATCGAGGTCGTCACCACCAACGCACGGATCAGCCACCATCCAGCGGCAGCCGCGGAACCGGCTCCGCCGGGCCGCTGGCTGCGCCCACCTGTGGGGGGGGCGCCAAAGGCGCTTCGGGGGGTCAATTGATCCATGGCATCAGGTAGTGGTCCACCAGCAATGCCGCGAACAGCAAGGACAGGTAAAGGATGGAGAAGCGGAAAGTGGCACGTGACAAGGCGTCGCTGTAGTTGCGCCACAACTGATAGGCGTAGACGATGAACCATCCGCCCAATGCCACCGCCGCCAGCAGGTAGATCCAACCGCTCATCCCGGTGATGAATGGCAACAAGGTGGCGGCGAACAGCACCAGCGTGTAGAGCAGCACGTTGAGCCGGGTGAAGGCCGATCCGTGCGTGACCGGCAGCATGGGCAGGCCGGACTTCCGATAGTCCTCCACCCGATACAGCGCCAGGGCCCAGAAATGCGGCGGCGTCCACAGGAAGATGATCAGGCACATCATCAGCGCCTCGGGACCGACCTCGCCACGCATGGCAGCCCAGCCCAGCACCGGCGGCATGGCGCCGGAAGCCCCGCCGATCACGATGTTTTGCGGTGTCAGGGGCTTGAGCACCACCGTGTAAATCACCGCATAGCCCACGAAGGTGGCGAAGGTCAGCCACATGGTGAGCGGGTTGACCCACGCATACAGCAGCACACTGCCGGCAAGACCCAGCACCATCGAAAACAGCAGCGCCTGGGTGTTGCTGAGTTGCCCCTTGGCCGTGGGTCGCCAGGCCGTGCGCACCATCTTGCGATCGATGGTCTGCTCGACCAGGCAGTTGAAGGCCGCTGCGGCGCTGGCCACCAACCAGATGCCCACGGTCGCCGCGGCGGCCACTCGCCAATCCGGCAGGCCCGGAACGGCCAGCAGCATGCCGATCACGGCACAGAAGACGATGAGTTGCACCACGCGGGGCTTGGTCAGCGCCATGTACTGCGCCCAACGCGTGGCGCTGCTGACGGGTGAGGCGGCGGCGGCTTGGTTCATGGGACGGGCCGGATTCTAGGCAGGCCGACCAAGGCCACCGGCTGGCAAGGCCATGCCGGACGAGCCCCGCGCCGCCCGGGCCCAAAGCGAGGTGAGCACTCCTGTGAGGGCCCCCGCGCCGGCGGTGTGCATCAAGGCAGCGACCAGCGGCCAATCCAGCACCACGTTCGAAAGCCCCGTGGCCACCTGCAGCACCAGCAAGGCCGTCAGTGCCATGGCATAGCGCCGGGGCGCCGGCCCATCCTCGCGCCAGAGGCGGGCCACCAGCCAGACCAGGCCGCCCGCGGCGACCACCGCAAACAGGCGATGCGCCATGTGAATCGCCACCAAGGCCTCGAACGGCAGGAAGCCGCCATGCCCTGCGCGGCCAAGTTCGCGCAGGACCGTGAACCCGTGACGCACATCCATGACCGGCCACCATTCGCCGTTGCAGGCCGGAAAGCCGGTGCACGCCAGCACGGCGTAGTTGGTGCTGACCCACGCGCCCAGCGCCATCTGGAGCAGCAACAGGGCCCCCACCCAGCCAATGGCACGATGCGACAGACGCAATCGCAGGGGCCGGTCGCCGAATGACTCGTGTTGCAGGACCAGAAGACCCAACAGCACCAGCGCGCCGAGCAGGTGCAAGGTCACGATGGCCGGATAGAGCTTGAGCGTGACCGTGTACTTGCCGAACAGGCCTTGCACGATCACCCACACCAGGGTGACGGTGGCCCACCAGGGCGAGTGCGGCAAGTCGGCGCGGCGCCGCCAACCCACCGCTGCGGCCACGACGATCAGTGCCCCGACCGCCATGGCCAGGTAGCGGTGAATCATCTCGATCCAGGCTTTGGCTGCCGTCACCGGCCCGCTGGGCATGGCCGTCTGCGCGGCATGGATGTCCGCACGAGCCTCCAGCGGGCTGGCCTCGCCGTAGCAGCCCGGCCAGTCGGGACAGCCCAGTCCGGAATCGGTGAGGCGCGTGAAGGCCCCAAAGACGATGAGGTCGAAGGTGAGGAACACGGTGATGGCGGTCAGCGCTGCGAGGCGGGTGCGCAATGAGGCCCCGCGCTGCCGCAGCCACCACCACGACAACGGCAGCAGGGCGATCAGACCTGCCAGCATGGCCAGCTTCAGCATCGACGACCAGTCCGCGACATTCACGCTGTGCACCCCGGTGTCATTGCGGTGGATGATGCCAGCTGGCACTGGCACGCAACAGCCGCTCCACGTCGCGCTTCACCCGCACGGGGTCGGCATTCACCGGCATGCGCATCATCCACTCGCCCATGGGGTCGACGATGTACAGGTGTTCTTCCAGGGCATGCCCGGCTTCGGGCTTGAGCCAGCCGGCCACCGCCTCGCGCGGCAGCCGCAGGATCTTCATCCCGGGCGTGGCCTCCAGCGCCTTGCGCAGTTCGGGCTTGACAGGGGCCGCATCGGTCACCAGCCAGACCTTGTCGATCCGGTCACGCTCACGCCCGGTCATTTCGCGCAGTTGGCGCTGCATGAACAGGCGTTTCTCGCAGGCCTCGTCGCACGCGCCCCCGCCCACCAGCAGCAGCAGCCACTGCCCCTTGATGGAGCGCAGCGCCACGGCCTGATCGTCCAGGGTCTTCGCCGCCACATCCGGTGTGGCCACGGTGGGTTGGATCAGGCGCCCGTAGGCGGTGCTGCCGCTGTCCGGTCGGATCACGTAGTAGCTGAAATAGCTGGCCACCACCGGCGCGGCGCAAACCAGCAACACCAGGATCATCTTCACGCGCCCGCTGACGGTGTTGGGCCTCGCCAGGGCGGCCTCGGCACTCGGCATGGAGTGCACGGTCATGCCGACCGGATCGTGCGCGTCATGCACGTCGGGATTGACGTCGGGGTTGGATGAGTTGGAACCAGACATAGAGGCCCAGGATCAAGGCGCAGAGCGCGAACCATTGGAATGCATAGCCGTGGTGCTTGTCGACGTCCACCGCTGGCACGAACCACTGGCGCTGAAGCCCATCTGCGGGCGAGTCCGGCCCATCGATCTGCTGCAAAGACAGCGGCCGCAACCGCACGCCAATCTCGCGCGAAAACGCGGCAAGGTCGAGATTTTGCCGGATCACACCAGCGTCGCCGGCGTGCATCTCGAACAACTTGGACGGCGGCGCGGCCACGCGAGCCAGCACACTCACCACGCCCGGCGGATCTTGCAGCGTCTTGACGTGCGAGCGATGGGCGGCGTCGCGTGGCACCCAACCGCGCTGCACCAGCACGGCGTCACCTGGCGCCAACAGCAGCGGGGTGAGCACAAAGAACCCAGGGTGACCGTTCATCTGCCGGTTGTCCAGGTAGACGGTGTGCCGACTCAGCCACTGTCCATGCGCATGGATTCGGCGGTGGTACTGGAGCTCGGCACTGGCCTCATCGCGTGCCAGATCGGCTTGCGGCAGGACAGGCTCGGCAGCGCGCTGCGCCACGCTCGCCTGCAGCCCTTGCTTGACTGCGGCACGATCGAGCTGCCAGAACCCCAAGCGCGCGGTAGCCGCAGCAGCCAGCAGCGTCACCGCAAGCACCAATCCACGGGATCGGATCAGGCCGCACATACGGTCGTCGCCTGGCCCGGCTGCGTTGGCGGAGCCGGATAATCGGGCCCCATGAAAACCGTGATCGTGATTGCGCTCGTCCTGGTGCTCGCAGCCCTGGGCAGCGCCGGGCTGTTCATGCTGCGCAAGGGTGACACGCCGAAGGACCGCGACACCCGCATGGCGCGCGCACTGGCGTTGCGGGTGGCCTTGTCGGTGGCGGTGTTCCTGTTCATCCTGCTGGGATGGCGCATGGGCTGGATCCACCCCACCGGGCTGCCCACTGGAGGCTGATCAAGAAGCAAAGACGCCGCGCAAGGCGGCGTCTTGACGGCGGGCGGGAGCCGCGTCAGAACCAGTACACCAGGATGTACAGGCCGAGCCAGACCACGTCGACGAAGTGCCAGTACCAGGCGGCGCCTTCGAAGCCGAAGTGACGCTCGGGCGTGAAGTGGCCCTTCATCAATCGCAGCGTGATGAACAGCAGCATCAACATGCCCACGAACACGTGGAAACCGTGGAAGCCGGTGAGCATGAAGAAGGTGGAGCCGAAGATGCCCGAACTGAGCTTGAGGTTCAGTTCATGGTAGGCGTGGTAGTACTCGTAGCCTTGAAGCGACAAGAAGGTGATGCCCAGGATCACCGTGATCCACATCCAGCCGATCGTCTTGGCGCGATGGCCGGCGATGAGCGCATGGTGTGCGATGGTCAACGTGACGCCGGAAGTGAGCAGCAGCGCGGTGTTGATGGTCGGGATCGGCCAAGGGCCCATCGTCGCGAAGGGCTCTACAGTGCCGGCGGGCGATGCGGTCACACCGCCACCGGCGCTCGGCCAGATGGCCTTGAAGTCGGGCCACAGGATCTGGTGGTCGAGGTTGCCCAGCATCGGGATCGCAAACGAGCGGGCCCAGTACAGCGCACCGAAGAAGGCTGCGAAGAACATCACCTCCGAGAAGATGAACCAGCTCATGCTCCAGCGGTAGGACACGTCGATGCGGTCGGAATACATGCCGCCTTCGCTCTCGGCGATGGCTTCACGAAACCAGACGAACAGCGTGGACAGCCAGATTGCCAGGCCCGCCAGCAGTGACCAAGCGCCCCAGCCGTGCCCGTTCACCCATTGGCTTGCGCCCAGGATGACGAAGAACAGGCCCAATGCCGCCATGGCGGGGTGCCGTGACGGGTTGGGCACGAAGTAGTAGGGCGTGGACCCATGGTGCGTCGCTGCGGACATCTTGAGTGCTCTCCTCGAAACCGAAAACTCGTTGAATTTCTGGGGTGGCGAACTCAGGCGGCGACGCCGCTGGCCACCACCCACTTCACCAGCATGACCAGGCTGGCGACAAACACCGCCGCACCGATCAGCCCTGCAATCACCACGTGGACGGGGTTGAGCCGTGCCACATCCTGTTCCAGATCCTTCGAGCGGCGCACGCCGAAGAACGACCACGCCACCGCACGCATGGTTTGCCAGGGCGTGGCTCGACGTCCCGCGGCGGCCTTCAGCCCGTCATCGCTCACGAACGAACCCCCTGCAAGCCAAGTCCGACGACCTTGCCCGTGGCCTTCAACTTACCGGGCACTTCGAAGAAGGTGTAGGACAGCGTGATGGTGTTGACGTCCCTGGGCAGCTTGTCGTCGACGAAGAACACCACAGGCCACTGCTTGCTTTCGCCAGGCTTGAGCACGTATTCGTTGAAGCAAAAGCATTCGAGCTTGTTGAAGTGCGAACTGGCCTGCATGGGGGCGTAACTCGGAATCGCCTGCGCAGCCATGGTGCGATCCTGCACGTTGCGAAACTCGTACATCACCGTGGCCATCTCACCGGGGTGCACCTGCATCGAACGCACTGCCGGCTTGAAATCCCAGGGGCCACGCGAATTGGCATCGAATTCGATCGTGACCGTGCGGCTGTAGTCGACCTGGGTGTTGGCCTTGCGTCCTCCGGTGAGCAGCGGATCCGACGAGTTGTTCTTGTCGCTCAAGGTCAGCACATTGATGCCCAGCGCGTCGCAAATCGACTTGTACAGCGGCACCAAGGCATAACCGAAACCGAACATCGCTGCGGCAATGACCGCCAGCTTGCCCAGCATCCGACGGTTGTCTCGGTGCAGGCTGGCAAGAAAGGCGGGCAAGGGCATGGTGCGCGATCAGCGTCCGAACAGAACCACCTTGGCCACGAATCCAACGCCCAGCACCAGGGCCACCGAGGCCAGCACGAGTGCCAGCTTCAGGTTTGCCTTGCGTTGCTGTTCGGTTGGCTTCATCGTCATGGTCAGCAGGCTCCGATCAGCCGACGATTCGGGTGGCCGACGCATCCAGCTTGGGTGGGTTCTCGAAGGTATGGAACGGCGCCGGCGAGGGCACTTCCCACTCAAGTCCCTCGGCCCCTTCCCACGGCTTTTGCGGGGCCTTCTCGCCCTGTCCACGCATCATCGGTACCACGACGAACAGGAAGAAGTACACCTGTGCAAAACCAAACGCAAACGCGCCAATGCTGGCGATCTGGTTGAAGTCGGTGAACTGCATGGGGTAGTCGGCGTAACGACGCGGCATGCCGGCCAGGCCCAGGAAGTGCATCGGGAAGAAGGTGACGTTGAACGCGATCAGCGACCACCAGAAGTGCAACTTGCCGCGGAACTCGGAGTACATGACGCCGGTCCACTTCGGGCCCCAGTAATACACGCCCGCGAACAGCGCGAACAACGAGCCGGCCACCAGCACGTAGTGGAAGTGGGCGACGACATAATAGGTGTCCTGCAACTGAATATCCACCGGCGCCATCGACAGGATCAGGCCCGTGAATCCTCCGATCGTGAACACGAAGATGAAACCGACGGCCCACAGCATCGGCGTCTCGAAAGTCATCGAGCCCCGCCACATGGTGGCCACCCAGTTGAAGATCTTCACGCCCGTGGGCACGGCAATCAGCATGGTGGCGTACATGAAGAACAGTTGACCCGTCACCGGCATGCCGGTGACGTACATGTGGTGCGCCCACACGATGAAGGACAGGATCGCGATCGAAGCGGTGGCATACACCATCGACGTGTAGCCGAACAGGCGCTTGCGGGCAAAGGCCGGCACGATGGCGCTGATGATGCCGAAGGCCGGCAGGATCATGATGTACACCTCGGGGTGCCCGAAGAACCAGAAGATGTGCTGGTACATGATCGGGTCACCACCGCCGGCCGGGGTGAAGAAACTGGTGCCGAAATGGCGGTCCGTCAGCGTCATCGTGATGGCGCCGGCGAGCACCGGCATCACGGCGATCAGCAGGTAGGCGGTGATCAGCCAGGTCCACGCAAACAGCGGCATCTTCATCAGCGTCATGCCCGGCGCGCGCATGTTCAGGATCGTGACGATGATGTTGATCGAGCCCATGATGGAGCTTGCCCCCATGATGTGCATCGCGAAGATGCCGGCATCCATCGAAGGGCCCATCTGAAGGGTCAACGGTGCATAGAGCGTCCAGCCAGCGGCCGGTGCGCCGCCGGGCATGAAGAACGAACCGGCCAGCATCGACGCGGCCGGAATCAACAGCCAGAAGCTGAAGTTGTTCATGCGCGCAAAGGCCATGTCCGCGGCACCGATCTGCAGCGGGATCATCCAGTTCGCGAAGCCCACGAAGGCCGGCATGATCGCGCCGAACACCATGATCAGGCCATGCATGGTGGTGAACGAGTTGAACAACTCGGGATTGAAATACTGCAGCCCCGGCTGGAACAACTCGGCACGGATGCACAAGGCCAGCACGCCACCGATCATCAGCATGGTGAACGAGAACAACAGGTACATCGTGCCGATGTCCTTGTGATTCGTGGCGAAGACCCAGCGGCGCCAGCCGTGCGGCGCGCCGTGGTGGTCGTGATCGTGATCGTGGTCGTGGGCGTTCGGGTGGTCGAGGACGGCGCTCATGGGCGGTGCCTTTCAGCGATCTGGGTCTGGGATTACTTGCGAGCGGCGACGACGTCGGCCGGCTGAACGACTTGGCCCGTCTTGTTGGACCAGTGGTTCTTCGTGTAGGTGATCACGGCCGCGAGGTCGGTGTCGGACAAGGCCTTCCACGCGGGCATCGCACCGTTGTTCACACCAGCCAGCACCAAGGCGACCTGCTTGGCCTTGTCGGCGTCCTGCACGATGGCCGAGCCGTCGAGTGGCTTGATCGGGCCTGCACCCTTGCCATCAGGCCTGTGGCAGACCGCGCAGTTGGCGGTGTAGACCTTCTCGCCACGGGCCACCAGGGCATCCATCGCCCAAACCTTGCTCGGGTCGTCGGCCTTCGCGGCCATTTCCTTCTTCTTGCCTTCCACCCACTTGGTGTAGTCGGCGGCCGACAGCACCTTCACGTGGATCGGCATGTAGGCGTGCTCCTTGCCACACAGCTCGACGCACTGGCCATAGAAGTCGCCGGTCTTCTCGGCGCGGAACCAGGTGTCGCGGACGAAGCCGGGAATCGCATCCTGCTTCACCGCAAAAGCCGGAATCATCCAAGAGTGGATCACGTCGGCGGCAGTGGTGATGATGCGGATCTTCTTGTCCACCGGCACCACCAGGGGGTTGTCCACCTTCAGCAGGTAGTTGTCGCCCTCGGGCTTGCCGGCGTCTGACATCTGGCGCTGTGCCAGATCGAGCTGGGACAGGAAGCCGATGCCTTCGCCCTCGCCCTTCAGGTAGTCGTAGCCCCACTTCCACTGGTAGCCAGTGGTCTTGATGGTGAGGTCGGCGTTGCTGGTGTCCTTCATGGCCACCACGGTCTTGGTGGCCATCAGGCCCATCGCCGTGACGATCAGGAAGGGCACGATGGTCCAGGCGATCTCGACCGCCACGCTCTCGTGGAAGTTGGCCGACTTGTGGCCCAGCGACTTGCGGTGCTTGAGGATCGAATAGAACATCACGCCAAACACCGCGATGAAGATCACGACGCAGATGATCATCAGGAAGTTGTGCAGGCCAATCACTTCCGTGGCAATGCGCGTGACCGGCGGGTGCAGGTCGATCTGGTTCTTGGCCGGCCCCCCCGCCAGGTCGTTGACGGCCTGTGCCGCCTGGGTCGCTGTTGCCGCGCTCAGAGCCAAGGCCCCCTGGCCGACCCGATGCCGAAGCTTGTTCATCATGTTCATCGTCATGCTTTAAGTTCGTGATCCGAAACCTGACCGTCCGTTGCGCGCGCCAACCTCAGCACGCGACGGAGTTCTTGTGCAAGCACCACCCGCAGTTCCGGGCGGACATGCCGGCCGACGCGCACGCTGCGCCCTTCCCCCGACAACTCCACCAGCGAGCCCTCCCCGCCAGCCGGCTCGACCCGCACCCATTCGGCGCGGAAACGGGCCCGATCCACTTGGCGGCCGCGGCGCTGCTCAACCGCCAATTCGCGATTGGCCAAGGTGATCAGCTCGCGATCACCTGTGTGACGTGCCACGACCAGCAGGGCAACGGCCACGGCCAGCAGCTCGATGCCTGTGAACACCATGACCATCGACGCGCCCTGCGACCACAGGCCAGCCGCGACCAACAGCGACAGCACGCTCACGATCCCGAAGCACCCCAGTAACTGCCTCGGCGATAGCGAGACCTTGCGCTTGAGTTCGAAGAACCAGCCCTCACCTGCGTCGAGTTCGCGCGCAAAGCACCAACCCGCGTCGCGGCGTGCGACAACAGCAGGGGCGGGCCAATGGCTGGGGGCGAAGGTCGTGTTCATTGGGCTGAAGTTCGCCAGCATGCACTGCAACAGCCATTCAGGTGATTCGGCTTGACCCTAAGGTCAGCAAAATCAGCCGAACGCGCATGGGGCATGAGGCGGATCAACCGCGGATTCTAGCGGGTGTTGTAGACGTCACGGATCAAGTCGCTCGACGCCCAGCTTTGACCGCAGCGACTCGAGCGATATGGTCACCGCGTCGTCACGTGCGACTTTGGGCATTGCCTTGAACGCATGCCCATAGACCACCTCGAAACTCAGGTGGATCCGACCCTGCGCGTCGGCCCGCTGAGCCAGTGCGTCGCGCAAGCGCGCAAGCCAACGCGGCGTGTGCAAGCCAGGCGGCCGCGTCGGCGAAAGGTTGGCACCCATGGTGCGCATCTCGGTCAGCATGGCTTGCGGCGATGACCAGTTCAGCACAATGCGCTCCTGGTCCATCACCGGGTCGGCAAAGCCGCTGTGCACCAACTGGTCGCCGATGTCGTGCATGTCGGTGAAGGGCGCATGCGGCGCGGGCCAGCCCTGCTCGGCATACAGCGCACGCAGCTCACGCAGACTGTCCGGGCCGAGCGTCGAAAACATCAGGATGCCCCCGACCTTCAAGGCGGCGTGCCACTGTGCCATGCACCCCGGCGGATTCGGGCAAAGGTGCAGCATCATGTTGGCCCACACCATCGATGCCTGCGCTGGCGAGGCATCGGCGACCAGGCCGATGCGTTGCTGTGCAGGCCCGCGCCCAAGGATCGACCACCAAGGGCCACGCGCCAGCTGCCGACTGCGCAGCACCCATTCATCGCTGGGCTCGACCACCAGTCGCCGAGACCGCGGCAACACCGCGGCCACCGCAGTCGCCCCACCTGCCAAGGCGCCCCACCAATCGATCCAGTCCGAAGGCTGGTCGCGAAAGAGCTTCAAGCGATCGGCCATGCGGCGCGCCACTTCCTGATGCAGCCATGGCGCGCCTTCCACGCGGGCCAGGCGCCGCATCAGGTGCTCCTGGGCCACAGCATCGATGGGAAGGCGGGAAGCTGGTGCGGCCGGCATGGCCAGCCAGTATATTGAGGCCATGGTTTACGCCCAACCTGCCCCTGCTGCCCGGTGGAAGCGCTGGCTGGGGCGCGGCGTGGCGGCCTGGCCGCGCCAGTGCGAGCTCTGTGGCGATTGGGGTACCGAGGCCCTTTGCAGGCGTTGTGTTCTGCGGTTCGCGGCACCCGTGCCACGCTGCCCGCGTTGCGCCCTGCCCGGGCATGCCGACTTGCCCTGCGGGGCCTGCCAGCGTGAGACACCCGAATTCGATGGCGCCCGCGCGGTGGCCGACTACGAGTTTCCGTGGGACGGCCTGATCACCCGCTTCAAGTTCCGCCAACAGCCGGAATTGGCACTGGCCTTGTCCAGGCGCATGGCGGCAGCGCTTGCGCAGGCACCGAAAGCCCCGACGACCCTGTTGGTTCCGATGCCCCTGAGTGTGGCCCGCCTGCGCGAGCGCGGCTACAACCAGGCCTGGGAGTTGGCTCGGCACCTCGGTGAATGCTTGCACATCGAAGCCCGTCCGGACCTGCTGCAGCGCTGGCGAGACACACCGCACCAGGTGGGCCTGACGCGACAACAGCGCGAAACCAACCTGCGCGACGCGTTGTGGGTGGATCCGGCCCACGTGGCTCACGTGCATGGGCGCCATGTCGCGCTCATCGACGACGTCATGACCACCGGCGCCAGCGCCAACGCGGCGGCACACGCCTTGAAGCTGGCTGGGGCCGCAGGGGTGCAGGTTTGGGTGCTGGCGCGTACGCCACGCACCGATTGAACCACCCGAGTGGGTCTGGGCAATCGATGCGCAGCGGCCACGCCCCGTTGCCGCTGCACGACAATGACCGCCCATGTTCAACATCGTGCTCGTCCACCCCGAAATCCCGCCGAACACCGGCAACGTGATTCGACTCGCGGCCAACACGGGTTGCCGCCTGCATCTGGTCGAACCGCTGGGTTTCTCGATGGAGGACCGCTTGTTGCGCCGCGCGGGACTGGACTACCACGAGTACGCTGAACTTCGGCGTCATGCCTCGTGGCAAGCGTTGCTGCAGACCGAGGCGCCGGCAGCGGACCGTTGCTTCGCCTTCACCACCCAAGGCGGCCAATCGCTCGCGCGAGCCGAGTTCGCCCCGGGTGACTGGTTCGTTTTCGGCAGCGAAACCGCCGGCCTGCCGCCGGCGCTGCGCGACTCGTTTGCGCCGCGCCAGCGCCTGCGCCTGCCGATGCGCGCGGGCCAGCGCAGCCTGAACCTCAGCAATGCGGTGGCCGTGGTCGTGTTCGACGCTTGGCGGCAGTGCGGCTATGCCGGCACGTCGGCCTGAGCCGGCGCCGGGGCAAGCGATCAATCGGCTTCGGCACGCGCCTCGCGCGACATCAGCAATTGCAAGGCTTGGGCGGGCGTCAGTCTGCCTTGCAGCACCGCCACCACTCCCTCGGTGATGGGCATGTCGACGGCCAGGCCGCGAGCACGCCTCAGCACCGTGGGAGCGCTGTAGACGCCTTCAGCCACATGACCCAGCCGATGCAGGATGTCGGCCAAGGCCTGGCCACTGGCCAGCATCAGGCCCACTCGGCGATTGCGCGACAGATCGCCCGTGGCGGTGAGCACCAAGTCGCCCAGCCCGGCCAGCCCCATCATGGTTTCGGTCCTGCCGCCCAGGGCCAGCCCCAGGCGGGTCATCTCGGCCAGGCCACGCGTGATCAGCGCCGCCCGCGCGTTCTGTCCCAGTGACAGGCCGTCGGCGATGCCCGTGGCGATCGCCATCACGTTCTTCACTGCGCCGCCCACTTCCACGCCGATGGGATCGACCGAGGTGTAGATGCGCAGCACGTCGCTGTGAAAGGCTTGCACCGCCAGGCTCGACAAGGCCTCGTCGGTGCTGGCCGCCACCAGGGCCGTGGGCTGCCGACGTGCCACCTCCAGCGCGAAGCTGGGGCCCGACAAGACGCCTGCGGGCGCGCGGGGCCGGAGCATCCGCGCAATTTCATGGCCCAGTTCCCCGGTCTCTGCCTCGAAGCCCTTGCACAGCCAGAACACCGGTGCGGTTGCGGGCACGCGGCCCAGCATCTCACGCAAACCGGCCATGGGCGTGGCAATGACCAGCACACCGCTTGCACCCCAGCCCAGAGCCTCGCCGAGATCGGCCGTCAGGCGCAGCGTCGTCGGCAAGACCACCTCGGGCAGGTAGCGCTCGTTGCGGCCCAGGGCCTGCATGGCACGGGCCTGCGTCGGGTCACGCGCCCACAACATCACCTCGTGTCGATCTGCGGCAGACGCCGCCAGGGCCGTGCCCCAAGCGCCTGCCCCCAGCACGGCGATGCGCATCGCCTGGCGCAATCAGTTCGGCTGCGACCCGTTGCCGCCAGCCTGCGCCTGCTGGGCCTCGAACATGGCCTGGAAGTTCACTTCTGTCAGCATGATCGGCGGGAAGCCTGCACGCGTGCAGATGTCGGACACGATGGCACGCAAATAGGGGTAGATCATCTGCGGGCAGACCATGCCGAGGATGCCTTGCATCTGTTCCTGCGGGATGTTGCGGATCTCGAAGATGCCGGCCTGTTTGGCCTCCACCAGGAACAGCACCTTCTCAGCCACCTTGGTGGTGACGGTGGCCGTGACGGTGACCTCGAAGATGCCGTCGCTGATGCCGCCCGCGGCCATGGCCAGGTTGATGTCGACCTGAGGTTGCTGCTGTTCCAGCAGGATCTGCGGCGAATTCGGCTGCTCGAGCGACAGATCCTTCAGGTACATGCGCTGGATCTGGAACACGGGATCTTGGTCTTGTTCGGCCATGGTGTGCATTCAAGCTGGAGAAAAGAAAAGCCCGCACGCCGACAGGGGTGCGGGCTGGCTGCATTTGCGATTATGGCGCAGCCGCCTGTCGCGCCGGGGCGCGACGCCGGGCTCAGGCCCCCTGCAGCAGGGGGGTGAGGCCACCGCGCTGGTCCAGCGCCATGAGTTCGTCGCAACCGCCCACGTGCACCTCGCCAATGAAGATCTGCGGCACCGTGCGGCGGCCAGTGAGTTCGATCATGCGGTCGCGTTCGGTCACATCGAGGTCGACCCGGATCTCATCGATCTGGGCCACGCCGCGCTGCTTGAGCAGGGCCTTGGCGCGCAGGCAAAACGGGCAGACCTGCGTGGTGTACATGCGAACGGCGTTCATGGGCGTGGCCTCGAGGGCAGACGTGAAGGTGAAGCGGTCATTGTGTCGCGGCGCCAAAGCCTTTGCAGTGCCGCGGACACTGGGCCATGGCCATGGCGACCTCGACGCTCAGGCCGATCTCTCGGTGGGCAGTCCCGCCTCGCGCCAGGCGGCCAGCCCGCCGGACACCGCAATGGCGCCGTCGTAACCAGCCTTGCGCAGCTGTGCCGCCGCCCGCCCTGCCCGCGCGCCTGAAGCACACAACAGCACCAGCGGCAGCGCCTTGTTGCTCGGCAGTTCCTTGGCGCCATCCAGCCGGCCCATCGGGATGTTGCGCGCGCCGCTGGCGTGGCCTGCAGCGAACTCGGCCGGCTCACAGACGTCGATCAGCACCGCCTTTTCGCGGTTGATCAGACGCACGGCCTCGGCGGTGCCGACGGCGCCGGCTTGCTGCTTTTGCAGCGTGTGCCACACCAACAGGCCACCCGACAGGGCGGCCATCAGCACAAGCATCCAGTTGTCGATGATGAACTTCACAGGGGGTTCGCTTCGCTTCGGACGTCAAAGGGTGCGGATTATAGAATTCACCGTTGCCCCTGACACCAAACACACCCCCATGCACAAGCTCGTTCTCATCCGCCACGGCGAATCCACCTGGAACCTGGAGAACCGCTTCACGGGCTGGACCGATGTCGACCTGACGCCCACCGGCGTGGAGCAGGCCAAGGAAGCCGGCCGGCTGCTGAAGGCAGCAGGGCTGGACTTCGACGTGGCCTACACCTCGGTGCTCAAGCGCGCGATCTGGACCCTTTGGCACACGCTGGACCAGATGGACCGCACCTGGCTGCCGGTGGTGAATGACTGGCGTCTCAACGAGCGCCACTATGGCGCCCTGCAGGGACTGAACAAGGCCGACACGGCCAAGCAGTACGGCGATGCGCAGGTGCTCATCTGGCGCCGAAGCTACGACATTCCGCCGCCGGTGTTGGACGCCGCCGACCCACGCGGCCAGCGCGACGACATCCGCTACGCCAAGCTCGCCCCCGGACAGGTGCCGTTGACCGAATGCCTGAAGGACACCGTGGCCCGCGTGATGCCGTGTTGGGATGAGCTGTTGGCGCCGGCCATTCGCGGTGGCCAGCGCATCGTGATCGCCGCACACGGCAACTCGATCCGGGCGCTGGTGAAGCACCTCGACGGCATCAGCGACGCCGACATCGTTGGTCTGAACATCCCCAACGGCGTGCCCTTGGTCTACGAGCTGGACGCCGATCTCAAGCCGATCAGCCGCAACTACCTCGGCGACCCCGAAGCGGTGGCCAAGGCCGCTGCGGCCGTGGCCAGCCAGGGCAAGGCCTGATCGACGCACCCAAGGCGGCTCTTCACTTCGGGCCATCGTGGCGGTACATCCGCGGCGCCGGTCGCCAGGCGGAACGGCCTACTCAGGCAGGCCGTACAGGCGCTCGGGAACCAGGCGCTGCATCATCAGCTTGTCCACTGCCAGCGCCTTGATGGCGTAGGCCGGTTGGGCAGTGTCGCGACGCACGGTGCGCACCACCGGGCGACCCGAGGTGTCGGTGATGGCCGCGGCCACCGGTGTGTGGGCGGTGGCCCCGCGGCGGATGACCACGGCCAGCTCGCCCGAGGCCAGCTCGACGAAGTTGCCCGGCGGGTAGATGCCGTACTCCTTGATGATCGCGGCCGACGCCGCGCTGCCATGTGCTTCATGGAACATCTGGCGTGCGGCCTCCTGGATCTTCAGCGCGGGTCGTTCGGCGCGCGGGCTGATCTTGGCCATGAAGACGTCGGCCAGGCGCAGTGCATCGGCCAGTTCATCCACCTGCTTCAGGTCGCGCGGGTAGCCGCCTCCGCCGGGCCGCTCGTGGTGCTGCAAGACGCCCTCCAGCCAGGCCGAATCGGTCACCCCCGCGGAGCGCATCAGGTCCACCGCGCGCTGCGGGTGCGCCCGAATCTGATCGCGCTGTGCCTCGCTGAGCCGGCCCATCGCGGCGAACCGACCCTGCAGGTCGACGATGGCCATGTTCATGGTCAGCGCCGCCTTCACCAGCGAGAGCGTGCGTTCGGACGTCCACCCAATGCGCTGCGCCATCAACTGGCCCAGCAGGGCCGCGTGCAAGGTGTGCGACAAGCCATACAGGTTCATGCGCCTCTCGTCCTGGCGCACCGAGAGGTAGATCGCAATGTCGATGTCGCGCTGGACCAGTGACATGAACTGCGTCGCGAACGCCTCGCAGCGCGCCGGGAAGCCGGGCTCCTGATCCACGCTCTTGAGCAGGTTGTCCAGGCGCCAGTTCGCTTGCTCCCACAGGTCGAACAAGGTGGTCTTGAGCTTTTCGGGCGGGGGGGTGTAGGTGCGGCCTTCCTGGACGGCCTTGAACTCCTCGACGTCCACGTACAAGCCCCGGTCCAGGAGGGTTTCCCGCTGCAGCTCGCTGCGCAGCAGATAGCCGCGGGCCAACAGCAGCTTGCCTTGCGCGTCGCGCACGTTGAACGGCAGGGCCTGGCCCAGGACCAGCTGATCCGACACCAACTGCAGCAGTTCGAAAGCCAAGGCAGGCTCCAGTTGTCCATCCGCGCCGGGCCGATGGCCGAGTCCCCGTGACAGCCTTCAAGCCTTTCTGCCGACTTGCCCGAATGCCCTTGCGCTGGCACTGAATGTACGGCATCGCGCCCCACGCAAGAGCCTGCCGGGATGGGCACGCAAGGCACGGCCCCTGCAAACCGCTCGCCGGTGCCCGGACCTCAGCTCTCGTGCTGCGCCAATGCCTCGGCCAGGACCTGCCTCAAGTGATCCGCCAGCGCGCGTCGATCGGCATGGGCACTGGATTCGGGGGGCAGCGTGTGGACGTGCACCACCAGGCCGTCCGCGCTTGCGATGGCCCACAGGCTGTTGACCAACGTGGAATCGCCCACCCACGCCGCGGCAGCACTGATCGGCTGCCCGGGTTCGCTGTAGCGCAAAGCCAGGGGCTGGACGGGTGTCTGCGTGGCGATCGCCGCCTGCAAGAGATTGCCATGGAACGGCAACAGCACACGGCCATCCCCCGTGGTGCCTTCGGGAAAGACGGCCACCGTGTCGCCCGCGCGCAGCGCCTCGGCCGTGAGGTGCACCACGCGCAAGGCGTCGCGTTTGCGCTCGCGCTCGATGAACAGGGTGCCCACCGCGCCCACCATCCATCCCAGCAGCGGCCAGTGGCGCACATCGGCCTTGGACACGAACCGGGCCTGCGGACACACGGCATGCACCGCCAAGATGTCCAGCCACGACACATGGTTGGCCACCAGCAGCGTGGCACCAGGCCGATGCAGGCCGTGCGCGTCGAGGTGGATGCCCATCAGGCGCAGCAGTTTGCCGGCCCACCAGGCAATGCGGCGTTGGCGCCCGCTCGCATCCAGTACCGGCCACAACAGCGCGACGATGGCCATGCCGTGCGCCAGGTGCAGGCACGTTCTCGCCAGGCGCCAAAGCGCACGAACGTGGCGCATGGCGCTCAACCAGGACGATTCAATGCGATTCAAACGCCAGCGTGCCGGCCACCAGCGTGGCCTTGACGCGGCCGGGCAGCGCCATGCCGGTGGCGTCGAATGCAAACGGCGTATGGCGCCCCTGGCTGCGCAATTGCTCGGGTGTCACGGTCCAGGTCACGGCCGGGTCGAACACACAGACATCGGCCACACCACCTTCCACCAGTCGCCCGGCGCTGGACGCCAGGGATCCGAGTGCGTCTCCCAGCACCCGCACGGGCTCGCTGGTGACTCGTGCCAAGGTGGCGTGCAAGGGCAGACCAAGATCATCGCCCCACTTGAGGGCCAGGCTCAGCAGCAACTCCAGGCCGGTGGCGCCGGGTTCGGCCTCGCCGAAGGGCAGGTTCTTGGCATCGGCGTCCACAGGAGTGTGATCGGACACCAGCGCGTCGATCGTGCCATCGGCCAACGCGGCACGCAGCGCGGCGCGATCGGCGCTTTGCCGAAGTGGCGGCGTCAGGCGCATCGCCGGATTGAAGTAGCCGATGTCCACATCGGTCAGGTGCAATGAGTTGATGCTGACATCGGCGGTGACCGGCAGGCCCTCGGCCTTGGCCTGCCGCAACAGGGCCACACCCGCTGCGCTGGACAAGCGACACAGGTGCAAGCGGGCACCGGTGGCGCGGGCCAGCTCGATCAGGGTGAGCAGGCCGATCGTCTCTGCGGCCACCGGCACGCCAGACAGGCCCATGCGCGTGGCCACCGCGCCGCTGGCGGCAACGCCTTGGCCCAACCACGGGTCCTGCGGACGCAACCACACCGTATAGCCAAAGGTGGCGGCGTACTGCAGCGCCCGCATCAACACCTGGGTGTTGCGCACCGCGACCTCGGCCTGCGAAAAGCCGACGCAACCGGCCTCGGTGAGCACGGCCATCTCGGTCAGCACCTCACCGGCCAGCCCGCGCGTCAGCGCCCCCAGCGGGAACAGTCGGCACAACGACAGTTTTCGGGCGCGAAACTTGAGCATCTCGACCAGGCCAGGCTCGTCCAGCGTGGGGTCGGTGTCCGGGGGACACACCAGGCTGGTGACGCCCCCAGCGGCCGCCGCATTGAGTTCGCTCTCCAGCATGCCTTCGTGCTCGTGCCCCGGCTCGCGCAGGCGCGCGGCCAGGTCCACCAGGCCCGGCACCACGATGCAACCCGTGGCATCGATGTTGCGGTTGGCGATGAAGCCAGGCTCGGCGCGGCCGATGCGCACGATGCGGCCGGCAGCGATGGACAGGTCGGTGAGCTCATCCCGCCCGGTGGCTGGATCGATCACCCGCCCGTTTTGAATCAGGATCTTCATGCCTCGTTCCCCGCGATGATGGACATCACCGCCATGCGCACCGCGATGCCGAAGGTGACCTGCGGCAGGATCACGCTGTGCGTGCCGTCGGCCACGGCCGAATCGATCTCCACACCCCGGTTGATGGGACCCGGGTGCATGACGATGGCGTCGGGCTTGGCCATGGCCAGCTTGTCGGCGGTGAGGCCATAGTTCTTGGAGAACTCCGCTGCCGAGGGCAACATCGCGCCGCTCATGCGCTCGTTCTGCAGGCGCAGCATGATCACCACATCGGCCCCACGGATGCCGTCGGCCATGTCGTGACAGACACGCACGCCCATCTCCCGCAGGTCACCCGGCACCAGTGTCTTCGGGCCGACGGCGCGGATCTCCGGCACGCCCAGGGTGGTGAGCGCATGGATGTCCGATCGCGCCACGCGCGAATGCACGATGTCACCGACGATGGCCACCGACAACTGCGTGAAATCGCGCTTGTAGTGGCGGATGGTGTACATGTCCAGCAGCCCCTGGGTGGGGTGCGCGTGGCGACCATCGCCCGCGTTGACCACGTGCACATGTGGCGCGCAATGCTGCGCGATGAGGTACGGCGCGCCGCTTTCGCCGTGGCGCACCACAAACATGTCGGCGTGCATGGCGCTCAGGTTGGCGATGGTGTCGAGCAGGCTCTCGCCCTTGGCGGCGCTGCTCTTGGCAATGTCCAGGTTGATCACATCGGCGGACAGGCGCTTGGCCGCAATCTCGAAGGTCGTGCGGGTGCGCGTGGAGTTCTCGAAGAACAGGTTGAACACGCTCTTGCCACGCAGCAGCGGCACCTTCTTCACCTCGCGGTCGTTGACCGACAAGAAGGTGCCCGCGGTGTCCAGGATGTGGTGCAGCACATCGCGTGGCAGGCCCTCGATGGACAGCAGGTGGATCAGCTCACCCTGGGCGTTGAGCTGCGGGTTGCGTCGGTTCAGCATCACTGCCCTCCCCGCACCGAGAAGGTGAACCGGCCCGCATCGGGGCCTTCGCCGAGACGCGTCAGCGACAGGCGCTGCCCAGCGGGCAGGGCCACCTTGGCGGCGGCAAAGGCCGCTTGGATCGGCAGCTCGCGGCCGCCTCGATCCACCAGCACGGCCAGGGTCACGCTGGCCGGTCGGCCGAAATCGAACAGCTCGTTGAGCACGGCTCGGATGGTTCGGCCGGTGAACAGCACGTCGTCGATCAACATCAGGTGTGTGCCATCCACCGAGAACGGGATCTTGGTGGCGTCGGTGCCATGGCCCATGCCTCGTGCGCTGAAATCGTCTCGGTGCAAGGCGCTGGAGATCACCCCAGGCTTGCCGGGCAGCCCCAGATCGGCATGCAGGCGTTCGGCCAGCCAGGCGCCACCGGACCAGATGCCCAGAATCGCCATGTCAGTGCGCCACAGCCCACGCACCCCCGAGCGCAGTTCGGTGTACAGGGCCTCGGCGTCGAGTGTGAGTGTGCTCATGGAAGACTCTTCAGATACTGGTCCAAGATGATGGCAGCCGACTCGGCATCCACGTCCGCTGCACCCGCGGCCAATGCTTCGGTGGTGCTGTAACGCTCGTCCACCCCATGCACCGGCAGGTGAAATCGGCCATGCAGTTGGCGCGCAAAGCGCTGCGCCCGTCGGGTATTGTCGTGCGCGGCCCCGTCGGGGTGCCAAGGCACGCCCACCACCAGCGCCTGTGGCTGCCACTCTGCAATGAGCTTGCCGATGCGCTCGAAACGCGCGTCGCCGACCGCTGCGATCGTGGTCAGGGCGCTGGCCCGGCGCAACAGCGTGTTGCCAGTGGCCACGCCAACCCGCACGGTGCCGAAATCGAAGGCCAGGAACTGCAGCGGCGGGGCGGCAGCAGGCCCGTGACGCTCAAGGCCATGCGGCTTCGCCACGTTCCTTGATTCCGGCAGGTGGCGGTCGGCGTCGGCCGGCCTTGGGGCCGTCATGCATGCCCGACGTCGTGACTGAGCATCATCGGATCGATGCCCAGCAGCGACAAGGCACGACCGTAGCGCTTGTCGACCGGAGTGTCGAAGATGATGTCTGCCGTGGCGCCCACGTTGAGCCAACCATTGCGGCTGATCTCGTCCTCCAGCTGGCCCGCGGCCCAACCGGTGTAGCCCAGGGTGACCAGCAATCGTTTCGGGCCGGCGCCATGGCACAAGGCCTCCAGGACGTCCTTGCTGGTGGTCATTTCCAACCCGCCCGGGATGGACAGCGTGGAGCTGTAAGGGCTCTGCTCCTCACCCACACGCTCGTGCAGGACGAAACCGCGTTCGGTCTGCACGGGTCCGCCGAAGTACACCGGTTGCTCCGCCAACCCCGGCGCCTCCAGATGGAGCTCCACCTTCTCGAACAGGCTCTTCAACTTGATGTCGATCGGCTTGTTGATCACCAGGCCCAGCGCACCGTCCTTGGTGTGCTCGCACAGGTACACCACGGTCCCGGCGAAGGCATCATCGGCCATGCCCGGCATGGCAATGAGAAACTGGTTCGTGAGGTTGATCCGAGCCGACGTCATTCGTCGATTCTAATGATCCGCGACACTCCGTCCTGTGGACAAGAACGTTGACCGTGCGCTCGTCTGGTTCCGCCGCGACCTGCGTGCCGAGGACCATGCTGCGCTGTACCACGCACTGCAAGCCTCGCGCCAGGTGTGGTGCGCCTTCGTGTTCGATCGCGACATCCTCGACCCCTTGCCTCGCGCGGACCGCCGGGTCGAGTTCATCCGCGACAGCCTGGCCGACCTGGACCAGCAGCTTCGCGGCCTGGGCCTGGCCCACGGCACCGAAGGGGTCGGCCTGCTCGTGCGCCATGGGCATGGCCTGCAAGCCTTGCCGCAACTGGCCCGCGAGCTGGGGGTTCAGGCGGTCTTCACCAACCACGACGACGAGCCGGCCGCGCTGGCGCGCGATGCCAAGGTGCGCGGAGCACTGGCCGATGCCGGCATCGTGCTGCGCACCGCCAAGGACCACGTGGTGTTCGAGCGCAGCGAGGTGCTCACCGCCACGGGCAGCCCCTACAGCGTTTTCACGCCGTACCGCAGTGCCTGGCATCGCAAGCTCACGGCCTTCTACCTGCACGCCTACCCGGTGGCGCGACATGCCGCTGCATTGGCCGCCGTGCCTCAGCCCCGGGACGTGCCCAGCCTGGCCGACATCGGCTTCGAACGCACCAACCTGCACGCGCTGAAGCTGCCCACGGGCAGCACCGGCGCGCACGAACTGCTCGATGACTTTCTCGATCGGATCGACCACTACCACGACACGCGAGACTTCCCCGCCATCAAAGGCCCCAGTTACCTGTCCACCCATCTGCGCTTTGGCACCGTGTCGATTCGGCGGCTGGCACGGGAGGCTTGGCAACGCATGCAAGCCGGCTCGCGCGGGGCCGAGGTGTGGCTGTCGGAACTGATCTGGCGCGATTTCTACCACCAGATCCTGCACCACCACCCGCGCGTGGCGACCCACTGTTTCCGCCCGGAGTACGACGCCGTGCGTTGGGAGCACGGCAAGCACGCCGATGAACTGTTCGCCGCCTGGTGCGCCGGACGCACGGGCTACCCGATCGTTGACGCGGCCATGCGCCAGCTCAACCAGACCGGCTACATGCACAACCGCCTGCGCATGGTCGTGGCCAGCTTCCTGACCAAGGACCTGGGCCTCGATTGGCGGCGCGGCGAAGCCTACTTCGCCCTGCACCTGAACGACTTCGACCTGGCCGCCAACAACGGCGGCTGGCAGTGGGCCGCGTCCACCGGCTGTGACGCGCAGCCCTACTTCCGCATCTTCAACCCGGTGAGCCAAAGCGAACGCTTCGACGCCGCGGGCAGGTTCATCCGGCGCTATGTGCCTGAACTGGCGCTGCTGCCCGACGCGCTGATCCATGCGCCCTGGCAGGCTCGCGAGGTGGATCTGGCGGCGGCCAGCCTGGCCATGGGGCGGGACTACCCACTGCCGGTGGTCGACCATGCCGAAGCGCGGAAACGCACGCTGGAGCGCTTCGCCGTGGTCAAGTCGCCGCGATGACGGCGGCACTTCAGGCGGGATTCAGAACAGTTCGACGTCGCCGCTCTTGGACTGGTCGGTGGCCTCGCCAATGGCCAGCAGGTCCGCATGGTTGCAAACGCGATTGCGTCCATGTGCCTTGGCCCAGTAGACGGCCTTGTCCGCCCGCTCGAAAGCACCGCTTGGTGTGTCACCTTGCTGCACCTCGGTGAATCCAACGGACACGGTGATGTTGCCCGCCTGCGGAAAACTGTAGCCCTGCACGTTGGCACGCAGGCGCTCGAGCGCCGCGATCGCGTCTGCGGCACTGTTGCAGCGCATCAGGACCACGAACTCCTCGCCGCCAAAGCGATACAACTTGTCGTAGAAGCGGAAACTGGACCGCATCAACCGCGACAGCAGCAGCAGGACCTCGTCGCCGATCAGGTGCCCGTGGTTGTCGTTGACGCGCTTGAAATGGTCGATGTCGATGACACCGATGTAGTGGTGCTGAGGCCGCATGTCGCCGCGTCGGCCGGTGCCCAGGTCGCCGACCATCGGCAGGCCCGAGGCCATCACCTTGTAGAACGCCTCGTCGTAGGTCTTTCGGTTGAGCAGGCCGGTGAGTGTGTCGCGCTCGCTGTAGTCCAGCAAGGCCTGGAAGTTGCGATAGATGCGCAGAATGCTGCCCACCAGCCTCAGGTGTTCAGGATTGATGACCACCACGGTCTCGATCTCCACCACGCCCACGACCTCTCGATCGGTGGTGAGCGCAAACACCGTCTGCACGGACTCGCCCACCGTCACCACCGGATCGTCCTGTTGCAGTGCGGCCAGGCGCTGCGGATACTGATCCATGCGCGGCAGGCTTTCGACGTCCACCCACAGTGGGTCGGCGTGCGGTGCCGCGTCGCCTGCGGCCAGACGGGCGCGCGTCAGCCAGTGGCGCGAATCCTCGTCGCCCACCAGGCGGTAGATGGCCACCATGCGCGGGCGCAGCAGATCACGGATGGCCGACACCAAAGTGGTGTCCATGACCTCTCGATCACGAAAGCCCGTGAGGTGCGCCAGGTGGTCAGCCAGTTGCGACATGCCGCGTGCTCCGCAGTGCGCGCATCAGGCCATCGCCGACTTGCCTGTGTACTTGGCCACCAGTGCCAGCAAGTCCTCTTCGACGTAGGGTTTGCCGAGGTAGTGGTTCACACCCAATTCGGCCGCGTAGTCCCGGTGCTTCTGCGCAATGCGCGAAGTGATCATCACAATGGGCAACTTGGTCAGCTTGGCATCCATGCGCATGTTGCGCACCAAGTCAAAGCCGTCCATGCGCGGCATCTCGATGTCGGTCAACACCACTGCGGGCAACTCCTCGGCCAGACGCTCCAGCCCTTCCAACCCGTCCTTGGCCACCACGACGCGATAGCCCTCGCGCACCAGCAGGCGCTGGGTGACACGGCGCACGGTGAGCGAATCGTCCACCACCAGCACCAGCGGAGCACGGTTCACCGGCACCGCCTCCGACGGATGGTCGGCCTGGTGACGCGCGGCGCTCAGCGCAGCCAGCGTGGCGGCGCGAGCCGAGTGTCCATACAAGGTGGCCAGGGCCACCGGGTTGTAGATCAGCGCTGGAGCGCCCGAAGGCAGCAGCGTCATGCCCGCCAAGCCAGGCAGCCGCGACAACTGCGTGCCAAGGTTCTTGACCACCACTTCCTGGTTGCCCAACACCTCGTCCACGTGCAGCACGATGCGCTGCGCCGCGCTGCGGATCACCACCACCGGCACGGTACGCCCGCTGCCGGCAGCACCATGCGCCGAGCCCTGCAGCAATGCAGCCAGCCAGTAGAACGGTAGCTCCACGCCGTTGTGCAGGTAGACACCGCGCTCATACAGGCTGCGCAGTTCAGAGGCTGGCACGCGTCGCACGATCTCGATCAGTGTGGACGGTACCGCCACGACCAGGTCGCCGCAGCGCATCATCACCACCTGCGTGACGGCAGTGGTCAAGGGCAGCACCAGCCGGAAACTCGTGCCCTGGTCTGCGGCCGTGGCGGTTTCGATGCGCCCACCCATGGCGGCCACGTCGGACCGGACCACGTCCATGCCGACGCCGCGCCCCGCCAGGCCGGTGACTTGCTCGGCCGTGCTGAACCCGGCATGGAAAATCAATGCTGCGAGTTCGGCCTCGCTGGCCGGCGCGCCTTCGGGCAACAAGCCCATGGCCATGGCCTTGTCCTGGATGCGGCGCAGGTCGAGCCCGGCGCCGTCGTCGCGGAAGTCGATCACCACTTCGTTGGCCTCTTGCGCCACACCGATGGCGATCTGGCCCACCGCCTCCTTGCCCAGGGCCGCCCGTCGAGCGGGCGGCTCGACGCCATGGACCACGCTGTTGCGCAACAGGTGCTCGAACGCGCCGGTCATGCGGTCCAGCACGCCGCGGTCGATCTCGATGTTGCCGCCGCTGATGTCCAGGCGCACCTGTTTGCCGGTTTCCTTCGCCGCTTGGCGCACCACACGGTACAAGCGCTCGGACAAGCCGTCGAATTCAACCATGCGGGTTCGCAGCAGGTCGTCCTGCAGGTCGCGTGTGAGCCGGGCCTGCTGGGCCAGGTCATCCTCGGCCGACTGCAGCGTGCGCCGCAGCCCGCGCTGCACCGTGGCCACGTCGTTCACCGACTCGGCCATCATCCGTGTCAATTCCTGGAAGCGCGTGAAGCGGTCCATCTCGAGTGGATCGAACTGCTGGGCCGCAGCGCGGGCCGCTTCCATGCGGGTGCCGATCTGGGTTTCGGCCTGCAGCTCGATGTCGCGCAATTGGCTGCGCAGGCGTTCCAGGTTGTCGGTCAGATCGCCAAGCGCGGTCTTCATCTGCGCCACGTCGGCCTCGATGCGCGCCCGTGTGATGCTCACCTCGCCAGCGTGATTCACCAGGCGATCGAGCAAGGGGGCACGCACGCGCACGACCGCGCTGTGGCTCGAAACACCCGCCGATGCGGTGGCTTGCAAGGCCTCGGCGTCGACATTGGTCGCGAATCGCGACCAATCGATCGCCACCTGCGGCGTGCTGGCGGCAGCCGTGGCCGGCGACACGGCGGCCGCGGCAGGTGCAGCAAGCGATGGGGTGAAGCCGCTCGACGTCGTCGGACGCTCTGCCGTTTCCACCGACACGGGCACCAAGGGCAGCAGCGCCGACGCGCGCTCCGGCACCCGCGAGATGGGCACCTGCGCCGGCGTCGATGGCAGGGTGCCGAAGTCCATGCCTCTGAGCGCTTCGAGGCGGCTCTCCAGTGTGTCGGCCTTGCCCACCAGGCGCTCCACGGCCAGGGTGTCGGCCAGACCGCCTGCATGCAGTTGCGCGATGGCCGTTTCGAGCCGATGCGCCATCTCGCCAAGGCGCATGGCACCGGCCAGGCGAGCGCCGCCCTTCAAGGTGTGCAGCGTGCGCAAGCAGGCCGAGGCTGATGCCGTGTCGCTGGGCTGCCGAGCCCAATCGCGCAATCGCGTCTGCAATTGCGGCAACAGCTCGGAAGCCTCCTCGTCGAAGATCGGGAACAGCTCGACGTCGATGGCGTCCTCGACATCGAGGTCGTCCTCCAGGTCCAGTTCGTCGACCTGGGCATCCGAACGGAGGTCGCTTCGGACCGCGACACCAAAAGGCGATGCCTCGACCTGGGCCACAAAGGGCATCAGCGAAGGCTGTCCCAATTGCTCGAAGACGCCCTCCACGGCCTGCGGCAAGGCAAGCGGCTCGGGCTCTGCCGTGATCGGCAACTCGATGTGCTGCGCATCGTCCTCGATGGGCTCGGCAGCCACAGGCTCTGCGGCCATCGCGGCGAACGGCTCAGGCTCCAGCAGCAATTCCTCCGGCTCGGACACCCGCTCGATGATGGTCACATCCTCGGCCATGTCGTCCAGCGAAAGGTCGAGCTCGTCGGCGGTCAGGGCCTCGTCGATCGGGGCGTGCTCCAGGTCGGCCAGGCGCTGCATCAGCGCCGGGTCAGGCGATACCAGGAAGCCGGCCGCGAACTGGTGCAGCAGGCGCCGGATCTCCTCGGCGGCAGCGTTGAACACCTCCGCGTCTTCCGGGCGACCCACTGTGCGGCCATTGGCCCGTGCCAGCGAATGCTCGAGCAGGCGGGCCAACTGCGACAGTTCGCTGTATCCCACGGTGGCCGAATTGCCCGCCAGCGAGTGCGCCAGCACCGTCGCCGTGTCACCAGGCGGACGATGCAACTCGTGCAGCCACTCGGCCATGTCGGTGCACAAGTGCCGCGACAGCTCGTCGGCTTCGTTCAGGAAGATGTTGAACAGGGGAATGCTGACGCGCAAGTCGCCGATGACCTTGACTGGCTCGTCCTCGGCGTCCTCGACCACGGCCGGCGGCTCGTCGGAGGTCGCAGGTGGCGACTCGGGCGCCGGGCTCATCGCCGCCAACGGCAGGGTGTCGGGTTCCTCGCGATGGTAGGCAATGGTCGGCACCATCGCACCAGGCACAGGGGCGAATTGGGGCTGCGGATGAACCACAGGCTCAGGTGCGGCCAACTCGTCGTGCTGGATCGGCGAGACGTCGGGCGCCACGTCCCAACCGTCGACGGCAGGGATGGGTGCGAAATCTGCGGGCACCGGCGCGGCTGGTGGCGCAAGCCCCTCCAGCATCGACAGGTCCAGTTCAAAGGACTCGATCACCTCGGGCTGAGCCGGCACTTCGGTGGCGGCTTCCAATTCGTCGAGATCGAGGCTGATCAGGCCTTCGGGCAGCGCCGCAACGACGTCAGGCGGTGTCACGGCCGAATCGAGATTCAGCGTCAACTCCTGGGCTTCGATCGGCTCGGAGGGGACCTGCAACGGGGGCAGATCCAGCACAGGCGTGGCGCCGGCCATCACGGGTTCAGGCTGCGCTGGTGCCAGGCCGGCGCCGAGGTCCAGGTCGGCCGCGGTCGGCAGGTCCGGAATGTGAAACTGCAGCTCGCCAAAGCGCTGCACCGGTGCAAGCTCTGACTCAGGCGAAGCGGGTGGCTCGGGCGCCGGCGTTGGCAGCACGACCGGCGCCGCCTGCGTTGCAAGCGCCAGCGGAAGCCAGCGCTGCTCCAGCCGCAAGGTGTCGGCGGCGCGAACGACGGGCGCTGGGTCGAAGCCGCCAGCGGTGTTCGATTCAATCGCGTCGACCCAGCGCCTGAAATGCTCGAGCACTTCGGCGCTGAATCCGCGCAGGTCGGCATCCGCCGGCACGGAATCGGCCAGGCGTGCGTTGAACAGCTGCTCGCAGGCCCAGGCCGCCTCGCCAAAATCGCGCAGGCCGACCATTCGCGCGCTGCCCTTGAGCGTGTGGAAGGCCCGACGCACCACGGTCATCGCGCCCAAGTCGGTCGGCCGCTGGCGCAGGTCATCCAGTCCGCCACGCGCGGTCTCGACCACTTCACGCGCTTCTTCCAGGAAGATCTCACGCATCTCGGCGTCGTCTTCCAGGCCGGTCTGGCCGGGCGCCACGGGCGGGCCCGGGGGCGGCACCGGGCGCGGCGCCTCGGTCGGCTCAGGCAAAGGCGTTTCGCTGGTGGCGACATATTCCTGGATCGAGTCCGCCAGCTGTTGGCGGGCCGCCTCGATGTCGTCGGCGCCGGTGGCGCGTGCCAGGGTCGTCTGTGCGCGACTGGCCAATTCGGCCAAACCGGTCTGGTCGGCCGCATGAGCTTGCAGCGACAGGCGCCCCAACTCCCGCTCCAGCATCTGCGGGTCGGCCTCCGGACGCGAAGCCTCGTCGACGATGTTCTGGACCTGATCCACCAAGGCGGGCTGCTCGGCGCTCAACACATCGAATCCGCTGAAGCCGCTGGGGCGCTCGGCGCGATGCATCGTCGCCTTGAGCATGCCGGTGGACGGGTCGAAGCGGAACAGCGATTTGGCCGTCTGCGGTTGGACGCTGACCATGTCGATCAGGAAACTCAGTGCGCCAAGGTTGTCGGCCAAGCGATCGAACGTGCCCGTCTGGATGGCGCGCTCGGGATCCACCTCGGTGTTGGCGAGGGCATCGACATCGTCGCGCATGCGCACCACGGCCTGCGAGGCATGCTGCAGGTCCAGCAGCGACAGCACACCGCGCATCGCCGACAACTGCGCCGGCACTGGAATCAGCACCTCGCGCTGGGCTGGATTGCGGAAGTACTGGTCGATCTGCTTCTCGACCTCGGACAGCGAGGCGCGCAGCTCATGCACCACGTTGCCCATGGTCTGGCGGTCCGACACACGCCGGTAGAGCTCCTCCATCCACAGCTCAAGCGCACCGGGGTCCTGCCCTTGCCGAACACGGTCCAGCCGCTCGGCCAGCCGCCGCACGCGGGCCGGCATCTCCGGATGGCTGAAGTCGGCATCGTCGAGCGAGGCTTCAATGAACAACAGGACGGTGGCCACCTCCATCGCCAGCTCTGGTGACGGCGAAGCGTTCGGGGCTTGGCAATGAGACACCACCGCCTGCAGCGATTGCGCCATGCTGGCGCCTTCGGGGTACAGGCGTCCGAGGGATTCGCCCACCAGTGAAAACGGCTCGGCCAGGCCCGGCAGACGCGCCAGGTCGCCTGAGGCCACCGCCGACCACACCTCCTTGGCCGCCGACACACGCTTTCGCGCCAGCGCAAGCAGGGCCGGATCGAACTGGCCCAACTGGGAGGCCTGGTAGTCCACGGGCGTCTCGTCCACCAGCCCGTAGGCCTCGCGTACGGCCTCCAGCCGAGGGCCGGCCGGATGATCATCGGTCGGGGCCACTTGCGCGCAGAAGAAAAGCAGGTCCTGCGCCAACCGATCCGACGCCTGGCCTTGCGCGCCGGCGCGCAACTGCGCCAGCAAGCGCGAGGCCACTCGCTTGGCGTGCAGGTCAAAACTCAGCAGGCCATCGGTCTGGGCCTCGAAGAAAGCCGCCGCCAACTGCCACAGCGAGGTGAGGTTGCCCTGGACGCCCATGGCCAATCCGTCGCACAGGTCGCACAGGCGTTCTGCGGCGCTGGGGCGGCCGCGCATGATGGCCAGCATCTCGATCTCGAACTGCCCGATCGCGGACGCGTCGGACGCTCGCGGTGCGGCGGTCGGCCGCCCATCGGCAGGAACCGTGCGCCACTGCCACTCATGCGCCCACAGGTCGGCCGGGTGCGCTCTTGTGGCACCGGCCAACTCCTGCACGGCACGGTACTGCGGAAACATCGACAGCGGTGAAACGCTCTTGCCTGCCAGCTTGCGCGTCAGGAAGTCCAGCAGGGCATAGGCGCAGCGCTCGATGGTCTTGACGGCCGCCGGCGTGATCAGGGAGGTCTTGGAAGCCAGTCGATGCACGGCGGCCTCGGCCGCACGCAGAGGCTGCGCCGCGAAACCCATGCCGACGAGCTCCAGCGCGCCCACGCTCTGATGGATCTGCGCTCGCACCTGCCGAAGTGCGGATGGGTCGACGGTCGACAAGTCGGATGCGCCTGCGGATTCGACTTCCTTCAGGCAGCGCCGCAGCGCGGTCAGCGCGGCTTCGAGTGACCGACGCACCTCATCCGAGACCCAGGCCAGTGCGCTGAGGTCTTCCTTCATGCCTTGCTCCGGCTGGTTGGCCATGCGTTGTGCCGCGCCTTGTCAATCAACCGATCTTGAACCGGGCTACCGATTGCTTCAGCTCTTCGGCCGATCGCGACAACTCACGCACCATCTGGGCCGTGGATCGTGTGCCCTCGCCCGCCTGCTCGGTCACCGCAAAGATGTGCTGGATGTTGCTGGCCACCACGTTGGCCGAGTCGGCTTCCTGCAGGGCCTGCTTCGAGATGTTCTCGATCAGTTCGGCGAGTTGGCGGGTCACCCGGTCGATGTCGCCCAGTGCCGAGCCGGTGGCATCGGACAGTCGGGCGCCGTCCACCACGCCCTGCGTGGATCGGGCCATCGCCGACACGGCATCCTGCGTGTCGGTCTGAATGGTCTTGACCAGCGCCGAGATCTGGCGCGTGGCGTCTGCCGAGCGTTCTGCCAAGCGCTGCACCTCCTCGGCCACCACGGAGAAACCACGTCCAGCTTCTCCGGCCGAAGCCGCCTGGATGGCGGCGTTCAAGGCCAGCACGTTGGTCTGCTCGGTGATGTCCGAGATCAGTTCGGTGATTTCGCCGATCTCCTGCGACGACTCTCCCAGCCGCTTGATGCGCTTGGACGTCTCCTGGATCTGGTCGCGGATGGAGTTCATGCCGCCGATGGAGTTCTGCACGGCGGTCAGGCCCGATTCGGCTGCGCTCAGCGATTGCCGAGCCACCTGGGCCGTGTGCTGCGCCTGCGCCGACACCTGGTTGATTCGAGTGGCCATCTGCAGCACCGACTCGCCGGTTTCGCGAATCTCGCGCAATTGCTCGTCCGATGCGGCCAACAGTTCGGTGGAGGTGTTCTCCACCTGCGCCGTCGTGTCCGTCACGCGGGTCACCGTGTTCTGCACCTGCGACACCAGCGTGCGCAACTCTTCCACGGTGTAGTTCACCGAGTCGGCAATGGCGCCGGTGATGTCCTCGGTCACCGTGGCCTGCTGCGTCAGGTCGCCCTCGGCCACCAGCTGCAGCTCGTTCATGAGTCGCAAGATGGCCGCCTGGTTCGCGTCGTTCACGCGTTTGGCTTCGAGCTCCTGGCGCTCGGCTTCAAGACGCTGGCCTTCGGCGAGCAGCGCGCGCTGCGATTGGTCGGCCACGTAGAGCCGCAAGAAACCCCAACCACCGGCCACCAGCAGCAGCACCGCCAGCAACATGCCCAGCACGTGAACCAGGCTGAAGCCACCGACGCGGGCCAACTGGTCCTGCACGGACTCCAGGCCCTTGCGCAGCGGCTCGCTGTCGCGAAGCACCACCACCTGGGCCTCGCGCGAGGTGACCAGGCCTTGCAGGTTGCCCAGGATCGCACTGGCCTGGGTGCGGGTCTGTTCGTATTGCTTGATCAACTGCTGCAGGCGTTCCTTGGTCTGCGGGTCACGCGTACCCGGCAGGCGCAATTCGGCATTGCCATTGAGCACGCCCTCGGCGATCTCGCGGAAGGCGTTCAAGTCCTTGCCGAGCAGGAAGACGGCCTCGGGGCTCACGCCCTCCATCGTGAGGAATTCGTTCGCGCTCTTGCCGATGCGCTGGGTCAGCATCACCAGCTGGCCCACCGCCGACAACTCGGCCGGGCCGGCGTTCTGCTGCAGCTTCAGCGAGTTGATCGTCTCGGCGGTTTCCAGCAGGTCGGACGATTGCCGGTTGATCGTGCGCAACGCCTCGCCCACTTGCGTGAGCGTCTTTTGCTGTGCCATCACCTGGCCGGCGCTCTTCTCGGCTCGCTCGACCAACGGCATCAAGGGTTCGAGCAACTCCTGCACCGAGCCAGGTGCCGACGACACGTCCGCGTCGCCATTGCGCAGGCCGCGCATGTTGCGGCCCAGCACTTCCACCGATTCCTTCACTTCTGGAAAGGACTGCGCACTGCCCACCAGCGCCTGCGACACGGCCTTGGCCAGGCGCTGCGATTGCATCAAGGACTGACCGGTGGCAGCCACCTGCGTGGCGTTGCGATTGGCCGACGCAAAGGCCAGCGCCACGGTCAGCACCAGCAGCAGCAAGCCAGCCAACATCATCCCGCCCAGAATGCGTTGCTGCTGGGCAGGCGGTCGTTCGCCAATGAAGGGCAACGCCACGCCGGCCGCCACTGCCGAGGCCGCACCGGCGGTCAAGCGCGAATCCACGAAATCCTGGGCCATCTCGGACGGCGCCGCTTCGGAAATGATGGAGGTATCCGATTGCGTGGCGCCACCGTGTGTGTCGGGGCCCGAGATCGAATCCTGGTGCGAACCCGGGCCGATGAGCGGCACGTCGCCCTTGGCATCGACCTCGGCCTGCATCTCATCGAATCCCATTGGTGCGCTCGGCCCGGCGCCATCCCTGCCGCGACCTTTGCCCTTGAGTTTGTCCAGCAAGCCCATGACTATCCCTCTCGTTCACACGTCGCTGCGGCCGTGGACCGACCGTCGCCACCACCGGCTCTTCAGCCTGCGATTTCCAGAAACATCCCGTTCGATGCGAGTTCGGCCAAGGCAATCTCCTGCCAGACCCGCCCCGTTGCGTCCTTCCAGCGGCTTCCAGCAAAGGCCGGCCGTGCTCCACCATCGTCCGGTTCGCGCTGCAGGTCGACCGCGTGGCGCAAGCCTTCCAGACGATCCACCAGCATCGCGCAATTCAGGCCCAAGGCGGCATTGAAGGCGACCAGGCGTTGATGGTCCGGTGCCGCGCCTTGCCGCGCCGCACGCAAGCCAAGGAAGGCGCCCAGATCGACCACCGTGTACAGCCCACCCCGCAGGTTGGCCACACCCATCAGCCAAGGCCGCGCGTGGGGCACCGGCAGCAGGCCCTGCGATTCGAAGATCTCGCCGGCCTGCTGCAACGGAAACAGCAGCCCCTGGCCCGCACAGTCCACCGCCAGCCAGGACAACCCCGGCTTCTCGGTGCGCACGGCCTTCATGCGCTCCGCCAAGCGGTTCTGAAGTTCGCGCAGCGCTTCCTTGTTGGCCATGGGTGGTGGGTGCAGACGCCCGGGTCAGCCGAATTGCTGGATCTTGGCGATCAGGTCATCGGCCTGAACGGGCTTGACAACGTAGTCCTTGGCACCCTGGCGCATGCCCCAGACACGGTCGGTCTCCTGATTCTTGCTCGTGCACATGATCACCGGCACGTCCGCATAGCGCGGATCGCGGGTGATGGTGCGCGTGAGCTGGAAACCGTTCTGCCCGGGCATCACCACATCCATCAGGATGAGGTCGGGCTTTTCGTCCGACAGCCGGCGCATGGCCTCTTCGCCATTGGATGCCGTGCGCACGCTGTAGCCACGCTTGGTGAGCAGCTCGGACAGGTGATGCAACTCGGTCCTCGAATCATCGACCAGCAGGATCTTGTGTATGGACATCGTCGGGTTCCCCAATCGCTACCGCACTGCAATGGCCTCAGGCGGCCGGTGCGGCCGACCCGCCCGAGCCATCCGCGGCCGGCCCGAACTCGCGAACCGCACGGAGCAACTGCTCCTTGGTGAAGGGCTTGGTCAGGTATTCCTCGGACCCCACCATGCGCCCACGGGCCTTGTCGAACAGCCCGTCCTTGGACGACAGCATGATCACCGGCACATGGGCAAACCGTGGGTTGCGCTTGATGATGGCGCAGGTCTGATAGCCGTCCAGCCGCGGCATCAGGATGTCGCAGAAGATCAATTGCGGCACGTGGTCGTTCACCTTGGCCAGCGCGTCGAAGCCATCTTCGGCCAACACCACCTCGTGCCCACCCTGGCGCAGGAAGATCTCGGCGCTGCGTCGGATGGTGTTGCTGTCGTCGATGACCAGCACCTTCGTCCCATGGAGATTCACTTCGGCTGCAGCGTGGTCCAACTCATCGGCTCCCGGTGAGGGTGTGCGACGGCGCGACAAGGATGGGCGAATGTCCCACGCTCAGACTTGCACCATCTCGAAGTCTTCCTTGCGGGCACCGCATTCAGGACATGCCCAGTTCAACGGAATGTCGGCCCAAGCGGTGCCTGGCGCGATGCCATGATCGGAGTCGCCCACAGCCTCGTCATAGATCCAGCCGCAGATGAGGCACATCCAGGTGCGCGATTCGGTCACGATGTCGGGTCGGGTCACTACAATGAAGCTTGCGATTGTAGCCATGCGGGTCAGTGAAAAGACAAGGGCCCGTAGGCACATGCACAACATACTTCAATTCTTCCTAGAGGTCTGTGCCAAGTGGCGCAGGGCCTCGTCAGGACCCTTCCCCAGGACACCATGACCCCCGATGCAACCGCTGGCCCAGCCGCCGCCGAAGGCCTGCAGGACGTGCCACCGCCCGCGTGCGTGATGAGCTTCAATGCCGCAGATCCCAGCGGTGCCGCCGGCTTGGCGGGCGATGTGGCCACCTTGGCGGCCATGGGTGCGCACGCCTTGCCGGTGACCACCTGCGTGCTGATGCGCGACAGTGCCGAGATCTTCGACCAGCACCCGATCGACGCGGACGTGGTGACCGAACAGGCCCGCACCGTGCTGGAAGACATCACCGTATCGGGCTGGAAGGTCGGCTTCCTGGGCAGTGCGGAAGCCATAGGCGCGGTGGCCGAAATCCTGTCCGACTACCCCGAACTGCCGCTGGTGTCCTACCTGCCCAACCTGGGTTGGCTGGACGACGATGTGTCGCAGCCCTACCTCGAGGCCTTCAGAGAGTTGATCCTGCCTGCCACCGAGGTGCTGGTGGGCAACCACAAGACCCTCACCGACTTCCTGCTGCCCGACTGGGACAGCGAGCGCCCGCCCTCTGCGCGCGAGTTGGCGGTGGCGGCCGGCGAACACGGCACTCGCTTCGTCCTGGTCACCGGCATCATGCTCGCCAGCAAGGGCACGGACCAGTTCATCGACAACGTGCTGGCCTCGCCGCAAGGCGCGCTCACCGGCGAGAAGTTCGAGATGTTCGACACCTCGTTCGTCGGCGCGGGGGACACCCTGTCCGCGGCACTGGCCGCCTTGCTGGCTGCTGGCGGCGAGCTGCACGCAGCCGTCAGCGAGGCCCTGGCCTTCATGGACCAGGCCCTCGATTCGGGCTTTCGTCCCGGCATGGGGGGCGTGATCCCGGACCGCTTCTTCTGGGCCATGCCCCCCCCGGAAGACGGCGAAGAACCCGGCGCAGAAGGCGAGCTCCCGCAAGAAACTGAAACAAACGAACCCAAAGGAAAAGGGGGCCCGCGGCGTGTCCACTAACCAACAGCTGTTCGACCGTGCCCAGCGCGTCATCCCTGGTGGCGTCAACTCGCCTGTGCGCGCCTTTCGCGCCGTGGGCGGCACGCCGCGCTTCATCGCCCGCGCCCAGGGCCCCTACATGTGGGACGCCGAAGGTCAGCGCTACATCGACTACATCGGCTCGTGGGGCCCGATGATCCTGGGCCATGGCCACCCGGCGGTGCTGGAGGCCGTGCAGAAGGCCGCGCTGGAAGGCTTCAGCTACGGCGCACCCACCGAACGCGAGATCGAGCTGGCCGAAGCCATCATCGGACTGGTACCCAGCGTCGAGCAGGTGCGCTTGGTGTCGTCCGGCACCGAGGCGGGCATGAGTGCCATACGCCTGGCGCGCGGCGCCACGGGCCGCAACAAGATCATCAAGTTCGAAGGCTGCTACCACGGCCATGCCGACGCTTTGCTGGTGAAGGCCGGGTCGGGCCTGGCCACCTTCGGCTTCCCCACCAGCGCAGGTGTTCCACTGGAAGTCGTGCAGCACACGCTGGTGCTCGAGTACAACAACATTGCGCAGATCGAGGCCGCATTCGCCGAGCACGGCAAGGACCTGGCCTGCGTGATCATCGAGCCGATCGCCGGCAACATGAACTTCGTGCGCGCGCAAGTGCCGTTCGTGCGCCGCATCCGCGAACTTTGCACGATCCATGGCGCACTGTTCGTGTTCGACGAGGTCATGACCGGCTTCCGCGTGGCACTGGGCGGCGCGCAGAGTGTCTACGCCAAGGCCATCCCCGGCTTCAAGCCGGACATCAGCGTGTTTGGCAAGGTGATCGGCGGGGGCATGCCGTTGGCCGCCTTCGGCACCTCGCGCGACATCATGAAGCACCTGGCCCCGCTGGGGCCGGTCTACCAGGCCGGCACGCTGTCGGGCAACCCGGTTGCCACCGCCTGCGGCCTGGCCACGTTGCGCGAGGTTGCCAAGCCGGGCTTCTATGAAGCGCTCGGCGCTTCCACGCAGTTGCTGGTTGCCGGTCTCAGCGCCGCCGCCAGGGACGCGGGCGTGCCGTTTGTCGGCGACAGCGAAGGCGGCATGTTCGGCTTCTTCTTCAGTGCCGACTTGCCCCAGCACTACGCGGCGGTGCTCGCCACCGACAAGGATCGATTCAACCGCTTCTTCCATGGCATGCTCGATCGCGGGGTGTACCTCGCGCCAGCGCTGTATGAAGCCGGCTTCGTCAGCGCCGCCCACACGGCCGCCGACATCGCGGCCACGGTCGCCGCCGCGCGCGGCGCACTGGCATCGTGATCAGGCCGGTGGTGGCTCTGGGCCAGCCGGCCATGCGCCTGAGCGCCCCGGACGGGGCCGAGGCCACGGTGCTGCTGCATGGTGCGCACATCGTGTCCTGGATCCCGGCCGGCGACCAGGAGCGGCTGTATGTGTCGCCAACGGCCGAGGCCGTTGACGGCAAGGCCGTGCGCGGCGGAATCCCAGTCTGCTTTCCGCAGTTCGCCCGCCGCGGCCCGCTGCCGGCGCATGGCCTGGTGCGCACGCGGGCCTGGCAGTGGGTGGAGGGCGCCGAACGCGCCGGCTCCGCCATCGGCGTGTTGCGCTTGGCCGACGACGAGCAAACGCGCGCGCTGTGGCCACATCGCTTCGAGGTCGAGTTGACCTTGGTGCTGAGCGGCCTGCGGCTGGACGTGGAGCTGGCCGTCACCAACACCGGCGACACGCCCTTCGAATTCACCGCCGCACTGCACAGCTACCTGCTTTGCGACGACGTGCGCCGCGCCAAGCTGGGCGGCCTGTACGACGTGCGCTACCTGGACACCGTGGCCGGTGCCGAGCACCGCCAGGAGATCGATCCCTTCAGCTTTGCCGGTGAGATCGACCGCATCTACTTCGATGCCGACGCACCGCTGACGCTGTCGACGGCCATGGGGCGCATGACCATCGAGGCCGAGGGCTTCCCCGACGTGGTGGTGTGGAACCCCGGCCCGACCAAGGCGGCCGCCTTGCCAGACCTGCCCGACAACGATTGGCTGCGCATGCTGTGCGTCGAAGCTGCGGCCATCGACCGGCCGGTGACCCTGGCACCCGGTCAGGACTGGGCCGCCCGTCAAAGCTTTGAGGCCTGAAGGCCAGGTCACCCGGTCCCGCCCGCTCGGCCGTTCTGCCATTCACTGCCTTCAGCCATGCACATCCACATCCTCGGCATCTGCGGGACCTTCATGGGCGGGCTCGCCGCGATCGCCTGCGAGGCCGGCCACCGGGTCACCGGTTGCGATGCCAATGTCTATCCGCCCATGAGCGACCAGTTGCGTGCGCTGGGCATCGAATTGGTGGAAGGCTGGTCGCCCGATCAACTGAAGCTGGCGCCCGACCTGTATGTGATCGGCAACGTGGTGACCCGCGGCAACCCGCTGATGGAGGCGCTGCTCGACGCCAGTGCCCCCTACACCAGCGGCCCGCAGTGGCTGGCCGAACACGTGCTCGCCGGCCGTCATGTGCTGGCCGTGGCGGGCACGCATGGCAAGACCACCACCACGTCCATGCTGGCCTGGATCCTGGAATCCGCCGGTCTGCAACCGGGCTTTCTGGTGGGCGGTGTGCCGCTGAACTTCGGCATCTCCGCGCGCCTGGGTCGGTTGGATGCGACGCTGCCGCGCGGCGTGGGCAATCCCTTCGTCATCGAGGCCGACGAGTACGACACCGCGTTCTTCGACAAACGCAGCAAGTTCGTGCACTACCGGCCGCGCACCGCGATCCTCAACAACCTGGAATACGACCACGCCGACATCTTCCCCGACCTGGGTGCCATCGAAACCCAGTTCCACCACCTGGTGCGCACCGTGCCCGCCCATGGCCGCCTGGTGGTCAACGCGCGCGATGAAGCCCTGGCCCGCGTGCTCACGCGAGGCTGCTGGAGCGAATTGCAGCGCTTCGGCACACGCAAGGAAGAGCCCGGCGCCTTGCGCGCTCGGGGCGAGCCGCACGCCTTCGACGTCTTGCGCGGCAGCCTGAAGGTCGCCCGCGTCGACTGGGCTCAACTGGGCGAGCACAACCAGCTCAACGCCCTGGCCGCCATCGCCGCCGCAGAACACGCGGGCGTGGCGCCCGAGGCGGCAGCGGCCGCCCTGGCCAGCTTCACCAACGTGCGGCGCCGATTGGAGCTGCGCGGCGAAATCCGTGGCGTCAGGGTCTACGACGATTTCGCGCACCACCCCACGGCCATGCGCACCACGATCAACGGCCTGCGCCGCAAGGTGGGCGCGCAGCGCATCCTGGCCGTGTTCGAGCCGCGCACCAACACCATGAAGAAGGGCGAGATGAAGGCCCAACTGCCCTGGGCGCTGGAAGAAGCCGATCTGACCTTCTGCCTGCAGGGCAACTACGGCTGGGACGCGGCCCAGGCCCTCGCCCCCATGGGCCAGCAGGCCGTGGTCGCCGACAGCGTCGACAAGCTGGTCATGGCCTTGGTGCGGGCCGCCCGACCGGGTGACCACGTTCTGGTGATGAGCAATGGCAGCTTCGGCGGGATCCACGACAAATTGATCGCCTCGTTGGCGGGTTAGCGCCAACCCAGTCGGCACCGCCATGCAACCGGCCACCCACCTGCTCTACCTGCACGGCTTCCGCTCGTCGCCGCAGTCGTTCAAGGCGCAGCGGCTTGCCAGATGGCTTCGGGCCAACCGGCCCGACGTGCATTGGTGGTGCCCGCAGCTCCCGCCGTCGCCACGCGAGGCCTGGTCGCTGATTCGCCAAGGCACCGCCGATTGGCCGGTCGACACTTCGGCGGTGGTCGGCAGCTCGCTCGGCGGCTTCTATGCCACGGCATTGGCCGAAGCGACGGGGTGCAAGGCCCTGCTGCTCAACCCGGCCATCGACCCGGCACGCGACCTCGGCAAGTACATTGGCGAACAAACGCAATTCCACCGCCCGGAGGAACGCTTTGACTTCCGCGCCGAGTACCTTGAGCAATTGCAGGCGCTGCACCTGCCCTCGATCACCCACCCGCAGCGCTACGCCGCCATCATCGCCAAGGGCGACGAGGTGCTCGATTGGCGCGAGATGACAAGCCGCTACCCGGGCGCGCGCCTGCTGCTGCTCGAAGGCAGTGACCACTCGATCACCGACTTCGAAGACCACCTTCCCTTCTTGCTGGAGTTCGTACTGTCATGAAATTGAAGAACAAGGTCTGTATCGTGACCGGGGCCGCCCAGGGCATCGGCTTGGCCACCGTCCTGAAGTTTGCCGAAGAGGGTGCTGTCGTCGTCGTCTGCGACCTTCGGCCCGACGGGGTGGATGCCGCTGTGGCCATGGTGCGCGCCCGCGGTGCGCAGGCCATGGGTTTTGCACTGAATGTCACCGATCGGCACGCGCTCGACCTGATGGCCGCAGCCGTGAAGGAACACTTCGGCCACATCGACGTCCTGGTCAACAACGCGGGGATCACCAAGGATGCCCGGCTGCAGAAGATGACGCTGGAGCAGTTCGATGCGGTGATCGACGTGAACCTGCGCGGCGTGTTCCACGCCACCCAGGCGGTACTGCCCGCCATGTTGGCGCAGGGCTCCGGCGTGATCCTCAACGCCAGCAGCGTGGTGGGCATCTACGGCAACTTCGGCCAGACCAACTATGCCGCCAGCAAGTTCGGCGTGATCGGTTTCACCAAGACCTGGAGCCGCGAGCTGGGGCCCAAGGGCATCCGCGTCAACGCCGTGGCCCCGGGCTTCGTCGAGACGCCGATCCTGGCCACCATCCCCGACAAGGTGCTGCAGCAGATGCGCGAGCAGGTGCCGCTGCACCGCCTGGGCAAGCCCGAGGAGATCGCCAACGTCTACGCCTTCCTGGCCAGCGACGAGGCCAGCTATGTGAACGGTGCCGTGCTCGAAGTATCCGGCGGCATGACCGTCTGATGCCATGGGTGCCGGTTATCGTGCCTGGGTGGGTGAGGCACTACAGCGCATCGCTGCGGATTCGCAACGTTCGGCCGACACGCACCTGATTCCGCTGGCACTGACGGAGGCCCCGGGCGTTGACCTGTACCTGAAGGACGAGTCCACCCACCCGTCCGGCAGCCTGAAGCACCGCCTCGCCCGCTCACTGTTCCTGTACGGGCTGTGCAATGGCCACATCGGACCGGGCACCACCATTGTCGAGGCCTCGTCGGGCTCCACCGCCATCAGCGAGGCCTATTTCGCCCGGCTGCTGGGCCTGCCTTTCATCGCCGTGGTGCCTTGCGGCACCGCGCGGCGCAAGCTGGAAGAGATCGCGTTCTTCGGCGGCCAGTGCCATGAGGTGGAGCCGCCACAGGTGTATGCGGCCGCCGAGCAGCTGGCACGCGAAAGGCACGGCCACTACATGGACCAGTTCACCCATGCCGAGCGGGCCACCGACTGGCGTGGCAACAACAACATCGCCGAGAGCATCTTTGCACAGCTGCGCAACGAGCCGCACCCGCTGCCGCGCTGGATCGTCGTCGGCGCGGGCACCGGCGGTACGTCGGCCACCATCGGCCGCTACATCCGCTACCGCCGCGATGCCCTGGCCACCACCCACCTGGCGGTGGTGGATCCTGAGCGTTCGGTGTTCTTCGACGCGTTCGCGCAAGGTCGGCGCGACTTGACGGGCCATGAGCGCGGCCGGGTCGAGGGCATCGGCCGGCCTCGGGTCGAACCCAGCTTCGTGCCCAGCGTGATCGACCGCATGCTGCGCGTGCCCGACGCCATCAGCTTTGCCGCGGCGGTGGACCTGTCCGCACGCCTGGGGCGCCGCGTCGGCCCGTCCACCGGCACCAACTTCGCCGGGGTGCTGTTGCTGGCCGCTGAAATGGCCGCGCGTGGCGAGCAAGGCAGCATCGTCACGCTGATCTGCGACTCGGGCGAGCGCTACCAGGACACCTTGTTCGACCCCGCGTGGCGCGTGGCCAACGGCCTGGACGCGAGTGGCAACACCCCCATCGAATCAACCAGTCGCCCGGACCCGGTTGCGATGGGACAATCGCCCGGGTGAATTACGCCCTGTTCGATGATGCCGGCAAATTCCTCGCCGGCCGCGTGATGTCCGAAGCCGATGCCTCGATGCAGATCGAGCTCGATTCGGGCAAGCGTGTGAAGGTGAAGTCCGCCAACGTGCTGCTGCGCTTCGACAAGCCGGCGCCAGCGGAGTTGTTGCAGCGCGCGCAAGCCCTGGCCCCGGAGATCGATCTGGACCTGGCCTGGGAGTTCGCGCCCGAGGGCGAGTTCGGTTTCGCCGATCTGGCGCGCGACTATTTCTCGGCACAGGCCGGACCGGAACAGCAGGTGGCTGCGCTGCTGCGGCTGTTCGACGCGCCGCACTACTTCCGCCGAGCCGGCAAAGGCCTGTTCAAGAAGGCCCCGGAAGAAATCGTCAAGGCCGCGCTGTTGGGGCTGGAGCGAAAGAAGCAGCAGGCCGCACAGATCGAGACTTGGGCCACCGAACTGGCGGCGGGCCAGTGCCCCGCGGCCGTGCGCGAGCAGCTCTACCGCATCCTGTTCAAGCCCGACAAGAACGGGCCCGAATACAAGGCCGTGGTCGAGGCCGCCAAGCGCTCGCAACGCCCGCCGCTCGACCTGCTCAAGGGTGCCGGTGCCATCGATTCGGCCTACCAGTTCCACTGGCGCCGTTTCCTGTTCGAGCAGTTCCCCAAGGGCCATGCCTTCCCGCCGCTGGCCGCGCCCGCCATCAAGGACGAGTTGCCACTGGCGCCGGTGCAGGCCTTCTCGATCGACGATTCGCACACCACCGAGATCGACGATGCGCTGTCGGTCAACGGCCTGGGCACGGGCGAGGTGATTTTCGGCGTGCACATCGCTGCCCCCGGCCTGGCCGTGGCGCCGGATTCGGCCGTGGACAAGGTGGCGCGCGATCGCCTGTCCACCGTCTACATGCCAGGCTGGAAGCTCACCATGTTGCCGGATGAGGTGGTGCAGGCCTACACCTTGATCGAAGGGCGCGACTGCCCGGCCGTGAGCCTGTATGTGCGCTTCGACGAAGCAACGCTCGAAATACGTGGCGTGGAAACCCGCCTGGAGCGGGTGCCCATTGCCGCCAACCTGCGGCACGACCAGCTGGACGAGGTGGTCACCGACGCCGCCCTCACTGGCGAAGCGGTGGCCGAATTCCCGTTTGCGCAGGAGTTGAGCTTCGCCTACCGCCTGGCGCGGCACCTGAAGGCATTGCGCGAGGTGGCACGCGGCAAGCCGGAGAACTTCAACCGGCCCGACTACAACTTCAAGCTCGACGGCGCGGGCATGGACAGCGCGCGAGAGCCCGACGGCAGCGAGACGGTGCGCATCGGCGTTCGCAAGCGCGGCGCGCCGCTCGACCTGATCGTCAGCGAAGCCATGATCCTGGCCAACAGCCACTGGGGTGGCTGGCTCGCCGATTGCGGAGTGCCGGGCATCTACCGCAGCCAGGCCAGCATGGCCCCCGGCGTGAAGGTGCGCATGGGCACCAAGCCGGCACCGCATGCGGGCATGGGCGTCAAGCAATACACCTGGGCCACATCACCGCTGCGGCGCTATGTGGACCTGGTGAACCAATGGCAGATCATCGCTTGCGCCAGGCATGGCCGCACGGCCGCGCTGGTGGCCCCTTTCAAGCCCAAGGACGCGATGCTGTTCTCGGTGATCTCGTCATTCGATGCGGCCTACAGCGCCTACAACGATTTCCAGAACGGCATCGAGCGCTTCTGGACGCTGCGCTGGCTGCAGCAGAACCAGGTCACCGAACTCGATGCCGCCGTGCTGAAGGACGGACTGGTCCGCGCCGACACGCTGCCCTTGGTGTTCAAGGCCCTGGGCTGCGAAGCCTTGCCACGTGGCAGCCATGTGCGCGTGCGCATCACGGGCATCGACGCCCTCACGCTCGACGTGCATGCCAGCTTGGCCGCGCGCCTGGACGATGCCGCCGAGGCGAACGTGGTACCACCGGTCGACGATGAGGACGAAGCGCCCGCCGCCGCAGTGCTCGCCTTGGCGATCGACCTGGCGGACGCCGACGTGCCAGCCGCCGACGCCAGCGCCGCGCCCGCTGCCTGAAGGCCCATGCAGCGCTGGTTGACCAAGCTCACGACGCTGCACTGGGCCCTGCTGGTGTCGTTGGGTTTGCACCTCGGCTTGCTCACGTTCCGCTTCATCGATCCCGAGCGTTTCGACCGTGTCTTCCGCGACACGCCACTCGAGGTCATCCTGGTCAATGCCCGGACCAGCGAAGCGCCCGCCCTGGCGCAGGCCATTGCCCAGGCCAACATGGCCGGCGGCGGCGAGGCCGCCGACGGCCGCGCCACCTCGCCCTTGCCCGCCACGGCGCAGGTCGAGCTGGGCGAATCGGCCGACGACGCCCGGCGCCGCGTCGAGCAGTTGCAGGATCAGCAGCGCCAGCTGCTCGCCACTGTGCGACGCGAAATGGCCTTGCTGCCACCGCCGGATCCGCAACGCGAAAGCGGCAACCCCACCGAGCGCGACCAGGATGAGCGACGACGTCAGTTGCTCAAGCTCTTGGCCGAGATCGAGAAGCGCATCAACGAGGAGAATGCGCGGCCGAAGAAGCGCTACATCAGCCCCGCCACGCAGGAGGCGGTGTACGCGATCTACTACGACCAGCTCCGCCGCCGCATCGAGGACCGGGGCACCCGGGATTTCCCCGAAAGCAAAGGCCGCAAGCTTTATGGCGAGCTGACGATGAACCTCACCGTCGACGCGCGAGGACGCGTGATCGACACCGATGTCGTGCGCAGTTCGGGCAACACGGTGCTCGATCAACGGGCCATGGCCATCGTGCGTGCTGCGTCGCCGTTCGGACTGTTTGGTCCGGAGATGCGGCGGCATGCCGATCAGATCGTGGTCACGTCACGCTTCCGCTTCACCCGCGACGATGGTCTGGAGACCACGCTCAGCACGGCGCCGAATTGAACGACCTTGTCCCGAAATGAACCCCGTTCCCACGCCCACCGCTCCACAGCCCGACCGCTATGCCGTGATCGGCCATCCCGTGGCGCACAGCCAGTCGCCCTTCATTCACGAGGCCTTTGCGCGACAGACCGGCCAGACCTTGACCTACGGGCGCATCGAGTCCCCGCTCGACCGGTTCGAGGCAACGGTTCGCGACTTCATCGCGAGCGCCGACCCGGCCGCCGGCCTCGGGCCGGCTCGGGGGTGCAACATCACCCTGCCCTTCAAGTTCCAGGTGATCCCGCTGGCTGCGCAGGTCACGCCACGCGCGCAGCTGGCCCGGGCCGCCAACACCCTGCGCTTCGATGCCAACGGCTGGCTGGCCGACAACACCGACGGCGTGGGGCTTGTGCGCGACTTGCAGCATGGCGCGGGCCTGGCGCTGTCGGGCCAGCGCGTCTTGCTGATTGGCGCCGGCGGTGCGGCGGCAGGGGTACTCGGACCGCTGCTCGAAACCCGGCCGGCCGAGGTGGTGGTGGCCAACCGCACCGTGGCCAAGGCCGACAGCCTGGTGCAGCGCCACGCCTTGCTGGCCCAGCGTTGTGGCGTGCTGGTGCGCAGTGCCGAGCTGGCCGCGCCTGGCCGCGCATTCGAGGTGGTGATCAACAGCAGCGCCAGCAGCCTGGGCGGTGGGCCGGTGCCGGTTTCACCCGAGGTCCTGGGGCCCCACGCGTTCGCGGTGGACCTGATGTATGGCGCCGCGGCCCGCCCCTTCCTGGATTGGGCCACGCAGCATGGCGCACGAGGCCGAGACGGTCTGGGCATGCTGGTCGAGCAGGCCGCCGAATCCTTTCATGTCTGGCGCGGCGTGCTGCCCCGGACGGCGCCCGTGCTGGCCGCGTTGCGCGATCGGTTGGCGGGGCCGCCGTGAAGATGCCCGCCCACATTGCCGGATGGCGAGGCCTGCGCCAGGCCATCGCGCTGTTGGCCCTGTGCACCGCTGCACTGCAGCTGGTCTGGGTGGCGCGCATTGCGCTGATGAACGTGCTGGACCCGCAATCCACCACGTTTCAGCGCAGCGAGATCTGGCGCCTGTTCACCGAGAAGGGACAAGTCGCCTGGGGCCAGCAATGGATTGCCCTGTCGCAAATGTCACCGCAGCTGCCTCGGGCGGTCATTGCCAGCGAAGACGCCGGATTCACGGACCACGGCGGCGTGGAATGGGATGCGCTGGAAAACGCCTGGGCTCGCAACCAGCGCGCCCAGGCCCGCGCCACCCATGCCAAACGTCCGCCCAAGGTGGTGGGTGGCTCCACCATCAGTCAGCAGCTGGCCAAGAACCTGTTCCTTTCGGGCGAGCGCACCTGGCCGCGCAAGGCCCAGGAGTTCGTGTTGACGCTGACGCTCGAAGCCCTGCTGTCCAAGCGGCGCATCCTGGAGATCTACCTCAACAACGTGGAGTTTGGCGAAGGGCTGTTTGGTGTTCAGGCTGCGTCCGGCTTCTACTTCCGGCGCGACGCCAGCCGGCTGGACGCCCTGTCGGCCGCCCGGCTGGCGGTGATGCTGCCGGCGCCCAAGCGTTTCGAACGCCAGTTCGGCTCCGGCATGCTGCAGGGGCGCGCGGCCACCATTGCCGCACGCATGCCGGCGGTGGAAGTGCCGTGACCGCTGGCCCCTGGCCGCGGCAACCAGCCGCACCTTCCTACAATGGCCGCATGTCCGCCTTTCACACCGCCGAAATCGCCGTCGCGGCCGCCCAGTTGGTGGCCGAAGAAGGCATGGAGTACGCGCAGGCCAAGCGCAAGGCGGCACGCAGCCTGGGCCGACAGGGCCGCCAGGGCGAATTGCCCAGCAATGAGGTGGTGGAGGACGAGGTTCGTGCTCACATCGAGCTGTTCCAGGCCGACACCCAGCCGGCCGAGCTCGCCGCCTTGAGGGGTCTGGCGCTGAGCTGGATGCTGCGGCTGGCCGAGTTTCGCCCGCACCTGTCGGGCGCGGTTTGGCGCGGCACGGCGAACCGCCACTCCTCAATCCGTCTCGACCTGTATTGCGACGACCCCAAATCGGCCGAGATCGGCTTGATCAACTTGGGGCTGTCCTTTGACACCGACACCATCACCACGCGTGGCGGGGACGGTCTGAACGTGCTGAGCCTGGCCGCGCGCTGCCCGGGTCTGCCCGACCCGGTGACCCTGCACCTGATCGTGCGCGACCTGGACGACCTGCGCGGTGCGCTCAAACCCGACGCCCGCGGCCGCAGCTGGCGCGGCGACGCCCCGGCACTGCAGCGCCTGCTGTTGGCTGAACCAGCCCACTGATGCGTGTGCCTCGGCAGCCGACAGCATGAATCGCCGTCAAACCCTGGCCTTGGGTGCTGTGGCGGCATTGGCCGCCGCGGCCGGCACCGGCGTGGGTGTGTGGCGCCAACCGGGACCGGCGCAGGGTGCAGAGGCGGTGGGCCAATTACCGCCCGACTTCTGGCAGCTGCGTTTCACCAAGCCGGATGGCGGTGAGCTGGCGATGGCGGATTTCCGCGGACAGCCGCTGGTCATCAACTTCTGGGCCACCTGGTGCCCGCCCTGCGTGCGCGAACTGCCGGCACTGGAGGCCTTTGCGCGCGAGCAGCGCGGCGCGGGTGGCGTGCGCGTGCTGGGTCTGGCGGTCGATGCGGCCGCTCCCGTCAAGGCGTTCATCCAGCGCGAGGGCATTCAGCTGCCCGTGGCCATCGCTGGGTTGGAGGGCAGCGAACTGGCCCGCCAGCTTGGCAATGCCCAGGGCGGGCTGCCGTTCACCGTCCTGCTGGCGGCCGATGGCCGCCTCGCGCAAAGCCGATTGGGCGAGACCAGTCGCGTCGAGTTGAGCCGCTGGGCCAAGGCCCTGGGCACCCTTCAGAAATGATGATTGGCAACCAACGCACCGGCATTTGACCACTACGTCAGCGATATCGCGCTCAAGAGATTGAATCGAAGCCATTTGCGATATCCAGCGAACGGTGCCGAAACGGGCAAGCGCATGTGACACAATCGCGCTCCTTTGAGCGCTGAAGCCGGCAAGATGGCACCGACATACCAGCGCCAGACCGGCCCTTCCATGCAATATGGCCGTTGTGCCCGCCCGGCAGGCATTGCCCTGCTGCAGCATCGACGCCAACCCGAGGAGTGCACCCCATGGATCTGCGCAAACTGAAAACACTGATTGACCTGGTTTCCGAATCCAACATTTCCGAGCTTGAGATCACCGAGGCCGAAGGCAAGGTGCGCATCGTCAAGGCCGACCCGCACGGCAGCGTCGCGGCGCATGCTGCTGCCGCGCACGCCGCAGCCGCCCACGCGCCGATGATGATGATGGCGCCGGCCGCTGCGCCTGCGCCGGTGGCCGAGGCTGCGCCTGCCCCGATGGCAGCGGTGGTGGACACCGGGCACGCCATCAAGTCGCCGATGGTCGGCACCTTCTACCGTGCGTCCAACCCAGGCGCCAAGCCCATGGCCGAAGTGGGCCAGCAGGTGAAGGAAGGGGACCCGGTGTGCATCATCGAGGCCATGAAGATCATGAACGAGATCGAGGCCGACAAGGCAGGCACCATCACCAAGGTCATGGCCGAAAATGGCCAGGCGGTCGAGTTCGGCCAGCCCCTGTTCATCATCGAATGACGGGTTGACCGGCGATGTTCAAGAAGATATTGATTGCAAACCGCGGAGAGATTGCGCTTCGGATCCAGCGCGCCTGCCGTGAGATGGGCATCAAGTCGGTGGTCGTGTATTCCGAGGCCGACCGCGAAGCCAAGTACGTGAAGCTGGCCGACGAGGCCGTGTGCATCGGCCCGGCGCCTTCAGCGCAGAGCTATCTCAACATGCCGGCCATCATCTCCACGGCCGAGGTCACCGACGCCGAGGCCATCCATCCAGGCTACGGCTTCCTGTCCGAGAACGCCGGCTTTGCCGAGCGGGTGGAAAAGAGCGGCTTCACCTTCATCGGCCCCACGTCCGAATCCATCCGCCTGATGGGCGACAAGGTCTCGGCCAAACAGGCCATGATCCGCTCCGGTGTGCCCTGCGTGCCGGGCTCCGAAGGCGCGCTGCCCGAGGACCCCAAGGCCATCATCCAGGCCGCACGCACCATTGGTTATCCCGTGATCATCAAGGCCGCCGGCGGTGGCGGCGGTCGTGGCATGCGTGTGGTGCACACCGAAGCGGCGCTGCTCAATGCCGTGCAGACCACCCGCAGCGAGGCCGGTGCCGCCTTCGGCAATCCTGCGGTCTACATGGAGAAGTTCCTGGAAGACCCACGCCACGTGGAAATCCAGGTGATGGCCGACACGCACAAGAACGCGGTGTGGCTGGGCGAGCGCGACTGCTCCATGCAACGGCGTCACCAGAAGATCATCGAAGAAGCCCCGGCGCCCGGGATCCCGCGTCGGGTGATCGAGAAGATCGGCGACCGTTGCGCGGCGGCTTGCAAGAAGATCGGCTACCGCGGAGCGGGCACCTTCGAGTTCCTCTACGAGCGCGGTGAGTTTTATTTCATCGAGATGAACACCCGCGTGCAGGTGGAGCACCCGGTGACCGAAATGGTGACCGGCATCGACATCGTGCAGATGCAGATCCGCGTCGCCGCCGGCGAGAAGTTGCCGTTCACGCAAAGGCAGATCCAGATGCGCGGGCACGCGATCGAGTGCCGCATCAATGCCGAGGACCCCTACAAGTTCACCCCGTCACCGGGCCGCATCACGATGTGGCACACGCCAGGCGGGCCAGGGGTGCGCGTGGATTCGCACGCCTACACCAACTACCTGGTGCCGCCGAACTACGACTCGATGATCGGCAAGATCATCGTGCACGGCGACACCCGTGAGCAGGCGCTGGCGCGCATGCGCACGGCGCTGAGCGAAACGGTGGTCGAAGGCATCTCGACCAACATCCCGCTGCACCGCGAGTTGATGACCGACGCCAAGTTCATGGAGGGCGGCACCAACATCCACTACCTGGAAGGCTGGCTCAGCCGGCTGAAGCGCTGAGGCTGCGGACAAGCCATGCACGAACTGGTCTTGCGTCTGCCCGAGTCGCTGGTGGAGCCCGTTTCCGAGGCCCTGGTCGACGAGTTGGCCGCACTGTCGGTGTCGGTGGAAGACGCCGATGCCGGCACCCAGGCCGAGCGCGCGCTTTTCGGCGAGCCCGGCCTGCCCGCGCCCAGCGAGAGCTGGCAACGCTCGGTGTTGACCGCGTTGTTCGAGAACGAAGCGGCGGCGACCGAAGCCGCCACGCTGCTGCTGGCCCAGGAGTGGTCGTCGCAAATGAGCGTCGGCGCGCTGCGCGAGGTGGCCGATCAGGATTGGGTGCGCTTGACTCAATCGCAATTCGCCCCCGTTGAGGTGACGCCGAGTTTCTGGATCGTGCCCAGTTGGCACGAGGCGCCCGCACAGGCCAGGCAGGTGATCCGCCTGGATCCGGGTCTGGCCTTCGGCACCGGCACCCACCCCACCACGCGCATGTGCCTGCGCTGGACGGCAAGCCACGCCCAGCCTTGGTCACGGGTACTCGACTACGGCTGTGGCTCGGGCATCCTGGCCATCGGTGCGGCCCTGCATGGCGCTCGGGCGGTGGACGCCGTGGACATCGATCCGGCCGCCGTCGAATCGACCCTGGCCAACGCTGCGGCCAATGGCGTGAGCCTCCACGTGGGTCTTCCCGATGCCGCTCACGGCCTGTACCCACTGGTGTTGGCCAACATCCTGGCCACGCCGCTCAAGCTGCTGGCACCGCTGTTGTGCGGTCATGTGGCACCCGGTGGCGATCTGCTGCTGGCCGGCATCCTCGACCGACAGGCCGATGAGCTGAAGGCGGCCTATGCTCCCTGGCTCGCGCTGCAGGTGATCGACCAGGACGACGGCTGGATCCTGATGGTCGGCCGCAAGGTCGCCGAAGGACCCACCTGACGTGGCATGATTCCGCCATGAATCTGGCCACGCGCTGCACCGAATGCGGCACGGTCTTCCGTGTCGTCCAGGATCAGTTGAAGGTCTCCGAAGGCTGGGTCCGGTGTGGCCGATGTACCGCCGTGTTCAATGCACAGGCGCACCTGTTCGATCTGGATGCCCCGCCGGATGCGCCACAGGCTGTGCCGCCGGCGGCCCCGTTCGCGGCAGCAGCCCAAGGGCGCGATCCGCAGGCCGATCCGACCCCGAACGACCCGGACGATTGGTCGCCGACACTGCCCGTGCATGAGGCCGCCGCCGAGATGGAGCAGGCCCTGGATCCGGGTGCGGTGATCGACGTGACCACGGCCGAACTGGAGCACGCCACCGACCATGCGCAAGCGCCGCGCCTGCCTGCCGCGCCTGCCGGCGACCTGCCCTTGCAGGACGCCCCCATGTCCACGGAGGGCTCGCCCGACGTGATCATCGACATCGGCGAGCCGGACACCCAGGCGCACGCGGTGCCCGTTCAGATCGATGCCGACGAGACGGCGGTCACGCCGTCCTTCATGCGCAATGACACCGTCGGCAGCCCGCTCGCGCGGCCCGCCGTGAAAACCTTGCTGCTGGTGGCCGCCCTGGTGCTGGCCGTGGCGCTGATGGTGCAAGCTGCCATCGCCTGGCGCGACCAGCTCGCTGCCCAGGTGCCCGCGCTGCGCCCGGTGCTCAATGCGCTGTGTCAGGGTCTGAACTGCCGCATCAGCCCGCTGCGTCGCATCGACCGGCTGGCCGTCGAATCGAGCGGCCTGACCCGCATCGAAGGGGCTCCCCTGCATCGCCTCAGCGTCACGTTGCGCAACCGCGCCGACACGGCCGTGATGGCCCCGGCGCTCGAGCTGGGCGTCACCGACACCCAAGGCAAGCTGGTGGCCCGCAAGGTGCTGCTACTGGCCGATCTGGGCGTGAACGCGACCACCATCGAAGCGGGTGCCGAACTGCCGCTGCAGGCCCTGCTCAACACCGGTGATCGCCGAGTGGCGGGCTACACCGTCGAACTCTTCTACCCCTGACCCGCCGGCGCTCGCGCAACGGCCCAAACCATGTCCGTCCTGATCTGCGGTTCGCTCGCCTTCGACACCATCACCAACTTCCCGGGCCGCTTTGCCCAGCAGATCCTGCCGGAACAGATGCACATCCTCAACGTCTCGTTCCTGGTGCCCACGCTGCGACGCGAGTTCGGCGGCTGTGCCGGCAACATCGCCTACACCCTGCAGCTGTTGGGCGGGGCGCCGCTGGTGATGGCGGCCGTGGGCAGCGACGGGGGCGAGTACTTGCAGCGCCTGGAATCCTGGGGCCTGGACACCACGCTGGTGCGCCGCGCCAACGACACCTACACCGCCCAGGCCATCATCATCACCGACGAGGACAACAACCAGATCACGGCCTTCCACCCGGGCGCCATGCAGCAGGCGCATGTCACCGCGGTGCCGACCGACCGCACGGACATCGCACTGGCCATCATTGCGCCGGATGGCCGCGACGCGATGCTGATGCATGCCGCGCAGCTGGCCTCGGCCAAGATCCCCTTCATCTTCGACCCGGGCCAAGGCCTGCCGATGTTCGACGGGGCCGACCTGCGGCACTTCACCGAGCAAGCCACCTGGGTGGCCGTCAACGACTACGAGGGCCGCATGCTGTGTGAACGCATGGGAACGACGCTGGAAGCCTTGTCGCGCCAGCCCAACCTACGCGGCGTGATCGTCACGCTGGGTGCCGAGGGCTGCGAGCTTTGGCAACGTGGCCAACGCGTGCACGTGCCCGGTGTATCCGCCACCGCGGTGCTCGACCCCACTGGATGTGGCGACGCCTTCCGCGGCGCGCTGCTGTACGGCCTGCAACTCGGCTGGACGCTCGAGCGCTGCGTCGCGCTGGGCAACCGCATTGGTGCGCTGAAGATCGCTGAACGTGGCGGCCAGAACCACCGCATCCCCGCCGAAATGCTGGCCGCCGCCTGAGCCAACATACCGCCAAAGGACGCGTCCTCTTGCCCGCCATCAAGCGGGCTGTTGCGTCACAGCATCACACTTTTCTGAGCAAGATCAAAGCCGTGGCCGCTTCTGTGCCTCGACTGGTCGATTTTGACCTGGGCCAACTTCGGGGGTTTCTGCGCCCGGTTCAATGGGTCATCGGCATTCATCGCCGACGCACCTTTTTGCAACCAAGGAGAAAACCCGTGAACAAGACCTGGCTCATCGCCATCGCCGCCGCCGCCGCCATTCCCGCCGTGCAGGCGCAGGACACCGGCAACTGGATCGTGCGCGCCCGCGCCGTCAATCTGGATTCGGCCAACAAGGACAGCACCGGTCTGGGCCTGACCATCAACAACAAGGTCATCCCGGAAGTCGACATCAGCTATTTCTTCTCGCCCAATGTCGCGGCCGAGTTGATCCTGACCTATCCGCAAAAGCAGACCGTGTACTCGAAGGGCAGCGAAATCGGCTCCTTCAAGCACCTGCCGCCCACACTGAACTTCCAGTACCACGTGACGGGCCTTGGTGGCTTCCGTCCCTATGTGGGCGCCGGCTTGAACTACACCAACCTCACCGCCGTGCACTTTGCGCCGGCCGTCGTGACCGCCCTGCACCCGGGTCTGAAGCACAACAGCTTCGGTCTGTCGGTTCAGGCCGGTGTCGACATCCCGATGGGTGGTGGCTGGCTGCTCAATGCCGACGTCAAGAAGGTGCAGATCGAGACCACCGTGTACTCCAGCGGCGCCTCGGCCGGCAAGTTCAAGGTCGACCCGACCCTGTTCGCCCTGGGCTTCGGCAAGCGCTTCTGAGCTTCGCGTTAGGCGCTGCGGTCCCAGGCCACGCCGTCCTCGGTGAGGATGGCGTCCAGAGGCACATCGTGTGCCTCTGGCTCCAACCACGGTATGAAGCCGTGGCCATAGCCAACGCCCACCGTGGCCGGACGAGGTGCCAGCGCGCCCAGGGTGCGGTCGTAGAAGCCCCCGCCATAGCCCAGGCGTGATCCGTTCGGGCCGAAGCCCACGCAGGGCACCAGCAACAACTCCGGCTCGAACTGCTCCGTGTCCTTGGGCTTGGGGATGCCGTAGGCGTCCTCTTCCATCGCGCAGCCGGGGTACCAGACGTGAAACCGCAGCTGCTTGGTCTCCCGGTTGATCACCGGCAGGCCGATGCGACGCACGCCTTCGGCTTCGCTCCAGCGGTACAGCGCAGGCAAGGCGTCGAACTCGCCCTTGATCGGCCAATAGGCGCCGATGTTGCGCTCCGGGCGCGACACCAGCCACACACGCAACACCTCCTGCAGATGCACCGAGCGCTGATGCCGGTCCACCATGGCCTGCCGCTCGGCCTGCAACTGCTTGCGCAGCGTGGCCTTGTCGCGCGAGGGTTCAAAGCTGTAGCGGTAGGTGGCGTTCATGCCCACGATTGTGCCGCCTACACTTTGAGTCATGAGCAACAGCCAGGATCTGGTCGACCACTGCCTTGAACTGCTGGCGCCGATGGGCGCAACACGGGCCAGGCGCATGTTCAGCGGACACGGCATCTACGTCGACGACCTGTTCGTCGCGCTGATCATCTCGGACCAGCTGTACCTCAAGGCCGATGAGCAGACCCGGCCGCAATTCGAGCAGGCCGGCTGCCGGCCCTTCGAATACCCGCGCAAGGACGGGCTTCGCGCGGTGATGTCCTACTGGACCGCGCCGGACGATGCCATGGAATCGCCCGACCTGATGCAGCCCTGGGCCCGGTTGGCCATGGTCTCGGCGCTGCGTGCGGCCAACAGCAAACGACCGCCCGCCGCGCGCAAGGCCCCGGCCAAACCGCGAGCCAAGGCGCCGACCAGCGCCAGACCCAAGGCACGTCGCGGTTGAGCCGGTGCGGCGAGCTCGGTACCTGCCGCCCAGCGCAGGGACGCCGCCATGCTGCGCTGCCAGGGCTCGATGACGACGTACTCACCACGGCCCAGCCACAGCCGCTCGCCCGGCGAAAGCACGTGGTCGATGCCGCCGCCGTCACGGGTCAGCCAGACCCTGCCGGTTTCGACCAGGATCCAGCCGGCGCTGCGCAGGTGCAAGCGACGGGCCGAGTCGATGTACAACTCACGGATGGGTCGATCAAGCACCGCAACGGCGCTGGATTGATGCGAATGCCTCATGCTGGCTCCTGGCTTGGTGAGGCTGAATCATCGATTGATGTACTGAGCGAGTCCAATGACAATCATTGGCCGCATTGATTCCGAATTCACATGAATCAACCCCCTGCGCGTTCGCGCCAACGTCCCCTGTCGCTGGACAGCCTGCGCGCCTTCGAAGCGGTCGCGCGGCGCCTGTCATTCAGCGCCGCTGCCGACGAGCTGTTTCTCACGCAGTCGGCGGTGAGCCGGCAGATCAAGTCACTGGAAGGCGAACTGGGTGCCAGCCTGTTCAACCGTGGCACACGCCGCGTGGAGCTCACCGCGGCGGGTCTGGCGCTGCAACAAAGCGTCGAGCCCGCACTGGAACGCATCGACCGAACGGTGCGCCACCTGCGCGTGGCCAGCGGGCGGCGACATGTCAATGTGTCCACGTTCGCCTCCTTCGCCACGCTGTGGCTGATGCCGCGGCTGGCGGGCTTCCAGCGCCTGCACCCAGACATCGACATCCGCATCTCCGCCACCGAGAAACTCGTGGACGTGGACGACCCCGAGTTCGACCTGTTGCTGCGTTACGATTTCCAGGCCAAGGTGCCCGAGGGCGCGGAATTGCTCTTCGATGAAATCATCAGCCCCGTGGCCAGCCCCTGGCTGCAACCCATGCCCACCCAGCCCGGCGACCTGATGCAGCAAACACTGCTCGAAGAGGACAACCACGCCGCCAGTTCGGCATCGCTGCGCTGGCGGCGCTGGCTGCAGCGCCACGGCCAGGCCCAGCTTGAACCCAAGCGCTGGCTCTACCTCAACTACACGCACCAGCAGGTGCAGGGCGCGCTGGCGGGCCAGGGCCTGGCGCTGGCACGCGTGGCGATGATGCACGACGCACTCGCCCGCGGCGACCTGGTAGAGCCCTTTGGCGCTGCTGGCCGGATGCCCGGAGAAGCCGCCTATTGGCTGGTGCTGATGCCCGGCGCGCGGCTGCGCCCCGACCTGGTGGCCTTTGCCGACTGGGTCCGCGGCGAAGCCTCGCTCACCCGTGCCGCACTGAGCGCCATGCACATGTCCGCTTGACGCGTGAAGCGGCGCCGGGCGTGGTCGCTCGATGCCGTGGCCGCATCAAAGCGATGCGGACTTTGCATGCCAGCACCGGGGCACAGGCCCTAGCATTGCCGTTCCACCCCATGGAGTCCTCGATGCAGCTCTACATCGGCAACAAGAACTACTCATCCTGGTCCATGCGCCCCTGGGTGCTGATGCGGGAATTCGGCATCGACTTCGACGAGGTGATGTTGCGCTTCGATGGCTTCGAGGCCACGTCGCGCTTCAAGCAGGCCATTGCCCGCATCTCACCCGTGGCCAAGGTGCCAGTGCTGGTGGATGGGGAGTTCACCGTGTGGGACACACTGGCCATTGCCGAGTACCTGGCCGAAAAGTTTCCGGACCGCGCCCTTTGGCCCCGCGACATGCAGGCCCGTGCCCGCGCGCGCAGCCTTTGCGCCGAGATGCACTCGGGCTTCGGCGGCTTGCGCAGCGCCTGCCCGCAGAACATCGAGGCCTCGCTGCCCGAGGTCGGCGCCAAGGTGCTGGCCGAGCAGGCCACCGCACGCGCCGATCTGGCGCGGCTGGATGCCATGTGGACAGATGCCCTGAACACCAGCGGCGGCCCATTCCTGTTCGGCGCCTACTCGGTGGCCGACGCCTACTTCGCCCCGGTGGTGGGCCGCATGCGCACCTATGCGCTGCCGGTGTCGGCCCCGGTAGACGCTTACCTTGGCCGAGTCTGGGCCAGCCCCGGCGTGGCCGCCTGGGTGAAGGAAGCGCTGGCTGAACGGGACTTCCTCGACTTCGAGGAACCCTATCGCAAAAAGTGAGCGCAGTCGCGATAGACGGGTCGATTGGCCTCCAATTCAAGGCCCAACCAATGACAGGGGCGTCCACGGCGAGCTGGGCTGCTGCGTTAAAGTGGATTTGCGCGTCCATCTTGCAGCGCCCCCTTCGATGATCGGCCTTCCCATCCCCCACCTCAACCGCCTTGCGGCCGGCCTGCTGCTGGCCTGCTGCCTGACCAGCACGCCGGTGTCCGCCGCTGGCCAGCCCAATGCCTCCGACGCGTCCATCGTCGATGCCCGCGAAGCCGCCCGCCGCAAGGACCGCACGCGCCTGGCCGCGTTGCGCGCCAGCGTGCAGGCCGCCCAGCACCCGCTCACGCCCTGGGTCGAATACTGGGACCTGGCCAGCCACCTCAACGAAGCCAAGGTCGATGAGGTGGAGGCCTTCTACGCCCGTTGGCCAGGCAGCTACGTGGAAGATCGGCTGCGCAATGATTGGCTGCTGGAGCTCGGCAGGCGCCGCGACTGGGCCAACATCGCCCGGGACTACCCGCGCTTTCGAATGAACGACGACCGCGAGGTGACCTGCTGGTGGTTGCTCACCGAGCACCTTGCGGGCCGCGACGTGCGCGATGCCGCCCGTACCGCCTGGCTCGCTCAACGCGACATGGACGAGGGCTGCAACCTGCTGGCCACCGCGATGGTCGACAGCCGCAAGTTCAGTGCCGACGACGTCTGGCGCAAGGCCCGTCTGGCCGTGGAGGCCAATCGTCCCGGCGTGGCCCGCGCCGCCGTCGGCCTGCTGGGCGACAACCTGGCCAAGGACGCGGCGGATGCAATCGACACGCCGCTCCATTTCATCCGCCGTGCCGGCCTCATCATCGCCCGCAATCGGCAGGAATTGAAGCTGCTGGCCGTGATGCGCCTGGCGGCCATCGACGCCGATGCAGCCGCGGCCGAAATCGATGGTCGCAGTCGCGGCGGCTTGCCTCCGGCGCTGGCCGCCTGGGGCTGGGCTTTCATCGGCAGGCAGGCCGCCTTCAAACTGTCGGCGGATGCGGCGAGCCACTACCGCCGCGCCTGGGAGCTGTTGCCTTCGGCGGACATCAGGTCCCCCGGCTGGAGCGATGAAACCCTGGCCTGGGGCGTGCGTGCGGCCCTTCGCGCCACGCGCCCGGCCGAATCCTGGCCGCTGGTGCTGAACGCCGTGAACGGCATGACCGCCGCCGAGCAGACCAGCGCCACCTGGGCCTATTGGCGTGCGCGCGCGCTGCGCCACACGGCCAAGGACGGCGTGGCCGGTGACGAGCAGCGCGCCGAAGCGCGGCGCACACTCGAAGCCATCGCCGCGCCCTTGGGCTTCTATCAGCAGTTGGCAGCCGAAGACCTGGGCCAGCCCGCAAGCCTGCCACCGGTGCCCGCCGCACCCACGGCGGCCGAGCGCGACGCGGCCCGCAACGCGCCGGGCCTCACCCGCGCCCTGTTGCTGGCGGCCATCGGCCTGCGCGACGAAGCCCGCCGCGAATGGAACTTCACGCTGCGCGGCATGAGCGACCGAGAGCTGATTGCCGCCGCGCGCCTGGCCTGCGAGACGTCGGACTGGCAGATCTGCATCAACACCAGCGAGCGCACGCGCACCGAGTTCGACGTGGCCACGCGCTACCCCATGCCCTTCGGCAACGAGATCGCACTGGCCGCCAGCAATGCGGGCCTCGACCCGGCGTTGGTGTTCGGCCTGATCCGGCAGGAGACCCGCTTCATGCCGCAGATTCGCTCGCATGTGGGCGCGGCCGGCCTGATGCAGCTGATGCCGGCCACCGCACGCTACATGGCCAAACGCGTGGGTCTGAACGGCTACCGGCCCGAGCAGGTGACCGAAACGGCCATCAACCTGCAACTCGGCAGCGGCTACCTCAAGCTGGTGATGGACGACCTGGGTGGCTCGCAAGCGCTGGCCGCAGCCGCCTACAACGCCGGCCCGGGCCGGCCCCGCAAATGGCGCGATGGGCCGATGCTGGAGACCGCCGCCTGGGCCGAAAACGTGCCCTTCAACGAGACGCGCGACTACGTCAAGAAGGTGCTGTCCAACGCGGTCGTGTATGCCGCGCAGCTCCAGGCCCAACCCGCGTCCCTGAAAGCGCGGCTTGGCACGGGCGTGGGGCCGCGCGACGCCCGCGCTGCACCGGCAAACACCGAGCTGCCTTGAGCAGCCCGCCAGCTGCCAACTGCCGAAGGCCCACATGAAACGCATCGTGCTCACCGGCGGCACCGGCTTCGTCGGCCGCGCATTGGCCGCCAGGGCGGCCCGGCGTTGGCCAGGCGTTCGAGTGGTGGTGCCCACGCGGCGCCTGTCGGCGGGCCGACACCTGCAAACGATGCCGCAGGTGGAACTCGTGCTCTGCGACGTGCACGACGGCGCACAGATGACGACCCTGTTGGAAGGCACCGATGCGCTGGTGCATGGTGTGGCCATCCTGCATGGCACACCGAATGCTTTTGATCGGGTGCACGTGCAATTGCCCCGCACGCTGGCCGCAGCCTGCCAGGCGGCACGCGTGTCGCGCGTGGTGCACCTGAGTGCGCTCGGCGTGGCCGCCGATGCGCCCTCGCACTACCTGCGCAGCAAGGCCGCGGGCGAGACCATTTGGCGCCGCAGCGGTCTGGCGGCGACCATGCTGCGCCCATCGGTGATCTTTGGCGAAGAAGACCGCTTCACCAACCTGTTTGCCGGGCTGTTGCGCGGGTTTCCGGTGCTGCCGCTGGCCGGCGCCAATGCCCGGTTTCAACCCGTCTGGGTGGGCGACGTGGCTGACGCCGCGCTGGCCTGCCTGGACCCGACCCGCGCGATCCTGCCGGTGGTGGAATGCGCCGGCCCCGAAGTGATGACGCTGCGCGAGATCATCCAGCGCGTGGGCCAGATGGCCGGTTGTGAACGCCCCGTGCTGGCCTTGCCCGAAGTGCTGGGGCGCATGCAGGCGGGTGCGATGTCGCTGCTCCCGGGCGAGCCGCTGATGTCGGCAGACAACCTGCTGTCGATGCGCGTGCCCAATGTCGCGACCCATCAGCATCCCGGCTTGTCAGCACTGGGCATCCAGCCCGCATCGATCGACATATTGGCCGCGCACTTTCTGCGTCAGCGATGAAGGTCTATGCCGTCGGCGGCGCGGTACGCGACCAGCTGATGGGCCGCCCGGTGGGTGACCGCGATTGGGTCGTCGTGGGCAGCACCCCAGAGGCCATGGTGGCGGCAGGCTATGCGCCCGTGGGGCGTGATTTCCCGGTCTTCCTTCATCCCGTTACCCACGAAGAATACGCACTGGCACGCACCGAACGCAAGTCCGGCCGCGGGTACCACGGCTTCGTGGTGCACGCAGCCCCCGACGTCACGCTGGTGCAGGACCTGCAGCGCCGCGACCTCACCCTCAATGCCATCGCGGAAGACCCAGACACCGGCGAGATCATCGACCCCTGCGGTGGCCAACGCGATCTGCACCAACGCGTGCTGCGCCACGTGTCCGACGCCTTCTCCGAAGACCCGGTTCGCCTGCTGCGGCTGGCGCGCTTCGCCGCCCGGTTCCATGACTTCACGGTGGCCCCTGAAACCCTGGCGCTGACGCGGCGCATGGTGGCCGATGGCGAGGTCGACGCCCTGGTGCCCGAGCGCGTGTGGCAGGAGCTGTCGCGCGGCCTGATGGAGGATCACCCCGAGCGCATGCTGCAGATGCTGCGCGAAGCCAATGCCCTGCAGCGTCTGTTGCCCGAGCTGGACCGGCTGTGGGGCGTGCCCCAGCCCGAAGTGCACCACCCTGAGGTGGACACGGGCGAACACCTGCTGATGGTGATGCGCCAATGCGCCGTGCTGAAAGCGCCGCTGGCTGTGCGCTACGCCTGCCTGTGCCATGACCTGGGCAAGGGCACGACCCCCGCCGAAGTGCTGCCTCGGCACATCGGCCACGAGCTGCGCAGCGAGAAACTGGCGTCAAGAGTGAGCGAACGTCTTCGCGTGCCCACCGATTGCCGCGAACTTGCCGCCGTGACCGCGCGGGAGCATGGCAATGTGCATCGCAGCGAGGCGCTCAATGCCCAGGCCGTCGTCCGCCTGCTGGACCGTTGCGACGCGTGGCGGCGCCCCGAGCGTTTTGCACAGCTGCTGCTGGCCTGCGAATGCGATGCGCGAGGCCGGCTTGGTCTGGAGGATCGCGCCTACCCGCAGCGCACACGCCTGTGGTCGGCCCTGCAGGTGGCGCTGGCGGTGGATACAGCACAGGTCGCGCAACTGGCTGCAACGCAGGGCCTTGCCGGCCCGCAGATCGGCGAGCGCATTCACCACGCCCGGGCGCAGGCCATCGAGGCCTGGCTGCAGACGGGGCCGCACAGCGCCTGATCGCGGGCAGCGCGGCGGAGCGCCTGCCCCTCAGACCAACAGCCCGATGGCCATGGCCACGAAGCTGAGCAACAGGCTGGAGGTGAAGGGCAGGTATAGCTCGCGGCCCCGCCACTTCAGGTGGATGTCTCCCGGCAACTTGCCCAGGCCGATGCGCTGCAGCCAGCCCTTCAGGCCGTTGAAGAGCAGGAACGCAATCAGGAAGATGAGCATCCAGCGCATGTCGGCTCAGAGGCTGTGAGTATTTCGAGCGTGGCCGAGCGGCGCGCCAGAAGGCGTCCGATCTAGGCGCCTTCTGGCGTGATGAGCGGGCATGATCGAATTGCTCACAGCCTCTCAGAGTCGGTGGCTGCGATCGCCGGCCGCGAAGCCGACGGGCTCGAAGCTGCAGCCGCGCGCCAACATGATCACCTTGAACAACTCGCCCATTTCATGCTCGGTGACGAGCCGCTGCGCCATCGCCCGCTCGGGCAAGGTGGCGGCCTGCATCATGCCGGCGATGCCGCAGTTGATGAGAAAGCGCGCCTGCGAGGTGTAGCCCAGTACCTCGGCACCGGCGTCCTGAGCGGCCAGCGCGATGCCGGTGAAGTCCACGTGCGCGGTGATGTCCTTCAACCCCACGTCGGCGAGCGGGTCGGTGTCGGCGCGGTGCGCGCGGTGGCACATCAGGGTGCCGGTGCGCCGCTGCGGCAGGTAGTACTCGGCTTCGGGAAAGCCATAGTCGATCAACAGTGCCACGCCGCGCTGCAGCCGGCGCGTCAAGGTGTCCGTCCAAGCCTGCGCCTGGGGGTGGATTTCAGTCAACGTGTCGGGCACGAAGCCGGCCTGCACCGGCGGGCGCAGTGCCGTGGAGCGGTCCTGCCAAGCAAAGCCACCACCGGCGATGGCCACACCGCGCTCGAACCACCGCGTGCCGTCGAAGTGCAGCAGTTGCACCGGCATCGCGTCCAGAACCTCGTTGCCCACGACCACGCCTTCGATCCGCTCGGGCAGTTCATCCAGCCACTGCACCCGGGCGCCGAAACGGGCCAGCCGGGTTTGCTGTCGCGCGCGCAGCTCGCCAGACAGATCGACGATGCGGTAGCTCACCCCCGCAGGTCCCAGCGCGTCGAGCGCGCCGAGCAGTTGCTCGGCCAGCGCACCGGTGCCGGCGCCGAATTCCAGCACCTGGCGCGTGTTGCTGTGCACCAGCGCCTCGGCCACTTGCACCGCCAGCGCCCGACCGAACAGCGGCGACATTTCGGGCGCGGTGACGAAATCGCTGCCCGAACTGGGCATGGCTCCGAACTTGGCACCCCCATTGGCGTAATAGCCCAGGCCTGGGGCATACAGGGCCAGCGCCATGAACCGATCAAAGGGCAACCAGCCGCCGTTCGCAGCGATGGCCTTGTGGATCACCGCCGCCAGGCGGGTCGATACACTGTCGGGTTGGCTCGCCGTTTGCATCTCGGCATTGTAGAAACCATGTCCACATCCCTGCACCTCGCCCCTGCCGGCAACCTGAACGCACCCCGCCCCTTGGCCCTGGTGACGGGCGCCGCGCGCCGCATCGGCCGTGCGATCGCACTCGACCTTGCGGCGCACGGCTGGGACATCGCGCTGCACTGCCATCGCTCGTTCGCCGAGGCCGAGCAGACCGCCGTCGATGCTCGGGTGTTGGGCGCGCAAGCCGAGGTGTTTCGCGTGGACCTGGCCGACGCCAGCGCCTGCGAAACACTGGTGCCCGCCGTGCTGCTGCGCTGTGGCCGTCTGGACGCGGTGGTGAACAGCGCCTCGCTGTTCGAGTACGACGACGTGGTCAGCTTCAGCGTGCAGGGCATGGACCGACACTGGCGCGCCAACACGGCGCCCGCCATCCTGCTGGCCCGCGCCTTGCACGAGCACCTGGTGTCGCGTGGCGCGCAAGGCTGTGTGGTCAACCTGCTCGATCAGAAGCTCGCCAACCCAAACCCCGACTACCTGTCGTACACGCTGTCCAAGGCCGCACTGGAAGCGGCCAACACGTTGCTGGCGCAGGCCTTGGCGCCCACGCTGCGGGTCTGCGCCGTCTCACCGGGCGTCACCCTGCTGTCTGGTGCGATGACGGCCGATGAATTCGCCACCGCACACCGGCTCACGCCGCTGCAGCGCTCGTCCACGCCGGCCGATGTGGCCAGTGCCGTGCGCTTCCTGCTCGAGTCGCCCGCCATCACCGGCACCACGCTGCTGGTGGATGGCGGCCAGCACCTGCAGGCGCAGCCACGCGACGTGCTGTTCCTGGCCCAGACGAAGAACTGACATGCACACCCTGCTCGCCCACCCCAGCCTGATGGACTGCCGCCGGCTGTTCCTGCGCGATTACGAGGTGCGCATCAACATCGGCGTGCACGAGTTCGAGAAGCGTGGCGAACAGCGCGTGCTGATCAACGTGGATCTGTTCGTGCCTCTGGCGCTGTCGACACCGACGCAGGATCGTTTGCACGAGGTGCTCGACTACGACTTCATTCGCAGCAGCATTGCCAGGCGCGTCTCGCGCGGGCACATCCACCTGCAGGAGACGCTGGTGGACGACGTGCTCAAACTGATGCTGGCGCATCCCCAGGTGCGCGCCGCGCGCGTGTCCACCGAAAAGCCCGACGTCTACCCCGACTGCAAAGCGGTGGGCTGCGAGGTGTTTGGCATGAAGGCCACCACATGACCACGCTCACTGATCCGCCCGACGCCGCGCTGGAGGACAAGGCCGCCAAGAAGCAGGCCTTCGAGATGAACAAGCTGAGCAAGCGCCTGCACCGCCAGGTGGGCCAGGCCATTGCCGACTTCAACATGATCGAAGACGGCGACAAGGTGATGGTGTGCCTGTCCGGCGGCAAGGACAGCCACGCATTGCTGGACATCCTGCTGTCACTCAAACAGCGCGCACCCATTCGCTTCGACATCGTCGCTGTCAACCTGGACCAGAAGCAGCCCGGCTTTCCGGCCCACATCCTGCCCGAGTACCTGCAGTCGCGCGGCGTGCCCTTCCACATCGAGAACCAGGACACCTACAGCATCGTCAAGAAACTGGTGCCCGAGGGCAAGACCATGTGCAGCCTGTGCTCGCGGCTGCGGCGCGGCATCCTCTACCGCGTGGCGGGGGAGCTGGGTGCCACCAAGATCGCCCTCGGCCACCACCGCGACGACATGGTGGTCACGCTGCTGATGAACATGTTCTTCGGCAGCCGCATGAAGGGCATGCCGCCCAAGCTGGTCAGCGACGACGGCCGCCACACGGTGATCCGCCCGCTGGCCTTCGTGGCCGAGACCGACCTGGAGCGCTGGGCCCGGCACCGCGAGTTCCCCATCATTCCCTGCAGCCTGTGCGGCAGCCAGGACCAGCTTCAGCGCGTGCAGATCAAGGCCATGATCCACGGCTGGGAGCGCCAATACCCGGGCCGCATCGACAACATGTTCACTGCCATGGGCAACATCACCCTGTCGCACATGATGGACCGCAAGCTGTTCCCTTTCACCAGCATCAAACCCACCGGCCTGGCCGACCCACAGGGTGACAAGGCCTTCGATGAAGACGATGATGGCAGCACGCCTGCAAGGCCGGTGGTGCGCTTGCGGCTGGATGAGTGAGGTGTGGTGATGCGACGCGGAATGCTGCGAGGCCTGCTGGCCCTGGTGATGGTGGGTGCTGTCGTGGCCGCGGGCGGCTGCGCGACGATGAACCAGTTTTCAGCCGAAGTGTCGACCTATGGCGATTGGCCCGCGGGCCGCGCCGCGGGCACCTATGCCTTCGAGCGCCTGCCGTCGCAACAGGCGGCTGGGCAGACCCAACAGGTGCTGGAAGACGCTGCTGCGCCTGCCTTGGCGCGAGCCGGCTTTCGGCCCGTGCCGGCCGGTGCCGAACCGGATTTGCTGGTGCAGGTCGGCGCGCGCCTCAGCCGCAGCGATGCCGGGCCCTGGAACGACCCATTCTGGTGGCATGGGGGCTTCGGCGTTCGGCGTGGCGGTGCCTGGCATGGTCCGATCTGGGGTGCCGGCTGGCGCATGGAACCGCCCCGCTACGACCGCGAGGTGGCCGTCTTGATCCGCGACCGCGTCAGCAACAAGCCACTTTACGAGGCCCGCGCCAGCAGCGAAGCGCTGAGCAGCAACCTCGGCGCCGCCCTGGCGCCGCTGTACCGCGCCGCGCTGATGGATTTCCCGGCCACGGGCATCAGCCCCCGCCAGGTGACAGTACCGCTGAACCCTTGACCGGTGTGGCCTCGGCCGCCAGCGTTCGAAGGTCGTCTTCCCACGACTTGAACTGCTTCACCGCACGCTGACGTTGCGTGGCGCTCGTAGAGTTGTGCAACTGGGCGATCAGCGCACATTGGGCTTGGTCGGTGCGCTCCTTCAATGTACGGTGGTCGGCCCTTGGCGATTGCACCAGGTGCAGCGCCATCGCCCGCAAGGCGGCTTCGGTGCCCGGCTGATCGGTACGGTCGGTCAGCAGTTGCCGCAGCGTGCGCAGTGCGTCCAACTGCCGAGCCCGCCGCTCTTCGAACCAGGCCTTGGCGTCATAGGGCGAAGCCTGCAGGCCGGTCGCCACCAGCTTGCGCTGCGCATCGTCGAGCGCGCCGTAGACCGATTCGGCGCGATCCACCCAGCGCTTGGCGGCAGCCTCACGGCGCTCGATGGCCGAGCCTCGCAGGTGATCGCGCTGCCACTCTTCGTTGCCCTTGTTGAAGCGCTGCTCGAGGTGGCGCACCTGGGTCGTGCTCAGTGTGCGCAGGATCTCGGCCGCAGGCGCCATGGCAGGATCGAAGGCGCTGGACAAGCGCAGCTCAGCCGAGTGCGTGAAACGGCAGACCTGGGCGGGCGTGACGTTGTCCACAGCCAGTCGCTGCGCCGTCGCCATCAGGGCCGCGTAGTCGCTCAGCTGGGTGGCACGATGCCAGCTGAACCAGTCGTCCAGCGCCGCCTTCACCCGCGGCGTCTGTTCGCTGTTGAAATCCGCATAGCTGTCCAGCCACCAATACGCCAGCATCGGGCCCTGCCCATAGGTCAGGCGCACGGAGCTGCAGCCCACCAGCCAGGGCAGCACCAATCCCACCATCCAGCCTCTTCTGCTATTCATCGGCAACCTCATGACCATCGACATCGTCATCATGGCAGCGGGCAAGGGTACCCGCATGAAATCCCGCCTGCCCAAGGTGTTGCACAAGCTGGCAGGCAAGACCTTGCTGCAACATGTGCTCGACACCACCGCACAGCTGGGTGCCCACCCCACGACGGTGATCACCGGCCACGGTGCCGCCGAGGTGGAGCATGCCATTGCCAGCAGCGGCGCGCGCTCGGTGCGACAGATGCCCCAGTTGGGCACCGGGCATGCCATCCAGCAGGTGGCGCCCCTCCTGGCCGATGAAGGCACCACCCTGATCCTGAACGGTGATGTGCCGTTGATTGGCGCCGACACGGCCAAGGCACTGGCGGATGCCTGCGGGGGCTCGAAACTGGCCCTGCTGACCATCGTCTTGGACGACGCCACCGGCTACGGTCGCATCGTGCGCGCCCCCATTGCGCAGGGAGGACATGTGCTGGGCATCGTCGAGCACAAGGACGCCTCGCCAGAGCAGCGCCAGATCCGCGAGATCTACACCGGCATCATGGCCGCCCCGACCACTCAGCTCAAACGCTGGGTTGCCGCCCTGAAGAACGACAACGTGCAGGGTGAGTACTACCTCACCGACATCGTGGCCATGGCGGTCGCTGAAGGTGTGCCCGTGGTGGCCAGCGCGGCGCCCAACGAGACCGAAGTGCTGGGCGTGAACAGCCCGCTGCAGCTGGCCGACCTGGAGCGCCGCTTGCAGAAGCGCCAGGCCGAGGGCCTGCTGGAATCCGGCGTGCGCCTGGCCGACCCAGCGCGCTTTGACCTGCGCGGCCAGTTGAATGTGGGGCAGGACGTTGAGATCGACGTGGGATGCATCTTCGAAGGCCACGTCACCTTGGGAGCCGAGGTGCGCATCGGTGCGCATTGCGTGATCCGCGACGCAGTGATCGAGGCCGGCGCGGTCATCCACCCCTATAGCCACATCGAAGGCGCGCGGGTTGGCGCCGGCGCGTTGATCGGGCCTTACGCGCGGCTGCGCCCCGGCGCGGAGCTGGGGCCGGAGGTGCACATCGGCAACTTCGTCGAGGTGAAGAACTCCACCTTGGCGCGTGGTGCCAAAGCCAACCACCTGGCCTACCTGGGCGACGCCACCGTGGGCGAGCGGGTGAACTACGGTGCCGGCAGCATCACCGCCAACTACGACGGGGCCAACAAGCACCGCACGGTGATCGGCGCGGACGTGCACATCGGCTCCAACTGCGTGCTGGTGGCGCCTGTGAACATCGGTGCCGGCGGTACGGTGGGTGGCGGCAGCACCATCGCCAGGGACACGCCGCCGGGCCAGCTGACCGTGGCGCGCGCCAAGCAAGTCACGCTCAGCGGGTGGACCCGTCCTGTGAAGGCGGCCAAGAAGTAGGCCACGACCTCGTCGGCCACGGCGCCGAGCGCAGCGGGCAGCTAACCGGCCCCACCGCCCTGCGGTCCCTGGGGCGGGCGGGCGCGACGGTCGGGGCCGGTATAGAAACCGATGCCGCCGCGGCCCTCGTCCTTGCCTGCATACAAGGCGACGTCGGCATGGCGCAGCAGCTCGTCCGACACCTGGCCGTCCTGCGGAAACATGGCCAGCCCGATGGTGGCTGTGACCTGCACCGTGTGCCCATCCACCTGCAAGGGTTCGCACACCGCGCCGCGCACCTGCTCTGCCAGGTCCTGCACCGCCTGGCGCGCAGCCACGTGCGGCATCAACACCACGAACTCGTCGCCGCCGAACCGGCCCGCCACGGCCTGCGGCGGCAGCAGGTCGCGCACGCGCTGCGCCACGTCGCGCAACAGCGCATCGCCGGCCAGGTGTCCCAGCGTGTCGTTGACGCGTTTGAAGTGGTCCAGGTCAACGAACATCAGCGCCAGGGCCTGCCCGGCAGCGCGGTGTTCGTTCAATCTGTCTTCCAGCATTTCCAGGAAGGCGCCCCGGTTGTGCAGCCCGGTCAGCGCGTCGTGCATGGCCAGGTAGCGGATGCGCTCACGCGCGGCGAGGCGGTCCCTCACGTCGCGCACGACCACCATGCGCAGTTCCTCGCCGGCGCGATGCGTGGTGCGCACAATGAACTCCACGGCGATGGAGCGCCCGTCACGGTCGAGGATGGCGGCCTCGTAGGGCACCTCGCCGCCTTCGGCCAGGCCCCGCTTCACCCGCGCCAGATGCTCTGGCGCGACGAAGTCGAGCACGAAGCGCCCGCGCATCTGCTCCGGCGTCAGCCCCACCAGTGCGGCAATGGGCGCGTTCACGTCAGTGACGTAGCCGTTCTTGTGGAAGGCGATGCCCTCCACCGACGCGTCCATGAACTTGGACAGGCGTTCCTCACTCTCGCGCGCCGCGTTCTCCGCTTCGCGATGCCGCGTGATGTCGCTGATCAGCACAAAGGCCCCCACCACGGGCCCGTCGCCAATGCGGTGCGGCACCAGACTCACTTCCATCCAGACCGTTTCGCCCGCCGGCCGAACCACCTGCCGCACGTAAGACACCGTGCGGGCCTGCGTCAGCACCACATCGACTTGCGGCTGGATGATGCGGGCGGCCTCATCACCGATGACCTGCGCAAAAGTGAGCCCGACGATGGACTCGACCGTCTGGCCAAAGGTCTCGGCATACGGTCGATTGGCGTAGGCGCAGATGTAGCCGTCGCGCTCGTAGTAGGCAATCAGTGCGGGGACGTTGTCGGCCAACAGGCGCAGCCGCTCCAGTTCGGATCGCACCGCTTGCAGCGCTGCCGCCGGGTCGGGCGTTGCGAGCGGAGCAAGGCTTGGTGGCCGGGCCGTCGTAACGGGCAGCACCTGTTCATCACGATTGTCAGAGCCTAACGAGTCGGCCAAGCGGACACCCCCATGCCGGAGAGCCCGCATGATACCGGCGGCCACGCGCCAGCGGACTCGGCCCGGCCCGCTCAGAGGGCGTTGACCTTGTCCAGCGCTTCGGCTGCCAGGCACAGGTCGGCCCATGCACGGGCCTTCTCGGTGGGTTGCCGCAGCAGGTAGGCAGGGTGGTAGGTCACCACCAGCGGCCGCCCGTGCCAATCGTGCACCCGCCCGCGCAGGCGGCCGATCGGCTCGTCACTGCCGAGCAGGGCCTGCACCGCAAAGCGGCCCATGGCCAGCACCACCCTGGGCTGAACCAGGGCCACCTGGCGCTCCAGGAACGGGATGCATTGCGCCAGCTCCTGCGGCTCGGGGTTGCGGTTGCGCGGCGGCCGACACTTCAGCGTGTTGGCGATGTAGACCTGCTGGTCGGCCTCGGCCGGCTGACGTGTCAGTCCCAGCGCCAGCAGCATGCGGTCGAGCAGTCGCCCCGCTGCACCCACGAACGGCTCGCCGCGCAGGTCCTCCTGCTCGCCGGGCGCCTCGCCAACGATCAACCAATGGGCGTGTTCGTTGCCAACCCCGAAGACGGTCTGCGTGCGTGTCCTGCACAGTCCACAGGCCGTGCACGCTGCCACTTCATCGCGCAGTGTCGGCCAGTCGAGCGCACCAAGCTTCGCCTCCTGCGTGATCGGCTCGCGCACCGGCAAAGGCATGGGTGCCGCCGGTGCGACCAGCCCCGGCGGCGACTGCGGATCAAGCTCGGTGGCCGCGGCCGCGACCTCGGCAGTGGTCGGGATCTCGCGTGCAGGGTCGTCGGCAGGCTGCCACAGCGCGATGCCCATCTCGCGCAGCATCGCCTGGTGCCGCTCAGACCAGCGCATCGTTGCTCCGGGGGATGGCCAGGCGCATGACCACGGCATCTTCGCGGCGGCCGTGTCCGGCCGGGTAGTAGTCGCGCCGCAGTCCCACGGTCTCGAAGCCGAAGCGGCGGTACAACTGACGCGCCACTTCGTTGCCCTGGCGCACTTCCAGCCACAGCATCGGCAAGGCCTGCGCGCGGCAGGTGTCGCACAGCGTCTGCAGCATGGCGCGGGCGTGCCCGCGCCGCTGTGCGGACGGCGCCACGGTGAGGTTGAGCAGATGCATTTCTTCGAATCCCGGCATGGCCACACAGTAACCGATGCAGCGACCGTCGGCATCCGTGCGCAGCCAGGCCAGATAACCGGCAGCGAGCGAATCGATGAAGTTGCCACGGGTCCACGGGTGGCTGTAGGCCATGACCTCGATGGCCAGCACGCGGTCCAGGTCGTCCACGGTCATGCTCGTCAGCTGCTCGCCCATCGATCGCGCCGATTTCAGGCCTTCGCCGCGGCAGCGCGGGCACGCTCGTCGGTGGTCAGTGCCACCTTGTCGCGCAGGTACAGCGGCAGGGCCTGGTCCGCCGCAAGGCCCTGGCCCAGCGCCCAGGCCTGGCGGCAGAGCACCGCCAACGCTGCGCCTCGATCACGCTCTCGCGGCACGAGCCGCGCCGGGCCGAACGGCAGGCGTTCGGCAAAGGCCTCGATGGCGCTGCCCGCCACCATTTCGGGCGGGTTGGCGGCCCAGCGTACGGCCAGGGCGGGCAAGGTGTAGAGCGCGGGCGGCTCGACCACACACCATGTGCCGGCCACCCGCCGATAGGCGGCCGCATAGGCCTCGTCCATGCGCGCGTCCATCGCCACCCAGATCGGTCCATCGCCCCTGGAAGCGGGCAGCCCCTGGCCTGCCGCGTCCTGCGCCACCAGCATCAGGCTGTCCAGGGGCAGCACGGGGCGGCCATGGGCGAATGCCAGGCCCTGGGCCACGGCACATGCCGTGCGCAATCCGGTGAAGGCGCCCGGGCCAGCGCCAAAGGCAATCGCATCCAGCTGCGCGAAGCCCAGTCCCGCTTGGTGCAGCAGTTCCTGCGCCAAGGGCAGCAGGCGCGCCGAAGACGCCGCACCACCGGCCTCCACGCGAGTGAGATCGGCACCCGGCCAGCACAACGCCAGCGCCATGCGCTCGGTGGAAGTGTCTATGGCCAGCAGGCAGGGTTGCATCGCGGCGCGCAGTGTAGCCGTCCCATCTTGGGAAACAGCCCCGCCATGGTGGGCTGCGAGACAGGCGGCAGCGCCCCAGCGCGTCAGAATCGAAAGCTCAGACCTGCCGAATAGACGATTGGACGAAAGTCAATCGTGGTCTGGATCACGGTGCTGCCCGCGGCCACCAGGTCGCTCTTGACCTGCAGCGACGCGATGCTGGCGAACATGCCCCACTGCTTGTTGAACCAATAGTCCACACCGGCCTGGACAGCAAGCCCCACCGAGTCGCTCATTTGGACCTGTGGCGCCAGCTTGGATTTGATGCTCGTGAAGCGCGTGTAGTTGACCCCGACGCCCACATAGGGGCGCACTGCATCGGCGGCTTCACCAAAGTGATAGTTGAACAGCACGGTGGGCGCCACATTCCGCGCAGAGAGCACCTCGCCCAGAAAAGCCACCGATCCCGTGGCGGTGCCGGTGATCTTGGGCGGCACACCCAACACCAGCTCGACCCCGACATTCGGACGGATCAGGCGCTCATAGACCCCGATCACCGTGGTGGCGTCGCCGGTGCTGGCATCGGCCCCCGGTGGCACGCCAATGCCCACCACTCCGGTGGTCTTTGAATGCGTGCCGTATCGGGTGATGCCGAACTTCACGACATTTTCCTGTGCCTGGGCAGCGGTCCCGACCAGGGTGGCGCCCAACAGCGCCGCGACAACTTGGAACTTGAAACTCATGTTGTTTCTCCTGTGCACCATGGCGCTGTCACAGCCAACCATAGGACTTGAGCTGCGCGATGATGGCGTCGCTGAGCACCTTGTGGCCACCGGTGGTGGGGTGCACGCTGTCGGCGAAATACCAGGTGTTCGCGTCCGCGCCAGCGGTCAGGCCATTGAACGGCGCACCGGGCGTGGCATTGCAGAACAGCGACGATCCGTCGGTGATCTTGCCGCCCGTCAACACCGAGATCTTGGCGGCACTGCAAGCCATGCCCGTGGTGTTGGTGATGCCGTACTTGCTGGCATTGGTCAAGCGGTCCGCAACCAAGGCGAAGGTATCGACAATCTGCACCGGTTGGTCCGTCAGGCCATCGCGCAGCCACAGATTGAAGATGCGCGACAGATCGGTCAGCACCGGCTTGACCGACGGTGGCACCGTGGCACCGAACGGCGTGCCGGCGATGTCGATCAAGGCCAGCACCGCCACGTACTTGCCGCCCTTGGCCAGGATCTGCGTCTTCACGTAGCCCGACAATTCGAGCGCAGCCTGCTTCATGCCGGCTTGTGCGACGGTCTGGGCCTCGAACAGCGCAGCATTGGCCGCGTCGGCACTGAGCTTGCCCTGTGCAGCGTCGGTCTGAATCTGTGTCGCCTTGGCCACGAAGGTGCCGAACTGGGTGAACACGTCGTTGCTTCCCGCAAAGACCAGGATCAGGTCACTGGACTTGAAGCCCCCGAAACGCGTGATGTGGTTGGTGATTTGCGTGACCACGGGCGCGGTCAATGCGCCACCGGACTTGCCGATGCCGTTCGGATCCGTGACCCGTGACCCGCCCTGGCCATAGCCGGTGCAGGTCCCCGCCAAGGCCGCACTCACCGCAGCGGCAGGGCACTTCACCGAAGCGCCTGCAAAACCCACCTCTGCCGGCGTGATGGCCAGGCCGAGCGAGGCCGCGATATTCTCTACCCAGACGGTCCCAGTGGCGCCGTTGGTGGTGAACTTGCCGCCCATGTAGGGCGCGGCGCCATTGCCGCTGAGCGAGGTCGCCGGCGCATAGGCGCCAATATCGCTGATGCTGTCACCGAACGACACCACGGCAGCGAACGCGCCCTTGGTGGTCGGCGCGCCAGCCGGAGAACCACTGCCAGGCACCGGGCCATCGCCACCACCGCAAGCAGCCAGGAGCACGGTCGCCAGCAGCGACGGGCCCCAACGTCGGATCATCTTCATGCGCATCCCCTCATCATTCGGGCCAGGCAGCCCGGTACCGTAAAGCGAACCAGCGTTCGATTCGAAGTGCAACGACTATAGGAGTGCCCATGCGATCCGCTGGACGGGGCTTACCCGCAACGCGGGCGTGCCGGCTTGGCGCGGTCGAGGATCAGAACGGATTGTTCGCCGCGCGCGAGACCGCTTGGGTGCCGATGTACGAATGTGCGGTCGGGGCCAGGTGCCGGTCGTCGGCCCACAGATAATTCAGTGCCGTGGCATCGGTGGCCACCAGATCGGCGGTGGCGCTGGTGCATTCGGGCAAGGACACGGCACAAACGCTGGCCACCACATTGTTCAGGGCGTAACTGGTCGGAAAACGGGTCATCGCCTGCACGATGTCGTCGGCCAACACCAGCCCGTAGTTGCGGCCATCGAAGCGGTTGGGATCGATGCCGGTGCGCAGCCTGGCGTTGAATTCGAAGCTCAGCGTCGACAGGCGTGCAGCGCTGCCGGCGGCAACCTTGTCCTGTTCCAGGGCATATGGGCTCAAGCCCATGTCCGGCACCGTGGACACGATGGCGCGCGCGCCAGTGGCCAGCACCGCATTGATCTGATCGGCCAGGCGAGCCCCGCGAGCGCGCACTTCGGCGACGGCCGCGTCGGCCGTCATGGTGCCCGCGGCGACCTTGTCGGACAGTTCGAGCACGTCATTGGCCCCCAGCATCACCGACACCAGATCACCGGATTGCACCGCCGAGCCGGACGCTGACTGGGCCGCCAACTGGGCTGCGAGACCCGTTCCGGCGCCGTCCACCGTGGCCCCCAGCTTGGCGCGGATGAAGGCCTGCGGTGTGGCCGCCGCCTTGTTGCATTCGGCAAAGACAAAGTTGTAGTGGCTGGCCAGAGCCTGTGACCACAGCGGCAGCAACAAGCAGTCCCGCGTCGGCGTGGCATCCAGCCCGTTGACGCTGTACTTCTTGCCGTTGCTGGATCCGTCGTCGAGGATCAGGCTGCTTTCGTCGCCCAGCACGATCAAGCGCGCGGGCACGAAGGCATGCACCTGGGAGGTGCCACCGCCGCAGGCCACCAGCGTGGCGGCCAAGGCGCCAGACACCAGGGTCGGGATCAGCCATCGGCTGGCCGTGCGACGCAGTTCAGAAAACACAGTCATCTCGATTCCATTTCAGGCGCTCTCGCGCAAGGTTTCAGCCCGCTGCCGCCGCGCGCTTGAGGCGGTCGCGAACACCTTCCCATTCGGGCACGTTCGGCGGCTGCTCCACCCAGATCTGCGAGGTGCCCGGTGTGTCCAAGGCCCGCAGCGCTGCAAACAGTGCGCGTGCCGCCAGCACCGGATCCGACGGCATCTGCAGCCACCGGGCGCCCGCGGGCAGTGCCGCGCCGGTGCGGGAATATACCGCCAGCGTGTTTCCGCTTTGCGGCGCTGCGGGCAGGTTGACGAGGTCCACCAGCCGCAGGCGGGCACTTGGCGCGTAGTGTGAGTCCAGCGTGCCCGAGGCCCGCGGCGCCTGCTCATCACGGTCGAGCAAAGGTTCGCCCAACACGCGCTCCAACTCGGCACGGGTCAGCACGCCAGGACGCAGCAGCACGGGCCGGGCGCGACTGCAGTCCACGATGGTCGATTCGATGCCCACCTCGCATGCGCCGCCATCCAGGATGGGAAGGTCGGCACCAAACTCCTCGGCCACATGCGCCGCCGTGGTGGGGCTGATGCGCCCGAAGCGGTTGGCACTGGGTGCCGCGATGCCGGGCACGGCGAGCTCGGCACATCGCCGCAGCAGTTGGTGCGCCACCGGGTGCGACGGGCAGCGCAGGCCGATCGTGTCCTGGCCGCCGGCCGATGCCGTCGCCACACCGGGCGCTCGCGGCACGATGACGGTCACCGGGCCCGGCCAGAAGGCCTGTACCAGGCGCAGCGCCGCGCCTTCAATGCGCGCGGCAAAGGCCTGCGCCTGAGCCAAGCCGGCCACATGCACGATCAAGGGGTGATCGGCCGGTCGGCCCTTGGCGGCAAAGATGCGTGCGACAGCGGCATCGTCGTCCGCCCGCGCCCCCAGGCCGTACACCGTTTCCGTGGGCAGGGCGACAAGTTGGCCGGCGGCCAATGCGTGCGCCGCAGCGTCGACCGCACGGGCATCCAAACCATCGAGAACCGGCATCGCGCTCAGAGACCAGGCAGACCCAGCCGCTGCGCCACCTGTCGGGCCACGGCCATCGCCTGGGAGGCATCGGCCGCCGTGACGGTGAGGTGCCCCATCTTGCGGCCCTTGCGCGCATTGGCCTTGCCGTAGAGGTGAAGGTGCACGCCAGGCAGCGCCAGTACACCGGCCCAATCGGGTGTGCGAGCCACATCGCCGCTGGTGAACCACAGGTCGCCCAGCAGGTTCAACATCACGGCGGCGGAATGTTGCCGCGGCGCCACCAGGGGCAGCCCCGCCAGCGTGCGCACTTGCAGGTCGAATTGGCTCAGGTCGCAAGCGTCGATGCTGTAGTGCCCGGAATTGTGGGGTCGCGGCGCCATCTCGTTGGCCACCAGCGAGCCATCGTCGAGCACGAAGAACTCGACGCACAGCACCCCGACGTACCCCATCGACCGGGCAATGCGGCCCGCAGCGTCGATGGCCTGCCGTTGAGTCTCGGCCGGCACGTCGGGTGCAGGCACTTGCGTGACCGACAGGATGCCATCGATGTGCAGGTTCTGCTGTACAGGGAAGTGCACCACGTCATCCAACGCGTCGCGGGCGATGATGACACTCAGCTCGCGGTGCAGCGGCAGGCGCTTTTCCAGCACGCAAGGCACACTGCCCAGCGCCAACCATGCAGCTTGCAGGCCGGCCAGATCGGCCGCACCGACCTGGCCCTTGCCGTCGTAGCCCAGCCGGGCGGTCTTCAAGATGCCGGGCAGCAACTCGGGCGAGACAGCCTCTGCCTGCGCCAGCGTCTCGATCAGTGCATGCGGCGCACACGGCACCTCGCAGCGGCGGAATTGCGCCTTCTCGAGGGCCCGGTCCTGGCAGATTTCCACCGCGTCGGCGCCGGGTGCCGTGGGCCGGTGGGCCCCGAGGGTGACCAGCGCTGATGCGGGCACGTTCTCGAACTCGGTGGTGATCGCCGCACAACGCTGCATCAACTGCGCCAGGCCCTGCTCGTCCAGATAGTCGGCCTGTACGTGGTAGTGGGCCACCATGCCGGCCGGCGACGTGGGATCCGGGTCCAGCACCGCCGTGAAATAGCCCATGGCTTGAGCGGACTGCACGAACATGCGGCCGAGTTGGCCACCCCCCATGACGCCCAAGGTCGCACCAGGCAGCAGGCGACCGCTCATTTCAGAGCCTCCGACATGGCGCGCGCGGCTTCGGTCTGCCTGGCGCGAAAGGCGTCGAGCCTGACGCGCAGTGCGGCATCCGAGGTGGCCAGCATGGCCACGGCAAACAAGGCGGCATTGGCCGCCCCGGCTGAGCCGATGGCAAAGGTTGCCACGGGGATGCCCTTGGGCATCTGTACGATCGAGTGCAGTGAATCCACACCCGACAGGTGCCGACTGGGCACCGGCACTCCGAGCACCGGCACCGTGGTCTTGGCCGCCAACATGCCCGGAAGGTGCGCCGCGCCACCCGCTCCGGCAATGATGGCCACCAGCCCGCGAGCGGCAGCGCTTTCAGCGTAGGCGAACATGTCGTCGGGCATGCGGTGGGCCGAGACCACACGGCACTCGTGGGCCACGCCAAACTCGGCGAGAATCGTGGCCGCATGCTGCATGGTTTCCCAGTCGCTGGACGATCCCATCAGCACGCCGACCCGCACACCCGGCTCCGAGCCCAGCGGAGTTGCTTCGGCGGTTCGGGCCAGGCCCTCGGGCCTGGCGACCTGGACGCCCGACGGGGGCAATGAGCTGCTGGACAAGGGTGGCTCCGGATCGTGGGGAAAAAGCCTTGCATTGTAGGACGCCGCCCCCATCTCGCCCCTTTCGCGCACTGCCTTACATCACCGAACCAAGACGACCGACATGAACGACATCACCTTGCAGAACTTCGAGTCCGACCTGATCCAGGCCTCGATGCAGCAGCCGGTTCTGCTGGACATCTGGGCCCCCTGGTGCGGGCCCTGCAAATCCCTGGGGCCGATCCTTGACAAGGTGGAAGCGGACTACGGCGGACGCTTCAAGCTCGCCAAGCTCAACAGCGATGAACAGCCCGAGATCGCGGGCCAGTTGAGCCAGGCCTTTGGCGTGCGCTCGATCCCGTTCTGTGTGCTGTTTCACCAGGGTCAGCCCGTGGACGGTTTCGTCGGTGCGGTACCGGAGTCGCAAGTGCGCGAGTTCCTGGACCGGCACGTGCCCAGCGCAGAGGCGATGGAAGCCGAGGCCGAGACCATCGAGGCAGAAGCGCTGGAGGCCGAGGGCGACTTCGAGGCGGCTTTGGCCAAACTGCAGCAGGCCGTGGCCGTGGACCCGGCCAACGACACCGCGCGCTACGACTACCTCAAGCTGCTGCTGGAAACGGGTCGCACCGCACAAGCGCGCCATGCCTTCGAGCCCGTGGCCAGCAAGGCCATGCTCGATGCGCGGCTTTCTGCGATCGGCCTGTGGCTGGCCGCCTGCGAGCGCGCGGCCAGCCTCCGCCCTGCCAGCGAACTGGAGGCTGCCATCGCAGCCAATCGCCGCGATTTCGAGGCACGCTACGAGCTGGCCCAGGGACTGATGGCCAGCAGCCGATTCACCGACGCGATGGACGCATTGCTTGAAATCGTGATGCGCGACAAGGAATGGAGCCAGCAGTTGGCCCGCAAGACCTATGTGGCGATCCTGGAGCTGATGACGAAACCTGCGCCCCGCGCCAACACCGAGCAGGCCAAGGGCGCGCTGGAACTCACCGGCAAGGTCGCAGCCGGTCCGTCCGACCCGGTGATCGACCAATACCGCCGAAAGCTCAGCATGGCGCTGTTCTGAACGGTGCGCCGCATCCGGCGGCCATGCCCCGGAGTCAGCACCTACAATTTGCGGTTTGCCCGCACAGCGAACGCGCAACCTGCGCGGCCGCACTCAACTCGGCAAGGGCGCCTGCGCTGCCGATGATGTCCAGGAGACCCACACGTGTTCATTTCCGAAGCCTTTGCCCAGACAGCCCCCGCGGCTGCCGGCCCCGAATCCAGCCTGATGAGCCTGCTGCCGCTGGTGCTGATGTTCGTGGTGCTGTACTTCATCATGATCCGGCCGCAGATGAAGCGCCAGAAGGAATCCAAGGCCATGATCGACGCGCTGGCCAAGGGCGACGAAGTCATCACCTCGGGCGGCATGATCGGCCGCATCTCCAAGCTCGGCGACACCTACATGCACGTGGAAGTGGCCAGCGGCGTGGAAATCCAGATCCAGCGTGGCGCCGTCGTTCAGGTCCTGCCCAAGGGCACTTACGGCAAGTGATGCCGTCAAACCGGCCCGGCGCGCTGCCGCCGGGCCGCCCGTGCTGACCCTGCGCGCCCGTGCGCACGCCAGGGATTCAAGGAAGACACGATGAATCGCTACCCCTGGTGGAAGTACCTGATGCTGGGCGTCGCCCTGGTGATCGGGCTGCTCTACACACTGCCCAACTTCTATGGCGAAGCGCCGGCGGTGCAGATCTCCAGTGGCAAGGCCACCGTCAAGCTCGAAGCAGCCATGGTCAACCGCATCGAAGGCGTGCTCGCCCAAGCCGCAGTGAAGGCGGACTTCGTGCAGATGGACGGCAATTCGGTCAAAGCCCGTTTTGCCGACACCGACACGCAGCTCAAGGCCAAGGACGCCATCAGCAAGGCACTCAACCCGGACCCGGCCAACCCGTCCTGGATCGTGGCGCTGAACCTGATCAGCCGCAGCCCCACCTGGATGGCCAGCATCCATGCGCTGCCGATGTACCTGGGCCTGGACTTGCGCGGCGGCGTGCACTTCCTGATGCAGGTGGACATGAAGGCCGCGCTGACCAAGAAGGCCGAAGCCTTCACCGGCGACGTGCGCAGCCTGCTGCGCGACAAGAACATCCGCCATGCCGGTATCAGCCGGGACGGCAATGACGTGGTGGTTCGCTTCCGCGACCGCGCGGTTCTCACGCAGGCCCAGGCACTGCTGAGCGAGCAACTGACCGACCTGCAATGGCTTGAAAGCGCCGAGGGTGCCGACTTCAAGTTGTCTGGCTCGCTCAAGCCCGAGGCGGCAAAGCGGGTGCAGGACGCAGCCATCCGGCAGAACATCACCACGCTGCACAACCGCGTGAACGAACTGGGCACCTCCGAGCCGGTGATCCAGCAGCAGGGTGCCGACCGTGTGGTGGTGCAGTTGCCCGGCGTGCAGGACACGGCCCGCGCCAAGGACATCATCGGCCGCACCGCCACCCTGGAACTGCGCATGGTGAACACGTCCACCGAAGCGCTGGAGGCGTTGCGTGGCGCCGGTCCGGTGCCCTTCGGCAGCGAGAAATACCTGGAACGCGACGGCTCGCCCATCATCGTCTACCGCCAGGTGGTGCTCACCGGCGACAGCCTCACCGATGCACAGGCCGGCTTCGACGGCAACAACTCCAATGAACCCGCCGTGCACCTGACGGTGGATGCCAAGGGCGGCCGCATCATGCGCGACATCTCGCGCGAGAACATCGGCAAGCGCATGGCCATCCTGTTGTTCGAGAAGGGCAAGGGCGAGGTGGTCACCGCGCCGTCCATCCGTGGTGAGTTGGGCAACCGGTTCCAGATCTCCGGCCGCATGAACACCGCCGAGGCCACCGACACCGCGCTGCTGCTGCGTGCCGGCTCGCTGGCCGCACCGATGGAGATCATCGAGGAGAAGACCATCGGCCCCACGCTCGGCGCCGACAACATCGCCAAGGGCATGCTCAGCGTGGCCTACGGCTTTGCGGCCATCGCCGTGTTCATGTGCCTGTACTACCTGCTGTTTGGCGTGTTCTCCACGCTGGCCCTGGGCTTCAACCTGCTGTTGCTGGTGGCGGTGCTGTCCATGCTGCAGGCCACGCTCACATTGCCCGGCATGGCGGCGATCGCGCTGGCGCTGGGCATGGCCATCGATGCCAACGTGCTGATCAATGAGCGCGTGCGCGAAGAGCTGCGCGGTGGCGCGTCACCCCAGGCGGCCATCTCGGCCGGCTATGAGCGCGCGTTCGCCACCATCCTCGATTCGAACATCACCACGCTGATTGCCGGCCTGGCCCTGTTGGCCTTCGGCTCGGGCTTCGTACGCGGCTTTGCGATGGTGCACTGCCTGGGCATCCTGACCTCGATGTTCTCTGCGGTGATGTTCTCGCGCGGCCTGGTCAACCTCTGGTATGGCAGCAAGAAGAAGCTGAAATCGGTGTCCATCGGCCAGGTGTGGAAGCCCGCCGGCAGTGTGGCCACGGGCCCGGCCGATGACGACGAACCACCGGCCCAGGCCGCATCACCCGCGACCAAAGGCTGAAGGGAACTCGACATGGAATTCTTCCGAATCCGCCGCGACATCCCGTTCATGCGGCATGCGCTGGTGTTCAACATCATTTCGTTCCTCACCTTTGCCGCGGCGGTCTTCTTCCTGCTCACCCGCGGCCTGCACCTGTCCATCGAGTTCAAGGGCGGCACGGTGCTGGAGGTGGGTTACACGCAGACGGCCGATCTGGAGAAGATCCGCAAGGCCATCGACACGCTGGGCCTGGGCGAAGTGCAGGTGCAGAACTTCGGTACCTCACACGACGTGATGGTGCGCCTGCCGGTGCGCAGCGGCGCCACGCCCAAGGAGCAGGCCGAACTGGGCACCAAGGCCTTTGCCGCGCTGTGCCAGGCCGAAGCCGGCACGGTCGGCACCAAGGCCTACACCACCCCTCAGGGCGAACAGGTGAGCCGTCCGTCCTGCACCACGGCCGCGGGCGCGGAGCCGCTGAAGCTGTCGCGCACCGAATTCGTCGGGCCGGCCGTGGGGTCCGAGTTGGCCGCCGACGGTGCCAAGGCGCTGGCCTTCGTGGTCATTGGCATCATGGTCTATCTCGCAGTGCGCTTCGAATGGAAGTTCGCCGTCGCAGCCATCATCGCCAACCTGCACGACGTGGTCATCATCCTGGGCTTCTTCGCCTTCTTTCAGTGGGAATTCTCGCTGGCCGTGCTGGCGGCGGTGCTGGCGATCCTGGGCTATTCCGTGAATGAGTCGGTCGTCATCTTCGACCGGATTCGCGAGGCCTTCCGCAAGTTCCGCAAGCTGACCACCACCGAGGTGATCGACCACGCCATCACCAGCACCATGAGCCGCACCATCATCACGCACGGCTCCACCCAGATGATGGTGCTGTCGATGCTGCTGTTCGGCGGCCCGACCTTGCATTACTTCGCGGTGGCCTTGACCATCGGGATCCTGTTCGGCATCTATTCGTCGGTCTTCGTGGCCGCCGCAATCGCGATGTGGCTGGGTGTCAAGCGCGAAGACCTGATCAAGGCGGTGACCAAAGATCAAGACCCGAATGACCCGAATTCCGGGGCAGTGGTATAGAGTCAAAGGGTTGCAATCCTTGCACTGAAACCGGCCGTCCATGGCACTCCAAGCCGATTCAAGTCAACTCGCTGCACGGGCCCGCCGCCTGTACACCGACGAATTGGTCAAGGGGCTGCCGCTCCTGGTCAAACGGGTGGTCGAAGTGGCGCGCGTGGCGATGGACAAGCCGGCGGACCACCAGACCGCGCAGCGACGACGTGACTTGGCGCAGGCCTTGCACAAGTGCGGCAAGACCTGGCTGCAGGCCATGGCGGACGGGCTGCGTCAGGTGCTCGCCCACGGCGTGACCCTGACTCACACCGGCACGCTGAAGCAGGCCACGGCGCAGGGCCTGTCGCTCGTGGACGATGACACGATCGATCGCGAGATCCTGGCCTCGCGGCTGGCGCTGGCGATCATGGACCGAGCTTCCTGGGAATTCTCGGACCTGCGCTCGCGCGTCGCGGTGCTGGAACGGCGTCAGGAACTCGACACCAACGACATGCTTCGTGCCCATGTGCTGGCCCGCGTGGTGCTGGACACCTGGCATCAGTCGGGCATTGACAGCCCGGGTTGGCGCGAGATCCAGACGACGCTGCACGAGGAGTTTGCGTTGCTGGTGGAGGAGGCCTACCACGAGACCAATCGTTGGCTGATTGGCCAGAAGGTGCTGCCGGAAGTGGATTTGCGGCCTTTCATCCGACGCACCGTGGACCACAACCTGGACCATGACAGCACCTCTGGCGATGCCGGCGACCACGGTTTCGGGTCCTCGCATTTCCCATCGTCGCGGTATCCAGCCTCGGGTGAGCACGGCGCTGGGGCTGGCCGGCAGTTGCCCAACGGCGAACCAGCTGGCTCGCATTCGCGCCATCCCGCGCAGGCCGCGGAGCAGGTGCAAGCGACCCGCAACCGCATGACCGGCGGCCAGCAGGGCGCTGTAACGCCGGCCCGCCCGGCCTTGATGCGACCGGCGGGCCGCACCGGCGGGGCGCAGATGTCTGGCGGCGGGGCCTGGGCGCGGCCACCGGGCGGCCGCGGCAGTGTGGGCGATGAGACGCGTCTGATGACCCGCGCATCCCCCTTGGCCCGCGGTGGAAGCGACCATGCCGAGGCCGTGCTGGGTCGGCTGAATCGGCTGGTGGGCAGGCACTTGCCAGGATTTGCCGAAACCGGGCATGGGCACACGGTGCTCACGCCGCGCCTGGCTCGCGCCATCGACAACGTGCAGCACAGCATGCAGCAGCGGCTCACGGGGACGGCCGACCCAGGCGGCAGACCGGCGCCGGCGGCGCAGATCACCACGCCGATGCTGCTCGACGAATTGCAACAGCGCAAGCAGGCGCTCAAGCAAGCGGCCGAAACACCAGCCGAGCGCGCAACGATCGAAATCGTTGCGATGATGTTTCAAAGCATCCTCACCGAGGAGCGCATTCCCGCCCAAGTGCGCGTCTGGTTTGCCCGGCTGCAGATGCCCGTGTTGCGCGTGGCGGTGAGCGAGCCCGACTTCTTCGCCACCATCGACCACCCGGCACGCCGCCTGATCGACCGCCTGGGGGCCTGCGTCATGGGCTTCGACGAAACCGTCCGAGCCATCGGCGATTCACTCGAGAAGGAAATCAAGCGCATCGTGCAAGTGGTGGAGGCCTACCCGGACACCGGGCGCCGTGTCTTCCAGACCGTGCTGACCGAGTTCGAGAAGTTCCTGGAGCACTTCTTCAAGAACGAGAACGAGGCCACCAAGCGTGGTGTCTCGTTGGCCCAGCAGGTGGAGCAGCGCGAGACCCTGGCCATTCAATACACCATCGAGTTGCGCCGCATGCTCAACGAGGTGCCGGTACAGGAGGGCGTGCGCCAGTTCCTGTTCCATGTCTGGGCCGATGTGTTGGCCACCACCGCCGTGCGCTTTGGCGGGCACGCAGAAGAGACCAAGGCCATGAAGCGGGCGGCCGCTGACCTCATCTGGTCGGCCAGCGCCAAGGTCACCCGCGAGGAGCGCGGCGAGGTCATTCGCCGCCTGCCGCCGCTGCTCAAACGCCTGCGCGACGGCATGACGGCCTCGGGCATGGTGGGCGAGCGCCAGGACGAGCAGATCCAGCAGCTCAACAACTCATTGGCGGCGGCATTCACCGCCAAGGCTGCGGTGATCCCCACCGACCGCCTGACCGAGTTGATGGAGCGGCTGGAGTCGCTGGAGGAACTGCTGCCGCAAAGTGCGAACCTCGAAATCGACGAATCGATGGTGCTGGACCTGTCGGGCCACGAGAGTTCGGAACTCGAGGTCGTGAGCGATGGCGGATCCATGCCCACGCCAGCCATGATCGCCTGGGCCCGAGAGCTGATGGTGGGGAGCTGGTACATGCTCGACTATCGTGAGCGCACCGACCCGGTGCAGCTGGTCTGGCATGGCATGCACCGGCAGCTGACGCTGTTCGTGTCGGCCAGTGGCCGTTGCGTGCTGTTCCAGCAGCAGCGATTGGCGTCCTTCCTGCAGGCCGGACTGCTGGTGCCCGCGCAGGACGAGTCGCTCACGGTGCGTGCAACGCGCAGCGCATTGGCCAAGCTCGACGCCGACCCGTCACGATTGATGAATTGATCCGGCCAGCCGCCGGCTCAGGCGCCGGACGTCAGTGGATCAGCCGCTCTTCCGGCGCGACGAACAGTTCGTCGAGGATCAGCGCATCGGGCTCTTCGCCCAAGCTCCAGAACACCATCAGCACGATGACCTTGAGATCCTCGAGCGCCAACGGGCTGTCGCCGACTGCGCTGGCGCGGTCAACCACCATTTCGCGCATCATCGGTGGCAGCACACCAGCGGATTCGAGGAAGCAGATGAACCCGATGGAATCTTCGCCGAGGCGCTCGATCTCTGCCGGCGAGAACACCCGAAGGCTCTGTGGTGCCTGCTCGCCGGCATAGGTAGATGCCGTCTCGGCCAGGCCGTCGAGCCAACTCAGGGCTTCCTGGATTTCATCCGATTCGAAACCAACCGCCGAGAGCTTGCGGCTGAGCTGGCCATGCTCCGGGCAGGCGTCCGGGCGCCAATAGTTCTCGTAGAGATAGACCAGCACATCGAACATGAAACCACTATAACCCAGCCCCCTTTTCCACATCGCCCAAAACTGGCACGGCGGCCGCGGCTGAATCGGGCCTTTCGCCCCAAGCGGAAGCGCCGTCGGCAAGCCCGATTCAAGTCGACTGGATGCGCTGGTACAAGCCGCCCGGCAGGCGCGCCACCTGCCCCGACATCTCCAGTTCCATCAGCCGGGCACTGAGCTCCGGCGCGGGCCAGCCACAGCGCGCCATCAGGGCATCCAGCGTGGCCGGGTCATGGCCCAAGGCGCGCAGCACCGTGTCGGTGCGGGTCGATATCGAAGCTTTCGGGTCGGCCGGATCAATCGTTGAATCGCCATCGACCATGGTGGGGGCAATGGACAGCCTGAGTTCATCGATCACGTCCTGGGCGGTTTCCACCAACTTGGCGCCTTGCTTGAGCAGCATGTGACAACCTCGCGACTGGGGCGAGTGGATCGAACCGGGCACGGCAAACACCTCGCGCCCGGCCTCACTGGCCAGGCGGGCCGTGATCAGGGAGCCCGATTGCGGCGCAGCCTCCACCACCAGGGTGCCGCGCGTGAGCGCAGCAATGATGCGATTGCGCAGGGGGAAGTTGTTGGCCAAAGGCGGCGTGCCGAGCGGAAACTCGCTCACCATCAGGCCGGTTTGCGCGATGCGTTCGGCCAACTTCTGGTTGGCGCGGGGGGTAGGTCTGGTCCAGACCCGTGCCGACCACCGCGATGGTGGCGCCGCCGGCATCCAGGGCACCTTCGTGCGCGGCCGCGTCGATGCCGGCGGCCAGGCCCGAGACAATGACCCACCCTTTGCTGGCCAGATCCTTGGCAAAGGCATGCGCGTTCTCGCGTCCCTGTGGAGTGGCTTGGCGGCTGCCCACCATCGCAAGACCAGGGCGATGCAGCAGGCTGGCCTGCCCCTGCAGGAACAACCACAGCGGTGGGTCGGCCGTCTGCAGCAACGGCGCGGGGTAGTCCGCATCTCCCAACGTCATGATGCGGCGCGTGGGAGTGGCCGCCAGCCAAGCGAGCGTTGCCGCAAGGTGTTCCTGGTGCAGTGCATGCGGCACGGGCGACAAAGCCACTCGCGAGCCCACGACAGCGCTGCGCGATGCCGGTGCCGCGTTCACCACCGCCTGTACCGAGCCAAACGCCGCCAGCAGCTTGCGCAGGCTGTCGCGCCCGAGACCCGGCCACTGGATCAGTTGCAGCCAGGCGGCGAGTTCGGCCGGATCGTCTTCGGACAGCATGCTGAGGGGCCGTGCGCCTGGCCGATGCCACAAGCCTCGCGCATCGCCGGGCCTGCTGCGGCGATCAGGGCTGCGTCACGCGATCACCGCGCCGCACTGGATCAATGGACTGGACGATCAGCGCGTAGGACACGCGATCAAACACCCGGAACACGAACAGATTGCCAACACGCTCGTCGGGCAGCTTGATGTCCACCGTCTTGGCACCGGTGCGGTCCTTCGCCGGTGCACCGTCGCGCCACAGGGCGAGCACATGGCCACGTTCCATGCCGTCGCGCACACCTCGGTTGATGGCCACGATCTGGTTCGGACCCGCCGCAAGCGCTTCCCCGTAGACCGAAACGATCCGCCCCTCGACCGCGCCGGTCGGTCCATGCGGAACATAGGCATTGAAGTCGCGCTGGGTGAGCGGGGTGAGGCGATCGCCCACGCCGGCTTCCTGGCGCGCACCGGTGATGACGACGCTGGCGGGCACCGGCAGCGTGTCCTTGCTGCCGGCGATGGCGCGGTCTTCACCAGGCCGGGTGTATTCGGCCGTGCCCACGTAGGCGGCTTCGAAGCCCAGCACTTCGCTGGTGCCCGGGTCGGTCAGCGGCCTGGCTTCGCGGAAGACCTGCAATTCACGGGCACCCTTCAGGTCACCACGCACATAGGCGGTCTCCCCCTTGGACACCATCACGCGACCTTCCTGGGTGGCGACCAGGCGGGCTGCGTTGGCCAATTCATCGGTATTGAGCACCACCGCCTCGTTGAGGAACGGGCCGATCAGGTGCAGTGGGATGGATGAAATGGCCCCATTGGCCAGCACCTGGCTGCGCACGCGTGGCGTCAGACGCACCGTATTGCTCGGCGGAGTATCCGGCGTACCGGTCTCGGCAACCCGAAGCGTCGCGCGGCCATTGGCCTTGACCAGCACCAGGTGTTGCCCCGGGTAGATGAGGTGCGGATTTCGAATCTGGTCGAGATTCATGCCCCAGAGCTCGGGCCAGCGCCAAGGGCTCTTGAGGAACAGCTTGGAGATGTCCCACAGCGTGTCACCACGCTGTACGGTGTGCGACTCAGGCGCGTTGTCCGCCAACTCCGACAACGCCACGCCGGCCTGCGCCACCTGTTGTGCACGGCTGCGTTGGTCTGGCGTGATCGTCAGATCGGCCGCCTGGGCCGCGCCCAGCAAGGACACGATGCCCGCCACGGCGGCCAGGGCACACCAGCCGTTCCGGCGGGGGGGTGGGCAGCGCGGGCGTGAACTCATGTGGGTGGTCTCCAGGAAAGCGGGCACGCCATCATCGTTGATCGCGCAGCGGGGCGGGCAGTAACCGAACGTGCGCGTCCGGTCAGGACGACGAACCCCGCCGACCTGGGTTCGGACGCGCTTTTCAATGTTCATGCTAGCTCGCAGATTCTGCCGATAAACCCTTGATATCGCAATGAAATGCGCCCTTCAACACCCGCCCGTCAACGTCTTGAGATACTCCCGACGTTGCTCAGTCTCCACATCTGTTGCCGCATGTGACGGCAGCCCGCACTTCGATCGCCATGGCCCTGCTTCCGATTCTCCGTTTTCCCGACCCACGCCTGAACACCGTGGCCAAGCCGGTCGCCCAGGTCGACGAGCGCATTCGCCGCCTGGTCGACGACCTGATCGAGACCATGTACGACCACGACGGCGTGGGCCTGGCCGCCACCCAGGTGGACGTGCACGAGCGCGTGATCGTGATGGACACCTCCGACGGTCGCGACCAACCCCGCGTGTTGATCAACCCGGAAATCGTCGCCCGCAGCGTCGAGATGCAGGTCGGTGACGAAGGCTGCCTCTCGGTACCCACGATCTACGACCGCGTTGAGCGGCACGCGCGCGTCACCGTGCGTGCGCTGGACCGCCAGGGCCAAGTCTGCGAGTTCGAGGCCGAAGGTCTGACCGCCGTGTGCGTGCAGCACGAGATGGACCACCTCATCGGCAGAGTCTTCGTCGAATACCTCAGCCCGCTCAAGCGTGACCGCATCAAATCCAAGATGCTGAAGAAGACGCGCGACGAACAGGGCCGGGGCCGGTGACCTGCCGATGAGACTCGCCTTCGCCGGCACACCCGAGTTCGCTGCCAACGCACTGCGCTGCCTGCTCGCGGCGGGGCACGAATTGGCGCTTGTGCTCACTCAGCCCGACCGCCCGGCCGGCCGCGGATTGAAGCTGCAAGTCTCGGCTGTCAAGGCGCTGGCCTTGCAGCACGGCGTGCCGGTGGTGCAGCCACGCACCCTGCGCCTGGACGGCAAGTACCCAGACGACGCCCTTGCGGCACAGGTCGCCCTGCGCGACGCTGGCGTCGACTGCCTGATCGTCGCCGCCTACGGCCTGATCCTGCCGGCCTGGGTACTCGCCCTGCCGCCGCGCGGCTGCCTCAACATCCACGGCTCGCTGCTGCCGCGCTGGCGTGGCGCTGCCCCAATCCACCGCGCCATCGAGGCCGGAGACCCCGAGACCGGCATCACCATCATGCAGATGGACGAGGGCCTGGACACCGGTGACATGCTGCTCATCGAGCGCGAACCCATCCGCCGCGACGACACCACGGCGACCCTGCAGGACCGCCTCGCTGCACTGGGCGGCCGACTCATCGTCGCCGCATTGGCGGCACCGTCCCTCCGCCGCACGCCGCAGCCGACCGAGGGCGTCACCTACGCACACAAGATCGCCAAGTCCGAGGCCGCGATCGACTGGGCGCAGCCTGCCGCGACCATCGAGCGCCGGGTGCGGGCATTCGATCCCTTCCCGGGCACCAGCTTCCACCTGGGTGATGAAGCGATCAAGTTGTGGCAGGCCGACGTCGTGTCCGGTGGGCACGGCGCAACGCCAGGGCAGGTGTTGCGGGCCGAGAGCAATCGGTTGCACATCGCCTGCGGTGAAGGCGCGCTGCAATTGAAGCAGTTGCAGTGCCCGGGCGGGCGGCGTGTCGAGACCGCCAGCTTCTTGCAGGCTCGCCCGCTCACGGCGGGCGACCGCGTCGGTTGAACTTCGCCCAACTGGCCGCATCTGATGGGGCTCGAATGCCCCCAATCGAAAGGACACCCACTGTGTTCAACCTGATGAAGACCGCCATCCTGATGGCCGCCATCACCGCGCTGTTCATGCTGATCGGCCGCTGGCTGGGCGGCCAGGCGGGCATGATGCTGGCATTGGTGGTCGCGCTGGGCATGAACTTCTTCAGCTACTGGTTCAGCGACACCATGGTGCTGAAGATGTACAACGCCCAGCAGGTGGACGAGAGCACGGCGCCGCAGTTCGTGGCCATGGTGCGTGAACTGGCCGCCAAGGCCGGCCTGCCCATGCCCAAGGTCTATCTGATCCAGGAAGACGCGGCCAATGCCTTTGCGACCGGGCGCAACCCGGAACATGCCGCCGTGGCGGCCACCACCGGCATCATCCGCGCGCTCAGCGAGCGCGAGTTGCGTGGCGTGATGGCACACGAGCTGGCGCACGTGAAGCACCGCGACATCCTGATCAGCACCGTGAGCGCCACCATGGCCGGCGCCATCGGAATGCTGGCCAACTTCGGCATGATGTTCGGTGGCCGCGACAGCGAGGGTCGGCCCAACAACCCCCTGGCCGGACTGCTGGTGGCGCTGCTGGCACCGCTGGCCGCCGGCCTGATCCAGATGGCCATCAGCCGCGCGCGCGAGTTCGAGGCCGACCGCGGCGGCGCCGAGATCTCGGGCGACCCACAGGCGCTGGCCTCTGCGCTGCAGAAGATCCAGCGACTGGCCCAGGGAATTCCGCTGGAGGCTGCCGAACGCCATCCTGAAACGGCGCAGATGATGATCACGAATCCGCTGTCGGCCGGTGGTTTGCGAGGGCTCTTCTCCACACACCCGGCCACCGAGGAGCGAGTCGAGCGCCTGCTGGCCATGGCCGCTGGGCGCTGAATACGGCGAGCCCGTCCAACAGGACGGGCTCAAGCCCGGGCGCGGCGGGCCGATAAGTTGTCCATGAGCCGCTCCCTGTTCACCCTGCTGCTGTGCGCCACGGCCGTGCTGTTCGCGGGTTGCGACCAGTTGGGCATCCAGACCGCCACCGCTCTTGCCGCCAAGAAAGAGGCCGATGGCAAGGCCGTGGGCGGCGCCTGCCGCCATGCCGGGCGGGCGATCGAGGACTGCTACACGCTCAACAAGAAGGCCGACCGCCCGGCCGTCTACGCTGGCTGGCGCGAGATGAACGAGTACATGCGCGAGAACAAGATCGAGCCCGTGATCCCGGTGATCAAGCCCGAACCGCCGGTGGCCGCCAAGCCGGTCACCAATCCGGACGAGGCCGACGAGGCCATCGAGCCCGCACCGAAGAAGGTCGCCGCGTCCAAGCACTGACGGGTCGGCCGGTCAGCATCGACGCATTCGATCCGTGCCCGGTGCATTTCATTGCCGCCCAAGGCCCATTCGTCGCAGCCCATTGGCGGCCGCTGCCTTTGAACGGCACCATGGCCTCACCTTTTGATGGTGACCGCCATGAACCGCATCTTTCGCACCCTCGACCTCCTGCTGGGCCTGGCGTTGACCTTCGCCTTGGCGATGACCGTGGCCACTGCCTTGCCTGGTGCCGCCATGGCCGCCGACATCGCCATCGGCAGTGGCCAGGCTGCCACGGAGCGCCGCACCGTGCCCGAGTTCACGGCCATTTCGGCATCCGGCAGCTTCGACGTTCGCGTGCGCCAGGACACCTCGCAGACACTCGACTTGCGCGCCGATGGCAACCTGCTGCCGCTGATCGAAACGGTGGTGGAAGGCGACAAGTCGCTGCAGATCCGCTGGAAGCGCAACAGCAACGTGCGCACCAAGTCCAAACCCACGGTCGAGATCACCATGTCCCAGCTGCATGGGCTGGCCTCGTCCGGATCCAGCGACATCCAGGTGGAGAGCTTCAGAGGCAAGCACCTGGTGGCGACCGTGTCCGGCTCCGGCGACATCCGCCTGAACAACCTGCAAGCCGAGCAACTGGGGTTGAGCATCGCCGGCTCGGGCAATGTCAGCGCCTCAGGTCAGGTGACTCGGCTGCAGGTGAAGATCGCCGGCAGCGGCGACGTGCGCACCGAGGCCCTCAAGGCCGACGACGTGACCGTCAGCATCGCCGGGTCGGGTGACGCCGCCGTGCAGGCGGACAAGGCGCTCACCGTGTCCATTGCCGGCTCAGGCGATGTGGTCTACGCCGGCGCGGCCACCGTCAAGTCCTCGATCGCGGGCAGCGGCAACGTGCGCAAGCGCTGATCCGGCCTTCCCGACGCACCTGATCTGCGGCAGCGCGCACCAGCGCGGCAGACTTGCAGTGCTGCCCGCACGGACAATGGCGGCATGCACCCAAACAGCGCCATCTGGCACAGCCCGCACTACCGCCAGGGCGCAAAGGACATGGTTGGTTTTGGCCTGGGGGTGGGCGCCTGGGGCCTGGTCACGGGCGTGGCCATGGTCAAGAGCGGAATGGGTGTCGCAGCGGCCACGGCGATGTCGCTGCTGGTGTTTGCCGGATCGGCCCAACTCGCTGCGGCGCCGCTGATTGCCTCAGGGGCACCCATCTGGGTCGTGTGGGCCACCGCGCTGTGCCTGAACCTGCGCTTCGTGATCTTCAGTGCGCAGTGGCGTCTGTACCTGAAGCACCTGCCGCTGCGGCAGCGTGCAGCCATGTCGTACTTCTGCGCCGACCTGAACTACGTGCACTTCCTGCGCCGCTTCCCTGAGCCGGTGCCTGCGCCCGAACAGGTGCCCTACTACTGGGGCGGCGTCTCGGTGAACGCCGGCGCCTGGCACGTGATGTCGCTGATCGGCATCGTGCTCGGCCATCGCGTGCCTGCCGAATGGGGTCTGGGCTTCGCTGGAACGGTTTCGCTGCTGGCGCTGAGCTATTCATTGCTGGCCGATCGAAGCACGTGGTTGCCTGCGGTGGTGGCCGGTGGCGCGGCGGTGGCGGCCTACGCGCTGCCGATGAAGCTGAACATGCTGGTGGCGATTGCGTCGGCCGTGACCATCGGTGCGGTGATCGATCACCTGCCGCGCGTGTGGCGGGGCCAGGCCTCGTGAGCGGATTGGAGGTCACCCTCACCATCGCCGGTCTGGCGCTCATCACGCTGCTGACCCGCGGCTTCTTCATCCTGCCTGACCGCGACCTGCCCATGCCCGGCTGGCTGCAGGAGGCACTGCGCTACGCGCCCATCGGCGCGTTGGCCGCTCTGGTAACGCCCGAGATCGTGATGACCCAGGGCCACCTGATCGACACCTGGCGCGAGCCACGTGTGCTGGGCGCCTTGGCGGCCACGGCCTGGTACTTGTGGCGGCGAGATCTGCTGGGCACCATCGTCGTCGGCACTGCCACGATGTTGATCTTCCGCGTGGGCCTGGGTTGGTGATCTGCCAAACTTGCGATAGATGCAATCTCCTCCAACCCCAACCGCCACGACCATGAAGATCCTTCGATTCAACGACCTCATTGCCCAAGGCCAGGTGGCCGGCAAGCGCGTGTTCATCCGTGCCGACCTCAACGTACCCCAGGACGACGCTGGCCACATCACCGAAGACACCCGCATTCGCGCCTCGGTGCCCTGCATTCAGGCCGCACTGAAGGCCGGCGCAGCGGTGATGGTCACATCGCACCTGGGTCGGCCAACCGAGGGTGATTTCAAGCCCGAGGACTCGCTCGCCCCGGTGGCCAAGCGCCTGGGCGAATTGCTCGGCCGCGACGTACCGGTGGTGGCGAACTGGGTGGATGGCGTCGATGTTGCCCCGGGCCAGCTGGTGATGCTGGAAAACTGCCGGCTGAACAAGGGCGAGAAGAAGAACAACGAGGCGCTGGCCCGCAAGATGGCCGCGCTGTGCGACATCTTCGTGAACGACGCTTTCGGCACCGCGCACCGCGCCGAGGGCACCACCTACGGCATTGCGCAATACGCGCCCGTGGCCTGCGCCGGCCCGCTGCTGGCGGCCGAGATCGACGCGATCGGCAAAGCCTTGGCCAATCCCAAACGCCCGTTGGTGGCCATCGTGGCCGGCAGCAAGGTATCCACCAAACTCACCATCCTGCAGGCGCTGTCGTCCAAAGTGGATGGCCTGATCGTGGGTGGCGGCATCGCCAACACCTTCATGCTGGCCGCCGGTCTGAAGATCGGCAAGAGCCTGGCCGAAGGCCAGTTGGTGGGCGAGGCCAAAGCCGTGATCGAGTCGATGAAGGCGCGCGGGGCGGCCGTCCCCATTCCCACTGATGTGGTCACGGCCAAGGCCTTTGCCGCCGATGCGCCGGCCACCGTGAAAGCCGCCACCGACGTGGCCGACGACGACCTGATCCTGGACATCGGCCCGCAGACTGCCGCCTTGCTGGCCAAGCAACTGATGGCCGCGGGCACCATCGTTTGGAACGGCCCGGTGGGCGTTTTCGAGTTCGATGCCTTTGCCCATGGCACCGAGACCATCGCGCGCGCCATCGCGGCCAGCGATGCCTTCAGCATCGCCGGCGGCGGCGACACGCTGGCGGCCATTGCCAAGTACGGCATCGAGAAGGACGTGGGCTACATCTCCACCGGTGGCGGTGCCTTCCTCGAAGTTCTCGAAGGCAAGACCCTGCCGGCCTTCGAGATCCTGATGCAGCGCGCAGCAGGCTGAGCCCGGGGGCTCTGACCAACATCAAGGCCACATCGAACAGGGCCTGACGCCCGGGCTGTTTCGGTTTTCCACTAGGCGGGCTGCCGCTGAACAGGCGTAGGCTTCCGGGTTCGTGCTGTTTGCAACCACCCAGGAGACCCGCGCTGTGGCCAATTCACCCCTTTCCGACGCCGAACAGGCCCTGCGCGAAGCCGCGCTCGAGTACCACCGCTCGCCCACCCGCGGCAAGATCTCGGTCACGCCCACCAAGCCGCTGTCCAACCAGCGCGACCTGAGCCTGGCCTACTCGCCGGGCGTGGCCTATGCCTGTTTGGCGATCGAGGCCGACCCCAGCCTCGCCGCCGATTACACGTCACGCGCCAACCTGGTCGGCGTGGTCACCAACGGCACGGCCGTGCTGGGCCTGGGCAACATCGGCCCGCTGGCCGGCAAGCCGGTGATGGAGGGCAAGGGTTGCCTGTTCAAGAAGTTCGCCGGGATCGATGTGTTCGACATCGAGCTGGCCGAGAACGACCCGGAGAAGCTGGTCGACATCATTGCGGCGCTGGAACCCACGCTGGGTGGCATCAACCTCGAGGACATCAAGGCACCGGAGTGCTTCTACATCGAGAAGAAGCTGCGCGAGCGGCTGAAGATTCCTGTCTTCCACGACGACCAGCACGGCACGGCCATCATCTCGTCGGCCGCACTGTTGAACGCGCTCGAACTGGTGGGCAAGCAGATCGGTGCGGTGAAGGTGGTGGTCTCCGGCGCCGGCGCTGCCGCCATCGCCTGCCTGGACCTGATGGTCGGGCTGGGCGTGAAGGTCGAGAACATCTTTGCGGTCGACTCCAAGGGGGTGATCCGCGAAGGCCGGGGCGACAAACTGGACGAGTCAAAGCAACGTTATTGCCAGCGCACCGAGGCCAAGACGCTGGCCGATGTCGTGCGCAATGCGGACGTGTTCCTCGGTTGCTCCGCCGCCGGCGTGCTCACGGGCGAGATGGTGGGCACGATGGCGCAGCGCCCCATCATCCTGGCGCTGGCCAATCCCGAACCCGAGATCCGGCCCGAACTGGCCAAGGCCGCGCGGCCCGATTGCATCGTGGCCACGGGCCGCAGCGACTACCCGAACCAGGTCAACAACGTCCTGTGCTTCCCTTACATCTTCCGCGGTGCACTCGATTGCGGCGCCACCACCATCAACGAGGCCATGAAGCTGGCCTGCGTGCGCGAGATCGCCGCGCTGGCCAAGGCCGAGACCAGCGACGAGGTGGCCGCCGCCTATGCGGGCCAGGAGTTGAAGTTCGGGCCCGAGTACATCATTCCCAAGCCCTTCGACGTGCGGCTGATCCTGCGCATCGCGCCGGCGGTGGCCCAGGCCGCCGCTGAGTCCGGCGTGGCCATGCGCCCGATCCAGGACATGGTCGCCTATCGCCAGCAACTCGGCCGTTTCGTCTACCAGACCGGCATGGTGATGCGTCCGGTGTTCGCCGCCGCGCGTGCCGCGTCGGCAAAGAATGCGGCCCGCGTGGTGTACGCAGAGGGTGAGGACGAGCGCGTCCTGCGCGCGTTGCAGGTGGTGCGGGACGAAGGTCTGGCCTCACCGATCCTGGTCGGTCGGCCAGCGGTGATCGCCATGCGCATCGAGCGCGCCGGCCTGCGCATTCGTGCCGGCACCGACTTCGACGTGTGCGACCCCGAGCACGACCCGCGCTTCCGCAGCTATTGGGAGCAATACCACCGTCTGATGGGGCGAGAAGGCATGTCGCCCGATGCGGCCAAGGCCACCGTGCGGCGCAGCAACACGCTGATCGCCTCGCTGATGCTGCAACGTGGCGAGGCCGATGCCATGCTCTGCGGCCTGGTCGGTCGATACGACGCCCACTTGGACCACGTGCGCGCCGTGATCGGCATGCGCACGGGCGTGCACACGCTCGCAGCGATGAATGCATTGATGCTGGACCAGCACACGCTGTTCGTCACCGACACCTTCGTCAACGAAGAGCCGGATGCCGCGGCATTGGCCGAGATCGCACTGATGGCGGCGGGCGAACTGCGCCGCTTCGGCATGCCCGCCAAGGTGGCCTTCCTGTCGCACTCCACCTTCGGCTCGTCGCACCGTGCCTCCGCCCGCCGCATGCGCGCAGCCCGCGACCTGTTCGTGCAGCGCGCTCCCGAGGTCGAGTGCGAGGGCGAGTTGCAGGGCGATGCGGCGCTGTCCGAAGCGATCCGCGGCAGCGCGCTGGCCGACAACCGCCTGCACGGTTCTGCCAACCTGCTGGTGCTGCCCAACCTGGACGCCGCCAACATCCTGTTCAATGTGCTCAAGGTGACCAGCGGGCACGGCGTGACCATTGGCCCGATGCTGCTGGGTGCGGCCAAGCCGGTGCACATCCTCACGCCCTCGGCCACGATGCGGCGCGTGGTGAACATGACCGCGCTGGCCGTGGCCGACGCGGCCGAGTTGCGCTGAGCAAACCCCGGTTCGCGGCCCGCGACGGCCGTGAAACGCGGTGGTAACCCGTGCGCCGTGGGCGCGCCGATAATCGCGCCCGTTGCCTTCCCTTGAACGGACCCGCCATGCCTCGCGCCACCAAGATCGTCGCCACACTCGGCCCTGCCTCCAGCGACCCCGAGGTGCTGGAGCGCTTGCTGCGGGCCGGCGTCGACGTGGTGCGCCTGAACTTCAGCCACGGCACGGCGCAAGACCACATCGACCGCGCCAACATGGTTCGCCGATGTGCCGAGCGCGTCGGCAAGCCTGTCGCGCTGATGGCCGACCTGCAGGGCCCGAAGATCCGTGTCGGCAAGTTCGAGGGTGACAAGGTGATGCTGGTGGCTGGTGCGCCGCTGGTGCTGGACGCCTCCCGCACCGAGCTCGGCACCGCAAATGTCGTGGGCCTGGACTACAAGGAACTGCCGCGCGACGTGAAGCCGGGCGACACGCTGCTGCTCAACGACGGACTGCTGGTGCTCACGGTGGAAGCGGTGCGTGGCGACCAGGTGCACACCATCGTCAAGATCGGCGGCGAGCTCAGCAACAACAAGGGCATCAACAAGCAGGGCGGCGGCCTCACGGCGCCGGCGCTCACCGGCAAGGACATGGAGGACATCAAAACCGCCATGGCCTTCCAGGCCGATTACGTGGCCGTGAGCTTCCCGAAGAACGCCACCGACATGGAAATGGCGCGGCAATTGGCCAATGTCGCCGGCGAGCCCTTCCACCACAAACCCGCCATGATCGCCAAGATCGAGCGCAGCGAAGCCATCCCGCAGCTCGAAGCCATCCTGCGCGCCAGCGACGGCATCATGGTCGCGCGCGGCGACCTGGCGGTGGAGGTGGGCAACGCCACCGTTCCCGCGCTGCAAAAGCGCATGATCCGCATGGCGCGCGAGATGGACAAGATCGCCATCACCGCCACGCAGATGATGGAAAGCATGATCGTCAACCCGGTGCCCACCCGCGCCGAGGTCAGCGACGTGGCCAACGCCGTGCTCGACGGCACCGACGCCGTGATGCTCAGCGCCGAAACCGCCGCCGGCAAGTACCCGGTCGAGACGGTGGAGCAGATGGCCGCCATCGCGCTGGAGGCCGAGCGCGCCGAAGACGTGACGCTGAAGGACGACTTCATGCAGCGACACTTTGGTCGCATCGACCAGAGCATTGCGATGGGCGCGCTGTTCACGGCGCATCACCTGGGCTGCAAGGCGATCATCGCGCTCACCGAAAGCGGCTCGACCGCGCTGTGGATGAGCCGGCACAACATCAAGGTGCCCATCTTCGGCCTGACGCACAAGAACACCTCGGAACGCCGCATGACCCTGTACCGCAACGTCCAGCCGATCCTGATGCCCACACACAACGACCGCGACCAGGCGCTGTCCGAAGCCGAGCAAGTGCTGGTGGAGCGCGGGGTACTCAAGCCCGGCGACACCTATGCCATCACCTGCGGCGAGCCCATGGGTTACCCCGGCGGCACCAACATGCTGAAGGTCTGCCGCGTGGCCTGAGCTTGGCCATGACCGAGACAGCGCGACGAAACACATGACGCGCCGCACGAAACTGTCAGAACGCGGGCGCCACGCGGGCTTGCCTCGATAGAATTCGCTTCAGTTACGGCGTGGTTTCACGGTGTGTCGGTGAGGCTGCGCAGCATGCCTTCCCAACCTCACCTCCAGGACATCACCATGCCACTCGTCTCGATGCGTCAGCTGCTGGACCACGCCGCCGAACACAACTACGGCATTCCCGCTTTCAACGTCAACAACCTCGAACAGGTTCAGGCCGTCATGGCCGCTGCCGACGAAGTCGGCGCGCCGGTGATCCTGCAGGCCAGCGCCGGCGCCCGCAAGTACGCGGGCGAGGCGTTCATCAAGCACCTGATCCAGGCCGCCGTGGAAGCCTATCCGCACATCCCCCTGGTGATGCACCAGGACCATGGCCAGACGCCCGCCATCTGCCAGGGCGCCATCCAGCTGGGCTTCGGCTCGGTGATGATGGACGGCTCGCTGCGCGAGGACGGCAAGACGCCCGCTTCCTTCGACTACAACGTGCAGGTCACCCGAAAGGTGGTGGACATGGCGCACAAAGTGGGTGTGACGGTCGAAGGCGAACTCGGCTGTCTGGGCTCGCTGGAAACCGGCGAGGCTGGCGAAGAGGATGGCATCGGCGCCGAGGGCAAGCTGGACCACAGCCAGATGCTCACCGACCCCGAAGAGGCCGCGCAATTCGTCAAGGCCACACAGCTCGACGCGCTGGCCATCGCGATCGGCACCAGCCATGGCGCCTACAAGTTCACCCGCAAGCCCACGGGCGACATCCTGGCCATCAGCCGCGTGAAGGCGATCAACGCGCGCATCCCCAATACACACCTGGTGATGCACGGCAGTTCCAGCGTGCCGCAGGACTTGCTTGAGGTTATTCGCCAGTTCGGCGGCAAGATGAAGGAGACCTACGGCGTGCCGGTGGAAGAGATCCAGGAAGCCATCAAGTACGGCGTGCGCAAGATCAACATCGATACCGACATCCGGTTGGCGATGACGGCCGCAGTGCGCAAATTCCTGGCCGAGAACCCCGAGAAGTTCGACGCTCGAGAGTGGCTCAAGCCCGCTCGTGAGGCTGCCAAGGCCATCTGCAAGCAGCGCTACACCGAGTTCGGCTGCGAAGGCCAAGGCAGCAAGATCCAGGGCCTCACGCTGGCCCAGGTGGCGACGCTCTACAGCACCGGCAAGCTGGCGCAAGTCGTGAACTGATTGCCTTTCGGCCACGGCCTCAAGCCCGCCGATGGCGGGCTTTTTCATGCCTCCATCGTGCCGGGCGATGCCGCGTCACGCCGACCCCGGCGGGCACAATATCGCCCACGTCGCCCTGCCCTCCCGCATCGAACCGAAAGCGCGCCATGAGCACTGCCCCCGCTGTCTACGAATCCAATTTGCATTCGCTGCCCTTGTTGGCCCGCGGCAAGGTGCGCGACAACTATGCCGTGGGTGACGACCGCATCCTCATGGTGGCCTCGGACCGGATCTCGGCCTTCGACGTGGTGATGGGTGAGCCGATCCCGGGCAAGGGCGAATTGCTCACGCGAATGGCACTGTTCTGGTTCGACAAGCTGGGCCACATCGTCCCCAATCACCTCACGGGGCAAGCGCCGGAAAGCGTCGTGTCGCCGGATGAGGTGGCGCAGGTCAAGGGCCGTTCGATGCTCGTCAAGCGGCTCAAGCCACTGCCCGTCGAGGCCGTGGTGCGAGGCTATCTGGCCGGTTCCGGCTGGAAGGAATATCAGGAAAACGGACGGGTCTGTGGCGTGTCGCTGCCGCCCGGCCTGAAGAACTCGAGCCGTCTGCCCACCCCGATTTTCACACCCGCCACCAAGGCCGAGATGGGCGACCACGACGAGAACATCGACTTCGGGCGCATGAGTGAAATCGTTGGCCCTGAACTGGCCAAGCAGGTGCGCGACATCGCCATCCGCCTGTACACCGAAGCGGCGGCCTTTGCCCTCACCCGCGGCATCATCATCGCCGACACGAAATTCGAATTCGGTCTGGACGAGCATGGCCACCTGACGTTGATGGACGAGATACTCACGCCGGATTCATCCCGCTTCTGGCCTCTGGAATCCTACCGAGAAGGGGTGAATCCGCCCAGTTTCGACAAGCAATACCTCCGCGACTGGCTTGAAACAGCGCAGGTCGACGGGGTGCCTTGGGGGAAGGTGGCGCCAGCGCCGACTGTACCCACCACGGTCATCGACTCAACGTCCCAACGGTACGCCAAAGCGTTTTCAGCCCTTCAATATCGAGGAGAATGAATATGCAGTCACGGCTCTTGGCCACACTTGAAGCAGAAGCAAGAAATACGCAGAATCCTGAAACTTGGGCAAAGGCAATATGTAGGTCTGCAGCTCACTTCGGTCGACAAGGCCAAACAGCAAAGGCAATAGATGCGATTACATGTGTTCGGTCGCGGTTTGAGCATAACCTGACGCCTACTATTGCAGCATCGCTGATGTTGGCTGAAGGGATATTCGAATTCTTTCGTGACGACTCACGTGCCGCATTTGACCGAACGCGCCGCGCTCATGCTATCGCAGTAGCTGCCAATCTCGTTGAGATCAGGCCCACATGCTCCGCATGGCTGGCACTATTTGAATTGAACGCATTGCGGCACGTTCAGATGGCGGAGTATCTGGAAGAGGCCCTTTCGTTGGCAAAGCCAAACGATCATCGAGGCCGCGCGCGCCTCCTTGGTTCTCGCGGGAGCTCTACATTTTACGGGGAACTTCACCCTCGCGCGGCCATGGTATGAAAAGGCACGCCAGCACGCCACTGCTGAAGGAGACCAAGCGGCGCTGAGCGCAGTGTTGTATAACGTGGCTGCCTTTCGTGTTGACAACGTCCGGATCGCAGATGCATTTGGCATAGCAATGTCGGAGGAGGCGATGCAAGCCAATATGGAAGCCAGTTCAGCAGTGAATTACGACTTCGCGATTGGAACCGAGTCCTTTTCGATGCTGTTGCCTCTTCGCCGCGCCCAACTCTTGGTCGTTGGCAGGAGATTTCGAGATGCAGAACTTTTGCTTGATGAAATCGACGTGGCAGCCTTGGAAGAAAAGTCCATTCCATTGCTTGTCGTGGACAGAGCGTGGACCAAGGTCGAGTTAGGAAAGATCGATGAAGGGCGAGAGCTTTCCAAGGACGCAGCAAAGCATCTTGAATCGATGACCCATATTGACGAGATCGCGTACGTAAACGCGCGACTTGGAACGATAGCGGGTTTGCTCAACGATGCTGAAGCCGCCTTCCAATTCAAGGCTGCGGCCTCAATTGCCCTAGATAGGCATCGCGAAATGCAAGCAAAGCTCCTTGAACTACTTCAACCGCTGGTTGGCCGCCACACCAAGTCGATGGCCTAGAAAGACAAAGGCCCGACAATGGTCGGGCCTTTGTTGGAATGCCACAATAAAAATGTAGTGCCTTACGGCTTATTCCCGGTCGGGAACGGCCACGCAGCTGCGGGACTCAGTGCAGTCTTGGCAGATGGCGCTGCAGGGGCAGGGGCAGCGGGAGCGGCCGGAGCCTTCTTCGCTGCAGCCTTCTTTGCGGGAGCCTTCTTCGCAGCGGCCTTCTTAGCAGGCGCGGCCTTCTTGGTTGCAGCCTTCTTCGCCGGCGCAGCCTTCTTGGTTGCAGCCTTCTTGGCCGGCGCGGCCTTCTTGGTTGCGGCCTTCTTCGCCGGCGCGGCCTTCTTGGTTGCAGCCTTCTTCGCCGGTGCGGCCTTCTTGGTTGCAGCCTTCTTCGCCGGTGCGGCCTTCTTGGTTGCAGCCTTCTTCGCCGGCGCAGCCTTCTTGGTTGCAGCCTTCTTTGCCGGCGCAGCCTTCTTCGCCGGTGCAGCCTTCTTAGCCGGTGCAGCCTTCTTTGCCGGGGCGGCCTTCTTAGCCGGCGCTTTTTTCGCAGTTGCCATGACGATCTCCTTGATCAAGTTACGAGAAATACTGCAGCTGAGGTCAGCCACAGCAATTCATCAGGTCAGGTCGTGCCGTCTTGTGCCGGCTTGTTACCCGCCCCGATGAACGGGGAGGCACTCGTGCTCGCCGCTTCTGTTGGCGGCGATGTCACGAATGCGGATCTTGATCTATCGCTGGGTTGAGTCGCTGGCAACGCGTGCCAGGTGAATCAGTCCCAGCTCAGCGCGCCACCGGATTGGTACTCGATGACGCGTGTTTCAAAAAAGTTGCGCTCCTTCTTCAGGTCGATCATTTCGCTCATCCAAGGGAACGGGTTTTCCTCGTTCGGGAAAAGCGCCTCCAGGCCGATCTGGGTGGCACGCCGATTGGCGATGTAACGCAGATAGCCCTTGAACATGGACGCATTGAGGCCCAGCACGCCACGCGGCATGGTGTCCTCGGCGTAGCGGTACTCCAGTTCCACTGCTTTCTGGAACAGCACCTTGATCTCCGCCTTGAAGGCCGCCGTCCACAGGTGCGGGTTCTCCTGCTTGATCTGGTTGATCAAGTCGATGCCGAAGTTGCAGTGCATCGATTCGTCGCGCAGGATGTATTGATACTGCTCGGCCGCACCAGTCATCTTGTTCTGACGGCCCATCGACAGAATCTGCGTGAAGCCGACGTAGAAGAACAGGCCCTCCATCAGGCAGGCGAAGACGATCAGTGACCGCAACAGCGTTTGATCGGCTTCGGGCGTGCCGGTCTTGAACATCGGGTCCATGATCGCGTCGATGAACGGAATCAGGAACTCGTCCTTCTCACGAATCGACGGGATCTCGTGGTAGGCGTTGAAGATCTCGCCCTCATCCAGGCCAAGCGATTCGACGATGTACTGGTAGGCGTGCGTATGGATGGCTTCTTCAAAGGCCTGGCGCAGCATGAACTGGCGGCACTCGGGCGCCGTGATGTGGCGATAGGTACCCAGCACGATGTTGTTGGCGGCCAGCGAATCAGCGGTGACGAAGAAGCCCAGGTTGCGCTTGATGATGCGGCGCTCGTCCTCGCTCAGGCCGTTGGGATCCTTCCAGGTCGCGATGTCGCGCGACATGTTGATCTCCTGCGGCATCCAGTGGTTCGCGCAGGTTGCGAGGTATTTTTCCCAGGCCCACTTGTACTTGAACGGCACCAACTGGTTCACGTCGGTCTGGCCGTTGATGATGCGCTTCTCCGCCACGTTGACGCGGCGCGTGTCGGTCTCGACAGCGGCCTTGGCCTTGGCCACAGGCGCAGCCGATGCAGATGCAGATGCAGTGGCGATCGGTTGCAGCTGAAGCGTCGGCTGATGGACAGCCTGCGATTGAAGCGGGAGGGGTGACGGAGAAGCGATCCGCGCGGCGCTCTGTGCGAGTGGCGCGGTACCGTTCGGTGATTTCGTCGAGGAGGGTCGGACGTCGTCTTCCCAGACCAGCATGTGTGTGCTTCCTATGGCTTCAAATTATCGGAGTGTTGCGCTCAAACACCAAGCACTTCTTGACAAGCACACGCTCGCGATGTTGCGACCTTGCATCGTCGCGATGCGTGTTGAGACGGTGGTCGAGGCGGTGGTGCACGTCATGCGTGATCAGGTGGGCACCCATGAAACGCTGGCCACCTCAACTCATTGGCACGCCTCGCAATCGGGGTTGTCGATCGAGCAGAACTTGACATCGCTGCCCGGCGCATCACCCAGCTGCGTACGCGCCGATTGCGTGCTCGCATCGAGTGCGGACAGGCCCCCCATGCTGCCGCCACTGGACACGGCATTCATGGCGCCCGCAGCCACCGTGGACTTCTCGGCATGCGTCGCGCCCATCGTGCGCAGGTAGTACGTGGTCTTCAATCCGCGCAACCATGCAAGCTTGTAGGTCTCGTCCAGCTTCTTGCCGGACGCACCTGCCATGTAGATGTTCAGCGACTGCGCCTGGTCGATCCACTTCTGGCGACGCGCCGCAGCTTCCACCAACCACAACGCGTCCACCTCGAAGGCCGTGGCATACAACTGCTTCAGCTCTTCGGGCACTCGATCAATTCGGCGCAGCGAGCCGTCGAAGTGCTTCAGGTCCATCACCATCACGTCATCCCACAGGCCGAGTTTCTTCAGGTCGCGCACCAGGTATTCATTGATGACGGTGAACTCCCCAGACAGGTTGGACTTGACCGACAGGTTGCCGAAGCACGGCTCGATGGACGCATCCACGCCGATGATGTTGGAAATGGTTGCCGTGGGCGCAATGGCCACGCAGTTGGAGTTGCGCATGCCGTGCTGCTGGATGCGCGCGCGCAGTGCATCCCATTCCATCGTGACCGACTGATCGACCTCGACATAGCCACCGCGCTGTTCGGCCAGCAGCTTGAGCGAATCGATCGGCAGGATGCCGCGGTCCCACAAGGAGCCGCGGTAGCTGGAGTAGCGTCCGCGCTCTTCGGCCAGGTCGGTCGACGCCCAATAGGCGTGGTAGCAGACGGCCTCCATCGATCGGTCGGCGAACTCGACCGCGGCTTGTGACGCATAGGGGATTCGCAGCTGGTACAAGGCATCCTGGAAGCCCATGATGCCCAATCCCACCGGGCGGTGCCGCAGGTTGGAGTCACGCGCCTTCTTCACGGCGTAGTAGTTGATGTCGATGACGTTGTCGAGCATGCGCATCGCGATGGACACGGTGCGCTTCAACTTGTCGTGGTCGATCTGGCCGTTGACCAGGTGCTGCGCCAGGTTCACCGACCCCAGGTTGCACACCGCGATCTCTGCTGCATTGGTGTTGAGGGTGATCTCGGTGCACAGGTTGGAGGAGTGCACCACGCCCACGTGCTGCTGCGGAGAGCGCACATTGCAGGCATCCTTGAAAGTGATCCACGGGTGCCCGGTCTCGAACAGCATCGAGAGCATCTTGCGCCACAGATCCTTGGCGGCCATGCGCTTGTAGAGCTTGATCTCGCCGCGATCCACCTTGTCCTCGTAGGCCACATAGGCCTTCTCGAAGTCCGCACCGAATTTGTCGTGCAGATCGGGACAGGTGGAGGGCGAGAACAATGTCCATTGCCCGCCTTCGACCACGCGGCGCATGAACAGGTCGGGGATCCAGTTGGCGGTGTTCATGTCGTGCGTGCGCCGACGGTCGTCACCGGTGTTCTTGCGCAGCTCGAGAAACTCTTCAATGTCCAGGTGCCAGCTCTCCAGGTAGGCGCAGACGGCGCCCTTGCGCTTGCCGCCCTGGTTGACGGCCACTGCCGTGTCGTTCACCACCTTCAGGAACGGCACCACACCCTGGCTCTTGCCGTTGGTGCCCTTGATGTAGGAGCCCAGTGCACGCACAGGCGTCCAGTCGTTGCCCAGGCCGCCTGCAAACTTGGACAGCAGTGCGTTCTCCTTCAGGGCTTCATAGATGCCGTCCAGGTCGTCGGCCACCGTGGTGAGGTAGCAGCTCGACAGCTGTGAGCGCAACGAGCCGGAGTTGAACAGCGTGGGCGTGGACGACATGAAATCGAAGCTCGACATCACGTCGTAGAACTCGATGGCACGCGCCTCGCGGTCGATCTCGTTCAAGGCCAGGCCCATGGCCACGCGCATGAAGAAGGCCTGCGGCATCTCGATGCGCTGCTCGTCGATGTGCAGGAAGTAGCGGTCGAACAGGGTCTGCAGGCCGAGATAGTCGAACTGCAGGTCGCGGTCGGCCTTCAGTGCAGCACCCAGTCGGGCCAGGTCGAATTGCTGCAGTCGAGCGTCCAGCAGTTCGGCCTCCACGCCGTTCTTGATGAACTGCGGAAAGTAGTCTGCATAGCGGTCGGCCATCTGCTCGTGGCTCACCTCTTCGCCGAGGATCTCCTTGCGGATGGTGTGCAGCAACAGGCGCGCGGTGGCCCGTGTGTAGGCGGGGTTCTTCTCGATCAATGTGCGCGAGGCCAGGATCGCGGCCTTGTGCACCTCTTCGATCGGCACGCCGTCGTAGAGGTTGCGACGCGTCTCGGCGAGGATGGGATCGCCCTTGACGTCAGCACCCAGGCCCGCGCATGACGAATCGACCAGCGCCTGAAGCGCGGCCATGTCCAGGGGTACGCGCTGGCCGCGATCAAGCACATGCAGCACCGGCTCCTGCGGCTGCGCCTGTTGTGCCTGGCGGGCACGCTCTTGCGAGCGGCGCTCGCGATAAAGCACATAGGCGCGCGCCACCTCATGATGGCCTCCGCGCATCAGCCCCAGTTCAACCTGGTCCTGCACGTCTTCGATGTGAAAGGTACCGCCGCCGGGACGCGAGCGCACCAGGGCGCGCACCACGGCTTCGGTCAGCGCATCCACGGTCTCGCGCACGCTGGCCGAAGCGGCCCCCTGCGTGCCATGCACCGCCAGAAAGGCCTTCATCAGGGCCACGGCAACCTTGTTCGGCTCGAACGCCACCACGGAGCCATTGCGACGGATGGTTTGGTACCCGGCGTAGGCTGAAGCCACGGACCCCGCAGCGGCCGGCATGCGCGGCAACTGCGAGGTGGTGGCGCTGGTGGTGACGATGGTCTGCATTGAATCCCCTCTTGATGGTGTAGGCGCGCGATGCCGCGTGCATCGCATTGAAATTCTGGTGTTCTGGTGCGACCTGATCTCGGTCTGAGGCCGACTGTTGGCCCGGGCGATCAAGGCTTGGATCGGCTCGTGGGCGGCGCGCAGGATAGCATGGGCCACACTATATCTGGGGGGTCAGCGGAGCTCAAGCACTACCTGTAGTGTGGCGAACCCTTATCGGGAAATCTCGAAGGCTTGGCGCGCACTGCCCCGGCTGGGCTTGGTCAGTCACGGCCGCCGAAGCCGCATGGGGGGTGCATCCGTGCGTCCAGTCCCGCGCCCACATTGGCTCAGCGCGCGAATTGCTCCGCCAGCGCAGGGTCTGCGCGGGCCTGCGTATCTTGCGTGAACATCGCCTTCGGCCAGCGCAGGCTGCGTCGCAGCAACGTCCAGTCGAAACCAGGCCCGGGATCACGCTTGCGCGATGGGGCCACATGCTCGTGACCCACCACCTGGCCGATGGGATGGCGTTGGCGCAGCGCCCTCAGCAAGGGCACCAGCGCACGGTACTGCGCTGGTTCGAACAGACCGCCCTCCACGCCTTCGAGCTCGATACCGATCGACCAGTCATTGCAGTTGGACCGCCCCAGCCATTGCGATTGGCCGGCATGCCAGGCGCGCCGATCGGCCGAGACAAACTGCACCACCTCACCATCGCGACGGATCAGAAAATGCGCGGACACCTCCAGTCCGCGAAGCCGCTCGTAGTAGGGGTGCGCATCATGCTCCAGCCGATTGGTGAACAGCCGCTCGATGTCGTCACCGCCGAAGACCCCTGGGGGCAGGCTGATGGAGTGAATCACCACCAGTTCGATCGGCATGCCTGAAGGCCGTGGTCCGTGGTTCGGCGATGCGCTTGGCCGCGCATTCACCCACCACCCCGCTGTCCAAGACCTGTGCGGCTGCGCCGCTTCAGTCGCCGCCATGGTCGCCACCGACCTGGATGCCCAGACGTGCCATGCGGTAGCGCATCTGACGCAAGGACAGCCCCAAGCTCGCGCCGGCGGCCGTGCGGTTGTTGCGGCACCGGGCCAGGCTGCGCTCCAGCACTTCGCGCTCGACCTGGTCCAGATAGCGCACCAGGTCGGCGGGCAGGTCGGCCTGCGGCTCATTCGCCGGGTGCGGCACTGGCGGCATGACCTCCAACGACTGCCAGCCGCTGGCTTCGAACGCTTCAGGGCCGAGGCCGAGGTCCGAGGTCAGGATCTCGCCATCGCCAGACAAGGCGACAGCACGGTGCAGCAGGTTTTCCAGCTCACGCACGTTGCCGGGGAAGCTGTAGTCGGTCAACAGCGACAGCGTGGCCTCCGACAACGTGGGCGGCGGCGACACGCCTGCGTCGCGGGAAATCCGCTGCAGCACCGCGTGGCAGATGGCGGGCAGGTCTTCGATGCGTTCGCGCAATGCCGGCATGCGCACCTGGATCACATTCAGCCGATAGAACAGGTCTTGCCGAAAACGACCCTCATGCACTTCCGCTGTCAGATCCTTGTGCGTGGCACTGACGATGCGCGTGTTGATCGGCGTCTCGCCGATCGCACCAATGGGCCGCACAGAGCGTTCCTGGATCACCCGCAGCAGCTTGCTCTGCATGGCCAGTGGCAAGTCGCCGATCTCATCCAAGAACAGCGTACCGCCGTCTGCGGCCTGGAAGAATCCCACACGGTCCTCGTTGGCGCCGGTAAAGGCCCCCTTGCGATAACCGAAGAATTCGGCCTCGAGCAGTTGTTCCGGGATGGCGCCGCAGTTGACGGCCACGAAGGCTTGCGACGCGCGCGAGCTCACCTCGTGAATGGCGCGCGCCACCAGTTCCTTGCCGGTGCCAGATTCACCTTGCACCATCACGGGGGCCATGCCACGAGCGACGCGCTCGATCAGTGCACGCACCTGCTGCATCAAGACGGAACTGCCGATCAGGCGCCGCAGCGCCGGATGCTGGCTGGCCAATGTGGCGTCGCCCGCCCGACGGTTCTGCAGGGGGGCCTCGATGGGCACGATGGTTGCTGGCGCGGCGGACTTGCCCGCGTCGGGCTTGGCGGCGACGTTCGATGTCAACACACGACCGAGCGCGGACGCCACGACATGACGAAACTGTCGCAAGTCCACCGGCTTCGTCAGGTAGTCGAAGGCCCCGGACTTCAGCGCCTCGACCGCGTTCTCGGCCGAGCCATAGGCAGTGATGACGATGGTCTTCTCGGGTCGGCCGTCGCGCTCGAGCCGTCGCAACAGATCGAGCCCACTGCCGTCTGGCAGGCGCATGTCGGTGATCACGGCGTCGTACTGGCGCGTCGACAGGCACTGCCAGCCTTCTTCAACCGACCCGGCCGACTCCACGTCATAGCCTTCCCGAAGCAGCGTCAGCTCATACAAGGTGCGCAAATCGGGCTCGTCGTCGACGACCAACAGGCTGTAGCGAATGGTTTCTGGCATCTTGGCGATCGGGTTTCGATCAGGGCATGACGGCGGGCCGCATCACGACACGGAACACATTGCAGTGGCGCTCGCCCGGTGCGCCAGGCCGGTATTCGATTGTCGCGCCATAGCGTTCGCACAGTTCGCGGCAAATGTACAGGCCGAGGCCCGTGCCGCGGCTGCGGGTCGAGAAGAAGGGTTCGAACAGGTGTCGTTCCACGTCGGGGGGCATGGCCGGTCCGTCACTGGCAATGGCCAGCGAGGTACCGCCCTGCGGCTCCACCGCCAGGCTCACCCGAATGGCGCCCGCCTCGGTCGTGCCGTGTCGGCGCGCGTTGTCCAAGAGGTTCACCAGCACGCGGCGCAGGTGATCGACGTCGAACAGCACCGGCATTGGCGTGTTCGGCAAGCGCATGTCGACTCGGTCGAGGGGGGTGCGCGCACCACCGCCGTTGATGTCTGGCGTCTGCAGCCATTCCTCGCAGATCAAGCGCAGTTGTTGCGTGGCGTCCACCGGCTGTGGCCGCACCACCTCGGTCGGCGCCACGGCCAGCACGTCGTCGACGATGGCCTTCAGGCGCTGCACGTTGTCCTCGACGATGCGCGTCAAGCGCTGCTGCGCCGGGTCCACCGCATCCTCCAGCATCAGCGCATTGGCCTGAGCGATCGCCGCCAACGGGTTGCGAATCTCGTGCGAAATACCGGCCGACATGCGGCCCATGGCCGCCAGCTTCTCCTGCCGCACCCGGGCCTGCACATTGCGCATGTCCTCGAGGAACAGAACACACACATCCTCGGGTTGATCGCCGTCGGTGTCGTCAATGCCACTGCGGCGGGTGAATCGCGCGCGCACCTGCACCAGCCGCTGTGGACCAGCGTCGGCCCCGAGACGCAGCTCGCGGGCAGCGTCGGGCCAGTGCCCCAATGCAAAGGCCTGCTCCACAGCTTCAAGCAATGGCCGCCACGCGGGGTTCACCTGCAAAGGCATGGGCATGGGCTGGGTGTGCAGTTTCATGCCCAGCATCACGCGGGCCGCGGGGTTGGTGGCGCGCATGCGGGCTCGGCGATCCACCACCACGACGCCATCGGCCATCTCCTCGAGCACCAGACGATTCAATTGGGCCTGTTGCCGAGCGATCTCCAGACTGCCGCGTGCCGCACGCTCTTCGCGCGCCAGGCGCTGTGCCAGTTCGCCGGCGATCAGCGCGATGACGAAGGCGCCGATGCCGGCGAGGCCGGCGCGCAAGGACAGCGCGACCATGTCGCCTTCCTGCATGGAGGGCCGCCATGCCCCGGCCAGCAGCACCAGGGCCACCAAGGATGCCGTGGCCAGCGCGGCCACCCGCTTGGTCATGATGCCGGCCATCAAGACCGGCAAGGCGAGCAAGGCGGAATAGTTCAATTGCTGCGCCGTTTCCATCAGGTGCAGAGTGGAAAACGCCACCAGGTCCACGCCGATGGTCAATGCCCACTGGCGTCGACGCAATCGCGCCATGGGCGTTCCAGGTTCGTCCGACGGCCCGCCCAGCAACCACAGCGACACGGCCTGACTGGCATAGATGAGGCAGACCAGCACCAGCGGCAACGGTGGCCGTGTGCCCAACACCGACATCGCCCATGGCGCCACCACCAGCGCTGCGCCCAGCACGGCGCGGGCCGTGACGTAGGCGCGGAATACCCGGTGCAAGGCAGTGCCCTCGCCCGACACGATGCGCCGGGCCTCGCGCGCCAGGAACCGGCTCTCGGAGGTGCCGGATCGGTCTTCGCCCCCCTCTTGGGCAGCGCCTTCAAAGCCGTTGGTCGACTGCGCGGAGTCGCCCGCATCGGCCAAGGCACCGAACCAGGAGTCTTCGACGTCCTGCCGCGCTCGGCGTCGGCGGGTGTTGCTGCGGCGGTCGCTGCGCCGTCGGTCGGCGCGGCGACGCTCGGGCGGCGCCCCAGCGCTCATGGTCCAGCAGCGGGGCCAGCGCCCAGGCGCCGGTGCGACTCCGAGCAATAGGCCAAGGAGCCGTCGGTCACCACGTCCGAGGCCGGCAGGTGCAGCCCGCAATGCGCGCAGCGCAACATGGCCTGTGGCTTGGACGGGGGTGCCGCGGACGGCCTGTCGCGCGCCGCATCGCCGCGGTCGCGGGGCTTGCGCGATCGGGTGCTGACCATCCAGAAGCCGATGGCCACGACGAACAACACCAGCAGATACTTGAGCGTCATGTGGCGGTCCGCCCCAACAGCACCTCGAACACAAAACGCGAGCCCACATAGCCGAGCAGCAACAGCAGCGTGCCGGCGTACAGCCAGCGGGTCGCACGCTGACCGCGCCAGCCCCGGAACTGACGGCCCGCCAGCAAGGCGGCAAACACGGCCCAACTCAGCAGGGACAGCACGGTCTTGTGGTCCCAGCGCCATTGGCTGGTGGTGGCCGCACCCAACAGCAGCGCCAAGGTGAGCACTGCAAAACCCGCTTCGACGAAGCGAAAGGTCAGGCGCTCCAGTCGCAACAAGGGCATGCCGAAGGGGCCGCGCGCGGCGGCACGCAGCCGCATCTGCCGCTCGGCCGAGTCGAGCATGGTCGCGTGGAACACGGCAGCACCGAACAGGCCGTAGGACGCCACGCCCAACACCCAATGGAATGGTCCCCAGCGCGAGGCCATCACCCGCAACTCGCCGGGGAACGCCCAGGCCAACACCATGGCGATGGCCCCGCCGACGGCGAGCCAGCGCCTGACAGCGGGCAAGGGCACGAAGCGGCTTTCCACCGCATGCACGGCCACGATCAACCACACCGCCAATGACAACACCGGCCCGAAGCCCAGACGAACGCCAGGCTCGCCGCGGCCCAGCCCGGCAATGTCCAGCGCGAGCCACAGCCCGTGCATCACCCAGGCCAGGCTCAGCGCCAGGGTTGGCCAACGCGCAGATTCGGCGGTGCTTCCCAGTGCGGCGGCGACGTAGCCCAGCACCGCAGCCGCGGCCAGCAGCAAGGGCATCGAGGTCGCGGGAGAGGCGAACGATAGAATCATCCAGGACAGTGTACTTTCGCGGCCGGCCGTGCACCACGCACGCACCCGGACGCCATCCCGATGGCCTCCACGCTCTCCGACCGCCTGTCACGCCTCGTCAAGACGATGCGTGGCCAAGCCCGCATCACCGACGCCAATGTGCAGGACATGCTGCGCGAGGTGCGCATGGCCCTGCTCGAAGCCGACGTGGCGCTGCCCGTCGTGCGCGACTTCATCGCCCGCGTGAAGGAAAAGGCGCTGGGCACCGAGGTGGTGGGCTCGCTCAACCCAGGCCAGGCGCTGGTGGGTGTGGTGCACAGGGAACTGGCCGCGACCATGGGCGAGGGCGTCTCGGACCTGAACCTGGCGACGCAGCCACCGGCCGTGATCCTGATGGCCGGCCTGCAAGGCGCCGGCAAGACCACGACCACCGCCAAGCTGGCCAAGCACTTGATCGAGCGCCGCAAGAAGAAGGTGCTCACCGTGTCGGCCGACGTGTACCGGCCCGCGGCGATCGAGCAGTTGAAGACGGTGACGAAGCAAGCCGGCGCCGAATGGTTCCCGTCCAGCGGCGACCAGAAGCCGCGCGACATCGCCCTGGCCGCGTTGGACCATGCCAAGCGCCACTACTTCGACGTGCTGCTGGTGGACACCGCCGGCCGATTGGCCATCGACGAAGCCCTGATGGCCGAGATCCGCGACCTGCACGCCACGCTGCAGCCGGTGGAGACGCTGTTCATCGTCGACGCCATGCAGGGACAGGACGCCATCAACACCGCGAAGGCCTTCAAGGAGGCACTGCCGCTCACCGGCATCGTGCTCACCAAGCTCGATGGCGACTCGCGTGGTGGCGCAGCGCTGTCGGTGCGGCAGATCACCGGCGCACCGATCAAGTTCGCGGGCGTGTCCGAGAAGATCGACGGCCTGGAAGTCTTCGACGCCGATCGCCATGCCGGCCGTGTGCTGGGCATGGGCGACATCGTGGCATTGGTCGAAGAAGTGCAAAAGGGCGTGGACATGGAGGCCGCGCAAAAGCTGGCCGACAAGGTCAAGTCCGGTGATGCCTTCGACCTCGACGACTTCCTCATGCAGATTTCGCAGATGAAGAAGATGGGCGGTCTGTCGAGCCTGATGGACAAGCTGCCGAGCCAGCTCACTGCCAAGGCCGGCCAAGTCGACATGGACAAGGCCGAGCGCGACGTGCGGCGCATGGAAGGCATCATCCGCTCGATGACCCCGAAGGAGCGAGCCAAGCCGTCGGTGCTGATGGACGGCAAGAGCAAGGCCGGACGCAAGCGCCGCATCGCCGCTGGTGCTGGCGTCCACATCCAGGAAGTCAACCGCCTGCTCAACCAGTTCGAGCAGATGCAGGGCATGATGAAGAAGATGAAGGGCGGCGGCCTGATGAAGATGATGAAGCGCATGGGCGGCATGGCGGGCATGAAGGGCCTGCCACGCTGACGCCAAGCCGCCCGGCCGACTCCGGACGCCGACACACCTGGATACGAACTTGCCAGGCCTGACACCAGGCCGAACCGCGGCCGCTCTACATTTCGTGCCCCACCAGCCGAACACCGGGCATGAATTCAGTCGAACCCTCCACCGCCATCGCACTCGTTGCGGCTGCGCTGATGATGCTCTCCTTGCTGGTCATGCGCCGCCGCGGCGCGTCAGGCAGGCGCCCTTCACGGCCGAGCGAGGCGGAAACCGCCAAATTCACGCCACAGGCCGTGCGGGTGATGACGTCGGCCGAACGCGAAGCCTACAAGCTGCTCACCCAGGCCATGCCCGGGGGCGTGGTGCTGGCGCAGGTGCCGCTGACCCGGTTCTTGCGGGTTCAGGGCAAGCAGGGGGATTGGGTCCAGCAAGCCAATGGCTTGAGCGCGGATTTGCTGCTTTGCGATGCGGGCTCGCGGGTGTTGGTGGTGGTGAACGTGCGCTCATCGTTGGCCAGCGAAAAGAGCCGCCGCCGCAACGACACCATGCTGCGCTTGCTCAAGGCCGCTGGCATCAAGGTGCTCTCATGGAGCGATGCGGCGATGCCGGACCTGGCCACAGTTCGCAACCAATTGTTCGCGGTGCTGCGTGCCGGCAAAGACTCGCGCAGCAGCGACAGCGCCTCCCGTCCGATGCCCTTGATCCCGGTGGCGGAGATCCTGGACGAAGGCGACAGCGGCCATCCGGACGCCGCGATGGAGCCGGTACCGAGCGCACTGTTCGACGAGTTGGAACCCGACCTGCCTCTGCCCGGCAAACGCTGAGCGGGCCGCGCGCCTGGCCAGCGCCTCAATTCAACAGGGCCTGCGCGAACTCGCGCGCACTGAAGGTCTGCAGGTCTTCCAACTTCTCGCCCACGCCGATGAAATAGACCGGCACCGGTCGCAGGCTGGCGTCGCGCTGCGCGCGCTCGCGCGACCACAGCGCGATGGCCGCCAACACCCCACCCTTGGCCGTGCCGTCGAGCTTGGTGACGATGAGGCCCGTGAGGTGCAGCGCATCGTCGAAGGACTTCACCTGCGCCAGCGCGTTCTGCCCGGTGTTGCCATCCACCACCAGCAGCACCTCGTGCGGCGCGGTGGGCTCGGCCTTGGCAATCACCCGTCGAATCTTTCGCAGTTCTTCCATCAGGTGCAATTGCGTGGGCAGGCGGCCGGCGGTGTCGGCGATCACCACATCGCGTCCCCGCGCCTTGCCGGCTGTCACCGCATCGAAGCTCACGGCGGCCGGGTCACCGCCCTCTTGGCTGACGATCTCGACCCGATTCCGGTCGGCCCAGATCGCGAGCTGCTCGCGCGCCGCCGCACGAAAAGTGTCGGCCGCAGCCAGCAGCACGGTTTGTTCGGCCTCGGCCAAGTGGCGCGTGAGCTTGCCGATGCTGGTGGTCTTGCCCGCGCCATTGACGCCCACCACCATGATCACCGTCGGGTGGTGCCGCCCCACAGTCAGTGGCTGCTCCAGCGGCGCCAGCAGCTCGGCCAAGGCATCGGCCAGCAAGGCCTTCACCTGTGCCGGCTCGGTGCATTTGGCCTCCTTCACGCGACGCTTCAGGTCTTGCAGCAGGAACTCGGTGGCCTTGACGCCGGCGTCGGCCATCAGCAGGGCGGACTCCAACTCCTCGTACAGCGCGTCATCGATTTGCGTGCCGGTGAAGACCTGGGCGATGGCGCCACCGGTCTTGCGCAACCCGGATCGCAAGCGATCCAGCCAGCCTTGGCGGGGCGTGGGCACCGCTGCCGCTGCCGCGACCGCTGGCTGCAGCGCGGTGGGAACCTCAACAATGGTCGGCGGTGGCGCTGTTGGTACATCGATGGCAACCGGGCCAGCGACAGGCACCGGCGCCGGTGGCGCCTTCTTCTTGAAAAAACTGAACATTCATTCCCGTCTGCGACGGCCGCTATATAATGGAAGGCTCTTGGCGCTTTAGCTCAGCCGGTTAGAGCGACGGAATCATAATCCGCAGGTCCGGGGTTCGAATCCCTGAAGCGCCACCAGTTCCCCGGCCCGAGCACCTCGCTCGGGCCGTTTTTCTTTCCACAGCCCCTGGATGAACACCATGATCCGCTGTGCACTTGCTGCCATCTTGGCCGTGTCCCTTGCCTCGCCCGCAATGGCGCAATTGGCCCGCCCCTTCCCCGCCAATGCCCTGCGCGGCGCCTTGGTGGTGGTGCACCCGCCCAACGTCTCCCTCAATGGGCAGGCGGCCCGATTGTCGCCGGGCTCGCGCATCCGCAACGCCAAGAACATGCTGCAGCTGTCCGGCTCGCTGGTTGGGCAGGAACTGCTCGTGCACTACACGCTCAATGGTGCCGGCCAGCTGCATGACGTCTGGATCCTCACGCCGCAGGAGTTGGCCAAAGAGCCTTGGCCCACCACGTTGGAGCAGGCCAAGCGCTGGGTTTTCGACCCCGCAGCCCAGGCCTGGGAACGTCGCTGAGCACCCAAAGGACACGAGGGCCGTCCCCATGAGCAAGAAGGTCTACATCCGCAGCTTTGGCTGCCAGATGAACGAATACGACGCCGACAAGATGGTCGACGTGATGCGTGCGGCCGAGGGCTACGAACCCACCAACGACCCCGAGCAGGCCGATCTGATCCTGTTCAACACCTGCTCGGTGCGCGAGAAGGCACAGGAGAAGGTGTTCTCCGACCTGGGCCGCGTGCGCCACCTCAAGGCCAAGGGCGTGATGATCGGCGTTGGCGGTTGCGTTGCCAGTCAGGAGGGCGCCGGCATCATTGACCGCGCGCCCTACGTGGACGTGGTCTTTGGCCCGCAGACCTTGCACCGCCTGCCACAGATGCTGGCCGAACGGCGGTCCGGCGCGGGGCCGCAGGTGGACATCACCTTCCCCGAAATCGAGAAGTTCGATCATCTGCCCCCGGCGAAAGTCGATGGCTCATCAGCCTTCGTATCGATCATGGAGGGCTGCTCGAAGTACTGCTCCTACTGTGTGGTGCCCTATACCCGCGGCGAGGAGGTCAGCCGCCCGTTCGACGACGTGTTGGCCGAAGTGGCCGGCTTGGCCGAGCAGGGCGTGAAAGAAGTGACCCTGTTGGGACAGAACGTGAATGCCTACCGTGGCGCCATGGGTGCCACGACTGAGATGGCCGACTTTGCCCTGCTGCTGGAATATGTGCACGAGATCCCGGGCATCGCGCGCATCCGCTACACCACCAGCCATCCAAAGGAATTCACCCAACGCCTGATCGACGCGTACGGTCACCTGCCCAAGCTGGTGAACCACCTGCACCTGCCAGTACAGCATGGTGCCGACCGGGTGTTGATGGCCATGAAGCGCGGCTACACCGTGCTCGAATACAAGAGCACGATCCGCAAGTTGCGTGCGGTGCGGCCCGGCATCAGTCTGTCCACGGACTTCATTGTCGGCTTCCCCGGCGAGACCGAGGACGACCACCAGCGCAGCCTGCGCCTGATCGAGGACCTCGGCTTCGACGCCAGCTTCAGCTTCATTTTCAGCCCGCGGCCCGGCACGCCGGCGGCGGCCCTGCCCGACGACACATCGCACGAGATCAAGCTGCAGCGCCTGCAGCAATTGCAGGCCCTGATCGAGACCAATGTGCGGCGCATCAGCGCCTCAAGGGCTGGCACGGTGCAACGCATCCTGGTGGAAGGCCGAAGCCGCAAGAGCGCCGCCGAATTGATGGGGCGCACCGAATGCAATCGCATCGTCAACTTCGCCGGCGGCGCGCAGTCGGCCCGGCTGGTGGGCCAGATGATCGACGTGCGCATCACCCAGGCCCTGCCGCATTCGCTGCGGGCCGAAGTGCTGACCGGTGATCACGCCCTGCAGCTCGCGTGAGTCCGATCGTCCGCTTCAGGACTTGGCGCCGCGCGACAGACCGCGCCACCACAGCACCGCCGAGGCAGCAACCACCATCGCTGCGTAGGTGGACATGCTTCCGTCATGGCTGGTGATTGCCAAGCCGGCGACCGTGACGAGTGCACAGGCCGCCGTGGTCCACCAAACCAAGTGCCACCACGTCACCGATTTCAAGCCCTGTCGCCAGACGAGCTTCGCCAAGCTGGGCGCGACCAGGCCCATGCCGATGGCGGGCACGAACAGATTCAACAGGTGCCAAAGTGCGTCGAGTGGGCCCATGGAAGGCAAAAGCGGGTCGGGTGTGGCCCGTTGAGTTGACAGACATCAATTCGTCAGCAAGGCAAGTCTGGCCGAATGGCCGCTTGACGACCTTGGCCGTTGGGGTCGTGGATTCTATAATTTTGAAATGAGCGTCTTCGCCCTGAGCCTGAACCACCACACCGCGCCGCTGGATCTGCGCGGCCGGTTTGCGTTTGCGCCAGAACAGCTCTCGCCGGCCTTGCGCGGCTTCCGTGAACGCCTGACACGCGCGCTGCCCGAGGCCGCGCTGCTGTCCACCTGCAACCGCACGGAGCTCTACGTGGCGGCCGATGCGGCCCAGGTGCGCGGGCTCGTGGCGCCGGCGATCGATTGGTTCGCGCAGCAGGGCGGCGTCAGCGGCGACCAGTTGCGCGCCCACACCCATGTGCTGGAGCACCACGACGCCGCACGGCACGCGTTCCGGGTGGCTTCGGGTCTTGATTCCATGGTGTTGGGTGAACCGCAGATCTTGGGCCAGATGAAGCAGGCTGTGCGCGAGGCCGACTCCGCCGGCACGCTCGGCACCACCTTGCACCAGTTGTTCCAGCGCTCGTTCTCGGTGGCCAAGGACGTGCGCACGTCCACCGAGATTGGTGCGCATTCCATCAGCATGGCGGCCGCATCGGTGCGGCTGGCCTCGCAACTGTTCGAAGACCTGCGCGATATTCATGTGCTGTTCGTCGGAGCCGGCGAGATGATCGAGCTGGTGGCCACGCACTTCGCGGCACGTGCGCCCAAGGGCATGGCGATCGCCAACCGCACGCTCGAACGAGGTGAAAAGCTGGCCAGCCGCTTCGGCGCACAGGCCCTGCGCCTGGCCGATCTGCCACAGCGTCTGCACGAGTACGACGCCATCGTGTCCTGCACCGCCAGCACGCTGCCCATCATTGGCCTGGGGGCCGTGCGCAGCGCACTGAAGGCGCGCCGCCACCGCCCGATGTTCATGGTGGATCTGGCCGTGCCGCGCGACATCGAAACCGAAGTCGCCACGCTGTCCGACGTCTACCTCTACACGGTCGATGATCTGTCGGCGCTGGTGCAGTCGGCGGGCGAGAAGCGCCAAGCCGCCGTGGCCCAGGCCGAGGCGATCATCGACGCCGGCGTGCAGAGCTTCGCCCACTGGTTGGACCAACGCTCGAGCGTGCCGCTGATCCAGGCCTTGCACCGCCAGGCCGACGACTGGCGAACTGCCGAGATCGCCCGCGCACGCAAACTGCTGGCCAAGGGTGCCGACATCGACAGCGTGCTCGAAGCGCTGTCGCGCGGCCTGACACAGAAGATGTTGCACGGTACGCTGGCCGAGCTGCACGGCAGCGACGGTGAGCAGCGCGCGCAGATGGCGCAGACCGTGTCGCGCCTGTTCCTGCGCCAGAACGCACGCAATCCAGCCGACGACGGACAGGGCGGACACCAAGGCGAACGATAGCGGCCACCGCCGCTCTCGCACATCACGGCCCTCGTGGCGCCGTGCCCCAATGATCGCCAGCCTGAACCGCCGCCCCCCATGAAAGATTCACTGCGCCTGCAGCTCCAGCGACTGGCCATGCGCCTGACCGAGCTGGACGCGCACCTGGCCGATCCGCAGGTCACAACCGACATGCAACGGTACCGCTCGCTCGCGCGCGAACAGGCCGAGGTGGCCGCTGTGGTCGATCAATTCAAACGTTACGAGCAGCGCGAGGCCGACCTCGAGTCCGCGCGCGGCATGCTCGAGGACGCTGAAATGGCCGACATGGCGCGCGAGGAAATCGCCAGCGCCCAGGCCGATCTGGTGCGGCTTCTGGCCGAGCTGCAGTCCGCGTTGCTGCCCCGCGACCCGGATGACGCCCGCCCGGCCTTCCTGGAAATCCGCGCCGGTACCGGCGGCGAAGAGTCCGCCCTCTTTGCCGCCGACCTGGCTCGCATGTACCTGCGCTTCTGCGAACGCCAAGGTTGGCGCAGCGAGGTGCTGAGCGAAAATGCCAGCGACCTGGGCGGCTACAAGGAACTGGTGCTGCGCATCGAGGGCGAAGCGGTGTATGGCCAACTCAAGTTCGAGTCCGGCGGCCACCGGGTACAGCGCGTGCCCGCCACCGAATCGCAAGGACGCATCCACACCAGTGCCTGCACCGTGGCGGTGATGCCCGAGCCGGACGAGGCGGCTGAGGTCAACATCAACCCGTCCGAGCTGCGCATCGACACCTTTCGCGCCAGCGGGGCCGGCGGCCAGCACGTCAACAAGACCGACTCGGCCATCCGCATCACCCACCTGCCCACCGGCATCGTGGCCGAGTGCCAGGACGACCGATCCCAGCACCGCAACAAGGCCAAGGCCATGGCGGTGCTGCTTGCGCGCCTGCGTGACAAGGAGCGCATCGAACGAGAGGCCAAGGAAGCCGCCACGCGCAAGAGCCTGGTGGGCACGGGTGACCGGTCCGATCGCATCCGCACCTACAACTTTCCGCAGGGGCGGCTCACCGACCACCGCATCAACCTCACGCTGTACAAGCTGGGCGCGATCATGGAAGGCGATCTGGGGGACGTGATTGCGGCGCTGCAGTCGGCACAAGCCCAGAACCAGCTCGCCGCACTGGAAGGTGCCGTGTGAGCCTCAGCGTGGCCCAAGCGTTGGCCACTGCGCAAGCGCTGGGGCTGGGGCGGCTGGACGCTCAGTTGCTGCTGGGGCACCTGATGCAGTGCGGCCGGGCCTGGTTGGTGGCACACGACGACCATGGGCTTCCGGCGGTGCTGGCAAGCCGGTACCTCGCCGATTGCCAACGGCGGGCGTCCGGAGAGCCCCTGGCCTACGTGACCGGCGAGCACGAGTTCCATGGCCTGGTGCTGCAGGTGTCACCGGCCGTGCTGGTGCCGCGGCCGGACACCGAGACCCTGGTGGACTGGGCCCTGGAGTGCTGCGCCGCCATGCCCTCGGGCCGCCCGCTCGACTTGCTGGACCTGGGAACCGGCAGTGGCGCCATTGCCCTGTCGCTGGCCAGCGCGCTGCGGGGCCGATCGCCGCCGGCCCGTGTCACCGCCACCGACCTGAGCCCCGAGGCGCTGGCCCAGGCGCAGGCGAATGCCCTGCGCCTGGGCTTGTCGGTGCAATTCGCCCTGGGTGCGTGGTGGCAGGCCCTGAGCAGCCAGATTCGCTTCGATTTGATCGTCGCGAACCCACCTTACATCCGCGAGAGCGATACCCACCTGCCCGCACTGCGACACGAGCCGATCATGGCGCTCACATCGGGTCCCGATGGCCTGGATGCCTTGCGCGACATCGTTGCGGGCGCACCACGGCATCTGAATGCCGGCGGTAGGTTGCTGTTGGAGCATGGCTGGGACCAGGCCAATGCAGTGGCCCGGTTGCTGGCTGCGGCCGGCTTTGTCGACGTGACGACACGCCTGGACATCGACGGCCGCACACGGTGCACCGGTGGGCATTGGGGCGGCGACTGACCAGTGCCCATCGCAGCGAGCTTGCGAAGCCGCAAATGGCACCCTTTCTCACACCTGCAATGCCACCTGGCGGGGTCGGTGCAGCGTACGATGGTCTGGTGCTCACGTTGCAAAGGAGCTGGTCATGTTCCCATCCCGCACGATCCTGGCATTGATGTTGGCCTGCGCGCCGTTGCTGAGCCAGGCCGACGGATTGACGGCGCCAGCGTCCGGGCTGGGTGGACCCGGCTGGCAGGCTCGCCTGGAACTCGAGTCCACGATGCCACGCAGCAACTTCGGTGGCTTCGGCACGATCGCGCCCATGGGGCTGCAAACGGCGCGGCTGCTGGGTGACTATCCGCTGGAAGCCTTGCGTTTCAGCCAGACCAGCACCGTGCATGTCACCAGCGGCCTGCTGTTGAACCAGCGCTTTGGCCCCCTGGGCAGCGCCGACAACGATCCCCGCAATGCCTGGCCCTACCTGGGGTTCGGCCTGAGCGGCAACGGTGGGCGTGGCGATTGGGGCTTCCAGGCCGACTTCGGCTTGGCCGCCCAAAGCCTGGGTGCGGCCGTGCGACTTGGTCGGGTGCTCAATGGCGGCCTGAGTGTGGGCGACGCCGTGCGCGACCTGCGCTTGCAGCCAGTGGTCCGGCTGGGCATGAATTACAGCTTCTGAAATCCGGCCCGACAGCTGATCGGGCCAAAACGGCTGTCCCTGGCACGGGCTTGCCCAAGCCGATTAAAGTTGCGCCTTTGAACTCTTCCCAAGGCGAGCCCTCCCATGAGCGACATCCAACAGAAAATCGACGGCATCGTCAAAGGCAACCGCGTGGTGCTGTTCATGAAGGGCAGCGCGCAGTTTCCGATGTGCGGTTTCTCCGGCCGCGCCATCCAGGTGCTCAAGGCCTGTGGCGTCAGCCAGCCGACCACGGTCAACGTGCTGGATGACGACGGGATCCGTCAGGGCATCAAGGAGTACGCCAACTGGCCCACCATCCCGCAGCTCTATGTGAATGGCGAGTTCGTCGGTGGCTCGGACATCATGATGGAGATGTACGAGTCGGGCGAGTTGCAGCAGATGTTGTCGGCCCAGTGACGGCCGACCGCGGCCAGTTGACGGGCACGCGATGACCAGGCGGCTGGTCGTCGGCATCACCGGCGCCAGTGGTGCGGTGTATGGCGTGCGGCTGCTGCAACGAACGCGTGAACTGGGTATCGAGACCCACTTGGTCGTTACCGCCGCGGGCGTTCTCAACGCCCACCATGAGCTGGGCCTGGACCGAGCGGCCGTCGAAGGCCTGGCATCGCAGGCCTATGCGGTCGGTGACGTCGGTGCCTGCGTGGCCAGTGGCAGTTTTCCCGCGAGCGCGATGGTGGTGGCGCCATGTTCGATGAAGAGCCTGGCCGCGATCGCCCATGGCCTGTCGGACAACCTGCTCACCCGCGCCGCCGATGTCACGCTCAAAGAGCGCCGGCCACTGCTGCTGATGGTGCGCGAGACGCCATTCAACCTGGCTCACTTGCGCAACATGACGGCGGTGACCGAGATGGGCGGCATCGTCTTCCCGCCGCTGCCCGCCTTCTATCACCGCCCCACCAGCATCGACGAGCTGGTGTCCGAGAGTGTCGAGCGCGTACTGTGCCTTCTGGGCGCCGACAAGGCGCAGCCGCGGGAGTGGACCGGGCTTCGGCGCTGACCTTGTGCCGTCGTTGCGCGCAGTTCCGCTCGCTCACTTCACCTGCCACTGCTGGCGCGCCGCGAACACCGCGCTCGGATATTCCGGCCGCCCACGGCTGCCGTTGTAGCGGCCCAGTGCCAGGAACAGGTCGCCACCCTCGCGGTCCAGGTAGTGGCGCAGGATCACGCACCCAAAGCGCAGGTTGGTCTGCATGTGAAACAGGCGGGCCGGGTCGCCATCGCCAATCAGGCGGGCCCAGAACGGCATGACCTGCATGTAACCGCGTGCCCCCACGGCGCTGATGGCGTACTTGCGAAAGGCGCTCTCGACCTGCACCAGCCCCAGCACCAGATCGGGCTCCAAACCGGCGCGCTTGCTCTCATACCAGGCGGTCTGCAGGAATTCGACGCGTGTGCTGTGTTCGCTGTGCCGTCGCTTCAGCCGTTCGCTGGTGGCACTGAGCCAGCGCAGATAAGCCATGCGCGCTTCGGTACTGGCGAAGGCCGGACGCGGCGGCGCGGCACTGGCGATGGCGGCGGACAAGGCCGTGCGCACCGAGTCGATCAAGGGCTCCTCTGCCTGCGCACCGGCCCTGGCGGATGGGGGCAAGGCGCCGACAACGGCGCCCAGCGCCGGCGCCAGACACAGCGCGCGGCGCCGCAAACCGCTCATGCGTTCAATCGCTCCTTGACCAGGGCCGCGACATCCGCCAACGGCACCACCGTGGCCTGCGCTTCACGCCGACCCTGCAGCTCAACGGTGCCGGCCTTGAGGCCACGGTCCGAGAACACCACGCGCTGCGGTGCGCCGATCAGTTCCCAATCAGCAAACATTGCGCCCGGGCGCTCGCCGCGGTCGTCCAGCATCACGTCGACACCTTGCGCCATCAATTGCGCGTAGAGCGCATCGGCAGCCGCGCGCACCTCGGCGCTGCGGTCGTAGCCAATGGGGCAGATCACGGCCGCGAACGGCGCCATGGCCGTCGGCCAGACGATGCCGCGCTCGTCGTTGTTCTGCTCAATGGCGGCGCCCAGCAGGCGCGTGACGCCGATGCCATAGCAGCCCATCACCATCAACCGTGGCTTGCCGGTCTCGTCCAGGTAGGTGGCGCGCATGGGCTCGCTGTACTTGGTGCCCAGCAGGAATACATGGCCCACCTCGATGCCGCGCTGGATGGCCAAGGAACCCTTGCCATCGGGCGAGGGGTCGCCGGCCAGCACATTGCGCAGATCCGCCACGACATCGGGCTCGGGCAGGTCACGCCCCCAGTTCACGCCAGTGAGGTGGAAGTCCGGCTCGTTGGCACCGCAGATGAAGTCGGCCATCGCGGCCACCTCGCGGTCGGCGATCACCTTGACAGGCTTGCTCAAGCCGATCGGTCCCAGGTAACCGGGCTTGCAGCCGAAGTGGTCTTCGATTTCCGCCACGGTGGCGAAGCGGTAGCCTTCCTTCAGGCCCTCGACCTTGGCGGCCTTGACCTCGTTGAGGTCATGGTCCCCGCGCACCAGCAGCAACCAAACGGTGGATTTGAGGATATCGCCCTTGTCGTCCAGCTGATCGGTGGCCAGCACCAGGGACTTTACGGTGCGCTGCAGCGGCAACCCCAACAGTTGCGCCACATCGCCGCAGGTGCTCTTGCCCGGCGTGGGTGTCTTGGTCATCGCCTCGATGGCTGCCGGGCGCGCGCCTGGCGCGGCCGCCTCGGCCTTCTCGATGTTGGCCGCGTAGTCACTTTGCGGGCAGTAGACGATGGCGTCCTCACCGGTCTCGGCGATCACCTGGAACTCCTGCGATGAATCGCCGCCGATCGCGCCCGAATCGGCCGCGACTGCGCGGTAGCGCAGGCCCATGCGGTCGAAGATGCGGCAGTAGGCGTCGTACATGGCCTGGTAGCTGCGTCGGCCGGATTCCACGTCGCGATCGAACGAGTACGCATCCTTCATCGTGAACTCGCGGCCACGCATCACGCCAAAACGCGGCCGGCGCTCATCGCGGAATTTGGTCTGGATGTGATAGAAATTCCGCGGCAGCTGGCGGTAGCTGCGCAGCTCTTGCCGCGCGATGTCGGTGACCACCTCTTCGCTGGTCGGCTGAATGATGAAGTCGCGATCGTGCCGGTCCTTCACGCGCAGCAATTCAGGGCCCATCTTGCCAAAGCGCCCCGTTTCCTGCCACAGCTCGGCCGGCTGCACCACCGGCATCAGCAGCTCCACCGCACCGGCGCGGTTCATCTCCTCGCGGATGATGGCCTCGACTTTGCGGATCACGCGCAAACCCATCGGCATGTAGCTGTAGATGCCCGCGCCCAGGCGCTTGATCATGCCGGCCCGCATCATCAGTTGATGGCTCACCACCTCGGCATCGGCGGGTGCTTCCTTCAGGGTGGAGATGAAGAACTGGGAGGCTTTCATGGGTGGGCTTGGAGGATGCAGGGGATCGAAGGGGCCGAGCAGCTGCGAGCGCGCTCAGGCCTTGCACGGTGGCCGAGAGGCATGCGGGTAAGCGAGGGTTCGCTCGCCGCAGGGTGCCGGTGCAATAATGATTTCAATTCAAAAATTGAGGTTTGATTATGCTCGACCGGGAAGGCTTCAGGCCCAACGTCGGCATCATCCTGCTCAACTCGCGCAATCAGGTGTTCTGGGGCAAGCGACTGCGCACGCACTCGTGGCAGTTCCCCCAGGGCGGCATCAAATACGGCGAGTCGCCCGAGCAGGCCATGTTCCGCGAGTTGCACGAGGAAGTGGGCCTGCGCCCCGAGCACGTGCGAATCCTGGCGCGCACCCGCGACTGGTTGCGCTACGAGGTGCCCGAGCACTTCATCCGGCGCGATGCGCGTGGCCACTACCGCGGGCAAAAGCAGATCTGGTTCTTGCTGCGCCTGGTGGGTCGAGACAGTGATCTGGACCTGCGCGCCACCGACCACCCCGAGTTCGACGCCTGGCGCTGGAACGAATATTGGGTGCCACTCGATCTGGTGATCGAATTCAAGCGCGATGTGTACCAGATGGCCCTGTCCGAGCTCGCCCGATTCCTGCCCCGGGTGAACCACCCGAACCGATTCCTTCGCGGCGGCATGCGCACGCGCTTTCAGGACACCAGCAGCGCTGCGGAGGGCGAAGCGCCGGACGACCAAAGTGAAGCGAGCGACCCGGCCGTCCAAGGGCTGGACACGCAAGCGCTGGACTTGCCCGAAGCACCAGGCATCGAAGGCCGCAAGCTCGGCCCCTGAGCCCGTTCAGGCCGCCTCGGCCACCTCCCACGGCAGCATCATCGCCAAGCACAGCAGCTTGTCGAACTCGGGCTCGAAACCGTCGATGATGCGCTGCGGCTTGGGACACAGCGCCCGGTCGGTGATCAGGCCGAACTGCACGCCACCGCCGTAGCTCAGGATGCTGACCCCCACGCCGATGTTGCCGGACGAGGGCACCCAGAACATGGTCTGGCGCAGCGTGGATCCGCAGAACTTCAGCGGCGTGGTCGGCCCCGGCACATTGGTCATCACCGCGGTGGATTTCTTGGCGAACAGGTCCAGCACCGCGTCTTGCACCGGCTTGATGAACAAGCCCGTCACCGACAACACCGCAAATGCCAGCAGCGGCTGATAGCTGCCCTTGAGATCACCCATGCGCTGACGCACTGCGAACACGCGCTCCACCGGGTTGTCGATGCCGATGGGCAGCACCAGTGGCGCAAGGCCAAAACGGTTGCCCAACTGCCAGGCCTTCTCCAACGGCCGCAAGTTCACCGGCACCATGGCACGGATCTCCTTGCCTGCCGGGTCCTCGCCATGGTCATGCAGGTACCGGCCTATCGCGCCAGCCACACAGGCCAGCAGCACGTCGTTGATCGAGCATCCCAAGGCTTTGCCAATGGCCTTCACCTTGTCCAGTGGCATGGGCTCGCCCCAGGCCACCACCTTCTGGCCACCGGCCTTGCCCTTGAGCCGAGTGGGCGAATCGTCGGCCAGCAAGGCGAGTGCGGCCGTGTCGCGCAGCACCTGCAGGCCGGAACGTGCCATGTCCACCGAGCTGTGCAGGCCCTGTTGCGGGTGCGACAGCATGTCGATGGACTTGGCCACGCCATTGCCGTACATGCCTGCGGCCCTGGCAGCGATGTCGGTCAGCGGCTTGAGCACGGCCTCGGCCAGCCAGTCGCCCTCGTGCGGGTCTTCTTCGTGCTTGCGCGATCGGCGCTTGGGCGGATCGCTGCCGCCATCGGTGATCGAGTTCATGACCGAAGTGAGCGCAATGCCGTCGGCGATGCAATGGTGAATGCGCAGCACCACGGCGCTGCCACCTTCGTAGTGGGGCACCAGGTGAAACTGCCACAGCGGGCGAGCGGGGTCCAGCGGCGTGGCCGCCAACGCACCACAGCGGTCTTGCAGAGCGGCACGCTCGTTCTGGCCTTTCTTGCGGGCCAGCGACTCCGGCACCACGTGACGGGCAATGTCGAAATCAGCGTCCAACACCCAGTTGGCGCCCATGGTGTCGATGACCACCTTCTGCTTGAAACGCTCGTACTGCAGCAGCTTGTCGGCGATGCGCTCACGCAGCGCCGTCATGGTGATCCCGGGCGTGAGCAGCCAGACACCGACGATCATCATCAGGTTGACGTCGTTGTCCATGCGCAGCCAGGCGGTGTCCACACGCGACATGCGGCTGGAGGCTGGGTGGGTCATGCTCGGTCTCCCTGGGGTCACTGCTCTACGCGGTCCGCCACGATGCTGGGTAACATGGCCTGCGTCAATGCCCATTGTCACGCAGACGAAAGGTCCCTCAACCATGGCCAGCCTCCAGACCAAGTTCGAACAAGCCGTCGTACAAAGCAAGCAGTTGCCGGACAAGCCCGACAACATGACGCTGCTGAAGATCTACTCGCTCTACAAGCAAGCCAGCGCGGGCGACGTGGAAGGCAAACGCCCTGGCTTCACCGACATGGTTGGCCGCGCCAAGTGGGACGCCTGGAGCGCGCTCAAGGGCAAATCGACCGACGAGGCGATGCAGGACTACATCGACCTGATTGAATCGCTGAAGTGACCGCGGCGTGCAGGGTCCGCCCGGCCGAGCCGCCGGACGGCGCTGCACGTTGCGCCGCGCCCATGTTGACCCGGCCGCAGCCATCGGCGTCGGCCCGAGTTTGCGCGAAAGGCTGATGGCGGTCATGCCCTCGCGCGCGCCCACTTGCAACGCATGGACAACGGCGTATAAGTGGCATGCGGCGCGGTTGTTGGCAGTGCCGCCCAGGCGATGCGGTCGACCCGTGAGGGCCATCGCCGAAGATGTTTTCACGGAGGGAACCGAACAGGAGACCCACGATGAGAGCGAACCCCGGCAAGAAGGTCGCACTGCCCGCATTGGCTGCGGAAACAGGCGCCGCCGTTCGCAGCAGTTCGACTCCGAATGGAGCCGACACGCGGGACGCGATGATCCGAGCCGCGGCCTACCGTTGCTATGAACGGCGAGGCCATGTGCCCGGTCATGAGATCGAAGACTGGCTCAGGGCCGAGATGGAAGTCGACGGCCAAATGAATGACAAAGCGGGACCAGACCCTGCCCGTTGATGGACATCGCACGGCCCGGCGTTGCGCGGCGCCAATGCGCGGCCCCATGTCGCCGCGCGGTGTCGCGCGATAGCACCGGGTGCCGCGGGTCGACTTGGCCGTTCGCTGGCACCGACCGCAGCCATTCGATGCTCATCCCCGAAAGGCCGGATCGACCATGCACCTTGCCGCTTGACCACTGAAGGCCATGACCACTGCCCGTGCCCTGCGCGTCTCGCAACCGGTCCGCACCGCGACGCTGCGCACCGCCGCAGCCCATGAACGACGCCTCCACCGGCGCTCGCTCAAGCACCCGGCGTTGACAGCCGCCGTACCCGATTCGGTCTGGGCTTCGTCGGCGGAACGCCCGCAGAGGTCGGCGGAACCAGCCCACCCGGGCCATGCCCACCCCCTGGGCGCCACACTGATGGGCGGCGGCGTCAATTTCAGTGTCTATGCCCGGGGCGCCACGTCCATGACCCTGCTGCTGTACCGCAGCGCCGAAGACGCCTCGCCCCTGCGCGAAATCGTCCTGGATGCGGTGCAGCATCGCGATGGTCACTACTGGCATGTGCTGGTGCCCGGGCTGCGCGCCGGGCAACTTTACGCCTGGCGCGCCGATGGCCCACAAGACCCCGCTGCAGGCATGCGCTTCGACGTCACCAAGGTGCTGCTCGATCCGTACGGGCGCGGCGTGGCGGTACCGGCGAGCTATGACCGGCGGGCTGCCGTTGCGCCGGTCCGCAACGACGCACAGGCCTGCAAGAGCGTCGTGACCGACGCACGCGCCTACGACTGGCAGGGCGATGCACCGCTGCATCGACCGTTCGCTCAGACTGTGATCTATGAGCTGCACGTCGGTGGATTCACTCGCCATCCGAACTCTGGTCTGGCCCCGGAACTGCGCGGCACGTTTGCTGGCCTTGCGGCGAAGATCCCTTACCTGCTCGACCTGGGCGTCACCGCCGTCGAGTTGTTGCCGGTGTTCCAGTTCGATCCGCAGGACGCCCCACCGGGACTGTGCAACTACTGGGGCTATTCCCCCATGTCCTTCTTTGCGCCGCACACGGCCTACGGGGTCACGCCCGACGACCCGCTGTCGGTGATCGACGAATTCCGCGACATGGTCAAGGCCCTGCACCGCGCCGGGCTCGAAGTGATTCTCGACGTGGTGTTCAACCACACCACCGAGAACGGCGACAACGGCCCCACCTTGAGCTGGCGCGGCCTGGCCGATGGCACCTACTACATGCTGGACGCCCAGGGCCGCCATGCGAGTTACTCGGGCACGGGCAACACGCTCAATGCCAACCACACCATCGTGCGCCGAATGATCCTGGACAGCCTGCACTACTGGGTGTCGGTGATGCACGTGGACGGGTTCCGCTTCGACCTGGCAGCGATCCTTTCACGCGACGAACAGGGCCAGCCCTCCGCGACCCCGCCCGTGATCCTGGACATCGACTCCGATCCGGTGCTGGTGGGCACCAAGCTGATCGCCGAGGCCTGGGACGCCGTCGGCCTGTACCAGGTGGGCCGCTTTGCCGGCGAGCGGTGGAAGGAGTGGAACGGCCAATTCCGCGATGACGTGCGGGCCTTCGTGCGGGGCGACTCGGACATGGTGCCCCGATTGGCGCTGCGGCTGCGCGGCAGCCCCGACCTGTATGGCGACCGGCCGCGCGAGGCGGCACAGAGCATCAACTTCGTCACCTGCCACGATGGCTTCACGCTCAACGACCTGGTGTCCTACAGCCAGAAGCACAACGCGGCCAACCTCGAACAGGACCGTGACGGCACGGACAACAACCTGAGCTGGAACTGCGGCGCAGAGGGAGACACCGACGATCCGCAAATCGCAGCGCTGCGCCTGCGGCAGACGAAGAACCTTCTGGCCATCAACATCCTCGCCTTGGGCACGCCGATGCTGTTGATGGGCGACGAGGTCCGCCGCACCCAGCGCGGCAACAACAATGCCTATTGCCAGGACAACACGCTGAGCTGGTTCGACTGGTCCGCCGTGCCGCTGCAGGCCGAACTGCGTCGCTTCGTTCGCGGATTGATCAAGTTGCGTTACCTGCGGGAATCGGTGCGCAGCGCCCAAGAGCTGACGCTGAGCGATGTGATCCTGCACGCCAAGGTGCAGTTGCACGGCACCCGGCTGGACCAGCCGGATCTGTCGCACGACTCTCACAGCCTGGCCATCACCGCACGCAGCCTGTCGGGCGATTTGCACATGCATTTCGCGCTGAACGCCTATTGGGAAGCGCTGGAATTCGAGCTGCCGTCGTTGCCGGCATCGACCGAACCCGAGGCGATGCATTGGCTGCGCATCGTCGACACCGCGCGCCCTGCGCCGCAAGACCTGGTCCGGGCCACGGACGCCGAGCCGGTGTGGGGCGATCGGCACCGGGTCGAACCGCGCAGTGTGGTGGTGCTGATGGCGGGTGAGCCCATCAACCGCGCGATGCTGGATTGATCGCGCAGGCCGCGCGCATCCCCGCACCCACGGGCTACTTCTTCGCCGCGGACTTCTTGGCGGCCACCTTCTTCGCCGCGGCGGCCGCCGAGCCGAGCAGCGTGTCCAATTCCTTCTCGATCTCGGTCTCGATGGTCCTGGAGAAAGCACCGATCAGGAAGCCCAACTTGGCGTGCAGATCAAAGTGGTCGGCCGCCACGATCAGGGTGCCGTGCACGCCGCTGCGACTGAACTCCACCGTGTCGCTGGTTTCGCCCTCGAGCACGCCGCACTCCATGTCGAACTTCTTCTCGACCTCTTCGGCCCATTGCCAGGCCACTTCGCGTGCTTTCTTCAGACCCAAGTGGTGGTCACGGTGAATGCGGATGTCGGACATCGAGGGCTGGCTCCGTTGGGGTGAATTGAACAGCTGCGCGCTCAGCGCGAGGCTTGCAGTCTGGCGCGGCGCTCGTCCTTCGACAGGGCGGCCAGGCGCTGCACCTCGGCATGGAAGCGGCTGAAATCGCGGCCTTGCCGCTCGAACAGTCGCTCGAATTCTGGCACCAGGCCGTCGTAGGCCGCCTGCACGGCCAATGACGCGTTGTTGACGCGCGCCATCCAGCCGTCGTAGCCGGCAAAGCCGCCCCAGGCGTTGGCCTTCAGGTCCGCGTACTCGGCCTGCATCGCGGCCATTGCGGCCAGCTTGCCGCGGCGCTTGTCGGCATCGCCAAGCGAACTGGCGTACAAGGCCTCGAGTCGCGCCCGGGTGCGCAGGCTCAGCGCCTTGAAGTCGGCGCGGCGCTTTGCCACGGCCGCGTCCTCGCCGGGCCGGCCGGACAGCGCCTGCCAGCGCGCCGCGCCCAGGCGCTCCACGGCCGTGGCGTAGGACTCGTTGAACTGCGTGTCGTCGGCAGCATAGGCCACCTGGTGGGCAAGTTCGTGGAAGATCAGCCGAGCCAGGTCGGCCTCGGGCCATTGGATGAAGGTGCTGAGCAACGGGTCGCCACCCAGCCAGTTGGTCCAGCCCAGGGTGGAGTAGGCCGGCACGCCATAGACACTGACCTCCAGGCCCTGGGCGCGCAGTTGCGTGCCCAGGCCTTCGGCGTCGGCCTGGTCGAAGTAGCCGCGGTAGCCGACGCAGCCCATCACCGGGAAGCACCAGGTCTGCAGCGTCAGCGACAGCTCGGGCGTGGCCACCACGTTCCACACCACCGAGGCGCGCCCCAGGTCGACGTAGCGGCGGTAGCTGGCGTTGTCCGGCAGCGCCAGCTCACTCACCGCGAAGTCGCGCAGGCGCTGGGCCAGTTGCAAGCGCGCGCGCAAGGCCTCGGGCGTGCGGTCGTCGGCCAACCAGGCGGGCACCGGCCTGGCACGGCGCATCAGCTCCAGGTGCCCACCGACCGACTGGGCGTAATAGCCCATGGAGCCGCATCCGCTGGCCAGCAGCGCCAGCGCCAGGAGCAAGGTGCCAGCCCCCACCAGGCGCGAGCGTCGGACGCCACCATGCGGCGCCCCGGGCCAGCTCATTGCGCGCTCACCTCCACCAGGCAATCGTAAAAGGTGGGCGCACGGCCGATGTCGGTCAGGCGCTGGCTGGTGAGTTCATTCACGTTGGTGCCGTCCACGCCGAACTTGCGCCACCACACGCCCAGGCCATGCACCACGCCAGGCCGCGCCCGAGTGCTCACGCGGGCCTTGCAGTGGTGGCTGCCACGCGCGTTGTGCACGCGCACGACGGCGCCATCGGTGAGGCCTCGCGCGGCGGCGTCGTCGGGATGGATTTCCAGCAACGGTTCGCCTTCGATGTCGCGCAGGCTCTTCACGTTGACGAAGCTGGAGTTGAGAAAGTTACGCGCCGGTGGCGAGATCATGGCCAGCGGAAACCGCTGCGCCAGATCCGGTGCCGACTGAGCCGATTCGTAGGGCACGACATGGTCCGGGGCGCTGAAACCCGGCGGGCAGACCTGCACCTTGCCGTTGGGCGTGACGAACCCGCCGTCGGCAAACGGCACTTCAGGCAAAGGCAGCTTCACCCAGCCGTGCTCGCGCAAGGCCGCGAGGTCCACGCCACGCAGGGCCTGCGCGGCCAGTTGCTCGTCGGTGTCGGCAAAGCAGGCCTCGGTGAAACCCATGCGCGCGGCCAAGTCGCGAAAAACCTGGGTGTTGGGCCGTGCCTGACCCACCGGCGCAATGGCCGGATCGTTGGCCACCACATAGGTGTGTCCGTAGGTGGTGTGCACATCGCGATGCTCCAGCTGGGTGGTGGCGGGCAGCACGTAGTCGGCGAAGTCGGCGGTGTCGGTGAGAAAGTGCTCGAGCACCACCGTGAACAGGTCGTCGCGCGCAAACCCGGCCACGACCTTGGCCGAATCGGGCGCCACCGCCACCGGATTGGTGTTGTAGACCACCAAGGCCTCCACCTTGGGGCCGAACTCGGGCGACGCCTCGCGCAGCAAATCGTCGCCGATGGTGCTCATGTTGATGGTGCGGGGGCGGCGCTCGCCCAGCAGATCGGGCCGCTGCAGGGCCGCATCGTTGCGGAATGCGCGGAACCAGCCCGAAGCCGAGAGCAACAGCCCGCCGCCACGCTGCCGCCAGGCGCCCGTCAGGCACGGCAGCATCGCCACCAGGCGCACGGCATTGCCGCCGCCATGGGTGCGTTGCATGCCGTAGTTCAGGCGAATGGCGGCTGGCTTGGCGGCCGCGTACTCGCGCGCCAGCTCGACGATCACCTGTGGCTCGATGCCGCAGACCCGGGCCGCGCGCTCGGGCGGCCAGGCCAGGGCGCGCTCGCGCAGGGCTTCGAAGCCATCCACATGGCGGGCGATGTAGTCCTGGTCCAGCGCGCCGAGCGTGATCAGTTGGTGCATCAGGCCCAGCGCCAGGGCGCCGTCGCTGCCAGGCAGCAGGGCAATGTGCTGATGGCACTTGTCGGCCGTCTCGGTGCGGCGCGGGTCGATGCACACCAGACGCGCACCGTTGCGCTTGGCCTGCTGCGCAAAGGTCCAGAAGTGCAGGTTGGAGGCAATGGAATTGCTGCCCCAGATGAGGATGAGCTTGGCCGCCGCGTAGTCCTCGAGGTGCATGCCCACCTTGGCGCCATAGGTGAGGGCCAGCGCCTCACCACCGGCGTTCGAGCAGATGGTGCGGTCCAGCAGCGAGGCGCCGAGCTTGTGGAAGAAGCGCCGGTCCATGCTCTCGGACTGCAGCATGCCCATGGTGCCGGCGTAGCTGTAGGGCAGGATGGCTTGCGGGTCGCGCGCGGCGATCGACTTCAGGCGCGCGGCGATGTCGTCCAGGGCCTCGTCCCAGCTCACCGGCACGAACTGGCCCGCGCCTTTGGGCCCCACCCGCTTGAGCGGCGTGAGCACGCGCTCGGGGTGGTAGGTGCGCTCGGCGTAGCGCGAGACCTTGGTGCACAGGGCGCCATGGGTGGGCGGGTGGTCCGGATCTCCGGCCACGCGCACGACACGGCCGTTTTCGACGGTGATCCGCAGTGCGCAGGTGTCCGGACAATCGTGCGGACAGGCGCCGCGCACCGTGTGGCTGACGACGGGGATGGCCGCGCGCGTCGAAGTGGTTTGGCTCATCGAAAGATGATTGCACACCTTGACAGCCGACGTGTCGCACGCCGCGCCGGTGGTCGGCCCGGGCAAACCCGCTCCCGGCCCGCAAGACCCACCTGATTCGGGGGGGCCGCCCCACGTGGCGACAGGTTGCCGCGATTTCCGCTTTAGGCTGCGGGATTGGGCCGAAGCCGTGATGCCGCGCGTCGGCCGTGAACCAGCCACCCACCATGAACCACTTCGCTGACCGACGTCGCACGCTGCTGCGCCTGGCTTGCCTGAGCACTCTTGGCGTCGGCACGGCGCGGTCGCAGGCCCATCGCGGCATCGTGCTGGGGCAGTCGGCGCCCACCACCGGGCCGGCGGCCCAGCTGGGCCTGCAGATGAACCAGGGCGCGCGTCTGCACTTCGACGCCGTGAATGCCCAAGGTGGCATCAATGGCCAGGCCATCGAACTGCGCCTGCTCGACGATGGCTACGAGCCCGAGCGCTGCAAGGCCAACACCGAGACCTTCATCCGCGACGAGGTGTTTGCGCTGTTCGGCTACGTGGGCACGCCCACGACCCTGGCCGCACTGCCCTTGGCCAACGAGCACCGCCTGCCGCTGTTCGGCCCCTTCACCGGGGCGCAGGCGCTGCGCGAGCCCTTCAGCCGCTACGTGTTCCATGTGCGTGCGTCCTATTTCGACGAGACCGCGCTCATCGTGCGCCAGCTCACCGGCCTGGGCCTGAAGAAGATCGCCGTTTTCCGACAGAACGACAGCTATGGCCAGGCCGGCCTCGACGGTGTGAAACGCGCACTGGCCAGCACGGGTCTGGAGCCTGTGGCCGTGGGGCTGGTCGAGCGCAACAGCGTGGAGGTGGCCGCCGCCGCGCAGGCCATCGTCGCCAAGCAACCCGATGCCGTGGTGCAGATCAGCGCCTACAAGAGCTGCGCCGCCTTCATCCGCGCCGCCCGCAAGGCGGGCTACGGCGGCACCTTCTACAACGTGTCCTTCGTCGGCACGCAGGCGCTGGCCGACGAGCTCGGCAAGGAAGGCCACGGCGTGATGGTCAGCCAGGTGATGCCCTTCCCCTTCAGCACCACCACCGCAATCTCGCGCGAGTATCTGGACGCCATCAAGCGCAGCAACGGCAAGCACCAGCCCAACTACTCCGGCATGGAGGGCTATGTCGCGGCGCGGGTGTTCACCGAAGGCCTCAAGCGTGCCGGCCGACCGGCCACGCGTGACGGCTTCATCACCGCGATGGAAGGCATGCAGCGCCTGGACCTGGGCGGCTTCCATGTTGGCTTCGGCCCGCGCAACCACGTGGGCTCGGCCTATGTGGACCTGACCATGCTCACCGAGGATGGTCGGGTTCGCCGCTGAGCCGGCGGCACCGCGCCGGGCACGCGGTCCGGACGTCCTGGCGCCGACTTGACAGCAAGGCCAACGGGGGCGGCGGTAGACTGGAAAATTCTCCGGAGACGTCCGATGCAGCTGATCGAATCCATCCTGGCCGATGCCGCCAGCATCGCCACCGTGCGGCGCGACATCCACGCGCACCCCGAGTTGTGCTTCCAGGAGCAGCGCACCTCGGACCTGATCGCCCAGGCGCTCACCGGCTGGGGCATCCCCGTGCACCGGGGCCTGGGCAAGACCGGCGTGGTGGGCATCGTCAAGAACGGCACTTCAGACCGCGCTGTCGGCCTGCGTGCCGACATCGATGCCCTGCCGATGACCGAGGCCAACACCTTTGCCCACGCCAGCCAGCACCACGGCAAGATGCACGCCTGCGGGCACGACGGCCACACCGCCATGCTGCTGGCCGCCGCCAAGCACCTGAGCCGGCAGCGCAGCTTCGACGGCACGGTCTACCTGGTGTTCCAGCCCGCCGAAGAAGGTGGCGGCGGTGCCCGCGAAATGATCAAGGATGGCCTGTTCGAGCGCTTCCCGATGGAGGCCATGTTCGGGGCCCACAACTGGCCCGGCATGCGCGTGGGCGAGTTCGCACTGAAGAGCGGCCCCTGCTTTGCCAGCAGCAACGAGTTCAAGATCACGCTGCGCGGCAAGGGCGCGCATGGCGCGATGCCCCACCTGGGCGTGGATCCGGTGCCCGCCGCATGCCAGATGGTGCAGGGCTTCCAGACCATCATTTCGCGCAACAAGCGGCCTCTGGACACCGGAGTGATCTCGGTCACCATGATCCATACCGGCGAAGCCACCAACGTCATTCCCGACAGCTGCGTGATCGAAGGCACCGTGCGCACCTTCTCCACCGACGTGCTCGACCTGATCGAGCGCCGCATGAAGGCCATGGCCGAGGCCACGGCGGCCGCCTACGAATGCGGCTGCGATTTCGAGTTCCATCGCAACTACCCGCCCACGGTCAATCACGAGGCCGAGACGGCCTTCGCGCGGCGCGTGCTGGGCGAGGTGGTGGGCGCGCAGAACGTGCACGAGTTCGAACCCACCATGGGCGCGGAAGACTTCAGCTACTTCCTGCTCGAAAAGCCCGGCTGCTACTTCCTCATCGGCAATGGCGACGGCGCGCACCGAATCGGCGGCCATGGCCTCGGCCCCTGCACGCTGCACAACCCCAGCTACGACTTCAACGACGACCTGATCCCGCTGGGCGCCACCGCCTGGGTGCGCCTGGCCGAGGCCTGGCTGGGGTCGGCACGATGAGCCGCGGTGTGGACGCGTTCTCACAGAGTTATGCCGAGGCGCGCGGCAAGTTCCACGCCGCCGCCGAGGCCGCCGGTCTGGATGTGGAGCCCCACCTGCACCCGATGCTGGGCCGCGACGGCGAGGTGCTGGCCATGGACATCGTGCGCGATGGCCCGACCGATGCCCGGGCGGTGCTGCTGATCAGCAGCGGTTGCCATGGCGTGGAGGGCTACTGCGGCTCCGGCGTGCAGGTGGACCTGCTGAATGACGCGGCCTGGCGCGCCGCGACACAGCGCAGTGGCGTGGCCGTGCTCTATGTGCATGCGCTGAACCCCTATGGCTTCTCGTGGTGGCGGCGCACCACGCAGGAGAACGTGGACCTGAACCGCAACTTCCACGATTTCAGCCGGCCCCTGCCGCGCAATGCCGGTTACGACGAGATTGCACACCTGTTGGTGCCCGCCCAATGGCCGCCTGGCCCCGAGGTGCAGGCTGCGGTGCTGGCCTTCATCCAGCAGCACGGCATGGTGGCCTGGCAGACCGCGGTCACCGCCGGTCAGCACGAGCACCCGCAAGGGCTGTTTTATGGCGGCCGCAATCCCACCTGGAGCCACCAGACCATCCGCCAGGTGCTGCGCGACCATGGGCAGCGCTGCGAGCGACTGGGCTGGATCGACCTGCACACCGGCCTGGGTCCCAACGGCCATGGTGAGCGCATCTTCGCCTGCCGCAACGATGCACAGGCCTTGGCCCGTACCCGCGCCTGGTGGGGCGGCGCGGTCACGTCGATCTACGACGGTTCGTCCACGTCTGCGCTGCTCACCGGGATGATGTGGCTGGCCGCGTACGAGGAATGCGCGCAGGCCGAGTACACGGGCATGGCGCTTGAATACGGCACCGTGCCGGTGGCCGAGGTGCTGGACGCGCTGCGCGCCGACCAATGGGCGGAAAACCATCCCGACGCCCCCGCCAGCCAGGTGGCGGCCATCAAGCGCCAGGTGCGCGACGCCTTCTACACCGACACCGACGCCTGGAAACAGCAGATCCTGGCCCAGGCGCACGAAGCCGCACGGCAAGCGCTGGTCGGGCTGGCACCGTCACGCTGAACCACCCCGGCGCCGTCGCGCCAGCCCGTCCGACTGGCGCCGACGGCACCTGTTCGACGCGGCGCGCACGGTCCGCGCTCCCCGTTGCGGTGCGGTGCCGCACCAGAAACGGTCCACCGCGTCGAGGCCCCGGGGTTTGTCCGGGGTCGCCATCGGGCACGCCGCTTGCGTACCATTCGCCAAAATCTGACCAAACGGTCAGGTTTTGGTGTCGCTGGGCCACCCGTCGCCCGCACCTGCCGGAGTACGCCGCGTGTCTTCAGCAACTCTGTCGTCCGCCCTGCCCCCCGCCGCGCCGGACATCCAACCCGCGCGCTTGACGCCTGCCCAGTACGAACAAGGCTTTGCCGACGTGGCCCCGCCGCTCACGCACGCCCAGGCCTTGCTCGAGGCCGAGCGCTGCCTGTACTGCCACGACGCGCCCTGCGCCACGGCCTGCCCCACCGGCATCGACGTGCCCAGCTTCATCCGCCGCATCGCCGACGACAACCTGCGCGGTGCCGCACGCGCGATCCTCGACGCCAACCCGCTCGGCGGCACCTGCGCCCGTGTCTGCCCCACCGAGGTGCTGTGCGAGCAGGTGTGCGTGCGCCAGACCCAGCAAGGCCAGCCGGTGGCCATCGGCCGATTGCAGCGCCACGCGGTGGACGCGGTGATGGACCGGCCGATCAGCGCGCTGTTCCCACCGGATGTGGCCAGCGGCAGGCGTGTGGCCGTGGTCGGCGCCGGGCCGGCGGGCCTGGCCTGTGCGGTGGGCCTGGCGCGGCGCGGCCATGAAGTGGTGCTGCATGACGCCCAACCCAAAGGCGGCGGCCTGAACGAATACGGCCTGGCCACCTACAAGGTGGCCGACGACTTTGCGCAGCGCGAGCTCGATTGGCTGCTGGGCATCGGCCGCATCACGCTCAAGACCGCTTGGCGCCTGGAGACGTCCGCGCAGCTGCAGGCGCTGCGCGGCGACCACGACGCGGTCTACCTGGCCGTCGGGCTGGCCACGACCCAGGGCCTGGGTGTGCCGGGCGAAAGCCTGGCCGGTGTGCGCGACGCGGTCGACTTCATCGCTGAATTGCGACAAACCGAGGACAAGTCGCGGCTGCCCATCGGCCGCCGAGTGGTGGTGGTCGGCGGCGGCATGACCGCGGTCGACGCGGCCGTGCAGAGCAGGTTGCTGGGTGCCGAGAGCGTGCACATCGTCTACCGCCGCGGGCCCGCAACCATGGGCGCGTCGCGCGCCGAGCAGGATTGGGCGCGGACCAACGGCGTCACCATCCACCACTGGCTGGTGCCCGACGCGGTGTTGGGCGGAAGCGGCGAAGCGCAAGGCCACGTCGTGGGCGTGCGCTTTGCGCGCCAGGCGCTGGTGGGTGGCCGACTGCAGGCCACGGGGCTGTTCGACACGCTGGCCGCCGACATGGTGTTCAAGGCCATCGGCCAGAGACTGGACACCAGATTGCTCGGCGACTGTGGTCTGACGCTGAAGGATGGCCGCATCGTTGCCGACGACGACGGCCGCACCGGCGTGGCCGGCCTGTATGCCGGCGGCGACTGCCGCCTGGGTGGACGCGACCTCACCGTCGAGGCGGTGCAGGACGGCAAACGCGCAGCTCGGGCCATCCACGCACAGCTGGCCGCGACGGACCGCTAACTTTCAGCACGAGGACACATCACCATGGCCGACCTGCGCAACCTCTTTGCCGGCATCCGCAGCCCGAATCCATTCTGGCTGGCCAGCGCGCCGCCCACGGACAAGGCCTACAACGTGCACCGCGCCTACGAGGCCGGCTGGGGCGGCGTGGTCTGGAAGACGCTGGGCGAGGAGGGCCCGCCGGTGGTCAACGTCAACGGCCCACGCTATGGCGCACTGCTCACGCCCGACCGGCGCATGCTGGGCTTCAACAACATCGAGCTCATCACCGACCGGCCGCTTCAGACCAACCTGGCCGAGATGCGCGAGGTCAAGCGCGCCTGGCCCGATCGCGCGCTGGTGGCCTCGCTCATGGTGCCCTGCACCGAAAGCGCCTGGAAGGCCATCCTGCCGCAGGTGGAAGACACCGGCTGCGACGGCATCGAGCTCAACTTCGGCTGCCCGCACGGCATGAGCGAGCGCGGCATGGGGGCGGCCGTGGGGCAGGTGCCCGAATACATCCAGATGGTCACCGCCTGGTGCAAGCAGTACAGCCGCCTTCCGGTGATCGTCAAGCTCACACCCAACATCGCCGACATCCGCAAGCCCGCATCGGCCGCCAAGCTGGGCGGCGCCGATGCGGTGAGCCTGATCAACACCATCAACTCGATCATGGGCGTGGACCCGCTGACCCTCACCATGTCGCCCAGTACGGGCGGCATGGGCTCGCACGGCGGCTACTGCGGCCCGGCGGTCAAGCCGATCGCGCTGAACATGGTGGCCGAGATCGGCCGTTCGAAAGACACCGCCGGCCTGCCCATCAGCGGCATCGGCGGCGTGGGCAGCTGGCGCGACGCGCTGGACTACATCGCCCTGGGCGCGGGCAATGTGCAGGTGTGCACCGCCGCCATGGTCTACGGCTTCAAGATCGTGCAGGAGATGATCGACGGCCTGGCCAACTACATGGACGACATGGGCTTCGCCACCACGGAAGACTTCCGCGGCCGCGCCCTGCCCAGCGTCACCGACTGGCAATACCTGAACCTCAATGCGATCAGCAAGGCGGTGATCGACCAGGACCAATGCATCCAGTGCGGCCGCTGCCACATCGCCTGCGAAGACACCTCGCACCAGGCCATCACCGCCACCAAGGATGGGCAACGCCACTTCGAGGTGAAAGAGGATGAATGCGTGGGCTGCAACCTGTGCGTCACCGTCTGCCCTGTGCCCGACTGCATCACGCTGCGCAGCCTGCAAGCGGGTGAGCTCGACCTTCGCACCGGCCAGGCTGTGAACGGCACGCCGGCCAACTGGACGGCGCACCCCAACAACCCGATGCGGGTGGCGGGCGCCTGATCCGATCCAGGACCGACCTTGCACAAGGCATAAAGTCCAACTTCCTCCCTCATCGACCTCCACACAAGGATTCCGCCATGAATGTCCGTCGCCAGCTCCTTCTCGCCGTCGCCAGTGCCGTGGCGCTCAGCCCCGCCGCCTTCGCTGAAGGGCCCAAGCTCAAGGTGGCTGCCGTTTACACCGTGCCCTTCGAGCAGCAGTGGGTGAGCCGCATCCACATCGCCCTCAAGGCGGCCGAGGCGCGCGGCGAGATCGAATACAAGGCCAGCGAGAACGTGGCCAATGCCGACTACGAACGCGTGATGCGCGAGTACGCCACGCAGGGCAACCAGCTCATCCTGGGCGAGGCCTTCGCAGTGGAGGCCGCCGCGCGCAAGGTGGCCAAGGATTTCCCGAAGGTGTCGTTCCTGATGGGCAGCTCGGGCAAACCGCAGGCGCCCAACTTCTCGGTGTTCGACAACTTCATCCAGGAGCCGTCCTACCTGGCCGGCATGCTGGCCGGCGGCATGACCAAGACCGGCAAGATCGGCATGGTCGGCGGCTTCCCGATCCCCGAGGTGAACCGGCTGATGCACGCCTTCATGGCCGGCGCCAAGGAGATCAACCCCAAGGTGCAGTTCTCGATCACCTTCATCAACTCCTGGTTCGATCCGCCCAAGGCCAAGGAAGCCGCCTTCGCGATGATCGACAAGGGCGCCGACGTGATGTATGCCGAGCGTTTTGGTGTCAGTGACGCCGCCAAGGAGCGCGGCAAGTTGGCCGTGGGCAACGTGATCAACACACAGGACAAGTATCCCGACACCGTGGTTGCCTCCGCGCTGTGGCACATGGAGCCCTCGGTGGAGCGCGCCATCAAGCTGGCCAAAGAAGGCAAGTTCGCCGCCGAAGACTACGGCGTGTACTCGACGATGAAGCACAAGGGCGCCTCGCTGGCCCCGCTGGGTACCTTCGACGCCAAGGTGCCGGCCGATCTGAAGGCCAAGGTGGCGGCGAAGGAAAAGGCGATCCAGGCGGGCTCGTTCAGCGTGAAGGTGGATGACTCGCAGCCCAAAGCAGCGTTCAATTGATCCGCCCCGAAGCGCCTTCGGCGCCTCCCTTCCAGGGGGGCGCACCCAGCGGCGCGGCGAAGCCGGTTTCGCGGCTGCCGCATGGTGGCGCAGTGGCGCATGTCAGGTCTCGTGCCTGATCCCGTCCTGCGGATGACGGGCATCACCAAGCGCTTCGGCGACCTGGTGGCCAACGACGACGTCTCGCTGTCCCTGCACGCTGGCGAGGTGCTGGCCCTGCTGGGCGAGAACGGCGCCGGCAAGTCCACGCTGATGTCCATTCTGTTTGGGCACTACGTGGCCGATGCCGGGCAGATCGAGGTGTTCGGCCAGGCCCTTCCGCCCGGCGACACGCGCGCCGCGCTGGCCTCGGGCGTGGGCATGGTGCACCAGCACTTCACGCTGGCCGACAACCTCACGGTGCTGGACAACGTGATGCTCGGCACCGAGCCGATGGGTGGGCTGGTGACGCACCGCGCGCAGGCGTTGGCGCGGCTGCAAGAAGTGGCCCTGCGCTCCGGCCTCACCGTGCCCGCGCATGCGCGCGTGGCCAGCCTGTCGGTGGGCGAGCGGCAACGGGTGGAAATCCTGAAAGCGCTGTACCGTGGCGCACGCGTGCTGGTGCTGGACGAGCCCACCGCCGTGCTCACGCCACAAGAGTCGCAGAGCCTGTTCGTCACGCTGCGCCAACTGGTGGCGCAAGGCATGGCGGTGATCTTCATCAGCCACAAGCTCGACGAGGTGATGGACATCTCACAGCGCGTGCTGGTGCTGCGCGGCGGGCGCAAGGTGGCCGAGAGCGCCACCGCGCGGACCGGCAAGGCCGAGCTGGCGCGCTGGATGGTGGGCCAATCGGTGGAAGGCCTGCAGCGCGAAGCGGCCAAACCGCGCGGGGCGACTGCGGCGCGCCTGCAGGTGCAGGGTCTGAGCGCGCCAGGTGGCCGCGTGCACTTGAACAACGTGTCACTGGCCATCCACGCGGGCGAGATCCTCGGCATCGCCGGCGTGTCCGGCAATGGCCAGGGCCTGCTGGCGCAGGTGCTGTCGGGTGTGGCGCCGCACACGGCCGGCCTGATGACGATCGACGGTGAAGCGCTGCGCGACCGCGCACAGGACGTGGTGCAGCAAGGCGTGGCCCGCGTGCCCGAGGACCGCCAGGCCATCGGCGTGGTGGGCGATCTGCCCATCTGGGAGAACCTTTGCGCCGAGGCCCTGCGCACGCCCACGCTGTCGCGCTGGGGCTGGGTGCGGCGCGAACAGGCACAGGCCTATGCGCAGACCGTGCTGGCTGCGTTCGATGTGCGTGGCGCCACGCTGCAACGGCCCACGCGGGCGCTGTCGGGCGGCAACATGCAAAAGCTCATCCTGGGCCGGGTGCTGCAGCGCGCCGATGGGCAGGCACCGCGGGTCATCGTCGCGCACCAGCCCACCTGGGGCCTGGACATTGGCGCGGTGAGCTTCGTGCACGGTCGCCTGCGCGCGGCGCGCGATGCCGGCGCGGCGGTGCTGCTGATCTCCGACGATCTGGACGAGATCGAGCTGCTGGCCGATCGCATCGCCGTGATGTGCCATGGGCGGCTCGGCAGCGCACGCGCCGCGTCGGATTGGACGAGAGAGCAACTCGGCCTTGCCATGGCCGGAGCCAGCGAGGCGCTACCCCATGCGGCTTGAGGCGCGGGCCCACATCGCGACGGTCGACTTGCTGCGCGCCAGCGTCGGTGCGGTGCTCGCGGTGCTGGCCGTGGCCGCCGCGCTGGTGGCCGCCGCGGGCGCGCCCATCGCGCAGACTTTCGGCCTGATGTGGGCCGGCGCGTTTGGCTCGGTGTTCGCGCTGAGCGAGACCTTCACCCGTGCCATCCCGCTGATGCTCACCGGCCTGGCCGCCACCGTCGCCTTCAAGGCGCGGCTGTTCAACATCGGCGCCGAGGGCCAGCTCTATGCCGGCGCCATCGCCGCCGTGGCGGTGGGCGGTGGCGCCATCGATGCACCCGCACCACTGCTGTTTGCGCTGATGCTGGTGGCCGCCGCGGCGGCAGGCGCCTTGCTGCTGCTGGGCCCGGCGCTGATGAAGCTGTGGTGGAGCGTGGACGAAGTGGTGAGCACACTGCTGATGAACTTCATCGTGCTGCTGGGCGTGGGCGCCCTGCTCGACGGCCCGATGAAGGACGCCGCCGCGATGGGCTGGCCGCAAAGCGTGGCCCTGCTCGGCGATCTGGAGCTCGCCAAGCTGATCGCGCAGACCCGCGTGCACACCGGCCTGCTGTGGAGCGGCGGCGCCGCCATCGCGCTGTGGGTGCTGCTGCGCTTCACCACGCTGGGTTTCGACATCCGGGCGCTGGGTGCCAATGCGCGCGCCGCGGCCTTCGCAGGCGTGCCGGTGACGCGCACCATGGTGATGGTGGCGCTGCTGTCGGGCGGGCTGGCTGGCCTGGCCGGCGCCATTGAGGTGGCCGGCCGCACCGGCTACGTCACGCTGGACATGTCGCCCGGCTATGGCTACACCGGCATCGTCATCGCGATGCTGGCCGCCTTGCACCCCTTGGCGGTGGTGGGCGCCAGCGTGCTGGTGGCCGGCGTGCTGGTCGGCGCCGACAGCATGAGCCGCAGCATGGGCGTGCCCAGCTACCTGGCCGACGTGGTCGTGGCCAGCGCGCTGCTGGCGGTGCTGACGGCGAGCATGTTGACGCGCTATCGCTTGCGGTTTGATCGGGTGACGCGGACATGACCATCCTGGACATGATCACCACCCTGCCCTTCTGGGTGGCCGTGCTGCGCGTGGCCACGCCGCTGATCTTCGGCACGCTGGGCGTGCTGATGTGCGAGCGCGCCGGCGTGCTCAACCTCGGCATCGAGGGCCTGATGGTGGTGGGCGCGTTCGCCGGTTGGTTCGCGGTGTTCCATGGCCTGCCGCTGTGGGGCGGGGTGCTGGTGGCGGCGCTGGTGGCCGGTGCCCTCGGCGCGTTGCACGCGTTCTTCACGGTCACGCTGGCGCTGTCGCAACACGTCGCGGGGCTCGGCCTGACGCTGCTCACCACCGCGCTGTCGTACTTCGCCTACCGCGTGGCCTTCCCCAAGGTGAACACACCGCCCACGATCCAGCCGTTCGCGGCGATGGACTGGTTGCCGGTTCCCGTGCTACAGCAGCAGACCCCGCTCACACTGCTGGCGCTGGTGCTGGTGCCCGTGCTCGGCTATGGCCTGTACCGCACGCCCGCTGGCTTGGCGCTGCGCATGGCGGGCGAAAGCCCGCAGGCGGTGGAAAGCCAGGGCATCTCGGTCGCCCGCGTGCGCGCATCAGCCATCGTGCTGGGCTCGGCGCTGATGGGCATCGCAGGCGCCTTCCTCACGCTGGCGGCCTTCAACGCCTTCTTCTTCAACATGGTGAACGGCCGCGGCTGGGTCTGCGTGGCGCTGGTGGTGTTCGCTGGCTGGAAGCCGGGCAAGGCCCTGTTGGGTGCGCTGCTGTTCGGCTTCTTCGATGCCTTGCAATTGCGCCTGCAACAGGCGGACACTGGCGGCCTGCCTTACCAGTTGTACCTGATGCTGCCCTACGTGCTGTCCATCGTGGCGCTGATCGTTGCGTCACGTCGCGCCACGGCGCCGCAGGCGCTGATGAGGCCCTACATCCCCGGGGAACGCTGACCGTGCTCGACCTGCTGATCGCCAACGCATCGCTGCCCGATGGCCGCCGCGACATGTCGGTGGCCGTGCAGGCCGGCCGCATCGTCGAGGTGCAGGCGGGCCTGCAAGCCCCGGCCCGTGAGCTGATCGACGCGCAAGGGCTGCTGCTGTCTCCACCCTTCGTCGACGCCCACTTCCACATGGACGCGACGCTGAGCTACGGCCTGCCACGCGTCAACCGCAGCGGCACCCTGCTCGAAGGCATTGCGCTGTGGGGCGAGTTGAAGCCGCTGCTCACGCTGGAGGCCCTGGTGGAACGTGCCATGGCCTATTGCGACTGGGCCGTCGCCAAAGGCCTGTTGGCCATCCGCTCGCATGTGGACGTCTGCGACGATCGGCTGCTCGCCGTGCAGGCGCTGCTGGAGGTGAGGCGCCGCGTGGCGCCCTACCTCGATCTGCAGTTGGTGGCCTTCCCGCAGGACGGCGTGCTGCGCTCGCCCAACGCACTGGCCAACCTGAAGCGCGCACTCGATCTGGGTGTCGACGTGGTCGGCGGCATCCCGCACTTCGAACGCACGTCTGAACACGGCGCGGCCAGCGTGAAGCTGCTGTGCGAGGAAGCGGCCCGGCGCGGCCTGCGCGTGGACATGCACTGCGACGAGAGCGACGACCCGCTGTCGCGCCACATCGAGACGCTGGCCTGCGAAACCCAACGTTTGGGATTGCAGGGCCGGGTGGTCGGATCGCACTGCACCAGCATGCACTCGATGGACAACTACTACGTGTCCAAGCTGTTGCCGCTGATCGCTGAAAGCCGGGTCGGCATCGTCGCCAACCCGCTGATCAACATCACCTTGCAGGGCCGCCACGACACCTATCCCAAGCGCCGCGGCATGACCCGCGTGCCCGAGTTGCTGGCCGCCGGCGTCGAGCTCGCCTTCGGGCACGACTGCGTGATGGACCCCTGGTACTCGATGGGCAGCGGCGACATGCTCGAGGTGGCGGCCATGGGCCTGCACGTGGCGCAGATGACCGGGCAGGATGCGATGCGGCAGTGCTTTGCCGCGGTCACCGAAGCGCCGGCCCGGCTGCTGGGCCTGGACGGCTACGGCATCGCCCCGGGCTGCCATGCCGATTTCGTGCTGCTGCAGGCGCAAGACCCGATCGAGGCGCTGCGCCTGCGCGCCACACGCCTGCGCGTCTGGCGCCGCGGCCAGACCGTGGCCACGGCACCGCGCGCGCTGACTGCATTGAACCTGCCGGGCCGACCCGCGCAGGTGGACTTCCTGAAAGCCTGAGACCGCCCCCAGGCCGACGCCCCTCCCCCCCCCCCCCCCGGGGGGGGCCCCCCCGGACCCCCCCCCCCCCCGCGCCCTTCGTTGACTCATGAGGAGAAGCACCATGAGCTTGTTGTTGATCCAGGGCGGCACCGTCGTCAACGCCGACCGCGAATTCCAGGCCGACGTGCTGTGCGATGGTGGCCAGATCGTGGCGGTCGGGCCCCAGCTCGCCGTGCCCACTGGCGCGCAGGCGCTCGACGCCAGTGGCCGCTACCTCCTGCCCGGCGGCATCGACCCGCACACGCACATGCAGCTGCCCTTCATGGGCACCACCACGCGCGACGACTTCTACAGCGGCACCGCGGCGGCGATGGCCGGTGGCACCACCACCATCATCGACTTCGTGATCCCCGATCCGCAGCAGCCGCTGATGGACGCCTACCGCACCTGGCGCGGCTGGGCCGAGAAGGCCGCCGGCGACTACAGCTTCCACGTCGCCGTCACCTGGTGGGACGAGAGCGTGCACCGCGACATGGGCACCCTGGTGCAGCAGGAAGGCGTGAACAGCTTCAAGCACTTCATGGCCTACAAGAACGCCATCATGTGCGACGACGAGACGCTGGTGAACAGCTTCAAGCGTGCGCTCGAGCTCGGCGCCATGCCCACGGTGCACGCCGAGAACGGTGAACTGGTGTTCCTGTTGCAGGCCGAGATGAAGGCCCTTGGGCTCACCGGCCCCGAGGGCCATCCCTTGAGCCGCCCGCCCGCGGTGGAGGCCGAGGCCGCGCAGCGCGCCATCGCCATCGCCGACGTGCTGAACGTGCCGATCTACGTGGTGCACGTGAGCTGCGCCGAAAGCGCCGACGCCATCGCCCGCGCCCGCGCCCGCGGCCAGCGCGTGTACGGCGAAGTGCTGGCCGGGCATTTGACGGTGGACGACAGCGTCTATCGCGACCCCCGCTTCGAGTTCGCTGCCGGCCATGTGATGAGCCCACCCTTCCGGCCCAAGGGCAACGGCGAGATGCTGTGGCGTGGCCTGCAGGCGGGCAGCCTGCACACGACCGCCACCGATCACTGCACCTTCTGTGCCGAGCAGAAGGCGGCGGGCAAGGACGACTTCAGCAAGATCCCCAACGGCTGTGGCGGCGTGGAGGAGCGCATGGCCGTGCTCTGGCACGCGGGCGTCAATGGCGGACGGCTCACGCCCAGCGAGTTCGTCGCCGTCACCTCCGCCAATGCGGCCAAGCTGTTCAACATCTACCCGCGCAAGGGCTGCATCGTGGCCGGCGCCGATGCCGACCTCGTGCTGTGGGATCCGCAGGCCAGCAAGACCTTGTCGGTGAAGACCCAGCGCTCGCTGGGCGACTTCAACATCTTCGAGGGCATGACGGTGCGCGGCCAGCCCACGCACACACTCAGCCGCGGCAAGCTCGTCTACGCCAACGGCGACCTGCGCGCCGAGCGCGGTGCCGGCCAGTACGTCAAGCGCCCGGCGTTCGGGGCGCAATTCGACGCCCTGGGCCGCAAGGCCGCGCTGGCAGCGCCGGTGCCCGTGACACGATGACACAGGAGATCGCCATGGACATGAAGACCCAACCGATACCCGAGAAACTCAACGGCCTGCGCATCGACGGCGACCGCCTGTGGGCCTCGCTGATGGAGCTCGCGCAGATCGGCGCCACCGACAAGGGCGGCGTCTGCCGCCTCACGCTGACCGACCTGGACAAGCAAGGGCGCGACCTGGTGAGCCGCTGGGCCAGGGAAGCCGGCCTCACCGTCACCATCGACAAGATCGGCAACGGCTTCCTGCGCCGCCCGGGCCGCAACAATGCGCTGCCCCCGGTGGTCACCGGCAGCCACATCGACACGCAGCCCACGGGTGGCAAGTTCGACGGCAACTATGGCGTGCTGGCCGGCCTGGAGGTGGTGCGCACGCTCAACGACGCCGGCATCGAAACCGAGGCGCCGATCGAGGTGGCCTGGTGGACGAACGAGGAAGGCTCGCGCTTCGTGCCGGTGATGATGGGCTCGGGCGTGTTCGCCAAGGCCTTCACGCTGGACCATGCCTATGCCGCGAAGGACGTGGACGGCAAGAGCGTGAAAGAGGAGCTCGCGCGCATCGGCTACATCGGCCCCGAGGAACCGGGCGAGCACCCGATCGGCTGCTATTTCGAGACCCACATCGAACAGGGCCCGGTGCTGGAGGACCACGCCAAGACCATCGGCGTGGTGACCGGCGTGCTCGGCATCCGCTGGTACGACTGCACCATCACGGGCATGGAGGCCCACGCCGGCCCCACGCCCATGGCCCTGCGCAAGGATGCCCTGCAGGTGGCCACCCGCCTGATGCAGGAGGTGGTGGCCTGCGCCGGCCGCCACGGCCCGCATGGCCGCGGCACGGTGGGCATGGTGCAGGTGCACCCCAACAGCCGCAACGTGATCCCGGGCCGCGTGAAGTTCAGCATCGACCTGCGCAATGCCGACGACGCGCTGTGCGAGCAGATGGACGCCGACATCCGCGCCGTGGCCGCCAGGCTCAGCGCCGAGAGCGGCCTGCCCATCGTCATCGAGCAGGTGTCGGCCTACCCCGCGCAGCCCTTCCACCCCGAGCTGATCGGCGCGGTCGGCCGCGCGGCCGAGAAGCTGGGCTACAGCCACATGCCGGCCGTTTCGGGCGCCGGGCACGACGCGGTGTACATGGCCCGCCTGGCGCCTGCGGGCATGATCTTCATCCCCTGCAAGGACGGCATCTCGCACAACGAGATCGAGAGCGCCGAGCCCGAGCACATCACCGCCGGCTGCAATGTGCTGCTGCACGCGATGCTGGAGCGGGCCGGGGTGGCGTCAGGCTGAGCTTGTTTCTCTTCAAATATCTTCTCAAAACTCAACGCAAATATTGGGCTTTCTCCTGGGAAGCCAGGCTTGGCATCCTGCCAAGAATCTTCTCATAATGGGCCATGCGCCCGCCCAACCAGACCGCCCGCGACCTGCTGCCCGCCCTGCTGGCGCGGCGCGGGCGCGTGGCTGCGGCCGATCTGGCCGGCCAGCTGGGGGTGAGCGTCGCCACCCTGCACCGCCTGCTGCAGGCGCATCCCCGGCAGATCATCAGCCAGGGCGCGGCCCGACGGGCTCGCTACGCCTGGCGGCGGCCCCTGCGCGGCCAGATCGCCCCGCTGCCGCTGATCGAGGTGGATGCCTCGGGCCGCAGCCACACCGTGGCGCAACTTGACCTGTTGCAGCCGCAGGGCAGCTGCCTGGATCTGGGCGGCTCCAGCTGGCCCGTGCCCGACGAAGCACGCGACGGCTGGTGGGACGGCCTGCCCTATGTGCTGCAGGACATGCGCCCCCAGGGCTACCTGGGCCGCCAGTTGGCCCGCGCGCAGCACCATTCGCTGGGCGTGTCGGACAACCCGCAGGCCTGGAGCGATGACGATGTGGCCCATGTGCTCAGCCACATCGGCAGCGACTGCAGCGGCAACCTGATCCTGGGCGCGGCGGCGTTCGAGCGCTGGCAGGCACTGCGGCTGGCTCCGCCCGAACCCGTGGCGCAGGCCCAATGCGGCGCCCACTTCGCGCAACTGGCGCAACGGGCCGTGGCCGCAGGCGTGCCCGGCTCCAGCGCGGCGGGCGAGTTCCCCAAGTTCCCGGCGCTGCGCCACCTGCCCGGCAGCGGCACACCGCATGTGCTGGTCAAGTTCTCGGCGGCGGAGGCCTCAGCGGCCGTGCAGCGCTGGTCCGACCTGCTGGTGTGCGAGCGCCTGGCACTGCAATGCCTGGGCGAGGTGCCCGGTTGCGCCAGCGCGGCCTGCCGGATCGTGCAGCACGGCGGCCGTACCTTCCTGGAGCTGGAGCGCTTTGACCGTCATGGCCTGTGGGGACGCAGCCCGCTGGTGAGCCTGGCCACGCTGGACGCGGCCTTTGTGGGCCAAGGCCAGGGCGACTGGGCCAGGTTGGCCGCCGGCCTGCACCCACTGGGCCTGATCGACGAGGCCACGCTGAGGCGGATCGAGTGGCTTGGCTGGTTTGGCCGATTGATCGCCAACACCGACATGCATGCCGGCAACCTGAGCTTCAGGCCGCAGCCACTGGGCGGCGCCGACCACAGGCCCCGCCAGCCCGGCCCCCTGGCCCTGGCCCCGGCCTATGACATGCTGCCCATGGCCTATGCTCCGCTGGCTGGCGGCGAAGTGGCGCCGCGAAACTTCGAGCCTGCGCTGCCCCAGCCGCATCAACGCGGCGTGTGGCTGCAGGCTGGTGAGATGGCGCAGCAGTTTTGGGCCCGGGCGGCGACCGACAGTCGCATCAGCGACGGGTTTCGTCGCGTGTGCCGCGACAACGCGCGGACGCTGCTGCGGCTGCTCGACCAGGTTTGATCAGCAGGCGTTGACCTTGAATTCGACGCGCCGGTCGAGCGAATCGACGGCGTCGTCGGTGCCGGTGCCGATGAGGTTTTCGCGGTAACCGACCCCACCCGATTTCATGCGGCCCAGCAGTGCCGGCGATTCGCCTTCGAGCTTGCGCTGGATGACGCCAGCGCGCTGCGCCGACAGCCGGTCGTTGACCGCCTCGGAGCCGGTGCGGCTGGTGTGGCCCACCACGTCCAGGCAGGCCTTGGCGGCGGCGGCCTGGCGCGCGATCTGGCGCAGCCACAGGGCGTAGGGGCCATTGATCTTCGGGTCGGTCCAGAAATCGGTGGTGCCCGGGTTGAAGAGGAACTTCACGCCCAGCGCCTTGTTGGCCAGGCCGAGTGCCACCAGCTTGCCGAAGGCCTGCTCGGCCTCCACCACGTTGCCCAGCTTCCAACTCGACAGGTAAATGCCATTGAGCGTGCGCATCTGCTCGCCGGCGGGCGTGTCGACCACACTGCGGTACAGCCCCAGGGCCTCTTTGTAGCGCTCGGCGTTGTACAGCGCCGTGGCTTCGCTGATGACCGCAGCGGCCGCCACGCGGTCCATGTAGGCGGCATCGGCGCGCTGGCCCGGCGCGGTCTGCGCAGTGCGGATGTAGCCCTCGACCACCTTGTCCTTCAGCAGCAGCACCGGTGTGTCGCGGTAATAGGTGGTCGGCGTGGTGTCGAAGCCATCGTCCCGCGCGCGCGCCGAGGCCTGCGCCACCACCAGGCCGGTCTTCAACTCGGCCAGGCCGAGGTGGATCTGGTAGGCGCCCTTGCCCACCTCCAGCCGCGTGATCGTGGCCACGAGCAGGTATTGCGCGCGCGCCAGGCTGCCTTGCTGAAAGGGCAGCAGCTCGAACAAGGGCTGGCCACCCAGGCGCTCATTCACCTTCTGGTCCAGCAAACGCGTGAGCCCGGTCTGCTGGCCCGAGGCCGCGTCGAGCGAGGGATCGGCCAGCACCGGCCGCCGGGCCTCCATCCGGGCCAACAGCCCGGGCATCTTCTTCAGCTGTGCCGCCAGGCCGTCGACGGCAAAGCCCACGGCCTGCTCCAGTGGCACGGCATCGTTGCTGGCGGGAGGGGCGACCGGTGGGGCCTGGCAGCCGACCACGGTGGCCAAGAGGGCCATCGACACCAGGGGCGCGCAGCAACGATGCAGGGCCCGCAACAGCTTGGTGATCATTTTCGGCACTCCTCCTTGAGCACGGCGCGCTCGGCGGCGGTGAGCACCTCGCCGATCGAGATGCGCTGAACGATCTCCGTGCAGCGCGCGCTCATTCTAGGCGGGGGGGTCTCCAACGGGGGCTGCGGTTTCGATGCGGCGGCCGGGCGCACCGGACGAGCGGTGGGGCTCGCGCGGGGCCGTGGCTCGCGCTCGGTTGCGGCGGGCGCCGGTGCGTGCTCGGCCGCCACCGCTTCAGGCGTTGCCGCCACCGGCGGCGGCAGGCCCGCCGCGGATGCCGCGGGCGCCGGCTCGGCCGCAGGCACGTTCGCCGGCACGGGCTCGGCCATCGGGGCTGGGGCCGGCACCGCGGGCAGCGCGCGCACGGCCGGCCCGGCGGTGGGCGCCGGTGGCTTGGCGGCCTCGGGCACACGCAGCATCAGCCAGGCGGCTGTGGCACCGACCACCAGCAGCGCCGCCCCGGCCGCGGCCAGGGCCACCCAGCGACCGGCGGGCTTGGCTGCAGGTGCCGGCCACAGCGGTGGCTGGGCAGCGCGTGGCTGGTCGAGCAAGGCACGCACCTCGGCGATGGACTGCGGCCGCTGCATCGGCTGCACCGCCAGCATGCGGTCGACGGCGTGCAGCAGGCGGTCGCTGTACTGGCCGGCCGCCGAAGTGGCCAACGGCACCCCGTCGTCGCGCAGCAGGCGCGTCACCGAGGCCATGGGCTTCCTTCCGGTGATGGCGAAGTGCAGCACCGCCCCCAACGCGTAGATGTCGGTCCACGGCCCCTGGCTCATGCCGGGGATCTCGCCGTACTGCTCGATCGGCGCGTAGCCGGCCTTCAGGATCACGGTGGCCGACTTCGACATGTCGCCGATCAGCCGCCGCGCGGCGCCGAAATCCAGCAGCAACGGCCTCCCGCCGTCCAGCAGCAGGATGTTGTCGGGCGAGATGTCGCGGTGATAGCACGAGGCCGCATGCAGGTACTCCAGCGCGTCGAGCAGCGGCACGAGCAGCGCGCGCAGCCAGGCCTCGTCCGGCCGATTCGCCATCGCCGCCAGGGCCTGCTGCAGCGTGGGCCCCTCGTAGTAGGGCATCACCATGTAGGCCGTGCCGTTGGCCTGCCAGAAACGGTGCACCTTCAGCAGCGCCGGGTGGTCGAAGCGCGCCAGCAACTTGGCTTCGTTGATGAAGCTGCGCAGGCCGGCCTGGAAGGATTCGGCATCCTCCGGCGAACGCACCTCCACCGGCAGGCCCGAGGTGCGGCGGGCCAGCGAGGCCGGCATGTACTCCTTGATCGCCAATCGACGCTGCAAGGAATGGTCCCAGGCCAGGTAGACGATGCCGAAGCCGCCTTCCCCGATCACACCGCTGATCTCGTATTCGTCCAGCCGCAGGCCCACCGACAGCTTGTTGCCGACGGTGGGCGCGTTGCCCCCGAGATCGACATCGGGCTGCAGGTGCAAGGGTCGGGCGCCTGCCCGAACCTCACCGCCCGAGCCGTGGTCGGCGCTCATGCTTGAATGGGCCTGTGCATGCCAGCAGTGTGGCCGACTTTCCTTGGGCGTCCATCCGCCGGTCTGGCGTGCGCAGCCATCCTCTGTGCCAGGTCAAAAGGCAGCTGCAGCCCAAGGCACCAGCGCAGGCGCACTGCGAATGCGCAAAATGGACCCGTCCGCATCCCGCCAGGACGACCAGGAGCCCACCCCATGGACGCCAGCCCCCGTGCCCGCAAACACCCCACCCGCGGCACGCCGTCGCAGCACCCCACGGCCCTGATCACCGGCGCATCGTCCGGCATCGGCGAAGCCCTGGCGCGGCGCTTTGCGCAGGGCGGCCACCAGGTCGTGCTGGTCGCGCGCAGCGAGGACAAGCTGCGAACGCTGGCGCGCGAGATCGGCGCAGCCCATGGGGTCAAGGCGCATGTGGTGGTGGCCGACCTGTCCCTGCCGGGGGCCGCACAGCAACTCGCGGCGGCCATGAAGCGTGCACGACGTCCGATCGATGTGCTGGTCAACAACGCGGGGGTACTGGAGCACGGCGAGTTCATCGGCATGCCCGCTGGCAGGCACCAGCAGCTCATCGACCTGAACGTCTCGAGCCTCACCGCGATGCTGGCGCACTTCCTGCCGCCGATGGTGGCGCGTGGTGGCGGACGGGTGCTCAACGTGGCCAGCATCGCATCGTTCCAGCCCGTGCCCTCGCTGGCCACCTATGCCGCCACCAAGGCCTATGTGCTGTCGCTGACCGAGTCGCTGAGCGAGGAGCTCAAGGGCACGGGCGTGACGCTCACGGCGGTGTGCCCGGGCATCACCGCCACGCACATGCTCGACAGCGCCCGCCAGGCCAGCGCCGAGCTCAGCCGGCTGCCTGCCTTCGTGGTCGGCAATGCCGAGGATGTGGCCGCCGAGGCCTTCGCCGCCTGCCTGCGCGGCGACGTGATCTGCGTACCGGGCGCGTTGAACCGCGTCGCCAACCTCACCTCGCGGGCCGCACCGCGCTGGCTGCTGCGGTCGCTCGCCGGTGCGGTGGTGCGGAGGACGAACCGAAAGTGAGGCGCGCGGGCGTCGCTCAGCTCGCCAGACCGCAGCCGCGCAAGATCAGGCCCACCACGTGTTCGGTGGCGCGCTCGTGGTCTCGTGCCGTCATTTCGGTGCGGCCCAGCACGGCGCACACCTGCACTTCGAAGTCGGCGTACGTCTGCGTGGCCGCCCAGATGCTGAAGAACAGGTGCGTGGCGTCCACCCGGGCCATGCGGCCGGCGGCGATCCAGCCGTCGATCACCGCGGCCTTCTTGCGCACCGTGGCGCGCAACTCGGTGCGCATCAGCTCGCCGACCACGGCCGCGCCATGCAGCAGCTCGTTGGCAAAGACGCGCGAGGCATCGGGCCGCTGCGCGCTCATCGCCATCTTGGCGCGGATGTAGGCGGCCAGCGCGGTGGCCGGGTCGGCGTCCGGCCTGAGGCTGTCCATCGGCACCAGCCAGTCGTGCAGCGTGCGCGCCAGCACCGCGCGGTACAGGTCGAGCTTGTTGCCGAAGTAGTAGTGCAGGTTGGCCTTGGGCAGGCCCGCTTCGTCGGCGATGGCGGCCATCGTGGCGCCGTTGAAGCCGGTGCGGGCGAACACGCGCTCGCCCGCACCGAGGATCAAGGCTTCGTTGGCTTGACGGTTGGCCAGGCGGCCGACCTGGGCTGTCATGCCACCACGGTCACGGGATCACTTCGACGCAGCGTCGAACACCACGTGGCTCATCGCCGCGGCGCCCGGGTCCTTCTTGATCACGGGCGAGCTGCCACCAGCCAGCAGCACCTTCACCGTGCGTGCGTAGGCCGCCGGGTCGAGGTAGCCGATCTTGGGTGTGCCCGCGTTGCTGATGAGCTTGGCCACGTTCTCCATCTGGCGCTTCTGCACCGGCAGGGTGGCGCTGCCGGAAGGATCCGCAGCAACGACGATCTTGGCGGCTTCTTCCGGATTCTTCACCGCGTCGTTCCAGCCCTTGAACGTGGCCTTCAGGAACTTGGCCATCTTGGCCACGAAGGCCTTGTCCTTCAACTTGCCTTCCAGCACGTACAGGCCGTCTTCCAGCGAGGCCACGCCTTCCTTCTCGTAGAAGAAGGTGACGAGATCGCTTTCCTTCACGCCGGCATCCACCACCTGCCAGTACTCGTTGTAGATCATCGTGGAGATGCAGGCGGCCTGGTTTTGCAGCAACGGGTCGACATTGAAGCCCTGCTTGAGCACCTTCACGTCCACGTCGGGTTTCAGGCCCAGCTTGGCCATCCAGTTGAGGAACGGGTACTCATTGCCGCCGAACCACACGCCAAGCGTCTTGCCCTTGAAGTCCTTGGACGTGGCCACGCCGCTGGACTTCTTGCAGGTGAGCATCAGGCCCGACTTGTCGAAGATCTGCGCGATGTTGACCAGTGGCACGCCGGCCTCGCGTGCGGCCAGCGCGTCGGGCATCCAGTTGACGATGGCATCGGCCTGGTTGCCTGCAAGCACCTGCACGGGGCTCACGTCGGGGCCGCCCGGCTTGATGGTGACCTCGAGCCCCTCGGCCTTGTAGTAGCCCTTGGCGGCGGCCACGTAATAGCCGGCGAACTGGGCCTGCGGCACCCACTTCATCTGCACGGTGATCTTGTCGGCGGCCTGTGCGCCCGTGGCGAACATCGCGGCGGCGGCCAGCGTGGCCAGTGGGGTCAGCATCTTCTTCATCTCTCGCTCCTGTGGGTGGTGGGGGCGGTTGCGGGCAACCGATGGCGTGAACTCATTTTGACCGCACTCACTGGGCACGAACAGAGGGGTGCCAGAACGCCACCCGCCGCTCCAGCTGCACCAGCAGCGCGTAGGCCACCGAGCCGGTGACCGCGGCCACCACGATGGCGCCCCAGACCAGCGGCATGTTCATGCGCGAGGCCTCGGTGCTGATGCGAAATCCCAGGCCCACCGTCGGTGAGCCGAAGAACTCGGCCACGATGGCGCCGATCAGCGCCAGCGTGGCATTGATCTTGAGCGCACTGATGATGAAGGGCATGGCCATGGGCAGGCGCAGATCGAGCAAGGTACGACCGTAGCCCGCGGCGTAGCTGTGCATCAGCTCGCGTTCGATGCGCCCGGCCGCCTGCAGGCCGGCCAGCGTGGCCACCAGCATCGGGAAGAAGGTCATCAACACCACCACGGCGGCCTTGCTCGGCCACTCGAAGCCGAACCACATCACCGCGATGGGGGCCACCGCCACCAGCGGCACGGTGGAGGTGAGCGAAGCCAGCGGCAGCAGACCTCGCTGCAGAAAGGGTGCGCGATCGATCGCCACGCCCACCGCCAGCCCCAAGCCCGAGCCCAGCACCCAGCCCACCAGCACCGCCTTGAGCACGGTTTGCACGAAGTCGCCCAGCAGCGTGTCCCAGCGCTCGACCAGCGACTGCAGGATGAACGAAGGTGCAGGCAACAGCACGCGCGGCACATCGAACAGCACCACGCCCAATTGCCAGAAATAGACCACCCAAGCACCGAACAGCGCGGCCGTGGCCACCGCACACCATCGGTGGCCGTCCAGCTGCGCCACGCGGTTGACGCTGATGGCCGCCAGCGCCATCACACCGAGCAGACACGCCACCAGCCACCACGCCGGCCCGTCGTCCACCGAGCCGGCAGCGGGCACGTGGTGCCACAGCCAGGCGGCCATCGCCCAGGCCAGCCCCACCGACCAGCGCGCCACGCGGAACGGGCTCAGATTCAAGCCCATCATCGCGCGGCGCTCCCACGCCGCATCGCCAGGCGCTCGACCAGCGAGACCGCAGCGGTCAGGCCCAGACCCAGCAGCGCCGACATCACCAGCGCCGACCAGATGCCCACGGTGTTGCCATAGTACGAGCCGGTGAGCAGCTTGGCCCCCAGCCCGGCTTGCGCGCCGGTGGGCAGCTCGGCCACCATCGCGCCCACCACGCCGGCCGCAATGGCCACGCGCAGCGACGGAAACAGAAACGGCAGCGCCGCCGGCAGCCGCAGCATCCAGAAGGCCTGGGTGCGGCTGGCCGCATAGGTGTGCATCAGCTCGGTCTCGATGCGCTGCGGCGAGCGCAGGCCCTGCACACAGGCCACCGTCACGGGGAAGAAGCACAGGTACATCGCGATCGCCGCCTTGGGCGCCACGCCGCTGAACCCCAGGCTGCCCAGGATCACCAGCACGATGGGTGCGATGGCCAGCACGGGCACCGTCTGCGAGGCCACGATCCAGGGCAACAGCGCGCGATCGAGCGTGCGCGAATGAACAATGGACGCCGCCAGCACCACGCCCAACAGCGTGCCCAGCACGAAGCCCACCAGCGTGGACTGCGCCGTGACGGCTGCGTGGTAGAGCAGGTTGCGCGGCGAATCGAGCGGCCAATCGACCAGGCTGCTCCACAGGTCGATCGCCACCTGGTGCGGCGAGGGCAGCACGGGCCGTTGCATGTTCAGCGTGGTGCCCACCAGATCGCCAAAGCTGTAACCGCCCTTGGGCGCCAGCACACGTTCGATGGCCCCGGCCGAGTTCAGGCCCACGCAGCCCGCGTACCACAACAGCAGCACGGCCACCAGCACCGTAAGCACCGGCAGTACGCGCTGTTGCAATGATATCGATTCAGGCTTCATCGGCACCGTGGCCATCGGCCAGACCCTCGCGCACCTCGTGCGCCAGCGCCATGAACTCGGGCGTGTCGCGCAGCGCCAGGAAGCGCTCGTCGGGCAGCGTGGACTCGATCACCTTGAGGATGCGCCCCGGCCGCGGCGACATCACCACGATGCGCGTGGACAGGTACACCGCCTCGGCGATGGAGTGGGTGACGAACACCACCGTGCGCCGCTCGCGCTGCCACAGCTGCTGCAGTTGCTCGTTGAGCCGGTCGCGCGTGATCTCGTCCAGCGCACCGAAGGGCTCGTCCATCATCAGCAGCTTGGGCTCGAAGCCCAGCGCACGGGCGATGGACACGCGCTGTTGCATGCCGCCGGACAGCTGCCAGGGGTACTTGCCCTCGAAACCGGTGAGGCTCACCCGTGCCAGCTGCTCGCGCGCAATCGCCTCGCACTCGGCCTTGCTGCGCCCTTGGATCTGCAGCGGCAGCATCACGTTGGCCAGCACGGTGCGCCAGGGGAACAGTGCCGGCGCCTGGAACACATAGCCATAGGCCCGCGCCAGCCGCGCCTGGTGCGGCGTCATGCCGTTGACCAGCACCTCGCCATCCGTGATGGGCTCCAGGTCGGCGATCACCCGCAGCAGCGTGGTCTTGCCGCAGCCGGACGGGCCAATCAGCGAGACGAATTCGCCCGGCGCGATGTCCAGGCTCACCTCGCTGAGCGCATGCACCGGCCGATCGTTGGACTGGGCCGAGGGGTAGACGACGCTGGCGCGGCGCACGGCCACAGCGGGCTGGGCATGCGTCGCGCTCGTCGCGGCGGGCGGGCCGGGTGGCGGCTCGGGTGCGTTCATGGGCAGGGGGTGGCGGCGCGCAGCGGTGCAGAACCTGGACGGTAAAGATCCAACCAAATGGTCAATTCATTGTCACCGAGCAAGCCAGTTCTGTGCCAAGCCCCGGCAGCGCTTGGCGCTCGGGATCAACCCGATGCAGTGCGCGCCCGGTCAAGGGTTCGCCCGGTGCGCACCACAAGCGCTCAATCCAGCACCGCCGGCCACCACCCCGCCTGCCGCAGCGCGTGCTCGGCCTGGGCCGCATCACTGAACTGCAGCGCATTCCATCCCACCGCCCGCGCCGCCGCGATGTTGTGCGCGTTGTCGTCCAGGAACACCAGTTCATCGGCTGGCACGCCGAACTGCCGCTGCGACAGCTCGAAGATCGCCGGCTCGGGCTTGATCAACTTCACACGCGCCGAAAACACCCCGTCGGCAAACCAGCGCACGAACCCGTGGCTGAGCTCCAGGTGGTCGGCATAGGGTGCAGGCATGTTCGACAAGTAGAACAACGGGCGTCCGGCAGCGCGCAGGCGACTGAGCAACTGCACGGTCTCGGGGATCGGTGCCAGCTCATGCGGCACCTCGTCCAGCACGCGTTGCACGTCGGTGCCCGACATGCCGGTGCGCGCCACGATGCGCGCCTTCAGCGCTTCGGGCTCGACCACGCCGCGATCGAACTCGGCCCAGTCGCCGCCGAAGCCCTGGAACACCTGGGCCGCCCAGTGGTCGGCACTGGCGTCGTCGGGTGCGAGGTGCGGCACGCTGCGCTGCATCAGTGCGCGCGGGCGCCACCGAAACAGCACCGCCCCGAAATCGAAGACGAACTTCACGCGGTGAGGCGGCGCAGCAGGCCGGCGGTGGACGCGTCCAGGCCCGTCGTGGCGCCATGCTGATCGCCCGGCACCAGTCGCGGCAGCAGGTCGCTGGCCAGCGCCTTGCCCAACTCCACGCCCCACTGGTCGAAGCTGTTGATGCCCCACACCGCACCGCTGGTGAACACCCGGTGCTCGTACATCGCGATCAAGGCCCCCAGCGAGCGCGGATTCAGCTGATCGAGCAGCAGCATGCTGCTCGGGCGGTTGCCGGGGAAGCTGCGATGCCGCGCCACGGTGCGAGCGTCCAGCGTGGGCGATGCGGTGGGCGCCTTTTCGGCGGCCGCGGCTTCGGTGGTCTTGCCCCGCATCAGCGCCTGCGCCTGCGCCAGGCAATTGGCCAGCGCCTTGGCGTGCAGGTCGGCGTGCGCGTGGGTGGGGTGCTTGACAGCGATGAACTCCACCGGGATCACGTCGGTGCCCTGGTGCAGCATCTGGAAGTAGGCGTGCTGGCCATTGGTGCCGGGCTCGCCCCACACCACCGGGCTGGTGCCGAAAGTGAGCGGCTGCCCATCGAAGTCCACGCACTTGCCGTTGCTCTCCATCTCCAGTTGCTGCAGGTAGGCCGGCAGGCGCTTCAGGCCCTGGTGGTACGGCGCCACGGATCGGCTGGTGAAGCGGTGGAAGTTGCGGTACCAGACGTCCAGCAGGCCCAGCTGCACGGGCAAATTGGCTTCTAGCGGCGCCGTGGCGAAGTGCCGGTCCATGGCGTGGGCGCCGGCCAGCAAGGCGCGGAAGTGGTCGCTGCCGACCGCCAACGCGATGGGCAGGCCGATGGCGCTCCACAGCGAGTAGCGGCCACCCACCCAGTCCCAGAAACCGAAGGTGGTGTGAATGCCGAAGGCCGTGGCCGCGTTCAGGTTGGTGGTGGCGCCGACGAAGTGGCGGGCGATGTCGGCCTCGGCCATGCCCTGCGCCAGGAACCACTCGCGGGCCACGGCCGCATTGGCCATGGTCTCCTGCGTCGTGAAGGTCTTGCTGGCGATGATGAACAGCGTCTCGGCAGGCTTGAGCTTGCGCAGCACCGGCGTGATGTCGTGCCCGTCGACATTGCTGACGAAGTGGAAGCGCAGGCCCGGGTGGGCGAAGGCGTCCAGCGCAGGCACCACCATCTGCGGGCCGAGGTCCGAGCCGCCGATGCCGATGTTGACCACGTCGCGGATGCCGCTGGCGGTGGTGTCGCGAATGCCCTCGGCATAGTTCAGCAGGGCGTCGAGCACGCCATGCACCTCATGGCTGAAGGGGCCGAAGCCCCGCGGCGCGCGCAAGGCCGTGTGCAGCACCGCTCGGCCCTCGGTGGTGTTGATCGGCGCGCCAGCGAACATGGCATCGCGGCGGTCCTCCAGCGCGCACTCGCGCGCCAGCTCGAGCAACAGTTTGCGCGTGGCCAAGTCCCAAAGGTTCTTCGACAGGTCGGCAAACACCTCGGGCGCCTGCAGCGCAAAGGCCTCGAAACGAGCGGGGTCGCGGGCGAAGGCCTCGCGCAAGTCCAGCTCGCGGCCATGGCCCTCGAAATGGCCTTGCAGCGCCGTCCAGGCGACGGTCTGGTCACATCGGATCATCAAAGCTCCCTTGGTCCATGGGTCTTGCCACCAGCCCGGGCAAACGCGCCCGTTCGGGCGACCGTACGTGGCTCATGATTGCAGCGCCCGGATCATCGTGTCGAGCTTGCCCACATCCGCCGCGAAGGCGCGGATGCCTTCGGCCAGTTTCTCGGTGGCCATGGCGTCCTCGTTGAGCGCGTAGCGGAAGCCGGGTTCGTCGTGGCTGACGGCGGGCAGGTCCATGGCCTTGGCGGCATTGGCATCCAGGCGTCGCACGACAGGGGCCTCGCTGCCCTGCAGTTGGGCCAGGAGCTCGGGGCTGATGGTCAGCAGGTCGCAGCCCGCCAGCGCCAGGATCTGGCCCACGTTGCGGAAGCTCGCGCCCATCACTTCCGTGGCCACGTCCCAACGTTTGAAATGGTTGTAGATGCGTTGCACCGATTTCACGCCGGGGTCGTTGGCGCCGGCCATGGCGGACTCGTCCCAGCCGGCACCGGCCTGCTTTTTGTACCAGTCGCTGATGCGGCCGACGAACGGTGAGATCAGTTGCACCCCCGCCTCGCCGCAGGCCACGGCCTGGCAGAACGCGAACAGCAAGGTGAGGTTGCAGCGAATGCCCTCCTGCTGCAAGGCGCGCGCAGCCTGGATGCCTTCCCACGTGGCAGCGATCTTGATCAGCACGCGCTCTCGGCCGATGCCGGCGCGCTCGTACATGCCGATGAGTCGGCGTGCACGTGCCAGCGTTGCCGCGGTGTCGAAGGACAGGCGCGCATCCACCTCGGTGGAAACGCGGCCGGGCACCAGCTTCAGGATCTCCAGGCCGAAGCGCACCAGCACCGCGTCGACGACCTCATCGAGCGGACGCGCCCGGTGCGCCGCCACGGTGTCGGCCAGCAGCGGCGCGTAGTCGGGCTGCTGCACGGCCTTGAGGATCAGCGAAGGGTTGGTGGTGGCGTCGCGCGGCGCGTACTGCGCCAGTTGCAGGAAATTGCCGGTGTCGGCCACCACCGTGGTCAGGGCTTTGAGCTGGTCCAGCTGATTCATGGCGGCGGGGCGTTCCGGTTCGGGGCAGACCGAATTAGAACCCGTTCGACCCGGGGCCGGTTTGATCTCGGTGGCACTGCAGCGCACAAGCGAAAAGCGCCGACCCCGTTGCCCGGGATCGGCGCCTTGGCGCACGAACGCGTCAGCGCTGTGCCGCGCAGCTCAAAAGGTTTCCCAATCGCCGTGGTCGGCGCTGGCCGTGGCCACCGGTTCGGCCTTGGCCGGGACAGGGGCAGGCTTGGCCCGTGGCGCCGCCGGCTTGGCGCTGGGTGCCAGCCGTTGCGGTGCGGCATGGCGGGCCACCTGCAGCGCGGGCGCCTGGGCGGATGGGCCTTGCCCGAGCTTGAACACGCCCACCACCTCCACCATGCGCGAGGCCTGGTGCCGCAGGCTCTCGGCCGCGGCGGCACTTTCCTCCACCAGGGCCGCGTTCTGCTGCGTCACCTGGTCGAGTTGCTGCACTGCCTCGCCCACCTGGCCGATCCCGGTGGACTGCTCGCCCGTGGCGTGCGAAATCTCGGCGATCAGGTCGCTCACGCGCTTCACGCGGGTGACGATCTCGTCCATGCTCTTGCCCGCCTCGGCGGCGCTGTGCGCGCCCGCATCCACCTTCTCGACGCTTTCGTTGATCAGGGTCTTGATTTCCTTGGCGGCGGTGGCAGAGCGCTGAGCCAGCGAGCGCACCTCGCTGGCCACCACCGCGAAGCCGCGGCCCTGCTCGCCGGCCCGGGCCGCTTCCACCGCAGCGTTGAGCGCCAGGATGTTGGTCTGGAAGGCAATGCCGTCGATCACGCCGATGATGTCGGCGATCTTCTTGGACGAGGTGGCGATGTCCTGCATCGTGCTCACCACCTGGTTCACCACCTGCCCGCCCTGGGTGGCCGCCAGCGAGGCCGAGTCGGCCATCTGGTTGGCCTGGCGCGCGGTGTCGGCATTGTTGCGCACGGTGCCGGTGAGCTGCTCCATCGACGCGGCCGTCTGCTGCAGGTTGGACGCCTGCTCCTCGGTGCGTTGGCTCAGGTCCGCATTGCCAGTGGCGATCTGCGCGGCGCCGGTGGCGATGCTTTCACTGCTCTGGCGCACCTGGCCGACGATGCCCGCCAGGCTGTCCACCATTTGGTGCAAGGCGTGCAGCAGCTGGCCGGTCTCGTCGCGCGTGGTCGAATCGATGCGCACGCTCAGGTTGCCTTCGGCCACCTGCTGCGCGACGGTCACGGCCTGCTGCAGCGGCCGGGTGATGGAGCGGCTGGTCACGACGGCAATGCCCGCTCCGGCCACCAGCGCCACGCCGGCCAGAGCCAAGGTGATGACGATGGCCGAACTGGCCGTCTCGTCGGCGGCCGCCGCGTCGCTGTCCATGGACTTGGACTGGTACTCATCGAGGGTGTCGATGGCCTTGAGGTACGACGCCTGCAAGGGCCGAACCTTGCCCAACATGAACACACCCGCCTCTTCGGCCTTGCCCTCCTGGACGAGTTTGGCGAGTTCGTCTCGCGCCTGGGCATAGGGTGCGCGAGCCTCCGTGACGGCGCGGAAGTGCTCCTGGCCCTTGGCCGTGCGGACCATGCCCTTGAGCTTGTCCAGCAAGGCGCTGTTGTTCTCCGAGGCTTTTTGCGCCTGGGCCAGTGAGGCCTTCACCTCATCCGGGTTCTTGATGCCGATGATGGCATTGCTGATCGACAGTGCCTGACTCGTGACCTCGTCCTGGACAGCGTTCACGATCACCACCTTGGCATAGCGGTCGGTGACGACGAGGTTGATCATCCCGTCGATGGCATGCAGGCGCTGCACGGCCAGCGTGGTGATCACGCCCAGCAGGGCCAGGACCAGACCAAAACCCCACGCCAGGCGAGTGCCGATCTTGAGGTTGCTGAAGAAGTTCATGGTGCGAGGAGGGCTCAGCCCGGTATGCAGGAACCCTCATCTTCGGCATATTTCGCAGTTTCCAAAGAGCGAAAAGACCCCGAAGGGCCCAGGTCTTCTCGTCCACACCCGCGGCGTCACGCCGCAGTGGGTGGCGGCTCAGGCCATGACCACCGACACGCCCTGCCCGCTGAGGTGCAGGGTGGCGGCGTCGCCGGGCGCCCAGACCTGCTCCAGGTCGGGCGACACCACGAAGATGGCGCCCAAGTCGGTGTCCAGCGTCACCTCCTGGAAGCTGCCCAGGTAGGCGCACTTCTGCACCTTGCCAGCCAGGCCGCCCGTGCCGGACGCCGCCAGACGCCAGGCCTCCGGCCGCACCGCCACCTTGGCCTTGCCGGGCACCACGGCATGCCGCGGTGTGAAGCTCAAGCCACCGAGTTGCACCCGCCCATCGGCGCCCACCAGCGCATCGAACAGCATGGCCTCACCCATGAAGCCGGCCACGAACTCGCTGTTCGGGCGCTCGTACAGATCCTGTGGCGTGCCGCACTGGGCGATGCGCCCAGCCTCCATCACGATGATCTGGTCGCTCACGGCCAGGGCTTCGCTCTGGTCGTGGGTGACATAGGCCACCGTGAGGTTCAGGCGCTGCTGCAGGCTGCGGATCTCCTCGCGCATGGACCGGCGCAGCCGCGCGTCCAGGTTGCTCAGTGGCTCGTCGAACAGCATCACGCTGGGCTCCAGCACCAGCGCACGGGCCACGGCCACGCGCTGCTGCTGGCCGCCGGACAACTCGCTCGGCAGGCGCTCGTCATAGCCGGTGAGGCCCACGTTCTGCAGCGCCGTGCGGGCGCGCTGCAGGGTCTCGGCCTTGCCCACGCCGCTGACCTCCAGGCCGTAACCCACATTGGCGATCACGTTCATGTGCGGGAACAGTGCATAGCTCTGGAACACCATGCTCACGTTGCGCTCGGCCGGCCCGAGCGTGGTGACGTCCTGGCCATCGATGACGATCTGGCCGCCGCTGGGCGCGTCGAGCCCCGCGATCATGCGCAGCGTGGTGGTCTTGCCGCAGCCCGACGGGCCCAGGATCGTGGTGAGCGTGCCCTTGGGTACCGTGAAGTCGATCCCCTTGACCACCAGCGGTGAGGACGCGTCACCATAGCGTTTGGTGACGCCGCGAAATTCGATGCTCATGCTGTCTTCGTCCTTCGCCCCAATTTGCGTTGCCCCACCACCGCCTCGATCAGCGCGGTCACCAGCGACATCAGCACGATCAACACCGTGCAATACGCCAGCGCCACGCCATAGTCGCCATTGCCCACGCGGCCGATGATGTAGGTGGTGGCCAGTTCGTTCTCGGCCGTGACGAGAAAGATCACCGCCGACACCGTGGTCATGCTGCGCACGAAGCTGTAGACCAGCGCCGCCACCAGCGCCGGCTTGAGCAGCGGCAGCACCACGCGACGCAGCGTGGTGGCGGTGCTGGCACGCAGCATGGTGGAGGCCTCATCCAGCGCCTTGTCGATCTGCTTGAAGGCCGCCGTGCCCGCACGCACACCCACCGGCAGGTTGCGGAAGATGTAGCACAGCACGATGATCAGCGCGGTGCCCGTCAATTCAAACGGTGGCACGTTGAAGGCCAGGATGTAGCTCACGCCCAGCACCGTGCCCGGGATCGCGAAGGCCAGCAGAGCACCGAACTCGAAGGCCTGCTGCCCGCGAAACTGTGTGCGCGCCAGCAGCCAGGCCATCAACAGGCCGATGCCCGCGCACAGCGGCGCGGCGATGCCGGCCAGCTTGAGTGTGGTGAACAGCGAGTTCCAGGCCGTGCCGGCCCACACCAGGCCGTGCTCGCCCCACTGCAGATCGAAGGCGGTGATGAAGTGCGCGAAGGTCGGTGTCCAGTTGCGGCCCCAGGTTTGCACGAAGCCGCCGGCAAACGCAAACAGATACACCAGCACCGTGAAGGCCAGCCAGGGCAGCGCGACCCAACGGCACAGGCGCGCCACGCCATCGGGCAGTGGCATGGCCAGGCCCGAATCGCCCTTGCCCGAGACCGTGGTGTAGCTGGCCCTGCCCAGCACGCGCTGCTGCAGGAAGAAGGCACCGAGCGCAAACACCGTGAGGATCAGCGCCAGCGTGGCGGCGCGACCCTGGTCGAACTGTGCGCCGACGATGGCGAAGAAGATGTCGGTGGACAGCACGTTGAACTGCCCGCCGACGATGATGGGGTTGCCGAAGTCGGCCAGCGTCTCGATGAATCCGACCAGGAAGGCGTTGGCCAGGCCAGGCTTCATCAGCGGCAGCGTCACCGTGGTGAAGGTCTTGATGCGCGAGGCACGCAGTGTCTGCGCCGCCTCTTCGAGCGAGGGCGAAATGCCCTGCACCACGCCGCGCATGATCATGAAGGCGATGGGGGTGAAGGCAAACAGCTGCGCCAGCCACAGGCCGAACAAGCCATAGAACCAGCGCGAGGGCGTGATGCCGAACGCGAACTCGAGAAACTGGTTCACCAGCCCCGCGCGGCCGAACAGCAGGATCAGGCCCAGGCCCACCACGAAGGGCGGCGTGATGATCGGTAGCAATGCCAGCACGTTCAACGGCCGCGCCAGCCGGCGCGAGCTGCCGCGCTCGGCCAGCAGCGCCAGCAGCGTGCCCAGCAGCGTGGTGCCGGTGCCGGTGAGCAGCGCCAGGAACAGCGTGTTCCAGGCGGTGCCGCAGCGCACGCCGCCAGTCAGGCACTGCAGACCCCAGATGCGCTCGTGGAACAGGCGCTCGCCCAGGGCGCCCAAGGCGAACCTGCCCTCGTCATCCAAGAAGGCGCCGGACAAGGCGCGCAGCACCGGCATGGCAATGAACAGCAGCAGCAGCGCGCCGCACAACAGCACCGCACCAGCCACGAACATGTCGCCACGAAAGTAGCCCAAGCGCGCCACGCCGGCCGAGGCCAACATCAACAACGCCAGCAGCACCAGGCCGCCGCCCAGGCCCATGCCCCCCTGGCCCTTGGCCAGTTCGCCGAAGGCCCGGTTCAAGGCTTCGAACGACCAACCGGTGGCACCGATCGTGAACCCGGTGCCCAGCAACGCCGCCAGCCCCAGGCCCCCACCTGCCAGCAGCACCCAGCCCTGGCGGCGCGAGGCCGGCAGCATGGCGCCAACGGCGGCCAGCAGCAGTCCGGCCACGGCCACCGCCAACCATGGGCGGCCATGGCGCAGCACCTGCACCAGACCGCTGGCGGTCTCGGGCGCCCCGAAGGCGCCCATCAGCGCGCGGGTGAGTGAGATCTCCTGCGGGAAATACCAGGGCAACAGCGCGAACGCCACGGCCCCGACCGACAACCAACCGAGGATCGCGCGCTGGGTGCGCGTGGCCGCTGCGTTCGCCATCGATGGCTGCCGGCCGATCAGCGTGGCAAGGAGTTGACGTCCTTCTCCCACTTGGCGATCAGCCGTTTGCGCTCGGCCGATGCGCCGTACTTGGCGTAGTCGTAGTTGATGAACTTGATCTTCTTGAAGTCCGGCACGCGCGGATCCACCGGCGTGGACTTGTTGGACGGCAGCTGAAACTGCTTGGACGCTGCGCCAAACTGCTGGGCCTGCGAGGTCAGAGCCCATTCATAGAACTTCTTGGCTTGCTCCAGGTTGCGCGCACCCTTGATGATGGACATGGAGCCGATCTCCGCGCCGGTGCCTTCGGCAGGCGTGATGGTCTCGACCGGGAAGCCCTGCATCTTCTCGCCCGGGCCGTCGTGCACGAAACTGATCGACACCGTGGTCTCGCCGCGGGCCACGGCCTTGATCGGCCCGGTGCCCGAGCGCGTGTACTGGCTGATGTTCTTGTGCAGCGCCTTCATGTAGTCGAAGGCCTTGTCCTCGCCCATCAGCTGCACCAGCGTGGCCACCATGGTGTAAGCCGTGCCGCTGGACGCGGGATTGGCCACCTGGATCTCGCCCTTGTACTCGGGCTTGAGCAGGTCGGCCCAGCTCTTGGGTACCGCCATCTTCTTCTTCGCCAGCAACTCGGTGTTGTAGCCAAAGCCGAGCGGGCCGGAGTAGATGCCCACGGTCTTGTATTGCGATTGCTGGGCCTGCTGCTGCGCCCAGCCGTGCAGTTGCGACAGCGTGGGCGACTTGTATTCGAGCGACAGGCCCGCCTCGGCCGCCTGCAGGTGCGGGTCGCCCGTGCCGCCGAACCACACATCGGTCTTCGGGTTGGCCTTCTCCGCAATCAACTGCGCCAGCGCTTCGCCCGAGCCCTTGAGCGACATGTTCACCTTGATGCCGGTGGACTTGGCGAACACCGTCTGGATCATGTTGCACCACTCGGCCTGAACCGAGCAGATCACGTTGACCTGCCCGCCATCCTGTGCAACCGCGGCCGGCGACGCCAGCGTGGCCAACACGGCCAGCCCGGCCAGCCACTGGGGATTCATGACTGCATGCATGCGGAACTCCTTCACGGCGACTCAAATCGGATCGGCGGATGGTAGCCCGTGACATGCGCCCGAACGCCACCCCGGGCAGCGGGGAAACCCGAGACAGAATCGCCCATGACCTGGCTCAACGCTTGCCGTCGTGCGCTGCCGCTGCTGCTCACTGCCCTGACCAGCGCCACGCTGGCAGCCACGCTCGTGGTCGAGCCTCGAACCGACCTGCCCACCGTGGCGCTGGCGCTGCAGCGCGCCGCCGACGGCGACACCATCGAGGTGCGGCCCGGCACCTACCGCGGCGATGTGGCGGTGATCCTGCAAAAGCGCCTGACCATCCGGGGCGTGGGCTCGCGCCCGGTGATGCTGGCCGACGGGCGCCACGCCGAAGGCAAGGCCATCTGGGTGGTGCGCAACGGCGACATCACCATCGAGAACATCGAGTTCCGCGGCGCCCGCGTGCCCGACGGCAATGGTGCGGGCATCCGTTTCGAGCGCGGGCGGCTGACGCTGTCGCATTGCGCGTTCTTCGACAACGAGATGGGGCTGCTCACCGCCAACACCGACACAGCGGCCCTGCTGATCATCGACAGCGAATTCGGCAACGCGCCGACCCACCCCGGCAGCCTGCATCACCTGCTCTACGTCGGTCGGATCGCGCATGCCAGCATCCGCGACAGCCGCTTTCACGACGGCCATTTGGGGCACCTGATCAAGTCTAGGGCCAGGCAGAGCGTGATCCGGGACAACACCATCGTCGACGGGCCGCGCGGGCACGCCTCCTACGAGATCGACCTGCCCAATGGAGGACTGGCGCACATTGCCGGCAACACCATCGGCCAGAGCGCGGGCACCGACAACCCTGCGATGGTGTCCTATGGTGCCGAGGGCGCGGCCTGGCCGGTGAGTGTGCTCACGGTCGAGGACAACCTGATGGTCAACGACCGACCCGAAGGCGGCAGCTTCGTGCGCGTGTGGCGCGAGCGCCTGCCCAGCGACACGCGCGTCGTCGTGCGGCGCAACCGACTGGTGGGCCCGGGCAATGTGGACGCGGGCACCGACGCCTGGCTGGAGGACAACACGGCAGCGACGCGACCCTGATCGGCGCAGCGAGCCATTCGCCAGGCACCACGACACCGCCACTGCGCTGGAATTGGAAGAAACCTGGTTGTGCTTTATGATGTAATCAAGTTACATCGACGATCCAGGAAACACCTCCATGGCCTTTGATCTCGTGCTGTTTGGCGGCACCGGTGACCTGACTTGGCGCAAGCTGATGCCCGCCCTGTTCCAGGCCTTCCGGCATGGCAAGTTGCCAGCCGGCGGCCGCATTCTGGCGGTGGCGCGCGACGAACGCAGCGACGACGAATACCGCGCCTTCATCCGCGCGAAGTTTGCCGAGGTGGACGCACCCAAACAGCCGCGCGACGACGAGTTCGCGCGCTTTGCCGAGCTGTTGCACTACCGGCGCATGGACCTGTCGCAGCCCGAGCACTACGCCGGCCTGAAGACCTGGCTGGACGAGCGGGGTGCGGCCACGCAGGTCCTCTTCCTGGCCACGGCACCGCACCTGTTCACCCAGATCTGCGCGCAACTCGGTGCGGCCCGCATCAATGGCCCGCAGGTGCGCGTGGTGCTGGAAAAGCCGCTCGGCCACGACCTGGCCAGCGCGCAGGAGATCAACCGCGTGGTGCGCGCCTCGTTCGCCGAGCAGCAGGCACTGCGCATCGACCACTACCTGGGCAAGCCCTCGGTGCAGAACCTCATGGCGCTGCGCTTCGGCAATGCGCTGTTCGAGCCGCTGTGGCGGCGCGAGAGCATCGCCAACATCCAGATCACGCTGGCCGAGAGCCTGGGGGTGGGCACGCGCGGCGATTTCTACAGCCAGACCGGTGCGCTGCGCGACATGATCCAGAACCATGCGCTGCAGCTGCTCACCATGATCGCGATGGAACCGCCACCCACCAACGACGCCGACGCCATCCGCGACGAGAAGCTCAAGGTGCTGAAGTCCCTGAAGCCCTTCACGCCCGAGAGCGTCGCGCGCGATGTGGTGCGCGGCCAGTACCGCGCCGGTTCCATCGACGGCAAGCCGGTGCCGGGCTACCTGGACGAACCCAAGGTGCCCGCCGACAACGGCACCGAGACCTTCGTCGCCCTGCGCACGGAGGTGAACAATTGGCGCTGGGCCGGCGTGCCCTTCTACCTGCGCACCGGCAAGCGCCTGGCGGCGCGGCAGGCGCAGATCGTCGTCAACTTCCGTCCCGTGCCGCACCCGATCTTCCCGGGTTCGGCGCGTGCCAACAAACTGGTGATCAAGCTGCAACCGGAAGACGGCCTGGAGCTGCACCTGCTGGCCTCCAAAGGCAGCAGCCAGGGCGAGCTGCTGGCGCCCGTGTCGCTGGACCTGGATTTCGACAAGGCCTTCACCAGCGAGCGCGTGGGCGCCTACGAACGATTGCTGATGGACGCCATCGCCGGACGCCTGAACCTGTTCGTGCGCAGTGACGAGCAGGAGCAGGCCTGGCGTTGGGTCGAGCCCGTGCTGCACGCCTGGGAACACGACCCCAACGGTCCACGCGTCTACGCTGCGGGCACCTGGGGTCCGCCGGCATCCAGTGCGATGGTGGCGCGCGACGGTTGTGCCTGGGACGAGGAGCAATGACTTGAGCATGTTGGAACGGGTCAAAGCCTCCATGCCGGCGCTGCCGCCGGCCGAGCAGCGCGTGGCCAGGCTCTTGCTGGCCGATCCACGCAGCTTTGCCACGCTGCCCATCACCGAGCTGGCCGCACGCTCGCACGTGAGCAAGCCCACCGTCGTGCGGTTTTGCCGCAGCGTGGGTTACGACGGCTTGGCCGACTTCAAGCTCAAGCTCGCCGGCACGGTGAACGAGGGGGTGCCCTTCGTGCACCGGGCGGTGGACGAGGACGACAAGCCGGCCGACCTGATCGTCAAGGTGATCGACAACGCCGTGGCCGCGATGCTCAAGTACCGCAACAACGCCGCCGGCCATGCGTTCGAGCAGGCCATTGAGGCCCTGACCAAGGCCGGGCGCGAGCACAAGCGCATCGAGTTCTACGGCGTGGGCAACTCGGGCATCGTGGCGCAGGATGCGCAGCTCAAGTTCTTTCGCATGGGTGCAAACACCATCGCCTGCAGCGACGGTCATGTTCAGGTGATGAGCGCCACGATGTTGGGGCCGGGTGATTGCGCCGTGGTGATCAGCAACTCGGGCCGCAGCCGCGACCTGATCGATGCCGCCGACATCGCCCGCCGCAAGGGGGCCACCGTCATCGTCATCACCGCCAGCGGTTCACCCCTGGCCACGCTGGCCCAATCGGCACACCAGATCCTGTTGGCTGCAGACCACCCGGAGGACTACGAGCGCTACAGCCCGATGGTGTCGCGCCTGTTGCACCTGACCATCGTGGACATCCTGACCACCGGTGTGGCGTTGCGGCTGGGCCCGGCATTGCGGCCCATGCTGCAGGACATCAAGCGCAACCTGCGCGCCAAGCGCTACACGCTGCCGCAATAGCGGCGTCAAGACGCCAGGTCGAGCACCTCGTCCACGCCATAAAGCCGCGCCAGTTCGGCCAGCTTGGGCGGTGCGCCTGCGATCTTCAAGGGCTTGCCCGCGGCCGCCGCGAGACGCCGGCATTGCAGCAGCACGGCCACGGCCGCCGTGTCCAGGGTCTGCAAGGCGGACGCATCGATCACCGGCTGGCTGTCTGCCTGCAATGCCGCCTCCAGCGAGGCGAGCGTGCCGCGCGCCTCGGCCATCGTCAGCACGGCAGGCAGGGCCAGGGACGCCATGCCTGTCAGCCCTTGGCGGCCGGCCTGGCCTTGTTCTTCTCGGCCAAACGCGTGATCAGCGCGTCCAGGCCGCCGGTACTCAGGTCCTTGGCGAACTGGCCCTTGTAGGCCTCCACCACCCAGAAGCCACCGACGTTGACGTCGTAGATCTTCCAGCCCTCACCGGCCTTTTCGAGGCGGTAGTCGAGCTGGATCGGCTCGCCATTGCCGCGCACTTCAGAGCGGACCACCACCTCGCCGTCGACCGGCGCACTGCGCAGCGGCTTGACCGCGATGGTCTGGTCCTTCACCTGGGTCATGGCGCCCGAGTAGGTGTTGACGAGCAACAGCTTGAACTCATCCAGCATGCGCTTGCGCTGGTCCGGGCTGGCACTGCGCCATTGCGGGCCGACCGACATCGCGGTCATGCGCTCGAAGTTCACATGCGGCATCACCTTGCTGTCGACCAGGGCGCGGATGCGGGCCACGTCGCCGGACTGGATCGCCTTGTCGGCCTTGACCGCTTCCACCACCTCGGCGGACAGCTGCTTGATGAATGCGTCGGCCGCCAGGGCCTCGGCGCGTACCAACGGGCTCGCCAGCATGGCCGCGCTCAGGCCCAGGGCGGAAATCAAACGGCGTCTCAACATGTGCTTGGTCCTTTCAAAGCGGCCCGTTGGCCGCGGTCACCTCAACGCGCGACCAGCCGCGGCGGTTCACTTGGTGGCCGGAGTCGCTGTGGCCGGCGATGCCGGCGCCGCGTCTTCGGGCGGCTCACCGTCGTAGATCTGGCTGCGGCGGCGGGCCAGGTAGGCATCGCGCAGGAAGGTGTACTTGTCCAGCGCCACCTCGTCCAACACGCGCGAGGCATTGAGCAGGTTCACGCGGGTCTGGATCGCCTCCAGCGCGTAGGCACCGTAGCGGTCGCGGCTTTCGCGAAAGGCCAGGCTCTCGGGGCCGAACCTCGAATCCACCAGCCGCGCGGTCGCGTCGCGCACCGTGGACGGCCCCAGCAGCGGCAGCACCAGGTAAGGCCCACTGCTCATGCCCCACACGCCGAGCGTCTGCCCGAAGTCCTCGGACCGCCGCTCCAGGCCCACTTCCTCGGCCACGTCCAGGATGCCGAAGATGCCGAACACGGTGTTGGTGGCCACACGCATGCCCATCTCAAGCGCCGGCTTGGGCTTGAGTTGCAGCAGCAGATTGGCCGTGGACCACACGTCGGCGATATTGCCAAACACGTTGTCCACACTCTTGCGCAGCCAGCGCGGCACCACCGCCCGATAGGTCTCCGCCAGCGGCTTGACCACGGCGACATCCACCACCTCGTTGAATCCGAACACCGCGCGGTTGAAGCGCTCCCAGGGGTCGGACCGCTCCGTCGTGGGCCCGGTGCTGGCCGCCAGCTGGCTGGAATTGAAGGCGGTGATCGCGGCGCAGCCACCGAGGCCAAAGACCCACAGCAGCAGCATCGCCGAGCACAGTCTGCGCCATGCGGTCATTTCTTGCCCCCGCCGTCCTTGCCCGCCGCGTCGGCACCGCCTGCATCGGCCGCCTTGCTGAACAGGAACTGGCCGATCAGGTTCTCCAGCACCACGGCCGACTGGGTCTGCTTGACCGTGTCGCCAGCGGCCAGGTTCTTCTCGTCGCCACCGGGCTCCAGGCCCACGTACTGGTCACCCAGCAGGCCCGAGGTGAGGATCTTCGCCGAGCTGTCCTTGGGGAACTGGTAGGCGCGCTCCACCTCCAGCTTCACCACGCCCTGGTAGGTCTTGGGGTCGAGCGTGATGCTGTTGATGTGGCCCACGGTGACCCCGGCCGAGCGGACCGGTGCACGCACCTTCAGCCCGCCGATGTTGTCGAAGCGCGCGACCAGCGGGTAGCTGTCGCCACGGCCGAAGCTGGTGAGGTTGGCGGCCTTGAGTGCGACGAACAGGAACGCCGCCAGACCCAGCAACACGAACAGACCCACCAGCGTCTCGATACCCTTCTTGCCCATCGCTTCTCCCTTGGTCCATCAAGGCGTCGAGAACATCAACGCCGTGAGGATGAAGTCCATGCCCAGCACCGCCAACGACGCCATCACCACGGTGCGGGTCGTCGCATAGGCCACACCCTCGGGCGTGGCCTCGGTTTCATAGCCTTGATACAGCGCGACGAAGGTGCAGATCACGCCGAACACCGCGCTCTTGACGACACCGTTGCCCACGTCGCGCCAGATGTCCACCTTGCTCTGCTGGATCGACCAGAAGTTGCCCGCATCGATGCCGATCAGGCCCACGGCCACCACCCAGGCGCCCAGGATACCGACCGCGGAGAACAGGATCGCCAGCAGGGGCATCGAGATCACGCCCCCGAGCAGGCGCGGCGCCAGCACCCGTGCGCGCGGGTCAATGGCCATCAGCTCCATCGCGGCGAGTTGTTCACCCGCCTTCATCAATCCGATCTCGGCGGTGAGCGAGGTGCCGGCCCGCCCGGCAAACAGCAGTGCCGTGACCACCGGCCCCAGTTCGCGCACAAGCGACAGGTTGACCACCAGGCCCAGCGACTCCGCCGCACCATAGGTGACCAGGGCGTAGTACATCTGCAGCGCGAGCACGAAGCCCACGGCCAGGCCCGAGGCCAGGATGATCACCAGAGAACGGTTGCCAATGGCGTGGATCTGCACCACCACCAGGCCAGGGCGCCGCATGGCCTGCGGCAAGGCGCGGACCAGGTCCAGAAAGAACAACGCGCCATGTCCCCAGCCTTGCAGGATGGCCAGCGTACGCGCGCCGATGAGGGCGACCCAGTTCATGCCCGCGTCCCCGCCGCCGCGGTCGTGCCGACCAGGCCGAAGTCGTCCGCCACCGACGGCGCGGGGTAGTGGAACTTGACCGGTCCGTCGGGCTCGCCCCGCACGAACTGCCGCACCTCGGGATCCATCGAATCCATCAATTCCTTCGGCGTGCCCTGCGCCACGACACGTCCGCCGGCGGCCATCAGCACCACGTGGTCCGATATCGCCATGCACTCGGGCACGTCGTGCGAGACCACGAGGGAGGTGGCGCCGGTGATGTCGTTGAGCGAGCGAATGAGCTTGGCGGCCACTCCCATCGAGATGAGATCGAGGCCGGCGAAAGGCTCGTCATACATGATCAGCTCGGGATCGAGCGCGATGGCGCGCGCCAAGGCGATGCGCCGCGCCATGCCACCCGAGACCTCACTGATCTTCAAGGCGGCGGCGCCGCGCAGACCCACCGCATTGAGCTTCATCAGCACGATGTCGCGGATCAGCACCTCGGGCAGGTCGGTCATTTCACGCAATGGGAAAGCCACGTTGTCGAAGACGCTCAGGTCAGTGAACAGCGCACCGAACTGAAAGAGCATGCCCAGGCGACGGCGCAGGCGGTAGATCTGCTCGCGGTTGCGCACGTCGACGACTTCGCCATCAAAGACGACCCGGCCCTTGGTGGCCGCATGCACGCCGCCGATCAGGCGCATCAGCGTCGTCTTGCCGCAGCCCGAACCGCCCAGGATGGACGTGACCTTGCCGCGCGGGAAGCGCAGATCCACGTCGTTCAGGATGCTGCGACTCGCGTCGTAGCCGAACGTGACATGGTCGATCTCGATCAGGGTGTCGGACTTCAAGGCTCGGGCCATGTGAGCGTGCCCCGGCCAATGGCGCGGCGGGCTGCACTCGGGTGGGAGTCGGTCGGCACGGCTGCCGCCCAGGGTGAAAAGATTCTCGCATGCCGTATTTACCCTTACGGCACGACTCCCGGATGGGTGGGAAAAGTTGTGTTGCAGGCTTCCGACAGGCCGCGTGCACTGTGAACGAGGGCCGCAGCACGCGGCCCTCGTTCAAAACATCCGGTCGATTGGATCAGCGCGGCAGCGTGGTGCTGCCCACCAGGTAGGCATCCACCTCGCGCGCCGCCTGCCGACCCTCCCGGATGGCCCACACCACCAGCGACTGGCCGCGGCGCATGTCACCGGCCGCAAAGACCTTGTCGACGTTGGTGCGGTAGCCGGTATCGGCGTCGGTGCCCGCCTTGGCGTTGCCACGGGCGTCCTTGTCGACGCCGAAGGCCTCGAGCACCGTGCCGACGGGATTGACGAAACCCATGGCCAGCAGCACCAGGTCGGCCTTCCATTCCTTTTCGCTGCCCGGCACCTCGGTCATCTTGCCACCCTGCCAATCCAGCTGCACGGTCTTCAGCCCGGTCACCTTGCCCTTGGTGCCCACGAAGGCCTTGGTGGCGATGGCAAAGCTGCGCTCGCAGCCTTCGTCGTGGCTGGAGCTGGTGCGCAGCTTGTAGGGCCAGTAGGGCCAGGTGAGTGGGCGGTCTTCCACTTCGGGCGGCAGAGGCATCAGCTCGAATTGGGTGACGCTGGCCGCACCATGGCGATTGCTGGTGCCCACACAGTCGCTGCCCGTGTCGCCGCCACCGATCACGATCACATGCTTGCCGGTGGCCATGATCTGCCCCTTGAGCTTGTCGCCGGCCACGACCTTGTTCTGCATGGGCAGGAACTCCATCGCGAAGTGCACACCGTCCAGGTCGCGCCCGGGCACCGGCAGGTCGCGGCTTTGCTCGGACCCGCCGGTGAGCAGCACCGCATCGAACTCGGACTTCAGCGCATCGGCGGACACCGTTTCCTTGGCATCGTTGGTCACCTTGCTGCCAGTGGGCATCGCGCCCACCAGCACGCCGGTGCGGAAGTGGACGCCCTCGGCCTTCATCTGCTCGACGCGGCGATCGATGTGCGACTTCTCCATCTTGAAGTCGGGGATGCCGTAGCGCAACAACCCGCCAATGCGGCTGTTCTTCTCGAACAGCGTCACGTCGTGGCCGGCACGCGCCAATTGCTGCGCCGCGGCCAGGCCCGCCGGGCCGGAGCCCACCACGGCCACGCGCTTGCCGGTCCTGGTCCGAGGTGGTTGGGGTGTCACCCAGCCCTCTTCCCAGGCGCGGTCGATGATGGCGTGCTCGATGGACTTGATGCCCACGGCGTCGTCGTTCACGTTGAGCGTGCAGGCCGCCTCACAGGGTGCCGGGCAGACGCGCCCGGTGAACTCGGGGAAGTTGTTGGTGCTGTGCAGGACCTTGGCCGCGTTCTGCCAATCGCCCCGGAACACCAGGTCGTTGAAGTCCGGGATGATGTTGTTGACGGGGCAGCCGTTGTTGCAGAACGGCGTGCCGCAATCCATGCAGCGCGCTGCCTGTTGCCCAGCCTGATCGGCGTTGAGGCCGATCACGAATTCCTTGTAGTTCTTGACGCGCTTGGCGACGGGCTCGTAACCCTCTTCCAGGCGCTCGTATTCCATGAAGCCAGTGACTTTTCCCATGATCGTGTGTCCTTGTTGTGCGCTGCGGTCGGGTCGGATCACTTGGCCGGCACGGACTTGCCGGCGGCCTTCTTGGCATCGCCCACGGCCTTGTCGCCCTTGGCCCTGGCCACGGCGTCATCGCCGGCCTTGGTCGCATGGATCTCACCCAGCGCGCGCTTGTATTCGGTGGGGAAGACCTTGACGAACCTCGCACGCACGTTGTCCCAGTCGTCGAGGATGTCGCGCGCGCGCAGGCTGCCGGTCCAGCTGTGGTGCTGCTCGATCAGCCGCTTCAGCAGGTCTTCGTCGGCCTCGTCCTTGTGCCAGACCGCGCGGGGCACGCCAGCTTCCTGGTCGGCACGCGCAAGCACCTTGTCCAGCGTCACCATCGCGGTGTTGCAGCGCTTGGCAAACTGCCCGTCCTCGTCGTACACGTAGGCGATGCCGCCCGACATGCCCGCGGCGAAGTTGCGGCCGGTCTTGCCCAGCACCACCGCAGTGCCGCCCGTCATGTACTCGCAGCCGTGGTCGCCTGTGCCTTCGACCACCGCCGTGGCGCCGGACAGGCGCACCGCGAAGCGCTCACCCGCCACGCCGCGGAAGAAGGCCTCACCGCTGGTGGCGCCATACAGCGCGGTGTTGCCGATGATGATGTTCTTGGTGGCGTCACCGCGGAAATCGATGCTCGGCCGCACCACCACGCGGCCACCGGACAGGCCCTTGCCGGCGTAGTCGTTGGCGTCGCCGATCAGGTACTGCGTGATGCCCTTGGCCAGGAAGGCCGCAAAGCTCTGCCCGCCCGTTCCTTCCATCTGCATGAAGATCGTGTGGTCGGGCAAACCTTCCGGACGGTGGCGGATCAACTCGCCCGAGAGCATGGCGCCCACCGACCGGTTGCGGTTGAGTACGCTTTCCATGAACTGCACCTTCTCGCCGCGCAGGATGGCAGGCTGGCACTTCTCGATCAGCTTGACGTCCAGCGCCTTGGCCAGGCCATGGTCCTGCTCTTCCACGTGACAACGCGGTACCGACGCGTCCACCCGAGGAAGGTGGAACACTCGCCCGAAGTCCAGGCCGCGCGCCTTCCAATGCGCGATGCCCTTCCTGGTGTCCAGCAGGTCCGCGCGTCCGATCAGGTCATCGAACTTGCGGATGCCCAGCTGCGCCATGATCTGGCGCGCTTCTTCGGCAATGAAGAAGAAGAAGTTGACGACGTGTTCGGGCTTGCCCGAGAACTTCTTGCGCAGCACCGGGTCTTGCGTGGCCACGCCGACCGGGCAGGTGTTGAGGTGGCACTTGCGCATCATGATGCAACCTTCGACCACCAACGGCGCGGTGGCGAACCCGAACTCGTCTGCGCCCAGCAGTGCGCCGATCACCACGTCGCGGCCGGTCTTCATCTGGCCGTCGGCCTGCACGCGAATGCGGCTGCGCAGGCGGTTGAGCACCAGGGTCTGCTGCGTCTCGGCCAGGCCCAGCTCCCAGGGCGTCCCGCAATGCTTGATGGATGACCAGGGCGAGGCGCCCGTGCCGCCGTCGTGGCCCGCGATCACCACATGGTCGGCCTTGCACTTGGCCACGCCGGCGGCGATGGTGCCCACGCCCACTTCGGACACCAGCTTGACGCTGATCGATGCGCGCGGGTTGGCGTTCTTCAGGTCGTGGATCAGCTGGGCCAGGTCCTCGATCGAGTAGATGTCGTGGTGCGGCGGCGGGCTGATGAGGCCCACGCCAGGGACCGAATAGCGCAGCATGCCGATGTACTCGGACACCTTGCCACCCGGCAGCTGGCCACCCTCGCCGGGCTTGGCGCCCTGGGCCATCTTGATCTGGATCTGATCGGCCGACACCAGGTATTCGGTGGTGACACCGAAGCGACCAGAGGCCACCTGCTTGATCTTCGAACGCAGCGAGTCACCGTCGCGCATGACGTAGTCGGACTCGATGACCTTGGCGCCGATCACGTCCGACACCCTGGTGCCGGCGACGACCTTGATGCCCTTGAGCTCGTTGCGATAGCGCGCCGGGTCTTCTCCGCCTTCACCGGTGTTGCTCTTGCCGCCGATGCGGTTCATCGCGATGGCCAGCGTGGAGTGCGCCTCGGTGGAGATCGAGCCCAGCGACATGGCGCCGGTGGCAAAGCGCTTGACGATCTCGGCGGCAGATTCGACCTCCTCGAGCGGGATCGCCTTGTTCGGATCGACCTTGAATTCGAACAGCCCGCGCAGCGTCATGTGCCGCTTGCTTTGGTCGTTGATGAGCTGGGCGTATTCCTTGTAGGTCTCGAACTTGCCGGCACGCGCGCTGTGCTGCAGCTTGGCAATGGCGTCGGGCGTCCACATGTGTTCTTCGCCACGCGTGCGCCAGGCGTATTCGCCACCGGCGTCGAGCATGGTATCGAGCACCGGGTCGTCGCTGAACGCGGCCTGGTGCGTGCGCAGCGCCTCCTCAGCCACCTCGAACACGCCGATGCCGCCCACCTGCGTGGCGGTGCCGCGAAAGTACTTCTCGACAAAGCCCTTCTCCAGGCCGATGGCCTCGAACAGTTGGGCGCCGCAGTACGACATGTAGGTCGACACGCCCATCTTGGACATGATCTTCGAGAGGCCCTTGCCCACCGCCTTGGTGTAGTTGTAGAGGGCCTTCTCGGCCGACAACGACCCGGGCAGGTCGGCGTGCAACGCCGCCAGCGTTTCCATCGCCAGGTAGGGGTGCACGGCCTCGGCACCGTAGCCGGCGAGCACCGCGAAGTGGTGCACCTCGCGCGCCGTGCCGGTCTCGACCACCAGGCCCACGGTGGTGCGCAGGCCCTCGCGCACCAGGTGGTGGTGCACGGCCGACAGCGCCAGCAGCGCCGGGATGGCCACCTGGTCGCGGCGCATGTGGCGGTCGGTGATGATCACGATGTTGTGGCCGCCGCGCAGCGCGTCCACCACCTCGGCGCACAGCGACGCCAGCTTGGCCTCCACGCCCTCGTGGCCCCAGGCCAGCGGGTAGGTGATGTCCAGCTCGTAGCTCCGGAACTTGCCTCCGGTGTGCAGCGCGATGCTGCGCAAGCGCGCCATGTCGTCGAAGTCCAGCACCGGCTGCGACACCTCCAGCCGCATCGGCGGGTTCACCGCGTTGATGTCCAGCAGGTTCGGGCGCGGGCCGATGAAGCTGTTCAAGCTCATCACGATGGCTTCGCGGATCGGGTCGATCGGCGGGTTGGTCACCTGCGCGAACAACTGCTTGAAGTAGTTGAACAGCGGCTTGTTCTTGTCCGACAGCACCGCCAGCGGCGAATCGTTGCCCATCGAGCCGATGGCTTCCTCACCGGCGGTGGCCATGGGTGCGAGCAGGAACTTGATGTCTTCCTGGGTGGTGCCGAAGGCCTGCTGGCGGTCGAGCAGGGTTTCAGCGAACGTACCGATGCCGCCCTTGCCGGGGTCCACCGGAATCGAATCGAGCTTGATGCGCACGTTCTCGATCCATTGCCGATAGGGCCGGGCGCTGGCGTATTGCGCCTTCAACTCCTCGTCATCGACGATGCGGCCCTGCTCCAGGTCGATCAGGAACATCTTGCCCGGCTGCAGGCGCCACTTGCGCGTGATCTTGTTTTCGGGGATGGGCAGCACGCCGGATTCGGAGGCCAGCACGACCAGGTCGTCGTTGGTGACGATGAAGCGCGCGGGTCGCAGCCCGTTGCGGTCCAGCGTGGCACCGATCTGCTTGCCGTCGGTGAACACCATCGCGGCCGGGCCGTCCCAGGGCTCGATCATGGCGGCGTGGTATTCGTAGAACGCGCGGCGGCGCAGATCCATGTGCTCGTGCTGCTCCCAGGCCTCGGGGATCATCATCATGGCCGCATGCGCCAACGGGTAGCCCGCCATGGTGAGCAGTTCGAGCGCGTTGTCGAAGGTGGCGGTGTCGCTTTGGCCCTCGAAGCTGATCGGATAGAGCTTTTGCAGGTCGTCGCCCAGCACGGGCGACTTCATCACCCCTTCGCGGGCCCGCATCCAGTTGAAGTTGCCCTTGACGGTGTTGATCTCGCCGTTGTGGGCGACCATGCGGTAAGGATGCGCCAGCGGCCACTCGGGAAAGGTATTGGTGGAGAAGCGCTGGTGCACCAGGGCGAGGGCCGAGACCGTGCGCTCGTCGGCCAGATCCTTGTAGTACTGGCCCACCTGGTTTGCCAGCAGCAAACCCTTGTAGATCACGGTGCGGCAGCTCATGCTGGGCACGTAGTACTCGCGGCTGTGCGTGAGCTTGAGCTTCTGGATCGCGGCCGAAGCGGTCTTGCGGATCACGTACAGCTTGCGCTCCAGCGCGTCCGGCACGATCACATCCGGGCCACGGCCGATGAAGATCTGGCGGATCACCGGCTCCTTGTCACGCACGGTGGGCGACATGGGCATGTCGCGGTCCACCGGCACATCGCGCCAGCCGATCAACACCTGGCTTTCGGCCTTGACGGCGCGCTCGAGTTCCTGCTCGCAGGCCAGGCGCGAAGCGTGCTCCTTGGGCAGAAAGATCATGCCCACGCCGTATTCGCCCGGCGGCGGCAGGGTGATGCCCTGGGCGGCCATCTCGGCACGGTAGAACTCATCGGGCAACTGGATCAGGATGCCCGCCCCGTCGCCCATCAGCGCATCGGCGCCCACGGCACCGCGGTGGTCGAGGTTTTCCAGGATCTTCAGACCCTGCTCGACGATGTGGTGCTGACGCTGCCCCTTGATGTGCGCCACGAAGCCCACGCCGCAGGCATCGTGCTCCTGCTGCGGGTCGTACAGGCCGCCCTGGGCAAGTGCATCGATTTCCTGGCGGGTTGCCAGGGGTTGGGGCTTGGTGCTCATCGGGCACTCCTTCGCAAAACGGGGATCGAGAATTTACTGCAGCGCAGCATACTGCTCAAGCAAGATAAAATGGGGTCAGAGCAAATTTCCATGCAACCAATCCGCCTGTCGTTTAAATTGGGGTCAGATCAATTCGGACGCGATTGGTGGCTGAAGCTCCAGGGCCTAAGCAACGAGCGCGCCAGAAGCGCGGCGCTGCCCGGCCCGCCGGGTCAACCAATCGCCATCGACGGGCGACCTCGGCGCCTGGGGGCCGTCGGTCGAGCCGCCTGCGCTGCCAGCTGCGCCAGAAACGCGGCGTCACCCAGCGCCCAGCCCTTGTGATTGGCGTCGGCCAATCGCAACGCATCGCGTGTGGCAAGGCCCTCTTCCAAACGCCGGGCATAGGCCGATTCGCGTTCGAACGGCGTGTTGCCCAGCTGCCAATGGTCGATCAGGCGCGACAGCAAGGGATCGCGGTGTCGCCCGACATGGTGCGCGGCACTGGACCAGCGGAAGTCCGCGGCGTGCTCGACCAGGCCCGCGCGCACCGGTTCGGTGTCCACGAACAGCAGTGCCTGCAAGGCCTGGGGCCCGGGCTGCACCACCGTGGCGCGAAAGCGCCCGTCCCAAAGCGTGCCACGTCGGCCATGGCGTCGATTGAACCCGCCCACATAGCGCCGACCAAGGCTTTGCACCATTCGACCCAGGGCCTGCGGTGTCGATGGCGTGACGAGCAGGCGCAAGCGATCGTCGAGCAGCGCATGGGCGTGGATCAGCACCTGGTGTTGTGCCGCGGCCTCGCGCAGGCACTCCAGACAGCGACGTCGATCCTCGTCGTCGATCACGATGGGCTGATGGTCCAGGCCCCGCAGCAGAACCAGGTGCGGATGGTCGGCCACGGCCAGGCGAGGCAAACGCGCCATGCTTCAGCGGGCAGCCGCCACGGCATCCGCCTTGGCGGCCAAGGCAAAGGCATCGCGGCCCGTCAGGCGCAGGTGCTCGCGAGTCGCGAACCGGTCGGTCATGCCAGCCACGTAGTCGGCCACGGCACGGTGCCGGTCTTCGCGGCGTGCAAACTCCTCCACCATCTCGCTGGGGAAATCCACGTAGGCCCGGAACAGGTCATGGACCACCTGACGCGCCGCGCCCGTGGTGCGCATCACCTGCGGATGCCGGTACAGCGCGCGCATCAGCAATTGCTTCAGCGCCGTGCTGTCGGCGTGCATGGCGGCGCTGAACCGCACCAGGCCCGACAGGTCGCGCGCGGCCCAGGCGTCTGCGGGTGCAGCCGAGTGCAAGGCCGCCGCCGTGGCGTCGATCACGTCGTGCACCTGTTCGGACAGCATGCGCCGGATGATCTCGAACAACAGCCTGCGCCCACTCAGGCCCGGGTACTCGGCCAGCACAGCATCGTGATGGCGCCGCACCAGGTTCAGGGCCAGCAACTGCTCCAGCCCCAGCAGGCCGGATCGCACGCCATCATCGATGTCGTGCGCGTTGTACGCAATCTCGTCGGCCAGGTTGGTGAGCTGCGCCTCGAGGCTGGCCTGCTTGCCATCGAGAAAGCGACGGGCCACGCCGTCGGGCTCGGCGCGCTCCAGCAGCTCGGCGTCCCGGCGCGAGCAATGCTTCAGGATCCCCTCACGCGTCTCGAAGCTGAGGTTCAAACCATCGAAGGCCGGGTAGCGCGCCTCCAGGACATCGACCACGCGCAGGCTCTGCAGGTTGTGCTCGAAACCGCCATGGTCGCGCATGCACGCGTGCAGCGCGTCCTGACCAGCATGGCCGAATGGCGTGTGCCCAAGGTCGTGCGCCAGGGCGATGGCCTCCACCAGGTCCTCGTTCAATCGCAGTGCGCGGGCCATCGAGCGCCCCAGCTGTGCCACTTCGAGCGAATGCGTCAATCGCGTGCGAAACAGGTCGCCCTCGTGATTCACGAAGACCTGGGTCTTGTAGACCAGGCGACGAAACGCCGTGCTGTGCACGATGCGATCCCGGTCGCGCTGGAACGCATTGCGCAGGCGCACCGGCGCCTCGTCGTGACGCCGCCCGCGCGACGCCGCCGCGTCGCTTGCATGGGCCGCCAGGTCAGTGGCTTCGCTCACGCCGCAGCACTGTGCGTGGCAATGACCTCGCGCACCAGGGCGTCCGGCGCGGCCCGCACGGCGGCCCGACCCAGCCCGTCGATCAGCACGAAACGAATCTCGCCGCCTTCGGCCTTTTTGTCCACGCGCATCAACTGCAACCACCGCTCGGGCGGCATGCGCGGCGCGCGGATGGGCAGCCCAGCGTGCTCGACCAGCCGGGCCAGTCGCCCAACCAGCCCGGCATCCACCATGCCCAGGCGTGCCGACAGGTCGGCCGCCAGCACCATGCCACAGCCCACGGCTTCACCGTGCAACCAGGCGCCGTAGCCCAGCCCGGCCTCGATGGCGTGGCCGAAGGTGTGGCCGAAATTGAGGATCGCACGCAAGCCCCCCTCACGCTCATCCTGGCCGACCACCCAGGCCTTGATCTCGCACGAACGCTGCACGGCATGGGCCAAGGCAGGCTTGTCGCCAGCGCGCAGGGCATCGATGTGGGCCTCGATCCAGCCCAGAAAGGTCGGGTCGGCAATGGGCCCGTACTTGATGACCTCGGCCAGCCCGGCGGACACCTCGCGCGGCGGCAGGGTGTCCAGCAGGTCGAGATCGCAAATCACCCGTGCCGGCTGATGGAACGCACCCACCATGTTCTTGCCGGCAGGGTGGTTGATGGCGGTCTTGCCGCCCACCGACGAATCCACCTGGGCCAGCAAGGTGGTGGGCACCTGCACGAAAGGCACACCACGCATGTAGCAGGCGGCGGCAAAACCGGTCATGTCGCCCACCACGCCACCGCCGAGGGCATAAAGCACGGTCTTGCGATCACAGCCCGCTTCCAGCAGGCGGTCGAAGATCCGGTTCAGGTGCTGCCAGTCCTTGTGCGCTTCGCCGTCCGGCAATTCAACCTGCAGCACCCGGCGATGGTGGGCATCCAGCCGTGCGGCCAGTCGGCTCGCGTACAGGGGCCCGACGGTGGTGTTGGTCACGATCAACGCATCGGCCGCGTCGGGCAAGCCGGTCCAGCTGCTGGGTTGATCCAGCAGCGCACTGCCAATCACGATGTCGTAGCTGCGTTCACCCAGCGCAATCGACACCCGTTTCGGACTCAAGGCAGGGGAGGTATTGTCGGGGCTCATCCCCCGAGTTTAGGGCGCCAGCGCAGCGCGACGTGCCCAGACCAAGGCGAAGGCTCAGGCCGCCGCGCCGCCGGGGTCGACCGCTGGAAGCACGCGCCCGATGGTTGCCGGCACGGCCGACGGATCGATGATCCCGGCCAGTTCCAGCTGCATCAGGATCATGTTCACCAACGTGGGCACCGAAGGCCGGCCCGTTTCGATCACGTAGCGCGCAGCCTGCCGGTACAGCGGATCGCGCTCGTGAAACAGCTCGCGCAAGCGCCTCAAGGGGTCACGCACTTGCAGCAATGGGCGTTGCGTGTCATGGCGCAAACGGCGGAACAGCTCCTCCGGCGTCGAGCGCAAGTACACCACCTGCGCATTCGCACTCAAGGCCAGGCGGTTGGCTTCGCGAAGCACCGCGCCGCCTCCGGTGGAAATGACCGTGGATCGCTCGAGACTCAGGCGCTCAAGCACCTGCTGCTCGATATCGCGAAAGGCCGCTTCGCCGTGCTGCTCGAAGAACGACCGGATCGAGCCGCCGATTTGCCGCTCGATCTCGGTGTCGCTGTCCACGTGGCGCCAATTGAGTTGCCGCGCCAGGTGTCGCCCCACGGTGGACTTGCCGCAACCTGGCATGCCCACCAGGGCGATGGTCGTGCCGCTCAATCTGGGTTGGTGCAGAGCTGGACGATCTTGCTGCTGCCTGGCAGTGAAGCCGGAACCGTCGGGCTGGCCAGAACCCCGTAGGGGCTGAACTGGAAAGCCGGTGGCTTGTCTTTCGAGGTGATCGCCGTGGCCAGGAAAGGCAAGAGCCCTTCGAAATTCGCGCGGCCCTCGGTACCAGCGATGCCCGCCGCCCCGACGACGAGGTTGAAGTAGACCCAGGACGCCACGTTCTGCGGGTATTCGATCCGCAGCACCACCACGCCACTGGCGTCGGTCTTCGAAACTCCACCTTCGAAAGAAACTGCAACGTCCGCCTTGCGCGGCTCCAGCGCCGGCCGCCCAAGTGTCCGGTTGAAGCTGCCGTTGGCATCTTCAACCACACCGTTGCTCAGGACTTCCGACACGCCATTGCGGTTCAGGTCTTCGTTCGCACAGACTGCCTTTTGCTGCATCACCCATCGATCGGCGAGCACATCGAAAACCCATTGGCCCTTGCGATAGTCGATCAGATCCACCTGCGCGCTGACCTGCACATCCTTGGCGGCCAGGCCCGACGAGTCGACCACCTGCACGACATAGCGCTTCACATAGGTGAGTTTGCTGTCGCCTTCCTGGATCAGATCGTTGGTGCCGATGCTCACCGACAGCGAGTCCGAGATGACCGTCAAGGTCGCTGAGGCTTGATTGGGGCAACTGGCCGCTTCAAAGTCGTCCAGCGACCAGCAGGCGCGTACCGTCACGCCATCGGTTGGGCTGAATCGCGCGCCAGAGATGTAGGCCGCCGTGGCCACGCCGTTGGCATCGCTGTAGACCATGGCTTCGCCGGAAGTGAATACGCCGCCAATCGACTGCTTGTCGCCCGCCAGGTCAAAGCGCACGCGCACATTCTTCACTGGCGCGTTGGCATCGCTGAGGAACAGGGCCCGAACCGTGGATCGATTCAGCGAAGTCCCCGCGGGATTGATCGGCACAACGCTGGGGCTGGCCGCGACTGACGCGGACCGCACGGGCCCCACCGCCGACGGGATCACCCCGGAGCCCGCACTGACCAGCACGGTGACGATGTCTTCCACCCCCGGCACCGAGGCCCGAATGGCGTAGGACCCCCCTGCCGTGGGCGCCTTGAACGGGTAGTTGTACTCGCCCGTCGATCCCGTGGTCACCGTGGACTGCTGTCCGGTGGGCCCGGTGACCACCAGGCTCACGCCCGGCATCGGAATCGAGTTGAAGTCCGTCACGACGTATTGCACCGTGCCCGGATCGCCCGGCGTCAGCACCGCGCCGATCAACGTCGACTTGATCTTCGTGCCATCCACCCGCAGCACGGCCTTGCGTGTCAGGCTGCCACTGGTGGCCGTGACGGTGATGGTTCGATTGGTCTTGTCTTCGCCGATGCCCACGGTGCCGGAGAGTTGCCCATTGGCATCGGTCACGGTGCTGCCCGGCTTGACGATGGCCCCGTTGTCAACGCTCAACGTCACCGGCACGCCGGCCAGCACGGCACGATTGGAGTCCACCGCCGTGGCAGTCGCCACCACCGTGGACGTACCCGTGTTGTGCAGCACCGAGGGCGAGACCACCAAGGCCAGGTCGGCTGCCGACGTGGTGCCGGTCACGTTGACGACGGCCGTCTTGGTCAGCGCCCCGCTGACGGCAGTGACGGTGATGGCGCGTGGCGTGGTGTCGGAACCCAACGACAGCACGGCCTTGATCTGCCCCGTCGAATCGGTCGTTGCGGTGGTCACTTTGATCGTCGCACCGGCATTCACCGACACGGTCACGGGAATGTTCGCCAGCGTGGCGCGATTGGCGTCCACGGTGGTGATCGTGACATTGACGGTCGAGGTCACCGTATTGGGCATGGTGCTGGACGACAGGACGACGGTCATGTCGGCCGCAGTGGGGACGACCGTGTTGGTGCATCCTCCGATCGCGCAGTTGCCGGCGTTGCCACCTCCGCCGCCGCAACCCACAGACAGCATGGCCGCCAGCACGATCCCAGCCCAGGCTCGCCAGGACACCATCGAATTCGCTCCCAGGACATTCATGTTCATCTGCCTCTTCTTCAGCGGACAGCGGGCCGCTCGTTAACGATCTTCGGGGTGATGAAGATCAGCAGTTCGGTCTTGTTGGAAACACGTGCCGAATTGCGGAACAGGTGGCCCAGGAAAGGCACATCGCCCAGCAAGGGCACCTTGTTGACCGTGGTGCTGTCTTCCTGCGTGAAGATGCCGCCGATCACCACGGTACCGCCGTTCTCGACCAAGACCTGTGTCTTGGCGTGTTTTGTGTTGATGGCTGGGCCAGCCGAGGTCTCGACGCCGCGGCTGTCCTTGGCCACGTCCAACTCCATGATCACACTGCCTTCGGGCGTGATCTGCGGCGTGACCTCCAGTTTCAGGCTGGCCTTCTTGAACTGGATCGACGTGGCGCCACTCGTGGTGGCAACCTGGTACGGGATTTCCTCGCCCTGCTCGATCAAGGCCTTGCCTTGGTCGGAGGTGATCACCCGGGGGCTGGAAATGATCTTGCCCTTGCCATCGGCCTCGAGCGCCGACAGTTCGAGGTTCAGCAGTCGATTGGCCGCGGGACTGAACAGTGACAGAGCCAAGGTGGCGGCACTTTGACCATTGATCGCATTGGCAGGCAAGTTGAAGAACTGGTTGGACGCGAAGTCGACCGTGCCCCCCGGCTTCAGTTGAGCAGCAGCACTGGCATAGTTGTTGGCGACTTGAAGGTAGTTGCCCCCACCAACACCGTATCCCGGCGTGCCGCCTGCGGAGGCTCTCAGGTCGGCGGCTCCGAGCTTGACACCCAGGCTTCGACCGAACTTGTCGTCGGCCTCAACAATGCGGGCCTCGATCAACACCTGACGCACGGGGATGTCGATCTTGTTGATCAGCGCCTGGACCTCTTCCAACTTGGACGGAATGTCCGTCACGAACAGCTGATTGGTGCGGCTTTCGAAAATGGCGCTGCCACGCGAGGTGAGCAGGCGCTGCGAGCTGGTGCCTGAACCACTGCCCGACCCGCTGCCGCCGGCCGCTTGGCCGGTGAGCCCCTTGGCCACGTCTTCGGCCTTGCTGTAGTTCAGCTGATAGGCCTGGGTGCGCACGGGCTCCAGATCGGCAATCTTCTTCTTGGCCTCGAGTTCGACCTGCTCCTTGGCCGCCAGTTCGTCCTTCGGTGCGATCCAAAGCACATTGCCCGACTTGCGCACACCCAGGCCCTTGCTCTGCATGATGATCTCAAGTGCCTGGTCCCAAGGCACGTCCTTCAGGCGCAGGGTCACGTTGCCGGTGACGGTGTCACTGGTCACCACGTTGAAATTGGTGAAGTCGGCAATGACTTGCAGCAGCGCCCGCACTTCGATGTTCTGGAAGTTCAGCGACAGCTTCTCACCCGAGTAGCCTGGGCCTTGCGTCAGCTTGTTCGGGTCCACCTTCAGCGGCCTGACCTCCAGCACGAACTGGTTGTCGGTCTGATAGGCGCTGTGCTCCCAGGCGCCACGCGGCTCGACCACCATGCGCACACGCTCGCCGCTCTGGAAGGTGGACACGTTCTGGACCGGGGTGCCGAAATCGGAGACATCCAATCGGCGGCGCAGGTTTTCGGGCAGCGACGAGCGCAGGAACTCCACCACCAGGGTCTGGCCTTGCTGGCGAATGTCCACGCCCACCTGGGTACTGGCCAACCCGACGATCACTCGCCCCGAGCCATCCTGGCCGCGACGGAAGTCGATGTCGCGCAGCGGCAGCTGGTCGGCATTCTGGCTGGCCGCGAAATGCGCGGGCTCGCTCTTGGTCGCGGCCATGGCCGGCGAGGCCGTCGTCTCCAACACCAGCACCAAGGCCTTGCCCTGCAGTTCGGCGCGGTAGTTGGTGGCCTGGCGCAGGTTCAACACCAATCGCGTGCGCTCGCCGGCTTGGGCGATATTGATCGTGCGCAGATTGCCTTGGTTGATCTCAACCAGCGACTTGCCGATGGCATTGCCCACCCCCGGCAGGTCGATTGCCACCCGAGGGGGCGTCTGCACCGCAAAGCCGTTCGGGATGGCGGTGAGTGCTTCACTCAATTCAATGCGAACGACCTCGGCACCGGCCTGCTGGGTGCTGGTGATGGCCTGGATCGTGTTTTGTGCCATGGCCGCCAGCGGCATGGACAGCGTCAGCATTGCGGCGACGAGCCGGGCACGCCAGTTCAGCATGTTGCATTTCTCCTGCATTTGTTTCATCGCGCCTTCTCCTGCAACGCAAGCGTGCTGGTGCGCTCAGTCCATTCGCCAGCGGCGTCCTGCACGATTTCGCGCAGCACGACCTCGGTCTCAGATATCTTGGTGATCTTGCCGTAGTTCTGGCCGAGGTAATCCCCCAGCTTCACCTGGTACAACAGGTTGTCCACCCTCAGCAAAGCCACGGGCTTTCCTGCCTTGGTGACGCTGCCCACCATGACCATGCCATCGGTCGGATACGCCTCAAGGGGCTCCTTGCGGCGGTTGGTCTCGGAGGCCAGCAATGAATTGGGCTGCCGAGCTTCCTGCTTGAGCGCCACGCTGAGCTTCTGCGTGCTGAATGGGTCCACCGACTGCGCCCCATCGAACGGCGCCGGGTCAAACCGTTTGGGCGCCGCCAGGGGCTGCACATTGGGCTTGACCTCGCGCTTTTGCTGGTCCATCCAGCTTTGCAGCTCTTCCTGCTCGGCACCACAGGCGGCCAGCAACAGCACCAGCGCCGACAGCAACAGGCTGCGACGATTCAGGACGCGCGCCCTCATTTTTTTGCCCCCTTGGCTGCGGCGTCCGCCTTGGCCTTGCGGATGTCGGCCACCTCAGTCGCATCCAGATACCGATAGGTGCGGGCCGTGGCCTCCATGGCCAGGGTGCCTGTGGGCTCGCGTGCACTGGCCGCCGCCCCAGGCTGCACTGTCTGTCCGACGATGGCCACGTTGTGCAGGGTGACGATGCGCGACAGGTTGGCCACATCGGCCGCGAACGCGCCGATGTCGTGATATCGGCCGCTTACTTTCAGCGCAATGGGCAATTCCGCGTAGTAGTCCTTCAACTCCACCAGACCCGGGCGGAACAGCTCGAACTGCAAGCCTCGACCAATGCCCGCCTGGTTGATGTCGGACAGCAGCGCATCCATGTCCGCCTTGCCGGGCAGTTGCTTCTCGAGCTGGGTGACGTATTCCTGGACGAGTTGCTTTTGTTTGCGCAGCTCGGTGAGGTTCACCGCCTGGCCAAGCTTGGCCCGGTAGTCCTGCTTGAGCACGGGCTCCTTCTCGCGCGCGGCATCCAATTCATCGGCTGCGCTGGAGACCACGGCAAACCACAGTGCGGCCACCACGGCAACTGTCATGGCCAGCCAGGCGCAAAGCTTGGGCAGCAAGGGCCATTGCCCCGGCTCCCGTGGATTGAGCCCCTTGAACTGTGACCCCGCCTGATTGAGGCGGGCAAAAGATTCGAATTGGGCGGGTCGTGTCGAGTTGGGCATGGCCACGATTCCGTTCAGGGCGCCTTGCCCGCTGCCGAGGCAGGCGCGGCGGACGCGGCAGGCGCAAGGGACACGATGGGTTGGGCGGCAACCGGCTGCGCCAGCGACACCTTCATCGAGAAGTCAAACAGCCGACGCTGTTCCTTGCTGCCCGCCGTGGGAGCCATGGTCACGGCCTTGATCTCCACCAGCTCAGGACGATGCAGCCACTTCGATTGGTTCTGCGTGTTGCGCAGGAACTCGGACACGCGCTCGTTGGTCTGCGCCACGCCTGCAACCACCACCTGCGCACCGGCCTGCTTGATCGATGTGAGGTAGATGCCCTCGGGCGTGTACTTCACCAACTCGTCGAGCAGATACACCGGAATGTTGCGGTTGGTTTGCAGATCTTCCACCGCCTTCTGGCGCGCTGTCAGCCCGTCAATCTCGGCCTTGAGCGTGGCGATGTCCTTGATCTGGCCTTCCAAACGCTTGATCTCTGCGGTCAGAAAGTCGTTTCGACCCTGCTGTGCCACCGTCATCTGCTGCAGCGCCAGGTACCAGCCCCCCGCAATCAACAGGCCCGCGGCGGCGGCCAGCCCCAGGCCGACGAAGAACGCCGTCTTGCGTTGCCGTCGCCGCTCTTCGCGGTGCGGCAATAGGTTGATCAGGATCACTGCACGAACCTCCGCATCGCCAACCCACAAGCGGTGAGGTAGGAGGGCGCCTCACGCCGCACCTTGGCCTCGCGCACGCTGGAGCCGAGCTTCATGTTGTCGAAGGGATTGACCACCATGGAGGCAAAGCCCGTCAGCTCGGTCACCCGATCCTTCAGCCCAGGCAATGTGGCGGTGCCGCCAGCAAGCATCACGTAATGCACCTTGTGATGCGGCGTGCTGGTGAAGAAGTACTGCAGAGCGCGCCCGATTTCCTGCGACAGGCTGTCAACGAACGGGGTCAGGATGACACTGTCGTAGTCGTCCGGCAGATCGCCAGCCAGCTTCTTTTGCTCGGCTTCCTCGAAGGAGAAGCCATATTGGCGGGAGATGAGTTGCGTCAGCTGCGAGCCGCCGAAGGCCTGGTCGCGGTCGTAGAGCATCTCGTCATCGCGCAGCACCTTCAGGCTGGTGGTGTCGGCACCGATTTCGAACAAGGCCACCAGCACGTCCTGCCCGCCATTGGGCAGCGCGGCGATCACGCGGGACATGGCCAAGCGCGAGGCATGCGATTCAATGTCCAGCACCACCGGCTTCAAACCCGCGGCCTCGGCCAGGCCTTGCCGGTCCTGCACTCGGTCCTTGCGAGAAGCGGCGATCAACACCTCTACATCGCCCGCGGACGCCGGGCTGGGCCCGATCACGCAGAAATCGAGGCTGACTTCATCCAGTGAGAACGGAATGTACTGATTGGCCTCCGACTCGACCTGGAGTTCCAGCTCTTCGTCACGCAGCCCGGCGGGCAACACGATCTTCTTGGTGATCACGGCCGATTGCGGCATGGCCATCACCACCTGCTTGGTCCGCGTGCCGCTCTTCTGAACGAGTTTGCGCACCGCCTCGGCGACCTCGTCGAATTTCTCGATCTGGCCGTCGGTGATCCAACCTTTCTCGAAGGGCTCGGAAGCAAAACGCTCCAGCACGTATTCGCCATTGGCGGACTGGCCCAACTCAACGAGTTTGGCACTCGATGAACTGATATCGAGCCCGACCATCGGCGCATGCTTGCGGCCCAGCAGCAGGTCCAGAACGCTCACGTCACACTCCCCAAAGGGCGGAAAAAGGATGGGCAACTCTTAAGAAGTTACTTCAATGCTAGCAGTAAAGCCTTTGTGCACCAAAGGAAAATGCCCACCGAAAGCCCCTCTCACGTTGCGCTTCACCGACGTCCGGGCCCGCATTTGCAACAAGGCGCATTTTGATCGCTGCGCTGGTTCGCAGCCCAGGCAAGTGGGTTCTATACACTTGCGCCGGTGAACGGCCCACCAGACCCCAGCCCGTCGCCACCACCCCGCGGCGCCGCGAACCCTTCCTTCAAAACCATGCATTGGACGGTCCGGGCCCTGGCCTGGCTCGCGGGTGGGTTGATGGCAGGTGCATTCGCCGTATTGATCGTCGTGTCCTTGGCGCTGGCGGTGGCCTACCCCAATCTGCCGCCCATCAGTGGCCTGACCGACTACCGCCCCAAGTTGCCGCTGCGCGTGTTGTCGTCCGACGGGGTGTTGCTGGCGGAGTTTGGCGAGGAGCGCCGCCGCTTCATGCCCATCGGCAAGATCCCCAAGGTGATGCAGGACGCGGTGCTGGCGATTGAAGACGCGCGCTTCTACCGCCACGGCGGAGTCGACTACCTGGGCGTGATCCGCGCCGGATTGGCGCAGTTCAACAAGGCCAAGAGCCAGGGGGCCTCCACCATCACGATGCAGGTGGCACGCAACTTCTACCTGTCCACCGAAAAGACATTCACGCGAAAGATCTACGAGATCCTGCTCGCGCTGAAGATCGAAAGCCTGCTCAGCAAGGAGCAGATTCTCGAGGTCTACATGAACCAGATCTACCTGGGTGAGCGTGCCTACGGATTCGCTGCGGCCAGTGAGATCTACTTCGGCAAACCCCTGGCCGAGGTGACGATTGCCGAAGCCGCCATGCTGGCAGGCCTGCCTCAGGCGCCGTCGGCCTACAACCCGATCAGCAACCCGCAACGGGCTGCGCGCCGGCAGCAGCACATCATCCAGCGCATGCAGGACAACGACTTCATTGATGCGGCCCAGGCTGCCGAAGCCAGGAAGCAGGTGCTGACTTATCGGGGCAATGAAGAGTCCGAAGTGCATGCCGAATACGTTGCCGAGACGGTGCGCCAGCTGATCCAAAGCCAGTATGGCGACGAGACCACCACGCGTGGCTTGGTGGTGCACGTCACCGTGAATTCGGCCGACCAGATTGCGGCCTACCGTGCGCTGCGCCGTGGCCTGCTCAACTACGAGCGGCGCCAGGTCTACCGCGGGCCCGAGGCCTATGTGGACCTGCCGTCCGACCCCAAGGAAATGGACATCCGCATCGCCGAAGCGCTGGTGGACCATCCGGACAACGACGAGTTGAAGGCCGCGGTGGTGACCGAGGCCTCGCCACGCAAGGTATTGGCGGTGCTGCAGACCGGCGACACCATCACGGTGGCAGGCGACGGCCTGAAGCCGGTGGCTTCGGGTCTGAGCGACAAGGCCGGCCCGAAGGTGCAGATTCGCCGCGGCGCAGTGGTTCGTGCCATCAAGGGCACGAAAGGCGACTGGGTACTCACACAACAACCGGAGGTGGAGGGTGCGATGGTCTCGATCGAACCAGCCACGGGCGCCATCCGCGCGCTGGTGGGCGGCTTCGACTTCGACAAGAACAAGTTCAACCACGTGGTGCAGGCCTGGCGTCAACCGGGGTCCAGCTTCAAGCCGTTCATCTACTCCGCTGCGCTGGAGAAGGGCTTCACGCCGCTGACCGTCGTCAACGACGCGCCGCTGTTCTTCGACGCCGGGGCCACCGGCAGCCAACCCTGGGAGCCGAAGAACTACGACGGCAAGTTCGAGGGCCCGATGCCCTTGAAGCAAGCGCTGGCGAAGTCGAAGAACATGGTCTCGATCCGCATCCTGCAATCGATCGGCACGCACTACGCCCAGTCCTGGATCACGCACTTTGGCTTCGACGCCGACAAGCACCCTGCGTACTTGACGATGGCCCTGGGTGCCGGCTCGGTCACCCCCTTGCAGATGGCCAGCGGCTACAGCGTGTTTGCCAATGGCGGCTACCGCGTCAACCCGATGTTGATCACACGTGTCACCGACAGCCAGGGGCGCGTGTTGCAGGAGACCAGGCCCGTCGAGTTGAAGGAGTCGATGCGCAGCATCGATGCGCGCAATGCCTTCGTGATGACCCGCCTGCTGGGCGAAGTGACCCGCGCGGGCACCGCCGCCGCCGTGCAACAGACGTTTCGGCGTCCGGACCTGTACGGCAAGACCGGCACGACCAACGATTCAATGGACGCCTGGTTTGCGGGCTATCACCCGGACCTGGCCACGGTGGTCTGGATCGGCTACGACACGCCACGCAAACTGGGCGACCGGGAAACGGGCGGTGGCCTCGCGCTGCCGGTCTGGATCGAGTACATGCAGCACGCGATCAAGCGCCTGCCGCCGCGTGAGCCTGTGGTGCCTGAAGGATTGATCCGCTCAGGCTCCGACTGGATCTACGATGAATATGGCCCGGGCGCGGGCGTCAGCAGCCTGGGTCTGGACGAGAAGGTGCCCAGCCCGCCCAGCGAGAACGAGCGCAACAGTATCCTCGATCTGTTCCGGCGCTGATCCGCCGGGCGCCATTCAGAATTGCAGAGCGCATTGCCCTTGCTCGCTGGCATGCCGGGACAAAGCCGCCAGAAACTCGGCGCCATCCTTCGTGTCGACCCAGCGGCCGGCGTCGTGCTTGAAATGGCGACCGGCCGACTTGGCCGCCAACCACAGTTCGTGCAGCGGCGGCTGCGTGTTCACCACGATCTTGCTGCCGTTCGGGAAGCTCAGCTCCAGCAAGCCGCCGGTTCGCTGGCTGTCGATGTCGATCACGTCGTCCTGCAGCCAGCGATCGATCTTGGCCTCGATGGAAGCCAGCACCTCGCGGGTCAGGGCGTCGAACTGGGCATCGGTCAGGGAGGTGGGCATGGTCGATAGAATTCCGGCATGAAGATCACCACCAGTTTAGCGATTCGCACCGCCGGCCTCTTGCTGCTGGCCCTGATGGCGGCGGGTTGTGGGCAAAAGGGGGCCTTGACGCTGCCGGGCCAAGGCGCCAGCGCTGCGATGAGCCCTGTTGCGACGGCCTCGATGCCCTCACGCTGAATCGCAGGCGAAAAAAAGCCGCCCCGAAGGACGGCTCTTGTCGAACGACAGGCCGCGAGGCCTGGGGTCGATCAGAACGCGTGACGAACACCAAACTCGTAGCCGGTGGAACTGCCACCAGGGGCAGCCCAGCCAGCTTGCCCGGCCGGCAGTGCCGATGCGGCGGCGGCACGCAGACCATTGTTCGACACGTCGAAAGTCTGTTTGCCTTTGTTGCTGACCTTGGCGTAGGTGCCGTACAGGGCCGTGCGCTTGGACAGGTTGTAAACATAGCCCAACGCCAGCTTGTTCCAATCGTTGTCGCTGGCGGCTACGTCGTACTTGGCCCAAGATGCATGAACTTCGCCAGCGCCCACCGGTGCCACCAAACCCAATTCAAGCCCGGTGACCTTCGCGCCAGAGCCAGTCTTTTCTTGTGCCCAAACCAACATCGGCTTGACCGCACCCATGTCGAACGAAGCACCGAAGTTGGTGTACTTCGTGTCGGCCGCGGAAGTCGCACCTGAGGTCTTGCCGTTAGCGAAGTGCGCCGACAGCGGGCCGGCGGCGTAGCCGACGCGGAAGCCGAAGTAGTTGTTGGCCTTGGTGCCCGAAGCAGCAGCGCCGTTCTCACCGAAACCGTACTGGAACCAGCCCTCAAAGCCACCCATTGCTGGCAGGAAATAGTTGAAGGAGTTATTTGCGCGAACCGCATTCGTTGCAAGGCCCACCGCATTCGCCGTATTCGCCGCGTTCAGGCCGAATGCACCAAGCATGTTCGGCGTCATGGCCTGACCCACGCCATTGGTGCCGAACGGATCATAGGCCGTCAAGCTCCAGAAGGTCGGCGTGTACTCACGGCCGAGACGGATTTCACCGAAACCGCCCATCAGCCCGACAGTCGATCGGCGCTGGAAGTTGAAGCCGCCGGGAGTACCGTTGTCATTGGCCAAAGCACCTTCCAAGTGAAAGTTGGCCTTCAGGCCACCGCCGATGTCTTCGACACCGCGGAAACCCAGACGGCTGCTGTTTAGGCCGGAATTCGACATGCCGGACACCGACTTGCCGTTGGCCGAAACATGGCCGTAGGCAGCGTCAACGATACCGAACAGGGTGACCGACGACTGTGCAGAAGCGGCGCCCGCAAACAAGCCGAGCGTGGCCAGAGCGAGAAGAGACTTTTTCATTGCGTGTATCTCCTAAGTTGAACAAGAGGTCCCGATCCCGTAGGAAACCCGCCCACAGGGAAGGGCGCGGGCCGGTCAGGCCAACCTCCTCATCGGAAGTTGGCGCTATTGCACCAGACCCCTCGATGGATTGCCAAGAACTGGGTTGAATTTACCGGGCAAATGTTGCCTGACAACAACGAGACCATTTTTGATACCGCCGTCCGAGGCCAACCGGCATCGGACCGGACTGGGCTATGCTAACCCGGATGTGGACCCAAGACGCCTTGCTCGAATCCCTGGATCTGGCCTTGCGCACCTTGACGCAAAGCGCCCACGCCGGCCGCCCCATGCCGCGCGGGCCCGCTGCAGCGACGCCACGTGGCGATGAACTCAGCGCGCAGGACCGGCGCCTATCCGGCGCACTGATGCGCGTGAACCACGTGGGTGAGGTGTGCGCGCAGGCCTTGTATGCGGCTCAGGCCTTGACCGCACGCACCGATGAGGTGCGTGTTCGCATGCGCGAGGCCGCCCGCGACGAGACCGATCACCTGGCTTGGTGCGAGCGCAGGTTGACCGAGCTGGGCGACCGTCCCAGCCTGCTCAACCCGCTCTGGTATGCGGGCGCCTTTGCCATCGGCCTGGCTGCCGGCCGCGCCGGTGATGCCCGCAGCCTGGGTTTCCTGGTGGAAACCGAACGCCAGGTCGAGCAGCACCTGGCCAGCCACCTCGACAGACTGCCCGCCGCCGACACGGCCTCGCGCGCCGTGGTGGAGCAGATGAAGCTGGACGAGGCGCGCCATGCCGACATGGCCGAGCGCGCCGGCGCCGCTGTGATGCCGCGGCCCGTGGCCTGGATGATGCGTGCCGCGGCGCGGGTGATGACGGGAACGGCGCACGCGATCTGACGCGGCTGGTCGGGCGTTCAGGCCGACACGATTTCGTGGCTGGTCGTGATTGCGGCCGTCTTGCCCAGCATGATCGTCGCCGAGCAGTATTTGTCGTGAGACATCTCGATGGCCCGAGCCACAGCGGCATCGGGCAGGTTGATTCCGCTCACGATGAAGTGCAGGTGCAATCTGGTGAACACCTTGGGATCGGCCTCGGCGCGCTCGGCCTGCAGCTTGACCTGACATCCGGTCACATGGTGGCGGCCGCGCTTGAGGATCAACACCACGTCGTAGGCCGTGCAGCCGCCGGCGCCGGCCAGCAAGGTCTCCATGGGCCGGGGCGCCAAGTTGCGACCGCCGCCGTCGGGCGCACCGTCCATGGTCAGAAAATGCCCGCTGCCCGTCTCGGCCACCATGCCCATGCCGCTGGCGGGCAGCCAGTTGATCGTGCATTCCATCGTCGTCGCTCTTTCATGCACCGCTTCGGCGCAACCGGACCACCCGCGCGCACCAGCCATTGGAGCGCACCCCCTAATCGAATCGTCCCTCATCATATTGCGACGCAGCATGGCAGCAGCTAGACTGCATTGCATCGAGTCCCTGGTGGCGCTTTCCTAGCGCAGGGGTTGAGCGGGTTGTCTCCTCCACCTCCTTCAATGGTGGATTGGGCCCGAAGCGCAAGCTTCGGGCCTTTTTTCTGGGCGCGCCAAGGCCAGCGCCTTATCATCCCGCGCCTCCGACCACGCTTCGATTCCCCCATGGCCCGCACCGCCCCCACCGACTACCTGAAGAAGATCCTCACGGCACGGGTGTACGACGTGGCGATCGAGAGCTCGCTCGACCCGGCCCGCAACCTGTCGCGCCGGCTCGGCAACCACGTGCTGCTCAAGCGCGAAGACCAGCAGCCCGTGTTCAGCTTCAAGCTGCGTGGGGCCTACAACAAGATGGCCCACCTGAGCAAGGAGCAACTGGCGCGCGGCGTCATCTGCGCGTCGGCCGGCAACCATGCTCAGGGCGTGGCCCTGTCGGCACGCAAGCTGAATTGCCGCGCCGTGGTGGTGATGCCGGTGACCACCCCCAAGCTCAAGGTGGACGCGGTGGCCGCGCTGGGCGGCGAGGTGGTGCTCAGTGGCGAGAGCTATTCCGACGCCTACACCCACGCGCTCACGTTGCAACAGGCCCAGGGCCTGACCTTCGTGCACCCCTTCGATGACCCCGATGTCATTGCCGGCCAGGGCACGGTGGCCATGGAGATCCTGCGTCAGCATGAAGGCCCGATCGACGCCATCTTCGTGGCCATCGGTGGTGGTGGCCTCATCTCCGGCGTGGCTTCGTACATCAAGGCCGTGCGACCGGAGATCAAGGTGATCGGTGTGCAGACGCGTGACTCCGACGCCATGGCCCAGTCGGTGCGCATGGGCAAGCGCGTGACATTGACCGACGTGGGCCTGTTCTCGGATGGCACAGCGGTCAAGCTGGTGGGCGAGGAAACCTTCCGCATTGCCCGCAAACTGGTGGATGACTACATCATCGTCGACACCGACGAGGTCTGCGCAGCGATCAAGGACGTGTTCACCGACACCCGCAGCATCGTCGAGCCTGCGGGCGCGCTTGGCGTGGCGGCGGTGAAGAAGTACGTGGCGCAGCACAAATGCAAGGGCCAGACGCTGATCGCCATCACCTGTGGCGCCAACATGAACTTCGACCGCTTGCGCTTCGTGGCCGAGCGGGCTGAGTTCGGCGAGCAGCGCGAAGCGCTGTTCGCCGTCACGATCCCGGAGGAGCGCGGCTCGTTCAAGCGCTTCTGCGAGTTGATCGGGCCGCGCGCGGTCACCGAGTTCAACTACCGCATCTCCGACGCCAACCAGGCCCATGTGTTCGTCGGCCTGGCCATCGCCAAGCGCGAGGAGGCCGACAAGATCGAGCGCAGCTTCGTGCGCCACGGCTTCCCCACCGTCAACCTCACCGACGACGAACTGGCCAAGGAACATGTGCGCCACATGGTGGGCGGGCGCTCACCACTGGCAGCCGACGAACGCCTGTTCCGCTTCATCTTCCCGGAGCGGCCGGGCGCGCTGATGCGCTTCCTCTCCTCGCTGCACCCGGACTGGAACATCAGCCTGTTCCACTACCGCAACCAGGGGGCGGACTATGGCCGCATCCTCGTGGGCATCCAGGTGCCGCGTGGCGACACCCGCGCCTTCGATGCTTTCCTGGAGGCCTTGGCCTATCCCTGCGTCGAAGAAACGAACAACCCGGTCTATCGGCTGTTCCTGAGCTGAGCGCACCTCGGGGTCGCCTCCATCCGGTCATCGATGCAGTCAGGCCCGCTGTTTACACTCGAACGATGTCGCTGAACCGTTCCCTGATCTCGCCCACCTCGAATCCGCTGCTCGAACGCGCGCTGATCGAGAAGCTGCAGCGCCGCTGTGAGACGGCGGGCAGCCTGGGTGAACTGGAACCGGTGTCGGTGCGCCTGGGCCTGATGCAGAACACGCTCAAGCCACGTTTTCGCGAACCGCAGTTGGTGATGTTCGCGGCCGACCACGGCATCGCGGTGGACGGCATCCAGGGCCCGCAGCATCACCTGCAGACGCATGAGCAGGTGCACCAGCTGCTGACCGGCCGTGTACCGGTGTCGGTGTTCGCGCGCACCCAGGGCCTGGACCTGACGGTGGTGGACTGCGGCGTGGCCAATGCGCTGGCACCGCACGAGCACCTGATGGCGCGCAAGATCGCCCACGGCACCCGCAATACGCGGGTCGGGCCCGCCATGGCGCTGGAGCAGGCGCACGCAGCCATCCGAGCCGGCATGGAAATCGGCGACTCCCTGCGCGGCAACATGCTGGCCTGCGCCGGCTTGGGCGTGGGCTCTCACGAGGCCGCTGCGCTGGTGATCTCGCGCCTGGCCGATGCGCCCTTGCGCGACCTGATCATCAGCCACACGCACATGGATCCGGACGAGCTGAACCGCCTGATGACCCTGCTGACGGCCGCACAAACCCGGCACCGCGACGTGGTCGACCCGGTCGAGGTGCTCGCCGCATTCGGTGGGTTCGAAACGGCGGTGATGGTGGGCGTGATGTTGGTGGCCGCCAGCAAGCGCCACCTGATCATGGTGGATGGCATGGCCGCCTGTGCGGCCCTGATGGTGGCCTCGCAGATTGCCGCTGCGGTCACCGACTACTGCGTGTTCTGTCGCAGCCAGGCGCACCTGGGGCTGGACCACGCCCTGAACCTGTTCCATGCCAGCGCCTTGCTCGAACTCGGCCTGGACAGCATCGACGGCACCGGCGCCTGTGTGTCCTGGCCCCTGGTGCGCAGCGCCGCTGCGCTGCTGTCGGAGGTGGCCGATGGCGAAGACCCGGGGCCGTCGCAGCCCTTGGCCATGGGCGACACGGGACACGGCGCGCTGTCACGCGGCGGCCGCAGCAGCGGCGGTCGCCAGGACGACAGCATCTACTGATCCCGCAAAGGCGCCGCAACACGGCCCGGCCGCGTTGCACCAACGCTCAGCGAAACGCCGGCGGCGCCGTGCCCTGGTCCACGGGCTGCCCGTTCTGCAGCTGGGGCCCCGCCGGCGGCGAGGCTCCGTTCAGGCCAGCGGCAAACGGCATCTGAGCTCCGGGCGATGCCACGACACCCGGCGTGGGCGGCTGCATGCCGCCAGGCGGGCGAAAGCGGCCCGATATCGCACCGGCATTGGGCGCCGGCACCATCGGTGCGGCTGCGGGTGGTGCGCCGCGTGCGGCCTCGGCCACCGGCGGCAAGGTCAATGAAACCGAAGCGGCCCCACCCCGGGGGCCCAGGTCCACCTGGCGGTGGCCGATGGCTTGCACCACCAGCGTGTCGTCCACGCGGGCACCCATTGCAAACGCGCGTGCCGGACGCTCGTCCACGGCGATCAGCGCCCAGCCACGGTGCTCGCCAGGCCGAGGTGCGGCCACGCCCAGCAGCTTGAATCGGGCATCGGCCACCACCGGTGGTGGTGCTTCGGCCACCGCCACCGGCGGGGCGCCAAACAAGCGCACCAGCGGACCGGCTGGCGCTGTGCCCGGGCCGATCGAGGCGGCCTGCGCCGGCACCGGCGTGGGCTGGGCGACGAACCGATTGCCCCAGAACACGGTGCTGGCGGCCACCACGGCCCAGACGACAAAACTCAACAAGCGCGCGGTCATTCGAAGATTATGATTCACCGATCAACGCCCGATGACCCATCGACATGCCTTTGCAGCATCCACACCGCCGTTTCCGACTTGCGCAGCGCGGCTTCACCCTGATCGAGTTGCTGGTGGTCCTGGTCATCATTGGCGTGCTGGCCGCGTTGATCGTGCCCAACCTGCTGGACCGCACCGACGACGCCCGTGTCACCGCCGCGCGCACGGACGTCAACAACCTGATGCAGTCGCTCAAGCTCTACAAGCTGGACAACCAGCGTTTTCCCACCGGCGAACAAGGCCTCGAGGCCCTGGTGCGCAAGCCCACTTCGGGCTCGGTGCCACCCAACTGGCGCCCTTACCTCGACAAGCTGCCCAACGACCCCTGGGGCCAGCCCTACCAGTACGTGAACCCGGGTGTGAAGGGTGAGATCGATGTGTTCAGCTATGGCGCCGACGGCAAGGCCGGTGGTGAAGGCAAGAACGCGGACATTGGCTCCTGGCAATAGGCGCGGCCCGGTCCGGCCCGCAGGCTTCACGCTGGTTGAACTGCTGGTGGTGCTGGTGCTGATCGGGCTGGCTGCCGCGGTGGTGAGTCTGGCCTTGCGGGATCCTGCAGCGTCCCGACTGGATCAGGAGGCCGCGCGCCTGGGTGCCCTGTTGGAAGCCGGGCGGGCCGAGGCCCGAGCGAGCGGTCTGCCGGTGCGATTCGAACTGGGCAGCCAAGGCGGCTTCCGCTTCAGCGGGCTGCCACCGCGTGTCGAGTTGCCACAACATTGGTTGAACGAGGGCGTGCAGGCGCGCATCGTGGGCGCGCGCGCGCTGCTGCTGGGACCTGAACCCTTGATCGGTGCGCAGCGCGTCGAGCTCACCCTGGAAGACCGTCGCATCAGCGTGGCCACGGACGGCCTGGCGCCCTTCAAGGCGCTGACGGACGAGACACCACCATGACCATCCAACGGCGCGGCTTCACACTGGTGGAAGTGCTGGTGGCGCTGACCATCGTGGCCGTGTCCCTGGGTGCGGGCCTGAAGGCGGCCGCTGCCTTGACCGACAACGCCCAGCGTCTGAGCGAGGTGACGGCGGCCCAATGGTGTGCCGACAACGCCCTGGCCGGCCTGCGCCTGGCCAGGCAGCTGCCCGGCACCGGTGACGCCGACTTCGCCTGCAATCAATTGGGGCGGGACTACCCTGGCCGCCTGCTCACCCGCGCCACGCCCAACCCCAATTTCCGACGGGTCGAAGCCCAGGTACTGGACGAGCAAGGCCACGTGCTGGTGAGCCTGAGCACGGTGCTGGGGCGCTATTGAAATGACGCCCAACCTGCGCGTCCGGTCGCCCGGCTTCACCCTGGTCGAAGTGCTGGTGGCCTTGCTGATCATGTCGGTGATGGCCGTCATTGGCTGGCGCGGGCTGGACAGCATGGCCCGCTCGCGCGACATCGGGCAGCGCGCCTCCGAACGCACACTGCTGCTGGGCAGCGTGATTGGCCAATGGGAGCAGGACCTGCAGTCCGTGCAGGACACGCTGGCGGTGCCGGCCCTGGCCTTCGATGGTGCCTCGCTGCGCCTGACCCGCCGCAGCGAGGGCGGTATCCAGCTGGTGGTGTGGTCGCTGCGCGAAGGCGTGTGGCGCCGCTGGGCTGCGCCCGCCGCCACACGGGTGTCCGACCTGCAGGATGCCTGGATGCGCAGCCTGCAATTGCAGGGCGCGGAGCCGGCCCAACTCAAGCTGCTGGACGGCGCGACGAGCTGGCAGCTGTACTTTCACCAGGGAGGCGCCTGGAGCAACGCCCAGTCCTCCGGCGTGCAGGCGGCCCCCCCAGCAACGGGCGCTTCGGCGCCGACGGCGCGGGTGCAGTTGCCAGCCGGCGTGCGCATGGTGATCGAACTGCCCGAGGGCAAGCTCACGCGCGACGTGCTGATGCGTACATCATGAGCGCCCCAAGACCACCCTCGGCTGGCCGCCCCGCGAAAGGGGCAAGAACAGTGGCAACGCCAGATTGCCTTGCGCGGACCATGCGCGGAACACGTCGTCGCCCCCGCCCTGCGCAGGGCGCTGCGCTGCTCGTCGCGATGGTGCTGATGACGGTGGTGGTGACGCTGGCGGCCGGCATGGTCTGGCAGCAATGGCGATCGATCCAGGTCGAATCGGCAGAGCGCGGCCGAACCCAGGCGGCGTGGATCGTGGTGGGGGCGCTCGACTGGGCCAGGCTGGTGCTGCGCGAGCAGAAGCCCTCGCCCGTGGCGCTCAGCGACGCCTGGGCCCAGCCACTGGCGGAAACGCGCCTGTCCACCTTTCTGGCGACGGACCGCGACAACAATGCCGACAGCGGCCCCGAGGCCTTTCTGTCGGGCCAGATCTCCGATGCCCAGGGCCGCTACAACCTGCGCAACGTGATCGACGGGGCGGGCAAGGTGCTGCCGCTCGACCTGAAGGTGCTCGAGCGCATCTGCCAGGCGGCAGGCCTGCCCAGCTCGATGGCCGGCACCATTGCGCAGGGCCTGGTCAACATCGCCGCCGGGGCGGACAACAGCGCGCCGCTGCCCTTGGTGCGGCTGGAAGACCTGGCCTGGATTGGCGTGGACGCCGCGGGCATCGAGGCGCTGCGCGCCTACGTGGTGTTGCTGCCCGATGCGGGCGTGCGCACCAAGCTCAACCTCAACACCGCGCCCCGCGAGGTGCTGGCGGCCGTGGTCGAAGGCATGGACCTCGGCGCGGCAGAACGCCTGGTGCAGGCCCGGCAACGCAAGGCCTTCGCCACGCTGGATGACGCTGGGGTGGCCTTGGCCAACAACAGCATCAAGTTGCCAGCGGATGCAGTGGACGTGAGCTCGGCTTTTTTCGAGGTGCGCGGCCGGCTGCGGCTGGAAGACCGTGTGCTCGAAGAGCTCTCGCTGGTGCAGAAGACCACGCCCACCGACGTGGTCACGCGACAGCGGCAGCGGGTGTCGGTCGTCCTGCCGGGCGCGGGAGGATGACGGTGCCCGACGGTTTGACACAATGCAGGCCTGCCCTGCCCATGATGCCGTCCCTCCCCACTTTGCGCCGCCCGCACCAGACCGCCTGCCCATGACCCTGCTCGTGATCCTGCTGGCAACACGGCCGCAAGCGGCGGACAACGTCGACACCCATGCTCCCCTCGGGCCGCTGCAGTACGTGCTCAGCCCCGATGGCGTGAGCGTCTCGGGCACTGGCCGAGCCAGCGCAGCGGGCTTGCCGCGCACCGAAACCGTCATCGCCGTGCTGCCTGCCACCGAGGTGGCGTGGCACCGCGTGATGCTGCCCAAGGCGCCTGCCGCACGCCTGCGTCAAGCGTTGGCCGGTCTGCTGGAAGAACAACTGCTCGACGAGCCCGACGAAACTCACCTGGCGTTGGCACCGCAAGCCCGTGCCGGCGAGGCCTGCTGGGTGGCCGCGACCAACCGGCCTTGGCTGGCCCATCAGCTCAATGCACTGGATGCCGCCGGCATCATGATCGATCGGGTGGTGCCTGGCATCGCGCCGGGCGACGCTGCGCAGGGCCATTTCTTCGCCGTCGCCGACCCGGCCGGCAGCAGCGCCGCCGACGAGCTTTGGCTGAGTTGGAGCGACAGCAACGGCGCGCTGTGCCTGCGAACCAGCGGCGGACTGGCGCGCGCACTGCTGCCGGCCAGCAACGCGCCCACCGGTGCGCCCGGCCTGCCGGCCACCGGCACCTTCACCGCCACACCGGCGGCCGCCGTGGCTGCCGAGCGCTGGCTGGGTGGCCCGGTGCCGGTGCGCTCCGATGCTGAACACGCGCTGGCCAACGCCCGATCGGTCTGGAACCTGAGGCAGTTCGAGCTGGCCGGGCACGCACGGGGCCTGCGGGCCGTGCGTGGCCTGGGGCGGCAACTGTTGGGGCCGAGTTGGCGGCCCTTTCGCCTGGGCCTGGCCGTGCTGGCGCTGGTGCACGTGGTCGGGCTCAACCTGTGGGCGTGGACGCAGCAGCGCCAGATCAGCCAGCGCCGCGATGCCATCAATGCGGTGTTGAGCGTGACCCACCCCCAGGTGCGGTCGATCCTCGACGCGCCGCTGCAGATGTTGCGCGAGACCGAGTTGCTGCGCCTGTCCGCAGGCAAGGCCGGCGACGACGACCTGGAAACCCTGCTCGGCATGGCCGCGGCCGTGTGGCCCGAAGGCCGGCCACCGGTCGAGCGCATCCGGTTCGAACTCGGCCGTCTGGTGCTGCCCGCGCCGGGCTGGGACCCGGCTGCCCTGCAGCAGCTGCGCAGCCGGCTGGAAAGCGCGGGCGGCAAGCTCGACAGCAACGACACCGAGCTCAGCATCAGCCGTCCCGCACGGAGGGCCGTGCCATGAGCACAGAACGGACAACGGAACGGGCACGGGCCGCCCAGGACGATCCAGGCTCGAAGCCCCGGCCTGTTGCCATCGGCGCAGGTCAATCGGCATGGCGGCAGGCCCTGAACCAGCACTGGCGGGCACTGGCCGAGCGTGAGCGCGTTCTGGTGGCGATCGGCGTCACCGTGCTGGGCCTGGCCTTGCTGTGGTGGGCCGGGCTGGCCCCGGCATGGCGCAGCGCGCGCAGCGCGCCGCGCCAGATCGAAGCGCTGGACCTGCAGTTGCAGGACATGCAACGCCTGGCCGCTGAATCAAAGGCCCTGCGCGCCATGCCGCCCATGCCGGCCGCCCAGGCCCAGGCCGCCTTGACCACGGCCGCACAGCGCCTGGGTGACAAGGCCCAGCTGAAGTTGCAGGGTGAGCGTGCGGTGCTGCAAGTCAGCCGCCTGAGCGGCGAGCAACTGGCCACCTGGTTGGCCGAGGTGCGCATCAGCGCCCGCGTGCGTGCCGTCGAGGCCCAGCTCACCCGGACACCGCAGGGCGACTACAGCGGCAGCGTGGTGCTGGCGCTCGGGGCGCGATCCTGATGCGCCGACGCAGCCCGCCCCGCACGGCCGACCGGGCCTGGCAACGCGCCCAGCGGGCGAGCCGGCGCTGGGCCATCTGGGGCGCCGCCATCGGCAGCGCGCTGGGCTTGCTGGCCTTTGCGCCCGCCACCTGGCTGGCGCAAGGCGTGCACGCCGCCACCGGCGAGCGCCTGCTGTTGGCCGATGCGCAAGGCAGCGTCTGGTCTGGCAGCGCCGTGGCCGTGCTGCAAGGCGGCCCGGGCAGCCGCGACGCCGCGGCCCTGCCGGGCCGGCTGCGCTGGGCGCTGACGCCCCATTGGAGCGGCCTGACGCTGACCTTGCAGCAGAGTTGCTGCGTGCAAGGCGATCTGACCATCGGCCTGCAGCCCGGCTGGCAAGGCCTGACGCTCACCCTGCCGGCACGGCCGGCCGGTGTGGGCCAGTGGCCGGCGCAGTGGCTGTCGGGACTGGGGGCGCCTTGGAACACGCTGCAACTGGGCGGCAACATCCGCGTCTCCACGCCCGGCTTCAAGCTGCACAGCGTGGCCGGCCGCACCCAGCTCAATGGGGCTTTGGACCTCGACCTGGTGGACGCCCGCTCGCGCGTCTCGCCGGTGGACCCGCTCGGCAGCTACCGGCTGACGCTGCGCTCCGACGCCAGCAGCGGCGAGTCGGCCGCCCTGACGCTGGACACCCTGGATGGCGCATTGCGCCTGACCGGCACCGGGCAATGGACCGGCGTTCGGCTGCGCTTCCGCGGTGAGGCGCGTGCAGCGGACGGCCAGGAAGCGGGCCTGGCCAACTTGCTCAACATCATCGGGCGGCGCCAAGGCGCGCTGTCCGTCATTTCGATCGGATGACCATGACCCAGCGGATGCCCAGCACACACTTGGCCCCGGCCCGCCACACCTTGTCGCTGCTGCTGGCCGGCCTGGTGGCCCTGGCCTGGCCCCTGAACACACCCGCCGCCGGCAAGGCCGCCCCCAAGGCAGCGGCCCAGGAAAACAGCTCGCAAGTGACGCTGAACTTCGTCAACGCCGACATCGAGGCCGTCACCCGCGCCATCGCCTCCATGATCAACCGGCAGATGCTGGTGGACCCGCGCGTCAAGGGCACCATCACCGTCTACAGCGAGCGGCCGCTGTCCTCGCGTGACGCCTACCAGAACTACCTGGCCGCCTTGCGCGGCCTGGGCTTTTCGGTGGTGGAAACCGGCGGCTTGCTGAAGGTGGTGCCCGAGGCCGACGCCAAGCTGCAAACGGGTGTGGTCTCGGTCGGTCCGTTCGAGCCGCGCGGCGACCAGGTCATCACCCAGGTCTTCAAGCTCAGCCATGAGAACCCGAACAACCTGGTGGCCGTGCTGCGCCCGCTGATCAGCCCGAACAACACGATCAATGCCAACCCGGGCACGAGCTCGCTGGTGATCACCGACTACGCCGACAACTTGACGCGCATCGCCAAGATCATCGCGGCACTGGACCAACCCTCCGCCACCGATGTGGAGATCGTGCCGCTGCAGCACGCGGTGGCCTCCGACCTGGCCGTGCTGGTGCAAAAACTCGGCGACGCCGCAGCGCCGGGCGGGCTGGTGCCTGGCGCGGCGGCCACGGCCACGGTGATGGCCGACCCGCGCGGCAATGCCTTGATCCTGCGTGCACCCAATCCGGCGAAGATGGCCTCGATGCGCGCGCTGATCGCGCGCCTGGATCAACCCGGCGCGCAGGGGCCGGCCGGCAGCATCCGCGTGGTCTACCTCAAGAACGCCGACGCGACCAAGCTGGCCACGGTGCTGCGCGCGGCCTTCGGTGGCGGCGGCAGCGGCAGCGGTGGCAGCAGCCCAAGCACCGGTTTCACGGTGAATGCCATGTCCCCGCAGGCCGGGGCGGGCATCGGCACCACGGCCAACAGCGCCGTTGGCAGCGCCGCGGCGACCACCCCGGTATCGGCTTCGGCGCAACCGTCCACTGGCGGCTTCGTGCAGGCCGATCCGTCCACCAATTCGCTGATCATCACCGCGCCCGATCCGCTGTACCGTCAGATCCGCAGCGTGATCGACCAGCTCGATGGACGCAGGGCGCAGGTGTTTGTCGAGACCATGATCGTGGAGATGGACGCGACCAAGGCGGCGGAGTTCGGCTTCCAGTGGCAGGGCCTGCTGGGCCGCAAAGGCGATGGTGCGGGTCTGGCCCTTGGCACGAACTTCGGCACCGGCAGCAGCAACATCATCAACCTTGCGACGGCCGGCACCGCAATCACTGCCGGCAAGGAAGTGAACGGCCTGAATCTGGGTCTGCTGCAACGCGTCAATGGCGTCTACACCCTGGCAGCCCTGGCGCGGTTTCTTGAAACGGTCTCTGGCACCAACATTCTTTCCACGCCCAACCTGATGGCGCTGGACAACGAAGAGGCCAAGATCGTCGTCGGCTCCAACGTGCCTTTCGTCACCGGCAGTTTCACCAACACCGGCAGCGGCTCGGCCACGCTGAACCCGTTCCAGACCATAGAGCGAAAGGACGTGGGCCTAACCTTGAAGATCAAGCCGCAGATTGGCGAAGGTGGCGTGGTGCGCATGACGGTGTTCCAGGAGAACTCCAGCGTCGTGGCCAACTCGACCAGCAACACCAACGGCCCGGTGACCAACAAGAATTCAGTGGAGACCACCGTGGTGGCGCAGGACGGCCAGATCATGGTGCTGGGCGGGCAGACCCGCGATCAATTCGATGGCAGCGGCAACAAGGTGCCCGGTCTGGGAGACCTCCCGCTGTTTGGCAATCTGTTCAAGAACGAAAGTCGCAACCGCTCACGCTCGGTCTTGTTGCTGTTTCTGCGCCCGGTCGTCATACGCGACGCCCAAGAAGCCGGCGCGTTCTCGCTGGATCGCTACGATGCCATTCGAGCGCAGCAAAAGGAAGCCCAGCCCGTGCCCAGCCTGGTGATGCCGATCAACGAGGCGCCGGTGCTGCCGCCCATGCGTGCTCCAGTGGGCGCGAACCCTGCGCCTGCGCCACTGGGCGTGCCAAAGTCCGGCAACTGAAATGAGCCTGCGCCACCCGCTGCCCTATGCGTTCGCACGAACGCACCACCTGCTGCTGGAGGACGACGGTGAGGAGGCCGTGCTCTGGGCGGCCGAGAACACGTCGGTCGGCGCCTTGGGCGAGGTGGTGCGCCGGCACCGCGTGGTGCGCTTCGAGCGCGAGGCCGCGGCGTCGTTGGATCAACGCATCGCGGCCGCCTATTCGGGCGGCGAATCCAGCGCCGCGGTCGTGGTGGGCGAGGTGGAGAGCGCGGTCGATCTGTCGCGCCTGCTGCAGGACCTGCCGGCGGTGGAGGATCTGCTCGAGGCCGCCGACGACGCGCCCATCATCCGCATGCTCAATGCACTGCTGACGCAGGCCGCAAAAGACGGCGCCAGCGATATCCACATCGAGCCCTACGAGCGCAGCTCCAGCGTGCGCTTCCGCGTGGACGGCACGCTGCGCGAGGTGGTGCAACCCAACCGCGCGCTGCACGCCGCGCTGATCTCGCGCCTGAAGATCATGGCCGAGCTGGACATCGCCGAGAAGCGCCTGCCGCAGGACGGCCGCATCTCGCTGCGCATCGGCGGCCGCGCCATCGACGTGCGCGTGTCGACCTTGCCCAGCGCGCATGGTGAGCGTGCGGTGCTGCGGCTGCTGGACAAGACCGAATCGAAGTTCACGCTCGAGGGCCTGGGCATGAGTGGCGAGCTGCTCAGCGAGTTCGACCGCCTGGTGCACCAGCCGCACGGCATCGTGCTGGTCACCGGCCCCACGGGCTCGGGCAAGACCACCACGCTGTACGCCAGCCTGGGCCGCATCGACACCGCCGGCACCAACATCCTCACGGTGGAAGACCCGATCGAGTACGAGCTGCCCAACATCGGACAGACGCAGGTCAACGCCCGCATCGACCTCACGTTCGCCAAGGCCCTGCGCGCCATCCTGCGCCAGGATCCCGACGTGATCATGATCGGCGAGATCCGTGATTTCGAGACCGCGCAGATCGCCATCCAGGCCTCTCTCACCGGCCACCTGGTACTGGCCACCGTGCACACCAACGACGCGCCCTCCACCGTCACGCGCCTGATCGACATGGGCGTGGAGCCCTTCCTGCTCAGCTCCAGCCTGCTCGGCGTGCTGGCCCAGCGCCTGGTGCGCAAGCTGTGTGTGCACTGCAAGCGCGTCGATGGCGAAAACCGCTGGCATCCGGTGGGCTGCAGCGAGTGCGGCATGACCGGCTACAAGGGCCGCACCGGCGTGTACGAGCTGATGGTGGCCGACGACGCGGTGCGCGACCTGGTGCACAACCGGGCGGCAGAGAGCGCCATCCACAGCGCCGCGCGCGGGGCCGGTCTGCGCTCGATGCGCGAGGACGGCGACCGGCTGGTGACGCGCGGCATCACCTCGCTGGAAGAGGTCATGCGCGTGACGCGCGACTGAACCCAGGCCACAGCGTCTCCAACCACCAATGCCCGCCTTCCACTACGAAGCGCTGGATGCCCAGGGCAAGCCCGGCAAGGGCATCATCGAGGCCGAGAGCCCGCGCGCCGCACGCTCGCAGCTGCGTGGGCAGGGCCTGGTGCCCCTCACGGTGGAAGCCATCGCCGCCACGGTGCAGCAGGCGGGTGCATCGAGCTTCTCGCGCCGCGTCTTCAGCAGCACCAGCCTGGCGGTGTGGACACGCCAGCTTGCCGGCCTGGTCGGGGCCGGGCTGCCGCTGGAGCGCGCGCTCACCGCCTTGTCCGACGAGGCCGAGGAGCCGCGCCAGCGTGAATTGGTGTCGCACCTGCGGGCCGAGGTCAACGCCGGCTCCACCTTCGCGCGCGCGCTGGGCGCGGCGCCGCGGGAATTCGACGACATCTACCGCTCGGTGGTCGCCGCGGGCGAGCAAAGTGGTGCGCTGGGCCCGGTGCTGGAGCGGCTTGCCGACGATCTGGAAGAGCGCCAGGCGCTCAAGGGCAAGCTGATCGGCGCGGCGCTTTACCCGGCCATCGTCTCGCTGATCGCGTTCGTGATCGTGATCTTTCTGGTCACCTACGTGGTGCCGCAAGTGGCCAGCGTGTTCGTCAGCAGCAAGCGTGCCCTGCCCCTGCTGACCACGATGATGCTGGCCTTGAGCGCCTTCGTGCGCCAGTGGGGTTGGCTTGCGGCCCTGGCGTTCATCGCCGCCATCGCCGGCTTGCGGCTGTCGCTGCGCAACGAGGCCTTCCGGCTGCGCTTTGATGCCGGCTGGCTGCGACTGCCCTTGCTGGGCCGGCTGTCACGCGGCTACAACGCGGCGCGTTTTGCGGGCACCTTGTCGATGCTGGCCAATGCCGGCGTGCCGATCCTCAAGGCCCTGCAGGCCGCTGCAGAAACGCTGGGCAACCGCGCCATGCGGGCCGATGCGCTGGACGCCCTGGTGCAGGTGCGCGAAGGCGCACCGCTGGCCGCCGCACTGGCGGCCAAGAAACGCTTCCCCGGCCTGCTGGCCATGTTCTCTCGCCTGGGCGAGCAGACCGGCCAGCTGCCACAGATGCTGGATCGCGCCGCGCGCCAGTTGTCGGGCGAGGTGCAACGCCGGGCGATGGCGCTGGCCACCATCCTGGAGCCGCTGCTGATCGTGGCGATGGGCGCGGTGGTCATGGTCATCGTGCTGGCCGTGCTGCAACCCATCATCCAGCTCAACACCTGGGTCAAGTAGCGGCTCGGTCAGGCTTGCGTGGACACGCAGGTCGACTTGGCCATTTGCGGGCCAGCGGACTCCGTGACGGCCAGGGTGTCCAGGCCCATCAGCACCGACAACGTGATCATGGCGGCCAGGGCAAAGGACATCAGGCGGCTGGTGGTGGAGGTGGTTTGCATGGTGGTTCTCCGTTGGATCGGGTGAGGCACTCGTTGATCGAGTGAGTGCAGTTTCGACACGGGCGCCCTGGGCTGCCAGTGGCTTGCGACGAACGGCACACGCAGCCGATGAATGGCCGGCTGGTCGCGATGGGCGCGTCGCTGCACGGGCACCACCGCCCCCTGCCCCGGCCAGGCGGCGCCTCGTATAGTGCCGCCCATGTCCTCGAACCCGGAACCGCGTGCCGCTGACCCGCCCGAACGCGCGCCGGAGCGCCTGGTGGTGGCCTTGTCGTCGCGCGCCTTGTTCGATTTCGAAGAAGAAAACCGCCTGTTCGAGTCCGGCGACGACCGCGCCTACATGCGCCTGCAGCTGGACCGGATCGACCAGCCGGCCAAGCCCGGTGTGGCGTTCTCGCTTGCGCGCAAGCTGCTGGCGTTTCGGCATGCGGACCAGGCGCAGGCCGAGGTGGTGATCCTGTCGCGCAACGACCCGGCTTCGGGCCTGCGCGTGTTCCGCTCGTGCCAGCACCATGGCCTGGCCATCGAGCGCGGCGTGTTCACGCGCGGCCAGCCACCCTGGCGCTACCTGCGCCCGCTGCGCGCTCAGTTGTTCCTGTCGGCCAACGAGGCCGATGTGCGCCTGGCCTTGGACGCGGGCGTGCCGGCCGCCCGCGTGCTGCCACAGGGCGCACGCGCTTCGGAGGCGCACCCGAACGAGGTGCGCATCGCCTTCGACGGCGACGCGGTGCTGTTCTCCGACGAGTCCGAGCGCGTCTACCAGCGCGACGGCCTGGCCGCGTTTCACCGTCACGAAAGTGCCAAGGTCGGCACACCGCTGGCGCCCGGCCCCTTCAAGCCCCTGCTGCAGGCCCTGCAGCAGTTGCAGCGGGTGTCGGACCCGAAGGGCATGCGCATCCGCACCGCACTGGTCACGGCGCGCAGTGCACCGGCCCACGAGCGCGCCATCCGCACGCTGATGGACTGGCAGATCGAAGTGGACGAGGCCATGTTCCTGGGCGGCCTGCCCAAGGGCGAGTTCCTGCGCGAGTTCGAGCCCGACTTCTTCTTCGACGACCAGACCCGGCATGTGGAAGGCGCCGCGCCCCACGTGCCGGTCGGTCACGTGGCGTCAGGCATCACCAACGCTTGAGTCAACGCATCGCGTGGCCCACGGCCGCTCGATGCACCGGTTTCATTTGAAATCGCCGCCCCAGGCCCAGACCACGCTGGTCGGGTCCATGTACTTGCGCCAGGCCGCATTCACTTGCGCCAGGGTGAGCTGGGCGATCTGGTCGTCCACCTGCTGCGAGCGGGCAAAGCTTCGACCCAGGTACAGGTTCTCAGCCAGCGCCCCGGTGACCACACCGTCCTGCGCGCGGGCCAGCCGGCGCGAGCTGAGCAGCCCCGCTCGCGCCTCGTCCAGTTCCTGCTGCGTGAAGCCGTCCTTCAGCGAGCGGTCCAGTTCCTCGCGGAACGCCGCCTCCACCTTGGCCTGGTTCTGCGGAGCGAAGATCGCGTTGGCGATCCAGCGTGAATTCGGCTCGAAGGCATTCCAGGCCACGCCGGAATAGGTGCCGTAGCTCAACCCGTCCTTCTCGCGGATGCGCAGCCACAGCCGGCCGGTGCCGCCGGTGCCGAACAGGTGGTTGGCCACCAGCATGGGCACGAAGTCCTCGTGCAGGTCGTTCAGCGGCAGGCGCAGCGTGGCCAGCAGGTTGGCGTTCTGCTTGTCGGGGGTGCGCAGCATGAAGCGCTCGGGCGCCACCTTCTGCAGGGGCTGCGGCACGCGGACGAAGGCTTGCGGACCGTCGGTGGGCGCGCGCCAATCACCGAGCGCCGCGTCCAGCGCGGCGCGCACGGCCGCGGCGTCCATGTCGCCGGCGGCGCTGAATTCACCATTCGCGGCACTGACGAAGCGGCGGTGGAAGGCGCGCAATGCCTCCAGCTTGACGGCCTGCAGGTCTTGCACCTGCTCGTCGAACGTGGCCGCGTAGCGCACATCGCCACGTGGATAGGGATTGCCGTGGCGGCTGATGGCGTTGGACACCAGCGCGCCGGGCTCCTTGCGTTGCTCCTCGATGCTGGTCAGCCACTGGCGGCGGTTTTCTTCGAGCACCTCGCTCGGCAGCGCCGGGTCGCGCAGCAGCTTGCCCACGAGCCGGATCACGGTCGGCAGGTTGTCGCGCACGGTGGTGATGTTGACGCTGAGGTTCTGGCCACCGATGCTGAAGCCGACCTTGGCTTGAAGACGATCCCACTCGTCCTGGACCTGCTGCCGCGTCAAGCCCGCGCCGCCCTTGTCCAGCAGGCCGCCCAGCATCGCGCCAACGGTGGCCTGGCCCAACAGGCTGCGCTCATCGCCCAGGTGCAGGCGCAGCACCGCCTGCACCACCTGGCCTCGGGTGCCCTTGGGCAGCAGCGCCACCTTGATGCCGCTGGCCAGCTCGCCTCGTTGCGTGCGCGCATCCAGGTTGGCTGGTGTGGCGTCGAAGGCCTCGGCCTGGGCCACCACGGCGGCGCCTTTGAAGTCCTTCAGCAGCGCGGCCACGTCCACCCGCGCCGGCGCCGGAGCGCGCTCGGGCTTTTCGGTCGGCAGGTAGGTGCCCACGGTGCGGTTGTCGGGCCGCAGCCGCTCGGCCGCCACGCGCTGCACGTCGGCCAGGGTGACGCGTTTGACCCGATCCCGCGCCAGGAAGTACAGGCGCCAATCACCCAATGACACCGCTTCGGACAAGGCCACGCCCACCCGCTCCGGGTCGTTGAAACCCTGCACCCAGTCGTTGAGGTACTGGGTGCGGGCCCGTTCCAGCTCTTCGGTCGTGAACGGTGTCTTGGCCAGATCGTCGATGGCGGCGAGCATCTCGGCACGCGCCTTGGCGACGTCCTGCCCGGGTGCCAGCTCGGCGCCAATGAACATCGGGCCGGGTTCCGCGAGGCTCCACGCGAAGGAAAAGGCACTGGCCACCAACTCGGTCTGCACCAGGCGCTTGTGCAGGCGACCGCCCGGGCTGTCACCCAGGATGCTCGTCAACAGCCGCACGGCTGCGAAGTCGGGGTGTGCTCCTGCGGGCCCGTGGTAGCCCACGATCAAGGTTGGCGCGCCGCCCACACGGCGAACCTGCACGCTGTGCTCGCCGTCCTGCGCCGGGTCCAGCGTGTAGGTGGCTTGAATCGAGCGTTGGGGTTTCGGGATCGGGCCGAACAACTCCGCCACCCACGACAGCGTCTGCGCACGGTCGAATTTTCCCGCAATGATCAGCGTGGCGTTGTCGGGCTGGTAGTGCAGGCGGTAGAAGGCCTGCAGGCGGCCAATGTCCACGTTCTCCACGTCGCTGCGCGCGCCGACGGGGTTCTTGCCGTAGTTGTGCCACTGGTACATGGCGGCCAGCGTCTGCTGCCGCAGCGCCCCGAACGGGCTGTTCTCGCCCATCTCCATCTCGTTGCGCACCACCGTCATCTCGGTGTCCAGATCGGCTCGGGCGATGAAGCTGTTGACCATGGCGTCGGCCAGCCAGCCCAGGTACCAGCGCTGGTTGTCGGGGTTGGCAGCGAAGCTGGCGAAGTAGTTCGTGCGGTCGAAGCCGGTGCTGCCATTGGCGCGCAGACCACGCTTGGAGAACTCGCCCCACACCTTGGGATTCGTGGGCGTGCCCTTGAACATCAGGTGCTCCAGCAGGTGGGCCATGCCGGTCTCACCATAGCTCTCATGCCTCGAGCCGACGCGAAAAGTCAGGTTCACCGTGGTGCTGGGCTTGGCATCGTCGGGCACCAGCAGCACCTGCAGGCCGTTGGCCAGGCGGTATTCGGTGATGCCTTCGACCTGTTGCGCCTCGGTCATGCCCTTGGGCAGGGCCGCCGGGGCATTGGCGGCTTGCGACCAGGCCGGGTTAAGGCTCAGGCCGGCCAGCAGCAACAGAACGGAAAAGTAACGCGTCAACTTCATGGGTGGACTCGCAGAGCTTCGGGGTGGCGCGCAGTGTAGGCTGCCCGCAACGACCGGGCGAACCGTCAGGTTTCCGGCGGCGCGTACTGCCTCAGCCGATCCAGATCCAGCACGCGCACGCCACCGTACTCGATGCGAATCATCTGATCGCGTTGCAGCGCCGAAAGCGCCTGGTTCACCCGCTGGCGCGACAAGCCGACCAGGTAGCCCAGCTCCTGCTGCGTGATGCGCAGCCACTGGCCCACGCCGGGGTACAGCACCGGGTGGAACAAGGCGGCCAGGTTGCGCGCCACCCGCGCATCGGGGTGGTTCTGCCGATCGATCTCACGCGCAGCGATGAACTGCCCCAGCCGCTCGTTGAGCTGATTCACCACGAAACGGTTGAAGGGGATGCTGCGGTCCAGCAGGTGGTTGAACACCGCACTGGGCAGGCCGGCCACGGTGCTGCGGCGCAGCGCTTCGATGTTGTAGCGGTACACCTCGCGCTTGAGCAGCGTGCCTTCGCCGAACCAGGCGCCCGGCGGCAGCCCGGTGAAGGTGATCTGGGCCCCGCCTGCGGCATCGTTGCTCATCTTCAGCATGCCATCGATCACACCGAACCAGAAGGTCGACGCGCGTCCGAAGCGGCACACCCTCTCGCCCGGCTCGGCCGTGCTCACCACGAGGTGGCTGGTGACGTCCAGCCGGTCCGCGTCGGACAGCATGCCGAGCCACGGGATGTCCGCCAGCTCTCTCGGGGTGGGTGACCGGGCTCGCTCGCGCAACTGCAATCTGACGGCCATCAAACCTCCGGGAAATCATGATTCGGGATGACCCTAGGATTGTCGTCGTACCGACAACATGACGTCAAACTTGCGCCTAGCATCCGCCTCCAATGATGAGCCGCCGGTGTCACTGCGGCTCACTGACGGAGACGCCGAGTGCATACGACCTTTCCCCGCCTGATGCTGGAGCACGCCAAGCAGCGCCCCAACGCGGCGGCACTGCGCGAGAAGGAATACGGCATCTGGCAAACCACCACCTGGGCGGCCTTGGCCCGGTTGGTGCGCCAGCTGGCCTGCGGTTTTGCCGAAGGCGGCATGCGCCGTGGCCAGCACGTGGTGGTGATCGGCGAGAACCGCCCGCGCCTGTACGCCAGCATGCTGGCCGCGCAATCGTTGGGCGCGGTGCCAGTGCCGCTGTACCAGGACGCCGCGGCGCTGGAAATGGTGTTCCCGATCAACAACGCCGAAGTCGCCTTCGCGGTGGTGGAAGACCAGGAACAGGTGGACAAGCTGCTGGAGATCCGCCCGCAATGCCCCGCCCTGGCGAACATCTGGTACGACGACCCGCGCGGGCTGCGCAAGTACGACGAACCCGGCCTCGTGGCGCTCGATGCGGTGATCGAGTCCGGCACGAAGCGCAACGAGCGTGAGCCCAAGTTCTTCGACGCCGAGGTGGCCACCACCGAGCCCAAGGACGTGGCCGCGATGTTCTTCACCAGCGGCACCACCGGCAACCCCAAGGGCGTGGTGCACACGCACTTCTCGCTGTTGGACCGCGCCGCCGCCGGCCAACGCTTCGACAAGCTCACCGAGAGCGAAGAGGTGCTGGCCTATATGCCGCCGGCCTGGGTGGGGCAGAACATCTTCAGCTACGCGCAGTGGCTGTGCTGTGGCTACGTGGTGAACTGCCCCGAGTCCAACGCCACCGTCACCATCGACCTGAAGGAAGTGGGGCCCACCTATTACTTCGCTCCGCCGCGCATCTTCGAGGGCCTGCTCACCAGCGTGATGATCCGCATGGAAGACGCCGGCGCGTTCAAGAAGTGGCTGTTTCACACCTGCATGGGCGTGGCCCGCCGCGTGGGCCCGGCGCGCATGGACAGCAAGCCCGTGAGCCTGCTCGACCGCCTCAAGTGGCGACTGGGTGATCTGTGCATCTTCGGCCCGCTGCGCAACACGCTGGGCTTCTCGCGCGTGCGGGTGGCCTACACCGCCGGCGAGGCCATCGGCCCGGACCTGTTCACGTTCTACCGCTCCATCGGCATCAACCTGAAGCAGCTGTACGGCTCCACCGAGACGGCCGTGTTCGTGTGCCTGCAACGCGACGACGGTGCCCGCGCCGACACCGTGGGGGTGCCCATCGATGGTGTGGAGATCAAGCTGTCCGAGACGGGCGAGATCCTCGTCAAGTCGCCTGGCCTGCTCAAGGAGTACTACAAGAACGCAGCGGCCACGGCCGAGGTGCTCACGGCGGATGGCTGGTACCACACCGGCGACGCCGGCTTCCTGGACAGCAGCGGTCAGCTGAAGATCATCGACCGCGCCAAGGATGTGGGCCGTCTGCATGGCGGGGCCCACGATGGTGCGATGTTTGCGCCCAAGTACGTGGAGAACAAGCTGAAGTTCTTTCCGCACATCAAGGAGGCGGTGGCCTTCGGCGACCAGCGCGCCTCGGTCTGCGCCTTCATCAACATCGACTTCGAGGCGGTGGGCAACTGGGCCGAGCGCCGCAACCTGGCCTATGCCGGCTACACCGACCTGGCCCAGCGGCCCGAGGTGTACGAGCTGATCCGCGAATGCGTGGAGAAGGTCAACGCCGACCTGGCGCAGGACGCGCTGCTGGCAGGCAGCCAGATCTGCCGCTTCCTGGTGCTGCACAAGGAACTCGACGCCGACGACGGTGAGATGACCCGCACGCGCAAGGTCAAGCGTGGCTACATCAATGACAAGTACAAGGTGCTGGTCGACGCGCTGTACGGCGGCCTCACCGAGCAGTACATCGAGACGGCGGTGAAGTTCGAGGACGGCCGCAGCGGCTCGGTCTCGGCCACGCTGAAACTGATGGACGTGAAGACCTTCCCCGCGATGAAGAAAGCCGCATGACCATGGCACGCGACGAGTCAGTCCGCTTGAGCGGTGACGTGATCCTCGACGTCAAGAACATCTCGCTGGCCTTCGGCGGCGTGAAGGCGCTCACCGACATCAGCTTCAACGTGCGCGAGCATGAGGTGCGCGCCATCATCGGGCCGAACGGCGCGGGCAAGAGCTCGATGCTGAACTGCATCAACGGCGTGTACGCGCCGCAGCAGGGCTCGATCACCTTCCGCGGCCAGACCTTCGGCCACATGAACTCGCGCCAGGTGGCCGAGATGGGCGTGGCCCGCACGTTCCAGAACCTGGCGCTGTTCAAGGGCATGAACGTGATCGACAACATCATGTCCGGCCGCAACCTGAAGATGAAGTGCAACCTGTTCCAGCAGGCCCTGCGCATCGGCGCAGCGGCGCGCGAGGAAGAAGCGCACCGCGAGTTCGTCGAGCACATCATCGATTTCCTCGAGATCCAGGCCTTCCGCAAGACGCCGGTGGGCCGGCTGCCCTATGGCCTGCAGAAGCGCGTGGACCTGGGCCGCGCGCTGGCGATGGAGCCGCAGGTGCTGCTGCTCGACGAGCCCATGGCCGGCATGAACGTGGAAGAGAAGCAGGACATGTGCCGCTTCGTGCTCGACGTGAACGAGGAGTTCGGCACCACCATCGTGCTGATCGAGCACGACATGGGCGTGGTGATGGACATCAGCGATCGCGTGGTCGTGCTCGACTACGGCAAGAAGATCGGCGACGGCACCCCCGACGAGGTGCGCAACAACGAGGACGTGATCAGTGCGTACCTCGGCACCTCCCACTGAGGTCAGCTCCATGGCATTCTTTCTAGAGACTCTGATCGGCGGCCTGATGACAGGCATGCTGTATTCGCTGGTGGCCTTGGGCTTCGTGCTGATCTTCAAGGCCAGCGGCGTGTTCAACTTCGCGCAGGGCGCGATGGTGCTGTTTGCCGCCTTGGCCATGGCGCGCTTTTCCACCTGGATCCCGCAGTTCACAGGCCTGTCCGGCAAGCTGCTGATCAACATCCTGGCCTTCGGCGTGGCCATGCTGATCATGATCGCGGTGGCTTGGCTGATCGAACGCCTGGTGCTGGGCAAGCTGGTGAATCAGGAGGGCATCACGCTGCTGATGGCCACGTTGGGCATCACCTACTTCCTCGACGGCCTGGGCCAGACCATCTTCGGCAACGACATCTACAAGATCGACGTGGGCCTGCCCAAGGATCCGGTGTTCCTGTTCGACTCTCTGTTCCAGGGCGGCGTGCTGGTGAACCAGGAGGACATGGCGGCCGCCCTGATCGCTGCGGCGCTGGTGGGCGCACTGGCCGCATTCTTCCAGTACACCTCCACGGGCCGTGCGCTGCGCGCGGTGGCGGACGACCACCAGGCCGCGCAGTCGATTGGCATCCCGCTGCGCCGCATCTGGGTCATCGTCTGGAGCGTGGCCGGCTTTGCAGCGCTGGTGGCCGGCGTGATCTGGGGCAGCAAGCTGGGGGTGCAGTTCTCGCTGTCGTTGGTGGCCTTGAAGGCCTTGCCCGTGGTGATCCTGGGCGGCCTCACTTCGGTGCCCGGCGCCATCATCGGCGGCCTGATCATCGGCGTGGGCGAAAAGCTGTCGGAGGTGTTCATCGGTCCGATGGTGGGCGGCGGCATCGAGATCTGGTTTGCCTACGTGCTGGCGCTGTTGTTCCTTCTCGTGCGGCCTCAAGGGCTGTTCGGCGAAAAGATCATTGATCGCGTCTGAGGAGGTTGTGATGATTTCTTGTATTCAACCAAGCCGCTTGCGCGGATCCGGCTTTGCCGGTCCGCAGCAAGAGCCCCCTCGAGGGGCAGCGACCAGAGGGAGCGTGGGGGCATGATCTATCGTGAGAACGGTCAATTCAAGACCACCTACCGCACCGACCAGCAGATCTTCCCGATCGTGCAGGACAAGGTCGTGATCCTCGGACTCATCGCCTTCGCCGTGTTCGCGGTGCCCGTGCTGGCGCCGGAATACCTGTTTCGCGCCATCCTGATCCCGTTCCTGATCCTGTCGCTGGCGGCGATCGGGCTGAACATCCTGGTCGGCTATTGCGGGCAGATCTCCTTGGGCACCGGCGGCTTCATGGCCGTGGGCGCCTACATGGCCTACAACGCCTTCGTGCGCGTCGACGGCATGCCGGTGATCCTGGCCATTCTGCTGGGTGGCCTGAGCGCGACCGTGGTGGGCGTGCTGTTCGGCATCCCCAGCCTGCGCATCAAGGGCCTGTACCTGGCCGTTGCCACGCTGGCAGCGCAGTTCTTCACCGACTGGGCCTTTCTGCGCATCAAGTGGTTCACCAACGATTCCTCGTCGGGCTCGGTCAGCGTTTCGGGCATCAACCTGCTGGGCTGGAGCATCGAAACGCCGGCGCAGAAATACCTGTTCTGCCTGGCCTTCGTGATCGTGTTCGCCTTGCTGGCCAAGAACCTGGTGCGTGCCAACATCGGCCGCGAGTGGATGGCCATTCGCGACATGGACGTGGCCGCGGCGGTGATCGGCATCCGGCCGGTCTACGCCAAGCTCACCGCCTTTGCGGTCAGCTCCTTCATCGTCGGCGTGGCCGGCGCGCTGTGGGGCTTCGTGCACCTGGGCTCGTGGGAGCCCGCGGCATTCTCGGTGGACCGCTCATTTCAGCTGCTGTTCATGGTCATCATTGGCGGGCTGGGATCGATCATGGGCAGCTTTTTCGGTGCGGCCTTCATCGTCATCCTGCCCATCATCCTGGACAGCCTGCCGCAGCGGCTGGGCATCCCCATCGACACCGCGCTGGCATCGCACCTGACCTTCATGATCTTCGGCGGGCTGATCGTGTTCTTCCTGATCGTCGAGCCGCACGGCATCGCGCGGCTGTGGTCCACCGCCAAGGAAAAGCTGCGGCTGTGGCCCTTCCCGCATTGATGACTCACCCCGGTAGCGCCTTCGGCGCCTCCCCCTCAAGGGGGCGCCGCGAGCAGCCCGGCCAAGCCGGTTCTGCGGCGGCTGCTGGAATGAATCTGATGTTGTTTTTCACCCCGACCCACCACCAACGGAGACAGAAATGAACCTGAAATCCCTGGCCCTCACCGCCACGCTGGTTGCTGCCGGCACCTGCGCCCTCTTCTCGGCCCCCGCGTTCGCGCAGGCCAAGGAGCAGTTCTTCCCGCTGCTGGTCTATCGCACCGGCCCCTATGCGCCCAATGGCACGCCCTGGGCCAATGGCAAGCAGGACTACATCAAGATGATCAACGCCCGCGATGGCGGCGTGAACGGCGTGAAGATCGTCTTCGAGGAATGCGAGACCGGCTACGCCACCGACAAGGGCGTGGAGTGCTACGAACGCCTGAAGGGCAAGGGCGCCACGGTGGTGGATCCGCAGGCCACCGGCATCACCTTCGCGCTGACCGACAAGGTGCCCAACGACAAGATCCCGCTGGTGACCATGGGCTACGGCCTGGCCGCCTCGCAGGATGGTGGCGTGTTCAAGTGGAACTTCCCGCTGATGGGCAGCTACTGGACGGCGGCCGACATCCTGATCCAGCACCTGGGCAAGGCCAACGGTGGGCTGGACAAGCTCAAGGGCAAGAAGATCGCGCTGGTCTACCACGACAGCCCGTTTGGCAAGGAGCCGATCCCGTTGCTGCAGGAGCGCGCCAAGACCCACGGCTTCGAGTTGCAGATGATCCCCGTCACCGCCCCCGGCGTCGAGCAGAAATCGGCCTGGCTGCAAGTTCGCCAGAGCCGCCCTGACTACGTGTTGCTGTGGGGCTGGGGCGTGATGAACTCCACCGCGCTGAAGGAAGCGCAGGCCACTGGCTTCCCGCGCGAGAAGATGTACGGTGTCTGGTGGTCGGGTGCCGAGCCCGATGTGAAGGACGTGGGTGAAGGCGCCAAGGGCTACAACGCACTGGCACTCAATGGCTCGGGCACCGATGCCAAGGTGATCCAGGACATCATGAAGCACGTGCACGACAAGGGCCAGGGCACCGGCCCGAAGGACGAAGTCGGCTCCGTGCTGTACATGCGCGGCGTGGTGATGCAGGCCATGATGATCGAGGCCATGCGCCGCGCGCAGGACCGCTTTGCCAAGGGCAAGGTCATCACCGGCGAGCAGATGCGCTGGGGCCTGGAAAACCTGTCGCTCGATGCCAAGCAACTCGAAAAGCTCGGCCTGACCGGCGTGATCCGGCCTGTGAGCACCTCGTGCCTGGACCACATGGGCTCCACCTGGGCCCGCGTGCAGACCTGGGATGGCAAGAAGTGGGGCTTCAGCTCGGACTGGTACCAGGCGGATGAGCAGATCCTCAAGCCCATGGTCAAGGCCGCTGCCGACAAGTACGCTGGCGAGAAGAAGCTGACGCGCCGCACGCCCGCCGACTGCCAGTCCTGACCCACCCTCGAAGGCGGCTGGCGCCGCCTTCCCCAGCACATGGCCCACCCCCGAAGCGGCTATCGCCGCTTCCCCCTCAAGGGGGCGCCGCCAGCGGCCCGGCCAAGCCGGTTCCGCGGCGGCCGCTGGATCGCATCGAGGTACGCATGAGCAACATCCTTTTGAATGTCAACGGCATCGAGGTCATCTACAACCACGTGATCCTGGTGCTCAAGGGCGTGTCGCTGCAGGTGCCCGAGGGCAAGGTGGTGGCCCTGCTGGGTGGCAATGGTGCGGGCAAGACCACCACGCTGCGCGCGGTGAGCAACCTGCTGGCCGGGGAACGCGGCGACGTGACCAAAGGCTCGATCGACCTGCGCGGTGAGCGCATCGAGCGACTCTCGCCAGCGCAGATGGTGGACCGCGGCGTGATCCAGGTGATGGAAGGCCGGCACTGCTTCGCGCACCTGACGATCGAAGAGAACCTGATGACCGGCGCCTACACGCGCAAGGACGGCAAGGGGGCTGTGGCGGCCACGCTGGAGAAGGTCTACAACTACTTCCCGCGCCTGAAGACGCGCCGCACTTCGCAGGCCGCCTACACCTCGGGTGGCGAGCAGCAGATGTGTGCCATCGGTCGCGCGCTGATGGCCAACCCGAAGATGGTGCTGCTCGACGAGCCCTCGATGGGCCTGGCGCCGCAGATCGTGGAGGAGGTGTTCGAGATCGTGAAGGACCTCAACACCAAGGAAGGCGTCACCTTCCTGCTGGCCGAGCAGAACACCAACATCGCGCTGCGCTATGCCGACCACGGCTACATCCTGGAGAACGGCCGCATCGTGATGGAAGGCGCCGCCGCCGACCTGCGCGAGAACGAGGACGTGAAGGAGTTCTACCTCGGCATGGGTGGCGGCGATCGCAAGAGCTTCCGGGACAACAAGAGCTACAAGCGGCGCAAGCGCTGGTTGACTTGACCCACCCCCGCCAGCGCCTTCGGCACAGCCCCCTCAGGGGCCGAGCCCGGACGAGGAACAGTCCCTGCGGACTGTTCCTCGCCTGCGAGGGCCAAACGACATGCTTGCCGTTTGGCGACCCCGGTGGACCGGCCGAGCCGGATCCACGGCGTCCGCTGGATGGGGCCCCGCACTCATGGAGCGTTGTATGAGCGATGGTGATTTCGGGTTTGCGCTGCCGCCGTTCAAGGCGGACGAGGCGCTGCTGAAGCTCAAGCGCGATTTGCGCGAGTTGGGCCTGACCGAGCGGGAGGGGCGTTTCGAGCGGCGCGGCATCACGCTCGCCAGGGCCAACGTTCAAGATGACGCGATACAGGCAGCGCGTGTGCGCAGGCCCTCGCGCAGCAGCCCGGAATGGATGGAGCACACGCTGCGCAGCAGTGCCGACCTGCGCGATTTCGTGACCGATCTGAAGAAGCAACTGGCGCAGTGGAGCGACCGAGATGAATGAACACTTTGACGCGCTGGAAGCGCGCGCACCCGCCGAACGCGAAGCGGCCCTGATGGCCGCCCTGCCCGCGCATGTGGCACGCGCCCAGCAGGCCACCAGCGCCTTTGCCGAGACGCTGGCTGGCGTCGATGCCGGCAGCATCCACAGCCGCGCCGCGCTGTCCCGATTGCCCGTGCTGCGCAAAGGCGAGTTGCTGGATCGCCAGAAGGCCTTGCGTGCGCAGGATCCGTTTGGCGGCTATGCGGCCATTGGCTGGCGCGGCCTGCGCGCACCCAGCGGTGCGCGCCGTGTGTTCCAGTCGCCAGGCCCGATCTATGAACCCGAAGGCCAGGCCACCGACTACTGGCGCATGGCCCGTGCCATCCACGCCGCCGGCTTTCGCGCCGGTGATCTGGCGCACATCAGCTTCAGCTACCACCTCACCCCGGCGGGCGCGATGATGGAAGGCGGCGCGCACGCCGTGGGCTGCACCACCTTTGCCGGCGGCATCGGCAACACCGAGCTGCAGTTGCAGGCGGTGGCCGAGTTGCGGCCCCATGGCTACATCGGCACGCCCAGTTTCCTGAAGATCATGGTGGAGAAGGCCGCTGAGGCGGGCGTGTCGATCGCCTCGATGACCAAGGGCATGGTCGGCGGCGAGGCCTTTCCGCCCTCGCTGCGCGACTGGCTGCGCGAGCGTGGCATCGAGGTCTATCAGAGCTACGCCACGGCCGACGCCGGCCTCATCGCCTACGAGACCACGGCGCGCGAGGGCCTGGTGCTCGATGAAGCCATCATCCTGGAGATCGTGCGCCCCGGCACTGGCGAGCCGGTGCCCGACGGCGAGGTGGGCGAGGTGGTGGTGACCGTGCTCAACCCCGACTACCCGCTGGTGCGCTTCGGCACGGGCGACCTGTCCGCCGTGCTGGCCGGCCCCTGCCCCACCGGCCGCAGCAACACCCGCATCAAGGGCTGGATGGGCCGCGCCGACCAAACCACCAAAGTGCGCGGCATGTTCGTACACGCCAGCCAAGTGGCCGAGGTGCTTCGCCGGCACCCCGAGGTATCGCGCGGCCGGCTCGTGATCGAAGGGGAAATGGCCAATGACCGCATGACCCTTCGCGCAGAGGTGGCCCAAACGCCCGCGGGGCTGGCTGCAGCGCTGGCCAACAGCATCCGCGATGTGACCAAGCTGCGAGCCGAGGTGGTACTGGTCGCGCCGGGCACCCTGGCCAACGATGGCAAGGTGATCGAGGACGCTCGCAAGTACGACTGACGGCCCGGCCGCAACGGTTTGGCGGCGACCGGTGCCGCCCAGCCGGGCGCCTTGCCGACCAGTTTGGTTGATCCAACCCCAAACGGGTAAGTGTTTCCCACGCCACCGAAGCCGGCAACGCTGGCTACGATGGCACCGACAGACATCCATTCAAACGATGCTGCTGGAGACAAACCATGAAGAGAAACTTGATCGTGCTTGCGGCGGTCCTCGCCGCGCCCATCGCCTTTGCCGCCTGGCCGGAAAAACCAGTCACCCTGGTCGTGCCGTTTGCCGCTGGCGGCCCCACCGACAAGGTGGCCCGCGACCTGGCCGAGGTGCTGCGCAAGGGCCTGAACAACCAGACCGTGATCATCGAAAACGTCGGCGGCGCGGGCGGAACGCTGGGCGCTGGCAAGGTGGCCAAGGCCTCGCCCGACGGCTACACCCTGCTGCTGCACCACATCGGCATGGCCACGGCGCCAGCGCTGTACCGCACCCTGCCCTACAAGACTCTGGAAGACTTCGAGTACGTCGGCATGGTCAACGAGGTGCCGATGACGCTGATCGGCCGCAGCACGCTGCCAGCCAACAACTTTGCCGAGTTGCGCAAGTGGATCGATGCCAACAAGGGCAAGATCAACCTGGCCAATGCCGGGCTGGGCGCGGCCTCGCACCTGTGCGGCCTGCTGTTCCAGCAAAGCGTGGCGGTGGACATGACCACCGTGCCGTACAAGGGCACCGCGCCGGCCATGACCGACCTGTTGGGCGGCCAGGTGGACCTGATGTGCGACCAGACCACCAACACCACGCAGCAGATCGAAAGCGGCAAGGTCAAGGCCTATGGCGTGACGACCAGCAAGCGCCTGACCACACCGGCACTGGCCAAGCTGCCAACCTTGGATGAAGCGGGCCTCAAGGGCTTCAACGTGTCGATCTGGCACGGCATCTACGCCCCCAAGGGCACACCCAAGGCGGTGTTGGACCACATCAACGCGGCCCTTCGCAGCGCGCTGAAGGACGCCGACTTCATCAAGCGCCAGGAGGCACTGGGCGCGGTGGTGATCACCGACGAGCGCGTGGGCGGCGCGGCGCACAAGAAGTTCGTCGAAGCCGAAATCGCCAAGTGGGGCCCGGCGATCAAGGCGGCCGGCCAGTACGCCGACTGAGTCAGTTCATCCGCAGGGGAATCGTCACCGGCCCGTCGTTGACCAGCGCCACCTTCATGTCGGCGCCGAACACGCCGGCCTGCACCAGCGGGTGGCGCTCACTCGCGATGGCCAGCACGCGCTCATAGAGGCGTCGGCCAAGCTCTGGCCCCGCGGCGCCGGTGAAGCTCGGCCGGTTGCCGCCCGACACATCGGCCGCCAGCGTGAACTGGCTGACGATCAACAGGCCGCCACCCACGTCCACCACGCTGCGGTTCATCTTGCCAGCCTCATCGCTGAAGATGCGCAGCTTCAGCAGCTTGTCGACCAGCTTGATCGCCAGCGCCTCGGTGTCGTCGGGCTCGGCGCACACCAGCAGAAGCAGGCCCTGCGCGATCTCGCCGGTCACCTGCCCGTCCACCGTCACTCGCGCTTCGCTCACGCGCTGCACCAGGCCGATCACAGTGGGTCTTTCTCGTCGCCGAGGTGCGCTTCCACGCCCATGGGCAACAACTGGATCGTGGCGCGCAGCCCCGGCACGGCGCTCATCAAGGCCTGCTCGACGGACGTGCGCACCGCCGCCGCGCGGCCCAGTGTCCAGCCACCTGGCATGTGCATGTGCATGTCCACGAAGCGCCGCGTGCCGGCGCGCCGCGTGGTCACGTGGTCGAAGCGGATGGTGTGGTGCGTGAAGCCGTCCAGCGTGGTCTCGATCTCTGCCAGCACCTCGGGCTCGACCGCCTGGTCCATCAGACCAGCGGCCGAGCGCCAGACCAGCATGCCGCCTTCGCGCGCAATGTTCAGGCCCATCACGATGGCGATCACCGGGTCCAGCCAGAGCCAACCGGTGAACTGCACTGCGAGCAACCCGGCCACCACGCCGGCGGATGTCCACACGTCGGTGAAGAGGTGCCGAGCATCGCCTTCGAGTGCCATGGAGCGGTGCTCGCGCGCCTTGCGCAGCATCGCCCAGGCCAGCGCCCCGTTGAGCACCGAGCTCACCACCGACAGCACCAGGCCCAACCCCAGGGCGTCCAAGGGTTGCGGATGGGCCAGTCGCATGCCGGCAGCCACGACGATGGCCAATGCGGCCACCAGGATCAACACACCCTCGAAGCCGCTGGAGAAGTACTCGGCCTTGTGGTGCCCGTAGGGGTGATCATCGTCGGGCGGCTGCGCTGCCACCGTCACCATGGCCAGTGCAAAGGTGGCGCCGGCCAGGTTGACCAGCGACTCCAACGCATCGGACAACAGGCTGACCGAGCTGGTCAACCACCACGCACCCGTCTTCAAGGCGATCGTGACCAGCGCCACTGCCACCGACAACTTGAGGTACGAGCTGACTTGCATGGCCGGATTGTCGCCGCCCGTCACCCGCAGCGACGAACCATCGCAACGTCGATCAGCTCAGCGTGACCCGTGCGAATTTGCGCTTGCCCACCTGCACGACCACGCAGCCGGCGTTCACCTTCAGGGCCTTGTCGCTGATGACCACGCTGTCGATGCGCACGCCGCCCTGCTCCACCATGCGCAGGCCTTCACTGGTGGACGGCACCAGCCCGGACTGCTTGAGCAGCGCGCCGATGGCCATGGGCGCACCGGTGAGTGCTAGCTCCGGGATGTCATCCGGCACGCCGCCGCGGGCGCGATGGGCAAAGTCCTGCTCCGCCTGATCGGCGGCGTCGGCGCTGTGAAATCGCGTGACGATCTCGCGCGCCAGCAGCACCTTCGCGTCCTTGGGGTTGCGGCCGGCCGCCACCGCCTGCTTCAGCGCCGCGATCTCGTCCACCGACCGGAAGCTCAGCAGCTGGAAGTAGCGCCACATCAACACATCACTGATGGACAGCAGCTTGGCGAACATGGTATTCGCGTCTTCGGTGATGCCAATGTAGTTGTTCTTGCTCTTCGACATCTTCTCGAAGCCGTCCAACCCTTCGAGCAGAGGCATGGTCAGGATGCACTGCGGCTCCTGGCCATATTCCTGCTGAAGTTGACGCCCGACCAGCAGGTTGAATTTCTGGTCGGTGCCGCCGAGTTCCAGATCGCTCTTCAACGCCACCGAGTCGTAGCCCTGCATCAGCGGATAGAGGAACTCGTGCACCGAAATCGGCGTGCCGGCCTTGAAGCGCTTGCTGAAATCATCGCGCTCCATCATGCGGGCCACGGTGTAGCGCGCAGCCAGCTGGATCATGCCGCGCGCACCCAAGGGGTCGCTCCACTCGCTGTTGTAGCGGATCTCGGTCTTGCCGGGGTCGAGCACCAGGCTGGCTTGGGCGTAGTACGTCTGGGCATTGGCCTCGATCTGCTCGCGCGTCAGTGGCGGACGGGTGCTGTTGCGGCCGGACGGATCTCCAATCATCGAGGTGAAATCGCCAACCAGGAAGATCACCTGGTGCCCCAGGTTTTGCAGCTGACGCAGCTTGTTCATCACCACCGTGTGGCCCAGGTGCAAGTCCGGTGCGGTGGGATCCAGGCCCAGTTTGATGCGCAGCGGGACGCCGGTGGCCTCGGCGCGCGCGAGCTTCTTCAGCCAATCGGCCTCCGGCAGCAACTCATCGCAGTCGCGCAACGACACCGCCATGGCCTCGCGAACCCGGTCGGTGATGGGAAAGGCCGATTCCGGCGAAGACTGTGCAGGCTTGGACATGAACGGGGAAACCGAAGGCTTTTCGCGGGATGGTGAGGCAGGGTCGACGGCTATACTGGGCGTTCGCCTGCGGACTGCGCGCGACGGGCCTCGTCATGGGGGTGCCGCGCCGTCGACTGAGGGAGGTGATTCTAGTGGACACCTTTTCCGCAGCCCACCGGAGCGCTGCGCCTTGGCGCGCGCGCCGGTTTCGACAGGATGCGATTCTTGGATTCAATCAAGACAACAGCCATGCGGCGCCTGGCTGCCGTACAGACGCTGGCCCGCCGCCATCCGCGGCGCCTGTCGGGCGCGCTGCTGGCGGTGCTGGGCGGTTTCGCGGTGGCCGCCTTCGGCATCGCCCCTTTGGCGCCGGATGCCAGCCAGGTTCCACAGCGGCTCGTCGCGGAATCGGTCACCGTACCTGGTCTGGATCAACAGGTGGAAGAGCTTGCCCTGCATGAGCTGAACCTGTGGCGCAGCGATGTCTCGCTGGCCACCGATACCGCCGGCAGCCTGCTCAAGCGGCTGGGGGTGTCCGACCCCAACGCATCGATCTACCTGCGCAATGACCGCTATGCGCGGCGGCTGGTCGAGGGGCGCGGCGGCAAGATGGTGCAGGTGCGCACGGCCGCCGACGGCACCTTGCTGCAACTCGTCGCCCGCTATCCGGCGCTGGACGACGCCCAGGTTGGCACTCACTTCACTCGGTTGTCCATCGAACGCGTCGGCGGGCAGTTCACGAGCCGCATCGAGAATGTGCCTTTGGCGGTGCAGCCTCGCCTGGCCAGCGGCACGATCCAGTCCACGCTGTTCGCGGCCACCGATGATGCGGGCCTGCCCGACGCCATCGCCGAGCAGATGATCGAGTTGTTTTCCACCGAAATCGACTTCCACCGCGAATTGCGCAAGGGCGACACCTTCAACATCGTCTATGAAAGCCTCGCCGCCGACGGTCAGGCCGTGGCCTGGAACGAAGGCACGGGCCGCATCCTGGCCGCCGAGTTCCGCCACAACGGCCGCACCACCCAGGCCGTCTGGTTCATCGACCCGGCCTCCGGAAAGGGCGCCTACTACGATTACACCGGCCGCAGCAAGCGGCGTGGCTTTCTCGCCAACCCGGTGCCCTTCTCGCGCATCACCTCGGGCTTTGCGATGCGCCTGCATCCGATCTGGCAGACCTGGCGCGCCCACAATGGCGTCGACTACGCCGCGCCGACGGGCACACCGGTGCAGGCCGTCGGTGACGGCCTCGTCGACAAGGTGGGCTGGCAGAACGGCCTGGGCAACATGGTGGAAATCAGGCACAGCGGCGACAAGAGCACCGTCTATGCCCACCTCAGCAAGATCACCGCGCGCAAGGGGCAACGCATCACCCAGGGCCAGCAGGTGGGCTTGGTCGGCGCCACAGGCTGGGCAACCGGCCCGCACCTGCACTTCGAGTTCCGTGTCGCCGGTCAATTCCAAGACCCTTTGACCATCGCTCGGCAGGTTGAGACGGTCGCCATCGAAGGTGGCGCCAAGCCGCATTTCGAGACCCTGGCTGCCGCCGCCCATTCGCGCTTGGTCACCGCGGGCACGATGCGCGGCGTGCGCAGCGACGCCGAATAGGCATCGCGTCTCGGCGCGCAGGCTCGGCAGCGGCATGACGCTGTACCTCGGGTTGATGTCGGGCACCTCGATGGACGGCGTCGATGCCGTTCTGGCACGCTTCCCGCGTGACACGTCCCAAGCCATTGCAGTGCTGGGTCATGAGCACCGCGACATGCCCACCGGCCTGCGAGCGGCGCTGATGGCGTTGAATGCACCCGGCGCGGATGAGCTGCACCGCGCCGCGTTGGCGAGCAACGGCGTGGCGCGCCTCTATGCAGACGCTGCTGTGGCCTTGTTGGCGCAGACCGGCACGGCGAAGGCCGAAGTGCGCGCCATCGGCGCCCATGGCCAGACCGTTCGCCACCGGCCCGGTGAATTCGATGGCACGGGCTACACCTTGCAGTTGCTCAACGGGGCCCTGTTGGCGGAGTTGTGCGGCATCGACGTGGTCTGCGACTTGCGCAGTCGCGATGTTGCATCGGGCGGGCAAGGTGCGCCATTGGTGCCGGCCTTCCACGCTGCGCTTTGGGCCCGCCGCGGCGAGGCTCGCGCTGTCCTGAACCTCGGCGGGATCGCGAACCTGAGCCTGCTGGGTGCCGACGGCCAGGTCGGCGGATTCGATTGCGGCCCGGGCAACGCCCTGATGGATCTGTGGTGCGAACGGCACCTGGGCCAGCCGTTCGACACCGACGGCGCCTGGGCCTCGGGCGCAAAGCCCCACGCGGCGTTGCTGGCCCGGCTGCTGTCCGATCCGTACTTTGATCGAGCGCCCCCAAAGAGTACCGGCCGCGACCTGTTCCATGTCGCATGGTTGGAGCAGATGCTGGATGACCCCGCCGCGCAGGGGCTGAGCGCACAAGTGGTGCAGGCCACCTTGGCTGAACTCACGGTGCAGGCGACTGCAAGCGCGCTGGCGCTTCACGCGCCTCGCACACAGCGCTTGTGGGTTTGTGGCGGTGGCGCCTTGAACGGCCACCTGATGCGACGCCTTGCAGACAAGCTGCCGACGATGCAGGTCCAGCCGACCGCCGCTCTCGGCTTGCCGCCGCTGCAAGTGGAAGCCGCGGCCTTTGCCTGGTTGGCGCGCGCCTTCGTTCAGCGACAGCCTGGAAACCGGCCTGAAGTCACCGGTGCGACGGGCCCCAGAGTGCTCGGCGCCTTGCACTTGGGCCCATCGTCGCTCAGCACGGCATGACCCGCTGGCGCGCAATGCGCCCGAGCCCGCAGATTCAGACCGTGAAGCTCGAGCCGCACCCGCAGGTGGTGGTGGCGTTCGGGTTCTTGATCACGAACTGGGCGCCTTGCAGGTCTTCCTTGTAGTCGATTTCGGCACCACTCAGGTACTGCAGGCTCATCGCGTCGATCAACAGCGTGACGCCGTTCTTCGACATCTGCGTATCGTCTTCGTTGACCACCTCGTCGAAGGTGAAACCGTACTGGAAGCCAGAGCAACCACCGCCCTGCACGAACACACGCAGCTTCAGTTCGGGGTTGCCCTCTTCGGCAACCAGATCGGCCACCTTGGCCGCCGCGCTGTCGGTGAACACCAACGGCGCCGGCATCACGTCGGCTTCGGGGGCAAAGGACTCGGCAACAGCATTCATGGATCGCTCCTGGTCTTCAGAATCATTCGGTCGGCTCAAGCGTCGTTCGACGCGGCCAGTTTCAATGCGGGACGCGCACCCGTGGCGAGGTGCCGAAGCTCGCCTTCGATGCGGGCCCCCGCGTGCATCTCCAGCAATTCATAGTGCACATCGCCAACCACATGGGCCTTGGGCTGCAATTCCAGCAGGTCATCGGCTTCCACAGGGCCCAGCACTTCCCCGTTGATGATCACATGGCCTGCCTTCACCCTGCCATGGACCCGGGCTTTTTCGCTGATCACCAACAACGATGGGCCATCGCCCATCGCACGGACATCGCCATGCACCTCGCCATCAATGCGCAAGCCGTCGGTGAAGCTCACTTCGCCTTCCATTCGGGTGCCCTCGCCGACCAACGAGCGGATCGGCGGTTGTGCTTTCCTCTTGAACCACATGCAAGGTCTCCTGCGACCGCAAGGTCGGCTACAGCTTGGCGGTGTGAACCGCGCGCACAACGCCCGCGCCGTCAATGATCCGCACTTGGACGGTTTTTACCACGGCAGCGGGTGGGAATTCGACCAGCCCTTCGGTGCGCGCATATCGCGAGACCGCCAGCGGACGCGAACCGCCAGCGGCAGGCAAGACCCAAGTGCGCCCTTCGAGGGATCCGTTCAAGGTGAGTTCGCAGCGGCCCTTGATTTCAGCGATGTTCTTGCCACTCTGCATGGCCAGCAGCTGAAAGCGCAATTGCCCAGGCGCTTGCAAGGCCACCTGCACCGAACGGATCGACACACCCTCTGCCGCGTCGGTCGGCAGCAAGCGCTCGAAAAAGCCCAGGTCGGCTTTCAAGGCCTGGTTGTCGACTTCCAATTGACGCACCTGTTGGGTCAACTTGTCTTGTGCCGCCCGCTCCGCCTTCAGCAAGCTGTCCGCCGTGTGCGCGAGCGACTGGGCCTTGTCGCGCTGGGCGCGCAACTCGGCCACGTCCACGCGCAAACCTGCGAGTTCGTCCTTGGCTTGGCGATCAAGGCCCGCAATGTCCTTGCCAAACTCAAAGGCCCAGAGCCCGATCGCGGCACAAAACCCCAGCACCACCGCCGCCACCGCCCAACGCAAGGGCCAGGGCAGGTGCCGACGCACGATGACGCGCGGCGCGCTGATCGAAAGACGCCGTCGCAGCAACTTCCAACGCATGGGACGACCCTCGCATCTGGTGCCTGGATGAACAAAGGCCGCGCGAGGCGGCCTTTTCGACGTTCCTGGGTGGGCCACACAGGAGCGGCTCCACTCGGGGGCCCGACACCGCGGAATACACCACGGTGCCGGCACGGGGTCGCAGCTCAGCGCTTGCTGAATTGCTTGCGACGGCGAGCGCCGTGCAAGCCGACCTTCTTGCGCTCCACCTCGCGGGCATCGCGGGTGACGAAGCCGGCGTGGCTCAAATCCGGCTTCAAGGTCGCGTCGTAGTCGATCAGGGCGCGGGTGATGCCATGGCGCACGGCGCCGGCCTGCCCGGACTCACCACCGCCTTGCACGTTGACCTTGATGTCGAAGCTCAGCTCGTTGTTCGTCAGCAGCAGAGGCTGCTTGACGATCATGATCGAGGTCTGGCGACCGAAGTACTGGTCGACAGGCTTGCCGTTGACCACGATCAGGCCTTCGCCCTTCTTGATGAACACGCGGGCCACAGACGATTTGCGGCGGCCGGTGCCGTAGTTCCAATTGCCGATCATCACCGCTCCTTAGATTTCCAGCGCCTTGGGCTGCTGGGCGGTGTGCGGGTGGGAACCACCGGCATACACCTTCAGCTTCTTGATCATCGCGTAGCCGAGCGGGCCCTTGGGCAGCATGCCCTTGACGGCCTTTTCAAGCGCGCGGCCGGGGTGCTTGGCCTGCATGTCCTTGAAGCTGGTGGCGCGAATGCCGCCGGGGTAGCCGGAGTGCCGGTAGTACATCTTGTCTTCGGACTTGGCGCCCGTGACACGAAGCTTTTCGACATTGACGACGATGATGAAATCACCGGTGTCGACGTGAGGCGTGTAAATGGCCTTGTGCTTGCCGCGCAAACGGAGTGCCACTTCGCTGGCGACACGTCCGAGCACCTTGTCGGTGGCATCAAGCACAAGCCACTCGTGCTTCACCTCGGCCGGTTTGGCGCTGAAGGTCTTCATGAGTGCTTCTCTGTAAAGGCGCCGCCCAAGGGAAGGTCGGCGCCAGATGGATGGCGCATCGCTGGGAGCAAACTCGCCTCGGCGCTGCTTATCAGGGCAGCCTCTCGGCAATCGAGTCAGCAATCAAGGGGATGATTGCATCGCTTCAACCCGGCGATCGGTGGCCAACCAAGCCAACAAGCCGCCTGCAGAGCAGGCCACTTGCGGGCCAATGATCAACCACGCGCTGCCCAGCCATCGGAATGGGCAGCCTGCGAGTATAGCCGGAGCACGCCGGGACCACAAACGCCGCCCTATCCCTTCGTATGCTGCGCCGCAACAAATGTAGTGTATAAGGGTTAACCCTTTATGGAGCCTGTCCCGATGAGCACCCAGCCACTTGCACCGAATCCCTCGGAATCAAGCGCGATCCACGCCCACCAGACCAGCGCCGACACCTCGCCAGAAAAGCCAGTCGTGGCCGCGCCCGCCCGGCTGCCATGGATCCCGATCCGCTCGCTGGCTCCCAGCCATCGCCCACGGATACTGTCTCATCTGCAGTCGCTGTCGGGGCCGGACCGCTACTTGCGCTTCGGCTTCCAGGCCGACGATGCCCAGCTGACGCGCTACGTCGATGGCTTGGACTTCGATCGCGATGAGATCTTCGGCGTGTTCAACCGCAGGCTGGAACTGGTGGCACTGGCGCACTTGGCCTATGCGCCGTCCACCGACACCGGCCCGACCGGAAACGCAGCAGAGTTTGGTGTCTCCGTCATTGGCCGCGTTCGCGGCCGTGGCTATGGCGCGCGTCTGTTCGAGCACGCCATGCTTCATGCCCGCAATCGCGGCTACGGCACGATCTATATCCATGCACTGAGCGAAAACACCCCCATGCTGCGCATTGCACGACATGCCGGGGCCACGGTGCACCGTGACGGCCCAGAGTCGGAGGCCTACCTTAAATTGCCGCCGGAGACCTTGGCCTCGCGAATGGAACAGGTCATCGGCCAAGGCGCTGCGGCGATGGACTATGGCTTCAAGCAGCAAGCGCTGGTGGTGGACGCGGTGGTCGACGTGATCACCGAAGTGCGCAGCGGGATCCTTGGCTCGGCCTCGTCAAACCGAGAGTGAGGTTGCGCCTCCCTTGGCGTACGCAGGCCTGGGGATCCATCGGCGTGACCGAGTACCGATCCATCGAGGTCGGTGGTTGCGCCGGCGAAGCTGCGGGTTAACATCTCTCGGACATCTCTTTGACATGTCCATTCGATGTCAGGGCAACACGGGCCCCGCTGCGCAGACCCCACATGCAACCCAACTTGGCATGGTTCATTGCTCTGGCTTCCGTGGCCGTGATTTCGCCGGCCGTGGTGTGGTTCGCGATGCGCCCGCGAAAGGCCAGCCGGTCCAAGTCATTGCCAGCCGACTGGACGCTGGCCGCGCGCCCAGTGTTCAGTGCGGATGAACGACGCATCTATCGGCAGTTGCGCGAGGCCCTGCCGCACCACATTGTCCTGGCCAAATTGCCACTGGTTCGCTTCTGCCAGCCCAACGACCCGAACCAGGTGCGCTATTGGTACGACTTGCTGGGCGGCATTCACGTGACCTTTGCGGTATGCAGCGCCAATGGTCGCGTGCTGGCCGCCGTTGATCTGGCCGGCGACGGTCACGCTGCGCCCACCCGCATCACCCAGATCAAGCAGGCCGTGCTGTCCGCCTGTCGCGTTCGCTACCTGCGCTGCCCGGCCGACCACTTGCCCTCGATCCCGGAACTGCAGATGCTGGTGCCTCAAAGCGCCGTCTCCACACGTGGCCCACAGCCAGCGCCGGCGGTCAACCAGGCGCGCACGACTTTGGCCAACTCGGTCGCATCGCGGCGTCGAGAGCGCACCTCGCTGTGGCAGGACTCCGGCTTCTTCCATGATTCGTTCTTCACACCAGACGCGCGTCCGCCAGCGTCCGGCAGCAGCGTGCTGGGCGCACTGGAACAGGTATTGGCCAATGACGGGCCTGTCACCGAACCGCCGACGGTGCCGCCCAACTTGACCGCCGCCGAACTGGCACGCCTCGACAAGCCACTGCGGCATTGAGGCCGGCCCGGTCGACGGCCCCGAATGGCCTGTCCGGCACAATCCGCCATGAACGGCGCCCGGCTCCATCCCTTTGACCACCTCTCGCCGCAGGCCGTGCTGGACGCCCTCGACGCCGTCGGCCTGCGCGGCGATGGCCGCCTGCTGCAACTCAATTCCTACGAGAACCGCGTCTTCCAGGTGTTCCTGGAGGACGACAGCGCCGTGGTGGCCAAGTTCTACCGACCCGATCGCTGGACCGATGCGCAGATCCTCGAAGAGCACGCATTTGCCGCGGAGCTGGTGCAGGCCGAGGTGCCGGTGGTGGCCCCGCTCGTGCTGGCCCAAGGCAGCACGTTGGCACATGCCGTGATCGAGGGCCAGCATTTCCGCTACGCGGCCTTCCCGCGTCGCGCCGGGCGCGCCCCGGAACTCGAGAACCTGGACACGTTGCGTTGGCTCGGCCGCTTCATCGGGCGGCTGCACAGCGTCGGTGCGCAGCGGCCGTTCGCCACCCGGCGCACCCTGGATGCCAACACCTTCGGCCACCAGGCGCGCGATCGCGTGCTGGCGCTGGATGTGATCCTGCCGACTCAGGCGAAGACCTGGCAGGATGCCTGTGACCAGGCCATCGCCGCCGTCGAACGTGCGTTTGCCACCGTGCGGCCGAACTCGCTGCGTCTGCATGGCGACTGCCACCCCGGCAACGTGCTGTGGCGAGACGAGGGGCCGCACCTGGTCGACCTGGACGACGCCTGCATGGGACCGGCCGTGCAGGACCTGTGGATGCTGCTGTCGGGCAACCAAGAGGCACTGCGCACCCAACTGGACGCGGTGCTTTCAGGTTATCAAGCGTTTCACCACTTCAACCGCCGTGAACTCGCCTTGATCGAGCCGCTGCGTACGCTGCGCATGATCCACCACAGCGCCTGGCTGGCCGAGCGCTGGACCGACCCGGCTTTCCCGGTGGCATTCCCCTGGTTCGGCACCCCCAACTACTGGTCGCAGCAGACCACCCAGCTGCACGAGCAGTTGGAGGCGATGGCAGCACCCCCACTGCCGTTCGACGACTTCAGTTGAACCGCCGACGGGCGACGCGCCTCAGGCCACCAGCAGACGATTCACCCGCGCCACATAGCCCGCCGGGTCGTCGAGCTGCCCGCCCTCGGCCAGCAAGGCCTGGTCAAACAGGATGTTGGCCAGATCGTCCACCGGCGCGCCCTCCACCGCCAGCCGCTTGACCAGCGCATGCTCGGCATTCACCTCGAGGATGGGCTGGGACTTCGGCGCCTCCTGGCCGGCCTGCTTGAGCAGGCGCGCCAGGTGCGAACTCATGTCGCCCTCTTCCACCACGATGCAGGCCGGTGAGTCCACCAGCCGGCTGGTGACGCGCACATCCTTGGCGCGGTCCTTCAGTGCTTCCTTCAGCCGGTCCAGCGTGGGCTTGAAGGCCTCGGCCACGGCCTCGGCGGCCTTCTTCTCTTCCTCGTCCTGCAGCTTGCCCAGGTCGACGCCACCCTTGGCCACGCTTTGCAGCGCGTGACCTTCGAACTCGTACAGGTGGCTGAGCATCCACTCGTCCACGCGGTCCACCAGCAGCAGCACCTCCAGGCCCTTCTTGCGGAAGATCTCCAGCTGCGGGCTGGACTTGGCGGCAGCGAGCGAGTCGGCCGCAATCAGGTAGATCGCGTCCTGGCCTTCCTTCATCCGCGACACGTAGTCGGCCAGCGACACGCCTTCGTCGGCATGCGTGGAAGCGAAGCGGAACAGCTTGGCCAGGCGTTCGCGGTTGGCGAAATCCTCGCCGATGCCTTCCTTCAGCACCGCGCCGAACTCGTTCCAGAACTTCTGGTACTTGGCCTTGTCGTCGGCGCTCTCACTGTCGGCCAGTGATTCGAGCATGCCCAGCACGCGCTTGGTCGAGCCTTCGCGGATGGCCTTCACGTCGCGGCTTTCCTGCAGCAGTTCGCGGCTCACGTTCAGCGGCAGGTCGGCCGAATCGATCACGCCCTTCACGAAGCGCAGGTAGACCGGCATCAGCGCCTCGGCGTCGTCCATGATGAACACACGCTTCACATACAACTTCACGCCACCGCGCTTGTCGCGATTCCACATGTCCATCGGCGCCTTGGCCGGCACGTACAGCAGTTGGGTGTACTCGCTGCGGCCCTCCACACGGTTGTGCGTGTAGGTGAGCGGCGCCTCGGTGTCGTAGCTGATCTGCTTGTAGAAATCGGTGTACTCGGCGTCGGTGATGTCGCTCTTGGCGCGAGACCACAGCGCCGCGGCCTTGTTCACCGTCTCCCACTCGTCCTTGGTGACCTGGGCCTTCTTCTCGTCGTCCCACACTTCCTTCTTCATCAAGATGGGCAGCGAAATGTGGTCGGAGTACTTGCCGATCACCGACTTGAGCTTCCAGGTCTTCAGGAACTCGTCGGCCTCTTCGTCGCGCAGGTGCAGGATCACATCGGTGCCGCGCGGCACACGGGTGATGTTCTCCAATTCGTACTCGCCAGTGCCTTCGCTGGACCAGCGCACGCCCTGGCTCGCATCGAGCCCGGCGCGGCGCGTTTCCACCGTGATGCGGTCGGCCACGATGAAGCCGGAATAGAAGCCCACGCCGAACTGGCCGATGAGGTTGGCGTCCTTCTTCTGTTCGCCCTCGAGCTTGGCCATGAACTCGCGCGTGCCACTCTTGGCGATGGTGCCCAGGTGCGAGGCGGCCTCTTCGGCACTCATGCCGATGCCGTTGTCGCGGATGGTCAGCGTCTTGGCCTCGGTGTCGAACCACACGCGCACGTCGAGGTTCGGGGCGTCCTCATACAGCGCGCCGTTGTCCAGCGCCTCGAAGCGCAACTTGTCGCAGGCGTCCGACGCGTTGGACACCAGCTCGCGCAGGAAGATCTCCTTGTTGGAGTAAAGCGAGTGCGTGACGAGGTGCAGGATCTGCTTGACCTCGGCCTGGAAGGCATGGGTTTGTTTGCTCATGGCGGGATCGGCTTTTCGGATTCGTCGTATGGTGAACAGGCTTCGCTGCGCGGCAACAATGCCGCCGCGCCCGCAGGATTCTGGGGGCACTTCGACCGATTTCAAGAGCGCCTTGCCCGCTTCGACCATCGACATGACCGCCATGACCCCGCTCGCCGACGCTGTGCTCCACCAACTGGCCAGCCTGCTGGGCGCGGCGCGCCCTCGTGCGCGCGCGCTGCACCTGCCGCCACTGCCGTGGAACGGCACCAAGGACGGTGAATTCGGCGCCCTGGAGCTCGATGACGGCTCGCTGGGCCTGGGCTATGTGCTGCTGGGAGACACGCTGGCCGCGTTGGCCGGCGATGCCGCGGCATCGCGTGCTTCAACCGGCACGGACGCATTGGCGCTCGCCCAACGCTGGCGCAGCGGCGATCCGGCCAGCCGCGCGTTGGGCCTGGCCGCAGTGAATGCGCTGTCTCGGCACCTGATGGACCGCGCCGGTTTCGTGCCGCCCCCCGCCACCGATTCGATCGCCGGGCTGGCCCCGCAGGCCGGCGAGCACATCGGCATGGTGGGGTACTTTCCGCCGCTGCTCAAGCAGGTGACGTCCTGTGGCGCCCGACTCACGGTGCTGGAACTGCGCACCGATCTGGTCGGCGAGCGCGACGGCTACACGGTGACAACCCACCCGGAAGCACTGCACGATTGCGACAAGGTGCTTTGCACCAGCACCGTGCTGATGAACCACTCGCTGGACAACGTGCTCGCGCAATGCCACCGCGCCAAGGCCATCGCCCTCATCGGCCCCAGTGCGGGCTGCCTGCCCGATGCATTGTTCGCTCGCGGTGTCACCGCCATCGGTGGCACGTGGATCATGGACCCGGCCGCCCTGATCGCGGCATTGAAGTCCGGCACGCCCTGGTCGGCGCATGCCCGCAAGTTCGTGCTGACACGCGCCGCCTGGGGCGCTGGGTTTGGTCGGCCCATGCCGATTTAACGCGCCTGCGAGTTGACCTCGCGCTCCCAGCGGTCGATCAGGCGCTTGCGCTCGGCGGCCTTGCCGTACTTCTCGAAGTCGTACTTGATGAGACGCACGCTGTCCACCGGCGGGATGCGCGGGTCGGGCTTGAAGGTGCGATTGGCCGGTACTTGCAGCGCATCGGCACGCGCGCCTGCACCCTGGCCCGCCGGGCTCATCAGCCAATCGTAGTAGCGCTTGGCCGTGTCCTTGTTGCGTGCACCTTTCACCAGCGCGATGCCGCCAATCTCGTAGCTCGTGCCTTCGCAGGGCGCCGCCCACTGCACCTGCTTGAAGCCCAGGTGGCGCTCGTTCTCGAAGCCGAAGATGAAGCTGATGCCGATGGCCACTTCGCCCTTGGACACGTTCTTGGCCTGCGCCTGCCCACTGCGGGTGTAGGCCGTGACGTTGCGGTGCAGTTTCTTGAGGTAGTCGAAGGCCTTGTCCTCGCCCATCTGCTGAACGAGCCCTGCCAGGATCGTGTAGGCCGTGCCGCTGGAGGCCGGATGCGAGGTCTCGATCTCGCCCTTGTATTTCGGGTCGATCAAGTCGGCCCAGCACCGCGGCGCCGGCAGCTTCTTCTTCTTCAGGATCTCCTCGTTCCAGCCGAAGCCGATGGCGCTGGTATAAAAACCGCCCACCATGTTGCCGCTCATCGCGTATTGACGCACCGACCAACCGTGCAGATCGTCCAGGTAGGCCGGGCGATAGGCTTCGAGCAGGCCCAGCTCGGCCGCCTGCAGGAATGGGTCACCGGTCCCGCCCCACCACAGGTCGGTCTTGGGGTTGGCCGCCTCGGACCGGATCTGCGCCAGCGCTTCGCCAGTGGCCTTGCGGGTCTGATTCACCTTGATGCCGGTGGCCGCCTGGAACTCCTTGGCAGCCAGCTCGCACCAGCCCAGATCGGTGGAACACAGGGCGTTGACGACCTGCTGGGCCTGCACGGCGGGCGCGCTGGCAGCCAAAGCCACGACCATCGACATCAGCGAACGGAAAGCGCGCATGGGATCTCCTGCTCAATGCTGCACGCGGTTCACGCGCGGTAAGGCGATGGGTCCATCTCCCGCCGCTGCAAGGCGCGCCACACGCGTTCGGCCGTCACGGGCATCTGGATGCTTTCGGCGGCAGCGCCCAAACCGGCCGCATCCAGCGCATCGATCACCGCATTCACCACCGCAGGCGTGGCGCCAATGGTGCCGAGCTCGCCCACGCCCTTGACGCCCAGCGCGTTGGTCTGGCAAGGAATCGAGGTGTCGAACACCGTCTTGAAATCGCGGAAGCCATCGGCGTGCGGCAGGGCGTAGTCCATGAAGCTGGCGCTTTGCAGCTGCCCCGTTTCGCGCTCGTAGACGATGCGCTCGCACAGCGCCTGGCCGATGCCCTGCACGGCGCCGCCTTCGATCTGCCCGCGCACAATGGCCGGGCTGATGACGCGGCCGATGTCGTTGACCGAGGCATAGGCCACCAGCGCCACCTCTCCCGTCTCCGGATCGAGTTCTACCTCGCAGATGTGGCAGCCGTTGGGCCAGGTGGGGCCGCCGACGCTGCTGGTCGAGTCCACCTGGATCGCAGCGCCGGGCTGGCGCGCCGCCAGCTCGAACAGGCCGATACCCAGATCGGTGCCGGCCACCTTGAAGCGGCCGGCCTCGTATTCCAGGTCCTTCGCGGGCGCCTCCAGCGCCTCGGCGGCCAGGTCGCGGGCCTTGTCCACGGTGCGCGTGGCGGCCACATTCACGGCAGAGCCGCCGGTGAACAGCGAGCGCGAGCCGGCGCTGCCAAAACCGTTCACCCGGTCGGTGTCGCCCTGCAGGATGCGAATGCGTTCGATTGGCACGCCGAACACATCCACCGCCAGTTGCGCGTAGCTGGTGGCGATGCCCTGCCCCATGGCCTGCGTGGCCGAGCCCAGTTCGATGAATCCATCCGCCGTGACATTGACGGTGACGCGCTCCTCGAACACATTGCCGCCCGTCCATTCCAGGAAGGTGGCAATGCCACGCCCACGCAGCTTGCCGCGCTGGCGCGAGGCCTCGCGACGTGCCACATAGCCCGACCAATCGGCCAGGCTCAGGCCCTGATCGAGGATCTGCTCGAAACGGCCGCTGTCGTAGGTCTGTCCCATCGGGTTCTTGTAGGGCATCTGCTCGGGCCGGATCATGTTGCGGCGACGCAGCTCGGCCGGGTCCAGCTTCAGGCGGCGCGCGGCAGCGTCCATCAGCCGCTCGGTGATGTAGATCGCTTCGGGGCGCCCCGCGCCGCGGTAGGCGCCCGCGGTGGCGGTGTTGGTCATCACCGCCGTGAAGCGGAAATCAACCGTGGGGATGTCGTAAATGCTGGTCTGCACCCAGGGACCGATGAGCACCTGGATCGCCACGCCAGTGGCGCTGGCATAGGCACCCACGTTGGCCACGCCATGTACGCGCAGAGCAAGCGCACGGCCGTCGGCGTCGAGGGCCAGCTCGCCCCGGCTGATGACGTCTCGGCCATGCACAGCGGACAGGAACTCCTCCAGCCGCTCGGCGCGCCACTTCACCGGTTGCTTCAGCGCCCGCGCCGCATGGGCCACCACGAGGTCTTCCGGGTAGACGCCGGTCTTCATGCCAAAACCACCACCGACATCACCCACCTGCACGCGCACCTGCTCGGGCGTCAGACCCGGCAATGCCGCCGCCACCGAGCCGCGAATGCCCGTGGGCATCTGGCTCGACAGGCGCAAGTTCAATCGGCCGTCGGCCTCGTCCACCCAGGCCAACACGCAGCGCGGCTCGACCGGGCTGGGGGCCAGGCGCTGGTTGTCGATCTCCAGCGTGATGGTGTGGGCCGCGCGCGCAAAGGCGATGGCAGTGGCCCCGGCGTTGCCATGGCGCATTTCAGCAGCGATGTTGTCGGGCGCCGCATCACACAGCACCGGTGCACCGGGCGTCATGGCGTCGAACGGGTCCACGACGGCCGGCAGCTCGGCATAGTCCACCCACACCGCTTCGGCTGCGGCAAGCGCGGCCGATGCCGTGTCGGCCACCACCGCCACCACGGGCTCGCCGACGAAGCGAACGCGCTCGTGGGCCAGCGCCCGGCGCGGCGCCGACACGGCGGGCGTGCCGCCCGGCCGCTGAAAGCCCGTCGGACCCGGGATGGGCTGCACGCCAGCGGCCACCAGGTCGGCCCCCGTGTACACGGCGCACACACCGGGCATGGCCGCGGCAGCGGCAGTGTCCACCGCACGGATCAGCGCGTGGGCATGCGGCGAGCGCTGGAAGGCGAGGTACAACTGGCCCGGCATCGACACGTCGTCGGTGAAGCGCCCCTGCCCGCGCAGCAGCGCCGGGTCCTCGATGCGGCGAACCGCCTGGCCGCTGCCGAAGCGGCCGGCTTCCACTGCGGCGCTCACTTCTGACCTCCGGCCATTGCCACCGAGGCCTGCTTCACGGCGGCCACGATGTTGACGTAGCCGGTGCAGCGGCACAGGTTGCCTTCGAGCGCATCCGCGATCTGCGCCTCGCTGGGCTGCGGGTTCTTCGACAGCAGGCACGCCGCCGTCATCAGCATGCCCGGCGTGCAAAAGCCGCATTGCAGGCCGTGGCAGTCCATGAAGGCCTGCTGCAGCGGGTGTGTCTGGCCGGGTGAGGCCAGGCCTTCCACCGTGGTGATCGACTTGCCCCGTGCCTGCACGGCCAGCACGTTGCAGCTCTTGACGGCCTGGCCGTCGAGCAGCACGGTGCAGGCGCCGCACTGGCCGGTGTCGCAGCCGATGTGGGTGCCGGTGACGGCGAGGGGGCCGCGCAGGATCTCGACCAACAGTGCCGAGGGCTCGGTATGCACTTGGGCGGCGCGGCCATTGATCTGCATGCTCAAGGCACTCATCGAATCACCATTGCTGTGGAGTAGCAGCGATGGTAGCCCGACCATGCCGGTCATGTCGCATTCGCCAGCCGTACCGCACGCCACGCGGACATCAAGGTGCAGGTTGACCTTGCGCTCCATCGACGGTTACTGCCCGTCCCGCGCGCCACTTGTGCCAGAGGTGGGGTACAAGCAGTCGCATGGGCAGGCGTTGGCGGTGATAGCGTGCAAGAACGATGGTTGATGCTATCCCTTGCGACCATGCCGATGCGACGTCAGGGTCCGACGGCATCAGCACACGTTCGAACAGCGGAACCAGCCAGGCTCGGCGCGCCATCGAGGGGCCGTACGCCGTGATCGACGCCAATGCGTCCTCTGGAATCGGTGTACCCAACCAGCGCCGGCAAAAGTGACTGGCCAGGGTTAGTGGCTCGGCCAGGCCGAGAGCCTTCGCTCGGTCGGGCAAGCGCAGCCAGAACTCCGGCTCAGTGCCGAAGTGACACATCAGTCCGTCGAGGTCCACCAAATCGCGCAATCGGTCGCGCAACTCGGAGTCCAGAAACAGATGTGCTGCGCTGTGCAAGACCTGATCCACCGGATCGAGTACCTGCCATGCGGGCCACTTTGACGGCTTGGCGTACGCCAACAAGGCTGCGGCGTCGACATGGGTTCGAGCCACCGGCGGCAGGATGTTGTGATGCAGGTCCAACTCTATGGCATGCAGCGCATGTGTCATCGGTGCTACCTCGTGGCTCCAGTCCGCGTAGTAGCGCTGATCATGAGCATCCAACGCCGTCTCCTGCCAGCCCATTGCGGTGAGGCGCGCGAGCGCGTCGGCCAGTTGCGCGCGTGGCACCAAGATGTCCAGATCAGAAGGCAAACGCCCCTCGGCGATGGGCAAATCCTGCGCAATGTAGGCGCCTCCCTTGAGCAGCACCAAGGGGCCCCCCAAGCCGCCAAGCGTCTCGGCGACCCGCTCGATGGCCCACCGCATTGCAGTAGTTCGCCAGTGCGACATGCGCTGCTCGGCGATCAGATGTCGCCGGGGAAGTGCGGGCATTCCTTGCATCAAGCCAGCAGCGTCCACGGCTTCAGCCAAACGCGCAAGTAAGCGCAATCGACGCGCCAACCGCACAACATGCTCCCATTGAGCCAACGACCAGTCACACGCGACGCTCGGCTCACGCAGGGCGAGCAGCCAGTTCAGTGGCTTTGGCCTGCCGGTCATTGCTGGCCCAGGCGCTGCCGCTCTACAACCTCTGGCCATGCAGAGTGGAGGATAGCAATCGCATCATCGAGGTCGCTGTAGACGAGCTGCCAGGCTGGACACTGACGCACAAGGTGTACGGCCGCACGAAATCCATCCGCACCCAGGACGGTGTAGTTGAACGCATTGAAGGCGAGCGCAGCAAACAGCATGTGCCCGTCAAGCGGCTCCCACCGAGTGGAACTACCAGCCTGCCACCTTGGCAACACGACAGCGCCAGGTCGCGCCGCCTCATGTCGACGTGCCACTGTATCGGCACTGGCCGCCAAGTGCGCGACCGTCCCTTTGCGCGTCTTCGGAAACCGCGGGCCTATGATTGCGTCGGGAGCAAATGCGCGGATAACCTCGATGGACTCGTTCTTCAGCGCAATCGGCTTGAGCAAGGCGCGAAACTCTCCGGTCTGCGGATCGAAGGCACCGAATTCGTCGGACAACAAGCGCCACCCACGCTGCGACAAGGCCGCTGTGAGCGTGCTCTTGCCGGAGCCGGGTGTGGCGGGCAAGAGCAGGGCGAGTCCGTCGCGCTCCAAGGCGCCCGCGTGAAGCAACAACAGGTCGTTCAAACGGTGCGCAATCATCCAGTTGCAGCCCCATTCAAACAGAGGCAGCGGGCTGTCCGCCGGGAACGGGTCGAACAGTTCTCGGCCGTCGCACTGCAGCACCACTTGCGGACGAATCCAGCGCCGCAAGCCCGCAGGCGGCTTCAATTCGACATGAACGTCCGCCCAGTTGCTGTTATCAACGAAAGGCATTTGCCCATAGACCGCCTGGAGCTGGGCCACAAACGCCGACGACGAAGAGCGCACGCGCAGCGTTGCGGCGCCAATGTCCAGCCACAAGCCGCGGCCGGCCAATGCACGCTCCAGGTCGTCAGGGTCACTTTCAAGAATGGACGAAATGCGCGGCACGGCGCGGATTATCACGTGCCAATCGACACGTCAGCCATCAGCTCTCGCACATACCCAGCCTCCACGAGACGGGGCCAGCATTTCTCAACGACTTCAGCCAGCGTCTGAGCGGGAATGCCGCTGTCGGAAGCCAAGCCTTTACATACCTCATGCGAGGTCATCGCGCCGTCCTGCAAGGTTTCCAGAATAGCCACGCTTTCGTCGTTCAGCAGCGAAGTTTCTCCCGTCAACGGACTGAACGCGGCCCAGAGGTGCGCTACGGGCTCGAGCATCAATCCCGGCACACGCTCAAAGCGGTGCATCAGCCCACCCGGAACGACGTCCAGCAAGACTGCGAGATGCCAGAGCCGGCAGTGGACGTACTCGGAATGACCGCGCCCACGATGTTGCCACTCGCGTCGATTCGCAAGGCAACCCACTGGTCGGGCGTGCCGCCCGGGTTCGTGGGGTAGACGTCAACGACCGTGTTCGTCCCATTGATTCCACATGCCACGCTTACGGCGGCTTCCGTCGGCGTGTTGCTCAACGTCCCCGCCACAGCCGAAGCCGCGTAAGCGCTCGCAGGATTAAATGGATTGGTACCCGCGGTTTCTGAACACTTCGTGACGTCGCCTACCGTTCCGCGGTCATAGAGCTGCCATTGACTCGCCGACAAATAGGGTGTGCTTGTACCGGCCGCTTGTAAAGCCACGACATCGGATCCTCGAATCCACCGTGACCAACGATTTGAAAGAGTCGTCGTACCCGCCTTGCCTTGGAACTTGCGCAATTGCACCCTCACCCAGAGCGGGGAGGTGGTGTTGTCGGCGGACAGCCCTGGATAGGCCTGATGCCCAGTTACATTCTGTCGGGTAACGCAGTTCTGAATCGATCGCGCAGCGACGCCGCCACTGAACAAAGTCAAGGCCACCGGCGCAGAAAACGACCCACGGATGAGACGGCGACGAGCGCTTGAATGGCCGGCATTGCCTGGAATGTTATCGTTCACCAAACACCTCTTTGATCGCAAATGGAAACTGAGCGTCTCAATGCAATTATCGCGCCACATCCCTGGTACAGCGCGACTCACCGGCGGTGGCGCATCGCAGCTCGAATCGTGGCACGGCACAAGCTCAGCAGGAATCACCTCAATCGGCAATCTTGATGCATTTTGCGCGCGATCCGGCCGCACCCTGAGCCCTGGGCACGCAGATGACCGCTTACCCCCGCAAACAAGGGATGCGGCACGAAGGGCACGCCGTGCCATCGCAAACTTCGATGCCGCAGCCGGTGTGTAAGGTATTTCGACACTATTCCGGCGCCAGAGAAGCCTTCGAGGCTCACGACTTGGACATTTGTCTGTCCGAAATCTAGGAGATTGGCACACGCCGCCGCACCCGAATCCGCCGCCGGACTCGCACCTTGATGCGCTTGCGTATGCGCCGCCTCTTCGAGGCATCAGGCTTGCAGGGGCCTGCAGGTCGCCTGTGCCACCATCGAAAGCCAATCCAAACGCAGAGCGCCAGGCACAGCAGCAAGGCACGGTATTCCTTCAAGAATTGAAGCAATGCGGCAAGCCGGCTGATCTCGCTGCGATCCGCATCCCAGTGCACCACGAGAGGATGATCTGCCGGTCCGGAAGGACTGGGGGCAATCGCAACGTCCCGCTGTGCGAGCAATTGAGAATCGCGCTCTCGCCTCAGCAATTCTTGGTCTCGGAACAGTGCCGCCTCGCGCAGCAAAGCCTGCTGAAGCGATTGCCGGTCAGTCTCCACCTGGCTCGGCACATCAAGCACAAGCTTGGGGTCATCAAAGGACCAAGTCGGATCAACCAATTCCGCATCAGGCGGCTTGGCCTCAGAATCAAATTCCAAGCTCAGATCGTGCTTTGACGCCGCGCCCTGAACGAGCTCCGATCTCGAATGAGCTTCGACCGCCGAAAAGGCGTCCTCCCATACTGGCTCCGCCAGGCTTGGCTTTGAAGGTCCCCACCAAATCACGGCAGCCGCCAGCATTGCACGACCGAAGGGCGCCATCACATTCGAGGCCACTCGCTGGTGATCCTGATTCAGACACATCGACCAATACTCAAGATTCACACTCGATCCGGCGCAAAGGCTCAGCTCATTGCCGATGTACTGTGTCTTGGCCTGGCCACTTAGCCGCGCTCGCCAGAGGCACCATGCTAGACCAACACTTCAACGCACGCCGGGTGCCCCAGGAAGTTTTGCGGGCTGGCACTGGCGCCGTAGGCACCGGACTGGAACACCACCACCAAGTCACCCACGTCGGCCGCCGGCAGGTCCATGCGGTCCGCAAGCAGGTCCAGCGGCGTGCACAGCGGCCCCACCACCGAAGCCGTTTCGCGCTTTGCCGATGCAGCCTTGTTGCCGATCGTCACCGGGTAGTTCTTGCGCACCACCTGACCGAAATTGCCAGACGCCGCGAGATGGTGGTGCAAGCCGCCATCGGCTACCAGAAAGACCTGCCCACGCGAGACCTTGCGATCCACCACGCGCGCCACATACACGCCCGCCTCGCCGACGAAGTAGCGCCCCAACTCGATGACGATGGACGCCTGTGGCATGTCCTTCGCCGCCCGTGCCTGAATGATGCTCAGGTTCTCGCCGATTGGCACCAGATCAAGGCGTTGCTCACCCGGGAAGTACGGAATGCCGAAGCCGCCGCCCAAGTTGAGAAAGCGCACAAGCCCGGGCGCGCCCTCGGCCAAGCGCAAGGCCAGCTCATAGGACTTGGCCTGCGCCTCGCAGATCGAATCGGCGCGCAGGTTCTGTGAGCCCGCAAAGAGGTGGAAGCCCTCGAAGGCCAGGCCCGCTGCGGCGATGCGCGCCATCAGCGTCGGCACCACCTCCACGTCCACACCAAACTGCTTGGGGCCGCCGCCCATCTTCATGCCCGAGCCCTTGAGCTCGAAGTCAGGATTCACACGCACCGCCACACGGGCGGGCAGGCCCAGTTTGGCCGAGGCCTGCGCCAGCACATCCACCTCGCGCAGCGATTCCAGGTTGACGAGCACACCGGAGGCCACGGCCTGCTGCAACTCGACATCGCGCTTGCCCGGCCCCGCAAAGCTCACGTCGGCAGGGTCGGCGCCTGCATCCAGCGCCACCTTCAACTCGCCAGCCGAGGCCACGTCGATGCCGTCCACCAGCCTGGCCATGTGCGCCACCACGGCCGGCATCGGGTTGGCCTTCATCGCGTAGTGCAGCTCGATGCCGGCCGGCAACGCCGTGCGCAGATCGCTCACCCTGCGCGTCAGCAGATTTCGGTCGTAGGCGTAGAAAGGCGTCTGGCCCACACGAGCCGCGAGCCTGGACAAGGGCATGCCGCCCACGATGAGCTCACCGTCCACCACGGGGAACTGGCTCATCTCTGCGTGCCGGGGCACAGATCGAGCCGCAGGCGCCTCCGCGCGCATTGGGTCGCCAGTTGATGCGGTGGTAGTCAATATGGGGATCCTCAATCAATGGGCGCAGACCAAGCTAGAACGCCCGTGCCTTGGCCAGATCCTGTAGATATGCACGGAATCCCGGTCCAAGCGTGGGGTGATCCAGCGCCAGCTCGACGTTGGCCTGCAAGAACCCTTCCTTGCTGCCACAGTCATAGCGCGTGCCTTCATAGCGGTAGGCAAACACCTTTTCGCGACGCAGCAGTGAGGCGATGCCATCGGTGAGTTGGATCTCGCCGCCCACGCCGCGCGGTTGGGTGGCGATCTCGTGCAACACGCCGGGTGTGAGGATGTACCGGCCCGCCACACCCAGACGCGAAGGTGCCTCGGCCGGGTCGGGTTTCTCCACAATGCGCTGCACGTCGATCATGCGGTCGCTCACCGGCGTGCCGGCCACGATGCCGTAGCGGCGCGTGTGCTCGGCGGGCACCTCCTGCACGGCCAGGATGGACGCGCGCCACTCGGCAAACTGCTCCACCATCTGCGCCAGCACGGGCGGCTTGCCCACCATCAGATCATCGGCCAGCAAGACCGCAAAGGGCTCGTTGCCGATCAGCCGTTGGGCGCACAAGACCGCATGACCGAGACCCAGCGCCTGGGCCTGCCGCACGTAGATGCATTCCATGTCGTCTGGCTTGACCTTGCGCACCACGTCCAGCAGTTCTTGCTTGCCGGCTTGTTCGAGCGCCACCTCCAGCTCGTAGGTCATGTCGAAGTGGTCTTCGATGGGCCGCTTGTGGCGCCCGGTCACGAAGATCATTTCGCGCACACCGGCGGCATAGGCTTCTTCCACGGCGTACTGGATCAGTGGCTTGTCCACCACGGGCAGCATTTCCTTTGGCTGCGCCTTGGTGGCGGGCAGGAAGCGCGTGCCCAGGCCGGCGACGGGAAAGATGGCTTTCTTGATCAGCATGAATGTGCCTCGGAACAATGATCAGTGGCTCGTGCCGCGTCCGATGCCGGCATAGTCGATGCCAAAGCTGCGCATCAAGGCAGGGTCGTAAAGGTTGCGCCCGTCGAGTATCACTGGCTGCCTCAAGGTGGCCTTGATGAAGTCGAAGTCGGGGTTGCGAAATTCTTTCCACTCCGTCACGACGAGCAGAGCATCGGCGCCTTCGAGCGCAGCGGACTGATTGGCCACAAAGGTGATGCCGGGCAGGTTGTTCAGCACCCGGCGGGCTTCGTCCATCGCCACGGGGTCATACACGCGCACACTGGCGCCGCGCCGGGTGAGTTCTTCAATGATCACGCGGCTGGGCGCTTCGCGCATGTCGTCGGTGTTGGGCTTGAAGGCCAGGCCCCACAGCGCGAAGACGCGGCCGCTCAGGTCTTCGCCAAAGCGCGCTACCGCGCGGTCCACCAGTACTGTCTTCTGTCGCTCGTTGGCGGCCTCCACTGCGCGCAGCACACCCAGGCTCACGCCATTGATCTCGCCGGTGTGCACCAGCGCCTTCACGTCCTTCGGGAAGCATGAGCCGCCATAGCCCGTGCCGGCATACAGGAACTGAGTGCCAATGCGCGGATCGCTGCCAATGCCGCGGCGCACCCACTCGATGTCGGCACCCACCTTGTCGGCCAGCAAGGCCAACTCGTTCATGAAGCTGATGCGCGTGGCCAGCATGGCATTGGCCGCGTACTTGGTGAATTCGGCACTGCGCACATCCATCAGCACCAGCTTGTCGTGGTTGCGCATGAAGGGCGCGTACACGGCGCGCATCAGCTGCGTGGCCCGCTCATCGTCGGCGCCAACAATGATGCGGTCCGGGCGCATGAAGTCGTCCACCGCCGCGCCTTCCTTCAGGAACTCGGGGTTGCTCACCACCGCATAGTCCACCGCGATGCCGCGGTCGCGCAGGCAGTCGGCGATGACGGCGCGCACCTTGTCCGCCGTGCCCACGGGCACGGTGCTCTTGTCCACGATCACCTTGTAGACGGTCATGTGCCGGCCAATGTTGGCTGCAGCGGCCAGCACGTGCCCCAGGTCGGCCGAGCCATCATCGTCGGGCGGCGTGCCCACGCCGATGAATTGCAGCGTGCCGTGCCCCACCGCAGCGGCCGCATCGGTGGTGAACTGCAAGCGGCCCGCGTCCGCATTGCGCTGGATGATCTCGGCAAGGCCGGGCTCGTGCAAGGACAGGTTGCCCGCACGCAGACCCTCGATCTTGCGCTGATCGACATCCAGGCACATCACATGGTTGCCCATCTCAGCCAGGCAAGCGCCGGTCACCAACCCTACATAGCCCGCGCCAACAACGGTGATCTTCATGCGACCCATCAGGAGTCTCGTTGGCGGCAGCCGCCCCGAGCGCTTGGATTCTGCACGCCGAACGCGCAGTGGCTGCACTGCATGACGGGTGTCTGTGGTGCATGCCACGCTTTTGGCCGCGGCAGACCGCCCGCCGCCCGCCAGAATCATCATCCCACAGGAGCGGCCCGCGGCCGTTTGGCCGGACGCACAACACCCCAATGACCATCCTGCTCACCGGTGCCGCCGGCTTCATCGGACTGCACGTCGCCCAGTTGCTGCTCGATCGCGGCGAGAAGGTCGTCGGCATCGACAACCTCAACGACTACTACGACCCGCAGCTCAAGCTCGACCGCCTGGCGCGGCTCACCAGCCGGCCCGGCTTCTCGTTCGAGCGCCTGGACGTGGCCGACCGTGACGGCATGGCCGCACTGTTCGACCGGCATGTCTTCGATTCGGTGATTCACCTCGCGGCCCAGGCCGGCGTGCGCTACTCACTGACCAACCCGCACGCTTACATCGAAAGCAATGTGGTGGGTTTCCTCAACGTCCTGGAAGGCTGCCGTCGGCGGCAGGGGCAGATCCGGCACCTGGTCTACGCGTCCAGCTCCAGCGTGTATGGCGGCAATACGCAGATGCCGTTCTCCGAGACTCACAGCGTGGACCACCCGGTGAGCCTGTATGCGGCCACCAAGAAGTCCAACGAGTTGATGGCGCACACCTACAGCCATCTGTTCCGGGTGCCCACCACGGGGCTGCGCTTCTTCACCGTTTACGGGCCCTGGGGCCGGCCTGACATGGCGCTGTTCATGTTCACCAAATCGATCATCGCGGGCGAGCCGATCCAGGTGTTCAACCACGGCAAGATGGTCCGTGACTTCACCTACATCGACGACATCGCGGCCGGTGTCTTGGCCGTGTTCGACCGCCCTCCCGCGGCCAACCTCGATCATCAGCCCGCACAACCAGACCCGGGTCGCAGCCAGGCGCCCTACCGCCTCTTCAACATCGGCAACAACCGGCCGGTGGAGCTGATCGCCTTCATCGAGGCCATCGAGAAGGCGGTGGGCAAGACGGCCATCAAGCAACTGATGGACATGCAGCCCGGCGACGTGCCGGCCACCTTCGCCGATGTATCCGAGCTGGAGCGCTGGACCGGCTTCAAGCCCGCCATGCCCATCGAAGAAGGCGTGGAACGGTTCGTGCGGTGGTATCGCGGCTACTACCGCGCCTGATCACAAGCGCACCGGCAACTCAAGGCGCGTGCGCCAGCGCCATCAGGCCGCGTCACGGCGCTCGACCCACTGAGTCGACAGCAGCTTGCGATCGATCTTGCCGTTGGGATTGCGAGGCAAGGGCCCGGCCATCGGCTCGATGCCGGCGGGCACCATGTAGGCGGGCATGTGCGCCTTGCATTGGGCCAGCAGCGCGGGCAGATCCAGCGCAGCAGAGCCGTCCGGCGCTGTGGCGATCACCTGTATCACCTGGCCCAGCGTGGTGTGGTCCACGCCAAAGGCCACGCACTCACCCACCAGTTTGGTGGCATACAGGATCTCTTCCACCTCGGTGGGGCTCACGCGGTAGCCCGAGGTCTTCATCATCTCGTCGCGTCGACCAATGAAATAGAGGAAGCCTTCTGCATCACGGCGAACGTTGTCGCCCGAGAACACCGCATATTCGGGCAGCATCAAACCAGGTTCGCGCCCCGGCAACAGCTTGTAGCGCTCGGCCGTCTTCTCGGCGTCGTTCCAGTAGCCCAGGCCGACCAAAGCGCCACGGTGCACCAGTTCACCGGGCTCGTCCACGGCACACGGTGTGCCGTCTTCACGCAGCACCAAGATTTCGGCGTTGGGGATGGCCTTGCCGATGGAATCGGGCCGGCGGTCCACCTCCTCCGGCGGCAGGTAGGTCGAGCGGAAGGCCTCGGTCAACCCATACATGAGGAAGGGCTTGGCCTCGGGTACGCGCTGGCGCAGCAGCGTCAAGGTCTCGCGCGGCATGCGCCCACCGGTGTTGGCGAAGTAGCGCAAGTTGTCGTTGATCGACGCGGGCCATTCCAACGCAGACAGCTGGATGTACAGCGGCGGCACGGCCGTGAGGCCGGTGACCTTCTCACGCTCCATGGCCTTGAGCACATCGCGGGGCATCAGGTAGTTCAGCAGCACCACGCGCGCACCGCTGTGGAACGCCGTGGTGAGCTGGCTGAAACCAGCATCGAAGGACAGCGGCAGCGCCGCGAGCAAGGTGTCGGATGGCCGGTTTTCCAGATAGGAGGCGACGCTCTTCGCGCCAGCCACCATGTTGCGGTGGGACAGCACCACGCCCTTGGGCCTGCCCGTGGAGCCGGAGGTGTAAAGGATGGCACAGACGTCGGTGTCGATGACGCGGTGGCCCGGCCGAGTTGGCGCAGCCAGCAGATCGGCCCAGCCGAGAACGTCAACACACCGGGCAAACCCACTGCCTCGATGGGCGCGCTGGTCAGCACGACCTGGCGCAAGGCCGGGCACAACGCCAGGCTCGGCGCGAGTTGGGCCAAGCGCTCTGGCGATGTCACCAGAACACGAACTTCACAGTCTTGCGCGATGAAGGCCACCTGCTCAGGCTTGAGCAGCGGGTTCATCGGCACGAACACGCCGCCCGCCGCCGGCGCCCCAAAGCTGGCGATCACAGTCTCGAACCGTTTCTCGAGGTAGATGCCGACACGCTCACCTCGCCGCAAGTCCAACCCCATCAAACCTGAAGCGAAGGCTTTCACAGCGGCATCGAGTTCGGCGTAACTCAAGGTTGCCGCCTGCGCAGTCAGGGCCGGCGCATCAGGTGTCCGGCTCGCCGCGTTCGCGCTCAGCAGATGAAGCAGTGTGGATTCAGGCATGGTGGTGTATCGGTGCGCCGTCCAGCGCACAAGTGAACGTTGTGTCCCATGAGCATTTCACGCTTTTTTGGAGAACGTTGCCGGGCTCATCGTTGGACACCGCACACGCACGACACATCGGCTATTTCGAAGGCTACGGCACGCACCGCGATCAGCCTCTGGATGCATTGTAGGGAGCGCGGTCATGAGCCTTGTGCAGCATCCGATCGCCTTTGAGACGGATGTCTCAGCCGTCACCGTGTTGACGGCGATGTGCCCGCGGAACGCTTGCCCGCCGACAGATCAGCGCCCATGGCCAGCCAAGACAACACCACCAGGAGCCACACAAAGCGCGGCGCATCGATCAGTGAGTTGACCGAGCCGCAAACGAGCATCCCGATCAACGCCGGCCACGCAACCGACGACGCAAGGTTTCCCTCGCGCAGACGAAGCCACCCCGTGACCACAGCGAGGCCCAGCCACACCGTCCAAGCGATTGCACCAAACCAACCCAGCTCGAACAGCACCGTCAGCGGGAGGCTGTGGATGTGCCAAGGCGGATCGACGTCGGTCGTGAAGAACCACCGATCCATGCCCGATTCGAACGATCCGTTGGTCACTGCGTTGGCGCCGGCAACCGTTTGCAGCTGCAGGTTGTCGACGTCGAGCGTGCCAGGACCTTGCGGCGTGGACACCGACAACGTCAAGGGCAAGGGCAAGGGAACAAGACCTCGCTGGCTGGCAAGCAGCGGGGAGAGGTCAATCGAGGTTTCGACGTGCTGCCAGCCCTGGGACTGCCGCACGGGAAGGCCAGCATGGACACAGCCCTGCGACGTCAGCAACCACTTCCTGCACACGGACACCGCCAATGCCGTGCCGGCAGCGGAGGCGCGCGCATCGGCCGAGAGTGTCATGGAGTGGGTCACCGGTGCCTCGATGATCTGGTCCAAATACAAGGTCGCGCCTGGGCCCAACCGAAGGAAGCCGTTGTTGCCCTCACGCATCAAGCGGTACGCGGCTGCATGCACCTGTTCATGGCTGCGCCAGAAATGGCGCTCCGGATAGCGCCCCAGGCCCTCGCCAAACAGCTGCGCCAGCCAGGCATCGTCACGGATCGACAAGGCATCGGTCCAATGCGACCACCGGATGCCCAGGTCACGCCCGCTCTCGGCAAGCCGCTCGCGGGCAAACGATCCGGTCAGCACGGCGGCCACCACGGCAACAACACCCACGATCACCGCTGCGCGAGACCAGGCGGCTGTGCCACGTCCGGCCAGGCGGCGCCGATACGCGAACCAAATCAAGAGCAAGGTCACCGACAGTGCGGCATAGCCGTTGCGAGAGTAGGTGACCATCACAGCGTACACGGCGCCAAGCGTCAGCACCGCGCCCAGAAACCGAGCCCATGCCTGTACGCCCACCAGTGCCAAGCGCAGAGCAAAGGCCGCTGCAATCACCAGGTAGCACTCCAGGTATGCGCCACCTTTGTGCATGGGCGAGAACGGCCCGCTCACCCGGAAGTCCGAAGCAAAGTCGAACAAGCCGGATTGCGCGCCGCGTTCCCAGGCCACAAACGCGACGGTCCAGGCCAGGCCGACCAGCATGCCCGATCCCAGCAACCGATCGCGTCGATCACCGTTTGCACTCAGCTTGCCGTAGACCGCGACGAACATCCACGCCCACACCGCTCCCTTGGCGATGCGCAGGGGGTTGAAGGGGCTGTCGTAGCGGTAGAAATCGTCGACGCCGAGGCCACGCCAGGGCAGCATCGCCATCACCGAGCTGATGGCAAGGCTCGCGGCCACCAGCCCAAACACTCGATTCGGCCACCGCGTTGCCAACCGATCGTCGGCCGACTCCCGCAAGCGGTACCAGGCCACTGCGAGGCAGGCCGCCAGCAGCAGATCGAATTCATCCCAGTAGAAGCGGCCAGTCCAGGGCGCCAAATCCAGCATCGGGAGTGCGGCCGGAATGATCGCCAAGGCAGCCAAGGGCGTCACCCACACCGCCACGACCGAGCCCGCCAGCAAGGCCCCCAGCAACACGCTAAACGCCGGAAACTGCCAGGTGCACAGCGCGACGATGAGCAGAACTGCCAGAAGGCCGATCCATGCCAGCGGCCGGCCCGTGTCGTGCGGCGGCGCAGCGCTGGCCAAGGTGTCGGGCTGTGCAACGGGGCGCTCCGCCAGCGAAGCCGCAGCCAGAGCCAGCCAAGCAGCGGCCGGGGCGATGAGCAGGTTGGTCGGATCGGGGTGCAGATCGGTGAGAAAGAGCTTGCTGGTCTCGACGACCGCGGCCGCCCCAACGATCACGCCCAGCGTGCTCGCGACCCGGAAGCGGAACACCCATCCCATCAGCGCGATCGGCAGGTACATCAAGGCCACACTGCCCAGGCTGTAAAGGGCCGCCGCCTCGGTCGTGAAGTAGTGGTAGTAGAAGGGCATCAGCCGCAAGTCGGCCCAGGCGGTGGCAGCGCCGCTCAACCCATGCCAGGGCCGGTGAAACCAACCATTCACGGCCAGCAGCAGCAGGACGTAGGCCGGCACAACCATCCACGCCGAGCGGCGAGCCAGCTGCCGCAGACCTTCGATGCCGCCCCGCGCCAGATGCCTTGCGAGCACCACGCCCAAGGCCACCCCCAGACCTCTGCTGGCCAGCGATGCACCTTGGCTCACACCCGACGCCACGAAGAACTGTCCGAGTTCGATGAACAGGCCCAGCAGCACCCCGAGCACCGCCGCAATAGGCAGGCTGGCGAGCCGCGGTGCTGCCAGTTGCCCGAAAAGCACCCCCAGCGGAACCACCAGCCCCAGTTCAACCAGCAACTGGACGATGATCAGGAAGACGCCCCGCTCATCGTGCGCAAACAGCCAGCCCCACATGTTCGACACCGCTTTGTCGGCGATCTCGCTGCGGGACAACAGCAGGTCGTATGGAAAGAAGCTCAGTGCGACATAGCCTGCCGCGTAGACCTCGAGCGCGCGACTGGCGAACCGCGCGCCGCCCGTGAACCAACCATCCCGAACACGGTTGATGGGGCCCCTGAACATCGGCACCAGCACCAAACCGAGGGTGCCACCAATGCATTCCGCCATCACGTCGTTGACCGATACGGTCCGCGGCGGGAAGTACAACTGCACGAACTCCACACTGACGGCGATAGCGGCGCTGGTGACAACACCCAGCGCACCGACCACTGGCAACAGTCGCCCATCGCGGTTGGACAGTGTCAGCGCAAGCAACGCACCAAGCGGCAAGTAGAGCACGCCATTGGCCACCCAATCGGCGCGAAATTCGACGCCCAGACTGAGATACGGCATGGCCTGGAACTGCTGCCAGGCCACGGCAATCGGCACTGCCTTGAAGTCCAACGGCACCAAGCTCCCGTAGACCACAAAGATCAGGTAACCAATCAGCAGCGCGCGAGCGCGCATCACGTCGAAATCAAGAAGACTGAGGGAGGCCATCCCTCATGCAGAAGGTCAACGCCGACATCGTTGAGCGAAGCCAGAACAAGCACATTCGGGCTCGGCTTGGTTCGACCTCATTCACGTTTCAGGGGCACTGCACTTGACCGTTCAGCAGTGTCACACCGGACACGGTCCCTGCGGAGCCAGTCGACACCAACGTCAAGACGCCTCCATTGATGCAAACAAGCCACGTGTAGCTCGGCCCACCGGTATAGCTGTGCGTCAGCAGCGAGTTGCCATCGTCTGTGGACCATGTTCCAACAGTTTCGGTGGGGTCAACCGCGTGTCCTGGGCCCAGCTTCCAGTCGACAAGGGCTCCACCACCGACCCCCTGATGGAACTCTTGCCAGCGCTCCCCCGCCCTTGCCGCGCACATCGTCCGCCCAGCGACCAGATTGCCAAGCCCGGTTGCCGGCGTTCCGGTAGGGCAAACAGCCTGCGCAAATGCGTGGTGTGTCGCAACAAGTGACGCGACGGCGGCAATCGCCAACATGACCGATTTCATTGAAGTACTCCCCATGCACGTGGACATTTTGCGGAGTCTATGCGCTGGTCGAGGCACCGTGCACGATTCGGTCCTCACGTTTGGCGCTGCCCCCCCACGAATCAGGGGGCATTGACGGCCCCAAGCCCTTCAGACCAAAACCTTAACGTGAATGCGTTGCACCGCGAAGCTCAGGGACGCGGCACCAGCGCGATGGGCCCAACGTTAGAAAACCAACCCAGATCGCCCGGCCCGGCCACCGGCATGTCCATAGCGCCGAGGAGACATCGGCCCAGCTAGGTTGGCATTCGTGACGTACTGCCGCGCCATGTCGCCCGGCACCGCTCGGCATGGCGCCTATGCCAGCGAATCAACACTTCCGTTTGGCATACTCATCTGTTGACAATGACCTGCCTCGACCCCACCCTGACACTGCACGACATTCCAGGCTTCACGCGTGACGCTTGCGGCAAGCCTCGCATCGGACTGGACGAGCCCAGCTTGTTTGCCTTCGGCCACTTGGTGCGGCTGACCGAGCAATTGATCCTCGATCTGTTTGGGCGCGGAATGTTGTCGGGAACGACGCACACCTGCCTGGGCCAGGAACTGTGCCAGCTTGCCGTGGTTCGAGCCCTGAACGACCCCGACGACGTCGTACTGTCGAACCACCGCAACCACGGCCACTTCATGTCCTACTCTGGGCATTTCCTGGGCCTGGTGTCTGAAATCATGGGCCGGGAGGCCGGCGTTTGCGGCGGATACGGCGGCAGCCAACACATCGCCTACCGGCACTTCCACAGCAACGGCGTACAAGCTGGCATGACAGCCATCGGCACAGGATTGGCGCTGGAGCGCCGTCAACGCTCCAGTCGTGCGCTGGTGGCCATCATGATTGGCGATGGCACGCTCGGCGAAGGCCTGCTTTACGAGAGCATGAACCTGGCCTCGATCTGGAGAGCGCCCGTGCTGTTCGTGGTCGAGAACAACGGCATCGCTCAGACGACCGCAACGTGCGAAACCCTCGGTGGCTCGATCGAGGCGCGCGGCAGTGCATTTGGTCTGCGCACCTGGCGGCTTGATGATGCCTCGCCGGACTTCGCTCGAAAGGTCGACGAGATCGTCGCCACGCTGCGTGATGGCGCCGGCCCTGGCATGCTGGTCATCGATACCGGCCGGCTGGGACCACACAGCAAGGGGGACGATCTTCGCCCCACGGAAGAACGCCAACGTATTGAGCTCCGAGACCCTCTCGCGGCGATGGGCCGTCGGCTCGACGAGGCCACACGTGTCGACATCGAGGTCCGCAATCGTCGCTTCGTGCAGCAGATCGAGACAGAAGCGCTGGCCTCACCGCCTTCGTGCTTCGCCACGGTGCCGCAACACGGCTTCCGCGCGGCCCTGCCAGATCGGCCTGAATTGGCTCAAACAGCCGCGGCCAGCAATGTGCGCACCGCGATCAACATCGCGTTGCGCCGGCTGCTCGAAGCAACACCCGAAGCGATCTTGCTCGGGGAAGACCTCCACGAACCCTACGGCGGCGCGTTCAAAGTGACAGCCGGCCTTTCGGAGACCTTCAAAGGCCGGGTGATTTCCACACCCATCAGTGAAGCCGGTATCACCGGCGCCGGCATTGGCCTGGCAATGGCAGGCAAGCGGCCCATCGTCGAAATCATGTTCGCTGACTTCGTGACGCTGTGCATGGATCAGTTGTACAACCACGCCGTCAAGTTTCCAGGCATGTTTCCCGACTGTGCCGTGCCGATGATCCTGCGCACGCCTTGTGGTGGGCGGCGCGGCTATGGGCCGACCCACAGCCAGAGCATGGAGAACCTGCTGGTGTCGGTTCCAGGCCTGACCGTCCTGTATGGCAGCCATCGCCACAACGTCGGTCAATTGTTGGTTGATGCCAATACCCGTTGGCCCAACCCAACGGTCTTCCTCGAGCACAAGCTGCTCTACAGCGAGGCGCAGTCGCCGGGCGACTACGCGGTGGTTCGCGCCCATGACTCGGATCAGGGTGCACATTTGTTTCCCACCCTTCGTGGCGGCAGCGATGTACCCGATGTGGTCCTGGTGAGTTACGGCGGAATGCTGCCCGTGGTCGAGCGCGCCGCCGACATGCTGAGGCGCGACGAGGAACTGTCCGTGCAGATTGTTGCGCCGGCTTTGCTGGCGCCCCTGCCGCGCCGCACCTTGCTCGACGCATTGCTGCCACATGCACGCATTGCCGTGATCGAAGAGTCGCATCACGAATATGGTGTCGGCGCCGAATTGTTGGCCATGCTGGCCGAAGCCGGCTACCGCGGTTCCATCGTTCGCGTGGGCATGCCCGCCGTACCGATTGCCGCGGCCCGCAGCCTCGAGCTGGCCCAGCTGCCCGACGAGCGGCGCATCGTCGACAAGGTTCTCGATCTCTTCTGAGCCGCCTCGGCTCCAGGACACACTGCGATGGCTGTCTCCGTTCACGTTCCGCGCATCAACAACAATGACGACGAAGTCAAGCTCGTCGAATTGCGCGTGTCGGTGGGCGACCTCGTGGCGGCCGGCCAGATCGTCGCGTCGGTGGAGACGGACAAGGCGGTGCTCGATGTCGAGGCAACGGTGGCCGGCCATGTCCTTTCGGTGAACGGCGAGATCGATGCGATGGTGTGCGTCGGCAGCGTGCTGATGTGGCTGGGCGCCACGGCCGATGAAGCCGTTCCCATCGAGGCCGCTGCCCAGGAGTCGGCCCAGGCTTCAGGCGCGACCGGAACGCCCACGGCCAAGGCCATGGCCTTGTTGCGTGAGTACGGCCTCGATGCGGCCTCCGTCATCGCAAGTGGCGATCGACTCAGTGCCGACGACGTTCGCCGGCACGTCGCGGCGAAGGGCATGTCAGCGTCCGCCAGCGCGGCAGCCAAGCCGTCGTCGGTGAATCAGGTCCGGCCCGAAGTGGAAGGCACCCTTCACCCCCTGGCCAGCCACGAGCGCGGCATGCTCCACACCGTCACCTGGCAGCGCGACACGGCAGTTCCGGGCTACATTGAGCTGGCCTGCGACCACGCCGCCTGGGAACGCCATGCCGCTGCGTTTGGACAGCAGCGCAAACTGCTGCTCAATCCGATGCTGCCATTGATGGCTTGGCGTCTGGTCGAGCTGGCCGCGCAATCGCCCCGATTCAACGCCACGGTGTTGGGCGAGCAGCGACACGAGTTCAACCAGGTCAACCTGGGCTTTACGGTGCAAGCCGGTGACGTGCTGTACCTGGCGGTGGTACGCAACGCCCTCGCGTTGGGCGAGGCGCCTTTCGTGACGCACCTGGTCGATGTGCAGCGACGTGCTGCCGCCCATGCGCTGAAGCCCGCGGAGTTGCAGGGCGCGACCATTGGATTTTCGAGCATGTCACGCTGGAAGGTGCTGCGCCACGTGCCGATCCTGGCGCCGAACACCGCGCTGATGGTGGCGCACACGGTGGACACCGACGGCCGCGGCGTGCTCGGTGCCACCTATGATCACCGCGTACTGCACGGTGGCGAGGTGGCAACGCTGCTGAAGAAGCTGTCGACCCCACCCAAGACCGCTGCCTGAACAGCTTCCCCATTCTGCCGCTGGAGTCAACCTTGAACCTGGACCCTCAGGCCATCGAAGCCAACATCAAGGCCAAAGTCATGGCCATCGCTGAAACACTCGGCTCGGATGCCAGCGATCTGGGATCCGATGAGGTTATTCCGGCCACGGGCCTGATCGATTCGGCTGGCCTGCTTGAACTCATCGCCTGGTTCGAAGCCGAGTACGCTTTCAGCATTCCAGCCGAAGAGTTGACCATCGACAACCTTGGAACGCTCGCTGCGATGGCCGGTTATCTGCAACGCCGAAAGAGCGCGCCCTGAAGATCACCGATTCATGCTGTGCGCAGGCAACTGATCGCTGGCAATCACTGCATTGGTACACCTCGTGATCAGTGAACCCTTCTTCCTCGACACGCCGGCCGGGCGCCTGTTCGCGGTTCATCACCGTCCAGCGGAGACCGGTCGAACGCGGGGCCATGTGCTGTGCGCCCTCCCATTCAACGAAGAAATGAACCGCTGCCGCAGCATGATCACGCTGCAGGCGCGCGCCTTGTCGGAGATTGGCTTCGGCACCTTGGTGCTCGACCTGATCGGCACCGGAGACAGCGAACTCGGGTTTGTTGACGCCCGCTGGGCCTTGTGGCTGGACAACCTTGCGTCTGGCAAGGCCTGGCTCGATGCCCAGGCCGGCGGTTGCCGCGCGATCTGGGGCATCCGGCTGGGCGCCCTGCTCGCGGCCAACTTGCATGCGTCCACAGAAGACGCCAAGCTGGCGCTGATGCTCTGGCAGCCGGTGATCGACGGCAAATCGCACCTCACGCAGTTCTTCCGTGTCCGCATCGCCGCCAACATGGATCGAGCCGATGTGCAGAAGGAAACCACGGCGTCGATGCGCGCGACATTGGCCGGCGGCAAGTCGGTGGAGGTGGCCGGCTACGAGATCCACCCCGCGTTGGCGGCCGCGATCGACTCGGCCCGGATCGATCAGCAGGTTCCGCCGTCCGGAACACGACTTCTGTGGCTGGAAAACTCCAGCCCCGAGAAACGTGAGCTCAACCCAGGCAGTCGGAAGTTGCTGGAACAATGGCTTGGCCCCGGCGTTTGTGTCGACGCGCAGGCGTTCACCGGCCCTGCGTTCTGGCAGGTGCATGAAAGGGTGTACGCGCCCGAAGCGATCGAGCAGACCACCTTCTGGCTACGGGCCTGGGCCGACGCCGCATGAGCGAACTCGCGCTGACGTTCGACTGCGAAGGCAGCAACTTGATCGGCATCCTCCACAAGCCCGTCAAGCCGCTGCGCCGCGGCATCGTGATCGTGGTGGGCGGTGGCCCGCAGTACCGCGCGGGCGGTCACCGGCAACTCACGTTGTGGTCGCGCAAGTTGTGCGACAGCGGCCATGCGGTACTGCGCTTCGACTACCGTGGCATGGGCGATTCGCAGGGCGAGTTCCAAGGCTTCCTGGGCGTCGACGCCGACATTCGCAGCGCCATCGATGTACTGGTGCGCGAGGCTCCTGAACTGGACGAGATCGTGCTCTGGGGCGAATGCGACGCGGCTTCGGCAATCCTTCTTTATGCCGGACGAGACCCCCGCGTGAAAGGCGCCGTTCTGCTCAACCCTTGGGTCCGCACAGAGTCGCTGCAGGCCCAGACGGTGCTGCGCCACTACTATGTCGAGCGGCTGCTGCAGCCCAGCCTGTGGAAGAAGGTATTCAGCGGGCAATTCAATCCAATGACGTCTCTCAAGTCTGCCCTTGGATTGGTGCGACAAGCCGGCAGCGGGTCGATGCCTGGCGGTGGCGTCGCCGGGCCTGCCGAATTGACCGGTGAGGTCATCCCGCGAACGCTGCCGCTGACCGATAGTCTGCTGCTGGGACTACAGCGATTCAATGGACGCCTGATGCTGGTATTGAGTGGGCGCGACCTGATCGCGCGCGAATTCGACGCGTTGGTCGCGGCGTCACCTGCCTGGCAGAAGGCCTTGGCCGAGCACAACACGTTGCGCCATGATCTGCCGGAGGGTGATCACACTTTCTCGTCAGATGCCTTGCGCTCCAGGGTGGTCGACTGGGGGCTTGCATGGCTGCGCCAATGGTGATCACGGGCCCAGGCACCTGCCAGTGCCGTGCGATCAAACGCTGACCTCATGGCACGCCCGACACTCGAGCCCGTGACCGCGGACACATTGCCGGAGTTCGCTGCCTTCCTGCATCAGCACCTGGATCCGTCGCGATCGCCCCAGCAGTGGGTGGATGGCTTCATCACACCCTGGATGCCCGGGCAACCGAATCACGGCTTCGTGATCCGCGAACAAGGGCAGATCGTTGGAGGCATCGGCACGTTCTACGCAGATCGCTTGATCGAAGGGCGGGCCGAGAAAGTCTGCAACATCACCAGTTGGTGCGTGCTGGACAGCCACCGCCAGCACAGCATGCGATTGGCGATGGCGGTCGTGGCGCAGAAGGGCTTCCACTTCACGGACTTCTCTCCCACCAAGGTGGTGGTTGGCATGCTGCAGTTCCTCAAGTTCAGGCCGCTCGATAATCAACAGGTGGCGGCTCTCAACCTGCCTTGGCCGGTGTTCGACGGGATGACCCTCATCAGCGACACCTCGACCATCACACAACGCTTGATTGGCCATGCGCTGAAGGTCTACGAAGACCATCTGCGCTTCCCCTGGCTGCAACATGTGCTGATCGGCCGGCCCGGCGCCTGGTGCCACGTGATCTACAAGCGTCGCCACTTCAAGGGATTGCCAGCCGCCGAGATCCTCCATGTCAGCGACCGCGACCTGATGAGCGCGGGATGGCACAGGCTCTCGAGGCATCTGCTGCTGCGCGGCATGCTGGGCACCCTGGTCGAACGTCGCGTTTGGGGCCCCAAGCCATGGCCGTCCGTCATCCGGTCGGGGTTCAATCCCCCCCTGTATCTCAGCGAAACGCTGCAGGACGAACAGATCGACTATCTGTATTCCGAAACCATGGCATTCGACCTGTGACCGCGTTGCCCATGACCCCTGGCACTCGGAAGGTGCTGATCGTTGCCTACCACTACCCACCTGCCGCCGGCAGCAGCGGCATCCAGCGGACGTTGAAGTTCTCGGCCTACCTGCGGCATCACGGTTGGGAACCCATCGTGCTGACAGCGGACCCGCGCGCCCACGAACGGGTCGACAACGGCCAACTGGGCGACATCCCACCCGGGTTGCAGATCGAACGAGCCTTCGCACTGGACACGGCCAAGCACCTATCGATTGGAGGCCGCTACCTGCGCCCGATGTCCATTCCCGACCGCTGGGTGTCCTGGTGGCCGGCGGGCGTATGGCGAGGGTTGCAGATCATTCGGCAACAGCGTCCCTCGGTGATCATGTCGACCTTCCCGATTCCGACCGCACACATGATCGCCCTGACACTGGCTCGCCTCAGCGGCCTGCCATGGGTCGCCGACTTTCGCGACAACATGACCGATCCGGAATTCCCTCGCGATCCGATGACGTGGCGCTTCAATCGCTGGCTGGAAGGTGCCGTGGTGCGGCATTGCACGAAGGCCGTGTTCACCACACAAGGTGCGCTGGAAATGTACGCCGAGCGCTATCCGGCCCAGCCCAAATCGCTGTGGGCCATCATCGAAAACGGCTACGACGAAGACAACTTCATCGACGCCGAGTCTGGGCTTGATCGCCGATCGCTGGGCGCGCAGGGCCAATTGACGCTCATTCACAGCGGCGTGCTGTATCCCGAAGAACGCGACCCTGAGCCGTTCTTTGCCGCACTGGCAACGCTGAAGTGCGCCGGCGAGATCTCTGCAAGCACGCTCCAGGTCGTGCTGCGCGCATCTGGCAACGAAGCAGAATTTGCTCAGACGCTGGCGGCCCTGGACATTGCAGACATCGTTCAACTTGCACCGGCCGTGGCCTACCGGGACGCCCTGCGGGAGATGCTGTGCGCCGACGGCTTGCTGCTGTTTCAGGCGGCCATGTGCAACCACCAGATTCCTGCCAAGCTCTACGAGTACCTGCGTGCGGGGCAGCCCATCCTCGCGTTGACCGACCCTGCCGGCAACACGGCAGAGGCACTGCGCGCTGCACGGGCAGGCAGCCTGTGCGACATCACGGATGCCGAGGCCATCGCCAAGGCCCTGCGTGCCTTCATCGGTGACCTTCGCAGCGGGGCTGCCGCCGGTGCGTCGAGAGCCGCTGCCGAGTTGCATTCGCGCCGCGCGCGAACCGCAGAGTTGGCTACGCTGCTCGACAACATCCGCGTCGACCCCCGCTGACGAGCCAGCAGCGCCAGGCTCAAGCCGCCAACTTGCCGCGCAAGAAGTCGAGCAGCGTTCCCCAGGTTTCGAAGACCGCGCCATCGATCTCGTCGTCGTCAATGGTCAGCCCCAACCGGTCCTCGAAGGCCGTGATCAGCGCAACCACGCCCATGGAGTCGAGCTCGGGCACGGCGCCGAGCAGTGGCGTCTGTGCTTTGAACGCGGCAGATCGCCCACCCAGGTTCAGGGTCTCGTCAACCAGTGCCAACAGGTCTTGTTCAGTGTTCAATTGATGCTCCATGACAGCGTGAGCCGGTATCCGTCCGCGATCGTCTCGATTGGTGCAATTCGAAATTCTTGGTCACCATCACGACGGCATGCAATGTTCAGCCTCAGTTCGTGCCTCGATCGAGTTGAGGCATCACCTCGTACAGCACGACCTTGTCGCTCTTGGCCCGAATGCCTTCCCGACCCCAAACCCAGTCTGTCAAGATCCTCTGCCGAGGCGCGAACTCGGGCGTTTCCATCGAAGCGCATTTGGCAACCCGGCAGACGAACAAGAACGCACCACTTCGTTGCTTGCCGGTCAGGTCGTCCAGCATGGTCACCAGGCCTGCCCTTGCATAGTGGTCGACTGGATCCCGCGCCCACCCCTCGCTGGCCACGACCGGCATCGATCCACGCGACTCTGCCAGTCGCGCTGTGATGGTCCGCCAGGGCGGCTTGGTGTTCTCGGGAAATGCCTCGGGCAACGAGGCAGCCGTCCAGACCAGCAAGGCGGCCATCATCGCGACGCCGAACGCGGTTGGCAACGTGGCGATCGCCAACCCAACCACCGCCACGAACGCGAGCGCCGGCCCGAGCAGTTGGCGCGATGCGAAGATCGGCTTCGGTCCCCACACCGACAACAGGAAGACCGCAACCGGCAGCGCAATGCCGACCAGCAACAGCAAAGCATGCTCGGCCGGTATGCATCTGCGTCGGGCCAATGAAATCAGGTAGGCCCCGCCCAACGCACACAGCAGGAGGAGCAGCCACCGGGTCTGCAGATCAGGCGGCGACCCGAAGATGGACATGAACATCCAGGACAGCGCCAGGGCGGGTGGCTTGCTGATCCAACCGATGTGGGTGAGCGGATCGCGGCCTGCCGCCACCGCCGGACCCATTGCCACGACGAACCATGGCGCCAGGGTCAAACAGCCGGCAAGGGCCAGCATGGCCAGTCGCAGCGCCTGACCGCGCCAGCAGACGATGGCCAGGCCCACCTCCAGACCGATTTGAAGAACACCAAGGTACTGGGTATAGACCAGCAGCGCACAAGTCAGCGCCCAGGCGCCCAGACGGCGCCAGTTTGTCGGTTCGTCCATCGCCTTGCAGAACGCCAGCAGGTTGGCCGCAGCAAACAATGCCACCAGGGTATAGGGGCGCACCTGCTGTCCGTAGTAGACGAACAGCGGGCTCAGCGCCAGGATGCCCAGCAAGCCCAGCGCCATCCACGACGCCACGAATCGGCGCAGCAGCTGGTGGGCAACCAGGAGGAACAGCCCGGAACACAGCACGCCCATGGAGCGCACCGCCATCTCGGAGGCACCGAACACCTGGATCCAGAAATGCAGAAGGATGTTGTGCAAAGGCGGGTGCGGCCGGTCCGCAAGGGACCGAGTGATCACCTCCGTGAATCGCCTGCTTGCCAATTCGACCGAAAAGATCTCGTCGCCATCGAAGTCATAGCTGGCATGGTAGAAGCGCGCGGCCAGGCCCAGTCCGATCAACACGACCAGCACAAACTGCTCGATCCGCGTGCTCGGAATGGCCAGCTCCGACCCACGCGCAGCCGGCCAGCGCATGCCACGCACCGACGACAAAGCCGAACTTGTACCTGTCACGACGCAGTCACGTCTTCTTGCCCTTGCCCCAGGTGTACACCGAGGTGACGGCATAGTTCCACACAGCACCCAACACAATGCCCGCCAGGGCCGACGCCACCCAACCGCCATCGCGGTCAAACAGGTAGTTGGCCACTCCCACGTTGGCGATCGCGCCCACGCTGCACACCAGCATGAACGAGATCAGGCCACGCAGCCAAGCCAGCCCCTTGAGCTGCTGATCGCGATAGGTGATGATGTTATTGAACGCGAAGTTGAACACCATGGCCACCGTTGTGGCGCTGGCCTGCCCGCTGGCAAAGCTGAGCCAGCCGCCCTTGTACAAGGCTGTCAGAACGGCCATGTGCACCAGCACGCCAAACCCGCCGATGAGCGCAAAGGCCACAAAGCGCGCCGGCACGATGTGCCCGATCATCTTGTCCAGCAACAGCATCCCATAGTCCCAAGCGACCTGGTTGTCGAGCTTGCTTTCGCCGGCAATGCGGTTTCGGAAGGTGTAGGGCAGCTCCTTGAATCGGAGCGGTTGCTCGCTCGAGGCAAAGAAGTCCACCAGGATCTTGAAGCCCAGCGCCGACAGCCGACGCACGCACTGGTGCAACACCTCCCGGCGCAGCATGAAGAACCCGCTCATCGGATCCTTGAGCTCGGGCGGAACCACCATGTGGCTGAGCCTGGTGGCAAAGCGACTGATTGCCGCCCGGCTCTCATCCCACTGCCCCAGCCCCCCGCCGTCCACGTACCTGCTGCCGACAACGATGTCCAGGTCCTCCTGCTTCAGCGAAGCCAGCATGGCCGGCAGGATGCCCTCGTCGTGCTGCAGGTCGGCGTCCATCACCGCCACGTACGGGGCACTGCTGGACAACATGCCTTCGACGCAGGCTGATGAAAGGCCGCGCCGGTCGATGCGTTGAACACAGCGCACCCGGGGATTTGTGGCGGCCAGGGCCCGAACCGTATCGGCCGTGCCATCGGGGGAGTCGTCGTCGACGAAGATCACCTCCCAGGCCACGCCTTGAAGCGTGACCTCCAGGCGTTTCACCAGCTCGCCGACGTTGTCCTTCTCTTTGAATGTGGGGACGACAATTGAGAGCTCTGCGCCCGCAGCCCCTTGACCTGAGGTCAAAGCCGGTGCGGCTCGCTCATGCATTGCTTGAATCAAATCTGGCGGCATCTGGGTGGGCCAATTTCAGGCGCTGAGGAGAATTGAAGGCCCACTCGATCCTTGCAGAAATGGGCCCGCTCATGCTGGAAGACGCGCCGTTGAAGCGATGCCCACCCGGCATCGACGACCTGGCACTGCAGCATGGCAAGCGTGCCGGCGACGACGAGATTGAGCATAGCGCAGCAACAGAACGACCCGGTCACCCGCGGCAACGGGGTTGCAAGCACTATTTGGCAGCTGATGTCGAAATGTTCCCGCAGGAGTCGGCGATCTCGACCCGGTCGCAGGCCGAGCGCGATGCACAGCCAATGCCCTGGCAATTTCTTCACAGACTTCTGGCGGGCAAACTTCACGAGACGTGTTTCAATTGATCGCATTCATGCCCGTGGACATCTGCCAATCCGCCGACCCATTGACCATCCACGTACCTTCGGGGTCGATTCACTCTGTGCATTGCAGGGCGTTGCCTCCGGGCATCCTGGGCACAGCAAGGGCAAGGAGTGAAACTGAATGCCGATCAAGCTCATCTCGATGGCCATGTTGGTCATGGCAGGCAATGTGGCCAGCCCGGCCTTCGCTCAGGACCTGAGCTGTGGCGAACTGGCGAACTCTTATGGCCCCTTTGACTACCGCAACCCGCAGGGCCGCCTGGCCGTCGTGGAGGACAACCATTTCAAGGCTGTTGTCGAAGTGTTGGCCAAGGGCATGACATCTTCGACGCCGGGTGGCGACATCGACTACACGCTGCGCGCCTTTCCCAACCACCACCGTGCCTTGCTGTCCACCATCCGTCTGGGTGATCGCGAAAAGACCACCAAACCCCAGGGCATGAACTACACGGTCGAATGCTGGCTGGAGCGCGCGGTGCGCTTCAAAGGTGACGACGCCGTCGCTCGCATGATCTACGCCGGCTATCTGGCCAAGATCGGCAAGAAGGATCAGGCCAAGGCTCAATTGGCCCGCACAGAGCAGCTGGCCGCGTCGAATCCGTTCACCCAATACAACATCGGTCTGGTTTATCTGGAGATGAACGAGTTCGAACTTGCACTGAAACAAGCGCATTTGGCCGAGGAAATGGGCTTCCCGCGCACCGAGCTGCGTGACGCGCTGGTGAAGGCCGGCAAGTGGGCCGATCGACCGGTCTCGTCGGCCGAGCCCGCAGCCTCGTCACCTGCAGCCTCCGCGAGCATGCGCTAAAGGCGCGCCCCAATACCCGGACCCACATTCGCCGCCCGAAGCGGCTTGCGCGCAAAGTTTTGGAGTTGAGGAGTTGTCTGTCCCACGGAGTAGCGCGTTCGGAATAGCCGACGTCAGAGTGCTCAACAACCGTCAATGCTGACAAGCAATGTGCAACCCAGAACAACGGCATTGGTGCATTGAGCGTCGCCATGTGTTTTACCTATCACCCGAAATCATAAGTCTCAGATGTCACCATCACCCACTGGTTCGAGCCCGTCGCATACAACGGATGCACCCGACGCGTCCTACTACCAAGCACAACGCAGAGAAATGCTGCCGTTCATTCCATCCAATGCACGAGTCTTCGTGGAGCTTGGATGTGGCGCTGGTGCCTTCGGCGCGCTCTTGCGCGAGCACATAGTCGGTGCTCACGTCACCGGAATCGAGATACACCCGCAATCGGCGCAGGAGGCCCGCAAGTGTCTCGACGTGGTGATCGAGCAGTCCGTAGAGGTCGCATTGGCCTCACTCTCTGTCTCAAGCATCGACTGTATCGTCTGCAACGATGTGCTTGAACACCTCGTAGATCCATGGGCAGTGCTGCGTCAAATCCGAACATACTGAAACCTGACGGTGCCGTCGTATGCTCCATACCCAATGTACGTCACTTTCCAGTATTCAAGAGATATTTTCTTGAAGGCGAATGGGAATATGAAAAATGGGGAGTCCTTGATCGAACTCACCTTCGATTTTTCACGATGACAAGTATCAGTCGCCTATTCCTGGAGGCAGGCTTTCATACGGCTCGAATTGAGGGCATATTTGGTACACCGCTTCCGTGGAAGGCAGCGTTGCTGAACAAGTTGCTTGGCGGTAGGCTCGACGACATGAAATATGAGCGATTTGCCTGTGTAGGGCTACCAGCAGCTGCATCCGTGAGCGCTTGAGTCGACACCTGCGCTTGAACTTGGATCGCTATGAGCGCCAAGCGGTTGTGCTTTGAGTGGCTGAGCTTGGACATGGGGGGCTTGCCGCTGATGCCGCTGTGAGGACGGTGCCAGTTGTAGTGATGCTGCCAGTGGGCCAGCGTCTAGGTTCGTTGTGCGGAGTTCTGGTAGGTCCATCCATAGGCCCACTCCCGCAGGGCTGACTGGATGAAGCGCTCGGCCTTGCTGTTCGTCTGCAGCCTATACGCCCTAGCAAACTCTTGACTGATGCCCAGTTCGCCCGAACAGAGGACCGCGGATCTTCGGCGATCGGCAACGTCCTCTGGCCGCCATCGCATTGCTCAGCACGTCGCCATCGCCAACATTCGCACGCAAACCATGCGGTCCGCCCGCGCATTGCTCACCCCCAAGAAGTCCAAGTCGGCATGAGGTGTCCGATGTTTATTGCGGCGTTGCAGACTGCCACCTTGGAGCATGGCGAAGCGAACTTGCGGGCCAGCACGCGCTACCTCTGAAGCGCCGCCGCGGCCGCGCGAGCGACGATGCGGTGAGCCAACGCGTCGAGGTGTGCATCGTAGGGCCCGACATCGTAAGCGGTCAATCAACCGCGTCCTTGCGCCGTGCGCCGGTTGTTGATCAGCGATCAGCCGCGGCAAGGCGCCAGGGCAGCAGGGCCTCGTAGTCTTCGACGGTCTTGGCCCTGGGCAACGCAACCAGCAACGCACTGAGGTAGCGGTAGCCGTCGATGCCGTTGGCTACGCATGTCTGCAGCAGCGAGTACAGGTTCGCGCTGGCGTTGGCGCCGCCTACCGTGTCGGCGAACAACCAGTTCCGTCTTCCGACGACGAAGGGGCGGATCGCGTTTTCGCAGGCGTTGTTGTCGATCGGGTAGCGTCCGTCATCGGCGTAGCGAACGAGCTTGGGCCATTGCGCGGTGAGGTAGTGCAGTGCCTTGCCCAGCAGGCTACCCGGCAGCACGCCATGCAGATGCTGCAGCGCCAGGGCCTCGATCTGCTCGAGCACCGGTTTGCTGTGCCGCGTGCGCTGCTGCTGCAGTGCATGGGCATCGAGGTCGTCGCGGCGAGCGTCGGCCTCGACTTTGTACAGCCGGCCGATCAGCTCGATGAAGCGCGCCGGCAATTGCTCCGGCCCGCGCTTGTCCTTGGGCAGCGCCTGCAAGGCCTCGTGGAAGTACCGGCGGCAGTGCGCCCAGCAGCCCAGGTGCACCAGCCGGTGCTGCTCGGCAATGGCTGCATAAGGCTCGTAGCCGTCGCTCATCAACGCGCCGCCCGGCCGAATGCCCTCATACAGTGTCCTGGCCGCGTGCGTGCTGCGGCTGGGTGAGTAGCCGAACAGCCGGATCGGCGGCCCGGTGCCGTCCTCGCCGCTGGCCTGGGTCATCTGCACCCACATGTAGCTCTTGGCCTGGGCTTTTCGTCCCGGTTCCTTGAGCACCTGCACCTCGGTTTCGTCGCCGTGAACGATGAACGAGTCCAGTAGCGCGTCGCGCAGCAGGTTGATCACCGGTTGCGTCGCCTGGCCTACCCGCACGACGCTGGCGGCCAGCGTGTTGCGCGACAGATCCGTGCCACCGAAGCGGCCCAGCAATGCGGCCTGCCGGTACAGCGGCAGCCCATCCAGGTACTTCGATGTGATCACCCAGGCCAGCGCCGCCTCGCTGAGCAGGCCCTTGGGGATGACCTGCGGCGGCTTCGGAGCCAGGCGCAGGCCACCGTCGCAGCACGGGCACGCGTACTTCACCCGCTCATGGCGGATCACGCGCACCTGCTGCGGGATGACATCCACTTGCTCGCTGACTTCCACGCCGATCTCGCGCAGAGCCGCGCCGTCGTGCGGGCACACGCGCTCGTCTTCAGGCAGTTCGTGGCGCCGCACATCGCGTGGCAGGGCCGGGTCCAGCGGCTTGCGGCCGCGTTTGGTGCCGGTCTTGCCACGTTGGTGCGCCGGCACCTCGATCTTTTCGTCTTCGGTCTCGGCGGCGGCAGGCTGGGCTTGCGCGCCCTCGACCTCGGCTTCGTTGAAGAACAGGTCCTTCTGGTGCGCGGCGCTGACTTCGCTCTTGGCATCGAAGAGCTGGCGCTTGAAGCGGTTGAGCTGTTCCTTGAGCAGGTCGCGCTCGGTGCGCAGCACGCGAAGCTCGCCGTGCGCCAACGCCAACGCCTTCTTCAGCGCTTCGATCTCTTGGGCTTCGGGCATGTGAACCATCGGCGCGCATTCTCTTTATCGCGCCTGCCGATGTGCGCCCGATCCTCGCATCCTTCCGTAACAATGCCGAGCTCGCGCAACCAAGTCATACAGTGGTCGCGTTTGGCGCGACGGGGTCAGGCTACCTGCTCAGGCCACGCGCTCGTAGATCCGCTGGGGATGGCGCTGCACGACGGCGATGTCGATGCCCTCCAGCAGCCAGTGCAGTTGCTCCACCGTCAAGGTCGGCACGACATCGGCCGCCGGCCAGATGAAGCGGTCCTGCTCCAGGCGCTTGAGCAGCAACCAGTAGCCGTTGCGGTCCCAGCCGAGGATCTTCACGCGGTTGCGCCGGCGGTTGCTGAACACGTAGGCGCACGGCGCAAACGGATCCAGGCCCAGCGCCTTCTCTACCAGCAGTGCCAGGCCGTTGATGTTCAGCCGGAAGTCGATCGGCTCGCGGTGCAGGTAGACCTTCAGGGTTTCGTCCAAGCGGAACACCGCAGCCTCCCGAGCGCCTCGATCACGACGCCGGCCTGGTGCAGATCGCAATCGCGCAGGTCGAACACCACACCGTTGGGCAGTCGCGCCTGCAAGTTCATGCCCACGGCCGGCGGGCTGTCGCCCGGCATCGTCGGCGCCGCGGCCTGGACCGACACCGCAACGAATGCCGGGCCCTGCGGCGGCGACACGGCAACGGCACGCTGCCGACGCTGGCTGTGCTCGCGTATCCAGCGGCTGAGCTGGTTCGCGTTGATCCCGCACTCGCGTGCCAGCCGCGACACCGACGCGCCGGGGCGGCCGCATGCAGCCACCAGTTCGGCCTTGGCCGCCTCGTCATACACGCTGCGGCCGTCGCTCTTGCGTCCGACCACGAGTCGCCGGGCCAAGTCTTCCATGTCGTCTGACATCACGTTCCCACGTTCAGCTACGTGGGAACGTAGCCTGTCAGACGGCGGCTCTTCGCTCAAGGACGGGGTTCATTGCGCGCTTACCCGACATCGAGCGACAACGATGAACTTTCGAAATGCGCCTTGAACACCCGAGTTCGACACCAAGCGCCGTAAGTTGTTGATTTGTATAGAGTGGCCCCTTCAGGCTGCCACTACAACAACGACATCTGGTCGTCGACGGCGGGTTTCTTGACGTTCAGTGCGGCCAGCACGCTGGCTTGCTGGGTGTTGATGGTGGACACGCCCGTGACGGGCGCGGCGCGGTTGATGCTGACGCTGTGGCGCTGGATGCGCCGCAATTGCGCCGTGTAGAAGGAGATGCCGATTGGCAGCACGATATGGGCCAGGTGCCAATTGGTCCCGAGCGCAGCGTTCAGGTTGTCGACGAAAAATTCGCATACTTGAAGTAGCCCAGCAGCAGCAGGTTGGTGGCAACGCCCAGCGTCAGCCAAGCCCCCGGCGCGACACCGGCGGCGCGCGTCACGATCGCACGCCCGAGCATGAAGTTCAGGCTGATCGACGCCACCAGCAGCAGCGTGAACACCGGCATCCACCAGCCATAGAAAAACAGCGAGGCTGCGCACAACCATGCGGCAGCGCCCTTCTGTGATCGGCGGCCGATCAGGAAGAACCCGATCAGAACAAGCGGCAGGAACAGCAGGGCAAAGGCAGCGGTGGTGAACAGCATGGCGTGCCCGATCCAGGCGCTGCGTCAGTCGTCAACGCGAAGCCGCGGCGCATGGCGCTGCAACCATTGCTCCAGCATCATGAGGATCCACACCATCTCGCCAAAGTAGCCAGGGTGCTCATGGATGCGGCTCTCCAGCAGCTCGCGAATGAAGTCGGGCCTCACAATGCCCCGCGTCGACAGGCTGCCCAATGAATCGGCAGCCAGCCGGCGCAGTGCATCATGGCGTGTCATCCACACGCCGAAGGGCAGACCGAAACCCTGCTTCTTCTTGGTCAGGATCTCGTCGGGCAGGAAGCCGCGCAGCGCCTCCTTGAAGAACCAGCGCAGCCGCAGCCCCTTGAGTTTGTAGCGCTCGGGCAGCCGCAGCGAGAAGTCCAGCAGCCCCTGGTCCAGCATCGGGTAGCCCACCGACACGCCCGCCAGCTGCGTGCTGCCACGCACCTTGGGCAGGTCACTCTCGGCCAAGGTGTATCGCCAGTCGAAGGCCAGCGTGCGGTTCAGCTCGCTTTCGGTGTCGGCCTGTTCCCACACCTGGCGCTGGTGCTGGGCCGGTCCGTCGACGTTGATACGCGCCAGGTACTCGGGCGTCAACACCGTCGACGGCCCCAGCCGCAGCAGCAGGTTGTACATCTGCAACCGGTCGGGCATCGGCACGGTGGCCTGCTCGACGTAGCTGCGGCCCTTTTTCAGCAGTGGCATGCGCGCCACCGTGGCCGATCCGAAGACCGGCTCCAGCACGGCCCGGCGCAAGGCTGCGGGTATCCGCTGGTACCAACCGAACACGCTCTGCTTGGCGTAGCGCGAATTGCCGCCGAACAGCTCGTCGCCCCCATCGCCGGCCAGCAGCCGGGTCACGCCGTCGCCACGCGCCTTGAGCGCGCAGTAGTAGGCGGGCAGGGCCGAGGAATTGCCGAACGGCTGGTCGTACGAGCCGGCCACCTCGGCAATGCTGCGCACCAGGTCGTCGGGCGTCACGTAGTACTCGTGGTGCTCGCAGCCGAAATGCCTGGCGGCGAGGCGCGCAAAAGCCATTTCGTCGTAGCCTTCGGCCTGGAAGCCGATGGAATAGGTGTGCGCCGGCTGGCCGCTCACTTCGCGGATCATGCCGGCAACTGTGGAGCTGTCGGTGCCCCCGCTCAGGAAGCAGGCCGGCCGGGTGCCGTCCAGCTGCCGCGCCACTGCGTCCTTGAGCAACCCGCGAAACTCGGCCTTCAACGATTCGAAGGACACCGGCCCGCCAGGCTCTGAAAACTGCGCGCGCCAATACGGCAGTACCCGCACCTGGCCGCCCTGGAACTGCGCGCAATGCCCCGGCGGCAGCCGATGCACGCCCTGGTAGATGGTGCGAGGGGACGGAATGCAGTGGAAGAAGAGATAGTCGAAGATTGCCTGCAGGTCGATCGGGGTGGCTGCGTCCGCGAGCTCGTCAGCGCGCTGCGCGAACCGCAGCTGCCCATCCTGCACCCGATAACACATCGTCTGAATGGCGAACCGGTCTACGGCCACGAACGCAGCACCTCGATCGAGGTCTTGAAGACCGACGGCGAAGTCACCTCTTTCGGCAAGGGCCGCCGAAAGGCCTTCATCCGGGCCTTTGGCTAAGGCAGCCTTCCAAGCAGAAACGGCAGAACCATCGGCTTGTCTTGCCACGAAATCCTGCCCTTCACGAAATGAAGGGCTGCCAAGATGCATCGATGATGGGGATTCATTCATACGCGATTGGGGGTTGGCCTTGGGATAGCGGGCGCGGGCGAGTCGGGTTCGCTGCTCAACGCCGCGCGGCGCGTCGAACCACTTTCACCAGGGGGCCCGGGCTACACGCCTTGAGCCAGCTCCAACCATGCGCCAGCCGATGATTCCAGTTCCAGGCTTCGGCATAGGCTTTCCGAGCACCGTGCATGTCATATTGCCGCCACGCGTTGTAGCCGATTCCGGCATGCAGGCCAGCAATGCGGTCGCGATAACGCCGCATCTGCTCCGGGTTCAACTGGGAGATTGCGCGAGCGTAGTTGCGTTCGTGACACGCCACCGCGCCCGGCGTGGCCAGGCTCGCCTGATGCATCAGGCTGGCATCGTGAATTCGATAGGCGTGCAGCGGCTTGTCGATATAGGCCACGGCGGTTGACTGTGCGATCCTGAACCAAAGATCGCGATCTTCGCCGACCCGCAGTGTTGTCGGAAACCATTCGTCTAGTGCCAGCAGGGCGTCCCGTCGCACAAGAACACCCGAGGTGTGGGCGCCCGCAACTTCGGTCGAATCGAATGCGTAGAACGTCGACCCGCTGACGTAGACGTCGTCAGCGATCCGTGTACTGTGTGCGGCCATGCGCGGTGTGTAATCGACGCGCTTCAAGTACATACCGTGCTCAAGCCCGAATTGGTCAACCACTACAAACTCATTGAATGACATCGCAACATCTGGCCGTGCAGACATCACGGCCAATTGGCGATCCAGCTTGCCCTCCAGCCAATAGTCGTCCGGATCCAGAAATGCCACATAGCGACCTACTGCTTTCTCGATACCAACATTTCTGGGCTTCGAGGGGCCGCCTGAGTTGGCTTGGTGAACAAGCCGAATCGGTAGCCTTGAGTTCCTGACGAACTCGGAGACTATCTCAGGACCGTTGTCTGTTGAGCCATCATTGACGACGATGACCTCGACATCCTCACGCCGCTGCGCCAACACAGAATTGATTGCCTGCGCGACATAGCGCTCCTGATTGAACAGCGGAACAACGACAGAAATGAGAGCATGTTTCAGGATTGCCCCCCGCTCTCAGTCGAGACGAGTACCGACGATCTTGCCGCGCATTGCTGCAATCAACAAATGGCGAGTGAAGGTCAAGTATCTCAACCCGCGCAACGTTCGCAAGCTCAACAAATGCATCCGGATTGCTTCACGCAGCCGAGATCTTTCCAGCATCTCTACAGACAAATCATGATGCGTACTGCTGATACGCTCGCGTATGATTTGACAAATATGAGGCGGCGGCTGCATCTCGAGCATGCGCTCATAGAGTTTAATGAATCCACCACCGTACTTTGGATCTTTGGATAGGGAATTGGGTGTGTCATGAATAATGTATCCTGGTTCATCAAGGATACGAATATGCTTGCCGCTCATCGCAAGAGTGAATGCAAGCCAAGTCCATTCAGCCAATTTCGGCAAGGTGTCAAAGTACTCGGCAGCAACAGATGCCGTCCGATACAGACCACCGCACGATGCCAACCAATTGACGACAAACAAGCCCGAGAGCGGATCTACTTCAAGTTGCTTGCAATCAGTCAGGACCACGCTTTGCCCTACTGAAGTCTGGCGATAGCCATTGGAGGCAACGACATCGACTGTCTCGTCCATCGAAAATACCGCGAGGCTTCGATCGATTGAACCCGGCAGCAGCTCGTCGTCGTCGTCAAGGAACGCAAAGTACTCTGTCTGAATGGATCGCCGGCCTGCAGAAATGGCCATCGGCAGTGACCCCTCGATGAGGCGGAGGCAGCTCACACCTGGCTGCTTCGCCACCCGGTCTGCCAGGGATTCATCGACATGTCGACCGTTGATACATATCAACAAACCAACCGGTGCCGACGACGCTTCACCGACGCTATGGATCGCGCGCAAAAGTGCCTCCGCTCGGACTGAGTTACACAGCGTCGGAATGATTACAGTAGCGCGTGTCTGCATATGGCTCTGCAGCTTTTGAATAGGCAGGCAAATAGGTGCCCTGTCCAACGTTTGGGATTGAATCGCGATTTCTAGCACGAATTATTCAGACGGATGACGCCCATCGATCGATCCAAGAGATCAGTGCGCAGAGTGTGAAAGGAGTAATCAGTCTGACTGTACACCAGAATTTCCACAAAGTGGCAGATACTGCCAGAGGCACCAAAGCCAGACTATATCAAAAATGTCATCCGAATTCTATCCTTCTGCAATCTTTCCAACAGTCTGATTGAACTCAATGAACAAGCTGGCACAGGCATCTTGCCTTCCCGACAATAGTCTTAGAATCAACATGAACGCAACACCAACACAATGACGAATGTACCAAACTTTTACTCCAAGCGGAAGTTTCTTCCCATCCTGTATTATTGTTGTTCGCCCTTGTCCACGATAATATGAACTCAAGTACTTTAGCGTCAGTCGCCAAGGCTCAATATAATGCCGCACCCGCGCACTAGGCACCCACCATCCAGATCGACCATTTGCGAGGAGTTCACGCATTACTTCAGTTTCTTCGCCTCCAATTCTCTTATTCCCAACAACACCTAATGAAGGGTTGTAGTTCTTGGAGATTTGCGCTGCGATAGAAATCGCGTAATTCGCACCGAATGGTATTTGATCACCGGTCGCCTGCAGGGGAATCTCCAATTTCCCTAAATCCTTCACAGCATACGCTGTCGAAAAAATCGGCCAGTTGTTCTGTAGCCACCTCGGCGCTGGCACGGCAAACCACGGTTCAACAGGTCCGCCGAACACACTCGCAGATGGCATATTGACGAACGCGTCTTCATAAGCCACTAACCATTCGTCACATGGAAGTACGTCGTCGTCGGTCCAGATAATATACTGAGCATCTCTTTTAACAGCGAGCCTCACGGCAGCATTTCTAGCATGAGACAATCCCTGCTTCTTCTCCACACAGGAATGCAACGGCAATAATTCTCGATACTTGTCAATCGCTTCTTGCGTATCGTCAGTGCAATTATTATCAACTATCAGTACCTCCCAGTCACTACGTCGTGGGCGAGCAATCTCGGTTAGTCGATTCAGAGTCTGCAGAAGCAAACCCGATCGATTGAATGTGCATATCGCGGTGACAATTTTCATGCTATTCCCGCACCTAACGTCCCTTGACAAATATGATAGCATCACCAATATAGTGCCGCTACCTTACGTTTTGAGCAAACGGAATTCTGCTGTCCAGGCATTAGATCCACACTGTTTAACTCACGTCAAACGATCTTATTTAACGACCCCATCATGAGCCAAGCAATCCACGCAAGCCTCGACCAGATTTCTGTTTTTGGGTTCTTGCCGCCTGAATCTCTTGTGTCAATTGGATGTATTTCTCCGGATGAACCTTATCCAAAATTGGCGTTATGGCGCCAACCCGCCGCACCAATCGAAAGTAGGCGGGTGAATCTTCTTTAGCGTAAACAATTGTGTTTTGACGATACCACCACTCAATTCGTGAGTCACTCCAGAACAAGTCCCGCAAATAGTCAAATCCGACATAGTGGTGCTCCTTGAATACGCCATCCCAATATGTGTGCCACCGTTCATTGATGTGATTCTCCCCGCCCTGATGGGGGATCGCTCCTGAAAATAGCACGCAATCGGAGGCCTGAGTCAACTCATTTATGAGCATTCGCCCACTTGAATCAGTAAGATGCTCTATAACCTCAAGCGATATCGCCAAATCGCATCTCGGAATAGTTGGCAACGGATGCTCGAGATTGATCGCATGAAACAAGGACTTGTCCACGAGCAATCCGGCATCAATTGCCCACGGTCCATCATATCCGGCGACTTCTCTTACACCGAGATCCAGACAACCCTTTAGCCATGTCCCGCGACCGCAACCGACGTCGACAACGGACACAGGTGCGAGAGTATCTATAATCTCACGTAATATTATACAAGCCGATCGATATGAACCTGCCTGTTGATTGTCGTAGAAAACTTGGCCGTATACTTTCTGAGGGATGTCCATCGACTTGACTCCAGCGTGCTATTGGTTAAGAAGGGCATTGACATCTTTGTCAGGCAACCGGATTGCCTCATCAACAGATGAACGCATTGAGCTGATCTCAAAGAAAATCCTAATTGACTCCTCGTCCGGCCCGAATTCCGGACCGCGCGCGCGCGATGGTAAGGAATTTCACCAAATCGTCCAATATTGGATGACTGCACAGTTTTAAACCCAAGAGAAATGCGAGTGTCCCAACCAGTGTGCACAACCCCAAGACCAGAAGCGGTCTCAGTTGCAAGACCATTGACGTGTACCATGCGATGAGGATGAGAGGCGCTGTGGAGAATAGTGCCACTTGCCCGCTCGTGAATAGCCCGGCTGCCAGACGCAGGTATCTAAATGGCATATGGCGCCTAAGAGCCGCAAGCCAAATGGCGAGAGTTATGCATGTCGATGCAACTACACAAGCTGCTAGAAAGGATGTATTTATAGCCGCGCCAAAACTACAAAATGTAAGCCTTTGAAATGTATCAATCGCAGTGGCGCGTAGAGATTCCTTTGATCTTCCCATTGCAAGCAACGTCGTACCGCAAAACATTGCAGGCGCCGCGACGATCGCCGCAACTCCCAGCCAACGAACTAGGGGCACGGCGTAGCCCCATTGATCTCCATAGAAGAGCATAACGAGCGGTTCGGCCAACACGACTAGGGCGAGCAGGAATGTCCACCCAACGGTGGTCATGTATAAGGTGGCTTTCATAAACAGCTCTGCGACTTGGCCCTCACCTCTTGCTTCCCTAGCCAACGCGCCGAAGGCAACGGAGTGCACTGCATCCGCAAATAAGTGCGTAAACATATTTACCAACCCGGCGGCACGAGAAAATAGACCGGCATCGGTCATCGTTTGCAGTTTCCCAAGCAAGAGATCGGGTGCCGCTGCACTTAAGGTGTTCAATAACGACTGGACTGAGACAGTTGCGCTAAAGGAAAAAACACGCCTAAGTTCAGACAACCCTGGGAGCCACGGAAAGCCTGACGGCCGAAAGATGATCCCCATTGCAGCGCCAACGAATGTTGAACCTAGCCCTCCCATCGCGAGACTCGCCACACCATAGCCTTGCCATGCTAGTATCATGCTGATGATCGCACCCGCCGAGTTACTACTGAACCGCATTATAGCGAGTGAGTCAAACCGCATCTCCCGCGTTAACCATGCATAACTAAGTGATCCAAATGGATTGACGAGAAAGGTGAGCGCCACGATTTGCATGACGCCTTCGATACGCATGTCGGCGTAAAATTTGGCGACTGGATTGGCGGCAAGGAATGCAATGCACGCGAAGAGAATGCCGGTTACCAACTGAATAGTCCAGACAGCGCGAATTCGATTTGAATCTAATTCACGCTCCTGCACCAAGTATTGACCAGCGCCGAAGTCGCGCAAGGTCTGCAGAAAACCCAAAAGCACCATCGCGACGGAATACACCCCAAGTTCCCCCGGGGTCAGCAGACGAGCGATGACCATCGACGATGCAATAGAGATGGTCAGCCCGGCATATCGATCCATGAACGAGAACAGCAGCGCGCGGCGCGTCGACATGTGGCGGATAGGTCCTTGTTTTGAGTGCCTCAGCACCAGGCGCGTGACGGGAGCGGCACGATCGGCTGAACGGTGGTGCTCTTGCGCCCCCAAGACCCGATGCTTGCATGCGCCAACAGGCCTACGCTCGCCCGACACGCCACACTCGTGAGAATCGCCTGACGGTGATTGTCGTGAAAGCTGCCGAGGCTACACGAACATGTCGCGGCGTCCCCCGCTCGTTGGGCTGCACGCCGCCACTTTCGTCACGCCGCTTGCGCTTGCGGCATGCACTGCCTGGCTCGGCGTGAATTGAGTGATGCCCTCTGCGCCAAACTATCGGGCGGTGGCTCGTAAGATAGGGCACGCGCGGTCACTGACCGGTCAGAAACTTTTCGAGCGCTGCAAGTGATGCATCCATTGTCAACATCGATCTCCAGGGTGCCTGCCCGATTCAACCGTTGCGGGCGCTGCCATGGCAATCTGGCGGTTGCAAAGGGCACACCATGCTGCCGCTAACCTGATGCGCGCTCCCGACAGCCGCCCGGCCTTTCGCACGGCCATATGGGACTTGAGTTTTCGCCTCGGCGAGATCACCCTGGCCACATGGCGCGCTAGTGTCATCGTGTTGATGCCTGCACACCAGGACAACGTCCACTGGCCCCCGGCGGCCGAGGCGCTTGCCACGATGGTGCCACCCGATTGCAGCGGCATGGTCTGCCGAGGTGTCGATGCGGCTTCGGCCGGGCTTGGCCCAGGCCGGCACGGCAAATGGCTGCGCTATGTGCCCAAGCAAGGGGTCAGGTATGTCACCCGAACCGAAGGGTCCTTCGAGGGCTACCTGAAAGGCTTCTCTGCGAAGGCCAGGCAGAACCTGAAGCGGTCGGTGCGCCGCCATGCTGAACGGCAAGGTGACCAACCGGCGTGGCAGCTGTATCGGCAGCCTGAGGACATGCGCCGGTTTCACGAAGGCGCACTGGCCATTTCGCGCAACACCTACCAGACCAGGTTGCTCGACGCCGGACTGGACGACAGCGCTGCGTTTCTGTTGCACATGGAATCGCTGGCGCGGCAAGACTGTGCGCGCGGCTACCTGCTGATGGATGGTGGCCGCGCGGTGGCCTACGCGTGGTGCACGCGGACCGACGATGAACTGTTGTACGACACGGTGGGCTACTTGCCAGAGCATGCCGAGCATTCGCCTGGATCGGTGCTGCTGTACCACGTGATCGAGCAGGCGTTTGCCGACCCGGATGTGCACGTGGTGGATTTCGGCGAGGGCGAGGCCACCTACAAGGCCATGTTCTCCACCGAGCATCGCGCCTTGGCCGATGTGTTCTTCTTTCCGCCGACATTGAAGAACGCATTCCTGATTCGCGCCCATTGGGCCGTGCTTCGATGCTCGTCTGCCATCGGCGCCCTGCTGCAGAAGCATGGGCTCAAGCAGGGGCTGAAGACCTGGATCCGAAGGCTCCACGGCACGTAAGCGCCTTCGCGCCCGTGCCATACACTCATCGCAAGCGCCGAATGGCCTGCTCAACATACCGCTGGCCGGTCGACCGCATCGATGCCCGCAGCGCGGCGCGGTCGCCCATCGCGGGCGCGGCATTTGGGTGCAGCGGGTAGCTGCCGACCGAGAATTTCTGCGATTCGGCGGCCAGAAAGGCGCACAGCCGCTCGAACCGCCGAACGACGATGAAGTCGGGCTGAGTGGTGCCAGGCTTCAACATCTCGAAGTTGTGCGACACCAGCACCACGTGCTCGCAGCCAGCGTCGTGCGCCGCAAGCAACACATCACGCAACTCGCCAAAGCTGCAGGCACCCACCTGCAGCGGGCGTGGCCGACGGAACCCGTCGCGGAACGTCGTGACGGGATAGCTGATCACATCACCGAAGCGCTGCACTTGGCCAAACCCGCCTGCGTCAATGCTGCCGGCGCTGTGGTCGAAGGCTTCATTGAGGCTGCTGTCCACTTGCAGGCCAGCGCGCTGCATTGCCTTGAAGGTATCGGCGTTCACCGCGTAGCTTCCGGCCCTGAATGCATGGAGGGTGGTGCCGGTTGCCGCCTCGAGCGTCTGGCGCGCCGCCTGGATCAGTGCCGCCTGTTCGTCCAGGCTGTAGTGGGTAAGGTGTTGCCGCTTGCGAGAAACATCAGGCAGCAGCGGCGGGCGAATCTCGTCCACCCACTCGGGATGCAGGTGCAACTGCACGTCGTGCCCCGCTTCCTGGATCAGGTGGGTGATCGTGCGCAGGTGTTGCACGCCAAAGCGCAGGGCAAACAAGGGCTCGACAAAGAAGACCCCCTTCAAGCCGTGGTCGGACAGGATCTGCAGGGTGCGAGGCAGGGCAAAGGCGCCATGCCTGGACCGGCCGTACACATAGCGCTCGAAGGCCACCGGGAAGGCATCGTCGAGCCCGTCCCAACTGGGGCACCAAACCTCCACATCGAAAGTGAGGTAAACGCGAGTGGTCATCGCGCTGCGCCGCCAGACGCTTGCCAAGTCACCCACATTGCCTGGTCAAGCCACCGGTGCAATGGGTGCGCGCTTTCGCCACTGGGCCAGCCAATCCAGCGTATAGGGCGGCTCGTGCTCCCAGGCCCGCGATGCCACCCATCGGCGCGCCAACACCGTCATCATCATGACGCAATACGGCAGGTCAAAGTAGGCCAAGCTGAGGAAGGTGCCTCCCACCGCGAATCCCAGCAAGGAAACCTGGCACATCGAGGCCAGGTCGGCGCACCAGGCACTCTGCGCATGCTGCATCGCCTCACGCCGCAGTTTGCCCGCCCACCGCCAGGTGCTGATCCACATGGCCACGAAGATGAACAAGCCGATGAACCCATGGCTTCCGAGCACCTGGAAGTAGATGCTGTGGGCCGCGAGCACGCTGTTCGGATTCGGCGCGTACTGGGCGAACAGTTCCGGACGCACCGCATTGAAGCCCACGCCAAAGGGATAGTGCAATGCGATGTTCCAGGCCACCCACCAGGCATTGATGCGGCCCATCGCGGACCCATCATCCTCATAGTGGCCGATGGTTTCCATCCGCTGGGTCCACTCTTCGGGCATGAACATCACCAGCACCACACCGACCAGCACGATGAGCATGCCGCCCAGCAGGCCACCGCGGCCCCGCCACCACAGCAGCGTGCCCATCGCCAATATCGCGATCAGCGCACCGCGTGAATGGCTGCCTATGGCGGCCGCGGCGCACAGCACCATGGCAACGGTCAATACCTGCTTGGCGCGCTGAGCTTGAAGTTGCATCTGCATGAAGCGCAGCAGCGGGATCGTCATCACCAGGGACAGTGCAAATTCGTTGTTGTCCTCTATGAACGAGCCCGCCGGGCCCCAGACACGATACTCCCCGCCGTGCAAGATCGTGAACAGGCCGCCCTTCATGCCCAACAGGGCCAACGAAGCGGCAGTGACGCAGGCCAGCATCAGGATGTGCTGCTTGGTGCGCATCAGGGCCAGCCCGACAAAGATCATCAGGTCGATCTTCATCACCTTGGACCATTGGTAGTAGTCTTCGGCCGGATCCAAGCCGGCCAGCCACGACAGGTTCATCCAGAGCACAAACATGGCAAGCAGGGTGACCGGCGTGCCCTTGAATGGCGACTCCCGATCTCGGGTCGCGACCAAGCCTGCAAAGGTGCACAACGCGCACATCATGGCCAAGGGCGCGTGGAAGGCAAAGCCATAGGTGTACCGGTGCGGATTCATGAGGCTCAGCCAGGTCCACATCAAGGCACCGATCCATGGCCGGCGCAGCGACCAGATGCAGCCCGTCACGACGATGGCGGTCAGGAGCAGGTCACGCATGTGCTTGCCCTCCAGCCAAGGGCAAACTGAGCTTGCTGACCACGTAGCGGTACTTGCCAGAAGCCTCAGGCGGGATGCGGTCGACGAACTCGACGCTGATGCGCACCGAATCGCCCAGGCGACGCTGGAAGCCGCTGACGATCTCCTGCTCGCGAGCAGGTGCGAAGTCGGCACCCCTCACCACCAACACGCGCGTGTGCTCAAGCGACTCCTGCACGATCTTGAAGGACGAAACACCGGGCAGGTCGCGCAGCACGTAGATCAGTGACAGGCCATGCATCACGGTGCCGTCCGCGGCCACCACGAAGTCGGTGGTGCGGCCCTGGATTTCGCTGAGCAGCGGCAGGCCCCGTCCACACGGGCAGGTTCGGTCATCAAGCACGGCGATATCACCGGTTCGATAGCGGACAAAGGGGAAATCCTTGGTGGCCAGGTGGGTGACCACGATTTCGCCGGCGGTACCCGCCGGCACGGGCTGTCCATCGCGATCAACGAGCTCAACGATGATGTCTTCGGCCGTGATGTGCATTCCCCCTTCAGGGCACTCGTGGGCGATGAAGCCGGCATCGCGCCCACCGTATCCATTGGCAACGCGGCAGTTGAAGACTCGCGAAATATCGGCACGCTGATCGTCGTAAGCACGCTCAGAGGTCACGAACGCCACCCGGATGCCCAGGTCGTCCATTCGCACCCCGCGGCGCTCGGCATGCCGGGCGATGAGGCTCAGCGCCGACGGGTAGCCGAACAGCATGCGCGGCCTGCGCTGCCTGATGCGCGTCAGAAAGCTGTCGAGCTTGGCCTCGCTCATCTCGAAGGCAGGCAGCAGTTCGGTGCGCAGCAAGCGATCGCGCCACTGCCGAATGCGGTCCTGAGCGTTGAGCTCGATGGGCGACCCCCAGACCACAATCTCGGGGTCTCCGATGTCCACGCCCCACCATCGCGTTGCGCGCCATTTGGCAGCCACATCATGGCTGACTCGTTCATTGCCAATGAAGAAGATCAGTGGCTCGCCGGACGAACCACCCGTGTTGAAGCGAGCAAGCGCGCCGGCATGCGCATGTTTCAGCGCTTCGGTGTTGTCGCGGATGAGCGCCTTCGTGAGGAAGGGCAACGACCGCAGATCGGCCACGCTGCGCACCGCTGAGGGATCGAACCCGAGTTCACGGAAAACGGCCCGGTAGTAGGGCACATGGCTCTGCGCCTCGATCAGCAGTGCACGCAACCGATCCAGTTGCATCGCCACAAGCTGCTCGGGATGCCACCATTGAGACTCTTCCATTTTCCGGCGCACGGCGACCGTGGCGTGCCGCTTCAGACGCTCGTGCATCGGAAACAGCGCCGATGAGACCAATGCGGTGTACATGGCGGAAAGGGAAGGATGTGTGGCGGTTGTTCGGTCATGCCGGGCGGCGCTTGCCGAGTGCGGCGCGGTACACGCTGGCCAGTTGTTGCGCCACCGCGCTCCATGTGTACTGTCGAACCTCTTGCAGCCCGGCGGCGCGCAATCGAGCGGCCTCGGACGGATTCTCCAACAGCTGCAACACGGCAGCGGCCATTTCGGCGGGCTCACTGGGCGGAACCAGCAACGCTGTCGTGCCATGCTTCACGACGAAGGGCACGCCGCCCACGTTGGTGCTGACGATCGGCACCCCGCTGGCCAAGGCCTCGAGCAGCGAATTGGGCATGTTGTCGACCAGGCTGGTATTGAGCAAGACATCGGCTCGACGGTAGAGCGCGGCCATCGCATCACGGTCAAGCCGCCCGGAAAAGTAAACCGCAGCGGACAGGCCCAAATGCTCGGCCAGGGCGCGAAGGTCGCCCTCGTCCGGACCGGTACCAGTCACCGTGAGCGTCGCATTCGGTACGCGCTGGCGCACGGCCTCAAGCACGTGCAATGCCGTGGCGTTGTCGTAGATAGGTTCGAGGTTGCGCGCCACGACCAGGTGCGCGCCACCAATGCGAGGTGATTCGGGTGGATGGAATCGCGCCAGATCGATGATGTTGGAGACTACTTGGGCCGCGACGCCGTGGTCTGCGAAGACGGCCTGCAGGTAGCCCGACGGCACCACCAGGCAGCTTGCCCGGCGCAGCGACCAGCCCACCATGCGCACCGAGCTTGCCAGGAAGGTGCCTGCTTCGCCGCCTCGATAGTTCACAACGACGGGCACCTCACGACATCGGCCGATCCAGATCGCCGGCGTTGCGAACAAGTGCCAAGACCAGCCCGAATTGGCCATCAAGTGGATCAGATCGCACCGTCCGGTCAGCGTCCAAAGCGATCGCAAATAGATCAGCAGCCTGGGCAGCGCGCGCAGCACACGCCAGGTGCCGATCCAGGCCGGTCGGTAGGGCGCATTGGTCTGGACCAGCGACACCTCGGCGCCCGCGCTGCGCAAGAGCTCTGCCAGTTGTTGCGTCTGGTTGGCCATTCCCCCGGCTGGCGGTGGCAGCGGGCCGACGAGGCCAATGCGCAGACCCGCAAACCCGGAGCAGCTCATGTCTTCGCGCGCTGACCGACAAGCCGCTCATATGCAGGCCGGTAATTTGCGACGCTGGAACGCCAGTTGCGCTCGGTCTCCACGAAGCGTCGCCCGGCGGTCCGCAACGCCGGCCATCGATCTCGTTGCGAAAGCAACTCGCCAACCGCATCGGCCAAGGCGTGGGCGTCGCCCGCCTTGAACAGCCATCCTGTATCGCCGTGCCGGATGAGTTCCTGGTGGCCGCCCACGTCACTGGCCACCAACAACCGCCCCTGCGCCATGGCTTCCAGCGGCTTGAGGGGGGTGACCAATTCAGTCAATCGCATCGAATGGCGTGGATAGGCCAACACGTCCACCAGATCGTAGTAACGTTGCACCTGAGCGTGTGGTACGCGGCCGGCGAATACCACCTGCCCGGTCAGGCCCATTTGCTGGCACTGCTGCTTCAGCGCGACCTCTTGCGGGCCGCCGCCGACCAGTAGCAAGCGCACGTCGGGCCGATGGTGAAGCAGCCGCGGCAGCGCATCCAACAGCAAGTCGAGTCCTTCATAGGCGTAGAAGCTGCCAATGAACCCGACCACTGTCTTGTCATTCAAACCGAGTTGCGTCTTCAACACGAGGTCGGGCTCGCCACCTGGTTCGAATGCTTCGATGTCCACGGCATTGGGGATCACCGTTACCTTGCTCTGCGGCAGCCCGCGCGCGACGATGTCGCGGCGCAGACCCTCGCAGATCGTGAACACATGATCCACACGTCGCAGCGCCCGGGTTTCCAGGCGCCGGGTCATTCGGTATCGCAGGCTGCCTTCGGTGGTGGTGCCGTGATCGACGGCGGCGTCTTCCCAGAATGCGCGTACCTCGTAGACGACCGGGATGCCAAGCTGCCTGCCGACTCTCAATGCCGGCATCGCGTTGAGTACGGGTGAGTGCGCATGCAGCAGGTCGGGTCGGACCTGTCTCGCCACTTCGAGCAAACGTCGCTCGGTCTGGCGCATCAGCGCCAGTTCAGGCAGCCCAGGGATGTTGATGCCGGTTGGCGCGACCGGCGTGCGGAAGAAGTGCCAGCCGTCCACCGTTTCCTCGTCACCTGACTTGGCACTGTGCTTGGGGCTGGTGAGGTGATCGGTTTGCCAGCCGAAATTGCGCTGTTCGCGCAGGATGGACAAGGTGCGAAACGTGTACCCACTGTGCAGCGGTATCGAGTGGTCGAGGACATGCAGAATCTTCATCGCATGCGATCGACCGGTACGCACAGACGCCACCACGCCGACCCCTTGTCTGCCGTCGTCACAGGGCGTGTCGATCCGTCCATCATGCTAGGCCCCGACAAACATGCGACTTCGCGAACCAAGCAGGGCCTTGGCGCCCCACAAGGTGGCCACTGTCAGTGTCAACACGACGCCGACGTACAGCAGGTAGTTCACGACATTTCCAGGGATCGCCTCTGCACCCTCGCCCAGATAGATCCGCCCCTCCAGGACATAGACGGTGAGCATCTTGATCGCGGAGATGTAGTACGCATGGATGAAGAAGATGCCAAAGCTCACCTCGGCGATGTAGTCGAGTCGCTTTCCGAAAACCCGATGGTGCCGCCACAGCAGCCACGTAAACAGCAGCGTAAGCGACGCCTTGAACGGCATCTGCCGAAACGGTGGGCTGGCCCACTCATACACCTCGCCGACCACGCAAAGAACCGAAAGCCCCACCAACGCCGGCCACCACCGCTGCACGAGCCCGAGCGCACGCTCCTTGTCGTGCGAAAACGCCATCCCAAGCAGGTAAACAGGCAACAGGTACATGGCGAAATTAAGCGGCCCGAGCTGACCGCCACGGCCCACGTAGGTTGAAAGCGCCAGCAGCGGAACGATCAACCAATAGCCCTGCGGCCACTTGCGATCGATCCACAGGAACAGCGGCGCGGCAAGGTAAAACATAGTGATCGTCGGCACGAACCACAGCGGTGCCAGATGCTTGCCTGTCAAGAGAAAGAGCCCGATCTGCTGCCAGATCGGCAGGTCATAAAACCACCACCACATGCCGACGCGCTTGATCATCAATGTGAAGACCAACAAGGCGGGAATGGACAACAAGAGGTAGGGCAAGACCACTGTCTTGGCCTTTTGCCTCAGGTAGCGGGAGTATGAGAAGCGATCGCTGAGATGCTGGAACAGGTATCCGGCGATGAAGAAGAAGAAGATCGACGTCTGGTTCACCACCGTGTCGATGAGCCGTCCCAACTCAGGACTGCCTGACCAGTTCAGCGACGGATACGTGTGCGCACACACAATCATGATGATTGCGACGCCACGAAAGACGTGGATGTGCTGCTGGTAGTCGTCCTTGTCCGCCATCGAGCGTTCTCAAGTTCCGTCAGGCAGCCCGCGTCTGCGGACATTCGGCTGTGGCCGCGCCGGTCAACCCGGCCTGCCGCATGAACGCCTCGAACATCAGCAGGGTCCACAATGGCGCGCTGTGGTCGCTGGCCCCCGACTGATGGGCCTCGAGCAGGTTTTCAATGTACGAGCGATTGAACCAGCCCGTCTGTGCCAACCCGTCCCCAAGAACAGCATCACGGACACGCTGTCTTAACGGCCCACGGAACCATGCCGCGAGCGGCACGGAAAAACCCATCTTTGGTCGGTAGAGGATATCGTTCGGGAGATGCGGCTCCATGGCCTTCTTGAGCAAGAACTTGCCTTCCTGCCCGCGGATCTTCATCGTGGAGGGCAAGGTGGCCAGCCACTCCACCAAGGGATGGTCCATGAGAGGTTCCCTGACCTCCAGCGAATGGGCCATGCTGGCGCGATCGACCTTCGTGTTGATGTCGCCGACCAGGTAGGTCTTCAGGTCCAGATACTGGATCAATGCCAGCGGGTCATCTGTGTTGGCACGCTCAGCGTGGTGGTTGAACACCTCGATCGCGCTGTAGCCGGCGAGGTCTCGCTTGAATTTGTCACTGAAAAGCCGATCGCGCATCGGCCTGCGCAGAATCGAGACTGAATGAAAGTAGGCCCCGATCGAGCTGCGGGCCATGCCCTCGAAGGTGGTCTTGGCGCGAAACATGCGCGGCGCCCAATCGGCCTTGGGGTAGACGCGCCCAAGCAGGCCGAACAGCGGCTGCCGAACACCGGCCGGCAACGCGGCACGCATCCGCTCTTCCATCAGATGCAGGCGATAGCGGCGATAGCCGCCAAACGTCTCGTCGCCGCCGTCACCCGACAGCGCCACCGTGACATGCTTGCGCGCCAGCTGGCAAACCCGGTAGGTGGGGATGGCCGAACTGTCGGCATAGGGCTCGTCGTACAGCCGCGCCAGGGTGTCGATCAGGTCGAAATCATCGCTCTGAACGGTCTCCACCCGGTGGTTGGTCTGGTAGCGATCAGCCACCAGCTTGGCGAACTCGCTCTCGTTGAACTTGGGGTCGTCGAAAGCGATGGAGCAGGTGTTGACCGGCTCATCGGACAGCCCCGCCATCAGCGCCACCACCGCGCTGGAGTCAACGCCCCCGGAGAGGAAGGCGCCAAGCGGCACTTCAGCAATCATTCGCAGGCGAACCGATTCGCGCAGCCGCTCGACCAGTTCGGCGCCGGCGTCCTCGACGCTCATCGGGTTGCCCAGGCTGAAGCGCACATCCCAATACTGGCGGGGCTCGCCCACCGGATCGCCACGCCGGATGGCCAGCGAGTGGCCCGGGGCCAACTTCCGTGCCTGGCGGAAGATCGTGCGCGGCTCGGCCACGTAGCCGAGCGCGAAATACTCCTCGACCGCCAGCGGATCGATGCTGCGCTTCAGGCCGCCATGCGCCAGCAGTGATTTCAACTCGGAGCCGAACAGCAAGGTGCCGTCGTCGAGCAAGGCATAGAACAGCGGCTTCACGCCCAGCCGGTCGCGCGCCATGAACAGCGTCTGGCGGTTTCGATCCCACAGCACGAAGGCAAACATGCCGCGAAAGCGCTCCACACAGGCGTCGCCCCACTGCTCCCAGGCGTGCACGATGACCTCGGTGTCGCTCTTGGTGTGGAAGGTGTGGCCCAGCGTCTGCAACTCGGGGATGAGATCCTGGTAGTTGTAGATCTCGCCATTGAACACCACCACCACCGAGCGGTCCTCGTTGAACAGTGGCTGCTGGCCGGTTGCAATGTCGATGATCGACAGGCGCCGGTGGCCGAAGCCGACACCCGGCTCGATGTGCACGCTGCCTTCGTCCGGGCCGCGGTGGTGCTGCGAATCGTTCATGCGCTGCAGCACGATGGCATCCACCGCGCGGGTGCCGCGGGTGTCGAAGAGTCCGGTGATGCCACACATGGGGAGAGTCAGGCTTGGGATGGGTCGTTGTGGACAGGCCGTGACAGCCCCCGCGCAGGCGGGCGATGTCGCAGCGGGATGGTATTGGAAATGCCCGCGGCGATCGCCATGGGCAATGAATCAATCCAGGGCGGGCATGACATCCGGCACAGCGGCTCTGATCTGAACTTGGCTTCGAGTCATTCCAATGCCCTCGGAAGCTTCACGGCCCAAACCATCACCCGATGACGGCGCAAGCGTCGGCATACGTCACGGTTGTCGGCTCAGTGTTGGCGTGCGATCAATTGGTCGTAAAGACCCTGGTAGGCGGCCACCATCACTGGCAGGCTGAAGCGCCTCTCGGCGACGGCACGCCCGCGCCGGCCGAGCGCAGCAGAGTGCCCGAGGTCACCGGCCATCTGCAGCAGACCCGCGGCCAGCGCTTCGACGTCTGCCGAAGGAACGATCGCGCCGGTTTCACCCGCCACGATCAGATCGGCATTGCCACCCACGTTGGTGGCCAGCACTGGCAGGCCGCTGGCCATGGCTTCCAGGATGGTGTTCGAGATGCCCTCGGCGAGCGACGGCAGCACGAAGCCATCGAGGCCGCGCATGACCTCGGGCACATTGGTTCGCTCGCCGGGAAGCCAGGCCAGATGGCCCACACCTGCTGCGTCCAGGATGGCCTGCGCCTCGGTGCGCAGGGGGCCCTCGCCCACCATCACCAGGCGCAGCCGCTCGCGCAGCGCCGGTTGAAGTTCGAGCGCGCGAACAAAGGCGCGGGCCAGCATGGTTTGAGCCTTCACCGCCTGCATGCGGCCCACCGTGCCGGCCAGCCACAGTGCCGGATCGTTGAACGGGCAGCCTGCGATGCCGGAACGCCCGCCCGATGCCGGGCGAAAGCGATCGGTATCCACGCCGTTGCAGATCTCGGTCAGCCGATCGGCGGAGACGCCCACTTTGTGCGCCAGGTAGTCGCGCAGATCGCGCGACAGCGCAACATAGTGGTGGACGAACGGTCGGTAGGCTCGCCGCATCCACTGGTGGCGAACGCTGTTGCCGTCCAGGTCGTCCACATCGCGCCCGTGCTCGCCATGGATGCGAACCGGCACACCCGCCAGCATGGCCGGCACCTGGCATTCCAGCGCAGCCAGGTTGCGGGTGTGGACGATGGCGGGACGCCACTCGCGGAACAGCCGGAAAAGCCTTGGGTAGAGCCGCAGACCATGCCCGGACGGTTTGTGGAGCGCCACGAACTGCACGTCGCGCCGACAAATACGTTGGCTGAAGCCTGGGGCGACTTCGGTCAACGCGACAACGGCATGCCGGTAGGCACCCTCGTCCATTTGGTTGATCAGGTTCACAACACCGTTCTCAAGGCCGCCGGTGTCGAACCGGTACACCACATGGACCACCAGCGGCCTCGTCGCAGCCACGCTCGCTCGGACGGGGGACGTCAGAGCCGCCAGACCCGATACCCTGCGATCTTCAGCGCTTCAGGGTCAAATGCTGCCTTCACATCGATGAACGCGCCGCCCTTGACCAGCTTGCGCCCCAACTCTTCCACGCTCAGCCCGGCATATTCCTTGTGCGCCACGGCCGCCACGATGGCATCGGCGCGGGGCATCTCGTCCCAGGACAACAGGCGCACGCCATACTCGTGCATGGCCTCTTCAACGTCGGCCTGCGGGTCGGTGACGAACACTTCCACGCCATAGGTCTTGAGTTCTTGGATGATGTCGATGACCTTGCTGTTGCGCAGGTCGCCGCAGTTCTCCTTGAAGGTCAGGCCCAGCACGTTGACGCGGGCGCCCTTGATGTAGCTGCCCGAGGCGATCATGTGCTTGATGGTCTGCTCGGCGATGAACTTGCCCATGCTGTCGTTGATGCGCCGGCCGGCCAGGATCACCTGCGGGTGGTAGCCCAGCATCTCGGCCTTGTGCGTCAGATAGTAGGGGTCGACGCCAATGCAGTGGCCGCCCACCAGGCCGGGCTTGAACTTCAGGAAGTTCCACTTGGTACCAGCGGCCTCCAGCACCTCGGAAGTGTCGATGCCCAACTTGTCGAAGATGATGGCCAACTCGTTCATCAGCGCGATGTTCAAGTCGCGCTGGGTGTTCTCGATCACCTTGGCGGCCTCTGCCACCTTGATGGACGAGGCGCGGTGCACGCCCGGCACGATGATCTTTTCGTAGACCTCGGCCACCTTGTCCAGTGTCTCGGGCGTGTCGCCGGAGACGATCTTCAGGATCTTTGTGAGCGTGTGCTCCTTGTCGCCGGGGTTGATGCGCTCCGGCGAGTAGCCAACGAAGAAGTCCTGCTTCCACCTGAGGCCCGATTCGCGCTCGAGTACGGGGATGCACACGTCTTCGGTGGCGCCCGGGTACACCGTGGATTCGTACACCACGATAGCGCCCTTCTTCATGTGGCGACCGACGCTGGTAGAGGCGCCCACCAAGGGGCGGAAGTCGGGGATGTGCGCATCGTCCACCGGCGTGGGCACCGCCACGATGATGACGTCGGCTTCGGCCAGCAGGCCACCGTCGGAGGCGTAGATTGCATGCGTGGCCGCGGCGAGTTCGGCATCGGGCAGTTCGCGCGACGGGTCGACCCCGCGCCGGCACGATTCGACCTTGGGCACCGAGATGTCGAAGCCGATGGTGCGCATCTGCTTGCCGAACGCCACCACCAGAGGCAGGCCCACGTACCCCAGCCCGATCACAGCGACCGTTGTCATTTGAACGCATCCCTCGCAGCAAAGAAGCCGCTATCTTCGCCCTTGCCAGCCGCATCGGCGCGATGGCGCTAGCCATATGCCAAGTGTTCCCGCGAACATTTGCACGGGCCGATGGTTCAGGTGGACCAGAGGTTGCGCATCATGCGCAGGCCGAAGCGCGTGCTCTGCATGTCCCAAGGCGTGAAGCGAGGCAATTGGAAGCGGTCCGTGGCGGGTCGGGCCGCGCCCCACGCAGTGCAGACTGCGGCATCGAATCCGAGGTCGCGGACGACGTTCACAGTGTCGACGGTGTAGTCCTGCCCGGGCTTTCCGTTCGGGTAGGCGAACAATGACACTCGTTCGCCCAAGGTCGCTTCGAGCGATTCGCGACTTTCACCGATTTCCTGCCGCGCATCGGGGGCTGGCAGCGACGCGAGGATCGGGTGCGAGACGGTGTGGGCACCGATCTGCATGCCCCCACGGTGCATGGCGCTGACTTGGTCCGAGCGCATCATCAAATCAGCTGGCAGAGCCGCTTCAGCGGATTCGGCGACGGCCTGAGCCAGTTCCAGACGCTCCCTTGGATGACGGTGCTTGATCTTCAAGATGACCGCCTCGATGGCAGCACGCCGATGCGTGCTCGACTGCAGGTCGAGCACGCCCAATCCGCCCACGCCCAGGGGTTGAAGGTCAAGCTCGCTTCGATTCGTGCGACGGATCGCCTCGATCACCGTGTCGTTCCACATGCGGCCACCATTCAGAAAACCAGTTGCGATGAAGAACGTGGCCGTGAGGCCATGCCTCTTTAGAATGGGCATGGCCACGTCGTGGTTGTCCGCATATCCATCATCGAACGTGATGCTGAGCGCACGCGAAGGGAGGCTGCCCTTCGCATGCCGCTCTACGGCCTCGTCGAGCGGCAGCACGTTGAACATCGCAGCCACCCAACCACAGATGCGCTCGAAGTCGGAGGCGATCACTTCGCTTGGGAAAAGGGGATCACGCACTGGCAGCACGCGGTGGAAGATCAGAATGGACAGTCGGCCCCGCGCGCCAGCAGGTGACAACAACGACAGAGGCAGCCGAAGTGGCATGCGACTGGCCTTTAGGGTTTGCGGTCGCGAGCGGCCACGAGGCGAGCCTCGATCAGGCTTGCGTTGTCGCGCCAAAAGTCTGACAGAGCCGCGTCAGCGCCGCCGGCTTGGCTGTCGGTTGCATAGAGCAACACAGCCGCCCCTTCGTCGCCGCGACCATTCAACCGACCCCATGCGCCTTTGACCTTTGCTTGAAGGTCGCTGGAGGTCCACTGGCCGTCAACCCAGTACAGCATCCAGACCTTGACCCGCTCGCGCGTTGCCTGTCCAGTCTGGTCCGTCGCCAACAGCACGGTCTCACGCACAACCACGGGTGCCCTCCCGTCAACTGCGTTCAAGGTCCTGCTGGCGGTCGATATGGGATTCCAATAGCGATCGTCAACGTTGACGATGGCGTTGTTCGAACTGACCAGTTTGCTCTCTTCGCGCTGCTGCTGAAAATAGACAACCTGTACACCGACCTTGGCTCCAGCGGTTGTTGCGTAGTCTCGCCGGGCCGTTGCCGTTGGGTTCTCGAAGGCTGGCACCCAGGCCACTGCACCGGCCACGTCCACGTGCCAGCCACCGGCGACGACATTGGGCAATGTGATCTGCTTCGGGCGGCCAATCTCTCGTGCTTGATTCAGGTGCACGAAGCCGCCAATTGGCACAGCGACAATCAACGCTACCCACAATGCGGCCGGCCAATGGTTGGACGCGCTCGTCAGCCCTGGCGCGGTTGACCAGTCGGGAGTGGACGACTCGGCCTCGGACCAGCGAGCTCCAATCGTGAACAAGGCCATGATCACGACGCCAAAGAACACCCAGCCATAGATGAGGTGGTCGACACCAGTGGCGATCTTGTTGTTCGACAGATGGCCGAGCATGACGATCATGTAGGCACGTACCCAATTCGCCACAATCGGCACCAGGATCGACAACCCCATGAAGATCCAGCGCCGCTTGTTGGACTGGTAATTCAAGTAGGCAAAGAGTGAGCCAACCATGAAGGACGCGATGAGGTAACGCACTCCACTGCAGGCCTCGACCACGGACCATGATCCGGTCGGGATCACAAAGCGAAGGCCCTCACGAAAGACCGGCACACCGCTCAGGCGAAGCGCGCCCACGGTGAAGTCGGCAGTCCATTGCATCAGAACCGGGAGGGCGAACTCGCCGATGGGAACAGCAAAGAACGCGAAACCCAGCGGGAACATCAGAGCACGCGCCACCTGTGTGCCGAGAACTACAGGCACGGTCAGCACCATCAGCGCGACAAGTGCGAGCTGCGTCACTGCATTGACGGCAACCAGTTCGCCCAGGAACCAAGCCCCGGCAACCGCAGCCATTGGCAGCAAGAACCAGTACGCCGGCTTCGGCGTCATCTTGACCAACTCAGCTCGCTTGCGCCAAGCCAGCCACAGCACCATCGGGGGCACGATGAAGGCATGGGTGAAGGTCTCGGACCGCCACCAAATGGTCACCATGGCGGATGCGGTGCCCCAATAGAGCGTCAACAAGACCACTATCACACAGGCAAGCGGAAACAGAGCCCGAGCCCATGTGCGCTGATGGGCGCCCAGAACGATGTCACTCACGTTGTTGCTGCCAAAGGTTGACATGTGCGCGTCGGGACTTGCGGGGGAGAAAGGTGGGCATCGATCACCCGCAGGTTGGCCTCCCAGCTGTAGCGCTGCAGCACGCGACGTCGCGCGGCATCGCCTATCGATGTGGCTCGGTCGTTCGATACCAGGAGCGCTTCGATCTGGCGGACAAATTCAACCGGCGTCGAGGCCGCCAGGATCTCGATGCCTCTCTCGGCATCTATTGGCTCGAGGCAGGACGTCGACGCCACCACCGGACGCGCCATGGCCATGGCTTCGAGCACCTTGTTCTGGATGCCACGCGCCAGACGCAAAGGCGCTACGACCACCGCTGCGTGCTGCAGGTAGGGGCGCACGTCTGGCACGGTGCCAGTGACGACAACAGCGTCGCTGGCCAGCTCGCGCACGGCCGGCGTGGGGCTGCGCCCAACGATGTGGAAGCGCAGGCTCGGCCGCCTGGCGCGCAGCGCAGGCAGCATGTCCTGTGCAAACCAGCGCACGGCGTCGACATTGGGCCAATAGTCCATGGCGCCAGTGAACACCAGCGCCGTCTCATCCGGCGCGAAGGGCGACGGCAGGCTCGCGTCCGGCGTGAAGAATTCGGCGTTGACACCGTTGCCCGACACCGCCACGCGGCCCTCGCAGCCGGGCGCCAGCGCGTTGAACAGCGCCACTTCGCGTTCGGTGACCAGAAAGGACTGGCGCGCCTGCTTGACCACGCGGCGCTCGAAGTCCAGCAACGTGCGCCCCTCTCGGCGGTACAGCCAGGACTGGGGCCAGGTGCGTGCGTCGCCGTATTGAGTCCACTTGGCCGAATCCACATCGACCATGTCGGCCAGGAACGGCAGGTGCTCGTGGTGCATGACGTATTGCGCCATGCTCGACGAAAAGACCACCGCCGCGTCGACCTTGCCTTGCATGATCAGCCCGTCGGCCCAGCGCCGCAACTCGGCGTTGCGGTAGTACTGCTCAGTAAGCGATTGGCCGGTCAGCAGCCCCGTGAGGCTCCTCAGCCGGGGGGCCTGGGATGCAGTCGCACGGCGCACAACTCCGCGCATTCGGCGCGCACCACGTCCAGGTATTGCAGGTCGTCTTCGTCGTCGACGAAGGTGCCGAGATGGACCCGGTGACGAGCCGCCAGGTGCTTGAGCAAGTGATAGGAGCGCACCTTGTCGCCCTTGTTGGGCGGATACGGCAAGCGGTGCACGAGGTACAGGATGTTGGCCACCACCCTACCCCAGGCTGCGCACGATAAACGGCCCCAGCCAGTTGGCCAGCCCGATGGGCATGCGGCGCCAGGCTTCGATGAGCAGCTTGAACTTGGCGTTGTTGGGGTTGTTCTGCGGAATGCTGTCGCGCTTGTACAGACAGTACTCGTAGTGCAGCGTCTGCGGCTCGAAGCCCCAGTTCTTCTTGAATGAATACGAGCCGGTACCCAGCTTGCTGCGCCCGTAGTCGAACACCTTCAGGCCGCGCGCACACGCCCGGCGCATGAGCTCCCAATACTTGAAGTCGTTGCCCGCCAGATCACGCGCGGCTTCGTCGTCGCCCGCGTAATAGGGCAGCACTTCATCGCGGAAGTAGAAGCTCAACACGCTGGACAGCGGCTTGCCATCCGGCGCCAGCACCGTGAGCACCTCGCAATCGTCGCCAAACTCGTCGCGCAGCGCCTGAAAGTAGCGCTTGGGCATCGCGGGAGTGCCGTGGCGATGCACATTGTCGGCATAAAGCGCAAAGAACCGGTCCACGCCCGGGTCGATCTCGGCCGTGAGGCCGTTCTTGATGCCCTTGCGCACCATCGCGCGCTGCTTGCGCGGAATGGCCAGCATGTTGGCCTCTTCTTCCGGCAGGATGTCCTTGCGAAATGTGACGTACAGATCCTGCGCCGGCCAATCTTCGTGGCGCCGCTGCACGTTCCGCAGCTCCAGGTGCGGCACGCCCAGGCGACGCGCCAGAGCCTGCGCTTCGTCTTCAAGCGCCTTCGCAGCTTCAGCGGTTTCGGCGGCCACGCCACCGTACACCGCAAAGGGCAGCCCCGTGAGCGAATTGCCGAAAAGCAGGCTGCGCACGTGCGCCAGCGGCAACACACCCGTGACGCGACCCTCACGCTCGGTGTAGAGGAAGTGGGTATCGTGACGATAGACCTCGCGCAGGACGCGCTGCCAGCCTGCGCGGTGAAAGAACGTGGCCTGCGGGCAGGCCATCACGAACTCGTCCCAACGGTGCGCGGCAGCTCGGTCTCGAGGATCCAGCCGATGGACGGTCGATGGACTCGGGCTGCTCACGGCGCAACGGCTGCGGCGGCCGAGGCGCGCGCCAGGAAGAGCTCGTCCATGCGGCCCCAGCGGAAATCGCTCAGCAAGGCCTCCAGCCGATCCGGCATGCGCGGGATGTTCACGTAGTGCCTGGAACCGGGTCTTCAGGTTGATGCCCGGCACCCGAGGCTGGCCCGCATCCAGCTCCCACGGATGAAAGTAGAAGATCGCCGACTCTTGCTCGGTGCGGTTGATCTGCTGCAGCATCCAGCGCGACAAGGCATAGGGGAACAACCGGAAGTAGCCGCCGCCACTGGACGGCAGGTTGCGATCGAACAGGCGCAGCGTGGTGATCGGGATCTCGATCAGCGACTCGTTCACTCGATAGGCGAAGCGCGGCGAATCGGGCATGCCGTAGTGGTCGTGCTTGATCGGGTAGACGCTGGAGCTGTAGCGATAGCCGGCGCGGGTGAGGCACTCGAAGGCCCACAGGTTGCCGGTGCCAATGGAAAAGCTGGGCGCACGGTAGCCTTGCACGGCCACGCCAGACAGATCCTCCAGCAGCTTCTTGGACCGGTCGATGTCGTGGAAGAACGCTGGCTCGCTCAAGTCGCTGGCGCGCTCGTGCCCATAGCCATGGCTGGCCAGCTCATGACCATCGGCCACGATGCGGCGCACCAAGGCGGGGTAACGCTCGGCAATCCAGCCCAGTGTGAAGAAGGTGGCGCTCGCGTTCTTGCGCTCCAGCAGGTCGAGGATGAACCCGACATTGCGCTCGATGCGGCACTCGCGGGCATCCCAGGTGGTGCGGTCGATGTAGGGCGCAAACGCAGAGACCTGGAAGTAGTCCTCGACGTCGATCGTCAGTGCATTGGTGATCGGCTCACGCGGCATCAACATGTCTTGGTGCCCTTCATTGGGCGCCGGCCCGAAGCCACTGCCACAAGTCGGCCGCGATGCGGTCGGCGGCGTGGCCGTCCCAGTACTCGGGCACCCGGCCCCGCTTGCCTTCGCCACGCAGGATCTCGGCCACACCGTTCAGGATGGCCTGGGGGTCTCGACCCACCATGGTGTTGGTGCCCTGCTCCACCGTGATCGGCCGCTCGGTGTTCTCGCGCATGGTCAGGCAGGGCACGCCGAGTGCGGTGGTCTCTTCCTGCAGGCCGCCGGAATCGGTGAGCACCATCGTCGCGCCGGACATCAGGCCCACCATCTCCAGGTAACCCTGCGGCGGCAGCATCACCATGCGGGCTGGGTCGGTCAAACCCGCAGGCAAGCGCTCGATGTTGGATCGCGTGCGCGGATGCAAAGGCAAACACCAGCGGCAGATGGCTGGACACCTCGCGCAGCGTCTGCAGCAGCATGCGCAGCGTGGCGGCATCGTCCACGTTGGATGGCCGGTGCATGGTGACCACGGCGTAGCCCTTGGGGTGCTTCAGCAGTTCGGGGTCGGCACCGTGCGCGCGCAGCGTGTCGGCCGCGCTGCGGGCCTTGCCGCGGTTGGCCACCAGCGAATCGATCATCACGTTGCCGGCGAAGCAGATGCGCTGGCTGCGACGCCTTCGCGCAGCAGGTTGTCGGCAGCCGAGCGCTCGGTGGTGTAGAGGCGATCGGCCACCTGGTCGGTGAGCACGCGGTTGATCTCCTCGGGCATCTTGCGGTCGTAGCTGCGCAGACCGGCCTCCACATGCGCCACGGGCACGTTTTTCTTCACCGCCACCAGCGTGCAGGCGAGCGTGGAGTTGACGTCGCCCACCACGAGCACGCAGCTCGGCCGATGCTCGTCCAGCGCCGGCTCGAAGCGGCGCATCACTTCGGCGGTTTGCACGGCGTGCGAGCCTGAGCCGACCTCGAGGTTGAGATCGGGCCGGGGCAGGCCCAGGTCCTCGAACAACTGGGTGCTCATGCCCTGGTCGTAGTGCTGGCCGGTGTGCACCAGCAGCGCCGGAATCGGGGGCGTGTGCTGCGCCAGCGCGCGCAGGATGGGCGCCATCTTCATGAAGTTCGGGCGCGCACCGACGACGCACATCACCGGCCCGATCAACGCTGCGTTGCGGGTGCTTGGATCAATGGTATTCATCCGCCGCTTTCGTCGCCGGGCTTGCGGGCCGCTGTGACCAGTTTCTGCAGCAGTTCGAGGATCTGCAGGTTGGTACGCTCCAGGCGCAGCATGCCGCGTTCGATGCGCTGCAGCTGGTCTGCACGCTGCTCGGTGGTGAGGCTGGCCAGCTGGCGCGACATGGCATCGGCCGTGCCGGCATCCAGGTGCAGGTTGCTGATGTCCAGATCGACGGCAACGTTGTCGTCACCTTCGGCCAATTCCGCGCCATCACGCGTGGCGGACGCCTTCACGGCGGAGGCCGACACCCGGGATTCCTGCGCGAACTCCTTCACCACCTCGTTCACATCATCGAGCGTGAGGTGGCTCTTGCCAGCCAGGAAGCCCAGCAAAAGCAAACGGTCGCAAACCGAGTTGATGCGGCGTGGGATGCCGCCGCTGGTCTTGAAAATGGCCTCGAACGCAGCCGCATCGAAGCTGGGCTTGCCGGTGGAGCCGGCGCACTTCAGGCGATGCTCGATGTAGCGCTGGGTTTCGTCCAGATCGAGTGGGCCGATGTGGCAGGTGGCCGCCACGCGCTGGCGGAACTGCTCCATTTCGGGCCGCTGCAGGATCTCGCGGAACTCGGGCTGGCCGACCAGGAAACTTTGCAGCAAGGCCTGGTTGCCGAACTGGAAGTTCGACAGCATGCGCAGCTCTTCCACCGCGCGTGGGGTGAGGTTCTGCGCCTCGTCGACGATCAGCAGGCAGCGCTTGCCCTTGCTGGTCTGGCTGATCAGGAAGGCCTCCAGCGTGATCAGCAATTCGGACTTGGGCACGTCCTTGACGCGAAAGCCAAAGGCAGCACCCACCATGCGCAGCGTGTCTTCAGCACCGAGTTGGGTGGTGACCAGGTGCCCCACCACCACGTTGCTGCCGTGCAGGCCGTCGATCAGCGCGCGCAGCAGCGTGGTCTTGCCCGCACCGATCTCGCCGGTGATGACAATGAAGCCTTCGTTGCGCGAGACCCCGTAGTCCAGGTAGGCCTTGGCGCGGCGGTGCTGCTTGCTGCCGAAATAGAAGTTCGGGTCGGGGTTGAGCTGGAAGGGCTTGTTGCTGAGCCCGTAGAACGCTTCGTACATGGGCTCTCAGAACTGCAGGCCGAAGGTCGCGACGAGCGCGTTCTCGGTATAGGGTTGCGTGGTGCTGTCGAAGATGACGTGGCGCGCAGACAAGGAGGCCGTGGAGCGCTGGCCCAGCGACGTCGTCAGGTTCAGCCGGATCGTCCGCAGCGAGTTCGACTGGCCGGTGCCATCGCCCGAATTGTCCTGGCGCGACAGATCCAGGCTCAGGCCGGTGACCGGGGTCAGGCGATGGCCCAGGGTGAAACTGTAGCTGCGCTGCCGCACCAGGTTGGTGTTGCTCAGGTCGTCCACACCAGCCGACAGGCTGTCGATCCGGCTGCTGACCGAGTTGGACACCGTCAGTACCACGTTGCTTCGCACACCTTGGAGGGCGTAGGACAGCTCGGTTCGCCGCTGCAAGGTGGCCGCGCTTGGAAGGAAGCCCGTTGCGACTTGCGCGGTCGCGCTGATCCCATAGAACTGCAGGTAGCTGCGAACGAGTTCGTCGCGCTTGACAGGGTCTGGCGCAATGCCGGCAAACTGGGCATAGAACAGGTCGTAGGCCGTCGCCAATGCGCCGAAGGACGACTGAGCGCTGGGGTCGTTCACATCGCGCGAGCTGGAGAAGCGAAACACCGAGCGAGGCAGGCGGTATTCCGCGCTCAGCCGGTAGCCATTGCCGAAGAACCGATGATCCAATTGGCCAGAAGCACGAACGTTGGTCGACGGCGACCAATCTGCGCCCGCGCCCCAGGTGGCGTTGGCCCTCTGGGCTTGCGTGGAAAAGTTGTTGGACTCTCGGCCGGCATTGGCGCGCACGACCAACCCAGGTGTAGGCATGAGTTGAGACCCAGCGTGGCGGTTTCGGATTCGGTGGCGCGACTGGCCACGTAGTCGGTGCGACTGCGCGTCAGCCCAGCCTGCCAGCCCAAGACGGCGCCTCGCGGTGAGCTCAGATTGAGCGCAGCCGTGGTGGTGTCCACATTGCCACGCTCGTTGGAGGCATCGGTGCGGGTCGCGCCCTGGGGAAACCGATGCCTGGTAGTCGACCGCAGTTGCCAACGACCCATGCACGGATGGCGTGACTTGATACGACCGCACCTCGGTCCGGTTGGCGTTGGGCAATGCCCTGATCGAACGATTGGGTACCGAAGGCGGACACGGCTTGCTGGCCGATCTGCGCGCGACCGTCGAGCGCGAGCCAGTTGTCGACAAGATCGGCACGGAATTGGCCCGTCAGGGTGTTCTGAAAGCTGCTCGTGCCGTTGCCTCGGGCATACACGAAACCGCTCAATGCGTAGTCCAAGTTGCCCTGCACGCGGCCAGACGGGCTGTTCACGCGCAATGACGCTGTCAGCTGGGTGACTGCGTCCGCAACTTTGTTCGCGCTCTGGAGGCGCAGATTGTCGGTCACGGTCTCCGTGATCTGCGCGCCGGGGACCACCGTGATGCCGCCAGCGCGCCCTTCTTGAGCGTTGGCCAACATCAGCACCCCGACAGCCAAAGAAACGGCACTACGACAGAGGGCGTGTCTTTGCTCTCTTGCTGGCGGCCCTCCGGCTGACCATCGCCATAGCCATAGCCATAGCCATAGCCATATCCGTAGCCGTAGCCATACCCGTAGCCGTAGGCACCATCGGACGTGCTGCGCGCCTTGTTCAGCAACATCATCTTGACAGGGCACGCATCAATGGTCGACAGGGCGTTCTGCACGTCGGCCTGCAGTGTCTTGCCAGCGTGGACAACAACCACGATCTGCCCCATGTGCGTGGCCAACACGCGCGATTCGGTGGTGAGCAGCAGCGGCGGCGAATCAAAGATGATGATGCGGTCTGAATAGCGCATCGCCATGTCGGCCAGCACCTGGCGCATCGATTCGCTGGCCAGCAACTCGGTGGCCCTGGGGTGGGGTGTGCCGCTGGGCAAAATCGTCAGCTTGTCGACATTGGTCTTGAGCAGCACGCTGGCCATGTCGGCCTTGCCTTCCAGCAAGTCCAGCAAGCCCGGGCCAGGCGGCAAGCCCAACATGCGCAGAATCGATGGTCGCGCCACGTCCGCATCAACGAGCATCACAGTGTGATCCAACTCGGCGGCAATACTCATGGCCAGGCTGATGGACGTGAAGCTCTTGCCTTCGCCCGGCAAGGCGCTGGTGACCATGATCAGGTTGCCGTTCTTGACCGGGGCAGCGCCTTTGCCTATGGCGTTGTTGATCAATGGCCGTTTCAGGACGCGAAATTGGTCTGCGAGTTTGCTGCGCGGGGATGCGGGAGTGACTATCCCGTTGGCTGAAAGCTGATCGAGATTCAGCTCCACACGACGCGAGGTAGCGCCAGAGTCTGCAACGACAGCCGCCTTCGCAGATTGAACCGAGCCAAACGTGCCATGCGCGGGATCGCGAGATTGCTGCGGCAACGGCAAGTCGGACTTGCCAGCAGCCAAAGCGCCCGACTTCTGGCTGGAGACGGTTGAAGCGGCGTCGGTGTCTGAGTCTGGAATCTCGATGCCTGCTTGACGGATCTGCGCCAACCGCTGGGCAGCCTGTTCGATCAAACTGCTCATGCGACCCCCAGGGAGACATTGTTCGCTTTGGTCATCACACGACCTGTCGAGTAGCCAAGAGGGCGGTAATGGCCAACCCGGCCGCAAACATCACGATCAGCCCGCCCGAGCCGGCGAAGAATCGAATCAGTTCCTTGCGCTCCGAGCGCACCTGCTCGTCGCCGACAACCAGCGACACAATGCCCAGAACAGGCAAGCCGGTCTTGGCGCGCAGCTCGCTGCTCGCATCGAACACAGGTCGAAGTTGCGTACCCGCGAACGCCAAACACAGACCGGAAAGAAGCGACGCAGCAAACACGCCGCCCAACAGCAGGAGTCGGTTTGGTGAGACGGGTTGGGGCGCTACGCGCGGCGGATCGATCAGCCGGAAGTCCGCCACGCCCGAGGCCACGTCCAGCTCACCGGACATCACGGCCGACTGGCGGCGCGCCACCAAGTCTTCATAGCTTTTCTTGTTGATCGCATAGTCGCGGTTCAACTGTGCCGCTTCGGCCTCGATCTGTGGGGAGGTCTTCAACATGGCGCGAGCCTGAGCGTACCGAGCCGAATACTCGGCCACGCGCGCCTTCAGCGCAGCCACTTGCACCTCAGAGTTGGCAAGCAACCGATTCAACTCTTGAGCCACCAAACTGTTGGTCTGTGTCACCGGCCCACCGACCGCAGTGGCCATGGCCGCCTTGCGAAGCTCAGCCACTTCCTTCTTGCGTTGGTCCTCCAGCCCCCGGATCAACTGCTTGGTCGCAACCACTTCAGGGTGCAGATCGGTGTAGCGCTGCAGCAACTGGTCCAGAGCTCGTCGTTGCGCGTCCAGGCGCGCATCCAGCTCAGGCGTGGCCACCGAAATCGCCGACTCCTGCAACAGGCTGTTGGTGGCCAGACTACCTTGCTGCGACTTGTCAGCACTCAGCTGTGCCTTGGCGGAATCTCGTGCGTTTTCTGCCTCGCGCAACTGAAGTTTGGCTTGCTCTAGCTGGGCATTTACTTCTGACAGCCTTCCAGTGGAATCCTTGCCGTCGCTGCTTTGCAACTCGATGTTGCGAAGCCGAAACTCCTTCAAACGCGTCTCGGCTTCCTCGAGCTTGGCCTCGTAGGTCTTGATCTGCTCGTTGAGGAAGACCTTGGCCGAATCAGTGTCCTTGCGGGTCGCACCCAGGCTGGACTCCACAAAAATCGACACCAGCGACTGGATGACGCGCTTGGCCTTTTCCTTGTCCGAGTCCTTATAGGCCAAGGAATAGAGGTTGTCGCGCGCAGTGCTGCGGATCTCGATGGACTTGGTCAGCTTGTCGATCAAGGCTTCCTGCTGGCCTTTGGTGGAGCTCTTCAAGTCCAAGTCGGCCATGCGCACCAGTTTCTCGATGTTGGGCCGACTGATGAGCGTGCGGCTGAGCATGCCCACCTGCTGCTCGACGTTGGGTTGCACCGTCAGCCCTGACATCAAGGGCTTGAGGATCGACTGGGTATCGACATAGATGCGCGCCGTGGCTTCAAATTGGTTGGGCACGGCAAAAGCCGCGATGGCACCGACCAAGCCCACGATCCAGGACAAGGCCAACGCCTGCCAGCGGAACTTCCACATGCGGCGCAGGATGGTAGTCACCTGCTGGAGAATGTCGTCCATATCACTCCATTGATGAGCACTGGCGCAAGGCGAGGCTGGTCAGAAATAGCTTTGCGGGATGATCAGGATGTCACCCGGGCGCATCTCGACGTTGGCCGACATGTCGCCGCGCTTGATCAAGTCCTGCAAGCGAACCGAATACTGCTTGTTGCCATCCGATCCACGCAGGATCGTGGCACGATTTCCCGCCGCGAAGTCGGTCAGGCCACCAACGGCGATCATCACGTCCAAGAGCGACATCTTCAGCTTGAATGGCAGGGCCTGGGGCCTGGCCGCCTCGCCTACGACCCGGATCTGTTCGCTGTAGGGCCCGACGAACCCGGTGACCAGAATGGTGACGACGGGATCGCGCACGTATTTCGACAGAACCTTCTCGACGTCCCTGGCCACCTCGACCGAGGTCTTGCCCTGCACAGAAAGCTCATCCACCAGCGAGGTGGCGATCTTTCCGTCAGGCCGCACCGGCACGGTCGTCGTCAACTCCGGGTTGCGCCAGACCACGATGTTGAGGCTGTCGCCGGGGCCGATGATGTAGGTGTAGTCTTGCGCGCTGGCCGACGTCGGCGCTGGCGGGTGGCTCACGCTGGAACAACCAACCAAGGCATACGCCAAGCCAAACACGGCCGCCAAGAGGCGGGATTGGGCAAAGATTGACTTCAGAGAACTCAAGGCACACCCCCATTCGGGCTGGACACGAACATCGTTGCGAGGCTCGATCAGAAGTAGTCCTCCCCCTGATCATTGCTTCGGCCAAACGCAGCGCGAACTTCAGGCTGCAGATCGGGGATCATGTCACAGGCGGCTCATTTGCCAGCCAGAGCGACGGCGACTGGGCCGCCCCAACGACGCAAATTTCACGCCGGCATCGCTTGAGATGGCTCACGGGCAGCCCCATTCTCTGAACAGCGCCAAGCAACGCACCGGGGACAAGACGTCGTCCGAGCGCCTGTTTGGCTATCTGGGCCACACAGCCCGCTCAAGTGTCGGACTTCTTTACGCCAAGCGAAGTCAAGACTTGCGCCATTCACCTAAGTCCTTGATTTGCAATACAAGCAGCTCTTTGGCACACGGATTGCTAATGTTGTTTCGACCGCGGACGCGGATCATCAAATCTCAGGAGCTTCAAATGTCATTCAAGCGTTTCTTCACAGCCACAGCAGCAGCAGCTGTGTTGGCCTTGTCTGCCGGCACCGCTAACGCAGCCTCGTTCCCGGACTTCGTGGTCGACCCCACGATGAGCGGCGCAACTTCGGGCGGGTTGACTTTCACGGCCGACAAGATTACCGGCAACTACGTTGAATTCATTGAGTTCACCAGCCCGAATACGTTCAACTACGCGATTCGCTGGGTCGCCGGGCAGTTCGTAAAAGATGACGGTACGACCGCGCTGAATGCGGGCGACACGGGGCTTGGCTTGCCGGGCAATTTTGGTGGCTATGGACTCTATGCGGAAGCGATTGGTTCGGGTACGTTCACTACGGTAGCCGGTGTGACGACGTTCGTCACTAATGCTGGCGGTAGCATTCAATTCACCTATGATCTGTATGGCGCCGCCAACGTAAATCGTACTGACTACACGAACGCTGCCGGTTCGATCAATAGTCAAGCGGCTCTGTTTGCAAAGACCGGCAACGGAACAGACATTGATCTCTTGGCCGCTGGTGCCGCCATTGATGGTCTTGGCAAGCTTGATCCTTCAACCTGCTCTTCAGGTGGAATCAATTGCGGCAGTTTCGGACAGCAAAGCGGCATCCTGTTGAACGCGAGTGGCAGGAACTTCTTCACGTCACCGGTGCCTTTCTATACGTTGGCCTTCAATTCCGGTCAGCTGAATAACTTTGAAGTCGGCCGCACCCAAACGATCAATGGCTCGTTGGATCTCGTGTTCAACACAACGCCAGAGCCGTCGGGGTTGGCGCTGGTTGGACTTGCACTGTTTGGCGTTGGCATGGCCCGCCGCCGTAGCTTGAAGAAGTAGTCTGGTTCGGGATAGATTGTTGGCCAAAAAAAGGGCCTCGGGGCAACCCGGGGCCCTTTTCCGTTGAATCTGCAATCGCCGTCGCAGCGATTGCAGTTCACCCGACGCGACTTGAACCAGCCCTTCCAATCCGGCTGCCGACAGCATAGGATCGCGTCGCAGACGATTGCCCACCGCCGGTCACATGTTCCCTCTCAAGTGCACAGCCCGATGATCGAGCAGCCCCAGCAACTCAACCTGACTCGCAAGAAGACACGCGATGAAATCGCAGCAGCGTACGAGTCGCCGCCTTGGTGGTACGACGTTCGGGGATTCTTCATCCTTACGTTCGCCTACAACAGCACCCTCTGGTCGCAATTCAGGTTCTTCGGCCCCAATTTCGGCGCTACACATTTGGAAGTTGCGTGTGGCACCGGCACGCTGCTTGAGTTGTTCTTGAATTGGCGAAAGAGGCACGCCCTGCCTAAGGGTCAAATTATTGGCGTCGACTATGCCGAGTCGATGCTCGGAGGCGCCATCAAACGCTTCCGGAACGACGCCACGATGCGGTTCGACTTGGCGGATGCAGCTGCGATGGAATACCGGGACAACAGCTTCGACACTGTCAACATCGCAAATTCGGTACATTGCTTTCCCGACGTGGACGGCGCGCTCCGCGAGGTGTTTCGGGTTCTCAAGCCCGGCGGGACGCTGGCCATCAATGTGCTGCTTTACCCCAGCGGATGGGCACCGCTGCGGCTCTTGGCAGATCGAATCAACAACTGGGGCATCCGCAAGGGCATTTTGGTTTCGCCGTTTGAAAAGAGCGACATTCAATTGCGCTTGCGCAATGCGGGCTTCGAACCAGTCAGTGAAGAGGTATCCGGCAATTGCCTGAATGCCTTGGTGTGCAAGCCGCCGCGACCATGAATGCACCAAGGTTCGACTACGACACAGCCTTTTCCCGAAACATCGGTTGGGTGCTGCCGGAGGAGCAACAACGCTTGAAATCGGCTCGGATCGCCATTGGGGGCTTGGGCGGCGTCGGCGGCGCACACCTGCTGACCCTGGTTCGACTGGGCATCGAGCGCTTCTCGATTGCCGACTTTGACGTATTTGCTGTGCACAACTTCAATCGGCAAGCCGGCGCCATGATGTCGACGTTTGGCCAACCCAAGGCAGACGTGCTGGACCGCATGGCCAAGGACATCAATCCGGACTGCGACATCCGCTTGTTCCATGAGGGGGTGACCCGGGACAACCTCGGAGCGTTTCTTGACGGTGTCGATGTCTATGTCGACGGCATCGACTTCTTTGCCCTCGATGCTCGACGAATGATCTTTGCTGCGTGCCACGCACGCGGCATCCCGGCGATAACGGCTGCACCCCTCGGCATTGGCGCCTCGTTGCTGTATTTCGCACCCGAGCGCATGAGCTTCGAGAGCTATTTCAAGCTGGACGGTTTGCCCCGGCAAGAGCAGTTGGCGCGATTCATCGCTGGGCTGTCGCCCGCAATGCTGCAGCGCCACTATTTGGTCGCGCCCGATGCCGTGAATTTCGTGGCGGAGTCCGGGCCATCAACCGTGATGGCATGCAACCTTTGCTCGGGTTTGATCGGCGACGCCGTACTCAAACTCGTGCTGCGTCGCGGCTCACTCCGGCCGGTGCCCTGGGCCATGCAATTCGATGCACACAAGCAGCGCCTCAGGTTCACCTGGCGCCCGTTCGGCAATGCCAATCCACTCCAGCGTATGTTGCTGTGGTTCATCCGACCACGCCTGAGAGGGAAGCCTGCCTGACTGCTTGGGCCGTGGCCCGACAAGGGTGCCAAGTCGCGGCACCAAGGTCAATGCTTCAGGGTCGCAAGCAGGTCAGTTGCTTCGCGCTGATCGCTGAACTTCGCGCCAAGCGCCGTGAGTTTGTTCAGTTCCTGAACCGCCTGATCCTTCTGGCCTATCTTGGCCAGAATCTTGGCATGCGTCAGTGTGTATTGCGGTGGAACTTTGCCCCCCAACTTGGCCAGCGCTTTCTTGGAAACTTCGAGCGCACGATCGACCTTGCCTTCGGCCAGAAGGCAAAGGCTCAGCGTATCCAGAATGGGTGGACTCTCTGGATAAAGCGCAGCCGCCCTTTCGGCGAAAACGAGCGCGCCAGGGCTCTTGTTCACCAACATCACAGCTGCCAAATTGTTGAGCGTGGACGCACCGTCAGGTTGGAGTTTTAACGACTCACGATAGCGTGCTTCGGCGGCGACGGTATCCCCTCTTGTCTCGACCCAGCGCGCCAGATTGAACAGAAACCCTGCATCGGTTGGATGGCCCTTGAGCCACTGGCGAACAGAGGCTTCAGCGTCGGCCGCTCGGCCCGCTGTTTGCAGTGACGAGTACAGCCGCAGGGCAACATCGCTGCTTGCATCGGCTTTGCCCACGGCCGCCGAAAACGCCGCGATGGCGGCAGGCCAATCTTTGCGCGTCACTTGAATGTCACCCTCCAGCGCATAGCCATGCGCTGAGTTCGGTCGGCGCTGCCGCTCGGCGCGTGCCACTTCAAGCGCCTGGTCGATGCGGTGCGCCGCGAGCGCTGTGGAGATCAGCGCGACTTGGGCCGGCACAAAGTCCGGCGCGATCTGCAAGGCACGCCGATAGCTGGTGATGGCTGCATCGGTTTCCTTGCGGTCCAGGTAGACACTGGCCAGTCGGAATTGCGGCATTGGTGACTTGGGCTGCAGCGCTGCGAGCTTGCCAAATGTCGTCATGGCCTGCTCGCGGGCCCCCCCAGCCAATTGGGCCTGACCGACAAGATCCAGCACGGCCGGCGACTCCGGCGCCAAGGTCAACAGATCCGCAGCTGCAGCCAGTGCCGCCTTTCCGTCCTTCATGAGCAGATATTGCTCTGTCAGCATCATGTGGGGCCCGGTCTCGGCAGGGTCAGCAGCTTTTGCGGACTGGATGGCCTTGACAATCTCCTCGTCGGCTGCCCCTGAATAGGCCAAGACGCGGGCCAAGCCCATCAGCGATGGCACATGCTTGGGGTGGGTCTTCAAGACACCCTCAAACCGGCTGCGCGCAGCGTCTGGCTGACCTTCGGACATGTCCAGACCAGCCAGCCCTTTGACGGCTGGAAAATAGACGGGGTCTATGCGAAGCGCGGCCTCGAATTGCGCGCGTGCCTGTTTGCCATCCTTGTGTCTTATCAACATCTCCGCGCGCAAGGTGGAAACAAACGCACTGTTTGGACGCTTGCGGTCCAACGCGTCAATGTCCTTCATGGCCGCATGCCAATCATTGCGGCGCAGATGGGTAGCTGCGAGCAACAGATCGGCTTCGATATTTCCAGTCTCACTGGAGGCAATACGACTCAGTTCAGCGAGGGCTGCATCGGAATCTCCCTTGGCCAACATGGCACGTGCGCGCCCCGTGGCCAGGGTGATGTCTGCAGGCGAGGTCCGAAGGGCACGGGCATACAACTCTTCAGCCTCTTTTGCATTGCCGCTTTGAAGCTGCGCATCAGCTGCCATCGCCAAGGCGGCTGGCACCTGCGGCACGGATTCCAACAAGGGCTTCAGCGTCACCAAACCCTTGGTCGGCTCGCCAGACCGCAGCTGAGTGCGAGCCAGCAAGAGCCGGACATTGACGGAGGCCGGCGCCATCTGCAGCGCTTTGGAAAGGTGCGTTTCCGCCTGCTTCAACGAATTGAGTGCCAGCTCATTTGCACCCGCCAATTGCAGCGCACGCAAGCTGAACGGCATGCGAAGAAGCACCAATTGCAGGGCCTCGCGTGCTGCCTTGTAGTCCTTGCGTCGGTAAGCAAACTCGGCATCGAAGTACGCTGTTTGCGGATTTTGCGGGAATCTGGTTTTGAGCGTCTTGAACTTGTCGAGGGCCTTGTCCGTCTGGCCGCTTGCGGTAAGTGTGGATATCAAGGCCGTGTGTGCCATCAAATCATCGGGCGCAATCTCCACAGCTTGCTCATAGGCAGCCAAGGCACCTTTGACGTCGTTCTTGCCATACAGCAGCACATCCCCCTTGACCCGAGCTGCCTCTGAATACCGGCCATCGCCAGCAAGTAAGGCTTCGATTTGCCGCAAGGCGCCGTCATAGTCACCTTGTTCGGCAATCATGCGAGCCTGAAACAGCTTGGCCGGGGAAAAGGCTGGTGATGCGGCAAGGGCGGCTTTGATTGCCAAGGCTGCGTCCGACGCCATGCCTACCGCCGCAAATGCGCCGGCGACTGTAGTTTTCAAGTCGGCAACAGCAGTTGGGTTCGACAATGTCACACCAGCGAGATCATCTACAACAAATTTGTAATTCCCTCTCGCAAGCTCCGCCTTCGCAAGGGCAGGCACTGTCAGATCGGGCACATGGTTCTTGGCGTAGGCCTTGCGCAACTCAACGGCCGCCGAGTTGGATCACCCGCGTCGAGTAAGGCCTTGCCGAGGAGTACCTGGCCTCGACTGAATCGGGATTGGCCTGTAGGGCCGACTTCACTTCAACAACGGCTGTCTTGTAGTCCCGCTTGTCCAATGCTGCTTTGGCGGCCGCCAACGATTCGGCCTCACTTCGGGCTCCACAGGCGCTGATCAAGAGTGCGATGGCCAGCCCTACGGACAATCGAGAGAGTAGGTTGAAGCTCACGAGCGAGTCCTTGAGGTTCATTGCGCGACGTGCTGCCGAATTGCCAGACGTGCCATCAGGTCGTAGAGCGTCGGGCGGCTGACGCCCAAAAGCTCTGCCGCCTTCGCGATGCTTCCATCCGAACGCGCCAACGCCGCCAACACTGCCTGGCGCTCGGCAACTTCGCGCACCCGCCTTAAGTCGAGGTCTGGCAATGACGACGCCAATACCTCATCGGCACCACCTGCCTTGATGGGCAGCGCCAGATCGGCTGCTGAGATGCGTCCGCCTTCCGACATGATCGTGGCGCGCTTTACGGAGTTCAGCAATTCGCGGACGTTGCCAGGCCAGTTGTGCCGCTCAATGGCACTCACAGCATCGTCCGAGAATATCATTGCGCCTCTCCGTTGATCCTGTGCGAAACGCCGCAAGAAGGCATGCGCCAAAAGCACGGAATCGCCGGCGCGCGCGCAGCGGCGGGATGTTGACGACGATCTCGGCCAGGCGGTAATACAGGTCCTCGCGGAACCGCTGCTCCTGGATCAACGCGGTCAAGTCCTGGTGCGTCGCGCACACGACGCGCACGTCCACTGCAATCTCCTGCCGCCCGCCGATCCTCTCAATCTTGCGTTCCTGCAGAAAGCGCAGCAGCTTGGCTTGCAAGGCGTGAGGCAAGTCGCCGATTTCATCAAGCATCAACGTGCCACCATTGGCCGTCTCGATCTTGCCGACAGTGGTCTTGGAAGCACCAGTGAAAGCGCCCTTTTCGTAGCCGAAGAGTTCACTTTCCAGTAGCGCCTCGGGTATCGCCGCGCAGTTGATGGCCACGAACTTGCCACTTCGCCTAGATGCTTGGTGGAGCCCCTGGGCCAGCACCTCCTTGCCGGTGCCGCTCTCGCCGAGCAACAGCACCGTGGCATCGCTGCTGGCCACCCTCTCAATCATGCGGCAGGTGCGCAGCATCTCGGGATCGCGTGTCAACAATCCCGACAGCGCATCGGGCTGGTGCAATGCTTGAAGTCGCCGGTTTTCACTCTGCAACTCCGCGAAGCGGAATGCACGATCAATGACTATGGCGAGCAATTCAGGCTCAAAGGGCTTTGCAAGGAAATCGAAGGCGCCAAGCGCCACGGCTCGCAGGGCATTGGCCTGGTCGTTCTGGCCCGTCAGCACTATCACCTTCACGTGTGGATCGATTCCCAACATCTGCTCAAGCAGCCTGAAACCTTCGGACACCGAGTCCGGGTCCGGGGGCAGGCCAAGATCCATGGTGACCACGAATGGTTGGTGTCGCCTAAACTGCACCAAAGCCGACTCGCGGTCGCTGGCCGTAACTGATTCGAATCGATCCAGTGACCACTTGATCTGCTTCTGCAGGGCCAGGTCATCCTCGACGATCAGCAGTGGCGGGACGGGGCCGTTGCTCATGATGCAGGATTCATCCGGAGATCGGAGTGGGTCTGCAATTCAAAGAGCGGGAGGAGGATGGTGACGGCCGTGCCGCGCCCAACCTCGCTGTCCACGCTGATGCTGCCACCCAGTTCCTTGATGTACTGATAGCTCTCGTAGCTGCCGATGCCCATACCGCTTTGCTTGGTGGAGCTGAATGGGCGGAACAACTGGCTTTGGATAAACTCCGGGCTCATCCCTGTGCCGGTGTCGCCGATGATCACCGATGCTCGGCCGACCGACTGCCGCAGACTGATCCACACCCTACCCGAAACTGGCGTGGCTTCAAGGGCATTCTGCACAACATGCCCCAGCACACGCTCCAAGCGCTGCGCATGCCCGCGCGTGGCCACGCGATCCACGATCTCCACCTCAAGCTTGCGGCCCCGGCCACGCGCCATGGCCTCAATGCGCGCGAGCACTGCTGGCAGATCCACCCCGGATGCTGCGCCTGCCGCAGGCTTCTCGCCTTCGCGAAGTTGGGCCATCATCTGCCGCATCTTCTCCAGCGAACTCTCCACCGTCAGCAGCATGTCCCGCTGAAACTCTGGGTTGTCGTGGTGGCGCTGTGCGTTCTTCAGCATCAATGAAAGCTGGGTGATGATGTTCTTCAGGTCGTGCACCACGAAGGCCGACATGCGGTTGAACGCGTCGAACTTGCGTGCCTCGAGCAGAGCCTCGGTGGAGTGCATCTGCGCCAGGAAACTGGCCGCCTGACGCGCCGCGGTCTTGAGCAGATCACGCACTTCCCAGTTCAGACTGACGGCTGTGCGTGGCCGCGCCAAGATGACGAACCCAATCAGTCCCCGGCCAACGATGAGCGGGACGACGAGCCAGGCAACTGGGCTGGTGGCCAGCCAGAGCGGCACCACCAGATTGTCGTACCGGCGGGGTTGCGACCTGAACTCCTCGATGTCGATGATCCACTCGTTGGCCAGCATGTACCGGCAGAAAGCGGAGTCCACGGGCTCGCGTTCGCTTTGGGCGGGCATGTTCCATCGCGCGACCTGCACGAATGCCTCCTCACCAAGCCCCCGGGACCAAAGGCTTCCGGCCGGGCATTCGACCATGTCGGCCAGACCGCGCACCACCAGCGTCCCCACCTCCTGCGGCGAGTTGTTGGCCGACAGCATGCCCGTGAAACGCAGCCACTCTTGGCGGTAGTCGTAGCGGTAGCTGAAGAAGTTCTTGCCGAGGAACACCCGCAACCGCGCCCGCAACGTGCCAGAGACGAGCACCACGACCAGCATCAGCAAGGCTGCGAACAACATCGCCATCTGCAATGCCCGTCCCCAGCTGCCACCGAAGTAGCGCACGTAGTAGCCCACGCCAGAAATGAACAGCAGGTAGGCGCCGACGAGCAGCAAGGCGGCCGAATAGAACGCCACCGTGCGCGACACCTGGATCTTGCTCACCCATTGCGAATCGCGCCGCGTGGCCAGCAGCAGCAGTGGCGTGGCCAATGCGTGCACAACACCTCGGACGGCCAGTGCATCGTCATCGAATGAGCCAAACAGCACCGATTCGGTAAACACATAGAGGTCAAAGGCGAACATAAAGCCCAATGCGAGGCACACGGGCTTGGCATTCCAGCGCGCCGCCTCGCCCTGGTTGCGGAACAGTTGCTCCAGCAGGACCAGACCAAAGACCGACAGCGCCAGCGAATTGGCGATCAACGCGCCCTCACGCGGACGGACACTGAGCGCCTGTTGGCTCAGCGCCGCCGCCCCCCACAGCAGCAAGGCCGTCGCGATGCCAGACAATGCGCGAAACGTCTTCCTGTCGCTGACCTCGGGTCCAGGCCGAATGGTCAGCAGGACAAAGACAAACCAGGCCGCATAGCGCAGCAAATCACCGGCGATCGTATTCGTTGGTGATGTGCTCCAGGCGTGCTCGGTCAGTGCAGCCAACGACCAACCGAGCGTGGCTACGATGGCAACCAGGAAAGCGTGTGTTGCAGCATCCCGCTGCATCTCCGCGAACCCACGTCGGACCAAGTACCCGGCGAATGCCAAATTGACCAATGCCGCTGCCGAGTAACCCCAGACCGCGATCGTTGACAGTCCGAGACTCATGGCCACACCCTTCGGCATGGCGCGGGCGCAGCTACTCGAACGACGTCAGCCCCGGCGCCGCAACGGCTCAGCGCGCACCCTTGCCGGTGAGCACCACGCCAACGGTCTCGAACAGCACCACGCAATCCAAGAACAGGCTGTGGTTCTTGACGTAGTAGAGGTCGTACTGCAGCTTCTCTTGCGAGTCTTCGATCGTCGAACCGTACTGGTACTTGACCTGCGCCCATCCGGTCACCCCTGGCTTGATGCTGTGGCGGACCGCATAGTAGGGGATTTCCTGCGTCAGCTGCTCGACGAAGTAGGGCCGCTCCGGGCGCGGGCCGACCAGGCTCATATCGCCCTTGAACACGTTGAAGATCTGCGGCAGTTCATCGATGCGCAAGCGGCGGATGATGTTGCCCACGCGCGTGACGCGGCTGTCCTGCGCGGCAGCCCAGACCGGCTTGCCGTCCTTCTCCGCGTCGGTGCGCATGCTGCGGAACTTGTGGACGAAGAAGGTCTTGCTGTTGGCGCCCACGCGTTCCTGGCTGTAGAAGACCGGGCCTTTGCTTTCCAGCTTGATCAGCAGCGCTGTGACGATCATGACCGGCGCAGCCAGCAGGATCAACACGGCAGAGCACACCAGGTCGAAGACCCGCTTGACCAAGGTGCGGTAGAAGCCCTGGTTGAACCCATCGCCGAACACCAGCCAGCCCGCATTGACGTAGTCGATGCGAATCTGGCCCAGCATGCGCTCGAAATACGTCGTGACATCGAACACCCGAACGCCAGCCAGCTTGCAGTCGAGCAGCTCGCGCAGGGGCATGCTGCCCGCTCGGCGCTCGGTGAGCGCGACGACGATTTCGTCGACATTCAGCTTGCGTGCGGTTTCCATGAGCGACGAATAGCCGCCTAGCCGCTCGGATTCGGGTATCGACGACTGCTTCTCGTTCGGGCCAGGCAGATAGCCGACGATGCGCGCATGGGGATCCACACCCTTGAGCGTGGCACCCACCGACTGAGCTGCAGGCCCGGCACCGAAGATCAGAACGCGAGCACCCGCCTTCGAGCGGCCCATCCAATGCCCAACGAAGACGCGTCTCACGATCACCACCGCCACCACCAGCATCGCGGAGGTACGGATCGCGCCATGGTCTGCCAGGCTGATCGGCAGAAAATGGAAAATCTGATAGGCAAAGAACAGCGACAAAGCCAGGGCCAGGGTCGCGCGCAGGCAGGATTCCACCAGCGATCGAGTGCCAGAGACCTGGTAGAGACCGGATGCCGAGTTGATGACGAACATGCCGGCCGCCAGCGAAAACACCTGCGTCCCAGCCATCGGAAACACCACTTGAATGTTCCCCGCCTGCACCAGCACGACGCCGGCAAGCAGCAGCAACGCAAAAGCAAAGTCGAAAGCGACCCGCTTCAACGTCCATGCATGGAGATAGTGGTTGAAAACCTTGATCACGGACACACTCCCGCGCGCTGAGCGCGCATTGGCTTTCGGTCCGAAGGGTCTTGGCCGACACGCGCAGTGCCGAGACCAAGGAATTGCTGCAACGGGGTCGAAGCCATTTCTAGTTCCAGAGGGCACCGGGCCGTCTTGCCCTTGGTGCCACTGGTTGAGTTCGACTGTATGCACCGCAAAATGAGCTTCGCAACCCCAAGCTCGGGGGGGTGGCGCGACTGAAGTCACGCGCAGCGCAGAAAGTGTGGAATCGTGCCGGCAGCGCTCCCTGCGCTTTCAAGGTCTGCCCAGCAGATCGACCACATATCGGACTGGAATCGCGTAGGTGATGCCCGTGGGCTGCCCCACGGCAGATTCCTTGGTCGACTTGACGTAGACCATGTTGATGATGCCGATCACTTGGCCCGTGTCGGCGTCCAGCAGCGGACTGCCACTGTTGCCAGGGTAAGCCGTGGCGTCGAGTTGGAGGATGTCAAATGCCCCTTCTTTCAAACGGGCCAGCGTCCGCTCATCCAGTTGGCGCGCCGTCGGCGGCGGCAGCGCGATGGCGGTCACCGCCGAAACAATACCGCGGTGCACGACAGGCTTGAATCCCAGGGCGGTTCCGAGCGGGTAACCGATCAGGGCCACCGACTGACCCGCCTTGACCAGCGGCCCGGTGGCCAAGGGCAGAGCCGTGATCGCGGGCCCGTCGATTTGCAGCACCGCGAGGTCATGCGACGGATCGAAGCCTTGCCTTCGCGCCATCCGAACGTCGGGCGTCGCGCCGGCACGCTGAAACAACACGGCCAAACGGTCGTCGGCGACGGGGTCATTGGCTTGGGGCAACACATGGGCATTGGTGACGACTTGCGTGCCGCTGCCCACGATGAAACCCGTGCCCCGGAAGTTGAAACGTGGGGACTTCAAAGGATCGTAGGTACCGACCGCCACCACCGACGGGCTGGCCTGCTCGACCAGCTCAATCAAGGTGCCCGCGGCGCTCGCCGAAGTGGCCAAGGCGCAGCTTGCAATCCAGAGGAAGTCGCGCCTGAGCATTTGCTGCGGATTATCTTCCCCTCAAGGGCAAGTCCGATGCGCGCAGCATCGGTGCTCAGTGCTGAAGTGCCAAGGCCTCCGCACTTGGCCTCGGCGTGTTCGCATTGACGTGGGGGCGCCGGGGCTCTCCAGCCGCCTGCGGCTCCAACCCCTCTTTCAGATCGGCATGGGTCTGACCGGCTTCCAATGCCTCGACGCACGCCAACCAGGCGCTGTCCGGCTCGTCCACGCGGAAGCCAAACTGACGCGGGTCGTCCCCGTCGACCTGCCGGACCGACACCGCCAACACCGTCGAGACCCGGCCCAGGCCCAGCTCGACCCGCAACGCACCCTGCGTCCCAATCGGCAATGCATGGGCACTGGCTGCGCGAAACCCGCCGCGCGAGATCTCGACAACCTTCATGGCAACACTTGCCAACCCAAGATCAGGATTCGGCGTGAATCGGGCCGGAAATGACATCGTGTAGCGTGGATGCCGTCGCAAAGCGACGGCTTCGGGGCAATTCACCGCTGGTAATACCGACGCATACGCGGACAGGTCGTAGATCGACCGAAGCAGCATTCGCCGGCGATCATCGAGTTCTTGGAACGCAGAGGTTCGTCGGTTGAAGAAGTGGTGCAACAGCGACGGGGTCAGCACCGGATCATTGGTGGTGTGGTAAGGGCGCGCTGGCTGTTGAATGTTCGGCAGTTCGGTTTCGACGAAATAGCGGTAGAGGTCTCTTTTGGCGCTGCAATTCGCGTAGGTACGTTGAAAGGTCTCCTTGGCCTGGGCGATGTCCAACACCGCGCCGACAGCAGGTGCTCCATTCGCAAAATCGTAGGAGTCGACTTCTGCGGCCGGAAGACGCTCGAAGAACATCAGCGACTCATACAGCTCAATCTTGTCCGGATTGACCGCGATCACGATGTGCCGGGTATCGAAATAGCGTGTGGCGTACTCGTACATGAACTTCATCAGCGGAAACAGGATCCAGCCGCCCGTGCGCCGAAACTCAGCGTGCACCGCCAGAGCTGAAACTTCCGCAATCTGCCCCGGCCGATGCGCAATGGCCCCAAGATCAAACGCCGATTGCATCGGGAAACCGAAAACGCCATTGCGAATGAGCGACAGGGTGCCGACCACCCGACCGTCGAACTTGGCGCACAAGGTGGTGGTGGTCGGCAGGGCATGGTAGGGCGTGACACGCAACCCTGAAGCGTGCGGCTTCATGAATCCGGCGCAGACGTAGGCATCATGGAGCAGCGCAAAGCACGCCTCCAACTCGTCCTGGGTCTCCGCGATCTTCAACACCAGACGCGCGTCAGGCGCTGGATCGCACTGCACCATGGCCCGGAACAGTCGAAAGCGCATTGCCCTGGGCAGATGCGACACAGCAGCGCGTATGGCTTGGTGCATCCATCGGCGGAGAGGGGAGCGCAGGGAACTGGACATGGGGCCTGTGAGGTGGCAATCGTCTGATGCGCGAGCGGCAAGTCAAAGATCCATCCAGCGCTGCCCTTGGATACGGCCGATTTCGCGGCGACTTGAGCCGATCGCCCCCTGCACTCGCAACTTGAAACAATTCTCTGCAGGCGATTCGGTGCCGCGGTCGCACGCGCGCCATTGTGTTGAGTGTGAATCGAATCACCTTGGGCCGCGACATCGACAAACTCGTCGCTGCGTCGGGTCCGCGGGCACGTAAACTCGTTTCGATCCAGCTTGGACCGATCGGGCCAATGAACGAAGACTTGACGCCAGTTGCCGTGCTCAGCAAGTGCGAGCGCACCTACCAGCTTGATTCGGTCAGCGTGCCGGTGATCAAGGGCGTGGACTTGCTGATCCGCCCAGCCCGTTTCACCGTAATCCTCGGGCCGTCCGGGAGTGGCAAGACCACCCTTCTCAACATGATCGGCTGTATCGATCGCCCGGACGCTGGTGAAGTGGTGGTGGCAGGGTGCGACGTGAACCGCCTGTCCGATGACGATCTGTCCGATTTCCGAGCCCGAAATATCGGGTTCGTCTTCCAAAACTTCAACCTGTTGCCGGTGCTCACGGCTTACGAGAATATCGAGTACCCGTTGATTTTGGCTGGATCGTCCGCCAAGACCCGTGCTGACCGAGTACCGAAACTACTCGAAGCGGTTGGCTTGGCCGACAAAGCCAAGAACCTACCAGGGCAGCTTTCTGGTGGCCAACGGCAACGGGTTGCCATCGCCCGAGCTCTGGCGCGGAAGCCAAGACTGGTGATCGCCGATGAACCTACGGCAAATCTGGACAGCAAGACCGGCGCAGCCATTTTGACCCTGATGAGGCACATGCAGGAGCGATACCAGATTTCATTCGTCTTTTCGTCTCATGACCGCACCGTCATCGGCGCGGCAGACGACACTGTCTTCCTGAAGGACGGTGTCGTGTTGTCCGTTCAGCGCAAGCGAGACCAGGCATCCCAGTGAAGGTACTTTCGCTGGCCATCCGCAATCTGCTCCGCAATCGACGCCGATCGATTGCAACCTTGCTTGCCATGTCGATCGGAGCCATGGCCATTCTGTTGTTTGGTGGATTTAGCGCGAACATCAAGCTGAGCATGGAAACAGCTCACGTTCGCACTGGCGGCCATCTGCAAGTGCAGCATCGCGATTTCAGCGTTTATGGTGGTGGAAATCCAACGGCCTATGGGATTGGTCGAATTGAGAACATCCTGAGCGGAATACGAAGTGATGAAGTACTGCGAGAGATGGTGCTTGTGGCCACGCCGTCATTGCAGTTTGGTGGCATTGCTGGCAACTATCCAGCGGGTGTTTCTAAGACAGTTCTCGGGATTGGGCTGGTGGCGGAGGATCACAGCAAGATGCGCCTGTGGAACGACTATCAGACGCCCATAGTTTCGTCGCCCATGTTACTTGCCAATACCGCCCGAGATGCGGCCGTCATCGGCACCGGCTTGGCGCGCATCCTTCACCTCTGCGCTGCACTAAAGGTGGGCGATTGCCCTCAACCCCTTGCGACCGCATCACATTCGGCCAACTCATTGCCGGACGACATTGCTCAGTTGACGCAGAGTGAAGCGCAGCGCCCGACCAACCGCGGGCTGTCAAACGATCCCTTGGCCAGTGCTTCCAGTCGCATCGAGCTGCTCGCCAGCAACTCGCGTGGCACACCAAACGTGGCGGCTTTCAGCGTAGTGTCCGCAGAAAACCAGGGCATCAAGGCATTGGACGACGTCTATATGGCTGTGCACCTTCCTCAGGCCCAGCGTTTGGTGTATGGGGCTGGCGTGCAGACAGTGACTTCTATCATGATTCAGTTGCGCCACTCCAGCCAGATGCCTGCAGCTCAATCACGACTGGAAAGTAAGTTGTCCGACTGGTCAGAAAAGCAGCCGCTGGCAATTCTCGATTTCGGTACGGTGAATCCGTTCTATGTCCAAACCATCCGCTTGTTCGACACGCTCTTCGGCTTCATTTTCATTCTGATTGGCAGCATTGCGTTGTTCACGGTAAGTAACACCATGAATACGTCGGTCGTCGAGCGGACGGTGGAAATCGGCACCTTGCGCGCGATCGGACTTCGGCGTGCGGGCATTCGCAACATATTCATCGCCGAGGGCGTAGTGCTCGGCTCAGTGGGTGCGACCCTCGGGGTCGTTGTCGCGATCATGCTTTCGGGCCTCATCAACCGACTGGGCTTCGAATGGCTCCCGCCGGGCAATGCCGTGCCAATGCCTTTGGTCCTAAGAGTTTGGGGCGAGTCCGGTATGTTGCTTGGCACGACACTCGGATTGATCGTCATTGCCACCTTGTCGGCTTGGTGGCCCGCGCATCGCGCGGCACGCCTCAATGTCGTCGATGCATTGCGTCATGTCTGACTATTCAATACTATGAAAACGCTTGCGCACCTCTTGGTCATTGCATCGCTAGCTCCAATTCTGGCTTTGGCTGCGCCCGACGCGCAGGAGTTGCTCAGAGCGACAGATGCTATTCGCAACCCAGGTCGACCATTCAGCGTGGTAGTTGCGCTTACCGAGTTCGAAAACGGCAAACAAGTGGACGCAAGCACACTTCGAACCTATTCGAGAGCAAATGATGCCAACGGTCAGTTCGCCAGTTTGGTGAGCTTCGCTCAACCTGCGCGCGACGCTGGTAAGTTGATGCTGCGAAATGGTGACGACCTTTGGTTCTACGACCCCAGCACCAAGGCCAGTGTTCGACTGTCGCCTCAACAACGCCTGATGGGACAGGCGTCCAATGGCGATGTAGTGACGGTGAACTTGGCCAAAGACTATCGCGCAAAACTGCTTTCAGAGGAAGAAGTCGTCGACGGCGAGCGGCGTAGTCGCAAAGCCTATAGGCTTGGTTTGACAGCGTCCTCAGCTTCTGCAACATATGCAACGGTTGAATTCTGGATCGACGCCGAAACCACCCGCCCCATCAAAGGCAAGTTCTTCGCCGAATCCGGCCGCCTGCTCAAGACCGTGTATTACCGCCGTTACCAGCAGCAGCTGGGCCGCGAGCGGCCAACCGAGACCGTTATCATCGACGGCCTCAATCCACAATCGGTTACCTTGATGCGGTTTTCGGATTGGGCGACCCCATCGATCCCGCAGGCATGGTTTCACCGCGACTACCTGCCTCGCTTTCAACCGGAGTAGCGCTGTGCGCCTTGCACCCCGACTCGTGCTTTGTGGTATGACCTCAGCGGCCCTCGTGGCCGCTTTGCCTGCGTGGGCCGCCGATGAGACCGATCTTGGTGCGCTGGACCTCAAGAGTGCGCCGGTCGATGCGGCCAAGTCGTCCGCTGGATCCGCCAAGCTGTTCTTCGAAGGCGGTCTTGGCAACGCCGAGCAGCGCTATGCGAACGGCTCGCGAAACCTTCGTCGCGCTTCGGTCGACCTGTACCTCGCCAGCAAGCTGGCGCCGGGCTGGCGTTTGGTGTTGTCTGACCGCCTCGACCACGTCCGCCCCGCCGATGGGGGCATGGCCGACACGCTGAACAGCCTGCGCGAGGCTTACGTCAGCTGGGAAAGCAACGGTGCCGATACCGTGGTCGACCTGGGTCGAATCAACCTGCGCTTCGGCCCGGGCTACGGCTACAACCCGACGGACTTCTTCCGCGACGGTGCAGTGCGCAGCGTCACCAGCGTCAACCCGTTTGCGCTGCGGGAAAACCGCCTTGGCACCGTGGCCTTGCGTGCCCAGCAGCTGTGGCAGGGCGGCTCGATGGCCATCGCGCTGTCGCCCAAGTTGGCCGATGAGCCCAGCCGGCAGGCGCTCAACCTCGACCTTGGCGCCACCAACCATCGCAATCGCGTGCTCTTGACGGCCAGCCAGCAATTGTCCGAGCGCCTCAGCGGGCAAGTCTTGCTCTACAAGGAGCCCGGCTCGGATGCGCAACCGGGCGCCAGCGTCACGGCGCTGGTGAGCGATGCCGCAGTGGCGCATGCCGAATGGTCGTATGCCAAGGGCCCCAGTCTCGCCTCGCAGGCCTGGGGAACGACTGGCAGCACGCGCAGCGGCCACAAGCTGGCCACCGGCCTGACCTATACGACCGCCGGCAAGCTGTCGATCACCGGCGAATTGCAATTCAATGGCATGGCGCTGGACCAGGCCAGCTGGAACCGCACCAGCGCGGGCAATCCAGGGGCGCTGCCCACTTACCTGATCGAAGCACAGCGCCTGCAGGAACTCGCCTCGCGACGCGCCTATCTCGCGTATGTGACGCAACGTGATTTCGGCATGAAGGGCATGGAGCTCACCGGGTTCGTGCGCGTGAATGCCAACGATCACAGCCATTTGGCCTGGGCCGAGCTGCGCTACCACTGGAGCAACGTCGATCTGGCCCTGCAGTGGCAACAACACGCCGGCCGTGCGTTCAGTGAGTATGGGCTGTACCCGGACAAGCGCATCGTGCAGCTGGTCGCGGCCTATCACTTCAAATAGGCGGCCTGGTCGAGGCCGCCATCCATCAGGTCCTTCGGGCAAGCCGGCTACTGCGTCTTGACCGTCAGCGTGCCGCCCTTCTGCCGCGGCGGAAACTGCTTGAGTGTGGCCAGATGCGCCCCCACCAGGTCGTAGACATGACCACCGAAGGCCACGCCCATGCGCATGGCCAGGTCGTTGGACTTCTGGCCCCCATGTTGCTCGTACGGATCCATGCGCAGGTTGAACACCAAGGTGCTGGGCTGCAGGAAGTCGAAGAAGCCTTCTCGCACCTTGATGTGGGACTTCCACGGTCCGATGCGCACGGCAGCGATCTCGGAATCGTTGTAGTAGATGACGCTGGTGCGCTTTGAGGGTGCGCCGGCCTGGGTCCAGTGCGCCAGGTTGTCGACGCCGTCGATGTAGACCTTGTGTGATTCGCGCAGGCGCGTGGCCACGTCGCCCGCCCCAGCGGCTGCTGCCAGGGTGGTGAACAGATCCTCGTGGGTCTGGATGTCGTTGCTGACGCGGCCCTTGGCCACGCGCGCCGGCCAGCGCAGCAGCATCGGCACGCGCACGCCGCCTTCCCAGGTCGTGGCCTTCTGGCCCCGGAACGGGGTGGTCCCGCCGTCGGGCCACCATGCACTCATTGCACCGTTGTCGCTGGTGTAGATGACGATCGTGTCATCGCTGATCTTCAGGTCGTCAAGCAGTTTCAACAGTTGGCCCACATGCCCGTCGTGTTCCATCATGCCGCTGCCGAAGACATCGAATTCCGACGAGATGGCGCTGGCAAGGTGGCGCGACTCGGGCTTGAGATGCGTGTAGATGTGCATTCGAGTGGTGTTAACCCATGCAAAGAAGGGTTGACCGGATCGCTGCGACTGCGTGATGAAGCGCTTGGTGCGATCGACGAACTCGTCGTCGACGGTTTCCATGCGTTTGACCGTCAATGGCCCGGTGTCCGTGCAGCGTTGCCGGCCCCAGGGACCGAACCTCGAGTCGCCCGGCGTGGGGTTGTCGGACTCGGTGGCCATGCAGTCGAGCACACCGCGTGGACGGTAACGCTGATTGAAGCCGGGGTCCTTCGACCACATGCTTAGCTCAGGCTCCTCTTCGGTGTTGAGGTGGTAGAGGTTGCCGAAGAACTCGTCGAAGCCATGCACCGTGGGCAGGTGGTTGTTGCGGTCGCCCAGGTGGTTCTTGCCGAACTGTCCGGTGCGGTAGCCCAGGGGCTTGAGCACCTCGGCCAGGGTCGGGTCGCGCGCGTCCAGTCCGATCGGCGAGCCTGGCAGTCCGACGGTGGTCAGGCCCGTGCGGATGGGCAACTGCCCGGTGACGAAGGCGGCCCTGCCGGGCGTGCAACTGGGCTGCGCGTAGTGGTCGGTGAACAGCAGGCCTTCGCGGCCAATGCGGTCGATGTTCGGCGTGGGCACCATCAGGCCGTGGCTGTACATCGCCACGTTGCTGGGGCCAATGTCGTCGGCCATGATGACCAGGATGTTGGGCGGCTTGACCGACGCCTTGACGGATTGGGCATCGGCGTGCGCGGCCAAGAGCAAGGCGGCGGCCGCGGCCACCAAGATCCGGGCGATGCGCTCGTAAAACGTCATGGAAAGTCCTTCCGGCGTTGGGGGTCAGGGCAAGGGAGCGGATCAGGCGCGGGCGCGCTCGATGTCGTCGCGGATGGTTCGGCCGGCGCGCCAGAACAGTACCACCGCGGGCAGGTTGGCCGTCAGCACGCACACCATGGCCCAGCGCACCGAGTCGGCACCGAAGCGGGCGGCGAAGACATCGCTGAGCAGTCCGGCCAGCGTGGGGCCCACGCCCACGCCGATCAGGTTGAGCAGCACCACCAATACCGACATCGAGGTGCCGCGCATGCGCAGCTTGACCAGGGTTTGAGACAAGGCATAGGTCGGCCCGTTCAGGCCGGCCACGCAGCCGGCGAACAGCGCAAGCGCCACGGCGGCGCCCACCACGCCAGGCCACAGGCACACCGCGCTGCCGAACACACCGATGAGCAGCGCACCCAGCGCCATGAGGCGCGGCTGGGCGCGCATGTCGTGGGCGCCCACGCGGTCGGCAAGTTGGCCAAACACCAGCGTGCCCACGGCACCGAAGCCGCCCATGCACAGCGCCGTGACCAGGCCCACCTGCTGCAGCGACAGCCCGTGGCTGCGGATCAGCAGCGAGCCGATCCACGACATCATGGCCGACGACGACGCGGTGACCAGCACCGACGCGGCGATCAGGTTCATCAGCGAGCGCTGGCTGTGCATGAAGCCCAGTGTGGTGAGCAGCGGCAAGGCCTGGTGCGGCAGCGTGTGGTCGTCGTTGGCCTGCACGCCCTCGCTGCCCCCGCGCAGCGGCTCGCGCACCAGCACCAGCAACGCCAGCGCCAACGCGAAACCCGGCGCCGCGGCCACCAACAGGGCCGTGCGCCAGCCGTGGCTGGCCGCCAGCATGCCGCCGGCCATGAAGCCCGCGGCCATGCCCAGTGGCACGCCGACATAGAACACCGCCACCGCCGAGGCGCGGCGCTGAGGCGGGTACAGGTCGGCGATCATCGACACCGAGCAGGGCTGGCCACCGGCGTCCATCGCGCCGATGCCGATGCGCGCGGCCAGCAACGTGGCGAACTGGCCCGCGCTGCCCGCCAGCGCCACCATCGCCGCCCACAACGCCAGCAGGCCGGCCAGCAGGTTGCGACGGTGCGTGCGATCGGCCAGTCGGCCCAGCGGGATGCCGGCCAGCGCGAAGGCTGCGGCATAGCTCAGGCCGGCAAAGACGCCCAGCTGCGAATCGCTGAGCGCGAACTCGCGCTTGATCGGCTCAAGGATCACCACCATCAGCGCGCGGTCGAAGAACTGCACCGTGGCGATGAGGGTCAGCACGATGAGCGTCAGGCGGGTGCCGGCGGGCCGGGTCATGGCTTGGCCTTCGGGTTGAGCAGCGCATCCAGCGCGGCAAAGGCGCGCACCTGCGAGGGATCGATCAGCGCACTGACCGGTTGCGGGTGGCTGCCCAGCAGTACCACCACGATCTCGGCCTCGGGCAGCACCACGATGCGCTGGCCAAAGGCGCCCATGGCCGCAAAGAACCGCGGCGGCTGCGGATGCACCCACCACTGGCTGCGGTACGACCAGCCCTGGCGATGCGCGATGCCGGCGGCAGCGAAGGCACGCACATCTCCCCCTTGCGCCAATTCCTCGGCCACGCCGGCGGGGATCAGCTGCCGATCCTGGACGCGTCCTTTCTGCAGCAGCATCTGGCCGATGCGGCCCATGTCGCGCAGGCTGGCGCTCATGCCGGCAAACGACACCTCGGTGCCGATCGGGTCGAGCATCAAGTTGCCCTCGTGCTCCATGCCCAGCGGGCCCCACAGCCGCTGCTGCACCCAGTCGCTGAGCGACTGGCCAGCCGCGCGGGCGGCGATCCAGGCGGCTACGTCGGTGGCCGGCGAACGGTAGCGAAAGGCCGTGCCGCGCGGCTCGTCGTGCAGGCCCATGAGCGTGCCCAGCATGGACTGGATGCCCTCTGGCGCGCCGACCTTCTTCAGCTCGGGCGCCCAGCCCATGGCGCCGATGTAGGCGAAGATGTCCGAACGCGGGTCGGTGTAGACCTCGGTGAAGCGCACGCCGTCGGTCATGTCCAGCACCTGGCGCACGGTGGCATCGGCCCAGGCGCTGGCGGCCAGCTCGGGCAGCAGCGTGGCCACACGGGCCTGCGGGTCGAGCCGGTCTTCGGCAATCAGCGCCGCCGCCATCAAGCCGACCATCGACTTGGTGGCCGAGAACATCAGGTGTGGCGTGGCTGGCGCCATGCCGTTGAAGTAGCGCTCCTCGACGATGCGGCCGCGGTGCAGCACCAGCGCCGCATCGGTGTGCGTGGCCGCCAGCATCTGCAACCAGGTCTGCGGCGCCTCGGACGTGCCCACCGCCAGCGCGTCGAGCGATTGGCGCGCCTCGGGCAGCACCCACACCGGGCCGGAGGGCGCCAGGCGCCGCGTGGGGAACAGCTCGCGCGTGTGCTGGAACGACCAGATCTTCTGCGGCCACTGCTGCCAGTTGCCGATGTGCACCCGATACTCTGGCGGCGGCGGGAAGCCCTGCATCAGTCGCGTCGGGTCGAGTGCAGCAGGTGGCGTCTGTGCAGGGGCGTCGGCCACCCCGATCAGCAGGGCACCGGCAAGCGCCAGGGCCACCTGCAGGCAGGGACGGCGCAGGGGCCGGAAGTCGAATGAGCTCATGCGTGTGCTGCACTCAGTAGTGCACGCCCTTCATCAATGCGGCCAGCGCCACCTGCTCGCTGCTGGGCTCGCGGCCGGGTTCGGCGGTGGGCCCGGCCTCGCGGCCATCGGTCAGCGCCGAGCGCGGACGCTCGGCCACCGGCTCGTCGAACATGCGGAACATGCCGTTCATCGAACTGGCGTAGGACTTGGGCGAGATCAGGTTCCACACCTGCTGGAAGCGGCCCATGTCGGTGGCCACGCGGCTGGGCTTGTGGATCACTGCATCGACCACCATCTCGGCGGCCTCCTCGGGCGTGAGCGCCGGGGCATAGTCGTAGACCTTGGTCGGCCCGATCATCGGCGTACGCACCAGCGGCATGTTGATGTTGGTGAAGTGCACCTTGCGGTTGGCGTACTCCACCTCGGCGCAGCGCGTCCAGCCTTCGAGGGCCGACTTCGAGGCCACGTAGGCCGAGAAGCGCGCCGGCGGACCAAGCACGCCCATCGACGAGATGTTGATGACGTGGCCGCTGCGTCGCTCGCTCATGCCAGGCAGCACGCGCAGCGCCAGTCGCATCGGCGCGAAGTAGTTGATCTGGATCGTGCGCTCGTAGTCGTGGAATCGATCGTACGAGTGCTCGATCGCGCGCCGGATCGAGCGCCCGGCGTTGTTGATCAGGATGTCGACCCGACCATGCTCGGCCAGCACCGCGGCAACGAAGGCATCGGCGGCGGCCAGATCGGACAGGTCGCAGGCATGCACATGGCAGGTGCCGCCGGCGGCGCGGATCGCCAGCTGCGCCTCCTGCAGCTTGTCCAGCCGGCGCCCGGCGATGACCACGATCGCGCCGGCGCCAGCCAGGCGCCGCGCGGCGGCCAGGCCGATGCCCGTGCCGCCGCCGGTGATGATCACCAGCTTGTCGCGAACGTTGCCTTCCAGCGAGCGGTCGACGAACAGGTCGGGATCGAGGTTGCGCTCCCAGTAGTCCCACAGGCGATGGGCGTAGTGCTCGAGCTTGGGCACCTCGATTCCGCTGCCCTTGAGCGCCTTGCGCGTCATGCGGCTCTCGAAGCGGGTGTTCCAGTTGAACAGCGCCGCCGCGCCACTGGGCATGCCCATGCTGCCCATCAGGCTGGAAATCATGCGCTTGACCGGCGGCAGCTTGGCCAGCAGCGAGGCCAGGCCCGAAGGCATGAAGCTGAAGACCTTGCTGTCCAGCCGTAGCGCGAAGCGCGGGGCATGTGCCGCATCGGCAAAGATGTTCATCATCTCGCCACTGGTGTAGTGCTCGGGATTGGTCAGGTGGAAGCACTCGCCGTCCAGGCCGCCCTGGTGCGCCAGGTAGTCCATGGCCGCGACCACGTAGTCCACCGGCACGATGTTGAAACGCCCCGAGTCGAAGCCCATCAGCGGGAACCACGGCGGCAGCAGGCGGCGCATCTTCTGCAGCAGCTTGAAGGCGTAGTAGGGCCCGTCGATCTTGTCGATCTCGCCGGTCTGCGAGTGGCCGACCACCGACGCCGGCCGGTAGATGCGCCAGGGCAGGCTGCATTCGCGGCGCACCACCGCCTCGGATTCATGCTTGGTCTCGAAGTACGGATGCACCAGCTCGCCGGCCTCCTCGAACATGTCTTCGCTGAAGCTGCCGTCGTAGAGCCCCGCCACCGCGATCGAGCTGACATGGTGAAAGCACGCCGCGGACAGCGCCCGGGCGCACTGCACGGCGTGGCGGGTGCCCTCGATGTTGGCCACCCGCTGGCGCGCAGCGCTGGCCTCCATGTCGTAGATCGCCGCCACATGAAAGAAATGTGCGATGCGGCTGCGCAGCCGCTCGATGTCGGCCTTGGCCAGGCCGAGCGCGGGCTGCTCCAGGTCTCCGGACACGGCAAACAGCCGGTCCGCGGCGTCCGGATGGCGCGCGCGCAGTTGGTCGAAGCGGGGCTGCGAGCCCTCGCGCACCAGCACGTGCACCGTGCCGCCACGTGCCAGCAGGCGCTGCACCAGGAAGCGGCCGATGAAGCCGGTACCGCCCGTAACGAAGTACTCCACCGGTGGTCTCCAGGAAATGAGGGTCAGGCGACGGGAGGTTCGTGTCGACCGCCGTCCGGCGCACGCGTGACGGCGTCGAATCTCCCATCCGCGGGCAGCGCCGCCATCGTCCGGGCGGACGATGGCGCGACGGTTCGCGCCGCAACAATGCGTTCGGCCGCCACCCAGCGCCGCCCGGCGACGACGGCACCCTGCGATGACCGAATCCCCCTACCCGGCTGCGACGCGCGCCCGTCTGACCCTGCTGATGCTGGCCTCGCTGTCGGCCCTGGCCTTCATGGACCGGCAGATCCTGGCGGTGCTGCTGGTGCCGGTGAAGGCCGAATTCGGCCTGTCGGATCTGCAGGTCGGCCTGGTCACCGGGCTGGGCTTCGCGCTGAGCTTCGGCCTGATCGGCGTGCCACTGGGGCGACTGGCCGATCGCCACGACCGGCGTCGCCTGGTGGCTTGGACGCGCGGCCTGGGCGGTGCGCTCACCGCGCTGGGGGCATTGGCCGGCAGCGCCGGCGCCCTGGCGGCCTCGCGCATGGGCGGGGCGGTCAGCGATGCCGGCGGCGGCCCGGCGTCGATGTCGATGATTGCCGATCTGTATCCGCCGCAGCAGCGCTCGGCGGCCATCGGGGTGTTCGCCATGGGGGCCAGCGCAGGCTCGCTGCTGGCCCTGGTCCTGGGCGCCTGGTTGGCGCAGGCGCATGGCTGGCGCTGGACGCTGGCCCTGATCGGCTTGACCTCTGTGCTGGCGGCGCTGCTGTTGCGACTGCTTGTGCGCGAGCCGCTGCGTCGTGGCATGCCGGCACTGGCCGGGTCGGCGGCACCGCACCGTGGAGCGGTGCGCGCGGTCTGGGACGACCCTGTCGCACGCTGGCTGATCGTGGCAGCGACGTTCGCGCTGTTGGCCGGCTATTCGTTCGGTGTGTGGAACTTCGCCTACCTGATGCGGGTGCTGGGGCTGAGCTCGCAGCAGGCCGGCGGCGTGGCCGGCTTGTCTGCGCTGGCCTCGCTGCTGGCCACGCCCTTCTCGGGTGCGCTCACCGATCGGCTGGCGCGCCGCGAACCACGCTGGCAGATGGGCGTGCCGATCGTCGGCGTGGGCATCGCGCTGCCGCTGGGCTGGGTCTACCTGGCGCTGGGCGCCGGACACCTTCAGGCATCCATCCTGCTGACGATCGCATTCGCCTTCTTCATCGCCTTCTGGATTGCGCCGACCTATGCCGCCTTGAGCATGGTCGTGCCGCCCGAGCGGCGCGGCGTGGCCCACTCGATGGTGATGCTGGTGGGTGCCGTGGGTGGGAGCGGCATCGGCCCGGTGCTGTGCGGCGCCCTGAGCGATGCGCTGGCCGGCCATGTCTCTGGCGACCCGCTGCGACCGGCGCTGGCGCTGATGCTGGCGCTGCTGCTCGGTGCGCTGGCCGCTCTGGCGGTGGCCATGCGCGCCCACGGCCGCGCCCGAGCCGCAGGCCTGCGGCTCGGGTGAGCCACCCACCCCTGACCTGAGGAATGGCCATGGCCTGGAAGATGATCTACCTCGCGCGCCGCAATCCGGCGCTCGCCGCCGAGCAGTTCGCGCAGGCCTGGCGCGAGCATTCGTCGCTGGGCGCGGGCTGCACCAATGTTCGAGACAAGGTGCTGTCGGTCACCCAGTGCTCGCGGGTGCTCGACGGCGAGCCGCTGCCCGGCACGGCCACAGACTACGACGGCGTGAACCTGCTGGCGCTGCGCGATCTGCAGGCCGCCACCGACATCTGGAACGACCCCGAGACCCTGGCCATCATGCGGCCCGACGAACCGCGGGTGTTCTCCACCTATGTGCGCCATTTCTCGCTGGTGTGCGAGGCACAGGTGCTGCGCGAGGTGCCGCGCGGCAGCGTGTGCCTGGTGGGCTTCCTGCGCCGCCGCGAGGCGCTGGACGCCGCCGACTGGCGCAGCGGCCTGCAATCACCTGGCGCCGCCGGGCTGGTTGCCGGCGGGTTTGCGGCGGCGGGCCGGGTGGTGCACAACCGCGTGCACCTGGCGCCACCGCCGGGCTACGAATACGACAGCATCTGCGAATGGTGGTTCGATTCGGCCGAGGCCGCACGGCAAGCCCTGGGCACCCTCGACGTGCGCCGGCACCTGGCCGCCCCGATCGCGGCGCTCACCGACCTCGAACGCTCGGTGTTCATGTTCACCCGCGTCACCCACAGCCGGCCCTGAGCCGGGGCGACGCATCGCCGCGACGCAGTCGCTCCCGTCGTCTGAACAGACCCTAGTCTTCGAGAAGCGGCGGCAGCTTGTAGCTGCCGTCGAAGACTGACTTTCCCGGTTCGTAAATGCGCACGGTCAGGAAGTAGGGCTGCGTGCCCACCGGCAGCCAGTTGGATGTCCCGTGCGCTGGCGGGTCCTGCTGGATGTACAGATCCAATGAACCATCGGCGTTGAACTTCAGCCCGGGCGTGCGGTCGCCCAGGCTGTAGCGCCGGATCGGGTTTTCGATCATCTGCATCGTGGCCAGTTCGTAGGCGGTGAGCGACCAGAAGGCACCCGCCGGGGGCAATTGGTCCGGCGCGAAGTGCAGGCGATACCGCCGCGCGCCGGTCATCAGCCGGCCTGCACCGTCCACGACGCGAGACGGATAGGCCGATTCCTCAGGCCGATTGGCATAGCCGGCATACGCCACGTTGGCGCGCGACAAGTAGTCGTGCCCATAGTCCGCCATCGCCAGCGGATAGATCCAGCCATTGCGCACGTCCTTCAGCGGCCGATTGGTGGATGCCTTCAGCAGGGCATGGCCGTCTTCCAACGCCGACTCCAGGCCGCGGCGCGTGGCGGCGTCCAGTCGAGCCGCCGAGAAGTGGCTGCGCGGACCGAAGCCGATCTGGTCGAACAGGCCGAGCAAGGCGCCTTCGTCCGGGCGCACCGTGTTCGAACGCAGCCAGCGGTTGAGCACTTCGAAGAACTGCAGCGAGCGGATGGGGTCGAGGCTTTGGCCCGTTGGCGTCTGCGGCACCGGCGGGGGCTGGTCGCGCCGCCATTGCGACAGCGGCGCCGACCAGTAGCGCCGCACCAGGTCGAGCGCGGCCGGCAGGTCCTGCTCGCTGGCCACGGCCATGCGGCCAAGGATCCACACCTGGTTGGTGGCCATCGGCACCGGCTTCACGCCGGCCGGCAGCGTGCCCTTCCAGCCCGGACCGACCATCGCGAAGACCTGGGCCTGCGTCCCCTGGGTGCGCCGGCTCAGGTGCGTGACCTCGTTGAAGAAGTCGGTCAGCGCCATCATGTGATAGCGCCCGCCCGTGTCAGGCACCTGCAGGATCACCGGCTCGGCGGTGAGATCAAACCAGCCGCCGAAGTACAGCGTGTCGTTGTTCGGCGCACGCAGTTCGCCGCCCGACGACGGTGTCATCAGCCGCTCGTAGCGGTAGAAGTGGTTCACCGGCGTGGCGATCACCTGGTCGGGCGACACGCGGTGCGTCTCGTTGTGCATCTGCCGTGTCAGGTCCACCATGGGCCAGCCCCACAGATAGGCCAACGTGCCGACATGGCGCGCCATCTGTTCGCGGATCAGATCCATGTTCGCGGCGGACGCATCGGCCTGCGCCACCGACGGGCCAGGCGCCAGGGCGGCCACGGCCATCATCAGCGCCATGCCGGCGGCACGCCAGCGGCGACCCATGCGGCATGCTCCAGGCCGCGCCTGTGGCTGCGAATCCGCGCCACGCGACACGGCACCAGCGGTGGTCATCTGCATTCGAAATCCTCCGTTGCCGACGAGGCGGGGCCGCGCGCCGGTCAGTTCATCGTGTAGCGCAGCGGCAGGCGCTTGAGCCCGCCCACGAAGTGGCTCTCCACCCACTCCACGGGTCCGTCCAGCTCGATGGAGCGGGTGCGTGCCAGCAGCTCCCGGAACAGCGCGCGAATTTCCGCCAATGCCAGCAGCCGGCCCAGGCAGAAGTGCCCGCCAATGCCGAAGCCCAGGTGCCGGTTGGGGCTGCGGTCCGGGCGGAACTCGAACGGGGCCTCGAAGGCGGCCTCGTCGCGGTTGGCCGACAGGTAGAACATCGCCACCGATTGCCCGGCGCGGATGTCCACGCCGCCAATCTGGCAGTCCGCCACCGCGGTGCGCATGAAGTGGCGGATCGGGGACACCCAGCGCACCACCTCGTCGGCGGCCAGGTCCCACAGCGCGGGATCGGCGCGCAGGCGCTGCTGTGTCTCGGGATGCTCCAGCAGCGCCAACAGGCCGCCGCCGATGGCCGAACTCGTGGTCTCGTGGCCGGCGGTGGAAGCGATCAGCAGGTACGACAGCGTCTCCAGCATGCCCATCGCCGCCCCATCGACGAGGCCATTGGCGATCACGCTGCCCAGGTCGTCGCTGGGCTCACGGCGGCGCCGCTCGACCACTTCGCCCAGGTAGGCAAACAATTGCTGGAACTCGGCCGTACCGTATTGCTGCGCATCGCGCTGCAGTTCGGGGTCGCTGGCGGCGAGCATGGCCTGGGTGCTGCGCAGGATGAAGGGCGCGTCCTTCTCGGGCAGGCCCAGGATGCTCATGATCACGTGCAGGGGCACCCACAGGCCGATGTCCCGGGCGAAGTCGCAGCGGCCATCCATGGACGCCATCTTGTCGACGAAGCGTTTCGCGATCGCCTCCACCCGCGACTGGAACTTGGCCACGCCGGGGCCCAGGAACCAGCTCTGGGTGACGTTGCGGTACTTGCGGTGATCGGGCTCGTCCATGTCAATGATGGTGCGCACCGATTTCTCACGACCCTGCCCCTGGGCCACGAGGTGCTCCTCCACCGCTTGCGGGATCAGTGTCAGCCGCGGCGCGTTGATGAAGGCTTCGGGCTGGCGTGACACCTCGGAGATGTCGTTGTAGCGGGTCAGCGCCCAGAAGGGGCGGTAGGCTGAGCCCTCGACCCAGGTCACTGGCGCCTCGCGCCGAAGCAACGCGTAGCGCTCGTGCAAGGCGGCAGGGTCTCGGTACAGGGCAGGTCGCGTGATGTCGAGCGCGGCAGAGGCAACGGTGGTCATGACGATGTCCTGAGGGTGTGCTTGACGCTTGCGGTCGCGCAGTCTGTTTTGGCCAATCGGACGGAACATCCTCCAAATGGACGGTGACAGCGGCGTCTTCGACCGAGCGCTTCGAGCCGGACCTGCGTGAATTCACGCGTGAATCCACCCGCCGCATGCTGGCGGCGGCCGATGAGATCCGAACGCAGTTGGCGGAAGCCGAGACCAGGATCAGCAAGGATCTGGTCACCCGACGCGGCTGACCGCGCCGGGTCGTCAGGCGGCTGCGGTGCGGGCCGACTGGACGCTCACTTTTAAGGCTGGGTGGCCGCCGCAGGGGCGACCCGCTCGATGGACGGGGCCTTCAGGCCGCGGCCTTGGGCTCCGTGTACGGTGTGGCGCCTCGCGGCACGTACAGGCCCTCGCATTGGTCGAGGTACTCCTGGCGCTTGGCGCGCGGGTTGTAGAACTGCTTGTACCAGATGCGCGCCTTCATGAAGGGGCCGTCGCTGGGCAGGAACAGGCCGTTCAGGCAGGGTGCCTTTTGCGTCCAGACCTCGAAGTCCTGCGCGAAGGCCAGCTTGCTGGATTCCTGGTACTGGGCCGCCGTGATCGCGTCGGTGCGCGTGGCCACGGCGTTCTTGCCGGGCGACTTGACCAGCAGCCAATGCCAGACCTTCAGCGAACCATCCTCCACCGGGGTGTGCGAGATCAGCAGCACCGTCTCGAACATGCCCGTGAGGTAGGAGATCAGCACGCCGGGGCCGTGGTAGGTGGTGTGCGTGTGCAGCTTGGCACTGACACCATCCGCGCCAACCAGGGTGCGGTGGCCGCCACATTGGCGCTGCGTGGCGTTGTGGCCCTTGAACTCGTTCTCATAGCGCTCGACGAAGGAGCCGTGGATGGGATTGAGGTGGCCGTAGTCGCAGATGTTGTCCACCACCTCCTGCGGGTGCTGGTTGAGCATGCCCAGGTGGTCGTAGGGGCCGCGCACCCAGGCCGGGTCGTCGTACTCGGGCACGCTGGGGCAGTCGTAATCGGGCTCGCCGCCCTCGGGGTCGTGCCAGACCCACACCGCGCCCACGCTCTCCTTGACGATCCAGCTCTTCACGCATGCAGCCGCCGGGATCTCACCCTGGTGGTAGGGGATGTTGTCGCACTTGCCATCGGGGCCGAAGCGCCAGTCGTGGTAGGGGCAGTGGATGCTGTCGCCATCGATGTTGGTGCCGCCGCCGTCGATGACCACATAGCTGGTCTTGTTGGGCGCGGCCAGGTGGGTCTTCATGTGCGGGCAGTACGCATCGAGCAGCACCACCTTGCCGGTGGCGCGGCCCCGGTACAGCGCAAAATCCTTCCCGAAGAAGCGCACGGCCAGCGGCTTGTGCGTGTCGAGCTCGGTCGACTCGGCAATCATGAACCAGCCGCGCGGGAAGGTGTACTCACCGATGCGGTAGTCTTTCGTGGTGGCCATGGCGTCTCCTTTGAGTGGGCCCTGCGGATGCAGCGATCGGGGTCGATTCTCTGCAGGCGTCGCGCCATCGCATACCCTGTTTGGACGATGAGCCGGCCACCTGCGAAACCGAACAATCCGGCCGGCACCGAACCGGGTCGACCATCGGCGAGACGCCGTCCACGTCTGACCCGATCCGGTGTGCCGCACCTGAATCTGGAGACCCGCCGATGAGCCGCAACCGGACCTTCAACCTGGCCGATCTGTTCGAGATCGTCGCCGGCGTGGTGCCCGATCGGATCGCCTTTCGCTGCGGGGCCAGGCAGCTCAGCTACCGCGAGCTCGACCAGCGTGCCACCCGGCTCGCCTCGGCGCTGCGCGCGCGGGGCGTCGGACGCGGCGACCACGTCGGCCTGATGCTCTACAACTCGGCCGAGTACCTCGAGGGCTTCTTTGCCTGCTGCAAGATCGGCGCGGCAGCGGTCAACGTCAACTACCGCTACGTGGCCGACGAGCTGGCGTATCTGTTCAACTCGCTGAACCTCACCACGCTGATCCACGGCGCCGAGTTCGATGTCGAGCTGGCGCGCACAGTGCCGGCCACGCCCAGGCTGCTCCGCCGGTTGCGGGTGGGCGGCGATGCCGCGGTCGATGGGGCACTGGACTACGAAGCGGAGCTGCGCGGCGGGTCGGACCGGCTCGAGGATCCCGATCGCTCGGACGACGACCTGTACATCCTGTGCACCGGTGGCACCACCGGCATGCCCAAGGGCGTGATGTGGCCGCACAAGGCCATCGTGATGGCCGCGCTGGGCGGCGGCGGCATCTACTTCCGCCGCCCGCCCATCGAGCGGCCCGACGAACTGGCGGAGTTCGTGCCCCACGGGCCGGCGCTGACCTACTTCGCCACCGCGCCGATGATGCATGGCGCGGCCATGTGGGCCTCGCTGATCAGCCTGTTGGCCGGGCACACGGTGGTGGTCAACGACCAGCCGCGCTTCGACGCCGAACATGTCTGGGACATCGTCGTGCGCGACGGAGTGAACATCATTTCCATCGTCGGCGACGCGATGGCGCTGCCACTGATCCAGGCCCTGGAGCAGCACCCCGGGCGCTGGGACCTGTCGCGGCTGATCACCTTCGGCAACGGTGGCGCGGTGTTCTCGCAGCAGCTGCAGCAGCGCCTCAAGGTGGTGCTGCCCAAGATCAGCATCAGCAACGGCATGGGATCGTCCGAGTCGGGCGTCATCGGCGGCGCCGATCGCGGCAGCCGCGACGGCGGCTTCATGCAGTTCGACCCGCGGCCCGACCTGGCGGTGGTCAGTGACGACCATCGCATCCTCACCACGCCGGGCAGCGAGGGCACGCTGGCGCGCACCGGCTACACGCCGGTGGGCTACTACGGCGACCCGAAGAAGAGCGCCGAGACCTTCGTGCCCATCGATGGCCGGGTGTGGGTCATCACCGGCGATCGGGCGCGCATCGACGACGAGGGCCGCTACGTGGTGATGGGTCGCGGCTCGCAGTGCATCAACAGCGGCGGCGAGAAGATCTTCCCCGAGGAGGTCGAGGAGGCCGTGCGCCATGACCGCGCGGTGCAGGACGTGCTGGTGGTGGGCGTGCCCGACGAGCGCTGGGGCCAGAAGGTGGTCGCGCTGGTGTCGCTGGCCAAGGGCGCGCAATTCGACCGCGAGGCCTTCGACCGCACCTGCCGCGAACGCCTGGCCGGCTACAAGGTGCCGCGCGAGGTGGTGGTGTGCGACGAGATCCGCCGCAGCCCCGCCGGCAAGGCCGACTACGCCTGGGCCAAGCGCGTGGCCGCGGAGCGGCTGGCCAGCGCCTGACGCGCTGTTCCGGTCAGGTCACGGCCGGCCCTGAGCAAGCTCGCTCAGGGGGCCAGGCCATGCTCGCGCACCAGGTCCTGCAGGTCGATCATCACCGGGTCGGCGGCCAGCGCTGCGGCGCGCGGGTCGGTGGCCAGCCAGACCAGCGCGGCGCCGATGGCCGCCGGCTTCATCGCGCCGTAGCGCTGCTCGATCAGCCCGCCATCGCCCAGCGTGGCCGTCACCGCCTCGGTGGTCACCAGACCCGGGTTGACGCTGAAGGCGCGGATGCCCTGACCGCGGTACTCCACGTTGATGCAGCCGGCCAGCCGGGCCATCGCCGCCTTGCTGGCGCCATACGCATAGCCCCAGGCACCCTGGTCGGCCGGCACCGGCGGATCGGCCTTGCCCGCGCCCGAGCTCATGTTGACGATCTGCCCGCCGCCCTGCGCCACCATCACCGGCAGCGCGCGCCGCGCCAGGTGGTAGGGCGCCACGACATTGCCGATGAGCGTGCGCTCCAGCGCCTCGTCCGGCAGGTCGCGGATCAGCGCATTGGACTCGCGGTCCTGGTAGACGGCGTTGTTGAGCAGCAGGTCGATGCGGCCCCAATGCGCCATGACCGCGTCGAAGCCGGCATCCAGCGACGCGCTGTCCATCAGGTCCATCGGCGCGGCGAAGACCTCGGCGCCGGTGGCCCGCACCGCCTCGGCGGTGGCCGCCAGGCTGCCTTTCATCAGGCTGCCATCGGGCCGGCGCAGCTGGTGGGCCAGGGCCTGGCCCTCCACCTGGGTGCGCGCGGTGATGGCCACGCGCCAGCCGGCTCGTCCGAAGGCCAGCGCCGCTGCGGCGCCGATGCCCCGGCTGGCACCGGTGACCAGGATGACAGGGGCAGTTGGGCTCATCGGGCTGCTCGCGGCAATGTGGGCGGGCCGCCATCGTCGACCGCAGCTTCGGACCGGGCATCGTCTTTTCGGACGACGAGGCCGTCGCCGCGTCGGCCTACGCTGCACCCCGCCAACCTGGATACATCCGCCCACCCGCCCCCGTTGCCTGGAGCCTGCATGACGTCCCACGAGACCGCCTCCGCCGCCATCGCCGGCATCCTCGCTGCCCAGCGCGCCGCCTTCATTGCCGAAGGCGCGGTCACGGCCGAGGTGCGCCGTGGCCGGCTGCAACGCGCCATCGATGCGCTGGTGGCAAACAACGACGCCCTGTGCGAGGCGATGCGCGACGACTTCGGCGGCCGCCCGTTGGTGTTCTCGATGATGAACGACGTGCTCGGCGCGATCGCCTCGCTGAAGGCGGCGCGCGACCACTTCGAGGCCTGGATGGGCGACCAACCCCGCGCCAGCGTCGCGCCCTTCGACAACTTCGGGGCCACCGCCTGGCTGCGACTGCAACCCAAGGGCTCGATCGGCGTCATCGGCACCTGGAACGCCCCACTGTTCACCCTGTTCGCGCCATTGGCCAGCATCTTCGCGGCGGGCAACCGGGCCGTGCTCAAGCCCAGCGAGCTGGCCCCGCGCACCGCCGAGGTGGTGGCGCGGATGGTGGGCGCCACCTTCGACCCGACCGAACTGGCGGTGGTGACCGGTGGGCCCGAGGTGGCCGCCGCCTTCAGCGCCCAGCCCTGGGATCACCTGGTGTTCACCGGCAGCACCACCGTGGGGCGACAGGTGATGAAGGCCGCGGCCGAGCACCTGGTGCCGGTCACGCTCGAGCTGGGCGGCAAGAGCCCGGTGCTGATCGGCCGCAGTGCCGACATCGCCAACGCGGCCGAGCGCATCGCCGTGGGCAAGGCGCAAAACAGCGGGCAGCTGTGCGTCTCACCCGACACGGTGTGGGTGCCCGAAGAACGGCTGGATGCCTTCGTCGAGGCGGTGCGCGGCGTGTATGCCGGCCTGTACCCGACGATCGCCGGCAACCCGGATGTCACTCCGGCGGTCAACGATCGGCACTTCGCTCGCGTCGAATCGTACGTGGCCGAGGCGGGTGCCCGCGGGGCCCGGGTGGTCATGGCCGGTGAGTTTCCAAGCGCCATCGGCACCGCGCAACGGCGCGTGCCGCTGCGGCTGATCCTCAACGCCCCGGCCGATGCAGAGATTTCACGCCAGGAGATCTTTGGTGCGGCGATGTTGATCCGTCCCTACCGCGAGCTGCGCGACGCGGTGGCCGCCATCAACGCCGGCGAGCGGCCACTGGCGCTGTACTACTTCGGAAACGACGCGGCCGAGCAGGCCTGGGTGCTCGATCACACGCTGTCCGGCGGCGTGGCCGTCAACGATGTGCTGATGCACGCGGCCCTGCACGATGCGCCCTTCGGCGGCGTCGGCGCCTCGGGCATGGGGCACTACCACGGGCGCGAGGGCTTCCTCGAGTTCAGCCACCTGCGCTCGGTGTACCAGGCCGGCTCGCACGATCCGCGCCGCGAATGGGGCATGTTGCCGCCCTACAGCGAGGCGTTCGGGCAGATGCTGCGCGCCGCGCTCACGCCCTGACGCATTCAACGACTCGCCCGCAGGTGCCACGATGAACCGCCTCAACTCCCAGGACGCGTCGTTCCTGCTGCTGGAGACGCCCAGCTCGCCGATGCACATCGGCTTCCTGCTCACCTTCGGCATGCCCGCCGGTGCGCCGGACGACTACATGCAGCGGCTGCACGAGAAGCTGGCCCGCTTTCCGGTGGATGCGGCGCCGTTCAACCAGAAGCTCGCCCACCCCGATGGCCTGGGCCGGCTGGCGCAGAGCTGGGTCACCGACGAGGCGGTCGACCTGGACTACCACCTGCGCCACGAAGCCCTGCCCTGGCCCGGTGGCGAGCGCGAGCTGGGCATGGCCATCTCGCGCCTGCATTCGCTGCCATTGGAGCGCTCGCGCCCCTTGTGGGAATGCACGCTGATCGAGGGCCTGGAACCCCGGCGCTTTGCCGTCTACCTGAAGATCCACCATTCGATGGCCGATGGCGTGGGCCTGATGGAGCAGATCACGCGCGCCCTGGCCACCTCGCCGCGCGGCCGCAGCGTGCCACTGTGGAGCACACCGCTGGCCGAGCCGGCGCCGCGACCCACGCAGGCGGCCGACGACGACTGGCGGCACTTCCTGCAAGGCGTGGTGGCCGATCTGGTCAAGCCGCCGGCCAAGCCCCGCAGCCAGTCCGCCATTCCGCGCGGGCCGCGCTGTCTGATCAACGGGCCAACCACATCGCAGCGGCGCTTTGCCACGCAGAGCCTGCCGCTGGCCCGCGTCAAGGCGCTGGCCGCTGCCGCCGAGGCCACGGTCAACGACGTGGTGCTGGCACTGTGCGGCGGCGTGCTGCGCGACTACCTCGAGGTGTACGACCGCGTGCCGGTGGTTCCGCTCATCGCCAGCGTGCCAGTGGCCCTGCCGCGCCCGAAGGGCCAGATCGGTGGCAATTCGGTGGCCAGCCTGTACGCGCTGCTGGGCACGCACCTGCGCGACCCCCGAAAGCGCCTGCTGTCGATCCGCGATGCGATGCGCGACGCCAAGGCCGAGTTCAACCGGCTGCCCACCTCGCTGAGCCGCACCATCAGCTCGGTGGGCATGCTTCTGATGATGGCCCTGCCGAAGAAGGAGAACACCGATCCGAACTGGGCCACCTTCACCAACCTCACCATCTCCAACGTGCCCGGGCCGCGCCAGCCGCTGTACTTTCACGGTGCGCGCATGGATGGCATGTACCCGGTGTCGGTGCTGGCCGGCGATCACCGGCTGAACATCACTGTGCTGGGCTACTGCGACCATTTGCACTTTGGCGTGATTGGTTGCCCGCGCACCATGCCCAAGGTGCAGCATGTGGCCACCGGCCTGCCCGCCGCGCTGCAGGCCCTGGAAACGGCCATGCAGCGGCCGAACGCGAGGAGTTGAGCATGTACCAGCCGATGAACGTGATCGATGCCGGCCTGCTGCTGATGGAGTCGGCCGAGACGCCGATGCACATCGGTGGCGTGCAGGTGCTCGAACTGCCGCCCGGGGCCGCTCCCGACCATGTGTACCGCCTCTACCAGCAGATGCTCGACTGGCCGGCCAGCGGCGCGCCGTTCAACTACCGGCTCGGCCGCAAAGGCAAGCTGGGCCTGCCCACCTGGGAGTTGATGCCGCATGTCGACCTGACCGAGCATGTGTTCCACCATGCACTGCCCTGGCCGCACGGCGAGCGCGAGCTGATGGCGCTGGTCTCGCGGCTCAACTCGGGCCGGCTGGACCGCAGCAAGCCGATGTGGGAGCAGCACCTGATCGAGGGGCTGGCCGGAGGCCGCTACGCCACCTTCACCCGCATCCACCACGCGTTGATGGACGGGCAATGGGGCATGCGACTGGCCTTCGAGACCACCAGCACCGATCCGAAGGAGACTGATCTGCCGCCTTACTGGGGGGTGCACTTCGGCGCTGCGCCACGCAAGGCCAGTGCCGGGGCAATCGCCGAGGCCGCCGACACTGAAGGCTGGTGGGCGCGCCAGAGCCGCACCTATGCGCAGGGCGTGAAGACCCTGGGCGAGTTGCGCACCGCCTTCGGCCGGGTGGTCGAATCGTTTCGCCACCCCACCGATGACGGCCTGGTGCCGATCTACACCGCGCCCGAAAGCCTGCTCAACGGCCCGCTGACGCCACGCCGCGAGCTGGCGGTGGTGCGGCTGGATCTCGAGCGCATCAAGCGCCTGGCCCATGCCCACGAAGCCACCGTCAACGAGGTGGTGCTGGCCCTGTGCGGCGGCGCGCTGCGGCGCTACCTGATCGCACGCGGCGAGTTGCCCGAGCGGCCGCTGATTGCCAACATGCCCATCGCCATGCAACGCCCCGGCGGAGCGCAAGGGGGCAATGCGCTGATCTCGGGCATGGTGTCGCTGGGCACCCACATCGAAGACCCGGAGCGCCGCTTTTCGGCCGTGCGCGGCTCGAGCCGCCATGCCAAGGCCTTCTTCCGCGACATGCCTTCGCCGGCGGCGGTATCCGCCTACCTGGGCGTCACTGGCCTGCCCTTCGTGCTGGCGCAGGCCACCGGCAACGTCGAGCGGGTGCACCCGCAGAACCTGGTGATCTCCAACGTTCCCGGCCCGCGCGAGAAGCGCTACGTCAATGGCGCGCTGATCCTGGCCGAATACCCGATGTCGCTGCTGATTCCGGGCCAGGCGATGAACATCACCGTGGTCGGGCATGCGGATCGGCTGGATGTGGCGGTGCTGGTGTGCCCGTCGCTGGTGCCGCATCCCGAGCGCGTGGCCCAAGGCATCGCGGCGGCCCTGGACGAACTCGAGACGGCCCTGGACGGTACCCCCGCACCGGCACCGGCGCCTTCGCCGACGCCGCCCAAGACACGCAGCCGGCACAAGGCCACGCGCTGAGGAGCCCGCCATGCGCAACATGCCGCTGAATTCGCAGGACGAGTACTTCCTCGATTCCGACACGCCCACCGCGCCGACCCACGTCGGCGGCCTGGAGATCTTCCACCTGCCGCGCGGCGCGAAGGAAGACTTCATGCAGAGGCTGTTCCAGTCCATGCGCGCCACGCCGGTGCATGCCGAGCCGTTCAACTACCGCCTGGCCATGGTGCCCGAGCCCAAGCGCCCGTCGCGGCTGGGCGCCCTGGCTTGGCTGGCACCGACGCCGCGCAACAAGGGCAAGCCCAAGGGCAAGCTGGTGCGGCGCTGGGAGGTGCTGGACGAGGTGCACGTGGGCGAGCACCTGTACCTGCATGCCCTGCCCCGGCCGGGCGGCCAGCGCGAGCTGGGCGAGCTGGTCTCGCGGCTGCACGTCAACCGCCTCGATCGCTCGCGCCCGCTGTGGGAGATGCACCTGATCGAAGGCCTCGAAGGCGGCCGCTATGCCATCTACACCAAGCTGCACCATTCGCAGTTCGACGGCCAGCGCGGCATGGCACTGAGCCGCCACCTGCGCTCGCCCGATCCGGCCACGCGCGGCCTGCCACCGGTGTGGGGCGTGCAGCTGCCCGCCGAGCCGGCCGGCACCGCGAAGGGCACGAAGGCCGCGCCGGCGCCGGGGCTGGTCGACGCGCTGGGCGCCTGGGGCAAGGCCTTGTCCACCATGGCCGATGCCCGCGACCACACCGGCCGCGAGGGCGTGGTGGCGCCCTACACCGCGCCGGCCTGCATCCTCAATGGGCCGCTGACGGCGCGCCGCCGCCTGGGCACGCAATCCTTGTCGATCCCGCGCATGAAGGCGCTGGGCGCGGCCGTCGAGGGCGGCGCCACCGTCAACGAGATCCTGCTGGCGGTGTGCGCCGGTGCGCTGCGGCGCTATCTGCTCGACGAGAAGGCGCTGCCCGACGCGCCGCTGATCGTGGCCTGCCCAGTGGCGCAGACGCGCCAGGATGGTGCGGCCAGCGGCAATGCGGTGGGGCAGATCCTGGTGTCACTGTGCACCCACATCGCCGATCCGAAGAAGCGGCTGCTGGCGGTGGTGGCCTCCAGCAAGGCCAACAAGGGACTGATGAAGGACCTGGACGCCTCCAGCTACAGGAACTACACCCACCTGTCGATGATTCCGCAGATCCTGGCGGCCAAGACCGGCTTTGGGCACAAGGTGCTTCTTGCCAACACGATCATCTCCAATGTGCCAGGACCGCGCGAGACGCAGTACGTCAATGGCGCGCGGCTGGAGGCCATGTACTCGACCTCGATGCTGCTGGCCGGCCAGGCGCTGAACATCACCGCCAGCAACTTCGGCGACAGCCTCGACCTGGGCATCCTGGCCTGCCCCGACCTGTGCCCCAGCCCGCAGAACATCGCCGTCCATGTCGGCGAGGAACTGGCGATCCTGGAACGCGCCATGGGCCTGGGCGCTCACCGGGTGGCCACAAAGAAGGCGACGCGCACGAAGACACCCGCGCCCACCAAACGAAAGGCCCCGGCAAGAAAGGCGCCCACCCGGCCGACCCGCCCCACGACCCGTGGCCTCTCTGCTGCCAAGCGCATGAAGTGAGCGTCCATGGTCGCGATGCGAACGGCCTCGCCACGCTCGCCCAGCCGAACCCGGGAGCGCATCCTCGATGCCAGCCTGGCGCTGTTCAACGAGTCCGGCGCGCCCAACATCACCACCAACCACATTGCCGACGCGGCCGGCATCAGCCCGGGCAACCTGTACTACCACTTCCGCCACAAGGAAGACATCGTGATGGCGCTGTACGGGCGCTACGAGACGGCGCTGAACGGGGTGCTCGACAGCGGGCAGGACGCGCAGGACGCGGTCAGCGACCTGTGGTTGCTGGTGCACCTGGCTTTCGAGGTGATCCAGGACTTCCGCTTCATCCACCGCGACCTGAGCGACCTGTCGGCCGCCTACCCGGCCCTGCGCGCGCGCTTCCAGCGCAGCGTGGAGGCCGGCATCGCGCGCACCAGTGCCTATTGCCTGGCGCTGGCACGCGCCGGGGCACTGGATGCCAGCCCCGAGGAGGCACATGCCCTGGCCACCAACATCTCGCTGGTCACCACCTACTGGCTCAACCTGCAGGCCCTGCGCCATGCCAGCCGCGGCGGCCTGGCCCCACCCGACGACGACACGATCTCGGAGGGTGTGTTCCAGGTGCTGTCGCTGATCACCCCGTACCTGCGCGGCGCCATGCGCGAGGACTTCCGTCGCATCGCCTTGCGCTACCTGCCCCCACCGTCAGATAGGGGTGATTGCTCTAAACCCACCGCCTAGCATGGTCAAACCAGCTCCGGCCCGTTCCGCGATGCGGTTGCCGGATCGTGCCCCCCGATCGCGAAATGAGGTCCGCATGCCTGTGAAGAAAACCCGCCCCGGCGCCACCCCGCAGGACTGGATGTCGCGCATGCGCGAGACGTCCCAGGAGGCCTTGCAGGAGTGGATGGAGAAGTCCCGCTCGTCGATCGCCTTCCGCCCCGACGGCCGCCTGCAACAGATCTTCGAGGAGCGGGTCGCTGCCGTGCTGGCGCGCCTGGGCGTGCCCAGCCGCAAGGAACTGCAGGAGCTCAGCGCCAAGGTCGACCAGCTGCTGGCCGCCTCGGGCGGCGCGGCAGCACCCGCCGCCAAGCGGGTGCGCAAGCCAGCCGCGAAGCCTGCTGCGAAACCGCCGGCCAAGGGCAAGCGGACGGCACGGTCATGAGCCGCGCGGCCCACGCCAAGGCCCCGGCCCGCGCGACGCCGGATGTCGCGCGTGCGGCCGCGACCACGCCGGTGCCCGACATCCTGCGGGCCCTGGGCGACGAGCACAAATACCAGGTGCGTCTGCTGCGGCTGCTGGAAAAGCAGGTCGGCCTGCTGAATCAGCAACAGCAGCCCGACTACGCCGTGATGCAGGGCGTCATGCGCTACATGACGCAGTTCCCCGATCGGCTGCACCACCCGAAGGAAGACCTGCTGTTCGAGAAGATCGTGCTGCGCGACCCTGCGGCGGCCGCCTCGGTCGATGAGCTGCTGGCGGCCCACAAGGACATCATCGCCAAGGGGGCCACCTTGCTCGCGCTGATCGAGAAGAGCCAGACCCACCCGGCCGAGGCCGACACCTTCAAGCTGCGCAAGGCCGCGCATGCCTACATCGGTGCGCTGCGGCGACACATGGACGCGGAGATGTTGCACATGTTCCCGCGGGCCCAGCAGGTGCTCAAGCCCGAGGACTGGATCGACGTCGACCGGCGCATGAAGCCGATCCTCGACCCGGTGTTCGAGGCCGAGGGCAATGCGGAATTCGCCGCGCTGCGCGAGTCCGAACAGTTCCGGCCCGAGCCCGTTGGCCCGGGCGCGCTGGGCACCGGGCTGATCGAGGCCGCGGCACTGATCGAGGCCACCGCGGCCCTCATCGCCGGCGCCACGAAGTCGGGCCAGAACCTGGCGCAGCACCAGCGCGACGCCTGGCGCATCAACCTGGAGTTGATGCGCGGCCTGCTCAAGCTGCAGCCGCTGGACAAGCGTCTGCGTGCGGCCACCGAGCTGTGCGAGCGCAACCTGGCGATGGCCGTCGGCATCAACACGCGCATGCTCGACCTGTGGTCCGATGCCTTCAAGGCCGCTTGGCGCCCCTACGACGACGACGGGCCCTTCGCACCGAAACTGCTGCGACTGCCGCGCCGGCGGGCCCGTGGCGGTGCACGCACCGGGCGCTAGGCCCACAAGACCAAGGAGACACGCGATGGTGAGCTGGCAGACCAAGGCGCTGAACAGGGTGCTGCATTGGACGATCAAGCGGGTGATGTCGGGCACCGGCACCGTGCAGCAGACCCGCCGCTTCATCGAAGTCAAAGGCAAGCCGCGCCTGCCCCCGGGCGTGGAGATGCAGCCGGTGTTGGCCAATGCCTTCCGCGGCGAGTGGGTCCGCACGCCCGAATCGACCGACGAACGCACGCTGCTGTACCTTCCCGGCGGTGGCTTCATGCTGCCGGCGTCGTCCCAGGTGCCGCTGATGGTGGCGCGCATCAACCGCGAGGCGCGCACCCGCGCGCTGCTGGTGCACTACCGGCTGGCACCCGAGCACCCGTTCCCGGCCGGGCTGGAGGATTGCCTGGCGGCCTACCGCCACCTGCTCGCGCTGGGCACCGATCCGCGCAGCATCGTCATCGCGGGCGACTCCGCCGGCGGTGGCCTGACGCTGTCGACGCTGCTGGCGCTGCGCGACGACGGCGACCCGCTGCCTGGTGGCGCCGTGGTGATCTCGCCATTCACCGACTTCAGTTTCGGCGGCGAATCGCGCTTCTCCAACGCCCGACACGACCCGCTGCTGGCGCCCGACGGCATCGCCCGGATGAATGCGCTCTACCTCGACGACACGCTGCACGACAACCCGCTGGTCTCGCCCGTGTATGGCGACTTCCGCGGCCTGCCCCCGATCCTGGCGCAGGTGGGCAGCACCGAGATCCTGCTCGACGACACGCGGCGCGTCGCCGAGCGCGCGGCCTCGCAGGGGGTGGACTTCGAGGTCGAGGTCTGGGACGAGGTGCCCCATGTCTGGCACGTCTGGGGCTTTCTGCCCGAGACCAAGGCGGCGATCACGCGCATTGCCGCCTTCATCCAGGAGAACATGCCCGCAGCGGCCCCAGCGGACGCCGTGGCGCGCAGGCCCAAGTCCAGCGCCACCCCGTCCCGGCGCAAGGCGCCGGCGCAAGCCGTGGCGCGCAAGGCGGCGGCCGGCGCACCAAGGCGCAAGTCGGTATGAGGCGGCTCAGCGCTGGCGGCCGCTGGCCAGCGTGCCGAGCTGCCGATCGGTGAGCAGCCCGGCGTGGTGTGCGGCCCGCAGCGCCTCGCGCAAGGTGCGGGTCACCGGCCGCAGGCGGATGTTCAGCTCACGCCGGATCGCCGAGTCATCGGTCGGTGGCATCTGCGTGAAGCAGACCATCGCCTCGTGGGTCAACACGGTCTCGAAGGGCAGCACGCTGGTCAGCGAGTCCACCACCCGCCCCAGAACACGGAGCGTGGCGCCGGACATCGGCAGCACCTTGAACTCGCGACCGGTGAGCTGCTGCAGGACCAAGGCGAGCTGCGGCATGCGCAGGTAGTGGCCGCCGCACATGTAGCGGCGCGGCCCGTGACCGGGCTGCATCAGGGCGGCATGGATCGCCCCCAGGTCGCGTGCGTCGAGGAAGGACCAGGCCGCGTCGTGCGACGGCAGCGAGCCGATCTTGATGTTGGCCGCCAGCCCCGCCGTGGCCTCGCCCAACACGCTGCCGGCGGCCGGACCGGTGACGCTGCCCGGGTAGGTGATCACCACCGGCGCGCCCTGCTCCTGCAGCCCGCGGGCGAAGCGCTCTGCGGCCGACTTGGAGCGTGCATAGCCGCTGCTCAAGGTTCCCGGCGGCATGCCGGCATGCAGCAAGGTCTTGCCCGGGGTCAGCAAGGCGGCCACGCTGGAGACATGCACCACCGGATCGAGCCCCAGGCGCACGGCATGGCCCAGCACCAGCTCCGCGCCGCGCGGGTTGGCGCGCAACATTTCGGTGGCACGGCGCCGATCGGTGGAGACCACGGCGGCACAGTGCAGCACCGCATGGCAGCCCTTGAGCGCCTTGAGCACCGAGGCCTCGTCGGTCATGTCGCCGCTCACGCAGTCCAGTCGTTCGATCCCCAGCGCGCCGAGCACCGCCTGGGCCTTGGCCGCATCGCGCACCAGCAGCCGCACCGAGTGGCCGGCATGGACCAGGGCCTTGACGCTGTGGGCACCGACATAGCCGGTGCCGCCGGTGACCAGGACCCTCATTTCGACGCCTCGCTCTGGTTGGCGGCGCCGCGCAGCGCGGCGAACACCATGGCTGGCTGCAACAGCCAGGGCAACAGGCCGCCATACAGGCCCTTGACCCAGGCGTAGTCGGTGCCAGCGATGGCGGGCGCTCCGGCCAGTTGGGCCGCGACGCAGCACATCAGCCCGATGCCCGTGCCGAGCAGCGCGATCACCGCCAGCCCGGCCCACAGCGTCGCGGGCATCAGGTGCGACAGCCAAGGCACGGGGACCCCCCGCGTGACCGGTGCCTTGCCTGCAAGCGCCTGGTGGCGCAGCAGCGGCCGCAGGATCAGCCAGGTGATGCCCGGCAGCAGTGCCCCGGTGACGAGCAGATCGCTTGCATAGCCGCTGCCGCCCCACAACGCCAGGCCGACGGCCTCGCGGTGCATGGCCCAGGCGATCCAGCCGTTGAGCGCCGCGTTCACCAACGCCGGCACCAACTGCTGTGTGGCAATGAAACGCCGGTGCGCGGGATCGATCATCGGACGGCTCGCTGGCAGGGGCGCGGCGGGCGCAGCGCGGTCCGCCAGCGTAGGGGCGACCGCGGCTGGGGCGCATCGTCCGTTTGCGCGATGGCCGCAGGGCCGCCCTCGCCGAGGATGGCCACGGCGCGGCTGCGCTGCCTCGAGGTTGATCCAACATGCAACACATCCCGTCCCTGTTTTCGCTGCACGGCCAGGTGGCCATCGTCACCGGCGCCGGCAAAGGCATCGGGCGGGCCTGCGCCTTGGCGCTGGCCCAGGCCGGCGCCGACGTGGCGCTGGCCGCGCGCACTGCGGCCGATCTGCAGGCCGTGGCCGAGGCGATCGGCGTGCTGGGCCGCCGCGCAATCGTCGTGCCCGGCGACGTCAACGACGACGACGTGCGCGGACGGCTGGTGCAGCGCACGCTGGACGAGCTGGGGCCGCCACGCGTGCTGGTCAACAACGCCGGCGGTGCCGGGCCGAACGACCCGATGCGCATGAAGGCCAGGGACTTCGCGGCAACGCTGGCCTGGAACGTCGTGCCGGCCTACGCGATGATCCAGCGCTGTGTCGAGCCCATGCGCCAGGCCGGCGGCGGCTCGGTGATCAACATCTCGTCCGTCGCGGCGCGCTATGCGCAGAAGCACTTCAGCGCCTATGGCGCGGCCAAGGCGGCGCTGAATCAGATGACGCGCAACCTGGCGCAGGACTTTGCGCCGCTGATCCGCATCAACGCGGTCGAGCCGGGGACGATCCGCACCGATGCACTGGCCCCCTTCCTGACACCTGAACGCAGCGACTCAATGCTCGCACGCACACCGCTGGCCCGGCTGGGCGAGGTCGAGGACATCGCGGCGGCCGTGCTCTACCTCGCCTCGCCGGCGGCCGCCTGGGTCACCGGCAAGATCCTTGGCGTGGACGGCGGGGCTGAAGCGACGAGCTGGGTCTGATCGCAGGCGCTCAAGCCAAGGTGGCTCTGCCACTTTGCTTGATCCCCCCGGGGACGGGCGCCGCATGGCGGCGTCCTTGGGGCGCTCAGAGTTCGCGGCCGATCCGGTGGCCGTCGTGCAACGCGCCCTCGATGAAGCCGACGCGGCTGCAATCGCCGATGCGGTGCAGCGGCACGCCGCAGGCCTGCAGCGACGCGGCCACGCTGTCGTCGGCTTCGGCGCCCAGCGCCAGCACCACCGAGTCGGCGGGTGTGCGCTGTGCCTGCCCTTGTGCATCGGTCCAGCGCACCGCATCGGCCGTGATTTCGTCGACCCTGGCCTGACGGTGCAGCCGGGCGTGGTGCTCCACTGCATCGAGCACGCGCCAGCGGCGCACGATGGCCAGTTCGCGGCCGGGCTTGTCCGTGGCCTCCAGCACCGTGACCTCGCGCCCGCGTGGAATCAGGAACTCGGCCAGCTCCAGCCCGACCAGGCCGCCGCCGATGACGACCACGCGCTTGCCCAGCGGCATCCACAACTTGGACAGGCCCTGGATCGCCTGCGCGCTGTCGGTGACCTTGAACATGCCGCCGGCTCGGAACAGCGCGCGCTGGGCGAGGTTGAGCTTGCGCTGTGCGATCTCGTCGGCGCCATCGTTGGTCATCAGGCGGCGCAGCTCGTCGCCGCTCCACACATGCGCCTGGTGCGCCCCGGGGATGTCCGGCGTGCCGCGCAGTGCCCCGGTGGCCACGACGATGACGTCCGGCCTGAGCTGCGCCACCAGGGCCGGCGTGGCCGCCGTGCCCAGCCGCACCTCGATCGGCAGTTTGCGCAGCTGCGTGACCAGGCTGTCGAGCAGGCGGCCATTGGGGTCGTAGGCCAGGCCGGCAAAGAACAGCGTGCCGCCCAGGCGCTCGCCGCGCTCGACCAACGTCACCCGATGCCCGCGCATTGCCGCCACGCGCGCGGCTTCCATGCCCGCCGGCCCGCCGCCCACCACCAGCACCTGGCGCGGCGTCGTGGCGGGCTCGACCTGGAACTCGTGTTCGTGGCCGACCTGGGCGTTGACCGTGCACTTCACCCGCTGGTTGATGAAGATCTGGCTCACGCAGGCGTAGCAATAGACGCAGGGCCGCACCTCGTCGCGGCGGCCTTGCGCGAGCTTGATCGGCAGCTCGGGATCGGCCAGCAGCTTGCGGCCCATGGCGACGAAATCGAACTGGCCGCGCTCGATGCCGGCGGTGGCCATCTCGGGGCTGATGCGGCCGGCCGCAATCACCGGGATGGGCAGGTCTTTCTTCACGGCGGCGGCATAGCCGATCAGACCGCCAGGCTGGTGCACCAGAGGTGCCTCGGTGAAGGCCGAACCATCGGTGATCGTGGCATAGGCCGAGACACTGATCGCGTCGGCCCCGGCCTGCGCCGCCAGCCGCGCCGTGGCCACCGCATCGTCCACCGTGATGCCACCGGGCGTGCGCAGCTCCTCGCCGTCCAGGCGGATCCACACCGGGAAGTCCGCGCCCACGCGCCGCTTGACGGCACGAATCGTCTCCAGCAGCAAGCGCGCACGGTTGCGCAGCGGGCCGCCGTATTCGTCGTCGCGCTGGTTGTAGTGCGGCGAGAGGAAACCGGCCAGCAGGTAGGTGTGCGCGGCATGCAGCTCAACCCCATCGAAGCCGGCCTGCTGCGCACGCTGCGCGGCGGCGGCGAACCACTCGATGGCCTGCTCGATGTCGGCCTTGTCCATCACCTTGTGCTGCGGCTTTTGGCGGCCGAGCGCGCCGACGAAGGTGGCCATTTCTTCCGGCGTGAAGGCCGCCATCATCGTGGTGCGGGTGGCGTGCGGGATCGATGGCACCCACAGCGGCCGGCCCTCGGCCATGTCGCGCGTGGCGGTCTTGCCCGCGTGCTGCAACTGCATGGCGATGCGCGCGCCATGCCGATGCGCGCGCTCTGCCACGCCGGCCAGGCCGGGAATGAAGTCGTCGTGGGAGACACCCACCTGGTAGGGCTCGGCCGTGCCGGCCGGGTAGGCCACGGCGCACACGCCCATGATCAGCAGGCCTGCTCCCCCGCGGGCGCGGGCCTCGTAGTAGGCCTGGATGCGCTCGCTGCAATGGCCGTCGGCCTCGGCGAAGTTCGAGCCCATCGGCGTCATCGCGATGCGATTGCGCAGCTCGAGGGTGCCGATGCGGCCCGGTTGGAGAAGGGCCGTGTACGCGGAGGTCATGAGCGGGGCTGTGGCCGTGCAGGCGCGCCGGAGTCGATGTCCGACGATTCTGTGCCCAGGCCTCGCAGGGGCATCGTCCGTTTGGACGCTTCGATGCGAGGGGGCGGGGCCGACACTTCTGCCACGATGAACAGCAGGCATCCCGCGCGGCCGGCGCATGGCCCCTGGGTGGCGCCGCCCCGATGCATGGCCCACCACGGGGCTCGCATCCCGCGCCCGCGCGGCGCGTGCCCGCCGCTGACATGACGGCCCCGGTGGCGGCGGTCTCCGGCTCGCAGGGCGGCATCGGCAGCGCCGTGTGCCGCCTGCTGCGCGAGCGCGGTTATCGGGTGATCGGCATCGATGCGCACGGCGCCGAGGTGCAAGCCGACCTGGCTGCACCCGCCGGCCGCGCACACGCGGTGCAGGCGGTGCGCGATCTGTGTGGAGACCGGCTCGAGGCCCTGGTGTGCGCTGCAGGACTGGGCGGCACCGCGCGGCCACCGAGCCGGGTGGTGGCGGTGAACCACTTCGGCGCCACCGCCCTGCTCGACGGCCTGTGGCCCGCCCTGCAGCAGGCTCGCCAACACACAGGATACGCGTCCGTGGTCGCGGTGGCCTCGGTCTCTGCCACCTCCGGGCCGTGGCGCAATCACCCGATCGAGCAGGCCTGCCTGGCCGACGACGAGCCCCAGGCCTGCGCGCTGGCCGATGCCTCGCCGCTGCCCTACGCGGCCTATGGCTGCAGCAAGCGGGCGCTGATCGTGCAGGTGCGCCGCCGCGCCGCGGCCTGGGGCGCGGCCGGCGTGCGGCTCAATGCCATCGCCCCAGGGCCGGTGGATACACCACTGCACCAGGCCGCGCGCGACGATCCCGTACTGGGCCCGGCCACACGCGCCTTCGTGCCGCCGCTGGGCCGCATCGCCACCCCGGACGAAATCGCCGGGGCCATCGCCTTTCTGCTGTCGCCGGCCGCCGCCTTCATCCACGGCAGCGTGCTCTTTGCCGACGGCGGCTGCGATGCCGCGGCGCGGCCCGCGCTGTTCTGAGAAGAGCCACGCGTCCGCCGCGACCCCGCTTCCCCCACGACCCCTCACCCGATTGCCCTCCATGCCCAAGACATCCCCCACCGCCAGCCGTGCTGCCACGCAAGAGACGCGCCCCGTCATCGGCCTGCGCCAGCGCTACGGCGGCTGGGCGATGGTGGTGGGCAGCGCCGAGGGCATGGGGGCGGCCTATGCCGAGCGCCTGGCGCGCGAGGGCTTCGACCTGGTGTTGCTGGACATGCGCAAGCCCGCCGTCACTGCCCAGGCCGCGAAGCTGGCGCGCGAGCACGGCGTGCAGACCCGCGCCCTGGCCTGCGACCTGAGCCGCCCAGCCCGCGTGGCTGCCGCGCTCGACGCCATCGACGACCTGGAGATCGGCCTGCTGGTCTTCAACGCGGCGATGGGCTCGGTGGGGCCCTGGCAGGAGGTGACGCTGGCGGCCAAGCTGCTGGCGGTCAACGTCAACGTGATCGCGGTGCTCACCATCGCCGACCGCCTCTCGCGCCCGATGCTCGAGCGCGGCCGCGGCGGCATCGTGCTCACCTCATCGATGGCCGCGCTGCAGGGCGCGCCCTTGCAGGCGGTTTACGCGGCCACCAAGTCCTTCGACCTGATCCTGGCCGAATCGCTGTGGGGCGAACTGGGCCCGCGCGGCGTGGACGTGCTGGCGCTGATCCCGGGCATGGTGCGAACACCCAACTTCAAACGTTCGGGCGCCGACACCGGCGAGAGCCGGCTGCTCGCCGCCATCGAGCCGGCCGAGGCGGTGGACGAAGCCCTGCGCGCCCTGGGCCACCAGCCCCGCGTTGTGCCCGGCCGCGCCTGGAAGGCCGTGGCGGTGGCCGGCAGCCTGATGCCGCGCAGCACCATGATCAAGGCCATCGGGCGGCAGCTGAAGGGGTTGAAGGCGCAGGGGTGAGGGGCGTGGCCCTTGGTGAACCGGCCGCGTTCCGGTCATCCGGGCGCGCAAACGGCCACAGCGCCAAAGACCAGCTGCTCACAGAGCCAGCAGCGCACGCTTGACGGTGCTTGCCTAAGCGCTGTCGCGCGAAGCGACAAACCGACATCCGACAGGTCAAAGCTCCAGCAGATCCCGTCCGGCGATGACCGGGCCCTTGAAGTGCTTGCGCACGCCGTCGACGTAGTGGCTGACATCGGTCTGACCGTCCACGCCCGGCGAGAAGTGAGTCAGCACTACCATCTTGACGCGGGCCTTCTGCGCCAATTGGCCGACCTGCTCCGGCGTCAAGTGCTGCTCGGCCATGTGCCTGCGCACAGCCGGCACCATCGCCGGCGGCAGCTTCATCGTGGCCTCGACCTCCTTCATCGTGGCCTCCAGGTCCAATACCTCGCAGACCAGCACGTCGGCATCTGCCGCGAGCCGCTCCAGCGCCTCGCTCGGGCCGGTGTCTCCCGAGAAGACGATCGATCGGCCGGGTGTATCGAAGCGCAGCGAGTAGGACTTGTCCTTGCCGACCGACGGCGAGTCCGGCGCATGGTGGTAGTGCGTGTTCTCGGCAGCCGTGACGACGATCTGGTCGTCACGGTAGACCACGCCGTCGACGCTGAAGTCGTGGCCTTCGAAGCGCTGGGCCGAAGGTCGCATCGGCACGCCTGAACGGAAGATGCGCTCCGAGACGCCGAGGAAGGACTGCGCCGCCGCCACCAGTTCCGCCGTGGCCGGAGGGCCGTAGAAGCGCACGGGCGGTGTGTCCGGCCGGTTGCGCTTGTTGTCTTCGATCCAGGTGAAGGACATCAGTGCACCGATGTCGGCGTTGTGGTCGATGTGATGGTGCGTGATGAAGACGTTGCGCACGTCGGCCGTGGCAAAGCCGGCATGCGCGAGCTGCCGCGCCACGCCGTTGCCCGCGTCGATCAGGTAGGGCCGTCCGCCCACCACCAGCAGGTTGGCTGGCTGCGATCGGTCCTTGCGCGGCACCGGGCCGGCGCCAGTGCCCAGCAGAATCAGGCGCGTCGACGCGGGAGCCTGGGCCACCGCTGCGCTGGACACCTGCTGCGCCGAGACTGTCGCGCTCATCGCGATGAGACCGATCAGGCAGGAGACGAGGTGCGCGATTCTCGAGATGCGGCCAGCGAACATTCGATTTCCTTCGAGCGTGATCAATGAGCAGATGCCGCACGCACCCGGGCCGTGGGCAGCAGGAAGTACGACAGGGCCGGGATCAGCACCAACGCACCGAGCATGTTCCAGACGAACATGAAGGTCAGCAGGATGCCCATGTCGGCCTGGAACTTGATGGGCGAAAAGGCCCAGGTGACCACGCCGGCGGCCAGCGTGATGCCGACCAGCGCCACCACCTTGCCGGTGAATTGCACGGCCTTCCTGTAGGCCTCGCCCAGCGAAAGGCCCTTGCGCTGCTGCGCGAGCTGCACGCTCAGCAGGTACAGCGCGTAGTCGACGCCGATGCCCACGCCCAGCGCGATCACCGGCAGCGTGGCCACTTTGACGCCCATGCCCAGCGCCACCATCAGCGCCTCGCACAGGATCGAGGTGATGGCCAGCGGCACGATGGCCACGATCACCGCCCGCCAGCTGCGGAAGGTGACGAAGCACAGCGCGATCACCGCCAGGTACACGTAAAGCATCATTTCGCGCCAGGCCTTGCGCACCACGATGTTGGTCGCCGCTTCGATGCCGGCACTGCCGGCGGCGAGCAGGAAGGTCCGATCGGGGGCGTTGTGCTGCTCGGCAAAGACGGCGGCCGCGGCGACGACGCGATCGAGCGTCTCGGCCTTGTGGTCGGCGAGATAGGCGATGACCGGCATCACCGAGCAGTCGGCGTTGAAGAGGTCAGGGTTACTGCTGGCCGCCTGCTGCGCGGCGTAGTTCAGGATGTCCTGGTTGCGATTGATCGTCAGCCACTTGGGGTTGCCCTCGAACGAGCCGGCCGTGATCTGCCGCGCCGCGTCGGCCAGCGACGCCGTCGTCTGCACGCCCGGCAGCTGGCGCAGCGCCCAGGCAAGCCGGTCCGCGTCGACCAGCGATTCGTACTTCAGGCAGCCTTCCTTGCCCGTCTTGACGATCACCGCGAACTGATCGGACGAGAGCGCGAAGTTGCTGGTGATGAAGGCGTTGTCACGGTTGTAGCGCGAGTCGGGCCGCAATTCCGGTGCACCCGGATCGAGGTCGCCAATCTGCAGCCGCGTGCCGACCGCGAGCCCTGCGACCGCCAGCGCCGCCGACACGCCGATCGCAGCCAGCGCCCAGCGCCGGGTGGTGAACTTGTCGAGCAAGAGCCACAGCCGGCCCAGGCCCGTGCCGCGGGTTTGCTCGCGTTCCTCTTTCAGGCTGCGCTCGGCCGCACCCGCGCTCACGCCGGTGTAGGACAGCAGCACCGGCAGCAGCAGCAGGTTGGTGAAGATGAGCACCGCCACGCCCAGGCTGGCCGTCACCGCCAGCTCCTTGATCACCGGGATGTCGATCACCATCAACACCGCAAAGCCCACCGCGTCGGCCAGCAGCGCCGTGAGGCCCGCGAGGAAGAGGCGCCGGAACGTGTAGCGCGCGGCGACCTGCCTGTGCGTGCCGCGCCCGATGTCCTGCATGATGCCGTTCATCTTTTGCGCGCCGTGCGACACGCCGATCGCGAAGACGAGGAAAGGCACCAGGATCGAGAACGGGTCGAGCTCGAAGCCGAACACCGCCACCAGGCCCAGCTGCCACAGCACGGCCACCAGCGAGCAGGCGATGACCAGCGCCGTGCTGCGCGCGCAGCGCGTGTAGGCGAAGATGATCGCGGTGGCGATGAGCGCCGCGACGCCGAAGTACGCCATCACCTTGACCACGCCGTCGATCAGCTCGCCGATCAGCTTGGCGAAGCCGATCACGTGCACCTTGATCGTCGGCGTCTCCTTGCTGATCACCTTGGCGTCGATGGCCTTGGCCAGCTCGTACTTGCCGCGGATCTTCTCGTCCAGCACCCGGGACAGCGCGCGGTAGTCGATGCGCTGGCCGGTGCGAGGGTCCTTGTCGAGCAACGGCACGAAGATCATGCTCGACTTGAAGTTGTTGGCCACCAGACTGCCCACGATGCCCGAGCGCGCGATGTTCTGCTTGAGCTGCTCGACCGACTGCGCCGAGCCGTCGTAGGAGTCGGGCATCACCGGCCCGCCGCGGAACCCCTCCTCGGTGACCTCGGTCCAGCGCACTGCCGGTGTCCACAGCGACTTCACCCAGGCACGCTCGACGCCCGGCGTGAGGAACAGTTCGTCGTTGATCTGCCGCAGCGCTTCGAGGTAGGCCGGGTCGAAGATGTCGCCGCTGGTGTTCTCGACCACGACGCGAATCGCATTGCCCAGCCCGCGCAGTTCCTTCTGGTGGCTCAGGTAGTTCTGGATGTAGGGTTGGCTGTGCGGGATCATCTTCTCGAAGCTCGCGCTCAGCACGAGCTTCGTGGCCGCGGACCAAGCCAGCACCAGCGTCGCGAGCGCGCAGGCGATCACCACCCACAGCCGGTGGTTGAACACCAGCCGCTCGAGCCAGTTGCCGGAGCGGCGGTCGAATTCCGCGAGGTCGCGGACCACAGGCATCTGGTCGAGGTCGTCGGTGACGGCAGCCATGGGTGATCTCACCTGTTCTCAGCGGGCCGGCAGCGCGGTCACCGCGACGCCGCGTGGCCCGACCAGCGCCAGGCGCCCGTTGCCGGCGTTCGCGATGCCCGCCACGGGCATGGAGGGCTTCAGCGCGACAAGTTTGAATTCGCGCCCGGCGCCGTCGCTCACCGCGACCCGCCCGCCGGCATCGGCCAGCACGAGCGCGCCGCCGGGCAGCGACGTTGCCGCGACGATCGTGGCTGGCAGACCGGCCTCGACCTTGTCCCAGCGCGTGCCGCCGTCGTCGCTGCGATAGGCGTTGCCGCGCAGCCCGAAGGCCACCACGGTGTCCGCGGTGCCGACGACACCGAAGAAGCTGCCGGCGTACGGCGTCGGCCGCGCCTGGAAACGCTGCGACGCCGAGTCGAGCCTGAGCACTAGGCCGCTCTCGCCGACCACGTACACGCCGCCGCCTGCGGCAGCAATGCCGTAGAGGTTGAGCAGCTTGGGGTTGTCGGTGCGGTCGAACCAGGGCTCCCAGCTCGCGCCGCCGTCGGCCGTGCGGAAGATCAGGTTGTAGGCACCGACCACGTAGCCGTTGCGCTCGTCGGCGAACCAGACGTCCAGGAAGGGCTTGTCGGCACCTTGCTCCTGGTATCGCCGGGCTTCGTCGAGCAGCTTCTTCAGTTCAGCCGATTGCGGCTGCGCCTGAACGCGCTGCTGCAAGTAGCCGACCAGGCTGTCGTTGGCGCGACGGCCGTCGAGTTGCAGCGTCCACTTCAAGCCGCCGTCGGCGCTGTGCAGAACGACGCCGTCGTGGCCGACGGCCCAGCCCTTGCGCTCGTTGACGAAGAACACCGCTGTGAGGTCCGAGCTCACCGGCACCGCGGCCTGCTGCCAGGTGCCGCCGCCGTCGGCCGAATGGACGATGTGCCCGCGCTGACCGACCGCGATCAGCCTTGAGCCGGCGCGGGCGACACCCTGCAACAGGCTGCGGCTGGCCAGCAAAGAAGGTTGTGCAGCAACCGCCAGCGGATCCTGGAAGCCCGCGGCAGCGGCCAAGCCACAGGCGCAAGCTGATGTGGCGGCAAGCGCCGCGATCGCGGCACGAATCGACTTCATGTCGTCTTCCTCATGCGTGAAGTCGGCCTGCAGCGCAGGGTGACTGGAGGTCCGAGGGCGGCATGCCAACGGATCCGAACGCGCCGCGCGGCGGTTCGGCAGCGAGAAGCCGGGTCAGCCGCCCACAGGCATGCTGACCCGCTGGTCGCGATTCAGCGCACGCCCGTGCCGGCCAACTGCTCGGGCGACCAGAAGCTGTCGGGAGGCAACTCGCTCAGGTACTTGATGCCCTGGTATTCACCGGTCAGCCCGAGCACGGTGTACATGCCCGCAGTGAAGTCGTAGAACAACTGCGTATCGACCCACATCGCCGGCGCGTCGTAGCTGAAGGAAGACAGCGAGAAGCCCGAACGGTAGAGCTGGCCGCGCGCGTCGTACTGGTCCGAGGCGACAGCCACCCAGCTGTCCTCGTCGATGTAGAAGACGCGCTTCTGGTAGATGTGCCGCTTGCCGGGCTTGAGCGTCGCCTCCACGACCCACACCCGGTGCAGCTCCCAGCGCACGAGGTCGGGGTTCAAGTGGCTCGGCGTTGTGGCGTCGGCCGCCTTGGAGCCGTAGGTGAGCTTGTAGTTGCCGTAGGGAACGATCATCTCCTTCTTGCCGACGAGCTTGAAGTCGAAGCGGTCCATCGCGCCGTTGAACACCGAAGAGTCGTCGTAGGTGTTGGCACCGCCCGAGCCTGGGTTGGGCGTGTCATAGGCCACGTCGGGTGCCAGCCGCACCCGGCGCTGACCCGGCAGGTACAGCCAGGCCCTGCGGCCCTGCTTGAGCGGGTTGGCCGAGTCCCAGATCAGCAGCGCCTCGCCGTTGCGGCGGGCGGGACCCAGGTACTGGAACTTGACGTACCAGAACGGGTCGGTTTCCTTTATGAACCCGGTCTTCTTCGCATCGACATTGGGCCAGGCGTAGGTGGCCTCGCCGGTCGATGCCAATGTGGGTCGGCCCGATGCATCGACGCTCCAGCTGTCGAACTTGGCGTTGAAGCCCAAGCCGCGGTAGTTGAGCAGGTGATTCCACATCACCTCGTAGCCGCTCTTGGGAATCGGGAATGGATAACCGGGCAGCACGTTCTCGGTGCCCAGGCCGTCGTCGATCAGCTTCGCCGCGGTCGCGTTCTTCTTCGTGTTCTCGACCACGCGCGCGGGAAAGTACACCGGCCGGTGCGTCGGGTAGACGTCCACGCGCATCGTCGGGTGACGCTTGAGCAGTTCCTTGGTGCCCTCGGTCAGCTTGTCGGCATGGGCCGCGACATCCTTGCCGGTGATCACCAGGCGGGGCTTGTCGTCGGCAAATGGGTCGATGCGCTTGGTGCTGCCCTTGGCGTACTTGGCCGGCACGGTGGTCAGCCCGCCGGTCCACTCGGGGATCGTGCCGTCCTTGTTGCCGGCCTTCTCGGCGCCGGTGGGCGTGAGCGTGGTGCCCAGTTGCGCGGCTTCTCCCGCCGGGACTGCGGCAAGCGCCGAGCCGGCGGCGAAGGTGGCGATGCCAAGCGCCGTGAGTGCGGTGCGAATGATCATGGGTGGTCTCCTTAGAACGTGGCCTTGAGCGTCAGCGACACCCAGCCGCGGTCGGACACCGCGGCGCTGCTGCCGTTGAAGACGGCGGCCGCACCGGCCGGCGTGGTCGAGTAGTCGCCGAAGTAGCGGATGTACGAAAGGTTCACGGCGTAGGTCTGGAAGACCGTGGCGCCGAGGCCTGCGCTCCAGGTGCCCGTGCCCTTGTTGCCACCGAACAAGGTGGCCGCGTTGCCGCTGATGCCCTGGCTCCAGGAAATGGGCAGGCTCAGATCCACCCCGGTGAGCGCTTGATACCAGGTGGGCGTGAAGCTGATCCCCAGGCCCACGTATTCCTTGCTGGGCTTGTCGATCGCGGTATAGCTGTCGCGCCCCTTGTAGACAGCGGCGTTCTGAGTGACCTTGGCAAGGCGCATCCAGGTCAGCTCGGCAGCGATCGATGCCGTGTCGAACAATGGCGTGCTCGGCAGAACATAGGTACCGTTGACCAGCCCGTGCCAGGTGTTGCCGCGCGCACCCGGTGTGTCGTTGCGCGCCGGAATGGCGGTGGTGGCGATGGCGCCGGCCACGTTGCCCGCCAGCGGCGCCGGCAGCACCGTGACGGCATCGCTGACCAGCGGCATGTTCTCGCGGTAGGACAGTTCGGCGCCAACCGACACCCCAGCGATGTTCTTGGAAAGACTCAAGCCATAGAAACGGATGTCGGTGCCGTAGGCCGTCTGGTAGGTGCCGGCCTTGCCGAAGGTGCGCAGGTCGGCCAGGGAAGCGGCCTTGGAGTTGACGAGGCAACTCGTGGGCGCCAGCGTGGTGCCGCCCAGTGCGGCACAGGTGGCCGCCGGCAGCGTGGCCACCGCGGGCGTGACCATCAACTGCGGCAGGATGTCGGTGGCTTGGCGGTAGTAGGCGCCGACGGTGCCATCCAGCCAGTCCGGCGACCAGCGTGCCGACAGGCCGAAGTCCCCGCGCCGGCTGGTGCTCTTGCGCGAGGGCGTAGCCCGTGCGTTCCACAGGCGCAGAGCCGCCGGTGCGCCGGGGACGACGGCGGCAAACGGATTGGGCCCGCTGACCAGCGAGTCGCCGCCAAACGTCAGCATGTCGGTGCCCGAAAGGTACGAGCCGGACTCGGGCGAGCGCACCGCCTCCCAGTTGTAGAACCACTGCGCGGCCAGCGACAGGCCCTTGGTCGGCTCGGTCTGGATCGTCAGGCCACCGCGCGGACGAATGAACTCCTTGGCCTCCGAGCCGGGCGTGGACTGCAGCTTCCAGGCGTCCACCGAGTTCTGGGCATAGGCGATGCCATGCAGCAAGCCACCCAGGAACAGGCTTTCGCCCCAGTACGCGGTGTGCTGGCCGAGCTTGACGTTGATCGGCACGCCGCTCAGGTCGAAGTTGCCGAACACGAAGCCATCGAGGAACTCACCCGAGCCGCCGCGCCCGAAGCGCTTCGTGAAGGTGCTCAGTCGGCCGGCCACCGGCAGGCCGCCCACCAGCGTATTGGCGCTGGCGGTGTAGGTGTTGTCGAGCTTGGAGTAGGCGCCGTCGTACCAGGCGGCTGCACTCACGCGCAGGCCGACCTTGCGTTGCCAGACGACGTCGAATTCGGAGAGCACGTCGAGCCGGTTGGTGACCAGCGAGCCCTTGTTGAAATTGCGGTCGCCGTCGTCGGCGTTGGCATTGCCGAGGATGGCCGGATCTTGCTTCTGAACGCGCGTGCCGAGGTTGTAGCGCAGCGTGTTGTCCCAGTTCACGCGCAAGTCCTCATTGGCCGTCTTGAGCTCCACGGCCAGGGCCGCGAGCGGCGCCATGACAGCGCCGAGCGCGCAAGCGCCATGTGCTGCGGCGCGCAGGACCGCACGCGCGCGCCGGCCTCGGGAAGTCTGTCGATTCTTCATGCCATGTCTCCTCGTCTTCTTGAATGTTGACGACCGCGGGGTCGTCATTTACCGATCAACCATCTCTGCTCGTGCAAGGCACCGAGGTGCTCGGCGTTCGGTGTCTGTGCAGGTGGCTCGTGACTGACGAGTGCTGCGTGTTTCCCCTGGGATCACCGCCAGTTGCTACCATGACCTTCTTCTTGCACATGCTGCGTCGCAGCGGCCATTTGCGCCCCACAACCCTGCCTTTGGCAGCGTGGGAGCAGTCTCGTGTCGCGTGCCGCGAGCGTCTATCGGAAATCCGCAAACCACGCCCATGGCCGAACCCCGCTCATCGGACAGCTCACCGACGCCCGCCGTCACGGTGGTCGACTTCACGGACCCCACCGCCGCGGGTACCGGGCTCGAGCTACTCGCCCAGGACGCGGTGCAGCTGCAGGCGCAACCCTTCCATGCGCGACGCGTGACGGTCAACCTTGGCGACGTGAACGTGGTCTTCCACGCCACGAATCAACAGGTGCGCACGCGCACCGCGTCGCACCAGGGGCTGTTGGCCTATGTCGTCTTCGGCCCGCAGACCCTGGGCACGGTCAATGGCGTGAAGGTGCGTGCCGACCTGTTGCTGGCTGCTCCTGCGCAGACCGAGGTCGGCTTGGTCTCCGAGGCCGGCTGGGAGAGCGTGACCTTCCTCGTTGGCGCGGCTTTCCTTCAGAGCCACATGGCAGCGCGCCAGCGCCTCGACGAGCTGCGCCTGCCCCAGCGGGTGGAGCCGCTGCGCGCCGACGCGCCTCGTGTGCGCCAATTGTTCGAGCTCGGCAAGCGCGTGGCCGAGACCGCGGCCCAGGCGCCCGCGCAGTTCGACGAGAGTCCTGCAGAACGCGCCGCGGCGCAGGTCGAAGTCGTCGAGACGCTGCTGTCGGCGCTGCGCGCCTCCAGCGGATCGACGCTTGCGCGCAGCGACCAGACGCGGCAGACGCAGAGCGTGATCGTGAAGGCAGCCGAGGACTACGCGCTGTCGAAGATCGGCCAGCGCATCTACGTCTCGGACCTGTGCAAGGCCACCGCCACCAGCGAGCGCGCGCTGGAGTACGCGTTCAAGACCGTGATGGGCTTGTCGCCGGTGCAGTTCCTCGCGCGGCTGCGACTGCACCGCGCGCGCGAAGCGTTGCTGCAGGCGCCTTCAGGCGGCGCGGCCACGGTGTCGACGATCGCGCTCGAGTGGGGCTTCTGGCACTTCGGCGAATTCGCCAAGGCCTACAAGGACTTGTTCAACGAGCTGCCGTCGGACACGTTGCGGCGACGGGGCACCCCGCGGGGCTGACTGCGGGACTTGTCAATGCGCCGGAGCTTGCGCACGGCTCTCAGGGAGTTCCGGCCCCGGCCACCGGTACCTCGATCAGGCGCAGCGTCACGCTGGGCGACTGGGCGATCTTGACCGGGTCGTGGGTGTCGGAGGCGCAGATCAGCAGGTGACGTCGCTCGGGCCCGCCCAGCATGACGGCGTAGCCGTCGGTCTCCAGTTCGATGGCGTCGGCAATCTCGCCGCCCTCCAGCACGCGCAGCACCGCGTGCTGGCCTTCCGGGTTGGCGATCCACACGCCTCCCTCGGCATCCAGGGCGATGCCATCCGGGCTCACGTGATCGGCCAACTGGGCGAAGACACGGCGGTTGGCCAGCGAACCATCGGCGAGGACGTCGAAGGCCGTCAGTCGATGGCCCATGGTCTCGGCGACGATCAGTGTCTTGCCGTCGGGCCTGATCACCATGCCATTCGGGAAACTCAGGTCCTTCGCCACCACGCGGGCGCGGCCGTCGGGCTCGATGCAAGTGATGACGCAGGTATTCACCGGCGGGTTGGCCGGGTTGAAGAAGTTGTAGCCGATGTCGCCCACGTACATGCGGTCCTGGGCGTCGACGATGCCGTCGCTCAGGCAGAACACGGTCATCGCGCTCAAGTCGGCCACTTGCGTCAGCGCGCTGCCATCCCAGCGATGGATCTTGCGAGCCAAGGCGTCGCCGACCATGACGCTGCCATCGCGGCGAAAGCCCAAGCCGTTGGGCTTGAAGGGCAGCTCGAGCACGGTGTGCAGCCGGCCCTGCAGGTCGACGGTCCGGATGGCCTGGCCGTGGATGTCCAGGAACCACCACCGGTCGTCGCGCCAGCGCGGGCTTTCGGTGAACTTCATGCCGTGGCTGCTGTCGACCAGCACAGCGGCATTGCGGTGGATCTTCATCGGCATCAGCGGGGTGCTCAGCGGTGCGGCCAAGGCCTACTTGCTGAGGATGTGGATGGCGAGCGCAGCCTCTTCCACGCCCACCATGCCGCCGCCGTTCTCCTGGATCGCGTGGCGTGCGCCATGCACCTGGCGCGCACCGGCTTCGCCGCGCAGTTGCGTCACCAGCTCAAAGAGCTGGCCGATGCCGGTGGCGCCCAGCGGGTGGCCCTTGGACTCGAGGCCGCCGGAGACGTTGATCGGCAACCGCCCTCCGAGGGCAAAGTCGCCGCGCTCGGCGGCCGGTCCGCCTTCGCCCAGCGGCACGAAGCCCAGGTTCTCCGACTGGATGATCTCGCCCATCGCCGCCGCGTCGTGCACCTCGGCCACCTGCATGTCCTCGGGGCCCAGCCCGGCGATTTCGTAGGCGCGCTGCGCAGCCAGGCGGCCGATGTTGCGCTGCGGCTCGGTGTAGCTGCGGTTGCTGAAACTGCGCACCACGCTGGCCGCCACCTTGATGCAGCGCGAGCGCTCTGCGCGCAGCCGCTTCAGGCCGGCTTCGGTACACAGGATCACCGCCGCGGCGCCGTCGGACAGCGGAGCGCACATCGGCAGCGTCAGCGGATAGGTGATGGGCGGCGCGGCCAGGATCTCGTCGACGCTGAAGGTCTTGCGAAATTGCGAGTAGGGGTTGTGCACCGAGTGGGCGTGATTCTTCGCCGCCACCGACGCGATCTGGCGCTGCGTGGTGCCGAAGGTCTTCATGTGGAAGCGGCAGATGGCGGCATAGATCGACATGAACTTGCTGAAGGGCTTGTCGGACTCCGTTCCGCCCGGCACCTCGACGCCGTCACCCATCTTCAGCAAGGTCTGGTAGTTCTGCTCGGCGCGCGCCACGTCCCAGCCAGCCTCCATGATGTTCAAGGCCTTTAGCTTGTCGGCGATGTTCATCTTCTCGCAGCCTATGGCCAGCGCCACGTCGGCGCTGCCGGCCTTCAGGCTTTGGATGGCCAGGTGGACGGCCGAGCTGCCGGCCGCACAGCCGTTGTCGACGTTGAAGATGGGGATCTGCTCGATGCCCACCTTGCTCAGCACCACCTGGCCTGGAACGGCGAACTGGCCTTGCAGCGGTCCGTTGGTGATGCCGGCGTAGTAGGCCGTCTCGATGTCCGCGATGTCGCAGCCTGCGTCGTTCAGCGCGCCCTGCAGCGCTTCGCGGGCCATGTCTTCGAGGCTGCGCTCGAGGTGACGGCCGAATACGGTCATGGCGATGCCGGCGATGTAGATGGAGCTCATGGTGTGTTCCAGATGGCAAATGGGGTCGGGGTCTGCGTGGGGTCGTCGGGCTTCGGGCTCGGCTTCAAATCTTGCGCGCGCTGTTCTTCCAGTACTGTTCGCGCAAGTCCTTCTTCAGGATCTTGCCGACCATGCTGCGCGGCAGTTGCTCGACGAAATCGACCGACTTCGGCGCCATCACACTGCCCAATTTGGCCTTGCACAGCGCGATGAGCTCGTCGGCTGTAACCGACTGGCCCTTGTTGAGTTCGACCACCGCCTTGACGGCTTCGCCCCATTGCTCGTCGGGCACGCCGATCACGGCACAGTCCTGCACCGCCGGGTGGCCCCAGATCACCTGCTCGACCTGGCTCGGGTAGACGTTGAAGCCGCCCGAAATGATCATGTCCTTCTTGCGATCGGTGATGTGCAGGAAGCCTTCTTCGTCGAGGTGGCCCACGTCGCCGGTGTGCAGCCAGCCGTCGATGATGGTTTCTGCGGTCTTGGCGGGGTCCTTGTAATAGCCCTTCATGACCAGATCGCCGCGCACGCAGATCTCGCCCGACTCGCCGCGCGGCAGGATCTGGTTGGCGTCGTTCATGATCTCGACATGGTTCAGCGCATTCGGGCGGCCCACCGAGGACAGGCGCGAATCGGGCGCCACCGTGCCAGCCTTGAAATGCTCGTCAGGCGGCATCGTCGATATCGCGCCCGGCGCTTCGGTCTGCCCATAACCTCCGGCCATCACCGGGCCGAAAGTGGCAATCGCCAGCTTGAGCTTTTCCACCGACATCGGCGCCGCGCCGTACAGGAAGTACTTGAGCGACGAGAAGTCGACCTTCTTGTTCAGGTCGGGAATCTCGAGCAAGCGGTAGATCACCGTTGGCGGCAGGAAGATTTCGGTCACCCGGTGCTTGGCAATCGCCCCCAGCATCAACGTCGGGTCGGGCTTGGCCAGCACCACCACGGTGCCACCGCGCGCCGTGGCCGGTATCGACAACAGCCCCGAGGTGTGCGTCATCGGCGCCGCCGCCAGCGTGACCGGCCGATGCTCGTCGTCGTAATGGCAGGCGAGCATGATCTGGGCGAACGCCGTCTGGTAGCTGCGGTGCGTGTTCATCACCCCCTTGGGCAGACCGGTCGTGCCGCCGGTCGGAGACACCACCACCACGTCTTCCATGTCGACCGCCACATGGGGCTTGGTCGCGGGCTGGCCTTCGGTCCACTCGGCCAACGTCACCGAGTTGGCCACTTCGGGGGTAACGCCATCGATGCAGATCCAGCGGCCGATCTTGGGCAGCCGGGGCTGCAACTCGGCCACCGCGGCGGTGAACTGCTTCTGATAGAACAACACTTCGCAGTCGAAGTGGTCGAGCACGAAGTGGTTCTCCTGCGCAGTGTTGCGCGCCCCCACCGGAAGCCAGCACATGTTGGCACGCCACAGCCCGAGGGCGCAGGCCCATGCCGTGGTGTCATTCAGCGCCCACACCGCGCCTTTCGTCTCTTTGGGCCGGCCGGTGGCCAGCAACGCATGGGCGATGCGGCAGGTCAATTCGCCTACTTCGTCGAAGCTGAAGACGCGATCGTCCTGGATGTAGGCCGCGCCCTTGGGATTGATGCTCCAGCCGCGGTCGAAGAAGTCGATGATGGCCATGGGTTTGCTCCGATCGTTGTCTCTATGAAGTCATCCAGCGGCGCGCCGCGGCGGCGTGTGTCACCCCGCGGGAGCGGCGCTAGTCGACGAAGGCCACCACGCGCGCCGGCGCCGCGCTGCAGTGGGCCAGCTTGATCGGGAAAAAGCCGACCATGAAACCGCTGAGCGGCAGCGCGCCGAGGTTGGTCATCTGCTGCACGATGAAGGCTTCCTTCAACAAGATGGCCTTGTGGCCGTCCCACAGGCCCTGCTTGTCGCCGGTCTCCTTGAAGCGGCGCGCCATCACGCCGAAGGGCAGGTCCCAGGCTACCGCATCGGTGCCGAGGATGGTGGCGCCCTGTGAGGTGAGGTGCAGCGTGCTGGCCCGGCTCATGCCCGGCTGCGCATAGAAGCCGGGGTCGGTCATGGTGAAGCGCTCCTGGCCAGTCCGGATCAGCACTGCATCGCCCTCGTTGATGCGACAACCGGTCGCCGCCAGTGCTTGATCGAGCATCTCGGGCGTGATCTCCTGCGCCGGTTGGGCCCAGGGGCGCACGTCGAGGACCAGTCCGGGACGGAACAGTTCGTCGAGCCCGATGTCGGTGATCGTGCGCGCGCGCCGGCCGCCGATGCGCGAGCCGCTGTGCAGCGGCGCGTCGACGTGGGTGCCGCAATGCGAGGACATGTCGGTCAACACCTCGGCGCCCCAGCCTTCGCCGTCGGGCAGATCCTCGTGCCGGCAGCCGAGGTAGGCGCAGAACTCGTCGCGGCCCTTCTGTTCGGCCGGGTGCAGGTATTCGATGGCGGGCGCCACCACCTTGGCCGCGCCGGCCAGCGGCGGCGGCAACTTGGCACGATTGGCGGGATCGAGCGTGACGGTGAGGTCGATGAGTCGGGGCATGGGGGGGTCTCCTCGACGAGGTTGATACTGTCGGTCGGGACGCAGTGTCCGGGCGGCTTGCGCAGTCGGTCTATCGGAATTCCGCAAGCCTGCCTGGTTGGCACCGGATCGTGTGCACACCGGTGCAGGCGTTGCGCCTGCCTACCGCTGGCAGGCACGGCGGCTCGCCGATTGACTCAGCGCCGGCCAAGACGGCCACCCAAAGCCGCAACACCCAGCGGTGTCCCGTCAGCAGGGTCGAACCGGTACTCCGGCCCGGAGCGCCGGCGGGGGTGGCGCGGGCGTTCGATGTCACGGCGCAGACGACTGCCGGTTGGCCACGCAGACGACGAAGTAAGGCAACCTCGAAGCCGCGATCACGAGCACCCGCTTGTGGCCGTGAGCGTGACCTCAAAGACACGCCAGCCAGCCGACCGCCGATGCAACAGCTCGGCCGGCCAGGTACACCTGCCGGCGTTCAGAGTCGGTTGACTCAACGCTTGACGCAGATTCTGAATTCCAGTGGCGTCAGCGGCGGGCCCGCCCGGTGCCGGTGGCCCTCCAGGCCGGCCTGCGGTGGTGGGGTGCTGCTTGGGGCTGATCGATCCGGGCACGCAGCGGCGCGCCGGCCGATTCGCCACGCTGGTGGCCATGGCCATGGGCACGCTTTGGCTGGCCGAGCGGGTGCTGCAGGCGGGCTGAGCTCGCAAGTGCCTCCAGGCGCGCCATCCCTCGTCGATCCCGATCCCTTGGCAGCGTGCGCGCCGGTGGGCACTGCGATCAACCCCATGAAACTCGTGCAGTGCTGGGACGATGGGGTGAGCAGCGACGTCCGCCTGGTCTCGCTGTTGCGCCGCCACGGCGCCCGCGCCACCTTCAACCTCAATGCTGGGCTGCATGCGCGCGAGCGCCAGTTCGGCTGGCATCACCTGGGCACCGAGGTCTGGCGGCTCGGTCGCGACGAACTGCGCGAGGTGTACCGCGGCTTCAGCGTGGCCAACCACACGCTCACCCATCCGCACCTCGAGCAGATGCCGATCGAAGCGGCCACACGCGAGATCCGCGAGGGCCGCGCGCAACTGCAAGAGCTGTTCGATCAGCCGGTGCGCGGCTTCGTCTATCCCTTCGGCACGTTCAATGACGCGGTCGCGCAAGCGGTGCGCGATGCGGGCCATGCCTGCGCGCGCAGCACGCATTCGGCACCGGCCGGCGTCGACACGATCGACGCCATGGCCGCGGCGCCCAGCTGCCACTTCCTCGCGCCGGATTTCTGGCAACGCTTCGATCGCGCGCGGCCGACCGGCGTCTTCTGGTTCTGGGGCCACTCCCACGAACTCGTCGACGAGGCGATGTGGACGGCCTTCGAAGCGTCGCTCGCGCGCTTGTGCGCCGAACCTGGCGCGCAATGGTGTGACCCGACCGAGCTCTTCGATGGCGACAGCCCGTGACCCCGAACCCAACCCGAACCCGAGCCTGGCCCCAAGCCTGACGCCGCGTCTGGGATGAATCGTTCGGCGGCGCGGTGCCGCAGAACCTGGCGCTGAACATCGGTATCTCGGGCGACCGCACCGAGCACCTGCTCTACCGCATCCTGCGCAAGTCACAGGGCGGCCTGGGCCAGCTGGACGCCGAAGCGCTGGCGCCCGATTTCTTCGTGCTGATGGTCGGCATCAACAACGCCTGCGCAGCCGAATCGCCGGTGGCCGACAGCGTGTTCGAAGGCGTTCTGGCGGCGGCGCGGCCTCACCGGTGAAACCGCACCGCCTCCTCCAGCCCCGCCCGCGGCACGCGGCACTGGTTGGCCGCGGCGGCCGTGTCCTCGTAGCCGAACGACAGGCCGAACAGCAGCTTGTGCTCGGCCGGCACGCCCAGCGCCTTGCGCACATGCTGGGGATGAAAGCTCAGTGCCCCCTGCGCGCAAGAGGCCAGGCCGTGCGCGGTGAGGGCCAGCATCAGGGTCTGCGCGTACATGCCGCAATCGGCGGCCTCGCGCAGGCCGAAGGGCTCGGGCAGGAAGATGAAGGCGGCGTGCGGCGCATCGAACATCGCGAAGTTGCGCAGCATCGCCTGGCCGCGGGCGGCGCGGTCCTCGCGGGCGATGCCCATGGCCTCGTACAGCCGCATGGCCGAGTCGTGCTGGCGTGTCTTGTAGACGCCCGGGTAGCGGCCGTCGAAGGCGAAGTCGGGCTGGTGCTGCGCCGGATCGATGGCCGCCTGCACCAGCGTCTGGCGCAGCCGCTGGCCGGCGGCGCCCGAGACCACATGCACGATCCAGGGCTGGGTGTTGCAGTTCGATGGCGCGCACTGCGCCAGCCCGAACACCTCGCGCAGCAGCGGCTCGGGCACCTCGCGGGGCAGGAAGGCGCGCACCGAGCGGCGCTCGCGGATGGCTTGGTCGGTGGGCATCATGGCGCGAGTGTGGCGCCGCGCCCTGGGGCCGGGCATCGTCCGTTTGGTCGGCGCGCGGGCCAGTCGGGCGGAGGACACTGCCGGCGCCATGGCGCGCAGCAATGGCCGCCGCCAATGCCAGCCCACTCAAGGAGATCTGCTTGTCCACCATCGCCCTCACCGGCTCGGCCTCCGGCATCGGCGCGGCCACCGCGCAGCGTCTGGCCGCGGCCGGCCATCGCCTGATCGGCATCGACCTGCGCAACGCCGATGTGGCGGTCGATCTGTCCACCAGCGAAGGGCGGTCGCAGGCCGTCTCGGCCATTCTCGAACGTTGCGGCGGCGCACTCGATGCGCTGGTGCTGTGTGCCGGGCTGGGGGCGCATGTGGAGCCGGCCAGCACCGTGGCGGCGGTGAACTACTTCGGCGCGGTGGCCCTGCTCGATGGCCTGCTGCCGGCGCTGCAGAAGGGGCAGTCGCCCTGCGCGGTGGTGGTGTCGTCGGTGGCTTCGACGCAGCTGCCTTGGGAGAAGAACCCGATCGGCGCCGCGCTCGAGGCCGGCGACGAGGCCCGCGTGGCCGCGGTGCTGGCCGGGGCCGGGCCGCGCGCCGGCCACCTGGCCTACGCCGGCTCGAAGAACGCGTTGACGGTGGCGGTGCGCCGGCGTGCGGCCGATTGGGGCCGCGCCGGTGTGCGGCTGAACACCGTGGCCCCGGGCGCGGTGGAGACGCCGCTGCTGCACGGCGGCCTGGCCGATCCGCGCTATGGCCAGGCGATCAAGGATTTCGTCGCGCCGATCGCGCGGCGCGCGCGGCCCGACGAGGTGGCCGCGATGATCGCCTACCTGATCGGCCCGGACGCCGGCTTCATCCATGGCGCGCAGTTCTTCGTCGATGGTGGCGTCGACGCGATGATGCGGCCGACGCAGTTCTGATCGGGGCGGCGCAAGCCCTGCGGCCGAGTGGCGCCGCGGTGCAAACAGCGGAAGCGCCGCCATGCAGGCCGCGGCCGCGTCGCGCTCAGCGCCCCTCGAAGCGAGGCTTGCGCTTTTCGACGAAGGCCTGCATGCCTTCTTTCTGGTCGCGCGAAGCGAACAGCAGCTGATTGGCCTTGCGCTCCAGTGCCAGGGCGGTCTCGAGCGAGGCGTCCACGCCGGCCAGCACCACCTCCTTGATCTGCTCGGCGGCCAGCGGCGGCATCGCGGCAATGGTCTGCGCCATCTTCAAGGCGTGGGCGAGTACCTGGTCATCCGGCAGCACATCGCACACCAGCCCCATGGCCTGCGCCTCGCGCGCACTCACCGGCCAGCCGGTGAGCAGCACCTTCATCGCATTGAACTTGCCCACCGCGCGCACCAGGCGCTGCGTGCCACCGATGCCCGGCATGATGCCGATGCGGATCTCGGGCTGGGCGAAGCTCGCGCCCTCGCCGGCAATGATGATGTCGCAGTGCATGGCCAGCTCGGCGCCGCCGCCGAAGGCATAGCCGCACACGGCCGCGATCACCGGCTTGGGACAATGCTGGATCGGCGCCCAGACCCGCTCGGTGTGGCGCTGCAGGATCTCGATCGGCCCCGCGTCGGCCAGGCCCTTGATGTCGCCGCCGGCAGCGAACACCGATTCGCCACCGGTGAGCACGATGCAGCGCACTTGCGCGTCGGCGCCGAGTTCGGCGAACACCGCCGACAGGCGCGCCTGCAACGACAGGCTCAGCGCGTTGGTGGCCTCGGGCCGGTTCAAGCGCACCACGGCCACGCCTTCGGCGGGTCGCTCGACGATCACTTCCTGGGCCTGCTGTTCGGACACGGTGCTCTCCTGCATTGCGGCCAGCCGGCCGTGGCTGCCGCATGCTCGGCGGCCACCCCCGCACGGGCATCGTCTGTTTGGACGTAGGGCACCCGTGCATCGCTGCCTAGACTGCCCGGCATGCAAGAGCACAACAATGCTGCCCGGGTGGTGCTGGTCACCGGAGGCACCAAGGGCATCGGTCGCGGCATCGCGCAGGCCTTCCTGGCCGGGGGCGACCGGGTGGTCGTCTGCGCACGCCAGCCGCCTGCCGACCTGCCCGAGTGTGGCGGCCGTGTGGCCGAGTTCGTCGCCTGCGATGTGCGCGAGGCCGAGGCGGTCAAGGCCCTGGTGGCCGGCATCGTCGAGCGCCACGGCCGGCTGGATGTGCTGGTCAACAACGCGGGCGGCAGCCCCGCTGCGGATGCCGCCACCGCATCGCCGCGTTTTCACGAAGGCGTGATCCGCCTGAACCTGCTCTCGCCGTTCAACCTGGCCCAGGCCGCCAACGCGCAGATGCAGCGCCAGGATGCGGGCGGTGTGATCGTCTTCATCGGCAGCATCAGCGGCCTGCGCCCGTCACCGGGCACGGCCGCCTACGGCGCCGCCAAGGCGGGGGTCTTGAGCCTCGTCTCGTCGCTGGCGGTGGAGTGGGCACCCAAGGTGCGTGTGGTGGCCGTCAGCCCGGGGCTGGTGCGCACCGAGCAATCGCAACTGCACTATGGCGACGAGGCCGGCATTGCGGCCGTCGGCGCCACCATCCCGGCCGGCCGCATGGCCGAGCCGCGCGACATCGCCGATGCGGTGTACTGGGTGGCCTCACCGGCCGCCGCCTACATGAGCGGCACGAACCTGCTGCTGCACGGGGGTGGCGAGCGGCCGGCCTTCCTGGGCGCGGCCCAGACCAAAACGCCCAAAGAAACCAAGGAACCCGGCCGTGGCTGAACACGATTGGATGAAGGCAATTCGTGCCCTGGTGGGCAAGGAATACGGGCGCGTCTACGCCTGGGACGCGGTCAACGCGCCGATGATCCGCCACTGGTGCGAGATGATGGGCATCGCCAACCCGGCCTACACCGATGCCGGCTCGCCCGCGGCCGCCGCGCGTGGCGGCCAGGTGGCCCCGGCGACGATGCTGCAGGTGTGGTGCCTGGAAGGCCTGACGCAGAACAACTACCCGCCGGGCTCGACCACCGAAAACCCCTACGAGGCGCTCACGCTGATCGAGGCCCAGGGCTACCCCTCGGTGGTTGCCGTCAATTCCGACCTGGAGTTCGAGCGCGAGCTTCACCCCGGCGAGCGGCTGTACTACGTCACGCGGCTGGACTCGATCGGCGAGGAAAAGACCACCGCGCTGGGCACCGGTTTCTTCGTCACGCTGCTGTTGAGCTACTTCTCGCAGCGCGACGGCAGCCCGGACGAAAAGGTCGGCCAGCAGCTGTTCCGCGTCTTCAAGTTCCGGCCGGCGCAAACGAGCCAGGCGGCCAAGTCGGCGTCCAGCGAGCCGGCGGCGGCGCCGAAGATCCGCCGCCCGGCCCCGGGCATCAGCGACGACACCCGCTTCTTCTGGGACGGCGCGCGCCAGGGCCGGCTGCTGGTCCAGCGCTGCAAGGCCTGCGGCACGTTGCGCCACCCGCCGGGGCCGGTGTGCAGCCAATGCCACTCGTTCGAATGGGACACGCTGCAGGCCAGCGGCCTGGGCACCGTGTACTCGTTCGTCGTGATGCACTACCCCGAGGTGCCGCCGTTCGAGTACCCCAACCCGGTCGCCCTGGTGGAACTGGACGAGGGCACCCGCCTGGTGGCTCAGCTGGTCGGCGCCGAGCGCGGGCAGATCGCCATCGGCCAGCGGGTGAGGGTGGAGTTCGCCACGGTCGAGACCTCCGACGGCGGCGAATTGGCCCTGCCGCAATTCCGGCCGGTGACGGCCTGAGCCGGGCCTGGGACGCCCCGATGGACTTCAGCCTCAACGACGACCAGCGCGCCTTTGCGGACAGTGCCCGCGCGCTGATGGCCGACTTCTGCACCGACGCCGCGCTGCGCGCGCACGACCAGGGTGACGAGCCCTACATGCACGCCCTGTGGCAGCAATGCATCGCCTCTGGCCTGCACGGCATCGTCGTGCCCGAGGCCCACGGCGGGCTGGGCCTGGGTGCGACCGAACTGATGGCGGTGCTGCTCGAGCAGGGTCGCGCACTGGGCCTGGTGCCACTGGCCGAACAGCAGCTGGCGGCCGCCACGCTGGCCCGTTTCGGCCAGCCTGAGCTGCAGACCGAGCTGACGCGGATCGTGAGCGGCCAGACCCTCGTCACGCTGGCACTGGACGACCTGCACGCCTCGCGCGACCTGGTCGTGCTGGCGCGGCGCGACGGCAATGCGCTGCTGCTCGACGGTGTCACCGGTGCGGTGCCGCTGGCGGCCGAATCCAGCGCCTGCCTGCTGCCGGTGCGGCTGGGCGACCGGCTGCAACTGCTGTACCTGGACCTGGGCGCGCCGGGCCTGAGCTTGGCCATCGGCCGCAGCCAGCACCACCTGTCGGTGGCGGCCTTGCGGCTGAACGGCGTGCGGGTGCCGGCAACGGCCCTGCTCGAGGCGGCGGCACTGGACTGGCTTGAGCCCCGCGCGGTGGCCGCCGTGGCCTCGCTGCAGCTCGGCGTCTCGGCGGGCCAGCTGGCCCGCACGGTCGAGTACGTCGGTCAACGCAAGCAGTTCGGCCGTGTGGTCGGCTCGTTCCAGTTGGTGGCCGGGCAGATGGCCGACGCGCAGATCGCCGTCGAAGCCCTGCGCTCGGCACTGGCCCAACTCGTGTACCGCCTGGACGCCGGCCTGGGTGCTGCGCCTCAGGCGCTGGCGGTCAAGGTGCTTGCTGCGCAGGCGGCCCATGCCGTCGGCCACAAGGCCCAGCATGTGCACGGTGGCATCGGCGTGGACCTGACCTACCCGATCCATCGATACCTGTACTGGAGCCGGGCCCTGGCCGCCCGGCTCGGCGGCACCGAGGCCGCGCTGGCCCGGCTGGGCGAATGGCTGGCCAGCGACGAGCGTCTCGGTTGGAAATACGACCTGCCCGAAGACCTGGGCGACACCTGCGGAGCATCCCATGCGGTTTGAAGACCTGGCCGTCGGCCAGACGCTGCCCAAGCTGGCCATCCCCATCACCGTGACGCTGATCGCCGGCGGCGCGATCGCCACGCGCGACTACTTTGCCGGCCACCACGACCTGGAAGCCGCACGGGCGCTCGGCTCGCCGCACATCTTCATGAACATCCTCACCACCAGCGGCCTGGTTCAGCGCTTCGTCGAATCCTGGGCCGGCCCGGACTGCGAGTTCAGATCGCTGAAGATCAAGCTCGGCGTCCCCAACTATCCAGGTGACACCATGACCTTCTCCGGCGAGGTCAGCGCCCTCGACGCTGGCCAGCGCTGCGTCGACGTTGCCCTGAAGGGCAGCAACTCGATGGGGCCCCACGTCACCGCCACGGTGCGGCTGCATCTGCGCTGATCCGGGCCAAGGACATCCCATGACAGACCCCATGATTTCATGCCGCACCGCGATCGTCGGCCTCGGCGCCACCGAATTCAGCAAGAACTCGGGGCGCACCGAACTGCGGCTGGCGATGGAGGCGGTGCTCGCTGCGCTGGCCGACGCCGGCATCGACCCGAAGGAGGTCGACGGCTTTTCGTCCTACTCGGTGGACAAGGTGCCCGAGTACGAGGTGGCGCGGCTGCTCGGCGCGCGAGAGGTGAAGTTCTTCAGCCAGGTGCCGCATGGCGGTGGCGCGGCCTGCGGCCCGGTGCTGCATGCGGCCATGGCCGTGGCCACCGGGCTGGCGCGCACGGTGGTGGTGTACCGGGCGATGAACGAGCGCAGCTGGTACCGCTTCGGCACCGGCAGCTACGGCTGGGTGGCCACGCCGTTCTTCGAAAGCGTGAATTTCGGCTGGTACATGCCGCACGGCTTCCACACGCCAGCGGCCTGGGTGGCGATGTTTGCCCAGCGCTACATGCACCGTTACGGCGCCACCAGCGAGGATTTCGGCCGTGTCTCGGTGGCGGTGCGCGACTTCGCCGCCACCAACCCGGCCGCCTTCTTCCATGGCAAGCCCATCACCCTGGCCGAGCACCAGTCCAGCCGCTGGATCGCCGAGCCGCTGCGGCTGCTCGATTGCTGCCAGGAAAGCGACGGCGCGGTGGCCATGGTCATCACCTCGACCGAGCGGGCGCGCGACCTGAAGCACAAGCCGGTGCTGGTGAAGGCCGCCGCACAGGGCATCAGCGACGGCCAGCAGATCATGACCTCGCTGTACCGCGACGACATCACCGGGCTGCCGGAGATGGGGCTGGTGGCGCGGCAGCTGTGGCAGCAGAGCGGGCTGACGCCCAAGGACGTGCAGACCGCGGTGATCTACGACCACTTCACGCCCTTCGTGCTGCAGCAGCTCGAGGAGTTCGGCTTCTGCGCCCGCGGCGAGGCCAAGGATTTCGTGCGCGCCGGGCACCATGGCCGCGGCGGCAGCCTGCCGCTGAATCCGCACGGCGGACAGCTGGGCGAGGCCTACATCCACGGCATGAACGGCGTCGCCGAGGCGGTGCGCCAGGTGCGCGGCAGCGCCGTCAACCAGGTGGCCGGCGTGCACAACGTGCTGGTCACCGCCGGCACGGGCGTGCCCACCAGTGGCCTGATCCTCGGTGCCGAGTAACGGCACCGAACCGCGGCAACGCAACAGGGACCCCTAGCCGATGTTCGTCGACCTGACCCCCGAACAGCACCGCCTGCGCCTGCAGGTGCGCGATTACTTCCAGGGCCTGATCACGCCCGAGCTGCGCCTGGCGATGCGCGGCGCCGAATCGGGCGAGACCTATCGCGCGCTCGTGCGCCAAATGGGCCGCGACGGCTGGCTGGCGGTGGGTTGGCCGCAGGCCTACGGCGGCCGCGGCTACCAGGGCACCGAACAGTTGATCTTCTTCGAGGAAGCCAACATCGCCGGCGCGCCGCTGCCCTTCGTCACCATCAGCACGGTGGGCCCGGCCTTGATGCAGCATGGCACCGAGGTCCAGAAGCAACGCTTCCTGCCCGGAATCGCCGCGGGCGAGATCCACTTCGCGATCGGCTACTCCGAGCCCGATGCCGGCTCGGACCTGGCCACGTTGAAGACCAGTGCGCGGCTGCAGGGCGACGAGTTCATCGTCAACGGCAACAAGCTGTGGACCTCGGGCGTGGAAGCCGCCGACTTCATCTGGCTGGCCGCCCGCACCGATCCCGAGCGGGCGCGGCACCTGGGCATCTCGTTGCTCATCGTCGATGCGCGGGCGCCCGGCGTCTCGCACACGCTGATTCCCACCGTGGGCAACACCACCGCAGCCACCTACTACGACAAGGTGCAGGTGCCGCGCGACATGCTGGTGGGTGAGTTGCATGGCGGATGGAAACTCATCACCTCGCAGCTCAATCACGAGCGCCTGGGATTGGGGGCCTGGGCCGACAAGGTTTTCGCACCGTTCGTGCGCGTGCTGCAGTGGGCCAAGGTGGCGGACGAGCGGGGCCGCCGTGCCATCGACACGCCCTGGGTGCAACGCGCGCTGGCCGACTGCTACGTGCGCCTGGAGGCGCAGCGCACGCTGAATTTCCGCATCGCGGCCGATGTCGAGGCTGGTCACATGGACGTGGCACTGGCGTCGATCGCCAAGGTCTATGGGTCGGAGACCGTGGTCGAGGTGCTGCGGCAGCTGATCGAGATCGTCGGCTCCAGCGCACTGGTGCGCGGCGCGTCGGCCGCCTCGGCGCTGCTCGGTGAGCTCGAATTCGAGTCGCGCGCCGCGACCATCTCCACCTTCGGCGGCGGCACCAACGAACTGCAGCGCGAGCTGATCGCCCAGTTCGGCCTGGGCATGCCGCGTCCGGTGCGCTGAGCGCGCCCTGGAGGACTCACGTCGATGAATCTACCGAACACCCCCGTCGAGGCCCCCTGGAAGCCGGTGCCACGCGAAGTCACGCAGGCGCAGCTCGATCGGCGAGCGGCCATTGCGGCACGCTACCGCGCATCGGACCCGGCCACGCTGGCCGACATGCTGGAAGCGGCCGCCCTCGAGCATGGCCCGCGACCCTTGCTGCACTGTGCCGATCGGTGTTTCAGCTATGCCGAGGTCAACCGGCTGGCCAACCAGGTGGCGCACGTGGCCCGGGCGCAGGGTGTGCGCCGCGGCGACGTGGTGGCGCTGGCGATGGAAAACCGCGCGCAGTTCTTCTTGGCCTGGTTTGGCCTGTCCAAGCTGGGCGCCACGGTGGCCTTCCTCAACACCAACATCAGCGGCCGCGCCCTGGCGCACGAGCTGCAAACCACCTCGGCGCGCGTGGCGCTGGTCGGCGAGGAGTGCCTGCCGGCCTTCGATGCCGAGGAGGTGCGCGGCTGCATCCCGCTGTGGCGCTGGGCCGACGCCGACAAACCGGCACCGGCCTTGCACGGCCTGACCGCGATGGACTTCGGCGCCGCCACGGTGCAGGCCGACGAGGCCAACCCCGATGCGTCGTGGCGTGCGGGCCTGACCGCCGGCGACCCCTGCGTCTACATCTTCACCTCGGGCACCACCGGGCTGCCCAAGGCCGCCGTCATCAGCCACGCGCGCTGGCTGATGAGCGGGGCGGTGATGCGCGAAACCATGTCCGTCGTCGCGGACGACTGCTTCTACACCTTCCTGCCGCTGTACCACGGCGCCGCATCGTTGTCGGCCGGCTCCACGGCGATGGCCGCCGGCGCAAGCCTGTCCGTGCGACGCAAGTTCAGCAAGCGCGAGTTCTGGGCCGATGTTCGCCGACATCGCATCACCGTGTGCCAGTACATCGGCGAGATCTGCCGCTACCTGCTCTCGGAACCCGAGCGCCGCGACGATCGGCAACACAGCCTGCGCACCATGGTGGGCGCGGGCCTGACGGCGGAGGTCTGGACCCGCTTCGTCGAGCGCTTTGGTCCCATGCAGATCTACGAGGGCTGGGGCTCGACGGAGGCCAACACCAACACCATCAACGTCGACAACCGGCCAGGCTCGTGTGGCCGCGTGCCGTTCTGGGACAAGACCAACCTGCGTCTGGTGCGCTACGACGTCGAAGCCGAGGCCCATGTGCGCAATGCGGACGGCTTTCTGGTGCCCTGCCAACCGGGCGAAGTGGGCGAGGCCATCGGCCTGCTGCACGACTATCCGGACATCATCGCCGGTCGTTTCGAAGGCTACACCGCTGCCGACGAGACCGAAAAGAAGATCCTGCGCAACGTCTTCCGGCGCGGCGACGCCGCCTGGGCCTCGGGCGACCTGCTGCGCTGCGACGAGGACGGCTACTGCTTCTTCGTCGATCGCATGGGCGACACCTTTCGCTGGAAGAGCGAGAACGTCTCGACCATGGAGGTGGCCGATGTGCTGGGCGAGTTGCCGGGCGTCGAGTCGGTCACCGTCTACGGCGTCAAGGTGCCCGGCACCGAGGGCCGCGCCGGCATGGCGGCCGTGGTGATGCAGGAGGGCCATGCCTTCGACCCACGGGACTTCCATGCCCATGCCAGCGCGCAGCTTCCGCGCTATGCGGTACCGCTGTTCGTGCGCGTGCCGCCCGAGCCCGACATGACCAGCACCTTCAAGCTGCGCAAGGTCGACCTGCAGCGCGATGGCTACGACCCGGCGCGCGTGGCCGATCCGCTGTTCGTGCGCGACGAGGCGGCGCAGTGCTACGTGCCGCTGTCGGACGAGACCGTGGCGCGGGCCCTGGCATCGTGATCGCCGCCCCGCCGGACCAGGCCGGCTCGCGGTCGCGCCGCCTGGATGAGGCCGGCGTGCAACGCTGGTCGCTCATCGATGCTCCCGAGGATCTCGAGGTTCACCAGTGAACGACACCGACACCTTCCGCGCCGAAGTGCGGCAATGGCTGGAGGCCAATTGCCCGGCCTCGATGCGCACCCCGATCAGCAGCGCCGAGATGCTGTGGAGCAGCTCGCACAACGTCTTCCTCAACGACGACCAGCGCCTGTGGTTCGAGCGCATGCGCGACCGCGGCTGGTTCGCGCCCGGCTGGCCGCCCACCTGCGGCGGCGCCGGCCTGAGCGCGCGCCAGGTGCGCGTGCTCGAGCAGGAGATGATGGCGCTGGGCTGCCGCCAGCCGCAGTACAACCTGGGCATCTGGATGCTCGCGCCGGTGCTGCTGGAGCTGGGCACCGAGGCACAGCAGCTCGAGCACCTGCCGCCGATGGCGCGCGGCAGCGTGCGCTGGTGCCAGGGCTTCTCCGAGCCCAACGCCGGCAGCGACCTGGCCAGCCTGAAGACGCGCGCGGTGCGCGACGGCGACGACTTCATCGTCGACGGCCAGAAGATCTGGACCAGCTACGGCAACGTCTCGGACTGGATGTATGCGCTGGTGCGCACCGACCCGACGGCCAAGAAGCAGAAGGGCATCAGCTTCCTGCTCATCGACATGAAGTCGCCCGGCATCACGGTGCGGCCGATCGAGCTGATCAGCGGCAAGTCCAGCTTCTGCGAGGTGTTCTTCGACAAGCTGCGCGTGCCGGCGCGCAACCTGGTGGGCGCGTTGAACGACGGCTGGACGGTGGCCAAGAAGCTGCTCGATCACGAGCGCGCGGCGATGTCGAAGTTCACCGAGGGCGGCGCGCCTTCGCACGATGCATTGGCGGTGGCGGCGCCCTACCTGGCCGACGCCGGGCCGGTGTGGCGCGACCGGCTGGCCGCCGCGCTGATGGACCAGCAGGCCTTCGCGCTGACCACCCGGCGCATGCACGAGATGGCGCACGCGCGGCAGGACATCGGCGCCATTGGCTCGATCATGAAGCTGGTGCAGACCGAGCAGGAGGCCACCAAGTACGAGCTGCTGCAACAGATGATGGGCCAGCGTGGCCTGTCGTGGGAAGGCGACGAGTTCACGCGCGACGAGCACGACATCTGCCGCCAGTGGCTCTACACCAAGACCTACACCATCGCCGGCGGCGCCTCGGAGATCCAGCTCAACCTGATCGCCCGACGCGTGCTGGGCCTGCCGGGGTGAGCGCGGTGAACCTTCGAACACCGTTCGAACCGATCATGGCGAACCCTTTGGCGAGCTGTTTCATGACCCTGCCGTGCCGCGCCCGGAGCCCACGATGAGCCTTCTGCTCGACGACGAACAGCGCATGCTGCAGGACAGCGCGCGCGACTTCCTGGCCGCGCGCTCGCCGGTGTCGGCGCTGCGCGCACTGCGCGATGCGCGCGACGAGCGCGGCTACGACCAGGCCGTGTGGCGCGCGATGGCCGAGCTGGGCTGGCCCGCCGCGGCGCTGCCAGAGGCCTACGGCGGCCTGGCCGCCGGCTACAAGGGGCTTGGCGCGATCTTCGAGCAGACCGGCCGCACCCTCGCGGCCACGCCGCTGCTGTCGAGCGTGGTGCTGGGCGCCGGGCTGATCGACGAGGCCGGCGACGAGGCGCAGCGTCAGGCCTGGCTGCCGCGCATCGCCAGCGGTGACGCGCTGCTGGCGCTGGCGCTGGACGAGACGCCGCGGCACGACCCGACCCGCGTGGCCCTGCGTGCCTCGCGCGAGGCCGGGCACTGGCGTCTGTCGGGGCACAAGCAGTTCGTGCTCGACGGTCATGTCGCCGAGCGCCTGCTGGTGGTGGCGCGCAGCGCCGGCGCCCTGGGGCACCGCGCCGGGCTGAGCCTGTTCCTGGTCGATCCGCAGTGGCCGGGGGTGCGCATCGAGCGCCAGCGCATGGTCGACGGCCGCAATGCGGCCACGGTGCACTTCGACGCGGTGACCCTTGGCGACGAAGCCGTCGTGGGCCGCCCCGGCGACGCCTTCGCCCCGCTCGACCGGGTGCTCGACCGCGCCCGTGCGTGCCTGGCCGCCGAGCTGCTGGGCGTGATCACCGAGGCCTTCGAGCGCACGCTGGGCTACCTGAAGGAGCGGGTGCAGTTCGATGTGCCCATCGGCAGCTTCCAGGCCCTGCAGCACCGCGCGGCGCGGCTGTTCGTCGAGATCGAGTTGCTGCGCAGCAGCGTGGCCGCGGCGCTGGAGGCCATCGATGCCGGCCGGGCCGATGCCGCCGCGCTGGCCAGCCTGGCCAAGGCCCGCGCCTCGGACCTGGGCGAGCGCGCGCTGAACGAGGCGGTGCAGATGCACGGTGGCATCGGCGTGACCGACGAGTTCGACCTGGGCCTGTTCCTCAAGCGCGCGCGCGTGCTGCAACAGACCTTCGGCGACGGCGTGTTCCACCGCGACCGCTACGCCCATCTGCTCGGCTTCTGACGCCCCTGCAGTCCCGACCGAGGACCTTCGAAAGAGACCCCCATGAACACCCCGATCCTCGACCCCGGCTCACTGATTGCGCGGCTGACCCAGCCCGGCGCTCCGTTCGAGCTGTGCGAGGTGGCGCTGGCCGATGGGCCGGCGCGGGCCTACCGCCATGCACCGCCCTCGCTGATCGCGCTGATCGAGGCCGGCCGCGTCCACGGTGCCAAGGAATTCATGGCCCATGCCGGCGAGCGCTGGAGCTACGAGCGCTTCTTCGCTGCTGTGGATGCGCTGGCCGGGCGGCTGCAGGCCGAAGTGCACCTCGAGCCGGGCGACCGGGTGGCCATCGCGATGCGCAACCGGCCCGAATGGGCGGTGGCCTTCGCCGCCACGGTGCTGGTGGGCGCGGTACCGGCGCCGCTGAACAGCTTCGGCCTGCGCGACGAACTGCGCGGCGCGATCGCCGAGGTCTCGCCACGGGTGCTCGTCTGCGACGACGAGCGGCTCGATCGACTGGCACCCGACCTGGCCACGCTGGGCTGCCATGTGGTCAACGTCGGCCGCGTGCCCGATCCGGCCAGCGGCGTGCTGGCCTGGGCGCCACTGGTGGCGCCGGGCGGCCCGGCGCGCCAGCCGGTGACTCGCCAGCCGGAGGATGCGGCGGTGCTGGTGTTCACCTCTGGCTCCACCAGCCGGCCCAAGGCGGTGCTGTCGTCGCATCGTGCGGTGGCGCAGGCGCTGATGAACATCGACTTCATCGGCGCGCTCTCGGGCATGAGCTCGCCACAGGCGGTGGCGGCCATCATGGCCAAGGGCCTGGCACCGGCCACGCTGACCGTGGTGCCGCTGTTCCATGTCAGTGGCCTGTATGCTCAGCTGCTGACCACGCTGCGCGGCGGCCGCCGGCTGGTGTTCATGCACCGCTGGGATCCGGCGCAGGCGCTGCAGATCGTCCGCGACGAGAAGATCACCCAGTTCAGCGCCGCGCCGGCGATGGTGCAGCAGCTGATGCAGGTCGCCGGCTTCGACCCGGCCGCGTCGGCCGCCTCGTTGGGCGGCGTGGGCTTCGGCGGCTCGGGTCTGCCGCAGGGGCTGATCGACCAGGTGCTGGCGCGCTTTCCGCATTCGATGTCGGGCATCGGCTTCGGCATGACCGAGAGCAACGGCGTGGGCGCGGCGATCTCGGGCCAGCTGTTCGAGGGCCGGCCGCGCAGTTCGGGCCTGCGCTCGCCGGTGATCGAGCTGCGCATCGTCGATGCCGACGGCCAGCCGTTGCCGGCCGGCGAGGCCGGAGAGATCTGCCTTCGCGGCGTGACCGTGATGCAGGGCTACTGGGGCCAGCCCGAGGCCACTGCGCAGGCGCTGCACGGCGGCTGGCTGCACACCGGCGACATCGGCTACGTCGATGCCGCGGGCTTTCTCTTCGTCGTCGACCGGCTCAAGGACGTGATCAACCGCAGTGGCGAGAAGATCGCCGCGGCCGAGGTCGAGTCGTGCCTGTCGCGCCACCCGGGCGTCGATGAGGTGGCGGTGTTCGCGGTGCCCGATGCACAGACCGGCGAGGCGGTGGTCGCCGTGGTGGTGCTGCGCCCGGGCCGGTCGGCCAGCCAGGCCGATCTGCGGGCACATGTGGCGGCCCACCTGGCCGGCTACAAGGTGCCGTCGCGCATCGAGCTGCGCGCCGAGCCGCTGCCCCGCAACGCCACCGGCAAGCTGGTCAAGGCCGAGCTCAGGCGCCTGTACGCGCAGCCCTGACCTGCGCCGCCGCGTGCGGCGCCATGGCTGCGGGTTCGCAAGTAGTCCTAACAGACGATTGAGTCTCATCAATCGACTTCCAGAATCCTGCCATCGGGCATGCGGCCCGACATTCGGGCTGACGCCGGATCCTGTGATCATCAGCAGGGGCGACCGGCAGGTTCCATCGACATGCGTCGTCAAGGAGACACAGATGACTCGACCCCCGTTGTTCGCCATCGCGCCGGCTGTCGCCGCGCTGGCTTGCGCCATGCCCTTCCCCGCTTCGGCCAAGGTCTCTGCAGGCGACGCCGAGCGCCTCGGCAAGGACCTGACCTGTGTCGGCGCCGAGAAGGCCGGCAACAAGGAAGGCACGATCCCCGAGTATTCGGGCAAGTGGTTGGGCACGCCCCCGGGCGTGCAGTACGCGCCCAACGCGGGCCAGCACCCGGTCGATCCGTACAAGGACGACAAGCCGGTGTTCACCATCACCGCGCAGAACCAGGCCCAGTACGCCGACAAGCTCAGCGACGGCCAGAAGGCGATGTTCGCCAAGTACCCGCAGACCTTCCGCATCCCCGTCTTCCCGGGGCGGCGCGACTTCCGCTATCCCGACTTCGTCTGTGCCAATGCCAAGAAGAACGCCACGACGACGGAACTCGTCGATGGCGGCATGAACATCAAGGGCGCCGTCAAGGGAGCGATTCCGTTCGCGATCCCCAAGGACGGCCTTGAGGTGCTGTGGAACCACACGCTGCCCTACCGCGCCACGACCGAGCAGGTCACGCGCGATGCCGCAGATGTCAACTCCAAGGGCAATGCCACGATCGGCCGCCAGCAGAACCTCGCCTACGGCTACAACAACAACCCGCCGATGCCGGCAAGCCGCAGGAAGGCGTGCAGGCCTACAACCGCAGCCTGGTGCTGCTGCCTGAGCGCGAGAAGGGCGCCGTCACCGTTTCGCAGGAGCCGATCAACTTCGCCAAGGACAAGCGCCTGGCCTGGCAATACGACCCGGGCACCCGCCGTGTACGCCAGCTGCCTGAATTCGGCTTCGACCAGCCCATCGGCGGCACCGGCGGCAAGGTCACCATCGACTCCGACCGCCTGTTCAACGGCTCGCCCGAGCGCTACAACTGGAAGCTCGTCGGCAAGCGCGAGGCCTATATCCCCGCCAACGCCTACCGCGTCCACGCCGGCAGCGTGAAGTACGCCGACATGCTCAAGGTCGGCCATGCCAATCCCGACCTGATGCGCTATGAGCTGCGCCGCGTCTGGGTGCTCGAGGGCGTGCTCAAGGAAGGCTACCGCCACCTGTACGGCAAGCGTGTGCTCTTCATCGACGAGGACACCTGGCACGCGGTGATGAGCGACTACTACGACACCCGCGGCCAGCTCTGGCAGTGGGGCATGATCAACTACTACTACGCCTTCGACATGCAAGCCTGGCATGCCGGCTCGAGCTTCTACCACGACCTCAACGCCGGGGCCTACATCGGCTACAACCTGTTCCAAGAGCGCGAGAAGGGCCCGATCCTCAACGCCATGGACATGAAGCCCGCCATGTTCACCCCCGAAGCCGCCCGTGCGGCCGGCAACTGATCGCCCCGCGACGAGGAGAACCACCATGAACACCATCAAGCGACTCACGCCCGTGGCTGCGGCCGTGGCCATTCTGGCCACCGCGCTGCCGGCCACCGCAGGCGATGCCATCGACCTGGGCGGCGGCCTCAAGCTCGACTGGCGCATCAACACCACCTACACGCTGGCCCAGCGCCTCAAGGGGCAGGATCCGGTGCTCAAGGCCAGTTCCGGCAACAACGACGGCGACAACAACTTCAACAAGGGCGACCTGACGGCCAACCGCATCGGCGCCCTGCTCGATGCCAAGCTGAGCAAGGGCGACAGCGGCTTCGTGCTGTCGGGCAGCACCTTCTACGACGACGTCTATCGCGGCACCAACAGCAACAACGCCGGCAGCGGCCTGCCCAACGCGACCTTCAACCCCAACGGGGTGAGCAAGCCGGCGCCGTTCAACGAGTTCACCGAGGGCGCCAAGCGCTATCACGGCGGTTACTCGCGCTTCCTGGACGCCTATGGCTACACCTCGTTCGAAGTCGGCTCCAGCCGCGTCAACGTGCGCGCCGGCCGTCACGTGGTGTCGTGGGGCGAGGCGCTGTTCTTCCCCGGCATCTCGCTGGCACAAGGCCCTGCCGACGGCACCAAGACCGGCGTGCCCGGCACCGAGACCAAGGACCAGCTGCTGCCCGAGGACCAGCTCTCGATGTCCATCGAGGTGACCCCGCGCTGGTCGCTGCTGGCGCATGCGCAGTTCAACTTCCACCCGACCCTGGCCGCCGCTCCGGGCACGTACATGAACAGCTCCGACGGCGTCGGCCCCGGCGGTGTCTGCCTGGGGCCGTGGACTGCGTTGCCAGCGGTGCCTCAGGCCTTCCCGGCCGGGTTCAACGGCTGCTCGTTCGGCAACCGCAAGGACGATCTGCTTCCCGGCAAGACCGGTCAATGGGGCCTCGGTACCCGCTTCCGCGTGACCGACGAGACCGAGGTCGGCCTGTACTACCTGAACTACCACGACCGCACGCCGATCCCCGAGATCAATGCCTTCACGCCCGGCACGACCTTGCCCGCGTTCTTCAACGTGCCGGGCAACCAGATCGGCAACGGCTCGTACCGAGTGCGCTACTTCGACGACATCAAGCTCATCGGCGCCACCGCCAGCACCACCTTCGGGGTGTTCACCGTGGGGGCGGAGTTGTCGCACAAGGATGGCGCGCCGGTGCTGGTGAACACGCTGGTCAACCCGGCCGCGCCGAATGCGGCGTCGAGCTACATCCCCAACCCGACGCGGGCCAAGATCACCCAGTTCAACATCAACGCCTTCGCCAACTTCGGCCGCACGCCGATCGCCCCACAGACGCTGCTGCTGGGCGAGATCTCAGCGGTGCGCATCGGTTCGATCGACGCGCGCAAGGCTCCAGGGGTGGAGAACTTCCCGGCGGCACAACAGGCCTTCTTCGCGGCCAGCAACGTGGCCAGCTTCGACACCAAGAACGCGCTGGCCATCAGTGCCACCGCGTCGCTGGGCTACCCCGGCATCGTCGAGGGATGGGACCTCACCGTGCCCATCAGCTTCTCACAGCAGCTGCAGGGCCGCACCCTGCTGGGCGGCGTGGGCGGCGAAGGCGACAAGCGCTACAGCCTTGGGGCCACGTTCGTGAAGGGCGGCAACCTGTCGCTGGGCGTCACCTACCTGGGCTTCCTGGGCAGCGCCAACCTGACTCTGCGCAGCAACCGGCTGTTGACCGACCGCGACCAGCTCTCGTTCGTGGCCAAGTACTCGTTCTGAGCGGCACCACCCGCGCAGGCCTGGCCTGTGCGGGTTGTTCCAAACATTGAAAGGCGGGCTTCATGCCCGCCTCTTGCCTGTAGAGCAGTTCGCTGCGGCACCCGGGGACGCCCCACGAATGCCTTTTGGGTTGGCGACCACAAGTGCAGGGCTGAGGACGGCACGATGTTGCCGTTCGAGGTGATCGAAAACCTGACATTCCCACGATGGCGCGTGGCCGAGGACGCCGGGCAGCCGGCTGCCTGCGTGTCCCCCGTCGCCCTGCGGGCTCCTCCTCCTTAACCTCCGGCAGCCGGCCACCCGGCGTCCTCGGCCATGGACCGCAGTCTGCGCACTCGCAGGTGCCCTGCGGCGAGGTTCTCGGTGGATCGGAGCGTCGGGTTGGCCGGGCCCGTTCCGCGGAGGTTAAGGAGGAGGAGCCCGCAGGGCGACGGGGGACACGCAGCGGAACGGGTCCGGCCGGCCCGGCGCTCTCGCGCCGACAGTCGAGCGACTGGATTCCAGCAAATCTTCCAACGGCAGCAGCGTGCCGAACCCAGCCCTTGGTCAGGGCTGCCCTGTCGTCAGCCTCGCGCGGGCAGGCCGCGCCGTTGGGCTTGTGGACTCAGCCTTCGGTGCCGGCCTTCGCGGCCGTCGCCTTCGATGCACCACCCACACCCAGCCAGCAGGCCATGGCTGGCAGCAGGAAGATCGCGCCGAACACGTTGACCAGGAACATGAAGGCCAGCAGAACGCCCATGTCGGCCTGGAACTTCAGTGTGGCAAAGGCCCAGCTGCCCACGCCGATCGACATGGTCAGTGCGGTGAACACCGCCGCGGTGCCGCGCTGGCGCATGGCCTCGTAGAAGGCCTCGCGCAGCGACGAGCCCTTGTCCTCGATCTCGTGCTGCATGCGCTCGAACAGGTAGATGCCGTAGTCCACGCCCACGCCCACGCCCAGCGCGATCACCGGCAGCGTGGGCACCTTCAGGCCGATGCCCAGCAGCGCCATCAGCGCGTTGCACAGGATCGAGACGATGGTCAGCGGCACCATGATGCACAGCACCGCCTTCCAGGTGCGGAAGGTCAGCCAGCACAGCGCGATGATGGCGCCGAAGATCGCGCCCAGCATCTCGATCTCGGCCTTCTCCACCGCCTCGTTGGTGGCCGCGGCCACGCCGGCATTGCCGCCGGCCAGGCGGAACTGCACCCCCGGGGTCTTTTCGGCGCCGATGAACTTGCCGATCTCGCCGACCACGTGCTTGAGCGTGGAGCCCTGGTGGTCCTTCAGGAAGATCATCACGTGGATCACGCCGCAGCCTTCGATGCTCAGGCCCAGTTCGGGGTTGATGGCCTTGGAGCCAGTGCGCAGCGCCGCCTCGGTGCGCTGCAGCGCGGCCCATCGCGGGTTGCCCTCGTTGTTGCCGCCGGCGGCCACCTTGGCCACCGCCGCCACCGAGGCCACCGACTGCACGCCGGACACACCGCGCAGGTAGTGGTCGAAGCGCTCCACCGCGTTCATCACCGGCCAATTCAGGCAGGCCTCCTGCATGCCCTGTGTCTCGATGTAGACCGACAGCACGTCCATGCCGATCGAGTAGCTGGCCACGATGTGGTCGTTGTCGTGGTTGTAGCGCGATTCGGCCCGCAGCTCGGGCACTCCGGCGCTGACGTCGCCGGTGAGCAGGTGGCGCGACTGCAGCGTGCCGAAGGCCAGCAGCAGCAGCCAGACGGCGAAGGTGGCCAGCGCCACCTTGGGCTGCGCGAAGGCCGACACCGCCCACCACAGCGGGTTGCGGCCGCGCTCGTCGGTGACCTCCTGGGCCATCGCCGAGGCCTCCAGCCTCAGGTGCGACAGGATGATGGGCAGGATCATCTTGTTGGTGACGATCATCAGCAGCACGCCCAGGCAGGCGGTCACGCCCAGCTCGTGCACGATCGGGATGTCGATCAGCATGATCACCATGAAGCCCAGCGCGTTGGTCAGCAGCGCCACCGTGCCGGGTATGGCCAGGTTGCGGAAGGCGATCTGCGAGGCATGCTCGGCCGGAAAGCCATGCGCCACGTCCTGGCGCCAGGCGTTGGTCATCTGCACCGCATGCGACACGCCGATCGAGAAGATCAGGAAGGGCACCAGGATGGACATCGGGTCGATGCCGTAGCCGATCAGAGGCAGGATGCCCAGCAGCCAGATCACCGGCAGCAGCGCCACCACCAGCGCCAACACCGTCAGGCGGATCGAGCGGGTATACAGCCACAGCATTACCCCGGTGACGACGAAGGCGATGCCGAAGAAGGTGACCACCGAGAACAGGCCCTCCATCACGTCGCCGACGATCTTGGCAAAGCCGATGATCTGCACGTCGGTCTTGTCGGTGGTGTACTTGGCGCGGATCTCCTCGAGCTTGCTGGCCACCGCGGCATAGTCGAGCCTCTTGCCGCTGGACGGATCGACCTCCAGCAGGTCGGCGCGCACCAGCGCCGACTTCAGGTCGTTCGCGACCAGGCGGCCGACCTCGCCGGATCGCGCCACGTTGGCGCGTACCCGCGCCAGCCCCGCCGCGTCGGCCTGGAAGCGCGACGGAATCACCACCTCGCCGGCAAAGCCCTCCTCGGTCACCTCGATGTACTTGACGTTGGGGGTGAAGATCGAGAACACCTGGCTGCGGTTGACGCCGGGCGTGAAGAACACGTCGTCGGTCACGCCGCGGATGGCCTTCATGAACTCGGCGTTGTAGATGTCGCCCTCGCCCTTCCACTGCACGCTCACCAGGATGCGGTTGGCCCCCGCAAACGTGGCGCTGTGCTTGAGAAAGGCCTGCATATACGGGTGCTTGAGCGGGATCAGCTTGTTGAACCCCGGGTCCAGGTGCACCCGCAGCGCCGAGGCGCCCAGCGCCAGCGTGATGACGACGAACAGCCAGGCCAGCGGCTTGCGACGCGCGATCAGCGCCTGTGCCAGCCGATCGACGAAGGCCTCCAGTCGGGTGGGCGTGGCGTGGCTCATGTCCGGGCTCCGGGGGCGCTGGCGGCAGGGGGGGCGGAGGCGCCAGCGGCGCCGGCGGGCGCGGCGGCCGGGGGCCTGGCCGCCGATCCGGCTGCCGCGGGCGCGGCGGCGGGATCGTGGTTGCGCAGACCGCCGTCGCTGGCGAGCAGCCAGTGGCCGTCGGCCAGCAGCTGGATGTCGGTGAGCGCTGCGCGGCCGCCGGCGCGCACGATGGCGAAGCGCGATCCGCCGTCGGTGCTGCGCAGCACGATGCCGCCCTGCCCGACCAGCAGCAGCGAACCGTCGGGGGCGGTGGCGTCACCCAGCATCGAGATCGGCACCGGCACCTCGCTCTTCACCCATGCCTGGGCGCGCGGGTCGCTGCGGTAGGCGTGGCCGCGCATGCCGTAGGCCAGCCAGCCGCCGTCGGGCAGGGCATGCGCGCCGTACAGCGAGCCGTTGTAGAAGGCGGGCACGGTGCGCCAGGTCACCCCGGCGTCGTCGGAGGCCAGCACCAGGCCGCGTTCGCCAACGATCAGCCAGTGCTGGCGATCGGCCGTGGCCACGATGCGGTTCAGGTGCTTGTCCTCGGCGCCGGCGAGCTCGATGCGTTGCCACGTCGTGCCGTCGTCGGTCGAGCTCAGCGCGCGGCCGAACGCGCCCACCGCGAGCCAGGTGCCCGAGGGCAGCCGCGCGATGCTCATCAGCGGCTCGCCGCGTTCCTTGTCGAAGGCCAGTTCCTTCCAATGGCGTCCGCCGTCGTCGGTGCGCAGGATCAGGCCCTCGTGGCCGACGGCCATGCCGGTCTTGTCGTCAATGAACACGATCTGGTTGAGCAGCGCATGGCGCTGCGGCTCGACCGGCACGGCTTGCCAGGTCTTGCCCTCGTCGTCCGAGCGGGCGATCACGCCCAGCTCGCCGGCGGCCACCAGCGACCGGCCGGCACGCGCCAGCGTATTGATCTGCGTGCGTTCCATCACCAGCCGCGTGGCGGCCAGCGGCGGCGTGTGTCGCGGCGAGAAGGCATATACAGCCGCGCCCACGACGATGGCGGCCATCGACAGGCCCATGGCAATTCGCATCGCGGGGATCTCCTTGTGCAGGGCACGGCAACTGCGCTGCCGCGCCTGGGCGGCGAAGTATTTCGCAGCGCATGCTGCCGGCTCATCGTCTGTTGGGACTACGGAGTAAACCAGGGGTTGTGCGCTAGTCCCATCAGACGATGGCCCTGGCCTCCACGCGCGGCAAGAATAGCGGTCATGGGGCCCTCAGGCCCGGATGAGGAACCCGATGGGATTGACAGGCCAGGCCGCGCTCGTGGGTGCGGCTCAATACAAGCCCGAGAAGTACGCCAGCGCGCCGCGCATGTTCCACCTCGACCAGGTGGCCGATCTGGCCGGCCTGGCGCTGGCCGATGCGGGCCTGGCGCTGCAGGATCTCGACGGCCTGGTGGTGCACGGCCCGCAGTTCCATGAAGCGGGCATGTTCGTGCCGGCGATGGTGGGCGAGCACCTGGGCATCCGGCTCGATTTCGCCGAGGTGGTCGATCTCGGCGGCGCCAGCGGCGTGGCTGCGGTGTGGCGTGCCGCGGCGGCGATCGAGCTGGGGCTTTGCAGCGCGGTGCTGTGCGTGATCCCGTCGCGTCTGGCGCCGATGGCCCCCCACGACGATCACATGGCCGCGGTGATGAAGGCCTCGCGCTTCGGCGGCCACAGCACCCGCTTCGGCGCGCCCGAGGCCGAGATGGACCTGCCCTACGGCCACATGGCGCAGAACACCGGCTACGCAATGATCGCGCAGCGCTACGCCGCGGTGCATGGCTACGATGCCGCCGCGCTGGCGCGCATCGCGGTGCACCAGCGCACCAACGCCTGCGCCAATCCGGATGCGATGTTCTTCGGCCAGCCGATCACGGTGGACGAGGTGCTGGCCTCGCGCATGGTGGCCGAGCCGCTGCGCATGCTCGAGATCGTGATGCCGGTGGCCGGCGGCGCGGCCGTCATCGTGGCGCGCGCCGACATTGCCGCGCGCTGCAAGCACCGTGCGGTGAACATCATCGGCTGCGGCGAGCATGTGCAGAGCAAGTCGCCCACCTACGCCGCCGACATGCTGGCCACGCCGATCGGCCCGGCCTCGCGCAAGGCTTTCGCGATGGCCGGCGTCAAGCCCGCCGAGGTGCACATGGCGCAGATCTACGACTGCTACACCATCACCGTGCTGCTCACGCTCGAGGACGCAGGCTTCTGCGCCAAGGGCGACGGCATGCGCTTCGTGCGCGAGCACGACTTCACTCACCGTGGCGACTTCCCGATGAACACCCATGGCGGCCAGTTGAGCTTCGGCCAGAGCGGCACCGCCGGCGGCATGTCGCAGGTGATCGAGGCCATCCACCAGATCCAGGGCCGCGCTGGCCAGCGCCAGCTCGCACGCCACGACCTGGCCTATGTCTCGGGCACCGGCGGCGTGATGAGCGAACAGGGCGCGCTGATCCTGCGGGGAGCCGAGTGATGAGCACCTGGAACAAGCCGCTGCCCCAGCCCACCGAGACCTCGCGCCCGTTCTGGGACGCGCTGAAGGCGCACCGGGTGCAGATCCAGCAGTGCAGCGATTGCTCGCACTGGCTGTTCTTCCCGCGCGAGCACTGCCCGGCCTGCGCCTCGCACCGCCTGGCCTGGCGCGAGATCTCGGGCCAGGGCACGCTCTACACCTTCACCGTGGCCCGCGTGCCCACCTTGCCCGAGTTCACCGACGAGCTGCCGCAGCTGCTGGCCGTGGTGCAGCTCGACGAAGGCCCGCACCTGAACACCACGCTGGTGGGCGTGGCGCCAGAGGCGGTGAAGATCGGCCAACGCCTGACCCCGGTGTTCGACGATCGGCCGGGCAGTGTCACGCTGCTGCGCTACACGCCCGCAGGCTCGGGCCATCCGTCGGTGATCGCCGCCGAGGCGGCCGACACCCCGGCCACGCCACCCGCGCCGGCGGCAGCGGCCGAAGCGCCACGGCGCCAGGTCTCGTGCAAGGACCTGGACGCGATGCGCTCGCTGGTGAGCGAGCTCTGGACCGACTGGTCCAACGAGTTCCTCGTCTCGCAGGCCGTGATCGACCAGTTCGCCGCGCTGTCGGGCGACGACTACTGGATCCACACCGATCCGGTGCGCGCCAAGGCCGAGAGCCCGTTCGGCACCACCATCGCCCACGGCATGCTGGTGCAGGCGCTGGTGAGTCGGCTGAAGCTGCCGCTGTCGTTCGAGGTGACGGGATTCAACAACATGGTCAACTACGGCTCGGACCGGCTGCGCTTCGCCACGCCGGTGCCCTCGGGATGCCGCATCCGCTCTCGCGCCCGCGTCAAGGCCGTCGAAGCGGTGAAGTCGGGCGTGCAGATGACGCTGGAGATCGCTGTCCACGTCGTCGGCAACGACCGGCCCTCGGTGCTCAACGAGCAGGTCATCCTGTACATGTAGATCCGCGAGAAAGCAGGCCGTCCGATGACCCCCTCAACGAGTGATCGCGCGCTGATCGGCTTCATGCTCTCGGCCAGCATCGCCTCGACCATCGGTGGCCTGCCGTTCAATGCGCTGCCGGTGCTGCTGGGCAGCCTGGCCGATTCGTTCCAGCTCGCGCCGCAGGCGGTGGGCATGATGGGCTCCATTTGCTTTGCGGGTTATTTGGTGGGCACGCTGGGCGCGCCGCTGTGGATCAACCGCATGAACTGGCGGCTGCTCACGGTGGTCAGCGCGCTGTGCTCCGCCGGCGCCTTCGCGCTGAGCTCGCAGGTCACCAGCGTGCAGGCCCTGTACGCGGTGTGGGCGCTGATCGGCTTCTTCGCCTCGACCATGACCTGCCTGGGCATGCGCATCCTCTCGGACCTGCCCAACAAGGTGCGTGCCTATGGCGTGCGCCAGGGGGTGGAGCTGTCGGTCACCGCCGCGGTGCTGTTCGGTCTGCCGCCACTGGTGATCGCGGTCTGGAAGTACCCCGGCGCGGCGCTGGCCCTGGCCGCGGTGGTGCTGGTGCTGGGCCTGTCGGCCTTCTGGGTGCCGCAGCACCCGCTGGGGGCAGGGCCCGAGGCGGGCACGCCACCGGCGCGCGGCGCACTGCCGGCGGCGTCGTGGGTGACGATGGCGGTGTTCTTCGTGTTCCTCGGCGGCAACATCGCGCTGTGGGCCTTCCTGGAGCGCATCGGCGCCGGACTGAAGATCGCGCCGGCCGAGATGGGGCTGGTGTTCGCGGTGCTCAAGCTGCTGGGCGGCGCGGCCGCGTTCTTCGTCGCCTGGATCGGCGACCGCGCCGGGGCACGGCTGCCGTTCTGGGTGGTGCTGGCGGTCATCGCCGTCGGCCTGGGCCTGCTCAGCACCGCGGGCAGCTTCGTGCCATTTGCCTTGGGCGCCTGGATCTGGGAATTCGCCTTCACCTGCGGCTGCGTGTTCCAGGCCGCGGCCATTGCCCGCAGCGATGCCAGCGGTCGCGCGGTGATGCTGGTGCCGGCCGTCTTCGCACTGAGCTCGATGGTCGGCCCCGGCGTGGCCGGCCAGCTGGCCGCCGGCGGCAGCTACAGCGGCGTGCTGCTGCTGGCAGCGCTGTGCTCGATAGCGCCGGCGCTGGTGTACCAGTTCTGGCAGCCGGGTCGCGGCGCCGCGGAGCTCGCCGTGCAGGCGGCGCGGCGCACACCGCACCGCGTCACCTGAAGCCCTGCGCGCGGCTCATGCCCGCAGCCCGCGTTCGCGCGCCATGGTGATGGCAGCGTCCTCGATCATGTCCTCCTGGCCACAGGCCACCAGTATTCGCTCCAGACACGGCGCCGTGGCGGACTTGCACGAAGTGGACGCGGTGAATGGCTGCCCGGTCAGAGTCGACAGCGAAGCAGCCGGTCAGGACCACCCGCTGATGGCCGAACAGCGACTTCCATGAGTGCCATAGATCATCGCCATTTCGAGCACATTTGTATCCGTCAGGGAGCGCTGCGCAGCACAACTGGCTTGATCTTCAGACGCTGTGCATTGCGGCTCAAGACGTCGTCCAGCGTTGCGATGTGCTTGGCTCCCGCAGCCTCGGCACACGCCAAGTGCAGGGCGTCGCCGGCGCGCAACGCGCTCGAGGCATCGAGCACCAGTTCGGCCGCGCGATGAAAGTTAGCGGGCGCTACCGGAAGCAGTCGAAGGTCGGCAGCCACCATGCGTTCGAAGCGCGTCCAGGCGCCCTGGGCCTGCTGCGCGTCGATGGCTGCGGTGCGCCGCTTGATGCCGAGCGCGCTGGCGAACTCCGGGATGCACCAAGCCGCTGCGACGAGCTCGCCCTTCTCTCGCGCGTACCAGTTGGCCGCTGCCACGCTGTGCGGCTCGTTCAGGAACAATGGCACGAGTACGCTGGTGTCGACATAGACCATGTCAGTACCGTGCCCCGCTGCGCAGTTCCTCCATCACCGGCTCGCTCATGGGCATGGCACTGCGGGCCTCGGTCAGCTCGAGCGCGAATGCCCTGCGACTCCACAGCGCAGGCCGAATGGACAGGCTGCCGTCGACGGTGAGTTGGGCCTCCACAGTCGCCCCTTCGCGCAAACCGAGCCGGCGCACGACTTCGGAGGGGATCCGCAGAGCAAGACTATTACCCCATTTCGCTACTTGTAGATCCAAGATGTATATCCTTCAATGTATCTACATCCTAGTCGCTGAGCGCCAGATGTCAAGCGGTCGCGCCCACGGGATCCCGAGTGCCAACCATGGCCAACAGCCGTGAGTTGGTGACGCCCACCGGTCAAGCGAGTTCCGGCGATTGCAGCGGGTCGCTGCAGGTTCGGTGGGTCTCTCGATAGTCGACGCCGGCGCCGGCGCCCAGGCCGGCCGAGGCGGCATCGATGCGGTTGGCACCGCACTCGACGGCGGTGAGCGAGTTGGCGATGCCCATGGCCAGGTTGTGGTGGGCATGGAAGCCCAGCTCGGTCTCGGGCTTGAGCGCCTGGCGCACCGCGGTGATGCGCGCGCGCACGTCGTCGGGCAGCATGGTGCCGGCCGAGTCGGTCACGTACAGGCGGTTGGCGCCATAGCTCTCCATCAGCAGGGCCTGCTTGACCGGACAAGGTGCCGCCGAGCGGGCCGCGCAGGCCGAGCGGCGCACGCCGCATCAGGTGGGCTGATCGGCCTGCCGCCGCCAGGCACGCGTCGTTTCAGTGATCGTCGTCTTCGAGAAGACGCCGAACGGCCAGGATGGTCACCGTCGAGGCATCATCGATCTCGAACAGGGCCACACAGCCGCTGTGGCCAAACGGGATCACCAATTCGCGCAAGAAGGGGTCGGCGCCGGCCTTGCGGCAGATGAAGGGCGAGCGCCGCAGGCTTTCGACCGCCGCGGCGATGACGCCCAGGGCCTGTTCGGCGAGGTCGAGATCCTCGGCGGACGTGGCGCGGTCCAGCAGGGCCTCGTACGGACGCACCAGGTCATCGCGCGCTGCCGCGCTGTAGCGGACGGCAAAGCTCATGCACCGCGGGCCCGCTTTGGAACCCTGCTGCGCAGTCGGGCCCGTGCTTTGGCCAGTTTGGCGCTCAGTTCGGCGTGAACCTCTTGCGCGGCGAAGAAGACGCCGGTCTTGGCGATCTCTTCACGTGCGGCCAGCCCGCGGGCAATGAACTCGGCGCGCACCCGGCGACGTTCAATGGTTTCCCGTACCGAGGTTTCGATGAACCCGGACAAGGTCTCGCCTTGTTTGAGCACGCTCTCGGCCGCCTCGCGCAATTCGGGTCCCACGCGAAGCGAGGGCAGGGTGGCGGTCTTCATGCTGCTGGGTGGTGCGCTGCAATTGCGATGCATTCCACCCAGGTGCGGGCAGGAGGTTCGGGACCGCAGCCCCCGCTCACGCGCCATCGCGTTGGCGTCGTCCTTGATCATGCCCTGCTGGTCGCCCGCCGGCTTGCGGCGGCCTTTTCGCCGAGTTGGTTGGCAGGAATCGACCCATCAGCGAAATACGATGCCCTGAGTTCGACGCCCCACAGCGGCCGGCCGCATCCGTCGGGTCCCTGACACCTTCATGAGCCTGCCGGTGGTACCGGTTGCCTACGCCTTCGTGGATGACTGGTGCCGTTCACAGCGAGCCGCATAGGAACTTCCCGCGCGCTGCAACTTTGCGTGTCGGATGCTGATGCGCATGCGGCGAAAACGCACCCCCTTGGTGAGCAAAGTTGTTGCGAGGCCGAGCCTCTCTCGATCGAGCCCGACCGCCCTGCCTTCAGGACGTGCAGACTTCACGGCCCGGACCAGATCGTCCTCAATCCGGCAGGCTGTGTGCCCGATATCGGTGTGACCACTTCTTCTATTCCCGTTACCTGAGGATCTGCCATGCCCACGATTGCCCGCCGTCATCTTCTTCTGCTTTGCGCCTGCGTGGCGACCAGTGCCTGGGCCGCGGACCCGGCCCGCGGTACTCGCGACGAGGCCAAGGTGATGGCCGATGCGGCCGCCGCTCATGTGGGCAACGTCGGAGCCGAACAGGCCGCCAAGGACTTCGCCGGCGAAAAGTGGCACCAGAAGGACTTGTACGTCTTCATGATGGACATGGAGGCCAACATGTTGTTCCACGGAGCAAACGCCAAGCTGGTCGGCAAGAACTTCGCCGAGGTGCGCGATTCCGGCGGCAAGGAGTTCAACAAGGAAATGATCGCCACCGCCAAGAAGGGCAGCGGCTGGGTCGACTACCAATGGGCGCACCCGGTCAGCAAGAAGGTCGAGGACAAGTCTGCGTTCATCGTCAAGACAAAGAAGCTCGAGGGCTTCGTCGGAGTCGGCGTCTACCGCTGACCACGGCTTCCCGCGCCGGTTCGCACCAGGACTAAAGATGATTTCGCGATTGAACGACCTGTCGATCTCGACGAAAGTGGCCGCGGCGCCAGTACTCGTGGCGATCTGCCTGCTGGTGTCGGCCGGTTCGGCCTGGTGGACCAATCAGCACACCGGCGATGCGGTGGCGACCGTGGCCCGCCAGGGTCTGCCCAATGTGGTTGCCACGACGGCGCTCAACGAGCGCGCAACGCGCGTCTACGCCTTGGTCATGCAGAGCCTGGCTTACGAAGGCGCCGGCATGAAGGATGACTTGATCGCCTCGATCGACAAGCGCATCCCCGAAGAATTCAAGGCCATACGCGCCGAGGTCGCTCGCATCAAGGCCGCCGCTGCTGGCAGACCGGAACTGCAGGCGCGCTGCGACAGCGTCGCGGCCGCGATCGGCAAGCTGGAGAAGAGTTCATCCGATGCCGTGGACATGAAAAGCGGTGGCTTGGCGAGTGCCGCGATGTTCCTTACCGGCAGCGAGAAGGCCTTTGCCGACCTCAAGGTGCAGACCGATGCACTGACCGCATTCGAAGTCGACAGCGGCCGCGCGCAGGCGCAGGCGGCGGGAGACGCGGTGGCCACTGGGAACCGCCTCACGCTGAGCCTGGCGCTGCTGGGGCTGGTACTGTCGGCGCTGGCCACCCTGACGGCCGTGCGATTGATCACGCAACCGCTGGCCCGTGCTTTGGCAATGGCGCGTGAGGTTGCCGGCGGCAACCTTCGTCGGCAGTCGGTGCAGGCGGGCCGGGATGCGACCGGGCAAGTGCTGGGCGCGCTCGATCAGGTGTCGACCCAGCTCAGTCAGACCATCGTGGGGATCCGTGGCACCGCCGATCAGATCGATACAGCTACGCGTGAGATCGCCCAGGGCAACCTGGACTTGTCTTCGCGCACCGAGCAGACGGCTTCGGCCTTGCAGCAGACGGCTGCCACGATGGAACACCTGTCGTCCACAGTGCGCGAGACGGCATCCAGGGCGCAGCAGGCCAAGCAGGTCGCCGATGGCGCGCTGGTTCAGGCGCGCGAAGGCGGAGAGGCGGTCAACGACGTGGTGCAGACCATGTGCGCCATCGACACGCAGGCCAAGCGTATCAGCGAGATCATTGGTGTCATCGACGGCATCGCTTTCCAGACCAACATCCTGGCGCTCAATGCTGCCGTGGAAGCCGCGCGGGCCGGCGAGCAGGGCCGCGGCTTTGCCGTGGTGGCACAGGAGGTGCGGGCACTGGCGGGTCGCAGCGGCACAGCGGCCAAGGAGATCCGCGGCCTCATCGGCACGTCAGTGCAGCAAATCGGCGATGGCACGGGCAAGGTGCGCCGTGCCGGTGAGACCATGCAGCGCATCGTCGGCTCGATCGAGAGCGTTTCGACACTGGTCAACGAGATGTCGACGGCAAATGCGCAGCAGGCCACCGGCTTCGAGGAAGTCAATATGGCCGTGCGCGACATGGACCGGTCTACGCAGCAGAACGCGGCACTGGTCGAGCAGGCCTCAGCGGCGGCCGAGTCGCTACGCCAGCAGTCCGCCGGCTTGCTGCGCTCGATCGAATACTTCAAGACTGCCTAAGCCACACGGCGCAGGCTCGCTGCTCGCACTTCGCAGCTCACCCTTTGGCCAGTTTGGCGCTCAGTTCGGCGTGAACCTCTTGCGCGGCGAAGAAGACGCCGGTCTTGGCGATCTCTTCACGTGCGGCCAGCCCGCGGGCAATGAACTCGGCGCGCACCCGGCGACGTTCAATGGTTTCCCGTACCGAGGTTTCGATGAACCCGGACAAGGTCTCGCCTTGTTTGAGCACGCTCTCGGCCGCCTCGCGCAATTCGGTCCCACGCGAAGCGAGGGCAGGGTGGCGGTCTTCATGCTGCTGGGTGGTGCGCTGCAATTGCGATGCATTCCACCCAGGTGCGGGCAGGAGGTTCGGGACCGCAGCCCCCGCTCACGCGCCATCGCGTTGGCGTCGTCCTTGATCATGCCCTGCTGGTCGCCCGCCGGCTTGCGGCGGCCTGTTCGCCGAGTTGGTTGGCTGGAATTGTTTAGGCTTGTGCGACACCTGCCCGCGCATGCGGCGGCGTACCGAGTGTTGACCACCTGAGGGCAGGTGTCGCACAAGCCTAAACAAAGGGCGGTATCACACAGCTCGACGCGTGCACAATTGGCGGCTTGAAGCGGCCGAACATGTCCAAACCCCGCAACGATCTCTTCCAGGGAGTCGCGTTGGTGCGCCGACAGGTTCTGCGGGCTTTCCTGGCAGCGCTGGGACTGGGCTTCGCCGAGGCGTATTCACAGCCCCAACAGCCGCGGCTTTTCCTCGGGTTCGGAGCTGGGGGGACGTCGGATGTCGCGGCGCGTGCCCTGAGCCGCTCCTTGCGCGAGGTGATGGGTGGCGAAGTCGTGGTTGAGAACCGGGTGGGCGCCGGGGCTCGCATCGCGCTGGAGCATGTGCGCTCGGCCGTGGCCGATGGCAGCGTGGCCATCCTCGTGCCCGATGCCACGATGATCCTGTATCCGCACGTCTATCGCCAGTTGGGCTACGACCCTGAACGCGACTTCGTTCCCGTAGCCCGCGTCGCGAACCTGGCAATCGCGCTCTACGTCGGCGCCATGGTGCCAACCTCCGTAACCACGGTTGCGGAATTCATCGCCTGGGTGCGCGCCGATCCGCTCCGGGCCACGTTTGGCACCCCCGCTGCCGGGGCGACGCCGCACTTCGTCGGCGAAATGTTCGCGCGCGCGGCAGGCCTGAGCCTGACCGCGGTCCACTACCGAGGCAGTGGACCGGGCATCCAGGACCTGATCGGCGGCCACCTGCCCGCGTTCTTCGGCGCGGTGCCTGACGGGGCAGTGATGGCAACTGCCGGCCGCGTCCGTGCTCTTGCCACCACCGGTCCCCATCGCAGTTCAGCGACACCGCAGGTGCCAACCTTCGCCGAGCAGCAGTTCGGTAACCTCGTGGTCGAGGATGGCCTGGGCGTTTACCTGCCGGCTGCCGCGCCGCGGCCTGTGGTCGAACGCTTGGCCACGGCGCTTAAGCATGCCCTCGAAAGCCCCGACGTGCGGCGCAGCTACGAGGCGATCGGCCTGGACCGGTCGTACGAATCCCCGGATGTCTTCGCGCAGCGTTTGCGGCGCGATCGTGGCCGTTGGGCCACGATCATCCGGGAAACCGGGTTTAAGGCGCTCGACGAGCGCTGAGGTCCAGCGCATTGCCGAGCTGCCGGGCCAGTCCGCCCAGTGCGTCGTTGAGTGCCCGCGCCTGCTCGAACAGCAAGCCCGTTTCGGCCCCGTCGCGCAGCGCGTTCTGGATCGAGCGGGCCTGTTGTTCCAGCCCGTTGGCGCCGATGCTTCCGCAGGCCCCCGCCAGGGCGTGAGCAGCGGCCTGCAGAGCCTGCCGGTCCACGGCGTCGATCGCCCGCTCGAGGGACAGGTCGCCATCTCGATAAAGATCTGCGAAGCAGCGCCAAACGCGCTCCAGCGTGTGCACGCTGTTGCCCACGCGTCGCAGCGCGGCCCGGTGGTCGATGGCCGCCAAATCCGCGAGCCGCGCCGCAGCCGCCTCCGTGGCGCCAGAGGCCACTGCGGGGGCTGCCGCGGCGCGCATTGGCAACCACTTCAACAGCACCTGGTACAGCCGATCCGGGTCGACCGGCTTGGCAACATGGTCGTTCATGCCAGCCTCGATGCAGTCGTCGCGATCATCGTCGAACGCGTTGGCGGTCATCGCAACGATGGCCAGGGCCGGCCCCATGGTGCGGCGGATACGGCGCGTCGCTTCCAGGCCATCGACACCAGGCATCTGAACGTCCATCAGGATCAGGTCGTACGGACGCGCGGCGGCGAGCGTGACCGCGCGCGCCCCGTCTTCGGCCGCCTCGACGACCAAGTCCGCGCGCCGCAGCAATTCGGTGGCCACCTCGCGGTTGACCGGGTTGTCCTCGACCAGCAGGATCCGCTGGCCGGCGTGGTGCATCGAGAGCCGGCGCCTCAGTGAATCCGAGTCGTCCGACACCGACTCCGAGGGCACGGAAATGCTCGGCCGCAGCAGGCGCGTCAAGGTGTCGAGCATGCCCGACGGCGTGGCCGGCTTGTCCAGGACTTCGCGACAGCCCACCTCGGCGGCGAGCGCACGCAAGCCCGCATCTGCATAGGCAGTGAAGAGCATCGTCGGCGGCATGCCTGCGCCCAACAGGCGCCGCATCGCCGCGAGCGTCTGAATCCCGTCCAGTTGTGGCATCTTCCAGTCCACCAGGATCACGTCGAATGTACGGCCGGCGGCGTACTCCTCTTGGATCAGCTCCAGCGCCATCTCGCCGCCGGTGGCCGTGGTGACCGCCATGCCGAACAACGACAGGCGATCGGCCTCGGCGGCGAGCGCCTCGGGCAGATCGTCGACGATGAGCACGCGTCGGCCGGCCAGCGACAACGGCGCGGCCCGTTCCGAGGCACTTTCAGCATGCTTGAGCACGACCCGGATCCAGAACACGCTGCCCTGCCCGGGCACGCTGCTCGCGCCGGCCTCGCCGCCCATCATGCAGGCCAGGCGTCGCGTCAGCGCCAGGCCCAATCCGGTGCCTCCCTGCCGCCGTGTGGCCGATGTTTCGGCCTGCTCGAAGGGCACGAATAGCTGCGCCAAGCGTGCAGGGTCGATGCCAGGCCCCGAGTCCTGCACCTCGAAGCGCAGTTCGACACGATGCCCGTCGTCCGAGCTGACACCCCCTTTCAGGCGCACCCAGCCCCGGTCGGTGAACTTGACCGCATTGGCCAGCAGGTTGATCAGCACCTGCGACAGGCGCATCGCATCGCCCCTGGCGTGTCGGGGCAGGTGGTCGGCGTCGAGGATCAGCTCGAGGCCCTTCTCCTGCGCCAACGCAGACACCATCTGCATGGCGCCGGACATCACGTCTTCGAGCGCGAAGTCGGCTTCGCGCAGCGTCATCTTGCCCGCCTCGATCTTCGACAGGTCGAGCACGTCGTTGATGATGCGCAGCAGGTGCTTGGCAGCAGCGTCGATCTTGGCGAGACGGTCGCGGTGCAGCGGGTCCAGCAGTTCCTGTGACAGCAGGTGCGTCAGGCCGATGATGGCGTTCATCGGCGTGCGGATCTCGTGACTCATCGTGGCCAGGAAGGTGCTCTTGGCCCGGTTGGCCTCGTCGGCCACGTTGGCACGGCGCGCGAGCTCGGCGTTGGCCGCGGCGAGTTCGGCCGTGCGCTGCTGGACGATCTCTGCCATGTCGGCATTGGCGCGCCGCAGACGATCCTCGGCCGCGCGGCGTGCAGTGATGTCCACATGCAGGCCGACGACCCCGACCGCCTTTTCGTCGCCGTCGAAGACCCCGACCCCGGCCGACTCGGCCCAGAACACGCTGCCGTCCTTTCGGCAGTAGCGCGCCTCGAAGAGCGCGGCGCGTTGATTCAGGGCTTGATGGAACGAAGACTGGCCGACACCTATGGCATCGGCTTCTGCCGCATACAGGAACTGCGGCGTGCGGCCGACCGCCTCTTCTGCCGTATAGCCGAACAGGCGCGTGAAGGCTGGATTGACCGCTGCAATGCGCCGCTGTGGATTGACCAGAATGATGGCGTGCGGCAGGCGCTCGAAGAGCGCCTGGAAAGCCAATGCGAGATCATGCGTTGGCATCGGTCTGGGCGAAGTGGCGGATAGCACATTTGATCGTATCCGTCAGGGGGCGGCAATGCGCACGAACCCCGGCAGACCTGAGCCCAGTGGACTGCGGATCCGTACCGTCTGGCCATCGGGCAAGCCCGCTGTCCAGCTGGGCAGCTTCTGCCAGCATGGAGAAGAGGCCAACCACCGAGTTCGCTCGGCATCATTGATGCAATCGCAGTCGGTGAGCAATTCCGGTGCACTGCCGTTTCCTCTGCCGACGCCGATAGCGTCAGACTTGAGCGTCCGGTCTTCGAGGTACTGAGCTGAACATACCGACCCACACCAGCCGTAGAACCATCGAGCTGAGCCGCGCGAAAACAGTCATCGGCAGCGTGATCGCTCTGAAGGTGATGGAAGCTGGTCAAACGGCTATGTGATCGAACTCGCCTGCAAGCGCGGAGTTCATGACGAAGCCATGGGCGCGGCTCGAAACCGGGCGTGGGCCAAACCGACCGATGGACCGCCGCCCGTCGCGCCGAACAGCCACGCTGAACGCGAGCTGGCCTGACATGCCGAGCATCACCAAGACAGCCGATCCGCAGGAAGCCGTGGCAGACGCCGAATGCACGGCGGACGTGCTGCGGGCGCAGAACGCCGAGCTGCGCAGCGAGCTGGAGCCGTTGCGCGAGGCACTGGAGCGCATGCCACAGGGCATGTGCGCATTCGACGGGCAGGACAGGCTGCTGCTGGCGAACGCCCATTACCGAAATATCTGGTCCCTGCCCGATGGCGTGGTGCGCCGCGGCGCCACCTTCCGCCAGATCATCGACGTGACGCCTGGTCGCGAAACCGCCGCCAGCCGCTCGCGTCCCTCGCCTGCGCCTGGCACCGAGGGGACGCGCGAGCGCGAGTGGCAGTTGGACGATGGGCGCCTGATCGAGATCAGGGTCTCGCGCCGGGCCGACGGCAGCTGCGTGGCACTGCACGAGGACGTGACCGAGAAGCGCCAGACGCAGGAGCGCATCAGCTTCCTGGCTCGCCACGACCTGCTGACCGGACTGCCCAACCGCGGTGTGCTGCGCGAGGAGATCGAACGCGCGCTGGCGGGCAGCCGGCGCGGCGAGACCATGGCGTTGCTGTGCCTGGGCCTGGACCGTTTCAAGCCAGTCAACGACACCTACGGGCATGCCACGGGTGACGCACTGTACAAGCAGGTGTCGCTGCGCCTGCGCAATAGCGTACGCGAAGCGGATGTCGTGGCCCGTTTGGGTGGCGACGAATTCGCCGTCGTGCAACGCGGCGGAGAGCAGCCCGCCGGGTCCACCAACCTGGCGAATCGCATCATCGAAGCGCTGGGCCGCCCGTTCGGGGTGGACGGCCATTTGGTGCATATCGGCACCAGCGTGGGCATCGCGCTGGCGCCGCACGACGGCAGCGATCCCGAGACACTGCAGCGCAACGCCGATCTGGCGCTGTACGGCGCCAAGTCCGACGGCCGCGGCGCTCTGAGCTACCTCGAGCCCGCCATGAACGAGCGCATCGAGTCGCGGCGCGGGCTGGAAAACGACCTCCGCCGCGCGCTGGACAAGCAGCAGTTCGTACTGTCCTACCAGCCGCGCTTCGACCTGCGGGCCGGTGGGATGGTCGGCGCGTCGGCGCTGCTGCGCTTGCACCTTCCGCAGCGCGGCATGGTGCCGCCTGGAGAGAGTTCATCGCGCTGGCGGAGGAAACCGGACTCATCGTGCCCATCGGCCGCTGGGTGCTCGAGCAGGCCTGCCGAGATGCCATGGCCTGGCCGACGCACGTGGCGGTGGCGGTCAACGTGTCGGCGGTGCAGTTCGTGCGTGGCACCATCCTTCCAGACGTGATGCGGGCGCTGGCCGCCTCCGGTCTGCCGGCGCGCCGATTGGAACTGGAGATCACCGAGTCCACCATGTTCAAGGACTCCGCCTCCGTGCTGGCCGCGATGCACGCTCTGCAGGAGAGGGGTGTGCGCATCGCGGTGGACGACTTCGGTACCGGTTTCTCGTCGCTTAGCCACCTGCGCAGCTTTCCGTTCGATCACCTCAAAATCGACCGAAGCTTCGTGCGCGACGCGCCGGAGCGGCCTGATTTGTGCGCCATCATCCACGGCGTGGCCGTATTGGCACAGGGCATGCAGATGGAGACCACGGTTGAGGGGGTAGAGGCAGAGGAGCAATTGCGCGCGGTGCGTCCGCTGGGCTGCACTTCCGTCCAGGGCTACCTGCTTGGCCGCCCGGACAGCGCTGCCGACGTGGGCGCGCTGGTCGCCGTACCTCCCGCGCCGCCGGCCTGAGTAGGCAGCCACCGGCGGCATGGCCTGTCGGTGGCGATTGCGCTCTGCAGGCTGAGCAGACATTCGTGGCCTCGCCGAAGGCGGCCCCGGCCTGACAAGCCGTGAATGAAACGCAGAACAAACCTCTTGATAGGCCCAAGGCGGTCATAGCAGAAGCGGCGCATGCGTGGCCGTCGTGTTGCGTTCGCCGCGTGAATCGCATTTTGCGAGTTTGGTCGCCCTGGCAAGAGGTCTGAATTGCGTCAGCGGCGCACTTGGGGAGTTGGTTCAGGCCGTGAGGCGATGCTCGGACTTCAAATGCCCATGAGGTTGTGCGCCAAGGTGTGCCACAGCGCCGCATGACCACCATGGTCATCGGGGACTTCTTGGCGGCTGAGGACGGGTTGTCGCGCGGCGAGCCGCGCTCAGAACGACTCCCAGTCGTCTGTGCTGGTCTTGGCTGTCGCGCTGGCAAGCTGGCTTGCCACTGCGGCCGGCGCCGGTGCAGCGGGAGGCCTGGCCTTGAACGCCGGGCGAGTGACGATCTTGGCACGGTCCGGATTGGGGCGCTCTGCTGCTAGCGCGCCCGCTGCCGGAGCCGTGACATGCACCGGGCTCACGGACCCTTCATGCGCTGACAGCTTGAACACCGCCACAGCCTGGACCAGTTGCTGGGCCTGGCCCCTCAGGCTTTCTGCGGCGGCGGCACTTTCTTCCACCAGCGCGGCGTTCTGCTGCGTGGCCTGGTCCATCTGGCTCACGGCCTCACCCACCTGCTGGACGCCGTTGCTCTGCTCGGCGCTGGCCGCGCTGATCTCGGCCACGATGTCGCTCACGCGCCGGATCGAGCCCACGATCTCGCCCATGGTCTTGCCGGCCTGGTCGACCAGCGCCGTGCCCTGCTCCACCTGTTCGACGCTGCGGCCGATCAGGGTCTTGATCTCCTTGGCGGCTTCGGCACTGCGCTGCGCCAGGCTGCGTACCTCGGAGGCCACCACGGCGAAACCTCGCCCTTGTTCGCCGGCGCGAGCCGCTTCGACGGCCGCGTTCAGGGCCAGGATGTTGGTCTGGAAGGCGATGCCGTCGATGACTCCGATGATGTCGCCGATCTTGCGGCTGCTGTCGCTGATGTCCTGCATGGTGGTGACGACCTTGCCGACCACGTCGCCCCCTTGCGCAGCTACCGCCGAGGCCCCTTGCGCAAGCTGGTTGGCCTGCTTGGCGCTGTCGGCGTTGTTGCGGACCGTCGTACCGAGTTGCTCCATCGTCGCCGCGGTCTGCTGCAGAGCGCTGGCTTGCTCTTCGGTGCGGCTCGACAAGTCCAGATTGCCCTGCGCGATCTGGGCGCTGGCCGTGGCCACGCTCTCTGAGTTCTGGCGCACATGGGTCACGACGGCGGCAAGGCTTCCCTGCATTTCACTCAGCTTGGCCAGCAGGCTGGTGGCGTCTCCGGGCTTCAGGTCGATGCGCACACTCAGATCACCCTGTGCCACTGCGGTGACCAGGCTGGCCGCCGTGCGGGGCTCGGTGCCCAATTCGCCGAGGATGCCTCGCGTGATGAACACGCCCAGCAGCACGGACAGCACCAAACCTGTTGCTGTGAGGCCCAGGGACAGGTTGCGAATGGTCTCGTAACGCGCCACGGCTGCTTTGTTCTCCGCCATGGCCACGTCGAGTTGCAACTGCATCAATGCGCCGATCCTGGCTTCGACAGGTGCCACAAGAGCCGGTACGGTGATCATGAAGATCTGCTTGGCCTTCTCGATCTCGTTGGCCTTCAAAGCCTGGATCGCGGGCAGCAGCGCCCCATCCAGATAGGCCTTGCGCGTCATCACGAACTCCTCGGCCAGCTTCTTTTCCTCCGGCGTCAGGTACGTGGCCATGTAGGCGTCCCACTGCTTGGTGATTTCCACCGCGTTGGCCTCCACGGCCGCGACGCCTTTGGCGACGGCTTCCGGCGTGGGGTTCAGCATCACCCGCAGCAGTGCGACGCGGTTGCTCGTGAGGCGGCCACCAACGGCCGACAGTTGCCCCATCGGGACGAGGCGATCGTCGTACACCCCGCGCATGGAATCGTTGGCTTTGGAGGTGCCATAGAGGCCCATCCCGCCGACCGTGATCATCAGCACGGAAAGGAAGGCAATGAGAATCGTCAGGCGCGTTGAGATCTTCAGGTTGCCCATGGTGGCAGTCTCCTCTTAGGTGTTTCAGGACCAACGTCTATGTGCAGGGCTCCGCACTGCAGCGCAGCAGGGCCGAATGGACTCTGCAGGGTCTTTCGACCGCAGACGCACCGAACTTGAGCGATGCGGAATGCGGGCAGCCCCTTTTTGGTGCGCTTCTTGGCTCGTGCGGCGCTACAGGCGATAGCGCTCAAGTTTCGGTGCCATCGTCCGAACTTCCTGATGCGCAACCCTGCGCTCGCCTGGTAAACACAATGCGTTTGGATCGACTTTGCTCAAGCAATGCCCCTCAGCGCTGGTTGACGCAATCGGCACTCGCACTGTCTCTGGCCGCTGGATCGATCCCAACTGCCCATGCAGAGGCGGAATCGGCCTGGAGCTTGAGCGGCTTCGGCACCGTGGGGCTTACCTCGCAGTCGGGAGGAAGCGGCTGGGGCTTCATGCGCAACGGGAATCAGCCGGGCGCGACCTCGTCGACAAGCTTCACGTCAGATTCGCGCGCCGGTGTTCAACTGAACTGGAGCGGCGGCGCGCTGTGGGAGGGCGCCGTCCAGGCCGTCGGGTTCCAGCGGCCGCCGGGCACGTCGCTGTCCGAATCCATCGAATGGGCCTATGCCGCCTATCGCCTCGGCCCCAACACGCGCGTTCGCGTCGGACGGACCAGCCCGGACATCTTCCTGTTCGCTGACGGCCGAAGCGTGGGTTACGCGTTGCCGTGGGTGCGCCCACCGGTCGATTTCTATGGCTTTTCGCCCGTGTCTTCTCTGGACGGAGTCGACCTGGAGCACCGATGGACCTCTGTCGACGCCAATTGGCGTGCCCACGTCGCCACGGGCTCCTTCAACAGCAGCTCGGCCAGCAGCAGGGGCGAACGGTATCCGCTGCATGGGCGCGATGTGTGGGCGCTCAGCCTCTCCAGGGAACAAGGCGGGCTGCTGTTGAAGGCCAGCTATCTGCGCACTCGGCTCAAGGCCGATCTCGGACCGGACATTCAGCAGTTGCGAGCGGGCCTTGACCAACTCGCTGCCATCCCGGTCACCGGCCTCGCCGACACCATCGAACCCTTGCGCCAGAACCTGTGGGCGGGTGGCCTGGGTAGCTATGTAGCGCTCGCTGCACAGTACGACACCGGGCCCTGGACAATCGTGACCGAAGGCAGCAACCTCAAGGTGCCCAACAGCCCGCTCGATGCCCGGCGGGGTATGCCAGCGTCAGCTTTCGACTTGGAGACGTTTCGTACTATGGCCTCGTCAGCCGCGTCGCGCCACGGCGTGCGGCGGCATCGACCCCCGATCTGGTGACGCCCCTCACGCCTGTGATCGGACCGCAGGGGGCCCAGCAGGCACAGATACTGGCTGGCTATGCAGGCGCGGCGGGTGCGCTGTCCCGGTACGACCAGAGCACGATCGGCATCGGTTTGCGCTGGGACATCTCTCCCGCGACGGCGCTGAAGATTCAGGCTGACCGCTTCAAGGTGCATCCGGTGGGAGGCGCCGGCTGGCGAAACTCGGATGCCCAGCCCACGCGGGGGACGCTGGCGACGGTGCTGCTCGACTTCGTCTGGGGGCAATGATGTCCAGACTCACCCGCAAGCCGATGCGAGCGCTGCTGGTCCTGGCTGCCATCGCGCTGTGTTCGACGCCTGGACGGTCCGTCGCCGCGGACTCGCTCTATGTGGTCGTGTCTGCGCAGCGCACTGTGCAGGCGCTGACGCAACGTGACGTGCTCGCCCTGTACACCGGCCGCACTCGAACCCTGCCGTCCGGCGAAACAGCCACGCCGCTGGACCAGCAGCGCGATGGCGCGGTACGGGCGGCCTTCTACCATGCGCTGACGGGCATGGACATCGCGCGCATCAACAGCTACTGGGCGCGACTGCACTTCACCGGCCAGGTGCAACCGCCACAGATCGTGGCTGACGACAACGCCGCAATCCAGCGACTGCGTGCCGATCCTTCGGGCATTGCCTACCTGTCGCGCGAGCCGCAGGATCCAGCGCTTCGCGTCGTCCTGAGATTGCCCTGATTCGCGCAGCGAGATCCAGCATGCGCAGTCGCAGCTTGCACACACGTTTCCAGACGGCGGTCCTTCTCGTGGCGGTCGCGCTGGCGGCCGTGGTTTCCATCTTCGTCTACCGCACGGCGCGTTTGCACTACCTGGCAACGGGTGAGGCGTCGGCCCGCTCGATCGCATCGGCGGTGGAGCAGACCGTGGCCGTGGGCGTTTACGCGCGTGACGAGGTGTTGCTCAAGGAACTGATGGCTGGGCTGGCACGACACCCGTCGGTGGCTCGTATTGCCGTCAGCGACAGCAACGGCAACCAGATGGCGACGGCATCGTCCAAGGTGACGTCTGGCGGTGCCGCCGCTTCAGCGGCTGCGGCCAGCCAGGCCCCGCCGTCGTTCGAGTCGGTGCTGGGTTCACCGTTCAACCCAGCGGAGACGGTGGGGCGCCTGCAGGTCTGGCTGGATGCCGCCCGCCTGTCCAACGAAGCCCGGAATCAGGCTGCGATGCTCGTAGGGGCGATCATCGTGCTTCTCACCGGTGTGTTGATGGTGTTCAACGCATTGGCCAGCCGCCTGCTGTCCAAGCCCATGCACGAACTGGCCGAGCAGCTGACGCAGATCGAGCCCGGTACATCCATGCGCCTGGGCATCACGAAACAGCACGAGGGCGATGAGGTGGGCGTGGTGACGACGGCAGCGAACCTCTTGCTCGACCTGCAGCAGCAGGCCCTCGAGCGTGAACGTGCCATGCGCGATGAAATCGCGGTGATGGAAGCGCGCTACCGTGGCATCTTCGCATCCACCAGCGCCGGTATCTTCATCATGTCGTCGCACGGGCGGCTGTTGCAGGCCAACCCGGCCCTGGGGCGCCTGCTGGGTATGTCAGCCGGCGACATCGAACGGTCGCCTCTGTTCGAGTTTTCGAGCAAGTCCTTCCGAGACCCGTCGCAGCTGGCAGAACTGGTGCAGCTGGCGCGCGCCTCCTCGCAACCCGAAGACCGGGACCTCGAACTGGTCCGATCCGACGGGCGAGCCGTGTGGGTCCATTGCATGGTGTCGGTCATCGCCGACGAGTCATCCGGCGATCATCGTGTTGAGGGGGTGTTGTACGACATCACGCAGCGCAAGCTGCAGGAGAGGTCCGCGCAGCATCGGGCCGAGCACGACGCCCTCACCGGATTGAAGAGCCGAGCCTACATCGAGTCTTCGCTGGACCAGCATCTGCATTCCGCCCAGAGTGCGGGCGGCGCGGTGACGCTGATGTTCATCGACCTGGACGGCTTCAAGGGCGTCAACGATCGCTGGGGTCACGCCGCTGGCGATGCGGTCCTGATCGAAGTGGCACGACGGCTGCGCACTCTGTTCATGCGCGGCTCCGACATCGTGGGGCGCCTGGGCGGTGACGAGCTGGTGGTGATGATGGAAGGTCTGGATGCGCTGCATCCCGCGGTGGCCGACATGGCGACCCAGCTGATCCAGAGCTTCAAGATGCCCTTCTTGCTTCCGAACGGTGAAACGGCCCAGGTCGGTGCCAGCGTCGGGGTCGCCAGCTACCCACGGCACGCGACAAGCGCCGAGACGCTGATCCACGCCGCTGACGCGGCGATGTATGCGGTCAAGCAGTCCGGCAAGGGCGGATTCGTCATTGCTCACTCCAGCATGGGGGCCGCACGCGAGGCAGCTCGCCCTACAGCAGCTCGCGACGACCTGCCGATGGCGCCGGCCGGCGCTATGTGCGATCCGCTCACCGGGTTGCCCGACCGGCGACAGCTCGGCGAACGACTGGCCGCGGCGCACGGGCTGGTCGCTGCCGGCGGCGGAATGGCGGCAGTGATCTGCGTGGACCTGGACCAGTTCAAGTCAGTGAACGTGGCCCACGGCTCGCAGGTGGGCGACCACGTGCTGCGCGAAGTGGCCCACCGCTTGTCCAACAACCTGCGCCGCACGGACCTGGTCGCACGGACCGGGAGTGATGAGTTCGTCCTGGTCGTGATGACCGAGCGCGACGACGTGCTGGAGGCCACACGTGCCGTCGATGCCACTGCGCGAAAGCTGCTGGGTGCGCTGGCGCAGCCCATCAAGATGGGCAACTTGACGTTGGCGCTCCAGGCCAGTGTCGGCGTCAGCTTCATCGACGGCAATCTGGCTGATCCGGAAGAGGTGCTGAGGGAGTCCCAGCTCGCTTTGAGACGATCCAAGTCCTCGGGACGCAACAGCCTGGTCTTCTTCGAGCGAAAGATGATGGACGGGTTCCAGGATCAACTCGAACTGGAAGAGGACCTCCGGGCAGCCATCGGCTCGGAGCAGTTCTTCCTGCAAGTGCAACCGCAAGTGGGACGGGACGGCGTTGGCGTTGGTGGCGAAGCCTTGCTGCGCTGGTCACACCCCGAGCGTGGGCTCGTGCCGCCCGATCAATTCATCCCGCTGGCAGAGACATGCGGCGCCATCGTCGATCTGGGCAGTTGGGTGCTGAGCGCCGGATGCGCAATCCTGGCGCGCATGCATGCGGCCGGAAACCTGCAGACCTTGTCGATCAACATCAGTCCCAAGCAGTTCAACGACGCCGGTTTCGTGTCTCGGGTACGCGAAGCGCTGGAGATGAGCGGCGCACCACCGGGTGGTCTCATCCTCGAGATCACCGAGAATCTTCTGATATCCGACGTCGCAGGGGTGGCTGCGCGCCTGACTGAACTGGTGTCCCTGGGTGTACGCTTCTCGATCGATGATTTCGGCACCGGGTTTTCGAGTCTGTCCTACTTGCAGCAACTGCCGCTGTACGAAATCAAGATCGATCGCAGCTTCACGGCCGGGCTGCCGCAGGATGCCGCCAGCGTGGGCATCGTACGTTCGATTCTGTCCATGGGCTCGCATCTCGACCTCAACGTCGTCGCCGAAGGGGTCGAGACGGCGGAGATGTCGAGTTTCCTCCACGCGCACGGCTGCCCAGTCCAGCAAGGTTGGTTCCATGGTCGGCCGAAGGATGTGGAGCAATTTCTGGGCAGCCTCAAAACAGAAGCACGCCAAGGAGATTCTGAGGAGCCCACAACTCTGCTTGCCGAAGTGGAGACCACCGCCGACATAGCCCTGAGTTGAGTCCGTCGTGCACGGGCAATGCCGGGCGCCGGCACATCGGTTCGCTGAGTGCATCACTCATTGCCTACGACATGGAGGCCTCCGCGCGGCGTTCGAGGCACAGTCTCTGCTCAAGAGCGCGCCGGGGATCGTTGAGCAGCGTCGAAAATCACCAGCAACACAACACTATAGGTGGAGCGCCGGAAGGCTGGCGTTCTTGGGCACCCGCTTGTGGCCAATAGCTGGTCTTCAAACGTCGTCGCCAACGTTCGCTCGGCTCGGCCGGCCGGCCAACGGTGGGTAGCGGCTGAAAGATCACCTGATCCCGCGCGCGACTGCCGGCAGCATTCCCAACGTGAAGCATCGAGTGCCCATGGTTGTCGTCGAAGGTCGCGAGATCCCCGGGGGCGAACTCGGTCGCCTGGCGGCGGCTCTCGACGGGTGGCCGTTCAAGCCGACGCTGCGCGCCCCGGCCGACGAGGCCTGGCCGGCGTCGGTCAAACCGCCCCTGTGAGAGCGGCCGACCGCCCTTCAGGCCCGCAGCCCCCGTTCGCGCGCCATGGTGATGGCAGCGTCCTCGATCATGTCCTCCTGGCCGCCGACCAGCTTGCGCCGGCCGAGCTCGAGCAGGATCTCGCGGGCCGGAACGCCGTAGGTCTTCTCGGCACGCTTGGCGAAAAGCAGGAACGAGCCATAGACGCCGGCGTAGCCCAGGGTGAGCGCATCGCGGTCGATGCGGATCGGGAAGTCCATCATCGGCACCACCAGGTCCTCGGCCACGTCCTGGATCTTCCAGAGGTCCACGCCGGTGGCGATGCCCATGCGCTCGCACACGGCCACCAGCACCTCCATCGGCGTGTTGCCGGCGCCAGCGCCCAGGCCGGCCGAGGCGGCATCGATGCGGTTGGCACCGCACTCGACGGCGGTGAGCGAGTTGGCGATGCCCATGGCCAGGTTGTGGTGGGCATGGAAGCCCAGCTCGGTCTCGGGCTTGAGCGCCTGGCGCACCGCGGTGATGCGCGCGCGCACGTCGTCGGGCAGCATGGTGCCGGCCGAGTCGGTCACGTACAGGCAGTTGGCGCCATAACTCTCCATCAGCAGGGCCTGCTTGACAAGGCCTTCCGGGCTGTTCATGTGGGCCATCATCAGGAAGCCCACCGTGTCCATTTCCATCTTGCGCGCCAGCGCGATGTGCTGCTCGCTCACATCGGCTTCGGTGCAATGGGTGGCCACGCGGATGGTGTGCACGCCCAGGTCGCGCGCCATGTGCAGGTGGTCGATGGTGCCGATGCCGGGGATCAGCAGCGCCGAGACCTTGCTGTGCTTGAGCAGCGGGATCACCGTGCCCAGGTACTCCTCGTCGCTGTGCGCCGGGAAGCCGTAGTTGACCGAGGCCCCGCCCAGGCCGTCGCCATGGGTGATCTCGATCAGCGGCATGCCGGCCGCGTCCAGCGCCTGGGCCACGGCCTTCATCTGATCGAGCGTGATCTGGTGGCGCTTGGGATGCATCCCGTCGCGCAGCGTCATGTCGTGCAGCGTGATCTTGCGGCCTTCGAGTGCGCTCTTCATTGGTGTTGCTCCTGTCGGGCCCATCAGGCGGTCACGGGCTCGAGCGTCAGCGCGCCCGAGAGGATTTCTTCGGCAAACATCTCCGCAGTGCGGGTGGCCGAGGCCGTCATGATGTCCAGGTTGCCGGCATAGGTGGGCAGGTAGTCGCCCAGGCCGGCCACCTCGAGGTAGATCGAGACGCGGTGGGTGTCGGCATCGATCACCGGGCCGTTGACCAGCTTGTAGCCCGGCACGTAGCGCTGCACCTCGCGGATCATGTCGTGCACCGATTCCTCGATCTGCGCCGCCTTGGGGCGCTCCACCGTCAGGCAGTGCACCGTGTCGCGCATGATCAGCGGCGGCTCGGCCGGATTGATGACGATGATGGCCTTGCCCTTTTGCGCGCCGCCGATGCGCTCGACCCCGGCGGTGGTGGTGCGGGTGAACTCGTCGATGTTCTTGCGCGTGCCCGGCCCCACCGAACGGCTGGAGACGGTGGCCACAATCTCGCCGTACGACACGGCCTGCACCCTTGAGACCGCCGCCACCATCGGAATGGTGGCCTGGCCGCCGCAGGTGACCATGTTGACGTTCATTTCACGTTTTCCGACGTGTTCGCGCAGGTTCACCGGCGGCACGCAGAACGGGCCGATGGCCGCCGGGGTCAGGTCGATCATCATCACGCCCAGCGCGTTGAGCTTGCGCGAGTTCTCGGCGTGTACATAGGCGCTGGTGGCGTCGAAGGCGATCTGCACGCCGTCGGCCAGCACATGCGGCAGCAGGCCGTCGACGCCCTGGTCGGTGGTCTTGATGCCCATCTCGCGGGCGCGCTTCAGGCCATCGGAATCCGGGTCGATGCCCACCATCCACACCGGCTCGAGCACGGGGCTGCGCTGCAACTTCATCAGCAGGTCGGTGCCGATGTTGCCTGGGCCGATGACGGCACACTTGATTCTTCTGCTCATACGGAAATGTCCAGCGTGAGGTAGGGATGGAGACATCGACCGCCCAGAGGGCAGCAGGTCGGAGGGATGGCTTTGCCTAGGCCTCGAACGCGATCGAACAGCCGCCCAGGCCCTCGATCTGCATCCTGAAGCGATCGCCGGGCGCCGCGGGCACCAGCGCCGCCAACGAGCCCGAAAGGATCAGCTCGCCGGCCAGGAACGGGATGCCCCAGCCGCCCAGCGTGTTGGCCAGCCAGGCCACCGCCTCGGCCGGGTGGCCCTGCACCGCGCTTCCGATGCCGCTGCCGCAGGGCTGGCCGTTCTTCCACATCTGCATCGCCGCGGCGGCCAGGTCGAGCGCGCGCGGATCGGTGCGCTGCGCGCCGACGACGAACACGCCGCATGAGGCGTTGTCGGCCACCGTGTCCTGGATGCGGATCTTCCAGTCGTGGATGCGCGAGTCGACGATCTCGAAGCACGGCGCGACCCAGGCGGTGGCGTCCAGCACCTGCTCGCGGGTGACGCCGGGGCCGCGCAGGTCGGCCTTGAGCATGAAGGCGATCTCGCCCTCGGCGCGCGGCTGGATCAGCCCGTCGCGCACCAGGCTCACGCTGGCGCCGTCGGCCACCTGCATCGCGTCGGTGAGAAAACCGAAGTCGGGCTGGAACACGCCCAACATGTCCTGCACCGGCTTGCTGGTGACGCCGATCTTCTTGCCGATGACGCGTTCGCCGTCGCGCTCGCGACGGCTGAGGAAGCGCAGCGAGATCCGATAGGCGTCGTCGACCGTGATGCCGGGGTGGCGCTGGGTCAGAGGTGCCAGCGTGCGGCGCGCGCGCAGCGCCGCATGGAGCTCGTCGCCAAACTGGTTGATCAGGGTTTCGTCCATGTCTTTAGCGCAGGGGGATGCGGAACGGACCGCCCACCGAATTGAACAAGAGGTCGCCGTTGGCCAGGAACTGCAGGATCGCGTAGGCGCCGTTGCCATCGTTGCCCGACCCGAAGACCGTGCGGAATACGGTTGCGCCGGTCTCCCAGTCGAGTCCGGTGACCTCCCACCCCTCCCGTGCCGCATAGCCGTTGACGAACACGATGCCCGAGGGCCGACTGACGATCGGAACCATGCTGGCGGACACGACATCGGCGCGCGTCCATACCGATCGCAGGGTGCGCGAGGCAGGGTCCCAGCGCACGCGCTCGACGCCGCGCGCCGGCTCGTGCACCGGGCCCATCGTGAAGACGTCGATGATGCGGTCGGGGTGGCCCTTGGTCGCGAGGTTGTTGACGACGAATGCGCCCCAGCCGTGCACCACCACCGACTGCTCCGACTGGACCCACGGCGTGTCGGCCGGCAGTCCGGCCGTGATGGGCAGCTGTGCCGCAACGCGCGGCGAACGTGCGCCATCGGGCGGTTTGTGTCCGGCGGGAATGGCGTCGCGCCAGAAGCCGACCAGCTTCATGCGGTTGGCACCGTCGGTGATCAGCACCAGGCGGTCCTCGTCTGCGCCGAATCCCATCAAGGTCGGTGTGGATCCGGTGCCGGTGCCGGCCTTGATGGCCGGCGGCCAGTCGCCGCCCTCGTACTCGGCGACCCAGCCGCCGTCGGCCTCGGCATCGGAGATCCGGCTGCCGGTCCAGGCGAGCTTCATCATCAGTCCTGGTCGGCGGGGCGTCTTGCTGCCGGTGGCGACGTAGATCGCATTGCGCTCATCGGTGGCAAACGAGTTGGTCGCCATCTGCCCGGGCGGGAATCGGTAGACCTGCGGCCGGCCTTCAAGGCTGCGGTCCAGCACCGCGATGGCGTTGGTCGACCCCACCACCAGCTGCCCGCTCCAGGTCAGGCCCATGCCGACGAGCGAGATGAAGCGACCGTATGGCGGACCGAAATCATCGGGCTCGAGCACGGTGGCCATGTCGAAGCGCCGCTTGACCTCCAGCCCCGACTTCGGATCGGCGGCATTCTTCAGGCCGATGGCAGACACCCAGGTGCCGGCGTTGGACCAGACGACGTTGTCGGCATCGACCAGCGAGTACACGCCGGCCGGCAGCAGCGCACCGGGCCGCGGGCCGAGCGCCTGGCGCAACACCTGCTCGGCCTGCTCGATGCTGGTATAGCGCGTGTCGACGATGCGCCGCAACGTCGCGGCGTCGCGACGCTGCGCGCCCGGCAGGTCGATGTCGGTGACCAGCTCCCAGCGGCCGTCGCGCGCATCGATGTAGGCGACGCGGTCGGTCGACACCGACCACATGAAGCCCGGCACCGCGGCGGCGTAGGTCATGTTGTTGACCGGGCCGCCGGGGATCTGCTTCAGTTGCTTGAGGTCGATCCGGAAGGTGCCACGCGGCACGGCGTAGGGAATGGCATCGCTTTGCGAGGCGTCGACGTGTGTGATGGCGTACACGTCCGCCGCGAGGTGCGGATGGCGCGGCGGGTCGGCCGCAGGCGCCGCAGCGGCGGCGAACAGGCCGAGCAGCAGCCCGAGCAGCATGCGAACGGGCCCCATGGTCTCAACCATGACGCAGGAAATCGAGGCACTGCCGGTTGAACATCTCGCGATGCTCGACCTGCACCCAGTGGCCACAACGATTGACCAGCACCATGCGCGCCTGCGGCGCGTTCTCGACGATCTTCATCGCGCCGCCGACCGGGTTGAACTGGTCGTTCACGCCCCAGAAGCCGAAGATCGGGCAGCGCAGCTCGTGCAGCCGGTCGGTCATGTTGGGTACCTTCATCACCGAGCGTGCGGCCTGTGTCTGCGTGGCCGCGATCGGGGCGCGCTCGTTGATGATCTCGTCGGTGAGCAGTGCAGGGTCGAACAGCTGCAGCCGCATCACCTCGCGCATGGCCTCGGGCCCGCTCTTGCCGGCCTTGTAGACCGCGAACATGTTGGCGATGCCGGGCATGGCCAGGTAGGTGTCCAGGTCTTCCACGCCGCCCGGGGCCATCAGCACCAGGCGCTTGACCTCGTCCGGGTAGGCCAGCGCATAGCCCAGTGCCACCGCGCCGCCCAGCGAGTTGCCCAGCAGGGTGATGTCCTTCAGCCCCAGCGCATCGACCAGGCCCTTGACACCGGCGACGAAGAAGTCGAGGTCGTACATCGGGATGTCGGGCTTGCTCGACAGGCCGAAGCCCAGCAGGTCGAGCACGATGCAGCGGAAGCCCGCGGCCGCGAACTCGGGGTAGTTGCCCTTGAAATTGCTGTAGCCGCTGGCGCCGCCGCCCGCACCGTGCAGGAAGATCACCACCGGGCCGCGCCCCACGTCATGGAAGTGCACGCGTTGCGGCGCGCCGGCCACCGGGGCGATGTCGACGTGGCGTCCGACGGGAATGGGCGAAGCGGGGAGATTCATGAAGTGCCTTCGAAAGTAGGGCCGGGCGGCTGCGGCGCCCACCCGGCGCCGCAACGGCTCGACAAGCTCAGATCACCGACTGCACGAAGGCCGCCACGGCCTGCGGATCGATGATCGGCCGCGGGTTTGTGCCGCCGTTCAGGTCACTCATCGTGCCGCCGATGAGCTCGGCCATGCGTGCGGCGATGTCCTCGGCCTTGAAGCCCAGGTCGCTCAGGCGGCGTGCCGCACCGATGCGCTGCATCAGCGCATCGACCGCGTCGGCCGCGGCGTCGGCGGCGGCCAGCGGCTCCATGCCGCGCGTGTCCACACCCAGCGCCTGGGCGATCTGGCCCAAGGCCGCGGTGGCATGTTCGCGGTTGAAGCGCATGGCCGGCGGCAGGCCGATGCCGCAGCCGGTGCCATGGTGCACGCCGAACAGCGTGCCCACGGTGTGCGCGAAGCTGTGCGCGATGCCCAGGCCCGGCCCGAGCGTGATGCCGGCCAAGGTCGAGGCCACCAGCATGCCTTGCCGAGCCTCGAGGTCTTGGCCGTTCTCGGCCGCGCGCGGCAGGTGCTGGGCCACCAGGCGCACCGCCTGCAGGCCCAGCGCGGTGGTGATCGGATTGGCACCGGGCGTGACCAGCCCTTCGATGGCATGGGTCAGCGCATCCATGCCGGTGCCCACGGTGATGCTGCGCGGCAGCCCGGTGACCAGCGTCGGATCGAGGATGGCCACCTTGGGGATCAGGTGCGGATCGGCGACGAAGAACTTGCGATGCAATTGCGCATTGGTGATCACCGCGCCCAGCGTCACCTCGCTGCCGGTGCCGTGCGTGGTGGGGATGGCGACGTGCGGCAGCAGCGGCGCATCCAGCCGCAGCAGGCCCATGTTCTCGATCGCCGAGCCGCCGTTGGTCAGTGCCACCAGCGTCAGCTTGGCGGTGTCGATCGAACTGCCACCGCCCAGACTGACCAGCCCGTCGGCGCCCACCTGGCGGCAGTAGGCGATGGCCGCATCGGCGCATTCGTAGGTGGGGTCGGGCACCACGCCGTCGAACACCCCGGCAATGCGCCCATCGGCCGATTGCAGCACCGCATCCACCACCCCGGCAGCGCGCAGCCCCGGGTCGGTGATCAGCACCGCGCGCTTCGCGCCGAGCAGGCGCAGCTCGTTGTGCAGGTTGGCGATGGAACGCGGGCCGCAGACGAGCTTGGTGGGCTGGTGGAAGGCGAAGGCCGCATTGGGGCCGTAGGGCAGCACCGACTTGAAGGTGCCGCGCTGCGGCTGGCCTTCGTTGGAGGTGTAGATGACCTTGCTCTGGGTGTAGGCCTTCAGGCCCTCGTCGCCGAACTCGCGGCCGATGCCGCTGGTCTTGTAGCCACCGAAGGGGGTGAAGTCGGACAGCACCGACACATCGTTGATCCACAGCGTGCCGGTGCGCACGCGCTCGGCCACGCGCCGCGCGCGCTGCAGGTCGCGCGACCACACTGCGCCGGCCAGGCCGAAGTCGCTGTCGTTGGCGATGGCCACCGCCTCGTCCTCGCTGTCGAACGGGATGACCACCAGCACCGGGCCGAAGATCTCCTCGCGCGCGATGCGCATGTCGTTGCGCACATGGGTGAAGACCGTGGGCTGGTAGTAGCAGCCACCTTCGAAGCCGGGCACCGACAGCGGCGCACCGCCGCAGGCCAGCCTGGCGCCCTCGGCCTGGCCGATGGCGACGTACTTGCTGACGGTCTCGAACTGCTTTGCGCTGGCCACCGGGCCCATCTTGTTGCCGGGCATCAGCTGGTAGCCCACCGGCATGTCCTGCAGCCGGCGCACGAGGCGCTGCACGAACTCGTCGTGCAGCGAGCGCGCCACCAACAGCCGCGAGCCGGAGACGCAGACCTGCCCGCAGTTCTGGAAATTGCCTGCGATGGCACCGTCCACCGCCACGTCGAGGTCGGCGTCTGCGAGCACGATGCTGGCCGACTTGCCACCCAGCTCGAGCGAGACCTTCTTCAGCGAGCCGGCGGCCAGCGCCATGATGCGCTTGCCCACGTCGCTGCTGCCGGTGAGCGAGATCTTGTCCACCTCGGGGTGGGTGCACAGCGCCTCGCCCATCGACGCGCCCGGCCCGGTGATGACGTTGAGCACGCCCTTGGGGATGCCGGCCTGCTCGGCCAGGCCGGCGAAGATCAGCGCCGACAGCGGCGTGGTCGAGGCCGGCTTGAGCACGATGGTGTTGCCCATCGCCAGCGCATGAACGATCTTCCACAGCGCCATCATGTAGGGCACGTTCCACGGCGCGATCGCGGCGCACACGCCGATCGGCTCGCGGCGGATGCGGTTGGTGCCGAAGGCGTACACCGAGCCCGAGACGGCAACCTCTTCTTCCCAGACGAACTTGTTGGCTGCGTACCAGGCCATGTTGCGCATCGAGTTCGCGGCCACCCACAGCCCGCCGCCGACCCAGGCCACGGTGCCGCCGTTGCTGCGGCTGTCGGCCATCGCGATGCGGCCGGACTGCGACTCCACCAGGTCGGCGAAGCGGATCAGCACCTGGGCGCGGGCCTGCGGCGTCATGCCGCTCCACACGCCGCTCTCGAAGGCCTCGCGCGCCGCCATCACCGCAGCATGCACATCGCGCTCGTCACCGCAGGGCACCTGGGCGAAGGTCTCCCCGGTGCCGGGATCGACCACCGGCATGGTGCGGCCGCCGACGGCGTCGACATACGCGCCGTTGATGAACATCTGAAACTTTTCCATGCCCAGGGCTCCTGTTGCTGTGGCGGCGTGATGGTTGCCAGAGCGAGCGCCGCGGGCATCGTCTGGAAGGACTAAGAACGCCCGGCGCACGGGGGCGCGGGCGTGACGGGATCGGTATCAGGCGGGGCCGGCGCCTCCGGTCCAGAGCTTGGGCAGCCCCGGATCGCTGGCCAGGATGGTGCGCTTGAGCAGGTTTCGCAAGGCGACGAGTTCGGATTCGCCCATCCGATCGGCCAGACCCGCCTCGACCGACTTGGCCGCCGCCAACACATGCAGGATGGCATCGCTGCCGGCCTGGCTGAGCACATGCCGCCCCTCGGCCAGCGCCGCGTCATCGAGCAACCCGCGATCGGCCAGCGAGCGCAGCGCCACGCTGCCGATGTCGATGCCGGTGTAGGCGATGTGCCCGGCGACCTCGGCCGCGGACAGGCCATCGCGCACCGACAGCAGCGAGAGCACGAAGAAGTCGGCATCCGACAGGCGCCGCTCGTTGAGCGTGCGCCGGAAACCGGCCATGAACTGGAAGTGCGCGCGCCCGAGCAGGTAGCCCAGCAGGTCTTCGGAGTACGGCGCGTCGCCCAGCGTCGCCGCAGCGTCGGTGGAGACCGCGCCGGCCTTGCGCGCGGCCAGCGCATAGCCGCCGGTGACATACAGCAGCGGAGCGCTGTCGCTGCGATCGTAGGCCAGCACTTCGCCAACGAAGATGACGTGATCACCACCGTCGTAGCGGAACGCCGTGCGGCACTGGAAGCGCGCGCTGCAGCCGGGAATCAAGGGCGCATCACCCAGGCCCAGGTCCAGGGCCAGGCCCCCGAACTTGTCCTCGCCGGCCCTGGCGAAACGGTTCGACAGTGGCTCCTGATGGTTGGCCAGGATGTGCACGTTCCATTGCTCGGCCGCCTCGAACACCGGCAGGCTGCGTGCATTGCGAGCCAGGCTCCACAGCACCATCGGCGGATGCATCGAGACCGAGTTGAAACTGTTGGCGGTGATGCCCACCGGCGAGCCGTCGGCCGCACGCGCGGTGACGATGGTGACCCCGGTGGCGAACATGCCCAGGGCCTGGCGAAAATCCTTGGGGTCGAAGGTCGGGGCAGAGTCCATCGGGGCCTCGAAACGAAGTGGGCTGTGGGAGCACGCAGCATGACCGCTTGCGCTGCGCGTCGTATCCCTCAGTCGGACGATGGCAGGCCGCTCGGACGCGGCCTTCGCAGCCCGGGCGAATGACACGCCGCTGGCGTTAGTCCGTTCAGACGATTGCGCTCACGCACCCGGGTGCAACGATCCACCATCGCCTGAGAGGGAACCCGCCATGACCGCGACCGCCACCGTGCCGGACTATGTCCGTGCCACCCAGATCTCCAACGAATACCTCACCCCCGAAGCCATCGAGCTGATCGAGCGGGCCCGCGCACTCGCGCCGAAGCTGGCCGGGCGCGCCTTCGATGCCGAGCGCAACGGCATCGTGCCGGTCGAGTCGGTGCGCGAGATCGCCGAAGCGGGCCTGTTCAAGGTGCTGCAGCCCAAGCGCTACGGCGGCCACGAGATGGATCCGCGGGTCTTCTACCGCGTCCAGATGGCCCTGGCCGAAGGCTGCATGGCCACCGCCTGGATCTATGGCGTGATCGGGGTGCACAACTGGCAGCTGCCGCTGTTCCCCGAGCAGGCGCAGCACGATGTGTGGAGCAAGGACCCGACCACGCTGATCGCTTCGACCTACATGCCGGTGGGCAAGGCCCAGAAGGTCGAGGGCGGCTACCGCCTCAGCGGCCACTGGAGCTGGTCCAGCGGCGTCGAGCATTGCGAATGGATCTTCCTGGGCGGCCTGCTGCCCAAGAAGGACGGCTCCGGTGCGCTGGAGCACTGCACCTTCCTGCTGCCCAAGAGCGACTACAAGGTGGTGCACAACTTCGACGTGCTGGGCTTGCGCGCCACGGCCAGCCACGACATCGTGGTGGACAACGCCTTCGTGCCCGAGCACCGCACCCAGCGCACCAATGACCACAGCGACGCCGGCTGCCCGGGCCGCGCCACCAACCCCGGCTGGCTCTACCGCATCCCCTTTACGCAGGTGTTTCAGCGGGCGGTCTCCAGCGCCTGCCTGGGCGCGCTGGACGGCGCGATCGGGCACTTCCGCGTGCGCGCCTCGGCCCATGTGGGCAAGCATGGTTCCAAGACCGCCGAGGACGTGAATGCGCAGCAGGCGGTGAGCGAGGCGATGATGGCCTCGGACCAGCTCAAGCTGGTGATGTTCCGCAACTACGCACGCATCGTCGAGTGCGCCAGGACCGGCGAGAAGATGCCGGTCGAAGAGCGTCTGCTGCAGCGCGCGCAAGCCTCGTCGGTGGCCAAGATCACCGCCGAGCGGGTGAACGACCTGATGCGCGCCTGCGGCGCCAATGGCGTGTACCGCAGCAACCCGATCGAGCGCATCTTCCGCGACATGCATGTGGCCCGTGGGCACATCGCCAACAACACCGACCACTTCGCACGGCTGCATGGCGCGGTGATGCTCGGGCTGGAGAACACCGATCCCTTCGTCTGAGGCGAGGTGACACCGCACGCGCAGGCCTGCGGGGCCCGGGCTGAGGCAGCCTTGGGCCCGCGCGGGCCATCGGCCCGACCGCGCCAAGGCGCGGCGGGCGCTCAACACGGATGACCGTCTTGGAACACGACTATGACCTGCTGGTCGTCGGCTCGGGCGCCGGTGCGCTGCTGGGCGCGATCCGCGCTGCCGACCTGGGGCTGCGCACGCTGGTGATCGAGAAGACGGCACTCGTCGGCGGCACCTCGGCCACCTCGGGCGGCGCGATCTGGGTGCCCTGCAACCACGACATGAAGCGGGTGGGCATCGACGACGACCTGGCCACGGCCTTCGGCTACGTCAAGGCCTGCGCCCGCGGCCAGGCCAGCGACGAGCGCATCCTGGCCTACCTCGAGACGGCCCCCGAGCTGGCACGTTATCTGGACGGCATCGGCGTGAAGTTCCGTGCCATGGCCAAGTACGCCGACTACTACCCGGCGATGGCCGGCGCGCGGCCCGGCGGCCGCACCATGGATCCGCTGGACTTCAACGCCCGGCGCCTGGGCCACGAGGCGCTGGAGCAGCTGCGCCCCACCAACCCGGGGCAGCTGATCTTCGGCCGCATGCAGCTCAATGCCTTCGAGGCGCGCTCGATCCTGGCGCGCGAGCGCAAGGCCAAGTTCCTGCTCAGCTGGATCATGCTGCGCTACCTCATCGACTACCCGTGGCGCAACAAGACCCGGCGCGACCGGCGCCTGACCGGCGGCCAGGCGCTGATGGGGGCGTTGTTCACCGCGCTGCGACAGCGCGGCATCGACCTGTGGCTCGAGGCGCCACTGCAGTCGCTCACCACCGAAGGCGGCCGCGTCACCGGTGCGGTGGTGCAGCGCCAGGGCCAGGCGGTGACCGTGCGCACCACCAAGGGCGTGCTGCTCGGGGCCGGCGGCTTCGAGCGCAACCAGGCGATGCGCGAGCAGTACCTGCCGCAGCCCACCGACCAGGCCTGGACGGCCTCGCCGCCCGGCTGCAATACCGGAGAGGCGATCCAGGCGGGCGCCGAGGCGGGCGGCGCGCTGCACCTGATGGACCTGACCTGGGGCGCACCGACGCTGTTCGTCACCAAGGAAGACCGCTACCGCGTGCTCTTCATCGAGCGCTCGCTGCCGGGCTGCCTGGTGGTCAATGCGGCCGGGCAGCGCTTCGTCAACGAATCCTGCGCCTACCTCGAGTTCCAGCAGGCGATGCGCAACGAGCACGCGCGCATGGGCGGCGCGATCCCGGCCTGGATCGTCTTCGATGCCGAGTTCCGTCGCAAGTACCCGATCGGCCCGCTCGCGCCCGGCGAGGCGGTGCCCGACGAGCGGCTGCGCAAGAGCTGGCTCAGCGCGGTGTACTGGAAGGATTCGACGCTGCAAGGCCTGGCCGGCCAGATTGGCGTCGATGCCACGGGCCTGGCCGCCAGCGTGGCACGCATGAACGACTTCGCCCGCAGCGGCGTGGACCCCGAGTTCGGCCGCGGCGGCAACGTCTTCGACCGCTACTACGGCGATGTCAACGTTCGGCCCAACCCGAACCTCGGCGCCATCGGCAAACCGCCGTTCTACGCCATCCGGCTGTGGCCGGGCGAGCTCGGCACCAAAGGCGGCCTGCTCACCGACCCGGATGCACGCGTGCTGGATGAGCAGGGCCGGCCGATCGACGGCCTGTACAGCGTGGGCAACAACGCCGCCTCGGTGATGGGGCCGGCGTACCCCGGTGCCGGGTCGACGCTCGGCCCGGCGATGGCCTTCGCCTACCGCGCCGCGGCGCGCATGGCCGGCCAGCCGATCCCGCTGGCGCACACCGAGCTGCTGGACTCACCGGCATGAACAAGCCCGCCGGCGACGCCCGCCGCCCCACCGACACCGTCACCCCGACCGAGCCACCGCTCGAGGTCGGCAGTGCCGCCGAGCTGAAATGGGCCGACGAGGCCGACGTGGTGGTGGTGGGCTGGGGCGCGGCGGGCGCCTGCGCTGCCATCGAGGCCCGCGAGCGCGGGGCCCGGGTGCTGGTGATCGACCGCTTCGAGGGAGGCGGTGCCAGTGCCTTGTCGGGCGGCGTGGTCTATGCCGGGGGCGGCACGCCCTACCAGCAGCAGGCGGGGTTCAACGATTCGCCCGAGGCGATGGCCGACTACCTGCGGCACGAGGTGCAGGGCGTGGTCTCCGACCAGACGCTGGGCCGCTTCTGTCGCGACAGCGTGGCCAACCTGGCCTGGCTCGAGCGGCATGGCGCTCGCTTCGGTGCGCAGATGCCACCGCACAAGACCTCGTACCCGCCGGACGGCTGCTACCTGTACTACTCGGGCAATGAGGTGGTGCCGGCCTATGCAGGCCCCAACCCGCCGGCACCGCGCGGCCACCGCACGCTGGCCAAGGGCCAGGCCGGTGCCACGCTCTACGCGGCCTTGCGCGCGGCCACGCTGGCCAGCGGCGCACGCACGCTGCAGCAGGCCTGCGTGCGGCGCCTGGTGCGCGAGACCGGCAGCGGACGCATCCTGGGCGCGGAGGTCTGGCAGGTGCCGCCCGGCACCGATGCCGCACGCCGGCATGCCCAGCTCAACGAGAAGGCCAACCGCCTGCGCAACTGGCGCGCCGCGGCCGCCGAGGGCTGGCGGCGCGAGGCCGCGGCCATCGAGCAGGCCGAGGCCCGTCCGATCCTGGTGCGCGCGCACCAGGGCATGGTGCTCTCTACCGGCGGCTTCGTCTTCAACCGCGCCATGGTCAAGCAGCATGCGCCGAAGTACGCGCGCGGCTACAAGAACGGCCATGCCGGTTGCGACGGCAGTGGCATCCAACTGGGTGCCAGCGTGGGCGGGGCCACCGAGCACCTGGACCGCGTGTCGGCCTGGCGCTTCATCACCCCGCCCTACAGCTGGCCGCGCGGCGTGGCGGTCAACGCCAAGGGCGAGCGCTTCTGCAACGAGCAGGTCTACGGCGCCACGCTGGGCCATGCCATGGTCGAGCACCATGGCGGCAAGGCCTGGCTGATCCTGGACAAGGCCCTGCGCCGGCAATCGATCCGCGAATGCCTGTTCGGTGGTCTGTGGGCCTTCCAGGCGCTGCCAGCGCTGGGCATGATGCTGCTGGGCGCGCGCAAGGCGCCCACGCTGCAGGCGCTGGCCGGCAAGATCGGCGCCGATCCTGCCGTGCTGCAAGGCACCTGCGAGCGCTACAACGCCGCCGCCGACGGCCGTGCCGAGGATGAGGTCGGAAAGTCGCCCGACATGCGCCAGGCGCTGCGCCAGGGGCCCTACTACGCGCTCGACATCTCCATCGGCGCACCGCTGTTCCCGCTGGCCACCATCACGCTGGGCGGCCTGCGCGTCAACGAGGCCGACGGGCATGTGCGCGACGAGGCCGGGCGCGACATCCCCGGCCTGTATGCCGCCGGCCGCGCCGCGGTGGGCATCCCCTCGTCGCGCTACATGAGCGGCCTGTCGCTGGCCGATTGCGTCTTCTCCGGGCGCCGCGCCGGTGCTGCCGCCTCGGCCCGCCCTTCACCCTCCACTGAGGAAACTTCATGAGCCGACGATTCGAAGGCCAGGTGGCCCTGATCACTGGCGGCGCCAGCGGCGTCGGCCGCGAGATCGCGCTGCGCCTGGCGGGCGAAGGCGCCCGCGTGGCCATCACCGATCTCAACGAGGAAGGCGGCCATGCGGTGGCGGCCGAGCTGAGCGCGGGTGCCCTCTTCCTGCGCCACGACGTGGCCGAGGAGGCCGACTGGGCTCGCGTGGTCGAGGCGGTGCAGCAGCAACTCGGCCCGCTGGACGCGCTGGTCAACAACGCCGGCATCCTGATCCCGGGCACCATCGAATCGCTGACGCTGGCGCAGTGGCGCAGGCTGATGCAGGTGAACGCCGATTCGGTGTTCCTGGGCACCCAGGCCGGCGTGCGCGCGATGAAGACGCGCGGTGGCGCCATCGTCAACATCGCCTCGGTCTCCAGCTGGCTGCCCATCGACGGCTATGCCGGATACAGCGCGTCCAAGGCCGCGGTGGCGGCGGTGACGCGAGCCGCAGCGCTGTACTGCCGCAAGAGTGGCTCGGCCTTGCGCGTGAACTCGGTGCACCCCGACGGCATCTGGACGCCGATGATGGAGGCCAGCCTGAAGGACGCGCCCCCCGGCTTCAAGCCGCAACACCTGCTGTACGACCCGCAGCGCAACCCCAAGGGCCGCGCCTGCATGCCGTCCGAGGTGGCGGCCGTGGTGGCCTTCCTGCTCAGCAGCGATGCCAAGGCGGTCAATGGGGCCGAAATGCGCGTGGACAACGGCGTGCTGGGAATGGGCCTGTGAAGGCAGACCCGGCCACTGGGCAGCGCACGACATGAGCGGGGTCGACCCCTCGCGCTGGCACCCGCTGCGGGTGCGCGCGGTCGTGGCCGAGACACACGATGCAAAGAGCATCGTCTTCGAAGTGCCTGCAGCGGACGCGGAGCGCTTTCGCTATCGCCCTGGCCAATTCCTGACCCTGCGCCTGGCCATCGGTGGCCGGCATGTGCCGCGCTGCTACTCGATGTCGAGCACGCCGGGCCTGGACGATGGCCTGCGCGTCACCGTCAAGCGCGTGACCGGTGGCCGCGGCTCGAACTGGCTGTGCGATCGGGTGGTGCCAGGATCAACCCTGGAAGTGCTGCCCCCAGCCGGTGTGTTCACACCCCGGAGCCTGGACGGCCGCACCGTGCTGCTTGCCGGCGGCAGCGGCATCACGCCGGTGTACTCGATCCTGCGTGCGGTGCTGGCCCAGGGCAGCGGGCACGTGCTGCTGATCTATGCCAACCGGGACGAACGCTCGGTCATCTTCCGCCAGGAGCTCAACACCCTGGCGGCGTCGCAGCCCGAACGGCTCACGGTGATCCACTGGCTCGATTCGGTGCAGGGCGTGCCCGCGCCGGGCCAACTCGCCGAACTGGCGCGCTCCTTCAGGCCCGAGCAGGCCTTCATCTGCGGCCCGGGTCCGTTCATGGACGCCGCCGCGTCGGCGTTGGGCACCATCGGCCTGGCCGATGCGCGGGTGCATGTGGAGCGCTTCGTGTCCCTGCCCGACGAGGAAGAGGCGGCGGCCGCTGCTGCCGCGGCCGCACCCGCTGCGGTCGCGCAGGCCGAGGTCGAGATCGCGCACCAGGGACAACTGCACCGCATCACCTGCGGCGGGCAGGAGACCATCCTGGACGCCGCGCTGCGCGCAGGCATCGAGTTGCCGCATTCTTGCAAGGCGGGCCTGTGCGCTTCGTGCATGTGCCAGGTGACCGAAGGCACGGTGCACCTGCGCATCAACGAATCCCTCGACCAGAAAGACCTGTCGCGCGGCTGGACGCTGGCGTGCCAAGCGGTGCCGCAAAGCCCCGTGGTGCGCGTGCGATTCGCCGAATGACAACCGCCGATTGACATCCGCCGAACAACGCCCGGCCACGGAGACCCATCATGACCGAGACGGCGCAGACCCTGCCCCAGATGATCCGCCAGGCCTCGCGCCGCCATGGCCAGCGCGCCGCCATCGTCGACGGCGCGCTGACACTGAGCTACGCCGAACTGGCCGGCCAGAGCGAGCGCGTGGCGCGCGGCTTGATCGCGCTCGGCGTCCGGGCGGGCGATCGCGTCGCACTGTGGGCGCCGAACCAGGCCGAATGGATCCTCGCCGCCTGTGGCACGCACATGGCCGGCGCGGTGCTGGTGCCGATCAACACCCGCATGAAGGGCAGCGAGGCGGCCGACGTGCTCGAGCGCAGCCGCGCCCGGGTGCTGCTGTGCATCGGCCAGTTTCTCGGCCTGGACTACCCGGCGCTGCTCGACGGGCTGCGCCCGGCCACGTTGCAGCACCTGGTCGTGCTCGGCGCGGCACGGCCGCCGCGCGACGGCGAATCCTCGTGGCAGGCGCTCCTGCAAGGCGCCGAGGCCGTACCCGCCGAAGCCGTGCATGCCCGCGAGGCGGCATTGAACGCCGCCAGCACCGCCGACCTGATGTTCACCAGCGGCACCACCGGCCGGCCCAAGGGCGTGATGGCCGGGCACGGGCCCACGCTGCGCGCCTTCAGCGAATGGGCACGCGTGGTGGGTCTGGGCGAGGGTGACCGCTACCTGATCATCAACCCCTTCTTCCACACCTTCGGCTACAAGGCCGGCTGGGTGGCGGCCTTCCTGCAGGGGGCCACTGTCTATCCGCAGCAGGTGTTCGATGCCGACGCGGTGCTGGCACGCATCCAGAGCGACCGCATCAGCTTCCTGCCCGGGCCGCCCACGCTGTTCCTCGCCATGCTGGCGCATCCGCGGCTGCGCGAGTTCGACCTCTCGTCGCTGCGCTCGGCCGTCACCGGCGCGGCCAGCGTGCCGCCGATCCTGATCACGCGCATGCGCGAGGAACTCGGCATCCGCAACGTCACCACCGCCTACGGCCTGACCGAATGCGGCGGCTGTGCCACCGTGTGCGATCCGGCCGACAGTGCCGAGATCATCGCCACCACCTGTGGCAAGGCCCTGCCCGGCACCGAGGTGCGCTGTGCCGACGAGCACGGCGCCAGCGTGCCGAGCGGCCAGCCCGGCGAGGTGCTGCTGCGCGGCTACCACGTGATGCAGGGCTACTTCGAGGATGACGCGGCCACCCGCGAGGCCATCGATGCGCAGGGCTGGCTGCACACCGGCGACGTGGGCGTGATGGACGAACGCGGCTACTTGCGCATCACCGATCGCCTCAAGGACATGTTCATCACCGGCGGCTTCAACTGCTACCCCGCCGAGATCGAGCGCCTGATGGCGCCGCACCCGGCCATCGCCCAGGTGGCGGTGATCGGCGTGGCCGACGAGCGCATGGGCGAGGTCGGTTGCGCCTGGATCGTGCGCCGAAGCGGCACCGCGCTCGACGAGGCCGGCTGCATCGCCTGGTGCCGCGGCCAGATGGCCAACTACAAGGTGCCGCGCTTCGTGCGCTTCGTCGACGCGCTGCCGGTCAACGCCTCGAACAAGGTGGACAAGAAACTGCTGCGGCAGGCCTGGCCCGCGTCGCCGCCCTGATGCCGATTTGCAGTCAATGCGATCAATGGGCGCGAAGCCGAAGTCCGTGCACCAGCACGGCAAGGCGAAGCAACGAAGTCAGTGCTTTGAATGCAATTCGGCAGGAGACGGCACCGCGCGGCCGCCCCCAATCCTCTACCCAGCCGCCTTCTGCTTCGCATAAGGACCCACCGCCGCCAGCAGCGCAATCAGGCCGACAGCATAGGTCGACATCGACGCGGCCAGGGCCCAGCGCAGCGCCTCCTGGCCGAAGGCAGGCACCAGCAGGTCGCTGATCAGGCCCACCGACAACGGACCCAGGCCGCCGCCGATCATGGTCAGGCCGAGGTTGAAGACCGCCATCGCCGTGGCACGGCGATGCGCAGGAACGATGTCGGACAAGGCCGCATACACCGGCGCCATCCACCACACCGTGGTGATGCCGAACACCAGGTAGGCGGTGATGGACTGCGGCACCACCAGGCCGCCCAGGGTCCAGCTGGCGCCGGCCGGCAGGCAGTAGAACAGCAGCCCCGCCGGCAGCGCGATGGCCACGCCCAGCACCGGCACGCCCAGGCGCCAACGCGCATCGCGCAGCGCCAGCCGGTCGCTGAGCCAGCCGCCGATCAGCGAGCCGGCCACCGCGGCCAGCCCGCCCAGCAGGCCCATCACGAGGCCGGCCGACTGCAGCGACATGCCGTGCGAGCGCACCAGGAACGAGGGCGTCCAGATGCCGATGCCGTAGCCGGCCAGGCCCAGCATCAGCCCGGCCCAGGTGACGCGGGTGAAGGCGGTGGAGCGCCACAGGTCGCGCGCGATCACGGCGAAGGGCTCGGCCTCCGCGGCCGCGGGTCCGGCCGTGGTCGAATCCACGCGACGGGTCTCCCAGCCCCCGCGCGCCGGCTCGGTGCCGGTGAAGCGCAGCAACAGTGCCAGGGCCAGGCCAGGCACCGACATCCACAGGAAGGCGCTGCGCCAGCCGTGGTGCTGGGCGATCCAGCCGCCCAGGCCAAGGCCGAAGATGATGCCCAGTTGCGGCCCGACCATGTACACGCTCATCGCCCGGCCGCGCTGCGCCGGCGGGTAGTGATCGGCCACCATCGACAGCGACGGCGGCGTGCCGCCGGCCTCGCCCACCGCCACGCCGACACGGGCCAGCGCCAGGCTCCAGTAGCCGGTGGCCATGCCGCACAGGCCGGTCATCACGCTCCAGGCACCGCAGCACCAGGCGATGAAGTTGCGCCGGTTGGCCCGATCGGCATAACGCGCCAATGGCACGCCCAGCACGCTGTAGAACAGCGCGAAGGCCAGGCCCGAGAGCAGGCCCATCGCGGTGTCGGAGACGGCGAACTCCTGCTTGATCGGCTGCAGCAGGATGCCGATGATCTGCCGATCGGTGAAGCTCATCGTGTAGACCAGCAGCAGCAGCAGCAGCGTCCAGTGCCCGCGCGCCGATACGCGGGTGGAGGCGGCGGGGTCGTGTGGGGTCATCGGCGCTTTCGGAGTGTTCGGTTCGGCGGGCTCAACCTTCGGGCAGCCCAAGCTCGGGCCAGCGGCCCTGCACCCAGGTCTGGCAGTTGCCGATGCCCACGGCGCCGGTGACCGTGTCGCGCACTTCGATCAACGCGTCGCGGAACTGGTTGAGGCGCGCCACCGCGTCGGGCCGGGCGCAATCGGCAAAGTGCTCGCCCTCGACCGCCAGCGGGCCGCGCCACTGGCCGTGGTACTTGCCATCGAAGCCGTGGTACAGCCCTGCACCGAGGTGAAAGCCGGTGTCGCCCAGCATGCGCAGCTCGAACACGCGCTGCACACCATCGGCCATGTCGAGCACGAACTCGCCGCCCAGCAGGCGCTTGTTGCGCGGATCGAAGCGCAGCCTCGGCTCGATGCGGCGCACCGGCTCGCGCCGGCCGTCGGGGTGCTCGAAGGCGCCCTGCACCTTCTCGTGCCGCCAGCCTTCGCCCTCGTACAGCAGGCTGTACTGCATGAAGCCGTAGCGCGAGCCATCGGGCCGGGTGAAGAGCAAGGGATTCCACACCGCGAGCACACGCGGCGCGGCACCATCCATGGCCTCGGGCTGCAGATCGGTGGCCGGCGCGCCCACCGCCGGGCGGATGCCCCAGGAGTGGTCGCGCGTCATCACCCACTCGCCCGGCGCGATGTCGATGCGCCGGCCCTCCAGCTGCACCCAGCCGCTGGCCGTGCCGATCTGGTGGTAGCGGATCTGGTCGGCGGTGTGGCGGTAGCCGGTGAGGGTGCGCCGGTCCTCGCGCTCCTCGACGGCACAGGGCAGGCAGCCTTCGAGGGTCAGTTCATAGGCCAGGGGCTGCACCGGGTTGGGCTCGAGCGCGACGCGCACCCGCTTCAGCGGCTCGATCACCTCGAAGTGCAAGGGGCCGACGTCGATGTGGTCGGGGTCGCGATCGAGCGCGCGGCTGGCGCGCACCGTCCACTGCTCGACACCGCGGCTGGCGCCGCCATAGCCATCGACCACGTTGCGATTGACGTACTTGCCAAAGCCGAAATTGATCGACAGCGAGCCATCGCGGGCACAGGCCATGCCGCAGGCCTTCTCAGTCCAGGCGGGATCGCTGTGCAACACGCTGGCATGCGTCTGCACGATCTGGTGGTGGAAGAACTCGTCGGCGGCGACGAGGGGTCCGATGCTGCCGGCCATGATGGGGGTGTCCTGTGCTGGGCGTGCGGTGGGTCGGGGCTGCGCTAGAAACCCAGCCGCTGCGCATGCAGCGCCAGCAGCGTGGCGCCGCCGTTGCGCAGATCCATCTGCGCCTCGGGCGCGACCCAGCCGCGCTGGGTGAAGACGGTGCCGATGCGCGCCATCACATAGGCCATGCGCCAGGCCGCGTACACGTCGTAATAGGGCAGGTCGCGCGCCGAATGGCCGCTGGCGCGTTCCCAGTGCGCCACCGTCTCGTCGCGCCCGGGCAGGCCGGCCAGCCGCGGCAGGCCGTAGCCGGTGCACAGCGATTCGTCGAGCATCAGCCACCAGGCCAGGTCGTCCACCGGATGGGCCAGCGTGGCCTGCTCCCAATCGAGTGCGGCGGCCAGGCGGCCCTGGTGGAAGACGCAGTTGCCCAGCTTGGCATCGCCCCAGGACAGCGCCATCGGCGCATCGGCTGGCTGGTGCTCGACCAGCCAGCGGTGGCCGGCATGCAGGTGCGGATAGGGGCGGCCGAGCGATTCGGCCCACCCCACCGCCCGGCGGTAGTACTCGAGCTGGTGCGCCAGCGGCGTCACGCCCGCGGGCGGCTGCAGGAAGCCCAGCCCGCGCTCGCGCCAGTCGATGCGCGCCAGCGCCGCCACGGCATCGATGCCGGCGAACCAGTGCCGGCGCAGCTCGGCCTCGGGCAGGTCGTGCAGCCAACCTTCGAGGTGATACAGCGGGTTTTCGTTGGGCACCCGGCCCTCCACCCGCTCCATCACGAAGAAGGCCGCGCCCAGCGGCTCGGTCGAGGTTTCCAGCCCCAGCAGCCGCGGCACCGGCACCGCGCTGCCGGCCAGGCATTCCATCACCCGGTACTGGCGCACGATGTCGCAATCGGGGTAGACCGAATGCTCGGCCGGCTGGGCGCGCAGCACGATCGCCTGGCGCTGGGGCGTGTCGCCGTCCTGGCGCTGCAACTCGCCCAGCAGCGTGACGTTGGAGAAGCCGGCGTCCGAGCGAGTCAGGCCCGACACGCGCACCGGCATGCCGGACGGTTCGCGCGCCGAGAGCCAGTCGGCCAGTCGGCTGGCGACGAGTTCGAGGTCGTCGATCATGGAGACGGTTCCTGATCTGCAGAGGCCATGCCGACGTCGGCGCTCAGGCCGCCCCGTGAGAAGGGAACCCGCAGGGGCAAGCTGGGTGGGTCGGCCGGTCACGTCGTCGAAGGGGTTGAACTGGGTGCAGCGGTCGGCGAGCAGCGTGATCATCGCTCGGGCTTCATGCCGGGCGCGCCGGCGCCGCGGGTGTCGGCGTCACACCCTGGCGCTGGCACCAACGGGCGTATTGCAGTTCGAGGTAGCGCTGCATGGCCTCGACCGCCAGGTCGGCGCGCAGCGACTGGAAGACATCGAAGCCATGGTTGGCATGCGGCAGCTCGATGGTGGTGAGCTCGCCGGCGTAGTCCTGGCGCATGCGGCCGGCGAACCAGCGCGCCTCGGCCAGCGGGATCAGCACATCGTTGGTGCCGTGCAGCATCAGCATCGGCGCGGCCTCGGCAGCCGGCACCGCGGCGGCATGGCTGGCCGGGTGCATCGCGCGCCAGAGCTCCGGGTGCTGGGCGCGCGGGCCAGGCATCACGCTGCGGGCCATGAACTCCTCGAAGCCTTCGTCGAGCGCCATTTCGCCCAACAGGTCGTACTTGCCGTAGTAGGGCACCGCCAATTGCACCCGGGTGTCGGCCGATTCGAAGCCCGGCTGCCAGGCCGGCTGGTTGGCGGTGAGCGCCGCCAGCGCGACGAGGTGGCCGCCAGCCGAGCCGCCGGTGATGGCGATGAAGCGCGGATCGCCGCCGTACTCGGCCGCATGCGCGCGCGTCCAGGCGATGGCGGCCTTCACGTCCACCAGGTGATCGGGCATGCGGGCTGCCGGGCTGAGCCGGTAGTCGGCATCCACCACCAGCCAGCCATTGGCCGCCATGTGCATCTGCAGCGGCATGGCCTGCGTGCCCTTGTTGCCGATCATCCAGCCGCCGCCATGGATGTTGAGCAGCACCGGCCGCGGCCCCTCGGCCGGGGCGCCCGAGACCATCACGTCGAGCCGCTGCTGCTTGTGCGCATCGGGCACGTAGGGGATGTCCTTGATCCACTGCACCCCCGGCTGCTGGAAGGCAAAGGGCCGCCACCAGCGCGCCGGATCGAGCTTGCGCTTGATCAGTGAGCGGCGGCTGGGCGCGATGCCGTTTTCGTAGTCGTCGCCGAAGGCCTGCCGCAAGCCCCGATCGAGCACCTCGAAGGTGTGGCGAGCCAACCAGACCGCCAGGCCCATCGCCAGCACCGCCACGCCGTGCAGCGCCAGCGCAACGCGGCCGACCGGGTGATCCGCGACCCCCAGTGCCCAGAAGCCCGCGGCCATCGCCACGCCCAGCGTGGCCACCATCACCGACAGCTCGCTGCCCGGCAGCCCGAAGCCCAGGTACCACATCGACAGCTTGTCGATCTTGCCGTGGCGCGAGACGAGCCCGCACCAGGCGAACAGCAGGCCGATCAGGCCGAGCAGCAGGGCAGTCCAGGCGAGGATGGCGTTGGTCATGGCGGCAGCGGGGTTGACGCGCGCCGGCCCGTCGCCGCCGAACCGCTCGGCCGCGGCGCCGGTGGCGCGTGAGGCAATGTCCCACCGCAGGCCCCAAGTCTCGCCCCGCAAACGGACTAAGGGCGGCCCCGTGCACGAGGCCGCGGACGTTGGCCTGGCGCGTCGCTGGCCCCCGCCGCCGGCTCAGTCCTCGAGCAGCGGCGGCAGCTTGTAGCGGCCGTCGAAGACCGCGGCCTGCGGCTCGTACAGGCGCACCACCAGCAGGTAGGCGCCCTCGCCCACCGGCAGCCAGTTGGCGAGGCCCTCGGCGGGCGGATCCTTCTGGATGCGCAGGTCCAGCGAGCCGTCGGCCTGCAAGCGCAGGCCCGGCGTGCGATCGCCCAGGCTGTAGCGGCGCAGCGGGTTGTCGATCAACGCCAGCGTGCGCAGGTCGTAGGCGCTGATCGACCAGAAGGCGCCCACCGGCGGCAGGCCGCCGGGTGGAAAGTACAGCCGGTAGCGCCGTGCGCCGGTCATCAGGCGGCCGGCGTCGTCCACGGTGCGGGCAACATAGACCGTCTCCTCGGGCCGATTGGCATAGCCGCCGAAGGCCACGCCAGCGCGCGAGAGGTAGTCGTGCCCGTAGTCGGCCAGCGCCAGCGGAAAGATCCAGCCGTTGCGCACGTCCTTCAGTGGCCGCTGGGCCGAGGCCTTCAGCAAGGCCTGGCCGTCGGCGATGGCACGCTCCAGGCCACGCCGCGTCGCGGCGTCCAGCGCAGCGGCAGAGAACACGCTGCGCGGCCCGACGCCAATCTGGTCGAACAGACCCAGCAACGCGCCCTCGTCGGGTCGCGCCGCGTTGACACGCAGCCAGCGGTTGAGCACCGCGAAGAACTCCAGCGAGCCCATCGGATCGAGGCGCTGGCCCGCCGGCAGCGACGGCACATCGGGCAGTACAGCGGGCGCTGCATCGCGCCGCCATTGCGAAAGCGGCGCCGACCCGATGCGTCGCACCAGATCCAGCGCCACCGGAAAGTCGCGCTCGCCGTCGACCAGCATTCGGCCCAGGATCCACACCTGACTGGTGGCCAGCGGCACCGCGGTCACCCCGGGCGGCAGTTCACCGGTCCAGCCGGGGCCCACCAGCGCGAACACCCGCGCCCGCGTGCCGGTGGTGCGCCGGCCCAGGTGCGTGACCTCGTTGAAGAAGTCGGTGACGGCCAGCGTGTAGTAGCGGTCGGCCGTGTCAGGCACCTGCACGATCACCGGCTCGGCCGACAGGTCGAACCAGCCGCTGAAGTACAGCGTGTCGTTGTTCGGCGCACGCAGCTCGCCCGACGTCGACGGCGTGACCAGCGCCTCGCGGCGATGGAAGTGGTTGACCGGCGCGGCCACCGGCTGCTGTGGCGCGATGCGGTGCGTCTCGTTGTGCATCTGGCGCGTCATGTCGACCATCGGCCAGCCCCGGGTAGGCCAGTGTGCCCACATGGTGGGCCATGCTCCCGATCAGCTCGACATTGGCGGCGCGCACGTCGGCGGTCCCCTGGCTGGCGTCGGTGCCGCGACCGGGGACTGCGCCAAAGGCCAGCCCGGCGCAGACCAGCAGCGCGAGCAGGCCGGCGATCGGACCACGGCGTGCGCCGGCCTCATCGGGGCAGCTGGTCGAACGGCACGCCCTTGTCGGTGCGGCTCGGGGGCCGGGCCCAGCACCCGCTCGCCGATGCTGTTCTTGACGATCTCGTCGGTGCCGCCGGCGATGCGCATGGCCGCCGCGCCGAACCACAGCCGCTCGACCAGCGCGAACTGCTCGCCGAGCTCGGTGGCGGCCAGCACGCCGCGCGGGCCCTGGAGGTCGATCGCCAGGCGGGCGAAGCTTTGAACCGTGTGCGCGGCCAGATTCTTGGCGCCGCTCATCTCGGGCCCCGGCTCGCGGCCTTTGCCCAGCGCGGTGAGCGCGCGGCATTGCAGCAGCCACAGGCCCTGCGCGGCCAGGTACAGATCGGCCAGGCGCTCAGCGCCAGCGGCCGTCGCGCAGCGCGCTGGCGCCGAGGAACGGGTGTCACGCAGCATCTGCGCCAGCATGCGCCACAGGTCGGGCGGCAACTTTACGCCGCCGATGGCCACGCGCTCGCTCATCAGGCCGGTGAGCGTGACCTTCCAGCCCGCGCCCTCGGCGCCCGCGCGCTGGGCGTCGGGCACGAAGACGTTCTCGAAGAACACCTCGTTGAACTCGGCCTCGCCGCTGATCTGGCGGATCGGCGCACGCTGACGCCGGGGCTGGCCATATCGATGAACAAGGTGGTCAGGCCCTCGAACTTGGGCACGCCGGGGTTGGTGCGCGCCAGCACCAGCCCATATTGCGCAAACTGGGCGAGCGAGGTCCAGACCTTCTGGCCGTTGATCAGCCAGCCCTCGCGCCCATCGGTGCAGCGCTCGGCGCGGGTGCGCGCCATGCCCAGGTCCGATCCGGCACCGGGCTCGCTGAGCAGCGGGCACCACAGGTGATCGCCACGCAGTGCCGGCGCGATGTGCGCAGCGCGCACCGCCGGCGTGGCATGCGCCATCGCCGAGGGCATGACCATGCCCAGGCTGACGTTGAAGACGCCGGTGGGCAAGTTGAAGTGGCCCTCCTCTTGGCGCCAGATCGAGCTCTGGATCGGCGTGCCGCCGCGCCCGCCCACCACCTGCGGCCAGGTGATCGCTGCCGAAGCC
>JADKIA010000030.1 GCA_016721465.1 Ideonella sp. | reverse complement strand
AAGCCAATGACCGAGTTGGGCAGCGCAGCAGCCTTCGAATTCACCGACACCGCCTGGATCGGAAAAGATCTGGCGATTGATGACTGGCAAATTGACCGAACGTCTTTCTTGGCGAGATAGGTCGCCGCACGCCGTACCGCACAGTTCGAATCTCAAGCGGCTCGCAATCAACAGTCAAAGGGCGAGTGCTATATCCGGCACTAACGTTAAACAGAATCGCGCTGACGCGGGCGGATTCTAAGTCCGGACAACACTACGGTCTCGGCAAATCCGCAGTTGGCGGCGGCGGGCCGTCGCGCCCAACAAACCAAGCCAACCAATGCCAGACTTGCCGGCTCCGGAATCGTTATCGGTGGCGGTCGTCACCTGCAGAGAATCGATCGCCCCGCCTGCATTGGGGAGGTCAAACGAAATGCGCCAAGATGCAGACTCGATCGAAGGTGTACTTAACGTCACAACTCCAACCCGCAGCAATGGCCGCGCTAGAACATGCGCCGCCAGCCTCTCCGTTGCTATCCAACGTCTTTGATTCTTGAGAGTTACCCGCATATACACGCAAGGTGCCCGTCTGAATCATCCCCGACACCACAAGCTCCGTGATGTCGATATCCGAAATGAAATACATATCGCATGCAAGACCAGCAGTACAGCCAACCGGTTTGTCGGCAACGGCGACATTGAGGCCAGACGGTGCCGGAAAGAAAAGCGGCCCTGCAGGTGGACCCACGCTAGCCTCAAAGACCAGCGCATGGTCACCGACTTCTTCAGCTTTGACGCGTAAGGGTTGCGGCGCGACTTCATCTTCGACAGATCGTACTCAGCCTTCATGTCATTCACCCCGGTAGTACTGGGCTTCACTCTGCGTTGCCTTGCGCGCCGAAATGATGCGGATGACCTCACCGTCATCCCTTTCGCAGTGACACACCAGCAAAAGTCTGGCGTCTGAACTCATGCCCAGCAAGAGGAAGCGGTCTTCGTCGATGTCGTGCTCTTCGTCGAAAAACTGCACCGCGAAATCGTCGTAGAAGACTGGCTTGGCGGCCTCAAACGTGACCTTGTGCTTCTTGGCGTTTGAAGCCGCTTTGACGGGATCCCACTCGAACCGCCTGCATACATTGTATGGATAGCGACGATTGAGTCAACACGACTGAGGTGGTCCACTGGGATAGACCAAGATCTCTGTGCTGGTGCATTGGCAACAGGGCCAGAATCAGCGCGCCACCAGACCCCTGCCGGAGCCGCTGCCATGCCCCCACCCTCCACCCCCGGCTGCGCTCACGCCGCCACCATCGACTTCCATCGCCTGCTGCAACGCGCACTGGCACCCGAAGACCACGAGGACCAGGCCGACGCCCAGCGCGGCTTCATCGGCACCGTGCCCGACGCCGCCGTGCTGCGCCCGGATGGCCGCGCTGTGTGGAGCCTGGCCGCCTACGGCTTTCTGGACGACGAGCAGCCCGCCGACACGGTCAACCCCAGCCTGTGGCGCCAGGCCCGGCTGAACCGCACGCACGGCCTGTTCCAGGTGAGCCCGCGCATCTTCCAGGTGCGGGGCTTCGACATCGCCAACATCACCTTCATCGAGGGCGAGCAGGGCGTGATTGCGCTGGACGCCCTCACCTGCCCGGAGGTGGCCGCCGCGGCGCTGGCGCTGTATCGCCAGCACCGGGGCCCGCGCGAGGTGCACACCGTCATCTACAGCCACGGCCACGCCGATCACTTCGGTGGGGTGCATGGCCTGGTGAACGAGGCGGAGGTGAAAGCCGGGCGGGTGCAGGTCATCGCACCCTCGGGCTTTCTGCACCACGCCGTGGCGGAGAACCTGATCGGTGGGCCGGCCATGGCGCGGCGCTCGCAGTTCCAGTTTGGCCAGACCTTGGCCGTCGGGCCGCGCGGGCAGGTGGATTCGGGCCTGGGCAAGAACCTGCCGCTGGGCCGACCGGGCCTGATCGCGCCCACCTGGACCATCGAGGCCGAGCATGAATGCCATGTCATCGATGGCGTGGAGATTCACTTCCAGCTCACGCCCGAGACCGAAGCGCCGTCGGAGATGCACTTTTTCTTTCCCGGTGAACGCGCGCTGAACCTGGCCGAGAACGCCACCCACAACCTGCACAACCTGTGCCCCCTGCGCGGCGCCAAGGTGCGCGATTCGCTGGCCTGGGCCAAGTACCTGCACCGAGCGCTGGACCGCTGGGGCGACCAATGCGACGTGGTGTTCGCGCAGCACCATTGGCCCACCTGGGGCGGCGAGCGCGTGCGCCGCTTCATCGGCGAGCAGCGCGACCTGTACCGGGTGCTGCACGACCAGACTGTGCGCCTGATGAGCCACGGCCTGAAGGCGGCCGAAATCGCCGAGCGCCTGCAATTGCCCGAAGCGCTGGCCCAGCGCTGGCACACGCGCGGCTACTACGGCACGGTGTCGCACAACGTCAAGGCGATCGTCCAGCACTACCTCAGCTGGTACGACGCCCACCCCGCCAACCTGCATGCGCTGCCGCCAGTGGAAGCGGCGCACCGGCACGTGGACTACATGGGTGGCATCGAGGCGCTGATGGTCAAGGCGCAGGCCGATTTCGATCGCGGCGAGTTCCGCTGGGTGGCCGAGGTGATGAAGCACGCGGTGTACGCCCACCCCAACCACGCCGCCGCGCGCGAGCTGGCGGCGCAGGCCCTGGAGCAGATGGGCTATCAGGCCGAGTCAGCGACCTGGCGCAATGCCTATCTGCTGGGCGCACGCGAGTACCGGCAGGGGCCGCCCAAGGCGGCTGGCCAGATCACGGGCACCGCGATACTTGGCGCGCTGAGCAACGAGTTGCTGTTCGACGCGCTGGCGGTGCGGGTGAATGGCCCCAAGGCCGAGGCGCACGGCTTCTCGATCGCCTGGCACTTCAGCTGCAGCGGCGAGCATTGGCGCAGCGTGATGTCGCACGGCGCCTTGAGCAGCCTGCCCTGCGCCGAGCCCGCATCGGCCGATCTGCAGGTGCGCACCACGCGCGCCACGCTGGACGCCGTGCTGTCGCAAACCCTGGCGCCCGAGCAAGCCTTGGCGGACGGCCGATTGCAGCTGCAAGGCCAGGCGCCCTTGCTGGGGGTGCTGTTCGGCCTGTTGGACCGCTTCAGCGGCAACTTCCCGGTGGTGGATGCGGCGCCGTGGCCCGATTGAATTGAAGCGTTTGATGGGTGGCAGACGGCAGACCTACGCCGTCCCTTTCCGTTCGGGCTCACCGAGCCACGCCTGCGCCCAGTCGAGCGCCGCCTCCAGGTGGTCCAGCGCCGCGGCGCCCGGGGCCTCGCCGAGTTCGAAGCGTTCGCCGCGAATGGCCAACAGCGTGCAGTCGGGCGCCTCGCCCAGGTGCACCTGGCGATGGACTTGCAGCAGGGCGTGCGGCGACAGCGCGTGCGTGGTGAAGCTGTCGTCGCGTCGTGCCTGGAGTGCGGTCACCTCGAACGGGCCCGTCGCGCTCTGGCTGGCGTCGACGAAGAGCACCCGCTGCCGGTCGACCAGATCCAGCGCGTGCTCGATCTGCAACTGGTGGTCCACCAGGATTTCCACGTCCTCGCGGTGCCCCAGCGAAGCTTGCAGGCGCTCGGCGAACAGCGGGCCCAAGGCGTCGTCGCCGCGGCTGGGATTGCCCCAGGCCAACACCAGCAGCACGGGGGTCACGTCAACCGATGCGCCGCCGCCAGCGAGCGATGCTCGAAGGTGCCGTCGTGCGAGCGCAGCACTTGGTCGATGGCCTCGCCATCAGCGCCCAGCAGCACCACGTCCAGCGGCATGCTGCCCAGTGCATGGGTCGCGCACGACAGGCACGGATCGTAGGCGCGGATGGCCACCTCGATGTGGTTGAGCAGGCCTTCGGTCAGGGTCTGGCCGTCGAGGTATTCATGCGCCACCGAGCGCACCGCCTCGTTCATGGCCTGGTTGTTGTGGGTGGTGGAGACGATCAGGTTGCACATGGCCACCAGATCGTCGTCACCCACCTCGTAGTGGTGGATCAAGGTGCCGCGCGGGGCCTCGATCACGCCCACGCCGCTGCGGCGGCGCATGCCGCTGGTGGCGAGATCGCCGTGCAGGATGTCGGGGTCGTCGAGCAGTTGCTCGATCACTTCCACGCAGTGCAGGGCTTCGATCATGCGCGCCCAGTGGTAGGCCAGGGGGCCGTGGATCGGCTCACCCATGCCCCAGGCAATGAACTCGCGTCGCTCGGCCTCGGCCAGCGGGCTGGGGATGAAGTCGCAGTTCTGCAGCCGCGCCAGCGGCCCCACCCGGTACCAGCCGCGCTCGCGCCCCAGGCTCTTGAGGAACGGGAACTTCATGTAACTCCAGGGCTTGACTTCCTCCTCGATCAGATCGATGTAGCCCTGGTCGTTGGCCCCGTCGAAGAGGATCTTGCCGCGGCTGTCGCGGGCGCGGATCACGCCGTCGTACAAGTCCAGCGCGCCGTCGGCGCGCACCAACGAGAGCATGTTGGCGGGCACGCTGCCGAAGCCACGGTACAGCGCAGGGTTCTGCGCGTGCAATTGCTTGGCGATGGCGACGGCGCCCTGGGCCCAGACCTTCATGGTGGCCACATCGGCCTGCAGCAGGGCGCGGTCGGCCGCGCTGACATGCTGGTTGACGCCGCCCGGCACCGAGCCGGTGCCGTGCACGCGCTTGCCGGCGGTGGCGCGGATGACCTCCTGCCCGAACTTGCGCAGCAGCACCCCCTGGCGGGCGATCTCCGGGTGGGCCTCGGCCACACCGACGATGTTGCGCCGAGCCACGTCGGAATCGAAGCCGAACAGCAGGTCGGGCGACGAGAGATGGAAGAAGTGCAGCGCATGCGACTGCATCACCTGCCCGTGGTGCATCAGGCGGCGAATCTTGTCGGCCGTGGGCGTGACGTTCATGGCGCCGACCACCAGGTCCAGGGCCTTGGACGCGGCCAGGTGGTGCGAGACGGGGCAGATGCCGCACAGGCGCTGCACCATCACCGGCACCTCCCAGTACGGCCGGCCTTCGATGAACTTCTCGAAGCCGCGGAACTCGACGATGTGCAGCCGCACCTGCTGCACGCGGTTGTGCTCGTCGAGCAGGATGGTCACCTTGCCATGGCCCTCCACACGCGAGACGGGATCGATGGCCACCCGGCGCAAGCCGGGGCCGGGCGGGGCGGTTTCGAGCTTGGACATGGTCGTGTTCAGTCGTAGCGCATCAACCCGTGCCCGAGGTGCGGCGTGCGCCCGGCCATCAGGTCGGTGAGGAAGGCCCAGAAGGCGTCGGCCGAGGGCGGGCAGCCGGGCAGGAAATAGTCCACGTGCACCACCTCGTGGATGGGGTGCACCTTGTTCAAGGGCAACGGCAGCTCGGCGTCGTTCGGCACACCGCTGCCGGGGCTCAGGCCGGGCCGGCTGCGATAAACCTCGGTGAGCATGGTGCCCAGGTCGAGGTGATTGCGTTGCGCCGGCAAGCCACCGGTGATCGCGCAGGCGCCCACCGCCACCAGCGTCTTGCAGTGGGCGCGGAATTCGCGCAGCACCATGACGTTTTCGGCGTTGCACAGGCCACCTTCGATGAGGCCGATGTCGCAGTTTCCGATCTGCTTGATGTCGGTGAGTGGAGAGCGGTCGAACTCGATGTGTTCGAGCAGATCGAACAGGCGTTCGTCGATGTCGAGGAAGGACATGTGGCAACCAAAACAACCGGCCAGCGAGACCGTGGCCACCTTCAACTTGCGCGGGCCGTGGGGCAGCACCGGCGGTGCAACGGGCGGCGTCATGGCGTCTCGTGGCCGGCAGGATCGGACACGGCGTGGAGGTCGAAGCGCCGCTGGCCGATGGGCACCACGAAGCCGCCGCGCTTGGGCAGGATCACGCCCACCGGGCAGACGCTGGCGGCGCGGTCGGTGAGCGCCATGCTGGTGTCGGCCAGGCGGCCGCTCTCGCTGTTGACCAGCAGGTGGGTGCCGATGCCGTGGCCACCGATCGAGAAGACGTTCTTGCCATCGACGTCGCGGCTGGCACTCACGCACAAGCCGCACAGGATGCAGCGGTTGAAGTCCAACAGCAGATCGGGGTGGCTGGCGTCGACCGGGCGATCGGGATAGAACTCCTCGAAGTGGGGCCCTTCCATGCCCATCTCGTAGGCGGTGGCCTGCAGCAGGCAATGGCCGCTCTTTTCGCAGCTTGGGCAGAAGTGGTTGCCTTCGACGAACAGCATCTGCAGCAGGGTCTTGCGGTGGCCGTTCAGCTCTTCGGTGTTGCTTTCCACATCCAGCCCGACAGCGGCCTGCACCGTGCAGGCCGCGCCGGTACGGCCATTGATCTTGACGGTGCACAGGCGGCACGAGCCCTGCGTGACGAAATCGGGGTGCCAGCACAGGTGCGGGATGTAGCGGTCGGCCCGCGTGGCCGCCTGCAGGATGGTGTCACCGGGGTTGAACGGCAGGTCCTCGCCGTCCAGCGTGAAGCTCAAACCGACGCTGGCGTCGTATCTCATGCGCGGTCCTCCAGGTAGGCGCCGGCGTCGTCGCGGCCGGTCATGCGGCGGGCGATCGAGAGTTCGGCGTTGAGGTCGAAGCCGGGCTCGAAGTACAGCGACTTCAGGTGCTTCTCGTAAGCCGGGCGGAACTTCAGGATGGTGTCGCGCAGCGGATTGCACGCGGTCGCGCCCAATCCGCAGTGCGTGGCCATGTGCATCAGCTTGTCGAGTTCGAAAAGCACGTCGATGTCGTGGCGCGAGCCGCGACCTTCGGCCAGCTTGTCCATGCGTTTGACGACCAGCGCCGTGCCCACGCGGCAAGGCGTGCAGAAACCACAGCTCTCGTGGGCGAAAAAGTGCGCAAAGGCCCGTGCCACCTCGAACATGTCGCGGCTGCGGTCGAAGACCATGAAGGCGCCCGCGGTGGGCACGTCCTCGAAGGCGATGCGCCGGCCAAACTCGAACGCCGACAGGCACACGCCCGACGGGCCGCCCACCTGCACGGCCTGCGTATCCTGTGCGCCGCAGTCCTCGAGGATGCGGCCGATGCGCGTGCCGAACGGGTATTCGTACAGGCCCGGGCGCTCACAGTCGCCCGACACCGAATGGATCTTGGTGCCGGCCGACTTGGGCGTGCCGATGCCCGCCCACCAGGCCCCGCCGTGCAACGCGACGCGGCCAGCCGCGCAGAAGGTCTCGACGTTGTTGACGATGGTCGGATGGCCCAGGTAGCCGTGCTCGGCCGGGAAGGGCGGGCGAATGCGTGGCGTGCCGCGCTGGCCTTCCAGCGATTCGATCAGCGACGATTCCTCGCCGCACACATAGGCGCCCGCGCCAACGTGGATGCCGATGTCGAAATCGAAGTCCTCGTGACCAAGGATGGCATGGCCCAACAGCCTTGCATCGCGCCGTCGCTGCAAGACCGCTTGCAGCGGCTCCAGCAGGTAGCGGTATTCGCCGCGCAGATAGACCAGCCCGCGCCGCGCGCCGATGACCTGCGCCGCGATGGTCATGCCCTCGAACACAGCGTCCGCACACCGACTGAGCAGCACGCGGTCCTTGAAGGTGCCCGGCTCGCCTTCGTCGGCATTGCAGACCACCACGTGCTCGTCACCTGGGGCCTTGCGGCACAGTTCCCATTTGAAGGCCGTGGCAAAGCCGGCTCCGCCGCGGCCACGCAGGTTGGAGCGCTTGAGCTCGGCCAGCATGGCGTCCGCACCGCGTGCCAGCGCGGCCGCCAGGGCCGCACCCGGCTGCAGGGCCTCGCCCAACAGCACATCGGCGCGGCGGATGTTGTCCTGCACCTCGAACCACGAGGCCGGCCATTGCGCCACCGGCACGCGGTGGCGGACCAGGTCGGCCAGCAGCGCAATCCGGGCAGCGTCCAGCTGGGTCACCACCTGGTGGTGGTTGACCAGCAGGGCGGGCCCCTGGTCGCACAGGCCGGTGCACGAGGTGCGGTCTACCGTCACCAGGCCGTCGCTGCCCAGTCGGCCAGGCGCCACGCCCAGACGCCGACAGAGATCGGCCATCAAGGCCTCGCTGCCGCGCATGCGGTCGGTGATGTTGTCGCTGAACAGGATGCGGTAGGCGCCGACCGGCTGCAGGTGGAAGAAGCGATAGAAACCCGCAACGCCCTCCACATGGGCCAGCGTCAGGCCCAGCGCCGCCGCGATGCGGCTCAGGCTGGCGCGCGAGAGCCACCCTTCCTGGGCCTGCCATTCGCGCAGGATCTGCACCAGCTGATGCGGATCGCGGCCATGACGCTGCAGCAGTGCAGCCATGGCTGCGGTGGTGTCGGGCGGTGAGGTGGCGCGTTGCACGGCGGTCGTCTGGTGGCGCTGAAGTGACCCATCAACGCTATCGGAGCCCGATCGACCCGAGACTGACCTTGGTCAATTGCACCGCGGCAATGGCGCGAGCGCTCAAGCGCGGCCACAGCACCGTCCACCGTGTCGCCACCACCCCAAGCCCGCTCCGCGAGAAACGCTGAACCTGCGCATCCCGCCCGCTGAGCACGGACTGACAGGCCGCGCCGCGAAGTGCAGCGGCAAGACGCTACTCGAACCTGTCCTTCGCCAGCCGGCGAACGTCGGAGTTGGGATGGCTGTCCTCGTCCTCGAGGTCGATCCGGGCCGCGGGCGGCAGCTTGGCGATGATGGCCTCGATCATCTGGACGTGCTCGGCCTCTTCGTCCCGCAGTTCCTCGAAGAGCGCCTTGACCTCCGGCTGGTTCACGTGGCGCCGGGCCTGGTCGTAGAAAGCAAAGGCCTTTTTCTCGGCCGACAGGGCCACCCAATAGGCCTTGAGTGGCGACATGCCGCTCGTGGGCGCACCGTAGTCGGGCGCTTCCACGTCGAAGATGTCGGTGATCTTGACCCTCGGGCGCTGGTCGCCGAAGAGCGCGATGCGGCGCTCGGCGATCTGTTCGCCATGCTTGTTCTCGTTGACCGCCATGGACTCGAAGACCGAGGCCGCATCGCCCTCGGCGCTGCTGCCCAGCCGTTCGGCAAACTGCGTATAGCGCTTGAACGCCTCGACCTCGATCAGGGTGGCGAGATCCAGCGCGTCCATCAGCGAGAGTTTCGAGAAGTCGAGCTTGGCAGACATGGCGCCTCCGGCAAGAGTGCAGTTCCTTTGGGGGGCCGTGCGGCGGCACCCACGGAACCGGGGCGGAAGCTCCTCCGAGCCACCGAGGCGAACCTTATGCCCGCCATGGTGGCCCGTGTCATGAGCTAGCGCAAGCTTGGTTCATCGGTAGAACCACGAAACCATGAATGGTGTTGCCACCGACCCGTTCTGAGCCGCTGCTGCGCGGGGAAAGCCTCTACGGGCTACGCCCTGCGCGTCGTCCCCCGCGCGATCCAAGCACCGTCGGAGGGTCCGACGAACCAGCTCACAACCTACACTTGTCCACAGCCGGTCAGCTCAAGACCGGCTTCCACGGCTCAGATTTGGTTCGGCGCCGACAGTAGTCGCATCAAAGTCTGCCGCGCGGTCCCAAGCGGCCCCAGTGCAAGTTCAGTCGGCATATGTGCTGGCTGCCTTCCGAGGCAGTGTGCTTGTCGGCTGGTCACAACGCTACCGAGAGTGGCATGCAACTGACCTGCCGAATGCCCGCCCAAACCCACTGACTCAGGCACCAGTTTGCCTGCGGCCAGCTTCGCAGTTGCAGCGGACGGCCTCGCCGGTATGGGAGCAGGCATTGGCCGAGCCACTGCCTGCTGGCAGGCTATCCTCCGACCTGCCGTCATGGCACACAGTCCACACGAAAGCTCGGCCGTGCCGACCATCAACCGCCAGTTGTTCTTGAATGCCGCTTCGCTGCGCTTGCGCGACGTCGTGCTCTCGGCCAGCGACGATGTGCAGACGCATCGCGACAAGCTCGCTCGGATCGTGCTGGACGAGATGTACCAGTTCGTCGGGCTGCTCGACACCGACGGAATGACGCTGGAGATCAATCGATCGGCGCTGGAGGGGGCGGCCCTCCGGCTGGACGACATCCAGGGCAAACCCTTCTGGGCGGCGCGCTGGTGGTCAGTGTCGGTGGAGACGGTGGATGCAGTGCGGGCGTACATCCTGCGCGCGGGCCAGGGCGAGTTCGTGCGCTGCGACGTCGAGGTGTTCGGCAAGGCCGCCGGCGAGGAGACGATCGTCATCGACTTCTCACTGCTCCCGGTCAAGGACCAGGACGGCAAAGTCGTGTTCCTGCTGGCCGAAGGTCGCAACATCACCGAGAAGAAACGCGCCGAGGCGCAGATCGCCCGCAAGAGCGAAGAATTGCAGAGTCTGCTCGACAAGTTGCGACAGGCCGATCAGCTCAAGAGCGACTTTTTCGCCAACATCAGCCACGAGCTGCGCACGCCACTGGCGCTGATCCTCGGTCCCGCAGAAGCCATGCTCTCCGGCGGCGACAAGCTCACCGTTTTGCAGCGTCGCGACCTGAACGTCATCCACCGCAATGCCGCCACCCTGCTCAACCACGTCAACGACCTGCTCGATCTGGCCAAGCTCGACGCGGGCAAGATGGGGTTGAATCATGCGCGCATTGACCTGGCACGCGCCGTTCGCAAGGTCGCCGAACAGTTCCATGCGATCGCGCCGCAACGCCCGGTTTCGTACGTCATCGACACCCCCGATACGCTGCACGCGGAAGTCGATCCCGAGAAGATCGAACGCGTGGTTCTGAACCTGCTGTCCAACGCCTTCAAGTTCACGCCCGTCGGCGGCCGCATCCGTTTGGCGCTAGAAGCCGGCGCTGGCGATTCATTCGTGCTCAGCGTTCAGGACACCGGCCCGGGCGTGCCGTCCGACATGCGACGCGCGATCTTCGAGCGCTTCCGCCAGGCCCAGGGGGGAACGACGCGCGATGTCGGCGGCACGGGGCTCGGGCTGGCCATCGCCAAGGAGTTCGTCGACCTGCACCAGGGAACCATTGGTGTGTCGACGGCGCCCGGCGGCGGTGCCTTGTTCCAGGTTGAGCTCCCGTTGCACGCGCCGGCCGGTTCCTATGTGCGCGACGTCGAGACGATGGCCGAGCCCGACGCGGAGGCGGCCTTCGTGGGCGACGCGATCGCGGTAGCCCAGCCCGGCAAGATCGAGGATGAAGCATTCGAGGCAGCGGACGACCGGGCGACGATCCTGGTGGTCGAGGACAACGCCGAGATGCGGCGTTTCATCACGGAGGTACTTGCCAGCGACTACCGCGTCGTTACCGCGGCAGACGGCGAGCAGGCCTTGGCGCGCGCCCAGACTGAGCCGCCCGACCTCGTCGTCACCGACCTCATGATGCCCAGGCTCGGCGGCGATCGGCTCGTGGCCGAGATGCGCAGGCGGCCACGCCTTGCGCAGGTGCCTGTTCTGGTGCTGTCCGCGAAGGGTGACGAGGCACTGCGGGCCCGGCTGCTGGCTGAATCCGTCCAGGACTACGTCACCAAGCCCTTCTCCGCGCACGAGTTGCGGGCGCGCGTGCGCAACCTGGTGATGATGAAGTGCGCACGTGACGCATTGCAGCGCGAACTGGCGACCCAGAACGAGGACCTGTCGCAGTTGACTCGCCAGCTCATCGCCAACCGGCAAACCCTGCAGCGCAGCATGGAGGCGCTGCAGGAGTCAGAACACCGCTGGCGAGCGCTGTACGAACACTCTCCGGTGGGCATTGCCATGACGGACTCAGCCGGGCAGATCCTTGCGACCAATCCGGCGTTCCAGACCATGCTCGGCTACTCGCGCGAGGAGTTTCGCAATTGCTCCATCCTGAAGATCACACCCGAGGAAGATCACGCCACCGTGCAGGCGCGCATTGCGCGGCTCGTGGCCGGCGAGATCCGCGAGTACCACTTGCAAAGGCGCTATCAGCGCCGGGATGGACAGGTCGTTTGGGCGAACACCAGCGTCTCCGTTCTTCCCGCAACCCGCAGCGTGCCACGCATGCTGGTGGTCGTCGCCGAGGACATCACCGAGCGCAAGCGGGCGGCCGAAGCCCTGGTCACGGCGCAGAACGAGCTCGCCCGTGTTGCCAGGGTCTCGACCCTGGGCGAGCTCGCCGCGTCGATCGCGCACGAGGTGAATCAGCCGCTGGCGGCCGTCGTCGCCAATGGGCACGCGTGCCTGCGCTGGCTGGATGCGCAGCCGCCGAACGCCGATGAAGTGGAGGCGGCCGTGCAGCGCATCGTTCGCGACGCCAACCAGGCGAGCCAGGTGATCGCGCGGATCCGCGGCTTCCTCAGACGTGGCGAGTTCCTGCCAACACAGGTCGATGTCGAGGAAGTCATCGGCGAGGTGATCAAGCTGGTGCAAGGCGAGGCGCGCGCCCAGGGCGTTTCCTTGCGCCTGATGGCAAGCCACAACGTTCCGGCGGTGGTGGTCGACCGCGTGCAGTTGCAGCAAGTCATCCTCAACCTGGTGATGAATGCGATGGAGGCCATGTGTACCACCGACGAGGCACCTCGGGTGGTCGAGCTGAGCGCGCACTGGAACGAGGCCGATTGCGCCGTGCTTGTCGAGGTTCGCGATACCGGCTTGGGCATCGGCGCGGCAGATCGGGAGCGCATCTTCGAGGCCTTCCACACCACAAAGCCAGCAGGCATGGGCATGGGCCTGGCCATCAGCCGCTCGATTGTCGAGGCGCACGGCGGGCGGCTGTGGGCCGCCGCCAACCAGGATCGCGGCGAGACCTTCCGCTTCACCTTGCCCACTGATCGCACATGAACTCGATGGTCTTCGTCGTCGATGACGATCTCTCGGTGCGCGAGGCGCTGAGCAGCCTGATCCGTTCGGTTGGGCTGAGCGTCGAAACCTTTGCGTCAGCGAAGGAGTTCCTTCAGTTTCAGCGCCCTGATGTCCCAGCTTGCTTGGTGCTCGACGTGCGCATGCCGGGTCTGAGCGGACTGGAATTGCAGCGCGAACTCGCACAGGCGGGGCAACGCGTGCCGATCATCTTCATCACCGGTCACGGCGACATCCCGATGACCGTTCGTGCCATGAAGGCAGGTGCGGTGGACTTCCTGCCCAAGCCGTTTCGCGATCAGGACCTGCTCGACGCGATCGCGCACTCGCTCGAGCGAGATGGGGCCGCACGGCACCAGCGCGCTGAACTGGCAGAAATCCAGGCCCGGTACGACCGCCTGACCTCGCGCGAGCGCGAAGTGATAGCGTTGATCGCACGTGGCATGCGAAACAAGCAGACTGCCGCCGAGCTCGGCATCACCGAGGTCACGGTCAAGGTTCATCGCCACAACATCATGGAAAAGATGTGCGCCCGCTCGCTGCCGGCGCTGATCGGCATGGTGGAGCGGCTGCGGGCGCTCTGAAGGCGCTGGACCGCGAGCCTGGCTCGCCTCGATCTAAACCAAAGTGCAATGACGCACCGGAAAAGGTGCAATGGCGCGCCTTTTGGCCAGTCTCTATTCTTTGTCTCAGGCTACCCGATACCGCGGGTTTGGGCCGCAGATCGACAAGGAGACCTCGCCATGGCGTTACTCGAACGCGCTCAGTGGTACGACATTGCACGTGCCACGAACTGGACCCCGACCTATGTGGCCGAGTCCGAACTCTTTCCCGATGTCATGACCGGCGCGATGGACGTGCCGATGGCCAGCTGGGAAGGCTACGACGAGCCTTACAAGACGTCCTACTCCGAGTATGTCCGCATCCAGCGTGAGAAGGACGCCGGGGCCTATTCGGTCAAGGCGGCGCTGGAGCGCAGCCGCATGTTCGAGGAAGCCGACCCGGGATGGCTTTCGATCCTGAAGTCGCACTACGGCGCGATTGCGCTCGGCGAGTACGCGGCGATGAGTGCGGAGGCGCGCATGACGCGATTTGGTCGCGCGCCGGGCATGCGCAACATGGCCACCTTCGGCATGTTGGACGAGAACCGGCATGCCCAGCTGCAGCTGTACTTCCCGCACGACTACTGTCCCAAGGACCGGCAGTTCGATTGGGCCCACAAGGCCTATCACACGAACGAATGGGGCGCGATCGCGGCGCGCCACACCTTCGACGACCTGTTCCTGGGGCGCAGCGCGGTCGAGATCGCGGTCATGCTGACCTTCGCCTTCGAGACCGGCTTCACCAACATGCAGTTTCTCGGCCTCGCGGCGGACGCCGCCGAGGCCGGTGACTTCACGTTTTCGAGCCTGATCTCCAGCATCCAGACCGATGAGTCGCGCCACGCCCAGATCGGCGGCCCGGCGCTGCAGATCCTGATCGCGAACGGGCGCAAGGAACAGGCACAGAAGCTGGTCGACGTGGCCATTGCCCGCGCCTGGCGATTGTTCAGCCTGCTCACCGGAACGGCGATGGACTATGCAACGCCGCTGCACCACCGCAAGCAGTCGTTCAAGGAGTTCATGCGCGAGTGGATCGTCGGGCAGTTCGAGCGCTCGCTGATCGACCTCGGTCTGGACCTTCCCTGGTACTGGGACCAGATGGTCAACGAGTTCGACTACCAGCACCATGCCTACCAGATGGGCATCTGGTTCTGGCGGCCGACGATCTGGTGGAACCCCGCCGCTGGCGTGACCCCGGACTGCCGTGATTGGCTGGAGGAAAAGTATCCCGGCTGGAACGACAGCTTTGGACAGGCCTGGGACGTCATCATCGACAACCTGGTCGCCGGCCGGCCCGAACTGACCGTGCCGGAAACGCTGCCCATCGTCTGCAACATGAGCCAGTTGCCGATCTGCGCCATTCCGGGCAAGGGCTGGAACGTCAAGGACTACCCACTCGACTACAAGGGCCGCACCTACCACTTCAACTCCGAGATCGATCGCTGGGTCTTCCAGCAGGACCCGGTGCGTTACCGCGACCATCTGAGTCTGGTTGACCGATTCCTCGCCGGGCAGATCCAGCCGCCTGACCTGATGGGGGCGTTGAAGTACATGAGCCTCGCACCGGGCGAGATCGGCGACGACGCGCACAAGTACGCCTGGGTCGAAACCTACCGCAATCGACAGCACGCGAAGCGCGCGGCCTGATCCGAAACTTGAAAGGAGCACGACATGGCACTGTTTCCCGTGATTTCCAATTTCCAGTACGACTTCGTTTTGCAGCTCGTCCCGGTCGACACGGAGAACTCGATGGACGAGGTGGCTGCGGCCGCGGCCCATCACTCGGTCGGCCGACGCGTTGCGCCGCAACCCGACAAAGTGGTCCGAGTACGTCGCCAGGGCGGCGAAACCTTCTACCCGCGCCAGGCCAAGTTGAGCGAGACCGACATCAAGCCGATGGAAGCGCTCGAGTTCATCTTCTGCGATGAGTGATATGTCTACCGCAACGTCGCTACGCTCCTGCCCCCCGAGGGGGCGCTCAGCCGCCTTGAGGCGGCTTTTCGGAGGCTGAGCCATGCCATTCCAGAAAGTTGGCTCCATCGACGACCTGTGGGAGGGCGAGATGATCGAAGTCGAGGTCGGCGAGCATGTGGTCGTGCTGGTCTGGCCCGAGGGCGGCGATCTGCGCGCCTTCCAGGGCATGTGCCCGCACCAGGACATTCCGCTGGCCGAAGGCAAGTTCGACGGCAAGGTGTTGATGTGCCGGGCGCACCAATGGACCTTCGACGCCCGCAGCGGCGCCGGGATCAACCCGGGCAACTGTCGACTCGCCGAATACCCGGTCAAGGTGGAAGGGGACGACATCCTGGTCGCCGTCGAGGGCGTCAAACCCCTGTTCGCCCACTCGTGACATCTCTCAGAGGAACACACCATGAGCAACGAAAAAACAGCTGAGGCCTATCGCAACAACCGCGTCGGGCCTGTGCTGCGTGCGAGCGCCATCACCGAGGGCGTCATCGAGGCCGCCAAAGAGGACAACCCGGGCAAGACGATCCGCGTCGACGACAAGTTGGCCTACGTGCGCATCGACACCGACGGCGAACTGATCCTGCGGCGCAAGACGCTGGAAGAGACGCTGGGCCGGCCGTTCAAGATGTCCGAGCTGGAGGTCAACCTCGGCTCGTTCGCCGGCCGCATCGAGACGACGGACGACTACGTCCGCTTCTACTACGAATTGACGCTTTGATTGGAGACAGACATGACGCAAACCGACGTCCCGACACCGCTGAAGCCGCTGAAGACCTGGAGCCACCTGGCCGGGCGGCGCCGCAAGCCCAGCGAATACGAGATTGTTTCGACCAACCTGCACTTCAGCACCGACAACCCCGAAGCGCCGTTCGAGCTCGATCCCAACTTCCCGATGGCGCGCTGGTACAAGGAGCATCGCAACGCCTCGCCACTGGTGCATCCGGACTGGAACGCCTTTCGTGATCCGGACGAGATCGTCTACCGCACCTACAACATGCTGCAGGATGGCCAGGAGACCTATGTCTTCGGCCTGTTGAACCAGTTCTCCGAGCGCGGCCATGACAGCATGCTGGAGCGTCCTTGGGCCGCGACCCTGGCGCGCCTGTACAGCCCGGCGCGCTACCTGTTCCACACGCTGCAGATGGGCTCGGCCTACCTGACCCAGATTGCGCCGGCCTCGACGATCTCGAACTGTGCCGCCTACCAGACCGGCGACGCGCTGCGCTGGCTGACGCACACTGCGTATCGGACGAAGGAGTTGTCGCTGACGTTTCCCGATCTCGGCTTCGGTGTGAACGAGCGCAGCCTGTGGGAGCAGCACCCGGCATGGCAGGGCTGGCGCGAGCTCGTCGAGCGTGCCCTCGTCGCCTGGGACTGGGCCGAGGCCTTTGTGGCAATGAGCCTGGTGGTGCGCCCCGCAGTCGAGGAGGCCGTCTTGCGCTGCCTCGGCCAAGCCGCCCGGCACAACAACGACACGCTGCTGGGCATGCTGACCGATGCGCAACTGGCGGACGCCGAACGGCATCGGCGCTGGGCCGCGGCGCTGGTGAAGATGGCGCAGGGCGTCGAGGGCAACGGCCAGGTCATTGCGGGCTGGATCGCCAAGTGGGAGCCGCTGGCGGACCAGGCCATCGAGAGCTACTGCACGGCCTTGCCCGACGTGCCGAATGCGGCCAGCGAGGCCAAGGCCGCGACGCGCAGGCTCCGCAGCTCGCTCGGCCTGTAAGCCACACACCGCCGCCGCGGCCGGTTCGGCCGACGCTGGCCATGTTTTCCTCGCGCTGCCGAGCGTGGCGCGGAGGAAGCGCTCAACCTGAAGATTCATCCGAATGAGCCACCCGATTCACATTGCCGACAGTCCGCTCAGCTTTGAGCAGGACGCTGCGGATACCGTGTTGCGCGCCGCACTGCGCGCCGGCATCGGTTTCCCTTACGAGTGCAACGCGGGCGGCTGCGGCAGTTGCAAGTTCGACATCGTCGCGGGCGCCGTCACGGCGCTGTGGCCCGATGCTCCTGGGCTGACCGAGCGGGACCGCCGCAAGGGCCGCCAGCTGGCCTGCCAGTGCGTGGCGGCCGGAGAATTGACGCTCAAGGTGCGCACCGCCAAGGAATACGAGCCACGCATTGCACCGCGCCGACGACCTGCCCGTTTGGTCGGTAGCACCGATGTCACGCACGACATCCGCGAGTTCCGCTTCGCGACCGACACGCCGGCCGACTTCACGCCGGGACAGTACGCGAGCTTGGTCCTTGCGGGCGTCGCTGCGCCGCGCGGCTACTCCATGTCGAACTTGCCCAATGCGCAGGGGCACTGGGACTTCCAGATCCGGCGCGTTCCTGGTGGACAGGCCACCAGCGCCTTGTTCGACACACTGGCGCTTGGCGACGAGATCGAACTCGACGGGCCCTATGGCCTGGCCGGCCTGCGCGAAGACAGCGCGCGCGACATCGTCTGCATTGCGGGCGGCTCGGGGCTCGCGCCAATGGTCTCCATCGCTCGCGGCGCGGCGGCCGCCGGCATGCTGGCCACGCGGCGGCTGCATTTCTTCTATGGCGCGCGCACGCCACGGGACGTCTGCGGCGAAGCCTTCCTGCGCGAACTGCAAGGCTTCGGCTCGGTGCTCCAGTTCCACCCCGTGGTCTCCGACAGGGCCAGCGCCGATGCGGCCGGCTGGCAAGGTGATCGGGGCTTCGTGCACGAAGCCCTGCCCCGCGTGTTGGGCGACTCCCTGGCCAGGCACGAGTTCTATTTCGCCGGGCCGCCACCGATGACGCAATCGATCCAGGAACTGCTGATGGGCAAGCATCTCGTGCCTTACCAGCAGATTCACTTCGACCGGTTCTTTTGACTACGGGCTGATCGTCGTCCTGCTCGTCACACGGCGTCGCACCGGGAACAGATGCAGGTCCCAGCGCTGGGTCAGCAAGCCCCACAGGCCGCCCGGCGCCCACAGCATGACCGCGACGGTGACGGCTCCCAAGACGATGAGGTACCCGCTGCCTTGGTCGCTCAAGGCCTCGCGCAACGCGAAATAGGCCAGGGCACCAACCAAGGGGCCTTCGAGGGTGCCGATGCCGCCGATGACGACGGTGAAGAACATCAGCGTGGTCCACTCCATCGAGAAGGCCGCATCGGGCGACACGCGAAGCTTGGTGATGAAGAGCAGCGCACCGGTCATCGCTGCTGCGCCGCCGGCCGCTATGTAGACCGCCCACTTGATGCGTGGCACGCTCACGCCCAGGCTTTCGGACGCGGGTTCGCTGTCGCGAACCGCCGTGAGCGCCAGACCCCAGCGCGAGCGCAGCAAGGCATACAGCGCCAAGGTTCCGCCGGCGCCGAGTGCCAGCGCGAGCCAGAGCGACCAGGCGTCGCGCAGCTCGACGTCCATGCCACGCAGCAGGGGCGCGATCGACAGCCCCGAGCCGCCGCTGACCTGCGGCAGGTTGGCGATGACCAGACGAAAGACCTCCGCCACCACCCAGGTGCCGATGGCGAAGTAGGCGCCGCGCAGCCGGAACACGACCAGCGCGGTGGGCACGGCGACGAGTGCGCCGACCAGCCCCGCCAGCGGCACGACCCAGAAGGCGGGCACGCCGAGCTTCAGACCCAACACCACCAGGCAGTAGGCACCCAGGCCGACGAACGCCTGTTGGCCCATCGACGCCAGTCCGCCATAGCCGGCCAGCAGATTCCACATCTGCCCCAGCGCCAGGATGCAGAGGAACTCGGTGACCAGCCGCAAGCTGCTGCGCTCGGCCCACCAGGGCATCGAGGCGACCAGCAGCACACAGCCGACGCCGACCACGGCGGCGGCCAGGCTCAGCCGCGTGGCACGGGTGACGCGGTGTGTGTTCATAACGACCAGGAGCTGAGCCGCATCACCGGTCCCGTGTTTGAGGGAACAGGCCGCTGGGCCGCAGCATCAGCACCAGCAGGAAGACCAAGTGCCCGGCCAGGATGCCCCAGCCCGGATTGAGGGTCGAGCCGGCCGCCTGGGCCACGCCCAGCAGCATGCCGCCGGCCAGCGTGCCCCACAGCGAGCCCAGGCCGCCGATGATGACGGCCTCGAAGGCATACAGCAGCCGTGCCGGGCCGTCGGTGGGGCTGAGCGTGGTGCGCATGACGAGGAAGACGCCGGCCAGCGCGATGATGGCGCCGGCGATCGCCAGCGCCAGTGCATACAGGTGCCGGTGATCGATGCCCATGAGCTGAGCGGTGACCGGGTCGTCCGACGCGGCGCGAAAGGCGCGCCCGAGCGCGGTGCGGCGAAACAACCACTGCAGACCGACGATCACGGCCACCGAGCACAGCGTGGTGATGAGTGGCAGCACGCCGACCGCGACGCTGCTGCCCAGGTTCCAGCTGGCGGTGGCCAACGCCCCGGTGTCGAGGCCGCGCACATCGGCCGAGAAGACCGCCAGCATCAGGTTCTGCAGCATGATCGACAGGCCGAAGGTCACCAGCAGTGGCGAGAGGATGTCGCGCCCCAGGGTGCGGTTGAGCACCAGGCGCTGCAGCGCATAGCCGATCAGCGCCATGACCGGCACGACCAGCACGAAGGTGAGCCACGGCGCCAGTCCGCCGACCGAGGCCAGCGGCTGCACCGCCGTGACGGCGCCAAAGCCGGCCAGCACGATGAGGTCGCCATGCGCCACGTTGACCATGCGCATGATGCCGAAGGACAGCGACAGCCCGGTGGCGAACAGCGCGTAAAGACCGCCCAGCAGCAGGCCTTGCAGGAGCGTGTTGAGCCAGTCGGACATGGTGCTGAGGTTCTTCTCTGCAAGGGAATGGGCCAGCGCTTCAGACGCCGAAATAGGCTTGTGCGATCTGCTCGCGCGTGAGGTCTTCGGGCGCGCCCTGCAGCGAGACGCGGCCCTCCTGGAAGCAGTAGACGCGGTCGGCGGCGCGCAAGGCCTGGCGGATGTCCTGCTCGACCACCAGCACCGAGGTGCCGCGCGCACGCACCTGCGGCAGCATCTGGTAGATCTCGCGCACGACGATGGGGGCCAGGCCGAGCGAGAGCTCGTCGCACAGCAGCAGGCGCGGATTGGCCATCAGCCCGCGGCCGATGGCCACCATCTGCTGCTGCCCGCCCGACAGCTCAGTGCCCGGGCTGTGGCGGCGCTCGCCGAGGATGGGGAACAGCGCATAGATCTGCGCCAGCGTCCACGGCCCCCGGCGACGGGCATGGCCGCCGACCAACAGGTTCTCTTCGACGCTCAGGCTGGGGAAGAGCTTGCGGCCCTCGGGCACCATCGCGATGCCGCGCTCGACGATGCGGTGCGGCGCCATGCCGCCGATGGCCTCACCGGCAAAGCGCACCGCATCGGCCGGCGCCGCAAGCAGCCCGCACAAGCTGCGCAGGAAGGTGGTCTTGCCGCCGCCGTTGGCGCCGATGATGGCCACCGCTTCGCCTTCGGACAGGGTCAGGTCGATGCCATAGAGCGCCTGGAAGTCGCCGTAGTGCGCGCTCAGTGCCCGCACTTCGAGCAGCGGCGCCCCGGCCCGGGTCGGTGTTTCAGTGCAGGGGTTCATCGGCGTCGATCCCCAGGTAGATTTCGCGCACCGCCTGGTCGGCCATCACCGCGTGCGGATCGCCATCTGCCAGCAGGCGACCGAAGTCGATCGCAATCAGCCGATCGACCACGGCCAACAGGGCATGCACGATGTGCTCGATCCAGACGATGGTCACGCCGTCGGCGCGGATCGCGCGGATGGTTTCGATCAGCGCATGCACCTCGTGCTCGGTCAAGCCGCCACCGATTTCGTCGAGCAGCAACAGGCGCGGGTTGGTGGCGAGGGCGCGCGCCAGCTCCAGGCGCTTGCGGTCCAGCAGCGGCAAGGTCCCGGCCAGCGTGTTGGCGCGGCGCAAGAGGCCGGTGCGCTCCAGCACCGCCAGCGCGTGGTCTTCGGCCTGCGCCTCACCGCGCCCGGCGCCGAAGGTGGCGCCCACCAGCACGTTCTCGTAGACCGTCATGCCACCGAAAGGGTGCGGAATCTGGTACGAGCGCCCGATGCCGGCGCGGCAACGCTGCGCGGGGCGCAGCGCGGAGATGTCGGCGCCGTCGAACAGGATGCGGCCCGAGTCGGGCCGCACATCGCCGCCAATCAGGTTCAGCAGCGTGGTCTTGCCCGCGCCGTTGGGGCCGACGATGCCCAGCGCCTGGCCCGCGGGCACGGCCAGGGTGAGCTGGTCGGTGACGGTGAGTGCGCCGTAGCGCTTGCTCACGGCCTCGACCTGGAGCAAAGGGGCTGGCATCGGAGGGTCCGCCAATGGCGCGTAGGAGCGGGGACCACCGCACGGGCCGATGGAGCCTGTCGGGGCCTGTCCGGGCATTTTGGGCGTTCTCGGCGCGGTCAGACGATCGGCTCGAGCTTGCCGCCCAGCGGCACCATCGTCGCCTGACCGTTCTCGACGATCACCAGTTCGAAGCCACTGCCCTGCTTCTTCCACTGCCCGCCCACCAACGGCGTCTTGGCCACATTGGGCACCGGGCCCTTGGCAAAGTTGATCGGGCCGACGATGGTGCGCAGATCGGTGGCCTTGATGGCGTCGCGCAAGGCCTTGGCCCCCTTGCCTTCGGACTTGACGAAGGCGGCCACCGCCACCTCGAACAGCGAATGCTTGAAGCCCAGCGGCATCGACCATTGCCGCCCGGTGGCCTTGGTGTAGGCCGCCGCCAACTCCGCCGACGATTGCCCGGTGAGGCTGGACTTGAACGGATGCGAGGGCGACCACCACACTTCCACCGACAAGCCGTTCGAGCGCGGCCCGAAGGCGTTGATCGCGGCCGGGAACTCGGTGGCCTTGCCCACGGTGACGATCTTGGGCTTGAAGCCCTGCTGGCCGGCCTGGGCCCAGAAGTTGCCGAAGTCCGGCGGCGGGATCACGCCGGAAACGATCTCGACATGGTTCTTCTTGAACTCGATGATCTGGGCCGAGAAATCGTCGGCCGGCGACTGGAAGCGCCCCTTGTCGATGAACTTGAGCTTCTTGGCCGCGGCGACCGCCGGGAAGCCGAGCTTGGCGTCGCCCCAGGCATTGCCATCCGGGTCGTTCGGCCACAGCGCCCCGACCACGCCGTTGTGGGGCAGCTTCTCCCACAGGCCCGTGTAGACCGCGACCACGTCCTCCAGGCCCCAGAAGAAATGGTAGGTCCACTCGAAGCCCTTCTTCGGGTCGCCACCGCGGCCGAAGAAGTGCGGCTGCCACGGCGTGTCGTTGGTCACGCAAGGCATGCCGTTGAGCTCGCAGGTGTCGGCCACCGGGTTGGTGGTCTCGGGTGTGCTGCCGGCCACGACGATGTCGACCTTGTGCTTCAGGATCAGCTCAGAGGTGACTTCCGCCGCCCGGTTCGAGTTGGATTGCGAGTCCTTCACGATGATCTCGACCGCATAGGTCTTGCCGCCGGCCTTGATGCCGTTGGCGAAGTGCTTCTTCATCTCGCCGAAGACAAAGGCATCGGGCTCGGCGAACACCGCCAGCGGCCCGGTCTGCGGACTGACGATGCCGATCTTGAAGGTCTCGGCCGCATGCACCCAGGGCGCGTGCAGCGTACCGGCGCCCGCAGCGGCCCAGCCGGCCAGGCTCTTGAGTGCCGCGCGGCGGTCGGCCTCGGCATGGGTCCGCGTGGGGGCAAGCTTGGTCTTGTCGTTCTCTGTGTCGTTCACTTTCTGGTCTCCTTCCGTGCTTGTCGCGGTCAGGCCTTCACGCGGGGCACGGTCGCGCGTGAAGACCGCAGTCGGCGACGTGGTCGGACTGCTGGAAAGGTCGAGGTTGGATCAGGGGTGCTGCAGCAACCTTGTCAGCGCCCGAGGTCTTTTGCGGAGACGCCGGCGATGCCCCAGTTCTCCTTGGGCATCTCGTGGATCCAGACGCGGATGGTCTCCACCCTGGCATCGGTGGCCTCGTGCAAGGCCTGTGTCACCTTCTCGATGACGGCCTTCTTCTGTTCGGGCGTGCGGCCCTCAAGCATGTAGATCTGTGCAAACGGCATGGTCGGCTCCTTGCCCTCATTCGGGCTTGATGTTGGCGCGCTTGATCACCTGGCTCCAGCGATGCGTTTCCTCGCGGATGTAGAGGTCGAACTTCTCTGGCGTGGTGGGTGCCGGCTCGGCGCCGATCTGGGCAAAGCGTTCGGCAACCTCCGGCGATTTCAGGCCCTCGGTGGCGACGCGATTGAGCAGCGCAATCACGTCTTTGGGTGTCCCGGCCGGTGCGATCAGGCCGAACCAGCTGGGCACATCGAACCCGGCGAAACCCTGCTCGGCGACCGTCGGCACGCCGGGCAGCAGCTTGGAGCGTGTGCCGGAGGTCAAGGCGATCGCCTTGATCTTGCCCGAGTGCACGTGCGGCGCAGCCGAGCTCAGCGAGCTCTCGAAACTGAGCAGCACGTTGCCGGCCAGCAGGTCCTGGATCACCGCAGCCGTTCCTTTGTAGGGCACATGCTGCAGCTCGATGCCTGCCAAGGACTGCAGGTATTCGCTGGCCAGATGGTTGGAGGTGCCGATGCCGGAGCTGGCGTAGTTGAGCTTGCCCGGATTCGCCTTGGCATAGGCGATGAGGCCCTTGAGGTCGTTGAAGGGTGCCGAGGGGTGCGCGACGATTGCGCCCTTGGCGATGCCCACCAGGGTGATCGGCGCGATGTCCTTGTGAACGTCGTACGCCAGTTTGGGATACAGCCCCGGCGAGATGGCCAAGCTGCTGATCGCACCGATGCCCAGGGTGTAGCCGTCGGGGGCAGACTTGGCCACCGCATCGGTGCCCAGATTGCCCCCGGCACCGGCCTTGTTCTCGACGAATACCGTCTGCTTGAGGGCATCGCCAAGGATCTTGGCCACCACCCGACCCATGATGTCGGTCGGTCCCCCAGGCGCGAAAGGCACGATGATCTTGATGGGCTTGTTCGGGTAGGCATCGGCCGCCAGGGCGCTGCCCATGGTCGTCCAGCCCAGCGCAGCGGCAGCGGTCAGGTTCAGGATCTGGCACAGGGTGCTGCGGCGGGATTTTGGTGTTTGCTTCATCTTGTTCGCCACCGGATCAAGCGTGCGTCAATCCACGCTCGCGCGCCATCGTCAAGGCGGTGTCCTCGATCATGTCTTCCTGGCCGCCGACCATGCCGCGCCGGCCGAGTTCGACCAGCAGGTCGCGCGAGGGCACGCCGTACTTCGCGCCGGCGCGCTTGGCGAACAGCAGGAAGCTGCCGTACACGCCGGCATAGCCCAGCGTCAAGGCATCGCGGTCGATGCGGATCGGGAAGTCCATGATCGGCAGGACCAGGTCTTCGGCCACGTCCTGGATCTTCCAGACGTCGACGCCGGTTGCAATCCCCATGCGGTCGCACACGGCCACCAGCACTTCCATCGGCGTGTTGCCCGCGCCGGCGCCCAGGCCGGCGGAGGCCGCATCGATGCGGTTGGCGCCGACTTCGACCGCGGCGATCGAGTTGGCCACACCCATTGCCAGGTTGTGGTGGCCGTGGAAACCGAGCTCGGTTTCGGGCTTCAAGGCCTCACGCACCGCGCCCAGGCGCGCCTTCACGTCGTCGGGCAGCATGTGGCCGGCCGAGTCGGTGACGTAGATGCAGTTGGCGCCATAACTCTCCATCAGCTTGGCCTGCTTGACCAGGCCCGCGGGCGTGTTCATGTGCGCCATCATCAGGAAGCCGACCGTGTCCATGTCCATCTTGCGGGCCAGGCTGATGTGCTGCTCGCTCACGTCCGCCTCGGTGCAATGGGTGGCCACGCGGATCGTGTGCACGCCCAGCCCATGCGCCATCTTGAGGTGGTCGACCGTGCCGATGCCGGGGATCAACAGTGCAGACACCTTGGCCTGCTGCATCAGCGGGATCACCGCGCCCAGGTACTCCTCGTCGGTGTGGGCCGGAAAGCCGTAGTTCACGCTGCTGCCGCCCAGGCCATCGCCGTGGGTGACCTCGATCAAGGGCACGCCGGCGGCGTCCAGGCCCTTGGCGATGCTGGTCATCTGGTCCAGCGTCATCAAGTGGCGCTTGGGGTGCATGCCGTCGCGCAGCGTCATGTCGTGGACGGTGATCTTGCGGCCGTCGAGTTTGCTTTTGTTCGTCATGGGGCTCACTCCTTCAGGCGGCAACGGTGGGTTCAAGGACCAGCTTGCCAGCCAGGATCTCTTCGGCAAACATCTCGGCGGTGCGGGCGGCGGCGGCGGTCATGATGTCCAGGTTGCCGGCGTACTTGGGCAGGTAGTCGCCCAGGCCTTCGACTTCCAGGTAGACCGAGACGCGGTTGCCGTCGAACACCGGGCCGTTGACCAGCTTGTAGCCCGGCACGTACTTCTGCACTTCCTTGATCATGTCGTGGATGGACTGCGTGATCGCGGCCTGGTCGGGCAGGTCTTCGGTGAGGCAGTGCACCGTGTCGCGCATGATCAGCGGCGGCTCGGCCGGGTTGATGATGATGATGGCCTTGCCCTTCTTGGCGCCGCCCACGCGCTCGACCGCGCCGGCCGTGGTGCGGGTGAATTCGTCGATGTTCTTGCGCGTGCCCGGGCCCACCGAGCGGCTGGACACCGTGGCCACGATTTCGCCATAGGCCACGGGCTGCACCCGACTCACGGCCGCGACCATGGGGATCGTGGCCTGGCCGCCGCAGGTGACCATGTTGACGTTCATCTCGCGCCGGCCCACATGCTGCTTGAGGTTCACCGGCGGCACGCAATAGGGACCGATGGCCGCGGGCGTGAGGTCAATCATCATCGCGCCCTGTTCATTGACCTTGCGCGAATTCTCGGCGTGCACATAGGCGCTGGTGGCGTCGAAGACGATCTGCACGCCGTCGGCCAGCATGTGCGGCACCAGGCCGTCCACGCCTTCGGCGGTGGTCTTGATGCCCATCTCTCGGGCGCGCTTCAGGCCATCGGACTCGGGGTCGATGCCCACCATCCACACCGGCTCCAGCACGGCGCTGCGCTGCAGCTTGGCCAGCAGGTCGGTACCGATGTTGCCCGGGCCAATCAGGGCGCATTTGATTTTCTTCATGGGGATGTCCTTGCGGAAAGATGCTGCGGATGCGGTCATGCTGCGGTGTCGGCTTCGGCGAGAAAGTCGCTCACTTGCCGTGCAAAACGCCCGGCGTGCTCGATCTGCGTCCAATGACCGCAGTGGCCGAACACGTGCAGCTGGCTGTTCGGAATCCACTGCGCCAGCGTGAGCGAGTTGGACAGGGGAATCACCCGATCCTCTCGGCCGTGGATCACCAGCGTCTCGTGCGGCAGGGCGCGGATGTCGGCTTCGCGGCTGGTCATCGCGTCCACCCAAGCCTGGCGCGGCGCCGGGAACATGGCACGGAAGGATTCCTGGAAGCCGGGTTGGACGCTGGCCTCGTAGCGCAGCTGGGCCAGCTCGTCGGTGACCAGCGCGCGGCTGTAGGCGAACAGGTCGAGCAGGCCCTTCATCGCCTCGAGCGAGGGCTCATAGCCCCAGACCGCCTCCAGCCCCGGCGTGATCGCAAACGGCACCCCCACGCTGCCCATCAACACCAGCCGGCGCACGCGCCACGGTGCTCGGATCGCCAGCGCCAGCGCCAGTGCGCCGCCAAAGGAATTGCCGACCAGATCGACCTGCGGCAGGTCCAGCGCGTCCATCAGATCGAGCGCCTGCTGCACCCAGCTGTCCATGCTGTAGGCCTGACCCGTCGGCCGGTCGGTGTCACCGAAGCCGACCATGTCGGGTGCCACGACGCGCCTTGTCTTGGCAAGCTCGGGCATCACCAGCCGCCAATTCGCCCAGGCGCTCACACCGGGGCCGGAGCCGTGCAGCAGCAGCACGGGCGCCCCCTGGCCGATGTCGTGCACATGGGTCTCGAAGCGACCCGTGCGCACGCGCCGGGCGATTTGCGGCGATGCCATGGCCGGCTCAGACGAAGCGCATCGAGACCGAGCCCAGATCCTGGAAGCGCACCAGGACGTTGTCGCCGGCCTTCACCGCGATCGCCTCGGTCACACCGCCGGTCATGATGAAGCTGCCGGCCGGGATCTCCTGGCCGCGCGTGCCCAGGTGATTGGCCATCATCGCCACCGCCGCCGCAGGGTGGCCCAGCACGGCCGCACCCGCCGCCATCGCGACGATCTGGCCGTTTTTCTCCAGCACCACGCCGAGCGTGCGCAGGTCGAGTTCGTCGACGTTGCGCGAGCGCCCGCCGATGACGAAGCGCGCCGCCGAGGTGTTGTCGGCGATGACGCTCTTCAGGTCGAACTTGAAGTCGCGGTAGCGGCTGTCGATGATTTCCACCGCCGGCAGCACGAAGTCGACGGCCGCCAGCACGGCGCCCACATGGCAGCCCGGGCCGCGCAGCGGCGCCTTGGTGACGATGCAGATCTCGGCCTCCACCTTCGGGTGGATCAGCTGCGACATCTCGATGTCGCCCCCGTCTGGGCGCGCCATGTAGTCGCTGACGAAGCCGAAGCACGGCGTCTCGACGCCCATCTGCTTCATCTTGGCAAACGAGGTCAAGCCGGCCTTCAGGCCGACGGTCTTGTGGCCCCGCGCTTCCTTGCGGCGGCGGATGGCATCCTGGATGTCGTAGGCATCGGCCCAGTCCATCGCAGGGTAGTCGTCGGTGATCTTGGTGACGTCGCGGGCTTCCAGCTCAGCGGTTTCCAGGTGGGCGGCCAGCGCCTCGATGTCGGTGCGGTTCAGTGCCATGGTGATGTTCTCGTGGTGCTCTCGTCGTTCTCAGATGAAGCGCACCGAAGTGCTGCCCAATCCACCCACGCTGGCGTGCAGGCTGTCGCCGGCCTTGACCGGGACCAGTGGCGATTGCGAACCCGAGAGGATGATGTCGCCGGCTTTGAGCGAGATGCCCAGCGCGCCCAAGGTGTTGGCCAGCCAGGCCACGGCGTTCACCGGCGAGCCCTGCACGGAGGCGCCGCACGAGGTGCTGACGATCTCGCCGTTCTTCTCCAGCACCATGCCGGCCAGCGCCAGGTCCAGGTCGCGCGGGCTGCGGCGCGTGCCGCCGAGTGTCAGCACGCCGCAGGAAGCGTTGTCGGCCACGGTGTCGGCAATCTTGATCTTCCAGTCGCGGATGCGCGAGTCGACGATCTCGAAGCAGGGCATCACGCAGTCGGTGGCGCGCAGCACGTCGGCCGCTGTCACGCCCGGGCCGCTCAGATCACGCGCCAGGATGAAGGCCACTTCGGCCTCGGCCTTCGGCGCGATCAGCTTGCCGGTGTCGACCGGCTCGCCCTCGTTGAACACCATGCCCGAGAGCAGGTGGCCGAAGTCGGGCTGGTTCACTCCCAGCATGTCCATCACCACCTTGCTGGTGACACCGATCTTCTTGCCGATGACGGTTTCTCCGGCCTCCAGCCGGCGCTGGATCATGCGCAGCTGGATCTGGTAGGCGTCGGCAATGGTGATGTCGGGCTCGCGCTCGGTGAGCGGCGCAACCGCTTCGCGACTCAGCAGTGCCTGGTAGAGCTCGTCGCCGTAGCGTTGGATCTTGTCGGGGTTCATCGGGATTGCCTTCAGAGTTTGACCATCACGTTGCGCAGCTCGGTGTAGAACTCGAGCGAATGCACGCCGCCTTCGCGGCCGATGCCCGAGGCCTTGGCGCCGCCGAACGCGGTGCGCAGGTCGCGCAGGAACCAGCTGTTGATCCAGCACAGGCCCACCTCGATGGCAGCGGCCATGCGGTGCGCGGTGCCCAGATCCTGTGTCCACACCGTGGTGGCCAGGCCGTAGTCGGTCGCGTTGGCCAGCGCAATGGCCTCCTCCTCGGTGTCGAACGGAGCAATGTGGCAGCAAGGGCCGAAGATCTCCTCGCGGATCACGGCTGCGCTCTCGGGCAGGCCCGTCCAGATGGTGGGCTGCACGAAGTGACCGTTGGTGTATTCCCCATTCAGCGCGGGCACGCCGCCGCCGGTGACAACGGTGGCACCGGCCTCCTTCGCCTTGGCGTAGTAGGACAGCACCTTGGCCTTGTGCTCGGCCGAGATCAGTGGACCCAGGCCCACGCCCGGGGTATCGGGCCCGCCCACCACCAGCGCCTCGGCCTTGGCCTTGAGCGCGGCGACGAACTTGTCAAAGATGGGCCGCTGCACGTAGACGCGTTCGGTGCCCAGGCAGACTTGGCCGCAGTTCTCGAAGGCGCTGCGGGTGATGCCGGCCACGGCCTTGTCGAAATCGGCATCAGCGAACACGATGCCGGCGTTCTTGCCGCCCAGCTCGAAGCTCACCGGCCGCACGCCCTTGGCGGCCGCGGCCATGATGGCCTCGCCGGTGCGCGTTTCACCGGTGAAGGTGATGCCGTTGACGCCGGGGTGCCTGGTGATGAACTCGCCAGCCGAGCCGGGGCCAAAGCCGTGCAGCACTTGGTACACCCCCTTGGGGATGCCCACAGCGTCCATCACCTCGCCCAGCAGCGTGGCGGTGGCGGGGGTTTCTTCGCTGGGCTTGACGATGACGGTGTTGCCGCAGGCCAGTGCCGGGCCGACCTTCCAGGTCATCAACAGCAGCGGCAGGTTCCACGGGCAGATCACGCCCAACACGCCCAATGGCGTGCGCATGGCGTAGCTGATGGCCGTGCCGCCGTCGGGCGTGGCCATTTGGAAGCTCTCGGTCGGCACGTTCTTGACAATGTCGGCAAAGACCTTGAAGTTGGCGGCGCCGCGCGGGATGTCGATGTGGCTGGCCAGCGCCTTTGGCTTGCCGGTGTCGGCCAGCTCGGCGGCGAGAAACTCATCGAATCGGCGGATGATCTCGTCGGCCACGGCGTGCAGCAGTTCGGCACGCTTGACCACGCTCATGCGGCCCCACTCGCCCTTGAGCGCCGCGCGGCCTGCGGCCACGGCGGCGTCCACCTCGGCCTGCCCGGCTTCGTGCACTTGGCCGATGACCTTGTTGGTGGCCGGCGCGCGCTTGTCGAAGGTCTTGCCAGTGGCGACGAACTCGCCATTGATGAAGTTGAGGAACTGTTTCATGGGGTGCTCGCAGAGAGTCGCGTCAATTCAGGTTCAAGGCGGCCAGGCCGGCGCGTGCGCAGTCCTCGTCCTCGTCGGCCGAGCCGCCCGAGACGCCGATGCCGCCAATACGCACGCCGGCTTCGATGATGGGCAGGCCTCCGCCAAACATCACCAGCCGCGGGCGCTGGTTCAGGCCGATGCGCAGCAACTCGTCGCCAGCCACGGCACCCGCCCACTGCGAGGTTGGGAAGCCGAAGCTGGACGCCGTGTAGGCCTTGTCGATGGCGATGTCGATGGAATGCAGGAAGGCGCCGGGCATGCGCAAGAACGCCATCAACGTGCCCGAGGCATCGGTGACCGCGACGTTGATGCGCAAGCCCTGCGCCTCGGCATGGGCCAGCGCCGCACAACAGGCGGCGCTGGCTGCCTCGGCGGTGATCTGGTGTTGTGTGATGCTGTGTGAAGACATGGAAGCGAATGAAGCGGCACAACCCGTCAAGCGGCTGCGGCGGAACTGGCTCTGCCAGGCCGCTCGCGGCGCCCCCTTGAGGGGGAGGCGGCCGGATGGCCGCCTCGGGGGTGGGTCAAGTCACCACCGTGAGGAAGGCCGGGTTCAGTTTGCGGTCGTGGTAGAAGACCGCGGCACCCACCTCGTCCCAGGTCCAGGTGGTGGGGTGCATGTCCGGGTAGAAATCGTAGCCGCCGCAGAAGGTTTCCATGCGGTTGCCGGACGGGTCGAAGAAGTAGATCGTGGTGCCACGCGTCACGCCGTGGCGGGTGGGGCCCATGTCGATGGAGACGCGGTTGATCGACATGATGTCGGCCGCGCGCAGCACCTGCTCCCAGGTGTCGAGCAGGAAGGACACATGGTGCAGCTTGCCATCTTCGGCGTGACGCACCATGGCGATGTCATGCGCCTTGGCGGAGCAGGTCAACCAGGTGGCCAGGTCGGTGGTGCCGTCTTCCAGCTTGATGCGTTCGACCAGTGTGAAGTCGAGCACTTCCTCGAACAGCTTGCGGTTGCCATCAATGTCGCCACCGTAGATCAGACAATGGTCCATGCGCACCGGGTTGATGCCTTTGAACTCGGGCATCATGGCTTCGGGGTTGGTGTAGCCCAGGCCATTGCCCACATCGGTCTTGTCGGCAAACCGCTCGATGGTGTGGCCTGTGGGCAGTTGGAAGCGCACGCGCTCTCCCGTTTCCAGCATTTCGCCGGCAGGCACGCGTTCAGTGGCCACACCGTACTCGCGCAAGCGGCCTTCCAGCGTGGCCAGCGTGGCCTTGTTCAGCACCTTGAAGCCAAAGCAGTCCAGGCCGGCACGGTCGGCCTTGCGAATGATGAAGCTGTTGTGGTCGCGTTCGTCCTGGCACTTGAAGTACACGCGGCCGCCCTTGTCGCGTCCGGTTTCCTTGAGTCCCATCACGTTGGTGTAGAACTTCACCGATTCGTCCAGATCGAGCACACGTACCACTGCGTGTCCCGGTCGCAATACACCTGTCATTGCCATGTCGCGTCTCCAGTTTTCAGGTTGAGTGGGAACTGTTGGCGTCCGCCGACTCAACCGTACGGCAGACGCTCCTCTTCATCTTTCCGATCACCGCCAGACGGATGTCGCTGGTCGGCTTGACGCGGCAGGCCAGCACCCGGCCCAGCGCCTCGTCCTCTTCACTGACATGCTCGCGGCTCATGACGCGCGAGCTGTAGCAACCGCTGAGAATCTCCACCTTGCACACACCACAACCACCGTTTCGGCAGCCCACCGGGATGCCCTTGCGACCGAGCTGCTCCATGCCTTCGAGCAGCGAGCGCTGCTCGGAACAGCGATAGGTCTGGCCGTCGTCGGCGATGGTGATCGTGTGAGCAGTCGCCATGTCAGATCTTCTTGAACAGCGGGCTCCTGACCTGCTGCGCATCAGCTGCCGAGATGAATTTCTCGGTGTAGATGTCACGCTCGAACAGCCGCCCCTGCATCAGCGTGCTGATGCAGGCGTCGATCATCAGCGGCGGCCCGCACAGGTAGGCCTTGCGGCCGCGGAAATCGTTGGCGAAATGGGCCTTCGCCACATCGTGCACGAAGCCGCGTGCGCCGGTCCATCCGCTGCCATCGGGTTCGCTCGACAGGGCCGGCACGTACGCGAAATTGGGATGGCGTTCGGCCAGTGCCTCGAAGTCGGCGTGGTGGTAAAGCTCGTCCTGGCAACGAGCACCGTTGACCAGTGTGATCGGCAGCGCGCAGCCCTCGGCCAACAGATCCAGGATCATCGAGCGCGGGCTCGAAAGGCCTGAGCCTCCGGCCAGGAACAACAAGGGCAGCTGGGCCGACTTGCGCACGAAGAAGCGCCCATACGGGCCCGAAAGCGACACACGCTCCCCGGCGCGCAGACCCTGGTGGACCCAGGTCGTGGCCTTGCCGCCGGGCACTTGGCGGATGTTGAGTTCGATGCGGCCACCGTCTTGCGGTGCACTGGCGATCGAGAATGCGCGCGGGGCGCTCTCTCCAGGGATGCGCAGGTTGACATACTGGCCGGCCTGGAAGGTGATCGGGCTGTCCAGCGCGATCCACACGCCCTTGATCGTCGGCGTTAGGCTCTCCACGCAAGACACCGTGCCGGCGTAGTCGAGCACCGGCAGGTTCTGCGCGTCGGGCTCCTCGTCGATCTCGGCTTCAATCACTGCGTCCGACTGCAAAGTGGCGCAGCAGGCCAGGCACTTGCCTTCGTCGCGCTCGTAGTCCATCAGCGCGAAGTTGCTGACCTCGCCATGGTCGATCTCGCCATCGGTCACATCCACTTTGCAGGTCGCACACAAGCCGTGGCAGCAGGCATGCGGCAGGTAGATGCCGGCGCGCAGCGCGGCATCGAGGATGGTTTGGCCCTCCTCGACCTGCAGCACCTGGCCGAGCGGCTCGATCGTCAACTGGTAGCTCATGTCAGCTGCACGAACCCTGCAATCCCGTCAGCCCCGGCGTGCGGAAGCGGATCGCGTCCTTGTGGCCCAAGCCGTTCTCGGCCAGCGACTTGTCGTGGTCCGGCTTCCAGGCTCGGCCCGACTTGAACCACTCGGCCTTGTCCCAGTCGATCTTGGCGAAATCCGGGTGCGCGCCGAAGATGCCCGGAAAGGCGCCGCGGCACATGTCACCGAACTTCAGCGTCGGCGGGAACGGCACGCAGAACGGCGCGCAGAACATCAGGTGGTCGTCCCAACCCACGTACAGCAGCGGGGCTGGGAACTTGTCCGCCGTGTCCTTGGGGGCGAACTCGTATTTGCGAACGGCAGCAACGGCCATGGTGTGTCTCCTTGACGCTTTAGTTGCCGGTCGCAAGTTCGCGCCAGGCGTTGAAGTTCTTCTGGTCCTGCGAGCCCTCGTAGTCGAGGTTGTCGCGGCCCATTTCCATGCGGTACCACTTCAGCACTTCGGCCAGCGGGTTGAAATCCGGCTGGGTCGGATCGGCCTCGGGTGTGAAGCAGTTGCCCTGGTAGATCTGGTGCACCGGCAACCAGCTCTGCACGTACTTCTCGGGTTCGTGATCGAAGATCGACTTGCAGCCGTCAGAGCAGAAGTGGTACTTCATGCCGTGGTAGTCGCTCTCGCGGTAGCAGATCTTGGTCGGGTCGTCGGGCTCGGTGAAGAACATCGGGATCTGACAGGTCTGGCACAGCATCGGCAGCGTGCCGTTGTAGAAACGCTTGCCGTCCTTGGCTTCTTTCGCCCAGTGCTCGTAGCGCGGCCGGTAGTACTTGTCGAAGGTGTCCGGGTACTTGGCCGACAGCCACTCCATGTCCTTCTCGCTCGGCGCCCAGGTGTGGAACGGCGCGGCGGCGCCATAGTTGTAGAACACGGCCCAGGCTTGGTGCGACAGGTGGTCCTTGTCCTTGCACGCTTGCTCCCAGCCCTTGGGCACCGTGATGCCGTAACGCGCCAGGTCAGCGAACAGCGCGCCGCCGTTGTCCTCTGCGTAGGTTTCCCAGGCTTCCTTCCAGCTCATCACGCGCTTGGGCAGCATGTAGTCCATCATCATCGCCACCAGCGTCAGCACGCGGTAGCCGCGCCAGAACCACTTGTCGATCCAGCGCTGCACGATGGGCAGGTTGTCCGGGTCCTGTTCGAGGATGAACTTGATGCACTCCAGACCCAAGGTCATGTGGCGCGACTCGTCGCTCTGCGCCGAGAAGCCGAAGGCCATCGCGCCCATGTCGCCGTTGTAGGCCGCGCCCGAGATGAAGGGGACGAACAGCAGGTTCGTCAGCACGTATTCGAAGGCGAAGCCGATCGCCACCATGTACTCGAACGGGCCAGACGAGATCGCGTCGTCGAAGAACGACTTGGGCACAGACAAGTACCAGACGCGGTCGTGCTGGTGGCGCCAGTTCTGGAAGCCGTTGTAGAACTTGTTGTAGTTCGACAGGGAGTGGATCTGCGTCTGCGAGTGGCGGATCTCATCCAGGCTCTGCATGAGGCAGGCCACGCGCGGGCCAGCGCCGGGGAACTGGCGGCCGACATGCGCGAAGCCGCGGTGCGCCATGTACTCGAGTGGCGACACGCCGGTCAGGAACAACTTGAGCGCGTTGATGTAGCGCGCGTCAGTCAGGCCGAGGTGGCCGTTGTTCTGATTGAAGGCGTCGATGATCGCGTAGAGCTTGCGCTCCTTTTCCGCCTGGTACTTCCAGTAAGCGTCCATCGTCAGGCGGAACGGATCCTCGAACTTGCTCCAGTCGTGGATCTTGATGCCCTCGTACTCCATTGCGGGATAGACGTCCTGCACCGCCTGGTAGGTGGGGGTCCACTCCAGGTCACGGGTCATCAGGTTGTAGCGGTCCTTCAGACCGAGCTTCTTGGCGACTTTCATGTCCATGGTGGGCTCCTATTGCTTCCAGCTCAGAGTGAACTCGTCATCGGTCTCATCGACATGACCGGACAGGGTGATGAGGTTGATCTGCAGTTCCTGTAGATTGAATGGTCGACCGATCTGTTCCTCGATCGAACTGCGGCGTATCACCATCTGGTCGGGCACATCGACCTTGACCATGGCGGGCTGATCGTTGACCGTGGCATTCGGGTTGTCGGCGACGATGGCGTCGACGATGCAGCGGCTCTCTTCGTTCCTCTGAAACGCAATGAAGACGGTTGACATGTTGGTGTCCTCGGGTCAGGCGGCAATCCCGGCCTTGGTCAGGCGGGCGTCGAGTTGGCTGGCCGCGCGATCAAGCCCCGCGCTGGCGCTGGGCCCGAGTGCGAGCTGCGCCACCGGCTCCAGCGCTTTGAGTGCGCGCGCTTTCCAGTGCGCCGCCCATTCGGCCAGCTGGGCCTTGTTCTGCTCGTTCTCTGCGGCAACGATGCGCAGGGTGGCGTCGATCCACTTGCTGGAGTCCTCGAACCATTCGTTCTGAAAGCGCGTCAGCATCGCCACCACGGGGCCGGCCTTCGCGGTCAAGGCCCTTTCCAGCTCACCGTAGATAAGCGGGTACAGCAGGCCGTCCAGCGCGACGTTCTGGGCGACATACAACTCGAACCAATCCTTCAGGACAAACGTGTCCTCGACATAGCGGCGCAGTTCCTGCCAGACCGGAGCCTCCAACCAGGCGTGCTTCGCGGCCTGCAGATCGCCCGGTTGGCCCAGCGCCATGCCGAGCCGTGTCAGGTATTGCGCAATTCCCAACTGGTCCATGCCCTGGTACAGGCAAGGTTGGGTGATCGCGGTGCCATAGCCGTAGGCGCACATGGCGGCGCCGTTCATGTTTGCGCCCCAGGCCACATGGCGCAGTGGCAGGTAGACGTCGAGCACCGTGCGGCGCGCGCTGTCGTCGTAGCTTGCAGCCAGGCCGCGGTTTTCGACAAACTCGAAGTCGGCCTCGGCGCTCTCCTGCATCCTGGCGCGCGACTGCGTGTAGGTGCCGTAGTAGAACTGGCGCGGATCCTTGAGTGCGTACCAGTCCCGCATCGTGATCTTCGTGCGCCCGGTGTCGAAGATCTCGTGTTCAGGATCCCAGGTCGGACGATAGTGAAGGTTGGCGGTCGCCTGCACGTCCATCGTTGCTTCGATGTAACGCGAAGCCGCCTTGTCACTGCCGATGCGCGCAGCAATGTGGTCGAAGGTTTGTCGCAACGGGGTGATGCTGACAGTGCGAAGGTCGATCTGCATGCGGTGGTCTCCTTGGTCTTGGCTCGATTCGGCTGCCCGGGCCGGGCTGATCAGGGCTCGTGACGGAAGCGCTGCTCGCGTGCGGCGTGCAAGCTCCAGTCCCATTCGTGCTCGGCGCTTCCCTCCGGAGCAGCGGGAAGCCGCCCGAACGTCGGTGTGACGCCTTGCTGGGTGCAGAACTCTTCGAACTGCGCTCGCGGCATGAGCAGCTCAACGAAAAGTTCAGGCTCACCCACCGCGAACTCGAACTCGACAAGATCGCCGGCACGCGTCTCCACCACGCGAACGAACTTGGCATTGGGATCGAAGGCAGCGGGTTCGGTCATGGCGCCGAAGTCATCGCAAGGAGCTTGCCAAAATCTCGCTAAAACACCAAAGTCTCAATATTCCAAGGGAAAACCCCGACAAATCGACCGCCTTTCATCACGCTTCAAGGCTGATCGACATTCGGTTCAGCCTTGATGGCTGACAACAATCCCGAGGGATTTGCCCGGGATTTCACGATTCAGACTAGGTGGTGAACCGTCGGTTGATGAAATGGTGAAACGCCTTCGGCTCAAAGGAGCTTGCGACGGACGCGGGGCGCAATTGATAATATCGAGATTCCGAGAGCAAGAAGCTGAGCTTTGGAGACGCCGTGAACCGGAAGCTGAAGTACCCATCGGACACCGATTTGCGCCGGCTGTTGCGCTTTGACGCCGACAGCGGCGCCATCTGGCTGGGTGAACGGCGCATGGTGCTGCTGCACACCGCGGCACTGACGGCCCTGCGCCAGGACCTGATCAGTTCGGTCGGCCCGGAACATGCCCGGCGACTGCTGACACGAATGGGCTACGCCTCCGGCATGCGCGATGCCGAGTTCGCAAAGCGAACCAGAAAGGGCCGCGATCTCAAGGAGATGTTCCTGGTGGGACCGCAGTTGCACATGCTGGAGGGCGCTGCACGCGTGACCCCCCTAAACATGGAGTTCGACATTGCCGCGGGCCATTTCGACGGTGAGTTTCGATGGGACAACTCGTGGGAGGCCTACGCTCACTTGCAGAAACACGGTGTCGTCGATGAGCCGGCCTGCTGGACCTTGCTCGGCTACGCCAGCGGCTATTCGAGCGCGTTCATGGGCCGGCTGATACTGTTCAAGGAGGTGGCTTGTGCCGCCTGCGGGGCTGACCACTGCCACATCGTCGGCCGACCCATCGAAGCGTGGGAGGATGGCGACGCGTTCCGTCAATACTTCGCCGATGACTCGTTGCTGCAGAAGATCGAGGCCCTGAGCCAGCAGGTCGAGGCACTGACCTCGACGATTGAGCCATCGGCGCGAGGCGGCATGCTGGTGGGTGCATCGAAGGCATTTCGCAGTGCGCATGAACTGCTGCAGCGCGCCGCCAATACCCAGGTAACGGTGTTGCTGACGGGAGAAACCGGTGTCGGCAAGGAGCGTTTCGCACGCGCATTGCACGAGATGTCTGACCGAGCACAGGCGCCATTCGTCGCAGTCAATTGCGCAGCGCTGCCATCCGAGTTGATCGAGGCCGAGTTGTTCGGCGTTGAGAAGGGCGCGTACACCGGCGCCCACGCCACTCGGGCCGGCCGATTTGAACGTGCCGAAGGCGGCACCTTGTTTCTCGATGAAGTGGGCGACTTGCCGTTGCCGGCGCAGGCCAAGCTGCTGCGCGTGCTGCAGGAAAGCGAGATCGAGCGACTGGGCGCCGAAACGACGCGCAAGGTCAATGTTCGACTGGTCGCCGCGACGAACGTTGACTTGGATGCCGCGGTCAAGCTGGGTCGGTTCCGGCGCGATCTGCTGTATCGGCTCAACGTCTATCCGATTTGCATCCCACCGCTTCGCGAGCGTCAAGCCGACATCGAGCCATTGGCTCAGCACATGCTGGCACGCTTCTCGGCCCTGCACCACAAGTGGTTGGCGGGGTTCGGCGACCGCGCGCTGCAGGCGCTGCACCACCACGACTGGCCCGGCAATGTGCGCGAACTGGAGAACCTGGTCGAGCGTGGCGTGATCCTTGCAAGCCAGGGCGACACGGTGGAGTTCGAGCATCTCTTTCCCAACCAGCCTGCGGTGGCGCAGTCGGGCGTCGATCAGAGCGGCCAGTTGGCGGCGATGACACCGCTGCAGCATCAGGAGCTGTTTGCGCGAATCGTCGACAGCGGTATCGCGTTGGAGACGCTGGAGTCGCGGGTTCTTGCGCTGGCCGTTGAACGAAGCCGCGGCAACCTGTCCGGCGCGGCACGGCTTCTCGGCCTGACCCGCCCGCAACTGGCCTACCGGCTGAAACGAAGACAAGCCGAAGACAGCGACGAAGGAGACCACTGATGTTGCCCTCGGACAAGTTCAACGCGGCATATCGGCCACCACAGGGAGACGCGCCCCGCACGCTGGTCGAACGGGCCTACCTCGGACTTCGACACGACATCGTCAGCGGCAAGTTGGTCCCCGGCGAGCGGCTGCGGGTTGAGCACCTCAAGGACAACTACCAAGTCGGTGCTGGCACCCTGCGGGAAGCCCTGTCGATGCTCCTGTCGGACGCGCTCGTCACCGCCGAGGGGCAACGTGGCTTTCGCGTGACGCAGATCTCGCTCGCTGACCTGGAGGACGTGACCAACACCCGAGTCTTGATCGAAACAGAGGCGCTGCGTCAATCGATCCGCCGCGGTGACGCTCGTTGGGAGGCCGATCTGGTGGCCGCCTATCACCTCTTGAGGCAGGCCGAAACTCAATCCGGCGGGCTCGATCCCGATGAATTCGAACGGCGCAACAAAGCGTTTCACGAGGCCTTGATTGCGGGTTACCCGTCGCCATGGAGCAAGTACATGCTTGGAATTCTGTACCGTCACGGCGAACGTTACCGCAACATCAACCTTCGGCTTACGGCGGCACATGCTGCGCACAGAGACGTGCACCGCGAGCATGAGGAGATCTTTCGTGCGGCGCTCGATCGACAGGAGGCACGATCGGCCCTGGCACTTGAGTCGCACGTGCGACTCACACTGGAAATCGTGAAGCGCCAAACTCAGGCCGAGCAGAAGGCCGCATAGTGCGAACAGAGTGATTGAAAACCTGGGGTGGGCCGCAGCCAACCGCCCCAGCCCCGAGGACGTTTTCAAGAAGCTCGACAGCGGCGGCAAGGGCTATCTGACGCAAGACGACCTCGTCAAGATCTCGCCGAAGGGCGCGCAGGCGGCCGATATCGCCAAGGCGGAAGAAGCGTTCAAGCACATGGATGCGGATGGCGACGGCAAGGTCAGCGAGAACGAGTTCAAGCAGGCCGCCCCGCCCGAAGGCGCGCCAACGGGAAAGGCCAAAGGCGCCGAGGATGGTAAGGGTGCGCGCCCTGCGGCCGCGGGCGGCGGTGGGGCAGCCAAATCGGGTGCGTCCAGCAGTTCGAGCAGCGAGATCGACCCGGCGGACGCCAACAAAGACGGCAAGGTCTCGCAACAAGAACGGCAGGCCTACGATGCCGAGCAGGCCCGCAAGGCAGACAGCAAATCCGGCTCGAAGGCTGCAGAGGTGGCAGTCAAGGCGTATCAGGCGGTGGCGCATGCCAGCGAAGCCTAAGAACTGGCTACGTCGATCGGCCACGGCCGCGCGCTGAAGGCGCGCGTGACGATGAAGTACCACAAGGTCCTCAAGGTGCTGGGCGTAGGCAACTTCGTGCTCGTCGCCAGCGAGGGCGAGTTCGTCGGGAAGCCGAGCGCGTTCTTCAACCGCTTCCGGGTGGCCAACGGCAAGATTGCCGAGCACTGGGACACCATCGAGACCATCGCGCCCCGCGCGGAGTGGAAGAACGCGAACAGCAAGTTCTGACACACGGACGAGCGGATGACTTCCTGAAGGTACTTGCTGGGCAGCGTTCAGTCGGTCACGCGCCGCGGCCAGCCGGCTCTGGCCGGCCCGTGCGGCGATGCCGTCGATGTGGTCGCCTTCAGGCTCAAGACGGGGGTCACCGCTTCCGAGTTCGGCCAGATCGGCAAGGTAGTGGAGCGTGAACAGGTCGCCAGGCAGCCGAGTTTCGGCTCGCGCGAGCGCGCGCGCAGCGCGGCTGTTGAGTTCCACGAACCTCGCCAGGTGTCTGCACGACCGTGAACCCGACGACGAAGCCGCGCTGACCTCCTCCCAGCGGGCTCACTGCGCCCGCTTCAGCCCCCCTGCCCCGCCGATTCCTGGAGTTTCGCGCCGCGCATACCGAAACTGCGGCGCAACCACAACAGAAGGTCATCGACGTGGGTGAACACCACCGGCACGACCAGCAGGCTCAAGGCGGTGGACGTCAGCAGCCCGCCAATGACCACGATCGCCATCGGTTGACGGAAGCTCGGCTCCGCACCCAAGCCCAGCGCGTTCGGCAGCATGCCCGCGCCCATGGCAATGGTGGTCATCACGATAGGGCGCGCCCGCTTGTGGCAGGCATCGATCAGCGCTTCGAATCGCTGAAGCCCGCGGTCCCGCCGCGCGACGATGGCGTACTCCACCAGCAGAATGGAGTTCTTCGTCACGATGCCCATCAGCATCAGCATCCCGATGACCACCGGCATCGAAAACGCCTGGCCTGTCGTCCACAGCGCCACCAGCGCGCCACACAGCGCCAGCGGCAGGGCCGAGAGAATGGTGGCCGGCTGCAGGAAGTCATGGAACAGGAGCACCAGCACGGCCCAGATGCAGAACACGCCGACGGCCATCGCGGTGCCGAAGCTCTGGAACAGCTCGCCGGTGCGCTGGATCTCGCCCGATTCGACCGTCCGCACGCCGGACGGCAATGTGCGCAGCGATGGCAACTGCATCGCCTCGTGCTGCACCTCGCCAATGGCGCGGCCGGCAAGTTCCACCGACAGCGTGACGTTTCTGGATCGGTCCAGGCGGTTGATCTGCGACGGCCCGCTGCCCAGGCCGATGTCCGCCACGGACGACAGACTGACGGCGCCCTGGCTGCCCCGAACACGCAGCTGCCCGATGGCGTCGATGTTCGTGCGCACAGCCGTGTCCATGCGCACGCGAATCGCCACTTGGCGCTCCGGCAGGTTCAGCTTCGGCAGCGCGGTCGAGTAGTCGCCATAGGTCGCCATCCGCACGGCTTCTGCGAGCGCATCGGCGGTCACGCCCAGTGCCGCTGCGCGCTCGTGGTTCGGCCGCAGTTGGACTTCGGGGCGCTGCAAGGCCGCAGAGGAGACGACGTTGCCGATGCCCTTGAGTGTTCGCAGTTCGCCCTCCGCCTGGGAGGCGACTCGCGTCAGGGCGTCGGCGTCGTCGCCGGCCAGCGTGATCGTCAAGGTCTCGCCGCTGCCGCCCGATCCGACCGAGACGCGCGTGGCCGGCAGGCTGCGCAAGGCTTCCCGCATCTTCGATTCGACGCCCGACTGCTTCAGCTTTCTCTCGCCGCGTGGCGCCAGGTCCGCGATCAGGGTCGCCGAGCTCACGTCGGTGGTGGAACTGCCGCCCATGCCGCCGCCGCTGCTGGCCGTGCCCGCCGAAATGAACACGCTGCGCACGCCCGGCACGCTGGCGATCAGCTCTGCGGCACGTTGTGCCGTCGCGGCCGTCTCCGCCAGCGTGCCACCGGGCGGCAAGGTCAGCGACACCCGCGTCTGCGCCTTGTCCTGCGCCGGGATGAAGCCTGTGGGCAGGAACGGGATCAGCAGCAGCGAGGCGACGAAGAAGGCCGCCGTGGCGAAGACCGTCGTCTTGCGCCGCCGAAGTGCGGCGCTCGCCCAGCCCAGGTAACGCATCATCACCGGCCCATCGGCCTGGCCGGCGGTTTGCCCCGCATGTTTGGCCTTCAACAGGTAGGCCGCCATCATCGGCGTGATCAGGCGGGCAACCAGCAGCGACGCCAGCACGGCCACCGACGCGACGATGCCAAACTGGCGAAAGATGAGTCCGGGGATGCCGCCCATGAACGCGGTGGGCAGGAACACGGCCACCAGCGCGAAGGTGGTGGCCACCACGGCCAGGCCGATCTCGTCGGCCGCTTCCATCGCCGCTTGGAACGGCGTTTTGCCCATGTGCAGGTGACGCTCGATGTTTTCGATCTCGACGATGGCGTCGTCCACCAGCATGCCGACCACGAGCGACAGCGACAGCAGCGTCACCGTATTGAGCGAGTAGCCCAGCAGCGCCATCGCGCCGAAGGCGGGAATGATCGACAACGGCAGCGCGGCCGCGGAGATCAGCGTGGCGCGTGTGTCCCGCAGGAACCACCACACCACCGCGATGGCCAGCAACGCGCCCTCGATCAGAAGGTGCATCGAGCCTTCGTAGTTGTCCTGGATCGGCTCGACCATGTTGCTGGCCTCCGTGATGCGCACCTCCGGGTGCTGGGCCACGAAGCGCTTCACCGCTGCACGCACGTCCGCAGCCACCTGAATGTCCGAGAAGCCCTTGGAGCGCGTGATCTGGAAGCCGATGACCGGCTTGCCGTCGCGGAAGGCCAGTGTCGTGCGCTCGGCATGGCTGTCGCTGAGGCGGGCGATCTGGTCCAGCCGCACATGGCGCCCGTCGGCCAGCGGCAAGGTGATTGCCCCCACCTCCTCGGGCGTGCCCACGGTCGCGGTCATGCGCGTGGCCTGCCGCTGGCCGCCGATGTGGCCTTCACCGCCCGACGACTCGGTCTGCACCGCCTTCAGGCGCGCAGAGACGTCGGCCGGTGTCACGCCCAGGCCCGCCATCAGCGTGGGGATCAGGTCCACATGCACCTCGCGGTCGATGCCGCCGACACGCGCGATGGAGCCCACGCCCTTGACCGCGCGCAGGGCCTTGCCGATGTCGTTGTCGATGAACCAGGACAGGTCCTGCTCGTCGCGCTGGCTGGAGTCGGCCGTGAAGGTCAGGATGGCCGATCCGCTCGTCGTCACCTTCGACACGGTGGGCGCGCTCATGCTCGCTGGCAGATCGGCGCGCGCACTGTCCACCGCGTTGCGCACCTCGCTGAGCGCGGCCTCGCTGTTCTTGTCGAGCTGGAAGCTGACGCTGATGGTGACCGAACCCTGGGTGATGGTCGTCGTGACGTGGTCGAGCAGGGTCAGCGAGGCCAGCTTGTCTTCGATCTTGCGTGCGACCTGCGTTTCGAGCTGTGCCGGGGCTGCGCCTTCCAGTCCTGCGGACACGGTGATCGTGGGCAGCTCCATGTCTGGGAAGTCCTGGATCTGCAGGCGATTGAAGCCGATCAGGCCCAGCGCCGTCAGCAGCAAGAACACCAGCACAGCGGGGACCGGATTGCGTATCGACCAGGAGGAAATGTTCACTTGCCAGCCCCGCCCGCGTTGGCAGCCGAGGACTCGGCCGCCGCCACCACGCTGACCACCACGCCATCCGAGAGAAACGCGCCACCCTTGGCCACCACGCGGCTGGCGCCTTCCAGGCCCGAAACGATCTCCACGCGCCCGTCCTGACGGCGCCCTGTGATGACCGGTCGGCTTGCTGCCCTTCGATCGTTGCCGACCAGGTACACGTACGAGCGCCCGTCCCGCAGGATGACCGCTGCCTCGGGCAGGGTCACGGCGGGCTGCGTCGCCAGTTCGATCGTGCCGCTGGCGAAGACGCCGACCTTGGCCGCGCCATCGGCCGGCAGGCTCACGTAGGCGATGCCGCGGCCAGTGGTGGTGCTGAGCGTCGGTGACACCAGCCAGACCTTGCCGTTGACCGCCTGGTTTCCGGGTAGCTCCACCCGGGCCGGCTGCCCTGGGCGCACCGAAGCGAGCTGCCGGGCATCCAGTTCGGCACGCCACTCGATGCGACCCTGGCGGATCAGCCGGTACAACTCGGTGCCGGCGCCGGCCACGTTGCCGACAATGCCACTCTTGGACGCCACGATCCCGGCATCCGGCGCGACGATGCGCGTCTGGGCCAGCTTCAAGCGCGCGCTTTGCAGGTCGGCCCGCGCCGACGCCAACGAGGCGCGCGCCGTCGCCTCGTTGGCCCGGTACTCATCGACCTTTTGCGGCGCGATCGCGCCGGCAAGGTCCACGGCCTGCGCACGCTTCAGGTTGCCTGCGGCCTGCTGCAGAACCGCCTCGGCCTGCGCGACCAGGGCCTCCTGCTTGGCCAGCTCCGCGCGGGCGGTGTCGTCGGCCAGACGCACCAGCAACTGCCTCTTGGCCACCCGCTGGCCCACGTTGACGGCGAGCTCGGCAATGCGCAGGCCTCCGGTCTCGGGGCTGATGACCACCTCTTCCCAGGCGGCCACGGCACCACTGGCGCGCAAGTTGTGCGACCAGTTGCGCGGGTCCGGCGCCACCAGCTCAACCGTCAGCGCCGAGGCTGTCGGGGCAGAACCCGCGGCCGACGGGGGTGATCCGTCGGCGGACGACTTGCGAACGATCGGCAGAAGCGCCGCGGCGGCCATGACCACCACGCCAGCGACGACCAGGACGTTTCGGTGGATCTTCTTCATTTCGAACCCTGTTCGGAGACGCGGCTGCGCGGGGGTGTTATGTCGGTGCTCGAGGCGCGCTCCCAACCGCCACCCAGCGCCTTGTACAGGGCGATCCAATCGGTGACCTGGTCGCGCTGCAGCCCGATCAGGTCCAGTTGGGCCGAGAGCGACTGCCGGCGCGCTTCTTCGAAGGTCAACAGACTGACGGTGCCGGCACGCCGTTCGGCTTCGGCACCGGCGAGGTAGCGGCGGTAGGCCTGCGCCGCGCGGTCGGACTGCACGACGCGCAGGTTGGCATCGGCCAGCCTGACCAGCGCCTTCTCGACATCGCTCACCGCATTGCGCACCGTGCCGCGCCACTGCGCGTAGGCCGCTTCATGGCTGGCCCGCGCCGAGTCAACGGCCGCCTGGCGCGCGCCGCCGTCGAAAAGCGGAACCGAGATCGACGGACCGAACGACCACAGGCCCGACGTTGACCCGCCCAAGACCGACAGCCCGATCGAGCCACCCAGCTGGAGGCTGGGGTAGAGATCGGCGACCGCGACACCGACCTTGGCGCTGGCGGCGGCCAGGTCGCGTTCACGGGCCGCAACGTCCGGGCGCTGGCGCAACACGTCAGCAGGAATGCGATTCACTGCGAAGGTCGGGGCTGTTGGCAACGCGGTGTTGGCGTTGGCCGAGCCGCTGGCCAGCATCGAATGCAGCTCGGCGTCCTGCAGACCGGTCAGCTTGGACAGCGACTTGACCAATAACTCGCATTGGGTGCGTTGCCCGAGCAAAGCCGATGTGATGCTCGCTTGCGTGGCCTGTGCGAGCGCCGCGTCGGTGCTCGGGCTCAGGCCCGCGCGCACGAGCGATTCGGTTGCCTTCGTGGTCTGGTCGATGGAGACCAGCTCCTGCTCGTAGACGTCCACCTGCAGGCCGCAAGCCCGGTACTCGACGTAGTTCGACGCCACCTCGGCCGCCAGCGTGACGCGCGCGTCGTGCCAATCACCGCGGCGGGCCTCGATCTGCGCATGGGCCGATTCGACACTGCGGCGCAGCTTGCCGAAGAGGTCGAGTTCCCACGAGGCATCGAGGCTGCCCTTGCGGGTCGTGCCGGCGCTTGTGCCTTGCTGCGCGACGCGAGTGACCGATCCCGCGGCGCTGACCGAAGGCAAGGCGCTGGCGCTGGCACCGGCGCTGCGCAGCGTGGCGCGCGAAATTTCGACGTTCGCCCACGCGGCCGCCAGGGACGGGCTGTCGCTCTCTGCAGCCTGTTGAAGGCGGACCAGCAGGGGATCGTTGAAGCGCTGCCACCACGCACCGAGCTGGCGGAGATCGCCGCCATGCGGCGACGTGCCGGACCACTGTAGCGGGACGCCCGCCTCGGGCTCTTGGTGGTCGGGGCCAACCGTCGCGCAGCCGGAAATTACTGCGAGGGTGATCAGCAACGCTGCCCGCTTGGCGCGGTAGCCGGGGCGCGCGTGCTGGCAAAGCGTGGTGGTCAAGTCGGAGGCCATGAGGATGCGAGGTTTGGACTTCATCCTATGGAAGCCCCGGCGCCAAACGACCGTGCGGGCGTTAAGTTGGGTTAAATCGCAAACCTTTGCAGCCTTTGAGGATCTGCCAACGGCGACACTTCGCTCAATGACGACCCGGGTGCTTCTCGTTGATGACGACCTCGAGTTGACGGAGATGCTGTCGCAGTACCTCCGTCGCGAAGGTTTCGAGGTCCAGACTGCACAAGACGGTCAGGCCGCCGTGCGCGAGGCGGCGACGGGCCGCTATTCGATCGTGGTGCTGGACGTCATGATGCCCAGGTTGTCGGGCATGGAAGCACTGCGTCGCATCCGCACCGTCACCCAAGTGCCGGTACTGATGCTGACCGCCCGGGGCGACAACGTGGATCGCATCGTCGGGCTGGACATGGGGGCCGACGACTACGTGCCCAAGCCGTGCACACCGGGCGAGCTGGTGGCGCGCATTCGTGCCATCTTGCGAAGGACCGAACCGCGTGAAGCGCCAGGCGAGCCGCAGGGCGGTTTGCAGGTGGAAAGCGGCGCCCTCATGCTGAGCCCGGCAGCCCGCACAGCCACCTGGCAGGGCATGCCGCTCAAGCTCACTGGCACCGAGTACACGCTGCTGGAGGTGCTGGCCCGACACGCCGGTCAGCTGGTGAGAAAAGAGGAAATCTCGCTGCAGGCCTTCGGGCAGCCGCTGGCGCGCTACGACCGCCGCATCGATGTCCACATCAGCAGCATCCGGCAGAAGCTGGGAACCCGGGCGGACGGTCGGCCATGGATTCAGAGTGTGCGCGGCCAGGGCTACCAATTGCTGGAAGGTTGAACAGCGTGCGCGACTGGTTCAAGGGCAGGCTCTTCTGGAAGCTGTTGCTGGCCCTGTGGGTGAGCATGCTGCTGTCGATCGGCGCGGCGATCGCCTACCTGCGGTCGACCGGGCAGGCCGACATGCCGCCCCCGGACATGGCGAGTGTCGGTCTCTTGCCGATGGTGCCCTTGGTCAGTGGCATGCTGGCCATGCTTGTCGCGAGCGTCGCAGTCGCGTGGTACCTGTCGGGTCCGTTGCGTCATCTGCGTCGGGGCCTGAACCGGGTCGCACAAGGTGACTTCGACATCCGCGTGGCGCCTCTGGCGCATGGACGCCGGGACGAGCTCACCGAATTGGCCGAGGATTTCGATCGCATGGCGGGGCAGTTGCAGCAATTGACCCAGGCGCGCCAGATCCTGCTGCACGACATCTCGCACGAGCTGCGCTCGCCGCTGGCGCGCATGCAGGCGGCCATCGGGCTGATGCGCCAGGACGCTACGCTGACGCCAGCCATGGTCGATCGCATCGAACGCGAGAGCCAACGCCTGGATGCGCTCATCGAAGAGTTGCTCACGCTGCACCGGCTCGAGGCCGCACCGGAGACCTGGGCGGTGGAGACGGAGGACGTGCTGGACCTGTTGCACGCCGTGGCCGAGGATGCCAACTTCGAGGCGCGCGCCGCCTCGCGCGAGGTGCGAATCGATGCGCCGGGTGAGTTCGTCGCGTCGGTCCGCGGCGAACTGCTGCACAGGGCATTCGAGAACGTCATCCGCAATGCGGTGAAGCACACCGCTCCAGGCACAGTCGTCGACGTGCAGGCTCGTCCCGGTGAGGGTGGGCGCGGACTGGTCGTGTCGGTCGCCGACCGCGGACCGGGTGTGCCCGAGGACTCGCTCGCGCTGATTTTTGAGCCCTTCACCAGGCTTGAGGCGTCGGCCGCGGCGCGCGGCGTTGGGTTGGGGCTGGCGATCGCGCTGCGTGCCATCAAGCTTCATGGAGGAAGCATCAATGCGGCGCCACGGGTCGGTGGTGGCTTGGTGGTCACGATGCGGCTTTCGGGACCCTAGCCCTTGTCTGATGGTCGGGGTCGCGGGCCTGCTCGATGTCCCGACTGTGCCGAACAGCGAGATGCTTGTTCCTGAATCCGCTGGACGTCACATCGCTTTGCTTACGCTGGAAGCAAGAGTGGCTCGCTCCGTCGGCAAGCTGTTGCCCAATCCACGCCCAAGCCTTGGCGCGGCTGTCGATCGACTCACTGCAAACCTGGGGCAACTTCGACATGCTGCTGCCCGTCATCGGCCGTCGGGAAAGGCACCGGCGAACTCAAAGCAGCTGAACGACTCACCCGTACTGGCAGAAATGGTGAAGCGGCCAGCAAGAATAGTGGTCGCAGTTGCAAGAAACTGCGGACCTCAACAGCCGGACGCCGTCTTGCGTGCAGTCGCTTTCGCCGCGCCGACGGAGGCGACGCCGACGCCGCGGGCAGCGATCTTCAGCGCGCGGCGGCGTAGCGGGCGCCCGGTGGCAGCGGTGCGGCGGGATCGACGAAAATGTCGGGCAGCAGCGGGCTGGTCGGATCGTGGCGATAGCGCTCGAAATCACACACTCCTTCCTGAGCCAGCACCTCGTCATCGAGCACGAGGTTGCCGGTGTAGCTGCGCGCAGGCCGGCACAGGATGGCGTGCGCCGCGTCGGCCATGATCTCTGGCGTGCGCGACTGGCGTAGCATGGCTTGGCCACCCAGCGCGAACTCCACCGCCGCGGTGGCCACGGTGGTGCGGGGCCACAGCGCGTTGCACGCGATGCCGGCCTCGCGCAGTTCGCCAGCCAGTCCGTAGATCACCATCGACATGCCGTACTTGGACAGCGTGTAGGGTAGATGCTGCGCGAACCAGTCCGTGCGCATCGTCAGCGGCGGCGAGAGCGCCAGGATGTGCGGGTTGGAACTGCGTCGCAGGTGCGCAATGCAGGCACGCGAAGTCACGAAGGTGCCGCGCGTGTTGACCTGCTGGATCAAGTCGAAACGCTTGAGATCGATGGACTCAGTGCCGCTGAGATTGATCGCCGACGCGTTGTTGATGCACGCATCGATGCCGCCGAAGCGCTCCACCGTGCGCGCCACCGCAGCCTCGATCTGATTTTCGTCGCGCACATCCGCGACCAGCGCCAAGGCCTTGCCGCCCGCCCTCTCGATGGCCTCGGAGGCGGTGTGGATGGTGCCGGGCAGCTTGGCATGCGGCTCGGTGGTCTTGGCGGCGATGGCCACGTTGGCGCCGTCGCGTGCGGCACGCAGTGCGATCGCCAGACCGATGCCGCGGCTCGCTCCCGTGATGAACAAGGTCCTGCCGGCCAGCGACTTGACGGCACCGCTCATACCGCCGGGACCGGACGAAGGATCCCCGGCAGGTCCATGCCGTCTTCGGGCGGGTGATGGCCCCAGATGTCACCGGTGTCGTACAGCATGGGTCGGTTGGCGGCGGCCTCGATCTCGACTGCGCCCCATCCGTACTCGATGTCGAATCCCGAGGGCGTGCGGAAGTAGAAGGACACCATGTGGTCGTTGGCGTGGCGGCCCAGGGTCATCGACATGGGGTAGCCGCGCCGTTGGACGATGTCCAGCGCGGTTCCCACGTCGTCCAGCGAAGCCACCTGCAGCATCAGATGGACCACACCGGTCACGCCAGGCATTTCCAGCATCGCCAGCGTGTGGTGCCGTGTGTTGCAGTGGTAGAAGTGAATCTTCAGGCCCATGAAGCGGACCTCGTCGCTCAGGCGGAAGCCGAGCACGCCCATGTAGAAAGCTTCGGCACGCGCCAGGTCCGGCACCACCAGGACGATGTGCCCCAAGCCCCCGGCTTCGGTCACGAAGCCGGACATCGGCCGCCCGGGCTGGAACGTGTGCTGGCGGCACGCCTGCCCCCATGAAATCTCCTGCCGCCAGCCGAACGGATCGCAGAACGACGCCAGGTCGACGACACAGCGCCGCGCAGCCAGGTCATCGCCCTCCCGCGTCACGGTCACACCCTTGGACTGCAGCGTCGCAACGGCCGCCTCGAATGCGGCAGGGCCCGCCACGCCCCACCCGAGGTGGTCGAGGTTGTCGACGGGACCGTCGGCAATCGCAATCCGGTAGGCCGCATCGTCCATGCGCAGGCGGATCACGCCGTCGGGCTGGCGCGGCGCCAGTTGCAGGCCCAGCACGGCGGGGCCGAGTTCCTCCCACTCAGATGCGCGAGGCGAGGTGAATCCGATGTACGACAAAGACTCGATCATCTGCAGCTCCGGTCCGATGGAAGGGTAAGACAAGAGCTTATTGAGCCATCCGCCAATTCGTACTAGGACTTATATCTATATCAGCTTCGATTCGAATGCGAACCACGCGGTCGATGGTGCGGTTCGCCGTCCCTGGACATCGGGACGGTGCACCGCGATGGCCGCTGCGTCGAGTCATCGAACCTACAATGCGAGTCGCTATGCCCGAGACCAAGACACCCGTCGGCAGGAAAACGATCGCCGCTGCCGGCCGACAGCTCAAGGGCAAGTCGCCTGCACGCAGCTTGGCGTCGCCCGGCGCTGCGAGCGCTCCCACGGCGACCGAGCCGGGAGGCAAGCGGCGCCTCCTGGACGCCGCGGCCATCGAGTTCTGCGAGCGTGGCTTCGATGGCGCTTCGGTGCTGGACATCGCCAAACGGGCGGGCGTCAAGCAGCCGCTGCTCAACTACCACTTTGGCTCCAAGGAACAGCTGTGGCGCGCGGTGATCGAGGAGGGCTACCGCGAGACCGTGGCGCTGGAGCGTGCCACCGATCCCAGCGCGTCGAGCGCGCATCCCCTGGACCGGCTCAGGCGACTGCTGATCAGCTTCGCGCAGATGAATATCCGGCGCCCCTCCGTGCACGCCATCATGCACAAGGAGCTGTCGCGGGCCAGCCCCCGGCGGGACTGGCTGGTGGACACGTACATGCGCCCATTCAACAAGGCCCTCAACGCCCTGATCGAGGAGTGCGTTGCGAATGGGCTGCTGCGGCCGATTCCCACGGAGCAGGCCAGCGTGATGATGACCGGCATCCTGATCGCCTACGTGCTGGCATCGGAGTTGCCGCCTCGGATGTACGGGACCGATCTGAAGTCGGACGCTGCCGCGCACGCCTACATCGACAATGCGCTGGACGTCCTCTTCGATGGCATGCTGACGCAGCCGCAGCCTGCGAAGGCGCGCCACCGAAAGGTACCGCGCAACGCGATATTCTGAACCGACGGCGCGTTCGCGCGAAGGTCAGCGGTGCGGCTGGCGCGAGAGCCCCACGCCCAGCGCCGCGAGGCCCGCGGCCAGCAGCGCCCAGCCGCCGACGGCCACTGCGCGCACGCGCGAACCTCCGATGAGGGTCTCCAGGCCGACGACGGCCAGCGGGCTGACGAACATGCCGAAGGCCAGGCACGAGTTGTATGCGCCGGTGCCAACACCGCGCCGGGAGACCGGCAGCTCGCGCATGTTCCAGTTCGCCATCGCAGGAAACAGGATGCCCATGCCGATGCCCGTGACGACCCCGGCGGCAGTGAGCGTGGCGTAGGTCGTCGTGAAAGGCATGACCATGAGCGAGCCGCCGCCCAGTAGCGCGCCCAGCCCGAGACAGGTCGGGACCGATACCGCCGAAGCCAGATGCCAGCCAAAGAGCAGCGTTCCGGCGATGGCCCCGACGCTGTTGAGCGCGTAGGCCAGGCCGATCAGGGCGGTGGAGTCGACACCCACGGCCGCCTGTAGATAGCCGAAATGAACGTTGAGGATCAGGAACTCGAAGCCCAGCAGGAAGCCCAGTACGCAACGCCAGGTCAGCGCATGGCCGCTGAACGATTGACTGTCCTCGATCTGCTGCGCCAGCGTCATCGTCGCGCGGCTGGGCGGCTCCCACAACAGCAGCGCCAGCAACGGCGCCAGCGCCAGGCTGGCCCCGAACATCGCGTACGGCACACGCCAACCCCACTGGGCCAAGGCGCCTCCGATCACGGCCAGCACAACGGCCGCCACCGCGCCGACGGTCGTCTGCAAGGCCATGTAGCGCTCGCGCTGAAGGCCCGCGAAGTAGTCGCCGATCAGGGTCGCACCCACCGTCGTGAGCACTGCTTCGAAGGCGCCCAGGCCGACGCGGCTGGCGAGGATGGCCGCCAGGGAATCCAGGTACAGGGGCATCGTTCCGACGATGCCGTACGCGATGGCCGACGCCACCAACAGCCGCTTGCGCCCCCAACGATCGGCCAGTTCGCCCACCGCGACGCTGAGCAGCGCCATCATCAGCAGTGGAGCACTCATGGTCAGCGGCACGAGTGCGTCCGCGCCGGGCACGTCGCGAAAGTGCGCCTGCATGGTCGGCAGGCTCGGCCCGACGACGGCGGTGACCATCACCGTCAGGCTGCTCGTCACCAGCAGGGTGAGGGTCTGGGCGAGGCCGGGCTGCCTCGCGCCGGGCGATGAGACCGGGAAGTCGCGGTCGACGATGGCATTCAAGACGGTTGCTCCTTCTCACCCTCACCCGAACCGGACGGCCAGATCGAACTCGAGGCGCGGCCCCCTGGGGCGATGGCCGTCGAGGCTCGCGAAGCCGAGGTTGACCAGGAAGTTCGTCTTCCAGCGGCCGTCCGGGAATAAGGCCTGGTCTACCCGGGCCGGATCGAACCCGCTCATCGGTGCGGCGCGTGCAAAGGCAGCAGTTCGTGGAGGGCCGTGTCGTCGTCGATGGGCCGGTCGATGAACTTGTGCGCGGTGTGCGCTTCGACGAAAAGATCGGTGCGGTTGTCGCTCATCGGTTTGATCCTTGGTACTCAGGCTCGGCGGGGATCACGCGGCGTCGGCAATCGGGTTGCGCAGAAGCCCAACGCCTTCGACCTCGACTTCGCAGACGTCGCCCGATGCCATCCACAACGGCGGCTTGCGCGCCATCCCGACGCCGGCGGGCGTGCCGGTGACGATGATGTCCCCGGGTTGCCAGGTGAAAACTTCGCTGAGCAGGCTTACCTGTGTCGCCACGTCGAAGATCATGTCTGTCGTGCTGGCCTGCTGGACCACGCGGCCGTTGAGGCGGGTGGTGAGGCTCAGTCCCGCCGCCCCGGCCGGCAACTCGTCCGCAGTGACGAAGAACGGGCCGAACGCGCCGGTCGCGTCGAAGTTCTTGCCGACCGTCCATTGCGGCGTACGCATCTGGTAGTCGCGCACCGAGGCGTCGTTGAACACCGAATAGCCGATCACGTGGTTCAGCGCGCGACCCTTCGATATGTCGCGCCCGCCGGTCCCGATGACGGCGACGAGTTCGCCCTCGTAGTCGAGCTGGGTCGAGACGCGCGGCCTGCGAATCGGCTCACCGTGACCAACCAGGCTCGACGCGAACCGACCGAAGACCGTGGGATAAGACGGCACCTGCAGCCCCGTCTCGCTGCTGTGGTCGGCGTAGTTCAGGCCGATGCATACGATCTTCTGCGGCTCGCCCAGCGGCGGCTGAAACCGGATGCGCGCTTGTTCGACTTCGGGCGCACGGGCCAGCGCGCGCCCTGCGTCCTGCAGGGCCCGGGCTCCCTGGCCGACGAGCGACTGCAAGGAGCCCGGCCACTGCGGCTCGTCCTGCCAGTGAACGTTCAGAACCCCTTCCCTGGCTGCCAGCGCGATGCCCACGCGCGTGCCGTCGATCACCATTGCAAAGCGCACGCTTCCCCCTGCGGTTGTGCATTTTTGAGTGCGAACACGAGCCGCCGGATTGGCGGCTCGTGGCGGCTGGGTCACATCAAAGCGATCCGCTCAGGAAGGCCTGGATCAAGGCTTTAAAGCGGTCCTTCTGTTCCAACTGGGCCCAGTGCCCAGACTTCGGAAAGACGTGCAATTGCGCGTCGGGCAGATGTTTGGACAGGTAGTACGAGGCATCGACCGGCACGACGCGGTCCTCCCTGCCGTGGATCACCAGGGCCGGGTGGGGGATGGCCGCCAGTTGCTCGGGCGTGAGGACGAAGACCGGCTGGCTCATGTCAAAGGTCGCGGCATTCACGCGTGCGACGTGCGGACGTGAGGCGATGGTCATGCGATCGGCGGCCAGCTGGCCCAGATCGACGCCGAACGTCTTCGCGTCGTAGACGAACATCTCCATCAGGCCGCGAAGCCCATCCACCGAAGGATTGGCCAGGTACTCCATCGTCTTCTTGCCGGCCTCGGGCGTCAGCCCTCCCGCGCCGCCGCTGCCCATGAGCACCATCTTGCGAACCCGCGAGGGGGCGATCTGCGCCATGCGCATCGTGATCATGCCGCCCATCGAATTCCCGACGACGTGGATGGACTCGATCTTCAGCGCGTCGAGCAAGGCGAGCGTGTTCCGGGCCCGCAGTTCGACCGACGCCGCGATGCCACGCGGAAAGGGATCCGGGCACGCCGATTCACCGAAGCCGAGGATGTCCGGGGCGACGTTGCGGAAATGCGGCGCCAGGTCCGTCATCAGGCCACGCCAGTTGGCCATCGCATCGACTCCGGGCCCCGAGCCGTGCAACCACAGGACTGGCGCCAAAGTCGCGGCGCCGCTTTCGTAAACGCGCAGTGAATGACCGCCGGCGTCAACTTGACGGAAATTGATGATGTCGCTCATGCAGGGCTCCCACAAGGGATGTGATGTGATTTCTCGTTCAATCTTATAGTCCTATAAGTACAAAGAGTGCGGTGTTTCTACCCATATCAGTCAGCACCACGACCCAGCGCGACGCCGGCAGATGTCGGTCGTCTTGGGTGCTCATCGGGCGAGTGCTTCCCACTCGGCCAGCAAGCGCGCGCGCTCGATGCCGGCGGCCGCGGCGCGCGCCATGCGGACATGGCCGTAGCCACGGATCGAATCGGGCAGCTTCGCGATCTTCACGGCCAGCGCGTGACGGCTCGCGTCCAACTGGCCGATCAGGCGTTCGATGTCCGACTCGTACTGCGACAGCCACTCCTGGTCCAGACGACGTTCGGTCGTGTTCCTGAATGGATCGAGCCACGTGCCGCGCAGAAAGCGCAGGCGGCCCATCAGTCGGAAGACCTGCAGGAGCCATGGCCCGACTTCCTTCTTGATCGGCTTGCCGGTGGCGGCATCGATGCGGCCGAATGGCCAGCCACCGACATGGAAGCGGAGTTTCAGTGGACCGTCGAATTCACGCTCCAGCGTCGCGCGGAAGTCGGGGTGGCTGTACAGGCGCGCGACCTCCCATTCGTCCTTGACGGCGAGAAGCCGATGGTGGTTGTCTGCGACAACGCGGGCCAGGGCATCGCCGAGACCTGCCTCTGTCTCGGCCTGGCGCACGCGAGCCACCAGGTTCTGCAACCGCAAGACCGCGCGCGGCGTGCCGTGCTCCTGCAAGTGCCGGGATCGATGTTCGACGAGTTGGTCCAGCGACCGCTGCGTGCTCGGCACGAAGCGGATCACCTCGGTGCGCCCGGCCGACGCGATGCGCTCGACGGCATCGAGGTCTTGCGCCGCGCGGCGTCCCCAGAGGAACGCGGACTTGTTCAGTGCGACGGCCACGCCATTGAGCTCGATCGCACGTTCGAGTGCCGCCCTGGAAACCGGCACCATACCCAGCTGCCATGCGGCACCGAGCATCATCATGTTGGACGCGATGGGATCGCCCAGCAGGACGGTGGCCAGGCGCTGACCCTCGATGAGCCGCAAGGGTCCACCGAGGGCTTGTTCTATCCGCACCTTCAGCGCGGGAATGTCGACGCTCCACTGCGGATTGCGTGCGAAATCCGAGGTCGGAATCACATCCGCGCAGACCACGGCACGGCTGCGCCCCGGGCGCAGCATGGCCACGGATTCCGTGCTCGCCGACACCAGCAGGTCGCAGCCGATCAGTGCATCGAGCTCGCCGCTGGCGATGCGCGTCGCGTGCAGTTGCTCGGGCGACGCCGCGATGCGCACATGCGAGGCCACCGCGCCGTACTTCTGGGCCAGGCCCGTGACGTCGAGGTTGGAAGCGAACCGGCCGTCGAGGTGCGCCGCGACGGCCAGTGTCTGGCCGATCGTCACGACGCCCGTGCCGCCGATGCCGGCCACCAGCACGCTGAATGCGCCGCCGAGGGCCGGCAGCGTCGGCTCCGGTAACGGGACCGACCACGGATCGGCTTGCGCGTTCGCCGGCGCGAGCGGCGCTCCGCGTTTCGGCGTGCCGCCCTCGATCGTCACGAAGCTGGGGCAGAAGCCGTCGACGCAGGAGAAGTCCTTGTTGCAGCTCGACTGGTTGATCCTGCGCTTGCGTCCCAGTTCGGTCTCCAGCGGCTCGATGGACATGCAGTTGGACGCCGTGCCGCAGTCGCCGCAGCCCTCGCACACCGCAGCGTGGATGAAGGTCCGCCGGTCCGGATCCGGCCACTTGCCGCGCTTGCGCAGGCGCCTGCGCTCGGTGGCGCACGGCTGGTCGTACACGATGACCGAGACATCGGGGAAGTCCCGGAACTCGCGCTCCACCACTTCGAGGCGGCTGCGGTGGTGAACCTGCACGCCCTCGGGCAACGAGAGGCCTTCGTAGCGCCCGGGGTCGTCGGTGACCACGGCCATCTTGCGCACGCCCTCGGCGTCCAGCACGCGCAGCATGGCCACGGGGCTCATGCCGGATTCGACGGGCTGGCCGCCCGTCATCGAGACAAACCCGTTGTACAGCAGCTTGTAGGTGATGGGCACGTGCGCCGCCACCGCCTGGCGCACGGCGAGGTGGCCCGAATGCGAGAAGGTGCCGTCGCCGAGGTTGGCGAACACATGCCGTTCCTGCGTGAAGGGCTGCTGGCCGAGCCACATCACCCCTTCGCCGCCCATGTGCGAGATCGAGTTCGTGTGGGCGGGATCGATCAGCGTGGCCATGGCGTGGCAGCCGATGCCCGCGAGTGCCCGGCTGCCGTGCGGGACCTTGGTGGAGCGGTTATGCGGGCAACCGGAGCAGAAGCCCGGCATGCGCACCGGCGTGGGCGCACCGCTCGCCGGTGCCGGCGGCGCGCCCACGCCGCGGCCCTGCAGGCCGAGCAGGGAGCACAGCACGTGCGCCACCTGCGCCGGCGAGATCTCGCCGGCGTTGGGAAACACCACCGGGCCGGGCTGCGCGTCGAAGCCCGCCGCGCCGCGATGCTTGCCGATCACGGTCGGCCGGTCGGCTGTCTCGAACAGGATGGCGCGGAGCTGGTCTTCCAGGATCGGCCGCTTCTCCTCGACCACGAGGATGGTCTGCAGTTCTGCGGCGAACTGCCGCACGATCTGCGGATCGAGCGGCCAGACCATACCGATCTTGAGCAGGCGCAGCCCCAGCGCTTCGGCCCGATCGTCGTCGATGCCCAGCTCGCCCATGGCCTGCAGCACGTCCTGCCAGGCCTTGCCGGCGGCGACGATGCCAACGCTTGCGCGCCCGTTTCCCAACGTGATGCGATTCAGCCCGTTGGCTCGCGCATAGGCCAGCGCCGCGGGAAGCTTGTGGTGGTACAGGCGCTGCTCCTGTGCCAGTGCGGGATCCGCGACGCGGATCGACAGCTCGGGCCCCGCGGCGGGCGGCACGACGATGTGCGGCAAGTCGGGCGAAACTCGCACCGAGCCCCCGCCTTCCACCACGTCGGTGACGACCTTCATGCCGACCCAGCACCCCGAGTGGCGGCTCATCGCAATGCCGTGCAGGCCGAAATCGAGCAGCTCCTGCGTGCTGGACGGATACAGCACCGGCATGCCGACGGCGATGAAGATCGGGTCGGAGAAGTTCGCCACCGTCGACGACTTGGCCCCGTGGTCGTCGCCGGCCAGACACAGCACGCCGCCGCGGGACGACGCGCCGGCGAGGTTGCCGTGGCGCAGCACGTCGCCGCTGCGGTCCACGCCCGGGCCCTTGCCGTACCAGATGCCGAACACGCCGTCGACCCTCGCGCCTGGGAAGTTGCCCACGTGCTGGGCACCCCAGATCGCCGTGGCCGCCAGGTCCTCGTTCAAGCCGGCCCGGAAGACGACGCCGGCCGCGGTGAGCGCCTCCTGCGCCGCCCACAGCTCGGTGTCGTAGCGACCCAGCGGCGAGCCGCGGTAACCCGACACGTAGCCGCCGGTGTTCCAGCCCAGGGCAGCATCACGCAGGCGCTGCTGCAAGGGCAGGCGCACCAGGGCCTGCACGCCCGTCATGTACACCCAGCCGTCCGTGGCCGTGTACCGGTCGGACAGCGTGAATCCCGAGCGGCTCAGTTCCAAGGTCGATCCCCACAGGAGGACGCGCCGCCGTTGGCGGCGCGGGCGGTGCGCTGCACGATCAGGCAGCCGCGCCGGACAGGCCCAGCTTGCGACCCAGCTCGAGCACGAGCCGATCGGCGTCGGCCCCGGACGGCCCCGAGCCGAAGACGTGGTAGTCCGGCCTGATCAGCACGACCGTCGCACCTGCGCCGCCCATCCAGGCCTTGTAAACACCTTCCACATCGCGCCAGGGTGCGGACTCGCCGATGTGGAAACTGGCGCCACCAAGCCGCGCCCACACCGCGCGCGCCTGAGGGCCCAGGTGGGTCTGCGGGTCGGCGTCAGCGCCGAGCAGCACGAAGCGGCCGTTGGCGCACACGTCGTCGAACATCCCGCTGGCCGCACCGTTGTCGACACGGCCCTGGTGGCTCAGGGTGCCGGCCAGCGCGTCGTTGTCGGCCAGCACGCCGCCGACGAGCGGCACGCGCTCGGCCAGCGGCGTCACGCCGCTGTCGCGCATATTGCGCAGCCCCTCGTCGCGCATGCGGGCCTGCTCGGGGTCGGTGATGCAGATGTGGTGACCCAGCTCGACCGCACGCCGGATCAGCGCGCCCACGTGCGGCGCACGCTCCTCGGTGTAGCGGTCGAGCAGCGCGACAGGTGCCAGTCCGCGCAATACCAGGTCGAGGTACATCGCGAGGTTGCCGGCGTCGCGGATCCCCGAGTTGAACCCTTGGCCCAGAAAGGGGGGCGTCAGGTGCGCCGCATCGCCGGCCAGCAGCACGCGTCCGTCGCGCCAGTCGTCGGCCCACCGGCCCTTGAAGCGGTAGACCACGGCGCGCACCAGCTCGCAGTTCTGCGGCGTCACGTTCCACCTTCCGAGCAGCCGCCAGATCGCCTCAGGCGTGGACATGGACTCGTTCGTCTCGCCCGGCATGAGCATGAACTCGAAGCGCCGCCGGCCCGGGCCGGCGGGCGCCACCGTGGTCGGGCGCATCGGGTCCAGCACCTCGGCGAGGAACGGTACCCACTGCCGTTCGACCGTCGGCCGAATGTCGACCACGAGCCAGTCAGAACTGAATCCGAGGTCGGTCCAGCCCGGCTTCAGTTCGGACGCGATGAAGCTGTTGGCGCCATCGCAGCCGACGACGAACTTCGCCGTCAGCGTGCGCGGTGTTGCGCCGGCCCTGGGCTCGCCCTTGCCGTCTCCGCTCAAGTAACGCACCTGGGGCGTGTCGTCGTGGCGCACCAGACCCACGACGATCGCATTGCGCATGACCTTGATGCGCGGGCTTTCGTTGACGAGATCCTCGAGACACGCTTCCACGTCCGGCTGGTTGAACGCGACCATGTCGGGCCAGCCCGACTCGCCGCGCTCGCGCACGGGCATGCGCATCAGGATCTCGCCCTCGGGCGTGACGTAGTGCGCCTCGGCCAGCTCGGCGGACCATTGCAGCACCTGCTGCACGCGCTCATCGGCGCCTGCTTGGCGCATCAAGCGCAGCGCTTCCTGGTCCAGACCGATCGCACGCGGTTGCGGGTACGGCTGCGGCCAGCGCTCGACCAGGGCCACGTGGTGCCCGCGACCGGCCAGGAGAAGGGCCAGGGTGAGGCCCGTCGGACCTGCACCGACCAGGACCACATCGAAGTCAACCTGGCCTTGATCCGAAATGGTCGCGCTCATTTGCGGTCTCCGAAGATGGCAGGCAGCGCGCCGGGCCCGGCGCCGATCGGCCGCATGATTCCAGGTGGATGCCAGCTGCCGCCTACCGGCTGGTGGCCCCAGATGTCGCCGCTGTCGTACATGCGCGGGATGGACTCATCGGCGTGGACATCGACTGCACCCCATCCGTACTCGATCTCGAACCCCGCCGGCGTGCGCGCATAGAACGACACCATGTGGTCGTTGCAGTGGCGGCCCAGCGTCACGGTCAGTTCGGCCGCACCCTGCTGCACCTTGTCCAGCGCGGTGCCGACGTCGTCGAGCGAGCGCACCTGCAGCATCAGGTGATGCACGCCGACCATGCCCGGCACCTCGGTCATGGCCAGCGTGTGGTGGCGCGAGTTGCAGTTGTAGAAGCGGATCTTCTGCCCCATGAAACGGACTTCGTCCGTGACACGGAAGCCGAGCACGTCGAGATAGAAGGCCTCCGAGCGCGCGAGATCGGGCGAGATGAGCACGATGTGGCCCAGCCCGGCCTCGCCCGTCACGAAGCCCGACATCGGCCGGCCTGGCTGGAACGTGTTCTGCCGGCACGCCTGCCCCCAGGAGATCTCCTGGCGCCAGCCGAAGGGGTCGCTGAACGACGCCAGCTCGGCCACGCAACGACTGGCCGCCAGTTCGGCGCCTTCGCGCACGACCTTGCAGCCGGCGGCGTGCACGCGCTGCAGTGCGGCCTCAAACTGGGCGGGACCGGCCACGCCCCAGCCGAGATGGTCCAGCCCATCGTGCTGCCCGTCGGCCACGGAAATGCGGTACGCAGCATCGTCCATGCGCAGGCGGACGACCCCGTCGGCCTGTGCAGGTGCGAGCTGGAGTCCGAGGACCTGGGGTCCGAAGCTGGCCCACTCCGCCGCGCGGGGTGAGACAAAACCGACATAGGCGAGCGACTCGATCATGAGGGTGTCTGGGCAAGTGGAAGGAAGCGATCAGCTTATATCTCCATAAGTTCTCGTGCACCCGTGCTTATACCGATATCAGCAGGGCCTGGTTCTCGACGCATCGGCACCTAGAATCGGCCGACCATGCCCAGTAGCCCTGCCGCCACCTACAAGAAGGCGCCCCCGTCGGCCAAGCACCGAGCCGGGCTCGGGGACAGGCCTATCGGGCAAGCCCACAAGCGCCCGCCACATCTGCGGCCTGCTGTCGAACCCGTGGAATCGACCGGCAAGCGCCGACTGCTCGATGCGGCGGCCATCGAGTTCTCCGAACGCGGTTTCGAAGGCGCCTCGGTGCTGTCCATCGCACGTCGTGCAGGGGTCAAGCAGCCACTGCTGAACTACCACTTCCGCACCAAGGAGGGGGTGTGGCGCGCCGTGATCGAGGAGGGCTACCAGGCCACGGTTCTCGTGCAGCAGGCACTCGATGACGATCCGTCCGGCGCGTCCCCTCTGGAACGGCTCAAGCTGCTGCTGCGGTCGTTCGCCTTGATCAACGTGCATCGACCCTCGGTCCACGCGATCATGCAGAAGGAGATGATGTTCGAGAGTTCGCGCCTGGACTGGCTGGTCGACACCTACATGGCGCCCTTCAATCGGCGTCTGGGCGCCCTCATCGAGGAGTGCATGGCACAAGGCATCTTCAGGCGCATTCCAGTCGAACACGCCAGCGTGATGCTGACCGGCGTGCTGGTGTCCTACTTCATCGCCTGCGAACTGCCTGAGCGCATGTACGGCCGCAGACTGAAGGCCGCCAACGCCGCCCTCGCCTACTTCGACAACGCCGTCGACGCGCTGCTCGGCGGCATGCTGGCCCGTCCTCGATCCGCACCGGCGCGGCAGGGCGAGCGTGTCAGGGCCGGATCCTCGCGGCCGCCGACGAGTCGGCCGCGAGGTTGAGCACGCGGACACAGAGCTCCGAGAACGGCTCGTCCGCCTCCTCGCCGAAGCGCGGATCGTGGTTGTCGAGAAATGCGGCGGCAACCTCCGTCCAGTCCTGTGACGACAGGTGTATCAGCGCAGCGGGCATGATCACCTTTTCTTCGGCGCGCATGTGCTCCCATTGCGCACTCGCGAAGGCTTCGATCGACGCGGCAAAGCTGCTGCTGTTCACCGTTCCCGCTTCGTACCCCTGCAGAGCGGCGCGCAGCTGGCCGAACAGCTCCCCACCTTCACGGTGCTGCCCACGCAGCTTCTCGATGACGGCATCGAAGTCGCGCGTGTGTTGCGCCAACCTGCTGAACAGGTAGGCCTCTTCCTTGGGGTGATGCAGGCGTTCCGGAAAGTGTTCGATGTAGTAGAGCATCGCCCGCAGCAATCCAAAGTCGGGCGGCGCCGCGCTTTGAGTGGCCGATTGCATCACCCGCTGCAACGCGTGGATGACCGCGGCGAGCGACCGATGTTCCTCGCGGATCGTGGCCAAGGCGCGCTGCGCATCGGACGCCTGGTGATTGCTTTCCACTTCGGACACCAGCACGGGCAGGACCGTCTGCTGAAGCAGCCGCTGCACGACGGAGGTCTGCCACACAGCCCTTATTCCGCGCCGGCCGTGCGACGCCATGTACACCAGGTCGCAGCCTTGCGCCCGCGCCGTGTCGAGAATGGCTTCGTGCGGACGGTCGTGCTCCACGCAGATTGTGGTCGCGTCGACGCCGGCGACGCGCGCCGAAGCCTCGGCCTTGGCGAGCAGCACTCGGGCGTTGCCCAGCGCACCATCGGCGAAGGCTTTTGGGTCTGCCGCGTGCAGCAGTGCACCATCACCGCTCGCGCCGAAATCGGCGACGACATGTAGAAAGCAGATCCGCGCCCCCATGTCGCGGGCCAGCGCGACGGCCCCACTGACGACATTCGCTGCGAGCGGCGTGCCGTCGATAGGAACAAGCAGGTGTCTATAGCTCATCGCGGGCCCTCCGTCGGAGGCAAGGTCGCGGGCCGGAGTTCCGGCGTCGATCCATTGAAAGCCTCGTCGATCACCGATCGCTTCGGCCTCGGTCGCAGCAGGTAGTAGGCCAGCGCCGGCAGCAGGACCATCGCGCCGACCATGTTCCAGATGAACATGAAGGCCAGCAGCACGCCCATGTCCGCCTGAAACTTGATCGGGCTGGCCACCCACGTGATCACGCCGATGGCCAGCGTCACACCAGTCAGCATCACGACCTTCCCGGTGAAGAGCAGCGCACGGTAGTAGGCCTCGGACAGCGAGGCTCCCTGGCGCAGCCATGTGAGCGTGACGGAGAGGATGTACAGCGCGTAGTCGACCCCGATGCCCACCCCCAGCGCAATCACCGGCAGCGTGGCAACCTTGACGCCCATACCCAGGGCCACCATCAGGGCCTCGGCCAGGAACGAGGTGACCACCAGCGGCAGGACCGCGACGAGCACGGCACGCCACGACCGGAACGTGACGAAGGCCAGCAGGACGACCGCCCCATAGACCAGCCACAGCATCTTCCGCCACGCTGCCCTGACCACGATGTTGGTTGCGGCCTCGATGCCTGCGGAGCCGGCGGCCAGCGTGAACCTGACCGTCGTCGTGTTGTTCGATGCCGCAAACGATTCGACCCGCTCGACGACCGTGGACAGCGTGGTCGCGCGGTGGTCATGCAGGTAGATGTACACGGTCAGCAGCTTGCACGCATCGTCGTAGAGACCGCGCGGCGCGTTCGTGGTGATCGAGTTGACCATGGCCTGGCTCGGCAGCATCTCGTACCACTTGGGGCTGCCCTCGTTGAGCCCGGTCAGCACGCGACGATTCAGCAACGCGAGGGAGTTCGTGGCCTCCACGCCAGGCAGCTGGCGCAGCTGCCATTCGAGGTCGTCGACCTTGAGCACCGTGCCAAGCTCAGAACACTGGCCGGGGGGTGTCTCGACCATCACGGCCAGGACATCGCTCGATGCGCCGTAGGCCGCGTTCACGTAAGCCACGTCGCGGTTGTAGCGGCTGTCGGTGCGCAGCTCCGGCGCCCCGGCGTCCAGGTCGCCGACCGACAGGTGCTCACTGACGGCGTAGCCGCCCACCAGCAGTACCGCGGCGATGATGACCGCGGCCGTCGCCCACGGCGGTCGGGTGAAGCGGTCCAGAAGAACCCACATGGGGTGCCTGGCACCGCCACTGGCCTGGGTATCTTCTTCGCGCAGGCTTCGAACGGCGGCGACACGACTGACCCCGACATAGCTCAGAAGGATCGGCAGCAGGATCAGGTTCGTGAAGATCAAGGCCGCGACGCCCAGCGACGCCGCGATCGCCAACTCCCGGATCACCTGCACATCGATGACCAGCAGCACCGCAAAGCCCACCGCGTCCGCCAGCAAGGCCGTCAGGCCGGCCAGGAAGAGCCGCCGGAAGGTGAAGCGCGCCGCCACCAGCGTGTCGACGCCGCGCCCGACGTCCTGCATGATCCCGTTCATCTTCTGCGCGCCGTGGCTCATGCCGATGGCGAACACCAGGAACGGAACCAGCATCGAGTACGGATCCAGCGCGAAGCCGAGCAGAGGCAGCAGCCCGAGCTGCCACAACACGGCCACCAGCGAGCTGATCACGACCAGCACCGTCGAGCGGATGCAGCGCGTGTACCAGAACACGGCCGCGGCGGCGACCAGCACGGCGATGCCGAAGAAGGCCAGCACGTAGCGCACGCCGGCAATCAACTCGCCGATCAGCTGCGCGAATCCGGTGATGTGGACCTCAACGCCCGCAGCTTCGTACTTGAGACGCAGGTCCTCCAGGCTGCGCGAGAACTGCGCATAGTCCAGCGGGTGGCCCTGGGCATCCTTGGACAGCAGGGGCACGAAGATTGCGCTCGACTTCGCGTCGAGCGCGACCAGCTGGCCAATCTCGCCGGAGCGGGCGATGTTGGCGGCCAGGCGCTGCAGGCTCATGGGCGTGCCGTCGTAGCCATCTGGGATGACGGGCCCGCCCTCGAGCCCTTCCTCGGTGACGGCGGACCAGCGCACGGCCGGGGTCCACAGGCTGCGCATCTGCTGGCGCCCCACGCCCGGCGTGAGGAAGACCTCGTCGCTGAGCTTGCGCAGCGTCTCGAGGTACTGCGCGTCGTAGATCGTGCCGCGCGGGTTCGCCACCGTGATGCGCACGGCATTGCCCAGCCCGTAGAGCTGGTTCTGGTGCTTCAGGAAGTTGACGATGTAGGGGTGCGAGGCCGGAATCGTCTTCTCAAAGCTTGCCGAGAGTTGCAGGCGTGTCACCTGCCATCCCAGCAGCGCCGTGATGAGCAGGCACAGGGCGACGACGATGCCGCGGTGGTTGAACAGCGCACGTTCCAGTACCGACCCCGACCGGGGATCGAAGCCTGGACGGGCCGGCGCCTCGGATAGACCTGAAGTGTCTGTCACCGGGCGGCTCGGGAGTTGTCGGAAAGCGATGCGGCGCCGGCCGTTGGTTTGCCCGTCAACGACACCGGCACGCGGGTCGCGCCCGTCATGCCGACCACGAGCAGGGATTGCGGGGAAACCGCCACCAGGCCGGTCGGCAGCGTCAGCACGGGCGACGCCAGCGGCACGAACGGCGAACCCTCGCGGCTGCCAAGCAACTGGCCGGCCTGGTTACACAGCACCGCTGAGTCGTCGGCCAGCCTGATGCCGCCCACGATGTTCACCGGCGGCGCGCCTTCGATGCGAGTCCAACTGCTTCCATCGTCGGGGGAATACAGGGCATTGCCCCTGAGTCCGGCGACGATCAGCCCCTGGCCCGGCAGTCGGACCAACGTGAACCAGGTCCCCTTGTAGGGCGACACCAGCGGCTCGAACGACGCACCGGCGTCGCGGGAGCGGAACAGGGCGCCCTGTTCGCCGGCGATGAGCATCGTCCGGCCGCGCACCGCCATGGCGTACAGGTGCTTGGCACCCGGGTTGTCCAGGCGGGTGATGGCACTGCGCCAGGAGACACCGCCGTCCGTGGTCTCGAAGATGAGTCCGTAGGCACCGATCACCCAGCCGTGCCGGGCGTCCAGGAAGTGGACGTCCAGAAGCGGCTTGTCGGGCCCGTCGGCCACCAGAGTTTCGGCGGCGGTCACCGCGGCCTTCGCGCCTGCATCGGCGGGTGCGCTGCGCGCGCGCGCGAGTGCATCGGCCAGTGCAGCTTGGGCCAGTTGGCGCCCGTCCACCATGCGCCGCCAGGTCTGCCCCGCGTCCTCGGACCGGAGCACCACGCCGCCATGCCCGACGGCCCACCCCAGGCGTTCATCGATGAACTGCACAGCCGTCAAGGTGACGGACACGGGGACCGTCTGCGCCTGCCGCCAGCTTGCACCGCCGTCGTCGGAGAGGACCACGAGCCCACGCTCGCCGACTGCAACCAGTCGAGGCCCTGCCGCGGCGGCCGCGAGCAGAACGTTTCGTTGCGGCGTGCGCTGCTGGACCGCGGGGCGATCCAGCGCCGGGAACGGCACCGCGGCCCACACCTGCGGCGCCGCCAGCGCGGCGATCGATCCCGCTGCGACGGCTGCTAGCAGGCGCAGGAACGTCATGCGGTGCGCCTGAACGGCCATCTCAGCGGATGCCCTCGCCTGCCATCACGTCGGGCGTGAACCCCGAGTCCTTGATGGGTGGCATCGCGCGCACCGGATCCTTTTTCTCGCCCATGAACTGGGCGACGAAGCTCGAGCCGCCCAACAGGTCGTATACCCCCCACATCGGCGCAATGATCGCTGGCACCTCGGAGGCGACCACCGGGAACTGCATCGGCACGCGGGTCAGCGTGCCCGCAGCGTCGTAGCGTTCTGCGGCAACGGCCAGCCAGGTGTCCTCGTCGAAGTAGTAGCGGCTCTTCGCCGACGTGTGGCGCTGGCCTGCGCGCAGCGTCGCATCCACCACCCACACCCGGTGCAGTTCCCAGCGCACGTGGTCGGGCTTGACGAACTTCTGCCCGAACAGCTCGCTGTCCTTGGTCGCCAACATCCGGTTCGTGTTGTACGGGATGTACATCTCCTTCTTGCCGACGATCTTCCAGTCGAAGCGGTTGGTCCGCCCGTTGAACACGTTGACTTCGTCCATCGATGCAATGCCGGCGGCGAACGGGCCTGGCGTGTCGCAGCACGGGTTGGGCAGCTTGCGCACGCGGCGCTGTCCCGTCAGGTAGACCCAGGTCTGCGACTTGTCGTCATCGATGGCCAACCGGCCGGTGATGCTCTCGCCGGCGCGCATGGCCGGGCCGAAGGTCTGCTGGCGCACCAGCAGGTATTCACCGGTCGGATTGCTCGGCAGCAGATAGGGGAACATGGATTCCACCGTCACGTCGCCGATCATCACCCACTGGCCGTCTTCGGTGACCTGGTAGTCGCGGCCCGCCTGGCGGGCATAGGTCGGGCGCCAATTCATGAGGTGGTTCCACACCACCTCCACGCCGGCCTTCGGGATGGGAAACGGAATGGGCCCTTGCGATCCCTGCGGAACCCATCCCACGGAGGCCTCGACGATCTTGGCGTTCACCGCGTTCTTGGCCACCGCGTCGTAGATCGCCTGGGGCGCGTGCGCCGGGCGATGCGTCGGGTAGACGTCGATGCGGAAGGTGTCGGGGAACTTCTTCATCAGCGCCTTGGTTCCCTCGGTCAGCCGGTCGGCGTACTGAGCCATGTTCTTCGCGCTGACGGAGAACAACGGCTTGTCTGCGGAGAACGGGTCCTTGCGCCGGCCATCGGCGCCGATGTCCCCATTGGCGACCGCTGCGCCCGTCCACGCGGGGATGCTGCCGTCCTTGTTGGCGGCGCGCTCCGCACCGAACGGCGTCAGCGTCGACTTCAATTGCGCCGCCTCGTCCGCGCTGACTCCCGCGTGCGCCATGCCACCGGCAAGGTGCGCGGCAAGGGCCACGGCCAGATATCGGCAAATTGTCTTCATGATTTCTCCAATGCTTGTCAGAACGCGTAGCGCAGGGAAGCAGCGACGAAGTCGCGATCGCCCTGGGACTGCTTCCAGGTGTAGATCCCGCCTTCGGTCACGGGAGCCTTGGCGCCGTAATAGTGCGTGAAGTTCAAGGTGAAGCGCCAGGCGTCGCGCCAACTGCCGTTAAGGCCGATGCTCAGATCGCCGCCGTTCTGCGGAATCCATGCCGGGGGCCCGCCTGCGGCCAGGGGCCGAGATCCATTGGGTGCCCAGCCGAGCCCGACCGGCACGCTGAGGTCGACACCGGGCATCACGGAGCGGTATGTCGGTTCGATGACCAAGCGCAAAGCGACGCCGTCGCGGGTCGAATTCGGATCAACCGCTGCCGCGTTCTTGGTGATCGAGAGCGCGCGGTTCCACGCGATTTCGCCGAGCAGCGTGGCCTCGCGCCACATGAAGCTGTCGGGCAGGGTGGCCAGCGTCGAGATGTTGACGTGGGCGGTCCGGCCAGTGGCGAAGCCTGGGTTGCCCGTCAGATCGGTGGCCGGGATCACGCCCGGGGGCGCCAGCGCACTGGCGTCTGCGCCTTGCGTGGAGGCCAGCGAGGAGTTGGTCCGGATGCCAGCCTCCGCGGCCACGTTGACGAGCCCGAAGCTGCGACTGGCGCTCACCGCGAGCGCGGTGACACCCTGGTTGTAGGCCAGGTACAACCCCGTCGGCAGCGGGCCGACGCCGGGCACCACGCCCAGCACGGGCACGCCCTGCGGACCCTTCTCGTGGTAGCGGACGAGGTAGACACCGTAGTCCGTCTCGTCGCCCCGGAAGCGCAACTGGAGGCCGCCCTGCCCCGAATTGCTCGGCTTGCGATCGGACAGGCGAACCGCCGCGCCGGCCGGGCCGAGCAGCAACTGCTCGCCGCCGTAGTCGAGGAAGTCAGAAGTCGACAGGAAGGAGCCCGCCGGAGGCAGCAGCGTCTTCTTCCACGTGAACTGGTAGTACGCCCCGAGCGAGACGCGCGGCGCCACCTGGATCGTGCCGGAGAGCATGGGGACCGGTCGGATGGCCTCCTTGAACTGCGTCGCGGGCACGGAGGACAGCTTGATCGCGTCCACCGGCATCATCCCGCCGGCGATGGCGTTGCCCCCGAAGAACAGGCTCTCGCCCCAGGTCAGGCTATGCTGTCCCGCGCGAACGGTGGCCGTCGCCTCGCCGAGCTCGAACTTGCCGAAGACGAACGCATCCAGGACCTCGGCGTTGCGACCCATCCACTTGCGCGTGTCCCGGGTGAACTCGTTGCTGGCCACCGAAACGTTGTTCGGGAAGGCGCCGCCGGGGAAGCCAGGGTTGTCGTTGCTGCGGTTGTAAATCGGGTCGTAGTAGGCCGAGGCGCTCAACCGGACGCCGGCACGCTTCTGCCAGACGGCATCCATTTCGGTGAAGACATCGAGGCGGCTCGACACGATGCCCTTCTTGAAGTTGCGGTCCCCATCGTCGCCGTTGGCGTTCGCCGCTCCGGTGTAGATCGCATCGGGCGACTTCACGCGTGCCGCAAGGCTGTACTTCACGGTCGTGTCCCAACGCAACGTCAGGTCGGGATTGCCGCTGTCGATCTCCAACGCGTGTGCGCCCGTCCCGATGAACGGCAGTGATGCAAGCGCGCATGCCAGCGGTACCGCACGAATCCTTGGCCCAACTGCGCAGGCTGTCTTGAAGGTTCTCTTCATCGTTGTCTCCGTATTGCGCTCGATGCGCGATGGTTGACCGGACCAGATTAGTGCAGTCTTGTCTTTGCCCTGAGATCAGTTTATGGGTGCATCAGGGCGGCGCACACCCGAACTTATACTGATATCAGCGTCGTGGCGCTCACCGGGGACCCGACTCAATGGCGCCCAGGCCGGCATGCAGGAACGCGGTATTCACCTTGGCGAAGTCCGCCGGGCGCTCGTAGGGCGGCCAGTGGCCCGCATCCTTGAAGACCACGAGCTTGTTCTTCGGGAGGTGTTCGACGAAGTATTGGGCGCCCAGCACGTCGGAGTAGGCATCCTCCTCCGACCACGCGAGCAGCACCTCCTTGTCGACCGCGCGAAGGCTCTCGGCGGTGAGCATGTAGCGCTGGTAGATCTCGGGCTTGGTCGAGGCGAGTACGCGCGGCAGTCGCTCCCTGAAGCTGGGCTGGTGGTAGACGGCGTAGCGCACGTCCACCAGTTCGTCGGTGACGAGCGCCTTGTTGTGGATGACCTGCTCCAGTCGCTTGCGCGTGTAGGAGAGTTCGTCGCTCATGACCGCTGCGGTGGTGCTGCCGGCGACGATTTCGGCGATCTGCGGCGAGCCCATCGCAGGGTTCCCCGCCGACAGGATCATCGTGGCACGCTTAATCCTCTGGGGATGACGGGTGAGCATCCAGCCCGTGACCCAACCGCCGAGCGAGATGCCCGTAATGTGGGCGGCCGTGATCCCCATGACGTCCAGGTAGTCGACGACGTGCTGGGCCAGCGCATCGACGGTGTAGTCCACGTCGGGCTTGCCGGTGAAGCCGTGGCCCAGCATGTCGATGAGGTGCACTTCGAAGCCTTCGGCGATGTGCCCCGGCACGCACCTGACGAACGCCTCCAGGTGCCCGCTGATGCCGTGGAGAAAGATGATGGGCTCGCCGTGTCCGGCGCGCAGGACCCGGGTTGCGACGCCCTTGACGTCGACGCTGCGCAGTTCGAATGGAATGCCGAGGAGATCGGTCCACAGTGACATGAGGTTGAGTCCTTACCGGAAGTGGTCAGTCGTGAAGGCGCGCTGGTTGGTCGGCGCGTACGTGAAGGAAGGGTCTGCCGACGTTCAGCCCAGGAGACCCTGGTACAGCTGATCGACAGAGAAGGCGCTCGCCTCGGCCAAGTCGGTCTGGAACACGCCGATGTGTCCTTGGCGGCACAGCTTGAAGGGTCGCGCCAGCTTGACGCCACCGACGACGTACTCCTCTGATTTCATGGTTTGCCCCAATCCCGCCTGCATGATGACAAAACGATAATGCGAAAATCGATTTTCGATTATCGGTATTTTCACCAACCATCGGCACCTCGCTGCCCCACCCCGGACGCAATTCCATGAAGCCTGAGCTGGATGTGATCGTCATCGGAGCCGGCCCGGTCGGGCTGGTCACGGCCCTGTTGCTCGGGCGTCAAGGGCATCGCGTGGCGCTTGTCGACAAGTGGCATGCCCCCTACCCGCTGCCGCGCGCCATCGGCATCGGACACGAGAGCCTGCGCATCCTTCACTGGGCCGGCACGTCGGAGCGTCTGAAGTCGGCACTGCTGTGGGACGAGCGGCTGCGGCAGGCCGAGTTCGTCTCTTCCGAAGGCGAGGTGCTGTCCACCGTCGAGATGCGAACGCGGGCGGAGTCGGGGTACCTCGAGATGCAAGGCTTCAATCAGCCCGATGTCGAGGCACTGATCGAAGAACAGATCGCCACTCATGCGTGCATCCAGGTGCTGCGCGGCAAGCTCGTGCTGGATGTGACGCAGGACAGCAGTTGCGCGCAGGTGACATTGGTCGACGCCGAAGCCAACGGCGTTGCCAGGCCGGCGGCGAAGCAGACCACGCTCACCGCGAAGTTCGTCGTCGGCTGCGACGGCGCCGGCGGCCTGGTGCGCCGCCTGATGGACGTTCCGGTCCTCGATCTGGGCGTCGCCGCCGACTGGCTGGTGGTGGACATCGAGCCCACGACCGACAGGCCCTGGAAGCCCTATCTCGGGCAGACGCTGGGCCCCAAGCGCCCGGTGACCTTCGCGCCGGCCGGACCGGGGCGCCGCCGCTTCGAGTTCATGCTCATGCCAGGCGAAACGAAGGAGGGCCTGGCCGCCGAAGGGTCGGTGTGGCAACTGCTGGGCGAATACGGGGTCACGCCGGAGAACGCCCGCCTCACGAGACACGCGATCTACACGTTCCGCGCCTTGTGGGCCACCCAATGGCGTCGCGGCCGGCTCTTGATCGCCGGCGATGCAGCCCACCTCACGCCGCCCTTCCTTGCGCAGGGCCTGAACGCGGGCCTGCGGGACGCGGCGACGCTGTCATGGCGCCTGGACTTCGTGCTGCGCGGCGTGCTGGAGCCGGACACGCTGGACGACTACACGCGCGAGCGCGTCGACCATGCGGCGCAGGTGGTGACGCAGGCTGTCGAGGTCGGCCGCATCATCAGCCCGCTCGATCCGCAGCTGTGCGAGGAGCGCGACGGCATGTTGCGCTTCCTGCGCGACAACCCGCAAGCCCGGCCGCCGCAACCCGTCTGGCGCATGGGGCCAGGCGCCGTGTTGAAGGACGATCCGCACGCGGCGGTGCTCGGGCGCCAGGGGCTGGTCCGCCGTGCCGGCCAGGAAGGCCGCTTCGACGACATCTTCGGCGCGGGCCGCTTCGTGCTGCTGGCTCGGCACGGCGACCCGCTGGCTGCGTTGTCGCCCGCGGCGCGCGCCTGCTGGCACCGACTGGCCGGGGTCGCGGTCCAGGTGGGTCGGCAAGCGCCTGTCGAGGACCTCGAAGGCGTTTATGAAGAGTGGTTCGACGAGACAGGCAGCGAGGTGATCCTCGTGCGCCCCGACTTCTACGTCTTCGGAACGGGCGCGAGCGTGAAGGACGCAGACAGCCTGGTGCTGCAGCTGGCGACCCGCCTGGGGCTCCAGTAACGACAGACTCAACACAAGGAGGAGCAATGTCGAACATCGATGGAACCTGGGACTGCATCGTCGTCGCGCCCGTTGGCAAGGAACCCCACGAACTGGTGCTGGCGAGCGGCCCGGACGGCTCGCTGACGGGCACGATGACCAACCTGAAGAACGGCATCGTCATGCCGCTGAACAACGGCAAGGTGGACGGCGACAAGGTCACTTGGACGATGCAGCTGGTCAAGCCCTTCAAGCTCACGCTCAACGTCGAGATCGAGGTGACGGGCGACGAGTTCACGGGTCACGGCGGCACGGCGCTGCTCGGCAAGGCGCCGATGACCGGGACCCGGAGGACCTGACACCATGAATGCACTGACGCTGTTCTACGCACCCGGCGCCTGTTCGCGCGTGCCGCTCAATGCACTCGAGGAGCTGCAACTGCCCTTCGAGGAGCGCCCGCTGGCGCTGATGCGCGGCGAGCAGAAGAAGCCGGAATACCTGGCCATCAACCCCAAGGGCAAGGTGCCGGCGCTCCAGGTGGGCCAGCGGATCCTCACCGAGAACCCAGCGATCCTGTTCTATCTCGCAACGCAATATCCCGAAGGACAGTTGCTACCGAACCTGGACGAACCCGAAGGTCGCATGCAGGCGCTGGGCGATCTGGTGTGGTGCGGCAGCGCGCTGCACCCGCTGGTCCGCCAGATCCTGCTGCCACAGTTGTTCACGAGCGGAGACACCGAGCCAGTCAAGGAATTCGCCCTGCAAGCCTTCAGGCCTGTCGTCGACCAGATCTCCTCACGTCTGTCGAACGCCCCTTGGTGGTATGGCGATCGATGGTCCATCGTGGACGTGTACCTGTGCTGGCTGATGGGCATCGCCACGCTCGGCGGCGCTCCCGGGGTCGACCACCTGGCCATCACTGAACACATAGGCCGCGTGCGTGCTCGCCCGTCGTTCGTGAGGGCACTGGCGCGTGAGAAGGCGGCCGTCGAGCGCTGTAACATCCCGCTGCCGCCTGGTGAAGCTGTGAGCCCTCGGCGGCGAAGACCGGGGCGGCTTTCGCACTGAATTCCACGATGGCAAAAACGTCCTTGATCAGCACCCAGTCCCCGGCCAGCTCGGCTGACGGTCGTCGCGACCTTGGTGTTCGAAGCCTCACCACCGCCGTCTACGGCAGGTTGCGTGCTGACATCATTTCCAACCGCCTGAAACAGGGCGAGAAGCTCCATCTGGCGAACCTGCAGCAGCAATACGGCGTGAGCCTGAGCGTGGTGCGTGAAGCGCTCTCGCGCCTGGTTGCCGACGGTCTCGTGGTGGCCGAGGAACAGCGCGGGTTCAAGGTGTCGCCCATCTCCAAGAGTGACCTGGTCGACGTCACCCGCATGCGCATCGCCCTTGAGTGCATGGCCATCGAGATGGCGATGACAAACGGCGACGATGCGTGGCGTGCGACGTTGCAGCGAACCTACGACCGCCTTCGGACCCTGGTTCGAGCCAAGGCGCTGGACCAGTGGGGCGAGGCGCACGCGGACTTCCACCGCTCTCTCGTTTCGGCCTGCGACTCACCATGGCTCATGCGCTTTAGGGAGACGCTTTTCGAGCAGTCACAGCGCTATCGCAGCGTCTCCATCGACCGGTCGCGCCTTCCGCTTGCCGCGATCGACAGGGAGCACCGCGAGATTCTGAAAGCCGTCCTGGCCGGCGAAATCCAGGCGGCCAAGGCTGCGATCACCTCACACTTCGCGGGTACGCTCGAGCGAGCGCTGGCTACTACCGAGTTGAAGTAGGCAGGTTCGCGACCGGCCTCGACGCGACGGTGTGCTTCCAGATCCCTCCAGCCCTGCTTTGTGCGGCTCAAGGCTACAGATTTGACCCAAGAAGTGTCACTGAGACCCCGACTGTCCCGATCACAGCCAGGTGTCGGAACGGGGGTTGGAACGAAACACGGGCCCGAAAGGCCCGTATTTACTTGCATATTGGCGGAGTGGACGGGACTCGAACCCGCGACCCCCGGCGTGACAGGCCGGTATTCTAACCAACTGAACTACCACTCCGCGTTGGTGAAGCCTTGCACTATAGCACATGCTTTTCGCCACTGGCAATGTGGCGCCGCGGGCGACGGGCTGAGCGCCGCGACACGTGCCGCCGGTGGCGCTGGCGGGCAATTGACGCATCTCAAGCCTTTGACCTGCGGCAAGTGCACACTGGTGGTGTACCGGGCCCCATGCCCGGGGCCACGAAGGAACCCACCATGTACAAGCACATCCTCATTCCCACCGACGGATCGGAAATCACCGCCAAGGCCGTGGGCACGGCCGTGTCGATGGCCAAGCTGTGCGGTGCTGCCTTGACCACCATCTGCGTGAAGGAGCCGTTCCCTTACAGCGCCATTTCCGAGATGCAACCCGTGCCGCCACAAGAGTTCTACGATGCACAGGAACGCATCGCTGCGGCGCATGTCAAGAAGGTCACCGAGGCGGCCTCAGCCGCCGGGGTGAAGTGCAGCGGGTTCACCGTCGAAGCCCTGCACCCCTGGGAAGCCATCCTGGACCATGCCAAGCAGCAGGGTTGCGATCTGGTCGTGATGGCCTCGCATGGCCGGCGTGGCATGGCCGCCATGCTCATCGGCAGTGAAACCAGCCGGGTGCTCACGCACAGCCCCTTGCCCGTGCTGGTGGTGAAGTAGGCCGCAAGCCGCCCCGAGTGCTTGGCAGCTCAGGCGGGCAATGCCTCGGGGTAGAACATGTGGGCCGGCCAGGCCAAAGGCTGTGCCGGCTGGGGCAGGCATTGCGCGATGGCGCATTCGCGTTGGGACGTGTCCCGGTATTGAGGCGCGCTCAGGGGTTCGCCGCGCGCGGACGTGATCGCGGCCACTTCCGGCGTGTTGGCGCTGCTGCCACGGCGCACGACGATGGCGGTCTCTCCGGTGGCCAGTTTCACGAAGCAGCCGGGCGGGTAGATGCCGAATTCCTTGATCAGCATCTCCGCCATGGCATTGCCCGGATTCTGCAGAAACAGCTCGCGCGCTGCCTGCCGGGCGGGCATCGCGGGCCGTGTGGCGCGGGCACTGTGCTTGGCCGTGAATTGGTCGGCCAGGCGCAGCATCTGTGACATGGCGCCAGGGTCGGCACGCCCACTGGGGTAGCCACCGCCGCCGCTGCGCTCGTGGTGGTCCTGCACCGCCGCGAGCCAGTCCATGTCGTCCAGCCCCGCAGCCAGCAGGATCATCGACGCCTCCTGGGGGTGGCCGTCAATCAGCTCGCGCTGGTGCTGCGTCAGTGGCGTGGCCTGTCGAGCGCATTGCCCCTGCAGTTCGATGATGCTCAGGTTCATCGTCAAGGACGCGCCAATCACGCGTTGCTGATCGTCGCGACTCCAGCCCAGGCGCTGCGCCAGGAGGCTGCACACACAGGCCACATGCAGCGAATGCGCGACGCCATAGGCTTCGAAATTGCCGTGGTCGTGGCGCAGGATCAGGAACAGCAACAGATCGGCGTTGAACTCGTTCAGCGCCAGCACATGGCCTGCGGCCTCGCGCACGCGCTGCAAGAACTGCTGCTCCTGCGGGCTGAGCAGCACCGACGACAGGTTGTCGCAGAGCCGATCCCAACGCTCGAAGGGTGAGCCGGCGTCCACCGGCGACGCCGGGGGTGCCATGTGCGCCTGGGCGGCCTCCTGCCGTTCGACAAAAACGCCGCGCGCCAGCAGGGCCTGCAACATCGCAGGGCTGCTGACCAGATGACCTCGGGCCAGCAGCAAGCGGCCTTCGGCGTCGCGCACCGAGCAGGGCAAGGGTGCGCCGGCCTTGAGATGGAACCGCACCTCGGACAGCGGCAGCAGATCCATGGACATCGCTTTACTACCTTACTGCAACAACAAGATGTCCCCACATCGGCGTGGCAGCACCCGCGCTTGACGCCTCGATGCCCAATGCACCGCGAGGCGCGCGGTCGTTCGTGCGTTCGATCACACGCGGGTCGGCGCTGCGCCGACTCAGTGGCTGTGCTGAAGCCCCTTGGCCAGCAGGACCAGACCCAGCCCGCCGCCGATCCAGGCCACCTGCGACAGGGTTTGCCGCCACGGCAGCCGCCGCTGAAGCTGCGGCAGCAGGTCGGCCACGGCCACGTAGATGAAGCTGCTGCTGGCGGCCACCAGCATGTAGGGGAAGAGCTCGGCCCAGGGCCCGACGATGAAATACCCGAGCACACCGCCCACCACGGCGGCCAGACCCGACAGCGCGTTGTACAGCAGGGCCTTGCTGCGGCTGAAACCGGCATTGAGCAGCACGATGTAGTCACCCACCTCTTGCGGTATCTCGTGCGCGATGATGGCCAGCGACGTGACCACGCCCAGCCGCGTGTCGGCCAGGAAGGCCGCCGCGATGATCAGGCCGTCGCAGAAGTTGTGGATGCTGTCGCCCACCAGCACGCTCCATCCGCCACGCCCGGCCTGCTCCTGATCGAAATGGTGGTGGTGCTCGTGGCCATCGCCTTCGTGGTGGTGCCCGTGCCGGTACAGCTCGGCCTTCTCCAGCAGGAAGAAGAAGAACAGCCCCCCAGCAAGGTGGCAAACAGGGCATGCGGCTCGACCTTGCTCTCGAAGGCCTCGGGCAGCACATGCAGCATGGCCGTGCCCAGCAGCACACCCACGGACAGGCTCACCAGGTGCTGGACCAGCCATCCCAGGATCGACAAGGTGATGCCGGCGGCCATCAGCACCGACAACAGCCCGCCCGCCGTCGTGGCCACGATGATGTACAGCAAGGTGGTCATGGCAGCCCAACGATCCACATGAGACGAGCGGAGCACAGCCCAGCGTGATGGGGCCGGGCAGAGGTGTGGCCGGCGGTCAGATCACACCCTGGGCCTTGAACCAGGCCTGGCAGCGCTTCCAGCCGTCTTCGGCGGCGTCCTTGCGGTAGCTGGAACGGTAGTCCGCATGGAACGCATGCGGGGCATCGGCATAGACCATGAACTCCGACCGGCGGGCTGCCGCGCTGCCCGCAGCCAGCGCCTTCTTCATCTGCTCCACCGTGTCCAGCGGAATGCCCGGGTCCTGCCCACCATACAGGCCCAGCATCGCACCATGGAGCTTGCCGGTCAGCTGCACCGGGTGCGCCGGGTTCTCCGCCGAGGGCGCACCCACCAGCCGCCCATACCAGGCCACCCCGGCCTTCAATGCCGGGTTGTGCGCCGAGTACAGCCAGGTGATGCGCCCGCCCCAGCAGAAGCCGGTGATGCCCAGGCGAGTCGTGTCTGCGCCCTGCCCCCTGGCCCAGGCCACCGCGGCGTCCAGATCGCCCATCACCTGGGCGTCGGGCACCTTGGCAATCACCTCGGACATCAGCTTGGCGATCTCGCCATAGGCCCCCGCATCGCCCTGGCGCACGAAGAGCTCGGGCGCGATGGCCATGCAGCCGAGCTTGGCCAATCGACGCACCACATCGGCGATGTACTCGTGCACGCCGAAGATCTCGCTCACCACCAGCACCACCGGAGCATTGGTCTTGCCCGCCGGCACGGCGCGATAGGCGGGCATCTTGAAGTCGCCCACCGGGATCGTCACCTCACCGGCCAACAGGCCCGTGGCATCGGTCTTGATCACGGTCTGCGCCGCCACAGGCAACACGGCCGCCGCAAAGCCGGTGCCGAGCGCACCGCCCACGAAGCCACGCCGGTTGAGGGTGCGCCCCGGCACCAGGCTGTCGATGTCGTCCTGCCACATGCACGGGTCTCCGAATCTGGGGATGAAGCGGCTGATTCTAGGGAGCCTGCGGCCGGTCAGCCGGTTCGCGGGGGAATGCCGGTACATTGGTCGCCCATGCGCATCCGTTCCCCCGCCCCATCCGCTCCGTTGGCCGCAGTCGACATGGGTTCCAACAGCTTTCGCGTCGAGACCGGGCAGGTGGCGCAGGGCCGCTACCGCCGGTCCAACTACCTGAAGGAGACCGTGCGTCTGGGTGCGGGCCTGGACAGCAACAGCCGCCTCACCGAGGAGGCCATGCAGCGCGGCCTGGCCTGCCTGGCGCGGTTTGCCGAAGCACTCAGGGGCTTCGAGCCGGCGCGCGTCCGGGCGGTGGCCACGCAGACGTTGCGAGAAGCGCGCAACCGGGACGAGTTCCTGGGCCGTGCCCAGGTGGCACTGGGCTACCCGATCGAAGTGATCTCGGGCCGGGAAGAGGCGCGCCTGATCTACGCCGGCGTCTCGCACCTGCAACCATCGTCCACGCCCCGCCTGGTGATCGACATCGGCGGACGCAGCACGGAGATGATCCTGGGCCACGACCGGGTGCCGGTGTCGGCCGAATCGTTCAAGGTGGGCAGTGTGAGCCTGTCCTTGCGCTGGTTCCCGGACGGGCGCTTCACGCCCCAGGCGTTTCGCGATGCTCAGGTGGCCGCTGGAGCCGAATTGGAGGATGCCTTGCAGCTGTTCGCGCCGGTCTACTGGCGCGAGGCACTGGGCTCGTCCGGCACGGCCGGCGCAGTGTCTCAGGTGCTTCAGGCCTCGGGCATCACCGACGGCACCATCACGGCCGAAGGCCTGCGCTGGTGCATCGAGCAATGCCTGGCTGCGGGCGACGCCTCGCGGCTGAGGCTGCCTTCGCTGGCCGACGACCGCAAGGCGATCATCGGCGGCGGCCTGTCGTTGCTCTACACCATCGTCACGCACTTTGGCATCAAGCAACTTCGGCCTGCCAAGGGTGCCCTGCGTCAAGGCGTGATCGTGGACCTGCACGACCGCCTGATGGCCTCGCGCAGTGCGCACGCACGCGACATGCGCGACCTCACCGTGCGCGAACTGCAAGAGCGTTTCGATGCGGACATCGACCAGGCGCTGCGCGTGCGCGGCCTGGCTCTCGCCCTGATGCGGACCGCCTGCCCCGAGGTCGACAACGACGCGCTGCGCGAGCTCGGTTGGGCCTGCGACCTGCATGAGGTCGGCCTGATGGTGTCGCACCACGACCACCACCGCCATGGCGCCTACTTGGTCAGCAACGCCGACGCGCCAGGCTTCTCGCAAAGCCAGCAGCGGCGCATCGGTGACCTGGTGCTGGCGCAACGCGGCGGTCTGACCAAGGTCGAATCCGTCCTGGCGCAGGACACCGCGGCCTGGCAGACGCTGGCGCTGCGCCTGGCGGTGATCAAGTGCCATGCCCGCGAAGACATCGACCCGGCGGCCATGAAGCTGCGGCGCGAAGGGCGCAATGCGCAGATCCGCTTCGAGCGCCAATGGGCCGCCGACCACCCACGCACCATGCACCAGCTGCGCGAGGAGGTCCAGGCTTGGGCACGACAGGACAGCCTGAAGCTCAGCCTGCCCCCATGGCTGTGACAACGACGACCGGGTGCCACATCGGCCGAACACGACAGGTCACAGAACGTGATGCGCCTTGACCCAAGCAGCGCCCCTGGAGGGGTAAGCTCTGTGCGCGATGCAACCACGAAAGGAGTCACCATGAACCGCTTCCCGCAACACCCGGACCGGCGCCAGGCACTCACTGGCCTGGTCGCCCTCGGACTCGGCGGCACAGCGCTGGCCGCGGATGACGACACGACCTACGCTGAGGACGAGATGCTGAAGAAGGCGGTGGGCTTTTTCGGCAAAGGTGCCGAGGGCCTGGCCAAGGTGCTGGAGAAGGTCTTCAAGGAAAAAGGCCGCCCCAACGGCTACATCACCGGCGAAGAAGCCTCGGCCGCGCTGACCGTGGGCCTGCGCTATGGCGAGGGCCGCCTCACGCTCAAGCGCGGTGGCAGCGCCAAGGTCTACTGGGCCGGCCCGTCCATCGGCATCGATGCCGGCGCCAATGCGTCCAAGGTGTTCACGCTGGTCTATGACCTGCCCAAGGTGTCGGCCATCTACCAGCGCTTTGGCGGCGTGGAGGGCAGCCTGTACTGGATCGGTGGCGTGGGCGTGAACTACCAGAACAAGGACGGCATCACGCTCGCCCCCATCCGCCTGGGCGTGGGCCTGCGCACCGGCGCCAGCGTCGGCTACCTGCACTACCGCCCGAAGAAATCCTATAACCCACTGTGAGCGGCTGAACGAACGCCGCCGCCCCACCAAGCAGACGCCGTGGAACCGGCTCCGCCGGTCCACCGGCGTCGCCCCCCCTGGGGGGGCAGCGCCGCAGGCGCTCCGGGGGGGGGCCTTATCTAGTGGGCCTGGTCCCAATTGGCCCCGACGCCCACGTCGGCCAACAGTGGCACGCTCAGTTGTGCCACGCCGGCCATCAGGCGCGGAATCTCCGCGCGGGCCCAATCGAGCTCGTTGTCGGGCACTTCCAGCACCAGTTCGTCGTGCACCTGCATCACCACGGCGGACTGGCGCTGCTGTGAATCCAGCGCGGCTTGCACGGCGATCATCGCCAGCTTGATCAGGTCCGCCGCCGTGCCCTGCATAGGAGCGTTGATCGCTTGGCGCTCCGCGCCCGATCGGCGCGGGCCGTTGCCGCCGCGGATGTCGGGCAGCTCGATGCGGCGGCCGAACAGCGTTTCCACGTAGCCCCGCTGCGCCGCCTGGGCCTTGGTGTCGTCCATGTAGCGCTTCACGCCGGCAAAGCGTGCGAAGTAGCGGTCGATGTAGTCCTTGGCTGCCTTCTGCTCGATGCCGAGCGCCTGGGCGAGCCCGAAGGCGCCCATGCCGTAGATCAGGCCGAAGTTGATGGTCTTGGCATAGCGCCGCTGTTCAGCTGTCACCTCGTCGGGTGCCAGATTGAACACTTCGGCCGCGGTGGCACGGTGCACGTCCATGCCTTCGGCGAAGGCCTTGGTCAGGCCCGGATCGCCGCTGATGTGGGCCATGATGCGCAGCTCGATCTGCGAGTAGTCGGCCGAGACGATCACGTGGCCCGGCGGCGCGATGAAGGCCTCGCGCACGCGCCGGCCCTCGGCCGTGCGGATGGGGATGTTCTGCAGGTTGGGATCGTTGCTGGACAGCCGCCCAGTCACCGCCACCGCCTGCGCATAGTTGGTGTGCACGCGGCCGGTGGCCGGGTTGACCATCAGCGGCAGCTTGTCGGTGTAGGTGCCCTTCAGCTTGGCCAGGCTGCGGTGTTCGAGGATGGTGGCCGGCAGCGGGAAGTCCGCGGCCAGCTCCTGCAGCACTTCTTCGTCGGTGCTGGGCGCGCCCGAGGCGGTCTTCTTCTTCACGGGCAGCCCCAGGCGGCCGAACAGGATCTCGCCGATCTGCTTGGGGCTGCCCAGGTTGAACGGCTGGCCCGCGATCTCGTAGGCCTTCTGCTCCAGCTGCACCATGCGTTCGGCCAACTCGTGGCTTTGCGCGGCCAGCAGGGCGCTGTCGATCAGCACGCCGTGGCGCTCGATGCGGGCCAGCAGCGCGGACACCGGCATCTCGATGTCGCGGTAGACGTGCAGCAGTCCGCTCTCGGCCGCCAGGCGCGGGTACAGCACCTGGTGCACCTGCAGCGTCATCTCGCTGTCCTCGCCGCTGTACTGCGTGGCGCGCTCCAGGTCCACCTGCGAAAAGCCGATCTGGTTGACGCCCTTGCCGCACAGATCCTCGTAGCTCAGGCCCTTGCGGCCCAGGTGGCGCTCGGCCAGCTTTTCCAGGCTGTGGCCCAGGTGGGCTTCGAAGACATAACTCTCCAACAGCGTGTCATGGCGCCAGCCACGCACCGCGATGCCGTGGTTGGCCAGCACGTGGGTGTCGTACTTGATGTTCTGGCCCACCTTGGCCGCGGTCTCGTCTTCGAGCCAGGGGCGCAGTGCGGCCAGCACCTCGTCCAGCGGCAACTGGTCCGGCGCACCGGGGTAGTCGTGGCGCAGCGGCACATAGGCCGCCTCGCCCGGCTGCACGGCGAAGGAGATGCCGACGATGCGGGCACGCATCGGGTCCAGCGAATCGGTCTCGGTGTCCAGCGCGCTCAGTTCGGCGGCACGCAGGCGCTCGATCCAGGCGTGCAGCCGCTCGCGGCTGAGCACGGTCTCGTAGTGCCGCTGCAGCGCGCTGTTGTCTGGCAGCGCGGCCGGCTCAGCTGCGGTGCCGTCGAACAAGCCCACGCTGGCGGGCGCGGGCGCGGCCGGCGCCACGCCGAGCTCGGTCTCGAGTTCCTTGCGCCAGGCGCGAAAACCGAAGCGCTGGTAGAAATCGAGCAGGCCGGTCTGGTCCACCGGCTTCATCGCCAGCCGCTCCACCGCGGGCCAGCCCTCGAGGTGGCCGGCCAGGTCGCAGTCGGTCACCACGGTGATCAGGCGCCGGCCCTGCGGCAGCCAGTCGAGCGCCTTGCGCAGGTTGTCGCCGGCCGCACCCTTGATCTGCTCGGCTGCGGCCATCACGCCTTCGAGCGAGCCAAACTCGGCCAGCCACTTGTTGGCGGTGACCGGGCCCACCTTGTCCACGCCGGGCACGTTGTCCACCTTGTCGCCGATGAGGGTGAGGTAGTCGATGATGCGATCGGGCGGCACGCCGAACTTGGCCTTGACACCGGCCACGTCCAGGCGCTCGTTGGTCATGGTGTTGATCAGGGTGACCTGTTCGTTCACCAGTTGTGCCAGGTCCTTATCGCCGGTGGAGATCACCACGCGGTGGCCCGAGGCGGCGCCCACGCGGGCCAGCGTGCCGATGGCGTCGTCCGCCTCGATGCCGGGCACCTCCAGCACCGGCCAGCCGAGCAGGCGAACCACTTCGTGGATGGGCTCGATCTGGGTGCGCAAGTCCTCCGGCATGGGCGCACGATGGGCCTTGTATTCGGGATACCAGGCGTCGCGAAACGTGGGGCCCGAGGCGTCGAACACGCAGGCCGCGTGGCCCCCGCTCTCGCCCAGGATCTGCTCGCGCAGCCGCTTCATCATGGCCACCATGCCGTGGATCGCCCCGGTGGGGAAGCCGTCCGGCCCGCGCAGGTCGGGCATCGCGTGGTAGGCGCGGTAGAGGTAGCTGCTGCCGTCGACCAGCAGCAACGTGGGCAAGTGGGATTCGCTCATGGCCCGCATTGTGCGGCCCCGCCCGAATGCGGCGTGCCCGACCCGGCGCCGGTGGACGGCGCAGACACCACTGCCGCACGCCCTAAAATCGCCGGATGGTCCTGCCCCCTGCCGCCGCGTTCTCACGCGTTTTCACCCCCCGCTCAACGGCGCGCGATCGTGCACGGCCCTTGCGGCGGCACGGCGGCTGAAGCGCTCGGCATGGCTGTGTTCACACCGGTCGGCCTCGACGAGGCCCGTGCCCTCGCCCATCGCCTGGGCGTGGGTGAGCTGCTGGCGCTGACCGGCATCGGCGCCGGCATCGAGAACACCAACTATTTCGTCGACACCACGCAGGGCCGCTGGGTGCTGACGCTGTTCGAGCGGCTCAGTGCCGAGCAACTGCCCTTCTACCTGCAGCTGATGCGGCACCTCGCACGCGCCGGCCTGCCGGTGCCCGAACCGCGCGCCGATGCGCAGGGCCAGTTGCTGCAGCACGTGGCCGGCAAGCCCGCGGCACTGGTCAGCGGCCTGCCGGGCCGGCATCAGCTGGCGCCCGACCTGCACCACTGCGCCCAGCTCGGCCAGATGCTGGGCCGCATGCACCTCGCCGTGCACGATTTCCCACTGCAGCAGCCCAACCTGCGCGGCTTGCCCTGGTGCCTTGGGCTGGCGCCGCAGCTGATGCCGCACCTGGCCATGGACCAGCAGGCATTGCTGGGCGATGAACTGCGCTACCAGCAGGCGATGGCCTCGTCCGCCGCCCACCAGGGCTTGCCGCGCGGCGCGGTGCATGCCGACCTGTTCTGCGACAACGTGCTGTTCGATGGTCTGCCCGGCCACGAAAAGCTCACCGGCTGCCTGGACTTCTATTTCGCCGGCGTGGACGCCTTCGCCTACGACCTGGCCGTGTGCCTGAACGACTGGTGCGTGGACGCCGAGACTGGCCGGCTGGACGATGCCCGGGCCGAAACCCTGGTCGCCCACTACGAGGCGGTGCGCCCGCTGCAAGCGTCCGAGGCGCGCCTGCTGCCGGCCCTGCTGCGTGCCGCAGCCCTGCGTTTCTGGGTGTCGCGTCTGGGCGACTGGCATCTGCCTCGGCCAGCCGATCTGCTGGCGCCCAAGGACCCGCAGCATTTCGAGCGCGTGCTGCGCGCGCGCATCGCCAGCCCCTGGCATCCACCGCGCTGAGCGGCCCCACCCACCACCGAGACCGCACCCGCCATGGGCCTGAGACTGCATGCCGTGCCCGCCAACCGCGGCGCCTGGTGGATCCGAGCCGCGCTGGCGCTGTGGTGGAAGCGCCCCATGGCCTTCGTCGGCCTGTTCATGTTCTTCCTGTTCGGCGTGCTGATGCTGATGATGCTGCCGCTGGTGGGCCCGCTGCTCGGCCTGGGCCTGGTGCCCATGCTCACGCTGGGCTTCATGATTGCCTCGCAGAGTGCGCTGCAGGGCGGGCCGGTGCATGCCCTGCAGATGTTCGAGGGCCTGCGCGTGCCCGACAAGCCGCGCCGCAACGCCCAGCTGATGCTGTGCGCGATCTACGCATTGGCCTCGATCGGCGTGATCGAGCTGGCGGCGTGGGTGGACGAAGGCCTGTTCGAGCAACTGCAAATTGCGATGGCCACGCCCGCCACCACGTCCAAGGCCGTGCAGGCCCTGCTCAACGACCCACGCCTGGCCAACGGCATGGTGGTGCGCCTCGTGGCCGCCACGCTGCTGTCGATACCGTTCTGGCATGCCCCGGCGCTGGTGCACTGGGGCCATCAAGGGGCCGGGCAGGCGCTGTTCTCCAGCACGATGGCACTGTGGCGTGCCAAGGGGGCGTTTGCCCTGTATGCGTTCGGCTGGGCCATGCTGAGTCTGGGCATGGGCCTGCTGGCCACCGCCGCGGTGCTGCTGCTGGGCAGTGGCCAGTGGATCAGCGTGCTGATCATGCCCGCCGGACTGACGCTGTCCACGGTGTTCTACGTTTCGCTGTGGTTCGGTTTCGCCGACAGCTTTGGTGAAGAGGTGGTCACGCCACCTGCGCAGCCTTGAGCGAATGCGATGCGTGTCCTGCTCGTCGAAGACGACGCCATGATCGGACGCGCGGTGCGCCAGGGCTTGAAGAACGCGGGCTTCGCAGTGGATTGGGTGCAGGACGGGCGCGCCGCCGAGCTGTCCATGGCCCAGGCAGGCTATGACCTCGTGGTGCTCGACCTGGGCCTGCCGCGCCAGGATGGTCGCAGCCTGCTGGTGCAATGGCGCCGTCAGGGGCTGGCCGTGCCGGTGCTGGTGGCCACGGCGCGCGACGCCGTGGCCGACCGGATCGACGGCCTGGAGGCCGGCGCCGACGACTACCTGACCAAGCCCTTCGATCTGGCCGAACTGGTGGCGCGGGTGCGTGCCCTGCTGCGCAGAAGCGGCGGGCAGACCACCCTGCTGCTGCACGCCGGCGACATCACGCTCGACCCGACGCGACGCGAGGTGCAGCTGGCCGGCGCACCGGTGGAGCTGTCGGCGCGCGAGATGGCGGTGCTCGAAGTGCTGATGCAGCATCCCGGCGCCGTCGTCTCGCGCGAACGCATCGAGCAATCGGTCTATGGCTGGGGTGAAGAGATCGCCAGCAACGCGGTCGACGTGCATTTGCACAACCTGCGGCGCAAGCTCGGAGCCGAGCGCATCCGCAACGTTCGCGGCGTTGGATATCGTTTGATCGACGCGTCCTTGATCGACCCGAGCCGGGCGCCACCGCCGTGATGCGCTCGATCCAGCGCCACGTCCTGCTCTGGACCCTGGGGGCACTGGTGCTCGGCACGCTGCTGCTGGCCGGTGTGGCCTACCGCGTGTCACTGGATGAATACAACGAGGCGCTCGACGCCAACCTGCGGCAGGTGGCGCTGTCCGTCGCGCGCTTGCCGGCTGGGGCGGCGCGCAGCACGCTGCCGGCCGCCACGCCCGGCCCGGCATCCCGGGACAAGGGAGCCAACGGCGGGCCGGCAGCGCCCGACCTCGAGATCGTGATCCAGACCTGGACACCGGACGGCCAGCCTTTGTACAGCTCGCATCCCGGCGCGGCCCTGCCCTTCCTGGCGCACGACGGCCCGTCGCGGGTGCAGGTCGGCACGGTCGACTGGGACATGTACACCGCCGTGCGTGCCAGCGTGGTGGTGCAGGTCGCGCAACGCGCTGCGGCGCAGCAGCTGGAGGCCACCGAATCGGCCACCCGTCTGTTGTGGCCGTCCCTGGGCGTGGCGGCCGGGGTGCTGCTGATGATGCTGCTGGCGTTGCGCCGCGGCTTGCGCCCACTCGGCGACACCGCCGCCATCGTGGCGGCGCGCAGCCCGCAGCGCCTGGACCCGGTGCCCGACACCCAGGTGCCGCGCGAGCTGCGGCCGCTGGTGTGGGCCATCAACACCTTGATGCAGCGCCTGTCCGCGGCCCTGGCCACGCGGGCGCAGTTCGTCGCCGACGCCGCCCATGCGCTGCGCACACCGGTGACTGCCTTGCGCCTTCAACTGGGCCTGCTGGAAACCGCACCCGACGATGCGGCCAGGCGCAGCGCGTTGGCCGAGTTGCGCAGCGGCGTCGATCGTTCGCAGCACCTGCTCGAACAACTGCTCCGGCTGTCGCGGACCGAGCCTGGCGTCGCCGCGCTGCGGCTGGCGCCCGTGTCGCTGCAAGCCCAGGCCCGCGACGCGGTGGCACGCTTCACGGTGCGGGCGGAAGCGCGCGGCATCGACCTGGGCGCGCAGGCCGATGAGCCACTCTGGGTCAAGGCCGATGCCGACCAGCTGGCCGTGCTGCTCGACAACCTGCTCGACAACGCCTTGCGCCACACGCCCAGCGGCGGTGTGGTGGACGTCAAGGCCGTGCGGCGCAATGGCCTGTGCTGCCTGCAGGTGATCGACTCGGGCCCAGGCATCCCGGCCGAGCAGCGCCAGCGCGTGTTCGACCGCTTCTACCGAGGCGACGCGGGCCAGGCGAGCGGCCAGGCCGATTCGGGCAGCGGGCTGGGCCTGGCCATCTCCAAGGCCATCGCCGACGCCCACGGCGCACAGCTCACGCTGGGCGAGCCGGCGGACGCTGCGGGGCTGGCCGTGTGCCTGGCGTTTGATGTCTCAGCCGAAACCCTGGCGTGAGCGGAGCCAGACCGACATGCTCGCGTTCCAGGCACTGCGCCATGCCCTCGCCACCGAGCACCAGCCATTCGATGCCGCGCATCACCCGCAGCGGGTCATCGGCAGCGCCGGGGGTCCAGCCTGGATGACACATCAGCACGTCGCCGTCGCGGCACTGGTGCAGCCACCCGGCCACCTTGGCCAGGTAGCCGCCGGCATCGCAGTCGAAACCATGCACACCGAGCAAGCGCCCGCTGGTGGCACGCCGACTCAACGCCGCGGCCCGCCGCAGGCCCGCTCCGCCCAGGCCGTCAATGAGGCGTGCCTTGCCACTGGCCCCCGCGCCCGGTCGCGTACTGCGCAGCCACGGCAAGGCGCCGGGGTAGCGCCGGTCCAGCACCGCGAGCAGGGCATCGCGCACGATCGGCAACTGGTGCACATGCTGGTGGCCGTCCACATGGTCCGGTGCCCGGTGCATCACCTTTTCGAAAGCGTCCAGTTGACGCGCCACCTGATCTTCCAACGTACGACGCGACAGCAGACGCAACTGAGCCCGCGCGATCAACGACCACAGGCTCTGCCCAGCGCATGGCCGATCACCGGCCAGCGGAGCCAGCGTCAGATCGAAGTGCAGGCCGATCTCCAGCCGGTCGCGGTCCAGCTGCGCCAGCTTCGGGCCGGATCGCCGCCAGTTGGCACCGCCCACCAGGCAACTCACGGTGGTCACCCGACCCGCCTGCACCAGGTCCAGGATGGCGCCATCCACGTCGGCGTGCATGCCGAAATCGTCGGCGCACACGGCGATGGTTCGCTGCGACATCGCGGCATGCATTGCACTCATCGGGCGGCCCCGTGATCAGCCGCCGTGTGGCCTGGTTCATTGCGGTCGGCTGCGCGGCGGCGGCGCTGCACTTCGGGGCGGTGCTGGGCCTGGTGCAGTGGCTGGCGTTGCCGCCCTTGCTCGCCAACGTGGGCGGATGGCTGCTGGCGCTGGGTTTGTCCTTCACCGGGCATTTGCGCCTGAGTTTCGCCGATCAGCGCGCGCCCGCGGGGCGCGCCGCATTGCGCTTCGTGGCGGTGTCCGCCGGCGCCTTCGCGGTCAACGAAGCCCTGTACGCCTTGCTGCTGCGCTTCGGCGGCATGGACTACCGGCCGGCGCTGGTCATCACGCTGGTGGTGGTGGCCTTCGGCACCTTCCTGCTCAGCCGCCATTGGGCGTTCCGGGGCAGCTGAGCTTGCCGGCCGCAGTGGCCTCGCGCCGCTCCAGGCGCCACAGGCCGTCGCCATCGGCCAGAGCCTGGGGGGGGCGCCCGACCAGCCAAGGCAGCGCCGGCGCCTCGGCCATGGGCGCCACCAACCAGGTGACCGGCTGGGCGCACAGCAGTGCCGGCAGCCGGTCGCGTGGCACCAGGCGCCCTGCGGCGAGTTGCGGCGCAAAGGCGGCGGCGTCGGCCAGTTCCTTGCGCCAGTTGTCGTGCAAGGCCACCTCGGGGCTGCCCCAATCGTCGACCACGTGCAGCACTGCCGTGCTGCCCGCATAGAACGGCACGTCATGCAGGTAGGTGCCGACGAAAACCACCGGCGTGCCCGTGGCCTGCGCCTGGCGCAAGGCCAGCCCGATCGGCTTGGCGCTGTGACGCCCGCTCAGGCCGATGGCCAACACCGCCGCCACGCCCAGCGCCACCGCCAGCGCGGTGCTGGCCCGCCACCAGCGGCGCCCACCGTGGTCCAGCGCATCGGCCAGCAACCAGGCCATGGGCGGCACGGCCGGGAGCACATAGCCGATGAGCTTGGATTGCGGCAACGAGAAGAAGCCCAGCACCACGATCAGCCAGCACACCATCAAGGGGCGCAGGGGCTGCGCCGCCGACCATTGCGCCACTGCGCGCCGCGCGCCGGCCCAAGCCCAGCCCGCCCAGGGCAGGCACAGCAGCAGCAACACCGCCGGATAGAACCAGAACGGCTGCACGTTGTTGAAGCCGCCTTGCGAGTAACGCTTGAAGTGCTGGACCACGAAGAAGTAGTCGAGGAAGGCCGGGAACCGGGCCTGCATGGCCACGAACCACGGCGCCGCGATGGCGCCAAAGGCCAGCATGCCCGGCCACCACAGCAGACGTCGCACGGCGCGCCATCGCCCGCTGGCCACCAGCCACGCCCCCACCACCAGGGCGGGCAGCACGACGCCGATCAGGCCCTTGGCCAACAGGCCGAGTGCAGCACCCACCCAGGCCAGCATCAGCGAGCGTGTCACGGGCCGGCCTTGTTCGGCGCCCAGCACGGCATCGGCCAGGCCCACGATGGTGACGCTGATGCAGCCGGCCACCAGCATGTCGAGGTTGGCAAACTGCGCACCGACATAGAACAAGGGCATCGTCGCCAGCACCCAGGCGGCGCTGCGGGCGGTGGCGGCCGCCGACCAGCGGCGCGACAACCATGACAAGGCCACCACGGCCGCGGTGGCGCCCAGCAGGGGCGCCGCGCGCGCCGCCAATGCATTGGGACCGAACGCGTCCATGGACAGCGCGGTGATCCAGTAGAACAGCGGCGGCTTGTGGAAGAAGGGCAGCCCGTCGATGCGCGGCACCAGCCAGTCGCCGCTGCGCAGCATCTCCCAGGCCACGCCCACGTAGCGCCCTTCGTCAGGCAGCATCAGCGGGCGCACCCAGGCGGTCAACGCGAACCAGGCGAAGACCAGCAAGGCGGTCACCCAAGGGCCTTGCGTGGTCGCCACGCGATCGACCATCGGTGCTGGCCACACGCCCGAGCGAGCGTTCACGGCTGGCGCTCCGGCAGGCCGGACCCCAGCGCCTGGCGCACGACGTAGAGAGGCCGACCCTTGACCTCCTCGAAGACCCGCGCCACGTATTCGCCGATCACCCCGAGCGAGATCATCTGCACGCCGAAGAACAGCATCAGGCTGACCACGATGGTGGTCCAGCCCGACACGGGGTTGCCCAGGACGAGGTATTCCACCGTCAGGTAGCCCCCATAGAGGAAGCCCACCAGCGCCGATGCGAAGCCCAGCACGCTCACCACGCGCAGGGGCCAGGTGGTGAAGGCGGTGAGCCCGTCGAGCGACAGGCGCAGCAGGCGTCGCAGCCCGTAGCTGCTGTGCCCGGCGGTGCGTGGCGCCGGCGAATACGGCACGGCCACCGAGGGGAAGCCCACCCAGGCGTACAGGCCCTTCATGAAGCGGTTGCGCTCGGGCAACGACAACAGGGCGTCCACCACCCGCCGGTCCATCAGACGAAAGTCGCCGGCGTCGGGCGGCAGTTGCAGCCGGTCGGCGCGATTCACCAGGGCATAGAACAGCCGGGTGCCCCAACGCTTGAGCAGGCCTTCGTCGTCGCGATCACGCCGTACGGCATAGGCCACGTCGGCGCCGTCGTGCCAGCAGTGCAACAGGGTGCCGAGCAGCTCGGGCGGGTGTTGGCCGTCGGCGTCCATCAACACCACCACCTCACCGGTGGCGGCTTGCAGCCCGGCGGTCAGTGCCGCCTCCTTGCCGAAATTGCGCGACAACAGCAGCACGCGAAAGCCCGGCCGTTGTGCCCAGGTGGCCAGCACCAGGGCAGTGCTGTCGGTGCTGCCGTCGTCGACCAGCACCACTTCCCAGTGCGGGGTCAGCGCTGACAGCGTCTGCTGCAGCTGCGCCAGCAGCGCGGGCAGGTTCGCGGCCTCGTTGTGGCAAGGCAGCACGCAGGACAGGCCCGGCTGGGCGATGCGACGCGGTGCCATGGGCCCATCGACGCGGCACGGTTCGCCAGGCACAGCGGCCGAGGCCGGGCGCTCGGGCACGTCCAGCGGCGGGTTCAACGGCAGTTGCAGCAGACTCAAAAGAAGCATCACCAGAAATGAAAACGCCGCTCAGTGTGCGCGGCGTTCCATTACGGGATCATTAAGGCCGACTCGGCCCGCAGGGCTTCACTCCGGATCGATCTTCGCGTCCTTCACCACCTTGCCCCAGCGCGGGGCTTCGGCCTTGATCAGCGCGGCGAACTGCTCCGGCGTGCCGCCTGCGATCTCGTTGCCTTGTTCCAGCATCTTGGCGCGCAGTTCGGGGTCCTGCAGCGCCTTGTTCCCGGCTGCGTTGATCACCTTGATGATCTCGGCGGGCAGGCCCTTCGGCCCGACGATGCCCTGCCAGTTCAACACCTCCACCGCCGGGAAACCGGCTTCGCCCATGGTCGGCACGTCGGGCAACAGGGGCGAGCGGGTCTTGGCGGTGATGGCCAGCGGGCGCAGGCGACCACTCTTGATCGAAGGCATCGCGGCGTACATCTGCTCGAACATCATGTCCACCTGGCCGCCCATCAGGTCGGTGGCGCCCGCCGAGCCGCTCTTGTAGGGCGCATGGATCATGTCGATGCCGGCGGTGTGCTCGAACAGGGCGCCGCTCAGGTGGTGCGTGCCGCCGATGCCGCCCGAGGCGTAGCTCAGCGCGCCCGGCTTGGCCTTGGCCGCGGCCACCACGTCCTTCACCGACTTGTATGGCGAGTCGTTCTTGACCATCAGCACCAGCGGGCCGCGCTCGATCAGCATGATCGGCACCAGGTCGTTCATCGGATCGAAGTTGAGCTTCTTGAACAAGGCGTGATTCACGGCCAGCGGTGCAAAGTTGCCCATGCCGATGGTGTAGCCATCGGGTTTGGCCTTGGCGATGATGTCGGTGCCGATGTTGCCGCCGCCGCCAGCCTTGTTGTCCACGATGATGGTCTGGCCGAGGATGCCCTGCATCAACTTGGCGACCTGGCGCGAGCGGTTGTCGGCGCCTCCCCCGGCGGCATAGGGGCAAATCCAGGTGATGAGCTTGCTGGGGTACTTGTCCTGCGCCAGGCTCAGGCCCGGCAGAAGGGTGGAGCCGGCGGCTGCGGACAACAAGGTGCGACGCTTCATGGGCATTTCTCCGTTCATGGGTTGCAGGTGCAGAGCATATCGGCCGCCACGCTGCGTGGCGCTAAGTAGCACCACGGATTTGCGGGGCAAGTGAGGCTCATTCGACCGGCGTCAATTTGGCGATGGACAGCGCCAGCCATTTGGGGCCATGGCGGCCGAAATTCACCTGGGCGCGTGCATCGGTGCCGCTGCCCTCCAGCGTGATCACCACGCCCTCGCCGAACTTGTTGTGGAACACCGATTGGCCCACGCGCAGCCCGTGCTCCGCCGTCGCCGCACGCGCCAGCATGGCCGGCGGCGGCGAGGCGGCGGCGGCGGGCGCCCAATGCGCCGGGCGCCCGTCCACGCGGCCGGCGCCCACCATCGAGCCCAGGCCCGTGCCGCGCGCCCAGGCGGTCTGGTACTCCTTCGCATAGCCCGAGCCGAAGCCCTGGTTTCGAGGCGTGAGCCATTTCAGCGCAGCGTCGGGCAGCTCTTCGAGGAAGCGGCTCTTCACGTTGTAGCGGGTCTGCCCGTGCAGCATGCGCGTCTGGCTGAAGCTCAGGTACAGGCGCTGCCGCGCGCGGGTGATGGCCACGTACATCAGGCGGCGCTCCTCCTCCAGCCCGTCGGCATCCGACATCGAGTTCTCGTGCGGGAACAGGCCCTCTTCGAGCCCCGTGATGAACACCGCATCGAACTCCAGGCCCTTGGCCGAGTGCACGGTCATCAATTGCACCGCGTCCTGCCCGGCCTGGGCCTGGTTGTCGCCGGCCTCCAGTGCGGCATGCGTCAGGAAGGCCGCCAGGGGCGAGACGATCTCGCCCGTTTCCGCATCGGGCGCGAGGTCGCCGGGCGGCAGCGCGCCTTCGGGCGCACCGGCGATGGTGCCCGGTGCGATCTCGTCCACCGGCAGCGCCACGGCGTCCTTGCCAAAGCCCTCCTGGGTCACGAACGCCTCGGCCGCATTCACCAGTTCCTGCAGGTTCTCGATGCGCTCGGCGCCCTCCTTCTCGGTGCGGTAGAACTCGAGCAGACCCGAGCTGGCCAGCACCTGGTCGATGATCTCGCGCAGCGTGAGCCCGTGGGTGCTGGCGCGAAGCGTTTCGATGATGGCCACGAAGGCGCCGAGGTTGACGCCGGCCTTGCCGGGCACCGAGCCCACACTCTGGTACAGGCTGCGCGCACTGCTTCTTGCCGAGTCCTGCAGCTGCTCGATGCTGCGCGCACCGATGCCGCGGGTGGGGAAGTTCACCACGCGCAGGAACGAGGTGTCGTCGTTCGGGTTCTCGATCAGGCGCAGGTAGGCCAGCGCGTGCTTCACCTCCGCGCGCTCGAAGAAGCGCAGGCCGCCGTACACGCGGTATGGAATGCCGGCATTGAACAATGCACTTTCAAGCACCCGACTTTGCGCGTTGCTCCGGTACAGCACCGCCATCTCGCTGCGCGCCAAACCGCCGCGGTGCAGTTGCTGGATCTCGTCCAGCAACCACTGCGCCTCGGCATAGTCGCTGTTCGATTCGCTCACCCGCACCGGCTCGCCCGGGCCGGCCTCGGTGTGCAGGTTCTTGCCCAGGCGCCGCTTGTTGTGTGCGATCAGTGCGTTGGCCGAATCGAGGATGTTGCCGAAAGAGCGGTAATTGCGCTCCAGCTTGATCACGTGCTGCACGCGGTACTCGCGTTCGAAGTCGGCCATGTTGCCCACGCGCGCGCCACGAAAAGCGTAGATGCTCTGGTCGTCGTCGCCCACGGCGAACACGCTTTGCGTCGAGCCGGGCGGGGCGAACATCTGCAGCCAGCGGTATTGCAGCCGGTTGGTGTCCTGGAACTCGTCCACCAGCACATGCGCAAAGCGGCGCTGGTAGTGCTCGCGCAGCGCGGTGTTGTCGCGCATCAGCTCGTAGCTGCGCAGCATCAGCTCGGCGAAATCGACCACGCCTTCGCGGTGGCACTGGTCCTCGTAGGCCTGGTAGATCTCCACCTGCTTGCGCGTCTGCGGATCGCGCGCCTCCACGTCCTGCGGGCGCAGGCCGTCGTCTTTGCTGCCGGAGATGAACCAGCTCACCTGCTTGGGCACGAAGCGCTGCTCGTCCAGGCCCATGGCCTTGATGATGCGCTTGACGGCCGAGAGCTGGTCGGCCGTGTCGAGGATCTGGAAGCTCTGCGGCAGGCCAGCCAGTTTCCAGTGCGCACGCAGGAAGCGATTGCACAGGCCATGGAAGGTGCCGATCCACATGCCGCGCACAGCCACCGGCAGCATGGTCGACAGACGCGTCAGCATCTCCTTGGCCGATTTGTTGGTGAAGGTCACCGCCATCACCCCACCCGGCGAGACCTGGCCCGTGGCCATCAACCAGGCGATGCGCGTGGTCAGCACGCGCGTCTTGCCCGAACCCGCACCGGCGAGAATCAGCGCCGCCCCTTGCGGCAGCGTCACCGCCGCCAGCTGCTCGGGGTTCAGCTTGTGCAGCAGCTTGCCCGTGCCGTGCAACTCGGCGTCCGCCGAGTGGAGCGGGCGATGACGGGAACCTTCAGAAAGCGCATCATGCATCGGTCGATTCTAGGAGTGCCCCTGGCGGCGTCGGCTCGAGGTGGTCGGGGCCAACCTCGGCGGCAGGTCGTCGCCGGGCTGGCGCTGGCGTGGATCGCGGCATCGAACGGCGCGCTGGCCGTGGCAGCGACCCCCGCTGCCGCCCCCTGCCCCGGCCCGCAGGCGGTGGTGCTGGAGCGTTTCACGAGCGCCGATTGCAGCGATTGCTGGCAAGCCGATCACGCCCCGGTGGCCGGTACGCCGTGGCTGTTCGACTGGATCAGCCCCACCACGCCCGAGGCACCGATGTCGGCCGCCGCGCCCGGTGAGTCGCGCGAGCGCGCACTGCGGGCCGGCGGCCCGGCACCGGTGGGCCAGCAGATGCTCGTCGCCCGCAGCACCGTGATGCCGCCGCGCGGGCTGCGCCTCGCGGTGCAATCGGGCCCGGCCTGGTCGGGCTACATCGGGCTGCAGCTCAGCGTGGGCGGACGGGTGCCGCCCGGCGCCAGCGGCTGGATGGCGCTGGTGGAACAGATCCCTGCGGGCAGCGAAGGCAGCACGGTGCGTCGCGACCTGGTGCGCGCCGTGGCCGGCCCGCTGCCCTTGGTGGGGGTGCGTGCGGGCCAGCCGCTGACCCACCTGGCGGCCCTGCGTTGGCCCGAGACCGCCAAGCCGGAGCGCCTGGTGGCTCGCGCCTGGCTGGAAGCGGCCGACGGCCGGATGTTGGCCGTGGCGTCGGAGCCTTGCCCGCGGCGCTGACCGCCCGGCCGGACTGCGGCACATGCCGGCGCCGCAGTGATTTCAGGACGGCAGGAAGTCCACCGGCCAGCTCACCACCATGGCGTCCACGTCCTTGGCGCCGAAATCGAACTGGCGCACGCGGGCCAGCAGCTTGCGTTCCAGGTCCGCGGTGCGCAGCTCGCTGGCGACGATTCGGCAATCGGTCACCTCGCCCGTTGGGGCGATCTTCAATTCCAGCACCACCTTGCCCTGCAGGCTGGGCTCGTCGCGCAGGGCCCGGTTGTACAGCGCATAGATCGCGCCCTTGTTGCGGTCGAAGACGAGCTTGATGTCCTCGATCGAGCGCGACGCCCGGCCGCTGCCACTGCGCTGGACGGTGCCACCCTTGCCGCCGCCGGCACCCGCGCTGGCACCCGAACCATCGCCGCGCGAGCCGGGCAGGCCCACGCCCCCGCCACCAAAGCCACCGCCCCCGCCGCCGCCGGCCACACCCGCCACCAGCGTGGTGGCGCGCCCCGCCAGCCCGCCGCCGCCCGTATTGCGGCTGTAGCCGGCCGTATTGATGCCGCCGCTGCCCTGCCCCGCGGCGGCGGTGATGAGCGCTCGCGTGGGCAGCCCCGGATCCGTGCCGGCCCCCACGCCCACCCCCTTGCCGCTGCCGACGCCGGGGCCGGCCGGGAGGCTCGCCTGCAGCTGCACGGCGGCCGGAGCGCCGTGGATCTCGGCCAGCTGCGCCTTCATGGCCAGCAGGCCGACGCCGGAGGCGTGCTTGCGCGCCGTGTCTCGCTCACCCGGCGCCTGGTTGGGCAGCGGCCGGCGCGCCTCGGGCACCACGCCGCGCGCGCTGCGCTCGGGTTTTTGGTCCGCGTCGCTTGGGTGTCGGGACACGGTGACCGCGGGCGGCGGTGGTTTGGGCAGCACGCGCGGCGCCTCGCGCTCCAGCAGCAGGCGGGCCAAGGGCGGCGGCAAGGCCATCTGCTGGCGCTGCGCCGCGAGGCGCGGCAGCCAGGGCAGCAGCAGGCCGAAGCACAGCGCCAGGCCGATCACGCCCTGCGCAATGCGCCGGAAGCGTTGCTCGTCTTCGAAAGGCGGCGCCCAGGCCAGCGCCGGGTGCTGGAACGAGATCGAGCCGGCGATCACAGGTCCGCCCTTCGCCGCACCGCGAACGACACGTCGCTGAAGTTCGCCCTGGCCGCGGTGACCATCACCTTGCGCAACAGGCGGTACGGAATCTCCTGGTCGCCGAGGATCGTGATGGCAGCGGCCGGCGCATCGGGGCGCACGGTCTGGCGCTGCGCCAGCAGGGTCAGCTCGGCCTGCAGCGGCGCGATCAGGTCGTCGGCCTGCGCGGCCACGGTGGCCAGGTCGGCCACCTTGCGGCCCTGCACCAGGATCTCGCTGCCGCTGACCACCACCACCAGCGTCTCGCGCGGGGCCTTCTGTGCCGTCGACTCGGGCAGTTTCACGGCGCGGTGGGCGGGCAGCAGTTCCACCTCGGTGGAGTTGGCCAACAGGAAGAAGATGAGGATCGTGAACACGTCGATCAGCGAGACCAGGTTCAGGTCCACCAGCGACTGGTTGCGCGCCTTGCGTGCGGCGCGCCGCTGCAGTGCGGTCATCGCGGTCATGGCTTGTCCTTGCCGGTGCGCTGGGCCGTGCGCAAGGGCGCGTCGCCGATGGCGATGTGCGGGAACAGCTCGGCGCGTGCCGCATCGGGTGCCGCGCGCAGCGCGTCCATCACCTGCACCAGCGTGTCGTAGGGTGTGTCCGGCTCGGCCAGCACGGTGGCGTCGGTCTGCCGCGGGTGGCTGGCCTTGATGCGCTGGACGAGCGCGGCCAGGCCGCGCAGGTCCTGCCCTTCCGGCGTGCGGGCGATGCGCTCAATCAGCCCGCCCAGGCGGTCACCCACCTCCAGCCCATCGGGGCGGATCACCACCTCCAGCTGCAAGTGGTCGGGCTTGACCTGCTCGGGCACGGCACCGCTGTTGGGCGGCGGCAGGCTCATGTCGAGCACCGCGATGCGGGTGAACACTGCCGTCGACAGCAGGAAGGGCACCAGCACCACGATCAGGTTGAGGAAGGCGGTGATCTCCAGCGCCGCCGGATTCTTGCGCAGGCGTCTGCGTGGCCCGGCCATGTCAGTACCGCCCGGCCGCCCGAGGGCACGGGGGCGTCCCGCCGACGGGCAGCCAACCAAGTGGGCGTGGGGGCCGCTGCATCTCAGGCCACCTTGGGGTTGGCACGCTGCACGGCATTCAGGAAGCTGACCTTGGCCGCTTCCAGCCCGTCCACGATCTCGGCCGTGCGGGCCTGCAGGAAGGCGTGGATCAGCAGGAACGGGATCGCCACCATCAGCGCGAAGGCGGTGTTGTTCATCGCGATCGAGATGCTGGCCGACAGCAGCTCGGCCTTCTCGGCGGGGTTCACCTGTGCCACCGCGGTGAAGGCCTTGATCAGGCCGATGATGGTGCCCAGCAGCCCCACCAAGGTGATCACGTTGGCGAAGGTGGCGATGTAGTGGGTGCGCTTTTCAAGGCGCGGCACGATCTCCATCATGCCCTCTTCCATCGCCGCGTCGATGTCCTCGCGCCGGGCCTCGGTCTGCGCGCGCTCCAGCCCGTTGTGAACGATCTTGCCCATGGCCGCGTCCGACTTGGCGGCCAGGCCCATCACATCGCGGAACTGGCCGGCCTTGAGCAGCGGGAACATCTGCTCCCACAGGCGCCGGTTGTCCGAACGCGCTCGCTGCAGGAACACATAACGCTCGATGGCGATGGACACTCCCAGCGCCATGATCAGCAGGCTGGGGTAGAGAAAGGGGCCGCAGTCCTGAAAGAACTTGATGGCGGTTTGCAGGTTGGTCATCGGGTGGCTCCTGGGGTGTCGGTGCGGGAACTGGGGGTGGCGGGCGGCGGCTCGGCCGGGAGCGGCGGCGCGCCGGTGCTGGTGCCGGTGCGTGCACGCTCCTGCGCGTCGAAGCGCAAGGTGCGGCGGAAGACTTCGCGGTCCACCGGCTGCAGCGCCTCGTCCAGCACGCTGACGACGGCACGGCCGGACAGTGCGGCCGGCAGCGGCTTCTTCCAGGGCACGATGTACAGCACCTTGGGCAACTCGCGGTTGCCGATGATCTGGCTGCGCTCCAGGTCGGCGCGGTCTTGCCCGGCGGCGCGCAGCGGTGCGAGCAATGCCAGGATGATGGCCAGCATGCGGATCATGGTTGCCTCGGCGTTTGCGCCGCCAGCGCTTGCTGCGGCTTGCGGTTCTTCAGATCGGCGATCCACCGGGCCACGGTGGCGTCGGTGCCCGCCAGGGCCTGGTAGGCGTCGTAGCGGGCCAGGGCCTGGGCCGCGTCGTGCAGGTACAGGTCCCACAGGATGCCCAGGTTGAGCTGCGCCGGGGCGAAGCGCGCGTCCAACGCAATGGCCTGCTCGTAGGCGGCGCGGGCGGCCTCGAAACGGCCGGCCTCCCGGTGCTCGATGCCCTGCGCATTGAGTGCCGCCGGCCCGTCGGACGCGCCCGTGGTGGTGCGTTCGACCTTGCCGTAGCGCAGCGGCCGCAGCTCGCGCAATGCGGCAAAGCTCTTGCGCACCCAATCGTCGAACAGGCCCTGTGCGGTGCGCTGCGTGTTCAAGGCATGCAGCTCGACGGCCCGTTCCTCGAACGGGAAGGCCTGTTCCTCCAGCATCACGTCGTACTGCTCGCGCTCGGCCTTGGACAAACGCCTGGGCCGCTGCGAGGCCAGCACGGCGCGGCCGAAGTCCTGGTACAGCGCTGCGCTGTGGAACATGGCGGCGGCGGCGCCCTCGGACGATCCGGTCTCCGCGGCCAGCGCGATGGCCTGCAGGGCGCTGTCGAAACGCTGCTTCTTCTGCTTCAAGCTCTTTTGCAGTGGCTCGACCAGCGCGACCTGCCGGTAAGCCCGCAGCGGCTCATCGGCCAGCGCTATGGCCGCCAGCGCGGCGCGTTGGCGGCTGCGCGGCGTGCGTGCCTCGCCGCCGGCGGCGTCGGCCTCGCGCAGCGCCTTCAGCCAGGCCAGCTCGTCCTTGGGTCGGCCGTCGGCCTTGGCCATCTGCGCCAGGCGCCAGCGGGCCTCCACCGCACTGTCCAGCGGCACGGGCGCTCGGCGCAGGTAGGCCTCGTAGGCCTTGGCGGCGGCGCCGCGCGCGCCCGCCTTGTCGTGCAGTTCGGCGGCCTGCCACTGCGCGGCGCGGGCCGCCTCGGGGTCCTTCAGGCGGTCGGCCAGGCGTTCGAACTCGCGCGCGGCCAGGCCCCATTGGCCCTGCTCGGTGTAGGCCAGCGCCAGCTTGGCGGGCACCTCGGCCAGCAGTGCATGGCCGGTGTGGCGTTGGCGGAAGTCTTCCAGCGTGCGTGCCGCGCCGGCCCAATCCTTCAGCTCGAGCTGGGCCGCCGCAGCGTCGTACTGCGCGTTGGCACGCACCGCCGATTGCGGTGCGGCCGTGGCCACGCGCCGGAAATGGGCCACGGCTTCGAGCGGCCGGCCGGCCTGGCGCGCGGCCTCGCCCTGGCGGTAGATCGTGGCGGCCAGGCGCTCGGCCAGTTCAGCGCGCGCGACGTCCTGCTCGGGCACCAGCGCCAGCACCTCGGTGTAGGCACGCTCGGCAACGGGCAGGTCCTGCCGGTCGAAGGCGCCGTGGGCCAGCACCGTCCAGGCCACACGGCGCTGCGCCGCGGCAGCCGGCGGCTGCAACGCCAGCAGTTGCCGGGCCGTGGCGCTGGCCGCATCGGCCTGGCCCAGCGCGAACTGGGTTTCGGCGGCATTGGCCAGCACCGCGGCGCGTCGCTCGTCCTGGGCGAAGCGGGCCGCAAAGCGCAGCGCGCTGTCGATCTGGGTGGCTTGCAGCGCCGGGCGCTGCGCCGGGTCGGCGCGGCGGATCAGCTCCCCTTGGGCCAGCAAGGCGGCATAACCCGAGTCCGCGCTGCGCGCATGGGCGGCACCCGCATAGGCCGAACGTTCGTACTCGACCACGGCCTCGGCGTGGCGGCCCGATTCGAACAGCAACTCGCCCAGCAGGAAGCGCTGGGCCGGCGCGGCGGCATCGTCGCCGAACGCACCAAGGCCGGCGCGGTACCAGCGCACGGCTTCGTCGATGTCGGCCGTGGCGTGGGTCTTCTGCGCCAGTGCGTGGTGGTGCTGGGCCAGCTCCGCCAGGTGCGCCTGCACACGCGGCTGCGCGCTGTGCCAGACCTGCGGGCTGGATCGGCGCAGCGGGCTGTCGCCCCCGTAGGCGAGTACGAAGTCCTTCTTGGCAGCCAGCGCCAGCGTCTCGAAGCCCGAGCCTTCGTAGATGCCGATCACGCGCGATTGCGCCAGCGGTGCCTGCGCGGCTTGCGGGCGCAGGCGCGCGAACTGCGCGAAGGTGTCGGCGGCGTCCTTGCTGCGCCCCTGCCTCAGGTAGAGCTCGCCGAGCTGCTCGTAGACGCGGTATTCATAGCCGCCGCGCGCAGCACCACGCGCCAGCCGCGGGATGCTGGCAGCGCCTTGCAGGCTTTCCAGGCTGAGCGAGACGACGCGGAAGGTGTCGTCCAGCAATTCCAGGTCGGCTCGGCCCAGGCCGGGCAGACGGGCCAGCGGCGTGTCGTCGGCCACGCCCACCTGGCCGCTCAGTTTGATCTCCAGCACGCCGAAGAACGACTCCAGCGCGTCCTCGAGGCGGCCTTGCTTGTAGCGTGACCAGCCCTGCATGTACAGCGCACGGTCGCGCAAGGGGTTGCCCGCGCCAGCCTGCAGCACCTGGCTGTAGGCGGCCTCGGCCTGTGCATATTGGCGTGCGGTGAAGCGCAGCTCGCCATGGCGGAACTCGACCTCGTCTCGATAACGCGTATCGGGATGGGACTGCAGCAGGCGGTCCAGGGTGGCCGTCGCCGCGTCGAGCTGGCCGCCTTGCTCCTGCGCGCGGGCCAGCTGGTAGAGCACACGGTCGTTGCCCGCATCGCGCGGGTTGGCCGCCAGGTAGGCCTGGTAGCGCTGGATCGCGGCCTGGTAGTCGGGCACGGCGCCGTCGGCCAGGCGCTTGTCGGCCAGCTCCATCTCCAGGTCGCCCAGTCGGCGCATGGCCTCGGCGCGCTGCGTGGGCGTGGCCGGCGCGGCGGCCAGGAAGGCCTGGTAGGCGGCGATGGCGCGCGCCTCGTCGCGCGGCGGTCCGGGGTCGGGCCTGACCTCGATCCTGCGTTGCGCCAGGCTGGCCAGCGTGGGCGCGTTGTCGTCGGCAGGCGGTCGTTTGAACAGGCCACACCCGGCCAGGACAAGGGCCGTCATGCCCAGGACGCCGACGAGGGCTCCGAAGTGAGCACTACTGCGGGCGCGCATGCTCGCCCCCTTCGGTCTTGGCCACCTCGGCCTGGTCCTGCAGCTGGGCCAGTGCGAAACGTGCCTGTGCGGTGTAGCTGGCCAGCCGCTCCTGCGACCGCTGCAGCGCGGCAATGACCGTGGCCTGCAGCGCCTCGCGCTGCTCGCTGGCCAGCGCGACCACCTGGGGCTCGAGGCCGGCCACGCGCCGCGCCAGCGCGGCAATGCGCTCGGCCAATCGATCGAAGCGCGGCGCCTCGTCGCGTTGCGCCTGCAGCAGCGCGGCCTGGTGGATGTTGGCCTGGGCCAGCGTGGTGTCGATGACGGCCAGCGATTTCTGCGCCGCCCACTGCCGCTGCGGCCGAGCCTGGGCCAGCTGCCAGGTCATCGCGCCAGCGACGCGGCGTGTGCGCTCGGCCAGGGCCCCGGCGTCGGGCTCGGCACCGAGGGCGGGCAGCGCCTCGCGCACCTGGCGCAGCCGTGCGATCAGCACCAGCTCGGCCTCACTGGCCAAGGCCCGGCCGTCCGCGGCGGTTTCGGCCTCGGTCAATTCGGCGGCCAGCGCATCGCGGCGGCGGCGCAGCGCGGCCAGACCTTGCGCGTCGTCCTGGGCACGGGCCAACACCCGTGGCAGGCGCTGCGCGAACGCCGCGCGGCGTTGGGCAAGCATGTCGTCGAAGGCCAGCAGGCTTTGCGACCACTCGCGCAGATTGCGATCGAACCAGCGCAGGTCGCGGTGGTTCTTCAGCGCTTCCTGCGACTCGTGTTCGGCCAGCACCGGCGCCAGCTGCGCGGCGTGGGGCAGCACCGGCAGTTCGGGCGCGATGGGCTGGTCGGGCCTGAGCTCGCCCTGCAGCAGCGGCGCCAGCGCGGTGCCGTTGCGCAGCGCCACGATGGCGGCGTCCAGCGCCGCGCGCTCGCCCTCGTAGGCCTCGATGGCCTGCTGGTAGCGCGTCATGGCCTCGCCTCGCGCACCGAGCTCGGCGTAGGCATAGGGCACGGCGATGCGCGCTTCCAGCACCGCGCTGTCGCCCGGGTCGCGCCCGGACAATTCCAGCCACGGCACCAGCGCCTGCTGAGCTTGCTTGAGCGACACGGCGGCCCAACCGAAGCCCAGCAGCGCCTTGTTCGACTGCAGTCCGGCCAGGCGCACATGCTGCAGCGCGTCGCGCGCGGCTTGCGGTTCGGCCCGGCGCAGCGCCTCGAAACCCAGCGCCAGGTTGGCGCGGTCGCGCAGCGCGCGCGCCTCCTCGGTCGCAGCCGGTTCGCGACCCATTGCCTGCAGCGCTGCGCGGCCGCCGGCCGTGTCGCCGCCTTGCAGCAGCGCGATGCCGCGGTTGAAGCGCGCGAACAGCGATGCGTTCTTGCGCTGGCTGGCGGCGGCCAGCGCCTGGGCGGCCTCGGTCGCCGCGCCCCGCGCCAGCAGCAGTTGCGCCTGCAACAGGGCACGGTCGTCCTCCAACTCGCCCGGCAGTGGCTGGGCAATGCGCGCCAGCGCCGCCTCCGCCTCGGGCAGCAGGCCCCGCTGGTGGCGTGCACGGGCCAGGAAGTACCAGGCCCGATCGCGCAGCGCCGGCCGCGTGGCGATGAGCCGCTCGAAGATCTCACCGGCCTCGCGGTGCTGGCCGTAGGACAGCAGCAAGCCGCCGCGCAGCAGCTCGGCATCGTCCTCGTGCGTGGGCAAGCGCGCGAAGTGCTGCGACACCATCAGCCCGGTGATCGACGAGAACCAGTGCTCCTGGAAGAACTGGAACAGCGCATCGCCATAGTGCGGCGCGCGCACCCCATCGGGCGGCGCCTGCCCCCACGCGGGCGCGGCCAGCGCGAGGGCGAGTGCGACCGCCACGGCCCGTGCCCGCGGCGCCGGCGCTGTGCAGGACAAGTCGTGCTTCACTGCCAGACCTTCACCTCGAACTCCGGCTGCAGCCTGGCCTGCGCATCCTTGATCTGCAGCTCGATGTACTTGGGCTCGCTGCCCTTGGCAAAACTCAGCTTGGTGCCGCGCTTGTAGTCGCGCTGGTGCGGCCCCTCCCCCGTGAAGTACGCGACCAGCTCATGTTCGCCGCCGCGCAGGTTGCCCAGGTACAGGCGCTGTACGCCGCCACGGTGCAGCGCCTGCACCTCCAGCGGGGTGTAAAGGTGGCTGGCAACGACCTGGTTGTCGAGCAGGATCTGCACCGAACCCAGCGAGAACAGCCTGCCCACGTCCATCGACACGAACAGCGCCAGCTGCGTGTTGGCCGGAAACAGCAGCTCTTCCTCGAGCACCAGCAGGTCGCGGTTCAGGCGGATGACCTCGGCCTTGGCATCCTGGATGCGCGTGTCCAGGCTGGCCGCTGGCGCACTGGCGGCGACCGCCGATGCCGGCGCGCTGGCCGCGTCGGCCGCCGTGGAGGGCGCATCGGCCGCGTGTGCGAGCAGCGCGGCCAGGCCCAGCCACGCAGCGGCCAGCCCCGTGCGCAGGCCCTCAGAAATTGGACGAGACATAGAGTTGCAGCACGCTGGCGTTGTGGGCATAGGGCAATCCGGTGCGGAGGTCGCTGAAGTCGCGGTAGCTGAAGTGCTTGTATTCAAAGGCGCCGTTGAGCCAGATCTGGCCCTTGCCGGCGTCGCGCGACAAGCGCCGCGACAGCTTGATCTGCAGGCCCAGGTCGGAGAAGCTGGACAGCTGGCGGTTGCGCGAGACGTACAGCGTCTCGACGCTGGCGTTGTCGCTGTAGAACAGCGCATGCTGTTGGCGATACAGGCGCAGTGCGCCCTCGGCGATCCAGGCATCGCCCAGCTGCCGGCCATGGCCCAGCTCGAGCGTGTGGCCCCGGACGGCCCAGGTGTCCCAGTAGTAGCGGTACTCGGCGCGCAGCATGCCGATGCCCGCAAGCTCGCCGCGCGCGCCGACCCGCACCGCGCGCGCCGAACGGGTCCGGGGGTCGCGCTCGGGCACCGCGGCACCAAACACACGCGCCACACGGTACGGATTGCCGAGATAGCCGTCGTCGGCGATGGCCTCCAGGTTCAAGGTCGCCAACCAGCGCGGCGTCAGCACTTGCGTCAGCCCAAGCCGGTATTGCCAGTGCGTGGCACGGTCGAAGTAGCCGGCGCTGCCCTTCTTGCCGACATCGTCCGCACCACGGCTGAAGCCAAGGCTCGCCGTGCTCATGCCACCGAAGACCTCCTGCGCCACATCCAGCGCCAGGCTGCGCGCACGGTAGTCGGGCTCGGTGCTCTGGCCCAAGCCGAGCTTGATGGTCGAATCACGCACGACATGTTCCAGCCCGAGGTCCAGGGCCGTGCGGCGTTCACGGTAGGGGCTGGCGGTGGTGACCACGTCGATCGACGCGCTGCTGACCATGTCGACATGCAACTGGGCACTCAGCGACACCTTGTCGGCCAGGCTCTTGCGCACCAGGAAGGCTGGCCCGCTGACCGTGACACCGCCGCCGTCGTAGACGTGCAGCAGCGCCTCGGCCCGGTCCTCGGGCAGATCGGCGGCCTGCGCGTGGCCGAGGGCCAGCAGGCCGCTCAGCGGCCGCCACAGGCCTGGCCAGCGGCGCAGCCAGCCGCGCAAGGCGTCAGTTGCAGCCACAGCCACCCCCTTGCGCCGTGGTGGCCCCGCGCGAGCCTTCGCGCACCTCCTGCACGTGCGCGCGGTGACGCTCGGCCAGGGTGTCGCGCGACAGCTGCATCAGCGGGCCCGTGAGGTGCTCGCGCTCATAGGGCTTGACCCAGGGCTCGGGCCAGCTCGGCGTGCCGCAGCCCCCCAGCGCGGCGCAAGACAGCAGGACGGTCAGGTGGCGTTTCATTCCTTGATCAACTCCCGAATCTGCTGGTCGTAGGTGAGTTCGAGACCCTCGCGGTAGCCCCGGTGCAGCTGGCGCACGCGGCCGTCGCGGTCGATCAGCACGGTGGCCGGCATGGCGCCCAGGTCGTAGCGCTTGACGACCGCCTTGTCGGTGTCCAGCAGCACCGGGAAGCGCAGCTGGTACCGCGTCGCCACCTCGGCGGCCAGACGCGGGTCGTCGTCGATGTTCACGCCCACCAGCACCAGGCCGGCCGCGCGGTACTTGTCGTGCAGGCGGTTGAGCTGAGGCATCTCCTGCCGGCACGGTCCGCACCAGCTGGCCCAGAAGTTGACGAGCACGATATGGCCGCGCTGTTCGGCCAGACGAAGGGTCGGCCCGGTCAGCGCGCGCAGCGTGAAATCGGGCGCGGTCGCGTGCATCTGCAGCGCGGCACTCGCCGCGGGCTGGCCCAAGGCGGCGAGCGCCAGCATGAACAGGACCTTGACAAGGCGCTTCATGGCCGATCAGAAGAAGAAGGTGACGCCGGCGGTCATTTCGAGGTTCTGCGTGTTCTGGCGCTTGCCCAGCAGATCGAGCGAGTAGAGGTGGTCGCGCATGTCCACCTGCAGTGCCGCCCAGTCCTTCAGGAACAGGCGCATGCCCAGGCCGAGGTGGATCGTCTGGCGCTTCTGCTCGTTGAAGTGCGTGGTGCCGATGCCTCCGATCACGTACAGCGCCGAGGCCTTGGCCACGCTCTTGCCGAAGAACACCTCGCCGGGCAGCACATTCCAGCCGGCCGACACATTGGCGTAAGACAGCGACTGCTTCTGCTGCGCGAACACGCCGCCCGGCAGGATCTGGCGGAACGATTCGTCGCTGACGCGCGTGCGGGCCAGTGCCGCCTCGGCGAAGACGTCCTCGGTGACGTGGTAGCCCAGGCGCACGCCGACCACTGGGGAGGCGCCGAAGTTCTGCGTGGCGTAGGTGCCAGCGAACAGCCCGGCCTCGAAATCGTTGCTCGGGATGCGCGGCAGCTTCACGTCGCGGCGCGCCACCTGGGGCTGGATCACGGGCTCGTTGTCGGCGGCTTGCGCGGCGACTGCGGCCAGCAGCAGCGCGGCGATGAGGATCTTGGGGTGCATGGTGGCGAGGGGGGGTTGGGTGGAGGGGCGATTCAGAAGAAGAACGAAAGTCCGGCGGTGAACGCGCGGTATTCACGGCTGCGCTGGTCGGAGAGCAAGGCGGTGTGGATCGTCCAGTCGGCGCGCGCGACGAAGCGTTCGCTCAGGTACCAGCGCAGGCCCACACCGGCGTTGGCCAGCTTGGCATCGGTGGTGGTGACGCCGACCAGGCTCTGGTTCGGGATGTTCTTGAACTTGCCCAGGCCGACCGACAGGTACGGCGAAAGGCGGCGGTCGCTCCAGGGCTCGGCGCTGAGGTTGAAGTGCCAGAAGTCGGTGCCCGAGAACAGCCCCTGAACCTGGCCGACCGTGGCCTCGACGGCCAACGATTCACCCAACCGGAAGGCCCCCCACACCTTGAGCATGGGCTCGGACTTGAACCGGCCCCAGGCCGCACCGAGCTCCACGCGGCGCAGCAGGTAGTCGTCCACGAGCACGTCGCGAAAGGTCTTGGGCGCACCCGCTGCGGTGAGCGTGCCGCTGAGTTGCGCGCGCTCGACCCAGCCTTCCTGCCCCCGGGCCAAGCGCACCTTGAACCAGTCGGTGTGGCGCAGCAACAGCGTCACCGCCTCGCCACGCTGCGCCACATGGAACACCGGATAGCCCCGCCCCGGCCCCGTGCGCATGTCGAGGTAGGCATCGGCCACCTGCACCGTTTCGGGCGGCGGGTCGTCGGCCGCGCGTGCCGGCGCCACCAAGGCCAGTGCGGCGAGCAGCAACCCCGAGATCACGAAGGCTTTCATGGCGTGTTGCAGGTTCCGGTCTGAGGATCGGCGGGGGTGAACAGCGCATTGCCTGCGGCGCTGAATTCGTCCTGGCCTTGCGGCATGGGGTGGTTGATCCAGTAGCTGATGCGCTTGACGTTGCCGTCGTCGGCGCTGCTGAAGATGCGGCCACCGCCATGCAGCACGTTGATCAGGCGCGGCTTGTTCAGCAGCAGGCTCTGCGCCGGTGCGCCGATCAGCACCACCCCCTGCGCCGAATAGAAGTTGCGGTACATGTCGGTCAGGCGGATCAGCTCCGGCGTGTTGGCGGGATCGGCCAGGTCGACCCGCGTGGCCGCGCCGGCCAGGCGCAGCGCACCACCGGTGCCGTTGCTGCTGTCGTGGCAGCCCGCCGCGGCGCAGGTGTTGGTGCCGCCACCGCCTTCGATGGGCAGTGGCGCGATCAGGATGGGTTGCACGCAGGCCTGGAAATAGGCAAACGACAGCTTCTGGCCCGTGGTGCCGGCCGGGTTCGCCACGGTCTGCGGGTTGCCCAGAGGGTTGCCGCTGCCGCCGCCACAGCCGGACAGCGACACCAGGGCCCATAGCATCAAGAGCAAGTGGCGGACACTCATTTCGGGCAACCGCTGGCGATCCAGTTGGCGATCTGTGTGTAGTTCGCGCTGCCCAGCGGCAGCGGGGCGGTCTTCTGCGTCAGCTCGCCACTGGGGTGCGGCACGCTGCTGGGCTGCTTGAGCAGCACGCTGTTGGCTGGAGCGCAGACGTCGTTGATCATGCTCAGCACGACATTGAAATCGCCGGGGGCGTCGCCGGTCAGCACCAGGCGGTTGTGCAGTGGGGACGCCGCCGCGCCGCTGCCGTTGCCGGGCTGGTGGCAGCCCAGGCAGTTCGCGCTCAGGATGGGGTGCACGCGCTGCGCATAGCCCTCCACGCTCAGCCCGGTGACGCTGCGCAACTGGCCGGAGGGGTCGTAGGGGTCGTTGCTGTACTGCCCGCCCAGGTCGATCCACTCGGCCAGCAGGCGCTGCTCGGCGCGGTTGAGCAGGTCGCGGTGGTCCAGCGTGGTCGGTGCCGGGTGCGCGCTGCGGGCCTCGGCGCTGGCCATCAGCACATCGCCGGACAGGATCTCGGTGAGCCGGCTCTTGCGCGCCAGGCCCATCGCCTCGCCTTCGCTGGCGCTGTTGTCCACCAGCGCCGGGCCGCGCACCACCACCGGGATGCCATCGACCAGCGTGGTCCGCGGCAGGCCGGTGCTGGGGTCCACCACCGGGTCGCCGCGCAGCAGGCGCTCGTAGCTGACGAGGCGGCCCGTGCCCGCAACGGTGGTGGTCAGGTCCAGCCGCGCCGCGGCGTTGTGGCACGACACGCAGGTCGCCGCGCCGCGTGGGCGCGTCCACAGTGGCTGGATGTGCTCGGCGTAGTTGATGATGCCGCGCGCCGGTGCGGTGGTGGCCAGGTCGTCAGCCGCATGGGCATTGCCGCTGTAGCGCAAGGCCACGGCCTCGCGCGAGCGCACGCCGGCCTGGCTGGTGTCGGCCCACGGATCGGTGAACAGCAGGTCGGCGCGCAGGTTCAGTGCGCTGGGGTCCAGGCGCGTGCGCGTGGCGGCCATGGTCTCGCCCGGCAGGTGCGCACTGGCCAAGGCGCTGCGCAGCGCGGCCGGCTGGGTGTTGACCACGGCACCGGAGTTCAGGGCCCCGCCGCGGCGCGGGCTGTGGCAGCCGTCGCAGGTGCGGCGTTCGCCCGGGCGCACCTGGATCCAGTTGGTGTGGGTCTGGAAGGCACGGCCCTTGGCATCGACGAGCGCCAGGGCGATCGGCGTGTCCGCCGGCGCGAGCAGCTTGACCGACCCGTCGGGCTCCACCGGCACATAACCCAGGATCTGTTGCTGCTCGAACTCGGTCAGGCCGATCACGCTGCGCAGGCCGGTGCTGCCGGAGGGCGGCGCCACGGCGCGCATCACGCGCACGAAGCGCGCGGGCGCGCAGCGGTAGGCGGCATCCGCCGGATCCTTCATCCGTGCCAGGTGCGCGACCTGCTTGCGCAAGTCCTGCGGGTCGGTGGGTGCCGTGGTGGGAATGGGCTGCGCACAGCCCGCGCCACGATCGGCCGGGCTGATCACGGCTTCACCCATGCGGCCGAGGCCGTCGGTGTCGTAGACGCTGCGCACCTCGAGCAGGCCCAGGTTCTGCGCCGCCAGCGCCGGATCGGTGCTGGCGGCCTCGACGTTGCTGGGCTCGGTGCGCGGCTGGATGGCCACCGGGTCGGTGAACATGAAACCCGGCGGCGGCGCCGCCACGTTGAGCCAGGTCTGCCGGGCCGGATCGAACATGTAGATGCCGTAGACCGCGGGCGCGTTGTCCTGCACGGCATCGGCCGCCACCTCGGCGCGTGTGCGGTCGCTGGTGAGGCGCTGGAGTTCGTCGGGGCTGAGGTTGGCGCAGGGCGTGACGACCGCATTGCGGGTCACCTCGCACGGGCGGAAAGCGGCCAGGATGCGGTCGGTGCCATCCCACAGCGGGTATGGGGTGGTCACCCGGCCGTAGGGTGACAGGCCACGGCCAGCGTCCAGCGGCTGTGCGGTGATCTGGCGCTGGCCGCCTTCGGCCGGCACCCGGGTGTTGGCGGGCGTGTTCTGCTCGGAGTAGTTGGCCACGTCGATCAGCATCAGTGCGCCGCCCTCCTGCGTGCCCGACAGCGGCATCAGGCTGGTGAGCACCTGGCCCTTGAAACCACCGGCCGGATCCATGTCGCGCGGGTGCAGGTAGCTGTTGCCGTCGCTGTGCGCGCCGTACAGCACGAACAGGTCGGTGCCATCCGGCCTGGCGCGGAAGATGGTGAAGCGGTTGCGGCCCCCCACGTGGTCCCAGCGCGAGAACATCAGGTCGCCGTTGGGCCGCACCACCGGGTTGCGGTCGTGGCTCTGGTTGAACGAGATCTGCGTGATGGCACCGCCCTCGGCGTCCATGGTGTGCAGGTTGAGCACGCGCTCGCGCTCGTACTCGTCCAGCGCCATGTAGTCGCGGTCCAGCGCCTGCAGGGCATGCGACTTGGTCTGCCGGTTCGACGAGAACACGAAGCCGCGGCCCGCGGGCAAGTAGGCCGGATCGACGTCGTCGCTGTCGGTCGAGTGCGTGATGCGGCGGAACGTGCCCTTGGACAAGGCGCCGGCGCTCATGTCGTATTCCCAGATGTTCCAGCGGCCGGTGCAGGCCGGCGCGCCGTCGATCGTGGCGGTGTTGGCACTGGCGCAGCGCATCGCAAAGACGAGCTTCTTGCCGTCGTAGGAGACCTCGGGGTCCGACGCGTCGCCATGGCCCTGGGTGAAGCGCTCGGTCAGGTTGTGCTCGGGCGCGCTGGGTGAGGATTGCTCGCGCAACATCAGGTCGCCGCCGTCGGCCGTGGGCGCGGAGTTGGTCGGATTCATGCGCAGCCCGACCGCGCGCTTGGCGTAGACGATGGGCACCGGATTGGCCGTGGTGACGGTGCTGGACGCCGGCTCGGTGCCGCCACCGCTGCAGGCCACCAGCAGCGTGATCAAGGCCGCGGCCAAGCAGCCCGCCACCGGCATCGAACGGTGGTCGTGCCCGCCGATGCCCGGGCCCTGGTCGGGCACGACTGCGGTGTCGCGCACGGGCCTCATGCCGCGCTCCTTGGGAGTTGGTCCAGCCCGGACGAAAAATGCAGCGCGCCTTGCGCATCGACGACCACCGCATCGGCACCGGGCACCGATTCGACGGTGCGCAACCCGGCCTGCACACCCTGCACGAACACCGTCTTGGACAGCGCCTCCGCGGTCAGCCCATCCGGCGCGAGGATGGTCACGCTGCGCACATGGCTCGGTGAGCGGCCCGTGGCTGGATCGATCAAGTGGTGGTGGCGCACGCCGTCGCGCTCGAAATAGCGTTCATAGTCCCCGGACGTCGAGATGGCCACGTCCTCCAGCGGCAGCAGCGCGACCGTGCCGTCGGCGCAGCGCGGGTCGCGGATCGCCACGCTCCAGGGGCGGCCGCGCCGGTCGCCGATCACGCGGCTGTCACCGCCGGCCGAGACGATGGCATGGCGAATGCCGTGGCGCGCGAGCAGCGCGCACGAGGTGTCCACCGCATGGCCTTTGGCAAAGCCGCCCAGGTCGATGCGCATGCCGGGCCTGGCAAAGCGCAGGGTGCGCTGGACCGGATCGAGCGCCAGCTTGCGCCAGCCGATCGCAGCGACGGCGAGCCGCAGCGCGGGCTCGTCCGGGGCGATCCCGGCCCGGTAGTCGTACAGCGCACCGGCGCTGGCAAAGGTGATGTCGAACGCGTTGCGCGACAGCTTCGAGAACTCGATCGCGCGCGCGATCAGGTCGAACATTTCCTCACTCAGTGGCACCGGCAACCGGGCGGCGTCGCGGTTGATGCAGGCGAGCTCGGAATCGGCGCGGTGCGGGCTCATGGCGTGGTCGATGCGCTGCATCTCACCCATCACCGCCGCCATCGCCGCCTCGCCGCGCGGGCGGTCGACCGCCCACAGCTCGACCGAGACCGCCGTGCCCATGATGGCCTGCTCGCGCCGCATCCAGCTGCCTTGGGCCAGTGCAGGCGCGGACAGCACACGCTCACGCAGCGGTGCGCCATGGCGCACCGCATGCAATGCCGTCGAAAGCCGTTGAATCATCCCGATCTCCTCCGCCTGAGTTGGGCAGGCCGGCGCATCATCGCGGCACGCCAGCACGGAAATCGAGCGTTCGTTAACCCACAGCGAAGTCCTTACAACCGGTCTCGGTACAGGGCGTGTCTGCGGGTAACCAGACGCAGTCGGGGCTGAGCACCCGGACGGCCCTGCCCCAAGGCCTCGGTCATGGCGACCGGTCGATTCGACCGTTGCCCGACGACTCCCGAAGCAGATAGACCGGGCGCCGCTTCACCTCGTTGAAGATGCGGCCGATGTACTCGCCCAGGATGCCGATGGACAGCAACTGCACGCCGCTGAAGAACATCAGGCTCACCACCACGGTCGGCCAGCCCGGCACCGGGTTGCCGCTGACAAGGTGCTCGATGGTGATGAAGGCACCATAGGCCATGGCCGCCAGCGCCACCACCGCGCCAACGCCACTCCACAGGCGTAGCGGCAGGGTGGAAAAGGCGGTGACCCCGGTGAGTGCCAAGGTCAGCAGGCGGGTCATCGAGAAGTTGCTGCGCCCGTGGGCCCGCGGCGCCGGCGTGTAGCGGATGAACTCGGTGCGAAAACCCACCCAGGCGTACAGGCCCTTGAGGAAACGGTTGCGCTCGGGCAGCGATTGCAGCGCATCGACGACACGACGGTCCAGCAATCGGAAGTCGCCCGCATCGGCCGGGATCGCCATCGGCGAGCCCGCATTGACGATGCGATAGAACAGGCTCGTGCCCACCCGCTTGGCCCAGCCTTCGTCCGCCCGCGAGTCACGCACCGCGCAAACGGTGTCGGCACCGTCACGCCAACCTTGCAGCATGCGTGGCAGCAAGGCCAGCGGGTGCTGGCCGTCGGCGTCCATCATGACCACCACCTGGCCCAGCGCATGGTCCAGTCCGGCCGTCAAGGCGGCCTCCTTGCCGAAGTTGCGCGACAAGGCCAGGCAGCGCACGCCCGGCGTCTGCAGCCATGGGTGCAGCACCGCGGCGGTGTGGTCGTCGCTGCCGTCGTCGACGACGATCAGTTCCCATTGCGGCGTCAGCGCCTGCAGCGCCGGGACCAATGCCGTCAACAGCGGGCCCAGGTTGTCGGCCTCGTTGTAGGCCGGCACGATGCAGCTCAGCGAGGGCGATGCGCCAGCGCGGGGCGGACGCGGTGCCGCATTCACGATCAGCGGCGCTTCACGGGCTGGCCTGGGCGACCTGCACCAGCGGCGCCATCCAGTACACGACGTATTGGCGGGCATCGAAATCGAAGCCCCGCGCGCTCTTGGCCACGCTGAGCACGCGCCGATCCACGGTCAAGGCTTCGGCCAGGGTTTGGCAATCCTGGTCCGCCGGCTCGCAGACGATGACCCCGCCATCGCGGGTCACCGCGCCACCATCGGCCCAGGGCGTCTCGACAGCGGTATTCCACAGGCTCCAGTACAGCGGATGTTCGGGGGCGTAGAACGCCACCGACGCCGCCAACACCCGCGTGCCCGACACCCAGGCAATGTCGCCGCCGAACTGCTGTTCCCAGGCTTCGCTGATCGCCTGGGCCAGTTCTTCGCGCGGCTCGGACACCGTGGGCTCTTGCAGCACCGCCCGGGCGGTCCACCAGGTGGGCGAAAGCACCGCCACCGCCAGCCAGACCACGCCCAAGGTGCGCCACAGGCGGCTCAGGCACAGCTCGGCACCGGCATCGCGCGCACGACCCACCGCCAGCAGCGCCAGACCGGCCGCAATCGCCAGGCCCCACACCGACGCCGTGCGCGCGCCCGTGAGCACGGTGGCCGCCATGGTGGCCAGGATGGGCAGCATGGCCAGCAGCCAGGTGGCCTCGCCGCGCGGGCGCAAAGGTGCCGTCACGGCCTGCCAGAACGCGCCGTGCCGCGCGGGCCCCTGCAACGCCAGCCGCAGTGCCAGGAAGGCCAGCAGCGGAAACACGCACTGGGCCAGCGCGAAGGTCAGCGCCCGCATCACCGAATCACGGGAGCTGCCCTGTCCCGCGGCCGCCTGCGCATACTGAAGCGGACCGTGGGTCTGCGCCAGCAGCCAGATCAGGTGCGGCGTCATGCATGCGGCGAAGCTGAGCACGGCCAACACCACCGAAGCCGACCACAACCGGGCACGCCAGGCCGGCAGCCACAAGGCGGTGACGAGCAGCGACATCAGCATCACGCCCGAGTAGTACTTGCCCAGCACGGCCAGCGCGCAGGCCACGCCACAGCCGACCGCATCGCGCGTGCGGCCATGCTGCATCAGGCGCACGAACAAGGCGATCGCCCAGGGCCAGGTCGAGATGAGGATGGCGTTGGCGTTGAAGCGCATGGCCAGCGTCGTGACGCCGGGCGCCAGCGAGGCCACGGCAATCGCCAACAACACCCAGCGTGCAGGCAGGAACTCGCGCGCCAGCAGCGCCAGACCCGCCAGACCGACGGCGCTGTTCAGCGCCGCCAGCAGTGAATAGCCCAGGTGCGACTCGGGCACGAGTTGAAACCACAGGCCCACCACCCAGGCCGACAGCGGCGGGTGCTTGTAGTAGCCCCATTGCCAGCCCTGCGCCCAGGCGTAGGCCTCGACCATGTCCCCCGGGGTATCGAAGTTGGAACGCGAGGACCAGCCCACCCAGGTCCACAACAACAGGTGCCCGACCAGCAACAGCGCGATCTGTTGGGCCACCGAGAGTCGGCGTGAGCGCACCGCGGCCAGCGGCAAGGTTGTCGGGAGGGAAAACAAGGCAAGCGCATGCACCGGACCGACAGCGTTGCACGCGGCCTGTGGCATTCAGGGAATGGAGGATGCCTGAATGTAAAGCAACGTAAACCACTGCGGAATGGGGTTGTCCTCAGTGCCGAGCCCCCATTCCGGGGGGCGGGCCTGCCCCGGGGCGCCCGGGCGGTCTGCCGACTTATCCGATGTCCAGTTCGGGATAGCGGCGAAAGATGCCTTGCTCGTTGAAAGGGATCCGCCGCTCACTTTGAAGGTAAGCCTTGACCTTGGGCAGCGCGGCCACACGCTCGTGCAACTGCACCACCCCGGGTGCCTTGGCCAGCGCACGCGCCGTCGTTTCGGGGAAGGCGTGGCGCAAGCCCTGCACCAACTGGAACAGCGACAGGTCGGCGTAGCTCAGCTTGCCACCCACCAGGTGTCGCGGGCCGGCCGGATTGCGCTGCACGATGCTCTCGAACCATTGCAGGAACAGCGGCAGGCGCGTGCCGCAGAACCACCGGGCCCGGCGCAGGGCCTCGGGTTTCTGGTCCTCGTAGTACAGGTCGCTGCCGATGGGGTGGTGCGTGTCGTGCGCCTCGGTCACCATGTCGGCGATGGTCAGCTGGATCTGCTGGGTCCAAACGCGCGCGCGCTCGCTGCGCGCCACCAGCTTCAGCTCGGGCGCCAGGTACTGCAGGATGACCGCGGTCTGCCCGACCACGATGTCGCCGTCCTTGAGAAAGGGGGGCGCAAACGGCGGCTGCGTCTGGCTGCGGTCCTGCTGCAGGCGTCGCATGGCGGGAACGCCCCGGCCCTGCGCTTCGGTGCCACGTGCGACGTCGATGTAGGGGGCGCCGGCCGCCTCCAGCGCCAGACGGACGAATTCGCCGCGGCCCTGGATGGTCGGCCAATAGTGGAGTTCATAGGCCATGCGCCGCATGGTAACTGCCGGCTTCGGGCAGGCGCTGAGGGGGCCGTCGCCCTCGGGCCGGGCGCATGCCGGCCCGTCGCCTCATTCCTTCTTGAGGTAGGTTTCTGCGAGCTTGACCCAGTAGCTGGCGCCGGTGGACAGCACGCTGTCGTTGAAGTCGTAGCCCGGGTTGTGCACCATGCAGCCCCCTTCGGAACCCAGGCCGTTGCCGATGTTCACGTAGCAACCGGGCACCTTCTCGAGGAAGAAGGCGAAGTCCTCGCTGGCACTGATGGGCTCGGCGTTGGCGACCAGCCCAGCGTCGCCCAGCCAGTCGTGGATCACCTTGCGGCAGAAGTCGGTCATCGCCGGATCGTTGTTCAGCACCGGGTAGCGGCGGATGTAGTTCACGTCGGCGGTGGCGCCGTACACCGCGGCCTGGTGCTGCGCGATCTCGGTGATGCGGCGCTCGAGCAGATCGCGCACCTCAGGCCGGAAGGCGCGCACCGTGAGGCGAAGCTCCGCCTCGCCCGGGATCACGTTGGGCGCATCGCCCGACAAGAAAGCGCCCACCGAGATGATGCCGGTGTGCAGCGGCGGCACATTGCGCGAGACGATGGTCTGCAGCGACATCACGATGCTGGAGGCCGCCACGATCGAATCCACCGCCAACTGCGGCATCGCACCGTGGCCACCCACCCCGCGCACCTTGATGATGCAGGTGTCGCCGCTGGCCATCGCGTAACCCGGCACGAGCATGAACTGGCCGGCCGGTCGGCCCGGCATGTTGTGCATGCCAAACATCGCGTCGCAGGGGAACAGGTCGAGGAAGCCGTCGTCCAGCATCTTCTTGGCGCCGGCCAGTCCCTCTTCGGCCGGTTGGAACACCAGGTGCATGTGGCCATCGAAGTTCCGGCTGGCCGCAAAGTGACGCGCGGCCGACAGCAGCATCGCCGTGTGCCCATCGTGGCCGCAGGCGTGCATCTTGCCGAACACCTTGCTGGACCAGGCCTTGCCGCTGGTCTCCTCGATCGGCAGCGCGTCCATGTCGGCACGCAGGCCGATGCGCCTGGCCGATGTGCCTTCGCGCAGCGTGCCCACGACGCCGGTGCCGCCCAGGCCGCGGTGCACCTCATAGCCCCAGCGCGTGAGGCGCTCGGCCACCAGGTCGGCCGTGGCGTGCTCTTCGTAGGCCAGCTCGGGTTGGCTGTGGATCTGGCGGCGGATGGCCACCATCTCGGCTTCGTGGGCGCGGATGTCGTCCAGCGCGGGCAGGGGCAGTGGTGCGTTCATGCGGTGTGCTCGGGTGATGGGTGGCGGGGCGATGCGGCGTGACGCTGGCGATGCCGTCGGCCACCCCGGACTGGGCGGCCCGCCGATCGGGCAAGGCCAAACAATGTACCGCTGGACGACCCGCAGTGACGGCGTGGGAACCCGCAAGCACAATGCGCCGGGTGCGTGCCGTGGCAGAGCGAGGCGCGCGGCACCGACCGCGGGCCGCTGTCCAACCGTCGGCCTTGAAACCCTCATCCCGGGCCTCCTGCATGAACACCTCCGCCCCACCCGAGCATTTCGACGTCCTCATCGTCGGCGCCGGCATCTCCGGCCTGGGGGCCGCCTACCACCTGAGCACGCAGATGCCGGGCACCCGCTTCGTCGCACTGGAGTCGAAGCCGACGTTTGGCGGCACCTGGGTGACGCACCGCTACCCCGGCATCCGCTCAGACAGCGACCTCTACACCTTCGGCTACCGCTTCAAGCCCTGGACCAGCGCGCCCATTGCCACGGCCGACGAGATCCTGCGCTACCTGGGCGAAGTGATCGAGGAGAACCGGCTGGGCGAGCACATCCGCTATCAGCACCGCATCCTTTCGGCGGCCTGGTCCGGCACCGACAAGCGCTGGCACCTGCAGGTGCGGCGCGAGGACACGGGTGAGTTGCTGCACTTCAGCTGCGGCTTCCTGTGGATGTGCCAGGGCTACTACCAGCACGAGCAAGGCTACACACCCGAGTGGGCAGGCATGGCCAGTTACCAGGGCCGCATCGTGCACCCGCAGACCTGGCCGGAAGACCTGGACTACAAGGGCAAGCGCGTGGTCGTCATCGGCTCGGGCGCGACTGCCGCCACGCTGATCCCGGCCATGGCCGACGACTGCGCGCACATCACCATGCTGCAGCGCTCGCCCACCTACTTCCGCACCGCGCGCAACCTCAACGAGCTGGCCGACATGCTGCGCCAGCTGGAGCTGCCCGAGGCCTGGATCCACGAGATCGTGCGCCGCAAGGTGCTGTTCGAGCAAGGCGCCTTCGCCGCGCGCGCCTTGCGCGAGCCTGAGGCCGTGAAGCAGGAGCTGGTAGGCAACGTGCGCGCGATCCTCGGCGACAAGGTGGACGTCGACAAGCACTTCACCCCGCACTACCGCCCCTGGCAGCAGCGCCTGGCCTTTGTCCCGGATGCCGACCTGTTCCAGGCGGTGAACCGGGGCAAGGCCTCGGTGGTCACCGACGAGATCGAGTGCTTCACGCCCACGGGCCTGAAGCTCAAATCCGGCGACACGCTCCACGCCGACATCATCATCACCGCCACCGGCTTCAAGCTGAGCCCGCTGGGCGACATCCCGTTCAGCATCGATGGCCAGCCGCTCGAATTCGGCGAGACCGTCACCTACCGCGGTGCCATGTTCACCGGCGTGCCCAACCTGCTGTGGATCTTTGGCTACCTGCGCTGGAGCTGGACGCTGCGGGTGGACCTGATGGCCGATTTCGTCTGCCGCCTGCTGCAGCACATGAAAGCCACCGGCGCCCAGGTGGTGACACCGCAGCTGCGGCCCGTCGACGCCCAGATGCCCCTTGGCCCCTGGGTGGCGCCCGACAACTTCAACCCCGGCTACCTGGCCCGCGGCATGCACCTGCTGCCCAGGCAAGGCGACGCGGAGCCGTGGCAGAACACGCAGGACTACGAGCTGGAGCGCAAGCAGATTCCGCAGGCGCGGCTGGACGACGGCGCGTTGCGCTTCGAGTAGGCCGCTTCGCCGGCGCACCCAGCGCACCAGTGCGTGCCGCCTTGCATGCGGCGGGGCACCGGCTGTTTCGACAGAGGCCTGGCGCCTCGATCAGCTCACCCGTCAAAGAAGACCCAGGCGCTTCAGCGCCGCAATCACCTCTTTCGGCACCAGATCGAGCTTCAGGCGCTTGATCGTGGCTTCGATCTCCGCCAAGGCCTTGCCAGGGTCGTCTTGCACGACCTTGGCAACCCGCGTGGCATCGTGCACTGCGATCTTCATCGCCTTCGCAATCGCCGGGCCGAGCACGCCCATCGAAATGGCCATGTTGTCGATCTCGAGTTGCAACCCCAACGTCGCCGCCACATCGGTGCCCGCCGCATTGATCTTGGCGCTCAGTCGTTTCGCGTCGCGCTCGAAGGCCGCCAGCGCATCCTTGTCGACCGCGCTCTTGTTGAAGAACAGCAAAGTCTCTGCGGCGAGTTCGGACAGCTTGGCAATGGCCGCCGGTCCCACCGGCACCTTGAATGCCTTGGACTGCGCCTTGATCGAAGCCAGCCCCTTTGCATCGCCAGCCTTGGCGGCCTTCTCGGCCCTCTGCCGCGCGGCCTTCATGGTTTCGAGCGCCGCGCTGGCTTCCTTGCTTGCCGCGGCGACCTGCGCCTCGGCGACCGCCCATTGCTTTTCGAGGTCACCGGTGTCGTGGCGCACCGCCTGGCTCAGCTTGTGCATTCGAGCGATCGTGTCGCGCGAATCGGCCAGCCCGTTTTGCTGCATCGTCTTGATTCCCTTCAGGGTATCCGTCAGGGCGGTGAACGTGGCCAGTTCCTCGACGAAGGCCGGGTTCTCTTCGAGCTTGTGCAGCTTGTCCAGCAGCGCATCGACGATGGTCAGCACCACGGCGGCCCGCTTCTGGCAGCCACGGTAAGCGGCCTCGTGCAGTTTCATCTGCTCTTCGTCCTGTGCGGCGATGGCCTTCTCTGCACCATGGTCCGTCTCGACCAGCAGATTCCAGAGCTTGTCGCTCTCGACCTCCACCTTGTCGACCGCCGGCTTGATCTCGTGCTTCAGCGCCTTGCGGATCGCCTCCGTTGTGCTGGGGTCGCCCATCGCAGTGCCCTTTCGCGGCCGCAGGCCGATTGTGGATGCCGCAGTATTGCGGAAAACCACGCCCGCCAGGGCAGGGCCCGTGGTGCTCGAGGGCGGCCTGCGCGCCGTGACGGCCCGACGGCGGGGCACATGACCTGATGTCTGAACGCCGCGATCCCGTGGCCGCAGAGCCACTGCTGCGGTCGGCCAACCGACTTGACGTGTTCAGCGGCTACGAAATGGCTGCGCCACAAAGACCAACGGCCTAAGCATCGCTGCCTAAGCCGTTGATTATGTTGGTGGGCCCTGAGTGACTCGAACACTCGACCAACGGATTAAGAGTCCGAAAATCGTAGACTTGGCTAGATTTCCGTGGATCAGAGAATTTCCGCAAGTAACTGATTTATAACGCGTTTATGTCCGACAGCGTCCGTTTGGCGTAAAGTTCATCCGACTGAAAACTGGCACCAGACTGGCACCAGCGGTTTACGGACAACTCTATCGGAGCGGATCATGGCCACGGCCAAGACAACGGAACGTACCCCAGCAGAAGTCATCAAGTCGCTCGAAGTCGGCAAGTTCGCGACGCTCAAGAAGATCGACCAGGGTGGCACGCTTCAAGCTCGCCGGCTCTCCACGGGCGGTGTGCAGTTCTATTGGCGCTTCACACATGAGGGGACCACAGACAGGGTCGCCATTGGCACGTACGACATCGGGGCCGCGCCAAGGTCGCTCGGCCCCACAGCGAAGGGCTACTCCATTGCCGCCGCCGTCGAAGCTTGCCGAGTCAAAGCAACCATCCAGCGTGAGCACTCGTTAGACGGTGGCTACAGGGAGCATGCTGCAGCCAAACGCCGAGAGGCGGATGTTGCCAAAGCACACAAGGCTCATGCAGGCCGTCAAACGCTGTCTTTGCTGCTAGACGCGTACGTGGCTCATCTGGAAGCCGAAGGGCGTCGGTCAGCGTCCGACGCGAAATCCATCTTCCGGCTTCACGTCGTAGAGGCGTATCCCGCGATTGCCAATGGCGCGGCAGGTGGCGTAACGCCGACTCAAATCACGGATATGCTGCGTCGGCTCATCGAGCGCGGCAACGGTCGTACTGCCAACAAGCTGCGCGCCTACGTCCGTGCCGCATATCAGTGCGCGCTTGACGTCCATTCGCTGCCATCGATTCCAGCCTCGTTCAAGGTCTTCGGCATTGCCACCAATCCAGCGGCGCTGACAAAGCGCGCAGCGGCACACGACAAGGCGGACAAGAACCCGTTGGTGCTGGCTGACCTGCGCAAGTATTGGACGGCCATCAAAGACAAGCCCGGCATCGCTGGTGCAGCACTTCGACTTCACCTATTGACCGGTGGCCAACGCATTGAGCAGCTGGTGAAGCTCAGAAACGCAGACGCCCGTGATCACGAAATCGCAATCTACGACGCCAAGGGCCGGCCTGGCCAAGGTCCGCGGCGCCACACCGTGCAGTTGCTGCCACTGGCCGTGGCCGCGCTGAAGTCGATGCGGAACACCGGCGACTACTTGATGTCAACGGACAGCGGTGAAACGCACATCAGTGCCATGACCATGTCGAACTGGGCGAAGGCCGCAGTGACCGACATTCCGGACTTCCAGCTCAAGCGCGTTCGATCTGGCGTCGAGACCGCGTTGGCAGCCGCCGGGATAAGCAAAGAAGTACGGGGCCAATTGCAGTCACACGGGTTGTCGGGAGTGCAGGCGCGACACTACGATGCGTACGACTACGCGCGAGAGAAGCGCCAGGCGTTGACAACGCTGCACCGGCTGCTCGAAGCGGGCACCCCAGCGAAGAGATCATCACGATCGCAGCCCGAAATAGCGTAGCCAATCACGGTCAACCAGCACCTCAGACGCGTAGGCTTCCAAGCGATCGTCGTTAGGCGCAGTATGCGGATGGTTGCTACGGCGCCGCCCTCTGCGGAAGGCCACCATGCCGGTCAGGGCTTTGAGAATCGACGATCCAGCGTACGACGATAGATCGAGCTTTGGGTTGAATCGGTGTAGGACGGCGTATAGGTCGAACCGATCCAAGCGGTCACTGCGGAACTCCTTGTTGCTGCCATCGCGCGCCAGAAGTCCTGGCTGAGCCTTCGCTACGCGATTAAGCGCAGGCCGGAGCAGGTCTTCAAGGCCGGAGCACCGCCAACCTTGGCCGGTCGACTTCATCACCGGCTTTGGCGTCACCCGCCCCAGGCCCCCAAATGCCGCGTCCTTTTCGAACGGCCTCCTTACGAGTGCCTTCAATTTGATCGCTCCGCTCACCCCCCATTTCTTGCTAAGCGCGGCGGAGCATTCGATGCTCGCAGGGCTGTCTCGCAGCGACATCTTCGCCAGATATGCCTGCCAGTTGCTCTTGCACTCTGGTGCGATTGTGTCGGGCGCGCACTGCATCGCGAACCAAATCCAAACGACGCCTGAAAACTCCAAGCCGTCCAGGTCGGACAGGTGGCTGCGCATCGCCTCTCGCAGCAGCCTGAGTCTCTCTCTATCAACGCTGCGAGGCGACGGAATCAAACCCGGATCCCCGGACTCCAGCCATTCGCGCGCCCTGCGCAGCTGCGACTGCCCGTTCATCGCGCGGACAAAGCCGCAAGTGCCTGTGGCAATGTGAATCAATGCCTGATCGGTGGTTAGTGGCCTGGAGAGATTGAGTTCCAACATGTCGTCATTGTCCTGTTTGTCTGCTTTTTGTCCACATTGTTATTGAAAATAATGTGAGTCGGTAAAGAGTGAAGGCATGGACGCAATGCGCTGAATTCCTCGTGGCTGCGTCATGTGATCGACCGAAAGGTTGTAGACATGCCTCTCAAACTCCTACGGCTTCGCAAGCCCATCACTGCCTCACAACCGAAGCCGACTCCTGCAGTTCGTGACGGACGGCCAAAGGCCATGACGCTGGCATCCGTTGCCGCCGCCATTGCTGCCAATCGCAAAAGTCATTCGCCTTCGCTTGCACGTCCGGTGCCGGTGGCGCCCGCAAAGACGACGGCTCCAGTGTCGCCGCCGATGTCAACGTCCGACCTCACGGGTTCGACGGCAACCAAGCCAAGAGCCTCGAACGCCGAGACCGCGCGCGCCCACCATACCGTTCGGGCTGACGCCTGCGAAGCACGAGCAAGCGGCGAAGTGGGAGCGGGGCCGGACGCTGCTGGAGAAGCTGAATCGGTCCGGGTCGCCCATTCCGCCGGCGGATCAGGCGACCACTCGCACGACGAGTTGCGCGCTCTTCATGCGAAGCTGGAAGCAGTGCTGGAGCTGCTGCATCGGCTTGCCCACCGTTGGCCGGCTCGCGAACGAGAACGTGTTGCAGTGGCAACGGATCATCAATGTGATCCGGACCGCGGACTCGATGCGAAGCAGGCGTCCGAACTCCTTGGAGTTTGCCGGTCAAGCTTCTATGAGCTGCGAAAGCAGCCCGGCTTCCCAGAGGCTGTTCAAGTTGGGAAGCGTTCCGTCCGCTATCGACGCGGTGACTTGATCGCATGGCGCGCGACGCGCACCAGCGAACTTCCCTTGCCATCGCTTCTTCCGCCAGACCTTCTGGCCAGGCGGGCAGCTGCTGCATCGCCCGACGCAGACCAGCCCCATCAGCAAGCACCTGTCGATGCTGGGCGCTCGCGTTGACAGCAACCGGCCGTACAAGCCACCGCATTGTGGACGTAAGGGTCATCTCATAGTCCTGAGTCGCAGGAGATTCCTGCGGACCCTACTGGTCGGTCAGGATCGTGGCACGGTGGTCAGCGACATGCGTCGGTCGATACGACATGAGCTCGCCGAATCGACCGGCCCGCCGTCCGCCCATCGCGCATGCGGATCCAGGGGTCGCAAAGGCTAGCCCGACAGCAGCGCGTCCAATTCAGGTGAGTAAACACATCGCGCGATCGGCGCGAGGGGACAAGTCATCCCTACTACTCCCCCGGCTAGCCCGCGGACTGGCTGAACCCTCTAAAGGGTTCGCAGAGAACCAACTTCAACTTCGTCACTTCACTCACTAGGAACGAATCATGAACACCAACGCATTGAAGCACAAATCGGAAAACCAACAGATGAACATCCCTCCCGCCATGTTGACGAGTCCCACCGAGCCGTCGCCATCGACCAAAGCAAGTGAGATCGACCCGGTGGCACCCATGGCTACCAAACCAGCACCCAGCGCCGAATCAGAGCGTCCTGGACCTGCCGGCAGCGAGGAGAAGGACTTCCTGCTGGGATTGCTCGCCGATGGACAAGCCACAGCAATCCACATCGAACCAGGAGCCAATGTGGCCATCATTGCAAGGTCGATTGTCAGCGCGCTCTTTGAGCAGAAAGACTTCTACGGCTATCGTGCCCCGGCACCACGAACCGTTGGATTCTTGAATCTGGACAGCGCAACGGCAAGCCTGCTACGGGCACAGTTTCCATCTGCGCTGGAGGCGAACAGAGTCAAGATCCTTTCTGAGGCATCAGCGACTCAAGCACCCTCTGATTTCGCGTCTCCAGATGGGCGCGCGCTTCTTCTCGCAAGCATGCGCGATGAAGTTGATGTCGCCGTGGTGTGCCACAGGGCAGCGCCGGCAAAGGCCCTGCACAGCAGCCTCGACTTGCCACGATTGCACGAAGCCCTGTTCCGCAAAGCACGTGCGGTGGTTCATCTTGTGCAGTTGGCAAAGAACCAACCCTTCGAATCCTGGCTGCAGTGTTGCTCGTCGGCGTTGATCGTGTGCCCATGCAGCCCGGATGTCGGCTACAGCTACGCGCACATGGTTCGGCCAGCGGACGGCACCCTGCTTGCTGCGATTGGTGTCGAGCCGGTGATCGAAAACGTTCGCCCAAGGCTCGACCGCACCGTCGAGTCTTTCGTCGGACCATGTGTTTCCGCCGACGCCGTCTCGCGCGAGATTGCACGTCAAGCCGAAGAAGGTCGATCGCTCGCGCAGATCGGCGACTCCCTCGGGTTCGACAAGAGCACGATCAAACGGCGCCTTGACCGCCTTGGTTTCAAGATCAAGCGCGGGCCGCAGTTGAGGGACGAATAGCGCCTGCCCCCTCACCGTCGTTGCAAAAGTTGCGTCGATTTCGCCCGCGGCCCTGAAGTCGAAATTCCCGCAACGCCCCGGTCCGGAGGTGTCTACACAGCACCTCCGGACCATCAACGACGGCGTTCAGGGGAGCCGTATTCAGGCAATTTCTGTCGGAATGTGCGGCCCTTCGCCACGATGGTAAGTGCCGAACCTGAAATGCCCTGCACCGCCAATTCAACATGCAAATCGTCGTATTTCACGCGTTTCAGCAGAATAACTGTGAAGTGAGATTGACGATGCGAAGTGGCTGGCTCAGAAGAAAAAGTCATTGTATTTTCGATCCGTGAGGTCGCGCGCAAGTGGGTCTTCAATGCCAATTCATTGGTTTTTCAATAGAAAAACATAGGCCTCACCATATCCTCATCGGGCCATGCGCGCGCGACTATAACCATACATACGTACATACCATACATACGTACATAGCTCATCCACACGGAGATGGAGATAGAACGACAAGGAGATGGGAGATGGAGAGATCAATCACTAGGTACATCCACCACATGGATAACTTCTGCATCAGGTACTACGTCCACGCGTAGCTGTAGTACCGAGGACCTTGAGTACGGTGCTTCCGGCATCAACAACGCCAGGGTGATTGTCAATGTCAGTTTGCTGCTGCAAGTGCACAGAGCTCATTCAGCTTCTGTCACCGAACCAGCAATCCGACATGCCGCACTAGCAGTACCTTGCTGTGAACATCAACCGGTGAAGCGGTTCAGTGAGTTTTTATCGGATACGGTAAATAACATCGCATATCCAACATCGGACCATTAATCATGTGCAGCCATTTTCCAGATCGATAGCTCCATCTCCCTCTCCTTCGCTTACTGTCAATCCATTTCCTTCTCTTCTGTGAATCTTCAACCATCAGACCTTTGACCAATCTAACTGGAGTTCATCATGAAACTACCGCCTCTCAATACCGTCTTCATTGACAAGCTGGGTCTATCCTTTCACCGCCTCGACGTCACCGAGAGGCAAAGGCGTGCCATCACCGGCGTACTGGAAGACTTCTGCTCGAACGGCAGAGCCACGCGACTTGCAGGCGCCAAGAAAGGGTTCGTCAACCGGTTTCGCGTACCGATCAAGGAGAAGGACGGGCTGTTTGTCGAGATCAACCCTCGCAGCCCCGACCAGACCGTCTGGCACATGAAGCTGGAGTTCAACCCCGCCCGCTACTTCGGCGCCGACAAGGATCTCTTCACCAACACACTTAAGGAGATTCTTGGTACTGACCACCGGCTCTTGCTCGACGGCGCCTCCGTGAATGTCGTGGACCTCACCGTTGACCACCGAGTCAGCCTCTCTGATGTCGCCATAGAGTGCCGCGAGAAGAACGCGTGCGGAGCCTGGGGCAAGTCGTTCGACTCTGGCGTCCGGCTGCAGACCCTGTACTTCGGCACGCGCAAGACCGACCATCAAATTGCGGCGTACGACAAGAGGGACGAACTGCTTGCAGAGTTTGCCAAATCGAAGCCAGGCGTTACCTTGAAGGCAGTGTCTGATAAAGCAGCCAAGCTTCGGCCACGTCTGCGTGTCGAAGCTCACTGCAAATTCTCGCGCCGCCCCGTGCCGCTGCACCGCCTGGCAGACATTCGCGACCCCTTCAAGGGTACCCACATCTACGAGTACCGCAACGCCGAAGCCGTGGTGACGAGCACGGTCGGAAAGCTCGCGCTGGAGCTGGCCAAGGTGTCAGGACTTCAAGTGGCACTCAAGCACGTGTCCAAGGCTGAGCGCGAAACGCTACGCAAGCAGTTGTCTGGGGCTGCTGCGGAGTGGTGGGACGCCGCCGAATACGCCAAGCAAGTGGTCGCGGCGTTCCAGAACACCGGCCTATTCTCGCAGTCGGCGTTTGAGTGGAAACACGGCAAGTCCAAAATGTCTGAACATGAGTACCAGCTGTCAGCAGCGAAGGCCAAGGCCAACGCCGGCGGGAAGGTCGACAAGTCGAAATTCCCTGACCTCGAAAACGAGGGCGACGACGATTGACCGGGGTTCGGCCCACGATGCCGATGCGCAAATGCGGTCGGTTGATGCCCACTGCCGGATCGGCAAAGCCGGGCGACGGCATAGGAGGCGGTCCGGTCGCACGTAGCCAGCCGCCGGCCTTACGCTGACACGGCCATGATCTGCAGACATCCACCGGCGTCAGCTATGCCGGCAGTCAGGCGCGGTACGGTGGCTTCAGGCAGCGCTAGATCTGGTCAAAAGGGCTACGCACGCCGCGCCCACCTCGGTTCATGACGTGCGTGTAGATCATCGTCGTCGTCACGTCCCTGTGCCCAAGCAGTTCTTGCACGGTGCGAATGTCGTATCCAGCTTGCAGCATGTGGGTGGCGAAGGCGTGGCGCAGGATGTGCGGCGAACACTGCTTGTCGATGGCGGCGCGCCGCCCGGCCACGGACATCGCCTTCTGTAGGGTCGCCTCGTTGAGGTGGTGCCGGCGGATGACGCCTGCGCAGGGGTCGGCCGAGCGGACCGCGCTCGGGAACACCCACTGCCATCCCCACAATCGCGGCGCACTGGGGTACTTCACTGCCAGCGCGTTGGGCAACCACACCTCGCCGAAACCGGCCTTGAGATCCTTGTCGTGCAGGGCCATGGCGTGGGCCAGTTGCTGCTGCAGGGGCAGGATCAGGTTTTCGGGAAGCACGGTGACGCGGTCCTTGCCTCCCTTGCCGTCACGCACCAGGATCTCGCGGCGCTCAAAGCTGAGGTCCTTCACGCGCAAACGCAGGCCCTCCAGCACCCGCATGCCGGTCCCGTACAGCAGCGACGCCAGCAAGCCCATCGTCCCGCTCAGTTCGTTCAGGAGCACGCGCACCTCCGAGGGGGTGAGCACCACCGGAAGGCGTCGCTGCGACTTGGCGGCGGTCACTTCGTCCAGCCAGGGCAGGTGCAACTGAAGCACTTCGCGATACAGGAACAGCAAGGCCGACTTTGCTTGGTTCTGGGTGGAGGGTGCGACTTGGCGCTGGACCGCCAGATGGGTCAGGAAGGCGGTGATGTCCTCAGGGCCAAGATCGCGTGGGTGCCGCTTGCCGTGAAACAGGATGAATCGACGTGTCCAGTCGACGTAGGCGTCCTCGGTCCTTATCGAGTAGTGGCGCAGTCGAATGGCGTGCCGCAGGCTGTCCAGGAGCTTAGGCTGGGGCCGAGGGATCACAAGACTGGCGTCGGCCTTGACGCGGGCAGCCTGCGTCGGCGACATTGCGTCTGAGGAACCAGTGGGAGGATTCGAGGTGGATGGTGGAGGTTTCATGCAAAGCAATTTAGGCGGCCCATATCGGCACGCCTATCGCCCGGCAGCGGGGTTGGCGGAGGCCCTCCATAGAGGGACACCCGTTGGCGCGCAGCCTGCGCGACAAAATGCAATAGACCAACTGCGCGTGCCTGATGCGGTTGGTCCATATGCGGGTTAGGCATCAGATTCATAATCCTGTACCCAGTTCGGTGACCACTAAGTTCGCCGTCTGATTCAACATCCAATGTGTGCAATGAACTCACCAAAATCCTACCTATCGCCTCTTTCAAAAATGGCGCTTTGCCTCTGGCTCAGCGCCACTATTTCGGCAGCCCATGCAGAAGGATTGGTTCCCGCTCAAAAGACCGGTTGCTTAATCATGACGCGCGCGGCGGACTCAGCGTCATGGCAAGGACCGTGTGCCGGTGGCAAAGCTAACGGCAGGGGTGTTGCACGGTACTACAAGTCTGGGCAGCTATTCGGTACCTATCGTGGGCAAATGCTAGATGGAGTCAGGTCCGGCAGTGGGACGCAGGAGTTCCCTGATGGGGCGGTATTCGTCGGAAGCTTCGACAACGGCAATGTCAACGGGCAGGGTAGATTTAGACATTCAGATGGCACCACTTACATAGGCGCTTACCTAGACAACGAACGTCATGGTTACGGCGTGCTGACAGACGCCCGCGGTGCAATCCTGTACAAAGGTGAGTGGATCGCAGGCAAACAAGCAAAACCAATCGGCGCTCCCGAGCAATCGACAGATCAGCGGAAATTTGCAAATTCCCGCAATGCGCAAAATATCGTTGATTTCTACGAAATCATTGAGCGCGTTGCTCGGAACATTAAGCGAGATCCCTTCTCATCCGAGTCGGAATCTGATCAAGTTCGACGCGCCACAGAGGAATACGTTGGCAAGACTGTATACATACCGGAAGGTGAAGACTTTGTTGGCGACGGCAAGCACCTTTCCGGACTCAACTACTACCCATCCTCCGGCATTCAATTCGGGACAGGCCAGGCGAGCCTGTATGGCACTATTCCGCTGGGTTACTTAACTGAAACCGCGACCTGCAGCGGACACCGCGGATACACCGGCTATAGCGTCTGGAACTCTAACAAGGTGTTTTCGCAAGTCAAGTCTGACTTTGGAAGTCCGAGAGTAGATGTCTACTCAATTGAAGTTCAAATTCCGCTTGATCAAGTTCGCAACTTTTCGAGGGAGTCGAGCGCTACGTTACCTTTCACGCGCCACCAACGGCTTATCACGCGAACTATCCCATGACGGACTCAAACGGCTACTGCATAGATGGCCGCAATATTCGCGGCATCGAATCGAGGGATTTCACAGTTGAATACATTGAAAAGTCGACCGGCAAGACCATTTTGTCATTCAGATCGAAATTCCAAGGTCGCTGAAGCCTAACCCCTCGCTCAAGCGGAGCGCCAACGGCAGGCCACCAGGCCCGGGCCGGTGGTACGCGGTACATTTTCACCGGCCCGGGCCTGGCGTCCTGCCGTCGTCGCCCGCTTAGCTCGAACGTTAGGCAGCGGCCAACAGCCGAATACATTGCGGGCCAACGCTGGTGCGTTCAGATTCTGAAGTCAGCTTCCTTGCAGCGCCGTCTGGCTCGCGTTCCGGTGCGCTCGCTGGGCTCGAAATGGCAGCTGCCTCGCCACTGCAAATTCGCCGAGTCAATGTAAGGTGCTTCAGTGTCCGCCAACGCTTAAACCTTTGGCGCATTGGTACCACCTCCACTTCCGCGTTCAACTCGGATTCCTTCCTCGAGCACTGGCCATTGCCAATCTCAGGCAATGCTGGCAACCTCAAGGCCATGTCCAAGGTTCCTCAAGCTTCTGCGGTCTTCCAAAGCCCAGGCCGGCCGCTGCCTAACCCGTCATTCGAGCTGACCCTCCACAGCGTGGCGCATTTGGCCCTCATTTCATTCTGGGCCAAACGCACCACGCTGCTCCGGGCAGCTCAATTCCCACGTTAGGCCTCGCAATCTATCTGCCGCACTGTGCTACGCCTCAAACCTCTTTCTAGCAGTACTTCGCAGTTGCGCTTACCGACACTTGCCAACTTCAACTTCAGTACTCAACTGAATTCGTTTCTACCTTGATGTTCGCATTCGTTTCCGCCACTTCACACCACCTCCCAAATTCTATGTACAACTCCAAGGCATTAACGACGTTTCGCTACTTTGCAACTACATGCGTTGCTTTCATGGTTATGCACTCTCCCATAGCCCACGCGCAAACGGCAGAGAGACTATTGGCTGAGAGCTTCTTTGAAAGATTCGCCTCCGGACTCAAGAGGGATGGCTATTGCAGCAAGAGTCCGCAATGCACGTGGACACACCTTGACGGCCACGAGGAGATCGACCTAGGCGCACTACGGGCTCGTGGGCTAGTGCCCGAAGACATTTCGATCAATTACTTTGGCACGTTCTCGCGTTGGATTACGACAAAGTCTTCCTCTGCATCCGTAGAGATAGTTGTTGCCGCCGAAAGCAGCTTCATATCATCGGCAGCGCCTGATGCGGTTGTCGCGACGCGGTATCGAATTCCTATCGCCAAGAACGCGAAGACCGGGACTATAAAAATAGTCCCACCTATTAATAAAGACGGCAATTCCGCTTGGTCGCCTTTGGACGTAATCAAAAAGAGAGAGTACGTAGCTCTAGGTGTAGAGGAAAAGCTCACGAGTCTTTACTCGAACCAACAACAGGCGCAAAGAGGTCGTGCCGATGACTCGAATAGAGGCGGAGATCGGCAGCTTTGTGAGGCTCAGAAGCAAACCTGCCTAGCGAACTGCGGGAATCCCAGTTACTGGAATGGCTCTCGATACGTAGAAAATCAGTCTTGGTCCAGCTGCAACTCTCGTTGCAATGCCATAACATGTAACTAGCGCGAGAACTCGGGCGAGCGAGGCCTAACCCCTCGCTCAAGCGGAGCGCCAACGGCAGGCCACCAGGCCCGGTCTGGCGGTACGCGGTACATTTTCGCCAGCCCGGGCCTGGCGTCCTGCCGTCGTCGCCCGCTTAGCTCGAACGTTGATATGGCTTCTGTTTGTCAAGAGCGCGCATTGATCCCTCTGCACAAACAGATGATGGTTGAACCCGTTGCCGGACGGGGAACGCGACGGAACCTGTTGCTGCCACCCGATGGTGGATGTGCGACGGTTGTTCATGCTGATATGCGAGGGTTGGGTACCTCAAGACAGGTAGTCGTCGCGGGGCTGCCTTCGCTCTAGGGGCTGAGATTGCGCGACACATGCTTTCGCACATGCCGGGCTCACCAATAACGTTGTCGAGGGTTCCCCAGTGGCCGCGGCTGCGCCGCGTTCCCCCTCCGGCATCTGAAGGTTTCTTTTGTCTGCACCCCCCTTATCGCGTTAGGTATTCGGGTTCAATGGCGTGGCCTTCAAGTTGCCTGCGCCGTCTGGCCGTTGTCGTCGGGCACGCCCTTCCAGCCGCTGGCGTGCACCTGCTGCGCGATGGCCCAGATAAAGCCCACCAGCTCGCGCGCCACCGCCACCACCGCTTTGGTCTTCATCACCTTGCGCGCCAGCAGGCGCTTGAATTTGGCGCTCAGCCGCATCTGCGCGGCCCAGGCGATGTCGGTGACGGTCTTGGGCAATTGGTCTTGGCGCCGGGCGATGATGGGGCTGACTCTGGGGCCTTGCAGGTAATGCCAGGCCACTTCCACCAGCATGCGGCGCGCCGCGCTGTTGCCGGCCTTGGTGATGCTGCCTTGGCGCCGCTTGCCGCCCGAACTGTGCTCACCGGGCACCAAGCCCACATAGGCCATCAGCTTGCGCGGGTGCTCAAAGCGCATGAAGTCTTGCAACTCGGCCACCAACGTGATGGCAGCGATCAACTGCACGCCGCGCATGGCCTGCAGCGCCTGCACCAGGGGCTTGAGTCCCCATTGGGGCAGGTGATCGCGCAGCGCCTGCTCCAGCCGGGCAATGCGCTGGGTGGATTCGGTTATGGCGTGCAGATATTCCTGGAAGGCGATTTGCTGCGCTGGCAAGGGCAACTTCAGGTCGGCCAGCCAGCGCAGGTGCGCCGGCGTCCACGCCGCCTTGCCCGCGTAGCCGATGCCGTTGCGCAGCAGCAGGGCCTTCAGGCGGTGGCGCGCGTTGCGCTGCTCGCGCACCGCGTCATCACGAGCGCGCACCAGGTCGCGCATGGCCTCGTCGGCCTCATCAGGTACGCGCACCGGGTTGAGCTCCCCGGCACGCGCCAGGCGCGCCAGCTTCATCGCGTCGCGCCGGTCAGTCTTGACGCGCTCGCCTGCCGGGCGGGGAATCGACGAAGGCGCCACCACCTCGCAGGCTATGCCTTGGCTAAGCAGGTGGCGCCAGATCACAAAGCCGCACGGCCCGGCTTCGTAGACCACATGCAAACGCGCGCCTTTGCTGATGAGCTTGCGCAGCGCTTTGTCCAGCGCCGCCAGCTCACCGCCTATCTGGCCGATGTGGCGCACTTCACCCCACCGCCCTTCATGGCTTGCGTCATGGCCCGCGTCCGCCACCGCAATATCGATGCTGTCCTTGTGGACATCAAGCCCCACATATTGGATGCTCACGCTCGTGGCTGCTGTCTGAGTTTCCATGGCCCGTCTCCTTGCACTTTGGCAATGCGCCGCACGACCACCGCACGACGCATTGGTGTAGCTCTACGCGCCAGTGGCGCGCAACCTACGGCTTTGCAGGGGACGGGCCGCCCGTTACTCAGAAGCCATCTTGTCTAGGCCTCCGAAGTCGACGCTCAGTGGTACGCAATCATTTCAATGCATGGACTATCCGAAGATCACGCGGCTATACAAGTACGCATCCTGGAGCGACCGTACAGCTTCGACGCTCGCGTCTGGCAAGCTGTGGTTTGCACTGCCGCACTCGTTCAATGACCCGTATGACTGCACGCTGCCAAATCATGCCTTTGTGCACCTGCAGCAACGCAAGACTCAGGCGCTTCGGCACAGGAAATCCGGCGAACGGCTGCAAAGACTCGGACCAACGCCAGACATAGGATCTCTACTTCGTGCGATCAATGAGCGTTTCCTCACTCATGTCTCGAACGATGACATGGCAATTGCAGCGAAGTTTGTTGAAGGCCACAACACCATCCAGTCGTTCCTGCACACCTTCGGAGTGCTCTCGCTGAGCGCCACTCCGAGAAGCATCCTTATGTGGTCCCACTACGCCCATCAACACGCGGGCATATGCTTCGAGTTCGAGCGAAGCCCAAGCGACAAGCTCGGGCTCGACGCCAAGCCCGTCATCTATTCAATGCGGCGTGAAGGCGACAAACTTCTAGACAGCCATCCGCACGCCAGTCCATTGTTCTTGAAGTACAGCGGCTGGCGCTACGAACGAGAATGGCGGCTGTTGGAGAACAACGGGGGTCGTATGTACGATTTTCCTGCAAAGCTACTGTCGATCATCTGTGGTGCGCGTATGCCTGAATCTGATCTCGCTGCAGTGAAGGCAGCCGTCGCAACATTCAATTCCTCGCGTCGCGAGACAGTCATAGTGAAGCGAGCGCAGATGAGCCCTTTAACCTACTCCCTTTCGATCCGACCGCTATAAGCGAACGCAATAGTAGGTCGCAAACGCACCCCCTTGGCCGCCGCGGATGCCTAACCCGTCATTCGAGCTGACTCGCTACGGCAGGCGTCTTTGTCCTGGTGGCGGGCGCTTCGCGCATTTTCCGCCACCATGCCAAAGCCGCCCGCCTCCGCGAGCAGCTCAATTACAACGTTAGGCCGCACAAGGACCCACCGATGCAATCTCGACTTGAAGACGCACTAGCCGAACTGGATGCCCTGCGTAAAGTCGACTGCACACGCGATCTGGCCCCTCACATTGAAGTTCTGCTGAGGCAAGCTTGGTCTGATGAGGATGCGATCGAACTGCGACATCAGTTAATCGGCGAGTTGCAGTGTCACGGCCGCCACCGAGAAGCTGAAACACTGTTGCTGGCAGAAGTAGCTCGGGATCCGGCAGATCCATACCACTCGGTCAGTCTTGCAGAGCACTTCCACTACTACGACATCAATCTCCCGAGGAGTCTCGAACACGTTGCCCAGGCGATCACCAAGGCGAAGGCCGTCGGTGAGTTCATGTATCAGGCTCTTGGTGTTCAAGCCCGTCTGGCGATCGAGGCGCAGAACTGGGTACTACTCGAATCCACATTGCTCGAACTCGCCTCGTATGAGCACAAGCCAGGCAACATCGACGTGTTCCCCGAAACAGATTTCATCAAGCGCATCCCGGTCGGGCTCTCTTCAACACCAGCGCTCATCGCTTACAAGAACAGGCTTGACCACCTACGGTCTATAAACTACAGCACCATCTACGGAGCCCGCCAGAAATGAGGCTGCGGCCTAACCCCTCAGTCAACCGGACACTCCACGGCATGCCATCGCTGGGCCTCATTTCATTCTGGCCCAGCGCTGTCCTGCCGTTCCGTGCCGGTTACCTCGAACGTTAGGCGTCGCAACATGGATCTGCTGGAGTTCCACGCATGGATGGAGATGGCATGACAAAACCTTTCGTCAATCTCGCCGACGTCGAGTTCACCGACGTTGAGGAAAACGGCTTCTACAGCTCCAGACGCGCTCAGTTCAGCGCTGCAATCGGTGCCCAGAAATTGGGCTACAACCTCACAGAGCTTCCGCCCGGAAGTGCTCAGTGTCCGTTTCACTCACACCGCGCCGAGGAAGAGATGTTTCTCATCCTGGATGGTGAAGGAGAATTGCGCTTCGGGAGCCAGACGTACAGGATCAAGACACACGATGTCATTGCCTGCCCAACGGGTGGCCCGGACACGGCCCACCAGATCATCAACACAGGGTCCGTCACCTTGCGCTATCTTTCCCTTTCGGTATTGGCCGAAGTTGAGGTGTGCGAGTACCCGGACTCAAGCAAGATCGGCGTATTCGCGGGCGGCGCCACCACCCCAAGACTGCGAAAGCTTGTTCGATCCGAGAGCGAGGTTGACTACTACGACCGTGAGTCAATCAGTCCCACTTCGCGCGACGCCTAACCCGTCATTCGAGCTGACCCTCCACAGCGTGGCGCCTTTGGCCCTCATTTCATTCTGGGCCAAACGCACGACGCTGCTCCGGGCAGCTCAATTCCAACGTTAGGCATCCTAGAAACCAAGGTGTCGCTCATGTCAGAACTCAAAAACACAAACTCGCCTCACAGCGCGCTTAGACAATGGCTCCATGATCTGTCAGGCTGGCTCTTCAGTCCCATATTGATAGTGACTGTCGCGCTGCCGATCGCTTATGTCGGCATTGGTGCATATGAGTCAACAAGGCGACTGGGTGAACCACTGTCGGTCAGTCAAATTTCACAGCTGAAGTCTGAGTCGGAAAGCCTAGGCGACCTACTAAAGGCAAACCCTGGACTAAACAAGGCGACAGCCGAAGTACCGGAAAGGGAGACTTCTGTCTTCTCTTCGCGAACCAACAAGATTACGGCATTCATTGAGAATGGTGCCGTCCAAGTCCGATATGAAAACTCGTTCCGATTTGACGCGGCAAGTTTCGTCTTTGCCCTAGGACTTTGGTCCGTCGCTCTGTACCTAGTGTGGTGGTCATGGAGATGGGTTCAGAGCACGATCCGATTTAGTTCGCTAGCGCGGCGTCTTGCAAGAAATCAGACGCGCGCTCGTCGAAGCGGATCCCTAGAAAAGAACGACTTGAGAAGGGTTCCTAGTGACGAAGTTGAAGCCATTGATCAAGATGTGATGTTTGCGCGCAATCGCGCAGATGAGGTATTCAATCGCTCAACCGTGCTTCTAATATCAGGAATTGCGATGGCCATTATCGGTGTCGCCGTATTTTATTTTTCGCTGCCTTCCGGCGAGCCAGGGCAATCACTTACCGATCTGCTGATCCGAGCCGCACGACCGGCCGCAATTTTGTTCTTCCTGGAGGCGGTCGCTTGGTTCCTGCTCCGACAATACCGAGCGCTGTCGCTCGACTACAAGGACTATCACGACGTCGCAAGTAGACGGGCCGGCATTCTCGCCTCTCTTCAATTGGCGCGCCGACTGAATACTCCAGAGCTGAATCTCTTGGCACTAACCGCACTTTTGGAGGCGAAGCAAGAGAAAACACTGCAATCTGGCGAATCAACCAGAGAACTTGAACTTGAGAAGCTGTCGGCGGCAAATCCAGCCGTAGACGTGATCCAGGCCTTAATCAAGAAGATCCCAGAGCCCAAATCTACAGGCAAGGATGCCTAACCCCTCATTCGAGCCGACCCCCAACAGCGGGCCACGCCCCATGCCAAGGCATGCTTCGCATTTTTGCCTTGTCATGTGTCGCGTCCCGCTGTCGGTGGCGGCTCAATTCGAACGTTAGGCCTCACGAATGTCCGTCGTTGACGATCCGCGCGAACTCATCATCGCGCTCTTGAACGCAGCCGATAAGTCATCAGCGGAAGCCATTTGTCGCCGTCTTGTCCTGACGGATGAATTCCTAGCCGATCTGATCTTGGCAGCGCAAATGGGCGAATTGGCCCCTTACCGATACGCAAGCCATTTCGAAGACTACGCCCCCGTCGATGCACAAGTAGAAAGCATTGACTTGGCACCTATCGCCGCTTCACCGGTCGGTCCACTATCGAAGTCAGCCCAGAAGTCATTCAAGCGTATCGATCACCTATTTCGCGCCAGGCGCATGTTCTCCGCCCATCTTCTGTACGCCCCGAGCCATTCGCACTGGCATCTCTTCTACTTCGACCAGCGGGACAGGCAGTTGCAGGACAACCACTGGAAGCTCGGTGGGCCACATATCCACTACTCTCGCGAATGCTATACAAGCTGTTCGCTCATAGAGGTCTGGAGGAGTTTGCAGGCCTCTCCGCCCGAAGCGCCAGGTCACACATACATCCGGTACATGCGAAGATGAGGCCTAACCCCTTGGTCGAGCTGACCCGCTACGGCATAGCGCCTGGCCCGCGCGACGCCGTTGGTCATCTTGCATCGCGCGGGCCAGGCGCAATGCCTCCGCGGGCAGCTCACCGCGAACGTTAGGCCGCACAAACGAACGTGTCTGCTACTCCGACCTTCTTCAAAGACGCTACTTCGCTGCGGACCTGGTTGGCAGAGTGCAGTGCGCACGCATCCGAGCTGATCGTTGGCTTCGTGAAGACCCACACTGGCAAGGCCACGTTGACTTGGCCACAGGCCGTGGATGAAGCCCTATGCTTTGGCTGGATCGACGGCGTCCGCACGAGCATTGACAAGAATCACTACAAGATCCGCTTCTCTCCGCGCAAGCCAAACTCCAAATGGAGCGCCGTCAATATCAAACGGGTGCCTGAGCTTGAGGCCGATGGAAGAATGACCAAAGCTGGTCTCGCTGTCTTTGCCCTTCGCACCGAGGCAAGGTCCAGAACCGGGTCCTACGAGCAGGCAGAGTTCCCCGAACTCTCCGCTGCAGAACTGGCCGAGTTCAGGAAGAACAGGTCGGCCTGGGCCTTCTATGAGAAGCTGCCGCCTAGCTACAGGCGTAAGGTCAACTGGCTCATCATCAGCGCCAAGCAGGAAGCCACTCGCGCCAGGAGGTTCACTGCGCTGGTGTCTGCTTGTGCTGAAGGTCGGCGAGACTATTGAGGTCTCGCGCCAGTGCGGCCTAACCCCTCGCTCAAGCGGAGCACCAACGGCAGGCCACCAGGGCCCGGCCTGAGGTACGGTGTACATTCTCTCAGCCCGGGCCCTGGCGTCCTGCCGTTGGCGCCCGCTTAGCTCGAACGTTAGGCCTTGCAGAGCCACATATGCGAACATTCCTGTCACGGTCCGCGCCTGCGGCATGCGCGTTGTTCCTATTTGGCATCGCTCCGCAAGCCGCAGTGGCGCAGGTTCGGAAGTGCGAAATTGACGGGAAGGTTGTCTACCAGCAGGGTCTCTGCCCTGCCACCGAACCAAGCACCCGCCCGACCGCGAAACAACTGAATGCCCAGCGTAAGGACAAATCTCACCAAGCTGAACAGCCTAGCCAACCTGAATCGGCGAGACCGTCAAGTTCCGCGCAACCTCAATTGCCCCAGTCATCGCCAACTCAGGCAGCGTCGACCTATCGCTGTGATGGCAGAAGATACTGCAGGCAGATGACATCCTGTGCGGAGGCCAAGTACTTTCTCGCCCATTGCCCTGGCGTCAAAATGGACGGAGATCACGACGGAATACCTTGTGAGAACCAGTGGTGCACCAAGTAGTGACGCTCCAAATGTCGCCGCAACGTGCAAGGCCTAACCCGTCATTCGAGCTGACCCTCCACAGCGTGGCGCTTTTGGCCCTCATTTCATTCTGGGCCAAATGCACCACGCTGCTCCGGGCAGCTCAATTCCCACGTTAGGCCGCGCAGCCAAGCCTATAGACCTCTGGTAGCTTGAACGCTTGTTATACTCGCTAGAGAATAAAGGAGAAGCCCAATTGATTCGCATCGCCTTGCTAATTGTCGCGTCGCTGCTTATCAGCGCCACGGCCACGGCTCAAAAGCAGTTCCCTAATGGCATCATGGTTGGAGATTGCACAGTAGTGCAATCAGTCCCGATGGATGCGCAAATACCTTCATGCGGAAATGAGAAGATTTCTCGCATGTTGATTCAATATGACTTAAGGAAAGTAACGTTGAAAGTTCAGCAGAGTGGGCCTGACAAAGCCCTCATTGCCGAATGTACGAATTCATCCGAAATGTGCGTAACTGAGCAATACAAGATGCGAAGCTCGGCCGAATGCTCTGGCGGGTCAAATCCACTTGCTCAGCATTGGATCAAGAAGAAGCCCACTGGAGGATTCGAGATTGATGCAGCTACGGTGCAGTACATCCAGAACGAGAAAGCATGGTGCGACCGACCGAACCAGCCGCGCAAAGACTCCTCAAACAATCAGGAAGGGTCAAGGCAATTGTGTGAAGCACAAAAGGCAACCTGTCTAGCATCGTGCCCAAGTTGGGTTTCCGGGGCAAATAACGACAATCACTTTCGATGCAATAGCCGCTGCAACGCACTAACCTGTCGTTAGCCGACTGCGGCTTGCGCAAGCGCTCGCGCGACGCCTACGTGCGCGGCCTCAGCCGCAGTGATCAGCGGGCGCGGCCTAACCCCTCGCTCAAGCGGAGCGCCAACGGCAGGCCACCAGGCCCGGGCTGGTGGTACGCGGTACATTTTCACAGTCCGGGCCTGTTCGCCTAATCATCTGAACCAGGCCGGACGTCAACGCCGCATGCTCAAAGAAGAGTAGCCCGCCGCCCCGGGATTCCTGCTGTTGATGTTGGGGCGCAAATGCTGGAGTTCAGGCTATGCAGTATGACGACGCGAAGATTGAAGACATGGTGCTGGCGCTGCTCGGTGCTTTCGAGTTCGACAACGGCCGTGCATGGAAGCGGTTTGACTTCGACGTGATGCAAACATTGTTTGACAAGGGAATGATTACCGACCCGCGTGGCAAGCAGGAATCTGTGTATCTCACGCAAGCAGGATTGGTGAAGGCGAGGTCACTGGCTCAGTCGATGTTCGGCAAACCTTGACGCCGTTCGCCGTCATCGATGGAGCCCAGTGACCCGGCGAGCGAATGACTGCTTTGCGGCAGGCAATTTCGATCGACGCGCAGCGGCTCAGGGGCGTCTTGCAAATCTCTCCATGCGACCCCTGTGCGCATGGCCCGGCTATAACAGGGGTCGCAAGCGCGTGTCGATCTCGCTTCGGGGAATGCGGACAGGCGACCTGGTTCAGTTAGATCGTTCCAGTTGTTTTTGAATCTGGACGGTTTTCGATAATTTTGGCGAACAGAGAATTCGCGTGCTCGGAGTCTGCGCTACCGGAGCCATATTCAGAACTCGCGAATTCTCTGCACCAAGTTCCACGGCGCCGAGGACTGCTTTCGTTCTGCGGAACACGCAATGTGCGTGTCTTGCAGTTGAGGGCGGCGCCGGCACTGGTAGACCAGCGCGGTTTTGAATCTGGCTCGTTCAATGGGTTGGCAGCGCGAAGCTTTGAGCAGGTCTATCTCGAAATCCCGAAGAAATCCAGCACGTCCTGAACAGCCTGCTTGCGCGCGACGGGGCTGCTTTGCACCGTGATGAACTTCGTCGTCTCGCACTTGTGGATGGCGTCCGACCACTGCTGGAAGTTCGAGTAGATTTCACCCGTCTTGTAGTCCCGCGACTTGAACGGCTCCCGTGGATCGTTGGACATGTGAATCTCAATCGAGCATTCTGCAAACGTTCCCTCGCGTACCTTGCGCCACGGTTGATCCAATCGATCAAACACGTGGTACGCGCCGGGGTACACCTTGTAGCGCACGTCGTTGCCGGCTGCAGCCAGTTCCTTGGCGTACTCGACACAAGGGGGTGCCGGCGTCATGTCGTCTTTCTCAGCCAGCAGCAGCAGTAGCGCGGCTGGATTCGTTCCGTGATGGTCGTCGTGGTACCGCAGGTTGCAGCCAGGGTAGACGGCGACCGTGCCGGCCCATTGAACCCCCTCTGGCAACACCGCTCGTTGGTAGAACGGCCATGCCGCAGCGAATGCGGCGCTGGCACCACGCGAGAAACCAATGTTGTAGATGCGCGTGGTGTCGATGCGTGGATGCGTGGCCAGAAACTTCAGTGCGTGCAACGCATCGCTGATGTTGCCGGTGGTGTTCCACGTGAGTTGAAGGTCGCCGAGGTTCGCAGCAACTCCGCGTGGCGTTTGGCTGTCTACGAGGAACACCGCGTAGCCTGCTTCCGTCAGCGCCTTGGCCCAGACGCCCCGATACAGCGGGTTGGCCAGGCCGTCACTGCCATGACTGAGGATGACGGCCGGTACCTTCTCGCGTGCATTTGGTGGCATCACCAAGTCGCCCCAGATCGTCAGTGGATTCTGCTCAGCGGTTTGCCGCGCAGCCAAGCGCCAGCGGCTGGCCGGCGTACTGGAGCGAAACTCGACGTGGCCAACTTGACCCCCAGTCAGATCAGCCAACGGTTCGGCCGTGGCCGTGCCAGTGGGCAGAGCGACAGCCAGCGAAATCGCGCCGGCGCCGATCCTTCTCATGATCGATGTCCTGCGGTGGCTCATGGCAATTCAAACGGCGTGCTGTCAACGGCAAAGCCCTTGCTCGGTGCTTCGGACGTTTGCAGCACAGTATCAGCACTGCCGTTGCAGCGCAGATCGGCGATCTGCTTGCCAGCCTTCTGCACAATCACACCTTCTTTGGTCCATCCCTTGCCGGAGCCGGAGAACACCACGTATCGGAACTCGCCCTTCTGGAACGTTAGAAACGTGGCGTCGCCACCGACGTAGGTGTTGTTGCCGATCTTGAACGCCTGCCGCGCTGGAACGGCCGAGTCGGGGTACGTCATTTCAGGTGGCCTCCAGCCAGGATAGTCAGCGGTCGCGTCGGCCGATCGGACTGAATGCTGGTCCGCACTCTTCCCCAAGCTTGCCCGCGGAAGAGTGCGAGGGCAGTTTTCAGACTATTCCCTGACTACCACCAGCCGTTGTCGCCAAGCACCATCTTCTTGTAGTAGTCGATGTTGGCTCTGACTGCGAAGACTACCGGCCCGATGACGCTGAGAAAGCCATCTGGCCAGTGCATTGCTGAGGCAATGGCTTCGCCCACAATTAGCAGTACGACTACCACCCCGAAAAGCGAGAGCCCCTTCTTCCACATGCCCTTCGCCAGGTAGTAGAACGGCCCGAAGAAAAAGCCCCAGCCGTTGAACGTCAACGTCGATCGTTCGCCGAACGGGAGATTGCGAGCATTGGGCATCTTCGGGCCGCCAGCTTTCTCCATCAAGTCGAACTTGCGTCGCCAATTTGCCGGCACCTCTGCCGGTGTGACAGGTCGCGCCGTCGCAGCACGCGTTGCGCCAGCTGCGGGTGCCGGAAGCCCTTGCGGTGCCCCACAACCAGGGCACGTCGGTGCGGTCTCGTGAATCTGCTTGCCGCAACCGCGGCAGTAAACCATCGTCGTCATAGTTGGTACTTTCGAGTTAGTGCGTTCCGAGGAACATGAGCAGCGAGAGCATCGACAGAGCGATCCCCGCAATTGCCATGCGCTTGCCGGATCTCTTCTGGCTGATGCTGATCGCGCCGAGAACCGAGCTCGCGGCCACTGTGAACAGAAGGCCGATGACCTGGTCTCTGTCCCACTTGCTGTCATCGAGCAGGCAAATGAGACAGAACAAGCCCAAGAACAGCGAAGTGACCGCCAGCCATAGCGCGTTGGTGCCTTGGCTCGTGGGCGTGGCAACCGCTCCGAGCTGAATGGCTCCGCAATGCGGGCAGCTCGTCGCTGTCTCGTGATGCTGCTTGCCGCAGGCCCTGCAGAAGATCATCACGTGCACCTCCCTATAGAGATGCAAATGAAGTCACTCGCAGTCGAGAAGTCGGATCGCCTTTCGCGTTCGAGCGATTGGAGGGACGCACTCAAATCGGCCCCCTTTGCTCCAACGCGCTGATCGGGCCTGCCAATGACCCGCTTGAGCGCGTCGGGAACGTTGATGCTCTGCGCGCTGGCCGAACCCCCGGCGAACGAGGTTTGGAGGGCCGCTGCAATTGCGATGTAGACGATAGGTCTCATTTCGATTCCAAGTAATGCGCCGTTTGGCGCGTTGCATATGAGTGGTCAGTGAAACGGCAGTGGTGGCCGTCTTCAGTCAATTGCAGGACGTCAGGAGACTCATAGTCCGTCGCCTTTTAGTCTTCAATTGTGAAGCATCCACCGGGTGCCGAAGCAAACCCGAACCACCCCCAGAAGTGCCCCCCCGAGCACCCAAAAGAGGGTACTCAGTCCCAGAGGCAGGGGGTCCGTTGCGCCCGTCGCGGACGAAAACCGCTTGCTGTCCGTCTTTGCCGGCAATGTCCGGCTGGTTCGGCAGCTGCGCGGCTTGTCGCAGAGCGAGTTGGGCGACCGGTCGGACCTTGACCGGACTTATGTCAGCGGCATCGAGAGAAAGCTGCGCAATCTCGGCATCCGCAACATCCAGCGCATTGCCGAAGCGCTGCACGTTGATCCGCGCTTGTTGCTCGACCCGCACTTGAGCAAGCGAGTGGCAAGCTCGGCGTCGCTGGACGAACTCAACCGAAACACTGTCCACAACAAGCCGTAGCCGGTGCTGCTGGCGCGTTCTTCGGTCGGCGAACCGTCTGGCCGCTGTGCCGCTGGTCGATCAGCACACGCGTTTGTGCTCGCGGAAATTGAGCACCTCATGCGTCAGCCAATTTCCGCGACCTGTTGCTGCTCACGGCTGCCCGTATTCAGCTGGCCAAAGTCGCAGCTCCACCAGCCGCTCGTACACCCGGCTGAAGAACTTCGATATGTGGCTGTTGTCGTCGTCGCCTTTGGGTGCGAGATCGGCGTCCATGCCATCGCCGCCACTGCCACCATCGCTGTCGCCGATGCCATCGTCATCGTCATCGTCGTCGTCGTCGTCGTCACCGAAGTCCGAGATGTCGAATAGCGTGCCTTGGCTGCGCATCTGCTCCAGTGCCGACACGAACATGAAGGCGGACTGGGCAACCTTTTCAATCTGGCCGTGGCTGCCGTCGCTCAGCCTCTGGCGCCCCCAGAACTCGACTTGCACCCAATCTTCCGTGACGATCCAGACCGTGAACTCTTCAAGAATCGGTGCGTTGCCGTCAATGACCTTGACGTCCCAATAGATCGGCGGCACGCCATTCCAGAATTGGATTTCAAGCAGTTGGTGCGTCACGCACAGGTTGGTGAGCGTCCGCAGCTTCGTGCACATCGCCGCGTCAATTCGTGCGGCCGCGAACAGCGGCAGGGCCACCCCCTTGTCGCCAGCAGCCTGGACCGCGAGGATCATGACGGGGTCATCCGCCGTGTTCACATGACCCCCTTCGTCAGCTCCAGCAGGCGCCCGACGCGCAGCGACTCGCCGCTGTAGTCCTTCGGATCGATGCAGACGATCTTCAACCGGTTCTTGACCACGCAGGACACGAACGCAGGGGCCAGTCGGTTTTCCGTCGGCTCACCCGCGCGGTTGTATGACCGGAAGAGCGGTGTGTTGGGCAACAAGGCCAAGTGCTCGATGAGTTGCCGAACTGCGGTGGCAGCACACAAGTCTCCTCCGGTGATCGGTACTGCAATGCTTCGGTCTTGGCCTCGTCCTCGGTCTGGGCCTGGGCCTGGGCTTCGGCCATGCGCACCTGTTGGACCACCCTCCGCCGCAATACCGGCCTTCACCTTGACGATCATGGCGTCGGCAGTGAACGCGATGTCGCACACGTCGATGGCGGTCAGCGCGGTGCGTTTCAGTCCAGCCATGAAGCCGAGCAGCAGCAGCGCACGGTCGCGTCGGTCGAGCATGTTGCGGTGAACGGCGTCCAACACGCGATCCAGCAATTGCCGGGTCATTGGCTTCGCAACGCGGGTCGTGCGTTTGGCTGCCGCTGGAGCCGACTTCGCGGCTTTCGCGCCTGGCTTCGGCGGAAACGTCCCGCGCTGAAGGCCGCGCATCGCCAGCCTCAGTGACGGATCAGCAGTGGGTGATGGCCGGCCTTGTTGGTGGTGTGCCCACTGGATGGCCATGACGCGGCGATAGGCGGTCATGGGTGCGACCTTGGTTCGCAGCAGTTCCAGGTAGCGCATCACGGCGGCCGCGTTGCAGGGAATCGCGCCACCGAACCGAATGAACAGCGCCACGTCCTTCGCATAGGCCTCGTTGGTGGATGTGCGCAGCGGTCGCCCCTTCGGAATGCGCGCCTGGGCGGGCAGTTGCGGCGAACCGGGGACCTTTTCCGTGGAGTGTTCGCGCAGCAGCTCGTCGGCAGTGGGCGCGGAATCAAGAGTTGTCATGTTGACCTCGTTGGGTAGATTGATTCGTTGCCACACCGGCAACGATGTGCACGCATGGATCGAGTGACCGGCTCGATCTATGGTGGCTGCGCGCGTTGGATCACCACCAGGCTCTGCAACCGAATCGACCAAGACTCGCCGTCGCAGTAGCGGTAGGGCACCGTGAAGCCCTTGCTCGCACGAATGCCAGGCCCGGCGCGTCTTGTCAGGTCGCATCGTGCGTTGTAGCCAGTGATCCACGGAGTCGTGCCAGATGGATCAAGACACAGCAGCGCCGATACGGATTTGCCATCGCCGGTCTCATATCCGATGACCGTCGTGAAGTGACTGAACCGACGGCTCTCGAAACGCAGCAGCGGCACAGCACCGTCACCAATGGCAGTTGCGACTGCGGCGCCAATGCGCTTGGGACTCGATGTGGCCATCACCTGGCATGACAGCTCGGGCTCGAAGGCCCCCACGTACCCTGCGATATCCACTTCATTCGTGCCATCGAAATGGTGCCGCGACGCCAACTCCCAGAACGTTCGAAGCGGTGGCTTGCTTGCCAGGGCTATGCGCTCGACCGATGAGCGCGACAGCCCGCACAGCACCATGGCGGCCTGCAGGAACGACAGCGCACCACAGGCTGAATCGATTCGAGACTGCGGGAGGTGCAGGTTGCTCCAGGCCTCGCCACCGGCGGCGGGCCTTCGGTACTTGAGATCGCCGGCCATGCTCAAGCCCTGGAGGAAGTGATGGCAGTGCGTTGCCATCTCAGTACTCCGACGGCAGCAAGATCGTGGTGCAGGCGCGATCGGCTTCGGTGATCACCCATACCTTGGCAGTCGCTTGGTCGTCCGCCGCCGTCACATCCAGCTTGTAGACCGAGAACAGTCGGGCGCCGCAAACCAGGGCGCGCTCGTTGGCCGCTGCGTCCTCGGCGCAGACGTCACCCCAGTCGCCACTCAGGTGCCGCGCCATAAAGCTCATGGGGCTGGTGCCGGCGGTCATCAGCGCGGCCAGCGCGCCAGGCGTGGCCAGCAGTTGCCCCGGGGAGAAGCGCCAACGTCCGTCAAGCGAAGTTGGCGTTGATTCTGGTTTCGATGCATTCATGCAGGCCTTCATTTGAAAGTCCCTTTGGTATTGGTTGTGGATGAATGTGGAACGCCCATGGCTGCGCCTCGCCGGTGGTTTTGGCGAGCGAAGAACTAGGGGGGGGAGTTGAGCCCTGTGACTTCCAGGGCAAGAGATTCTGGTGAGGCGGCGCCGTGGCTTTGGATTCACCGACCTGCGTCGGGGGATGTGCGCGGCGCCTACTTCCTGGAACAATCTTCGGCGAAATCGCTACTGAGTTTCACCGCCATCAAGCTTCGCAGCAGTGAAACTGTTTCTGCTCAATCTAGAGTTTCCACCGCTGTGAGCACGGTAAATCAACAGCGGAAGAAACTATTCTAATTATACGCTAGCGCTGGCCGATGATTCGCTCTGAGTATCGGAAATCTCGTCAATAACTGCAAAGCAGACGGAAATTCAGTAACTTTCTGGCAGCTGGTGGCCGGAAAACTGGAGCTTTCCATGGTTAGCTTGCTCGTATTCGAGAGTTCCAGCTGATGGTCTGGCATGGATACCGTGCTGTATTCAACTGCCGATGGAAATCAGTTCTTGCCGGATACTTTCGGCGCTTGGTGCACTCAATACAGATATCCTTGGTTGCCGGGCAGAAGCGACTTTCATATCCAAGTATCTGCAGAAACGTTCGCTATGTGGGCTGTGCAGGGTACGCCTCCGGTCCTCCCTCGCAGAAGGGCCTCGCCGAGAGCGCTGGCCATGATGTCCACGTAGTGGCGAGTCGCAGCACGGTTGGGCGGCGAAAGCCACCCACTGGCGCCTAGTCACGATGACGCGAGCCGGCGCGTGCCTCAACGACTCCAAGAGCTGACGATTGGTTCGTGAGCTTTGAGAACCTGCAGTGCGCCGATCGCCGCCGAGCCAGCGATCTCGGTCAGCATGAAGATTCCCTTGCCGGCGATTCGAACTGAACTCCCGCTCGGATGGACTCGGTGAAGGCAGAGGCCGCGGCGGGCAACTTCGCGCAAGAGCTGCTGCGCGTATTCATTGGTGGCGAGGACGGTCGGATCAATGTAGCCGACCAAGCGTTGGGGCATGGACATGCCGCAAGTGTCGGCTGTTCATGTGCTAGCTGACATGTGGCGCGTCCAAATGACAGGACGTTGCACCGATTCGAACAGGCCGGCCAGTCATCGACGATGACCGCCAAGCTTCGCAGGGTGCGACCAATTCACTCTCGAAGCAATTCCAGCGTTCGTGCGTCCGGCTGCCCGTCGTAGAACTGGTTGAGGACCTGCTCGAACACGGGTTCGTCAGAGGCGACCGCAGCAAACAGCGTCATGCACGAGTGCAGCTTCAGATCGTCGGGGCTGCCGAAGATGTCGTGTGCCGACTTGCCGGACGTGTTCAGCACAAGCTGGGCGCATTGCTTCAACCTTGGCCCAAGCACCGGATGCAGCCAGTAGTCAAGTGCCTCGGCCGTCGAGTCAATCGCGAAGTGTCGGGCCGTCGGGCTGGCTCCCAACCCTTTGATCTGAGGGAACACGAACCACATCCAGTGAGATTGCTTTCGTCCAGCGGCCAGCTCCGAGCAAACCTGGTCGAAGACCGGCAACTGCGCCTCGATGAAACGGTCCAAACGTGGGCTAATTCGCGCAAACATAGCACTAATACTGAGCGTTCTGCACGCTCAGAGGCTTTACACCCAAACTCGAGCGGGATGTCGGCGCTCGGCGCTCGGCGTGCGGTGGCTACGTGGCGAGTGCGGGTGCAATTTGCCGTAGAGGGTCAGCTCGAACGAATGGCATGGCGTCACCCATCAGCGGACTCAGGCACAGCTATTTGGCCTGCTCCAAAGCACCTGGTTCATTCAAGCAGTTCTGTGTGCTGCACGATGGCTCAAGAATTCCTTGTATCTTAGACGGATCCAGACTCTTGCTCGTTTTGAAGAACACTCGCCCGGACTCACTCCGGTACCACTCATAGAGCATCAATGGTCCTCGGGGTGTCTCTCGCCTTCCGCGATAGAAGCCATCATCTGCCGATGCCATTGGTATTCGCTCGCCGTCTACGACTAGGTCAAGTGTCTCAAATCGACAGTTGCCAACTGGTTTTCTTAACTCAACGACGAATCCACCGTCGACAAGCCATGTGCCTACTCTGCTGGTTGCGCAGGTCCCTGTGCCTACTGCCCTAGCGGTCGAATCGACTTGCTGCTTGACCGTAGGTAGGTCCGCTGCGATTGCAGGAACAAGCAAGCCCATGACGACTTGTGCTGCAAGAAGCCGGAAGATTGAATCGAGAATACTCACTGTCGCTTCTCCTCAGATGGCGATTGATACAGATGGCTAACGGGCTCGCCTAACGTGGGAATTGAGCGAACCGGAATGGCGTGGCACATGTAGACGGTCGGCTCGAATGTCGGGTCAGCCCCAGCGCGCGGACGACGGTGACGCATTACCAGCGCACGAAATCGTCGAAGGCAATTCGAGCGTCTGTTCGAGCTGAGCGCGTTGCGAGGCTAGCTACATTCCCTTTGTCGATCGTGATCTCGAGTCCCGACTCGTGTACATCGCCATACCACTCGTCGGTGTAGACAACCTTGCCACTTCCAATTTGAATCTGCCCAGAGACCCATTCGGCCAGGATTTCTGATCTATCTCGCATTTGGAAGGCGCCTTCCATAGAAGTCAAGTACAACGATTCATCAGATAGCCGCCAGTTGAGGTCAGTTTGAAGCCTTTTGTGCTGCATGCGTGGTCCGACATCTACCGGACCTGTCCACCAACGCGGGTAAAAAACAAGTGGGCGCACCTGAACGAACCTCGAAGTCTCCAGAGGCGGAAACGGCATATTGCGGATCCAATGAGGCGTACCGCGATGTACGAACTTCTCATAGAACTGAGGCAAAGTCCACGGCTTGATCGGGGTTGGGTTCATGCCCGTGGTGGTTGCTGACTACGCCTTGGTCTGGGACCAACGGTGGAGTTGAGCTGCCAGGAGCAGCGTCGTGCATTTGCTTCAATCGGGATAGGGGCCAAATGCGCCACGCCGTGGAGGATCAGCTCGAATGACCGGCTAGGCAAGTGCCTCGTCGAGCGCGAACGAAAGCTATTGGCCTTCAATGGATAGTCTCGTGAAGGCGGCCGAGTTGGTGCCGCTTGTGCTTGCGTATGAGGCCCAGAGATCTTCGCCAGAGCGCTTGAACGTGCAGGTACCACCTACGCCGCAAGCTATGGCCAGCACCCCATCCTGGACTTTCGCTGTCTTGAACGTGGACGGAATGCCGCCAGAGCCATATGCATATGTAGCGACACAGTCTTGACTCACTGCCGTAACCCACAACCGCAGTGGGCCAAAGTTGCCCTGTGCCCATTTGCCGCCCCAGCCCCCTGAGTAGAACGCGCAGGCCGGTGGAACGCCCGTTGCCGGCCGCTCAATTGGTGGCACCTCTGCGACTGGAACCTTCACGGGTGCTTGGGCGCAAGCGCCGAGAGCAAGGATGGCTACAACTGGCAGCAGCTTTGGTCTATGTGATTGCATTTGAAGCTCCAAGTGTGCCCCTTGTGCCTGGCAGACGAGCGCGGGGCAAATCGCACGCCAACATTGGAATTGAGTTGCCCAGAGAAGCGTCGTGTATTTGGCCAGAATGAAATGAAGGCAGCTTTCGCCGTTCCGTCGAGAGCCAACTCGAATTGCAGGCTAGGCATGTGCCTTTGGCCTTACGTAGACGACCTTCTGATTGCTGCCGGATGCAGTCCGCTCGTCTGTGACGAACAAGTCTGGCCTTCCTCGTACGAGATCAGAGAGTTTCTTGAACCCATGCAGGCGGGCGTCAAAGTCCGGCTGAATCTTCTGCAGGTAGCTTCCGAGTGTGCCGAGATGAGACCAGCCCGAGTCATCAGCGGAGCGTTCCATTGCCTCCCTCAGAAACTTATCCGGGAAAGGGGGCCTTTGAAGCAGGCTCAAAGGAAGCTCTGGCAAGTTCGACAAGGGCTCATTGGCCTCAACGTTCGAGATAAGTGACTTCGCCGGCGATTGTTCTGGTGCACGGAGAACCTCCGTAAAGATAAACCTGTGGCACGCATTGCGGAACGGCTCGGGCGTCTTTTGCTCCCCAAATCCGTAGACTTGCAGACCTTCTTCGCGAAGGCGAACGGCAAGACCAGTGAAGTCACTGTCGCTCGTGACAAGGCAGAACCCATCGAAGCGACGCGTATACAGCAGGTCCATCGCGTCGATGATCATCGTGCTATCAGTGGCGTTCTTACCTGTCGTGTAAGCGAACTGCTGAATCGGCTTGATCGAATGCTTGTTCAGTAGCTTCTTCCAGGACGAACTGGTTGGTGATGTGAAGTCACCGTAAATTCGCCGGACCGTGGCTTCCCCGAATCTCGCCACCTCTTCGAGCAGCGCTTCCAGCACGGCAGCTTGTGCATTGTCCGCGTCAATCAGCACGGCAAGTCTCTTCGACGGCTCGGGTTGGTCAGTACGTTGGGGATTCGGCTGCATAGGTTTTTCGACGGTTTAGCGAGGCTGGGCAATAACCCGCGTACTCGAGATGTTGCCCGAGTTCGGTCATCTGCCTCTCACCCAAAGCTTGGCCTCGGCCTTGAATCCAGCTCTGCAATCGGCGACGCATGATGCGCCTTGACCTCCGACCGATTGCATGCACCCCTTCTCCATCATCTCGGAGGCTAACATGCCAACCTCAATGGCCTGCTTGATATTGGCAAGATAGACCTTCGCGATCGCGTCGCCCCTGCTGAAACATTGCGACACAGAGCTATCTGGAGAAGTTGGTGTCGGTTCTTGTCTCTTGGTTGCTTGGACTGGAGCTTGGGGGGTGAATCCCTTTTGAAATTCCGCTCGTTGACGGGCCTGCTCAGCACGCATCGCTTCAGGGTCTGGTCTCCCTGATTTGTTCGCGTTTGGTGCCTGGGGGACCGGTAGAGGCGGGCATGGGGTGTTCTGAAACGCCGTGCGTCCGTCGATGACGCAGCGGAATACTTTGCCTTCCTGTGCATAGAGCGAATGCGATGCGGAAAGCACAACCGCAAAGGTGAGAATCAGCGGACCGTGGGTAGGCATAGTGTTGTGCCAGACGAAGTATGGGGCTCTTCAAACTTGGGCGCCAACGTTCGAGCTACGCGGTCGCCGACGGCGTGAAGACCCGGCCCGCGATGCATGATAGACAAGGACGCCACGGGACCAGGCACCATGCCGTAGCAGTCCAGTTGACCGACATGTTAGGCCTCATTCGCCCAAGCCTGATATCTCAGCTGCTCCACGACCAGATCCTGCGCTGTCACGCCATTCGCGATGAGCTTCAATCGATAGTCGCGGTTGCGTCTTCGGATCTGCTCTTGGTACTCCGGATCGGGCCCCTCGAGGCGCATGGTCATAGGGTAGCGGAGGGGAGCGAGTAGCTCTGTAAGCCGCTTTCCATAGAAGTCACCCATGGCCAGAGCTTGAACGATCTCGATAAGTTCGGTGGCGCATCGTTCAAGCTCTGCTACTGATTCGTCCCCTGCTTGAACTGTGGCGAGGAAGGCTTGACGGACAAAGATAGGATGAAACTGCGGTTTGAGGATTGCCGGATCCTTGTGCTGTCGGAAGAGCTGAAGCTTTGGAAGCTCGATCTTATGCGTTGGATTGTGCTGGTCGCGCAGATGACAGTTCGGACATAGTGGCAGTAGGTTCAGTTCAGCATTGTTCGTTGCATCTTCGTCAATATGATGCAAGTGGGGGCGATCAGAGCCGCAGATCGCGCAGCGATGGTTGTACTCACGCAGGACGCTTTCGCTCGTCTTCTTTGGGATAGCAGTGCGCGCCATGATGTCTATGATGACTAAGGTTTGAAGTAACCTGCCATTTTCGGCAGACGGGTAGATGGCCAGAGTGAAATGACGGCCATGCGTGGACTGCTGTGATGTGTCTGGTTGATTTGCGAGTTAGTAAACACCTTAGCACCCGAGGACGCGTTGCCTCTTTCGTAGCGCCAACAAGCTGCTTTGAGCGAGTGCCTTTTCTTCGCCGGTGCTAGCCTGCTCCTTGGACTCCAAAAGTGGAAGTTGGAGATCAAGACGATTGCACTCGGCCTTTGCTTCGGGAGGCAGATACACACGGCGCCTGGCTGTGTCGTACTGCCGTGGGTTCATTCCCGTGATCGGCTTGACTGCATCAGCGATCAGTTCTGTCTGGCGCTCTCGTTGTATATCCTTGCCGGAAAGTTCCATGCCCGTTGACTTGTTCATTCCTCGCGTCGGCTCGACAACTATCCGCTCTGCGCCAGCGCACGGCTCGTCGGAGTACATGGTTTTGCCGTTCACCACGCACTTGTAGACCGTGCGCGACGCCAGTGGCAGTTTCTGCGCATATGCAGTTTCAGCAAGCAGGAATCCAACCACGAGTATCCAAGTGATGGGCTTTTGATGGTGTGCGTGCATAGACTTCTCTCCGGCCGAATGTGACGTCGCTTGTCGCGTTTGGCCTAACGAGGTTGGGTAACAATCCGCTTTCTGCAGGGCACGCGTCGGCCGACGCACGGCAGCAGTAGGAATCTCTTGTCATGGATTCATCGCTGCCGGCCAGGCCCGATTGGCCAATTCTGACCGAGCTTCTCGGCGCGCTGAAGCCATGCTCGAGCACGGCGCTGTTGGCGAGCGCGTCGCACCACGGCGACGCGTGCTGATCATGCCAAGTCCGCAAAGCCCAGCCTCGTCAGCCGCGTAACCTCTGCAATAGCCACCTCCTTGACCGTTGCCGGTGCATCGAAGTCGAACTCCAGCGGCCCGGCCGCTTCGATGTCATCGCTCTGATCGAGGATGAAGCATCGGTGCTTGAGTTTGGCGCCCTCTGCCCAGGTCAACACGTACCAGAACCTGCGTGGCATGCGGATGCCGGTCCCATGCGCCGCAGTCGAGTTCTCGCCGCGCAGGTCGTCGTACAGCGGATCGTCCTTCGCAAAGATCGGCCCCATGAAGCAATTGACACGCTGTTGCCGGTTCTTGGCCGAACCGATGATTAGTCGCTCCAGCCTGAACCATTCCAGGTTGCCGTTGAAGCGGCCGATCTGCGGGCACACGTTGGTCAAGGTGAAGCTGTGGACGTCGGCTTCGCTTGCCTCGTCGTCCGCGCCCCACCACATGAACTCGCGCGCAGCCATGTGACCGCGCTGCACCATCGCGCTGAAGATCGAATCGTCGGGCTGCTGCGTCTCGTCCAAGCGCGGATCGTAGGACCAGGTTGGCCGTGCCGGCTTTGCGCGTGCGTTGATGTTCGTGCCGTCGATGTTGACCGCAGCGAAGATGGGCAGCCGGCGCTGGGCATGCATGACGGTCGAGAAGTGCCTGAAGGGCAGCAGAATCTTGGTCGGGTCGTCAATCCGCTTGGCCGCTGCGCGCTTCAGCTCGGCACTGAGCTTGGGCAGCCGGACCCGCACGCCCAGGAACTTCTCGTCGAAGCCTGGCGCATCCGCGTACACCGACAACGAGCGACGAACAACCTCCAGCCCTTCGTCACCCGGCAATCCGGTCGCACCGCCGGACAGGCAATTGATCGAAGCCGTCGGCACCGAGAACGGGCCTGCCTGGGGATCCACCAGCGTGGCCTGCACCTTGTCGATGATTTGCTTGGCCGTGAGTCTTTGGTCTTTGCTGCCGCGACGGCTCAGGATGCCAAGCTGCTTGATGATGCGGCTCACCCGCACTCCTTCGTTGGCAACGTACTGGATGGCCTCATCGGGGTCGCCAGGTTGTGCCGGGGTATTGTCGCGTCGCAGCACCACGGCGTCGCCATGCGTGTCCGTTTCGGTGGCGGGAACACCGCGCCGGTGTAAGGCCACGACGTACCACTGGTCGGAGAACACCGGCGCGCCAGAAGACCCCGGCAGGGTGTCGGTGGTGTAGTAGATGTGGTTGTTGTCCTCGGCCTGAGTCGGAGTCAACTCCTTGTCGTAGACATAGACCTTGATCTCGTTGTTGCGGGCGGCAACCTGCTTCTGGCGCCCGCGTGGGTGCTGAATGATCGTGGCGTATTCACCTCGGATGATCTTGCCCGTGGCGCCATGCAGGCGCAGGTAGCCGAAGTCAGCGAGCTCGCGGCCTTCGGTGGAACGGTTGGCGACCGCCACAAAGCAAAAGTCGAGCGCCGCATCCGACAGGTAACCGTGCTTGGGGTCGAGCCTGAACACGTGCGGCGTCAGCGGCAGGCCGTCCATCCCGTCTTCGGCGTCAAAGGTCACCGACGCTGCCAAGGCCACATCGGCGGACGGCAGGACATGGTGGTTCGTCAGGAGCAGCCCGGGGGCGACCATGAAGCCCGTCGCAAAGCCTTGGCCGATCCTGGGACCGAGGTCGAAGTGAATGCGGCCAACCGGGCGCGATGCGAGCTTGCCCATCTCGAAGTAGCGCACGGGCATCAGGTCGTTGCCTTCGAGCACGGCCTCGAGGAAGACGCCGGGGTCAACATGCAACTGCTGAAGGCCGGAGAAGCGCACGCGGGCGACCTGCATCTGTCGCTCTGAAGCATCCCCCGGACGGGAAGTGCGTTGCTGGACGGCCGTCCAATGCTGGAATCGCTTGGCGGATTCGATCAGCTCATTGAACACAGTCACCGCTTATTCCTCCAGGCCCTGGTCGCGCGCTTGTAGTGTCACTCTTTTGTCGGCGGCCATCGGAGCATAGTTGTCTGGCGTCGGTCCCGGTGGCTTGGCGTCAGTCCTGCCTGACCACAAGCTCATTCTGCGAGCCACCGCGTGGTCAAACTGCGGACATGTCCTTCCAGCCCTACCTGTCCGAGCCAACGCCCTGTTGGTACTGCGTCCACTTTGACGGCATGGCCAGCCATGGCAGTTCGGCGCTGTGCCGCAATCGACCTGGTCCCCGTGTGTGCTCCATGCCACTCTGGGGCTGCAGCAGTTGGATGCGCGAGGTCGGCTGTGATGACGAGCCGTTTGTGCAGGTGATTACAAGGCCCGAGCTGAGGCCCATGGATGAGTCAGCGACCGTGCCATGGGCGCCTTGAGCGTGTTACGGACCAAAAGCACCAGAGATTCCGATCTAAACCCGCCACTGAATCGGCCTTGGTCAGTCACTCGCGAATTGAGCGGACAACGCCGAGCCCGCCGGCTCGTCTGGGGGCGGTCAAGTATCGGCAGGAACGGAACGAGAGGATCCATCCAGGTGACCGTCAGGTTGATGATCGGAACCGGCAGCTCGAGAGCAGAAATCGTAGATTCTCCCCCGACCCAGAGCGGTCTGACTAGGTCGGCGAATGCGTACTCCCGGCGGTTTGCTTTGCGTCGACAGACACGAGGGCGGCACAGGAAAGTCCGGGGTGGGTGAACTCGATTCGCGAGGAGCTACTACTCAGCGATAAAGGCTTCAAGGTAAAGGAAGTCAGAAGAAGACGCGGCGGCGTACTTCAGCTTCTTGTCTTCGCCGTCTTTGCCCGACCCTCGCCTGATGCGGTGAAGTTTGCTTGACCCGGCGTTACGCGCAAGCGCCGCCAGCCGGCGAAGCGAGATCGGCGAGCGGGTCCCGAAGCCCACCGGTACGCTCAGGACATCCATCGAGGGCACCTTCCATTGGTACATAGCCGCGCCATACACACCAGGCAAGACCATCCCTTCAAAGCGCTCCAACGTCGCAATCGGAGGGCCGAGGAAGACCTCGCTGAAGCCAGCATCCAACAGAAGATTGCCGCGCTTTCGTACGCGCTCGACTGTTTCGTCCTGCGGCGCCGGAGCGATCCCTACGACCTCGACAGGTTCGCCCCATGCCTTGCCGACCGCGGAGTTCAATCGCTCGATGAACCCGCGTACAAGCTCCGTGCGGCCCCACAAGTCGGTGTCGGGAATGACCCAAAGAATCTCTGACGGAAAGCTCGTGTCGGCGGTCGCCGCGTTCTTGAAGTGATCCGCCGCAGATGCAAGCGCCTCCACGACTCGATCCTGATTCTTCGGCATGTATAGGGCGCCAAGTAGGGCACGGCTTCGCTTGTCGTCATACACCTCGCCGTCAGCGCCCGCATGAACCTCGCGCACGTAGCGCGGAAAGTCGAAGTCCGGCGTCTTGCGCAGTACCAGCTTGCGTCCGGACTGGACGATCGCGTTCGCTGGCTTCGTGGCCACACTGCCGCTAGGGAGGTACCGAGCCAAAAGGCCATCCTCGAAGAAGCTGACGAACCCCTTGAAGTTGTCGCTGTGCGCCTTCAGGCTCCCAATCCGGTCCGCCGTGAGTTGCCTGACACGCGAACGCAGTTCATCCGGGAGCAGGTCGAGCTGCTGGTCAACATCGAACTCGACATTCCCATCGAGATCCACGTCGAAGTGGACTGGAAGCGGGACATTGAATGGGCGTCCGGACGTAATGCTGTCCACCTTGTAGCAGGAGAAGGCTCGGCGCCACTCCTCGTCCTGCTGGAAGCGCTCGATGTCCAGGAAGTGTTTGTGGAATGCGGCCTCGGCGCGCTCAACAGTCTGGCCGTGCCCTTCTTCGTCGGAAGCCCAGTCGAGTTCGAGTGCGTTGTCCCAATACGTTCCGGATAGCGTCTTCGGGATAGGCGTGTACGAAAGGAGCTCGAAGACCGGCAGGCTTTTGCGTTCGGCGATCCTGGTGAACCGCGGCAAGCCATCACTGGAGCCGACGAAGCGTCCCTCGGCATAGGCGGTGAGGGCGAACCTGCCACCGGATTCCTCCACCAGACCTTCACCGCGCAGCAGTTCGAGAAGGTCGATGAGTTCGTTGCCGCTGAGCCCGAAGTACTCCTGCATACTGCCAACTTCCAGCGGCCCAGCGAGGTGCAGCAGACGCACGGCAAAGTCCGTCATGACTGGAACTTGCCGTTCGATCGAGACATGGCACCTCACGTGAAACTGCTGGGCCGGAATAGCGACTGCGACGGTATTGAAGCGTTCACGCATGGGCAATGCTCCGCTTCAGTTCCTGCGACGGGAGAATCGCGGCCTCATCCACCGATTGAAGCTTCTTGACCTCGTCGAGAACGCTGTGCATTGGACTCTTAGGGTGAGCCTGCCACATTGCCGTAGAGCTGACAATGATGAGGCGGTCCTTGGCTCTCGACATGGCGACGTTGATCCGCTCAGGGTCTGTCAGGAAGCCAATGGACTTCGAGCTGTCATTGCGCACCACTGACAGGATGATGATTCGGTTCTCCTTGCCTTGGTAGCTGTCCACAGTACCTACGCTGTACAAGTCGCGAATATCGGAAGCCCAGTCCGCCTGCTCCAGCTTCCGGCGAATCAGGTCGCGCTGCGCGGCATACATCGCGATGATCCCGATCGGCGGGTGCCTGTCGCTGTCCAGTTCGCGGGTTCGCCGAAGAAAGTCGCCTGACTTGGCGATACTTCTGACGATGTCGGTGACCGCCACGGCCTCGGCTTCGTTCTCGAGCGCACCTTCGTGCGTGCCCGCACTTCGATGGAACGCGCTCCGAGCCAAGTCACTGGTATCGACCCAGACGACCTGCTTTGTCAGGAAGTCTGGCAGTTCGTCGTATTCGGGTCCGGGCGCGTCTCTGCCCACCTCAAGTGCGTCCTTGTAGAAGCAGTGCGAGACGACGCGATTGATTGCACTGGCCATGCGGTATTGCCGTAGCAGTGTCCGACCGACCGCCTTGCCGTAGTTGGACGAAAAGGCCCGTTGGAAGTTATTGATCCGTCGGAACTCACCACGCGAGATGCCCAACAACTGCGCAGCACTCTCTTCGACTACCATCGGATAGCTCGGCGGAAGTTGAAGATGGTCACCGACCAACAGCACTCGCTTTCCAGCCTGCATCGCGACCACCAGTTCCATCGGCGACGCCCGTGCGGCCTCGTCCACGATGACCCAGTCATAGTCGAGGTCCACGATGCCTAGCGCGTGCTTGCCGACTCCGACGCATGTGCCAGCAACAACCTTGGCACTGCGGGCCAGGAAGGCAGTGAAGTTGGAGCGAGGGTTGCGAAGTACCTGGGAGAACTCCGTCGAGAGTCGAGCGATCTGGCCCACCCGTTCGCACTTCGCCGGACTCGGCGAGTCATGCATTGCCGCCAGTTCGGCCAGTTCCGCATCCAGCACTGCACCCAAGTCGTCGGTGGACCTGGCATCGATTCCGAACCGGGCAGACGCGATCTCAACGAAGACTTCGCGCAATCGCTGCAGGTGCGTGGCGGAGGGATCCGGTCCGTCATCGGTCGCGGCCGCTGTGCGCTCGATGTGCGCCATCCGCTCCAGCAGCGCCCCGAGACTCGTGTGCATTTCCACTGCGGTATGGACGTACTCCTTCGGCAGCCCCATCGCGTACCCAACCGCGCGCACGCGCTGCTTCATCTCGGCATCGAAGGTCTCGCGGTAACGTTGTCGAAGCGCATCCTCCTGGATGGGCTTGAGGAGCGGCGAGACCATCGACGGCAAACCGATGCGCACCATCGTGTCGCCCTTGCCGTTCTTTCGGCTCAGCTCGACAACATTCTCCATCGCATTGTTGACTGCTTCGTGCGATTGGCTGACGAGCAAGACATTGCTGGCTAAGCCACGCGAGAGCACCAGGTCCACGAAAGACGCGATGAATTTCGTCTTGCCCGTCCCCGGCGGCCCCTGAAGCAACGACACAGGGCCAAAGGAGATTGCGGTGCGAAGCGCTTCTTCTTGTTGCGGGTTTAAGGCGTACTCCGACAAGTCGCCCAGTTCGCCAACCTCGACGCGGTGCGGCATCAGGTCCGTATCGGGGTCGAAGTAGTCGACGATCTTCGGAATGAGCGCGCCCCCCGCCAGGACACGGTTCATGGCAGCCACTCGGCGCTCCGAGGCAGACCGCTCCAGTGCGCCGCGCAAGAACAGCGACATGCCTTCCTTGGGGCCGAAGCGAAAACCGGTCTGCTGGACCCGGATGAGATCCTTGCCGATGTCCGATGCGACGATGCCCACTGTGTACCAGCGCTCCTCCCCGTCCATCGGGTCATAGCCGCGCTCGAGAAGCTCGATGCGCTCGTCCTCGGAGAAGTCGAGAACGCCACGCTCAAGGTCGAAAGGAATGAGCCAGCTGCCGCTGCCCTCCGGCACTTGGCGCGCGCCGGCACGGACGGTTATTGACGCGCCGCTCATCTCGTCCGTGCTGGCCAGGGCGTTCCAAAGCTCGCCGGCAGAGATGCTCCGAAGCTCGTTCGTGCGCGCGGTGCCTTCGGCATAGGGATCGACAGCAGGGCGACGCCACCCGGCATCCTGCGCATCGCCTTCAGGCAGGCTGTCGAGGTACTGCTCGTACAGGTCCTCTCCCAGCGCGATGGCATCAGCCGTGTCGTGCCAGGCGACGCGGACCTTCGCGCGAAACGCAAAGCTGCGCCTCTTGTACGCGCTGACAAAGTCTTGGTGGCCGACGTCCTTCAAGTTCGCATCGACGGCAATCCGCCGCGTCAGGTCGAACTTGATGAAAAGCTGTTGCCTGACTCCTGTCAGGATGAATCGCTGCTCGCCGGCATATTCGTCGCGAATGATACCCACCGAGAACTCGCCATTGTTGCTGTCCAGATCGCGAGGCGCCGGCACGTCCCGGCCACGTCGCCGCAACAAGACCAAGTAGGTAGGTGTCGTATCGACTGCGGGGGGAGCCAGTTCCCCCTTCAGCGTCTCCGCCAGGAGCTCGACGGGCGGCGGCGCTTCGTCGATTTTCAGTGCACGCTCGGCGTCCCTCCGGGTATTGGGAAACTCCTCGCTCAACAGCTCCAGGCCAATCTGGGTCACTGCGTAAAGGTCGCGATGCTTCGGCGAAGCCGATTCCAAGGCGGGTGACACGCTGCCGATAGTCAGCCCTTCGTCACCGTCGGCGCTGAGGTCGGGCACGTCAAGCAGAACAGCGCGTTCGTCCTCGCCTTCACTCGCCTTGGCAACAACGATGTTTTCGGCTTTCAGATCTCCGTGGCTCAGGCCCAGCGCATGTAGGCGGCAAACGGCGTTGAACAGCGACAAGGTTACGGCTGCGCGACGCTGTGCGCTGGGTTCGGTGGAGAGCCAGGCCGCCAGCGTCTCGCCCTCGACCCAGCGGGTGACGAGGATCAGGCCGAACTGGCCGATGCCGAAGTCCAGAACCTCTGGAGCGGCATCGAAGGCCGATTGGCGCAGCGACCGCGCCCTCTGCAGGAAGCCAAGCAGCCGCAGGTTCCGGGTCGCATACTTGGCGTCGTACTTCAGGTTCGTCCAGCATTTCACGAGAACCTTGGCTCCGTCGCGCTCGGAGAGGTAAACCATCTTGCCGCCGACGGAGGCCAACTGCTGCTTCATCGGCAGGATGAAAGGGCTGGCTGCAGTCGCGTATGGCTCGAAGTCTGCTTCGGACACCGTGGGCCCCCTCTCGACTGCAAGACACTCGTTCAAGGCGTCCAGCGCCTCGACCGCCGACCGATACCGCGCCGAAGGGTCCCAATCCATCGCGCGCTCGTACCAAGGTGCAAGAGCGGGCAGTCGAAGCGCCAGATTAGTGTCATAGAGCGGTACGCGATTCACCCGCTCCAACTCCTGGGCCTCCAGCATCTCAAAGACCAGCACGCCCAGCAGGAAGACATCGCGGGCACACGGATCGTTGGCCGTCTTCCGCGCCTTTGCGCCGTCGTCTTCGGGAAGGTCGATTGAGCCGGTCTCCAACTCGAATCGGTGGGCACCGACGGTTAGCGCCTCGGGCACACGCGCGGCGGCAAAGGTCGACAGGATGACGCGCGCCGGCTCCATGACCCACAATGTCTTCTTCGTGATATCCCTGTGGGCGATGCCGAGCGTGTGCAGCTTCGCGAAGCGGGCCAGGATGCCCAACGCCAGCGCGCGCCGCTCTTCGATCGGCATCTCCGGCTGGCGATCCAGGTGCTCCGCAAGGCGCTCGATACTGCCAGGCAACCGGTAGGCCTCGACGAAATTGGTCGTGACATCGTCGGCTGTCGCCGAGCCCACGGGCTCCAGCAGGTCGGCGTGCAGCTCAGGCGCCTGCACGCGGAGCATTTCATTCAGCCGCAGTTCCCGCAGCCCGATGGACTGGCGCTCCACGGGCGATGCACCTCCGCCCGCCAGCTCCTGGAAGTTCCACTTGCGTAGTAGCGCCTTAGAGCCGCGGTTCTCCCTGTGCTGGGCACGGAACTCGGCCCAAATCTTCCTCGGGTGTTCGTAGTCGGCCATTGTGTCGGCCTGCTCGAAGCCGTGCAGGACCATGCGCCGCTGCAGGATGCCGTCGCTTCTGTTGGAGAAGATACGCTCGTATTTCTGCCGTTCAGACGAGGGGTCCTTGGACCTGAACGGCTGGCCGACAGGGGTATCTGGAAATTTCGTCCGGTACCGAGCGGGGTCGGACGCCGCGTGACAGAAATCGGCGAGCGTCATGACAAAGCGCTTCTCTTCGTCGGGGAAGCCCACCAACCGGCACTGCGGGTGGCAAAGAACGACGAGGTTCTCGATGAACGGAACCGTGAGCGCCGAGTCTTTGTCCTTGATGAAGCCCTTCAGGACGCGCACCTTGTTGTCATTGACTTCCACAGGCGACTTCTTGGGCGTTCCCTTGTGTATCCACTGCCCGGCGGAGTACTCGATGTCTCCGGCCCAGTTCTTCAGTTCGACGACGAGAATGCGATTGGAGGTCAGGATCAGAAGATCCACATCCAGCGGCAGCTTCGACCCTCTTGCCAGGAGCCGGAACGCCGCGAAGCCCAACCAAGCAGATGGCAGGCTGCGCTCTAGCTCGCGGAGCTGGGCCGCCCCCCCCCCCCCGCCCCCCCCCCCCCCCCCCCCGGGCCCCCCCCCCCCCCCCCCCCCCCCCCCCCCCCCCCCAAAAACACCCCCCCCCCCCCCCCCCCCCCCCCCCCCCCCAAAACCCAAACCCCCCCCCCGGCCCGCCCCCCCCCCCCCCCCCCCCCCCCCCCCCCCCCCCCCCCCCCCCAAAAAGCCCCCCCCCCCCCCCCCCCCCCCCCCCCCGCGCCCCCCCCCCCCCCCCCCCCCCCCCCCCCCACCCCCCCCCCCACCCCCCCCCCCCCCCCCCCCCCCCCCCCCCCAAAAACCCCCCCCCCCCCCCCCCCCCCCCCCCCCCCCCCCCCCCCCCCCCCCCCCCCCCCCCCCCCCCCCCCCCCCCGCCCCCCCCCCCAACCCCCCCCCCCCCCCCCCCCCCCCCCCCCCCCAAAACCCCCCCCCCCCCCCCCCCCCCCAAAAACCCCCCCCCCCCCCCCCCCCCCCCCCGTAGGGGGGGGATGGGGGGGGAAAAAAAGGGGAGGCCCGCCGGGGGGGGCCGGGGGGGAAAAAGGAAAAGCCCCAAAAAAAACGGGGAGCGAACCTTGCTCTACTTCGAGAACGCCCTGGGCGCTCAGGTAATGGATACGCACTCGGTGGAACTCCCTTCCGGGCCAATCGACTGTCGGGGCTCCGGCATTCGGGGTCGCTTCGTCTTTACCGACATTCTTTACGAAAGCGGAGCGCGTGCGTAGGCGGACTGAGATTTGAATGGTGCCGCCGGACCAGAATTTGGCGGGCCTAGCTAGCGCTTCTGTAGGTCCGTCGCCGTCGGGTTGGGAGTCTCGAGCGTCTGCTTAGGGGCTACCACCTGTCGCCTCCTGGCCGGCCGGAACTTTTTGAAACCGCGACGCGACGGCCTGCTCAACGGCACATTGCTGACATTGGTCCTGCCAGATTCAGCGAAGGCGGCGCAGGCGAAGGCGGGCAGAACATCCTGGGCGCTAGACGCGAATTGCCCACCGCCTTGGACAGCTCTACGCCGACGATTGACAAAAGACGGCATAGAAATAGGGCGGCGGAAGTAGATCGAAACCGGTTGCGCCTTTGAACTGGACAGCGGTGGAATCCATCGGAATACGCAAGCCTAGAGCCATCTGGCCCCCTTGGGCCATGGATCGAGCGGCTTGCCGGGTCCCAGACTCGTCGTGCCGATGAACCGTAAGCGGTCAATAGACCGCGTCCTTGCGCTGCGATTGGCTTGGCGTCAGCGCTTGCCCATGTTGAAGCGCCAGGGCAGCAGCGCGAGGAACTTCGGGTCGTGCAGGAGGGCATGGCACACTGTGTTGGTCTCTGATCTTGGTCGAAAAGAGACTCTCCCACAGCGGTCGTTTGTTCAAGGTCGCTGAGGGAGATCTTCTACTGTCCCTCGCACAGCTTGATCAAATCGCGCGCCAGGGACATCAGCATCCGTGCTCGTGCTCACGTATGAGGATCCCGAAAACGCGGGCGGGCGCCCAGTGAACTGTAGAATTGTTTAAATATATTTCTAACAAGAGCCCTCATGGCCAAAGCGACAGCTCGTCGTCCAGGCCATCCTGGGCGGCGGCCTTCCGACCGACACCCGTCAGAAAGACACCACCCGCCTAGCTCCCGAGCCAGCCGCGCTTGGCGCGGCCGCTGTCCCGCGAGCGCCTCACCCCGTTGCGTTGACGACGGCCGAAGGTGGCGCTGGCGGCTTGCCCCGCTCCGGCGCGGCCGCGCCCGTCCGTCTTCGCCAGAGCGCTTGGGATGAGCGTCGACGCCGCCCGCGCCACTACCCCTATCCACCGTCTTTTCAAGATGGCGGTTTGGGCTGGCGCGGAGACGGCGGTCAGACTGCATATCGCCCGAGGCGACGATCCGAACGCAAGGGACGAGACCGGGCTGACGCCGCTGATGATCGCCGCGGCGCGCAACAAGTCGGCAGTCTGTCGATTGCTTGCCGACGCGGGCGCGGATTTGACCGCCTTGGACCCGTCTGGGAGGAGCGCCCTGGAAATCGCGGTCGCCAGCGGCGCGCCAGAGGCCGCGGCGGCAATCGAGCTGGCTCTGAGCCAGCAAACGCGGCAGGTAGTAGCGTTTGTCCAGCCGCCGAGCGAAGCGCCCCACGAATCATCGATTGCGACGCCTGAGGAGGCTCTCGTCGGCGGACCGTCCGAGGGCGAGAAAATGGTCCCCGACATCTCGCCAAACGGGCTTGAAGACGCGGCGCCTTCGCCGGTGTCAGCGCCCTCCCCGCAGGTCCCGACCGAATCAGCGGCGTCCAGCTCGGTGGTTAACGTCCCGCCGGCCAAGCTAGATTTCGAAGACGATGGCGAGCCGTTGGACCTCTCCGGCTGGGAGGCGGAGGAGGAGTCTGCTCCGCCGATCGACGATCGGCCCGCAGCCATCGCGCACGTCGCGACGCAGGAGGCCATTGGCCGGCATGTCGCCTTGGACGACTCCGCGGACTGGGCCGACTTCGAGGCGGACCTGCCCTTCCATGCCGCTCCGATGCTCCGCGCGCAAGACGCCGAGGGCCGCATCGAAATTCGCGCGCTTCTGTTGCGGGCGAGTCGCGAGGGCAGCGTTCCCGAGCAAGCCATTGAGGATGTTTGCCGAGACGCCAATGGCGCGCGGAATCAGGCCACCGAGACGCTGTTGGGCGTGGTCATCAACGACATGGGCGCGGAGAGCGACGAGCGTTTCGAATGCCGGACCCCATTCGACAGCACCGAAGCGTTTGTCGATCCCGAGGAGTCCCCCGAGGTGGCCGAAACCGTCGACGACGCTCTTGCCTTTCTCGACAACTTGCGCTCGCGCCACAACGAGCCCATCCGCCTCTACATGCGCGAGGCGCAGCGCACCGTCCTTCTGTCCGCCGAGGAGGAGGCGGGGCTTGGCCGGGAAATGGATCGCGCAGCCGACGCCGCGATCGACGCGCTCTCGCGCTGGCCTGCCGGGATCGAATGGCTACGGCTCTCCATCGGCAGCGCACGCCGCGGAGAGCGGTCAATCAACTCGATCGTGTCGAGCCCTCGCGAGGCCACAGCGCCCATAGACGCCGCGGGCCTCGACGACTTGGTCGCCGTCGAGACCGAGCCTCCGATCGGCGCGCCGGATCCAGCAGCCGACCGCGACGACGAGGAAGGCGAGCTTGGCCCGACGACAGCTAACGAGGAGGCGCTTGACGCATTTGCCCTGGCCGAAGAGCTTGCGACGCTGATTGGCAGTGGCACAGCAGGTTCCGAATCGCAGATTCGCGCCGCGCTCGCATCGAGCTCGCTTCGCCGATCATTTTTGATCGGGCTATGCGACGCGGCGGCGGACGGCTCCGCGGAGGGCGCCACATACGCGCGAGCAATCCGCTCCTTGATGGCGCCGCGAGGCCGGATGGTCCGAGCCAATCTGCGGTTGGTCATCTCACTGGCCAAGAGATACATGTATTCCGGCGTTCCGATGGACGACCTGATCCAGGACGGAAACATCGGACTCGTGAGCGCCGTCGACAAGTTCGACTGGCGACGAGGATTTCGCTTCTCGACGATGGCGACCTGGTGGATCCGACAACAGATCTTGCGCTCGATCGCCGACTCCTCTCTGGCGATACGACTGCCAGTCCACGTCTACGAAATCGCGCAGCGCTTTCCCCGCGAGGCCGAGGCTTTCGAGAAGAAGACCGGGCGGCCACCGACCATCCAGCAGTTGGCCAAGCTTGTGGGCCACGAATGGAGAAAGGTCGAGACGCTGCTTCGGGCATCGTCGGCGCCACTGCCCATCGACTCGCTCGACGACGAGCCGACCGTAGAGGCGTCCAAGGATCCGGATCCCTTTGAAGTGATCTCGGCCACGGAGCTGCGCAGAACTCTGGACGAGCTGCTCGCCGAACTGGGAACCAGGCCAGAGAAGATCGTTCGACTGCGCTATGGCTTGGGCATCGACGAGCCCCAAACGCTTGAAGAGATTGGCGCGCTGTTCGACATTACGAGGGAGCGCATCCGCCAAATCGAATCGAAAGCTCTAACGAAGCTGAAACATCCGACGCGCCTCGCCCGCCTTGCCCAATGGTCGCTGGCTCCCGAGAGGCATAGACCTTTGGAGCCGGCAGACCAAAGCGATGACGGCGACGGCGAGGCATTTGCGGCTGCACCTGTCGCGCCGCTCGCGCGCGCCGCGGCAACGCGCCCGCCGATCGTCGTGCGAACCGAGGGCGGCAAGCGGCTCACCGCAGTCGAGCGGGTCCTGCGGCAGGCGGCCCTTTTGGACATCCCGGTGGAGCAAACCACGCGGGGCGAGGAGACGACCATCTGGGTGAGCCTCACGAAAGCAATCGACAACCGGCACCGCAAGCTGATCCGGTCCCTCATGGCGCTGGGGTTCGAACATTTGCCTGGAAAGGGGTATTGGCAATGACGGGCGGATCGCGCAACGCCCCGCCCCGCGCGGGAGCCATGTTGGAGGCCCTGCGGGGCCTGGGCTACTCGACGGCCGCGGCGCTGGCCGACATCATCGACAACAGCGTCTCGGCCGGCGCCTCGGAGGTCCATGTCGGCTTCGCATGGGCCGGGGACGAGAGCCGCGTCACCGTGCTCGACGACGGCCGCGGTATGTCCGACGCGGAGCTTGAAAGCGCCATGACTCTCGGCGACAAGAGCCCGCTCGACGAGCGCCATCCTGGCGACCTCGGCCGCTTCGGGATGGGCCTCAAAACCGCGTCCTTCTCCCAGTGCCGACGGCTGACTGTCGCGAGCGCCAAGGCTGGCGCTCGCTCCTGCCTTCGTTGGGACCTCGACGCGCTCGCGCGAGACCCTTCCGGCGGCTGGCTGTTGTTCGAGGGGCCGGCTCCCGGGTCCGAGGCCTTCTTGGCCACTTTGTCGGACAAGTCGTCCGGCACGCTCGTCCTTTGGGAGGCAATGGACCGGGTCGTGACCAAGGCCTACACGGCCGACGATTTCGTCGACCTGATCGACCGCGTGGAGGCCCATCTCGCGATGGTGTTCCACCGCCTGCTCGAAGGCCCGAGCGCTCGCCTGCGCATCCTCATCAATGGCCGGCCCGTCGCGCCTTGGGATCCCTTCATGTCGGGCCACCCGGCCAAGCCTTGGAACTCCCCGATCGCGCGATCCAGCGCCGACGCCGTCACCGTCGCGGTGGAGTGCCACGTCCTCCCCCACAAGGACAAGCTGTCCCCCGAGGAGTTCGAGCGCGCCGCTGGCCCCGACGGCTGGAACGCGCAGCAGGGCTTCTACGTGTACCGAAACGAGCGGCTGCTCGTCGCGGGCGGCTGGCTGGGCCTCGGGCCGGGCCGCGCGTGGAATCGCGAGGAGCCGTATCGGCTCGCGCGCATCCGCCTCGACATTCCGAACACGGCAGACGCCGCGTGGAAGATCGACATCCGAAAATCGATCGCCAGGCCGCCAGTGTCGCTGCGCCCTTGGCTTACCAAGCTCGCCGAGCACACCCGCGAGCAGGCGCGCAAGGTGTTCGCGTATCGCGGCTCGCCGACCCAGCCGCGAGTCGGCGGCCCGATTGAGCAGGCATGGCGCGTGGAGCGCACGAACGCCGGCGCGCGCTACCGCATCGACGAAAAGCATCCGGCCGTCGCGGCGACCCTCGGCGCCGCCGCCGAGCACGCGCCCCTCATCCGGGCAATGCTGCGGGTGGTCGAGGAGACCGTCCCGGTGCAGCGCATCTGGCTCGACACGGCCGAGAACAAGGACACGCCGCGCACGGGCTTCGCGGGCGAGCCGACCGCCGCGGTCGTCGATGTGCTCAAAGCGCTCTACGCCGACATGGTGGGCCGGCGCGCGATGAGCGACGAGCGCGCCAAGAAGGCGCTCTCGACGACCGAGCCGTTTCAAAACTATCCGGACCTCATCGCGGCGCTGCCTAGCGAGCCCGGGCAAAACAACCATCCAGGGACACCATGAGTGAACCGAACAAATCGACAATGGACGCGATCGCCATCGCCCAGACTCTGCTGCGCTCCGAGGGGGACAAGAGCAAATTCACGGCCGCTCTCATCTCCGACAAGGTGAGGCTGGCGGCGATGATGATCGAGCCTTCGAGCGGCGAGCCTATCGACCAGGAGGTGGCCGTCGCGGAGTTGGTTCGCCGATACAGCCGCTGGATCGGCAAGGACTCCACACTCGAAGACAAGGCGGGGCACCTCAAATGGCTCGACGCCGCCCGCAAGAGCGACTGGCGCTATTGGCGCCGCTACGAGCAATACATCGAGCGGCAAATCTCGTCCGAGGTCGTCGGCGCGCTCGACGACTCCACCGACGGCATCCTGGGCTTGCTCGAAGACCCCAAGCGCGCGGGCGCGTGGGACCGTCGCGGCCTAGTCGTCGGCCATGTGCAATCGGGCAAGACCGGCAACTACTCGGGCTTGGTCTGCAAGGCGGCGGACGCGGGCTACAAGATCATCATCGTGCTGGCGGGGCTGCACAACAACCTGCGCTCGCAAACGCAAATCCGGCTCGAGGAGAGTTTCCTCGGCTACGAGACCTCGCCCAACCGCGATCCGGGCAAGCCCATCGGCGTCGGCGAGATCGACAGCGACCCGTCGATCTCGCCCAACTGCATGACGACGCGGGCCGACAACGGCGACTTCAACACGCGCGCCGCCGCCAACCTTGCCATCACGCCGGAGCAGCGGCCCTGGCTGTTTGTCGTCAAAAAGCAGAAGACGGTCTTGACGCAGCTGCTCAAATGGATTCGCGGCCACGTCGCCGACACGAAGGACCCGACGACCGGCCGCCCCATCGTCGGCGCTCTGCCGCTGCTCGTCATCGACGACGAGGCCGACCACGCCTCGGTCGACACCGGAGAGCAATTCTTCGACGCGGAGGGCAACCCTGACGAGGAGCACGAGCCCAAGGCCATCAACAGGCTCATCCGCACCATCCTGCACTCGTTCGCGAAGAAGGCGTATGTCGGCTACACCGCCACGCCTTTCGCCAACATCTTCATCCACCGCCAAGGCCAGACCGCCGACGAGGGCCCGGACTTGTTCCCACGGGCTTTCATCAAGAACCTCGCGGCGCCCTCGAACTACGTCGGCCCCGCGCGCGTGTTCGGCTTGCGATCGTCTGAGGGCCGAGTGGGAGGCCTGCCCCTCTCGCGCGACGTGTCCGACAACATCGACAAGGACGCGCCTGGTGGCTGGATGCCGCCCAAGCACAACAAGGACCACACGCCGACCCACATGGGGCAGGAGACGCTCCCCCCGTCCCTGCAGGAGGCGCTTTGCGCCTTCGCCCTCGCCTGCGCGGTCCGCGGACTTCGAGGGCAAGGCTCGCAGCACTCCTCCATGCTGGTCCACGTGACGCGGCTAACCCAGGTCCAAGGCAAGGTCCACGCCCAAGTCGAGGAGGCCGTCAAGCGCATGAAGCAGAGGCTCAAGCGCGAGATCGACCACGAGGCGCTGGTCGCCCAGTTCAAAGAGCTTTGGGAGAGTGATTTTGTCCCCGCCTGCGCGGCGGTCGCCGAGCGCGTGCACGAGCCGGGCGGGCCGCCGCTGGTGCCGACGTGGGATGAGGTGTTGGCGGCGCTGCCTGACGCGGTCTCCGACATCGAGGTGCGGATCGTGAACGGAACCGCCAAGGACGCGCTTGACTACTCGGAGCCCGGCAAGGGGCTCAAAGTCGTCGCGATCGGCGGCGACAAGCTGTCTCGCGGACTCACCTTGGAGGGCCTGTGCGTGAGCTACTTCGTCAGGACGACGAAGATGTATGACACGCTTATGCAGATGGGCCGTTGGTTCGGCTACCGCCCGGGATACGTGGACCTCTGCCGCCTCTATACGACGGTGGATCTCGTCGAGTGGTTCGAGCACATCGCCGACGCGGCCGAGGAGCTCCGCGGAGAGTTCGACGCCATGGCGGAGAGTGGCGGCACTCCCCTCGAATACGGCCTCAGGGTGCAGTCCCACTCGGTCCTGCTGGTCACCTCGCCATTGAAGATGCGCAACGCGCGAAGTCTGCAACTGTCGTTCAGCGGCGAGCTGTTGGAGACCGTCTCGCTGCACAACGACGCGGCCACGCTAGACCACAACCTGGCGGCTTTCGAGCGGCTCGTCGTCGCAATGGGAGCGCCCACCGAGAGCGATCCCATCAGGACTCGCGGTGGCTCAACGCAGGAGTGGAAGGGGTTCCTATGGAATGGCGTGCCGGGAGAGGCCGTCGCCGAGTTCTTCGAGGCTTACGCGACGCATCACAAAGCGCGCAAGGTCAACAGCGACCTGCTGCAAAAGTTCGTGCGCTCCATGGCCCATGTTGGCGAGTTGACCTCATGGACGGTCGCGGTCATCGGCGGCGGAGCGTCTGACGCCTTTGCCCTTCCTGGCGGCCTGGCGGTCAATCCGCTGCAACGCAAGGCCGATCCCGGCATCAAAGACCGCTACTCCATAGGGAGGCTCCTGTCGCCGCGCGATGAGGCGATCGACCTCAATGAGGCCGCTTGGAGCGCCGCCCTCGAGTCGACCATCAAGGCGTGGAAGCCCGACCCTGGCCGTCAAAGCGACGGCGCCAAGCCGAAGCCGCCTGAGGCCCCCAACGGCCCGGCCGTCAGGCGCGTGCGCGGCAAAGGTGCGGACGGCGTCCCGCCGGCCTTGGAGCGCGGCGTTTTGTTGCTCTATCTCCTGGATCCCACGAGGGCCGAGGGCAATTTCGGCGGCAGGACCGCGCCGATCGTCGCGTTCGGCGCGAGCTTCCCGACGAGCGCCTCAGGGGTAAAAGTCGAATACAAGGTGGACCACCTTCTCTGGGAGACCGAATATGGCCCGGCCGACTGACGAGTGCGCGGTCGCGTGGCAGTCGCTGTCGGGAGCGGCAGACGAGCCTGGATGGCGGACGATTCCGGTCACGCCCGCCGGCGGATGCCAGCTCAGCGCCGGGCGGCGCTTTCCTGGAAACCAAGAGGCGCTACTCGCCTCATTCCCCGGCGCTTCCCTGCCCACCGCGGAGAAGCTTCCCGACGGCCAAGGCTTCTCGGTCGAGCGCGTCGATCCGCACGGCGACGGCGTGATATGGATCGCCCTGGCCCGTGCGCCCTCGGGCGGCTCAGAGCTCTTCGCGACGATGGTGGCGAACGTGGCAGGCGCGCTCGACGCCGAGGCGGGAGCCGACGGGGCTCGGCTGTTGCGCGTGTTCATTGGACGCGTCCGCGCCTGGCAGGAGTTCATGCGCAAAGGCGCGCAGAGCCTGGGCCCCGACGAGGAGATTGGGCTGGTCGGGGAGCTCATCGTCCTCGCCTCGATCATCGACGCCGGGCTGCCCGCCGCGATCGCGTGCGAGGCTTGGCTGGGCCCCGTCGACGGGCTGCGGGACTTTGAGATCGGGACCGGCGGGATCGAGGTCAAATGCGCGCTGTCGGCCGTCGGCTTCCCCGCGCGCATCGGATCACTGGACCAGCTCGACGACATGGCCCGCCAGCCGCTGTTCGTGGCCTGCGTGCGCCTGCGCCAAGTCGGGACCGGGCAGTCGTTGCACGACTTCGTCGAGACGCTGCGGGACCTGGCCAGGGGCGACGAGGAGGGCGATCGCGTGCTCGCAGAGCGGCTCGTCGCCGCCGGCTACTTCGACTCCGACGCCAGCCGGTATGTGCGGCGGTTCGTCCACGCCGCCTCGCGCATCGTCGAGGTTGGGCCGAGCTTTCCAAGGCTGACGCCATCGCGGGTGCCCGCCGGCATCGTGAGAGCGTCGTATGAGATCGACTTGGACTGCGCGCCGGGACCCAGTGTCGGGATGGACGAGGCGTTGAAAAGACTGGGAGCGCTGTGAGCATGAAGCTGTTGGAATTTCTGCGCGAGACGCAGTCCGAGGTGCGGGCGCAGATGAGCGAGGGCGCGCCGTTCGAGGAGATCGCGTTCTCGGAGATCGTCATGGCGCATATGGCTGAGATCGGCATGACGCACGAGCCGTCCGCGTGCCACTTTCAGGGGCGGGTCGGCAACGCCAACTTGAAGCTCAGCGGCTACGCGATGTCGATGGAGCGAGAGGAGCTGGACCTGTTCGTGAGCCTGTACGACGGCGTCAACGAGATCACCAACATTTCGGACACCGAGACCAAGACCGCGGTCGAGCAGTGCCTGCGCTTTTTGGCAATGTGCGCCGGAGGCACGATTGCGGCCCGGCTGGAGGAGTCGAGCGACGCGCGCAGCCTCGCCGAGACCATCCAGCTCGTCTACGACGACTTGGAGCAGGTCAGGATCTTCGTGCTGACCGACAAGGTCGCCAAGACCAAAAGCTTCAAGACACGCGAGATTGCCGGCAAGTCCGTGCGCCTCGAAGTCATGGACATCGAGCGGCTGTTTCGCCATTGGTCGGAAGGCAAGCCGCGCGACGAGCTGCTCGTGGACTTCGTAGAGGCCTCGGGCTCGCCGTTGCCATGCATCTTCGTGCCCGGCGCGAAGCAGGATTATGGCTACGCCCTCGCCGCGATCCCCGGCGACGCGCTGCGCCTGCTCTACGAGAAGTTTGGCTCGCGTCTGTTGGAGGCCAACGTCCGGTCCTTCCTGAACGTCCAGGGAAAGGGCGTCAACGCCGGCATCCAAAACACGCTGCGCAACGAGCCGGGCAGGTTCATGGCCTACAACAACGGCATCGTCATCGTCGCCGACGAGCTGCACTTCGGAAAGACGACCGACGGGGGCGTGGGCATCTCCTGGATCAAGGGGCTGCAAATCGTCAACGGCGGACAGACAACCGCGACGATCTTCTTCGCCAAGCGCAAGCACCCGGAGATCGACTTGGCGTCGGTGTTCGTGCCGGCGAAGATCATCGTAATGAACAGCCAGGACGAGGCCCAGGAGGAGGCCTTGGTCTCCGACATCTCGCGCTACGCGAACAGCCAGAACGCCGTGCGCCAGTCGGACCTCTCGGCCAACAAACCGTTCCACATCGAGATCGAGCGGCTGTCCTTGTCTGTGTATTGCCCCGACGGGGTGTCCCGCTGGTTCTATGAGCGCGCCGCCGGCAGCTACAACACGATGCTCGCGCGCGAGGGCACCACGCCGGCGCGGCTCAAAGCCTTGAAGGAGGCCATTCCGCCGGGACGCAGGATCACGAAGACCGACTTGGCCAAATACATCAACGCCTGGGACCAAAAGCCCGACCTAGTCAGCATGGGCTCGCAGAAGAACTTCGACCGCTTCATGGATTCCATCGCCGGCAAGGAGGGCGAGGAGCCCAAGCCGATCACGAAGGACGACTACAAGATCATGATCGCCAAGGCCAAGCTCTTTCGCGACACGTCGAAGATCGCCAGGCCCATGTTCGTCGCGGGCCAGGCGAACGTCGCCACCTACGCCATCTCAGTCCTGGCGGCGAAGCTGGGAGACCGGCTGGATCTTGAAAGGGTGTGGGCCAAACAAGGCGGCTCGCCGGAGCTCATGGCCCAGATCACGCTATGGGCGCGGGAAGTCAACGAGATCTTCCTGCGGACCGCCAACGGCCGGCTGCTTTCCGAGTGGGCCAAGAAGCCCGAGTGCCGTGACATCGTGATGGGATCGACCTTCTCGGCGCCAGCCTCGAACATTCCAGAAATCCACGGAGCCTAGAAGCAGGATCATCATCGTGGTCGCCACGTTCGTAGAACGGCAGTCTGCGCCGAAAATTTTTGGATGACAGATGTCGTAGCGCCCGCGGTCAGGAGCCGGATGATGTCCGGCATCCTGGGCAAAAACACTAAGCCCGAGATGATTGTGAGGCGCGCGCTCTTCGCAGCGGGATATCGATTCAGGCTGCACCGCCGAGACCTTCCCGGCGCGCCGGACATCGTGTTGCCAGGACGCAAGGTGGCCATATTCGCGCATGGCTGCTTTTGGCATATGCACTCGGGCTGCAAGAACGCGAAAGTGCCGTCAACTCGGCCCGGATTCTGGCGCGACAAGCTCCATGGCAATGTCGCCCGCGATATGCGAGCGATCGACGCGCTGCTGGCAGACGGGTGGCGAGTCCTAACGGTATGGGAGTGCGCGACGCGCGACCAGACGGTGTTTGATCGACTTTCCGAGTCTCTTGCCCAATGGATCGAAGGGTGGGAGCAGCGCGGAGAAATCAGAGCCTCGCAGCCTGCATGAAGTCGAACACCACCTCGGCGATCTGCCGCGCAAGCCAAGGAGGCACGGCGTTGCCGACTTGGTGGTATTGCTGCGTGCGGTTGCCCTCGAAGAAGTAGTTGTCGGGGAAGGTCTGCAAGCGCGCGGCCTCGCGCACCGTCAGGCTTCGGCACTGCGCGGGATCCGGGTGGATAAAGTAGTGGCCGTCCTTGCAGATGTGCGACACGACCGTGGACGACGGCTCGCCCGCGAGCTGGACTCGGAAACGGTCGACAAACGGGACGGCTTCGCTCTCCATGTTGGCGTGGTCGGGCAAAAGCTTTGGCGGGAACAAACCCAGCTTCGGCGAATAGCCTTGCAGCCGGGCGAAGCACGCCGCGAACATGTAGCGGTGCAGGTCTGACGCCATGTGCGAGCGTGCCTCATGCTGGGCGACGCCGCCGAGCCGGGCATCGTGGATCCATTTGCGAAGCGGCGGCGACAACGCATCGCCGAGCGCGATGGGCCTGCCGTCGAAGCGCGAGCCATGGGACTCGTAAGCCTCGGCCGCCTGCCACGACATGGCCATCATCTCCTCGACATCCGTCCGGATCGGCATGCGCCAAAGCCTCAGCGACTCCGGCGCCGCTTTGAGGGCCGAGCGCCAAAGGCGATGCGAGTCCTCCTTCACCGAGAGGCGGCTCCGCAGGGGCGGGAGGCCGGAGAGCGCCGCCGCGACGGTCACTCTCTTGCCCGCGGCTTTCAACTTAAACTTGCCTGCCTCGCACGCGTGGCTCGGCATGCCCTGCGCCACGTCGGAGCGGACGCCGAAAAGAATCACTCGGTGGCGGCACTGCGGGACGCCAAACTTCTCCGACTCGATCAGATAGTCGAGCGGCTCGGGCTCGTCGCCGTCGACTACGAGCGAGCGCACGAGGTAGGTCGAGCCATTGCCGGGGCTGCGTAGGTCCGCCAGGATGCGGTCGAAGATCGGCGAGCCGCCATGCTTCGAGTTCAGCATTCCCTTGACGTTCTCCATCACGAAGACCGAGGGGCTGAACACCTTGATGATCCGGAGATATTCCGTGTAGAGGAAATGGCGCTTGTCGGCCTCGAACGCCTCGGCGTTGCCCGGCCTGAGCCGCGAGCGGCCGGCCAGCGAGTAGGCTTGGCAGGGCGGCCCGCCGATGAGGGCCCACTCGCTCGCGTCCCCCACCGCCTTGCGGATCCAGACGTCGATGGTTTGGGGCGGAGTCTTCCCCAGCTCCGCGCACCTGGCTTCGGCCAAGGCCTTCCGCCCGGCATCGGCAGCGTCGGGATGCGCGAAGAGCTGCTCCCGTGTGATCTTGCCCCGGACGTAGTCGTAGTAGCAGTCGGGGGCCTTGCCCTCTGGAAACGAGCGGAACAGCGCGCGCAGGGAGAGCGTGCGATGCGCGACCTCGTCCTTCTCCACCGACACCTTGACCTCGAACCGTCGCTCGCCGTCGGGGTCGGAAAGTGCCGCGAAGCCCTCGCCCAGCCCTCCGGGCCCGGCGAACAGGTCGATCACCGGAATCGGGGCGCGCTGTGTCATGGTCCGGCTAGATTGTGCCAGGAACGAAAGCTCACCAGATGAGCCAGCCGGCCGAGCCGCTACGCGCCTTTCCGCGGCGACGCCCCCTAGTCCAAGCGAGGCTGATCAGGTCGTGACCGACACGTCGATTCGGCGAAATAGCGCCTGCAACATCGCCTTGGGTCCTCGGATGCGGGACATGGCACTATCATCCAGGCCCGCTCCTTGGGGCAGCGAGTTCTTGAAGCCGGTGTATCCAGAGTTGTGGCGCTCCGCTAGGAACGTCAACACCCTGTCCACGCCGCTTTCTCCAGCCGCGAGGTCGGCCGCGAGCTTGTAGGCCTGGCCATGCGCCGCCGCCTCGTCCGAAAGCAGCCGCCGGAAAAGATCCAGCCATTTTGGTTTGAGAGCGATGGGCCAGGCGAACTCCATCGCGAAAGCGGTGACCGGCTGCGCGATCGAGAAGAAGATGACGCCGCGCTCGACGTCTCGTAATGAAAGTCCGAAGCAAGTGGCCAAGATGCCGACGAGAGAGGTGAACTCGGACGTGGCGTCGCTCCTTGGAAAGCCATACGTCGCCAAGGTCGCCTCGCAGTGCTTGCGGCTAATGCCCCAATTCGATTGCCGCGGATGCTCGTGCATCACGATAGCGAGCACTTCAAGTCGAGCCGCAAATGCTTGCATAGCGACAGCCAGCTCGAATGAGTCGTGATCCTTTGCCATGCCCGCTCCAATTGGAAGCTAGATCATGGCGCGGTTTTCGCGAGTCGAATTGGCTCGACAACGGCGCAGATCATCGCTGGAGCAGACGAGAAACGGTGGCAAACCCAGCACTTCCACGGTCTGCAATGGTCCAAAAACGTCCAAAACGGCATTCGGCTCGAAACTGGCACCAGACTGGCACCAGCAAGCACCAACGAAAAACGGCTTACGACGCAATCGCCGTAAGCCGTTGATTTCTATAGCTAATTTTGGTGGGCCCTGAGTGACTCGAACACTCGACCTACGGATTAAGAGTCCGCTGCTCTACCAACTGAGCTAAGAGCCCGAAACCTTGTTTGAAGTGTGCCCCAAACGATGGATGGTGGGTCGTGCGTGACTCGAACACGCGACCAACGGATTAAAAGTCCGCTGCTCTACCGACTGAGCTAACGACCCCTCCGTGTAGAGCACGACATTCTAGCATCCAATCTTGCGGCGTGGCCAGCCCCCGCTGGCGAGCTGTCGCAGCACCTCGCCGGCCGCCACCATGCCCGCGGTGGCGGTGACCGCCACGCTGGAACCGTAACCGTGGCAGTTGAGGCTGCCGTCGCTGCTGCAGGTGGCGTCGGCCGGTGCGGCCACGTTCTCGCGCGAAAACACGCAGGCCACGCCGATGCGGCCCGTGCGGGGCGCGCCGGCCTTGCGCAGGCGCTGCCGCAAGGTGGCCAGCAGCGGGTCGTGCGTCACCTCGGCCAGGTCGGCCAGCTCGATCTGGTCGGCGCGCTGCTTGCCACCGGCGGCACCACAGCACACCAGGCCGACGCGTTCGGCCAGCGCCCATCGGGCCAGCGCGAGCTTGGCCTGGCCTTGGTCGCAGGCGTCGATCAGCGCATCCACGGGCATGGGCAGCAGTGCGGGCCAATTCTGCGCGGTGGCGAATTCGTCCACCACCACCACGTCGCACTGCGGGTGGATGTCGGCGATGCGCTGGCGCAGCGCTTCGCCCTTGGCCATGCCCACGGTGGCACCCAGCGCCTGCACCTGGCGGTTGATGTTGGACTCGGCCACCTGGTCGAAATCGATCAGCACCAGCTGGCGCAGGCCGCTGCGCGCCAGGGCTTCGACGGCCCAGGAGCCCACTCCACCCAGGCCCACGACCGCCACACTGGCGTTGCGCAAGCGCTGGTAGCCCGCTTCGCCATACAAGCGGCGCAGGCCACCGAACCGGCGCTCGGCGTCGGCCGCCAACGCCGGTGAAACAACGTCGAAGGGGGCGTTCATGCCGACCGCTCCAGGCGCCACACCTGCCAGCGCAGTGCCAACAGCGCGCCAGCGACGATCGCGGCCACCGCCACGAAGCTACCCAGCGACAGCGTGGACAGGCCGCTCAGGCCCTGCCCGATGGTGCAGCCCACGGCGGTGACGCCACCCACGCCCATCAGCACGGCGCCGACCAGGTGATTGGCGGTGTCTTCCACGCCGCGAAAGCCCTCCCAGCGGAAGCTGCCCGTCGCCAGCGCCGTGACACCGCTGCCCACCACCACGCCCAGCAGGGTGGCCACGCCGAAGGTCAGCGCCTTGCTCTGGTCGCTGAAGTACATCAGGTCGTCCAGCAGGTAGGCGTAGGGCGCCACGAAGCTCAGTGACTCCATGCGTCGCGAATTGGTGGCGAGGAACACCTCGTCCAGCGTCTGCGGGTGCTCGATCAAGTGCCCCAGTCGCCCGGAGACCCACCAGCCCGCCACCACCAGGGCGCCCAGGCCCAGGCCGCCAAGCAACACATCGGGTGAGCGTCCTTCCGCCTTGCGCAAGGCCCACACCAGCAAGGCGCCGCCAAGTGCGGCGCCCAACCACAGCGCATGCGTGGCTGCACTGCCACCGAACGCCGCGGCGGCCAGCGAAGGCAGGTCCTGCCCGGGCGGCAGGCTCAGCGCCAGGCGGTCCACGGTGTTCACGCGCAGCACTGCGGTGATGCCCTTGAGCGTGGCAAACCCCGACACACCCAGCACGAAGAACACCGCAAGAGATTTGAGGTTGCCGGCACCCATGCGCACCAGCGTCTTGCTGCCGCAACCGGAGGCCAGCACCATGCCAAAACCGAACATCACCCCACCCACCGCGTGCGACATCCACAGCCACTCGGGCACCGCGTAGGCGCTGGCCGACGCCTTCACCCAGCCTGCGGCCACCATGCCGTTGAAGCCAAGCATGGCCACACCGACGGCCAGTGCCCACATGCGCACGCGGGTCCAATCGCCGATGTTCACCACGTCCGCCACCGCGCCCATGGTGCAGAAGTGCGTGCGCTGCGCGATGGCGCCAAAGGCCGCCCCCACCGCGAAGCCTGCCCACAGCACCTGGCGCACCAGCGCCTGCAGCTCGGCGTCGGACATGAAGGCGGGTGCCGCGCTCAGCCCTTGAGGCTGGCCACGCGGTCCTTGGCCGCTGCAGCGGCCTCGGAACTGGGATAGGCCTTGATCAGCTCGTCCAGCGTGCGGCGTGCGCCCTTGGCATCCTTCATCTCGATCTGGCAATAGGCCACCGACAGCATGGCCTCGGGCGCGCGCGGATGGTCCGGCGTGTCCGACACCAGCGCGCGGAAGGTGGTGATGGCATCACGGTAGTCCTTCTTGCCGTACTGCGCATTGCCCAGCCAGAAGCGCGCCGAGGGCTCGTAGCCCGTGTTGGGGTAGCGCTTGAGGAAGGTGACCAATTGCGCCGTCGCCTTGCTGAACTCGCCGGCGCGCAGCGTGGCCATGGCGTCGTCGAAGGCACGGTGCTCGTCCGGGTCGACCTTGAATTCCTTGCCGTCCACCGTGACGGTCTGCGGCTCCAGCTTCTTCAGGCGATCTTCAACCCCCTGCACCGCATCCTTCTGCTTGCGCTGCAGCTCGGTCACATCGCGCGAGAGCTGCTCCTCGGTGCCGCGCATCTTGGCCATCTCGGCGCGGTTGGTCTCGAGCTGAGCATTGAGCTCCAGCACGCTGCGCCGCAACTGCTGCAATTGCTCCAGCAGTTGCGCATTGACGTTGGACAGTTCGGTGAGCCGGGCCTTGGTGGAATCGTCGTTGGCCTGCACCCGAGCACGCAGGTCGAGGATGGCCTTGCGGGCCTCGTCGTCTTCCAGTAGGCCAGCCTGCGCGCCACCGACGAGCAGGGCCGCAGTGCCCGCCAACCACCAGCGCGGCACGGTGCCGCGTGCAAGCCGGAACGTCATCTCAACGGTCCTTCAGCTCGGCGCGGCGGTTCTTGGCCCAGGCGGCTTCGTCATGCCCTTCGGAGGCGGGACGCTCCTTGCCGAAGCTCACCGCCTCGACCTGTGCCTCGCCCACGCCGAGCAGCGCCATGGACTTGGCCACCGCCTCGGCGCGCTTCTGGCCCAGGGCGAGGTTGTACTCGCGGCCACCACGCTCGTCGGTGTGGCCTTCGATCACCATGCGCCTGGTCTTGCTGGCGGCCAATGCGCGGGCATGCGCATCGATCAGCGACCGGAACTCGTCGCGCACCACGAAGCTGTCGAAATCGAAGTAGACCAGGCGGCCTGCGGGGGTCGCGGCGTTGGCATTGGCGCCCTTGGTCAGGTCGACGGGCGTGACCGTGGACGTGCCGGCCCCGCTGCTGTTGCCCCCGGTGCTGCTGCTGGCGCCGGTGCCGCTGCCGGCCTTGACATCGCGGTTCTCGACGGGTGCTTCGTCCAGCTTGACCGCCGAGCTGCAACCGACCAGCAGCACGGCCGCTGCGGCCGCGGCCCATCCGGTGATGCGCGAAGTTTGGTTCATGGGGACTTCTCCTGGTGGATCAGGGTGGAAAAGAGGCCGAAGCGGCCAAACGAGCTGGCCTCAGCGCCCAAACGGACCCCAGGCTGGCTCACGAACATCGAGGCCCGAAGACAGCAAGCGGGTGCGAATCTTGCCATCGAGGGTGGTGGTCATCAACACGTCGCGCCCTTGCGAGCGCGTAGCGTAGATGATCAGTCGCCCGTTGGGGGCAAAACTGGGGCTCTCGTCGTCGCGCGTGTCGCTCACCACGGTGGGCGACGCGCCGGCGGACAGATCGAGCGTCATCACGCGGAAGGCGCTGCCCACATCGCGGTTGACGTAGGCCATCGTGCGGCCGTCCGGGCTGATGGCCGGGCTGATGTTGTAGCCGCCCGAGAAGGTGACGCGTTCGGCATTGCCGCCGGTCGAGGGCAACCGGTAGATCTGCGGTGCGCCGCCTCGGTCGCTGACGAAGTAGATGGTCTGGCCGTCGGGCGTGAAGGCGGCCTCGGTGTCGATGGCGCTGGTGGTGGTCAGGCGCCGCAACTGGCCGCCGTCCAGGTCAATGAGGTAGAGCTGCGAGACCCCGTCGCGCGACAGGGTCACCGCCAGCTTGCGCCCGTCCGGAGCCCAGGCGGGCGCGCTGTTCGAGCCCCGAAAGCTGGCCACGGACTGGCGCGCGCCAGTCTGCACGTCCTGCACCATCACCACGGCCTTGCCACTCTCGAACGACACGTAGGCCAGCTTGCGTCCGTCCGGCGACCAGGCCGGCGAGATGATGGGCTGCGGGCTGGCCAGCGCCACCTGGCCGCCCTCGCCGTCGGCATCGGTGATGCGCAGTGCGTAACGGCTGGCCGCGCGCGTGACGTAGGCAATGCGCGTGGCATTGACGCCGCGCTCGCCGGTGAGGCGCTGGTGGACTTCATCGGCGATGCGGTGCGCAGCCATGCGCAAGTCGTCGCCCGGCACGGCCAATGCCTGCCCCACGATCTCGTTGCCCTTGACCACGTCCCAGAGTTTGAAACGGACGTCGAAGCGGCCATCGCCGAGCCTGGTCACCGAGCCCGACACCAGCGCGTCGGCGCCGCGGGCGCGCCAATCGGGGTAGATGGGCAGGCTGCGTTCGTCCAGGTTGCCACTGGATTCGACGATGCGGAACATGCCGCTGCGCTCCAGGTCGGCGCGCACGATCGCCGACAGCGGCTGGCCGCTGCGATCCTCGTCGCGGAAGTGGGTGACACCCACGGGCAATTGCGTCGCGCCGATGCCGGAGATCTCCACCCGAAACTGGGCCTGGGCCATGGTGCTGGCGGCCAAGCCCAGGCCACTGGCCAGGGCTGCGTTGAAGCGTCGTCGTTGAATCTGCATGAATGGGTGGAGTCGCGAATCGGGGCCAGGTTCCTGAACGTCAGGTCAACCGCTGCCCGACGCCGCGGTCGCCCGGGGCCGCCCCTGGGCAGTTCACGCGGCGGCCGCGATTGTAGGCAGCGCCCGGCGCAAGGCCTGTGCGCACAGGCCGACGGCGGTGTCGGCCTCGGCCAACACCCGACCCATGGTGATGAAACCGTGGATCTGACGCTCGAAGCAGACGTACTGCGCCCGAGTGCCTGCTTTCGACAAGGCATTGGCGTATTGCAGTCCTTCGTCGCGCAGCGGGTCGAAGCCGGCGGTGAGCACCAACGCAGGCGGCAAACGCGACAGATCGGAATGCAGCAAGGGCGAGCAGCGCCAATCGCTGTAGTGCGAGGCATCGTCGATGTAGTGCCCGCGAAAATAGGCGATGGTGTCCTTGGTCAGCAGGTAGCCCTCGCCATTGGTGGTGTGCGAGGGCGCCACCGCGCGCATGTCGGTGGCCGGGTAGATCAACAGCTGCAGCTTCAGCGGCACGGCCTGCTCGCCGGCACCGCGGTTGGCCAGGGCCACCACGGCCGAGAGGTTGCCGCCTGCACTGTCGCCACCGATGGCGATGCGCGTCGGGTCCAGCCCCAGCGACGCGGCTTGGGCATGCACCCAGCGCAGCGCGGACAGGCAGTCGTCCACGGCGGCCGGGAAGCGTGCCTCTGGGCCCATGCGGTAGTCCACCGCCACCACGGCGCAGCCCGCCTCGTCGGCCAGTTGCCGACACAGCACATCATGCGTGTCCAGGTCACCCATGACCCATCCGCCACCGTGGTAGTACACCAGCACCGCCGTCGGTGTGGCCGCCCCATGCGGGCGATACAGCCGCAGCGGGATCGCACCGTGCGGGCCCGTGGCGCTCAGCGCGAGCACCTCGGCCATGGCGCGCGGCTCGGGTTGGGTGATGGCGCGGCGCTCGAGGTAGAACGCCCGGGCCTGCTCCGGTGTGAGTGTGTGCGTGGGCGGAACACCGCGCTCCACCATCATCTGCAGCAAGGCCTGGGCTTGGGGGTCGAGCATGTGGTGTCTCCTCCATCGGGGCAAACCAGTGTAGCGGGCCGCTTTCGGCCCATGCCCGCGTGTGGCCCATGCCCGCGCCGCCGCACAATGCCGCGACCATGACCACGCCCTGCCCTTGTGGCGCGAACGCCGACTACAACACCTGCTGCGCTTGCTGGCATGCGGGGGCCGGGCACCTTCTGGCGCCGACGGCCGAGGCGCTGATGCGCTCCCGCTACAGCGCCCATGTGATGCAACTGCGCGACTACCTGCTGGCGACCTGGCATCCCAGGACGCGTCCGTTGGACGTCATGTTCGAACCCGGCCTGCGCTGGCTGGGCCTGCAGGTCAAGCGCCACGTGGTGCTCGACGACACGCACGCACTGGTGGAATTCGTGGCCCGCAGCAAGCTGGGCGGCCGCGCCCACCGCCTGCACGAGACCAGCCGATTCGAGCGCGTGGATGGGCACTGGCTGTATGTGGACGGCGACCTGCCTGGCGCCTGATGCAGGCGCTGCTGTGTCGGTGCTCGACACGAAGGCCGGGCCACCAGGGCGCCGCTTGGCTTGAGCGGCCCAGGACGCGTGGGACACTGCGGAGCCGTCCTCGCGCCCTGCACCAACGTCCATGTCCACCGGCCCCCTCGCCGCCGCCGCGGCCTACATCCTGTGGGGAGTGTTCCCGCTGTACATCCGGCAGATCGAGCATGTGGGAGCGCTCGAGATCGTGCTGCACCGCTCGGTCTGGTCGTTGCTGTTCGTGCTGGGTTTGCTGGCGGTGTCGCGGCGATTTGCCTGGCTGCGTGAGCTGCGCCACCAGCCGCGTGTGCTGGCCACGTTCGCCTTGACTGCACTGCTGCTCTCGGGCAACTGGCTGCTGTATGTGTGGGCGGTGAACGCGCACCGCGTGCTGGACGCCAGCCTGGGCTACTTCATCAACCCGCTGTTCAACGTGATGCTCGGCTACGTGGTGCTGCACGAGCGGCCTCGCCCGTGGCAGTGGGCCGCCGTGGCCCTGGCGGCCGCAGGCGTGGTGTGGCTCACCGTGGCCGCAGGCCAGTTGCCTTGGGTGTCGCTGGTGTTGGCCGCGAGCTTCGGCACCTACGGCCTGCTGCGCAAGACGGCGGCGCTGGGCGCAGTGGAAGGCCTGGCCCTGGAGACCGGGCTGCTCGCACCACTGGCCTTGGGCGGGCTGGTGTGGCTGGGCTGGCAAGGCCGATCGGCTTTCGGCAGCGGCGACACGGCCACCGATTTGTGGCTGCTGGCCGCCGGGCCGTTCACCGCCGTGCCCTTGCTGCTGTTCGCGATGGGCGCCCGGCGCGTGTCGATGGCCACGCTCGGCCTGCTTCAGTACCTGGGGCCGTCGATCCAGTTCGTGCTGGCCATCTGGCTGTACCACGAGCCCTTCAGCCCGCTGCGCGGCATCGGCTTCGCCTTGATCTGGGCGGGCTTGGTGGTCTACAGCGCCGAGAGCCTGTGGCGCTATCGGCAAGCGCAGGTGGCAGCGCCTACTTGAGGTCGCCCGCCAGGCAGGCCAGGGTCTCGGGGGCGATGACCACGTGCGCCGGGTAGTGCGTGTGGTCGCAACCCAGCTTGACCGCCGCACCGGCACGCACCGCCTCGCGCGCCGCGGCGCCAAACTCGAAACGCACGAAGTGCACGGCCGAGGTCTTCTCGTCGTTTTCGCGGTCCAGGTCCTCGTCGGCGATGGCGTAGCTGCGCGCATGGCCTTCGACCTCGACGAACATGCGGTCCTCCACGCCGATCAGCCGCGCCAGCTCACGCTTGCGCTCGTGCGGATCGGTGTACTCGATCATCATCGTGGCCTTCCAGTTGCTGCCGTCCGGCACCAATGGGGCATAGGCTTCGATCTCGGACTGGATGCCTTCCTCCTCGAAGATCTTCTCGATGCGCAGCATCTCCTGGATTTGATAACGGATGGTCTGCTCGTCCTCGAATTGCAGGTTGATGTGCTCGCCCAGCTGCACGCTGCGCAAGCGACGGTGGGCGATGATCTCGGGCTTGTGCGCCTTGCGGTACTTGGCATAGGCCTCGAGCGTCATCAGGCTTTCGCGGGTGATGGTGGTCATCGTGTTCACTCCAATCCGTAGGCGTAACGCACCAGGCTCAGCGGGTGCTGCAGGGCCTTGGCCGGCGTGCCCGCCTGCTGCATGCCCTGCGCGATGTGGTGGCCGGCGAGCGCACAGTCGCTGGCGATGAAGTCGGGCTCGTCCTTGGCCATGGCCTTGAACACCGGCTTGCCGATCTTCATGGCCACCGGGTGCGTGGCCGTCTTCACGCCATAGGTGCCGGCATGCCCTGAGCAGCGCTCCACCGTGTTGAGCGTCACGTTCACCGTCTGCCCGATCAACTTGAACATCTCCTCGGTCTTGCGGCCGATCTTCTGCACCCGGCCGTGACAGGGGATGTGGTAACTCACCTTGCCCAGATCGCGCTTGAAGTCGGTCTTGAGCAGGCCATCCTTCTGGCGCCCCATCAGGTACTCGAAGGGATCGAACATCGCGTCCTTGACGAGTTGCACATCGGCCTCGTCCGGGAACATCAGCGGCAGCTCCTGCTTGAACATCAGCGTGCAACTGGGAATGGCCGAGACGATCGCGTAGCCCTCCTTCGCATACCTGGCCAGCACGGGGATGTTGTCGTTCTTGTGCTTCTCCACCGACTTCAGGTCGCCCAGTTCGAGCTTGGGCATGCCGCAGCAGGATTCCTTCTCGACAATGACATAGGGCACCGCGTTGTGCTGCAGCAGCTTGATCAGGTCGTGACCGATGCCCGGCTCGTTGTAGTTGACGAAGCACGTCGCGAAGATCGCCACCTTGCCCGGCGTGCGTTCGCCATCGACCACCTGCGTCGCAGAGCCCTTCTGGTCGGCCGACCAGCGGAAGCGCTTCGTCGCCAGTTCGGGCATCCACGCCTCGGGGTGCACGCCCAGCGCGCCTTCCATCGCCGAACGGGCAAGCTTGGTCTTGTTGACGGCGTTGACCGCCTGCACCACCACCGGGATGCCGGCAAAGCTGCCGTGCACATCGGTGGACGCCAGGAACTTCTCGCCCTCGCCCACCAGGCCCTGGCTGAACTTGATCGCCTTGGCGCGCAGCATCAGGTGCGGGAAATCCAGGTTCCAGGCGTGTGGCGGCACGTAGGGACATTTGGTCATGTAGCACAGGTCGCACAGGTAGCACTGGTCGACGACCGACCAATAGGCTTCCTTCTTGACGCCATGCACCTCACCGTCTTCGGTGGCGTCGACCAGATCGAACAGGTTCGGGAAACTCTGGCACAGGCTCACGCAGCGGCGGCAGCCGTGGCAGATGTCGAACACGCGCTCCATCTCCTTGAAGCAGTCGTCCTTGTCGTAGAAGACCGGGTTCTTCCAGTCCAGCGGGTGCCGGGTGGGGGCTTCGAGGTTGCCTTCGCGGTTGCTCATGGTCGTGCCGAGGTGAGGGTTCAGGAATGCGGGTCGTCAACGAACAGGGGGCCACGAAAGCCCCCTGTTCTGGTTGCGCTGACGCAAGAAATCAATCGACCAGTTGGTCGAGCGCCTTCTGGTAGCGGTTGGCGTGCGAGCGCTCGGCCTTGGCCAGCGTCTCGAACCAGTCGGCGATCTCGTCGAAGCCTTCGTCACGCGCGGACTTGGCCATGCCCGGGTACATGTCGGTGTACTCGTGCGTCTCGCCAGCCACTGCGGCCTTCAGGTTGTCTCGCGTCGGGCCGATCGGCAGGCCGGTGGCCGGGTCGCCCGTAGCCTCCAGGAATTCGAGGTGGCCGTGGGCATGGCCCGTCTCGCCCTCGGCCGTGGAGCGGAACAGCGCCGCAACGTCGTTCTGGCCTTCGATGTCGGCCTTGTTTGCGAAATACAGATACCGGCGATTGGCCTGCGATTCGCCCGCGAAGGCGTCCTTCAGGTTTTGCTCGGTCTTGGAACCCTTCAAGCCCATATCAAGCTCCTCTCAAATGAAGAATCGGCGCGCACCCGATGGCTCGGATGTCACCGGTGAACGGTATCAAACACCCTGCATCAGGGCCAATACAAACCTTCAATGCCATAAATAGCTCTTGACTATCATCAACAGAAAGTTCATAGAAATGATATCCGAAGTCAGGCCACGGTTTCCAGGCCCAGCAAGCGCAAGGCCAGGCGGTGCGCACGCCGCTGAGGGTCGGCCAGATCGTGCAGGATGTTGAAGTGGTTGGCGCCGATCACGGTCTCGCACACCGGCACCGTGCTGGGGCCCCACTGATCGCGAATGAGGTGGCTCTGGCGAATGAACTCTTCACTCTCGTCGCCGCCGACCAGTGCATACAGCGGCCCACGCGGGCGAGGAAAGAAGGCCGGGCTCAGGCGCCGCACGGACGGTGGCGTGAGGTGCAGGTCGCACTGCACGAAAGGGGCAAGCCGCAAGGGCTCCAGATCGAAAACGCCGGACAGCGACATCGCCCCGGTCACCAGGCGCTGCGGCAGGTCGTCGCCCAGTTCCTTCCATCGACACGACAGCATCATCGTCGCCAGGTGTCCGCCCGCCGAGTGCCCCACCACCACGATGCGCGACGGGTCGCCGCCAAACTCGGCCGCGTTTCGCCAGGTCCACACCAACGCCTGTGCGGTCTGCAGCGCGATCTGCTCGATGCTCACTGCCGGGCACAGGCCGTAGTTGGGCACCACCACCGCGGCGCCGGCCTGCACGAAAGCGGGGGCAATGAAGGAGTGGTCCGCCTTGTCCAGCGAGCGCCAATAGCCGCCATGCATGAACACCAGCACTGGCGAGCCCGGCTGCTGCGCCGGGAACAGATCCAGGCGCTCGGCCGGGCTTTCGCCGAACGAGATGTCGAGCCGGTGGACCAATCCGTCGCGCGCCGCAGCCGAGGCCTGGGCCCACCGCGCGAGCGTGTCCGCAAACCCGGGCACCCTGGCCCGGTTGTTGTACTGCGAGTCGTGCCAAGCCGCGTCGCGTACCGCCATCGTCGATCTCCACCGGTTGAATTGCGGCGCATTGTCCACAGGCTTGCGCGCATTCAAGCCAGGTTCACTGCTGCTAGAATTTCTCACTGATGGGGGCGTAGCTCAGCTGGGAGAGCGTCGCGTTCGCAATGCGAAGGTCAGGAGTTCGATCCTCCTCGTCTCCACCACATCGTTAGGAAATACGGGCCTCTCAGGCCCGTTTTCTTTTGCACCGATCATCCAGAACGCTTTCGAGATCGAGCAGCGCGAGCTGCAGAGGTCCTGCGCTGGGCGGGCACCGGCTGCGCTCTGCAGTAGTCGCCAACGCCCTGCAACCGAGCCCGGTCGACGGCGTAGACCGCACAGCATTCGGTCATCCGCCCTCAAGGAGTCGGCCATGGGCTTTTCAGCCGGCGATGTGGTGCCCCTCACCGAGGCGCGCCAAGCTCTCTGAACTGGCCGACCAGGCCAAGGCCGGCGCCGAGAACATCATCGCTACATCGAACGGCTTGCACCCGAGGCATGCAAGTGCGAAGCCACCCTGCAGACCACGGCATCGAGCGCCCTGCTTCGCTGATCGAGCGCAGCCGCATCGGCCTGCGGCGCTTGCGTGGTGGGGGCTGACCCGGGCGAGGAACCTGCCGCCAAGGGTGGTGTGATGTGCTCGATGATCACCTGCCCGAGTCGGCGGTAGCTCTCGAACTGGGCCTCGGTGAAGAACTGGTTGGCGGTGGACTCGTGCGGAAAGTCCGGGCTGGTGCGCGCATAGTTGAAGACGTCCGGGGGCTCGGTGCCGTAGAAGGCCGGCTTGATGTAGATGAGGATGCCGTCCTCGGCGGCCGGCCCATCGACCTCGGAATACATGATCCGACCAATGGCGCAGTAGGTGGCGTCGGTCTCGTGCTGATTGCCGCCGTCGCGACAGTAGATCGGCACCTTGGTGAAGGTGATCGGGATGCCGAAATCGACCTGGATGCGCCGGATGGCATTGCCCAGATCCTCGAAGGCGCCCTGCGAGTCGCAACCGGCGTCGCTGGCCACGATCCAGTGGCAGCGACGCAAGACCATTTCGTACAGGCCCAGATTCTCGAAGTGCCCGCCATCGCTAAGGTAGACGCTCGAGTTCTGGTCGTCGGTGCGCCCCAGTGCCTCGTCGATGATCGGCTTCACCGATGATGCCGGCGACACCTGGCGGAAGTTGTGTCGGCCTGCATAGCCTGGGTTGCCCAGCCACCAGCCCAGGCGGATGTTGAACAAGGTCAGCAGGAACGACAGCAAGGGCGTGGAGTGGTAACCCATTTCGGGGCTGGCCGCCGCACCGGAGATCGTCACCACCGTGCCCAGGCTGAGGCCGCCGGCATAGTCCTTCGTCTGGCGATAGCCCAGCCGCGACGCGCCGCAGTGCAAGGGCGTGAAGGTGTACGACATGGCCTTGCGCTGCTGCGACGACAGCTCATCGCGGTTGACCAGGTTCAGCGCCGCGTTGACCACCAGGAACGGGGCCGGCCGGCCCCGGTGCAGGCAGTCGGCCAGCGGCATGTCGTCCGCTTCGTCAAAGCCGGTGAAGCGGTTCGGATCGCGCTCCTGGTCGGTCCGCGAAGCGCCCAGGAAGGTGCGGATCAGGCGTGCACGGTACATGCCATGCAGCGAGAAGCGATTGGTGTCGATGCGCAAGGACAGCAGCAGCCCACCACCGATCAGGGCCAGGACGACCAGGCCTGCGGACCACACCGAGCCGCACACCACCGCGTTCAACACCGCACCGTAGTGGCCATGCGATCCTTCGCTGCCGGCCGCAGCGCCATCGCCCACGCTGCAGGAATAGTCCTTGAACATGGGCGTCAGCTGATCGCCGAGCTCCATCAGCCAACCCACGAAGTAAGACAACAGGGCAAACAGGGTGAACAGGAAGATCGGCAAGCCGATCAGTTGCCCCAACCGAGCAGCCAAGGCCGGCTTGCCGACCTGTTGTTGACCGGGCGCGATCGGTGCCTCGAAGGCCTGGCGCAGGGTGGCCGCGCCGGCGAACAAGCCGACGACGCTGCCAATGACCTGCGTGGTGCCGACCTGCCCCGCCAATTCGATCTCCTTGACGATCCAGGCCAGCCCCAGCGGCGCGAGGATGACGATGCCGAACCCGAGCAACCAGGCAAAGATCGTCATCAGCAACCAGGCGCTGCTGCGGGCGGTCCACTCGAACATCGGATCGGATTGCCGGCGGCTGGTCAAACCGACGTAGACATGGCCAAAGACCAGCACCGTGGCCAGCAGGGCGGGCACGGCAAAGGAGATGTAGTTGGCGTATTGCTGAAGCCGCTCCACGCTGCGCGCCGGTGCGTCCGGCACCAGGCTGTGCGCAATGGCGCCAACGGCCAGCCCGCCCAGCCCACCGGTGACCAGGATCATCACCAGATTGCTCCAGGAGCGCTGCCGCGGCACGAGCAGCCACCCCAGCAAGTGCGCCAGGGCCCCTGCGCCACACCAGGCCCAGGCCGAATGCAGGGGACGGGGCCAGCCTTCGACCAACAGTTGCCAATGGCCCGGGCCATTCGGCAGCGTCACCAGCGGCACCTTGCCTGCGGCGATCCATGCCCAGACGATGGTTCCGCCGACCACCGCCGCCAGGATGGGCAACAGGCACCATCGGATGAAGCTGCGGTGATCCCGCTTGGGGTCGTGGACTGCACCTGAACCATCCGGCGATCTGAGCGGCAGATTGGCGTGAACATAACGCACAGACGCCACGACACAGGCGAAGATCAACAGGGACAGCAAGCCGACCACGCCCACGAAGAGGTCGTCCGACAGCAGCGCCTGGCCTCCAGGCTCCCGATGGGGCAGCCGCGTCAATGCAATCAGCAATTGGGGCGTGGCCAATGCGGCCGCCAGCAGCGGGATCAGGACAAACCAGTTCAACAGCAGGTTGCGCAGGTAGATCGCCACCAGCGTCCAGGTGTCGGCGGATCGGATGCCGATGTGCGGACTCAAGTAGCTGCTGTAGGTGCGGATGTGCGAGATCGGACCAGGCTCGGGCGCGAGCGGTCGGCCGCTGCCTTCGGTCAAGGCCTTGACCACATGGTCGCGGCCGGCGCGCTGGATCCACGCACTCAACCACCCGCCCAGGTAGCCGCCGCCAGAGACGGTGGACAGGTAGTCGAAGTGCTTGATCAGGCCCAGCCGCGCCAGCCCCTGCACCACGCCAAGCCCGAAACTCGCGCTGCGTATGCCGCCCCCCGACAGGCACAAGGCCGCCATCTTGTGTCGATGGACCTGCGCGAAATGCGCGGCCAGGCGCGCATCGTCGCGGCGCTGGATCTCGGGGAACGCATCCTCCAGGATCAGGCGGTTGCGCTCGCTGATCGGCCCTGCCTCGATGCACTCGCTGGTTTGCGATCGCAAGCGCAAACCCTCGAAGCGCTGGGCCTTCTTCTGCCCTTGATGGCGACCTTGGGCGCCGCGGACGGATGCGCTCGGGTACAGGTCGGCCCGTTCCAGCAGCGCATTGAACGCATCGGCCAGGTCCTGGCAAAGTGCCGTCGTCGCCGCAGCGTCCTTTGGCGCCCCCTGTGCGCGCAACGTGATCACCAGCGCCGACAGCTCGTCCACGGCCAGGCCACGCGATACCGGGTCGCGCCCATCGACCAACCGGGCGCGCAGCTCGACGGGCTGCCGCATCTGCTCCGCGGTGAAAGTCCAAGGCAAGGGCGCAGGCAGCTCACTGCCGCGGATTTCCGCCAACTCCTGCTCGAGCACATCGGCCAGTGAGAGCGACGCGTCGCGGGCCGATGCCTCGGCAGTGCGCCCGCGGCCCGCACGGTGTGCAGGCTGCGCCAGCTGGTCAAGCACCGATTTCGAGTTCATGGCCACCCCCTCCCGGCTTGCCGTGCACGATGGCCACCGCCGGGCGTGGATGGTATACGGCCGAGGCAGCCTGCCGCTCAGGGTATCAACCCGATTCGGCTGGACCATGCGGGTCGCGCGGCAGCCCGAACGCCTCGCGGTCTGGCCTAGCGTGCTGGTGGGTCCGGAACGTAGTCGACCCCGCGCTCGTTGCCCGGAAACGGCTCGGGCCGCGCGTGCCGCCGCACCGGCGAAATGATGCCGGCGGCCACCAGGTTCTCGAAGCTGTCGTACTCGATCCTGACCACGGCCTGCGGCGAGTGGCTCATGCGCTGGAAATCGGTCTGCTCGACGACCGACCACTCTCGTTGCCCATGCGCAGTGCCCAGCCGCTCCCGCTTCGCGACCTGGGCGTCGTTCATCGCACCGTCCACAGTGCCGGCCGACCTCGAGGCCCCAGGGGCTGCCTCCGCCCGATCGGCGGCTGCCGCCGGCGCAGCCGCGGTGCGTGGCGACGGCGCAGCTGCCGGCCTTTCAAGGAACACCGCCATGCCCAGCACACCGACATGCCCTGGCCGGCCCGTCCGCGCCGCATAGGACTGGCTCAGCGGCGCGAACTCGAACGCCGCGATCGCCGTGTCGCTCTTGCGCCAACCGGCAATGTCGTACGTCGTCCAGGGCTCGAGGACATATCCAGCCTGGCTCCAGTTGGCCGCTTGGCCCGAGATCACGTTGACCCCGTCGACCGACAAGACCGCCAGCGCGCGGCCGCTCGAGCGGTTCTGCAGTCGCAACGCGTACCTGACCCCCGGCCGTCCGGCCACGAAGGACTGCCCGTTCCAGCGGTGGACCTGCAGTGGCTGCCCGGTTTCCCGGTCGACCACCGACAGCTCGACGGGTGTCGGCATGGCCATGGCCCCGGTCGAGCAGGCGGCCATGATGGGTGCCAGGAACGCAACGGCAGTGAAGATGCATTCGCGCCGGGTCAGGCGGCTGGGGTTGAGGGGGCTGTGCATGCGGGCTCCTGTGGGTGGTGATTCCACTTACACGCAGGCCGTTCGCGAACGGGGTCGACACATCGGCGCGAACCGTGCGGGTGCCGACGGGGGCCCCCGGGCGCCCCCCCCCCCCCCCCCCCCAACCCCCCCAGCCCCGCCCCCCCCCCCCCCCCCCCCCCCCCCCCCCCCCCCCCCCCCCGCCCGGGGGGGGGGGCCCCCCCCCCCCCCCCGGCGGGGGGGGAAAAGGAAAACCCAACCCCCCAGGCCCCAAACAACCCCCCACCACACAAGGGGGGGCGCGGCCCCGGGCCCGGCCGCCCCCGGGGGGCGCGGGCCCCCCCCCCCCCACCCCCCCCCCCCGCCCCCCCCCCCGGCCCCCCCCCCCCCCGCCGGGCCCCCCGAGGCCCACAACCCCCCCCCCCCCCCCCCCCCCGCCCCCCCCCCCCCCGCCCGGGCGGCCCCCACCCCCCCCCCCCGGTCCCCCCCCCCGCGCGACCCCCCCAACCCCCCCCCTTCTTTACCGGTACTACGCGTCAACGGGCATTTACCTCGCCGTTGCGGTGGGTGGCAACGCGACCTACCCCGACGGGGTTTGGGCCAAGGGCGGCGAGTTCGGCAATGCGCCGCTTTTCGTCGGCCCGATCACGAAATTCATCACCCCGATCGATCCCAATGGCGGCCCGACCGGTGCCGACGGGTGCTTCGACCTGGCTACGCCGACGTTGCAAGGGCCCTCCCACGTGATCGACTCGGGCGGCAACGGGCCGGGACCGCGCAGCTGGCGACCCTGACCAGTCGTCTGAAGAAGGCGCGAGATGGACGGCCGGCACAAGAGCAGGGCGGGGCCCCCGGAAGGGACCGGGGCCGGCGTGGCCGGGGGGCGGCGGCCGGGGGCCCGCGGCCCCCCCGGGGGCCCCCCCCCCCGCGCCCGGCGGCGGCCGCGGGCCCCCCCCGCGCGGCCGGGGGGGCCCCCCCGGGGCCTCCGGGGGGGGCGGGGCGCGGCGGCGGGGGGGCCGAGCGAGCGGCCGGGGGGCCGGGGGGGCCCCCCCCCCCCCCCGCCCCGCGGCGGGGGGGGGGGGCCCCGCCGCCGGCCCGGGGCCGCCGGGGCACGGCCCCCCCCCCGGGGGGGCCGCGGCCCGAGCCCCAGCAAGGGGGGGGGGGGGGCGGGGGGCGCGGGGGCGGGGGCCCCCCCCCCCCCCGGCAGGGTGGGGGGGAGAGAGCCGGCCCGGCCGGCCTGCGCGCGGGGGGGGGTGGGCGGGGGCGGGCGGGGGGGGGAGGCCGCCCCCCCCGCCGCCGGCCACCCCCCCCCGCCCCCGGCGACGCGGCGGAGGCAAAAGCTCTGAGGGCAGCCGATCGGGTCCGGTGCCAGGATCCGCCGAGCGAAACCGAGTGGCGACAATGCGCACCATGAACGACCCGCACGACACCCTCCCCGTCCTGATCGCTGGCGGCGGCATCGGGGGCATGACCCTGGCCCTCACGCTGCACCAGATCGGCGTGCCCTGCGTGGTGTACGAGGCCGTGGCCGAACTTCAGCCGCTGGGCGTGGGCATCAACCTGCAGCCCAATGCCGTGCGCGAGCTCTACGATCTTGGCTTCGACGATGCGGCACTCGGCAGCATTGGCGTGCAGGCCCAGGAGTGGGCACTGGTGGGCCGCAACGGCAACGACGTCTACGCCGAGCCCCGCGGCTTGCTCGCCGGCTACCGCTGGCCGCAGTACGCCGTGCACCGTGGATATCTGCAGAAGCTGCTGCACGATGCGGTGCTGGCGCGCCTCGGCCCGCAGGCCGTGCGCCTGGGCCATCGCGTCACCGGCTACCGCAATGAAGACGACGCGGTCACGGCCTTGGTCGAAACGAGGGATGGGCAACGAATGGAAATCGCGGGGCGGCTGCTCGTGGCGGCCGATGGCCTGCATTCCGCCGTGCGCGCGCAGATGCACCCCAGTCAACCGCCCATCCAGTGGGGCGGGGCGGTCATGTGGCGCGGTACCACGCCGGGCGTACCCATCCGCACCGGCTCGTCCTTCGTCGGGCTGGGTTCGCTGCGCCACCGGGTGGTGCTCTACCCGATCTCGCCACCGGATCCGGCCACCGGGTTGGCCACCATCAACTGGATTGCCGAGATCACCCAGGACAACTCCGAGGGCTGGCCCAAGGGCGACTGGAACCAGCGCGTGGCGGTGGAAGACTTCATCGCGCATTTCGAAGGTTGGAACTACGGCTGGCTGGACGTGCCGGCCCTGCTGCGCGGTGCGAAGGAGATCTTCGAGTACCCGATGATCGATCGCGACCCGGTGCCGTCCTGGGTGGACGGGCGTGTGGCACTGCTCGGCGACGCGGCCCATGTGATGTACCCGGTGGGCTCGAACGGCGCCAGCCAGGCCATCGTCGACACCCGCGTGCTCGGGGCGGCCATGGTTCAGCAGGGTGTCACGCCTGCAGCGCTGCGGGCCTACGACGACAAGCTCTGCGCCGACGTCTCGGCCCTGGTGTTGCGCAATCGCGGTGCCGGGCCTTTCGGCATCCTGGGCCTGGTCGACGAGCGCTGCGGTGGCGTGTTCGACAACATCGACGATGTGATCCCCGCTTCCGAACGCGACGCGTTCATGGCCCGCTACAAGGCAGCCGCCGGTTTCGCGATCGAGACGCTCAACGCGGCGGCGCCCATCATCGCCTCGGGTGCCCGCGCCCGGCACTGACGCAGCACAGCCCTCGTCGTGGCGACCTCATGCTAGCGTTCAGGCGTCCGAGCGCGAATCGCCGATGACCCAGTCGGCCACAGGTTTGTGCGGGCAATCCTTTACTTCGCCATTGGCAGGGAGCATGACATGTCCATTTCCGAGGGCTCAACAGACATCGGTGGCTCGACCGCCACGATCGGATGGATCAATGTCAGTGGATCGGTCTATGGCTTCATCGACCCATCCTCGGATACCGATTGGTATGTGACCTACCTTCTCGCGGGCACGGCCTACAAGATTCAGATGGCGAGTCCGACGATGGACTCCTACCTCGTTCTGAGAAATTCGGCCGGCACGCAATTGGTCTACGCCGACGCCGCAGGCCCCGGGGGAGTCGAAACCATCAACCTCACGCCGCAAGTCAGCGGCGTGTACTACGTCGATGCCGAATCGTATCGAGCCAGTGCCGTCAACACGGGCTTCTACGAGGTTTGGCTCACGTCCAACCGGATCGACGATTTCACGGCCGGCACCGACACCAGGAGTGTTCTTGCCCTGGGCACCGCCAAGTCTGGAAACCTCGAAACCGCTGCGGACGCCGACTGGCACAAGATCTCGTTGTCGGCTGGGCAAACCTACAGCTTTGCGCTGACGGGTGCCGTGAGCGACGCCGAGGTCAAGGTCTTTGATTCACTCGGCCTGGAAACCGAGGCTTTCGGATCGGGGTATTGCGAGTACCTGCCGACGACGTCGGGCACGTATTTCGTCGAGGTCTCCGGGCTCCGGCTTCAGGACGTCGGGGCCTATGCCCTGACCGCCTGGAAGACACCGGCCCTCACGTCCAATTCTCCGTCGGTACTGGAGGGCGACAGCGGAACCAAGAACCTGGTCTTCACGCTGAGCCTGTCCGCCAAGTCACCGGTCGATGTGCAAGTTCAGGTCGATACCGTCGATCAGACGGCGGTCGCCGGCACGGACTATCAAGCGGTCCACCTCACCGTCACGATTCCGGCCGGCAAGCTGTCGGCCACGGTCAACGTGCCGGTCCTGGGCAACACCTACTTCGAGCCCGCACGAGGGTTCGAACTGGCCCTGAGCAACCTGAAGAACGCCACGGCGTCGGAATCGCCGCTCGGGATCATCATCGACGATGACCTGCCGGCCGAGCTCGTCGCGTCCATGCCCAAGGACGAGCTCATCGGCTTTGAATGGTATCTGTACACCATCCGTGCGCCGTTTGCGTGGCAGCTGGCCACGGGCAAGGGCATCAAGATCGGCATCTTCGATCAAGGCATCGACAGCCTGAATGCCGACCTGACCGCCAACACCAACCTGTCACTCGGCCGGGCAGCCTACACCCTGACCACCGGTGGCGCTCCCCAAACGGCCAGCGACAACCATGGCACCTGGGTGGCCGGAGTCATCGGCGCGGCCAACGACGGCAAAGGCGTGGTCGGGGTGTCGTACAACGCCCAACTGGTGTCGCTCTACACGTCGGACGCCATCACGAAACAGTACTTCGTTGAAATCGCCAATGCGTTCAAGTACGCCAAGTCCCTGGACATCCTCAACAACTCCTGGGGGTTCGGCAACCTGCTTCAGTCCGACACCAACTGGGCCTTTCTGGACGACGCCCGGGATCCCGCGTTCGCCCCGGCCTTCGCCGCACTGGCCGACCTGGCCGCCACGGGGCGCCACGGCCTGGGCACCATCGTCGTCCAGTCGGCCGGCAATTCCTATTCCTACGGCGACGACACCAATCTGCACAATTTCCAGAACAGCCGCTACATCGTCACCGTGGGATCGACCGACTATTTCGGCCAGATCTCGTCGTTCAGCACGCAGGGCGCATCGATCCTCGTCTCCGCACCCGGCGGCGGCGGCAATAGCGACCTGAACAGCATCCTGACCACCGATCGGGTGGGCGCGAGCGGCGGCGCGGCGGGCGAATTCGACTATGTCGACGGCACGTCCTTCTCGGCCCCGGTGGTGTCTGGCGTGGTGGCCTTGATGCTGGAGGCGAATCCGCGCCTGGGGTACCGGGATGTTCAGCAGATCCTCGCGTACAGCGCCAAGCAAGTGGACGTGGGCGTTGGCAAGTGGGAGACCAACGGGGCGTTCGACTGGAATGGCGGCGGATTGCATTTCAATGCCTACTCGCACGCCACGGGCTTCGGTCAGGTCGACGCCTTGGCGGCGGTCCGGCTGGCCGCGAGCTGGGACGACCAGGCCCACACGGTGTCGAACACCAAGGAGATCGTGCTGTCGAAGTCCGTCAAGGCGGCCATCCCGGACAACGATGTCAATGGCGTGTTCAGTTCAATCAACGTGAGCGAGGACATGAATGTCGAGCGGGTCGACGTCACCGTGAACGTCACCCACCCCTTCGTCGGAGACCTGCAGATTCTGCTGCTGTCGCCCGCCGGTACGACGAGCTTCCTGTTGTGGCGTCCGGCACAGGGTGCGCTGAGTGCCTATGGGTCGTCGCAGCACGACATCCATTTCACTTTCGACTCGGTGCTCAACTGGGGCGAGAGTTCGGTCGGCAGTTGGGGGCTCTACATCTCCGACGCGGATCAAGGCGCCACGGGAACCTTCAACGACTGGACGCTCGACCTCATCGGCAGCCCCTACAGCAGGGACAACACCTACGTCTACACGAACGAGTACCCCACGGTCGTTGCCACCGATCCGTCCCGTGCCGTCCTGTCCGACCCGGACGGCGGCAGGAACGTCCTGAATGCGGGTGCCTTGGGGCTGGACAACCGCCTTGACCTGTCGGGTCGCTCGCTTTCGGTGTTGAACGGTGCCAACCTGAAGATCGCAGCGGGCACCATCATCGCCGAAGGGATTGGTGGTGACGGGGCGGACACCCTGATCGCCAACGACCTCGGCAGTCTGCTGCGCGGCATGGGCGGCAGCGATGTGCTGAAGGGCGGCCCCGGGCCCGACAGGCTCGAGGGCGGCGTCGGGAGCGACCACCTCGATGGCGCAGGCGGCATCGACTTCGCTGTCTTCACCGGCAGTCGCGGCAGCTATGGGTTGTCCAAGCACGGCAGCGAATTCTGGGTGCAAGACAGCGCCGGCGACGTGGACCAGCTGAGCACCGTCGAGCGCCTGTCCTTCAGTGACCGCTTGCTGGCCATCGATCTGGATGGCCATGCCGGATCGACGGCAAAGCTCCTGGGTGCGCTGTTTGGAAAGCAATACCTGAGCAACAAGGAGATCGTGGGCATCGGGCTGGGTTTGCTCGATTCGGGCCTTTCCTACGCCGACCTGGTGGGCCTGGCGACGAGGACCGATCTGTTTGCGCAGCTGGCCGGCTCGCATGGCAACACCGACTTCGTGAAACTGGTCTACAAGAACGTGGTCGGGGTGGCGCCGACTGCGGGCGACCTGAACTACTTCGTCGGGCTGCTGAACGACGGCACCTTCACGCAGGCCACGCTGGGCATGCTGGCTTGCGAGACCGATGCCAACAAGCTGCATGTCGATCTGGTGGGTCTGGCGGCCACGGGAATCGAGTATCTGCCCTACGTGGTGGGGTGAAGGCGCCATCGGTGGGTTGTTGGCCCCGCAGATCCGCAGCCATCGTCGGATGGTCGCCCGGTTCTAGCGCCTGGGGTCTGCAGGGCAACGGTGCAGTCGCTGCACGGATGCTGGCTATGGAACTGGCGCCCCGTCGGCCATCTGGCGCAGGCGGTTCTTGTCCAGCTTGCCCACGGCCGTCTTCGGCAGCGCGGGCACGACGAGCAAGGTCTTGGGGATCTTGTAGCGCACCAGGCGTTGCGCCAGGTGCGCCAGCAGGTCGTCGGCCGCCACCTGCGGGTCGCTCACCACCACCCAGCCCACCAACACCTCGCCCCGGTAGGCATCGGGCACGCCCACCACGCCGGCCTCCTGCACGGCCGGGTGGGTGAACAGCGCCTCTTCCACCTCGCGCGGGTAGACGTTGTAGCCGCCGACGATGGCCATCTCCTTCTTGCGATCGCGGATCGTCAGGTAGCCATCGGCATCCAGCTCGCCGAGGTCGCCGGTGTGCAGCCAGCCATCGCGCAGCGCCAGTGCGGTCTCCTGCGGCAGATTGCGGTAGCCGCTCATGATCTGCGGCCCGCGCGCGCGGATCTCACCGACTTCGCCAACGCCCAAGGTGCGCGTACCAGTCTCGACGTCCACGATCTCGATCGTGGTGCCCGGCACCGCCAGCCCCACGCTGCCGACCTTGCGCATGCCCTGCGCGGGGTTGTAGCTCAGCACCGGGCCGGCCTCGCTCTGGCCGTAGCCTTCGCAAATCGCGCAGCCGGTGGCGTCCTGCCAGCGGCGCAGGGTCTCGGCGGCCAAGGCCGACGAGCCGGAGTAGCACAGCCGCAGCGAGCTCAGATCGCTGCGCGCGAACGCCTCGCTGGCCATCAGCCCGATGAAGATGGTGGGGCTGGCCGCCAGCAAGGTGATGCGGTGGCGGGCGATGGCCTCCAGCACCCATTCGGGCCTGTAGCGCTCGGCGATCACCAGCGTGCCGCCACAGTTCGCCGCCAGATACAGGCCCATCGCCACCGCATAGACATGGAACAGCGGCGTGATGGCCAGCACGCGGTCGCGTCCGCGCTGCGTGGGCAGCAGTGCCTCGCGCTGGGCGATGTTGATGGCCACGGCCCGATGCGTCAGGTTCACGCCCTTCGATCGGCCGGTGGTGCCACCCGTGTACTGCAGCGTGGACAGTGCCTCGGGCTGCGGCAGCGGCAGCCGATCGGCCAGGGCAGTCTGGTCGCGCCATTCGGTCAGCCGCCGCGCCCCCGGGCCCACGCGCCAGGCCAGGCCGGGCGCAAAACGCGGCAGCAAGCTGGCCACCGAAGCCTCGGCCGACTCGTCGAACAGCAGCGCCTTGCAATCCGCATCGCCGAAGATCGGGCCCAGCTCGCTGGCGGTGTAGGCCGGGTTCAGCGGCACCAGCTGCGCCCCACTGGCCTGTACGCCGAAGGTGGCGATGGCGATGTCGGCGCCGTTGCCCATCAGCAGCGCCACGCGGTCGCCAGCGCCGATGCCCAGCGACTGCAATTCCAGCGCCAGGCCTGCCACGCAAGCGACGTAGGCGGCGTAGTCCAGTGTGTCCTCGCCACAAATCAGCGCGGGCGCTGCGGGGCTGCGCCGGGCGGCATCGGCCAGCAGGTGCACCACGCTGGGCCAGGCGCCGGGCACGCCCGGGTGGACCGTCACGCGGCGTCTCCCACCTCGACCACCACGGCCATCGCCGAATCGCCGGCCGCACAGCCGGTGAACAGGCCCAGGCCGCCGCCCAGCATCACCAGCTCCTCAATCAGCTCGATCACGGCGCGCAAGCCAGTGGGGGCTTGCGGATGCCCCCACACCAGCGAGCAACCGAAGCGGTTCATCGCCATCACGTCCAGGCCCAGGCCGTCGGCCAGCACGATGTCGTTGACGATGAAGGGGTTGTGCGTCTTCACGGCCTTCAGCTGGCCCGCCGTCACGCCGGCCCGCTTCAGCGCCGCCTGCGCCGCCGGCAACGGGGCCAGTGGCATGTGCGCCAGCTGCACACGCGATTGGCCGAAGCCGCGCAGGCGGATGCCGATGCGCGGATCGCGCGACCACTCGCGCGCCTGCTGTGGCGTGGTGAGCACCATCGCGGCATGGCCATCGGCCGGGTGCGTCTGGCTGCCAAAGGTGACCGTGCCGCCAGGCAGCACGGGCTGAAGGCGCGCCAGCGATTCGGCGCTGGTGGCGTGGATGCCTTCGTCGCCATGCAACACGCCACGCAGCTTGCGGTAGGCGGCGTCGGGCACCTCGAAGGGCAGGTCCATGAAGCGGCGCAGAAAGGCCGAGTCGTCCACCAGTGCTTCGGCATATTGCTGGTAGCGGCGCAGCACCACCTCGTGCTGGCGCGGCAGGCCGATGCCGTGCAAGGCCGCCACGTTCTCGGCCGTCTGCACCATGGCCACGCCGGCGTGCGGGTCGCGCGCGAAATTGTCGAGCACCCAGTTCTCATGCGCACCGGTGCCGCCTGGTGCATCGGGCGCCGGGTAGTAGACATGCGGGCCATTGGACGTGCGGTCTGCGGCCACCGCCAGCGCCACCTGCGCCATGCCGCTGCCGATCTCGGCCGCTGCGGTGTGCAGCAGGCGCACGCCGGTGGCGCAGGCCTGGGCCACGCTGGGCCCGGTCACCTGGGGCGCGCCCAGTCGGGCCATCAGCCAGGGCACGCCGTAGAACGATGACTGCTGCGGCACCGACAGCCCCAGCACGCCAAAGTCGAACAACGCCGGGTCGATGTGCCGCCGGGCCAGCGCGCCCTTGGCCGCATGCGCGGCAAAGGTCAGGCTGTGCAGATGCGCCAGGCTGCCCTGCCAGCGCGTGAACGGCGACGACCAATAGGCGCCATAGGGAATGGCCACGGAATCGAGCACGGCAAGCCTCCATGTCAATGGGAATGCGCTGCGAGACTATCACCGCCCCGTTCAAGCGGCGCGAGGGCACTGCGTTATCGTTGTCTTTCCCTGAATCCGACCATCGCCATGCGCTCCTTTGCCGCCCTGTTGACGTGCCTGTGCCTGCTGGCCGGGCAGACGCTCGCCGCCGAGCGCCCGGCGCCGGCCTTGAGCACGGCGGCCGAGCACTCGGGCTTCGAGCTCACAGGCCGCTTCGATGAAGTCGAGCGGCTCTGCGCTGCGTTCCAGCAAGCCTACCCCGCCGCGGTGCGCTGCACCACGTTCGGCCGCACGCCGGAGGGTCGACCCATGCTGGCGCTGGTGGCCTCGCGCAGCGGGGCCCTCACCCCCGCCGCAGCGCATGCCCGGCGACTGCCCGTGCTGCTGGTGCAAGGCGGCATCCATGCGGGTGAGATCGACGGCAAGGACGCCGGATTTCTCGCGCTGCGCCAGCTGCTCGATGGCCGGGCCGCGCCGGGCGCGCTGGACCGGCAGGTGCTGATCTTCGTGCCCGTCTTCAATGTCGACGGCCACGAGCGCTTCGGCGCCTGGAACCGCCCCAACCAGCGCGGCCCCAAGGCCATGGGCTGGCGCACCACCGCGCAGAACTTCAACCTCAACCGCGACTACGCCAAGGCCGATTCGCCCGAGATGCAGGCCATGCTGCGCCTGGTGAACGCGTGGGATCCGCTGGCCACCATCGACCTGCACGTGACCGACGGTGCGCAGTTCGAGCACGACGTTTCCATCCAGGTGGAGCCCGGCCACCTGGGCGATGCCGCGCTGCGCCCGTTGGGCCGTGCGCTGCGCGACGCGGTGATCGCGGACCTGGCGGCGCAAGGTTCGCTGCCGCAGCCTTTCTACATGGAATTCGTGGTGGAAGACGACCCGGCCTCGGGTTTCATGGACGGAGCACCAACGCCGCGTTTTTCCACCGGCTACTTTCCGCTGCGCAACCGCTTTGCAATGCTGGTGGAGACGCACTCGTGGAAGGACTACCCGACCCGTGTGCGCGTCACCCGCAATGCCCTGGTGTCCGTGTTGCAGCAGATCGCTGCCCACGGCCCCGCATGGCGCCAGACGGCCCTGGCCGCCGATGCCCGCGCCGCTGCACTGGCCGGCCAGCGCATGGCCCTGACCCACCGGGCGAGTGAGCGGCAGCGCATGGTCGACTTCCGTGGCTATGCCTACACGCGCACGCCCTCGGACATCTCCGGTGTGCTGATGACGCGCTACGACGAAGGCCAGCCCCAGGTCTGGCACCTGCCCCTGCGCGACGACGTGCAGCCCGAGCTCGTCATCGAGGCGCCCGGTGCCGGCTACCTGGTGCCCAGCGCCCACGCGGGCTGGATGGCCGCCAAGCTGCGCCAGCACGGCATCGCCTTCAGGGTGCTGACCCGTGCGCTGCCTCAGCTGGCCGTGCAGGCCTTCCGCGCCGAGCAGGTTCAATTCGACGCCCTGCCCACTGAAAGCCACCAGCGCGTCAAGCTCTCCGGTCGCTGGGGCAACGATCGACGCGACGTGGAAGCCGGCACGCTGTTCGTGCCCGTCGGCCAAGCCAAAGCCCGGCTCGCGGTGGCCCTGCTGGAGCCGCAGGCGCCCGATTCCTTCGCGGCCTGGGGTGCGTTCAACAACGCCTTCGAGGCCAAGGAGTACATGGAGCCCTATGTCGCTGAAGCCGTGGCTCGAGCGCAACTCGCGGCCGACTCGGCACTGGCCGCTGCGTTCCAGAAACGGCTGGCCGAGGACCCGGCCTTTGCGAAGAGCCCGGCCATGCGGCTGGAGTTCTTCTACCGCCGCCACGCCTCCTGGGACGAGCGGCTCAACCTCTACCCGGTGCTTCGCACGGACGTTTCGCCGCGCTGAAGTCGCGGCAGTGCCCGCAAGCCGCCGCGCACGGCGGGCCGCCGGGTGTTCATCGGCCGATCTGGGCGGCCAACAGGCGCACCCGGTAGCTGGCGATGCGCTGCTTCAGGCCCGGCTCGGCGGCCGAGCGCACCAGGGCCGCGAGGTCGGCGTCGCGGTGATCGAGGCGCGTGGCCGAGCGCAAGGCGGCCGCGGTCGCCCGGTCCACCCGGGGCGGCGACAGATCTTCGGCACCCGGCGTGGCCAATCCGTGCAGCAAGGCCTGCGCTGCATCGAGTTCACCCCCGCCGACGGTGAGCTCACGGGCCAGATCCGCACCCAGCCGCTCGGCCAGCCGCCGCGTGCCCAGCACGATGCCGAACTGCGCGCCCGGGAATCGGAAGGTGCAATCCGCCGCCGCAATTCGCTGCTCGCACACCGCGAACAGGTCGGCGCCGGCACCCCAGGTGCGGCCCTGAGCCAATGCCACGGTACGGATTGGCGCGTGCCACAGCATCGCCAGCAGCGTCTCGATGCGCACCAGGCGGTGCAGCAGTTCGCCGTCGGTGCTGGATTCGAGATCGGACAGATCCAGCCCGGTGCAGAAGTGCTTGCCCTGCGCGCGCAGCACCAGCGTGTGCACGGTGGGGTCGACCGACGCTGCGCCGGCCTCGGCAATCAGCGCCTCGACCAGATCGGCGGCCAGCGCGTTGCCACGCTCAGGGCGCGCCAGCGTGAGCGTGGTCACGCCACCATGGGCCTGCGCGTCGAGCATCAGGCCAGGCCCGCTGCCGCGCGCACGGCGCCCGAGCGGTCCCACAGGTTGGGCAGCTGCGCGCTGTCGTAGCCCGAGACGAAATCGATCACCGCGCCGGTGTGGTCCAGTCGATGGCGGCGCACGGCGCCGATGTTGGCGCCGTAGACGTGGATGCTGACCGACACCGCATCGGGCAAGGCGCTGCTCACGCGGTGCCAATCACCCACGGTGGGTGAGACGGCCTCGATCTTGCCGCGCTTCATCACGTGGGTGCGGCCGGTGGCCACCGGGCGGCCCGCCTGAAGCTCGAATTCCTCGCATGCCTCGGCGCCCCGCAGCACGCCCACCAGGCCCCACACGGTGTGGTCGTGCACCGGCGTGCGCTGGCCCGGGCCCCAGACAAAGCTCACCACCGAGAAGCGTTCGAGCGGATCGCAGTGCAGCAGGTACTGCGCATAGCGATCCGCGCGAGGGGCGGCACAGGCCGCCGGCAACCAGGCGTCGTCGGCCAGCAGGCATGCCAGGTGGGCACGGCCCTGGGCGAGCAAGGTACGCTCGTTGCGGGTCTGTTCCACCAACACGGTCATGGTGCTGACGAAGTCGCGCAGCGGGGCGATTCGGTCGGTCATGTGGCGGCTCCTGGCGATGCGCCGCGCAGTTCGGCGCTGTGTTGATCGAGCGCGGGCGGGGCAGTGTCCACCGCCAGCACCTGGCCATCCAGGCGCACCGGACAGCCCACGGTGCGGGTGAGGTGGCCGCCGGGCAGCCGCTGCTCGCGCACCAGCTGCAGGTGCCGGGCCTGCGGGTCGGCCAGCGCCTCGCCGTAGCCGTTGATCGGCGCGCTGGGCACCTTGGCGGCGCTGAAGGCATCGAGCCACTGGCCCACCGTGCGCTGCGCGAAGTGGGGGTCGAGCAAGGCCTTGAGTTCAGCCTGGTGCCGTGCACGCAAGGTGGGTGTCGTGAAACGCTCGTCGGCCAGCCACTCGGTCGTGCCCACCACGGCGCACACCGATTGCCACAGCTTGTTGTTGCCGGCGGCGATGACGAACCAGCCGTCGCTGGCCGCATAGGCCTGGTAGGGCGCATTGCGCGGATGCGCCGAGCCCAGCTTGCGCGGATTGCGGCCGGTGCCGAAGTACTCGCTGGTCTGCAGTGCCGAGATGGCCAGCGTGGCCGCGAACATCGGCACATCGATGTGGCCACCGAGCCCGCCAGCGCGCACGCGGGCCAGCACCGAGGCGATCGAGTAGGCCGCGTATAGGCCCGAGGCGAAGTCGGCCAGCGGCACGCCGGCCTTCACCGGCGCACCGTCGGGTTCGCCGGTCACGCTCATCACGCCGGCCGCGGCCTGGATCGTGACATCGAAGCCGCCTTCGGCGCCGCGCGGGCCGTCCTGGCCGTAGGCCGAGATCGAACAGTAGACGAGCGAGGGCTTGCGCGGGGCAAACCAGTCCCAGCCCAGGCCCAGGCGCTGCATCGCGCCGGGGCGGCTGTTCTCCACCAGCACGTCGGCGTCGAGCACCAGGCGGCGGGCCAGGGCCAGGTCGTCGGGCTGCTTCAGGTCGAGCGCGATGGAGCGCTTGCCACGGTTCAGGCTGGCGAAGTTCTCGCTGTCGCCATGGCTCAAGGGCGGCCAGGTGCGCATCGCATCACCCTCGGGCGGCTCCACCTTCACCACCTCGGCGCCGAAGTCGGCCAGCAACATGCCGCAGAAGGGGCCGGAGGCAATCTGGCAGAACTCGAGCACCTTCACGCCAACCAGCGGGCGGGTGTCGGTGCGGGGGAAGGCGGGCGCGGGCATGGGGCTCATTCTTTCATCGAAGGGCGGGCCACGGCGAGGCGCTCCTTTTGTGTGCTGCTACGACCTGCCGGCCGCCGAGGCCTCGCGCTGCACGAGGTCGAGCGCGCGGCCCAGCTTGTCGAACAGCTCGTCGATCTGCGCCGGCGTGATGATCAAAGGTGGACACACGGCCACCGCATCGCGCAGCGCGCGGACGATCAGGCCCTGCTCGGCGGCCACGGCTTGCACGCGGGGGGCAAGGTCCCGAGCGATCTCCAGTGCGCCGATCAGGCCCACACCGCGCGCATGCGTCACCAGGGGATGGCTGCGCAATGCCTGCAGACGTGCCTGCATCTGTGGCGCGAGGGCCCGCACCTGACCCACGAGGTCGCGCTCGGCATAGATCTTCAGCGTCTCGTTGGCCACTGCCGCGCAGGCCGGGTGCCCGGCGTAGGTGACGCCGTGCGCAAAGCTGCCGTGCTTGGCACTGCCAGAACACACCGTGTCGTAGACCGCCTTGGACATCAGCGTGGCCGAGATCGGCAGGTAGGCGCTGGACATGGCCTTGGCCACGGTCATCAGATCGGGCTGGATGCCGAAGGTCTGCGAGCCGAACATCTGCCCGGTGCGGCCGAAGCCGGTGATCACCTCGTCCACCACCAGCAGGATGCCATGCCGGCGCAGCACGGCCTGGAGCCGCTCGAAGTAGCCGGCCGGCGGCACGATCACGCCGCCCGCGCCCTGCACCGGCTCGGCAAAGAAGGCGGCGATGGTGTCGGCGCCTTCGCGCTCGATCAGCGCTTCGAGATGGCCGATGATGCGGTCGACGAAGGCGGACTCGCTCTCGCCCGGCAGGCCGTGGTGGTGGTGGCTGGGGCAGTCGGTGCGCAGCACGCGGTCCACCGGCAGGTCGAAATCGGCGTGGTTGGCGGCCAGGCCGGTGAGGCTGCCGGCCATCACCGTCACGCCGTGGTAGCCCCGCACGCGGGCGATGAGCTTCTTCTTGTTCGGCAGGCCCAGCGCATTGAAGTGGTACCACACCAGCTTCACCGCCTGGTCGTTGGCCTCGGAGCCGGAATTGGCGAACAGCACCTTGTCCATGCCGAGATCCGCGGTGAGCGCCAGCAGGCGCTCGGCCAGCTCGATCGCGGGCTCGGTGGCACGGCCGTTGAACAGCTGGTAGTAGGGCAGCGTCTGCATTTGCCGCGCGGCGGCGTCCACCAGGCGCTGCTCCGAGAAGCCCAGCGAGGTGCACCACAGGCCGGCCATGCCTTCGAGGTATCGGCGGCCCTGGCTGTCCTCCACGTACACGCCATCGCCGCGGGCCATCACCAGCGGGCCGGTCTCGCGGTGCTGCGCCATTTGCGTGTAAGGGTGCAGGATGGACGCGACATCGCGCTGGGACAGCTGATCGGTGGCTTGGCTCATCGTGAAGGGTCCTTCGCAGCTCAGGAAATCGAAGTGGCGACCGGCGCACGGCGCGTGTCCGGCCCGATCAGGCCCAGTGTGAGCGCCGTGCCCAGCAGCACCACGGCGCCGCCGGCCAGCATCTGCAGGCTCATGCCCTCGCCCAGGTACAGCGCGCCGGAAACCACCGCCACCACCGGGTTGAGAAAGGTGACCGACATGGCCCGCACCGGCCCGATGCGGCGCAACAGCCGGAAGTAGATGAGGAAGCCCAGGCCCGAGCTGGCCACGCCGAGGAACAGCACCTCGGCCCAGGCGCGCAGCGGCGGGCTCTGCACGGGCCAGCCGGCCCAGGCCAACGGCGCGAGCACCGCGCTGGCCGCCAACAGGCTGCCCACGGTGATCACCAGCGCGTCGGCCCCGGCCAGGTGCTTGCGCGTGTGGTGCGAGCCGAAGCCCCAGGCCACCGAGCCCACCAGCACGGCCGCCACGGCCAGCCGGCCATCGTCGGTCTTGAACGACGCACTGCCCCACATCAGGCCGACGACGCCGAGCAGGCCGATCACCAGGCCCAGCACACGCCAACGCCCGAGGTGCTCCCGCGCCAGGTGGTGCGCCACCAGCGCAGCGAACAGCGGCGAGGTGGCATTGAGCACCGACACCAGCCCGGCCGTGAGGTGCTGCGAGGCATAGGCCAGCAACAGGAAAGGCGCGGCGGTGAACGGGATGCCCAGCACCAGCAGGGCCCAGGGGTGCGCCCGCATCGACGCCCAGCCACCGCGCCAAAGCAGCCAGGGCAGCAGCATGAAGGCGGCCAGCGCCAGCCGCAAGGCCACCAAGGGCGCTGGGCCGAACGCCGGCACCGCCGAGCGCATGAACAGGTAGGCCGCGCCCCAGAGCAGGCTCAGCAACAGCAGTTCGACCACATCCCGGGTGCGCATCCGGCTGAGCTTAGCCCATGCACCCACACGCGCCCCGGTGCCCGTGCGCGGCTGCACAGCGCCGAGGCAGCCATGCCCACGCTCATCGGCATAGACTGCGCCGGCGCCCCACTGGCCCAGGAACCGCCATGACACCGCACGCCTTGCTGCAGCATTTCGACACCGGCGAACCGTGGCCCGGTGGTCCGGGTGCCTCCGGTTGCAGCGACCTGGCCTCGGCCTACCAGGCGGCGCTGGCCGTGCGCGCCCTGCGCATCGCGCGCGGTGAGCAAGCCCGCGGCTTCAAGATCGGCTTCACCAACCGCACGATCTGGCAGCGCTACCAGGTGTTCGCGCCGATCTGGGGCACGGTGTGGGACACCAGCCTGGGCCCGGCCGGCGACACGCCGGCGCCGATCGAGATGACCGCCTTGTGCCAGCCGCGCATCGAGCCCGAGGTGGTGTTCGGCATGCGAGCCACGCCGGCACCCGATGCCGATCTGGACGCCTTGTTCGACGCCCTCGACTGGATCGCGCCCGGCTTCGAGCTGGTGCAGTCGCACCAGCCCGGCTGGAAGTTCAGCGCGCCCGACACCGTGGCCGACGCCGGCCTGCACGCGCGGCTGCGCGTGGGCGAGCACGTGCCGGTGCGCACCTTGGCAGCCAACGCCGCCGCACTGGATGCGCTGCTGGCGGCCACCTCGTTGACGCTGGAGCGCGACAACGCCGCCGTGGAGCAGGGCCTGGGCGCCAACGTGCTTGACAGCCCGCTGCGCGCCTTGCTGCACTTCCTCACCGAGCTGCGGCAATGCCCCGGTGCGCCGGACCTGCAAGCGGGCGATGTGGTCACCACCGGCACCTGGACCGACGCCTGGCCCGTGCGGGCCGGCGAGCGCTGGACCGCGCGCTTCAGCGCGCACTTGCCTTCGATCAGTGTGGACTTCGTCCAGCCGGGTATCCTCCGCGCCCATCCGCAGCCCGACGGGCTGGTCTAGTAACTTGCAAAGAAAGCGCATCACCATGCGACACCGCCCCCTCGGCCGCACCGGCCTGTTCGTGTCCGAGCTGTGCCTGGGCACCATGACCTTCGGCGACGGCGCCGGCATGTGGAGCCACATCGGCGCGCTGCAGCAAGGCGAGGCCGACGCCCTGATCGGCCAGGCGCTGGACGCCGGCATCAACTTCATCGACACCGCGGACATCTACTCCGCCGGCCTGTCCGAGCAGATCACCGGGCAGGCGCTGAAGAACCTGAAGGTGCCGCGCGAGAACGTGGTCGTGGCCACCAAGGTGTTCGGCGAGGTGGGCCCCGGCCCCAATGCGCGCGGCGCTTCGCGTGGCCACATCCTCGATGGCGTGAAGGCGAGCCTGCGCCGGCTGCAACTGGACCACATCGACCTGTACCAGATCCACGGCTTCGACCCGGCCACCCCCATCGAGGAGACCTTGCGTGCGCTGGACCTGCTGGTGCGGCAGGGCCACGTGCGCTATGTGGGCGTGTCCAACTGGGCCGCCTGGCAGATTGCCAAGGCCAATGGACTGGCCGAGCGCCTGAACCTGGCGCGTGTCGATTCGCTGCAGGCCTACTACACCATCGCCGGCCGCGACGTCGAGCGCGAGATCGTGCCCATGCTCAAGAGCGAGGGCGTTGGCCTGATGGTGTGGAGCCCGCTGGCCGGCGGCCTGCTCAGCGGCAAGTTCGGGCGCGACCAGGCGCAGGCCGAGGGCAGCCGCCGCAGCAGCTTCGACTTCCCGCCCGTCCATCGCGACCGGGCCTGGGATTGCGTGGACGCGATGCGCCCGATCGCCGCGGCGCACGGGGTGTCGGTGGCGCAGGTGGCGCTGGCCTGGCTGCTGCACCAGCCGCAGGTCAGCAGCGTGATCATCGGCGCCAAGCGGCCCGAACAACTCGGCGACAACCTCGCCGCAGCAAGCCTGAAGCTCGCCGCCGACGAACTGCAGCAGCTCGATGCCGTCAGCCGCCTGCCGGCCGAATACCCGGGCTGGATGTTCGAGCGCCAGGGCGAGTACCGACGGCAACAGTTGACCACCTCGACACGCGGCTAACCCGTTGGATTGGCGGATCGGCGTCGATCGAAACGCAGCACCGACCAGCCCTTGCGCAGGGCGTTGGATTCCAGCCGCGGGTCCGGATCCACCACCACCGCGCGGCCCACGGCGCTGAGCAGCGCCAGATCGTTGATCGAATCGCTGTAGAACGTGGCCTGCCGGAGTGTCGGCGCGCCCTCGCCCTGCGCCGCCAGCCATTCGCGCAGGCGCAGCAGCTTGCCGCTGCGCATGTTCAGCGTGCCAGCGGTGCGGCCGGTGTAGACGCCGTCGACGCACTCCAGCTCGGTGCACAGGTAGTGGTCGACCTGCAGTTCGCGCGCGGTCAGTTCGCTCACCACACGGTTGGTGGCCGTGGTCAGCACCAGGGTGTCGCCGCGACTGCGGTGCAGTTGCAGCAGCGCACGCGCATCGGGCGGGATGCGTGGCAGGACCACCTCGCGCAGGAAGCGCTCGCGCAGCGGTTGCAGCTCGGCCTGACTGCGCCCTGTGAGCGTGGACGCCGAGAACGTGCAGATGTCGTCGGGCGTCAAGGTGCCGGCGATGTAAGCCAGGGCCGCGTCTGCGCCGCGCGTGCGGAAACTCGGGTCCAGCAGACCCTGCTCGACCAGAAACTCGCACCACAGCAGGTCGCTGTCGCCGCTGAGCAGCGTGTGATCCAGATCGAACAGCGCGAGGGCCATGGCTCCAGCAGATGAAGTCAAACGGTGGGAGGCCTTCGCATCGTACGCGTCCACCGGGAGGCCGTGCCAGCGGGCTGTGTAAGCAGCCTGTTCGAGCCCTGCCGGTCGGCGTGCGACATCGGGCGCGACTTGTCATTGATCAATTCAAGGCCTTGGCCCCTGCCCTAGACTGCGACCGTGCTTTTCCACCGTGTCCATCGCCGCTGGCTGGCCGCTTGGCTGATCGTGGTGCTGCTGTTTGCGCAGTTCGCCACCGCGGCCTATGGCTGCCCGCGTGACGCGTCCGTGCCGGGCAACGCACCGACCGCGACCATGGCGCCGGGCTGCGAGGGGCACTTGGCTGTGGCCATGGATCCCGGCCAACCGCAGCTGTGCAAGGCGCACTGCGACCAAGGCCACCAGACCCCCAGTCCCTTTGCCACCCCCGACCTGTCAGCGTCACCGATGCTGCTGGCGGTGTTGGACTGGACCGAGGCCATGCTCGCCCCGGTGCTGGCACCGCGCAGTGAGCGGATCACGCCGTCGGGCGCTGCGCCACCGGGTTCACCGCCGCTCTACCTCGCCCTGCTCGTCCTGCGCAACTGACCTGTCGCCGCGCGTTGGCGGTGTGCTGCCCCCGGGGCGGCGCACCCTTCGCCGGAGGGCTGGCTTGGCCGTGAAGGACATGACATGGGATACCCGAATCGCACGACGCGCCGCGCCGCGCACGCCGCCACCGCGGTGTGGCTGGTCGCTGCACTGACCACCCCGGGCCCGGCCAACGCCGGGCTGGGTTTCGACGAGGCCACGCGCCTGGCCCGCGAGCGCGCCCCGGCGCTGCTGGCACAGCAGCACGCGCTGGCTGGAGCACAGGCCCAGCAGGCGGCCGCCGGCACGCTGCCCGATCCGCGCCTGTCAGTCGGCGTGGAAAACCTGCCCATCGGCGGGCCGGACCGCTACGCGCTGACGCGCGACTTCATGACCATGCAGCGCATCGGCCTGATGCAGGAGGTGCCCAACGCGCCCAAGCGCGCAGCCCGCGTGGCGGGCGCCCTGGCCCGCATCGATCGTGAGCGCACCATGCTGGCGGTGGCCGAACTGGCCGTACGGCGCGACGCCGCACTGGCCTGGGTGGCCAGCTACTACGCCGAGGCCCGCGCGAAGCAATTGGCTGAACTGGTGCGTGAGAACCAGCTGCTGCAGGACACGCTGGACGCCCGCATCGCCAACGGCAAGGCCATGCCCGCCGAACGCACGATGGCACGGCAGGATGCGCTGATGCTGGCCGACCGGCAGGACGACCTGCAGCGCGACATCGCCAAAGCCCGCACCTCGCTGCGCCGCTGGGTGGGCTCGCGGGCCGACGAGCCGCTGGAAGGCGCACCGCCGCCCATCAGCGTGGCCGCCGAGCAGACCCGTGCCGACATGCACCGCCATGCCGAGATCGCCCCCTACGCACCGATGAGCGCCATGGCGCGCGCCGAGGCCAGCGAGGCCGATGCCGAACAGCGCGGCGACTGGGCCTGGGAAGTGGCCTACCAGCGGCGCGGCGCGCAGTACGGCGACATGGTCTCCTTCCAGCTCAGCTTCGACCTGCCCTGGAACCGCGAGCAGCGCCAGCGACCTCAGCTCGCGGCCAAGCTGAAGGACATCGAGCGCATCGAGGCCGAGCGCGAGGACGTGATGCGACGGCACCGCGAAGAGCTGGACATGCAGCTGGCCGAGCTGCAGGCCCTGGACGCGCAACGTGTGCGTTTGGAATCCCAGGGCCTGCCGCTGGCCGCCGAGCGCGTGAACCTGCTGATGGCCAGCTACCAGGCCGGCCGCAGCGACCTGGGCGCGGTGCTCACGGCCCGCCGCGATGCGGTCGAGCTGCGCCTGCGCCTGCTGGACCTGGACGCCCAACGCACTGCGCTGCGCGTGCGCCTGACCACCTTGATCGCGGAGTGAGCGACATGAACACACAACCCCAACGCCTGGCGTTCAATCTGGTGCTCGTGGCCGGCGGCCTGGTGGTCGGCGGGCTCGGCGTGCTGGCCGTGGGCCGGCACCAACCCGCCACCGACACCGCGGCGGCGCCGATGGCCGCGGGCACCAGCGCATCGTCCGCTGCCTCCCAGCGCAAGGTGCTCTATTGGTACGACCCCATGGTGCCCGGGCAGAAGTTCGACAAGCCCGGCAAGTCGCCCTTCATGGACATGCAGCTCGTGCCGCGCTACGCCGACGAGTCCGACCCCGGCGCACGAGGCGATGCCAGCCAGGGGCCGACCCTGGCCATCTCCACCCAGGCGCAGCAGGCGCTGGGGCTGCGCCTGGCCACGGTGGAGCAACGCGCCATCGGCGCGTCCATCGAGGCGGTGGGCACGGTGCTGCTCAATGAACGCGACATCGCCATCGTGCAGTCGCGCACCGCCGGCTTCGTCGAGCGCGTCTACGCCCGCGCGCCCGGCGACGTGATCGCCGCCGGCGCGCCGCTGGTGGACGTGCTCAACCCGGATTGGCTGGGCGCGCAGCAGGAGTACCTGGCCGTCAAGGCCACGGGCGACGCCGGTCTCACCCGTGCAGCGCGTCAGCGCCTGGTGCTGCTGGGCATGCCGATGAACCTGATCGACCACGCCGACAAGACGGGCCAGCCCACCGCGCTGCAGACCATCACCGCCCCCACGGGCGGTGTGATCACCGAACTGATGGTGCGCGCCGGCATGACGCTCGCCCCGGGCATGACACTGGCCCGCATCAACGGCTTGGGGCAAGTGTGGCTGGAGGCCGCACTGCCCGAGGCCCTGGCCGCCACGGTGATGCCGGGCCAGGTCGTGGAGGCCCGCTTTCCGGCACTGCCCGGCGAAGTGGTGAAAGGCAAGGTGGCCGCCGTGCTGCCCGAGGCCAACCGCGAGACGCGCACCTTGCGCTTGCGCATCGAGTTGCCCAACCCGGGCCAGCGTCTGCGCGCCGGCCTGTTCGCGCAGGTGCGCTTGCGCGGCGCGCCGCGCCAGGCCCTGGTGGTGCCGGCCGAGGCCGTGATCCGCACCGGCCAGCGCGCGCTGGTGTATGTGTCCGAGCAGGCCGGCCGTTTCCGCCCGGTGGAGGTGGAGATCGGTGAGCAGGTGGGTGAACAGATCGTCGTGCGCAGCGGCCTCGTGGCCGGCCAGCAGGTGGTGGCGTCGGGCCAGTTCCTGATCGACTCCGAAGCCAGCCTGCAGGGCGTGATGGCGCGCAGTGCTGCACCCGTTGCATCCGCGGCTTCTGCGCTTGCCCCGGCGGCTGCCGCGCCCATGGTCTACCAGGCCAAGGGCAAGGTCGACGAGATCGAAGGCGACGTGATCACGCTGCAGCATGAGCCGGTTCCCGCGCTGAAGTGGCCCGCGATGACCATGCCCTTCAACCTGAGCGATGCCACGCTGGCCAAGGGCTTGAAGCCCGGGCAGGCGGTGGAGTTCAGCTTCAGCAAGGGCGACGCCGGCTTCGTCATCACGCACATCAAGCCGCTGGGCGCGGCCCCCGCCGCGGCGGCCGCCTCGGGAGCCCCGCGATGATCGCCCGGCTCATCCGCTGGTCGGTGGCCAACCGGCTGCTGGTGCTGCTGGCCACCCTCGGTCTGACGGCCTGGGGGGTCTGGGGCCTGCGCAACACGCCCGTCGACGCGCTGCCCGATCTGTCCGACGTGCAGGTGATCATCCGCACCAGCTACCCGGGCCAGGCGCCACAGATCGTGGAGAACCAGGTCACCTATCCGCTGGCCACGACCATGATGTCGGTGCCGGGCGCAAAGACCGTGCGCGGCTTCTCGTTCTTCGGCGACAGCTTCGTCTACGTGCTGTTCGACGATGGCACCGACCTGTACTGGGCCCGCTCACGGGTGCTGGAATACCTGAACCAGGTGCAGGGCCGCCTGCCCGCGAGCGCCAAGACCTCGTTGGGCCCCGACGCCACCGGCGTGGGCTGGATCTTTCAGTACGCGCTGGTCGACAAGACCGGCCGCAACGACCTGAGCCAGCTGCGCAGCCTGCAGGACTGGTTCCTCAAATACGAGCTCAAGGGCCTGCCCAACGTGGCCGAGGTGGCCAGCGTGGGCGGCATGGTGCGCCAGTACCAGGTGGTACTGGACCCGTCGAAGCTGGCCGCGTACAACGTGACCTATGCGCAGACCCGCGACGCGTTGATGGCCGGCAACCAGGAAACCGGCGGCTCGGTGCTCGAGCTGGCCGAGACCGAGTACATGGTGCGTGCCAGCGGCTACCTCAAGACCCTGGACGACTTCCGCGCCGTGCCCTTGGCCGCACGTGGTGGCATCCCCGTGCGCCTGGGTGATGTGGCCACCGTGCAGGTAGGCCCCGAGATGCGCCGCGGCATCGCCGAGCTGGACGGCCAGGGTGAGGTGGCCGGTGGCGTGGTGATCCTGCGCTCGGGCAAGAACGCGCAGACCACGATCCAGGCCGTGAAGGCCAAGCTGGCCGAGCTGCAGGCCAGCCTGCCGCAGGGCGTGGAGATCGTCACCACCTACGACCGCAGCGCCTTGATCGAGCGCGCCATCTCCAACCTTTCACACAAGCTGCTGGAAGAGTTTGCGGTGGTGGCCGCCGTGTGCGTGGTGTTCCTGTGGCACCTGCGCTCGGCGCTGGTGGCCATCATCGCGCTGCCGCTGGGGGTGATGGCGGCCTTTCTGGTGATGCGCTACCAGGGCATCAACGCCAACATCATGTCCTTGGGCGGCATCGCGATTGCCATCGGTGCGATGGTGGACGCCGCGGTGGTGATGATCGAGAACGCGCACAAGAAACTGGAGGCGTGGCAACACGCGAATCCCGACCGCGCCTTGGTGGGCGAAGAGCGTTGGCAGGTGATGACCGAGGCCGCGGTCGAGGTGGGCCCGGCGTTGTTCTTCTCGCTGCTGATCATCACGCTGTCCTTCATCCCGGTGTTCACGCTGGAGGCGCAGGAAGGGCGCCTCTTCGGCCCGCTGGCCTTCACCAAGACCTACGCGATGGCGGCGGCCGCCGGGCTGTCCGTCACCCTGATCCCGGTGCTGATGGGCTACTGGATCCGCGGCCGCATCCCCGACGAGCAGCGCAACCCCATCACGCGCGCGCTGATCGCGGTCTACCAACCGGCACTGGAGTGGGTGCTGAGATGGCCCAAGGCCACGCTGTTGATCGCGCTGGCGCTGCTGGCCACCACGGCTTGGCCGTTGATGCGGCTGGGCGGCGAATTCCTGCCGCTGATCGACGAGGGTGATCTGCTGTACATGCCCTCGGCATTGCCCGGCTTGTCGACCCAGAAGGCGAGCGAATTGCTGCAACTCACCGACCGCATGATCAAGAGCGTGCCCGAGGTGGACCGCGTGTTCGGCAAGGCCGGTCGCGCCGAGACGGCCACCGACCCGGCCCCGATCGAGATGTTCGAAACCACCATCCAGTTGAAGCCGCGCGAACAGTGGCGGCCCGGCATGACGCCGGCCAAACTGGTGGAGGAGCTCGACCGCGCGGTGAAGGTGCCGGGCCTGTCCAACCTGTTCGTGCCGCCGATCCGCAACCGCATCGACATGCTGGCCACCGGCATCAAGAGCCCCATCGGCGTGAAGGTGACTGGACCCGATCTCGCAGCCATCGACCGCGTGGCCGCACGCATCGAGCAGATCGCCAAGGGCGTGCCCGGTGTGTCGTCCGCATTGGCCGAGCGCCTGACCGGCGGCCGCTACATCGACGTGCAGATCGACCGCGCCGCCGCAGCACGCTACGGCCTGAACATCGCCGAGCTGCAGGCCATCGTGGCTGGCGCCATCGGCGGCGACAACGTCACCGAGACGGTGGAAGGCCGTGCGCGCTATCCGGTGAGCCTGCGCTACCCGCGCGAGTGGCGCGACACGCCACAGCGCCTGGTGGCGCTGCCCATCCTCACGCCCATGGGCCAGCAGATCACGCTGGGCAGCGTGGCCAAGGTGCTGATCACCGACGGGCCGCCGATGCTCAAGAGCGAGAACGCGCGGCCCTCGGGCTGGGTGTTCATCGATGTGCCACAAGGCGAAAGCTCCCGCGATCTGGCCTCGGTGGCCAATGACCTGCGGGCTGCCGTGGCGAAGGACGTGAAGCTGGACACGGGCATGTCGGTGGCCTACTCCGGCCAGTTCGAGTACCTCGAGCGCGCCAACGCCCGCCTGAAAGTGGTGGTGCCCGCCACACTGCTGATCATCTTCGTGCTGCTGGTCCTCACCTTCGGCCGCATCGACGAGGCGGTGCTGATCATGGCGACCTTGCCGTTTGCGCTCATCGGCGGTGTTTGGTTTCTGTACTTGCTGGGCTACGCCATGTCGGTGGCCACCGGCGTGGGCTTCATCGCACTGGCGGGCGTGGCCGCCGAGTTCGGCGTGGTGATGCTGCTGTACCTGAAGCATGCGCTGCAGGACCGCCTCGCGAGCGGCGCGGTGCATTCGCCCGCGCTGGTGGACGAGGCCATCCGCGAGGGTGCGGTGTTGCGCGTACGGCCCAAGGCCATGACGGTGGCCGTGATCCTGGCCGGCCTGGTGCCGATCGTCTGGGGCACGGGCACGGGCTCGGAGGTGATGAGCCGCATCGCCGCGCCCATGCTGGGGGGCATGGTCACCGCACCGCTGTTGTCGCTGTTCATCGTGCCGGCGGTGTATGCATTGCTCAGGCGCGGCAGCGCGACGGCGGCGTCCGCATCGGCGTGAGGTTCATGGCCGTGGTCATGCCGATGCGATGATGGGGCCACCCGCCACCGCCCGCGCGCTGCCACCCCTTGATCCGCACCCCCCCGCCCTTGAGCGCCGCCCAACGCGTGTACAGCGCGTTCTTCCTCTACGCGCTGGCGCTGGGCGGCCTGTTTCCGCGCCTGGGTGACCTGCAGCGCGCGATGGGTGCGACCGAGCGCGAACTGGGCATGGCCCTGGTGGGCACGGCCTGCGGCACGATGGTGTCGCTGACCTTGGTCAGCCGCTGGCTGGATCACATCGGTCACCGCGCGGTGCTGTTGGCCTTGATCCCTGGGATGGGGGCCTGCTTTGCCGCGGCCACCTGGGCGCGCGGCCCGGCCATGCTGTTCGCGCTGTTGATCCCGGCAGGGCTGTGCATTGGCGCAGTGGAGATCGTGGTCAACCTCGAGGCCGACCGTGTGGAACACCAGCTTGGCCGGCGCATCATGAGCCGCGCCCACGCGTTCTGGAGCATCGGCTTCTTTGCGGCCGGGCTGGTGGGCGCCGGCTTCGCGCAAATCGGGCTCGGCCCACAGCTGCACCTGGTGGTGATGGTGGCCGTTGTGACCGCCCTGTGCCTGCTGCTGCTGGGCGGACTTGAACCCGCCGCGCACCGCCCCGATGCCCACGCGGGCGAGGCACCGCATTGGGCCCGACCGACTGCGGCAACCTTGGTACTGGTCGCGGCCACGCTGGCGGCCATGGTGCTCGAAGGCGCAGGCGCCGAGTGGTCGGCCATCTATGTGCGCGATGTGTTCAATGGCGCACCGTTCCTGGCCGGCGCGGCGGTGGCGGCGGGTGCGGGCGCGCAAGCCGTCGCTCGCCTGATGGCCGACCGTTTCGTGGAACGTTACCAGCCCGTGCGCGTGGCGCGCACGCTGCTGGTGCTGATGGGCCTGGGCGCCGTGATGGTGCTGACCGCGCCACACCTTGCCGTGGCCATTGCCGGCTTCGCCTTGATGGGCGTGGGCACGAGCGCGATCTTTCCCTTGGCCATGTCGGCCGCTGCCCAGGCCACGGACCGCCCCGCGGCGGTGAACGTGGCCGCGCTGGCCCAAACGTCCTTCATCGCTTTCCTGGTGGGCCCGCCGCTGCTCGGCTTTGTGGCCACGCAGTGGGGCATCCGCTGGTCCTTCGGCGTCGGCCTGCCGCTGGTGGTCCTGGGCTGGTTCGCGGCGCGCGCGCTGTCGCCTCGAACGCGCTGGCCCGCGACGTGAGCACCACGCCGTCCGGGTGCCGCAAGGGGCCGGCATGTGCGCTGCACCGTGTGTGCGGTGGAGGTGGACAGCGGCCTGCCGTCGCATCCACAACGAACGAAAAAAGGGGCCGATGCGCTCGGCCCCTTTGCCTTGAGTAGGCGGCTTACTTCTTGGCGCCCGACGCGGCAACCGGAGCCGCCGTGGCGGCCGGCACGGTGGGCGCCGCCGTGCCCTTCTTGCCATGGTGCTTCTGGCCGTGGCGCTTGTGCTTGGCGGGCTTGGTGCCCGTGTCAGCCGTCGCGGCAGCGGCGGTGGGCGAGGCTTGGGTGGCAGCCGCGGCAGGCGCCGCAGGCGCAGCCTTCGCAGCAACAGCAGCCGGTGCGGCCGTGGTGACCGGGGGCGTGGGCGGCGCCTTGGCAGCAGGCGCAGGCACAGCCGGGGTCTGTGCGAACGACAGTGCGGCAACGCCCGCCAACAGGGTGGCGACGAAGAGCGACTTGGTGGTGGTCATGGTGGGTTCCGATTCAAGCGAGACTCGTTGGTGCTCCGACTCTCCTGAGCGGGCCTGACAATCGTCCGGCTTGTGTCCACAACGCCAGGGTCAATCCAGGGTTGACGATGGGCGGCGACCATATTTCTTCATGGGATGTCAACCGCAATCCCGTTCGCTGCAATGCCTCGTCACCACGGACAGATGCGGGGCTTCCCTCGTTCTCGAACAGCGCGCTCGGTGCTACCGTGGCCCATCGATCAACAGCGGTATAGAGGTTGCCCATGTACCCCGGAATCCACGCCAAGTCGCACCCCGATCGCCTGGCCTTCATCATGGCCGCCAGCGGTGAGTCGGTCACCTATGCCGAACTCGAGGCGCGCAGCAACCGCCTGGCGCACCTGTTGCGCTCGCTGGGCCTGAAGCGCGGCGACCACTACGCGATGTTCATGGAGAACAACGCCCGCTTCATCGAGAGCTGCTGCGCCGGCGAGCGCTCGGGCCTGTACTACACCTGCATCAATTCCTTCCTCACCGCAGAGGAGTTGGCCTACATCGTCAACAACTGCGAGGCCCAGGTGCTGATCACCTCGCAGGCCAAGCTGGGCATCGCGCGCGAGGCCCTGCGCAGTTGCCCGCGGGTACTGAGGTGCCTGGTGGTCGACGGCTTGCCGGGCGGTACGGACGACGGCATCTTCGTCGACTTTGCCCAGGCCGTGGCGCCCTTCCCGACCACGCCCATCGCCGACGAATGGTTGGGCACGGCCATGCTCTATTCCAGCGGCACCACGGGGCGGCCCAAGGGGGTGCAACGCCCGCTGCCCGACAACCCACCCTCGCAGCCGCTGCCGCTGTTTGCCTTCCTGAGCCAGCTGTGGCGTTACCGCGAGGGCCTGACCTACCTGTCGCCCGCGCCGCTGTACCACTCGGCACCGCAGGCCGCGGTGGCACTCACCATCCGCCATGGCGGCACCGCGATCGTCATGGAGCACTTCGACCCGGAGGCCTACCTGGCCCTGGTGGACCAGTACCAGGTCACGCACTCGCAGCTGGTGCCCACCATGTTCAGCCGCATGCTCAAGCTGCCGCAGGCCACCCGAGACAAGTACACGCTGAAGTCCCTGGAGACCGCCATCCACGCCGCCGCGCCGTGCCCCGTTCAGGTGAAGGAGCAGATGATCGCGTGGTGGGGCCCGATCATCCACGAGTACTACGGCGCCACCGAGGGCCTGGGCTTCACCGCCTGCGACAGCGCCGAGTGGCTGGCCCACAGGGGCAGCGTGGGCCGCGTGCTGCTGGGTGACCTGCACATCCTCGACGAGATGGGCCAGCCCTGCGCACAAGGCGTGTCGGGCGAGATCTGGTTCAAGACCGCCACGCCTTTCGTCTACTTCAACGACCCCGAGCGCACCGCCCTCACCCGCTCGGCGGACGGCAGCATGAGCACCGTGGGCGATGTGGGCTATGTGGATGCCGACGGCTTCCTCTACCTCACCGACCGCTCGACCTTCATGATCATCTCGGGTGGCGTGAACATCTATCCGCAGGAGTGCGAGAACCTGCTGATCACCCACCCCAAGGTGGCCGACGCCGCGGTGTTCGGCGTGCCCAACGAAGACCTGGGCGAAGAAGTGAAGGCCGTGGTTCAACCCATGCCACAGCACCTGAACGAGCCCGGCCTGGCCGATGAGCTGATCGCCTTCTGCGCCGCACACCTGTCACGCCAGAAATGCCCGCGCTCGATCGACTTCACCGACGCACTGCCGCGCCTGCCCACCGGCAAGCTCTACAAGAAGGCGCTGCGCGACAAGTACTGGGCGGGGCACAAGAGCCGGATCCTCTGATCCGCGCCGGGACGCTGAAGCGTCGGGCCTGCCCCAGTGCCCAGGGCCGGGCTGTCCAGGCCGCGTGGCAACGCCGCGTCGCGGCCAGTTCAGCGCACCGCCGTCGGCGTGGCCTGGATGAAGGCCGCGATGGCCGCCGCGACCTCGGCACCCTTGTCTTCCTGCAAGAAATGCCCGGCGCCGCGTGTCACCGCGTGGGGCTGGCCCTGTGCACCGGGCACGAGCTGCTGCCAGACCTTGTGGCCCCCACGCGTGACCGGATCGCGGTTGCTGAACAGCGTGAGAAAGGGCTTGTCCCAGCACTTGAACACCTCCCAGGCGCGCTCGTTGTTGGCGCGCTCTGGATCGCCGGGTGTCGTTGGCACGAAGCCAGGGAACAGTCGCGCGCCCAGGCGATGCCGGCGCGTCGGAAACGGTGCGTCGTAGGCCGCCGCGGCCGCGTCGTCCAGGCCCATCGCGCAGCCACTGCGCACGATTCGGCCGATCGGAAACCAGGGGCTGTAGCGCGCAAAGGCGCGCCAGATCTTGAAAGCGCGCGGAATCTCGCCGGTGCCGGTGGGCAGTCCACCATTGGCCAATACGATTCGGTCGAATCGCGCTGGCGACTCGGCCGCCAGGCGCAGACCGATCAGCGAGCCCCAGTCCTGACAGAACAAGGTGAGGTGGCGCAGGTCGTTGGCCTCCATCCACGCCGTCATCCAGTTCACATGGTTCAGGTAGCTGTAGTCGGCACGGTGCACCGGCTTGTCGGATCGGCCGAAGCCCACCAGGTCGGGCGCGACCACCCGGCAGCCCGCCTGCAACAGCACCGGGATCATCTTGCGGTAGAGAAAGGACCAGGTCGGCTCGCCATGCATCAGCAGCACGGTCGGCGCGTCGCGCGGCCCCTCGTCGATGTGGGCCACGCGCAAGCCGCCCACTTCGGTGTAGTGCGGCCGGTACGGAAAGTCCGGCAGCGCGGCAAAGCGCTCGTCCGGTGTGCGCAACGCGCCCTGGACGATGGGGAGTGCAGGCATGGGGGATTCCGATTTCAGAAGCGGCGACCGACGTCGATCTGCGTGGAGCCGGCCGGCAGGCTGATGAAGTCGCCGTCGGTGCCCACGCGCATGGGCCCGCTGTAGCGCTCGGCCGCGGCACCGACGAAGGCCTGGTCCATGCCCGGCAAGGGCAAGGCCGGGACGATGTGGTTGAACAGCAGGAAGCGCGCCTTGGCGTCGCGCGCGGTCTCGGCGGCCTCCTCGGGCGTGGCGTGGTAGTTGAGGATGTCGGCCAAGATCTTCTGCAGTTTCGGGCGGCCCGCCTGCCCCGCACCGTCACCGAGCAGGCGCACCAGGGGCGCGGACAGCGCCTCGTGCACCAGCAGGTCCACCCCTGCCGCCTCGCGCTGGACGGAAGCGGACTTCTTCGTGTCGCCGCTGAGCACGACCGTGCGACCCTTGTAGCTGATGCGGTAGCCCACCGCCGGGTGGATCGGCGCGTGATCCACCAGGAAGGCGACGATCTCCAGGTCGGCATCCTTCAGCACCACCACGCGCCCTTCGACACCGATCTGGAACGGCCTGGCCGCACCGCCAAACCCGCTCGAAGGCACCGTGGCCTCACCGTGGTGGGCCACGCGGTAGTGCTGGTCCAACGCATAGGCCTGCATCAGTCCCGCCACCACGGCCTCGACGCCCGCCGGCCCGTACACGGGCACCGGCGCAGAGTTGGACGTGGACACCCAGCGTTGCAGCATCAGTTCGCCCAGGCCGTCGATGTGGTCCGAATGGAAGTGCGTGAGAAAGATCGCTTCGATGCGCCCTTGCACAAAGCCCAGCTTGCCGATGTTGCGCGAGGCGCCACTGCCCGCATCGAAGACGAACAATCGCTTTCCGACCACCACCACTGTGCAGGGGCCTGCCCGCCGATCGTCCGGGAACGGCGAGCCCGCGCCGCAAAGCCCCACGTGAAGCCCATCGGGCAGCTCGTTCAGGGCATCGGCCGCGAGTCGACCCACCACGATGCGCTGGGCCACGGCCACGCTCAATGGCCCGCGAAAGATCCAGGCGCCCGCGGCCAGTAATGCAACCCCGACGATGGCCCGTGCGGCGAAGCGGCGAAAGCTCATGGTATGCCTCGTGATGTTGAAGGCTCAGACGCCGCACCGGCGCTGCCGCGGCCGACCCTGGGGCAGCCGCTGCTCATCGGCTGCGCCGTCGGCGAACCACCACCCAGCCCAGCGCAATGGCGGCCAGCAGCAGGCCCGCGGCAGCGTTGCGGTAACGCGGCACGTACACGTTGACGAGCGAGTTGATCAGCACCTGCTGGATCGGGTCATAGCCCTCGGGCATGGGCAGCACCCCGTTGGCCTTGGCCCAGGACGCATAGTCGGCCTGCATGGCCCGAAAGGCCTCGGGCAACCGGGATTGCAGGTCGTTGGTCTCGCCCGGGTCGAGCAGGATGTCGTACAGGTGCCATTGGCCATCACCCACCGGAGGGATGTTGCGGATGAGCTTCAGGTCGCCCTTGAACAGGGCCTGGTTGCCCGACAGTTCATAGCCGATGGCTTCAGCGTCCGGGTGCACGCGCCGGGCCTGCCCCATCAGCACGGGCAGCAGGCTGGTGCCGGTCATGGGCTCGATGGCCTGGCCCTGGTGGCTGCGGCCCGGGCGCGGCACCTGCGCCAGGTCGAGCAGGGTGGGCGCGATGTCGTTGATGTGCGACAGGCTGTGGTGGATCTGGTTGCGCGGCATGCCGGCCACGCCGGAGACGATCAGCGGCACGCGGATGCCACCCTCGCCGGAGTAGAACTTGTAGGTGCTCAGCGGCGAGGCGGCCGCGCTGGCCCAGCTGGGCCCGATGATGGTGTAGCTGCCCTTGCCGCCCAGGCGCTCGAGGTCGCGGTGGTAGTGCCGGTCCAGCCACCAGCGCCCCAGGGTCACGGCATAGGGGTCGGACGCTTCGGCGCCGTTGTCCGACAGGAACACGAACACGGTGTTGTCGTATTCGCCGCTGGCCTTCAGATGCGCGATCAGGCGGCCGACGTGGTGGTCCATCGCGTCGGCCATCGCGGCATATACCTCCATGCGCCGCGCCTGGTAGGCCTTGTCGGCGTCGCTGAGCCGATCCCAATCCGTCGTGGTGCTCATGGTCACCATCGGCGTGTCCTTGGGGATCAGCCCCAGCGCGATGGCCCGGTCGCGCCGCGTCTGGCGCAGTGCCGTCCAGCCGGCCTGGTAGCGGCCCTTGTACTTGTCGATGAAGGCCTGCGGCGCCTGCACGGGGATGTGGTTCGCCTGGAAGGCGACATAGGCAAAGAACGGCTTGCCCGACCCCTGGCCCGAGCGGATGTAGTCGATGGCCTTGTCGACGAAGAACTGCGACGAGTAGTACTCGTCGGGCATGACCGCGCGCTGGCCGTCCTCGAACCAGTCCACCTGCTCGGTCAGATCGAGGTAGCGCTTGGCGGTCTCCCAGTTGTCGGAGCCGCTGTCGCCCTGCACCAGCGAGCGGTCGAAGCCGCGCGCGGGCGGCAGGTTGTGCGGGGCCTTGCCCACATGCCACTTGCCCGCCGCGTAGGTGCGGTAGCCACTGTCGCGCAGCAGCGTGGCCACGGTGACGACATTGGTGTCCAGCACGCTGAGGTAGCCCGGCCGTCCCACGTGCGACTGCGGGATGGTCTCGCGCATGTTGCCCACGCCATTGCGGTGGTTGTCCACCCCGGTCAGCAGCATCGCACGCGTGGGCGAGCACGAGGCCGTGACATGGAAGTTGGAAAAGCGCATGCCGCGCCGTGCCAGTTCGTCCAGGTTGGGCGTCTCGATCTCGCTACCATAGGCGCCCACGTCGCTGAAGCCCCAGTCGTCGGCCAGCAACAGCACGATGTTCGGGCGGGCCGGCGCCGCCCATGCGGCCGCGCACAGCCCCCAACCGACCAGGGCCATGGCGATGTGGCGCAGCGGCACGGCCATGGGCGGTTCAGGCCGACTCGCCACGGGCGCGCGCGGCCTGTGCATCCGCGAGGGGCTTCCAATGCAGCAGGCCGAACAGCAGTGTCAGCACCACGCTCACCGCCAGCGGGCCGCGGTACAGGCGCACATGGCGGAAGAACAACAGCAGCTCCAGCGCATGCAGGCCGAGCAGGATGGCCGCGATCATCGGTGCGCGGCTGAACCAGCCCGCCGGCATCAAGCCGCCGAGGTGGGCCAAGGCCAGGACGAAGGCAGCCAGGCAGGCCAGACGCAGGATGAGGTTCATGGCCGACGGGCTCCGATGGCTTGGCCGACCAGCGCCGCCTGGATCGCCCAGAGGCGGTCCTGTCCCCAGACGGCGAGGTCGCGTACTTGGAATGATGGCACCCCCCACAGGCCCAAGGCGAACAGGGCTTGCCGGTTGGACTCTGCGGTGGCGCGCCAGGAGTCGTCGGCGAGCGCCGCCTGGGCATCGGCCCAGGCCAGACCCGCGCGCTCGGCGATGCGTCGCAGGCCGCGGTCGGAACCGGCATCGATGCCCTCGGCCCAGACGCCGCGCATGAAGGACAGCACATAGGCCTGCCCCAGCCCATGCCGCTGCGCCGCGGGGATCAGTGCCAGGCCGCGCTCGGCCGGTCGCCCGACAGGGTCGTTGACACACCCGAACGGCATGCCACGAAGCCGGGCCTCGCGTGCTGCGTCCAGGCTGATGTAGCGGCGCTTCTCGCGCGGCACCGCCAGGCCGCGCATCACCATCGGCAGCACGAAGCGCAAGCGCACCGGCACGCCGGTGAAGCGCCCCAGTTCGAACACGCGCGGCGCCACGATGGCCGAGTAGGGGCTGCGCAGCGAGAAGAAGAAGTCGATGGGGGAGACCTCAGCCGCCGCGTGCGCCTCGCGCAGGTCGGCGGCCGGTGCAAACATCGGGCCTGTTACACCCGCACGCTGCGCGCCCAGGTCCTGCAGCCGTTGCTCCAGGTGGTGCAGACGGTCCAGCCCCCAATACCACTCGCCGGCATAGAAGAAGGTGGCGCCCAGGTAGTGGCCCAACTTCTGACGCAAGGCACTGGATGCGGATCGATGGGCCTGCACAGCGGCTCGGTCTGCCGGTGGCAGCGGGGCCGTGCCCGTATCGGCGGCCCCGTCGTCCCAGAGCGCCTTGCTCAGGGGACCGGCGACTTCGGCGAATCGCCCAGGGCCGATCGCTGCGACCAGTTGGCCCTCGACACGCTCGATCGCAGCCGGTCCGGGCTGCTTGCCCGGATCGCGAAAGTCCAGGCCCCAGTGCGTGGCCAGGCGCTGCGCATCGACGCGGCTGTATTCGATGAGCTGGCTTCTCGCTGGAGCGGCGCTGTCGGGCGGGGGCCCCACGACGTGCGGCACGAGCGCTATTTCATAACGCGACACCAGACAAGGCAAGATGCCCGCGACCAGCGCGCTGTAGGGGTCATCCGCCTGGTGAAAATAGTGGACGTGGTGGGGCTCGCACCTGGCCAGGCGAGATGCCTCGGCCCGCGCACGCTGTCGCAGCAGCCGCTGCGGCGACAGCAGGCGCCGAGAGACCACGGGCATCAGCAGCGAGCGGATCGACATCGTTCTCAGGCCGAAAGCAGTTGCGCCGCCCAATGTGCGCCGGGCGGCGCCGGCAACACGCTCACCAGGCCTTGATGAAGCGCAGTTGCACCGTCTCGGCCACCAGCGCGCCCATGCTCACCAGCAGCAAGGCCGCACCGGCTGCACAGGGCAGCAGCCCGTGCCGGTGGCTCGCACCCATCGTCGAATCGTTCTTGTGCATGATTGGCACTCCGTGAGGGCACACCGATGGAACCGATTTGGCTTCGCTCCGCACCTTCCGTACACTGGTGCATGGACACGGCAATGTAGCGCCCCACACAGGGGTGTCTGTTCAGGGTATTCACTGGCGTCCGCAGCCGCTGCCACGCCGACGTTTCGAGCGGAGTTTCAATGAAAGCGGCCAGGAAGACAGCCAAGGTGAAGACGGTGGCGGAAGGTTCGCGGCTGGGTCGCGACGATTGGCTGGACGCGGCCTACGCGGCGGTGGCCGAAGGCGGCTTCGACAAGGTCCGCGTGCTCACGCTGGCCGACCAGCTGGGCGTCACCCGCGGCAGCTTCTATTGGCACTTCGCCGACCATGCCGAGTTGCTCAGCGCCATGCTGCAGCGCTGGCTGCGTCGCGAGATCGATGCGGACCTGGCATTGCAGGCCGAGAGCACCAACGACGCCAAGGCCGATCTGATGCACCTGCTGGACGTGGCGCTCGCCCGCGGCGGCGCCGATGTGAAGGCCATGCGCTTCGAGCTGGCGCTGCGCGGCCTGGGCCGACGCGACCCCGAGGTGGCCAAGATGCTGGTCGAGGTGGACGAGTCGCGCATGTCGCTGTTCGAGTCCAAGTTCCTGCGCCTGACCGGCAGCCAGAAATCCGCCACCGACCTGGCCGTGGTGTTCTACCTGGCCATCACCGGTGGCATCCAGGCCCTGGCCCGGCCGGCCAGCACGGCACGCGTGGCAGACTACATCCGCAGCCTGATCGCCGACTACCTGATCGAGCGCCAGATGCCGGCCCGACCCGATCGCTGAAGACCAGGCATTGGACGCTCAGTTGTACCAATAGGCGTATTCATCGTCCGGCGCTTCCTTCTGGTCGAGTGTCTTGTCGATCAGGATCGGCACCTCGATGAAGGTCGGCCACAGCGGCGCCGGCAGTCCGGCGTGGTGCGCCGTCAACAGGGCGCGCAACTGCGCCAGCCTTTGCGGCTCGCTCGCAGCGAGGTTGTGCTTCTCGGTCGGATCGACCGCCAGATTGAACAGCCAGTCCTTGCGCGGCCGCTCGGCCACGATCAGCTTCCATCCCTGGTCCAGCACGGCGCGGTAGGGTCCATCGCGCCAGAACAGTGGGCGCGCCGGCTGCACCGGGCCGCCTGCCGCCAGGTAGGGCAGCAGGTTGACGCCATCGATCACCCGGTCGCTCGGCGGGGTGGCACCGGCCGCGGCCGCCAGCGTGGGCAGCAGATCGATGTTGGACATGGGCGCGCGGTAGCGCGAGCCGGCCTGTATGCGTCCCGGCCACTGCGCCACGTAGGGCACGCGCAGGCCGCCCTCAAACAGCGTGAGCTTCCAGCCGCGGTACGGCCGGTTGACCTCGGGCAGCCCGATGTAGCCCGGCGCGCCGTTGTCGCTGGCAAAGACCACGATCGTGTTCTCCTCCAGCCCGGCCTCGCGCAGGGCCTGCATCACGCGACCGACACTGCGGTCGACCGCACGGATCATGGCGCCGTACACGCGCCGGCGGTGATCCGTGATCTGAGGCAGCGCGTCGTAGTCGGCCTTGCTGGCCTGCAGCGGCGTGTGCACGCCCCAATGCGCCAGATACAACAGGAAGGGGCGGTGCTTGTTGCGCTCAATCGCGGTGACCGCCTCGTCGGTGTAGTAGTCGGTCAGGTATTTGCCGGGCTCGAACCACTGGCCCCCGTTGTAGCTCACGCCGTAGCGCATGTTGGGCCACAGGAAACGGTCGATCGGGTCGAAATCCTGCTTGGAGTTGACCACCCTGGGGTCCTTCTCGGGCAGGTACAAGCCGCTCTCCATGAACAGCGTTTCGTCGAAGCCCTGGTTGTTGGGCCGCATCTCCGGCGTGCTGCCCAGGTGCCACTTGCCGATGTGGATGGTGTGGTAGCCGCGCGGCTTGAGCAACTCGGCGATGGTCACCTCTGACGGCGGCATGCCCAGCTCGTTGAAATCCTTGATCTGCCCGGCCTTGGCCTTGTCGACCTGAACGGTGTGCAGGCGGTTCGGCTCGGCATACATCACGCCCGCCACGCGACCCATGGCCCCCGGCGTGGGCGTGAACTCGACCCCGAAGCGCCACGGGTAGCGCCCGGTCAGCAAGGCGGCGCGCGAGACCGTGCACACCGGCGCGCCGGCATAGCCGTTGTCGAAGGCGACCCCGGCTCGCGCAATCGCGTCGATGTTGGGCGTGGGCACGCCCTCGGCAGCGCGGCCACCGCCATGGGTGGTGACATCGTTGATGCCCAGGTCGTCGGCCAGGATCACGACGATGTTGGGCGGGCGTTGCGAGGCCGGCCGGTCGGCGCTCGCCGGCCCGGCTTGCCAGGGCACCGGGTGATTGGCCTCCCGGGGGAAGCGGAAGTCGGTGTACCAGCCGAGCGAGTACTGGAGCAGGAGCAGGCGATTGGCATAGGCCAAGGCCGCCAGCCCCACCAACACCAGCAGCACCCAGGTGAACGATCTGCGCAGTTTCATTGCATGGCCCCTTCAGCGGATCACCCAGGCCAGCGCCACACCGACCAAGGCCAACAGCGCAGCCACGGCGCCGCGGACAAAGACCAGACTGAGCAGCGGGCGCACCGGAAAGACATGCGTCTTCTCCAGCGCGGCCCACTTGTGCATGGAAATCTCTGCCGCCTCGATCGCCACCGCGAAGCGCAGGAAGTCGCGCCGACTGCGGTAGCGCACCATGGCCACATAGTGCCAGTCGTCGGCCCCCACCGGCTGGATGAAGCTGCCGATGCGCCGTGCGATGAACAGCGGCACGCACCCGTTGCGCAGCAGGTGCGGCGCGATGGCCCGGCCGTATCGGCGGTCCGCCTCGCGCGGATCGTCGCCGAAGTGCTGCCCTGGCGGGTACAGCGCCCGTGTGCGGTAGCGCGCCAGGTTCTGCATCACGAACTCGCGGCCGTCGTCCTTGGCCACCAGTGCGCGCACCTCGTCCAGCAGCACAGCGGCCTCCGGGCCTTGCGCCCGTTCGGCCAGCACGCGCAGGAACCGCTCCGTTTCCTGGGCACTCAAGGGATTGCCCCGCCCGCCATACCAGACGACGAAGCCCAGGTACAGCGTCAGCAGCCCGACGACAAGGATCCAGGTGGCGCTCATGGTCGGTTTGCCCGCGTCAAACAATACATCAGTGTATGGCACGTCGCGCGACTGGGCGGGCCGACCTGCGCACGGATCAGGCCTTGGTCAGCCGGAATCCGGCATCCACCAACAGCACCTCGCCGGTGGTCTTGGCGGCAGAGGCGCCGAGGTACCAGCAGGTTTCGGCAATGTCCTCGGGCGAGCAGACGTCCTCCAGCGCGGCACGCTCGGCGTAGTCGGCGCGGTACATGGCGTAGCGCTCGCCCAGGCCGTTCTTCAGCCAGGGCGTTTCCACCAGCCCGGGGGCCACGGCGTTGACGCGGATCTCGGGCCCCAGCGCCCGGGCCAGGCCGAAGGTCATCGCGTTGATCGCGCCCTTGCTGGCCATGTAGGCGATGGACGAGCCCCGGCCCATCATCGACGCCACCGACGACACGTTGACGACACCTGCGCCCGCCTGCAACTTCAACATCGGTGCCAAGGCTCGCGTCATCTGGAAGGTGCCCACCACATTGACGTTGCAGATGGCCTGGAAGTCCTCCGCCTCCAGGCCATCCAGATCCTTCAAGGGCACGAACTTGGTGGTGCCGGCGTTGTTCACCAGCACGTCGGCGCGGCCGAAGTGCGCCTGCACTGCAGCGGCCAGTCGGCGGCAATCGGCGTCGGAGGCGATGTCGGCCTTCACCACCAGCGCCGCAGCGCCCAGCGCGCGACACGCCGCTGCCACCGCCTCGGCGGGTGCCGGGTCGCGCGAAAAGTTGACCACCACATCCCAGCCCCGCGAGGCGTACAAGCGCGCCGTGGCGGCGCCGATGCCCGATGACGACCCGGTGATCACACAGACTTTGCGTGCGGACATGCTGCTCTCCTGATGAAGAAGCGGCGATTGTGTGGCCATCGGCCTGGGGTCCGCGCGGTCACTGCGGCCCCCGAAGTGGGCGTTCGTGCACATCCCTGGCCCGCGGCGGCCGGGGCCGAAGTGCTAAGCTTCCGACCCCCTTGCCGCCCCGATGGAGCCCCCGATGCCTGGCTTGCTTCCCACAGTCGATCCCGATGGTCTGCTCGAGTTCTCCGTGGTTTACACCGACCGCGCGCTGAACCACATGTCGCAGAAGTTCCAGGGCGTCATGCGCGACATCTCCGGCGTGCTCAAGTCGGTCTACCACGCCAAGTCGGCGGTCGTGGTGCCGGGCAGCGGCACCTTCGGCATGGAGGCCGTGGCGCGCCAGTACGCCAGTGGGGCCAAGTGCCTGGTCATCCGCAACGGCTGGTTCAGCTACCGCTGGACGCAGATCTTCGAGATGGGGAACATCCCTTCAGAGACCGTGGTGCTCAAGGCGCGCAAGACCAGCGACGCGCGCCAGGCGCCCTTCGCGCCCGTGCCGGTGGACGAGGTGGTGGCCGCCATTCGCCAGCACCGGCCGGCCATGGTGTTTGCGCCGCACGTGGAAACCGCCTCCGGCATGATCCTGCCGGACGACTACCTGCGCGCCGTCACGGCCGCGGCACACGAGGTGGGCGCGCTGTTCGTGCTCGATTGCATCGCCTCCGGCGCCATCTGGGTGGACATGACCGCCACCGGAGTGGACGTGTTGATCAGCGCCCCGCAAAAGGGCTGGAGCGGCCCGCCCTGCTGTGCGCTGGTGTGCCTGAGCGAACGCGCCCGCGAACGCATCGACGCCACCACCAGTTCGAGCTTTGCCTGCGATCTGAAGAAGTGGCTGCAGATCATGGAAACCTATGAAAAGGGCGGCCACGCCTACCACGCCACCCTGCCCACCGATGCCCTCACCCGCTTGCGCGACGTGATGCTCGAGTCGCAGGCCATTGGCTTCGAGCGGCTGCGCGACGCGCAATACGCGCTGGGCCAGCAGGTGCGCGCGCAGCTCGAAGCGCGGGGCTTCGCCAGCGTGGCGGCGCCCGGCTTCCAGGCACCCGGCGTGGTGGTGAGCTACACCGATGACCCTGAAATCCAGAGCAGCCGCAAGTTCCTCGGCCAGGGCCTGCAGACCGCGGCCGGCGTGCCGCTGCAGTGCGACGAGCCCGAGGGCTTCTCCAGCTTCCGCATCGGCCTGTTCGGGCTGGAAAAGCTGCAGCACGTGGAGCGCACGGTGCACCACCTGACCCAGGCGCTGGATGCGCTGGCGCCCCAGGCGGCGCGACGGGCGGCCTGAGCAGGGTTCTCGCTTTTCGACGGTCGGAGCTCAAGCCCGGCCGGTTTGGAGCCGATAGACTGTTCTGACCGCCGCCGCACCCAGCGGTGGACCGTGGGCATCCCAACCAGCAGTCATGAGCAGTCCACCGCGCGCCAGCGCCGAACATCTTTTGCGCGAGCAGCTGCGCCTGCACCGCGCCGGTGTGCCCCTCGCCGTGGTGGCCGGCATGGTGATCGGCCTGCTGTTGGTCGCCGCATGCTGGGGCACGGTCGACCATGGCCTGCTGCTGTTGTGGATGAGCGCGGCACTCTCGGCCGGCGTCTACAACCTGCTGCTGCAGCGTGCGCATCGGCGTGCCGTGAGCGCCAGTGCCGGTGACGCCGCCTGGCTGCGCCGTTATCTCACCGGCATGGTGCTGCGTGGCCTGACCTGGGGCCTGTGCAGCCTGATGCTGTGGCCGGCCGACGACCGGGTTGTGCAATTCCTGATCACGGTGGCCGTGATCGTGGTCTGTGCCACCACTCTGGCCGTGCTGTCGTTCGACCGCAATGCGTCCTGGGCGTTCGCCACGCCGGCGCTGGCACCGTTGTTTTGGCGCCAGGCCAGCGTCAACGATGCGCATTCACTGGTGGTGGCGGCGATGCTGGTGGTGATGGGCGTGGCCCTGGCCCTGCTCGCGCAGCAGGCCCACCACCGGGCGCGCCGCAACGACCTGAGGCGCCAGGCCGAAGTCGAACGCCACGCTGCACTGAAACGCAGCGAGCGGCAGCTCAACGACGCCGAACAGGTGGCCGCGCTGGGCAGCTTCGACTGGTACCCCGTCAGCGGTGCCCTGAGCTGGTCGGACGAGCACTACCGCCTCTGGGGTCACCAGCGCGGCCAGGTCACGCCCGGCTACGAGGTCTTCCTGCGCGGCATCCACCCGGAAGACGTGGCACGCGTCGAACAGGTGCTGCGCGCCGCGCTCGACGGCGGCCGGCTCTACCAATGCCAACACCGCGTGGTGTGGGCCGACGGTACGGTGCGCAACATCCACGGCCGGGGTGAAGTGTTCTTCGATTCGGTGGGGCAACCGGTGCGCATGGTGGGCACGGTGCAGGACATCACCGACCGCCTGCGCGCCGACGAATCGCTGCGCATCGTGGAGTTCGCGATGAACGCGATGACCGACCCCGTGGCCGTGATCGACCAGGACCAGGTCTATCGCCTCGTCAACGATGCCTGGTGCCAGGTCAACGCCCGCAGCCGAGAGCAGGCGCTCGGCCTGAGCGTGGCCCAGATCTTCCCGGTGGTCATGAGCCCGGCGCGGCGCAGCGCCATCCGCGACTGCATCGACGACGGGCGGCCGGCGGTGGTGCGCAGCCAGAGCCCCAGCGTGGGCAGCGCCGGGCGCCTGATCGAGACGCGTTACCTGCCCTTCCGCGATGCGCACGTGGCCTGGCACGGCGTGCTGATGATCTCGCGCGACATCACCGACGCCGCCGCCAACGAGCTGGCCCTGGCGGGCAGCCTGGACAACCTGCGCCTCACGCTCAACGCCACCGGCGACGCCATCTTTGCCTCCGATGCCAGCGATCCGCAGCAGCGTGTGCTCTTCGCCAACGAGCAGTTGCTGCAGCTGTGGAACATCCCGCCCGAGCTGGCAGACCAGGTGACGCCGGCGCTGATCATTGCGCACGCTCGGCCGCTGTTCATCGATCCCGATCGCGAGGTGGCGCGCATCGCCCAGGTCATCGCCGACGGCCAACGGGCCGAGGACCGCATCGCGCTCAACGATGGCCGGGTGCTGCTGCGGCGCTGCATCCCCACGCTGGCCTCGGGCCGCGAGGTGCGTGTCTGGGGCTTTCGCGACATCACGGCGCAAGCCCGGGCGCTGCAGGCCCTGCGCGAGTCCGAAGGCCGGCTGCGCGTGTTGCTCGATGCCTTCCCGGGCTACATCGGTGCACTCAACGAATCGCTGGTCTACCGCTACGCCAATGCCAAGGTGGCCGCGCTGTTCGACCTCTGCCCCGAGCAACTGGTGGGCCGGCATGCCGCAGAGATCGTCGGCGAAGCGCGTGCCCGGCAAATGCAGCTCGACATCCGGCGCGCCTTTGCCGGCGAGCGGGTGGTCACCGAGCGCCACGTGGCAGCGCGGCCCGACCGCCCGGCCCTGGTGCTGCTGAACACGCTGGCCATCGGCACGGGTGCCGACGGCGAGCCCCTGGTCTACGCCTTCGGCACCGACATCACCGAGTTGAAGCGCACCGAGGCCGACCTGCTGGCCGCCAAGGAGGACGCCGAGCGAGCCAACAGCGCCAAGTCGCAGTTCCTGTCCAACATGTCGCACGAGTTGCGCACGCCGATGAATGCGGTGCTGGGTTTCGGCCAATTGCTCGAGATGAACGCGCCACGCAACCTCACCGAGCGTCAGTTGCAGCAGGTGCAGGAAATCCTGCGCGCCGGGCAGCACCTGCTCACGCTGATCAACGACCTGCTCGACCTGGCCCGCATCGAATCGGGCCACGTGGCGGTGAGCCTGGAGCCCATTGCCCTGCCGCCGCTGATCGAAGAATGCCTGCGCCTCACCCATGGGCTGGCGCACCGGCACGGCGTGACCCTGCTGCCGCTGCCCGAAGACGCCAGCGAGCTGCTGGTGATGGCCGACCGCATGCGCCTGAAGCAGGTGCTGCTCAACCTGCTGGCCAATGCCATCAAGTACAACCGCAAGGACGGCCAGGTGTCGATCCGATGGCATGAGCTTGGCCCGAACCAGGTGCGCATCGAGGTGAACGACACGGGCCATGGGCTGGACGGCCACGCCCAGTCCAAGCTGTTCCAGGCCTTCGAGCGCCTGCAGGCCGACAAGTCGCTCACCGAGGGCACCGGCATTGGCCTGGCCCTGTCGCGCCGGCTCGTGCACCTGATGCGGGGCGAGATCGGCATGAGCAGCGAGGTGGGTGTGGGCAGCTGCTTCTGGGTGCAGTTGCCCGGCGTGGACAACCTGCTGGTGCCGGCGCGGTCGGACAACGCTCAAGGCGAAGCCACGCCCCACCGCCTGGCACAAGCCCCGCCCGACACCAAGGGCACGGTGCTGTGCATCGACGACAACCCCGTGAACCTGGCCCTGCTGGTCGCGCTGCTGGAAGACCGGCCCGGCGTGGTCATGGTCACCACCACCGAGCCCCTGCGTGGCCTGCAGATGGCCGCCGAACGACTGCCCGACCTGATCCTGCTCGACATCCAGTTGCCCGACGTCGACGGGCTGGAGGTGCTGCGGCGCTTGCGCGCCGAATCGGTCACCGCCGCCATCCCGGTGATCGCGGTCAGTGCCGATGCGATGCCCGAAAGGGTCAAGCAATGCCTGTCGGCCGGCTTCGCCGACTACGTGACCAAGCCCGTGGACGCCGACCAGCTGCTCGACGCGGTGGACCGCGAACTGGGCCGCCGCCCGGTCGCCCCCGGCGCGCCAGATCGGGCGCAGGGCCGCCAGGGCACCTGACCGCCGGCGCCGCGGATCGGGCTCACTTCAAGGGCCACTTGGGCCGCTTCACCCGGCGGTAAGGCAACTGGTTCAGGTCGGCCGTCACCGAGCCTGGCGCGGCGGCGTACAGCACCTGGCTGGCCACCTTCGCGTAGTCGGCCTGGAAGTGCTGCGACGACTTCACCACCACCACGCGGCAGGCGGCCAGGTCGCAGCCGAGCTGCGTGAACAGGTCGCGACCGATGGCCTGGTTGCGGATGCTGTTGAGCACCACCTTCACGCCCGGCTGGCCCACGGCCACCAGCGCGCAATCGCCCATCGCGGTGGGTGTACCGGACAAGCCGCTCATCACCATGTCGCGCTGCAGGCCCAGCACCGTGCAGCGGGCGTCCAGCGGATCACCCGACAGTGCGCTCACTTTGCCGCCCAGGCGCATGTCCAGCGCGGCGCCCAGGCCGGCCTCGAAGGCGATGCGCACGGCACCCGGGTCCCACAGCGGGCCCAGCGCGGCATCGCCCACACCACGCTCGATCAGGCGCCGCAACAGGAAGGTGGCATCGGACGCGGCGCCACCACCCGCGTTGTCGGCGCTGTCGGCGATCACCGTGGTGCCGGCGTGCGCAAGGGCCTGGTCGATGGCCTCGTCCACGCGCAGCATGGGCGAGGCCAGGTGCTCGCGCAGCGACACCAGCTCGTCGGCCAGCTGCCGGGCCAGGGCCTGCGCGCGCGCCGGCGCCCCGTCGACCTGGCCATCGGCGTACACCAGCACCTTGGTGCCCATGTCCGGCGTGTCGCCCCAGGGGAAACCGTGGGTGATGGAGATCGACAGGATGCCGTCGCGCCCTTCCAGCGCCTGGATGCGATCGACGAACCCGCGCGCCGGCTGGCGCGAGGTGTGGATCATGCTGATCATGTGGCAATCGGCCACCGCCGCCACCGGCCGCACCCGGCCCAGCACCTGGGCCTCGCACAGGTCCACCAGCTCGAACGCACGCTCCAGCGCATCGGTGTGTGGGTACTCCTTGAAGGCGATCATCAGGTCGGCGTTGGCCACCATCGCCTCGCTGAGGTGGTGGTGCGGATCGAGCTCGGCGCCCAGCACCCCCTGCGGCCCGACGATGGCGCGCACGCGCGCCAGCAAGTCGCCTTCGCAATCGAGGCAGCCGTCGGCCACCATGGCGCCGTGCAGGCCCAGCACCACCATGTCCACCGGCATGGCGGCGCGCAGATCGGCGAGCAACTCGTCGCGCAGCGTCTCGTAGGCCACCCGGGTGGTGATGCCGCTGGGCTGCGCGGCGGCCACCATGCCTTCGGCCACCTGCCAGCCACGCTCGCGGGCACGCTGGCGCGCGGCCCACAGCGGGCCGGCGAAGAAGCTCATGTGATCGGGGTGCTGGCCGGCGGGGTAGTAGCCACGCTCGCGGAACGAGTCCAGCCCGGTGGGCATGGGCGCGAAGGTGTTGGTTTCGGTGGCGAGGGTGGCGGTGAAGACTCTCATGGGGCGCGCTCGTGGGTGAGGCCCATCCTGGCCCGGTCGTGCGGGCTTGGCCATTGGGGTTGCCCTCGGGGCTGGCAGCGCCTTCGGCGCTCAGCCCGGCCTGTGCGCCGCCTGTGGCTGGCTCACCGCTTGCCGGAAGGCTTCGTGACTGCGCCGCAGGCGCGCGGGGCCATCCGGCTCGGGCGCTTCGTTGCGGCGCAACGCCGCTTCTTGACGCCCTGCCTCGGCGGCCATGGCCAGGCCACCCACCTGGGCCGCGGCGGACTTCAGCGTGTGCACCAGCCGGCGCAAGGTCTCCACATCGCCCTCGGCCAAGGCCTGGTCGCACCGGTTCAGCGCGTCCACGGTGGATTCATCGAAGAAGCGCAGCAGTTCGTCCACATAGCCCGGGTCGGAACCGTCGGCCACCATCGGCAAGGCAGCGAGCACGGCCGGGTCGTACACAGCCAGCGCCGAGCTGCGCTTGGCAGGTACGGCCGGCGCGTCGTGGGTGGGCGCAGCGCGGTGGGTCCAGCGCTGCACCGTGGCCAGCAGGGCTTCGGACAGCACCGGCTTGGTCAGGAAGTCGTTCATGCCGGCGGCCAGGCAGGCGCTGCGGTCTTCGGCGAAGGCGTTGGCGGTCAAGGCCACGATGGGCAGGTTCTGCGCCACTGGCCCGGCCTGGCCGGCACGCACGCGGCGTGTCACTTCCAGTCCGTCCATGTCGGGCATCTGCCAATCCATCAGCACCAGTTCGAAGCTGCGCCGCGAGAGGATGTCCAGTGCCTGCGCGCCATCGTTGGCGGCGGTGCAGGCATAGCCCGCATGGCTGAGCAGGCGGCAGACGATGGTCTGGTTCAGTGGATCGTCCTCGACCACCAACACCTGCACCGGGGCACGCGCGGCCGGTTCGGCCGGGGCCGGGAACGGTGCCGAGGTCTGCGGCATGGGCACCATCGCTGCGGGCTCGCGACCCGGGGGCTGGGGGGTGACTTGCGGACGATGCCGCGCCATGCGGCTGACGAGTGCGGAGCGCAGCACCGGCTTGATGATGTTGCGCGGCAGTTTCAGCGTGGTGCGGATCAGCGAGCTGGCGCTGCCATCGGCGCCGGTCATGCCCACCAGATGATCGAGGTCCAGCACATCGGCGGCGGCGTTCATGCAGTCGCGCGCGCCCGCCGCATCGCAGGCCAGCAGCACCCAGGGCGGCTCGCCCGCGCCATGGCGCCCGGCCAGGTATTGGCGCAGTGCATGGCCGTCGTGCACCCGCTGCGGCTCGCATCCCAGGCGCTGCAACTGCGAGTTCAGCGCCCGGGCGCTGGCCTCGTGCGGCTCGTAGAACGCCACGGGCAAGGCCAGGGGCGGCGGCACTTCCGGCGGGCGCTCGGCGGGTGGCAGGGGCAGGTCAACCAGGAAGGTGGTGCCGCGCCCGAGCTCGCTGCGCACGCCGACGCGCCCGCCCATGGCCTGCACGATCTGGCGCACGATGGACAGCCCCAGGCCACTGCCGCCGAAGCGGCGGTTCATGCCTTCGTCCGCCTGGCGAAACGGCTCGAAGACGTGCGGCAGCGAGGCCGCGTCGATGCCGATGCCGGTGTCGGCCACGCTGAGGCGAAGCTCGTTGGGCAAATCACCGCTGCACAGGCTGACCACAATGTCGCCCACCGGCGTGAACTTCACGGCGTTGCCCAGCAGGTTGAGCAGCACCTGGCGCAGACGGGGCGCGTCGCCGTGGCGCCACGGCGGCAGGCCGGGCTCGGTCTCGCAGGACAGGCTCAGGCCCTTGGCCCGCGCGGTGACCGCGGCGGTGGCCAAGGCGGCGTCCACGGTGTCGAGCAGGTGAAAGTCCGCTGCAGTCAGTTGCAACTCGCCCGCCTCGATGCGCGACAGGTCGAGGATGTTCTCGATCAGGCCCAACAGGTTCAGCCCACTGCGCTGGATGGACTGCACCAGGTGCGTCTGCGAATCCGCGTCGGTGTCGCCGCCTTGCAGCAGCTGGGCCGCGCCGATCACCGCGTTGAGCGGCGTGCGCAGCTCGTGGCTCATGTTGGCCAGAAAGCGGCTCTTGGCCAGCGAGGCGGCCTCGGCGGTGTTCTTGGCATTCAGCAGCTCCTCGTTCAGGCGCCTGGCCTCGGTGATGTCGGTCAGCACCATCACCGTCAGCCCCTCGGGCGAACGGCTGGCGTCCACGCGGAACCAGTGTTCACCATACCGCACCCGGAACACCTGGGGTCCGCCCTGCACCGTGTCCATCCGCGAACGCATGTGGGCCAGCCAGTCGGCCCGGGACAGGCCCCGCACGTCGGTGATGCCGCGGTCGTACACGGTGCCGATGATGTCGTCGAACGAGGCCTTCTCGTCCACTGTTGGCTGCTGCACCGCGTCGCGAAAGCCCTGGTTGCACACCACCAGCCGGGCCTGCTCGTCGAACATCGCGAAGCCCGCATGCAGGGCCTGGATCGCGCTGTTGAGTCGGGCCCTGGCGCGATCCAGCTCGCGCTGGCTCTGCTGGCGCTGCAACAACAGCTCGCGCAGCAGCGTGGCCAGGCCGAGCAGGTCGGCCTCGTGGCCATCGGCCGCGGGCATCTGCAGCTCGCGCAACAGGTCGGTGGTGCTGGCGCGCAGCGTGTCCAGCACCAGGCGCTGGTTGTCGGCCTCTTCGCGCAAGCGCGCGTTGGCCAGCGTCAACTCGTCCGACGACAACTCCAGGCTGCGCGAGCGCAATTCCAGGTCGCGATCGAACTGCGCGTAGCTGGTCGAGACCATGTCCGCCAGGCGCTGGAAGCGCTGCTCGAAATCGGCCTGGTCCTGTGCATCGCAGCGCGGCGCCTGCAGCAGGGCCCGCAGCGCCGCAAGCGAGTCCACGCCGAAGCTGCGCTTGATCTGGCGCAGCAGCAGGGTGTGGCGATCGGTCATGCGTGCAAGCCCGGGACGATGAACGGGGGCGGCCTCAGGCCACTTCGATCAGGTGGGTGATGGTCATCGTCTGGTTGTGCAGACTGCAGTCGGTGGCGTCGTGCAGAGGGCTGATTTCGCCGTTGGAATAGAAGCCCGCTCGATGGCACCCGGCGCCCAGCACCTCGGCCACGGCTTCGACTTCCTCGTCCACACGCGCGCCCATCACCAGCTTGCGGCCGATGCAGGTCACCATCAGCGCCAGTCGGTCGCCTTGCGCCGATTCAACCTGGCCGCGCACCTGCTCGGCGGCCGCCTCGGCGCCGTCCACCAACGAATCAATCGACGCGTGCATCAGCTTGAGGTAGCCGTCGGCCAGGATGTCGCCGGCCAGGATCAGGCTGCCGGCCTCGTTGTCGATGCCCAGGATGGTGCGGATCAGGCCCTGGCCCACACGGTCCGCGCCCAGCATCTCGAAGGGAAAGAGCAGTCCCGCGCGCGGCAGGTCCTTGGCGTGCTCGCCCAGGTAGCGCCGATAGACATTGAGCGCGGGCTCGTCGTCGAGCTCGTAGAGCACATTGCCCATGGCGCGCGTCACCTTGCGGGCCGGGCCAAAGGGCTTCCAGCCGTGAAAGGAGCCATGGCGCAGCTGTGTGCGCGGGCTGGCGAAGCCCAGCGCCACGATCTGCTGGCTGTCCACGGCCTGGCTGGACAGCGTGTAGGTGCAGGTGAACGCCCCTGCATCGCCCGCCAGCCCGCCGGACACCCCCACGCTGGCCGGCAGCACGCTGCGCAGGCCCGCGATCAGCGCGCTGCCATTGATGTTGACGCCCGGCGCGAACACCACCACGTCGTGCACCTTGGGGTCCAGCAACTGCTGGCCCAGGCGCGCGCCCGCTGCGAATGAGTCGTCCATCGACCGCAGCCCGGTGGTGGCCTGGCGGATGTCGGGGTCTGCAAAGTGCAGCGCGGTGAGCACCAGTTGATCGTCGGACACGCCTTCGTTGCCGATCTCGCCCGCCGTGCTGCAACCCGCCAGCGCGACCCGCGGCAGCCCGGCCCGCAAGGTCGGCAGCAGCGCTGGCTGCGTCATGCTGGCGATGCCGCCAAAGGCCAGCACGAGCTGCGGCGCGACGGCACTGAGCTCGGCCAGCTGGGCCTCGGTGGGCAAGGCGCCGCAAGTGATCTGTGCAATCTTCATGGTCAAGCACTCCGGTTGTCGGCCAGCGCGAACCCGCCCTGGTCCTGGGTTCGTCGAATCGCAGCCAGGGTGTCGGCCACCAAGGTCTGCAGCTTGGCCACCGCCCCGTCACCGAAAGGCTGTCCGGCGCGCAATGCGCCATCCAGTTGCACCAGTTCGGCCGCGAGCGCCATCGCGCCCAGCTGCCCCGCGGTGGACTTCAAGGTGTGCAGCGTGCGAGCCAGGGACGGCGTGTCCTGGCGCGCGCAGGCCTGCACGATCGCGGCCAGGTGACGCGCCGCGTCGTCCTCGAACATCGCCAGCAGGTGACTCACGCAACCCGGGTCGGAGCCATCGACGACCATGGGCAGCGCCTCCAGCACGGCCGGATCGTACAAAGGCAGGCTGGCCACCTCGGCGCGTGCAGCCAGCGGCTTGCCGGCTTGCGGCAAGGGGCCGTCGCCCGCAATCGCATCGGGCTCTGCCGGACGGCGAACCGGGGCCGTCCAGCGGTCTGCGCATTCCATCAGTTTGGCGGCCAGAACGGGCTTGGTCAGAAAGTCGTTCATGCCCGCCGCCAGGCAAGCCGTTCGGTCCTCGGCGAACGCGTTGGCAGTGAGCGCCACCACCGGCACCTCGCGGTTCAAGGGTCCGACACTGCCGGCACGCAGGCGCCGGGTGGCTTCCAGTCCGTCCATGTCCGGCATCTGCCAATCCATCAGCACCAGCTCCACCGGTTGCGCGGCCAGCAGGCGCAGGGCCGAGTTGCCGTCGTTGGCCACGGTGCAGCGGTAGCCGGCATGCTCGAGCATCGAGCACACCACCGATTGATTGATCGGGTCGTCCTCCACCACCAGCACCAGCGCAGCCTGGCGCGAATGATCCCGGCGTCCACTGGGTGGCGCTGGTCTTTGCCGCGCCTTGGCCAGCCGGCTGACCACGGCCGACCGCAGCACCGGACGGGCCACGCCACGCGGCAGGCCGGCGGCGTCGCGCGCATGGGCCTCGGCCGCGTTGCCCGGCGTGCCCATCGGCACCACATACCGAAGATCCAGCCAGGCGGCACACTCGTCCAGCAGGCGTCGGCCGGGCTCGGCATCGATGGCCACAAACCACCAAGGCGAGCGTCCTTTCTCATCGGCGCAGGACATGAATTCACGCAGGCTTGCCACGTCCTCGCAACGTTGCGTGGTGCAACCCAGGCGCCGCAGCAGACCGTCCAGCGCCTGGGCGCTGGGCTCGTGAGGCTCGAACCAGGCCACGCGCAGAGCCAGCGGAGCGGGCACGGGCGGACGCACCAGGGCCATGGGCATGGGCAGCGCGAACGCGAAGCAGGTGCCCTGGCCAATTTCCGAAGCCACCGTCACGCGGCCGCCCATCAACCCGGCCAGCTCGCGGCAGATCGTCAAGCCCAGACCGCTGCCACCAAAACGGCGGGTGGTCGAGGCATCGGCCTGCTGGAACGGATCGAACACGGCCTCGAGCGACTCGGCTGCAATGCCCACGCCGGTGTCGCACACGTGAAAGCTCAGGTCGCCGTCCGCCGGGCCCGCGCTGACCGACAGGGTGACATCACCGCGCTCGGTGAACTTGACCGCGTTGCCCAGCAGGTTCATCAGCAGTTGGCGCAGACGAAGGCCATCGCCGTGGCGCCAGGCAGCCAAGCCAGGCGGCACGATGCACGACAAGCGCAAGCCCTTGGCGGCAGCCAGCGCCGCCGACGAGGTGACCGCCGCGTCGACACACTCGATGACATTGAAGTCCTCCAGGGACAACTGCATGGCGCCGGCCTCGATGCGGGCCAGGTCGAGCACGCTTTCGATCAGGCCGAGCAGGTTGGTGCCGCTGGTGCGGATGATGTCGACCAACTCGCCGCGGCGCGCCGGATCGGCCCCCTGGGCCTGCAGCAGCTGGGCCGCACCGATCACGCCGTTGAGCGGGCTGCGCAGCTCGTGGCTCATGTTGGCCAGGAAGCGGGTCTTGGCCTGCGAGGCGGACTCGGCCATGCGTCGCGCCGCCTGGGACTCGTTGGCCTCGCGTTGCAAGGCCAGGTTCAGCGTGCCCAGCGCATCACCGCGCCGCTGCACCTCGTCGATCATGCGATTGAAGGCCAGCACGGCGCGGCCCACCTCGTCCTCGCCCGCCGGTGGCAGGCGCTGCTCGTAGTGCTGGTCGCGGGCGATGGCCGTGGCGGTCGCGGCGAGTTGCTGCACCGGCACGCTGATGCGCCGCGCCAGGCGCTGCGACAGTGCCAAGGACAAGGCCAACCCAAGCAAGCTGGCCAACGCGGCCGCGAACACCTGTTGCAGCAGCATGCGCCGCTGCTCGCCCAGGTCGATGTGCATGGTCACCGTTCCGACCTGTTCTTCGCCGGCCAGGATGGGCTCGCTGGCGTGCAGCCAGCCGCTGGACAGCCCACCGCGATTCGCGCCAGGCTGGGCCGCCGCCACATCCCCCCAGGCGTAGAGCGGCGCACCCGCCATGTCGTAGACCCAGGCGCCCTTGACCCTGCTCTGGCTGCGCAGCATGGCCATGACATCGCGGATGGCCCGCTCTTCCAGGAAAGCCACCGGGGTCTGCAGGGTGAAGGCCAGTGTGCGAGCGTCGATCCCGGCCTCGTCGCGGGCCTGCTGGTCGGCCGCCCACCAGGCCATGCTGAGCATGGTCATCATCACGAAGACCGCGGACAGGCCCGCGCTCCAGGTCAACAGCAGACCCAGCCGCACCTTCAACGAGTGCCCCTGCAGTCTTCGCAGCGTGGCCAACGGCATGGCCTACCTCTGCACGGTTGCCGATGCCGCCTCGAGGAAGCGCTCGAATTGCTCGACCGGCATCGGCCGCGCGTAGAGGAATCCCTGGTGCAGCGTGCAGCCCAGAGAGCGCAGCGCCAGCGACTGGGCCTCGGTCTCCACACCTTCGGCCACCACCTGCACGTTGAGCATGCGGGCCAGCGTGACGATGGAGGCCACCAGGGCGCCGTCCTTGCCGCCACGCTGCACGTCCATGACGAAGCAGCGGTCGATCTTGAGCTCGTCGATCGAGAAGCGCTTGATGTAGCTGAGCGAGGAGTAGCCCGTGCCGAAATCGTCCAGCGACAGCTTGAAACCGCGGCCGCGCAGCAGATCGAGGCGGGCGACGGCACGGTCCACGTCGCTCATCAGCAGCGATTCGGTCACTTCGAGTATCAGTTGCTCGGGACGCACACCGTGCCGGCGCACCAGCCCGCTGAGCTGGTCGGCCAGGCCATCGGCCATGAAGCAGGGCGCGGCCACGTTCACCGACACGGGCAGGGGCGCCAGGCCTTCGCGTTGCCAGCGGCCCAACAGGGTGACCACCTGCTCCAGCATCCAGTCGGTCAGCGGCAGGATCAGGCCGGTCTCTTCGGCCAGCGGGATGAAATTGCCGGGTGGCACGAGGCCCTTGCTGGGGTGCTGCCAGCGCACCAGCGCCTCGGCGCCGGTGGTGGCGCCTGAGCGCGCGTCCACCTTGGGTTGCAGGTACATGCGCAACTCGCCACCCGCGATGGCGCGGCGCAGATCGGCCTCGCGCGCCAGGCGGGCGCTGGCCACGGCATTCATCTCCTCGTCGAAGAAGCTGTGGCGGGCGCGGCCGGCCTTCTTGGCTTCGTACAGCGCCTGCTCGGCAAAGCGCGTCAAGTCGCCCGCGTCGTGCGCGTCGCGCGGGAACAGCGCAATGCCGATGCTGGCCGTGAGTTGCACGCTGCGGCCCTGCACCTGGATCGGCTGGTTCACCGCCTGGAGCAGCCGCTCGGCGGTGGTCGAGGCGTGGTCGGGTCGGCCGATGTCCACCAGCATCAGCGTGAAGGCATTGCCACCGATGCGCGCCACCACCTCGGTGTGGCCGGAGCGCGAGGCGGACGCAAGGTCGCTGCCGCGCGTGCCGGTCTGCAGGCGCGCGGCCACCACGCGCAGCACCTCGTCGCCACCGGCGTGGCCGAGCGCGTCGTTGATGCTCTTGAAGCGGTCGATGTCCAGGTGCAGCACGGCGCATTGCGCCTGGTTGCGGCTCGCCTGCTCCAGCGCCGGCGCGGCCAGATCAAGGAAGAAATCGCGGTTGGGCAGGCCGGTGAGCGCATCGTGCAACACCAGGTGTCGGATCTGGCTTTCGGCCTCCACACGCTCGGTGATGTCCTGGGTGATGCCCTCCACGCCCACCAGCTGGCCAAGCGGATCTCGCAACGGCTCAGCCTGCTCGAACACCGTGCGCACCATGCCGTCGAAGCGCTCGATGGGGAACACCAGTTGGTAGGGCTGGCCATCGCTGGCCACACGGGCGCGGGCCGTGCCCACGCGCTCGCGGTCGGAATCTCGCACGCGTGCCAGAAATGCCTCGGGCGAGGCGCACTGCATGGCCTCGACCGGCGCACCGAAGATGCGTGCCAGTTCCTCGGAACAGGCCATTGCGCCACCGACGCCGAAGGACCAGCTGCCCATGTGCGCCATGCGCTGGGCGCGCGCCAGGCTTTCGCGGCTGTGGCGCATGGCCTCGGCGGATGAGGCTGAGCGCAGGCCGTAGCGCACGCGGTGGGTGAGCAGCACCCATTGGATGGGCTTGGTGATGAAGTCGGTGGCGCCGGCCTCGTAGGCGCGCTCGATGGAGGCGGTGTCGTTCAGGCCGGTGAGCATCAGCACCGGCACGCGCAGTCCGCGCGGCATGGCACGCAGGCGGCGGCAGGTCTCGTAGCCGTCGATGCCGGCCATCAACACGTCCAGCAGCAGCAGGTCGAAGTTGGCGTTCTCGAACAGCTCCAGCGCGCGCTCGCCGCTGTCTGCCTCGAGCACCTCGAAGCCGGCATGGCGCAAGGTGCGGGTGGCCATGCCGCGCAGCAGCATGTCGTCGTCCACCACCAGCAGGCGGATCTTGTTCGTGTTCTCGTGCATCGCGTACTGCCCTTCAGGCGATGTGGATGGATTCCCGACGTCGGGTCCGACGCTTCTCAAGCCGCAGGTCCTTCGTTGCCTTTGCACCCTGCGGCCATTGGTGCCCATCGGCCGCGCCCACCGCGCCCGCAGCAACCTGGCCTGCGGCCCGGCGACGGGACGGTGCCACCCCAGTGTCTGACCGGTACGGCGCGGCCGTTGCCCGGAACAGGCGCCCGAAGGCGGCCCAATTCAGGCAGCGGGGCAGCGTGATAGCGTCGAGCTGAATCGACTTGGCATCCATCCACCGCCCCCTTGGCCGCGCCGGCTCGACCCCGCGGTGAGCCCCGGGCGCGAAGCACGAAGGCCCTCCCGTGAGCCCTGCAAGCCCTGCCCCGCCCCTGCCTCGCGCCATCTGGGCGCTGGGCTTCACCAGCCTGCTGATGGATGTGTCGTCGGAGATGATCCACGCGCTGCTGCCGGTGTTCCTGGTCACCGGCCTCGGCGCCAGTGCGCTGGTGGTGGGCCTGATCGACGGCGCGGCCGAGGCCCTGGCGCTGGTGGTCAAGGTGTTCTCGGGGGCCTTGAGCGACGCGATGGGCCGGCGCAAGCCGCTGGCGGTGCTGGGCTACGGACTCGGAGCGCTGAGCAAGCCCTTGTTTGCGCTGGCCGGGGCGCCCGGCTGGGTGCTGGGCGCCCGCCTGATGGACCGGCTGGGCAAAGGCATCCGTGGTGCACCGCGTGACGCGCTGGTGGCCGACATCACGCCGCCCGCACAGCGCGGCGCCGCCTTCGGCCTGCGCCAGTCGCTGGACACGGTGGGCGCCTTCCTGGGCCCGATGCTGGCCATCGGCCTGATGCTGCTGTGGGCCAACGATTTCCGCGCCGTGTTCGCGGTGGCGGTGATTCCGGCGCTGCTCAGCGTGGCCGTGCTGGTGCTGGGGGTGAAAGAGCCCGAGGCGCCGGCGGGCCCGACGCGCACGCCGCCCAAGCCACCCTGGAACCGCGAGCGCCTGGCCCAGCTGCCGGCCGCCTACTGGTGGGTGGTGGGCCTGGGCGCGGTGTTCACGCTGGCGCGGTTCTCCGAAGCCTTCCTGGTGCTGCGCCTGCAGCAGGGTGGCCTGGGCCTGGCCTGGACCCCCATGGTGCTGGTGGCCATGAACGTCGTCTACGCGCTCGGCGCCTATCCGCTGGGCTGGCTGGCCGACAAGGTGAGCCATGCGCGCTTGCTGTTGCTGGGCCTGGTGCTGCTGGTGGCCGCCGACGTGGCGCTGGCCCACAGCGGCAGCGGCCCCTTTGCCTGGGCCGGCATCTTGCTGTGGGGCGCGCACCTGGCCGCCACGCAGGGCTTGCTGGCCGCGATGGTGGCCGACACCGCCCCGCCCGACCTGCGTGGCACGGCCTATGGCCTGTTCAACCTGGCCAGCGGCCTGGCCATGCTGGTGGCCAGCGTGCTGGCCGGTTGGCTGTGGGACCGGCATGGCGCCAGCGCCACCTTCATCGCCGGCGCGGTGCTGGCCAGCGCGGCATGCCTGGGCGTGCTGTGGCGGCAGCGGGCCGCGGCACGCTGAGACCTCGATCCCTCAAGCGCCTGGCGTCGCGGTGGCGTGCACCACGATGCGCTGCGGTCGGCCCGCCGCCTCGCGGGCCCGCAGCTGACCGCAGCCGCCTTCCACATCCTGCCCGGCCGATTGCCGCAGCTTGGTGAGGATGCCGCGCCGGTGCAGCGTGCGCGCGATCTCCGCCGCACGCTCGGGTGCGGGGCGCTCGAATCGCAGCCCGTCCACCGCGTTGTACGGGATCAGGTTGAGCACCGCGTAGGTGCCGCGCAGCAGCCGCACCAGGCCCTCGATCTCGTCGTCGCCGTCGTTCACGCCCTGCATCAGCGTCCACTGCACCTGCATCGGGTAGCCGGTGTGGGCCGCATAGGCCGCGCCCAGCGCCACCAATTCATCGGGCTCGATCTCGGGTGCACGCGGCAGCAGCTGCTTGCGCAGGGCCGTCTTGGTGCTGTGCAGCGACAAGGCCAGCGCCGGCTTCACGCGGCCCTGCGGCAGCCGCTCGAACGCGCGGCGGTCGCCCACGGTGGAGAACACCAGGTTCTTGTGGCCGATGCCGCCGGCCGTGCCGAGCAGGTCGATCGCGTCGAGCACGTTGTCCAGGTTGTGCGCGGGCTCGCCCATGCCCATGAACACCACCTTCTTCACCGGCCGCATGCTGCGCGCCAACGCCACCTGGGCCACGATTTCGGCGCTGCCCACCTGGCGGATCAGGCCGCCCTGCCCCGTCATGCAGAACACGCAGCCCACCGCGCATCCCACCTGGGTGGACACGCACAACCCGTCACGCGGCAGCAGCACCGCCTCGACCGTCTGCGCGTCGACCAGGCCCAGCAGCAGCCGCGCGGAGCCGTCCTCGCCCGGGTGTTGGCTGCGCAGCACGGTCAGGCCCTGCAATTCGGCCAGCAGCGCAGGCAGGGCCTCGCGCAGCGCCAGCGGCCAGAAATCGTCGCCGCGCTGCTTGCCCGCGTCCATGGGCAGCGCCTGTGCCCAGCGGCGCAGGAAGCGCTGCTCATGCAGCGGCTTGGCGCCCAGGGCGCGCAGGCGGGCTTGCAATTCGGCGATGCGCATCGGGGGGATTGTCGGTGCCTGTCGGCGCCAGGCTCGGCCCGCCAGCGAAGCCGCGTCGCACCGCTTCGCCCCGCGCAGCGCCCGCTTGCTGCGCACGCGGGCCACGGCGCGATGCGCAGGCCCCGTCAATTCCCGCGACAAAACAGGCGCTTTGTTTGAGCTGGCACCTCTATTTTTGTCGGCACTTGCGCGCCATCAACACGGTGGCCGGCGCGAGTTTCAGACTGTATCCACATACCAGAAACGGTATCAAAACGTAGACAACTCCAGGAGCGCCACATGAGCCATTCCCAACTTCGTCATGCCCTTGCGATGGTGTGCGGGGGCCTTCTGTTGTGCAGCGCCTTGTCCGTGGCCGCAGCGCCCAAGGGAGCCAAGGCCATCTTTGACAGCGGTGAGGGCGGCACGATCGGCATGTCGGTCAACGCCGCACGCCCGGCGCCCGCTCAGGCGGCCGCCCCGGCGATCGAACGGGCTGCTCCGGTGGGCAAGTACATCGGCATCTCCTACCAGATCCTGGCCATCGGCGACGACGGGCAAATGCGCGCGGTGTCGAAGAACCGCGTCTTCCGCACCGGCGAGCGGGTGAAGATCCTGGCGCGCACCAACCGCCCTGGCTACCTGACGGTGGCCAACATCGGTTCGTCCGGCCGCATGCACGTGCTCTACAGCGAGTACGTGGAGGCGCAGCGCATGACCGAGATCCCGCCCAACACCAACCTGCGCTTCGACGGCACGCCGGGCACCGAGAGCATCCTGATCATGCTGTCGAACGAACCCAGCCCGCTGGTCGGGCCGGGCAACGCCCGCAGTTCGAACGTGGCCGCTGCCGCGCCGCCGATGCCGACGCCGGCGGCTGCGCCCGCACCGTTGCCCGCACCGGACTACCAGGCGCAGGGACCGGCCAGCTATCCGCCATCCGCCACCACCCTGCCGCCGATGGCCACGCCGACGGGCATGGACGTGCCGTCGTACCCGCCCATGTCGCCCACCCAGGCCAGCAGCACGATGATGGCCTCGCTGGATGGCGCCAAGAGCCTGAAGGCCAAGGGTGCGAAGGACCTGATGGTCGAAGACGACATGAAGAGTTCCTACGCGGTGGTCTCGCCGCGGCAGGGCTTCAAGGCCGTCAGCGGCGGCGCCAAGGACCTGGTCATGGAGTCGTCGCCCGACGGCATGAACTATGGCGTGGTGCCCGTGGCAGCGATCTCCGGTGGCGGCATCCTGACGCTGGAGATCAAGCTCAGCCACCGCTGAAACCCGATCAACTCCGGACGAGAACAACATGACAAAATCCATGGTTCGTGTGCTGTCCACCTTGTTGGTGCCGGCCTACCTGCTGACGGCCTGCACCCCTTTGCCGACGGTCGGCACGCAGTTGACCGATCAGCAGCGCTCGGACGCGCAGAAGAGCTGCGTGATGCAGTACACCGCGCTCGGCGCGATCGGCGGATCCCTGCTGGGCATGCTGATGTCCAGCGACAAGGACCGCGGCAAGGGTGCTGCACTCGGCGCGGCGGCCGGCGGCGCGCTGGCCTACAGCATGGCCTGGGGCAAGTGCCTGAAGTACTACTCCAACACCAACAGCTTCCCGGTGGCCGATGCGCAGCAGACCGCACTGGCCGTGGGCTACACGCCCAGCCGCGGCAACGTGGTGCGCATCCAGAACTTCACGGTCATGCCCGATCACCTTGCGCCCGGTGGCAACCTCAACCTGCGCGGCTCCTATTACGTGATGTCCCCGGACGGCCAGAAGGAAGTCAAGGTGATCGAAACCCGCACCGTGCACTACTTCAATCCGCAGGACAACGCCTGGAAGGAGTTGGGCTCCGAAGAGACGCCGATCACCGCCGCGCTGGGCACGCGCCGCTCCGAAGGCCAGACCGGCATGCCCAAGGAAGTGGCCGAGGGCCGCTACCGCGTCACCTTCACGGTGCGGGCGCTGGACAAGCAGGACCAGGCCTCGCAGGAAATCGTCATCAAGAAGGCCTGAGGCCCGCCATGAAGCAAGCTCGCTCTGTCCTGGCCGCCTGGTTGGTCGGTGTGTCGATGCTGCTGGGCGCGCCGGTCGGCGCCCAGGTCGGGCCGACGCCGGTGACCGGCCAGCACCTGCAGATGATCAACGCGGCCTTTGCGCGCAATGGCGTGGCCGCCGGGCGTGTCGCGCTGGACAGCTTCGGCCGCGTCGCGCTGGCCGGCGAATACGCCGACGAGCGCGAGGTGGACCGCGCCTTCTCCTTGGCGCAGGTGGTGGTGGGCATCAAGTGGGTCTCGCCCGTCACGCCGGAGAACATCCGTGTCAAGGAATGGGAAAAGCGCCTGGGCAATCTGTTTGCCCGCTCCAACGTGCTCAACCCGCCCACGCGCGGTGGCATCGCGCCCGGCCCGATCCGCAACCGCTACGCGCTCGTCGTGGGCGTGGGGCGCTTTCGCTACGGCATCCACCCGCTCGAATTCGCGGCGCGCGATGCGCTGGCGTACCACCAGTTCCTGATCGACCCGCGGCGCGGTCAGTTCCAGCCCGAGAACGTGACGCTGCTGACCGACGAGAACGCCACCCGCGCCAACATCGCGGCCATGCTGGATCGGCTGCGCGGCATCGCGCAGGAGGACGACCTGGTCACGATCTACATCAGCAGCCACGGCAGCCCGCCCGACAAGAAGGGCGCAGTGAACGTGGTCACCTACGACACCGAAACCAGCCCGCGTGAACGCATCTGGCAGACCTCCATCACCGAGGAGATCCTCAAGGATTTCGTCGAAGGCATCCGCGCCAAGCGCCTGGTGATGGTGCTGGACACCTGCTACAGCAATGGCGCATACCGCGCCGTGCCGGGCTTCCTGCCGCCGGGCGGCAAGTCGCTGGGCGCCAGCGACAGCGAAGGCTACGGCATCAGCCGCGACTACAGCCGGCGGCTGATTGGTGCCAAGGATCTGGTGCTCGAAAACGACCAGCCCCGCGCCATGGCGCCCAAGTCGATGGGCGCGGCGGCCGAGGAGCCCTGGGGCAAGGTGCTGATCGGCGCCAGTGGCTCGGGCGAGCAATCCTGGGAATCGGACAAGCTGCGCAACAGCATCTTCACCTACTACTTCGTCGATGGGCTGACCCGCTACGGCGGCTCGGTGCAGCAGGCCTTCAACTACGCCAAGCCGCGCGTGACCAGCTATGTGAAGGAAGAAAAGGGCAACGACATCGACCAGAACCCGCAAGCCATGGCCACGGTGCCCCAATGGGACATGCGGCTCGTCAAGACCAACCCCCGCTGAGATCGGAGCGATCATGAAATACCACGCAAAGTCATTGTCCTTGCTCGTCGGCGTGCTGGGTTCGACACTGATCCTGTCGGGCTGCGACAAGCTCAAAGGCCTGGCACCCGCCGAACCAGCCCCGGCGACCGCACCGGTGGCCGCGCCGCCGCCGCCCGCAGCCGTCGCACCCGCAGCCGCACCGCCTGCTGCCAGCGCCGCGGTCGCTGCACCGGCGCCCCCGCCAGCAGCGGCACCACCGGCCACGCTGGCCAAGGCCGAGCCCAGCCTGGAGGTGCGCAGCCATGTGAAGCAGGCCTTCACCTACATCAGCATGGCCAAGAACGCGCGGGATCAGGTCGTCCGCGACGAGAACATCGACAACGCCCTGAAGGAGTTCTCGCTGGCGATCCAGAAGGATCCGAACTACGCCGAGGCCTATTCGAACCGCGCCGCCACCTACATGCAGCTGAGAAAGTTCAACAAGGCCGAAGAAGACCTGCGCAAGGCCAAGGAACTCAGCCCCGACAGCGCCTCGATCCGCTACAACTACGCCAGCCTGCATTCGCTCAACGGCAACGTCGACCTGGCGCTGGACGAGATCGACGCCGCGCTCACCAAGGGCTTCTCGGACTACGACGCCCTGCGGCGCGATCCAGATCTGGAGAACCTGCGCAAGCACCCCGAGTTCCGCAAGATCCTGGAAAAGCACAAGGTCTTCATCGTCAAGTGAACGGGTACCGGCGGCCTCGATCGGCCGCCTGACCATGGCTCGCCTGGCTTGAATCTCCCGGTGGCCGCCGCATTCAACGACACAGGTGGAACATGACAACCCGGTGGATCAAGTCCTGCGTTCTGGCGATCCTGGCGCTGCTGAGCGCGGCGGCCTTGCACGCGCAGCCCGTGCCCACCGAGCTGGTGCATCGCGCGATGGACCAGGTGCTGGTGGAGATGGACAACCCGTTTCTGCGGGTCATCAAGCAAGGCTCGTGGATCACCGGCGAGAACTTCCGCAACCCGCTGACGATGGCCAAGGACGTCTCGGACTTCGATGCCCGGCTGTACATCTCGATCGAGGACGTGACCAAGGCGCAGGCCGAAGCGGCCTGGGCCACCTACCAGCAACGCCTGGTGGCCAAGATCACCTCGATGACCCGCTCGGCCGGCTACACCGCCGAGCAAACGGCCAAGGTGCTCAGTTCGATCAACCTGTACCCCCCGACGCAGGCCTTCAAGGGCTTTGCGAGCAACGAGGAAGCGCTGAAGTGGTTCTGGGAGCAGGGGCGGTTTCCGAACCTGGGGCAGACCGGTGAGGCGGGCGCCGAAGGCCTGTACACCAAGGCCACCAAGTTCATCCGCCAGCGCTACGAGATGAATGGGCGCGCCAGCGTGTCCGCGCTGGTGATCGAAGACGGCGGCGACGTGATCCGCCTGGTGCACCGCAACAACGCCAACCTCGAGCACATGCTCGAAGGCGTCGCCTCCGAGAACTACGAAGGCTATGTGCAGGCCACCGAGTACACCGCAGAGCAAGCGGAAAAGGCCATCAAGGCCGGCAACCTCGAGGCCGCCGCCAAGAATGCCGAGCGCATGGGCAAGTACCACGCGGGCGCCAAGCGCATGGCGGGCGTTCGCTCTGGCGGCAGTCTGGAGCAGGCGGTCGAGAGCGTGCGGGCCCAGCTCGACGGGCTGGTACGCAACGCCTTCAGCGGCAGCGTGGAGAGCAAGGTGCTGATGGCCAGCACCAAGCAGATTCCCACCGCCGAGATGATGAAGAAGGCCTATGTCGAGTTCGCTGCGCTCGAGGGCCTGAGCGGCAAGGCCGCGATCCAGCAGCGCGCCTTCTACAAGGGCCTGCTCGAGGGCGATGGCAAGTGGATCAACCTGCGCCAGGATCTCGAGCTGGCCTCTGAGCGCGTGATCGCCGCCGAGGGCAGCGCCGCCCGCCTGATCATGAAGAACTGGGTCATGGGCCTGTTCGCGCTGTGGGAGCTGAAGGGCCTGCCCGAAGCCATCGAGAAGGAAGGTTCGGCCAAGGCCACGGCGCGCATGGCCATGACCATCGCCAGCCTGGCCAGCGTGCACGTGGCCATCGTCGACATCGCCGCCCGCGCCTACATGTGGGTGGGCGAGCTGCTGGTGGACTATGTCGGCTCCTACGGCTACGGCGCATTGGTGCGCCAGCAGGACTGCAACGACCTGATGGCCGGCATGTACACCATGCGCGCCGGCACGCAGGAGGACACCACCTGCCCGCAGATCCCCGACAACCGGCAGCTCGCCTGCCGCATCTACGACCAGCACTCGCTGCGCAAGGATCTGGCGGCCGGCCGCAAGTTCCGGCCCGAGCTGGTGCCGCCGATGCTGTCGTCGCTGCTGGCCTGCCACGCCAAGGCAGCGTCCAAACGCTGGGACATCGAATCCAAGACCGACACCGGTTCCGAGAAGGCGCTGCTGGCCAAGTGCACGCCGCAGGTGTTGCGCACCTGGCTCGAGAGCCGCCAGCTGGTGGTCAACGAGATCGACCAGAAGCGCCAGTTCATCGAGGGGCAGCCGCTGAAGGTGCTGGCCAACCCGGCGCGCCTGAAGGGCAAGGGGCGTGTGCACCTGAGCTTGCAGGACACCTTCAACCTGCTGGCCGCCGAAAAAGAGATCAGCGATCGCGCGGCCTGCATGGGCGGCGTGAATGCCAAGCCGCACTTCAACCGCAACTACCTGTGGACCGTGAACGGAACCCGCGTCGCCGAGAGCACGCTGGCCACCCCGTTCGACCTGGACCTGAACGTGCCGGGCCAGCATGAGGTGTGCGTCACCATGCGCAGCGATTGGCGCGTGGCGGGCTTGCCCTCGGCGTCGCTGGAGGACGGTCTGGAGGGCAAGATGACGCGGCGCGGCTGCGCGTTCGTCATCGTCGACGAGCCGGACGAATTGCCGCCGCCGGTCGTGCCACCCAACTCCCTTTCGAACAAGCCACCGGGGCCGAACGGCCCGCCGAGCTGCGCTTACGACTACTCGGCCTGGGGCGAATGCGTGCGCTCGACCAAGCAGCAGACGCGCCGCGTGGTGGCCGCCAAGCCCGCCGGATGCGTGGCCAGCACGCAGCCGGTGCTGCAGCAGGGCTGCACGCCGCCACCGAGCGAGGAAGACAAGCGCAACACCTACCTGAACTGCCTGTGCCGCTGCTCCAGCGGCTGGGCCGGCCACATCGGTGTGTGGTACGACCCCGAGCAGAAGACCGTGCCCGAATGCAAGAGCTCGGGCCCCTGCATCGGTGGCATCGGCGCCTTCGGCTGCTCGAGCCGGCACTTCTTCAACTCGTCCACCGAATGCGCCAAGGGCTGCTGGGAAGGTGCCTATGGCAAGGGGACCTACGACGCGGTCAAGGCCGACAAGATGGCCAAGGACGAGAACAAGAAATTCAAGAAGCCGCCGGTGGTGAAGATCACGGCCTCGAAGAACCCGGCCGATTTCGGCGACGTGGTGGCGCTGACGGCCGACACCAGCGAAGGCAGTGGCGGCTACCGCTGGAACTGGGGCGGCTGCGCGCAGGACCCCAAGGACAACCACGCCACCGTGCTCAACAGCCGCAGCTGCCAGCCCTGCCAGGCGGCGGTGACGGTGACCGATTCGGACGGTGACTCGGCCAACGATGCGCTGACCATCCAGTGCACGGCATTGCGGGTGAAGCTCACCAAGGAAAGCCCGAAGGACAACCGCGTGATGGTGGGCGGCAAGGCCACCTTCTTCGCCGAGGTGTTCTCGGGCAACCAGCCTGCAGCGGGCAGCTTCACCTTCCACTGGGAGCGCAACCCGGACGTGGTGTTCGGCGACCCGAAGAACCCCGCCTACGAGACGCAGGGCGGCTCGCAATCGCGCAACACCGCCACCTTCGGCCGACTCGGCAACGTGCCGGTGTGGGTCGCGGTGCTGAAGGACGTGGGCGGCCGCAAGATGACCATGGGCGAGTCGCCGCAGATCGCCATGGAGGTGGTCAAGCCGCGCCTGACGCTGTCGGTCGAACCGCGCGAAGTGGGCGTCGGCCAGGAGGTGGTGGTCAAGGTGCGTGAAGAACCGACGATGAGCGACGACCTGCTCTCGTTCTGGTGGGAAATCGCCGGCGAGGCCAGCAATGCCGGGCCGATGTCCAACGTGCCCAACGGCCGCGCTTACTCGTTCAGGCCCAAGTCGGACAAGCCGGTCACCGTGACCGTGCACGCCAAGGCCCGCGACGGTGGCGACGAGATCGGCCTGGAGCGCGTGAGCGTGCAGGCCAGGCGTTCGATGGTCACGGTCACGGGCCCGAAGATCGCCGGCCCGGCGCCGATGGTCTGGAAGGAAGGCGTGGGCCTGGTGCCCGCAGGACAGCAGATCGCCGAAGGCCAGCGCGTGGAATTCGCGGTCGCCATCGCACCGGCGACCACGCAGGAGCTGCGCTACGTGTGGACCATCGCGCCCGAAGGCTGCGTGTTGTCGGCGCCGTACTCGAAGGAAACCGGCGTCACCTGTTCGCGCACCGGCGGTTACAGCGTGACCGCCAGCGTGCGCAATGCCGAGGGCGCCGAGCTGGGCTCGGGCAACGCTTCGCTGAGCGTGACCATCTCGATGTCCGACGTGGGCAAGGCCAAGCAGAAGGACGAGGCCGCGAAGAAGCTCGACCAGGCCCGGCAGGCCTGGTCCCAGGGCAAGATCGACGACGCACTGGGCCTGCTGCAAGCCGCCACCGCACTCGACCCAGCCCAGGCCAAGCCCGTGGCGCAACAGGCGCAGCAGGGCCTGGTGAAGATCGGCTCCGATGCCCTGCAGCGCGGCGACACGGCCACCGCCGTCAAGCGGCTGCAACAGGCGGTGGCACTCAACCCCGCCGACACCACGGCGCAGCAGTGGCTGCAGCGCGCGCTGGCGCAACAACGCCAGCCGACCCCGGCACCGGTGACACCGGCGCCCGTGGCGCAGCCCACGCCGGCACCTCAGCCCACGGTGACGACGGCGACCGTGCGCGCGGGCGGCAGTGTCAAAGCCATCGCCACCGTGCCGCAGACCGACTCGGCGCGCCTCAAGCAGCGAACCGTCTCTACGCTGCACGTCGACACCAAGACCTTCGATACGACGCCCTATCTGGTGGCGCCTGCCTTCGAGACCACGCTGCAGATCGCAGCAGGCCAATCGGTGCTGATCGCCGGCGACGCACAGGGGCGCGGCAACTGGCAGATCGACAATTTCCTGCTGGTGGAGATCGAATCCAATGCCGGCAGCACCGCCTTTTGGGCCGGCATGTCCGAGCCGGTCACGCGCAATGGCCAGCCCGTGCCGCAGCGCGGGTCGAGCAGCGTCAGCCAGCCACCGATCGACATCACCGCGCTGCTGCCGAAAAACACGCCCGTGCGGCTGCGGCTGTCGGCACTGGACTATGGCGGCATCGGCTACGTCAGCGAGATCCATGTCGTGGTGACGGCGGCGCCGGCGGTGGCCCCCGCAGCAAGCCCTGCGCCAAAGGGACAGGTGCTGTTCGACAACATCAACACCGGCGGGGTCAGCAACCAGCCGACGGCGGCCACGGTGTTCACGCTGGCACGGCCAGCCACCGTCACGCTGATCCAGAACTACCACTGGAACAACGCGCGCGGCACCGCCAGCCCCGGCTCGATCGCCTTGCGCGACGCCTCGGGCCATGTGCACGGGCCTTGGCCCACCGCCGGCGGCCCGGGCCAGGGCGGCGTGCCCAATGCCACCTGGACCGCCCATCCGATGGTGCAACTGCCCGCGGGCACCTACACGGTGATCGACTCCGATCCGGCCAGCTGGGCGCACAACGGTGGCACGCACGGGGCGGGCATCAGCCGCGTCGAGGGGCACTGACACGACAGGGGGGCGCAACGCCGCGACACGCCAGGGCACACGGCCTTTCCTGCATTGACCTGTGCGGCGTCGGCTTGCAGAATGGTCCGGCATGCCCGTGGCGGTATCGCCGCGATTTCAGCACCCCGCGCACTTCAGCGCGATCGAAAGGGACCCCTCGATGACTGTCAGCGACGCAAGCCGGGTCGAATCCGACTACCTCGGCCAACCCAATCGGCGTGCGCTGTTCCGCGCCGGGGCCGGATCGATCGCCGTGCTCGCCGCCGGCGGCTTGTTCGGCAGTCGGGTGGCGCAGGCGCGCAGCCTCGACTCGCCAGCCGCCGTGCCGGTGGTCGACAGGCTGGCCGTGCGGGTGGTCACCGATTCCTACCACCATGCCTTCGAGCCTGGGCGCACCCAGGGGCCCGTGCTGGTGCAGCGCCTGGGCTTTGCGGTGGCGCCGCGCACGCCGCCCAAGCGCACGCTGCAGAACGAATGGGGCCTGGCCCTGCACCTCGAATCAACGCGCGGCACCGAGTCGCGCCAGGTGCTGGTGGACTTCGCCTACACGTCGGAGACGCTGCTCAACAACCTGCTGCTGGCCGGCATCGATGTCTCCAAGCTCGACGCCATGGCCCTGAGCCATGGCCACTTCGATCACTTTGGCGGCATGGTCGGCTTTCTGCAGGCGAACAAGGGCAAGCTCAAGGACGGCCTGCCCTTCTACCTGGGTGGCGAGGAGTGCTTCTGTTCGCGCGAGCTGAACGTGCCCGGCGACGCCGGCGGCTTTGGCGCGCTCGACCGCCAGGCCATCCAGGACGCGGGCCTGACCGTCACCTTTGCCGAGAAGCCGTCGATCCTGGCCGACCACGGCGTCACCACCGGCTGGATCCCACGCACGTCCTTCGAGCGCGTGTTGTCGCCCACGCGCATGAGCGTGGGCCAGGCCAGCGGCGTGGGCTGCGCACCGGCAGGTCTGCCCGAGGCCAAGCGCAGCCTCACCGTGGTGCCCGACGACTTCGAGCACGAGCAGGCCACGGTCTATCACGTGAAGGGTAGAGGCTTGGTGGTGATGACCTCGTGCGGCCACCGTGGCATCGTCAACTCGGTGCGCACGGCCATGAAGGTCACTGGCATCGACAAGGTGCACGCCATCCTCGGTGGCTTCCACCTGGCGCCGCATCCGGCGGACTACCAGCGCCAGACGCTGATGGAGCTGAAGGCCATCAACCCCGATTTCCTGATCCCCATGCACTGCTCGGGCGAGACCTTCATCTCGATGGTGCAGCAGGACATGCCCGATCGGTTCATCCGCTCGTCGACGGGGACGCGATTCACGTTCGGGGCCTGAGCCTGCGTCCTCACGCCGCAATGGATGCAGTGCTCGCATTGCCGATGGCCAGCAGGTTCCGCACGCACTCGGCGGACAGCGGGCGCGACAGCAGGTAGCCCTGGCCGACGTGCACGCCCAGCTGACGCAGGGTGGCCAGCTGCTCGGCCGTCTCGATGCCTTCGGCCACGACCTTGCGGCCCAGCGACTTGGCCAACATGAGCACGGCGCGCACGATCTCCACGTTCTGCGGCTGGTCGTGCAGGCCCATCACGAAGGAGCGGTCGATCTTCAGGCTGTCGATTGGCAGCGTGCTCAGGTAGGACAGCGACGAGTAGCCAGTGCCGAAATCGTCGATCGAGAAGCGCACGCCGCTGTCGCGCAGGCGCCGCATGGCCGGCAGGGCCACCTCAAGCCGGCCCATCAACGTGGTCTCGGTGATCTCCAGCGTCAAAGCGCCAGGCGCCACGGCATGGCGCTGCAAGACGGCGTGCACCGAATCGACGAGATCGGCTCGGGCCAGGTCGCGTCCAGAGATGTTCACATGCATCACCAAGTGCTCGGTGCCGGCAGCGCTGCGCTGCCACTGCGCCAGCTGGGCCATGGCATGGTCGAGCACAAAGTCGGTCAGCGCTTCGATGTGCCCGGATTCTTCCGCCAGCGCCACGAACACCGCAGGGCTCACCGGCCCGCGCTGCGGGTGGGTCCAGCGCACCAGGGCCTCGAAGCCGCTGAGCTTGTGGGGCTGCAAGTCGTACAGCGGCTGGAAGTGCACGCTGAGCTGGCCCTCGCCGATGGCTCGGCGCAGGTCGGCTTCCAGCGCCAACTTCTCGGCCACGCGCTCGTGCATGGAGTTGTCGAACAGGGCCACGCGGCCACGGCCACCGGCCTTGGCTTCGTACATGGCCAGATCGGCGTCGCGCAAGACCTCGTCCACCGTGCGATAGCCCAGGTCACTGAAGGTCAGGCCCAGGCTGGCGCCGGGCACGACCTCGGTGCCGTTGACCAGCAGCGGCTGGCTCAGGGTTTCGAGCACGCGCTGTGCCAGGCGCCGGCCCTCGTCGGCTTCGTGCAGCGAATCCAGCAGGATGGCAAATTCGTCACCGCCCAGCCGCGCCACCAGGTCGCAAGGCCGCACGCAATCGACCAGGCGTTGCGCCACCTCGCGCAGCAGCGTGTTGCCAGCGATGTGACCCAGGCTGTCGTTGACCACTTTGAAGCGGTCCAGGTCCAGGAACAGCACCGCGAACCTTTGATCGCCATCGAGCCGGCTGCGCTCTACCGCAGCCGCCAGCCGCTCCTGGAAGCAGTGCCGGTTGGCCAAGTCGGTGAGCCCGTCGTGATACGCGATGTGGTGCAGCCGGCTTTCGGCCAGATGGCGCGAGGTGATGTCGTGCAGCTGGTGTCCTGCGGCCCTGAAGGCCCGGCGATTCGTGAACCAGTTCACGGCGCTGCAGTCCCGCACTGCGCCGCCGTGCCGGCACCTGGGCCAGCGCCGATCGCGGCCGAGGCTGCTGCTGCGTGCCACAGTGAGGCAATCAGTGGTTATACTGGCGTAACCAAATGGCCTTCTATCTGACCATGCGTGTGACCCTGGACACTTCGGTGCTGGTTGCGGCCGCCCGCTCACGGCAAGGCGCCAGCCACCAGCTGTTGTCGATGCTGCCCTGCAGCGCCTTCGAGATCGCGCTCACCGTACCGCTGTACACCGAATGGCAAGCCGTGCTGACGCGACCGGAACACTTGCCGCCAGGTGCGACGGCAACCCAGGCATTGGCGTTCTTGCGTTACTTGGCATCGCTGGCGCATTTGCAGGATGTGCACTTCTTGTGGCGTCCGTTCTTACGCGACCCCGACGATGACATGGTGCTGGAATGCGCCGTCGCGTCGGGCAGCCGGTTCATCGTGACGCACAACTTTAGGGACTTCAAACGCGCCGAGGCGCTGAAAGTGCAGGCCATCGTGCCGGCCGATTTCGTGAAACTGTTGAGGAGACCATCATGAGCGCACTGACCGTCCGTTTGCCGAATTCCGTGCACCAAAAAATCAAGGAACTGGCCGAGCGCGATGACATCTCGGTGAATCAGTTCATCGCCAGCGCAGCCGCTGAGAAGTTGGCCTCGGTGCTGACCCTGGACTACCTGAAGTCAGAAGCCGCCAAGGGACAACGCGCTGACTTTGAACATTTCCTCGGCCTTGCACCTGACGTTCCGCCGCCAGCCGGCGACGAGCCCGCGTAGCTGGCCACCTGGCGCTCGAACAGCTCGACCGCGCCTGCGTTGTGCCGCACCAGCGAGACGCTGGCCAGCACGCAAATCGCCATGCCCAGCTTTTCACGCTCGAACACCGCAGTGGCGGCCGCGCCGGTGCGTGTCCTTCGATGGGCACAGGCGCATCCCGGCCGAGGGCACCGGGTGACCGGATGCCGCAGGTAGAGAAGGAGCCGTCAGCCCAGCGGGCTGGCGGCGGGTGACACGGAGGCATCCGGTCACCCGGTGCCCTCGGCCGCGCGCAGCAAGGCGTTGCAGCGCACACTGGCGGCCTCCATCCCAGCCCAGCGGAAGCCCGATGCCAAGCAGCCCGTCCAATCTGCGCGACTACCAACTCAGCGACAACCTGCAGGCCACCACCGGCGCGGTGTTCCTCACCGGCACCCAGGCCCTGGTGCGCCTGCCGCTGATGCAGCGCGCGCTCGATGCGAAGGCCGGCCTGAAGACCGCCGGCTTCGTCTCCGGCTACCGCGGCAGCCCGCTGGGCATGGTCGACCAGCAGATGTGGAAGGCCGCCAAGCTGCTCGACGCGGCCGGCGTGAACTTCCTGCCCGCCATCAACGAGGATCTGGCCGCCACGGCCTGCCTGGGCGTGCAGCGCGTGGCGCTCGATCCCAAGCGCACGGCCGATGGCGTGTTTGCGCTGTGGTACGGCAAGGGCCCGGGCGTGGACCGCGCCGGCGATGCACTCAAGCACGGCAACGTCTACGGCAGCGCGCCCTTGGGCGGCGTGCTGGCGGTGATGGGTGATGACCATGGCTGCGTCTCGTCGAGCACACCGCACCAGAGCGACCTGGCGTGCCAGGCCTTCGGCATGCCGGTGCTGCACCCCGCGAACGTGGCCGAGTACCTGGAGTTCGGGCTTTATGGGTGGGCGCTGTCGCGCTTCTCGGGCGCCTGGGTCGCCTTCAAGGCCATCAGCGAGGTGGTGGAGTCGGGCATGACGGTGGACCTGGATGCGGTGCCGTTGGGCTTCACGCAGCCCGTCGACCACACCGCGCCCATGAACCTGCACATCCGCGAGGTGGACCTGCCCTCGCTCGACCTGGAAGTGCGCCTGTCGCACAAGCTGGAGGCGGTGCGTGCCTTTGCCCGCGTCAACTCGATCGACAAGCACATCGTCGTGAGCCCGCGCGCCACGCTGGGCATCGTCACGGTCGGCAAGGCGCACTTCGACTTCATGGAAGTACTGCGCCGGCTGGACCTGGACCCCAACGCGCTGGCCGCCGCCGGCGTGCGCGTCTACAAGGTGGGGCTGGTGTGGCCGCTGGAGCCGACCCGCATCGGCGAGTTCGCCCAAGGCCTGAGCGACCTGCTGGTGATCGAGGAAAAGGCACCGGTGGTCGAGCGCCAGATCAAGGAGCTGCTGTACCACCTGCCCGATGCCCAACGCCCACGGGTGGTGGGCAAGACCGACGAGCATGGACGCGACGTCTTGTCGCCACTCGGCGAACTGCGCCCCTCGCGCATCATGCCCACCGTGGCCGATTGGCTGGCACGACTGAACCCGGCGCTGGACCGTCGCCACCTCGTGGTGGATTTCCTCACGCCGCAGTTGCTGCACAACGAGGCCGACACCGTGCGCCGCCAGCCCTACTTCTGCTCGGGCTGCCCGCACAACACCAGCACGACACTGCCCGAGGGCTCGCGCGCGCTGGCCGGCATCGGCTGCCATTTCATGGCCAGCTGGATGGAGCGCGGCACCTCGGGCCTGATCCAGATGGGCGCCGAGGGTGTCGATTGGGCCGCGCATTCGCGCTTCACCACCGAACGGCATGTGTTCCAGAACCTGGGCGACGGCACCTACTTCCACTCGGGCCTGCTGGCCATCCGGCAGGCCGTCGCCGCCGGCGCCACGCTCACCTACAAGCTGCTCTACAACGATGCGGTGGCCATGACCGGCGGCCAGCCGGTGGACGGCAGCTTGAGCGTGCCGCAGATCGCGCGCCAGGTGGAGGCCGAGGGCGTGAAGCGCCTGGCCATCGTGTCCGACGAGATCGAGAAATACAGCGGGCGGCGGCAGGAGTTCCCACACGGCACCACGTTTCACGACCGTGCGGAGCTGGACAGCGTGCAACGCGAGCTGCGCGACGTGGGTGGCGTCTCGATGCTGATCTACGACCAGACCTGCGCGGCCGAGAAGCGCCGCCGGCGCAAGAAGGGCGAGTTCGCACTGCCCAACCGACGGGTGTTCATCAACGAGGCGGTGTGCGAAGGCTGCGGCGATTGCGGCCAGGCCAGCAACTGCCTGTCGGTGCTGCCGGTGGAGACCGACTGGGGCCGCAAGCGGCAGATCGAGCAGTTCAGCTGCAACACCGATTTCAGCTGCGTCAACGGCTTTTGCCCGAGCTTCGTCTCGGTGCATGGTGCCCGGCTGCGCCAGCCCGAGAACGCCGGATTCAGCGCCGACGACCTGCAGCGCGAGCTGGCCGCGCTGGCCGCCCCATCGCCGTGGCAGTGGACCGGCCCCTTCGACCTGCTGGTCACCGGCGTGGGCGGCACCGGTGTGGTCACCGTCGGCGCCCTGGTGGCGATGGCCGCGCACCTGGAAGGCCAGCAGGCCTCGGTGCTCGATTTCATGGGCTTCGCGCAGAAGGGCGGCTCGGTGCTGAGCTTCGTGCGCATCGCGCCCACGGCCGATCTGCTCAACCAGGTGCGCATCGACACCCAGCAGGCCGACGTGCTGCTGGCCTGCGACCTGGTGGTGGGCGCGTCACCCGATGCGTTGGGCACCGTGAAGCCCGGCCGCACCGTGATCCTGGCCAACACGCACGAGACACCCACCGCCAGCTTCGTGCGCCAACCCGACGCCGACCTGCAAGCCGACGCGCTGCTGGCCAAGATGCGCTTCGCTGTCGATCAAGCCGCACTGCTGCAGACGGTGGATGCGCAGGCCATCGCCCAGGCGCTGATGGGCGACACGCTGCCCAGCAACATCGTGATGCTGGGCGCCTGCTGGCAGCGTGGCCTGGTGCCCGTGAGCGAGGCCGCGATGATGCGCGCCATCGAGTTGAACGGCGTGGCCGTGGCCGCCAACAAGACCGCCTTTGCGCTCGGCCGCCTGGCCATCGCGGCGCCCGCCGCGCTGCAGCGCCTGGGTGGCCCGGCCGCACCGGGCACGCACCTGGTCGCCGTCCCAAAGACCCCGCCGCTGGACGGGCCCGGCGGACTGATCGAGCGACGCGTGGCCTTTCTCACCGCCTACCAGAATGCCGCTTACGCGCAACGCTATCGTCAGGTGGTCGAACGCGTTCGAGCCGCCGAGCTGGCCCTGGGTGAGCCCGGCCGCGCACTGCGCCTGACCCGCGCGGTGGCGCAAAGCCACGCCAAGCTGCTGGCCATCAAGGACGAGTACGAGGTGGCGCGCCTGTACACCAATGGCCCCTTCGAGGCCGCATTGAAGGCCCAGTTCGCCGGCTGGGATCGGCTGAGCCTGCACCTCGCCCCGCCGCTGTTCGCCAAGCCCGATGCCACTGGCCGCGTGAAGAAGATCGAGGTCGGCCCTTGGATGCTGCACGCGATGAAGTGGCTGGCGCGCTGCCGCGGTTTGCGCGGCACTGCACTCGACCCCTTCGGCCACACGGCCGAGCGCAAGTTGGAGCGTCAGCTGATCACCGACCATGAAGTCTTGATCCAGACGGTGCTGGCCGGCCTGCGCGCGGATCGCTTGGATCTGGCCGTGCAACTGGCCCGCGTGCCCGACACCATCCGCGGCTACGGCCACGTGAAGCTGGCGAGCATGGCGACGGCGCGTGCCAGGCAGCAGGCCCTTTTGGACCGGTTCGAAGGCCGCGCGGGCGAGCCGCCTGCCACGGCGACGCCCGGTGCCGCTGTGCGTTTGCGCGGTGTGGCCGAACTCTGAACGCACAGGCGTCCGGCCGAGACCGGCGTCGACAATGTCGGCATGAGTCCAGACCGCGCCGCCGCCCTGCCCCTGACTGCCGGGCCATCCATGCCGGTCTCCGCGGAAGTGCGTCTCGCCCAGGCGCTGCTGTTCATCACGCCGCTGCTGTGGAGCGTCAACTACCTGGCCGCGCGCTGGGCGCCGGGGGTGATCGCGCCGCACGCACTGGCGCTGGGCCGCTGGGGCGTCGCGGCCCTGGTGATGGCCGCCTTCTGCCACCGCGAACTCATCGCCAAGCGCCACCTCATCGCCGCCGAGTGGCGCCAGCTGCTGGTGCTGGGCGCCTTGGGCATGTGGATCTGCGGCGCCTGGGTCTACATCGGCGGGCGCAGCACGCCGGCGGTCAACATCGGGCTGATCTATGCGGCTTCACCGGTGCTGGTGACGCTGGGCTCGGCGCTGTGGCTGCGCGAATCCCTGCGCTGGCCACAGGCGCTGGGCATCGCGCTGGCGCTGGGCGGGGTGATGCACATCCTGTTCAAGGGGCAGTGGTCGGCGGCGGCGCTGTTGCGCGTGCACGCCGGCGACATCTGGATCGCCGCGGCCATGCTGTCGTGGACGGCCTATTCGCTGCTGCTGCGCGCCTGGCCATCGGCCTTCGGCACCCTGGCGCGCCTGACGCTGATCGCCAGCGCCGGCGTGCTGGTGTTGCTGCCCTTCAGCGTGTGGGAGGCGCTGGCCTGGCTGCCCACCGAGGTTTCATGGCGCAGCGCCAGCCTGGTGCTGGCCGCGGCGCTGCTGCCCGGTGTGGGCGCCTACGCGGCCTTCTCGTTGATGCAGCGCACCCTGGGCGCGGCCCGCGTGTCGATGGTGCTGTACCTGGGCCCGCTGTACAGCGCGGTGGTGAGCTGGCTGGTGCTGGGCGAGCGCATCGAGTGGTTCCACGGCGTGGGCGCGCTGATGATCCTGCCGGGGATCTGGTTGTCGCTGCGGCGCTGATCTTTCAGGCCGGCGCCCGCCGAGCGCGGACCGAGCGCGGCCAAGGCCGGATTCGCTGGCGCTAGTCCTCGCTCAGATAGCGCTTCTCCAGCGCGTCCAATGCCCCGCGGCTCAGGCCCACGCGCCGGCCCAGGTAACGCTCGACGCCCCCATGCTCGCCATCGATGGCCTCGAAGGCCGCGTGCAGAAAACCCGCCTGCACCTGCCACAGCACCGCCAGGGCCTCGGGCGGCGTTTGGGAATCGGGCAGCGGTGGGTGCCGGTAGAGCTGGTTGGTGAGCAGGAAGTCCTGCAGCACCAGCTCGCGCGGCACGCCCAGCGCCAGCAGGATCAGCGCGGCGGCAATGCCGGTGCGGTCCTTGCCGGCGGTGCAGTGGAACACCACCGGCGCATCGGCCTGCAGCAGGTGCTCGAACAGCAGCGCGAACTGGTGCGCCTGGTCGTTGACTACGGCGCGGTACAGCTCCTTCATCAAGCCGACCACCAGCGGCGCCGTGAGTGTTCGGCCGGCGGCCGCCAGGTCCTGCATGCGCTGCACCACCGTGGGCTCGATGGCCAGCGAGTGCTGGGCCAGGCCCGGCAAATCATAGGGTGCGGCGGCGCGCTCGGCCACGCCCCGAAAATCGAAGGCCTGGGCCAGCCCCAGCGGCACCAGGCGGGCACGATCGGCCGCGGTCAGCGCACCGAGGTGATCGGAGCGGAACAGCCGCCGCCAGCGCAGCGTGCGGCCACCACGGCCGGGGTAGCCGCCGAGGTCACGGAAATTGCTGGCGCCGTGCAGGCGCCAGGCGCGATCGGGGTGGTGGGGCATGGCGGAAAGTTGGCCCGGCCAGCGCGGGTGCGCGGGCCGGTGCGGCTAGACGGACCGGGCAGGTTGGGCAGGCTGGGCTTGCAGCTTCTTCCAGGCCTGGAAGCCGCCGCCCACCGACAACGCCTTGCCGTAGCCCATGTTGCGCAGCATGCGCGCCGCATACAGGCTGCGGCGGCCGCTGTTGCAGATGATCAGCACGATGTGGTCGCGCACATGGTGCAGCTGGTTGATGGTGGTGAAGAAGCCGCGCGCGTCGATGTCGGCCGGCTCGCCGCAGTCCAGCGCCTCCTGCTCGTCGGCGGTGAGCGGGTGGCCCAGCATCTGCATCACCTCGTACAGCGGGATGTGCACCGTGCCGGGGATGCCGCCCTTGAGCTCGATCTCGAACAGCTGGCGGATGTCCACCATCGTGCCCAGTCCCAACTGGCACAGCTCCATCGCGGCGGGCAGGCTGATTTCCAGCTGGACGCGCTCGGCATCAAGCTCGGGGGGATCGGACGGCGTGGGCTGGGTCATGGTGCGGGCGTGCTGCAGATCATCGGATCGATGCCCGCATTGTGACAAGGTGCGCGCCGGGCGATGCGGGCCGATGTCCACGCCGGCGTGTTCGACAATCGGCCCGTCGCCCGCTTGGCGGCCTTTGATGGTGGCCCGCCCGCATGCCCGAAATCCGACACCCGCACCTGCTGAGCCCGCTGGACCTGGGCTTCACCACCTTGCGCAACCGCGCGGTGATGGGCTCGATGCACACGGGCCTGGAGGACCGCTTCTACCACTACCCCAAGCTGGCAGCCTACTTCCGCGAACGCGCGAAGGGCGGCGTCGGCCTGATCGTCACCGGCGGCATCTCGCCCAACCGGCAAGGCTGGCTGCTGCCCTTCGGCGGCACGCTCAACAGCGTGTTCGACCTGCACAACCACCGCCTGGTGACCCGCGCCGTGCACGAAGAGGGCGGCAAGATCCTGATGCAGGTGTTGCATGCCGGGCGCTATGGCTACCAGCCCTTCGTGGTCTCGGCATCGGCGAAGAAGGCACCCATCTCGCTGTTCAAGCCGCGCGCGCTGACCGAGCGCGGCATCCAGGCCACGATCCGCGCCTTCGTGCGCTGCGCCAGGCTGGCCCAACGCGCCGGCTACGACGGCGTCGAGATCATGGGCAGCGAGGGCTACCTGCTCAGCCAGTTCCTGTGCCAGCGCACCAACCAGCGCAGCGACCGCTGGGGCGGCTCGCTGGAGAACCGCATGCGCCTGCCGGTGGAGATCGTGCGTCAGGTGCGTGCCGCGGTGGGCACCAACTTCATTGTCATGGTCCGCCATTCGGTGCTCGATCTGGTGGAAGGCGGCAACACCTGGGACGAGGTGGTGCTGGTGGCCCAGGCACTGCAGGCTGCCGGGGCCACCATCCTCAACACCGGCGTGGGTTGGCACGAGGCGCGCATCCCCACCATCGTCACCTCGGTGCCGCGCGCGGCATTCGCCTCGGCGGCGGCGCGATTGAGACAGGTGGTGTCGATCCCGGTGGTGGCGTCCAACCGCATCAACATGCCCGACGAGGCCGAGGCACTGCTGGCCGCCGGCGACGTGGACCTGGTGTCCATGGCACGGCCCTTCCTCGCCGACCCCGAGTTCGTCAACAAGGTGGCCGGCGGCCGCAGCGACGAGATCAACACCTGCATCGCCTGCAACCAGGCCTGCCTGGACCACACCTTTGCCAACCGGCGCGCCACCTGCCTGGTCAACCCACGCGCGGGCTTCGAGACCGAGCTGGTCTACCGCCCGGCGCAGCGGCGCAAGCGCATTGCCGTGGTGGGTGCCGGGCCGGCCGGGCTGTCGGCCGCCACGGTGGCGGCCGAGCGCGGGCACGAGGTGCACCTGTACGACAGCAGTGACCGCATTGGTGGCCAGTTCAACTGGGCCATGCAGGTGCCGGGCAAGGAGGAGTTCGCTCAGACCTTGCGCTACTTCGGACGGCTGCTCGAGCTCACGGGTGTGCAACTGCACCTGGGCCAGCGGGTGACACGCGAAGCCCTGGCGGCCGAGCCCTTCGACGAGGTCGTGCTGGCCACCGGCGTCGTGCCGCGCCGCCCGCGCATCCCGGGCATCGATCACGCCAAGGTGCTGGGCTACCTGGATCTGCTGCAGCGCCGCGTGGTGGCTGGCCCGCGCGTGGCCATCATCGGCGCGGGCGGCATCGGCTTCGACATCGCCGAGTTCCTGCTGCACGACCCGGCCGTGCCCTTGCCGGTGCCGCTGCCGCACTGGTGTGCCGAATGGGGCGTGGACCTGAGCGCGCGTGCGCCGGGTGGCCTGATCCCACCGGTCGTCCCACGGCCGCAACGCCAGATTCACCTGCTGCAACGCAAGACCAGCAAGCCCGGAGCCGGCCTGGGCAAGACCACCGGCTGGGTGCACCGCGCGGTGCTGCAGCGCAACGCGGTGCAGATGCTCTCGGGCGTGGACTACGAGCGCATCGACGACGACGGCCTGCACCTCCGCATCGACGGCCAGACGCGCTTGCTGGCGGTGGACCACGTCGTGTTGTGCGCCGGCCAGGACCCGCTGACCGAACTGATGCCGCAGGCAAACCCTGCCCAGCCGGCGCCGGCCCCACACTACCATCGGATCGGTGGGGCCGCACGGGCCGCCGAGCTGGACGCCAAGCGGGCCATCCGCGAAGGCGCTGAACTCGCGGCACGCCTGTAGCCTGCGAGGTGGCTCGAACCGACGCGCACGCCCCCATTGCCCCCAACCCATCCCTCAGACGACAGGAGACCGACCATGGAACAGAAATACAGCGCCTCGGTGGACAAGGTGTTCGCCCTGCTCACCGACCCCAAGTGGCTCGAAGCGCGCAGCGCCGCACTCGGCGAGTTGAGCGCCACCGTCAAGGCCAAGAAGGCCGCCGGCGGCGTGACCGTGACCATGAAGCGGCGCGTCAAGCGCGACCTGCCGGCCCTGGTGGCCAAGGTGATGTCCCCGGAGTCGGACCTGGCCTTCGAGGAAACCTGGCACGCCGAGGCCGATGGCGGCCGCACCGGCACGCTGACGATGGACGCCATCGGCCAGCCGGTGAAGATGACGGCCGAGTTCGAACTCGTGCCCGCAGGCAAGGGCTGCGTCTACCGCATCGTGCACACCTGCAAGTGCAGCGTGCCACTGATCGGTGGCACGATCGCCAAGTTCGTGCAGGGCCAGGTGGAGGCGGGCTGCGCGGACGAGTTCGCTTACCTTGTCGACCATCTCAAGAAGCACAAGTGAGCGGGCCGGCAAGCGCCTGACGCGCTCTCGCGGCGGCGGGCCGAGCCGCCGTGCGCAACGGCGGCGCGGCCGTGCCCGGCGCAGGCGCCCTTCAGTGCGCTCCTTGGCGCGCCTTGGCCTTCGGCGGCTTGGCCTGCAAGGCTTCGGCCAACTGCGCCGCCAGCCGGACATAGGCCGGATTCTGCGGCTCGATGTCGCGCAGCGCGTCGGCAGCCCGCGCGGCGCTGTGCAGATCGCCGGCCTCGCGCTCGTAGCTCACCAGCGCCAGCAGCACGTCGCGGTCGTACGGGCGCCGCTGGTGCGCGGCACGCAGCAGCTTGAGCGCTGCGGCAGGTTCGCCGCTGTCGTGCGTGGCCACGGCCAGCACGTAGGCAAAGCGGACGTTGTCAGCTGCGCCGCGCGCCGCTGCGGCGAGCCAGCCCAGGGCCTGTTTTCGGTCGCCGCTGCGGATCAGCGCCAGGCCCAGCGCGTGTTGCAGCTCGGCGGACCGCGGATTGCGCGCCTGACCGTCGCGCAGCAGTTGCAGGGCTTCGCCAGCGTGGCCCGCCTGCTCGAGTTGGCCGGCCAGGTTCACCCAGGCCGGCACGAAGCTCGGGTCGCGCCGCAAGGCCTGCCGGTATCCGGCGGTGGCGGCGTCGGCATCGCCCCGTGCGGCATGTGCATCCGCAAGCCGTGCATGCGCCTCGGGCCGGTCGGCGTTGAAGGCCGCGGCAGCGAGGAACTCGGCCCAGGCCCTGCCGAAGGCGGCCTGGTCTGCCGTGCTCAGCAAGCGCTCGCTGGGGCCGGCCAGTGCCCGCGCGGCTTCGATGCGCACCACGCGCCGCACATCCGTCAATCGCGGCCCGAGGTGGTGGGCGCGCACGGACGGCTCGAGCCCCGCCAAGGCCTGCACCGCGGCGAGCCGCAGCAGATCGTCGGCGTCGTCGAGCGCGGCCGCCAGGGGCGACAAGCTGGAGCTCAGCGGCGTCGGTGACAGCCGTTCACCCATTCGCGCCACGGCGCTGGCGCGGGCGATCGCGCTTTGCGCCGGATCGGCCACGAGGGCCAGCAGGCCGGCCGCCGCACCGGGTGCATCCATCTCTGCGGCATGGAAGGCTTCGGCGAAGCCCTGGTAGCCCGGTTTGGGATGGGCGAACCATTGCCGCACGGCCGCGGCGGCCCATGGCGCCGTGCGGTCGCGGTGGCATTGCGTGCAGGCGTTCGGCGTGCCGAGCGCAACGCTGCGATCCGGGCGTGGGATGCGCAGGCTGTGGTCGTGGCGCGGGTCCACGCCCATGTAGGTCGCGGTCGGCATGTGGCAGGCCGCGCACTGCGCCCCGGCGCCGCCCGCGCTGTGGTGGTGGTGCACCGCCGTGTCGAAGCGGCCCGGCTCGTGGCAACGGGCGCACACCGCATTGCCTGCCGCGCGCAGCTTGCCGCTGTGCGGGTCGTGGCAATCGGCGCAGGTGACCCCTGCCGCGTGCATGCGGCTTTGCAGGAACGAGGCGAAGTCGTAGACCTCGTCGCGCTGCTGGCCATCGACGTGGTACAGGCCCGGCTCGAGCAGCGCGGGCCGGAAGGCATCCAGCAAGGCATCCCCCGCACGGTGTGCGTCGCTGACCTGGCCGCGCCGGGCATGGCAGCGCGCGCAGACCTCGATTTCGGTGCGCGTGCCGCGCGCGGCGCTGCGCCGCGCGGTGCCGCTGGCGGCGTCGGGCTGCCAGCTCACCCCCGTGCGTTCCTTGAGCTGCGCCGTCAATCCCAGGCCTGGCAACAGCGGGCGCTGCGCGGCCGGTTTCGCAGCCCACTGCGCATGCACCGAGCCGGGGCCATGGCAGGCCTCGCAGGCCACGGTCATCTCCGACCAGGTGGTGGCAAACCGGTCCCCCGCCGCGTCGTAGCCCTTGCGCAGACCGGTCGAGTGGCAGTCCGCGCACTGGTAGTTCCAGTTCTGGTCGATGCCGGCCCAGTGCAGCGGATGGCCAGGCTGGGTGCCTCCATCCGGAAACAGGTGAAACCAGCGCTGCCCACCGGCCGCGGCCGGGCGGCTGTCCCAGGCCAGCCCCAGGGCCTGCTTGCGGCCGTCTGGCAACGTCACCAGGTACTGCTGCAAGGGCTCCAGTCCGAAGGTGTGGCTGACCTCGACATCGACCAGGCGCCCGTCGGCGCCTTGCGTCTCGACGCGGAACTGGCCGTCACGCCGAAACACGCGGCTGCGGCTCGGGCCATGCACGAGGGTGCGGCCGTCGAAGCGGCCCAGCACCGTGGCCTCACTCGCCACCTGCATGGCCAGCGCATGCTGCGAACCCTGCCACGCCTTGCCGGCTTCGGCATGGCACTCGATGCAGCGCGCGCTGCCGAGGTATTCGGCGGCGGCCGTGGCCGGTGGCATGGCCGGCGAACCGGGCGCGGTGCGATCGGTCGTGCGCGAATCCCAGGCGATCAGGCCTGCGGCGCCGAGGCCCACCAGCAGCACCAAGGACAACAACCAGGCGTTCGATCGGCTCATGTCATTGTTGGGACGCGCTGCTGCGGCCGAGCGCCATCGCCAGACAAGCGCCGTGGGTCATGCAGAGCCCCTCAGGGCCGCCCCAAGGCGCAGACGCGCCGCACTGCGCGGACCTGGCTTCGAGGCTGCGCGAACCGATCCGTCGCCTCGCCTGGCGATCATCGCGAGATCACCACCCCGGGACTTGGCGTTGGCCTCGACACCCGCTTGTAGCGGCTGTAGCCACCCAGGTTCCGCTCCTGCGGCTTCAGCACCAGCGCGGTCTTGGGCGGCACCACCACGGTCAGGAAGCCTGAACCCAGCACCGCCACGGCCTTGCCGGTCGGGTTCAGGGCATCGACCATCGGTGTGTCGTCCATCAGGTGCGCGTTGGCCACCATCACCCGTTCGGTCACTTCGCGATCCGTGGGGTTGGCCAACACCAGTATCGTCTCCAAGACGCGGTCGGTGTGTCGCTCGAACGCGAACAGCTGGTCCGAGTCAATCAGACGGAAGTCGCCGACCCGCAGTGCACGGTTGCTCTTGCGCAGCGCGACGAGCTGGCGCATCCAGACCAACTCGGGGTTGTCGTCCTTCAGCAGGTCCCAACGCATGGGGCCGCGGTTTTCCGGATCCGCACCGCCCGTCATGCCCAGCTCGGCGCCGTAGTAGATGTTCGGCGCGCCCGGCAAGGTGAACTGCAGCGTTTGCACCCAGCGGCGCATGGCCTGGTCGGGCAGTTGGTTGGCGATGCGCGCAATGTCGTGGTTGTCGATCACCATCCAGGACTTGAGCATGGGCTCGATGCCGGCGTCGCGGATCAATCGATCGGTCATGCGCGCACCGCGCGCGGCCGAAAACTCACCCTGGGCCATGCCGAGCACGATCTGCCGCAGGCCAAAGTTCATGACGGCATCCATGGACTGCAGCCACGGCCCCGGGTAGTTGACGATCTCGCCCACCACCAGCGAACCGGGCTTTTGCCGGTGCGCGGCGTCGGTCAGCTCGCGCAGGTATCGGTGGCCCAGCTCATAGGCCGTGTCGAGCCGCCAACCGTCGGCGCCGTCGCGCAGCAAGCTGCGAACCACGGAGTCGGGCGAGCCGTACAGGTGGGCCCGCACCGCAGGGTTCTCCAGGTTGAGCTCGGGCAGATTCTGAAACCCGGTCCAGACTCGAGCCCCGCCCTTGTACTGCGGGCCGATGACGAACCAGTCACGCCACGGGCTCTTGGGGTCGTGGAACGCATCCTGGAACTTCGGTGAGTTGCGCCCCATGTGGTTGAACACGCCATCGAGCACCAGCTTCATGCCACGGCGATGGACATCGGCCGCCAGTTGCCTGAATTCGGCCGGGGTCCCGTACTCGGGTGAGATCGCCTTGAAGTCGAACGCGTCGTACTTGTGGTTGGTGTAGGCCAGGTGGATCGGGTTGAGGTACAGCACCTGCGCGCCCAGCTGCTGGATGTGGTCCAGCCGCGTGGCCAGGCTTTGCAGATCGCCGCCCCAGAAGTCCAGCTCTTGGCTGTTGAGCTTGGCCTCTGGCAGGTACACGCCCGGCATGGCGGGCTCCGACCAGGCGCGCAAGACCTTGGGTGCCGGATAGAGCTGGCGCTTGGCGTCCAGCTTGGCCGAAGGCACGAATCGGTCCACCAGCACCTGGTAAACGATGGCGCCATTGCGCCAATCGGCCTCGCGCCGCTCATAGGCACGGTTCGGCGGGGCCGCCTGCGCGGCCGCGCCCAGCGCAAAGGCGAGCAACCCCAGCAGCAACTCGCTGAGCGACAACCTCGTTGGGCGATTCATTGCATTGAACGGTTGGCCTGGATGGGCCGATTCTATGAATGGCCGGCGGAATGGCGCGGCATCACCGGCTCGAAAGATCCCTTCGGTTCATGGCGCGATGGCATCGTCGCGGTGGCCAGGGCCTGTCGCACAAATGTGTCGATCGCTTGACAGTGTGCCGCGCGACCACGCCGTACCCTCGCGCGTCCGCGGTTCGATCCGCGCCAGGGTCACGTATTGCCACGGGCCCGCAAGTCCCCGGAGAACGTCTCATGAGTACCCTGCTGCGCTGGTCGCTGCGAATCGTCGGCGCGATCGCTGTGCTGGCCATCATCACGATGGTCTGGATGAGTGGCCTGGCCAAGGACGACGGCGGTGCGGGCCGTCCGACCAGCGCCGCCTACACCTGGTCGGCCCCCGCGGCGGTGGAAGCCGGCGCGAGCGGCACGTCCGCCGGCAAGACCGACGACGACCCACGTGCCCGCTCTCTGCCGCAAACCCCGCGCGGCGGCCCGGTGCCGCGTGCCGACGGCTACGTGATGGGCAGCCAGGGCACGGGCAACATCCTCACGCCCATGCCCCCGGAGCGTGTCACCGACATCGCCCGCAAGGACAACGTGCACCAGGCCGTGGCCATCAAGACCTGCTTCTGGCCCGGCCCGCGGCTGCGCAGCGGCTACTACACCACCGACCCCGACGACTACGGCATCGAGAACCAGATCCCCGACATCGGCAACACCTTCTCCACCGCCTGGTTCAGCATCCCGGCCGGCGGCAAGATCGTGCTCACCGGCGCGTTCCCGCACATGCGGCACTGGAGCTTCGTCACCTACTCGGTCGACGGCGTGCCGCGCGATGGGCTCAACGACATCGAGATCGAGCCCGATGCCGGCTCGTCCAACCCCTTCCGTCCCGGCGTGCGGCGCGACGTGGTGCCGCGCAGCTACACCGTCACCGTGGTCAACGGCTCGCCGCCGGCCGACAAGACAGCGCGGCCAACGAACACGGTCTACACCTTGAGCGAACCCGGCACGCCCACCGGCATGCACATGCGCAACTACATCCCCGACCGCAGCATCGATTGGACCGGCGGCGTGGGCGTGCCCAAGGCCCAGCTGCAGACGGCCGACGGCAAGCTGCTGAGCGAACAGGAGACCTGCAGCGCGACCGACGTGCCGCACAAGCGCGGCAAGCAGTCGCCGATCACCGTGTCGCCCAAGCTGTGGCTGGCGCTGAACAGCCTGCCCTGGCGCCCGGCCGACCGCACACCGGCCAACCCCTTCGACGTGGCGCCGATGCAGAAGTTCTACAACCGCGAGCACCTGATGCTGCAGACCTTCTTCCCCGCGTTGCCCAGCGACAGTCTGGCGGTCGAGAAGGGTGGCTTCTGGAGCAACCCGGTCACGCGCTACGGCTTCACCTACCTGAGCCAGGCCTTTGGCAAGGTCTACGTGGTGCACGGCAAGATGCCCAGCACGCCGCGCACCTGGGACGGCAGCGCCGAGCCGATGGACCCCAAGGTCGACATGCGCTACTGGTCGCTGTGCACCTCCACGGCGCCGCCCATCGGCAACACGGTGGATTGCGTGCACGACGAAAACGTGCGGCCGGTGGTCGATGCGCGCGGCTACTTCAGCGTGGTGGTCTCGCGTGCCGTCGATCGGCCGTCCAACGCCAACGCCAAGTGCGGCGTGGAGTGGATCGAGTACGGCAACGGCGACGGCATCCCCGGTGGCTCGCCGCACTTCGGTGCGGTGATCAACCGCCACACGCTGGTGAATCCATCGTTCAAGCACAGCTGGTTCGACGTGAAGTCACTGCACGGCGAACAGCAGGCCTTGGGCGAGTACCTGCCGCAGGTGATCAATCTGCGTGAGAAGGCGCGCTTCGAAGCCCTGGGCTGCCCGGTGGACACGTCGAAGCTCAGCGCCATGCTCAAGCGCTGAGCACTCTGATGAATTCCTGGAGACCTTCGATGAGCTTGCTTCGATTCCTGGCCGCCTGCCTGGCCTGCACCCTGTCGCTTGGCGTGTCGGCGCAGTCCGCCAGCGCTGCGCCCAACATCGTGATGATCATGACCGACGACGTGTCGCCCTACGACATCTCGGCCATCCACCGCGGCGTGGGCGCGGTGCGAACGCCCAACATCGACCGACTGGCGCGCGAAGGCCTGACCATCAGCGACTACTACGCGCAGCCCAGTTGCACGGCAGGCCGCGCGGCCTTCATCACCGGGCAGTACCCCATCCGCACCGGCCTCACGTCGGTCGGCCAGCCCGGCGCGCCGCTGGGCTTGAAAGCCGAAGACCCCACGCTGGCGGTGATGCTCAAGGCCCGTGGCTACGCGACGGCCCAGTTCGGCAAGAGCCATGTCGGCGATCGCAACGAACACCTGCCCACGGTGCACGGCTTCGACGAGTTCTTCGGCCTGCTGTACCACCTGAACGTGATGGAGCAGTTCGAGCAGCCCGAGTTTCCGAAGAACCCCAACTTCCCCGGGCGCCCGCGCAACGTGCTGTACACCTGGGCAACCGACAAGGACGACACCACCGCAGACCCGCGCTTCGGCGCCGTGGGCAAGCAGCGCATCGAAGACCGCGGCCCGCTCGGCGCCAAGCGCCAGGAGACCTTCGACGACGAGGTGCTGGCGGTCACGCAGGACTGGCTCGCGCGCACCCAGAAGTCGGGCAAGCCCTTCTTCCTGTGGTTCAACCCCACCCGCATGCACCAGCAGATCCACATCAGCCCTGAGTGGATGGGCAAGAGCGGCCACAGCCGCTATGCCGATGGCCTGCTGCACCTGGACGCCATCGTCGGCAAGCTGCTCAAGCAGCTCGACGACATGGGCGCAGCCAAGAACACCATCGTGATGTTCACGTCAGACAACGGCGTCAACCTGGCGCACTGGCCCGAAGCCGGCACGCCTTCATTTCGCGGCGAAAAAGGCACCACCTGGGACGGTGGCTTTCGCGTGCCGATGCTGGTGCGCTGGCCCGGCCGCGTGGCCGCCAACGAATGGACCGACGAGTTCATGACCAGCGAGGACTGGCTGCCCACCTTGATGGCCGCCGTGGGCGACACCGACATCAAGGACCGCCTGCTCAAGGGCACCCGCATCGGCGAGCGCGACTACAAGGTCATGCTCGATGGCTACAACCAGACAGACATGCTCACCGGCAAAGGCAAGAGCAAGCGCCGAGAGTTTTTCTACTACGCCGAAAACGAATTCAATGCGCTGCGCGTGGACCAGTGGAAGCTGCATTTCCAACTGAAGAACACCTGGCTGGGCGCATCAGAAAAGCTGGACGGCGGCATGCTGGTGAACATCAAGCTCGACCCCTTTGAGCTCACGCCTGGCACCGGCGGCCACCTGTTGTGGATGAAGGAAAAGAGCTACCTGCTGCCCATCGTGGGCGCGCAGATGCAGCGCTTCGGCAAGAGCCTGCAGGACTTTCCGCCGCGTCAGAAGGGTTCGGGCATTGGGGCGGCAACGCTGTTCAACCAGAAAAAAGAGTGAGCCCGGACACAAGGCCCGGAAGGGGCTTGTGCCAGGCGAAGGCCAAGGGCCGATACAAGGCCCTGGGCTGAGACCGGCTAGGTGACCTTTTCAGACGAGCTGACGCACCAAGACCCGCGCCGAAACCTTCACGAGGTCATTACCCCATGCCCAAGCTGCATCCACTGACCTTCATTTCCGCTGCGCTCGCGTGCACTTTGGTGCACGCTGCCGACCCTGCCAAGGTTCCTCCCGCGATCACGGACGTGCCCAGTGAGGTCGGCGTGATGGTGGGGTCTCCGCCTCTGCCTGAAAACCAAGTCAACCTGCGCAACTACGCCTCACCGCGCTTCATGCGCTGGACCTTGGCCCACATGTCCAGCGTCTTCCATACGGAGCGTGTTTCGCGCGGCAGCGGCAAGCCCACCGATTTGCCGGCAGGCAAACCTCTCGACATCGACGCACTCCGCGTCGATTGGCAAGGGCAGCCCACTGCCATGGCCCAGGCCTTTCGAATACTCGGTGCCGATGCGTTCTTGGTGTTGCATCGCGGCCAAGTGGTCTTCGAGCGCTATTTCGGAGACATGACGCCGACCACCTTGCACGCCACCAATTCCTGCACCAAGAGTTTCGTCGGCACGCTGGCTGCAACCCTGGCCAACGAGGGCAAGCTGGATCTGAATGCACCCGCATCGCGCTATGTGCCCGAGCTGGCGTCCTCTGCCTTGGGCCCCGCCAAGATCCGGGATCTGCTCGACATGAGGGCGAATTTCCGATTCGGTGACGATGTCCATCAGGCTGGCAGCCTCCAGGTCGGCGCCCTGCAAGCCTATGGCGTGCTGCCTCGCCCCCCGAATTACACGGGTCCCGACGGATCCATTGCCATGATGCTGGCCGCCCATCCAACCACCGAGCACGGTGTCGGGCCCATGCGCTACGACAACGGCAGCGCCGAGGCCTTGGGCTGGGTGCTCAGTCGAGTGACAGGAAAGTCGGTCCCCGACCTCATCAGCGAGCGGCTCTGGCAGCCGATGGGTGCAGAGCAGGACGCCGATTTCTTGCTCGATTCACGCAAGGCCCCGATAGCGGCATTTGGCCTGCAAGCCAATGCGCGCGATCTGGCTCGCTTCGGCGAGATGATCCGCAACCAGGGTCGGGTGGGCGACAAGCAAGTGGTCCCATCGGCCGTGGTCAGCGAGATTCGCCGCGGTGGTGATCGTGCGGCCTTTGCCGCCAGCCCGGACGCGGCCGTGTTGCCAGGCGGCTCCTACCACGACATGTGGTGGTTCAACCATGACGAACTGGATTCATTCCAGTGTCAGGGGCAGTTTGCACAACGTGTCTGGATCGCGCCCAAAGCGGAGGTCGTCATCGTGCTGCTGTCCGCCGACCCGGATGCAAGCCGAAGCCGCGAACCCCTTCGATTGGCTGCTTTCCGAGCCATTGCGCGCGCGTTGACCAACTGAGTTTCGAGTCGATCGGATCAGGCGTCCCAGGGTTCGCTTCACCGCAAGAAACGGAACATTGATGAGCCGGCAAATGGGTCACTCACTGCGCATTGCGTTTTATTGGATTCTGGGCCTCTCGATCATCGGCATGGTGTGGGTCTTGGCCCATGCGCTGGCCGATGACGCGCGCCCCGCACTCGGCGTTCGTCATACCGTTTCAGGCGTGAACCCGATCACCTATTACACGCAAGAGCCACAGCGAAAGAGCGAGCCAGCTGAAACGGTGGTCTTGGTGGCCAGCCTCGGGCGAGCCGTCAGCGATTTCAACGAATTGCGCACGGCTCTGTCGCAAGCGGGATACCGCACGATCGCGGTGGAATCGCGTGGCATCACCGATTGGTCAGGTGGCGGATTTGCCAGCTATGGCCTGAGCGACCTGGCCAGCGATGTCCACAGGGCGATGGCCGACGCAGGAATCCCCGAAGGCGAACGGGTCCACTTGATTGGCCATGCCTTTGGCAACCGTGTTGCGCGAACCTTCGCGACCTTGTACCCGCGACAAACGGCGGGCCTGGTGCTGGTGGCGGCAGGCGAAAAAACCGACAACATGCCACCCGATGTGGCGCGATCGCTGCGTCTGTCAACCTTGGGCTTCATCCCCTGGTCGGTACGCGGCGGTGCGGTTTCCAAGGTGTTCTTTGCCACAGGTAACGAGACCCCGGAATACTGGCAGCGCGGCTGGAGTTCTTGGGGCGCCATCGGCCAGGTCAGAGCCGCAAAGGCCTCAAGCAACCAGAACTTCAGCGCAGGCGGTGAAGGGCCCATGTTGGTCCTGCAGGCGCAGGACGACGTCATCGCACCACCCAAGGATGCGGGTGAACTGCTGAAGGCCACTTACGGGGCGCGAGTCACGCTGGTTTCCGTTCCACACGCTGGACACGCCTTGCTGCCCGAGCAACCCGATTTGATCGCCCAAAGCATCATCGCGTTCTTCCATGCACACCCCGCCGTGAAGTAGGCGCACTGGCGCAGTGATCCTGCCACGACATCGGGAGACAGGTTCAAGCAAACTGGCGTTGCCGGCTTGCAGACGAATGACCTGAATGTCACCGGTGCCCGAACACCTCAGCTGGGTGTCGCCGAGCCACTCGCCAGCGGCTCTGTGCCCCGCACCGCAGCCGGCCAACCATGTGCACCAGCCGCTGGCGGCTGGGGTTGACCCGAATCTGTCTGAATTCGAACAGAACTGCCGGCCGTCATCTTCTACGCTGGCTGGCTCGCGAACATTCTCGTTCGCAACGCCAGCGTGCTCGCTTGGGGTTGAACCCGAGGGGTGGCCCAGTGGCGTCAGCCTTCAACCAGGAGCCCGCATGTCCGTGGACCTCAGCCCCTACGCCATCACCGCGACCACCGCCGTCGCCGCGCTGCGGCGCAACCAGGTCGATCATGTGGTCACCGTGCCCGACTGGGTGCAGCTCGCGCTGCACGACCGCCTGAACAAGGGCGTCGACCAGATCAAGGTCATCAACTGCTGCAACGAGAACCAGGCGGTCACGGTCGCGGCCGGCTTGACGATCGGTGGCAAGCGGCCGCTGTTGATGATGCAGAACCAGGGCCTGTACAACTGCTTCAACACCTTGCGTGCGGTGTGCCTGGACGCGCACATCCCGATGGTGTTCATGGTCGGCCAGTTTGGGCGCGAATACGCCAACCTGGGCCAGCCGTCCACGCAGTCCGGCCGCAGCATGGTGAGCATCGCCGAGCCGTTCCTGCAGGCCATCGGCGTGCCCTACCACTGCCTGGACAGCGATGCCGACATGGCCAAGCTGGACCAGGCCTATGAGCAAGCCCAGAGCCAGCGCACCGCGGTGGTTCTGCTCGTGTCGGCGCCGATGGCGTGGCGTTGAAAGCAGGGGAAGCAACATGATGAATATCGTTCAAGCATGCGGTGTGGTGGCCAAGGGCAAGGGGGACGCCATCGTGGTGGCCACCATGCTGTCCATGTTCATCTTCGACCGCATCGAAGGTGCGGATGGCACGGCCACTGGCGTGCCGCTGGTCGGTGGCAAGGCCGGGCTGGTGCTGGGCCTGGGGATGGCCAAGGCCAAGACCCTGCTCAGCCCGGCCGCCGCACAGGCGGCCAAGGGCTCGACCGCCCAGCGCATCAACTCCGTGCCGCTGATGGGCGGTGCCGCGGGCCTGGCGCTCGGCCTGGCCCTGGCGCAACCGCACAAGCGCGTGATCGTGATGGATGGCGACGCCAGCCTGCTGATGGAGCTCGGCGGCCTGGCCACGGTGGCCACACAGCGGCCGCGCAACCTGCTGCATTGCGTGGTGAACAACGGCACGCAGTTCAGCGGCCTGGACAACATGAAGTTGCCGACTTCGGATTTCCAGTTCGCCGAAGTGGCCAGCAAGGCCGGCTATGTGCATGCCGAGCGCATCAGCGATGGCGCGGCCTGGGCCGAACGCTTTCCGAAGCTGCTGGCGATGGACGGCCCGGTGTTTGCTGAACTGATGGTCGAGACGATGCCGCAGCAGACCAAGGATGGCTTCGAGCAGACCGAACTGCCGCTCAACCAGTACACGCGCATGGGCGACGAAGCCCTGGCGATGCAAGCCTGGCTGGCGCAAGAAGCCGGGGCGTGACCGGCGCGGGGCGAGCCCTGACGACCATCGACGCAACTTCATTGGCCGTCGCCTCTCGTTGCCGGCGAGACCTGCGGCTTGGCTTCGCGATGACCTGACTCGCTCAACTTCACTGAAAGGAAACTCACCATGCACGCCCAACCCTGGCTCGAAACCCACCGCGCCAACGGCATCCCCGCCACCATCAATGCCGACGCCCATCCATCGATCGTCCACCTGCTGGACGCGGCCATGCTGCGTTATGCCGACAAGCCGGCCTTCCGCTCGTTTGGCCAGACGCTGACCTACGCCGACGTCGACCGCTTGTCGGCCGCCTTCGCCGCCTGGCTGCAGCACACGCTGGGCCTGAAGAAGGGCGACCGCGTCGCCGTGATGTCGCCCAACCTGTTCGCCTTCCCCATCGCCTGCCTGGGCATCATTCGCGCCGGGGGTGTGCAGGTCAACGTCAACCCGATGTACACGCCGCGCGAGCTCGAACATCAGCTGAATGATTCAGGCAGCAAGATCATCGTCATCTACAACGGCTCGACGCCGACGCTGGCCGAGGTGATTGCCAAGACCGGCATCCAGACCGTGATCACCGTGGCGCCAGGCGATGGCAGCGGCGCCGCGTTGCCCAGCCCACCGGTGGACGCGCGGCTGGTCGGCAGCATCCCGTTTGCCGATGCGCTGGCAAAAGGTGCGGCCATGCAGCGCAAGCCCGTCGCACTGAACGGCGACGACCTGCTGTTCCTGCAATACACCGGCGGCACCACCGGGTTGTCCAAGGGCGCCTGCCTGTCGCACCGCAACCTGGTGGCCAACACCGAGCAGTACAAGGCCATGATGCCCAGCGCCTTGCGCGACGGTCAGGAGGTGATCCTCACCGCCATTCCGCTGTACCACATCATGGCGCTGATGGTGAACTTCATCACCTACTTCTCGGTCGGCGCCGACAACTGGCTGGTCGCCGATCCGCGCAACATGGACGGCTTCATCGACGTCTTCAAGAAGGCCAGGCCCAGCATCTTCATCGGCGTGAACACCATGTTCGCCGGCCTGACGATGCACCCGCGCACGGCCGAGATCGACTTCTCCAACCTGCGGCTGTCCGGCGGCGGCGGCGCCGCCGTGGTGGGCGCCACGTCGGCCAAGTGGAAGGCCATCACCGGCACCTTCATCCGCGAAGGCTACGGCCTGTCGGAGACCAGCCCGGTGCTGTCGTTCAACCCCGCGATGATCGAGGACTTCAGCGGCACCACCGGCCTGCCGGTGCCCGGTACCGACATCAAGCTGCTGAAGGACGAAGGCACCGATGCCGCGATCGGCGAGTCGGGCGAGATCTGTGCCAAGGGCCCGCAGGTGATGAGTGGCTACTGGAACCAGCCCGAAGCCAACGCGGCGGCCTTCACCGCGGATGGCTATTTCCGCACCGGCGACATCGGCGTCTTCGACGACAAGGGCTTCCTCAAGATCGTCGATCGCAAGAAGGACATGGTCATCGTCTCGGGCTTCAACGTGTTCCCCAACGAGGTCGAAGCGGTGGCCAGCGCATGCCCCGGTGTGGGCGAATGCGCCTGCATCGGCGTGCCCGACGCCAAGACCGGCGAGGCGGTGAAGCTGTTTGTCGTGCGGGCGCCCGGTTCGGCGCTGACGGCCGAAGAGCTGACGGCCCATTGCCGCAAAGAGATGACCGCCTACAAGGTGCCCAAGATCGTGCGCTTCGTCGAGTCGCTGCCCAAATCCACGGTCGGCAAGATCCTGCGGCGCGAGTTGCGGGACGTGGCCTGAGCCGGCCGAGGCGCGGCACATCCGCTGGTTCAGGGCCAACCGTCGAGGAGCCGCGCGTGGGTAGCGAAACTCAGACAGGCGTCGTCTTTCCCACGGCGCCGGATGGCTCGCGCAGCACGACGCGGGTCGGTGCGCAGATCCTGGCCAGCGCGCTGGCCGAGCTGGACGCGGCCGACGCGCAATCGGCGCTGCGAGAGACGCGCTGGCGGCGCGCCTACCCGCGCCACTTTCGCAAGTTGATCGAAGGTGGGCTGGCCAGCCCCGAAGCGGCCCTGGCCAGTGCCCGCGCGGGTTTGGCCACCGCGAGGCAAACCATGTGTTGGGACACGGGCCACGGGCAAACCAGCCTGCAGGAGGCGCTGGCCAACCCTGGCGAGCCGCTGCAAACGCTCAGCCTGAGCGGCCAGGGTGATGCAACTGTGGCGCCATGGACGGTGCCCTTGCAAGGCGAGCCACTGGCTGGACCGCGGCTGCTGGCCAAGATCGCCGACTGGCAGGCGCGCGGCATCATCGACCCCAGCGCAGCGCAAGCCTTCGAGCGCTGCATCGCCAATCCCGAGTGGTTCGACCTCTCGGACCGCACGCTGGTGTTGCTCGGCGCCGGCAGCGAGGCCGGCCCGCTGCGCTGGCTGACACGCTGGCGCGCCCATGTGATTGCGGTGGACATCCAGCGCCCGGCGGTGTGGCAACGCATCGCCGGCCTGGCACTGGCGGGCAATGGCACGCTGCAGGTCCCGGTGCGGGGTCTCGGGCCGGCCGTGGCCGAAGGCGACTGGTTTGGGCGCGCCGGTGCCGACCTCTTGACCGAAGCGCCCAAGATCGCCGCCTGGCTGCGCAGCTTCGCGGGCCCGCTGGACGTGGCCGCACTGGCTTACCTGGACGGCGAGCGCCATGTCCGCGTGGCCATGGGCATGGACATGATCGTCCAGGCCGCGTGTCAGGCGGATGCGCGAACCAGCGTGGCCTTCCTGGCCACGCCCACCGATGTCTTCGCGGTGACGCGGCAAACCGCGCAGACTGCGATGGACGCCTATCGGGCGCGCCCGGTGGCGAGCCGCAGCTTTCAGGGCTCATTGCACCTGGCATTGGGCGACAGGTTCTTTCATCCCAACGTGGAACAGCTGATCCACAACGGCAGCGGGCAGGCCTACGGCGTGGTCGACAGCCTGGTCATCGAGCAAGGGCCGAACTACGCCCTGGCCAAGCGCCTGCAGCAGTGGCGCGCAATGTGCGCCCGGGCCGACGGCCACCGTGTATCGCTCAACGTCGCGCCCTCAACGACCACGGCATCGGTGATCAAGAACCCGGCACTGGCCGCCGGTTTTGCTGGCGCCAGCAGCTTCGGCATCGAGGTCTTCGAGCCCGAAACCACCAATGCGCTGATGGCGGCGCTGTGGGTGCACGACTTGCGCTTCGACGGATCGGCCGCCAACCCGGGCACGCCGCTGGCGCACCCGTTCGAGCTGTTCATGGACAACGCCTGCCACGGCGGCTTGTGGACCTCGGCCTACCTGCCCCGCTCGGCTCTGCCCTTTGCCGCCGCGCTGGGCTGGGTCAGGCAGCGAGTCAAGGGATGATGGGCAAGTCTGCCCTGCTGTCCACCTGATCCAGCCCCACCAGACCGACCACCCAAGCTTTGGGCCGTCGGTGTTGGCCAGTCGGGCCAAACATTGGGCCGATGCCAATGATCGGCTCGCCGAACTCCCAGCTGTGGGCAACAGCTTGCTCTCGGTCGAGGACACCGCAGCCTTGGCCTTCGCCCAGCGGTGGTGCCTCAGGCTGCGAAGCGCTGCAGGCGACCCCAGGCGGCGTCCATCTCGCCCAGCAGGCGATCGAACTGTTCGGCCACGCTCGTCTCCCCTTCGATGGCGAAGATGCTTTGGCCGGCGGCCTCGTAGATCAGCCGCGGGTTGTCGTGCTCATGAATCGAGGCGAACACATCGCCGGTGAGCACCTGCTGCAAGGGCATGCCCAGGGGCTGCGGTGCCTCGGCCTCGCCCCAGGCATCGATCCAGTCGCTGCGCACCACGCGGCAAGGCTTGCCGCTGTGGGCGCGGGTGATGAGGGTGTCTTCACTGCCGCTGGCGATCAAGCGCTGCAGCAGGGCCGGGGGCGTGTGGTTCTCGCGCGCGGCCATCCACAGGGTGCCCAGCCAGGCCCCCTGCGCGCCCATGGCGATGGTGCCCAGCACCTGCGCTCCCGTGGCGATGCCGCCCGCCGCCAGCACGGGGGCATCCCCGGCCACGGCGACGATCTGCGGCAACAGCGACAGCGTTCCGACCGGTCCGGTGTGGCCTCCTGCGTCGTAGCCCTGGGCCACCAGCACCTCCACACCCATCGCCAGGGCCTTGCGCGCATGGCGCACCGAGCCAACCAGCGAGAAGGTGAGCTTGCCGCGTGCCTTCGCACGCTCGATCAGATCGGCACGCAGGCCGATGGCGGTGGCGATGCCGCGCGCATTGGACGCCAGCACGGCCTCGATCTGCGCCTCGAACAAGGCCTCGGATCGAACCTGCGTGGTGAAGAAGCTGGGCTTGACCGGCGGCGCGACCTGAAAGCGCTGTCGCAAGCCCTCGACGAACGCCACGTGAGCGGGTGGCAAGGCGGCGCGCAAGCCCTCCAGGCTGGCCTGCTGCGGCACCGCCGAAGGCAGCATCAGGTCGATGCCGTAGGGCATCTCACCCATGCGTTGCTGCACCTGGGCCAGCAGTTCAGGGATTTCGTGAGGCATCTCGCGCGCCAGCCCCAGCACCGGAAACCCCCCGGCCTGCGCGATGGCCACGGCCACGTCGACCGAATGGGAGAAGCCGAAGATCGGATGGCGGATGCCGAGCCGATCGCACAGCGGCGTGCGCAGCGCCTTCGTCATCACTGGGCCTCGATGCCGGCCTGCTTGATCACCTTGCTCCATTTCGCGAATTCGCGTGCGATGAAGGCATCGAATTGCGCCGGCGCCTGCGGCGCCACTTCCATTCCCAGCGTGTCGAACCTGGCCCTCACATCAGGCATCGCCAGGATCTCGGCCACGTCGGCCGAGAGCTTGCGGGCGATCGCGTCCGGCACCTTCGCCGGCGCGACGAAGCCGAACCAGGTGCCGACCTCGTAGCCCGGCAGGTTGGCCGCCTCGGCCACGGTGGGCAGCGCAGGCAGCGCCGTCGAGCGCGTGGCGGTGGTCACTGCCAGCGCGCGCAGCTTGCCGGCCTTGATGAGCGGCGCGGCCAAGGCGGCGGTCAGCGGCATCATGGTGACGCGACCGGAGAGCAGATCGTTCATCGCGTCGGGCTGTCCCTTGTAAGGCACATGGGTCAGCTTGATGCCGGCGCTTTGGGCCAGCAACTCGGCGGCGAGGTGGTTCGAGGTGCCCACCCCGGCCGTGGCGTAGGTGAGCGGCACGGGACTCTTCTTGGCCATGGCGACCCATTCGGCCAGGGTCTTGGCCGGCACGTCGGGATGCACCACGATCACGTTGGGAATGACGCCGAAGCCTTCGATGGCGCGGAAATCGCGCACCGGGTCCCAGGTCACGCCCTTGATCAGGCTGGGCGCCACGGCATGCCCCGGGCTCACGCACAGCAAGGTGTAGCCATCGGGGGCGGACTTGGCGACGAAGTCGGTGCCGATCGAGCCGCCCGCGCCCGTCTTGTTCTCCACCACCACCGGTTGCCCATACTTGGTGGACAGCTTCTCACCGATGACCCGGGCGATGGAATCGACCACGCCCCCGGCGGTGAAGGGCACGACGATGCGCAGCGCCTTGTTCGGAAAGGCCTCCGTCTGGGCCAGCGCGGGGGCCGCGGCCCATGTGAACAAGGCCGCCGCCGAGGCGACCAAGAAGCTGCGAGTGGATGTCATGGGGTGTCTCCGAACTTCATTGCAGGAGGCCGGCACGGGCCGGGCCGAAGTAACGTCAATGGTCCGCGTGCTGGCGTTCGGCCAAGGCCATGGTCCGCTTGGCGATGTTGAGCAGGTGGATCTGGCTGGTGCCTTCGTACAGGCGGAACAGGCGCACGTCGCGGTAGAAGCGTTCGGCCACGTTGTCGGCGATGTAGCCGCCACCGCCGAACACCTGCACGGCGCGGTCGGCCACGCGCCCGCACATCTCCGAGGCGAAGAGCTTGCACATCGAGGCTTCCATGGTCACGTCCTGGCCGTCGTCCCGCTTGCGCGCTGTTTCGAGCAGCAGCGCACGCGCCGCATGCACCTCGACATTGCTCTGGGCGATCATCTGCTGCACCAGTTGAAACTCGCCGATGGCCTGTCCGAACTGCCGGCGCGACCTTGCCCTGGCCACCATCTCGTCGACCAGGCGGATGGCCGGCCCGATGCACAGGCCGGCGAGGTTGATGCGCTGCTTGTTCAGGGCCTTCATCGCCGTGCGAAAACCCTGCCCGGGCACACCGCCGACGATGGCGCTGGCCGGCACGCGGCAGCGGTCGAGCACGACTTCACCCACCGGCGAGCCATGCTGGCCCATCTTGCGGTAGGCCGCCGGCGTCGACAGGCCCGGTGTGCCGCGTTCGATCAGGAAGGCGCTGATGCCGGCGGCGCCCTTGGCATCGGGGTCGGTGCGCGCGAACACGGTGAACAGTCCGGCCAGCGGCGCGTTGGTGATGTAGCACTTGGTGCCGGTGATGACGTAGTCGTCGCCGTCGCGCACGGCCAGGGTCTTCTGCGCGGTGGCGTCGGACCCCGCTTCGGGCTCGGTCAGGGCGAAACAACCGGTCAACTGGCCGCTGGCCAGCAGCGGCAGGTACCGATCCTTCTGCTGCGCCGTGCCGTCGACCACCAGCGACTCGGAGGCAATGCCGGTGTTGCCACCGAAGCGCGCGCGAAAGCTCGTCGCCACCTGCGAAACTTCGATGTTGACCAGCGACAGCTCTTCACTGGTCAGTCCGGCGCCGCCATGGGCCTCGGGGATGCTGTGGCCGAACAGGCCCATCTCGCGCATGCGCTGAACCAGCGCCTCGGGGATCTCGTCGCTGCGGTCGACCTCCTGTTCCAGCGGCATGCATTCGGCGCGCACGAACTGGCGCACCTGCGCCAACAGGGCAGTGAACTGGGGCGGATTGCGGATCATGGCGTGGGCTTCCGGTGGGGTTTTGGCTCGGTGGATCTCATCTCAACGCAGACCCTGCCCAGCCTCGAGCTGGCGCACGGTGTCCAGCAGGTGGGGGACGACGTCGCGCTCCAGCTTGTCCTTGGGCATGCGGTAGGCGGCCAGGGTGCAGTTCATCGCCACCGGCGCCTCGCGCGGCGGCACGCGCACCGGCACGGCCACGGCATGCACGTCCTTCTGCCAATCGCCGCGGGAATGGCAGAAGCCGTGTGCGGCATACAGCTTCTGGTCGGCCTCCCAGGCGACACGGTGTTGGTCGAACAGCGCCTTGTCGTGCACTTTCAGGTGATTGAGGATCGCCTTTCGATCGGACGCCGTGCACGCCAGGATCAGCGCACGCCCGATGGCGCTGCCGAGCAATGGACGCGTACTGCCGATGTCGGGCAGGTAGACGTTTCCGGCGTCCACGCGCACGGTTTCGATGTAGACGACGTTGCCCCGGTCGCGCATGCCGAGGTTGACGGTGCAGCCGGTCTTGCGCGCCAGCTGCTCCATCAAGGGCCGCGCGGCCTGGCGCACCGGCATGCTCGCCAGCAGCGGCTGGCCCAGTGACAGCACGCCGCTGCCCAGGCGGTACTTCTGCAGGCCGGCATCCCGGCTCAGATAGCCCAACAGCATGAGCGTGTAGGTCAGGCGCGAGACCGTGGGCTTGGGCAGGCCGGTGCGGTCGGCGATTTCACGGTTGCCCAACATCGGGTCGGACGAGGTGAACGCGCGCAGCACCGCCATGCCGCGCGCCAGGTTCATCGAGAACTGGCGGTCGGCCGAAAGGTCGTGCGGGTCGACCAGTCCAGGCAGGGCGATCGGGGTCATGGTCCTTGGGGTGTGTGCGCTGTGGGCCATGATTCATGGGCCGATGAGGGAAGTCAACGAATCGATGCGAGGGTTTCGCTGTGCGAAACGCCGATGGTTCTTTCGCGCCAGCTCTGGCACAACCGAGGCATCGCCTGTTGGCCGCTCGAGGGGATCTGCTTGAATCCGAAATCTGCTTCGCCCGGCGCCCTCAGCGGCGTGCGCATCCTCGACATGGCCACGGTGCTGGCCGCGCCCATGGGCGCCACGCTGTGCGCGGACCACGGGGCCGAGGTCGTGAAGCTCGAGCTGCCCGATGGCAGCGACGCCCTGCGCGGGCTGCAGCCGGTGAAGGACGGTGTGGCGCTGTGGTGGAAGATTGCCAACCGCGGCAAGCGCGGCATCACGCTGGACGTGCGCCAGCCGCGCGGGCGCGAAATCCTGCTGGCCATGCTGCCGCACTTCGACGTGCTGGTGGAGAACTTCCGCACCGGCACGATGGACCGCTGGGGCCTGGACATCGCCACCTTGCACCGCGCGAATCCGCGGCTGATCGTGCTGCGCCTGACCGGCTTTGGCCAGACCGGGCCGTACCGCGCGCGGCCAGGCTTCGCGCGCATCTTCGAAGCCATGAGCGGCTTCACCAACCTGACGGGCGAGGAAGGCGGTCCGCCGCTGCACAGCAACTTCCCGGTGGGCGATGCAGTGGCCGGCCTGTTCTGCGCGTTCTCGATTGCGGCGGAGGTGGCCCGGCTTCGGGGTGATCCGCAGGCCTTGGGCGTCGAGGTCGATCTGGCCGCGACCGAAGCGCTGTTTCGCCTGCTCGATCCGCTGCCGGTGGAACACGAGCAGTTGGGTCAGGTGCGCAGGCCGGCCGGCAACCGCGCGAGCTACACCGCGCCGTCCAACATGTACCGCAGCCAGGACGGCATCTACTTTTCGCTCGTGGCCTCGTCGGATGCGATCTTCGCGCGCCTGTGCCAAGCCATCGGCCAGGCCGAGTGGGCCGATGACCTGCGCTTCAAGACCAACCCGGCGCGCGTCGTGAACCTGCTCGAACTCGACGCGGGACTCGCTGCCTGGTTCGGCGCGCACGGCTATGACGTCATTGCCGCCACGCTGGAAGCGGCGGCCATCCCCTTCAGCAAGATCTACACCATCGCCGACATCGAGCAGGACCCCCACTGCCTGGCACGCCAGGCCATCGTGCGCCTGCCCGACCCCGACTTCGGCAGCCTGCCCGCGCCTTGCATCGTGCCGCGCATCGTGGGTCGCGAGATGCCGATCCCGCGCACGGGCCCGGCCGTGGGCGAACACAACGCCGAGGTCTACGCCGAATTCGGCATCGATGCCGCGGAACTCGCACGCCTGCGCGAAGCCAAGGTCGTGTAGGCGTGGGCGGACCTGGGACAGCCCGCCCTGGCCGGCGTTTGGGCGCTCAGTAATCGGCCAGTGAGCCCTCGCGCAGGCAGGGATTGCGTTCGGCCTGGCGCGCGCGACGCACCAGATCGCGGCCGATCACCGTCTTGTGCACTTCGCTCGCGCCTTCGCCGATCTGGTTGAGCTTGGCATCGCGGAAGAATCGCTCCAGCGGAAAGTCCTGCAGATAGCCGCGTCCACCCGTCAACTGCAGGGCATCGGTCACCACCTTCATGCACAGGTCGGTGGCCTGCAGCTTGGCCATCGACGCGAAGATGGCCGTGTCGGCATCGCCGCGGTCGTACTTGTCGGCGGTCAGCGCCAGCAGGGCGCGCGAGGCCTCGATCTGCGTGACCATGTCGGCCAGCATCCACTGCACGCCCTGGTGCTCGCCCAGGGCCTTGCCGAACACCTCGCGGTCGGTGGCGTAGGTGGCCGCGATCTCGACGGCGCCGATGGCGCGGCCCAAGGCCATCGCCGCATGGCCGATGCGTGCACGCAGCAGCGCGTCTTGTGCCAGGCTGAAGCCTTCGCCCTCGGCGCCCAGACGATGGCCAGCGCTGACCTGCACGTTCTCGAACCGCAGCGACGAGATCGGCACGCCGAACCAGCCGAGCTTGCCGACCTCGGGGCTGATGCCGAGGCCGGGGGCGTCGCGGTGGATCAGCACGGCGACGAAGTTCGCGGGCTCGTCCTCGATCTTGCCGACCACGACGAACCAGTCTGCGGTACTGGCGCGGGTGATGAATTTCTTGCGCCCGTTGACGATGTAGGCGCCACCCTGCCGCCGCATCAGTGTCTGCAGTCCGCGCACGTCGGATCCGGCGCCGGGCTCGGTGAGCGCAAAGGCGGCTTGCTGCTCGCCGGTGCACAACCGGGGGACGATGGCCTGCCGCAGTTCGGCCGAGGCACCGGCGACGATGGCGCGGCTGGACAGGTCGGTGCCGGTGATGATGGAGGCGGACGTGCTGCACACGCGGCCCAGCTCCTCGATGATGCGGATGCGCAGCGCCTGGCGCGCATCGGTGCCGCCGCAATCCCTGGGAAACGCCGTGGCGACGATGCCCTCGTGCGCCAGCATGCGAAAGGTCTCCCAGGCAAACACGTCCTGGCGCGCGACGGCGGCGGCCTGCGGACCGAAACTGCTGCGACACAGCGCGCGCAGGCGTTCGATCAAGCCGCGCTCGTCGGGGTCGAGTGCGGCCAGGAAGTGGTCGCCAAACAGGCGCGGTGCCGCGCCGGCAATCGGGTGGGCGATGGGTGGCGGGGCACTGGGCGGATGGGCAACGGGCGGGTGGGCCATGCTGGACTCTCATTCAAGTGTGGCTCGATCATCCCCAGCGCGCACGCGAAAGTCGAGCCAGCGTTTCGATCAGCGAAATGCCGGCTTGCGTCAACCGCACATGCCGTGCTCAGATGCCAGCATCCCCATCTGCCAGGCGACCATGCCATCACCCCATCGGGCTGTGCCCACGGATTTCCAGGCGCTGCGCACCCACGCCATCGACGGTCGCATCGAAACCCGTCTCGAGCGCCTTCGCTTGAACGATCTCTCGGCAGGCGAGGTCGTCGTGCCCACGCGATACGCCGGCGTGAACCACAAGGATGGCTTGTCGCTGCACGGCCGGGCCAAGATCATCAGCTCGTTTCCGCGCGTCGCCGGGATCGAACTGGTGGGCGAGGTGGTGCAATCGTCGAGCGAGGAATTCCAGCCGTCAGCACAGCCCGGCTTGACCTGAGGCCAGCCGCAGCACGACGCCGCCCGCAACTCAGGGCGCGATCTTGCGTTTGAGCGCGCGCGCCACCGGCTGAGGCAGGCTGGGCAGCGAGCGCAGCAGCCACGGCAGCACCCGGCGCTTGAGGCCGCCGAGCGCCTGCGGCACCATGGCCTCGATCAGGTGCGGCCCCGGCGTGGCCAGGGCCTGTTCCAGCGCGCGCAGCAACTCTTCGGTGGTGGTGGCGCGCACGGCATGCACCCCCATGCTCTGCCCCAGCTGGGCGAAATTGATCACCGGCCCGGTCAGGTCCAACTGGGCCTTGGCCTTGGGGCCGACTTCGTCCGCTCCCACGCGCTCCAGCTCCACGTTGAGCACCGAGTACGAGGCGTTGTTGAAGATGATGGAGGTGACATTGAGCTTCTCGCGCGCCATGGTCCACAGCGCCTGGATGGTGTACATCGAGGTGCCATCGCCGATGAGCGCCAGCACCGGCCGATTCGGGCAAGCCACGGCCGCGCCCACGGCGTTGGGCAGGCCCTGTCCGATGGCGCCGCCGGTCAGCGTGATGAAGTCGTGCGCCGGGGCGCCGGCGGTGAAGGGGTTGAGCATCAGCCCCGAGGTGATGGCCTCGTCCACCAGGATGGCGTTCTCGGGCAGCAGATGCCCCACGGCCTTGCAGACCTTTTCGGCGGTGAGCTTGCCGCGCGGGCGGCTGGGTCGGCTCGCCGCTTGCAGCAGCGGCTGGGCGTTCTGCGCACCCAGGGCCTCGGCCAGCTTGTTCAGGCTGAGCAGGGTGTCCTGGTCCGGCGCGGCCAGGGTGTGCACGGTGCACGCGTCGGGCACGAGGTAGCTCTTCTTGCCGGGGTAGGCAAAGAACGAGACCGGGGCCTTGGCGTCCACCAGGATGAGGTGGTCGATGCCGGTCAGTTGCACCGTGGCCAGCTCGGCCAGGTAGGCCAGGCGCTCCACGACGGGCCGGCCCGCGCCGCGCTCCAGCCGGGTGGGGAAGACTTCGCCGTACACCTTGACGCCGCTGTGTGCCGCGATGCGCGCGGCCGCCAGCAGGCTGGGCTCACGCAGGGCCCGCCCGCCCAGCAGGAAGGCGCACTTGGCACCCGAGCGCATGACCTGGGCGATGGCCTGCACCGTGGCGTCGTCAGCGCCCTTGGGCGAGGGCAGCACCGGTGGCGGCGCGGCCACGGCGCCCTCGCCCCACGACACATCGGCGGGCAAGATGAGCGTGGCCACCTGGCCAGGCAGGCTGCGCGCGGCGACGATGGCATCGACCGCGTCACGGCTCAACTCGGCCGTGCTCTTGGAGGTGCGCACAAACCCGGGCGAGACATTGCGCGCCACGGTTTCGATGTCGGACTGCAGTTGCGCGTCGTACTTCACATGCGTGGTGGCATGGTCGCCCACGATGTTGACGACGGGCACGTGGCCCTTGCGGGCGTTGTGCAGATTGGCCAGGCCGTTGCCCAGCCCGCAACCCAGGTGCAGCAACGTGGCGGCGGGCTTGTCGGCCATGCGCGAGTAGCCGTCGGCCGCGCCGGTGGCCACGCCTTCGAACAGGCACAGCACGGCCCGCATGGCAGGCTCGCTGTCGAGTGCGGCCACGAAGTGCATCTCTGAAGTGCCCGGGTTGGTGAAGCAGGCGGTCACGCCGGCATCGACCAGCGTTTTCATCAGGGCTTGAGCGCCGTTGGCCATGGGGTCTCCTGGAACTCTTGTTGAAAGCGAAAGGGCGCCGCTCAGCTCGGGCGGCCGCCGGTGATGGAGCGTGCCGCCGCGCGGCCGGTGAGGATGCAGCCGGGCAGGAAGGTGCCCTCCAGCGAGCGCTTGCCGCTGGCGCCGCCGCCGCCAAATCCAGCCGCCTCGCCCACGCAATACAGGCCGCTGACGGGGCTGCCGGCGGCGTTCAGCACGCGGCTTTGCAGATCGGTCTGCAGGCCGCCCAGGCTCTTGCGGGTGATGAGCTGGGTCTGGATGGCGATGAACGGCCCGGCACCGCGCCCTTGCAGCGGCGCTGGCTTGCAGGTGCGCAGCTTGTCGGGGCCCCAGTGGCGGGCATGCTCGATGCGGCGGATCTGTTCGTCGTTGACCACTTTGAGGCCCATCGCGAAGTTGGCGTCGAAGTGGTCGGCCGTTTGCTGCAGCACCTCGGGTCGCACATCGTTCGTGCCGGCCAGCGCGTTCATCTTGGCGGCCAGGCCGGCCAGCGTGTCGTCCACCAGGAAGTGCCGGCTCTCGCCCACCATCTGCTTGACCAGGCGGTGGTTGCCCAGCAGGGTCTCCTTCAGGAACATCAGCAGTTGATGGTCACGGATGCGCTGGTTGTGCTCGGCACCCGAGAGCGCCATCTCCTTGCTGGCAATGCGCCAGTTCATCAGGTGCCAGCAATAGGGCTTGGCCTGCGCCGCCACGCGCTGGCACAGCAGGTTGGTGTCGAAGCCCACCACCATCGGCTCGGGCCCGATGCGCCGGCCGGTGTGGTCCAGCCACAGCGCCGACTTGCAGGGGATGAGCGACAGGCCATGGCCCTCGAAGTGCGGCTGCGGGTGGGGCACGCCCGCGGCGTAGTTCCACATCTCGCCGGCGTGGGTGATCTGCCCGCCCAAGCCAGCCACCAGGTGGTGCAGCTTGCCGTCGGCAAAGGGGTGGGCGCCGTTGAGCATGGTGCTGGGCATGGGGCGGCCTGGCACCCAATTGGCACGCACCTGCTCCAGGCTGCCATTGATGCCGCCCATGGCCAGCACCACCACGGGCGCCTTGAGCTGTACCGTGGCCCGGTTGGCATGGTTGAGCGCGGTGGCGCCGCACACGGCGCCGGCCGCCGTTTCCAGTGCGGTGACTTCATGCTGATGCAGCACCTGCAGGCGGCCCGGCGCGCCGGCCTCGCGCATCAGCTCGATCATGCGGGTGGTCAGGCGCTGCGAGGTGCCCCACACCACGTGGTAGCGCGGCAGCGTGTTGCCATTGCCCTGCATGCCACGCTCCACCCAGTTCACCGCTGGCATGAACGACAGACCCTGGCTGGTGAGCCAGTCGTAGACCTCGCTGCGCGAATGCTCCACGTAGTAGCGCGCCCACTGCTTGGGCAGGTGGTCGGCCTCGCCCAGTTCGCCAAAGCGCAGCCAGTCGCGGTAGGCGATCTCGGGGGAATCCTTGATCTTCATGCGCCGCTGCACGGGTGTGTCCACCAGGGCCATGCCGCCGAAGGCCCACAGCGCCAGGCCGCCCAGGCGCGCGGGCGTGTCGCGGTCCACCACCGTCACGCGCTGGCCTTGGCGCAAACACTCCAGTGCGGTGACGATGCCTGCCAGGCCACCGCCCACCACCAGGACGTCGGATTCCATTTGCTGACTCATGACGCTCTGCCCTCAATGAGGCCCGGCCCAGTTCCTTGGCCAACACGTGGGTGATCGCCGGCGCACTGGCGCGGGTGTACAGAACCTCATGTCGCTTCAGGCCCGTGGCCTGATCCGAAGGGAATACGCCTGGTGGGCTGCCCTGATTCTCAGTCAAACGCCGGCCCCGACGACCACCCCGCACTTTGCTCTAGGGGCCTTCCCCCATCTGTCCGTTCGAAGACAGAAACGCGACCGTCAACCCGCCACCATGCGACCCGGCGCTCGCCAGACACCACCTGGGCCTGCACGCCCGATCGCCCCTCACCAAACCCGAGCATGGACATCACCGCCAACTCACTTTCCGCCGAGCTGCAATCGGCCCTGCAACTGCAGCGCCAGGCCTACTTCGCCAACCCGGTTCCATCCCTGCAAGAGCGCAAGGCCGACCTGCGCACGCTGCAGCGTTTCATCCGCGAGAACAAGGCGGCGTTGTGCGACGCCATCAGCGCCGACTACGGCAACCGCTCGCGCCACGAGACACTGCTGGCCGAGATCTTCCCGGCCACCGACGGCATCGACCACGTGATCAAGCACCTGCGCGGCTGGATGAAGCCACAGCACCGCGCGGTGGATTGGCGCAACTTCTTCGGCGCCCGCAACCGCGTGATCCCGCAGCCGCTGGGCGTCGTGGGCGTGCTGGTGCCCTGGAACTTCCCGGTCAACCTGAGCTTTGTGCCGCTGAGCTACATCTTTGCCGCCGGCAACCGCGCGATGGTGAAGATGAGCGAGAACTCGCGCCACCTGGCCCGGCTGCTGATCGAGAAGATGCCAGCCTACTTCCCGCCGGAAAAGCTGCAGTTCTTCGACGAGACCGGTGGCGTCGGCATCGAGTTCTCCAGGCTGCCCTTCGACCACCTGCTGTTCACCGGCTCGGGCACCACCGGGCGCGCGGTGATGGCCGCAGCGGCGCAAAACCTCTGCTCAGTGACACTCGAACTGGGCGGCAAGGCGCCGGCCATCGTCTGCGATGACTTTCCGCTCAAGCTGGCGGCCGAGCGCATCCTGTTTGTCAAATACCTCAACGCCGGCCAGATCTGCACCACGGTGGACCATGCCTGGTTGCCGCAGGCGCGCATCGCTGAATTCGTCGAACTCGCCAAGACCATCGTGGCGCAGCGCTACCCTGCCCTGGCTTCGCCCGACTACACCTCGATCATCGACCAGCGGGCGTTCGACCGCCTGTTGCAGACGCTGGACGATGCGCGTGAGCGCGGTGCCACGCTGGTGCCGCTGATCCCCGGACCGGCCTTCGACCGCGCCACGCGCAAGATCGCGCCGCACATCGTGCTCAACGCCCCCGAGGGCAGCGTGCTGTTGCAACGCGAGATCTTCGGCCCGATCCTGCCCCTGCGCGGCTACACCTCGCTCGAAACGGTGGTGCAAAGCATCAACGCCGGGCCCAGGCCCCTGGCGGTGTATCCGTTCAGCCACGATGGACGCACTGTTCAGATGTTGCTCGACCGTGTCATGTCGGGCGGCGTGTCGGTCAACGACGCGCTGTTCCACGTCGGCCAGCACGACCTGCCCTTTGGGGGCGTCGGCGACTCGGGCATGGGCCACTACCACGGCCACGAAGGCTTTGAGACGTTTTCGAAACTGCGCCCGGTGTTCTACCAGGCGCGCTTCAGCTCGCTGAAGTTCCTGTGGCCGCCTTACGGCAAGTTTGCCGACCGGGTGCTGGCTTTTTTGACCAAGTGAGGAGACCCTCGTGAAGCACCGATTCCACACCACCCGTTACGTCGTCCGTTACGCTGCCCTGGGCGCTGCCGTGGCCGCCCTGCTGGCCAGCCAACTGGCTGTCGCCGCCGACCCCGTGCCCATGTCCGGCCCCAGGTACGACCAGGCGCTGAACAAGCCCGGCGTGCCCGGCGTGCGCAACTGCTTCTGGTCCATGGGTCCATACGGCGGCGATCCGTATCTGAACGTCGCCTGGCCAGACACCAATACCTATTACTGGGGCGCCAAGTTCACGATGCCCGAAGGCTCTAAGCTGCGAATCGAGGGCCAGTTTGCCCATGCGCGCTACACCTCGTTCACCACCTACGACGACCGCGGCCAGCCGGTCGAGAGCCTGGCCGACTACCTCATCGAGCCATTGCCCGGGCACACCAACCCGGCGCGGCACGGGGCCGACCGCACCGTGGCCAAGCGCTCCTACGTCATCGAGGTTTTGGCCGGCGGCCAGCGCGACATCAACCGCGTCGAAGGTTTCTACAACGAAGGGGCCACGTCGAAGTCCATCAGCGCGCCGAAGAACGCCGGCACGCAACAGGTCATCGTGCAGCGCACCTACACGCCCGACAAGGGCAGCACCATCACCGGCGGCGTGCCGCTGCCCGCGCCGGTGCTGACGCTGGCCGACGGCAAGGTGCTGCGCGGCATGGCCGCCTGCCAGGCGCTCGAAACCTACCAGCGGCTGCAGGTGCAGCCCGATGCCTTCGGCATGCCGATCGCCCGCTACCGCGAGCTGCTGACCTTGCCGGGCAAGCCCGACACCCACCCGGCCACGCGCCCGTCGACCTGGTACGCACAGTTTGACCGCAAGCAGTTCGAGGGCATCTTCACCGGTGCGGTCGGCAACTTCGAACGCAAGAGCGAAGGCTTTTACCCGACGGTGGACAACCAATACATCCGCACCTTCATCAACCGCAAGTTCGGGCCCGTCTACGTCTTGCGCGGCAGGCTGCCGGTGACGCCGAAGACGATGAACGGCGATGCGGTGATGAACGTCAGGGGCGCCGATCTGCGCTACTGGTCGATCTGCTCGCAGCACGGCGCGGCCAACACCACGGTGCTCAAGTGCCTGAATGACGAGGAAGTGGTGACCAACAAGGAGCGCAACTACATCATCGCCTTCAGCCGCGCCGCCGATCGCCCACGCACCGCCTACCCTGAGTGCGGCGTCAACTGGCTGCCAATACCCGATGACGGCGACGGCATGTTTGACCCCGACCAGGGCAACATGATGATCCGCAACATGCTGGCGCGGCCCGACTTTGCGCACTCGATCCAGAAGATCAGGAAAACCGGCGAAGAGCGCGAGGTGATGGGCGAGTACCTGCCGCAGGGCAGCTACATGACCAAGGACATCTTCGAGTCGGGGTTCACCTGCAACTCGGCCGCCGAGCTGGCCAGCCTGGCCAGGCAGGCCGAAGAGGCCGATGCCGCGCAACAGGCTGCCGCCAAGGCGAAGTAGCCGAGCCGCCCGCCTACCCGCCACAGGACCCAAGGCCATGAGCAAACTCTCCTTCCTCGACTTTGGCTTCTTCATCGCCGAAACCGCCGAGAGCCCCAAGCACGTGGCGGGCCTGCTGGTCTGCAAGCGGCCTGCGAAATCGACCGCCGCGTTTGCCAAGAACCTGTACCGCGAATACCTCACCCACACCGATCTGAAGCCACCGTTCGATCGGGTGGTGGAGTTCTCGATGACGGGCATGCCGAGCTGGAAGACCGCGACTGAGGTGGATCTGTCGCAGCACATCTTCTTTCATCGCCTGCCCCGGGGCGGCAACGACCAGCAGGCGCTCTACGCCTTCGTGGCCAAGCTGCACGAGCCGGTGCTGGACCGAACCCGTCCGCTGTGGGAAATGCACGTGATCGATGGTCTGGGCGACGGTCGTTTTGCGCTTTACCAGAAGATCCACCACGCCTACGCGGACGGCGTGACCATGTCGCGCTGGATCGCCGAGAGCATGGCGTCCGATCCCACCGACCTGGAAGTGCGACCGCTGTGGACCCAGAAGCACGGCGGGCACGCGGTGAAGCGCAAGAAGGCGGCGCAAGAGGTCGCTCAGTCGGTGTGGAAGGAATTGGCCGAGACGACCCAGCGAGCCCTGGGGGTTGGGCGGTTGGCGGCCATGCTGTTGCTGGAAGGGGCCAAGCTGACCAAGAACGCGATTGCGCTGCCCTTCGTCTCCAGTGCCAAGACCTTGCTGACCGGCCAGGTCACGGCCGGGCGCCAGTTTTCGGCCACCGGCATTTCGATGGACCGCATCGGCCGCATCCGCGACCGAACGCGGTCGACCGTGAACCATGTGGCGCTGACTTGTCTGGACGGCGCCCTGCGACGCTACCTGGCGGACCAGGGCGTTGACCTGTTGCGCCCCATCACCATCCAGATGCCCGTGAACCTGCGCCGCGAAGGCGACAAATCGGCCGGCAACAAGATCGGTATCGTGCAGGTGGAGTTGTCTGCCCCCACCGACGACCCCTATGTGCGGCTGCGCAACATCGGCTATTCGTTGCGCAATGTGCGCGCAATGATGGACAGTGTGGCCCCCGTGGCGATCGAGTCGTACACCATCCTCACCGGCCTGGTGGCGCAGGGTGCGGAAACCCTCAAACTGAGCGACCGCATGCCCCCCTTGGGCAATGCGATGGTGTCCAACGTGCCGGGGCCGAAGGACCACCTGTACCTGAAGGGCGCCAGGATGGAGGAGATGCACCCCATCAGCACCCTGCCCCCCAGCAACCTGCTCAACATCACGCTGTTCAGCTACGCGGGCACCCTGTACTTTGGCCTGGTGGCCTCTGACGGTCTGCCCGATCTGCAAGGCCTGGCCCGGCAGGTGCAGGAGGCGTTTGCCGAGTTGGAGGCGTGCATTCTTGATTGATCGGCCTGACCCGGGGCCAAGGCCGTGCAGCGAATGTGTCTGCTCCTTGACAGAGCGCAAGGCACGCGACCTGTAGGCTGCTGACTCCCGATTCGCTGTGCCACCCAGTTCGGCAACGCACAGGGTTCGTCCCACCGGAAGTCACGCCCATGTCGTCTATCGCCCACGACGAGCCTGCGAACGCCGACCCTGCCGCCAAATTCGCTGGCCACATCGGCCGCACCTTGGCCGAGTCGATGCCGCATTGGCCCCAACCCACCCGCGCCCCCGCCGGCAGTCCCAATATCATCGTCGTCCTGCTCGACGATTTGGGCTTTTCGGACTTCGGTTGCTATGGCGGCGAGATCGACACGCCGCACATCGATCGCCTGGCCGCCGGTGGCCTGCGCTTCACCGGCTACACCACAGTGCCCATGTGCACACCGGCCCGCGCCGCGCTGCTGACGGGCAAGAACCCGCACAGCGTGGGCTGCGGCTGGCTCACCCACAACGACCCCGGCTACCCTGGCTACCGCGGCGAGATGAGCCAGGACGCGCCCACCATGGCCGAGCTGCTGCGCGCGCAGGGCTGGTCGACGATGGTGGCCGGCAAGTGGCACAACACCTACGACCGCAACCTGCACGCGGGCGGTGACACCCGCTCGTGGCCGCTGCAGCGCGGCTTCGACCGCTTCTACGGCTTCATGGGCGCCGAGACCAACTACCACCAGCCCGACCGCATGATGGAGGGCAACCAGCTCGCGCAGGTGGATCGCTATCCGGAAGGCTATTTCGCGCCCGACGACTACACCGGCCGCGCCATCGGCTGGCTGGCCGAGCACCGTGCCAGCGCACCCGCCAAACCGTTCTTCCTGTACCTGGCCTTCCAGACCCCGCACACGCCGCTGCAGGCCAAGCCGGCCGATCTGGCCAAGTACCGTGGCCGCTTCGATGCGGGTTGGGACGCACTGCGCGCGGCCCGCTTCGAGCGCCAGCGTGCGCTGGCGCTGATCGAGGCCAACGCACAACTGCCCCCGCGCAATCCCGGCGTGCCGGCCTGGGCTGATCTGCCCGCCGACCAACGCGCCCTCTTTGCCCGCTACATGGAGTGTTATGCCGGTCTGGTCGACAACGCCGATCAGAACATCGGCCGGCTGCTGGCCTTCCTCGAGCAAAGCGGTCAGCTCGACAACACGCTGATCATGATCACCTCGGACAACGGCGCCAATTCGATCGGCGGGCCCACCGGCGTGATGAACCTGCACGATCGGCGCCAGGGCTTCGCCGAAGACCCGGCTGCCGTGCAGCGGCTGCTGGCCGAAGACCGTGTGGGGGGCGACGACAGCTACGCCGCCTACCCCAGCGGCTGGACCCAGGTGTCCAACACGCCCTACCGCTACTACAAGCGCACGCCGATGGCCGGAGGCATCCGCGTGCCCTTCGTGGCGCACTGGCCGCGCGGCATCGCCGGCCCGGGCGGCACGCGGCCGCAGTGGATCCACGTCACCGATGTGCTGCCCACGCTGCTGTCGGTGACGGGCGGCCACTACCCCAGCGCCTTCAACGGCCTGCGCACGCGTCATCTGGACGGCAGCAGCTTCGCGGCGATGCTGTCGGACCGCAGCGCGCCCCAGCAGCGCCATCGCCAGTACTACGAGCTGCAGGGCAACCGCGGCTACATCAGCGGCGACTGGAAGATCGTCTCGCTGCAAGCGCCGGCGCCGACGATGGACCTGGACAACTGGATGCTGTTCAACCTGGCCAACGACCCGACCGAGATCCACGACCTGGCCGCCACGCAGCCTGAAGTCTTGCAGCAACTGATCGCCGAGTTCGAAGCCGAGGCCACGGCCAACTACGTCTACCCGATCGACAACCGCGACGACCGCCGCGCCATCACGCTGCCGCCGCACGAGCTGGCCGATGCCTCCACGCCGCGCGAGTTCTTCCGCGACGGGCAGGCGATTGCCACGGTCGTGGTCTCGCCGCTGATCGCCGACCGCTGCTTCAAGCTGAGCGCCAGATTCGATTGGCAGCCGGGGCAGGAAGGCGTGATCTTCGCGATGGGCGACCTCTTTGCGGGCATCACCGCCTTCGTGATGGATGGGGCGCTGCACTTCGTCTACCAGCTCTGGAACCGGCCAATCGAGCTGGCGCCCATGCCGCTGAGCGCCGGCGCGCAATGCTTCGTGCTCGACTACCGCGCACTGGGCGACCGCAAAGGCCAAGGGCACTTCACGCTCAACGACCAGGTGGTGCTGGCGGCGGCCGATCTGTCACCCACCCTGGTGCGCCTGCCCTCGGGCGGCCTGAGCGTGGGCCTCAGCCGCCGCCAGGCGGTGAGTGAGCGCTATGCCCACCGGGGCAGCTTCCGGTATGCCGGCGTGATCGAGAGCGTGCGCATCGAACCCGGGCCGCAGGCGCCCGGCACGCCGATGCTCATCGACGAGGCGGCCGTGCAGGCGGCGATGCGAGCGGCCTACGTGGGGCCGGCGGCCAAGGGTGCCTGAGCACCTTGGCCGCAGAGCCGAGGGTCACTGCGCCGTCATGCCCAGGCGCTTGACCACGGCCTTGTCGAGTTCGATGTCGTGCGCGAGCTGCGCGGTCAGGGCCTGCGCCGGCGCATAGTCGACCACCCCGCCCAGCCGGGCCAACACCTCCTTGACCGGCGCTGAGGCCAGGATACCTGGCAGCACCTCGTTCAGGCGGGCGATCACCGCATCGGGGGTGCCCGCCGGCACGCCCAGGCCGCCCCAGGGTTCGAAAACGAAGCCGGGCATGCCGGACTCGGCGAAGGTCGGCACATTGGGCAATTGCGGCACGCGGGCGCGGCTGGTGACCGCCAAGGCGCGCAGCTTGCCGCCCTGCACCAAGCCGATCACCGCGCTCAGCAGGCCGATCTGGAAGTCGACCTGCCCGCCGATGATGGCGTTGGCCGATTCGATGGCGCCCTTGAACGGCACGTGCACCGCCTTGAAATTCCCGAACCGCTCTTCAACATATTCCACCGCCAGGTGAGCCGCGGAACCCGGGCCCCCCGAGCCAAAGCTGAGCTTGCCCGGGTTGGCCTGCACGTCGGCCACCAGATCCTGCAGGGTCTTGTACTTGGACTGGGCACTCACGACGGCCAGGAAGGGTGAATTCGACAGCCTGGCCACCGGGCGGAACTCCTTCAGCAGGTCCAACCGTGGATTCATCGCCTGCACCGTCGCCAGGCCAGCGAACAGATAGGCCAGCGTATGGCCATCCGGGGCCGCCTGTGCGGCCGCCTTGGTGCCGATCAAACCGCCCGCGCCGGGCTTGTTGTCAACCACGACCGGTTGCTTGAGCGCGGCAGCCAGCTGCTCGGCCAGCACGCGCACGAACGCATCCACGCCGCCCCCTGCCGGCAAGGGCACCACGATGCGCATCGGGCCCGACGGCCAGGCGCTCTGGGCGCGCGCAGACTGCAGGCAAAACGGCGCTGCGATGAGGCCTGCAAGCGCGTGTCGGCGGGGAATGCCTTGGCTCATGGTCGATGCTCCTTGCGGTTGAAGGCGGTGTTCTGACCAGGCCCGATCGCCTGCTTCAATCCGCGCAGTGTTGAATGAAGTCTGCCGCCCGCTCGCCGATGACGATGGCGATCGCGTTGGTGTTGGTCGAGGCAATGGTCGGCATCACCGACGCGTCGGCCACGCGCAGGCCTTGTAGGCCATGCACGCGCAGTTGCGCATCGACCACCGATTGCGCTGCATCGGTGCCGATGCGACAGGTGCCTACCGGGTGGTAGGCGGTGGCACCGGTGGCGCGCAGGTAAGCGGCCAAGGCCTCGTCGCTGGCGGCTTTGGGACCAGGCCGGATCTCTTCGTCGATCAGCCGCGCCATCGGCCCGGCACCGGCCACGCGGCGCGACATCTTCAGCGCCAGCAGGCAGGCCTGCAGATCGTCTGGGTGGGTGAAGTGGTTGGAGACCATCACCGGATCGGCCGCGGGATCGGTGCTGGCAATGTGCGAGTGCCCGCGTGAACGCGGGCGGATCTGGAACGATGCGATGGTGATGCCCGGGAAGTCATCGAGCACGATCTTGCCTGCGCCGCGGTTGCCGGGGCTGCTGACCTGCTGCACCTGGATCTTCAGCTCGGCGTCCTTCCCTCCCGGCTGGCTGGGTGCAAAGGCCTGCGCGGTGATGGTGACCGAAGACAGAGGCCCATCGCGCTTGAGCAACCAGCGCGCGCCCAGCACAGCCTGGCCCAAGGGGCTGGACAGCTGGCGATTCCAGCTCACCTCGGGTTTGGCGCGGAACATCATCGGGCTGTACACATGCTCGGACAGGTTCTCGCCCACCATCGGCAGCTCGTGCAACAGCGGCACGCCCGCCGCGGCCAGCACGTCGCGGCGGCCAATGCCAGAGAGCTCCAGCAATTGCGGTGAATTGAAGGCGCCGCCGCACAGGATGACTTCGCGCGTGGCACGGAAGTCGCTTTCGCGGCCATCGACATGGGCTCGAACACCCACCGCGCGCCGGCCCTCGATGAGCACGCGGCCCACGAGCGCGCCCGTCTTGATGGTCAGGTTCTGACGGCCGCGGGCCGGGTCGAGGTAGGCCATGCGCGTGTTGCAGCGGATGCCATTTCGGGTGTTGAACTGCAGATAGCTGCCGCCAAAGCCGCGCTCGTTGTGATCTTTCACGCGCGGCGCCACGCCGGCGGCCTGCACCGAGTCGAGAAAGGCATCGGGCAGCGCGTCCACCGGCTTGAACTCGGTCACCGTGACCGGGCCGCCGCGGCCGCGGTGTTGAGCATCACCGGCGGTGTAGTCCTCGATGCGCTTGAACCAGGGCTTGAGATCGGCGTAGGCCCAACCGGGGCAGCCGTCTTCGGCCCACAGGTCGTACTCGCGCGGCGTGCCGTGCACCCAGATCATGCCGTTGACGGTGGACGAGCCGCCCACCACCCAACCACGCGGCCAGTAGATGCGGCGATCGTTCATCTGCGGGTCGGGCTGGGTGAAGAAGCTGCGCGTCACCTTGCCTTGCTGCAGCACCTGGATCACGCCGGCGGGCATGCGCGTCCACAGGTTGGTGTCGGGCGGGCCGGCCTCGAGCAGCAGCACGGTGCGCTGCCCGTTTTCGGTGAGGCGCGCGGCCACGGCGGCGCCGGCCGAGCCGGCACCCACCACGATGTAGTCGAAGGTGTCGGCCATGGTCAGCTCTTGAGGAAATGTGGCTGCGCCACTTTCCTCGATCCCCGCGGGGGACGGGCGCCGCATGGCGGCGTCCTTGGGGCGCTCAGTGCTCGTCCGACACGGCTGCGCCGCATCGCAACCAGCCTCGCAGGGGCAGCCATGGCGTGGGTGCAGAGTTCCATGATGGGCAGGTGCCTCCAGTTTGCTCGGCTCGCGTCCGGGCCCCCGGGGAGTCCCGGGCGACAAAGACGGGCGCGGGCGTCAGAATGGGCGCGAAGCGCGGAGCGTAGAAGATGCCCCCCACGAGTTCTGTCAAAACCAAGACACAAGAGGCGCGCGAAGCGCAGCGCGCCGTCGCCCGCACATTGCTGGGACAGGCGCTGGGCTTCCGCGATTGCCGCGCCGAGACGCTCGACGCGCTGGTCGACGCCGGGCGGTGTCGCATCTTGAGCAAGGGTGAGGTCTTGGCCCAGCGCGGCGCGCCGTTCGACATGCTGTGCCTGATCGTCGAGGGCTCGATCGAGGCCTCGCTGCTGCGCCACGACGGGCACCGGCACCTGGTGAGCTTCTTGCAGCCCGGAGACGTGGCCGGCATCATCAGCATGCTCGATGGCATGGGCCACGTGAACGACCTGTGTGCCCGTTCGAAGGACACCACCGTGCTGCTGATCCCGGGCGAGGCCATTCGTCGATGGCGCGAACTGGACCCCGCTCTGACCCGGGCCTTCGAACGGCAGCTGGCCTTTCGCAGCCGGATGCTCTACGAGCGTCTGGCGTCAGACCCGTCGATGCCACTGGAGTTGCGGCTGGCCCGCCTGCTGCAGACCCTGAGCATGATGTATGGGCTCAAGCGCCCGGAAGGCCTGCTGCTGCAAATGAAGATCGCACAGAGCGACCTGGGCGACTGGCTGGGCGTCAGCCGCCAGCGCGCCAACTTCGCGGTGCAGCAGCTGCGCAAGGACGGGCTGATCGAGCTGCGCTATTCCGCCATCACGATCACCGACCCCGCCAGGCTCGCCGAGCGAGCGCGCCTGTGATGCGAGACTGCGCCAGCGCGTGAAAACGGGCGCCGCAGCGCCCGTGTCACCGCACTGCGCAAGCAGCTCAGAACGTGTGGACGATGCCCGCGGAGTAGCCGGAGACCGACGACGCCGTCGGGTCACGCGACAACCCGGCCAGGTTGTTGGCTTCGAGCTTGTAGCCGTCGCTGAACCGGTTGTTGAACACGGCCGCGTTGAGCGAGGTGCGCTTGGACAGGAAGTACTCGGCCGACAGCACCAGGGTCTTCTTGTGCCCGTCGCGCCCGGCCAGGCCATTCAGGCTGGTGCCCTTGTCGTCGACGTAGTTGCCCTTGAATTGCAGCTGGCTGTAGCCGGCCCATGCCAGCCCGAGGTCGAGGATGCTGTTCTTCTGCGTCAGGCGACCCGCCACCGTCGAGTCGAGCTTGCTCTTGTAGTAAGCCGCGTAGGGGCGGAAGTCGCCCAGCTTGACATTGCCGCCGACAGTCACCAGGTCGTGCTTGGGCAGAAAGCCCGTGGTCGCCACCAGCGCCGGCGCATTGAAGCTGACCACGCTGGCACCGATGCTGTAGAGGGCGGTGGTTTGCGACACTTCGGCCGAATAGCTGCGGCCCAGGCTGCCGTTGCCGACGACTTCGCCGAAGCCATAGCTGAGGGCCAGGTCGATCACGCCGGGCATGCCGAAGCGGTACTTGACCGAGTTGTCGACGCGGGTGTCGTTGCCGTTGAAGCGGTTCACGCCGAACAGCCCCAGCGGCGTGTTGTGCAGGCTGGTGCCACCGACGTTGTAGATGTCGAACGTGCGGATCGCGCGGTCGGTGGCGGCATGGAACTGCCGGCCCAGCGTGAGGGTGCCGGCGCGGCCCATGTCCACACCCACCCAGCTCTGGCGGTTGAAGAACTTCAGGCTGGTCGGGGTGGTGCCCGCGCCCGGGCCGCCAGGGTTGCCGGTGTCCATGTTCAGGCTGGCCTCCAAGCGGAAGATGGCCTTCATCCCGCCGCCCAGGTCTTCGCTGCCGCCAAAGCGCAGGTACGAAGCCACCAGCAGGTTGGGCGAGACTTCGTTCAAGGTGCCCGAACCGGTCTGGTGGTTCTTGTGCGTGAGGCCGGCGCCAACGCTGCCCTCGAGTTGCACGGTCGAGGTCTGCGCCGAAGCCGCGGCGGCCAGGGCCAGCGATGAGATCAGCAGGGTGGTGCGAATGGGGGCCAAGGTCGTCTCCTGAGGTTCAAGGTCGCGCGGCGGCCGATGCGAAGCCCGGCCAACTCGAAGCGTTCGAATGCTAGAAGCGTTGGGCCCGCAAAATCTGTCCGGCCCCGGACAATGTGCGTTCTGTGCGACAGCCTCGGTGGCCTTCACCATGACCATCCGCTTGCGCGACCCTCCGCCGGTCGGTCACATCATGCCGAGCGCCCTCGGCAGCCAGATCGTCATCGTCGGCCAGTAGGTGACGAGCACGAGGAAGACCAGCATCGTCAGCAGCCAGGGCCACACGGCGATGGTCAGCTCGGTGATGCCCATCTTGGTGATGCCCGAGGCCACGTACAGGTTCAGCCCCACCGGCGGGTGGCACATGCCGACCTCCATGTTCACCGTCATGACGATGCCGAAGTGCACGGGGTCGATGCCGAGCTTCATGGCGATCGGGAACAGGATCGGCGCCAGGATCAGCACGATCGAGGACGGCTCCATGAAGTTGCCCGCGGCCAGCAGCAGCACGTTGGCGATGAGCAGGAAGCCGATCTTCCCCACGCCGGTGCCGATCATCGCGTCGGCCATCGCCTGCGGGATGTTTTCGTGCGTCATCAGGAACGAGAACAACACCGCGTTGGTGATGATGTACAGCAGCATCGCGCTCATGTTGGCCGAGGCCAGCAGCACGCGTGGCACGTCCCTGAGCCCGAGGTCCTTGTAGATGAACACCGCGGCGATGAAGGCCCACACCGCGCTCATCGCGGCCGCCTCGGTGGGCGTGAACAGGCCCGAGTAGATGCCGCCCATCACGATGACGATGAGCAGCAGCCCCCACACCGAGTCGCGGAAGGCCTTCAGCCGCTCGGCCCAGCTCGCCTTGGGCTGGCGCGGGTAGTTGTTGCTGCGCGCGCGGTACCAGGTGGTGATGCCGAGCATCGTCGCCAGCACGATGCCGGGCACGACGCCGGCCATGAACAGCGCGCCCACCGAGGTGTTGGTCGACACCGAGTACATCACCATCACGATCGACGGCGGGATCAGGATGCCGAGCGCGCCCGAGGTGGTGAGCACGCCCGCGCCGAAACGCTTGGGGAAGCCCGCCTTCACCATCGCCGGCATGAGGATCGAGCCGATCGCCACCACGGTGGCCGGCGACGACCCCGACACCGCCGCGAACAACGCGCAGGCGACCACGCCAGCCAGCCCGAGGCCGCCGTAGTAATGGCCGACCATCGAGGTGGCGAAATTGATCATCCGCCGCGCCACGCCCCCGTGGGTCAGGAAGTTGCCGGCCAGGATGAAGAACGGGATCGCCATGATCTCGAACTTCTCGATGCCGGTGAACAGCTTGAGCGCCACCGACTCGATCGGCACCTGCGTCATGAAGAACAGGAAGTTCAGCACCGTCAGGCCGAGCGAGATCGAGATCGGCATGCCGCTCAGCATGAGCACGACGAGCAGCGTGAAGATGATGATCGTGTTCATGACCGCCCCCCGTCGTCACGCCGCTCGCCGCCCGCATCGCGCGGTGGATCGTCCCCGAGATGGGGCGGCCTCAGGTCGTGCGGATGCACCGCGTCGTCCATGCGGTAGATCTTGTCTTCCGCGCCGGGCTCCGGCAGCACCACCTTGTCGAGGCCTTCGACCGCGCCGTGATCGTGGTGCGGCAGCTCGCCGGTGCGCATGAAGCCCACGCACACCTGCAGGAAGCGGAAGCACATCAGGTACGAGCCGAACGGCACCGCCGAGTAGACGACCCAGGTCGGCCATTCGAGGTCGGGCGTGGTCGGGCCCTCGAAGAGGCCGTCCATCTTCAGGCCCAGCGCCTGGAAGACCGCGTGGTGCGCGCCGTTCTCCCAGACGAAACGCGCGCCCAGCGTGCCGACAATGCCGGTGAAACAGGCGCCGGCGAGCAGGCCGAAGACGACGAAGCGCGAGCGGTTGCGGTCGTTCAGCCGGTTGATGAGCACGTCCACGCCGACGTGGATGCCGGTGCGCACGCCATAGGCGGCACCGAACTTGGCCATCCACACGAACATGATGATGCACAGCTCCTGCGCCCAGCCGAAGTTGAGCGTCAGCAGCCAGTCCTGCACGACCGGGATCGCCACGCCCGAGGCATAGCGGTGCACCACGGCGGTGAAGATGATCAGCGTCGCCGCGCCGATGAGGAAGGTGATCAGCCATTCCTCGAGATGGTCCAGCACCTTGAGCATGTCTTGTCTCCTCCTGCCCCTGGCAAGGCGGCCGCGGGTCGGTGCCGCGGGCGCCACTTCTCAACTCACAACTTGGTCGGATCGAAGGCGGTTTCCTTGTAGACGGCCTCGATCGTCTCCTTGCCGATGCGCGATTCCATCTCCTTGTGCACCTTCACCATCGCCTTCTTGATCGCCAGGCGCTCGGCCGACGTGGGCGTGTAGACCTGCGTCTTGCCCGAGGCCTTCACCGCCGCCAGCGCGGCGTCGTTCTCCTCGCGGGCGATCTTGTTGGCGTAGACGGTGCTCTCCTTCATCGCCTGCTCGAGCGCGCCGCGGATGTCGGCAGGCAGCCCGTCCCAGAACTTCTTGTTGGTGATCACCGCATAGCCGAGGTAGCCGTGCTCGGTGAGGGTGACGTGCTTCTGCACCTCGTGCATCTTCTGCGTGTACAGATTGCTGTGCGGGTTTTCGGTGCCGTCGACCACGCCCGTCTGCAGCGCCTGGTAGACCTCGGAGAAGGCCATCACCTGCGGCAGCGCGCCCACCGCGCGCATCTGCGCCTCGAGCACCTTGCTCGACTGGATGCGCATCTTCTGGCCCTTGAAGTCATCCGGCGTCTTCAGCGGCTTGTTGGCGCTGAAGGACTTGAAGCCGTTGTCCCAGTAGGCCAGGCCGGTGATCCCCTTGGTCTCGAGCTTGGAGAACAGCATCTTGCCCACTGCGCCGGTGGTCACCTTGTGCAGTTCCTCGGTGTTGTCGAAGATGAACGGCAGGTCGAAGACCTCGAACTCGCGCACGCCCAGCGGCCCGAACTTGGCCAGCGACGGTGCCAGCATCTGCACGGCGCCGATCTGCAGCGCCTCCATCTCTTCCTTGTCCTTGTACAAGGTGCTGTTGGCATAGACCTCCACCTTCACGCGGCCCTTGGTCAGCTCGCCGGCGCGCTTGGCGAAGAACTCGCTCGCCTTGCCCTTGGGCGTGTCCTGAGCCACCACGTGGCTGAACTTGATCACCAGCGGCTGCTGGGCCGCCGCGGGGGCGGCCATGGCCGACAGGACGAGGGCCGCGGCGACGGCGGTCGCGAATTGGCGTTTGTTCATCGTGTGCTCCTTGGGGGGTGGTGAGTTTCGAGCGGCTCGCGCGCAACGAGCCGGCAGCCGATGGACGTGCAGCATGCACTCACCGGCGTTGCAGCGCACTGCGGGTTTCCACAACGGCGCCTCGCCGGATGCACGCCGTTTGATCTGCATCAGATGGCCCGGGCCCTGCCGTCTGGATCCGAGGCCTCAGGCACCGGCGCGCTTCGCCTTGGGCGAGTGCAAGATCTGTCCGGCCCCGGGCAATGTGCGTTCTGCGCGACAGCCTCGGTGGCCGCTTCAGCCAATCACCTCGGGCCAGGCCGTGTGAAACCACTGCCCTGCCGGCTTGTCCACCCGCTCGTAGGTGTGCGCGCCGAAGAAGTCGCGCTGCGCCTGCAGCAGATTGGCCGGCAGGCGTGCGCTGCGCAGGCTGTCGAAATAGCCCAGCGACGCACCGAAGGCCGGCACCGCGATGCCGTGGCGCACGGCCAGCGCCACCACCTCGCGCCAGGGCTGCTGCGCGCGGTTGAGCACCTCGACAAAGAACGGTGCGAGCATCAGGTGCTGCAGGCCTGGATCGGCGCGGTAGGCCTCGGTGATGCGGTTCAGGAAGCGCGCGCGGATGATGCAGCCACCACGCCAGATGGCCGCGATGCCGCCCAGGTCGAGGCCCCAGGCCTTCTTCTCGCCCATGGTGCGCATCAGATCCAGGCCCTGGGCGTAGCTGACGACCTTGGACGCGTACAGCGCTTCGTGCACCTGGTTCACCAGCGTCGCACGGTCGACGCCGCTGATGTTCGGTGATGGGCCCTGCAGCTGGGTGCTGGCCCTGACGCGCAGCGCCTTCTGCGACGACAGCACGCGCGCTTCCACGGCCGCATTGATGGTGCTGATGACCACGGCGTTCTCGGCCGCGTTGAGCAGCGTCCACTGCCCCGTGCCCTTCTGACCGGCCTGGTCGAGGATCAGCTCGACGATGGGCTGGCCGGTCTCGGTGTCGCGCTGCTCCAGCGCCTTGCCGGTGATCTGGATCAGGTAGCTCTGCAGCTCGCCCTCGTTCCAGCGGTTGAAGACGGCCGCCATCTCGTCGGTGCTCAAGCCGGCGGCCTTGAAGATCGCGTAGGCCTCGCAGATCAGCTGCATGTCGCCGTACTCGATGCCGTTGTGGATCATCTTCACGTAGTGGCCCGCGCCACCCGGGCCGATGTGCATCACGCAGGGCTCGCCGTCCACCTTTGCCGCGATCGCTTCGAAGATCGGGCGCATCAGGCCCCAGGTGCTGGCCGGCCCGCCCGGCATGATGGCCGGGCCCTTGCGGGCGCCCTCCTCGCCGCCCGACACGCCGGCGCCGATGAAGCGCAGCCCCTGGGCGGTCAGCCAGGCGTCGCGCCGCTCGGTGTCGGTGTACAGGCTGTTGCCGCCGTCGATGACGATGTCGTCCGGCTCCAGCAGCGGGATCAGCTGCTCGATCACCGCGTCCACCGCCGCGCCGGCCTTCACCATGATCATCAGCTTGCGCGGCCGCGCCAGGCTCTGCACGAAGGCCTCGAGCGTGGGCGTGCCCACCAGGCGCTTGCCCGGATGGGCCGCGACGAACTCGTCGGTGACCGCCGGTGTGCGGTTGTAGACGCTGACCTGGAAGCCACGGCTTTCGACGTTGAGCACCAGGTTCTGGCCCATCACGGCCAGGCCGATCAGGCCGAAATCAGAGGCGCGCGTCATGGTCAGCTCACTTCTCGATGGTCTTGTTCCAGCGCTCGTTCCACTTCGGGCGGTTCTCGTTCACGCTGTCCCAGTCGACCGCCACCGCGGTCTTCATGTAGCCGGCGATCTGCGTCAGCGTGGCCGCCCCGGCGCCACTGGCCGTGGCCTTGCTGTTGGTGGGCAGCTGCGCCGCCACCTCCAGCAGCTTGCTCTGCGAATCGGCCGCGAGGATGTGCTCGGCCAGCTTCTGCGCCAGATCGGCGTCCGGCGTGTTGGCCACCACGCACTGCGCGGTGATCAACACCACCGAGCCCTCCTTGGGCTGCGCGTATTCCACCGGCACGCCCTTGCCCTTGAGCACCTCCACCTGCGTGGGCGTGAGCGGGAACAGCGCGGCCTCGCCGGTCTGCACCATCTCGCTGATCTTGGCCGAGTTGGGGATGTACTCGATCACGTTGCCGCCGATCTTGGCGCGCCAGGCGTTGAAGCCCGGCTCGACGTTGCGGTCGTCACCGCCCTGGATGCGGTTGAACATCATGAAGCCGTGCAGGCCGAAGGTGGACGAGGGCATGGACTGGAACACCACCTTGCCCTTGAGCTTGGGGTCGGCCAGGTCCATCCACGAGGTGGGCGCGGCCCAGCCCTTCTCGGTGTACATCTTCTTGTTGTAGGCCAGGCCGGTCATGCCCAGGCTCACGCCGGTGGCCATGTCGCCCTTCATGCGCGCCACCGGGTAGAGCTCGCCCAGCACGGGGCTGGGTTTCATCTTCTGGCACAGGCCCATGCCGATGGCGCGGTACATCACGCCATCGTCGAGGAACATCACGTGCATGGGCGGCTTGTCCTTGCTGGCCTGCACCTTGGCCAACACTTCAGATGAGGTGCCGGGCACCACCACCACCTTCACGTTGTTGGCCTTCTCGAAGGCCGGAAACACGTGCTCGACGTAGCTCTTTTCCATCGTGCCGCCGTTCATGCCGATGTACAGCGTCTTGGTCTGCGCCATCGCGCCGCTGCTCAGCAACAGCGATGCGGCCATCCACGGTGTCAGGGCCAGCTTGGGCAGGGTCATGGTGATCTCCTCGGGGGGTCTTCAGGGGTGGGCGAAATCACTGCCAGCGGTACTGGCAGCGCGGGACGGGGAAAAGCGTGCGATCGAGAACGCGCCGATGGGCGTGGTGCTGCGGCCATCGCGCACCAGTTCGGCCAACACGGCGCCGACGGCGTGGCCGGTCTGGAAGCCTTCGCCGCAAAAGCCGAAGCCATGCAGCAGGCCCGGCGTGGTGGCGCTGGGGCCGATCACGGGCAGATGGTCGGGCAGGTAGCCTTCGGTGCCGCTCCAGCTGCGGATGACCTGGGCCTCGCGCAGCGCGGGCAGCAGCGCTGCGGCCTGGCGCATCGCCTGGCTCAGCACCTCGGGCGTGCTGCGGGCGCGCAGCGGATCCAGCGCAAGGCCGCGTCCGCCACCGATCACGCAATTGCCGCGTGGCGCCTGGCGGCCATAGATGCCGCCGCCTTCCACGCCCAGGCTCAGGTCCATGAAGCGCGGCAGCGGCTCGGTGACGAGCATCGCCGGGTGCTCACTGGTGATTGGCACGGGCTCGCCGAAGGCGGCAGCCACGCCGCCCGACCAGGCGCCCGCGCAGTTGAGCAGATGCACCGCGCTCACAGCCAGGCCGGTGGCGCAGCGAAGTTGAAAACCATGCCCATCGTGGGCGAATTCGACCACGGGCGTGCGCTCGCGCACCTCGGCGCCGGCATCGCGCGCCGCGCGGGCGATGGCGGGCGAGACCAGGCGGGGGTTGGCGTGGCCGTCTTCGGGGCACAGCGAGCCTCCGATGGCCGCCTCGCCGAGCCAGGGGCAGCGCTCGCGCAGCGCCTGGCGGCCCAGCAGTTGCAGGCCCAGTTCGAAGGCCCGGCTGCGCTCACGGTAGGCCTCCAGCGAAACCATGTCCGCCTCGCTGCGGGCAATCTTGAGGTGGCCCGAGCGCAGGTATTCGCCGTCGCTGCCGATGCGCTGGCGCAGCGTGCCCCACAACTGGTGCGAGCGCTGTGCCAGTGGCAACAGCGCGAGCGCGCGGCCCTGTCGGCGCACGCCGCCGAAGTTGACGCCGCTGGAGCGCGAGCCGCACAGGTCGCGTTCCAGCAGCACCACGCTGCGGCCCATGCCGCACAGTTCCAGTGCGGCCGAAGCGCCGACGATGCCGCCGCCGACGATGGCCACGTCGGCCTTCAGATGCTCGGTCATGGACCAGGCCCCTCGGATGGGCCCACGGCCATCGAGAACGGCACGGGCCTGACCGGTGCCTGGGCGCGCAGGCGGCCCACTTGAGCGATCGGCACGCCCACCGCGTGGGCCAGCACCTCGGCCGCGGCCGCGCCGCAATAGCGGCCCTGGCAGCGGCCCATGCCCACGCGGCACAGGGCCTTGGCGCGGTTCAGCTCGTCGGCGCCGGCCTCGCGCGCGGCCTGGCGCAGTTGGCCCGCGGTGATCTCCTCGCAGCGGCACAGCAGCAACTCGTCGGGCGCCTGAGCGGCCCAGTCGGGCGGGAACGGGAACGCCCGCTCCATGGCTTGGCGCAGGCGCGTTTGCTGGTGCAGCTGGCGCTCGAGGTCGGCGGCGCGGCCGGTGTCCACGGCGATGCCGCGGTCCGCCAGCAGGGCCAACGCTGCGCGCTCGCCAGCCAGCTCGGCCGCATCCGCCCCGCGCACGGCCGCGCCGTCGCCGGCCAGGTAGATGCCGGGCACGCTGCTGCGCCCGGCCGCATCGCGCAGGGGAAGGTGCGCGCGTTGCAGGGTGTCCCATCCGAACTCGCAGCCCAGCAGATCGGCCAGCTGGGTCTCCGAGCGCAAGGCATGACCGAAGCCGATTGCGTCGCAGTCCAGCGTGTGCTCGCCGCGAGCATCGCGCCAGGTGATGGCACCGACGCGCTCGCCCGCATCGCCGCTGCTGCTGGCACGCAAAAGGCGCGTACCCTGGTGCACTGGAACGCCTCGCACGATGAGGCTGGCGCGGTAAATCAGGCCTTTGGTCAGCGCGGTCGGTGCGCGCAGCAAGGCCGGCAGCGCCGCGCGCTGGTCGGCCAGCGTGGCGCCGTCGAGCACGGCCACCACCCCGGCGCCCGCCCGGGCGTATTGGTGTGCCACCAGGTACAGCAGCGGCCCCGTACCCGCCAGCACCACACGCGAGCCGATGGCGCAACCCTGGTACTTCAGCGCCACCTGGGCGGCACCGAGCGTGTACACCCCAGGCAGCGTCCAGCCGGGAAACGGCAGCACGCGGTCGGTGGCACCGGTGGCCACCACCAGTCCGGCGTGGTCGATCTGGCTCGCCCGGCCGTCGTGCAGCAGGTGCAAGCGGGCGCCCTGAACCGCCCACACCAGGGTGCCCGGACGGTGGTCCACGAGCGGCTGCAAGGCGTCCATCGCCCGATGCACGGCCCCAGCCCGGCCGGCCTCGAAGCCATACAGCGCGCGCTGGCTGCGCACGAAGCCTGGCGGCGGCTGGCGGTAGATCTGGCCGCCGGCGCGCGGCGCCTCGTCGATGAGCACCGGGCGCAGGCCATGCGCCACCAGCGTCTGAGCGGCGCGCACCCCCGCCGGGCCGGCACCGACGATCACGGGCGGGTCGGCCGCGCGGGTCATCGGCCGGGCTCCCCCGGCGTTGGGCGCGACGGCAGGTCCTGCGGCGCCGCGGCCGGGCCGCTGAGCAGGTGCATGCCCTCTTCGATGAAGGCGCCACAGGCCCGCAGGCGCTCGCCGGTGGCGGTGCTCACCCAGCAGTCCTGGCAGGCGCCCATCAGGCAGAAGCCGGCGCGCGGTGCGCCGCTGAACTCGGTGTGGCGCAGCCGGGCGCCGTTGGTCAGCATCGCGGTGAGCACCGTGTCACCGGCCAGCGCCGTGCTGGCCCGGCCGTCGAGCGTGAACTGCACGGTGGCGCGGCCCTGCTCGGCCAAACGCTGCAATTGAGGCGACGGCGCCCGACTCATGCCCGCTCCCCGACCAGCACCTTGTCCAGCCCGTAGATGCGGTCCAGCAGCACCATCGTGGCGGCGGTGAGCGCCACCATCAAGGCCGAGACGGCGGCCATCAGCGGATCGATCGACTCGGTGGCGTACATGTACATGCGCACCGGCAGCGTCACCGTGGCCGGCGAGGTGATGAAGATCGACAAGGTCACCTCGTCGAAGCTGTTGATGAAGGCCAGCAGCCAGCCGCCGGTGACGCCCGGCAGGATCATCGGCAAGGTGATGCGGCGGAACACCGTGGCCGGACTGGCGCCCAGCGACAGCGCCGCCTGCTCGGCGCTGCGGTCAAAGCCGACCATGGCCGCGACCACCAGCCGCAACACATAGGGCGTGACCACCACCACGTGGCCCAGCACCAGCCAACCGAAGCTGCCCGCCGCACCGATCACCGCGAACATGCGCAGCAAGGCCACGCCCAGCACCAGGTGCGGGATGATCAGCGGCGAGAGGAACAGGCCGTTGAGCGCCTCGCGCCCAGGGAACTGATAACGCGTGATCGCCAGGGCCGCCGGCACCGCCACCAGTGTGGCGATGCTGGCCGAACCCAGGGCCAGCCACAGGCTGTTCTGGAACGACTGCAGGAAATCCGGGTGCGCAAACACCGCCCGGAACCAGCGCAGCGAGAAGGCCGTGGTCGGCACGCTCAGCGTGTTCTCCGGCGTGAAGGCCACCAGGCACACCACCACCAGCGGCGCCAGCATGAAGGCCGCCACCAGCGTGTGAAAGGCCAAGGCGAAGGGGCCGTTGCGATTCATGTGCCCATGCGCTTTCTGTAGGCGCCTTCGACCAGGCGGTTGTAGCTGAGCATCACCACCAGGTTGGCCACCAGCAGGGTGAAGGCAATGGCCGCGCCCAGCGGCCAGTTCAACTCGTGCAGGTATTCGTCGTAGACCACCGTGGCCACCATCTTCAGGCGTCGGCCGCCCAGCAATCCGGGGATGGCGAAGGCACTGGCACTCAGGCCGAACACCAGCAGGCTGCCCGACAGCACGCCGGGCAGGATCTGCGGCAGGATGATGCGGCGCAGCGTGGTGGCCTGCGAGGCCCGCAGCGCCAGCGCCGCCTGGGTGACGGCCGGGTCGAGTTTCTGCAGCGCGGTCCACACCGGAATCACCATGAAGGGCAGCATCACGTGGACCAGCGCGATGACGATGGCTGCGTCGGTGTAGAGCAGCTTGGTGGCGCCGATGCCCAGCAGTTTGAACAACTGGTTCACCAGGCCCTCGCGGCCCAGCAACATGCTCCAGCCGAAGGCGCGGACCACGACCGAGACCAGCAGCGGCGCCAGCACCACCAGCAAGAAGATGGCCCGCCAGGGCGGGCCCATGCGGCTGAGCACGAAGGCCTCGGGCGCGCCCACCGCCACGCAGATCAGCGTGGTCAGTCCCGAAACCCAGAAGGTGTGCCAGAAGATGCCCAGGTAGTACGGATCGGTGAAGACCTTGGCGTAGTGCGACAGCGTGAATTCGCCGGCCTTCACGCCGGTGGTGTGGTCGAAGACGTTGAACGACAGCACCGCCGTCATCAGCAAGGGCACGATCACCATGCCGCTGAACAGCAGCAAAGCGGGGGCGCTGAGCCACCAGGGCCGCGCTGCAAGCGCGGCCGCCTTGCCCCGAGCCAAGGTGCTCGCGCTTGCACTCATGCGGTGCGCGCCTCGTTGGCCAGCGGCCGCAACGCATCATCGGGCCAGGCCAGGCCGCAGCGCGCGCCTTCGTCCAGCCGCGGCGTGCCATCGTTGGGGCAGACCACCACCAACTCGCCCAACGCGCTGTCCACACGGTAGAGCCATTGGCTGCCGAGGAAGAAACGCTCGCGCACCTCGCCATCCACCTGCCCGGCGCCGGCGGGCACGAAGCGCAGTTTCTCGGGTCGCAGGCTGGCCAGGGCGCCGCCCGTGCCCATCGGCACCAGGTTGGCCTTGCCGACAAAGCCGCTGATGAAGCGTGTGCGCGGGTGCTCATATAGCTTGAACGGCGCGTCCACCTGGGTGATGCGGCCGGCCTGCATCACCACCACGCGGTCGCTGATGGAAAGCGCCTCGGTCTGGTCGTGCGTGACCATCACCGTGGTGGTGCCCACCTTGCGCTGGATCTGGCGCAGCTCGAACTGCATGTCCTCGCGCAGCTTGGCGTCCAGATTCGACAGCGGCTCGTCCAGCAACAGCACCGGTGGTTCGATCACCAGCGCGCGCGCCAGTGCCACGCGCTGGCGCTGGCCGCCCGACAACTCGCGCGGGTAGCGTTGTGCCAGCTTGGACAAGCCCACCAGGCCGAGCGCGGCGTCCACGCGCTCTTGGCGCTGCTGGCGCGGCACCTGGCGCATCTCCAGGCCGAAGCTCACGTTGTCCCACACGCTCATGTGCGGAAACAGCGCATAGCTCTGGAACACGATGCCCAGGCCGCGGCTGTTGGGCGTGGCGTGGGTGATGTCGCGCCCGCCCAGCGTGATCTGGCCGCGGCTCACGTCCACAAAGCCCGCCACCATCTGCAGCGTGGTGGTCTTGCCGCAGCCCGAGGGGCCCAGCAGCGAGACGAACTCGCCTTGCTCGACGCTGAGGTTGAACCCCTCGACCACGGCCACGTCGCCATAGGCCTTGGTCACATCCACCAGCGTCAGGAACGACATCCACTTCCCCCAAAAGCCGCACGCTGTGCGAGCGCCCGCACCCGGACCAACCGAGGCCCAGTCTAGGGGCCGGACAGGCCGGATGTAAATCGGGGATTCCAACCGGCAGAAGAAGAATCGAAGTTCTTCCAATGCTTGGAATGATCATGATTGAATGCCCCCGATGAATTCCACTGAGAGCAAATCGGGCGACAGCCGTGTGGGCAGCCTGCCGCGCGCCTTTGCCGTGCTGCGCCACCTGGCCAAGGCGCCGGCCCAGGGCGCCCGGGTGACCCAGATCGCCAAGGCCATCGGCCTGACCCAGGCCACCACGCACCGCCTGCTGCAGGGCCTGGTGGCCGAGGGCATGGTGGAACAGGACGAGCGAACCAAGCACTATCGCCTGGGGCTGGAGCTGTTCGCGCTGGCCGCGCGTGCGGGCGATGCGGCCGAACTGCGCAGCCTGTGCCGCCCCGCCCTGCTGCGCCTGTGCGCCAGCGTGGGCGACACCATCTTCCTGCTGGTGCGCAGCGGCTTCGATGCGATTTGCCTGGACCGCAGCGAAGGGCCGTACCCGATCCGCTCCTTCACTGGTGATGTGGGCGGGCGGGTGGCGCTGGGCACCGGCCAGGGCGCACTGGCCATCCTGGCCCACTTGCCCGAGGCCGAACGCGAGGCGGTGATCGGCTACAACCTGCCGCGACTGCGCGACTTCGGCCTGTTCGACGAGGTCTACCTGCGCACCGAAATCGACCGCGTGCGCGAACTCGGCTATGCCGACCGCAACACCGGCCTGATCGACGGCATGGCCGGCGTGGCCGTGCCCATCCTGGACCGCGAAGGACGCGGTGTGGCCGCGCTGAGCGTGGGCACGATCGCGGGCCGTTTGAACGCCGAGCGCCTGCCCACCGTGGTGGCCCTGCTGCAGCGCGAGGCCCAGGCCATCGGGCCGAAGATCAACCCGTTCGATTCAGCCTGAACAGGTGCGTCAAGGGTTCAATGGGCCGGGTTGAAGGCGCTCCCTGCCATGGCCGTCAACCGACGCGGACTGCAAACCCGCAGCAACACAGCGCCAGCGCTGCACCAGAACCGCAACAGCGCCAAGCCCGTCAGCAGCAAGGCCACTGATGCGGGCTCCGGCACCGAGGTCGGCGCGCTGTCGAAGCCGGGGGCCGCGTACCAGAAGTCGGTGCCGGAATCGCCCAGCAGCTGAAAGTGCCCGCCCGGCGCCAGCGCCACTTCGTTGCCGGCCGCGTCATAGGCCGTGAAGGCCGTGATGCCGTCCCACAGCAGAGTGTGCGTGAAATCGGCCAAGGCGGCCACGTGCGTGGCCGTGAAGCCGGAGAAATTCCATGCACTGGCGTTGGCCCCGGCGAACACGGACATGCTCATCAGCAGCTCCAAGGTCTCGCCCGGGCGCACGGCCAGGCTGGCAGTCATCGAATGGATGTCGCCAACCGCCTGCCCTGTCTCGTGCCGCTCCCTCGCGCCGCCACCGGACGCCGTGAACCCGACCCCATTGGTCAGCGCGTAGTTGTAGCCAATGCTGGCGATCGCGTGGTCGAAGCGGGGATCGGTTGCAAACGCCGAGGTGCCGCCAGACGCATGGATGGCGAAATCGATGTTCAGGGCCGTCACCCCCAGGCTGGCCGCCGAGCGACACACCTCATTGACACAGTAGTCGGTGCCGAAGTGCAGCATCTCCCTGGTGCGGGCCTGTGCCTTGGCTTCCAGCGCGGCGCCACCGTACTGGGTGGCGTCCATGGAGATCGCGGCACCCCCGGCCAGGGCGCCAGGCGCGGTGTGCGCACTGGCGCTGGCATAGCCGAGTTCGGTGGTCAGCAGGGATTGCGCGACGGTGCTGGTGTGGGTCTCGCTGCCACCAAACTTGGTCGCGTCGATGTTGCCGTTGATGTAGGTGGCACTGCTGACCACATCCGACACGGCGGGCGCCGCCAAGGCCAGGCCCGCGGCGGCCAAGATGGCGGCTCTCAAATGGGAGGATTGGATTTTCACGGTGGCGGCTCCTGGGTTTGGATGGCCGGCATCTTCGCCAAGCACCGTCTCAGCAGCGTCTCAAGGGTCGCGTGGGCGATCCTGAAGCCAGCCCTGCACACGCTGCTGCAAGCCGGCCAGGCCCAGCCGGGTGGCCAGCGCCAGTGCCTGGCGGGCCACAGGTTCGCCGCCGGGCGCCTCGGCCATGGCCTGCAGCAGCAGGCCCTCGGCCAGCACCTCCTGCAGGCCGGCGGCGCGCGCCATGCGCACCACCTCGGCCGCATGGCCTTGCGCCTCGGCCACTTCGCCGGCGCGCTGGGCATGGGCCACCCGCACCGTGGCCAAGCGGGCCAACACCAGCGGGTGGCTGCTGCCCTGGGCCAGCCTTTCGATGCGCGCCAAGGCACCGCCGGGCAGCGCCTGGCCCAGGGCCAGGGCCACCTGCACCTGCAGCAGTACCAGCTGCGAAACCCGCAGGGGCTCCTGACTGGCCGCCAGCAGCGGTGCAGCGGTGTCGAGCGCGGATTGCGCCTCGGCCGCACGGCCGGACAGCAGCTTCACCCGTGCCCGCCGCACCAGCGCCTCGGCCTCGAAGCCCGGGCTGGCTTGATCACGCGCCAGCATCAAGGCACAGGTCAGCGCTTGTTCGGCCTCGACCCACCGGCCCGCGCTGCCCAGCACCGAGCCCAGCACCAGCAGCGACAGGGTCTCGGTGTGCGCCACGCCCGCCCAGCTGCGCAGGCTGGCGCGCGCCATGGCCTCGGCCTCATCGATGCGGCCCAGCGCATGCAGCATCACGGCCAGATCGTTTTCCACGGTGATGCCGCTGCAATAGGCCGGATGGCGTTCCAGCAAGCGTGACAAGGCATCGTGCGCCGCCTGCACCTGGCCGCCGAACCAGTGGATCTGGCCCTCGAAGCTCAGCAAGGTGGGACGCCCTGGCGCCGCGCTGCGCAGCTGCGCCAGCAGGGCCCAGGCGGCGGGGATGTCGGGCTCGCGCATGGCCAGCTCGATCAGCACCTCCAGCGCATCCACCCGGTCGGGCACGGGCAACGCGGGCAGCAACTCGCGCAAGCGGTGAGCGTGGGCGCTGGCGCGAGCGATGTCGCCTGCAAAAACCCGGTTGTCCACCTGCGCGGCCAGCATCCGGCCCTCGATTTGCCGGCGGGCCTCGGCATCGGCCACCGCGCCCAGTTGGGCTTGCACCGCATCGAGCGCGGCGGCGCCGCGGTCCAGGTTGTCCAGCAGGTCGCAGGCCGCCAGTTCCAGCCGAGCGCGCAGGCCTTGTGCGGCGTCGAGCGATTCCTCGGCCACCTGCCGCCACAGCTTGCGCGCGTCGTCGAATCGGCCGCGCGCCTTCAATTGCTCGGCGCCGCGATGGCACCAGGCCAGCGCGGTCTGCGGCTCGCCGGCGGCGCGCCAATGTTCGGCGATGACCAGGGCATCGGCATCGGGCTGCGTGGCCAGCCACAACGCCGCATGGCGGTGCAGGGCCTCGCGGCGTGCCGGTTTCAAGGCCGCAAAGACGGCCTCGCGAACCAGGTCGTGGCGACAGGCCAGCAAGGCGCCGTCCTCGCGCAGCAGGCCTTCGCCCACGGCGCGCGCGAGGGCGGTCGACCAGGCCGCTTCATCGGCAGCTGCGCCCTGGTCGGCCAGCTGCAGTCGCAACGCGTCTGCGGGCACGGCCTGCACGAACACCGCCGCCGCCTCCACCGCGCAGCGAACCTCATCGGACTGGCGCTTCAACCGCGCCAGCAGCAGGCGCGAGGCCGACTGGCGCACCGGCGACGGTGCGTTGCCGTCATCACCGGCTTGCCCGGCCAACACCAGCTCACCCAGCAAGAAGGCATTGCCGCCACTGAACGCATGAAGCCGGTCCAGACGCTTGGGGCTGAACTGCTGCTCGGGCCAGCGGGTGTTGCAGGCCAGTGCGACGGCCTCAGCGCTCAGCGGCGGGACATCGATTTCCTCCAGCCGGGCCGTGGCACGCAGGGACTGCAGACCCGACGCCACGGTATCGGTGAGCTCATGCCGACGAGCCGTCGCGCACCAGCGCAATCGGCCCGATTGGGCCAGCAGCAGCAACCACTCCAGCGTGGCGCTGTCACACCACTGCAAATCGTCCACCGCCAGCGCCGGCGCCAAGGCTTCGAAGGCGCGCACCAGCGCTTCGACCAGGCGCACCTTGGCGGTGGTGACATCCAGTGGCGGCAGGGGTTCATCGGGCGCCAGCTCGGGCAGCACGCGGGCCAGGTCCAGCCGATAGGGCCGCAAGGGGTGGCTGGTCTCGCGCAGCGCGCGCTCCAGCGTGGCCTTGTGCGCTCGCAGCGCGTCCAGCACCGGGCGGTAGGGCAAGGTGTGCAGACCCTCCAGGCATTGCAGACGCGGCGCCTGGGGGTGCGCGGCCCGCAGCAGGGCCGACTTGCCCGCGCCGGGTTCGCCCAACAACAACACCGCCGGGCTGGGGCTGGTGGCCAGGCGGCGCAGCTGGGCTTCTCGCCCGGGCAATGCGGCCTCGCCGGGTTCGGCCGAATGGCTGGCGTTGCGGCCGGACGGCGACTGGCGGCACGCCTGCAGCCACTCCGCCTGCAGCTGGTGTGCTGCCTCGTCCGCCCACCGTGCAAACCCTTCGTGCCGCGGCAGCTGCCACCCCTGCAGCCAACCTGCCACGCCATGGCGTGCCAACCAATCCGCATCGGCTGTCGCCAATGCGGCGCGCCAGGTGGCCAAGTCGTTCGGCAGGTCCAACCGCAGCCTCGATCGTTCGGCCTGCAGCGCATCGACCATGCCCCAAGCTGCCAGCAGGCTGCGGGCACGGTGCAGATTGACGCGCAAGTGGTGGCTGGCCTCGGCGGGCGTGGCGTCGGGCCAGAACACCACGGCCAGCGCTTCGCGCGACATCCAGCCCGGCTGCGTGGCCAGCAGCACCAGCAGGGCGGCAGGCAAGGTCAGCGGCAGGGGACTGGGCGACTGCCCAGCTGGCGCCCAGGCGGGGGAGGTGAGCAACTGCAGCATGGTGGGCCGAAGTGTCGCCGCTGTCGACCCTGCGCGGCCGCCCCAGACCGCCTCACCGGCCGCGTCGCTGGCGGTGGAGCAGCCCCAGGCCGGCCAGCACCAGCGCCCCGCTGGCGGGGACCGGCACGGAATGGCCGCTGGTGAAGGGGTTGGGGCCCGCGGCTTGCACGTAGTTGAAGCCGTCATCGCCCAGCAGTTGCACCTGGCTCAGGTCGATGCTGGCGCCCAGCAGGTCGGTGACCCCTTGCACGCCGCCCCAGCGGAGCGTGTGGGCAAAGTCGGCCACAGCGCTGGCCCCGCCGTCACCGTTGTTGTCAGTGAAGGCACCGGCGGCGCCTTGCATGAACAGGCGCAGCTGGTCGCCTTCATGAACGCGGATCGTGTGAACGGTTGAAAAGGGGTTGCCGGTGATGTCCAGCGTGTGCCGCCCATCGTCCAGCGAGCGCTCGTCCACCGTGGCACCGCCGGCCAGGTTGACGGCGCCGCCGCTCAAGGTCCAATTGAAGTTGTAGCCCGCCTGGCTGGTGCCGAACACCGCCGGATTGGTGGTGGCTGCCCGACCCTGGGCTGAGGTGGTGCCATCGGCCAACATGGAGATCGTCATCAAGCAGTCGCTGAGGGCGCCGCAGTGCGCCGTCATCACCGCCGATTGCGAGGCAAAGGCCTGCGCCTGCATGTTCAGCGCGCGCGACGATGCCGAGGCGAACACACCGATGCCACCGAGAAACTCATAAGCGCTGGCCAGGCCGTAGAACGCGCCGGTCGAGACCTCGGACTGCACATTGCCGTGACCCGATTAATTGCGCTGATCGAACGGTATGGCGGCGCCGCCGTTGTAGGAGAACAGCGACACGGTGCCCGCCCGCGCCGAGCCGGGGCTGAGCAGACAGACCAGTGCCAGACAGGCCACCGCCACACTGGACATTGCCAGGCAATACATCGGTGGACTGGTCCACCATGCGGCGCGGGGAGGACGTGCGGAGGTCGGCACGGTGGAGGCGCAGAGTTGGATGGGCATGTCGCATTCCCAGTTGATGAAGCACCACCAGCCTAGCCATGCAGCGTCTCGCGACCGTCTCAACAACGCACTGCGCAGCCCGCGGCGGGCCCAGGGCGGCCACCTACAATCCAGCCCTTCTCCTGCGCCGCCCTGCGGCACCTGGACAGTGCACTTTCACCCCACCCGCGGTGGCTGCCCGCCGGCCGGTCAATGCCGGTGACGTCTTCGCCGCCGCCTTTGATGCCATGACCGAACTCGCCAAATCGTTTGAGCCCACCGCCATCGAGGCCCATTGGGGGCCGCTGTGGGAAAAGAGCGGGGTCTACGAGCCCTCGCTCGACCCGTCCAAGCCCTCGTTCTCGATACAGCTGCCGCCGCCCAACGTGACCGGCACGCTGCACATGGGCCACGCCTTCAACCAGACCATCATGGACTCGTTGACGCGCTACCACCGCATGCGCGGCTTCAACACGCTGTGGGTGCCTGGCACCGACCACGCCGGCATCGCCACGCAGATCGTGGTGGAGCGCCAGTTGCAGGAAACCGGCCTGTCGCGCCACGACCTGGGCCGCGCCAATTTCGTCAAGCAGGTATGGGATTGGAAGCAAACCTCCGGCGCCACCATCACCAACCAGATGCGCCGCATGGGCGCCAGCGTGAGCTGGGGCCACGAGTACTTCACGATGGACGACAAGCTGTCCACCATCGTCACCGACACCTTCGTGCGCCTGCACGAAGAAGGCCTGATCTACCGCGGCAAGCGCCTGGTGAGCTGGGACCCGGTGCTCAAGTCCGCCGTGTCCGACCTGGAGGTGGAAAGCGAAGAGGAAGACGGCTTCCTGTGGACCATCCGCTACCCCATGGCCGATGGCACGGGCGCGCTGGACGTGGCCACCACCCGCCCCGAGACCATGCTGGGCGACACCGCCGTGATGGTGCACCCCGAGGACGAGCGCTACACCGCCTTCATCGGCAAGCAGGTGCGGCTGCCCATCACCGGCCGCCTGGTGCCGGTGATCGCCGACGAGTACGTGGACAAGGCCTTCGGCACCGGCGTGGTGAAGGTCACTCCTGCGCACGACCAGAACGACTATCAAGTGGGCCTACGTCACAAGCTGCCCATGCCCTCAATCTTTGATCTTGAAGCTCGAGTGATCAAGGGAGTGGTTTCTTCTGCTGGCCCGGGAAAGCACTACGAAGCAAACCCATCTGGTTCGCAGCCGCTGCCGGAAGATCTTGGGATTCCGATCGACCTGCAAGGCCTGGACCGCTTCGTCGCGCGCAAGAAGATCGTCGCCCAACTCGATGCCGAAGGCCTGCTGGTCGAGACCAAGAAGCACAAGCTGCAGGTGCCGCGCTGCGCCCGCACCGGCCAGGTGATCGAACCCATGCTGACGGACCAGTGGTTCGTGGCGATGACCAAGCCCGGCGCAAACGGAAAGAGCATTGCGCAGGAAGCCATCGAGGTGGTGGACTCGGGTGAAGTGAAATTCGTGCCCGAGCAATGGGTCAACACCTACAACCAATGGATGAAGAACATCCAGGACTGGTGCATCAGCCGCCAGCTCTGGTGGGGCCACCAGATCCCGGCCTGGTACGGCACGGGCGGTGAGCTGTTCGTCGCGCGCAGCGAGGCCGATGCCCGCGCCAAGGCCACCGCAGCCGGCTACACCGGCGTGCTGACCCGCGACGAGGACGTGCTGGACACCTGGTATTCCTCCGCGCTGGTGCCCTTCTCCACACTGGGCTGGCCGGCCAAGACGGTGGAGCAGGACCTGTTCCTGCCCAGCAGCGTGCTGGTCACCGGCTACGACATCATCTTCTTCTGGGTCGCCCGGATGATCATGATGACCAAGCACTTCACCGGCCGGGTGCCGTTCAAGCACGTCTACATCCACGGCCTGGTGCTTGATGCGCATGGCCACAAGATGAGCAAGAGCGAGGGCAATGTGCTGGACCCCGTCGACCTGATCGACGGCATCGAGCTGGGCCCCCTGCTGGACAAGCGCACCACCGGGCTGCGCAAGCCCGAGACCGCACCCAAGGTGCGCAAGGCCACCGAGAAGGAGTTCCCCGACGGCATCCCCGGCTACGGCGCCGATGCGCTGCGCTTCACCTTTGCGGCCATGGCCACGCTGGGCCGCAGCGTCAACTTCGACAGCAAGCGCTGCGAGGGCTACCGCAATTTCTGCAACAAGCTCTGGAACGCCACCAAGTTCGTGCTGATGAATTGCGAGGGCAAGGATTGCGGCCTGCTCGAACACACCAAGGCCGATTGCGAGCAAGGAAACGCCGGGCCGCCCCAAGTTTCCTTGCCCCCCTCGGGGGGCGGGCTGGGCGAAGCCCAGGCCTCGGGGCCCACTGTTGGCGGCAAGGCCCACGGCTACCTGCGCTTCGGCCCGGCCGACCGCTGGATCACCGGTGAGCTGCAGCGCGTGGAAGCCGCGGTGGCCACGGGCTTCGCCGAGTACCGGCTGGACAACGTGGCCACGGCGATCTACCAGTTCGTGTGGGACGAGTACTGCGACTGGTACATCGAGATCGCCAAGGTGCAGATCGCGTCGGGTTCCGAGTCCGAACAACGTGCGACGCGACGCACACTGATCCGCGTGCTCGAGACCGTGCTGCGCCTGCTGCACCCGGTGGCACCGTTCATCACCGCCGAGTTGTGGAGCGCCGTGGCGCCGGTGGCCGATCGCAAGGCCACCGACACCATCGCCACCGCCGCCTACCCGCAGGCGCAACTGGAGCGGGTGGACCCTGCGGCCGATGCCTGGGTGGCGCAGCTCAAGCAACTGGCCGCCGCCGTGCGCAGCCTGCGCAGCGAGATGGCCCTGTCGCCGGCCGAGCGCGTGCCGCTGTATGCACTGGGTGATGCCACGTTCATGGCGCAAGCCGCGCCGCTGCTCAAGGCCTTGGCCAAGCTGGCCGAGGTGAAGCTGTTCGACGACGAGGCCGCGTTCGCCCAAGCCACGGCCAGTTCACCGGTGGCCGTGCAAGGCGACGTCGCATGGCCTTGCACGTCGAGATCGACGTGGAGGCCGAGCGTGCTCGCCTGGCCAAGGAGATCGCCCGTCTGGAAGGCGAGATCGTCAAGGCCGATGCCAAGCTGGGCAACGAAAGCTTCGTGGCGCGCGCGCCGGCGGCGGTGGTGGCCCAGGAGCGTGCGCGCCTGGACGACTTCAGGCTGACGCTGCGCCGGCTGCAAGACCAATCGGCGCGACTGGTGTAGCGCCCGCGGGCGACTCGACCACGCTGCGCTGCGCGTTCTGTTGCCTCAGCAGCTCGTCGATGCGGCGGGCCACGCTCCAGGCGCAACGCACCCGTGATTCGCGCGTGGTGCTGGCCACCCGGGGCGTGACCTGCACGGTCTGCACGCCGTGCAATGGCCGGCCTGGCTCCAGCATGCCGGGCGGCATGCTGTCGAACCAGGCGGCTGCCATGCGGCCAGAGTTGAGCACCTCGGCCAGGGCTTCTTCGTCGAGCAAGGCGGCCGAGCCCAGCGACACCAGCACCTGGTTGGGCCGGCAAAACGGCAGGAAGCGATCACCGATCAGGCCGTGGTATCGGGTGAAATAGGTCATCAGCACACACACCACCTCGGCCTGCTCCATCAGGGAATGCAAGCCGACGGGTTCGATCTTCCAGCGGCCCCACACCGCGTCGCCACTGTGCACGGCCGGGTCGTAGCCGATCACCCGCGAGCCGAAGGCGCCGAGCAGCTGCGCCATCGGCCGCGCGGCCGGCGTGAGGCCGATCAGGCCCACGGTGCTGCCACCCAGTTCGCGCCCCACCAGCAGGCCCTCGGCGTTTTCCACCGGAACACGTTGCAGCAATTGTAGTATGGCGCCGATGGCGAATCGGCCTCGGCGGCCGCACTGGCATTGACTGGCCGCACCACCTCGATGTTCATGCGCGCGCAGGCGTCCAGATCGATGTTCTCCGAGCCCGCGCTCAGGCGCCCCACCGCACACAGCATCGGTGCATTGATCAAGGCATCGCCGTCCAGCGCCACCGAGGCCGGCACGATCATCGTGCGTGCCGTGTGCAAGGCCTTGCGCAGCTCGAGCGGGCTGTCGGACAGCTCTGGCGCGAAGCGCACCGAATGACGCGCCACCAGCCACTGCATCACCTCGGGGTCGAGCGGTTCGACGATCAGGACATCCATTGGCTCACACTTTGACACATGTGGGCCGGGCCGGCCAGCCCTCGAACGGACGGGGTTTGCCCTCAGCGGCGGCGGATCAGGTGCACGAACTCATCGCCGCTGTTCGATTGCTCGACCAGTTCGTGCCCGGTCTGCCGGGCGAAGGACTGGAAGTCGCGCACCGAGCCGGGGTCGGTGGCCACCACCCGAAGCAACTCGCCCGAGGGCATTTCGGACAAGGCCTTCTTGGCCTTCAGGATGGGCAAGGGGCAGTTCAGGCCGCGGGTGTCGAGTTCTCGGGGGGCGTCCATGGGTTTCGCTGCAGTTTGAGGAATTTCAATGCCGACTATGACCGACGCGGCAAATCCATGAATCGGGGTTCGTGCCCCTGCCACGCAGCCATTCGGCCAGCGCATAGCCCGTGCCGGCGGGCCAGCACACCACCTCCTCGGCGCGGAACAGCTTGTATTCCGCCAACTCCGGCGACAGCCGAATGTCGCCCCGCGCCAGCACGTGGTAAGCGATGATCACCTGGTTCATGCGCTGGAAGTCGTACACACCCACCAACTTGACCGACAGCGCCTCGAGGGCCGTTTCCCTCGGCGACCTCGCGGGTGATGCCGTCTTCCAGGCGTCTCACCGGCTTCCATGAAGCCGGTGATCAGGGCGAACATGCGGTGCGTCCAGGCGGCGTTGCGGGCCAGCAGCAATTGGCCTTCGCGATCGGCGCATTCGACGATGGCGGCCAGCACCGGCGTCGGGTTGTTCCAATGCGTCCACTGGCAGGCCGGGCAGCGCAGCCGGGTCTTCAGGCCACCGTCTTCGAGTTGCTCGATGGGTTCCAGGCCCGTTCCGGCAGGACGGACAAAAGCGATAGGCGTTGCTCATGGTCGGGCTCGCGTTCAGGCGGGAAACACGCCGGTGGACAGGTAGCGCTCGCCCCGGTCGCAGACGATGAACACGATGGTGGCGTCGCGCAGCTGGCGCGCCAGCTGCAGCGCCACCCAGCAAGCGCCCGCGGCGGAAATGCCGACGAACAGCCCTTCCTCCCGCGCCAGGCGGCGTGCCATGTCTTCCGCGTCGCCCTGGCTCACCAGCACCAGTTCGTCCACCTGCGAAGCGTCGTAGATCTTGGGCAGGTAGGCCTCGGGCCACTTGCGGATGCCCGGAATGCGCGAGCCTTCGGCCGGCTGGGCGCCGACGATGCGCACGCCCGAACGCTGCGACTTCAGGTAGCGCCCCACGCCGGTGATGGTGCCGGTGGTGCCCATTGCGCTGACGAAGTGCGTGACACGCCCTTTGGTGTCGGCCCAGATCTCCGGCCCGGTGGTCTGGAAGTGGATGCGCGGGTTGTCCTCGTTGGCAAATTGGTCCAGCACGCGGCCCTTGCCTTCGCGCTGCATCTGCTCGGCGGTCGCGGGCGTATTCCATGCCGCCCGAGCGTGGTGTGAGGGATCAATTCGGCGCCATAGGCGCGCATGGTCTGCGCTCGTTCGATCGACAGGTCCTCCGGCATGATCAGCACCATGCGGTAGCCGCGGATCGCGGCGGCCATGGCCAAGGCGATGCCCGTGTTGCCCGACGTGGCCTCGATCAAGGTGTCGCCCGGATGGATGTCGCCACGCTCCTCGGCGCGGCGGATCATGCTCATCGCGGGCCGGTCCTTCACCGAGCCGGCCGGGTTGTTGCCCTCCAGCTTGCCCAGGATGACATTGCCGCGCGGCGCGCCGGCGTCGGCCGGCAGGCGTTGCAGGCGAACCAGTGGTGTGCGGCCGATCACGTCTTCGATGCTGAGGTAGTCGCTCATGGGTGCAAGGCGGGTTTGTGGCGGATGGGCGGCGTGCAGTTGGCGGCGCGAGGTCTGCCGTGGATTGTGTCAGGCCCCACCCGATGACGCAGAACCTGCATGCCATAATCCGCGACCGTCTGTGCCGCCTGCCAGGAGCACAGCCGCCCCAGCCCGCGTGACGAAATCGGTAGACGTAGCGGATTCAAAATCCGCCGCCGCAAGGCGTGCCAGTTCGAGTCTGGCCGCGGGCACCACACCCCCAGCATCCCTGCGCATCCAGCATGCCCCCACTGCCTCCGGTCACCAAGGCGCTGTTGTTGATCTGTACGGCGGTGTTCTGCCTGCAGCAGGTGGTGCCGTATCTGGACGCATTGCTGGCGCTTTGGCCCATCACCAGCGGCCGCTTCTGGCCCTGGCAGATGGTGAGCTACGCGTTCCTGCACGGCAGCTTCGAGCACCTGCTGTTCAACATGCTGGGCCTGTGGATGTTCGGCGCCGAGCTCGAGCTGCTGTGGGGCCAGAAGCGCTACCTCCATCTGCTGTTGGCCAGCGTCGTGGCTGCATCGGTGGCCCAGCTGGCGGTGACCTTCCTCATGGGCTCGCTCGGCCCGACGGTGGGGCCTCGGGCGCGCTGTATGGCCTGCTGCTGGGTTATGCGCTGATGTTCCCGAACCGCCGCTTCGACCTGGTCGGCTTCCTGCCCATGCTGCTGTTGATGGCGCCGTTCCAGGCGCTCAATCTGGTGGGCATGGTGCTGTTCGTGATGCTGCTGACCAACCGCAATGCCGTGCCAGTGCCGCCGATCCCCGTCACCGCCAAGACCATGGTGGCCCTCTACGGCGGGCTGGAGTTGGTGATGGGGGTGCTGTTCCGCTCGTCCGGCATCGCGCACTTCGCGCACCTGGGTGGCATGCTCGGTGCGTGGCTGTTGATCGAGCACTGGCGTGGCCAGTCGCCACTGAGCGGCCGCCGGCGGCGCGATCCGGCGGCGCAGTCGGCGCCGGGGCCGGCCCAAGCCGACTGCCGACCCCTCGGGGGTGGCGAACGCCAGTGAACGTGGGGCGGCAAGTCTTCAGGCCAGCAGGCCGGTCGCCACCGTCGAGTAGCGCGGGCGAAATCGCAGCTCGCGCTTCAGCCGCCGGTTGCCCAGCCGGCGCGATTCGCTCATGAAACTCAGCAGCATCGGCGACATCGTTCGCCTGGCCTCGTCGCGCGAGATGCGTGGCGGGCTGGGCAGCCCGCACAGTTGCGCCGCCAGGTCGAAGTAGGCCCCCATCGTCAGCTCGGTGTCGTCGCTGGCGTGCACCACGCGCTGCGGCAGGCCGCGGTAAAGCGCAGCCACGCAGGCACGGGCCAGGTCGTCGGCGTGGATGTGGTTGGTGAACACGTCGTCCTCTCGCCGCAGCACCGGCGTGCCGCGCGCCAGCCGCTCGCGCGGGATGGCCGCCGACCCGGTCCGACGCATAGATGCCCGGGATGCGCAGGATGCGCACACCCGCACGCCACACGTGCGCCCATGGGCCCGCAGGCGCTTCAGCATCCACGCGGCGGCGTGCGCGGTCGGTCGCCGGCGCCACCGCACGGGTCTCGTCGAATCGCGCCCCCGCCCGCATCGCCATAGACGCCGCTGGTGCTGCCGTACACCAGGCAACGTGCACGACCGCCCCGTGCCAAGGCCGCCACCAGGGCCGCCGTGCGCGGGTCGTGGGCGCCTTGGCCAGGCGGCGGCGCGAGGTGCAGGACCGCATCGGCCAGGTGCCCCAAGCGCATCAGGCTGCGCGGATCGTCCAGGTTGCCGAGCACCGGCACGGCGCCGGCCGCGCGCAGCTCGGGCAGGCGATCGGGCGTGGACGTCAGGGCCAACAGCCGCCACCGCCCCCGCAGCAGCGGCAGAACGCGCATGCCCACGTCGCCACAGCCCACCACCAACAGCGTGGGGCGGCGAAACGGGCGAGGCAAAGCGGAGGTGAACAAAGCGTGTGAAGGGCAGCCGGGCAGAATGGCGGATCGAGTGTAGTGGCCCCGTTCAGCATGAGCTTTCGCGTCCAGATCCGACCCGCCAACCGTGACTTCGAAGTGCAACACGACGAGGCCATCCTGGCGGCCGCCATCCGCCAGGGCATCGGACTGCCCTACGGTTGCCGCGATGGCGCCTGCGGCTCATGCAAGAGCCGGCTGCTGGAAGGTCGGGTGGTGCAAGGCGCGCACCAGGCCAAGGCGCTGTCGGCCGAAGAGGAAGCGACCGGCCTGGTGCTCACCTGTTGCGCCACGCCGCTGACCGACTGCGTGATCGAAGCGCGCAGCGTGCCCGGTGCAGGCGAATTCCCGATCCTGAAGATGCCCAGTCGCGTGCTCGGCATCACCCGGCCGAGCCCCGATGTGGCCATCCTCAAGCTGCAGCTGCCCGCCAACCAGGCCTTTCAGTACCGCGCTGGTCAGTACATCGAGTTCATCCTGCGGGGCGGTACACGCCGCAGCTATTCGATGGCCAATGCGCCCGACCAACCTGGGCCAGCCACCCGCCATCGAACTGCACATCCGCCACATGCCGGGCGGCGTGTTCACCGACCATGTCTTCGGCGCGATGAAAGAAAAGGACATCCTGCGCATCGAGGGCCCTTATGGCAGCTTCTTCCTGCGCGAGGCCTCCGACGCTGCCCATCGTTCTGCTGGCTTCGGGCACCGGCTTCGCGCCCATCAAGGCCATCATCGAGCAGATGCGCGCCAAGGGCAGCACGCGGGATGCGGTGCTGTATTGGGGCTGCCGCAGCCGTGCCGATCTGTACCTGAACGGCTGGGCCGAGCAGGCCGCGCTGGACATGCCGAATCTGCGTTATGTGCCGGTGCTGTCCGAACCCGCAGAAACGGACGCCTGGGCCGGTCGGCGCGGTCTGGTGCACGAGGCGGTGATGGCCGACCTGCCCGACCTGAGCGGCCACCAGGTCTATGCCTGCGGCGCTCCGGCGATGGTGGACGCCGCACAGCGCGACTTCGTGGCGCGCTGCGGCCTGCCCGCCGACGCCTTCTTTGCAGACGCCTTCACCTCGGCCGCCGACAAGGCGAGGGCCTGAGGTTCAGGCTTGACGTTCAGCGCTTCTTCTTGCCGGCACTGGCCTTGGCGGCGGGCTTGCCTGAGGCCTTGCTGACAGGCTTGCCAGCGGGCTTGTCGGCCGCTGGCGCGCCGGCCGCCTCGGGCGACTTGGCGTCACCGAGCACGCCTTTGAGCGGACACACTTTCACGGCCGGGCAGCGGGCACAGCCCACCGCAATGGCAATCGGGCAAATCGTCATGGCATCTCCTGCAAACACGCATCATCGCAGCGATCGGGTCTGGGCGGGGGCAAGGGGCGAATGATCTATGCTGCCAGCATGAATCGCCGCCCCGCCCTTGGCATCCTTGCCACATGCCTGCTGGCCCAGAACGCGCCCGCCACCCTGGCCCAAAGCACGCAACGCCCGATCCGCCTGATCGTGCCGTATCCACCTGGCGGCCCGCTGGACATCGCTGCGCGCAGCCTGGCCGAACGGGTGAAGGACAGCCTGGGCACGGTGGTGGTCGACAACAAGCCCGGTGCCGGCGGCAACCTGGGCGCCGACCTGGTGGCCAAGGCCGCGCCGGATGGCCTGACCTTGGTCATGGGCGCGGTGGCCACCCACGCCATCAACCCCTGGCTGTACAGCAAGCTGCCCTACGACCCAATCCGCGACTTCACCCCGATCACGCTGGTGGCCCAGGTGCCCAACGTGCTGGTGATCAACGCCGACACGGCCACCAAGCTGGGCATCGCGACCCTGGCCGACCTGGTGCGCTACGCGCGGCAGAACCCGGGGCGGCTGAACTACGGCTCGGGCGGCAATGGCAGCGCCGGCCACCTGGCCGGCGAGATGTTCAAATCCCAGGCCGGCCTGTTCGTCGTGCACATCCCCTATGCGGGCGGGCCGCCGGCGCAGCTGGCCCTGGTGAGCGGGCAGGTGGATTTCAATTTCGACAACCTGGCCGCGGCCTCCGCCAACATCCGCAGCGGCAAGCTCAGAGCCCTGGCCGTGACCACCCTGCGCCGGTCCGGTGCCATGCCGGAGGTGCCGACGGTGGCCGAGGCCGGCGCCGCCCTGGGCTTGAAGGCCTTTGACGTGGGCACCTGGTTCGGGCTGTTTGGCCCGGCACACTTGACCGGTGACGTGACCGCGCTTGAACAAGGCCTTCACGGACGCGCTGGCCACGCCCGAGCTGAAGGCGCGCATGGCCGGCCTGATGGCCGAGCCCTCGCCGACCACGCCCGATCAGTTCGCGCTCATGGTGAAGGCCGAGCTGGCCAAGTACCAGGCCGTGGTGAAGGCCTCGGGTGCAAAGGTGGACTGAGGGGGCCATGCAAGGGCTGGTCGCTTGCGGGCGTGCAAGCGAGTCGGCCCGGCGCTACAGCACTTGCGCAAGCGCTGGGCCATTCCGCGGAACTACTCTCCGAGGTAAGCGGCCCGCACCTTGGGATCGTCGAGCAGGGTCTTGGCATCGCCGCTCATTGTGACTTCGCCCGACTCCATCACGTAGCCACGGTTGGCCAGCTGCAGCGCGCGCTGGGCGTTCTGCTCCACCAGCAGCACCGTGGTGCCGCGGCTGTGGATGTCGGCCACCACCTCGAAGATCTTGTCCACCATGATCGGCGACAGGCCCATCGAAGGCTCGTCCAGCAACAGCACATTCGGTCGCGCCATCAGTGCGCGGCCCATGGCCAGCATCTGCTGCTCGCCGCCCGACATGGTGCCGGCCAGCTGCAGTGCGCGCTCCTTCAGCCGGGGAAAGATCGCGAAGACCTTGTCGATGTCGGCCTGGATCTCGTCGTCGTCACGCACGTAGGCGCCCATCTGCAGGTTCTCGACGATGGTCATGCGGGTGAAGGTGCCGCGGCCCTCGGGCACCATCACCAGCCCTTGCTTGACCAGATTCCACGGGCCCTGGCCCGTGATGCCGCGCCCCATGAACTCGATGGCACCGGCGGCCACCGGCTGCGTGCCGGTGATGGCCTTGAGGGTGGTGGTCTTGCCAGCGCCGTTGGCGCCGATCAGGCACACCAGCTCACCCTGCCGCACTTCGAAGTCCGCGCCCTTGACGGCCTGGATGCCCCCATAGGCCACCTTCAGACCGCTGACTTTGAGCAATACCTTGTCGTTGCTTGCCATGATCTCTGAACCTCAGTGAGCCTTGTGGCCGGCGCCGAGGTAGGCCTCGATCACCTTGTCGTTGCGCTGCACGTCGTGCGGCGTGCCCTCGGCGATCTGCTTGCCGTAGTCGAGCACCGTGACGCGATCGCACAGCCCCATCACCAGCTTCACGTCGTGTTCGATCAGCAGGATCGTGCGGCCGTCCTTGCGGATGCGATCGATCAACTCGCGCAACACGACCTTTTCGGTGGCGTTCATGCCCGCGGCCGGCTCGTCCAGCGCGATCAACTTGGGGTCGGTGGCCAGCGCTCGGGCGATCTCCAATCGGCGCTGGTCGCCGTAACTCAGCGTGCGCGCCTTGAAATCGGCGTAGCGGCCGATGCCCACGTAGTCGAGCAACTCCTGGGCACGGTGGGCGATGGCGGCCTCTTCGGCCTTGAAGTTGGCTGAGCGCAGCACCGCGCCGATCAGGCCGGACTTGGTGCGCACGTGGCGCCCGACCATCACGTTCTCGAGTGCGGTCATCTCGGCGAACAGGCGGATGTTCTGGAAGGTGCGCGCGATGCCGGCCTTGGCCACCTCGTGCACCGCCGTGGGTTTGTAGGGCGCGCCGCCCAGCTCGAAGCTGCCGCCATCGGGCGTGTACAGCCCCGTCAGCACGTTGAAGAAGGTGGTCTTGCCGGCGCCGTTGGGCCCGATCAGGCCGTAGACCTGCCCGGCACGGATGGTGATGCCCACGTCCGACAGGGCCTGCAAGCCACCGAAGCGCTTGGACACGCCGGCCACCTGGAGCACGATATCGCTCATTGCAATGTCCTCGCTTCAGGCGTTGGGGTTGATCGGGGCGGGCGCGGCCTTGCCGTGCTCGGGCGAGGGCCACAGGCCGCGCGGCCTGGACAGCATGATGGCGATCATCGCGAAGGCGATCAGCAACTGGCGCAGGATTGCCGCGTCGATGCGGCCGTCGGTCAGGCGCTGCAGATCCATTTCGCCGGACACCCAGCGCAAGGCCTCGGGCAAGGCGGCCAGCAGCACCGCGCCCAGCACCACGCCCGGGATGTGGCCGATGCCGCCCAGCACCACCATGGCCACGATCATCACGCTCTCCTGCAGCGAGAAGGACTCGGGCGACACGAAGCCCTGGAAGGTGGCGAACATCACGCCCGACACGCCGCCGAACGTGGCGCCCATGCCGAAGGCCAGCAGCTTCATGTTGCGGGTGTTGATGCCCATCGCCTTGGCGGCGATCTCGTCCTCGCGGATGGCCATCCAGGCCCGGCCGATGCGCGAGCGCTCCAGCCGGTAGCAGATCACCACGCTGATGATCACCAGCACCAGGAAAAGGTAGTAGTACTTGGTGACCGACGAGAACTCAAGGCCGAACAGCGAGCCGGGCTTGCCGAAATCGACGATGCCGAACATGCGGATCGGATCGATCTGCTGCAGGCCCTTGGGGCCGTTGGTGATGTTCAGCGGCCGGTCCAGGTTGTTCATGAACACGCGGATGATCTCGCCGAAGCCCAGCGTGACGATGGCCAGGTAGTCGCCACGCAGTTTGAGCGTCGGGGCGCCAAGCGTCACACCGGCCAGGCCGGCCAAGGCCGCCCCAATGGAATGACCACCCAGAACGGCGTGTGAAGGCCGTTCGGGAAGATGGCCTTGATGCCCGAGAAGGTGTCGGTGAGGTGGGGCGAGGCCAGCAAACCGAACATGTAGGCGCCGACCGCGTAGAAAGCGACATAGCCCAGGTCCAGCAGGCCGGCATAGCCGACCACGATGTTCAGGCCCAGCGCCAGCAGCACGTACAGCAGCGCGAAGTCCAGCATGCGCACCCAGAAGTTGCCGACCGATTGGGCCAGCAAGGGCAGCAGCAACAGGGCCAGCGCAGCGATCAGGAAGACGACGAGTTTGTTCTTCATGGTGTGGTGTCCTTCACTCGTTCAGGCGCGGTCGGCAACACGCTCGCCCATCAAGCCTTGCGGGCGGATGGTGAGCACGAGGATCAGCACGAGAAACGCAAAGATGTCCTGATATTGGCTGCCCAAGACACGCCGGTGAGCGCGCCGATGTAGCCGGCGCCCAGCGCCTCGATCAGACCCAGCAGGATGCCGCCTACGACCGCGCCGGCCAGGTTGCCGATGCCGCCGAACACGGCCGCCGTGAAGGCCTTCAGGCCCGGCAGGAAGCCCATGGTGTGCTGCACCGAGCCGTAGTTGGCCGCATACATCACCCCCGCCAGCGCGGCCAGCGCGGCGCCGATGATGAAGGTGGCGGAGATCACCATGTCGGGCTTGACGCCCATCAGCGAGGCCACCCGCGGGTTCTCGGCCGTGGCCCGCATGGCCCGGCCGAGCTTGGTGTGGTTGACCAGGTACATCAGCCCGGCGAGGGTGACCGCCGTGACGATGAGGATGATGATCTGGGTGAGGTTGATGACCGCACCGCCGATGAAGAAGGGCTCGGACGGCAGCAGGATGGGGTAGGGCTTGGTGTTGGGCTTCCAGATGATCATGGCCAGGGTCTGCAGCAGCAGGCTCATGCCCATCGCGGTGATCAGTGGCGCCAGGCGCGGCGCATTGCGCAGGGGTTTGTAAGCGATCTTCTCGATGGCGAAATTCAGCAGCGTGCACACCACGATGGCGGCCACCAGCGAGATCAGCAGCAGCACCCAGCCCGGCAGCCCGGCGCCGCCCAGCACCTGGATCACGGTCCAACTGGTGAGGGCCCCCACCATCAGGACCTCGCCGTGCGCGAAGTTGATGAGGTTGATGATCCCGTAGACCATCGTATAGCCCAGTGCCACGAGCGCGTACATGCTGCCCAGCACCAGACCATTGATGATCTGTTGCACAAGAGTGTCCATCGGGGGCGTCTCCTACTGTCACCACGGCGTGTGGCCGCGGCTTGTTATGCAATGTCTGTGCCTGCAAACCGAGTGGTGCTGGCAGGCTGGGCGGGATTCTAGGGTTGTGCCCACGAACGAAACGCGGGGACATTCCCTCGCAGAATCCGAACAACCCTCGGTATTTGCGGCCGCTACCGAGGATTCTTCGCCGCGTCGTCCAAGGCACGCCATTCCGCCAGGCGTTCGCCGATGCGGATCTCCAAACCCCGTGCAACCGGCTCATAGAAGCGCCGCTGGGGCAGGCCGTCGGGCAGATAGTTCTCGCCTGCCGCGTAGCCACCGGGCTCCTCGTGCGCGTAGCGATAGTCCTTGCCGTGGTCCAGTTGCTTCATCAGCCGCGTGGGTGCATTGCGCAGGTGCAGCGGCACCGGGCGCGTCAGGTCGGCCTTGACCAGGGCGCGCACCGCATTCCAGGCGGTGTAGACCGCATTGGACTTGGGCGCCACCGCCAGGTACACCACCGCCTGCGCCAAGGCCAGTTCGCCCTCGGGCGAGCCCAGTCGCTCATACACCTCGGCGGCCTGCAATGCGAGCATCTGGGCACGTGGGTCGGCCAGGCCGATGTCCTCGCTGGCCATGCGGATGACTCGTCGCGCCACATAGCGCGGGTCCGCACCACCATCGAGCATGCGAGCCAGCCAGTAAAGCGCTGCATCGGGGCTCGAGCCGCGCACCGACTTGTGCAGCGCGGAGATGCTGTCGTAGAACTGATCACCGCCCTTGTCGTAGCGGCGCAATGCCTCGCCCAGCGCCTGCTCGAGCAAGGGCTCGTCGATCAGGTCCGTGCCCGCGGCCAGCTCGAACACGGTCTCGCAGGCGTTGAGCAAGCGGCGCGCGTCGCCGTCGGCGTGGCCCACGAGTCGATCGCACGCGGCAGCGGTCAGCGCTGGCGCTCCCATGGCCACGCGCGCGCTTTCGGCCAGCCGCGCCAGGTCTGGCCCATCCAGCGGCTTGAGCACATGCACCGTGGCGCGCGACAGCAACGCCGAATTGACCTCGAAGGACGGGTTCTCGGTGGTGGCGCCGATGAAGGTGAACAGGCCCGATTCCACATGGGGCAGGAACGCGTCCTGCTGGGCCTTGTTGAATCGGTGTACCTCGTCGACGAACACCACCGTGCCCCGGCCTGCCTGGCGTGCGGCCCGCGCCTGGTCGACGGCCTCGCGGATGTCCTTGACGCCCGCCAACACGGCCGACAGCACGATGAACTGCGAGCTCACGGCCCCCGCCACCAGACGCGCCAGGGTGGTCTTGCCCACCCCCGGCGGACCCCAGAGGATCATCGAATGCAGGCGGCCGGTCTCGAAGGCCACCCGCAGCGGCTTGCCATGCCCCAGCAAATGGGTTTGTCCGATGACTTGATCCAGCGTGCGGGGACGCATGCGCTCGGCCAGCGGCGCTGAGACCGGCGGGACAACGGATTCGTTGCCCTCGGGTGCGAAGAGCGTTTCCTGGTTCGCCATGGGTGGATTGTCTCAGCGCGAGGAACTGGGCTGTCAAACCCGCCCTGCTCCGGACTTTGGCTGGGCGACGGCCGAGCACACTGGCGCAGACCAGGCGGGGACGCGAGCTTGCGTCCGCCGTGCCTCACCCTGTCAACCTTGTCGAGGAAACCCCATGAGCACCATCGCCACCCGCGAATCCCAGTCCAGGACCTCCGCCGCATCCGCCGCCATCCAGGCCACGCCGCGGGAGGTGCTGTCCTTCACGCTGGGGGCCGAGGAGTACGGCATCGACATCCTCAAGGTGCAGGAGATCCGCGGCTACGAGCAACCCACCCGCATCGCCAACGCCCCGTCATTCATGAAAGGCGTGGTGAACCTGCGTGGCGTGATCGTGCCCATCGTCGACATGCGCGTGCGCTTTGCCTTGGACGACATCAAGTACGACGCCTTCACCGTGGTCATCATCCTCAACGTCGTGGGTCGCACCGTCGGTATCGTCGTGGACTCGGTCAGTGACGTGCTCGAACTGGGCGCCGACCAGATCAAGCCCGCACCCGAGTTCAATGGCACGATCGATTCGACCTACATCACCGGCCTGGGCACGGTGAAGACCGGCGACAGCGAGCGCATGCTGATCCTGATGGACATCGAGCAACTGATGTCCAGCGACGAAATGGGCCTGATCGAGCAGATACTGCACTGATGCGCCAACCAAGCTGATCAGGGGAGCCTCGATGCAACGCACCACGACCCTTGCCTGCCGATTGTTGGCAACGGCACTGGCCACAGGGCTGCTGCCGGTCCGCGCCGAAGAGGCCATCAGCACCGATCGGCCTGACTTTGTCGAATCCTCGGATGTGATTCCAGTCGGTCGGGCTCAACTGGAGGCCGGGTTCGCCATCGAGCGCGACCGCAGCTCAGGCGCAAAGAGCCGCACCCGCTCGACACCGACCCTGTTGCGAATCGGGCTCGGCCACGAACTCGAGGCGCGCATCGAGGCCGATGGACTGCTGCACTCCAAAGCCACCAACCTCGGCACCGGCATCACGGTGAACGAGCGAGGAACTTCCGATGTGGCGCTGGGCCTGAAATGGCATCGCCAGGACGGTGACGAGAAGACCGGGCAAGCCTCAACCGCATGGTTGCTGCACCTGGACATCGACAGCGGGTCTGCCGCGTTCCGAGGTCAAGGCCTGCGCCCGTCCTTGCGCTATGTCGCCGAGTGGGAGCTTCCCGGTGAATGGTCCGTGGGCCTGATGCCCGGCATCGCCAGGGACACCGACGAGCAGGGTCGGCACTTCGTTGCCGGCATCCTGGCGCTGACCGCCAGCACCGAACTGGCAGCCCGTTGGCGCGGCTTTGTCGAGTTGGCGGGCCAGCGCATCGCCTCGAAGTCGCGTGGCGGCACCATCGCCACCTTCGACACCGGACTGACCTGGGCCCTGAACCCCGACCTTCAGCTGGACCTGTCGCTGCAACGCGGACTGAACCGGCACACGCCCGACTGGGCCTGCGCGTTTGGGGTGTCCGTGCGCTATTGAGCGCCCCAAGGCCGCCGCAACAGGCGGCTCAGCGCTGCTCGACCACGTCCGCCCCCTTGGGCGGCACCAGCTTGAAACTGGCCTCGGCAATGGTCACGTTGGCCGCCACCTCGCCGAACTGGATCACCGACCGTTGCCCGAACGCGTCCTGCAGTTCCAGCGCCGCCAGGGCATGACCTTTGAAACCAATCTGCACGGACTCGATGTTGCCGCCCTTGACCTTGGGTACGGCCCGCACCCAATCGAGTCCGTCGCGCGAAGGCTGCGCGTTCAGCGTGAAATCGCGTTCCAGCCCGGCACCCGACAGCAGCGCCGCCGGCGTGGCCCCCAACGCCTGATCGTAGGGGCGAATGCTCACCTGGTTCAGGTCGACATCGTGCAGCCAGACCGTCTTGCCGTCGCTGACGATCAACTGCTCGAATGGCTTCTTGTAGGCAAAGCGAAAGCGGTTGGGCCGCGCGAATTCGAAGCTGCCGCTGGACACCTTCTTCTTGACGCCATCGGGTGAAGTGACGGTCTGCGTGAACTCGGCGCGGCCCGACTTCACATCGCGTGAGAACTCGCGCAAGGTGTCCAGCGCATCCGCGTGCGCGGGCCACTGAATCGCCAGGGCACCCAGCCCCAGCAACGCCGCGACCCAGGTCTTGCGCCTTGCCTTCATCGCCGCGTTCACAGTGGCTTCATTCCTCGCGCTTGGGCAACAGCAGGTCGCGGTTGCCATTGGTGGACATGGACGAGACCAGACCGGACTTCTCCATTTGCTCCAGCAGCCGCGCCGCGCGGTTGTAGCCGATGCGCAAGTGCCGCTGCACGAGCGAAATCGATGCCTTGCGGTGCTGCAACACAATCGCCACGGCCTGGTCGTACATGGGGTCGGCCTCTCCATCTGCAGCGCCTGGCGCGCCGGGGCCGCCCTCGGCATCGCCGTCGAGCGTTCCGCCTTCGAGGATGCCCTCGATGTAGTTCGGTTCGCCCTGGCTCTTCAGATACTCCACAACGCGGTGCACCTCGTCATCGCTGACAAAGGCGCCGTGCACGCGCACCGGCACACCGCCGCCCGGCGTCAGGTAGAGCATGTCGCCCTGCCCCAGCAGCGCCTCGGCACCCATCTGGTCGAGGATGGTGCGGCTGTCGATCTTGCTGCTGACCTGGAAGCTCAGGCGCGTCGGGATGTTGGCCTTGATCAGGCCCGTGATCACGTCCACGCTGGGCCGCTGCGTGGCCAGGATCAGATGGATGCCCGAGGCGCGCGCCTTCTGGGCCAGGCGGGCGATCAACTCCTCGATCTTCTTGCCCACCACCATCATCAGATCGGCCAACTCGTCGATCACCACCACCACGAAGGGCAGGCGCTCCAGCGGCTCGGGCGCCTCGGGGGTCAGGCTGAAGGGGTTGCCGATCAGCTCGCCACGGGCCTTGGCCTCGTCCAGCTTCTTGTTGAAGCCGGCCAGGTTGCGCACGCCCATCTTGCTCATCAGCTTGTAGCGGCGCTCCATCTCCCCAACACACCAGTTGAGCGCATTGGCGGCCTGCTTCATGTCGGTGACCACCGGACACAACAGGTGCGGGATCCCCTCGTAGACGCTGAGCTCCAGCATCTTCGGATCGACCATGATCAGACGCACGTCGCGCGCCTCGGCCTTGTAAAGCAGGCTGAGGATCATGGCGTTGATGCCCACCGACTTGCCCGAGCCGGTGGTGCCGGCCACCAGGCAGTGCGGCATCTTGGCCAGGTCGGCCACCACCGGTGCGCCGACGATGTCCTTGCCCAGGCCCATCGTCAATTGCGACGCGGCATCGTTGTAGATCTGCGAGCCCAGGATCTCGGCCAATCGGATCATCTGCCGGCGCGCGTTGGGCAACTCCAGCGCCATGGTGGTGCGGCCCGGGATGATCTCCACCACGCGAATGCTGACCAGCGACAGCGAGCGCGCCAGGTCCTTGGCCAGATTCACGACCTGCGACCCCTTCACGCCGGTGGCCGGCTCGATCTCGTAGCGCGTGATCACCGGGCCGGGCGAGGCGGCCACCACGCGCACCTCCACGCCGAAGTCGCGCAACTTCTTCTCGATCATGCGCGAGGTCATTTCCAGCGATTCGGGCGGCACGCTCTCCTGCCGGGTGGGTGCAGCATCGAGCAGATCCACCTGTGGCAGCTTGGTGTCGGCCAGTTCGACGAACAGGGGCTTCTGGCGCTCCTTGGCCACGCGGGTGGACCTGGGCACCTCCATGATCGCGGGTTCGATGACGATGGGCGTGTGGTCTTCCACCTCGGCTCGCACCTCGTCGACTACCTGCTCGCGCTCGCGCATGGCCACCTCACCGATGCGCTCATCCTCCTGGCGCTCGCGCGCCTCGGTGCGCCGTGCGCCAAATCCTTCGATCCAGGCGCCGAGCGATTCCGCGAACTGCGGCCACGAGAAGCGGAACGACAGGGACAAACCAGCCACCAAGGCCGCGATCCACAGCACGCCCGATCCCGCAAAGCCCAGCCAAGTCATGGATGCACGGCCCGCCATCTGGCCCAAGGCGCCGCCGGCCTGGCCACCGGGCAGCAAGGCGTCGAGCCGGTACAGGCGGGTCCACTCCAAGGCGCAGCTGGCCAGCAACAGCAGGCACAGCCCGCCCCAGACCCGGGCCACGGTGCCGCGTGGATCATCGTCGTGTGGCCCACGCAGGGCGTCCGCCAGGCTGGACAACCAACTGCGCAAAGCCACCAGCGGGCCCCACCAGGCCGAATAGCCGAAGGCGAAGTAAGCCAGGTCGGACACCCAGGCACCGAGCGCGCCGGCCTTGTTCAGCACCGGGCCACCCAAACCCGACGTGGAAAAGCCCGGGTCAGACGCCTTGTGCGTGAGCAGCGACAGCAGCAGCAGCAACCACGACACCGCGCCGATCAACAAGCCCAATTGGGTTCGCCAACGAGGCGCTAGAGACGCTGAAGCCGGCGCGTCGGTCGCGCCCTCGCTGCCCAAGGTACCGAGCGAAAATGTCATGCCGACGATTGTGGCGCATCGGGCCCATCGGCGAAGTCAGCAGCAGCGCGTCGCGCGGCCCGCGGTCGGGCGCGGCCAGTCACTCGGGCTGGGGTGCGCGTTCCTTGATGATCACCGAGCCGTTGTCCTGCGTCTCGATGACGCCGCGCTCTTCCAAGTCCTTCATCACCCGGCTGACCATCTCGCGAGACGCACCCACCACCTTGGCCATGTCCTGGCGCGAGACCTTGTTGCGGATCAGCTTGACGCCGTTCACCTCTTCGGCCATTTCGAGCAAGGTCCGCGCCACACGGCCGTACACATCCAGCAGGGCCAGCGACTCGATCTGGCGATCGGCATGGCGCAGGCGCCGCACCAGACCACGCAGGATGGCGTAGGACAGCGTGGAGTTCTCGGGCAGACAGCGCGCAAAGTCGGCGCGGCCCAGGATGAGCATGTCGGTCTGGATCTCGCAGCGCACGGTGGCCGAGTGGGCCTCGTTGTCGATCAGGCTCATTTCGCCCACGTAGTCGCCAGACTCCAGCACCGCCAGGATGACCTCGCGGCCGCGCGTGTCGGACGTCAGCACCCGGGCGCGGCCGTTGAGCAGGATGAACAGCGCATTGCTCTTGCGGCCCTGCTCGACCACCAGTTCACCGCGGCGAAACCGCCGCTTGACCACGCTGTCGGCAATGGCCTGCGCCTGGTCGTTCGTGAGCAGCGAAAACAAGGGCACGCGGCGAATCAAATCGAGATTCGTCAACATCGACATGGCGGGATCCCCTCTTCTGACTTGGACGGTTTGGTCGTGGCTGCCCGGCCTTTGAAGGCGACTCAGCCCCGCGGTGGCTTGGGCCACCAGATTCTGTCAGACGACTATTGTGCCGATGGATGGCCTTGACGTCACAGGGATCGACCCCCATGTGAGAATCCCGCGACTGTTGGATGCCCTCGCGGCACAGCGCCTCAGCCCATTTCTGGAAGCCAGCACCCACCATGACCGCCACCCCCACGCACGCCCAGGTGTTGATCCTCGGCTCCGGCCCGGCCGGCTACACCGCTGCCATCTATGCCGCGCGCGCCAACCTGTCGCCTGTGATGATCACCGGCCTGGCGCAGGGTGGCCAGTTGATGACCACCACCGAAGTGGACAACTGGCCTGCCGACGTGATGGGCGTGCAGGGCCCCGAGCTGATGCAGCGCTTCCAGCAACACGCCGAGCGCTTCAACACGCGCATGGTGTTCGACCAGATCACCGAAGTGGACCTGTCAGCGCGCCCGTTCCGGCTGAAGGGCGACAGCGAGCGCTACACCTGCGATGCACTGATCATTGCCACGGGCGCCAGCGCCAAATACCTGGGCCTGGCGTCGGAGCAGGACTTCATGGGCCGTGGCGTGAGCGGCTGTGCCACCTGCGACGGATTCTTCTACCGCGGCGAGACGGTGGCGGTGGTCGGTGGCGGCAACACCGCGGTGGAGGAAGCGCTGTACCTGTCGAACATCGCCAGCAAGGTGCACCTGGTGCATCGGCGCGACAAGTTCCGCGCCGAGCCCATCATGATCGACAAGCTGCACGAGAAGGTGGCTGCCGGCAAGATCGAGTTGCACCTGCACCGCACGCTCGACGAGGTGCTGGGCGACGCCAGCGGCGTGACCGGCGTGCGCCTGAAGGCCACCGAATCCGACGCCACCGAGACGCTGACGCTCAAGGGCTGCTTCATCGCCATCGGTCACCAGCCCAACACCGACATCTTCAAGGGCCAGTTGCAGATGAAGGATGGCTACATCGTCACCCGCACTGGCCTCGATGGCTTTGCCACCATGACCAGCGTGCCCGGCGTCTTCGCGGCCGGCGACGTGCAGGACCACATCTACCGGCAGGCCATCACCTCGGCCGGCACCGGCTGCATGGCGGCGCTTGATGCCCAACGCTACCTGGACCAGAACGCCTGATCTCGACGCGAATTCATTTCTGGCTATAATCGCGGTCTTTGCCAATGTTGGCCAGCTTGGCGCGTGCTGCAGACTGCGAAGTGCGTCTGAGGTGCGCGACAGGTCCAGGCGTTTGAACAAGACGCTTGAGGGCTGCAATGGCAGGGTGGCGCAAGCTGCCCTACAAACTCAAGGGTGGTCACCCAAGCGGCGCGATGTCTGCGCAGGCCTGCTCTGATCACCGTGCTGAAATCGTCACAGTTGCAGGAGAAGCGTCATGGCACGCGTCTGTCAGGTTACGGGCAAAGGCCCGATGGTGGGTCACTCGGTTTCCCACGCCAACAACAAGACCAAGCGTCGCTGGCTGCCCAATCTGCAGTACCGCCGCTTCTGGGTCGAGAGCGAGAACCGCTGGGTGCGCCTGCGCGTGACCAGTGCGGCGCTGCGCCTGATCGACAAGGTGGGCATCGACAAGATCGTTGCCGACCTGCGCGCCAAGCACGCCCTCTGATCCCCACACCGCACACCAGGAGCACACCATGGCAGCCAAAGGCGGACGCGAAAAGATCAAGCTGGAATCCACGGCCGGCACCGGTCACTTCTACACCACGGCCAAGAACAAGAAGACCACGCCCGGCAAGCTGGAATTCATGAAATTCGATCCGAAGGCACGCAAGCACGTGCTGTACAAGGAAATGAAGCTCAAGTGATCGCGGCGGGCCTGCATGGCCCGCTTCGGCATCAGCGCGAGAGCCCACCATTCGGTGGGCTTTGTCGTTTCGGGCGCCGAACGGGTTCCGGCTGATCAGTCCATCAGCCCACGCCCGCGCAACATCGGCTCGAGGCGCGCGTCGCGCCCGCGGAACGCCCGGTACGCAGCACCGGGCTCCACACTGTCGCCACGGCTGTAGATGCAGCGCATCAGCCGCTCGGCCACCGCCGCATCGAACGGATTGCCGGCCTCCACAAACGCCTCATAGGCGTCGGCGTCCAGCACCTCGGCCCACAGATAGACGTAGTAGCCCGCGGCGTAGCCCGAGCCCGAGAACAGGTGCTGGAAATGCGGCAGGCGGTGGTTCATGCCCACCTCACGCGGCAGGCCGCGCTCGGCCATCACGCGCGCCTCGAACGCAACGAGGTCATCGATGGGTTCGGCGCGCTCGTGCGCGGCCATGTCGACGATGGCACTGGCGGCATAGCGCATCGTCTCGTAGGCGCTGCCGAACTTGCGCGCAGCCTCCATGCGGTCCATCACCGCTTCGGGAATGGCCTGGCCGGTGAGGTGGTGACGGGCGTGCTTGCGAAGCACGCCGCGTTCCTCGCCCCAGTGCTCGAACAACTGCGAAGGCAGCTCGACGAAGTCGCGCAGCACCTTGGTGCCGGACAGGCGCACATAGCCCACATCCGACAACAGGCCGTGCAGGCCATGGCCAAATTCGTGGAACAGCGTGCGCACGTCGTCCAGCGACAGCAGCGTGGGCTCACCCGGCGCAGCCTTGGCGAAGTTGTTGTTGTTCACGATGACCGGCAGCGTGGGCGGCTGCCCGGCACCAGTGTTGCGGTGCTGCCAGCGCAAAGCGCTCATCCAGGCACCGCTGCGCTTCTCGGGCCGTCCGAAGTTGTCGTGCAGGAACAGCCCGATCGCCATGCCCGATCGGTCGCTCACTTCGTAGGGCACCACGTCCGGGTGGTAGGCCTGCAGGTCGTCGCGGCGAGAAAATCTCAGACCGAATAACCGCTCGGCACAGTCGAACACCGCCGCGACCATGTTGGGCAACGCGAAATACGGCTTGATGTCGGCCTCATCCAATGCAAACCGGGTCTGGCGCACGCGCTCGGCCCAGAAGCGCCAGTCCCAGGGCTCGATCGGGCCGGGTGCACCGGCCTCGGCCATGGCCTGCTGCAGCAGGGCTCGCTCGCGTTCCAGGGCGGGCATCGCACGCTGCCAGACCTCGTCCAGCAAGGCCCAGACGCGGTCGGTGGTGCGGGCCATGGTGTCGACGAGGTTCAACTCGGCATAGTGGGCATGGCCCAGCAACTGCGCCTGTTCTTGTCGCAAACGCAGGATCTGCGCGGCCACGCCGCGGTTGTCGCTCGGCCCGGCTTGCTCGCCGCGCCCCACCCAGGCGGCCCAGGCCTGCTCACGCAGATCACGCCGCGTCGAGAAGCTCAGGAAGGGCACGATCAAGGATCGCGACAAGGTGATCACCGGCACCTCACCCAGCTTGCGGTCGGCCGCCGCCTGGCGCGCGGCCGCCAGTAAGAAGTCCGGCAGGCCCGCCTGTGCCGCAGCATCGGGCAGCGGCAGATTGAAGCTGGACTCGTCCAGCAACACGTTCTGGCCGAAGCGCGTGTTCAGCTGTGCCAACAGCTGCTGGATTTGCGCAAAGCGCGCCCGTGGCTCCGGTGCCAGCTGTGCACCCGCGCGCACACAGTCGCGGTGCAGGCGCTCGACCAGTCGCTGCTGTTCCGGCGTCAGCGCCAGCGTTGCGCGCTGGCGATGCACCTCGTCCAGACGCGCAAACAGCGCGGCATCCTGGTACACCGCACTCCAGTGCGCGGCCACCGGAGCGGCCATTTCGCGCTGGATGGCCTGCAACTCGGGCGAGGTGAACGAGGCGCCCAAACCATGAAACACCGCCTCGATGCGCCCCAGCCGATCGCCTGCGCGGTCCAAGGCTTCGACGGTATTCTCGAAGTCGGGCAGCGAAGGATTGGTGGCAATGGACTGCACCTGATCGCGATGCTGGCCCATGGCCAGCTCCAGCGCGGGCTTGAACTGGTGAGCCAGGATCTGGCCAAAGGGCGGCAAGCCGAAGGGCAGGTCCCAATCCGCGAGCAGGGCGTTCGTCTCGGCATCCATGGCGGGTGATGGCCGGTGTCCCGGCCGGGATTGCGAAGCGGTGCATGATGCCACCGCAGAGCCTGCTGCAAAGGTGAAGGGGTGCACGATGCCATCCTCGGGCACAGGCAGAATCCCATGCCAGCGGATGGCACCTGGCCGGTGCTGGTGCCGCAGCATCTCTGGCGCGGCAGTGCCCGGCTTTGCCGCGGCGCTGGTCAACACCACCCCGATGAACGCTCAGCAGGAGTCGACGACATGAAGATGGATGGAGAGCGCGAGAGCGACAACGTCGAGGACAACCGCGGCGGCGGAGGCGGAGGCGGCAGCATGCTCGGCGGTCGCAGCATCGGCCTGGGCACCATCGTCATTGCACTGCTGGGTGGCTGGATCTTCGGCATCAATCCGCTCACCATCATCGGTGTGCTGGGTGGCGTCGGTGACGGTGCCCCGGTGGCGCAGCAGCAGGCGGCTCACCCGACGCCTGCGCAAGACGACCCGCAGGTGCATTTCGTGAAGAAGGTGCTGGCCAGCACCGAGGATGTGTGGCGTGCGCAGTTCACTGCCATGGGCGCCAACTACCGCGACCCCAAGCTGCGCCTGTACCGTGGCCGCGAGGCCACCGCCTGCGGCACCGGCCAGGCGGCCATGGGGCCGTTCTACTGCCCCGGCGACGAAAAGGTCTACATCGACCTGAGCTTCTACGAAACCATGCGCACGCGCCTTGGCGCACCGGGCGATTTTGCGCAGGCCTACGTGATCGCGCACGAGATTGGCCACCACGTGCAGAACCAGCTTGGCATCAGCGGCAAAGTGGACCAGGCGCGCCAGCGCACCAACGAGCGCAATGCCAACGCCTTGTCGGTGCGGCTGGAATTGCAGGCCGATTGCCTGGCGGGTGTCTGGGCATTCCATGCCAACCAGAACAAGCAGATCCTGCAGCCTGGTGACATCGAGGAGGCGCTGAACGCGGCCTCGCAGATCGGCGACGACACGCTGCAGCGCAATGCCCAAGGCCGCGTGGTCCCCGAGAGCTTTACCCATGGCAGCAGCGCGCAGCGCGTGAGCTGGTTCAAGCGCGGCATGGCCAGCGGGCAGATGTCGCAATGCGACACCTTCAAGGCAGGCCAGGTCTGAAGTCCTTCCCCGCGTTGCCGACCAAGCCCCGGCGGCGCGCGGCCATGGGCCGCCTGGCCTGTGGCACAGTGCCGCCTTCCCCGTCGGCCCCGCGGCGGCCCGTACTACCGACCCGGTCCGCCATCGATGGCCCTCAAATCCACCATCTACAAAGCCAATCTGCAGATCGCCGACATGGACCGCCAGATCTATGGCGACCATTCGCTGACGCTGGCCCTGCACCCCTCCGAGACCGAAGAGCGGCTGATGGTTCGTCTGCTGGCCTATGCGCTGAACGTCACCGCCGACGACCTGCACGGCACGCTGCAGAGTGCGCGCGGGTTGGCCGACAGTGACGAGCCCGATCTCTGGCATCGCGACCTGACCGAACGGGTGATCCACTGGATCGAGGTGGGCCAACCCGACGACCGGCGCCTGTCCAAGGCTTGTGGCCGCGCCGACCGGGTCACCTTGTACATCTATGCGCAGGCCGCGATGATCTGGTGGCAGGGCATGGCCAACAAGGTGACTCGTTTGCGCAACCTGGCCGTTTGGCGCCTGCCGGCAGACCAGTCGCAGGCCTTGGCCAAGATGGCCAATCGCTCGATGCAACTGCAGTTGACGATCCAGGACGGGCACATCTGGGTCAGCGACACCGGGCAGTCTGTGGAGGTGGTGCCCGAAGCCCTGTGGAGCGGCGGGGCCTGAGCAAGCGCATGCCTTGCAGCTCTGGTCGCCACCCTGTCATCCGGACACCGCTGTGCCTCGGGCCCCACCATCCCTGCGCGCCATGAAACGCCCGCGCCACGAGTTCGTACTGGCCCTGCTGCTGGCCATCAGCCCCATGACCCTTGCCAACGCCGAACCGACGCCCCACCCCGAAGATCCCTTTGTCTGGCTGGAAGCAGTGCAGGGCGACAAAGCCCTGGCCTGGGTGCGCGAACGCAACGCCGTCACCCGCCGGGCCCTGGACGCCACACCGGGATTCGACGCCACCCGAAGCCGTCTCAAGAGCATCCTCGACTCGCGCGACCGCATCCCCTTGTTCACCCGGCGCGGCGACTGGCTCTACAACCTCTGGCAGGACGAGCGCCATCCCCGCGGCCTGTGGCGGCGCACCTCGTTGGCCGAATACCGCAAACCGCTGCCGGCGTGGGAGACCGTGCTGGACTTGGACGCGCTGGGACATGCCGAGGGCGAGAACTGGGTATGGGCTGGCGCAGCCTGCCTGGGCCCCAATGATGCCGAGTGCCTGATCAAATTGTCCCGCGGTGGCGCCGATGCCACGGTGGTGCGGGAGTTCGATGTCGATCGCAAGGCCTTTGTCGAGGGTGGATTCGCGCTGCCAGAAGCGAAGTCCAGCGTGCATTGGCTGAAGCGCGACACGCTGCTGGTGGGCACCGACTTCGGGCCTGGCACGCTCACCGAATCTGGCTACCCGCGCATCGTCAAGCGTTGGCAACGCGGACAGCCGCTGGCCGAGGCCCGGACCGTGTTCGAAGCCGAGAAGACCGATGTGGCGGCCGGCGCCTGGGTCGACCGCACGCCCGGCCACGAACGTGTGGTGTTCCAGCGCGCATTGGACTTCTACACCAGCCAGACCTGGCTGTGGCACGACGAGCATCTGCAGCCCATCGACAAGCCGCTGGATGCGCAGCTGCACTTCTGGCGCGACCAGCTGCTGATCGAACTGCGCAGCGACTGGGCGGTCGGCGACAGAACCTGGCGACAGGGATCGCTGTTGATCACGACTGTCAAGGCTTACCTGGCCGGCGAGCGCAGCTTCCAGGCGCTGTTCACACCCACGGACACGCGGGCCTTGGCGGACTTTTCCTTGACGCGCGACCAGGTGCTGGTGAATCTGCATGACAATGTGGCGGGTCGGGCGGAACGTTGGGCCTTGAAGGATGGGCGCTGGGCCGGCCAGCCCATCCGAGCCCCATTCCCGGGCACCCTGTCGGTTCAAGGCCTGCACGACCCCCAGCTCGGCGCCAGCGACCCGCTGGCCGAGGCCTACACCGTTTCATATACCGATTTCCTCACGCCGGACACGCTCTCGCTCGGCGACACGGGCGGTGACACGCTGGAGCTGCTGAAGTCGCGCCCAAGGTTCTTTGACAGCGACGGCATGCGCGCCGAACAGCGCTTTGCCACCTCCAAGGACGGGACGCGCGTCCCCTACTTCGTGGTCTGGCCCAAGGACGCCAAAGCCAACGGCATCAATCCGACACTGTTGTATGGCTACGGCGGCTTCGAGGTGCCCCTCAACCCCTGGTACTCCGGCGCCATGGGCGCGGCCTGGTACGAGCAGGGTGGCGTCCTGGTGGTGGCCAACATCCGCGGTGGCGGCGAGTTTGGGCCGGGCTGGCACCAGGCCGCCACCAAGGCGCATAAACAGAAGAGCTACGACGACTTCATCGCCGTGGCCGAGGACCTGATCGCGCAGAAGGTCACCAATCCACGACAGCTGGGCATCCAAGGCGGCAGCAATGGTGGGCTGCTGGTGGGCGCGGTGATGGTGCAGCGGCCCGAGCTGTTCAACGCGGTGGTCTGCCAGGTGCCGCTGCTCGACATGCGCCGCTATCACAGGCTGCTGGCTGGCGCCTCCTGGATGGCCGAGTACGGCGACCCCGACCTGCCGGCCGAATGGGCCTGGATCGAACCGTACAGCCCCTATCAGAACGTGAGGCCTGGCGTGAAGTACCCGTCGCCGCTGTTCATCACCTCGACCCGGGACGACCGGGTGCACCCTGGTCATGCCCGCAAGATGGCGGCCCGAATGATCGAACAAGGCCACGAGCTGCTGTACTACGAGAACATCGAAGGCGGCCACGGCGGTGCCGCCGACAACGCCCAGCGGGCGGACATGCAGGCGCTGGAATTCGCCTACCTGTGGCAACGCCTGGCGCACCGATGACGGCCATGGAACCGACGCTGCCTCCCGTCCACCACGACCTGGCGAACCGGCGCTTCGAAATGCGGGTGGACGACCTGCAATGCGAAGCCTGCTACGACCTGGCCGGCCAGGTCATGCGTCTGACGCACACCGGCGTGCCGCGCCGGCTCGAGGGCCGCGGCATCGCGGCAGCGCTGGTGCGCGCCGCGCTGGACCACGCGCGTGCGCATGATCTGCGCGTGCTGCCCCTGTGCAGCTATGTGCGCGTCTACATGCGCCGCCATCCTGAGACGCAGGACTTGCTGCACCGCTGAGGCGCCAGGTACACGCCCTGCGTTGTCGCCATCACATCGGTGGCCCCGCCGCCGCGTGCACGACCCCTCAGGCGGACGCTTCCTTTTCCTGCAATTGCCGCCACATCACCTTGCCTGAGCCGCTCTTGGGCAATGCATCGACGAACTCCACGATGCGCGGCACCTTGTAGGCGGCCATGTGCTCGCGTGCCCAGGCGATGATGTCGTCGGCCCTGGCATGGCCCCGTGCCTCGGCCCGCAGCACCACCACGGCCTTGACGGTCTCACCACGGTAGGCGTCGCGGCTGGGAATCACGCAGGCTTCCTGCACCAGCGGGCACTTGAACAGCAGCAACTCGACTTCGCTCGGCCAGACCTTGAAACCGCTGGCATTGATCATGCGCTTGAGCCGATCCGTGATGAAGAAGTAGCCCTCCTCATCCATGCGCCCCAGGTCCCCGGTGCGGAAGAACGACTTGCCGTCCAATTCGAAGAAGGCCGATTGCGTGGCCCCAGGGTGGCCCCAGTAGCCCTTGAACACCTGCGGCCCATGGGTGACGATCTCACCGGTCTCACCGATCGGCAACTCGCGCAGCGTTTCCGGATCGACGATGCGCGAATCAACGCCGAAGATCGGAATGCCCAGACACTGCAGCTTGGCACGTTCGGGTGGGTTGGAATGGCTGGGCGCAGCGGTCTCGGTGAGGCCGTAGCCCTCGGCAAAGGTGATGCCGAATTCCTTCTGCAGTCGTTCGGCCACCGCTTGCGGCATGGCCGCTCCACCGCCGGACAGGAATTTCAAGCTGGACAGGTCGAAGCCCGGGTAGTTGGGGCTGCCGAACAAGTCGATGATCATGGTCGGGATGCAGGTCCAATGGGTCACGCGGTGACGCGAGATCAGGCGACCGGCCAGGTCGCGGTCCCAGCGCGGCAGGATCACCGTGGTGCTGCCTCCAGCCACCGAGCCCAGCGCGCCATAGATGAACCCGGTGATGTGGAACATGGGCACCACCCCAAGCGACACCACCTCGGGCCCGCCGTGCCCCCAGACGCTTCCGCCCATGGTGTTGTGCATCAGCGTGCGATGGGTGTGGATGCACCCCTTCGGCAGGCCGGTGGTGCCCGACGTGTAGGGCAGCAGTGCCATGTCGTCCGGGCCGGCGGTGTGCGGCCCCGCCACATGCCCCGCGTGCAGCGCATCGGCCCAGCGCGTGGTGCCCTGGGGCAGCGGCGGGTCGGCGCGCAGCCATTGCAGCACGGCCTCGCTGGGTGCCTCGGCAGGGTCCAACTCGTCGGGCATGGCATCGGTGAAGCGCGTGGCCACCGTGGACCGCAGTTGCTGTGTCGGCGGCAGTTCCGCATTGGCCTGGGCCACGATGCCAGCCAGGTCAGCGGTGGTCAGTGCCACGCGGGCACCCGAATCGGCGATGTAGTGGCCGAACTCGTCGGACTTGTTCATCGGGTTGACCGGCACCACCACGGCATCGGCCCGCAACACGGCATGCACGGCCACCACGAACTGCGGGCAGTTCTGCATGAACACGATCACCCGATCGCCTTTGGCCACGCCGTGAGCCTGCAACCAGCCGGCCAGGGCTTCGGCCTGCGCCAGGAGATCGGCAAAGCTGAGCGCACGCCCAAAGAAGCGGTACGCGTCCTTTGCAGGGTATCTCCTGGCGCTCACCTGCAGGTTGAACCACAGGCTGGTTTCTGGGAGCACCAATTCACGCGGCAGGCGGCGGGGCCAGATGGCATGGTGCGGGCGTGCGGAGGGGGTGGTCATCGTGGAGGCCGGGCCGTCGTTGCTGCAATGCAGCGGGTTTAACCGAGCGCGGCCAGCGGCGCATCCACGTGAACCCGCGATTTGTCACCGACGTGACGGCATGGCCCGGCGGCGCCCGCGTGCCAGCGGCAGCGAGCGACGATCCGGTTGGCGGTGACCGGGCTCGGGCCGTCGGACTCTTGAGTCAACGAAGGGCCGCTCCCGAGTTGATTCACCCCCTCGGGGGGCCGAACCTGCGCACAAAGGCCCGAAAGGGGCTTTGTGGCTGGCGAGGGCCATCCGGCCTGCATGCCGGATGGCGGACGACGCAGGTCGTCGGCCCGGGGGGGCGCGCTTAACCCGGCGTGCGTGCGGCGCGTTCCTCGATCTGCCGTACCCGCACGCATTCTTCATGGTTGGTGTATTGCGGCTTCGCGCATTGCCGCACCAGGCAAAGGTGCAGCGCCAACAGCAAGCGGTTGCCACACTGCTCGCGCGGGTTGCCGGAGCTGGCCGTTTGTGGTGCCGCTTCGATGACGGCCGGGGTGTCCACTGCACGGGTGGCATTGCCGCGACCGGGTGGCGCTTCGCCGCCATAGTTGGTGGCCGGGCGTTGCGCCGGTGCCGGTGCCGGCGCCGTCGGCTCATTGGTGGGCAGGCGCGGCAGCATGGGCGGCGGTGTCTCGCGAGTCGGCAGCACCAGCGTGGCACGGGTGTTCGCGGGTGGCCGGTTCGCTGCTGCCGCCCGATCGCGTTCGGCCTGAGCCGCCTGCGCAGCGACGGGTGTGGCCTTGGCGGCGGCCATCGGGACCGACGCCGGCGGCTTGGGCGCAGCCGCCTCGGCCGGCGATGAGGCCGTGCCAGCCACCACCGGCGACGCGACGGCCAGACCCGCACCTGCAGTGGATGCCGGGCCCGGCCCGGCGGCCGTGAGCGCCGGCAGCGCCTCGACCGACGACGCTGCGGCGACGGCAGAGGACGGGCTGGAGTTGCCGGCCGGGGGCGCCGGACTTTGCGTGACCGAAACCGGCTCCGTTGGCGCCGAAGCTGCCGCGGCCGGTGCTGCGGGTTGGCCGTCGCGCTGCAGAGCCCAGAACCCGCCGGCGGCCAGCAGCAGCGCCGCGGCACCACCCGCGACCCAGCGCACGCTGGAGGCCGACGAAGCCATGGGTTTCTCGACGGGAAGGCCCGCCGCCAGCATCGGCGCCGCCGCATCGGGCTTGCGCGCGGCCGCCGAAATCGGCACCGGCGGGGGCTTTGGCGGTGGTGGTGGCGGCGGCGTATTCGGGCGCGGCCCCGGTGTGGAGGACATCAGTGCCGACACCGACAGCGACATCGGTTGCGGCATGGTCAGGTCCAGGTCCATGGTCTCATCCTGCGCGGCGGTTGCAGGCAGCCATGTCGACGAGGGCGGGCTGCTGCCGGCCGGCACTGGCGCCGTGCGCTGCCAGGCGGCATTCGCAGGCGGCTCGACGCGCGTGGGCACGGCCTTTCGGCCTGCCAGCACCTCGCGCAATTCCGCGACCGACTTGGGTCGATCGGCTGGCCTGGGCGCCAGCATCCAATCGATCACCCGCAAGAAGCCTTCACTCAAGTTGGGGTAGGCCGTGGCCGCCAGGGGCGGGGCGTCCTCGTGCACCATGCGCGTGGTCGCGGGCGCCGGTGGCGACTGGGTGATCAGGAAGTGCAACGTGGCGCCCAGCGCGTACAGATCGGTCCACGCCCCCTGACGCAGGCTCGGCGATTCACCGTATTGTTCGATCGGTGCATAGCTGGGCTTGAGGATCGCGGTGAGCATCTGGCTGCGGTCACTGATGACGTGGCGTGCGGCGCCAAAGTCCAGCAGCATGGGCACGCCATCGTCGCCGATCAGGATGTTGTCGGGTGCGATGTCGCGGTGAAACACGTCCTCGCGGTGCAGCACCTCCAACGCTCCGAGCAGGGGCTCCAGCAGGGAGCGCATCCACGCCTCGTCCGGCGCGCCCTGCATGGCCGTGCGCACCTCGCGCAGGGTGCGGCCACGGTACAGCGGCATCACCATGTAGGCGGTGCCGCGCTCCTCCCAGAAGCGGTGCACCTTGATCAGCGAGCCATGGTCGAAGCGGGCGAGCAAGCGGGCTTCGTTGACGAAGGACTTCAGGCCGAGTGCAAAGGTCTCGGCGTTGCCGGGCGAGGTGCTCGACACATGCAGTGTGGCCGTGCGCGCGGCCAGCGACGTGGGCATGTATTCCTTGATCGCCACCTCGCGTTCGAGCCCGTGGTCGAAGGCCAGGTAAACGATGCCGAAGCCACCCACCCCGACGACGCTGCGCAACTCGAACTCGCCCAGCCTGGTGCCGGCGGGAAGCGCATTGCCATTGGGCGTGACGTGCGGCGTATCGGCGGTCATCCTGTCAGCTTACCCCAGCTTCTGACGCAATCGCCCCGGTTTGGACGCCCGGTCCCCTAGAACTCGGAACGAATCCGGGTGCCGTGCCACAAGCTTCATGAATCGTTCAGACCACCACCGGCTCGGGTTCCAAGCGAATGCCGAAGCGCCCGTACACGCTTTCCTGGATGGCGCGGGCCAGGGTCACCACCTCGGCGCCCGTGGCCCCCCCCCGGTTCACCAGCACCAGGGCCTGCTTCTCGTACACGCCAGCCCGGCCCACGGTCTTGCCCTTCCACCCACAGGCGTCGATGAGCCAGCCTGCGGCAAGTTTGCAACGACCATCGGCCAGCAAGTAGTGCACGATGTGCGGGTCGCGTGAAATGATGTCGCGGCACTGCTCCAGGCTGACGACCGGGTTCTTGAAGAAGCTGCCGACGTTGCCGATTTGCGCCGGATCGGGCAGTTTGTCGCGCCGGATGGCGCACACCCAATCGAAGACCGTGCGCGCGTCGGGTTGGTGGTTGCCCGTGTCGGCCATGCGCCGTTCCAGGTCCAGGTAGCCCAGGGACGGCACCCAGGGTCGAGGCAGGCGCAGGCGCACCCGGGTGATCAGGCACTTGCCCGCCAGCCCGCCCGGGCCCGACCGCTTGAACACGCTGTTGCGATAGGCAAAGGCACACGCCTTCGCGTCCAACGTGACGCAGCGGCCCGTGATCAGACTCACCGCCTCCAGCGACTCGAAGCGATCCTTCAACTCCAAGCCATAGGCACCGATGTTCTGCACCGGCGCTGCGCCCACCGTGCCTGGAATCAGCGCCAGGTTCTCCAGGCCGGGCCAGCCTTGCTCGATGGTCCATGCCACGGCGTCGTGCCAGGATTCACCGCCACCGAACTCCACGATCCAGGCATCGTCGCGCACCTCGACCAGGCGGCGGCCTTTCACCTCCACGCGCAGCACGACCGCCTCGGGGTCGCGCGTCAGCACCAGGTTGCTGCCGCCACCCAGCACGAGCTTCGGCAGCCGACCGATCTCCGGGTGGTCGAGCACCCGACGCACATCGGCATCACCGGCGATGCGCACCAGGCGCCGCGCCACCGCGGGCAGGCCAAAGGTATTCAGGTCGCGCAGGCTTACCCCGTGCTCGATCGCCAACGCTTGCGGTTTTGGGTGCATGTGGCGCATCTTTCACGACGGCAAGGGTTGGATAGGTTGCAAAATTGATCCTTTGGTCGCAGAAAACTCAATTTCTTGGCAGGCCGCTCGCTCGCCCAGCATCCCTTGAGCCCGACCACAGGAATCTGCCATGTCCCCAAACAGGTGTCACTCGCTCAAATCCATGCAGTCGCGACGCTGGTGCATGATGACCCTCGGGATGCTGGTTTGCACGGCGGGTTGGGCCTTGGACGCACCCCAAGGCAAGGTGGTGCTCACGGTCAGTGGCGCCATCGGCTCGCGCAACGCCGAAGGTCGGGCCGACTTCGACATGGCCATGCTGGCTGCGCTGCCGCAATTCTCGTTCACCACGCGAACACCCTGGTACAAGGCGCCAAAGAAGTTCACCGGTCCGCTGTTGCGCGATGTTCTGGCGGCGGTTGGCGCGTCGGGCCAGATGTTGACCGCCGTGGCGATCAACGACTACAAGGTGGAGATCCCTGCCGAGGATGCCCAGAAGTTCTCCGTGGTGCTGGCCCGATTGATGGATGACCAGCCCATGCCCCTGCGCGACAAAGGCCCGCTGTTCATCATCTACCCCTTCGACAGCAGCGCCGACCTTCGGTCGGAGCGCTACTACGGTCGCTCGGCTTGGCAACTGCGCAACCTGCTGGTGAAGTGAACGACGCCGGCCCTCGCCACCGCAGCGACACGCAGCAACACACGCGCTGGCTGTGGGTGATTGGCGGCACCTTGATCCTGGCCTTCGCGGCGGTGGCGTGGGTGCAATACCAGCAGACCGCCCTGCTCAACAATGTCGTGCGCTACGAAGGCGACGGCCTGGTCTGGCGCTTCTTCCAGTTGGACAAGGAGTTGCTGCGGCTGCGCAGCATGATCCGGGAATCGATCCTGAACCCGGGATCCATCGGCCCCGGTGAGCTGCGCCAACGCTACGAGATTTTCGCCAGCCGAGTCCCGCTGGTGGATCCGGATCGCTCCGACGACATCAAGGCGATCAACGCGAGCCATGTTCAACTCGTCGCGGCCTTGTGGGCCTTCCTCGTCAAGGCCGACCCACACCTGGCCGAAGGCTCCGACGCGCGATTGGACGCCACGCACCTGGCACGTTTGCTTGCCGAACTGGACGCCTTGAGCGTGCCGGTCAGCGCCTTGTCGCTGGCGGCCAACCACCAGATCGCAGAACAGGTCGCGCAGCGCAATGACGCCTCGGCCTTGCAGATCCGGCTGGGCATCGGGTTGACCGTCTTCCAGAGCCTGTTGACGCTGGCCTTTGCCGCGGTCACCCTGCGCCAGTTTCGAGCATTGATGGGACGGCGCCGGGAACTGGAGCATCTGGCCGATCGCCTGCAGGAGGCCCGCATCGGCGCAGAGAGCGCCAGCCAGGCCAAGAGCGCCTTCCTGGCCAACATGAGTCACGAACTGCGCACGCCCTTCAACGGCATGCTGGGCATGCTGTCGCTGCTGGAATCGTCGCCGCTCAGTGCCGAGCAGGCCGACCACCTGCGTACCGCGAGGCAATCGGCCACCCACCTGCTGGACATCCTGAACGACATCCTGGACATGTCCAAACTGGAGTCCGGCCGCCTCGAACTGGCGCCGGCCCCGCTGGACCTGCACCGCCTCGTGCGCGACGTCGAGTCGCTGATGGATCTGAGCGCGGCGCCCAAAGGCCTGAGCGTGCAGGCCGATATCGCACCGGAAGTGCCCCGATGGGTGGTGGCCGATGGCACGCGTGTGAAGCAGATCCTGTTCAACCTGATGTCCAACGCGGTCAAGTTCACGGAGCGAGGCGGTGTCCGCGTGACGGTTCACGCCGAGCCGACCGCCGAGGGCCGATGCCTGCTGCGCATGGCCGTAATCGACACGGGCATCGGCCTGGACCCCAGCACGCTGGGGCACCTGTTCCAGCGCTTCTCGCAGGCCGACGACTCCACGGCGCGGCGTTACGGCGGCACCGGGCTCGGCCTTGAGATCTCGCGCAGTCTGGCGCACATGATGGGTGGCGACATCGACGTGCGCAGCACGCGCGGCCAGGGCAGCACGTTCCGCTTGACCCTGCCGGTGCCGCTGGCCGCGGACCCGCCTGCCACGCCGCACCTGCGCCACGATGCTGGCGTCGCAAGGACGCTTCGGATCCTGGTGGTCGACGACCACCCGGTGAATCGCAAGTTCATGCACATGCTGCTGCAACGCTTGGGCCACGACGTGCAACTGGCTGTGGATGGCGCCGATGCCGTGGCCCAGGTGAAGCAGTGCGTGCCCGACCTGGTGTTGATGGACATCCACATGCCGAACGTGGATGGCCTGGAAGCCACCCGCCAGCTGCGCGCCCTGCCGCCACCGGCCGGCGGCGTGCGCATCGTTGCGCTCACCGCCGATGCCTACAAGTCCACCCGAGACCAGGTGTTTGCGGTGGGCATGGATGGTTTTCTGGCCAAGCCCGTGCAGCCCGACACCATGAAGGCGCTGTTGTTTGAGACCTTCGGTGCCACGGCGTGAGCGGCGTGGCAGAATTTTCGGTCCACCACCGTGACCTGCCATGCCGAGTTTTGACGTTGTCCTGGAGCCCGACCTGGTCGAACTGCGCAATGCCGTCGACCAGAGCAACAAGGAGATCGGCACGCGCTTCGATTTCAAGGGCTCGTCGTCCCACATCGACAGCGTCGAAACGGGCAAGAAGCGCCAGTTGCAACTGCTGGCGGACAGTGACTTTCAGATCAACCAGGTGCGCGACATCCTGCTGGCCAAGCTGAGCAAGCGGGGCGTGGATGTGCGGTTTCTCGATTTCAGCGCCAAGCTGGAGAAGTTGGGCGGCGACAAGGTGCGCCTGACCGTCGAGGTCAAGCAGGGCGTGGACAGCGACACCGCCAAGAAGGTCCAGTCGGCACTGAAGCAGAGCAAACTCAAGGTGCAGGGCTCGATCCAGGGCGACACGGTTCGTGTCACCGGTGGCAAACGCGATGACCTGCAGGGGGCCATTGCACTGTTGCGCAAGGAAGTCACCGACCTGCCGCTGAGCTTCAACAACTTCCGCGATTGATGACCTCCATGCGCCGCGTTGCCGTGCTGCTGACCGTGCTGGGCGCGGCTTCGGGGGCGTGGGCGCAGAGCGTCACGCTGTCGGGCAGTCTGGGCGTGTCCAAGGCCCTGCTGGTGATCGATGGCGAGCCCCACACGGTGGCGGTGGGCGCGAGTGTCAAGGGAGTCATGCTCAAGCGGGTGGGCGATGGCGAGGCCGAGGTCAGTGTGGGCGGCCGCAGCGCCTTGTTGCGGCTGGGCGCGCCGGTGCGCCTGGGCGGCGGCCCGGGCCCGTCGAACGTCCCGAAGGAGATCGTCATCTCGGCCGGGCCCGGTGGGCACTTCACCTCTGCGGGCACGATCAATGGCAAGACCGTGCAGTTCATGGTGGACACCGGCGCCACGTCCATCGCCATGAGCCAGAGCGAGGCCAACCGCATCGGCCTGGACTGGCAACGCGGCCGCCGTGCGCTGACGCAGACCGCCGGTGGCGTGGTGCCCATCCACGCCATCAACCTCACGTCGGTGCAGGTGGGCGGCATCGAGGTCGTGAACGTGGACGCCGTGATCGTGCCGGCCGAGATGCCGATGGTGCTGCTGGGCAACAGCTTTCTCAGTCGCTTCTCGATGCGCCGCGACAACGACGTGATGCGACTGGAAAAGCGCTGAGCCTTCAGACGCGGGGCGGCCTTGCCGCCAGGAACGCGGCCACCGACAGCAGCCCCAGCGCCGAAAACGCCAGCACCACCTCGGTGTAACCCGGCACCATCAGCAGCATCCATGCGGCCATCAGGGGCGCGGCGGCGCGCGACAGCAGACCGATGCCCGACATCGCCCCGCCAATGCGGCCCACATGCGTGCGCCCGAAATACTGAGGCACCAGTCCGCCGCGCACGATGGTGACCAGGCCGTTGGACATGCCGAACACCAGCGCAAACACCAGCAGCATCGGCAGCGTGTGGCCCAGCGCGAAGAACAAGGTGCCCACAGGCAAGCCGATGAGCACCACCACACCCAGGCGCCGCAAGGACCAGCCCCGCCCGACGGCCGCGTAGACCAGCCGCCCGGCCACCTGGGCCGGCCCCACCGTCATCAGCACCACCAGCGCATTCGCCTCGCTCACGCCCTTGGAAACGAAGATCGGCATCACGTGGGCCCACAGCGCCGCCGAGACGAAGGCTTGCAACATGAAGCACAGCGTCAGCAGCCAGAACGCCGGCGTGCGCAAGGCATCGTGCAGCGTGGCGTCGTCCTGTTCGTCGTCGGCGCGCGCCGCGGCCACGAGGGCCGGCCCGCGCAAGGCCCACAGGTGCAGCGGCGCGACGAAGCACAGCAGCACCGCGCCGATCACTGCCAGCGTGGGCCGCCAACCCAGGTGAGGCAGCAGCCAGGCGACCGCCGGAAACGACAGCGTGCTGGCAAACCCGCCCACCAGGGTGAGCATGGTGATGCCGTGTTGATAGCGCTCCGGGTAGCGCTTGGTCAGCACGTTGAAGGCCGGTTCGTACAGGGTGGCCGCCATGGCCGCGCCCAGCACGGCCCACACGGCATACAGCATCCACGGCTCGGACACCGCCGACCAGACACCGAAACCCAGGCCGGCCAGCGCATTGCCCGCGCTCATCAGCAGCCGCCCCCGGCCCGCATCCACCAGCGCACCCGCCACGTAGGTGGCCGCGCCCCACACCGCCAGCCCCAGCGTGTAGGCGCCCATCAGCGTGGCCTTGTCCCAACCCAACTCGCGCTGCATCGGCAGGACGAAGGAAGAGAACACGTAGTACAGCGCAGCCCAGCTCAGCACCTGGCCAATGGCCAGCGCCGACACCGTGCCTCGGTAACCTGGGGCGGCGAAGCTCATTCAAGCCATCATAAGGGTGGCCGTCGCCGTCGCCGTCGCCGTGTCGACGGCTCGCGGCGGCCTTGTCTCGGCCTTGTCGCAACAGGGACAAGGCATTTTCGAACGATCGTGCTAAAAACCAAGACCCCCGCGCGGCGACCCGCCCCGCGCCATCGACACGGAGACACCCTGCCATGGATCTGAACTTCACCGCGGAAGAGCTCGCCTTCCGATCGGACATCCGACAGTGGGTGGCCGCCAACCTGCCCAAGGACATCAGCCACAAGGTTCACCACGCACTGCGCCTGAGCCGGGACGACATGCAGCGCTGGGCCAAGATCCTGGGCGCCAAGGGTTGGTTGGGTTACCACTGGCCCACCCAATTCGGTGGCCCGGGCTGGACGGCCGTGCAGCGACACCTGTTCGAAGAGGAATGCGCGCTGGCTGGCTCGCCACGCATCGTGCCCTTCGGCCCGGTGATGGTGGCGCCGGTGATCATGGCCTTCGGCACGCCCGAGCAGCACCAGCGCTTCCTGCCCGGCATCGCCAGCGGCGAGGTGTGGTGGAGCCAGGGCTACAGCGAACCAGGCTCGGGCTCGGACCTGGCCTCGCTGAAGACCCGAGCGGAGCGCCGGGGCAATCGGTTCGTCGTCAACGGCCAGAAGACCTGGACCACTCTGGGCCAGTACGGCGAGTGGATCTTCTGCCTGGTGCGCACCAGCAGCGAAGGCAAGCCGCAGACCGGCATCAGCTTTCTGCTGATCGACATGAAGAGCCCCGGCATCACCGTGCGCCCCATCATCACGATGGACGGCGAGCACGAGGTGAACGAGGTGTTCTTCGACAACGTCGAAGTCCCTGCCGAGAACCTGATCGGCGAAGAGAACAAGGGCTGGACCTACGCCAAGTTCCTGCTCTCGCACGAGCGCACCGGCATTGCCGACGTGAACCGCAGCAAGCGCGAGCTGGAGCGCCTGAAGCGCATCGCCAAGGCTGAAGGGCTGTGGGACGACAGCCGCTTCCGCGACCAGATCGCACTGCTCGAAGTGGACATCGTGGCGCTGGAAATGCTGGTGCTGCGCGTACTCTCGGCCGAAAAGAGCGGCCGCAACAGCCTGGACATCGCCGGCCTGCTGAAGATCCGCGGCAGCGAGATCCAGCAGCGCTACACCGAGCTGATGATGCTGGCCGCCGGCCCCTTCAGCCTGCCCTATCAGGCCGAGGCGCTGGCCGCAGCCGGCTGGCAAGGCGACTTTGCCGACGCCGCCGATTGCGCGCCACTGGCCGGCACTTACTTCAACCACCGCAAGACGACGATTTACGGCGGATCCAACGAGGTCCAGCGCAACATCGTTTCGCAAACCGTTCTGGGAGCCTGACCGTGGACTTCAACTTCTCCGACGACCAGAACTCGCTGCGCGACGCGGTGGCCAAGTGGGTGGAAAAGGGCTTTGATTTTCCGCGCCGCCATGCACTGGCCAAGGCCGGCGGTCACACGCGTGCCGTGTATGCCGAACTTGCCGACCTGGGGCTCACCGGCCTGGTGGTGCCCGAAGACCATGGTGGCCTGGGGTTCGGGGCGGTGGAGGCCATGCTGGTGATGGAAGGGCTGGGCCGCGGCCTGGTCAACGCCCCATATGCCGCCGGCGCGCTGATGGCACCCGCCATGCTGGCCGCCGCCCCCGCCGAAGTGCAGGCCGCCTGGCTGCCCAAGCTGGCTTCGGCCGAGGCCCTGCTGGTGCCGGCGCAGCAGGAGCGCCAGTCGCGCTATCGCCTGAACCAGGTGTCGACCCGTGCCACCAGGGGCGACAAGGGCTGGACGCTGTCGGGCCAAAAGAGCGTGGTGCCTGCCGCCGACGAGGCGGACGCCTTCATCGTCACGGCCCGCAGCTCGGGTGCCAACGATTCAATCGACGGCATCGGCCTGTTCCTGGTGGACAAGGCGGCGACCGGTGTCACGGTCAAGGGCTACCCCACGCAGGACGGCGCGCGCGCGGGTGAGTTGATGCTGGCCAGCACGCCGGCCACCTTGATCACCGAGCACGGCTTCGGCCCGCTGCAGCTGGCGGTCGATGTGGGCATCGCGGCGGCCTGCGCCGAAGGCGTGGGGCTGATGGACCGCATGCTGGCCGTCACGGTCGAGTACATGAACACGCGCAAGCAGTTCGGCGCCACGCTGGCCAGCTTCCAGGCGCTGCGGCACCGCATTGCGGACGTGAAGATGCAGGTCGAGCTGGGTCGCTCGATGAGCTACTACGCCACGCTCAAGCTCGGCGAGCCCGAGCCACAGCGCCGCCGTTCGCTGTCGCAGGCCAAGGTCCAGCTCGGCCGCTCGATGCGCTACGTGGGCGAGCAGTGCACGCAGATCCACGGTGGCATTGGAGTCACCGACGAGTACATCTCCAGTCACTACTTCAAGCGCCTCACGATGCTGGAGATGGCCTGGGGCGACACGCTGCACCACCTGGGCGAGGTGTCTGCCCGCATGCAGGACACCGCCGGGGTGTTTTCGTAGCCCCCCGGAGCGCCTTCGGCGCTTCCCCCCAAGGGGGGCAACGCCAGTGGCCCGGCCGAGCCGGTTCCACGGCGTTTGCTGGGTCGGGCCGAGGTATTCGGAATCAGGACGCTTCTCGCCTACCATGAGGGCCGGTTCACCGGCCCTTTTCCATGTCTTGCTCCCCATGTTCCCTGGTGCCATCACCGACATCGCCGGCCTGAAGGTCGGCCACCACACCGATGCCCGGCGCCCCACCGGTTGCACCGTGCTGATGTGCCAGCAAGGTGCCACCGCTGGCGTGGACGTGCGAGGCGCGGCGCCGGGCACGCGCGAAACCGATTTGCTCGACCCGCAAAATGTGATCGAACAGGTGCATGCGGTGCTGCTCACCGGCGGCAGCGCCTTCGGACTGGCCGCGGCCGACGGCGTGATGCACTGGCTCGAAGAACGCGGCCACGGCGTGCAGGTCGGCCCTTGCCGCGTGCCGATCGTCCCCGCAGCGGTGCTGTTCGACCTGTGGGTGGGCGATGCCCGCATCCGCCCGAACGCCGCTGCTGGCCATGCCGCCTGCATGGCGGCCAGCACCACACCGCCCGAGCAAGGCTGCGTCGGTGCGGGCACGGGCGCCTCGGTGGGCAAGCTGTTCGGCATCGAGCGCGCCATGAAGGGCGGCATCGGCACCGCGTCGATCCGGGTGGGCGCCATCACGGTCGGGGCGCTCGTGGCGGTCAACGCCATCGGTGACGTGGTCGACCCGTCCACCGGACGGGTCATCGCCGGCGCCAGGGCCGACGATGGCCGGACACCGCTGGACAGCATGGCCGCGATCCGCGCTGGCCAACTGCCCGCGGCGCTGCTGGACGGCATGGCCACCACCATCGGCATCGTGGCCACCGATGCCAGGCTGACCAAGGCCCAGGCCAACAAGCTGGCCAGCATGGCGCACGACGGCCTGGCCCGCAGCATCAACCCGGTGCACACCCAGACCGATGGCGACACCATGTTCGCGCTGGCCACCGGCGGCAGCGGCAAGGTCGGCCACCTCACGGTGCTGGGCGCACTCGCCGCCGAGGTCACCGCGCGCGCCGTGCTCAATGCGGTCCGTACCGCACACGGTTTGTCCACCCCTCACCTGCCCTCGGCACGCGATCTTGGCCTGGCCTGAGCAAGGAACTCCCATGACCCTCAACCGACGGCGCGCGTTGACGCGCCTGGGCGCCCTCGTCGGCGTCGCCTTGCTGTCCGCCTGCAGCCTGCTGCCCGGCAACCCGCCGCCGGACCCGATGCCACCCGTGGTGTTCGTGCATGGCAATGGCGACACCGCAGCGCTGTGGATGACCACCATCTGGCGCTTCGAGAGCAATGGCTGGCCACGCGACCGCCTGCACGCCGTGCATTTTCCCAACCCCGCGGCGCGCGATGACGACGGCCAGCCGCAGGCCGGCCGCAGCAGCACCGACGAGCAGATGCGCACCCTGGCCGACGAGGTGGACCGCGTGCTCAAGGCCACCGGCGCCGACAAGGCGGTGCTGATGGGCAACTCGCGCGGCGGCAACGCCATCCGCCACTACATCCAGAATGGCGGTGGTGACAAGCGCGTGTCCCACGCCATCCTGGGCGGCGCGCCCAACCACGGCATTTGGGCCGAACTGGCCTTGCGCCCGGGCAGCGAGTTCAATGGTGCCGGCACCTTCCTACAGGCGCTGAATGCCCCCAAGGGGCCCAACGGCGACGAGGTGACGCCCGGCGTGCGCTGGCTCACGCTGCGCTCGGACAACAACGACAAGTACGCCCAACCCGATGGCCTGTGGATCGGCAGCCGTGGCAAGCCCACCAACGTCTCATTTGACGGCCCCGCGCTCAAGGGCGCCACCAACACCGTGCTGCCCGGCCGCGACCACCGCGAGGTGTCGTACCACGCCGAGGCCTTCGACGCCGCCTGGCGATTCATCACCGGCCGTGCACCTCTGAGCACCGGTTACGACGCCGAGGCCCGCGTGGTGCTCGATGGCATCGTCTCCGGCCCGGGGGCCGGCGGCCCCACCAACCTGCCGCTGCCCGGCGCGGTGGTCGAGGTGCACGAGGTCGACCCCAGCACCGGCGCGCGCCGCAGCCCGGCGCTGCTGCGCAAGCTCATCCGCGCGGACGGGCATTGGGGCCCGTTGGTCACCGACCCGCGCACCGCGCTCGAGTTCGTGGTCATTGCCCCCGGCATGGCCATCGCGCACAGCTACCGCTCGCCTTTCCCGCGCTCATCGTCGGTGGTGCACCTGCGGGCCGAGCCGTTGGGTGCCGAAGACCGCAAGGCGGGCGCAGTGGTGAACTTCACCCGCCCGCGCGGCTACTTCGGCCTGCCCCGCGACAGCATCGTGTTCGACGGCCGCAACCCGGCCCCCGGCATCCCTCCCGGGGTGGCCGGGGTCGCGGCCAGCACGCTGCGCCTCGATGAGAAGCCGCCAGGCGACGGCACGGGCCGCAGCGTGCAGGGTGAGTTCCGCTCGGGCCCCATCCACGAGCGCATTGCCGGCCGCCTCTGGCCCATGGCCGAGGAGCACACGGTGACGCTGGAATTGCGCGACTGAAAACACGCCACTGCACGGCCCTCACTGCCCCTTCGATGTCTCGACCCACCGTCAACCGGCCACGCGCCATCGGTCAAATCCTGTTTGAACAAGGCTTCGGCACCCGGCGCGATTGCGCCGGCCTGGTGGCCACGGGCCAGGTGAGCCTGCACGGCCGCACGCTGGACGACCCCTTCGAGCCCGTCGAGCCCGAGGGCCTCGAACTGCAGGTGCAGGGCCAACCCTGGGTATGCCACGCGCAGGCGCTCGTGCTGCTGAACAAGCCCACCGGCTTCGAGTGCTCGCAAAAACCCAAGCACTGGCCCAGCGTGCTGATGTTGCTGCCGCCGCCGCTGCGCCGCCGTGGCGTGCAGCCCGTGGGCCGGCTCGATCAGGACACCACCGGCCTGCTGCTGCTCACCGATGACGGCGCACTCATCCACCGCCTCACCTCGCCCAAGCACCATGTGCCCAAGGTGTACGAGGTGCAGTGCGACCGCGCCGTGGACAACACCCAGGTGCAACGCTTGCTGAGCGGCGTGGTGCTCGATGACGACCCCGAGCCGGTGCGCGCCGAAGGCTGCGAACGCACCGGCGAGCGCTCGCTGCAACTGACGCTGGTGCAAGGCAAGTACCACCAGGTCAAGCGCATGGTGGCGGCGGTGGGCAACCACTGCACCGGCCTGCACCGCAGCCGCTATGGTGCGCTGGCGCTGCCGCCCGATCTGCAGCCGGGGCAGTGGGCCTGGGTGGAAGGCCTGGCTGCGATCATGGGTCCAGCCTCGTCGGGCGAAGCCAGCCCACGATAATCCCGCCCCATGCGCGTCTTCCGTGGTTTTCATCACCCTGGGCTGGCCGATGCGTGCGCGCTGACCATCGGCAACTTCGACGGCGTGCACCGCGGCCACCAGGCCATGCTGGCGCTGCTGACCAGCGAGGCGCGCCACCGCGGCCTGGCCTCCTGCGTGCTGAGCTTCGAGCCGCACCCGCGCGACTACTTCGCGCAGCGCGGCGGGCAACCCGGCCTGGCGCCCGCCCGCATCGCCACGCTGCGCGACAAGCTCGGTGAACTGCAGCGCTGCGGCATCGACCAGGTGGTGGTGGCCCGCTTCGACGCGCGCTTCGCCGGCCAGGCGCCGCAGGCCTTCATCGACGACGTGCTGATCCAGGGCCTGCGCGCGCGCTACGTGCTGGTGGGCGACGATTTCCGCTTTGGCGCACGGCGCGCAGGCGACTACGCGATGCTCGATGCAGCCGGCCAACGCCAAGGCTTCGATGTCGCTCGCATGATGAGTTATGAAGTGCACGGCCTGCGCGTGTCCAGCTCGGCCGTTCGCCAAGCGCTGGCCGATGGCGACATGGCGCGCACGGCCGCACTGCTGGGCCGGCCCTACAGCATCAGCGGGCATGTGCTGCACGGCCGCAAGCTCGGGCGCGAGCTGGGCTTTCGCACGCTGAACCTGCGCTTCGTGCACGACAAACCTGCCGCGCTGGGCATCTTCGTGGTGCGGGTGCAGGGCCTGGCCGATGCGCCGGTGGCCGGCGTGGCCAGCCTGGGCATGCGCCCGACGGTGGAAGACGCCGGCCGCGTGCTGCTCGAGGTGCATTGCCTGGACTGGCCGGCCGGCCTCGGTGCCGAGGCCGGCTACGGCCGTGTGCTCAGCGTGGACCTGCTGCACAAGCTGCACGACGAACGCAAATACGATTCACTGGAGGCCTTGCGCGCCGGCATCGCGGTGGACGTGCGGGACGCGAAGGGCTGGTTGGCCAGCCAGGCCAGTGCCCTGCCGCAACACTGAGCGCCGCGCTACAACAACGCCCGTGCGGTGTCGAACCCGACGGCAAACTCCGAACACCAACGTTGCCGCGTGCCCTGGTCGATCCACGCCCCGTCCAGCCCGTTGAGCATGAAGCCGCGCAGCTCATCGAGGCTGAAGCCGAAGTCCAGGTGCATCGCGGCCCAGGCCTGGGTGGGCGTGACCTGGTGCAGCGTGGGGTCGTCGGTGTTCGGATGCACCTTCAGGCCCAGGCCCGGCATGCGGCGGATCGGGTGGTCGGCCGCCCAGCGCCCGGGCGGCAAGGTGCGCAGGTAGTACGAATTGCTGGGCACCACGGTGAAGACGATGCCGCGCTCGGCGCAGCGCGCGGCGAACTCGGGCGCATCGACCACCGTGTAGCCGTGGTCGATGCGGTCCACCTGCAGCAGGTCCAGCGCGGTGCGCACGTTGGTCCAGGGCATGCCGAATTCGCCCGCATGCGCCGTGGTGCGAAAGCCTGCACGCCGTGCCATCGCATAGGCTTCGGCGAACAGCTCCGGCGGCCGGTCGTTTTCGCGATAGTCGATGCCCAGGCCCAACAGCTCGTCGCAGTGGTGCTCGGCCATCCACCGCGCCACCTGCACCGCCTCCTCGGGGCTGGCCTCGCGGTCCACCGCCGCGATGAGCCGGCCTTCGATGCCACATTCAGCCCGGGCCTGGTGGATGCCGCGCACGATGCCGGCCTGTGCCTGGGCATAGCCCATGCCCGAGCAGCGCACCGTGCCAGTGGGGTTCCAGAAGAATTCGGCATAGCGCACGTTGTGAGCGGCTGCGTCCTGCAGGTATTCGTTGGTGATGCGCGCCAGGTCGTCCGGCGTGCGCAGCAGCCACTGGTCCAGCGCGCGCAGCACGCGCAGCACGCCCACGGGCTTCTCGCCGCGGGTGTAGAAGGCGTTCATTTCGTCGTCGCTGAGCGGCGCCTGTGCGCGCCGGGCCAGCTCGATGAAGGTGGCCCGGCGCACCGTGCCCAGCAGGTGGCAGTGCAGTTCCACCTTCGGGATGGCCTGGAAGAACGGCTGCAGCGTCGGTGGGATCGCAGCGAAGGTCATGGGACTCGCCTCATGGGCCGCGGAGCGGGGTCACCGGGCCGAGTGGATGGGCGTGAGCAGATCGGGCGTCTCGGCGATGCGCTCCAGGCGTGGGTAGCGCAGTCCACCGCGCCAGTCGAGCGCCAGCTGACGAAACTCATCGCCGTCGCGCACCAGCAACTGGATCGGCGCCAGGCCGCCCTTGTTGGCGGTGATGGCAGCGGCCAGGCGCTCATCGCTGAAGGCCTGCATGCCCACCGCCACCACGGTGTGGCCCGGGGCCAGGCCGGCCTTGAAGGCCGGGCCGTTCCAGACCACCGACTCCAGCCTGCCGTCCTTGGCGACGCTCAAGCCCACGGAGTAGCTGTAATCGGCCGCGCGCGGCCGGCCGCCCCAGCCTTCGGCGTTGCGGGCGAATTCGCTCTCGGTCTCCGCCCAGGCCAGTTTCCAGCCGCTGCGCACCAAGCCATCCAACGGCGCGCCGGCCTGGTGGCTGTCCAGCCTGGTGCGCAAGAAGGTGGCCCAGTCGTGAGGCTGCACGGCGTCGAGCGCACGCACCACGTCGTCGAAGCGGTAGGTCAGGGGCTTGATCGAGCCGTCCGTGCGGCGCGAGGTGGGCACGCCGAAGAACGAACGCGCAAAGTCGTCCAGCGACTTCACGCCGGCGCTCTTCTCGCGGATCAAGGTGTCCGCGTCCAGCCAGATCAGCACGCCTTCGCCGTAGTAGTCGGCACCGCGCTGCCATTCGCGCCAGGGCTTGCTGCGCTGGGCGCCGATGGTGTCTTCGTTGGTCGTGTCCTGCAGGTTGCGCCAGCTGCGGCCGGCGCGCTGGTCGAGCCAGGCGGCGGTCTGTGCCAGCACGTCGCGCGCCTGGGGCGCCGTGGTCAGGCCGGCGCGGGCCGCCAGCACATGGCCCCAATACTCGGTCAGCCCCTCGTAGACCCACAGCAGCGAGTTCTGCATGGGCGTGTGGAACTCCGGCGTGTCCAGATCGGCCGGGCGCCGGAACTTGCCGTTCCACGAGTGAGCAAACTCGTGCGGTAGCAGTTGGCGCGACCGCGGTGCCTTGTCCCAGTCCTTGAAGTAGTTGCCGCGCACGCCGTTCTCGCTGGACTCGTGGTGCTCCACGCCGATGCCGCCGAACTGCTCGGACAGGGCCAGCAGGAAGTCGTAGTGCCGCCAGTGGCGCGCGCCGTAGAGCTTGTCGGCCTGCTGCACCAGCGCGCGGTGGGCGTCGATCTGCGCGGGGCTGGCCTTGAGCTGCTCGGCTTGGTCGGCCAGGACCGTCAGCGCCACGGGCTGGGCCGTGCCAGGCGGGTCGAGCTCGATGCGCTGCAGGTGGCGGCCGGCGAACACGGGCGAGTCCACCAGTGTTTCCACCGACATGGCGCGATAGGCGACCCAGCCCTCGGCGTCGGCCTTGGGCAGGCTGCCGTCCGGGCCGCGAAGCGCCGTACCCTGCTGCCAGCCCGGGGGCAACTTCAGGCGCGGCTGCACTCGAATCAGGCTGGCGTCGTGGCCGGCCGGGTACAGCAGCACCTCGTTCCACTGCACGCCCAGGATCTGGCGCGTCATTTCCACGCGCCCACCGTCGCGGCCCACTGCCGACAGGTGGTCGAAGCTCAGCTCCACCTGCGACACACCGGCCGGGACGTCGATGTGGAAGGCCATCGGGTTGAGCGTGTCGCGCCGCCAGGCCAGCACCTGCGTGCCAGCCCGCGCCTGCAGCCCAGCCAGCTTGGTCACGTCCCCGACCCGGCTGTGGTGGCCCGGGATCCACTGCGGGTACAGCATCGTCAACAGCCCCGGCCGGGCCACAGGCACCGTCTGCTGCACACGCTGCACGCGGTGGTCCAGGTCGGTGGCGTCCACCGCCAGCAAGATCGTGCCCGGGTAGGGCACCGCCTGCGTGGCAACGATGGGCCTGGGGCCGGGGGCCATGGCCTCGCCCTGGGCCAGCGCAACCGATGCCGCCGCACCGAGGCCGGCCAGCATGCAGGCCACACGATTCCAGGAACGCAACGGGCCGGAGGAGAAATGCGGGCGGTGGTGCATCGCGAGGCAAGGTTTGACGTCGAAGCTGCGAACCTTACCCCAGACGAGCCTTCGCCACGGCCCGCCCGTTCACTTTTGGCGATTGGCCCGCGCCAGCAGGCACTGCCCCGCGCGGGCCGGTACGGGAAGATGCGGACAGGTGCGGGCCGACGTATCCTCGGCCCCTGCCCTGCCCGACGGCCTGCGCCGCCCCATGCCCGTATGCGCCACACCCGCCCCGACACCGACACCCACCTGAGCACCCTGCCGAATGGCGTGCGCGTGGTCACGCTGCACCGTCCGCACCTGGCCAGCGCCAACGTGAGTGTGTTCATCCGCTCCGGCAGCGCGCACGAGGCGCCGCGCCTGGGGGGCATCAGCCACGTGCTGGAGCACATGGTGTTCAAGGGCACGCGAACCCGCGACCGTCGCCGCATCAACCTCGACGCCGAACGCCTGGGCGCCGACGCCAACGCGCACACCGACAAGGACCACACCGCCTTTCACCTGCGCGGACTGGCGGCCCACGCGGGCCCCTTCGTGCGCATGCTCGGCGATCTGGTGCTGCAACCCACCTTTCCGGCCGACGAACTGGAGCGCGAACGCCAGGTGGTGCTGGCCGAGTTGGCGGAGGACGAGGACGACCCCATGTCCACCGCCTTCAAGCTGTTCGACAGGACTTGCTTCGGCCTGCACCCGGCGGCGCGGCCGGTGATCGGCACCGGCGCGCGCATCGAGCGCGTCACGCGCGACGACCTGGTGGCCCACCACGCCCAGCACTACACCGGCGCCAACCTGGTGCTGGCCGCCGCCGGCCCGCTGGATCCGCAGGCCATCGCGCGGGTGGCCGAGCGCGTGTTCGGCCGACTGCGCGGCGGCGAGCCCAACCTCCTTCCCGTGGCCGCCTATCACGGCGGCGTCGCCTCACGGCAGTTGCCGGGCACCGGCCAGGCCCATGCCGTGGTCGGCTTCGCGTTGCCGCCGCGGACGCAGGATGACCCGGTGGGCGCCGTGGCCGCTGCCGTGCTGGGCGAAGGCATGAGCTCACCGCTGATGGAGCGGCTGCGCGAGCAGCTGGGCCTGGTCTACTACGCCGCCTGCTCGGCCGATGTGCTGGACATGGCCGGCCAATTCGTCATCGAGGCCTCGATGTCGCCAGATCGCCTGGACGAGTGCCTGGGCGAGATCGCGCAGTTGCTCAAGACCCACGCGCGCCGCGTCCATGCGCAGGACCTCGATCGCGCCCGCCACCAGATGGCCGTGCGCCGATTGCGCGCCGAGGAAGAGCCGGCACGCATGCTGGAGGACGCGGCGCTGGACCTGTTCAGCTTCGGCCGCGTGCGCCCGCGCGCCGAGCGCAGTGCGCAACTGAAGAGCGTGACGGTGGAGGCGGTGCGCCAGGCCTTTCGACGAATGGTGGCCGGTGGTGCCAGTGTGGCGCTGAGCGGCCAGGTCGGGCGTGGCGTGCAGGCCCGCGTGCGCGAGCGGATGGCGGGCGTGCTGCGTCGGGCTTGATACCGATTTGCAGTCAATGCGATAAATCGGCGCGAAGCCGCAGACAGTGCTGTAGCACCGCAAGGCGAAGCAACGAAGTCAGCGCGTTGAATGCAAGTCGGTAGGAGCCGAACCGGCCCGCCGCCGCTTCAGGCCGGCGTTGCCAGCGCCCCCAGCACGCAGGCACGCGCGGCGGCCTCGTCCACCCGAGTGGCCACCAGCGCATTGGCTGCGGCCCGCCGCGGCACGCGCCGCTCCACCACCGTCATGCCGCGCGTGTGGCGGCCCTCCAGTTCCATCACCAGGTGGGCGGGCTCGAATTGCACGGCTGCTGGCTGCACCAGCGCCACCGCCGCCACCGGGTCGTACAAGGCCATGGGCAGGCTGGCATCGGGGCTGGCGATGCGCACATAGCCCTCCAGCAAGTCCGCCAGCACAGCGGCCTGCTCGCCGGGCAGCGCCCGCAGCGCAGCGGCGTCCGACGCATGCACCCGCACCTGTCGGCAGGCATCGAGGCCCACCATGCGCAGGGGCACCCCCGCGTCGAGCACGGCCTGCACGCTCTCCGGGTCGACCGCGGCGTTGAACTCGGCCGCCGCCGTGTGGTTGCCAGGCCCAGCGCTGCCGCCCATCCAGGTCAGCTGGCCGATGCGTGGCGCCAATTCGGGCCAGCGCTGCAGCAAGGTGGCCAGGTTGGTGAGCGGGCCCAGGGCCAGCACGGTGGCGGGCTCCAGGGCGACGCGCAAGTGCGCCGCCAGGGCCTCGACGGCATGGCCGGCGGCCAGCGTCGCGCGCGCCGCCGGCAGGCTGCGGCCGGCCGAGCGCATCGCATCTTCGCCCAGGATGGCCTGCGCGGTGACCAACGGGCAGGCCAGCGGCCCCTCGCAGCCGGCATGGATGGGAAATTCCCAACGCCAGAAGGACGCGCACCGCAGCGCGTTGTCCACCACCACCGGCAGCGGTGCATTGCCGGCCACCAGCGACAGGCCGGCGATGCGCCAATCCGGCGCCGCGGCCACGGTGAGCACGGCGGCCAGGTCGTCGAAGCCCAGGTCGGTGTCGATCCAGACTTCAGTCACCTCAACCCTCCAGGGCAACGGCGTCGGCCAGCGGCAGATCGAAGCGCAGCGTCTCGCCCGGCACGCGGCGTGGCGCGTCCGGCGCGGCCTGCGCCTTGACCGGGCCCGCAGCGGTGTGCAGCAACACCTCGACCGATTCGCCCAGGTAGGACGCGCCCCGCACCTGCCCCTCGTGCGGCCCCTGGCCCAGCACCACCTGGCGTGGGCGCCAGGCGCGGCCGGGCCGCCCGTCCACCCAGGGCTGCAAGGCGCCATCGGGCGAGGCGGCAAACACGTTCTCGAAACCGACGAAGCGCGCCACGAAAGCGCTGCGCGGGCGCTCGTAGATGTCCACCGGCGAGCCCTGCTGCGCGATGCGGCCCTCGCGCATCACCACGACACGGTCGGCCAGCGCCAGCGCCTCGGACTGGTCGTGCGTCACGTACATCATGGTCACACCCAGCTCGCGCTGCAGGCGCTGCAATTCGCTGCGCATCTCCAGCCGCAGACGCGCGTCCAGATTGGACAGCGGCTCGTCCAGCAGCAGCAGCCGCGGCCGCACCACCACCGAACGCGCCAGCGCGACGCGCTGCTGCTGGCCGCCGGACAGCTCGCGCGGCAGGCGGCGCTCGAAGCCGCCCAAGCCCACCATCGCGATGGCCTCTTGGGTACGGCGCTGCAATTCATCGCCGCCCACCTTGCGCAACCTCAGCCCGAAGGCCACGTTCTCGAACACCGACAGGTGCGGGAACAGCGCATACGACTGGAACACCAGCCCCACCTCGCGCTGGTGCGCACTGACGCGGGTGATGTCGCGCCCAGCCAGCGTGATGCGCCCGGCGCGCGGGGGCAGCAACCCGGCGATGGCGCGCATGGTGGTGGTCTTGCCGCAGCCCGAGGGGCCGAGCAGCGCCAGCAACTCGCCCTCGGCCATGGCCAGATCCAGCTCGGGCACGGCCAGCGCGGCGCCATAGCCCAGGCTCAGGCCCTGCAGGTCGAGAAAGGCATCAGACATAGCGTGACAGCCCCAGCGCGCGCTCGGCCACCGCGACGATGGCGATGGACAGCAAGGCCATCAGTGCCGACAGCGCAGCAATGGACGGGTCGTAGACGAATTCCATCGAGGTGAGCATGTCGATCGGCAGCGTGGTGATGCCCGGCCCGGTGAGAAACAGGCTCACCGGCACCTGGTTGAACGAGGTGACGAAACCGAGAATGAATGCCGCGATGATGCCGCTGCGGATGTTGGGCAGCACGATGCGGAAAAAGGTCTGCAGCCGCGTGGCGCCCAGCATCACCGCCGCCTCTTCGACATCGGTGCGCAGGTTGTCCAGGCTGGCCGTGACCACGCGCACCGCATACGGCACCACCAGCACGGTGTGCGCCAGGATCAGCGCCCAGCTCACGCCCAGATCGAGCGGAATCACCGCATGCCGCAACAGGGCCAGACCGACGATGATGCCTGGCACGATGAGCGGCGCAATCAGCAGCGTGCGCAGCGCCTCGCGCCCGGGCACGCGGTAGCGCGCCAGGCCGTACGCGGCCGGCACACCGAGCAGCAGCGCCAGCGCGGTGGCGCCGATGGCCAGTTGCAGCGAGAGCCAGAAGCTGGCGCGGAAGTTGTCCATGCCGAACACCGCGATCACCCAGCGCAGCGACAGGCCCTGCGGCGGGAAGGCCAGCGTGTCGCCGGCCGACAGGCCCGCCAGCGCGATGACGACGAAGGGGCCGAGCAGGAACAGCAGCACGGCGCCCAAGGCGAGCGCGCCACTCAGTCGAATGGCATTGAACGGCCGAGCCATCAGCGCTTCCTTGCCGCGGAGGCGCGGCGCAGCAGCGCATGCGTCACCACGCTCATGACGATCAAAATGAGCGCAATCACGCTGGCCGAGGCGAAATCATTGGCCACCGACACGCGCTGGTACAGCAGCGTCTCCAGCATCAGCACCTTCGAGCCGCCCAGCACCGCCGGGGTGATGTAGGCGGTGACCGAGCCGGTGAACACCAGCGTGCCGCCGATCACCAGGCCCTCGCGCGACAGCGGCAGCAGCACCTTGAAGAACACCGTGGGCCAGGGCGCGCCCAGCACGCGCGCGGCGGGCACCACGTCGGCCGGCAGGTTCTCCAACGCACTGACCAGCGACAGCACCATCAGCGGCAGGAACAACTGCACCAGCCCGATGAACACCGCCGTCTCGGTGAACAGCAGGCGCAGCGGTTCGGCCGAAAGACCCAGCCCGGTGATGGCCTGGTTGACGAGGCCGGTTCGGCCCAGCAGCACAATCCAGGCGTAGGTGCGCGCCACGGGCGAGATCATCAGCGGCAGCATCACCAGGCCCGACCAGCGGCCCTTCCAGGTGGGCCCCGCGTCGACGATGGCCAGCGCGGTGGCATAGCCCAGCACCGCGCAAGCCAGGGTGACCAACGCACCCAGCTTCACGGTGCGCCAGAACACCTCGACGGCCAGCGGATCGCCGACGAACTCGGCCCAGCGTGCCAGGCCCCAGCCCTGCGGCGTGGCAAAGCCGCCCGACAGCAACACCGACACCGGCACGATGAAGGCCAGCGCGACGAACAGCGCGGCCGGCGCAGCCAGCGCGATGCCGATGCGGCGGTTGTCGAACACGGATCAGCGCAAGAGTGGACGCGTTGTTTGAACGTCAGCCCTCAACGCGCCACCTTGGCGTTCCAGCCATCCACCCAGGCCTTGCGCCGCAGCAGCATCTGCGTGGGCGGAATCAGGTTCAGGCCGGCCACGGTTTCCTTGCCGTAGGTGAGCACGTCCGCCGCCGCGGGCGGCAGCTTCACCTCCTTGTTGGCGGGGCTGTCCACCAGGTCCACGGCCAGCCTGGTCTGCACCTCGGTGGACAGCCACTCGTCGATGAAGGCGTAGGCCAGGTCCTTGTTCTTGGCATTCTTGGCGATCACCAGCACGTTGATGCCGCCGGTCAGGCCTTCCTTGGGCGTGGCCCAGGCGATGGGCATGTTCAGCTTCTTCACCAGCGGCCAATTGAAGCGTCCCACCACGGCGGCGTGCACTTCATCTTGCTGGAACAGCTGAACCACCTGCGCCGCGCGCTCGTAGAAGGTGACCACGCTGCCCTTGAGCTCGCTGACCTTCTGGATGCCGGTGGCGAAATCGGGCGTGGTGCCGCCGAAGGCCTTGTCCACCATCAGCAGCATGGTCGGGCCCTGCGTGGTGGTGATGTTGGGCAGCGCGATGCGGCCCTTGAGCTCGGGCTTCCACAGGTCCTTCCAGCTGTCGATCTTGACCTTGTCGCTGCGGTAGATGATGGAGGTGGCGAAGTAGGTGTATCCCACACCCATGTGGTTGCCGATCGGGTCCTTGGCCATGTCGTGCAGCTTGGGATAGTTCTTCAAGCGACTGACGTCGATGGGCTCGATCAAGTCCTTGGTGGCGGCCTCCAGCGCACTGAAGTCGGCCAATACGGCCACGTCCACCTCGGGGTTGGCCTTGCGCGCCTCCATCTTGGCCAGGCGGTCGGCGCTGTTGCCCACGTTGACCACGACCCGGCATTTGCACTTGGCCTCGAACGGCGCGTAGAGGTCCTTGCGCAGCAGGTCCTGGCTCACGCCGAAGGCCGATACCACCAAGGTGCGTTCCTGCGCCAGCGTGGGCAGTGTGGCACCGGCCAGCAACAGGCAGGCGGCCAGCCATTTCAGTGGGCGGCGGATGCAGGACATGGGGCAGATCCTTGGCGCCGAGGCGCCCAAGTGGAGAGGCCCGGTCAGTATCCCTCAGCAGCGGCCAGCGACAGCCATTCGGTCATGCTGCCCAGCAGTTGCACGTCGGGGCTGAGCGAGGGCACCAGATAGTGCACGTTGCCGTCCTTGGTGCCCACGTAGCTGTCGGTGCGCGGGTAGTAGCGGAAGTAGTAGCCCTGGGCTGTGCCGGCCAGTGCGTCGCTGACGGGCACGTACTGCGGGTAGCGGCCTTCCAGGTAGTTGAAGATGCGGTCCGAGTCGCTGGCCAGGCCCACACCCGGCAACACGCTGACGGCGGACGCGCGCACGACGTTGTCGATGCCCACCGTGCTGGTGGTGAGGTTGACCACCGGCAGGTCGGTGTAGACGCCGCCGGCATTGACGATCCTCAGCGCCGCGATCTTGTCGAACACCGCCATGCCGCTGGTCGTCACGCGCCCGAACACCGTGAAGCCGCCATTCTGGTTGTCCAGGTTGGCTGCGTTGTTGCCCAGGTTCACGAACCACTCGCTGGTGGCGCTGTTCGGGTCACCGCCGAGCTTGGCCATGGCAATGGTGCCGCGCAGGTTGGAGCGGGCGACGTTGAATTCATTGGGTACCGTCGCACCCTTGACGACGGACTGGGGTCCGACCGCGCCAGTGGGCCAGCTGAAGCCACCGCCTTGCACCACGAAGCCGGGAATGCTGCGGTGAAAGAACGAGCCCACATAGGCCGCGCGGTTCACATAGCCCAGAAAGTTGGCCACCGTCAGCGGTGCCGCGGTGTCGTAGAGCTGCAGGTCGATCGGCCCGAGGTTCGTGAGCCAGCGCACCAGGGTGCTCTTGTTCAAGGTCGGCACCGCCCATGCGGCAGTGGCTGGAACGGCCAGCAAATGGCCCAGGACGGTGCGGCGCGAAACCATGTCTTCGGATCTCCAACGGATGGACGTCAATGCAGCGCCATCAGAAGCGCCAAGCCACGCCACTGTAAGCGCTCCAGGTGTTGGCGCGGCGGGTCAGCGGGCTGTCGGCTGCATCGCCCAGCAGGTGGGTGGCGCCCACGCTGGCAAAGCCGACCCAGTGCGGACCCAGCACCGCATACAGGCCGGCGCCGAGGCTCAGGTCGCGCAGTCCCGCGCCGGGCTGGATCGTGCGCATTCCGGTCACGGTACTTTGCGCCGGGGTCACGCCAAAGTAGCTCTGCAGGTAGCGGCCACTGGCCCAGGTGGTGCCGGTGCCGATGGAGGCGCGCAGGTCGCGCGTCACATACCACTCCCGACCCAGACCCAGGTCGGCCAGCACCCCGCCGCCGCGGTTGAGCACGTCGGGGCTGATGGCCGCCGAAACCTGCCATCCATCGGACAGGTGTTTCAGCGCGGACAGCCGCAAGCGCAGCGTGGGCCGCACATCGGGCAGCCCGCGCAGGGCAGCGTCGGAATCGGCATCGCGCCCGCCGTCGAAGCGTGCCGACAGCGACACCCGCAGGTCGTCGCGGCGCAGCAGCTCGGCGGCCACGCCGCGCTCCACGTCGTCGTTGCGCCGGGTGACGAAACCGCTGGCGTTGGTGGCCGAAAAACGCCCATAGCGCACGAAGAAGCCAGGCACCAGGCGATTGCGCGAATCGGCCGCACCCTGGTAGTTGGCGCTGTGATTGAGCATCAGGCCGACGGCGCCCTCCCAAACCGGCACCGGGGCCGCGCCGGGCGCCGGGTCCTCGGCCCGGGCCACCGCGGCGGCCGAGACCATGGCGACAGCGACGGCAGCACTGCACAGGACAGGCGATGGACGTGGATGGCGAGCGGCACACATGGACAGGCCTCGATCGGCGACGGGACAGCCCATTGTGCGGCGCCAACATGAACGGGCGGTTCGCACGGCACCGATTGACGCGGCCGCGCGCTGCGCCATGCGGCGCGCATCCCAGCGCCTACAATCGGCGCCATGGCCGCAGTCACCTCACCGCTGATGCGCCGGCATTCGAGCTTCCGCCGGCAGACGACCCGCGATCGAATTTGACGTTCGGTTGATCGCCCTCGCACGGCCCCTCGAATCGCGCGGCAGCCCGCACGCCGCCCTTCCCCCTCAGCCTTGACGAACGCGCCGCCCCAAGCTGGCGCGCTGCCACCATGACCGACGAATCCAAACCCGCCGCCACCAGCGCACCGGACTACCGCGCCACGCTGAACCTGCCCGACACGCCCTTCCCCATGCGCGGCGACCTGCCCAAGCGCGAGCCGGGCTGGGTGAAGGACTGGAACGAGAACGGCCTGTACAAGAAGCTGCGCGACGCGCGCTGCCACGCACCCAAGTTCATCCTGCACGACGGCCCGCCCTACGCCAATGGCCAGATCCACATGGGCCACGCCGTCAACAAGGTGCTCAAGGACATGATCGTCAAGGCGCGGCAACTGTCGGGCTTCGACGCGCAATACGTGCCCGGCTGGGACTGCCACGGCCTGCCAATCGAAAACGCCATCGAGAAGAAGCACGGCCGCCACCTGTCGCGCGACGACATGCAAGCCAAGAGCCGCGCCTATGCCACCGAGCAGATCGGCCAGCAGATGGCCGACTTCCAGCGCCTGGGCGTGCTCGGCGACTGGGGCCGTCCCTACAAGACCATGGACTTCGCCAACGAGGCGGGCGAGATCCGCGCCTTCAAGCGCGTGATCGAACGCGGCTTCGTCTACCGCGGCCTGAAGCCCGTTTACTGGTGCTTCGATTGCGGCAGCTCGCTGGCCGAGTTCGAGATCGAGTACGCCGACAAGAAGAGCAACACGCTGGACGTGGCCTTCCTGTGTGCCGAACCGGCCAGGCTGGCCGCGGCCTTTGGCCTGGCCCAGCTCGACAAGGACGCCTTCGCGGTGATCTGGACCACCACCGCGTGGACCATCCCCGCCAACCAGGCGCTGAACCTGAACCCCGCGCTCGACTACGCGCTGGTCGACACCGAGCGTGGCCTGCTGATCCTGGCCGCCTCGCTGGTGGACCAGTGCATGCTGCGCTACGGCCTCAGCGGCACGGTGCTGGCCACCACGCCGGGCGAGCGGCTCGGTGGCCTTAACTTCAAGCACCCGTTGGCCCATGTGGATGTGGGTTATGACCGCGCGAGCCCGGTCTACCTGGCCGACTACGCCACGGCCGACGATGGCACGGGCCTGGTGCATTCCTCGCCCGCCTACGGCCTGGACGACTTCAACAGCTGCGTGTCGCACGGCATGGCGGTCGACGACATCCTCAACCCGGTGCAGGGCAACGGCAGCTACGCGGCCGATTTCCCGCTGTTCGGCGGCCAGAACATCTGGAAGGCCGTGCCGGCGATCCTGGAGGCGTTGAAATCCGCCGGCCGCCTGCTGGCCACCGAGACCATCGGCCACAGCTACCCGCACTGCTGGCGCCACAAGAGCCCGGTGATCTACCGCGCTGCGGCGCAGTGGTTCGTGCGCATGGACGAGGGCCTTGGCGTCTTCACCCGCGACAAGGCGCCCAAGACGCTGCGCCAGATGGCGCTGGAGGCCATCGACGCCACGGGCTTCTACCCCGAGAACGGCCGCGCCCGCCTGCGCGACATGATCGCCAACCGGCCCGACTGGTGCATCAGCCGCCAGCGCAGCTGGGGCGTGCCGGTGCCCTTCTTCCTGCACAAGGACACGGGCGAGTTGCACCCGCGCACGATGGAAATCCTGGACCAGGCGGCCATGCTCGTCGAGCAGGGGGGCATCGAGGCCTGGAGCCGCGCCACGACAGAAGACATCCTGGGCGCGACCGATGCGCCCCACTACACCAAGAGCAGCGACATCCTGGAGGTCTGGTTCGACTCCGGCTCCACCTTCTGGCACGTGCTGCGCGGCACCCACCCCGAGGGCCACCATGCCGAAGGCCCCGAGGCCGACCTCTACCTCGAGGGCCACGACCAGCACCGCGGCTGGTTCCACAGCTCGCTGCTGCTGGCCTGCGCGCTGTATGGCCGCGCCCCCTACCGCGGCCTGCTCACCCACGGCTTCACCGTGGACAGCAAGGGCCACAAGATGAGCAAGAGCCAGGGCAATGGCATCGAGCCGCAGGTGGTGAGCCAGAAGCTGGGCGCCGAAATCATCCGCCTGTGGGTGGCGGCCAGCGACTACTCGGGCGACATCGCCGGCGACGACAAGATCCTGGCCCGCGTGGTGGACGCCTATCGGCGCATCCGCAACACGCTGCGCTTCCTGCTCGCCAACACCAGCGACTTCAATCCGGCCACCGATGCCGTGCCGCACACGCAAATGCTGGAGATCGACCGCCACGCACTGGCCCGCGCGGCGCAGCTGCAAGGCGAGATCCTGGCGCACTACGAGGTCTACGAGTTCCACCCGGTGGTGGCCAAGCTGCAGGTGTATTGCTCGGAAGACCTGGGCGCCTTCTACCTCGACGTGCTGAAAGACCGCCTCTACACCACCGCGCCCAAGAGCCTGGCGCGCCGCAGCGCACAGACCGCGCTGTGGCAGATCACCCACGCCATGCTGCGCTGGATGGCGCCGTTCATGAGCTTCACGGCCGAGGAGGCCTGGAAGGTGTTCGATGGCGGGCTGTCGATCTTCACCCAGACCTACTGGGACTTCGAGCCCAGCAACGAGACGCTGCTGGCCAATTGGGCCCGCATCCGCGAGGTGCGCGAGGCGGTGAACAAGGCCATCGAGGACGTGCGCACGGCCGGCCGCCTGGGCTCATCGCTGCAGGCCAACGTGGTGGTCACCGCACCGCTCGAAACGCACGCGCTGCTGGCGGCACTGGGCGAGGACCTGAAGTTCGTGCTCATCACATCGACCGCCAAGCTGTTGGTCGGCACCGAGCTGAAGGTGACCGTCACGCCGTCGCCCGACACCAAGTGCGAACGCTGCTGGCACTACCGCGACGATGTGGGCCTGAGTCTCGACCGCCCCGGCCTGTGCGGCCGGTGCGTGAGCAACCTGTACGGCAGCGGTGAAACCCGCTCGGTGGCGTGATGGCAAGGATCCGTGGCGCCGCGGCTCCGGGGCTGGCCGTGTGGCTCGGCCTGGCCTTCGTCGTCATCCTGCTGGATCAGCTCACCAAGACGCTGATCCTGGGTGACTTCCGACTTGGCGACAGCCGCACGGTCACGTCGTTCTTCGACGTCGTGCGGGCGCACAACACCGGCGCGGCGTTTTCGTTTCTGGCGGGCGCCTCGGGTTGGCAGCGCTGGTTCTTTGCCGGCCTGGGCACGGTGGCGTCCATCTTCATCGTCTGGATGCTGCGCACCCACCCGGCGCAGCGCCTGTTCTGCTTTGCGATCAGCATGATCCTGGGCGGCGCCATCGGCAACGTGATCGACCGCCTGCTGCACGGCTACGTGGTGGACTTCCTGCAATTCCACTGGTCCTTTCTGGCACCAATGTTTCCTGGCGGTTACTTCCCCGCCTTCAACGTGGCCGACAGCGCCATCACGCTGGGCGCGATCTGCCTGATCGTGGATGAGCTGCGTCGCGTGCGTCGCAGCTGAACCCGGTCCGAGCGGGGCAAGGATGGCTCTAGGGCGAGCCCGGGTGGACGAGGCCTCGCCATCCCACTACCCTGCCCGCCATGACCGAACCTGCTGCCCGCCCTGTCGAGCCCACCGCATCCACCGCGTCCAAGTTGACTCCCGAGGACGCTGGCCAGCCGCCGCCCTCGGTGTTCAACATCCGGCTGAACACGCTGCCGGTGTCGGCGCCGCTGCGTTGGTTGCGACTGGGCTGGCAGGATTTCAGGCGTGCCCCGGTGATCGGCCTGTTCTATGGCTTCTGCTTCATCGCCATGGGCTGGGCTCTGATCACCGCGTTCGAATACGCGCCGGCCTGGGTGCTGGGCTTGTCGGCCGGCTTCCTGCTGGTCGGGCCCTTCCTGTGCTTGGGTCTGTACCAGACCAGTCGCCGCCTGGGGCAGGGCCAGGTGCCCGATTTCGGTGATTCGGTGATGGCCTGGGACCAGCGCCTGTCCGCACTCGGCATCTTCGGCTTCCTGCTGCTGGTGCTGGAGATGCTCTGGGCCCGCTCGTCGTTGGTGATCTTTGCCGTCACCTTCGACGGCATGCCCGATTTCAAAGGCTCGCTGATGGCCCTGGTGGACCCGCAAAACATCGAGTTCATCGTCGCCTACGTCATCGTGGGCGGCATCTTTGCGTCGATGATCTATGCGGTGTCGGTGGTGTCGATCCCGATGATCCTGGACCGGCAGACCGATGCCATCTCCGCGGCGCTCACCAGCCTGCGCCTGGTGCTCACCCAGCCTGGCGTGATGATCGTCTGGGGTGCGACGATCACCGTGCTGGTGACCCTGGCGATGTTGCCCTGGTTCCTGGGGCTGCTGGTGGTGGGGCCGGTGATCGGGCACGCGTCCTGGCATGCCTACCGCGAGGCCGTGGCGCCGGCGGGCGATGGGCAGGGCGATCGCGAAGCCGCATGAACCCCATACTGGCATGGGCCGACCTGCACCACTATGGCTGGCTGCAGGTGCCTGCCTGGGTGTTCGATCTGGAGCCGCGCCGCTACCGCTGGGTGAACCCCGCCGGGCTGCTGTTCTGGTATGGCGAGAGCGAATCCGAATTCCTGTCACGCGATCTGAGCGACGCCACCCCCGTGGCGGTGGCGCGGCTCCAATCGTTGCTGGAGCAGGCACAGCAGGGCAAGATCGTGCGCGAGCAATGGACGCTCTACCCGCGCGACCAGCCCGTCACGTCCGAGCTGCTGGCGCGCGGCATCTGGTTGCCGGACGGCCGCCTCGGCCTGTTCTTCGCATCCGAGCCCTTGGCCGCCAGCTACGACCCCGCCGCGCTGCGGGGCATGGAGGCGGTGCGGCACACCCCCGTGCGCATCGCGCTGCACCCCATCGACGGTGGCCCGCCGTTGATGCGCAACCCGGCTGCCACCACCACCTTTGGCGTGGTGAGCGAGGAAGCCGATGCGCCGAGCTTCGCGGCGCTGTTCAACGACCCTGAGCTGCCGACCCAGATCCTGGAGCACGCACGTTCCGGCCAGGTGCACACCGGCGAGGCGCTGCTCAATACGCAGAGCGGGCTGCGCTGGCACGCGATCGACACCCGCGCCGTGCGCGACCCGGTCACCGGCCACGCGGTGCTGCAGTTCAACGCGCGCGACATCAGCGACCTGAAGACCGCACTGGCGGCGCTCGAATCCGCGCGCGATGCGGCCGAGGCCGCCAGCCGCGCCAAGAGCAGCTTCCTGGCCAACATGAGCCACGAGATCCGAACGCCGATGAACGGCGTGATCGGCCTGACCCAGTTGCTGCTGAACACCCCGCTGCAGGCGCGCCAGCGCCAGTATGTGGAGCTGGCATTGAGCTCGGCCAAGGCGCTGATGCAGATCATCAACGACATCCTCGACCTGTCCAAGGTGGAGGCCGGCAAGTTCACGCTGAACCCGCAGCCCATGTCGCTGCGCGAGACCCTGGATCAGGCCCTTGCGCCGCTGCAGGTGCAAGCCGCCACGCGCCAGTTGCAGTTCGACTGGTCGACCGATGCCGATGTGCCCGACGCCGTCGTGGCCGATGGCCCGCGCTGGCGCCAGATCCTGCTCAACCTGGCCGGCAATGCATTGAAGTTCACCGAGACCGGCCATGTGCGGGTGCACGTGCAGCGTCGCGACAGCGACCCGCACCAGCTGCTGCTGGCCTGCGCCGTGCACGACAGTGGCATCGGCATGACGGCCGAGCAACTGGCGCTGGTGTTCGAGCCCTTCACGCAGGCCGATGCGAGTGTGACGCGCCGCTACGGTGGCACCGGGCTGGGCCTGTCCATCGTGCAGCGCCTGGTGCAGCTGATGGGCGGCCATGTCGAAGCCGAAAGCTCGCCCGGCCAGGGCAGCTGCTTTCGCTTCATCGTGCCGGTGGCGCTGATCACCGAAACAGCGGGAAGCCCGTGACCCAACGCCGCTTGCTGCTGCTCGGGGTGGCCGCCAGCACGGTCGTCCCGGGCACGCCCGGCTTGGCGCAGCCGGCACCGTTCCGCGTGGCTTGGATCGGACCCGGCACGATGGCCGAAGGCCAGCCGCTGCTGGACCACTTGCGCCAGGGGCTGCGCGAATTGGGCTATGTCGAAGGCCGCCACCTGGTCATCGAAGCACGCTGGGGCGACCACTCGGCAGCACGCACCAGTGACCAAATCGCCGCGGTGGTGGCAAGCCAGCCGAAGGTCATCGTGGCGCTCGGGCCCACCACGACCGGACTGCACAAAGCCACGACGACGATTCCCGTGGTGTTTGCCTTCAGCGGCGATCCGGTTCAGGCCGGGTTCGTCGAGAGCTTTGCCCGCCCTGGGCGCAACCTCACCGGCATCTCGTTCCTGGCCCTGGAGCTCGTGGGCAAGCGCATCGAATTGCTCAAGGCGGTGATGCCCACGCTGAAGCGAATCGCCATCGTGGCCAATGCCCAGCATCCAGGCGACCAGGCCGAGCGGCACGCCTCGGAACTGGCGGCCAGGGCCCTGGGCCTTGAAACCGAGTACTTCGAAGTGGCGGGTGCACGTCTGCTGGATCAGGCATTGGAGGCGATCGCCAAATCACGTTGCGAGGCCGCAGTGATGTTCCCCATCCAGAGCATCATCAGCGACAGCGCCCGCATCGCCGCCTGGTCCCTGCGGCATCGCCTGCCCACCGTGTCGGGCTGGGCGCAGTTCGCCGAGGAGGGCAACCTGATGTCGTACGGCGCCACGCCACGCGAGTCCTTCCTTCGGCTCGCCTCCTATGTGGACCGCCTGCTCAAAGGCGCCAAGCCGAGCGAACTGCCTGTCGAGTTGCCGCGCCACTTCGAGCTGGTGATCAACCTCAGGGCCGCGAGGGCCTTGGCGATCACGGTCCCGGCGTCGGTGCTGCTGAGGGCGGAAAGAGTGATCGAATAGCGGCGACGCACCCGGTCAGCCAAGACGCACGGCGCCTGTTTGTCGGGCTTGGGCATGCGGTCCAGCGGTGGCCAAAGCGCTTGCTTTTCGTTCCAGGGTTCGCGAGCGCTGTTGGACCAACGGCAACGCGAAGGCTCGCCGGGCGGCGCCGTTCCCGCGACCGCGATCAGGGCAGCAGGATGCTGCAGCCCGTGGTGTTGCGGGCCTCGAGCTCGCGGTGCGCCCTGGCCACCTCGGTCAGCGGGAAGCGCTGGTCGATGCGGATCTTGACGGCGCCGCTCTGTACCACGGCGAACAGGTCGTCGGCCATGGCCTGGGTGGCCTCGCGCGTGGCCATGTGCGTGAACAGCGTGGCCCGCGTGATGTAGAGCGAGCCCTTGGCGCCCAGGATGCCGGGGCTGAAAGGCGGCACCGGACCCGAGGCGTTGCCGAAGCTGGCCAGCAGGCCGAAGGGGCGCAGCACGTCGAGCGAGCCCTCGAAGGTGTCCTTGCCGACCGAGTCGTAGACCACCTTGACGCCCGCGCCAGCGGTGATGGCCTTGACGCGCTCGACGAAGTTCTCGGTGCGGTAGTTGATCGCGTGCGCGGCGCCATGGGCCAGCGCGAGCTGGCACTTGGCCTCGCTGCCGGCGGTGGCGATCAGCTGCAGGCCCAGTGCCTTGGCCCATTGGCAGGCGATCAGGCCCACGCCGCCGGCGGCGGCATGCCAAAGCACGTGGTCGCCAGGCTTCAGGCCTTCCTGTGGCAGCGTCTTCTTCAGCAAGTACTGCGCGGTCAGGCCCTTGAGCATCATCGCCGCGCCGGTCTCGAACGAGATTGCATCGGGCAGCTTGCACACCGTTCGGGCCGGCATCACCCGCGCCTGGCTGTAGCTGCCTGGCGGGTTGCTGGCGTAGGCGGCGCGGTCGCCCGCCTTCAGGTGCGCAACGCCCTCGCCCACCGCCTCGACGATGCCGGCGCCTTCCATGCCCAGGCTCAGCGGCAACTTGTTGGGGTACAGGCCGGTGCGCTGGTAGACGTCGATGAAGTTCAGGCCCACCGCGTGGTGGCGGATGCGGATTTCGCCGGGGCCGGGCTCGCCCACGGGCAGGTCCACCACGTGCATGTTCTCGGGGCCGCCGAACTGGCTGATCTGGATGGTGAGTGCCATGGTCTTGTGCTCCTCAATGTGAAGGGATGCGCCCGGTGCAACCGGGCAGTTTGCCGAGCGGTCGAGCGTAGTCGAATTCGCGGCTGCGCGTGCCCTCGGGGCTGGACAGCTTGACCAATGGCCAACTGGACCCACGAATCAAGTGCGCCCGGCGGTGACTCGAACACCGCCCTTGTAGACGGCGCGGTGCTGCGTTCGATCGGCGACACGGGCGATGTCCTGCGTGGGGTCACCGTCCACGAGCAGCAAATCGGCCATGAAGCCGGGCTTGAGGCGGCCGCGTGTGCGCAGGCGCAGCAGGTCGGCCGCGGTGGCCGTGCCCGCCCGCAGTGCCTCGATGGCCGGCAGGCCGGCCTCGACCAGGTACTGCAACTCGCGCGCGTTGTGGCCATGCGGGTTGAAGGGCGTGCCGGTGTCGGCGCCCATCGCGATGCGGCCACCGGCCTCGAAGAAGGTCTTCACAGATTGGCGCGCCGAGGCCATCACACGCCGGGCCTTGTCCACCACCTCGGTGCTGAAGCCCTCGTCCAGGTGCGCCACGATCTGCGTGATGGCCGCCAGCGTTGGCACCAGCACCGTGCCGCGCGCCAGCATCTCGCGGATGCTTTCATCGGTGAGGAACACGCCGTGCTCGATGGAGTCCACGCCGGCGCGCGCCGCATTCAGGATGCCGACGGCGCCAATGGCATGCGACGCCACCGGCCTGTCGTGACGGCGTGCCGCCGCGACGCCGGCTTCCAGCTCGGCCTGCGTGTACTGCGCATCGTCCACGTCGGTGCCCGGGCTCAGCACGCCGCCGGTGGCCATCAGCTTGATGCAGTCGGCACCGGCCTGCACTTGCTCGAGCACGGCCGCGGCGATCTGCTCCACGCCGTCCGCCTCGCGGCCCACCACGCTGTTGGTGCCGCCGGTCATGCAGATGCAGCGCCCCGCCACGCGAATCGTGGGGCCGAGCAAACGCCCGGTGTTGCAGGCGTCGCGCACCGCGATTTCGACATGATCGACGCCGCCGCAATCGCGCAGCGCGGTCACGCCACCGCGCAGGCAGGCCTGGGCATTTTCCAAAGCGCGCAAGGTCAGGCCCGGCCGTGAGAAATGCGCGATCGAGCCCTTGAAGCCGTCCAGGTCGCCCGACAAGGTGAGGTGGGCGTGGCAGTCGATCAGGCCAGGCAGCAGGGTCTGGCCGCCGATGTCCACGCACGGGCCCGAATAGCCATCGAAGTGCGCGACCGGTGCCACGGCGGCAATGGTGTCGGCTTGCGCCAACAGCGCCCATCCCGCCGGCAGCAGCTCGGTGCCGTCGAACAGGCGTCCGTTGTGGAACAGCACGGCGCGCTCAGACTGCCCGCGCCACAGTCACTTCGAGGCCCTCGCGGGCGCTGCGGGCGATGGCCTCCAGCGTGGCTGCGATGTCCAGGCTGGCGGCGGCCGCGCGCTCGATGGCCGCGAAGTCGCGTTCGGCCACCACCTTGGCAAAGGCCTCGGCCGCAAAGCGAAAGCCGCTGCCCGTGGCCGAGACGATGGTCTCGAATGGAACGGTGTTGGCCACGCCACGGCGCACGCGCAGCTGGCTGGGCTGGTAGCCCAAGGGGTGGCCTTGCGTCTGCGCGCTGGTGTGGTTGAGGTACTCGGTCTCGATGGTGCCGCCGGTGCCGACGATCGACGCGCGACGGTGCGTGGCCACGTCCATGGCACAGGACATTTGCGCCCGCGCGCCATCGGCGTAGATCAAGGTCGCCATGGTGCTGAGGTCCACGCCGTTGCCGGCCCAGTTCGAGTCGGCCCGCACACGCGTCGGCGCGCGGCCCATGGCCAGGCGGATCAGGCTCAGCGGGTAGCTGCCCGCATCGAGCAGCGCGCCGCCGCCGAGCTCGGGCTGCATGCGGATGTTGCCCTCGGGCTTGGACAGCGTGAAACCGAAGCTCGCCTGCACCGATCGCACCTTGCCGATGGCGCCGCCGTGCAGCAGCGCCAGCATGTCGCCGGTCTGCGGCTGGAAGTAGTAGGGGTAGGCCTCCAGCAGCATCGCGCCATGGCGCCGCGCCGCGTCGAACATGGCCTGCGCCTCGGCCAGTCCCAGCGCCAGCGGCTTCTCGCACAGCACATGCTTGCCGGATTCGGCCGCCTTGATGGCCCACTCGGCATGCAGGCTGTTGGGCAGCGGGAGGTAGATCGCGTCCACGCCGTCATCGGCCAGCAGCGCTTCATAGCGGCCGTGCTGGCGGCCGATGCCATGGGAGGCCGCAAAGGCCGCGGCCGTGTCGGCGTTGCGGCTGGCCACGGCCACGACGCGCACCGCCGGGCTGGAGGCCACGTCGCGCACGAACTGCCGCGCGATGTTGGCGCAGCCGAGGATGCCGATGCGCAGCGGCGGGTGCGAAGGAGTCGAGTGGGCCATGGCGCAAGGCTCCGGCGGGTGACAACCCCCGCAGTATCGGCCCGACAGGTGCCTCCTAGAATCCCTGCAACCTCCTGACAACCTGCGCGCCCACCTGTGCCATGAGCCAGGGGAAAGCCAAACCCATGGCCACCAGCCCACAGACCACAGCGCCGGCAACCACGGCATCGTCCACGCAGCGCTGGGCCTGGCTGCCAGCGATCGGCACCTGGCGCTACTACGCGCTGCTGGGCGTGGCGGGCATCCTCATCCTGGGGCCGCTGGGTGGGGTGACCGCCTCGTACATGAACTTCTCGCTCGGCTTCTTCGTCGGCGGGCAGGTGCTGGCGGGCATCCTGGGCTCGGTGGTCACCTACGGCTACGGCTCGGAAGGCAAGCACGGCGCCAACTACATCCAGACCACCGCCGCCTCGGTGGCCGGAATGAGCGCGATGGCGGTGGTGATCCAGGCCATGGTGTGGCTGGGGTTGCCGCAGCCGCCGACCTGGGTGCTGATCCTGTACATGATGTGCATCGGCATGTTCGGCGTGGGCGTGGGCATGCTGTTCACGCCGATCCTGGTGGACAAGCTGCAGCTCACCTTCCCGTCCGGCCTGGCGGTGGCCAACATCCTGCGTGCGCTGACCGATCCGGTGCTGCTGAAGCACTCGGTGTCGCGCTTGTTCGGGGGCATGGCGCTGGGCATCGTCGGCGGCGTGGGAGCGGCCAAGGTGGCGCTGCTGGGCGCGATCGAGTTGTCCACGTCCACCTTCGGCGCCGGCATGATCGTCGGTGCGCGCATCGGCCTGGCCGGGCTGGCCGGCGGGCTGGCGGGCTGGGCGCTGATCCCGTTTTTTGTGTCCATCGGCTGGCTCAAGGCCGGCGAGCCCTTTCGCAAGATCACCTTCCTGATTGCCTTGGGCATGATCATGGGCGCCGCGCTGCTGGACGTGACGCAGATCCTCTGGCGCGCCTGGCGTCAGGCGCGCAGCGCGGCCGGCGCGCCTCGGGTGGAGCAGGCGGATTGGCAGAAGACCAACACCACCCGCTTGTTGGCCTGGGTGCTGTTCTGGGCCGTGGCGATCCTGCTGGTGGGCACGCAGTTGCTCGCCCTGCCCTTTTTCTACCTGGCCTTCGCGGTGCTGCTGGTGTTTGCCTTTGCGCTGATCAATGGCATCAGCACCGGCATGGTGGACCAGAACCCGATCTCGTCGGCCTTCGTGGTGACGGTGGTGCTGATGGCCGCGCTGGGCCTGAAGGACCCGATCATCGGCATGCTGTCCGCGGCGGTGCTGTTGATTGCAACGTCTGAAGCAACCGACATGCAGCAGGACCGCTCCACCGGCTGGCGCCTGGGCACCAACCGGGTCATTCAGTTTCGCTTCCAGGTGGCGGGCATCGTGATGGGCGCGGTGATGGCGGTGGTGTTCGCCAAGCTGTTCATGGCCGCCTACCCGGTGCTCAGCCTGGACCAGACCAGGATGGCCGCTGACCAGCAACCCGAGCTCTGGTCATCGGCGATGACCTACAAGTTCGTCGGCGCGCTGCGCAGCCTCACCGACGACAAGCCCTACCAGCGCACCGCCATCTGGATCGGCCTGGGGCTGGGCCTGGCCACTCAGTTGGCGCGTCAGGCGCTCAAGGCCAACGCCGCTTACCAGCATTGGATCAACTCGAGCCGCGTGGGCTTCGCCACCGATTTCGTGCTCGACTCGGCCGTGCTGCCCTCGCCCTATGCCTCGTCTTTCGGCGGCTTCGTCAACCTGTCCACCTCGGCCTGGTTCGCCGCCGGCGGCGTGGTGGCCAGCGTGGCCGACACCGTGGCCGAGCGGCGCCAGCGCAGCGGTGGCCAACCCAGCGCGTTGCCGGCAGACATGAGCCCGACCTCGTTGCTGGGCGGCGGGCTGATCGCCGGCGACGCGCTGGCCGCGCTGGGGCTGGGCATCGCCGGCTTGCTGGCCACGCTGCTGGGCTGAGCGCCGGCGCCGCCCGTCGCCGGTGCCCCCAGGCGCCTCCGGGCCCGGCTCACTCGTCGCCCCGCTTCTGTCTGGCGCGCTGCCGTCCCGCGCGACCGCGCGCCTTCCAGGCCGCGATCTGCTGCTGTCGCTCCAATGCCGTCATGCTGTCGCGCCGGGCTTCGCGCAACAGCTTGTGGAAGTTGCGCAGACGGTCCTCGTCCACGCCCTCACGCACCTGGCAGCCGGGCTCGCCCTGGTGCCTGCAATTGCGAAAGCGGCATTGCGCGGCCAAGTGATTGATGTCGCCAAAGGTGGCGGCCACCGCGCCCTCGTCGGCATCGGGGCGCAGCGCGCGCAGGCCCGGTGTGTCGATGACGCAGGCGCCGCCCGGCAGGCGAAGCAGCGAGCGTGCGGTGGTGGTGTGCTTGCCGCGGCTGTCGTGTTCGCGCACCGCGCCGGTGTCCTGCACCACCGCGCCGAGCAGCGTGTTGGTGAGCGTGGACTTGCCTGCCCCCGACGATCCCACCAGCACCAGGGTCTGCCCCGGCCGCGCATGCACGGCCAGGCGCAGCGCGGTGTCAGGGTCGCGCGCGTCCACGCTGTACAGGTCCATCTGATCCGGGATGCGCTGGCGCACCTGCTGCACGCGGGCGTAGAGCGTGGGCGCATCGCGCACCGCATCGGCCTTGCTCAACACCACCACGGGCGTGATGCCGCGGCCCTGCACCAGGGCAATGAAGCGCTCCAGCCGGCGCAGGTTGAAGTCCTCGTCCAGACCCATCACCAGCAGCGCGGTGTCCACGTTGCTGGCCACGGGGTGGCGACGGCCATCGGCGTCGCGGCGCACCAGATGGGTCTGTGGCGGCACCCGGTGCGCCACCCACCACTGGCCATGCGCATCGGGGGCGGCCAGCACCCAGTCGCCCACGGCCAGGGCGGTGTCCTGCTCGGTGAGTGCGCGCATCAAGCGTGGCAGCACCTGGGCGGCGTGCTCCACGGCGCCGTCGTGCAGACGCACGCGGTCACGGTGTACTTCGGTGAGGCGCAAGAGCGGCCAAGCGCCTGCGTTCGCGGCCGTGGCCGGGTCGGCAGGTGTTGCGCAGACATCGGCGGCAACGGGTGACTGCCCAGCCGCCAGCAACTCGGCCTGTTGGATCAGTGCGGGCGTGAGGCCCATCGAACGCAGGCGTTCGAAATCGAAGTGAAGCATGTGGTCTGACCTTGTTTCGTCGGGCCCGCGCCAAGGCGCAGGCAGGCCACCGCGGCAGCGCACGCGGCAGGGAACGGAAACGGGGGCGGCGCGACGCATCGCGCGGCAGGTCAGGTGGGCTCAAGGCCCCAGGCAAGCCCCGGGGTGGGGCGATTCAGAAGTGACCCGCTGGGCTCAGGCGAGCGCCGCGAAGGTGGCAATGTCTGATGGGTTCATGGTGCACCTCCGGAAGTGGGTTCATCGGGCCGCCAAGGTGGCTGCGTTGAGGCAGCGAAGTTTGGCAGCCGGTGCGCACCAGGTCAATACTCGATTCAGCGGATGTCTTGTCGCGCAGACAAGGTCGACGCTATCGCCCGATGGCGTGCAACTGGGCGTTGTTGATGGCGTAGACCACGCCGCCGGGGCCGATCACGCTGGGCGTGTAGGCCTGGCCCACGCCCGGGTTCATGCGCACGGACTCGGTCAGCGCGTTGCGTTGCAGGTCCCAGCGGTAGATCCTGCCGTCCTCGCTGTTGACCAGCGCCGAGCCGGTTTGCGGATCGACCACCGCGGTATTGACACACCACTCGAACACGCCGCCGGTGGTCTCGGGGTCGGGTGTCGGGCCGGCGATGAGCAGCACCTCCTTCATCACCGGCACCACGGCGTCCAGTGGTGCAAAGCGATCGGTCTGCGAGGCCCGAGGGTCGATGACGGCCATCTGGTTGATGCCGTCGCCACTGCCGGCGTTGTAGTAGTTGTTGTACTTCACCAGCAGCAGGTAGGGTGAGCCGCCCGCATAGCCCGGCAGCATCGACGCCGGCACCAGCGACGGCGTATCGTCCCAGCCGAAGGACCCCGGCAGCCGGCTCTGCGACAGCGTTTCGTCGAAGTGCAACAACCAACCGCGGCCATTGTGGTCTTCACGCGTGCCATCGAGCACGCCCAGGTAGACATCGCCGTCGGGGCCGACCATCGGCGAGGCGGTGGCGCTGTCGCTGACGCGCGCCCGCTGGCCAGTGCGCGGGTCGCGCAGCGCCTGCCTGCCCGCCAGGGCCAGCGTGCCGGCATCGAGCGCCAGCAGGTGACCGACCTGGATCTGTCCACTCACCGGCGTGGTATTCACCACCACGTAGAGCGTCTTCTGGTTGACCGACAACGCCGGTGCCGCATTCATGGCCGGCTGGCCGATGGCTGCATCACCGGCGCGCTCGGCCGCACTCACCCAGACGGCGCTGCCATCGGCGGCCACCCGTGCGAAGCCACTGCGCAAGCCCGCGACGTTGCCCGCTGCGGCGATGAAGCCGAAAAAAACATTGCCGGCGTCGTCCACCGTCAGCGGCGTGTTGATGCGCACCGCCGCGTCGAGCGCGGCCGCATTGGCGGCGTAGACGGCGTCGCCGTAGAACGCGACGCGATGCACGGCGCCATTGGCCTGGTCGACCTGCTCGCGCAGCAGGATGCGGCCGCCCGACTCCGGCATGACCAGGCGGTTGTCGCGGGTGAGCGCGATGTTGAAGCTGGGCGTCCAACTGCTGCTGGGCAGCAGGTGGCTGCTGGGCTGCTGCCAGACCAGGCTGCCCTGCACGCCCGAGCGCGCCTCGACCCGAAAAGCCCCCTCGGCGCTGGTCTTCACCGGCACCAGCACCGTGTTCGACGCGGTGATGACAGGCGAGCCATAGTGGATCAGCAGGGTGCCGTTGGCGCGGTAGGGCGGTGCCAGGTCCACCGGCATGCTCCACAAGACGCGCTGCAGCGGCTGGCTGGCGATGGCACTCAAGGCCTGGTGTTGCGCGTTGCCACCGAAGCCCGCCCAGGCCGGTGGATCGGATGCCGTGGGCGATGGCGCAGGGGCCGTTGCGCTGCTGCCGCCGCCCCCGCAAGCCGTCAGCAGCAGGGGCAGGCTCAGAGCCAGCATCTCGCGTCGGGTGCTCATCGCAGGCATCTCCTCCGGTCAGGGGTTGGGCCACGCCCGTCGATGGCTGGCGATCCAGGCGCAAACGGTAGCATGGCACCCGCCCATGCATCCGACCCCCGTTCCGACGTCGACGCGCTGCCCGCCTTGGCTCGCGGCGGTGGCCATGGCCACCCTGCTGACCGCCTGTGGCGGCCGCAACGACGTGCCGGCGCTGAGTCCGTTGGCCGCGCTGGGTGAACGCATCTTCAGTGATCGCACGCTGTCGGGTTCGGGCCGCATGTCCTGCGCCACCTGCCACGATCCGCGCTTTGCGCATGGACCGCCGAATGCGCTGCCCGTGCAGGTGGGTGGGCAGTTCGAGACCGAGTTCGGCCTGCGCGCCGCACCGTCGATCCGCTACCTGGATCGCCAGCCACCGTTCAGCCTGGCGCCCTGGCATGGCGGCCTGAACACCGACGGCCGCGCCGACACACTGGCCGCGCAGGCCCGTCACCCCCTGTTCGACCCGCGCGAAATGGACAACGGCAGCGCAGACATCCTGGCACGCCGGCTGCGTGCATCGGCCTATGCACCACAGTTCGCTGCGCTGATCGGCGCGACCGGCGGCGATGCCAGCGCCACGGTGACCCTCATCCAAGGCGCTCTGCAGGCCTATCAATCCGAGGACGCAGGCTTCCATCCTTACGACAGCAAGTTCGACCAGGTGCAGGCCGGCCGCGACCAGTTCAGCCCGGCCGAGCAACGCGGCGCGCAGGCCTTTCGCGATCCGGCACGGGGCCACTGCGCGGCCTGCCACCCGGACACCGACCCACAGGGCCGCCCACCCTTGTTCACCGATGCTGGCTATGCCGCGCTGGGCGTGCCGCGCAATGCCGCGATACCGGCCAACGCCGACCCGGCCCACTTCGACCTGGGCCTGTGCGGGCCTGTTCGCCAGGACCTGGCCCGAGACGCCGCAGCGTGCGGCCTGTTTCGCACGCCCGGCCTGCGCAACGTGGGGGTGAAGCAGCGTTTCTTCCACAACGGCTCGATGGGCTCGCTGGCGCAGGTGCTGGCCTTTCTCAACACCCGCGACACCGAGCCGACGCGCTGGTATCCCGTGGTCGACGGTGCGCTGCGCCCATTCGACGACCTGCCCGCTCGCCTCCAGGCCAACATCACGCGGCGCGCGCCCTTGGATGGCCGTGCTGCCGGCAGCACGCCGGCCATGTCGGCCCGCGACTTGGCCGACATCGAGTGTTTCCTGCTCACGCTCAGCGACGGCCATGTGGCCGGCACGCCGCCATCGCCGGCCTGCCGCGAATGAGCCTGCGCCGATAGGCACTTGTCGGCGCCCGCTGCATGGCGATGAAGGCGACCAGTGGCAGGTTGGCCTGTTGAATCAATCCTGTTGGTCGCTGCCCCAGGCGCACCACGGCCTGCGCACCACCAATCGCCGTGGGGCCTCGAAGATGGGGGCCGCCGACCGACCCATCCCCGAGTGGCTGCAAACAAAGGAAAATGGCGGCCATCGAAGTCCCGACCGATGAGCCACCCATGACCGAAGTCCCAGCCGCTCCCACCCTGCCCGACCGCCTGTCGGTGGACCCGCGCAGCCCGCACCATGTGGCTGCCGTGTTCGAGCGCGACATCGGCATCCGCTTCAACGGCAAGGAGCGCAGCGACGTGGAGGAATACTGCATCAGCGAAGGCTGGGTGCGCGTGCCCGCCAGCCGCACGCTGGACCGCAAGGGCCAGCCGCTGATGATCAAGCTCAAGGGGACGGTCGAGGCCTTCTACCGTTGAGCGCCGTCACGCCGTGGACCGGCGCTGCCGCGCGGGCCGGCCGGACCGCGCGCCCGCCAGGGCAGGCTGCTAGCGCAGCGGCTGGTACTGGGTGAGCTTTTCGACCGTGCGGCGCCAGGCGTCGCGATCGTCGTCGCGCCGATAAGCGCCACCGGGCTCGCCACGTGCACCGGTTTCCAGGTTGAAGCCGTGGTTGGCGTCGGGGTAGACCACCATTTCGAACGGCAGGCCGAAGCGTTTCGCGGCCGACTCCATCGCGCGCATGGATTCGATCACGCAGCATTCCTGGTAGCGATCGAGTGCGGCGGGCATCACCAGCACGGGCACCTTGAAGCGCTTGACGAACCAATCCATGTTGTTGGCCCAGGTGCGGGTGTAGGGGTAGTAGGCCACCACCACCGACACCAGGTCGGACAAAGGTGTGGCGTTGTACAGCGCCCCGCCGCCACCGAGGGAAAAGCCGACCACGGCCACCTTGCCTGGCAAGGCTTTCGTGTCGCCATGCGCGCGCTCGATCGCCTTTTTCAGGTTGGCCTCTCCGGTGCGTTCGGGATTGAGGATGTCCTTGCCCGTGAGCAGCACGGTGTAGTAGCCCAGACCGGCCAGATCGGACGCAAACTTGCGGTACGAGGCCGGGCCGCTCTGGCCCGAAATGACCACCACCACAGGCCCGGGCCCTTTGTCGGGCAGGTAAGCCGTTTGGGCCGGGAAATCGGCACTGGCCTCGTGGGACACCGATTCCACCGCACCGGCCTTCAGCCCGAGCGCGGCCAGCATCACCGCCCCGCAGCACGCCAAGATGGCCGGCCGTGCCCGCAGCACGGGTTTCGAAAGCTGGGTCGTCTGCATGGTATTGGCGCTCCTGATGAACGGGTCTTGCCGCTATTCTGGGCGCAGTTCGCGGGCCCGGCTTGCGCGGCGTCGGTCCGCTGACGCAAGGCGTCGCAGGGCGTGGCTATAGTGCTGGCTTGGGCCTGTTGCCTGGCGCCCATCGCGACCCGATCGGCGAGTGCCGAGCCTGCCCGTGCGCCACGCTGCGCGCCATCCGTCCTGAGAGCCCCCATGCCTGCACCGCCGGCCGTTTCGCCCACCTCCCCATCGTTTGCGCACGGGCTGGCTGCGCTCACCTTGACACCATGGTGGGTGGTGCTGTTGGCCTGCGGTCCGAACGGCCCCGCGTCGGGCCTGCCGGCCGCGGCGCCGACACAGGCCGAAGTGGGCGTGGTGACGGCGACACTGGGCACCGTCGGCCTGCTGACGGAGTTGCCCGGCCGCACCGAGGCGTCCCGCGTGGCCCAGGTGCGTGCGCGCGTGGCCGGCATCGTGCAGCGCCAGCAGTTCCGCGAAGGCAGCGATGTGAAGGCCGGGCAGGCGCTGTTCCAGATCGATGCCGCGCCCTTCAAGGCCGCACTGGCCAGCGCGCAAGCCGCGCAGGCCCGTGCCGAGGCGAACCTGATGCAGGCCCAAGCGCAGGCCACGCGCTACAAGCCACTGCTCGAGGCCAATGCGATCAGCCAGCAGGACTACGTCAATGCGGTGGCGGCACAAAAGCTCGCCGAGGCCGACGTGGCCGCCGGCAAAGCCGCCGTGCAGACCGCGCAGATCAACCTGGGCTATGCCTCGGTCACCTCACCCATCGCCGGGCGTGTTGGCCGCGCGCTGGTCACCGAGGGTGCGCTGGTGGGCCAGGGCGAGGCCACGCCGCTGGCGCTGGTGCAGCGGATCGATCCGATCTACGTGAACATCACCCAACCTGTGGCCGACGTGCTGCGCCTGCGCACAGCGCTGGCCAGTGGCCAGCTCAAGCGTGCCGCCGCAGGCCAGGCCGTGGCCGTGCGCCTCGTGCTCGACGACGGCAGCGTCTACAGCCAGGCCGGGCGCCTGATCTTCTCGGACCTGTCGGTGGACCCGAGCTCCGGCCAGATCACGCTGCGCGCCGAGGTGCCCAACCCCGAGGGCCAGCTGCTGCCGGGCATGTACGTGCGTGCACGGCTGGAGCAATCGGCCGCCAGTGGGGCCATGCTGTTGCCGCAACAGGCCGTCCAACGTTCGGCACAAGGTGACAACGTGATGGTGGTGGGCGCCGATGGCACCGTGGCCCCCAGGCCGGTGAAGGTGGGCGTGGCCAAGGACGGGCAGTGGGTGGTGCTGGGCGGGCTGAAGGCGGGCGAGCAGGTGATGGTGGACGGCTTCCAGAAGCTCAAGGGCAATTCGCCGGTGAAGGCCGTGCCGTGGCAAGGCGCCGGCGCAGCGCCCTCCACCGCCAATGCGCCGCCCGGCGGTGCCGCCACGGCGGCCGCGGCCGCATCGCGCCCCTGAGTGCCCGAAGCAACATGGCCAGTTTCTTCATTGATCGCCCCATCTTCGCGTGGGTGATCGCGCTGTTCATCCTGGTGCTGGGTGGCACGGCGATCACCCAGCTGCCGGTGTCGCAATACCCGCCGGTGGCGCCGCCTTCGATCATCGTCTCCGCCGGCTACCCCGGCGCCTCGGCGCAGACGCTCGAAGACAGCGTGCTCAGCGTCATCGAGCGCGAGATGAACGGCTCGCCCGGCCTGATCACCATGGAGTCGGTGGCGCAAGCCGATGGCTCGGGCTCGATCACGCTGAGCTTCGAGCCGGGCACCAGCCCCGACCTGGCGCAGGTGGATGTGCAAAACCGCCTCAGCCGCGCCACGCCGCGGCTGCCGCAAAGCGTGGTGCAGCAGGGCGTTCGGGTGGACAAGGCCCGCTCCAACTTCCTGCTGTTCACCATCCTGTCGTCCGACAACCCGGCGTTCGATCCGGTGGCCCTGGGCGACTACGCTTCGCGCAACCTGCTGCCCGAGATCCAGCGGGTGCCCGGCGTGGGCCAGGCCCAGTTGTTCGGTACCGAGCGCGCCCTGCGCGTCTGGATCGATCCGGCCAGGCTGCTGAGCTACCGCCTGTCCGCCGCCGACGTCACGGCCGCGATCGCCGGCCAGAACGCCCAGGTGGCCTCGGGCACCATCGGCGATCTGCCCAACGTGCCCGGCCAGTCGATCTTTGCCACCGTGGTGGTCAAGGGCCAGTTGACGACGCCCGAGCAGTTCGCCGGCATCGTGTTGCGCGCCAATGCCGATGGCAGCACCGTGCGCTTGAAGGACGTGGCGCGGGTGGAGCTCGGTGCGCAGTCCTACGGCACGCAGACGCGGCTCAATGGCAAGCCGTCCACCGGCATCGGCGTGCAGCTGGCGCCAAGCGGCAACGCGATGGCCACGGCCAAGGCGGTGAAGCAGCGCATCGAGGAGCTGTCGGCCTACTTCCCGCCGGGCGTGAAGGCGCTCGTGCCCTACGACACCTCGAAGTTCGTGGACATCTCCATCCGCCAGGTGGTCGAAACCCTGCTCGAGGCGGTGGCGCTGGTGTTCCTGGTGATGTTCCTGTTCCTGCAGAACATCCGCTACACCATCATCCCCACGCTGGTGGTGCCGATCGCGCTGATGGGCACCTTTGCCTCGCTGCTGGCGCTGGGCTATTCGATCAACGTGCTGACCATGTTCGGCATGGTGCTGGTGATCGGCATCGTCGTGGACGACGCGATCGTGGTGGTCGAGAACGTCGAGCGCATCATGAGCGTCGAAGGGCTGCCACCGCTGCAGGCCACGCGCAAGGCCATGGGCCAGATCCAGGGCGCCATCGTCGGCGTCACGGTGGTGCTGGTGTCGGTGTTCGTGCCGCTGCTGTTCTTTCGCGGCTCCATCGGCAACATCTATCGCCAGTTCGCCACGGTGATGCTGGCCTCGATCCTGTTCTCGGCCTTCATGGCCTTGTCGTTCACGCCGGCGCTGTGTGCCTCGCTGCTCAAGCCGGTGCAGGCGGGCCACCACCTGGCCAAGGGCGGCTTCTTCGGCTGGTTCAACCGCGGCTTCCTGGCCACCACGCACGCCTACGAGAGCCTGGTCGCACGCATGCTCAAGCGTGCGGCGCGCTACCTGATCCTCTACGCCGCGATCACGGCCGCCGTGGTGCTGCTGATCGGCCGCCTGCCCACGTCCTTCCTGCCCAACGAGGACCAGGGCAACGTGATCGTCAACGTGCAGCTGCCCCCTGGTGCCACCGTCAACCGCACCCGCGAGGTGATGGTGCAGGTGGAAGACTTCATGCTCAAGCAGCCCGAAGTGCAGAGCATGGTCAGCGTGCTGGGCTTCAGCTTCGCCGGTGCCGGCCAGAACGCCGCGCTGGCCTTCGTCACGCTGAAGGACTGGAAAGAGCGCGTCGGCCCCGCGCACTCGGCCCAGGCACTGGTGCGACGCGCCTTTGGCGCGTTGGGCCGGATCCGCGATGCCTTCATCTTCCCGGTCAGCCCGCCGCCCATCCCCGAGCTGGGCCGCGCCAATGGCTTTGCCTTCCGCCTGCAGGACCGCGGCGGCAACGGCCACGATGCCCTGCTGGCCGCGCGCGACCAACTGCTGGCCTCGGCCGACCAGAGCACGCTGCTGACGGCCGTGCGCCCGGACGGCCTGGAGGACGCCGCGCAACTGCAGCTCAGCATCGACCGCGACAAGGCCGCGGCCCTGGGCGTGGGCTTCGGTGCGATCAACACTGCGCTGTCCACCTCGCTGGGCTCGGCCTATGTCAACGACTACCCCAACGCCGGCCGATTGCAGCGCGTGGTGGTGCAGGCCGATGCACCCACGCGCATGCAGCCCGATGATCTGCTGCGCATCCATGCGCTGAACACCGCCGGGCAACCCGTGCCGCTCGCCGCCTTTGCGCGCACCGAATGGGTGGTCGGGCCCATGCAGACCGTGCGCTACAACGGCTACCCCAGCATGCGCATCGCCGGCGAGCCGGCGCCGGGCCAGAGCACGGGTGCGGCGATGGCCGAGATGGAGCGGCTGGCGGCACGACTGCCGGCCGGCTTCGCCTACGAGTGGACGGGGCAGTCGCGCGAGGAGAAGCTGTCGGGCTCCACCGCGATCTACCTGTTCGCCTTCTCGCTGCTGGCGGTGTTCCTGTGCCTGGCGGCGCTGTACGAGAGCTGGTCCATTCCCTTCGCGGCGATCCTGGTGGTGCCGCTGGGTGTGCTGGGCGTGACGCTGGCCGCGGGCTTTCGCGGGCTGGAGAACGACATCTACTTCAAGGTCGGCCTGATCACCATCATCGGCCTGTCGGCCAAGAACGCGGTGCTGATCATCGAGTTCGCCAAGGGCCTGCACGCGCAGGGCCATGGCCTGGTCGAGGCGATGCTGGCGGCCGTGCACATGCGCTTCCGCCCCATCCTGATGACCTCGCTGGCCTTCATCCTCGGTGTGCTGCCGTTGGTGCTGGCCAGTGGTGCCGGCTCGGTCAGCCAGCGTGCCATCGGCACCGGCGTGATGGGCGGCATGATCACGGCCACCGGACTGGCGGTGTTCTTCGTGCCGGTGTTCTTCGTGGTGGTGCGCCGCATCTTCAAGGGCAGCGAACGCCAGCGGCGCATCGATGCGCACGAGGCCAACGACGGCCTGCCGCACCCGCCACCGGGCGCCGTGCCGACGGAAGGGCAGCCATGAGCCGCGGGGCCGCCTGGGCGCCGATGGTCGTCGCGGCCAGTGCGGCCGTGCTGTCGGGCTGCTATTCGATGGCTCCAGCCTACGAGCGACCGGTCGCCCCGGTGGCTGCCAACTTCCCCGTCGGGGCCCTGCCCGCCAAAGGCACGGCGGCCATCGACTCGGCGGCCGATCTGGCCTGGACGCAGTTCTTCGCCGACGCGCGGCTGAAGCGCCTGATCGAGCTCGCCTTGGCCAACAACCGCGATCTGCGCATCGCGGTGCGCAACATCGAGCAGGCGCGCGCGCTGGTGGACGCGCGACGCGCCGATCAACTACCCACCTGGAACGCAGGGCTGAGCGAGGCGCGCGCCACCAAGACCGGCGGCGGCATCGGCAGCAGCTACAGCGCCGGCGTGCTGGTCACCGCCTACGAGGCCGATCTGTTCGGCCGCGTGCGCAGCCTGAGCGAGGCGGCGGCGGCCCAGTGGCTGGCCACGGACGAGGCGCGCAAGGCGGTGCAGATCAGCCTGGTGGCCAACGTGGCCAACACGCACCTGGCGCTGCTGGGCGACGACGAGCTGCTGGGCATCACGCAACAGACCTTGGCCTCGCGCGAAGACTCGCTGCGCCTCACGCGCCTGAAGTTCGACCACGGCGCCACCTCGCTGCTCGACCTGCGCCAGGCCGAATCGTTGCTGGAGGCCGCCCGCGCGACGCTGGCCCAGGCCACGCGCCAGCGCGCGCTCGACGAGAACGCCCTGGTGCTGCTGCTCGGCCAGCCACTGCCCGCCGAGCTGCCCGCCGCACAGGCGCTGACGGGGCAGTTGGCCGCCGCCGAACTGCCGGCCGGCCTGCCGTCCGACCTGCTGGAGCGACGGCCCGATGTGCGGCAGGCCGAGCAGCTGCTCATCGGCGCCAACGCCAACATCGGCGCGGCGCGCGCGGCCTTCTTTCCGCGGATCACGCTCACCGGCAGCCTGGGCAGCGCCAGCAGTGCGCTCGATGGCCTGTTCCGCGCCGGCTCGTTCGGCTGGAGCATTGCGCCGCAGTTGCTGCAGCCGATCTTCGACGCCGGTCGCAACGAGGCCAACCTGAAGATCGCCCGAGCCGGCCGCGACATTGCCGCGGCGCAGTACGAGCGCGCCGTGCAATCGGCCTTCCGTGAGGTGGCCGATGCCCTGGCGGGCCGCGCCACGCTGGGCGAGCAGTTGGCCGCCCAGCAGGCGCAATTGCGCGCCGAGCAGGACCGCGCCCAGCTCACGGATCTGCGTTACCGCAACGGGGCCAGCAGCTATCTCGAGGTGCTGGACGCGCAGCGCTCGCTGTTCGCCACGCAGCAGGCGGTGGTTCAGTTGCAGACGCAGCGCGTGCAGAACCTGGTCACGCTGTACCGCGTGCTGGGCGGTGGCTGGACCGCAAGCGACGGGCTGCGCTGAGCGATGAGCGCCAAACCACAGACGCCACAATCGGCCATGGTCCGACACGCGAATCCCCCAGCCGCAGCGATGGCCTGCGACGACGACGCAAACCAAGACCTGGCCGATCTGGCGCTGGCCTTGATCCACTCGCGCCATTCGGTGGCACCCAAGCGCCTGGACGCGCCTGGGCCCAGCGCGGCCGAGCTGCAGACCATCGTCGAGGCCGCCGCCTGCGCCCCCGACCACCACGGCCTGCGCCCCTGGCGCCTGGTGCGCATTGCCGACGATCAGCGCGATGCCCTGGCCGACGTCTTCGAGGCTTGCGCCCGAGACCGAGCGCCCGACGCCTCGCCGGCGGACATCGATCGCTCGCGCGAAAAGGCCTACCGCGCGCCCACGCTGCTGCTGGCCGTGCTGCGCCTGGGCGCTGACGACCCGGACGTGCCCGCCACCGAGCGCACGCTGACGCTCGGCGCCGCGTTGATGAACCTGCTGCTGGCCGCACATGGCCTGGGCTTTGGCGCCATGCTCACCAGCGGGCACGCGGTGCGCACGCCGCGCTTTGCGCAGGCCCTGGCGCTAGCGGCCGACGAGCAGGCCGTGTGCTTCGTCTCCGTCGGCACGCCGAACGGCAAGGCCAAGGTGCGCAACCCGCGCGCGTCGGCGCACGAGTTGATGTCGGACTGGCGGCGTTGATGCATCGCCACGCACTGGCACCTTTGCGACTGTCCCCACCCACTCGCCCCGCTACCCTGCCGCCATGAACCGATTCCTGTCCCACACCGGCGTCCGCCTTCCCATCGTCCAGGCTCCCATGGGCTGGATCGCCCGCCGCACGCTGGCCGGCGCCGTCTCGCGCGCCGGCGGCCTCGGGGTGATCGAAACCTCCTCCGGTGACACCGCCGGCTGCCAGGCCGAGATCGCCGCCATGCTCGAGGCCGGCCTGCCCTTTGGCGTGAACCTGCCGCTGCGCTTCCTGAAGGACGATGCGATGCTGCGCTACGTCTGCACCGCGGGCCTGCGCTTCGTCACCACCTCGGCCGGCAGCCCGGCCAAGTTCATCGCACCCTTGCACGACGCGGGCATCGTGGTCTACCACGCCGTGCCGACGCTGGAGGCTGCGCTGAAGTGCGAGGACGCGGGCGTCGATGGCCTGGTGGTCGAGGGCGCGGAAGGTGGCGGCTTCAAGAACCCCGAGGAGGTGTCCACGCTGGTGCTGCTGCAGGCCATCCGCGAGCGCGTGGCCGTGCCGCTCGTCGCCGCGGGCGGCATCGTGGACGGGCGCGGCATGGCGGCCGCGTTCGCATTGGGTGCCGAAGCCATCCAGATGGGCACGCGCTTCGTGGCCAGCGCCGAGAGCCCGGTGCATGCCAACTTCAAGAACGCCATCGTCGACGCGCCAGCCACCGGCACCTGGGTGCTGAACAAGTCGTCCACGCCGTGCATCCGCGCGCTCAAGACCGAGCGCACCCAGGCCATGCACGAGGCCGGCGTGATGGACGCCGACGCGTTCTCGCAGCTCCAGCGCCTGTATTTCGACGGCGACATGAATGCCGCGCCGGCCCTGGCCGGGCAGAGCGCCGGGCTGATCCATGGCGTGAAGGCGGTGCAAAGCATCATCGACGAGACCATCGCCGAGTTTCACGCCATCACGCGCCGGCTGGGCGCGATGGCCGCGCAGGCCGATTTCGGCTGATGGAACCCAACGCTCAAGACGAGGAGATCGACATGACCAAGCTGTTCTCGCTGGCAGGCCGCAGCGCCCTGATCACCGGCGGCTCGCGCGGCATCGGCCGCATGATCGCCGAGGGCTACCTGCGCCAGGGCGCGCGGGTGTACATCTCGGCGCGCAAGGCCGCAGCCTGCGACGCCACGGCGGCGGAGTTGTCCAAGCTGGGCCGCTGCGTGTCGCTGCCGGCCGATGTGTCCACCGCAGAGGGCATCCGCGAACTGGTCGCCGACTACGTGGCGCACGAATCCTCGCTCGACATCCTGGTCAACAACGCCGGTGCGGCCTGGGGTGCGGCCTTCGACGAGTTTCCCGAGGCGGGCTGGGACAAGGTGGTCGACCTGAACATGAAGACCCCTTTCTTCCTCACCCAGGCCCTGCACGGCCTCCTCACCGCCGGCGCACGCGACCGACCGGCCAAGGTGATCAACATCGCCTCGATCGACGGTCAGAGCGTGAACCCGCAGGAAACCTACCCCTACGCCGCCAGCAAGGCGGGCCTGATCCACCTGACCAAGCGCATGGCGCTGCGCCTGATCCACGACAACATCGTGGTCAGCGGCATCGCGCCCGGTGCCTTCGCCAGCGACATGAACCGCGATGCGCGCGACCATGGCGACACGGTGTCCAAGCGCATCCCGGCGCAACGCATCGGCAGCGCCGAGGACATGGCCGGTGCGGCCATCTACCTGGCTTCGCGCGCCGGGGACTACGTGGTGGGCCACACGCTGACGGTGGACGGTGGTGTCAACCTGGCGCGCTGAATGGGCTCCCCCCGGAGCGCCTTTGGCGCCGCCGGCCGCGTCTCGCGGCTGGCGGCCGGCCAGCCGGTTCCCGGCGCCCCGAGCTGTGCCGCGTATCGAGTCGTGACGCTCTACCTCATCCGCCACGGCGAGACGCCGCTGAACGTGGCCCGGGTGCTGCAGCCGGCGGACACGCCGCTGTCCGAGCGCGGGCACGCCCAGGCACGGGCGCTGGCGCAGCGCCTGAAGCCGATGGGCCTGGCCGGCATCCTCAGCAGTGACCTGCCCCGCGCGCTGCAGACGGCGCAGGCCATTGCGGCCAGCTGCTTCGGCGCTCCCGTGCCAACGATCGAAACGAGCGACCTGCTGCAAGAGCGCAACTTCGGCGACTTGCGTGGCCGGCCCTACGACAGCCTGGGCTTCGATCCGATCGCCAACCCCGAGGCCGCGCCCGGCGGCGAGTCCATCGCCCGCTTCGACGCACGGGTGATGCGCGCCTGGGCCCTGGTGCTGCGTCGCCAGGCCGAGCTCGGCGGACCACTGGCCGTGGTGACGCACGGCTTGGTGCTGCGGGCCTGGCTGCAAGGCGGCCGGGTGGACCTGGGCGGCCAGACCGTGCCGCAGCACCTGGCCAACACCGCCCTGAGCATCGTGGACGCCCGAGTGCCCCATCGCGTGCGCACGCTGGCCTGCGCCCAGCACCTGCAAGGCCTGGCCGGCCGCGACGGACGCAGCCTGGTGGGCGGCTGAGGGCTCGGCGCCGCAGGCCCGAACGGCCTACAGCAGGTCGGCCATCACCTCGCCCATGCGCACGGGCCGCGTGGCCACCCAACCTGGGTTGAAACGCATCGGCCTGCGGGCCGAACGCGGCCACAGCATCACCACGGTGGAGCCGAGCAGGAAGCGGCCCATCTCGTCGCCCTGCTTGAACTCGATGCGCTGATCGGCATAGCGCCACTCGCGCAGTTCACCCGTTCTCGGTGGATTGACCACGCCATGCCAGGTGGTGGCCATGCTGCCGACGATGGTGGCGCCCACCAGCACCAGCGCGAAGGGCCCGTGCGCCGTATCGAAGCAGCACACCACCCGCTCGTTGCGGGCAAACAGGCCCGGCACGCCACGCGCCGTGGTGGGGTTCACCGAGAACAGCTCACCGGGCACGTGGAGCATGCGCATCAAGCGGCCGCCGCAAGGCATGTGGATGCGGTGGTAGTCCTTGGGGCTGAGGTACAGCGTGGCGAAGTGCCCGCCGTCGAATGGCTTCGCCAGTTCACGGTCGCCACCGACGAGGGCGGTGGTGCTGTAGCTGTGGCCCTTGGCCTGGAAGACCTGGTCGAACTCGATGCGGCCGAACTGGCTGATCGCGCCGTCCACCGGGCACACCCAGGTGGCGCTGGCCAGGGGCCGTGCGCCGGGCTTGAGCGCGCGCGTGAAGAACGCGTTGAAGGTGGCGTAGGCGGCAGGGTCGGGCTCGGCGGCCTCGGCCATGTTCACGCCGTAGCGGCCGATGAACCAGCGGATCACCCGCGTGGTGGTGGCGCCCCCCGCGAGCGACGCCAGCTTGCCGGCCAGGGTGGTCAGCGCCTGCTTGGGCAACAGGTATTGCGGCAGGACGGCAAGGCGGTCGGACACGGCGATGGGTCGAAGGGCTTGGGGCCGCCAGTGTATCGGCCCCCCGCCAGCGAATGACACCCGCGAATGCAGCCGAGGACCCAGCGCCCGATGCTGCTGCGCCGCAGCCATGCGCCGCAGACATGTGCCGGCCGACCCGTCGATCAGAACGTGCCGCCGAACGCGCCCCCGTCGATGAGCAGGTTCTGCCCGGTCAGGTAGCCTGCATGCTGGCTGCAGACGAAGGCACACAGCGCGCCAAACTCATCGGCTTGCCCGAAACGTTGGGCTGGGATGGTCTTGCGGCGGGCCTGCGCCAGTTGCTCCACCGGTGTGCCGGTCTTGGCCGCGGCGCCCTTGAAGGTGATCTGCAGGCGGTCGGTGTCGAAGGCACCGGGCAGCAGGTTGTTGATGGTGACATTGCGCCCGGCCAGCTGGGGCTGGCGCGACAGGCCGGCCACGAAGCCGGTGAGGCCCGAACGCGCCCCGTTGGACAGGCCCAGGATGTCGATCGGCGCCTTCACCGCGCCCGAGGTGATGTTGACGATGCGGCCGAAGCCACGCGCGGCCATCGCGTCCACCGTGGCCTTGATCAGCTCGATGGGGGTGAGCATGTTGGCATCCAGGGCCTTGATCCAGGCCTCGCGATCCCATTGGCGGAAATCGCCGGGCGGCGGGCCGCCGGCGTTGTTGACCAGGATGTCCACTTGCGGACAGGCGACCAGCGCAGCGGCCCGACCTTCCGGCGTGGTGATGTCACCGGCAACGGTGCGCACCTCGATGCCAGGGGCCAGGCCCCGCAATTCGGCCGCCGTGGCCTGCAAGGCGGCGTCGCCACGCGCGGTGATCACCAGGTTCACGCCCTCCCGCGCCAGCGCCTGCGCGCAGCCCTTGCCCAGGCCCTTGCTGGCCGCGCACACCAGCGCCCAGCGCCCTGCGATTCCGAAGTCCATGGTTTCACTCCAAGGTTCTGTGTTCAGCGCTTGCCACGCGCCATCAGGCCCACACCCGCCATTACGCACAGCGTGCCCGCCGCCAGCCAAGGCGTGAAGGGCTCGTCGAGCAGCCAGATGCTCATCAGGATGGTGGAGATCGGGCCGATCATGCCAGCCTGTGCCGTGACGGCCGGGCCCACACGCTCGATGGCCATCATCACCATCAGCACAGGCGCCACGGTGCACACGACGGCGTTGAGCACCGACAGCCACAGCACCGGCGTGGCCACCGCGGCGGCGCTCATGGGTCGCAGCACGAGGAACTGCAGGATGCACAGCACGCAGGCCACGCTGCTGGCCGCGCCCGTGAGCCGCAACGAGCCGATGCGGCGCAGCACCTCGCCGCTGTAGAGCATGTAGGCCGCATAGCTCAGGGTACTGGCGAAGACCAGCGCCGCGCCCAGCGCCACATGCTGGCCTTCGACGCGCGCCTCGCGGCCGAAGACCAGCAGCACGCCGCAGTAGCTGATCGCCAACGCCAGCAGCTGGCCGCGTGTGGCACGCCGGCCGAACAGCCACCAGCCCAGCAGCAACACCAGCGTGGGGTTGAGGTAGAGGATCAGTCGCTCCAGGCTGGCACTGATGTACTGCAGGCCCAGGAAATCGAGGCTGCTGGCCAGGTAGTAGCCCGAGAAGCCCAAGGCCCACACGGCCATGCGATCGCGCACATCCATGCGCACCCGGCCGCGCCCGGCCCACCACATCAGGCCCAGAAAGAAGGGCAGCGCGAAGACCATGCGGTACATGATCAGCGTGATCGCGTCCACGCCGTGGCGGTAGGCCAGCTTGACGATGATGGCCTTGCCCGAGAACGCCACCGAGCCGGCCAAGGCCAGCGCCAGGCCCGTGGCGCGGTCGGCGGCGGCAGCATCCGGGCGCCGGGCAAGGGTCGTGGGCATCGGGGAATTCTAGGTGGCGCCTGCCCTTCGATTCAGCGGCGATGCGCGCGGTTGGTCCGACCCATCGTCGGGGAGTTCGGAGGGCCGTGTCGCTCGGCGCAAGCCCCACCCTGCAATCTCGGGGGGGATCGACCTCGCACAGGTGATAGGCTGGCGGCCGGTTCTTCTTGCGCATGCCCCATGCCCCGCACGCCCGAATCCTCCGGCTTTCCAGCATCCGCCAGCTTCCAGACCCACGCGCCTTGGCCATGGTTGCTGGGACTGGGGCTGTGCGTGGCCTTGTTGACCTGGTTTGCGCCGCACTACGAGGCCTCCGGCGTGCAGGTGATGCCTCTGGCCGCCGCGCTGGTACTGGCACTGGCCGCCACGGCGCTGTGGGGCTGGCGCACGCTGCCGGCGGTGGCGGTGGGCGCGGCCCTGGGTTCGCTGGGCTGGCCCCCGGCGGCACCGACTGCCCTGGAGGTGGTGGCCGCGGTCACCTTGGTGCTTCAGGTGGCTGCGGGTGGGCTGCTGCTGCGCCGGTCGGGCCGCACCGATGACCTGGCCCTGGACACGCGCCCGGCCATCCGTCGCCTGTTGGCGGCGGCATTGGCCTGCGGCCTCATCGGCGGCCTGCTGCACATGCTGGCCGACATGGTGGGATCGGCCGACCCCACCTTGCGCCCAGGCACGCTGCTGCTGGTGCGCACGCTCGCAGATGCCGCCAGCATCGTGATCGGCCTGCCGGTGCTGCTGGCCTTCTTCTCGCCGCAACGCGCACGGTGGATGCCACGCCGGCGCATGGTGGCGGTGCCGCTGCTGGCCCTGCTGGGTCTGATGCTGGTGGCGTTCGCACTGATCGACGAGCGCGATCGGCAGCAGGCCCAGTCGCGCTTCGAGCGCGATGCCGAGATCGTGCTGGCGCGCACCCAGGCCTTGCTGGACGCCCCCGTGCAAACCTTGCTGGCCTTGCGGGGCGCCTTCAGCGCGGCCCCGGCAGGCGGCCTTTCCGCCGCCGAATTCGACGGCCAGGCGCAGCCCTGGATGCGGCGCTCGCTGGGCGTGGGCAGCGTGGGCTGGATGGAGATGGCGCCCCCGCCGGCAACCGCGGCGTCGGGTGCGGCCAGCGAGGGCACCGCCGCGGCGGCGGTCGCGCCAGCGCCAGGCGCACTGCCCGACCTGCGGCACGTCCTGGGCTCGGTGCCATTGCTGCCAACGGCGGCCTCGGCGCCGTCGCGCACGGTGCTCGCTCTGCCGGCCGTTCGGCAGAGCGCCCAGCGCGCCAGCACCTCCGGCCTGGCCACCATCTCGCCACCCCTGCTGGTGGGCAGCGGGCCCGACGCACGGCCCGGCTTCGTGGTGCTGCAAAGCCTGCCGCCGGTGGGCACCTCGGGGATGCGCGCGCTGGCGTTCGCCACCGTGACGGCGGACACGCTGATTGCCCCCGTGCTGGCCACTAGGGCCGATGCCATGCGCGCCTGCCTGTTCGATACCGATTCGCGGCTGGACGTGCGCCGCCTGGCCGGTCCCTCGGGTTGCGAGGCTGCGGCGACGATCGACAACAGCTTCGTGCGCGAAGCCGCCTTTGATTTCGGCGGGCGGCGCTGGGCCATGCGCGTGAGCCAGCCCGTGCGCACCTCTGGCGGCGTCTGGCTGTTCGCGCTGCCCGCACTGGCCGGCGCTGCACTGCTGTCGGTGCTGCTGGTGGGCATGACCGGCCAGGTGCAACGCGCACGGCACGAAGCCCGCTCGCGCACCGACGAATTGCATCACGAGACGGACCTGCATGTGCGCGCCTTGGCACTGAAGGAGCGCACAGTGGACGCGATGCTCGACACCGCGCAGATCGGCATGGCCGTGATTGATCCGCACGGTCGCATCCAGCGTGCCAATGCGGCCTTTGCCGACTTGGCGGGCGCCGCGCCCGAGGCCTTGCGCACGAAGCTGATCGACGACGTGCTGGTGGATGCCGAACGGCCGACGCCCTTGCGTTTCACGCGGCTGATGCAGCAGGCCACCGACGACCTGGTGCACCAATCGATGCGCCTGCGCAACGGCGACGGGCGGGTGACACCGTCGCTGGTCACGCTGAGCGTGCTGCGCGATGAAGCCGGCCGCGCCGTGTCCGCCGTCTGCGCGGTGCACGACCTGAGCGAGAACCTGCGCCGCCGTCAGGTGGAACAGGTACTGGGCAACGTGATGGAGCTGTCGCGTGGCGATTCGCGGCCCGCGGCGCTGGGCTCGAACGACTTGGGCACCAGTGAACAGCACCTGCTGTGCATCTCCAGCCACACCGGTCTGGCCGAGCAGCTTCAGACTGCGTTGCACGACCGTGGCCACGTGAGGCTGCACCTGGCCACCAGCGGGCCGGAGGGTTTGGTGATGGCCCGCAGCCACACCCCGACCTGGGTGCTGCTGGACCTGGATCTGCCAGCGGCCGAGGGCCTGGCGCTGATGCGCCAGCTCTCGAAGGAAGGAGTGCCGGTGATCGCGCTGTCGCAGGACCTGCGCCCGGCGCGCATCGACGAAGCCTTTGCCGCCGGAGCGCGCGCCTACCTCACGCTGCCGCCAGACGCCCGCGAACTGCTGGCCGTGCTGGATGACCTGAGCTGATCGACGCGATCGATGCGGTGCACCGCCACATCGGCGGTGAATCAGTACCCCGCCACCAGACCGTCGCGGCGCGGATCGCTGGCGGCCACGTAGCCTTCCACGGCCGGGTCGCCCAGGCGCCAAATGAACTGGCCGGCGCCCAGGTCCTGGTAGCTGTCGCGCAGCACCTCGGTCTCGTGGCCCAGCTCGCGCAGGCCTTGCACCACCGCCGGGTTCATGTGCGCGTCCACGTTGATCGACAAGCCCTGGTCGAAACGCCAGCGCGGCGCGTCGCAGGCGGCCTGCGGGTTCTGGCCCCAATCGATCATGCGCGACAGCGTCTGCATGTGGCCTTGCGGCTGCATGTTGCCACCCATCACACCGAAGCTCATCTGCGGTTGTCCGTCGCGGGTGAGGAAGGCCGGGATGATGGTGTGGAAGGGCCGCTTGCCGCCCGCCACCACGTTGGCGCTGGAGGGGTCCAGGCTGAAACCGTAGCCTCGGTTCTGCAGGCTCACGCCGTAGTCGGGCACGACCACGCCCGAGCCGAAGCCCATGTAGTTGCTCTGGATGTAGCTCACCATCATGCCGCGCTCGTCGGCGGCGGTGAGGTAGATGGTGCCGCCGCGGCGGTGCGCATCGGCCGGGCTGCCGGCCTGGAACACCTGGGCGCGCTTCAGGTCGATCAACTTGGCGCGTTGCGCCAGATAGGCCGGATCGAGCATCTGCTCGGTGCTCACCCGCATGCTGCCGCGCTCGGCCACGTACTGGTAGACGTCGGCAAAGGCCAGCTTCATCGCTTCGATCATCACGTGCTGCGAGGCCACGCCGTCCACCGGCATGGTCGCAATGTCGAACTGCTCGGCGATGCCCAGCGCGATCATGGCCGCGATGCCCTGGCCATTGGGCGGGATCTCGTGCAGCGTGACGCCGCGGTAGTCCTTGGCCAAGGGCGTGACCCATTCGGGCCGATAGTTCGCGAAGTCAGCGAACCGATGCGCCCCGCCCTGCGCCTGCGCCTGGGTGGCCATGGCCTGCGCGATCTCGCCGCGGTAGTAGGCCTCGCCCTGGCTCTCGGCGATCAGGCGCAGTGCACGCGCCGCGCCGGGCATGCGAAACAGCTCGCCCACTTGCGGCGCGCGGCCGTGGGGCAGGAAGGTCTGCGCGAAGCCCGGCTGCCGGACCAGTTCATCCACCTGCGCCGCGGCCGCCCACTTGTCGCCGATGACCACCGGCACGATGTAGCCGCGCTCGGCGATCTCGATGGCCGGCGCCATCAGGTCAGCGAAGGGCAGCTTGCCGAACTTGGAACTCAGGGCCGCCCAGCCGGCCACGGCGCCCGGCACGGTGACCGCATCCCAACCGCGCATGGGCAGCTTGGCGGCACCTGCGCCAAGCTTGCGCGCAAAGTACTCAGGCGACCAGGCGGCCGGCGCGCAGCCCGAGGCATTCAGGCCATGCAGTTGCTGGCCATCCCAGAGGATGCAGAAGGCGTCCGAGCCCAGGCCATTGCTGCAGGGCTCGACGATGGTCATCACCGCGGCGGTGGCCACCGCCGCGTCCACGGCATTGCCACCGGCGGCCAGCATGCGCAAGCCCGCCTGCGCGGCCAGCGGGTGGGACGTGGCCACGGCGTTGCGGGCGAACACCGGCACACGCGTGCTGGGATAGGGGCACTGGTAGTTGAAGGCTTGGCTCATGGCATTCGGCAATGGGGGTGACGTCTGGATTGTGAAGCAGGCGACGCATGAAGAAAGCCGGCCCCGGGCCGGCTTTCGGAGGATGCCTCACCCTGGCGGTGAGCAGGCACGCCGGGGGCTGTTGATCACTCCTCCTGGAACGCTTCCTCGCGCTTGGCCTTGATGGAGGGCAGTGCGACCACCACGATCATCAGTGCCGCGGCGACGAGCAGGCCGCCCGACAGCGGGCGCGTGATGAAGGTCGACCAGTCGCCGCGCGACAACAGCAGCGCACGGCGCAGGTTCTCTTCCATCATCGGCCCCAGGATGAAGCCCAGCAGCAGAGGCGCCGGCTCGCAACCCAGCTTGTAGAACAGGTAGCCCACCACGCAGAAGGCCGAGGTCATGAACACGTCGAACGAGCTGTTGTTCAGCGTGTAGCAACCGATGCCGCAGAACACCACGATGGCCGGGAACAGGAAGCGGTAGGGCACCGTGAGCAGCTTGATCCAGATGCCGATCAGCGGCAGGTTCAGGATGATCAGCATCGCATTGCCGACCCACATCGAGGCGATCAGGCCCCAGAACAACTGCGGGTTGCTGGTCATCACCTGCGGGCCGGGCTGGATGCCCTTGATCGTCATCGCGCCCACCATCAGCGCCATCACCGCATTGGGCGGAATGCCCAGCGTGAGCATGGGAATGAAAGAGGTTTGCGCACCGGCGTTGTTGGCCGACTCGGGGCCCGCCACGCCGCGGATGTTGCCCTTGCCGAAAGGCACTTCGCCGGGCTTCATGCGTGTCTTCTTCTCGAGCGTATAGGCCGCAAACGAGGCCAGCAACGCGCCACCGCCGGGCAGCACGCCCAGGATCGAGCCGAGTGCGGTGCCACGCAGCACGGCAGGCCAGGCGTCCTTGAAGTCCTGCTTGGTGGGCCACAAGCCCTTGACGTCCTTGGTGAACACCTCGCGATGCTCTGCCGGCTGGCCCAGGTTGACGATGATTTCGCCGAAGCCGAACACGCCCATCGCGATCACGACGAAGCCAATGCCGTCGGTCAGCTCGGGGATGTCGAAGCTGTAGCGTGGCACGCCCGAGATCACGTCGGTGTTGATCTGGCCGAGCAGCAGGCCCAGCAGGATCATCGCGATGGCCTTGACCAGCGAGCCCGAGGCCAGCACCACCGCACCCACCAGGCCCATCACCATCAACGAGAAATACTCGGCCGGGCCGAACTTGAAGGCCAGCTCGGTGAGGGGTGGCGCGAAGGCGGCGATGATGATCGTGCCCACGCAACCGGCGAAGAACGAGCCCAGGCCAGCCGCTGCCAGGGCCGGACCGGCGCGGCCCTTTCGCGCCATGGCGTAGCCGTCGATGGCCGTGACCACCGATGAGGATTCACCTGGCACATTGATCAGGATGGCGGTGGTGGAGCCACCGTACTGCGCCCCATAGTAGATGCCTGCCAGCATGATCAGTGCAGGCGTGGCGTCCAGCGCATAGATGGACGGCAACAGCATCGCGATCGTGGCCACCGGCCCCAAGCCCGGCAACACGCCGATCAAAGTGCCCAACACCGCACCGAAGAACGCGTAGGCCAGGTTCTGCAGCGTGAAGGCCACGCCGAAGCCCAGCATGAGATTGTTCAGAAGTTCCATGGCGTGCTCCTCAACCGGTGATGAAGACAGGCCACAGCGGGATCACCAGCTTCAGACCGTAGATGAAGATGAACCACGACCCGATGGTGAGCACGATGGCATTGATCAGCACGTCCTTCCAGTGAAACTCGTCACCGGCCAAGCTGGTGATCGTGACCAGCAAGGGCAGAGAGGTTGCCATGCCCAGCTTGGGCAAGGTGTAGCCGAACACCGCGACCGACACCGTGATCATGACCAGCGGCTTCCACGCCCACTTGCCGATGGGCTCGCCGTCTTCGGTCTCCACGACCAGCGACTCGAACACCAGAAAGGCACCCAGCAGCGCCTGGATGATGCCAAGTCCGAACGGAAAGTATCCGGGGCCGGGTCGTGCAGAACTGCCAAAGCTGTAGTTCGTCGCGCCCCAGGCAAAGCCAATGCCCACGGCGACGAACATCAACCCGGACCAGAAGTCTTTCTGGCTCTTGATCTTCACTGCGCGCTCTCCTCGGATGTCGGATGAAATCCGGGCCGATTCTAGAGAGGCGCCCCGGCCGGGCCGGTGTGGTTTCCACGTAAGCCTGAACCCAGGGCAAACCCGGCCAGGCCGACATCAAGGGCCGAGGCGGCCTGGTCGGAGGCCGTGTCGATGCGCGTCAGCTGTCCTGCCAGTTCGGCGTGGCGCGCAGCACCTCGTCCACCGTGGTCAGGCCCTCGGCCACCTTCATTGCGCCGGCCAGGCGCAAGGGCCGCATGCCGTCCTTGATCGCCTGCCGGCGCAGCGCAGCCACGTCCAGCGTCGGGTGCACGGCGCGGCGCGCGTCGTCGGTCAGCACCAGCAGCTCATACAGCCCGATCCGCCCGCGGTAGCCGGTCTGCCGGCACTCGATGCAACCCACGGGCTTGTAGGGCCGCACGCCGCCGGACAGGCGCCAGGGCTGGGCGATCTCGTCCAGCCCTTCGCGCGTGAGACCGGCATCGCGCGCCTTGCAGTTCGGGCACAGCGTGCGGGTCAGGCGCTGCGCCATCACACCGATCACCGTGGCGGCGATCAGGTAGGTGGGCACGCCCAGATCGGTGAGGCGCGTGATGGCCGCGGACGCGTCGTTCGTGTGCAAGGTGCTGAACACCAGATGCCCGGTGAGCGCCGCCTGCACGGCCATCTCGGCGGTGGCCAGGTCGCGGATCTCGCCCACCATGATGATGTCCGGGTCCTGTCGCATCAGCGAGCGCAGGCCTTCGGCAAAGCCCATGTCCAGCGCGACCTGCACCTGGGTCTGGTTGAACGAGGGCTCGATCATCTCGATCGGGTCCTCGATGGTGCAGACGTTGACCTCGTCGGTGGCCAACTGCTTGAGCGTGGAATACAGGGTGGTGGTCTTGCCGCTGCCCGTGGGGCCAGTGACCAGGATGATGCCGTGCGGCCGCGAGATCAGGTCCTTCCAGCGCTCGCCGTCGTGCGCCCCGAAGCCCAGTTGCTCGATGGTCTTGACCACGGTGTCGGGGTCGAAGATGCGCATCACCATCTTTTCGCCAAAGGCGGTGGGCAGCGTGGACAGGCGCATCTCCACCTCGCCACTGGTGCCATCGCTGGGGTCGGGGCGACGGGTCTTGATGCGGCCGTCCTGGGGGCGACGCCGCTCGATCACGTCCATGCGGCCGAGCAGTTTGATGCGCGCGGTCATGGCGCTGAGCACCGACATCGGCACCTGGTAGACGGTGTGCAGCACGCCGTCGATGCGAAAGCGGATTGCACCCAGGTCGCGCCGCGGCTCCAGGTGGATGTCGCTGGCGCGCTGGTCGAAGGCGTATTGCCACAGCCAGTCCACCACCTGCACCACGCCCTGGTCGTTGGCATCGAGTTGCTTGTTGGTCTTGCCCAACTCGACCAGTTGCTCGAAGTTGGCGGTGGCGGCGACCTCGCCACTCTTTTGCGCCTGGCGCACCGATCGGGCCAACGTGTAGAACTCGGTGGTGTAGCGGGCGATGTCCTCGGGGTTGGACAGCACCAGACGCACCTTGCGGCGCAGGTGCGATTCGATTTCGCTGACCCAGGCGATGTCGAAGGGTTCGCTGGTGGCCACCGTCACCTCGGCCAGACCGACCGTGACGGGCAACACCCGCCGCATTTCGGCGTATTGCACGCTCATCACCTCGGCGACGCGGCCCACATCCACTTTGAGCGGATCGATGCGCAGATAGGCCAGCTGCGCCCGGCCCGCCAGCCATTCGGTGAGCGCCTCGGTGTCCAGCGGTTTGCCGTTGCGCAGCAGCCCGGCACCGCCCAGGCGCACCAGCGCATGCAGGCTGGAGTCACCCGCGCCGAATCGCTTGACCACCCGCTCGGCATCGGCCGGCGACACCCAGCCATCCTCGCGCAACCAATCGAGCAACTGCCGCCAGTCCAAGCGCCCCCTGGGTGGTGTGCTGTTTCTGGATCGAGTGGCGTTTGAATTCATGCGCCTGGCCTGCAATGGCATCGGGATGGATCGGCCATCTTAGGCGCGACACAGGATCGCGTGCGATCGAACAGCGGGCAAAGAACCACCTTGCACGGTCCTGTGGGGACCCCATTGCGCTGCCGGGGCACCCCAGGGGACGGCTCCCGCCGCGCACTCAGCTGGTGAGACGCACGGCCGCCAACGCCGGGCGGCTCCATCGAGCCACGGCCATGAACAGCATCACCGCCGCCACGCCCGCCGCGGCCTCGCCGAAAAGCATTGCCGCCGAACCCCAATGCTCGTGGCTCCAGCCATTGACGTACGTCATCAAGGCAATGGGCATGTTCGACAGTGAAGCCAGCAGGCTGTACTTGGTGGCGGCCGCACCGCGCCCGATGGCCTCGAGCACCAGGCCGGAAAAGCCGGCATAGGTCAAGCCGACCACGAAGGCGTAGGCGGTGGTCGCGACGATGAATGCGAGCTCGGTGCGCGGCGCCACGGCCATGGCGACGGCCACTGCCGCGAGCAGCACGCCGTACAGGCAGTACGCTGCCTTGCGGTCCATCCGGTCGCAAAGCATGCCACCGACCATGCAGCCCAGCGCCGAAATCACGCCGCCCATCGCCCCGTTGACGAACGCCACCGTGTTTGCGGTCGCTTGCCACTGACCCGCCAGCGGTGACCACAGATTGGAGGCCGCACCGGTGCACATCGGCAAGAAGCAGACAAACATCGCCAACGCGCCGCCGCGCGAGCGCACCATGCCCCACAGGTCGAGCCACAAGGTTTGCAGGTGCACGCGAAAGTCGAGCGCCGCAGGCACCGTGCTTGGCGCAGTTTCCTGCATGCGCAGCAGCGGCGCGCCACACAGCAGGCAAATCGCGGCCAGCGAGGCGGCCGACGCGGTCACCGACATTCCGCGGTCCTGGATCAGCCACAGCGCCAAGCCACCGCCGATGCCGCTGCCGCCGAGATTGCCCGCTTGGAACCACCCGGCCGCCCTGCCCTTTTGCTCGTCAGGCGTTCTGTGTGCCATCAGGCTCTCGACGGCCATGCCGATCACGGTTGAAGCCAGGTTCGCTGCCAGCACGACCACCGTCAACACGCCAAGTGCGCTTCCATCGCCGCCGAACCAGCCCATGGCGAACAAGCCGAGGACCATGGTCAACAGCGCAGCGAAGTACCACCCGCGCCTGGACCAGGTCAGGTCGACAACCGGCGCCCACAAGAACTTCCAGGTGTGCGGCATGTAGCTGACTGCGATCAAACCCGCAATCGCTTCGGTACTGACCTTGGCCTCACCCAGTTGGTAGGCCAAGGTCACGCCGAGAAAGCCTCCCAATATGCCGAAGGGGGCAATGAGTGCGGTGAAGACCCAGGGCGCCATCGTGGGTGAAGCGGATTCGGTCTGCGTCATGCGCAATGCTTCTCGGCTGGGATGCGCGATGCGACTGCGCGGTCGGTGGTCATTGCCGCGAGGGCGCGCTCAAGGCCTGCTGCAATCGCTGAACCCGCGTGGGCGGCCAAGCGCGGTTCGGGCAGCGGCCAAGCAGGCGATCGAACAGCGTCGTGCATGCGGCAATCACCTTGGCCTCCATCAGGTCGAGGTGCGCCCTCAGCACACCGGCCATGCGCGTGTCGACCGTCTCGCCTGGGCGTTGATTGACCCAGTGCGCCAGCAGCAACCAGGCCTCGCCCGTGGTGAGCCCGTGCGCCACCACTTGATCGAGGGCGAGACGGACATCGGCATGCAAGGCCATTGACTCGCCGTGCCGCGCCAAGCCTTGCACGTCGTGGCCCTGCGACAGGTGTTCGAAGACGGCCTCCGCCATCGCCTGGAGCGATGCGGGCAGCCTGTGATCGTCGTGCTCGAGCGACAGGGCAGGCACGTCAGGGTCGAGGCGGCATGAGTAGGAGACCCGGGGCTGCCTGTCGACGGATGCGGGCGCGACGGGCCACGCCGACGGCGCGCCAAATGCGCAATCGTCCATCGACAACGATTCCGCGAACATCGACGTCGCACCCCATCCGGCGGCGAGCATGGAACTCACCCGGTGCAAGACGGCCTGCCCGATGGCCTTGTCGGCCTCGGCGCGCTCGTGCACCAGGATGCAGTTGGTGTGCCTGCTCATCAATTGGTAGGCGACGGCCAACTCCAGCGCCTGCCCTTCGTCGACTGTTGCGATGCGTCTGGCGGCGGCGATCCTTGGCAAGGCGTCTGCGGCACAGGGTGCGTCGGCCTCGCCACGGGCGAGCTCGGTGACGACAGCATCGCAGTCCCGCGCCAGCAGCCGAACGGTCGGTGCTGCAACCGGCACGGGCAGCCCCGCAAAGGCGATCACCGTGTCACCACCGAACACGCCGTTGGGCACCGCGGTTTGCCAGACGGGCTCGCACCCCCAATCGATGCGGACATCGTGCCAGGGCTGCTGGCGGATGCGCACCAGCATGCGGGCTGCGGCGGCTTCCAGCGCCTCGCCGGGTGTGGCGAACTCGCACGCGCCCCCCGTGGCCTCGGCCAAGGACCGCAGCACGGCTTCGGCGGGCGACGATCCCACGCCGATGGCGAACACCCGGTGCCCGCTGGCGCGCGCCGCGGAGATCATCGGCGCTGCCTGCCAGATCTCGCCATCGGTCACCAAGAGCACGTCGGCACCCATGATGTCCGGGGGAAGCGGCAGCCCGAAGGTCGCCTCGAGTGCCGACGCCATCTCGGTGCCGCCGAGGTCCGCGTCGATGGCGTCCACTGCCACCTGCAGACGGCGCAAGTTGAGCGGTGTGCATGCCGCAGGCGCCACGACGTGCTTGACACTGGACCCGAAGCGGCTGATGCTGACTTGGTCTTGCTCGGTCAGCCCTGCCAGCACCCCACGCAGCGCGATCCGGGCCGATGCGATGCTGTCGCCGCCCATCGAGCCGGAGCAGTCGACCAGCAGCTTGAGCACGATGTGCTCGCGAGGCGGGGCCAAGGGTGACTGCAAGGCCGCCATCACCACCATCGGCGCCGCTGCTGTGACGGCGTCATGCGCCTGGATCACCAGCGATGGCCGGGGCTCGACGGGTTTGACCACGATCACCACATCGCGATCGAGCCAGGCGCCAGCCGCCAGATCGAGCCGCACGCCGCCCTCGACGGGCTCACGGGTCATGCGGTGCGTGGGGCACTCGATGGCGGCGCCGGCCAGCCCGCCCGAAACGAACAAGGAAAGCGCCAGCGGGTACTCTGCCATCAACGAGGCGTGCGGCACCTGCTGGGCTTGCAAGCCAGCGGCCTCGGCACTGCCATAGCGCGGCGCAATCGTGGTCGGGATGGCCAGCCGCAGCCGCCCCTGCTCGAATGCCAGCACCTGGGCAAATCGAACCTCGAGCACCAACTCGTCGCCAGGCTTGAGGTTGCCGATGTTGGCCGCATGCAAGCCATCGGCGAGTGCCTCGACCATCACCGGTGCGTCGCCCTCGGTCAAGGCTTGTTCGTATCGACGCTCGGCCTCGGGCCTGGCGACGACCGCGCCGATCTTGCGCTCGCCGTTGAGTTCGGACGCAAATCCCAGCAGCACCGCCCGCACGGGCAGGGGGAAGGTGTAGACCACTTCCAGCACCTTGTCGCTGGTGTTGCGATAGGTCTGGCGCAGCGTCAGCTCGAACAGCACGCCGTCCAGGCGGCCATCGACCCGAACGCCTGCCAGTACGGGGGCTGGATCGCTCGCGTCGCAGCTGCGCAGTCCAAAGCTCGTGTTCTCGATGGTCATGTCGGTTCTCCCTGATCAGCGTCGTGGCATGGCGCCGTGTCGCGTGTTGTCCTCGTCACCCGTTGTTCACGTGACGTGAGGCCGTTGGTCCCTGTTCGCCCCGGGCTTGCCGGTAGATCGCCGCGATGCCCCGGACGAACGCCCGCACCTGCTCGGGTGACAGCCCGGCGCGGCCGGGCTCCAAGTGCACTTCCAGACCGTCAGCGATCGTCACGCGGCTCCACACCTCCACAGCGCCCGGTGGGGCGGCGCGGCGAGGGGGATCTTCCGGTGCGCCGGCGATCAGTTCCCGCACACGCTCGAGGCTCAGGCCCGCCTCAGTCCAGCGGCGGATGAGCAGCAGTTGCTCGACGTGTCGACGTTCGTAGTAGGCGCCGCGCTTGGCGCCCTGCGGCCGGCTGACCAAGTCTTGTTGAATGTAGTACCGGACCGTCCTGGCGGTCAGGCCGGTCAACGACGCCAATTGGTCGATCGACAACTTCTCGTCTGCGCCAGTCGAGGGTGCCGAAAGTGTGGGGCTTGGTGATTCAGCCATGCGCCATTAAAGATCACTTTTAATGAACAGTCAAGTGTCACATATCCGATTCATCGCAGACATGATGAATGACCCATGGCGCTGCACCAGAGGACGATCCAGAACGACCTCCGGACGCCGACCGTGCCGTGGGCAATGACGGGTGGCTACGCCCGATGCCTGCGCCGGCAGCAATGATCAGCGCGTCAGACTGGGCAATCAACTCGGCGGCATGGTCGATGTTCGCGTAGTCCAGTGCGGGCATGGCCGCGCCATGTTGGTTCGCGAGCAAGCTGGATGGCTGCCGTCGCTGGTCTTCGCAATTCCCGCGCCGATGGATGCCACACTGGCCCATGCGAACGCGCGCTGTCGCGCCCAAGAGCGACGCGAATGGTTGCGGCGCCGCTCTTGCGACGGGCCCGAACCAGTCGCATGAACTACTTCTTCGGATGCGCCTTGAAGAACTCCCAGATCAACGTTGATGCCGGAAGGTCGGCGGGGGGAGAGTTGTCGCCCTCTCGCACGCTGGTGCCCGGCCAAGTGTGCCCGGCGTCGGTGATGAGCTGGATGGTTGCAGCCTTGCAGTCCCGATAGTTGACCTGCTGCACATGCGGGGTGACCTGGATGGTTTCCGGCGAACCCGTGCAGCCGTTGTTGCGTGCCCATTTCTCCATGACGGCAACGGCACCGGGATAGTTGCCCAGCATGAGAACCCGCCCACCGCCGAACGGGATGAGCGAGTCCGCCCGCCCATGAAACTGAATGATCGGCATTGGCGTACAGTTTTCGGTCGGCTCATACATCCCCGAAACCGGCGCGATCGCGGCCACGATCTCCGGCGCAACACACCCGAGCCAGCTCGACATGAAGCCGCCTTGCGATTTCCCCGCAGCGTAGATTCGCTTGGGGTCGACACACAGCTCAGCACCGACGTTCGCCACGACATCACGTACGAATGCGGTATTCGCATCGCGGGCAGACTGCATGAATCGCCACCCCAAGCCGCCGTCGGGCGTCACGAGGATGAAGCCTTCCGCGTCGCTCAGCTGCACGAACCCGCTGACGCTGTTTTGCTGTTCAGGGTTGCTGCCCAATCCGTGAAAGTTCAGTACGACTGGCGCGGCTTTTCCGGCGTCATAGTTGGCCGGCACATGCAGCAGATAGGACCGACTTCCACTGCCCGAGGCCATGCTGCGAAGGCTCGTCTTTCCGGCCGCCAGATTCGCCGCCAGCGGCTTTCCACATCCTGAACTCGCGCCGCCAGCATCAACGCTGCGTGAGGTCGATTCCGCGCCGTCGGCAAGCGATGGCGAACTGCAAATGACGACAACGGTCACAAGTCGAGCGACGATGGATTTCATGGTGATGTCCTGGACTGGCAGCGCGAAATGACGCGCTCCACCTGGTTTCCTTTTTTCCATGCTAGCCATCGCTCTGGATTTGAGCGTTGACATTTCGCACTGCCCCCACCGTGTTCACCGCTGTCGCCATCCAACCGGCTTCGCTGGCGACAGGACCGAAGGCGGCCACCAGCGGCTGCTCGGGAAGGCGTTCGTGTCTTGCCTCGTGGCCACGATGGACCCGTCCGAGGACGCTGTTGATGCGCGTTTGCAGGCGCAGGCGTTGCTCCCCGCAGGCGTCGAAATGTCCTTCGGCAACCGAAAGGCTGACCCCGAGCGCGAAGCGGCGCTCGGTCAACGGGTGATAGCTCTCAACGAGCCCCGGACGATCCACGCCGGTCCGGGCGCGTTGGCGCCCAGGTTGAACGCTTTGGACTTCAGTGGCCCGGAACGACAAGACCCTCACCCCGCCAACGCAGCTCGCTGTGAGGGCAGGTGCGATGATCGTCACGCGGCATGGGGCCGACGTTGCGCGCATCAGGATGCCCGAAGTTCACGCGCCTTCGACCGCACACCTGCGCACGCGATTGCTGGCCGGTAGCGCTGACATGTGGCCCCGTGCGGACAAAGAAAAAGCCCTAAGTCGTTGATCTACTTAGGGCTTTTCGTCTTGCGTGGTCCCATGTGGACCCTATTCTGGTGGAGCCGGGGGGAATCGAACCCCCGTCCGCAAGCCATCACCGGCCAGTTCTACATGCGTAGCTGTCTGATTTGATTCTCACGGCCTTGGTCGCGCAGCAGCACGCTACCGAGTCCGCCAGTCACTTGAGTCTCGCTCCGACCTGAATGACGCAAGTCGGCACCAGCCAATGTGTATGACTTCGCAGCCTTTCACCTTGCGGCGTCAGGCCCGGCCCATCGGCCAACCGTTGCGAAGCTCACCGGTTTTTAGGCGGCGAGGGCGTACGAGGTATCGTTCGCAGTTACTTTGTTTCCAGATGGATTAACGAGCATTACTGGCGCTCGGCATGCCCTGAACCGACTCCGTACCCACGTCGAAGCCAGGTCGGCCCCAGAACTGCCTAGTTTAGGCCAGTTCCAGCCAGTTCAAGAGCTCGCCGGGCAACTGCAGCACCCGATCGGCGCCCCAGGCATCGATCGGCTCACCTCGACCCAGGTAGCCCCAAGCCGCCGCCAGTGTCGCCATGCCGGCATTGCGGCCGGCCTGGATGTCGCGTTCATCGTCACCGATGTAGACGCAGTCGCTGGCGAGCAGACCCAGCCGGCGCGCTGCTTCCAGCAATGGCGCAGGGTGGGGCTTGGCGTGCGGCGTGGTGTCGCCGGCGATGAAGACAGCGGCGCGCTCGTGCAAGCCCAGGCCCGCGATCACGGGTTGCGCAAAGCGGGTGGCCTTGTTGGTGACGATGCCCCAGGGCGTGCCGGCCCGGTCCAGCGCCGACAGCACAGGTGCGATGGCGTCGAACACGCGGGTCTGGTCGAGCAGGCGCTGGGCATAGTGCGCAAGGAACGCGTCCTTCAAGGCCTCGAATCGAAAGTCACCGGGCGCGACACCAAAAGCCACGCCCACCATGCCTCGAGCGCCGGTGCCCACCATCGGACGCAACAGCTCGTAGGGCAAGGGCGGCAGCCCATGGTCGGCACGCAGGCCATTGGCCGCGCTGGCCAGGTCGGGGGCGCTGTCGATGAGCGTGCCGTCCAGATCGAACAGCACTGCTTTCGGTGCAGCGGCGGATGGTGCCCTGGCCAACATGCTCAGCCCGGGCGACGGCAGGCGATCAGGTAGTTGACCGAGGTGTCCGCCGTCAGGCGATAGCGCTTGCTCAAGGGATTGAACTCCATGCCCTTGAACTCAACCACGTCCAATCCCGCATCGCGAGCAAAGCGCGACAGTTCACTCGGGCGCAGGAACCGGGCGTACTCGTGCGTGCCCTTGGGCAGCATCTTCAGCAGGTGCTCGGCCCCCACGATGGCCAGCAGGAAGGCCTTGGCATTGCGGTTGATCGTCGAAAAGAACACCCAACCGCCTGGCTTGACCAGGGCCGCACAGGCGCGCACGACCGACGCGGGCTCGGGCACATGTTCCAGCATTTCCATGCAGGTGACGGCGTCGAAGGACGCAGGCGCCTCGGCCGCCAGTGCCTCCACGGCCACCTCGCGATAGGCCAGGTTCGCCAGGCCCGCTTCCATGGCGTGGAGTTGCGCCACCCGCAGCGGCTTGACGGACAGGTCCACCCCGAGCACCTCGGCACCGCGCCTGGCCATCGACTCGGACAGGATGCCGCCGCCACAGCCGACGTCGACGACCCGCTTGCCAGGAAGGCGCACCTGCGCATCGATCCAGTCGAGCCGCAGGGGGTTGAGATCGTGCAGGGGACGGAACTCTCCTTCAGGATCCCACCACTTGTGGGCGAGGTCTCCGAACTTGGCCAGTTCCTGGGGGTCGGCATTCATGGACATGGGCAACATCGTATAGGCAAGTCGAGGCCGGACGCCAAAAACACCGCCGAGGCGGGGCTCAGATGCGAAAAACCCCGCCGAGGCGGGGCTCAGATGCGAAAAACCCCGCCGAGGCGGGGTTTGTGCAAGCGCTGAAGGCGCCGCTTACTTCTTGGTGCGGGTACCGACGACCTCGATCTCGGTACGGCGATTCTTGGCCTTACCTTCCTTGGTCTTGTTGTCGGCCACGGGCTGCTTCTCGCCCTTGCCTTCGGTGTACACGCGGTTCTTCTCGACGCCCTTGCTCACCAGATAGGCCTTGACGGCTTCAGCACGGCGAACCGACAGCTTCTGGTTGAAGGCATCGCTGCCATCGGAGTCGGTGTGGCCGACGGCGATGATCACTTCGAGGTTGATGCCGGCGGTCTTGCTGACCAGATCATCCAGCTTGGCCTTGGCTTCGGGCTTCAACACGGCCTTGTTCACATCGAAGAACGCGTCCGCAGCGAAGGTGACCTTCTCGCTCACCGGGGCAGCCGGCGCGGCAGCAACAGGAGCCGGAGCCGGAGCCGGAGCCGGAGCGACCGGGGCAGGCGCCGGAGCGGGGGCAGGCGCCGGAGCAGGAGCAGGCGCCGGGGCGGCAGGCTTCTTGTAGGCGCCGTCGCACTCCATGGAAGCCGTCTCGGGCGTCCAGAAGGCATCGCGCCAGCACAGTTCGTTCGTGCCGTTCATCCAGGTATTGCTGTTGTCAGCATTACGCCAGTTGTCGACCGATTGGGCGGCCGGTTGTGCAAGCACCATGACGGGCGCGACCAGAAGGGCCGACGCGAAGAGCACCGCCACCTTGTTGAGTTTCTTCATGATTCTCCTCTCGAGGAAAGCCGCAATTGGCTGCGTTACGTCTAAATCGGAAGCAGGTATAGCCAGCAAACACACGTTTTGGCGAGCGTTTACCACCGACGAGTCATTGTGCCATAGGGTCCCGGGTCGACCGCAAATTCACCCCGCAGTTGGCAACTGCCCGCGATGTTGTTGCATGGCCGCGACAGACCACCCCCGACATAGAATCCGCGATCGCCGTCGGCATCTCGCCTCGCGGCCGCTCGAGCCACGGCCTTCAGCCCGCCGCCTTTTTGCATGACCCCATCCGGCATGACCCAGTTCGCCAAGGAAACCCTGCCCATCAGCCTCGAAGAGGAAATGCGGCGTTCATATCTGGATTACGCGATGAGCGTGATCGTGGGCCGGGCCCTGCCGGACGCGCGCGATGGCCTCAAACCGGTGCATCGGCGCGTGTTGTTCGCGATGCACGAGCTGAACAACGACTGGAACCGCCCCTACAAGAAGAGTGCACGCATCGTCGGCGACGTGATCGGCAAGTACCACCCGCACGGCGACACGGCGGTGTACGACACCATCGTGCGCATGGCCCAGGATTTCTCGTTGCGCCACATGCTGGTCGATGGCCAGGGCAACTTCGGCTCGGTGGACGGCGACAACGCCGCCGCCATGCGTTACACCGAAATCCGCCTGTCCAAGATCGCCCATGAGATGCTGGCCGACATCGACAAGGAAACGGTCGACTTCGCGCCCAACTACGACGGCTCGGAGAAAGAGCCCACGGTGCTGCCGGCACGCCTGCCCAACCTGCTGATCAATGGTTCGGCCGGCATTGCGGTGGGGATGGCCACCAACATCCCGCCGCACAACCTGAACGAAGTGGTCGATGCCTGCCTGCATTTGCTGAAGAGCCCGCAGGCCACGCTCGAAGAGCTGATGGAGATCATCCCGGCGCCCGACTTCCCCACCGCCGGCATCATCTACGGCGTGAACGGCGTGCGCGAGGGTTACCGCACGGGCCGCGGCAAGGTGATCATGCGCGCCAAGTGCCACTTCGAGGACATCGACAAGGGCGCGCGCCAGTCGATCATCGTCGACGAGATCCCCTACCAGGTGAACAAGAAGACGCTGCTCGAGCGCATCGCCGAGCTCGTGCACGACAAGAAGATCGAGGGCATCAGCCACATCCAGGATGAGTCCGACAAGTCGGGCATGCGCGTGGTCATCGAGTTGAAGCGCGGCGAAGTGCCCGAGGTGGTGCTGAACAACCTGTACAAGCAGACGCAGCTGCAGGACACCTTCGGCATGAACATGGTGGCGCTGATCGATGGTCAGCCCAAGCTGTGCAACCTGAAGCAGTTGCTCGACATCTTCCTCGAGCACCGCCGCGAGGTGGTGACGCGCCGCACCGTGTTCGAGCTGCGCAAGGCGCGCGAACGCGGCCATGTGCTCGAAGGCCTGGCGGTGGCGCTGGCCAACATCGACGAGTTCATCGAGACCATCAAGACCTCGCCCACCCCCCCGGTGGCCAAGGCTGCGCTGATGGCCAAGAGCTGGGACTCGTCCATGGTGCGCGACATGCTTTCGCGCGCCGAAGCCGACACGCCCGGCGGCCGTGCCGCCTACCGTCCCGAAGGCCTGCCGGCCAACTACGGTTTGCAGTCGGACGGCCTGTATCGGTTGTCGGACGACCAGGCGCAAGAAATCCTGCAGATGCGCCTGCAGCGCCTCACCGGGCTGGAGCAGGACAAGATCATCGGCGAGTACAAGGACGTGATGTCGGTCATTGCCGACCTGCTCGACATCCTGGCCAAGCCCGAGCGCGTGACGACCATCATCGCCGACGAGCTCACCGCGTTGAAGGCCGAGTTCGGCACCACCAAGCTGGCCGTGCGCCGCAGCGTGGTGGAGCACAACGTGCAGGAACTCGGCACCGAGGACCTGATCACGCCCACCGACATGGTGGTGACGCTCAGCCACACCGGCTACTTCAAGAGCCAGCCTCTGGCCGAATACCGCGCGCAACGCCGCGGTGGCCGCGGCAAGCAGGCGACCACGACCAAGGAAGACGACTGGATCGACCAGCTCTTCATTGCCAACACCCACGACTGGATCCTGTGCTTCAGCAACCGCGGCCGCGTGTACTGGCTCAAGGTCTGGGAAGTGCCGCAGGGCGGACGCGCCTCGCGCGGCAAGCCCATCGTCAACATGTTCCCGCTGCAGCCCGACGAGAAGGTGACCGTGGTGCTGCCGCTCACCGGCCAGTTCCGCAGCTTTCCGGGCGACCACTTCATCTTCATGAGCACGGCGCTGGGCACGGTCAAGAAGACCGCGCTGGACGAATTCAGCAATCCACGCAAGTCCGGCATCATCGCCGTGGACCTGGACGACGGCGATCACCTGATCGGTGCGGCGCTCACCGACGGCAAGCACGATGTGATGCTGTTCTCCGACAACGGCAAGGCGGTGCGCTTCGACGAGGACGAGGTCCGTCCGCTCGGCCGCCAGGCGCGCGGCGTGCGCGGCATGAACCTGGAGGATGGCCAGAGCGTGATCGCCATGCTGGTGGCCGAGGACGAAGAACAGAGCGTGCTCACCGCCACCGAAAACGGCTATGGCAAGCGCACCAGCATCGCCGAGTACACGCGCCATCTGCGCGGCGGCAAGGGCATGATCGCCATCGTGCAAAGTGAGCGCAACGGCAAGGTCGTGGCCGCCACGCTGGTGCGCGCGGCCGACGAGATCATGCTGATCACCGACAAGGGCGTGCTGGTGCGCACCCGCGTGTCGGAGATCCGCGAACTGGGCCGCGCCACCCAGGGCGTGACGCTGATCGCACTGGACGATGGCACCAAGCTTTCCGGACTGCAACGCATCGTCGAGAACGACGCCAATGGCGACCCCGATTCCGATGCCGAGACCGGCGCCGATTCCGATTCCAACCCACAGGACCCCACATGAGCTTCATACGCCTGATCACGGCCACCACCCTGGCCGCCGCCTGCACGCTGGGGTTTGCGCAGGGCGCGGCATCGCCGGCCAAGAAGGAGCTGGTGCAGAAGGTGCTGCAGTTGCAGCAACCCTCCTTCGACCTGCTGGCGCGCGGCCTGGCCGAACAGTCCATCGCCCAGCTGGGGCAACAGGTCGGGGCGGTCTTGCAGAACCGCGTGCCGCCAGAGCAACGTGAAGCCACCGCCCGCGACCTGCAGGCGGAATTCAAGAAGTACGGCGACGAGGTGGTGCCCTTGTTGAGGGACCGTGCCACGAAGCTCGCCCCCAGCGCGGTGGGGCCGGTGCTGGAAGAAAAGCTCAGCGAGGACGAACTGAAGCAACTGGTGGCGATGCTCGAGGCTCCCATCTACCGCAAGTACCAGGGCATGGGCAATGACATGCAGAAGGCCCTGATGGACAAGCTGGTCACCGACACGCGGTCCACCGTCGAACCCAAGCTCAAGGCGCTGCAGGAATCCGTGGCCAAGCGCCTCGGTCTGGAAGCGCCCGCGGCGGCCGCCTCTGGCGCCAAGAAGCCCGTCGCGTCCGGGCCGACCAAGGCCGCAGCGTCCGCCGCCAAGAAATGAGCTCCGCAGCCCAACAGCCGGCACCCGCGCTGCTGGCCCTGCGAGAGCGCATCGATGCCGTCGACCGGGAATTGCTGGCACTGCTCAATCGACGTGCCGGCCTGGCACTGGATGTGGGCGAGCTGAAGAAGCACGAGGGCTCGGTGGTGTTTCGCCCCGAGCGCGAGGCGCAGGTGATCGATGGTCTGAAGGCCGTGAACCCCGGCCCGCTGAAGAACGACAGCGTCGCCCCGATCTGGCGCGAGATCATGTCGGCCTGCCGTGCGCTGGAAACACCGACACGCGTGGCCTTTCTGGGCCCGGCCGGCACCTTCAGCGAAGAGGCGGCCCTGGGCTTTTTCGGCAGCTCCATCGTGCGCGTGCCCTGCGGCAGCTTCGACGAGGTGATCCGCTGCACCACCGCCGGTGCCGCCGACTTCGGCGTGGTGCCGGTCGAGAACAACACCGAGGGCGTGGTCACGCGTTCGCTCGACCTGTTCCTGACCATGCCGCTGTTCATCATCGGCGAGACCAGCCTGATCGTGCGGCACAACCTGCTGCGCAAGGACAACGCCCGCGCCGGGATCAAGGCCGTCTGTGCCCATCCACAGGCCCTGGCCCAATGCCACGGCTGGCTCAGCCAGCACATGCCCGACGTGGAGCGTCGCCCTGTGTCCAGCAATGCGGAAGGCGCGCGGCTGGCCTCGCTGGACCCCAGCCTGGCGGCCATCGCCAGCGAGCGCGCGGCCGCGGAGTTCGGTCTGCACGTGGTGTCGCCGGCCATTCAGGACGACGCCCACAACCGCACCCGCTTCGCCATCGTCACGCACCCGGATCGCCACCCGGCGCCGAAGGCCTCGGGACACGATTGCACCAGCCTGGTGGTGTCGGTGGACAACAAGCCCGGTGCCGTGCACGACATGCTGGTGCCACTGAAGGTGCACGGCGTGTCGATGACGCGCTTCGAGTCGCGCCCCGCGCGCTCGGGCCAATGGGAGTACTACTTCTACATCGACATCCAGGGCCATCCGGACGACGAAAACGTGTCCACGGCGCTGCGTGCCTTGCGCCAGACCTGCGCCTTCTTCAAGGTGCTGGGCACCTACCCGATCGACGTGCACTGATGGCCATGTTCAACCAACTCGGCGTCATCGGCTGCGGGCTGATGGGCGGCTCGTTCGCGCTGGCGCTCAAGCGCGCGGGGCTGGTCAAGCGCGTCATCGGTTACAGCAAGTCTCCGTCCACGACCGAGTTGGCCAAGCGCATGGGCGTGATCGACATCGCGGCCGAGTCGGCGCTGCTGGCCGTGGCCGGCTCCGACATCGTGGTGCTGGCCGTGCCCGTGGCCGCCACCGAGTCCACCTTCAAGGCCATCCGGCATCTGGTGGAGCCCAATGTGCTGTTCATGGACGTGGGCTCGACCAAGCGCGACGTGGTGGACACGGCCCGTCGGGTGCTGCGCGAGCGCATTGCCTCCTTCGTTCCGGCGCACCCGGTGGCCGGCAAGGAAAGTGCTGGCGTGCAGCACGCGGATGCATCGCTGTACGAAGGACGCCAGGTCATCCTGACGCCGCTGCCACAGACCTCGCCGGTGATGGTGCAACGGGCCACCGACGTGTGGTCGGCCATCGGCTCGCAGGTGCTGAAGATGACGGCCGAGAACCACGACGCGGCCTTTGCCGCGGTCAGCCACCTGCCGCACTTGCTCGCCTTTGCCTATTTCAACGCCATCGCGAACCAGAGCGCCGGGCGCGACTACCTGTCGCTGGCCGGCCCGGGCTTTCGTGATTTCACCCGCATTGCCGCCAGCGACCCTGCCATCTGGCGCGACATTTTGATGGCCAACCGCGAAGAGGTGCTGCAACAGATGCAGCGCTTCAGGCAGTCGCTGGAGTCGTTCGAGACAGCCCTGCGCGCCGGCAACAGCCAAGCCACCGAAGACCTGATCCGCAGCGCGTCCGACGGACGCGGCAACTGGCAGATCGGCAGCGGGCGCGGCGGCCCGAGCAAGTAGGCCGCCGGCTTTCGCACGGCACACCCCCCGATCACCCACGTGCCGCCACGCGGCGCAGCCCGGCCCCCATGTACGACATCCCCTTCCTCGATCTGGCCCCCTTGGTGGCCGCCGGCGGCCGTGTGCGTTTGCCGGGCTCCAAGAGCATCTCCAACCGCGTGCTGCTGCTGGCGGGCCTGTCGGCAGGCACCACCGTGTTGCGCGATCTGCTCGACTCCGACGACACCCAGGTGATGTTGGCAGCCCTGCGTCATCTGGGCTGCGCGGTGCAACCCCAAAGCGACGGTGCAATGGCCATCACCGGCCTGGGCGGCCAGCTGGCCACGCACGAGGCAGCGCTGTTCCTGGGCAATGCAGGCACGGCCATGCGGCCCTTGTGCGCCGCCCTGGCAGTGATGGCGGCGATGCAGGGCGGCCACTTCGAGCTGTCCGGCGTGCCGCGCATGCACGAGCGCCCCATCGGTGACCTGGTGGACGCCTTGCGCCAGTTGGGTTGCGACATCACCTGCCTGGGCCAGGAGGGGTATCCGCCGCTGCGCTTGACGGGCGCCGCTGGCGGCCAACTGCACACCGAGCGCGAGATCCGCGTGCGTGGCGATGTGTCCAGCCAGTTCCTTACGGCCTTGCTGCTGGCCCTGCCGCTGGCCAGCGCAGCGTCGGCGATCAGCATCGTGGTGGACGGCGAGTTGATCTCCAAGCCCTATGTCGAGATCACGCTGAACCTGTTGCAGCGCTTTGGCATCACCGTGCAACGCCAGGGCCTGGACAGCGCCCCGGCCCGCCCCGCCGCCCCCCCCCCGGGGGGGGGCAAATGGCCAGCAACATTTACCCATGCGCTTCACCATCCCGCAGGGCAGCCAGTACCACTCACCCGGCACGGTGCATGTCGAAGCGGACGCCTCGTCGGCGTCGTACTTCATCGCGCTCGGCGCCATTGCCGCCACCGAAGCCCCGGTGCGCATCGAAGGCGTCGGTCTCGATTCGATCCAGGGCGACATCCGCTTCGTCGATGCCGCACAAGCCATGGGCGCGTCGGTCAGCGGCGGCCCTGGCTGGCTGGAAGTGCGACGCGGCGCGTGGCCCTTGAAGGCCGTGACGCTGGACGCCAACCACATCCCCGATGCAGCCATGACCCTGGCGGTGATGGCGTTGTACGCCACGGGCACCACGCGCATCGGCAACATCGCCAGTTGGCGCGTGAAGGAGACCGACCGCATCGCGGCCATGTCCGCCGAGTTGCGCAAGCTGGGTGCCGCGGTGACCGAAGGTGCCGACTTCATCGAGGTGAGCGCGCCCCATGCCTGGCGCGCGGCGTCGATCCGCACCTATGACGACCACCGCATCGCCATGTGCTTGTCGCTGGCCGCCTTCAATCCGCTGGCGCCCAACGGGCCGCCGAACGGCGTGCCCATCCGCATCCTCGATCCCCAGTGCGTGGCCAAGACCTTCCCGGACTACTTCGAGGCGCTGTTCTCGGTGGTGCAGCCCGCGGCCGATGCCGTGCCGGTGATCACCATCGATGGCCCCACCGCATCTGGCAAAGGCACGCTGGCCAGCACGGTGGCGGCGCGCCTGGGCTGGCACCAACTCGACTCGGGCCTGTTGTATCGCGCCACGGCGCTCGCCGCCCGACGCCTGGGCGTGGCCGACACCGACGAGCCGGGCCTGGCCGCGCTGGCCGCCACGCTCGACCTGCGCTTCGATGGCGAGCAGGTGTGGCTGGGTGGCATGGACGTGGCATCCGAGCTGCGCCTGGAGCAGGTGGGCGCGATGGCCTCACGCATCTCGGCCTTGCCGACCGTGCGCGAGGCCCTCAATGCGCTGCAGCTGTCGTTTCGGCGCCTGCCCGGCCTCGTGGCCGATGGGCGCGACATGGGCACGGTGATCTTCCCGCGCGCCGCGCTCAAGGTGTTTCTCACGGCCAGCCCGGCGATGCGCGCCGAGCGTCGCCATAAGCAATTGATTTCAAAGGGAATTCCGGCTAACATCGCCGACCTTCGCGCGGATCTGGAGGCGCGTGACGAGCGCGATCGCAATCGCCTCGTCGCGCCCTTGAAGCCCGCGCAAGACGCGCAACTGCTCGACAACTCGGGCCTGTCCATCGACGAATCGGTGGCCCAGGTGCTGGATTGGTGGGCCGAGCGCGGCCCGTTCCGGTCCACCTGACCGGCGCAGGCACCCCAAGCCCGCCGCACCTCCCTCCTTCGCCGTCAGGCGTCCCTTGGGTGCGGTGATCTCGTCAACCCACCGCAACGCCCGTTGCATTCAACCTCAGCCGGCTTCACTCCACTTGGTTTTCGCCGGCACCAAGGAACCCATCCATGTCCCAATCCCTCGACCACATCCCTGACAGCCCGCACGCCACCGACAGCTTTGCGGCCATGTTCGAAGAGTCGCTGAAGAAGAACGACATGCGCGCCGGCGAGGTCATCTCCGCCGAAGTCGTGCGCATCGAGTTCAACCACGTGGTGGTGAACGCCGGCCTGAAGAGCGAAGCCTATGTGCCCATCGCCGAATTCAAGAACGACACCGGCGAGCTCGAAGTTCAAGTCGGTGATTTCGTCTCGGTGGCCATCGACGCCATCGAGAACGGCTACGGCGACACCATCCTGTCGCGTGACAAGGCCAAGCGCCTGGCCTCGTGGCTGAGCCTGGAAACCGCACTCGATTCCGGCGACTTCGTCACCGGCACCGTCAGCGGCAAGGTCAAGGGCGGCCTGACCGTCCTGGTCAACGGCATCCGGGCCTTCCTGCCTGGCTCGCTGATCGACACGCGCCCGGTCAAGGACCTGACGCCGTTCGAAGGCAAGACCATGGAGTTCAAGGTCATCAAGCTGGACCGCAAGCGCAACAACGTCGTGTTGTCGCGCCGCGCTGTGGTCGAGGCTTCGATGGGCGAAGAGCGCGCCAAGCTGCTCGAGACGCTGCAAGAAGGCGCCATCGTGCACGGCGTGGTCAAGAACATCACCGAGTACGGTGCGTTCGTGGATCTCGGTGGCATCGATGGCCTGCTGCACATCACCGACATGGCCTGGCGCCGCGTGCGCCACCCGAGCGAAGTGGTGACGGTGGGTCAGGAGCTGTCGGCCAAGGTGCTGAAGTTCGACGCCGAGAAGAACCGCGTCTCGCTGGGCATCAAGCAGCTGGGCGACGACCCGTGGCACGGCGTGTCGCGCCGCTACCCCTCGGCCACGCGCCTGTTCGGCAAGGTCACGAACATCGCCGACTACGGTGCGTTCGTCGAGATCGAACCCGGCATCGAAGGCCTGGTGCACGTCTCCGAGATGGACTGGACCAACAAGAACGTCGCTCCTTCCAAGGTGGTCACCCTGGGCGAGGAAGTCGAGGTCATGGTCCTGGAGATCGACGAAGACAAGCGCCGCATCAGCCTGGGCATGAAGCAGTGCAAGGCCAACCCCTGGGAAGAGTTCAGTGGCACCGTGCACCGTGGCGACAAGGTCAAGGGCCCGATCAAGTCGATCACCGACTTCGGCGTGTTCGTGGGCCTGGCCTCCGGCATCGACGGCCTGGTGCACCTGTCCGACCTGTCCTGGCACGAGACCGGCGAAGCCGCCGTGCGCAACTACAAGAAGGGCCAGGAAGTCGAAGCCATCGTCTTGGCCATCGACGTCGAGCGCGAGCGCATCAGCCTGGGCATCAAGCAGTTGGACGGCGACCCGTTTGCCAACTACACCTCGGTCAACGACCGTGGTGCGCTGGTCACCGGCAAGGTCAAGACCGTGGACGCCCGTGGCGCTGAAATCCAGCTCAACGACGACGTCACCGGCTACCTGCGTGCGTCCGAACTCAGCCGTGATCGCGTCGAAGATGCGCGCAACCTGCTGAAGGAAGGCGACGAAGTCAACGCCATGATCATCAACGTCGATCGCAAGGCGCGCTCGATCCAGTTGTCGATCAAGGCCAAGGATTCGGCCGACCAGCAGGAGCAGATGCAGCGCCTGGCGCAGACCAGCGAGCGTGAGAACGCTGGCACCACCAGCCTGGGCGCCCTGCTGCGCGCCAAGCTGGACAACCGCGAGTAATCTCGCGGCTGAAGTGGCCCGGCCGCCTTGACGGCGACCGGGCTGCTTGTGTGACGCGCAGGGCGCGAAGCGCCCGCCCCAAGCAACGGCGCGTCACACAAGCAGTGCACCCAACGCATTCCCCACCGACACCATGACCCGAAGTGACCTCGTCGCCAAACTCGCCGACCGCTTCGGTCAGCTCACGCAACGCGACACCGAGTTCGCGGTCAAGACCATCCTGGACGCGATGAGCGACGCACTGGCCCGAGGCCACCGGATCGAGATCCGCGGCTTTGGCAGCTTCTCGATCAGCCGGCGCCCGCCGCGCCTGGGTCGCAACCCGCGCAGTGGCGAGAAGGTGACCATTCCCGAGAAGCTGGTGCCGCATTTCAAACCCGGCAAGGCGCTGCGCGAATCGGTGGACGAGCGCCAGCGGGCCAGCGGCGACGCCGCGGCCAAACCGGTCGAGTAACACCACCAATGAGCGGCTCGTCAGGCCAGCGCACGCTGCGACGGCACGCCTGATGGACACGGGTTTCGGCCGCATCACCCACCTGGGCCGCTACCAGATCGTGCGCGTGCTCGGGCGCGGCTCGATGGGCGTGGTCTACGAAGCGCTCGACCCCAGGCTGAACCGGCCCGTGGCCATCAAGACCATCCTCAAGGGGCACTTGATGGATGAGACCCTGGCGGTCGAGTACACGCAGCGCTTTCAAACGGAGGCGCAGGCCGTGGGGCGGCTGGCGCACCCGAACATCGTCACGCTGCACGACTTTGGCGAAGAGGGCGAGATCGCCTACATCGTCATGGAGTTCATCCGCGGCCGCGAGCTGGCCTCTCACTTCGAGGCCGGCGACTATTTCGATCTGCCCACGGCCGTGCGCATCATGTGTGAACTGCTGGAGGCCCTGGCCTTCGCCCACGAACGCGGCATCGTCCACCGCGACATCAAGCCGGCCAACGTGATGATCGACGAGGATGGCCGAGTCAAGCTCACCGACTTCGGCGTGGCCCGTGTCAGCGACGGCAACAGCGACCGCACGCAACCGGGCACGATGGTGGGCACGCCCAGCTACATGTCGCCGGAGCAGATCCTGGGCTTGTCGGTCGGGTCGCGCACCGACCTGTTTGCCGCGGGCGTGGTGCTGTACCAGTTCCTGGCCCACGACAAGCCCTTCAAGGGCGCTGGCCCGTGGGACGTCCAGCGCAAGATCGTCAACGATGTGGCGGTGCCGCCATCCAAGGTGAACCCCGCAGCGCCGCGCGTGTTCGACGCCATCGTGGCGAAGGCCTTGGCCAAGCAGCCCGAGCAACGCTATGCCGACGCCGCCAGCTTCGCCGCCGACCTGCGATCGGCGTTGGCCAAGGTGCCGGCGCAGGCCGCCACCATGGACCTGCCCCTGGACATGGCGCCCGATCCGACGCAGGCGCCGTCCGCCGCATCCGCCGCACCCCCCGCGTCCGGCCATCGCACCCGGCGCCGGATCATCGCGGGGCTGGGTGGTGCGGGCCTGATCTTGGCCACCGGCTTGTGGATTGCCTTGAGGGCGCCGATCGGCGTGCGGCCGCTGCCGACCCCGTCGTCGACACCAGCGGCGGCCTCCATGCCCGCGTCCGCGCCGATCGCAGCGGCCAGCGCCGCCTCGCCCTTGCAGCAAGCACCGGTGCCGGTGCCGGTGCCCACGCCAGCGCCAGCGCCTGCACGGGCCACCGCGCCCGCCACAGGGGCGTCACCGGCAATGTCGGCCCCGACGCCGGAACGCGCGCCGTTGTCCACGCCAAACACCATCCCTCATTCCAAGGACGCCATCGCGTCCAACCCCATGGACCCAAGGCCACCCGTGCGTCAGAATGGTTCGGCGCCTGTACCCCGTGCCGCCACCGAGCCCGCGCCTGCCGCGCGACGCAAGGCCGATCCGCGGTGTGCCGACCTGCTGCAACAGGCTCAGTTGGGTGAATCGCTTTCGCCCGAGAGCCTGGCCTACCTGCGTAAGGAGTGCCGATGAAGCCCGCTGCCAACACCCACCCACCGACCCGTCTGCTGGCGGCCCTGTTGTTGTGCGCGACGGCCTGGCTGGCCTCGTGCGCGGCGCCACCGCCGCCCAGCCCCGCGCCGATCAATGTGTCGAGTCCCGCACCCGCGCCCGCGCCCGTCGTGGTCGCCCCGCCCCCGGCCGCCCCGCCCCCGGCGGCGCCACCGCCCATCCTGCCCTTCGACGAGGCCATGCTCAGCGCGGCCAACAACCTGCTTGGCAAGGCGCAGCTGGCACCCAATGTGTCGCGCCACGCGCTGGTGGTCGATCCGCTGATCGACGGTGTCACGGGCATGCAATCCAACGCCACCCAGGCCATGGGGGCGCGCCTGGCCGACCTGATCCGCAAGAGCTATCCGCAATACGACCTGCAAGCTTTCAGCGCACCCAACGTGGCCAAGTCGCCGCTGGTGCTGGTGGGCACCTTCACGGGCGTGAACGCGCAGCGCAAGACCGAAGGCCAGCGCGAGGCCTATCGCATTTGCCTGGCGCTGGCCGATCTGAAAACCGGCAAGCTGGTGAGCAAGGGCCTGGCTTTCGCGTCCAAGGACGGCGTGGACATCACACCCACGGCGTTCTTCCGCGATGCACCGGCCTGGGTCGAAGACGCCAACACCTCGGGCTATGTGCGCACCTGCCAGGGTACCAAGATCGGTGACCCGATCCATCCGGCCTACCTGGAACGCATCCAGAGTGCGGCCACCATCAGCGAGGCCATCGACGCCTACGCAGCCGGCCGCTACGCCGAAGCCTTGAAGCTCTACAACGCGGCGGCGGCGACGCCCACGGGCAAGCAACTGCGCGTCTATTCGGGCCAATACCTCACCAACCAACGGCTGGGCAAACGCGCGGACGCCGCGCACGCCTTCGGCAACATCGTCGAGCAAGGCCTGGAAACCAAACGCCTGGGTGTGAAGTTCCTGTTCAAGCCAGGCAGCACCAGCTATTGGACCGACCCCAAGGGCATCCCGACCCCCTATGCGATGTGGTTGCACGAGATCGGCACGCGTGCCAGCAAGCTCAAGAGCTGCCTGGACGTGGTGGGCCACACCAGCCCGAGCGGGCCGGAGCCGGTGAACGAAGCCCTTGCGCGGCGACGGGCAGAACTGGTGCGACTGGATCTGTTGCGCGCCGCGAAACCGCTGGCTCAGCGGGTGATCGCCAGCGGCGCGGGATCGCGTGAGGCCATGATCGGCAACGGGCGCGATGACGCCACCGATGCACTCGACCGCCGCGTCGAATTCAAGGTGGTGGGCTGCTGAAATAGGGGCCACCCCCGGAGCGCCTGCGGCGCTGCCCCCTCAAGGGGGCGACCCCAGCGGCCCGGCTGCGCCGGATCCGCGGCGTCTGCTTGGTGCAGACGGCGAGCTCCGGGCGCTGCCGTGCAGCGGTCCGTAGAATCGCCGGCATGCGCTTGCTTGTCCGGGCCTTCTGGGTCCTCGTCTTCTTCACGCTGTTCGCCTTTGCACTCAACAACGAGCAGCCGGCGCAGGTGCACGGGTTCTTCGGCACCCGCTGGCAGGCGCCCATGGTGATCGTCGTTCTGGTGGCCTTCAGCCTGGGCGCGGCCTTGGGCGTGCTGGCCATGGTGCCTGGATGGTGGAAGCAGCGGCGCAAGGCGAACCAGGCCAAGCCGGTTGCCGAAGCCGCCCAGCGCGCGGCCGGGCCGGCCGAGTCGGGCAGTCCGAGCCCGCGTTTCCTGGCCGACGGCCCGCCGCGCGAAGGCCTTTGATGGAACTGGACTGGCAGTGGTTGCTGATCGTGCCGGCGGTCGCCTTTGCGTTGGGCTGGCTGGCCTCGCGCCTGGACCTTCGACAATGGAAGCGCGCTGATCGCGATGCGCCCAAGGCCTACTTCAAGGGCCTGAACCTGCTGCTCAACGAGCAGACCGACAAGGCCATCGACGCCTTCATCGAGGCGGTGCAGCACGATCCCGACACCAGTGAACTGCACTTCGCGCTCGGCAACCTGTTCCGCCGCCGCGGCGAATTCGAGCGCGCGGTTCGCGTGCACCAGCACTTGCTGCAGCGCGGTGACCTGAGCCAGGCCGATCGCCACCGAGCCCAGCACGCCCTGGCGCACGACTTCATGAAGGCCGGCCTGTTCGACCGCGCCGAGGCGGCCTTCCGTGCGCTGCTGGGCACGCCCTTCGACACCGACGCGCGATTGGCGCTGCTGGGCCTGTACGAGCGCTCTCGCGACTGGCGTGCCGCCGCCGACATGGCCACCCAGTTGGAGAAGACCGGCACGGGCTCCTTCGCCACCCGCGTGGCGCACTGCGAATGCGAGATCGCGCTCGAAGCCGACGCGCGCGGCGATGCGGCCACGGCCGAGGCCGCATTGGAGGCGGCGCGACGGGCGGCGCCCCAGGCTTCGCGGCCCTTGATCCAGCAAGCCCAGCGCCTGGCTCGGCTGGGGCAACCCGGCGCCGCCTTCGAGATCGGCAACCTGCTGCGCCAACGCAATCCCGAAGCCCTGGTGCGCCTGGCCGGCGACTATGTGGCCTGGGCCCGGGCCTGTGGCCAGCAAGCCGCCGCACGTGAAACCTTGGAGCAGTTGTATGCCCAATGGCCGGGTGTCGAATTGCTCCGCGCCCTGTCCGCACTGGATGGCGTGGTTCCTGGGCTGAACGCCCGGCTGCTCGAGTTGCTGCGCGCGCAACCCACGCTGTCGGCCGCCCAGGAACTGCTGGACACGCCCTTCGATCAATGGCCGGAAGGCGCGCGCGAAAGCGTCCGCCTGGGCTTGCGCGATGTGGTGACGCGTGCCGCGCGACCACTGCAACGCTACCGCTGCGCGGCCTGTGGTTTCGAGGCCCAGCGCTACTGCTGGCAGTGTCCGGGCTGCCTGAGCTGGGACAGCTTTCCGCCACAGCGCGTCGAATCGCTGTAGCAACATGCACAGGACGCGTCCTGTGCAAAGCCCGCCAAAGCGCCAGACCCAGCGCCATGGCCTGTCCGGCTCAGCGCACCCGCAGGTGAAACTCCAGCTGCGCCAGCACGGCTGCACGGGTGGGCACCTGGCCCTTGCCACCCAGGCTCGCCACGTGCCCCGGCCCGGTCAGACCCGCCAGGCCCGGCTCATGGTCGCAATAGATGCCAATGGCGGGCCGACCGAAGGCCGCGCCCAGGTGGGTGAAGCCAGTGTCCAGGCCGACGATCTGCCGCGCCCGCCCCAGCACCGCCGCGGTCTCGCCCACCGACAACAAGGGCGGCACCTGCCCGCCGCTGGCTGCGGCGATGCGTTGCGCGCGCTGGCCTTCTTCCGGGCTGCCCCACAACACCACGGGCGTGAGCCCGGCGGTGCGCAAGCGTTGGCCCACGGCGGCCCAGTCCTCTTCGGGCCAGAGCTTTTCCGGCCGGCTGGCGCAGGGAATGAGCACCGCAATCTGCTCGGGATTGACACTGGCCTGCCAGCCTCCTTGGGGCGGCAGGATGCCAAAGTCAGGCGGCGCCTGCGACAGCACATGCCCCAGATGCGCCGAGGCCAGGCGGCGGTTGCGGTCCACCGCATGCAGCTGGCGGGAAACGGCCGCGCCGCGTCGATAGCACAGGGCCGCCAGCGGCTCACGCACGCTGTCGCGGTCGTAGCCCACCAGCGGCCCACGCGCCTGCAGGCCCCACAGCACGCTCTTGAGCAACAGGCCCTGCAGGTCCAGCACCAGGTCGTAGTCGTCGCGCCGCAGTTCGGCGCGGAACGCGGCGATGGCCGCTTGTGTCGGCCGTGTCCACAGGCTCTTGCGCCACTTGCGCCAGGCCATGGGCAGCACGCGGCGCACGCCCGGGTGCAGCGACGGGATGGCTGCAAAAGGTGCCTCCACCATCCAGTCGATCACCACGCCGGGATGGTTGCGCACGATGTCGCTCACCGCGGGCAGGGCGTGCACCACATCGCCCATGGACGATGTCTTGACGATGAGGACGCGCACGTTGCGGGTGGCTTGCTGCCGACCTACTGCTTCGCGGCCTCAGCGACCAGGGCCGGGTTGAAACGCGCGTCGTTGTACATTTTGAACTGCCGATAAACCTTGAAGTAAGCGCGTCCGGCACGCGCATCGGCCAGCAGTTCATCCAGGCACCGGCCCAGGTCCGCACGCTGCTGCTCGAGGCGCGCGAGCTTGACCCGGCTGCCGGCCAGGTGCTCGGCGTCGACGTCGGTGCGCAGGGTCTGCGCCCGCATGGCGTGCACCTTCAGCGCCATGATGGACAAGCGGTCCACCATGCTGCCGGCCGTTTCGCTGTTCAGGCGCGCGCCGGCCGGCATGGTGGACACAGGGGCGTCGGTGCGGGCAGAAGCGGCATCGACCAGGCCGAGCGCCATCAGCAGCAACTCGTCGACCCGTTCGGTGGCGTCGTTGCGGGCCTGGTTGTAGCCGTCGATGGCGCGTTTGTTGGCTGCGATGTCGGCATCGGCCACGCGCGTGCGACGGGCCAGGTCCTCTTCGGCCCACAGCAGGCAGTTGTTGCGGTGGTTGACCTGGACCCAGCGCCACGGGCCATCGTCGCGCGGCGCGGGCTCGGCCCCAGGCCAGGCCGAGTCGGCCAGCAGTAGGTCGTGCAAGGCGATGATCTCGGCGGCGGACGGGAGCTTGGCGGACATGGTCGGGTGGCAGAATGCGGACCGCGAATTATCGACCCTCAACGCACCCGACCACTGCAGGCTTGACCGGCCTGTTGCAGGCCCTGACCACAGCCGTGCGCCCCGAATGACTTCCCGCCCATTGATCGTCCGCTTGCGCAACTGGGTGGGCGACGTGATCCTTGGCGTTCCGGCCCTGCAATTGCTGCAGTCCCACGGTCACGAGCTGCACTTGGTGGGCAAGGGCTGGGCCGGGCCGCTGCTGGCGGGGCAAGGCTGGGCCGTGCACACCCGCCCGAACGGCCTGCGTGCCTGCGCCGCCCAGTTGCGCGAACTGCGCCACAGCGCGGCCGGACGCGACCCCGGCTTCAACCGGCGTGACAACGCCCTGGTGCTGCCCACCTCGTTTTCGAGCGCTTTGGAGATGCGGCTGGCCGGACTGAGGTGCATGGGCTACGCGCAGGAGGGCCGCAGCCCTCTGCTCCACCGCAGCGTGGCGCAAACGGCCCACGGCGACCACGCGCTGACCAGCTACTGGGGCCTGGCCTGTGCGTTCCTCGACGTGCAGGCCACCCCCCCGGCCGAAATCGGCCTGCTCAGCACGGCCGCCGACCAGGCGGCAGCCGATGCGCTGCTGGTGCAGCACGGCGTGCAACCCGGATTCATCGTGATCTGTCCGTTTGCCGGCGGGCTGTTCGAGAAGCAGGACAAGACCTGGCCGGCCTTTGCCGAGTTCACCCGCGCACTGCTGACCATCGGCCGCGACGTGGTGGCCTGCCCCGGGCCCGGCGAGGACGACATCATCACCAGTCAGCACCCCGGTGTGAAGCGGTTGGCTGGTGTGCGCCTGGGTGTCTACGGCGCGCTGTTGCGCCGCGCCGCCTTGGTGGTGTCGAACGACACCGGCCCGGCCCACCTGGCCGCTGCCGTGGGCGCGCCGGTGCTCAGCGTGTTGGGCCCGACCAAACCCGAGCAGTGGGCACCGTGGGGCCCCACGGTGCAGGTGGTGCGGCGCTGGCCGCAATGGCCGTCGGTGGACGAAGTGCTGTCGCGGGTGCGCGACCGACTTTGATCTTTGTCGCCCTGCCCGATCGCCTGCGGCGGAATTGTCCTGCGCGGCGACGCGCCGGTGTCAACCGGGCGGATCGACCCCGCGTTGGTTGCGCTGGGACCAGACCGATTCGCATCGGTCCGGCCAACACGAAGCGCAGGGGCCTGCATCCTGCATCGATCGACCACCGGAGGTTTTACCCATGTTCAAACGCATTCTGGCCGCCCTGTTCGCACTCATCGCCGCCACGGCCTTCGCCGCCATCGATGCCAACAAGGCCACCCAGGCCGAGCTGGAAGCGGTCAAGGGCATCGGCCCGGCGATCGCCGGCAAGATCCTCGATGAACGCAAGAAGGCCAGCTTCAAGGACTGGAACGACATGGTCGATCGCGTCAAGGGCGTGGGCGAAGGCAATGCCGCCAAGTTCTCGGCCGAAGGCCTCACCGTGAACGGCGCCACCTACAAGGGGGCCCCGGCCGCGAAGCCCGCCGCCGACGCCAAGCCCGCCGCCAAGGCCGCTGAAGCTGCACCGGTTGCTGCCAAGGCTGCCGAGCCGGCCAAGGCCACCGACAAGGCCGCTGCACCCAAGGCCGCCGAGAAGGCCACGGCCAAGGCTGAAGTTGCCAAGGTGAGCGACAAGCCCGCCGCTGCCGCGTCCGCCGCCGACAAGCCCGCCAAGATGACCAAGAAGGAAAAGGCCGCCGCCGAGAAGGCCGCCAAGGCCGATGCTGCCAAGACCACCGACAAGCCCGCGGCAGCTGCCGATGACAAGGCCGACAAGAAGGCCAAGAAGTCGAAGAAGGCTGATGCGGCTGACGCTGCCGCCTCTGGCGCCAAGAAGTAAGGCAGGCGCCGCGGGCACAACGCTCGCTGCTCGGCAAAGGCCTCGCGATGCGGGGCCTTTTTCATGGGCGATTCAGGCCGTCGTGGCGTGCGGGGCACTGCTGGGAGCCCAACGAAAGAAGTCCAGCACCTCGCCACGCCGCGCCAGCGTGTCGGCCTCGCCCAGCGCCATCAACTCGCGCGTGTAGGCCGCTTCAAACAAAAGGTAGCTGGCCAACGCGGCGCCCCGCGCATCGGGCCCGGTGCCGCCCACGCCCACGCCGCGCAGCAGGGTGCGCACGGGACGGGGCAGTTGCATCAGGTGGCGCGCGGCGATGTCATCCAGGCGCTGCGAGGGCGCGATCACCAGTGCCTGCACGCTGCGCAGTGGTGTGTCGACACGGGCCTGCTCGGGCAGCAGCGCCAACGTGCGGTTGATGCGCCGCATGCGCTCGATGTCCACCGCCAGCGCATCCAGGAAAATGCCCGACATGGCATGCCCGGCCACCTGTGCCAGATTGGGGTAACCCGTGTTGGCGACGCTGCGTCCTGCCGGCTCGTGCATGCGCCCGGCGCCGATCACCACCACGCGCTGCGCACCCAGGTGAATGGCCGGTGAAATGGGCGCGGTCTGGCGCATCGAACCATCGCCGAACCAATGGCTGCCCTGGCCAATGGCCAATTCGGTGGCCGGGAAGACAAACGGAATCGCCGAGGAGGCCAGCAAGTGCATGCGCGTCAGCCGCGTGGGCACCGCCATGCGCTGCGAGCGCAGCCAGGGCTTGATGTCGGCCGCCGTGTCGTAGAAGGTGACATGCTCGCCGCTGCTGTAGCTGGACGCGCTGATGGCCAGAGCCCGCAACTCACCCGAAGCCAGCAGCGCGGGCAGGCGCTCGAGCGGCACCGTCTGGCACAGCAGTTCCAGCAGCGGCGAGTTGTTCAGCAGCGAGCGCGGCCGGGCCCTGCGCCAGCGCGCCAGCACGAACCCGATCGACAACATGGTCAGCCACTGCGCCCCGCTGCGAATCACGCCCAATGAATCGGCGCGGTAGACATGATCGGCGCGGAAATCCTGCCAGACCTCGCACAGCGTGGTCACCGACTGGTCGAAGTGGTCGGCGCGGCAGGCCAGTGCGGCCGAATTGATGGCACCGGCAGAGGTGCCGCAGATCACCGCAAACGGGTTGCGTCGAAGGTCGGCGCCGGTGCCCCGGCGCAACTGGGCCAGGGCCTTGAGTACCCCCACCTGGTAGGCGGCGCGCGCGCCGCCGCCGGTGAGCACCAGGCCGGTGATGGGGGTCTCGTACATGCGCGCATTCTGCGCGCGGGGGGCGCCGGATGAGCCCCGTGCTGGCCCTGAGGGAATCGATCAGTCGCGGCCGCGGCCGCCGTCATGGTCCCGGCCGTGCCCATGACCCCGGCCGTCATGCGATCGCCCCTGCTCGATGTATTGCACTGGGCGCGGCGGCGGTGCCGACACATGGCGCACAGGCGGCGGAGCGAACTGCACATTCCGGTGCATGGGGGCCGGTTGCGACCGGACCACGTTGTCGCGGTACCAGCGGTCCTGCACGAACATCACCGGTACGCCGCAGGCGCGGTACTGCGCGCAATGCCGATGCCAGTGCTTGCGGTGGCCAGGCGGCACCCACAGGTACACCGGTTCCGCGGGTGGCGACACCACCATGCGCGGCGGCTGCACCCAAACAGGCTGGGGTACCACCACGGCAGGCTGCGGGAAGCGGCCGACATCGATGCGGCCATACACACCAGGCTGGCTGATGCCGATGGACACGCCCACGTTGGTGGCCTGTGCTGCGCCGCTGAGCGCCAGCAAGCTGGTGATGGTGGCGAGGGCCAGTGGTCTCATTGCCGTTCTCCGTGATCGTCCTGGATGGACCGTACCGGATGAACGCCCGCCACCGCGGTGGCGTTGTCAGATCCCAAGTGAAGAACGGTAAGGCCTGCAAGCAAGGGCCGCACGTGCTGGCCCCGGGCGGACGCGCCTCACTCGTAGACGATGGCCGCCTGACCGCCGTGGGCCAGGGCCCGGCACCGCGCCAAGGCCTCGTCGCAAGGCCAAAAACGCCCCTGGTCGCCGAGATCCAGTTCGGCAGTGGCCGTGGGACGGCTGATCTGCAGGCGCAGGCCCAGGCCCTGCACCAGATCACCTTGCTCGGTGGTCTCGCGCTTGGCCGGCCAGGTGCGCACCAGGTCCGCCACCGGTGGCACGCCACCATTCACGGCCATTGCCAGATAGCGGCCAAAGCGCGCGCGCGCGCCCGCCAGATCCCAGATCGAGGCCACGTTCAGCCGCAGCCCGCCTGAGAACCGGTCGGGCTGCACCTTGCCCTGGATGACGACCAACTCGTCCTCGCGCAGCAGCTCCTTGTTGGCCTCGATCAACTCGTCGTTGGCCACGGCTTCGATGACTTCGCTGCGATCGTCGAGCTTGAAGATCGCCACGCGGCCACGCTGGCCATTGACGAAGCGCAGGTCGGAGACGATGCCGGCCAGCAGCTGCGGGTCGCGGCTGTCCACCAGGTTGGCGATCTCGCGCTTGCAGAAGCGCCGCACCTCCGCCTCGCTCTCCTGGAACAGGTGGCCCGAGAGATAGAAGCCGATGGCCGCCTTCTCCAGCGTCAACCGCTCCCTGATGCCCCAGGGCTCGGCATGCGCCAGCGGTGGCTCCTGCGTAGAAGAGCCGTGCGCATCACCGCCGAAATCGTCGAACAGGCCGCCCTGCGAAGCATTCACGACCTGCGTGTCGGCCCAGTCGAAGCCCAGCGCCACGCTGGCCAGCAGGCTGGCCCGATCGGCATGCAGCGAATCGAAAGCGCCCGCCTTGATCAAGGCCTCCACCACGCGCTTGTTCACGCGCTTGCGGTCGACTCGACTGCAGAAATCGAAGAAGCTGTGGAACAGTCCACCGGCCTCCCGCGCTTCCACGATGGCCTCGATGGCGCCCTGCCCCGTGCCCTTGATGGCGCCCAGGCCGTAGCGCACGAGCTTGGGGTTGATGGGCTCGAAGCGGTGCGTGCCGCGGTTCACATCCGGCGGATCAAACGAAACGTTGAACAGCTTGGCATCGCCCAGCAACACCTTCAACTTGTCGGTGTCGTCCATCTCGATGGTCATGTTCGCGGCGTAGAACTCGGCCGTGAAATGCACCTTCAACCACCCGGTGTGATACGCCAGCAGCGAGTAGGCGGCGGCATGGCTCTTGTTGAAGCCGTAGCCCGCGAACTTTTCCATCAGGTCGAACACCTCGTCGGCCTTCTGCTCGGAAATGTTCTGCCTGGCCGCGCCAGTGCGGAAGATCTGCCGATGCTCGGCCATCTCCTCCGCCTTCTTCTTGCCCATCGCGCGGCGCAGCAGGTCGGCACCGCCGAGCGTGTAGCCGCCGAGCACCTGCGCGGCCTGCATCACCTGCTCCTGGTAGACCATGATGCCGTAGGTCTCGGCCAGCACGGGCTCGAGCAAGGGGTGGGGGTACTCCACCGTTTCCTTGCCGTTCTTGCGCGCGCAGAAGCTGGGGATGTTCTCCATCGGGCCCGGGCGGAACATCGCGTTCAGCGCGATCAGGTCTTCCAGACGGTTGGGGCGCGCCTCCTTCAGCATGGCCTGCATGCCCCGCGACTCGAACTGGAACACGCTCTCGGTCAGGCCCTCGGAAAACAGCTTGTAGACGCGCGGATCGTCGAGCGGCACCGTCTCGAAGCTGAAGTCCTTGCGCTCGGGATAGCGCGCGACGATGAAGTCCTTGGCCAGCTCCAGGATGGTGAGCGTGGCCAAGCCCAGAAAGTCGAACTTCACCAGGCCGATGGCTTCGACGTCGTCCTTGTCGTACTGGCTCACCGCCGAGGTGCTGCCCGGCTGCTGGTACAGCGGGCAGAAGTCGGTGATCTTGCCCGGCGCGATGAGCACACCGGCCGCGTGCATGCCGATGTTGCGCACGATGCCCTCCACCCGCGTGGCCAGGCTCAGCAGCTCTGCCACCTCCTCCTCGGCGGCCTCGCGCTGCTCGAGCTCCGGGGCCTCCTTGCGGGCGTAGATCAAGCCGCCGTCGGGGTGCTCGGGCACCTTGGCCAAGGTCACCGTCTTGCCGGGGGGCGCCGGGATCAGCTTGGCGATCGAATCGACCTGGCCGTAGCCCATGCCCAGGACCCGGCCGACATCGCGCAGCGCCGCCTTGGCGGCCATGGTGCCGAAGGTGGCGATCTGGCTCACCGCTTCGCGTCCGTACTTTTCGGTCACGTACTCGATCACGCGATCGCGGTTGGCCTGGCAGAAGTCGATGTCGAAGTCCGGCATCGAGATCCGGTCGGGGTTGAGAAAGCGCTCGAACAGCAGGTGGTACTGCAGCGGGTCGAGGTCGGTGATGCGCAGCGAATAGGCCACCAGCGAACCGGCCCCCGAGCCTCGTCCCGGCCCGACCGGGCAGCCGTGCCCGCGCGCCCAGTTGATGAAGTCGGCCACGATCATGAAGTAGCCCGGGAAGCCCATCTTCAGGATGACGCCAATCTCGTAGTGCAAGCGCTCGAGGTACTGCGGGCGCTGGCGGTCGCGCTCGGCCGCATCGGGGTAGCGCACCCGCAGTCGCTCCTCCAGGCCGTCCAGGCTGGCCTGGCGGATGTACTCCTCCATCGGCATGGGCTGGCCATTCACGATGGGCGTTGGGAAATCGGGCAGGTAGTTCTTGCCCATCGCCAGCGTGAGGTTGCAGCGCTGCGCGATGCGCACGGTGTTGGCAAGCGCCGAGGGCACATCGGCGAACAGCGCCTCCATCTGCGCCTGGGTCTTGAAATACTGCTCGCGCGAGAAGCGCTTGATGCGCTTGGGGTTGGCCAGGGTCTCGCCCTCGGCCACGCACACGCGGGCCTCGTGCGCATCGAAATCATCGGCTTGTGCGAACTGCACCGGGTGCGTGGCCACCACGGGCAGGCCCAGTTCGGCGGCCAGTGGCACTGCCGCGCGCACGTGCGCCTCGTGCGTGGGCAAGCCACCACGTTGCAGCTCGATGTAGAAACGGCCCGGAAACAGCACCGACAGGCGTTTGGCCGCCAGGCGTGCACGGCCCTCGTCGCCGGCCAGCAGTGCCAGGCCCACCAGGCCGAAATCGGCGCCAGACAGGGCGATGAGGCCCTCGCCCAACTCCGCCAGCCATTCCCACTTCACCCAGGCCTGCGCACGCTGCGCGTTCTTCACCCAGGCACGCGCCAACAGCTCGCACAGGTTCAGATAGCCCTGGCGGTTTTGCACCAGCAGCACCAGACGCGAGGCGGCCTTGTCGCCACCGCCCAGTGCCGCATCGGGCTCGACGAACACGTCCACCCCGATGATCGGCTTGACGCCTTTGCCCCGACAGGCCCGGTAGAACTTGACCGCGCCAAACAGGTTGGACAGGTCGGTGATCGCCAGCGCCACCTGGCCGTCGCGCGCGGCCGCGCCAGCGGCGTCATCGATGCGCAAGGTGCCGTCGACGACGGAGTATTCGGTGTGGGTGCGCAGGTGAACGAAGGGCATGAAGGCATTGTAGGCAGCGGGGTCGCCGTGGCACCGTGCCGCCCTCGCCGGCCCGTCACCCGACCCGCACTGGCCCCCGATGCAGCGGCGCGAAGCGCCGAATCGTCGACAGCACCAGCATCGCCACCACGCCCAGGCCGAACGCCGCAATCAGCGGCCGGGGTTCGATCGCCGCAAAACGGAACAGCCCGCGCAACGGCGCGAAGGCCAGCACGGCAGCCATCATTGCAGCCGTGACCAGCAGCATCCGCACGAGCGCCGGGTTGGGCCGGGTCAACGCCTGCCACAGTGACCCGGTCATCGAGCGGTTGGCGACGATCAGGCCGATGTTGGCCATGACCAGCGCGCAGAAGGTGGCCGCGCGCGCCTGCGCCTCGGGCACCTGCGCGCCGAGCATGGTGGCGTGCAGGCCCGCGACGGCCGTCAGCACCACACCGCCCTGCACCAAGCTCCAACCCAGCAGGCCCATCGAGAACAACGGCGCTGACGGATCGCGCGGCGGTCGCTGCATCAGGTCGCGCTCTTCGGGCTCGGCCTCGAAGACGATGGAGCACACCGGGTCGATCAGCAATTCGAGAAACGCGATGTGCACCGGCGTGAACACGAGTGGCCAGCCCATCAGCAGCGGCAGCAGCGACAGGCCGGCGATCGGCACGTGCACCGCCAGCACGAAGGCCATGGCCTTGCGCAGGTTGTCGTCGATGCGCCGGCCCAGGCGCACCGCATGCACGATCGCGCCGAAATCGTCGTCCAGCAGCACCAGCGACGCGGCCTCGCGCGCCACGTCGGTGCCACGGCCACCCATCGCGATGCCGATGTGCGCGGCCTTCAGCGAGGGCGCGTCGTTGACGCCATCGCCCGTCATCGCCGCGACCTCGCCGTTGGCCTTGAAGGCTTCCACGAGGCGCAGCTTCTGCTCCGGCATCACGCGAGCGAACACCGTCGTGCGGGCCACGGCAGCGCGCAGGGCGGCATCGCCCATGGTCGCCAACTGCTGGCCCGTGATCGCCCCCCCGGAAGTGTCCAAACCGGCCTGCCTGGCGATGGCCAGCGCCGTGGCCGCATGGTCACCGGTGATCATCACCACGCGGATGCCGGCGGCGCGACATTCGCGCACGGCCTCGGGCACCGAGGGCCGCAGCGGGTCGGCCAGGCCCACCAGGCCCAGCAGCTGGAAGTCGAAGCCATGCGGCGTGGCCGGCCAGGCCTCGCCCGCGAACGCGGCACGCGCCACGGCCAGCACGCGCAGGCCGCGTTGCGCCATGGCTTCGGCTTCGGCCAGGCAGGCGCGGGCCTGGTTGGCGGACAAGCCGCACAGCGCCACCACCGCCTCGGGCGCGCCCTTGGTGGCCACCGTGTGCTTGTCCTGTCCGGCCAGGCGCCACACATGGGTCATCGCCAACAGCTCGGGCGAGAGGCCGTACTCCTGCACGATGCGGCCGTCGGTGGTGCACGCGGCGCCTTGGTCTTCTGCACCAGGCGCTGGCGTGCTCGCCAGCCCGTGGATGGCGCGCTCCATCGGGTCGAAAGGCTCGCGCTCGCTGGCCAGCACCGCAGCGGCCAACAGCTCGGACAGTGGTGTCGTGGGCAAGCCGGCGCCGGCCACCCAACGCTGAATGTCAGCGGACCCCAGCCGTGCCAGTTCGGCCACCTGCATGCGGTTGAGCGTCAGTGTGCCGGTCTTGTCGGTGCACAGCACCGTGGCCGCCCCCAGCGTTTCGATCACCGACGCACGACGCGAGAGAACGCGCTGCCGCGACAGACGCCACGCCCCCATCGCCATGAACACGGTGAGGATGAGCAGGAACTCCTGCGGCAGCAGCGACATCGCCAGCGTGATGCCCGCCAGCAGCGCCGCCACCCAATCGCCGCGCAGCCAACCGTGCAGCAGGGTCGCCAGCACGCTGACACCCAAACCAAACGCCGAAACCCAGCGCACCCACAGGCGGGTCTGCGTCTGCAGCGGCGTGGGCGCCACCTCGATCTGCCGCAGCGCCAGGCCGATGCGGCCGACCTCGGTGCGTGCGCCGGTGGCCCGCACCTGCGCCAGGCCCTGCCCGCGGACGACCAAGGTGCCCGCGTAGACCGCGGCCTGGCCGTCGCCGCCGGGTCGCACGACGGCGGGCGCACCGACCGAATGCACCTTGCCCACGGGCACCGATTCGCCCGTGAGCAACGATTCATCGACCTTCAAGTCGGCCGCCGTGCGCAACCAGGCGTCGGCCGCCACGCGGTCGCCCTCGTCCAGCAAGACCAGGTCGCCCCGCACGACCTCGCGGCCCGCGATGCGCTGGGTCTGCCCGTCGCGGACCACCAGCGCGCGGGGGCTGGTCAGGTCGCGCAGCGCTTCCAGCACGCGCTCGGTGCGCTGCTCCTGCACGATGGTGATGGCCATCGTGATGACCACGAAGCCCAGCAACATGGCGGCTTCGCCCCTGTCGCCCAGCAGCAGGTAGATGGTGCCGGCGGCCACCAGCAGCCGGAACATCGGCTCGCGCGCCACCTCGCCGACGATGTGCCAGGTGGTCCTGCGCTGCGCCTGCGGCAACTCGTTCGGCCCGTCCTCGGCCAGGCGATGAGCGGCCTCGGATGCAGTCAGGCCAAGCGGTCCGGTAAGCGGCTCGTTCGACATGGTGGGTCATTCTGGCGGCGGGGCCGCCAAGCCCGATGACATCGCTCAAGTCGTGTGCGGTGAGTTCAGCGACGCCTGAAAACGTGCCTCGCCCGGATGGCCCCCGAGATTGAGCGGAATGGAGACGAAGGCCGTGAGCATGACCGGCACCAGGGTGGCCATCACGACGCCTGCGAATTGTTGGGTGAACCGTCGAAGCACGGGGTGCATGGTGGATCCTTCAGCGTTGAATGAAGGCCTCTATCCTCTGCCCCGAAGATGAAGCACTGCTGAAGCACGATGGGGCGGCCACCTTTAAGCATCCGCTAAGTCCCGGCACACATCATGGCGGTCAAGGAACTGCCATGACACTGAACCCCCTCACCGATCACGCCTCCCGCCGCATCGGCGCCGCCCTGCTGTTCGTTGCCGCGACGCTGTTGGGCCTACCGACTGCGAAGGCGGCAACACCGCAGGACCTGCTGACCGGCTACAACACCCAGGCCGGCACACCCGCCCTCGCAGCACGCGGCCAGGCCTTCTTCACCGCCAAGCACGGCAAGGAATGGAGTTGCTCCACCTGCCATGGCGACGTGCCCACGCAGGTGGGCCGGCACGCCTCCACCGCCAAGCCCATCGGCGCGCTGGCGCCAGCCTTCAACGCCGAGCGCTTCACCGACCCCACCAAGGTCGAGAAATGGTTCCGCCGCAACTGCAACGACGTGGTCGGCCGCGAATGTGGCGCCAGCGAGAAGGCCGATGTGATGACCTGGTTGTTGACCCTGAAGCCTTGACGCCACCCACCGATTCACCGCACAGGGGACCCACCCAAATGACCGACCACCTCGCGCCAGTGATCCGGCCCTTCTTGCAGGCCAGCGCGGCGGCCCTGGCACTGCTGGCCAGCACCGTCGCCCAGGCCGACCGCAACCCGCTGGTTCCGCTGTTGCCAATGTATCAACAAGAGTGCGCGTCCTGCCATATCGCCTTTGCACCCGGCATGCTTCCCGCCGCATCGTGGCAGCGGCTGATGGCCAACCTGCCCAAGCACTTCGGCAGCGACGCCTCGCTGGACGCGGCCACCACCAAGGCATTGACCACCTGGCTCAATGCCAACGCGGGCACCTACAAGCGAGTGGCCGCCGATCCGCCACCGGCGGACCGCATCAGCCGCTCAACATGGTTCACCCGCAAGCACGTCGAGGTGGAGGCTGCCGTTTGGAAGCGCGCCACCATTCAATCCGCCACCAACTGCGCCGCCTGCCATCCGCAGGCTGCCATGGGAGACTTCAATGAACACAGCATCCGCATCCCCCGCTGAGCTGCCTGCGGGCAGCGGCCGGCCTGCCAGCGCCGCCGAGCCGGCGCCAGGCCAGTCCATCCTGGTGTGGGACGCCCCGGTGCGTGTCTTCCATTGGTTGATGGTCCTGAGCTTCGCCGGCGCCTGGCTCACCGCCGAGAGCGAGCGCTGGCGCTTGGCTCACATGACGTTGGGCTACACCATGGCTGGTCTCGTGGCCTTCCGCCTGGTGTGGGGTCTGATGGGCACACGCCACGCACGCTTCGGCGCCTTCGTGCGCGGGCCGGCCGCCGTACTGCGCTATCTGCGCAGCCTGAGGGCCAGGCAACCAGAGCACCATGTGGGTCACAACCCCGCCGGTGCACTGGCCATCGTGGCCATGCTGCTGCTCACGGTGGTCATTGGCGCCACCGGGTGGGCCACCTACGAAGACGTGAGCCTGCCCTGGCCGGCAAAGTGGATGGAAGAGTTGCACGAGGGCGCCGCCACGCTGATGCTGGTGGTGGTGGTCGGCCACTTGCTGGGCGTGGTGACGAGCAGCCGCCTGCATGCAGAGAACCAGGCACGCGCCATGCTCACCGGTCGCAAGCGGGGCAATCCGAGCGAAGGCATCCGAGGTGCCCGGCGCAGCTTGGCCGCCGTCATGCTGATGGCAGTGCTGGGTTTCTGGTGGTTGCAGTGGCAGGGCGCACCGGCTGGTGGTGCGGCCAGCGGTGGACATGTCGCCATGCAGGCCGACGGCCGGCCCGCGGCGCCCGCTGCCGCCCAGCTCAAGCGCCCGCACGACCATGACGCGGACGATTGAGCTCCGGCCTGCGCCGGCCAGCCACCAACGACAATTCCCCGATGCGCATCCTGCTCGCTGAAGACGACCCCCTGCTCGGCGACGGGCTGCGGGCGGGGCTGCGTCAGCTCGGCTTCCAGGTCGACTGGGTGCGCGATGGCCAGGCTGCCGCACGCGAGTTGCGAGCCGAGCCCTATGCCGCGGCGGTGCTCGACCTGGGCTTGCCTCTGAAGGACGGCATGGACGTGCTGACCGAGGCGCGCCGGGCCGGTCTGAAGCTGCCCATCCTGGTGCTGACGGCGCGCGACGCCGTGCCCGACCGCATCCGTGGCCTCGACGTGGGTGCCGACGATTACGTCGTGAAGCCCGTGGACCTGCACGAGCTCGCCGCACGGCTGCGCGCCCTGGTGCGTCGCGCCCATGGCCAGCCGCAAGAAGGCCTGCAGGCCAACGGCGTCGCGCTCGACCCGGCCGCGCGCAGCGTGCGCCTCACGGCCGACGCATCGGGCGAGCCCGTGGCCTTGTCCGCCCGCGAATTCGACCTGCTGCACACGCTGATGCTAAACGCCGGACGCGTGCTGTCACGTGAACAGTTGGAGCAGCACCTGTACAGCTGGGGCCAGGAAGTCGAGAGCAATGCCGTGGAAGTGCACATCCACCACTTGCGCCGCAAGCTCGGCGCCGAGGTCATCCGCACCGTGCGCGGCGTGGGCTACATGGTGCCCAGGGACGCGTAGTGGCAACGCCTGCGCAAGCCGCACTGCGGCCCCAATCGTTGCAGCGTCGCCTCACGCTGCTGGTGATCGGGCTGATGGCCCTGGTGTGGCTCGGCACGGCGGTGATGACCTGGCGCGATGTGCGCCACGAGCTGGACGAGCTGCTCGACAGCCACCTGGCCCAGGCCGCCGCACTGCTGGTGGTGCAACAGGCCGCTGAAGTGGATGAGGAGCGCAGCCGAGATGCACCTTTGCTGCACCGCTATGCCACCCAGGTCGCCTTCCAGGTCTGGCACGAAGGCCAGTTGGTACAACGCTCGGCCAACGCGCCGTCGACCCCCATGCTGGCCGCAGCGCACGAGTTCAATTCGGGCTTTCGCACGGTACCGATGGGCGACGTCGAATGGCGCGTGTTCGCCACCCATGGCGCCGAAAACGATGTGCATGTCTATGTCGGCGAGCGTGTGGCGTCACGGCAATCCATTCTGTTCGCGGTGATGCGCAGCACGCTCGGCCCGCTCGCCTTGGCCTTGCCCTTGCTGGCCCTGGCCGCCTGGTGGGCAGTGCGCCAGGGGATGCGGCCCATGCGTCGCCTGGGTCAGACGCTGGCCACGCGCGATCCGCGCACGCTGGCGCCGGTGGTCAGCGCCGATGCGCCGGCCGAGATGCAGCCCATGCTTGGTGCCTTGAACGGCCTGTTCGAGCGCATCGGCGCGATGATGGAAGCGGAGCGCCGCTTCACCGCCGACGCGGCTCACGAGTTGCGCACACCCATCGCGGCGATTCGCACCCAGGCCCAAGTGGCGCTGGGAGAGACCGACGATGCGCGCCGCCGCCACGCGCTGCAAGCCACATTGCAAGGCTGCGACCGCGCGACCCGGCTGGTGGAACAACTGCTCACGCTGTCGCGCCTGGAGGCCGCACCGGCCGCCGATGCGGACACTGCCCGGATCGCCGAGACGCCGCCCGTGGACTTGGCCGCCCTGGCCCGCCGGGTGCTGGGCGACAGCGCGCAGGCCGCCGTGGCTCGGAGGCAAACGCTGGAGCTGGATACCGGCGACGCACTGACCATTCACGCCAGCGAGACCCTGCTGACCGCCTTGCTGCGCAACCTGGTGGACAACGCCTTGCGCTACAGCCCCGAGGGCGCCACGGTGCGCGTGAGCGTGCAGCGCGACGGCATGGCGCTGCGCCTTCGCGTGCAGGACAGTGGGCCGGGTTTGACAGATGCCGACCTGCAGCGCCTGGGCGAACGCTTCTTCCGCGTGCTCGGCAGCGGCCAGAGCGGCAGCGGGCTGGGCTGGTCCATCGTGCGGCGCATTGCCACAGCACAGGGCGCCACGGCCGAGGCCAGCCGCTCGCCCGAGCTCGGTGGGCTGCGCGTGGACGTTCGCTGGCCCGCGGCCTGATCGGTCGCCCACCGCCCGTCGCGGCAAGTGGCTGGCGACTGAACCTAAAATTCCGCCGGTGAAACCGCCCATCCTCAACATCTCCACCTACCGATTCGTGCCGCTGGACGATCTGTCGACGCTGCGCGAGCGGCTGTTCGCCGCGGCCGGGCGTCGGCAGCTCAAGGGCACGGTGTTGCTGGCCGAGGAAGGCATCAACCTGTTCCTGGCCGGCCCGACCCGGGACGTGAACGACTGGATGCACGAATTGCGCGCCGACCCGCGCTTTGCCGGGCTGGAAGCCAAGGAGAGCTACAGCGCCGAGGTGCCGTTCAAACGCCTGAAGGTCAAGGTCAAGCGCGAGATCATCCGCATGAACCTGCCCGCCATTCGTCCGGTGGCCGGACGCGCGCCCGCCGTGACCCCCAGCACGCTGGCGCGCTGGCTGGCACAAGGTCACGACGACGAGCGACGTCCCGTGGTGATGCTGGACACGCGCAACGGTTTCGAGGTGGATGCCGGCGCCTTCGACAACGCGATCGACTGGCGCCTGCACAAGTTCAGCGATTTCCCGGCCGAATTGGCTGCGCACCGCGACGCCCTGGCCGGCTGCACGGTGGTGAGCTACTGCACCGGAGGCATCCGCTGCGAAAAGGCGGCCATCGTGATGCAGCAGCTGGGCCTGCCCCACAGCTACCAGTTGGAGGGCGGCATCCTCAAGTACTTCGAGGAAACCGACGGCCGTGCACCTGGCTGGCATGGCCGCTGTTTCGTCTTCGACGAGCGGGTGGCGCTGGACGCCGGCCTGGCGGCCTGAACGCCACGATGGTCAGCGTACTGATCCGGATCTTCGGCGTGCTGTTGATGCTGACGGCGCTGGCCGTGCCGCTGATGCAGGCGCCCGACCGTGAGGTGCAGACCCTGGTGGCGCGTTGGGCGCCACCGCCGTCCGACTTCCTGGACCTGCAGGGCCAGCTGGTGCACTACCGCGACGAGGGCCCGCGCAGCGATCCGACCCCCATCGTGCTGCTGCATGGCACCTCCGCCAGCCTGCACACCTGGGAAGGCTGGGCCAAGGCGCTGCGCGGCCAGCGCCGGGTGATCGGCATCGACCTGCCCGGCTTCGGCCTCACCGGCCCCTATGCCGGAAAGTACGCGAACACGCCATATACCGCGGCCAATGACGTGCGCTTCGTGCTGGATGTGCTCGATGCCTTGAGGGTGCAGCGCTTCACCGTGGTCGGCAACTCGCTCGGCGGCGAGGTGGCGTGGCGGCTGGCCGCCGCCCAGCCGCAGCGCGTCGACCGGCTGGTGCTGGTGGATTCGGCCGGCTATGTCTTCGACACCGCCGCCGTGCCACTGGCCTGGCGCATGGCGCGCTTGCCCGTGGCCGGCGTGTTGCTGGAGCACCTGCTGCCTCGGCCCTTGGTGGTGTCCGGACTGGTGGACGTGTATGGCGACCCCAAGCGCATCAACGATGCACTGGTGGATCGTTACTTCGAGATCACGTTGCGCAGCGGCAACCGTCACGCGCTGGCCGAGCGCATGCGGGCCTTCCAGCTGGGCGAGGCGCAGGCGCAGATCGCGCAACTGAAGTTACCGACCTTGATCGTCTGGGGCGGCCGCGACAAGCTGATCGCGCCCGAATACGCCGAGCGCTTCCACCGCGACATCGCCGGCAGCACCTTGGTCATGTTCCCGGCGCTCGGCCATGTGCCGCACGAGGAAGACCCCGCCGCCACGGTGCTGCCCGTGCTGGCGTTCCTGGGCCTGGCCAAGCCCTGACCGGCACCGCCACCGGCGCTGTGGCTCTCAGTCCGGAACCCGGGCCGCAGCGGCCGAGTCCAGCGCCCCCTCGCCACGCGCAATCGCCGCGTCGAACATGGCGGCCACACCCGGCATCACGAACAGGTCCATGCCGCCGCGTTGCGCTTCCTCGATCATCAGGCGCACGTCCTTGCGCGCCATGGTCATCTCGAAGCTCGGTTGGGTGACGTCGCCCGACTCGATGCGCGCCGCGCGTGCCGGCAGCATCTGCCCCGGATTGAAGTGCTGGAACAAGGAGAAGGCCTCGCTGGTGGAGATGCCCACGGCATGCGCCAGCCGGTTCACGTCACCCAGCACGCCCAGGATGCCGATCAGCGTCATGTTGCCAAACAGCTTGAATGCGGCCGCGCGCTCCGGCGCCGGGCCCAGGTACAGCACCTTGCCGGTCATCTGCTGCAGGGCGGGCAGCAGCAGATCGTGCTTGGCCTGATCACCCGACACCAGCATCAGGCCGGTGCCTTCCAGCGCATTGGCCGGCGCCATGAAGACCGGCGCGTGAATGAAGCTGCGGCCGCGCGCCTTCCAGCGCGCCACGCGCTCGGCGGTCGGGCTGACGGCGGTGGTGGTGTGGTCGACGATCCAGGTCGTGGTGGCGACTTGGGCGGCCAGCGGCTCGAGCACGCTGTCCACCGAGGCGTCGTCGGACAGCGACAGGTGGATGCGGCCCACGCCCATCAACGCGGCCGCCGGATCGGCGAACGCCTTGGCGCCGTCCGCTTCCAGCGCCTTGGCCTTCGCCGGGCTGCGATTCCACACGTTCACCTCGTGGCCCGTGGCGCGCAGGCGGCGCACGAAACCCGAGCCCATCAGGCCAGTGCCCAAGAATGCGATCTTCATGCTGCAGTCTCCTTGAAGTTGAACGGCTTGCTCAGCCGACGATGGTGCCGCGCGCCTCGCCGAAGCCGATGCGGGCCGCACCGGTCCGTTCGCAGAAGGCGCGCATCACCACCGTGTCGCCGGCTTCCAGGAAGGTGCGCCGCGACCCATCCGGCAAAGTCAGCGGCGCCTGGCCACCATGGCTCAGCTCCAGCAGCGAGCCGCCCTCGCCCGGGTTGGGCCCGGACTGGGTGCCCGAGCCAAACAGATCGCCCGAGCCGAGGTTGCAGCCGTTGATCGTGTGGTGGGCCACGAGCTGCGCCAGCGTCCAGTAGGCATCGCGGAAGTTCGATCGCATCAGCCGCACTTCGGGTTGGCCGGCCTGCCGCATCGCGGCGGTCTGCAGCCAGACCTCGAGCTGGATGTCGACACCACCGCGCTCGCGGTTGATGGGCGAATCCAGGTAGGCCAAGGGCTGCGGATCGCCCTCGGGGCGCGTGAACGGCACACGGAAGGGGTCCAGCGCCTCCATGGTGACGATCCACGGCGAGATCGTGGTGGCAAAGCTCTTGGACAGGAAAGGCCCCAGCGGCTGGTATTCCCAGGCCTGCACGTCGCGCGCCGACCAGTCGTTGAGCAGGCACAGGCCGAACAGCGCGTCCTCGGCCTGGTCCATGGTGATCGAGTCGCCAAGCTCATTGCCCTGGCTGATGAAGGCGCCGATCTCCAGCTCGTAGTCCAGCCGGCGCGCCAGACCCAGCTCCGGTGACGCTGCATCGCCTTTGAGCTGGCCCAGCGGGCGCTTCACGCTCTGCGGGCCCACACGGATCGAAGAGCCCCGGCCGTGGTAGCCGATCGGCACCCACTTGTAGTTGGGCAGCAGCGGGCTGTCGGGCCGGAAGAGCTTGCCCACGGTGGTGGCGTGGTGGATGCCGGTGTAGAAATCGGTGTAGTCGCCGATGTGGCACGGCAGCTGCATCTGTGCCTGCGATTGCGGCACCAGGCAGGTGTGCAAGGCATGCTCGTGCGGGCTGCCCGTGCGCAGGGCCAGCGAGAGCTCTTCGCGCAACGAACGCCGCATGATCTTGGGCAGCGCCATGAAGGCGTTCATGTCGTTGGCACCCAGCAGCGTGAGGCCCCATTGCGCGTCGGTGTGCCAGGTGATGGCGGTGGCCGCGGCACGCAGATCGAGGATGGCATCGCCGATGGCCACGCCCAGGCTTTCGGGACCGCCAGGCACACGAAATCGCCCGAACGGAAGGTTCTGGATCGGGAAGTCGCAGCCCGGTGTCTGGGCCGAGGCCACCCAGCTGGTGAGGGTGGTGTCGTGGGTCATGTCGGTCATGGCGGGCCTGTGGGTGTTCGGTGCGCAACAGCCCGCAAGTGTGTCAGACCTCGCGCCGGGCGGGGCACCGCCGCCCCGGGGCCAGGGATCAGCCCACCGATTGGATGAACGCGGCGGCCTCGGCGATCACCCGCTCGGGCTGGTCCTTGTGTGGCGAGTGGCCGCAGTTTGGCAGCTCCAGCAGGCGCGTCTGCGGCACGCGCCGGGCGATGCCACGCACCTGCTCCAGCGTGCCGTACTCGTCGTCCAGACCTTGCACGGCCAGCAGCGGGCATTGGATGGCGCAGATCTCGCCCTCGATGGACCAATGCCGAAACGGCGGGTGCAGCCAGATGTCGTTCCAGCCGTAGAAGGCCGAGTCCGGATCGGCATGGTGCCGCGCCAGGCGCTGACGCAGATCCGTCTCCAGGTAGGCGCTGCGCGCCTGGCGGATGCTGGTGATCGACACCTCCTCCACCAGGATGTGTGGCGCCAACACGATGGCGCCACGCAGGTGTTGCGCAAACCGTGCGGCATACAGCAGCGCGATGGAGCCCCCATCGCTGTGGCCGAACAGCCAGGGCCTGTGGACCGCCACATCGACCCCCAGCGCCTTCAGCAGGGCGGGCAGCACCTCGTGCGCCTGGCGGTGCATGAAGTCCAGGTCCCAGGCCTCGGACGCCGCGCGCGGCGTGGACCGGCCGTAACCGGGACGCGAGTACACCAGGCCACGGCAGTCGGACGCGTCACACAGGCGTTGGGGAAAGTCGCGCCACATCGACAGCGAGCCCAGCCCCTCGTGCAGGAACACGATCAGCGGCGCATCGATGCGATCGGCGTTGAGCCACTGGTGCTCGATGCGCACCGGCCGACCGGCCCAGTCGATGTCGACAAACGCCGTGCTCACCGCAGGTCCTGCGGCGCAGGCCTCAGCCGCCACCCAGCGGCCGCTGCGGAGCCGGCGCCGCATGGGCGTTTTCGGGTGGGGACATTTCCCGCAACTTGAAGCGCTGGATCTTGCCCGTGGCGGTCTTGGGCAGATCGCCGACGAACTCGATCTGGCGCGGGTACTTGTAGGGCGCGAGCTTGTCCTTGACGAAGGCCTTGAGTTCGTCCTCGGTGGCCTGTGCGCCGGCCTTCAGCACCACGAACGCCTTGGTCTTGGTCAGGCCGTCGTGGTCGATGACACCGATCACCGCGGCTTCGAGGACGGCCGCATGCTGCACCAGCGTGGCCTCCACCTCGAAGGGCGAGACGTAGATGCCGCTGACCTTGAGCATGTCGTCGCTGCGGCCGCTGTAGGTGTAGCTGCCGTCGGCGTTGCGCACGTACTTGTCGCCGCTCTTGGTCCAGCCGCCCTGGAAGGTGTCACGGGTCTTGGCGCGATTGCCCCAGTACATCATCGCGGCCGAGGGGCCGTGGATGTAGAGGTCGCCCGGCTCGCCATCGGGCACACCGCGGCCATCGTCGCCGCGCAGTTCGATCTCGTAGCCCGGCACGGGCCAGCCGGTGGTGCCGTAGCGCACCTTGCCTGGAAGGTTGGAGATGAAGATGTGCAGCATCTCGGTGGAGCCGATGCCGTCGACGATGTCCACGCCAAAATGGCGCTGGAAGCGCTCGCCGATCTCGGCCGGCAAGGCCTCGCCGGCCGACGACACCAGGCGCAAGGCCACCTCGCCGCGCTGCGGCAGATGCGGGTGCGCCAGCATGCCGGCAAAGCCGGTGGGCGCGCCGTAGAACACGGTGGGCTTGACGCGCCTGTGCGGGGCCGGGTCTCCCGGCGCCGCGAGCGCCCCCTCGGGGGGCAGGGGCGCAGCACCGTGGGGGTCCACGTCCACGCCCAGCCAGCGCTTGAAGGTGGCGTCCGGCGTGGGCCGCTCGGCCATCAGCAAGGTGGTGGCGCCCACACCCATCGGGAAGGTGAGCGCGTTGCCCAGGCCATAGGCGAAGAACAGCTTGGCGGCGGAAAAGCACACGTCGGTCTCGCGCAGATCGAGGACGCCCTTGCCGTACAGCTCCACCGTCCAGTACGGGTTGGCATGCGAGTGCACCGTACCCTTGGGGCGGCCGGTGGAGCCCGACGAGTAGAGCCAGAACGCCGGGTCGTCCGAGCCCGTGGCTGCCGGCTTGGCAGCGGGCCCGTGGCTTTGCAGGAAGGTCTCGAACTCGATCTCGGCGGGGTGCAATGGTGCCTGCGGCCGCGAGACGATCACCTTCTGCACCTCATGGTCGCACTTGATCATCGCTGCCGTCACCACCGGCAGCAGCGCGCCCGAGACCAGCACCGCCTGCGCGCGCGAGTGCTCCAGCATGTAGGCGTAGTCGTCGGCGGTGAGCAAGGTGTTCACCGCCACCGGCACCAGGCCGGCGTAGATGGCGCCGAGAAAACTCACCGGCCAATCATTGCAGTCCTGCATCAGCAGCAACACACGCTCTTCGCGCTTGATGCCGAGCGCGCGCAGCGAGGCCGCCATGCGCCGCACCCGCTCGTCGAGCTGGCCGTAGCTCACCGAGCCCAGGTCGTCGACGAAGGCGGCCTTGTTTGGCCGGCACGTGTTGGCCGCCAGCAGGTGCTGCGCGATGTTGAATTGCGGGCCGGGGGGCTCGACTGCTGGGGCGCTGGTGCTCATGCGTTTGTCTCCGCTTGGATTTCAAGGCCGTCCGGGTGGCAATGCAGGTTCTTGGCTTGCGGACCCCGGAAAGATGAATTATTGTGCGTGCCATCACGATAGAGTTCCGCAACCCACATGTCAAGCACTATATTGCATGCACCCCGGGTTTCGCCAGGGGATGAGGCTGCTACCGAGGCCACCGAGGCCGGCCCGCCGGGCAGCCCATCTGCCCCCGCCGAGGCCGAAGACAAGAACCCCTTCCTGGTGGCGCTGGGCGACAGGGTACGCGCCCTGCGTTCGCGCCGGGGCATGACGCGCAAGGCCGTTGCGCACGCCGCCGACGTGTCCGAGCGCCACCTGGCGAATCTGGAATACGGCATCGGCAACGCCAGCATCCTGGTGCTGCTGCAGGTGGCGGGCGCGCTGCAATGCTCGATCGCCGAGCTGATTGGCGACGTGAGCACCTCCTCACCCGAGTGGCTGCTGCTGCGCGAGCTGCTCGAGCGGCGCGACGAGGCCACACTGCGCCGCGTGCGCGTGGCCGTGGGCGAGCTACTGGGCACGGGCGGCGACAACAGCAGCAAGACCGGGCCGGCCGCCCGCAGCACCCGCGTGGCCCTGGTGGGGCTGCGCGGCGCGGGCAAGTCCACGCTGGGCCAGATGCTGGCCGACGACCTGGACTACCCCTTCGTGGAGCTCAGCCGCGAGATCGAGAAGTTTGCCGGCTGCAGCGTGGGCGAAATCCAGGGCCTGTACGGCCAGAACGCCTACCGGCGCTACGAGCGGCGGGCGCTGGAGGAGGCGATCCAGATCTATCCCGAGGCGGTGATCGCGACCCCTGGCGGCATCGTCTCTGACGCCGCCACCTTCAACCTGCTGCTGGCCCACTGCACCACGGTATGGCTGCAGGCGGCACCCGAGGACCACATGAAACGCGTCGCCGCCCAGGGCGACATGCGCCCGATGGCCGCCAGCCGCGAGGCGATGGAAGACCTCAAGGGCATCCTGGCCGGGCGCGCGGCGTTCTACTCCAAGGCCGAGTTCCACATCGACACCGGCGCGGCCGCCCTGCAGCCCACCTTCGTGGCCCTGCGCTCGGTGGTGCGCCAAGCCTTGTCGCTGTCCGCGTAAACCCTGAGGGAAAGCGCCGCAAAGTGCTTGATCTTTCGAAAACATGCACTATCATTCATCTTACCGAACGCCGACAAATGCACTATCTTGCCTAACAGGAGCCGCCCGATGACCCATCCCACCCGCGTTGACTACCAAACCCAGCCCAGCCAATACCGCCACTGGAAGCTGAAGTTCGAGGGCGCCGTGGCCACGCTGTCGGCCGATTTCGACGAGAACGCCGGCCTGCGCCCCGGCTACAAGCTCAAGCTCAACAGCTACGACCTGGGCGTGGACATCGAGCTCAACGACGCCATCAACCGCATCCGCTTCGAACACCCCGAGGTGCGCACGGTGGTGGTCACCAGCGCCAAGGAGAAGGTGTTCTGCTCGGGTGCCAACATCTTCATGCTGGGCGTGAGCAGCCACGCCTGGAAGGTGAACTTCTGCAAGTTCACGAATGAAACCCGCAACGGCCTGGAAGATTCGTCCACCCACAGCGGCCTGAAGTTTCTGGCCGCCGTGAACGGCGCGTGTGCCGGCGGTGGCTACGAGCTGGCCCTGGCCTGCGACGAGATCATCCTGGTGGACGACCGCAACAGCAGCGTGAGCCTGCCCGAGGTGCCCTTGCTGGGCGTGCTGCCCGGCACCGGTGGCCTCACCCGCGTCACCGACAAGCGTCACGTGCGCCACGACCTGGCCGACATCTTCTGCACCACCAGCGAGGGCGTGCGCGGCCAGAAGGCCAAGGACTGGCGCCTGGTGGACGACATCGTCAAGCCCGCGCAATTCGCCGCCAAGGTGCAGGAGCGCGCGCTGCAGCTGGCCGCAAAGAGTGATCGACCAGCCGACGGCCAAGGCGTGGCACTCACCCGCATCCCCTGCAGCATCGAGGCCGATGCGCTGCGCTACACCCACGTCACCGTGGAGATCGATCGCAGCAAGCGCACCGCCACCTTCACCATGAAGGCCCCCACCGGCGCACAGCCCAACGACATCGCCGGCATCCAGTCCGCCGGAGCCGCCTGGTACCCGCTGGCCTTTGCCCGCGATCTGGAAGACGCCATCCTGCAGATGCGCACCAACGAGTTGGACATCGGCACCTGGCTGATCAAGACCCAGGGCGACGCCGCCGCCGTGCAGGCCATGGACGCCACGCTGCTGGCGCATCAAGACCACTGGCTGGTGCGCGAGACCATCGGCCTGATGCGCCGCACCTTCAGCCGGCTGGACGTGTCGTCGCGCAGCCTGTTCGCGCTGATCGAGCCGGGCTCGTGCTTTGCCGGCAGCTTGCTGGAGCTGGCCCTGGCCTGCGACCGCAGCTACCACCTGGCCCTGCCCGACGACGAGGCCAAGGCGCCCAAGATCGCAGTGGGCGAGATCAATTTCGGCCTGCTGCCCATGGTCACCGACCAGAGCCGCCTGCAGCGCCGCTTCTATGGCGAGCAGGCCCCGCTGGAGGCCGTGCGCGCCAAGGTGGGCCAGGCGCTGGACGCCGACGCTGCCTTCGCGCTGGGCCTGGTCACCAGCAACCCGGACGACATCGACTGGGCCGACGAAACCCGCATCGCCATCGAGGAGCGCGTGGCCATGTCGCCCGACGCGCTCACCGGCATGGAGGCCAACCTGCGATTCAACGGCCCGGAGAACATGTTCACCCGCGTCTTCGGGCGGCTCACCGCCTGGCAGAACTGGATCTTCCAGCGCCCCAATGCGGTCGGCGAAAAAGGCGCCCTCAAGGTCTACGGCAAGGGCGACAAGGCCGCCTTTGACTGGAACCGAGTCTGATCCCGCCCGCACAGGCAACCACACCCGCAACCGTCCATCAACCAATACCCGACCCCCAAAGCGGCCGCCGTGGAACTGGCTTTGCCAGACCACTGACGGCGCCCCCTGGGGGGAGGCGGCCGACAGGCCGCTTCGGGGGGAGCCCACATGTCCACGATCAATTACAGCGAGAAGATCCCCAACAACGTCAACCTGAGCGAGGACCGCACGCTGCAACGCGCGCTCGAGCAATGGCAGCCCAACTACCTGCAGTGGTGGGGCGACATGGGCCCGGACGGCTCGCAGAACTTCGACGTCTACCTGCGCACGGCTGTCAGCGTCGATCCGCAGGGCTGGGCCCAGTTCGGCCACGTGAAGATGCCCGACTACCGCTGGGGCATCTTCCTGAACCCGGCCGAGGCCAACCGCAAGATCCACTTCGGCGACCACCTGGGCGAAGCCGCCTGGCAGGACGTGCCCGGCGAATACCGCGCCAACCTGCGCCGCATCATCGTCACGCAGGGCGACACCGAGCCGGCGTCGGTGGAGCAGCAGCGCCACCTGGGCCTGACCTGCCCCAGCCAGTACGACCTGCGCAACCTGTTCCAGGTGAACGTGGAGGAAGGCCGCCACCTGTGGGCCATGGTCTACCTGCTGCACAAGTACTTCGGCCGCGATGGCCGCGAGGAAGGCGAAGCGCTGCTCGAGCGCCGCAGCGGCCAGCAGGACAACCCGCGCATCCTGCAGGCCTTCAATGAAGAAACGCCCGATTGGCTGAGCTTCTTCATGTTCACCTACTTCACCGACCGCGACGGCAAGTTCCAGCTCTGCGCGCTGGCCGAATCCAGTTTCGACCCGCTGGCGCGCACCACCAAGTTCATGCTCACCGAGGAAGCCCACCACATGTTCGTGGGCGAGAGCGGCATCAGCCGCATCATCTCGCGCACCTGTGCGGCGATGAACGAGCTCAAGACCGACTCGCCCGAAAGGCTGCGCGCGGCCGGCGTGATCGACCTGCCCACGCTGCAGCGCTACCTGAACTTCCACTTCAGCGTCACCATCGACCTGTTCGGCGCCGACGAGTCCAGCAATGCCGCCACCTTCTATTCCACCGGCCTGAAGGGCCGCTACGAGGAAGGCAAGCGCACGGACGACCACGTGCTCAAGGGCCAGCACTACCGCGTGCTCAACGTCAAGGACGGGCAGTTGGTGGAGAAGGAAGTGCCCATGCTCAACGCGCTGAACGAAGTGCTGCGCGATGACTACATCAAGGATTCCATCGGTGGTGTGGAACGTTGGAACAAGGTGATCGAGAAGGCCGGCATCCCCTTCCGCCTGAAGACCCCGCACAAGGCTTTCCACCGCAACATCGGCTCACTCTCGGGCGTGAAGGTGTCGCCGGACGGCCGCGTGGTCTCGCAAGCCGAGTGGAACGCCAACGTCGACGCCTGGCTGCCCTCCGCCGGCGACCGCGCCTTCGTCAGCGGCCTGATGGGCCGCGTGGTGGAGCCCGGCAAGTTCGCCAACTGGATCGCCCCACCGGTGATGGGCATCAACCGCCAGCCGGTGGATTTCGAATACGTGCGGTTTGGCTGACGCCCACCCCCGGAGCGGCTTCGCCGCTTCCCTCTCAAGGGGGCAACGCCAGCGGCCCGGTGACGCGGGTTCCGCGGCGTTTGCTTGGTCATACTTCGGTCTTGTCAACGACGAGTCATCCTCATGAACGCACCCGCCGAAGCCGCCGTCATCAAGCAGCATTTGATCGATCCCGAGATCTGCATCCGCTGCAACACCTGCGAGACCATGTGCCCGACCGGCGCGATCACGCACGATTCACGCAACTACGTGGTCGACGCCAGCAAGTGCAACTGGTGCAACGACTGCATTTCGCCCTGCCCCACCGGCAGCATCGACAACTACCGCAAGGTGCTCGGCAGCAGGGCCTACACGCTCGATGAGCAATTGCTGTGGGACAGCCTGCCCGCCGAGCTGACCCCCGCCCAGCTGGCCGCCGCCGCGGGGGCCGATGTTGCCGTGGCGGACGCAGACGCGCAGGCGCAGGCCCAGGCCCCTGCGGCGGACCCCACCGGCGAGGCGCCGTTCCAGAGCACGCAGTACAACGCTGCACTGCCGCCCTGGTCGGCCGCGCACGCCTACACCAACCTTTACGGCCCGAAGTCGGCCGAGAAGTTCGTCACCGCCACGGTGGTGGGCAATGTGCGCGTCACCCAGGTGGGCAAGGAATACGACACGCACCACCTGATGCTGGATTTCGGCAGCATGCCCTTCCCGGTGCTCGAAGGCCAGTCGATCGGCGTGATACCGCCCGGCACGGATGCCCAAGGCAAACCGCACCATGCGCGCCAATACTCCATCGCCAGTCCGCGCAACGGCGAGCGGCCCGGCTACAACAACCTGTCGCTGGCCATCAAGCGCGTGCTCGAGGACCACCAGGGCAAGCCCGTGCGTGGCGTGGCCAGCAACTACCTGTGCGACCTGCAGGTCGGCGACAAGGTGCAGGTGATCGGCCCCTTCGGCACCAGCTTCCTGATGCCCAACCACCCGCGCAGCCACCTCGTGATGATCTGCACCGGCACCGGCTCGGCGCCGATGCGCGCGATGACGGAATGGCGTCGCCGCCTGCGCAGCAGCGGCAAATTCGAAGGGGGCAAGCTGATGCTGTTCTTCGGCGCGCGCACCAAGGAGGAGCTGCCCTACTTCGGCCCGCTGCAGAACCTGCCCAAGGACTTCATCGACATCCATTTCGCCTTCAGCCGCACGCCGGGTCAACCCAAGCGCTATGTGCAGGACCTGATGCGCGAACGCGCGGCCGACCTGGCCGCATTGCTGCACGACACCAACGCCCACTTCTATGTGTGCGGCCTGAAGGCGATGGAAGAAGGTGTGGTGCTGGCCCTGCGCGACGTGGCGCAGGGCGCCGGGCTGGACTGGGACAAGGTTGGCGCCACGCTCAAGGCGCAGGGCCGCCTGCACCTCGAGACCTATTGACCGCGCGCGGCGCCCGCCAGCGCCCACCGGAGGCACGTCCGCGTGCCCGGTGGGCCTCGTTCATGCCGATTCGATTCACCGACAATCCCCCGCATGAAATTCGCTGAGTTCCACCCCGGCCAGGTCATCGAGGCTGGCCCCTACTTGCTGGACGAGCCCGAGTTGCTGGCCTTTGCCAAGGCCTACGACCCGCAGTGGTTCCACACCGACCCGGCGGCGTCGGCCTCGGGCCGCTTCAAGGGCCTGATCGCCAGCGGCTGGCACACCTGCTGCATCGCGATGCGGCTGGCGGTCGATGCCGCGCTGGCCGGCTCCGAATCCTTCGCTTCGCCCGGCCTGGCCCACGTGAAGTGGCCGCATCCTGTGCGCCCCGGTGATGCGCTGCGCCTGCGCGCCACGGTGATCGAGACCCGTCGTTCGGCCAGCCAACCCCTGCTCGGCATCCTGCGCTGGCGCTGGCAGTTGTTCAATGCCACCGGCGCCGAGGTGCTGGACCTCGAAGCCACCAGCCTGTTCGAGCTGGCCGCCTGACCTTCACTGGAGACACCCCATGACCCAAGCCTTCATCTGCGACGCCATCCGCACGCCCATCGGCCGCTACGGCGGTGCCTTGTCCTCGGTGCGCACCGACGACCTCGGCGCGGTTCCCATCAAGGCGCTGATGGCACGCAACCCGAAGGTGGACTGGGCCGCCGTCACCGATGTGCTCTATGGCTGCGCCAACCAGGCCGGCGAGGACAACCGCAACGTGGCGCGCATGGCCGCCTTGTTGGCCGGCCTGCCGTCCGAGGTGCCCGGTGCCACCATCAACCGCCTGTGCGGCTCGGGCATGGACGCCGTGGGCACCGCCGCGCGGGCCATCAAGGCCGGCGAAGCGCAGCTGATGATCGCCGGCGGCGTGGAGAGCATGAGCCGCGCGCCCTTCGTTAGCCCCAAGGCCGAGTCGGCCTTCAGCCGCACCAATGCGGTGTACGACACCACCATCGGCTGGCGCTTCGTCAACAAGCGCATGAAGGAGCTCTACGGCGTCGATTCGATGCCCGAGACCGCCGAAAACGTGGCCACCGATTTCAAGATCGAGCGCGAGGCGCAGGACCGCATGGCGCTGCGCTCTCAGCAGAACGCGGTGAAGGCGCAGCAAGGCGGCTGCTTCGACGCCGAGATCTGCCCCGTCACCATCGCGCAGAAAAAAGGCGACGCGCTCATCGTCAGCAAAGACGAGCACCCGCGCGACACCAGCCTCGAAGCGCTGGCCAAGCTGAAGGGCGTGGTGCGCCCGGACGGCACGGTGACGGCGGGCAACGCCAGTGGCGTCAACGATGGCTCGTGCGCGCTGCTGCTGGCCAGCGAGGCCGCCGCCTCACGCCATGGCCTAACGCCGCGCGCCCGCGTGGTGGGCATGGCCACCGCCGGCCTGGCGCCGCGCATCATGGGGTTTGGGCCAGCCCCAGCAACACGCAAAGTGCTCGAACTGACAGGCCTGAGCCTGGCGCAGATGGACGTGATCGAGTTGAACGAGGCCTTCGCCGCCCAAGGCCTGGCGGTGCTGCGCGACCTGGGCCTGGCCGACGACGACGCGCGCGTCAACGCCTGGGGCGGCGCCATCGCCTTGGGTCATCCCCTGGGCGCCAGCGGCGCGCGCCTGGTGACCACCGCCGTGAACCAGCTGCACCGCAACGGCGGCCGCTATGCCCTGTGCACCATGTGCATCGGCGTGGGCCAGGGCATCGCCCTGATCGTCGAGCGGGTGTGACGCGCCGTCCGCGGTGATGGCGCGAAACGATGCCCCCTGAGCTGATCCTGCTGGCCGCGGGCGCCGCGGTCGCGGGCTTCGTGCAGGGCCTCACCGGTTTCGCCTTCGGCCTGGTGGCCATGTCCATCTGGGTGTGGGGCATTGCGCCGGGCGTGGCCTCGGTGATGGTGGTGGTGGGCGGTGTCTCTGGGCAATTGATGTCTGCCGCCACCCTGCGACGCATGCCCCCCTGGGCGATCCTGTTGCCGCTGCTGGCCGGGGCACTGCTGGGCATCCCCTTGGGCGTGGCCGTGCTGCCGCACCTCAACGCCGCCGGGTTCAAGCTCGGCTTCGGGGCCATGCTCGTGCTCTGGTGCCCGGCGATGCTGTTCTCGCAACGCCTGCCCAGGCTCGGTGAGGGCGGCCGTTGGACGGATGGCCTGGTGGGACTGTGCGCGGGTGTGCTGGGCGGCATCGGCGGCTTCACCGGCGTGCTGCCCACGCTGTGGTGCACGCTGCGCGGCATGGACAAGGACCTTCAGCGCGCCGTGATCCAGAACTTCAACCTCGCCACCTTGGCGGTCACACTGGTGGCCTACCTCGCCACGGGCATGGTCACCCGCGCCATGTGGCCGATGATCGCGGTGGTGGTGCCCACCATGCTGCTGCCCGCGCTGCTGGGCGCGCGCGTCTACGTGGGCTTGAGCGATCTGGCCTTCCGTCGCATCGTGCTCACGCTGCTCACCGGCGCCGGTCTGGCGATGCTGGCGGCTGCGCTGCCGCAGCTGCTGCGCTGAACACTGCCACTACACGGCGCAATAGCGCTCCTGGATCTCGCGGTCGTCGAGCAACTCGCTGGCCACGCCGCTGTGGACGATGGCGCCCTGGTCGATGATGTAGGCGCGGTCGGAAATGCCCAGCGCCAGCTCCACGTTCTGCTCTACCAGCAGCAAGGTGGTGCCCTGTGATCTCATGCGTTGGAACAGCTGAAACATCTCCTGCACCAGCAGCGGCATGATGCCTTCGCTGGGCTCATCCAGCAGGATCATGCGCGGCTTGGCCACCATGGCCCGGGCGATGGCCAGCATCTGCTGCTCGCCACCGGACAAGGACGTGCCCTCCTGGTCCAGCCGCTCCTTCAGGCGCGGAAAGGTCTCGGCGATCTCGTCCACAGCGCGGGCCAGGTCGTGCCGGCCTTTGCGCCCCAGCAGGCCCAGCTGCAGGTTCTCGCGCACCGTCAGGCCCGGCACGATGCGTCGCTCTTCCGGCACATAGGCCAGGCCCATGTGGTAGCGGGTGTGCGCCGGCTGGGCCAGGAACTCGCGGCCGTCGAAGCGCGCCGTGCCGCCGCGCTTGCCCACCAGGCCCATCAAGGTGCGCAGCGTGGTGGTCTTGCCGGCGCCGTTGCGGCCCATCAGCGTGACGATCTCGCCGGCGTCGACGTGAAAGTCCAGGCCCTGCACCACATGGCTGCGGTCGTACCAGGCGTTCAGGCCGGCCACCTGCAGCAGCGGCTGCTTCGATTCATTGGCCAAGGTACACCCGCTTCACGTCGGTGTTGCTGCGGATCTCGTCCGGCGTGCCCTCGGCCAGCAACTCGCCGTGGTGCAGCACCACCAGGCGCTGGCAGATGCCCATCACCAGCTTCATCTTGTGTTCCACCAGCACCACCGTGCGCTCCTGTGCGATGCGCTTGATCAGGCCCATCATCGCCGTGGTCTCCTCCGGCGACATGCCGGCCGTGGGCTCGTCCATCAGCAGCAGGCGCGGCTCGGCGGCCAGGGCCATCGCGATCTCCAGCGCGCGTTGCTGACCGTGGGCCAAGTCGGCCGCGCGCTTGCCACCCACGTCGGCCAGCCCCACGCGCTGCAGCAGGGCGTCGGCCGCCTCGGCCAGCTCGCGCAGCGCGCTGCGTGGCTTGAACAGCTCGAAGCGCGAGCGCCGCATCTGCGCCGCCACGCGCACGTTCTCGTGTGCGCTGAGCTGCTTGAACAGGTTGGTGATCTGAAAGCTCTTGGCGATGCCGATGCGCGCGAACTCGTGCTGGGCCCGGCCGGTGATGTCCTGTCCCTCGAAGAACACGCGCCCGGCGCTGGGCGCGAAGGCGCCGCTGATGACGTTGAAGAAGGTGCTCTTGCCTGCGCCATTGGGCCCGATGATGGCGGTGAGCTGCCCCGCGGGAAAGGCAACGCTGACGTCGTTGAGCGCGACGAAGGCGCCGAAACGCTTGCCCACGCCGCTGACGCTCAGGATGGGCTGGCTCACGATCTCGCCGCCTTGCGCGCGGCTGCGCGCGCCAGCCAATGCAGGATCGAGCCCCAGATGCCACGCGGGAAGAACAGCACGAAGACCATGAAGACCGTGCCCACCACGGCCATCCAGTAGGGCGTGAGCTGCGTGACCACGTCCTCCAGCACCAGGAACACCGCCGCGCCGACGAAGGGGCCGAAGAACGTGCCCATGCCGCCCAGCAGGCACATCATCACCGCCTGGCCGCTCTGCAGGTAGTGCAACGAGTCGATGGGCACCACCGACAGGTGCAAGGCGCGCAAGGTGCCCGCCAGGCCGCACACGCCGGCCGACAGCGTGAAGGCCAGCAGCTTGGTGCGCGCCACGTCGAAGCCGCAGGCCGCGGCGCGCTGTTCGTTCTCGCGCACGGCCTCGATCACCGCGCCGAAGGGCGAGGCCAGCACCCGCGAGATGAACCACAGCGCGGCGGCGACGAACACCAGCACCACGTAGTACTTGGTGAGCGGGTGGACGAAATCGATCTCCAGGCCGAGCAGGTGGATCTTCTCGACCCGCACGCCGCGCAGGCCGTTCTCGCCGCCGGTCCAGCCTTCGGCCTTGTAAAACGCGTAGTAGACGATCTGGCCCAGCGCCAGCGTCACCATCGAGAAGTAGATGCCGCGCGTGCGGATGGCCAGCAGGCCGATCAGCGCCCCGGCCAGGGTGGCGCTCACCACGCCCAGCGCGATCGCGGCCCACCAGGGCAGGCCCAGGTGCACGATGCCCATGCCGCAGAGGTAGCTGCCGGTGCCCAGGAACGCGGCGTGGCCGAACGACAGCAGGCCGGTGTAGCCGAACAGCAGGTTGAAGCCGACGGCGTACAGCCCGAAGATCAGGATGTTGACCGCCAACGCCTCGTAGGGCAGCACCCAGGGCAGCACCAGCAGCAGTGCGATCGCCGATCCGACGCGGTGCCGCGTGGTGAAGGCCACGGCCGATGCCAGGCTCTTCATCCCATCAGACCGGCTTTGCCGAAAAAGCCCTGCGGACGCACCAGCAGCACCACGGCCATCAGCACGAAGACCGACAACTCGGCCAGGTCGGGCGCAATCAAGGAGGTCAGGCTGAACACCACCCCCACCAGCAGGCCGGCCACCACGGCGCCAGGCAGCGAGCCCATGCCACCCACCACGGTGACGACGAAGGACTCGGCCAGCACCGTGATGCCCATCTCCGGATTCACCGCGCGCGTGGGTGCCGCCAGCGCACCGGCCAGCCCGGCGATCGCGGTGCCCAGGCCGAAGACCAGCAGCCAGACCCTGGCCACGTCGATGCCCAGCACGCGCACGATCTCTGGGTCGCGGGCACCGGCGCGGATGATCAGGCCATACCGCGTCTTCTCGATGAACAGCCACAGCGCGCCGATCACCACCGCCGCCGCCGCGATGAGGAACAGCCGGTAGGTGGGGAACATGCCAATACCGATGTTGGTGGCCCCGCGCAGCTGCACTGGCGTGCTGCTGGGCAGGCCCTCGATGCCGAACACAAAGCGCATCGCGTCCACCAGCACATAGCTCAGACCGAAAGTGAGCAGCAGCGGGTAGTCGATGCCGCGCCCGTACAGCGGCCGCACCAGCACGCGTTCGGTCAGCAGGCCGATGGCGCCTGTGGCCAGCGGCACCAGAGCCAGGCTGAACCAGAAGCTGCCGGTCAGGCCCAGGAAGTACACGCCCAGGAACGCCCCGACCATGAAGAAGGCCCCGTGGGCGAAGTTCACCACGGTGAGCATGCCGAAGATCAATGACAGGCCCATGGCCAGCAGCGCATACACGGCGCCCAGCGCGATGCCCGTCACCAGCTGCACGGCCAGCAGCTGCGGCGTGATGTCAGCCATGGGCGGCGCGCCCGTTCATCACCTGCGTCATCTGGCGCATTGCCTCGGATTCAGGTCGTGATCTTGTGGCCGAGTTCGTCGCAGCTGCGCAGGTTCTTCTCGTTGGCCGCCTCGATGGCCAGCACGTTGAACACGTCGTACTTGTCCTTCATGCCCTTGGACTTGCTCTCCACGATCACCACCGACTGCACCGACTGGTGGTCGCACTTGCGATAGAACTGCTCGCCCTTGTAGAAGTCGTACTTGAGCTGGCGCAGCGCGATGCTCACGCGCACCGAATCGGTGGCGTCGGCGTTCTTCACGGCCTGCAGCACGCTCTTGATGCCGGCGTAGCCCAGCGCGCCGTAGTCGCTGGGCACGGCACCGCCATAGGCCTTGCGGAAGGCATCGTTGAAGGCCTTCGCGGTGGGGATCTTGTCTTCCATGCCCCAGTAGTACGAAGTGCCGCCGAGGATGCCCTCGAAGGCCTCGGCGCCGCCGGCCTGGCGGGCGGTGTACAGCAGCACGGGCGCGATGATCTTGGTGCCCTGCTTGAGGCCGAAATCGGTGGCCTGCTTGGCCGAATTGACCAGATCGCGGCCGAAGTTGCACAGCACCAGGATGTCGGGCTTGAGCGCCTGGATGCGCGGCAGGAAGGCCGAGTAGTCGGCCGCACCCAGCGGGTGGCGGATGTCGGCCAGCGTCTGCATGCCAAAGGCCTGGCCCGCGCGCTGGAAGCCGCGCACCATCTCGTGGCCATAGGCGTAGTCGGCGGTGAGGTAGACCACCTTCTTGCCGAACTTGGGGAAGGCGTAACGCGCCACCGCACCGGCCGTGACGTGGGGCGTGAGCGCCTCGTGGAAGGTGGTCAGGCCCCAATCCTTGGCCTCGTTGATGGCGTCGGACTGGCTGATGGAATTGAACAGCACCTTTCGGTCGCGGCACACCGCGTTGATGGACAGCTGCGTGGCCGCCGAGAGCGAACCGACGATGAAGTCGACCTTGTCCTTCTCGATCAGCTCCAGCGTGCGCGTGGCGGCCTCACCCGGGTTGAGCTTGTCGTCGCGCACCAGCAGCTCGGCCTTGCGGCCCTTGTGGCCACCGGCGGCATTGAACTCCTTCACGGCCAGTTCGGCAGCGCGCACCTGGTCCTGCGCCTCGGCCGAGAACGCGCCCGTCAGCGGCGTGGGAAAGCCGATCTTGATCGGCCCGCCCTGGGCCTGCGCCAGATTGAACAACATGGGGCTGCCCAATGAGGCGGCGGCACCCGCCGTGAGCAGCTGGCGACGGCGGGGATTGAAGCGGGGCGTCGTGGACATGGGCGGTCTCCGTTGGGTGGGTGGCGGACTGGAACAGGACGGACAGCGGCCCTCAGGCCACCAGCGAAGCGGCCGGCCGGGCACGGCCCAGATCGATCGCGGTTTCGTTCAGCAGGGTCTGCACATCCGGACGCGGCCGGGCGGCAGCAGCCTCGCCCGGCGCCTGGATGTAGCTGCCCAGCCAGCGCGCGCGCTCCACGGCGGCCTGGCCAGCAGGCTGGCGTTCGCGCTCGTAGGCCCGCAGCGCAACGGGTGTGGCCCCGTGCGACGCAATGGCATGGACCAGCGCGAGCGCATCATCGCCGGCCTTGGCCACGCCCATGCCGACATGCGGTCGCGCCACGAAGGCCGCATCGCCCATCAGCGCCACGCGGCCGAAGGCCAGGCGCTCGGACAGCACGTCGAAGATCGGTTGCAGGAAAGGCTGCGCGGTCTTCTCGGTCACCTCCGCCCATTGCGGCGCGAGCAGGTGGCGTGCGGCCTCGCGCATGCAGGCCACCTGGCGCCACGACACCTTGTGCGGCGGGATGCCCAGCGGGTGGTGCACGCCATCGGCGTCGGTGAGCAGGGAGCGCAGCTCGTCGTGCTCACGTGCCGGGCGATACCAGACGAAGTTGTAGCGTCGCTCGCCAGGCCGCGTGGCGTTGCCCGCGCCCGCCACGGGGTAGCCGAGCATCTGCTCGCCGTCCGGCAAGCCGAAGCCGAAGGTCTCGAACAGGCTGCGGCGCGTGAAGTCGGACAGCACCGCCTCGTCGCACACGCCGCGCCAGGCCATGTAGCCCGAGTAGTGCGGCTGCACGTGCGGCGCCACGGTGGCGCGCACCGCGGAGCGGATGCCGTCGGAGGCAACAAGCAGATCGGCGCTCAGCTCGACACCGTTGCTGCATCGCACCCGCACCCCCGCGGCGTCCTGCGCCACCGCCTGCACCTCATGGCCCGCCAGCAGGTGTTGCGCAGGCAAGGCCGTGCGCAGCAGCGCATACAGGCGGCTCCACGAAGTGAGCACCTGCGGGTAATCGATGCCATCCTGCACGCTGCCGTCGCGGCCCAGCACGACGCGCCGGGTGATCGCCACGCCCAGCGTGTCGTCCACCACCGCGCCCGCGGCGCGCAAGGCGGTCACCAGGGCTTCGTGCGTGACGATGCCGGCGCCGCGTCCATCGAGCGAGCCCTCGGCCTTCTCGAGCAGACGCACCTGGTGCCCGGCGCGCAGCAGCAGGTTGGCGGCGAACAGCCCGCCGAGCGACCCACCGATCACGAGGACGTTGGCCATCGGCCTCAGGCCTCTTCGGCGGGGTAGTTCAGTTCGATCACCACGCCGTTCGGATCGTCCAGAAACAGCTGGCGCAGCCCCAGGTGGGGCACGGTGCGCTCGCGCACTTCGAGCCCCAAGCCCTGCAAGGTGCTGCGCATCTGCGCCAGCCCAGTGGCCGAGAAGGCAATGTGATCCACCGAGCCCGTGTGGTCCAGGCTGCCAAGACCGCGGTCGCCCAGGTATCCCTTCAGGCCCTCGGGATCATTGCGGTCGATGCCTATGATGTGCACCAGCGCGTTGCCCCAGACACTGGTGTCGCCTTCGTACAGCCACAGCCCCGGGAACGGGAACGGCGGACGCGGCCCGACCCGCAAGCCCAGCACCTGCGTATAAAAGCGTTCGCAGGCGTCGAGGTCCAGCGAACGGATCGAGAAGTGGCTCAGCGCAAGCGACATGACCAAGGCTCCGGTTCAATGCACTCTGTCGTGTGTCAACGAGACTTCGGCGCCGGCACCGCGTGCCGCACCTGGCACAGGTAGCCACGCACCATGTCGCGGATGAAGGTGTCCCGCACCACGGCATCGCCATGGCCGCGAAAGTGCTGCCCATACACCAGCGGCAGCATGCCCAACTGGTACACCAGCCCGCCGTGCAGGCCGAGCAGCAGCGACTCCTCGCGCACCGTGGCGGCCGCACGCGAACGGCAGGCGCAGGCGCGACGCGCCTCGCGGATCAGGCGCGGGAACAGTCGCTCGCGCAGCATGCCGAAGTAGCGCGCCGGGATCAGGCCGTCGGCCAGGCCCGAGTGCACCAGGATGCGCAGCCAGTCGGGCGTGAGGATGGCGCCGAGGTATTCGCCGTAGAAGCGGCACAGCTTGTCTTCGACTGGCAGCGGGCCGTCGAGCAGTGCCTCCCAGGCCGGGTTCCAGCGCCCGCCGATCACCTGCTCGTACACCCGCTCGATCAAGGTGGCCTTGGTGGGAAAGTAGTGGTACAGCAGCGCGTGGGTGATGCCCAGCTCGTCGGCCAGCTCGCGCGTCTGCGCCTCCAGGCCGCGGCGCGCAAAGAAGTCCACCGCGCCAGCCAGGATCTGCTGCTCGCGGTCGCTGGCGCTCAGGCGCACGCGCGGGCCCAGACCGGCCCGCTTGACCGCAGACCCGCTCGCCAAAGACCGAGCCCGGGACGCGCCAGCGCCCGACCGGGCAACCCGTCGGGCAGGCCTGGCAGCGCGTGCTTTCGCGGGGGTTTGTGCGGTGTTGACCATTTGCTCAATTCTGCGATCATTGTTGAGCGCTTGGTCAATATGTCACATCCCCACAAACCCGGACCAGCCGCCCGACGTGCACTCCGGGCGCCCGGCCCGGCCTGACGAGACCCCGATGAAAGCCCCAGCCTTCGACTACGTTCGCGCGGCTTCGCTGGCCCAGGTGTTCGAGCTGCTGAAGACCCACGGCGACGGCGCCCGTGTGCTGGCCGGCGGCCAGACCCTGATCGCCACGCTCAACATGCGCCTGTCCGAGCCGGCGCTGCTGGTGGACATCACGGGGCTGGAGGCCTTGCGCGGCATCGCGTTGAGCGGCCAGCACCTGCGCATCGGCGCGCTCAGCACCCACAGCGAGATCGAAGCGTCCGCGCTGGTGGCCCGGCACGTGCCGCTGATGGCTCAGGCCGTCACTCACATCGCCCACCGTGCCATCCGCAACCTGGGCACGCTGGGCGGCTCGCTGGCCCATGCCGACCCTGCTGCAGAGTGGCCGGCCTGCATGCTGGCGCTGGATGCCCAGGTGCTGCTGGCCGGCGCCGCCGGTGAGCGCCGCGTGCCGGCGCGCGAGTTCTTCACTGGCCTGTACAGCACGGCCCGCGCCGAGGGCGAGCTGATCGTCGCTTGCGAGGTGCCCGTGCTGGCCGCGGACGAGCGCCAGGTGTTCGACGAATTGGCACGCCGCCAGGGCGACTACGCGATCGCCGGGCTGGCCGCCCGCTGCAGCGTGCGGGCCGGCGTCGTGCACGAGCTGCGCCTGGCCTTCCTGAGCCTGGAGGACCGACCGGTGCGCGCACTGCGCACCGAGGCCGCGTTGCAGGGCCGAGCCATCGACGAACCGACGCTGGCGCTGGCCCTGCAGACGCTGCGCGCCGAACTTCACCCCGCCGCCGACCTCACCAACGGCGCCGAGACCAAGCAGCACCTCGCCGGCGTGCTGCTGCAACGCGCGCTGCGCCGCCTGGTGGCCAAGGACTCGCAATGAACGCGCCCGCAAAGACACAACGAATCAGCGTCCAGGTCAACGGCGCGACCATCACCCGCGACGTGGAACCGCGCCGCCACCTGATCGACTTCCTGCGCGAGGACTGTGGCCTGAAGGGCTCGCACCTGGGCTGCGAGCATGGGGTGTGCGGCGCCTGCACCGTGCGGGTGATCGGGCAGTCGGGTGGCGCAACGATCGGACAGATCGTGCGCGGCTGCCTGGTGCTGGCCGTTCAGGTGGACGGCAAGGCGGTGCAGACCGTGGAGACGCCCACGCCCTCGCCGCAATTGCGTGCGCTGCAGGACGCGTTCCTCGCGCGCAACGCCTTGCAGTGCGGCTACTGCACGCCGGGCATGCTGATGGCCGCACAGGAGCTGCTGGCGCACCGGCCCGACGCCGATCGCGAGGCTGTGCGCGAATGGATGAGCGGCAACTACTGCCGCTGCACCGGCTACCACGCGATCGTCGATGCCGTGTGCGATGTGCTGCAGTTGCAGCGCGAAGGCAAGCTCACGCCCGAGGAGGCCGCATGAACCACCCGCGCGAGCTGCCGAACCAGGCCGAACTCTCCAAGGTCACCGAGGACCAGCGCCACATCGGCGTCTCAAGGCCGCGCAATGGCGCACGGCGCCTGCTGCAGGGCCGCGGCCAGTTCGTCGACGACATCGAGCTGCCGCGCCTGGCGCATGTCGTCTACTGGCGCAGCCCCGTGGCGCATGCGCGTCTGGGTCGCATCGAATCCACGGCCGCACGCGCCATGCCCGGCGTGCTGGGGGTGTTCTCCGGCGTCGACGTGGCGCGCCTGTGCAAGCCCTGGGTGGCCGTGCTGGCACACCTGCCGGGCATCAAGAGCGCACCCGAGCACGCGCTGGCACTGGGCCGCGCGCACTGGCAGGGCGAGCCGGTGGTGGCCGTGGTGGCCGAGACCCGCGCGCAGGCCGAAGATGCCTTGCAGCTGATCGAGGTGGAATGGGACGAGCTGCCCGCCGTGCTCGACACCGAGACGGCGCTGGATGCCGCCACGCCCGTCATCCACCCCGAGCTGGGCGACAACCTGTGCTTCGAGCGCAAGCTGGACACCGGTGGCGTCGACGAAGCCTTCGCCCGCGCGGCGGCGGTGTTCGAGGACACCTATGTCTTCGGCCGCCACACCGGCGTGACGCTGGAGCCGCGCTGCCAGATCGCCGACTGGAACCCCGGCGACGGCAGGCTCACCGTCTACCACTCGCAACAGGCCCCGCACATGATGCAGGACCTGTACTGCCGTCAATTCGAACTGCAGGAATCGCAGGTGCGCGTGATCTGCCGCGACGTGGGCGGCTCCTTCGGCATCAAGGTGCACGCCTACCCCGATGACTTCGCCACCGTGGCCATGAGCATGCTGCTGGGCCGGCCGGTGAAGTTCGTGGCCGACCGGCTCGAGTCCTTCGTCTCCGACATCCATGCCCGCGAGCACCGCATCAAGGCGCGCATCGCGGCGGATGCCAGCGGCGACATCCTGGCCTTCGAGATCGACGACCTCACCGGCATCGGCCCGTTTTCGGTGTTCCCGCGCACCAGCGGCATCGAGGGCAACCAGGTGGTCAACCTCACCGGTGGGCCCTACAAGCACGCGCACTACCGCGCCGCGCTGAAGGTGGTGTTCCAGAACAAGGTGCCCACCTGCCAGTACCGCGGCGTGGGCCACCCGATCGCCTGCGCGGTGACCGAGGCGCTGGTGGACGGCGTGGCGCGCCAGCTGGGGCTGGACCCGCTGGACTTCCGCCTGCGCAACGTGATTCCCGACGACGCCTACCCTGCCATCGGCGCGTCCGGCATCAAGCTGGAGGTGCTGTCGCACGAGGCCTGCCTGCGCCAGGCGCGAACGCTGTGCAACTACGAGGGCCTGCGCGCCGAGCAGGCCACGCTGCGCGCCAAGGGCGTCTACCGCGGCATCGGCATCGCCACGCTGATCGAGCTGACCAACCCCAGCGCCGCGTTCTATGGCGTGGGCGGCGCGCGCATTGCGTCTCAGGATGGCGCCACGCTGCGGCTGGAGCCCAGTGGCGTGGTGACCGTGATGTCCAGCGTGGGCGAGCAGGGCCAGGGTGCCGAAGCCATCTTCGCGCAGATCGCGGCGGACGCCGTGGGCGTCGCGCTGCAGCAGGTGCGGGTGGTCACCGGTGACACCGACGTCACGCCCTATGGCGGCGGCACCTGGGCCTCGCGCGGCGCAGGCATCGGCGGCGAGGCCGTGCTGCTGGCCGGCCTGGCACTGCGCGACAACCTCCTGAGCACCGCGGCGGTGATCCTTCAGCGCGATGACCCGTCCAGCCTGCGCTTGCGCGAAGGCTGCTTCGTCGACGCCACCAGCGGCGCCGAACTGCTGCCGCTGGCCGAGCTGGGCCGCGTGGCCTATTTCCGCAGCGACACCCTGCCCGCCGGCTTCACGCCCGAGCTGATGGTGACGCGGCACTGCGCGCAGCGCGACTACCCCTTCATCTTCACCAATGGCGTGCAGGTCTCGCACGTGGAGGTGGACGTGGACACCGGCTTCGTCAAGCTGCTGGGCCACTGGGCGGTGGAAGACTGCGGCCGCGTCATCAACCCCATGCTGGTGGACGAGCAGATCCGTGGCGCCATCGTGCAGGGCATCGGCGGCGTGTTGTTCGAGGAGTGCCTGTACGACGAGAACGGCACGCTGTGCAACGGCAGCATGGCCGACTACCTGGTGCCCATGGCCGCCGAGATGCCCGACATCGTGGTCTCGCACGTGCAAACCCCCACGCGCAGCTCGAAACTGGGTGCCAAGGGCGCGGGCGAGGCCGGCACGGCCGGTGCACCCGCCGCCGTCATGAACGCCATCAACGACGCCCTGGCACCATTGAAGGTGACCCTGTCTTCGCAGCCCATCACGCCCGAAAAGGTGTTGCGCGCGCTGGGCAAGGTCTGACACGCGGGCGGCGGTGCCCGCCATTGGTGCGCCATGCACCGGTAAAGTTGGGTGAATCAAGCACCGCCAATGTGGTCTTGCTGCTGAATGTCAGCACGGCCGGGCTTGCACCGTCGCAGAATGGCTTCAGGCATGGGACATGCTTGTCGCATGGCACCTGCATCGCGTCGGAGGAGTCTGATCATGAGGACCGATCTTCCTGTCATCACCATTGCCCTGGTCGTGGCCCTGACCGTGGTTGCCGCGAGCTTTCGGGTGGTCACCGCGCCGGACCGCATCCGCGAGCGCCTGGACTCGGCCCGCAGCACCTGCCTGAACCAGGGCGGCGAATGGGTCACCGTGGGGCGCGACGAATCCTGCGTCATGCCCGCGGCCAAGAACAAGACCGACTGACCTTCATTCCGCCCCAGCCCGCGCGCGCAGCGTGAGGTACAGCCGCGTGTCGAACTCCACCTGGTGGTAGCCCGGCAACATGTGCTCGCACAGCGCGTAAAAGGGCTTGTTGTGCTCACGCTCCTTCAGGTGGGCGAGCTCGTGCACCACGATCATGTCCAGCATCGCGGCGGGCGCGTCCTTGAACAAGGCGGCCACGCGGATCTCGCGTTTGGCCTTGAGCTGGCCGCCCTGCACGCGTGACACGGCCGTGAGCGTGCCCAGCGCGCGCTGGTCGATCTGCAGGCGGTTGTCGTAGGCCACCTTGGCCAGCAAGGGCGCGTTGCGCAAGTGACGCTGCTTCAGCGCCATCGCGTGCTCGTACAGCGCGGTGTCGTTGCGGATCGTGTGCGCCTCGGGATAACGCTGTTTCAGCGCGTCCGCCGCACGACCCTCGGCCATGGCTCGGCGCACCTGGGCGAGCAGGTGTTCGGGATAGCCGGCCAGGAAGGGCAGATCGGGGGCCATGGGTCTTGAAAGGGCCTGCCAGGCGCCAAGGCCCGGTGGGGCAGCGAGCGTGCGATGGGCGCGCCACCCGCGAAAAGAGGCTGCAGTGTAGACGCGCCGACGCCATCCGGCGGCCATCCGGCGTGCGTCCATCCGGCGTGCGAGACTGGCCCGCCACCCCGCATGGAGCATCGGTACATGGCCACATTGAAGGACCTGCGTCCAGCGCTGCCGATCCTCATCGGCGCTTCGGTGATGCTCAGCCTGGCCATGGGCCTGCGACAGAGCCTGGGGCTGTTCATGCCACCCCTGACCAAGGACATCGGCATCACGGTGTCCGACTTCACGCTGGCCATTGCGGTGCAGAACCTGGCCTGGGGACTGCTGCAGCCCGTGGCGGGCGCTTGGGCCGTGCGCCTGGGCTACCGGCCGCTGATGGTGGCGGGCTCGCTGCTGTATGTGCTGGGGCTGGTGCTGCTGGCCACGGCGCACGGGCTGCTGGGCGTGGTGCTGGGCGCGGGCCTGAGCATCGGCGCCTCGATGGCCTGCACCGGCAGTGCCATGGCCATGGCGGTGGCCGCGCGGCGCGTGTCGCCGGCGCTGCGCAGCAGCGTGCTGGGCATCGTCTCGGCCGCCGGCTCGCTGGGCGCGCTGCTCGCCGCACCCATTGGCCAGGCCTTGGCGCAGTCGCATGGCTGGCGCTTCGGCCTGTATGGGTTCATCGCGCTCGCGCTGTTGATGCTGCCCGCCGCCTGGGTGGCCGGACGGGTCGATGCGCTGCCCGTGCCCGCCGGCGGCGCCGCCAATCAGCTCAATGCCCGCGACGCGCTGGCCACCGCGCTGCGCAACCCGGTGTTCGTGGTGATGTCGCTGGCCTACTTCGTCTGCGGCATGCAGCTGGTGTTCCTCACCACGCACCTGCCGTCCTACCTGGACATCTGTGGCATGGACCCGATGCTCGGCGCCCAGGCGCTGGGCATGATCGGCGGCTTCAACGTGCTGGGCAGCCTGTTCTTCGGCTGGGCGGGTGGGCGCTACAACAAGCTGATGCTGCTGGGGGGCATCTACATCGCGCGCTCGCTGGTGCTGGCCTGGTACTTCACCAGCCTGCCCACGCCGGCGATGACGCTGGCCTTTGCCGCCGTGATGGGCTTTTTGTGGCTCGGCGTGGCACCGCTGGTCTCGGGCTGGGTGGCCGACACCTTCGGCCTGCGCTGGCAGGCCATGCTGGGTGGCGTGGCCTTCGTGAGCCACCAGCTCGGCAGCTTTGTCGGCGCGTTTGGCGGCGGCCTGATCTTCGACCGCCTGGGCTCCTACAACATGGCCTGGAAGGTCGGCGTGGCGCTCGGCCTGGCGGCCGGCATCGTGCAGGTCGCTTTCGCGCATGGGCGCGTGCCCAAGCCGCCCAGGGCGGCGTCCGCCTGATGCCGGACACGGGTGCACGCCGTTCTCCGGGCAGGCCACAATCGGCCCCTCCAACCCGCCCCGGCAGCGCTTGCACGACCTGGGCACCCGATCGAATCCAATGAGTACAAGCAACATGCGCGCACTGCTGGCTGCCCTGCCCCTGATCCTGCTGGCCACGACGGGCAGCGCCCTTGGGCAAACGCCCGCCGGCGAGATCAAGGGCGATGCCTGGGTGCACACCGCCGAGTCTCGCCGTTTGGTGGTGGCCAATGCCTCGGTGGCCTTGCCCGCGTCGGTGACCGGCGCGGCGGTGTTCACCGGCAAGTTGTCGAATGCGCCGAAGGACGTGCGCGGCAAGGCGCCGGTGGTGCTGTTCCTGCACGGCTCGTCCGGCCTGGGCCTGGCCGCCATCGCTGAATGGCAGGCTTGGCTGGCGGCCCAAGGCCTGGCCAGCTTCGCGCCCGACTCGATGGGCTTGCCCGGCCGCATCAACTACAAGTCGCCGATCGACAAGGCCAGCTACGAGAAGGTCCACGCGCTTCGCCAATCTGAGGTGGACATCGCGCTCGAGGCCCTGCAGGCCTTGCCCTGGGCCGACACCGGCCGCGTCGTGCTGGCCGGCACCAGCGAAGGCGGGGTGCCGGTGGCGCGGCATCCTGGACGCTTTGCTGGCCGCATGATCTTCTCGTGGTCCTGCGAGGACAACTACTTCGTCGACGCGCACAAGACGCACGCCATCGCCGAGCCGGTGCTCAACGTGATCAGCTCGGCGGACCCGTTCTTCTCGCCCGCCAACACCTGGCTGGGCAACCCCGCGGCCATGGGCCATTGCGGCGCGGCGCTCAAGGCCCACAAGGCCGCCACCATCGTGCTGGTGCCCGGCGCGCCGCACACGCTGCTGAACCTGCCGCAGCCGCGCCAGGTGGTCAAGGCCTGGTTGGCCGACCTGGTCGGCGCGGGGCGCTGACCGTGTCACCCGCTGCAGGCCCCGGGCGGGCCGTCGCTTGGTGGTCCAATCGCCCGATCGAGTTGGCTGCTGGAGTGATCCGATGACGACCCAACCCTTCGCGGATGCCGCCGCCACCTGGAACAAGCGCTTCGAAGGGGACGGCTTCATCTTCGGCCAGGAGCCCAACGAGTACCTGCGTGCCCAGGCCGGCGGCCTGCCGCCCGGTGGTCGTGCCTTGTGCGTGGCCGATGGCGAAGGCCGCAACAGTGTCTGGCTCGCGCGCCAAGGCTGGGAGGTGGATGCGTTCGACCTCTCGGAGGTCGGCGTCGCCAAGGCCCGCCAATGGGCGCTGCAGGCCAAGGTGGCGGTGAACTACCACGTGGCTGATGGCGACCAATGGGCCTGGCCGCAGGCGCACTACGACCTGATCGCGGCGATCTTCGTGCAGTTTGCCGACCCGCCCATGCGCGAGCGCTTGTTTGCCCACATTGTTCGTGCCTTGCGCCCCGGCGGCCTGCTCGTGCTGCAAGGCTACACACCCAAGCAACTCGACTACAAGACCGGCGGGCCGCCCATCCTGTCGCACCTGTACACCGAGCCCATGCTGCGCGAGGCCTTCGCCGCCTTGGCGATCGAGCAACTGCGTGTCTACGAAACGGACCTCAGCGAGGGTACCCAGCACCACGGCCGGTCCGCACTCGTCGGGCTGGTGGCTCGAAAACCCTGATCGCGGTGCCCAGAGGCCCCACCGGGCTCAGCCCGCCAGCGCGCGGATGCGCGCGACGATGGCCGGGTTCAGCAGCGCGCCGCGGGCCGACAGCGCATCGAGCATCGCCAACGCCGCCTTGGGCGTGTGCGCGTAGCCCGGCACGAGCGCCGGCAGCTCGGCCGAAAGCCGCGGCTGGCGCGCCTCCAGCCGGCGCTCGGCGTTGAACGGGTCGCCGGGCATCGGGTGCGTGCGCAGCGCGTCGAGCTCGATCAGGCGGTCCAGCGCATGGCCCTGCACGAAGCGCGCCGCCGACAGCTTCTCGCCGCGGTGCCAGCGCTGCAAGCCGACGAACAGGCAGCTCAGTGCCTCGCCGACGATCCAGGTCTCGTCGGTCGTGCGTGGTTGCGGCATCGGCTGCCGGGGCCGCGCAATCGCATCGTCGACGCCCTCGCGCTTCCACACCACGCGCCCGGGGGCGAAGGGGATGTGCGCCAGTTCGGTCGGCTCGAAGACCGCGAATTCGCAGAACACGCCGTCGTCCATCAGCGCCTTGTGGCCATCGCCGGTGTTGCGGAAGTGCCAGGCCAGCGGCTGCGCTGCCGCAAGCCAGTCGAGCGTGTGCAGATAACGCGCCTTCCAGCCAGGCTCGACGATCGCAAAGAAATCGAGGTCGGACCAGGCGTCCAGGCGGTCGGTCTCGCAGCCGACCGAACCGAGCCCGATCAGCGCCAGTGCATGGCCGCTGTCGCGCAACGACGCGCCGATGGCGTCCAGCCGCGCGAGCAACCCCGATGGCTCAGCCACGATCCGCCCTCCACACCCCCCACCAGGCGAGCGCGCCGGGTCTTGCCACCGGGAGATCGCCATGGTTGACCATCGCACGATGGTAGCTGCACGGGGCCTTGGCAGCACGAGGACACGCGCCTCGTCGATGGTGCTCTTGCTCCAGCGGCGCGGCCTTCGCGTTCCGTTCGGCCACCAGCGCGCGTGGGCCGCACTTACAGCAACGTGCGCCAGCTGCGCCCGTCGTCGATCGAGCGTTGCCAGGTGTAGCCCGTCAGCTGCCAGCCAACACTTGCCAGCAATCCACCGCCGCCGTCGCGCACGATGTTTGCTTGGATTGCGTCGACAGGCACGCCATCAAAGTGGCGCCAAGTGGCACCGGCGTCGGTGCTGAACCATTCCGCCACGCCGTTCGCGCGGGTCAGCCATCCCATGCCATCGAGCGCGACGCCGACCTGGATGTTGGGCACCGCCGGCGCCGCGACCACGGTCCAGTGGCGGCCGCCGTCGCTGCTGTGCAGCAGGCTTGAATCGGTGCCGGCCCAGCCGCGGCCGGCCGCATCCAGCGCGTACAGGAGGAGCTCCGGCTGCGCATCCACGCCGAGCCCGTCGATCTGCATCGGCGCTTCGACCCAGGTTCGAAAACCGTCCTGGCTGAGGGCCACGCGGGCCGGCGGGTTTGCGGCACCGCCGCTGGACAGCTGCAACCAGATGCCCTGCTCTCCGAAGGTGCCGCAGGCCACGCCAGACAGGGGTGACTGCCGAAATGATTGCCCAAAGTCGTCGGAGACCCAGAAGGCATAGGGCTTCGCCGGGTCGGTGTACCGGGCGAGGCCGAACAGGACTCCCGCGCGCGTGAATTGAGGTGCCCAAGGAAAGGGCCGGTCCGGTTCGACCATGTTCTGCCACTTCTGTCCGCCGTTGACGGTGAACCAGAGCTTTTCGGAGACTCCGTATTTCAGATTCGACTCGATGCGCAGCCCGACATGCTCGGCATCGGGCGCCACCACCACCGGCCCGTGCACGATGGAGTTGTCTCCGCCCGGTTGGATGGTCTGCCAGTTGGCGCCGCCATCCACTGAGCGCAACACGGCAAAGTTGATTGCACTCGCGAAGACCAGTTGCCGGTTGACGGCGAATACGCTGATCAGGTCGTGCGTCGCGTCGACCCTCAGCCTGCGCCAGGTCTGGCCACCGTCGTCCGAGCGGGCGATCAAGCCCTGCCCGGCGACACCGTAAGCTGTTTGCGCGTCGACAAACTGCAGGTCGAACAACTTCGTGCCCGGAGCCACGCGGTCAGCGGCGTCGCTGCCTCCGCCGCAACCGGCCAGCGCGCCGAGCGCCATCAACACATGCCGCCGCTGCCACCTTGCTGGCGGGCGCCAGCCTCGATCAAGGGTCGTCATGCCGGCATTGGACCATGTGCAAACGGGTCGCACGAGATGGTTGGTAGGCCGTGTTGGACTTGAACCAACGACCAAAGGATTATGAGTCCTCTGCTCTGACCAACTGAGCTAACGGCCCGTCTTGTGCCCGCTGCGCGAGCGCGCCGATTGTAGGTGCGTGGGCGCGCGGCTGAGTGCCGCCTCAGCGCGGCGCCGACAAGGCGTTGGAGACCATGCGCGAGGTGATGTCCACGATCTGGATCATGCGGTCGTAAGCCATGCGCGTGGGGCCGATGACGCCCAGGGTGCCGACGATGCGGCCGTCCACCTCATAGGGCGCGGTGACCACCGACAGCTCTTCGAACGGCACCACGCGGCTTTCGCCGCCGATGTAGATGCGCACGCCCTCGGCTCGGCTGGAGACATCGAGCAGGCGCATCAGCTCGGTCTTCTGCTCGAACACGTTGAACAGCTTGCGCAACGAGCCCAGGTCGTTGCCGAAGTCCTGCACGTCGAGCAGGTTGCGCTCGCCCGAGACCACCACCTGCTCGCCACTGTCGGCCAGGGCATCGCTGCCGGCCTGCACGGCGGCCTGCATCAGGGCTGCGATCTCGACGCGCAGCACGTCGATCTCGGCCTTCAGGCGCTCACGCACGGCCTCGATGCTGAGGCCGGCATAGTGCGCATTGAGGTGGTTGGTGGCTTCCTGCAATTCGGCCGTGCTGTGATCGCGGGCGGTGAAGATGACTCGGTTCTGCACGTCGCCATCGGGCGAGACCAGGATCACCAGCACGCGCTTCTCGCCCAGGCGCAGGAACTCGATGTGGTGGAACACGCCCGCTCGTTGCGGCGAGGTGATCACGCCGACAAAGTGCGACAGGCTGGACAGCAGATGGGCCGCTTGGGCGATCACACGCTGCGGCTGGTCGGGCAGAAGTTGATCGCGCACGCCGGCCATGTCGTGCGCCATCGAGGCCAGGTCCAGCGGGCGTGCGGTGAGCATGGTGTCCACGAACAGGCGATAGCCGCGGGCCGTGGGCACGCGGCCGGCACTGGTGTGCGGGCTGGCGATCAGGCCCATCTCTTCCAGATCGGCCATCACGTTGCGGATCGTGGCGGGCGAAAGCTCCAGGCCCGAGGCCTTGGACAGGGTGCGCGAGCCCACGGGTTGGCCGTCGGCGATGTAGCGCTCGACCAGGGTCTTCAGCAGGGTGTGGGCGCGGTCGTCCATGGTGCTGTTCCATTGTACGGACACGCCCGTTCTGAGGCCGTATCGGCATGGGTCGCTGTGGTGTAATTCCGCGCATGACGGGCCGCTTCCAACATGCTGCGCTGGTGGGTAAGTACCAGGCCGACGGCATTCGCCCGGTGCTGGAAGACATCGCCCACTTTCTGGTGCGCCAGGGCCTGGAGGTGTCGTTCGAGCAGCGCACTGCGCAAAGCACGGGCGTCACCGATTACGGTTCGCTGTCTGCCGACCGCATCGGCGCCGAGTGCGACCTGGCCGTGGTGGTGGGCGGCGACGGCACGATGCTGGGCATTGCCCGCGAACTGGCCAAGCACAACCTGCCGCTGGTGGGCATCAACCAGGGCCGCCTGGGCTTCATCACCGACATCCCGATCGGCCAGTTTCGCGAGGCGCTGGCGCCGATGATCGCGGGCGACTTCGAGGAAGAGCACCGTGCCATGCTCGAAAGCGAAGTGTGGCGCGACGACGAGTGCATCTTCTCGGCGCTGTCGATGAACGAGGTGGTGGTCAGCCGCGGTGCCACCGCGAGCATGGTGGAGCTGCGCGTGGACATCGGCGACGAATTCGTCGCCAACCTGCGCGCAGACGGCCTGATCGTGGCCTCGCCCACCGGGTCCACGGCCTATGCACTGTCGGCCGGTGGGCCGATCATGCACCCGGGCATCTCGGGCTGGCTGGTGGTGCCGATTGCGTCGCACACGCTGTCGAACCGGCCGATCGTGCTGCCCGATTCGGGCGAGGTGCGCATCACCGTGGTGGCCGGACGCGACGCGTCCGCCAACTTCGACATGCAGGGCCTGGCCAGCCTGCTGCACGGCGACCAGATCCGCGTGCGGCGCTCGGCGCACAAGGTGCGCTTTCTGCACCCGCGCGGCTGGAGCTATTACGCCACGCTGCGGCGCAAGCTGCGTTGGTATGAGGGGGTGGTGTGATGCGACACGCGCCGCTCGACCGCCTGGCTCGCGCGACCCATCGCCGCTGACATGCTGCGCCGCCTGAGCCTGCGCGATTTCGTCATCGTGCCCACGCTCGATCTGGACTTCCACGCGGGCTTTTCGGTACTCACGGGCGAGACCGGCGCCGGCAAGTCCATCCTGGTGGACGCCCTGCAGCTTGCACTCGGCAGCCGAAGCGACACCGGCGTGGTGCGCGAAGGCGCGTCGCGGGCCGAAATCAGCGCCGAATTCGATGCGCCCGCCTCGCTCGCGCGCTGGCTGGACGAGGCGGGTTTCAGCAACGACGATGTGCTGCTGCTTCGGCGCACCATCGACGCGCAAGGCAAGAGCCGGGCCTGGATCAATGGCAGCGCGGCCACGGTGGCTCAGCTGCGCGAGGCCGCCGATCACCTGGTGGACATCCATGGTCAGCATGCCTGGCAAAGCCTCACGCGCGCCGCCGCCACGCGCGAGCTGATCGACACGCAAGCCGGTGTGGACACGCGCGAGCTGGCCATGCGCTTTGCCGCACGCAAGTCGGCCACCGAGGCCCTGCAGCGTGCGCGAGAGCGCAGCGACGAGATCGCCCGTGAGCGTGAGCGACTGGCCTGGCAGATCGGTGAGTTGGACAAGCTGGCGCCGGCCGTTGGCGAGTGGGCCGAGCTCGATGCGGAGCACCAGCGCCTGGCCCATGCACAGGCACTGATCGACGCCGCGCGCGTGGCGCTGGACGCCGTGGCCGACTCCGACGACAGCGCCGAGACCCTGGCCGACCGGGCCATCGCGGTGCTGCAATCGGTGCAGCAGCACGACGAACGCCTGCAGCCGGTGATCGACAGCCTGCAAGGCGCACGGGCGCAGTTGCAGGACGCCGCGCATACGCTCAACAGCTACCTGGGGCACGCCGAGCTTGACCCTCGACGCCTGGCCGAGCTGGACGCGCGCATGTCGGCGTGGATGGGCCTGGCGCGTCGTTACCGACGGCCGCCGGCCGAGCTGCCGGCGTTGCTGGCCCAATGGCAGGCTGAATTGCGCGCATTGGACGCGTCCACCGACACCGCAGCGTTGGAGCTGGTGCTGGCCGAGGCCGATCGGAAGTACATGGCGGAGGCAGGCCGCATCAGTGCGGCGCGCCGGCAGGCCGCGCCACCGCTGGCCGCCGCGGTGACGCAGGCCATGCAGACCCTGGGCATGGCCGGTGGCCGCTTCGAGGTGGCCTTCGAGGCCTTGGCTCAGCCACAGGCCCACGGCCTGGAAACGCTGGAGTTCCTCGTGGCCGGACACGCGGGCAGCACGCCGCGGCCGTTGGCCAAGGTGGCCTCGGGCGGCGAGCTGTCGCGCCTGGCCCTGGCCATTGCGGTGACCACGCTGCGTCAAGGCGGTGGCGCCTCGACGCTGATCTTCGACGAGATCGATGCCGGCATCGGCGGTGCCGTGGGCGACACCGTGGGCGCCTTGATGAAGCAGCTCGGCCAGACCCACCAGGTGCTCGCCGTCACCCACCTGGCCCAGGTGGCCGCGTGTGCGGACCATCATTTCGTGGTGTCCAAGCAGGCCCGCGATGGCAGCACCGCCAGCGATGTGCGGGCCAGCAGTGGCGAGGCCCGCGTGGTGGAGATTGCGCGCATGCTGGGCGGCGAACGCATGGCCGACACCAGCCTGGCGCATGCGCAGGCAATGTTGCAAGATGCGGGGATGAAGGCGCCGGCAAAGGCGCCCAAGTCGAACCCCAGACCACGAAGCCGGGCATGAGCGAGCACACCGATCCGCTGTTGACCCCCGACGATCAGCCCATCGCGTCACCGCAGGGCCGTGAGCTGGTGCTGATCTCGGGCATCTCCGGCTCGGGCAAGTCGGTGGCCCTGCACGCGCTCGAGGACGTGGGCTACTTCTGCGTCGACAATCTGCCACCCGAACTGCTGCGCAACTACATGCAGCTGCAGCACCCGCGCTACGTGGAGCGCGTGGCGATCGCGGTGGACGCCCGCGCCGCGCGTTCACTGCCGGCGCTGGTGCCGCTGATCGACGAGCTGCGACGCGAGGGCGTGCGCATTCGCCCGCTGTTCCTCGACGCCAACACCGACACCTTGGTGCGGCGGTTTTCCGAAACCCGCCGCCCGCATCCGCTGAGCCACCCCACGCAGACCAACGAGAGCGTACAGCACGCGTTGATCGAGGCCATCGAGCTCGAGCGCCTGCTGCTGGCCGAGCTGCGCGAGGTGTCCACCGTGATCGACACCAGCACGCTGCGACCGGCCGGGCTGCGTGCACAGGTGCGCAACCTGCTGTCGGCGCCGCACGATCGCCTCACGCTGGTGTTCGAGAGCTTCGCGTTCAAGTACGGTGTGCCGCTCGACGCCGACTATGTGTTCGACGTGCGCATGTTGCCCAATCCCTACTACGTGCGCGAGCTGCGTCCGCTGTCCGGCCGCGATGCACCGGTGGCCAAGTTCCTCAGCGAGCAGCCCGAGGCCGACGAGATGCTGGCGCAGATCGAGGCCTTTCTTCGACGCTGGCTGCCGTCGCTGGCCACCGACCAGCGCGCCTATGTCACGGTGGCCATCGGCTGCACCGGCGGGCAACACCGCTCGGTCTACATCGTCGAGCAATTGGCAAAGCGCTTTGCCGGCCATGGCGCCACATTGATCCGCCACCGCGAAATGGACGCCATCGATTGAGCCCCGCACCCGAACACCGTCCCGACCTGCCCGCGGAGCTGATCCGGGCCCTGCCCTTGTTTCCATTGCAGGCGGTGCTGTTTCCCGGCGGGCTGCTGCGCCTGCGGGTGTTCGAAGCCCGCTACCTGGACCTGGTGAGCCGCTGCCTGCGCGACCTCACGCCGTTTGGCGTGGTGTGCCTGCGCCAAGGCTCGGAGGTCAAGCGCAACGACCCGGTGCGCTTCGAATCGATGGGCGTGCTGGCCCGGCTGATCGAGGTGGACGCCGAGCAGACCGGCATCTTGAAGGTGAGCTGCCTGGGCGGCCGGCGCTTCGAACTGCAATCGCCGCAGCAGCAGGCGGACGGCCTGTGGCTGGCCGATGTGGTCTGCCTTGCCGACGACGCCTCGGTGCCGCCGCCGGCAGAACTGGGCCAGACCGTCGCGGCGCTGTCCAACGCCATCGAATCGCTTCAGGCTCAGGACCAGCGCCCCTTCATCGAACCCCATCGGCTGAACGACGCAGGCTGGGTGGCCAACCGATGGTGCGAGATCCTGCCCATCTCGCTGGCGGCCAAGCAGAAGCTGATGGTGCTGGACGAGCCGGCCTTGCGCCTGAAGCTGGTGGACGATTTCCTGCGCGGCAAGGGCGTGGTGAGCTGACCCACCTACTCGGCGTCCAGGTCCGGGCCGCCTGTCAACCAGCGGCGGATGGGCATGGGCAGCCCCAGCGCCAGGGCCCCGGGCAGCGTGTGCCATCGGCCGGCCGGCAACTGCGCTTCAAGGCGCGCCTGTCTTGGGCCGCTCAGGCGATCCGGCCAGCGCCAGAACAGCGGCCGCAGCGTCCAGTCACGGTGCGTCAGCACGTGCACGATGGGCGTCAGCAGGCGGCCCTCGCCGGGCCAACCTGCCGTCGCCGCGTCGAGGGCCGCTTCGTCGGCCCATTCTGCAAAGCTCCACAGCCCGGCCCACACGCCCACGGCGGGCCGCTGCACCAGCCAGACCTGGTCGCGCTGCACCAGCCAAAGCAGCCGGTTCTCGCGCCGGTGACGGCGTGTCTTGCGCGTCTTCACCGGGAAGGCGGTGGGCCGGCCCTGCGCATGCGCTACACAAGATGAGGCCAGTGGACAGGCCCCGCAGGCTGGCTGTCGCAGCGTGCACACGGTGGCGCCCAGGTCCATCAGGCCCTGCGTGTAGGCCTCGATGTGCTCGTGCGGCAGCAACTCATCGGCCCGCTGCCACAGCGCGCGCTCGCTTTGCAGCTCAGCCAGATCGCCGGCAAAGCCCAGCGCACGGCTGAGTACGCGCTTGACGTTGCCATCCAGGATGGCCACGCGCTCGCCGAAACAGAAGGCCGCGATGGCCGCGGCGGTGGACCGCCCGATGCCTGGCAATGTGGCCAAGGCCCGGCTGCTGGGCGGAAAGCGGCCGCCGTGCTCGCTGACCACGGCCTGGGCACAGCGGTGCAGGTGGCGGGCCCGGCTGTAGTAGCCCAGGCCACTCCACAGCGCCAGCACATCGTCCAGCGAGGCCGAGGCCAGGGCGGCCACATCGGGAAACCGCTTCAGGAACCGGTCGTAGTAGCCCATCACCGTGCTCACCTGCGTCTGCTGCAGCATGATCTCGGACAGCCACACGCGGTAGGGGTCACGCGTGCCTTGCCAGGGCAGTGCATGGCGCCCGTGCCGGCGCTGCCATTGGATCACCCGGCCGGACAGATCGGACGATGCCGTCGAAGTGGACGCTGCGTTTGAATGCAGGGAATTGGCCGCCTGCGCAGCCCGTGCCGACCTGTCGCCGGTCATGCCGCGCCGCGGGACGCGTGCGGACTCGTGGTGTGCACCAAGGCCAGCCTGGGTGCCGCTTCCGGCGCATCCGCATCCAGCCCCGTGGCCGATGCGCGGGGCACCGTGGCCGCCAGGATGCGCAGGCCGTCCACCGACTCGACCACCCGCTCGCCCAGTTGCAGCAGGTGCGCCGACTGGGCTTCCACCTCGTGGATGCGGCGCTCGAGCTCGTCGCCCGCCATCTGGATGCGGCTGAACGCGTCACGCCGACTGTGCAGCGCGCGGCGGCGTTCGCGCAGCTGCGATTCGAGCTGTGCAGTGCAGGTCTTGCCCCAGAGCTCCACTTCCACCGCCGCACTCTCGAACACCACTCGCAAGCGCGACAGCAGCACCTGCAGGAACTGTCCCAGGAAGCCTCGCTCTGACAGGCGCCACAGCTTGGTCAGGCCAAAGTACCGGCCATAGGCCGCCTCGATGCGCTTGAGCTCGCGGCGGTAGTTGGTGAGCGCCGGCTTGGGGGCGGCCGACAAGGCAAAACCGTATTCGGCGTTCATCTGCCGGTGGCTGGCCGCCAGCATCTGATCGATCTCTTCGATGCTCTTCTCGGCCCGATCGACCAGGCCCGCCAGGCGCTGGCCCAGTTGCGCGAATGCCTTGCCCGCACCGAGGCGAAACAGGCTGGCCTCGCTGTCGGCCTGCATTCGGCTGACTTCCAGACGCACCCGCTCGCTCGACAGGTCGCGCATCACGCTTTGCAACAGGCGGCTGTGCACCGCACGGGTGGCGGTCAGGCGCGGCAGGCACTCCTCGAAGGCCGCAGCCTCACGCTGGAATCGGCTGCTCATCATCAACAGCTTGGACGAACTCTTGCCGCGCAGCGAGCCCAGTTCGGCCAGTTGATCGGCCAATTGGCGCCGGCGATCGTTGATGCGGCGCGTGGTGACCTGTTGCAGCGCCAGCGCGCCGTCCTCGATCAATCGGCCCACCACCGAGCCGCGCTCCGGCAGCAGTTGATTGGCCAACGCCTGTTCCAGGGCGGGCAGGCCGCTGGCCAGCAAGCCGGCCTGGTCGCCACCCATGCGTGCCGACAAGGCCTGCCGCGCCGAAAGCGGAAACACGCGCTGCTCGGACACGGCCAAGGTGGTGGCCACCTGCTCGCGCTGACGCTGCACCTGCGCCGCCACCTGCTCGGCACTGAGCAAGGGGTCGTTCAGGGCATCGATCTTGTTCAGCACCACGAAACGTTCGAGGCCCCGATCACCCAGGTGGTCGCGCCAGATGGCCAGATCCGAGCGCGTGACACCGGCATCGGCCGCGAGCAGGAACACCGTGGCGTGTGCCGACGGCAGCAGGCCCAGCGTGAGCTCGGGCTCGGCACCGATGGCGTTGAGGCCCGGCGTGTCGATGACCACCAGGCCCCGCTTGAGCAGCGGGTGCGGGTAGTTGATGAGGGCGTGCCGCCAGGCGGGAACCTCGACCCGATCGTCGTCGCCACGCGGCGGGTTGTCGTTGGGGTTCTCGTCGTCCCAGAAGCCCAGCGCCCGGGCGTCGTCCAGCGACACCAGTTGGGTTTGGGTCACCTCCTGCAAGGCCTCGGCCAGGCCTTCCGGGTTGCCCAGCGGCAGGGCGACGCGCTGCCACAGGTGCATGCGGCCTCGCAGGGCCGACACCGTCAGGCCATCGCGCCGGGTGCCGATGGGCAACAGGCACAGGCTGGCCGCTTCGCTGGCGTCCCACGCCAACTCCACCGGGCACATGGTGGTGCGGCCGGGCGTGGCGGGCAGGATGCGCCGACCGGAGTCCGCGAAGAACAGGGCATTGATCAGCTCGGACTTGCCGCGCGAGAACTCCGCCACGAAGGCCAGCACCAGGCGGTCCGACGACAGGCGCTGGCGCAAGGTCTGCACCATCGCCATGCCATCGGCGTCGAGCAGATCGTGGTCACCCAGCAGCGTGCCGAATTGTTCGACGCGGCGGTCCATGGCCTTGCGCCAGTCGGCCAGCGCATCGAGTTCGCGAGAGAGGGTGGAAGACATTTCGGCAGCCTGGTGCCCCTGTTCCGGGGTCGGCGCATGCTAGCGCAAGGGATCGGCGAACCGCCGCATTGAAACATCTACTGACACGCACGTCCCCGAGCTTGAGGAGTCCTGCGCAGACCGTCACCGTTCAGCGGTGCTGGCAGCCGGGGCAGAAGAAGGTCGAGCGCTGCGCTTGCACGACGCGACGCACCTTGGCGCCACAACGCCTGCAGGCTTGGGCCTCGCGTCCGTAGACCTGGGCCTCGGCCTGGAAGGCGCCGGCCGCGCCATGGGCGTCGCGGAAGTCGCGCAAAGTGGAGCCACCGAGCTCGATGGCCCGCCCCAGCGTCAGGCGCAAGGCCTGCAACAAGCGCTCGCAACGCGGCAGGCTGATGCGATTGCAGGCCGTGCGCGGGTCGATGCCCGCGTGAAACAAGGCCTCGCTGGCATAGATGTTGCCGGCGCCGACCACGATGTCACCGGCCATCAAGGCCACCTTGATGGCCACCCGCTTGGACCGAAGCGCCTGGTGAAAGGTCTTCGGCGTGAGTGCCGGATCAAATGGCTCGGCACCAAGCCGCGCCAGCAGCTTGCGGGCCGGGTCGACGGCCAGGCCATCGGACCACACCACGGCGCCAAAGCGCCGCGGGTCGGTCAGGCGCAGCGTGCCGCGATCGGTTTGCAGCTCGAAGTGATCGTGCGGCCCGGCCGGCGGCGGTGCATCGGCCAGGTTCAGCGAGCCCGACATGCCCAGGTGCAGCAGCAGGCCGCCCTGGCGATGCGCATTGGCCAGCGGCAGCCACAGGTATTTGCCGCGGCGCGCCATTTCGCCGGCGCGCAGCCCCGACAAGGCCGCTGGCGGACAACCCAGCGGCCAGCGCAGGGGCTTGCCAAGCCGTGCTTGCTTGACCGTCGCCCCCGACAGGCGCTGGGCGAGCGTGGCGCGTGTCACTTCCACCTCGGGCAGCTCGGGCATGCAGACATTATGGTGGTGCACCCGGCCCCTAGAATCGGTGGACATGTCGGGAGTCCTGATGACCGGGTCGAATGTTCGCAAGCGCAGCCTCAGGCGCGCCGCCGTTGTCGCGGCCAGCCTGTTGGCCTGGTGCAGCTGCGCCCCGGCGCAAGAGGTGCCCCAGAACTCTGGCATGGATGCGCCGCTGTTCTACCAGTTGATCATTGGCGAAATGGAGCTCAGCGCGGGACGGGCAGGCAACGCCTACGACGTGATCCTGGATGCTGCCCGGCGGCACAACGACCCGGCCTTGTTCCAGCGCGCCGTGGAAATCGCGCTCCAGGCCCGGGCCGGGGATCAGGCGCTGGTCGCCGCGCGCGCCTGGCGCAAGGCGGTGCCCGATTCGGTGGACGCCTTGCGCTTCCAGGCGCAGATCCTGCTGGCGCTGAACAAGCCCGATGAGGTGGTCGAGCCCGTCGCAGCCTGGCTGGCTGGCGCACCCTTGGCGGAGCGCGCGGGCCTGATTTCGGCCCTGCCGCGCCTGTTGCAGCGCGTGCCCGATCGCAAGCAGGCGCTCGGGTTGCTGGAACGCATGGTTTCGCCCTACCGGGACCTGCCCGAGACGCGCCTGGCCAGCCAGGTGGCCCTGGGTCGCATGACATTGGCCGCTGGCCAGCCGGACGCGGCGTTGGCGCTGGCCAGGCTGGCCGCCACCGAGGACCCCGCCGCCGCTGGCCCGGCGTTGCTGGCCTTGGACTTGCTGCCCGGTACGGCCGCCGCCGAGGCCATCGTCACCGACTACCTGGCGCGCGCTGGCGCCGAGGCCGCCGTGCGCCTGGCCTATGTGCGCGCGCTGGCCGTGTCACAGCGCTACGCCGACGCGATTGCCCAGCTCAACCTTGTCACGCGCGATCGCCCCGAGTTGCCTGAACCCTGGCTCACCCTGGGCGCCTTGCAGGTGGAGCTCAAGCATTCGCGCGAAGCCGAATCAGCCCTGCAACGCTATGTCCAGTTGGCCGGTCAGCCGACGCCGGCGGCACCGTCCACGACGAGCGCCGGCGACGACGACGAGGCGGATGGGGCCGGCGCGCCCGCCACGCAAGCCAGGGACCTGACCCAAGCCTGGCTGCTGCTGGCCCAGGCGGCCGAGCAACGCGGCGACGTCAAGGCTGCAGAGAGCTGGTTGGCCAAGGTGGACAGCCCGCAGCGTGCGCTGGAGGTACAGGCGCGGCGTGGCGCGCTGCTGGCGCGCCAGGGCCAGATCAAGCAGGCCCGAGCACTGATCCAGGCCGTGCCCGAACGCACCGGAGACGATGCCCGGGCCAAGCTGCTGGCCGAGGCGCAGATGCTGCGCGAGGTGAAGCATTGGCGCGAGGCTGCCGAGGTGCTCAAGACCGCCAACCAGCGATTCAGCAACGATGCGGACCTGATCTACGAACAGGCCATGGTGGAAGAAAAGCTGGAACGGTTTGCGGAGATGGAGCGCCTGCTGCGCAAGGTGATCGACCTCAAGCCGGATCATCCCCACGCCCACAACGCACTGGGCTACTCATTGGCCGATCGCAACCAGCGACTGCCGGAGGCACGCGAGTTGATCGCCAAGGCCTTGTCGATGTCGCCCGGCGACCCGTTCATCACCGACAGCCTGGCCTGGGTCGAGTTCCGACTGGGCAACCGCAATGAGGCTTTGCGCCTGTTGCGCCAGGCCTACCAGGCGCGGCCCGACACGGAGATCGGCGCCCACCTGGGCGAGGTCTTGTGGGTCACCGGCCAACGCGACGAAGCTCGCCAGATCTGGGCACAGGCGCGCAGCCGCGATGCTGCCAACGATGTACTGCGCGAGACACTCAGCCGGCTCAAGGTTGGCCTGTAACGCATGGCCTGGTACATCGGCGCGGGACCCGCGGGCGGGGTTGATCTGGACTGGCGACGGCGTTTGGGGGAGGCAAGGCGCTCGCCGGCTGCTTCGACGTTCGCGCTTGCCCTGTCGGCGACGATGCTGCTGTGCGCCTGCGCGACACGCGCGCCGGTGACCCAGGACACCCTTGCTGGCCGCATCGCGGTGCGCATCGACGGACAACCCGACCGAAGTGTCAGCGCGGGCTTCGAGCTCAGCGGTACACCCAGCATGGGCCGCTTGGCACTGATCGGCCCACTCGGCACCACCGCTGCGCAAGCGGAATGGAACCTGAAGGAAGCCTGGTTGCTTGCCAACGGCGAGCGCACCAGCTTTGCAGATCTGGACGAGCTGGCCACCGCCGCACTGGGTGAACGCATCCCCATTGCCGCCCTGTTCGACTGGTTGCGCGGCCAGCCCTGGTCGGGAGCCACCCACACCTCGCGCCACGACGGCATACCCGGCTTCCATCAACTGGGCTGGCGCATCGACCTGTCGCGTTGGGCGGACGGCGCCCTGGAAGCCACTCGCGAGGCGGTGCCCGGCGTCACCGTGCGCGCGCGGTTGGAGCGCCCCTGATGGCCATCCAGGCACTGTGGGACGTACCGGCGCCGGCCAAGCTCAACCTGTTCCTGCACGTGATCGGCCAGCGTGACGATGGCTATCACCTGCTGCAATCGGTGTTCGCGTTGATCGATTGGTGCGACGCGCTGCACTTTGAATGTCGCAGCGATGGCGCGCTGGCCCGCCACGACCTCGGCCCTGCATTGCCTGCCGACGACCTGTGCCTGCGCGCGGCACGAGCGCTGCAGCAGCTCAGCGGCAGCCACCTCGGTGCAGACATCAGCATCGACAAGCGCGTTCCCTGGGGCGCGGGGCTTGGAGGCGGCAGCTCGGACGCGGCCAGCACGCTGCTGGCACTGAATCGACTTTGGGGATTGCATTGGCCACGCGAGCGACTGCTCCCCATCGCGCTCTCGCTCGGCGCCGACGTGCCCTTCTTCATCGGCGGGCGCAATGCCTTGGTCGAAGGGATCGGTGAGCGGCTCAACCCCATCGAACTCCAGGTGCAGTGGCTGGCGGTGGTCAAGCCCGCTCAAGCCATTGCCACGGCGGGCATCTTTGGCAGTCCGCTGCTGGCGCGCGATACCGAACCTGTTATAGTCATGGACTTTCTCGCAGACGCCCAACTGCAGCAGAAGCTGGCTCTGGGGTATGGTCGAAATGACCTGCAAGCCCCCGCCACCAGCCTATGCCCCGAGGTGACCCAGGTTGCCGCGTGGTTGGAAGCCCGGTACGGCAACAGCCGCATGACCGGCTCCGGCAGTGCAGTGTTCGCGAGAGCCGGCGCAGGCAACCAGCCCGTGGCGACTTGGGGATCGGAAGAACTTCCGCCTCACTGGGTCGGTCGCATGTGCCGCAGTCTGGTTCACCACCCACTGCTCGAGTGGTAGGTCAATCAGGCTGAAACCGGTTCAAGGGTTCGGTGCAAGCCGGGTCCTGTGTAGGGGAGTCGCCAAGTTGGTCAAGGCATCGGATTTTGATTCCGACATGCGAGGGTTCGAGTCCTTCCTCCCCTGCCAAACCTCTTTCCACTGACCTCAGCTGTTCCAGTCCTCACGGAGCTTGCCGTGCTGTTCAACACCGTGCTGTTCACCGGCAATGCCAACCCCGCGCTGACGCGAGAAATCGCGGTCAGCCTCGGTGCGGAACTCGGCAAGGCCAGTGTCGGCCGCTTCTCCGACGGCGAGGTCACCGTCGAGATTCACCAGAATGTGCGCGCGCGCGACGTGTTCGTGGTGCAAAGCACGTGCGCGCCGACCAACGAAAATCTGATGGAACTGCTGATCATGGTGGATGCATTGAAGCGCGCCAGCGCTCGCCGCATCACCGCCGTGATCCCCTACTACGGTTATGCCCGGCAAGACCGGCGCCCACGCTCGATGCGAGTGCCCATCAGCGCCAAGGTGGTGGCCAATCTGCTGGAGACGGTGGGTGTCGAACGCGTGCTGACCATGGACCTGCATGCCGACCAGATCCAGGGCTTCTTCGACATTCCGGTGGACAACATCTATGCCTCGCCGGTGCTGCTGTCCGATCTGAAGAGCAAGGCCTACCCCGATTTGGTGGTCGTCTCGCCCGACGTGGGCGGCGTGGTGCGCGCCCGGGCACTGGCCAAGCAGATGGGCTGTGACCTGGCCATCATCGACAAGCGCCGGCCCAAGGCCAATGTGTCCGAGGTGATGCACGTGATCGGCGAGATCGATGGCCGCAATTGCGTGGTCATGGATGACATGATCGACACCGCCGGCACGCTGGTCAAAGCCGCGGAGGTGCTGAAGGAGCGCGGCGCCAAGCGCGTCTTCGCCTACTGCACCCATCCCATCTTTTCGGGCCCGGCCATCGAGCGCATTGCAGGCAGCCAGCTCGACGAGGTGGTGATCACCAACACGATCCCCTTGTCGCCGGCGGCCAAGGCCTGCAAGAAGATTCGCCAGTTGTCGGTGGCGTTCCTGTTCGCCGAAACCATTCGCCGGATTTCAGACGGCGAATCGGTGACCTCATTGTTTGCCGAGCAGAACAACAACTTCTAGACGAAGAAGCGGGCTCCGTTGAGGAGTCCTTTACGGTGATGGGCCTGTGTCGGCCCGTCGTTTTTTATCGGGTGGCCTGGTCGCGGGCACCCACTCATCAGGAGTGAATCATGAAATTTGCCGCTTACGAGCGCACATTGCAGGGGACCGGAGCGAGCCGCCGCCTGCGCATTTCCGGCAAGGTGCCCGGAATTGTCTACGGGGCCGGCGAGCCCAAGAGCGTCGAGCTCGATCACAACGCGCTGTACTTCGCGCTGAAGAAGGAAGCCTTCCACAGCTCCATCCTCGAGATGGACTTGGCCGGCACCGTGCAGAAGGTGTTGCTGCGCGACTTCCAGATGCACCCGTGGAAGCAACAAGTGCTGCACGTGGACTTCCAGCGCGTGGACGACACCACCCGCCTGCACAAGAAGGTGCCACTGCACTTCTCGGGTGAAGAGAACTCGGTCGCGGTCAAGACCGACAAGTGCCTGATTGCCCACGTCGCCACCGAAGTGGAAATCGAGTGCCTGGCCACCCAACTGCCCGAGTTCATCGCCGTGGACCTGAGCGGCCTGGTCAAGGGCCAGTCGCTGACGGTCAAGGATCTGCAGCTGCCCGCCGGCGTCAAGGTGGTCACGCACGGTCGCAAGGACCCGGTGATTGTCTCGGCCACCGCGCCGAGGCTCGAGGAAGAAGTCGTTGCAGAAGTCGTTGCTGCGCCGGCGGCGCCTGCCAAGGGTGGCAAGGCCGCCCCTGCGAAGGCCGCACCGGCCAAGGAAGCCCCGAAGAAGAAGTGATGCACCGCGGGCCTTCGGGCCTGCGTGCATGCGCGAAGCCCCGCCTCGGCGGGGCTTTCTCTTTGCTGCGGCCGACCGATCAGGCGATCAGGTTCTCGGCCGGCACGTACGCGTAGTTCAATTGCTGGGCCACGGGCTCGCAGGTGACCTGGCCATGGGCGACGTTGAGCCCAGCGCGCAGGTGCAGGTCTTCACGCAGCGCCTGCTGCCAGCCCTTGTCTGCCAGCGCCACGGCGTGCCCGATGGTGGCGTTGTTCAGAGCGAAGGTGGAGGTGCGCGCCACTGCGCCCGGCATGTTGGCCACGCAGTAGTGCACGACGCCATCCACCAGGTAGGTGGGCTCGGCGTGCGTGGTGGCATGCGAGGTCTCGAAGCAGCCACCCTGGTCGATGGCCACGTCCACCACCACGGCCCCCTTCTTCATGCGCGACACCATGTCACGGGTCACGAGCTTGGGGGCTGCTGCACCCGGAATCAGCACGCCGCCAATCACCACATCGGCGTCCAGCACGGCTTCCTCGACGCTGTAGGCGGTGGAGAACACGGTGGTGATTCGATTGCCAAAGATCAGGTCCAGGTGGCGCAGGCGATCGACGTTCTTGTCCAGCACTGTTACCCGCGCGCCCATGCCCACGGCCATCTGCATAGCGTGGGTGCCGACCACTCCGGCGCCAAGAATGGTGACATGCGCCGGCGCGACGCCAGGCACACCACCCAGCAACATGCCCAGCCCGCCCTTGGACTTCTCGAGGTGCGCAGCGCCCGCCTGGATCGCCATGCGGCCGGCGACTTCACTCATCGGTGCCAGCAATGGCAGGCCGCCACCGGGGCCGGTGACCGTTTCATAGGCCACGCAGACGGCGCCGGACTTCACCAGGCCGGCGGTCTGCTCCGGATCGGGTGCGAGGTGCAGGTAGGTGTAGAGCAACTGCCCTTTGCGCAGCATCGCAATCTCGGAGGGCTGCGGCTCCTTGACCTTCACGATCATTTCGCCCTTGGCGAAGGCCTCGGCGGCGTCGGCCGCGATGCGCGCGCCGGCAGCCACGTACTTCTCGTCGGGCAGGCCAATGGCCGTGCCCGCCGTTGCCTGCACCCAGACCTCATGGCCGTGATTCACCAATTCGCGAACGCTGGCAGGCGTCAAGCCGACACGGTATTCGTGGTTCTTGATTTCCTTGGGGACGGCGATGCGCATGGCGGGACTCCGGGGGTTGGGGATGCTCGGATTGTGGGAACTGCAACGCCGACGTAGAAGCAGCATCACTGTTTCTCGCGCTACATTAGCAAGTCTTATGAATGCGTTCGACCCGGCTGCCCTCGATTGCCTGCTGGCTTTGGCCGACACCGGCAGCTTCGATCGTGCCGCGCTGCAATTGGCCATCACGCAGTCGGCCGTGTCGCAACGGCTGCGAACGCTGGAGACTGGGCTTGGTCGCCTGCTGGTGGTGCGGTCGCGCCCGTTGCGCCTGACCGAGCCCGGCAAATTGCTGCTGCGCCATGCCCGGCAAATGCAGGCCCTGCGGGCCGACATTGCACACGAGTTGGGCACTGCACTGGCCCAGGATGAGCGCCTGCCCATCGCCGTGAATGCCGACAGCCTGGCCACCTGGGTCTTGCCCGCCCTGAACGAACTGGTGCAGGCCGGTCAGCGCGAAGGCCATGGCGTCGAGCTGATCGTCGACGACCAGGACTTCACCCACGACCGGCTGCGCGAGGGCGAAGTGCTCGGCTGCGTCAGTACCATCGCCGAGGCCTTGCGCGGCTGCAGTGCCACGCCGCTGGGTTGCATGCGCTACATCGCCGCCGCCAGCCCCACCTTCATCGAACGCGCAATGCCTCAGGGGCTGAATCGAGCCAACTTCGCCAAACTGCCCTGGCTGGTGTTCAACCGCAAGGACGACATGGCCGCGACCTGGGCCGGCAAGGCCTTCGGCCTGCGCGAACCGCGGCTGGTGCCTCGCTCGATACCGTCCACCGAGGCGCACGCCCGTGCTGCTGTGCTGGGCTGGGGCATCGGTGTATTGCCCGAACAAATGGCCGCACCCTGGTTGGCCCGCGGAGAATTGCAGGCCATTCACCCCGAGGTCTGCGTGGACGTGCAATTGCATTGGCATCAATGGAAGCTGCATGCCGACGACATGCCAGAGCCCAGGCTGCGCGCGGGCAGGCTCGACCGGATCGGCCGCGCGCTGGCCGACGGTGCACGCCGCCAACTGCGGCCCGCACCGGGATAATCTGCCCATGATTCGACTGATGGTGGGCCTGGGCAACCCCGGGGCGGAATACGAGGACACACGGCACAACGCCGGGTTCTGGTGGGTGGACGCAGCCGTGCGGTCCCTGGGCGGCCGTTTGGCCCACGACCGCGCCTATCACGGCTTGGTGGCGCGCATCAATCGCGACGCCGGGCCGGTGTGGTTGCTGCAACCGCTGACCTTCATGAACCTGTCGGGCAAGGCGGTCGCTCCCTTGGCGCGGTTCTTCAAGATCGAGCCCGCGCAGATCCTGGTCGTGCACGACGAGTTGGACCTGCCGCCCGGCCAGGTGAAGATGAAGCTCGGTGGCAGCGCCGCAGGACACAACGGCCTGAAGGACATCCACGCGCAGCTGGGCACGCTGGATTTCTGGCGCTTGCGCATCGGCATCGGCCACCCGGGCACGCGCGAGGAGGTGGTGAACTGGGTGCTGCGCAAGCCGGCGCCCGAGCAGCGCACCGCCATCCAGGAAGGCATCGCCAAGTCCATCGAATCGCTGTCGCTGCTGCTGGATGGCCCGACCGACAAGGCCATGGCCGCCATCCATGCCAAACCACCACGGCCAAAACCGCCCAGGCCCGACCCGCTGCCTGCGGCGCCTGCGCCCGACCTCGATGTGCCACCATCCAGCCAGGAGACCGAACCATGACCTACCGGCTCGTCGCCCACCCTGTGTGGGCCGTGTTGCTGCTGATGAGCACGCTCGCAGCACAGGCTCAATCGCCGGTGTACCGATGTGGCCCCGGCGGGCGCGAGTACTCATCGACGCCCTGCCCTGGCGGCAAGCCGGTGATCGTGGACGACACCCGCACGTTGGACCAGCAGCGACAGGCGGGAGAGGCCGCCCAACGTGATGCGAAACTGGCGGACAAGCTGGCAGCCGAGCGTCGGCAGCGTGAGGCCGCCGCCAAGCCCTTGGGCGCGGTGCGCATGGGCCCGGCCCCAGCCGCCAGCGTGCCGTCCAAGATTGCGTCCGGGCCCGGCCATGGCAAGAAGCCAAAGAAGAAGCACGGCAAGCCCGTCGACCCTAGCCTGTCCGAGCCGGTTCGCGTGCCCGCCAAGACAAGCCATTGAGCAGGCGCCGCCTGGCGTCAACGCCGCGCGAACTTCAACCCGCCGTGGCGGTGCTGGCGATCAGAAGCTGATACTTGAGCATCAACTGGTCGCGCGATTCCACCCGATCCGGATTCACCGGAATGCAAGCCACCGGGCACACCTGCACGCATTGGGGCTCGCTGAAGTGCCCCACGCATTCGGTGCATTTGTCCGGGTTGATCTGGTAGTACTCCTCGCCCATGAAGATCGCCTGGTTCGGACATTCGGGCTCACAGACATCGCAATTGATGCACTCGTCGGTGATCAACAAAGCCATGTCGACTCTCTGCTTCCGGCTCGACTGAATCGAGGTCGATGGCCCGATCAGGCCTCGGGCGGCTGGTGTGCGACGCGCTCTTTCAAGCGACGCAGCACACCGGGGGCGACGAACTTGGACACATCACCACCCAGCGTCGCGATCTCGCGCACGAACGTGCCGCTGACAAACTGGTATTGGTCTGACGGCGTGAGAAACAGCGTCTCCACTTCGGGCATCAGTTGGCGATTCATGCCGGCCATCTGGAACTCGTATTCGAAGTCGCTCACCGCGCGCAGACCACGTACGACGACGTTGCCGTTGTTCTCGACAACGAAGTCGCGCAGCAGGCCGCGAAAGGCCACCACCTCGACATTGCCGCAGGGTGCCGCGATTTCCTGGGCGATCTCCAGGCGCTCGGCAATCGTGAACATGGTGCGCTTGTGGTGTCCGGCCGCCACGGCCAGGATCAGCTTGTCGAACAGGCGCGATGCGCGGCGCATCAGGTCTTCATGGCCCAAGGTCATCGGGTCGAAGGTGCCGGGATAAACCGCGGTCAAGAACTTGGCTCGGGTCATCGGGGTCTCCGCCACGGCGAGTGGCTCAGCTGTTGCGCTGCAGCAAATGATAGTGCACGAGGCCGGCGCGTCCCTGACGGTGGAGCGCAAGACCCTGCGGGATGTCAGCCCCATCCAACGCAGCCGGCGATTCAAGGTACAGGCAACCGCCTGGCACCACCAGTGGCGCAGCGGCGGCCAGCGCGACGGCCTGCAGTCCCGCATCGAAGGGCGGGTCGAGCAAGACCAGCTCGAAACGCGATGGTGCGCAACGCTTCATCCAGGACACGGCATCGGCACACTCCACCCGCAAGGCCTCGGCCTGCAAACGCTGCTGGCTGCTGCGCAGCTGGCGCACGAGTTCGGCATCGCGCTCCAGCAGCAGCACCTCGGCCGCACCGCGGGACGCCGCTTCGAAACCGAGCGCGCCGCTGCCGGCGAAAGCGTCCAGGCAACGCCAGCCACTCAGGTCCTGGCCGAGCCAGTTGAACAGCGTTTCGCGCACCCGGTCGGGCGTGGGGCGCAGACCCGGCTTGTCGAGCACCGGCAACTTGCTGCGCCGCCACAAGCCGCCGATCAGGCGCACTTCCTGGCCATGGCCCAGCGTGCGCGCGGATGCGGGCTTCGCTGCAGTACTGGCGCCCGCCCTTCGGTCCGATCGGCCGGGGCGCGGGCCCGTCATGGGCGCACCGGGATGCCGTGTGCGGCCAAGGTGGCCTTGGCTTGGGCGACGGTGAACTCACCGTAGTGGAAGATGCTGGCGGCCAGCACCGCGTCGGCACCGCCGACTTGGATGCCTTCGGCCAAGTGCGCGAGGGCCCCCACGCCGCCGGAGGCGATCACCGGCACGGGCACGCCATCGCTCACCGCTCGGGTCAGCTCCAGGTCGAAACCGATCTTGGTGCCGTCGCGGTCCATGCTGGTGAGCAGGATCTCGCCCGCGCCATGTTCGGCCATCTGCTTCGCCCAGGCCACGGCGTCCAGCCCCACGTTCTTGCGGCCACCGTGGGTGTAGACGTCCCAGCCCGGGCCACGCGCGGCCAGATCGTCGCCATGGCGGCGCTTGGCGTCGATGGCCACCACGATGCACTGTGCCCCGTACTTGTCCGAGGCATCGCGGATGACCTGTGGATTGGCCACGGCCGCCGAGTTGAAGCTCACTTTGTCCGCACCGGCATTCAGCAGGCGCCTGACATCCTGCACGGTGCGCACGCCGCCGCCCACGGTGAGCGGAATGAACACCTGCGAGGCCACCGCCTCGATGATGTGCAGGATGACATCGCGGCCATCGCTGGTGGCGGTGATGTCGAGAAACGTGAGTTCATCGGCGCCCTGCTCGTTGTACCGCGCTGCGATCTCCACCGGATCACCGGCATCGCGCAGCTCGACGAAATTGACGCCCTTGACCACGCGGCCGCCGGTGACGTCCAGACAAGGGATGATGCGTTTGGCCAGCATGGGCGTGCTCGTTGCCCGCTTGTGCCGCGGGCGTTGGGAAGGGGTGGCGTGGGAAGGCGGCCGGTCAGGGGCCGTTGAGTTCGTCCGCGCGGCGCTGACCGACGGCGAAATCCAGCGCGCCGGTGTAGATGGAGCGGCCACAGATCACGCCCTCGACGCCTTCGCCTTCGACCGCACACAGCCGCTCGATGTCGGCCAGGTTGGACAAGCCTCCCGACGCAATGACGGGAATGCTCAGCGCCTGTGCCAGCTTGACGGTGGCCTCGATGTTGATACCGGTGAGCATGCCGTCGCGGCCGATGTCGGTGTAGATCACGGCCTCGACGCCATAGTCCTCGAACTTCTTGGCCAGGTCCACCACCTCGTGGCCCGTGAGCTTGCTCCAGCCGTCCGTGGCCACCTTGCCGTCCTTGGCGTCCAGGCCCACGATGATGTGGCCACCGAAGGCCGTGCACGCATCCTTCAGGAATCCCGGGCTCTTGACGGCCGCCGTACCGATGATGATGTAGCTGATGCCGTCATCGAGGTAGCGCTCGATGGTGTCCAGGTCGCGAATGCCGCCGCCGAGTTGCACTGGAATCTCGTTGCCCACTTCGTCGAGGATCGCCTTCACGGCCGATTCGTTGACCGGCTTGCCCGCGAAGGCCCCGTTCAAGTCGACCAGGTGCAGACGCCGCGCGCCGGCGTCGAGCCAGCGCCGCGCCATGGCGCGGGGATCTTCGCCGAAGGTCGTGGACACACTCATGTCGCCTTGTTCGAGGCGCACGCAATGGCCGTCTTTGAGGTCGATGGCAGGGATCAGCAGCATGGCTGTGGTGTTGGCAGTGGAACGGGGCGGTTCGGTTCGGTGCGGGGCGGGAACAGGACTCAAGGCCTCAACGCGTCAAGGCTTCCAGTGCAGGAAGTTGCGGTACAGCCTCAGCCCATGCTCAGCACTCTTCTCGGGATGGAACTGGGTGGCAAAAATGTTATCCCTCGCCACGGCGCTGGTAAAGCGCTCTCCGTATTCGGTCTGGCCGGCGGTGTGGCGCTCATCCGACGGTGCCGCGTAAAAGCTGTGCACGAAGTAGAAATGGGCGCCATCGGGCACGCCGGCCCACACCGGGTGCACGCGGCCACCATGCGGCACCTGGATCACCTGGTTCCAGCCCATCTGCGGCACCTTGTAGCGGCTGCCGTCGGCCTGGATGCGCCCGTCGAGCCGAAAGCGGCGCACACGGCCGGCGATCAGGTCCAACCCCGGGGTGTCCTGCTCCTCGCTGTGGGTGAGCAGCATCTGCATGCCCACGCACACGCCCATCAGCGGCTTGCTGGCAGCGGCTTCGAGCACGGCCTGCTGCAGTCCGGAGTCGCGCAACTCGCGCATGCAGTCGCGCATGGCCCCTTGGCCGGGAAGCACGACGCGCTCGGCGGCGCGCACCTGGTCGGCGTGTTGGGTCACGACCACCTCATGCCCACTTGCAGCGGCCACATGCATCACCGCCTGCGACACCGAACGCAGGTTGCCCATGCCATAGTCCACCACGGCCACCGTCTTGGCCATGGCCTACAACGTCCCTTTGGTGGAGGGGATCGTGCCTGCCGCCCTCGGGTCGGGCGTCAGCGCCATGCGCAGCGCGCGGCCGAAGGCCTTGAACACCGTCTCGCACTGGTGGTGCGCGTTGATGCCCTTCAGGTTGTCGATGTGCAGCGTGACGCCGGCGTGGTTGACGAAGCCCTGGAAGAACTCGTAGGTCAGCTGGGTGTCGAAGCCGCCCACCATGCCGGCCTTGAACGGGATGTCCAGGTGCAGGCCGGGACGCCCGGAGAAATCCACCACCACGCGCGACAGGGCCTCATCCAGCGGCACGTAGCTGTGGCCGTAGCGGGTGATGCCGCGCTTGTCGCCCACAGCCTCGGCGATGGCCATGCCCAGTGTGATGCCCACGTCCTCCACCGTGTGGTGGCCGTCGATGTGCAGGTCGCCCTGGGCCTCGATGTCCAGGTCGATCAAGCCATGACGCGCCACCTGGTCGAGCATGTGGTCGAAAAAGCCGATGCCTGTGGCCAGCTTGGCCTGGCCGGTGCCGTCCAGGTTGAGGCGCACCCGGATCTGGGTTTCCTTGGTGTCGCGCCTGACATCGGCAATGCGGTCTGCGATGCGGTCCATGGTGGAAGTCCTTGGGGTCAAAGGCTCGCGACCAGTGCCGCGATCATCTGCGCATTCTCGTCTGGTGTGCCGATGGTCAGGCGCAGGCAATTGCTCAGCAAAGGGTGCAGTGCCGATACGTTCTTGACCAGCACGCCCCGCTGGCGCATGCCCGAGAACGCGCCGGCCGCGTCGGGCACCCGGGTGAGGATCATGTTGGCCTGGCTCGGGAAGGGGTGCACGCCGGGCAGTGCCGCCAACTCGGCAAACACCCGCTCGCGCTCGCTGCGGATGACCGCTGCCTGGCGGCCATATTCATCGGCATGCTCCAACGCGAACAGGCCCGCCTCGGCGTTGAGCACGCTGATGTTGAAGGGCGGACGCAGCTTGTCGATCTCGGTGACCAGCTCGCGACGGCCCATGAGATAGCCGATGCGCACACCGGCCAGCCCGAACTTGCTCATGGTGCGCATCAGCAGCACGTGCGGATGGCGCTTCATGCGCGCCAGCGAATCGCGCGCCGCAAAGGGCTGGTAGGCCTCGTCCATCACCACCAGGCCCTTGACGCGGCCCACGGCCTCGATGCAGCGATCGATCACGCCGTCATCCCAAAGGTTGGCCGTCGGGTTGTTGGGGTAGGCCAGGTACAGCAGCGAGGGCTTGTGGCCTTCGATGGCCGCCAGCATCGCGGCCTCGTCCAGCTCGAACTCGGCCGTCAATGGCACACCGACGAAGCGCAGCCCCTGCAGCGCCGCCGACATACCGTACATGACGAAACCCGGCACCGGGGCCATGGCCACGGCACCAGGCACATCACAGGCCAGGCTGAGCAGGCTGATCAGCTCGTCCGAGCCATTGCCCAGCATGATGGCGCAGTCGTCCGGCATGCCCGCATGCGTGGCCAGCGCGGCCTTCAGGTCGTCACCACGCTCGGCCGGGTAGCGGTTGATGGCCACCTGGCCGAGGCGCTCGCCCAGAGCCTGGCGCAGGGCATCGGGCAGACGGTAGGGATTCTCCATCGTGTCGAGCTTGACCATGCCGGCACTGGACTGCACCGCGTAGGCGTGCATGTCCTGGATGTCCCGGCGGATCACGCGGCTCATGGTGTCGGGGAGGTGGGTCATTTCAGGGCCTGCAGTGGTTTGGGATACGTCGACAACATCAGACGTTCAGGCTTTCTTCATTCGCAGTTCTGCCGCGCGCGCATGGGCCTGCAGGCCTTCGCCATAGGCCAACTCGGCGGCGATGGGGCCGAGTGCCTGCGCGCCGGCCTCGCTCACCTCGATCAGGCTGCTGCGCTTCTGGAAGTCGTAGACGCCCAGCGGCGATGAAAAGCGCGCCGTGCCCGAGGTCGGCAGCACGTGATTGGGGCCGGCGCAATAGTCGCCCAGGCTTTCGCTGGTGAAGGCACCCAGGAAGATGGCGCCGGCGTGACGCAGCAGAGGCTCCCACCGATGGGGATCGATCGAACTGACCTCCAGGTGCTCGGGCGCGATGCGGTTGCTGATGGCACAGGCTTCGTCCATCGATCGGGTCTGGATCAGCGCGCCGCGGCCTTCGAGCGAGGCGCGGATCACCTCGCGGCGCGGCATCTCGGGCAGCAGCCGATCGATCGACGCCTTCACCTCCGCGAGGTAGTCCGCATTCGGGCACAGCAGGATGCTTTGCGCGAGTTCATCGTGCTCGGCCTGGCTGAACAGGTCCATCGCCACCCAGTCCGGCGGCGTGCTGCCATCGGCCAGCACCAGGATCTCGCTCGGGCCGGCAATCATGTCGATGCCCACCTGGCCGAAGACGCGCCGCTTGGCGCTGGCCACGTAGGCGTTGCCCGGGCCGGTGACCTTGTCCACGCGGGGCACGCTGGCCGTGCCGTACGCCAGTGCGCCCACCGCCTGCGCGCCGCCGATCGTGAAGGCGCGGGTGACGCCCGCCACATAGGCCGCCGCAAGCACCATGGCATTCTTTTCGCCGCGCGGCGTGGGCACCACCATGATGATTTCGCCCACGCCGGCCACGTGCGCCGGCAGCGCGTTCATCAGCACCGACGAGGGATAGGTCGCCTTGCCGCCCGGCACGTAAATGCCCACGCGGTCCAGCGGCGTCACCTTCTGGCCCAGCAGCGTGCCGTCGTCGTCACGGTAATGCCAGCTCAGGCCACAGGCCTGCAACTGCCGCTCGTGGTAGCTGCGCACGCGGATCGCGGCCGCCTGCAGCGCATCGCGCTGTGCGGCGGTGATGGCGTCGAAGGCCCCCTTCAGTTCATCGCGCGTGAGCTCCAAGGCCGCCACCGACGCCGCCGTCAGGTGGTCGAATCGCGCGGTGTACTCCAGCACCGCCGTATCGCCCCGGGTCCGGACATCGGCCAGGATCTCCGCCACGCGCTGCTCGATGGCGTGGTCCGTCTCCGCCGACCAGTGCAGCACCCGCTGGAACTGGTCTTCGAAGTCGAGCGATGCAGTGTCGAGCAGGCGAATGGCGACGGGTGACATGGTGTTGGCGAGGGTCAGGTGACGGCCTTGGCAAAGGCGTCGATCAGGCGGCGCACGGGCCCGCGCTTGAGTTTCAATGCGGCCTGGTTGACCACCAGTCGAGAGCTGATGTCCATGATGTGCTCGACCTCCACCAACTGGTTGGCCTTGAGGGTGGAGCCGGTGGAGACCAGATCAACGATGGCGTCGGCCAAGCCGGTGAGTGGTGCGAGTTCCATCGAGCCGTAGAGCTTGATCAGGTCGACGTGCACGCCCTTGTCGGCGAAGTGCTGACGCGCAATCTCGGTGTACTTGGTCGCCACCCGGATGCGCGAGCCCTGCTTCACTGCGGCGGCATAGTCGAAATCGGCGCGCACGGCCACGCTCATGCGGCAGCGGGCGATCTTCAGGTCCAAAGGCTGATACAGACCCGCCCCGCCGTGCTCGATGAGCGTGTCCAGCCCGACCACGCCCAGGTCGGCTCCACCGTGCTCCACGTAGGTGGGCACGTCGGTGGCGCGCACCAACACCACGCGGGTGTCGCCGCGGCTGGTGGGCAGGATCAGCTTGCGGCTCTTGTCCGGATCTTCAGTCACCTCAATGCCCGCTGCGGCCAGCAAGGGCAGGGTTTCGTCAAAGATGCGGCCCTTGGACAAGGCGATGGTGATGACCGGGTTCAATGCAGTCCTCTGGATGTCGACGCCAATGGGATTGATCTGGTTTGCGAGACGCGGAGGCAACGGCGGAAGGGGTCAACGCGTTGCGTCCACCGGACGCCACCCCACAGCCCGCCGCAGCCTCTGCGGCGAAATCAGTGGTGGGTGTTCAGCGGCGCGGGTTTGGCGGCCGGGGATGCCGCCCATTCGGCCGGCGTGAGCGTCTTCATGGACAGCGCGTGAATCTGCTCGCGCATGCGATCACCCAGCGCGGCAAAGACGCGCTGGTGACGCAGCACGCGGGACTTGCCTTCGAACTCGGCCGACACGATGGTGGCAAAGAAATGTCGGCCGTCGCCTTCCACGTCCAGGTGCAGGCAGGGCAGGCCCGCTGCGATGTAGCGGCGCACGTCTTCGGTGGTGGGGTCGGCCATGATGCGGTGAATTATCTCACCGACTGCTTCACTGACGCAGCTTGTAGCCAATGGCCAGCAGCCGCAGCGCGATCGCCGAGACCCCCAGAAAGCTGCAGCCCACCACAACGAGGCTGATCCAGGGCGACACATCGCTGACCCCAAAGAAGCCATGGCGAAAGCCGTCGATCATGTAGAAGAACGGGTTCAGGTGGCTGACCTGCTGCCAGATGCCGGGCAAGGACTTCACGGAGTAGAAGACGCCGCTCAGAAACGTCATGGGCATGATGATGAAATTCTGGAATGCCGCCATCTGGTCGAATTTCTCGGCCCACAGGCCCGCGATCAGGCCCAGCGAGCCCAGCATGCCGGCACCAAGCGCGGCGAACACGACGATCCACAGCGGCTGCACGAACGAAGGCGGCGCGAACCACACGGTGACGATGAACACGCCCAGCCCCACGCACAAACCGCGCACCACGCTGGCGCCCACGTAGGCCACGAACCAGGCCCAGTGCGACAACGGCGACACCAGCAGAAAGACGAGATTGCCGGTGATCTTGCTCTGGATGAGGCTGGACGAGCTGTTGGCGAAGCTGTTCTGCAGCACGCTCATCATCACCAGGCCCGGGATCAGGAAACTGGTGTAGCCCACGCCCGGGAACACCTGCACGCGGTCCTGCAGCACGTGGCCGAAGATGAGCAGGTACATCACCGCAGTCAGCACCGGGGCGGCGACGGTCTGGAAGCTCACCTTCCAGAAGCGCAGCACTTCTTTGTAGAACAGCGTCTTGGCGCCCGACAGCAGCATCATGGATTCGCCTTGGCGGAGCTGCCGCCCTGCATGATTTCGAGAAAGACGTCTTCCAGGTCCGCACGGCCGATTTCCAGGTCTTCGATGGTGACGCGGCCAGTGCGCAGCGCCGCCAGCAGCTGCTCCACGGCTTGCGCATCACGGGCCTTCAGCTGCACGATGCGCCCGGTCACCCGCGCCTGCGCAGCCAAGGGCACTGGCAGTGCCTGATCGGTCTTGAAGCGAAGCATGGTGCTGGTGGTGCCCGCCAGCAGGTTGGCAGTACGGTCCAGCGCCACCAACTTGCCCTGCTTGAGCATGCCAATGCGGTGGCACAGCGCCTCGGCCTCTTCCAGGTAGTGCGTGGTCAGCAGCACCGTGTGCCCTTCGCGGTGCAGGCGCGCGATGAAGGCCCACAGGGTCTGGCGCAATTCGACGTCCACACCCGCGGTCGGCTCGTCCAGCACGATCACCGGCGGGCGGTGCACCAGCGCCTGCGCCACCAGCACCCGTCGCTTCATGCCACCGGACAGCTGGCGCATGTTGGCATCGGCCTTGTCGGTCAGGCCCAGCTCGGACAGCAGTTCCTCGATCCAGGCATCGTTGTGGCGCACGCCGAAGTAGCCACTCTGGATGCGCAATGCCTCACGCACGGTAAAGAAGGGGTCGAACACCAGCTCTTGCGGCACGATGCCCAAGGCCTTTCGAGCTGCCACGTAATCGGCGCGAACGTCGTGACCCATCACGGTGACCTGGCCGGACGTGGCGCGGTTCAGGCCGGCCAGGATGCTGATCAACGTGGTCTTGCCGGCCCCATTGGGGCCCAGCAGGCCGAAGAACTCGCCCTGTTCGATGTCGAAGCTGACCTCGTCGAGCGCATTGAAGGTGCCTCGGGCACCGGTGTAGGTCTTGGTGACCTGTTGAAATCGGACGGCGGGCATGTCAGTGTCGCTCGGCCGCCCGAAGGCACTGACGCGCCCCCTCGGGGGGCAGCGAACGAGGTGAGCGTGGGGGCAGATGCATCGCGCGATTGTAGGGAGAGCGCTTGGTCACCGAAGGTCGCCGAGGTGCTAGATTCGCCTGCAGGCCCACACCACGCCCATGCAAACCCCTCCCAAGAAACCACGGCGCACCGCCGAACGCATCCTCGAGGTCACACTCGATCTGTTCAACCGCTTTGGCGAGCCCAACGTCAGCACCACGCTGATCTCGGCCGAGTTGAACATCAGCCCGGGCAACCTGTACTACCACTACCCGGCCAAGGACGAGCTGATCAACTCGCTTTTCGACCGCTATGAGCGCTCGCTCAACGATCTGCTGCAGGCGGCGGACAACGTCAGCAACGTGGAGGATGCCTGGCTGTTCTTCCACATGCTGTTCGAGTTGATCTGGCAGTACCGCTTCCTGTACCGCGACCTGAACGATCTGCTCAGCAAGAACCGTCGCCTCGAGACGCACTTCCAGTTCGTGCTGAAGAACAAGTCCCGCGCCGTGCAGGCGGTGCTCGACGGGCTCACCCGATCCAACACCGTGCGCATCGACCGTCGCGAAGCCGAGCCGGTGGCCAGTGCCATGGTGGTGGTGCTGACCTATTGGCTGAGCTACGAGTACGTGCGCGATCCGCGCAAGGCACTCGAACCCGAGAGTGCCGCTGCTGCCTTGTCGCGCGGCGCCTACCACGTGCTCAGCCTGCTGATGCCCTATCTGGAGCCGGCCTCGCGCGAGCACCTGTTCCAGATCACCGGCGCCTACCGACGCGTCGAGTGAAGCCCCAACAACAACGAGGAGACCGAACCATGGCCAGGTGGACCGCATTTCCGTACGACGCCGACGACTACACCCTGGAAGCGGCGACGCTGAAGAAGAAATGGGCCAGGCTTCACACCGGCGATGCCGAGCCCCTGCCCAAGGATGACAAAGTGCTGGCGGCCTGGGCCCTGTTCCACGCCGGTGAATTCCAGAAGGCCTGCGAAGCTGGGTTGAAAGCCGGTGGTGCTGGCATCACCGTGGCCAACAAGGCCCAGTCGATCTACGCCAACTACCTGGAAAAGAGCGAGAAGACCAAGCTCGCGATGTTCCAGGAGGTGGTTGCACGCGCCGAAGCGCAGATGGCCGAAGACCCGAAGAACCCCAATGCGCACTACTGGATGGCCTATTCACTGGGTCGCTACAGCCAGGGCATCAGCGTGGCCAAGGCCCTCGCCCAGGGCCTGGGCGGCAAGGTCAAGAACGCGCTGGAAGCCGCGATCCAACTGCAGCCCAAGCACGCCGACGCCCACATCGCACTGGGCACCTTTCACGCCGAGGTGATCGACAAGGTGGGCAAGCTGCTGGGCCGCACGCAAGGCGCAGACAGCGCCACCGGGCTGAAGTTGTTCCAGCAAGCACTGAAGCTCAACCCGGGCAGCGCGATCGCGATGATCGAGTACGCCAACGGCCTGGTGATGCTCGAGGGCGACAAGCGCATGAAGGAGGCCGAGAAGCTCTACGCCCAGGCGGCCGAATCCGCCGCAGCTGACGCAATGGAGCGGCTGGACATCGAAATGGCCAAGGCCGAATTGGAGGACTGAGGCCTCGGCCACCGGCGCAAGCGGCTGCCGGTCAAACGAGCACCAGGTTGTCCCGGTGAATCAACTCTGCTTCGTTCACGAAACCCAGCAGCCCGGCGATCTGGGAAGAGGGCTTGCGCGCGATGAGCCGTGCTTCGGTGGCCGCGTAGTTCGCCAGGCCGCGCGCGATCTCGACACCGGCCGGTGACCGCACTGCGATGACGTCGCCGCGCCGGAAGTCGCCCGACACTTCGATGACACCAATGGGCAGCAGGCTCTTGCCCTCGTCGCGCAGCTTCAGCACGGCGCCATCGTCCACCACCACCACGCCACGCAATTGCAGGTGATCGGCCATCCATTGCTTGCGAGCCGCCAATTTGGGCGTGCCGGCCAGCAAGGCCGTGCCGATGGCCTCGCCCGCGGCCAGCCGCAGCAGGACATCGGGCTCACGGCCCCAGGCGATGATGGTGCTGGCACCGCTGCCAGCCGCACGCTTGGCGGCCAACACCTTGGTGAGCATGCCCCCTCGGCCGATCGACGACCCTGCCCCCCCGGCCATGCGCTCCAGCGCCGGATCGCCGGCCTGGGCCTCGTCGATGAAGCGAGCCTGCGAATCCTTGCGCGGGTCGGCCGAATACAGGCCCCGCTGGTCGGTCAGGATCACCAGGGCATCGGCCTCGACGAGATTCGCCACCAGCGCACCCAGGGTATCGTTGTCGCCCACCTTTATCTCGTCGTTGACCACAGTGTCGTTCTCGTTGATCACCGGGATCACCTTCAGCGACAACAGCGTGAGCAGGGTCGAGCGCGCATTGAGGTAGCGCTCGCGATCGGCCAGGTCGGCATGCGTCAACAACACTTGAGCACTGCCCAGGCCATGTTGCGACAACTGCGTCTCGTACATCTGCGCCAGGCCCATCTGGCCGACGGCCGCGGCCGCCTGCAATTCGTGCAGTTCGGTCGGGCGCGTGGTCCAGCCCAGGCGCTTCATGCCTTCGGCAATGGCGCCACTGGACACCATCACCACCTCGCGTCCCTGGCCGGCCAGCGTGGCCAACTGACGACACCAATTGCCCACGGCCTGCGCGTCGATGCCCTTGCCTTCGTTGGTGACCAGGCTCGAGCCCACCTTCACCACGATGCGGCGGGCACCCTTCAACACGTCAGGCATCGTCGAGTCCCTCCGACGCGTGCTTGGCCACCGGTGCATCGAAGCGCGGGTCCACTTCGGGCGGCAGAGCCACCTTCTGCGCCTGCACATACTCGTAGATCGACTGCACCATCGGGTCCAGCCCCTGGCGTGCGAGGGCCGAGATCTGGAACACGGGGCCCTTCCAGCGCAGACGTTTGACGAAATCCTTGACGCGTGCCTCGCGCTCGTCCTCCGGCACCATGTCCAGCTTGTTCAACACCAGCCAGCGCGGCTTCTGGTACAGCGACTCGTCGTACTTGCGCAGCTCCTTCACGATGGCCTTGGCCTGGGCCACCGGGTCCACCGCTTCGTCGAACGGCGCGAAGTCGACCACGTGCAGCAGCAAGCGCGTGCGTTGAAGGTGCCGGAGAAACCGGTGGCCCAGCCCGGCGCCATCGGACGCCCCTTCGATCAGGCCCGGTATGTCGGCCACGACGAAGCTGCGCTCGGGCCCGGCACGCACCACGCCCAGATTGGGGTGCAGGGTGGTGAAGGGGTAGTCGGCGATCTTCGGGCGTGCATTCGAGATGGACGCGATCAGGGTCGACTTGCCCGCATTGGGCATGCCCAGCAGACCCACGTCGGCCAACACGCGCAGCTCGAGCTTGAGCTTCTTCTGCTCACCCGGCCAACCGGGGGTCTTCTGCCGAGGCGCGCGGTTGGTGCTGCTCTTGAAGTGCATGTTGCCGAAGCCGCCATCGCCGCCTTTGGCCAACAGAACCTTCTCGTCGGGCACCAAGAGTTCGGCGATGACCTGTTCGGTGTCCAGATCCTTGACGATCGTGCCCACCGGCATGCGCAACACGATGTCTTCGGAGGCCGCGCCGAACTGGTCCGAACCACGCCCCGCCTCGCCGTTGCGCGCTTCGTGGCGCCGGGCATAGCGGTAGTCGATCAAGGTGCTCAGGTTGCGATCACCGACGGCATAGACGCTGCCGCCACGACCACCGTCGCCCCCGTTTGGGCCGCCGAACGGAATGAATTTCTCGCGCCGAAAACTCACGCAGCCGGCCCCGCCGTTGCCGGCCGCGATGTCGATGGTGGCTTCGTCGACGAATTTCATGGTGTTCATCCTGGGTGGCTGGCACCCGTCAAGTCCTGGCGGCACGGTTTGGTCGCGTGCCCATTGGCAATGATGCCCGACGTGCCCTGCGCGGAAAAAACAAAAGCCCCGGCAGGCCGGGGCTTCGCGGGGCCTGGGGACTGCTGCCTCAGGCCGGGGTGATGTTGACCGTCTGGCGGTTCAGTGCACCCTTGACGGCAAACGAGACCTTGCCGTCGATCATCGCGAACAGCGTGTGGTCGCGACCCATGCCGACGTTGTCACCGGCGTGGAAACGTGTGCCACGCTGGCGCACGATGATCGAGCCAGCCGAAACAGCCTGGCCACCAAACGCCTTCACGCCCAGCATCTTGGGCTGGGAATCTCGGCCGTTCCGGGTGGAACCGCCGCCCTTTTTCTGTGCCATGGTTCAGAACTCCTTCAAGTGCTCTTGCGGGATCAGGCCGTGACGGCGCTGATCTGCAGTTCGGTGTAGGTCTGGCGGTGGCCAGCGTGCTTCACGTAGTGCTTGCGACGGCGCAGCTTGAAGATGCGCACCTTGTCATGCTTGCCGTGGGACACCACCGTGGCCTTCACGGTGGCACCGGGCACCAAGGGAGTCCCGATTGTCAGGTTTTCGCCGCTGCCGACGGCCAGCACCTGGTCAATCACGATCTCTTGGCCCACGTCCGCAGCTATCTGTTCTACCTTGATCTTTTCGCCGGCTGCAACCTTGAACTGCTTGCCACCGGTTTTTATGAGCGCGTACATATGTGCCTCTTTCGGAATGAAATGCTGTGATGCATTCCTTCGATCGGACCCCAGACAAAGGCGATCCACTGATGCCATCACGCCGCCGAGCTCCCGTGGAAGCACTTGACTGCGGACTTGACCGCCCCACTGTTGAAAGCCGGGCTTGGCCGAAGGAACCGAGGAGTCTAGCACAGGCTGGGCAGTGGGCCGTCAGCCGAACCGTGCTGCCAGCAAGCCACAGGCTGCGCAACAAGCCGTCCCTATAATTTGCAGCCAATTCCAAGACCCGCGCCCCGTGACCGCCCACACCGCCCCTGAATCGACCGCCGCCGACCCCATGGCCGATGAGATGCAGCAGGTTGATGCGGTGATCCATCGCCGGCTGGCCTCGGAGGTGGCGCTGATCAATCAGATTTCCCACTACATCGTCAGTGCAGGGGGCAAACGCATTCGCCCTCGGCTGGTGCTGTTGGTCGCAGCGGCGCTGGGCTTCGATGGGCCAGAACGCTTCGAACTGGCGGCCACGGTCGAATTCATCCACACGGCAACGCTGCTGCACGACGACGTCGTCGATGAATCGTCGCTTCGGCGTGGCCGCGAGACCGCCAATGCCCTCTTCGGCAATGCCGCCAGCGTGTTGGTGGGCGACTTCCTGTACTCACGGGCCTTCCAGATGATGGTCAGCACCCACCGCATGCGGGTGCTGCAGGTGCTGGCCGACGCCACCAACATCATCGCCGAAGGTGAAGTGCTGCAATTGATGAACATGCACGATCCCGACTTGTCGGTGGACGACTACCTTCGGGTCATCCGCTACAAGACGGCCAAGCTGTTCGAGGCCAGCGCCCAATTGGGTGCCGTGCTGGCCGACGCCACCCCCGAGGTCGAGACCGCATGTGCCGACTTTGGACGCGCCCTGGGCACCGCGTTCCAGTTGGTCGACGACCTCCTGGACTATGAAGGCGACACCCATTCGCTGGGCAAGAATGTCGGCGACGACCTGCGTGAGGGCAAGCCCACGCTGCCGCTGCTTCTGGCGATGGAACGCGGCACGGCACCGGAGCGGGACATGATCCGCCACGCCATCGAACACGGCGAAACTGAGCGCCTGCCGGAGATCGTGGCCATCGTGCGGCGTGTCGGCGCCATCGCCGCCACACGTGAAGCGGCGCGCGCTGAATCCCTCAAGGCCAGGCAATGCATTCAGGCCCTGCCCGAGAGTCGGGCCCGTGAAGCTCTGCTAGAATTATGTGTTCGGTCGGTCGAACGATCTTCTTGATCGCTTTGATCGCATCGCATGTGGGTGGATCGCGCTGCGCAATTCATCGCAAATCGGGGTGTAGCTTAGCCTGGTAGAGCGCTACGTTCGGGACGTAGAGGCCGGAGGTTCGAATCCTCTCACCCCGACCAGGTTTTCCGCGGCTCAGCCGGAATGTCCTCATTGGTGTTGGTGCAACACACCGGTAACCGCTCGTGAACTAGCGCCGATTGCGGGGCGTAATCCGGTTTACAGTGCCGCCGGTATCGGGGATCATGATTCGTTCCTCGCTTGTAGTCAGCCGCACGGAATCCGTGGACACCCTGGTCGAGACCCCCCAATCATCCCTGTCTGGCGTTGCCCGAGTGCTGGTGCATGCGGGCAAACTGTCGGCCAAGGCCGCCGAGGACCTGTCCAAGGGTGCGGTTGAGCGCAAGGTCGGCTTTGTCAGCGCCGTGATTGGCGCCGGGTCGGTATCGCCGGCCGAATTGGCCCACACGCTGTCCACCGCCCTGGCCTTGCCACTGCTGGATTTGAATGCGGTCGACATCGAACGTTTGCCGCGCGGGGTCATCGACGGCAAGCTGTCGCAGCAGTACCAGGTGGTGGTGCTGGCCCGCCGGGGCAATCGCCTGTTCATCGGCGGGGCCGACCCGACCGACCAGGAGGCCACCGAACGCATCAAGTTCGCCACGCAACTCACCCCCGAGTGGGTGATCGTCGAGTACGACAAGCTGGCGCGCCTGTTGCATGGCCAGGGTGTCAGCGCGACCGAGGCGCTCGAAACGATCACCAGCGGCGATTTCGAATTCGATGTCTCGGAGGAAGACACCTCTGCGGAAGCGGCCGAGGTCGCCACCGATGTGGAGGACGCACCCGTCGTTCGCTTCCTGCAGAAGATGCTGATCGACGCGATCAACCTGCGCGCGTCGGACCTGCATTTCGAGCCCTACGAAAACAACTACCGTGTGCGCTTCCGCGTGGACGGCGAACTGCGCGAGATCACCCAGCCACCGATCGCGATCAAGGACAAGCTGGCCTCACGCATCAAGGTGATCAGCCGGCTCGACATCTCCGAGAAACGCGTGCCGCAGGACGGCCGGATGAAGTTGAAGTTCGGCACCAAAGCCATCGACTTCCGCATCTCCACGCTGCCCACGCTGTATGGCGAGAAGATCGTCATCCGTATCCTCGACCCGTCCAGTGCGAAGTTGGGCATCGAGGCGCTGGGCTACGAGAAGATCGAAAAGGAACGCCTGCTCGTGGCGATCGGCCGCCCCTACGGCATGATCCTGGTCACCGGCCCCACGGGCTCGGGCAAGACGGTGTCCCTGTACACCTGCCTGAACATGCTGAACCTGCCCGGGGTCAACATCTCGACGGTCGAGGATCCCGCGGAAATCAACCTGCCGGGTGTCAACCAGGTCAATGTCAATGACCGTGCCGGCCTGACCTTTGCGGCCGCCCTGCGCTCCTTCCTGCGGCAGGATCCGGACATCATCATGGTGGGCGAAATCCGCGACCTGGAAACGGCGGACATCGCCATCAAGGCGGCGCAGACCGGCCACCTGGTCTTGTCCACGCTGCATACCAACGACGCACCGACCACCCTCACGCGCCTGTTGAACATGGGGGTCGCGCCCTTCAACATCGCGTCCAGCGTGATCCTGATCACCGCCCAACGCCTGGCAAGACGGCTTTGCGAGAACTGCAAGATGCCGGCGGATTTCCCGCGCGAGGCGCTGCTGCGGGCCGGCTTCCAGCCCGAGGATCTCGATGGCTCCTGGAAGCCTTTTCGGGCCGTCGGCTGCTCGGCGTGCAATGGCGGGTACAAGGGGCGGGTCGGTCTCTACCAGGTGATGCCGATCACCGAAGCCCAACAACGCATCATCCTGGCCGAAGGAACGGCCATGGACATCGCGGACCAGGCCCGCAAGGACGGCGTGCGCGACCTGCGGCAATCCGGTTTGATCAAGGTGCGTTCGGGTGTCACCACCCTGGACGAAATCACCACCATGACCAACGACTAGCTCAAGCGGCTCATTCAGGGCCACTGATTGGCAAGAACGATTCGGAGTAAGCATGGCGACTGCTGCAGCCGCAAGAAGCGTCAAGGAAATGGTCTTCGAGTGGGAAGGCCGGGACAAGAATGGCAAGGTCGTGCGCGGCGAGATCCGTGCCGGCGGGGAAGCGGCCGTCAATGCCAGCCTGCGGCGCCAGGGCATCCTGCTCACCAAGGTGAAGAAGCGCCGCACCAGTGGCGGCAGTTCCATCAAGCAGAAGGACGTGGCCTTGTTCACGCGCCAATTGGCGACGATGATGAAGGCCGGTGTGCCCTTGTTGCAGTCCTTCGACATCGTCGGCCGCGGTGCCACGAACCCGCGCATGGGGCGCTTGCTCAACGACATCCGTACCGATGTCGAAACCGGCACCAGCCTGTCGGCCGCTTTCCGCAAGCATCCCCTTCATTTCGACGCGCTGTACTGCAACCTGGTGGAGGCCGGCGAGGCCGGCGGTATCCTGGAAGCCCTGCTCGACCGCCTGGCCACGTACCAGGAAAAGACCATGGCGCTGAAGAGCAAGATCAAGTCGGCGCTGATGTACCCGATCTCGGTGCTCGTGGTGGCCTTCCTGGTGCTCACGGTCATCATGATCAAGGTGATTCCGGCCTTCAAGGACGTGTTCAAGTCCTTCGGTGCCGACTTGCCTGCGCCCACGCTGTTCGTGATCGCGCTGTCCGAATTCTTCGTGGCCTATTGGTGGATCATCTTTGGCCTGCTGATCGGCGGCGGCTACTTCTTCTTCCAAGCCTGGCGGCGATCCGAGCGCATGCAGATGGTGATGGACCGGTTGCTGCTGAAGATCCCGGTGTTCGGTGCCCTGATCGAGAAATCCGTCATTGCACGCTGGACGCGCACACTGTCCACCATGTTTGCGGCTGGCGTGCCGCTGGTGGAAGCCCTTGATTCCGTGGGCGGCGCTTCGGGCAATGCCGTGTATGCCCTGGCCACGCAGCAGATCCAGCGTGACGTGTCCACCGGCTCGGCCTTGACCACGTCGATGCAGACCACCGGTGTGTTCCCGAACATGGTGCTGCAGATGGCCTCGATTGGCGAAGAAGCCGGCTCGCTCGACCACATGCTGGCCAAGGCGGCCGAGTTCTACGAGGATGAGGTGGACGACATGGTCAAGGGCCTGTCCAGCCTGATGGAGCCCTTCATCATCGTGATCCTGGGTGTCCTGATCGGTGGCATCGTGGTGGCGATGTACCTGCCGATCTTCAAGCTCGGCGCCGTCGTCTGACGCCGATGCAGCCGGAATTGCTGGCCTGGCTGCTGTCGCCAGCAGCGCTGGGCGTGCTGGGCCTGATGATCGGCAGCTTCCTGAACGTCGTCATCCACCGCAAGCCCATCATGCTGGAGCGCGATTGGGCGGGCGACGCTGCACGCTACCTGCAGGACGACGCGTCCATGGGCCGGGTGCTGGGTGCGCATTCCAAGGTGGCGGCGCAGTTGGCGCAGGCTGGCAGGACACTGGAGGCCGAAGTGGACGCCCTGCCCGCGCTCAGCTTGTCCCGCCCACGCTCGCATTGCCCGCACTGCGGCCATGCCATCGCCTGGCACGAGAACATGCCCGTGCTGGGGTGGTTGAGGCTGCGAGGCCGCTGCTCCCAATGTCGGGCGCGCATTTCGCCGCGCTACCCCGTCGTGGAAGGGCTCACCGGCGCGCTGTTTGCGGCCGTGGCCTGGAAGTTCGGCCCCACCCCCGCAGCAGCGGTGTACAGCCTGGCCGGTGCAGTGTTGATCGCGGCGGCCCTGATCGACCTGGACACCACGCTGTTGCCCGACGACCTGACCCTGCCGCTGCTGGGCCTCGGCGTCCTGGCGGCGTGGTTACAGTGGATTCCGGTGAGCCTGCCGGATGCGGCGCTGGGTGCCTTGTTCGGCTACTTCTCGCTGTGGGCCGTCGCACGCACCTACAAGTGGATCCGCCATGTCGACGGCATGGCCGAAGGCGACTTCAAGCTGCTGGCGGGCCTCGGCGCCCTGCTGGGCTGGCAGGCCCTGCCCAGCATCATCCTGCTGTCGTCGGCAGTGGGTGCGGCCGTGGGCATCTTCCTGATCGTCGCCCGTGGGCACCAACGCAACGTGCCCATCCCGTTCGGGCCCTACCTCGCCGGCGGCGGCGTGGCCGCGCTGTTCTTCGGCGCCAGCCTGAACACGCTGTGGATTCCACACTGAGTGCCTGGCCTGCCAGACAGCGCCGCATCGGCCTGACCGGCGGCATCGGCAGCGGCAAGAGCACCGTCGCTGCCATGCTGGTGGCGCACGGCGCCACCCTGGTCGACACGGATGCCATCGCCCGCGACATCACCGAGCCCGGCGGTGCCGCGATGCCCGCGCTGGTGGCCGAATTCGGTGCCTTGGCGGCCGACGCCGCGGGCGCACTGGACCGCGCGCGGATGCGCGAGCTCGTCTTCTCCGACGGCACCGCCAAGCAGCGCCTTGAAGCGATCCTGCACCCGGCCATTGGCGCCGAAGCCTTGCGTCAAGCGCAGGCGGCACAGACCCAGGTGGTGGTCTTCGATGTGCCCCTGCTCACCGAGTCCAGCCATTGGCGCGCCCGTTGCCAACGCATCCTGGTGGTCGATTGCGGCATCGAAACGCAGGTGCAGCGCGTGATGGCGCGTTCGGGCTGGCCCGAGGCTCAGGTGCGGGCCGTCATCGCCCAGCAGGCCTCGCGCGAGCGGCGGCGTGCGATCGCCGACGCCATCCTCAGCAACGACAGCGCCAGCCTGGCCTCGCTGCAGGCCCAGGTGGCGCGCCTGTGGGCGTTGTGGTGCGGCCCCGGCGTGGTGCTGTGAAACAATTGGCGTGAGCGCCCGGGCACGAGCCTGGCGAACCCACTGGGAAACACGCCTTGGTCCTTTATGAGTACCCGTTCAACGAGAGCATTCGCACCATGCTCCGGCTTGAACATCTGTTCGATCGACTGGGCCAATTGCTGCCACGCACCGCTGCGGTCGATCACCACTTTGCACTGGTCACGCTGTTCGAGATCATGGACGTGGCCTCGCGCGCCGACCTCAAGTCCGATCTGTTGAAGGAGCTGGAGCGACACAAGGCCCAGCTGATGGGCTACCGCAGCAACCCGAATGTGTCGCAAGCCGCACTGGACAGCGCCATCGCACAGATCGATCACGCCCACGGCGGCCTCAATCAGCAGACCGGCAAGGCCGTCCAGGCATTGGCCAACAACGACTGGTTGATGGCCATCCGCAGCCGCATCAGCATCCCCGGCGGCACCTGTGAGTTCGACCTGCCCGCCTACTATGCCTGGCAGCAATTCGACAGCCAACGCCGCCAGGCCGACCTGAATGCCTGGGTGGCCACGCTCACACCCATGGCCGAGGCGCTGCAGTTGCTGCTGTCGATGCTGCGCGAGGCCGGCGCGCCTCACAAGGTGATGACCCAAGGCGGGCAGTACCAGCAAAGCCTGCCGCAAGGCAAGTCCTACCAGTTGCTGCGGCTGCGCATCGATGGCGATCTGGGCCTGGTGCCCGAAATCACCGGCCACCGCCTGATGGTCTCGGTGCGGCTGATGCGCGGTGACGCCGAGGGCCGCCTGCGTCCGTCGACGGACGATGCCCCCTTCGAACTGACCTTGTGCGCCTGAAGCGGCACGCGCGACAACGATGACCGAGCGTTCGCCCTCCAGCACCCCTGTCGTGCGCTGCCCAGGTTGCCAGAAGTCCCTCGTCTACTCCACCGACAACCCCTGGCGGCCGTTCTGCAGCGAACGCTGCCGAGGGGCAGACCTGGGTGCCTGGGCCAGCGAGCGCTATCGTGTCGCGGCCTCCCCGCCGCAGGACGACGACGACCCGATCGCGCCGCCCGCGGTCTGATGGTGCGGTCGCGCTGACGCTCAGCGCATCAGGCGGCCACCGTTCAAGTCCAAGGTGGTCCCCGTGATGTACCCGGCGGCGTCGCTGGCCAGGTAGAGCACCGCTGCCGCCACTTCATCGCCCGTGCCAAAGCGGCCGAGCGGCGTGGCCTGCAGCAATGCGCGGCGCGGCGCTTCAGGCATGGCTTGCAAGGCGGGGCTGTTGATGGCCGATGGGGCGATGGCGTTCACGCACACGCCCTGCGGCGCCAGCTCAGCCGCGAAGCTGCGCGTGAGCGCCCCGATGCCGGCCTTGGACGCCGCATAGTGCGCCGCGCTGGCCGCACTGGCCTGCTGCCCGGCGATCGACGACAGGTTGACGATGCGGCCCGCCCGGCGCCCGCGCATGTGGCGCCCGGCGATGCGGCAGCCGAAGAAGCAGCCGCGCAGGTTGACGGCCAGTACCTCGTCCCATTCGGCCGCCGTGATGTCCCACAGCGAGGCGCCACTGCTGCGCGCCGCGTTGTTGACCATCAGGTCGACGGGGCCGAACCGCGCCACCGTGCGTTCGAAAGCCGCTGCAAACGCTGCCTCGTCGCGCACATCCAGCGTCACGGCCTGCGCGCACAGGCCCTGCTCACGCAGCGCGACCGCCCCGTGCTCGGCCGCTGCACCGTGGATGTCTGCCAGCATCACCTGCGCGCCCGCTGCAGCCAGGCCCTGCGCGATGGCCAGGCCCAGGCCCTGCGCGGCCCCGGTCACGAAGGCCGTGCGGCCGGACATGGGCTGGCGTTGAAATTGGCTCATTTCGAGCGTTGCCCTGAAGCCGCGCCTGGCCGCTCCCAGCTGGCTGCGGTCACGCCACGCTCGCGCAGCCTGTACTTCTGCACCTTGCCGTTCTCGGTGCGTGGCAGCTCACGCATGAATTCGATGTAGCGCGGCACGGCGAAACGCGGCAGCCGTGGCTGGCAGAACTCGACCAGACCAGCGCCATCCACCGCGGCGCCATCGCGCACGACGACGGCCGCCATCACCTCGTCCTCCGCCAACTCCGAATGCACGGGGTAGACAGCAACCGAGGCCACCGCGGGGTGCATCTGCAGCACCTGCTCCACCTCGTAGGCCGAGATGTTCTCGCCGCGGCGGCGGATCGCGTCCTTGATGCGGTCGATGAAACGGAAGCAGCCATCCACCTCGCGCACCACGCGGTCGCCGGTGTGGAACCACAGGTTGCGCCAGGCCTCCACCGTCTTGTCGGGCATGCCGTGATAGCCGCTGGCAAAGGCGAATGGCTCATCGGCGCGCAGCACCAGCTCACCGGCCTGGCCGGGCGGGAGCTCCATGTCGTGCTCGTCGACCACCCGGGCATCGAAACCCGCGCGCAGCCATCCCATGGCACCGGGGTGGGGCGTGTTCAGGCGGTTGGCGATGACGAAGTTGGTCTCGGTGGAGCCATAGCCTTCCAGCAGGGGCACGCCGCAGCGCGCGGCAAAGGCCGCGCTGGCCGCGGCCGGCACGCCCGGCCCCAGGCCGATGCGCACGCGGTGCTGGCGCTCGGCCGTGCTTTCAGGCTGCGCCAGCAGCATGGGCACCATGGCACCCAGCAGGTAGACCACGCTGGCCCGCAGCGCCACCATCTCGGGCCAGAACCCGGACGCCGAGAAGCGCCACAGGTAAGCCACCTGTGCCCCCGACAGCAGAGCCTGCGCGAAGGTGTTGAGTGCGTTGATGTGGAACAGTGGCAACGTGGTGCACAGCACATCCTGTCCGGTGACGCCCAGCACCTGGGCGCTGTGCACCCCCCACCAGTGGTACTGGGCATGTGGACACAGCACCCCCTTGGCCGGTCCGCTGGTGCCCGACGTGTAGAGGATGGCCAGGGCATCACCCGGCGCCACAGCCGCGTGCTCGACCGGCTCGCGGGCCACCGGCCATGCCCGGCACGGCACGCCCTGCAACTCAGCCGGCGCTTCAGCCGGTGCCGATGCCCCAACGATCCAGATCGTCTGCAGGCCCGTCGCCGCCAGATCCACCAGGGCCAAGCGCTCGAGGAACCCGACCTCGATCACCAGCAGCCGGGCACCACTGTCGGCCAGGCCGTAGCCGATCTGCGGCCCCATCGACGCCGTGTTGATGGGCACCGACAGCGCGCCCAGCCAGCCGCAGCCCAGAAAAACCTCCAACAACTCGGCACGGTTGCCGCACAGCAGGGCCACCCGATCGCCGCGACCCACCCCGGCGTCTTGCAGCGCAGCTGCGCGGCGCGCCGCCAGGTCGGCGGCATCGCGGTGGCTCCATCGCGTGCCCGCCAATTGCAGCAGTGGCCGGTCGCCGAACCGTTCGGCAGCGAACTGCAGCATCGCCGGCAGGGTGCGCCGCGCCGGCGGCAGAGGCATCACGGGCGTCGCATCAGTCGTCATCGGTCGCGCCGCCCAGGTAGGTGGCTTGCACACGAGGGTCGTTGGCCAGCACGCTCGACTCACCGCTGAGTGCGACTTCGCCGGTTTCCAGCACATAGCCCTGGTCCGAACTCTCAAGCGCCGCACGGGCGTTCTGCTCCACCAGCAGGATGGACACGCCCTCCTCGCGCAGGCGGCGCACGATGGACAGGATCTCCACCACGATCAGCGGCGCCAGCCCCAGGCTGGGTTCGTCCAGCATCAGCAGGCGCGGCGCCGACATCAGCGCGCGGCCCACGGCCAGCATCTGCCGCTCGCCGCCCGACAGCGTGTCGGCGCGCTGCTTGCGGCGCTCGGCCAGGCGCGGGAAGCGGTCGCACACGCCATCGAGCCGGCTCTTCAGCGCGGCACTCTTCAGCCGCTTGGCATAGGCACCGAGCTGCAGGTTGTCCAGCACGCTGAGTTCGCCGAACAGCTCGCGCTTCTCGGGCACCAGGCACAGGCCCCGCTCCACGCGCGACTCCACATCCAGTGCCCGCAGGTCCTCGCCCTCGAAACGCAGGCCGCCCTGCGAGGGCAGCAGGCCCATCACCGCGCCGAGCAGCGTGGTCTTGCCGGCGCCATTGGGGCCGATCACCGAGACGATCTGTCCCGGCTGCAGCGACAGCGACACACCGCGCACCGCTTCCACCTGCCCGTAGGACACGTGCAGCTTGTCGATCTCCAGCATCGAAGTCATGACAGCCCCTCGCCCGACGGGCGCGTCGGCCGATCCCCCGAGGGCATGGCGCTGAGGGTCGGACCAGACAGTCCCGCGGCTTCTGTGCCTGCCAGGCCCGGCCCGCTGGCGGCCCGGCGCTCGGCCCGCTCGCCGACACGGCCACCGAGCTGCCAAGGTAGGCCGCCTGCACCTGCGGGTCGGCCCGCACCGCCGCGGGCACGCCTTCGACCAGCTTGGAGCCAAAGGTCATCACCACCAGCCGGTCCACCAGTTTCATCACGAAGTCCATGTCGTGTTCGACGATGAGGATGGTCACGCCCTCGTCGCGCAGGCGGCGCAACAGCTCGGCCAGGGCCTGCTTCTCCTTGCGCCGCAGGCCGGCGGCGGGCTCGTCGAGCACCAGCAGCACCGGGTCGGCGGCCAGCGCGCGCGCGATCTCCAGGATGCGTTGCATGCCCAGCGGCAGGCTGCCGGCGATCTCGTGCTCGCGCCCGGCCAGGCCGATGCGATCGAGCTGCTGCCGCGCCACGGCCATGATCTGCGCCTCCTCGCGGCGGTCCAGGCGCAGTCCGGCGGCCAGCAGACCAGCGCCCGTGCGGGCATGCGCGCCCATGGCCACGTTGTCGAGCAGGCTCATGTGCGGTCGCAGCTTCACGTGCTGGAAGGTGCGCGCCAGGCCCAGGCGTGCAATGCGTTGCTGCGGCAGGCCGGTGATGTCTTGGCCGAGAAAGAATACGCGCCCCGCGCTCATCGGCAGCGTGCCGGTGAGCAGGTTGAACATGGTGGATTTGCCCGCCCCATTGGGCCCGATCAGCCCGACGATCTCGCCGGCACGCACTTCGAAACTCACGTCGTTCACGGCCACGAGGCCCCCGAAGCGCTTGACCGCCCCCTGCACCGACAACACCGCCTCACCGCGCGCGGGCAAGGCACGTCGGGGCAAGGGGTCCGCCAAATGACCCATCGAGGCCACTTGCTGCGTCGGCGGAAAGCGGCCGTGCCACCAGCGCGAGGCATAGCCCATCAGACCGCCGCGAGCGCGCTGCAGCAGCACGATGAACAGGATCGCGAACACCACCCCTTCGAGCTGCCCGCCGCGCTGGGTGATCAGCGGCAGTGCGTCCTGCAAGCCGTTCTTCAGAATCAGCACCAGCGCCGAGCCCACCAGCGCGCCGCTGAGCTGCCCGAGCCCTCCGGCCACGGCCATCAACAGGTATTCGATGCTGGCGCGCACATCGAAGGGCGAGGGGCTGACGAAGCGGTTCATGTGCGCATACAACCAACCGGCCAGGCCGGCCAGCAGCGCGGCCAGCACGAACAGCGTCAGGCGCACGCGGAAGGCATCGGCCCCCACGCTGGCCAGCAGCGTGGAACCCCCGCGCAGCCCGCGGATGGCGCGGCCCGGGCGCGATGCCAGCAGGTTGCGGCAGAACAGTAAGGCCAGCCCGAGCAGCAGCCAGATCAGGTAGTACATCGAGCGCGGGTCGGCCAGCGACCAGCCACCCAGCTTCAGCGGCGGGATGTTGGACAGCCCCGTGTGGCGGCCCAGCGCGTCCATGTTGCCGAACAGCAGCGCGATCGACAGGCCCCAGGCGATGGTGGACAGCGGCAGGAAGTGGCCGCCAAGGCGGAGCGTCAGCATGCCGATGGCCAGTGCGGCCAACGCGGTGAGACCCAGGCCGAACAGCAGGCCCAGCCAGGGCGATGCGCCCTGCGTGGTGGTGAGCCAGGCGGTGCCATAGGCCGAGATACCGACAAAGGCCGCCTGCCCGAAAGAAGTGGCCCCGCCCACGCCGGTGAGCAGCACCAACCCGAGGGCCACCAGCGCGCCGATGCCCACATCGTTGAGCAGCGAGACGGCGAAGTTGCCCAGCCATTGGGGCACCACAGCCAGCGCCAGCACCAGGCCACCCATGAAGAGATGGCGCACATTCATTGGTCGATCTCCTCGGCGTCTTCCTCATCGTGCCGCGCCATGAAGGAGCGCAGCATCAACACCGGGATCAGCAGGCTGAACACGATCACGTCCTTGAAGGCCCCGCTCCAGAACGAAGCGAAGCTCTCCACCGCACCCACCGCCAGCGCGCCGATGGCCGTGAGCGGGTAGCTCACCAGGCCGCCGATGATGGCGGCCACGAAGGCCTTCAGGCCGATCAGGAAGCCCGAGTCGTAGTACATCGTTGTCACCGGCGCCACCAGCACGCCGATCAGCCCGGCCAGCAGGCCCGCCAGCGTGTAGGCCAGCAAGGCCGTGCGCGCCGGTCGGATGCCCACCAGGCGCGCGCCCACGCGGTTCACCGCCGTGGCGCGCAGCGCCTTGCCGGCCACGGTGCGCTCGAACAGCAGGTAGAACATTGCGCTGAGCACCAGCGCCGCCGCGATCATCAGCATCACCTGCGCGCTGAGCGGGAAGCCGCCGGGCAGCGTCAAGGCCCCGTCGGCCAGCGGCCCGGTGCGCGAGCCCTCCGGCCCGAAGAAGAGCAGGCCCAGTCCCGAGAGCAGGAAGTGCAGCGCCAGCGAGGCGATCAGCAGCACCAGCACCGAGGCATCGGCGATGGGCTGCAGCGCCACACGCGCCACCAGGGGCGTGATGGGCACCACCAGCGCGATGGCCACCGCGATGCGCAGCACCGCCGGCGCGGCCGTGCCCGAAATCGCCCATGCGGCCAGACATGGCAGCGCCGGCAGCACGCCCCAGCCGAGCAGCGCGCGGGGCAGCCGCGCCAACTCACCCTGGCGCACCAGGCTCACCACCTCGACGCTCACGGCCAGCGTGGCCAGCGTGGCCACCAGGCCGATCGTGGCCGGCGTGCGGCCGGTCTCGAAAGCGGCCAGCGACAGCGCGGCGAAGGCCACCACATCGCCGAAGGGCACGAACACCACCCGCGTCACGGAAAAGATCAGCACCAGACCCAGCCCGGCCAGCAGGTACACCGCCCCGTTGGCCAGGCCGTCGATGGCCAGGATCAGCGCCACGTCCCAAGTCATTCAGCGTCTCCGTTCGCGGGCGGCTGAAACCTCAAGGTGCCAGCTTCCACTGGCCGTTTTCGAGCTTGACGATCACCCGCGCGCGGTTGTCCACGCCGTACAGATTGCCCGGCTTGAAGTTGTAGACGCCGTGCGTGCCCACCACCTCCTTCACGCTCATGATCGCGTCGCGCAGCGCCAGGCGGAACTCCGCCGTGCCTGGCTCGGCCTTGGTGGCCTGCAGGGCGCGCGCGGCCGCATCGGCAAAGACCAGCCAGCCGTCGAACGAGTAGGCCGAGAACGCGTCGGTGGACGGCGCGTTGTTCACCTTCTGGAACACGGCGCGGAAGTCCAGCGCCATCTTCCTGGTGGGGTGGTCGGCCGGCAACTGTTCGGCCACGATCACCGGCCCGGTGGGCATCAGCGCGCCATTGCCCGCCGCGCCCGCCACGCGGATGAAGTCCGGGTTGATCAGGCCGTGCTGTCCATACACGCCGCCCTTGAAGCCGCGTTCGGCCAGGGCCAGGAAAGGCAAAGCACCCGGGGTGCCAGCGCCGCCCGTCATCACCGCGTCCGGCCGCAGCGCCACGATCTTCAGGATCTGGCCGGTGACGGAGGCATCGGCCCGCGCATAGCGCTCGTTGGTCAGCACCTTGATGCCGGCCGGTTCGGCGGCCTTGATCAGCGCGTTGTAGACCAGGTCGCCCCAGGCATCGGTGAAGCCGATGTAGCCCACGGTCTTCACGCCGTTGCGCTTCATGCGCTCGACCACGGCGTCCACCATCAGCTGCGTCGGCTGCGCCACCGTCATCACCCAGGGGTTGTCGGCAGGGTCGATCGAGATGGGCGACAAGCCGATCATCGGCGCCTTGGCCTCCTTGCCCACCTGCGCCATCGCAATGGCGGCCGGCACACCGGAAGTGCCCATCAGCACGTCGACCTTGTCCTCCTCGATCAGCTTGCGCGCATTGCGACCCGCCGTGGTCGGGTCGGACGCATCGTCCAGCACGATCAACTGCACCTTGCGTCCACCGATCTCACCCTTGTAGGCCAAAGCGGCCTGCATGCCCTTGGCGTAAGGGATGCCCAAGGACGAGTTGGGGCCGGACAAGGAGACGCTCAGCCCCACCTTGAGGTCGGCGGCCAGGGTGCTGGCGGCCAGCGCCATGGTGCAGACGGCAAGGGCCGCAGAACGGATCAGCTTCTTCATGGGTATGGCTCCGGTGAAAGGTTGGGGGGGTAGTGGTGAAAACAGGTCAGGGAAAGAGCTGGATGGCGGGCAGGGCCTCGCCGGCATTGAGCAGATCAACCCGCTTGAGCTCGATCCTCAGGCCGCCATCGTGCCTCACCAGTCGGTGGCGCAAGGTGCCGGTCAACAGCTGCTGTCGATCCCCCTGGGCTTCGACATACAGGAACGGGGTGAGCAGCTCGTAGCGCCCGGTCGGCTCATCGGCCCGCACCAGCCGCGGCGTCTGCAGCACATGCTGGCATTGGCTGGGCGGGCGCTGGGAGTGGGCGCGCGGGTTCTTCAGCCGCTCGATGCGCAGCGACAACAGCAGGCGGTCTTCATCGGCCAGCGCGTTCACCGCGTCGCCTTCGGATTGCGCCGCGCCGTTCAACGGAATCCAATAACGACCATTGTCGGCGAACAGCGCCAGCCAGTCGTCGAGCTGGCGGGTGTCGATGAGACGCGCCTCCTGGACGATGAAATCCTGCAGTTCGCGTTCGGTGGCGGCACTCGATGGAGCACCCTTGGGCCTGTGGCCCTGTTCCTCCAGGAGGGAAGTCGCCCCATCGGGCGGCCGTGCGGGGCTCATGCGATCAGTCCTCCATCGTCAGGGCCATGAACTGCGCCCAGGCGCGGAACTGGTTGCGCATCAGCAGCTCGTTGGTGCCATTGCAGTCCAGCGTGCCCTGCGTCCGCTCGTCCGGTTGGAAATTGCGGTGCAGGCTGATCCAGTCGTTGCCATCGGCCCGCAGCGCACGCTGCATGCCCTCGAACAGGTGCACGTCGTCGTGTGCCACCACCGACATGGGTGAGAACACCAGCCGGTTGTACATCATCGAGCGCTCGAACAGCAGCTCGGGCGCGCCCTCGACGCGAAAGCTCCAGGCCTCCAGCAGCGTCTTGTCGGCCGCCAGCGGCCGGATCACGCGGATGGCCTGTGGTGACCCCTTCACCGACAGGCTGGGAAAGCACACCGCGTTCTGTGGCGAGTGCTGCAGCACCTCGGTGGCGCGCTGCTCGCCGTGCGCCGCGCGCAGGGCCGCCTCGTATTCGGGCAACTGCGCGTAGCCGGAGTGGATGCTGAAGTTCACCCCCAGCACACTGTGGCCGTTGGGGTAGACGCGGCCGCCCATGCGGTCGAAGAAGTCGAAGCCCGCGCCGAAGGGCAGGATCTGCTCCATCGCCATCGGCTTGGGTGCATCGGCGGGCTGGCCCTGCCACAGCGCGGCCGCCGCCGCAGTGGCCGACTCGTGCGTGGACAGCGGGTGCACCGTGTCGTTGATGTTCTCCAGGTACATCTTCCAGTTGCAGTGGATGATGTTGCGCAGCACGCCGCCTTCGACACGCAGGCGGCCCACGGGTGAGCGGTCCACCAGGTTGTCGATGCTGCGCAGCGCCTCGCCGAAATAGGCCTCGAAGCCCGGGCCCGCATCGCCGAGCTTGACGAAGACGAAGTCGCGGTACGCGGCCACGTGCCTGCACGCGGCCATGCCCTGGCCCGATTCGCAGTCCTTCAGCGCCGTGCCTTCGTAGCCCGCCTTCAAGGGCACCGCCAGCGGCGCGCCGTCGAGCTTGAAGGTCCAGGCATGGTAGGGGCAACGGATGAACTTACCCACGTTGCCGCAGGCATCGCTGGCCAGTGGCGAACCCTTGTGCGGGCAGCGGTTGTGCAGCACGCGGATGCCGCCATCGGGCTGGCGCACCATCAGCAACGGGCGCCCCGCGATGTCCACCGCCAGGTAGTCGCCCACCTGGGGCACCTGGCTGGTGTGGCCGAGGTAACTCCAGGTGTTGGCGAAGAAGTGCCGCTGCTCCAGCGCAAACAGCTCCGGGCTGAGGTACAGATCGCGGTGCACGCGATCGTCCTGCACCATCCGGGCGATGTCGTGGCGGCGGTAGCTCATGGCGCGCGGCAGGTCAGCTTCGAAGGGGGCGGTCAGGGCACCAGCTTCCACTGGCCCTTTTCGAGCTTGACGATCACGCGGGCGCGTTCGTCCGAGCCATAACGGCTGTCGGCCCGCAGGTTGTACACGCCGTGCGTGCCCACCAGCTCCTTGGTGCTGATGACGGCCTCGTGCAGCGCCGCGCGGAACTGCGCCGTGCCGGGCTCGGCCTTGCTGGCCGCACCCGCACGGGCCGCGGCGTCGGCGAACAGCAGCCACGCATCGAACGAGTAGGCCGAGAACGCATCGTTGGCCGGTGCACCATGGGCCTTCTGGTAGGCCGCGCGAAAGTCCATCGCCACCTTGCGCACCGGGCTCGAGGCCGGCAACTGCTCGGCCACCACCACCGGGCCCGTGGGCGCCAGCAGGCCCTCCACCGAGGCACCACCCACCCGCACGAAGTCGGGGTTGATCAGCGCATGCGTGCCGTAGAGCTTGCCTTTGAAGCCGCGCTCGGCCAAGGCCAGGTAGGGCAGCGCGCCGGGCGTGCCCGAGCCGCCCGTGAGCACCGCATCGGGGCGCGCGGCCACGATCTTCAGCACCTGGCCAGTGACGGAGGTGTCGGCGCGCGCATAGCGCTCGTTGGTGAGCACCTTGATGCCGGCGGCCTCGGCGCCCTTCATCAGCGAGTCGTAGACCAGGTCGCCCCAGGGGTCGGAAAAGCCGATGTAGCCCACCGTCTTCACGCCGTCCTTCTTCATGTGCTCGATCACGGCGTTGATCATCAGCGGGGCGGGTTGCGGCACGGTCACCATCCAGGCGCCTTCTTCACCCGCCAGGTTGGCGTTGCCGATGGCGATGAGTTGGGTCTGCTTCTCGCGCGCCACCGCGGCGATGGCCAGCGAACCCGGCGAGCCGGCGGTGCCGATGATCACGTCGACCTTGTCCTCGTCGATCAACTTGCGGGCGTTGCGCGCGGCGGTGGACGGATCCGACGCATCGTCCAGCTGGATGAGGTGTACCTTGCGGCCATTGATCTCGCCCTTGAATGCAATGGCGGCCTGCATGCCCTTGGCGTAGGGAATGCCCAGCGAGGACACCGGCCCGGACAGCGAGGTGATGAAGCCGACCTTCAGGTCGGCGGCCAGTGCCTGAGCGCTCAGGCCCACGCCCAGGGTCAAGGCGGCTGCAATTCGAGTCAAGGTCTTCATGGTGCGATCCTTCGTTGGAGGGTAGAAAACAAATCCCGGCAGGGATCAGAGCTTGAGGCTGCCGACGCTGGTGCCGCCGCAGACGTACAAAACCTGCCCGGTCACGAAACCGTTGGCCGGGTCGGCGAAGAAGGCCACGGCGCGGGCCACATCGGCCGATTCGCCCAGGCGTTTGACGGGGATGGATGCGGCGAGCTGGCGCTCCTGCTCGCTGCCTTCGGGCACCACGTCGAAGAACATGTCGGTGCGGATAGGGCCCGGGGCCACCACGTTGACGGTGATGCCGTCGCCTGCCAGTTCCAGCGCCCAGGTGCGTGCCATGCCCAGCATGCCGGCCTTGGTGGCCGAGTAGCTGGTGCGCGTGGGCATGCCGCCCGCGGCGCGCGAGGACATCAGGATCACGCGGCCGAACTGCGCCCGCTTCATCGCCGGCAAGGCGGCCTGCACCAGTTGCACGGCGCAGCCCAGGTGCAGCTCGACCAGCGCATCGAGGTCCTCGAGCTTCACCTCGGGCAGCAGCGCGGCGCGGATCACGCCGGCGTTGTGCACCACGGTGGTCACGTCGAAGCGTCGCACCAGCTCGGCCACGGCCTGGGCGGTGGCGGCGCGGTCGCTCAGGTCCACTTCGATGCTGTGCAGCTTGGGGTGGGCGATGTCGCAGGCGCGGCGGGCCAGCGACACCACCTCGTGACCGCGCGCGAGCAGGTCTTCGCAAATCGCCCGCCCGATGCCGGCGCTGCCGCCTGTGACCACGGCCGTCATGACTGACTTTCCACCAGCGCCAGCACGCGCAAGGGGCTGCCGCTGCCCTTCTGGATCTTCAGCGGCGGGCAGATCAGCACCGCGCCAGTGGGTGGCAGCTGGTCGAGGTTGCACAGGCATTGCAGGCCATAGCGGCCGGCGCCGTGCATGTAGTAGTGGCAGGGGTAAGGCGGGCGCAGGTGGTAGCCCTGGCCGGCGTCGGTGCCGATGGCCTCCGAGCCGAAGCCGAGCACGTCGCGCTGCTCCACCAGGAACTGCGCCGCCTCGGCGCTGGGGCCGGGCGTGTGCTGGCCGGTCTCGTCGAAGTTCTGGTAGGCCTCGGGGTCCTGGCGCTTGGACCAGTCGCTGCGCATCAGCACCCAGGCACCGGCCGGGATGCGGCCATGCTGCGCCTCGAAGCCCTCGATGTCGGCCACGCTGAGCAGGTAGTCGGGATTGGCGGCGGCCTGCGTGGCGCAATCGATCACGCAGGCCGGCGCCACGAAGTGCTGGGGCGGGATGGTGTCCACCGCGTTGTGGGGCAGGTCGCGGCCCGAGATCCAGTGGATGGGCGCATCGAAGTGCGTGCCGGTGTGCTCGCCACAGGAGAAGTTGTTCCAGTACCAGCCCGGGCCGCGCTCGTCGTAGGCCGAGACCTCCTCGATGCGGAAGGGCCAGCACTGCCCCATCTCGGGCGGCAGCGCGATCTGCGGAAACTCGGGCGTGAGCGTCTGCGTCAGGTCGACCACCCGGATGCGGCCGCTCGTCATCGCAGCCACCAGGGCGCCGAGCACGGAGGAAGTCTGAGTACCTTGCATGTCACGACCCTCCGGCCGCGAGCTCGCGCTCGAGCACTTTGGGGTTCTCGCGCCAGCGCTCCAGCCACTCCTGGGCCACGTCGCCGGGATACACATCCTCGAGGCCCTCGCGCAGCGCCTTGACGATGGCGCTGGCCAGCACGGCCGGTGCCACCTTGGGCGGCGGCAGGTTCTGGTTCCACTCGTCGTCGATGGGCCCGGGAAACACGTTCACCACGCGGATGCCGGCCGGCCGCATCTCCGCGCGCAGGCACTGCGCCAGCGAATGCGCCGCCGCCTTGGACGCGGAGAAGGTGCCGTGGCTCGGGTAGTTGCTCAGCGCATAGACCGACAACAGATTCACCCAGGCCGTCGCGCCGATCTCGCCATCGGCCGAGCGGCCCTTGAGCGCGGGGCCGAACTCCTGCGCCAGGCGCAGCAGGCCGAAGTAGTTGATGTCCATCTCGGCCTTGGCCACATCGGTGCCGCGGCGCGAGGCGATGCCGTGCGTGCGGTGCAACTCGGCGTTGTTGATCACGATGTCCACCTTGCCACCGATCTCGCCGGCCAGTTCGGTCACCGAGCGGCCATTGGTCAGGTCCAGCGGCACCATCGTCACCTGCGGCAGCGCGGCGATGTCGTCGAAGCCGGGCAGCTTCTTCCAGGGCTCGGCATGGCCGACCCAGACGATGTCGGCGCCGGCCTTCACCAGGGCCTGCACGATGGCCTGGCCCACGGCCGTCTTGCCGTCGGTGACCAGCACCTTGCGGAACTTGGGGTCGCAGCTCATCTCGCGCAGCATCTTGTCGTCCGCCATGTGTTCTGTTCCTTCCTTCGGAAATCCGATCAGCACCGCCTGGCCCGCGCGGTCCAGCCGCGCGCCCACCCGCACTGCCGTGGGCGCATCGCCCACCTCACCGTGCAGGTGCACGATCAGCGACGGGCCTGCATCCAGCTGCACCAGGCCCAGCCGCCAGGGCAGGCGCTCGCGGAAGAACGGATCGTTGCTGTGGTGCAGCGTGGTGATGCCCAGCAGCGTGCCCTCGCCCGATTGCGCCCGCCACTTCAGGCGCGCCGACAGGCAGCGGTGGCAGGCTTCGCGAGGTGGGTACTGCACCGCCAGGCAATCCTGGCACACCTGCAGCTCGAAGCGGCCCTCGGCCGCCGCCGCCGTGAGGTTCAGCGCCACGCGGCCACGCGAGCCGGGCGGCAGGTTCATCTGCCGCGTCCGCAGGATCGGGTTCTTGCGCCTGGGCTTCATCAAGGGCATGGTCATTGGAGCCCCTCGTCCGTGGAGTACCCCGGCCGATCCCCCGAGGGGATGAGCCCGGCTTCGGGCGGCCGGGCGCGCGGGCTCTGGCTTCGACTCATGCCGTGCTCCCCAGCAACACCGCGCCGGTGCACAAGCAACGGTCGTAGGTGACCATGCCAAAGCCCGTCACCAGGCCCAACTTCGCACCGGGGACAGAACGTGGTCCGGCCTGCCCAGTGAGCTGGCGGATGGCCTCGGTCATGCCGAGGAAGCCACCGGCCGCGCCGGCCTGGCCGGCCGAGAGCTGGCCGCCACTGGTGTTGTTGGGAAAGCTGCCGTCGTGCGTCATCCGGTGCGCGCGGACAAAGGCCGGGCCTTCGCCCTTGGCGCAGAAACCCAGGTCCTCGAACTGCAGCATCACGATGACGGGATAGTCGTCGTAGGTCTGCACGAAATCCACCTCGGCAGGCACGGCGCCGGCCTGGGCATACAGCTCGTCGCGGTCCACCAGCCAACCGCCGCGCACCATCACCGGGTCGTCGGCATAGGCGTTGTGGCGCTCGATGGCGCCGCGCACCAGCGCGTGCGGCAGGCCCAGGTCGCGCGCACGCTCCTCGCGCATCACCAGGAAACCCTCGGCCCCGGCGCAAGGCATCACGCAATCAAAGAGGTGGATGGGGTCGGAGATGGGCCGCGCAGCCATGTACTCGTCCAGCGTGAGCGGCTTCTTGAACATGGCATGCGGGTTCTTCAGCGCGTTGTGGCGCTGGTCCACCGCGATGCGGCCGAAGTCCTCGCGCCGGGCACCGAACCTGCGCATGTAATTGGCGGTGATGAACGCGAAGATCGAGTTCGGTCCGCCCGAGCCATAGGGGTAGCTGGCGTCGCGCGCGAAGTTGCTGAAACTGCCCAGCGTGGCGCGGAAGGAATCGACATGGTTGGTGTCCGCCGCGATGCAGGCCACCACGTCGGCGTCGCCCGCCTGCACGGCGCGCGCGGCGCGGCGCAGCGACATCACGCCCGATGCGCCGCCGGTGGGGATGTGATCAAGCCAGCGCGGCGACACACCCAGGTGCTGCGTGACGCCCACCGCCGTGTCCGGCGCCAGCGAGAAGCTGCTCACCGTCAGCCCATCGATCTGCGCCTTGGCCAACCCCGATTGCTGCACCAGGGCCTGCAGCGCCTGGCCGATGAACCAGTGCGCGGTCTTGGTCGAATAGCGCTCATACGGCACGGTCACGGGCACCGTCACCGCCACACCGTCGTAGCCCTGGCGGATGAAGCTCATGTGGGCCTGCGCTTCAGCGACTGCGTATCGACGCAGCCCGGCTGGCCCAGCATCGCGGCGGCCAAGGTCTTCAGCTCGCCGCGCTGCACCTTCTGCGACGCGGTGAGCGGCAGCGCCTCGACGAAGGCGACGTGGCCCGGCGCCTTGAAGTAGGCCAGGCGGGCCAGACACCATGCCACCAACTCGGTGGCCAGCACGCTGCGCGCCGCACCATCGGCCAGCGGCATGACCGGCACGATGCAGGCCAGCACCTCGTCGCCGCGGATTGCGTCGGGCACGGCGGCCACCGCGGCCGCCTTCACGCCGGGGTGCTGCAACAGCACGCTTTCCACCTCGACGGCAGAGATGTTCTCGCCGCTGCGGCGGATCACGTTCTTGCGCCGGTCGATGAAATGCAGCTGGCCATCGGCACCGCGGCGTACGATGTCACCGGTGTGGAACCAGCCATCCGCCCAGGCTTCGGCGGTGGCCGCCTCGTCCTTCAGGTAGCCGGCAAAGAAGCCGTCGCGCGGGTCGTCGCCGGCGTGGCGCACCAGCATTTCGCCGGGCTCGTCGACCGCGGGCTCGGCGCCGCTGTCGGCCACCAGGCGCACTTGCACATCATGGCCCTCTCGACCGAAGCAGCTGCTGCCTGTGAGGCGGGGCTCGTGGTTGGCGATGACCACGGCGCCGGCGCCGGTCTCGGTCATGGCCCAGGCCTCCAGCAGCGGGAATCCGAAGCGTCGTTCGAAAGGCGCGTGCAGACTGCGATCCACGCCCGCACCGAAGCCGAAGCGCACGGCGTGCTGCAGATCTTGCGCGCCAGCCGCGGCCTTCATCAACATCGCAGGCATCACGCCCAGGTAGTGCACCACCGTGGCCCGCGACTCACGCACGCTGGCCCACCAGCTGCTCGGGTGGAAGCGATCGAGCAGGATCAGGCAACCCCCCGTGAGCACCATGGCCATCGTCGAATAGGCCATCGCGTTCATGTGCACCAGCGGCAGCGGCGTGAGCATGCGCTCGACACCGACGTGCAGCCGGGCCAGGCCTCCGATGCCGGCGTACCAGGCGCCAGCCTGCAGGAAGTAGCGGTTGTGCAGGATGCAGCCCTTGGGCTGGCCCGTGGTGCCCGAGGTGTAGAGCAGCGCGCACTCGGTGCGCACGCCGATGGGCGCCGAGGCCAGTGGTGCCGTGAAGGGCGCGGTGGGCGGCGCGTCATCCGCACCCATCACCTGAAGCGCGCGTCCGGTCACCTGGGCCGCAGCGCGCAGCACCGCATGGCGCGCGGCGGGCGCAATGGCCAGCGCAATCTCGCTGTGGGCCACCAGGTACTCGAGCTCGGCCGAGCGCAGGTCGGCGTTGATCGGCACCACCGACACGCCCAGGCCATTCAGCGCGAACCAGTGCAGGAAGAAGGCCGGGCGGTTCTCCAGCTGCAGCCCCACGCGGTGGCCATGGCCATAGCCTGCTGCCGCATAGGCCTGGCGCAAGCGCTCGATCTGCGCCTGCGCATCGGCATAGGCGATCTCGCCCGCGGGCACGCCATAGATGGCCGCCGTCTCGGGCAGCAGGCCCACGAACGGGCGCTGCCCGTGCTGCCGGGCAGCGAGCGCAAAGGCCTGGGCGACGGTGTTGGCCACGGTGCTCATCGGACGGGTTTCATCGGCCAGGGCGGGCGCCGCTCACATGAACAGGTTGATGTTGCCGAAGGCCGCATCGCAATTGACCAGGTCCACGCGCTTTTGCTGGATGCGCAGTGCGCCATCGATCACCACCAGGTCGTGCGTGGCCCAGCCGGCAAACAGGGTCTGCGTGTCCAGGCGCGTCTCGACATAGTGGAAGGCGCTGCGCACGGCGTAACGCCCAGCGGCATCGTCGGCACTCTCGACCGTGGGCTGCTGCAGCAGGTGATGGCAGCGGCTGCGCGGCTGCTGCGAGAAGGTGCGCGCACCCGCCAGGCGCTCCACGCGCACGCGCAGCAGCAGCTTGTCCTCGTACAGCAGCGAGGTGTGCAGGCGCGGGTCGGTCTGGCCCGGGGCCAGCGGCATCCAGTAGTGGCCGTCGTCGGTGAACAGCGCGAGCCAGTCCTCGAAGCGCTGCTCGTCGAGCATGCGCGCCTCGGCATGGACGAAGTCGATCAGGGCCTGGCGGTCGAATGGGCTCATGTCCGGTCCTCCTGCGTCATCGTCGCCGTCATGTACTTGGCCCAGGCGCGGAACTGGTTGCGCATCTGCCACTCGTTGGTGCCGTTGGTGGCCACGTCGGTCTGGCCGTGTTCGGCCGGATCGAACAGCCGCGCGACGTTCACCCAATCGCGGCCGCGGGCGTGCAGGCCTTCTTGCGCACGCTCGTACATCTCCAGGTCGTCGTGCCCCACCACCGACGTGGGTGCGTTCACCAGGCGGTTGTACATCAGGGTGCGCTCGAGCAGCATGTCGGGTGCCCCCACCAGGCGGAAGGTCCAGGATTCGACCAGGGTGCGGTCGGCCGCGATGGGCAAGAACCGCCGCAGGGTCTGGATCGGCCCCTTGATCATGATGTTGGGCCAGTAGACCGTGTTGTGCCGCACTTCGCCCAGGATCTGCCGGGCGCGCGCTTCGCCATACGCCGCCACCATCTGCTCCCAGTAGCCCGGCACGGGCGAATAGGCCGCGTGGATGGAGTCGGCCACGCCGGTGTGGCCGTGACCGTTGTCCCAGACGCGAATGCCCATCTTCTCGAAGAATTCGTAGGGGCTCATGAACGGCGCGAACAGCTCCACCGCCATGGGCTTGGGCGTGCCGGGCGGGGCTTCATTCCACACCCGAACCGCCGTGCCGGCGGACGACTCGTGCGCCACCATGGGATGGCAGGTGTCGGTCTGGTTGTCCACCAGCATCTTCCAGTTGCAGTGGTGCAGGTAGCGCAGCACCCCGCCGGCGATCTGCAGCTGGCCTTCGGGCGAGCGGTCGACCATGTTGTCGATGGTCGACAGCGAATTGCCGAAGTAGGCCTCGAAGCTCACGCCCTCGGCGTTCAGGCGGCAGAACACGAAGTCGCGATGAACGTGCACGGCGCTGACCGCGGCCATGCCCTGGCTGGCTTCGCACTGCTCGAAGCCGACGTGGTCGTAGCCCTTCTTCAGCGGGATGGACAGCAGGCTGCCGTCGGTCTTGAACGTCCAGGCGTGATAGGGGCAGCGGAAGAACTTGCCGGTATTGCCGCACACCTCGCCCGCGACCTTCACGCCCTTGTGCGGGCAGCGGTTGTAGAGCACCTTCACGCTGTTGTCGGTGTGGCGCACCATCACCACCGGCTGCGTGCCGACGGTGGTGGTGTAGAAATCGCCCTTGTTCGGCACCTGGCTGGCGTGGCCCACGTAGACCCAGGTGTTGGCGAACAGGTGCTCCATCTCCAGCTCGAAGACTTCCTGGTCGATGTAGGCGTCCTTGTGCACCTCGGTGTCGCGCACGAGGGCGCGGATGGCATCGGGTTGACCCTGGTACTTGCTCATGGCGTGTCCTTGTCGATGCGGGCTGGCGTGCTTGTCAAAGGTCGAGCACCAGGCGCCGGCCCTTGCAGCGCGAGATGCAGATCTGGATCACCTTGCCGGCCTGGCGCTCACTCTCGCTCAGCACATAGTCGCGGTGGTCGATGTCGCCTTCGATCACCGGCACGGCGCACACGCCGCACTCCCCGCGCTTGCAGTCGAACAGCGGGTCGCAACCGGCGTCGATCAATGCGTCGAGGATGGACTGATCGGCCTTCACCTGCACCGTGCGGCCGTCCTGCGCCAGCAGCACCTCGAAGGCATGGTCCCCCGCCGCCACGGTGGCGGGCGCGAAGACCTCGAAATGCACCCGCTCGCGGGCCCAGCCGCGGGCATGGGTCCTGGCCAGCACGGCATCGAGCAGGGGCTTGGGGCCGCAGACGAACAGCTCGTCCGTCGCGCTGCACGCGTCGAGCAGCGCCTCCACGTCCAGCGGCGCGCCGGCCTCATCGTCGGCGTGCACGTGCAGCGCGGCGTGCAGCAAGCCCTGCAACTCGGGCAGGAAGGCCATCTGCGAACGGCTGCGGCCGGCGTAGTGCATGCGCACCGCGGCACCATCGGCGATGCGTTGCGCGGCCATGCCCACCAGCGGCGTGACGCCGATGCCTCCGGCCACCAGCACGGCACAGCCGGCGGGATGGTCCAGCTCGAATTCATTGCGCGGCACCTCGACCGTCATGACCTGGCCCACCTGCACCTGCTGGTGCATGTAGCGCGAGCCGCCGCGACCCTGGTCGTCTCGGCGCACGGCGATCAGGTAGTGCCGCGGCGCTGCGCTGGCGGCCGCCGCCGTGGAGGCGTTGACCAGCGAGTAGTGCCGCCAATCGGCCTGGCCCCCTGGCAGCGTGACCTGCACGCGCACATGCGCGCCGGGCGTGAAGCCGGGCAGCGCGGCGCCATCGGGCGCGCTCAGGCGCAGCAGGCGGATCAAGGGGTTCAACTCGCGCGCCTCGTCGACGCGAAGTTGCAAGGTGGCGGGGGTGGACGGCGTCATGGTGTGGGTGTTGGATCAAGCCAGCGCATGGCGCTGGAGTGCGGCCTGCAGCTGGCGGCCATGTTCGTCGGCCAATGCCGCATCGCGCAACTCGCGCAAGGTGGCCGGGGCCAGCGCGGCGCCGGCCCGCTGCACCACGGCCATCAGCGTCTCGAAGTTGCGCAGGCCGCGCGCATGGGTGTCGCCATAGCCCTTGACCAGGTTCTGGCAGCGCGCCACCTCCACCGCGAGCTGCGGGTTCAGCGCGGCGGCGGCCTGCACCTGCGCGAGCCACTGCTCGATGCGCCGGGTCTCCACGGCAAAGCGCAGGCTGCCACGGCGCCAGCGCTTCAAGGCAGACACGGTGTAGAGCAGCAGGAAGCCACGCAACGAGGTGGTGGCCACCGTGCGGCCCTGCCGAGTGAAGCGCTCGACCACGCGGCGCGGCCAGCCGGCACCGGCCAGCCAGCGGCCCAGGCCAGCGGGCAGCGTGTCGCAGATTTCTTCCACCCGCGGGTGCATGAACTCGTGCAGGTCCAGCGGCGTGGTGTCGCCCAGCCGCAGCTCGCTGCGCACCCGGGCGAAGCGCGTGTCGCGGGTCTTCAATTCGGCCACGCGCACGGTGTCCTCGTAGCTCATCCACAGCGCCAGGTGGCGCGCCGCTTCGGGCAAGCACCGGTCGGCCTGCGGCGTCTGGCACAGGGCCTGCAGGCGATCGAGGTATTGCGCCGCGTACGCCGGGTCCTGGTAGTCAACGAGGCGGCGCACGCCTTCGATCAGCAGGGGCTTCGCGGCGACCGGGAAGCCCTGGTCGATGCGCTCGAGCAGCGCGCGGACGCGGCCATCTCGCGGCACGGCAGCGGCCCTGGCGGCGGACGCGGCCTCGGCGGGCGTGGCCTCGGCGGCCGCGCCATTGGCCACGCGCTCATGCGCCACCGCGAAGGCCCGCAGGCTGGGCTTCACCCCCACGCCGCCACGCTCGATCGTGGCCTCGAACTGCGCCCGCGAAAACGGCAGCACGCCGGTGCCCGCCAGCGCACCGAAAAGCACGGCGCTGATCACGCTGCCGGCGTCTTCGGCCGCCTGCGCCATGTCGAAGCACACCAGGCGGCTGGCGGCCCGGCGGGCATGGCCCAGCAACTGCGCGCTGTCCGCCCGGCCGTCGCCCATCGCGGCCTTCTCGGCGATCGAATACACCCGGTGGCTGGACGCCACCAGCGTGGTGCGGTCCGGCGTCACCAGCCCGCGCTGCACCGCGCGGCCGGCTTCCATCAATTCGGAGGCGAGCACCAGGTCCACGTCGCCCGGCAGCGGCATCAGCGCCAGCACCGGCCGGCCGCCGTCGCGCTCGGCCCGTGCCCGCGGGAACAGCTCCACGTAGTAGATCGTGGCCCCGGTGCGCTGCGCCACGCCCGGCACCGAGGTGGTCTGGGCGATGTGGCCGTTGTGCTCGCCCAGGTCGACGATCCAGTCGGCCAGCACGCCCCCACCCTCGCCGCCCATGGCGAGGATGGCGATCTTGATGGGTTCTGTCAGCCGCTCGCCCGCCGGCGACGTCGGTCGGTCCCCCGAGGGGGCGCGGGCCGGCTCGGGAGCGGCCCGGTGCCCGGCCCGCTGGCTTTGACTTGGCACGGTTGCACTCACCTCAAAAGGACAGTTGGGCCAACGCCCGCGCGCGGCGCCGCTGCAAGGGCCCGATCACCGCCTGGCGCAGCGTCTGGCGCAGGCGATCCCACCACGTGGGGTTGCTGACGATGCGCGCGCGGTAGAAGGACGGGCACAGCACGGCCGCGTGCGACACCTCGCCGCACAGGCCGCAACCCACGCAGGAATCGAGCACCGTGGCCACCGGATCGGTGCGCAGCGGATCGGGGTTGGCCTTGATCGACAGCGAGGGGCAGCCCGAGAGGCGGATGCAGGAGTGGTCGCCGGTGCAGGTGTCCGAATCGACGCCAAAGCGCTCGCGCACCACACGCTCGCCCGAGGCCACCGCACGGCGCAACAGCGGCTTCTCGCGCCGCTGCTTGTTGAGCATGCATTCGCTCTGCGCGATCAGCACCTTGGGGCCGCGTTCCTGGGTGGTCAGCGCGGCCTTGAGCGTGTCGCGCATGCCGGCCAGGTCGTAGGTGCGGCGCAGCGTGCGCACCCAGTTCACCCCCACGCCACGCACCGCCGCCTCGATGGCATGGCCCGTGCTGCGCGTGGGGTTGCGCGCCTGGGACGACAGGATGTCCTGCCCGCCGGTGGCCGAGGTGTAGCTGTTGTCGACGACGATGGTGAGGTTGTCGCTGCGGTTGAACACCGCGTTGGCGATGCCGCTGGTCAGGCCGTTGTGCCAGAAGCCACCATCGCCCATCACGCTGATGGCGCGCTTGCCCGCCGGGGCGTTCAGCGCCGAGGCGCCTGCCGCGCCCAGGCCATAGCCCATCGTGGTGTTGCCCAGGTTGAAGGGCGGCAGGATCGAGAACAGGTGGCAGCCGATGTCGGCGCTGACATGGTGCTCGCCCAGCTCGCGCTCCACCAGCTTCATCGCGGTGAAGATCGGGCGCTCGGGGCAGCCCGTGCAAAAACCCGGCGGGCGGGCGTGCACGCTCGCCGCCACGGGCTGGATGGGGATCACGCCATGCTCGGCCGGTGCGGGCACCGGCGCTGGCGAAGGTGCCGCTGCCGCGTGCCCGCAGTGCGCCAGAAACGCCTGCGCGCCCTTGAGCAACTCGGCCGCGGTGTACTCGCCGGCCATGGGCAGCATGTCCTTGCCATGCAGCGCGGTGGCGTGGCCGGCCTGGCGCAGGATGCTGGCAATGTTCTGCTCGATGAAGTTGGGCTGGCCTTCTTCCACCACCAGCACCGCACGCTTGCCGGCGCAAAAGCGCAGCACCTCGCTGTCGATCACCGGGTAGGCCACGTTCATCACGTACAGCGGCACTTCGGTGTTGCCGTAGACATCCGCCACGCCGAGGCGCTGCAGCACGCGCAGCAGCGTGTTGTAGCTGCCGCCCTGCACGATGATGCCGATGTCGCCAGTGCCTTCACCGCCCGAGTCACCGAAGAACTCGTTCAAGCCGCGCGCCTCGATGAAGCGCACGGCCGCCGGCCAGCGCAGGCTCACCTTCTCCTGCTCGTGCAGGAAGCTCGCGGGCGGCAGCACGATGCGGCTCACGTCGCGCTGCGGATGGTTTTGCGCGTCGGCCACGGTGAAGGCCGGCGTGCGGTTGTCGGCGGCGATGAACTCGCCATGCACGTGGCAGGCGCGGATGCGCAGTTGCAGCATCACCGGCGTGTGGCTGGCCTCGGACAACTCGAAGCCCTGCTTCACCGCCTGCACGATGGACGGCAGGTTCGGTCGCGGATCGAGCAGCCAGATCTGCGACTTCATCGCGAAGGCGTGGCCGCGCTCCTGCATGATGGACGAGCCCTCGCCGTAGTCCTCGCCCACGACGATGAGTGCGCCGCCGGTGACACCGCCCGAGGCCAGGTTGGCCAGCGCATCCGACGCGACATTCGTGCCCACGGTGGATTTGAAGGTGACCGCGCCGCGCAGCGGGTAGTTCACCGACGCGGCCAAGGTGGCGGCCGCCGTGGCCTCGCTGGCGCTGTTCTCGAAACGCACGCCGTGCTCGGCCAGGATGTCCTGCGCATCGGCCAGCACGTCCATCAGGTGCGAGATGGGCGCACCCTGATAGCCGGCCACGTAGGCCACGCCGCTTTCGAGCAAGGCCTTGGTGACCGCCAAGATGCCTTCGCCACGGAAGACCTCGCCCGCGCCGAGCCGCAGCTGCTTGACTTCCTCGACGAACGAACGCTCGGCCACGCAACCCTCCGACAGGACACCAGCTCGTTAACCCGAATCACCGGTCATCGCCCTACCCATGACCGCGCCATTCGTTTAAAGTTGAACATATGAAAAGTCATACGTCAACAGGGTTGGCGCGGAGTGCGGGCGCGAAGGACAGGCCGCAGCCGAAGGGCCGCCCCGCACCGGTGCACTTCGTCGACGACTACCTGCCGGCCCTGCTGGCGCAGGCCAGCCACCTGATCTCGGGCGAATTCCACCGCGTGGCCACGGCGCAGGGGGTGACGGTGTCCGAGTGGCGCGTGCTGGCCACGCTGGCGGGCAACGAGCCGATGAGCATCGGCCGAATCGCGCAGATCACCACCATCAAGCAACCCACCGTCACCCGTGTGCTCGACCGCATGCAGGCCAAGGGCCGCGTCGAGCGCATGGTCAACGACGGCGACCGGCGCATCACGCTGGTGCGCATCACGCCGGCGGGCACCAAGGTGGTGGCCAAGCTGATTGCGTTGGCGCGGCAACACGAACAGCGCGTGCTGCAGCCCTTTGGGGTGGAGCGCTCGCAGACGCTGAAATCGACCTTGCAAGCCATCATCGAGTTGCACCGGCCGGCGGCCGCCGACACGGCGACCCACGGCGACCCCGCAGCCGATTGAGGCGTGGGCTACGTCGGCTGCGCCAGGAACGACAGCACGGCCTGCGCAAACGCCTGCGGCAACTGATCGGGCAGCGGCACCATGCCGCCGGGAATGTCCACCCGTTGCGCCTGCGGGAGCTGCCGCTGCAATTCCTCCGCATGGGGCGACGCGAAGGGATCGTCCGGCGCGCGAATCAGCAAGGTGGGCTGGACGATCCGGCCGAGGTGGTCTTCCATGCGGTACGACGCCACCGCGCGGTGCCCGCCTTCGACATCGCCCGTGGCCTTGAGCGCATCGCGCACGAAGGCTTCCAGCAACTCGGGCCGGCCGGCGGGGTAGAAGCCCTGGCGGCGCTGCCACAGCGCGGCCAGGTGGCTGCCGTCGGCGCTCGGCGCCACCGCATCGATGGGTGGGCGCTCGCGGCGGTCGCGGCGGAACTGCTCGTTGGTGTAAGGCGTGGACGACAGCACCAGCGAGGCCACGCGCGAAGCATGCGCCGCGCCCAGGTGCACCGCAATGACCCCGCCGGTGTGGTGACCGACGACATGGACGCGCGGGATGGCCAGCGCGTCGAGCAGCTCCACCACCACCGCGGCCCAGGCTTCGATCGATGCGGGTTCGCGCAGCGGTGCCGAGTCGCCAAAGCCCGGCGTGTCCATCGCGATCACGCGCAGGCGCCGGCCCAGCAGCGGCATCACCTCGCGGTATTCGAGCCAGCTGCGCGGCGACTGGTGCAGCAGCAGCACCGGGGGCGCGGCCGGGTCGCCGCAGGTGGCGATGTGCAGTTGCCCGATGGACAGGTCGACGAAGGCGCGGCGAATCCCGCTCATGGCGCTTCACGGTCCAGCGCGGTGACCTCGGCCGGCGCACGCCACAGACCGGCATGGCGCAGCATGCCCAGCGTGCGCTGCAATACGTCGCGTCGGTAGGCGGGGATGTCGCGGCCGCTGTAGTCGTAGAAGCCGCTGCCGGTCTTCAGGCCCAGCTGGCCCTGCGCCATCAGCCGATCCAGGATGGCCGGCGCCGCATAACGCCCCGAATCAATGGACTGCGACATCTCGCGGCTGGCGTGGTGCAGGATGTCGGCGCCGCCGAAGTCGATGAACTCCACCACGCCGAGTGCGGCAAAGCGCAGCCCCAGGCCATAGCGCGTGGCCTTGTCGATCTCCTCGGCGGTGGCCGCGCCCTCCTCGATCATGCGCGCGGCCTCGTTCATGATCAGCGCCTGCAATCGCGGCACGATGTAGCCCGGTGCATCGCTGCACACCACGGGCAGCTTGCCGATGCCTTCCAGCAGCGCCTTGGCCCGGGCCAGCACGGCTGGCGCGGTGCCGCGGTGCGTGCTGAGCTCGACCACCGGGATGATGTAGGCCGGGTTCAGCCAGTGGATGTTGAGAAAGCGCTCCGGGTGCGACACCAGCGGCGCCAGCTGCGACACGGCGATGCTGCTGGTGGTGGAGGTGAGGATGGCGTCGGCGCGGCAGATCCGCGACAACCGCGCCAGGGCATCCTGCTTGGCGGCCATCGTCTCGGGCACGCCCTCGAACACCAACTCGGCATCGGCCAGCGCGGCGGGCGCACCGGCGGCATCCGCATACTCGACGCGCGCGGCGATGGCCTCGGCCTGCGCCCCATTCAGCACGCCCAGCTGCTGCAGGCCGGCCAGGCTCTGCGCGATCTCGGCGGCGGCATCGGCCTGCAGCGCGGCCCAGTCGGCCGCGGGCCGGGCCTTCAGATCGACCAGGGCCACGCGGTGGCCCGCATAGGCAAAGGCGATGGCGATGCCCCGGCCCATGCGGCCGGCACCCACGGCTGCGAAGCGTGCCATGGCCTATTCGCCCTCGTGCAGCAGGTGTTGCAACTGGGCCCGGCTCAGGCCGGCCAGGCCCAGGGCATCGAGCGTGCGCTCGCCACGCCGCAGGTCGCGGCCCAGGAAGCCGCCAACGATGGCCAGGATGCCCTGCGCGATGGGGGTGTCCACCTGCGCCCAGCGCGCCACCGAGGCCAGGAAGGCCAGGCCCAGCTCGGTGTCTTCGGTGATGTAGCGGTGCGTGTGCAGATCGATGTGCTCGCGCCAGTCGCCGCTCTTTTGCAGCTGCTTGTGCGCATCGCCATACATCCAGCGGTCGTTGTTGTAGTGGTCGGCCAGCGGGTAGTGCGGCGCGCCGTAGCCCAGGGCATCGCGCACCGCCATGCGCTCCAGGTCCAGCGCATCGGTCACCGCGCGCACGGCCGGCTGCGTGCCCTCGGTATGGATGTCCCAACGTTCGAAATGCTGCAGCGGCGCGGCGTTCATCACCATCAGCGGCGGGTGGATGATCGGGCCGGCGTTCATCAGCGCGCCCGACAGCGCATCGCCGCAGGCGTGCACCGCCGGATAGGCCGCGCGGATGACCGCGATGGCCCGCTCCGCATGGCGCGCGGGATACACCCCCGTGGGCAGGTGGATCGCGCGGATGGTGACGTTGACCTCGCGCGCGCCGTGCTTGCGCGCCAGGTAGGGCAGCGTGCCGGTCTCGGCCCAGGCCACCTCGGCCCGGTTGCCCGCGGCGCGCACGATGCGCGACATCACCAGGCTGCCAAACGTGCCGGGCGGCAGGAACACCACCTGGCCGTCCACCAGGTGCGGTGCCATCGCGCGGGCGATGTCGGCCTGCGCGATGGCCGGCGACGGGACAAGCACCAGCGCAGCGCCACGCAGCGCCTCGGCGATGTCGGCCGTGGCCAGCGCGATCGGCACCTCGCGCGAGCCGGCGGCGTCCTTCAGCGTGATGCCGCCGGCATCGATCACGGGCTGCAGCGCCGCGGCATCGCGGCGCCACAGGCGCAACTCGTGTCCGGCTTCGGACAGGTCGGCAGCGGCGGCGTAGCAGCCGTGGCCGCCACCCAGGACAGCGATCTTCATGCGAAAACCCTTCAATGAGCGGTGATGAATGCGGCCAGCATTGGCATTGGCGCGCACCGGGCAATCGATGCCACCGCGCAACCGGCGTCCATGCACTCGCAGTATCCGATTCAACTCGCTGGAAGAATCAAGGCGAGTTCCTGCGGGGCCCGATGCTGCGCTGGCACGAGCAGGTGCCCCACCTGCACCACGCCGTCATCCAGATGCCTCCCGTCGTCGTGGCACTGGATCAAGGCCGCATGGATCTTGCCACGCGCCGCCTGCCCCATCTGCACTCGGCCTGGGTGCATCGGAGCGCTCTGCCCCAGGCCAACCAAGAACGACCACGCCGATGCACAGGGAAAACCCGAAGCCCCTTGAACCCTGGCGATCGGCCCCTATAATCAATTGCTAGCACTCAACTACGAAGAGTGCTAACAGACCGCAGAGGGCCCAGGTCCGGCGGTTTATCTACAAGTCAATGGGTGCTCGCTTTCGAGTGCCCGCTTGTTTTCAGTCGATTTCGACACCTAAGGAGATGTGATGAAACTTCGTCCGTTGCACGATCGTGTGATCGTCAAGCGCCTCGAGCAGGAAACCAAGACCGCCTCTGGCATCGTCATCCCCGACAACGCGGCCGAGAAGCCCGACCAGGGTGAAGTGCTGTCCGTGGGTCCGGGCAAGCGCAACGACAAGGGTGACTTGGTCGCCATGAACGTCAAGAAGGGCGATCGCGTGCTGTTTGGCAAGTACAGCGGCCAGACGGTCAAGGTCGACGGCGACGAGTTGCTCGTGATGCGCGAGGAAGACCTGTTTGCGGTGGTGGAGAAGTAAGCACTTCTCCGCTCGCAACCAAATTCCACTGAACTGATTCGGAGAAACACACATGGCAGCAAAAGACGTCATCTTTGGCTCGGACGCCCGTCACCGCATGGTTGAAGGCGTGAACATTCTGGCCAACGCGGTCAAGGTCACGCTGGGCCCCAAGGGCCGCAACGTGGTGCTTGAGCGCTCGTTCGGCGCCCCCACCGTCACCAAGGACGGTGTGTCGGTCGCGAAGGAAATCGAGCTCAAGGACAAGCTCCAGAACATGGGCGCGCAGATGGTCAAGGAAGTCGCTTCCAAGACCTCTGACATCGCCGGCGACGGCACCACCACCGCCACGGTGCTGGCCCAGTCGATCATCCGCGAAGGCATGAAGTACGTGGCCGCCGGCATGAACCCGATGGACCTGAAGCGCGGCATCGACAAGGCGGTCATCGCCCTGGTCGCCGAGCTGAAGAAGCAATCCAAGGCCACCACGACCAACAAGGAAATCGCCCAGGTCGGCACCATCTCGGCCAACAGCGATGAAGAAGTCGGCACCATCATCGCCCAGGCGATGGACAAGGTCGGCAAGGAAGGCGTGATCACCGTCGAAGACGGCAAGAGCCTGAACAGCGAGCTCGACGTCGTCGAAGGCATGCAGTTCGACCGCGGCTACCTGTCGCCCTACTTCATCAACAACCCCGAGAAGCAGTCGGCGATCCTGGACAACCCGTTTGTCCTGCTCTTCGACAAGAAGATCAGCAACATCCGTGACCTGCTGCCCACGCTGGAGCAGGTGGCCAAGGCCGGCCGTCCGCTGTTGATCGTGGCTGAAGAGGTCGAGGGCGAAGCCCTGGCCACGCTGGTGGTCAACACCATCCGCGGCATCCTGAAGGTCGTCGCCGTCAAGGCCCCGGGCTTCGGCGACCGCCGCAAGGCCATGCTCGAAGACATCGCCATCCTCACCGGTGGCAAGGTCATCGCCGAAGAAGTCGGTCTGACGCTCGAGAAGGTCACCCTGGCCGATCTGGGCCAGGCCAAGCGCGTCGAAGTGGGCAAGGAAAACACCACCATCATCGACGGCAGCGGTGCCCATGGCGACATCGAAGCGCGCGTCAAGCAGATCCGCGTGCAGATCGAGGAAGCCACCAGCGACTACGACCGTGAAAAGCTGCAAGAGCGCGTGGCCAAGCTGGCCGGCGGTGTGGCGGTGATCAAGGTCGGCGCGGCCACCGAAGTCGAGATGAAGGAAAAGAAGGCCCGTGTCGAAGACGCGCTGCACGCCACCCGTGCCGCCGTGGAAGAAGGCATCGTGGCCGGCGGCGGCGTGGCGTTCCTGCGTGCTCGCCAGTCGGCGGGCCACATCAAGGGCGACAACCACGACCAGGACGCCGGCATCAAGATCGTGCTGCGCGCGATCGAGCAGCCGCTGCGCGAGATCGTGGCCAATGCCGGTGACGAGCCCAGCGTGGTGATCAACAAGGTGCTGGAAGGCAAGGGCAACTACGGCTTCAATGCCGCCAACGGCACCTATGGCGACATGATCGAGATGGGCATCCTGGACCCGACCAAGGTGACGCGCACTGCGCTGCAGAACGCCGCCTCCGTGGCTGGCCTGATGCTCACCACCGAGTGCATGGTGGCCGAAGCGCCGAAGGAAGAGTCGGCCGGCGGCGGCATGCCTGGCGGCATGGGTGGCATGGGCGGCATGGGCGGCATGGACATGTGATGCCCTTGCGCTGAAGACCGGGCGGGCTTGCCGGTCGCCAGCCAAAGAGGCCGCCTTCGGGCGGCCTTTTCTTTGCGCCATCGACACGCCGGGCGTGGCACCATAATCTGCGCACACCTCCGCCACCATGACCCCACGCCCCACCCTGCAGGACTTCGTCGACGATGAGTTGCTGCGTGCGCCGCTCACGCTGGACCAGGTCGTGGACGCCGTCGTCGAGCAATGGCGCCGCACCACGCCGGCGGCGTCGCGCATGAGTGCCGACCCGGTGCGCGTGCTGACACAGCATCGCAGCGACCTGATCAACGATGCCGTGCGCGAGTTGCGCACCCGCGCCCGCGCCGAATTGACGGGGACGCCTCAGGCGAAAGCCGCGCCGGCCGCCCCGGCCAAGCTCGCGCTGGCCCTCATCGGGGAGGACGAGGTCAGCGTCGACGTGGAAGTCTCGCGGGCCGTCGAACGTGTGAAATCGGCGGCCGAGTTCGAACTGCGCGAGCTGCAGGCCTTCACCTCGGCCCTGGTGGACGACGTGAACGTCGCGCGCGACACCAACCCCTTCCGCCCGGAGAGCTATGTGCGCTCGTTGTGGGTGGGCGTCAGCGGCGTGCCCATGTCGCGTGCGCTGCAGGCCGCCTTCATGCGCGACGCCGCCACGCCGCTGTCGAAGACGCTTCGCCAGACCTATGCGGCCGCCTGCACGCGGCTGGAATCGCAGGGCGTGCAGCCCGCCGCCTACCGCACCATCGTGCTGGGCGCCACCACGCGCGGCGGGCTGGATCTGCCGAACTACACGACGCTGAACCCGCAACAGCTGAGCGAGCTGCGCCACAGCATGCCCATGCCACTGGACGAGGGCCCGACGCTCGCGGCGCTTGCTGGCAAGCCCGCGGCGCCGCAGGGGGTCGACCCGCAACTGGTGGAACTGATCACGCGCCTGTTCGACGCCATGCAGGCCAGCAAGCGCCTGCCGGCCGCCGCCATCCCGCTGGTGCTGCGCCTGCAGCCCGCCGCGATGCGGGCGGCTGTGCGCGACCCGGCCATGCTCGAGTCCTACGACCACCCGGTGTGGCGCTTCATGGACCAGCTGGGCTTCATGATCGAGGCGGCACCCGCCGCCGATGCCGAGCGTTGCGTGGCCTATTGCCGCCAGCTGGTGGACCACCTGGCGAGCGAAGACCAGGCCACCGCTGCGCGCTTCGAATGGGGCACCGGCCGCCTGGTGGCCTTCGAGCGGCATGTGCTCGACCAGGGCATCGCCGCCGCCGGCCCGGCCATCGACCGCATCCGCGCGGAAATCGGTGCCGCGCACCAGCCCATCGACGTGGGCACGCTGGACACCGTGCCGGCCGAACTGCTGCCCGACCTGCCGCCACCTGCACCGGCGCCCATCGCCCTGCAACCCGGCGATCGGCTGCGCGCCTACCTGCATGGCGAGTGGCGCCGCCTGCAGCTGCTGTGGTGCGACCCAGAGGCCGACCATTGGCTGCTGCGCGACATGGCCACCGACCAGACCTGGGTGCTGCGCCAGCGTGCACTGGACCGCCTGGTGGCCGAGCGGCTGGCCCGCGCCTATCAACCACGCTCCCTGGTGCGCGACGCGGCCAACCGCGTGCTGCAACGCCTGCACGTCGGCGCCTGATGCGCGCGCGCCTGGCCGGCCTCGCCGGAGTGTTGCTGGGCTGCCTGGGCGTGGCCATGGCAAGCCACGCCGCCGAAGATCCGGGGCCGCGCGCGCTGCCACAGCGCCCGCGCATCGGCCTGGTGCTGTCCGGTGGGGGCGCGCGGGGCCTGGCGCACGTGGGCGTGCTCAAGGTGCTGGAACAGCTGCAAGTGCCGATCGACGTGATCGCCGGAACGTCCATGGGCGCCATCGTCGGCGGTCTGTACGCCAGCGGCATGCGCGCCGACGAGTTGGAGCGCGAGCTGCTCGCCGTGCGCTGGGACCAGATCTTCGCCAATCGCATCGAGCGGCCGCTGCTGTCGCAACGCCGCAAGGAAGAGGACTTCGAGATCTCGGCGTTGCTGGAGCTGGGAGTGCGCAATGGCGAGTTGCGCACGCCACAGGGCGCCGTCTCCAGCCGCGGGCTCGAATCGCTGCTGCGCCACTACACGCTGCCGGTGCGCGACGTGGCCCGCTTCGACGAGCTGCCCATCCCCTTCCGAGCCGTGGCCACCGACATGGAAACCGGTCAGCCCGTGGTGATGGACAGCGGCGACCTGGCGCTGGCGTTGCGCTCGTCGATGAGCGTGCCCGGCGTGTTCTCGCCCACCGATGTGGACGGCCGCATCCTGGGCGACGGTGGCCTGGTCAACAACACGCCGGTGGACGTGGCCCGCGCGCTGGGCGCGGACATCGTCATCGTGGTCAACATCGGCACGCAGTTGGCCGGCCGCGAGACCTTCAATTCGGCCGTCGGCCTGACCACGCAGATGGTCAACATCCTCACCGAGCAGAATGTGCTGCGCAGCCTGGCCACGCTCACGCCGCGCGACGTGCTGATCGCGCCCTCGCTGGGCACGCTCACCTCGAGCGACTTCAACGAGGTCGGCCGCTTCATCGCGCTCGGCATGGCTGGCGCCTGGGGCCCGCAGCGACAAGCTGGCGCTGCTGGGCGTGGATGCGGCGGCCTACGCGGCCTGGCGCTCGCGCCACCCGACGCCGGATGTCGGCAAGCCGCTGCTGAGCTTCGTGCGCATCGAAGGCACAGCGATCACCAACCCAGAGCGCCTGTTGCCCATGCTGGAAACCAGGCCCGGCCAGCGCTTCGACATTGCCCAGGCCGAACGCGACACGCGCCGCCTGGCCAGCGGTGGCGACTACACCCGAGCCGACTACCAACTGCTGCGTGAGGCCGGCGCCGACGGCCTGGTGTTCGACCTGGAAGACAAGCCCTGGGGTCCGAACTACCTGCACGCCGGTCTGGACCTGAGCACCGACTTCCGCGGCCGCAGCGCCTTCAACCTGAAGGTCAGCCACAACCGCCACTGGCTCACGCGCAACGGCACCGAGTGGCGCAACCGCCTGCAGATCGGCGAGGTGCCCAAGCTCTTCACCGAGCTGTACCGCCCGCTGAACTGGACCGCGTCCACGGCAGACGACTGGTTCGTGTCCGGCTATGCCGGATTGGAGCGCAACCGCATCTCGCGCTACAACCCGGCCACCGGCGACGAATTCGCCATCTTTCGCCGCAATCAGTTCGTCATCGGTGCCGATCTCGGCCAACCCTGGGGCGATTTCGGTGAACTGCGCCTGGGCTGGTCGCGCCTGATACTGCGCACGGTGCCGCAACTGTTCAGCACCGACTACACCGGTTTCAACCAGCGCGTGAGCTGGATCGAGGATGCGCTGCGTGCCCGCGTGGTGGTGGATCAACTCGACTTCGCCAGCTTTCCGCAAAGTGGCTACCGCGGCGAGGCCCAGGTGTGGGCCGGCCGCCGCAGCGGCACGCTCAGCGGCAACTTCAACCGTCTGGAGGCCGAAGGCACGGCCGTGCGCACCTGGGAGCGCACGCGCTCAACCTCCATGCTCAGTTGCAGATCACCGACCAGGGCAACCCGGCCGGCATCGAGCGCTATGCCCTGGGCGGCTTTCACCAGCTGTCGGGCTACCAGGCGGGGCAGCTTTCCGGCAACGACGTGCTGTTCGCGCGGCTCACCTGGTACCGCCGCCTGAGCCAGACACCTGCGTTGACGCGCGGATTCTTCGTCGGCGGCACGCTGGAGGCCGGCAACGCCTGGGTGCAGAGCTCGGACATCCGCCTGACGCGGCTGCGCACCGGGGCCAGCCTGTTCATCGGCGCCGACACGGGTGTGGGCCCGCTCTTCCTGGGCATCACCTATGCCCCGCAAAGGCAGCACCGGGCTGGCCTTGTTCATCGGGCGCCCCTGAGCGCCCCGAGGACGCCGCCATGCGGCGCCCGTCCCCTGTGGGGATCAGGCAAAGTGGCCAAGCACCACTTGCTCATGAACGGCTCAGGCGGCCGGCACCGGCTTGGGTACCCAGCCGCGCAGGGTGAGGGCGGCATCGGCCAGGCCCTTGCGCGAAAGCGCGGAGAACAGCGCCACGCTGATGTCGGTGTCGTCGGTGGCCAGGTCGCCCAGCACCTTTTGCGCGTCGTCCAAGGCGCGCTGCGATTCGCTGCGGTTGAGCTTGTCGGCCTTGGTCAGCAGCACCAGCAGCTTCACCTCACCCCGTGCCACGCGCGGGGAGATGAATTCCAGCAACTGCAGGTCCAGCGGCGTGAAACCGTGGCGCGAATCCACCATCATCACGATGCCCGACAGTGCGTGGCGGTGCGCCAGGTAGTCGGCCATCACCTCCTGCCAGCGGCTCGCCACGCGCCACGGCGGCGTAGCCGTAGCCGGGCAGGTCGGCCCAAATTTGGTCGGGCGCGGCCTTGGGGCCCAGGTGAAACAGGTTGATGTGCTGGGTGCGGCCGGGCGTCTTGCACGGCGAAGGCCAGGCGCCGATGTTGCGCCAGGTGTTGATCGCGGTGGACTTGCCGGCGTTGCTGCGGCCCACGAAAGCGATCTCCGGCAGGCCCGGCGGCGGCAGCTGATTGCTGGCTGGCCGTGGTAGAAATCGCGCTCTGGGTCCACGCAGCGCCTCGCGCTCGTCCGGACTCAGGGTGTTGGGTGGGTTGGTCATGGAGCATTGCAAATCTGCGGGTTTGCCCAAACTCCCAGGTCCCACGACATGAAGTCGCTGCTTGCCCTGACGCTGCTCGCCGCCCTCGCTGCGCCCTCGTTTGCCAATGAAGCCAAGGGCGCCCGCCAAAAGCCGATCTGGCCAAGGGCGGAAAATCCACCCAGGTCTGTGGCGCCTGCCACACGGCCGATGGCTCGCGCGGCGTGCCCGCCAACCCCATCATCGCCGGCCAGCACGCCGACTACCTGGCCAAGCAACTGCAATTCAAGTCCGGCAAGCGCGCCAACCCGGTGGTGACCGGCATGGCGTCCACATTGACCGACGAGGACATCCGCAACGTCCACCGCGTTCTATGCCAGCAAGGAGGCCAAGCCCGGCTTCAGCAAAGGGCAAGGACGACAGTGCTGCTGGGCGAGAAGATCTACCGCGGCGGCATCATGGCCTAAGCAGGTGCCTGCCTGCGCCGGCTGCCACAACCCCACGGGTGCCGGCATCCCGTCCCAGTTCCCGCGCCTGGCGGGCCAGCACGCCGACTACACCGAAGCGCAGCTGGTCGCCTTCCGTGCCGGCACCCGCGGCAATGCCCCGATGATGCTGACCATCGCTGCGCGCATGAGCGACAAGGAAATCAAGGCCGTGGCCGACTACATGGCCGGGCTGCGCTGAGCCGGTTCGCGCTCGCCGACGCGAGGCCGGTCTCTGACCGGCCGCTTTCTTGCCGCGGGCCGCACCGGGATAATTCGCCCCATGTCATCCATCCTCCGGCGCCCCGGGTCGACCCCGGCCCGCACCGGCGCGAACTGGTCGAGCTGCTGTCGTCGATGCGCTGCCATTGCGCTGCTCACGCTGATCTGCATCGCCTCGGTCATCGGCACGGTCGTCAGCAGCACGAGCCCTACAGCAGCTACGTCAACCAGTTCGGCCCGTTCTGGGCCAGTGTTCGGCACCGTGGGGCTGTACAGCGTCTACAGCGCCTGGTGGTTCCTGCTGATGCTGGGTTTCCTGGTCGTCTCGACCAGCCTGTGCATCGCGCGCAACACGCCCAAGGTCCTGCAGGAGCTGCGCAGCCCAAGGGAGCCTCCGCGAGACTCGCTCGCCGCCTTCCACCACAAGCTGCAGGTGCATTGGGCGCTGGCACCGCAGGCGCGTTGCGGCGCGCGTCCGCCCTGCTGGCCGGCGCGGCTGGACGGCACGCGCCCGGGTGCGCGACAGCGGCACCATGGTGGCGGCGCGCGCGGGCCTGGCGCACAAGCTGGGCTACCTGGCGGCGCACTCGGCCATCGTGCTGATCTGCCTGGGTGGCCTGCTCGATGGCGACTTGATCGTGCGGGCCCAAATGGCGCTCGGCGGCAAGGCGGCCTACCAAGGTGCCGGGCTGATCAGGACGTACCTGCGCAGCGTGTGCTGTCGCCCACCAACCCCAGCTTCCGCGGCAGCCTGCTGGTGCCGGAAGGCGCGCGTGCCGGCACGTCCGTCCTCAGCCTGTCCGATGGCATCGTGCTGCAGCCCCTGCCCTTCGACGTGGAGCTGAGGAAGTTCATCGTCGAGTACTACGACACCGGCATGCCCGGCTGTTCGCCAGCGAGGTGGTGATCCACGACCGCGACACCGGCCAGGCAGACGGCCGCCACGGTGAAGGTGAACGAGCCGCTTCATCACCGCGGCAGGCCTCTACCAGAGCAGTTTCGACGACGGTGGCAGCCAGCTCAGACTGCGCGCCTGGCCATGGCCGTGGCCAGCCCCTTCGACCTACAGGGCACAGTGGTAAGCGACGCCGCTGGCGACGGCCGAGGCACGCCGAAGCAAACCATCGATTCAGCGCGCTGCGGGTGATCAACGTCGAGAACCTGGCCGGTCGCGACGAGGCCGCCGGCGACCGCGGCACCGACGTTCGCAAGGTGGACCTGGTGGATTCGCTGCGCAAGCACCTGGGCTCGGGCGCCAAGCCGGTGGGCGACACGAAAGCGCTGCGCAACGTCGGCCCGTCCTTCAACCACAAGCTGGTGGACGCCAGCACCGGCACGAGTTCGGCAACTACTGGCGCCGGTGGACGTCGACGGGCGGCGGGTGTTCCTGCCGGCGTGCGCGAAGACCCGAACGAGGCCTTTCGCTACCTGCGCATCCCGCCGATGGCGCGGCGGCCTCGAAGGCTGGCTGCGCATCCAGGTGGCGCTGCACCCGGCCCAGCGCGACCCGGCCGTGCGCCGCTACGTGGCCAAGGCCACGCCCACCGCCGGCCGCAGATGGCCGAGCGGCTGCAGATCAGCTACCAGCGCGTGTTGACGGTGTTCGCGGGTGCCGCGGCCAAGCCAGGCACGCACGCCTCCCGGCGTCTCAGCGCGCTGGCGCAGTTCGTGGAAGACACCGTGCCGGCCAGCGAGCGCGAGCAGATCACGGCTTGCTGCTGCGCATGCCTCGATGGCGGCCCAGCCGGGCTGACCACGCTGGCGCGCGGGCCGGCCGGCCTGGGGCCGGTGCAGCGGGCGGGGCCGGCGCGCGCTTCATGCAGCAGAGCTGTGCTGGCGCTGTCCGGACGTCGCGCGTTCTACCCCGCCCCGTGCTGCTGCAGCTCAACGACTTCAGCAGGTTCGGGCCAGTGTCTTCCAGGTCACGCGGGCACCGGGGCAGAAGCTGGTGTACCTTGGCGCGGTGCTGCTGATCCCTGGGTGTTCGCCCATGCTCTGCGGTCCGGAAACGGCGCCGGCTGTGGATCTGAAAACGCAGCCCATCCCGAAGGCCAACGCGTGTGCGGGCCGCCTTGCATCCACCACGCGCGGCACGCTGGACGCCGATGCCGAATTCAGATCATTGAAGGCCAGGCTCGATGAAGGACGCCGCATGAACCTCACCCCGCCACCCCAAAAAAAAAAAACTGGCGGTCGGGCCAGCGTACTCGCCGGCTGGGCAGCGCAGCGCAAGACGCCGCGGGTTGGTTTGCCTTGCACCGCGGGGTGGCCAGCGCAGCGACCTATAACGGCGGGGTTATGGCGCATCGATGGACAGCTCGAGAAGGGCATCCTGCTGGGCAGCGTGCCCACACCTTGATCTCGCAGGCTGGGCCTGGGGTGCGCTGCGCGGCCTGAGGCATCAGGGTGGGCGCGGCCACGCTGCTGGCGATCAACCTGTACGGCCGCGCCACCGACCAATACGGCGCCGACCTGGCGCAGGCCGAGCGAGTGTTCCTGCTCGAGTACTTCCTGAAGCCAGCCAGAGCGATCACCCAGGGATGCGGTGTGCTGTTCTTCATCGGCACCGTGATAGTATTGGATCGGCTTGTTTGTTGTGGCCCGCGGACCGGGGGGACAACACCGCGCAGAGCCTCGGCTCGCGCTTCACCTGGGCCGGTGTCGGCCGCTGGCGTTGATCGGCACGCTGGTGCGCGCTGGTACGAGAACCGCCAGATCCGGGCCGGCCACATCGACCACATCCCGGTGAGCAACCTGCCTGAAGTGTTCGTGCTGGTGCTGGCTCACGGCCGGGTTCTACCTGTACAACGAGCAAGCGCACCCCACCGGGGCGCTGGGTGCCTTCCCGTGATGCTTGCGGTGGTCAGTGCCGCAGTGGGCTTCCTGCTCTACAATCACGGTGAAGCGCGGCGCGCAGGGAATCCAGCCGCTGGTGCCCGCGCTGCGAAGCTGGTGGATGAAGCTGCGCGTGCCGGCCAGCTTCATCGGCTACCGGCACCTTCGCACTGGCCGCGATGGTGGCCTTCGCCTACCTGATCCAGCGCCAGAACGCCAGAAACACGCTGGTGGAAGCTCGCGCCGCGTGGGCTTACTGCTGGGCGTGGTGGCATGCTTCCGGTCCATCGTGTTCCATTACGCCAAGCTCAGCCCGTCCGCTGAACTACTGGATCGTCTATGCCGGCATCCAGCGTGCTGGTCGTCGGCCCCGGCGATAACGCGCGCCGACATCATCGCCGCACGCCTGCCCGCGCCCAAGAAGTGCTTTGGACGACCTGATGTACAAGTCCATCGCCGTGGGCTTCGCCTTCTTCACCATCGCCACCATCTGGGTGCCTTCTGGGCCGCCGAAGCCTGGGGGGGCTACTGGAGCTGGGAC
>JADKIA010000029.1 GCA_016721465.1 Ideonella sp. | reverse complement strand
TCACCAAGGACGGTGTGTCGGTCGCAAGGAAATCGAGCTCGGGCAAGCTCCAGGACATGGGCGCGCAGATGGTCAGGAAGTCGCTTCCAAGACCTCTGACATCGCGGCGACGGCACCACCACCGCCACGTTGCGGCCCATCGATCATCCGCGAAGGCATGAAGTGCATGGCCGCCGGCATGAACCCGATGGACCTGAAGCGCGGCATCGACAAGGCGGTCATCGCCCTGGTCGCCGTGCTGAAGACGCTCCAAGGCCACCACGACCAACAAGGAAATCGCCCAGGTCGGCACCATCTCGGCCAACAGCGATAGAAGAAGTCGGCACCATCATCGCCCAGGGCGATGGACAAGGTCGACAAGGAGGCGTGATCACTGCGTCGAAGACGGCAAGAGCCTGAACAGCGAGCTCGACGTCGTCGAAGGCATGCAGTTCGACCGCGGCTACCTGTCGCCCTACTTCATCAACAACCCCGAGAAGCAGTCGGCGATCCTGGGACAACCGGTTTTGTCCTGCTCTTCGACAAGAAGAAGATCAGCAACATCCGTGACCTTTTGCTTTCGCTGGAGCAGGTGTCCAAGGCCGGCCGTCCGCTGTTGATCGTGGCTGAAGAGGTCAGAGGGCGGCCCCTGGCCACGCTGGTGGTCAACAACCATCCGCATACCCTGAAGGTCGTCGCCGTCAAGGCCCGGGCTTCGGCGATCCCGCAAGGGGCCATGCTCGAAGACATCGCCATCCCCACCGGTGGCAAGGTCATCGCCAGAGAAGTCGGTCTGACGCTCGGAGAAGGGTCACCCTGGCCGCGACCTGGGCCAGGCCAAGCGCGTCGAAGTGGGCAAGGAAAACACCACCATCATCGACGGCAGCAGCGGGCCCATGGCGACATCGAAGCGCGCGTCGAGCGAGATCCGCGTGCAGATCGAGGCAGCCACCAGCGACTACGACCGTGGTGAGCTGCAGGCGCGCGTGGCCAAGCTGGCCGGCGGTGTGGCGTGATCGGGGTCGGCGCGCCCACCTGAAGGCGGATGAAGGAAAAGAGGCCCGTGTCGAAGACGCGCTGCACGCCACCCCGTGCCGCCGTGGAAGAAGGTGCATCGTAATGGCCGGCGGCGGCGGGCGTTCCTGCGTGCCGCCAGTCGGCGGGCCACATCAGGGGTGCCAACCACGACCGCGACGCCGGCATCAAGATCGTGCTGCGCGATCGAGCAGCCCTGCGCGAGATCGTGGCCAATGCCGGTGACAGCCCAGCGTGTGGTGATCAACCAAGGTGCTGTAAGGCGGGCAACCACTGGCTTCAATGCCGCCAACGGCACCTATGGCGACAGATCGAGATGGGCATCCTGGACCCGACCAAGTGCGCCAGCTGCGCTGCAGAACGCCGCTCCGTGGCTGGCCGCATGCTACCCACCGAGTGCATGGTGGCCAGCGCGGGGGGAGAGTCGGCCGGCGGCGTGCATGCCTGGGCGGCATGGGTGGCATGGGCGGCATGGGCGGCTGGACGCATGTGATGCTCCTTGCGCTGAGACCGGCAGGCTCATGATCGCCACAAAGAGGCCGGCCCTTCGGGCGGCCTTTCCTTGCGCCATCGACACGCCGGGCGTGTACCATAATCTGCGCACACCTCCGCCAATGACCCGCCCCACCCTGCGGGACTTCGCTCCGACGCATGGTTGCGCCGTGCGCCGCTCACGCTGGACCGTGGTGGACGCCGTCGTCGAGCAATGGCGCCGCCACGCCGGCGGCTGTCGCGCATGAGTGCCGACCCGGTGCGCGTGCTGACACAGCATCGCAGCGACCTGGTCAAACGATGCCGTGCGCGAGTTTGCACTTGCGCCACGCCGAATTGACGGGGCGCCTCGGGCGAAAGCCGCGCCGGCCGCCCGGTAGTCTCGCGCCCACAGCCCGCCATCGGGAGGACGGGGTCACCGCGTCGACGTGGGCAAACGGGCCGTCGAACGTGGCGCGAAATCGGCGGCCGAGTTCGAACTGCGCGAGCTGCAGGCCTTCCCCTCGGCCCTGGTGGACGTGAACGTCGCGCGACACACAACCCCTTCCGCCCGGAGAGCTATGTGCGCTCGTTGTGGGTGGGCGTCAGCGACGTGCCCGTGTCGCGTGCGCTGCGTCCGCCTTCATGCGCGACGCCGCCACGCCGCTGTCGAAGACGCTCGCCAGATTCTCGGCCGCCTGCACGCGGCGAATCGCGGGCGTGCAGCCCGCCGCCTACCGCACCATCGTGCTAGGCGCCACCACGCGCAGCGGGCTGGATCTGCCGAACCACGACAACCGGAACCCGCAACAGCTGAGCGGAAGCTGCGCCACAGCATGCCCCCGCACCACTGGACGAGGGCCGACGCTCGCGGCGCTCGCTGGCAAGCCCGCGGCGCCAGGAGTCGACCCGCAACTGGTGGAACGATCACGCGCCCTGTTCGACGCCGCCTGGGCCAGCCGGGCCGCCGTCTGCGCATCCCGCTGGTACTGCGCCTGCAGCCCGCCGCGGATGCGGGCGGCTGTCCGCGACCGGCCATGCTCGAGTCACCGACCACCCCGGTGGCGCTTCACGTGGACCAGCTGGAAGGCTTCGCAGTCGAGGCGGCACCCGCCGCCGATGCCGGGCGTTGCGTGGCCTATTGCCGCCAGCTGGTGGACCACCTGGCGAGCGAAGACCAGGCCACCGCTGCGCGCCTTCGAATGGGGCACCGGCCGCCTGGTGGCCTTCGGCGGCATGTGCTCGACCAGGGCATCGCCGCCGCCGGCTGGCCATCGACCGCATCCGCGCGGAAATCCAGTGCCGCGCACCAGCCCATCGACGTGGGCAAGCTGGACACCGTGCCGGCCGAACTGCCCCCCGACCTGCCGCCACCCGCACCGGCGCCCATCGCCCCTGGCGGCGATCGGCTGCGCGCCTACCTGCATGGCGAGTGAAGCGCCGTGCAGCCGCGGTGGTGCGACCCAGAGGCCGACCATTGGCTGCTGCGCGACGCGGCCACCGACCAGACCGGGGTGCTGCGCCAGCGTGCCTGGACCGCCCGGTGGCCGAGCGGCTGGCCCGCGCCTATCAACCACGCTCCCTGCGTGCGCGACGCGGCCAACCGCGTGCTGCAACGCGCCTGCACGTCGGCGCCTGATGCGCGCGCCTGGCCGGCCTCGCAGGACTGTTGCTGGGCTGCCTGGGCGTGGCTACGGCGCAAGCCACGCCGCCGAAGATCCGGGGCCGCGCGCTTCTGCCACAGCGCCCGCGCATCGGCCTGGTGCTGTCCGGTGGGGGCGCGCAGGGCCTGGCGCGTGGGCGTCCCCAGGTGCTGGAACAGCTGCAAGTGCCGATCGACGATCGCGGGTACGTCCATGGGCGCCATCGTCGGCGGTCTGTACGCCGGCGGCATGCGCGCCGACGAGTTGGAGCGCAGCTGCTCGCTGCGCTGGGCCAGATCTTCGCCAATCGCATCGAGCGGCCGCTGCTGTTCGCGCCGCAAAGGAGGACTGCGAGATCTCGGCGTTGCTGGAGCTGGGAGTGCGCAATGGCGAGTCGCGCACGCCACAGGGCGCCGTCTCCAGCCGCGGGCTCGAATCGCTGCTGCGCCACTACACGCTGCCGGTGCGCGACGTGGCCCGCTTCGACGAGCCGCCCGTCCCCTTCCGAGCCGTGGCCACCGACACGGAAACCGGTCGTGTGGTGATGGACAGCGGCGACTGGCGCTGGCGTTGCGCTCGTCGATGAGCGTGCCCGGCGTGTTCTCGCCCACCGATGTGGACAGCCCGCATCCTGGGCGACGGTGGCCCGGTCAACAACACGCCGGTGGACGTGACGCGCGCGCTGGGCCGCGGACATCGTCATCGTGGTCAACATCGGCACGCAGTTGGCCGGCCGCGAGACACATTCGGCCGTCGGCCTGACCCGCAGATGGTCAACATCCTCACCGAGCAGAATGTGCTGCGCAGCCTGGCGCACTCACGCCGCGCGACGTGCTGATCGCGCCCTCGCTGGGCACGCTCACCTCGAGCGACTTCAACGAGGTCGGCCGCTTCATCGCGCTCGGCATGGCTGGCGCCTGGGGCCGCAGCGACAAGCTGGCGCTGCTGGGCGTGGATGCGGCGGCCTACGCGGCCTGGCGCTCGCGCCACCCGACGCCGGATGTCGGCAAGCCGCTGCTGAGCTTCGTGCGCATCGAAGGCACAGCGATCACCAACCCAGAGCGCCTGTTGCCGATGCTGGAAACCAGGCCCGGCCAGCGCTTCGACATTGCCCAGGCCGGACGCGACACGCGCCGCCTGGCCAGCGGTGGCGACTACACCCGGAGCCGACTACCAACTGCTGCGTGAGGCTGGCGCCGACGGCCTGGTGTTCGACCTGGAAGACAAAGCCCTGGGGTCCGAACTACCTGCACGCCGGTCTGGACCCTGAGCACCGACTTCCGCAGCCGCAGCGCCTTCAACCTGAAGGTCAGCCACAACCGCCACTGGCTCACGCAACGGCACCAGTGGCGCAACCGCCTGCAGATCGGCGAGGTGCCCAAGCTCTTCACCGAGCTGTACCGCCCGCTGAACTGGACCGCGTCCACGGCAGACGATGGTTCGTGGCTATGCCGGATGGGCCCGCAACCGCATCTCGCGCTACAACCCGGCCACCGGCGACGAATTCGCCATCTTTCGCCGCAATCAGTTCGTCATCGGTGCCGATCTCGGCCAACCCTGGGGCGATTTCGGTGAACTGCGCCTGGGCTGGTCGCGCCTGATACTGCACGGTGCCGCAACTGTTCAGCACCGACTACACCGGTTTCAACCAGCGCGTGAGCTGGATCGAGGATGCGCTGCGTGCCCGCGTGGTGGTGGATCAACTCGACTTCGCCAGCTTTCCGCAAAGTGGCTATCGCGGCGAGGCTCAGGTGTGGGCCGGCCGCCGCAGCGGCACGCTCAGCGGCAACTTCAACCGTCTGGAGGCCGAAGGCACGGCCGTGCGCACCTGGGGAGCGCACGCTCAACCTCCATGCTCAGTTGCAGATCGCCGACCAGGGCAACCCGGCCGGATCGAGCGCTATGCCTGGGCGGCTTTCACCAGCTGTCGGGCTACGGGCGGGGCAGCTTTCCGGCAACGACGTGCTGTTCGGCGCGGCTCACCTGTACCGCCGCCTGAGCCAGACACCTGCGTTGACGCGCGGATTCTTCGTCGGCGGCACGCTGGAGGCCGGCAACGCCTGGGTGCAGAGCTCGGACATCCGCCTGACGCGGCTGCGCACCGGGGCCAGCCTGTTCATCGGCGCCGACACGGGTGTGGGCCCGTCTTCCTGGGCATCACCTATGCCCCGCAAGGCGCACCGGGCTGGCCTTGTTCATCGGGCGCCCCCTGAGCGCCGAGGACGCCGCCATGCGGCGCCCGTCCCCGTGGGGATCAGGCAAAGTGGCCAAGCACCCACTTGCTCGCGAAACGGCTCAGGCGGCCGGCACCGGCAGGTACCCAGCCGCGCAGGGTGAGGGCGGCATCGGCCAGGCCGCGCGACAGCGCGGAGAACAGCGCCACGCTGATGTCGGTGTCGTCGGTGGCCAGGTCGCCCAGCACCTTTGCGCGTCGTCCAGGCGCGCGGCGATTCGCTGCGGTTGGAGCTTGTCGGCCCTTGGTCAGCGCACCAGCAGCTTACCTCACCCCGTGCCACGCGGGGAGATGAATTCCAGCAACTGCAGGTCCAGCGGCGTGAAACCGTGGCGCGAATCCACCATCATCACGATGCCCGACAGTGCGTGGCGGTGCGCCGGTAGTCGGCCATCACCTCCTGCCAGCGCAGCTTGGCGCCACGCGCCACGGCCGCGTAGCCGTAGCCGGGCAGGTCGGCCCACAGCGCGTCGGGCGCATCGGCCGGGCCGACGTGGAACAAGTTGATGTGCTGGGTGCGGCCGGGCGTCTTGACGCGAAGGCCAGGCGCCGATGTTGCTGCCAGGGTGTTGATCGCGGTGGACTTGCCGGCGTTGCTGCGGCCCACGAAAGCGATCTCCGGCAGGCCCGGCGGCGGCAGCTGATTGAGCTGGCTGGCCGTGGTGAGAAATCGCGCGCTCTGGGTCCACGCGAGCGCCTCGCGCTCGTCCGGACTCAGGGTGTTGGGTGGGTTGGTCATGGAGCATTGTAAAATCTGCGGGTTTGCCCAAACTCCCAAGGTCCCACGACATGAAGTCGCTGCTTGCCCTGACGCTGCTCGCCGCCCTCGCTGCGCCCTCGTTTGCCAATGAAGCCAAGGCGCCCGCTAAGGCGATCTGGCGAAGGGCCAGGAGAAATCCACCCAGGTCTGTGGCGCCTGCCACACGGCCGATGGCTCGCGCGGCGTGCCCGCCAACCCCATCATCGCCGGCCAGCACGCCGACTACCTGGCCAAGCAACTGCACGAATTCAAGTCCGGCAAGCGCGCCAACCCGGTGATGACCGGCATGGCGTCCACATTGACCGACGAGGACATCCGCAACGTCACCGCGTTCTATGCCAGCAAGGAGGCCAAGCCCGGCTTCAGCAAGGGCGGGACACGGTGCTGCTGGGCGAGAAGATCTACCGCGGCGGCATCATGGCCAAGCAGGTGCCTGCCCGCGCCGGCTGCCACAGCCCCACGGGTGCCGGCATCCCGTCCCAGTTCCCGCGCTGCGGGCCAGCACGCCGACTACACCGAAGCGCAGCTGGTCGCCTCGTGCCGGCACCCGCGGCAATGCCCGATGATGCTGACCATCGCTGCGCGCATGAGCGACAAGGAAAATCAAGGCCGTGGCCGACTACATGGGCCGGGCTGCGCTGAGCCGGTTCGCGCTCGCCCACGCAAAAGGCCGGTCGCTGACCGGCCTTTTCTGTCCGCGGCGCGCACCGGGATAACGCCCCCATGTCATCCGCATCCTCCGGCGCCCCGGGTCGACCGCCGGCCCGCACCGGGCGCGAACTGGTCGAGCTGCTGTCGTCGATGCGCTTTGCCATTGCGCTGCTCACGCTGATCTGCATCGCCTCGGTCATCGGCACGGTCGTCAAGCAGCACGAGCCCTACAACAGCTACGTCAACCAGTTCGGGCCGTTCTGGGCCGAGGTGTTCGGCACCGTGGGCCGTACAGCGCCTCGCCTTGGTGGTTCCTGCTGATCATGGCTTTCCTGGTCACTTCCACGAGCCTGGCATCGCGCGCAACACGCCCAAGGTCCTGCAGGAGCTGCGCAGCCACAAGGAAAGCCTCCGCGAGAGCTCGCTCGCCGCCTTCCACCACAAGCTGCACGTGCATTGGGCGCTGGCACCGGAGGCCGCGATGCAGCGCGCGTCCGCCCTGCTGGCCGCGCGCGGCTGGACGGCACGCGCCCAGGTGCGCGACAGCGGCACCATGGTGGCGGCGCGCAAGGGCATGGCGCACAAGCTGGGCTACTGGCGGCGCACTCGGCCATCGTGCTGATCTGCCTGGGTGGCCTGCTCGATGGCGACTTGATCGTGCGGGCCCAAATGGCGCTCGGCGACAAGGCGGCCTACCAAGGTGCCGGGCTGATCAAGGACGTGCCTGCACAGCATGTGCTGTCGCCCACCAACCCCAGCTTCCGCGGCAGCCTGCTGGTGCCGGAAGGCGCGCGTGCCGGCACGGCCGTCCTCAGCCTGTCCGATGGCATCGTGCTGCAGCCCCTGCCCTTCGACGTGGAGCTGAAGAAGTTCATCGTCGAGTACTACGACACCGGCATGCCCAAGCTGTTCGCCAGCGAGGTGGTGATCCACGATCGCGACACCGGCCAGCAGACGGCCGCCACGGTGAAGGTGAACGAGCCGCTTCATCACCGCGGCATGAACCTCTACCAGAGCAGCTTCGACGACGGTGGCAGCCAGCTCAGACTGCGCGCCTGGCCGCTGGCCGGTGGCCAGCCCTTCGACCTGCAAGGCACGGTGGGCCAATCGGCGCCGCTGGCGACGGCCGAGGGCACGCCGAAGCAAACCATCGAATTCAGCGCACTGCGGGTGATCAACGTCGAGAACCTGGCCGGTCGCGACGAGCCGCCGGCGACCGCGGCACCGACGTTCGCAAGGTGGACCTGGTGGATTCGCTGCGCAAGCACCTGGGCTCTGGGCGCCAAGCCGGTGGGCGACACGAAGGCGCTGCGCAACGTCGGCCCGTCCTTCAACTACAAGCTGGTGGACGCCAGCGGCCAGAAACGCGAGTTCAGCAACTACATGGCACCGGTGGACGTGGACGGGCAGCGGGTGTTCTGGCCGGCGTGCGCGAAGGACCGGAACGAGCCCTTTCGCTACCTGCGCATCCGGCCGATGAGCACGGCGGCCTCGAAGGCTGGCTGCGCATCCAGGTGGCGCTGCACGACCCGGCCCAGCGCGACCAGGCCGTGCGCCGCTACGTGGCCAAGGCCACGCCCACCGGCCAGCCGCAGATGGCCGAGCAGCTGCAGATCAGCGCCCAGCGCGTGCTGACGGTGTTCGCGGGTGCCGCGGCCAAGCCAGGCACGGACGCCCTCGGCGGTCTCAGCGCGCTGGCGCAGTTCGTGGAAGACACCGTGCCGGCCAGCGAGCGCGAGCAGATCACTGGCTTGGCTGCGCATGCTCGATGGCGGCCTGGCCGAGCTGACCACGCTGGCGCGCGAGCGGGCCGGCCTGGGGCCGATGCAAGCGGGCGAGGCCAGCGCGCGTTCATGCAGCAGACGGTGCTGGCGCTGTCCGACGCCGCGTTCTACCCCGCCCCGTGCTGCTGCAGCTCAACGACTTCACGCAGGTGCAGGCCAGTGTCTTCCGGGTCACGCGGGCACCGGGCAGAAGCTGGTGTACCTTGGCGCGGTGCTGCTGATCCTGGGGGTGTTCGCCATGCTCTACATTCGCGAGCGCCGGCTGTGGATCTGGCTGCAGCCCATCGAAGGCGGCACGCGTGTGCGGGCCGCCTTGTCCACCACGCGGCGCACGCTGGACGCCGATGCCGAATTCGAATCATTGAAGGCCGAGCTCGTGAAGGACGCCGCACTGAACACCCACACCCTGGCGGTCGGCCAACCCGGCCTGCTCGCCCGGCTGAAGCAGCGCAGCGCGCAAGACGCGTTGTTTGCCTCGCTGGTGGCCAGCGCAGCAACCTATGCTTTTTGGCGTTATGGCGCATCGATGGACGGCTACGAGAAGGGCATCCTGCTGGGCAGCGTGCCCGCCTTGATCGCCTTGGGTTGGGCCTGGGGTGCGCTGCGCGGCCTGAGCATCGGGGTGGGCGCGGCCACACTGCTGGCGATCAACCTGTACGGCCGCGCCACCGACCAATACGGCGCCGACTGGCGCAGGCCGAGCAGGTGTTCCTGCTCGCAGTACTTCCTGTCCAGCCAGAGCGCGATCCTGTGGATGGGTGTGCTGTTCTTCATCGGCACCGTGATGTATTGGATCGGCTTGTTTGTTGGCCAGGACGACAACACCGCGCAGAAGCTCGGCTCGCGCTTCACCTGGGCCGGTGTGGCCATGGCGTTGATCGGCACGCTGGTGCGCTGGTACGAGAGCCACCAGATCGGGCCCGACATCGGCCACATCCCGGTGAGCAACCTGTACGAGGTGTTCGTGCTGTTCTGCTGGCTCACGGCCGGGTTCTACCTGTACTACGAGCAGCACTACCGCACCAGGGCGCTGGGTGCCTTCGTGATGCTGGTGGTCAGTGCCGCAGTGGGCTTCCTGCTCTGGTACACGGTGGAACGCGGCGCGCAGGAGATCCAGCCGCTGGTGCCCGCGCTGCAGAGCTGGTGGATGAAGCTGCACGTGCCGGCCAACTTCATCGGCTACGGCACTTTCGCACTGGCCGCGATGGTGGCCTTCGCCTACCTGATCCAGCGCAGCGCCACCGAAACACGCTGGTGGAAGCTCGCGCCGCTGGGCCTGCTGGGCGTGGTGCTGTGCTTCGAGCCCATCGTGTTCCGTACCGCCAAGCTCAGCCCGTCGCTGAACTACTGGATCGTCTATGCCGGCATCAGCGTGCTGATCGTCGGCGGCATCCTGGCGGTGCGCCGACGCATCGCCGCCCGCCTGCCCGCGCCCGAAGTGCTGGACGACCTGATGTACAAGTCCATCGCCGTGGGCTTCGCCTTCTTCACCATCGCCACCATCCTGGGTGCCTTCTGGGCCGCCGAAGCCTGGGGTGGCTACTGGAGCTGGGACCCGAAGGAGACCTGGGCCCTGATCGTGTGGCTGAACTACGCCGCCCTGGTTGCACATGCGGCTGATGAAGGGCCTGCGCGGCAGCCTGTCGGCGTGGTGGGCGCTGTCCGGGTTGGTGGTCACCACCTTCGCCTTCCTGGGCGTGAACATGTTCCTGTCGGGCCTGCACTCCTACGGCGAGGTGTGAGCCTGGGCGCGGCCGGCTGCGCGCCGGCCCGATACGCCAGCAGGCCCTTTGTGTGGCGTGATGGAATCACCGACATCCGCCATGCGTAAGGTTTGGGCGTCCCCTGCGACTGATCGTCGTCACCTTTCACGGAGCCACCATGCCCCAGCGCCTTGAGTCCGGGTTCATCCACCCGGTGCCGTCCGAGATCACCCCGCGCGCCGCTTACGAGGGCCGGCGCGAATGGATGAAGCGCCTGGCCGCCGGTGCGCTGGGCACCGGCCTGGCTGGCTGGGCCGCCCGCGACGCGATGGCCCAGGCCAAGGTCGTGCCGCTGCCCGGTGCACGGAGCGCGGTGCCAGGTGCCTACACCATGGAAAAGGCCACGCCCAAGGCCGACGCCACCAGCTACAACAACTTCTACGAGTTCGGCACCGACAAGGCCGACCGGCCAAGAACGCCCACACGCTGGTCACGCGGCCCTGGACGGTGGCGGTCGAAGGCGAAGTGAAGAAGCCCAGGACCTTCGACATCGATGCGCTGCTCAAGCTCGCTGCCATGGAAGAGCGCGTCTACCGCCTGCGCTGCGTGGAGGGCTGGTCGATGGTGCTGCCCTGGGTCGGGTACTCCTGGCCGAGCTGATCAAGCAGGTGGAACCCACCGGCAACGCCAAGTTCGTCGAATTCCACACCCTGGCCGACCCCAAGACCATGCCCTTCGTCGGTTCGCGCGTGCTCGAGTGGCCCTACGTCGAGGGCCTGCGCATGGACGAGGCGCTGCACCCGCTCACGCTGCTGGCCTTCGGCATGTACGGCGAGGTGCTGCCCAACCAGAACGGCGCACCGGTGCGGCTGGTGGTGCCCTGGAAGTACGGCTTCAAGTCGGCCAAGTCGATCGTCAAGATCCGCTTCGTCGAGAAGCAGCCGCGTACCGCCTGGGTGAAGGCTGCCGCGTCGGAATACGGCTTCTACAGCAACGTGAATCCCAATGTGGACCACCCGCGCTGGAGCCAGGCCACCGAGCGCCGCATCGGTGAGGATGGCATCTTCGCCAAGAAGCGCCCCACGCTGATGTTCAACGGCTACGAGGCCCAGGTCGGCCCGATGTACGCCGGGCTGGACCTGTCCAAGAACTTCTGAACCCGGTGGCGCAGACCGCTGCGGGGCGCCCAGCTTGGTGCGCCCCATGCCCCGGCCCCACGGAACCACCATGAACAAGCTGCTGATCCACCCGGCCGCCAAGCCGGTGCTGTTCACCCTGGCATTGCTGCCTTTTGCCCAGCTGCTGTGGGGGGCGATCGCCGACACGCTGGGCGCCAACCCGGCCGAAGCCCTGCTGCGTGGCAGCGGTGATTGGGTGCTGCGCTTTCTGTGCCTCACGCTGGCCGTCACTCCTACTTCTATGCCGTCATTCACTTCCTGTGTTATGCCTGGCTGGACATGAGCTTCGAGGTCGGCGACATCCTGCGCGACATCCCCAAGCGCCCCTTCATCCTGGTCGGCACCGCTGCACTGCTGCTGATGACGCCCCTGGCCGCCACCTCGTTCAACCGCGCCATGCGCACCATGGGCCCGGCGCGCTGGAAGCGACTGCACCGTGCCGTGTACGCCGTGGTGTTGCTGGGCCTGCTGCACTTCTTCTGGATGCGCGCGGCCAAGCACAACTTCGGCGAGTGGGCCGTCTACGCGGCCGTGGTGGCCGTGCTGCTCGGCTGGCGCCTGTACAAGTGGCGCGCCAAGCCGGCCAAGGGGCGGCGGCCGATGGCCAGCGGCAAGGCCGGTCAGGTCACCTGAGGCGGGCGATGTCGGCGCGCAGGTCGGCCAGGGCCTTCTTGGGGTCCTTCATGCCCTTGGCCTCGGCAGCGCGGGCCCAGGCCTCCACCCAGGCGGCCGTGCGATCGGATACGGCCTTGACCATGGCCGGGTCCGCCTTCGTGAACACCACGCCGTTGGCCTGCAGATAGGCCAGGCCGCGACGATCCGCCTTGTCCCAGGCCTTGCCGAACAGCCGCGCGGCGAACTCGCCCGACAACTCGTCCACCACCTGCCGCACGTCGGCCGGCAGGCCTTCGTACTTGCCGGCGTTCATCATGAACACATGGCTGGTGTTGTACAGCCCGCCCGGAAAGGTGGTGGCATGGCGCACCAGCCGGTCGATCTTGAAGCTCTCCATCGCCTCGGCCGGAAACAGCGTGCCGTCCATGGTGCCGGTGGACGGCAACTCGTAGCTCTCGGTGGGCGCGGTGGTCGTGATGTTCAGGCCCAGCGCCTTGCCGAGCTCCTGCGGCGCCCCAGCATCGACACGCCACTTCAGTGCCAGCAGATCGTCCCAGCGCAGCAGGGGCCGCTTGTGTTGAAGGCCACGCCCGGGCCTTGGGCAAAGACCGCCAGCACCTTCACGCCCTTGTGCTCGTCGGCCATGGCCGGCGTGCGCGCAAAACTGCGCTGGTAGCCCACCGACACGGCCTCGGCCGTGTCGCCCAGGAACGGGAATTCCGCCAGCTGAGGCGTGACGAAGCGCCCGGGCGTGAGGCCCTGGGCGGTGAAGGACAGGTCCACCTGGCCCTGGCGCACCGCGTCGAAGGTGCCCGCCGGCGCGCTCACCGCCCGTGTCAGCACATTGCAGCGTGCCTTGCCCGCGGTCTTGCGATCGAGCAGCGCGCACCAGTCCCGCTGCGCCTCGGACAGCGCATGCGCCGGCGGTAGCCAGGACGAGACCGTGATCACCACCTGCGCCACGGCGCCGCCGCAGGCCAGCAGCAGCACCGCCAGCAGGCCCGCAACACGCGCGACAGAGAGCAACGAGACGGCCATCGGCCCTCCAGACAGGGGATCCAGGGCATTGTGCAGACGCAACTGACGCCACGCCTTCAGGAAAACGCGCGCTCGTCCCCCGTGCTGCGGATCACGCAGCGGCCACCACCGGCCCCCGGGACGCGGGGAAGGCAAACCACCCCGGCATGCCTAGCATCGACGCCATGAACACCACAGCCACCCCTGTTTCGCCGCTGGCAGCCCCCGCGGCCGTCGCCCGCCAAGCCCTGCAGTTGGCCCAGCGCGTGCTGGATCTGGCCAAGGCTTTCGCGAAACCGCACGACATGTGCCAGGCCAACACCCAGGTGGCGCGCTGCCTGAAGGCGCTGCACGAGCTCTCGTCGGCCGAGTCCCACCTGGACAAGGCGCTGGGCTGGTCCGCCTTGATCCCCTGCGTGGACGTGCGCGTGGACCTGCTGTGCGAGTTGTCTGAGCTGGCCGTCAGCCAGGCCGAGGCGGCCCACGGCCACGATGATCCGACCTGCCAGGGCGCCCTCGAGCGCGCCCGCACCCATGCCTTCGAGGCCGCTCAACTGGCAGGCCAGACCACCGATGCCCACTGGGAGGTGAAGGTGCTGCTGCGCGTGAGCGATGTGTTCAACCGCTGCGGCGACCACGACGACGCGGCCCAGTTGCAAAACCGCGCCATCGCCTTGCTGGGCCTGCAGCCGGCCGATGCGCCGGCCGGCGGCGAGCTGCCGGTCGAGGGGTGGCATGTGGCAGGACCGAGCTTTCTGATGTAAGAACACCGGGCCCTGCCCGCAGCCCGGTGGCGAGCCACCGGTACCCACTGGCTGCGCTGGCTCACCCGAGGCCAGGATCTGTTACGGGAATGACGAAGGCCGCATATAGCGGCCTTCCATTTGGTGCATCTTTCTGCTTGTTAGCGTCCAGAGCGCATTTCCCAATCGCGTAGCGACTAGACTTTAGCACGCCACTGAAAACCAGCGTCGCCGAGACGCAGGGGGATGACATGAACCGCATGCGCTACCGGCTCGCGCTGGATCTGGGCTCAACCTCACTCGGCTGGGCGATGGTCCGGCTGAATGCCAATGCCGAGCCCTGTGCTGTGATCAAGGCCGGAGTGCGCATTTTCTCGGACGGACGCAACCCCAAGGACGGCTCATCGCTGGCCGTCACGCGGCGCGCAGCCAGGGCCATGCGGCGCAGGCGCGACCGACTGCTCAAACGCAAGGCGCGGATGATGCGCCTTCTGGTCGAGCACGGCTTCTTTCCCGCGGACGAGAACGAGCGCAAGGCGCTACAGACCATCAATCCCTACGCCCTGCGGGCGCTGGGACTGGATGCAGTGCTCACGCCGGCCGAGTTCGCGCGCGCCCTGTTCCACATCAACCAACGCCGCGGCTTCAAGAGCAACCGCAAGACGGACAAGAAGGACAACGAAAGCGGCGCCCTCAAGCAAGCCATCCACACACTGCGTGCGGCGATGAAGGAGACCGGTTGCCGCACGGTAGGCGAGTGGCTTCATCAGCGCGACAAGACAGGCGCCACCGTCCGCGCCCGCTACCGCGAGGTCAAGGTGGCCCGTGAGGACGGCAAAGCCAGGATCAACAAGAGCTACGACCTGTACATCGACCGCGCCATGATCGAGGCCGAGTTTGATGCGCTATGGGCCAAGCAGGCCGAGCTCAACCCCGTGCAATTTACCGAGGCCGCTCGAGCCGAGTTGCGCTACTGCCTGCTGTTTCAGCGCCCGCTTAAACCCGTCAGGCCCGGGTGCTGCACCTTGATGCCGGAAGAAGAGCGCGCGCCGTTGGCCTTGCCCAGCACGCAGCGCTTTCGCATCCTTCAAGAGGTCAACAACCTGCGCATCCTGCGTGAAGGGTTGAAGGAGGAACCACTCACCTTGACACAACGCGATGTGCTCGTCCAGGCGCTGGAGCGCGACAGCAAGCGCAGCTTCACGCAGATCAAGAAACTTTTGGGCGTGGGCGGCGCGGTTCAGTTCAACTTCGAAGACCCCAAGCGACAGGAACTCAAGGGCAACACCACAGGCACGATCCTGTCCAAGAACGCCTACTTTGGCAGTACATGGTTCGACTTTGACGATGCCAAACAGGACAGCATCGTGCTGCAGCTCGTCAAGGAAGAGAACGAAGCCAGGCTCGTGCAATGGCTGCAAGACGAAACCGGCGTGGATGAACTGCGTGCTGAAGCCATCGCCAATGTCGGTCTGCCCGAAGGTTACGGCAGCCTCTGCGGCAAGGCCCTGGCGCGCATCCTTCCCGAGTTGCGCCGCGATGTCGTGACCTACGACAAGGCTGTGCTTGCTGCCGGCTTTGACCACCACAGCCACATCAGCCCGGCCGCCACCGGAGAAATCCTGCCTGAGTTGCCCTACTACGGCATCGCACTTCAACGGCACGTTGGCTTTGGCAGCGGTGACCCGTTGGACAAGAACGAAGAAAGGCGCTACGGCAAGATCGCCAACCCCACAGTGCACATTGGCCTGAATCAAGTGCGACTGGTGGTGAACGCGCTCATCAGACGCTATGGGCATCCCAGCGAGGTGATCGTCGAGCTGGCACGCGATCTCAAGCAAAGCCTGGAACAGCGAAGGGAAGATCAAGAGCGCCAGGCCAAGAATCAACAGCGCAATGCCCGACTGCGTGCCGACGTTGCTGGTGTGCTGGCCATCAGCGAAGAGCGGGTGCGCCCCGCCGACATCCAGAAGATGATCCTCTGGGAAGAGTTGAGCCACGACGTCGCAGACCGCCACTGCCCCTACAGCGGCGTACAAATCAGCGCCAGCATGCTGCTGAGCGAGCAGGTGGAGATCGAGCACATCCTGCCGTTCTCTGAAACATTGGATGACAGCCTGAACAACAAGACCGTGTCTATGCGACAGGCCAACCGCATCAAGGGCAACCGGACGCCCTGGACGGCGCGTGAAGACTTTGCGGCGCAGGGTTGGTCCTACGAAGGCATCATTGAGCGCGCCAAGCAAATGCCCTTGCCCAAGCGCTCCCGCTTTGCTGAAGACGGCTTGGAGCGTTGGCTGAAGGACGACAAGGGCTTTCTGGCCCGTGCTCTCAACGACACCCGCCATTTGAGCAAGGTTGCACGCGAATACCTGAGTCTGATTTGCCCACAGAACACCCGCGTCATTCCCGGTCGCATGACGGCCATGCTGCGCGCCAAATTCGGGCTGAATGACGTATTGGGCTTGAACGGCGAGAAGAATCGCAACGATCACCGGCACCACGCTGTGGACGCATGCGTGGTTGCGGTTACCGACCAAGGACTACTGCAACGATTCGCACGTGCCAGTGCCAGCGCGCGCGAGCAGCAACTCAACCGCTTGGTGGAGAACATGCCGCTCCCCTGGGACAACTATCGCGACCACGTCCATCGCGCCATCCACAACATCTGGGTTAGCCACAAGCCGGATCATGGTCATGAAGGCGCAATGCACAACGACACGGCCTATGGCCTGCTGGGCAACGGCCGCGTCAGCGTTCACAAGCTGGTCGAAGGCAAGCGCGAGCGAGTCGAGGACAACCTCAAGGTCATCGAGTTCACCAGCGCCAAGGCAGGCGATCGCCATGGTGTCTTGCCCAATGGTGAACTGCGGCCATACAAGGGCTACAAGGGTGACAGTAACTATTGCATCGAGATTGTGCGCAACGAAAAGGGCAAATGGGAAGGGGAAGTGATCTCCACGTTTGAGGCCTATCAGTTAGTGCGAAAGCACGGTGTGGCGCGCTTGCGGCACCCGGCGTTCAGCGTCAGCGGCAAGCCGTTGGTCATGCGACTGATCATCGATGACATGGTGAAGTTTGAACATGATGGTCGCGCGCGCGTGGTCCGGGTCGCCTACGCAAATTCCGCTGGCACTATTGCCTTTGCAGACCTTCAGGAGGCCAACGTAGACAAGCGGACTCGCATCAAAGAGCTTACTTACGTATTCAAGACTGCCGGTTCCCTACAGAAGTCCAAAGCCCGCCGCATCACCATTTCCCCCATCGGCGAACCCCGCGATCCCGGCTTCAAAGAGTAAGCAGCATGATCGGCCGCATCGTCGAAGTCGCCGATGATCGCCGTCACCTGTCCATGAACCGCGGCTTCATGGTGGTGCAGGACACCGAAGGCGAACGCTCGGAGTTGGGACAAGTTCCGCTGGACGACATCGCCGCCGTCATCGCCAATGCCCATGGCCTGAGCTCCACAAACAACCTGCTGGTAGCGCTGGCGCAGCGCGGTGCACCGTTCGTCTTATGCGGCGCCAACCACAACGCAGTCGGCATGCTGCTGCCCATTGACGGCAACTTCGAGCAGGCCAAACGCATCGAGGCACAGATCGGGGCAGCGCTGCCAGTGCACAAGCGCCTCTGGGCCGCCGTGGTGCGCTCGAAGCTGGAGCAGCAAGCAGCAGCGTTGGAAGCCGCGGGCGCCGCCACGGCACCGCTGACGGCATTGGTTTGCAAAGTCAAAAGCGGTGACCCCGCCAACATCGAGGCGCAAGGTGCTCGGCGATATTGGACGCTTCTTTTTGGTGATGGGTTCCGCCGCGACCAGGATGGCGGTGGCGTCAATGCACTGCTGAACTATGGCTACACAGTGTTGCGTGCAGCCACCGCGCGCGCCATCATCTCAGCTGGCTTGCACCCCAGCATCGGCCTGCACCACAGCAATGACACCAATGCCATGCGCCTGGTGGACGACGTGATGGAGCCATTTCGCCCCATCATCGACCTGAAGGTCTGGCATCTGCTGCGCAATGGCGAGGATCAGGTGACGCCGGACAGCAAGCGCGCTTTGGTGCACTCTGTACGACGACATGCAGACCGCTGTGGGCGCCACGCCCGTCACCGTGTGTGCACAAAAATTGGCCACTTCGCTCGCCCAGGTCTACCTGGGCCAACGCGACAAGCTGGATCTTCCCTTGCCTGGTTTGCCATTGGCGCTGGCATCGTCCCTTCGCGACGAGTAGCATGGATTTGACGCGCACATGCTTTCGGGATACCGGCTCATGTGGATGATCGTCATGTTCGATCTGCCGGTGGTCGAGAAAGCCGAGCGACGCGCCGCCACCGAGTTCCGCAATGCGCTGTTGGACATGGGTTTCGAGATGAGCCAATTCAGCGTCTACATGCGCTTCTGTACCAGCACCACGCAGATCGACACCTACTGCAAGCGAGTGGAAATTGCCTTGCCAGAAGGCGGCAGGGTCAACATACTGCAGTTCACGGATCGGCAGTACGAACGCATCGTCGCGTTCCAGGGCAAGGCCAAACTTCCGCCCAACAAAACGCCCGATCAGTTCGACCTTTTCTGACCCATGGCCCAGCTTTTCACCACCTCAGAAGCGAAAAACCCCTTGACGAATCAAGGGGTTATCGCAGCGGAGTCTAGGCGATTGGGATATGCGCTCTGACCGGAACCGTGGCGGCCCCTGGCGGGAAGCGCCTGACCGAACCCGTGCTGACCCCTTCGCAAGCTGCGCAGTCTAGGCGATTGGGAAATGCGCTCTGACCGGAACCCGATGCACCCATGGAATACAGCGCTTGCGGAGTCTAGGCGATTGGGAAATGCGCTCTGACCGGAACCCCGCGTCACCGCGGGGGCCTGGGGTGCGAGTCTAGGCGATTGGGAAATGCGCTCTGACCGGAACAGACGGAGTAAGCATGCCCACATCAACCAGAGTCTAGGCGATTGGGAAATGCGCTCTGACCGGAACTTAGGCCCCAAATACAGCGCTTCCATCTTGAGTCTAGGCGATTCGGAAATGCGCTCTGACCGGAACGAACGTGATGGTGGCATTGTCGAACACCGCAGTCTAGGCGATTGGGAAATGCGCTCTGACCGGAACATGTCTACTCGTCCACGACCACTATGTCGGAGTCTAGGCGATTGGGAAATGCGCTCTGACCGGAACATATGGCCTGCTACACAGCAGACAAGATCGAGTCTAGGCGATTGGGAAATGCGCTCTGACCGGAACTATACGGCGCGGAGAACGCTGACCGAATGCAGTCTAGGCGATTGGGAAATGCGCTCTGACCGGAACTGTGACGCGATAAACCAGCTCTGAGCAGGAGTCTAGGCGATTGGGAAATGCGCTCTGACCGGAACCGCCCGGCTATCACGTCTACCCAGAGACCAGTCTAGGCGATTGGGAAATGCGCTCTGACCGGAACCCACCCGCTGCAACACATGCAGACGACTGAAGTCTAGGCGATTGGGAAATGCGCTCTGACCGGAACTTGCGCAAGGCGGCATCGAGACTTGCCGCGAGTCTAGGCGATTGGGAAATGCGCTCTGACCGGAACAGATCGATCGACATCCCGGGCCGCCCGTACAGTCTAGGCGATTGGGAAATGCGCTCTGACCGGAACGAGAACCAGCACGTCCCTGTCATCCTCTTGAGTCTAGGCGATTGGGAAATGCGCTCTGACCGGAACCATAGGCGTAGCGCTCTTGCTGGGCTCGCTAGTCTAGGCGATTGGGAAATGCGCTCTGACCGGAACAACACAACATGGCAGTCGGCCGGCAGTCTGAGTCTAGGCGATTGGGAAATGCGCTCTGACCGGAACCGACTTTCACCGGGCGCACAAGGCGCCCCGTGGAAGTCGGTCGCGCCGATAGCGCGATGTGCCTTGAGGGGAGGGCTTGCCGCATTCCCCAACGCGAGGTAGCCTCAACCGATGGACCCGCGTCACCAAACCAGCGACAGGCAAAGTCTCATGCTCGCCGCCGCCGCCGTGCGGGCACTGGCGGAGCGACCTGAACTGGTGGCGTCCGTCCTGGCAACGCTGGACCATTGGGACGACGTGGCGCCGGAGGATTCCAAACCACTGCGTGATGAATGGCGCAGCATCATCGAGACACGGCAATGGCAACGCGCTCTGGGGCTGGATGAGCACGCCAAACAACTGCGGCAGTCTTCTCCTTTGGGGCGGGCCTTGAGCCCCCGCACGCGTCTTGAGATCATTCGCGCATGCAAAGGTCGCAGCTCGAACACGTGATCCGTGCGGCGGCCGAGATCACGAACCAGTACGAGTTTGTGGTCATCGGCAGCCAGTCGATCCTTGGCACGGTGGAGCACCCGCCAGCAGACTGCACGCTGTCCATGGAAGTGGACCTCTACCCGCTGAACGCACCCGAACTCGCAGACCTGATCGATGGTGCTATTGGCGAGTTGTCCTTCTTCCATGATCATTTCGGCTACTACGCGCAAGGCGTGGGCCCGGACACCGCTCACCTTCCTGCCGGTTGGGAAGGCCGCTTGACGCGGCTGCAAAGCGCAGCAACCAATGACCGCGTGGCCTATTGCCTGGACCCTATCGACCTGTTCGTTTCCAAGGCCTGCGCTGCACGCGACAAAGACAGCCGTTTCAACCGCGCACTGCTGCACGCTGGCATCGTGACCTTGGAGCAGGCGCTGCAACGCGCCCGTGAGCTCCCAGACGATGCCGAATCCGCACGCGTGCGGGCCTGGATTCAGCGCCTCGCCCTGCCCCCGAGCTGAAACCGCTCAGCGCGCCAACACCCCTGCCAGCGCCCGCCCCGTGTGCGTGCCCCGGGCAACGAGCAATTCCGGCACGCCCGCCGCCACCACCGTGCCGCCGGCGGTGCCCCCCTCGGGCCCCAGGTCGATGACCCAGTCGGCCTCGGCAATCACGTCCAGGTCGTGCTCGATCACCACCACGCTGTGGCCGCCGGCCACCAGGCGGTGCAGCACGCGGATGAGTTTTTCCACGTCGGCCATGTGCAGGCCGACGGTGGGCTCGTCGAGCACATATAGCGTGCGGCGGCTTCTGCCCGCGCCGCGTCACGTCATCTCGAACTTTGGACAGCTCGGTCACCAGCTTGATGCGCTGGGCCTCGCCGCCACTCAGCGTGGGTGAGGGCTGGCCCAGGGTCAGGTAGCCCAGGCCCACGTCCTGCAGCAGCTTCAGCGGGTGGGCGATGGCGGGCATCGCGGCGAAGAATTCCACCGCCTCGTCCACCTCCATCTTCAGCACCTCGCCGATGTGACGGCCGCGCCAGCTCACCGCCAAGGTCTCGGGGTTGAAGCGCATGCCGTGGCACTGGTCGCAGGGCACCTTCACGTCGGGCAGAAAGCTCATCTCGATGGTGCGCAGGCCCTGGCCCTCGCACGCCGGGCACCTGCCGTCGCCGGTGTTGAAGCTGAAGCGGCCAGCGGCGTAGCCGCGTGCCTTGGCTTCGAGGGTTTCGGTGAAGAGCTTGCGGATGGCGTCCCAGAACCCGATGTAGGTGGCCGGGCAGCTGCGCGGGGTCTTGCCGATCGGGGTCTGGTCCACCTCGAGCACGCGGTCGATGGGCTGGTGGCCACGGAGATCGCTGCAGCCCGTCCAGGTCGGATAGACGCCCTCGGCCTGCGCCTCGCGCCCGGTCTTGCTCAGCCGCTGCGTCACCGCGGCCTGCACGTTGGCCAGCAGCACGTCGCGCGCCAGCGTGCTCTTGCCCGAGCCGGACACCCCCGTCACCGCCACCAGGCGCTGCAGGGGTATGCCCACGTCCACGCTGCGCAGGTTGTGCAGACTGGCGCCGCGAAGGGTCATCGACCGTGTCTCGGCGTCGACCTGGCGGCGGGCCTGCAACGGGTGCTTCAGCGGATGCAGCAGCAACTGGCCGGTGAGCGAATCGGCCACCTTGGCCAGGTCGGCCACCTGGCCCTGGGCGATGAGCCGCCCGCCGCGCTTGCCGGCGCCGGGCCCGATGTCGATGATGTGCTCGGCGTGGCGGATGGTGTCCTCGTCGTGCTCCACCACCACCAGGGTGTTGCCCTGGGCCGACAGGCGCGCCAGGGCCTTCAGCAGGATGGCGTTGTCGCGCGGGTGCAGGCCGATGGTGGGCTCGTCCAGCACATAGCAAACGCCTTGCAGGTTGCTGCCCAACTGCGCTGCCAGGCGGATGCGCTGCGCCTCGCCGCCACTGAGCGTGGGCGCAGCGCGGTCGAGCGTGAGGTAGCCCAGGCCCACTTCCTCGAGAAACTCGAGCCGGTTGCGGATCTCGGTGACCACGTCGCGGGCAATGGCGGCGTCGCGCCCTTCCAGGCTCAGCGATTCCAGCCAGCGCCGCGCCTCGCCCACCGACCACTGCGCCACGCCGGTGATGGTGTGGCCGTCGAAGGTGATGGCGCGGGCCACGGCGTTCAGGCGCGTGCCGCCGCAATCGGTGCAGGCCTGCCCGCCCACGCCGTCCACCTCGGGCTCCTCGGACGGGAAGCTCTGCTCGCGGCCCTTGTTGTCGTCGTCACGCACGCTGTCGTCGTAGGCCTTGCGCTGCTCGCGGGTGAGCGTGAGGCCGGTGCCCACGCAGCCCACGCACCAGCCATGCTTGCTGTTGTAGCTGAACATGCGCGGGTCGGGCTCGGGGTAGCTGGTGCCGCATTGCGGGCAGGCGCGCTTGGTGGAAAACACCCGCAGCGCACCGATGCGGCCGGTGCTGCCGCCCGCGGCCATCGCGCCGGCCAGGCCGTCCAGCGGCGCCAGCAGGCAACACGCCCTTGCCCAGGTCGAGCGCCTTGGCCAGCAGCTCGCGCAGCTCGGCCTCGCGGTGCGGCGCGACGACCAGGTCGCCCACCGGCAATTCGAGCGTGTGTTCCTTGAAGCGGTCCAGCCGCGGCCAGGGCGCCACGGGGATGAACTCGCCATCCACGCGCAAGTGGCTGTGGCCACGCGCCTTGGCCCACTTGGCCAGGTCGGTGTAGAGGCCCTTGCGGTTGACCACCAGCGGCGCCAGCAATCCGATGTGCTGGCCACGGTATTCGCGCAGCACCTGCGCGGCGATGCTCTCCACGCTCTGCGGCCGCACTTCGGTGCCGTCGTGCACGCAGCGCTGCAGCCCCAGCTTCACCCACAGCAGGCGCAAGAAGTGCCACACCTCGGTGGTGGTGGCCACGGTGCTCTTGCGTCCGCCTCGGCTCAAACGTTGTTCGATGGCCACCGTGGGCGGGATGCCGTAGACCGCATCCACCTCGGGCCGCCCGGCCGGTTGCACGATGCTGCGGGCGTAGGCGTTCAGGCTTTCCAGGTAGCGACGCTGGCCTTCGTTGAACAGGATGTCGAAGGCCAGGGTGCTCTTGCCCGAGCCCGACACGCCGGTGATGACGCTGAACTTGCCGCGCGGGATGTCCACATTCAGCGAGCGCAGGTTGTGCTCCTTGGCATTGACGATGCGGATGGCGTCGTGCCCTTCCACCAGCACACGCGCGGCGTCGCGCCGGGCCTTCATCAGCAGCTGCAGCGGCAGGCCTTCCTCGGCCTTCGGCGTGCCGATGCCCAGTGAGTTCTCGTAGTCGCGCAGTGCACGCCCGGTGTGCGAGCCGGCGTGTGCCTTCACGTCGTCGGGCGTGCCAGTGCACACCACCCGACCGCCGGCGTCGCCGCCCTCGGGCCCGAGGTCGATGATCCAGTCGGCGCTGCGAATCACATCCAGGTTGTGCTCGATGATGACCAGCGAGTTGCCGCCATCGAGCAGCTTGCGCAAGGAGCGCATCAGCTTGGCGATGTCGTCGAAGTGCAGTCCGGTGGTGGGCTCGTCGAAGAGAAACAGCGTGCCCTTCTTTGCGGCCGGCTGGCGCGGACCACTGCTGGCCTCGGCCAGGAAGCCGGCAAGCTTCAAACGTTGGGCCTCGCCGCCGGACAGCGTGGGCACCGGCTGGCCCAGCCTCACGTAGTCCAGGCCCACGTCGACGATGGGCTGCAGCCGCGCGATCACCGCCATGTCGCCACTGAAGACGATGGTGGCCTCGGCCACGGTGAGCTCCAGCACGTCGGCCACCGACAGCTGATAGGCGCCGCGCACCAGCTTCACCTCGAGCAGCTCGGCGCGAAAGCGCTTGCCGTCGCAATCGGGGCAGCGCAGGTAGACGTCGGACAGGAACTGCATCTCGACGTGCTCGAAGCCCGAGCCGCCGCAGGTGGGGCAGCGGCCATCCCCGGCGTTGAAGCTGAACATGCCGGCGCCGTAGTTGCGCTCGATGGCCAACGGGGCCTGCGCGAACAGCTTGCGCACCTCGTCCCAGGCACCCACGTAGCTGGCCGGATTGCTGCGCGCGGTCTTGCCGATGGGCGACTGGTCGACGAACACGGCATCGGCCAGGTGGTCCATGCCCAGCAGGCGGTCGTGCGCCCCGGCACCCTCGGTGGGCTTGCCGAAGTGGCGCAGCAGCGCCGGCACCAGCACGTCCTGAACCAGCGTGCTCTTGCCCGAGCCGGACACGCCGGTGACCAGCGTGAGCCGCTGCAGCGGGAACACCACGTCCACGTTCTGCAGGTTGTGCTCGGTGGCGCCTTCGAGGATGAGCTTGGGTGTGGCCTCGTTCACCAGGCGCCGCAGGCCGATGCCCACCTGCTTGCGTGCGCCCAGGTAGGCGCCGGTGAGCGTGTCCGCGTGGCGGCATTGGTCGGGCGTGCCATCGAAGACGATGCGCCCGCCGCGCTCGCCGGGGCCAGGGCCCATGTCGATCAATCGATCGGCGGCCAGCATCACCGCCGGGTCGTGCTCCACCACCACCAGCGTGTTGCCGGCGTCGCGCAGGCGGTGCATGGCCTCGACGATGCGGTTCATGTCGCGCGGGTGCAGGCCGATGCTGGGCTCGTCCAGCACGAACAGCGTGTTCACGAGGGACGTGCCCAACGCGGTCGTGAGGTTGATGCGCTGCACCTCGCCACCGCTGAGCGTGCGGCTCTGGCGGTCCAGCGTGAGGTAGCCCAGGCCCACGTCGCAGAGGTAGCGTATGCGCGTGCGAACCTCGTCGAGCAGCAGCTTCAGCGCGTCATCGAGCATGGTGCTCGGCAGCGACAGGCCATCGAAGAATCGACGCAGCTTGTCGATGGGCAGCAGCATCAGGTCGTGCAGGCTCAAGCCCGGCAAGGCTTCGAGCTGGTCACGCGACCAGCCCGTGCCCACCGGCAGCATGCGCCTGGAGGGCGGCATGACGCCATCGGCATCGGCCTTGAACCGATGCGCCAGAGCAGCGATTCGGTCTTGAGGCGCGCGCCGCCGCAGGCGCCGCACGGCGTGTAGCTGCGGTACTTCGACAAGAGCACGCGGATGTGCATCTTGTAGGCCTTGCTTCCTGGTAGCCGAAGAAGCGGCGCACGCCGTACCACTGCTTGTTCCAGTGGCCGGTCCAGTGCGGCGAGCCTTCGATCACCCAGTGGTGCTGGGCAACGCTGAGCTGGCTCCAGGGCGTGTCGCGCGGAATACCGGCCTCGCCGGCGTACTTCAGCAGGTCGTCCTGGCAATCCTTCCATGCCGGCGTCTGCAGTGGCTTGATGGCACCGTTGCGCAGGGTCTTGCGCTGGTCGGGGATCACCAGCCCGAAGTCCACGCCAATCACGCGACCGAAACCGCGGCAGGTCTCGCAGGCGCCGAAGGCCGAGTTGAACGAGAACAGCGCGGGCTGCGGCTCGGCGTAGCGCCGGTCGCTGTCCGGGCAGTGCAGCCCGGTGGAAAAAGCGCCACAGCAGGGCTCGGCATCGTCGCGCAGCATGTACACTTGACGCGGCCGCTGCCACGCCGCAGTGCCAGCTCGATGGCCTCCACCACGCGCACCTTCTCCGCACTGCCCATGCGCAGCCGGTCGGCCACCACGTCGAGCAGCTTGCGTTCACCGACCACCCGCTCGGCCTGCACGCGCGTGAAGCCCGACGCCGCGAGCCACTGCGCCACCTCTTCGGGCGTCACGCTGGCCGGCAGCTCCACCGGGAAGGTGATCACCAGGCGCGGATCCCCAGCCGCTGCGGCGCGTTCCATCAGGTCCGCATGGATGGTCTCCGGTGTGTCGTGCCGCACCGGCTGCGCCGTCTGCTGGTCGAACAGCTGCGCCGCCCGCGCAAACAGCAGCTTCAGGTGGTCGTTCAGCTCCGTCATCGTGCCCACCGTCGAGCGCGAGGTGCGCACGGGGTTGGTCTGGTCGATCGCGATGGCCGGCGGCACGCCGTCCACGCGGTCCACCGCCGGACGGTCCATGCGGTCGAGGAACTGACGCGCGTAGGCCGAGAAGGTCTCGACATAGCGCCGCTGCCCTTCGGCGTACAGGGTGTCGAACACCAGGCTGGACTTGCCCGAGCCGCTGGGCCCGGTGACCACCGTCATCTCACCGGTGCGGATGTCCAGGTCCAGGTTCTTGAGGTTGTGCTGGCGTGCGCCGCGGATGCGGATCAGGCCGCTCATGCGATGACTCCGGTGGGTCGAGCGGGGCATTCTAGGGAGTGCGCCGCACCGGGCCCTGGTGCGGGGACATGGGCATGGCGGCCCAGCCGGTGCCGCCTGTCAAACCGTACAGGTTCGCCCGGTGCATGCAGCGGCCCAATCGGGGACAGAATTGGCCCCGGCGCCGGCGGCTGCACCGGCCCGGCTCGACCTCAAGCAAAGGACCCGCATGAACATCCTGCCCTTCAAGCCCGCCCTGGTGGCGCTGTCGCTGTGCCTGGCCTCGGCCACGGCATGGGCGCAGATCAAGATCGGGCAGACCTCCAGCTTCACCGGGCCGGTGGCGTCGGGCGTCAAGGAGGGCACCGACGGCGCCAAGGTCTACCTCAACGCCATCAACGCCAAGGGCGGGGTGAACGGCCAGCAGGTCGAGTTGATCTCGCTGGACGACAAGTTCGATGCCAAGCTCGCGGCGGAAAACGCCAAGAAGCTGATCGACCAGGGCGTGGTGGCGCTGTTCTTCAACCGGGGCACGCCGCAGACCCAGGCGATCCTGCCACTGCTGACCGAACACAAGATCGCGCTGATCGGCCCATCCACCGGCGCGATGATCTTCCACAACCCGGTGCATCCCTGGGTGTTCAACGTGCGCGCCACCTACCAGAAGGAATCGGAACGCGCGGTGCGCCACCTCAGCCTGGTGGGCGTGGACCGCATCGTGCTGCTGCAGTCGAACGACGCCTTTGGCGACGATGGCGCCAAGGGTGCGCTCAACGGCTTTGCCGCAGTGAACAAGAAGCCGGTGGCCCACATCAAGTACGACCGCAGCAAGCCCGAATTCGCGCCGGTGGTGCCCGAGATCATGAAGACCGACCCGCAGGCGGTGATCTTCATCGGCTCGGGCACGCACGTGGCCGATGGCGTGGCACTGCTGCGCGCAGCGGGTTCACGGGCGCAGATCGTCACGCTGTCCAACAACGCCGCATCGGGCTTCGTCAAGTCGCTGAAAGAGAACGCGCGCGGCATGGTGGTGAGCCAGGTCTTCCCCTACGAGCGCTCGATGGCCGCGCCGATGGTGAAGGAACTGCACGACCTGCTGGGCAGCAAGGGTGCCTCTGAGATCACCCCCGCCATGCTGGAAGGCTTTGCGGCCGCCAAGGTCTTGGTCGAAGGCCTGAAGCGCGCCGGCCCCAACCCCACGCGTGAGCGGATCCGGACCGCCTTGGAATCGATGAAGAAGGTGGACATCGGCGGGCTGGAGGTGAGCTACGGCCCCAACGATCACACCGGGCTGGAGTATTCCGACCTGTCCATCATCGGGCCGGACGGCAAGTTCCAGCGCTGAGTCAGGGCTTGTGCGCAGCGGCAGGCGCCAGGCGCAGGGCCATGGCCCTCAGGCGGCCCACGACGCCAGAGGGAAAGTGGTAGACCGAGAGCACGAACAACACCCCCAGCCACAGCAGCCAGCGGTCGGGCGAGATGACGTGGGGCAGCAGCGGCACGCCTTCGAGCGCCGCGGCGCCGAGCTTGAGCAGGTCCTGCAGGTAGTTCTGCGCCAGCACGAACAGTGCCGCACCCACCACCGCGCCGTACATGGTGCCCATGCCGCCGATCACCACGATGAGCAGGATGTCGAGCATGATCTCGAAGGACAGCGTGGTGTCCGGCCCCACATAGCGCAGCCACAGCGCCAGCAGCACGCCCGAGAGCGTGGCGAAAGCGGCCGACAGCACGTTGCTCCAGGTGCGGTAGACCACGGTGCGAAAGCCGATCGCCTCGGCCCGGAAGTCGTTCTCGCGGATGGCCTGCAGCACGCGGCCGAAGGGCGAATTCACGATGCGCAGCAGGGCCAGGAACAACAGCACGACGGCGATGAACAACAGGTAGTAGGCGAAGATCTTGCCGTCCACGCTGACACCGAGGAAGGGATGCTCGAAGGGCTCGAACGACGGGCTGAAGATTTCGGGATTCTTGAAGGTCAGGCCGTCTTCGCCGCCAGTGAAGTCGCTCAATTGCGAGGCCAGCGTCTGGAAGGCGGTGGCCACGGCCAGCGTGATCATCGCGTAGAAGATGGCCTTGACGCGCAGCGAGAACAGGCCGATCACCAGCGACAGGCCCAGTGAGACCAGCAGCGCACCGAGCGTGCCCGCCGCCACTGCGGCAAAGCCGGGCCCCATGCGCGTGCTGGCGATGGCCACGCCATAGGCGCCAATGCCGAAGAACATGGTGTGCGCGAAGCTGACGATCCCGGTGTAGCCCAGCAGCAGGTCGAAGCTGGCCACCAGCAGGATGAAGACCAGGATCTTGGCGGCCACGGACAGCGCCTTGGCGCCCGGGAAGGCGAACGGCGCCACGGCCAGGCCGACGACGACAACGATCAGCGCCAGCGCCAGCCAGCGGCTGCGCGGCAGGTCGTGGGAAAGAAGTCTGTTCAGCATGGACATGCTCCGCAGCTGCAGGCCGCCCCATGCGGCCGCCGCGGGTCCGGCTTGGCCGGACCGCTGGGGGCGCCCCCCTGGGGGGGAGGCACCGAAGGTGCTCCGGGGGGGGTCATCGATTCGTCACGGGGTAGAGCCCCTGCGGCCGCCACAGCAACACCGCCACCATCAAGGCGATGTTGGAGAACAGCGCCACCTTGGGCGCCAGGAAGCCGGCGTAGTTGGCCATCAACCCCACCAGCAACGCCCCGATGAAGCAGCCCAGCGTGGAGCCCAGGCCGCCGATGATGATGACGATGAAGATCAGCACATTGACCTGCGCACCGATCTGCGGCGACACGTTCTGCTGGTACAGGCCCCACATCACGCCACCCAGGCCGGCCAGGGCCGAGCCCGCCACGAACACGCCGACGAACAGGCGCTTGATGCGGTAGCCGAGCGACTCCACCATCTCGCGGTCCTGCACGCCGGCGCGGATCAGCAGGCCGATCTTGGTGCGGCTGAGCGTCCACACCAGGCCCGCGAACACCAGCGCACCGATGGCCGAGGCGATGAGGCGGTATTTCTCGATGGACGCGTCCCCGATGAGGTAGGAGCCGCGCAGCGCATCGGGCAAGGGCAGCGCGATCTGCAGCGGGCCCCAGATCATCTTGATGATCTCCTCGCCGACGATCATGCCGCCCATGGTGATCAGGATCTGCTTGAGGTGCAGGCCATACACCGGCCGCACGATCAGGCGCTCGAAAGCCAGGCCCACGGCACCGGCCACCGCCATGGCCACCAGCATGGCGCAGAAGATGGCCACCAGGCTTTGCCAGCCGCCCTGCGCCGAGAACCCGGCCATGCCACCCATCACGCTGGTGGCAACGAAGGCGCCCAGTGCGATGAACACGCCGTGACCGAAGTTCAGCACGTCCATCAGGCCGAACACCAGCGTGAGGCCCGAGGCGATGATGAAGACGATGAAGCCCATGGCCAGCCCGGCCACGGTGAGCGTGAGCCAGGTGCTGCCGCTGCCGATGGCGGGGACGGCGGCGAGCATCACCAGCCCCAGCATCCAAAGCGGCTTTCGGTCGAAGTCGGCCTTGGGCACGGCTTGCGCCTGGTCCGTCGGCGTCACTGCCGTGCTCATTGATGTGCTCCCAACGACAGGCCCAGCAAGCGATGCTGCAGGTCCACGTCCCCGGCCAGTTCGGCCATCGCGCCCCGGTGCACGACGCGCCCGTTGTCCATCACCGCCACCTGGTCGCCCAGCGCCTTGGCCATCATGAAGTTCTGCTCCACCAGCAGGATGGTGGTCTTCTGCTGCTTCAACTCGCGGAAGGCCGACACCAGGTTCTGGATGATCGAGGGCGCCAGGCCCTTGCTCGGCTCGTCGATCAGGATGAGCGCGCGCGGCTCGCAGATGGCGCGCGCCACCGCCAGCATCTGCTTCTGCCCGCCAGAGAGCTTGCCCGCCGGGTAGAGCCAGAACTTCTTCAGGGCCGGAAAGAGGCCGAAGATCCAGTCGAGTCGCGCCCGGTCCAGTTCGCCTTCGTGGCGCGCACTGCGTGCAGCCAGCACGAGGTTCTCCTTCACCGTGAGGTCGGTGAAGATGCCCATGCTCTCGGGCACATAGGCGATGCCAAGCGCGGCGATGTCGGGCGTGGCCCGCGCCTGGATCGGTTGGCCGCGAAAGCGCACTTCGCCCGCCGAGGCCCGCCACAGGCCCATGATGGTGCGCAGCGTGGTGGTCTTGCCCGCGCCATTGCGGCCCAGCAGCATGGTCACCTCGCCTTCGGGCACGGCAAAGTCCACGCCATGCAGGATGTGGTACGCGCCGATGTGGGTCTGTACGCCCTGCAGTTCAAGCAGGTTGATGGTCATGTCAGGAGCCTCCCCGCTCGGCGGGGAGGGGCCGGGCAGGGGTGCCATCAGCTGCGGCCAAAGGGCCTGCCTCGGTGGCAGCGCCACCGAGGTAGGCCTGCTGCACGACGGGCGAGGCGATCACTTCCGCCGGCTCGCCGTCGGCCACCAACTGGCCGTTGTGCAGCACCACGATGCGGTCGGACAGCTCACGCACCACGTCCATCTTGTGCTCCACCAGCAGGATCACAATGTCCTTGCGCGCCTTGAGTTGCCGGATGAGGTCCAGCACCACCGGCACCTCGTCGACGCTCATGCCCGCGGTGGGCTCGTCGAACATGAACACCTTCGGGTCCAGCGCCAGCAGCAGCGCCACCTCGAGCTTGCGCTGGTCGCCGTGCGGCAGGCTGCTGGCGCTGGCGCGCGCCTTGTCGGCCAGGTGCACTTGTTCGAGCAGCTGCGAGGCCTCGTCGATCCAGGCCTTGTGGTCGGACCACACGCGCCACAGGTCCAGGCCGCCGCGGCCCCTTCCAGCCTCGCGAGCCTGGATGGCCAGACGCACGTTCTCGTGCACCGTCAAATTCGGAAACAGCTGCGTGAGCTGAAACGCCCTGCCCAGCCCCCGTTGCGTGCGCACCGCCGCGGGCATCGTGGTGATGTCCTCGCCACCCAGCAGCACCTGGCCCTCGCTCGCCGGCAATTGCCCCGAAATCAGGTTGAAGTAGGTGGTCTTGCCCGCGCCATTCGGCCCGACGATGGACGTGAGCGTGCCCGGCACGAACGCGCAGGACACGTGGTCCACCGCCACATGCCCGCCAAACCGGATGGTGAGATCTTTGGTTTCCAACACTTGAGGCGCCGATCGATGCAGTGAGCTGCCAAGCAAACGCCGCGGAACCGGCTTCGCCGGGCCGCTGGCGTTGCCCCCCTTGGGGGGAGGCGGCAAAGCCGCTCCGGGGGGTAACCGATCTATCGCTTGTTGCGGATCGGGATGTTGAGCTCGGCAGCGGGGATGACACGCACCAGCTCAGGCACGCCCCAGGCAAACGCCGGGTCGTTCTTGATCCTGAAGTGGTACATGTCCTGCATGGCCTGGTGGTCTTCCTTGCGGAAGGTCATCTTGCCCTTGGGCGTCTCGAAGCTCAGGCCCTCCATCGCGGCGATCAGCTTGTTGGTGTCGGTGTTGCCGGCGGTCTTCTTCAAGGCCTCCACCACCGCGATGGCGGCGCTCATGCCGCCGGCGGTGAAGAAGTCCGGCGGGGCCTTGAACTGCTTGTAGTGGTTGGCCACCAGCCACTCGTTCACCGGATTCTTGGGGATGCCGAAGTAGTAATACAGCGCGCCTTCCATGCCCTCGAATTGCTTGTAGGCCACCATCGCCGGCAGGATGTTGCCGCCGGTGGCCATCTCGATGCCGTAGCGTTTCTTCAGGTCCAGGTCGGCGATCTTGCTGAACGGCGCGGGCGCGCCGGCCCAGCCCACCGAGATGTACTTCTTGCCCGGCTGGTCCTTCAGCTTGTCGACGATGCGCTGCAGGCCGGCGGTGAAATCGGTGGTGCCCACCGGCAGGTATTCCTCGTGCACGATCTTGGCGTGCTTGATGAAGTCCTTCGAGGCCTTCACACCATCGCGACCGAAGGCGTTGTCGTTGGCCAGCGTGGCGATCACGTTGCCCGGCTTGTCCAGCGCGGCGGCGTTGGCGGCGGCGTCCTGGCTGCTGTTGCGGCCAGTGCGGAAGATGTACTTGTTCCATTTGTCGCCGGTGATCGAGTCGGCCACGGCCGGCTCGACCAGCAGGATCTTCTTGTATTCCTCGGCCACCGGCAGCATGGCCAGGCCCACCGGGCTGGCCGTGGGGCCCACGGCGATGTCCACCTTGTCGTCGGCGTAGGCCGCGGCCAGCGCGGCCTTGCCCACATCGGGCTTGCCCTGGTCGTCCTTCTCAATCACCACCAGCTTCTTGCCGGCCACCACCATCGTGCCGCCGGTGGCGTAGTTCAGGCCGAGGTTGAAGCCGACGATGGTCTGCTTGGCGTAGGCCTCGAGCGGCCCGGTCTTGCTGGCGATCAGCGCGATGCGCACTTCGCCCGCGGCCTTGGCCTGGGCCCAGACGGCCGGCGCGGCGACGAGGGTGGCCACCGCAGCGGCCAAGGTGGTGAGGGAACGGCGTTGCATGGTGAAAAGCTCCTTGGGGCAGGCGTGAAGCATCGGTGGGATGGGCAGGACAACGCGCATTGTCGGTCAGTCGCCACCAGGCCTGGCCGGGTCAGCCCTGGTTGAGCATCTGCCTCGTGCGCGCCAGCAGCTTGGCGTGGGCACCGACCAGCACGGCGCGCTCGGTCGGGTCCAGGGCGTCGAGCAGGAACTGCTCGCGCGCCTTGACCATCGGCTCGATCTTGCGCACCAGGGCGGCGCCGGCCGGCGCGAGCTTGAGCACGTGGTTGCGGCGGTCGTCCTCGGCCGTGCTTCGCTCGATGAGGCCGCGTTCCTCCAGCCGGGCGGCCGCGCGGCTGGCGGGCATCTTCTGCATCGTCGAATAGAGCATCAGCTCGGTGGTCCTGGTCGGGCCCAGCTCGGCCAACCCGGCCAACAGGCGCCATTCGTCGCGGCTGAGATCGAAGCGCACCGCATACACCTGCGCCATGGCCTGGCTCACGGCCTCGGACAGCACCGCCAGTTGGTAGGGATAGAAAGACTGCAGGTCCATGCGCAGGGGGTCGGACGATCGGTGCCGCGGGCTTGGCCCAGATGGTAACAAACAGGACTGTTCTGATCCAGCCTCGACACCCGCCCGACGGTCGCGGGTAAATCCCAATGATCCGGCAAGGTCTTGACATTCCATAATTAATCACATTCGTTATCATCTCGGTTCCGCACACCACCGCACCAGCCAGGAGACCCGCATGAACATCCAGCGCATCCACCACGTGGCCTACCGTTGCCACGACGCCAAGCAGACCGTCGAGTGGTACCGCCAGCACCTGGGCATGGACTTCGTGCTCGCCATTGCCGAAGACCAGGTGCCGTCGACCCACGCGCCCGACCCCTACATGCACATCTTCATGGACGCCGGTGGCGGCAACGTGCTGGCCTTCTTCGAGCTGCCCAACTCGCCCGCCATGGGCCGCGACCAGGCCACGCCCGACTGGGTGCAGCACATCGCCTTCAAGGTGGGCACGGTGAAGGAGCTCGAAGACACCAAGGCCAGGCTCGAGGCCGCCGGCATCCCGGTGGTGGGCGTGACCGACCACACCATCTTCAAGTCGATCTACTTCTTCGACCCGAACGGTCACCGGCTCGAGCTCGCCGCCGACACCGGCACGCCCGAGATGTACAAAAAGCTCGACGAGGCCAAGTGGCCGATGATCGAGGAGTGGGCCCGCACCAAGCGCGCACCCAAGCACGCGGCCTGGATGCACGAGAAGGAATTCCAGCAGTCCTGAACCACCGCGGACGCAACGCCCGAGACGCCCATGCAGAAGACCTACACCTACCCCGAATTCCCTTACGTTCAAAGTGAGGAGCAGCGCACCGGCCTTCTGCGCCGCCACCCGGTGGTGGTGGTGGGTGCCGGCCCCATCGGCCTGACGGCGGCGCTCGATTGCGCCGCGCGCGGCATCCCGGTGGTGGCGATCGACGACAACAACACCGTGAGCATCGGCTCGCGTGCGGTCTGCTACGCCAAGCGCCCGCTCGAGATCTGGAACCGCCTGGGCGTGGCCGGGCCGATGGTGGAGCGCGGCATCAGCTGGAAGGTGGGCAAGGTGTTCCACAAGGACGAGCTGGCCTACCGCTTCGACCTGCTGCCCGAGCCGAACCACGAGATGCCGGCGATGATCAACCTGCAGCAGTACCACCTGGAAGAAGACCTGGTGGCCGCCTGCAACGCGCACCCGCTGGTCGACCTGCGCTGGAAACACCGCCTGGTGAGCCTGCAGCAAGGCGAGCGCTGCGCCACGCTCACGCTGGAGACGCCCGATGGCGTGTTCACCACCGAGGCCGACTGGGTCATCGCCTGCGACGGCGCCAACAGCGACACCCGCCGCATGGTGGGCGCCGATTTCACCGGCCAGTTCTTCCAGGACCGCTTCCTGATCGCGGACGTGGTGATGGAAGCGGGCTTTCCCACCGAGCGCTGGTTCTGGTTCGACCCGCCCTTCCACCGTGGCCAGAGCGTGTTGCTGCACAAGCAGAGCGACAACGTCTGGCGCATCGACTTCCAGCTGGGCTGGGAGGCCAACCCGGACGAGGCCAGGAAGCCCGAGAACGTGATCCCGCGCATCCAGGCCATGCTGGGCCCGGACGCGAAGTTCGAGCTCGAATGGGTCTCGGTGTACCAGTTCGCCTGTCGGCGCATCGACCAGTTCCGTCATGGCCGCGTGATCTTCGCGGGCGACGCGGCGCACCAGGTCTCGCCCTTCGGTGCGCGAGGCGCCAACACCGGCGTGCAGGACATCGACAACCTGGCCTGGAAGTTGAAGCTGGTGATCGATGGCGCCGCCCCCGAAGCGCTGATCGATACCTACCACGAAGAGCGAGCGTACGCTGCCGACGACAACCTGCGCCAGTCCACCCGCTCCACCGACTTCATCACGCCCAAGAGCCGCGCCAGCCAGCGCTTGCGCGACGCGGTGCTGTCGCTGGCCAAGACCGAGGCCTTTGCGCGGCCGCTGGTCAACAGCGGGCGCCTGTCCACGCCCACGCCCTATCTTCACTCGTCGCTCAACACGGCCGACGACGCGCCGTTCAGCGGCCGCATGCTGCCCGGCACCAACTGCGCCGACGCCCCGGTGACGCGCCATGGCCACCCCGGCTGGTTGCTGCACCACCTGGGCGCAGGTTTCACGCTGCTGCACTTCGGGCCTGCGCCGGTGGGCCGCCTGGCCATGCAAGTGCATGGCGTCCCGATCGACATCGCGGTGCTGGGCGTCGGCACGGACATCGAAGAGGACATCGACCAGACCCTGAGCAGCCGCTACGACGGCCGGCCAGGCACCACCTACCTGATCCGCCCCGACCAGCACGTGGCCGCGCGCTGGCGCAGCTTCGACCGCACCAAGATCGAGGCCGCCATCCGCCGTTGCCTGTGCGCCTGACGCCGGGCCTCCACCGAACGCCGCAAGGACGAATCCGCATGCCACTGAACCGCCAACCCAACCTCGTCGACCCGGACGGTTTCTACGAAGAGCTCATCGACAGCCAGCGCGGCCTGACCGAGGAGCAGGCCGAAATGATGACCAGCCGCCTGCTGCTGATCCTGGCCAACCACATCGGCGACCGTGCCGTGCTCAGCCAGGCGCTGCAACTGGCGCGCGGCGAGACCACACCCGCCTGAGCTGCCTGGGCGGGCCACCGGCCCGTCCACCCCTTGGGCGCTGCGGCGGCACAATCGCCAGGCACCGCCCGCGCACCCCCTACTGCATCGGAGTACACCCCCGTCATGTCCTCAGCCACGCCCACCAAGGCCTTCGCGTCCCAGGCCGACCTCGAAGTGAAGAAGGTCAGCTTCACCAAGCTGTCCGACAACGCCTACGCCTATACCGCCGAGGGCGACCCCAACACCGGCATCATCATCGGCGACGACTCGGTGATGGTGATCGACACGCAGGCCACGCCGGTGATGGCGCAGGACGTGATCCGCCACATCCGCACGGTCACCGACAAGCCCATCCAGTACGTGGTGCTCAGCCACTACCACGCGGTGCGTGTGCTCGGCGCCTCGGGCTACGCGCCCGAGCACATCGTCGCCAGCCGCGACACCTACGACCTGATCGTCGAGCGCGGCGAGCAGGACAAGGCCAGCGAGATCGGCCGCTTCCCGCGCCTGTTCCAGGCGGTTGAATCGGTGCCGCCCGGCATGACCTGGCCGACCATCACCTTCGAAAGGAAGATGTCGATCTGGCTCGGCAAGCTGGAGGTGCAGCTCATTCAGCTGGGCCGTGGCCACACCAAGGGCGACACGGTGGCCTGGATCCCCGCGCAGAAGATCCTGTTCTCGGGCGATCTGGTCGAGTTCGATGCCACGCCCTATGCCGGGGACGCTTACTTCCAGGATTGGCCACAGACGCTGGACAACATCGCTGCGCTGCAGCCCGTGGCCTTGGTGCCCGGTCGCGGCGCCGCCCTGACCACGCCCGAGATGGTGGCGGCCGGCCTGGCCGGAACGCGCGGCTTCATCGCCGATGTGTGGGCCAGCGTGAAGGCCGGCGTGGCCGCGGGCCAGGACCTGAACGCGGTCTACAAGTCGACCATGCAAAAGCTCTCACCCAAGTACGGCCACTGGGTGATCTTCAACCACTGCATGCCCTTCGACGTGACGCGCTGCTACGACGAGGCCACGAAGTTCCCCGACCCGCGCATCTGGACCGCCGAGCGCGACATCGAGATGTGGAAGACGCTGGAAGGCAGCTGAGCGCCGTATCGGCGCTTGTTGGCGGCCCGTCGCGGGACCCGTCCGGCCGCATGCGCCTGCCGGCCACGCTGCGGCGCAGCGCGAAACGCCGGATCGATCACAGCCAGTATTGCCACAGTCGGCTGAACGCCTCCTTCACGCGCTCTGCCAGCCCGCGGTCACGCCAACGCGCCAGCGTGATCTCGGAACTGCGTGCCACGTCGTCTTCGAACACGCGGCGCATGCGGTCACCGAACTCGCTGCCGAGCACGACGGCATTGACCTCATCGTTGTGCAGGAAGCTGCGCCAGTCGAGGTTGGTCGAGCCCACGGTGGACCACACGCCGTCCACCAGCGCGGTCTTGGCATGCATGAGCGCGTCACGCCGCTCGAACAGCCGCACACCCCCGCGCAGCAGCGCGTCGTAGGCCGCCCGCCCGGCGTGGAAGACCAGCGCCGAATCGGTGCGCCCCGGCAGCACCAAGCGCACGTCCACACCGCGAGCTGCGGCGTCCGTGAGCGCGGCCATCAATTGGGCGTCGGGAACGAAATAGGCATTGGTCAGCAGCACCTCGGTCTCGGCACTGTTGATGGCCGAGAGCAGCGTGCGGTAGATCGGGCTGTCGGCATCGTCGGGTGAACTGCCGAGGGCGCGCACCACCTCGTTGCCCTGCGGCAGCAGCCTCGGAAAGTAGTCTCGTTCGGCCATGGGCGGGCCGCGCTGCTTGCGCCAGGTTTCAAGGAAGAGCTTCTGAAACTCGGCCACCACCGGGCCGTCCAGTTGCAGGTCGGTGTCACGCCACGGCAGGCTGCCATCGGCGCGGGGGCGGCTTGCCTTGCCAAACGATCCACCCGCGTAAACGCTGCTGATGTTGATGCCCCCCAGGAACGCGGTGCGGCCGTCCACGATCAGCAGCTTGCGGTGGTCGCGCTGGTTGACCGACCAGCCCGCCTTGGCGGTGAGTGGATTGACGGGGTTGAACTCCAGCACGCGCACGCCGCTGTCTCGCAAGCCTTGCAAGAAAGCGGCCGGCGTGTAGAGCGCGCCGACGCTGTCATAGATCAGGCTCACCTGCACACCTTCTGCCTGGCGCGCCATCAGCGCCGCAGCAAATCGACGGCCGACCTCGTCGTCCTCCAGCACATAGGTTTCCATGTGAATGTGGTCACGCGCCGACTCAATGGACGCCAACATCGCGCGATAGGTTATCGGCCCGTCCTGCAGCAGACGCACGCGGTTGCCGGCCAGCAGCGGGCTGTCGGATACGCTTTGCTCCAGCGCCAGGTGCCGATCGAAGATGTGCGTGGGCACACTGCCAGCGTTCAAGCGGTCGACAATCTGCACGCTGCGGGCGTGGGAAAGCGGGCCGCGTGCGCTGTCCAGTTGCAAGGGAACCCGGCTGGGGGTCATGTCCGGCACGATCACCGGCAAGGCGGTGCACGCCGCGATGCCCTGCAATACCAGCGCGGCCACGGGCCAGAGCACGGCACGGGTCTTTGTCATGGCGGGGATCCCACTGGCACAGCCGGTCCTTTCATTGATCCAAGTGCAGGTATGCCCCACCCCCGGCGCCACGTCGGTGCGCCAACGAACAGTGCCAGCGCTCGCGCACCGCCGCCAAGTTCAGCGCGGCTTACTCACCCGCCACACCGCGTTGCCGACATCGTCGGCCACCAGCAGGGCACCGCGGGCGTCAATGGCCACCCCCACTGGGCGCCCGAAGGCTCGCCCTTCGTCGCTCAGAAAGCCCGTCAGCACGTCCAACGGCATGCCCGTAGGTTGGCCGCCACTGAACGGCACGAAGATCACCTTGTAGCCACTGTGCGGCCGGCGGTTCCATGATCCGTGCTGGCCGATGAACATGCCCTCGGTGAAGGGGCTGGGCAAGGTGCTGCCCTTCGACCAGGCCAGGCCCAGCGAGGCCGTGTGCGGGCCGAGTGCATAGTCCGGCACGATGGCGCTGGCCACGAGGTCGGGCCGCGACGCTGGTGCGCGGGCATCCAGGTTCGGTCCGAAGTAGCTGTAGGGCCAGCCATAGAAGCCACCCTCGCGCACCGAGCTCAGATAGTCCGGCACCAGGTCGCTGCCGAGTTCGTCGCGCTCGTTCACCACGGTCCACAGCGTGCGGCCATCGGGCCCCCAGGCCATGCCCACCGGGTTGCGCAGGCCCGAGGCGAGCACCCGGTGCGCACCAGTGGCCACATCCACCGCCCAGATCGCGGCGCGGCCTTCCTCCACCGCCATGCCGTGCTCGGCCACATTGCTGTTCGAGCCCACGCTCACGTACAAGGTGCGGCCGTCCGCGCTGGCCAGCAGGTTCTTGGTCCAGTGGTGGTTGATCGGGCCGCCGGGCAGTTCCACCAGCTTGGTGCCGGGCGCGCGGATGGTGGTGTCGCCGATGCGGAAGGGAAAGGCCAGAACCGCATCGGCATTGGCGACGAACAGCCGCTCGCCGATCAGCGCCATGCCGAAGGGCGAGTTCAGTCCCTCGAGCAGAACGGAGCGCACTTCGGCCACGCCATCTCCATCGACATCGCGCAGCAAGGTGATGCGGTTGGCGCTGGGCACCCCAGCGCCAGCGCGCTTCATCACCAGGCTCGCCACCCAGCCCATGAAGCCGCCCTCGCCGGCGGGCTTGGTCGGGGCGTTGGTCTCGGCCACGAGCACGTCGCCATTGGACAACGCCAGCAACCAGCGCGGATGGTCCATGCCGCGCGCCAAGGCTGTGACCTGAAGTCCCGCGGCCGCCCGCGGCATGGCACCCTCGGGCCAGCCCTGGGCAGGCGCAATGTTCACCGTGGGCAACAGCGTCGTGTGCGGCGGCGGCAGGCGCGGCCGCGACCCCGTGCCCTCGTCCACCGACAGCTGGGCCATGTCGCCGCAGGCGGCCAGGCACAGCAGCGCCGCGATCCACAGGGGCCAAGGGCGCGTCATCGGCGAGGTGTTCATGCAGGGTTCCGGCTTGGTGGAGCCCGCAGGATGGCAGCTTCGCCGCCCAATGTCGATGCGCCCACGCACCCAGGGCAGGGGTGACTGCGCGAAGCTCAGGCCGGCAACTGACGATGGAAAAAGGTGGTGCCGCACATGCCGCCCTGGGGCCACAGCGCGAAATCGGGCACCTCGCCGACGCGCTGCCAGCCCAGGCGCGCATACAGGCGCTCGGCGTCGCCACCGGTCACGGTGTCGAGCACCAGCACGGTCTTGCCACAGTCCCGCGCCACGCCTTCCAGCGCCTGCATCAGCGCCGCGGCCACGCCTTGCCGGCGCGCACGGCGGTGCACCAGCATCTTGGACACGTCGGCGCGGTGCGGCTGGTTCTCGGGCTGATCGAGCACCAGTTGCACGGTGCCCACGATGCCCTGCGCATCTTCGGCCACCAGCAGCGCGCGCTTGCCCTGCGCCACGTCGTCGGCCACGCCGTGCCAGAAGGTCTGCGCCTTGGCCAGGGGCAGCGGCAGCATGAAGCTCACCGAGGCGCCGCCCTCCACGCAGTCCACCAGCACCTGGGCCAGCTGCTGCAATTGGGCATCACTGACGGCGTCCAGGCGCCGGATCGAAGGGATGGGGCGATTCAAGGCGGCGGCTCCTGCGGGTGGCTTTGCAGCGCAGCATAGCGCGCCAACCCGCGCCGCCTGGCGCTCACCAGCGTCGCGTGCGCTGCTCCATGTCCACCACGCCTTCGGCCTGCGCCGCATGACCTTGCGTCCGGCGCTGGGCGTGCTCACGCACTTCGGGCGGCAGGTGCTTGAGCATCCAGTGGATCACCAGCGGCACCAGCACCAGGTCGTCCATCAGGCCGATCACCGGGATCACATCGGGGATCAGGTCCACCGGCGACAGCAGGTACAGCAGCACACCCACGCTGCCCAGCTTGAGCCAGCCCGGCGCGCGCGGATGCTGCAGTGCGTGCCACAGCAGGCGAGCGTCACCCTTCACCAGGGACCACAACATCGACAGGCGCTTCCACATGGCGGGCCTCTTCACACAGGGCGCCGCAGGAACGCGGCTGGCACACAACGTGGGGACAAGAGACGGGTTGACAAGCCCGCCTCGGCCGACGTCCTCACACCTCCGGGCCCAGACCGTAGCGCCGTGTCAACGCAAATGCGATGAAGTTGCCCGCACCCGCGGTGGCCAGCACCACCGCCACGGCGCCAGGGGTGACCGATTGCCAGCCCAGGGCCTCCACCAGCCCCAGCCCGACCGCCATCGCGCTGAGGATCACGCCCCAGCGCAGCGCACCCATGCGGCGCAGGTGCTCTTCGCCGCGCAACAGGGTGGTCACGGCCTCGGGCGTGTTGCCCTTGAGAAACAGGTAGCGCATGCGCGCGTCCACCAGCAGCTTCAGGCTGTAGGTCATGCAGACGAACAGCGCGATGGGAACGAGGGTGTTCTTGTCCATGGGGGCACCGGTGGTGAGGGTTGTGGCGTGTTGGATACGGCCAGGCGCCGAACGGTTGCAACCGGATCGCGATCGGCCGTGTCTATCATCGCCATGGAGCCCCGCCGACGATGACCCCCGACCACGAGCTGGTGGCTGACGCGATGGCGGGCCGGCCCGGCGCCTTCGAGCGCCTGGTGCGCGAGCACCAGCGCCTGGTGTCGCACCTGATCCAGCGCCTGGTGCGCGACCCGGAGGACACCCGCGAGCTGTGCCAGGAGGCCTTCCTTCGCGTGCACCGGCAACTGCACCAATTCCGTTTCGAGAGCGCGCTCAGGACCTGGATCGGTCGCATCGCCTGCTCGATCGCGCTGCGCCACCTCGAGCGCGGCCGGCTCACGCTGGTGGACCTGCACGGCAGCGACGACGAACCCGCCGTTGCCGACACCCTGCCCGACAGCTTCGATCTCGAGGCCGCCTGTGCGGACGCGCAACTGCGCGGCCACCTGCTCGCGGCGGTGGACGCCTTGCCTGCCCTGCCGCGCCTGGTGCTCACGCTGTACCACCTGGACGAACTCTCGATCCCCGAGATCGCCCAGGTCACCGGCCTGGCCGCCGGCACGATCAAGAGCCACCTCTTTCGCAGCCGCCTGAAACTGCGCGACATGCTGCAAGCCGTGATGGGAGTCACCCGATGAAACCAGCACCGACGACCCTGCGCGAGGCCTGCGAGGCCGAATGGCAGGCGCAGGAGACCGCCCTGGCGCAGGAGCGCGCCGGCCTGGCGCCGTCCGGCCAGCCCGGCATCGACATGAACCGCCTGCTGTGCCGCACGCTGGACCAGGCGCCGGCCGACGTGCTGCCGCCCGACTTCGCCACTCGGCTCGCGCGCCAGGTGGCCAGCGAACGCAGCGCGGGCCATGTCCAGGGCACGGGCCGCTTCGAGCTGCTGCTGGCCGCCGGCGGCCTGGCCGCGCTGGGTTGCGCCGGCCTCTGGGCCTGGAGCCGTGACGCCTGGTGGCTGCCGCCCGAGGCCCTGCCCTGGCTGCTGCTGGTGGCGGCCGCCGCTGCGCTGGCCGCTTTCACGCCGCGCTGGAGCGCCGCATGATCGCGCTGCGCCGCCTGCTGTGGGCCTGTTGCCTTGGTTTGGCAACCCCCGGGGTGTTGGCGCAGACCACTGCGGCGCCCGCCGTTGACCGTGCGCGGCTCGATGCCTTCGTGCAGGCGCTGTCGCGGCACGACCAGGCGCTGGGCAGCGTGGCGATCGCGCTGCCAGGGCAGCCGCTCTACACGCGCGCCACGGGCCAGGCCAGTGCCGACGCCACCCCATTGGCCACGCCCGAAACGCGTTATCGAATCGGCTCGATCAGCAAGCTGTTCACTGCCACGCTGGTGATGCAGCAGGTGCAGGCCAGGCGCTTGAGTCTGGACACGCGGCTGTCGCGCTTCTACCCACAGCTGCCCAACGCCGAGCGCATCACCATCGAGCAGCTGCTGCGTCACCGCAGCGGCCTGGGCGACCTGAAGGATGCGCCCGACTTCGAGCAGCGCCTGGCCCGCGCACCGCAGGACGAGGCCACGCTGCTGGCACTGATCCGAGAAGCCGGCACGCAGTTCGAGCCCGACACCCGAAGCCACTACAACAACAGCGGCCCGATCCTGCTCGGCTTCATCCTGCAGCGCATCACCGGGCAACGCTACGGCGCCCTGCTTCGAAAGCACATCGCCGAGCCCCTGGGCCTGAGCAACACCTTCTACAGCGACACCCCGGACCATGGCCCGCAGGCCAGCCAGTCGCTGCACTGGCAAGGCGCCTGGGCTGCCACGCCCGCCACCCACCCCACGGTGCCGCAGGGCTCGGGCGCGGTGGTGTCCACGCCCAGCGATCTGGTGCGCTTCATCCAGGCACTGTTTGCGCAGCGGCTGGTCAACGCCGGCAGCCTGGCGCAGATGAGCCGCCTGGTCGATGGCTTCGGCCTGGGCCTGGTGCGCCTGCCGCCCGCCGATGCGCCGGGCCTGGGCAGGCTGCAGGGCTATGGCCACGAAGGGGTGATCGATGCCTACAGCGCCGTTCTGATGATCCTGCCGCAGCAGGGCGTGGCGCTGGCCTGGTGCAGCAACGGCGCGCGCCTGCCGCGCGAGGCGGTGGTGACCGCCTTGCTGCGCACGGTGTTCGAGCCCGGCTACCGACCGCCCACCTTCGAGCCGGTGACCACCAACATCGATTTCGCGCTGACACTGCCCCCGACTCCGTCCACCGGCGCGGCACCCGCCATCGTCAGCCCGGGCCTGCGCGGCAGCGTGCCGCCGCTGAGTTGGGACACCACCACCCCACTGCGGCTCGATCCGGTCGATGGCCGCTGGAAGACCCGCCTCGCGTTCACCCTGCCCGAAGGCACCGCGCTCGAATACAAGTACGTCCACGGCCAGCTCACCTGGGAGCGCACGCCCAACCGCGCGCTCTGGCCCGAGGCCGATCGGCCGCAACAGGTGACCGACCGCTGGGAGGAAGACGCCATGCGGCAGCGCCTGCGCGCCGAGGTGATGGCCGCCGACCAGCGCCTGTTCGGCGCCTTCAACCACCAGGACGCAGACACCATGGCGCAGATCTTCAGCCCACGGCTGGAGTTCTTCCACGACAAGGACGGGCTCAGCGACCATGCGCAGACGATGCGGCAACTGCGCAGCAATTTCGCCCGCGGCGTCCAGCCTCGGCGCGAACTGGTGGAAGGCAGCGTCGAGGTCTGGCCGGCCGGCGATTTCGGCGCGATGCAGACCGGTGCGCACCGCTTCTGCTCCGGCCAGGGCAGCGCGGCCGGTTGCCAGACCTTCCGCTTTGCCCATGTGTGGGAGCGCACGCCACAGGGCCTTCAATTGCTGCGGGTGTTGAGCTTCGACCATTGAGCCCATCGGTGGAACAATCGCGCGCCACCGCCACGCACCCACCATGAGCAGCGCCCTGCAGATCGACGGCATCGACATCCACACCGACGGCTCCGCCGGGCCGGGCGAGCCCGTCGTGCTGATCCACGGCTGGCCGGACACGCATCGCCTGTGGGACCAGACCGTCGCCGCGCTGCAAGACCACCACCGCTGCGTGCGCTTCACCCTGCCCGGCTTCGACCTCGCCCGGCCGCGCGACCCGCGCTCGGTGGACCAGCTGTGCGACTTCTTCGCCCGCGTCGTGCAGGCCAGCTGCCCCGGCCAGCAGGTGACCCTGCTGGTGCACGACTGGGGCGCCGTGTTCGGCTACGAGTTCGCCATGCGCCGCCCCGATCTGGTGGCCCGCGTGATCGGCGTGGACGTCGGCGATGCCCGCTCGCCCCAACACCTGAAGTCACTGTCCGGCAAGGCCAAGCGGGGCATCGCCGTCTACCAGCTCTGGCTGATGCTGGCCTGGCGCCTCGGTGCCCCCTTCCCCGCCCTGGGCGACCGCATGACCCGCCGCATGGCCCGCGCCCTGCGCTGCCCGACGCCACCAGCGCACATCGGCAGCACCATGTGCTATCCCTATGACATGGCCTGGCTCGGCAGCCACGGCGGCCTGCAGCACATGAAGCCCGTGGCGCTGCCGCAGCCCATGCTGTTCATCTACGGGGCGCGCAAGCCGTTTCTCTTCCATTCGCAGGCCTGGGCCCAGGCCCTGGCCGCGCGGCCCGGCTGCCAGGTGGTGGCGCTGCGCACGGGGCATTGGGTGATGGACAACGATCCGGCCAGCTTCATCGGCGCGGTCAAGGCTTGGCTGTCTGCGCCGCAGACCGAGGCAGCGCCGCCGCCACGTCCCTGACGGCCGCTGGTGCAGCTTCCCGGGTACCCGGGAAGCTGCTCACGCGCCACGGGCGTCGGCCGAACCGGACCACCTGGTCTGCTGCTGCAGCGCGCCGGCCACGGACGCAAAGGCCTTCAGCAGTTGCCGGGCTGCCGGGCCTTCCAACCCGGCCGGATGGCGGGCGATGCCGGGCTTGTAGCCGGCAAAGCTGCGGCCGCGCCAGCCGAAGGCGATGCTGTTGCTGTGGTCACTGGCTTCCACCAGCAGCACCGCGTCGTCGAAGCTGCGGCGGATGCGGTCCACGATGAGGTCGTAGCGCTTGTCGGCCATGTGCAGGTTCACCACCAGCAGGCCTTCGGGGCGAAGCGCGGCATGGCAATCGTCGAAGAAGCGCTGCGCGGCCAGGCCTTCGGGCATGCCGTGGCTGTCGAAGCCATCGACCATCAGCACGTCCAGCGCCAGATCGGGCTGGCGCACGAAGCGCGCACCATCGGCCAGCAGCACGCGGAAGCGATCGTCGTCGGGCGGCACCTCGAATTCATCGCGCAGCGCGATCACGTGCGGGTTGATCTCCAGCACGCAGATCTGCGCCTGCGGCAGGTGGCGATGACAGAACTTGGGCAGCGAGCCGCCGCCCAGGCCGACCATCGCGATCTTGCGCGGGTCGGGCACGAAGAGCAGGAAGCCCATCATCGTGCGGGTGTATTCCAGGTCGAGGCCATGCGAGTCGTCCACCTGCATGCGGCTCTGCACCTCGTGGATCGAGAAGTACAGGCCCTTGGCGCCGCGGCTCTCGAAGACGAAGGGCTCGACATGCTCGCCGAGGCCGGCCGGATCGGCGCCGGTCGCCAGCGTGGCGCGGGCCCGGGTGCGGCGCTTGCTCAACGCATCGTCCCGGCGCTCGCCAGCGGCCGCGTGGCGATCAAGCCAGCAGGTCCGCCAGGGTGCGTGCCACCACCTTGGTGGCGCGCCGCAGGTCGTCCAGCACCAGGTGCTCGTCGGCGCGCTTGGCGTTGGATTCGAGCACGGTGCGCGGCCCGGCCCCGTAGATCGCAGCCGGCACGCCCGCCGCCCCGTAGAGCCTGACATCGGTGTAGAGCGGCGTGCCCGATGTGGGGATGGGTTCGCCGAAGACCTCGCTGGCGTTGCGCTGCAGCGCCTGCACCAGTGGCGCGTTGCCGGCCTGGGGCTTAAGCGATTCGGCCAGCAGCAGGCGCTTGATCTCCAGGCGAATGCCGGGGCATTGCGCGACCGTGCCCTCGATCAGCGCACGCACCTCGGCCTCGACCTCGGCCGAGTTCTCTTCGGGGATCATGCGCCGGTCGAGCTTGATCACCACCTTGCCGGGCACCACGTTGGTGTTGCTGCCGCCTTCGATGCGGCCCACGTTCAGGTACGGATGCGTGATGCCGGCCACCTGGCTCAGCCGCGTGCGCAGCACCTCGTTGTGGGCATACAGCGCTGTGAGCAGGCGGTTGGCGGCCTGCAGCGCGTCCACGCCGGTGTGCGGGTAGGCGGCGTGCGAGGCCAGGCCGTGCAAGCTCACCTCCATCTGCAAACAGCCATTGTGAGCGGTCACCACCTGGTAGCTGAAGCCCGCAGCGAGCAGGAAGTCGGGCTGGGTCAGGCCGTGCTTGAGCAGCCATCCCGGGCCGAGCTCGCCGCCGAATTCTTCGTCGTAGGTGAAGTGCAGCTCCACCGCGCCCTGTTTTGGCGGCGCCATGGCCTGCAGCGCGCGCAGGGCGAATGTGAAGCTGGCGAAATCGCCCTTGCTCACGGCAGAGGCGCGGCCGTAGAGCTTGCCGTCCACCACCTCGCCGCCGTAGGGGTCGTGCGTCCAGCCGTCACCCGGGGGCACCACGTCGCCATGGGCGTTGAGTGCAACCACCCGGCCGCCGGCGCCGAAGCGCTGGCGCACGATCAGGTTGGTGATGGATTGCAGGCCATGGGCCTGCACCTCGGCGGCGGGCACGGGGTGCTTTTCGGCCTGCAGGCCAAAGCCGGCCAGCAACTCGGCCGTGCGCTCGGCGTGTGGCGCGTTGTTGCCGGGCGGCGTGTCGGTGGGCACGCGCACCAGGGCTTGCAGGAAGCGCACTTCCTCGTCGAAGTGGGCGTCGATCCAGGCGTCGAGCTGGGCGTGTTGGGCTTGATGGGGGTTGGTCATGTCAATTCGAGGGCCAGTTGTTCGAGCAGGTTCTGAAAGGCGCGCACGCACAACTCGGTGTCGTCGTTGCTGATGGATTCCAGCGGGTTGTGGCTGATGCCGGCGTTCAGGCCACGCATGAACAGCATGGCCTGCGGCATCAGGTCGTGCAGCTTCATCGCGTCGTGGCCCGCGCCGCTGGGCATGCGCAAGACCGGCAGGCCCAGCAGCTGCACCGCCGCCTCCCAGCGCCGCTGCCAGGCCGGCGCGCTGGGCGCCGCGGCCACGCGCATGGTCTCTTCGGTGCGCAATGCCACGCCGCGGCGCTGGGCGATGTGCTGCGCCTCGGCCAGCACATCGGTGGCCAGCGCGTCGCGCGCCGCATCGGTGGTGGCCCGCAGATCCAGGCTGAAGCGGCAGCGGCCGGGCACCACGTTGATCGAGCCCGAAGGCACGTCGAGCTGGCCCACGGTGCCCACCACATCGGGCACCGATGCCGCGCGTCGCTCCACGTAGAGCAGCAGCTCGGCCACGGCAGCGGCGGCGTCGCGACGCCGGTCCATCGGCGTGGTGCCGGCGTGGCTGGCCATGCCCACGGCCTCGCCCAGGTAGCGCACGCTGCCGTTGATCGAGCTCACCACCCCCAGCGGCAGGTCCAGCTCGCTCAGTACCGGGCCCTGCTCGATGTGCACCTCGACGAAGCCGAGGTAGCGCGCCGGGTCACGTCGACATTTGGCGATGTCGTCGATGCACAGGCCGGCGTGCTTCATCGCCGCGCGCATGTTCGTGCCATCGGCGTCCTGCTGGTCGAGCCAGGCCATGTCGAAATCGCCGGTGAGCGCGCCGGAGCCGAGGAAGGCGGCCTTGTAGCGCTGGCCTTCCTCTTCGGCAAAGCCGACGACTTCGATGCCGAAAGGCAGGCGCCGGCCCGCGCGCTTCAATTCGCGCACGCAGGCCATCGGCACCAGGATGCCCAGGCGTCCGTCGTATTTGCCGCCGTTGCGCACGGTGTCGTAGTGGCTGCCGGTGAGCAGGCGTTTCGCGTTGGGATCGGTGCCGTCGTACAGGCCCACCACGTTGCCCACCGCATCGATCTCCACGCGGTCGAAGCCGGCCTCGCGCATCCAGTGCGAAAGGCGCTGCGCGCAGGCGCGGTGTGCGTCGGTGAGGTAGGTGACGGTGAGCTCGCCGCGCTCGGCATAGCCCGGGTCGGAATGCTCGGCCAGCTTTTCGGCCCAGTCCCACACCAGATTGCCCAGGGCCGGCGCGGCGCCGAACTTGTCGTTCAAGCGGATCTCGGCAATGCGGTGGATGTTGCGCAGGCACTCGGCCTGTTCGAAATCGGGGTGATGGCCCAGGCGCCGCTCGAAGGTGGCGATGATCTCGTGGCGGTCCAGGCCCACGCCGCGTGGGCCGCGCACGGCCAGGATGAAGGGGAAGCCGAACCTGGCGTTGTAGTCGGCGTTGAGCCGCTGGATGTGCGCGAACTCCTCGGGCGTGCAGTCGGTGAGGCCGGCCTTGCCTTGTTCGTTGGTGGATTCGGCCGTGAGCGTCTTGCTCACCATGGCCTTGCCCGCCAGCTCGGGGTGGGCGCGGATCAGCTGCAACTGGGCATCGCGGCCCGCGTCGCGCACGACCTGCACCAGCGCCCGTTTCAAATGGGCCAGGCTGCTGAAGGGCCTCGAGGCCAGCGCCTGCTGGGCAATCCAGGGCGAGTGTTCGTAGGTGCCGTCCAGCAGCGCCGTGGCTTCAGCCACGCTGGCGGCGTTGATCTGTTGCAGTGTCAAGGCCATGCTCATTCCCAGATGAAGGCGCTGTGGGCGTCGAAGGGGTGCACCGACTTCCAGTGGCGCGCGATGTCGATGCGGCGCGCGACCCACACCTGGTCGTGGCGCTGGACGTGATCCAGGAAGCGCTGCAAGGAGCCGATGCGCCCGGGCTTGCCCAGCAGCCGGCAGTGCATGCCGATGGACATCATCTTCGGCCGATCCTCGCCGGCCGGGTCGCCCTCGGCGTACAGCGCGTCGAAGCTGTCGCGCAGGTAGGTGAAGAAGTGGTCCCCGGTGTTGAAGCCCTGGGCCTGCACGAAGCGCATGTCGTTGGTGTCGAGCGAATACGGCACCACCAGGTGCGGCGCCAGCGTGCCATCGCTGCGCTTGACCTGCAGCCAGAACGGCAGGTCGTCGCCGTAGTAGTCGCTGTCGTATTCGTAGCCGCCCTGGTCGGCCACCAGGCGGCGCGTGTTGGGGCTGTCCCGGCCGGTGTACCAGCCCGCGGGCCAGGCGCCGCCGGTGAGCTCGCGCATCAGGTGGGTGGCCACGCCCATGTGGCGACGTTCGGTGGCCTCGGGCATGTGCTGGTGGTGGATCCAGCGCAGGCCATGGTTGGCGATTTCATCGCCGCGCTGCATGAAGGCCGCCACCAGCTCGGGGTAGCGCTGCAGCGCCATGCCGATGCCGAAGATGGTGAGCGGCAGGCCACGTTGATCGAACTCGCGCAGGATGCGCCAGACGCCGGCCCGCGACCCATACTCGTACATCGACTCCATGGTCATGTGCCGGTTCTCGTAGGCCTGCGCCGTCACCAGCTCGGACAGGAAGGTCTCCGAGGTGGCGTCGCCATGCAAGGGGCTGTTCTCGCCGCCTTCCTCGTAGTTCAGCACGAACTGCAGCGCCACGCGTGCGCCGCCGGGCCAGCGTGCATGGGGCGGACGTCGGCCATGGCCGCGCAGGTCGCGGCCATAGCGTGTTTCGGCGGTGTCGGGGATTTGAGAAGCGTTGGCGGTCATGCGGGGTTCGACGAAGGTCGATTCGGTTGGCGACGGGTCAGGTGCCGTGCGGCTGCAAGGCGCTGGCCAGATTGGGGAAGCGGGGGTGGCGTCGAAGGTTCTTTTCAACGTTGGCGAGGTGATCCCGCATCAATCGCACCGCCAGGCGCTTGTCGCGCGCGGCCAGCGCATCGACGATGCGCACATGGTCGAGCTGCGAGTGCTCGGCCGAGTGCGCCGACTGGTACATCAGGGCGATCAGCGATGAACGGCTGAGCAGATCGGCCAGCAGCTGCCCGAGCACGCCATTGCCCAGCATGTGCGCCAGCACCACGTGAAAGTCCGCCAGCAGCCGCGTGCGGCCCGTGACATCGGTGCGCGCGACGGCCTGGGCTTCGGCGCGCAGGTGGGTGCGCAATTCGGCGATCTGCGCGTCCGTGATGCGCTCGCAAAGCTGCCGCACCAGGCCTTCCTCCAACAGCGCGCGCACCTCGAACACCTGGCGCGCTTCCTCGATGGAGGGCTCGCGCACGAAGGCGCCGCGCGCGGGCTCCAGCGTGACCAGGCGGTCGCGCGAGAGCTGGTTGAGCGCCTGGCGCACCACCGTGCGCGAGACCTTGAAGATGTCGGCGATCTGTTGCTCGGCCAGCTTGGTGCCGGGCATCAGGCGGCGCTCGACGATGGCCGCGGTGATGGATTCGGCAATGCGGCGCGTGCTGGTCGGCACGGCATCGCCCTGCCCACCCACGTCAAGCAAGGCCGCGCCGCCTGGCGCACGGGCCGCCTCGGGCGCCAGGCCCGATCTGCGGGCCCGCTTCACGGGCACGGGACGGATCGCCTGGAGGGCCGATGCGGCCGGCTTGGCGGATGGCGTGGTCAGGGTTGTCATGGGCTTGCGGTGTATGCCAAAGTGTATACACTTTGCGCCTGCTGGCATGCCAGCGTTTCCCCGAACGTTTCCCCGAACCTCGGCCCCGTGCCGGTTCACACCCCCGGATCTTCAGCAAGGCGCCCACCCCATGGCCGGACTCACCACCCATGTGCTCGACACGATGAACGGCTGCCCCGCCGCGGGCATGGGCGTGGCGCTGTACCGCATGACCGAGGCTGGCGCCGTGCTGATCAAACGCCTGCAGCTCAATCACGATGGCCGCGCCGACGGCGGCCCGCTGCTGGCCGGCGCTGATTTCCAGGTGGGCCGCTATCGCCTCAGCTTCGACGTGGCAGCGTACTTCCGCGCCCGCGGCGTCGCGCTGCCCGAGCCACCCTTCCTCGATGTGGTGCCGCTGGATTTCGGCATCGCCGACCTGGCCTCGCACTACCACGTGCCCCTGCTGGTGAGCCCTTGGAGCTGCTCCACCTACCGCGGCAGCTGAATCGCCGGCACGCCGCTTGCATCCACCCTGGCGAGTCCATTCACCGGAGCACCGCATGAACCCAAGTCATCTGAGTCTCGTCGTCGCCACCCTGGCCCTCATGGGCGCCCCTGCGGCGCAGGCGGCCTGGCCCGAAAAGCCCATCCGCATCGTCGTCACCTTCGGCGCCGGCGGGGCCAGCGACATCGTGGCGCGCGCCATCTCCGAGCCCCTGGCCAAGGCGCTGGGCCAGCCGGTGATCGTCGACAACAAGCCTGGCGCGGGCGGCACCCTCGGCGGCACCGAGGTGGTGCGCTCCGCACCCGATGGCTACACATTGATGCTGTCCAACAGCACGCCGCTGTCCATCGGCCCCTGGACAGTGCCCAAGCTGCCGTATGACCCGGTCAAGCAGTTCACCCACATCGCCATGTTGGGCGTGGCGCCGGTGGCCATCATGGCCAACCCCAAGTCCGGGCCCGCCAGCCTGAAAGACCTGCCCAAGGTGCAGAGCTTCGGCAGCGGCGGCCCGGGCTCGATCGGCCACATCGTGGGCGAGATGGCCAAGGGCGCCATGAAGTTCCAGATGACCCATGTGCCCTACCGGGGCGGCGCACCGATGACCACCGACCTGATCGCCGGCACGATTCCGGTGGGCATCGACGTGGTCACCGCCTTCGTGCCGATGATCAAGACCGGCCAGATCAAGGCGCTGGCGGTCACCACGCGCAGCCGCACGGCGCTGCTGCCCGAGGTGCCCACAGTGGTGGAGCTCGGGTATCCGCAGCTGGTGGCCGAGAACTACTTCGGCGTCTCCGGCCCCGCCGGCCTGCCCAAGGACGTGACCGACAGACTCGGCAAGGCCCTGGCCGACATCGTGGCCGACCCCGCCATCGTCAAGCGCTTCGAAGAGCTGGGCATCACCGCCGTGAAGATGAGCGCGGCCGATTTTGCGCACCTGGTCGAAAAGCAGATCAACGACTGGGCGCCGGCGTTGAAGGCCGCCGACATCAAGCCCTAGCACTTGTCCTGAATCGGTCGCTGCGGGCCCGCGCCGGGAGCACCGTCGCGCAGCGCGACCCACCCCCAAAGCTCACAGCGCCCGCTGTGGTGAGCCCGGAACCAGGAACCACGCATGGAAGCGTATCTCCTCGACTGGGCCAACCTGCTGCTGCGCTGGACGCATGTGATCACTGCGATCGCCTGGGTGGGCTCGTCGTTCTATTTCGTCTGGCTGGACAACCACCTGATCCGGCCCAAGTCGCCCGATCTGCTGGAAAAGGGCGTCGACGGTGCCCTGTGGGCCGTGCACGGCGGCGGGTTCTACAACCCGCAGAAGTACATGATGGCGCCCAAGAAGATCCACACCGAGCTGCACTGGTTCTATTGGGAGAGCTACTCCACCTGGCTGTCGGGCTTTGCGCTGTTCACCGTGCTGTACCTGTGGAATGCCGGCACCTTCCTGGTGGACAAGAGCGTGCATGCCTGGTCGCCGATGGCCGCGGGCGCAGCGGCCTTGGGCTTCCTGACGGTGTTCTGGCTGGTCTACGACGGCATCTGCCGCGTCTTCGGCGCCGGCCCCGAGGCCGACAAGAAGGTGGGCGTCGTCGTCTTCGGCTTCATCGTCTTTGCGTCGTGGCTGGCCTGCCAGCTGTTCGCGGGGCGCGCGGCCTTCTTGCTGGTGGGCGCGATGATGGCCACGTCCATGAGCGCCAACGTGTTCTTCTGGATCATCCCGGGCCAGCGCAAGGTGATCGCCGCCATGGCCGCCGGGCAGCCCACCGACCCGGTGCACGGCAAGCGCGGCAAGCAGCGCAGCACGCACAACACCTACTTCACGCTGCCGGTGCTGTTTGCCATGCTCAGCAACCACTACGGGCAGCTCTATGGCCACCCGCACAACTGGGTGGTGCTGGTGCTGGTGATGCTGGGCGGCGCGCTGATCCGCCAGTTCTTCGTGGCGCGCCACAAGACCCACATGGCCGGCAAGCCCGAGCCCTGGCACTGGGCCGCGGGCGGCATCGCCGCGCTGCTGGTGGTGATCGGCTGGCTCGCGCCTTGGGCCTCGATCAACGCGCCCAGGCCGGCGCCGGCCAGCTTTGCGCAGGTGCAGGCGGTGATCCAGCAGCGCTGCGTGATGTGCCACAACGAGCAGCTGAACCAGAAGGGCGTGATGCTGCACACGCCCGCGTTGATCGGCAAGCACGCGCCGCTGATCAACCAGCAGGCGGTGGTGCAACGCACGATGCCGCTGAACAACGCCACGCAGATCACCGACGACGAGCGCGCGCTCATCAAACGCTGGTTCGAAGCCGGCGCTCCCCTGAACTGACCCCCCACCCAACGACGAGATCGAGGAGAACCCGATGGCCCAAACCCATGTCCACCCGGTGGACGAAAAGCTGCCCACCGGCCGCCTGGCCGCGCTGGGACTGCAACATGTGCTGGTGATGTACGCCGGCGCGGTGGCGGTGCCGCTGATCATCGGCCGCGCGCTCAAGCTCTCGCCCGAACAGGTGGCGCTGCTGATCTCGGCCGACCTGTTCTGCTGTGGCATCGTCACCTTGATCCAGTCCTTCGGCATGACGCAGTGGTTCGGCATCAAGCTGCCGGTGATGATGGGCGTTACTTTCGCCGCCGTCGGCCCGATGGTGGCCATGGCCAACGCCAATCCGGGCACGGCCGGCGCGCAGGCGATCTTCGGCGCCATCATCGGCGCGGGCATCGTCTCGATGATCATCGCGCCCATCGTCGGGCGCATGTTGCGGTTCTTCCCGCCGGTGGTCACCGGCACCATCATCGCCGTCATCGGCATCAGCCTGATGCGCGTGGGCATCGGCTGGGCGATGGGCGGCCCGGCCAACCTGGCGCAGTTCACCGACGTGCCCAAGCTCGTGGCCGCGGTGGACAAGGCCAAGATCGATGCCGCCTCGGCAGCCGGTGCCGCCGCTGCGCTGGGTGCGGCCTCGTCGCCCACAGCCGCTGCCGCGCCGCAGGTGGCCGCCGCCACGGCCGCCGTCAATGCCGCCGGCAATTCGGGCAACGCGGCCCCCGCCGCATCACCCGCGCCAGCGGCCGTCAAGCTGCCGGGCCCGATCCCGCAGGCCAACAACCCGAACTACGCCGCGCTGGACAACCTGGCCATCGCCGCCTTCGTGCTGGTGGCCATCCTGCTGATCAGCAAATACGGCTCCGGCTTCATGGCCAACATCTCGGTGCTGCTGGGCATCGTGATCGGCTGCGTGGTCGCCGTGGGCATGGGCAAGATGAGTTTCGACAAGGTGGGCAAGGCCCATTGGTTCGACGTGGTCACGCCGTTTGCGTTCGGCATGCCCACCTTCGACCCGGTGCTGATCTTCACCATGGTGCTGGTGATGATCGTGGTGATGATCGAGTCGACCGGCATGTTCCTCGCGCTGGGCGACATGACCGGCAAGAAGATCAGCCAGACCGAGCTCACCGCCGGCCTGCGCACCGACGGCCTGGGCACGCTGATCGGCGGCATCTTCAACACCTTCCCCTACACCAGCTTCTCGCAGAACGTGGGCCTGGTGGGCGTGACTGGCGTGCGCAGCCGCTTCGTCTGCGTGGCCGCCGGCATCATCATGATCGTGCTGGGCCTGCTGCCCAAGATGGCCGCGCTGGTGGAGTCGGTGCCGCAGTTCGTGCTCGGCGGCGCAGGCCTGGTGATGTTCGGCATGGTGGCCGCCACGGGCATCCGCATCCTCTCGGGTGTCGACTTCAAGGGCAACCGCAACAACCTCTACATCGTGGCCGTGTCCATCGGCTTCGGCATGATTCCGCTGGTGGCGCCACGCTGGTCGCAGCACATGAACCACTCGCTGCACCCGCTGCTCGAATCGGGCATCCTGCTCACCGCGCTGAGCGCCGTTGCGCTGAACCTGTTCTTCAACGGTGGGCGAGGCGACGACAGCGCCGCCATCGAGGCGGCCAAGGCTGCCGAGGCGCACTGAGCGGGTCGAACGCATGGCTTGGGGCACACTGCGGTGCCCTTCGGTGACCAGCAACGGGGGTCGCCTCCGCGCCCAAGCCAGCCTCGCCGCCACGTGACCAGAGCCCCCGCCGACCGCCTGCCCACCTCGCCGAGCCCCGGCGCATGGACCATTGCGCTGGCTGGCGCCACCGCCTTGGCGGTGGCCATGGGCATCGGCCGCTTCGCCTTCACGCCCTTGCTGCCGCTGATGCTGGCCGAGGGCCTTGTGGATCTGCCGGCGGCCAGCTGGCTGGCCAGTGCCAACTACCTGGGCTACCTGGCCGGTGCATTGGCCTGCACCTTCCAGCCCTGGCTGTGGGCCCGGGTGGGGCGTTGGCCAGCGATCGATGGGCCGGCCATGGTGCGCGGCGGCCTGGTGGCCACCACCCTGCTCACGCTGGCCATGGCCTTGCCATGGCCGGTGCTGTGGCCGCTGCTGCGCTTTGCGGCGGGCGTGGCCAGTGCGCTGGTGTTCGTCTACAGCTCGGGCTGGTGTCTGGCACAACTGGCGGCCCGCGGCCAGGGCGCGATCGGTGGGGCCATGTACACCGGGCCAGGCGCCGGCATCGCGCTCAGCGGCGTGCTGGTGACCGGTCTGGTGGCGCTGCACGGGCGCGCGACCACCGGCTGGCTGGTGTTCGGCGCGCTCGCCTTGGCGCTCACTGCAACGGTTTGGAGGGTCTTCGGCGCGGCGCCGGCCGCCACCTCCACCGCGCCGCCAGCGGCCGTGCCATCGGGCCCCGCACCGGCCACGCCGCCGGCGGCCCTGCACGGGGGCACCGAGATCATCACGCTGGCCCTGGCCTATGGCCTGGCCGGCTTCGGCTACATCATCACCGCCACCTTCTTGCCGGTGATCGCGCGCAGCGCCCTGCCCGGCTCGGCCTGGCTCGACCTGTTCTGGCCGATCGTCGGCCTGGGCGTGGTGGCCGGCGCGCTGATGTCCACGCGCGTCAAGGTCAGCGGCGACCTGCGCCGCGCACTGGCGGCGGCCTATGTGCTGCAGGCGGCGGGCGTGATGACGCCGCTGTGGAGCCCCACCCTCGCCGGGTTCGTCGCTGGCAGCGTGATGCTCGGCCTGCCCTTCACCGCGATCACCTTCTTTGCGATGCAGGAGGTGCGACGGCTCGCGCCAGGGCACATCGCCAGCACGATGGGCCTGCTCACCGCCCTGTATGGCGTGGGGCAGATCCTCGGCCCACCGTTGGCGGCCTGGCTGCTGGGCCGCGCCGCCAACCAGGCCGCCGGCTTTGCGCTGGCCTTGCAGATCGCCGCCGGTGCCCTGCTGCTCGGCGCGCTGATCTACATCGGCATGGGTCGGGCATTCCCGCGCCGTTGACTCGGGCCCGTGCGCCGAAGAGCCGCCTCAGCGTCAGCGCGCGGCGAGCGGGCTGACGCTGAGGCGGCGCTCTCAAGCAAATGTGGCTCTGCCACTTTGCTTGAGAGCGCCTGGGGACGGGCGCCGCATGGCTGCGTCCTTGGGGCGCTCAGAGCGACCAGCTGGCCTGCATCGACGGCCGCTGCATGAACTCGGCGCACCAGGCCGCCAGCGGCGCATGGCGCGAGCGCCAGGCCATGTCGGCAAAGCGCAGGTCCAGGTAGCCCAGCGCGCAGGCCAGCGCCAGGGTGCCGATGTCCACGCGCCCCTTCAGCGCCGTCACCTGGCCATCGAGCGCCCCCATCGCCGCCTCGATCTTGGCCATCTGCCCGGCCTGCCAATCGGCCCAGCGCAGGGCCTCGGGGCGGGCCGTCAGCTCATAACGAATCAAAAGCGCCGCATCGAGCATGCCGTCGGCCAGGCTGTGCAGGGTGAGCGCTTCCCAGCGGGCACGACCGGCCGGCGGAAAGATCGAGCCTTGCCCCAGGTCGTTGAGGTATTCGCAGATGACGCGGCTGTCGAACAGCACCAGGCCATCGTCGCTGAAGAAAGTGGGGATCTTGCCCAGCGGGTTGTCGGCCACGAGCTTGGCGTCGCGCTGCACCGGGTGGGCGGCGCAGGGCAGCAGCTCGATGCGCTGGTCCAGGCCCAGTTCATGCGCGGTGACCAGGCACTTGCGCACGTAGGGCGAAAAGGGGGAGAAATAGAGTTTCATGGCGATCAGAGCACCTGCGTCACGTCGGCAAAGGGCAGGCGCGGGCCACGCGGGTGGTTGCCCGCCGCATCGCCATGGCCCAGGTTGATCAGGAAGTTGGCCTTGCAGCGCCCGTCGGCAAAGAACTCGGCGTTGACCTTGGCGGCGTCGAAGCCACTCATCGCACCGCAGTCCAGCCCATGCAGGCGCGCGGCAATCATGAAGTACGCCCCTTGCAGCGAGCTGTTGCGAAACGCCGTGGCTTCGGCCAGGGCCGCATTGGCCTCGAACATGGGCCTGGCATCGTAGGCCGCGAACTGCGTGGGCAGGTGCTCGTAGAAGCGCGTGTCCATGGCCACGATCACCACCACCGGTGCGGCCATGGTCTTGTCCAGGTTGCCCGGCGACAGCGCAGGCTTCAGGCGCGCCTTGGCCTCGGCGCTGCGCAGGAAGACCAGTCGCGCGGGCTGGCAGTTCATCGACGTGGGCGCCCATTTCATCGTGTCGTAGACCTGCTGCAGCAGGGTTTCGCTGATGGCGCGGCCGTCGAACTTGTTGAAGGTGCGGGCATTGGTGAAGGCCAGATCGATGGCCGGGGACAGCTTGTTCATGGGCGGGTCTTTCGTGCGCAGGCAACCGGGGCAGGTGGGCCACATTGTGGGGGGAAACACCATCGGCCAGCCCGCGCCTGGCTTTGCCAAAGCCCGCGCCGGCACAATGCGCCGAACCTGAACCTTGGCCCCCACACCGCATGACCATCCGCCTGGAACCCGCCGACCAGCCCGAGGTGCTGGCCCTGATCGACGCGCTGGATGCCTACCAGAAGCCGCTGTACCCGGCCGAGAGCCACCACGGCATCGACGTGCGAGCGCTGTCGCAGCCCGAGGTGCTGTTCGCGGTGGTGCGCGACGAGGCCGGTGCGGCGATGGCCTGTGGCGCGGTGGTGCTGGGCGCGCAGTGGGGTGAAGTCAAGCGCATGTTCGTGCAGCCGGCCTGGCGCGGGCAAGGGGTGTCGCAGCGACTGCTGGACTTTCTGCAAACCGAGGCCATCGCGCGCGAGTGCCGCCAGCTGATGCTGGAGACCGGCATCCTGCAGCCCGAGGCCTTGGGGCTGTACGAACGCGCCGGCTTCGTTCGCCGCGGGCCATTTGGTGACTATGCCGAGGATCCGCTGAGCGTGTTCATGCAGAAGGACCTGGCGCCGACCTGATCGGCACCAAGCCCGGCGTCGATCAGGCCGGCAGGTCCAGCAGCTTCAGGCGCTGCACCTTGCCCGATGGCCCGCGCGGCAGCTCGCGCACGAAGCGAAAGACCTTGGGCGTCTTGTAGCGCCCCAAGCGCTCGGTGCAGAAATCGCGCAGCGCCGCTTCGGCCATGGCCCCGTCGTGCCCCTCGCGCAGCACGATGCAGGCCAGGATCTCCTGCCCATAGTGCTTGTCGGGCACGCCCACCACCGCCGCTTCGAGCACGGCCGGGTGCTGCAGCAGCACCTCGTCGAGCTCGCGCGGCGCGATGTTCTCGCCGCCCTTGATGATCAGCTCCTTGATGCGGCCGGTGACGAAGAAGAAGCCGTCGGCGTCGCGGTGCCCCAGGTCGCCGGTGCGCAGCCAGCCGTCGGGCGTGAAGGCTTCCTTCGTGGCCGCGTCGTTCTTGTAGTAGCCTCGCATCACGTTCGGACCGCGGATGACGATCTCGCCAGTGCCGCCATCGGGCAGCGGCGCCAAGCTGGCGTCCACCACCCGCGCCTCGCAGCCCGAGGCGCGCCCCACGGCACCCAGCTTGCGCTGCGCCGGATCGAGCGGATTGGAGAACGAGGGCGCCGCCGTCTCGGTCAGGCCCATGGTCTCGATGATGCCGATGCCGAACTTGGCCTCGAAGGCGCGCAGGTGTTCGGGCGGCAGCGCGGCCGAGGCCGAGCGGCAGAAACGCAGCGCCTGCGTCTGCGCGCGCGGCGGCGTCTCGCCCTCGAGCAGGTAGCTGATCATCGTCGGCACCACGTTGATCCAGGTGCAGGCACGCTCATGGGCCTGGGCCCAGAAACGCGCGGCGGAGAACTTCGGCGGCATGGCCAGGCTGCCGCCATGCGCCAGCGGTGCCAGCATGGTCACGGTGAAGGCGTTGATGTGGTACAGCGGCAGCACGGCCAGCACGCGGTCGCCTGCGTGCAAGCCGTGTTCGGCGCTGATGGCCTGGGCATTGGCCACCAGGTTGCCGTGCGTCAGCAGCACGCCCTTGGGCACGCCAGTGGTGCCCGAGGTGTACATCAGCAGCGCGGCATCGCCGGCGGCGGGCGCGGGCACACCAGGTGCGGCGGGCACGTCGGGGCATTGCAGTTCGTCGGCCGATACGATCTGCAGCGTGATCGGCCGCTCGATCTGCGACAGCACGCCACGCAGGGTGTCGGCCCAATCGGCGGTCGCCAGCACCAGACTGCAATCGCTGTGGCCGATGACATAGCGCATCTGCTCGGCGGACGACAGCAGGTTCACCGGGTTCACGATGCGCCCGCCATGCATGGCGCCCAGCAGCAGTTGCAGCGTGCCCAGGCCGTTGGGCATCACCAGCGACACGGTGTCGCCCGGCCCGCAGCCCAGCGATCCCAACCACGCGCTCACGCGCCGACAGTTCGCGGCGAGCAGGGCCTGGCTGATGCTTCGCGTGCCCTCGGTGTCCAGCGCATAGACCGCGTCGGGCCGAGCGGCCGCGGCGTGCTCGACCAGATCGCGCACCGTGCGCTGCGCACCCGCCAGCATCAATGGGCCCCGTACTTGTCGAAGTAGGCGCCGAAGATCTCGCGCTCGGTGGGCACCTTCTCCGGGATGGGCCGCGAGATGCGCGTGATGTTCAGGTAATGGCGGTAGTTCAGGTTGTCGGAGAAGTTGTTGCCGCCCCAGGTGCCGCAGCCCATCGACAGCGAAAACGGCAGGCCGTTGTCGAAACTGCCACCGGTGGCGATGGCATGCGCCTGCTCCACGATCACGCGCGAGACCGGCAACGTGAGGCCCAGCTGCAGCGCGCGCTCGGGGCGCCGGCTGTGCAGGCCCACCGAGTGGCCGGCGCCCTGGTGCGCGTAGATGCGGCGCACGGTCTCGGCCGCCGCGTCGAAATCGGGCACGGTGTACAGCGCGATCACGGGGCTCAACTTCTCGCCGGAGAAGGGGCAGGCGTCGCCGATGCCGCTTTCTTCCACCATCAGCAGGCGAGGTTGCAGCGCCGCCAGCTCGGGCAGGCCGGCGCGCTGCGCGATCAGCGTCGCCGATTGGCCGATGGCCGCTGGCGATAGCTTGCCGTCCGGCCACATCAGCGTTTGCAGCGCGGCCTTCTGGCGCGCATCCAGCAGCACTGCGCCGAGTTCGCGCAGTGCGCCGACCATGGCCTCGCGCACCGCTGCCAGCAGCACCAGGCTGTTCTCCGACGAACAACTCGTGGCGTTGTCGAAGGTCTTGCTGCGCATCACGCGCTCGGCGGCGGCGGCCACGTCGGCCGTCTCGTCGACGATGCCGGCCACGTTGCCCGCGCCCACGCCGAAGGCTGGCGTGCCCGAAGCGTAGGCCGCGCGCACGTTGGCCTGCGAGCCGGTGGCCACCACCAGGTCGCACTGCCGCATCAGCTCGGCCGTGCTCTGCTTGGTCACCGGGCTGGGCAGCAGCTGCACCAGGTCGAGCGGCGCACCGATGCGGCGGAACTGCTCGTGAATGAGTTCGACGAGCCTCGCGCAGGTGCTCCAGCCCTTGGGCGACGGCGCCACGATCACCGCATTGCGGCCCTTGAGCGCATTGATGATCTTGTTCGCTGGCGTGGCCGCCGGGTTGGTGCTGGGCGTGATCGCGCACACCACACCCACCGGCCGCGCGATCTCGGTGATGCCCAACTCCGGGTGCTCGGCGATCACGCCCACCGACTTGGCGCCGAGCAGGTCACGCAGCAGGCCCAGTGTCTTGCGGTGGTTCTTGCGCAGCTTGTCGTCGACATTGCCAATGCCGGTGTCGGCCACCGCCAGCTCGGCCAGCGCGCGGTTGCGGCCGGGCTCCATGATGGCCCAACCGGCCGCGGCCACCAGCTCGTCGGTGCGGGCCTGGTCGTGGCCGTCGGCGATGGCCTGCGCCGCGCGGGCGCGCGCCACCAGCTCGGCCACCATGTCGGCGGTGGGGTTGGGTTCGGACTCGCGCCGTTCGGTTGCCATGCTGCGCTCCTGGCCTCAATCGGCCTTGATCTGGGCGTCCTTGGCCAGCTTGGCCCACTTGGTGATTTCAGCGCTCACGGTCTTGCCCAGCGCATCGGGCGTGCCGCCCACGCCTTCACTGCCTTGCGCCAGCAGCTTGGTCTTGATGTCGGCATCGGCCACCACGCTGTTCAGCGCCTTGTTGAGCTTGTCGATCACGGCCTTGGGCGTGCGCGTGGGCACGAACATCGCATACCAGCTGTCCACCTCGAAATCGGCCACGCCGGCCTCCACCATCGTGGGCACCTCGGGGAAGGCCGCGCTGCGCTTGAGCGTAGACACCGCCAGCGCCTTGAGCTTGCCGGCCTTGACGAACTGCGCGGCGGCGGGGATCGACACCCACAGCAGCGGCACCTGGCCGCCCATCACGTCGGTGACGGCCGGGCCGCCACCGCGGTAGGGGATGTGCGTCATCTTGATGCCGGTGCGCAGCTTCATCAGCTCACCGGCCAGGTGCCCCGGCGAGCCGTTGCCCACCGAGGCATAGGCAAACATCTCGGGCTTGGCCTTGGCCATGGCCACCAGCTCGGCCACGGTGTTCACCGGCACCTGTGGCCCGGCCACCAGGATCTGCGGCAGCGAGGCCACCGTGCCGATGGGCTCGAAATCCTTCACGGTGTCGAAGTTGAGCTTGGGGTAGATGGCCGGGTTGATGGTGTGCGAGCTCAGCGTGAACAGCACGGTGTAGCCGTCCGGCCCGGCCTTGGCCGCCATCTCGGTGCCCACCGAGCCGCCAGCTCCGCCCTTGTTCTCGATGACGACGGGCTGGCCCAGCACGTCCTGGAACTTGCCTTGCACGATGCGCGCAATCACGTCGGTGCCGCCACCCGGTGGGTAGGGCACGACGAAGCGCACGGGCTTGTCGGGGTAACTGCTCGAGGGCTGCGCCACGGCGCCACCGGGCCAGGCGACCAGCACCGCGGTGGTCGCGCACGCCATTGCGGCCAGGGCGCGCGTCATGCGGCGCTGGAAGTTGCTTCCTGTCATCTGCCGGTCTCCTGTGTGGAACTATTTCACGAATCGTGCCGCGGCCAGGGTTGTAACCCATTTGCCGCCACGCATCCGCCGGACTCGCCAGCAAATTTGCATTGAAGCGTTTCAAACCGAGCGGCCAGCGCCGCCGCGATGCCCGCCTTTCGAGCGCGACCGCTCAAGGCTGGTTGGCGCAGTTGACCATCCAGCGCACGCCGAACCGATCGACAAGGCAGCCGAAGTAGGCGCCCCAGAACATGTCGGCCATCGGCATCTCGACCTTGCCGTTCACCGCCAGGCCCTCGAACAGGCGATCGGCCTCGGCCCGCGTGTCGGGCTCGAGGTTGATGCTCACCTGGTTGCCCGAGATGACGGTCAAGCCCATCGACTGCGGTGCGTCCGAGCCCATCAGCACATGTCCGCCCAGGATGGGCAGCTCCACGTGCATGACCAGACCCTTGTCGGCCTCGGCAATGGCCGGCTGGCCCGGCGTGGGTGGGATGTCGACATAGCGGTTGATGGGCCCGATGAACTCGCCACCGAAAACCGAACGGTAGAACAGGAAGGCCTGCTCGGTGCTGCGCGGGAAGTTCAGGTAGGTGCTGACACGGGCCATGGGCTGCTCCTGGTTGGGTGAACAGAGCCGCGACGCGGCTCAGGTGGCCTGCACCGCCGCGGGCCGCGATGATCGGCTCAAGGCCTTGCGCGAAGACTCGGCTCGATCGTACCCGGACGTCCGGGCAATCCGGAGCGGACCAGATCGGCGAAGGCCTCGCTCGGCACCGGCGCTCAGGGCTGGCGCTGCGGGCCCCGCCGGCGCCAGGCCGCGAGCACGGCGGCCAACCGGTCTTGCTGGCCGTTGTCCAGGCTGGCGCAACCCAGCAGGAGCGCCAGGGCCGCATCGGGCAACAGGGCAACGGCGGCGCCGGCGCGGCGGCCTTCGAGGGCGGCCTTCATGGCCAGCAGCTTGCGCTCGCGGCGCGCAGCCTCGAAGGCCGGCGGCGTCGGCAGCTCCCACGCGGTCTCGATCTGCAGCAGCAGCTCGTCGATGGGTGGCGCGGGGATGGTGCCGTCCGCCGGTGCCAGCCCGGCGCGCCGGCGCAACACCTCTTCGAAGGGCGGCGGCAACAGGGGCAAGGCCTGCCACGCGGCGGCTTGCGTCGTCGGGTCGGCCTCGGTGGCATCGGCAGTGGCCTGCTGCTCAAGCGCCCGGCACAGTGCCAGTTTGGCATCCAGCGCATCGCAGGTGCCGAGCCAGGCGCGCTGTGTGCCATCGTCCAGCCACTGGCGCAAGGCGTCGCGCGCGCTGCGGAATTCGGCATCGAGCGCAGCGGCGCGCCCGCGCGGCGCGGGCCCGCAGCGCTGCCAGGCGGCATCGACTTCGGCCAGCGTGCGGCGCTGCGCCGCCGCGCTGTCCTCGGGACGCACCTGCAGGCGCTCGATCAGCGCCGCGCGCTCGACGGCGTGCGCCTCGAACTCGGCTTCGCGGGCGCTGAACAGGGCCTCGCGGGCGGCGAAGGCGGCATCGATGGCGCCCTTGAAGTCGGCCCACAGCGCCTGCTCGTCGGCGCGCGCCAGCGGCAGCGCCTTCGCATGCTGCTGCCATTCGGCCTGCAGCGCACGCACTTCGCCGGTCAGGTCGCGACCTCGACCGTCGCCAGCCAGCGCGCGGGCACGCGCCACCAGCACCTCGCGTTCGGCGTGGGCCTGGCGGCGCGCGGTCTGCAATGGCGTGGCCAGGCGCTGCACCGCGGCCTCCATGCGCTCGACCAGCGCCGCGCGCGCCGCGCGTGGCACCGTGTGCTCCAGCGGGCCGAGCTTGCGCCATTCGACATGGAACCGATCGAGCGCGGTGGCCAGCATGCGCGGGTCGGCACGCAGGTCGGCGCACGGTTCGGCGGGCGTCGCGCTCATCGCCTCCGACAGGGCGGCCTCGTCCGCAGGCGGCACCGCTTCCGCCGATTCCGCGGGCCCGGTGGCCGCCGCAACGCCCACCGCCTCGAGGTCGTCGAGCAGCTGTTGGCGCGCCGACAGATTGGCCTCGCGCGCCGCGCGCTGCGCCGCGACATGGGCGGCCACCGGTTCGTCGGCGGCCTTCAAGGCGGCGTCGAAACGCTGCCACAGCGCGCGACCGCCGGCACCGCCCAGGCGGTCGATCTCCTTCCAGCGCGCGCGCAGGATGGCGATCACCTCGGCACGCTGGCGGATCGACAGCCGGGCCACCTCGGCATCGGCCTGGCTCGCGCCCTCGCCACCGTGGCCGTCCACACCGGCACCGACGGTGGCCGCGGCCAGCGCCTCGGCCTGCAGCACGAGCTCGTCGCGCGCACGCCCACCGGCCCAGTGCTGCCAGCCGCGCAACTGCGCCAGACGCGCCTGCGCGGCCGCGATGCGGGCGCGCAGCGCATCGGGCGCATCGGCGCCTTGCAGTGCATCGTCGATGTGGTTCAGGTGGCGGTGCGCATCGGCCAACTGCCCGGCGTCGAGTGCCGTCTCGGCCTGCGCCACGGCGTCGCCCAGGGCCGTGCCCAGCTCGCTCTTGAGTACACGCTTGCGCTCACGGGCCTGCTCGCGGGCATGCTCGCGTCGCTGCGACTGTCGGTCGTGCCGCAGCTGCTCGCTGGCCTGCTGCCAACGCGCAAAACGCGCCTGCAGCAGCTCAGCCAGGGGCGCGTCGGCCAGCGGCGCAAGCGACTGCCATTGCTGCTGCGGATCGTCGGCCACCACGGACGGGCCCGCAGACGCCACCTGGCCGTCGTCGCCGGCCTCGACCTCCGGATGGTCGCCTGGGTCGGGGCCGGTCGCCGGATCATTGGCAGCCGCAGCCTCGGCCGGACTGGCCAGCAGGCGGTCCAGCACGGCCAGGTGGCCATCGAGCGCCGCCGCGATCTGGAGTGCATGCCTCAGGTCCGCCAGCGTGCTGTCGGTGGCACGGTCGGTGGCACGGTCGGCCGCGTCGGCCGGTGGCAGCGCTTCCGCCACACGGCGCGCCTCACCGACCGCGTCGGCCAGCCGCGCGCGGACCTGCGTGCCCTCGGCAGCCTCGGTACAGGCTGCCCGCAATTGCCTCAAGGCTTGCACCGCCAGGCCGTGCCAGCGCTTGCGCTGCGATTCGATGTCGGCGCGGCGGCGCGCCCCGGCGGCCAGTTGCGCCGTCAGTGCCGCGAACTCATCGCGCAGCACCGGTTCAATGGCGGTGGCGTCCAGCGCCTGCCAGGCGCGATCGAGTTCGACGCCGCGATTGACCGGCACGTCGGCCTCGTCGGCCAGGCTGCGCGCGGTCGCGATCAGCTGCGCAGCCTGCTCGCGGGCCTGGCGCTGTGCCACCTTGGCCAGCAGGCGGCGCTTGGCGAGTTGATGCACCCGGCGGTCATGGCTGCGGAATTCACGCTCGGCCAACTTCAATGCCGCTTCGCCGTCCAGCGCCTCGACGGCCGCTTGCCGGTGCGGCAGCGGCACGTCCGCGCTTCGCGCCAGGGCCAGCAGCGCCGCGTCGTCGCCGCGGGCCTGCACCAGCTTGGCCGCCCAATCCACGGCGGGTGCCAGCGGTGCCGCGACCGGCGGCGAGCCCTTGGCGGTCACGGCGCTTGCCGCCTCGGGCGCCTTGCCCTTTTTCCTGAAGATCCACCCCAGCATGCTCGTGTCCAGCGCGCGCCAGCCTGGCGCCATGGACGCATTGTCGGGGCAATCACCCGCACGAACGCCCGACCTCGCGCCGACGAGCGTCCCGCGCAGCCCCAACGATTCGATCGACCTGCGCCCGCCCGGCGGCGGTGGCTTGCCCTCTACCGGGAGCAGCGCCCTGCGCAATGACAGAATCGCCCGGCCGCCCCCTCCCCACTGTCGATGCCCTGGACCACCATGAACACTGTTCGCTTGAATACGCTCGACGCATCCTGGGTCATCACCGAGTCGCGCGCCGCGCCCAATCACGTCGGCGGCCTGTTGCAGTTCCGGCTGCCCGAGCATGCGCCCAGGGACTTCCTGCGGCAGATGATGACCGAGTTCCGCAGCCAGCGTGACTTCGCGCCGCCCTGGAACCGGCGGCTGAAGGTCGCCTTCAACAAGAACCCGCTGCCGGTGTGGATCGAGGACGAGGACATCGACCTCGAGTACCACGTGCGGCACGCCGCCTTGCCCTGGCCGGGCGGCGAGCGTGAGCTGGGCGAACTGGTCGGGCGGCTGCACAGCACGCCCATCGACCTGACCCGCCCGCCCTGGGAGTGCACGATCATCGAAGGGTTGAACGACCATCGTTTCGCGCTGTTCATCAAGATCCACCATTCACTGATCGACGGCGTGAGCGGGATGAAGCTGCTGCAGCGCGGCATGTCCGCCGACCGCGAGAAGAGCCTCGCGCTGCCGCCGTTCTGGGCATCAGGAACGCAGCGTGCCGAGCGCACCCGGCACGCCACCGCCCCGGCACCCACCGTGGCCAACGCCGCCGAGGCCGCCGTGCAGGCGCTGCGCGGCCAGGCGCGGTCGCTGCCGCAGCTGGTCGCGGCCTTCGCCAAGATCCTCGGTCGCGTGGGCGATCCGGGCGAGGGCATGGCCATACCCTTTGACGCGCCGCGTTCGGTGCTCAACGGCCGCGTGCGCGAGAAGCGGCGCTTCGCCACGCAGCAGTTCCCGATGGAGCGCCTGCGCGCGCTGGCAACGGCGGCGCAAGGCACGCTCAATGACGTCGTGCTGGCCATCTGTGCAGGCGCGCTGCGGCGCTTCCTGCTGGAGCGCGACAGCCTGCCGGAGAAGTCCCTGACCACGGGCATTCCGGTGTCCGTGCGCCCCATCGACGATGAGGGCAGCGGCAACGCGATCACCTTCATCGTCGCGACGCTGGGCACCGACATCGCCGATGCGGCCGAACGTTTCGGTGCCATCCGCAGTTCGGTGCGGCACGCGAAGGAGCATGTCCAGAGCTTGCCCAGGCAGGCGATGGAGCAGTACACGGCGCTGTTGATGGCGCCGACCATCATCACGATGCTCACGGGCATCGGTGGTCGCATGCGGCCGATGTTCAACGTCACGATCTCCAACGTGCCCGGGCCGGACAAGCCCCTGTACTTCCGGGGTGCCGAGCTGCTGGCGATCTACCCGGTGTCCATCGTCACGCAGGGTCAGGCGCTGAACATCACCTGCCAAAGCTACGCCGGCTGGATGGACTTCGGCTTCACCGGCTGCCACTCCTCGGTGCCGAGCCTGCAGAAGCTGGCGGTGTACACGACCGAGGCGCTGGAAGAACTCGAAGCGGCGTTCATTGCACGACCGAAACCGACGCGCAAGGCCGGCCTTCCGCGCGGCGAGATCGAGCGGGCCGGCGGCAAGCCCGCCCGCCCAAGGTCTGCCGCTGTCAAGGCGGTGAAGACGCCGAAGTCGACGCAACGGTCCAGGCCGGCCTCACGCTGAGCCTCGATCGGCGGCGCATGCGGCAAGGCTCGGCGTTCTCCTGCTTGGTCACGACATCGCAGCGCCCGGAGCCGGTCATCCGACGCGGTACGGCGTGGTCTTCGCCGCCCAGCCAAGCCCGCCCTCAGGCGGCCGCAGGCGTGAGGCAGTCACGGTGATGTTCGGCCGGCGGCCGACAGGGTTTCTGCCTTTGTGCGAACCTCGCCCGCCTGCCCCAACCTTCGCCACGCGGGCGGCATCGAAGCCGAGACCCTTCACCCATGAACCCCCGATCCGCTCGCCAACCCTTCAGCCACGGCCTCGCACTCGCCATCACCCTGGTCGCGACCCTCGTCCTTGCCACCGCCAGCATGCCCAGCCAAGCCACCGAAGAGCCCGAGTACCGCAGCATCCGCACGCTCGAGGATGTCGAACTGCGCGAGTACGGCGCCTACACCGTGGCCGAGGTGGTGGTGCCCGGGCCGGCCGACGACGCCGGCAACCAGGCCTTCCCGATCCTGGCCGGCTACATCTTCGGCAAGAACAAGGGCGAGCGGAAATTCGAGATGACGGCCCCGGTGACGCAGGCCGCAGTGCCGGTGAAACTGGAGATGACCGCGCCCGTCACCCAGACGGCGGCGCCCGGCGGGTTTCTGGTGCAGTTCGTGTTACCCCGGGGCGTCAGCCTGGCCACCGCGCCCGAACCGCTGGACGCGCGCGTCCGGCTGCGCGAGGTGGCACCCAGCCGCGTGGCCGTGATCCGCTACTCGGGCTTCTGGTCCACGTCCAACTACGACCAGCACCTGGCCAAGCTGCAGGCCGCGTTGCGTGCTGCCGGCCTGGCATGGACGGGCGAGGCCGTGTACTCGCGCTACAACGCGCCTTTCACACCCTGGTTCATGCGGCGCAACGAGATCTGGCTGCACCTGAGCGACGCAGGCTGAACGCTGCGCGGGGGCGCTTGGGCAGCGCGGCCAATGGGCCGCGAGACAGCCTCACGGCCGCCACTCAGGTGCTGGTGGCCCTGGTGGAACTGCAGACCGCGCTGTCCGATTCGTACGTGGCCTACCGGCTGGTGGTCTGTGTGGATGCCACGGACCCGGCCACGCCGAAGCTCGTGCCGGAATCCAAGTGGTTCACGGCGCCGGCCCGGCGTCCAATGGCCGTATGAAGCGGCCAGCGACACGAACCTTGCAACGGTTTCAGGTCGACACGAACGGGGCACGGACCCCGGCAACGTGGCTCAAACCCTGGTCGACGCCCGCATCAGCCGTCGACCTCGTCCCGGATGCGGTGGGCTTCGCTGGCAACCGCGTCCACCAGCCCGGCGAGGGCCGCGCCGGTCATGCCTTCCACCGGCACCCGGCCCCACAACAGGATCGTGCCGCCGGCATCGGTGGCGATGCGGAACGGCGCCAGGTCGGAGTCGTAGAAGTTGCGGTGCAGCAGCCATTGCATGGTGGCGTAGTCGGGCTCCTTCGGCAGGGCGACGGCCGGCACTGCGAGCAGCAGGAAGCCGTCGGACTGGCCGAAGACAAACACCTTCGTCTTGCTGCCGACGGTCAGCGCAATGCCGCCTGCGGCGTCGGGCTCGAATGCCGGCAGGCCCAGCTCCTGGCCAGGGCATCGAACAGCGCGCGGGTTTGCGGTGTGATCATGGGGTTCCTTGCTTCACTTCATCAATCGGTCTTCGAGGTCTTTGGCGAACGCCTTGTGGCCTTTCAGGCCGAGCAGGTCGCGCCGCTTGCGGAAGTGCTGGATGGCCAGTTGCAAGGCGTCGTTGACCTCGGCCGGCGAGGTCGCGGCACGCAAGCGGTTGTCGACCATCACCAGCAGGTTGCCATCGACGCCGTCGGCGTCGGTGCGCACCATCTTCGGGTAGACCACCTCGCGCAGCACCTCCTTGGCGTGCGCGCGGGCGCGCAGTGCGTCGTTGACTGCCGAGCAGGCCTTCAGCGTGTCGCTGCAGTCGGGTGAGCGCGCGGCCTCGATCAGGCCGTCGAGGCGGGGCGAGCGGTTCATCTCGCGCGCCACCACGGCCTGGCGGTCCGCACTCGTCGCGAGCTGGTCGAGTCGTGCGAGCACCGCCTTCACCTTGGGGTCTTGCGCCGCCGCTGCGGCGTTCGGACTCGCCTGCACCAGCGGGAGCAGGCCAGCGACCTCGGCGCTGACCTGGTCGCGGAAGTCCAGCGCCTCGCGCGCGCCCGTCAAGGCGTCGCCGGCCATCGCGACCAGGTCGTCGTGTGGCACGCTCATCAGCATCTGCTCCATCGACGCAAATTCACGCGGCTGCGGCTCGCCGCGGCTCTTGATGAAATCGCTGGTGGCCTCGTTGGCCAGCGACTGCAGCTTCAGCTTGTCGTCGCGCGCCATGTCGAAGTTGAGCGTGCCCTTGCGAAAGCCGGTGAAGTCCTTCGTCTCGGGGTCGTCGCCTTCCTCGTCTGGCGGCACGGTGAAGGTCAGCGGCAGCATCACCACATCCTGCGGCCGGTCGGCCAGGGCGCGCGGTTCTTGGCGTAGTCGGCGGCGCTGTTCTCGGCGCCGGTGAAGAAATCGTTGATGCGGCTGCGCTTCGGCGAAGCCTCGCCCTTCATCACGTCGCGGCTGTTTTCGTCCTCGAAGATGAAGGTCATGCCGCCGCTGTCGGGCATCGGGTCGAGTTGCCGTTCGGCGCCGATGCTTTCCGGCGTCGGCGCATTGTTCAGCACGCCGCCATCCTGGAAGCGGGCGGTCGTGCCATTGGCCAGCTTGATGTCGACCGGCTTGAACACCGGCGGCAGCGACGCCGACGCGTGCACGGCCAGCGCGACCTCGAGGTCGGGTTGGGTGTCGGCATCGAACATCACGAGCTGCGACTGTTCGGTGCCCTTCACCGGGTTCCCGGACTTCGGGTCGACCTCGGACATGTAGGAGCCCGAAATGGCCACTTCCTTGATCTGGGGGATCACCTTCGACAGGTCGCGCAGATCGCGGAAAGTCACGCCTTGCTGGCCATCGGCCAACTTGCGCGCGATGTCCAGCACATGCGGATCGGGCGGCGTGCCGGCCGTGCCTTGCGCCTTGACGTAGTCCACGATGCGCTTGCTCACGCTGCGCGACAGCTCCTTGCGCACGACGTCCTCGGGCCCGTCGCCGGACAGGCCGCCGTCGAAGAGTGCCTCGGGCATGCTCTTGCCCCCCTTGATCTGGTCGGACAACCCTCGCGATTGCCAATCTCCTCGAACTCGTCGGCGGTGATGCCACCCGCCACCAGCGCCGCCGTCATGGACCCGACCGAGGCGCCGGTCACCGTCTTCACGTCCTTCAACACGCCGGAGTCTTCGAGCGCGCGCACCGCGCCGGGCAGCGCAGCGCCCTTGCCACCGCCGCCAGAGAAGGTGATCGTCTCGATCTTCGGCGGTGGCGCGAGCAGCGTGACGCTGCCATTCGCCGCCTGGCCGACCTGCAGCGTCTTGCCGTCGGCCCCCTTGACGGGCTTGAAGTCGACCGGCGGCTTGGCGGTGATCGGCGCACCGGAACGGGGGCGATCCTGCAAGGAGGCAGGCGGCACTGCGGGCGGCTTGCCCATCGCCGCGCCCACCGCCCCGGCCACCCAGCGGGCCGCACCAGCGATCTTGCCGCCGATGAACTCACCCGCATCGCCGCCGGCGGCCTGGCCGAACGACTCACCCTGGGCGCCGCCTTCCAGCGCGCCCATCGCCCCGGCCACGACACCCCCGGCACCCGCGCCCACGGGCCCGGCGACGGCGCCCTTGGCGCTGCCTTTGACAAGGCCCTTGACACCACCGATGACCCCACCAAGCTCGGCCCCCATGGCAGCGCCATAGACCTCGCCCACGTCCCCACCGACCGAATCGGCGGAGTCGCCAACGGTGTTCGCCGCGCCGATGACCGCCTCGCCCGCCGCATGCACGGCCCCCACCGCGGCATCGGCCGCCTGGCCCGCCACCTGCGCGGCGACGCCGCGAACCTGATCGGCCGCCTTGCCGACGGCCTTGGCCGCACCATCGGCCACACCACCGACCACGTCGGCCGCCTTGCCGACCGCCTTGGCCGCCCCATCGGCCACATCACCAACGACATCGGCGGCCTTGCCGACGGCCTTGGCCGCACCATCGGCCACACCACCGACCACACCGGCGGCCTCGTCCACAGCGCCCGAGACGGCATTGGCGATCGAGCCGAACAGGCCCGGCGCATCCGCCGATTTCTGCTTCTGGTAGTCGGCGTAGGCGCTGGCCAGGGGCTGCAGAAAGCGGTCGACGCTGGCCAGCGCCTCGGTGATCTTGCGCCCGTCCACGCGCGCCCGGATCGCATCGGCCACCGCCTGGAACGGCGCGGCCTTGGCATAGCCGCCGTCATTCATCTCCACGACTTGCGCCACGCCGGCCTCGAACTCGGCGGCTCGCTCTTGCCATTTGGCCAGCGCCGCGGTCGCCTCCTGGGCCGTGCTCGTGGCACGCGACTTCAGTGCCTGCGCGGCACCGAGCACACTGTCGATGTCGGCCTGGGCCTGGGCCGGGTTGGCCGGGTCCACCTTGCCCAGGGTGCGCTGGAACTGCGCGACCAGTTGCTGCCGCAGGTCATCCATGGCCTGATGCTGTGCCGCCTCTGCGCTGGTCTTCACCGACTGCAGGCTCTCGTTGATCGACGCGACCGCCGCCTCGAATTCCTCGCGGAATCGAGACCCCTGCTCGCCCGAACCGGCGTCGCCGGCCTTTGGCGCCTGGGGGTCGGTGACACCCCATTGCGCCTTCAAGCCACTGCCCGCGTCCTGCCCTTCTGCTTCGCCCATCCTTGCCCTTTGCGGTCCGAGCCGCGCAGTATGCCGACCGTGCCAGAGGGTGTCCACCTGTAGTCTTGTCCAACGAGGTATGAGCCTGGAGCCGGGCGCGAGATTCCAGTGAGGAATGAGCCTGGAGGGTTTCTGGGCCGGGCGGCTGGATGGCTCGCTGGGAGCCTCCATGCGAGGGGTGTCGATCATCGAACCGATGGTGATCGACATGAACGAGGCCCAAGTGCGCACCCTGGAACAGGTGCGCCAGTGGTGGCCCGGTACGCAGGCGCTGGAGTTCCGCAGCGCCGATGACGACGAGGGCCGCTACGCCTGGATCGAACAGGTGCTGCAGCGCTTTGGGTACCGCCAGCTGCAGCGGGCCGAGCGCGGCGTGGTGCTGGCGTATTTGCAGCGCCTGAGCGGCTACAGCCGCGCCCAGCTCACGCGGCTGGTTTCGCGCTGGACCGGCGGCAAGCCCCTGGTCAAGAACTATCGCCGCCCGCAGCATGCCTTCGCGCGCCGCTACACGGGCGCCGACGTGGTGCTGTTGGCCGAGGTGGACCGGGCCATGGGTACCCTGTCGGGACCGGCCACGGCCTGCGTGCTGCGCCGCCAGCGCGATGTCTTCGCCGATGGGCGCTTCGAGCGACTGGGTTCGATCTCGGTGGCCCACCTGTACAACCTGCGCGCCAGCGTCGGCTACCGCGCCCAGCGCGTCGTGCTGACCAAGACGCGCCCGACCAAGGCCGTGACGATCGGTGTGCGCAAGGCGCCGGCCCCTAGGGCCGTCCGGGCTTCGTGCGCATCGACAGCGTTCACCAGGGCGACTGGGACGGCACCAAGGGCCTGTACCACATCAACGCGGTGGACTGCGTCACCCAGTGGCAGGTGGTGGCCACCGTGCAGACGATCTCGGAGGCGCACCTGCTGCCCGTCATCGAGCAGATGCTCGCGCAGTTCCCGTTCCTGATCCTGGGCTTCCACGCCGACAACGGCAGCGAGTACGTCAACCATCGGGTCGCCGCCATGCTGGAGAAGCTGCGTATCGAGTTCACACGCAGCCGACCGCGGCGCAGCAACGACAACGGCCTGGCCGAGACCAAGAACGGCGCCGTTGTGCGCCGCGTCTTCGGCTACGAGCACATCCCGCAACGTCACGCCGGGCGCTTCAACACCTTCTGCGCCGAGTACCTTAACCCGTTCCTGAACTTCCACCGGCCGTGCCTGTTCTCGACCGACAAGCCGGATCCGAAGAAGCCCGGGCGCATCAAGCGCGTGTACCGAGCCAAGGATGCGATGACGCCGCTGGACAAGCTGGCCAGCCTGCCTGAGGCACACACGTTCATGCGCGAGGGGATCACGCTCGAACATCTGCAGGCACTGGCCACGGCGCTGACCGACGTGCAGGCTGGCGAGGAACTCAAGCAGGCGCGGCAGGCGCTGTTCAAACGGGTACCGCCACGAACCGGCTGAACTCCCCTGCGGCGCGCCAAGGGCGGGGGGAGGCTGTGGACATGTGGACGATGCGCTCGCGCGCACCGGCACGGTCCGTGGACAACGCCGTGCGTTGCCCACCGCCCGCACCTTCGACCACATGCCCACAGCCTTCGACCACGGTGGTACGAATCCAAAGAGCAGGACCCCAATACACTGTCTCGGTCTACAACGGATCGACGCTCCACGCGTCCCCGAGGTCAGGCCTCTCCAGGCTCATACCTCGTTTGGAAAAGACTCCTGTTGGGGCCCGCAGCAACGAGAAGTGCCCCGTGGCCATCAGGGCCGCCTGGGCTACAAAGACATCGCCGCGCGCTGCGCCATCGCCGCCCGCCAGCGCATCAGGTGCGCATGCCGCTCGTCCACGCGCACCTTCACCACGCGCGCAAAATCCACGGCCACCACGGCGGTGATGTCGGCAATGCTGAATCGATCGGTGGCGATGAAATCGCGGCCGGCCAGGCACGTGTCGAGCGTGGCAAAGAACTGCTGCACACGGGCCAGCCCGCGCTGGGCCAGCTCGGGGATCTGCGGGTAGTCCACCGGGCCGGGCAGCGCGCGGTTGGCCATGGCCGGGGCGCTGTTGCGCAGGGCTTCAGCAATCGCCATCAAGCCCTCGAACTCGATGCGCCAGTTCCAGCTGGCGATCTCGGCCTTCTCGATCGGCGTGCCGCCCAGCAGCGGCGGCTGCGGGTAGCGCGCCTCCAGGTAGGCGGTGATGGCGGCGTTGTCGGTGAGCACGGCGCCGTCCTCGGTGCGCAGCGCCGGCACGGTGCATTGCGGGTTCACCCGGCGGAAGGCCTCGCTCAATTGTTCGCCGCTGCGCAGGTCGACCTGCACGGTCTCGTGGGCGATGCCTTTCTCGGCGAGCAGGATGCGCGCGCGGCGCGGGCTGGGGCGGTGCTGCAGTCGTAGAGGGTGATCATCGTGGGGCCCTTAGGTGAGGTGGACGCCGACCATCAACCTGGCTCGGCGAGCTTGTCCTGCGTCCGGGTGTCGAAATCGCTGGCCTCGTGGCGCTCGTGCAGCTGGCTGGCGGGCTGGCCCCAGGTGCGGTTGACCATGCGGCCGCGCTGCACCGCCGGACGCTGCGCGATCTGATTGGTCCAGCGCAGCACGTTGGTGTAGGTGTGCACCTGCAGGAACTCGCCCGACTCGTAGAGCTGGCCCTTGACCAGCGTGCCGTACCAGGGCCACACGGCCATGTCGGCGATGCTGTACGCGTCACCTGCCAGGTATTTACTTTCCGCCAGTCGGCGGTCCAGCACATCGAGCTGGCGCTTCACTTCCATCGCAAAGCGGTCGATGGCGTATTCGATCTTCGTCGGCGCGTAGGCGTAGAAGTGGCCGAAGCCACCACCCAGGTAAGGCGCGCTGCCCATCTGCCAGAACAGCCACGACAGGCATTCGGCCCGCGCCGCGCCGCCGGCCGGCATGAAGGCCCCGCCGAACTTCTCGGACAGGTACTGCAGCATGGCGCCGGACTCGAACACGCGCACGGGCGTGGGGCCGCTGCGGTCCAGCAGCGCCGGGATCTTGGAGTTCGGGTTCACCGCGACAAAGCCGCTGCCGAACTGGTCGCCCTGGTTGATGCGGATCAGCCAGGCGTCGTACTCGGCGCCGGCGTGGCCGAGCGCCAGCAGCTCTTCCAGCATCACCGTCACCTTCACGCCGTTGGGGGTGGCCAGCGAATACAACTGCAGCGGGTGACGGCCCACCGGCAGGGTCTTGTCGTGCGTGGCGCCGGCGATGGGGCGGTTGATGTTGGCGAAGCGGCCACCACTGCCGGGCTTCCAGGTCCAGATGGCGGGCGGGGTGTAGGCGGGCGATTCGTTCATGCAAACAACTCCAGGGTGGGGACAAGCGCCCGCGATCGACCGATGGCGCGCGGGCTTGGCCACTGTACGGAGAATTTCAATCGGCTGCGCCGGCGACCATCGACACGGCCATTGCCCCGGGCACTGCAAACTTCGTCGCCCATTGCTGCAGTGCACGCAGACGCTGTCGGCCGTGGCCAGGCGGAGCGCCAGGGTGCACGGACGCCGGCTGCCTCACGAAACGGCCTCGCAAGGGGATTGGCACGGCGATTGCAGAAGATGGTTCGGGCACACCCCGCGCCGCGCCACCCCAGCGGTGCAGGTGTGACCCGCTGGCCGGTGCGCGACCGCCCCGCTGAAGCGGGAGGGGCTCGCCGACCAGCGTGGGATGCCGACCGGGCCTGGCCCGGTCGGAGGTCAACCATTTCAGGAGTCATTCATGTCATCACACCAGGGTCCATCCGCAGCGGGGACACCCCCGACACCGCCCACCATCGCGCAGGCGGTGGACCGCATCTTCACGCGCTTCGACGGCAACACCAACGCCAGCATCACCTCGGCCGAGCTGCTGGCCATCCTGGACCCCAAAGGCACCCACACCGCACTGGCCACGGCCGTGACCCAGTTGATCACCGCGGTGGACAGCAACGGCGACGGCAGCCTGAGCAAGGCGGAAGTGACCGCCGCCATCACCACGCTGGACACCGATGGCAACGGCACCCTGGACCATGCCGACCACACGGTGCCACCTTCGGGCAGCACCACGCCGAATCCGCTGGGCCTGCTGCTGGGCCGCGGGCCGGTTGGCCACGGCCATGGTGGCCCCGGCGATCTGGGCACGCCGCCGACGCCACCCACCATCGCGCAGGTGGTGGACGGTGCGTTTGCCAGGTTCGACACCAATGCCAGCACCACGATTTCACTGACCGAACTGCTGGCCGTGCTCGACCCTTCCGGCACGCACACCGAACGCGACGCCGCGTTGACGACGCTGTTCGCCCAGGTGGACACCAACGCCGACAGCAGCCTGAGCGTGGCCGAGGTGACGGCGGCCCTCACGGCGCTGGACACGAACCTGGACGGCGTGCTCGACCGCGCCGACCACAGTGGCCAGCCGCACGACGCCGCGGTGGACCTGATCGGCGTGCTGCTGCACGCGGTCGACGGCCACGGCCCGGGTTGCTAACGCCGAAAGAACACGCCCGCGGCAGTCCCGGCATGCCGCGGGCGGCTGGGCTCACATGACGTCGACCGGATAAATGGGTCGGCGCACATGCTGAAAGTTCAGCATGGCGTAGTCGGACGTGCACACGCCCGTGCCCGCGCACTCCACCACCGCCTGCGCCAAGAGGCGCAGGCCGGCGCGCCAGTGCACGCGGCTCTTGAGCATCAGGAAGCGCTTGCGCGCCGGATCGATGCCCACGGCCACGAAGGCGGCCAGGTCGTGCGGCTCGGTGTGGTTGGAGATGACCACGATCTCCACCGCGCCGGTGTCCAGCACGGCGGTGGGGCCCATGTCGTTGGTCTCGCCGCGGGCCATGGGACCGAAGTTGCGGTAGCGGCCGTCACAGATCAGCTTGACGCGGCCGCTCACGGTGCGCGGCTGGCCTTTCAGGCCGATGGACGGCATGTCCAGCTTGCCGCCGAGCGAAAGCGTCACCTGCGCACCCACGCCGGCGGCGATCATCTGCTGCACGGCCTGCGGATCGAAGATTGCAAACGCGGCGGCATCCTGCAGGCCGGCATCGAGCATGCCCCCCAGCACCGTCATCGTGTCCATGGTGCCGCCGGAGGCGCAGTTGTCGCTGTGGTCGAGCAGCACCATCGGACCGGCCCCCGGCTGGCCGGCATCGGCCAGGGCCTGGGCTCGCTTCATCGATTCGGCCAGCGGTTCGATCTCGTAGACGAAGGCCTTGCGATGCGCCCAGGCCATGTCCAGCAGTTCGTCACACCAGCGGCGAGCCAACGCATCGTCGCCATTGGTGACCACCACGGCCGACAGGCCGGCGTTGTGGATGTCGGCATTCGGAAAGCCCACGAACACCGACGCGCACAGCGCGCCCTCGGCCTCCATCTCCTTGCAGCGCGCCTGCAGTTCGCGGTTGGGTGAATCGTCGCTGCCCTGGCGCATCACGTGCGGGCAGCATCGGCCGGTTGCCCCAGGCCATGGCCGGCCTGGCCTGGCCATCGAGCAACGCAAGAATGGCGCGTCCGGCACGTTGCCCCGTCTCGTACATGTCCACGTGCGGGTAGGTTTGATAGCCGGCCACGGCGGTGGCGTGCTGGGCGATGGCGGGGTAGAAGTTGGTGTGCATGTCCAGCGCCACGCCGATGGGCACGCTGGCGTTCAGCGCGCGCAGGCGGCGCAGCAGTTCGCCCTCGCCGTCCTCGTGACTCTGCGTCACCATGGCACCGTGCAGGTCCAGCAGCACAGCGTCGCAGCCCTGCGCCACGGCCGCGCAGATGCGCGAGACCATGTGCTCGTAGGCCGCGTCCTCCACCAGGCCGCTGGGCCAGGCGCTGCCGGCCACGGGGATCACGATCTGCGCGCCGGCCGCCTCCGCCAGGTCGATGAAGGCGCCGATGGCCGAGCCCGTGCCCTTGTAGAACGCGCGGGCCGCGTCGCCCTCCGGCGGCACGCCACCGCCGACGGCGAAGCGCGCCAGCGGCGTGGGCACTGGCGAATAGGTGTTGGTCTCGTGCTTCATCTGGGCGATGACGATCTTCATCGGGGCTCCTGGCTTGGTCGGTTTTCGGGATCGGCCCAGTATGGGCCCGCCGGCGGCGCGGCGGATCAGGGGCAATGCCGATGCGCGCGAGGTCGCGCTACATTGCCAACCAGGCCGCACCTTCGTGCCGGTGCTGCACCCGCCGTGAAGGACAACGCCCATGCCGTCGACGCGCCCGTGGCTTGCATTGCTGCTGCTGTGCTGTGCCAGCCTGCCCGGCTGGGCCCTGAGCAACGACGAACTGGCCGCTCGGCTGAGCGCCCGCTTCGCGAACGACCGCAGCGGCATCTGCGTGGTGGCGGCGGTGATCGACGGGGCGCAGGTGAGCCGAGCCCGCCTTTGCGCCAACCCCGAGGGCTTGCCGCGCGCCGCGCCGGAGCTGGACGCGGCCTTCGAAATCGGCTCGATCAGCAAGACCATGACGGCGTTTCTGGTGGCCGATCTGATCGAGGCGGGGCGCTGGTCGCTCGACGACCCCATCGCCAGGCACCTGCCCGAGGGCACCGTGGTGCCGCGCCAGGGCGATCGGCAGATCCTGGTGCGCGACCTGCTCACGCACAGCGCCGGCCTGCCGCGCCTGCCGCCGGATTTCAAGCCTGCAAAACGGGTCAACCCCTACGCCGAGCTCACCGAGGCCGAGATGCTGGCCGCGCTGGGACGCGTGCAGCTGACCGAGCCCATCGGCTCGAAGAGCGTGTACTCCAACTTCGGCATGATGATCGTCTCCAGCGCCGTGGCTCGGGCCTGGCGGGCCGAGGCTGCCGATCTGGAGCAGGTGCTCAGGCAGCGCCTGTTCGGCCCCTTGCAGATGGGCCATGCCTACATCGCCGAAGCACCCCCCGGCCAGCGCACGGCGGTCGGGCACGTGGTCTCGGGCGCCATCACGCCACCCTGGCGCATGGCCACCAACCTGGGGGGCATGGGCATGGTGCATGCCACGCTCGACGACATGGTGAACTACGCCCGTGCCCACCTGGGCTTGATGGACACGCCGCTGCGCGCCCGCCTGCGCATGACGCAGCAGCCCCTGGCGCATGGCTACGGCATGAACTGGGCCTTGGTGCCGGTGAAGGGCCGCACGGTGCTGATGCACGGCGGCGCCACCGGTGGCTTCAACGCGCAGCTGGCCCTGTTGCCGGATCAGCAGCGCGGCGTGGTCGTGCTGGCCGATACCGACATCACCGCACTGGACGGTCTGGCCGACCTGGCCTGGTCGCTGCTGGGCCTGGACGTGCCCCTGACCAAGCCGCGCGTTCGGCAGCCCATCCCCGCTGCGCTGCTGCGGGCCATGCCTGGCCAGTTCACCATCGCCGGCCTGAACGCGAAGGTGTGGGTGGACGAGGGTCGCCTGATGGCGCAGGCCGACGATCAGCCGGCCATGGAGATGCGCTACGACAGCCATGGCGACTTCTACCCCGACCAGCGCCCGGACCTGCGCCTGCGCCCCATCGTCGAAGGCAGCGAGGTGAACCGCTTCACCTGGCACCAGGCCGGCACGGTGGTGGAAGGCGTGCGCCAGGGCCATGCGGTGCCGCTCACCGCGTCCCGCCCCGAATGGCAGGCCTGGGCCGGCGAGTACCGATTGACGCCGCGATTGGCGCTGCGCGTCTTCGAGCAGGACGGCAAGCTCAAGGTGCAAGGCACCGGCCAGCCTGGCCTCGAAGCCCAGGTGACCGGTGTCGACCGCATCGCGGTCAAACCCGTCAATGCCGTGGTTGAATTCAAGCGCAACGAGCAGAACGTTGTCACTGGCGCCACCTTGCGGCAGAACGGGCAGGTGCTCGTCGGCATCAAGGTGCTGCCCACCCCACCCAAGCAACCCGACTGAATCCACCATGAGCCTCACCCACACCATCGCCCTGGACGCCCTGCAAGCCGCCATCCGCCAGGTGGTGACCGGCTTCGGCAGCGCGCCCGACGAAGTGAAGGCCGTGGCCGACAACCTGATCGAGGCCAACCTCACCGGACACGACTCGCACGGCATCGGCATGCTGCCGCGCTATGCGGCGGCGTTCCTCGAAGGCGGCCTCAAACCCAACACGCACGTGAAGACGGTGGTGGACGCCGGCGCCCTGCTGCGCCTGGACGGCGACGCCGGCTTCGGCCAGGTGATCGGCGCCGAGGCCATGCACATCGGCATCGCGCGCGCCCGGCAGCTGGGCTGCTGCATCATGGCGCTGGGCAACTCGCACCACCTGGGCCGCATCGGCGCCTGGGCCGAAATGGCGGTGGCGCAGGGGCTGGTTTCCTTGCACTTCGTCAACGTCATCTCGCGCGCCATCGTGGCGCCGTATGGCGGTGCCGACGCTCGCTTCGGCACCAACCCCTTCACCGCCGGCGTGCCGCTGCCCGGCCGCGAGCCGCTGATCCTGGATTTCGCCACCAGCGTGATTGCCCAGGGCAAGACCCGCGTGGCGCACAACAAGGGCGAGAGCGTGCCACCGGGCAGCCTGATCGACGACACCGGGCAGGACACCGTCAATCCGCGTTACTCCGTGATCGAACCCTTCGGCGCCATCCTGGCTTTCGGCGCGCACAAGGGCTATGGCATGGCGGTGCTGTGCGAGCTGCTGGGCGGCGCGCTGGCCGCCGGCATGGCGGTGCACGATGGCGACAGCAGCAAGAAGCGCGTGCTCAACGGCATGCTCACGGTGATCATCGATCCGGCCAGGCTGGCCGACCCGGCTGTGTATGCGCAGGAGGCGCTGGCCTTTGTGGATTGGGTCAAGGCCTCGCCGCCGCGGGCCGGCTTCGAATCGGTGCGGCTGGCCGGCGAGCCTGAGCGTGAATCACGCGCCAGGCGCGTGGTGCAGGGGGTGCCGGTGGACGGCACCACCTGGGCCGAGATCCTGGATGCGGCAGGCAAGCTGGGGGTGGATCCAATGGCGGTGCAGCGGGCGGCGGGTCTGGTCTGAACCTTGCGCCGGTGCGGTGCGCGACGCAGCGGGCCGCCGCTCAGTGCGCCCCGCCTCCGTCCGATGGTTTGCCAGCCTTGTTCAAGGGCATCGGGCTGGCCAGCCAAACGACAACGACGAGCGCAACGAACAGGCCGGCGGACAGGTAGAACAGGTCGGTCACCGCCATGGTGTAGGCCTGCTGGTCCACCATGCGGCTGATGGTGGCGGCCGCCTGATCGGGCGATTGGCCGGCCGAGGCCAGCTGGGCCAGCACTTGCAGCGCCGCATCGTTGCCGCGGTTCAGCGCCTCGGTGAGGTGGGCGCGGTGCAGCACGGCGCGGTTCTCCCACAGGGTGGTGAAGATCGAAGTGCCCATCGCGCCCGCCACCATCCGGCAGAAATTGGACAGGCCTGCGGCCGACGGCATCTGCTCGGGCCGCAGGCCGCTGAACACGATGGCCTGCAGTGGAATGAAGAAGAAGGCCATCGCCGCGCCCTGCAGGATGGTGGGCAACAGGATGGTGGTAAAGGGCGCCAGCGTGCTGAATTGCGAACGCATCCACAGCACGATGCCAAAGCCGACGAAGGCCACGGTGGCCAGTTTGCGCGGATCGATGCGCGCGACGTTCATGCCCACCCAGGGCGAGAGCACGATGGCCAGCAGCCCCACCGGCGCGGTGGCCACGCCGGCCCAGGTGGCCGTGTAGCCCATCCACTGCTGCAGCCACAGCGGCAGCAGCACCACGTTGCCGAAGAACAGGCCGTAGGCCACCGACAGCGACACCACGCCCACCGTGAAATTGCGCCGCGCAAAGTAACGCAGGTTGACGATGGGGTGCGATTCGGTCAGGTCCCAGGCCAGGAAGAAGGCGAAGCCCACCGCGGCCACCACCGCCAGCGCAATGATCTGGGGCGACGCGAACCAGTCGAGCTCCTTGCCCTTGTCGATCATCATCTGCAGCGCGCCCACCCACAGCACCAGCAGGCCCAGGCCCACCCAGTCGAGCGGCACTCGGCGCGGGCCCGGGTCGCGGCTGCGGTAGATCGACCAGGTCATCCCGGCGGCCAACAGGCCCACCGGGATGTTGATGTAGAAGATCCAGGGCCAGGACATGTTGTCGGTGATCCAGCCACCCAGCAAGGGGCCGGCCACCGGCGCCACCAGCGTGGTCATGGCCCACATCGCCATGGCGGTGCCGGCCAGCGCGGGCGGATAACTCGCCAGCAACAAGGTCTGGGACAAGGGCACCATGGGCCCGGCCACCAGGCCCTGCAGCACACGGAAGAACACCAGGCTCTCGAAGTTGGGGGCCAGGCCGCACAAGGTCGAGGCCAGCACGAACAGCAGCACGCTGGTGGTGAACAGCCGCACCTGGCCGAAGCGCTGCGTGAGCCAACCGGTGAGCGGCACCGAAATCGCATTGGCCACGCCGAACGAGGTGATGACCCAGGTGCCCTGCGACGGGCTCACCCCCATGTCGCCCGCGATGGCCGGGATGGACACGTTGGCAATGGATGAATCGAGCACGTTCATGAACGTGGCCAAGGACAGCGCCACCGTGCCCCAGGCACGCGCGCTGCCTTGCAGCGGCGCAAAGGCCGGGCGCGGCGGGCCGCCCGTGGGCCCACCCGGCAAGGCGGCGGGGCGCGCGCCGGGCGCGTCGCCAGCCGTGGTGGCGGAGCTCAAGTCGCCGTCCTCAAGGCCTGGCCGTGGACACCGGCACTGCGCCCGATGCACGGCCCAGGTTGCCGGCGATGATCGCCTTCACGCGGCGATCGGCTTCGGCGGCGGTGGTCTCGAAAGCGGTGGTGCGGCTGCTGGCGCGCGCCGACGTGCCCGCCAGCACCGGTGCGCCGGTCTGGTCGGCCACATCCACGTCGGCCTCCATCGACAAGCCCACCCGCAGCGGGTGCTCGGCCAGTTGCCTGGCGTCCAGCTCCACGCGCACGGGCACGCGCTGCACCACCTTGATCCAGTTGCCCGTGGCGTTCTGCGCCGGCAGCAGCGCGAAGGCTGAACCCGTGCCAGCGCCCAGACCGGCCACACGACCGGTGTAGACCACCTTGCTGCCGTACAGGTCGGCCGTGAGCTTGACCGGTTGTCCCAGGCGCATCTGGCGCAGCTGCACTTCCTTGAAGTTGGCGTCCACCCAGACCTGGTCCAGCGGCACCAGCGACATCAGCGGCGTGCCCGGCGCAATGCGTTGGCCCACCTGCACCGTGCGCCGGGCCACCTGGCCGGCCACCGGCGCGGGCAGCTCGGTGCGCTGCAGCGCGAGCCAGGCCTCGCGTACCGCGGAGGCGGCGCGCTCGACGTTGGGATGCTTGTCCACCGGCGTGCCTTCGGTGAGCGCCTGGTTGCTGCTGGCCTGCTGCTGCGCCGCGGCCAGCGCAGACTGTGCACCCGCCAATGCGTTGCGCGACGAGTTGGCGGCACTCTCGGCATGCTTGACCTCCTCGGCCGCCACGGCACCGGTGGCCAGCAGCGGTTTGCGGCGGGCCACGTCGTCGCTGGCGCGGGCCAGATCGCCCTGCAGGCGCGCCACTTCGGCCTCGCGCAGCCGGATGTTGGCGGCCAGCGTGGCGTTGTTGACATACAGCGTGCGCACCTCGCGCACGGTCTGCGCCAGCTGGCTCTCGGCGCGCTCCAGCGCCAACTTGGCATCGGCCGGGTCCAGCTTCACCAGGGGCTGGCCCACCTTGACCACATCGGTGTCGTCCACCAGCACGGCCAGCACGGTGCCACCCACCTGTGGCGTGATCTGAACCATCGGCGCCTGCACATAGGCGTTGTCGGTGGACTCGTGGTGGCGTTCAAACAGGAACCACCATGCGGCATAGCCCAGGCCGGCGACCAGCGTGAGGCCGGTCACCATCAACATCGCCGGGCGGCGGCGCGAGGCGGGCACGGCCGGGGCGGGCCCGGCCGGGGCGGGCGCGGCCGGCGCGGGTACGGCGGGGGATTGGGGTTCGGTCATTGCTTGCTTTGATTCAATGGGGTGGTACTCAGCGCATCGCAGCGGCGCCCGCGCTGGACGCGGCAGTGCCCGCGGCGGGCGAGGCGCTGGCCGCACGGGCCAGCGGCAAGGCATCGGCATCGGCCAGGTAGCCGCCACCCAGTGCGCGGCTCAGGGCCACGCTGCTGACCAGCGCGCGGGCCTTCAACTCGGTCGCGGCCCGCTGCTGCGCGAGCACGTTGGTCTGTGCGCTGAGCACGCTGAGGAAGTTGCCCAGGCCTGCAGCGTGGCGCTGCATGGCCAAGGCCTGCGCGTCTTCGGCGGCCACCTGGGCGTCGGCTTGCGCCTGCTGTTGCCGCGCCAGCGATTGCAGGCTGGCCAGCTCGTCGGCCACCTCGCGCAAGGCCCGAAGCAGGGCGCCGTTGTAGGCCTCGATGGCCGCATCCACCTCGGCGTGGCGGCCTTGAAGGTTGGCGCGCAGGCGGCCACCATCGAAGATCGGCAGGCGCAGGGCCGGGCCGGCGCCGTATTGCACCGAGCCGGTGTCGATGAATCGGCTCAGGCCCAGGCTGGAAAGGCCGACGAAGCCCACCAGGTTGATGTTGGGGTGGAATTGCGCCCGGGCCACGTCCACGTCGAGTGAAGCGGCCTCGACGCGCCAGCGCTGCGCCACCAGGTCGGCGCGACGCCCCAGCAGGTCCAGCGGCAGCGTGCCGGGCAGCGGCTGCACCTGCACCTTGGCCAGGCGTGGCGCCAGGCCTTGCAGGGCCAGCGGCGGCTGGCCGGTGACTTCCGCCAGAGCATGGCGGGCGCGGGCGGTGGCTTCGTCCAGCGCTTCGATCTCCACCAGCGCTTGCGCAATGAGGCCATCGGCCAGGCGTTGGTCGAGCTGCGTGTCCAGCCCGGCGGCGATGCGCTGGCGCACCAGGGCCTGCATCTGCTGGCGCTGTGCCAGCGACTGTGCGGCCAGATCGCGGGTCTCGATCGTGCGCGCCAGTTGAAAGTAGGCGGCGGCCACCTGCCCGGCCAGCAGCACGCGCGCAGCCTGCGCATCGGCCTGCACGGCGCGTTGCTGGCCGATGGCCGATTCGAGCGCGGCACGTTGCCGGCCAAACAGGTCGAGCTCCCAGCTGCCGCCCAATTGCGCGCTGTTGTTCCACGCCAGCGAGCCGGCCAGCGGCGGCGGGATCAGGCCGTTCTTCGTGAAGTGCTGGTCGCTGAGGTCGACCGACGCGTTGAGCTGCGGGCCACTGGTCGCGGCGCCGAGGTCCACCGCCGCCTGCGCCTGGCGCAAGCGGGCCTGCACCAGCTGCAGGCTGGGCTGGCCGGTGAGTGCCTGTTCGATCAGGTGCGAGAGCTGGGCATCGCCAAAGGCCGACCACCACTGCACGGTGGGCCAGGGCGTGGCGGCGGCCTGAATCGCGTTGGTGGCCACGCTGCCCACCGCAACCGGCGCCCACAGCGCGTGGCGTGGCGGCAGGTCGCCGGGCGTGGCACACGCCGCCAGCATCAGGGGCAGCGCGCACCACGACCAGCGCGTGGCCAGGGGTCGAGCGTGTCTTGTCGTCGTCATGGCTTGGGCTCGCCGGCCTGCAACGCGACGCCATTGGCCTGCATGCGGGCCAGCAGTTTGCGCAGTTGCTTCCACTCGGCCTCCGTGAAGCCGTCCAGGAAGTCGTTGTTCAGCGAGGCCAGCACCGCCGGCACCTGCCGCACTGCGGCGTCGCCCTCGTGCGTGAGGCGCAGGTGCACCATGCGGCGGTCGGACTCTGAACGTTCGCGCTCGATCAGTCCCTTGCACTCCAGGCGATCGAGCATGCGGGTGATCGCGCCCGCATCGATGTCCAGCTGCCGCGCGATCTCGTTGGCCGTGGTGGCCGTGCCGGTCTTGATGAGCCACAGCGGGCGCCACTGCGCATCGGTCAGGCCATGTTCGGCCATGCGCTGCTCCAGCTCGCGCCGCATGAGGGCCAGCAGCGTCAGCAGCTGGTGGCCCACGCTGGTGCTGACGTCGTAGCGTTGGCCGTCGTAGGGCCGAAAAGGGCGCGCAGGATTCACTGGGGCTCGGGCTGGTGAGGTCGACACAAGGGACGCGGTCGCCCATCGATAATTACTTGCTCAGGCAAATTCTGCCATGCCAAGCATGGGCCGGTAGCCGTCCGGGCATTGCATCGAGCGGGGCCGAGGACTTGGGGACCACACCGAGGCCTTGGCAAGGCGCCCGCTGCTATGCTCGGCAGCGTCCGCGCGTCCGGCCGCCATGCCCCGGGCTCGCTCTGGCCGGGGGCCCACCTGGCCGCTCGAACGAACGCCATGGTGTGCCAGGCCCGACGCAGCTCACAGGCAGCAGACCAACGAGACGCTTCATGATGACCCCCATTTCCCGCACGACCCTGCTGGCCACGCTGGCACTGTGCACCCTGGCCTTGCACGGCTGCGGTGGCGGCCAGGCTGCTGCCGCGGCGGCAGACGCCGCATCCGGCGCCGCTGCAAGCGCCGCCGGCGCCGCCTCGGGCCCCGCCGCGGCGGCTTCGGCGCCACCGGTGAGCGTGACCCTGGTGCGCGCTCAAAAGCGTGACATGCCCGTGCTGCTGGAAGCCACCGGTGCGGTGGCCCCGCTGTCCAGCGTGGACGTCCGCCCGCAGATGACCAGCGTGGTGGCCAAGGTGCATATCCGCGAGGGCCAGTTCGTGCGCGCGGGCGAGCTGCTGTTCACCCTGGACGCGCGCGCCGACGAAGCCAATGTCGCGAAGGTGAAGGCACAGATGGTGCGCGACGAGGCCTCGCTGGCCGACGCACGCCGTCAGCTCGCACGCAGCCGCGAACTGCTGGCGCAGAACTTCGTCTCGCAAGGCGCCGTGGATGCCAACCAGGCGCAGGTGGACGCGCAGACCGCGCTGGTGGCCGCCGACCAGGCCGCGCTCGACGCGGCGCGCCTGACGCTGTCCTATGCGCGCATCACCGCGCCCGGGGCGGGCCGCGTGGGCGTCATCCCGGTGTTCGTCGGCAGCGCGGTGCAGGCCAACCAGACAACGCTGGTCACCATCACCCAGCTCGACCCGATCGCGGTGTCCTTCAACCTGCCGCAGCGCCACCTGGCGGACGCCCTGTTGGCCTTGAAGGACGGCGGCTCCGAGGTCGTCGCCGCGCTGCCGGACAAGGGTGGCGAGGTCAAGGGGCGGCTGCAGTTCGTGGACAACGCGGTGGACGCCGCGTCCGGCACGGTGAAGGTCAAGGCGCGCTTCGACAACAAGGACGGCAGGCTGTGGCCCGGCGCCTTTGCCAACGTGCGCATGACCGTGCGCACGTTGAAAGACGCCGTGGTGGTGCCGCAGGCCGCCATCGTGCAAAGCCCGCGCGGCACCATCGTGTTTGCAATGGGTGAAGGCAACAAGGCCGTGCCGCGCCGCATCGAACTGCTCTATGCGCAGGGCGACGATGCGGCCGTGAGCGGCCTGAAACCCGGTGAACGCATCGTGCTCGACGGTCGGCAGAACGTGCGCCCGGGCAGCACGCTGGTGGAGCGCGCCCGCGAAGGCGGTGGTCGCGCCAGTGGTGCGGCGGGTGGTGCGACGGGTGGTGCGGCACTTGGCGCCAGCGGCGCCTCGGGCGCTTCCGCCGGCCAACGCAAGGCCTCCGCGCCATGAACCTGAGCGAACTCTTCATCCGCCGTCCGGTGATGACGGTGCTGCTCAACCTGGCCATCGTGATGGCCGGGGTGATCGCCTACCGCAGCATTCCGGTGGCCGCACTGCCCAGCTACGACACGCCGGTGATCAACGTGTTCGCGTCGCTGCCCGGCGCCAATCCGGAGACCATGGCCACCTCGGTGGCGCTGCCGCTGGAAAAGCAGTTCCAGACCATCCCGGGCCTGAACGTGATCAGCTCGTCCAGCACGCTGGGCAGCACCAGCCTGACGCTGGAATTCGACGAGCGCCGCAACATCGACGGCGCCGCGCTCGATGTGCAGGCCGCGCTGCTGCGTGCGCAGCGCGCCCTGCCGGTGGACATGACCTCGCCGCCGTCCTATCGCAAGGTGAACCCGGCGGACGCGCCGGTGCTGTTCATCGCACTGACCTCGCCTTCGATGCCGCCGTCGGATCTGCAGGACTTCGCCGAGCACCTGATCTCGCCCACGCTGTCCACGCTCACCGGCGTGGCGCAGGTGAACATCTTCGGGGCCAAGCGCTTCGCGGTGCGCGTGCGGGTGAAACCCGACGCGCTGGCCGCCCGCAACATCGGCCTGGACGAACTGAGCGCGGCGCTGCGCGCGGCCAACGTCAACACGCCCGTGGGCACGCTCGAAGGCCAGCGCCAGATGCTCACGCTGCAGGCCAACCAGCAGCTGCGCAACGCGGCGGAATTTGCCGACCTGATCGTCAGCACCCGGGGCGGCAACCCGGTGCGCCTGAAGGACGTGGCCGAGGTCGAAGACAGCATCGAGACCACCAAGAGCAATGCCACGCTCAATGGCGAGCCGTCCATCACGCTGGCCATCCTGCGCCAACCCGGTGCCAACACCGTGCAGGTGGTGGATGCGGTGCTGGCCACGCTGCCCGGCTTTCGCAGCCAGATGCCGCAATCGATCACGCTCACGCCCACCAACGACCGCTCGAAATCGGTGCGCGAGGCGCTGCACGACGTGAGCCTCACGCTGATGGGCACCATCGCGCTGGTGGTGCTGGTGATCTTCCTGTTCCTGCGCCGCTTCGTCGCGACGGTGATCCCGACGCTCTCGCTGCCGGTGTCGCTGATCGGCGCCGTGGCGCTGCTGTGGGGCCTGAACTACAGCCTGGACAACATCTCGCTGCTCGGCCTGACGCTGGCCGTGGGCCTGGTGGTGGACGACGCCATCGTGATGCTGGAGAACATCATGCGCCACGTCGAGGAAGGCGTGCCGCCCTTCCGCGCCGCGCTGCTGGGCTCGCGCGAGGTGGGCTTCACCATCCTGTCGATCTCGCTGTCGCTGGTGGCGGTGTTCATCCCGATCTTCTTCATGCCCGGCGTGATCGGCCTGTTGTTCCACGAGTTCGCCGTGATCGTGGGCCTGGCCATCCTGGTGTCGGCCTTCGTGTCGCTCACTTTGGTGCCCATGCTGGCCAGCCGCTTCCTCACCGACGAAGCGCACAAGAAGCCGCCGGGCATGCTGGTGCGCTCGTTCGAACGTGGCTTCGACGCCATGCTGGCCGCCTACGCGCGCTCGCTGGATCTGGCATTGCGGCACCGCGTCGTGGTGATGCTGGTGCTGCTGGCCACGCTGGTGGCCACGGTGTGGCTGTTCATCGTGATTCCCAAGGGCTTCTTTCCGGAAGAGGACATCGGCCAGATCCAGGTCAGCACCGAGGCCGCCGAGGACACGTCCTTCCCCGAGATGGTGAAGCTGCAGGAGCGCGTGGCCACGCTGTTCCGCAACGACCCGAACGTGGCCGCCGTCAGCTCGTTCAACGGTGGCGGCGGTTCCCAGAACACCGGCCGCATGTTCCTCACGCTCAAGCCCCGCGCCGAGCGCCCGCCGATGAAGCAGGTGGTGGAAGGCCTGCGCCGCAAGTTGCGCGAGGTGGCCGGCATCAACGTGTTCATGCGCCCGATCCAGAACCTGCAACTCGGCGGTCGGCAGAGCAAGGCGCAGTACCAGTACATCCTGCAGAGCGTGAAGGCCGACGAGATCAACGACTGGGCCAACAAGCTGCAAGAGAAGCTGCGTGCCGACCCCATGTTCCGCGACGTCACCAGCGATTCGCAGTTGCGTGGCCTGCAGGCCCAGCTCAAGATCGACCGCGACCGCGCCAACACGCTGGGCGTGTCCATCGACGCCGTGCGTTCGGCGCTGTTCTCGGCTTTTGGCGAGCGGCAGGTGTCCACCATCTACCTGCCCACCGACAGCTACCAGGTGATCATGGAGGTGTCGCCCGAGGCCAAGCAGGACGAAGGCGCCTTCAACGGCATCTACGTGCGCGCCAGCACCGGCGCCCTGGTGCCTCTGACGGCCTTCACCACGGTGGAACGGCGCATCGGGCCCACGGCCATCAACCACGTCGGGCAGCTGCAGGCGGTCACCGTCTCGTTCAACCTGGCGCCGGGCACGGCGCTGGGCGACGCGACGGCGGCCATCGACCGCGCCCGCGAAGCCATCCGCCTGCCGGCGTCCATCATCACGCGCTACGGCGGCGACGCCGCCGTGTTCCAGAGCTCGCAGGGCAGCCAGACGGTGCTGATCGTGGCCGCGCTGTTGGTCATTTATGTGCTGCTGGGCGTGCTGTACGAGAGCTACATCCACCCCATCACCATCCTGGCCGGGTTGCCCTCGGCCGCGGTGGGCGCGCTGGGCACGCTGATGATCTTCGGCATGGACCTGACGCTGATCGCGATGATCGGCATCCTGCTGCTGATCGGCATCGTGAAGAAGAACGCCATCATGATGATCGACTTCGCGCTGGAGGCGCAGCGCCACCACGGCATGAACCCCGCCGAGGCCATCCGCGAGGCCTGCGTGCTGCGCTTCCGCCCCATCATGATGACCACGCTGGCCGCGCTGATGGGGGCCCTGCCCATTGCGCTGGGCATTGGCGCCGGCGCCGAGTTGCGCCAACCCTTGGGGCTGGCGGTGGTCGGCGGCCTGGTGTTCTCGCAGGCGGTGACCTTGTACATCACGCCGGTGATCTACCTGGCGCTGGATCGCTTCAGCGGCAGCGGGCCGGTGACCACGCCGGAAAACCCGCCCGCCACGGCACCATCCGCTTGAAGGTCCGGTGGCCAGCGTCGATGCGGCCGCCCACAGGTCCGAATGCAGCGACCCGCAAGCCCTCAAGGCGATGATGATGCGGCCATGAGCTGCCCACTTTGCGCACCATGACCATCAGCACACTTCCGCGGCCCTTCCAGGACCTGGCCTGGGCCAACCTGGCGGCGCAATCGGCCGAACAGGTGAGCCTGGCTGCGGTGCCCATCGTCGCGGTGATGGCGCTGGGCGCCGGGCCAGGTGAGATCGGCCTGCTGTCGGCCGCGCAGAGCCTGCCCTTTCTGCTGCTGTCCATCCCCGCCGGGCTGCTGGTGGACCGCTGGTCGCGTCGCAAGCTGATGGTGCTGGCCGAAGCGGTGCGTGCGCTGTCGCTGTTGGGCCTGCTGCTGGCCACGGCGGGCGGCTGGCTGTCGGTGTGGGGCCTGGCGCTGCTGGGGTTTGTCGGCGCCACCGGCACGGTGGGCTTCAGCGTGGCGGCGCCCGCCATGGTACCCACCCTGGTGCCGCGCGAATCGCTGGCCGCGGCCAATGGCCGGCTCGAGCTGGCGCGCAGTGCGGCCTTCGCCGGTGGTCCGGCCGGCGCGGGCGCGCTGGTGGGCTGGGCCGGCGCGCCCTCGGCCTTCGTGCTGGCCACGGTGCTGTCGGTGGCCGCGGTCGTGTTGATGCTGCGCCTGCCCGAGCCCGTGCGCAGCAACGCAGCGCAGCGCGAGGTGTGGCACGACCTGCGCGATGGCGCCCTGTTCGTGTGGCGACACCAATTGCTGCGCCCGGTGCTGCTCACCTCGGTGGCCTGGAACATCGCCTGGTTCGTGCTGCAGGCGGTGTATGTGCCCTGGGCCATGAAGCAGCTGGGCCTGGACGCCGGCGCGGTGGGCGTCACGCTGGCCTGCTACGGCGCCGGCATGGTGCTGGGCGCGATGCTGGCCTCGAGGGTGCTGCGGGCCGTGCCCTTTGGCCGTGCGGTGGGCCTGGGGCCCTTCACATCGGTGCTGGCCTCGTCGGTGATGCTGGCCACCATCATCTGGCCCAACGGCGCGCTGGCGGCCACGTCGTTCTTTCTCTTCGGCGCCGGCCCCATCCTGTGGACCATCACCCAACTCACACTGCGGCAAACGGTCACGCCCGGCGCCAAGCTGGGCCAGGTGTCGGCCATCTTCATGACCGTGAACACCGGCATCCGACCACTGGGCGCGCTGCTGGGCGGCGCAGTGGGCGAGGCCTTCGGCACGCCCGCCTGCCTGGGCTTGTCCACTGTGATGTTCGTGGTTCAGGCCATGCTCATCGTACGATCGCCCGTGTGGCGGCTGAAGGCGCTGCCCCAACACCACGACTCGCCATGATCGACCACCTCGACCACCTCGTGCTCACCACCGCCAACGAGGCCGCCTGCATCGATTTCTACACCCGCGTGCTGGGCATGCGGCTGGAGAGCTTCATCGGCGGCACTCCACCGGTGCAGCGCCGCGCCTTCCAGTTCGGTCATCAGAAGGTCAACCTGCATGTGAAGGGCCAGGAGTTCGAGCCCAAGGCCCACCTGCCGGTGCCGGGTGCGCTGGACCTGTGCTTCATCGCCAGCGTGCCACTGGTCGAGGTGATCGCGCGACTGAACGCGGCTTGCTGGCCCATCGTCGAAGGCCCGGTGATCCGCACCGGCGCCACCGGCAAGATCCGCTCGGTGTACGTGCGCGATCCGGACCTGAACCTGATCGAGATTTCCGAGCCGGCCTGAGCGTTCGGCGCCGGCGGCGCGTGAACCACCGCCTGCCGCGTCCTGAAATGCCGGTGGGTTCAGACCCGGTTCAGCTTGCTGCCGTTTCATTACATCTCTTTCGAGCGTCCACTTCATCGAAGTGGGTTTTGGCGATATACCTACACACGCATAGGTATGCAGCCCGAAACAACGCCGAGGAGCACGCATGACGATCACCCCCACCCCATGGACCTGGCCTGGCGCCTTTCGCCTGTTCGGCACCTGGCTGCTGTTGATGGTGCTGGGCAGCGTGGGGCAGGCCCAGGCGGCCATGGCCGTCACACCCGCCTCGTTGAACCTGGCCACCAACGCCACGCGCACGGCGCAGATCAGCGGCGCGCAGGGCAGTGTGCGGGTGAGCGTGGACAACACCGCCGTGGCCAGCGCCGCGCTGGGCCCCTTGTCCAACGGTGGCGCCACGCTCACGGTCACCGGCAAGGCGGTTGGCACGACGGGCATCACCTTGCGCGACCGCACGGGAACCCGCCTCACCCTGACGGTGACGGTCGCCAAGCCGATGAGCTTGTCGACCAGTTCGCTGTCCATCGTCGCCGGCAGCAGCGCCACGGTGACGGTGGTCAATGCGGCCGCGGGCATTGCGTCGGCCTCCAGCAACGCCGCCGTGGCCACGGTGGGGGTGAGTGGCAAGGTCGTCACCATCTTCGGCAACAACGCCGGCTCGGCCACCGTCGCGGTGTCGGACGGTTTCACCACCGCCAACGTGGCGGTGTCGGTCAGTGCTCCGGTGCTGCTGACGGTGTCGCCCAGCTCGCTGGTGATGGCGCCCAACAGCAGCAGTGCCATCACGGCCAGCAATGCATCGGGCGCGCTGAGCGCCAGCTCCAGCGCCACGAGCGTGGCCACGGTCAGCCTCTCGGGCAACGTGGTCACCGTGCGCGCATTGATCGCCGGCACCGCCGTGGTGACGGTGCGCGACAGCAAGACCACACGCACCGTGCCGGTGACCGTGTCCACCAGCACCAGCGTGGCCAAGTACTCGCTGCTGGCCTGGAACGACCTGGGCATGCACTGCATGGACGGCAAGGACTACTCGATGTTCTCCATCCTGCCGCCCTTCAACAACCTGCACGCCCAGTTGGTCAATGCCAGCACGGGCAAGGCAGTGACCAGCGGGGTGACCCTCAGCTACGAGGCCGTGGCCGACCCCGCGGGCTCGATCAACACCAGCAGCGCCGGCAAGACCAACTTCTGGAACTGGGTGCAGTCGCTGTACGGCGCCAACCCGGCGGCCAATGTCGGTCTCACGGGCAACGCCACGCCGTCGACCACGCCCAGGCCGCTGACGCTGGACGCGGCCAACCTTTGGTTCGAGGCCTCGGGCATCCCGATCACGCCCTACGACGACACGGGGGCCAAGAACTACTACCCCACCGTGAAGGTCACGGCCAAGGACAGCACCGGCAAGCTGCTGGCCAGCACCATCACCGTGTTGCCGGTGTCGGACGAGATCACCTGCGCGGCCTGCCACGCCTCGCGCGCGGCCACTGAAACCAACCCCGCGCTGCTGGCCGCCAGGCCTGCGGCAGGCTGGGTGAACGACCCCAACGCCGAACTCGATTGGAAGAAGAACATCCTGCGCCTGCACGACCAGAAGCAGGCCGGCAACGCCAAATACATCGCGGCACTCAACACCAAGGGCATGCCCGCGGGCCTGTATGCATCGGCACTGGCCGGCAAGCCCACGCTGTGCGCCGGATGCCATGCATCGAATGCCCTGCCGGGCACCGGCCTGGCCGGCATCTCCACGATGACCAGCGCGCAGCACAGCAGTCACGGCAAGGCCATCGACCCGGCCAACCTGCTGTCGCTCGACGCCAGTGCCAATCGCGCGGCCTGCTACAACTGCCATCCGGGCTCGGTGACCAAGTGCCTGCGCGGCGCCATGGGCGACGCGGTGGACGCCAACGGCAACGCCACCATGGGCTGCCAGAGCTGCCACGGCAACATGAGCAAGGTGGGCAACCCGGCCCGCGTGGGCTGGCTGCAAGAGCCCACCTGCCAGGCCTGCCACTACAACGGCACGCGCACGACCAGTGCGCTCGACGCGGCCGGCAACCTGGTGGTGCCCAGCGACACGCGCTTTGCCACCAACGCCAACGTGCCGGTGGCCGGCAGCAACCTGTTCCGCTTCAGCAAGGGCCACGGCGGCATGCAGTGCGAGGCCTGCCACGGGGCCACGCACGCCGAATACCCCAGCTCCCACGCCAACGACAACATCCAGAGCATCACGCTGCAAGGTTACGCCGGCACGGTGCGCGAGTGCTCGGTGTGCCACACCTCGACCACGGTCAGCGGCAACGGCGGGCCGCACGGCATGCACAGCATCGGCCAGGGCTGGGTGGGCAAGCATGGCGACATGATCAGCGCCTCGGGTGGCCGCACGAGTTGCGCCTATTGCCACGGCGCGGACTACCGCGGATCGCCCTTGTCACAGGTGAAAGTGGCGCGCAGCTACAGCATCGAGGGACGAACGGTGTCCATCCCCGCGGGCACCAAGGTGGGCTGCTACACCTGCCACAACGGGCCGAATCCTTGACCCCCCCGGAGCGCCTTCGGCGCTGCCCCCCAGGGCGCGGTCGCCAGCGGCCCGGCAAAGCCGGTTCCGCGGCGGCTGCTTGGCTGGGTTGATTCGCGCGTTGGCAGTGACGGCTGCCCCTCAGCCCGGGGGCCTCCACCGCCAGTTTCATGACCGCGGCGGAACGACTCGGGGCTTGTCAACGCCAACGCCGCGAAGCCAGCAGCTCCAGCAGATCCCGGAACACCGCCTGGCCGTGCAACGCCGACAACTCCAGCGCCTGCGCACGGCTGTAGTACGGGCTCAGGTCCAGGCCCACACCCAGGCCGAACACCTGCACGGCACCCGCTTGCTCGTGGCGCGCCACCACGTCTTGCAGATGCTGGTCAAGGTAGTTTGAATCGTTGGCCAGGTGGGTGGCACCGTCCATCGGGCAGCCATCGGACACCACCACCAGCAGCTTGTGCTCTTCGCCGCGCCCCCGCAGTCGGTCGCAGGCCCAGTCCACCGCTTCGCCGTCGATGCCCTCCTTGAAAAGGTCGGCCTTCAGCAGCGTGGCAATGCCGGGGCGTGCGCGGCGCCAGGAGGTGTCAGCGTCCTTGAAGATCAGGTGATCGACTTCATTCAGGCGGCCCGGGTGGGCCTGACGGCCGGCGCGGATCCAGTCGCGTTGCGCGCGCCCACCGTTCCAGGCACCGGTGGTGAAACCCAGGATCTCGCTGGCCACGCCGGCCTGCTCCAGCGCGCGGGCCATCACGTCGACGATCATGGCCACCGACTCGATGTGCTCGCGCATCGAGCCCGAGCAGTCGATCAGGAAGGCCAGCACCGCGTCGGCCTGCGGCTCGTGGCGCTCGGTGCGGAACAGGCGCCGTTCGGTGGGCGCGGCGATCAATTGCGCCAGGCGACGGCCGTCGATCAGGCCTTCTTCCTGAGCGCTGTGCCAGCCCTCGCGCGTGGGTTGGGCCAGCAGTGCCTTCAGGTCGCGCGCCAGGCGCGACACGTTCACGCCTTGCATGGCAATTCGGCGGTCGAGCTGTGCACGCTGCTCCTGCAACAGCGCCGGGCGCACCAGCGAGGCAGCGCGCAACTCGCGGTCGTAGGCGGTGGTGAAGATGCGATAGCCGCTGTCGGACGACTCCAGCACCCCGCTGCGCCCGGCATGCACCACCGCCACGCCGTCGGCGGGCTGCGCCTGCATGTCCATCACCAGGCTGAACGCGGCGCGCTCCTCGTCGTCGCCTGCGCCAGCGCCAGCCGCGTCGGTGCCGTCCTCGTCCACCGAAGCGATCATCTCGGCCACCTGCTGCGCCAGCACCAGCGCATGTTGCGCGTAGGCGCGCTGGTCGTGGCGGTGGCGGCGCAGGCCGGCCAGCGCGTGGCCGATGGTGGGCACGATGCCCGCGCGCGTGGCCTCCATCAAGTCTTCGGTGGCCTCCAGCGGCGGCTCGCCGGTGACGCGCGAGCGGGCGATCTGCGCCACCGTGAACAGCAGGATGCCGCGCTCGGTGTCGGTGAGGCCGGACCGGTGAAAGGCCTGCAGCCAGGCTTCGAAGCGATGGCGCAGGTTGGCGCGCACGCCAGGCAGCGCCGCATCAACGTTGGACTCGACCCGATACTGCTCCAGCATCTCGAACAGCAGCCGCGCCACCGGCTGGGCCGGGCACAGGCGGCGGTGCAGCGCTTCATCCGAGCCGCGCAAGCGCAGCGCATAGCCATCGGCCGCGCCGCGGAACGAGCCGAAGTCGTCCTCGTCCAGCCTGGGGTGCAGGTGCGGGGCATACAAGGGCAGCAACGTGCGGCCACGGTGCAGTCGCCGGCCACGGAAGTGCAGGTCGGCCTGACCGCTCAGCGCTCGCAGCGCGGCGGCGCAGAGCTTCTCGATCCTCTGCTGCGCGCGCGCCGCCGTCTGCGCCTCGGACATGTCAAAGCTCGCGATTCAGGCAACGCTGAAAGTACTCGGCCACCACGGGGTGCTCGGCCTCGTCGCACTTGTTGAGGAACGACAGGCGGAAGGCCTGGGCCACGTCGCCGAAGATCTCGATGTTTTCGGCCCAGGTGATCACGGTGCGCGGCGACATCAGCGTGGACAGGTCGCCCGCCGCGAAGCCCTGGCGCGTGAGATCGGCCAGGGCCACCATGGCGTCGAGCAAGGCGCGGTGCTCGGGCCCGGCCAGCCCGGGCACGCGGGCCTGCACGATGGCCACCTCCTCGCCAGCGGCCAAGTAGTTCAGCGTGGCCACGATGTTCCAGCGGTCGATCTGCGCGTGGTTGAGTTTCTGCGCGCCGTGGTACAGGCCGTTCAGATTGCCCAGACCCACGGTGTTGGCGGTGGCGAACAGGCGGAAGAACGGGTGCGGCGTGAGTACGCGGTTCTGGTCCATCAGCGTGAACTTGCCGTCGCGTTCCAGCACGCGCTGGATCACGAACATCACGTCGGGACGGCCCGCGTCGTACTCGTCGAAGACCAGCGCCACCGGACGTTGCAAGGCCCAGGGCACGATGCCTTCCTGGAACTCGGTGACTTGCTGGCCACCCCCGTTTTCGAGGGGGTCTTGATCACCACGGCATCCTTGCCCACCAGGTCGAGACGACTGATGTGCCCATCCAGGTTCACGCGCACACAGGGCCAGTTCAGGCGCGCCGCCACCTGCTCGATGTGCGTGGACTTGCCGGTGCCGTGCAGCCCTTGCACCATCACGCGCCGGTCGCGCATGAAGCCGGCCAGGATGGCCAGTGTCACGTCGCGGTTGAAGCGGTAGGCGCTATCGACCTCGGGCACGTGTTCGTCGCGCTCGGCGAAGGCCGGCACCTTGAGGTCGGAGTCGATGCCGAACAACTCGCGCACGCCAAGCAGCCGCTCGGGTCTGGCCGTCGACAGTTCGCTCACCGCGCGCCTCGTTTCGTGGTCTTGGATGGGGTCGGGCCAACCGGCTCCTGCGCATTGGCTTCCAAGCGGCCGAGTGCATCGGCCGCCCGCCGAAGCGCCGGCAGCAAACCCAGCGCCTTGTCCAGTGGCACGCGCATCACCGGCGCCTGCAAGGCCACGCACAGGCTGGATCGGCCGCTCTTTTCAGGCGTTGGCACCGGCACCGCCACGCACACCAGGCCGGGCAGAAACTCTTCGCGATCGGTGGCGTAGCCGGCCTTGCGCACGGCCTTGAGCTCGGCTTCCAGAGCGCCCAGGGCGGTGAGCGACTTCTCGGTGCAGCGCTCCAACGGCACTTCGGCCAGCAGACGGGTGCGCTGCGCAGGCGCCATCTGCGACAGAAAGATCTTGCCGCTGGCCGACACATGCGCCGGCACCCGTGAGCCCGGCTGCAAGGTGAAGCGCAGCGGTGCGGCGGTCTCCACGCGATCGAGATAGACCACCTCGCCGCCGGCCAGCGCGGTGATGTTGCAGCTCTCGCCGATCTCGTCCACCAGCGCGCGCAGCACGCGGTGGCGCGCGCCGTGGAAGGTGTTGTTCAGCAGCAGGGTCTCGGCCAGCCGACGCAGGCGCACGCCGGTGCTGTAGTGGCGGCCATCGCCTTCGCGCTGCAGCAGCGCCGCGCCCTCGAGCTGCTGCAGCATGCGGTGCAGCGTGGGCTTGGGCAGGCCGGTGGCCTCGACCAGGCTTTGCAGCGAGAACAGGCGGTCCTGCGCGGCGATCACTTCGAGCAGCGAAAACAGCCGCAGCGTGGGCGAATCGCCCGCCGGCTGCACCGCGTCCGCCAAGGCTTTGACGAGTTTCATGCCGACCGATGATAGGCTGAAATCCATTTATTGGGATGATTTGTATCGAATATCGGGATTTCATTTGACTGCGATCGAGCCGCTGCCTATAGTCCCGGCACCCCGAACCCGAAGGAGACCTGCCCCATGAACGCCCCCACAGCCAAGCGCTCCGTCGTCAGCGGCGTGACCAAGATGACCCCGTCCGAAGCCTTCGTCGAGACCCTGGTCGCACAGGGCGTGGACACCATGTTCGGCATCATGGGCTCGGCCTTCATGGACGCGATGGACATCTTTGCGCCCGCCGGCATCCGCCTGATCCCCGTGGTGCACGAGCAGGGCGCCGGGCACATGGCCGACGGCTTTGCGCGCGCCAGCGGCCGCCACGGCGTGGTCATCGGTCAGAACGGCCCGGGCATCAGCAACTGCGTCACCGCCATCGCAGCGGCCTATTGGGCCCACAGCCCGGTGGTGATCATCACCCCCGAGACCGGCACCATGGGCCAGGGCCTGGGCGGCTTCCAGGAGGCCAACCAGCTGCCCATGTTCCAGGAGTTCACCAAGTACCAGGGCCATGTGAACAACAACAAGCGCATGGCCGAGTACACCGCGCGCTGTTTTGACCGCGCCCATTCCGAGTTGGGCCCCACGCAGCTGAACATCCCGCGCGACCTGTTCTATGGCGAGATCACGGTGGAAATCCCCAAGCCCATGCGCCTGGACCGTGGCGCCGGTGGCGAGGCCAGCCTGGCCGCGGCGGTGGAATTGATTGCAGCCGCCAAGAACCCCGTCTTGATCTCCGGCGGTGGCGTGGTGATGTCCGGCGCCTGGGACGAGTGCATTGCGTTGGCCGAGCGCCTGGGCTGCCCGGTGGTGAACAGCTACCAGCACAACGACTCTTTCCCCGCCAGCCACCCGCAGTGGTGCGGCCCGCTGGGCTACCAGGGCAGCAAGGCCGGCATGAATCTGATGGCCGAAGCCGACGTGGTCATCGCGCTGGGCTCGCGCCTGGGCCCGTTCGGCACGCTGCCGCAGTACGGCATGGACTACTGGCCCAAGAACGCCAGGATCATCCAGATCGACGCCGACCACAAGATGCTGGGCCTGGTGAAGAAGATCGACGTCGGTCTGTGCGGCGATGCCAAGGCCGTGGCCAGCGCACTCACCGCCCGCCTGGCCGGCAAGGCTTTGGCTTGCGACACCACCCGCGCCGCACGCGCCGCGCGCATCGCTGAAGAAAAGGCCGCGTGGGAGAAAGAGCTGGACGGCTGGACGCACGAACGCGACCCCTACAGCCTGGACATGATCGAACAGGCCAAGGGCGAAACCACACCCGGTGGCGGCCAGTGGCTGAGCCCACGCCAGGTGCTGCGCGAGCTGGAAAAGGCCATGCCCCGCGACGTGATGGTGTCCACCGACATCGGCAACATCAACTCCGTGGCCCACAGCTACCTGCGCTTCGAGCGTCCGCGCAGCTTCTTCGCGCCGATGAGCTTCGGCAACTGCGGCTATGCGCTGCCCACCATCATCGGCGCCAAGGTGGTGGCGCCCGAGCGCCCGGCCATCAGCTACGCCGGTGATGGCGCGTGGGGCATGAGCATGAGCGAGATCATGACCTGCGTGCGCCACGACATCCCCGTGACCGCGGTGGTCTTCCACAACCGCCAGTGGGGCGCCGAGAAGAAGAACCAGGTCGATTTCTACAACCGCCGCTTCGTGGCGGGCGAGCTCGACAACCAGAGCTTCGCTGGCATCGCCAAGGCCATGGGCGCCGAGGGCATCGTGGTGGACCGGCTGGAAGACGTGGGCCCAGCACTGAAGCGCGCCATCGACCTGCAGATGAACCAGCGCAAGACCTGCGTGATCGAGATCATGTGCACCCGCGAGCTGGGCGACCCGTTCCGCCGCGATGCGCTTGCCAAGCCGATCCGCTTCCTCGACAAGTACAAGGACTACGTCTGAGGCCAGCGGCTGATGTCGCACCTGCTCACGCTCAACGCCGGCTCGTCGTCGATCAAGTACGCACTGTTTGAGCGTCAGGCGATGGCGGTGGCGCCGGTGCTCACCGGGCAGGTGGAGGGCATCGCCACGGCCACCGGGCCAGCGTCGCACGCGGACGCCTTGGGCACGGTGATGCGGGTCATCGGCGCCGCGCGCGTCACCGCGGTGGGCCACCGCATCGTGCACGGTGGCACGGGGTTCGACCACCCGGTGCTGGTCGACGACGGGGTGCTGGCCCAGATCGAGGCACTGGGCCCCCTGGCACCGCTGCACCAGCCGCACAACGCGGCCGGTGTGCGTGCCGCCCGCACCGCCTTTCCCGGGGTGCCGCAGGTGGCGTGTTTCGACACGGCCTTTCACCGGGCAATGCCGACCCTGAACCAGCGCTTCGCCCTGCCGCGCGCACTGCACGAGGCCGGCGTGCGGCGCTATGGCTTCCACGGCCTGTCCTACGAATCCATCGCGGCGCAACTGGCCGGCCTGGGCGTTCCCGACGAGGCTCGGGTGGTGGTGGCGCACCTGGGCAATGGCGCCTCGATGTGCGCGATGCGCGGCGGGCGCTCGGTGGCCACCACCATGAGCTTCTCGCCGCTGGACGGCCTGCCCATGGGCACGCGCTGTGGCCGGCTCGACGCCGCCGTGGTGCTGCACCTGCTGGACCAGGGCCGCAGCAGCGCCGAGATCGCACGACTGCTCTACCGTGAATCGGGCCTGCTGGGCCTGTCCGGCCTGTCCAGCGACATGCGCACGCTGCTGGCCAGCGACAGCGCCGATGCCGTGATGGCGGTGGACTACTTCATCGAGCACCTGGCACGCGAACTGGCCGGCATGGCCGCCGCACTGCGCGGCATCGACCTGCTGGTGTTCACCGGCGGCATTGGCGAGAATTCGGCCGTGGTGCGCGAACGCGTGGCGCAGGCCGCGGCGTGGATGGGCCTGCGGCTGAGCGAAGGCGCCTCGACTGGTGCGACCGGCGTGCTGTCTTCGACTGACAGCGCCGTGCAGGTGCGCGTGCTGCGCACCGATGAGGAGGCTGTCATCGCACGGCACACGGCGCGCTTGACCTGAGGCGCCGACCACCGCACTTTGGTCGGTGGACGAGAATCCAGGCGCCCGGCATGATGCGCCGCCATCGAGCCCAACCGAACCGGGAGACCCCCATGCTTGTCACCACCGTTCGCCGCCTCGGCCCCACCGCATTGCTGAGCCTGTCGGCGGCGTTCGCCGCCCCCGCAGTGCTGGCACAGGAGGTGGAGCTGTACAGCCAGCCGGCCTTCAACGGCATGCGCCTGCGCCTGAACACCGACGCCGCCGACGTGGCCGCCTACGGCATGGGCGGCAACATCGCCTCGGTGGTGGTGAAGGCCGGCCAGTGGGAGTTCTGCACGGCCGCGCAATTCCGCGGCGCCTGCATCACCGTGGGCCCGGGCCGCTACGCCGAGATGCCGCCCGCCCTGCGCGGCACGCTGGCTTCGATCCGCCGGGCGGACCTCGGCGCCGCCGCGCCCCGGCACCCCGTGGCCACCGCGCCCATGCCGGCACCCTTCCCGGCGCCGATGCAGCCGCCCATGCCTGGATCCTTGCCCGCCCCGATTCCCAGCCCGGTGGGCCCGGTCGGCGTGGCCATGCCCACCGACGCCGTGATCCTGTACGAGCACGCCAATTTCGACGGCCGTGCGCTGGCGCTGTCCACCTCGGCGCCGCGCCTGGGCGAGCTCAACTACAACGACCTGGCCTCCTCGGTGGTCATCCAGCGCGGCCGCTGGCAGTTTTGCGAGCACCACGACTACGCGGGCCAATGCATGGTGCTGGGCGTGGGCCGCCACGTGCTGGGCGGGTCATGGAACGACCGCACCTCGTCCATCCGACCGGTGTTCGGCGCCGATGACCGGCCCCTGCCCGCCACCGGCGGCCTGGTGCTGCACGAGAACACCGACTACAGCGGCCGCCAGAGCCTGCATGTGGAAGCCATGCCCAACCTCAAGACGGTGGGCATGAACGACAAGGCCTCGTCGATGGAAGTGCTGGACGGCCAGTGGGAGCTGTGTACCGACGCCGACTACGCCGGCCGCTGCGTGATCGTCAAGCCCGGCCGCTACCAGATGGGCCCGGCGCTGGACAACAAGCTGTCGTCGCTGCGCCCGGTGGTCAGCCCGGCCCGCTGAGCCAACGCCGCGCCGCCGCGTTCGAGGCGTGCATCAACGCGAGAGCGTCGGATCGCGGTCAGCGCCCGCGACGACGCCAGCGTCGTGCAGGCGGCCGATGGCGCCGCTGTCCAAGCCCAGCACCTCGTGCAGCACCTCGTCGGTGTCGGCCCCCAGCATCGGCGCGGGGCGCGTCGGCTGGCGCTGTTGTCCGCCCAGCCGCACGGCCGAGCCGGCCGCCAGGTGTGGGCCGACGCCCGGGGTGTCGATGCGTTCGAACACCGGGTTGGCCAGGCTGGCGCGCGGGTCCTGCGCCATCAACTCGCCCACACGGCGGTAAGGCCCCCAACACACGCGCTGCGCGTCCAGGGCCGCCGCCACGTCGTTCGCGTGGCGCGAGGCGAACCAAGGCTCCAGCAGGGCCGCAATGGCCTCACGCGCCTCGAAACGCTGGCCTTCGTCGGAGAAGTCCAGGTGCATCTCGGCCTGCAGGCGCTGCACGTCGGCGCCGATGCCGCAGGCCTTCACCAGCGCCTGCCACTGGCCCGACGAGATGGCGGCCACCATCACGCGCTGGCCGTCGGCGGTGGCGAAGTCGCGCCCGAAGGCGCCGTAGATGTGGTTGCCCAGGGACGGCCGCTCCTGCCCCAGCAACTCGGCCTCGGCCATCAGCCCCAGGTGCGACAGCATGCTGAAGGCCATGTCCGACAGCGCGATCTTCAGTGCCGCGCCTTGGCTGCTGCGGCGGCGGTGGTCCACCGCGGCCACCAGCGCAAAGGCGGCCTGGTAGGCGCAGGCGATGTCCCAGGCCGGCAGCACCTGGTTCACCGGGTGATCGATGCTGCCGCCGCCGGTGACGGCCGGGTAGCCGGTGGCGCAGTGCACGGTGTAGTCCACCGCCGTGCTGCCATCGCCATTGCCCTGGATGGTGCAGCTGATCACGTCGGCACGCTGCGCGGCCAGCACCTCGTGCGCGAGCCAGGGTGTGCCGATGTTGGTGAGCAGCACGCCACCTTCGGGCCCGGGTGCGCAAACAAGGGCCTGCATCAACTCGCGGCCTGCGGGCTGGCGGATGTCGATGGCCACCGAGCGCTTGCCCTTGTTCAGTCCGGTCCAGTACAGGCTGCGGCCACCGGGCATCAAGGGCAGGCGGCCGTAGTCGATGCCACCGCCGATCAGGTCCACGCGGATCACGTCGGCGCCGAACTGCGCCAGGGTCAGGCCGGCCAGCGGTGCAGCGATGAAAGCGGAGCTCTCGATCACGCGCAAGGGGGTGAGCAGGGAGTGGGTCACGGGCGTCCAATGGCAGGGGATGCGTCGATCATACGGACGCCGTGGGCCTGGATCGAGCGGTCTTGGCGCAGCGCCCATCACGACACAAGGGCTCACACACCGGGCCGGGTGATCCCTACCTTGAAGGATGGCGCTGCGGCACGCTGCGGCCGACCATGCGGCACCACTCCCAGGAGCAAGCCCATGGCACGCGCCCCCGCACGCAAGACCCCATCCCCCGCCTCCGACGACCTGGCCCCGCGCTATCGACACCGCTACTGCAATGCGCGCTCGACGCAGCCGCGCGTGTTCGGCCCCGGCCTCAGTGCCGACCGCGTGCGTGCCATCAACTCCATGGGCGACAAGTGGGTGAACGGCACCGAGCTGAGCTACTACTTCTTCGACAAGCCCACCGACGGTGAAACCGTCACCGCGGTGGATGGCACCACCAGCTTCGTGTCGTGGCGCGGCTCGAACGCCGAGAAGGCCGCCGTTCGCCAGGCCTTCGACCGCTGGGCGGCCCTGGGCATCGGCCTGAAGTTCAAGGAAGTGCCGACGCGTGAACAGGCCATGGTGCGCGTCGGCTTCATGGCCGGCAACGGCTCGTGGTCCTACGTGGGCCGAGCCATCCTCGGCATCGCCACCGACCAGCGCACGATGAACTTCGGCTGGAGCGTGGCCGCCGACCCCGACACCGCCGTGCACGAGATCGGCCACACGCTGGGTTTCGAACACGAGCACCAGAACCCCTTCTCTGGCATCGTGTGGGACGAAGAGAAGGTCTACGCCGCACTGGCCGCGCCGCCCAACCAGTGGAGCCGCGACAAGACCTTCTTCAACATCATCCGCAAGCTCGACACAAGCCAGGTGCAGGGCACCACCTGGGACCCGGACTCGGTGATGCACTACCCGTTTGAGGCAGGCCTGATCCGGTCACCCACCAAGTACCTCACCCAGCCGCTGCAGCCGGCGGGTGGGCTCTCGCCGCGCGACGTCAGCTACGTCAAGCAGCTCTACCCGCCACAAGGTCCGATGACGGGCTTCCCCGAACTCAAACTGATGGAGTCTCGCCCGCTCAACCTCAATGCAGGCCAGCAGATCGACCTGCGCATCAAGCCCACGCGCAGCCGCAACTACGAAATCCGCACGCTGGGTTCGGCCGACACCGTGATCGTGCTGTTCGAGGACGTGAACGGCCAGCTCAAATACCGTGGCGGCGACGACGACAGTGGCGAGGACCGCAACGCCTACCTCAAGCTGCGCATGGCGCGCGGCAGCGTCTACGTGCTGCGGTTGCGGCTCTACTACGCCGATCGCGCGGGCGAGACGGCCGTGCTGTGGTGGTGAGCAAAATGGGCCCTTGAGCCGCCTTTGCTCCGCCGCGCCGGCCGCGCGCTCGCTTTTCTTGCGCATGCTCAAGACCGGCGCGCCGGCAGTCCCTAGGATAAAAGCCCAAGGACTGGCCGATCGAGAAGGTGGCTTATGAACAACGTCGTATTGACAGCTGAAATCCAGTGCAGTTCGTGGCGGCGGGCATTTGCGGGCGCTTTGATCCGCTTGCGCCCTGACATGAACCCCGACACCGCCGATGAGCTGGCCGACTCGGCCTACCTGAGCCTGGCCGATCTGGACCCGGCCAGCGCTGCCGCGCTCTGCAGCCAGGGCGGGCATGTCCTGGCCGCCCGCGCGGGCGGCGGGGCCCGTCAGCATTCACTGCCATAGCGGGCCCGGTTCAGGTCAGCCGCAGCCGCCACCCGACTTGTCGCGCTTGAGCTGCAAGACGATCCGCGGCTGGAACTCGAGCTTCTCGTGCTCGATCGGGCTGGGTGAACACGACTTGTAGCGGTCGCCCAAGGCCAACGGGAATTCGTAGCCCAACTGGTCCGTGCCGGCGCTGGCCAGTGGCTTGAGCGCGGCGTCCTTCGCGCCGAAGGTGGCGATCCAGCGATTGATGCCGCCCTCCAGCACATAGACGTTCTGCACCTTCGACGCGACCAGCAGCTTCCACCCCTTGATGGCCGCCGCCTCGTCGTTGCTGATGGTGACGAACACGGTGTTGGCCGTCGGCTCGCTCAGAAGATCCGGGATGAGCTTGCCCAGGCGCTCCAAAGGCACATTGATCGAATCGGCCACGTGATAGAGGTTGTAGTCGGCCTCGCTGCGCACGTCCAGGTAGACCGGCTTGATGGCCTGCTGGTAGCGGGCCTTGAAGGCCTCGGCCGGCGTGGTGAACGCCAGGCGTTTGGCCAGCATCTCGTCGGCGCTGTAGACATGGGTCATGGTCTGTGGCTTGGCGCCCGCCTGCTGGACCACCTCGGTGCGCTTGAAGCTGACGCGCTGGTAGCGGTCGTCCAGTGACGGGGTGCCAATGACCAGCACCCCCACCGCGGCGGCCGCCAGGCCCGCCGCACCGAACTTGCGCCACTTCGGCTCACGGCTCACGTCCTTGTGGCCGACCATCCGCTCCAGCTGCTCGCTGCCCCAGAACATGAACAGCGCGGCCAACACGATGATCAGCACCAAGGTCGGCGCGGAGATGCCGAACACCTGGTCCAGCGTCAGTCGGCCGTAGTAACCGGCATCGTTGTACCAACGGTCAAAATAACGCTCGGTCTCGCCGAACAGGAAGGCACCGACGAACCCACCCAGCATGAACAGCATGCCGTCGATCTTGCCGGTGGAGGCCGAGGCCAGCGAGGTGGTCGGGCAGAAGCCACCGACGATGAAGCCCACACCCATGATCAAGCCACCCAACACGCCAGAGCCGAGGTAGGTGGGATTGACCCAGACGTGGCTGAAGTCGATCAGGCCCAGGCCGACCGCCCCAAACAGCAGGGTCAGGGCCACGGCGATCGCGGTGAACATGACCTTGAGCACGGTCAGTTCCTTGAAATAGAACTGGGCCGCGAGTTTTCGCGAGTCTCCGAAGCCGGCCATTTCCAGCGTGAAGCCGAAGGCAAAACCGATGCAACCGAAGACCAGGTAGCTCCAGGGGTTGGCGGCGCTCACCGCCGTCAAGGCATCCAATGGGAAGTTCATGTGCTGCTCCTCAAAGCCACAGCTTTCTCACGAAATAGGCCAGCAGGTAGGCGCTGCCGAAGATGGCCAGCATGATCACCCAGGAGCCTGCCGCGAGCGTGGCGCCGCCGGACAGTGCCTGCCCCGAGGTACAGCCGCGCGCCATGCGCGCGCCGTAGAGAAAGATCACGCCGCCAATGAAGGACATCAGCCAGCGCGTGCGATTGGAGATGTTCGGGCCCTTGGTGGTGACCAGTCCCAGACGGCCGCTGCGCGCACCCGAGGTGAAGCCGCCGAGCAAGGCGCCGAAGAACACCGGCACGATCCAGTCGTCCAAGGGGTTCTTGTCGCCGCCGGCCATCTTCAGCAGATACGGTGTCTTGTCGACGTGCGCCGGCGCCACGATGTCGACCAGCGCGGCATCGATGCGGCTGGTCGCCCCGGAAGACCCCAGGCCGTTGCCAGTCAGCAGGAAGGCCACGAACAGCACCACACCCAGAATGGCGCCAGCCAGATAGGGGTGCACATAGGCCTTTTCAGGCCGGTTGAAGATCGATCTAAGCCACCGCATTGCCATCTCCGTTTCGCTTCCCAAGATACTGCCGATGTCTGAGTGCGGTCCGGTTCATGTCGACCGGACCGGGTACGCGCCGCTCAAGCCTTGTGCGCCGGTTCATGAACCTCGACCTCCTCGTCGCCCGTGACCATGGCCCGAATGCCCTCCAGCGGCGTCGCGCCCGTGGTCGTGAGGTAGACATGCCCGACGATGAAGCTGCCGAACAGCCAGGCCAGCAGGGTGTGGAATGGTGCGAGCAAGGGCAAGCCGCCCAGCGCACTGGCCACCTCCGGCCACTTCTGCACGCCCCACATCAACGCGCCGGTCACGATCTGCAGCGGCAGCAGCACATTGAGGATGCCGAAGTAGGTCAGTTTCTGGATCGGGTTCATCCGATCGTCGGGGCGCTTTTCGAAGGGATGGGCCTCGCCCTTGAAGATGCCCGACACGTAGTACTTGGCCTGGCGGATGGAATCGTCGAAGAAGCCATAGGGCCGCGGGATGTACTCCTGCATGCGCTCCGTCGCCAGGTGGTAGAACAGCGACAGTGCCGCATTGATCACCAGGATCGCCGCGAGCACGTTGTGCAGCGTCACCACGGCGGGGAACGAGAACGCGGCGAACAGGTCCGGTCGGTGAATGATCAGGCCGGTCAACAGCAGCGCCACGATGCTGATCGCCTGCAGCCAGTGCCAGAAGCGCCGGTAGGCGTCGTACATGTGCACCCGCCGGGTCGGTGTGGGGGCATGCGGCCGCTTCCTGAAGGCGAGGTAACGCATCACGCCATGTCCGCTCACCCCGAACAGCGTGCCCACGAAGGCCAGCGCGCCGATCGCATCCAGCCAGCCGAGACGGCTGGCGCCGAACACATAGAACGCGTCGCGTGCCGGCGCCGGCTGATAGTGCAAGGCACCATCGTCGTGCCGGACCAGGTCGCCGCTGGCCGTGACGTTGTTGTTCGCATCGAAGCGCGGCACCACCGGCGCAAAGCCCGCCAGCTGCATGCCCTGGGTCACGCGCGATCCGCCCGAATGACAGGCCTGGCAATCGTTGAGGGCGTGTTCGCCACGGGCCACGTTGTGGTTGATGCTGAAGGGTTGAACCTGCCCTTCCATGCGCAGGTTCTGCAGCCCCAGCCTGGCCAGCCGCGCCTTCACGGCCGCCTCCTTCTGTGGGGAATCGATGCGCAGTTCAGCCGGCCCGACAACCCCATCGCGATCGCGGTCGAACGCAGCCAGGATGTCCGCGGCATGCGCGCCACCGTCGAGAAACGCGGCCCGCAGGTCGGCCAGCCGCACCGGGCGCTTGTTGCCCTGGGCGTCGTCGTAGACCCAATAGAACGTGGTGATCAGGTTGTAGGGCGCCAGCAGCGACGCGCCATCCACGTTGGTGCGCTTCATCAACACCGGCTCGAAGCCCGTCACCAGCGAGCGGACGTCGTTCGGCGCGCCCGTGACGCCCCGGCAACTCTGCACCGGCTTGCCGTCGGCCTGGAGCACGGTCCAGTCGTAGGACTGGATGGCGGGCGCGTACATCTTCGGGATGTGGCAGCTCTCGCAGGCCAGCGTGGCCATGTGCGTCTCGACATAGGGCAGCCAGTTGCCATGGCTGACCCCGGCATCGTGGCAGTTCTCGCAGCGCCGCATGGTGCCCTTGAGCTCGGGCGCCACCTGGACCTGCGCACTTTGGCCGCGAGCAAAGTTGTGGTCGGGGCGCTGCAGGTACTTGTTGATGTCGAGCGAGCGGGGGTCGTAACGCAGGTGCGAAGGGTTCCGGCCCTTGGCCTCGTTGGCGTGCGCCGGGTTGTTCAGCGCGTGGTGGCAATCGGTGCACTGCAGCTGGCGCTCGGCGTGGACATCCCAGGATCGGGACAGCCTGGCCTTGTCGGCCAGGTTGACCCCGGAGGCATTGATGCGCTGCGACGCCACCACCTGCCCGGTCGTCGCGGTCTGCGGAAAGTCCAGGTCGCAGGCGTTGAGCTTCAGGGGCTGAGGCCCGGCCGCATGCACCTCGCCATGGCAGGCGGCGCAATTGGCGTTGGTCGGATCCTGGATGCCCAGCTTCCTGCTGTCGAGGAGGCCGTCTGCGGTGAAGGCCGACCGGTTCCAGGTCCAGCCTTTGGTGCCGGACTCGACGATGTCCAGTCCGGTGAGGGTGGCGGTGTTGGCCTCGGCAAAGCGCCCGGCGCGAATCGCCGCGGTTCGCGCGGCGAGGTTGGGTCGCTCCAGGTGGCACAGGAAGCAGTTCATCTCCATGGTGCCGGAGTCGGACCAGTTCCATGCCGCCGCGGTGCCGCTTGCCGTCAGCAGCGAAGTTTCCGGATCGCCAACGTTCGACTTGAGTGCGGTGAGCGGCTGCCCGGCGCGCGATGTCGTGGCCGGGCCGCTGCCCACCACCCGGTCGCCGTTGCGCATCAGCCACTCCGGGGTGGACAGATCGAGGCGTTCGTCGCCGGCTTGCGTCAGATAGCGATAGCGCAGCGGATCCCATTGACCAAACAGGCCGGGGCTCGAGTTCCAGGTCTTCTTCGACGCTGCGAACGAGCGCAGACCCAGATCGACGTGAAACGCGTGCGCGGCGATGTAGTCCGCGTCGTGACACTGGCCGCAGCTCTTCATCGTCGACACGGCCTGGCCACTCGACAGCACATTCACGCCCCGGGCATCGACCAAGGCGAAATTGGGGTGCAGGCTCTTCAAGGGCGCCAGCGGCGCCGTGGTCGCGGCCGGCGCCGCTGCATTGACCGTGGCCAGCGCGGCCATGCCCGCGAGCAGGCCGATGCCCAGGCTGCGCATGCTCTTGTTCATGGCAACTTCCTCCCGCCCCACTTGATTGGGTCGCCGGCGTAGCCCAGGGCCGCCCAGTCCATGCGGCCGGGCTTGCCGACCGCGGAATGGCAGGCATCGCACTGCAGGGCCGCGTCGGCGGCTTGCACCATGTGCGTGCTGGCCCAGTACATTGTGGTTTCGGCGAAGTCGTATTGGCCGCTGTAGGCCAGGCCGGTGATCGGCACGGCGAGTTCGAAGGCCTGGTTCCAGTCGAAGTTGGTCCAGAAGCCGTTCTTGCCCGCGGTCACGGGTTGCAGCAGGTAGCCGTTGACCTTGTCGAAGGGCTGCTTGGCCACGTGCACCTTGAACGGAAAGATCTTTGCCTTCGGGTCGGTGATGGCGCCGGCCGGCTTGTTGATGTAGGTCGGGCCCTTGCGGTTGATCGGGTCACCAAGGAGATAGCGGTATTCGTTGTTGCCGTTGAACCAGAGGTAGGTTGGCGCATAGTTCGATTCGTAGCTGAATTCGCCCTTGATCTTCAGATACGTGTAGTGATCGTCCTCGCGCCCCTTCTGGCCCGCCTTCGACCAGTCCCAGGTCACCTTGGTCGGCTCTTCACGCGCGATGGCCGGGATGTGGCAGGTCTGGCAAGCCACCGACTTCAGATGCGAGGCGATGCGCTCGTCCTTGTGGATCTTGGCCTTGTGGCACTGCTCGCACGACACCTGCTCGGCCGGATCGACCGTGTAGTTGTCGGCCATCGTGCGGCCGAGGATCTGGTGCTTGCGGGTGACGTGGCAGTCGCTGCACTGCAGGTTGTGCTTGCCGCCCATGTGCACATCCAGGTTGCGGCCCGGGAAGTACAGGCTCTCGTCCAGATCGCCGTGCTTGACGCCATTGCCGCCGCCACCGTCGAAGTGGCATTTGCCGCAGTTCTCGCGCGTGGTTGCACGCACGCTTCTGGCGGCAGCCAGCAGGTCCACCGACGGCGCCGGGTTGCCGAACAATCCCTTGCCGTAGCTGGAAGGGTCGGCATGGCAGGCCAGGCAGTCGACGTTCTCGGCCTTGGACTGCTGCGCGGCCTTGCCGGCCTCCCAGCCATAGCCCGCATGGCAGGTCATGCACTTGTTCTCGTTGCCCTGCGCACCGATGCAGAAGTTGTTGATCTGGTTGATCTTGCCGATGGTGATCGGCTCCTTGCGCCAGGGCACCTTGAACGCCTTGGACTCCCAGGTCCAGTGCGTCGTCTTCATCAGTTCCGCGGCGGCGTCCTTGTGGCACTCGAGGCAGGCGCGGGTCACGTCCTGGCCGGTCTTGAACACGCCCTTGACGATGTCACGGTGGTCGACATGCGCACCCTTCACGGGCAGCTGCGCGGCCGCATCGCGCGACTGCGTCTTCGTCGGCTGCAGATAGATGTACGGCACCAGGATCAGCAGACCGATGGCGAGCAGCCCGAAAGCCCAACGTGGAAATCGGTTCTTCATTCGGATGCTCCCAAGTGCCTTGTCTCGAGTGGCCCGGCCCGATGGGCGACGGCTTCTGGCGAACGCCATCCACCGCCGCTGCGACCCGACCCCTGCTGTGGGCGGCGGTCGCGCCTCATCGACTCGCCAGGGTCACCGGCGAACAGGATCGTATATACCCATGCAGGTATGTTGATCCGAAGTCGATGGGCCCGCGCTGACCTAGGTCAACCCAAGCCGTGCAAGTTGGGCTGAACCGCTAGGCGCGCTCGAAGATCGCCGCAATGCCCTGGCCGCCGCCGATGCACATGGTCTCCAGGCCGTAGCGGGCCTGTCGGCGCTGCAGCTCGTGCAGCAGCGTGGTCATGATGCGCACGCCGGTGGCCCCCACCGGGTGGCCCAGGCTGATGCCCGATCCGTGCACGTTGAGTCGGCTGTCCAGTTCGTCCAGGCTCGATCCCCAGCCCTTCACCACCGCCAGGGCCTGGCAGGCAAAGGCCTCGTTCAACTCGATCAAGTCCATCTGATCGAGGCGCAAGCCGGTGCGCTGCAGCAGCTTGTTGGTGGCCGGCACCGGGCCGATGCCCATGTGCGACGGCTCGCAGCCCGCGGCCGCCCAGCCGAGCAGGTAGGCGATGGGCGTCAGGCCCAGGCTGGCCAGCTGGTCCTCGGCCACCACCAGGCAGGCCGCGGCCGCGTCGTTCTGCTGGCAGGCATTGCCCGCCGTGACCACGCCGCCCTTGGTGATCGGCTTGAGCGACGCCAACGATTCGAGTGACACATCGCTGCGGATGCCTTCGTCGTGGTCGAAGCGCAGCGGCTCGCCGCGCCGCTGCGGCACCAGCACCGGCACCACCTCGTCGGCGAACACGCCCTGGCCCCAGGCCGCCGCCGCACGCTGGTGGCTGCGCAGCGCGAAGGCATCGGCGGCCTCGCGCGGGATGGCGTAGTCGCGCGCCAGGTTCTCGGCCGTCTCGATCATGCCGCTGATGCGGCCGAAGCGCTCCTCGGGCTGCGAGCGTTCGCGGCCGCGCTCCAGCCGGTCGTGCAGCTTCACGCTGCCAGCGCGCGCACCCCAGCGCATGGCGGTGGTGTAGTACTCGACGTTGCTCATGCTCTCCACGCCGCCGGCCAGCACCACGTCGGCCGCGCCCGTCTGCACCATCATCGCGGCCATCGCGATGGCCTGCACGCCACTGCCACAGCGGCGGTCGAGTTGCATGCCCGGCACTGCGACGGGCAGGCCGGCCTGCAGCGCCACCCAGCGCCCGGTGCAGGGCGTCTCGCCGTTGGTGTAGCTCTGCGCGAAGACCACGTCGTCGATGCGCGCGGGGTCCAGCCCGGTGCGCTGCACCACGGCCCGCGCCACGACGGCACCGAGCTCTTCGACCGACACGGGTTTCAAACTGCCCCCGAAGGCACCGATGGGGGTGCGCAAGGGGCTGACGATGGCGGCGCGACGCATGGGGGTTCCTTGTCTTCTCGGGAATGGCGGCAATGCGGATCAGTGGCCCTGCAATTCGCGCACCATCTGTCGCGCGATGACGATCTGCTGGATCTGCGTCGTGCCTTCATAGATGCGAAACAGCCGTACATCGCGGTAGAAGCGCTCGATGCCGCTGTCGGACACGTAGCCGGCGCCGCCGAAGATCTGCACGGCCCGGTCGGCGATGCGGCCGCAGGCCTCGCTGGCAAAGAGCTTGCAGCACGCGGCCTCGGTGGCAATGGGCTTGCCATCGTCACGTTGGCGCGCGGCGTCCAGCACCATGCAGCGCGCCGCGTAGAGCTCGGCGCGGCTGTCGGCCAGCATGGCCTGCACCAGCTGAAACTCGGCAATGGCCTGCCCGAACTGCTTGCGCTCGGTGGCGTAGCGCAGCGCATCGGCCAGCATGCGCGTGGCCACGCCCACGCAAACGGCGGCGATGTGGATGCGGCCCTTGTCCAGCACCTTCATGGCGGTCTTGAAGCCGCGGCCTTCGATGCCGCCGATCAGGTTGGCCGCCGGCACGCGGCAGCCGTCGAAGATCACGTCGCAGGTGTGCGCGCCGCGCTGGCCCATCTTCTTGTCGATCTTGCCCAGCGTGATGCCGGGCGACCGGGCATCCACCATGAAGGCCGAGATGCCGCCCGCCCCCAGGTTGGCCGGGTCGGTGCGGGCCATCACCGTGAACACGCCGGCCTGCGGCGCGTTGGTGATGTAGCGCTTGGTGCCGGTGAGCAGGTAGTGCTCGCCGTCCTTCACCGCGCGGGTGCGCAGCGCGGCGGCGTCCGAGCCGGCCTCGGGCTCGGTGAGGCAGAACGACGCCACCATCTCGCCCGTGGCCATGCGCGGCAACCAGGCCGCCTTCTGCTCGGGCGTGCCGTCCATCACCAGGCCCTGCGAACCGATGCCCACGGTGGTGCCCAGCAGCGAGCGGAAGGCGGGCGAGGTCTGGCACAGCTCGAACAGCACATGCACCTCCTCCTCCATGGTCAGCGCCAGGCCGCCGTAGGCTTCGGGAATGGTCATGCCGTACAGGCCCATGGCCTTCATCTCGGCGGCGATCGCCTCGGGGATCTGGTCGGTCTCGGCCACCCGCTCCTCGGCGGGCACGAGGCGCTCGCGCACGAATCGACGCACGGAGTCGGTGAGCAGAGTCAGGGTTTCGGCGTCGCGGATCATGTCGATTCTCCATGGCAGCCCTGCGGCACCGACGGTGCAGCGCGCCGACGGCAGCGCAGGCCCGGGCCTGGGTGAATGGACTGTAGCGCTGGACGCGGACCACCAGCGTCGGCGCGCGTTCGCATCGACCTCGGGCAGACCCTCGTGATCGACGGGCGACAGACCGCCCGCCGCGGCGGCGCTTGCTTGATACAGCGCAAGGCGCGGCCCCACCCCTGCGACGCACGATGGTGATCCCACCGCGCCCCGCCCCCCATGACCGCCACCCCACCTGCGCGCCAGGCCCACTTCGGACTGGGTGACCTGTTGGACATCCTGCCCGACGCGGTGGTGATGGTGGACCGGCAAAGCCGCATCGTCTACGTGAACCCGGCGGTGCGCGAGCTGCTGGGCCATGCGCCAGCCGAGTTGCTGGGCCAAAGCCTGAAGCTGCTGCTGCCCCCTGCGCTGCGCGACGCGCACGAGGCCATGGTGCAGCGCTACCGCAGCGACGGCGAGCCGCGGATGATGGGCGCGCGCCCGGTGATGCACGCGCAGCACCGCAGCGGCCGCCTGGTGCCGGTGTCGATCTCGCTGTGCAACCAGACCTTGGCCGATGGCGAGCGCGTCTCGGTGGCGGTGATCCACGACGTCTCGGTGATGAAGACGCCCCTGGACCGGGCCACCGCGATGGCCGAGACCGATGCGCTCACTGGCCTGGGCAACCGCCTGCGCCTGACGCGCCGCGCCCAGGCGCTGCTGGCCCACGGCCGGCCGTTCGCGTTGCTGTGCCTGGCCTTGGCGGACTGGCCCGCGCTGAGCACGCGCCTGGGCCCGGTCCATGGCGACGAGGTGTTGCGCGTCATGGCCGAGCGCCTGCAGCGGCAGGTGCAGGACGGCGACGTGGTGGCGCGGCTCGAAGGCGAGGTGTTCGCGATGATGCTCGACGGCATCGCCGACGCCGCTGCGCTGACCGGGCGCGCCGAGGCCCTGGTGGCGCACTTGCGCCTGCCGGTGCGCTTCGCCAATGGCGAGGTCGATTTGGTCGTGCATGTCGGCGCGTCGATGGCGCCCAGGCATGGCCAGGTCTTGGAAGCGTTGCTCGACGACGCCGATCGAGCCCTGCAGCAGGCCCGGCGCACGGGCTCGCCCTGCAGGCTGGCGGCCGGGCCCGAGCCGGCCTGAACGAAGGCCGATCGCGGCCGGCGATCAGCGCGCGGTGGTGGCCACCGCGAGGCAGTGCCGGATGAAGTCCTCGGTGGCGCGGCCCTGGCGCTTGTCGCGCCGCACCACCATCGCCAGACGCCGGCGCGCGGGCGGCAGGCGCGTCGCCACCTCGACCAGATCGCCCTGTTGCAAGGCCTGCACCACCACGTGGCGCGACAGGCAGGCCAGCCCCGCGCCGGCGGCGGCCAGGCGCTTGATGGCCTCGGTGCTGCCGAGTTCGAAACCGATGTTCAACTGGCCCAGGTGCTCGAGCAGCCAGCGGTCACTGGCCTGGCGCGTGCCCGAGCCCGGCTCGCGCAGGATCCACTCCGACTCGGCCAGCTGGCGCGCGCTGGCCTTGCGGCCGGCGAGGCCGCCGACCCCCGACGCGCTGGCCGCGGCCAGCGGGTGTGCAGGCGCAGCCACGATCACCAACTCATCGCTGAGCCACGGCCGGACGCGCAGCTCGGGGTGCGTCTGCGGGCCCTCGATGAAGCCGACGTCGGCCTCCAGGCCGGCCACCGCGGCGATCACTTCGGTGGTGTTGCCGATGTCCATGCGCACGGGGCTGTTCGGGTGCGCGCGCTTCCACTGCGCCACCAGGTCGGGCAAGAGGTACTCGCCGATGGTCAGGCTGGCGGCCACGCGCAAGGGCGCGGCGTGCTCGCCGGTGAACAAGGCCTGCAGCTCCGCCGCCTGGTCGAGCAAGGCGATCGCGGCAGGCAGCAAGGCGCGGCCGTTTTCGTTGAGCAGCAAGCGCCGGCCCACGCGATCGAACAGCGGCTCGCCCAGCACGGCCTCCAGCTCGGCCAGCGCGGCGCTGGCGGCCGACTGCGAGCGCGCCACGCGCAGCGCAGCCTCGCGCGTGGAGCTGCTGCGCGCAATGGCCGCAAACACCTCCAGCTGGCGCAAGGACAAGCGCAGGCGGGCCGACCTGGATTGATCTGCTTTATCGATCATCGTGAACCGAATTCTCCGCTTTTTTCTTTCAGCGCCGCTGACTACCATCGCGCACGATCAGCCAACCAGAACGGGGCCCCGCCGTGTTCAAGTTCCTTTCCAGCGAGCCCCTGCACGACCCGACCGCCTCACCCACCCCGGGCGCGGTCACCGAGGTCAAGTGCACCACCTGCTACATGTGCGCCTGCCGCTGCGGCATCCGCGTGCACCTGCGCGACGGCGAGGTGCGCTACATCGACGGCAACCCCGACCACCCGCTGAACCAGGGCGTGATCTGCGCCAAGGGCAACTCGGGCATCATGAAGCAGGTGTCGCCCGCCCGCCTCACGCAGCCCCTGCTGCGCAAGGCGGGCAGCGAGCGCGGCGCCGGCGAGTTCGAGCCCATCTCGTGGGATCGCGCCTACGAGATCATGGCCACGCGCCTGGGGCACCTGCGCGCCACCGACCCGAAGAAGTTCGCGCTGTTCACCGGCCGCGACCAGATGCAGGCGCTCACCGGCCTGTTCGCGCGCCAGTTCGGCACGCCCAACTACGCGGCGCATGGCGGCTTCTGCTCGGTGAACATGGCCGCCGGCATGATCTACACGATCGGCGGCTCGTTCTGGGAATTCGGCGGCCCCGATCTGGACCACGCCAGGCTGTTCGTGATGATCGGCACCGCCGAGGACCACCACAGCAACCCGCTGAAGATCGCCATCAGCAAATTCAAGCGCGCCGGCGGCCGCTTCATCTCGATCAACCCCATCCGCACCGGCTACTCGGCCGTGGCCGACGAGTGGATTCCGATCAAGCCCGGCACCGATGGCGCGCTGTTCATGGCGCTGATGCAGGTGCTGATCGAAGAGGGGCGCATCGACAAGCCCTTCCTGCAGCGCTTCACCAACGCGCCGCAGCTGGTGGTGCTGGACGAGGGCTTGCGCGAGGGCCTGTTCGCCTTCGATCCCGACCCCGGCAAGGGCCCGCCGGGCGATGGCCGCCACCCGCACAACAAGCTGGTGTGGGATTTGAGCGATGGCCGCGTCAAGGCCGCCTACCCCGAAGGCATCGCCGAGGGCTGCGAGCCCGCGCTCGAAGGCCGCTACGCCCTGGCCGATGGCACGCGCGTGGCGCCCAGCTTCCAGCTGCTGCGCGAGCGCGTGGCGCCCTGCACGCCCGAGTGGGCGGCCGCCATCACCGGCATCCCGGCCGAACGCATCCGACTGCTGGCGCGCGAGCTGGGCCACGCGGCATTCCAGCAGGCCTTCGATTTGCCGATCCCCTGGACCGACGCCTGGGGCAAAGTGCACCCCACCACCAAGGCCCGCCCCGTGGCCTTCCACGCCATGCGCGGCCTGGCGGCGCACAGCAATGGCTTCCAGACCGTGCGCGGCCTGGCGGTGCTGATGAGCCTGCTGGGCACCATCGACGCGCCCGGCGGCTTCCGCCACAAGGCGCCCTACCCGCGCCACATCGTGCCCAACTATCGGGCCTTCAACGACCCGGCCATGATCCAGCCCAACACGCCGCTGAACGCCGCGCCGCTGGGCTTTCCGGCCAGCCCCGACGAGCTGGCGATCCACCCCGATGGCACGCCCATCCGCATCGACCATGCCTACTCGTGGGAACACCCGCTCTCGGCCCACGGCATGATGCACAACGTGATCACCAATGCGGCCAAGGGCGACCCCTACCGCATCGACACGCTGATGATCTTCATGGCCAACATGGCCTGGAACAGCACGATGAACACCATGGGCGTGCGGGAGATGCTCAATAAAAAGGTCGCCCGAGCGCCGGGCCGCCCCAAGCCGGGCGACGCCCCCTCGGGGGGCCGGGAGCCGCAGGCGGACGGGGGGTCGGACGATCTTGACGGCGAGTATCAAATACCGTTTCTCATCGTCTGCGACGCGTTCCAGAGCGAGACCGTGGCCTTCGCCGATCTGGTGCTGCCGGATACCACCTATCTGGAGCGGCACGACGTGATGGGCATGCTCGATCGACCGATCAGCGAATTCGACGGCCCGGTGGACGCGGTGCGCATCCCGGTGGTCAAGCCGCTGGGCGAGTGCCGGCCCTTCCAGGAGGTGCTGGTGGAGCTGGCCTCGCGGCTGAAGTTCCCGGCTTTCACCACGGCAGAAGGCGGGCGCAAGTTCAAGGACTACCCGGACTTCGTCGTCAACTTCCAGCCGCAACCTGGCATCGGTTTTCTCATGGGTTGGCGCGGCAAGGATGGCACCGAGCACCTGCGCGGCGAGCCCAACCCCAACCAGTGGGCCATGTACGAGAAGAACAACTGCGTGTTCCAGTACCACCTGCCCAAGGACCAGCAGTACATGCGCAACTGGAACCGCGCCTACCTCGACTTCGCCAAGGACAAAGGCTGGCGCCAGCGCAATGATCCGGTGCAGCTGGCGCTGTACTCCGACACGCTGCAGACCTTCCGCCTGGCCGCGCAGGGCAAGACCGCCGGGCGCCAGCCGCCCGATCACCTGCGCGAGCGCGTCGCCAAGTACTTCGACCCCCTGCCCTTCTGGTACCCGCCGCTCGAAGAAGCCTGCACCGACCTGGCCGCCTACCCGCTCAATGCCGTCACGCAGCGGCCCATGGCGATGTACCACTCCTGGGACTCGCAGAACGCCTGGCTGCGCCAGATCCACTCGCACAACTACCTGCAGGTGAACCCGCTCACCGCCACCGCCGCCGGCATCGCCGACGGCGGCTGGTGCTGGGTGGAAAGCCAATGGGGCAAGGTGCGCTGCATGGTGCGCCACAGCGAGGCGGTGGAAGCCGGCACGGTGTGGACCTGGAACGCCATCGGCAAGGCCAGCGGCGCCTGGCAGCTGGCGCCGGGTGCCGACGAGTCGCGCAAGGGCTTCCTGCTCAACCACCTGATCAGCGAGGAGTTGCCAGCCGCCGGCACCGCCAGCGGCCGCATCAGCAACTCCGACCCCGTCACCGGCCAGGCCGGCTGGTACGACGTGCGCGTGCGCATCCGGCCGGCTGGCCCCGAGGAGCCCGACGAAAGCTTCCCGCAGGTGGCGGCCACGCCGGCGCCCCCGGGCGTGCGCGGGGTCACCCAGCACGTGCTGGCCTACTTTGCCGGGAGCAAGAAGAAATGAGCCGACCGACCAATGGTGGCAACGACATCACCGTGGCCAAGCAGCTCGCGCTGGTCATCGACCTGAACGTGTGCGTGGGTTGCCACGCCTGCGTCACCAGCTGCAAGCAATGGAACACCTCGGGCGCGGCCGGCCCGCTGGCCGACCTCAACGCCTACGGCGCCAACCCCACCGGCACCTTCTTCAACCGCGTGCAGACCTACGAAGCCGGGACCTATCCCGACACGCAGACCGTGCATTTCCCCAAGAGCTGCCTGCACTGCCAGGACCCGCCCTGCGTGCCGGTGTGCCCCACCGGCGCAAGCTACAAGCGCAAGCAGGACGGCATCGTGCTGGTCGACTACGACAAGTGCATCGGCTGCAAGTACTGCAGCTGGGCCTGCCCCTACGGCGCGCGCGAGTTCGACGAGCAGCGCAAGGTGATGACCAAGTGCACGCTGTGCGTGGACCGCATCCACGACGAGCTGCTGCCGCCCGAGGACCGCAAGCCCGCCTGCGTGAAGGCCTGCCCCACCGGCGCGCGGCTGTTCGGCGACGTGCTCGATCCACAGAGCGAGGTGTCGGTGGCGATCCGCGAGCGCGGCGGCTATCCGCTGATGCCCGAATGGGACACGCGGCCGGCCAATCAATACCTGCCCCGGCGCATCACGCCGACGGCCAGCGGAGATCCATCATGAGCGACACCATTGGCCGCGAGCGGGCCCACACCCCCACGGGGGGTCGGATGCCGTACCCGGCAGCCGGGGGGCGGACATGAACCCCGCCTGGTCGGTGATCTTCTTCACCACGCTGGCCGGTGCGGCGCAGGGCATGGTCGTCAGCTTGGCGCTGTCCAAGCTGGCGGGCGTGCCCTTGGGCGCCGGCTTCGTCGCCGGCGTGCTGCTGATCGCGCTGGGGATGCTGCTGGCCAGCCTGGCCGCGTCAACGCTGCACCTGGGCCACCCGGAGCGCGCGTGGCGCGCGGTGCTGATGTGGCGCACCTCCTGGCTATCGCGCGAAGTGATCGTGCTGCCGGCCTTCATCGCCGCCGTGGCGCTGTGGTGGTGGATGGCGCGCTCGGGCCAGGGCAGCTCGCGCTGGCTGATGATCGCCTGCATCGCGCTGGCCGCCCTGCTGTGGCTGTGCACCGCGATGATCTACGCCTGCCTGCGCTTCATCCAGGAGTGGGCACACGGCCTCACGCTGGTGAACTACTTGCTGATCGGCCTGGCCTCGGGCTGTACGCTGCTGGCCGCGCTGGCGGTGTGGCGTCACGAGGGGGCCTACCTGCTCACGCTCGCGCCCTGGGCCCTGGGCCTGACCCTGGCGGCCTGGGCCGCCCGCAGCCTGGCCCTGCAGCGCAATGCCGGCCTGAAGCCGAAAAGCACCCTGCAATCGGCCACCGGCATCCGCCACCCGCTGCTGCGCCAGCACTCGATGGGCATGTCGGCCGGCGCCTTCAACACCCGCGAATTCATGCACGGCATGGGTCTGGGCCTGCTGCAGCGCGTGCGCTGGGTGCTGCACGGGCTGGGCTTCGCGCTGCCCGCACTGCTGGTCGGCGTGGGCCTGGTCAGCGGCGCGCACTTCCTGCTGCCGCTGGCGGTGCTGGTGCAGGTGCCGGGCCTGCTGGCCGAGCGCTGGTTCTTCTTCGCCCAGGCGCGGCACCCGCAGAACCTGTACTACCAAGTGGTGGCATGAGGCGGATCATGTGCTGCGCTTCACCCAATGGGTCGCTCAGCAGGGCCCTGGCGCGGGCAAGGTGGCCGGTGCCGGCACGAGCGTGAACGGCCCCAGCAGCACGCGGCCGTTGCCGTCGCGCAGTGTGGCGGTCAGCTTTGCGGCTGAGCCCGCGCCGGAGCCTTCCACGGCCAGACTCGTTGGCGCGCGCTGAGCCGAGCCGTCCTGCAAGGTGCTGCCGAAGTAGCGGGCATCGCCCTGCGCGGTGACGCCCCAATCCCCTGCGAAATTCAGGCCCTGGCAGCGGGCATCCAGCACCACGCTGTTGGCATTGAACTGGGCCACGATCCTGGCCCCTTGCAGGCTGTCGATGAAGCGCACCGTCTGCGTGCCTTGCGCATCGATGGCCGAACTCGGGCCCGAGGCCGTGCCCGTGGCGCCAGGCAGGCACAGCAGGCCATCGGCAAAGCTGGCGCCGCACACCGATGCCGCGACCGCGCCGAAGTCGGCCAGGCCGACGTCGTTGCCGGTGCCGGTGCCGCCGGTGCCAGGACCGCAGGCCACCAGCATCGCCGCGAGCGAGGTGGCTATCCAGTGTGTGAAGCGAGGCATCACGGTGTCGGGTCCTTTTGGGGTTCGCTGAAGTAGTAGACGCCGAAGCGCGCGCGGTGTTGCCGTTGATCGGCCGGCACGCTCACGGCGTCCGCATCGAAGCGCATGCGGGCCTCGTGCATCACGCGCTTGAAGGCCTGGGCCCAGGCCTTCTTGGCCACCTGCTCCAGGTGCAGGGCAGATTCGGCGGTGATCTGGTCGACATAGATCGATTGCTCCAGGAAGTTGCTCTCCTGCTGCAGATTGGCCGCGGCGGCGGCGGCATGGTCGCCCAGGTTGTCGGCCAGCAGGCCGGACATCTCGGCAAAGCCCTGGCGCGGGGTGAAGCCGCCCTCGAGCAGCGCGATGCCGTCCGCGCCCTCGCTCACGACGCCCAGGCGCAGCAGCTCGTCGAGCATGGCACGCGGCCGCACGTCCTGGCTGACGCTGGCCACCAGCGCGTCGAACGAGCCCTCACCGGACTTGGGCAGTCGGCGCGCAGGGCCCTGGCGGCCGCGGAAGGCCCGGTCGCTCATCCAGCGGCCCACCACTTCGCCGGCCAGGCCGAGCGGCGTGGCCTGGCCGTCGGCTCGGCGGCTGCGCGGGGCAGTGGCTTCGGGCTGGCGCAGCTCGCGCACGTCCTTGCGGTGCACACCGCTGAGCAAGGTGAGCGCACTGTCGGTGCGCGCCATGCCCTGGCGCGCGAGTTCGTCCTGTGCGGCTTGCACAAACACGCTCTTGAGCGCCCCGGCCACGGCCGGGTAGGTCACGCCATGGCACAGCAACAGGCGCACCAGCGGCCGCATCACCTGCAGCACGCTGCGCAGAACCAGGGAGTGTTTGGTGCCCATGCTTGACTGTGGCTTCTTTGTGTGGGATATTTTCCCACACGATCCGTTCGCGATCAAGCCCGATTTGAAGCAGGAGTCCCCATGAAGCAAGCCCGTGTTGGCCAAACCCGTGCCCGGTCTGCAGGCGCCATCGCCATTGGCGCGCTGCTGCTTGCGGCCGGTCTCGCGGCCTGCGGGGGTGGCGGGTCCGCTGCACCCGACACGCCCACACCGCCCGTCACCCCAATCCCAGCGCGATCACGGCGTCCAAGCCGGGTGAGTTGCTGGCCCTGGTCAAGGCCACCCTGGCAGCGCGCCAAGCGCAGGGGTGGACCAGCGCGTCGGCGGCGACCCTGGGCGGCGATGCGGCCTTGGCCGCCGTGCCCGCCACCAGCACCGGCGCGGCGCTGGAGCGATCCAACACCACGGTGCAGGAGGCCGGCATCGACGAGGACGACCTGGTCAAGTCCGACGGCAACCTGATCCACTCGCTGGACAACACGCAGCGCAACGCCAAGGGTGCCCCTGCAGAGCCAGCTCAACCTGCACCTGCGCGCCGCCGACGGACGCGTCACATTGCTGCAATCGCTGGCGCTGCCGGCGGACCCGTCCACCTACCCCAGCACGCGCGGCATGCTGCTGGCCTCGGCCGCCAAGCGCCTGGCCGTGCTGGGCGAGAGCGTCACCGTCACCGGCACGCCCAGCCCCTGTCCGTCGGGCGCGTTCTGCATTGCCACCGATGCGCTGATCTATTGGCCCGTGGCCGTGCAGCACGAGACCCAGGTGCAGGCGGTGGAGTTGGCCGGCACCGGCGCGGCCACCGCCACGCTCGGCACGCGCCTGACGCTGAGCGGCCAGGTGGTGGGCAGCCGCCTGGTCGGCAACACGCTGGTGCTGGTGACGTCCTACCTGCCCACCCTGCCGGTGGATCTGCTGCCGGCCAATGCCACGACCGCTGAACGCGACGCGGCGCTGGCCAAGACCACCGCCGCCGATGTGCTGCCCACGCTGCGCGTCAACGGCGGCACCGCACAGCCCCTGGTGGTGGACACCGACTGCCACGTGCAGCCCAAGAACGCCTCGCTCAGCCTGCAGGTCACCACCATCACCACCATCGACCTGGGTGCGCCAGGCCTGCCGCGCAGCAGCCGATGCTTCCTGGGCGGCACCGAGGCCATCTACCTGTCGCCAGCCAGCAACCTGTACCTGGCCACCAGCCGCTACGCCACGGTGCTGACGAGGGGCTTGGTGGTCCACGCAGCGCAGGCCACAACCGACATCCACAAGTTCTCCGTCACTGGCCAGGCGATCACCTACCGGGCTTCGGGCGAGGTGACCGGCCACCTGGGCTGGGACCCCGAGCGCTCGGCCTACCGCCTGAGCGAGCACACAACGGCGACCTGCGCGTGCTGAGCTTCACCGGCGAGACCGGCTGGGGTTGGCTGGCGGACGCCAACAGCACCGTCGCACCATCGCCTGCCACGCTCAGCGTGCTGCGCGAGCGCCCCAGCGACCAGAGCCTGCAGGTGCTGGGCCAGCTGCCCAACAGCAAGACTCCCGGGCCGCTGGGCCATGCCGGCGAGCAGGTGTACGCGGTGCGCTTTGCGGGCGACCGCGGCTACCTGTCACCTTCCGCCGCACCGACCCGCTGTACGTGCTGGACCTGAGCAACCCCGCCGATCCGCAACAGGCCGGTGAGTTGCAGATGCCCGGCTACTCGGACTACCTGTTCCCGCTGGACAACGGGCTGCTGCTGGGCGTGGGCCGCGATGCCGATGCCAACGGCCGGATGGGCGGGGTGAAGGTGGCCTTGCTGGACGTGGCCAACCCCAGCTGCCGAAGGCGCTGGACTCGCAGACGCTGGGCGGGGCGGGCAGCTGGACCGCCTTGGACAGCAGCAGCCACGGCATCAACCTGTTCGCGCGGGGCAGCAGCGTGCGCGTGGCCTTGCCGACGATGCTGATCGGCAGCGAAGGCCAATGGCAACAGGGCCTGAGCCGTTGGGAAGTGGACACGCAGGCGCGCAAGCTCAGCGCCAAACCCGCACTGGGTGTGACGACCTCGTTCGACACCGACCTGGGTCAGCAGCGCAGTGTGCAGATCGAAGCCCAGGTCTACTGGCTGCGCAACGGGCAATTGAGCGGCTGGGACTGGTGAGCCCGCCTGAACGGCCGGCCGGATGCGGGTCAACCCGCGCACGGCCTTGCAGCCCTGCCACCGCACGCTGCAACAACGCCTGAGGAGCCCGTGCGAGGCGGGCTGGGTGGCTGATATCCTCGGCCGCACATGCCCGCCCAGATTCTCGCCATCGCGTGGCAGCGCGTGTACGCCGCCGTCCACGACCGCACGGCCCATCTGCCCGCCACCGTCCGCGGCCTGCTGTGGACCAGCTGCGCCGGCGCCATCTTCAGCGTGCTCAACGCCACGATGCGCAAGCTCACGCTCACGGTGGACCCGTTCCAGTCGCAGTTTCTGCGCTATGCCTTCGGCCTGGCCGTGCTGCTGCCCATCATCTGGCACCACGGCGTGGCAGCCTACAAGCCGAAGCAGATCGGCGGGCAGTTCACGCGCGGCTTCGTGCACACCGTCGGCCTGTGCCTGTGGTTCATCGCGCTGCCGAAGATCCCGCTCGCCGACATGACCGCCATCGGCTTCACCGGGCCGATCTTCATCATGATCGGCGCCTACCTGTTCTTTCGCGAACCCATGCACTGGGAGCGCTGGCTGGCCACGGTGCTGGGCTTCATCGGCGTGATGATCGTGGTCGGCCCGCGCATTCAATGGGGCGGCGGAGGCGGCGGCTGGCACCACCTGATCATGCTGGCCTCGGCGCCGGTGTTTGCGGGCCCTTCCTGCTCACCAAGGCGCTCACACGCTACGAAAACACCGGCACCATCCTGGTCTGGCAGTCGATCACCGTGTCGCTGTTCAGCCTGCCGCTGGCGCTGCTGAACTGGCGGCCCTTGACCGGCGGCGAGTGGGCCGGCTACCTGCTGTGCGGCGTGCTGGGCAGCGCCGGGCACTACTGCCTGACGCGCTCGTTCAAGGTGGCCGACATCTCGGCCACGCAGTCGGCCAAGTTCCTCGATCTGGTGTGGTCGGCCGTGCTGGGCTGGCTGCTGTTCAGTGATGTGCCCTCGCACAGCACCATCGCCGGTGGCATGCTCATCAGTGCCGCCACGGTCTGGGTGGCGCGGCGTGAATCGCAACGCAACCGCAGCAAGAACGCCGCCCCGCAATCGACCCTCGACCCGATCTGAACCCGATCTGACCGCGCGCCCGCCCGCGCTTCGCAGGAGAACCCGTGCCATGAGCCCGTCATCGCCCTCACCCGCCACCACGGTCTACGCCGCCCGCAAGATCATCACGATGAACCCGTCACGGCCGCATGCCACGCACGTGGCCGTGCGCGAGGGCGCATCCTCGGTGTGGGCACCCTGGCCGATCTGGCCGGCTGGGGTGCCCACACGCTCGATGAACGCTTTGCCCGGCAGGTGCTGATGCCCGGCCTGGTGGAGGGCCACAGCCACCTGATGGCGGGCACGCTGTGGCGCTACACCTATTGCGGCTATTTCGACCTGGCCGATCCGGATGGCCGCAACTGGCCCGGTGCCGCCACGTTGGACGCGGTGGTGGACTCGCTCACCCGATCAGAGGCCGACAGCGCCGGCCAGCCCGCGGCGGTGGTGGGCTGGGGCTTCGACCCGATCTACTTCGGATCCCAACGTTGCACGCGAGCCGATCTGGATCGCGTCAGCACCGTGCGGGCGGTGGGTGTGCTGCATGCCAGCGGGCACATCCTCAACGTCAACACCGCCGCACTCCAGTTGGCGGGGCTGAACCGCACCGGCATTGCGCACCCCGGCATTCCCCTGGGCGCGAACGGACTGCCCACGGGCGAACTGAAAGGCCCCGATGCCATGGGGCCGCTGTTCGAGCCCCTGGGCCTCACGCGATCCTTCCTCAGTGGCGACGAGACCGGCATCCGGGCCTTCGGCAAGCTGGCCGTGCGTGCTGGTGTGACCACCGCCACCGACCTGGCCGCCACGCTGGGCGACGGCGAAGTGGACACCCTGCTGCGACTCACGGCCGAGGCCAGCTACCCGGTGCGCCTGGTGCCGCTGCTGCGGCTGATCGCCATCACGCCCAAGGACGCCGTGGCCCGCGCGGTGCAGCTGCGCGAGCGCAACACCGAGCAGCTGCGCCTGGGTCGCATCAAGGTGGTGGCCGACGGTTCGATCCAGGGTTTCTCGGCCCGCCTGCGCTGGCCCGGCTACTACAACGGCGCGCCCAATGGCCTGTGGTACACCGCGCCGGAGACCATCCGCGAGTGCTACGCGCTGGCGCTGCAGCACGGCGTGCCCGTGCACACCCACACCAATGGCGACGAGGCCACGGACCTGGCGCGCGATTGCCTGGAAGCCGCGTTGCGCCAGCACCCATCGCCCGACCACCGCTTCACGCTGCAGCATTGCCAGCTGGCGGATGCGGCGCAGTTCCGCCGCATGCGCGCTCGGCATGGGCGTGAACCTGTTCGCCAACCACCATTTCTATTGGGGCGACCAGCACCGCGCCACCACCGTGGGCCCCGAGCGCGCCGAGCGCATGAACGCCTGCCGCACCGCGCGCGACACCGGCGTGCCCTATTCCATCCACAGCGACGCACCCATCACGCCGCTGGGCCCGCTGTTCACCGCCTGGTGCGCGGTGACCCGGCTCACCGCCAGCGGCCGCGTGCTGGGCGAGGGCGAGTGCATTCCCGTGGCCGACGCCTTGCAAGCCATCACGCTCGGCGCCGCGCGCACGCTGCACCTGGACGGCGAGATCGGCTCGATCGAATGCGGCAAGCGCGCGGACTTCTGCGTGCTCGACGACGACCCCGAAAGCGTGCCACCGGCCCAGCTCAAGGACCTGCGGGTGTGGGGCACCGTGCAGGGCGGACGCGTCTTTCAGGCGCCAGCCACTGTTCCTCAGTCTTGACCCATCGGCGCGATGCGGCTGCCCACGCACGTGATCGGCGGCTACCTGGGCGCCGGCAAGACCACGCTGGTGAACCAATTGCTGCGCCAGGCGGACGGGGAGCGCATCGCCGTGCTGGTGAATGATTTCGGCGCGCTCAACATCGACGCTGACCTGATCGTCGGCCAGGACGGCGAGGTGCTGAGCCTGGCCGGCGGCTGCGTGTGCTGCAGCTTCGGCTCCGACCTGGTGGGCACGCTCGCCGGCTTGCAACGGCGAGCCCAGCCGCCGCAACGCGTGCTGATCGAGACCAGCGGCGTGGGCCTGCCGGCAGCGGTGGCGCGCAGCGCCCGCCTGGCGCCGGGCCTGCACCTGGAAGGCATCGTGGTGGTGGCCGATGCGCTCACGCTGCGTGCGCAGGCCACCGACCGCTACGTGGGCGACACCGTGCGCCAGCAGTTGGCCGATGCCGATCTGCTGCTGCTGAACAAGGCCGATGCCATCGCGCCCGCAGCGCTGGCCGAGCTGCGCACCTGGCTGCAGCGCATGGCGCCACAGGCGGCCTGCGTGGCCTGCGTGCAGGCGCAGGTGCCGGCCGATCTGGTCTACGGCACGCTGCCTGCGCCCAGTGACGACGGTGCGCGGCCATGGCGACCCGATCCATGGGGGCTCAAACCCTCGGCCCCGGCGGCCGATGCCTTCGTGAGTCACCGCCTCGATGTGCCCCCGGGCGCTGACCTGGACGCACTCACCGCGCGCTTGTCGGCGCCCGAGGCGGGGCTGTTGCGCGCCAAGGGCTGGGTGGTCGATGGCCAAGGCCAGCGCTGGTTGGTGCAAACCGTCGGCATGCGCACCCAGCTGACGCGGGCGTCGGCCACCGACGGTTCGCCCTCGGGCACCCTGGTGATGATCGGCCTGCGCGGTCGATTCGACCCGCAGGCCTGGCAGGCGCCGTGACGCCGCGGTTCAAGCCTTGGCGCGCGCTCGCCGCACCAGCCCCTCGATGCCCAGCACATAGCCATCGACGCCAAACCCGACCACGATGCCCGCCGCGGCCGGTGACAGGTAGGAATGGTGGCGGAAGGCCTCGCGCGCGTGCACGTTGGAGATGTGCACCTCGATCACCGGCAGGCTGCTGCCCTTGATGGCGTCGTGCAGGGCCACCGAGGTCTGCGTCGAGGCGCCGGCGTTGAACACCGCGCCCGCCAGTTCGCCCCTGCGGAAAGCAGCGCCCGCCTCGTGGATCCAGTCGATCAGCACCCCCTCGTGGTTGGACTGGCGGCACTCGACGTCCACGCCCAGGCGCGCAGCGGTGTCACGGCACAGCTGCTCCACGTCGTCCAGCGTGGTGGAGCCGTAGACGGCCGGCTCGCGCAGGCCCAGCAGGTTGAGGTTGGGGCCGTTGAGGACAAGGACTTTCATGGGATCGACCGGTATGGAGTGGGACGTAGGTTAACCCGTTCACCGCGCCTTCAGGCGCATGCGGTTGGGCAAGGGCACCGATCGGCGCAACACCTCTTCGCCCAGCCACTCGGCCGAACGTCGCGCTCGCTGGGCCACCAGGGACAGCGGCATTTGCTGGTAGTCGTCGTTGAAGACTTCGAAGCTGTAGTCGCCCCGGTACCCGAGCGCGGCCAGCCGCATCACCAGGTCGGCCACCTGCTCACTGTGCACGCCTTCGCCCGGAAAGACGCGGAAGGTGCGCGCGGTGCTGATGCGCTCTTCCACCGTGCGGATCTCCTGCCACATGAAATCGGCCAGCTGCACGAGAAAGATCTTGCGCGGATCGATCAGGTCCAGGTCGTCGAGCGAGGTCTTGGTGGCGAAGGCGTGGAAGCTGTCCAGCCCCAGGCCGAGGTTGGGCGCGTCGGCGCGGCACACCACGTCCCAGGCGGTGGTGAACTCGTTGATCGTGCGGCCCCAGCTCAGGCCCTCGTAGGCGACCCGGATGCCCAGCGGCACGGCCAGCATGGCCAGCTTGCGCAGGTCGCGGGCGATCACGTCGAGATCGGCGCTCGCGTGCTGGCTGGTCGACGAGCAGGCCAGCAGCACCGGCGCTCCGAGCGAGTAGGCCATCTCCAGCATGGCCTTGGCCATGTCCACCTTGTAGTCGTGCAGGTGGCCCGACAGGCCCTCGAAGTCGCGCAGCACCTGGAACCCAGTGACGCGCAGGCCACTGGCCTTCACGGCCTGCACCGCTGCCGCGATGCCATCGGCATGGCCGACGATGTCGTTGGCCTTGAGCATCACTTGCGAGAAGCCGGCCTCCTGCATCGCGCGCAGCTTGGCCTCCAGCGGCCCGGCCAGCGTGATGGTGTCCATGCCGAAGTCATCGAAGTTGCCAGAGCGCTGGGTCATGTCAATCGCCGGTTGGCGCCGCAATGGTGTGATCGAGGGACGACCTCGCCGCTGCCAGCGGACGCCGTGGATCCGGCTTTGCCGGGCCACCGGGGTCGCCCCCTGGAGGGGGAAGCGCCGAAGGCGCTTCGGGGGGGAGGTTGTTCACCAGTTCGAACATCACCCCACCCAACCAGTTGCGGGTGATGGCGCCGCGCGCATCGGTGTGCACGTCGCTGCCTTCGACGAACTCCACGCCGCGCCCGGTGAGCGCAGCCACGGCGGCGGGCACTTCCGGCGTGCCCAGGCCCATGCGCTGCAGGCTCTCTTCGCCTTCGATCTCCACGATGCCGGGCTCGGGCTCGATCAGTTGCAGGTAGAAACGCTTGCAGGGGCTTTGCAGGATGCGGCCCTTGGGCAGGATGCCGAAGCGCTGTTCGTCGGACAGCTCGGCAAAGCCGAACAGCTCGCGGTAGAACTCGGTCCAGTCGTCCATGCGGTCGGTGCCGATGTACTGCACGATGCCGAACCAGTGCAGCCCCGCCAGCGCCGGCGGGCGCTGGTCCACCGTGGGGATGGGCACGAAGTCCACGTCCCAGATGGAGAAGTCGCGGTAGCGGTCGACGAAGTAGATGCGGCTGGCGCCCACGCCATGGATGGCGGGGATGTTCAGCTCCATCACCTCCACGTGCGTGGGCACGGCCCAGGCGCCCCGGCTCAAGGCACGCTGGTAGGCGGCCGCGGCATCGCGCACGCGCAGCGCCACGGCGGCGATCACCGGGGTCTCGGTGGGTTGCACGCTGTTGGGACGGGCACTGACGTGGGCATTGATCACCACGTTCATGCTGCCCTGGCGATACAGCAGCACCTCGCGCGAGCGGTGCCGCGCCACGGGCCTGAAGCCCATCATCTCCAGCACCTGGCCCAGCGCCTGCGGGCGCGTGGTGGCGTACTCGATGAATTCGATGCCGTCCAGACCCAGCGGGTTGGGCACCTCGCCAATGGCTTCGCGGTCGCGCGCGGCTTCGGTCATGGGGCGTGTCTCCTTGAGCATGGGGGGGCGGGTCCGGTCAATCCTTGGCGGCGACGAGCCGGCGGAAATGCGCGTCCACGCGGGCCGCGTCGGCTGCGCGGCCCGTGAACAGCTCGAAGGCACCGATGGCCTGGCCCACGGCCATGCCACCGCCATCGGACACGGCGCAGCCACGCGCCCGGGCCTCGCGCAGCAACTCGGTTTCCAGCGGGAAGTACACCACCTCCGACACCCACAGGCCCGGGTGCAGCGCCTCGGCGGGCAGGGGCAGGCCGGGCAACTTGGCCATGCCGGTGGGTGTCGCGTGGATCAGGCCGGTGGCGCCTGGCAGCGCACGTCTCACATCGACATCGGCACTCACGCGCCCCGCGCCATGCTGCGCGTTCAGCGATTCGGCCAGGGCCACGGCGCGATCGGCTTCGCGGTCCACCAGCACCAGATGGCGCGCGCCCAGCCGCAACACCGCATGCGCAATGGCCGAGCCGGCGCCGCCGGTGCCCAGCAGCACCACGCGGCCCAGGTCCGCGTCGGGCAAGGCGCGCTGAAAGCCGCGCGCCCAGCCCGAGCCATCGGTGTTGTGGCCAATGGCCCGGCCATCGCGAAACACCACGGTGTTCACCGCGCCCATGGCCCGCGCCTCGTCGGACAGATCGTCCAGCAAGGGGATCACCGCCTGCTTGCAGGGGAAGGTGATGTTCAACCCTGAGAACCCCATGGTGCGTGCCGCGCCGATCAGCGCCGGCAGCTGCGCCGCGCCTTCGGCACTGCGGTCCAGGTCGATCAGCTGGTAGTGCAGGTGCAGCCCGTGGTGCGACGCCTCTTCCTCCTGCATCGCCGGCGTGAGCGACTTCTGGATGCCGGCGCCGATCAGGCCGATCAGCGGCCTGGTCGCGGCCCGCATGTCCTCGGTCGGCCCCATGCCGTTCACTTGCGCAGCTTGGCCAGTTCGGCCTGCAGCTCGGCCACGGTGGCGGCGATGGCCGCGCCATGCTTTTCGATCACCGGCTTGAACTTGTCGCGCAGCTTGGCCTGTTCGGCGGCCGAGAGCTCGGTCACCTGCATGCCGTTCTTCTTCAGCTCACCCAGTTGGGTGGCCGCGGCATCGCGATTGACCTTGCGCTCATACTGCGCGGCCTCGGTGGCAGCGTCCTGCAGCACCATCTTCTCGGCGGAGCTCAGGGTGTCCCAGATCTTCTTGCTGAAGATGAGGGACTGCGGGTTGTACTGGTGGTTGGTGATGGCCAGGTTCTTCTGCACCTCGTAGAACTTGTTGGCCAGGATCACGCTCAACGGGTTTTCCTGCCCGTCGATGGCCTTTTGCTCCAGGCCCGCGTACACCTCGGGAAAGGCCATCGGCGTGGGGTTGGCACCCACGGCCTTGACCCAGTCCACATTGATGGCGTTGGGGATCACGCGCAGCTTCAGGCCCGCCAGGTCTTCCACCGTATTGATGGGCCGCTTGCTGTTGGTGAGGTTGCGGAATCCCAGCTCGGTGTAGGCCAGGCCGATGATGCCCTTCTCAGCCAACTTGGCGTGCAGCTTCTGGCCGAAGCCGCCGTCGACGATCGCGTCGGCCTCCTTGGCGTTCGCGAACATGAAGGGGAAGTCGTAGACCTCGAAATCCTTCACCTGCTGCGCCAGGATGCCCGAGTTGAGCATCACGAATTCGATGGTGCCGCCCTGCAGTGCCGACACGTTGGCCGCGTCACCACCCAGCGTGCCGCCGGGGAAGACATTGACCTTCATCTTGCCGCCCGACTTGGCCGCCACCAGCTCGGCGAACTTCGTCGCGCCCTGCTCCAGTGGGTGACCCTTGGGGTTCTGCAATGCGAATTTGAAAGTGCGCTCTTGCGCCGTGGCTGCGCCGGCCAATGCAAAGGCGGCAGCGGCGAGCAGGGTCTTGATGAACAGTCGTTTCATGGGTTGTCTCCTGGAAAGGGTTGGGGAGCGGTGAGAACGCTTGGGGGCACGGATCAGTTGGCGAACCAGCGAGCTGGTCCGGTCACCAACCAAGGGAAGAACACCATCAGGAACATGACAATGAACTGCGCGATCATGAACGGCACGACGCCGCGCGTGACCTCGTCCATCTTCATCTTTCCCACGCCGGCCACCACGTTGAGCACGGTGCCCACGGGCGGCGTGATCAGGCCGATGGCGTTGTTGATGATGAACAGCACGCCGAAATACACCGGGTCGATGCCGGCGGCCTTGACCACCGGCATCAACACCGGCGTCATGATCAAAATGGTCGGCGTCATGTCCATCGCCGTGCCCACCGCCATGACCAGCACCATGATGGCGATCAGCAGCAGGGTCTGGTTGCCCATGAAGGGCTTGAGCAGTTCGATGGTCTTGGCCGGGATGTCGGCCACGGTGATCAGCCAGGCCGACACCATCGCGGCAGCCACCAGGAACATGATCACCGCCGTGGTCTTCGCGGCGGTGACGAACACCTCGTACAACTGGTGCAGGCTCATCTCGCGGTAGATCACGGTGGAGACGAACATCGCATAGACCGCCGCCACCACCGCGGCCTCGGTGGGCGTGAACACGCCGAACTTCAGGCCCACCACCACGATCACCGGCAGCACCATGGCCCAGGTGGATTCGCGCAGCGCCTTCAGGCGATCGCTCAGGCTGGCCTTGGGCGGCGGCGTGACGTTCTCGTTCTTGGCCACCCACCACCAGGCGATGGCGATGGACAGGCCCATCAACAGCCCCGGCACGATGCCGGCCATGAACAGCTTGCTGATCGACACGTTGGCTGCCACGCCGAACACCACGAAGCCGATCGACGGCGGGATGATCGGCGCGATGATGCCGGCCGAGGCGATGAGGCCGCCGGCCCGCGCCTTGTTGTGGCCGGCCGCCACCATCATCGGCAACAACAGCGAGGCCAGCGCAGCGGTGTCGGCCACGGCCGAGCCCGACAGCGCGGCCATCATGCAGGCCGCCACGATGGCCACGAAGCCCAGGCCACCACGCTTGTGGCCCACCAGGGCCAGCGCCAGGTTGACGATGCGGCGCGACAGGCCGCCCACGTTCATGATCTCGCCGGCGAGCATGAAGAAGGGCACGGCCAGCAGCGGGAAGCTGTCGGCACCATTGACCACGTTCTGCGCCAGGATCTGTGCGTCGAACATGTTCAGGTGCAGCATCAGCGCCGCGCCGGAAATCAGCAGCGAGTAGGCGATGGGGATGCCGAAGGCCATGGCAGCCAGCAGCGAGCCGAGGAAGATCAGGATGGTCATGGGGTGGTTCTCTGGGCCAGGCTTCGGACGCTTATCGTGCGGGCTAGTGCTTGTAGGTGCCGCTGCGGTCCAGGTGCAGCTCCTGCACCTGCGCCACGTCTTCACTCTCCTGCACCATCACCAGCTCGGCCTCGGTGACCTGCCCGCTGAGCACCCGCCACAGCTCGCGCAGCATCAGCAGCGACGCCGATACCGCGAACACCACGCCCGAGGCGTAGAAGATGGCGGTGGAGGCGCCCGTCACCGGGGCTTCCACCTCCAGGTTGATGCGCGCCTGCGCCCAGCTTCCCGTGAGCAGCAGCCAGTTGCAACCCAGCATGGCCAGCAGGCTGATGACCATGAAGGCCTTCTTGCCCATGGGGCCGAGCCGGCTGACCAGCATGTCCGAGCCCAGGTGGCCGTGCTCCTTGACCGCCACCACGGCACCCAGGAAGCACAACCAGACGAACATCCAGCGCGACAGCTCTTCGGAAATCGTGATGCCCGAGTTGAAGCCGTAGCGCAGCAGCACGTTGCCGAACACCAGCACCACCATGCCCAGCAGCAGCAAGGCGATCAGCGCGTCCAGCAGCTTGCAATAGGCGTCGATCAGTCTTTTCATCGGGAAGTCTCCTGGGTTGGTGCCCGGACCCGAATAATGTACGAACCAGTTAGTTTTTTATACAGGGAAAACCCGACCCCCACCCGAGGTGCCACATCGGGCTACTTCCTGACGAAGCGGACGATCATCTCGACGATGCTGTCGCGGCGCGCCACGATGGCTTGGGGGCTGTCCAGCTCGCGCTTGAAGATCAGCGCAAAGGTGTGGCGGTTCGAGACATTGAAGAAGCTCAGCGCAGAGATCGACATGTGCAGGTCCACCGGGTCGATGTCCTTGCGGAACACGCCGGCCTTCACGCCCCGGCGATAGACCGCCTCGACGGCGCCGATGGCCGGCACGTTGAGCTGCTGGATGGTCTTGCTCTGCGCCAGAAACTGCCCGCGGTGGATGTTCTCGTTCATCACCAGGCGCACGAAATCGGGGTTGGCGCGCTGGTAGTCCACCGTGAAGCCGACCAGCTTGCGCAGCGCATCCTCGGGCGCCAGATCGTCCAGTTGCAGGCCCTGCTCGATGTGGCGGATGCGGCGGTAGGCGTCTTCGAGCACAGCCACGTAAAGGCCTTCCTTGCTGCCGAAGTAGTAGTAGATCATCCGCTTGCTGGTGCGCGTGGCCGCGGCGATCTCGTCGATGCGCGCCCCGGCCAGGCCCTTGTCGGCGAACTCGCGCGTGGCCATGGCCACGATGTCGGCCATGGTGCGCTCGGGGTCGTTGGTGCGGGTGCCGTCGTCGGCCAGCTTGGGTGGGCGACCCCGGCGGGCGGCTGCGGGCTTTTGTACCGTCTGGTTCATTCGCGTAGCTTAGCCCATGTGCCGCTGGGCCTGCCGCTCGCAGGCGGGCAGCGGACGTCGAAGGCGCGATCGCATGCCGGCGGCAAGCGAGCGCGCTGGCCGCTCAGTGGCCTCGCAGCATCTCGCGCAACTTGAACTTCTGGATCTTGCCGGACGGCGTGGCCGGCAGCGCGGGCATCACCAGCAGGCGCTCGGGCATGTAGTTGCGGGCCACCTTCTGCGCCTCGAGGTGGGCCACCATGCCTGCGAAGTCGAGGCGCTGGCCCGCCTTGAGTGCCACGGTGGCGCAGGCGCGCTCGCCCAGGCGCTCGTCGGGATAGGCGACGATGGCCGCCATCGCGATGGCCGGGTGCTTGTACAGCAGCGACTCGATCTCCACCACGGGGATGTTCTCGCCGCCGCGGATGATCACGTCCTTGCTGCGCCCGGTGATGCGCACATAGCCCTTGGCGTCGATGCGGGCCAGGTCGCCGGTGTCGAACCAGCCTTGCGCATCCGTGCCGTTCCACTGCGGGCGCTGGAGGTAGCCGCCGAAGTTGGAACAGGCCCGCACCAGCAGCTGGCCGGACTGGCCGACCGGCAGGGTGCTGCCATCCACGTCCACCACCTTGATCTCCACGCCGGGCAAGGGGCGGCCGTCGGTGCTGGAGGCCAGCGCATCGTCATCGTCCAGCCCGGTCATCGTGACGGCGCCGTTCTCGGTCATGCCCCAGCCCGACACGATCTTGGTGCCCAGGGCCTTGCGGGCGTGCTCCACCAAGGGCCCCGGGATCGGCGCCCCGGCACACAGCACGCTGCGCAAGGTGGGCACCTCCTGCGCCGGCTCGGTCACCGTGCGTGCCAGGTCGGTGAGCAGCGGCGTGGACACCATCGTGAAGCTGCAGCCATGCTCGCGAATCAGCGCCACCGCCGTCTTCGGCTCCCAGGTGTCCTGCAGGACAGCGCTGGCGCGCAGCACGATGGGCATCATCAGCCCGTACATGAAGCCGGTCTGGTGCGCCATCGGCGAGGCCACCAGCAGCACGTCGTCCGCGCCCAGGCGCAGCTGCGCCGCACAGGGAATGACGTTGGCCAACAGGGTGTTGGCGCTGTGCATCACGGCCTTGGGCTCGCCCGTGGTGCCGGAGGTGTACATCAACTGCGTGATGTCGTCCGGCCCGGGGCGCTCGGCGCTGAGCCGGGCACGCGCATCGGGCTCGTTCTCCCAGGTGGGGCCGGACAACAGCGAGTGGAAGCTGTTGGTCTGGTGGCCACCCAGCACCACCACGTGCTGCAGCGCGGGCAGGCTGTGCTTCAGCCCCATGGCCATCTTCTCGAAATCGAAGCCGCGGTAGGTCTTGGGCACGATGAAGACCTTGCTTGCGGCGTGCGCCAGCATGAACGAGAGCTCGCGCTCGCGGAAGATCGGCATCAGCGGGTTGAGCACCGCGCCGATGCGCGAGCAGGCCAGGTAGGTGGCGGTGAAGGCCCAGCCGTTGGGCAGCTGCACCGACACCACGTCGTTGCGCCCCACGCCCAGGCGCACCAGACCCATGGCGATGCGGTCGGCCAGGCGGGCAAGCTCGCGGTAGCTGAAGCGCTCGACCCGGCCCGATTCGAGCTGCACCGAGGTGAGCGCGGTCTTGTCGGGGCACTGCTCGAGGCAGGCGTCCAGCTCGTCGTTGATGGTGCGGTCGTGCCAGTGGCCGGCAGCGATGCTGGCGGCGCGGCGCGGGGCGAGCAAGATGGCATCGAATGGCATGGCGTGTCTCCTTTGATGGTTGGGTGAGCTGGGCCGGTGCGGCAGCGCGGCTCAGGTGGCCATGCTCGAGCAGCTGAAAAAGCCGTTGAGCGTGAGTCGCCCGGCGCGCGGGTCGGCCACCAGGGCCTGCGGCGAACCGATGTCCCCGCTGTGGAATACGGTGCCGTCGTAGAACACCATGCGGTTCCAGCGCGCGGGCAGGCTGGCCGTGCGCTCGAAGTGGTCGGTCGACCCGGCCATGTAGCCCGGCGCGACACCATGGCGCTGCGTGAACGCCGCGCCGTCCATGGCCACGGCATCGCGCACCAACCGATCGATCTCGGCGGGCGGTCGCTTCGGGCGATAGAAACTGGTGCCGCCCAGCGCGGGCTCGTGGAACAGGTAGAGCACCGATGCCGCCGCGCACTGGCCGGGGTGCACATCGTTGACGTCGCGGTGGCAGCTCCACTGGCGCGGCGCCAGCTCGTGCGGCGCGAAGTCCACCATCGACAGGCGGCAGCTCATCGCCAGCGTGCGCCGTCCACCCAGCAGGCGACGGATGTGGATGCGGAAGAAATCATCGAGCCGGCCAGCGAAGTCGGGCGGCATCCACCATTCGACGCCCGGGTAGGCGTAGCCCACCGGGCGCTGAAACTGCGCGCGGTGCTGCACCGCCAAGTCCACCAGGGCCTCCGGGTTCAGCAGCACGTCGTCGATCACATGGGCCTGCTGGCCCGGCGCGATCTCGACAGACTCAATGCGCGGGCGCGGGTTGAAGACCGGCAGGTGTTGGGCTTGCATCGATGCTCGAAGCTGTGTGCCAACATTGTGCGGCAGCGATCGCCAATCAGTCGGCCGCCAGCGGCACGGCGTCGCCCGCTGCTGACAGCGCCGCCCGTGCCCGGTAGTCGCGTGGCCCGAAACCGGTGTGTCGCTTGAAGAAGCGGCAGAAGTAGGCCGGGTCCTCGAAGCCCAACTCATAGCCCAGCCGCGACACCGGCGCGGCCACGTGCACCAGCCGGCGGCAGGCCTCGCGCACCAGGCGGGCGTGCAGCAGGGCCTGCGCGTTCAGACCCGTTTCGGCGCGCACCATGCGATTCAGGCGCTCGGGCGTGAGGCCCAGGCGCTCGGCGTAGCGCGACACGGGCCAATGCTCGAGGTAGTGAGCCTCCATCAACACCACCCAGCGCGTAAAGAGCGACCGCCGCCCGGTGCCGCCACGCTGCGCGGCGGTCATGACCTCGTGCTCGTTCAGCCGCGCCAGGCGCCAGATCACCGAGCGCGCCAGCCAGCGCGGCACCGGGCTGGCCGCGCTGTCGGCGGCGTCGGACTCGGCCTGCAAGGCCTCGAACAGGTGCTGCAGGCGGCCCACGTCCGGAGAAGCCGCGTCCGGTGCCAGCGTGCGGGGCGTGGCGAACAAGGCCTGCAGCGCGGCCCCCACCTCGGGGGCATCGCCTTCGGCCAACATGGCCGCATTCACCGTGAGCACGTGACCATCGCTGGCCGGTGAAAAACGGAAGGCGTGCGCCACGCCCGGCGGGATGACGATGATCGCCGGGCCCATGGCCGTGACACGGGTTTCGTCCAACATCGCCTGCACCGGCCCGCGGTGCAACCAGATCACCTGGTGCAAACCCTGGTGCACGTGGGCCTCGATCTCCCAGTCGTAGCGGCGGCTGCGCGACTGGATGGGCTCGATGTGCAGCAGCTCCGCAGCGGGAACGCCCTCCTCGCCGTATAGCGCAAACGCCGGCAGGTGAGGCTTGACACCACGTGCGGCCGACCGCGGGAAGTGGCGGGTGGACGGGGACGGCGGCATGGGCATTCGGGGGACGGCGGTATCGGGCAATGTACGTGAAAAGTGCAAGTCCTCGGCGGGGTTTGTCCAGGGCCTTGGCGGCCGGCCTTGCCCAGAATCCGCAGCTTGGGCGGCCGCCGCCGCACACCCGCCAGGAGACCCGCGCCATGTTTGCCTTCGACCCCTACTCACCGGCCATCGACGCCGACCCCTTCCCCTACTACAAGCGCCTGCGCGACGAGCAGCCCTGCTTCTGGAGCCCCGAGGCGCAGATGTGGGTGCTGTCCCGCTACGCCGACATCGTCTCGGCAGGCCAGGACTGGCCCACCTACTCGTCGGCCAGCGGCAACCTGATGACCGAGCTGCCCGGCCGCGCGGGCGCCACGCTGGGCAGCTCCGACCCGCCGAAGCACGACCGCCTGCGCGGCCTGATCCAGCACGCCTTCATGAAGCGCAACCTGATGGCGCTGGAAGAGCCGATCCGCGCCGTGGCACAGCAGGTCTTCGCCCAGTTGAAGGGCGTGGACCAGTTCGACTTCAAGGACGTGTCCTCGCAATTCACCGTGAAGGTGCTGATGGCCGCGCTGGGCCTGCCCATGGGTGACGAGGCCATCGTGCCCGAGCAGGAGGTGCGCGACAACGCGGTGTTGATGGTGCAGAGCGACTCGCGCACCCGCGCCAAGGGCCCCGAGCACATCGCCGCCTACAACTGGATGCAGGACTACGCCGCCAAGGTGATCGCGATGCGGCGCGCCGAGCCGCGCAACGACCTGATCAGCAACTTCGCGCTGGCCGAGATCGACGGCGATCGTCTGGACGACCGCGAGGTGCTGCTCACCACCACGACGCTGATCATGGCGGGCGTGGAGTCGCTGGGCGGCTTCATGATGATGTTCGCCTACAACCTGGCCAGCTTCGCCGACGCGCGCCGGGCCGTGGTGGCCAACCCCGAGCGGCTGCCCGACGCGATCGAGGAAAGCTTGCGCTTCAACACCTCGGCCCAGCGCTTCCGTCGCCGCCTGATGAAGGACGTGACCTTGCACGGCCAGACCATGAAGGAAGGCGATTTCGTCTGCCTGGCCTATGGCTCGGGCAACCGCGACGAGCGCCAGTACGCCAACCCCGATGCCTACGACATCGCCCGCAAGCCACGCGGCCACCTGGGCTTTGGCGGCGGCGTGCACGCCTGCCTGGGCACGGCCATCGCGCGCTTGGGCGTGAAGATCGCCTTCGACGAGTTCCACCAGGTGGTGCCCGAATACCGGCGCGTGGCCGACCAGCTGGCCTGGATGCCGTCGTCGACCTTCCGCAGCCCGCTGGTGCTGGACCTGACAACGGTACAGTGAGCGCTTCATCGACACCGCACGCACCATGGCCAACATCACCTACATCGAAGCCGACGGCACCAGCGCCCAAGTCAACGTGCCCGACGGCTGGAGCCTGATGCAGGCCGCCACCGCCAATGGCATCGAGGGCATCCTCGGCGAGTGCGGCGGCTCCTGCGCCTGTGCCACCTGCCATTGCTACGTGGACGGGCTGCTGATGTCCGTGCTGCCCGCGCCCAGCGCCACGGAGCTCGACATGCTCGACAACGTGGCCGCCGAGCGCCGCCCCAACAGCCGCCTGGCCTGCCAGATCAAGGCCAGCGCGGCGCTGGACGGCGGCACGGTGCAGCTGCCCGAAACGCAGGAATGAGCGCCTCGAACGGACGAGGCGCGGGCATGATCGTCATCGTGGGCAACGGCGTGGCCGGCATCGCGGCGGCGGAAGCGCTGCGCGCCGGTGGCTGCACCGACGCCATCACGCTGCTCGGCGACGAGGCGCACCCGCCCTACCACCGGCCCCCGCTGAGCAAGGCCTGGTTGGCCGGCGAGATGGAGGCAGCGCAATTGCAGATGCGCAGCCCCGAGGCGCTGGCGCGCAAGCAGATCGAGCTGCGCCCGGGCGTGGGCGTGCAGGCCATCGATCGCGCGAAGTGCGAAGTGACGCTGAGCGATGGCCAGACGCTGCCCTACACCGGCCTGGTGCTGGCCACCGGCTCGACGCCGCGCCGCCTGAGCCTGCCCGGCGGCGATGCACCCAATGTGCTGGCCTTGCGCTCGCGCGACGACGCTGAAGCCATCGCCGCCAGCATGGCGCAAGCAGCCGCGCAAGGCCTGCCGCTGGTGGTGATCGGCGGCGGCTTCATCGGCCTGGAAGTGGCCGCGACGGCCCGCAAGAAAGGCCTGCCCGTCACCGTGCTCGAAGCCGCGCCGCGCCTGCTGGGCCGCGTGCTCGCGCCGGTGCTGTCCGATTGGTATGCGGCGCTGCACACACGGCATGGCGTCGAACTGGTGCTGAACGCGCAGATCAGCGCCATCGAGACCACGGCGGGCCAAGCCAGCGCCGTGCTGCTGGCCGACGGGCGCCGCCTGCCCTGCGGTCTGGTGCTGCTGGGTGTGGGCGTGACCGCCAACGACGCACTGGCCCGCGCGGCTGGCCTGGAAACCGACCGCGGCATCGTGGTGGACGCGTGCAGCCGCACCGCCGATCCACGCATCGTCGCCGCCGGCGACTGCACCGCGCGCCGCCTGCCCGACGGCAGCCTGCTGCGCCTGGAATCGGTGCAGAACGCCACCGAGCAGGGCCGCAGCGCCGCCGCAGCGCTGCTGGGCCAGGCGCGGCCGTTCACCGCCACGCCCTGGTTCTGGTCCGACCAATACGATTGCAAGCTGCAGATGGCAGGCCTGTCCGCCGGCGCCGACGAGTGGGCCGTGCGCGGCGACATGGCGGGCACGAGCTTTTCGGTCTACCACTTCCGCTCAGGTCGATTGTTGGCCGTGGATTCGGTCAACGCTGCGAAGGATCACCTCACGGCACGCAAGCTGATGGATGCGGGGGTGTTGCCCACGCCCGCGCAGGCGGCGGATGTCGACCTTGATCTGGCGGCGCTGCTGAAGCCCTGACACCCTGGACTGGGCCTGCAGCGCGCGCGCACCGACCAGCGATCAGGCGGTTGCGACTTCGGCCTCGGGCAAGCGCAGCTGGCCCTCGGTGCTGTACTGATAGTCCTCGAACACGTGCGCGGCACTCAGCAGCTGGAAGCTGCCGTCAGACCTGCGCACCGAGGTGTCCTTCAGGCGCCAGGCGAGTTGTCCGCAGGTCCAGATGTCGAAGTTGCGCATCTGCGTGCACAGGCAGGTCTTGTCCTTGACCGAGATGCGCTTTTCACCCGGGTGGGCCGCCAACTCGCGGTTGTAGGCCGTGATGTAGGCGCACTTGCCATTGGCATCGAGCAGGTAGCCACAGGCCTCGCAGTTGGGACGGATGCCGTCGCCGATGCACGGGCTCGACTTGAGCATGCGCATCGGGTAGCCGGTGGGCGAGATCGTGTTGACCTCGATGTCGTCCTCGTTGGCCTTGAAGTACTCCTGCTTGACGTCGTCGGGCAGACCACATTCGCGGGTGACGGTGAAGCGCGTGGCCACCTGCACGCCCGAGGCGCCCATCTCCATGAAGCGCACTGCATCGCTGCCGGTGAAGATGCCGCCGGCGGGCAGCACGGGATGTCGAGCTGTTCGGCCTTCAGGTACTGCAGGATCTCGGCCACGATGGTGGCCAGGTCGTATTGCGCCCAGTCCATGCCGAAACCCAGGTGACCGCCGGCCAGCGGGCCCTCGACCACCACGTAGTCGGGCAGGCGGTTCAGGCGGCTGTTCTTCTTGAGGAACAACTGCAGCGCGCGCAGCGACGAGACGATGATGCCCAGCTTGGCATGCCGGAAGCGCGGGTGGCTCTCGATCAGCGCGAACGAGCCCAGGTGCAGGCCCGCGGCCAGCGTGATGCCGTCGATGCCCGCATCGAGCGCGGCGGCCATGCGGCAGGCCAGCGTCTCCTTGGGCGCGTTCATCGTCAGCTTTTCCATGCAGTTGATGAACACCATGCCGCTGCCCTGCTTGCGGGTCATGGTGCCTTCCACATGCAGGCGCGTGGCTTCGGCGAGGTGGCCGAGGTCGAACTTGACGGCCGACTTGTCTTCGGACTCGACGTTGAGCTTGTACAGCGCCTGCTTGGCCTTGACGTACTTGGTCTTGTAGCGGCGGTCGGTGACCGTCTTGACCATGGCGTCGGAGATGTGGCCCACGCCGCCCAGGCGCGCAACCTGCAGCGCCAGGTCGGCCGACGAGATGTCCACGCCCATGCCACCCACCATGATGGGCACCAGCTCGTCGCGGCCCAGCCGCAGGCGGAAATCATCCAGTCGTTTCATGGTCATGGGCAGAAGGGTCACCACAGGGCCGACGGGCCCCGCGGGCGAATGGGCGAGACTTTAACTGCCGCCGCGGCCCGCGGCATGCCCGTGTTCGACCCATGGGCTTGCGGCAGATCAGTGCGCCAGCGATTTGGCGCAGGGGCGGCATCGGTGCTCACAAATGTGGTGCCACTTGGCTTGATCCCCACGGGGACGGGCCGCATGGCGGCGTCCTTGGCGCTCAGGTCCTGCAGCGCCGCCTGCAGGTGCTGCTGAAACAGCTCGGGCTGGCCGAGCGCATTGGCGTTGAGCAGCGCCAGCTTCACCAGGAACAGCTCGGCCTTGTCGGGGCCGGCCTGGTCGATGGCGGTGGCCAGTGCGTCGTAGACCGTTTCCAGGCCGGGGATGGTGAGGGCAGGATCCATGGTGGCGGCGCTCATGGGGGCAAGGCAGTGTTCAGTGCGGCCTGCAGCCGCGTGGCGTCCAGCGTGAGCCAGCGTGCACAGACATGCTGGTCGGGGCGCAGCAGATAGGCCGCCCCGCTGGCCTGCACGCCGTAGCGTGCGCGCAGGTGGCCGTCGACATCGGGCAACGCCAAGTCGGCGCCGGCCACTGGAGCTGCCGCACCCACGGCGGTGACACGCAGCGGCACGCCTCGGGCCTGGGCGGCCTGCACCACTTGCAGCAAGGCCGTGGGCAGGGTGGCGGCTTCGCTGAAGTACATCAGCTCGAATCCGCCGCCCAGGTGGTCGAGCAGGAAGTCGTCCGGTGCCAGGCGCACGTTCTGCGGCGGCGCGCCATGGGCCGGGCCGGCGGTGAACAGCGCGTTGTCATCGCCCGGGCTGTTGAGCACCGACGCGCTGTATTCATGCGGCCGCGAGGTGCGCCAGTGGTACAGCGGGCGCACGAAGGCCTGCGTCAGTGAGAGCGACAGCACCGCATCGCGCAGCAGCCGGAAGCCGCGGCTGGGCGGCGCCATGAAGCGCGTGCTCTTGCCGGCCTCGTCAATGATCTCGCGCGCCGCGCCCACGCGCTCGGCGCTGTGGTTGGCCAGCAGCGCCGGCCCGGCCAGGCCCTTTGAGCACGAAGGCCAGGTGCCAGGCCAGCGACTGCGCATCCTGGAAGGCGGTGTTGGCACCGCGCACGCCAAAAATGGGCAGCATGTGCGCCGCGTCGCCAGTGAACAGCACGCGGCCGTGCACGTAGTCGGGCAGCGTGAGCGCGCGGGCTGAATACACCGAGCTCCAGTCCATGTCCCACTTGGCACCTGCGTGACCGATCATCGCCAGCTGTGCGTCGATGCGCTGCTTCATCGATTCGGGGCGCAGCGCCTGCTCGGGGTTTCGCCAGGCGGCAGCTGGTAGTCGACGCGCCAGATGCCGTGCGGCTCTGGTGCATCAGGATGGTGTTGCCGCGGTTCCAGTCCGGATCGAAATAGGCGCGACGCTCGGTGGGGTACGGCAGGTCGATGCGGATGTCGGCGATGACGAAGAAGCCCTCGTAGGACGCGCCCTCCATCTGCAGGCCCATCGCGGTGCGGATGCCCGAGCGCGCGCCATCGGCCGCAACGAGCCAGTCGGTGTCCAGCGTGTATGGGCCCTCGGGCGTGTCCACCTCGACGCTCGCAACGCCCTCCCTCTGCTGCACCGCCACCACCTTGTTGCCCCAGCGGAAATCGATCAGCGGCTGGGCCAGGCAGGCATCGACCAGGTACTCCTCCAGGTACTGCTGCTGGAGGTTGATCAGCGGGCCGTAGCGGTCGTCCGGATCGTGTGGCGCCTCCATGCGAAACACGCGTTGTCCGCGGTAGAACGAGTTGCCGAAACGCCAGGGCAGGCCGCTGGCGGTGATGCGGTCGGCCACCCCCACCTGCTGCAGGATCTCCATCGAGCGGCGCGTGAACACGATCGCGCGGCTGCCCTGCGACACCTGCAGCTCGGACTCGAGCACCACGCTGGCCACGCCGTGCCGCGCCAGCTCGAGCGCCGTCACCATGCCGGCCGGCCCGAACCGACGACCGCCACGCGCGAACGCTGCAGCGGCGGACCCGCCGACGGCAGCTGCGCCGGGTGCGCCGGGTGCGCCGAGGGCAGCCAGGGCGCGAAGACCTGGTAGCGGTAGTAGAGGGACGGACGCGCTTCGGTGGCGGGTTGGTGCATGTTGGATCGATGGGGGGGTGGCCCGATCAGCGGTTGGCCCAGCCGCCGCTGATCGGGAAGGCCTGGCCGACGAAGCAGGCCGCCGCGTCGCTGCAGAGATAGGCCGCATACAGCGCGTCCTCTTCCGCGCTGACCAGGCGGCCCAGCGGCACCTCGCGCTTCAGCCGTTCCTGGAAGCGCGGGTTGGCCTGCACCTCGGGCCCGTAGTAGGTGGGGTTGGCCACGAAGTTCTGCGCAATGGCGTTGAGCTGGATGCCCAGCGGCGCCAGCTCCAGACCCACCGCCTGCACGTAGGCCAGCTGTGCGCCCCGCGCCGCGCTGTAGCTGCCGGTGCGCTTCTGGCCGCGCAGTGCCGCCGCGCTGCCCATCACCAGGATGCGGCCCTGTCGGCGCAGGGTCATCTGCGGCAGCACCGCGGCCACCAGCCGGGGCATGGGGTCGACCAGGTGGGCGAACACGCTGCGCCACTCTGCGTCGTCGATGTCGCCAGCCGGCGTGCTGGGTGCAGGCATCGCCAGGTGCACCAGCAGCACGTCGACCCGCCCGGCGGCCTCGACGATCGCCTTGGGCAGCCCCGGGTCCTGGTCCAGCGCGCGCTCGTCGCCGATCACGGTGGCGCCGGCTCGCTCGAAGACCTCGGTCAGCACCGGGCCCATGAAGTCCTTGCACTGGGTGAGCAGCACCCGCTTGCCGTCGAGTTTGGTGGAGATCATCGTTGCAGTATGTCCGAGCACGGCCCAGCGCCCGCCCAGTCACCCCCCGCTGAGCGCCTGCACGATGTTCACCCCGGCGCCTGGCGGCAGCGCGTGCGCCAGGTCGTGCAGGGCCAGGCCCTCGACAAACACGCGCATGTGCGGGCGCAGCCGGTCCTGCTCGTCCACCATGCGAAAGCGCAGTCCGGGGAACTGGAGCTACCGGTCGGCCAGCACCTCGCCCAGGGTGGCGCCACTGGCCTGCACACGCGAGGCGCCGGTGTAGGACTGCAGCGCGGACGGGATCAGCACTTGCATGGAGGCCCGCGTCTGAGGCCGCACCCTGTTGGCCGCCGCACCGAGGCCATCGTCACGGCGCCAGCTCGCCCACCTCGACGGCGTAGATCTCCGGCAAATGGCGCGCAATGCAGCTCCAGCGCTCACCCTCGCCGCGGCCCAGCCACAGCTCGCCTTGCGTGGTGCCCAGGTACAGGGCGGGCAGCTCCAGGCGCATCGGCCGTCATGGCCTGGCGTTTGATGGTCCACCAGGCTTGGGACTCGGGCAACCCGACGGCCTGCTGCCGCTGCCAGGTCTTGCCGCCATTGCGCGTGATGTAAGCCGCCGGCTGGCCTTGCGGACTGGTGCGCGGCCACACGCTGGTGCCGTCCATCGGAAACACCCAGGCCACGTCGGGGTTGCGCGGGGCACCACCATCGGGAAGCCGATGTCGCCCACGCGCTTGGGCATCTTGCGGCCCACGCGCAACCAGGTGTCGCCGGGGCGATCCAGGCGGTAGATGCCGCAGTGGTTCTGCTGGTACAGCCGATCGGGGTGGCTGGGGCACAGGCGCACCACGTGGGGGTCGTGGAAGGTGAGCATGGACACGTCGAAGCCTTCCACCACCTCCAGCCCCTTGACCAGCGTGTGCCAGTGGCGTCCGCCATCGGTGGACTCGTGCACGCCGCCGCTGGACATGGCGAAGTACAGGTGCTCCGCATCGCGCGGATCGACGAGGATGGAATGCAGCTTGGGACCATCCGGCGTGCCGTCCTGCGCGTTGCCCATCCACTCGCGGTACTGCGGGTCATCGTTGATGCCGGCCAGCGGGGCCCAGGTGTCGCCACCGTCCTGCGAACGAAACAGCCCCTGCGGCGAGGTGCCTGCGTACCAGCTGCCGCGCTCGCTGGCGTGGCCGGGCGTGAGCCAGAACGTGTGGTCCACCGCCCGGCCCACCGTGCCCTCGGGCGCCTTGGCGAAGGCCGGCGGCTGGGTCGCCTCCTTCCAGCTGCGGCCACCGTTGCTGGAGCGGAAGATCGTCGGCCCCAGGTGTCCCGTCTTGGCCGCGGCCAGCAGCGTGCGGCCGTCGCGCGGGTCCAGCTGCACGTGGCTGATGGTGTGACCGAGGAAATGCGGCCCGTCCACGCGCCAGCGCTTGCGCTTGTCATCGCTGTGGAAGAACCAGGCGCCTTTGCGCGTGGCCACCAGCACCACCACCTGGCGCGGTGCGGTCTTGCGCGGCTTGGTGGCGGTCGAAGGCTTGGCGGCGCTTCGACCCGGCGAGGCGGCGCGGGCTTTGCAGCGGCAGGGGGCAGGGTTTGTCGCGCCATCTGGGGCTCCGGTGGATCAGCGGCAGGCGCACAGTGTCGCGCCAGGCAGCGCCGTCGTCCAGCCTGCAGAACTTCGAACGCCCCGGCCGCCGCGACCCCGGCCTTTCAATCGCTCGGGGCCTTCGCGGCGCCCGTCGCGTGCTGCTTGGGCTTGCGCTTGTTGCGCGCGGCCCGCTGCGCCTGGCGCTCGGCATCTGCAGCCGCAGCGCCCGCCTGCCACTGCAAGAACTCTTCCGGTGATTCCAGCGTGATGCGACCCCATGCGCCGGTGCGGAAATCGGTGAGCGCGATCTCCGCCGCCTTTTGCAGGTTCACCTGCCCGCCGGGCAGCAGGCCCCCGCGCTTGCGGCCGATGTCGGCCAGCAAGGCTTCGTCGCTGAGGCCGACGAGCTCGCCCAGCTTGTAGCGAAGCTGCAGCCGATCGCCGTGGCGCGATCTCACGTTGGCCAGCAGCGCCAAGGCCACCTCGGGCTCGTCGTAGGCGTTGCGTCCGATGCCGCCGCTGGCAGCGAGGTGGTAGCCGCTGCGCTCCACCTCGATGCGCGGCCACAGCATGCCGGGCGTGTCGAACAGGTAGAAGTCATTGGCCAGCACCAGGCGCTGCTCGATCTTGGTGATGCCGGGCTCGTCACCGGTCTTGGCCGAACGCTGGCCGAGCAGCGTGTTGATCAGCGTGGACTTGCCCACGTTGGGGATGCCGCAGATCAGCACCCGCAGCGGCTTGACCATGCCGCCGCGCAGCGGTGCCAGCGCGCGGCAGGCCGGGATCAGTTGCCGCGCGGGCGCCGTCTCGCCAGCATCGAGCGCCAGGGCCTTGGTGCCGGGCCGGGCCTGGTAGTGGGCCAGCCAAAGCGCGGTGAGCGCGGGCTCCGCCAGGTCCTGCTTGTTCAGCACCTTCAACGACGGCTTGCCACCGGTCAACCGCGCCAGCAGCGGGTTGGCGCTGGAGCCGGGCAGCCGAGCGTCGAGCAGCTCGATGACGACATCGATTTCGGGCATGCGCTCGGCGATGGCTTTCTGGGTCGAGTGCATGTGACCCGGAAACCACTGGATGGGCATGGCGCGGTGCTTTCTTCGCAGGCCCGGCGGAATGCACGGGTGGGTGGGATTGTGAATGGCCCGCCCCGAGGCGTGCCGCGCCGGCGGCGTCGCATCCATGCGGCCACCGCCAGTTTGCTCTGGCGCAGGCTTGATCGGCCCCCGACCTTGCTTCTTGGCAAGGCTTGACTTCAGGCAAGGAACCCAACCCCTGTCGGCATAGTCTTCTCTCATCGACCGACCAGACTGGGAGCGGACCATGAGCGACCTGCACAAGTTCCACCTTGCCCAACGCACCTACGCCATCGTGCTGGCGGGCGGCCGAGGCAGCCGCCTGCACCAGTTGACCGATCGACGCGCCAAACCGGCGGTGCCTTTCGCGGGCAAGCTGAAGATCATCGATTTCGCGCTGAGCAATTGCGTCAACTCCGGCATTCGCCACATCGGCGTGCTCACGCAGTACAAGGCGCAGAGCCTGATCCGCCACATCGAGCGCGGCTGGGGCTTCCTGGCCGCCACGCTGGGTGAGTATGTCGATGTGGTGCCGGCGCAGCAGCAACACGGCGAGCGCTGGTACAGCGGCACGGCCAACGCCGTGTGGCAGAACGCCGACATCGTGCGCGAGTCCCGGCCCGATCTGGTGCTGGTGCTGGCCGGTGACCACGTCTACAAGATGGACTACACCGTGATGCTGGCCGAACACGTCGAGCGCGGTGCCGACATGTCGGTGGCCTGCCTGGAAGTGCCGGTGGAGGATGCCACCCAACTGGGCGTGATGGCCACAGACGCCAGCGGGCGCATCACCGGCTTCGAGGAGAAACCGTCGAAGCCGCAAGCGCTGCCCGAGCGCCCCACGCACGCCCTGGCGAGCATGGGGGTGTACGTGTTCAACGCCGCCTTCCTGATCGACGAGCTGGCCCGCGACGCTGCCGACCCGACGTCCAGCCACGACTTCGGCAAGGACATCATCCCGGCGCTGATCCACCGGGCGCAGGTGTATGCGCACAGTTTCGAGACCAGCTGCGTCAACATGGTGGGCGGGCACCCCTATTGGCGTGACGTGGGCACGCTCGACGCCTACTGGGCCGCCAACATCGACCTGACCAATGTGGTGCCCGAGTTGAACCTGTACGACGACAGCTGGCCGATCGTGAGCCTTCAGCGCCAATTGGCGCCGGCGAAGTTCGTGTTCGAAAGCGCCGGGCGGCGCGGCATGGCCGTGGATTCGCTGGTGTCCAGCGGCTGCATCGTCAGCGGCGCCGAGGTGCGGCGCTCGGTGCTGTTCTCCAAGGTGCGCGTGTCCGAGGGCAGCCTGGTCGAGGACTCGGTGGTGCTGCCCAACGTGGTGATCGGCCGCCATGTCAGGCTGTGGCGCACGGTGATCGACAAGCGCTGCGTGCTGCCGGACGGCTTCAGCGCCGGCGTGGACGTTGCCGCCGACCGCGCACGCGGTTTTCACATCACCGAGCGCGGCATCACGCTGGTGACGCAGGCCATGATCGACCACTGAGCGCCCCAAGGCCGACCAAAGCCGGCCGTCCCCGTGGGGATCAAGGAAAGTGGCAGAGCCACATTTCGCTGAAACGGCGCCACGGCCGCCCAGCGGTTGAGCGCCGCACGGCGCGGGTAAACCCCGGCCCTTCTTGACTTGCGTCAGACCGGTCGGCCTCCCTAAAATTGACCGTCCGGTCGGTCGATGATTTGACCCCGCACCCATCCAGGAGACGCCGCCCATGCCCGTGAAGTGCCCCGATCGAGCCAGCCTCGACCCGATCGAGATCGCCAGCCGCGACGAGATCCAGGCGCTGCAGTTGCAGCGCCTGCAAGCCACGCTGCGGCGCGCCTACGACAAGGTGCCGCACTACCGCGCGCTGTTCGACGCCCAGGGCGTGCGCCCGGAGGATTGCAGGACATTGGCCGACATTGCCAGGTTCCCCTTCACCAGCAAGAAGGACCTGCGCGACAACTACCCCTTCGGCCTGTTTGCCGTGCCACGCGAGCAGGTGGTGCGCATCCACGCTTCGTCGGGCACCACCGGCAAGCCCACCGTGGTGGGCTACACCAAGAACGACATCGACACCTGGGCGCACCTGGTGGGCCGCTCGATCCGCGCCGCTGGCGGGCGGCCCGGCGACATCGTGCACATCGCCTACGGCTACGGGCTGTTCACTGGCGGCCTGGGCGCGCACTACGGCGCCGAGCGCGGCGGCTATACGGTGATCCCCATGTCTGGCGGCCAGACCGAGAAGCAGGTGCAACTGATCCAGGATTTCAAGCCGGACATCATCATGGTCACCCCCAGCTACATGCAGGTGATCATCGAGGAGTACGAGCGGCAGGGGATCGACCCGCGCAGCATGTCGCTGGCCGTGGGCATCTTCGGTGCCGAGCCCTGGACCGAGGCCATGCGCAAGGAGATCGAGGCCAAGGCTGCGCTCGACGCCGTGGACATCTACGGCCTGAGCGAAGTGATGGGCCCGGGCGTGGCCAACGAGTGCATCGAGAGCAAGGATGGCCCGGTGATCTGGGAAGACCACTTCCTGGCCGAGATCATCGATCCGGAAACCGGCGCGGTGCTGCCCGACGGTGCCGAGGGCGAATTGGTGTTCACCTCGCTCACCAAGGAAGCGCTGCCCATCATCCGCTACCGCACGCGCGATCTCACCCGCCTGCTGCCACCCACCTCGCGCAGCTTCCGCCGCATGGGCAAGATCGTCGGCCGCTCCGACGACATGCTGATCATCCGTGGCGTGAACATGTTCCCGACGCAGGTCGAAGAGATCGTGCTGGCGCAGCCCAAGCTCTCGGGCCAGTACCAGATCGTCGTCAGCCGCGATGGCCACCTCGACGAGGTGCAGGTGCTGTGCGAGTTGCAACCCGCCGCCTCGCAGGCCTCGCAGGCCGACATGGCCGCCATCGCCAAGGACGTGCAGCACCGCATCAAGACGCTGGTGGGCGTGTCCACCCGCGTGAAGATCGGCGCACCGGGCAGCCTGGAGCGCACCCTCACCGGCAAGGCGCGCCGGGTGGTGGACCAACGCCCGAAATGACCTCCCATTCGCCACGCCCACCGGCCCACCGCAGGGGCCGACCTGGGCCGCCTGGGTGCGGCCCGGCGCCGGCCTGATCTCACGCCAAGGAAGGACAACGCATGTACACCCAAGCCATGGACACCATGGGCCGCGAGCCGGCCGAGGGCACCAAGAAGCTGCAGACTGCCGAGCCTTGCAGCGGCAGCAGCAGTTCGATGACCACATCGACGAGGGCGGCTTCGTCGAGCCCAAGGACTGGATGCCCGACGACTACCGCAAGACCCTGATCCGCCAGATCAGCCAGCATGCGCACTCCGAGATCGTGGGCATGCTGCCCGAGGGCAACTGGGTGACGCGCGCGCCCACGCTCAAGCGCAAGGCCATCCTGCTGGCCAAGATCCAGGACGAGGGCGGTCACGGCCTGTACCTGTATGCCGCGGCCGAGACCCTGGGGGTCAGCCGCGATGCGCTGGTGGATGCGCTGCACTCGGGCAAGGCCAAGTACAGCTCGATCTTCAACTACCCCACCCTCAACTGGGCCGACATCGGCACCATCGGCTGGCTGGTCGACGGCGCGGCCATCATGAACCAGGTGCCGATCTGCCGCTGCTCGTTTGCGCCGTATGCCCGCGCCATGATCCGCGTCTGCCGCGAGGAGAGCTTCCACCAGCGCCAGGGCTACGACAGCCTGTTGGTGATGATGCAGAAGGGCACGCCCGAGCAGAAGGCCATGGTGCAGGACGCGGTGAACCGCTGGTGGTGGCCCTGCCTGATGATGTTCGGCCCGCCGGACGACCAGAGTCCCAACTCGGCCAACGGCATGCGCTGGGGCATCAAGCGCGTCAGCAACGACACCTTGCGCCAGAAGTTCATCGACGCCACCAAACAGCAGGCCGATGTGCTGGGCGTGACCCTGCCCGACGCAGAGCTGAAATGGAACGAGGCCCGCGGCCACCACGACCACGGCCCCATCGACTGGGCCGAGTTCTGGCGCGTGGTGGGCGGCGACGGCCCGGTCAACCGCGAGCGCCTGGCCGCCCGCATCAAGGCCTGGGATGACGGTGCCTGGGTGCGCGAGGCCGCAATGGCACACGCCAGAAAACAAGTCAAGACTTCGGAGCAAGCAGCATGAGCAACACTCAAAACGAATGGCCACTGTGGGAAGTGTTCGTGCGCAGCCGCGCCGGCCTGGACCACAAGCACTGCGGCAGCCTGCACGCCGCCGACGACAAGATGGCGCTGCACATGGCGCGCGAGGTCTACACCCGGCGCCAGGAAGGCGTGAGCATCTGGGTGGTGCGCTCGAACCACATCGTGGCCAGCGACCCGAACGAGAAGGGCCAGCTCTTCGACCCGGCCGACGACAAGGTCTACCGCCACCCCACGTTCTACGAGTTGCCCGACTCCGTGAACCACATGTAGAGCATCGCCCACCCCCGAAGCGCCTGCGGCGCTTCCCCCTCAAGGGGGCGACGCCGGTGGCCCGGCCAAGCCGGTTCCACGGCGTCCACTGGGTCACATCAGCGCAACCAACATCACGGCGCCAAGTTGAAACCATGACGGCATCCATACATCCTGTTCGCGACCTACCGACGCAATACGTGCTGCGCCTGGCCGACACTTGCCTGATCCTGTCCCAGCGCCTGGGCGAGTGGTGTGGCCACGCGCCCATCATCGAAGAAGACATTGCCATCACCAACATGGCGCTGGACCTGATCGGCCAGGCCCGTGGCCTGCTCACGCTGGCCGGCCAGATGAACCAGCGCGCCGGTGGCGAGTGCTTCGACGAGGACCAGCTCGCCTTCCTGCGCGACGAGCGCGACTACTTGAACCCCACGCTGGTGGAATTGCCCCGCGGCGACTTCGCCTTCACGGTGCTGCGCAACGCCATGGTGACCACCTTCCTCACGCTGATGTGGGAGCGGTTGGCCGACTCCAGCGAACCCGAGCTGGCCGCGATTGCCGGCAAGGCGGTGAAGGAATCGCGCTACCACCAGCAGCACGCGGCCGACTGGGTGCTGCGCCTGGGTGATGGCACCGAAGAATCCGCCCGCCGCTTGCGCGATGCGCTTTCCGGCCTGTGGCGCTACAGCACCGAGCTGTTCAGCAGCGACGCCGTGGACGAGGCTGCCGCAGCCACGGGCATCGGCCCGAAGACCGCCGATCTGCGCGAGGCCTGGGAGGCCGAAATGGGTTCGCTGCTGGGCGATGTGGGCCTGGGCGTGCCCGCGCCCAGCCCCTTCCTCAGCACCGGCAAACAGGGCGTGCACACCGAGGCCATGGGCACCCTGCTCACGCAGATGCAGTACCTGCAGCGCGCCTACCCGGGCGGCGTTTGGTGATGCCGGCCGACCTGGCGACGACCGAGGTCGAAACCGCTGCGCAGCGCCTGGCCCGCGCCTGGCGCGTGCTGGCCCAGGTGCCCGACCCGGAAGTGCCCGCCGTCTCGGTGTGCGATCTGGGCATCGTGCGCGATGTGCTGCTGGCCGTCGACGGCCAAAGCCTGGAGGTGGTGCTCACGCCCACCTACAGCGGCTGCCCGGCCACCGAACTGATCGAGCAGAACGTGCTCGGCGCGCTGCGCGGCGCGGGCCTTGGCCCGGCGCAGGTGCGCATGCAGCGCTCGCCCGCGTGGACCACGGACTGGATCAGCGACGACGGCCGCCGCAAGATGCGCGAATACGGTATCGCGCCACCCGGACGCTGCGGCGAGAGCGCCCCGACCGAAGCGCCGATCCGCCTGGTGCGGCGCCAGGTCAGCGCCGCACCCGCTGTCGAATGCCCGCGCTGCAACAGCACCCAGACTGAGCGGCTTTCCGCCTTTGGCTCCACCGCCTGCAAGGCGCTGTACCGTTGCATTTCCTGCCGCGAACCCTTCGAACATTTCAAACCGATATGAATCGTCCCCCCCGAAGCGCCTTCGGCGCCTCCCCCCAGGGGGGCGACCCCGGTGGCCCGGCAAAGCCGGTTCCACGGCGTCCGCTTGGTGGCGGCCGAAGCCAATCTGGAGAACTGAATTGAGTACGTTGTTTCATCCGTTGACGGTGCGGGCCATCGAGGCCGACACCAGCGAGGCCAAGATCGTCACCTTCGCGATCCCGCCTGAGTTGCGCCAGACCTTCGGCTTCACGCAGGGCCAGTACCTCACGTTGCGCGCCAACGTGAACGGGCAGGACCTGCGTCGCTCCTATTCGATCTGCGCCGGCGTGGACGATGGAGAGTTGCGCGTGGGCGTACGCCGCGTCAAGGACGGTGTCTTCAGCAACTGGATCAATTCGAGCCTGAAACCCGGCGACGTGGTGCAGGTGATGGCGCCGCAGGGCCGCTTCTACGTGCCCATCGAGCCCGAATCGCACCGCCACCACGTCGGCTTTGCCGGCGGCAGCGGCATCACGCCCATCCTGTCGATCATGAAGACCGTGCTGGCGCGCGAGCCGCATTCGCGCTTCACGCTGGTGTATGGCAACCGCTCGCTGCAGTCCACCATGTTCAAGGAGGAGCTGGAGGACCTGAAGAACCGCTACCTCACCCGCCTGGTGCTGCAGTACGTGTTCTCGGACGAGGACGTGGGCGTGCCGATCAACAACGGCCTGATGAACCAGGCCAAGATCGCCGAGTTCCTGGCCGGGCTGCTGCCCGCGGCCGACATCGCCCACGCCTACATCTGCGGCCCCTACCAGATGAACGACGAGGCCGAGGCCGCGCTGCGCGCCGCCGGCGTGCCAGACGAGCGCATCCACATCGAGCGCTTTGGCGTGGCGCAGACCGGCGAAAGCGCCGCCGGTGCGGTGTTGCACGCGGCCAAGCCGGGTGATGCGGAACTGGCCACCGTGGTGATCCTGCGCGATGGCCTGAAGCGCGAGTTCAGTTTCCGCCTGGATCAACCGAGCATCCTGGACGCGGCCTCGGCATGCGGGTTGGAGGTGCCGTTCTCCTGCACCTCGGGGGTGTGCGGCACCTGCCGCGCCAAGCTGGTGGAAGGCCAGGTGCGCATGGACCGCAACTTTGCGCTGGACAAGACCGACCTCGCCAACGGCTTCGTGCTCACCTGCCAGGCGCACCCGCTCACCGAGCGCGTGGTCCTGTCGTTCGACGAGCGTTGATCGCCCGAGCCACCCTACTGTCACGACCAGCACAAGATGACCCGCATCCTCCAAAGCCACATCGCCGGCCAGTGGGTCGGCCACGAGGCCGCGCAAACATTGCACAGCGCCATCAACGGCCGGGCCGTGGCCGCCACCCATGCCGAAGCGCTGGACTTCGGCGCCGCCGTCGACCAAGCACGCCGCGTCGGCGTGCCCGCGCTGATGGCGATGGATTTCCAGGAACGCGCGCAGCGCCTCAAGGCCCTGGCCAAGCTGCTGCTCGAGCACAAGGAGGCGCTGTACGCCGTCTCGGCCCACACAGGCGCCACGCGCGCCGATGGCTGGATCGACATCGAAGGCGGTTCGGGCACCTTGTTCGCCTATGCCAGTGTGGGCAGCAACGAGCTCCCCTCGGGCAACGTGGTGCACGAAGGCCCGGTCATCGCGCTGGGCAAGCAGGGTGGCTTCGCGGCCACGCACATCCTGGTGCCGCGCGGCGGCGTGGCCGTGCACATCAACGCCTTCAACTTCCCGGTGTGGGGTCTGCTGGAGAAGTTTGCCCCCAGCTTCCTGGCCGGCATGCCCTGCATCGGCAAGCCCGCCACGGCGACGAGTTACCTGACCGAGGCGGCCGTGCGCATCATGCTCGACTCGGGCCTGCTGCCCCCGGGCGCACTGCAGCTGGTGATCGGCGGCACCGGCGACCTGTTTGACCGGCTCGACGGTGCCGACGTCGTCACCTTCACCGGCTCGGCCGACACCGCCGCCAAGCTGCGCGTGCACCCCAATCTCGTGCGGCAATCGATCCCTTTCAACGCCGAGGCCGATTCGCTCAACTGTGCCATCCTGGCCGACGACGTGAACCCCGATGACGAGGAGTTCGAGCTGTTCGTCAGGGAGGTGGCGCGCGAGATGACCACCAAGGCCGGCCAGAAATGCACCGCCATTCGCCGCGCCATCGTGCCGCGCAAGCATCTGGATGTGGTGGCCGAGAAGCTGCGTGTGCGCCTGGCCAAGACGGTCGTCGGCGACCCGGCCGTCGACGGCGTGCGCATGGGCGCGCTGGCCTCCAAGGCGCAGCAGGCCGATGTGGCCGAGCGCGTGGCCCAACTGTCGAAGTGCGCGGACATCGTCTTCGGCGAGCGCGACGGCTTCGCCCCGCGGGGCGAGGGCGTGGCGGGTGGCGCGTTCTTCTCGCCCACGCTGCTGGCCTGCCGCCAGCCGATGCAGCACGACGCCGTGCACGACATTGAGGCCTTTGGCCCGGTGAGCACGCTGATGCCGTACGACGGCCTGGACGAGGCCCTGGCGCTGGCCAGGCGCGGCAAGGGCAGCCTGGTGGGCACCCTGGTCACCAAGAGCCCGGCGGTGGCCGCCAGGATGATTCCGCAGCTGGCCGCCTGGCACGGCCGCTTCCTGGTGCTGGACCGGGTGGCCGCGGTCGAGTCCACCGGCCACGGCTCGCCGTTGCCGATGCTCAAGCACGGCGGCCCGGGCCGTGCCGGCGGCGGCGAAGAGCTGGGTGGCGTGCGCGCCGTCAGGCACTACCTGCAGCGCGCGGCGATCCAGGGCTCACCGACGATGCTGGCGGCCGTCACCGGCGAGCATGTGCGCGGCGCGCAGTTGGTCGAGACCGAGGTGCATCCGTTCCGCCGGTACTTCGAGGACCTGCAGATCGGCGAAAGCCTGCTCACCCACCGCCGCACCGTCAGCGAAGCCGACATCGTGGCCTTCGGCGGCATCTCGGGCGACTATTTCTACATGCACTTCGACGAGATCGCGGCCAAGGAAAGTGCTTTCGGCAAGCGCATCGCGCACGGCTATTTCGTGCTCTCGGCGGCAGCCGGCCTGTTCGTCTCACCGGGCGTGGGCCCGGTGCTGGCCAACTACGGGCTGGACACGCTGCGCTTCGTCAAACCCGTGGGCATCGGCGACACCATCCAGGCGCGCCTGACCGCCAAGCGCAAGACCGACCGCAACAGGCGCGACGCCGCGGGCGTGGGCCAGGGCGTGGTGGCCTGGGACGTCGAGGTGACCAACCAGCTGGGCGAGTTGGTGGCCAGCTACGACATCCTCACGCTGGTGGCCAAGCGCGGCTGAGGTCGCCTCGGGGTTCGCGTGAACCCCTGGCTGCAGGCCGCGCGGAAGCTGCGAGACTGCGCGCATGCCTCCAATCCCCAACTTGCTCGCCACGCGCCTCGGGCGGCTGACGGCCTTCTTCTTCCTCTACGTCACCGAGGGCATCCCGCTGGGGTTTGCCGCCACCGCCGTGGCCACTCAGTTGCGGCGGCAGGACGTGGGGCCCGCCGAGATCGGCGCCTTCGTCGGCAGCTTCTACCTGCCCTGGGCCTTCAAGTGGGCCTTCGGCCCTTTCATCGACGTGTTCAGCTCCGAGCGGCTCGGTCGTCGCCGTGGCTGGATCCTGGGCACGCAGCTGATGATGATGCTCACGCTGCTGGCCTGCACCGGTCTGAACCTGCCGGCGCAATTGGGTGTGCTCACTGGCGTGCTGCTGATCCACAACAGCTTTGGCGCCATGCAGGACGTGGCCATCGACGCCCTGGCCGTGAGCACCCTGCACGAGGACGAACGCGGGCTGGCCAATGGCGTGATGTTCGCGGGTGCGGCCATCGGCACGGCCGTCGGTGGCAGCGGGGTGTTGTTCATGATGCCCTTGTTCGGGCTGAAGGGCGGATTCGTGTTCGTGGCCGGCTGCATCGCGCTGGTCACCGTGTTCATCGTGTTGCCGCTGAAGGAAGCTCGCACCCCGATCGCCGAGCGGCGCGCGGCCGGCCTGGCATCGGCCACGCGCGAAATGAAGCAGTTCTCGATGGAAGCCTTCCGCAGCTTCCTGGGCACGCGCGGCGCGTTCGCCGGCCTGTTCTTCGCGCTGCTGCCGGCTGGCGCCATGAGCCTGGGGCTGGCACTGCAATCGAATCTGGCGGTCGAAGTGGGCATGGACGACAACAGCGTGGCCTGGCTCAACCTGTGGTCCAACGTGGTCAGCGCCGCCTTCATGGTGATCGGTGGTTGGGTGTCCGACCGCTATGGGCGGCGCAGGACGCTGTTTGTCTACCTCGCGCTGATGAGCCTGCCGGTGCTGTACATGATGGGCGCGCTGATCGAGTACCAGTGGATCATGCCGGTCAGTCCGAACGACACGGTCAAACGCCTGGCGGCACCGGCCCTGGTGACCGCGGTGTGGATCGCCACGCTGACCTACGCGGTGGCGCAGGGGCTGATGTATGGCACACGCTCGGCCATCTTCATGGACGTGACCAACCCGGCCGTGGCCGCCACGCAGTTCACCGCCTACATGGCCATGATGAACCTGGCCATCGCCTACTCGGCCACCTGGCAAGGCATTGCCATCGAGGCACTGGGCTACCCGAAGACGCTGTTGATCGACGCGGTGACCGGCGTGCTGTGCCTGGCGGTGCTGCCCTTCATCAAGCCGGCCGCGAACAAGGCGGGCGACGGCGGCGGTGCCGCGCGGGCGCGGCGCCTGGCGGCGGTGCTGGCGCTGATGTGCCTGCTGTACCTGCCCTATCGCGCGGGCTGGTGGAATGTGGGTTCGGCGGCGCCGATCTTCGAAACGCTGTTCACCCTGGTGTTCGTCTCCGCGGCGGTGTTCCTGGCCGCCGGTTCGGCGGTGCTGGGCGACACGGCCACCACACTCGGCCGAATGGGCCTGGCGTTGGCACCGCTGCTGCTGGCCATGTACCTGCGCCGGTGGTGGCCGCAGGGCGAGTTGCTGTACTACGCCGTGCCGGTGTTGGGGGCGCTGGTGCTGGCCGCCCAGGCGCGGCTGGAATGGCAGGTGCTGCGGGTGGTGCAGGCGGCGGCCTGAAACGCCCGGCCGATGCGCCGGCCGAAGCTCAGCGCAGGATCAGCAACGGCAACTTGCTGCGCGCCATCACGTCCTTGGTGTGCGAGCCGAACAGCAGTTCGCCAAACACCCCGCGGCCGTGGGTGACCATCACGATCATGTCGCAGGCTTCACGCTCGGCGTGGTCGGCAATGGCGCGGTCAACGTCGTCGGCGCGCACGTGCAGGCCAGTGAAGACCACGCCCACCGCAGCGGAACGCGCTTCGAAATCGGTGAGCACCGAGCGGGCGTGGGTGTCGGTGCGCTCGACGTGCGCATCGGTATCGCGCCGCAGGTTGCTCAGGGCCGTGCTGCTGGTCGGCAGCGGCACTTCGGGCTCGACGACAAAGCCCACCACCGCGGCGCCCAGCTGGTGCGCCAGATCGATGCTGCACTGCATCGCACGTTGTGACAGCTCGCTACCGTCAACGGGAACGAAGAGCTTGCGGAACATGGCCGTCTCTGCTTGGTGGAGGATGGATTCACTCTAGGGCGCTGGCCCGGGCATCGCGTTGACGAGAATCAAGCGGTGCCGCAGTGTGATGCATGCGGGCTCGCCTGCCAAGGCCCTGGTGTCGGACGCCGCAGGCGGCCCGACACGCGCTTAGCCGGGGCGCCTCACGCCATCCGGCTGCACGCCCGCTGCAGGCCATTCGGGCCCGTCGAACCAGGGGTCACCCAGCATCGCAGCGCGCAACATCGGCAAGGCGTCCAGGCCCCAGAAGACGCGGCCATCGCAGGCCATGCTGGGCACGCCGAACACGCCAGCCGCCAGCGCGTCTTCGGTGGCCGCGCGCAACTCGGCCTTGATGTCGGCGCCGTTCGGATCGCGCAGCGGCGCAACGGCCGCGGTCAGCTCGAGCAGTGCCTTCGGTTCGTTGGGGTCGGCCCCTGGCCGGCACCACACGTGGCGAAACAGCAGCTCCACCACACGCCGGTTGGGCGTGCCGCCGGCGGGCGCCGACGCCAGCGCCAGGCGCAGCAAGGCCAGCGGGTTGAACGGGTGCGGCTGCGGCAGCTGCAGCGGCGTGCCCTGGACGCGGGCCAGCCACGCCACCTGGCGGTAAGTCCAGGCGCGCTTCGGTGCGATCTCGGCCGGGCCCTTGTGGGCATGCGCCTTGAGCAGGCTGGCGAACAGCACCGGGCGGTAGCTCACCACATGGCTGATGTCTGCGAGGGCCTGCGGCAGGCGATCGAAGGCCAGCCAGGCGTAGGGCGAGATCGGGTCGAACCAGAAGGTGACGGGCTTCATCGGGTTGGCGCCGCGGGCGTGGTATCAAACAAGTGACGCGTCCAAACCTTGCGGCGATCGGACAGCCGAGCCAGCACCTCGAGGCGCTGCGCATCGGCCAGGCTGCCCCAGGCGGCGATTTCGTCCAGCGTGCGCAGGCAGCCCTCGCACCAGCCGCTGGCTTCATCCATGCGGCAGATGTCGATGCACGGCGAGGCGACCTTCGGGGCGTCGTGGCCCACGCTCACACCACCACCACGTCAGCCACCGGCGCGCCCGTGAGCGCCACCAGCGCCTGCGGTGCAAGCTTGAACACGCCGTTGGGGTGGCCGGCGGCGGCCCACACCTCGTCGAAGCGAAACAGGTCGCGATCGATCAGCAGCACCGGCGGGGTGGTGTGTCCGACCGGTGAAACCCCACCGATGGAGTAGCCGGTGCGCGCCTTGACGAATTCAGCATCGGCCCGCCCGATGGGGCCCACCTGAGCGGCCACTTTCTTCTCGTCCACGCGCCGATCACCCGAGGCCACGACCAGCACCGCGGCCTCGTCAGAGCGGCGACGAAAGACCACGCTCTTGGCGATCTGCCCCACCTGCACCTGCAGCGCGTCGGCGGCCTCGGCACAGGTGCGGGCGGACACGGCCAGCCACAGCGGCGCATGGGGGTGGCCCAGCGCGGCCAGCAGGCCGGCCACGCGGCGAAAGCCCTCCGGGCGCTCCGCGTCCGTGGCGCCCGTGAGCGCCTGCTCCGTCATGCCGCGGCCCCCGCGAAGACCTTGCCCTTCTTGGTCAGCAGCGCCTTGCCAGCGCGCGACACCGGTGCACGACCCAGCACATCGGAGATGAATCCGCCGGCATCGACGAGCGCGTCCAGGTCGATGCCCGTGGCCACGCCCATGCCATGCAGCATGAACACCACGTCCTCGGTCGCCACGTTGCCGGTGGCCCCCTTGGCGTAAGGGCAGCCGCCCAGACCGGCCACGCTGGTGTCGAAGGTATGCACGCCCAATTCCATGCAGGCATAGATGTTGGCCAAGGCCTGGCCATAGGTGTCGTGGAAGTGCCCACTCACCTCGTGCATCGGGTAGTGCCTCAGCGCACGCTCCATCACCGCCTGGGCGCGGCGCGGCGTGCCGGTGCCGATGGTGTCGGCGATGCCGCAGTGCTGCACGCCGATGCCCTTCATCAGCTTGACCAGGTGCTCCACCTCGTCGGGCGACACCTCGCCCTGGTAGGGGCAACCCAGCGCGCAGGAAATGGCCGAGCGCACCTTCAGGCCTGCTTCCAGCGCGGCGGCCACCACGGGTGCGAAGCGGTCGATGCTTTCCTCGATCGAGCAGTTGATGTTCTTCTGGCTGAAGGCCTGTGTGGCCGCGCCGAAGACCACGATCTCGTCGGGTCGCGTGGCCGCGCCGCCGGCCAGCATGGCCTGCAGGCCCACCATGTTGGGCACCAGCACCGAATGCCGCACCCCGACCGGTCGGGCAATGGCGGCCATCACCTGGGCGTTGTCGGCCATCTGTGGCACCCATTTGGGGCTGACGTAGCTGGTGACCTCGATCTCGCGCAGGCCGGCGGACTGCAGGCGATGCACCAGTTCCACCTTGTGCGCGGTGGACACGGGCTGCTTCTCGTTTTGCAGGCCGTCGCGCGGACCGACCTCCACCAGGGTGACAGAGTTGGGGATCATGACTGGACCTTTGAAGGGCAAAGGACTATAACGATCGCTTGCAAAGCTTGCTGATGGCGACGCTCGGGCGAGGTGCAGCAGTGGCACCCTCCAGCGTGGAGCGAATGCGCATCAGCGCCCAACCAGCGTACCCAGGGGCAGAGGAATGACCACGTCGCCAAGCCGGCTGGAGATTGCCGCGCGAATCCATGTCCTGTTGGTGCGTGAACTGTGCCAGGGCATCGACGTCGAACAGATGGTGCACGACGAGCGCTATGCGCGCGATGTGCTGCTGGTGTGTGCCGCGTTCAAGGGCAGCGAACTCGCGGCCTTGGCGCAGCAGTATCGGCACACCGTGCCGATGCCCCCGGCGCCGCCTGCGGGCCACGCTGCAAGGCCCACCGACTGGTCGCGCAACACCAGCGGTTTCGGCGTGTCGCGTCCGATGGAGTCGCTGGATCAAGCGCCGGAAGGCCCCGCACCGGTCATTCCCCGACGCAAGACCGACGCGCCCGAGCCTGCCGAGGCCTCGCTGGCCCGGCGGCTGCTCTCGCGCTGGCTGCCGCGCTGAAGTCCGCCGCCCGCGTCGAGGCCGGCTCGCGCTAATCGGCCAGGCGCAGCAGCTCGCCACCCTCACCCACCTGGTCGCCCACGGCATAGAGCAGCTCGGCCACCACGCCATCGCGCGGCGCGTTGAGGGTGTGCTCCATCTTCATCGCTTCCATCACGGCCAGCGCCTGGCCCCTGCGCACCTTGTCGCCCGCCTTGGCCAGGAACGCGATCACCTTGCCGGGCATCGGCGCGGTGAGTCGGCCACCTTCACCCGCGCCCTCACCCGCGTGGGCGATGGCGTCGATGTCGTGCACCACGATGCTGCCCTCGGGCGCGAACACGGCCACGCGCTCACCCTGCACGTGCACGGTCAGGCGCAAACGGCGTTCCCCGAGGTGGATGTCGTGCACGCCGCCAGCCATCGCGCGCGCCTGGAAGGGCCAGCTTTGCGAGCCAACCTGCAGCAGGCACGCACCATCGTGCAGGCGCGCCAGTGCCACCGCGTGCAGCGTGCCGCCGTGCTCGATGTCGAAGTGCCGGCGAGCGCCGCCATGCAGCCGCCAGCCATGCCGATGTGACCACGGGTCGGCGTCCGCCAGCGCGGCCTCTTCCGCCAGCGCATGGGCCACCACGCCGGCGGCGGCCAGCTCGATGGGCAGGGCCGGTTGATCCAGCAGCACGGCGCGCTCGCGCTCGATCAACGAGGTGTCCAGGTCGGCCGTGGCGAAGGACGCGCAGTTCACCACGCGCCGCAGGAAGGCCACGTTGGTGTGCAAGCCCACGATCTGCGTCGCCGCCAGCGCCGCATCCAGCCGCGCCAGCGCCTGAGCGCGGTCTTCGCCCCAGACGATGAGCTTGGCAATCATCGAGTCGTAGAAGGGACTGATGGCGTTGCCCTCACGCACGCCGGCGTCCACGCGCACGGGGTTGTCGGAGCTCGCTCGCTCGAAGGCCACATGCGCCGGCCAGCGCAGCACGTCCATGGTGCCGGTGGCGGGCAGGAAACCGCCATCGGGATTCTCGGCACAGATGCGCGCCTCGATCGCGTGACCATGGAGGCGCAACTGATCCTGCCGCAGCGGCAATGGCTCCCCGGCCGCCACGCGCAGCTGCCACTCCACCAGATCGAGCCCGGTGATGCCCTCGGTCACCGGGTGCTCCACCTGCAGCCGGGTGTTCATCTCCATGAAGTAGAAGCGCAGGTCGCCGTCGTCCACCTCTTCGGCGATGAACTCCACCGTGCCCGCACCCTGGTAGCCCACGGCCTTGGCGGCGGCCACGGCGGCCGCACCCATCTCGGCGCGGCGCTCGGCGCTCATGCCGGGCGCCGGTGCTTCTTCCAGCACCTTCTGATGGCGTCGCTGCACCGAGCAATCGCGCTCGAACAGGTGGATGCACTGGCCCTGGCTATCGCCGAAGACCTGGATCTCGATGTGGCGTGGGCGGGTGACGTAGCGCTCGACCAGCACATGGTCGTCGCCGAAGCTGCTCTTGGCCTCGCGCTGGCAAGAGGCGAGCGCGGCGATGAAGTCTTCCGCCTGGTCGACCCGCCGCATGCCCTTGCCGCCGCCGCCAGCGCTGGCCTTGATGAGCACGGGGTAGCCGATGCGCACGGCCTGTTCGGCCAGAAAGGCGGGCTCGTTGTTGTCGCCGTGGTAACCGGGCACCAGGGGCACGCCCGCCTGTTCCATCAGCGACTTGGCGGCCGATTTGCTGCCCATGGCGGCAATGGCCGTCGGTGGTGGGCCGATGAAGGCGATGCCCGCATCGGCACAGGCCTGCGCGAAGGCCGCGTTTTCGGACAGGAAGCCATAGCCCGGGTGCACCGCCTGCGCGCCCGTGGCCTTGGCGACTTCGAGGATGCGGTCGGCGCGCAGGTAGCTGTCGCGCGGCGAGGGACCACCAATGCGCACCGCCTCGTCGCAAGCCTGCACATGTTGCGCGTTGGCATCGGCATCGCTGTAGACCGCCACGGTGCGCACGCCCATGCGGCGAGCGGTGGCGGCCACTCGGCAGGCAATCTCGCCGCGGTTGGCAATCAGGATCTTCTTGAACATGGGGTCTCCAGAGCTACGGGGTCGGCACCCGATTTGGCACGCCACCCAAGCGCTCACGCAGGGTGCGGATCAAACCGCGGAGGAAGCGGAACAACACAAGCGTGACCGTGATCATCAGCACCAGCGCCACACCCAGCCCGATGAAGAACACCGTGGGATGGGCCCACGAGGCCCACAGTGCCGCCGGCACCACCGCATCGCCCGCGAGCGACAAGGCCACATTGGAGAATGGCTCGGGCGAAGTGTTGGCCGCCGCGCGCGTGGTGGCCTTGGCGACGTGGCTGGTGGCGGCCAGCGTGCCGCCCATCAGCGCAGCGATGGTGCCCCAGCTGGCTTGGTCGCCACCGAACACCGCCGCCGCCAACGCAGCGCCGGCGGGGATGCGCACCACCGTGTGCAGCGCGTCCCACACCGAATCGAGGCCAGGGACCTTGTCGGCAAAGAACTCCATCGCCAGCATCAGTCCCGAGGCGCCCATCACCAGCGGGTTCTGCAGCAGTTTCAGACCCATGGGCAAGGGCACCCAGCCCAGGTAACCCGCCAGCCCGGTGAAGAACACCACCGCATACAGGCGCAAGCCGCTGGCCCAGCCCAGCGCCGCCGCGATGGCGAACAGGTGCGTGGTGTCCAACTTGCTCGGTTCCAGCGTCGACAGGTCCATGGCGGTTGCTCCGGTGACTGCGGCTTGGCGGCGGTGTCAGCTTGGGGCCTTCCAGGCCGGATCGCGCTTGTGCAGGAAGGCGCTGACACCTTCCTTGCCCTCGTCGCTGGCACGGATGTCGGCGATGCGGCGGGCCGTGTCTTCACGCAGCGAAGGCGTGATGGGTTGACCAGCCAGGTCTTGCACCAGGCGCTTGCTGGCCTTCACCGCCTGCGGGCCGTTGGCCACCAAGATGCTGACGATCTCGTCCACCTGCGCGTCCAGCGCCGTCGGCGCCGTGAGCGCGTGCACGAATCCCAGGCGCTGTGCCTCCGTGGTGGAGAAGCGCTCGGCCGTGAGGAAGTAGCGCCGCGAGGCCTGCTCGCCCAATGCGCGCAGGACGTAGGGCCCGATGGTGGCGGGCAGCAGGCCCAGGCGGGCCTCGCTCAGGCAGAAGTGGGCGCCTTCGACCGCCACCAGCACATCGCAGCACGCGGCCAGGCCCACGCCCCCGGCGAAGCAGTCGCCATGGATGCGGCCGACCACGGGCTTCGGGCAGCTGTAGATCGTCCACAGCATGTCGGCCAGCGCCATCGCATCGGCGCGGTTCTGCTCCCAGCTGTAGTCGGCCATGGCGCGCATCCAGTTCAGGTCGCCGCCGGCGCAGAAGGCCTTGCCATGGCCGCCCAGCACGATGGCGCGCACCGTGTCGTCCGCGCCCAGCGTGGCGAAGGCCTGCGCCAGCTCGGCGATCACCGCGCTGTTGAAGGCGTTGCGCACGTCGGGGCGGTTGAGGAAGACGCGGGCCACGGGGCCGGCGCGAACGATGTCGAGGGTGCTGGTCATCGGGTGTCTGTCTGGTACGTTGGGCGTGCCGCGGCCGCGTGGCTCACATCCGGAACACGCCGAACTTGGTGTCCGGGATCGGCGCGTTCAGGCTGGCCGAGATGGCCAGTGCCAGCACGCGGCGCGTGTCGGCCGGGTCGATCACGCCGTCGTCCCACAGGCGCGCGCTGGCGAAGTAGGGGTGGCCCTGCGCCTCGTACTGGTCGCGGATGGGGGCCTTGAATGCCGCCTCTTCATCGGCGCTCCACTGGCCGCCACGGCCCTCGATGCCATCGCGCTTGACCGTGGCCAGCACGCTGGCGGCCTGCTCGCCACCCATCACGCTGATGCGTGCGTTGGGCCACATCCACAGGAAGCGCGGCGAATAGGCGCGACCGCACATGCCGTAGTTGCCGGCGCCAAAGCTGCCGCCGATGATCACGGTGAACTTCGGAACACCCGCGCAGGCCACCGCAGTGACCATCTTGGCGCCGGCCCGTGCGATGCCCTCGTTCTCGTACTTGCGACCGACCATGAAACCGGTGATGTTCTGCAAGAAGACGAGCGGAATCTTGCGCTGGCAGCACAGCTCGATGAAGTGCGCGCCCTTGTTGGCGCTCTCGGCAAACAGGATGCCGTTGTTGGCGACGATGCCCACCGGCTGACCCTCGATGTGGGCGAAGCCGCACACCAGCGTGGCACCGTAGCGCGACTTGAACTCGTCGAACTCGCTGCCATCCACGATGCGGGCGATGATTTCGCGCACATCGTAGGGCTTGCGGGTGTCGGTGGGCACCACGCCGTGCAGTTCGGTGGTCGCGTACTTGGGCGCTTGGGAGGCTCTGAGCGCCAGCGGCTGCGGCTTGGTCCAGTTCAGCCGCCCCACCGCACTGCGCGCCAACGCCAAGGCATGCAGGTCGTTCTCCGCCAGGTGGTCGGCCACGCCGGACAGGCGCGTGTGCACATCGCCACCGCCCAGGTCCTCGGCGCTCACCACCTCGCCGGTGGCGGCCTTCACCAGTGGCGGGCCGCCGAGAAAGATGGTGCCCTGGTTCTTGACGATGATGGTCTCGTCGCTCATCGCCGGCACGTAGGCGCCGCCGGCGGTGCACGAGCCCATCACCACCGCGATCTGCGGGACGCCCGCGCCGCTGAGGTTGGCCTGGTTGTAGAAGATGCGGCCGAAATGGTCGCGGTCGGGGAACACCTCGTCCTGGTTGGGCAGGTTGGCGCCACCACTGTCCACCAAGTAGATGCAGGGCAGGCGGTTCTGCGCCGCGATCTCCTGCGCGCGCAAATGCTTCTTCACCGTGAGCGGGTAGTAGGTGCCGCCTTTCACGGTGGCGTCGTTGCAGACGATCACGCACTCGATGCCCGCCACGCGACCGATGCCGGTGATGATGCCGGCGCTGGGCGCGCTGTCCACGACCTGGCCGCTGCGGTCCTTCTCGGGGTACATGCCCAGCGCCGCCAGCGGGGCAATCTCCAGGAAGGGCGTGTCCGGGTCGAGCAGGCGCTCCACCCGTTCGCGCGGCGCCAGCTTGCCGCGCGCCAGGTGCTTGGCCCGGGCCGCCTCGCCGCCGCCTTCGGCAATCTTCGCCAGCTTGGCGTTGAGATCGTCCACCAGCGCGCGCATGGCCGCGGCATTGGCCTTGAAATCTTCGGCGCGGGGAATGAGCTTGGATTGAAAAACGGCCATGGGGGCTCCGGCGATCGGTTGGGGCTGGCTGGGGCGCGGGCTGGCACCCGGCCGCTGGTCTGGCTTGCAGCTTAGTCGAGCCGCGCATTGTCAATTGACGTTGACGTAAACGTCAACCGAGATTTCCCGCGGGCACGGACGCAAGCGCTGCCGCCTCGGAATCTGGCGCAAGCCAGCGTTGCCGTGGCCGCCATCGCCATGTGCTGACCGCTTGGCGGGGTCGCGAGGAGGGGTCTTGTCGGCGCGCCTACACTGCCCGCGCACCCCACCCCAACGCCCCACGGAGACCCACCATGACCATCCCGAGCACCGCGCTGCAACTGCGCTCCCTGATCCAGTCCAACGGCGAACTGCAGCTGTCGCTGGCCACGGTGCCCGTGCCCACACCGGGCGAGCACGAGGTGCTGATCCGCGTCGAGGCCGCGCCGCTGAACCCCTCGGACCAGGGCCTGCTGTTCGGCGCGGCCGACATGGCCACGGCGCAATGGTCAGGCACGGCGGAGCTGCCCGTCGTCACCGCTCGAGTGCCCGCCGCGGCGATGAAGGCCATGGCCGGGCGCATGGACCAGTCCATGCCTGTGGGCAACGAAGGCGCCGGTCTGGTGGTGGCCGCCGGCGCCTCGCCCGCCGCGCAGGCGCTGCTGGGCCACCGCGTGGCGGCGCTGGGCGGCGCGATGTATTCGCAGTACCGCTGCGTGCCCGTGTCGGCCTGCCTGGCGCTGCCGGCCGACGCCAGCGCGGTGGACGGTGCCTCGTGCTTCGTCAACCCGCTCACTGCACTGGGCATGGTCGAGACCATGAAGCACGAAGGCCACACCGCGCTGGTGCACACCGCCGCGGCGTCCAACCTGGGCCAGATGCTGCTGCGCATCTGCCTGCAGGACGGTGTGCCGCTGGTGAACATCGTGCGCAAGCCCGAGCAGGCTGCGCTGCTGCGCAGCCTGGGTGCCAGCCACGTCTGCGACCAGAGCTCGCCCAACTTCACGGCCGAGCTGACCGACGCCCTGGTCGCCACCGGTGCCACCTTGGCCTTCGATGCCACGGGCGGTGGCAGGCTGGCCGGGCAGATCCTGGCCTGCATGGAGGCGGCGCTGAACCGCAAGGCCAAGGAGTACAGCCGCTACGGCTCCACCACCCACAAGCAGGTGTACCTGTACGGCGGCCTGGACACCAGCCCGACCGAGTTCAACCGCAACTTCGGCATGGCCTGGGGCATGGGCGGCTGGCTGGTCTTCCCCTATCTTCAAACGTTGGGGCCCGGCGCGACACAGGCATTGAAGGCGCGCGTGGCCGCCGAATTGAAGACCACGTTCAAGAGCCACTACGCCAGACAGGTGTCGCTGGCCCAGGCGCTGAGCCTGGAGATGATCACCGCCTACGGCAAGCGCGCCACCGGCGAGAAGTTCCTGATCGTGCCCAACGCGGCCTGAGGCTCAGGGCGGCTCATCCCACGTCCTAGGGGCGCCATTCCCACGAGCTAGGGAGCGCTTTGCGGCGACGCGAGGCGCAGCATCCGCATCGGCGGCTGAAGCGACACGCACCTCGACAGGTTGCGCTGCGCGACCGGTCGCCGCTTGATCCACTTTGCGGGAGCACCCCATGAACACATCGACGACAGTCGCCTCGGGCCTCGAAGGCCGGCAATTGCATGCAGACGCGCTGGGCCGCCTGGCCCAGCTTCAAGCCGATTGGGAAGGCGATTGGTGCGGCACGCCGCCCAAGCGCTTCCCGCCCAAGAAGCATCACTTCGACGGCCTGGAAGAGATTCTCGATGGCTCGCTGCGCTGGACGCCGGCGCTGCAGGCCACGCACATGCAGCTCGGCGTGGCACTGAGCCTGTTCCGAGCCGGGCAGCAATTGGCCGGCATGAAAGGGCCTGTCGGTGAGACCGGCCAGGCCATGACACGCAGCGCGACGATGTACTTTGGCGACGGCTATTGCGGCTCGGTGCCGCTGAGCGTACTGATCCAGCTGCTGCTGAAGAACCCGCCCCCGCCGCCGCCGGATTGGCTGCGCGAGACCATGTTCGACGTGCAGCAGATCCGGCTGGCCGCTCGGATGGACGGCAGCATGGGCAGCGCCATCCAGCAGGCCGCCGTGCAATCGATCGGCCAGCGCTTCGGCTACTGATTTCGTCCCCCCGAAGCGCCTTCGGCGCCTCCCCCCGAGGGGGCGGCCGCCAGCGGCCCGGCAAAGCCGGTTCCGCGGCGGCTGCTGGAACTGGGCGGCTGCTTGCAACGGCCTGTGTGACGCTTTCTGCTGCCAAAGCTTCACAACCTCAACCAAGGGGTCAAATTGGTGAGCGCAGTGTGATGCCCTGCGCCTCGGCCGCCGCGAGTTGTGCGGCCTTGGCGCGAGCGAAAGCCGGGCGTGCTTTCAAACGTTGCCAGTAGGCCGCCACTTCGGGTGGAAACTGCTCCTGCAGGCGCAGCGTCTCGGCCAGCAGCAGCGCATAGCCCACCGACACGTCGGCCGCGGTGAAGCGCCCGGCGCAGAGGAACTCGCGCTCGGCCAGGCGCGGGCCCAGTGGCTTCAGGCGCGCGAGAAACCACTTGGCGTAGTCGTCGGCCACCTGCGGCTGGCGGCGCTCGGGCGGCTCGAAGTGCGCATAGCGCAGCACCAGCGTCTGCGGAAAGGTGAGCGTGGCCTCGCCCTGGTGCAGGAAGTTGAGGTAGGCGCCGTACTCGGGCTCGTTCACCGCCACGTCCAGGTTGCCGGGCGAGTGGCGCGCGGCAATGTACTGGCAGCTGGCGGCCGATTCGGTGATCTTGGTGTCGCCATCGATCAGCGTGGGCACGGTGCCCAGCGGATTGACCTCGAAGTAGCGCTTGTCGAAGGCCCGTGGCGGGAACGGCCACATCGTCAACTCGTAGGGCACCGCCGCCTCTTCCAGCGTCCACAGCGGGCGGAAGGACCGGGCATTCATGCAGTGGTGCAAGGTGATCATGGCTTGTGGCTCGGGCTGGATGGCGAGCCCACGAGTCTGCCGCAATCCGCGCCTCGAGATGTCACCTGTGCGTCGTCGACAGGCCCATGGAGCGGCGCAGCACGGTCGGCGCCGGCTGAATCACCAGCGCCGGTCCCGATCAGGGGATCCCGACGCCCAGTGCCCGCCGCAGCCCGTCGGCCGCCCGCAGCGCACCCACCTCGATGCCGTTCCAGTTGCGCAGGGGCACATCGCTCAAGGTTCGCATGAACCGCGCCTCGCCCTCGTCCAGCCGCACCAGCGCCTCGATCACCGCCGCCATCACCACTTCGGCGGCGCGGTTGGTGTTGCCGTCGTCCATCTTGATGGCCACGCCCAGGCCTTGCTCCGGCAGCGCGGCGCAGTAAACGCCTTCGGCACCCACCTTGCAGAAGACGCGTTCGCCCAGGCGCTCCATCACCCGCGTGTCGAAGCGACCCGTGCCAGCGACGAAGAACGGCGAACGCGCCACCGCCTGACGCAGACGTTGAGCGGCCTGCGCACGGCCCGGGCTCAAACCCGCGCCAGTGGCCACGCGTGCAAAGGCCAGGCCCAGGCGCCGCAGCGCGATGCCGTAGGTGGGGATGGAGCAGCCATCGATGCCCATTGGCGCCTTGGCCAGATCGGCGCCCGTGGTGGCCTGCAGCGCTGCGCCGACTTCGCGCATCACCGGGTGATCGGGCTCGACGTAGCCGCGCAGGAAGGGACGCACGTCCTGCCCCTGGGCGCGCGCCAGCATACAACCCAGGCAGACAAAGCCCGCATGCTTGCCCGAGCAGTTGTTGTGCAGCGCACTGGGCTCGGCACCGGTCTTCGCCATGGCCTTGATGGCGGCGTCGGCCATGGGCCAGTGCGTGCCGCATTCCAGCGCCGATGCGTCCAGCCCGGCCTTGGCCAGCATGCCCGCGGCCGTGGCCGCGTGGCGCGGCTCGCCGTTGTGCGAGGCGCAGGCCATGGCCAGCTCGTCGTCGGTGAGGCCGAAGGCTTCGACCGCGCCGCTTTCCGCCAGCGGCAGCGCCTGCAGCACCTTGCAGGCCGAGCGCGAGAAGATCGGGCGGTCCACGTCGCCCAGCGCCAGGCGCACGGCGCCCTCGGAGTCCACGACGGCCAGCGCGCCGCGGTGGAAGGATTCGACGATGCCGCCACGCATCGCATGCACGAGATCGGGGTTGCTCATGGTGGAGGGCTCATGGGTTCGGTGGCCCGCACTGTAGCCGTCGGCCTCAAAGTCACAATGCCCCCATGCCCCTGACCGCCATCGCCCTCGTGCTCGTCGCCGCCCTCTTGCACGCGGGCTGGAACATGGTGGCGAAGAAGAGTGGCGGCGGCCAGCATTTCGTGCTGATGGGCGCGGTGATGATCACCGTGCTGTGGGCGCCGCTGGGGCTTGCGCTGGCCTGGCCCGCCGTGCCGAAGTGGGGCGTTCTGGAATGGGCCGTGGTGTTGGCCAGCGGCATCATGCACCTGGTGTACTTCAGCACGCTGCTGGCCGGCTACCGCGCGGCGGACCTGACCGTGGTGTACCCAGTGGCACGCGGCACCGGTCCGCTGGTGAGTTCCTTCGGTGCGGTGCTGTTGCTCGACGAGACCTTGGGCGCCTCCGGTGTGTTGGGTGTGCTGGCCATCACCGGGGGCGTGTTTCTCATCGCCGGCGGGCCTCGGCTGTGGTCGCAGGCCCATGAACCCGAGCAACGCCAGCGCTTGCGCGCCGGCCTGGCCTGGGGCGCACTCACTGGCGTGCTGATCGCCAGCTACACCGTGATCGACGGCTATGCGGTGAAGGTGCTGGCGCTTTCGCCCATCCTGGTCGATTGGGTGGGCAACGCGCTGCGCCTGCCCTTCATGCTGCCCGGCGCGCTGCGCGACCGCAGCGGCTTCGTGCGCGACTTCCGCGCCCAGTGGAAGGCCGCGCTGCTGCTGGCCGCCGTCAGCCCGGTGGCCTACGTGCTGGTGCTGTATGCGGTGCAACTGGCGCCGCTGTCGCACGTGGCGCCGGCGCGCGAGCTCTCGATGCTGTTCGCCGCGCTGCTGGGCGGTCGCCTGCTGGGCGAGGCGGACCGCGGTCTGCGTCTGGCCGGCGCGGCCTGCATCGCCGGTGGCGTCATCGCGCTGGCGCTGGGCTGACGCATGGCGCCCGACAAATCCGCGGGCCCGCTGATCGGCGTGGATTTCTCCAGCCGCCCCACGCGCCGCAAGCCCATCGTCGTTGCACTGGGCTCGCGGCACGGCGCGGTGCTGCGGCTGCAGCGCGTCGAACGCCTGGACACGCTCGAGGCCTTTGCGCGCTGGTTGCGAGAAAGGCCGACCTGGACCGGTGGCTTCGACCTGCCCTTCGGCCTGCCGCGCGAGCTGGTGCAGGCCTTGGGCTGGCCCACCGATTGGCGCGCCTGCATCGATCATTACACGGGATTGACGCGTCCGGAGATCCGCGACACCTTCGCCGCCTTCTGCGACGCCCGGCCTGCCGGCGGCAAGTTCGCCCACCGCGCCTGCGACGGCCCGGCCGGCAGCAGCCCGTCAATGAAGTGGGTGAACCCGCCGGTGGCCTACATGTTGCACGCCGGCCTGCCCCTGTTGCTGGCCGCTGGCGCCTGGTGCCCGGCACACGAGCCCGAGCCGACCGGCGCGGCCGACGATCAAGGTGAACGCATTGCGTTGGAGGCCTACCCCGGGCTGCTGGCCCGTGAGCTGATCGGGCGCCGTCCCTACAAGAGCGACGACGTCGCCAGGCAAACCGCCGACCGGCTGATCGCGCGCAAGGACATCGTCGAGGCGCTGGAACAAGGCCGCACGCGCCTGGGCCTGCGCCTGAAGCTCAGCGCCGCGCAGCGCGACGCGCTGGCCGACGACCCCTCGGGCGATGCGCTCGATGCCACGCTGTGCCTGGTGCAGGCCGCCTGGGCGCAAGATCAACCCGGCCTTGGCCTGCCCGCCGACCTCGACCCTTTGGAGGGCTGGATCGTCACTGCATGAGGCGTGCGGGCGGCGCGCCCCGACCGTGCGCTCAGACGCTGCGCGCCTGCACCTTTGCGCCGTCGCGCACCGCCGGCGGCGGGTAGACGATCACGGTGGCGCCCGCGGCCAGCCCGCCCTTCACCCAGGCCTGCGTGCCGTTGCGGCCGCCCAGCTCGACGGGCGTCAGTCGGGCGCGCCCGTCCTGAACGGTGAAGGCCGCCATGCCCGGCGCATCGGTGCGCGGGAACACGGCGCTCACCGGCACCACCAGCACCTTGGGCTGCTGCTGTGTCACCAGGCGCAGGCCCACGCGGAAGCCGTCGCCCAGCACGCGCCATTGCTCGGGTGGGCTGGTGATGTCCACCAGCACGTTCACGCGCTGCTCCTCCACACCCAGCGCCGAAACCTTGGTGAAGGCCGCCGGCTCGACACGCCGCACGCGGCCGTCCAGCACCACCGGCCCGCCCCAGCGCTCGATGCGCACCGGCGTGCCCGGCGGCGCCTGCAGTGCGTCGGCGGTGAGCAACTCGGCCACGATCTCCAGGCGCGCCGTGTCGCCCAGCTCCAGCAGCGGCGTGCCCAGCGCCACCACGCCTTCGCTGGCCTGCAGCACGCGCAGCACCCGGCCGGACACGGGCGCGCGCACCGCGAAATCGCGCGGGCCCACGGCCGCCCCCGGCGCGCTCACCGCCTGCAGGGCAGCGCGGGCCTCTTCCAGCGCCGCCTCGGCCACGCGTCGCTCCTGCACGGCGCCGTCGAGTTCCTTTTGCGCTGCCTGCCGTGCGAGCTTGGCGTTGTCCAGCTGCGTGGGCGAGACGAAGCCGTTGCCCGCCAATTGCTCGGTGCGGCGCAATTCGTTGTCGGCCTGGCGCACGGCCACCTGGGCACGCTCGATGCCGGTGGCGGCCAGCTTCACACGCACCTGGCCGGTGTCCACGCGCGCGGCCTGTTCGCGCCGCGTGCGCTCGTCCAGCATCGGCGAAAGCACCGGTTGCAGCGTGGCCACCGCGGCCCCGGCTTGCACCGCATCGCCGGCCAGCAAGGTGATGCGCGCCAGGCGTCCGGCCAGCGGTGCGGACACCACGTAGCGTTCGCGCAAGCGGGTCTTGCCGTCCTCGTCGATCGTGGTCTCGAAGCGCGCTTCCACAGCCGGCGCCACTTCCACGGCCACGGGCCGTGGCGCCATCGCCCACACCAGCGCCAGCGTGAGCAGCGCGATTGCGGCGGCGCCATAGATCAAGGTCTTTCGTTGCATGACGGTTCTCGGGTTGTCGTTCGCGGTTGGTCATTCGCGCGTCTTCAGGGCGGCCACCATGTCCAGCCGGTCTATCCGGCGGCGCACCACCAGTGCGCTGCCGACGCCGGCCAGCACCACGCAGATCGCGGCCCAGGCGTAGGTGCGCGGCAGGATCACCACCGGGAACATGAACTGGTCGGACTGCAGCATGCCTGCGATCAGGTGCACCAGGCCATAGCCCAGCAGCATGCCCAGCGGCAAGGCCACGGCAATGGACAGCGCCATCTCGCCCAGCAGCAGGGCCGACACTTCGGCGCGGGTGAAGCCCAGCACGCGCAGGCTGGCCAGCTCCCAGGTGCGCTCGGCCAGCGCGATGCGCGCGTTGTTGTAGACCACGCCAATGGCGATCACGGCGGCGAACATCGTCAGCACCGTGCTCATGATGCGCACGTTGCGCGCACTCACCTCCTGCATGTTGCGCAGCATCGTGGCCTTGCTGAAGGCGCCGACGATGCGCGGCAGGCCCTTGGTGGCCTGCAGCAGCTCGGGCTCGCGGCCGCGCTCGACGGCGATGGCGAACTGGCTGGCCTGGTCGCCGTCGCCGAGCACGCGGTTCAGCGCGCTGCGGCCCATGTAGGCGTTCAGGCCCATCATCTGGCGCACCGTGGCGGTCAGCGGCAGCTGCAGCGTGGGCTGTCGGCCGTCGAGCACCTCCACGCGCACGGTGTCGCCCACCGACAGCCCGAGCTTGTTCGCCAGGCGATCGGTCAGCACCAGGCCGTCACTGTCCAGCCGGCTGGCCTCGTGGTTGTCCACATCGATCACGCGGCGCAGCTCGGGTGGTTGTGCAAAGCCCTGGATCGCGCCGCGCTCGCTGCGGTGGCCATGCACGAAGCGAACGGCCACGCTGCGTTCGGCGTCCACCGCCGTCACGCCAGGCAACCGTGCCAGCTCGTGCCGGGCCGCACTGTCGACCGGTTCGGCCAGCCACACCATCACGTCGCTGCGCATGGCCAGGTTGAATTCGGAATCGACGATGTGGTCGATCGCATCGCGGAAGAAGTTGCCCATCACCACGATGGCCACCGAGGCCGCCACGCCGCCGATGGACAGGGTCGTGCGCAGGGGCCGCCGCTCCATGTTGCGCAACACCATGCGCAGGGCGGGCGCCATGGCGGTGATGCCCAGCCGCTCGAGCACCGTGCGTCGATAGTGGCCCGGCGCCGGTGGCCGCATGGCCTCGGCCGGGGCCAGCCGCACCGTGGCGCCGATGGCGCTGAGCGTGCCGCCCACCGCCGTGGCCAGCGTGAGCCCCGCGCTCACCGCCACCAGCCATGGCGCGATGCGGTGATCGAAGGACGGGAAGCGGAAGAACTCGGCATACAGCCCCGTGAACATCGTGCCCAGCCGGTCCCCCAGCACGATGCCCAGCGCCAAGCCCACCGCCACGATCAGCAGCACCAGCTTCAGGTAGTGCGTGGCAATCGCCGCATTGGTGTAGCCCAGTGCCTTGAGTGCGGCAATCTGCTCGCGCTGCGTGGCCACCAGGCGCGACACCACCACGTTCAGCAGGAAGGCCGCCACGCCCAGGAAGATGGACGGCAGCACCGTGCCCAGCACCTGCTGCTCCTTGATCTCGTTGTCGAGCATGGCGTGCGACGTCTGCACGTCTCGGCCGTGGGCCTCGCGGCCACCATAGCGCGTGAGCTGACGGGTGATGGCGTCGGCGGTGGGCCGCTCGGCCGCCCCCGGCGCCAGGCGCACCGCGATGCGGTTGAACGCGCCGTCCATGTCGTAGGCCGCGGCCAGGGCCTCGCGGTCGACCCAGAACACACCGAAGCCGCGCATGTCCGGCATGCCCATCAACCCGGCGAAGATGAACTCGGGCGACAGCGCGATGCCCACGATCTGCAGGCGCCGCTGCTTGCCGTTGATCAGCGCGCCCACCGACGATCCCGGCTTCAGGCCACGCGCATCGGCAAAAGCCGCAGACACCAGCGCCGGCAGCGCCCCGTCGCCTCGACGCACCTCGTCCAGTGCCCGACCGGCCTGCAGCGTGACGCGGTTCAGTCGCGCCGGCTGGCGCAGGTCCACGCCGATCAACTGGCCCACCACCGGATCGCCCACGCCGTCGAGTTCGATGCGCACGATCTGCTCGATGGTGGTCTGCACTTCGGCCACGCCCGGCGTGTCGCGCAAGGTGTCGGCCAGGGCATTCGGCGCGCGCTTGACGGCGGCAAACAGGTCGGCGAAATGGCCCTCGGCGTAAAAGCGATCGCGCGCAAGGGCCAGCGAGTCGACCGCCGAGAGCGTGGTGATGAAGCCGCCGATGCCGCTGGCCACCACCAGCGCGATGGTGAGCGCCTGGCTCCACATCGCACGCAGGTCGCGCAGCAGCTTGCGGTCGAGGGCTTTCACGGCCACCTCACCAGGAGAGTTCGGACGGCGAGACCTTGTGCGCGTTGGTCTCGATGCCCACGATGCGCCCGTCGCCCAGGCGGATCACGCGATCGGCCATGCCGGCGATGGCGGCGTTGTGCGTGATGACGATGGCGGTGGTGCCCAGCTCGCGGTTGATGCGCTCGATGACTTCCAGCACCAGCTTGCCGGTCTGGTAGTCCAGCGCGCCGGTGGGCTCGTCGCACAGCAACACCTCGGGCCGCTTGACGATCGCCCGCGCGATGGCCACGCGTTGCTGCTCGCCGCCGGACAGCTGCGCCGGAAAGTGGTCGCGCCGCGGCGTGAGTCCGACGCGGTCGATGGCCTCGTCGATGGGCATGGGGTCGGTGGCGATGTCGGTGACCAGGGCCACGTTCTCGCGCACCGTGAGGCTGGGGATCAGGTTGTAGAACTGGAACACGAAGCCCACGTGCTCTCGGCGATAGGCCGTGAGCTCGGCCTCGCCGGCGCCGGTGAGGCGGTGCTCGCCAAAGCGCACGTCGCCGCTGCTGGGTGCATCCAGCCCGCCCAGGATGTTCAGCAGCGTGGACTTGCCGCTGCCCGACGGCCCCAGCAGCACGATGAATTCGCCGCGCGCGATGTCCAGGTCCACGTCGCGCAAGGCCTGCACTTCCACCTCGCCGGTGCGGTAGACCTTGCCCAGGCCGCGGGCAATGAACACCGGCGGCGGCGTGGTTGCGCGCGCGGCGGGGACTGCGGGTGGGGTCGCTTCGGCCATCCTGCAATGCTGAACCTTCCTTGCCGGGCTGGGCTGCGGCAGGGCAAAGGAGTTCCAGAACAAGCCCGCGCGAATTGGGTTTCGCCCCCTAGCGCTCTGTGGTCACATGAGCCGATCTGCCCTTGCCTCGACGACACCATGCACCAGCTGACGCCCCACGAAGCCAGTTTCCTCTACTCGGACACGACCCATTCGAACTCGAACGTCAGTTTGCTGCACATCTACGACCAGTCGACCGCGCCAGGCGGTGTGGTGCGCTTCAAGAGCATCCTGGCGCACATCGCCAGCCGGCTCGACCGCGCGCCGCTGTTCCGCCGCAGGCTGCAGCGCGTGCCGCTGGAGCTGGACCATCCCTACTGGGTGGAGGACGAGAACTTCGACCTCGAATACCACGTGCGCCACATCGCGCTGCCCAAGCCGGGTGACTGGCGTCAGTTCTGCATCCAGGCCTCGCGCATCCACGCCCGCGCGCTCGACCTGAACCGACCGCTGTGGGAGATCTACGTGATCGAGGGGCTGGACAGCTTTCTCGATCTGCCCGAAGGCAGCTTCGCGCTGCTGGTGAAGACCCACCGCGCCGCGGTGGACGTGGGCCAGGCCGGTGAGCTGACGCGCCTGCTGCACGACGACACCGCCACGCCGCCCGCCGCACCGCCGTCGCCACCGTGGTTCCCCGAATCGCCGCCGGGCCGCCTGGCCATGGTGTGCCGCGGCGCGGTGAACACCGTGAGCTCGCCGCTGCGCCTGGCCGCGCCGCTGGCCCGCGCCGCGGCGCAGGTGGCGCCGGCCGTGCTCAGCCTGGCCGGCGAGCGCCTGATGCACCCGGACAGCTCGCCCGTCACCCGATTCAACTCGGTGGTGTCGCCCCACCGCGTGTTCGACACGCGGCGCTTCCTGGTCACCGAGTGCGATGAGATCCGCGCGCTGGTGCGAGGCGCGACCTTGGTGGACGTGATGCTGGCCGTGTGCGGCGGCGCACTGCGCAGCTACCTGGACGCCCAGACCGAGTTGCCGGACGTCAGCTTGTCCGCCATCGCGCCGCGCAGCATGGAACCCAACGCGTCGGACGATGTGGCCTGGCTGCACGTGCCCCTGGGAACGGATCTGGCCGACCCGGTGAAGCGCCTGGCCGCCGTGCACCACCACACGCGCGGCGCAGACAAGGTGGCGCGGGCCATCGGCGCCAAGTCGCTGGACGACGTGGGCCAGCAGGCCTCGGCCGCCACGCTGTCGCTCAGCCGCAAGCTGATCGGGCGCGTCGCGCTGAGCCTGGGCCAGCGTTCACCTTTGGCCAACTGCACCATGACCCACGTGCCCGGCCCGGCACTGCCGCAATACCTGTGTGGCGCCCGAATGACCTACGACTCGGCCATCCTGCCCATCGCCGACGGCATGGGGCTGGTGTTTGCGCTCACCGTGTACGACGGTCGCGTGGTGCTGTCACCCACCTCGTGCCGCGAACTGATGCCCGACCCCGAAGCCTTTGCGCAGGCCGTGCGCGACAGCTTCCAGGACTATCTGGCGCTGGCCCGCAAGGCCCCCGCGCCGGCCGTCAAGAAGACCGCCGCACGGGCTGCGGCAGTGCGCGCCAAGGCGGCACCGAAACCGGCCACCCCGGCGAAGCGCCCAACGGTCAAGCCGGCGCGGGCTGCGCGCCCGACACCATCCGGTAGACCGTCCCGGCCAGCCCGGTCGGCTTGAACGGCTGCCACTGGCCCTCGGGCTGGGCCAGGCGGTCGGCCACGATGCACAGCACCATCGCGTTGAAGCCCAGGCCGGTGTGGCTGCCGGCCACGCGGATGTTCTCGTGCAGCGCGCGGTCACCGTCGATGGTGGCCTCCTGCGGCGGCACCACGCCGTCGCCCATCGAGTAGAGGCAACTGGTGGGCAACGCGAGCGTCACCCGCTCGCGCAGTTTCTTTGCACTGGGCTGCATCACGTGCACCGTGGGCCCCATGGGGTGCGCCACCATTCGGTACATCGCTTTCACCAGGGACGGTGACTGGCTGCCCTCCGGATCCACGCTCACCGGGCTGCCCAGCGTGATCACCGAGCGCACGCATTCACCCGCCTGGTGGGCGGCATACATCGCAAACACGCCCCCCAGGCTCCAGCCCACCAGGCTCACCTTGCGACCGGTCTGGTGGTGCATGTAGCGGATCTTCTGCTCCAGCGCCTGCGCGTGCTTGCGGTGAAAGCCCAGGTTGCGACCGAAGCCCCAGGTTTGCACGTCGTAACCGCGGCTGGCCAGGAAGGTCTTCAACGCAAACAGCGTGACCTCGTCGGCCATGAAGCCGGGCAGCAACAGCACCGGGTGCCCGTCGCCGTGCGGCGCGGTCATCAGCAGCGGCGTGGCCCAGGGCAGCATGGCCATTTCCAGCAGCGCGCGCCACTCGGTGAGGGATGCCAAGGGATGGGGCTCACCCCGATGGGTATTGCGTTTGACCATGAATCCATTGTGAACCCCTGCCCGCCGCCGATCCATCGCCTGTGGGACAGAACCCCCCCGATTAGAGTGCCGCACCTGCTGCGGGCGGGCGCGGCGAATAATCGGCCCATGCCCCGGACCGATGCCCTCAGCGAGCCCTTCGAAGCGTGGTTCGCCGGCCGCGGCTGGACGCCGTTCGACTTCCAGCGCGAGGTGTGGACGGCCATGGCGCAGGGCCGCAGCGGGCTGCTGCACGCCACCACCGGCGCGGGCAAGACCTACGCCGTCTGGCTGGGCGCGCTGGCCCGCGCTCAGGCCCTCGGCCAGCGGCTCGATGGCCCCACGCCGGACTTGAGCGTGCTGTGGCTCACGCCGATGCGGGCGCTCTCGGCCGACACGCAACGCGCCATCGTCCTCCCCACCGCCGATCTGGCCCCGCGCTGGACCACCGGCCTGCGCACCGGCGACACGCCCAGCGCCGAGCGCGCCCGGCAGGACAAGCGCCTGCCCAGCGCCCTGGTCACCACGCCCGAGTCCTTCACGCTGCTGCTCACCCGCGCCGACGCGCACCAGCGCCTGCGCGGCATCCACACCGTGGTGGTGGACGAGTGGCACGAGATGGTGGGCAACAAGCGCGGCGTGCAGGTGCAACTGGCCTTGGCCCGTCTGAAACGTTGGAACCCGTTGCTGGTGGTGTGGGGCCTGTCGGCCACGCTGGGCAACCTGGAGGGCGCGATGGGCATGCTGCTGGGACCGCAGCCGCAGCGCCCGGCGCCCCGTCTGGTGCGCGGCCGCATCGACAAGGCCCTGGTGGTGGACACCCTGCTGCCCCCCGAGCCCGGGCGCTTCTCCTGGGGCGGCCACCTGGGGGCGCAGATGCGCGAGCCGGTGGTGCGCGAGATCGAGCGCAGCACCGGCAGCACCCTGGTCTTCACCAATGTGCGCTCGCAGGCCGAGGCCTGGTACCAGATGCTGCTGCAGGCCAGGCCCGAATGGGCCGGCGAGATCGCGCTGCACCACGGCTCGCTGGACAAGGCCGTGCGCGAGTGGGTGGAGGCGCAACTCAAGGCCGGCACGCTGCGCGCCGTGGTGGCCACGTCCTCGCTCGACCTGGGCGTGGACTTCCTGCCGGTGGAGCGCGTGCTGCAGATCGGTTCGGCCAAGGGCGTGGCGCGCCTGCTGCAGCGCGCCGGCCGATCGGGGCACCAGCCTGGCCGCGCCAGCCGCATCACGCTGGTGCCCACCAACACGCTGGAGCTGATCGAGGCCGTGGCCGCGCGCCGCGCCATCGCGGCCGGCCGGGTGGAGCCACGCCACGCGCCGGAGAAACCGCTGGACGTGCTGGTGCAGCATCTGGTGAGCATGGCCCTCGGCGGAAGCGCCGATTCGAAATCCAGCGGGAGCGCCGAGTCGAAATCCAGCGGGAGCGCCGACTCGAAATCCTGCGCAAACGCCGACCGGAAGCCTGGCGGCCATGCGCTCGCTGCCACCGGCTTCGTTGCCGACGAGCTCTTCGACGAGGTGCGCAGCACCTGGAGCTACCGCGGGCTCACGCGCGAGGAGTTTCAATGGGCGCTGGACTTCGTGGTGCGCGGCGGCGACAGCCTCACCGCCTACCCCGAGTACCACCGCGTCGTGCAGCAGGACGGCGTGCACCGCGTCATCGACCGCGGCATCGCGCTGCGCCACCGCCTGCAGGTGGGCACCATCGTCGGCGAGACCTCGATGCGCGTGGCCTGGTGGTCCAAGGCCGGCGGCGGCGGCAGCCTGGGCCAGGTGGAAGAGAGCTTCATCGCGCGCCTGAAGGCCGGCGACTGCTTCGTCTTCGGCGGCCGCATGCTCGAGTACGTGCGCACGCAGGACATGGTGGCCTACGTGCGCAAGGCCACCGGCAAGCGCGGCATCGTGCCCAGCTGGGCCGGCGGCAAGATGCCGCTGTCCAGCGAGTTGGCCGATGCCACGCTGCAGGTGCTGGCCGAGTTGCCAACGTCCAAGGCGAGCGAACCCGAACTCGAGTCCGCCGGCCCGATGCTGGACGCGCAGCGCCGCCTGTCGCACCTGCCCTTGCCCGGCCGCCTGCTGCTGGAGCGTTTCAGCTCACGCGAAGGCCAGCACCTGTTTCTCTACCCCTTCGCCGGCCGCCACGTGCACCTGGGGCTGGCCAGCCTGCTGGCCTGGCGCCTGTCGCAACACCGGCCCAACACCTTCAGCATCAGCGTCAACGACTACGGCTTCGAGCTGCTGGCGGCCGAGGACGTGGACATCGCGGCCTTGCTGGATGGCAGCGCCCTGGCTGCCGATGGCTCGCTACTCGCCGACGTGATGGCCAGCCTGAACAGCAGCGAACTGGCGCTGCGCCGCTTTCGCGAGATCGCCCGCGTCTCGGGCCTGGTGTTCACCGGTTACCCCGGAGCGCCCAAGAGCACACGCCAGCTGCAGGCCTCGGCCGGCCTGTTCTACGAGGTGTTCCGCAAGTACGACCCGGGCAACCGCCTGCTCGGCCAGGCCGAGGGCGAGGTGCTGGCGCAGGAGCTGGACCTGGCCCAGCTCACGCGCAGCCTGGCGCGCATGCAGGCGCAGCCACTCGACGTGGTGACCCTGCGCGCGCCCAGCCCCTTTGCGCTGGCGCTGATGGTCGAGCGTTTTCGCGAGCAGCTCAGCACCGAGAAACTGGCCGACCGGCTGGCGCGCATCGTGGCGGATGCGCAGAAGGTGCTGGATGAGCCGGCAGCGCCGGCGCGACGCCGACGCAACGCGCCTTCACGCTCGACCGGACGCTGACCGCGGCGCTTCCACCGGCGCCCCCGCCGCCTTCCAGGCCGTGAAGCCGCCGCCCAGGTGGCAGACATTGGCCACACCCATCTCCATCATCACCTGCGCTGCCAGTGCCGAGCGCCAGCCGCCGGCGCAGAACAGCACGTAGCGCGCGTCGGGCTGGCTGAAGATCGGCTTGTGATACGGCGAGGCCGGGTCGACCCAGAACTCGAGCATGCCGCGGGGCGCGCAGAAGGCGCCGGGCAGGCGGCCCTCGCGCTCCAGCTCGCGCGGGTCGCGCAGGTCGACAAAGACCACGTCCTCGCGGCCGAGCAGGGCGCGCGCGGCGTCGACATCGAGGGTCTGGACCAGGGCATTGGCTTCTGCCAGCATCGATGCGACGGTCTTGGGCATGGCAGGCTCCTGGCGCGGCGTGGCGGTCCGAGATTGTGGCCGGATTGGCCAGCTGGCCCCGCCCGGCGACTCGTTCGGCGGGCTGCGCGCATACACTGCCGCGCAGCCCGGCACCGGCCCGGGCCGCGATGGAGTGCAGCGCATGGAAGCCCTCTTCGAATTGCTGATCGAGATCTTCGGGGAGTTGTTCCTGCAGATCGTGTTCGAGGCGCTGGCACAGGCGGGCATGCACGTGGTGCGCAACCCCGACAAGCCGCTGAAGGACCACAACCGCTGGTTGCTGGCCGCTGGCTATTGCCTGTATGGCGGCATCGCCGGGGGCCTGAGCCTGCTGGTCTCGCCGCAGGGCCTGCTGCACCACCCGATGCTGCGCGTGGCCTACCTGCTGATCGCGCCGGTGGCCATCGGTGGCCTGCTCGCGGCCATTGCGCACTGGCGCAGCCAACGCGGGCGCGAGTTGCTGGACTTCGACCGCTTCGGCAATGGCTGGTTGTTTGCCTTCACCTTCGCCTTCATCCGCTTCATGTTCGCGCATTGATCCGCCTTGCAGCGGCACCTGCGCTAGAGTGCGCGGCTATCCATCACACGCTGGAGCACTGACATGCAACAACAGACGGTTCAACGGCCCACCGGCGCCTTCGTGGGCGCGTCCTGGACCGCGCTGCTGGTGGGGGGCGCCACCTACCTGATCGGCCTGTGGAACTCGGACATGCAGCTCAACGAGAAGGGCTACTACTTCACGCTGCTGATGTACGGGCTGTTCGCGGCCGTGTCGCTGCAGAAATCGGTGCGCGACCGGCTCGAGGGCATCCCCGTCACCGGCATCTACTTCGGCCTGTGCTGGCTGTCGCTGGGCATCTGCGTGGCGCTGTTGGTGATCGGCCTTTGGAACGCCAAGCTCGTCTACAGCGAGAAGGGCTTCTACGCCATGTCCTACCTGATGAGCCTGTTCGCCGCCGTGGCGGTGCAGAAGAACATCCGCGATCTGGCCCCCTTCAAGGCCCAGGCCACGAGCGGCGACGAAGCCTGAGGCGGCCATGGCGATCGAAATCCCCAAGCACGCGCGCCAACAGGTGATCGCGTCGATCGAGCGCTACTTCCTTGAACACATGGACGAGCGCATCGGCAACGTGGCCGCCGGCGGCCTGCTCGGCTTCTTTCTTGAAGAGATTGGCCCGCTGGTCTACAACCAGGCGGTGGCCGAGGTGCAGGAACGGGTGCAACAGCGCGTGGCCGAGATCGACATCGAGGTGCACGAGGACGAATTCGCCTACTGGCCCAAGTACGACAAGCGCAAGGGCCGGACGTGAGCGACGCTCCAGCGCGCCCGGTGAAGCCAGCGCCCCGCGCCGAGCCCTCGGCGCAGCCGCGCAACGCCTTGCACGGCGTCACGCTGGAAGCCATCGTCACCGCGCTGGCGGAGCACTACGGCTGGGCCGGCCTGGGTGAGCGCATCGCGCTGCGCTGCTTCACCAGCGAACCCAGCGTGGCATCGAGCCTGAAGTTCCTGCGCAAGACGCCCTGGGCGCGCGAGAAGGTGGAAGGCCTGTACCTGTTCATGCTGCGCGAGCAGCGCCGCACGGGGCACCCGCGCTGATCCTTCGCTAGTACTTGATGCGTGCGTAATAGGTTTTCTCGGCGGCCTCGCGCGCCTGGCCCAGCGTGTGGATGCCCATCTCGGCCAGCAGTGGCACGAGCTTCAGGAACACCTCGGCGGTGACCATCGCGTCGCCCAGCGCGGTGTGCCGGCCCACCACCGTGACGCCGAAGCGCTCGGCAATCGTCTCCAACTGGTGCGACTCCTGGTTCGGGTGCACCACGGCGCTGAGCAGCAGCGTGTCGAGCACCGGCTGGTCGAAGCGCAGGCCGGTGGCCTGCTCCTTCAGCTGCAGGAAGCGCAGGTCGAAGGCGGCGTTGTGGGCCACCAGCACGGTGTCGCTGGCAAAGGCGTGGAAGGCCGGCAGCACCTGCGCGATGGGCGGCTTGCCTGCCACCATCTCCGGCGTGATGCCGTGGATCGGGATGCCCGCGGGCGGGATGTCGCGGCCCGGGTGCACCAGTTGCTCGAAGCTCTCCTGCCGCAACAGCTTGCCATTGACGATGCGCGTGGCGCCGATCTGCAGGATCTCGTCGCCCTGCGCCGGATTGAGGCCGGTGGTCTCGGTGTCGAACACGGTGTAGGCCAGCTCCACCAGGCGGCGCTCGTCCAGCGCGCGGGTCTCCTCGCTGGCGCGGAACAGGTCGAAGTCGTAGTACTCAGGCCGGCTGTCGCTGTGCATCAGCGCGCTCGCGTCGAGCTGGTCCTGCGCCTGGGCCAGCGGCAGCAGGAAGCGGAAGAAGGCCTCGTGCCGGGTGCGCTCGCGCTGGAACCAGAACTCGCCACCGTGGCGCTCGACCACGTCGCGCACGCTCAGCGGGCTGGCCTCGTTGCCCACCGTCATCGGGCTGGATTCCCAGCTCATCACCGTCTCGGTGCTCATCACCTGGCCGTTCCAGATCAGGTCCAGGTGCGCGCGGCTGGCGTCGCCCTCCACGGGCTGCAGGCGCAACTGCACCAGCTTGACCTCGAATTCCTCCACCAGGCGAGCCGCGAGCGAGGCAATGGCCTGCAGCATGGCAAAGCTGTCCACCTTGAGCCAAAGGTTGGCGTCCACATCGGTCGCCGCCGTGCGCACGGCGAGCTGTGCCTCGATGCGGCGCAGCGCGGCCTGCACCAGGTCGGCGCCCAGCATCTCCTCCAGTGGCCAGCGCGTCTTCAGGCTCTGGCTGGTGTTGTTGGCCAGCGCCTGGATGCGGGTGGTCATCGCCCGCGCCTCGTCGCGCACCACGCCGAGGAAGCGTTCGCGCATCGGGGCGTCCAGGTCGGGCAGCTCGAGCATGTCCACCGCCGCCTGCAGGTTGCCCAGCGATGAGCGGCTGCCCTCGGTGAGGCCGTGCAGCAGGCGGTCCTGCTCGGAGTCGGATTCGAAGTCTCGGGTGATGTTCTCCAGCATCAGCACGAAGCCGGACAGGCGCACCGCGTCGCCCGCCGGCGACGGGCCGCTCCCGAGCGGGCCGCCGCCTGCCGCGGGGTCGCGCACCGGCGCCATCTGCACGCGCAGCAGCTGGCCGGCGCGCGAGCTGGTGACGAACTGCGCCGAAGGCTGCGCCGCGCCGCGCAGCAGGCGCTGCTGGATGCTCTCCAGCGCGTGCGCCACCAGCTTGCGGTCGAACACCGAGTACACCGAGCGGCCCAGGCCGATCAGCTCGCTGCCATCGGACACCGTGGGCGCCTGCGACAGCGACTTGAACTGCAGCCGCGCGCGGTTGTTGTACAGCAGGATGCGGCCATCGAGGTTGCACACCACCACGCTCTGCGTCAGCTCGGACATCAGCGCGGCCAGGCGCGAGCGCTCCTGCTCGATGCCGCGCGCGGCCAGGGCCACCTGGCCCTGCACGTCGTCGCGGTAGGCATCGCGCTGGCGCACCAACTCGTTCACCACCCCGGTGAGCGCGCGCACGCCCGCGCCACCTTGGGCTTTCAGTTCGCGCTGCACGCTGGACGCTGCCAGGGCCCGAGCGCTTTCAGCCAACCGAGCCGGCGCGGCCACGTACTGCGCGTACAGGCGCAGCGCCAACGCGCCCAGCGCACCGGCCGCGAGCATCCAGCCCAGCAGCAGCAAGGCGCCCCGCGGCGCGAGCATGGCGTGCAGCGCCTGGCGCTCGGGCGCCTCCAGCGTCGCGCTGAAGCCGATCATGCCCAAGCCGCCCAGCAGCCCCAACAGCAGCCCCGGGGCCAGCGCGGCGGCGATTTCCAGTTTGTCGATCTTCATGGCAGCCCTATCCGTTGCCGTCCAGCATCTGGCGTACGCGCTCGGCCAGCTCCTTGGTCGAGAACGGTTTGGTCATGTAGGCGTCCGCGCCCAGTGCCAAGCCCTTGGCGGTGTCGGTGTCGCGCCCTTTGGCCGTCAGCATCAGCACCTTGGTGTGGGCGATGGTCTCGTCGGCGCGCAGCTCCTGCAGCACCTCGTAGCCGGTCTTGAACGGCATCATCACGTCCAGCAGCACCAAGTCGGGACGGATGCGGCGGATGGCGTCCAGCGCCTGCTGCCCATCGCGCGCCACGCTCACCTCGTGGCCTTCGCGCTTCATCAGGAATTCCAGCGAGATGACGATGTTCGGCTCGTCATCGGCGATCAACACCTTGTGGGTCATGTGCTTGTCTCCGGCTTGTATTCTGGGATCGGATCATGGTGCCATGGCAGGTCGAACCCGAAGGTCGAACCCTGCCCGGGCACCGACTGCAGCCACATGTGCCCGCCGAAGTGCTCGACGATCTGTCGGCTGATGGGCAGGCCCAGGCCGGTGCCTTGCGGGCGGTGCTCGGCGGCGCCACCCTGGCGAAACTTCTCGAACACCAGGGTCTGCTGCTCCGGCGGCACACCGGGGCCGTTGTCCTGCACGGTGACGGTGGCGCCCTGCGCCGTGCAATGCAACGCCACCTGCACGCGACCCTGGCTCTGAGGCACGAACTTGGCGGCATTGGACAGCAGGTTGATCATCACCTGGATCAGCCGATCGTGGTCGGCATACAGGCTCGGCGTCTCCTGCGGCGATCCATCGGGAAGCTGCACGCTCACCTCGCAGCCCCGTTCGCGGAACAACTCGTGCGTGGTCTGCACCGCCTGCTGGATCAGCGCGCGCAGGTCGACCGCGGTGTTGCGCCACTCGGCGTGGCCGCTCTCGATCTTGGCCATGTCCAGCACCTGGTTCACCAGGCGCGTGAGGCGCTCGGTCTCGGTGACCACCAGGCCCAGGAACTGCTGGCGCTGCTCGGCATCCATCGCCGGGTCGTCCACCATCAGCTCGGCGAACGCCCGGATCGAGGTGAGTGGGGTGCGCAGCTCGTGCGTCACCGACGACATGAAATCGTCCTTCAGCCGGTCCAGGCTCTTGAGCTGCTCGTTGGCCTCGCGCAGTTCGGCGGTGGCGCGCTCGAGCGACTGCGATTTTTCTTCCAGGGCATGAGAGTAGGCGCGGAGTTGGGAGGCCTCGTCCAGGATGCGCATCACGTCGTCCAGGCCCAGCGACTCCTCTTCCACCACCGAGGCCACCATCACCCGCGCCGAGGCGCTGCCGATGGCGCCGGCCAGCTGGGTTTCGACGTACTGCACCAGGCGGGCGTCGGCAACGATGGCGTGGGCATCGGCCGCGCCGCTGCGGCGAGCGTAGTCGGCAAACAAGCGCGCCGCAGCGGCGGCACCGAGAAAGCGGTGCGCCAGCTGCTGCAGATCGCCCAGCTTGGCGCGGCCGCGCCAGAACACCGGGCCGTCGTGCGCGGCGGTGCCACTGCGCTGGAACACGTCCACGAACAGCAGGGCCTGGCTGGTCTCGCTGGCCGAGGGGCGCCGCCACAGCGAGACGCCCACGTACAGGCCCACGTTCACCGCCAGGCTCCAGAACAGCGAGTGCGTGAGGTTGTCGAAGCCGGTCAGGCCCAGCAGCTGCTCGGGCCGCAGCCAGGCAATGCCGAAAGGCCCCTGCTCGATGAAGCCGGCGTGCAGCCAGCCCGACTTGGCGATGGACGGCAGCATCAGCGTCCAGGCCCACAGCGCAAAGCCCGCGCTCAGGCCCGCCAGCGCGCCCTGGCGCGTGCCGCCCTTCCAGTACATGCCGGCCAGCAGCGGTGGCGCGAACTGCGCCACGGCCGCGAAACTGATCAGGCCGATGCTCACCAGCGCATAGGCCTCGCCAGCCACGCGGAAGTAGAGATAACCCATCAAGAGGATGGCCACGATCACCGTGCGCCGGATGCCCAGCAGCAGGCCGGTGAGGTCGCCGGCGGCGTTCGAGCGCGAACGCAAGCCCGTGCGCAGCAGCAGCGGCATCACCAGGTCGTTGCACACCATGGTGGCCACGGCGATGGCCTCGACGATGATCATGCCGGTGGCCGCCGACAGCCCGCCGATGAAGGCCAGCAACGCCAGGCCATGCTGGCCCGCCGCCAGTGGCAGCGAAAGCACGAAGGTCTCGGGGTTCTGCTGGCCGACGCCGAAATGCAGCAGGCCGCCCAGCGCGATCGGCAGCACGAACAGGTTGATCAGCAGCAGGTACAGCGGGAAGGCCCAGGTGGCACGCTTCAAGTGCCGCTCGTCCACGTTCTCAACCACCATCACCTGGAACTGGCGTGGCAGGAAGATCACCGACAGCATGGCCAGCAGCGTCATCGCGAACCAGGGCCCACCCGCGAACGCATTGCCCGCGCTGCTGCCGGTCATGTGCAGCAGGCGCTCGAGCTCGGGGCGCGCAGCCACGCGGGTGCCGATGTCGCCCAGGCCATCGAACAAGCCCCAGGTGACGAAGGCGCCCACGGCCAGGAAGGCCAGCAGCTTGACCACCGACTCCACCGCGATCGCGGCCACCATGCCCTCGTGGCGCTCGGTCGTGTCCAGGTGCCGCGTGCCGAAGGCCACGGTGAAGCCGGCCAGGGCCAGCGCGATGTACAAGGTGCTGTCCCGCCACCATGGCCCCTGTGCCAGCTCGGCCGCGCCGGGCACCGCCGTGAGCAGCGCATAGCCACTGGCGATGGCCTTCAGTTGCAGCGCCACGTAGGGCAGGATGCCCACCACCGCGATCAGCGTGACCAGCGCAGCCAGCGCCGGGCTCTTGCCGTGGCGGCTGGCGATGAAATCGGCGATCGAGGTGATGCGGTAGCTGCGCGCAATGCGGATCATCTTGCGCAGCACCATCCAGGCCAGCAGCATGGCCAGCGTGGGGCCCAGGTAGATGGGCAGGAACCACATGCCGGCCGAGGCCGCGCGGCCAATGCTGCCGAAGTAGGTCCAGGCCGTGCAATACACGCCCATCGACAAGGCATAGACCCAGGCATTGCCGATCAGCGAGCGACCGGCCAGGGCACGCCGGTCGCCCAGGTGCGCCACCGCGAACAGCAGCGTCAGGTACGCGAACGAGGCGGCAATGACGGTGGCAGGAGACAGCATGGCCGTGCGCCGTCAATCCGCGCCATCGGCGTCGTCGCTGGCCAAGTCTTCCTCGGCCACCCGGCCCTCGGCCACCCAGGCCGCCACGGCGATCAACGCCCCCCAGCCGACGAACAGCGCCAACGGGAACAGCGGCACGCCGCCGACGCGCACCGGCTGATCCCACAGCGCGATCAGTGGCAGGTTCAGCAGCAGCCAGCCGGCCGCAAACAAGGCCAGCAGGCGTTGGGATCGCAGGCCATCGAGCATCGTGCCCTCACATCACAGTGAATTCAGCCGGAACTTCTGCTGCAGCATGCCGCGGAAGCGCCGCACGATGCCCAGCGCGTCGTGCAAGGGGTCGCGCTCCAGCGTGCCCAGTTCGGACGGCCGCACCTCGTTGCTCGGCTGCAGCCCGGCCGCACGTTGGCGCAATTGGTGCGTGAGCTTGAGGGCCATCACGAAATGCAGCGCGTCCAGTACGTCGCGCGCCAGCTCCGCGTCGATCAGGTCGCGCTCGACCAGCAGCCGCAAGCGGGCGGCCGTGCCCGTGGGCCGCAGGCGCTGTTGCAGGGCCAGCGCGCGCACGCCGTGCACGATGGGGAAGGTGCCGAGCTTCTTCAGGTCGATGGGTTGCTCGTCGCGTTTGGAGGTCAGGCGCTGCCACCAGCTCGGGTTGTCGTCGAACAGCATCACCGCGCTGGCGAAACGCGCCAGGAACACGTCGCTGCCAGCCAGGATGCGGTCCAGGTGCTCGCGCGCCTCGTTCAGCAGCGCTTCGTCGCCCGCCACGCAGTGGCTGTCGATGAAGATGGCCAGGTGCATCGGGCCTTCGGGGTCGTTGCCGTAGATCCACTCGCGCAGCGTGTCCTTGAACGCGGCCAGCGGCTGCCGCCACAGCGGGTTGATGAGCATGATGTTGCCGGGGCACGGCGGGTAGCCCAGCTCGGCCAGCGCGGCGTTGAAGCGCGCGGCGATGGCCTCGAGCTCAGGGCATTCGAAGCCATCGCGCAGGATCAGCGCGTTGTCCTGGTCGGTCTTCAGGATCTGCTCGCCGCGGCCCTCGCTGCCCATGGTGATGAGGCAGCTGTTGGCGATCAACTCGGCGGGCGCAATCAGGTCCCACAGGCGCGAGAACAGCCGCGCGTTGAGCTGGCCCACCAGCTTGGCAATGCGCTCGATCTTGATGCCGCCGTCGTGCAGCAGCATCACCGTGGCGTCGATGCGCTCGGCCGCCGCCTTGAGCTGGGCCACGTCGGCGGCCTCGTCGATCTGCAGCGCCACGATGTGCGAGTGGTTGGCCACGAAGCTCACCAGGTCGAGCTGGCCGAGCAGGCCCAGCACCGGCGCATCGGGCAAGGCGCCATCGCGCACCACCAGCCGGTGCACGCGGTGGGTGACCATCATGGTCAGCGCCTCGAACAGCTCGGCGTCGGCATCGATCTCGATCAGGTTGAAGCGCGCCACCTCGCGCACCGCGAGCTGCTGCGGCGGCACGGGCCGCAGCAGCGCGTCGCGCAGGTCGGTGGTGGTGAACAGGCCCAGGCGCGGCGCGCCGCCCTGCACATCGTTGACCAGTGCATTCGTCAGGCCTTGCTGCTGCAGCGCCCGGCACACGGCCACGAGATCCAGCGCACCGTCCACGTAGAAGGGCTTGCGGATGTGCGTGTCGCGCACCCGCGCAGTCACCAGCGACAACCATTCGCGTTGGGTGGCTTGGGTTTCTGGCATGAAAGGTCAGCGTCCTTGAATCGGCCCGGAGTTCGGCTCGCAGAATGGGAAAAGGGGTTGCAGGCACTGTGCCTGCAACCCCTCAAGCCGTCATTGACCTGGGATCAATGTCCGCTGGCGCCTGATGCACCAATGCCGGTTTCCGAGCGCACCTGCTGCGCGAGGAAGCCGTCCTTGTCCACCTGCGCACGCGCGCTGCTGTCCATCACCGAGAACAGCCAGATGCCGATGAAGCCAATGGCCATCGAGAACAGCGCCGGCGAGGTGTAGGGGAACCAGGCGGAGCCCTTGGGGTTGCCCAGCGTGGCTTCCCACACCGACGGCGAGACCACCGTCAGCGCCACCGACGACACCAGACCCAGGAAGCCGCCGATCACCGCGCCCTTGGTGGTGCAACCCTTCCACAGCACGCTCATGAACAGCACCGGGAAGTTGGCCGACGCTGCGATGGCGAAGGCCAGCGACACCATGAAGGCGATGTTCTGCTTCTCGAAGGCGATGCCCAGCACCACGGCGACGATGCCCAGGCAGACGGTCGTGATCTTCGAGACGCGCAGCTCCGACGCGCTGTCGGCCTTGCCGTTCTTGATGACGGTGGCATACAGGTCGTGCGACACGGCCGAGGCACCCGACAGCGTCAGGCCGGCCACCACCGCGAGGATGGTCGCGAAGGCCACCGCCGAGATGAAGCCCAGGAACACGTTGCCGCCCACCGCGTTGGCCAGGTGGATGGCGGCCATGTTGCCGCCGCCCTTGAGCACGCCCTTGGCGTCGAGGAACTCGGGGTTGGTCAGCACGAAGGTGATGGCGCCGAAGCCGATGATGAAGGTCAGCAGGTAGAAGTAGCCGATCCAGCCCGTGGCCCACATCACCGACTTGCGCGCTTCCTTGGCGCTGGGCACCGTGAAGAAGCGCATCAGGATGTGCGGCAGGCCGGCGGTACCGAACATCAGCGCCATGCCGAAGCTGATGGCCGAGATCGGGTCCTTGACGAAGTTGCCGGGGCCCATGATCGATTGACCGATCTTGGCCGCTTCTTCAGCCGGCTTGCCACCCTTGACCGCCAGCGCGGCCTTGATCTCCACCGCCTTGGCGAACATCGCCTCGGGGCTGAAGCCGAAGCTCAGCAACACCATGAAGGCCATGAACGACGCACCGCCGAGCAGCAAGCAGGCCTTGATGATCTGCACCCAGGTGGTGGCGGTCATGCCGCCGAACAGCACGTAGACCATCATCAGCGCGCCGACGATGACCACCGCGATCCAGTACTCCAGGCCGAACAGCAGCTTGATCAGCTGGCCCGCGCCCACCATCTGCGCGATCAGGTAGAACGCCACCACCACCAGCGTGCCCGAGGCCGCAAAGACGCGCACCGGGGTTTGCGAGAAGCGGAAGGCGGCCACGTCGGCGAAGGTGAACTTGCCCAGGTTGCGCAGGCGCTCGGCCATCAGGAAGGTGATGACCGGCCAGCCGACCAGGAAGCCGATCGAGTAGATCAGGCCGTCGAAGCCCGAGGCCATCACGGCCGCGGAAATGCCCAGGAACGAGGCCGCCGACATGTAGTCGCCAGCGATCGCCAGGCCGTTCTGGAAACCGGTGATGCCGCCGCCGGCGGTGTAGAAGTCGGCCGCGCTCTTGGTCTTGGCCGCTGCCCACTTGGTGATGAACAGCGTCATGATCACGAAGACGGCGAACATGCCGATGGCCGTCCAGTTGGTGGCCTGCTTCTGTGCCTGGCCCAGATCGGCGCCGGCGGCATAGGCCACCGCCGAGACGCCCATCAGGGCGGCCAGCGTGAGGGCGCTGCGTGCGGTGTCGCTCAGGGCGAACTTGCTGCGGTTCATTTCAGCACCCCTTTGCGGATGGCTTCGACCAGATCGTCGAACTCGCCGTTGGCGCGCTTGACATAGATGGCCGTGATGATGATGGTGAAGACGATGACGCCGAAACCGATGGGAATGCCCATGGTCATGACGCCGCTGCCCAGTCGCTGCGACAGGAACTCCTTGTTGAAGGCCACCAGCACGATGAAGCCGTAGTACACGACCATCATCGCCAGCGTGAGCCACCAGCCGTAGCCGGTGCGCTTGGCCCGAAGCTCGTGGTATTTGGGGTGGTTGGCGATGCGCCGAACCAGATCGTCTTCCATGTCAGTCTCCTCGAAAACACAAACCATGGGCCCGGATCGGGCCTGTCGGGGCGGATCGTCGGGCACGGCACTGACCCTCGTCTGACGTCTGGCCAACGGGGCCTGACAACTCAAGGGTTTACCCGAGTTCCCGGATTGCGCTCCCAGGACAGTGCAGCGCCAGGCCGCGTGATCAGCCCCGCAGCACCTCGTGCCGCAACGCAAGTGGATCGAGGCGCGCGTGCAGCTGTGCTTCGATGGCCTCGGCGGCCTCGGCCGAGGCCCCGGCCACGCCCACACGGATCACCTGGCCATGCGTGGCATGCGGCAGCACCGCCACGCTCAGCGTGACGCCTGGCGGTGCGACGTCGTCGATCAGCCGCTCGGCCACGCGGCGCATCGCATCGACGCGCAGTGCCGGCTTGAAGATCTTGCCCACCGCCGTGAGCGGCATCGGGTCCACCGGGTGCATGGCCACGGGCACGGCGGCGCGCTCGGGCGTGTGCAGTTTCAGGTAGGCCATCAGCTCGCCCATCGTTTGGGTTGCGCCCGGCTTGAGCTGCACATAGGCCACCGGCAATTCGCCCGCGTAGGCGTCGGGCTGCCCCACCACGGCGGCCAGGGCCACGGCGGGGTGGCGGTAGAGCAACTCCTCGATCGGCGCAGGGTCGATGTTGTGGCCGCCGCGGATGATCACGTCCTTGGCGCGCCCGGTGATCCACAGGTTGCCGTCGGCGTCCAGCCGACCCAGGTCGCCGGAGTTGACCCAGCCCGGCGCCACGAAGGCGCCCTGGTTGTGCTTCTCGCTGAGGTAGCCCGAGAACACGCCGGGGCCGGCCATGGCCACCACGCCGATCTCGTCCACCGCGCAGTCAGCGGCCACAGCGCCCTGGGCGTCGAGCTTGACCACGCGCACCTGCGAGTACGGCAGCGGCCGCCCGACGGCGCCAGACTGGCGCGGCAGATCGGGGTAGCCCATGCAGTGCACGCTGGCGGTCTCGGTCATGCCGTAGACCTCCAGCACCGGCAGGCCCATGCGCTGGTAGGCCTGGATCACGGCCACCGGGATCGCCGCGCCGCCGCCCGAGACACGTTGCAGGCTGTTGAGGTCGGCGCCCGCCAACGGCACCTGCAGCGCCGCGGCCAGCACGGTGGGCACGGCGCCGAAGGTGACGGGCTTGTAGCGCTCCACCAGGCGCCACACGTTGCGCACGGCGCGCGGGTCACGCCAACCGTTGGCCGACAAGACCACCAACGTGCCGCCATTGCCCAGGATGGCCAGGCCCTGCGTGAGCGAGCCGCCGACGTGGAACAGCGGCAGGCCGAACAGCATGGCGCGCCCCGCCGCCGCAATGCCGGTGATGCGCAGACCCCAGGCCTGGTAGACCTGGTTGGCGTGGGTGTGGCGCACCAGCTTGGGCGTGCCGGTGGTGCCGCCGGTGTGGAAGTAGCCCGCAATGTCGTCGGGCTGGATGCGCCGGCCGCTCACCAGCTGGTCGGCGGGCTGCTGGTCGAGCAGGGTGTCGAAATCGTCGTCCGCGGTGGCGGGGTCGGCCGCGCCGCCCACCACCAGCACGCGCTGCAGGCCGGGCAGCTCGGCGCGGATGGCCTGCACCTTGCGCCAGATGTCGCCGTCCACCTCGGGCCCGGCCACCACCAGCACGCGCGTGCCGGCCGCTTGCAGGATCTCGGCCAGCTGGGCCGGCGACAGCATCGGATTCACCGGGTTCGCGATGCCCGCCGCCTGTGCGCCATACAGCGCGACGAAGGCCTGGGGCACCAGCGGCAGAAGGAAGCTCACCACCTCGCCAGGCACCACACCGAGGCCGTGAAACAGGTTGGCCGCCTGCGTCAGCCGCGCCGTGAACTGCTGGTGGGTGAGCGTGACCGGCGCTTCGTCCGGGTCGGCATTGGGCAGGAACTGGATCGCCGGGGCTTGCGGGCAGCTCGCGGCGCCCAACCGCAGCGCCTCGAAAGTGCTGCCCGCCGCCACGCGCTCGGCCCAAGGCGCGGTGGCTTCGAAGGCCGCGATGTCGGCTGGCGTGCGGAAACACGGCAGCTCGGTGCCGATCAGGCGGTCCAAAGGGTGCGCGGGGCGGGGTGACGGCATGGGTGGGGCGTCCTTTGACCTTTGGGGGACCGGGGGATCCGCCCTGCGGCTTCAGTCTATGTCTCCACGGCGTGGCGGGCACCCCGGGGAACAACCCAGGCGATGGACGCGGGACGCGCCGGGCCGACCGCTCAAGTTCTCGATCGGCCGGCCGATATGCACGGCAGGGCTGTGCCGTACTGCCGTGGCATTCGTCCATCGGCAGGGGGTGATGCCCAGCACCCAGCACCCCGACCACCATGCCCGCCAAGCCGACCGATCCCCGCGTCCTGCTCGCCCAAGTCCAGATGCTCTTTGGCCTGGCCAGGGGCAACATGAGCTCGATGCTGGCGGGTGCGATCGTGGTGGGGCTGGTGCTCTGGTCGGGCGGTACGCCGCTGGCCACCATCGGCATCTGGGGCCTGATGTTCCTGCTTGCCTGCTCGTTGGTGATCTGGTTCGAACACCAGGTGCAAGGCACCGGCATCACGGCGGACAACTGCCGGCGTCTGCTGCGCGAGCGCGTCGCGCTGGCCAGCATGGTGTCGCTGTTTTATGGCGCCGCCGGCTTCCTCTTGCCGGACAAGCCCACGCCGCTGGAGGACACCTTCCTGTTCATCACTTTGTCCACCATGGTCACGGTGGGCTCGCTCGCATTTTCCGTGATGCCCCTGATGTACCAGTCGCTCAACATCTGGGGCATGCTGCCGCTGATGGCGCACTATGCGCACCGCCATCTTCAGCACGCCGAACCGATCTATCTGGTGTTGCTGGCCGTGGCCGCGATCTGGCAGTTGGTGGTGATGGGCAAGACGCGACGGGTGTCGGACACCTCGATCAACGCCATTGCACTCACCCTGCGCCTGCACGACGAAGTCGATGAGCACAAGCGCACCAAGGAGGCCATGCAGGAGATGGCCCTGCACGATGCGCTCACCGGCCTGGGCAACCGCCGCTATTTCGATGACGTCTTCGCGCACACGATCAGCAACGCGGCCCGCGACCTCGGTCGCGTGGGGGTGCTGGCCATCGACCTCAACCAGTTCAAGCCGGTGAACGACCGCTTCGGCCACGCCGTGGGCGATGCCCTGCTGAAATCGGTGGCACAACGCCTGCGCGACTGCACCCGCGCGGGTGACTTCTGCGCCCGCATGGGCGGCGACGAGTTTGCCGTCGTGGTGAACAACTTGAACGAGCCCGAGGCCATCGTGGGCATCGCCGACAAGGTGCGTGATGCCCTGCGCGCACCGCATGCCCTGGGCGCGATCCGCGCACAAAGCATCGCCAGCGTGGGCTGGGCGGTCTACCCCGAGGACGGCCTGGACATGGCCCGCCTGATGCACGTGGCCGACGAGCGCATGTACCGCGAGAAATACCGGCGACCGGCGGCCTCTGCGGCGCCGGTCCAGCTGCCCGCGCCCGCCAGACCCGAGTTCGAGGACACACGGGCCTGAGGCCCCCCGGCCGCGCGGGCGGCGTCGGTGGAGATGTCGCCGCGCAGCGGCCCGGCCGCTTCGAGTGCGGGCTCGGCGCCGCCCAACTGGGCACCCACCGCGTCCGGTTGCGTAGCGAGAAACAGAACGCGCCCTTTGAACGCCATGCCGCTCACTGGGCTTCGATGCCTGCCTTCTTCACCAGCCGCGCGTACTTGGCCAGTTCGCTCTTGAAGAAGGCCTGCGCCGCTTCCGGGCTGCCGATCTGGATGACGTTGCCCTGCCTGGCCATGGCCTCCTTCACCGCTGCATCGCCGAAGGCCGCCACGACCGCCGCATGCACGCGCTTCACCTCGGCGGCGGACAGGCCCTTCGGGCCGATCACCGCAAACCAGGCGTCCACCACGTAGCCGGGCATGCCCTGCTCGACCATGGTGGGGATGTCCGGCGCCGCGGGTGTGCGCTGCGCAGCACCCACGCCGATGGCGCGCAGCGCCCCGCTCTTGATGTGGCCCTGCACACTGGGCAGCGCGGCGGTGGCGAACTCGATCTGGCCGCCGATCAGGTCGGTGACCATCGGGCCCACGCCCTTGTAGGGGATGTGGCGCGCGCTGGCGCCAGCCTCGTCCACGTACATCTCGGCGGCCAGGTGCAGGATGGTGCCGTTGCCGCCCGAGCCGTAGTTGAGCTGCCCGGGCCTGGCCTTGAGCAGCGCGGCGAATTCCTTGCTGCCCTGGGCCGGCACCTTGGCCGGGTTCACCACCAGCACCACCGGCGTGGAGCCCACCACGGCAATGGGCGTGAAGTCGCCCGGCATGTCGAAGGGCAACTGCTTGATCACGCTGGGGAAGATGACCACGTTGTTGGACACCACGCTCAGCGTGAAGCCGTCGGGTGCCGAGCGTGCCAGTTGTTGCAGGCCCAGCACACCGCCGGCGCCGGGCTGGTTGTCCACGACGACGGGCGAGCCCAGCGCCTTGGCCAGCGCAGGCTGTGCGGCGCGGGTGATGGCGTCCACACCCGAGCCGGTGGCGTTGGGCAGGATGAACTTCACCGGGCGGTCGGCCTGTGCCCAGGCCGAACCGGCCAGGGCCCACAGCGCGCCTGCGGCAAGGGCCGCTCGGCGCAGGAACAAGGAATGGGTCATGCGCGGGTCTCCGGTTGGCTCGTTCGATCCAGGTCGTTCGATCAGGCCACGGCGGCTTGCGCCCGCAGTCGCTGAATTTGCTCGGGGCTGTAGCCGATGCTGGCCATCAGCGCGTCGGTGTGTTCCGCCATTTTCGGTGGTTGCAGGCGAACACCGAGCCGCGCGCCGTCCATCGTGATCGGCAGCAGTGTGGTCTTCACCGTCTGCCCCGCCTTCTCGCCATCGGCCACCACCACGTCGGCCAGGCCGCCGGTGGCCAGCAGGTGCGGATCGTCCAGCAAATCCTCGGGCCGGCGGATGGGCGCGAAGGGCAGGCCTGCGCGCTCCATCAGGTCGGCCAGCTCGGCCGCGCTGCGCGGCGCCAGGCGCTCGCGCAAGGTCTTGAGCAGCGGCCCGCGCTGCGTCACACGCTGGTTGTTGGTGGCCAGGGCCGGGTCGGCCTTCAGGTCGGGCAGGCCCAGCACATCGCAGAAGCCCTGCCACTGCGCGTCGCTCACCGCGGCCAGGAAAATCTGCTCGCCGTCCTTCACCGTGAACACGTCGTAGACGGCCCAGGGGTTGTCGCGCGCCGGCATCGGCGCGGGGTGCTTGCCGGTCATCGCGAACTGCAGCATGTGCTGCCCCATCAGGAACACGTTGTTCTCGAACAGCGCCGACTGCACCTCCATGCCTTTGCCGGTGATGCCGCGCTGGATGAGGGCGCCCAGCACGCCGATGGCGCCGAACAGCCCGCCCATGATGTCGTTGACGCTGGTGCCCGCGCGCAGCGGGTCGCCGGGCCGGCCGGTCATGTAGGCCAGTCCGCCCATCATCTGCACCACCTCGTCCAGCGCCGTGCGGTGGTCGTAGGGGCCGGGCAGAAAACCCTTGTGGCTGGCGTAGATCAGGCGCGGATTGGCCTGCGACAAGGCCGCGTAGTCCAGACCATATTTGCCCATGGTGCCGGGCTTGAAGTTCTCGATCACCACATCGGCGCTCGCGGCGAGCTGGCGCGCCACCTCGGCACCCGCGCCCTGGTGCAGATCGATCGCGATGCTCAGCTTGTTGCGGTTGAACATGGGGAAGAACCCCGCGCCCGCGCCCAGCAACCGGCGCGTGCCCTCGCCGCCCAGCGGCTCGACCTTGATCACCTCGGCGCCCATGTCGGCCAGCACCATGCCGCAGGTGGGGCCCATCACCATGTGGGTGAATTCGACCACGCGAAGGCCGGCCAGCGGTTGAGGTGCGCTCGTTGTCATGCGGTCTCCGTCTTCATCGTCTTCGGCAGGCCAGCTTGCCAGATGCTGCCATGCAGGGTTTCGCCCTCCAGCCAGCGTGCCAGCCTCGCCCGCAGCGCCAGCAGCGCGTCGAAGTCCACGCCCGTGGGCTGGCCCATGCTGGCAAAGAGGTAGGCCACATCCTCGGTGGCCACGTTGCCACTGGCACCGGGCGCGTGCGGGCAGCCGCCGATGCCGGCCAGGCAGGCGTCGAAGCGGCGCACGCCCACCTGCCACGCCGCAAAAACGTTGGCCAGCCCCAAGCCACGCGTGTCATGAAAGTGGCCGCAGGCGAGCTGGTCGCCAGCGATGCGAAAGCCCTGCTCGAACAGCGTGGCCACCTGCTGCGGATCGGCATAGCCCACGGTGTCGGCCAGGCCCACACGGTCGGCACCGGCATCGAGCGCGGCCTGCATCAGGCGCAGCACCTCGGCCGGCTCGACCCGGCCCTGGATCGTGCAGCCAAACGCCGTGCTCAGGCCCACCTCGATCAGGCAGCTCGACCCGGCCGCATCGCGCGCCGCGCGGATGGCGGCGATCTCGGCCACCACGGCGTCGGGCGTCTTGCGCAGATTGGCCAGGCTGTGCGCGTGGCTGGCCGACAGCGGCAGCAGCATCGCCTGCGCGCCGCTGTCCAGCGCGCGCCGCGCACCCGACAGGTTGGGCACCAGCACC
>JADKIA010000028.1 GCA_016721465.1 Ideonella sp. | reverse complement strand
CCTTCGATCAGGTGGCGCAGCAGGCCGGACCGCTCGCCCTCGTTGTGAGGGGTAGCGGGTCCAGACGACCTCGATGGTCACCGGGTCGCCCTTCCAGGCGGATGCCCATCGCGCGGCGCATCTTCTCGGCGCGATCTGCTGGAAGGTCGCTTCCGAGACGGCGGCCTCGACCACGTCGCGAACCTTGAGGAAGAAGGCCTGTCCTCCGGCCTGCAGCGTGTCGTCCCTGAACACCGTGACCTCGTCGAGACGCCGTCGCTCATGCGGCCCACGTGCGTCCTTGCGCATCGCGCGTCGGCGCGATCGAGGCCGTTGCGGCAGATCAGGCGTGAACCAGCGGCTGGACCGAAGCGTGCCCCGGCCCACCTCGGAATTGCTGATCACCACGCCGGCCTGGACGATGTCACCGGGCTGGATCTCGATCTGCACGCGCCGTGACGACCTTCAGGTACAGGCGCGTCGGCGTGAGCTCGGTGGATTCGAACTGGCGTCGGGCAGGCGCTGCAGCATCGGCAGCACGTGCTCGCACAGGTCGTAGTTGTCGAGACGGCGGTAGCGGTCCGACAGGAAGGCGCGCGCCTGGCCGTCCAGGGTGCGCACCATGCGCAGTTCCGTTCGTGGTGCAGCCAGGTGTCGACATTGCGGTCCAGCAGCGGCGCCGGCTCGTTGCGCATGCGCTCGAAGTGCAGACCGGGATCTTCAGCTTGTCGGCCACCTGGCGGCGGGAAGAGCTCCGTCGTTGGATAGTCTTTCATGCCGTCCGGCGTCTCGACGCGGATGCGGGTGCCGTCGGCGAGCGGTCTCGTGGTGCATCAGGCCGGTGGGCAGGATCATGTCGCGCTTGCTGGCCAGTTGGCGCTCGAGTTCGGTTGCCAGGGCAACCAGGAACGTCCGTTCTTCGTGGAAATGCTCCGGATAAAAAGCGGTGACGCCATCGCCCCTGCGGGGCTGCGTCCCCGCGGGGTGGAGGTCCGGGATGTCCGCAAGGACAGGCCGGGCGGATGTCACGGCGACGCCAGGGTCGCCGTGGGGATCTCTGTGCGCTTGCGCCGCGTGTGCGGCCTGGGCGGCAGCTGCCAGTCGGGAAATCGGGAACCCTCGTCGCTGGGTCCGCCGGGGGCGGGCCCCTGCAGGAGGGCGGCGTGGGCTGTCTGCTACGACAGGAACCCCCACGCCGCCCAAGAATTGGCTATGCAGCGCGCCTCGAGGTGGCGAGAGGCGGGCGAGCCAGATGTCGGCCCAGTCGGTGCCGTCCTGTCTGGGGACGAACACCTGGACCTCGCGGGTCGGGCGATCCGGTTGATCCGGATTGGCGCCCCCTAGCTTCCTGGCGTCGCGTTTCAGGCGGTGCGCCAGGGCATAGGCCGAGGCCTGGCCGTCGAATTCGGCGTTGGCGTCGTTGTCCGCGTAGATGCAGACGCGGGCGACGGGGTCCGGGATCCAGAGCTTCTCCAGGTTCCCGCAACTCAGCGCGGCCCAGACCGGCTTGCCGGTGCTCAGGTGCACCGCCAGCGCTGTCTCGATGCCTTCGGCGACAGCGAGTTCGTCACCCGCCTCGAAGAGCCTGACGGCCGCGCCGTTGATGCCGGACGACAGCACCTTGCGGGACTGCGCGCCCAGCGCCTTGCGGCCGTCGCGCAGGTAGGTGCGGTGCAGAGTGACGGCATGTCCGTCGCTGCCCTGCACAACGGCCAGCATCGCCGGGTACTCGGCGATCTTCTTCGACCGCTGCTGCCCGGCCGGCTTCTCGAAATAGCCCAGTGCCGGATGGAAGCGCAGCGTGCGCGGGTAGGCAGAAAACTGCAGTCCGCGGTTGCGCAGGTAGCGGTCCACCTCGTCGCCCTGTGTGACGGGCCTGGCTTCGTGCCAGATGTGCTGGCACAGACGCTTCATCTTCTCCGGCGACGGGCCGCCGGGCAACTGCGCCCGTCGTGGCGCACGGCGCCCGCTGCCTTCCAGGCGGGCGAGCAGTTCGCCGAACCAGCCCCAGCGCGCCTTGAGCCAGCTTCAGGTCGCCACCGGCACCGCAAGAGCGGCAGTGGTAGTTGCCTTCGCCGAACTTGTCGGTGTACTGAAGCGGTCGGTGCCGCCACACAGCGGGCAGGGCTGGTTCTGCCGTTGAGGATGCGCTCGTCGACGCCCAGCGCCCGGAGCAATGGGGTCCAGTGACCATGCGCGCGGGCCTTGAGGTCCCTGACGCGCGATTCGAAATCATCGTTCATGATGCTCCTCGCTTCGATGTTGATGTCGCACCGCTGCGGTGCTGCCACAGGCCCGGCGACGGTGTCGTCGCCGTGCCCGTGCTGCTGCAGCCCGCATGGATGCCGCATGGGTGTCAGCCGCAGCTGCCGATCGGTGGCAGTTCGCGCATCGCAGGCAGCCGTCGACCTTCGTGCTGCGCGTGCGCGCCGCACTCGGGGCACTTCGCCGCTGCTCAGATTCCCGCGACGTTCGCCAGGTTGGGAGTTCTCGACCCCGGCTTGCGCAGTAGCGGCTGCCAACCCGCCCGGAACTGTTGCTTCCGTCGATGCTTGATCCCGCGCCGCCAACCGACGCGCCAGCGCGGCCACCGGCACCTGGTTGCCCAGGCTGTCCAGGAAACCACGCCGTGCGAGGATCTGCTGCAGCGCATGTCCAATGGCTGCGACTTCGGAGTCATGGAAGCGCGGCGCCTGAGCGCCGTCCTCCCTGGTCACGAAGCCGCAGCGCACCGGGCCCTTGTCCCAGACCACCTCGCACATGTTGGCCAGCGCCTTGGGAGATCGACGCACCGGATCGCGCGACCATCGACAGCAATCGCATGTTCGACGAGATCCATTGCTGGCCCTCGTCGCGCTGGCCCGCCGGCACGAAGAACTCGACCGGCCGCTCGATCACGACCGCTTGGCCGCCCACGATGCCGGACACCCGCACGAAGTTGACGGTCAGGTAGACCGACTTCTTGCCTTCCACGGTCCAGAACTCGACCTTGGAAGTCAGGCCTTCGAGTTCTCCCGCCGGACGGCTGGCGAACTGCCTGCACAGCGGATCGTCCTCGGGCGCGGCATCGACTGCCGCCGCTGAGTCGACCGACAGCACCGCACCCGTGACCGCGTTCGGCCGGTAGGTTGCCAGGCCCTTAAGCCCGGCCTTCCAGGCCTGCAGGTACAGGCCCCTGAACGCAGCGAACGGATAGTCGGCGGGCACGTTCACGGTCTTGGAGATCGACGAGTCGATGAACGGCTGCACCGCCACCAGCATCTGCAGGTGCTGTTCGGCCGTCATGTCCAGCGCGGACACGAATGCGGCGGGCAGGCACTGCGCGTCGCCGCCGCGCTCCCGGAACAGCCGGTAGGCGTGATCCTCGACCGCGTATTCCTGGGTCGAACCGTCGGCCATGCGCTTCCTGCGGGTGTAGCTCCAGGCGAACGCCGGCTCGATGCCGTTCGACGCGTTGTCCGCGAAGGCCAGTGCGATCGTGCCCGTGGGCGCGATCGACGGCAGATGGCTGTTGCGGATGCCGCGTTCGGCCACCGCGCTGCGGATGTCGTCAGGCAGGCGCCTGGCGAACCCGCTCTGCAGGTAGCGCTCCGCATCGAGCGCCGGAAACGCTCCCTTCTCGCTGGCCAGATCGACCGAGGCGCGGTACGCCTCGTCGCGCATCGCCTGCGCCACCACGGCACCGAAGACCACGCCCTGTTCGGAGTCGTAGCGGATGCCGAGCATCACCAGCGCGCTGCCCAGTCCCAGGAAACCCAGGCCGATGCGGCGCTTGGCCATGGCTTCGCGGCGCTGCTCAGGCAGCGGCCACCAGGTCACGTCGAGCACGTTATCCAGCATGCGCACCGCGATGCGGACCACGTCCTTGAATCCCGTCCAGTCGAAGCCGGCATCGGAATCGAAGGCCCGCTCGACGAACCTCGTGAGGTCGATGGAGCCGGAGGCAGCAGCAACCGTAGTCGGGCAGCGATTGCTCGCTGCACGGGTTCGTCGCCTCGATCACCTCGACGTACCAGAGGTTGTTCTCCTGGTTCATGCGATCCAGGAAGACCACGCCGGGGTCGGCATGGCCGTAGGTCGCGTGCACGATGTCGTCCATCAGCGCGAGGGCGCGGACCGCGCGGTAGACCCACAGTCCGTCGGACGGGCGCTGGTGGGCGCCTTGCTCGATCAGGGCCGCACCCGGTTGTGCCGGGTGCACCAGCTCGAATTCGGCGTCGTTCTCGACGGCCTGCATGAATGCATCCGTGACGCCGACCGAGATGTTGAAGTTCGCCAGGCCGTTGTCGTCCTTGGCGTGGATGAACTCGTCGAGGTCGGGGTGGTCGCAGCGCAGGATGCCCATCTGGGCACCGCGGCGCGCGCCGGCCGACTCGACCGTCTCGCAGGAGCGGTCGAAGACACGCATGTAGCTCACCGGCCCGGAGGCGTTCGAGTGCGTGCCCTTGACCATCGCACCGCGTGGGCGGATGCGGCTGAAGTCGTAGCCGACGCCGCCACCGCGACGCATGGTCTCTGCCGCCTGCGCCAGCGCCTTGTAGATGCTGGGCTTGCCGGCCACGTCTTCGGAGACGCTGTCGCCGACCGGCTGCACGAGCAGTTGATCAGCGTGGCCCGGATGTCGGTGCCACCGGCCGAGTTGATGCGCCCGGCAGGGATGAAGCCGCGGGCCAGCGCGGTCAGGAACCGCGCCTGCCAGCAGGCCTGGTCGGCCGGCTCTTCGACCGCGGCGAGCGCAATGCTGACGCGGTGGTGGATGTCTTCGGCCGAGGACTCGGTGCCCTTGGCGTACTTCTCGAGCAGGACATCGGTCGAGATGGCTTGCGGCGCGAGCGCCGCATCGATCTTGGGAAGGTCATTGAGTTTCATGACGAACTCCTGAGGAACGGGTCGGATGGATACCCACGCGGCAAGGCCTGTCGCGGAAGGCATCGCACGCGGCGATGCAGCAGGACGGGCTCGAATGCGCTGTGTGGGCGGGGAGGGCGCCAGGTGCGGATGCCGGGGCGACGCAGAGGTCGCGTCGGTGATCCGTCTGGTGCATGGAAGTCGGGCGGATGGCCCGATGCGGTCACTTGCGCGCGAGCTTTCTCGAAGGGCGCTCGTGGACCGTGAGGCTTCGTGCTGCCGACCCTTGAAGGGGCAGCAGCGGGGATGCTTGGGCTGACTTCGCGCCGAGGGCGCCAGGTGCGTCAGCTACCTGTGGGGAAACCGTTCTTTCCGGAGCGGGCCTGGGGGTCCGCTCTGGAAAGAACCGCCTGGCGGCAGTTCTTTCTTGAGGTCGATCAGGTCATGAGACCAGGTCGACCGAGGCTTCATCAGCTGACGTTCCGAGTGCGACGCGGAAGGTCCGTCCGACCAGGGCCGCGTAGTCGTTGAGCGGCAGGTCCTGCAGCAGGCAGCGCAGCATGCTGGCGGGATCCGGGCAGCGCAGGGTGCGCACCAGCCGATCCAGCCGGCGCATGTCCTCGTCACAGGCCGTGTCGTCGAAGTGGTCGTATTCGCCGGTGTAGGCCGAGACCTGCTTGACGACGGCTCCGCCTCGACAACCAGCAGGGCAGAGGATCACTTCGTCGTGGAACAGCGCGTCCTCGCTGATCGTCACGACTTCGGTGCCGTGCCGGATCTCGAGGCGGTCGCACAGCCGGACCTTCTCGCAGATGAAGATGCCGTCGAAACGCTCCTCGGCGCCGGGCTCGACTGCGACGACTTCGATGTCCTCGACATCGAGGATCACGCAGCTCGCGTGTCACCCAGTGCTCGAAGCCGAGCAGGTAGGTGTGCACCAGGGTCAGCCCGGCCGCACGCGCGTACATCAGCGTCGCGTGCGATTCGTCCTTCTGGTACGGGCTGAATGCCGCCAGCCGTATCGTCCCGGTCTCGACTTCCTCGCGCGTCACAGGGCGGTCCGGGCTCTGCAGGTATCGCTCCTGCTCGTCTGCCGTGGTCGGGTAGTCGATCACCACGGAACAGGCCTGGCGCGGCACCACCGGGACGTCATCGAAGACCTCCAGCAGGTTCTGCCTCCGGGCGACCGCGTAGTAGCGCTCGACGAACTCGGCCGGCGGCAGCTTCTGCTTCCTGTCCTCGAGGACCGTCCGCCACAGCTGCCTGACCGCGCTGTCGATTCGCTTGCCCTGTTCCTCCGCGTCGATCAGTTCGGTGCGATCCGGCATGCGGGCCATGAAGAGCGCGGAATCCAGGTGGATCACGTCGACCTTCTGATGCTCCCAGTGGAGATGTCGATCCGGACTGCCGATCAGCAGGCCCTGGAGGTACAGCGCGCTTGCCGTTGCCGGCTCGCCGCCTTCGGTGCCCCAGAGATGCACCTGCCCGATGTCGGTGGCCGTGAATGGCATCGCCGCCAGGCTGTGCTGCCGTGCCTGCGAGACCCCGTTGTAGACCACGGGAAGAGGAAACCCGCGCGTGATGCGGTCGATCAGCTGATCCAGTTGCGGCAGGTCCGCGCCTTCGAGCTCCACCGTGGTGAGGCCCGGGTCGGCATCGGGCGCTGGCTCGACATCGAGTTCCGTCTGGTCCAGGGCATCGTCGCACTGGAAAGCCAGGCGCTGGCCGCGCGAGGTCACCGTGACCCGACTGGCGGCGTACAGGCACTTTGAGAAGCCGAGCCCGAAGGCGTGCTCGGTCCGGATCGTGTCTTCGTTCCAGCCGCTCTCGTTGAAGGTCAGCAGCCGCTGGAAGTCCTCGATGCCGCAACCGTCGTCGATGACGGTCAGGCGCCTGGCCGTCGTGTCATGGTCGATGGTCACCTGCGTCGCGCCGGCGCGGCGTGCGTTCTGCAGCAGCTCCGAGACCAGCGTGAGCTTGTTCGTGAAGGCGAAGCGCCCGTTGCGAAGGGCACCGCGCTCGTTGACTCTGACTTGCACTTTCATGAATCTCTCCTTGTACAAGCGGGAGGCACCCAGGGGTGACCCCGCTCGGGTGATGAAGGGCGTCCGGCTGCGCATGCTGGGTGACTTGCGATGTGGATGCCGGAAGCGGTAACGATCAGCAGGCCGATGCCACTGCCGCCGTGCGATCCGAACCGGCACGCCGACCAGGAGCGGCCGGCACGTTGGCGGGATCCTTGATCCGCCAGACCGGCGCGACGACGTGGCCGGACGGCACGCGCCTGCCGGTGTCCTCGAACAGGCCGGTGGCGAGCATCGGTGCGACGAGGACCTCGTTCTCGCTCAGGTCTTGACGCAGAACTCGTCCTCGGCCACCGACGCACCGTAGGGCACGAGGTTGGTCGAGAACGTGGCCAGGGTTCGGACGGATCCTCGTCGTCGACGAGCTGGATGGCGATCGCGCCACCCGATGGGTAGCGCCCGACTAGGATGGCGGCGTCGCCGTAGGGGGTCGAGATGTGACCGATGCAATGCTGGGGTGCGCTCATGGGCGACTCTCCTGAAACGGGCTGGCCGGACTGCTGCGGCCGCGGGTGCACGAATGCACTTCCACGGTCGTCGCCGGACCGGACAACCCGGGTTGCAGATGTGGCGCTCACTGCAGCGCCGTGGTGAAGAGCTGGCCGCGTGCCAGGGCATCGCCCAGGGCGTGGTGGACCAGCTCAGGTGCGGTCGCGCAGACTGGCGCTGCCGCTTGTTCGCCGCGATCGACTCGGGCGATCTGATAGCCGACGTGGTCGAGATGGATGCGGAAAGTCGGCTGGTCGGAACCGGCGACGACGAACTCGCGGCCGGGGTTGCCGGTGATGATTTCGCTCTCCTTCACGAACCAGTCGAGGTCGTTCAGCGAGCGGACGGGCAGCAGGTCCCGGAGGGGCGTGCTGCGGATGGCTGTCTGTCGATCCATGGTGATCTCCTCATTCGTCGATGACGAAGCAGCGCAGGGAACGGGAGGCGCATTCGGTGTGCCGGTGTCGATCTCCCTGCGATTCACGAAAGGACACCAGGCGGATGAGCGGCTCGCCGCGTCGATATCCCGGCTGCGGCGTTCCCTGACCCTCGGGTTCCGGGTGGCACCGCAGGTGCACGAATGGTTCGGCGGGTGCCGGCTGGTCGATTGCTGGGCCCTCGGAGGGCTCGCCGTCGTCCAGCGGCTGATCCAGCGCGCCGGCCAGCCCCCACAGAAGGAAGATGGCGACCAGCGCCCAGCCCGGACTGATGGGAGCCGGGTTCATGACGGAACCTGGCTCGGCAGGCCGGCGTCACATGCGGCGAACAGGTCGTCCTGCTGCGTCGCCTGGCGGGCCTTGATCTGCTCGTTGACCCACTGCGGGTTCCTGGCGAGCTGCTTGGCGACCCAGTCGGGCTGCGCCTTGATCAGCGCCTGGACCCAGTCGGGATAGCGCGCGATGGTGGCGTCGATCCACCTGCGCGAGTTGGTTCGCAGCCAGGCCCTGATCTCGTCGACCTGGATCAGGCCGAAGTAGGGCGTGGGCGACATCGGGCTGGTGCCGACGACGCGCAGGCAGTTCGCGAAAGAGAAGGGCCGACCGTCGAGGCTCGGGTCCGTGAGGGCCCAGGCCAGGGTGTCGAGCTTCTCCTCGAGCGGCGTCTCCGGGTCGGGGAGCCTGCGCAGTTCGAGGAGCAGGCGCCAGTGCAGGTGCACGACGTCCTCCTCGGTCCACTCGGGCGCGGCGTCTGCGTCGCCTGGGTCGTCCAGGTAGGCGCTGATCGCGCGCTGCGCCTGTGGCGGCATGTCCTGCAGCCGTACCCGGTCGGACGTGACCGCAGATGATTCGGGATTCGCGAAGAACGCCTGCAACAGCGGATCGCGCGGGGGATGATGAATCGGATGTAGATGGGACGCGCTCGTTGCGAGCATGGCAGCCTCCGGTGCGGAAGCGGCGGCAATGCGCGGCCCATGCGGGGCGCAATGCCCCGCGGGGTGATGTGAAGTGCCGGTCGTGAACCGGCCGCCTGGACTGGCTTGATGGCGGCATGAGCCGCTGGATCGGTTTGCCAGCTACCGATCAGGGAAACCTTTCGGCGCGAACCAGCACGTGGTCACGCCTCGAAAGGTCGATCGGCAGGGGAGGATGTGCCCCGTGGGGCGCGCAGGCGGGGCCGCGCGCTTGGAAGGGCTTGCCGGGTTTGATTGCGAGGCCAGCTATCGCACGGACGAAACAGTAAGTCCGGCTTTGCGGGCTGTCAACAGGAAATGGCAGTGCATCGCCTGGCCACCCGCTGTCCCCCGGTTTCCGGGCCTGAAACGACGGGATTTCTGCTGGCGCGGGTTGGTGCTGGTGTGGAAGATCGAAACCATGTCACCACCCACACCAGCAGGGAGACCCGGCATGAGCAAGATCCAACTGGCGGTGATGGACACGGGTGAGGCGAATCGCCGCATCCTGAACAAGGACGAGTACCGGGCGGACTTCCGGCGTGTCGAGGCAGCGTCGCTCAAGCGCAAGACGCGCCTCGCGAGTGCCGAGGGCAAGCGCATCTTCGCCCGCTGCTTCTACAGCTTCCAGGCAAGCCTGTACTTCGTCTCGGCGCTGGGCCGGACCAAGGTACCGCACGAGTACGTCGAGCAGATCGAGCAGGCCGTGCGCAACAAGATGGACGAGGGCACCAAGGAACTTAACCAGGCCATCGATGGCGCCGAACTGCTCTTCAAGAACCACAGCATCGAGACGGTGGCGACCTACGACACCGTTCCGCTGGAAATCGAGGTGGGCATCACGTCAGCCCTCGGACGTCGCTACTTCGAACTGATCCACAAGCTGGACCAGTTGATGCCGCTGCTGCAGACCCTCGAGATCGAGGAGGTGATCACCGAGAAGCAGGTCGAGCAGCAGCGCTCGAGGTTCAAGCGGATCGTCCTCGCGCTGTCCTCGATGATGCGCAACTTCGCCATGGGTTGCCGGCGGCGGATGAACGAAGTAGATGCGAGGAAAGACGAGCCCGAGGCAAGAAAGACCAGACCGAGTGTCGACAACGGCGCCGCTGCCGGTCCGGGCCATGTCGACGGTGACCCGGCCGAGAGTGCCGCCCTTGCAGCGCCTGAAGGCGAGGGCGCTTCCGAGGTGCAGGTGGCCGGCGAAACGGTGGAGATTGCCCCGGTATCCTAACTTGGCCTTGCGCAGGTCTCGGTCATACCTCCGCCCCGGGCGGCTTACAGGGCGAAACCTGCAGAGCGCCCCAGGGGTGCCTCTCCCGGAAGTCAGCTGGGGTAGTGGTGCCGACAACGGGTGAACCACCGCGCGGCGCCTTCTTGCGCATTCATCAGGAATGACCCGCTCGAGATCGAGGATGAGCGTGGGCAGAGGCGTAGGCGCGACCACTAGCGCATGAGGCTGGATATTTGTACAGTAGTGCGCTCGTTCCTTCTGCCACGGTGCACGATTGCCATGAACGCCCCGAACCTGCTGCTGCCCGAGGTGCTGCTCGGCGCGCAGCCCACAGATCAACCGAACCTGGACCTCGCCAGCGAGGCGGTGCAGCGCTACATCTGGCAAAGCGCCTACGGGGCGATGCTGATCGAGGTACGCGACGGAATTGCCTTCGTCAACGGCGCTCGGGTGGCTTCGATGGTGGAGTTGCGTGCCGCGGAGGCGTGAGCCTCGCCCCAAGGTCGCCACGAGGTGCTGTGTGAGCGGACCAAGGCGCCAGGCGCAATTTCTAAGGCAAAGCGCGGCGGTTGCTACGATGCTGCAGCGCCCGAGGAGCGCCCGCACACACATGAACGCCGTAGAAATCGAACAAGCCATATCCGACCTGGCGCTTCAGCCTTTTGCTGCCGCCGAGTTCCCCTTCGCCTTTCTGGCCGCCTTCGGCAACAAGGACACCACGCTCAAGCGCCTGCGCGCCGGAAATAACAACGCCTCCGACGTGCCAGGCGGCGTGCTCCAGCGGAACAACATCCACATCGCCGTCTGCCAGCCCGGCACCACCGGCGCCGGGCTGCATGCGCTGCGCACCTGCCCGGCTACCGCAAAGGGCAAGGCCAAGTTCATCCTCGCCACCGACGGCCAGACGCTCGAGGCCGAAGACCTCTCCGCGGGCGAAACCATCGCCTGCGACTACCCGGACTTCCCCGACCACTTCGGCTTCTTCCTGCCGCTGGCCGGCATCTCCACCGTCAAGGAGATCAAGGACAACCCCATCGACGTGCGCGCCACCGGCCGCCTGAACAAGCTGTACGTCGAACTGCTGCGCGAGAACCCGGACTGGGCCACGGCCGAACGTCGCGGGGACATGAACCACTTCATGGCCCGCCTGATCTTCTGCTTCTTCGCAGAAGACACTGACATCTTCAGCGGCGAAGCCTTGTTCACGCGCACGCTGGAGCAGATGAGCGACCGCGACGCCGGCAACACCCATGAGGTGATGTCCGAAATCTTTCGTGCGATGAACGTGAAGATCGCCGACCGCGCCGCAGCAAACTTGCGCCCTTGGGCTGACCAGTTCCCCCTACGTGAACGGCGGGCTGTTCTCCGGCAGCGCGAGCGTGCCGCGCTTCAACCGCATGGCCCGCACCTACCTGCTGCACGCGGGCACGCTGAACTGGAATCAGATCAACCCCGACATCTTCGGCAGCATGATCCAGGCGGTCGCCGACGACGAAGAGCGCGGCGCTCTGGGCACGCACTACACCAGCGTGCCGAACATCCTGAAGGTGCTGAACCCGCTATTCCTGGACGACCTGCGCGCACAGCTGGAGGCCGCTGGCGACAACAAGGTCAAACTTCTGAATCTCCGCAAGCGCATGGCCCGCATTCGCGTTTTCGACCCGGCCTGCGGGAGCGGCAATTTCCTGGTCATCGCCTACAAGCAGATGCGCGAGATCGAGGGCGAGATCAACCGCAGACGCGGCGAGTCTCACCTCGGCAGCGAGATTCCTCTGACCAACTTCCGCGGCATCGAACTGCGGGACTTTCCGGCGGAGATCGCACGGCTCGCGCTCATCATCGCGGAGTTCCAGTGCGACGTGCTGTACCGAGGGCAGAAGGATGCGTTGGCAGAGTTCTTGCCGTTGTCCGCCGAGAACTGGATCGTCTGCGGCAATGCGTTGAGACTGGACTGGCTCTCGATCTGCCCGCCCACGGGCACCGGCGTCAAGGTCACGGCAGACGACTTGTTCGAGACGCCGCTCAATCAGACGGAGATCGACTTCGAGAACGAAGGCGGCGAGATCTACATCTGCGGCAACCCGCCGTATCAGGGCAGCGTGAATCAGACTGCTCTGCAGAAGGCCGATATGGCCCTGGTGTTTTCAAGCATCCTCGAAAAATACAAGGATCTCGATTACGTCTCGGCCTTCCTTTATAAGGCCGCGAGTCACAACCGCAGAACTCAGTCGTCGAGCGCGCTGGTTGCTACGAACTCGGTTGTCCAGGGAGAACAAGTTTCCTTGCTGTGGCCACTCATTTACGGTCAGCAAAATCACATCGGGTTCGCCCACACGTCCTTCAAATGGAGCAATCTTGCAAGCAACAATGCCGGCGTAACCTGCGTCGTCATCGGCTTAACGACAGACAGCAGGAAGAAGCGAAAGCTGTTCACTGAATCGGTGGCTCGGGATGTTGAGGAGATTGGTCCATATCTCCTACCTATGCCCGAAATCATTGTCGAGAAGAGAGCAGAGGCTCTTCACGGGTTATCCCAAATGGACTACGGGAACAAACCCTCCGACGGCGGGCATTTGATACTTAGTGCGGACGAACGCGTTCAGTTGCTGCAAGTTCCGGGAGCGAGCGAGTTCATCCGACGGTATATGGGAGCCAATGAGTTCATCAATTCAGAGCAGCGGTACTGCATTTGGATTGAAGACTCGCAACGGAGTGCAGCGGAGGCGGTTGAAGAAATCGCCCGACGCATCCGCCTTGTGATGGAGACAAGACGGATGAGTAAGGGAAGTCAGGCACAGAAGGCTGCCGGCTTCCCTCACAGATTCGTGTATGCCCCGCATCGTGATCAGGTTTGCATCCTCATTCCGCAGCACTTTTCGGAGCGCAGGCAGTACGTCACAGTCGGTCTCTTGGATGGTCGTGGCCAGGTGATCGCAAACTCCGCTTCCGCCATTTACGGGGCCACCCTGCTTGACTTCGCGGTGCTTAGCTCAAGAATCCATTTGGCCTGGATAGATGCGGTTTGCGGCAAGCTGGAAACACGCTATCGCTACTCCAACACCCTCGGCTGGAACACCTTCCCCGTCCCGCTGCTCACCGAGCAGAACAAGGCCGACCTGACCCGGTGCGCTGAGAACATCTTGCTTGCCCGCGAAGCGCACTTCCCCGCGACGATCGCCGACCTCTACGACCCGGAATCGATGCCTGAAAACCTGCGCCAGGCCCACGAGCACAACGACGAGGTGCTGGAACGCATCTACATCGGCCGCCGCTTCAAGAACGACACCGAGCGGCTGGAAAAGCTGTTTGACCTCTACACCAAAATGATGGCGAAGCCGGGCACAGCCAAGGCAGGCAAAGGCGGCGCCGACCAAGAGGGCCGCTCGAAAGGCAGCAGCATGAGCGACAAGGTCGTGCAAGGGGTGCTTGCACCATTGCCCAGACTCCACCCGTTATCGCGGAGGTAGCTCGGCCGCCGCCTACGATGAACTATGACCAATCCAATCAACTCATACACCGTTCCGTCGGTGTCCATCACCACGGCACGCACCGGCGCTTCGGCCAAGGCCAACGAGCTGGGCATGCGTACGATGCAGGAGCGTGCCTACGCCAAGCGCGGCGAGCAGTACCTGCTCATCAAGTCGCCGCCGGCATCGGGCAAGAGCCGGGCGTTGATGTTCATTGCGTTGGACAAGCTGCACAACCAGGGCCTGCAGCAGGCCATCGTCGTGGTGCCGGAGCGGTCGATCGGCGGCAGCTTCGCCGATGAAGCCCTGACGCAGCACGGCTTCTACTGGGACTGGGCGGTCGCGCCGCAATGGAACCTGTGCAACGCGCCAGGCATCGACGAGCCGCGCATCGCCAAGTCCAAGGTCGAGGCGGTCAAGAAGTTTCTGGCAAGCGACGACAAGGTGCTGGTCTGCACGCACGCGACGTTCCGTTTCGCGGTCGAGGAACTGGGTATCCAGGCGTTCGACAACCGCCTGATCGCCATCGACGAGTTCCACCACGTTTCCGCCAACCCCGACAACAAGCTGGGCAGCCAGTTGGGCGCGTTCATTGCCCGCGACAAGGTGCATCTGGTCGCGATGACGGGCTCCTACTTCCGTGGCGACAGCGAGGCGGTGCTGGGGCCGGCCGACGAAGGCAAGTTCGAGACAATCACCTACACCTACTACGAACAGCTCAATGGGTACCGCTGGTTGAAGTCACTGGATATCGGCTACTTCTTCTACACCGGCCGCTACGTCGATGCGGTGGCCAAGGTGCTGGACCCGGCGCTGAAGACCATCGTTCACATCCCCAGCGTCAACTCGCGCGAAAGCCTTAAAGACAAGGAGCGTGAGGTAAACGAGATCATGCAGGCGCTGGGCGAATGGAAGGGCATCGACGAGACGACCGGCTTCCACCTCATCGGAGCGAATGACGGCCGCATCTTGAGGGTGGCTGACCTGGTGGACGACAACGACGCCGCCAAGCGATCCCGCGTACTGGGCGCCCTGAAGGATCCTGCCCACAAGAATCACCGCGACCACGTGGACATCATCATCGCGCTAGGCATGGCGAAGGAGGGCTTCGACTGGATCTGGTGCGAGCATGCCCTGACCATCGGCTACCGCAGCAGCCTGACCGAGGTGGTGCAGATCATCGGCCGTGCTACGCGCGATGCCGACGGCAAGGAACGTGCACGCTTCACCAACCTGATCGCCGAGCCGGCGGCCGAGCAGTCCGCGGTGGCCGAGGCGGTGAACGACATGCTAAAGGCGATCTCCGCCAGCCTGTTGATGGAGCAGGTACTGGCGCCGCGCTACGAGTTCACGCCGCGTAACGCCGGTGCGCAGGAAGGCTTCGACTATGGCCCGGATGGCTACGTGGACGGTGGCAAGAACCTGGGCGTCAACAAGGAGACAGGTGAGGTCCACATCGAGATCAACGGCCTGGCCAAGCCCAAGAGCAAGGAGGCCAAGCGCATCTGCAAGGAAGACCTGAACGAGGTAATTGCGGCCTTCATCCAGGACAAGCCGGCGCTCGAGCGCGGCACGCTGGACAAGGAAAACACGATTCCCGAGGAACTGACAATCGAACGCCTGGGCAAGATCGTGCGCGAACGCTACCCGGAGCTCAGCGATACCGACCAGGAAGCAGTACGCCAACACGCCATTGCCGTCATCAACATCACCCAACAGGCCAAGCTGGCGCTCGACACGCCCGATCAGGTACAGCCGCCGATCCCTATTCCTGATGGCGACGATGGCGGTACCCCAGCGAAGGGCAATACCGACCTAATCGAAGGTGTGCGGAAGTTCATCAACGTGCGCGACCTGGACATCGACCTGATCGACCGCATCAATCCGTTCGAGGCCGCCTATGCGGTGCTGGCAAAGACGATGGACGAGAAGTCCTTGCGCCAGATTCAGGCCAGCATTGCCGGCAAGAACATCAAGATCACCGAGGAAGACGCGCGCGAGCTGGCGAAGCGTGCCCTGCAGTTCAAGAACGAGCGCGGTCGCGTGCCGGACATCAATTCGGCCGACGCCTGGGAAAAGAGGATGGCCGAGGGTGTGGCTGCTTTCGCGCGGTATCGCGCCCAGGCCAAGGCAGCCCAGGCGCATGGAGCCTCCGGCAATGGCTGACCTGGACGACGACGAACTGCTGGAGGCCTTGGGTGTCGAGGTCGCGCCCATCAAGGCTGGCGGCCGCACGCCCCGCGAAGAACGGATCATCGCGGGCTTCGAGGACATCCTCCGCTTTCACGAAGCGCACAAGCGCGCGCCACAGCACAGCGAAGGCAGCGACATCTTCGAGCGTCTGTACGCGGTGCGCCTGGATCAGCTTCGCAAGCTTCGGGAGGCGCATGCGCTGCTGGCCGAACTGGATAAGCCCGGCCTGCTGTCCGAAGCGCCAGCTGCGCCGATCGATGTGGATGAACTCGACGAGGATGCCTTGCTAGCGGAGTTGTGGGTCAGCAGCGACCCATCCGACCATGCAGACATCACCATGCTCCGCCATGTTCGCCCCCTCGCAGAGCGACAGGCTGCGGAAGAGATCGCCGACCGCACGCCATGCGAGGACTTCGACAAGTTCCAGCCGCTGTTCGAGCGCGCCGAGCGCGAACTGAAAGTCGGCATACGCAAGGTGATTCCGTTCAAAGGCGAAGCCAGTGTCGAGCAGGGGAACTTCTTCATCGTTGGCGGGCAGTTCGCTTATGTCGCGGAGAAGGGCGAAGAATTCGAGACCAGCAGCCGACAGCCCGATGCGCGGCTACGGCTCATCTATGGGAATGGGACAGAAAGCAATCTGCTGATGAGGTCGCTGCAACGGGCGTTGACTCAGGATGGCAATGGGCGGCGACTGAGCGACCCGGATGCCGGCCCACTGTTCGGCCCACTGTTCGGTGGCGCCGCCGAACCGGACGACATCGAGTCCGGCACGATCTACGTGTTGCGCAGCCTATCCAAGCACCCGTTCGTTTCCGAGCACCGCACGCTGATCCACAAGATCGGCGTCACGGGCGGCAAGGTCCAGACGCGGATCGCCGACGCTGAGAACCAGGCGACCTACCTGCTGGCCCGGGTCGAAGTCGTTGCCGAGTACAAGCTGCATAACCTCAGCCGAACCAGGCTGGAGAACATCTTCCATCGGCTGTTCAGCGCCGTGCAACTCGACCTCACCATCGAGGATCGTTTTGGTAAGCCGGTGAAGCCCCGGGAGTGGTTCGTCGTACCGCTGCATGTGATCGACGAGGCGGTTGAGCGCATTCGGGACGGAACGATCACGCAGCATTTTTATGACGCGCAGACAGCCAGGCTGGCGAGTGGCGTACAGGGAATGTGACTGAAGCAGTCCCAATCTGCATCACATCCCGATTGCCTCAGCGACGTACCCTTCAACTCTAGGCTCCTATGTATGACCTGCATCGCCTTGGGTGGAACAGCTTTCAACAACTTTGCCTCACCATAGCCCGGGAGACGCTTGGTCAAACGGTGCAGTCGTTTCTGGATTCGAATGATGCCGGAAGAGATGGTGCCTTCGCGGGGTCTTGGACTGCAGCACAGGGCCAGCAGATCAGCGGAAAGTTTGTCATCCAGTGCAAGTTCTCGAGCAGACTCGGCTATTGCCTGACGAAATCCGAGATTGCCGACGAACTGCCAAAAGTGCAGAAGCTTGTGGCAGCCGGGCTCTGCGACGTCTACGTACTGATGACGAATGCCGGTCTGTCAGGCAGTCAAGAGACGCTGATCCGGGCCGAGCTGCTGCTGGCCGGCGCTAAGCACGTGTTGATCTATGGCTCCACATGGATCGAGGACCAGATCAAGGAAAGCACGAAGCTGCGCATGCTTGTTCCTCGCGTCTACGGCCTCGGGGACTTGAGCCAGATTTTGGACGAGCGGGCTTATGCGCAGGCGCGTGCCGTTCTGGAGTCGTTGCGCGAGGACTTGGCCAAGGTCGTCATCACGGACTCCTACCGCAAGGCGGTTCGTGCGCTGGACGAGCATGGCTTCGTGCTGCTCATCGGCGAGCCAGCGGCTGGGAAGACGACGATCGCTTCGATGTTGGCAATGGCCGCGGCCGACAAGTGGAAGTCTTCCGTGCTCAAGCTGGCCGATCCGGCGAAGGTGGTCGAGCGATGGAACGTGAATGAACCGTCCCAGTTCTTTTGGGTAGATGACGCGTTTGGCGTGACGCAATACGAGTCGCCATTGGTGCACGGATGGAACCACGTCCTGGCACAGGTCAAGGCGATGCTGCGCCAGGGTGCCAAGATCGTCATGACGTCTCGGGACTACATATACAACCGGGCTCGGCAAGATCTCAAGGAGAGCGCCTTCCCGCTCATCAGCGAGAGCCAAGTCGTCATCGACGTGCACGACCTTTCGGCGCTGGAGAGGCAGCAAATCCTCTACAACCACCTAAAGCTCGGCAACCAGAGTACAGACTTCCGATCCCAGATCAAGCCCCACCTCGAGTTTGTGGCGGCGCACGCGCGCTTCATTCCGGAGACTGCTCGTCGTATTGCGGATCCATTCTTCACGAAGGATCTCTACATCAGTGAGTACCACCTGGGTCAGTTCGTCGAGAAGCGCGAGCAGCTTCTGATCGAAGTGATTCAAGGCTTGGACGTGCACAGCAAGGCCGCGCTCGGGCTGATCTATATGCGAAAGGACCATCTGGAGAGTCCTGTCAGCCTGCAAGGCTCGGAGCCCCAGGCGCTCGAGCAACTGGGCAGCACGCTGGGTGAGTGCATCACTGCCCTCAGCGCACTCAAAGGTAGTCTTGTCGCGAACGTGTTGGCAGACGACCAGCCGGTGTGGCGATTCAAGCATCCGACGATCGGTGACGCCTATGCGGCCACCTTGGCCTTCAGTCCCGATCTGCTTGGAATCTTCCTGAGCGGCAGCTCGACTGACAACTTGCTCGCGCAGGTCACTTGCGGGAATGTGGGCGTCGAGAAGGCGGTCGTAGTCTCCAAGACGCTGTTCCCAACGATGATCGGTCGCCTGCGTGAGTTCTCAGGCAGCAGCAAGTACAAGGTTGGATGGATGTCTGCCTGGGATGCTAAGCGGACGCTAGATCGATTCCTTGCGACGCGTTGCTCCAAAGATTTTCTCGCGATGTATCTGTTGGACGATCCAGATCTTCTCAAGAGAGTGTCCGAGCCTGGCCTGAGCTTGAGCTTTTCTCCGGAAGTCAAGCTGGCGATACGCCTCCATGGCTTCGGTCTTCTCCCTGAGGAGCATCGAAAAAAGTTCACCGAGAAAGTCGCCACCTACGCCATCGAAGGCGAAGACTTGCGCGCAATGAAGGACACCGCTTTGGAAGGCGTCTTCACGGCACAGGAGTTCGCCGAGCTCGTGCAAACAGTGCGCACAGACCTGCTGCCGAGGCTCGCCGAAGTTCGCCGCGAGGTTCAGACCAGCCACGACTCTTCAGAATCACCCGACGAACACATGCAGGGCATCGTAGAAACCATCACCACGCTCAAGGGGCGCTTCGGCGATGACGGGGACGCGCTGAAGATCATCGAGCGAGAAGCAGAGCTCGCGCAGAAGTGGATTGCAGAAGCGGAGCCGCCTGAACCTAAGGTAAGCCCCCGACAATTTGGTGCGGTAGAACCGTCTGAGGGGCAGCATGGCACGAGGAGCGTCTTCGATGACATCGACGAAGGTGACGCGTAGTTTCGTGCTCCGGACCGCCACAATTCAAAGGCAGGCAATGACCCTGCGGAACGTCCGAGGCGCATTGGTGCTTTACTCAACGAAGATCCGACGCTGTCGGGCACTGGCCAACAGCTGCCTCTTGCTGGCCGGATCAGCGGATCTGCGGGGACAATGGCAAAGTTGAACACGCTCAGACAAGGTCAGGCTGCACCGTGTCGCTCGCGCCACATGTGCAGACCGGCTGGTGCATTAGGGGAGGACCGTTGACACCTGCAGACCGAGCCCGCCTCCTGGCGGCCATGAACGCTGGACGCCTGGTGATCCTGTGCGGTGCCGGCCTATCAATGGCACCTCCGAGCAGCCTCCCCTCGGCATGGCGAGTCGCCGGGATGTGCTTTGATGAATACCGCCTCACGATCGATCCGCTCATCGATCCAGCGCTTCGGGACAACCTGGAGGCGCTGGCAGAGCACTTCGTCGGGTTGAACACACTCAACGCTGTGTTTATCGAGCACCTGGTTCCCTGGCGGGAGTTCGAGCGCCCGCCAAATCCAGGTCACGCGGCCGTCGCGGACTTCTTGATTGCCAAGACCGTCGTTGCTGGCCTGTCCAGCAACTACGACAAGCTGATCGAGCGATGTGCATGGGACTACGGTGCCGACTTTCGCGGCGCGCTGGACGGCGACCAAGCAACGGTCACCAGTCACAAGCAGGCGCCGCTGTTGAAGTTCCACGGCTGCTCGCACATCGATCGCGGGTCCACGGTGTGGGCACCTTCCCAACTGCATGATCCGACTATTTCCGCCCGCATCGCAAAGAGCAAGATCTGGATGGCCGCGAATCTGCGTCAGAAGGACCTGCTCGTGGTCGGCTTCTGGTCCGACTGGGACTACTTGAATCGCGTTCTGGGTGGCGCTGTGCAGGGTTTGAATCCCCTCTCAGTGACGGTGATCGACCCATCCCCCACTGCGACCCTCAAAGCAAAGGCGCCAGACCTCTGGGCACTAGCGAATCAGCCCCAAGTGACGTTCTCCCACATCCAGGAGTCGGGGGCCGACGCGCTCGACGAGTTGCGCCGAGCATTTTCCGAGGCCTACGCACGCCAGGTCCTCGCTGCCGGCAGTGCCGTATTGGTGGCGAAGACCGGAGTGGCGTGCGACCCCGGGTGGCTCACCGTCGCAGGGCTGGACGGAGAATCGCTCTACGACTGGCGTCGCGACGCCGAAGGCGTACCCGCAGGCAAGCCGGCGACGGCCAGGAGTCCCCAGAACGTTGATCTCCTGGGGTATTTTCACCTTTTGCTTCGGCGCGCCGGCGCAGTGCAGCAGCCACGCGGCTACGCGTTTGCGGGGCAAAGTATTCGCGTCGTCAACGGTGCGGGGTCGGTCCTAAGTACCGTGGCAAAACGATTCATCGAAGCGCCGGCAGCCCCGACCGCCGATGTCTTTGTTGCGGCAGGCAGCATGGACCTCGGGCTGCCTGGTCATCTCGTTCGGCCCGGAATCGCCGGCAGCGTGGTACGGCCGAGAGCTGGCGGGAAGTGGCTCACCATTGAACAAGCGCAAGCGGAGCTGGGCGTCTGATGGACATCGCAACGCAAACGGAGGTCCTCCTGCGAGGAGCCGGGTATGAGACTTGGACCTGGACCGGCGCTACGCCGGCAGTGATTTGCTTCGAGAACGCAGCGCTGATTGGCTTCGTTCATGTGTTTCCGTCGGCCAACGACCTGCTAACACGCTGGCAGGAGGCACAGAACGCCGCGCTTTCTCGCCATGGCCCGGCACTTCGCGCGGCGGGCGCCAAGGCATGGAACGCTTACTCGGTCTTTCTCACGGAAGAACTGGCCCCGACTCAGCAGCGAGCCGTTGAACGAATCGAGGAGGATTTCGCGCTGACCAGGAAGATCGCCCGGGCGGGTGTGCGCACGCAAGACGACCTGGAGCGCACCTTGCTGCCGTTGACAGCCGTAAGGGCGCAGCCGCTGTTCTCAGAAACGGATTTTGAGGATCGACTTCGAGCCAGGCTGAAAGACGTCTCTCCCCATGTGCTGACAGCGTTCCTGGGCACAACCCCGGCCGAAGAAGTGGCCAGGATTCTTGCGGAGAAGCCATGAAGCTCGACTTCGTTGAGGTGTGTGGTTTCCGGGGCTTCCGCGACAAGCTGCGGGTGACCTTCGGATCCGGCTTCACCGTCATCACCGGCCGCAACGGCGTGGGCAAGAGCACGATCTTTGACGCGGTCGAGTACGCACTGACCGGAACGATAGACAAGTACACGGTCGAGAAAGCGGCGCAGGAGAGCCTGAGCGACTACTTGTGGTGGAGGGGAGCGGGAAGGGCGGAAGCTCACTACGTCACTGCCTCGTTCAAGGGTGACGCCGGCGAAGTCTTCACGATCACGCGATCTCGCGAGTCTGGGGTGGACAAGACGGCCGCGGAGATCGAAGCTGCGCTTTGCCGGAATGTGCGACCGGACGACGCTCTGCGTCAGCTCTGCAGAACCTCAATCATTCGCGACGAGTGGATCGCGGCCCTCAGCATTGATCTCAGCGAAACCGAGCGCTTCGAGCACGTGCGAGGCGCGCTCGGCCTGGGGCAAGGATCGGAATTCGGTGCCAAAGCCAAGGCAGTGCTCAAAGCGGCCGAAGCGTCCCACGCTTCGAGGCAGGCCGCCTACGCAGAGGCTCGAAGTCAGCTCACGCGTGCGCTGACTGAGTTGGCGGAAGCCAAGGAAGCGATTGCGCGGACGGGGGATGCGTCTGCAGCCATGCAGATACTGATTGCCGCAACGCCCGGCGCGCCGGAGGAACTGATTGCACGCCTGACCGCCGGGCGCGCGGCCGTTACCGCCGGGCGTGCTCGGCTTGGCGCCATTGGGGAGGCGATACGTCAGGGGCGCGAGGTCCTTGCAAATCGGCGCGCGCTCGAAACTCCCGAAACAGTCGCGAAGTGGGCTGAGGCGCAGCAGCGTTTGGCTGCCTTGACGCGCGCGAAGGCAGACGCCGAGCGCCTGGCAGTCGACGCGAACAAGGCTTTGGAGCTTGAGGAGCGCGGTAACAACATCGCCGCTTCGCTTGCCGCCATCATCGAACATGGTGAGCGGCTTGGCCGAAATGATGCGCACTGTCCGCTTTGCGCGGCTGAACGCACCGACGAGGAGTTCGCGGCCGGCCTATTGCTGGCACGCCAACGCATGGAGGCCTTGGCGTCGGGCGTTGCCGCCGCGCGCCAGAAGGCCACTGCGGCACGCGAAGCCGCAACACGGTCGACCGCTGAATTTGAACAGGCGCGGGCTGCGTGGTTGGAGAGGGAGTCGGAGCTGATAGGCCAGACGGCTCGGGAACAGGCCCACGTCGAGCTCTTCGAGCGAAATTCCTTGGATTTCCGATTTGTTCAGGACCCAGATGGCTTGGAGCAATACCTGAGCGCCGAGCGGGACCGGCTCATTGACCTTGAGAGAGCGCTGCTGACCCTCGATGTGTCCCAGTCAGTCTCGAAGACTGCATCGCTCGAGGAGCAGGTCGCGGTGTTTCGTCAGGCGGCTGAGACAGCCGCTTCAGCGGTCGAGAACTCTGAAAGGGCACTGGCCGTTGCAAAGGCCATGGACCGGGGCGTGCGAAGCATCTCGGGCGAGATTGTCGACGAGCGGCTCGCACAGATTAGCCCGCTACTGAATGAGCTGTATCAGCGGCTGCGTCCTCACTTCGACTGGCGATCAATCGAATACAGCATCCGAGGCGATGTGCGGCGCTTCCTCAGCTTGAGGGTGGGGGATGGGCTCAACCCGCAGTTCGTGTTCAGCAGCGGACAGAGAAGGGCGGCCGGCCTCGCGTTCCTCCTGTCGGTGCATCTGGCGCGCGCCTGGACGTCCTGGCGAACCTTACTCATGGACGACCCAGTGCAGCACATCGATGATTTTCGAGCGCTTCATCTCATTGAGGTTCTGGCAGCACTTCGCCTGGGTGGCAGACAAATCATCTGTGCCGTGGAAGACGAAGCGCTGGCCGATTTGCTGTGTCGACGGTTGCTAAGCACCTCGGAATCAGTTGGCAGGAGGTATGACCTAGACATCGGACCTACAGGTGCCACGATCGTCGTTGTCGAGACGGAGGTGCCACCCATGCCGATAGGCGTCCTTCGCTCAAGATCTGCTATCCAAGCGGTCGGCTGAGACGAACCTCGCTCGCGCCGTGGCGGACGCAGCAACCATTCGCGCTGTGCGCGCAGTTGACGTCCAAGGAGAGTGGACAGCGTGTTCGGCCAGGCGGCTCGGCGGCTCGGCTACGCCGGTGTGCACTACTTCGTCATCGCGCCTACCGAGGGCGGGTCCGCAGTGGTCCCGAGTGGCCCAAGGCGCAAGGGTGTACGCCGCCCCTGAGGACACGGAACTGGCGTGTCAAGCCGATGAAGGCCACACGCGCTGGCTTAAGCAACCTTCGCGTGGCGGGCCCCGGGATTGATCCCGATAGTCAGCGAAGGCGCTCAGATGGTCGGGTAGAGTGGCTCTGATGCGCTGAAACCCAAGCATCTTCGTCTTGACGGTAAATCTGACGGTAAAGCAAGTGGTTCTAGTTTTTTAATCCAATGCTGACAAGGGGTTAGAGATGCAGGAAATGTTTGAGTGGGAGTGAGGGGCGCGGGGGCAGGTCCCTGTTGACCTGCAGTCGCCGCATCAATCGAATCAGCGAGCGCGCCCGACTTCGGCATGCTGCACCCCAACATTAAAGGCCTTGCTCAGCCGTGACCACTTCCGACGATTGGGCCATGCGCCTGGCGCTGGATCAGGCGTTGAACGCCAAGCTGGCCGGCGAGGTGCCGGTGGGCGCCGTGATCCTGCGCGACGGCAAGCTGGTCGCCACCGGCTACAACCGCCCGATCACCACGCACGACCCCACGGCGCACGCCGAGATCGTGGCCTTGCGCCACGCCGCGCAATTGGCAGAGAACTACCGACTGCCCGATTACGAACTGTTCGTCACACTGGAGCCCTGCGCCATGTGCGCCATGGCCCTGATGCATGCCCGCTTCAGGCGCGTGGTGTTCGCGGCGCCGGACCCGAAGACTGGCGCGGCAGGATCGGTGACCAACCTGTTCGCCGATCCGCGCCTGAACCACCACACCGCTCTTCAGGGTGGCGTGCTGGCGGATGCCGCGGCCGGCCTGCTGCGCGAGTTCTTTGCCGAGCGCCGGGCGCAGCAGCGTGAACGGCGCGGGCTGCAACCAACCGCCAATGCCCACTTGCCGGACGACTTGGGCGCAGTGATTCCCACCGGTGAGGCGATCGAATTGCCTGACGACGAGCCTGGAGCCCGCAGATGACCGCATTGCACCTCTTTGCCCCATCGGGCGTCGAGCTTCGAACGCCGGCGGTACGCCTGGCGCGCCGACGCCTGGAGGAATTGGGCTTCGATGTCATGGTGGACGAAAGCGTCAAGGCCCGCCACCAACGCTTCGCTGGTGATGACGATCACCGCCTGGCCACGCTCCATCGCCTGGCTGATGCGGCGCCGTCCATCGTCATGGCTTGCCGCGGCGGCTACGGCATGACGCGATTGCTGGGCCGCATCGATTGGGCTCGCATCGCACGCAGCGCGGAGCGCGGCACCCGATGGGTGGGCTACAGCGACCTCACCGCATTGCAGATGGGCCTGCTGGCCCACACCGGCGCAGGCAGCTGGCATGGGCCGATGGCCTGCGATGACTTTGGCCGCAGCGACGAGGCCGGTGGCGTGGACGACGTTACCCAGGATTGTTTTGTGGAGGCCATGGGCGGCGAACTCGAAGCCTTTGGCTTTCGCACCGAAGCCGGCTTCGACGGGCTGCAGGCACGTGGCGTGCTCTGGGGCGGCAACCTCGCGATGCTGCAGTCCATGCTTGGCACGCCGCACTTTCCAAAGGTCAAGGGCGGCATCCTGTTTCTTGAGGACGTGAACGAGCACCCCTACCGCGTCGAGCGCGCGCTGTTGCAGCTGCTGCAAGCCGGCGTGCTCGGGCAACAGAAGGCGGTGCTGCTCGGTGCCTTCAACGACTGGCGCAAGTCGCCACTGGACCGAGGCTACACGCTGAAATCTGCCGTGGCGCAGGTGCGCAGCCAATGCAGGACGCCGGTGCTCACCGGGCTGCCGTTCGGGCACGTTCCGACGAAGGTGACGATGCCCATGGGAGTGAGGGTGCAAGTGGTGGTGCAGGGCAGGGACGTGTTGGTTGGTTGGTAGGTGCGTCGCAACTCGAAACCAGGGCGGCGGATCGCCTGAAGAGCTTGGAGCGCATGACCAAGCATGTCGGCCTTCGGCGGATTGTGCTTGAGCGCTTTCCGCATAGGCCTCACTCGTGATGCAGGCGGGGAAGCTTGTCGAGCCGGGCTTGGCTGTGGGCAATCCGAATGCGCCGAGGCTCGATTGCACGCACGATCGGCTTCGTACCGCGCCAAGCCTGCCCTGATGAGACCGGCGTCCGACGTCGCGCGATCGCTCGATTGCACGGACGGTGAGCGACGTGACTCCGACGCATTGCGCTGCCTTGCGGCGTTGGATTTTGGCGACGAAGATCATGCCCTCCAAGCATTGATTGGGCCGCATACGTCAAGACCGGCGGCGCAACCTGCGCGACGCTTCACAATCCAGACACGTATTTGAAGCTTTCGGCGGCGGGTCGAGCTGATACTGCTCGGTGCCGCCGCGAAATCAAATCTTCTTTCCTGGAGGGTTACATGCTGCAATTGAAATTGAACAAGATTGCCACTGCGGTGCTGTGGGCCATGGGTGGATCGACATTGCTGAATGTGCAGTCCGCATTGGCGCAGGAGCCACAGCGCGTTGAGATCACGGGCTCAAACATCAAGCGCATCGACGTAGAGACATCATCGCCTGTTCAGGTCATCACGCGTGAGGAGATCCGCCGATCCGGCGCTTCTTCGGTCAAGGAACTGCTGGACCTGTTGCCGTCGGCGAGCGCGTCCTTATCGGACATCGGAGGAAGCAACTCGTTTGCTTCCGGCGCGTCCAGTGCCAGCCTACGCAACTTGGGCAAACAGGCCACCTTGGTGCTTCTGAACTCTCGCCGCGTGTCTCCGTACGCGCTGGCCGACTACAACGAGGTCTTCACCAACCTGGACGCCTTGCCGCTCGATGCGGTGGATCGGGTCGAGGTGCTCAAGAATGGTGCTTCAGCGATTTACGGCTCAGACGCCGTCGCGGGCGTCATCAACATCATCACGCGCAAGGACTATCGTGGATTGCAGCTCTCGGCCAGCCATCAGCAATCGCTGAAATCGAAGAAGTTCGGGCAAACCATTGCGAGCATCACAGGCGGTGTTGGCGACTTGACAAGTGATCGCTACAACGTGCTGGCCAACGTAGAACTTTTCCAGCGAGACAACGTGATTTGGCGCGAGGTTCTTGAGTACATGAATCCCGTAACCAAGGCGCGTATTCCTCAAACTCTGACGGCGCAGTACTCAACGTTTTCCTGGCCAGGCAACGTCATTGGTGTCGGCCCGATTGCAGGTTGCCCAGCGGACATGGTGATCAGCAACCTTTGTCGCTATGACCGCTATACCCGGTTTGAGGCCATGCCGTCTGCAGATCGGGTCAATCTGCTTGTGTCCGGACGAGTTCTGCTGGGCGGCACGCTGGAGGGTTTCTCGGAATTGGTCTATGCGAGGACCAAGACAACCTACCTCAGCCCCTTCACAACCTATGGTGCCGCTAGCGGCGCCACCACGTGGGGCAATCCGTCCACCGGCAAGGGCTCGGTGTTTTACCCGCGCGGGCTTCCGGTAGGGCATCCTCTGAATCCGACCAAGACCGATGACATCGAACTGCGCTATCGGTTCATTGACACACCATCAGAAGGCGCTCCGACCAGCGACAACTACCGCATGGTTGCAGGCCTGCGCGGCACGACTGGAAAGTTCGATTGGGAATCGGCTGTCAGCTTCATGGGTGCCAAGACCACGGATCTGCAGACTGGCCGCTTCAGTGACAGTGCTTTCAAGAAACTGATCGGTGACTACAACCTCGATCCACTGCCGTCCGATTTCTTCAACAAGGCCGGCGGCTATCGCATCGGTCAGACCAATTCACCCGAAGTCATCAGCCAACTCTTCCCGGCCTACGGCCAAACCGGCAAGACCACGCAGTCGGCAATTGACGGCAAGATCAGTGGCGAGATCGTGCGCTTGCCGGCCGGAATGATGTCGCTGGCCGCAGGCTTCGACCTACGGCATGAGACCTTCACGATCGACCCCACAGATAACCTGCGCAACGGTGACATCGTGGGCTTCGGTTTGTCGGCCACCAAGGGCTCACGCAACTTCGGCGCGTTGTTTGGTGAACTGAGCGTGCCGCTCGCTGAAAAACTGGAATTGCAGTTGGCAACCCGTGTCGACAAGTTCCCAAACCTCAGTGTCAATCTTTCTCCCAAAGTGGGCGTGCGGTTTGAACCCACATCTGGTCTGCTTTTGCGCGGCACCATGGAAGGCGGTTTCCGCGCACCCAACCTAACCGAGACAGCGCCTTCCACCAAGTTTGCCTTCAGCAATGGCGTCTACGATCCCTTGCGTTGCCCGGCTGCGCAGGCGCTGTCTGAGGCGCTGCTGACGCAGGCCAACAAGTTGCCGGCAAACGATCCGAACAAATCGCTCCTGGAGGCACGCGCCGACATCGTCGACCAAAGCGAGTGCTCAGCGGGTGTCGCATCCATTGCGGGCAACAACCCAAAGCTCAAACCTGAAGTTTCAAGCAGCTTCAGCCTGGGCATGGTGTTCGAGCCGGTCAAGGGTTTCAGTTTGTCCGCGGACTACTGGAACATCAAGCGCAAGGACGAAATCGGCATCAAAGGCACACAAGAACTGCTGGCCGTTGAAGGGACTACGCTGCCCGATGGTTCCAAGATCGAGCGAGAAAGTCTCAACAAGGACACCACCTTCACGGCCGCCGAGCAAGCCCAATACGGCGTGAAGGTTGGCCCCTTGAACTCGATCACCCGGTCGTTCGAGAACGTCTCCAAGACCAAGACCAGCGGCATTGACGTCGGTATAAACCACACTGCACACACCTCGCTTGGCAAGCTCGATGTCTCAGTGCTGGGCACCTACCTGCTCAACTATTACGCGTTCAGCACTGTCAAGAATGCCTATGGCGACAACTTGGCCGGGCGTTACACCTATCCACGTCTCACCGCATCAATTGGCGCTGCACTGACCACAGGGGCTTTTACCAACGGCGTGAAACTGCGCCACAGCAGCCGCACCTCGCTGCAAGGTGACTACTTTGATGATGGATGGAACCTGGAAGGATGCGCTGCTCGCAAGATCTCGGACACCGAATGTTCGGTTGCTCCTTCGTCGATTGTTGACTACTACATCGCCTATCGCGGCGTGAAGAACCTGACCGTGAGTGCCTTTGTGACCAACTTGTTTGACCGACTGCCCCCAGCCGATCTGCGCGACTTGGCCGAGAACGGCAGCAACATCATCCCGCAAAGCTACGGAGATGCTCAACGCCGGACCTTGAAGCTGGCGTTGGAGTACAAGTTCTTTTGACGGTTGGCTCGTACGCGGTCTGTTGGGTGAATCCCTGGAACGCCTGCCGCATCGCGATGAACGTTCCATGACTTTTGTGCTCCTGAATCGCATGAGCCGGGCGTTCCTGGTGCGATGCTCGGATGCGCAGGATTCGCCGCAGGTCCGCGCTCCATGTTGCACCAGACCAACGCTCTGGCGAGAGGATGCTAGGGGATGGCCCCTAAACGAGAAACGGATGCCCGACGCGATTCTGGCAATTGGAGGCTGAATCCGCGTTCAAGTTGCTGATGACAGAGGGAATTGCATGCCCGTGCCAACCGAAACATTCGTCTCCATGTCGTGGGTTGCAGTGGCACCGGGGTTTCCCTATGGGTGCGCTTCTTGGGAGCGCAGTGACAATCGATTTACACATTGTTCGCGTTCGTTCTCATTCTGGCTACGTTGCCAGCCTGAGAGCGCTTGCGGAGCTAGGTGTCTACCTATCCACCCTTTTTCTAGACAGAGGAGTTCGCATGTTCCGCAGAACTAAAGTCAGTACGGGCGCGTTGTTGGCCATCGGTGCCGTGGCGGCGTTGGGCGCATATGCCCAGGATGCTGTACAGCGTGTTGAGGTCACTGGCTCCAACATTCGCCGAGCGCAGTCTGAAACAGCGTCCCCGGTCCAGGTCATCACCAAGCTGGACATTGAACAAGCCGGCAAGGGCACGGTTGCAGAGTACCTGCAAACGCTCACCTCGGATTCTCAAGGCTCGGTGCCATTCACCTACGGCCGCGGCTTCTCCGGTGCGACGTCGTCGGGCATTTCCCTGCGCGGCCTTGGCGCCAATGCCACGCTGGTGTTGATCAATGGCCGTCGCGTTTCGTCCGCCGTGCTTGCCGACGATGCCCAACGCAGCTACACCGACCTGAACCAGATTCCGCTTGAAGCCGTCGAGCGCGTTGAAGTCCTCAAGGACGGCGCCTCGTCGATATACGGTTCAGATGCCGTCGCCGGCGTTGTGAACATCATCTTGAAGAAGAGTTTTGTTGGCACAGTCGCCAAGGTAACCTTTGGTGTCGCCCAAGAGGGCGATGGCAAAGAGCCGCGTGCTGCCCTGACCCACGGCTTCGGCGATCTCGCCAAGGATGGCTACAACGTCCTGTTGAACGTCGAGTTGGGCAAGAAGGATCCGATCTACTATCGCGATCGCGAAGGACGCGGCTCTGTAGGGGTTTCCGCTATTGGTCAGCCGCAATGGGGTTTTGATCCCAATTCCAACGCCAGCAACAATATTGCTCGCTTGGGCGGTCAAGGCACGATTCCGGTGACGGCAACCGGCACGCGGTTGAACAATAGCGCCAATGCTTCTTTCATTGGCAATGTGCGCAACCCTGTGACGCTGGATTACTACAGCCGGTCTGACCCCGCCGGTGTAGGGTTCACTAGAACGTTCCCAGCCGCGAGTTCGTATTGCCTGTCGCACACCAACCTACCTCAGAACAATCCAGCCGGCGGTTGCATCATCGACCAGCGACAGGCAGTCAATCAGATCCAACCGGAACATGAGACTGGTAGTTTCTTTGGAAGATTCACCAAGCAAATTGGTGCGGACATGGAGGGCTTCGTCGAGTTCGGCTACTACTCGTCGAAATCCCATGTCGATGGCTTGTCGCCCGCTCCGGCAGGGGCGTTCTTTACGGCCAATGGCAATTCCACGTCGCAGACAGCAGTGACCGTGCTCGGGGCTGCTCACCCTGACAATCCCTACTTCGGCACAGCGGCGCGGCTGTCGTATCTTCCGCTTTTCGACACTGGCATTTCGGGAACTGAGTCCAAGAGCAGTTCGACGCGCGCGGTTGCCGGGCTCAAGGGCACGTTTGCTGCCTGGGATTTCGACACGGCGGTGTCATTCTCGGAGGCGAAGCAAACTGACACCTCACTAAGGAACATCGACTGGCGTACTAAGAATGCCTTGTTGAATCCGACTGCAGCAAACGTGGCCGCTGCATCGGCCTTCAATCCAAAGTACGCGGCCTTGCCTGCCGGCACCTACTGGCGCATCGGCGAGAATGCAGGCCTGAACTCTGCGGCGCTATATGACGCGTTGCTGTCCGACAAACAGCGCGAAGGCTATTCCCGCCAATACGGTGCGGACATCAAGGTTTCGCGCGAACTCGGCAAACTCGAAGGCGGTGCGATTGGGGTGGCCTTCGGCGCGGAGGCTCGCCACGAAGCTAACAAACTGCCGTTCTACGATGGCTTGGGTGACTACATTGGTCTTTCGCTGACGGCCTATGGCGGCAAACGCGACATCGTTGCTGCATACAGTGAAGTGTTGCTGCCGGTGACCAAATCCCTGGAGTTGAATGCAGCGCTGCGCTTTGACGACTACTCCGATGCTGGCAAGTCGTGGACACCGAAGATTGGCATGAAGTGGCGGCCAGCCGGCGACTTGGCCATTCGAGGCACATTTGCAAAGGGTTTCCGTGCGCCTTCTTCGCCAGAGAATAGCGCGGAGTCGGTGGCGGCATTTGGCGGTGCGACGGTCGATGACTTGGTACGGTGCGCAGGATTGGCTGGGCTGCCGGACGCCACCATCAAGGCCAATTGCATGGGCGTGGCACCGACCTTCGTTCAGCGCGGCAACCCTGACCTTAAGCCTGAAAAATCGGAGAGTGCCACACTGGGCATCGTTTGGGACATCACGCCGAAGACCAGCCTCACCGCGGACCTCTGGCAAATCAAGCGCAGTGGCTTGCCCGTCATTGAAGACCCGCAGGAAGCAGTCGATGGCGGCCGCGTGGTACGCGACCCGGCCACGAAGCTTACCGCCAACGACCCGGGCGGCATCCTGTCAGGCTTCGTGGTGTTCCAGAACTCAGACAAGAGTCTAACGAAGGGTCTTGACGTCGAAGTCAAGCACCGATTGAATCTGGCGGCCGGCATGGGCAACCTAACCACCGGCCTGACCTGGACGCACATGTTTACACAGCGCGTCATCACGGCCTCAGGTGTGGTCCATGACTATGCCGGTACCCATGGCGACTGCAACATCACCAATTGCATGGGCTCACCAAAAGACAGGTTCAGCTTCTCGACCACGTGGGACATGGGCCAATGGCGTTTGGGTGCCAACGTGAACTACCGAGGTCCGATGTCGAACAAGTTGGAGCAGTCTGACACAGAATGCGCGCAGACGCTTCTCAATGGTGCGGACTTCCCATCCGGCTGCAAGGTCAAGTCATTCACCACGGTTGATTTGTCGGGCGCGTGGAAAGTCGGCAAGAACACAGAAGTGTTTGGTTCAATCGCCAATCTGTTTGACAGCAAGCCGCCCTCGGATTTCTTGACCTACGGTGCCATTGGCTACAATCCGCTGGACTATTCAGGTGCCATTGGTCGGTTCTTCCGGATCGGTTTGAAGCACAAGTTCTGATCACGAACGAGGGGCGGCGCCAGTCGCTGCCCCAACGACAAACCCCGGCGAATGCCGGGGTTTTTTGCCTTCTGGGAGCGAGGAATCAGCTCATTTTGGGGCCATGCGGATCGCCCCATCCAGGCGAATGACCTCTCCGTTGAGCATGTCGTTCGTGACGATCTGGTGCACCAGCTTGGCGTAGTCCTCCGGCCGACCGAGGCGCGAAGGGAAGGGCACACTCGCAGCCAGCGAGTCCTGCACCGGCTGCGGCAATCCAAACAGCATCGGCGTGCCGAAGATGCCAGGCGCGATGGTCATCACGCGGATGCCATTGCGCGACAGATCGCGCGCAATGGGCAAGGTCATGCCCACGACGCCGCCCTTGCTGGCTGCATAGGCGGCCTGGCCGATCTGGCCATCGTAGGCTGCCACGCTGGCGGTGTTGACGATGACGCCACGCTCGCCCGTGGATTCGGGTGCATTGCCACACATGGCCTCGGCGGCCAGGCGGATCATGTTGAAGGTGCCGATGAGGTTGACGGTGATGACCTTGGTGTACACGTCCAACGGGTGGGCACCATCCTTGCCCACGGTCTTGACCGCGGGGGCGATCCCGGCACAGTTCACCAGCCCCATCAGCTTGCCCAGTGACTGCGCTGCCGCCACCGCCGCGCGCCCGTCGGCTTCCTGGCTGACGTCGCAACGCACGAACAGCCCACCCAACTCGGTAGCCAAGGCTTGGCCCTTGTCGATCTGCAGGTCGGCGATGACCACCTTGCCACCCTCGCGGGCGAGCATGCGTGCCGTGCCTTCCCCCAGGCCCGAGGCGCCTCCCGTGACGATGAAGGCCTTGCCAGAGATGTCCATGTTCAGCCCTCCAGCGCCGACAGCGCGCGGCTGGTGATCTCTTCCACCGATCCGGTGCCCAAGATGCACTGGTATCGCGGGGCCTGGCCCTCGCCGCTGGACGCCCACTTCGAGTAGTAGTCCACCAACGGTCGGGTCTGGCTCTTGTAGACATCCAGGCGCTTGCGCACGGTGGCCTCGGCATCGTCGTCGCGCTGGATCAGGGGCTCACCAGTCGCATCGTCCCGGCCCGCCACCTTGGGCGGATTGAATTTGACGTGGTAAGTGCGCCCGGACGGCTGATGCACGCGGCGACCACTCATGCGCTCGATGATGGCCTCATCCGGCACGTCGATCTCGAGCACCAGATCCAGCTTCACCCCCGCAAGCTTCATGGCTTCGGCCTGCGGAATGGTCCGCGGGAAGCCGTCGAACAAGAAGCCCTTGGCGCAATCCGGTTGCGTGATGCGTTCCTTGACCAGGCCAATGATGATGTCGTCGCTGACCAAGCCACCGGCGTCCATCACCTTCTTGGCCGCCAGGCCCATTTCGGTACCGGCCTTCACCGCAGCGCGAAGCATGTCGCCCGTTGATATTTGCGGAATGCCGTACTTCTGGCAAATGAAGTTGGCTTGGGTGCCTTTGCCCGCACCGGGCGCGCCCAGAAGAATGAGTCTCATCCGTTCCTCAAGAGGTGGTGTTGATTGGGCTGCCGTCTCATTGCGGCAGTTGCTGCTGAATTCACCCCGAACGGCGCCTTGCGGCGCGAGCCCGGATCAGGGCGCGTCGTACAAGTGGCAAGGCCGCCATACCACGCCAGGGCGCGCGGCAGAATATCACGCCAGGGCCTGCATCAAGCTGACGCAAAGCAGGCCGAGAACCTCATCAGGGCAACGCCGGGGGGCGCCCTGCGCGGTGCGCCGCAGTGACGAACCGGTGGCTCACTCAAGCAGGGCGCGAACACGGGCCAGATCATCGGGCGTGTCCACTCCGGGCCCTGGGCGTTCAGTCGCGATGTGGACGGCGATGCGTTCGCCATGCCACAGCACTCGCAGTTGTTCCAGGGCTTCGATGCGTTCCAGTGGCGGCTGAGCCAGGTTCGGAAAGCGCCTCAGGAAGCCCGCGCGGTACGCATACAGGCCCACATGACGCAAGGGCGTCAGACCTTCGGGTAAGGTGCGCAGGCCGTTGGTGAAGCCGTCGCGCCACCAGGCGATCGGGGCCCGCGAGAAATACAGCGCGCGCGACTGCGCGTCCAGCACCACCTTCACCACATTGGGGTTGCTGAATTCGGCGACGTCGTCAATGGCGTGGGCCACGGTGGCCATCACGCAATCGGGTCGGCGGGCGAGCAACGCGGCGCAATCGTCCAACATGCCCGGCGCGATCAGCGGTTCGTCTCCTTGCAGGTTGACGACACAGTCGTCACCGTCCAGACCGAGCAGGTGACAGGCTTCGGCCAGGCGATCGCTGCCGCTGGGGTGCGCCATCCGTGTGAGCAATGCTTCCACGCCGTGGTGCACACACGCATCGACGATCGTCGTGGAATCGGCGGCCACCACGACGCGCCGGGCATGGCTGAGTGCGGCGCGGCGCGCGACGTGCACCACCATCGGCAGACCAGCGATGTCGGCCAGCGGCTTGTTCGGCAGGCGGGTGCTGGCCAGCCGGGCCGGGATCAGGACGGTGAAGCTCATTCAGGGTCGCTGCCGCGTGCAGGCAAGGAGCGCGCTTCGGTCTCCAGCATGATGGGAATGCCATCGCGGATCGGAAAGGCCAGCCGATCGGCCGGGCAATGCAGTTCGGTTGGCCGCTGCTGTTCGTCACGCGCCAAGGTGAGTGGCCCTTTGCACAGGGGGCAGACCAGCAAGTTGATCAATCGGTGATCGAGGCTCATGTCGTCGGCTGGGGAATCGGCAGCGGGAAGGCGCCTTGGGCTCACTGCAGCAGTCGCTGGAGTGCGAGATAGAAGTCAGGCTCGGGTTCGAAGTCTAGCCTTGCAACCCAGACGCGTTCGCAATGCTTGCGATCGGGCCGCAGCTTGACGGCGTCTTTCTCGGTGACGATCACGTCGCCCGCAAGGCCTGCCCAGGGCAGATCGATCAATCGATCGTGGTCTGGCAATGGCAAGCGCTGCACGTGCAGGCCGGCGCCATCGAGCATGTCGAAGAAGGCTTCAGGTCGCGCCAGCCCGGCTGCAGCCATCACACGGGCGCCAGCAAGGGTGGCCAAGGGCTGGGGGGTGGCTGAAGGGTCTGCCCACCAATCACGCAGCAGCAACAGCCCGCTCAGCTGCCGATGCCCAGCAAAGCCCGGCAAGTTCGTGCTGGCGTGCCCACTGGTGTAGAGCACGATGCGGCGTGGCGATGTGGCCATGGGCAAGCGCTGGCGCAGGGGGCCGGCAGGCAGCAGCAGACCGTTGCCGGCGCCGCGATCGTCAAAGACCAGCACTTCCACATCGCGCGCCAGGCGAAGGTGCTGCAAGCCGTCGTCGGCCACGATGATGTCGATGTTCGGGCACTGGGCACAAAGCAGCTGCGCCGCGGCGGCGCGGTCCTGACCCACCACCACTGGCGCGTCAGTGCGGAGGTGAATGAGCAGTGGCTCATCGCCCACCGCGCTGGCATTGGTGGTGCCGGTCACCTGGCACAGCCCGCCGGACCGGCGGCCATGGCCCCGCGAGATCACTCCGGGCACACGCCCTTGCAGTTGCAGCCACCGCACCAGAGCCATCACGGTCGGGGTCTTGCCTGCACCTCCGGCCACCAGGTTGCCCACCACGATCACGGGGCGTGGAGCGCGCACCGATCGAAGCCAGCCCATCGTGTAGAGGCCGCGGCGCGCCGCGGCTGTCGCACCATAGAGCCAGGACAGTGGCCGCAGCGGCAGGATCCTCCAATCGGGGCTGGGTCGACGCCACTGCGCCATCAGCCAGTCGCGCCAGCCAATCGGTTGCGCCATGGCGTCGGCCGGAGGAACCTCAGCTTCCGCCGCCCTGCACCTGGGTCGCGAAAGTGAGACGAGGGAGGCCGGCGCGTCGTGCCGCGTCGAGCACATTGATGACGGCTTGATGGGCCGCCATGGCGTCGGCCGAGACGATGACCACGCTACCGTCGCCAGACGAGGCCGCGCGCAATTCGGCCGCCAGCAAATCGACGCTGCGCCCGTCCATGGGCTTGTGGTTCACCAGGTAACGACCTTCCGCCGTCACCGACACCAGGATCTCGGTGGGGCGCTCCTTGAGGCGCTCGGCGTCCGCCGTTGGCAGATTGATCTGCAATTCGGAATAGCGGCTGTAGGTGGTGGACAACATCAGGAAGATGAGCACCACCAACAACACGTCGATGAACGGGATCAGATTGATCTCGGGCTCTTCCAGGGCGCGCCGACGAAACTTCATGATGCCAGCCGGGCGCTCACGCGGCGTTGCCACGCACAGCGAATCGCATCAGGTGGGGCACCATGCGCTCGGCCGCGAGTTCGAGGGTCAGTGCCATCTGGTCAACCAGGCCTCGGAAGTAGCGATAAAACATCAACGACGGAATGGCGATGATCAGGCCGAACGCCGTGTTGTAGAGCGCCACCGATATGCCATGTGCCAACAGCGCCGGATTGGACCCGCCACCAGTGGGTGCCTGGGAGCCGAAGATCTCGATCATGCCCACCACGGTGCCGAACAGGCCCAGCAACGGCGCCGCCGCAGCGATGGTGCCCAAGGTGTTGAGGTAGCGCTCCAACTGGTGCACGGCAGACCGGCCGGCACTCTCGAACGATTGGCGCAGCGCCGCCTCGGCCAGGCGCGGCTCACTGATCACCGTCCGCAAGCCGGCGGCAAGCACCTGGCCGAGCACCGAGTTGTCGTGCAGCTTGTTCACGACTTCGGGCGCGGGCAGGCTCTGGCGTGTGACGGTGAGCACCTCCTCCAGCAAAGTGGCCGGGGCAATGCGCAATGGACGAAGGCTCATCAGTCGCTCAATGATCAGCGCCAATGCCACCACCGAGCACAGGATCAAGGGCCAGATCGGCCAGCCGGCCGCTTGTATGATCGAAATCAACTGATTGCTTTCCTGGTGCCACGCCGAACGCCCGCCGGTTCGACATCGATCAGCGATTATGGCGTCCTGATCGCCCCCGCCTACTCCCATCGGATCCCGTGTTGACAAGCCCTGAATTGCCGTCTCGACCAGCTTCGGCCAGCGCCCGATCGTGGACGGTGTCGGGCTTGCTGCTGGCCGCCAACGACGCACTGCAGTCACGGTTGGGTGCCGTGACCGTGCATGGTGAGCTCTCTGGGTTCACCCGGGCGAGCAGCGGTCACTGCTATTTCAACCTCAAGGACAGCGACGGTCAAACGGCCATGCTGAGGTGTGCCATGTTTCGCCGGGCGGCCGGGCTGATGGACTTTCGGCCGGCGGATGGCCAGCAGGTCGAAGTGCGTGGGCGCATCACGGTGTATGAGGCACGCGGCGAACTGCAATGTGTGGTCGAGGCCATGCAGCCGCTGGGCGCCGGCAGCCTTTACGAACTGTTTCTTCGGCTGAAGGCCAAACTCGAGGTCGCTGGGCTCTTTGCGACCGAGCGCAAGCGCCGGTTGCCGCCGCATCCCAGGTCCATTGGCGTGATCTCGTCGCTTCAGGCGGCCGCCCTGCACGACGTGCTCACAGCGGTGGCCCGCCGTGCTCCACATGTGCGTGCGGTGGTCTACCCGAGTTCGGTTCAGGGCGCGGACGCACCCGCACAGTTGGTGCAGGCGCTGGCGACCGCCAACCTGCGCAACGAGGTTGACGTCCTGCTGGTCTGCCGTGGAGGTGGCTCGCTGGAGGACCTGTGGGCGTTCAACGACGAGCGGGTGGTGAGGGCGATCGCGGCGTCGGCCTTGCCGGTGGTCTGTGGTGTCGGGCATGAAACCGACTTCACGCTGGCAGAGCTGGCGTCCGACCTTCGCGCACCCACGCCAACGGCAGCAGCCGAGTTGGCCACCCCAGTGCGGGCCGACGAATTGGCAGGCCTTGCGCGCCTGCAATTTCAGGGGCAGCGCGCGGTGCAGCGACAGCTCGATCAATGTGCGCAACGACTGGATGTGCTGGCCCTGCAATTCGGCCGCCCTGCACGCTGGCTCGTGCCGCAGCAGTCGGTGCTGCAATCGCTTCAGCGACGCACGGACATGGCGGCGCTGCGGACCATGGGCGCCCGCCATTCGACCTTGTCAGGATTGCTGCATCGACAGCAGGTGGCCAGTCGAGCAGCGTTGGGGCATTTGTCGAACGGCCTGGATGCACTGGCCATGCGCGTGCGGGCGGTTGATCCCCATGTGGTGCTGTCGCGAGGCTACACCTGGCTCAGCGATGGCAGCGGAAGGCCGGTGACGTCCGGCGCTGGCTTGCAGGGCGGTGAACACTTGAAGGCGCAATGGGCCGACGCGTGCGCCAATGTGCAAGTGCTGGACGTCCAACCCAATCTGCCGCTCGATTGACGGACTGCTTCTGGCCATGCGCCAGAGGGGACACCAAACAGGCGACCGAGCGAGCACGGGCCACGCTGCCTACAATTCTGCCGTCCCAACCCGCCGCAATCTGCGTGCACCACCCAAGGATTCAACCGATGTCTGCATTCACCCTGCCCGCCTTGCCCTACGCTGCCGACGCCTTGGCGCCGCACATGTCGAAGGAGACTTTCGAGTACCACCACGGCAAGCACCACAACGCCTACGTCACCAATTTGAACAATCTGGTGCCGGGCACCGAGTTCGCAGGGATGGCGCTGGAGGACATCGTGCGCAAATCGTCTGGCGGCATCTTCAACAATGCCGCTCAGGTGTGGAACCACACCTTCTTCTGGAACTGCATGAAGCCGAGCGGTGGCGGCGAACCCAGCGGGGCGCTGGCAACCGCCATCAATGCCAAGTGGGGCAGTTATGCCGCCTTCAAGGAGGCCTTCGCAAAGAGCGCGGTGGGCAACTTCGGGTCTGGCTGGACCTGGCTGGTGAAGAAGGCCGACGGCTCGGTGGACATCGTCAACACCAGCAATGCGGCCACGCCGCTGACCACCGCCGACAAAGCCTTGCTCACGGTCGATGTCTGGGAGCACGCCTACTACGTCGACTATCGCAACGCACGGCCGAAGTTTGTCGAAACTTTCTTGAACTCGTTGGTGAACTGGGGCTTCGCGGAGGCCAACTTCGGCTGATCGCTGGCCTTGTCAGTATTGGGGCCGGTCGGTGACCGGTTCCATGTTGCTGATGATGGCAACTTGCAGACTGCACTCATCGGCTATTTGATCGCCAGGGTGAACGGCGCCCCCGTCAGTCGGGCGCCGGCCTTGAAACCACGCTTGGCAAACCAGCCCACATTCATCTCCAGCACATAGCGCACGGGCTCGCTGGAGCAGTGTGAGTCTTCGGTCATCGGCTGCATGTCGTCCAGGTTGGTGATCACACCGTCGTCACGTACGAAGGCGATCGTCAAGGGCAGCAAGGTGTTCCGCATCCAGAAGCACTGCGGCGTGGCCCGATCAAAGATGAACAACATGCCTTCGTGAGACGGCATGTCCTTGCGAAACATCAGCCCGACCTGGTGCTGATCCGGCGTCATCGCCACTTGCGCTCGGATGTTGTGCATGCCGGCGTGCAAGGTCACGGTTGGCAGGCTCTGTGGCTGCCCTTGGGCCCACGCGCAACTTGCGTTCAGCACCAGCAGGCCAATGGCAGTGAATCGGACGGCGAGCCCGACGGTCTTGACATAGATCATTAGTGGACTCCGCGGCGACCGCTAGATTATCGGATCAACTGCCATGGAACCATGACGTCACCCCCTTCCGAACTCGCTGCACCCAAGTCAGGCGATGTCGGTACAACGGGCGACTTGGCCGTGCTGGACGACCCAGTGGAGCAGCGCCGCTTCACCCGCTTTTCGGTTGGGCCCGGTGGCACAGCCATTGCGGAATCATCGCTTCGCATCAGTGGCATGCACTGTGCGGCGTGTGCCGGAATCATCGAGCACGCCCTGTCGCAGGTTGATGGCGTCATTGAATCCAGTGTCAGTTCGGCGGGTGAGCGAGCGAGGGTGCGGTGGAACCCGGCCCGCACCAAGGCGGCTCAGTTGGTCGCCGCCATCCGCCGAGCCGGCTATGACGCAATGCCCGATGCCGCACTCGAGGCACGCGAAGCGCGCAAGCAGGAACATCGAACCGCACTGTGGCGACTTTTCGTGGCGGCGTTCTGCGCCATGCAGGTGATGATGATGGCCACGCCCAGCTACGTCACCCATGGCGACGAATTGGCGCCGGACCTTCGCCAGTTGCTGAACTGGGGCAGTTGGTTGCTGACCTTGCCCGTGCTCGTGTTTTCGTCGGGCCCGTTCTTTCGTGGCGCCTGGCTGAGCCTGCGAAAGGGGAGCATTGGCATGGACGTGCCCGTGGCGCTTGGCATTGCAGTCACCTTCGTGGCATCAAGTGGCGCCACCTTCAATCCTCAGGGCATCTTTGGCCAGGAGGTCTACTTTGATTCCCTGACCATGTTTGTGAGTTTCCTGTTGGCAGGCCGCTGGCTGGAGGTGCGAGCACGCCACCGCGTCGCCCAAGTGCTGGAAACTGCGCTCGATGGAATGCCAGAAACGGCGCACCGTGTACGGCCCGACGGCACGACGGAGTTGGTGAGCGTGCAACGGCTTCAGGCGGGCGATCTGGTTCGGGTTGCGCTCGGCCAGGCGTTTCCTGCCGATGGCCACTTGGTGGACGGTGAAACGAGTGCAGACGAAGCGCTGCTCACGGGTGAGTCACGACCGGTGCCCAAGGCAATCGGCGAGGCTGTGGTGGGAGGCAGCATGAACATGGGTGCCCCGGTTGTGGTGCGCTTGGACCGAGTGGGCGACGACACGCGCCTGCAGGCCATCGTCGCCATGATGCGCGATGCCATGAGCCAGCGGCCAGAGGCTGCACGCGCGGCAGACCGTTGGGCAGGCCCGTTCCTCTGGATCGTCTTGCTGCTGGCTGCTGGGGCCGCAGCGGTGTGGAGCGTCATCGACCCCTCGAAGGCCGTGTGGGTGGGCGTGTCCGTTCTGATCGTCACGTGCCCATGTGCCTTGTCGCTGGCGGTGCCGGCGGCATTGCTTGCGGCCTCCTCGACGCTTGCCCGACGCGGCGTGCTGCTGCAGCGCCTGGACGCGTTGGAGGCTTGGACACGCGTTCAGCGTGTCTATCTTGACAAGACCGGCACGCTCACCGACGACAAGCTCCATTGGATCGGCATGACCCGTCTTGCGGTCTCGCCGTCGGGTCCAATGGATGCTGAACTGCTGCGAATGGCCGTCGCCTTGGCGGCCTGGTCTACCCATCCGATTTCGCAGGCGCTGGTCGCCTCCCACGAATCGGCGCAGTCGGCGTTGGCCTGGCGTCAAGTCAAGGAAGTGCCGGGATCGGGCCTTGAGGCGGTAGACGAACAAGGGCGCACTTGGCGACTCGGGTCTGCAAGCTTCGTTGGGGCGATCGACAACACCAAGCTAGGCGCTTCGGTGTGGTTCGGGCAGGTTGCTGCCGATTGCATGCGTTTCGAGTTCGAGGAGAACCTGCGAGACGATGCGGTGCAGGCTGTCGCTGGCCTGCGCGAGCGCGGCATGGAAGTCATCTTGCTGTCGGGTGACCGCACGGAACGTGCCGAGGCGGTGGCACGCCGATTGCCCGTATCTCGGGTGATCGGCGGCGCGACACCGGAGTCAAAACTGAGTGAGATTGAATCCGCTCAAGCTCAAGGTTTGCGTGTTGCAATGGTGGGCGACGGCATCAACGACGCCCCGGTGCTGGCCAGAGCCGATGTTTCCTTTGCAATGGGGCAGGGTGCCTTGGTGGCACGCGCGCAGTCCGATGCCATCGTGGTTTCAAGCCGCTTGAGTGACCTGAACGCGATGCACGATCTGGCCAGCAGGACGATGACCGTGGTGCGGCAGAACCTGGCATGGGCGGCTTTCTACAACCTGACATGCATTCCGCTCGCGTTGATTGGTTGGTTGCCACCGTGGGCTGCCGGCTTGGGCATGGCGAGCAGCTCGGTGTTGGTCATCCTCAACGCCATGCGTCTGGCTCGCTAGGGCGAGAATCCCCGGCCATGGAGATCCTTTACCTGCTCATCCCGATGTCCGCCGTGCTGGTGCTCATCATCCTTGGCGTGTTCGGTTGGGCGGTTCACAAGGGGCAATATGACGACATCGAACGTGAGGGCGAACGCATTCTCGAGCAGGATGTCGCCGCTGTTGATGCCGATCAATCACGGCGAAAAGATTCGATCGAACAATCTGCCCGTTGAAGAAATGGTTTTTCTGCGTTACCTTGCTTTTTCTATGTCCTATTGGTCTTGAACTCTGGAAGGAGGAGTACGAATGACAAATCACTCCGCGACCGCCTCGCCGGTATACAGCGACACCACCGTGAGACTCTTCTCACTCGTCGCTGTGGTGTATGGCATCGTGGGCATGCTGGTGGGCGTGATCATCGCTGCCCAACTCGCATGGCCTGAGCTGAACATGGGCATCCCGTGGCTGAGCTATGGGCGCTTGCGTCCCTTGCACACCAATGCCGTGATCTTCGCTTTTGGCGGCAGCGTGCTGTTCGCCACCAGCTACCACGTGGTGCAGCGCACATGCCAAACGAGGTTGTTCATGCCTGGCTTGGCCATGTTCACGTTCCTGGGTTGGAACCTGATCATCGTGCTGGCCGTGATCACGCTTCCGCTGGGCATCACCGCCAGCAAGGAATACGCCGAGTTGGAGTGGCCCATTGACCTGCTCATCGCGGTGGTCTGGGTCGCCTATGCCGTGGTGTTCTTTGGCACGGTCGGGACCCGCAAGATCAGGCACATCTACGTGGCCAACTGGTTCTTCGGCGCCTTCATCATTGCGGTGGCCCTGTTGCACATCGTGAACAGCGCCGAGATTCCGGTCAGCCTGACCAAGAGCTACTCTGCCTACGCCGGCGTGCAGGACGCCATGGTGCAGTGGTGGTACGGCCACAACGCCGTGGGCTTCTTCCTGACCGCAGGCTTCCTTGGGATCATGTACTACTACATCCCTAAGCAGGCTGGCCGTCCGGTGTACTCGTATCGCCTGTCGATCGTGCACTTTTGGGCGCTGATCTTCACCTACATGTGGGCGGGCCCGCACCACCTGCACTACACCGCGCTGCCCGATTGGGCGCAATCGATCGGCATGATCTTCTCGCTGGTGCTGCTGGCCCCGAGCTGGGGCGGCATGATCAACGGCATCATGACCTTGTCGGGTGCCTGGAACAAGCTGCGTGACGACCCGATCCTGAAGTTCCTGATCGTGTCGCTGTCCTTCTACGGCATGTCGACCTTCGAAGGCCCGATGATGTCCATCAAGACAGTGAATGCGCTGTCCCACTACACCGACTGGACCGTCGGCCACGTGCACTCCGGTGCGCTGGGCTGGGTGGGCCTGATCTCGATGGGTGCGCTGTACCACATCATTCCGCGCATGTTCGGCCGTACGCAGATGCACAGCGTGAAGGCGATCGAGTTGCATTTCTGGATCGCCACCATCGGCATCGTGCTGTACATCGCGGCAATGTGGATTGCCGGGGTGATGCAGGGGCTGATGTGGCGCGCCGTGAATCCGGATGGAACGCTGGTCTACAGCTTCGTTGAAAGCGTAAAGGCCACCTATCCCTTCTATGTCATTCGCGTCGGCGGCGGCCTGCTGTACCTGACCGGCATGCTGATCATGGGCTGGAACACGGTGATGACGGTGCTGAACGGCAAGGCCGTGACGGCGCCGATCCCGATGGTGCACGCCCACGCCTGACCAAAACAAGGAGAACATGTCATGGCAACCCATGCACCCGTTGGTCACGAGAAGATCGAGACCAGCAACTTTCTGATGATCGTGTTGATCCTGCTCACCGTTGCGGTGGGTGGCATCGTCGAGATCGTTCCGTTGTTCTTCCAGCGTTCGACGACGCAGCCGGTGGAGGGGCTCAAGCCCTACACGCCGCTGCAGTTGTCCGGACGCGACGTCTACATCCGCGAGGGCTGCTACAACTGCCACTCGCAGATGGTCCGTCCATTCCGCGCCGAGACACTGCGGTACGGCCCGCTTTCAGTGGCTGGCGAGTTCGTCTATGACCACCCGTTCCAATGGGGAAGCAAGCGCACTGGGCCGGATCTGCACCGCGTGGGCGGCAAGTACAGCGATGAGTGGCATCGCCTGCACCTCAACAACCCGCGTGACTTGGTGCCCGAGTCGAACATGCCAGCCTATGCGTGGTTGAACAAGGGCGGACTGGATCCTGCGGATCTAGCACCCAAGATGAAGGCACTGCGCATGGTTGGTGTGCCCTACACCGACAGCGAAATCGCCAAAGCGGGTGATGACGTCAAGGGCAAGACCGAAATGGACGCCTTGATTGCCTACCTGCAGGTGCTCGGCACTGCGCGCAAGTAAACCCATCGGACATCCATCATGGAATTGAACGTACTGCGCAGTGCGATGACCTTGATTTCCTTCATCGTCTTCCTCGGCATCATCGTCTGGGCCTGGAATCGGCAAAGGAGCGCCTCCTTCGACGAGGCGGCCAACTTGCCGCTGCTGGATGACGGATCAGGTGTCGACAGCACTGGGCCGCGTTCCCAAGGAGCAAAGCAATGAGCGACTTCAACAGCGGTGGCTGGGCGATCTTCGTCGCAGCGGTCACCATCGTCAGCCTGGTGGCCTGTCTGGCGCTGCTGGCTTTTGCCAGCAAACGCAAGGTCATGGCCAACGACAACACCACCGGCCACGTGTGGGACGAAGACTTGCGAGAACTCAACAATCCTTTGCCCCGATGGTGGGCATGGTTGTTCGTTCTGACAGTCGTGTTTTCGGCAGCCTATCTCACGTTCTACCCAGGCTTGGGTACCAACCCTGGTACCTTCAAATGGTCCAGCACGGGGCAATGGGAGGCTGAGCAGGACAAGGCCCGGGCAACCATGGCGCCACTGTATGCCAAGTTCACGGCGATGCCGGCTGCAGAGTTGGCCAAGGACAGCCAGGCGATGGGCATTGGCGAGCGCTTGTTCGCCAACAACTGCGCGGGTTGCCATGGCTCAGACGCCCGTGGCAGCAAAGGCTTCCCGAATCTGACCGACAACGATTGGCTGTGGGGCGGCGAACCCGACAAGATCAAGGAAACGATCACCAAAGGCCGAGTCGGCATGATGCCTGTGATGGCAGCCGCCGTCGGCGCCACGGAAGATGTTCGCAACGTCGCGAACTACGTCTTGAGTTTGTCGGGCGGCGCGCACAACAGTGTGGCGGCTCAACTCGGCAAGGCCAAGTTTGCTGCATGTGCGGCTTGTCACGGTCCGGAGGGCAAGGGCAACCAGGCACTGGGTGCCCCCAACCTCACCGACAAGGTTTGGCTGCATGGCTGGGGTGAAGATGCGGTGATGGCGATGGTGAACAACGGCAAGACGAACGTCATGCCCGCGCACGAAAAGCGCCTGAGCCCGGAGCAGATCCATGTGCTCGCCGCCTATGTCTGGAACCTTTCACAGACCGCCAAGGTAGCCACCAAGTAACTGAGTCGTTCGCGCTTCAATCGTGATCCGAATGCGGGGCTTGCATGGCACATGGCCATGTGAGCCTCGTTGGTGCTTGGGGCCGTTTCATCCTTGCAGATCGACGACGTTGGTCACCGCACCGACACTGGGCGACCGCCGATGTTTAGATCATCATTAGAACGCGCGCGTCGGAGTCACATTGAACGAACGAAGGCAGGCGGAGCGATCTCATGAGTCAGAACAATCAACCTGATCCGGCCAGCCAAACGGTTCCACTGGCGTGGTGGAGGCACGGCATGGTCTGGCTCGTGATCGGCGGCCCGTTGACCGTGGTCGTTGCCAGTCTGGCGACCGCGGTGATCGCCTACAAGGGTGCTGACCAGGTGATCGTGGATACACCGTCGGCACGGCATGTCGTCACGACACCGACCAGTGACACTCCCGCCATGCAGGCGCGCAATCACGCTGCGACCGCTGCGCCTCGATAGGGGCTGGGCTCTTGCCGACCTGGCCGCGGCAGGTCAACAGGTCGCGCCGTTGACGAGGTTGTGAAGCTTGTCCTGATCCAGGATGCGGATCTGCCGCTGCTTTACCTCCAGGATGCCCTCATCCTGGAACTTTGAGAACGTGCGGCTCACAGTTTCGAGCTTGAGCCCGAGATAGCTGCCGATCTCCTCCCGCGTCATGCGCAGGACCAGTGCCGAGGCCGAGAACCCACGGGCCTGGAGCCGCTGTGTGAGATTGAGCAGGAATGCAGCCAAACGCTCTTCGGCACGCATGCTTCCCAGCAACAGCATCACGCCATGGTCCCGAACGATCTCGCGGCTCATGATCCTGTGAAACTGCCGCTGCAGCTCACTGAACTCGCGAGAAAGGTCCTCCAATTGGCTGTAGGGGATCACGCAGACCTGCGAGTCTTCGAGCGCAATGGCATCGCAGGTGTGGCTGTCGGTGCCGATGCCATCCAGGCCAAGGAGCTCGCCAGCCATCTGGAACCCAGTGACTTGGTCGCGGCCATCTTCGGACGAAACCGAAGTCTTGAAGAAGCCCGTGCGAACCGCGAAGAGCGACTGGAATCCATCCCCTGCCCGGAACAAAGTGTCGCCACGTGACACGTTGCGACGCGTCGCAACCATGTTGTCGAGGCGGTCCAGGCTGTCATTGGACAAGCCCACTGGCAGGCAAAGCTCGCGGAGGTTGCAGCTGGAACAGGCAACCTTGAAGGATTCAAGGTGTGGGCGCGGGGCTTCTTGGGTCATGGCGACCATTATCTCGTCCTTGGAGGCTGTTGAGCGTAAAACATGATCGCGATCAAATCTGACGGCCAGGCCGATCGCCCATTTGAATGGAGGGATTCCTCTGAGTACATTGCCGCCTGACCTTGAGCCAAGTCAAGCGAAAGACGCCTGGCTTTGGCACAGTCCTGGGCATGTTTAAGCGCCCTGAAGACGAAGTGCCCGTGTTGACGGAGGAGATGTTGCGGCGATTGGATCGGCCTGGTCCACGCTACACATCCTATCCAACCGCTGACCGCTTCATAGAGGCTTTTGGTCCGGCCGAGTATGCGCGGGCGCTTGAGCAGCGCGCCAGTGGCGCGCTGGTTGGTGGCACTCCGCCGTTGTCGATCTATGTGCACATTCCGTTCTGTGAATCGGTTTGCTACTACTGCGCTTGCAACAAGGTCATTACCAAACACCATGACCGCGCGGCAGAGTACCTGGACGTGTTGTCCAAGGAAATTGCGATGCATGCCGCTTTGCTGGGGCAGAAGCAGTCGGTATCGCAGTTGCACTTTGGCGGAGGCACGCCCACGTTCTTGTCGGACAGCGAGCTGGCGCGGCTGATGGATGACTTGAAGACGGCGTTCAAGTTGAGCCCGGGGGCTGAGATATCCATCGAGGTCGATCCTCGCACAGCGTCTCCAGAGCGGCTGAAGGTGCTGGCCGACCTGGGCTTCAATCGCCTGAGTTTTGGAGTGCAGGACTTCGATCCCGACGTGCAGAAGGCCGTGCACCGTATTCAGCCCCATGATTCGGTGCGCGACCTGATGTTGTCGGCGCGTGACATCGGCTTTGAATCGATCAATGTCGATCTGATCTATGGCCTGCCGCTGCAGTCGCCCGACTCGTTCGCCCGAACGGTGGCCCAGGTGGCAGCACTTCGACCTGATCGCATCGCGCTGTATTCGTACGCGCACCTGCCCCAGCGCTTCAAGCCGCAACGCCGGATAAGTGCCGACCAGCTGCCGCCACCCGATTGGCGGGTGAAGATGCTGGGCCAGGGTATTGGCGGCTTCATCGGGCACGGCTACACCTACATTGGCATGGACCATTTCGCGCTGCCAGGCGACTCACTGTCGGTCGCGAAACGGCAAGGGCGCTTGCATCGCAACTTCCAGGGCTACAGCACCCATGCCGATTGCGATCTCATCGGTCTGGGTGTGTCTGCCATTGGGCGGATGGGGCCGACCTACAGCCAGAACGCCAAGACCCTCGACGAGTACTACGACGCCGTTCGTCAGGGCCATTTCCCTGTCGTGCGGGGCTTGTCCTTGACCCGCGACGACCTGGTTCGTCGCGCGGTGATCATGGCATTGATGTGCCAGGGCCGGCTGGAGTTCGAGAGTGTCGAAGTGGCCCACCTGGTCAAGATGCGGGAGTACTTCAGAGCCGAGTTCGAGGCCTTGACTGAATTGGAGCAAATGGGATTGGTCGAAGTCAGCGAAGCGGCCGTTCAAGTGACCGCCATCGGTTGGTACTTCGTGCGTGCTGTGGCCATGGTGTTCGACAAGCATCTGAGGGCCGATCAGGTTCGCGAGCGCTTCTCGCGCATCATTTGAGGCGACGGCAGTGGACCTTGCGCTGATCCTCAGCGCAGCACTGATGGGGTTGGCCGGCACGCCACATTGCTTGGCCATGTGCGGCGCCGCTTGTGCCGCCGCCACTGGCGGACACGGCGGCGCACGGTTGCTCGCGTTTCACATCGGTCGGATCCTGTCCTATGGTGTTGCGGGTGGCATCGCTGCGGCCAGCGTTGGCACGCTCGCATCGCTCGGCCAGGCAACTTCTGTGTTTCGGCCGATCTGGACCTTGTTGCACGTTGCGGCATTGGGTCTGGGTTTCTACTTGCTCTGGAAGGGCCGCCAGCCGGATTGGATGGAGCGTCTGGGACGCAGTCGCGGACCATCGTTGACCAATGATGGTTGGCAGCGCATCGCGGGCCCTGGCCGGAGCGCGGCTTTGGGCATCGCTTGGGTAGCTTGGCCCTGCGGCTTGCTGCAGTCCGCACTGCTCGTGTCTGCATTGGCCAATCGGCCAGTGACCGGTGCGATGACGATGGTGGCGTTTGCCAGCACATCGGCAGCTGGCTTATTGACGGGTCAGGCGGTCTGGATGCGCGTGGCCGGTGGATCGAGCTCGCAGACGTTGTCCCGTTGGATGGTGCGCATCGGCGGGTTGGCCTTGTCGGGCGCGTCAGCTTGGGCCCTGGGCCATGGATTGTGGATGCGGGTCTGGGCTTGGTGCACCAACTGACCGAGGCCGCGACCGACGCCCACCACGCAAGTCAGCACCCCAGAATGAACAAAGCCCGACCGGAGTCGGGCTTCGGAGGGCAGACGGCCGCGGATGGCCGTCGTGCTTCAAGTCACTTCTTGGCGGCGGCCGAGGCAGCAGCGGCGGGCTTGTCGGCGGTCTTGGCGGGAGCCGACGCGGCCTTGGCGGAAGCCGCAGGCTTGTCAGCGGCCTTGACGGCCGAAGCAGCGGCAGCGGGCTTGTCAGCGGCAAAGGCGCCAGCGGTAGCGAACACGGTGGCGATCAGGGCGGCCAGGAGCTTGTTCATGGGAAATGTCCTAATTTGAAGGGTTGAATTGCCTGCTCATTTCCGGCAGGCTGAACCGCAACGCGCATGGCGACGAGTCGGTTGACAGCGGATTCGACAGTGGAGACAGGGTTAACCACAGGCCTGCAGATCCACTGGCCAAAGGTCGTACGGTCGATGGCGCCTTGTCGCGACACATGCTGGCCATCGTCACCTGCCATGCCGTACCAAGTTCATGCCGTGAAAATGACGAGAGCCCGCACAGTGCGGGCTCTTCGGCAGTCAGGCGAGGCGCCGTTGTCGATCAGGCCGAGGTCCCTTCGGGCACCAACTGGCGAATGCTCTGGGCCAAGTTGCCCTTGGGACCGACGACCAGTTCAAAAGCGACTTTCGCCCCTTGCTTCAAGGTGCGGAAACCGCCCATTTCGATGGCGGAGAAATGGGCAAACACGTCCGGCCCTCCTTGCTCGGGTTCAATGAACCCAAAACCCTTCGCATCATTGAACCATTTGACTGTTCCGACTTGCATGTGACTACTCCAGATCCTCGACTTCGAGGTCGGAAAATTCTGTTTCGGGGTGTGACGCAGGGTCAATACGGAGATCTGGACCAAGTGGCGTCGGGGTTTCCCCACAATCAACCAATGGACCAACGTGCGCGACATCGGGTTGGGCGAAGGCCGGCTTTTTTCGAGCTTGCATTCTGGATGTCGCCCCCATATTCGAGGATTCGCGAGGCCTACAGGCTCAAGTCGATAGAATGATCCATGCCCCAGGAAGATCCGCCCCCGCCGCCCCCGCCGCCGCCTGCAAAGCCGCGACGAGATGATGCGGGCGCTGTGGTCGCGGAGCGCAAGTCCGCGCGCACTAAGCCACCGCAGATGTATCAGGTGGTGCTACTCAACGACGACTACACCCCGATGGAATTCGTCGTGATGGTCCTGCAGCAGTATTTCAAGCGTGACTTGGAGACGGCAACCCACATCATGTTGAAGATTCACCATGAAGGACGTGGTGTTTGCGGTGTCTACACCAAGGATGTCGCAGCCACGAAAGTGGAGCTTGTCCTTGCGGCCGCACGCCGCGACGGACATCCGCTACAGTGCATTATGGAGGCCGCATGATTGCGCAAGAACTGGAAGTCAGCCTGCACATGGCGTTCGTCGAGGCGCGCCAGCAGCGGCACGAGTTCATTACCGTGGAGCACTTGTTGCTCGCGTTGCTGGACAACCCGTCGGCCGCTGAAGTGCTCAAGGCCTGCGCGGCCAACATCGATGACCTGCGCAAGAGCCTCACCACATTCATCAAAGAAAACACGCCCACGGTGGGCGGCACCGAAGAGGTGGACACGCAACCCACGCTGGGCTTCCAGCGGGTGATCCAGCGAGCCATCATGCACGTGCAGTCCACAGGTTCGGGCAAGAAGGAAGTGACTGGCGCCAATGTGCTGGTGGCGATCTTCGGCGAGAAGGATTCACACGCGGTCTACTACCTGCATCAGCAGGGCGTGACGCGTCTGGACGTCGTGAATTTCATTGCGCACGGCATCAAGAAGAGTGAGCCTCAGGAGCCAGCCAAGCCGAGCGAAGGCAGTGCGGAGGCAGAAAAGGAAGAGGCCACCGACGCCAAGGGCTCGCCGCTGGATCAATTCACTTCGAACCTCAATCAATTGGCGCGCGACGGCAAGATCGATCCGCTGATCGGCCGAGAAGCTGAAGTCGAGCGGGTCATCCAGGTGCTCTGTCGCCGGCGCAAGAACAATCCCTTGCTCGTCGGAGAGGCAGGCGTCGGCAAGACCGCCATCGCAGAAGGCCTGGCTTGGCGCATCACGCAGAACGATGTACCAGATGTGCTGGCGCAATCGACCGTCTACGCGCTGGACATGGGCGCCCTGCTGGCCGGCACGAAGTACCGCGGCGACTTCGAGCAGCGGCTGAAGGGTGTACTCAAGCAACTGAAGGATCAACCCAACGCGATCCTGTTCGTTGACGAGATTCATACGCTGATTGGTGCAGGCGCAGCATCGGGCGGCACGCTGGATGCGAGCAACCTGCTGAAGCCTGCGCTGTCCAACGGCGCCATGAAGTGCATCGGTGCAACGACGTTCACTGAATACCGCGGCATCTTTGAAAAGGACGCAGCGCTGTCGCGCCGCTTCCAGAAGGTGGATGTTGTGGAGCCATCTGTCGAGCAGACCATCGAAATCCTGAAGGGTTTGAAGTCGCGCTTCGAGGACCACCACAACGTCAAATATGCATTGGGTGCCCTGCAGGCTGCAGCTGAGCTATCGGCAAAGTACATCAACGATCGACACCTGCCGGACAAGGCCATTGATGTCATCGATGAGGCCGGGGCTGCGCAGCGCATCCTGCCCAAGAGCAAGCAGAAGAAAACCATCACCCGAGCCGAAGTCGAAGACATCGTTGCGAAGATTGCGCGCATCCCTCCCGCCTCGGTCTCCAGCGATGATCGAAGCAAGCTCAAGAGCCTGGATCGTGACTTGAAGAGTGTGGTGTTTGGCCAGGATGCGGCCATCAATGCGCTGTCCGCCTCGATCAAGATGGCTCGATCCGGCTTGGGCAAGCCCGACAAGCCAATCGGCGCGTTCCTGTTCAGCGGGCCGACTGGGGTGGGCAAGACCGAGGTGGCCAAGCAACTGGCCTACATCCTGGGGATTGATCTGATCCGTTTTGACATGTCCGAGTACATGGAGCGCCATGCGGTCAGCCGGCTCATTGGCGCGCCGCCCGGCTACGTGGGATTCGACCAAGGCGGGCTGTTGACCGAGGCCATCACGAAAAAGCCGCACTGCGTGCTGCTGATGGACGAAATCGAGAAGGCCCATCCCGATGTCTTCAATGTGCTGCTGCAGGTGATGGACCATGGCACGCTGACCGACAACAACGGCCGCAAGGCCGACTTCCGCAATGTCATCATCGTCATGACGACAAATGCAGGGGCCGAGACGATGAACAAGTCGACCATCGGCTTCACGACCCTGCGCGAGCGCGGCGACGAGATGGCGGACATCAAGCGCCTGTTCACGCCGGAGTTCCGAAATCGGCTGGATGCCATCGTGAACTTCGGGGCGCTCAACGAAGACGTCATCTTGCGAGTGGTGGATAAGTTCCTGCTTCAACTGGAAGGGCAGTTGGCCGAGAAGAAGGTGGAAGTCACTTTCACGGACACCCTGCGCAAGCACCTGGCCAAGGCAGGCTTCGATCCGCTGATGGGTGCACGGCCGATGCAACGTCTGATTCAGGACACCATTCGACGCGCGCTGGCTGATGAGTTGCTCTTTGGCCGCTTGGTCGATGGCGGACGCCTGACCGTTGACGTCGACGACAAGGGCGAAGTGCAGCTGGAGATCCAGCCGCCCAAGAAGAACGACAAGACCCGCGCCGAGCCGACGCCCGCCTGAGGCGGTCTCCGCGGCGCGGCGCCGCGCTCGCTGGTCAGGCGCCTGAGGGGTCCTGCTTGAAATAGCGTGCCAGCATCCAGTAAAGCGCTGGATGTTCGGCACGCATCTCATGGGGCGTGACGAAGAAACACTCGCTGGCCACCGCGAAGAACTCGCTGATGGAAATTGCACCGTAGGGATCCAACAAGGTCGCGACATCGGAATCCACGGCCTGACGGTGCCGTTCAAACTCCGGCTGCATGACGTCCTGCCAGGCTGCACGGGCCTTCGCGTCCGGTAAGGCTGGGATACCGTCGGCGGCACCATCGCCCATGTCCAGCACATGGGCGAACTCATGGATGACCACGTTGTAGCCCCAATCCGCGCTGAAGCCGGCCTCGGCCACGTCGCGCCAGGACAGCATGATGGGCCCGCCGTCCATGGCTTCACCGGCGAGCACCTCGTCATATTCGTGCACGACGCCATCGTCATCGGTGTGGCTGCGTCGCGCAACGACCTCGTCGGGGTGCACCACAATGCCGACAAAGCCCTCGTAGGGTTTCAAACCAAACCGCAGCACCGGAAGGCATGCCTGTACCGCAATGCAGACGGCCATTTCGTCGGTGACCACCAGGCCGCCGCCGCCCGAGAATTCCTTTTTGTCGAGGAACAGCGAGGCCAGACGCCGCAGCGCCAGCAAGTCGACATCCGGCAGGCGGCCCACAAAGGGCAGGCGCGCCAACGTCAATGCCCACAATTCATCGGGTATCGCCCGGCGAGCCAGGCTGCGGGTTTCCTTGTGCAGTCGCAGTCGATTGATCAGGGCCTTCACGGTGCAGCCAGGTCAATGTCTTGCAAGCCCTTGACAGTCCAGACCAGCATTCGAGCCCGATGTGGCAGGGTGTCAAAATTCCAGTCGCCCAATACCCATCGCGTTCGCCCACCCGGCATTGGATGCGTGGCAGGGCGATGGGTGTGTCCATGCACCAGATGATCGGCGCGCGCCTCCGCCAGCCACGCACGGGCCAGCGCCGCGTCTGCGTCTGCACACTCGTCGGGAGCCATGCCCGCTTGATGCTGCACGCTGGCATCCCGCATGGCACGCGCGCGATGCCTGCGCTCTTCCAAGGGCAATGCAAGGAAGGCCGTTTGCCAAGCCGTGGTACGTACCTCTGCCCGAAACCGCTGGTAGGCCGCGTCGGCCAGGCACAAGGCGTCGCCGTGGCTCAGCAGCAGGCACTGCCCAAAGGCCTGCGCCAAGGTCGGGTCCGGCAACTCGCGCAGGCCAGTTTCTCGCCGCATGGCCGTGCCCAGCAGGAAGTCGCGGTTTCCTGCCATGAAACCCAAGGCCTTCTTGCGACCGACACTGCGCAGCACATCGGTGCACGCTCGTTCGAAGCCGTCGTCCCGAGCGTCATCGCCCACCCAGACCTCGAACAGGTCTCCAAGGATCAAGACGGCATCGGCCGGCGTGCGCAGCAAATGCCGCTTCCATGCCTCGAAGGTGCCAGGTGCACCTGCATGCAGGTGGACGTCGGAGAGCAAGTCGATGCGATGCCAAGCCGCATCCGCTCGCCAGTGCCCGATGTTCACGACGCTCAGGCGACTTCCACGGCCTTCAAGATCACCACATGTTCATTGGGAACGTCGTCGTGGCCACCTTTTCGTCCGGTCGCGACCTTCTCGATCTGATCCGCCACTTCGGTGCCCTGGACCACCTTGCCAAAGACCGCATAGCCCCACCCTTGTGGGCTTTCGCTGCGGAAGTTGAGAAAGTCATTGTCGGTGGCGTTGATGAAGAACTGGGCGGTGGCCGAGTGGGGCGCATTGGTGCGTGCCATGGCCAGCGTGTACTTCATGTTCTTCAGCCCGTTGTTGGCCTCGTTGGCAATGGCGGCCAGGGTTGGCTTCTGCTGCATGTCGGGCGTGAAGCCACCGCCCTGGATCATGAAACCCTTGATGACGCGGTGGAACACCGTGCCATCGTAGTGACCTGAGCGAACGTACGCGAGGAAGTTCTCGACGGTGGCTGGTGCCTTGGCATCGTCCAGTTCAATGCGCAGCGTGCCGGCCGAGGTGGTCATTTCAACGGTCTTGGTCATGTCAGTTCTCCAGGGTGGCTTTCTTGATGACGATGGGTTGCGTCGGGACGTTTTGATGGCCGTTCCTGCTGCCAGTGGGCACGGTCTTGATCTTTTCGACGACGTCCATGCCCTCGACCACGCGGCCAAAGACCGCGTAGCCGTTGCCGTCCGGTGCATTGCTGGCATCCAGGCGCACGTTGTCATTCACGTTGATGAAGAACTGCGCGGTGGCCGAATCCGGCACCATGGTTCGCGCCATGGCGATCGTGCCTTTCTGGTTGCTCAGACCGTTGCGCGACTCCAGCGGGATCGGCGGCTTGGTCGGCTTCTCCGCCATATCGGCCGTCATGCCGCCGCCCTGGATCATGAATCCATCGATCACACGATGGAACACGGTGCCTGCGTAGTGTCCGGCCTTCACATATTGAACAAAGTTGGCGACCGTTTTTGGCGCCTTCTCGGCATCGAGCTGCACGACGATGTCGCCTTGGCTCGTGTTCAGGCGCACCTTTTGCGCCCAGGCTGGCAGTTGCACAGTCAGGCCCAGCGCCAAGGCGCAAAGTGCATGCGTGAGTTTCATCTCCAGGATTCTCCAGGTCAGGTTGAAAGGTGAGATCAGGGCCGCGCTGCCGACGTGCCGACCAGTTCGCGGGCCATTCGCAACTTGCGCAGCAGTGCGTCATCCACGCGCGGGGCACTGGCGGCAGCCTCAAAGGCCCGCACGGCCAAGCGGGCGTAGACGTCGCCCAGGTTCATGTGCGCCGTCAGATAGGCCGGGTCATTGCGCAAGGCGGTCTCCAGCAGATCGCGTGCACGTCCGAGCCGACCCTGGCCTGCCTCGATCACGGCCAGGTTGTTGAATGGCTCGGGCAACTCCGGGAAGTCCTGGGTCAGGCGCTCATACTCGGTGCGCGCCTCGGCGCTTCGTTGGGCATCACTCAGCATCAGGGCCCTCAGGAAGCGCAGCGACGAATCCTGGGGTTGAGCCGCGAGCGCCCTGTCGATGCGTTGGAACGCCAGCGTGGTCTGGCCACTGCGATAGATGCGCTCGATCGCAGCCGGGTTGTCGACGCCTTCGGCCGGCCATGCTGCGGTGACGCAAGTGCCCAGCGCAAGCTGCACGAAGACGGCGGTAATGGGACCAGGAAGGCGCACGGTTCAGGCGGAGACACCCGCGATGCGGGCGCAGGACGCGCCGCTATACTGACCGATTGTATCGACACCGCGTGCTGGCCATGCACCGGCGCCCGCAGGACGATCGTGGCCATTTGATGCTGTTCTACGCCATCACCGGGCCCATTCGACGCTGCCGCCACGCGGCCCCCACCAGAATTTCGGCCGATGTCCCTTCGCATCTACAACACGCTTCACCGACGCCTGGAGGTGTTCCAGCCCATCGAGCCAGGCCATGTGCGCATGTACGTCTGCGGCATGACCATCTACGACCTGTGTCACATGGGGCACGCGCGCATGATGATGGCGTTCGACGTTGTCTATCGTTGGCTGCAGGCCAGCGGGTATCAAGTGACCTATGTGCGCAACATTACCGACATCGAGGACAAGATCATCAAGCGTGCGGTGGACCGCGGCATCACCATTCGCGCGCTCACTGACGAGATGATTGCGGCCATGCGTCAGGACATCGGCGCGATCGGTGTGCTGCCGCCAACCCATGAACCGCGTGCCACCGACTACGTGCCCCAGATGGTCGAGTTGATCGGTCGGTTGGAAGCCAAGGGTCTGGCCTACCGCGCCAGCAATGGCGACGTGAACTTCGCGGTGCGCAAGTTCTCGGGCTACGGCAAGCTGTCCGGAAAGTCCATCGACGAACTGCGCTCTGGCGAGCGCGTGGCCGTTCAGGATGGCAAGGACGATCCGCTGGACTTCGTGCTGTGGAAGGCGGCAAAGCCTGATGAACCGGACGATGCCAAATTCGTTGGCGCGTATGGTGCTGGTCGCCCGGGGTGGCACATTGAGTGCTCGGCCATGAGCTGTGCATTGCTGGGCGAGCATTTCGATATCCACGGTGGCGGCATGGACCTGCAGTTCCCGCACCACGAGAACGAGATCGCACAAAGCGAAGGGGCGCTCGGCAAGCCGTTTGTCAACTACTGGTTGCACAACGGCTTTCTCAACGTCGACAACGAGAAGATGTCGAAGTCCCTGGGCAACTTCTTCACGATCCGCGATGTGCTGAAGACCTTCGACGGCGAAACGCTGCGCTTTTTCATGCTGCGAACGCACTACCGCAGCCCGTTCAATTTCAGCGATCAATTGCTGGATGACGCGCGCACTGCGCTGCGCCGGCTCTACACCGCCTTGGACGGCATGGAGGCCGGCATCGACGCGGCGACCAGCATCGACTGGTCTCTTGCACCCGCCGCCGCATTCCACGAGGCCATGGATGACGACTTCAACACGCCCGGCGCGCTGGCCGTGCTCTTCGACCTGGCCAACGAGCTGAACCGCACGCGATCGAAGGACACCGCGGTGCTGCTGCGGGGCCTTGCAGGTACCCTGGGCATTTTGCAGCAGGCACCCAAGCGCTTCCTGCAGGCCGGTAGCGGCCTGGACGAGGGCACCATTGCGCGCCTGATCGCCGAGCGTGCAGTGGCCAAGCAGGCGCGCAATTTCGCAGAAGCCGACCGTATTCGCCTTGAGCTGGCCGGGCAGGGCATCGAACTCAAGGACAGCGCCCAGGGCACAACCTGGGTGCGCGCCTGACCATGGCTCGCACCGACACATCGGGCGCAGTGCCCGAGGTCACCCCTGCCTTCTGGGACGACGCCTGCCGCCACCTCACCAAGCGAGACCGCGTGATGAGGAAGCTCATTCCTCAGTTCGGCGAGGCGCGCCTTCAAAGCAAGGGCGATGCATTCACGACCCTGGCGCGGTCGATCGTCGGGCAGCAGATCTCGGTCAAGGCCGCCCAGTCGGTGTGGGAGCGTTTTGTGCTGGTGGTGGGCGGTGCGTCCAGCCGGCTGGCTCCGACCGCCGTGATGAAGTTGAGCGTCGAGGCACTGCGCGGCGCGGGCCTGTCGGGACGCAAGGCCGAATACCTGCTCGACCTGGCCCGCCATTTCGACGCCGGCAGCGTGCATGTGCGCCAATGGCAACAGATGGAAGACCAGACCATCATCGACGAGTTGGTCGCCATCCGAGGCATCGGCCGCTGGACGGCCGAGATGTTCCTGATCTTCCACCTGATGCGCCCGGACGTGATGCCCTTGGACGACATCGGTTTGATCAAGGGCATCAGTCAGAACTACTTCAGCGGCGAGCCGGTTTCACGCGCCGAAGCGCGTGAGGTGGGCGACGCCTGGGCCCCATATCGCTCGGTGGCCACATGGTACATTTGGCGCAGTCTTGACCCCCTGCCGGTCGACTACTGAACCCCCTCAGACGGGCCTCGTTTTCAGGTCAAGGTCGACCCCGACTCACTCAGAGAATCCGGCGGATGAGCAAACGACATTTCCTCGAGTTCGAGCAGCCCATTGCCGAACTCGAAACCAAGATCGACGAGCTGCGCTACGTGCAGAACGAATCGGCAGTGGACATCTCCGAAGAGATCGACAGCCTCGACAAGAAGAGCCAGCAGCTCACCAAGGACATCTACTCCAACCTGTCGCCCTGGCAGGTGACGCAGATCGCGCGGCATCCACAACGTCCGTACACGCTCGACTACGTCAACGAGCTGTTCACGGATTTCCAGGAGTTGCATGGCGATCGCGCCTTTGCCGACGATGCCTCGGTGGTTGGCGGCCTGGCCCGTTTCAATGGGCAGGCCTGCATGGTTCTGGGACAGCAGAAGGGCCGCGACACGCGGGAACGTGCCTTGCGAAATTTCGGCATGTCGCGCCCGGAGGGCTATCGCAAGGCACTGCGACTGATGAAGTTGGCGGAGAAATTCGGCCTGCCGCTGTTCACCTTCGTGGACACGCCTGGCGCCTATCCAGGCATCGGTGCCGAGGAGCGGGGGCAGTCCGAGGCCATCGGTCGAAACATCTTCGAGATGGCACAGCTGGAAGTGCCCATCATCACGACGATCATCGGTGAAGGTGGCTCGGGTGGGGCGCTGGCCATCAGCGTCGCCGATCAGTTGCTGATGCTGCAATTCGCGGTGTATTCCGTCATCTCGCCTGAGGGCTGCGCGTCGATCCTTTGGAAGACCAACGAGCGCGCCAGCGATGCCGCCGAGGCCCTGGGCATCACGGCGCATCGACTCAAGGCCCTGGGCCTGGTGGACAAGATCGTCAATGAGCCGGTGGGCGGGGCACATCGCGACCCACGCCACATGGCTTCGCAACTCAAGCGCGCACTGGTAGATGCACTGCGGCAGGTCAGCGACCTCAAGCCCAAGGAATTGCTGCAGCGACGCTACGAGCGGCTGCAGTCGTACGGCAAGTTCGCCGACACCAAGGATCGTTGAGCGCCCCGATCGCGCCCGAGTCGCCCGCCACGGTGGCCGTGGCGTTCAGTGGTGGCCGTGATTCGTTGGCCTTGTTGCATGCGACCGTGCACTCGGCATCGGCGCTTGGGCTGCAGGTGGTGGCCCTGCACGTGCACCATGGCTTGCAGGACGAAGCCGATGCGTGGCTCGCGGCCGCTCAAGCCTTGTGCTCGCGCTGGCGCAGGCGTGGGCTTCCGCTTCGCCTGAGGTGGCACGTTGTCGACGACAAGCCTGCCCCCGGCGACAGCCTGGAAGCCTGGGCACGAGGGCATAGGCACGATGCCTTGGCTCGCATGGCACGAGAGGCGGGCGCCTCGTTGCTGCTGCTCGCGCATCATCGGCAGGACCAGGCCGAAACCGTCCTGCTGCAAGCCCTCCGAGGCGCTGGTCCGAGGGGATTGGCTGCGATGCCGGCGAGCATCGTGCGCGACGGCATCACCTGGGCACGTCCCTGGCTGCATCTGCCCAGGGCAGACATCGAGGCCTATGTTCGGCGACATCGCTTGCGACCAATCGAGGACCCGTCGAACCAGGATCCCCGTCTGGCGCGCAATCGTCTTCGGCTGGAGGTCTGGCCCGCTTTGCTGGACGGTTTCGAAGGCGCCGAAGTGGCTCTGGGCCACGTGGCCGAGCGTGCGCATGAGGCCGACGCGGCACTGATCGAGTTGGCCGATCTCGATCTGGCCCATCGCTCGGACCCCACGGGCCTGGACATGCTGGCCCTGAGCACCTTGTCGGTGGCCAGGCAGGCGAACGCCCTGCGCGCGTGGCTCGGTCGCGGCATGGCAAGCCCGCCGCCCAACACCTTGGTGCGGCGACTGCTGGCCGAGGCAGGCATTGGTAAGACGGCCCAGTGGCCGGCAGGCACCCACCATGTACTCAGGCTCTACAGGGGCAGGCTGCAGTTGGAGTCGATGCATTCGTCGCTCATCGGCCCGATGGTGCAGAGGGTTGACCTGTCGGCTCCCGGGCGCGTCGCCGTGCCCTCGTGGCGGGGCCATTTCGAAGTCACCAGGGCATCTGGGCCCGCGGGCGTGCCGATGACGCTGGCCTTGCGGGCCCAGTTGCGCCCCAGGACCGGCGGCGAAAAGTTCCAGCGCACGCCCAAGGGCGTCGCGCGGAGCCTGAAGAAGCAGTACCAGAGTGCCGGCATCTCGGCCGACCTGCGCGCCGGCCCATTGGTCTGGCTGGACGGCCGCTTGGTCTATGTGCCCGGGCTGGGCATCGACGCCCGCTGGTGGTCCGATCACGGGCAAGCCCTGGTGACTTGGCATTGGCACGCCGACTCCGCGTGAATCCAAAGCGAGCCATGCTGCACCGCAGCAGCTAGAATCCCAGGTTGCGCACGGAGGCCGCGCCCGGCTTGAGCCTCGACATCCACATCCGTCATGGCATTGATCGTTCACAAGTACGGCGGCACATCGATGGGCTCGCCTGAGCGCATCCGCAACGTCGCCAAACGCGTCGCCAAGTGGGCACGCGCCGGCCACCAGATGGTGGTCGTCCCTTCCGCCATGAGCGGCGAAACCAATCGCCTGCTGGCCCTGGCCAAGGATGTCCAACCCGCCAACCTCGACGCTGCCGCAATGCGCGAGCTGGACATGATCGCGTCCACGGGCGAGCAGGTGTCCGTGGGCCTGTTGGCTCTGGCGCTGCAAGCCGAAGGCATGCCGGCCGTGAGCTACACCGGCTGGCAGGTGCCTGTCAAGACCGACTCGTCCTACACCAAGGCCCGGATCGAGAGCATTGACGACGTGCGTGTGCGTGCCGACCTGGCGGCCGGCAAGGTGGTGATCATCACGGGCTTTCAGGGCATCGATAGCGATGGGCACATCACCACGTTGGGCCGTGGTGGCTCGGACACGTCTGCCGTGGCTGTAGCGGCCGCGATGAAGGCCGACGAATGCCTCATCTACACCGACGTGGATGGTGTCTACACCACCGATCCGCGCGTGGTGCCCGAAGCCCAGCGCTTGCACACCATCAGCTTCGAAGAGATGCTTGAAATGGCCAGCCTGGGCTCCAAGGTGCTGCAGATCCGCTCGGTGGAGTTCGCCGGCAAGTACCGCGTGCCGATGCGCGTGCTGTCGAGCTTCACTCCCTGGGACATCGCCATCGAAGAGGAAGCCGCATCGGGCACCCTGATCACCTTTGAGGAAGACGAGAAAATGGAAAAAGCCGTCGTATCCGGCATCGCGTTCAGTCGCGACGAAGCCAAGTTCACCGTGGTCGGCGTGCCCGACACCCCGGGCATTGCCTACAAGATCCTGGGCGCCGTGGCGGATGCCAACATCGACGTGGACGTGATCGTGCAGAACGTGTCGCACGACGGCCGCACCGATTTCTCGTTCACCGTGAACCGCAACGACTTCCAGCGCACGTCGGATCTGCTCAAGAGCACCGTGCTGCCGTCCATCGGTGCCGCGCAGTTCATCGCCGACCCCAAGATCTGCAAGGTCTCCATCGTCGGCATCGGCATGAAGAGCCATGTGGGTGTGGCCAGCAAGATGTTCCGTGTGCTGTCTGAAGACGGCATCAACATCCAGATGATCACCACCAGCGAGATCAAGACCTCGGTGGTCATTGCCGAGAAATACATGGAGCTGGCGGTGCGCGCCCTGCACAAGGCCTTCGACCTCGACTCGCCGGATGCGATCAGGGCCGAAGCCTGAGTCACAGGGAATCCTCAGCTAGAATGCGAGCCTTCGCGGAGTCGTGACCGAGTGGCCGAAGGTGCTCCCCTGCTAAGGGAGTATGTGGGCAAAACCTGCATCGAGGGTTCGAATCCCTCCGACTCCGCCAGCCTTTCAACAGCGCCATGCAGCCACAAGCCGCATGGCGTTTTTGTTGGTGCTGGCCGATGGACCGGAGCGGCCGATCAATGAACCTCAAGCAACTCGAGTACTTCGTGCACGTGGCCGAGCTGGGCAGCTTCAGCAAGGCATCGATGGTGTTGGGCATTGCGCAGCCGGCGCTGAGCCGACAGGTGCGGGCACTGGAGGTCGATCTGCGCGAGACCCTGCTGCTGCGCAACGGGCGCGGCGTGGCACTCACCGAGGCCGGTCGAAGGTTGTTCGAGCATGGTGTGGGGATCTTGCAGACAGTGGCGCAAGCACGCGAAGACATGGGAGCCTCGCGTGACGAGCCGGTCGGCCGCATCACCATTGGCCTGCCGCCCACCATCGGGCGCCAGCTCACCTTGCCTCTGGTAGACGGATTCCAGCGCAAGCTGCCCCGCGCCAGGCTGGTGATCGTGGAGGGCCTGTCGAGTCACATCGTCGAGTGGATCACCACCGGCCGCGTGGACATCGGCCTGCTCTACAACCCGGAGGCGCAGGCTGGACTCGAAATCAGCCGATTGCTCGACGAGCCCCTCTGCCTGGTCGAACGCCGGGCGGCACGTCCCGGCAAAGGAGCGGCTGCCAGACCGAAGGACCGCATGGCGGTTCCGATGGCCGATCTGACGGGGCTGCCGCTCATCGTGCCCGAGCGATCACACGTGATCCGCCGGCTGCTGGAAACACAGGCGGCCCTGGCGGGCTTGAAGCTGGACATCGCGTGGGAGGTGTCCAGCATCGGCTCGATCATCGATCTGGTGTGCGCAGGCTATGGCCATGCCGTGCTCACCGCCAGCGCCGTGGTGGCGTCGGGACGATCGGGAGAGCTGCTCGCCACGCCATTGACCGACCCGCCACTGCAGAGCGTGCTGTGCATGGCCACCTCCGCGCACAAGCGACCTGGGCCGCTGATGCGCCATGCGGCCAAGCTGCTCACCGAGTTGGCGCGTCAACTGCCCCACGGCTGAAGCTTGGTCGGCCCTGCGTCCCGGCAGCGCGCGCTCGGCAGACATGCCGATTTGCGATAGCAGGTATCGGCCAAACCTGCTTTGTTCGGCATGGCCGAATGCGCAGAATGCGGCTCGGTGTCGGGCGCAAGCCTGACCGATTTGCTGCCACCCAACGCCCGGCCACTCCTGATCGACATGACCCCACGACTCATCGGCATCTCGTCCATGGCCACGCGCGCCGTGCTGGGCGATCTGGCAGCGGACTTCACCAGGCGCAGTGGAACACCGGTCGCCATCGAGTCCGTCGGGGGTGTGGACGCCGCCAAACGGGTGATGGCCGGCGAGGCCTTCGATGTCGTGGTGCTCGCCAGCGATGCGATCGACCAGTTGATCGAAGCGGGCAGGGTGCAGGCTGGCAGCAAGGTCGATCTGGTGTGTTCTGGGGTGGCGGTTGCCGTGAAGGCGGGTGCACCGATAGCGGACATCGGCACCGAAGCGGCGCTGCGCGACACCGTGCTGTCGGCGCGCAGCATCGGTTGCTCCACAGGCCCGAGCGGCGTGCAATTGCTCAAGCTCTTCGAGCGGTGGGGCATTGCCACGCAGGTCCATGATCGCCTCTTGCAGGCGCCACCCGGCGTGCCGGTGGGTACCTTGGTGGCGCAGGGTCAGGTCGAACTGGGCTTCCAGCAACTCAGTGAGTTGATCCACGTCGACGGGCTCGTCGTTTTGGGCCCGATGCCGGCGGCGGTTCAGATCAGCACCACCTTCTCTGCCGGCATCTGTGCTGGCACGACCCAAGCGAACGAGGTGCGTCGGCTGCTCGACTTCATGGCCTCGGCCGAAGCCGACTCGGCGAAGAAGCAGCACGGCATGATGCCGGCATGACATTCGCACGGTCTGCCGCCACGCCGCCCCAATTCACCGGAGACTCGACACGATGATCATCGACTGCCACGGCCACTACACCACCGCACCCAAGGCGCTGGAGCAGTGGCGCAACCAGCAAATCGCCGGCATCCAGGATCCTGTCCTGATGCCGAAAGTGAGCGACCTGCGGATCAGCGACGATGAGCTGCGCGAGTCCATCGAGACCAACCAGCTCAAGCTGATGAGGCAGCGCGGCTCGGATCTCACGATCTTCAGCCCGCGCGCCAGCTTCATGGCGCACCACATCGGCGACTTCAACGTGTCGTCCACCTGGGCAGCGATCTGCAATGAGCTCTGCCACCGTGTCAGCCAGCTCTTCCCTGACCACTTCGTGCCCGCCGCGATGCTGCCGCAGTCGACGGGCGTGGATCCGGCCACCTGCATCCCCGAACTGGTGAAGTGCGTGGAGCAATACGGCAACGTCGGTCTCAACCTGAACCCCGACCCGTCCGGCGGCCACTGGACCAGCCCGCCGCTGAGCGACCGCCACTGGTACCCCATCTACGAGAAGATGGTGGAGTACGACATTCCGGCGATGATCCATGTCAGCACCAGTTGCAATGCGTGCTTTCACACCACTGGCGCGCACTACCTGAACGCGGACACGACCGCCTTCATGCAATGCCTCACCAGCGATCTGTTCAAGGACTTCCCGACGCTGAAGTTCCTGATCCCGCATGGCGGCGGCGCGGTGCCCTACCACTGGGGTCGGTTCCGTGGCCTGGCGCAAGAGCTCAAGAAGCCGCTGTTGAAGGATCACTTGCTGGGCAACATCTTCTTCGACACCTGTGTCTACCATCAGCCCGGCATCGATCTGCTCACCAAGGTGATCCCGGTAGACAACATCCTGTTCGCCAGCGAGATGATCGGTGCGGTGCGCGGCATCGACCCGGAGACCGGCCACTACTACGACGACACCAAGCGCTACATCGAAGCCTCCACCCAGCTGACCCCTGCACAGAAGCACCAGGTGTACGAAGGCAACGCACGGCGAGTGTTCCCGCGGCTCGATGCTGCACTGAAGCGGAAAGGTCTGTGACCATGAGCCTGAATCAACTCGGCATCGTCAAGCGCAACGTCGTCCGCGCCGACCGGGCGGCGGTGGCCAAGCTCTCGCGTTTCACCAGTGCGACCATCCACGAGGCCATGGGCCGGGTGGGCCTGCTCAAGCCGTACCTGCGTCCGATCTATGTCGGCGCGCAGGCCTGCGGCACCGCCGTGACCGTGCTGCTGCAGCCCGGCGACAACTGGATGATGCATGTGGCTGCCGAGCAGTTGCAACCTGGCGACATCGTGGTGGCGGCCTGCACCACCGAAAACGAGGATGGATTCTTCGGCGACCTGCTGGCCACCAGCTTTCGCGCCCGCGGCGCGGTCGGGCTGGTGATCGACGGCGGTGTGCGTGACGTGAAGGACCTCACCGAGATGAACTTTCCGGTGTGGAGCCGAGCGATCCACGGCAAGGGCACGATCAAGGCGACGCTGGGCTCGGTGAACATTCCCGTGGTGTGCGCTGGCGCGCTGGTGAACCCGGGCGACGTGGTGCTTGCCGACATCGACGGCGTGGTGGTGGTGCCCGCCGCCATTGCCCAGCAGGTGGCCGATGCGGCCGAGGCGCGCGAAGCCAACGAAGGCGAGAAGCGCGCCAGGCTCGCGTCCGGCGTGCTGGGCCTGGACATGTACAACATGCGCGGCCCGTTGGAGAAGGCCGGCTTGAAGTATGTCGACTGATCGGGCGCAAGGACAGAACCATGAGATTCGAAAAGACCCCCGGCTGGCTGGACTGGCATGCCGGCCCCACCAAGCCACGATTCCGGGTCCCTGCTGGCAGCGTGGATGCCCATTGCCATGTGTTTGGCCCGGGCGATCAATTTCCGTTCGCACCGGAACGCAAGTACACGCCGTGCGACGCCAGCAAGCAGCAGCTTTACGCGCTGCGCGACCACCTTGGTTTTGCCCGCAACGTGGTTGTGCAGGCCACCTGCCACGGCGCCGACAACCGCGCCATGTTGGACGCCTGTGTCTCGTCGGGCGGCAAGGCCCGTGGCGTGGCGACCGTCAAGCGCAGCATCAGCGATGCCGAACTGCAGGCCATGCACGATGCCGGCGTGCGTGGCGTGCGCTTCAACTTCGTCAAGCGCTTGGTGGACTTCACGCCCAAGGACGAGCTGATGGAAATTGCCTCTCGCATCGCCACGCTGGGCTGGCACGTGGTGATCTATTTCGAGGCCGTGGACCTGCCCGAACTGTGGGACTTCTTCACTGCCTTGCGCACCACCGTGGTGGTGGACCACATGGGTCGGCCGAACGTCAACAAACCCGTCGATGGGCCGGAGTTTGAGCTGTTCGTGAGGTTCATGCGCGAGCATCCCAACGTCTGGAGCAAGGTGAGCTGCCCGGAGCGCCTGTCGATCGCCGGCCCCAATGCGTTGGAAGGCCAGCAGGCGGCCTACCGCGACGTCGTGCCGTTCGCCAAGCGCATCGTCGACACATTTCCGGACCGAGTGCTGTGGGGCACCGATTGGCCGCACCCCAACCTGAAGGACCACATGCCCGATGATGGCCTGCTGGTGGATTTCATCCCGCACATCGCCACCACAGTCGAGTTGCAGCGCATGCTGCTGGTGGACAACCCCATGCGACTGTATTGGCCCGAAGAAACGGTGAGCTGACCATGGCCCTGCACAAACCCTACACCGACGTGCCCGGCACGACGATCTTCGATGCCGAGCAATCGCGCAAGGGCTACCACCTCAATCAGTTCTGCATGTCGCTGATGAAGGCCGAGAACCGCACCCGCTTCAAGGCGGGGGAGCGAGCCTACCTCGACAATTGGGCGATGACGGAGGAGCAGAAGCAGGCCGTGCTGGCGCGAGACCTGAACTGGTGCATCCGCCTGGGCGGCAACATCTATTTTCTGGCCAAGATCGGCGCCACGGATGGCAAGAGCTTTCAGCAGATGGCCGGCAGCATGACCGGCATGACCGAGGCCGAATACCGCGACATGATGATCGGTGGGGGTCGATCCGTTGAAGGCAATCGATACGTCGGCGAGGGTGGCGACGCCCAGGCCCACCGCCAACCCCAAGGCCAGGGCGGCACCAAGAAAGCGGGCGCCTGATGGCCAAGATCACTGCATCGGTCTACACCTCGCACGTGCCGGCAATTGGCGCAGCACTGGACCTGGGCAAGTCGGACGAGCCCTACTGGCAAGCGGTGTTCAAGGGCTACGAGTTCTCCAAGCAGTGGATGAAGGACAACCGACCCGACGTCGTCTTCCTCGTCTACAACGACCATGCCACGGCCTTCAGCCTGGAGATGATCCCCACCTTTGCCATCGGCACGGCCGCACAGTTCACACCGGCCGACGAGGGCTGGGGGCCGCGCCCTGTGCCGCTGGTGATCGGCCACCCCGAGTTGGCTGCGCACATCGCGCAAAGCGTGATCCAGGACGATTTCGACCTCACGATCGTCAACAAGATGGACGTCGACCACGGCCTCACCGTGCCGCTGAGCCTGATGTGCGGTCAACCCGACGAATGGCCCTGCCCGGTCATACCTTTTGCAGTGAATGTGGTGCAGTACCCGGTGCCCTCGGGCCGCCGCTGCTTCAACCTGGGCAAGGCCATCCGAAGGGCCGTCGAGTCCTACGATGAGGATCTCAATGTGCACATTTGGGGCACTGGCGGCATGAGTCACCAGTTGCAGGGCCCGCGTGCGGGCCTGATCAACCGCGAGTTCGACAATGCCTTCCTGGATCGGCTGATCGCCGATCCGGCTGAGTTGTCGACCATGCCGCACATCGATTACGTGCGTGAAGCCGGCAGCGAAGGCATCGAGTTGGTGATGTGGCTGATCGCGCGCGGCGCCATGGCCGATGTGAACGGCGGCAAGGCGCCTGCCGTGAAGCATCGCTTCTACCACGTGCCGGCCAGCAACACGGCGGTGGGCCATCTGATTCTGGAGAACGCGCGATGAGCAGCACGATCAAGGTGGCGCTGGCTGGTGCTGGCGCCTTTGGCATCAAACACCTGGACGGCATCAAGGCCATCGATGGCGTCGAAGTGGTTTCCTTGGTCAGCCGCGAACTGGACAAGACGCGTGAGACGGCCGCGCAGTACGGCATCGGCCATGTCACCACCGATCTGGCCGAGAGCCTTGCACGCAAGGAAGTCGATGCGGTGATCCTGTGCACGCCCACGCAGATGCACGCGGCCCAGACCATCGCCTGCCTGCGGGCCGGCAAGCATGTGCAATGCGAGATTCCGCTGGCCGACAGCCTGGCCGGTGCCGCAGAAGTCGTGGCGCTGCAGAAGAGCACCGGCCTCGTGGCCATGGCCGGCCATACGCGCCGTTTCAATCCGAGCCACCAGTGGGTGCACAGCAGGGTGCGCTCGGGTGAGTTCAACATCCAGCAAATGGATGTGCAGACCTATTTCTTCCGTCGCACCAACATGAACGCCTTGGGCCAGGCGCGCAGTTGGACGGACCACCTGCTTTGGCACCATGCAGCGCACACGGTGGACCTGTTTGCCTACCAATGCGGCTCGCCCGTCGTGAAGGCCAACGCGATACAGGGCCCGATCCACCCGACGCTGGGCATCGCGATGGACATGTCCATCCAGCTGAAGGCCGCCAATGGCGCCATTTGCACCTTGAGCTTGAGCTTCAACAACGACGGTCCGCTGGGCACGTTTTTCCGCTACATCGGCGACTCAGGCACTTACCTGGCGCGCTATGACGATCTGTTCACCGGCAAGGACGAGAAGGTCGACGTCTCCAAGGTGGCCGTCTCGATGAACGGCATCGAGCTGCAGGACCGTGAGTTCTTCTCGGCCATCAAGGAAGGCCGCGAGCCCAATTCCAGCGTGGCCCAGGTGTTGCCGTGCTACCAGGTGCTGCATGACCTGGAGCGGCAACTGAACGCGGGCTGACCGGCGATGCAGCAACGACGCATCGGCCCCTTCTCGGTCTCGTCGATCGGGTTGGGGTGCATGAACCTCAGCCACGCTTATGGCCCTCCGCCATCCGTGGCACAGGCCGAAGCGCTGCTGCTCCGGGCGCTGGATCTCGGGGTCACGCTGTTCGACACCGCCGCGCTGTATGGCTTTGGCGCCAACGAGAGTCTGGTCGGCCGGGTGCTCAAGGCGCATCGATCGAAAATCACGCTGTGCAGCAAGGGCGGGATGGCCGGCGTTGCGTTTCCCGATGGCGTCAAGCGCGTGATCGACGGCTCGCCGGCCGCCATTCGCCGCAATTGCGAGGACAGCCTGAAGCGCCTGGGCACCGATGTCATCGACCTGTACTACCTGCACCGCTGGCACAAGGCCGTGCCCATCGAAGACTCGGTGGGCGAGATGTCGCGTCTGGTGGCCGAGGGCAAGGTCAGGGCGCTGGGATTGTCCGAGGTGTCGGCCGCCACATTGCGCCGAGCGCATGCCGTACACCCCATCGTGGCGCTGCAAACCGAGTATTCGCTGTGGACCCGCAATCCCGAGATCGCCGTGCTGCAGGCCTGCCGCGACATCGGCGCGTCCTTCGTGGCCTTCAGCCCCGTGGCGCGCAAGTTCCTCACCGGCACCTTGCTCGATGTGAGCGGCTTGGATGCCAAGGACATTCGCCGCGGCATGCCGCGATTTGAGCCAGAGCGCTTCGCGGCCAACCTGCGCCTGCTGACGGGCTACATGGCCATCGCCCAGTCGGCAGCATGCACGCCGGCCCAGTTGGCACTGGCCTGGCTGCTGCACCAGGGCGAACATGTGATTCCGATCCCCGGCACCACGAGCGCGTCGCATCTGGAAGAGGACGCTGCCGCGGCCGAGGTTCGGCTGGATCCCAGCACCATCGCAGCGCTCGATCAACTGATCAACCAAGGCACGGTGGCAGGCGCGCGCTACAACGCCCAGTCGGCCTCCGAGGTGGATACCGAGGAGTTTTCGGCCTGATCGAACCGCGCGCCTTGCGCCGCTTGGCTCGCGCGGACACGCTCATCGGTCGCTCAACATGCTCGATATTCTTTCGATCGTCGCGCCCATCTTCTTGCTGATCGGGCTGGGGTACATCGCCGTGCGGCGGACCTGGTTTGCCACTTCGGCGCTGCAGGCGCTGGGTGGTTTTGTCATCCGATTCAGCCTGCCTGCGCTGCTGTTCAACGCGCTTGCCAAGCGTTCGCTCGGCGAAGTCTTCAACCTGCGCTTTCTGGCGATCTACGCCGTCGGCTCGCTCGTGACCCTGGCCGTGGGCCTGGCCTGGGCGATGGGGGTGAAACGGCACGGCTTGTCTGCTGCCGCGATCGCCGGCATGGGCATGTGTTGCTCGAACACTGCATTCGTCGGCTATCCGGTGATGCTGCAGGTGATCGGGCCTGAAGCCTCCGTGGCGCTGGCGCTGGCCATGATGGTGGAGAACCTGCTGATGATCCCGCTCTGTCTGGCCCTGGCCGACACGGGTGCGCAGCACGGTCACGGCTTTGCACGGGCTTTTGGCAAGGCGCTCGCGGGCCTGCCCCGCAACCCGATCATCGTGGCCATTGCAGTGGGCCTGCTGTTCGCCACGGCGCAGTGGCGGCTGCCTGCTCCAGTGGCACGATCGATCGACTTGCTTGCCAGTTCGGCAGGCGCCGTATCGCTGTTCTACGTCGGGGGGATGTTGGCGGGACTGTCGCTGCGGGCAACGGTCGCGGATGCCGCGGTGGTGAGCATCGGCAAGCTGCTGGTGCATCCTCTGGCGGTGGGCGCCGCGCTGTGGCTGCTGGGGCCCGCCAGCGTGGTAGGCGGGCACATGAGTGCAGCGGCCCTGCTGCTCGCCGGTGCGCCGATGCTGGGTGTGTATGCCATCTTCGGGCAGAAGCATGGCCAGCAGCAGGCCTGCGCGGCGCGCATGCTCGTGGCGACGACGGCCTCGTTCTTCACGTTGATGGGACTGATCGCACTGGTGCGTGATCAGCACCTGGTGGCCTGATACGACGTCAAGCTGGGTGCCAAGAAGGGCGCAGCCTCAGGATTGAGGCAGACTTCGTGCATCGGCCTGCTGTGGGAACGTCTGATCAGCGATGGCCTGACCTTCAGGAGTCACGCACCGATGAACCCAGTCGAAGCTACGCTCAACCCTGGCACACCGATTGACCTGGCGCGCATCCGAAGCCTGCGCGTCAATCAGCCTGCCGTGGCGCGGCGCGTGGCCGGGCTCAACGGCAGCCGCGGGGTCAAGAAGGTCCACCAGGCCGCATGGCTGGTGAAGGCGATCCAGTGCATTGACCTCACGACCCTGGCGGGTGACGACACCGCTGGCCGAGTGCGTCGCCTGTGCGCCAAGGCACGTATGCCGTTGCGGGCGGACTTGCAAGCGGCGCTGGGCCTGTCCAGCCTGCAGACCGGTGCGGTCTGCGTTTACCACGGGATGCTGGCCGACGCCGTGGGCGCGCTGCGGGGCTCGGGCATTCCCGTGGCCGTGGTCTCCACGGGTTTCCCGGCCGGTCTCACGCCAATGGAAACCAAGTTGCGCGAGATCGAGTTGTCGGTGGCGGCGGGTGCGCGCGAGGTCGACATCGTCATCAGCCGGCGCCTGGCGCTCATGCAGGATTGGCAAGCGCTCTACGACGAGGTCTGCCTGTTCCGGCAAGCCTGCGGCACGGCCCACCTCAAGACCATCCTGGCCACCGGCGAATTGCAGACCCTGGAGAACGTGGCCCGCGCCTCCTGGGTGTGCATGATGGCCGGCGCGGACTTCATCAAGACCTCCACCGGCAAGGAAGGCGTGAACGCAACGCTCGATGTTTCCTTGGTGATGGTGCGCGCCATCCGCGATTGGGCGGACGATACCGGGCACGTCGTGGGCTACAAGCCCGCGGGCGGCATCTCGTCGGCCAAGCTGGCGCTGCAGTACCTTGCGCTGGTCAAGGAAGAACTGGGCGATGCATGGCTGGTGCCAGAGCGGTTTCGCTTCGGTGCGTCCAGCCTGCTCACCGACATCGAGCGCCAACTCGAACACCACGTCACCGGTCACTACAGTGCCGCCTGGCGACACGCGCTGCCATGACGAACCCTGCCAAGAACATGCCCACTGTCACTGAATTGCTTGCCACCATGGACTACGGCCCTTCTCCCGAATCGGCCGATGTGGCCAACGCCTGGCTGGACGAGCACGGGCGTCGCTTTGGTCATTTCATTGGCGGCCAGCGTGTGAGAGGTGAGCAGCATTTCGACAGCGTCAATCCGGCCAGCGGCGAGGTGATCGCGCGGATCGCCCAGGCCTCGGCAGATGGGGTCGATCGCGCCGTACGGGCGGCCACCGATGCACTGCCCGCCTGGACGGCACTTGGCGGGCATGGCCGCGCCCGGCATCTCTACGCCTTGGCCCGCGCATTGCAGAAGCATGCACGGCTGTTTGCGGTGCTGGAGACCATGGACAACGGCAAGCCCATCCGCGAGAGCCGCGATGTGGATGTGCCCCTGGCCGTTCGCCATTTCTATCATCACGCGGGCTGGGCCCATTTGCTCGAGGAGGAGTTGCCCGGTCACGAAGCCTTGGGCGTGGTGGGGCAGATCGTGCCCTGGAACTTCCCGCTGCTGATGCTGGCCTGGAAGATCGCGCCGGCCCTGGCCTGTGGCAACACGGTGGTGTTCAAGCCGGCCGAGCAGACCTCGCTCACCGCACTGTTGTTTGCGGTGATCTGCCAGGAGGTCGGTCTGCCTGCGGGCGTGGTGAACATCGTCACCGGGGATGGCGCGGTGGGCGAGGCCATCACCCGTCATCCGGGCATTGCCAAGATCGCATTCACCGGTTCCACCGACGTCGGCCGTGCCATCCGCCAGGCCACGGCTGGCAGTGGCAAGAAGCTCAGCCTGGAGTTGGGCGGCAAATCGCCCTTCATCGTCTTTGCCGACGCCGATCTGGACGCTGCGGTGGAAGGGCTGGTGGACGGCATCTTCTTCAATCAGGGCCAGGTGTGCTGCGCCGGCTCGCGCCTGCTGGTGCACGAAGGCACGGCCGACAAGCTGCTGGCCAAATTGAAACGCCGCATGGGCAAGCTCCGCGTGGGCGACCCGATGGACAAGTCCACCGACCTGGGTGCGCTGGTGGACCGCACGCAGTGGCTCCGCGTGAAGGGATTCGTCGACCGCGCGAGAGAGGAGGGTGCCGTCGTGTTCCAGGCCTGCGCGAATGGCCTGCCCTCGGACGCGCCGAATACCTGCTACTTTCCACCCACGCTGGTGACCGGTGTGGATACGGCCCATGAGATCGTGCGCGAGGAAGTCTTCGGCCCGGTGCTCAGCGTGCAGACCTTTCGTACCCCCGCCGAAGCGGTGGACCTGGCCAACAACACCCGATTCGGCCTGGCCGCTAGCGTTTGGAGCGAGAGCATTGGCTTGGCGCTGGATGTCGCGCCAAGACTGAAGGCCGGCGTGGTGTGGGTCAACACCGCCAACCAGTTCGACGCCGCCTGCGGCTTTGGCGGTTACCGCGAATCGGGCTTCGGACGCGAAGGGGGCCGCGAAGGCCTGTGCGAGTACGTGAAGCCCAAGACACCTGCCTCGATCAAGCCCTCTGCACGCAAGAACCCGCCGCCCCACAGTGCGGCGCTGCACCACACGCTTGTCGAGGAACTGGATCTGGACAAGGTCGCAAGCAAGATCGATCGCACGCCCAAGCTCTACATTGGAGGCAAGCAAGCCCGCCCCGACGGCGGCTACAGCCGCGCGGTTTGGGCCGGCAAGCGGCTGTTGGGCCTGGTGCCTGAAGGCAATCGAAAGGACATCCGCAACGCCGTGGAGGCCGCACGCGGCGCTGCGGGCTGGGAGCGGCAGACCGCCCATGGCCGAGCCCAGGTGCTGTACTACCTGGCAGAGAACCTCAGCGCGCAGAGTGAGCGGCTGGTGACGTGTCTTGCGCCGGTGTCGGGCAAAGCTGCCGCAACGCGTGAAGTGCAGCTCTGCATTGAGCGACTCTTCGCCGCCGCCGCGTGGTGCGACAAATTCGAAGGCGCCGTGCACCAGCCGCCTATCCATGGCGTGACGCTGGCCCTGCACGAGGCCATGGGCGTGGTCGGGATCGTCGCCACGCCGCAGGCGCCACTGCTGGGCCTGATCTCGCTCGTCGCACCGGCCATCGCCATGGGCAATCGGGTGGTGGCCGTGCCGTCCAGTACCTTGCCCCTGATCGCGGCCGAGTTGTACGCCGTGCTGGACACCTCCGACCTGCCGCCTGGTGTGATCAACCTGGTGACCGGCGACGCCGACATGCTGTCCGACGTGCTGGCAGCCCACGCCGATGTGGACGCATTCTGGTGGTTGGGTGCCACGCCGGCGCAATCGCGGCGGCTGGAGGCCTTGTCGGCGTCCAACCTCAAGCGCACCTGGGTGCAGACGCTCGCGGTCGATTGGTTCGGTGCCTCGCCGGCATCGGGCCGAGAGGCACTGGCGCAAGCCGTGCAGGTCAAGAACGTCTGGGTGCCCTACGGCGTTTGAACCGAGGCCTGCATCAGCACGAGGCCATCGCACCGCGACCCGCGCTGCGCAAGGCGGGGGTCACCACCGACTCGATTTCCTGCCGCAACCACTGGTGCATGGGGTCGGCCTGATGGCGCACATGCCAGATCAGGTACATCGGCATGCTGGGGCAGGGCACGGGTGGTCGCACGCAGGCCAGGCCCTTGAACAACTCCACACGCAACAGACTGGGCGCCGTGGCCAGCAGGGCGCTGCCGCGCAGGAACGCGGCCACGCCCGCAAAGCCCGGAACGCTGGCGACGATTCGGCGATGGATGCCGCGTGAGGTGAGCGTCTGATCCAGGTCGAGTTGGCGGCGCGGTTCGTAGAGCACCGTCACATGGTCGGCCGCGAGGTAGTCGGCCTGGCTGTGCGGTGCATCGCGTTGGCTCGCGTCATAGAACACCGCGTACTGATCCTCGAACAGCCGCTTCTGTATCAGATCGGCGGCCTCGGGCGAGCGCGGCGAGAGCAGCAGTTGGCAGGCACCGTCGCGCAGCATCTCCGGCCTGGGGACGCCGGAGGGGATCACGCGCATGCTGAGCCCTGGCGAGCGTTCGCGTGCGCGACGGAGCAAGGTGGGCAACAACAGGTCACGTTGCAGGTCGTTGGCGGCAATGGTGATCTCACCAGCCCAACTGGCCGGATCAAAGGCGCCAGTGGTCATGAAGCCACGCAGGTCGTCCAGGAGCACACGGGCCTTCTGCGCCAGCACTTCCGCCCGGGCGGTGGCCACGATGCCGCGGCCCGATCGAACGAACAAGGGATCGCCAACGATGGCACGCAGCTTGTCGAGCAAATGGCTCACGGCCGATTGCGTCAGCCCCAGGCGCTGCGCCGCCCGCGTGATCGAGGCTTCTTCATAGACGGCCACGAACAACTGAAGCAGGTGCCCGTCCAGGTCGGAATGATCGAAACGGTTCATGTGTGGATTCGGTGACCGGCGGTTTATCGGAATGATGCCCCAGGAAATACTCCGCGTTGACGCCCACGGCCCGTGCTCGTGGTGCAACACCGGCCAAGGAGACGACACCATGACTGCCCGCAGCAAACCGCAGATCCCCGGCACCACGATCTTTGATGGTGAGCAGGCCCGCAAGGGCTATGCACTCAACAAGATGTGCTTTTCGTTCAACGAGCGCGCCAACCGCGACGCTTTTCTCGCCGACGAGGAGGCGTATTGCGCCAAGTACGGCCTGAACCCTCAACAGCGCGAGGCCATCCGTGCGCGCAATGTGCTGCAACTCATTGCCGCTGGCGGAAACGCCTACTACCTGGCCAAGTTCGCGGGCATCTTCAAGCTGGACATGCAGGACATCGGTGCACAACAGACCGGCATGACCAAGGATGAATTCAAAGCCAAGCTCGTGGCAGCACGCAACCAGTAAGAGGAATCGACGACATGGCCAAGATCATCGGTGGCATCACCACTTCCCATGTGCCCGCCATTGGCGGTGCCATCGCCAAGAACCTGCAGCAGGATCCGTATTGGAAGCCCTTCTTCGACGGATTCATCCCGGTGCGCCGGTGGCTGGCCGAGGTGAAGCCCGACGTGGTGGTGGTGGTCTACAACGACCACGGACTGAACTTCTTCCTCGACAAGATGCCGACGTTCTCGGTCGGGGCCGCCCCTGAGTACCGCAACTCGGACGAAGGTTGGGGCATCCCGCAAGTGCCGGCGTTCAATGGCGACACGGCCTTGTCTTGGCACATGATCGAGAGCCTGGTGGCAGAGGACTTCGACCTCACCACCTGCCAGGAGATGCTGGTCGACCACGCCTTCACGCTGCCGATGGCATTGCTGTGGCCCGACCAGAAGTGGCCCGTGAAGGTGGTGCCGGTCTGCATCAATACGGTGCAAGCGCCGCTGCCCAGCGCGGCGCGCTGCCTGAAACTCGGCCAGGCCATAGGCCGCGCCGTGGCTTCATGGCCCGGCCAGGACAAGGTGGTGGTGTTGGGCACCGGAGGCCTGTCCCATCAACTGGATGGCGAGCGCGCTGGCTTCATCAACAAGGCCTTCGACCAGAAGTTCATGGACAGCATGGTCGACGACCCTGCTTGGGCCACCCAGTTCGACACGCACCAGTTGGTGGAACAGGCTGGCACGCAGGGCGTGGAACTGCTGATGTGGCTGACCACCCGCGGTGCTCTGGGTGAGAAGGTCAGGGCCTTGCACCGCAACTACCACATCCCGATCTCCAATACCGCATCGGGCCTGATGCTGCTGCAGCCGGTCTGATCCGCCTCACGGGTGCGGTGCCACCACCCGGACTGATTCAGAGGCGCACCGTACGCTCATCCGGAACGTTGCTGTACATCGCAATCACGTCCGAGTTGCGGCGCCTGAGGACCGCGCCTTGATTGATGTAGCCCTTGTCGGTGATCTCGCCCGCGTCGACGCTGGGCGGCTCGTCCAGCAGACGGGCGCGCATGGGCGATTGGGACGACCCCCCACCGCCATCGTGACGCATCGAGACCAAGGCTGCTCGGATGCGCTCACCCAAGTCGTCCTGTGAAAGCGCCTTGGCTGCGGGACTGGGGAAGATCAGCACACCCACCTCTTCTCGGTCGTGGCCGGTGATCACCACATCCGACGCCAAGGGTGTGAGCGCCGTGACGGCGCGCACGCGCAACGTGCCCACCGACACCCAGGTGCCACTCATGAGCTTGAAATCCTCGGCCACCCGGCCGTCGAAAGCCACGCCGAGTTCGGGCCGAGCGTCGTCGACGAGTCTGCCTGCGTCACCGATCAGGTAGTAGCCCTCGTCGTCGAAGGCCTTGGCGGTGAGCGCCGGAGCATTTCGATAGCCGGCAAACACATTGGGTCCGCGGACACGCAGTTCCAGCTTGCCGGCGTTCGGCACGAACTTCAGATCGACCCCGGGCAACGGGCCGCCGATGCAGCCTGCGCGCTCGATGGGCCAATACACCGAGGTGTTGGCAGGCGAGGTCTCCGTGGCGCCCCAAGCCGAGGTAAACCAGACTGGTCGCTGCCGAACGCGCCGAGCCACGCCTTCCAGTCGCTCCCACAGGCTTTGGGGCAGCGCCGCGCCGGCATAGAACATCCCTTCCAAGCGCGCGAAGAAGTCTTGCGCGAAGCCTTGGTCCTGCTCCAGGTAGGGCAGCAACATGTCAAAACCGCGTGGCACGTTGAAGTAGAAATTGGGTTTCACCTCGCGCAGGTTTCGCACGGTTTTGTCGATCAGGCCCGGCGCCGGCCGGCCCTCGTCGATATAGAGGGCGCCACCATGGGCCAGCACCATGTTGAAGTTGTGGTTGCCTCCAAACGTGTGACTCCAGGGCAGCCATTCCAGCAGCGTGAGCCGATGCCGGTTCAAGAAGGGCCACACCTGCGCGATCTGCTGCTGATTGGCAGTGAGCATGCGGTGCGTGTTGATCACCACCTTGGGCACGCCGGTCGAGCCGCTGGTCAACAGGTATTTCGCGTGGTCCTCAGGGCGAACACCATGGTAAGTGCGCAGCACTTCTTCGCCCTCTGCGGTACCGACCAGATCTGCCCAGGCGATGGCGCCTGGCATCTGGCTCGCGCCGCTGCTGAACACCACGGGCACCCGGCCTGGCCAAGTGGCGATCGGCGGACCGTAAACCAGCGGCTCGGCCGCGTAGATCAGCGCCGGGTCCAATGCGTCCAGCATGCCGTGCAGCTTCGAATGGTCTTTGGTGAGCCGGCAATAGGCACTTGAGATCGTGCATACCGGGCGCCCGACATGCATGCTGGCCAATGCCAGCAGCGCATGGTCGATGGAGTTGTCGCTCAGCACCACGGTGGGCTTGCCCGCGGGAAGGCCCAGGTCGAGCAGCGCTTGTGCAATTCGACCGACGTCGTGCCGCACCTGTCGGTAGGTCAGTTCACGCCATGCGCCATCTGGGTTGCGTTCGGCCAGGAAGAGTGCGTCGGGCGAGGTGGCGGACCAATGTTCCAGCCAAGCCCCAATGCATCGGGCGTAGGGCTGAAGCGGCTCAGGGTGACGGAGGACAAAGCCCCCATCGGCATGGGGCTGCCGAACGGCCAACGCAGGCGCCAACGCGGCAGCGTCTTGAAACAGGTGAAAAGTCATTGCAGGGTCTCGCAGTTCCTGGCCCTAGAACCCATTTCCTTGGCCGGACAGGCAACATAATGCGCTATTTTCAGCAAAACTCCACCTCGTGACAACCCTGCCCAACCAGTTCAGCCGAATGAGCCGCGGAGAAACTGCAGTTTAGTGCATCATGCGGACCAGCCTCGGTCCCGAATCGTCGCAGCAGGCTTTAGGCGCTATTGCGTTTGGCCTCAGCGCTCATTTCTTGGCCGCCGCGGCCAGAAGTTCAGCTTCCTTGCAGTTCGGCGCGCAGACGAACTGGGCCTTGCCGAGCAAGCGGCGCGACTTCAATGCACTGCGTGCGCGGTGCTTGCCGCAAAGAAAACACGACATCGTCGCGGCGCCGAAGGCACCGGCGGCCGTGAAAGGCGAACCCGGAGTTTTGCTTCGATAGCGCAGGCCATCGGCATCAATGGCAGTCTTGGTATCGGCTTTGGACATGGCGAGGTATGCGCCTTGTAGCAGTGGGCGCATGGCAATGCACATGGCCCAGGTGAACTTGAAGTGACAAGTTGAATTGTCTCACGCCACCTGAACGATTTAGTTAACATAATATACATTGTCGCGCTTAATTTGCGCAATCACGTGCAATGGAACCGTTGGCCTGCCGCCGCCACTGACGAATCACCTGCGCGTGCTGCCGCACAGCAAACGCCAATCACGCGACGGCCAGTGGTACATTGATTTGGAGCAGAGAACACCATGTCCGAAAACCCAAGCCAAAGTCTCACCCTACCACCGCCGGCAGATGGCTGGTTACTGCCTTTGAGTGATGAACCGCCCTGCGGACCCAACCTGGAGTTCGAGCCTGACTTCCTGGAGCTGGAACAGGCGGTGGCAGGCAAGCCAGAAACCCAGTTCGCACCAGCCAAGCCACCCGATTGGGCCCGGGCGCGAGACATCGCCGAGTCCCTGTTCGACCGAACCCGCGATTTGCGCGTGGCACTGTGGTGGGCGCGCGCCAAGGTCAACCTGGATGGGTTTGCCTCCGTGCCCGTGGCACTGGCGCTGATTCACGGCCTGGTGGATCGATTCTGGGATGATGTGCATCCCACGCCGGATCCGGATGACCACGACTTTCACGCCCGCATGTCGGTGCTCGGTGGGCTGGACAAGCTCGACAGCCTGCTCGGCGACATCCGAAGCGCCACGTTGTGCGGCGAACGCTTGCTGGACGGCATGCGGGTTCGCGATGTCGAAGTGGCCCTCGACAAGTTGGCACCCCGCCCGGGCGAGGCGGCTCGAAGCCAAAGCCAAGTCCGTGGCGTGTTGGCCGCTGAGCCCGAGCTGGCCGATCCGCTTCGCACCCAGACTGAAGCAGCTTTGGCATCCCTCGAGCAGATTCGGTCCACGATGGCCAGCCGTCTCAGTGCGGACATGGGGCTGGACCTGAAAGTACTGACCAGCATGTTGAACTGCGTGGCGGCAGTGCTGCCTGAGCGCGCCGATGTCGCCGCTGCATCGGAAGGCTCAGACGGCCTCTCGTTCGAGGCACCGAAGCTGCCCCAAGCGCGCCATTCCACCGGCGTGCACAGCATCGAGAATCGCCAGGACGCCGTTCGCGCCATCGAACTCGTGTGCGCCTACCTCGAACGCAACGAGCCCACCAATCCAGCACAGCTGTTGTTGCGCCGTGCTTCACGCGTGATCGACAAGAACTTCCTGCAACTGGTACGCGATCTGGCGCCGGACGCGGTCAAGGACGTTGCTCGCATTCTAGGGGTCGACCCTGCCGAGATCGGCGATCAGAATTGATCCGCTTTGCAGATCATCGAGCCACTGGCATGATGCGCCGAAGTTGCCCCCGGGCCGACAAGCATCTCGTCGGCGTCAGTCGGCACATTCACCTTTGACCCCAAAGCGGAGAGACCAATGGGAAGTAGTCAGAAATTCATCGGCAGAAATCGTGCCCCACGGGTGCAGATCGAATACGACGTCGAGCTCTACGGTGCCGAAAAGAAGGTGCAACTGCCCTTCGTGATGGGTGTGATGGCCGATTTGGCAGGTAAGCCGGAAGATCCGCTGCCTCCGGTGGCCGACCGCAAGTTCCTGGAGTTCGACGTCGACAATTTCGACAACCGAATGAAGGCCATGAAACCGCGCGTGGCGTTCATGGTGCCGAACACGCTCACCAATGAGGGCAATCTGGCGATCGACCTGACCTTCGAAAACATGGACGATTTTTCACCGGCGGCGGTGGCAGCAAAGGTCGACGGCCTGAAGGAATTGCTGGCCGCACGCAACCAACTGGCCAATCTTGTCACCTACATGGACGGCAAGAGTGGGGCCGAGGAATTGATCACCAAGGTACTCAATGATCCCGCGCTGCTGCAAAGCCTCGGGTCCGCGGCCAAGCCCGCCGATCAAGCCTGAATCCCCACCCCAGGAGCACAGCAATGGCAGAGCAACAAGCGGCGAGTCCGTTGTTTTCCGGCGTGACGCTGGAAGGCAATGAATTTGCCAACTTGCTAAAGAAAGAATTCAAGCCCAAGTCCGACGAGGCGCGTTCGGCCGTCGAGGCGGCGGTGCAGACTTTGGCGCAGCAGGCACTGAGCCACACCCAACTCATCGGCACCGACACGGTGTTGAGCATCGAAGCGATGATTGCCGCGATCGATGCCAAGATGACCGAGCAGGTCAATGCCATTCTCCACCACGCCGATTTCCAGAAGCTCGAGTCGGCATGGCGAGGCCTGCACTACATGGTGAACAACACCGAGACCGACGAGTTCCTGAAGATCCGCGTGATGGCGATCTCGAAGCAGGACTTGGGCAAGACGCTCAAGCGTTACAAGGGCACGGCCTGGGACCAATCACCACTGTGCAAGAAGATCTACGAAGAGGAATACGGCCAGTTCGGTGGTGAGCCCTTCGGCGCTATCGTCGGCGACTATCACTTCGACCACTCGCCCCCCGATGTGGAGCTGTTGGGCGAAATGTCCAAGATTGCCGCCGCGGCGCACTGCCCGTTCATCACGGGCGCGGCGCCTAGTACGATGCAGATGGAGTCGTGGAGCGAGCTGGCCAATCCGCGCGACCTTACGAAGATCTTTCTCACCCCCGAATACGCTGCCTGGCGTTCGCTGCGCGAAAGCGACGATTCGCGCTATCTCGCGATGTGCATGCCGCGCTTTCTGGGCCGCTTGCCCTATGGGGCCAAGACCAGCCCGGTGGAGGCCTTCAACTTCGAGGAAGACACGGTCGGCTCGGACCACGACAAATACAGCTGGTGCAACGCCGCTTATGCGATGGCGACCAACATCAATCGGTCGTTCAAGATGTATGGCTGGTGTTCGCGTATTCGGGGCGTGGAATCTGGCGGTGCCGTTGAAAACCTGCCGACGCACACGTTTCCCACCGACGACGGTGGCGTGGACATGAAGTGCCCGACCGAAGTGGCCATTTCTGACCGCCGCGAGGCTGAGTTGTCGAAGAACGGTTTCTTGGCAATGATCCACCGGAAGAATTCCGACTTCGCCGCGTTCATAGGTGCCCAGTCGCTTCAAAAGCCCTTCGAGTATGACGACCCCGACGCCACGGCCAACGCGGCATTGGCGGCACGCCTTCCCTATCTGTTTGCCTGCAACCGATTCGCGCATTACCTGAAGTGCATGGTGCGCGACAAGGTGGGCTCGTTCAAGTCGCGAGAGGCGATGGAGCGCTGGCTAAACAAGTGGATCCTCAACTATGTGGATGGCGACCCTCTGAACTCGCCCGAAACCATCAAGGCGCAACGCCCGTTGGCCGCCGCCGAGGTCGTGGTCGAGGAAGTAGAGGGCGCTCCTGGCTACTACCAATCGAAGTTCTTCTTAAAGCCCCATTACCAGTTGGAGGGGCTCACCGTCTCGCTTCGTCTAGTTGCGAAGCTTCCGTCCGAGAAGAGCTGATTCCGGGTGATGCTCCCGGCAGCTTGCCTCAAATACCGTCCCCTGCCGGCACCTCTAGTCCGGTCCTCTTCCCCAAAAAAGGAGTGAAATCACATGCCAGGCAATGCATTCATCAAGTTCGAGAAGGATGTCGACAAAGGCGAGTCGACCCATGAAACCCACAGCGGTGAAAAAGGTTGGATCGAGATTAGCGACTGGAGTTGGGATATCGAAGCCGATACCAGTTTCTTAAAGGGCGCCGGCGCCTCGGTCGGCAAGCCGCAACCCGGCAACCTGTCGTTCTCGCATTACTACGACAAGGCGTCGCCGGTGATCATGTTGAAGATCGTCCAAGGCAAACACTTTGGCAAGGTGCACATCGTGATGCTCAAGCAGACCGGATCCGCGGATGGCAAGGGCGAACCATACTTCGGCATCACGATGGAAGAGGCTTTCATAACCAAGGTATCGAGTAAGGGCGCCGAGGACGGCTCAGTAACCCAGGACGTCGAAATGGTGTTCAAGACAGTCGCTGTCGCCTATGCGCCACAAGAGTTGACAGGTGGGAAACTTGCCGCGCAGAAGGACTTTATTTGGGACATTGGCAAGATGAAAACCGAGGGTCCGGCGCCAATGAACTTGGGCGTCAAGTGAGGCTTGGGCACCCGGCAGACCTCAGCTCTGCCGGACCGTCGGGCTGCTGCCGTTGGCGCGACTGGCGATGTCGCTCAATGATGATCGATCATGGATAACACCACTCAGATATATTTGAATATTATTCTGGAATCTGGCGCTGTGGAAGGCGAATCCACCGCTGGTGGCTATGAACGACAGATCGACATCGACGGCTTCGAGTTCGCTGCGACAGCCAAGAAGGCCACTCTGAAGGATGTCCAAAAGGGGCTCCAAAAGCCGAATCTTGACATGAACCGCGTCACAATTTCGAAGGTTTTTGATGGCGCGTCGCTTCTCTTGGCGAATGCCATGCAGGGCCGTAAAATATTCAGTACGGCGACGATTTCCGTCGATCAGCAATACACAACCCACGGTCGTTCAGCTAAACTTGCCAACCAGATTTTGATCATCGACTTGCTTGATGGCTATATCGCGGACATAAAACTGCGTACCAGCGAATCTGGAGCAGGCGCTCAGATCAAGGAAGACATAGAACTTTCATTTCACAACATCAGCATCATGTACTACGCTGAGAAGCGCAAAGACGACACGAGATTGCTGACCTCCGACTGGCGCGACGAACTTTGGACCTTTGCTACCGATAGAAAGACTCAGGAAGGTTGAGACATGGCCAAGGCAAGTCAATACCTGCAATTGATCGACAGGAACGGCGAACTGGTACGCGGGGAATGCAACGACGACGAGCATCTCGACTGGATCATGGTGTCGACATGGAATTGGTCCGTGAACGATCCCGCGGCATTGCCAAAGAAGAACACGGAAGGCGGAACCGCAGTCCCACCCACTCCAGCAGCAGTTTCTGGCGCGCGCGGCAGAGGTGCCGATGACCAAGGCGATTCAGGCAACCAAAAGGAGGTGATGCCTGAGATATTTACATTCTCGAAGCAGACTGATCGGTCGACCACACGTCTAATGACTGCGATGGATGGTGGTATGTTCTTTTCGTCGGCCACGTTGGTGATCCAGGAACAGTTCGAAGCCGCGCCCCATCCCTTCTATCTGGAGATAAAGTTTGAAGATGCCTTCCTCATTGGTTTCAATTGGAGTGCTGCCGCTTCAGGCGCTGGTCGAACCTTTGATGAAACTTGGAAAATGAACTATTCCAGGATCCTGTTCGACTATGATTGGCGCGGAGGTAAGGCATCCATTCTTTCCTCCACGTTCAACAGGCCTGCAGACGCCTCCAGCACTGCCGGTAAGAAGGCTCCACTCACCAAGGCCGAGAGTGAGGAACTGGATCGGCAGAAATATTTGAAATTCGCCAAGACAGGCCCGACGAAATCGGGAAGATGATGCTAGGCGCAGTTTGAGACGACAAGAGTGACTCTAACCAACTACCGTGAGATCAGCCGCGAAGCCGAAATGGGGGCAGGCTTTCAGTACGAGTTTCACTGTGGCAACTGTTCGAGTACTTGGAAGAGCCCGTTCAAGCCCTATCGAAAAGGGCAGATCGCGGACCTCATCTACAAATTCGCCTACTACCTTGGTGATCGCGGCTCTTTGAGTCGGACCTCTAGCACCCTTGCCAACGCCGGCGCCAAGAGCGCCAAGGAGGCCGCGCTGCAGGAGGCCCTTGCTGAAGCTGAGCAGCGCTACGTCGTCTGCCCTGGCTGTGAAAAAGCCGTGTGCGACAACTGCTGGGACGCGCGCGCCAAACGCTGTGAGCAATGTGCCCAAGCTGACTCTGCCCCGGCACGCGCCAGCGGCAATGCGGGTGGGGGGGCCAACTGCCCGAACTGCAAGAGCCCTCTGGACGGCGGTCGATTCTGCGCCGAGTGTGGGTTCGACATGGCCTCCACCCACAAGAGCTGCCCAGGTTGCGGCACGCTGTGCGCACGCGCAGCACGCTTCTGCACCGACTGCGGCCATGGCTTCTGAACCTTTCAGCCACGATTGATTGCCCTGAGACCGCCATGACCGACCCCCTGGCCGCGGCCGAAGCCGCCATCCGCAACGGCTCGCCGAAGGCGGCGCTGGCCGCCCTCACCTCGGCGGTGAAAGCGGCACCGGCCAAGCCCGAATTGCGTATCTTTCTTGCGCAGCTTCTTTGCGTATTGGGCCAGTGGGAGCGTGCCCACACGCAGCTCAACGTGGCGGCCGACATGGACGAGGCGGCCGGCCCGATGCGCGAGATGGTCGGACATGCGCTGCGCTGCGAAAAGATCCGCGCGGCCGTGTTTGAAGGTCGTCGCTCGCCCATGATTTTCGGTGAACCTGAAGCGTGGCTGGCGGGCCTGATCGAGTCACTGCTGCGCGCCGGCATCGGCGAGACCGAACTCGCCGGCAATCTTGCAACGTCGGCTTTTGATGCGGCCCCTGCCACGCCAGGGACCATCGACGGCGTGTCGTTTGACTGGATTGCCGACGCCGACTCGCGGCTGGGGCCGGTGCTGGAGGCCATGGTCAATGGCCGTTACTACTGGGTCCCATTTAATCGGTTGTCGCGGGTAGCCATCGAGCCGCCCACCGACCTGCGCGACGTGGTGTGGCTTCCCGCTCAGCTGCGCTTTTCGAACGGTGGTGAGGTGATCGCGATGCTGCCAACGCGCTATCCCGGGTCGGAGCGCAGCGATGACGAGCAGATCCTGATGGCACGCAAGACCGAGTGGAGCCCATTGGACAGCGATGGCAAGCGCTGGCGTGGCCTGGGCCAACGCGTGCTGGTCACCGATCAGGGCGAACACGATCTGCTCTCGGTGCGGGTGATCGAATTCGCTGCACCACCGGACGACCCAGCAGTCGACGCCCACGCTGCTGCTCATGGCTGAGGCCCTCTCACGCGACCGACTGCAACCATCGCTGCTCGATCGGTTGACCGACCACCACCCGCTCGAGACACGCGAGACCGTCGAGGCGCGGGTGTTGTCACGCCAGCAACTGCGCGCTGCCGTGCTGCGCGATCTGGCCTGGTTGTTCAATGCGATTCGCCCCGAGCCGGAGCCCGCTTCGACACGGCGCGACGACCTTGAAATGTGGGGGCAATACAAACATGCGTCCCGGTCGGTGTTGAACTTCGGCATGCCGGCCTTTGCGGGCAGCACCAAGTCGTCGCTCGATCGCGTGGCGATGGAGGCCGCCATCAAGCAGGCGATCACGAACTTCGAGCCGCGCATTGACGCCAAGACGCTGTCGGTGTCGATCCAGATCGACTCGCGGCACCACCACAACACCCTGCAGCTCACGATACGCGGCAACTTGTGGGCGCAGCCGGTGCCTCTGGAGTTGCTGCTGTCGGGCGACCTCGACCTCGAGACCGGCAGCGCGCGCATGCGCGACCTGCGCGCCTGAGGGGCACCATGGACCCGCGGCTGCTGCGCTACTACAACCAGGAACTTCGCTACCTGCGCGAGATGGGTGCGGAGTTCGCCCAGGAGTTCCCCAAGATCGCCTCGCGTCTGGGCATGGACTCGCTGGAGGTCTCGGACCCCTATGTTGAGCGCCTGCTCGAAGGCTGTGCCTTCCTCGCGGCGCGGGTTCAGTTGAAGCAGGACGCCGAGTTTCCGCGCCTGTCGCAGCGCTTGCTCGAACTGCTGTACCCCAACCTGCTGGCCCCCCTGCCCTCGATGATGGTGGTGCAGATCGATCCGGTGCGCGCCGATCCCAATCTCCTCAAGGCGCCTCAAGTCGACCGCGACACCAAGCTCTTGGCGACGCCGCCTGCCCACACCCGCACGCGCTGTGAATTTCGCACCACGCAGCTGCTGCAACTCACGCCGCTGAAGACCGAGTCGGCCGAGTACTTCCGCGGCCTTTCGGATCTCGGTTTGTCCACCTTTGCGCTGCCCGAGCGTCCGCGGTGCGGCGTGCGCGTGCGCTTGCGCTTGCCGGAAGGCATGTCGCTCGCCAAGCTGGAAGCGGGGCACCTGAGGTTCTTCCTTGGCGGGCCACCGGACGTGGCCAAGCGCCTGCACGAGCTTCTCACCGCCGGGTTGGTGGGGGTGCTGGTCGGCGCCACTGGAAAGCCCGATTCGCGTCGCCTGTTGGCGGCCGAACAGGTGCAGCCGGTGGGCTTCGACGAAGCCGATGCCATGTTGCCCGTTCAACTGCGCATGATGTCCGGGCTGCGCTTGCTGCAGGAATACTTCGCCTTCCCGCCGCGATTCCTGTTCTTCGACCTCCTCGGTCTGCGTACGATCCTGCCCGCCCTGCCTGGTGCGGAAATCGAGCTGGTGTTCCTCTTTTCACGCACCGGTGTTGATCTGGATGGGGTGGTCGAGGCGGCGCATTTCAGCCTGCATTGCGTACCGGCGATCAACCTCTTTCCCAAGCGGGCCGATCGCATCGCGCTCGACGACGGTCAGCATGAATTCCATGTGGTGCCCGAGCGCACGTCGCCCCTCGACTTCGAGGTCTACGACGTGCTGTCGGCGAGCGGCTACGACGACAAGGGCCACGAACGGAGCTTCCTGCCGCTGTTCGCCCCCGACCACGGGCCGTCGGCGCAGCTTCCGGCCTACTACAGCGTCTGGCGCGAACCGCGCCTGTTGTCCGAACAGGCTCGGCGCGAAGGCCCGCGCTCGGGCTACATCGGCTCGGAGGTCTTCCTGTCGCTGGTCGACCCCGACGATGCACCCATCCCGCACTCGCTCAGACAGCTCGCGGTCCAGACGCGGTGCACCAACCGGGATCTGCCGATCTTCCTCATCGCCGGCGGTGCCGGTGCGCAGTTCAGCCTCGAGGCCGGCCTTCAGGTGACCGGAGTGCGCACGGTGGCGGGCCCGTCCCGGCCCTACAGTGCCCTTCGCGAGGGCGGCGTGGCCTGGCGCCTGATCAACCTCTTGTCCTTGAACTACCTCTCATTGCTGGACACCGCTTCTGGCGAAGGGGCCGCCGCGCTGCGCGACCTGCTCAGCCGCCTGCCCATGGCCGCCGAGCCAGCGCAGCGACGAATGATCGAGTCGATCCAGCGTGTTACCGCGCAGCCGGTCGTGCGCCGTCACCCGGTGCCCGGGCCGATCGCCTTTTCGCGTGGCCTGCAGATCGACCTGACGATGGACGAACTCGGCCACGAAGGAGGCAGTGCGGTGATGTTCGCGTCGGTGCTGCATCACTATTTCGCCGGTCACGCGTCGATGAACAGTTTCGTGCAGACCACGCTGCATTCGTTGGCACGAGGCGAACTGATGCAGTGGAAGCCGCGGCTTGGCGCGCGTCCAGCGGGCTGAACATGTCCACGCTGCCCAGCGCAACCCCAAAGATCAACCAGGAGGCGCACGAGGCCTGGCTGAATCGCGTGTCCGCGGCAGCCTACAAGTTCGATTTCTACCAGACCATGCGCCGCCTGGCCTGTGCAAACCCGGGCCTGCCATTGCCGGGTGAGGCGTTGCGCCCAGCGGATGAGCCGGTGCGCTTGGGGCAGCCCGCCGAGCTGGATTTCGCACCAGCGGCCTTGCACAGCTTGCAGCGCAAGGCCGGGTCGCCACCGCGCCTGATGCAGCGTGCGTTCGGCCTGCTTGGGTCCAATGGCGCCCTGCCCCTGCACATCACCGAATACACCCGCGAGCGCGCCCTGCACCACGGTGACACCACCTTGCAGCGCTTCCTCGACACGCTGACGCACCGCTTTGCACTGCTGTTCTATCGGGCCTGGGCGGATGCCCAGCCCACGGTGAGCCTGGACCGAAAGGACAACAGGGCCAACTTCAACCGCATCGGAGCGCTCGTCGGCATTGGCCTGCCGAGCCTGCAGGCTCGCGATGCGCTGGCCGACACCAGCCGCCTGCACTTTGCCGGACGGCTGTCGCGCCAGACGCGCGACGCTGCCGGGCTGCTGGCCTGGTGCCGCATCGAGTTCAATGTCCCTGTGGCGGTTGACCAATGGTGCGGTCATTGGATGGCATTGGCGCGCCCGGAACGCAGCCGCCTCGGGCGGCGCGAAGGCGCGTTGCTGGGACGCGGCGCGGTGCTGGGTGCGAGTGTGTGGGACGTGCAGCACAAGTTCCGCATCGTCGTGGGCCCTTTGCGGCTCGAACAGTACCAACGCTTCCTGCCCGGTGGCGCCGATCTGGCGCGCCTTCGCGCGATGGTTCGCAGCTGGGTTGGTCTCGAATTCGACTGGGACCTCAAGCTCATCCTGCAACGCGACGAGGTGCCGAGGTGCGAGCTGGGCGCACGCCGCGTGGCACTGGGCCATACGGTCTGGCTGGGCTACTATCGTCGCCACCGTGACGCAGACGACTTGTGCATGGACGTCGAGCGCACCGCCGCCACATCGATCGCGCCCAAAGACCCGTCGGCCCCATCCGACCTTCCGGCCAATGCACCGCTCGGTGCACCCATGCCCGCATGAACAAGAGGACCAGTCAATGAGTGGCATCAGTCGCGAGACCCTGTTTGGCAAGCTCAACCCGATGGCCTACCAGTCGATCGAGAGTGCGACCGTCTTTTGCAAGATGCGCGGCAACCCCTATGTCGAACTCGTGCATTGGGTGGCTCAACTGGTGCAGACCTCGGGCACCGATCTCGAGGCCATCCTGCGCCACTTCCAGCTCGAGGCCTCGACGCTGGCGCGCGACATCACGGCGGCCTTGGACCGTTTGCCCCGCGGCTCCACCGCCATCGTCGATTTCTCCGAACACATCGAAAGCAGCATCAAGCATGGCTGGCTCTACAGCACCCTGAGCTTCGGGCAGGCACAGGTGCGCACGGGGTCGCTGTTGATCGGCATCTTGCAGACGAGGAATCTCCACGACGCGTTGATCGGCATCTCGCGTGAGTTCGGCCGCATCAAGGTCAACGAACTGTCGGACAACTTCAACCAGATCTGTGGCCAGAGCCGCGAGGCTGCGCTCGGTGCACAGGACGGATCGAGCATGAGTGCCGGATTCGGTGGCAGCGGCGAGCCCGGCACCGACAGTGGGGCCATCGCGCCCGCTGCGATGGGCAAGCAGGAGGCACTGAAGAAGTTCTGCGTTGATCTCACCGCGCGAGCCCGTGAAGGCAAGATGGACCCCGTCAATGGGCGCGACGAGGAGATCCGCCAGATCATCGACATCCTGATGCGTCGACGCCAGAACAACCCCATCCTCACCGGTGAAGCTGGTGTGGGAAAGACCGCCGTGGTCGAGGGCTTTGCGCAGCGGCTGGCGCGCGGTGACGTGCCACCACAACTGGCCGAAGTGTCGTTGCTGTCGCTGGACCTGGGGCTGCTGCAGGCCGGGGCCAGCATGAAGGGCGAATTCGAGCAGCGACTGCGGCAGGTCATCGATGACGTGCAGGCCAGTCCCAAGCCCATCATCCTTTTCATTGACGAGGTGCACACGCTGGTGGGCGCGGGCGGCGCGGCCGGCACCGGCGACGCTGCCAATCTGCTCAAGCCCGCGTTGGCCCGTGGCACGCTGCGCACGATCGGCGCGACGACCTGGGCGGAGTACAAGAAGTACATCGAGAAAGACGCCGCGCTCACCCGCCGCTTTCAGGTCGTGCAGGTGCCTGAGCCCGACGAGCACAAGGCGGTGCTGATGCTGCGTGGTGTGGCCAGCGTGCTGGAGACGCACCACTGCGTGCAACTGCTGGACGAAGCGATCGAAGCAGCAGTGACGCTGTCGCACCGCTACATCCCGGCTCGCCAACTGCCCGACAAGGCGGTGAGCCTGCTTGATACGGCCTGCGCCCGTGTGGCGGTGAGCCAGCATGCCACGCCCGCTGAGGTGGAGGACAGTCAGCGCCGCATCGAAGCGCTGGAAATCGAAGAGGGCATCATCGGCCGCGAGAGCGCGGTCGGCGTGGAGGTGGGCAGCCGCGCCACCGATGTGGCCGAAAAGCTGACCAGTGAACGTCTTCGCTTGCAGGCCCTGCAGGCGCGCTGGCAGGACGAGAAGGCCATCGTCGACAAGATTCTCTCGCTGCGTGCCCGGCTTCGCGAAGGAGACAAGCCCGTTGACGAGGCGCCGTCGGACGCGCCGCCGGGCCACGACCGCGAAGCGTTGCTTGCCGAACTCAAGGTCGAGCAGGACCAACTGGCCATCATGCAAGGCGAATCGCCGCTCATCATGCCCAGCGTCGACGCGCAGGCCGTGGCCAGCGTGGTGGCCGATTGGACTGGCATTCCGGTCGGCCGCATGGTGAAGAACGAGCTCGAAGCGGTGCTGCGGCTGGGTGAGACGCTGGGCCAGCGCGTCATCGGCCAACAGCACGGCCTGGACATGATCGCCAAGCGCATCCAGACCTCACGCGCCAAGCTCGACAACCCGAACAAGCCGATCGGTGTGTTCATGCTGTGCGGCACCTCGGGCGTGGGCAAGACCGAGACGGCCTTGGCCTTGGCCGAGTCGCTCTATGGCGGTGAGCAGAACGTCATCACCATCAACATGAGCGAGTTCCAGGAAGCGCACACCGTTTCCACGCTCAAGGGCGCGCCACCGGGCTATGTGGGTTATGGCGAGGGCGGCATTCTCACCGAGGCCGTGCGTCGGCGCCCCTACAGCGTGGTGCTGCTCGACGAAGTGGAAAAGGCGCACAGCGACGTGCACGAGCTCTTCTTCCAGGTCTTCGACAAGGGCCGCATGGAGGACGGAGAAGGCCGCCAGATCGACTTCAAGAACACGATCATCCTGCTCACGTCCAATGTCGGCTCCGAGCTGATCATGAACATGTGCAAGGACCCCGAATTGCTGCCCGACCCGGACTCGCTCGCCACCGCGCTGCAGGATCCGCTGATGAAGGTGTTCCCGCCCGCGCTGCTTGGCCGCCTGGTCACCATACCGTACTACCCGCTCAGCGATGAAATGCTGGCCCGGATCGTGCGCCTGCAGCTGGGTCGCATCACCAAGCGCGTCGAGACCAATCACCGCATTCCCTTTGCCTACAGCGAGGGTGCCGTTGAATTGATCGTGAAGCGCTGCAACAACGCCGAAGCGGGCGGCCGCATCATCGACGCCATCCTCACCAACACTGTCCTGCCCCGGATCTCGGTCGAGTACCTCACTCGCATGAGCAGGGGCGAGGAATTGCGTGGCATCGAGCTGGACGCGGCCGACGGCGACTTCGCCTACCGCTTCGGTTGAGACGCCAGGCGCTGCGAGCTCAGGAGTCAATGTCATGGCCGATACGTCCGAAGCCTGGTTTCTGTGCAAACTCGGTGACGACGCCCTGCGCTTCACACGCATGGAAGCGCGCGAGGAGCTCGGTCGCCTGCCCGAGTACCACCTCGAACTGAAGCGCGCGCAGCAACTCGAGCCCATCGCGGCGGCCGACCTGTTGGGGACGCAGGCCACCATCAAGCTGCAGCGCTCCGGTGAGAATTTCCGTTACATCAATGGTTGGATCACATCGATCGAACTCGGCGGTGCCGTGGGGCGCTACGACGCCTACCATGTCACCCTGCGCCCGTGGCTGTGGCACCTGACGCTGGGCGCCGATTGCCGCATCTTCCAGGACAAGACCGCGCTGCAGGTCATCGAGGCCGTATTCGGCGACTACAGCCACGTGCAGGTCGACACCTCCAGGCTGTCCGGCACGCTGCGTACCCGGCCTTACTGTGTGCAGTACCGCGAGAGCGACTTCAGTTTCGTCAGCCGGCTGATGGAGGAGGAAGGCATTTGGTACTACTTCACCCACACCGAGACGCAACACACCCTGGTGCTGGCCAATGGTGCCAGCGGGCACTCCACGCTGCCCGAGGGCACACTGGCGTTCGCCTTGAAGCAGACCGAGCAGGTGCGTGAGGATGTCATCACGAAATGGCGCCAGACCCAGCAGCTGCGTTCGCTCAAATTCACGCACGACGACTACGACCATGAGGCGCCGTCGACCGGCCTGGAGAAGACAGACCAGCGCACCGTAGGCTACCCGAACCCTGGCGACCTCGAGGTGTACGACTGGCCGGGCCGGTACACCTACCCTGGCGATGCGAACAGCGCCACGCAGGGCCTGACCAATGCCAAGCTCCAGGTGCGACGATTCGAGACCGGGCACCTGGTGGGCCACGCCACCACGCCCTGTCGTTCGGTGGGCGCTGGCCTGACCTTCAACTTCACGGACCATCCACGCTATTCGGGCAGCTACCTCATCACGAGCGCCAAACTCGAATGCGATTTCGGCGACGAGGAGGCCACCCAGGCCGATCGGGGCTTCGGGTTTCGAGCCACCCTGCAACTGGTGCCGATTGCCACCCCTTTCGCGACCGACGCGCTGACGCGCAAACCCATCGTGCGTGGCCCGCAGACGGCGGTGGTGGTCGGCCCCGCCGGCGATGAGATCCATGTCGATCGGCTCGGTCGGGTGAAGGTGCATTTTCGCTGGGACCGCGTCGGCCCGAAGAACGAGCACGCCACCTGCTTCATTCGGGTGGCCACGCCCTGGGCCAGCAAGAGCTACGGAATGATCAGCCACCCGCGCATTGGCGACGAAGTAGTGGTGAGTTTTCTGGAGGGTGACCCGGACCGCCCGCTGATCACGGGCAGTGTCTACAACGGTGACAACCTGCCGCCGTATGAGCTCCCCGCGCATGCCACCGTCAGTGGCATTCGTTCGCGGTCAAGCAAGGGCGGCGCCGCCACCAATTTCAACGAGCTGCGCTTCGAGGACGACAAGGGCAACGAATACGTCTGGTTCCAGGCCGAGAAGGACTTTCACCGCTTGGTCAAGAACGACGCGACCGACGAGGTGGTGCGCAACAACCAGGTCGAGATCGGCAAGAACCACACCGCCGCGGTGGGCGAGGCCTACGACCTGAAGGTTGGCAAGACCGCCAAGATCAAGATCGGTACCGACGCCAGCGTTGATGTTGCAGGCGATGCCAACCTGGCCGTCAACGGCAGCACAGGGCTGAAGGTGGGCGGCAGCCTGGACATCAAGAGTGACGGGGCCCTGGCTGTCACCAGCGGTGCCGCGATGGATGTCGATGCCGGCGGCTCCTTGACCATCAGCGCCACCGGTTCCGTGCACATCAAGGCGACCACGGGTGTGGTGATCGATGGCGGCACCTCGCTGGCGATCAAGGTCGGTGGCACCTTCATCCTGCTCGATCCCTCGGGGGTCTCGATCGTCGGTCCGATGGTGAAGAACAACTCCGGCGGTTCGGGCGGCAGCGCCAGCAGTGCCGCCAAGGCCAGCCCCACGGCGCCAGCGGCGCCAGCCGAAATCGTTCACAAGGTCGACCCGCTGGCATGACGGCACTGAACGACGCGCACGACCCGACGCCCGCCGTCCTGTCGCTGGGGCAGCAGCGCGAAATGTTGTGGTCCGACCCACGGCACACGGTCTACGCCGTGATCTTGGCCGCCAGGATTCCAGGGTTGCGCGCCCGCTTCACCCTGGACGCGGTCGATGATTGGGATGGCCTGTGGACCGGTGAGCTGGATGCAGACGAGCGCGTCAAGGCGCCCGTACTGGTCACCCTCCGACCCGACGCCGCTTTCACGGATTGGCTGCTCGGGGAGGCCGCTGCCGACTTTGGCGCCTGGGGGGTGATCGCGTTGAGCCAGATGCCTTTCCTGGCCATGCGCATGCACGGGCGCGCGCTGTGCAAGGCGCAACTGCCCAACGGCCAGGCCATTCGCATCGACTGGATGGATCCCGAAGTGATGGAGGCCTTGCTCCCGGTGGCGGCTCCGGACCAATTGCAGCGTGTGTTCGCCGGTTTCGATGCGCTGATCACTGTCGGCAACGAGCGCTGGACGCGTTGGACGTTTGGCACCGGTGGTCTGGCACGCGAAGACCGAGGTGTGAAATGAGGGGCGCGACGACATGTGGCTGCTGAGCCAGGAACAGGCCAAGCGTCTGGGGGCCTTGCAGCGCAAGCGCGACCTGTCACGCCTGGGCATGGTGCTCGGCAGCGCCTTTCCTGAGGCGCAGGGCCGTCTGGGTGAACGCTGGGACAGCTTCGTCGAGCAGATCAGCGCGCGCGCCGCCGCTTGCGGGCTGACGCACATGCTGTGCATGGCCCGCATGCTGGCCTGCGCGGTGGCCTGCGGAGCCGACTTCGAGACCCGTCACGCCTGGGCCGGCACGATCCTCGGTGACCCCAAACGAGGCCAGGGCGCCAAGGCCTACCAGATCAGCATGGGCGTGATGGAGCAGCTTCGCAGTGCACCGTTGGCCGGCCAACCTGGGGCGCCAGAGTTCAGCCTGGCCTTGAAGCTGCTCGACCAGCAACTCGCCGACGCGGGCAACCTGGGGAGCCTGTTGCCACGCGAACGCATCCGTCTTGGCGAGGCCTGTGACCTCGACGCGATCGAGCTGCAGTTGGTCGATCCCCATTGGCGCCAGCACTACACGGCCCAGTCCGGACCCTGGCGGCGTGAGGCTTGCCCGCCAAAGGAAACCACCGTGACCCTGGTGCACGATCCGCTGGCAGATGCGCCCATGCGCCTGCCCGAACAGATCACCTTGCTCAGTCGCCCGGTGCAGGGCGAAGTGGCGGCCAAGCTGAGGGTTCGGGTCAAGACCGAGCATCGATGCGATGCGCTGCTGCATCCATTGGTCCATTGCCAGGGGCCCCACGGGGCCCGTGCGTTGCGCGGCCAGCTGGCCGAGGACAGCACCTTCTTCGTCCACGCCCCGGACGAGCCTGAAGATCCACCCACCGAGATGCACATCGGCGAAGAGGATTCGCCCCAACTCTCGGTGCTCAGCCTGTCCAGCTGCGGCCTGCGTGCGCGGGGATTGCCTGTCGGCGAACTCTCGACCATGCTGGCAGCTTACGATTCCGCCCAACACCTGATCGCCTGGCGCCGGGAGCCGAGCGTAGGCTGGGAACTGCCTGCGCAGGCACCACCGGCCTGTGTCGATGTGCGCAGCCGCCGCGAGATCGATGGCCGTGTCGTCGATTCCTTGTCCTGGGTCCGTGGCTTTCAGGATCTTGACCAGCAGCTGCACCGGGGCATGGCGCGCCTGCTCACCGCTTGGGAGCGCGAAAGCGGGGTCGTCGAGGGAAGACTGGCCATCGATGCCGCCCTGCTGGCGGGCAGTGCCGGCATCACCTGGGGATGGGCCGAAAGGCCGGAGGGCATCGCAGCAGCGCCCTATATGCGGTTGGAGGGACTGTCCGACCTGATTGCCTGCCGCCTCGCACTGCGCTTCACCGGAATCCTGACGCGTGGAGGATCACGTTCGCTGCTGTGCTTGTCCACGGAAGGGTCTGTGCCGCTGCGCGGGCCTTGGATGCGCGGTCCCACCGATGCCGCGCTGTTTGCCGTGGCCGCCAAACAGCAGGTCGCGGTGCATCAGGGATTCCAGTTGAGCGTCGAGCCGCAGGCCGATGCCGGACTGGCCGTGTTGGGTGTGGCCGGTCCACTGCGTGGCGCCATTACCGGTGCGGTCGGGCTCGAGCAGCGGTCCGATGGACCAGGGCTGCGCTGGTTCGTGCGCCTGAACGTCGAGCCCGTGGTGGCACCACTGCGCATTGCCGATCCTGTGTTGGGCATCCAGAACTTGTTGGTGCCGCTGCTGCCGGCGCAGGCATTGGTGGACTGGAGCCTGGCCTGATGGAGCGGCTGATGGTCATCAGGCTCGTGGCGCAGGGCTGCAATGCCGAGCTGTGGTTGAACGGCCTGCCCGTGGCCAGCGTGTCGCCGCAGGCGCCTCAGGTCGTGGTGCCGGTGCATGAAGCGGCTTGTGTCGGGCCCAACCGGCTCGAATTGGTGGTCGATGCCGCCGGCCAGGCTGGCATTTCATCCCTGCGGCGCACCGAGACGGCGTTGCTGGACATGGCCGCGCAAGTCCAACTGCTGCTGCCCCGCATGGGCACCAGCATTGATGAAAGCAAGACCCGCACGCTGGCGCGCATAGAGTGGACCTGCCCTCGTGGCGAAGCGCTGAGTCTGCCGGTGCGGCGCATGCACGACGCCGAGTTGCCGATTCGCCTGCCGCGCTGGCGCTGGCTGGACGCTCCGGTCGTGGCGCAGCCCAGCGCCGAGCTCAGGCTGCTCGCGCACGGCTTTGTCACCGGCCTGGCGCGTGACCTCGCCCGGGGACAATGCGAGAGCTTCATGGCGGCGACCAGGTTGCGCACCGAAGAGCTGGCCCTGGCCTACCAGCGCAGCCCGGAATCGGAAGCGACCAGACTGCGCGAGTGGTTGGAGCAGATGTATGCTTCCTCGCGGCTGGTCTGGCAGCCCTTGGCACCCGAGGAAGTGCAGCTGCGGCCGCTGGCCGGTGGCCGTTTGCTCGAGTGTCTGGGCGGCGACGGCCGAGGTGCCCTGACCACCGTGCCGGATGAGCAGGGCAACACGCTGGTGCTGCCCTTGAAGCTCTCGGTGGTCGAGGGTCGGTTCTATGTTCTGCGATAAGAGTCCGCTCACCGTGATCACGCTAACCATCACCGCCTTCAACGATGTTCCGGCCGACGGGACACTTCAGGTCCACTTCGATGAACTGGGGGGCACGATCGGCCGGGCCGACAGCAACCAACTGGTGTTGCCGGATCCCGATCGAGTGATCTCGCGTGTGGCGGCGCAAGTGGTGTTTCGCAACGGCGCCTTTGCCATCGTCGACCGCGGCAGCAATCCAATCAGACTCAATGGCGTCGCACTGGCCAGTGGGCGGGAGGCCCCGTTGGTCGCCGGCGATGCCCTGCGCATCGGTGGCTACGATATCAAGGTCAGCCTCGGCGGGGGGTCTACATTGGCCGCGGCCAGCGATCCCTTCGCCGACCTGCTTGGGCCAACACCCGCCAAACGTGCGCCCGGCCAGCCCTTGGTCGACCCCCTGTCCCGCAACGCCTTCTCTGCACCGCCGCCGATGCCCCCCGAGGTGCCGCATGGCATTCCCACCGATTGGGACCCGTTCGCGTCGAAGCATGGCAGCGGCCCAGTTGCGGCGCAGCGTCCTGACGCCAATGCCTTGGGCCTGGACCTCGGCGCCGCCGCGCCCGGGGCCCTCATTCCTGAGCTCGGCTCATCGCCTGCGGGGTCCAGCTCGCTCGATCAGATGTTTGGCCTCACGCCTTCGTCAGGCAAGGACCCGCTGGCCGATTCGGTGCTCGATGCGCCGATGGCCCAACCCAACATGGCCGCCGATGCCGATCCACTGCGTTCGCTCGGCAGCGCGCCCAGGGCCAACGCCGCGGCATTGGCGGATCAGGTCTCTGACCTGCAGCGCCCGTTCATCCCGCCGACCATGCTCGGCTCGTCACCTCCGGGCATGGTCGCGCCGCCGCTGGCCGACGCCGTCATGTCCTGGGATGTCGAGAACAGGGCCGGGCACGCCGTGATCCAGGCCAAGGCACCCTTGCCGGCCGCGGCGGCGTTGCCACCCGCCGAGATTCGCATGCAGGTGCCCGCGGCACCATCTTCCATGACGCACTCCGCGGACCAGACTGCGTTGCTGGAGGCTTTGCGCCGCGGACTGAACGCACCCGCGCTGGATCTGCCCGCGCTGACCCCCGCGCTGATGGAATTGATCGGCCAGGTTCTGCACGAGGCAGCACGGGGCACTGTCGACCTGTTGGGCTCACGCGCCACGGTAAAGCGGGGACTGGGCGCCGAGGCAACCACGATCGTGCCGCGCCACAACAACCCCCTGAAATTCTCGCCCAACGCTGAAGTTGCGCTGCAGCATCTGCTCAGCCCTCCGGCGCGCGGGTTCATCGCTGCGGCGCCCGCCATGCGCGACGCGTTCAACGACCTGCGGGCGCATCAGTTCGGCGTGGTCGCCGGGATGCAGGCGGCGCTGGAAGCCACCATGCAGCGTTTCGACCCGGCCCATGCCGAAGCCCAGCTGACCAAGCCCTCGCTGCTGCAGGGTCTGCTCCCCGTTGCCCGCAAGGCACACCTCTGGGACCTGTTCACGGCACACTTCGCGCGCGTCCGAGACAGTGCCAGGGACGATGTCAACTCGCTGGGTGCGGATGCCTTCCACAAGGCCTACGACGAGCATGTCAAGCGCTTGCTTGCGAAGTTGGGCAATGAGAAGTCCGAAGGCCAGCCATGAGCGACGATCTTGCGACCGACGAGGGCCGCTCCAGGCAAGTCGAGGTGGCCATCTTGTCGCGGCAGGGAGGTCGCCCCTACAACGAGGATGCCTGCGGGCATTGGCACAGTGATCAACGCCTGTGCTGTGTCGTCGCGGACGGCGCGGGTGGGCATGGCGGCGGCGACGTGGCCTCCAAGCTCGTGGTGCGCCACATCATCGACCAGGTCGCATCGGCGCCACTGGCACGGGCCGACGAGGTCCGGGACCTGCTGATCGACACCAATGCACAGGTGCACCGCCATCGACCCGACGCCGACAGCACCAGAGACATGCACAGCACGGTGGTCGCGCTGTTCGTCGATCTCGCGACCCAGCAGGCCTTGTGGGGCCATGCGGGTGATTCGCGCCTTTACCTGTTTCGCGATGGCCAGATGCTCATGCACACCCGCGACCACAGCGTGGTGCAATCGATGGTGGACGCCGGCATGTTGATGCCCGATCAGATCCGCACGCATCCACGGCGCAGCGAGCTGCAATCGGCGCTGGGCAGCCGACCGGAAGATCTGCAGGTGTCCACGTCCAACGCACCGTGGGCCCTGGCCCAGCGCGATGTGTTCCTGCTCTGCACCGATGGCCTTTGGGAATTCGTCAACGAGGCCGAGATGTGCGCCAGCCTGAGTCGGGCGGCAGACCCCAGCGCATGGCTCGAGCAGCTCGAGCAGCTCGTGCTCCAGCACGCGGCCGCAAACGGCAAGCCAGGGCACGACAACTTCAGTGGCATCGCCGTTTGGGTCGGTGCCCGCTGACGAGACAGACCGATGCCACAACAAGTCGCCGGCACAGCCGTCACCACCTGCATCTTCTCGTTGGGTGGAGCGCCGTCGGTGTTCAATCCGACGCCGCGGCCCGTCTTGAGCAGCTCGCTGATCAATGGCGTGATCACCGACAACATTCCCTTCACCAACATCGTTCCGTTTGCGATGTGCTGCTCGCCAAGCAATCCAGCCTTTGTCGCCGCGACGTCGGCGGCCCTGGGCGTTCCCACGCCGGTGCCTTGCACTCCCGTGACCCCCGCGCCCTGGGCGCCTGGCGTCCCCAATGTCCTCATCACCAACATCCCTGTGCTCGACAATACCTGCAAGCTGACATGCGCGCTGGGAGGCATGATCAGCATCACATTTCCTGCGCAGATCACGCACAACGTCCCCTGAGACCGCCGAGCCATGACCTGGACCAACAAGGTGATCTGGACGGAGGGCATGTTCCTCCAGCCCCAGCACTTTCAGCAGCACGATCGATTCCTTGGCCGACAGGCGCAAATGCGTCTCGCGGCGACTTCGGCCTATGGCTGGGGTTGGGTTTCCCTCACCGTCGACAGCGCCGCACTGGCGCTGGGCAAGGTGGCCATCACGGCCGCGCATGGCGTGATGCCCGACGGGCTGGCCTTCGACCTGCCTGCCGAAGATCCGGCGCCGGCCGCATTCGACGTTCCGGCCGATGCACGCGACCAAATCGTGGTCCTGGCCATGACGCTCGGGCGCCCCGGCGTGGCGGAGTCGGATGCCGAGTCCGCCACCGGCTCGATGCCCCCCAGATTCCTGAGCACGGAAGTCGATGTCGGTGACACCAACGCCAATGGTCAACGCGTGGCGCCGATCCAGGTCGGGCGTCTGAACCTGCGCGTGATGTTGGCACGGGACGCCGGCGAGGGCGTGGCCACAATGGGCCTGTGCAAGGTGGTCGAGCGCCGGGCCGACAACAAGGTGGTGCTGGATCCGACCTACATCCCACCGACGCTGCACGTTGGTGGCAATGAACTGCTGGCCTCCCAACTGCGGGAATTGCATGGCTTGCTGCATCAACGCGGCGAAGTACTGGCCGCTCGCTTGGCGCAACCCGGTCGCGCAGGAGTGGGCGAGGTCGCAGACTTCCTGATGCTGGAACTGATCAACCGCAATGAGCCGCTGATTGCCCAATTGCGCCAGACCTCGTTGCTGCACCCGAAGGACTTCTACTTCATTGGTGTCAGCTTGGCGGGGGATCTCGCGACCTTCCGGGAAACGCGCCGTCCCCCCAATCTGCCGGCCTACGTCCACGACGACCCTGGCCAGTGCTTCAAGCCACTGATGGACGACTTGCGCCAATCGCTTTCGATGGTGATGGAACAGACCGCCATTCCCATCGAACTGCAGGACCGGAAATACGGCATCCGGGTGGCGATCATTCCTGACCTCGAACTGCAGCGCAAAGCGCAGTTCGTGCTCGCGGTGAGCGCGCAACTGCCCGGCGATGCCTTGCGCGCGCGGTTCCCCACCCAGGTGAAGATCGGAACGGTCGAGCGCATCAGGGATCTCGTGAACCTGCAGTTGCCTGGGGTCACGCTGCGGCCCTTGCCGGTGGCGCCGAGGCAGATCCCTTTCCATGCCGGCTTCAACTATTTCGAGCTCGAGACGCGTGGCAACGAGATGTGGAAGCAGCTTGAGAAGTCAGGCGGGTTGGCCATGCACGTGGCCGGCGACTTTCCCGGGCTGGAAATCGAGTTCTGGGCCGTGCGGGCCTGAAGCAGCGGCATGACATCGCCCTCCGCCTTCGACCCCTTGGATTGGAAGCTGGTGTGACCGACGCCGACGACCCATTTGCCGCGTTCAACGGCGATCGCACGATCGTCAAGCCCAGTGCAGGCCGGTCGGGCGCAGCGGCGCCCGCACCGGGGGCCACTGCTGCGCCAGTGGCGAATGCCCCCAATGCGGCCCAGACCGGCACGCCGCTCGCGCTCGACACGATGATGTCGGCCAGCCTCAACCCCCTGGTCAACGCGGCGATGCCGCTGCTGGCTGCGGCCCCAAGGGTTCGACACACGGCGCGTCATCCCAACCCCATTGCGCTGCGCGATGCGCTGGCCGATGGGATCCGCAAGTTCGAGGCCCAGGCCCGTGCCCAGGGGCTGCCCAACGAGCAGGTGCTGGGTGGTCGGTACATCCTGTGCACGCTGCTCGACGAATCCGCGGCCAGCACGCCTTGGGGTGGTGCGGGGGCCTGGGCGGGCAACAGCTTGCTGGTCCAGTTTCACAACGAGTCGTGGGGCGGCGAAAAGGTCTTCCAACTGATGAGCAAGTTGGCTGAGAACGTGGATGCGAATCGCCAATTGCTCGAGTTGCTCTACGTCATTCTGGGGCTCGGATTTCAGGGCCGCTATCGCGTCATCGACAACGGTGCGTCGCAGCTCGACGGCGTGCGCCAGCGTCTGGCGCAGATGCTCAGCCAAGGGCGCACGCCCGACCCCGCACTGTCGCCACGTTGGCAGGGTGTGGCGACCAAGGGCCCGCACATCTCCGAAGGTCTGCCCCTGTGGGTGATCGCCTCGGCCCTGTTGGTGGTGCTGGCGCTCATCTACGGCGCCTTTCGCTGGTCGCTGGCCAATTCGGCCGATGGCATCTTTTCCACTTTGGCCGCGCTGGATGCCAAGAAGGCACAGGTGGCTGTGCCGCCGCCTCCGCCGCCGGCGGCGGCACCGGTGCAGCGCCTGTCCGGCCTGTTGGCGCCGGAAATCAAGGCTGGGTTGGTGGACGTCCAGGACCTGGCGGACCGATCCACCGTGGTCATTCGCGGCGACGGCTTCTTCGAGCCCGGCGGTACGACCATCGCGCCGGGCGTTCGGGCCCTCCTTCCGCGCATCGGCCAGGCTTTGGCCACGCTCAAGGGCAAGGTGCTGGTGACGGGCCACACCGACAATCAGCCGATTCGCTCGCTGCGCTTCCCATCGAACTGGCATCTTTCGCAAGAGCGTGCCGATGTGGTCCGCACGGAGCTCGGCAAGTTGGTGGAGCCCTCGCGCCTGCAGGCCGAAGGGCGAGCCGACAGTGAGCCGCTTGCCGACAACAGCACCCCTGCCGGGCGTTCGCGCAATCGGCGCGTCGAAGTCACCCTGCTCGTGTCCGGTTGAAGCAAGGTCATGATGAATCGGATCCTGTCCATGCTCTTGCACCCGATGGCCCTGGCGGCCATCGGCTTCCTGCTGCTCGCAGGCCTCATCTGGTGGGCCGGTCCACTGCTGTCCTTCGGCGGCGAGCATCCGCTCGATGGGGTCACGGAGCGGCTCATTGCCCTGGCCATCCTGTTGCTGATCTTCGGCATCGTGTTCGGGTGGCGGGTCTGGCGCCGCCGGCGCACGAACCGGCGACTGGTGGCGGGACTGGCGGCAGGCGCCGGCAGCGCCGAGCGCGAAGCCCAGGCCCTCGAACAGCGTTTCACCGAGGCGCTGAAAGTGCTGAGCGAGAGCGCGCACAAGAGCGGGAAGGCGTCGTGGCTCAGGCGCGGACAATTCCTCTACGAGTTGCCCTGGTACATGTTCGTTGGCCTGCCAGGTTCGGGCAAGACCACGGCCTTGATGAACGCCGGGCTCAACTTCCCCTTGTCTGGAAAGTTGGGTCAGGCCTCGGTACGTGGCGTGGGTGGCACGCGCAACTGCGAGTGGTGGTTCACGGACGAGGCCGTGCTGATCGACACCGCCGGTCGCTACACATCGCAGGATTCCGACAAGGCCACCGATGCGGCGGCCTGGGATACGTTTCTTGCGCTGCTGCGCAAGTCGCGTCCGCGGCGCCCCCTCAATGGGGTGCTGCTGACCGTCAATATCCAAGACCTGCTGCAGCAAAGCCCGGCGGACCGAAAGGACCATGCTCTGAAATTGCGCATGCGTCTGCAGGAGTTGCAGGAACGCCTGGGTGTGCGTCCACCGGTCTATGTTCTGGTGACCAAGTGCGATCTGATCGCCGGTTTTCACGAGACCTTCGGCGCATTCGGGCGCGAGGAACGCGAGCAGGTCTGGGGCTTCTCATTCCCATACGATGCCAACGATCCGAAGGCCCCAGGGGCGTCGCAGCTGCAGAGTTTCGGGGCCGAGTTTGCTGCGCTCGGCAAGCGTCTGCGCGACAGCCTGATCGTGCGCATGCAGACCGAATCCGATGTGCTCCGGCGCGCCGCGATATTTGCGTTTCCGCAGCAGTTCGAAGGACTGAAGGGGCTCTTGGGCGGATTCCTGGAACAGGTCTTCTCAGGCGGTGGCAACCTCGAGGAGACTCCGTTGGTGCGAGGGGTCTATTTCACCAGCGGCACGCAGGAGGGCTCACCGATCGACCGTGTGCTGGGCGCATTGGGGCGGACCTTTGGCGTGGAGCAAAGCGCGCCGGCCGTGCCATCTTGGCGCGGCAAGGCCTTCTTTCTCACACGACTTCTGAAGGAAGTGGTCTTCGCCGAGCAGGGTTTGGTGGGCGAGAACCGCCAAGCCGAATCCAGGCGCCGACGCTGGCGGCTGCTGGGCATGGCGTCCATGGCGGTCGGTTCCGTGGTCGTGGTGGCGGGTTGGTCATTGGCCTACACACGCAACCTGGGCTACCTGGCAGAAGTGCAGACCCGGATACCCGATGTGCAGGCCGCCGTGGCCGCGGTGCCGCCCGCCAACGGCGCCGAACTCTCGGTGCTGCCCAACGCCTTGGACAAGTTGGCCGCTGTGCCCGCACCGGATGCTTTTGCGCTGGACGCGCCTCCACTGCTTTACACGCTCGGTCTGTACCAGGGTCCGTATGTCAGCGCCGGCACTGAAATCGGCTACCGCAAGCTGCTCGACAACGCATTGATGCCGCGCATCGTACGCAGGCTGGAAGAGCGCCTGCGTGCGGCCAACCGCGACAACCTTGAGCTGGCCTACGAGGCGCTGAAGGGCTACATGATGCTGTACAGCCCCGAGCACTTCGACGCCGAATCGTTCAAGGCCTGGGTCGCCCTCGACTGGGATGCCAATCTGGCCGCCACGATGACCGCGGAACAGCGCGGCGCCTTGGCGCAACACCTCGAAGCGGCGGTCGCGCGGGGCGCACCCCGCGCGCCGGCGCCCATGGACCGGTCCTTGGTGGCCAATGTGCGTGAAATGCTGGTCGCCTACCCGCTGGAGTACCGCATCTTCAGCCGGCTCAAGCGTGCCCGTGTCGGTGCCGACATTCCTGATTTCACGGCCGCAGGGGCCGGCGGACCGAATGCCGTCCGGGTGTTCGAGCGAGCCAGCGGTCAGCCACTGACCAAGGGCATCCCGGGCCTGTTCACACGCGATGGCTACTTCAAGGCCTTCAAGGCGTCGATCGCCAAGGTGGCGCCGCTGCTGGCGGCCGAAGAGGGCTGGGTCCTGGGCGTGACCGCGCCGCCCGAGTCCCTCAAGCAAGCCGCGGGCAGCCTGCTCGGAGCCGGCAACGTCGAGATCGAGACCCGGGTTCGACGTCTGTACCTTCAGGAGTACATCAAAGTCTGGGACCAATACATCAAGGATGTTCGACTGGTGAAACTGGGCGGCCTGGAACGCAGTTTGGCCGTGGCCGGGCTGCTGGCGGCACCGGACTCGCCGCTCGCGTCCTACCTGCGCGCGGTGGCTCGTGAAACCCAGCTCGGCGCCATTGCCGCAGCTGCAGTGGCCAAGAGCGGCGGCCCCGCCGCAGTCAGCAATTCGAGCTTGAGCCGGTTGAGCAAGGCGAAGGCCGACATCGCCGCCGTGGTCGGAAAAGCCACTGGCGCCGAGGACATCAAGGCCGCCGGGCCGCCGCTTGAAATGATGGTCGACGACTACTTTTCGTCCCTGCACCGCATGGTGACCGGTACGCCGGCGCCGATCGACGAGACCATGAAGCTCTTCAATGAAGTCTTCGTTCAGCTCACGGCGATCGACTCAGCGCAGAAGACCAAGACGGCTCCGCCGGCTGGCGGCGGAGGGGCCGCCGCAAAGGCCGCCGCCGGCATGCAGCCGGAACCGATCAAATCGATGCTCATGGCGCTGGCCGATGCAGGTGCATCGCAGGGACGTGTCGCCGAGCGACAGGGCCTGAGTGCCGAGGTCAGGCCGGTTCTGGATCAATGCGCCAAGACAATTGCCGGACGCTATCCTTTCGCGTTGGGAAGTCGCTCAGACGTGTTGCCCGATGACTTTGGACAGATGTTCGGAGTCGGTGGACAACTGGATGATTTCTTCCAGCGCAAACTCAGTGCGTTGGTGGACATCGGCGTCACGCCATGGGCCTATCGGCCCTTGCCGGATGGCACCAAGCCGCCTGGCGGCGCGGCCTTGGCGGACTTCCAGCGCGCGGCCAAGATTCGTGAGGCCTTTTTCCGTGCTGGCGGCAAGGCGCCGGGGTTCAAGGTGGACCTGCGTGTGCTGGAGATGGATGCAGGCGTCAAGGAGCTGGTGCTGGATATCGACGGGCAAGCCATGAAGTTTGCCGCCGGCAGCACGGCCGCCCAGACCCTCACTTGGCCGAGCCAGCGTGTGGCCTCGCAAGTCAAGCTCAGCCTGGGCGGAACGCCGCAGCTCTTCGAAGGCCCCTGGGCCCTGTTCCGCTTGATTGGCCAGCATGAAGTCCAGGCGTCACCGCAGGCCGAGCGCTTCACCGTGCTGCTCAATGTCGATGGCCGCAAGGCCAAGCTCGAGGTGATCTCGTCGAGCGCGCTGAACCCCTTGCGAATGCGCGAGATGCAGGCGTTCCGCTGCCCTGAGTTGCTTTGACATGTCAGCGGTCATCCTGCCTGGCTGGTATGGCAAGTTGCCGGTGTTGGGTGACTTCGCGGGCCGCCGCTTGCCACCCGTCTTCGTCGAGCCTTGGGACCATTGGCTGGCCACGGGCCTGGCGCATTGGCGCGCCAGCGACTCGGCCTGGCTCGACGGCTTCCTGGCCGCACCGACCTTGCGCTTCGTGCTCGGAGCCGGCATCCCGTTTGACGGCAGTCCGGGCTACGCCGGCGTGCTCATGCCCTCGGTCGATCGTGTCGGGCGCTACTTTCCGCTCACCGTTGCACGCGCGCGTGACATCGGTGAAACCGAGGCCCCATCGGCCTGGCTGCACGCCATGGAGGGTGTGGCGGTTGCCGCGCTCAACGAGGATTGGAGCGCCGAGCGACTCGATGCCGAACTGGGCCATCGCCCGGAGGAGTCGGACGGTGGCCCAGCCTGGCCGGCCCAGGGCCAGACCTTGTGGTGGTGCGTGCGCGACGGCAGGGCCTCGTCGCCCGTCGCTGCCCATGGCCTGCCCCCTGACGATGCCTTTGTGCGCCTGTTGGCGCAAGCCGCCTAGCCCTACCTTTTGCCCCGACTTGGGAGCCCCGCATGAGTGATGACTTCAGCCCCGATTTCGCCAGCATCGGCCAGAGCGCGCCCAGTTGGAGCGCCAAGCGCCCACTGCGCCTGGCCATCCTCGGTGATTTCAGCGCCGGGGCCGCCCGCGGGCGGCTGGACACCGGCGCTGCTCTGGCCAAGCGCAAACCGCTCAAGGTCGAGTTCGACACCATCGAGCAAGCCATGCAGCGTTTGCAGCTTTCGCTGACGCTGCCCCTGGGTGCCGACCAAGCCCCGGTGACGATCGAACTTGCCGAGCTCGACGCCTTTCACCCTGACGCCATCTACTCTGGCGTGCCCCTGTTTGCAGAACTCGCCGGGCTGCGCAAGCGCTTGAACAACGCCAGCCAGTTTGCCGCGGCCGCCGCCGCCGTGATGGCCTGGGCCGAAGGCGCCGGTCCGAGCGCTTCGAGGCTCGCGCGCCGGGCCGCCGCTCGCGGGGCTGCGCCGGCCGTGGGTTCGACGCGCGATGACTTCGCGCGTCTCACGGGGCGAGCATCAACCACCGCGAAGTCCGTCAGCGCGGTGTCCGACCTGCTGCAACGCGTGGTCGGCCCCTTCGTGCGGCCCGCCGCCAGCGCCAACAAGGATCAACTGATTGCGGCTGTCGACGCCGGCCTGAGTGACGCCATGCGGGCGGTGCTGCACCATGCAGACTTTCAATCCAGCGAGGCACTGTGGCGCGGCGTGGACTTCCTGCTGCGGCGGGTGGAAACCAGCCATCAACTGCAGGTGCACCTGCTCGACATCAGCGCCGAGGAATTTGCAGCCGATCTGAGTCGGGTGACCGATCTGGCTGACAGCGGGCTGTACAAGCTGCTGGTCGAACAGCCCTCCCAGGACGCCGACGGCGGCTACACCTACATCGCCGGCTGCTACCAGTTCGATGCCACGCCGCCACATGCCGAGTTGCTTGGCCGCGCGGCAGCGGTGGCTTCCCACGCCGGCGCATCGTTGTTGACGGGCATCCACACCGACCCGTTCGCGGACAGGAAAGAGCCGCCGCATCGGCTGGTGCGCCAAGCCTTTGCCGCGCTGCGGGACCAGCCGGCGGCGTCGTTCCTCGGCTTGTTCGGGCCGCGTTTTCTGCTGCGCCACCCGTATGGCAAGCGGAGTGATCCGATCTCGGCGTTTGCCTTCGAGGAATTCAGCCGCGAGGCTGGTTTGCGCGGCATGCTGTGGGGCCACCCGGCGCTGTTGGCGCTGACCGTACTCGCGCAGCCAGGCGCGACCTTGGCCGTCAACGACTTGCCATTTCACCACTGTGTCGATGAGCACGGCGACTCGATCGCCCTGCCCTGCACCGATCGCCTGATCTCGACCAATGTCGCCTCGCTGCTGCGACAGGTAGGCATCAACGCGGTGATGGCGCACAAGGGTGAAGCCCTGGTCCGCTTCAACGGCCTGGAAGCGATGAACGGCGATGGCCTGGCTGTCGCTGGCGCCACTCCCAAGAAAGCGCCAAGCGCTGCACGGATTGCGCTGCAGGCAAGAATACAGACCCAAGGTGACGAGCGCGGCGTTGGCGCTGCGTCCACCTTGCGCAAGGGTGCACCCGTTGCCGCCAAGGCCGATGAGCCCGTCAACGAGCCCGTCGACGAACCAAGCAATGAATCGGTGGAGGACTCGCAGGACGAGCCGGCGGCGGACTCCGCTGCAGCAGCAGGTCAATTGCCCGACGACAGTGTGGACGAAACGCCGGCGCCGTCCCCGGAATCGGCGGCACCTCAGGACGAGTTGGCCGCGCTGTTGGCCAGTCTCGAAGCGCCCGCTGCGGATTCGGCAGAGCCTGGTGCCGAGCCAACCATCGACGCTGAACTCGCCGACTTGCTCAAGTCATTGGGTTAGCGTCGGTCCGCACACCCTGTCGAGGTCGGACGAATCCCCGGCGGCCTGCACTGCATGTGCACGCGCAGGCCAGGCGGCCTTCCAGAATCCCGGTGCCGTGAAGTCGGGCTGACGCAGCACTCACCTTAGGGGGACAGCGCAATGGATGCCTTACTTTGTGTGGGACGGCACCCTAGAATCGCCCGCACCCAACAGCGCCTTGGACCCAGGGAACATGAACGATACGACTGCCGAAGCCGCCGCACCCGAGCCCAAGCCGCATTCGCCCGGCCGCTCGCTTCGGCCCTTGCCTCGACTCATCTTCATGAGCCGCTGGTTGCAGGTGCCGCTGTACCTGGGCCTGATCCTTGCCCAGTGCGTTTACGTGTTTCACTTCTGGGTCGAACTCATCCATCTGATCGAGGCCGCGATCGGCAGCGAGCGCGCGCTGCATGCGGTGTTCAGCGCCGTGGGCATGGCGCCGGAAGTGGGCGAAGGCGTGAAGCTCACCGAGACGAGCATCATGCTCGTCGTGCTGGGGCTGATCGACGTGGTCATGATCTCCAATCTGTTGATCATGGTGATCGTAGGCGGCTACGAGACCTTCGTGTCGCGAATGAACCTGCACGGCCACCCCGACCAACCGGAGTGGCTCAGCCATGTGAATGCCTCCGTGCTGAAGGTCAAACTGTCGACGGCCATCATCGGGATCAGTTCGATCCACTTGCTCAAGTCCTTCATCAACGCACCGGCCCTGCCCGACCGCGTGCTGATCGCACAGGCGGGCATCCACCTTTGCTTCCTGCTTTCGGCATTGGCCGTGGCCACGGCAGACCGAATTCTCGTGGCCGTGACGACGAAGGCCGAGCATCACTGAGCCGCAGGGGCGCTGCCTCGCGCATCAAGCCACTGGCCACCAATGTTTCCAAAGTAGAACGGAATCCACCGAGTCCAAGCATCGACACTGAACGGGAAACCTTGGCGCACTGCAAGCCCATGCCTCGCCCTCTTTGCCAAGCCAGCCGGTCATGAATCCAGCAACCTGATCACGGGAGCACATCGCATGAGCAGAGCCGAACTGAAGAAGAAGTGGTGGATCGCGGCCAAGCCGAAGAATGCCAAGGGCGCTGAATTGGAGAAGGCCCTGGGATTGGTCGAGCAGGCGGACGGAGAGAAGCGTGCGGCGCTGCTTGCGGCGCTTGCACCCGCGATTGCCAAGGCCAGTGCCGAGCTTGAGAAGTTGGACAAGAAGGCCAACAAGGACCTGTTGAAGGACTTGGCAGAGCTTGAGGACATGGCGCAGGACGAAGCGAAGAAGATTCTGGCCACCGCGGCCAAAGCCAAGGCGGAGGCAGAGAAGAAGGCGCAGGCCCATGCCGCGAAGAAAGGCGAGGATCACGACGACGAGGAAGAAGAATCGCCCGAGTTGCTGACGACCAAGCTCAAGACCTTGCTGCGCCAGGTGGCCAAGGGTGAGTCGATGCACGCCTTGCTTGCCAAGAGCGGCAAACAGGTGGTGGTGATGCTGTCGCGCAAGCCGATTCCCCCGGCGAGGCGCAAGATGCTTGCCGACCAACTGGGGGGTGGCAGCACCAAGTACTACCCGGGACACTGCAGCCTTGAGGCGGGCGCGACGACCTTTGTGCTCAGGGCCGAAGTGGCCGGCATGACCAAGCTGGTCAAGGCGGCGCTGCTCGAGCAGACGGGCCTGCGCATGCCCAAGGTCAAGTGCCGCGGCGAAGACGGCGATGACGAAGACGGCGATGCGGATGAATTGCCCGAGTCCGAGCCGGACGTCGAGACACCGCCCGATGACAAGAAGCCGGTGCTTGCACAGCAAGCGGCCGAAGATCCGGCCTCGGCCGCGGCAGCGCCAGCACGGGCAGCGGAGGTCGCCGCGGCAGCCGCCGCGCCCTCGACCAAGACGCCTGAGGCGGCCACTGCGCCCGAGGCACCGGTGACGCCACAACAGGTCGAAGTGCTGGAGGACCGGCGCCGGCAGTTCAAGCAGGCGCGTGCGGCATGGGTCGCGGTGAAGGCCCGGGCCGAGCAAGATCTCGAGAAGGTCAAGGACGGCGCGCACATGGCCTACATCGCCGATCCAGCACAGTTCCCGAAGGTGGTGGCCGGGTGCAAGGCGATCGACGAAATCCTCGACAACCTCGACGACGAATTGCGTGACACGCTCGACCAATACGCGTCGACGCCACTTCGCAATCAGCGCAAGCTTCAGGCGCTGGCGGCCACCGCCAGTGAAACGCTCGACCGCTACCAGAAGTTCGTGGCCAGCAACGCCCTCATGAAAGCCATCGACGAAAAGGAATTTGCCGATGTGTCCATCCACGCGCCGGTCACGAAGGCGCTTGCGGTTCTGAGGAAAGCGCTGGGCTGATCGAGCGTAACCAGGGAGGCACGCAGCATGGGCGATCCAACGGGCAGCACCGGGTTGAAGGGGCAATGGGGTGTTGGCAATCCCGCATCGCCGACCAGCCCGAGCACGCCGACCACCACCGACACGGGCTCGGACAAACAGGCCCAGGACTTCCAGGCGGCCTTCCAGCAGCAACAGGGCGTCATCAACGGGCACCTGCAGTACACCTCGGCCAACGCCGAGGCCGCGCGCCACGACCCCCTGGCCGCGCGCCGCGATGCGCTGTATGCGGCATTCCAGTCCGCACTGGGCAAGATCGATCGCAACAACCCCGCCAAGGCGCAGGGTGACATCGACAAGGTGCTCGGCGACGCCAGCGCACTGGCTGGGGAAGTCGGCACGTTTCGCCAGCAGGCCGAAAAGGCGAAGAACGACTGGGATTCGCGGCAAGGCAGCTTCGACGAGACCGTTCACAAGGTCGAGGAACTCGAGGCCTGGGAGGACGCCAAGGCGTCGGCCCTGCGCGGTCTGGTGGACGGCATCCGGAAATACGTCAACCAGCGCCAGTACGCCCAGGCCACGACGACGCTCGACCAGTTGCTGCCCAAGCTCGCACCGATCTACGAAGAGTACCTGCGGCAAAAGGAAGCCAAGCCGCAGTACGAACAGCAGCTGGCCGAGCAGACGGCGCGCCTGGATCCATTGAAGGCGGCCGATCGACCCTCGCAGCCGATGACGGCCAAGGCCGGCGAGGCCGATTCGGCGATGCAGCAGGCCAAGGGCAAGGCCGACAGCAAGGACTTCGTCGGCGGGCTAGAGCAACTCGGCACGGCCAGGGCTTCGGTCGACGAACTGGACAGGCTCACCAACGACTCGCAGCGCCAGCAGTACCTCACTGACAGCCAGGGCGTGCAGGAAGTGTCCACGCCGCAGCCCGAACCGGCCTTCCAGACGATGGACGCGGACTGGGCCGCAATCGGCCAGTCGCAGGCCCAGGCGCAGCCGCTGGCCGATTCGGGTGACTATGCCGGCGCGAACCAGGCGCTGGCCGACAGCAAGGCCAAACGCGAGGCGTTCCAAACCCGGCACGACGAGCTCGTGCAGCAGAAGCAATCGTTCGAGGATGCGCGTACGCAGTTGCAGCCTCGGCTGGATGCGCTGTCGGTATCGGAGCCGCAATACGCCAAGCTGCAGCCAATGCAGCAGGAACTCGACGCCGTGAGGACCCAGATGGAGGCGTCAGCGCAGGCCGAGGACTTCGGCCAGGCATTGACGCAGGTGCAGGATCTGTCAAGCAAGCTCGACGCTCTCGAGCAGGCCAAGACCGAGATCGACCAGAAGAGGCAGGAGTACGAAGCGGCGCTGGCTGCACTGCAGCCGCGGATCGATGCGGTATCGGTCAGCGACCCGGCCTACGCCAAGATCGAACCGCAGTTGCAGGAGATCACGCAGGCGCGGGCCACGATGGAGGCTTCGGCACAGGCCGGCGACTACGACCAGGCCAATACCCAAGTGCAGGACCTGACCACCAAGCTCGACGCCTACGAGCAGGCCAAGGCCGAGATCGACGCGAAGAAGCAGGAGTACGAAGCGGCGCTGGCTGCACTGCAGCCGCGGATCGATGCGGTATCGGTCAGCGACCCGGCCTACGCCAAGATCGAACCGCAGTTGCAGGAGATCACGCAGGCGCGGGCCACGATGGAGGCTTCGGCACAGGCCGGCGACTACGACCAGGCCAATACCCAAGTGCAGGACCTGACCACCAAGCTCGACGCCTATGAGAAGGCCAAGGCCGAGATCGACCAGAAGAAGCAGGAGTATGAGACGGCCCTGGCGGCGTTGCAGCCAAGGCTCGACGCGGTGTCGGTGAGCGATCCGGCCTACGCCAAGATCGAACCGCAGTTGCAGGAGATCACGCAGGCCCGGACCACGATGGAGGCTTCGGCACAGGCCGGCGACTACGACCAGGCCAATACCCAACTGCAGGACCTGACCACCAAGGTCGACGCCTACGAGAAGGCCAAGACGGAGATCGACCAGAACAAGCAGGAATACGAGACGGCGCTCGCGGCTTTGCAGGCGAAGCTACCCACCGCCTGCCCAGTTAACGCCAAGCTGAGCGCGATCGACGGCGAGATCACGACCCTCAAAGGACAGATGGAAGCCGCGGCCACGAGCAACGACTACGCAAAGGCCCTCGAAGTCGCGAAGCAGGTGAGCGCGAAGGCAGACGAGTTCCAGAAGGCCTTGGCGGAGTTTGAAAAGAACAAACAGGACTTCGAAGCCGCCTTGACGGCCTTGCAGCCAAAGCTCCCCACGACCTGCCCCGTTAACGCAGGTTTGGCCGAAAGGCACAGCCAGATCATGGCTCTGAAAGGCCAGATGGAAGCGGCGGCGAACAGCCAGGACTACGTCAAGGCCTTGGAGCTCGCGAAGCAATTGAACGGCAAAGTAGACGCATATCAGAAAGCCGTGAAGGAAACACCGCCAAGCCCCGAAAAGGTCAAGGAGGTGCAGGACCTCATCACTGCAGGCAAGAAGGAAGAAGCGCTGCAAAAGGCCATGGAGAACTATGGCGTCGACCAGACCCAAGCCAAGAAGATCGTCTACGACGCGACCGTCTCGGGTGAGGCTTCGACATCCAAGGATGGCAAGGTCAGAGTCGGCGACGCGGCCTTCGCCAGTCCTGGGTGGTTAGCCTCCAGTGCAGCTCACGAGACCGAGGTGCACGTGAATAAGCAGGGCAAGGCAGACAAGTGGTACACGGGAACCATGGGCACGGCAATTCAGGAGGTCCAGGCCTACGATCATGAGATCGCGAACGCCCACAAATACAACCTGACGGACGCTGAGATCAAGGAACTCAAGAAACGGAGAAAGGAGCACTATGACCAGCTCAATGGCGACTATAAGAATCAGGCCGACGCGGGCAACTACGAAATGAAGCCGGGTGAAGAAGCGCTATGAAGCCGTCATCAATTTTGCTCGCTACGATTTTCTTCCTCTCCACTGGGGGGGCGTGCATAGGAGAAACCAACCTCATGGAAACCAAGTCCGTGTTAGAGATCAAACTCGCGTCACAGCAGGTCAGGCGGGGACAAGACGTCAATCTGACTGTTCAGCTCAAGAACACAAGCTCCCAGCGACTTTGGGTCAATCAACGCATGCTGCTCAATATCATCCAATCACCCGTCACGATGAGGGAGGTGTGGGTTGATGTCGTCGGTCCTGACGGTAAACAGATTCCCTTTTCGTCTCACGTGCGGGCAGGCGAAGCCAATGTGAGTGACTTCAAAGTGTTGAATCCAGGCCAAGTGGTGTCGAAGCAGATCAGCCTGTCGAACAATTTCGATATGGAAAAGCCCGGGGTCTATCAGGTCACTGCCCACTATCAGGACGGAACCAAGAGCATCCCCAAGGCTCCGGACGGCGCTGCGCATCTACGGGAGCTGCTCAGTTCAGCTCCCGCAAAGTTCGAGCTACTCGCACCATAGTCGACCAAGGTCCCGATTGGGCGACCAAACCGGGAACACGGCATTTGCCTTCAACCCATGTGGGTATGCCCTGGAAGCTCCGGCTCTGATGCCGGTGGCGCAAGCTTCAAACCGTGGTTGCGCCACTGCACGATGTGACGCCCTGCCCCAGGTGAATGTTGCGAGCCAATCTAGGGGTGGCTGAAGCGCTCTGGATGCTTTCAAATCACGCCGCACACAGTCATCAGGAGCACGCCATGTCCGACATCGCCACCGACAAGTTCAAAGACGCCGTGAAGCGTGCCGTCGAACGCTGGAAGGGCAAGGTGGAGGGCCCGGCCAAACAGTTGGTCAAGCTCGACGCCGAGATCACCGAGTTGGAAGGCAAGAAGCCGCCAAGTGAAGACGACAAGAAGAAGCTGCTTGAGGCGAAGAAGTCCTATGCCGCCCTGCGCAAGCAGATCGAGACAGCGAATACTGAATTGCGCGTCGACCTGATGCTGCTTGAGCCGCCCGCAAAGACGGCGGCGAATGAGAAGGAGCTGATGAAGCTGCCAGACTTCATCAAAGACATCATCAAGGCCAAGGGCGTGCCGCTGGGCAAGAACGTCAGCATCACGCCAGACGTCAAGATGGACTTCAAGGCCATGAAGCTGAAGGAAGCCAGCCTGACGGTGACCTGGCGGTTTTGACCGAAACCCAACAACGAGGGAAATCTGCGATGAGCGATGCCAAGTTCCTCAGTGACAGCGTTTGGAAAGACCTTTCGGCCAAGCACAAGATCAAGGACACCGGGTTGCAGAAGACGCTGGTCGATTTGAAGAAGGTCGACGACGACGCCCACGACGAGGTTTTGAAGATTCTCGAAGAGGTGCTGAAGCAGGCGGGCATTCTGAAGAAGTCGAAGGAGGTCGCCGCGAACACCGGCGTCTTCAAACACGTTATCGAGGTCATCGCTGCCGCCGAAGAAGCCAAGCGAAAGGCGGCCAAGGCCGCGGCCGAGGGCGCAAAGGAGCGCCACGCCAAGCTCGAAGCGGAAAAGAAGGCCAAGGCCGAGGCCGAAAAGAAAGCCAAGGCCGACGCGGAGGCACAGGCCAAGAAGAAGGAAAAGGACGACGCGAAGAGCAACAAGGACACAGACGCCGACGAGGACGGTGATGAAGCGTCGGCCTTGCTGACGACCAAGTTGATTCCTCTGCTGCGCTCGGTCAAGAGCAAGGGCGAGAGGATGTACGCATTGCTCGCCACCACCGGCAAACAGGTGGTCGTGCTGCTGTCGCGCAAGCCGATACCGCCAGCGCGGCGCAAGTTGATGCAGGATGAGCTGGGCGTCTCCGGAGGCATCAAGTACATCCACGGCGACTGCATTCGCGAACATGGCAAGGTCATGTTTGTGCTGGAGCGCGACGTGGCGGGCATGGGCAAGTTGATCACTGCGGCGCTGCTGAAACAGACCAATCAGCGGATCAAGGTGAAGTGCCGGACCCAGGATGGCGAGTACGACGAAGACGACGACGTTGCCGAGGACGATGCCGAAGACGACGCTGACACCGATGAGGACGACGAGTCGGCGAACGATGAAGCTGAAGCCGACGAAGACGACGGTGATCTCGGGAGCGAAGGCGAGCAGGCGGCCGACGAGCCGCCCAAATCCACTACGGGTGGCGGCGTCGCGGCGCCACCGCCAGAGCTGGCTCGTGCGCCGCTGCTGTGGGACACCACGCGCGATCTGATGCAGAAGAACATCGAGGCCCTCAAGGCTGCGGTGCAAGCCCAGCTCGCCGAAGAGGGCGCGGATGTCGTGAAGCAGATCAACGACCAGATGAAGCAGCTTGACCGCATCGTCGGCCGGCTTGACACGCGCCTGTCCGAATCGCTGCTCAAGGCTGGCGCCGCGCCTGACCCAGGCGAGCGTCGAGCCGAGCTGGGCATCACGAGGGCCATCCTGGCCGACTACATCCGCTATGTCGCTTCCGAGCCATTGATCGCCCACCTCGACGCCAACCCGTTTGGCGTGAAAACCGAGCTGAAGGCGATGTTGACCGCCAGCTTGACCAAGCTGGCACGAGCCATCAGCTAACCCGCAAGGGAATCGGAGGCAGACATGGGAACAACGCTTTCAGGCGAACAACGGGCGTGGCTCAAGGAGCTTGGCTCGCTGGTTGGCGGAGCGCCGACGGAAGTCTTGGACAAAGCGAGTGACACGGACGAGCAGGCAAACGGCACTTTGGCGCCCGAACATGGCAAAGGCTTGAAATCGCTGATCAAGCCGACCTTGAATCCACTCGGGTCCATCGACCTGGGCTCGGTCGCTGGCGGCGCGCCAGCGACGAATGAAAGGTCGCAAGTTCAGCTGAAGCGCCCGCCAGGCTTGGATGCCGAGCCCAAGCAGATCAAGTCGGCCGACGAGGCGTTGGTGGGCATTGGGCCTGAGGACATCCTTCCGATCATTCCAGGCGTCATCGACGATCTGACAGATCGCCGGGCCACGTGCGCCATCAACAACAACACCCAGCGCGTGCTGAGATTGGACACCGCCAGTCTCGACGACTCTGACGACGATTCCGGCAGGACACCCGGCATTCGGCACGGCGAATACGTCACATTCCCGCCCAGTCAGGTCGCTCCGATGGACCAGTCAGGACGCTTCGCCGCGAAGAACAGCAAAGTGCTTGTGTTCAGCACCACCGGCGTCGAAGCCACCGTCAAGTACATCCTTGATCCACAAGGCACCGCCTGGATTCTTCACTTCGAGAATCCGTTCGGCGTGGCTGCCGGGACGAAGAACTCCGCGGACGCCCGCGTCGAGGGCCCGAACGCCTCGCAGTTCGAGGTTCCGAAGCCTGGCATGAGTGGCAAGAACGACGTCAAGTACCTTTTTATCCTGAACGAGAAGGCGGGGCCTGGACCGAACCCCAACCCCAACCCCAACCCCAATCCGAACCCCAATCCGAATCCGAATCCGAATCCCGCGCCTGGTCCTGATCTCCAGTCAAGTTGCCTGATCACGGTGAAGAACGACACGCAACTGCCACTCAAGCTCTCCGATTCGGGGCACGAGCGCGGCGACTTCATGGCCTTGGTGCCGGATACGGTGGCTCCGGGCAGTTCGATCACCGTGGTGTCGGTCGAGACGCCCAACAGCCCGGACCAAGGCTGCAAGGGCTTCATCGTCTGGGAAGTTGGTTCGCCCATGGTGGCGGCGTGGCGCATCGAATGGGACAACCCTGAAGGCGCGAAGAACACCACCGATGCCTCGCTGACGCCGCAGACGGCAGGATTCAAGTCGGTCGATCAGATCGGCCAGGGCGAGGAAAACGTCCCGGCGGCGTTCACCATCTCAGGCGGCAGCGAAGGCCCTGGGCCGCAGCCAGGGCCACAACCTGGACCAAAGCCAGGACCAGAGCCCGAGCCAGAGCCGCCATTCGAGCCCCCGGTCGAAGCGAAGCAACCGACGCTCCGCAAAGGCGACAAGAGCCCGGATGGCTGGGTGGAGTACGCTCAGTTGCTGCTCAACTTCCACCTCAAGTCCAACCTGCCAGAAGACGGGGACTTTGGAGCGGGCACCCAGGCAGCCGTGTTGAAATTCCAGAAGGAGAAGAAGCTGCAGGTGGATGGCACCATCGGAAACCAGACCTGGGCGGCCTTGCGCGAGGGTGCCCCAGAGAAGCCGAGCACCGATGGACGCGAGCCTCACACCTTTGTCGAAAAGGGTGCGGAGGCCAGATGGATGCTCGAAAGCCAGGCCAACAACCGCTACTTCAAGGCCAACGACACCCTGAGACTTGCGGTCGAATCGGTGGGCGACACCCCGATCGACAAGTCCACAGAGGCCACCGTCCGAATCACTGCTCCGGGAGCAACACCTCGGGTCGTGAAAGTGAAGGTGGGTGATCCAACGCCGAGCAAGACGCGCAAAGGCTTCACCAACGAAGTCACGATCGAGAGTTTCCGGAAAGACTTCCCCTCAGTACCCCCGGATGCGCCCGTGGCGGATTATCTCGTCGAAGCTTTCCTGCCCAAGGACCTGGGCGGTGACTTCTATTCCGGCAAGGTTCGAGACAGCTGAGGACGCGGGCGCCAGCGGCGCCGTTCCCGCCCGCTCCTTTCGCTCTTGGTCAGGCAAAGCCCGTCAGTGCGAAGCCCTGTAGATTGCCCACCCCATCCAGCCATAGAACAGCAGCGGCAGGATGGCCAAGCTCCAGTGGTCGATCTTGAAGGCCAATTCCTCGCGCTCGCTCACTTCCAGCCGCAGGCAGAACGCCGAGATGAGCAGCGTGAGAAAGATGCCACCCAATGCGATCGTGTGCAGCTTGTCGGCCACCGTCAGCGACGCAGAGTCGGGCACCGCCGACGAGACGATGAATTCGCTGGCCGCCACCGCGAACAATGCCCCCACGCCCATGCCGAAGCGGGCATCCAGGTCCGACGGTTTGACCATGAATGAGACAAAGGCCACCGCCGTGGCGAGGAACACCGTCGACAGCAGCTTGATCGCGGCGCCCCAGCCAATGCGGTCGATATCCCAGGCAATCACATAGCGCGAATATTCGCTCTGGGCATCGGTGGGCTGCGAGGTGTCCCCATAGTTGGTGCGATAGAGCTTGCGTTCGACGTTGGCGCCGAAGTTGCTGGCGGTCCATCCGGCCATGTCGATCTCATCGCCCAGACGTGAATTGGCCTTGTCGACCACGAACGCCAGGTCCTTCGATGTGAATTGGCTGTCCTCGAAGCGCACTTGGGTGCGGTGCCAATCGAACGGGAAGTCGGACAGGTCCCAGGTCTCCGCAATCGTTGCCGTGATGCGCGCGGAAGCGTAGTTCAGCTCGCCGATCTTCTTCTCGACCACGCTCGTCTTGCTGTCGATGCGGCCATTGATGATCTCGAAGCTCTCGAGCGGCTTGTAGTCGGCCAATGCGCCTTCGGCCTTCCAACGAAACCACACGTAAAAGTCCAAGACGTACTTGTTCTCTCGGAAACTCAGATCCTGAATCTTGTTGATGTAGCTTCCCACAATCACTTCCGCCGGCTGGGCCTGGACCCGGCCGGCCCAAGACAGGCAAACCAAGCACAGGACCCCGATCAGAAACCGCAGCTTTCGCATGGACCACCTCCTTCAGATCACGACACCAAATCACCGAGCACGGACAGTGCGCAATGTAACTTTCAAATCAAGTCTTGCGCATTGCGGATCTTGGGGGACTACCGCACTGCCGGGCCACCTTCGCCCCGCCGCCGAACCGATGCGCAGCCGACGTGATTCGCGGCGATGGCCACCACAGAGGCCAGGCGATTTCACCGTTGAGCCGAACAGCGGTTGGCCTCGACGCTGAGGCGACCCTGCGGGCACAATCCACGCTCAATGACTGACCACCACCCCCCCACCGTGCCTGATGGCAAACGCCCAGGGAGCGCGCGCGACAAGGCGACCTTCGACGAAGACGCCACGCAGGTGCTGCCTGGCGGCATGGCGCTGCCCGACTTCGGGGCGGCCGAGACCATGGTGCTGCCGCCAGCGGGCGGCGGCCGAGCCAACGACGAGGCGCCGACGATCCATATCAGCACGACGCCGCCACCCTTGCCTTCCCCGGCCGCGGACGCCGCGCCGACCATGCCCACCATTCCGGATGCCTCGGCGGCCCCCGCGTCGGGCAGTGGCTTGCTCGACGCGTCGCGACTGCTCACCGGCACCCTGCCCGGCAAACGCGAGGCAGAGGGCGCGGACATCCGCCGGGTCGGCCGGTATGAGATCCTCGAGCGGATCGGTCGTGGCGGCATGGCCACCGTGTTCAAGGCGCATGACCCGGGCATCGGCCGCGATGTGGCGATCAAGTTCCTGCACCCTTCGTTGTGCGAGGACGAGGGCTGCAGGACTCGGTTTCTGCGCGAGGCAGGCGCAGCCGGGCGGCTGTCGCACCCGAACATTGCGGTCGTGCACGATGTCGGTGAGATCGATGGCCGGCCCTACATGGCCATGGAATTGCTCACCGGCGAATCGCTGGCCGATGAGTTGGAAGAGAAGAAGACCTTGCCCGTGCGCGAGGTGGTGACGGTGGGCATCGAACTGGCGCGCGCGCTGGACTTCGCGCATGCCAAGGGCATCGTGCACCGCGACATCAAGCCGGGCAATATCCTTCGCCTGCGCGACAGCCGCACCATCAAGGTGACGGACTTCGGCATCGCCCACATCGACAACCCCAGCGACGACTCGACCGACCGCACCCGCGTCGGCGACATCCTGGGCACGCCACAGTACATGTCGCCGGAGCAGGCCCGTGGGGATCGCATCGATGGGCGGTCGGACCTGTTCTCGGCGGGCATCGTCCTGTATCAGATGCTGACGGGCCAGCGGCCCTTCCGCGGCGACAACTTGGTGGCGGTGGTGTCCAAGATCGCCAACGAGGATCCGCCGCCGATCGACAAGCAGCGCCAGGGCGTGCCCGCCTCGTTGCGACGGGTGGTGGACCGTTGCCTGGCCAAGCAGCCCGAGAAGCGCTTTCAGACCGGAGCCGAACTCACCGAGGCCCTGATCAAGGTGCTGGCCGAGATCGACGAGGCCAGTTCCGCGAAGAATCGCCCGCGCATCGTCCCCTTGCGCGTGAAATGGGCGGCCACCATGGCCTTGATCGTCGCGGTGGTGATGGGCCTCACCGCCACCGTGATCACGCAACGCCAGGTGGCCGCGATGATGAACCAGGTCAGCGACTATGGTGCCTCGCTGGCCCGCTTCATCGCAGCGCAGAACGCTGCTGCCGTGCTGGGCGAGGACTGGGAATCGGTGGAGGTGTCGATTCAAGAGATCATGAAAACGCGCAACTTCGAGCGCGTGGTCGTGGTGGACCTCGGCGGTGTCGTCAGGGTGTCCAGTGTTCCAGGTATGGTGGCCGGTACGCCCTACAAGGCGCCCGAGTCCGAGGGATTGTCCAAGGTGGCGGGCAGCACCACGGCCACGCGCTACGTGGTCAACGGCGAGTCGGTGCTGGGTTTCGAGTCGCCCATCACCTTTCATGACAAGCAGGTGGGTCGAGTCGCGCTCGGCATCCCGGAGAAACCACTGACCCAGGTGGCGCGTTTGTCGATTTCGCTGATGATCATCCTGGCTGTTGTCACTGTGCTGGCCGTGGCGATCGCCATGTACTTCGTGGCCGACTGGTTTGCCAAGCCGGTGCGCCTGCTCAGCGAGTCGATGGGCGAGATTGCGAAGGGTCGTTTCGACCACCGGATTGCCGAGCAACGCAAGGACGAGTTCGGGCAGCTCTTCGAAGTGTTCGACGCCATGGCCGCGGCGCTGCAGAACCGGCAGATGTCAACTGCTCCCATCGACTCGGGCAGCGGCATGACACCTTCGGATCACCACTCGACCTTCAAGCCGGCCACGATCCACGTGCCGAAGGTCGAACCCGACAATGTCCCACCCAAGCCACCGTCGGTCGCATGATGCACCGGCGCCAAGACCGCTGGCTTCGGTGCTTGACGTGGCTGCCCGGCCTGCTGCTGGCGGCCTGCGCTGCCGGGCCAGCGCCCGCGCCCGAATCGGTATCCGCCAGCGGCGCACCGGCCACTGCGCCGCTGGCGGCACAACCATCAACAGCAGCCACCGAGGGCCTGACCCATGCCCGCGGACAAGTGCTGGGGCGAAACGATCGCCTGTTGATCTACCTGCCGCAACCGGGTGACAAGCTTGGTGCCATCGCCGAGCGCTTTCTTGGCCAGGCCCGACGCGAGTGGATGATTTCGGAGGCCAATGGCGCTGCGGCCGTGGAGCCTGGCGTCCCGCTGGTGGTGCCACTTCAGCCGCTCAATCCGACGGGCATCACGACCGATCGGGTACAAACCATTCCCATACTGTGCTATCACCGATTTGGCATGTCCAATTCGAAGATGGTCGTTTCGCCTGCGCGATTTGCCGCACAGCTGGAGTGGCTGGCGCGGGATGGTTACCGGGTGGTTCGCCTGGATGAATTGCCGGACTTTCTTGCCGGCCGAAAGCCCTTGCCGCAGAAATCCGTGGTGATCACCATCGACGACGGCTACGAGTCGGTGCATCGGTTCGCCTACCCATTGCTCAGGCAATATGGGTTTCCAGCCACCCTGTTCGTCTATACCGACTTCATCGGGGCCGGTGATGCTTTGCGTTGGTCACAGTTGCAGGAGATGTCGAGCTCGGGCATTGTCGACATCCAGTCCCACACCAAGAGCCACCGCAACCTGATCGAGCGCGGTCGCGGAGAGTCGGAAGATCGCTACCGAACCAACCTGACCGCCGAAATGCAGGTGCCAAAGGACCTGCTTCAGCGTCGCCTCGATGGGCACCAGATCAAGGCCATTGCCTACCCCTATGGCGACGCGAACGCGGTGGTGGTGGACAGTGCGGTGAAGAATGGTTTTGAATTGGGTGCAACGGTGGTTCCAGGTGGAAACCCCTTCTATGCCCAACCCATGCTGCTTCGCCGAACCATGATCTTCGGGGACCTGGACATTGAAGGCTTCAAATCCAAGCTGCTGGTCAGCCGTCCGCTGCAGGCACCATGAGCACCGCCCCATCGCCCGCTCGCTGGCCCGCAGTTGGTCGCCTGTGCCCATCGGCGTTGACCCTTTGGCTGGTCGCATGTGCCGGACCAGGCCAAGCGCCGCCAAGTCCGCCCACACCGGCAGCCTCGGTGTCGTCAACCCCGGCGGCCCCATCGGCGAACGCCGGTCTGGATCGATTCGAATCCAACCAACGAGATCGGGCGCTGATGGCCGAACGGCAAGGGCGCCTTGCCGAAGCCGTCCTGGCCTGGGAGGTGTTGACGCTGCTCAGGCCGGATGACGCCGAATACCGGCGGCGATGGCTTGGCGCAAGGCTGGCGGTGGACCAGGCCGTGACGCTGCGAATGGCGCGAGCACTGGCGGCGCGTCAACGCGGCGATGCACTTGCCGCGGAGCGGTTGTTCCTGGAGGCGTTGGGGTTCAACCCTTCACTGCAGGCCGCCGCTGCGGCGCTTCGCGACATGGAGGCAGAGCGCAACCGCGCCAGCGTGGTGGGGCGCTTTGCGCAACCGCCCAATCTGCAAGCGCGCGCTGGCAAGGCTCCACCGCCCCAATCACCCGCCCCGCGCGGTCAGACAGCGCCGCCGCTGCCTGCGCCGGCGCCAGGGCAACGCAACTTGCTGGAACATGCCAGCCTCCTGGCCAGCCAAGGCGAGCTCGATGCCGCCATAGCCTTGCTGGCGGACAGCGGGCCCGCATCGCTGCGCGACCTCGACAGCCGCAACTTGCTGGTGCGTTTGTACTTGCAGCGGGCCGACCAACGTGCGTCGAGCGACCTCAAGGCCGCCCGTGGCGATCTGGAGCGAGTGATTGAACTCGATCCCACCCAGACGGAAGCCAAAGTGCGCCTTCAAACCCTGCCGCACTGATCTGCAGGGGCTCGCGATGGCCCTGCAGGCGTCGCATCGACACCTACTTCAGCTTGTCCAACTTGGCCTTCAGATCCACGGCACGTTGCCGCTCGATCTTGGCGTTGCTGTTGACAGGGTCGAGATCCAAAACCGAATCCCAATGGCGGATGGCAGACACCAGGTCTTGCCTCGCATACGCTGCGCGCGCCGCTTTCGTGCTGGCCGTGACCTTGGCCGCACGTTCTTGTTCGCCAAGCTTGGCGGGGTCCGTGGTGGGGGCCGTCGACACAGCACTCGACTGCACGGGTACCGGCGTCACTGCGGATGCGGGCGTTGCGTTCGCCGCCGGGCTGGGCTTGGGCCCGACCGGCACCGCGTTGGCCGTTGAGGCCGGTGGGGCCTTGCCGGGCACCTTGATCATCTGCCCGGACTGCAACTGCTTGGGCACCTTCAGATCGTTGTAGCGCGCCAGGATGTAGAACTGATGCACATCCCCTAGAAAACGCTGTGCAATGCGCGAAATGGACTCTCCGGCCTGCACCCTGTAGATGAAGTGCTCACGGCCCAAGGTGGCCACCGGATCGACCTGGATTTGTCGCAACAGCGACTGCGCCAACTTGTTGTTCGGATCGTTTTGCACCGCACGCTGCAGCTCGGCGGAGGCTTGTTCTTCGTTGCCGGCCTCCAGCAGCTCGATGGCCGCCGTGGCTTGCCGCTGTGCCGTTTGGATGGTCGCTGGCGTCACGACCACCGGAGCCGGGGCCGCTGCAACCGGCGGCTCCGAACTCGGGCTCGGCGTGCTGCTGCTGGCGGCAGAGGGCATCACCGCCGGCGCCGCGGCCGTGGACTTGGCGGGTGGCTGCACGGCGCAAGACGCGAGCATTCCAATGCAAACCAGCGCCCCAAGCATGCGGCCAACCTGCAGGCCACCCCAACCTGCCCTGCCTGGACCGACACTCCGCGGTGGACACCGCGGGATCGAAGTCCTGTCAGCCAGTTGTGAGACGCTCAGAAGCCGTTTCATTCTCATGTGTTCCGATTTTGCCCGAGCTTGCGCCCGCACGCATCAAGCCCACTGAGGATAACACCGGGCACTGGCGCACAGCCTAGGCGCACTGCAAGACGGCTTTGGATGGCTGCCGAGTCCGGTCGGACCGTGGAACAGCGCGATGAAACACGGCTTGACCATGCGGACCAGGCCAGCGCCATTGCCCGCGACAGGTGCACCTCGGCGCGGCAAGGTGCCGGGCCAAGCGCCTGGCGATTCAGGCGCGACAGACCACCTGCATCTGCGCCTCGGTGTGCGGCGGATCCAATAGTTCGATCGTCCAGCGCTTGACGAAGCCAGGCTCCGCCTCGGGACGTTCATAGCGCTGGGTCTGGCGCAGCACATCCGCCCCGTTGGGGCACAGTCGCGTTACCTCGGCCTGCAAGACCGTGAGCTGCGTGCCGCGCAGCTCATAAGCCGGCTGGCCGGTGGCGCTGATCTGCGGCCGGATGTCCATGCGAGGCGACGCGCACGCCGACAGCATCAACAGCGCTGCCCAGGCGCCGACGCGCCATGCTGCCACCCGTATGCTCGAATTGAAGCTCACTCGGCTTCGTCCAGCTCGGCATCGATGCCCAGATCGTGCCTCGCCAGATCACTGCCGCTGGCGGCTGCCTGCAGCTGTGGCTTGTCCAGTGGACGGCAGATGCGGCTGTGCAATCGCTCCAGCCGCTCCGAATGCTCGATCTTGGCCAGCACGGCCTGGGGGTCCATCATCAGGATGAACGGGTTGGGTTGGGTCTGCAGATCGGGCATCGTAAGCTCCTGGAGTGTTGAATGCACTCTAGAACCGATGCCATCGAAAGCGCAGTCAGCGCGTCGACATGGCGCCTGTCGGAATTTGCCCGACAAGCGCTGTCAGCGCGATGCCTGCGCAATGCGCTCGTCGAGCATCTGTGCCAGCGTGTCGCGCCCTGCCGAGCGGGCGAAGTCGGCGGCCGTCTGGTCGCGCTCGTTGCGCAATCGAACGTCGGCACCATGCAGCAGCAGCACGGCCACGGCTGCCTCGGTGCCATAGCGCGCAGCCATCATCAGCGGCGTGTTGCCATTGGTCGCCCGAGGGTCGACCTTGGCGCCGCGCTCCAGCAACAGCTGCACCGCCGCCGATTCCGGGCCGGTCGCTGCGTAGTGCAACGGCGCATAGCTTGGCTTCTCCAGGAGCGCACCGCGATCGATCAGCCTGCGCATCCACTCGACATGGCCCTGCAGCGCCGCCATCATCAGCGCATTCTCGCGCGTGAAGTTCAGCGCGTTCAGGTCGAGTTCCGGGCGCTGCAACAAGCGCTCCGCGACCTTGAACGAGCCCTCGCGCATGGCCAGCAACATCGCCGGCTGGCCCTTCTCGTCGCGCGAGTTCACATCGAATCCACGCGCCAACAGCCTGTCGACACCGTGGGCGTTGTCCATCACCACGGCATGGAAAAAGTCGTCGTAGGCTCCGGCCCGTGCGGCCAGTGGGGCCAGTGCGAGCGCCAGGCCCATGCCAAGGGCCATTCGTCGGCTGGCGCGCCAGAAGTTGCTCATCCTCATGGAGACGGTTCCTTGGCTGTCGGTTTGGTGCGTGCAAACAGCCGCTCGAAATTGCGGGTTGTCGCCTCGGCCACCTCTTCCAGGCTCACGGCCTTGGCCTTGGCCAAGTGCATGGCCACATCGGCCACGTAGGCCGGCTGGTTGATGCGGCCGCGATGTGGCGCGGGCGCCAGGTAGGGGCTGTCGGTCTCGATCAGGCAGCGGTCCAGGGGCACCATGCGCGCCACCGCCCGCAGGTCTTCCGCGTTGCGGAAGCTGATGATTCCGGAGAACGAGATGTGGAAACCCATGTCCAGTGCCGCGCGAGCCACCTCGGCCGTCTCGGTGAAGCAATGGAACACCCCGCCCACGTCGGCGCCCTGCTCTTCCCGCAGGATGGACAAGGTGTCCGCGGACGCGCTGCGCGTATGGATCACCAGGGGCAGGCCCGTGTGCCGGGCAGCGCGAATGTGCACGCGGAAGCGGTCGCGTTGCCACGCCATGTCGGCCACCGTGCGGCCGTTGAGTCGGAAGTAGTCGAGCCCCGTCTCGCCAATGGCCACCACGCGGCCGCCGCCAGCGAGCTCCACCAGGCGTCCGACCGTGGGCTCCTCGCCCTCCTCGTGGTCCGGATGCATCCCGACCGTGGCCCAGAAGTTGTCATGGGCCTGGGCCAGCGCGTGCACGGCGGGAAAGTCCTCCATGGAGACCGCGATCACCAGCGCGCGATCCACGCGCGCTGCGACCATCTCGGCGCGGATGGCATCGATGCGGTCGCAGAGGCCGGGAAAGCTGAGGTGGCAGTGAGAGTCGACGAACATCGCAAATCCGTGCGGCGGCGGTGTGCCGCAAAGCCGATCGAACCAGTGAGCGCCGGTGAGGCGTGCAGATCAGACCGTCTGGGTGGGCTTGGACGACTGAAGGGCTGTGCCCAGGATCTCTTCGATCTTGAGCTTCAGCACGCGCGTTTTTTCGTCGTTGGGAAAGCGCACCCCGACCCCTTGCGTGCGCCCGCCGGACGCATTCGCAGGCGTGATCCACGCCACCTTGCCCGCCACCGGATAGCGTTGCGGGTCATCTGGCAGCGACAGCAACAGGTAGATGTCTTCGCCCAGGCGATAGTCTCGCACCGTGGGCACGAACAATCCGCCGTCGCTCAGCAGCGGAATGTAGGCGGCGTAAAGCGCACCCTTCTCGCGAAACACCAGCTGGATGACGCTGGGTCGTGGCGCGGACGCCGGTGCTCGGGCAATGGCTTCGCTCATCGGGCCGAGTGTAGCGAAGCCCCCGCCCGTCCGACCCCGCCAGGTGGCTTGCGCGGCCAAAGCGGCGCGGCTTGTGTCACGAGTGACTCGATCAGCAGCGCGGCATTCCAGGGATGGTCCTCGTGCCGCGCCGTGCGCACCAGCACGCGCTGCCAGGCCACCCACGCGTTGTGATCGGCCACCGGCGTCAACGCAGCGGTCGGAAAGTAGCGCGGTGCACCACCCACCGACAGCGCCATGGCATCGTGCGCCAGCTTGATCAACAGCTCCAGTACGCGAGGGATCGGCCGCCCACGCAGCGGTGCCGCATCACCGGCCGCCACGCGCTGCGGCAGCTCTCCGATCCATCGGGCATCGATCCCCTCGCGGGCCAATGCCAGGGCCTCCATCGGACTGCCTCCGGACAAGGCAAGCAGCGCCGCCGGCTCGGCGATGCCCTGGCGTACCAACCAGGCCTGGGCGGGCGCCGCGGCCGGCAATGCCAGGGTCAGGCGTTGGCAGCGTCTGCGCACCGTGGGCAACAGGGCCTCGGGGTCGGTGCTGGTCAGTACCAGGTGCAGGTGGCCTGGTGGTTCTTCCAGGGTCTTGAGCAAGGCATTGGCCGCTGCGCCGTTCAGCGCATCGGCAGGGTGCAAGAGCAGGAACTTTCCGCGTCCCCGTCCGCTGGTCTGCTGCGACCAGCCGATGGCCTGGCGCACCTGCTCCACACGAACATCCCGGCTGGGTTTGGCGTCGGACTTCGCGGCCACGCCATCGGCATCGGCCCACCCCAGCTGGACACGCAGGGCGTCAGGGACGACGATCAGCAGGTCGGGATGCACGCGCGTTCGCACCAGATGACAACTGGCGCAGCGGCCACACGGGCGAACGGCATCGGCGCGAGCGTCCTCGCACAGCCAGCGCTGCGCCAGAAGCAGGCCCAATTCCAGGTGCCCGGCGCCCGATGGGCCGCAAAGCAGCAGGGCATGGGCACGGTCCAGCGTCTGAGCTCGAGCGAACGCGTCGCGCAGCCAGGGCAGCGGCAGCTGCCCTTCTTCGTCCACGCCGATGCTCACCGTGGTCACAGCAGTGGTGGCCATCAGTTGGCCCACCACGGGCGGGCCGACATGGCCAGCTGGACCTCGCGCCATACGGCCTCGCGCGGCTGATCGGCATCGATGCGGGCGAACCGCGTGCCGGCCTTCGTGCAACGTGCCAGGTAACCCTGACGCACGCGCTCAAAGAAGGTCTCAGCCTCGCGTTCCAGCCGATCCGCGGCGCGCGCAGTGGCCCGGCGCGCGGCCGCCACGTGGGCTGGCAGGTCGAACCACAGCGTGAGGTCGGGTTGCCGGTCGGCCTGCACCCAATGTTCCAGTTGGCCGAGCACGGCCAGATCGAAGCCCCGCCCAAAGCCCTGGTAAGCAAAGGTGGAATCGGTGAAACGATCGCACATCACCACAGCCCCTCGCGCCAAGGCGGGTTCGATCACCACCCGCAGGTGATCTCGACGCGCGGCAAACACCAGCAAGGCCTCCGTCAACGCATCCATCTCGCGGTGCAAAAACAGCTCGCGCAATGCCTCGGCGAGCGCGGTGCCACCGGGTTCACGCGTCAGCACGACTTCCCGGCCGCGCTCGCGCGTCCAGTTCGCAAGTGCCTCGATGTGCGACGACTTGCCGGCACCGTCGATGCCTTCAAAGGTGATGAAGCGACCGAGGGCGACAGCCCCGGCGCTGGGTGCCTCGGACAATCGGTTGGGATTCATGGCGACCTGCGCAGGCTTCGCTGGTATTGGTTCACCGCCCGATTGTGCGCGGCCAGGTCATCGCTGAAGGCGCTGGTGCCGTCACCCCGGGCAACGAAGTACAGCGCCCGCGTGGGCTCGGGCTGCACCGCAGCACGGATCGCTGCCAGGCCGGGCATGGCGATCGGCGTTGGCGGCAGGCCCCCGCGGGTATAGGTGTTGTAGGGCGTGTCGGTCTGCAGATCGATCTTGCGCAAGTTGCCGTCGAAGGCCTCGCCCAGACCATAGATCACGCTCGGGTCGGTCTGCAATGGCATGCCGATGCGAAGGCGGTTGTTGAACACGCCGGCAATGCGGGCCCGATCACTGGCGCGGCCGGTCTCCTTCTCGATGATCGAGGCCAGCACGAGTGCGTCTTCGACGCTGCGAAGTGGCAGGTTCGGTGCGCGCTCGGTCCAGGCGGCGTCCAGTTTCTGCTGCATCGTCTGAGCTGCCCGGCGCAACACCGTGACGTCGCTGACGCCGCGGCTGTAGACGTAGGTGTCGGGGAAGAAATGTCCCTCGGCAGTCACGCCGGGTCGACCAATGGCCCGCATGAGATCGGCATCCGTCATGGCCGATGTGGTCGGCCTCAGGTGCGGCGCCTTGGCGAGCTCGGCGCGAAACTGGCGCATCGTCCAACCTTCGATCAGCCGGACACGCTCAAACGCTTCATCGCCCTGCACCATCTTGTCGAGCAGGCTGCGGGGTGTGACGCCAGGCTCCAGCTCGTAGCTGCCCGCACGGATGCGACGCGACTGGCCCGAGGCGCGAAACCACTGGTAGAGCAGCCGCGCGTCGGTTTGCACACCAGCCTGCACCCATGCGTCTGCCACGGTGCGGGGCGAGCTGCCCGGCTCGATGGACAGTTCCACGGTCGGGAATGCCAGAGGCAGTGGGCGCTGCAGCCACCACCATGCGGTGCCCAGCATGGCGGCCGTGAAGACCACGATAAGCATCAGGACCAGGCGCCAGACTTTCATGAATCGATGGAGGAATTGGGCGCGATGGAGACGATGGCGGCGTGGGCCGACCCAGCAGCGGATGCGGACAAGGGGCCGTGATGATAATCGGCGTCATGCAACCCACTCCCCTGCCCGAAGGCGCCGTGCGATTGACCGATTGGGGCCTGATCCGGGCCCAAGGGCTCGATGCCGCGAACTTCCTCCATGGTCAACTCACTCAGGATGTCGAGCACCTGAGTGAACAACAAGCCCGACTGGCCGGCTACTGCTCCGCCAAGGGCCGACTGCTGGCCAGCCTGGTGGTGTGCCGGCGCTCTGCGGATGAGCTGCTGCTGGCCTGCAGTGCCGATCTGCTGGCACCCACGCTCAAGCGCCTGTCGATGTTCGTGCTGCGGGCCAAATGCAAGCTGAGCGACGCCAGCGCCGACCTGGCCGTGCATGGGCTTGTCGGCGCCGGCGCGCAGCGCTGGTTGGGCGAGGCTGCGCCGGTGGGCGCCTGGGGCACGGGTCGCCTCGGCGACGCGAGCGTGGTCCGCTTGCCCGACGCGTTGGGCCTGCCGCGCCACCTGCTGATTCAATCGGCCTCGGCCGCTGCGCCAGACTTGCCAGCACTCGACCCCGCCAGCTGGGCCTGGCTGGAAGTGCGCAGTGCCGTGCCCCGCATCGCCGCCGCAACGGTCGAGCAGTTCGTACCGCAGATGGTGAACTTCGAACTCGTGGGCGGCGTCAACTTCCAGAAGGGCTGCTACCCCGGCCAGGAGGTCGTGGCTCGCAGCCAATACCGTGGCACCTTGAAGCGCCGCGCCATGTTGTTTGACTCCGACGCTCCACTTCAGCCTGGGCAGGAGGTCTTTCACGACGCCGATCCGAGTCAACCCGCCGGCATGGTGGTGCTGGCCGCGCCGCGGCCGAGCGGCGGCTGGACGGCATTGGTGGAGGTGAAGCTGGCGGCCCTGGAAGGCGGCCGCTTGCATGCGGGCGCGGTGGATGCGGCGGTGTTGACTCCGTTGACGCTGCCCTACGCGATACCGATCGAGGCGCCTTGAGCCTCCCGGCCGTCTTGCGAGCATTGTTCGTCTACTACCGCGTGGCCGAAGCCGATGCGGCCCTGGTCGCTGCGGCCGTCCGGCAATGCCACACCGCGCTGCGCCGGGTCCGACCGGACCTGCAATGCCAGCTTTGGCGGCGGCCCGAATTGCGCGACGGTGAAGTGACGGTGATGGAGACCTATGCCTTGCCCGAAGGCATTGGGCGGGATCTCGCCGATTGGATTGATGAGTGCGCCACCAGCGCCGTGGCCCCGTGGGTGCGTGGCCAGCGGCATGCCGAGGCATTTGTCCCGCTGTGAAGCCTCGTGCGCCCAGGTGCATGGCGGGCGGCATGGATCAAAGTGGGCGCAGCATCTCCACATGGGCAATGCCCGCTTCCTCGAACACCTCACCCCGCGTGACGAAGCCGGCCCGTGTGTAGAAGGGTGCGGCCGACATCTGGGCGTGCAGCAGCACCTCTCGCTCGCCGCGCGCCTTCGCCGTCTGCATCAGCGCATCGAGCACTGTGCGCCCGATGCGGCTGCCACGCATCGAGGCCACCACGGCCATGCGGCCGATCTTGGCCACGCCAGGCACATGCTCCAGCAGCCGGCCGGTGGCCAGCGGCACACCAAACCGGTTGTAGGCCACGGCATGCACCGCCACCGCATCGGCCGCGTCCCATTCCAGATCGGCCGGGATGTGCTGCTCCTCGACGAAGACCTTGGCGCGGATGGGTTGAGCCTCGCGTCCGAGTTCGTCCCAGCTGCCCACGCGCACCTCCACCATCGGCTTGCCCGCCTCAAAACCTTGCAGCACCTCACGCAAGTCCTGCGGCACGGGGCGGCTGGTTTGCGTGACCGGATCGGCGAAGACATAGACCAGATCGCCAGAGACCAGGAGCTGCTCGCCGCGGAACACCGCGCACTCGATCACCATCGACGAGTTGCCGATGCGCCCGGTGCGCACACCCACCTCCAACTGGTCGTCGTAGTGCGCGGAGGCGTGGTACTCCAGCGTGGCCTTGCGCACATACAGGTCGCCAGCCAGCGCCGCCATGGTGTCGTGGTACGGCAACGCCAAAGCGCGCCAGTAGCCAGCGACCGCGGTGTCGAAGTACATCAGGTAGTGGCCGTTGAAAACGATCTTCTGCAGATCCACTTCGGCCCAGCGTACCCGCAGGCGGTCGAGAAACCGGAAGTCTCTTCGTTGGGTCATGTTTTCCAGCTCTCCTTGAGTGCGTCGGCCGCCACCGCCTGGGCCAGCCCGGCCTCCTTCAGCGCGCGGCCCATCTTGATGAAATCGTGCGTGAGGCCACGATACAACTCCAGCGCCACGGGCACGCCCGCCATGCGCAGCCGATCGGCATAGGCCAGGCCTTCGTCCACAAGCGGGTCGCATTCGGCCAGCACGATGCAGGCGGGTGCCAGGCCGTCGAGTTCCTCGGCCAGCAAGGGCGCAAAGCGCCAATCGCGGCGATGGTGATGGTCAATGTAGTGGTCGAAGAACCACTGCACGTTGGCAGCGTCCAGCAGAAACCCGTTGGCGAACAGGTGGTGCGAGGGCGTGTCGGCGTGGGCGGTGGTGCCAGGCGTGATCAGCAATTGAAGCGTCAGGCGCAGGCCGATGTCGCGCGCATGGATGGCGCAGACCGCCGCCAAGGTGCCCCCTGCGCTGTCGCCGCCGACGGCGAGCCGTGCGCCGTCCAGGCCAAGCGTCTGGCCGTGTTCGGCGAGCCACTGCATCGAGGCCCAGGCATCGTCCACGGCAGTGGGAAAACGATGCTCAGGCGCCAGACGGTAGTCCAGCGCAACCACGGCGCCGCCCGAGCGCAGCGCCAGCTGCCGACAAAGGCTGTCGTGCGTCTCCAGGCCCCCGATGACGAAGCCGCCACCATGCAGGTACAGCAGCACCGGCATGTGGCCCTCGCTGGGGGCGTACAGGCGAGCCGGCAACGGGGCGCCGTCAGCGGCGGGGATCTCGAAGTCCTGCACCCTGGCCAGCGCCGCCCGGGGTGGCTCCAAGACCTCGGCGGCCTTGGTGTAGGCGATGCGCGCCTCGATCGGCGTCATGGCATGGAACGGCGCGCGTTGCGCACGCTGGATTCGATCGAGCAATCCGGCCATGGCGGGGGTCAACAGTCGCGACGACATATGGGTGGGGGCAGTGTTCGAATGCGCCGAGAAGCGCTGTCGCCGAGCGGGCTTTGGGGTTCGGGGATCGCAAGCATACTGGTGGCTTCGCTCAACACCCACCGGTACCCGCCATGGCCCGCATCCAGTACATCACGCAGATCGACATCGACTTCGGCGCCATTGCCGGCCTGGCTGCAGAGTGTGGACGCTGCGGCATGGCCAAGCCGCTGCTGGTCACCGATCCCGGGGTGCGCGCAGCCGGTGTGCTGGACAAGGCCTTGGCCGCGCTCGGCACCTTGCCGCATGCCGTGTTCGACCAGACCCCAAGCAACCCGACTGAACTCGCCGTGCGCACCGCCGCCGACCTGTACCGGGCGCAAGGCTGCGACGGCCTGGTCGCAGTGGGTGGCGGCTCCAGCATCGATCTGGCCAAGGGTGTGGCCATCCTCGCCACGCACCCCGGTGAGCTGAAGGCCTACGCCACCATCGAGGGCGGCAGCCTGTTGATCACCGACCAGGTCGCGCCGCTCATCGCCGTGCCCACCACCGCGGGCACCGGCAGCGAAGTGGCGCGCGGCGCCATCGTCATCGTGGACGATGGTCGCAAGCTCGGCTTTCACAGCTGGCATCTGGTGCCCAAGGCGGCGATCCTCGACCCCGAGCTCACGCTGGGCCTGCCACCAGCGCTCACCGCGGCCACCGGCCTGGATGCGATCGCGCATTGCCTGGAGACCTTCATGGCCCCGGCCGTCAATCCACCGGCCGACGGCATCGCGCTCGACGGCCTGGCCCGCGGCTGGGCGCACATCGAGCGCGCCACCCGCGACGGGCAGGACCGCGAGGCGCGCTGGCAGATGATGAGCGCCAGCATGCAGGGCGCCATGGCCTTCCAGAAGGGACTGGGCTGCGTGCATTCGCTCAGCCACAGTCTGGGCGGTGTCAATCCGCGACTGCACCACGGCACGCTCAATGCGATGTTCCTGCCGGCGGTGATCCTGTTCAATGCGTCCGCCGACAGCATCCAGCGCGAGCACCGTTTGCAACGCATGGCTCACGCCATCGGCCTGATGGGCTGCGACAGCCGTGGCACTGAACTCGCCGACGCCGTGCGTACCCTCAATGCTCGACTGGGCTTGCCAGGCGGGCTCGCGGCCATGGGGGTGACGCAGGACCTGTTCGAGCGCGTGATCGATGGCGCCATGGCCGACCACTGCCACAAGACCAACCCGCGCATCGCCACGCGGGACGACTACCGGGCGATGCTGCAAACGTCGATGTGACACCTGCGGTGCCGCGGGTCTCCAGGCATGCACGCATGTCCTTGCTGCAATCCATCGCCTGCATCCGCAGCCTGTCGCATCGGTGTGGCCTCGACCCGGGGCCGGAGATATGGTGTGCTACATCAGCAACACACCCATGGACTCCCCATGCCCCCCTGGGACGACCGACAACCGATCTACCTGCAGCTTGCCGATCACCTGGCCGCGCGCCTGCTGGACGGTGACCCGCCCGAGGGCGGTGCCATGCCCAGCGTGCGGGCCCTGGCCAGCCAGCACCTGCTCAACCCGCTCACGGTCAGCCGGGCCCTGCAGGCACTGAGCGACAACGGACTGCTCGAGACCCGGCGTGGCCTGGGCGTCTACGTGCGCCCAGGGGCGCGGGACCACCTAAAGACCACCGAGCGCGGCCGATTCCTGGCCGAAGAGTGGCCCACGCTGCGTCAGCGGCTGCGCCGCCTGGGCCTGGGCCCGCAAGACCTGAATTGGGAGGACGCATGACCGCGCCGAACTTGATTGAAGCCCGCGACGTGTCCTTGCGCTATGGCCGCAAGCTGGCCGTCGACAACGTGAGTTTCAACGTACCGTCGGGCCGCGTCGTCGGTCTGTTGGGTCACAACGGTGCCGGCAAGACCTCGTTGATGAAGGCCCTTGTCGGACTGCGCCCCTGCGAAGGCGAACTGCGTGTGCTGGGCCTGGACCCACGGCGCGACCGGCAGCAGTTGCTTGAATCGATTTGCTACATCCCGGACGTGGCCATCCTGCCGCGCTGGGCGCGGGTGCGGCAGCTGATCAAGCTGATGAGCGGCCTGCATCCGCGCTTTTCTGCCGACCGCGCCCGCAGCCTGCTGCGCCGCACCAGCGTGGGCCTGACGGACAAGGTCAAGGCACTGTCCAAGGGCATGGTGGTGCAGGTGCACCTGGCCTTGATGGCGGCCATCGACGCTCGCGTGATGATCCTCGACGAGCCCACGCTGGGCCTCGATGTTCTCTCGCGCAAGGCCTTCTACGAGATGTTGATCGACGAATGGTGCGATGGCGAACGCAGCGTGCTGATCTCCACGCACCAGGTGGAGGAGATCGAGGCCCTGTTGTCGGACGTGATGATCCTCAACGAAGGCAAGCTGGCCCTCTCGATCAGCCTCGAAGACATGGATCGGCGCTTTGTCGCCCTGAGCCATGATGCGGCACAGGCCGATGCCATCGCGGCCGCGCACCCACTGCTGCGCTACCGCGTGCAAGGCGGCGCCGCCGCCATCTTCGACGGGCCGCCACCCGAGGCCGTGCAGGCCCTGGGACAGCGCATGCGACCCAGCCTGGTCGACCTGTTCGTGGCGCTGACCCGCGCACCCGACATGAATCGCACCCCAGCCTGAAGGAACGAACCATGCAACGCTTCAAGACCCTGCTGCTGCGCGAGTGGATGCAGCACCGCTCTGGCTGGATGGTGATGATGGCCGCGCCCTTTGTGCTGACACTGTTGATGTCCATCTTCGGCAGCGTCCATGTCAACGTGGACCGCTTGAGCCCGCTGCAGGCCTCCGATGGGCGCCTCTCGTCGCTTGGGCTGGCTTTGCTGGCCATTGGAGCCACCGCCTACCTGACCTTGTTTCTGGTCTGGATGGCGAACCTGATCCAGGCACCCGGCCTGGCCAGGCGCGACCAGCAAGACCGATCCATCGAGTTCTGGCTGTCGTTGCCGGCCGGCCACGTGCAGAGCCTGTTGGCCACGTTGCTGATGCACTTGGTGCTGGTGCCGATCACTGCCATGGCGGCGGGCTTGGCCGGCGGCGTGATCGTGGCCGTTGTGCTGGTGCTCCATGTCAGCGGCTTCAGCGACCTTGCCGCCCTGCCAGGGCCGGCCATTGCATACGCCGCTGTCTCCGGTCTGGCGAGCACGGCCGTTGGCCTGGTGCTGGCCACGTTGTGGCTGTCGCCCATGGTCCTGGGCACCATGGCGGCTTCGGCTTGGCTCAAACGTTGGGGGGTGGCCGCCGTGATTGGCGGTGGGGTGATCTTGCATCAGCTGCTGGCCAAGGTCTACGGCATCACCGTCGTCGGCGACACCATCCAGGCATGGTTCTCGAAAGCCAGCTTCGCGGTGACAGGCGATGGCAGTCGCGGCGTATTTCCAGGGGCGGAGAACCTTGCCGATCTGGAGCGTGCCTTGCTCGCTTTCCCGCAACGGGAGCTGAGCAACCTGGGCACTGCGATCGCCCAACTGGCCTCGCCGCTGTTCCTCATGGCGCTGCTCATTGCGGCGGCTTGCTTCGCTCTGCTCGTGCTCCGGCGGCAACGCGGCGCCTGATCGGATTCCACGAAAAACGGCGCCGCATCGCTGCGGCGCCGCCTGCACTGGCCTCCTCAAACCTGATCTTGGCCTGAAGCGGTCAGGCCATGTTCGATCAGCCGTGCTTCTTGTCGAAGAACTGCTCGTCTTCGGTCGAACCCTTCAGCGCGGCGGTCGAGGCATTGGCTTCGATCGTGGTGGTCACTGCGTCGAAGTAACCCGTGCCCACTTCACGCTGGTGCTTCACGGCCGTGAAGCCACGGTCGGCGGCAGCGAATTCCTTCTGCTGCAGTTCCACGAAGGCCGTCATGTTGTTGCGGGCGTAGCCATAGGCCAGATCGAACATGCCGTAGTTCAGCGCGTGGAAGCCCGCCAGCGTGATGAACTGGAACTTGTAGCCCATGGCGCCCAGCTCGCGCTGGAACTTGGCGATGGTGGCGTCGTCCAGGTTCTTCTTCCAGTTGAAGGACGGCGAGCAGTTGTAGGACAGCAGCTTGCCCGGGAACTTGGCATGGATGGCGTCGGCAAAGGCCTTGGCGAAGGCCAGGTCCGGCGTGCCGGTCTCGCACCAGATCAGGTCGGCGTACTCGGCGTAGGCCAGACCGCGGCTGATGGCCTGCTCGATGCCGTTCTTCGTGCGATAGAAGCCTTCCACCGTGCGCTCGCCGGTCATGAACGGCTTGTCGTTGTCGTCCACGTCGCTGGTGACCAGATCGGCGGCTTCGGCGTCGGTGCGGGCAAGCAGGATGGTGGGCACGCCCATCACGTCGGCAGCCAAGCGTGCGGCGATCAGTTTGGAGCAGGCTTCACGCGTGGGCACCAGCACCTTGCCACCCATGTGGCCGCATTTCTTGGCGGCGGCCAGTTGGTCTTCGAAGTGCACACCGGCAGCGCCGGCTTCGATCATGGCCTTCATGAGTTCGAAGGCATTGAGCACGCCGCCAAAGCCGGCTTCGGCATCGGCCACGATCGGAGCGAAGTAGTCGATGTCGTTCTTGCCCTCGGACCACTGGATCTGGTCGGCGCGGGCGAACGTGGCGTTGATCTTCTTGACGACCTTGGGCACCGAGTCCACCGAATACAGCGACTGGTCGGGGTACATCTCGCCATTGCTGTTGGCGTCACCGGCCACTTGCCAGCCGGACAGGTAGATCGCCTTCAGGCCAGCCTTGACCTGTTGCATGGCCTGGTTGCCCGTGAGTGCGCCCAAGGAATTGACGAAGGGCTCGGTGTTGATCAGGTTCCACAGCTTGTTGGCGCCACGCTTGGCCAGCGTGTGATCGACTTGCAGCGAGCCGCGCAGGCGCACCACGTCGGCAGCGGTGTAACCGCGCTTGATGCCCTTCCAGCGGGGGTTCTCGGCCCAGTCCTTTTCGAGGGCGGCAATTTGTTGTTCGCGGGTGAGAGTGCTCATGAAAACTCCTGATTGACAGAGGGTGGGAGGAAACAAACGAACCGTGGATTCGATGGCTCTAGCCTACCCGCGCCAATCGCATTTGAGAAGACTTATGTCTTATAGAAGACTAAATCATCTTTTCTTTAAAATCAACAACTTAGAGCAAGTGTTTCGTGATGCGAAACGGCGTTCTTTGTCATGGAATCATCTGCTGCACCGCAGCATCAGCCGATTCCACGATCCGAAGATTCCATTTCACTTTATGAAATCAACGCCGGCGCCATTCAGCCACCGACGGTAGATGCGATCGGCCAAGCCGTGGTGGGCCGCCAGATGCACGCCTGCACCCTGCCGCATGGCTTCCACCGTCTGAACACTGTCGGGCGAGGCTGCCAAGGCGGGCGCGTACCCGTCGTCCAGCGCATCGCTCCAGGCCTGCAACTTGGGCAGGTCGATCTCGATGTGGAACTGCATTGCCAGATGTGGACCAACGGCGAAGGCCTGGTTCGGGCAGGCGGCGTTGCCCGCCACGCGTTGGGCACCGGCAGGCAGATCAAAGGCTTCGAAATGCCATTGAAAGACCGTCAATCGCGCCGCATCGCCGAGCCAGGCCCTGGCCGCGTCATTCGAAGCTCGGTCGATGGTCTGCCAGCCCACCTCCGGCGCAGGCGATGTTCGAACGCTCGCACCCAAGGCGCGCGCCATCAACTGGCCACCCAGGCAATGGCCCAGTGCGGGCACGCCCGTCCGAACCGCCTCGTTCACCAGGGCTTCAGCTTGCCGCAGCGAAGGCATGTCGTCGTTCGCGCTCATCGCCCCGCCCAGGATGGCCAGCGCGCTGAAGCCGCGCAACGACCCTGGAAACTGATCGCCCGCCTCGGTACAGCGCACCGCCACCGGCACGCGTCGCGCGCCCAGCCAAGTGGCCAGGTAGGCTGGGCCATCGTTCACGAGGTGCTGCAACACCAGCACGGGTTTCATGGTCGGTCGGCGTCCTCTGCGGCGGGTTCTATCATCGGCCGCCAGTTTCCATCAGCATGGCACACCCTTTGCGCCACAGGCCCCCAATGACGAGCTTTGCCTTTCAATCCCAGAGCACCTTCCTGAAATGCCCGCCGCTGGCTGCTGCGCATCGCTTCGGTATCGCCGGCCTGGCCTGGGACGGCGCGGTGACCAATCGGCCGGGCGCGCGCTTCGGGCCCCGCGCCATCCGCGAGGCCAGCCACATGTTGTGCGATGGCACGCACCCACACTTCGATGTCGATTTGACCAGCGTGCTTGGCGACATCGGCGATCTGCCGCTGCCCAACACCAGCCTGGCCACCTGCCGTGCGGCATTGCAGGCCCAGGCGCTCGAGCTGATCGCCAAGCACCACATGGCCTGGCTCGGCGGCGACCACTCGGTGACGCTGAGCCTGCTGCGTGCCTATCGCCAGGCCCTGGGCCGGCCACTCGCAGTGATCCACTTCGACGCGCACTGCGATACCTGGTCCGACCACTTCGGCGAGCCCAGCGGCCACGGCACCTGGGTGCACGAGGCCCTTGCGGAGGGCCTGGTGGTGCCCGAGTGCTTCACGCAGTTGGGCATTCGCTCCTCCGGCGTGCGCGAGGCGCGCGAGCATGTTCGCAATCAAGGCGGCCAGATCTTCACGGCCCGCGACCTGCGTGGGCTGGAGGCCCCGGCGCAACTGGCGCCGGTGCTCGAGGCCATTCGTGCGCCCCTGGCCGCGCACGGCCACCCGCCGCTGTACATCAGCCTGGACATTGACTGTCTCGATCCCGCCTTTGCCCCCGGCACGGGCACGCCCGAGCCCGGCGGCATGACCAGCAATCAGGTGCTCACCATGCTGGAGGAATTGGCTCCACTGCACTGCGTGGGCATGGATTGTGTCGAGGTGGCCCCGGCCTACGACCACGCCGAACTCACCAGCCAGGTCGCGGCGCATTTCGTCTGGACTTACCTGTGTGGCCAACGTCGGTACCAGGCCGCTTGAACAGCGATTGATGCTCACTTGACGCTGCGCAAGTCGTGGCCAAAGCCTTTGTCAAGAATCGGCTCCATTCACCGGAGCCGACCATGAGCGCACTCGACACACGAAAGCCACGTCCCACACGCACGCCAGCACCGCCAGTGCCCGCGATGGACACGCTGGACCAGACCCATGCCCAGATGCTGGTGGTGCTGGACAAGCTGGCCCAGTTGATGGACCACCTGGAGCGCGACGGAGTCGACACCGCTGCACGTGACTCCGCGCGCGCCATCTGCGCCTTCTTCAACGATCATGCGCGTCAGCACCATGCCGACGAAGAGAGCCTGATCTTCCCCAAGTTGCTGGAATCCGGTGACGCCGAGATCGTGCAGCACGTGCAACGCCTGCAACAGGACCACGGCTGGCTGGAAGAAGATTGGATCGAGTTGAGCCCGCAACTGCAGGCCGTCTCCGAGGGCTACAGCTGGTACGACCTGGACACTTTGCGCGCCGGCGTGGGCATCTTTGCCGACCTTTATCACGACCACATCGGTCTCGAAGAATCGCTGATCTACCCGCATGCTCGACGCCAGGCTGCGGCGCAGGCCAAGACCTGAGGGTCACGGCAAGTGCGTTCTGGCCATCTGGCTCGCGACATCACGACACCGCCCCTTGGTGTGGATTAGGCGCCACCCACAGGGCGCACGGACGGCACGGCCATCAAAGCGGCAAGGCCGTGGTCTTCTTCACGGTGCGCAGCACCAGCATGGAGTTGGACCGTTCCACACCCGGCAAGCGCATCAGCACCTCGGTGTGAAAGCGCTCCAGGTCCTCTGCATCACGGTAGCTGAAGCGAATCAGATAGTCGTTTGAGCCGGCCACGTAGTAGCAGTCCAGCACCTCGGGCTGGTCGCGCACGGATTGTTCGAACGCCTGTAGCAAGGTGTCGCTCATCGACGTCAGATTGATGATCGTGAAGCAGGTGCCGTGCTGGCCCAGCACCTTGGCGTTGAGCAAGGCCACGTACTGGGCGATCACGCCCGAATCTTCCAGTTGCTTCACCCGCCGCAGGCAGGCCGATGGCGAGAGGTGCACGCGCTCGGCAAGCTCCACGTTCGACAGTCTGGCGTTCGTCTGGAGTTGGGCCAGGATGAACCGGTCCGTGGCATCGAGTTGCGGCTTTCGCCCGGTAGTTCGCATAAACGTTCAATGGCTCTCAGTCCTGCGCCGCAGAATTGTGCCATTGAGACTGGTGTCGCCGCATTGCGCAAGCACATTGCGCAGCCCATTGGCTAGACTTGGCGCCACGTCGCCGAGCCCACAGGGCGCGGCGCCCGCCACCCCCAACCGCCAACGAGGACTTGCCTAGCGCACACGGTCATGCATTTCCTGAGCGCCGACCTCGAACTCACGCGCCACTCGTACTACGCCACCACGGCCGTGCGGGCCGTGAATCATCCGCCGCTGCAAGGCGATGTGAGTTGCGATGTCGCCATCGTTGGCGGCGGCCTGGCGGGCTTGTCCGCCGCCATCGAGCTGGCCGAGCGTGGATTTTGCGTTCGTGTGCTGGAAGCGCGCCAGGTGGGCTTTGGCGCCAGCGGCCGCAACGGTGGCCAGGCGATTCACGGCCTGGCCTGCGATCAGGACGTGATCGAAGCGCAAGTCGGCCTGGACTCGGCGAAGCAGGTGTTCGCAATGACGATGGAGGCGCTGGAGCTGATCCGCGAGCGCTGCCGAACGTTCGACATCGATTGCGACTGGCGCGACGGCTACCTGGGCGTGGCCGAGAACGAGCGCAAGGCGCGCCACTTGCTGGCCAATGCCGACCGACTGGAATCGGTCTATGGCCTGGCCATGACCCGCATCGATCGGCAGGCGCTGCCCGGATGGATCGACAGCCCGCGTTACGTGGCGGCAGTGCACGATCCTCGTTCGGGCCACCTGCATCCGCTGAAGTACGCGCTGGGTCTGGCGCAGGCCGCCAGCCGCCTGGGAGTGATCATCCACGAGCACAGTGCGGTCACCGCCATCAGCCACGGCGCCAGGACCGGTTTGCACACCACCGCCGGCCGCGTCAGCGCGTCCCAGGTGCTGTTGGCCGGCAACGTCTACCTGCAAGGCCTGGCGCCGCGCCTGGCGTCACGCATCATGCCGGTCGGCACCTACATCGTGGCCACCGACCCGGTGGACCCGAAGCTTTGCCAACGCCTGATCCCGTCGGGCGCTGCAGTGTGCGACAACAACTTCGCTCTCGACTACTTCCGCTTCGCGGCCGACCACCGCATGCTTTACGGTGGCCGCGTGAGCTACAGCACCGCCACGCCATCGAACCTGGCCCAAAGCATGCGTGCGCGCATGCTGGGCACCTTCCCGCAGCTGGCCGGCCAACGCATCGACTTCGCCTGGGGTGGCTTCGTTGACATCACGATGAACCGTGCACCGGACTTTGGCCGCCTGGCCGATCACCCGCAGGTCTACTATCTGCAAGGCTTCTCGGGTCACGGCTTGGCGCTCACCGGTCTGGCAGGGCGCGTGGTGGCCGAGGCCATGGCTGGCGATGCCGGGCGGTTTGACACCTTTGCGCGCATTCGCCACCACCGGTTTCCAGGCGGCCGGTGGCTGCGAACGCCAGCGCTGGTTTTGGGCATGGCCTGGTATCGACTCAAGGACGCCATCGTCTGAACTTCGTCATGAACCCCACGAACCCCGAACTGCGCAAACCCTGGGTCCTCGTCCCCGCCTGCAATCGACAGCTGGGCGACCACCTCTTCCACATCGCGGGCAAGAAGTACGTCGACGCCGTGCGGCTGGCCGGCGCCCTGCCCATGATCATCCCTGGCGCGCAGCCGGAAGACATCGATGCGCTGCTGGACCGGGTCGACGGCGTGCTGCTCACCGGCTCGCCGTCGAACGTGCACCCCAGCCGCTTCAACGAACCGGTGCAGAACCCGGCGCTGCCGCTGGACCCGGATCGCGATGCCTGGACGCTGCCGCTGATTTCGCGCGTACTCGCGCGCGGCATGCCGCTGCTGGCCATCTGCCGCGGCACGCAGGAGGTGAATGTGGCCCTGGGCGGCAGCCTGCACCAGGCCGTGCAGGACGTCGGCCCCTATGCCGATCATCGGGCACCCGACGGGCAGCCGGCTGCAGTGCAATACGGCCCGGCGCACCCGGTGGAGGTGGTGCCGGGCGGCGTGCTGGCCCAGGTGGTCGACCGCAGGCGCTTCGACGTGAATTCGGTGCATGGCCAGGGCGTGAACCAGCTGGCGGCGGGCTTGCGTGTCGAGGCGCGTGCACCTGATGGCCTGATCGAGGCCTTTTCGGTGGCCGAAGCCAAGGGCTTCAACCTGTGCGTGCAATGGCATCCAGAGTGGCAGGCGGCCAGCAACCCCACGTCGATGCAGATGCTGCAGGCGTTCGGTGCCGCCTGCCGCGCCTATCGCGACCGCCGCCGAGCCACGGTCCCCTAGCGGCCCATCTCAAGGAGCCGGCGGCCTCCCAGGCACTGCAAAGAGCCGCCACAGTCCCACGACAAGAACGACAGGTGCTTCCATGGTCAACCGTGACCCCAACAATTTCTCGGATCTCGAACGCTGGCTCAACGAGCATCGCGTCACCGAAATCGAATGCCTCGTGCCCGACCTCACCGGCGTGGCGCGGGGCAAGATCCTGCCACGCGAAAAATTCACCGAAGACCGCGGCATGCGGCTGCCCGAGGCCATCGTCGGCATGGGCGTGACGGGCGAGTTTCCGGAGGCTGGCCCGTACTACGACGTGATCGGCCCCACCGACCGCGACATGCACTTGCGACCGGATGCGTCCACCGTGCGCATCGTGCCCTGGGCCACCGACCCGACCGCACAGGTCATCCACGACTGCTACGACGCCGAGGGCAAGCTGATCTCGTTCGCGCCGCGCTCGGTGCTGCGCGGGGTGTGCGACCTGTATGCCGCCCAGGGCTGGAAGCCGGTGGTGGCGCCGGAGTTGGAGTTCTATCTGGTGGCGCGCAACACCGATCCGGACATCCCGCTCAAGCCGCCCATTGGTCGCAGTGGCCGCGCGGAGACCTCGCGCCAGGCCTATTCGATCGACGCCGTGAACGAGTTCGACCCGCTGTTCGAGGACGTGTACGACTACTGCGAGAAGATGAAACTCAACGTCGACACGCTGATCCACGAGATCGGCGCCGGCCAGATGGAGATCAATTTCTTCCACGACCATCCGCTGGGCCTGGCCGACGAGGTGTTTCTGTTCAAGCGCACGGTGCGCGAAGCGGCCTTGCGCCACGACATGTTCGCCACCTTCATGGCCAAACCCATCGCTGGCGAGCCTGGCAGCGCCATGCACGTGCACCAGAGTGTCGTGCGCGAGAGCGACGGCAAGAACATCTTCAGCAATCCCGATGGCTCGGCCAGTCGGGAGTTCTACTGGTTCATCGGTGGCCTGCAGCGCTATATCCCGGCCGCGATGGCCTTGTTTGCGCCCTACGTGAACAGCTACCGGCGACTGGCCCGCTTCACCGCGGCACCGATCAACATCCAATGGGGCACCGACAACCGCACGGTCGGCATCCGCTCGCCCGTGGCCACGCCCGCCGCCCGCCGTGTCGAGAACCGAGTGATCGGAGCCGATGCCAACCCCTATGTGGCCCTGGCCGCCACGCTGGCCTGCGGCTACCTCGGCATCCAGAAGCAGATCGAGCCCAGCGCGGAGTGCAAGGGCGATGCCTACCTGGGTGACCATCAATTGCCGCGCAGCCTGGGCGAAGCGCTGCAGTTGCTGCGCGACGAGACCGATCTGCACGACATCCTGGGCAAGGACTTCATCACCGTCTACACCGAGGTGAAGGAGATCGAGTACGCCGAGTTCATGAAAGTGATTTCACCCTGGGAACGCGAGCACCTGCTGCTGCACGTCTGATCAACGCCTGAAAGCACCGACCATGCAAACCAATATCGTCATCCAGGCGCCCGCGGTGGCGCAAAGACGCAGCACCAAGGCCTGGCAGCAGGCCGATGCGGACCACTTCCTGCACCCGTTCACCGACTTCAAGAGCCTGGCCTCAAAGGGCTCGCGCATCATCACGCGCGCCGAAGGCATCTACCTCTGGGACAGCGACGGCCACAAGCTGCTCGATGCGATGTCGGGCCTGTGGTGCGTGAACGTGGGCTATGGCCAGCAGGCGCTGGTGGATGCGGCGGCAAAGCAGATGAAGGAGCTGCCTTTCTACAATGCCTTCTTCCAGACCGCCACACCGCCGGCCATCGAGTTGGCCGAGTTGCTGGCCGAGGTGACGCCGCCGCAGTTCAAGCACGTGTTCTTCTCCGGCTCCGGCTCCGAAGGCAACGACACCGTCGTGCGCATGGTTCGCCGCTACTGGGACATCCTGGGCCAGCCCGACAGGCAGGTGATCATCAGTCGCAACAACGCCTACCACGGATCCACCATGGCCGGTGCATCCTTGGGCGGCATGAGCGGCATGCATGCCCAAGGTGGGCTGCCCATCCCCAACATCGTGCACATCGAACAGCCCTACTGGGCCGAATTGGGGCGCGGCATGGATCCGGCCGCGTTCGGGATCAAGGCCGCGCGCTGGCTGGAGGAGAAGATTCTCGAGATCGGTGCCGACAAGGTGGCCGCCTTCATCGGCGAACCGGTGCAGGGCGCCGGTGGGGTGATCATCCCGCCAGCCACCTACTGGCCCGAGATCCAGCGCATCTGCGACCACTACGGCATCCTGTTGGTCAGCGACGAGGTGATCTGCGGCTTTGGCCGCACCGGTCGCTGGTTCGGCTGCGAGACCATGGGCTTCCGGCCGGACCTGATGACTTTCGCCAAGGGCGTCACCAGCGGCTATGTGCCGCTCGGCGGCGTGATGGTGGGTGACCGCGTGGCCAAGGTCATGATCGAACAGGGTGGCGAGTTCGAGCACGGCTACACCTACTCCGGACACCCGGTGGCCTGCGCGGTGGCCCTGGCCAACATCAAGCTGATTCGCGAGCAACGGCTGGTGGAGCATGTGCACGATGACGTGGGCCCGTATCTTGCAAAAGCCTACGAAACGCTGCGCGAACACCCGCTGGTGGGCATGGCCGAGACCTGCGGCCTGATGGGCGCGCTGCTGCTCGTGAAGGACAAGGCCACCATGCAAGGCTTCGACCCCGCAGTGTCCATCGGCATGGTCTGCCGCGGCCACTGCTTCGCCAACGGACTGATCATGCGCGCCGTGGGCGGCCGCATGATCATCGCCCCCCCGCTGGTGATCACGCGCGCACAGATCGATGAGATGCTGGCGCTGATCCGCCGCTGCCTAGACCTGACCCTGGCCGACGCGACGCGCGAAGGCTGGCTGCATTGACCGCCCAACCCCTAGGCTTCCACCGATGAGCGAGCCTCACCGCCCTGCGTAGACTCGGTCCATCGTCGCTGGCCACCCATCCCCTTCCCCACCCTGCTGGAGCTTGATTCATGAAGCCTAAGTTCTGCCGCTCGATCGCATTGCTGAGCCTGGCCGCCCTGACCGTGCTCGGTGTCACCCCCGTCCAGGCGCAGGAGGAGGAGAAGGTCCTCAACATCTACAACTGGTCGGACTACATCGCCGAGGACACGATCAAGAACTTCGAGAAGGAGACGGGCATCAAGGTGCGGTACGACAATTTCGACAACAACGAAATCGTGCATGCCAAGCTGGTGGCCGGCAAGACCGGCTACGACATCGTGGTGCCGTCCTCCAATTGGGCCAAGCTGCAGATCGATGGCGGCCTGCTGGCCAAGATCGACAAGTCCAAGATTGCCAACTTCAAGAACCTCGACCCGGCCGTGCAGGCGCAACTCGCTCGCATGGACCCGGGCAACGACCACATGGTGAACTGGTTGTGGGGCTTCACCACCGTGGGCATCAACGTGGACAAGGTCAAGGCCGCGCTCGGTTCAATGCCCATGCCCGACAACGTGTGGGACCTGGTCTTCAAGCCCGAGTACATCAGCAAGCTCAAGGGCTGTGGCGTGTCCTTCCTCGACTCGGCCACCGAGGTGGTCCCGGCCGTGCTGCACTACCTGGGCAAGCCGTCGTTCAGCAAGACGCCCACCGACTACACCGCCGCAGCCGGCGTGCTGAAATCGGTGCGACCCTATGTCACCTTGTTCAGCTCGTCGGGCTACATCAACGACATGGCCAATGGTTCGATTTGCCTGACCTTGGGCTGGTCGGGTGACATCAACATCGCGCGCCAGCGCGCCCTCGAGGGCAAGACCGGGCAGAACATCCAGGCCTTGATTCCCAAGACCGGCGGCCTGCTGTTCTTCGACGTGATGGTGATTCCCGCGGATGCAGCCCACCCCGGCAACGCCCACAAGTGGATCAACTACGTGCTGCGCCCCGATGTGCAGGCTGCGCTGACCAACAAGGTGTTCTATGCCAACCCGGTGCCCGATTCGCGCAAGCTGATCAAGCCCGAGGTGGCCAGCAACCCCACCGTGTTCCTGCCGCCGGCCGAGTTGGCCAAGATGATGCCGCCCGATTCGCTGAACAACGACCTGCGCCGCCTGATGACGCGCACGTATACCTCGTTCAAGACCGGGATCTGAGCATGGCAGCGGCGAGCGTCGACGCCAAGGGAAAACCGGACGACAAGTTCCTGCAGATCCAGGGCGTGACCAAGGACTTTGGCGGCTACAAGGCCGTCAACGCCGTGGACCTGGACATCGCCAAGGGCGAGATCTTCGCCTTGCTCGGCTCGTCCGGTTGCGGCAAGAGCACGCTGCTGCGCATGCTCGCCGGTTTCGAAACGCCGACGGCCGGCCGCATCATCCTGAACGGGCAGGATCTGGCTGGCCTGCCGCCCTACGAGCGGCCGATGAACATGATGTTCCAGAGCTATGCGCTGTTCCCGCACCTCAGCGTGTGGGACAACATCGCCTTCGGCCTGCGGCGCGACGGTCTGCCAGCCGACAAAGTGAGCGAACGGGTCGAAGCCATGCTCAAGCTGGTGCAACTGGGCAAGTATGCCAAGCGCAAACCGCACCAGTTGTCCGGCGGGCAGCAGCAGCGTGTGGCGCTGGCCCGCAGCCTGGCCAAGCAACCGCAGATGCTGCTGCTCGACGAGCCGCTGGGCGCGCTGGACAAGAAGCTGCGCGAGGAAACCCAGATCGAGCTGGTGAACATCATCGAGCAGGTCGGCGTGACCTGCGTCATGGTCACGCACGACCAGGAAGAGGCCATGACCATGGCCTCGCGCATCGCCGTGATGAGCGAGGGCCGGTTCCTGCAGGTGGGCGCACCGGCCGACATCTACGAGACGCCGGCCACGCGCTTCGTGGCCGATTTCATCGGCAATGTCAATCTGATGGAGGGCACGGTGGCGGAAGACGAGGCCGACCACGTGGTCATCGAATCGGCCGACTGCAAGCACTACGTGGGCCATGGCATCACAGGCACGCCGGGCATGGCGGTCACGGTGGCCCTGCGGCCCGAGAAGATCCATGTCTCGCGCCAGAAACCGGCCGACGAGTACAACACGGTGGCCGGCACGATCCAGGAGATGTCCTACTTCGGCAGTTTCACGGTCTATCACCTGAAATTGGCGAGTGGCCAGCGCTTGAAGGTGAGCCAGGCCAACACCTCGCGCCACAAAGACGACGAGCTCACCTGGGGCGACGTGGTCTGGGCGCACTGGTCGCGCTCGGCCCATGTGGTCTTGACGCAGTGAGGCACTGATGGCCAGCACCCTTGCCAACGCCCGCTGGTGGTGGCCCACTGGCCGTACCGTGGTCATCGGCATTCCCTATGCCTGGCTGCTGCTGTTCTTCCTGCTGCCTTTCCTGATCTTGGCCAAGATCAGCGTATCCGAGATGGAGACCGTGGTCTTCAAGGACCTGATCACCTACAAGGAAGGCCTGCTGCAGCTCACTGTCAAGCTGTCGAACTACGTCTTCATGACGCAGGACGCGCTGTACATCAAGACCTACCTGGCAAGCCTGCAGTACGCATTGGCCACCACGGTGCTGTGCCTGATGATCGGCTACCCGTTCGCCTACTTCATGGCGCGCGCCAAGGCCACCGTGCAACCGGCGCTGCTGATGCTGGTGATGCTGCCGTTCTGGACGTCCTTCCTGCTGCGGGTGTATGCGTGGAAGGGCCTGCTGTCCGAACACGGCTGGGTGGCCGACCTCATCATCGGCAGCGGTCTGGATCAGGGCCTGGCCGCACTGGGCCTGATCACCGCGCCGGGCAAGCTGATGCACACGCCCTTCTCGCTGGTGCTGGGCATGACCTACACCTACCTGCCCTTCATGATCCTGCCGCTGTTCGGCAACCTGTCGAAGATGGATCTGCGCCTGCTCGAGGCCGCGGCCGATCTGGGCGCCAGCCCCTGGACCGCGTTCTGGAAGATCACGGTGCCGCTGTCCAAGGCCGGCATCATCGCCGGCAGCATGCTGGTGTTCATTCCCTGCGTGGGCGAGTTCGTGATCCCCGAACTGCTGGGCGGGCCCGAGACGCTGATGATCGGCCGCGTGCTGTGGGACGAGTTCTTCAGCAACAACGACTGGCCCATGGCCTCCAGCGTGGCGGTGGTGGTGATCCTGCTGATCATCGTGCCGCTGGCGCTCTTCAACAAGTACCAGGCCGAGGCCCAGGAGGCCGCCCGATGAACACCAGCGCCTTCAACCGCCTGTTCGCGAAGGGTTGGCTCGCCGGCGGGTACATCTTTCTCTACCTGCCGATCGTGGCGTTGGTGCTGTACTCGTTCAACGACTCCACCATCCCCAACGTCTGGCGTGGTTTCACCCTGCGCTGGTACCGCGCGCTGGCCAACGATCACGAGATGCTGGGTGGCTTGTGGCTGAGCCTGCAGATTGCCTTCTTCACGGCCTGCGGCTCGGTGCTGCTGGGCACGCTGGCGGCCTTTGCCCTGAACAAGTACAAGCGATTCAGCGGGCGCACGCTGTTCTCCGGCATGGTCAATGCGCCTCTGGTGATGCCCGAGGTGGTCGTCGGCCTGTCGCTGTTGCTGATGATGGTGTCGGTGCAGCGCGGTACGCAGTGGGCCTTCGGCTGGGGCTTCCCCGGGCGCGGCATGCTCACCATCTGGATGGGACACCTGCTGCTGGGCATGGCCTATGCCACGGTGGTGATCCAGGCGCGCCTGCAGGATCTGAACCCGCAGCTCGAGGAGGCCGCCATGGACCTCGGCGCCCGGCCGTGGCAGGTGTTCATGCTGGTCACCTTGCCGATGATCACGCAGTCGCTGATGTCGGCCTGGCTGCTCACCTTCACGCTCTCGCTCGACGACGTGGTGCTCTCGGCCTTCCTCTCGGGGCCGGGCGCCACCACCCTGCCGCTGGTGATCTTCTCGCGCGCCCGCCTGGGGCTGAACCCAAGCGTCAATGCGGTGGCCACCATCATCGTTGTCATCGTTGCCATTGGCGTCGTCGCGGCCAGCTACTGGATCGCCCGAGCCGAACGCCAACGCGCCCTTGAACTGTCCGCCGCCGCCCGCGGTTGAAGCCTTGCCCCAAGTCACACGCCAGAGGAGCCCTCACCATGCACACAACACTTAAAATCAGCGCGCTGGCCATTGTCCTGGCCGCGGCGTTCCCGGCCGCAGCGCAGAGCAATGCAGAGATCCTGAAGGAATTGCAGGACCTGAAGGCCAAGGTGGCCGATCTGGAGAACAAGCTGAACGCGGCCAACTCGGTCGCCAAGCCCGCCGGCAGTGCGCAATGGGGCATGACGCCAGAGCAGGTGAAGGACCTGAACCGTGTTGCCGTGAAGACCGAGGCGCTCGAAGACGCGGTCGAAGCGCAGGGCCTGAAGATGTTCAAGATCAGCGGCTTCATGGACCCCACCTACCTGGTCAACCAGCGCCAGCACCGGGCGGGCTTCCAGTTTCTGAACCCGGTGGCCTCCGATGGCTACAACTACGACAACTCCTATTTCGGCGGCGCCACCCTGGACCTCACCAAGGAGATGGAAGGCGGCACGCGCTGGCGCCTGACCCTGGTGCCCAACCGCGGGACTGGCGCGGTGACCGGCGAAGGCTCGATCGTGCAGGAGGCCTCGGTCTCGATTCCGCTGGGGGACCTGCAGACCCGCTTCATCGCCGGCCAGATGCCCGACTGGTCCGGCTACGAGTACCAACAGGCCACACTCAACAAGCTGATCACGCACAACCTGTTGTACGACTTCACACTGCCCACGCTCTACACCGGCGCGGGCATGGAATACATGCGCGGCAAGTGGCTGGTGAAGTGGATGTTGAACAACATGAACACCAGCAAGCGCAACGCCAACGAGAAGGCGCCGGCCTTGGCCTACCGCGTGGACTATTCCAAGGGTGAATTCAACGGCTTCGGCTTCGCCGGCGTGCATGGCCGGGGTGCCAACTTCCGCGCCATCGATGCCGTCAATCCGGTCACGGGCGAGGCCTACGATGCGCGCGACACACGGCTCGACCTGTTCGAGGCCGATGCCTACTTCATCCGCGGCGACTTCACCTGGCAGGGCCAGTTGAGCTACGGCCGGCAACGCGCCGCCGCCATCATGGCCGACCCGGGCACCGGGGCACTGCGCGACGCCAGCTGGTCGGGTGTGTCCACCTTGCTGGCCTACAAGTTCATCCCGCGCTGGGAGGTGGTGGGCCGATTCGACTACGTGAAGAACAGCAAGAACGGCGGCGGCTTGCTGGGCTACACCGTGGCCGACGACCGCAATGGCTGGGGTCCCGACGCCACGCTGGGCTGCGACGCTGCAGCGGCGGAAAATGCGGATGGCTGCTCGAAGGGTGCGAACCGCATGGCCTTGTCCCTGGGCTTGAGCTATCTGTACAACCTGAACACCACCTTCAAGGCCGAGTACCGCATGGACCGCGCCAACCAGCCGGTGTTCCTGGACGTGCGCAGCGGCGAGTACCGCAAGAGCAACAACGTGTTGGGCACTTCGGTGGTCGTCAGCTTCTGATCGGTTCATGATTCGAGGGGCCCGGCTGTCCAGACGGCCCGGCCCCTTTCCAATTCAAGCAGCAGGTTCGACATGGCCAACCCTTCCATCGACTGGCACGTCCGCGCCAGGGAAATCCGCATCGACGGCCGCATGGTCGTGGACGGGGAGCGTCGCACCGCTGCAGATGGCGCGACCTTCGACTGCATTTCCCCCTTGAATGGACAGCCCTTGGGCGCCGTGGCTCGTGGCCGTGCGGTCGACGTGGATGGCGCGGTCGCCGCTGCCCGAGCAGCGTTCGACGACGGCCGCTGGGCGCACCAGGCCCCTGCCGTGCGCAAGAAGATCCTGCAGCGATTCGCCGACCTCATCCTCGCGGCCAAGGAGGAACTGGCCTTGCTCGAATGCGTGGACATGGGCAAGCCGATCCAGTACGCCTTGTCGGTGGATGTACCCGCCACGGCGCGCTGCATCCACTGGTATGCCGAGGCCGTGGACAAGCTCTACGACGAGGTGGCCCCCACGCCCCGCAGCGCACTGGCACTGATCACGCGTGAACCCGTGGGCGTCGTGGGCGCCATCGTGCCCTGGAACTACCCCATGATCATGGCTGGGTGGAAGCTCGGGCCGGCCCTGGCGGCCGGCAATTCGGTGGTGCTCAAACCCAGCGAGAAGAGCCCGCTCACCGCGCTGCGCCTGGCCGAGTTGGCGGTGGCTGCCGGCGTGCCACCGGGTGTGTTCAATGTCGTGCCGGGCTTCGGCCACGAAGCCGGCGAAGCCCTGGCGCTGCACATGGAGGTCGATGCCATTGCCTTTACCGGCTCCACGCGCACCGGCCGGCGCATGCTGGACTATGCCGCTCGTTCCAACCTCAAGCGCGTCTACAACGAACTGGGTGGCAAGTCGGCGTTCGTGGTGTTCGACGACTGCGGCGATGTCACCCGCGCTGCGGTCACGGCCGCCGGCGCGCTGTTCTTCAATCAAGGCGAGAGCTGCAATGCCCCGTCGCGGGTGCTGGTGCACGAGCGCATCGCCGACGAGTTCGCCGCCAGGGTGGCCGCCGAGGCCGCCAACTACGCGCCGGGCGACCCCTTGAACCCGCGCACGGTGATGGGCGCGTTGGTGGACGAAACCCAGATGCGCACCGTGCTGGGCTACATCGACGCCGGTCGCGCCGAAGGTGCGCGCTGCATCGCCGGTGGTGGCCAGGCACGCGTCGAGACTGGCGGCTACTTCGTCGAGCCCACCGTGTTCGACGGCGTCACCAATCGGATGAAGATCGCCCGTGAGGAGATCTTCGGCCCGGTCACCGGCATCCTGCGCTTCAAGGACGAAGCCGAGGCCATTGCCATCGCCAACGATTCACCCTACGGCCTGCAGGCCAGCGTCTGGAGCGACCAGCTCAGCCGCGCGCACCGCGTGGCGCGGGCCCTTCGCGCGGGCACGGTGCACGTGAACCAGTACGATGAGGACGACATCACCGTGCCCTTCGGCGGCTTCAAGCAGAGCGGCAACGGTCGCGACAAGTCGCTGCATGCGTTCGACAAGTACACCGAACTGAAGACCACCTGGATTCGCATCGACTGACGCGTGATCCTCCAAAGGAACCCACCATGAAAGACCTGCGAGACCGCCTGCAAGACGCCGGCGTGCACACGCTGCTGGCCCAGTTCACCGACATCCATGGCGTGGCCAAGGGCAAGTACGTGCCGCTGGCCCATCTGGACGATCTGCTCACCGATGGCGTGGGATTCAGCGGTCCGTCCATCGCCGGCACCGGCCTGCCGCGCACCGGGCCGAGGTCGGAGTACTGGGCCCGCGGCAACGCCAGCACGGCGCGCGCCCTGCCCTGGATGCCGGGCTACGCCCGCGTGGTGTGCGATGGGTTTGTCGACAACGCGCCCTTCGAGGCGTGTCCACGCCAGGTGCTTCGGCGAGCCATTGGCCGGCTGGCCCAGCACGGCTGGCACCTGCGCACGGGCATCGAGCCCGAGTTCTTCCTGCTCAAGCAAGAAGGCGGCCGCTGGCTGCCTGCGGACGATCAGGATCGCCTCGACAAGCCGAGCTACGACCTGAAGGCCTTGCCGCGCCAGGCCGAGTTTCTGCAGGGTCTGCACCGCTGCCTCGAGGAGTGCCAACTCGATGTGCTGCAGCTCGATCACGAAGATGCGCAGGGACAGTTCGAGGTGAATTTCGGTTTCGACGAAGCCCTGGCCAGTGCCGACCACCTGATGCTGTTCAAGCAGGCGGCGCACGCGCTGGCCGAGGCGCGCGGCATGGTGTTCTCGATGATGCCCAAGCCCTTTGCCAACCAGCCGGGCAGCGGCATGCACTTTCATGCCTCGCTGTGGACCGGGCAGCGCAACAACCTTTCCAACGTGTTCGTGCCGCACACGCCCGACGGATCGGTGGACAACACGGCCCTGCTCTCCCCGATCGGCCAGCATTTCGCCGCCGGCGTTCTGGCCCATTCCGCCGCCCTGTGTGCCGTGGCCGCGCCCACCGTCAATTCCTACAAGCGCCTGGTGGTGGGTGAATCGTTGTCGGGCACCAGTTGGGCCCCGGCCTATGTGGCCCATGGCGCCAACAACCGCACGGCACTGATCCGCACCCTTCACGGACGCTTCGAATGGCGCCTGCCTGATGCCAGCGCCAACCCTTACCTGGCCACTGCCGCGATGATCGCCGCGGGCCTGGACGGCGTGGACCGCCAACTCGAACTGCCGCCGGCCTGCGTGGACGACCTGTTCCAGCTGAGCCTCACCCAGATTGCGCAGCGCGGCATCGCCGTGCTGCCGCAAGACCTGGGCGCCGCCATCGACGCACTGCAGACCGACCGCGTGGTCTGCGACGCCCTCGGCGCCACCTTGGTGGAGCAGTTCGTTCACCTCAAGCGCGACGAGCATGTGGCCCACGCCCGCCATGTGTCGGATTGGGAACTGGACCGCTATGCGCGGGCCTACTGAGCTTGGGCAGCCTTCCGTCAACGCACCGACGGTCCCGCTGAGGTGGTGAGGCGCGGGGCCTCGCCCGCCCACCCAGTGGCGACGCCTAATGTGCCCTGGCTGGCCTATGCTGCCTTGGCCGGCAGCATGGCGCTGGTGGGCAGCTACGTGGGGCTGTCCAAGGTGCTGGTGGCCGTGTTCCCGGTCTTCCTGCTGGCCTGGCTGCGCTTCGGCATTGCGGCGCTGGCCATGGCCCATTGGGTGCGTCGCGCGCCAGGCGAGGCGCCGCTGTCGCCCCATGACCGGCGTTTGCTGTTCTGGGAGAGCTTCCTCGGCAACTTCCTTTTCTCCATCAGCATGCTGTTCGGCGTGTCTTGGACCTCGGCCATCTCGGCCGGTGTGGTGATGGCCGCGATCCCTGCGGCGGTGGCCTTGCTGTCGCGTTGGTGGCTGGGTGAGCACATCAATCGCCGGGTGGCCGCCGCCATCGCCTGCGCAGCGATGGGCATTGGCCTGATGGCCTGGGCCCGGGCGCCCGCGGCATTGGACGGGGCTCAGAACGTGTCTTCGATGCGCACGCTGCTGGGGCATGGTCTGTTGCTGTGCGCGGTGTTGTGCGAGGCGAGCTACGTGGTGATTGGCAAGCGCCTCACGGGCAGTGTTTCACCGCGCCGCATCAGCGCCATCATCAACCTGTGGGGCCTGGCGCTCGTCACGCCACTCGGCCTGTGGCAGGCGCTCCAATTCGATTTCGGCAGCGCGCCTGGCCGCCACTGGCTGCTGCTGTTGTTCTATGCCATCGCCGCAAGCATGGTGACGGTGTGGTTGTGGATGAAAGGCCTGGCGCAAGTGCCCGCGCCGCGTGCCGGTGTGTTCACGGTGATGTTGCCCGTTTCCGCGGCGGCGGTGGGCGTGCTGGTGCTCGGCGAGCCCTTCGGCCCCTGGCATGGCGTGGCCATGGCGCTCGCCCTGTCGGGCTTGCTGCTGGCCACCTGGCCGGCACGCCCCGGCCGATGACCGATCACGCAGCCGCGCTGACAGCCTCCCGCGCTTGCCGCGCCAACGCCTGAACAGCGGCGGCTGGCAAGGCCCTGTGCCGGTGGTCGCTCCACACCTGGCGCCAACGCCGTGCGCCGGGCTGCCCGTTCCACAGTCCGAGCATGTGGCGCGCCACATGCGCCCAGGGCACCGCCGGCAAACGCGCCATGTACGCGACCATCTGGTCCTCGATGTGCATGCGCCAGGCCTCGCTGGCGTCGACCCCTGTACCCTCGGCACCGAGAAAGCGGCGGTCCCAATCGGCCATCAGGCACGGATCGTGATAGGCCTGCCGCCCGACCATCACGCCGTCCACCAGCGCCAGTTGTTCGGCCACCAGCCCGTTGTCGGTGATGCCCCCATTGAGCACGATGCTGAGCGCCGGGAAGTCGCGCTTGAGCTGGTGCACCACGTCGTAGCGCAAGGGCGGGATCTCGCGGTTGTCCTTGGGTGACAGACCCTCCAACCAGGCATTGCGGGCATGCACGATGAACACTGTGCAGCCGGCCTCTGCCACCGTGCCGATGAAGTCGCGCACAAAGCCGACGTCCTCTTGCTTGCCCAGTCCGATTCGGTGCTTCACGGTGACCGGCACGGCGCCGCCCACGGCGTCGCGCATGGCACGGACGCAGTCGCGCACCAGGGGCGCCTCGTTCATCAGACAGGCACCGAAGGCGCCTCGCTGCACCCGAGGGCTGGGGCAGCCGCAATTCAGGTTCACCTCGTCGTAGCCCCAGCGCACGGCCAATCCTGCGCATTGCGCCAGATCATCGGGCTCGCTTCCACCCAATTGCAGGGCCACGGGGTGTTCTTCCGTGTGGAAATCCAGATGACGCGGAACGTCGCCATGCAGCAGCGCACCCGTCGTCACCATCTCGGTGTACAGCCGTGTGCGTTGGCTGATCAGGCGGTGAAAGTACCGACAGTGACGATCGGTCCATTCCATCATCGGGGCGACACTCAGGCGCCAAGGTGAAATCCGCTCAACAGGCTGATGGTCGTGCAAGGCTTTCGATCTCTTTGGTGATCCGGCACAGCGTGCAATGGCTGGCATTTTGCGGGGATTGCCGGTGCCCAGTGAAACCTCAGGCTTCAACGATCGACCGCATCCAGCTCGGCCATGAGCCCTGGCGCGGGCTATGCGGCGCGCGCGGCGTTCTCCGCAATGCCGCCAGCGATCCGCGGCAGCAGCACATCGGGCAAGTCGTGGCCCATGCCCGGGATGATGTCGGGTATCGCGCCAGCGATCTTCGACAGCAGGTCGTGCGCCGATGCCACAGGCACGAGCGGGTCGTCATGCCCATGGATCACCAGCGTGGGCGCGGTGATGGCCCTCAGCAAGGGGCTGCGATCGCCATCGGCCACGATGGCCACGAGCTGGCGCGCCGCCCCATTCGGGTGATAGGACCGCCGCACCGTCGCCTGCAGGCGCTCGCGCAAGACCCGCGGGTCCGGGCGAAATCCAGGGCTGCCGATCGCCGCCCACATGTGCTCGAGGTGGGCCAGCACGTCGTCCTCTGCGCTGCTTCTGGGTCGTTTGATCAGCACACGCCGAACGGCCGGCCGGGCCTGCGGCAGTCCGCGTGCACCGGACGTCGTCATGATCAGCGTCAGGCTGCTCACGCGCTGGGGGTGCCTGGCGGCGACGCGCTGCGCGATCATGCCGCCCATCGAGGCGCCGCACACATGCGCATGAAAGATGCCCAGCGCGTCGAGCACCGCCACGGCATCGTCGGCCATGTCGGCCAGCGAATAGGCCGATCGCACCTTCAGACCGACGTTGTAGCGCAAGGCGGCCCACACCAGGTTGGGCGTGCCCAGTGCATCGAGGTGTTGGCTCAGCCCGATGTCACGGTTGTCCATCCGGATGACCCGGAAGCCACGCCGCACCAGGTCATCGACCAAGGCCTGTGGCCAGGCCACGAGTTGCATGCCCAAGCCCATGATCAGCAGCAGGGCAGGCCCGCTGGGCGGGCCTTCGTCGGTGATTTCGATGGCCAGGCCGTTGGCGTGAAGTTTCATGGCGATGGGCTCAAGCGCGAAGCGCGGCCTGGTGCCGCAGCGTCATCGGCCTGCACGCGTCTTGCGGGGTGATACGGCCGTGGCCTTGCCCGTGGTGCGTTTGACCGCGCCCACGGCCTGATTCACGGCGGTTTCCATGGCCGATCGGGCGACCCGGTTCACCGCTTGCTGCGCCGCGCGGCCCATCCCCACCACGCTGGCGCTGACGCCACGCCGGGCCGCCGCAATCACGTTGCCGGCCAGGTCGGTGGCCACGTCCACCGCATCTTCAACGACCGGCGCGCTGAGCAGGCGCAAGTCCTCGAAGGCGATCTCGATGGCCTTGGCCAGCGCTCGCGCGTCGGGCATGGCCCTGGCATCGGCGACGAGGCCAAAATCCATTTGCTTGTCGTAGCTTTCCACCGTGATGTTCAGGGCCACCCCATGCACCACGATCGACGTGGGGAAATTGCACTGCATGCGTGCACCGGCCAGGTACAGCGGCACCGGTGGGCCCGGCACATTGCTGATCGTGACGTTGGCCACCTGGGGAATGCGATCGGCCACCTTGGCCTTGCCATACAGCGAGGTCAAGGCCTCCATCAACCACGGCACGCCGATGGACGGGAAATCCGTGGGCAGGATGCTGCGCACGTCGCCCATGGCGCTCTTCATCACGGCCGTCGCCGCCTTGACGTGGTCCAGGCGCTTGCGCAGGTCGCCGATGTTCGTGCCAAGGCTCACCAGGGCCATCGAGGCCTGGTTGTCCGAGGTGGTATCGCCCTTGACGCGCAAGGAAATCGGCACCGCCGCCACCAGCGACTTGCGTGGCAAGGCATTGTGCTGCTGCAGATAGCGCCGCAAGGCCGTGCTGCAGACCACCAGCACGATGTCGTTGATGGTGGCATCAAAGGCCCTGCCAATGGCCTTGATCTCGGTGAGTGAAAGGCTCACACCGGCAAAGCTGCGGCCAGTGGTGATCGATTGGTTGAAGACCGTGCGCGGGGCCAGCGTCAGGTTGCTGACCTTGGGCGCCGTGCCGGCAGAAGGCTTGCCGCGTGACAGCAAGCCGCTGCGCTGCAGTGCATTGCCCGCCGCGCTCTTCAGCGTGCCCACCGTGGCAGGCAGGTTGCGCACGATGCCCACCACCTGTTGCACCTCGTTGGCCAGCGCGCCGCGCAGCATTTGAGACAGTCCCAGGCTGGCGGTACGCGTGCGTCGGCTGGGTTTGAGGTTGAGTTGCCGGCCTTCTGGGCTGACGTCCAGGAAGACCTGGGCCAGTGCGACGGCGGCCTGCCCATCGACGGCGGCATGGTGGAACTGCGAGTAGACGCCCACGCGCTTGCGACCATCGGCCGTGGGCGCCAGCCCTTCCATCACGTGCATGCGCCACAGCGGCTTGTCTCGATCCAGTCGCTGCGCGTGCAGTTCACCCACCAGCGCTTCCATCTCGACCATGCCATCGCCCGTTCCGGCCGACTTGGGCAACTTGTGCTCGACGACGTGGTAGCGCATGTCAGGATCGGCATCCACCCAGGCCGGATTGGCCAGGTTCAGAGGCATCCACCAAAGGCGCCGGCGCAGCGCAGGCATCATCGGCATGCGCTGCGCCATGTGCTTGCGCAAGACCGTCGAAAACCGTGCGCGTTGACCCGCGGGCAGTTCGTAAACATTGAGGGCGCCGACATGCATGGGCATCTCGGGCGTCTCGAGGTAGAGGAAGGTGGCGTCCAGGCCGCTGAGCTGCTTCATGGCTCGATGCTATGCGCTGGCGGGCGACACGTGCTGGGGACTGACCCTAGGCGGGCGTGACGTCGGGCAAGGCCCGCCGTTCACGCAGCGCCAAGGCCTCGTTGACCAGCAAGGCGCCGATCACCAGGGCGCCGCCAGTCAAGGCCGTCGGGCCGGGTGCTTCGCCCGCACCCACCCAGGCCAGCAGCACGCCAAAGATCACCTCCAGCAGGCCGATCAAGGACACCTCCGGGGCGGGCAGCACTTTGGCCACCTGGACCACCAGCAGGCACGGGATCGTCAGCTGAACCACCCCCAGCAGCGCCAGCAGGCCCAAGTCGTGGGGCGACGCCGAAAACGGCCAGGCCATCGGCAAGGTGAGCAGCGAGGAGAGCATGGCGCCGATCCATACGGGTGCCAGCATGTCGGGCACTTCGACCGAGGGGTCGCGCTTGTGGCGCTGGCCGAGGTACTGCAGCAGCGTCCAGTTTGTCGCCCCGGCGATCGGCACGAACAGGGCCACGAGCGTGCCGACCAGCGAGCCGCCGCCCGCCAGGGCCTGGCGGCCGAACATCCAGGCAATGCCCACACCAGCCACGGCGATGGCTGTCCAGGTACGGCGAGGCAGCCGGTGGTGCAGGAACAGACGCGCAAACAGCGCCGTCACCAAGGGCGCCATCGCCAAGGTGACCAACACGGTGGCCACGGTGGTGAGCGTGATGGCGAGCATGAAGTTGGTGAACATCACCGTCCAGCACAGCCCGGACACCCACAGGGGCCATCCGCCGCGCCTCAGGTTGCCGAGCAACTGCACCGGGCCACGAATCCACAGCAGCGCCACCAACAGCGCCGCGGCCGTGAAGCAGCTGCGCCAGAACGTCACCTCGAAGCTGCGCGCAGCCTCCAGGTGGCGTGTGACCACACCGGCAATGCTCCACATCATGGCCACCAACACCATCAACAACACCGCACGTGAATGAGACAAGCGCATGTCAAGACAACGGGAGGGCCACCCAGAGCCCAGGGCGAATGTCGAGCCAGAACCCCCGCGCGGCCCGGGCAGGGGGTGCCGGGTGACGACGCACCGCGCGCCTCACGCTTCGCGTGAAGCGCGTTTGCGGTCGTGTTCCTTGAGGTGGCGCTTGCGGATGCGGATGCTCTTGGGCGTGATCTCGACCAGCTCGTCGTCGGCGATGAACTCCACCGCGTACTCCAGCGTCAGCTCGATTGGCGGGGTGATCTTGATGGCGTCTTCCTTGCCCGAGACGCGGAAGTTGGTCAGCTGCTTCTGGCGCACGGCGTTGACCACCAGATCGTTGTCGCGGCTGTGGATGCCGACGATCATGCCCTCGTACACCGGGTCGCCGGCGCGCACGAACATGCGGCCGCGGTCGTCCAGCTTGCCCAGCGCGTAGGTGACGATTTCGCCGTCGTCCATGCTGATCAGCACGCCGTTCTTGCGCCCGCCGATTTCGCCCTTGAAGGCCTCGTAGCCATCGAAGATGTTGCTGATGAGGCCGGTGCCTCGGGTCAGGTTCATGAACTCGTTGGAAAAGCCGATCAGGCCGCGCGCCGGGATGCGGTATTCAAGGCGAACGCGGCCGTTGCCGTCGGTCTCCATGTTCACCAGCTCGGCCTTGCGCTCGCCCAGGGCCTGCATCACGGCGCCCTGGTGCTGGTCTTCCACATCGGCCGTTACCAGCTCGATCGGCTCGTGGCGCTCGCCGTCCACCTCGTGGAACACCACGCGCGGTTTGCTCACGGCCAGCTCATAGCCTTCGCGGCGCATGTTTTCCAGCAGGATGGTCAAGTGCAGCTCGCCGCGGCCGGACACCTCGTAGATGCCGTCCTCGTCGGTGTCCTTCACCTTCAGCGCCACGTTGCTCTGCAGCTCGCGGTCGAGGCGGTCGCGCAGCTGGCGGCTGGTGACGAACTTGCCTTCGCGGCCGGCCAGTGGCGAGTTGTTGACGCAGAAGTTCATCGTCAAAGTCGGTTCGTCGACCTGCAGCATGGGCAGGGGCAAGGGGTTCTCGACGTCGGTCAGCGTCACGCCGATGCCGATGCCTTCGATGCCATTGATCAGCACGATGTCGCCCGGGCCGGCGTCGGTGGCCTGCTTGCGCTCCAGGCCCTCGAACTTCAGCACCTGGTTGACCCGGGCCTTGATCGGCGTGGAGTCCGGGCCGCTGTACACGGCCACTTCCTGCATGGGCTTCAACGTGCCCTGGTTGACCCGGCCGATGCCGATGCGGCCCACATAGCTGGAATAGTCCAGCGAGCAGATCTGCAACTGAAGCGGGGCATCGGGCTCGCCTGCGTGTGCAGGGACATGCTCCAGCACCGCGTCGAACAGCGGGCCGAGGGTGTCGCCATGCTCGGTTTCGGTCAGCGAGGCCCAACCGTTCAGGCCAGAGGCGTAGATGATGGGAAAGTCGAGTTGCTCTTCGGTGGCACCGAGCTTGTCGAACAGGTCGAAGGTGGCATTGATCACGTAGTCGCAGCGCGCGCCGGGCCGGTCGACCTTGTTCACCACGACGATGGGCTTCAGACCCAGGGCCAACGCCTTCTTGGTGACGAAACGGGTCTGCGGCATCGGGCCCTCCACCGCATCCACCAGCAACAGCACACTGTCCACCATCGACAGCACGCGCTCCACCTCGCCGCCGAAGTCGGCGTGCCCGGGCGTGTCGACGATGTTCACGTGGGTGCCCTTCCACTCCACCGCGCAGTTCTTCGACAGGATGGTGATGCCACGCTCCTTCTCGAGGTCGTTGCTGTCCATCACGCGCTCGGCCACCTGCTGGTTGTCGCGGAAGGTGCCGCTCTGGCGCAGCAACTGGTCCACCAGCGTGGTCTTGCCGTGGTCGACGTGCGCGATGATGGCGATGTTGCGGATCTGTCTGGTCATGGTTGGCTTTCAGGGAATTCAGGCGGCGCGCAGGTCGACCACGGGGTCGACAGGGAGGTCGGCGCGGGGCTCACGGGCCAGCAAGGCTTGCACCTCGGGCGGGCTGAGCAGGCGGTCGGCGATCAGCTCGCCGGCAGTGATGTGAGCGGTGCCGAGGAAGGCACCGGCTTGCGGTCCGTACACGCGCAGCGTATCGCAGTCGGGCACGGCGACGCGACGGCGCAGGCCGGACAGAAACTTGCCCGCGTCATCGGCCGTCAGCCGGTGCGCGGGGCGGTCTGCCAGCAGCGCATCGGGTGGCAGCAGCTGCGCCTCGCGTTCGGGCTCGGTCAGCGCTTGCAAGGCGTCCAAGGTGATCGCGCGCGTCAGCGCGATCGGGCCGCTGGCCGTTCGGCGCAGGGCCGCGAGGTGGGCGCCGCAACCCAAGGCCTGGCCAATGTCTTCGGCCAAGGTGCGGATGTAGGTGCCCTTGCTGCAGCGCACGTCGAGCACGAGCGTGGTGTCGTCCCAAGCGACAAGATCGATCGCAAAGATCTGCACGCGACGCGTTTCGCGTGCGACCTCCACGCCGGCACGGGCGTATTCGTACAAGGCCTTGCCATCTTTCTTCAGCGCCGAATGCATCGGGGGCAGTTGATCGATGGCGCCGGTGAATTGCGCACAGACTGCTTCGATGGCGGCGCGATCGACCGCGACCGATCGTTCTTCGATCACCTCGCCTTCGCGGTCGCCGGTGCTGGTGCGCTGCCCCAGGCGCAGCGTGGCGCGGTAGGCCTTGTCGGCGTCCAGGCTCACCTGCGAGAACTTGGTGGCCGCGCCAAAACACAAGGGCAACAGGCCGGTGGCCAAGGGATCGAGGGTACCGGTGTGACCGCCCTTCTCGGCACGCAAGATGCCCTTGGCCTTCTGCAAAGCATCGTTGCTCGACCAACCGAGCGGCTTGTCGAGGAGCAGCACGCCGTGCAGGGCACGTCGCGCAATGCGTTGGCGCGGCAACTGGGTCAACTCAGTCTTCTTTGGCGCGGGTCGCATTGGCCAGGCGAATCAGCTCGCTCAACTCAGCGGCATGCTCGGTGGTGCGGTCGAACTGGAAATGCAGCGTCGGCACGGTGTGGATCTGCAGGCGCTTGAACAAGCCATTGCGCAAGAAGCCAGCGGCCTCGTTCAGCCCGGCTTCGCACTCGGCCTTGTCGCCCACCAGCACCGAAAAGAACACCTTGGCGTGGGCATAGTCGGGCGTCACTTCCACGCTGTTGATCGTGACCATGCCGACACGCGGATCCTTCAGCTCGCGAATGAGCTCGGCCAGATCGCGTTGGATCTGGTCGGCAACGCGGAAGCTGCGGTTGGGAATGGCTTTCTTGTGGCGCATGGTGGGTTCCTTCGGCCGCTCATCAAGTGCAAACCCCGCCCACTTTTCAGAGGGCGGGGTTTGCGGTGAGGGCAAATCCGCCTTACAGGCTTCGTGCGACTTCCTTGACCTCGAAGATCTCCAACTGATCGCCCTCGGCGATGTCGTTGTAGTTCTTCAGCTTGATGCCGCACTCGAAGCCTTCGGCCACCTCGCGCACATCGTCCTTCATGCGCTTGACCGATTCGACTTCGCCGGTGTAGATGACCACGTTCTCGCGCAGCAGGCGGAAGCGCGCGTTGCGCCGCACCACGCCCGCGGTGACCATGCAGCCGGCGACGGTGCCGATCTTGCTGGCCACGAACACGGTACGGATCTCTGCACTGCCGATGATTTCTTCCTTCTGCTCGGGCGCCAGCATGCCGGTCATGGCCGCCTTCACCTCGTCCACCGCGTCGTAGATGATGTTGTAGTAGCGGATGTCGACATCGTTGCCTTCGGCCAGCTTGCGGGCATTCGCGTCGGCTCGAACGTTGAAGCCGATGATCACCGCCTTGGACGCAATGGCCAGGTTGACGTCGCTTTCGCTGATGCCGCCCACCGCGCCGTGCACCACTTGCACGCGGACTTCGTCGGTACTGAGCTTGACCAGCGACTGTGCCAGTGCCTCCTGCGAGCCTTGCACGTCGGACTTGATGATGAGCGCCAGCGTCTGTGCCTGGCCCTCGCCCATCGTGTCGAACATGTTCTCGAGCTTGGCGGCCTGGCGCTTGTTCAGCGTCACTTCGCGGTACTTGCCCTGGCGGAAGGTGGCGATTTCGCGCGCGCGGCGCTCGTCCGACAGCACCATGAACTCGTCACCGGCCTGCGGCACTTCGGTCAAGCCCTGGATCTCGACCGGGATGGACGGGCCGGCCTCTTGAGTGGCCTTGCCGTTTTCATCCAGCATGGCTCGCACGCGGCCATAGCTTGAGCCCGCCAGCACGACATCGCCGCGCTTCAGGGTGCCCGATTGCACCAGCACGGTGGCCACCGGGCCACGACCCTTGTCCAGCTTGGCTTCGATGACCAGGCCCTTCGCCAGACTGGTGACGGAGGCCCTGAGCTCCAGCACTTCGGCCTGCAGCAGCACCTGTTCGAGCAGCTCGTCGATGCCCTGGCCGGTCTTGGCCGACACCGCCACGAAGGGCGATTCGCCACCGAATTCTTCCGGCACCACTTGCTCGGCCACCAATTCGCCCTTCAGGCGCTCGACGTTGGCGTCGGGCTTGTCGATCTTGTTCATCGCCACGACGATGGGCACACCGGCCGCCTTCGCGTGGCGATGGCTTCCTTGGTCTGCGGCATCACGCCGTCGTCGGCAGCCACCACCAGCACCACGATGTCGGTGGCCGTGGCGCCACGGGCACGCATGGCCGTGAAGGCTGCGTGGCCCGGCGTGTCCAGGAAGGTGATCACGCCGCGCGGCGTCTCGACGTGGTAGGCGCCGATGTGCTGCGTGATGCCGCCGGCCTCACCCGCCGCCACCCGGGTGGTGCGGATATGGTCCAGCAGCGAGGTCTTGCCGTGGTCCACGTGGCCCATGATGGTGACCACGGGCGCGCGTGGCAGGAGTTCGCCCTCTGCCACCACGGTCTCTTCTTCGAGGAAGGCGTCCGGATCGTCCAGCTTCGCGGCAAAGGCCTTGTGGCCCATTTCCTCGACCACGATCATCGCAGTCTCTTGATCGAGCTGCTGGTTGATCGTGACCATCTGACCCAGCTTCATCAATTGCTTGATGACCTCGGCGGCCTTGACCGACATCTTGTGCGCCAGATCGGCCACGCTGATGGTTTCAGGCACATGCACTTCCTGGATCACCTGCTCGGTGGGCGCCTGGAAGTTGCTGTTGCCACCCTGCTCGCGCTCGCCCTTGCGGCCACCGCGCGGTGCACGCCAGCCGGGGCGGTTGCCGCCACCGGAGTCGCTGCGGCCCTTGCCGGCGGCGGCACGCTTCTTGGCGGCATCGTCGGCCCAGCTGGAGGACAGCTTTTCCGACTTGACGGACTTCTTGTCGCCCGGCTTGGCAGCACCCGCCGCGGCCGTGGTTGCGCCAGGCACCGCCTTGGGTTTGTGGATGGTGCCGGAGATGCCTTCCTTGGATGCCGTCGGCTTGACCTCTTCGGGCTTCTTCGCCGTCATCACCTTCTTGGGCGCATTCATCATGGCGCGAATGGCCGCCGCTTCCGACTCGGCGGCCTGACGCCGCTTGGCCAGGTCGACCGCGCGCTGCTTCTCTGCCGCCTCGGCCTCGCCGGCCTTCACGACCCGCAAAAGCGGCTTGGGCGGCTCAGCAGGTGGCGCAACCGGCGCCGGTGCAACAGGCACAGCCGGCGTCGCCGCGGCCTTGACCGCGTCGGTCTTGGCACCCTTGGGGGATTCGCTGGAACTCGAGGCCTTCTCGATCGCCGCAGCCGCCTTGGCGGCCGCTTCGGACGCAGCGGCTTCAGCGGCCGCGTTGGCGGCGGCTTCGGCGGCGGCCGCAGCGGTGGCGGCCTCGCGAGCACGTCGCTCTTCATCCTCGCGCTCACGCTGGCGCTGGCGCTCGGCCAGCTCTTCTTCCTGACGACGCAGCAACTCGGCGTGCGCGCGCGCTTCTTCCTCGCGACGCTGCAGTTCCTCGGACTCCGCCGCTTCCGCTGCAGCGGCCGATTCTGCCGGCGTGGCGCCAGGCACGTCGTCACGCTTGACGAATACCCGCTTCTTGCGCACCTCCACCTGGATGGTGCGGGCCTTGCCCGACGCATCGGCCTGCTTGATCTCACTGGTCGACTTGCGCGTCAGCGTGATCTTCTTGCGTTCGGCCCCGCCCGTGCCATGCGCCGTGCGCAGGTAGTCGAGCAGATGCTCCTTGTCGGATTCGGTGAGCGCGTCGTCGGTCGACTTCTTCGCGACACCGGCAGATTGCAGCTGCTCGAGCAGCGTCCCTGCAGGACGGTTCAGCTCGGCTGCGAACTGGGCGACGGTCGTCACGGCCATGGGTGGTATTTCCTTGCTTGGACTTGCTGTGCGTAGGCGAAGAGCTGGCTTGGTCCGACCATCAGGCCGTGAACCAATGCTCCCGCGCCTTCATGATCAGGGCCTTGGCCGTGGGCTCGTCGACTTGCGTCATCTCGATCAGCTCATCCACCGCCAGATCGGCGAGATCGTCCCGGGTGTGGACGCCGCCGTCGGCCAGCTTGCCGATCAGGTCGACAGACAGGCCTTCGAGGTCGCGCAGGTCCTGCGACACTTCCTCGACGTTTTCTTCATGGGCGATCTCCATCGTCAGCAGCGCGTCCTTGGCTCGGGTGCGCAGCTCGGTGACGGTGTCCTCGTCGAAGGCTTCCATGTCGAGCATTTCCTGCAGCGGCACGTAGGCGATTTCTTCCAGGCTGGTGAAGCCCTCGGCGATCAGGATGTCGGCCACTTCCTCGTCGACGTCGAGCTTTTCGACGAAGACCTTGCGGATCGAGTCGGACTCCTGAGCGTGTTTCACGCTGGATTCCTCGGCCGTCATGATGTTGATGCGCCAGCCCGTCAGGTCGGAGGCCAGGCGGACGTTCTGCCCGCCCCGGCCAATCGCGATGGCCAGGTTCTCTTCGTCCACCACGACGTCCATGGCGTGCTTCTCTTCATCCACGACGATGGACTGCACGTTGGCGGGCGCCAAGGCACCGATGACGAACTGTGCCGGGTCTTCCGACCACAACACGATGTCCACACGCTCACCAGCCACTTCGTTGGTGACGGCATTCACGCGCGAGCCTCGCACACCGACGCAGGTGCCGATCGGGTCCACCCGGCGGTCGTGCGACACCACGGCGATCTTGGCCCGCGAGCCCGGGTCGCGGGCGCAGCTCTTGATCTCCAGCAGGCCCTGCTCCATCTCGGGCACTTCCTGCGCGAACAGCTCGATCATGAAACCCGGTGCCGAGCGCGAAAGCAGGATCTGTGCGCCACGCGCCGTGGGATCGATGCCGGCAATGAATGCGCGCACACGATCACCAGAGCGAAGGTTTTCCTTCGGGATCATCTCGCTGCGCTTCAGACGACCTTCGACACGACCGCTCTCGACGATGATGTCGCCCTTGTCCAGTCGCTTGACGGTGCCCACGAAGACCTTGTCGCCGCGCGACAGGAAATCATTCAGCAGGGTCTCGCGTTCGGCATCGCGGATCTTTTGCAGAATGACCTGCTTGGCCGCCATGGCGCCGATGCGGCCGATCGGCACCGATTCGATCGGTTCCTCGATGAAGTCACCCACATCGATCTCGGAGATGCGGTCCAGCGCATCGCTGAGCATTTCTTCCGAATCGGGGTTCTGCAGTCCAGCCTCGTTGGGCACCACCACCCAGCGGCGGAAGGTCTCGTAGTTGCCCGTGTCGCGGTCGACCGCCACACGGATGTCCACCTCGCCGCCGTGCAGCTTCTTGGTCGCTTGGGCAAGCGCGGCTTCCACGGCGCCGAACACGATCTCAAGATCGACGTTCTTCTCGCGAGAGATGGCGTCGACCAGCGTCAACATTTCGCGGTTCATCGGTTCTGACCTCCGTCTTCCTGTGCAGCGTCGCCGGATTCTCGGCGGCGCCCTTTGAAATCAATCACCGGCACCAAGCGTGCCTCACGCACTTCTTCAAACGCAAAATCAAGCGTCTGCTCGACCTGCGAGTCTGCTTCGACGGCACCGGACTTGGCTGCAGCCTTGGCCCGCTTGGCCGTCTGGGTCTTGGACAGCGGCTGCGCCGGCAACACCAGACGGAATCCACCGTCCGCGCGCCGGTCGAGACGACCAGTCCACTTGCGCCGCCCCTGGAACAACTGACGCAAGGCCACCTCGACATCGCTGCCGACGAACCGGTCCCAGTCGGCTGGCTTGCGCAGCGGTCGATCCAGGCCAGGGGACGACACTTCCAACCGAGCGTAGTCGGCGGCCTCGACTTCCAGCACGAACTGCAACTGGCGCGTGACCAGTTCGCAGTCCTCGATGGTGACGATGTCGCCCGGGCCGGTCGAATACGTCTGCCCTGGCAACCGGTCGATGAAGACACGCAGCAGACCACCCGCCGTCTTTTCGACGTCGACCATGTCATAGCCCATCCCCTGGACCGTTCGATCGATCGCGGCCTGCCAGCTCATCGGTTGCGAGGTCACCCTTCTTCTCGAAAACTTTGCTCGAAAACTCTGCGTCAAAAAAAGCGCTCGCGCAAAAAAAATGGGCTGGATGAATCCGCCCAATTCAGCGCTACAGCGAAAACGGGGATTATAGCCAGCAAGAGCCGTACCGACAAGGGTTCACCCGGCCAAGGCGCCCTGGCGACGGCCTGCATGCGAGAATCCGCCCCCTGTCCAGCAACCGTAGAAACAGGATCAAACCCATGGGTTTTCTCGCCGGCAAGCGTCTGTTGGTCACAGGCGTGTTGAACAACCGATCCATCGCCTACGGCATCGCCCGAGCCTGCCATCGCGAAGGGGCTGAATTGGCCTTCAGCTACCAAGGCGAGCGCTTCAAGGATCGCATCACCGAATTCGCTGCCGACTTCGGATCGTCGTTGGTCTTCGATTGCGATGTCGGCGACGACGCGCAGATCGAGCGCCTGTTTTCCCAACTCGGTGAATCCTGGGACCAGTTCGATGGGTTTGTCCACGCGATCGCGTTTGCGCCACGCGAAGCCATTGCAGGCAATTTCCTGGACGGCTTGACACGCGAGAACTTCCGCATCGCGCACGACATCTCGGCCTACAGCTTTCCAGCCATGGCCAAGGCCGCCCTGCCCCGGCTGCGCGACGGCGCCTCGCTGCTGACGCTGTCCTACCTGGGCGCAGTGCGCTATGTGCCGCACTACAACACGATGGGACTGGCCAAGGCGTCGCTCGAGGCCAGCGTGCGCTTTCTTGCCCAAGGCCTCGGCAGCAGGAACATCCGTGTGAACGGCATCTCTGCTGGCCCGATCAAGACGCTGGCTGCCTCCGGCGTCAAGGACTTCGGCAAGTTGCTCAGCGGCTTCACGGCCGTGGCGCCGATGCACCGCGCCATCACCATCGACGAGGTCGGCAACGCCGCTGCCTTCCTGCTGTCCGATCTGGCCAGCGGCGTGAGTGCCGAGATCATGTACGTGGACGGCGGCTTCAGCCAGATGGCCGGCGCCGCCCCCGACGAGCCCTGATGGGCGCAGCGTGCGCGGCCTTCAGTCGCGCACGCAATCGACGTAGTACTCGCCGTCGATCTCCACCAGACCGTGCACGTCGGTGTGGAAGCCAGCGAACTTGGCGTTGAACTCTCGCGTGAAGCGCAGGTACTGCACGATCTTCCGGTTGAACCGCTCGCCCGGGATCAGCAAGGGGATGCCTGGCGGGTACGGTGTCAGCAACGCGGTGGTGATGCGGCCTTCCAGTTGATCGATCTGCACCCGCTCGGTGTCGCGGTGCGCGATGCGGGCATAGGCGTCGGCAGGCTTCATCGCCGGCTGAAGGTCCGACAGGTACATCTCTGTCGTCAATCGGGCGATGTCGCCCTTGGCATAGGTCTCGTGGATGGCCTGGCACAGGTCGCGCAGGCCCAGGCGCTCGTATTGCGGATGCGCAGCGCAGAACTCGGGCAGGATGCGCCACATTGGCGCGTTCCTGGCGTAGTCGTCCTTGAACTGCTGCAAGGCCGTGAGCAAGGTGTTCCACCGGCCCTTGGTGATGCCGATCGTGAAGAGGATGAAGAACGAGTACAGGCCCGTCTTCTCGACCACCACGCCGTGCTCCGCCAGGAACTTGCTGACGATGCCCGCTGGAATGCCGGTCTTGGCAAACTTGCCCGACACGTCCAGCCCCGGCGTGATGATGGTGCACTTGATCGGATCGAGCAGATTGAATCCGGGCGCCAGATCGCCGAAGCCGTGCCACTTGTCCTTGGCCTTCAGGATCCACGATTCGGGCTTGCCAATGCCTTCTTCGACGAGGCGGTCCGGGCCCCAGACCTTGAACCACCAGTCCTTGCCGAATTCCTTGTCCACCTTGCGCATCGCGCGGCGGAATTCGAGCGCTTCCTTGATGCTCTCCTCCACCAGCGCCGTGCCACCGGGCGGCTCCATCATGGCAGCGGCCACGTCGCAGCTGGCGATGATGGCGTATTGCGGCGACGTGCTGGTGTGCATCAGGTAAGCCTCGTTGAAGAGGTGCCGATCCAGATGTCGTGTCTGTGAGTCCTGCACCAGCACCTGCGAGGCCTGGCTCAGGCCCGCCAGCAGCTTGTGGGTGGACTGCGTCGCGTACACCATCGCCTCCTTGGGCCGCGTGCGGTTCTTGCCCATTGCATGGAAGCTGCCATAGAACGGGTGGAAGGCCGCGTGCGGCAGCCAGGCCTCGTCAAAGTGCAGCGTGTCGATATAGCCATCGAGCATGCCCTTGACGGTTTCGGTGTTGTAGAGCACACCGTCGTAGGTGCTTTGCGTCACCGTGAGGATGCGCGGGCGCACCTTCTTCGGGTCGACGCCTTTGAGCAACGGGTTCTTCGCGATCTTGCGCTCGATGGCTTCGCGCGTGAATTCGCTCTGCGGGATGGGCCCGATGATGCCGAAATGGTTGCGCGTGGGCGTCAGGAACACCGGCACGGCGCCGGTCATGATGATCGAGTGCAGGATGGACTTGTGACAATTGCGATCCACCACCACCACATCGCCCGGCGCCACCGTGTGGTGCCACACCATCTTGTTGCTGGTGCTGGTGCCGTTGGTGACGAAGAAGCAATGGTCGGCATTGAAGATGCGCGCCGCATTCTTCTCGCTTTCGGCCACCGGACCGGTGTGGTCCAGCAGTTGGCCCAGCTCTTCGACGGCATTGCACACGTCGGCACGCAGCATGTTCTCGCCGAAGAACTGGTGGAACATCTGCCCGACCGGGCTTTTCAGGAAGGCCACACCGCCGGAATGTCCCGGGCAATGCCATGAGTAAGAGCCGTCCTGCGCATAGTCGATCAAGGCTTTGAAGAACGGCGGCGCCAGGCCGTCGAGGTAGCTCTTCGCCTCGCGGATGATGTGGCGGGCCACGAACTCCGGCGTGTCCTCGAACATGTGGATGAAGCCATGCAATTCGCGCAGGATGTCGTTGGGCAGGTGCTGCGAGGTGCGCGTCTCGCCGTACAGGTAGATCGGAATGTCGGCGTTCTTGAAGCGGATCTCTTCAATGAACTTGCGCAGATTCAGCACCGCTGGGTCGAGCTCCGGGCCAGGGGTGAACTCTTCGTCGTCGATTGACAGGATGAAGGCACTGGCTCGGCTTTGCTGTTGAGCGAACTGCGACAAGTCGCCATAGCTGGTGGCGCCCAGCACCTCAAAGCCCTCCTTCTCGATGGCTTCGGCCAACGCGCGGATGCCCAGGCCCGAGGTATTTTCAGAGCGGTAGTCTTCGTCGATGATGACGATGGGGAAACGAAAGCGCAGCATGGCAGTCACCTCGGAAACAGGCCCGTCAGTGCGAGGGGCCAGGACAGGATTCAGGGGTCGTCTTTCGAAGACGCGCGAAGTGTAGGCGTGATCGGTGACGCGACCATGCGCGCAGGCCGGCTCTCGGCTCTGTACACTGGACTTTCGCGCCAAGGCGAGCACCGAGAAGGAGTCAAGCTCATGGGCTGGAACCCGTCCACGTGGTGGTGGTTGATCGCAGGCGCCATGGTGGCCGCCGAGCTTGCCACGGGCACGTTCTACCTGCTGATGCTGGCGCTGGGTGCTGCCGCGGCCGCGGCGGCCGCGCATTTGGGCCTGGGGCTGGCGGGACAGTTGCTCTGCGGGGCCGTGGTCGGTGGCGGCGCCGTCGCGGCCTGGCACATGCGCCCATCACGCCAGGCCAGCTCGACCGATGTGTCTGCCAACCGCGACGTGAACCTCGACGTCGGCAGCCCCGTGCAGGTGCCCCAGTGGCAGGCCGATGGCACGGCACGCGTGTCTTACCGCGGCGCGGCCTGGGACGTGCGCTTTGCCGGAACTGGGGTACCCGCACCCGGCGAACATGTGATTCGAGCAGTTGAAGGCAATCGCTTGCTGCTCGATCGCGCGGCACCTTGATCGCGCCGCCGCTGCGCCGCTGAACCAAACACTGAAAGGGTTTCACCATGGAAGTCGTTGCGCTTGTGCTGCTGGTCATTGCCGGCCTGTTCGTTGTCCGTTCGCTCAAGGTGGTGCCTCAACAGCACGCATGGGTGGTGGAGCGGCTGGGCAAGTACCACGCCACATTGGCACCTGGCTTGAGCATCTTGGTGCCCTTTGTCGACCAGGTGGCCTACAAGCACTCGCTGAAGGAGATTCCGCTCGACGTGCCCAGCCAGGTGTGCATCACCAAGGACAACACCCAGTTGCAGGTCGACGGCATCCTCTACTTCCAAATCACCGATCCGATGCGGGCCAGCTACGGGTCCAGCAACTACGTGATCGCCGTGACCCAACTGGCGCAGACCACCCTGCGTTCGGTGATCGGCAAGATGGAGCTGGACAAGACCTTCGAGGAGCGCGATGCGATCAATGCCTCGGTCGTGAATGCACTGGATGAAGCCGCACTGAACTGGGGCGTGAAAGTGCTGCGCTACGAAATCAAGGACCTGACGCCACCGGCTGAAATCCTGCGCTCGATGCAGGCCCAGATCACCGCCGAGCGCGAGAAGCGCGCATTGATCGCGGCCTCGGAAGGCCGCCGCCAGGAGCAGATCAACATCGCCACCGGCGAGCGCGAGGCCTCGGTGGCGCGGTCCGAGGGCCTGAAGCAGGCCGAGATCAACAAGGCGCAGGGCGACGCCGCGGCGATCACCGCAGTGGCCGATGCCACGGCCGACGCCATCCGCAAGATTGCCGCGTCGATCCAGCAACCGGGTGGCGAGGAGGCCGTGCAGTTGAAGGTGGCCGAGAAGGCCATCGAGGCCTATGCCCACCTGGCCCGAACCAACAACACCATGATCGTCCCCGGGAACATGACGGAGGTGTCCGGGCTGATCGCAACGGCCATGGCGGTGATGAAGGGTCAACCCGCTGTGCGTGCACCCAAGGCCTGATCGACCAGGGCCTGGGCTAGAATCCGCCTTTTCGCGAGGCACTGAATAAGCGCCGAGCCGCCGCGGAGGGATGGATGAGCGGTTTAAGTCGCACGCCTGGAAAGCGTGTGGGGGTTAACAGCCCCCCGCGGGTTCGAATCCCGCTCCCTCCGCCAAGCCCAGGTTGGCCCAGCGCTGCTAACCACCGCCAGCACCCCGCATCGGATCGGGACAACAAGACCCTTTACCCATGGTGCTTCAAGCGCTGAGTTTGCGGGCCGCCTTGATCATGTTGGCACGCTCTGCGCCGGAATCAAGGCACGGTACAGGTCCATGTAACGCGCTGCAGGAAGGCGCCACGACAGATCCTGCTCCATGCCCGCAAGCATGAGCTTCTGCCACTTGGCAGGCTGGGTCGAACGCATCGCGGCCGCGCGATTTAACGCATGTCGCAATGCGCCCGCATTGGCTGCGTCGAACACGAAGCCGGTCTGATCGTCCACCACGGTGTCGGCCAGGCCACCGCTGCGTCGCACCACCGGCACGGTGCCGTAGCGCAAGCCGTACAACTGTGTGAGGCCGCAGGGCTCGAAACGCGAAGGCACCGCAATCACATCGGCGCCGGCGACGAGCGCATGCGCTCGCGGTTCGTCATAGCCGAGGTGAGCGGCGACTCGGCCCGGGTGGGCCTGCTCGGCGCGGCGCAGCGCGGTCTCGAGCGCTGCGTCACCGGTGCCCTGGACAGCGACCTGCATGCCATCGGCCACCAGGCCGGGCACGGCTTCGAGCAGCAGGTCGATGCCCTTCTGCCCGGTGAGCCGGCTGACCACCACCACCAGGAGGGCTTGGTCATCGCGCTGCAGCTTCCACTCGTCCTGCAAAGCATGGCGACACTCGCGCTTGCCAGCCAACTGGTTCAGGTCATACCGATGCGCGATGGCATCGTCGGCGGCGGGATTCCACACCTCGGTGTCGATCCCATTGACGATACCCAACACATCATTGACGCGGCCACGGATCACGCCATCGAGACCACAACCAAACTCGGGCGTGGCAATCTCGTGTGCGTAGTTGGGACTGACCGTGGTGATGCGGTGCGCGAATTTCAGCCCGGCCTTCATGAACGAAAGTTGGCCATGAAACTCCAGCCCGGACGGCACCATGTACCGCGAGGACAGGCCCAGCAGCGCCCAATCATCGTGCGGAAACAACCCCTGGTAAGCCAGGTTGTGAATGGTGTAGACCGACTTCGCCGCCGTGGGCACGTGGTCGGCCATGTAGGTGCAGGCCATGGCCGCGTGCCAGTCGTGTGCATGCACGATGTCGGGCACCCACGCCGGGTCGGCATCGCCGGAAGCGATGCGTGCAGCCAGCCATCCCAGCAGGCCGTAGCGCTGCAGGTTGTCGGGCCACTCGCGGCCCAGGCTGTCCTGGTAGGGCCCACCTCCGCGTCGATAGAGGTGGGGCGCGTCGATCACGTACACCGGCAGGCCCGTGCCGGGCATGCGTCCGAGCAACAGGCTCACCCTCAATGCGCCGAAACACGGCCCGACGTCCAGGACATGACGCGCACTCAGCACACCATCCAGGATGGCCGGCAGGCCGGGCAGCACCAGGCGCACGTCCGCACCTGCCGCAGCCAGGGCCGGCGGCAATGCGGCCACCACATCGGCCAATCCGCCGGTCTTGACCAGCGGGAACACTTCTGCTGCAACTTGCAGCACCTTCAAGGCGGCTGCCACGTCAGTCGATGATCAAGGCGTCGAGCATGGCCTTCGTCACCAACGTGATGCCCTGTTCACTGCGGTGAAATCGACGGGCATCTTCCACGGGGTCTTCGCCGATGACCAGACCTTCCGGGATGAGGCAGCCGCGATCGACCACTGTGCGCGTCAGGCGCGCGCCACGACCGACCTGCACGCCTGGCAGCACCACCGACCACTCCACCGAGGCGTAGGAATGCACCCGGACACTGGAGAACAGCACCGATCGGAACACCCGGCCCGACACGATGCAGCCACCGGACACCATCGACTCGATCGCCATGCCACGGCGATCCTCCTGGTTGTGCACGAACTTGGCCGGGGGCAACTGCGCCTGATAGGTCCATACCGGCCAGTGGGTGTCGTACAGGTTCAGTTCCGGATCGGTCGCCGTGAGGTCGATGTTCGCGTCCCAATAGGCGTCGATCGTGCCCACATCGCGCCAATACGGCTCGGCGCCGGCCTTGGTGCCCACGCAACTCATCTCGAACGGATGGGCGATGGCCTTGCCGGCCCGCACCGCCGTGGGGATGATGTCCTTGCCGAAGTCGTGGCTGGATCCAGGATCGGCCAGATCCCGCTCCAGTTCCCGGTACAGGTAGGCGGCATTGAAGATGTACACGCCCATGCTGGCCAGCGAGCGATCGGGCTTGCCAGGCATGGCCGGTGGGTCCGCGGGCTTTTCGACAAAGTCCACGATGCGACGCTCTTCGTTGATCGCCATCACACCGAATGCCTGCGCCTCGCTGCGCGGCACCTCGATACAGGCCACGGTGCATTCCCTGCCCTGCTCCACATGGTCCGCCAGCATCATGGCGTAGTTCATCTTGTAGATGTGGTCACCGGCCAGCACCACGATGTAGTCGGCGTTGTAGCCATCCAGGATGTCCAGATTCTGGTAGACCGCGTCGGCCGTGCCGCGGTACCACGACTCCTCGTCCACCCGTTGCTGCGCCGGCAACAGGTCGACGAACTCGTTCATTTCGGACTTCAGGAAGGCCCATCCGCGCTGCAGGTGCCGCAGCAGGCTGTGGCTCTTGTACTGTGTGATCACGCCAATGCGACGGATGCCGGAATTCAGGCAATTGGACAGCGCGAAGTCGACGATCCGGAACTTGCCTCCGAAATAGACCGCGGGCTTGGCACGTCGGTCGGTCAATTGCTTGAGGCGACTACCGCGCCCGCCTGCCAGCACCAATGCCACGGCGCGTCGCGGCAGGTCGAGACTAGAGGCAATTTCCTTGGGATGCATGATGGTTGGCTGACAAAGCCGCAAAAGTAACGCTTGGTCCCGATGGTGCCATGACAAAACGCCTTGAATCAGGCTCTGCATCAATAATCAGCGCACTCCCATGGAATCCGATGCCGTGAACCATCCGCCCTCGCCCCAGTCCACTCCCGCCCTCAAATCCGGCCAAGCCATCGCCCAAACCATCGAGCAGCACCTGTTGCAGACCATCGGCGTCGAACCCGCCGAGGCCGACCGCGCACAACTCATGAATGCCGTCGCCCAGACCGCGCGCGCCGAATTGGCGCGGCGATGGGTCGCCGGTGAAGCAGCGGACCGTCGCGACCAGGTGCGTCGGGTCTGCTACCTGTCGATGGAGTTCCTGATCGGCCGCAGCCTGGGCAATGCCCTGCATGCCCTGGATCTGGCGCCCGCCGCAGCGGCGGCCGCGCAGGCCCATGCCCAGGCGTTGGAGGACGTGGCCGCCACTGAGCCCGATGCCGCACTCGGCAACGGGGGCCTGGGCCGACTGGCCGCCTGCTTTCTGGACGCGATGGCCACGCTCGGCTTGCCTTCCTTCGGCTACGGCATCCGCTATGAATTCGGCATGTTTGCGCAGGCCATCCAGGCCGGCCGCCAGGTGGAACATCCGGATCCCTGGCTGGCCGACGGCACACCTTGGGAGTTCCCACGCCAGGCCGTGCACTACCCGGTGCGTTTCGGCGGCTGGGTCGAGCGCGCTGAATCGCCTGACGCCGCGCCGGTGTGGCGACACGCAGCCGAGGTGCAGGCCAAGGCCTTCGATCACGTGGTGCCCGGCCACGGCACGCAGCGTGTGAGCACGCTGCGATTGTGGAAGGCGGCCGCACCGGCACAGATCGACCTGGCCGCCTTCAACAGCGGTGACTACGCCCGCGCCGCGGAACTGAAGAACCAGTTCGAGAACATCTCCTGGGTGCTCTACCCGAATGACAGCACGCCAGCGGGGCGCGAATTGCGCCTGAAGCAGGAGTACTTCTTCACCTCGGCGTCGATCCAGGACATCCTGACGCGGCACTTGCTGGAACACGGCACGCTGGCCAACCTGGCCGACCGCGTGGCCATTCACCTCAACGACACCCATCCGGCCATTGGCGTGGCCGAGCTGATGCGCCTGCTGGTGGACGAGCACCGCATGAGCTGGGCACAGGCCTGGTCCACCACGCGCCAGGTGTTCAGCTACACCAATCACACGCTGATGCCCGAGGCGCTGGAGACCTGGCCGGTGTCACTGATGCAGCAGGTGCTGCCTCGTCACCTGGAGATCATCTTTCGCATCAACCAGGAATTCCTCAACGAGATCGGCGTGCGCTGGCCCGGTGATCATGGGCTGCGCAGACGCCTGTCGCTGATCGATGAACAAGGTGAGCGACGCGTGCGCATGGCGCACCTCAGCATCGTCGGCAGCCACAAGGTGAACGGCGTTTCCGCCCTGCACTCCGATCTGCTGACCACCACGGTATTTGCCGATTTCGCCCGGCTGTGGCCGGATCACTTCATCAATGTCACCAATGGCATCACCCCCCGTCGCTGGCTGGCGCAGGCCAACCCCGGGCTGGCCGGGCTGCTGGATGAGTCCATCGGCATCGAGTGGCGCCGCAACCTGGCTCGTCTGGGCGACTTGCGTTCACTGGCCGACGACGCGGCCTTCCAGGCCCGTTTCCTCGCGGTCAAGCGCCATAACAAGCAGCGGCTGGCCGCCACGATTGAATCCAACACGGGGCAGGTGCTGGATGCGGCGTCGCTGTTCGACGTGCAGGTCAAGCGCATCCACGAGTACAAGCGTCAACTGCTCAACTTGTTGCACGCAGTGACCCGATACCGGGCCATCCTGGCCAATCCTGAAGCGGACTGGGCGCCGCGAAGCATCGTCTTCGCCGGCAAGGCCGCCTCGGGCTACCACACCGCCAAGCAGATCATCCGATTGATCCACGATGTGGGCCAGGTCACCAACCACGATGCGCGGGTGCGTGGGCTGCTGAAAGTGGTGTTCATCCCGAACTACAGCGTCTCGCTGGCCGAGGTGATCATGCCTGGCGCCGACCTGTCCGAGCAGATCTCCACGGCGGGCACCGAAGCCTCCGGCACGGGCAATATGAAGCTCGCTTTGAACGGCGCCCTCACCATCGGCACCGATGACGGCGCGAACATCGAAATCCGCCAGAACGTGGGTGACGACAACATCTTCATCTTTGGCTTGCGCACGCCCGAGGTGGCTGCAACGCGCGCCGCCGGCTACCAACCGATGCGCATCTGCGAAGGCAATGCCCAGTTGAAGGGCACCCTCGACGCCATTGCCACCGGCGCTTTCTCGCCCGATGAACCGGCGCGTTATCGGCCGCTGATCGACAGCCTGCTTTGGGGCGGCGATCACTACCTGCTGCTGGCCGACTACCAGGCCTACGTGGATACGCAGGCGCAGGTGGATGCACTGTTTCGCCAACCCCGGGCCTGGGCACGCAAGGCCATCCTCAACGTGGCTGGCATGGGCATCTTTTCGTCGGACCGCAGCATCGGCGAGTACGCCCGCAAGGTGTGGCGCATCGAGGGCCGCGCGCAGCAAGGCTGACACCCAATGAAGAAGGGGCACCTCGCGGTGCCCCCTGGAGCGATCAAGCCTGATGCTGAATCAGTTCAGCGGGATCTTCTTGCCGTCCTTGCCGTAGTTGTACAGCGTCATCGCCGGGTTCTTGATTTCGCCATCGGCCTCGAACCCCACCTTGGCGGTCACACCCTGGTAGTTGGATTCGAACAGCTTGGCGGTGTAGACCTTCGGATCTGCCGAACCGGCCCGGACCATCGCATCCACCAGCACGCCAACGGCGTCGTAGGTGTAGGGTGAGTAGACCTGGAACTGGCCCGGGTACTTCTTGTCGTAGCGATCCTTCCAGGCCTTGCCGCCGGGCATCTTCTCCAGCGATGCGCCGCCTTCAGCGCAGACCACGTTCTGCGTGGTCTTGGCGTTGCCCGATTGCTCGGCAAGCTTGGCCGTGCAAATGCCATCGCCGCCGAAGAACTTCACGTTGGTCAGACCGAGTTGCTCCATCTGGCGCAGCATCGGGCCAGCCTGGGTGTCCATGCCACCATAGAAGACACCGTCCGGTGCCTTGGACTTGATGGCCGTCAGGATGGCCATGAAGTCCACCGCCTTGTCGTTGGTGTATTGCTCGTCGACGATCTGGATGCCCTTGGCCATCGCGGTCTTCTTGAACACCTCGGCCACGCCTTGGCCATAGGCCGTGCGGTCATCGATGATCGCAATCTTCTTCAGCTTCAGGTTGTTGGCGGCGTGCAGTGCCAGGCCCGCACCCAGCGCGTTGTCGTTGGCCAGCAGGCGGAAGGTCGTCTTGTAGCCCTGCTGTGTCAGCTTGGGATTCGTCGCCGACGGTGTCACATGAGGAATGCCACACTGGTTGTAGACGCTGGAGGCCGGGATCGTGGTGCCCGAATTCAGGTGGCCCACCACACCGTTGACCTTCGCGTCGCACAGTTTTTGGGCCGCAGCGGTGCCCTGCTTCGGGTCGGCGGCGTCGTCTTCGGCGACCAGCTCGAGCTTGACCTTCTTGCCCCCGATCGTCACACCCTTGGCGTTCAGATCTTCAACGGCCATGCGGGCGCCGTTCTCGTTGTCCTTGCCGTAATGGGCCTGGCCGCCGGAAACCGGTCCGACGTGGCCGATCTTGACGACCATGTCCTGCGCCATGCTGGTGCCAGCGAGCATGGCGACAGCGGCGCCGACGATCAGATTGAGCTTGAATTGCATGCAGTAACCTCCGGATGGGTGAGTTGAGATTGAAATGTTAGTTGCTTCCGCAGGGTGTTTCTCAACGGCCGCAACAATACTCCAATCAAACGTTGGCCCGTTTGATCGAACCTCGGTACTTACCCGGGAATTCGCCGTTGACCAACCTCGACCACAACGCCAGGCGGCCGTTCCGGGACGACAAGGCAGGATCGTCTCGCTGCGATCGGTGGTCTGCGTCAACCGCTGGCGCTGGCCTCCGGGCCTGCACCATAGGGCCGGTTGACCGGCGCCAGGCCCCGGGCCACGTAGGCACGCCAGCGTTCGCGGCCACCACGCGCATCGTCGGCGTCGAGGGCCACGACCTCCACCACACGGCGGTAGCGCTCAGTTTGGCTTGGGACGCGCGGCCCCAGGTTCACCAGCACCACCGCGTCGACATCGGCCTGCTCATCGTCCAGCAGCCAGATGGGTGTGCGGCGATTGCGCGCATTGACTTGCTCACCCACGCGCAGGCGCAGGTGCGGAACAAACTCCTCCTGCTCGAACACCCAAAGCGCCTGGTCCAGTCGAGCAAGCGCATCGGCGTCCCCCACCACCGCCGTGCGCAGCCCCTGTCGACAGGCCTTGCGCAGCAGGCGGCAGGTGTAGGCCAGCTTGTCAGGAACGCTCGTGTGGAAGGCGACCTCGGTCATTTCCCTGCGGTCGACGAGGCCCGCGCCAGGACGTAGTGCGTGAGCAAGCCGACGGGCCGGCCGGTCGCGCCCTTGGCCGTGCCGGACTTCCAGGCCGTACCCGCGATGTCGAGGTGAGCCCAGCGCTGGCCCTTGGTGAAGCGCTTCAGGAACATGGCCGCAGTGATCGACCCGGCCGGACGGCCTCCGATGTTGGCCATGTCGGCGAAGTTGCTCTTCAGCGCTTCGTCGTAGTCCTCGTCGACGGGCATGCGCCAGCATGGATCGAGCGCGGCATCACCGGCCGCCTGCAGGGCTGCGGCGAGCTCGTCGTCCCCGCTGAACAGGCCCGAGCGCACACCGCCCAAGGCAATGACGCAGGCGCCTGTGAGCGTCGCAATGTCCACCACGGCCGCGGGCTTGAAACGCTGCACGTAGGTCAGTGCATCGCACAGGATCAAACGGCCTTCGGCATCGGTGTTGAGGATCTCGATGGTCTGGCCGGACATGCTGGTGACCACATCCCCGGGCTTGATCGCCTTGCCGCTGGGCATGTTCTCGGTGGCCACCACGACACCGATCAGGTTGACCTTGGCCTTGAGCTGCGCCACGGCGCGCATCGTGCCGAAGACACTGGCCGCACCGCCCATGTCGAACTTCATCTCGTCCATGCCCTCGCCGGGCTTGATTGAAATGCCGCCCGAATCGAAGGTGACGCCCTTGCCCACCAGCACCGTGGGCGCCTGCTTCTTCGCGGCCCCTTGGTAGTGCATGACGATCAAGCGCGGCGGCTCGTCCGAACCCTGCGCCACGGCCAGGAACGAGCCCATTCCGAGCTTCTCGATGGCCTTGCGGTCCAGCACCTCCACCTTCAGGCCCAGTGCACGGCCCAGGCGGCGCGCCTCGGTGGCCAGCACCGTGGGCGTGCAATGGTTGCCTGGCCGATCGGCCAGGTCGCGTGCCAGGCACACCCCATCGGCAATGGCGGCCCCGCGCACCAGGCCCTGCGACAAGGCCTCGGCCTGGTCATTGGTTTGAGCGAGCAAACTGAGGGATTGCAGCGCAGCTGCCGTCGGCGCGCTCGGCTTGGTGGCGCGGTAAAGGTAGGTGGCGTCGCCCACGGCCGCCACGACCGCCTCGGCATGGCTTGCCCCCACGGTGGCCAGCCCCACGATCTGCACCGCCAGGTGCTTCACGCCCTGTGATTTGAGCAGCGCCATGCCAGCTGCCGCGCCCGACTTCACCGCCTTGGCATCGCCAGGCCCCACGGCCACCACGGCCACCCGCAGCGCCTTCACGCCCACCACACGGTGCAGATAGAGCGACTTGCCCGACTTGAGTACCAGATCGCCATCGCGGACCGCCTCCTTCAGCGCTGGGGTCAGCGCATCGTCCAGTTCAGATGGCAGGGCATCGCCGGCCACCAGCACCAGCAAGGCGTCGGCTGCGAATCGGCTGGCGGCGCCAGCAGCGATCACTTGGGTACGGAAGTCCATAATTCGCCCAGTCAAGAAAAGATCAAACGATGTTATTCGATTCAACCGTGCGCCGAGAGTTGGCTCGAAGCTTTGGCGCGACGCTGGTGGTGATCCTCACGATCGTCATCACCATGATGCTGATTCGCACGCTGGGCCAGGCGGCCGGCGGCAAGATTGCGCCCGAAGACGTGGTGCTGCTGCTGGGTTACTTTGCGCTGCAGCACGTGGCCAACATGATGTCGCTGTCGCTGTTCGTCGCCGTGGTCGTGACCCTGGGCCGCATGTACCGCGACAGCGAAATGGCGATCTGGTTTTCCAGCGGCATTGGGCTGGGGCGGTTCGTTCGCCCCGTCTTTCGCATGGCCTGGCCGGTGTTGCTGGTGGTCGCTGCGCTGCTGCTGTTCGTGCTGCCCTGGAGCAACCGCAGCATCGCCGAGCTGCGCCAGCGGTTCGAGCAACGCTCGGACATGTCGCGCGTGGCGCCCGGCGTGTTCCAGACCTCGCGTGATGGCAGCCGGGTGTTTTTCGTGGACCGCGCCAGCCGCGAGGGCGTCGACGCCCACAACGTGTTCATCCTGGCGCAACACCAGGGCATCGAGTCGGTGACCTCGGCACGCAATGGCAAGCTCGAACTGAAGGGCAACGACCAGATGCTGGTGCTCGAGCATGGCCAGCGCACCGAGATCGACCCGCGCAACGACCGGCGCAGCCTGGCCAGCTTCGACGACTATCGCGTGCTGGTGGACGACCGCGCTGCCCGCGATGTGCAGACCCGCCTGCCCAAGGCCTTGTACACGCCCGAGCTGCTGCGCGACCCCAATCGCGGCAATCAAGGTGAACTCGCGTGGCGTGTGGGCCTGGTGCTGGCCGCGGCAAACCTGCTGCTTCTGGGTGTTGGGCTTTCGGCCACCAACCCGAGGCGGGCCAGCAACTGGAACCTGCTGTTCGCCTTGCTCGGCTTCATCGTGTACTTCAACCTGGTGAACCTTTCGCAGGTGTGGATCGCCAGTGGTCGCTTCGGCATGGGGCCTACCTTGCTCGGCCTGCATGGCGGCGCCTTGGCGCTGGCCATGGCCCTGCTGTGGTGGCGCGACCAGGGCACAGTGCGCCGCTGGCTGCCAAGGCGCGCCGCATGAAGACCGTTCGGCGCTTGTTGTACCGCGACATCCTCTGGTCGGTGGCGTTTGTCGCCATTGCATTCCTGTCCCTGTTCTTCTTCATCGATTTCGTCGACGAACTCGATGAGGTCGGCCGCGAGGGCTACACCTTGTGGCACGCCGCGGCGCGCACCTTGCTCGCCCTGCCGGGTCACTTCTACGAGTTGTTCCCAATCACCGTTCTGATCGGGGCCATCTATGCCATGGCGCGATTGGCGCAATCATCGGAATTCACCATCCTGCGCACCGCTGGCCTGGGACCTGGACGCGCACTTTGGCTGCTGGCGATTCCGGGCCTGGTGTTTGCGCTGCTGACCTTCGTGGTCGGTGACTATGTCTCCCCGTTCGCCGAACGCAAGGCTGTCCTGGTGAAAGCCGGCTTGCGCGGTGGCATCGCGCTGGGCCTGAGCGGTGCCTGGCTCAAGGACCGCCGACAGGCTGGCACCGACCAGGAGCGCAGCATCTCCGTCAACGTGGCGGCCGCCAACTCGAGTGGCGAACTGCGTGGCATCCGCATCTTCGAATTCGACCGCGATGGCCGGCTGCGCACCCGAATCGAAGCTGCGAAAGCCCAGGTCGGGGGCGATGGCACCTGGCACCTGTTGGCGGCCAGGCTCACCGAGTGGCCGACGCCGGAGGCGGCACGCCTTGGCACGGGCCTGCTGGCGCAGGACCTGGCGCAGACCGACTGGCGCAGCACCCTCGACGCCGGCGTGGTCGCGGCCGCCCTGTTGCCGGTTCAAACCATGACGACCCTCGATCTCTGGCGCTACAGCTCGCACCTGAGCGACCAGGACCAGGCCGCGCAGCGCCACGAGATCCAGTTCTGGAAGAAGGCGCTCTACCCTCTGGCCTGCGTCGTGATGATGGGGTTGGCCTTGCCGTTCGCCTACATGCACGCCCGCACGGGTGGGGTGAGCTTCAAGGTGTTTGGGGGCATCATGCTGGGCATCAGCTTCATGCTGCTGAACAACGTGGCCGGCCATCTGGGACTGCTGCGACAGTGGACACCCTGGATGGTGGCCGCCGCGCCAAGTGCGCTTTATCTGCTGCTTTCGATGGCCGCCTTTGGCTGGCTGGTGAGGTACCGATGACCGTCCCCGTAAATGGCCTGCTGCTGTTCGCCCATGGCGCGCGAGACCCCGCATGGGCGCTGCCCTTCGAGGCGGTGGCACGTCGATGTCGTGAGCAGCAGCCAGGCCGGCCGGTCCAACTGGCCTTCCTAGAGTTCATGACCCCCAACTTGGTGCAGGCGGGCGACCTGCTGGCGGCGCAGGCCTGCACGACCGTCAACGTTGTCCCCTTGTTCCTGGGGGCCGGTGGCCATGTGCGCAAGGACATCCCGGTGCTGATGGCCCAACTGGTCGAACGTTACCCGGCCCTGAAATGGCACCTGCAACCCACCGTGGGCGAATCGCCAGAGTTGGTGGAGGCCATGGCCCGCATCGCCTTGCGTGCCAACGACGCGCCATGAACCTGCACCAATTCCGCTTCGTGCAGGAGGCGGTGCGCCGCGACCTCAACCTCACCGAGACGGCCAAGGCGCTGCACACCTCGCAACCCGGCATCAGCAAGGCCATCCTGGAGCTCGAGGAAGAGCTCGGCGTGGACATCTTCGTACGCCATGGCAAGCGCATCCGTCGCGTCACCGAACCGGGTCAACAGGTGCTCAAAGCCGTGGAGGTCATCATGCGCGAGGTGGCCAACCTGCGACGCATCGGCGACGAATACTCCAAACAGGAGTCGGGCACCCTGTCCATCGCCACCACGCATGCGCAAGCCCGCTACTTCATGCCGAATGCGGTGGCCCAACTGCGCAAGCGCTTCCCGAAGGTGCAGGTGGTGCTGCACCAGGGCACCCCGGGCGATGTGGCGAAGATGTTGATCGACGACGTGGCTGAAATCGGCCTGGCCACCGAACTGCTCACCGATGCGCCCGGGCTGGTCACCTTGCCCTGCTATGAGTGGCAGCATGTGATCGTCGTGCCCCCCGAGCATCCGCTCGCCTCGGTCGAACGCCCGACCCTGGAACAGATTGCCGTCGAGCCGCTGGTCACCTACCACCGCACCTTCAGCGGTCGGTCGCGCGTGGACGCGGCCTTTGCCAGGGCCAGGCTGGTCCCCAACATCGCGCTCGAGGCCATCGACGCCGACGTCATCAAGACCTATGTGCGCTTGGGTCTGGGGGTGGGCATCGTGGCCGAGATGGCCGTGAAGGACGACCCGCCTGGTGGCGACCTGGCGTGGCGCCCAGTGGGTCACCTGTTCGGCTACAACACCTCGCGCGTGGCCTTCAAGCGAGGCGCCTATCTGCGCCAGTTCGTGTACGCGTTTGCCGAGTTGCTTTCCGACCGCCTGTCTCGCCCCTTGATCGAACGCGCCATGACCGGCCAGCCCGACACCTACGACCTCTGATGCCATGAGCCCAACCAACTTTCGCACCCCTTTCCCGCCCAGTCGCCTGCCCAACGTCGGCACCACCATCTTCACCGTGATGTCGGCGCTGGCGGCCGAACATGGTGCGGTCAATCTGGGCCAGGGCTTTCCGGACTTCAACGGCGATTCCAAGCTGATCGATGCGGTGGCACAGGCCATGCGCGACGGCCACAACCAGTACCCCCCCATGGCGGGCGTGCTGCCTCTGCGCCAGGCGATTGCCGACAAGGTGCAGGCGCTGTACCACCATCGCTACGACCCGGTGAGCGAGATCACCGTGTCCGCAGGAGCCACGCAGGGCATCCTCACCTCGGTGCTCGCCATCGTAGGCCCCGGCGACGAAGTGATCGTGCTGGAGCCCTGCTACGACAGCTACGTGCCCAACATCGAGTTGGCCGGCGGCAAGGTGGTGCGGGTGGCGCTGAAGGCGGGCAGCTTTCGGCCCGATTTCGACGCCATCCGCGCCGCGGTCAATCCGCGCACGCGGGCGATCATCGTCAACACCCCACACAACCCCAGCGCCACCATCTGGCGGGCCGCCGACATGCAGGTCCTGGCCGAGATTCTGCGGCCCACCGATGTGCTGCTGATCTCGGACGAGGTGTACGAGCACATGGTCTACGACGGTGAACAACACGCCAGCGCCGCCGCCCTGCCCGAGCTCGCCGCGCGTACCTTTGTCGTGTCCAGTTTCGGCAAGACCTACCATGTCACCGGCTGGAAGGTTGGCTTCGTGGCGGCCCCGGCGCCCCTGATGGCTGAATTCCGCAAGGTGCACCAGTTCAATGTGTTCACGGTGAACACCCCCATGCAGTTGGGACTGGCGGCCTACATGGCCGATCCCGCGCCCTACCTGGGACTGCCAGCGTTCTACCAGCGCAAGCGCGACCTGTTTCGCGACGGCCTGGCCAAGACCCGGTTCCGCCTGCTGCCCAGCGAAGGAAGCTACTTTCAGTGCGTGGACTACAGCGCGATCAGCAGCCTGTCCGAGGAGGACTTCTGCCGCTGGCTAACGACCGAAGTCGGCGTCGCGGCGATTCCGCTGTCGGCCTTCTACGATGACCGTCGGAACCAAGGCATGGCCCGCTTCTGCTTCGCCAAACGCGATGAGACGCTGCAAGCCGCCCTGCAGCGACTTTCCAGGCTATGACCGAGGTGGTTGCTTCGGTTCGGGGCCCGGGTCGCTGAAGTCGACGAAGCGGCTTTCATCCTGCCCATGGCCGGAATCGGTGCGGCGGCCAGGCAGGGTGAAATCACCATCCAAGGACTCGACCCGGCCGAGGTCCAGGTCCAGCGGCGCTGGTTCCGTGGGCCGATCGGCAGGCACATGGCGCGGCAGTGGTTGGGTGTCGTCCATCCAGGAAACGATGGACGGTCGCGGCGCCCCATCGGCTACGCCCGTCGGCTCCAATGGCAACAGCAGATCGATCGCGACTGCCGGTGGGGCGCGGCGCTGCAGCAGATCGCGTGCCAGGGAATAGAGCAACAAGACGTCGCGGTAGGCCGGCAACTCGAACATCTGCCCGTCGGCCTTGCGGAACAACAAGGCCTCCAATTCGGCCATGGCGTCCAGGGGATCGGGCCAGGCACCTTGCAGGCGCGACATGACCTCGGGGTAGTCGTCCAACAGCCGTCCGTGCTGAAGATCGGCACTCCAGTCGGGCGCGTAGGCGTTGAAACGCTGATTGAACCGCGCACGGGTTCGTTCGTAGTTGTCGATGTCACCCAGCCGGCGATAGATCTCCAGCAGTTTCAGGTAGGGCAGCGGACTGCTGCCGCCCGTGCTGCGAATGTGGCCCACCAAGAGATCGATGGCCGCATCGTCCTGCTCCAAGGCCACAAAGAATTCGGCCTGTTGTTCGAGGTCGATCAGCTCTTCGACCGACACTTCACGCGGCGCCGGTGCCGTGGTCCAGCCGGTCTCATGCATCACCGCATTCGCAGGCGCAACGCTGGCAGGGGCCGGCATTGTGGGTGGCGGGGCGGCTTGCGTCGCCGACGACAGCTCTGGCGGCATCAACGTGGGTGCAGCATCCGTGGTCTGGCCACCGCCGGGGTCGGTGTCGTCGAGCGCGCCGTCTGAATCAGACCCTTCGACTGGCGGCCTTGCTGTCCTTGCACGCTGCGTGCGGCGCCACCACCACACCCACCCACCGGCCGCCAGGCCGAACATGGCGGCCACGCTCCAGATCCATCCGTCCAAGGGGGCATCGCTGGCGGTCGATCGGGCCCGCTGCTGGCGACTCTCGGCCTGAAGCGATGCGGCGTCCGTGGTCAAGCGCTGCACCTGCTCCTCCAGCGCCTTGACGCGCGCAGCCGCGGCCGACGCAGTCGCCTCCGCGGCACTGGCTGCCTGCAACGCCGCGTCCGCAGCGCTGCCCACTGAAGGCTCAGGCACCGATTGGCGGGCCACATCTGGCAGGCGGGCTTCAGGCTTGGCGCCCCGAGACGCCGGCTTCAAGGCAGGCTCAGTGGGTGCTGCGGGCCTGCTACTCTCGCGTTGACCGCCTGGCTGCGGGTTCGCCGCCAGTGGTTCAAGGGTCTTCGCAGCGGACGCTCGCGCTGCTGCGGTCGGCGTGTCGCGCGCTACGGCAGCATCAGCAACGGCCTGCGTCACGTTGGACGTGCCCGGGTCGGTCAGCAAGGTGAACCGACGCGTTGTTCGCGGCGAGCAGCCCACCGACAACTGCACGGTGACGAGCGGCTCATCCATGGCAATGAGCGTCACGACGCGCAACACGCGATCGCGCGGCTGTGGGCCTGGCTGCAACGCCCATTGCAGCTTTTCCGCGGGCACGCGCCGATCACCCAGCGTCACTTCAACCGCCACGCACTCAGCGTCAAACGCCTCGCCCTCGTCCAATCGCAAGGGCACGGCCATCGCCAAGGGTCGACCCAGGGGCACATTGGCGGGCACCGCACCGAAGCTCGCCGCATGCCCGCCTGAAGGCAGCAGCATGGCGGCCAAACTGCAAACGACCAGGGCCAGTGGGGGCGTGCGCATGCGACGAATTCAAGGCCGCATGGCGGCTGTGGAAGAGCTCGTTTCACTCTAGCACGCAGGGGTGACCTGGCCGGCGATCGGCTCTGCCAGGGGTCGATGGCGTGCGCAATGTGCCTCGGCACAAATTGGCGCTTGCCTCGTGCCCTGAGCCCGCGAGCGACCGACTCCATCGAACCGAGCAGAAGTCCTGCGCACAGCCACCGCACGTCGCACTGCCGTGTGATGGAAAATGCCCGCCGAGCCCGACAACTCTGTCGCACCTGAGACAAGGCATGAATATCCCCGTTCTGACCATCGACGAGCGACACAACATTGAATCCGGTGCGTGGTTCTCGAAGCTGTCCTTGCCGCTGCGCCAAGCGATCCTGTCGCGGGCCTATGTGCGCAGGTTGAGCGACGGCACACCGCTGGCATCGCGCGGTTCGCCGGCCGAAGAGTGGTGCGGTGTGGCCCGTGGTGCCGTGCGCGTCTCGCTGGTCTCCCTGTCGGGCAAGCAGGTCACCCTCACCTATTGCGAGCCGGGCACCTGGTTCGGCGACATTGCCTTGTTCGATGGCCTGCCGCGCACCCATGATGCCGATGCCCATGGCGAGACGACCTTGCTGTCGGTGAGGAAAGCCGACTTCAAGGAACTGCTGGTCCAGCACACCGAACTCTACGAGGCACTGCTGAGGCTGAACTGCCGTCGTCTGCGCTTGATGTTCAATCAGTTCGAAGACCTCAACACCAAGCCCCTGGCCGCGCGCCTGGCCAAGCAGATCATGCTGCTGGCCAAGAGCTACGGCATCGAGCAAGGGGAGGAAATCCGCATCGGACTGCAACTGGCGCAGGAGGATCTGGCCCAATTGCTGGGTGCATCGCGACAGCGTGTGAACCAGGAACTCAAGGGATTCGAGCGCGAGGGCGCGGTGCGTGTCGAGCCCACCAGGCTGGTGGTGTTGTCCACCGCCAAGCTGCTGGCCATCGCCGGTCGCTGACCTTGTCGCATTGCACATTTGCCAGCCCACAAACTCAGACCACAAGCAGCCCCATGGACCAGTTCACCGGCACCCGCGAGATGACCACCCAGCATGCCTTTGACCTGGCCAGGCTCGAGACCTGGCTGGCGCTGCACTTGCCGGAATTCGAGGGCCCGCTCACGGTCGAGCAGTTCAAGGGGGGCCAGTCCAATCCCACCTACAAGCTGGTGACGCCGTCACGCGCCTATGTGATGCGCACCAAGCCAGGCCCGGTGGCCAAGCTGTTGCCGTCCGCGCACGCCATCGAACGCGAGTTTCGAGTGATGAATGCGCTGGCACTCACGCCAGTGCCCGTGGCCTGCATGCACGTGCTTTGCGAAGACGAGGCCGTGCTCGGCCGTGCCTTCTACATCATGGAATTCGTGCCAGGCCGCGTGTTCTGGGAGCAGGCCCTGCCCAGCTTGGACAAGCCTCGACGCGCTGAGATCTATGATGAGATGAACCGCGTCATCGCGGCCTTGCACAGCGTGGATGTGCGCGCCGTGGGCCTCACGGACTTCGGCAAGCCGGGCAACTACTTCTCGCGGCAGATCGGACGTTGGTCCAAGCAATACGTGGCGTCCATCACCGAGCCCATCCCGGAGATGGACCGCCTGATCGACTGGTTGCCTGCCAACCTGCCGCCCAGTGCGCTGGACGAGACGCAGGTCTCCATCGTGCACGGCGACTACCGATTGGACAACCTGATCTTTCACCCGGACGAGCCGCGCATCGTGGCGGTGCTCGATTGGGAACTCTCCACCATCGGGCACCCGCTGGCCGACTTCAGCTACCACGCCATGTCATGGCACATCCCGCCTGGCACATTTCGCGGCATCGGTGGCATGGACACGGCCGAGCTCGGGATTCCTTCGGAGCGCGCGTACATCGAGCGCTACTGCCAGCGAACGGAGCGTGGCGACCCCGAACTGCTGCTGGCCGACTGGAACTTCTACCTGGCCTACAACCTGTTCCGCCTGGCGGCGATCACGCAGGGCATTGCCCGTCGGGTTGTGGATGGCACGGCAGCGAGTCCGCAAGCCCGTGCCACCGGCAGCGCGACACCTTTGCTGGCCAAGATGGCCTGGGCTTTTGCAGAGCGCGCCGGCTGACGCGACGGGCACGGCCACTGCGCGGTGTCGCTCTTGAGTCAACGAGGGGCCGCTCCCGAGTTGACCCACCCCCTGGGGGGGCCGAGCCCGCGCACTAAGGCCCGAAAGGCGCTTTGTGGCTGGCGAGGGCCATCCGGCCTACATGCCGGATGGCGGACGACAAATGTCGCCGGCCTGGGGGCGCTCAAACGCCGTCGTCGCCCGGCAGCATGGACTTGTCCCACGCGGCAGGCTGCGTGCTGTGGCTGGTGTCCGCCGACTCCTGCCACTCCTGGTTCAAACGACGGCCCTCGCGAAGGGCGTGCTCGAACACCGACAGCCACATCACCATTGCAGCGGTGTCTGCGCTGGCCATGGGCGTGCGCAGTGTCAAGCGCCCGCGCTGCACGGTCATCACCATCGGGTCTTGGCCGTTGGCCACATCCAGGGTGGCCGCCAAGGCGTCGTTGAGCGGGCCGCCGAGCCACTGCACCAGCCATCCCTTCACGCTGCTCACCGCCGCATAGCGTTCGCGCAAGCGGCCCAGTTCGGTGCCCAGCAGCTTCGTGTACATCACCAGCCAACGCATTTCGGCTGGCGTTGCCGTGTCGATTCGGGTCTGCACGTCCTCGACGTATTCCTCGAAGACCTGCCTTTCCATCGACTCCATCAAAGGCCGGGTGAGCACCAGGGCCATCAGATCCTTGGGGGTGCCCAGTTCACCAATGATGCGCAGTTCCCGACCTTCGATGTAGCTGCGCTGAGAGGCGCCCCACTCGATGCGCCAGTTCGGATGAGGGCCGGCAGGTTCCACCATGCAGCCTTCACCGTCGCGCACCATGCGGCATTCGTAGCCCCGCGAATCCGCCCAGGCCTTGATCGGTGCCAATTCAGCTTGGTTCGAGCCTTTGTTCCAAAGGCGCCGCAGCGAATCCAGCATGGTTTAGAGTGGGGTCGAGCAGACCACCAACGAGGCAATCGCAATGCTGGAAGTGTATTCCTGGCCTACACCCAACGGCCACAAGGTTCACATCATGTTGGAGGAATGTGGGCTGAAGTACCGCGCCCATGCGGTCAACATCGGTGCCGGTGAGCAATTTGCGCCCGAGTTCCTGGCCATCAGCCCGAACAACAAGATCCCTGCAATCACCGACCCCGATGGTCCCGACGGCCTGCCCATCAGCTTGTTCGAGTCGGGTGCCATCCTGCTTTACCTGGCTGGCAAGACAGGGCGCTTTCTGCCGGCGAGCACGCGGGCCAAGTACGAGGTGCTGCAATGGCTGATGTTTCAGATGGGTGGCGTCGGACCCATGCTGGGTCAGGCCCATCACTTCCGAATCTACGCTCCCGAGAAGCTGCCCTACGCGATCGAGCGCTACACCAATGAGGCCAAGCGCCTGTACAGCGTGATGAACAAGCGCCTGGCCAACTCTCGCTACCTGGGGGGCAACGAATACTCGATCGCCGACATCGCGGTCTTCCCGTGGTTGCGGTCCTGGAAGAACCAGGGCATCGAGTGGGCCGACCACCCTCACCTGAAGGGTTGGTTCGACGAAATCGGCGCCCGCCCCGCCGTGCAACGGGGCGTGGAGGTGCTGGCCGACCTGCGCAAGCCCATCACCGGCGAACGCGAGCGCGAGATCCTGTTCGGCAAGCGCCAGCTCGCGCAGCGCTAAAGCTTATCGGTGCAGGCTCCTAGAATCGCCCCTGCTGCCCGTAGCTCAACTGGATAGAGCAGTTGCCTTCTAAGCAACAGGTCGGGGGTTCGAGTCCCTCCGGGCAGGCCAACAGAACGCCCAACCAAGCCCCGCGATTGCACCGGGTCCGACGGGTTCTTGGGCCGGGTTGTTCCGCCCGCTAAGGCACCACGAATTTCGGATCGACCACCGTCCAGAAGGCCCACTTCGGCTGGCCCGCCGTATCGAACAACAGCGGCCGATTGGTGCGCTGTACCGGAAAACTGTTGAGCCACGTGTGGTTGTCTGCGATGCCCCATAGGGTCACCGACGTGACGCTCGGACGATGGAACGCGTCGAACAGTGCGCGATACAGAGTGGCCTGTTGTGAGAGCACTGCCGGCGATGGGACAGTGCCATAGTCGGCCAAGCAGGGCGGGATGCTGAGTGCAGAAAAACAATTGCCCGGGTCCGCGTAGATGGAGACGTCGAGCTCGGTCACATGATTGACCAGAGCGCCCGACACCCCCTCAACCGCTGCGAAGGCCGCACTGACCTCGGCCACGTTCGCGCCGACCTGCAGATGGAACTGATGACCGACGCCGTTGATGTCCGCACCCGTGCCGGCCTTGAGGACATCGCGAAGGATCTGGATGACGTTTGCGCGCTTGCCGGGTTGTTCCGTGCTGTAGTCGTTCAGCATCAGCTTCATGTTGGCGCTGTTGCGGCCGATCGAGGCCCGTGCCTGGGTTGCGAACAAAAACGCGTCGCGCACGTACTCAGACCCGTCGTTGCCTCCGACGCCATAGGCCTGGTACCAGGGGCTGTTCGTGCGATAAGGATTGCTGGCATTCTGGGTGTCGCTGGCCACTTCGTTGACCACATCCCAGGCGTAGACGTCGGGGAAATGTTGGACCACGGCGAAGATGTAGTTGCGCAGGCGCTGTCGCACGGCGGCGCGGTAGTTGGCCGGGTCGCTGGTGTCGCCGGCGAAGAACCATCCCGGCGCAGACTGGTGCCACAGCAGGGTGTGGCCCCGCAACTGGAGGTTGTTGGCAGCGGCAAAACTGGCCAGCGCGTCCGCCTGCGTGAAGTTTGGCGCGGCGGCCGGCGCCGTGGAACTGCCAGGCGCATTGGGCCAGAGGACGTTTGGCTTCATCACGTTCTCGGCGGTGATGCTGCTGAAGTGCTTGGTCAGGAGACTGGAATCCGGCGCCTTCGTGATGGATGTCGGCTCGATCGCTGCGCCCACCGGATAGTTGGCCACGCCAAAACGCTCGGCAATGGCGGTCCTCAATGCCGGCACGCAAAGGTCCGGCGCAACGGTGCAGGTAAAGGTGGAAAGTGGACCAAAGTTCTTGATCTCATTGTTGGTGAACGCGCCCAGGCCATAGACGTTGCGATCACTGCCAACACCGGCGTAGTTGTCAGCCGGCGGCGGGTAATAGCGCAGCGTGTAGCTCATCCCGCCAGCCGTGAGTGGTTGGTTCTGTGGCCCGGCAGGAAACAGATCGGGATATTCCTTCTCGATCCACTCAAACAGCATCGTGGCATCGATGGTGGCAGTCACGGCCAGCGCGCGCTTGCGTCCTTCAATGCCTGGCAGGGTGGCACCAGGCACGGCCGCCGCAGCGGCATTGGTCAAGGGATGAACGTTGGCGGTCGGGCGATCACCACCGCCACACCCTGCCAGCATCGCGGAAAGCGCCAGCGCCGTGGCGATTCGAGTCAAGCCGTGCCGGTTCATGGCCGAGGGCCTCCGTGACAGGTCTGGTCGTTGAAATCGCCCCCAGCAGATGGCGGCGCACGCATTGACCATAGCAGACGCCACCCCCTGTGCCAATCTGCGCAATCGACGGTGCGCAATCGACGGCACAACCCCAATGCCCGGGTGGTCTGCTGGCTGCATGATCCACCACCTTCAGGTCAATGCAACTGCTCGCGAAAGCGATCGAAGCGCACCTTGCGCACTGCGGCTCAGCATCGCCTGGGTCAGGGCAATTCCAGCGCTTCGATGTCTGGCTTGGCTGCGCCATCGCGCCGCTGGATCGTCGCGGTCAGGAAGCGCAGCCGTCCCGGCCGCGCGTGTCCTTCGAATTGGTCGGGGTGAAAGGATTCGAACCTTCGACCCTCTGGTCCCAAACCAGATGCGCTACCAGGCTGCGCTACACCCCGAAGCGACGGATTCTAGCTGGCATCCACGCGGGACATGGTCAGCTGCAGTTGACGGGCAACGGCTTCGCATTGCGCGATGTGCTGCTGGCATACGAATTTGAGTGCCGAGTAGGTCAGCGCCGCCGACAGCGCCTGACCGGCAATGGGCAGGTACTTGGCCGCCTGTTGGGTGCTGAGGCGCACCCCCACGAGCTTGAGCAACTGCAGCACCACTTCGCGGGTGACGATGCGGCCCGCCACCATGCCCCCGGCCGCCGACAAGGCCTTGTAGACGACCACCCGCCGTTGCGGTGACAGACGTTCGACCTGCTCGGCGGACAAGCCGAAGGCCTGGTTGATTTCGGGCAGCAGGCGCACCAGCACGCCGATGTCGGTGAGCCAATCCAGACCCGGCAGAGGAACCATGGCCACGCCGGCGGCCATCAGTGCGCGCCGCTTCACCAGACGCCGGCAGCGTTCCGCAACCCGTTCGATGGCCTCCGGTGTGCCCGGAATCATGGCGCGTGGGATGAGGCGGGCGGCCCGGGCATCACCACGATGCCGTCGGCGTCCGCCACCAGCCAGTCGCCGGGGCGCACCCACACACCTTGCACCTGAACGGGTACGTCCACCTGCCCCTGGTGGCGCTTCTCCGTGGGCAGTGGCATCGCAGCCAGGGCGCGGATGCCCACTGAGCAACGCGCCAATTCGGCCACATCGCGCACACATCCATCCACCACCACACCCGCCCAGCCATTGCGCGCGGCCGCCGCACCCAGGTTGCCACCCACCAATGCGCGCCGCAGCGAGCCTCCACCGTCCACCACCAGTACACGCCCAAGGCCGGGCGAATCCACCGCCGCCTTCACCAGCGTGTTGTCCTCATGGCACTTCACGGTGGTCACCGGGCCACTGAAGGTGCCCAGCCCGCCGAAGTCGCGGAAGACTGGCGGCAAGACGCGGAACTGGCCATCGGTGGCGTTCTTGAAGGCGTCGCACAGGTCGGTCGTGGCGGGCTGGCTCATGGGGTGTTCGGTCGATCGTTGATGTCGGGAGGACGGGCCACGGCGAGCTGGCCCTGGGCAGGCGTCATGGCACCGTTTCGGCGATTTCGAGCACGATGCCCTTCGCGCCCACCTTCAGCGTGCCCGACAGGCCCTGCAGGTCGCCCGGCTGCGGCATCGCCGTGCCGCTCTTGCTGATGCGCGCGCCCACCTGTACCTCCTTGACGGTGGACAGCCGCATGGCCGGGCTCATCGCCAGCGTGTCGTCGAGTGTGAAATCAAAGGGCAGGTCCTTGACCTGTTTGCGCAGGATGGCCAGCGGCGCCTTGCCCCCACCCACCGCGCGTGCAAAGATGAACACCGCATCGTCTGGCGCGGCCTTTGCCTTCAGGCTGGCGGCCAGCGTGACCCGCCCGGTGATGGCCTCGGGGCCAGCGCTGGCGGCCGGTGGCGTCGCCGCGGCCACCATGCCTGCAGCGCCGGTGGCCGTGCCGGCCGCGGGCGAACCGGAGGGGGCCTCCCCCGCCGCCACGGCGGCCAATTGAAGTTGCGGCAGACCCGCGCGTTGCCGTGCCTCGTCCAGCGCACCTTGCAACTGTTGGGCCATGTCGCTCGCCGGGTCCATGCCCCGCATGGCCAGCTCCCACTGCTTTGCGGCCGTGGCCGCATCGTTGCGATTGAAGGCCAGGGTGCCGGACAGGAACAGCGACTTGGGATTCTTCGGGTCCAGGCTCAGCGCCTGCTTGATCAACTTCTCGGGCTCGCCATCCAGGCTGCGGCCATTCGCCGATCCCATCGCATCGGCGAGATCGGCATAGCCTTGGGCGTCCTTGGGCTTGAGCTCGACGACCTTTCGAAAGGCCGACATGGCCTCGCTGTGTCGCCCCAGCACTGCATAGGATCGCCCCATCATGGCCCAGCCTTCGGCGTCTTCGGGCGAGGCCTTCAGTCGCTCGGCCAGCCGCGCGATCATGCCCTCGATCTGGCCCACGCCCATGGCGTGAGCCGAGCTGGCCGCGCCCGCCGCGCCCTGCGCGCTTTCGGCACCGCCAGCGGGTCCCGCCATGCCTGGTTCGATGGCCAATCCCGTGCGATTGCCCAGCCACAGGTACCCTGCGCCGGCAAACACCAGCACGAACACCGCGAGGCCCAGCTTCATCCTGCCGGACACCGGCACCACGGCCGACGCCGGTGGTGTGGCCTGCATGGGCGATGGTGTCGCGGCGACATGTCCCCTCGCGCGTGCCGCGGCATTCGTCTCGCCGCTGTGCAGCACCTGAGCGAGCAGGTCGGCCTCCAGCCGCGTGCGCGCTTCCCTTGCCGCCTCGCCGGTCAACACGCCGTCACGGATCAGGACATCCAGCTGCGCAATCTGTTGCTTCAATTCATCGATTCGGGACATGTTTTCAGGTGATCTCGCAAGGTGCCGTGTTTCGCAGCGATTCAGCGCGCCGCTGGCGGCTCGGAGTTGGAATTGGAAGCGACCAAGGCGTCTTCGGGATCAAAGGCTTCATCACCCAGACGCTGGCGGCGACGCAACACCACCACCAGCGTGCCGAGCGCAAACACCATCAGGACGGCCGGGCCCACCCACAAAAGTGCGGTGGTGGCCTTGAACGGCGGACGGTAGAGCACGAAGTCGCCATAGCGTTGGGTCATGTAGTCCATGATCTCGCGCTCGCTCTGGCCCTTCGCAAGCATCTCGCGGATCTGCTGGCGCAGGTCTTCTGCCAGGCCGGCATGCGAATCGGCGATGGTCTGGTTCTGGCAGACCAGGCAGCGCAATTCGGCCGCCATGGCCATCATGCGCGCTTCGAGTTCCGGATTGGCCGAGGCCGACGGCGCATCTGCAGCCATCGCCATGCCCGCGCCAGTGGCGATGCACAGGCCCAACGCCAGTGCGCGCAGCGCCCGCCCCAACCCGCGGTTTGAGGTGAATGTCATGGTGAGCTCAGGCCTTGTTGAGTTGCTTCAGCAGCGGCTCGATCTTGTCGCGCAGCACCTGCGGCGTCACCGGGCCGATGTGCTTGTAGCGAATCACGCCGGCCTGATCGATCACGAAGGTCTCGGGCACGCCGTAGACGCCGTAGTCGATCCCGATCCGACCATCCGGATCGAACAGCGAATCGGTGTAGGGGTTGCCAAACTGATTCAACCAACCCATGCCGTCCTCGCGCTTGTCCTTGTAGTTCAGGCCATACAGCGGCACGCCTCCGGCACGTGAATAGGCCACCAGCACGGGATGCTCGTCGCGGCAGGCACCGCACCACGAGGCCCACACATTGAGCATCCAGACCCTGCCCAGCAGATCCTCCTTGCGCAACAGCTTGTCCGGCTGGATCAGACTGGGCGCCTTGAACACGGGCGCAGGCTTGCCCACCAAAGGAGACGGCACCTCGCGCGGATCGAGCTGCAGCCCGACGCCCAGAAACACCGCCAGCACGAGAAAGATGGCCAGCGGCCACAGCAGCCGGGTTCTCATGCAGCGCCTCCTGCAGTGCTTGCCGAAGCATTGGGCGATGTCGCGTTTTGCGTCTGGCGCAGTCGATACCGGCGATCGCTGGCCGCGAGGACACCCCCCAGCATCATGATCAAGCACCCGCCCCAGATCCACACGATGAAGGGCTTGTGCTGCACGCGCACGATCCAGTCGCCATTGGGCAATTGCTCGCCCATGGAGATGTAGAGGTCGCGCAGCAGGTTGCTGTCCACCGCCGCTTCGGTCATGGGGTTGCTTTGCACCCGGTAGATGCGCTTTTCGGGCTCCAGCATTGCGATCACCTGGCCATTCCGGCTGACTTCGATCAGACCCTGTGCGGCCGTGTAGTTCGGGCCCTTGATCTCCCGGACCGACTGCATGCGGAACCGGTACCCATTCAGTTCGGTGCTGGCGTCCGGCCCCATCTTCACGTCACGCTCGATCTCGTAGGTCTTGACCATCGCCACGCCGAAGGTGAACGCGGCAATGCCAAGGTGCGCCACCAGCATGCCGACATAGGCGCGGGGCAACAGCCGCAGGCGCGCCAGCACGTTGGTGTGTTGGCCGCGGGGGCGCAAGCGCTCCAGCAGGTCCACGCCTTGGCTGGCGACGATCCAGAACGCCAGGGTCAGCCCGCCCACCGTGAGCGGCGCAATGCGCCCCGCCGCCCAGGTCACCCCCAGAGCGGCCAGCAGCGCGGCCGGCAACGCCCAACGCAAACGGCGCGCCAGGCTACCGGGCTCGTCGCTCTTCCAGCGCGTCAGGGGCCCGATGCCCATCATGAAGAGCAGAGGGGCCATCAACAGGCCGAAGACCGAGTCGAAGTACGGCGGCCCGACCGAGATCTTGCCCAGGCCCATGGCGTCGAGGAACAGCGGATACAGCGTGCCCAGCAGCACCGCACCGGTGGCCACGGCGAGCAGCATGTTGTTCACCAAGAGCATCGATTCCTTGGAGACCAGCGCAAAGCGTTGACCCAGACCCACCGTTGGTGCACGCCAGGCGTAGAGCACCAGGGAAGAACCGATGGCGATCACCAGAAAGGCCAGGATGAACAGGCCACGGCGTGGGTCGGTGGCAAAGGCATGCACCGACGACAGCACGCCCGAGCGGACCAGGAAGGTGCCCATCAGCGACAACGAAAACGCGACGATGGCCAGCAGCACGGTCCAGACCTTGAAGCTGCCACGCTTCTCGGTCACGGCCAGTGAGTGGATCAAGGCGGTGCCCACCAGCCACGGCATGAAGGATGCGTTTTCAACCGGGTCCCAGAACCACCAGCCGCCCCAGCCCAGCTCGTTGTAGGCCCACCAGCTGCCCAGGCCGATGCCAAAGGTGAGGAAGATCCAGGCTGCCGTGGTCCACGGCCGAGTCCAGCGCGCCCAGGTGGCATCCAGATTGCCGCCCAGCAGTGCGGCGATGGCAAATGCATAGGCCACCGAGAAACCCACGTAGCCCATGTAGAGCATGGGCGGATGGATGACCATGCCAGGGTCCTGCAGCAAGGGGTTCAGATCGCGGCCGTCGGCCGCGGCGGGGATCAGGCGCTCGAACGGGTTGGAGGTGATCAAGGTGAACAGCAGGAAGCCCACGGCGACCAGCCCCAACACGCCCAGGATCCGCGCCACGAACACGGCCGGCAGGCTGCGACTGTAGACGGCGACCGCCACCGTCCAGACGTTGAGCATCAACAGCCACAGCAACAGCGAACCTTCGTGTCCGCCCCACACTGCGGCAAAGCGGTAGGGCAGCGGCAAGGCCGAGTTGGAATTGGATGCCACGTAAAGCACCGAAAAGTCATGTCGCACAAACGCCAGCGTCAGACAGGCGAACGAGGCCGCCACCAACGCCAGTTGCGACCAGGCCAGTGGCCGGCCCAGTTGCATCCAGTCTGCCCTGCCCCGTTGTGCGCCCGCCAGGGGCAACACACCCTGCAGCAAGGCCACACCCAGCGCCATGATCAGGAGGAAATGTCCGAGTTCAGGAATCACTTGCTCGCCCCGTTCTGCACCACCGTGGTCTGGCCCTTCATCGAGCCGGCCTGCTTCAAGGCTTCGGCGGCCTCGGGCGGCATGTAGTTCTCGTCGTGCTTGGCCAGCACCTCGCGTGCCGCGAACACGCCATCGGCGCCCAGTTGTCCCTGGGCCACCACGCCCTTGCCTTCCTTGAACAGGTCGGGCAGCACGCCTTCAAAACGCACCGGCACGGTCTTGGCGGTGTCGGTGACGGTGAAGCGCACGGTCACGCCGTCGCGCACCACGCTGCCGGCCTCGACCAGTCCGCCGACACGGAAGGTGCGGCCCTGCGGCGCCTCCTTCGAGGCGATCTGGGTGGGGGTGTAGAAGAACACCAGATTGCTGTTGAAGGCGTTGAGCACCAAGGCCACCGCCACCCCCAATGCGCCGAGTGCGCCGACGATGATCGCCGCTCGTTTGTGCCGAGGTTTCATGCCGAGTTCTCCCTAGCGGCCGCTTGCCGCGCGTTGCGCAGGCGCCTTTGCGCCAGCAGCGGTTCGATCACCATCACCAGCAGGGTGACGCCGTACGAACCCCAGACATAGAGGCCGTAGCCGCCCATGTTCAAAAAGTCATTGAATGAGTTCCAGATCATGGTTTGGTTCCTGCGGTGCCCGCGCTCAGGGCCTTGACCCACTCGGTGTCGGCCTCCTGCTCGAGCACGATGGCCCGCGAGCGGGTGAAGGCCACGGCGAAGGTATACGCCCAGAAGCTGAACATCATCAACCACATGGACAGGCGCATGGTCTGCTCCATCGAGGTGCCGGTCATCTTGATCGTCTGCCCCTGGTGCAAGGTGTTCCACCAGCGCACCGAGAAATAGATGATCGGGATGTTGACCACGCCCACCAGGGCCAGCAAGGCCCCGGCGTGCGCCGATCGACGCACGTCGTCGATGGCCTCGGTGAGCGCGATGTAGCCGACGTAGAGCAGCAGCAGTATGAAGTAAGAGGTGATCCGCGCGTCCCACACCCACCACGTGCCCCAGGTGGGTTTGCCCCACAACGACCCGGTCCACAGGGTGATGAAGGTCAGAACGGCGCCGGTCGGGGCCAAGGCGCGGGCGTACATCGAGGCCATGCGGGCATTGAAGATCCAGCCCCAGGCGGCCCAGAAGGCCATCACGACGTAAATCAGCATCGACAGCAGCGCCGCCGGCACGTGAATGAAGATCACACGATAGGCGTCATGCTGAGTGGCATCGGTGGGGGCCAGAAGCAGGCCGACATACAGACCGGCCGCCGCCAGCAGCAAGCAGGCGGCCCACATCCACGGGACGCAGCGTCCGGCCAACCCATAGAAGCGCGAGGGCGCGGAAAAGGTGCTCCAGCGCAGGCCGGGCTGCAGTGCTTGTTGCTTCATCGGTTCAATCCATCGAAATGCGCAATGCCGACGCGGTGGCCCAGGGCGCGCCCAGCGCGGTGACGATCAACAGGGCACCCAGCAGCGACAAGTGCGCCTGAGGTGACTGCCCGCCGTCGACGGCCAGCACTGCGCCGGTGCCAAAGATCAAGGCCGGTATTGTCAACGGCAAAACCAACAGAAAGACCAGCGCCGCACCGCTGCGCAGCCCCAGTGTCAGGGCAGCGCCCACTGCACCGAGCAGGCTGAGGATGGGCGTGCCCATCAACAGGCTCAGACCCAGCCAGGCGATCGACGTGGGGTGCATGTCGAACAACACCCCCAGCAAGGGTGCCGCAATCACGAGCGGCAGGCTGGCCGACACCCAGTGTGCCAGCACCTTGCCCACCACGATGCCCACCAGGGGTTGGGGCGCCAGCAGCATCTGTTCGAGCGAGCCATCCTGATGGTCACTGGCGAACATCTGCGTCACCGACAGCATCGCCGCCAGCAAGGCGCAGACCCAGACCACCCCCGGTGCGATCTGCCGCAGCACCTGGGGTTCCGGGCTCACCCCGATCGGGAACAGCCCGGCCGCGACGACGAAGAAGCCCAGCGGCAGCAACGCCTCCACCTGGCGCCTTCGGGCCAGCAGCAGGTCGCGCCGCATCACGGACAGGACCACGCTGCTCATGGGACGGCGCGAAACGGTTCAAGGTCGAATTCACGCGTGCCGGCCAACGCAATCGGCTGGTGGCTGGTGAGCAACACCGCCCCACCCCGCTGGGCGTGGGTTTCGATCAGTCGACTCAGGCCGTCGACGCTGGCGGCATCCAACGCGTCGAACGGTTCATCCAGGATCCAGGTGCGAGGCCGATCGTCCAGCCGCAAGCGCGCCAGAGCGCCGCGCCTGCGCTGGCCTTGCGACAAGGTGCGCACCGCAGCATCCCGGCGTGACCGCAGTCCCATCGCGTCCAGCGCGGCCTCGGCGCGTGAGGCCGGCGAATCGAGCCCCGACAGCGCAGCGTTGAATGCAACGGCCTCCACCAGGGTGAGATCGTCCTTCAGGGCGTTGGCATGGCTGATGTAGACGGTGCCCAGTCGGGCCTCGGCGCCCGCCTGGTGCAGCGGCAGCCCGCCCCACAGCACCTGCCCTTCAGCTGGCTGAGACAGCCCGGACAGGATGCGCAGCAGGCTGGTCTTTCCGCTGCCGTTGGTGCCGCGCAGCCAGGTCACTGTGCCCGGCTCGAGCTGCAAATCCAAGTCACTGAAGAGCAGGCGCCTGCCCCGTCGGCAGGCCAATGCTCGCGTGGCCAATGGGCCCGAAACCGTCGACGGGGATGAGAAAGCGTTTTGCAAGAGAACAGGCTATGGGATCGCACGGTGGCGGGTTGCCATCGCGGCACAGGACAGGCGCGATCCTATCGGGCTTGGCGGGCGCTTTCCTTGACAACTCTCAAGCGCCGATGGCCCATCAGTGGTCATACCGGTAGCCGAGCGAGTATGAAACCCGGTGGCCGGACTCATCCTGGTTCAGTCCGCGGGTGCGGCTGAACTCCACGCTCAGGTCGGATTCGATGCTCCAGTTCTGGGTCAGCTTGTAGCTGACGCGCAAGCCTGGCGTCACCCGTGACGTCTGGATCGAGCCCGTCAAGGTCTGCTGCTTCTGCTGGTACAGCCGCAGTGAAGGCTCCAGCTGCCATTGCGTCCAGGGCACCGACATGTTGTTGTACGAGGCCAGCCAACCGGTCAGTCCGGGGCCCGACACGGCCGACATCATCAGCACGTGGGTGTCGCGCGGCGAATACAGGTTCGTGCCGATGGCTTGCCCACCGAGGGTCCAAAGATTGCCGGTGCCCGCGCGGCCGTTGACCAATTCGGGAATCTCGGCCACGGGTGCCAGCGCACCCACGTTCACCAGCCGCAGGTCCAGCCCGGCCTGCCAGCGCGGCGTGATCGGCGTCGTGAAGCTGGCCGAAGCCTGCGACATGTAGGCCGTCGTGCTGGTGACGTAGCGCTTGGCCTCGTCCAGGGTCTGCATGCCGAGCAGGTCGGAGATCCGACGTGGCATGGCCCCACCGGGTGGCTGAAAGAACAGCGCATTGCCCAACATCAGCAACGGTGTGGCCCGCCGATCAAGCATCACGTTGATGCTGGTGTTGCCCTCGGTCGTGAACAGGCCCTGCGCCGAGGCGACATTCAAGCCCTTGAGCGACACGTCGTATTCGAGCACCGTGAACACGGTGGCGTTGGGCTTCACGTAGCGCAACTCGTTGCCCAATGCGCGGCGGTCGACATGGCCGTCGATCACCTGCTGGATCGCATAGACCGACCCCCCCACTTGAGGCAGCAAGGCATCGGCGTCGACTGAGACGCCATAGAAATGGCGCTTGGCGTCGAGCAAGGTGTCCGTGGGCACGCCGGCCACCGCATTGAGCTTCCACTTTGGCTTGAAGGCCCAGCCGAGCAGGGCCCCATCGAAGCGACCGAGGACGCCGCCGCCCAGGCCCGATTGGCGACCCAAGCGCGCCGACAGGCCGCTGGCCACCTGCTTGTAGTCGACATAGAGCGCAGTCAGCTTGTTCTTGTCGGCGCGGTTCGGCATCAGGTCGGCCGTGAATGAATCGCGAAACACGAAGCGCATGTCCTGGTCCGCGTCGCGGTAGCGCCAGCCCACGTCCACCCCCGTCAGCAGCTGCTTCTGATCGACGGCGGAAATGGTGGAGTCGGACACCACCTGGGGAATCTGGCCCTCGAGCGGCGTGTCCTTGAGCAAGGTCTGGGTCTTCGATTGGCCGCCAAAGTAGGTTTGGGACCAGGAGCCGGACCAGGTCGCCGTCGAGCTCGGCTTCTTCTCCGCTTCCACCTTCACCGCCACCGGCGCCGGCAGCGAAGCCAGCCGTTCGCGCACCCGCTGCGCGTCCGGGCCATCCGCAAACAGGTTCAGGAAGGTTTCGAACTCGGCGCGCGCTCGGGCGATGTCGCCCAGCTTCAATCGCAGCTCGCCGATCAGGGCCTGGGCCTCGCGGGTCGAGGTGGTGGGCGGCAGGTTCAGCAACTCGTCCAGCAACGCCACCGCCGCCACATCGTCGCCGCGGACCTGTGCCCCCTTGGCCTGGCCCAGCAACTCGCGGCCACGTGGATCCTGCGGGCCGGTCATTCCGGCGGCCGGTGCACCTTGCGCCGTGGGCGGCTGAGTCGCGGCGGCCGCTGCGGGCGGGGCGCCAGCGGCTTGCACGGCAGGCGGTGCAGTGGCCGATCCGGCGGCTTGGGCCGGGGGCGTGGCACGCAGCTCGGTGATCTGGGCTTCTGGGAAAGCGCCAAGCAGCCGCAAGGCGCCCCGCGCTGCATCCAGCGAGCTGAAGGGGCCGATCGTCAGCTCATACTCGGTCTTGCCCTGCACCACCCGTGCGGCATTGTTCAGCTCGATGTCCTCCAGGCCCTTGGGCAGAGGCCTGTCCATGTTGATGGGCGACGAAGCCCGCTGCAACACGATCTGATACTGCTGGGCAGGCGTCGACCGAGCGGGCACCACGGGCGCGGCGATGCGCGAAGGCGGCGTGCCGGCCGCTGGCATCGTCGGAGTGCCGGCGCCCAAGAGCACCAGTTCGATCACCCGATTCGACTTGCCTGCGCGCACCAGAAAGCGCGTTGGCACATCGAACCGCATCACCAACTTGCGGCTGTTCCGGCTTCGATCAGGCTCATCCGTGATGGTCACCGTTGGCAGCCCGGCCGAACCTTCCAGAATGCGCCGTTGCCCATCCACGGCCTCGATCCGGTCTCGCGATGGCGCAAACTCGTAGAAGGCCTGCACCAGATCACGCGAGCGCGCGGACACCGCACGCTGGTAGCTGATGGGTGCGGCAAACCGCACCGCGTACACCGTCTGGGTACCCTCGCTGCGGACCTCGACGTCCTCGATCATCTGCGCACTGGCGGGCAGGGCCACGCCGATGCAAAGCGCCAGCGGCGCGACCGGCTGCCAAGTGCGCGCGGTGGTCCAACGATTCATTTTCTTCCTCAAAGCCCGGCGATCATGGCCGGTGTGCGTTTTGTGATCAGTCCCACTTGGTGTAGGCAGCGCCCTTGTTGCCCAGCGGCCGGTGGCAGCCAGACATGGAGCAATCGGTGGGCACTGGGGTCTTCTTGTCGTGGGTCAGTGATTTCTTCTCCATGCTGCCCAGGAAGGCTGTGCCGGTCTGATGGCACGCCTTGCACCATCCTGCCCCGTTGCCCATGCTGCTGTTGTGATTCATCTTCAACGTCCACGCGGTGGTGCTGGTGTGGCAAGCGTTGCATTCCATGGCTGCACCATTGAGCAACTGTGCCTCGGGGATGTGGTTGGTGGGCTTCGCCAAGGCGCCTTGCGGACCCTGCGTGGTGTAGCTGCCGTTGTGGCACAGCTTGCACGACATCCCCGTGACCGACGTGTGGCTCATGGTCACCGACGTGGCGAAGCTGGCCTGCGACTTGTGGCACGCATCGCACTTCGCGGTGGCGATCGTGATCGGAATGTGGGTCCCCGGCTTGCCCTTCGTCGGGTTGCCGTTGTGGCAGTTGTCGCAGGTGCCCGTGCCGACGGCATTTGCCGCCGAGTGCGCAAACGTGACGCTGAGCCAACTGCTGGTCGATTTGTGACAGGTCTCGCAAGGAGTGGCACCGATCGACGCATGGGTCGCCGTCGCGGGTTTGCCGACAGCAGCCAGATAGCTGCCCGTGTGGCAGGTGGCGCATTGCGCGCTCACGCTGGCGTTGGCATGCAGGCGGCCGTTGGCCCAGGTGCTGTAGCTGCCTTTGTGGCAGGTGTCGCAATTGGCCACGGCGGTGACTGCCACGGCGGCATAGGGGATGTGGGTGGCCGGCTTGCCATCCGCAGGGGGAAAGGCGCCGCTGTGGCAGGTGGCGCATTGGGCCACCACCACCACTTGCGAGTGGTTGAACGTGCTGGGCTTGAACTTGCCAGTGGCCGAGTGGCAGCTGATGCAATTGACGGCGCCCACGGGCACGTGGGTACTGGGCTTGCCGATCACCGGTGAGCCGTTGTGGCAGGTCGCGCAATTGGTCGCCACGGTGTAGGCGCTGTGATCGGGTTTGGCACCCAGCCAGGTGCTGGTGGTGTGGCAGCCCTCGCAGTTGGTCACGCCCGCGTGAATCGCCGTCGTGGGCTTGCCCACCGCGGCCATGTAGTTGCCCGTGTGGCAGCTGGCGCACTGCGCGCTGACGCTGTAGTTGGCGTGGTAGCGGCCGTTGCCCCAGGTGGCATAGCTGCCCTTGTGACATGCATCGCAGTTGGCCGCCGCCGACACCGCCACGGCCGCGTACGGCACGTGATTCGTCGGCTTGCCATCGGCCGGTGGGTAGGTGCCGGTATGGCAGGCGGCGCATTGGGCCACCACCACCACTTGCGAGTGGTTGAACGTGCTGGGCTTGAACTTGCCAGTGGCCGAATGGCAGCTGATGCAATTGACGGCGCCCACGGGCACGTGGGTGCTGGGCTTGCCGATCACCGGTGAGCCGTTGTGGCAGGTCGCGCAATTGGTCGCCACGGTGAACGTGCTGTGGTCGGGCTTGGCACCCAGCCAGGTGCTGGTGGTGTGGCAGCCCTCGCAGTTGGTCACGCCCGCGTGAATCGCCGTCGCGGGCTTGCCCACCGCGGCCATGTAGTTGCCCGTGTGGCAGGTGGCGCACTGCGCGCTGACGCTGTAGTTGGCGTGATAGCGGCCATTGCCCCAGGTGGCATAGCCGCCCTTGTGGCATGCATCGCAGTTGGCCGCCGCCGACACCGCCACGGCCGCGTACGGCACGTGATTCGTCGGCTTGCCATCGGCCGGTGGGTAGCCGCCGGTGTGGCAGGTGGCGCATTGGCCGCCACCGCCACTTGCGAGTGGTTCAACGTGCTGGGCTTGAACTTGCCCGTGGCCGAATGGCAGCCGATGCAATTGGCCGCGCCCACGGGCACGTGGGTGCTGGGCTTGCCGATCACCGGTGAGCCGTTGTGGCAGGTCGCGCAATTGGTCGCCACGGTGTAGGCGCTGTGATCGGGCTTGGCACCCAGCCAGGTGCTGGTGGTGTGGCAGCCCTCGCAGTTGGTCACGCCCGCGTGAATCGCCGTCGCGGGCTTGCCCACCGCGGCCATGTAGTTGCCCGTGTGGCAGGTGGCGCACTGCGCGCTGACGCTGTAGTTGGCGTGATAGCGGCCATTGGCCCAGGTGGCCACGCTGCCCTTGTGGCAGCTGTCGCACTTGGCCCCGGCCGAGGTCGACACCGATGCGTAGGGCACGTGGTTTGTCGGCTTGCCCCCGGCCGGCGGGAAGCCGCCGGTGTGGCAGCTGTCGCATTGCGCGGTCACAGTCGTCTGCGTGTGGTTCCAGCTGCTGGGCTTGAACTTGCCCGTGGCCGAGTGGCAGGCGATGCAGTTGGTCGCACCCACCGGGATGTGCCCGCTGGGCTTGCCGATCACCGGTGAGCCGTTGTGGCAGGTCGCGCAATTGGTCGCCACGGTGTAGGTGCTGTGGTCGGGCTTGGCACCCAGCCAGGTGCTGGTGGTGTGGCAGCCCTCGCAGTTGGTCACGCCCGCGTGAATCGCCGTCGCGGGCTTGCCCACCGCGGCCAGTGGTTGCCCGTGTGGCAGGTGGCGCACTGCGCGCTGACGCTGTAGTTGGCGTGATAGCGGCCATTGGCCCAGGTGGCCACGCTGCCCTTGTGGCAGCTGTCGCACTTGGCCCCGGCCGAGGTCGACACCGATGCGTAGGGCACGTGGTTTGTCGGCTTCCCGCCGGCGGGAAGCCGCCGGTGTGGCAGCTGTCGCATTGCGCGGTCACAGTCGTCTGCGTGTGGTTCCAGCTGCTGGGCTTGAACTTGCCCGTGGCCGAGTGGCAGGCGATGCAGTTGGTCGCACCCACCGGGATGTGCCCGCTGGGCTTGCCGATCACCGGTGAGCCGTTGTGGCAGGTCGCGCAATTGGTCGCCACGGTGTAGGCGCTGTGATCGGGCTTGGCACCCAGCCAGGTGCTGGTGGTGTGGCAGCCCTCGCAGTTGGTCACGCCCGCGTGAATCGCCGTCGCGGGCTTGCCCACCGCGGCCATGTAGTTGCCCGTGTGGCAGCTGGCGCACTGCGCGCTGACGCTGTAGTTGGCGTGATAGCGGCCGTTGGCCCAGGTGGCCACGCTGCCCTTTGTGGCAGCTGTCGCACTGGCCCCGGCCGAGGTCGACACCGATGCGTAGGGCACGTGGTTTGTCGGCTTGCCCCCGGCCGGCGGGAAGCCGCCGGTGTGGCAGCTGTCGCATTGCGCGGTCACAGTCGTCTGCGTGTGGTTCCAGCTGCTGGGCTTGAACTTGCCCGTGGCCGAGTGGCAGGCGATGCAGTTGGTCGCACCCACCGGGATGTGCCCGCTGGGCTTGCCGATCACCGGTGAGCCGTTGTGGCAGGTCGCGCAATTGGTCGCCACGGTGTAGGCGCTGTGATCGGGCTTGGCACCCAGCCAGGTGCCGGTGGTGTGGCAGCCCTCGCAGTTGGTCACGCCCGCGTGAATCGCCGTCGCGGGCTTGCCCACCGCGGCCATGTAGTTGCCCGTGTGGCAGGTCGCGCATTCGGCGGACGCGTTGATGCTGGCGTGGAATCGACCATTGGCCCAGGTGCTGAAGCTGCCCTTGTGGCATGCGTCGCAATTGGCCGACGACGCAGCGGCGACCGCAGCGTACGGCACATGATTGGTTGGCTTGCCATCCGCTGGCGGGAATGAGCCCGTATGGCAACTGGCGCAAACGCCCGACACCGAGGTCTGCGTGTGGTTCCAGGTGCTGGGCTTGAATCCGGTGACAGTGTGGCAACTGATGCAGTTGGCAGAGCCCACTGGAATGTGGCCACTGGGCTTGCCCGTCACCGAAACGCCGTCGTGGCACGATGCGCACTTGGTGGCCGCGTTGAACGCGCTGTGGTCGGGCTTGGCACCGGCCCAGCCACTGGGGTTGTGGCAGGTTTCACAGGCGGTCACGCCGGCGTGGATCGGGGTAGATGGCCGGCCCGTGGCCGCCAAGTAGCTGCCCGTGTGGCAGATGGCGCACTGGGTACTGACGCTGAAATTGCTGTGGAAGCGGCCGCTGGCCCAGCTGCTGAAGCTGCCCTTGTGACAGCTGTCGCAATTGGCCGTTGCCGACGCCGTCACCGAGCCAAACGGGATGTGATTCGCTGGCCGGCCATGGGCCGGCAGGAAGGCGCCCGTGTGACAGCTCGCGCACTGCGCCGTCACGATCGTCTGGGTATGGTTCCAGCTGCTCGGTTTGAAGCTCGTCACGGTGTGGCAAGCAATGCAATTGGCGGACCCGACGGGAATGTGTCCACTCGGCTTGCCACTGGCGCCGCCGCCACCATGGCAGGTGGTGCAGTTGGTGGCGGATGTGAAGGCGCTGTGGTTGGGCTTGGCGCCTGCCCAACCGCTGGTGTTGTGGCAGGTCTCGCAACTGGTGGCACCGGCATGGATCGCCGTGCCCGGCTTGCCCATGGCCGCCAGGTAGTTGCCGGTGTGGCAGGTGGCGCATTCGGCGGACACGCTGACATTGGCATGAAAGCGGCCATTGGCCCAGTTGCTGAAGCTGCCCTTGTGGCACGTGTCGCAATTGGCCGACGCGGAGGCCGACACGGAACCGTAGGGCACGTGGTTGCCGGGTTTGCCGTCCGCCGGTGGGAAGGCGCCGGTGTGGCACGCCGCGCACTGCGCCGTCACCGTGGTCTGGGTATGGTTCCAGCTGCTGGGCTTGAAGCTGGCAACGCTGTGACAGCTGATGCAGTTGGCCGCCCCCACCGGGATGTGGCCGCTGGGCTTGCCGGTCACCGACACACCGTTGTGGCACGACGCGCAGTTCGTGGCTGCGGTGAAGCTGTTGTGGTCCGGCTTGCCGCCGGCCCAGCCGGCCGGGGTGTGACAGCCCTCGCAATTGGTTGCCGACGCATGAATGGGCGTGCCGGGTTTGCCGGTCGCGGCGAGGTAGTTGCCCGTGTGGCAGGTGGCGCACTGGCCGTTGACGCTGAAGTTCGAATGGAAGCGGCCGCTGGCCCAACTGCTGAAGCTGCCTTTGTGGCAGCTGTCACAGCTGGCCGACGCGGAGGCGACCACCGTCGCAAACGGGATGTGGTTCGCCGGGCGGCCATCCGCGGGCGGGAATGCACCGGTATGGCAACTTGAGCATTGCGCCGCCACCGCCATCTGCGTGTGGTTCCAACTGCTCGGCTTGAAACCCGTCACCGTGTGGCAAGCGATGCAGTTCGCCGCCCCCACCGGCATGTGTCCGCTGGGTTTGCCGGTGACGGCCACACCGTTGTGGCAGCTGGTGCAATTGGTCGACGCGTTGAAGCTCGCGTGGTCTGGCTTGGCACCCGCCCAGCCGGCCGGGTTGTGGCAGCCCTCACAGTTGGTCGCACCCGCATGGATTGCCGTGTTGGGCTTGCCCGTGGCACCGAGCGCCTTGCCGGTGTGGCACGTCGAACATTGGCTGGTCACGCTGAAATTCGCGTGGAATCGGCCACTGGCCCAGCTGCTGAAGCTGCCCTTGTGGCAACTGTCGCAGGTGGCTGAAGCCGAAACGCTCACCGAGGCCGAAGCGATGTGGTTGGTCGGGCGACCGCTGGCCGGTGGGAACGTGCCGGTGTGGCAATTGGCGCATTGCGCCGACACCGGCACCTGTGTGTGGTTCCAGCTGCTCGGCTTGAAACTCACCACGCTGTGGCAACTGCTGCAGTTGGCGCTGCCGGTCGGAATGTGGCCGCTGGACTTGCCCGCCACCGCCACGCCGTTGTGGCACGAGCTGCAGTTGGTGGCGGCATCGAAGGTGGCGTGGTCCGGTTTGGCACCTGCCCAGCCCTTGGTGTTGTGGCAGGCCTCGCAGGCGGTCACGCCGGCATGGATGGCCGTGCCCGGCTTGCCCGCGGTCGCCAGGTAGTTGCCGTTGTGGCAGGTCGCGCACTGCCCGCTGACATTGAAGTTGGCGTGGTATCGCCCATTCGCCCAACTGTTGAAGTTGCCCTTGTGGCAGCTGTCGCAATTGGCGCCCGCCGAGGCCGGCACCGCGGCAAAGGGAATGTGGTTGGTGGGCACGCCATCCGCCGGCGGGAAGGCGCCCGAGTGGCAACTGGCGCACTGCGCCACCACCAGGCTCTGGGTATGGTTCCAGCTGCTGGGTTTGAACGCCGACACCGTGTGGCAGCTGATGCAGTTGACCGATCCGGTCGGGACGTGCCCGCTGGGTTTGCCCTTGCTGGCCGCCCCGTTGTGGCAGCTGGCGCAATCGGTGGCGGCCGTGAAGGTCTTGTGGTCGGGCTTGGCGCCGGCCCAGCCACTGGTGCTGTGGCAGGTTTCGCAGGCGGTGACCCCGCTGTGAATCGCCGTGGCAGGTTTGCCCACGGTGCCCACGTAGTTGCCGGTGTGGCAGGTGGCACACTGGCTGGTGACGGCGAAGTTGGCGTGATATCGGCCATCGGCCCAGCTCGTGAAACTGCCCTTGTGGCAGCTGTCGCAATTGGCTGCGGCCGACACCGAGATCGAACCCACGGGAGGGTGATTGGTGGGCCGCCCATGCGCCGGCAGGAACGAGCCCGTGTGGCAGCTGGCGCACTGGCCGGCCACCGCCACCTGGGTGTGGTTCCAGCTGCTGGGCTTGAAGCTGCTGGTGCCGTGACAACCGATGCAGTTGGCAGAGCCCGATGGCATGTGGCTCGCGGACTTGCCACTGGCCGTGTTGCCATTGTGGCAACTGGCGCAATTGGTCGACGCATTGAAGCCGGCGTGATCCATGCCCTTGGCCGGCAGGAAGGCCTTGGTGGAATGGCAACTGTCACACGGCAGCGCAGTGGTCAGGTGACTGGCGTTCTTGCCCGGTGCCGTGGCCCCGTTGTGGCAGACCTGGCACGTACCTGCCTGCACCTGGCTGTGGCTGAACTTGACGCCGCCGAAGGCCTTGGTGGTGTGGCAGCTGTCGCAGGTCTGCGAGGTGGGCACATGCTGGGCAGACATCACCACGTTGCCCTTGGCGAAGCGGGCACCGCTGGTGTGGCAGCTGCTGCAGTCGCGGGGTGTGCCCTTGAAAACACCATTCTGGTGGCAGGCCTCGCAACGCGTGGTCACGTGCGCGCCGCTCAGTGTGTAGCCGGTGGACAGGTGATCGAAGCTGCTCTTGCCGGTCTGCGCCCAGGCTTGCGGCAACGCCAGCACCATCAAGGCCAGCATCAACAGGCCACAACCAATGAAACGACGCCAGGTCAACGGGTCGAGCGCGTTCGTGCGGACTGTTGACATGGAGTGGCTGGGTTTCATTCGGCTTGAAAGCGTTTTCGGCACTGTGTCACCGACCCCGCGGTCGCAACTGTTTCCAGTTGTCGGCCAGGTGGCATTGCTCGCAGCGGTTGCCAAAGCCGCCGTCATGGATGTCGTCGCGCCGATGGCAGGCCACGCACTCGCGATCCAGCCTGGCCGCACGTTGGCCCGCAGGCGCCGGCTGGGTGTGGCATTGATCACAGCGCGTCTTGCGGTGCGCGCCATCCAGCGTCCACTCGGTGCGCCGATCGTGATCAAAGGCCCACAGTGGCCAGGACCGCGCGTTGTGGCAGTCCTGGCAGGCCGTGCCGTACTTCAGCTTGTGCACGTCGTCCTTCTTGTGGCACGACCAGCAGTCCCGCGGCGCCTCCTTGTAGCGTTGCGTCCGGTGACACTCGTTGCACTTCACGTTGACGTGCCGGCCCGCCAGGGGGAAGCGGCTGCGGGCATGGTCGAAGCCGGCCACGCGCCAGTTGCTGTCGGCATGGCACTGTTCGCACTGCTTGCCCAGGCTGCCTTCGTGCTTGTCGTCCTTTTGATGGCACGACAGGCAGTCCATGGCGGTGTTGCGGTAGCTCTTGAGGTCGCGGTGGCAATCCACGCACTTGACCTTGTTGGCCGCATGCGCGTTGCGCAACGGGAACTTGGTGCGTTGGTGATCGAATCGACCCACGGTGGTCTTCCAGTCACGCTCCACGTGGCAGTCGGCGCAGGCCACGCCGAGGGTGGCCACGTGCTTGTCGTCCTTGCGGTGACAGTCGATGCACTTGCCGGGGGTCTGGCGGTACAGGGCGTCCTTGTGGCAATCCTTGCACTCGGTCTTCTGGTGCTTGCCCAGCAAAGGGAACCGCGTCTGCTCGTGATCGAACCTGGGCGGCTCCTTCCAGCTGCGCTCGGCGTGGCAAGAGGCGCAATCGGTGCCGAGCGTCTCCTTGTGCTTGTCGTCCTTGCGGTGGCAGTCGATGCACTCGGTGCCGAGCTTGGTGCCGAGCCGGGTGCGAAACAGCGTCCCGGTGTGGCAGTCGGCGCACCTGGTGCTTCGGTGCTTGCCCTTGAGCGCGTACTTGGTGTCCACATCGTGGTTGAAGGTGGCCGGCTTCCAGGCCTTGGCGCCGTGACAGCTCTCGCACTTCTCGCCATAGCTGCCCTTGTGCTCGTCGTCCTTCTTGTGGCACGCCATGCAGGTGCGCGGCGTGTCCTTGTAGCGCCCCTTGGCATGGCAGTCATCGCACTTCACGTCCACGTGCTTGCCGGTGAGTGCAAAGCGCGTCTTCTTGCCGTGGTCGAAATCCACGTCCTTCCATTTGCGCTCGTTGTGGCAATCGGCGCACTTCAGGCCCAGGCCCCCCTTGTGCACGTCATCCTTCTTGTGGCAACTGCTGCAATCCAGCGGCGCCTCGGCCCAGCGCTTGCTGGCCGCGTGGCACTTGGCGCACTCCACTTCGACGTGCTTGTCGCGCAGCACGAAGTCGGTCTGGCGGTGGTCAAAGGCCTTGCGGTCGAACTCGGACACCTTGGCCTCGCGGCCACGGTGGTCGGTGTGGCAACTGCGGCAGGCGGCCGGCTTCAAGCGACCGTGGTGTCCAGTGCGTTGCACCACATCCTGTCGCACCTCCTTGTGGCACTCCTGGCACAGCGCATCCTGGCCCTTCGGGTTGAAGCGCACATGGCAGGCGTTGCACTCGTGCTCGACCTTGGCGTGACTCTTGATCAGCGGCCCGGGCGACAGCACCGACTCCAGCGTCTGGGTCTGCCCGGACGTTGCGGTGAGGAGGATGCCCAGCAGCATCGCCATGATTCGCCAGACCTTCACCGACGCCGGGGCTCAATAGGCGTGGACCGCGACCACGTGGGCGATCGCGCTCAACACCATCAGGTAGACGAAGGGCACATGGGCCACATGCCACCAGGAGAACAAGCGCTCCCAGGCGCTGAACTGCGCAATGCGCTGCAGCGTCATCAACTCGTTGTGCACCAGTTCACGGGCCTCGCGCAGCAGGCGCGCCGCGTCCTTGCGGCGACCGCCCTCGGCCTTGACGGCGGCGATGATCTTCAGCTTCAACTCCTTGCGGCAAATGCGCTCGGCACGCCAGCGCTGCCAGGGCACCGCGAGCAATGAATGCAACAGGCTCGGTCGCTGGCCTTCCACCGGGTGCACCTGGCGCTCGAACTCGGCCAGCCGCTGCGCCACGCCGGGGGCAAAACGCAAGCGGGTGGCCGGCTGTTCACTGGCCGAATGCGCACCGCGCATCGCCATCAGGCTGAGCTTCTCGCCATGCAGGTTGCGGTGCAGGCGCACATAGAGAAATCGCCCGACCACGCCACTCAAGGCCACGATCAGCATCGAGAACAGCGCCACGCCGGCATTGATCGAGCCGATCTGGAACGTGGAATGCAGCAGGATCAGCAGCGGGCCGGACACACCCAGCACCATGTGCACCACGAACCAGGGCTTGGCCGAGCCCATCCGGTGCATGAAACGGAAGTGCTTTCGCATCGGGTAAGTGAACAGCAGCAGCATGCAAACGCCACCGACCACCCCGATCCAGTAACCGGTATCGGACGCGGCCGTGAACAGCCCCAGCGAGCTCACCTTCCACACCAGCGCGGTGAGACCCACCAACACCAGGTAGAGCCACGCATCACGACGCTTTGGCACGGCCGCAGGCTTGGGCCTCGGGGCCGTCGATCGGGCACCCATGCCCACTCCCAAAGTTGAATCCACCATCTGAAATCCTCAAAGCGTGACCTGCACGCTTCCCCTGTCCTGGTTCAGTCGCATCGCATAGGATGCGGCCCGACCATGAAACTGCTTCTTCTGACTGTTTTCTATCTGGCTGGCGGCGCGCTGATCATCAGCCTGTACCTCCGCCGCCGAGCCCGCCTCGGCCGGGAAGCCGCGAAGGTAAAGGACGAATCTGAACGAACCGGTCTGAACGAGCCCCCTTCGTTACATCCGGTGGTCGATCCGACACTGTGTTTCGGTTCAGGTGCCTGCGTGCGCGCCTGCCCCGAAAGCGCCCTGGGGGTGGTCAACGGCAAGGCCACCCTGATCAACGCTTCCGCCTGCATCGGCCACGGCGCCTGTGCGCAGGCGTGCCCGGTGCAGGCATTGAGCCTGGTGTTCGGCACGGCCAAGCGCGGCATTGACATCCCCAACGTGACGCCGGAGTACGAAACCAACGTTGCCGGGGTCTTCATTGCCGGCGAGCTGGGCGGCATGGGCTTGATCCGCAAGACCGCCGAGCAGGGGCGGCAGGCGATGGGCGCGATTCGGCGCCGTGTGGGCAAGCATCCGGCCCCATTGGACGTGGTGATCGTCGGCGCCGGTCCGGCCGGCATATCGGCCGGGCTGAGCGCCATTCACCACAAGCTGCGCTACGCCATCGTCGAGCAGGAAGACTCGCTCGGTGGCGCGGTCTACCACTACCCTCGCCACAAGGTGGCGATGACGGCACCGGTCAAGCTCGACGTGATCGGCACGATGCGCCTGGGCACCGAAGTGCAGAAGGAGAAGTTGCTGGCGTTCTGGAACGATGTGCTGGCCAAGACGGGCTTGACAGTGCGCTTCAACGAGCAATTCGAGGGCCTGGAACCCCAAGCAGACAGTACCTTCAAGGTTCGCACGTCCAAGGCGACGCTGCATGCGCGCACCGTGCTGCTGGCGCTCGGCCGGCGCGGCTCGCCGCGAAAGCTGGACGTGCCCGGCGAAGACTCGGCCAAGGTGGTCTATCGCCTGATCGACCCCGAGCAATACGCCGGCCAGGCGGTGCTGGTGGTGGGCGGTGGCGACAGCGCGCTCGAAGCCGCCATTGCGCTGGGCGAGCAGGCGGGCGGCTCGGTGGCGCTGTCCTACCGCAGCGATGCCTTCTCGCGGGTGAAGGAGAAGAACCGGATGAAGCTGTCCGAGTTGCAACGCAGTGGACGGATTCGGGTGCTGCTGTCATCCACCGTCAAGCGCATCGATGCCAACCGGGTGCTCGTCCAGACCGCGGACGGTGCCGAAGAACTGCCCAACGACAAGGTGATCGTCTGTGCCGGCGGCGTCTTGCCGACGCCCTTGCTGCAAAGCATCGGTATCCGGTTCGAGACCAAACGCGGACAGGCCTGAGCACCGTGAACCGGGGGAGCGCCGTTCAGATTCCATTCACCTGCTCGCTGCCCAATCCGAGGGTCGCATTCACCTCAAAGCCACCATGCAGCTGCTCTTGCTTGAAGACGACCTTGACCTGGGTCAGGCCGTGGCGGAGCACCTGGAGTCGGCGGGGCACGTCGTGCAATGGTGCAAGCGCATCGCCCAGGCGGCCGTCGTCCAGAGCTTCGATCTGGCACTGCTGGATCTCCAACTGCCCGACGGCGAGGGCCTGATGCTGCTGAGAAACTGGCGCGCCGATGGCCTGCGCCAACCGGTGATCGTGTTGACGGCGCGCGACCAGGTCAGCGATCGCATCCGGGGGCTCAAGTCCGGCGCCGACGACTACCTCGTCAAACCCTTCGATCTCGATGAACTGCTGGCCCGGATCGACGCGGTGAGCCGGCGCAACAGCAACACCCGTCGCCTGGTGATCGGCAGCGTGACCGTGGACCTGGGCACGCGACAGGCCGACCAGGCCGGCGAGCGCATCGACCTCACGGCCATGGAGTGGGCGGTGCTGCTGGGCCTGTCGCGCCACCAGGGACGCATCTACAGCCGAGGCGACCTGGAGTCCGCCTTGCAGCGGCAGGGGTTTGCCGAGCCGGCCAGCAATTCGCTGGAAGTGATCATCAGCCGCCTGCGGAAGAAGCTGGGCACCTCGATCATCAGCACGCACCGCAACCTGGGTTATCGACTGGATGCCTGAGGCCCTGAATCCAGACCCTGTGGCGCGCTCGCAGGTCAGTACCCCGGGGCCAGCCGCCTGGAGTCTGCAGCAGCGCCTTCGGCGGCAGTTGTTGGTCTGGATCGGTGGCTTGTGGCTGGTGGGCACCGCGGCCGCCATGGTGGGCATCTGGTACGAAACCACCGAGATCCTGGACAGCGCGCTGGAAGAGACCGCGCAGATGCTGTTGTCGGCCCCCGAGGCGGTGTTTGCCCCGAGCGGCGAGCCGCCACCGGGCCACCATCCGCACGAGGAGTATGTGATCTATCAGGTGTTCGACGGCCAAGGCGCGATGCGACTGCGCTCGCATGCGGCGCCGTTGGCACCGATGGACCCCGCCACGCAAAACGGCGTTCGCCATGTCGGCCCCTGGCACGTGCTGAGCCTGAGCCTGGCCGACGGCAGCCGCCGGGTGCAGGTGGCCGAAACCCGCGAGCACCGGCTCGAGGTGCTGTGGGCCAGCGCGGGTTGGCTGCTGGTCGCCCTGGTCGTGGTGCTGGGCCTGGCCGCCATCGCCATCCAGGTGTTGCTGACGCGCGGCTTTGCGATGCTCGAGCCCAGTCGCGCCGAGCTGTCCCAGCGCCTGCCCCATGACTTGCACCCGCTGGACACCCAGGGCGTGCCGCGCGAGCTGCTCCCTTGGCTCGAGACCGTCAACACGCTGATGACCCGGGTGCGGTCCGCCATCGACGCCGAGCGCGCCTTCGCGGCGCATACGGCGCACGAGTTGCGCACCCCCTTGGCCGCGGCACGCGCGCAGGCGCAGCGTCTGGCGCAGGCCGCCGCCGAACCATCCGAGCGCGACCACGCCCAAGCCCTGGTGCGCCAGCTCGACCGCATCACGCACCTGGCCACACGCCTGCTGCAGCTGGCGCGCATCGAGTCCGGCGTGGCGCTGCGACGCGAGCCAGTGGATCTGGCCGAGCTGGCCACGATGGTGGCCGATGAATTTGCCGAAGCGCGTCGTCAAGAGCGGCTGCAGATCGAGTTCCGGGGCGCCCCGGTACCGATCCAGGGCGACATCGACGCGCTGGGCATTGCGCTGCGCAACTTGATCGACAACGCGCTCAAGCATGGCGGTGACGCCGCCGGCGTGTGCCTGCTGGTGCAGCCCTTCGCGTTGACGGTGACCGACACCGGGCCTGGCGTATCACCGGAGAGCCTGCCGCAGCTGGGCCGCAGGTTCGAGCGCGTCAACCTGGGAGTCGACGGCGCCGGCCTGGGCCTGGCCTTGGCGCGAACCATCGCCGAGCAGTCGGGCGCCGTGCTGCAGCTGCGGTCGCCGGTGATCGGTGGCCGGGGCTTCCAAGCCACGATCGGCTTCACGCCGCCCGCGCCATGATGGGCGCCCCTGGCCGACCGCCGGGGGCCAGGGCCATCATTCGAACTTCATCGACACCCCGGTGGTCAGCAGGGTGTCGGTGGATTTGCGCCCGGCACCGGGCTCGGAGTTGTAGTTCATCGACATGCCGACATTGAGGTTCATCGTCTTGGTCATGGCCACGGCCAGGCCGGCATTTTACGTGGCGCGATATTCGCCGGTGTTCTTCAGGTTGGGATAGACCACCAGTCGTTGGCGCGCCGTCGTGCTGTCGCTGAGCTTGTGGTTCGACTCCTCGCCGAGCAGCAGCGACGGGTAGTTGTACGAGCTGCGCAGGGATCCGTCGATCCGCGTGGCGGCCAGCAACTGGTCGGCGGTGTAGGTCAGGCCTCCGAACAGATCCCAGGTGGTGACTGGCGTGGCGATGAGGTGGTAGCCCAGACCGGCGCCCAACTGGCTGCGGAACTTGAGATTGGCAAATTTGTTGCGCTCGAAGTCGAGGCCGCCGAAGGCGAACAGGGTTTGCGTCAGGTTCTGGTCGTAGCGCCCGCCGAAGCGGATCTGCTCGCCGGTCGTGGTGCCGTTGGAACGCGAGAACTGCGCGCTGCCATACAGCGTGGACTTGTCTTGTGCCGTGGCGCGCACGGCGTCGGTGTTGAAGGCCAGGTTGCTCGCGTCGGTGTTGCCCTTGGCCAGGCTGGCCCCCAGACCGAGCACGGCGCGCCATTGGCCGTCCGGCTTGACCGTGGCTTGCGCCAGCGCGGCGTGTGAACAAAGCAGGCCGATGGCGGCTGCGGCAAAGGTGGCGTGGATACGCATGCAGGGAACTCCTGGGTGGCTGAACGAGTGGCCGCGGCGCGATGCCCCTGACAGGGCGCCGTTCGCTGCGTCAGCCGATGCTAGGCAGGCGGCCGAGCGGCCGCACCATGCCCTCGCACCGTGACGCCGCCCGACCTTGGTCGGGGCCCCGGGTGCTCGTGGCGGCTCGCCGGTTCCCGCGCCGCGTCAACGACCGGCCAGTCGGGCCGCGTCGCGGATGGCCGCCAGGGTGCTGCGCGTGGTGCTGACGTCGGCATTCAGCACCAGGTGGATCAGCATCGGTGCCCCCGCCTGCAGGGCTTCGGCAAAGGCCGCTTCGAAGTCCTCCGTGCGCTCCACGCGGGCGGCGCGCCAGCCGTAGGCGCGGGCCAGTGCGGCGAAGTCCGGGTTGAACAGGTCGCTGCCGCTGACGCGGCCCGGGTACTCACGCTCCTGGTGCATGCGGATGGTGCCGTAGCTGCCGTTGTCCACCACCAGGCTCACCAGCCGGCCTGCACCGCGGTTGGCGCCGTAGCCGGTGGCCGTGGCCAGCTCCTGCCCGGTCATCAGGAAATCACCGTCGCCGGCCACATTGATGACCGTGCGTTCGGGGTGCAGCAGCGCTGCCCCCACCGCCGCAGGCAGGCCATAGCCCATGGCGCCGGAGGTGGGTGCGAGCTGGGTGCGACCTTCGTGCTGCAGCCCGAAGTAACGCACATAGCGGTGCAACCAGCCGCTGTAGTTGCCCGCCCCGTTGGTGTAGACCGCATGGCTCGGTGCCAGGCGCTGCAGGGTCTTCATCACCACCGCCATGTCCAGCGGCGCCACGGCCGGGGCCACGTGGTTGGCCTCGTAGTCGGCATGGGCCGAAGCCGCCCATTCGCGCCACGGCAGATCCACCGGCGCGGCCAGGCCTTCCAGCGCCTTGGCCGCGCAGGCCATGGACGCCTGCAGCATCAGGTCGGCCGTGTAGACCCGGCCCAGTTCCTCGGCGCCGGCATGGATGTGCACCAGCTTCTGCGTCGGGCGCGGTGGCATCAGCAACGTGTAGCCGCCGGTGGTCATCTCGCCAAGGCGCACCCCCAGGGCAATGATCAGGTCCGCGTCTTTCACGCGCTGGGCCAGTCTGGGATTGATGCCGATGCCCACGTCGCCGACATACAGCGCATGCCGGTTGTCGAAGGTGTCCTGAAAGCGAAAGCCGCAGCCCACGGGCAGTTGCCAGCTTTCGGCAAAGCGCTGCAAGGCGCGGGCCGCATCGGCGTCCCAACCGCTGCCGCCGGCGATGACCAAGGGCCGCTTCGCCGCCATCAGCAGCGCGCGCAGGTCGCGCAGGCCCCCGGGGGCCGGCCAGGCATGCGCGGGGGTGACTCGGGGCAGCACAGGCGCTGTCGTGGGCTTCCTCAGCATGTCTTCGGGCAAGACCAGCACCACCGGACCGGGCCGCCCTTGCATGGCGGTGTGGAAGGCGCGAGCGATGTATTCCGGCAGGCGGTCGGCGTCCTGCACCTCACCCACCCACTTGGCCATCCCCAGGGTGCCGGGGCCGAAGAACTGGCGGTAGTCGAGCTCCTGAAAGGCCTCGCGATCGCGCTGGTCGCTGGCCACTTGGCCCACGAACAACACCATCGGGGTGGAGTCCTGAAACGCCGTGTGCAGGCCGATGCTGGCGTTGGTGGCGCCAGGGCCGCGCGTGACGAAGCAGATGCCCGGCCGGCCGCTCAACTTGCCCTGCGCCTCGGCCATGAAGGCCGCCCCGCCCTCCTGTCGGCACGCAATGAAGCGGATGCGATCGCGGTGCTCGTGAAACCCGTCCAGCACCGCCAGATAGCTTTCACCGGGGACGCCGAAGCAGGTGTCCACGCCTTGGGCGATCAGGGCTTCCACGAGAACGTGACCGGCGGGACGCGACTTCATCTGGGAGGCTCCGGGAGATGGTTGGCTGAGGGCAGGACGGGATTGTGCCGGCAGGCCACCGGCGCCTTCGCCGCCAGCCACGGCGCTCAGGCCGAAGCCAGCGAGACGCGGCGAACGCGCCGTATGTTGAAGGCACTCGCAATCAGCACCATCTGCAGCACCGCCAGGCCCAGCCAGACCGATTGGTATTGCTGCAGGTCCATCAGCCGCCCGAACAGCAACGGCATCACCGCCTGGCCCGTGTCCAGCCCCGAATACACCACACCGTAGACACGGCCGGTGGCGCCCTCGGGGGTGGATCGCTTGACCAGCAGATCGCGCGAAGGGCTGGCCATGCCGGAGACGAACCCCATGGCGCCGAACAAGACCGGCACCCAAGCGCCAGCGATCTGCCCCAATGCGGCATAAAGCGCCATCGACGCGGCCACAGCAAACGCGGCGCCCACGATGCGCTCGCAGCGCGAAGGGTCGGACGCCAGGAAGCCGCCGACCACCATGCCGCAGGCGCTGCACACCATATAGACGGTGAGGCACAGCGCCACCAAGCCCAACGGCATGCCGTGCAGCTGTCGCGCGGCCTCGGGCGCGTAGGTCTGCACCACGCTCAGCGCGCCGGCATAGAAGAAGAAGAACGCAAAGCACATCCACACGGCGGGGATGCGCAGAAAGCCGAAGGTGTCGTCCGCCGGCGCGGCACCCGGGCTCGCCCGAGCGGGGCTCGCCGGCGCCATCGCCAGACGCTCACGGCACCACCACACCAGCGCCAGCACGGCGAAAGCCACCACGGCGGCGCACAGCAGCGCCGCGCGCCACCCCTGTATCAGCGCCACGGGCACCAGCAGCGCCGGCGCCAGGGCCCAGCCCAGGCTGCCGGTGATGCCATGGGCGCTGTAGGCATGGCCCAGCCGCGACTTGTGCACCTTGTGGTTGAGCAAGGTGTAGTCGGCCGGATGGAAGACCCCATTGCCGGCCCCGGCCACCACCGACCACAAGGCCATCGCCAGGTAGCTGCCGGACGAGGCAAAGCCCAGCGCCGCCACGCCGGACAACACCAGGCCGCCAAACAGCACCGGGCGTGGCCCGAACCGGTCCACCACGAATCCGGCCAGGGTTTGCACGGCGCACGAGGTGACAAAGAAAATCGTCAGCAGCAGGCCCAACTCGGTGTAGGTGGCATTGAATTCGTCCTTGATCCAGGGGAACAAGGGTGCCAGCAGCAGCTGCGCAAAATGGCTCACACCGTGTGCCGCGCCCACCAGGCCGATCACCGCGGCGTCGGCTCGAAGGGTCGACTTTTGGGCATCGGCACTGATGTTGGTCATGCTTCGCATGCTAAACGCATGCCCGGCCGCCCTGCCCGCGGTGTCGACCCTGTGGATTTGTGACCGGAATGCGACACCCCGCCGGCTGCGCCGTGCAAGAACTGTGAGCGCAAGTTGCACGGGGCGGCCCGGGAAACGTTCGCCATACAAGGCCGCACCCGACAGCAACGTGGCGGCCCTAGAGTCGTGCATCCGAGAACCAGGAGCCTGTTGATGTTGCAAAGCCTGTTCGGCGAGCTGGGACCGCAACGCCTGCCCACGACGGGCCGGGCGCCGCAGGACCTCAGCCCGATCGCGTCCGCCGTACTGGACACCGACGTGGTCTTTGATGCCGACGCCGCGCAAGCGCTGCGTCACAACTTCGAAAGCACGCGGGCCGACCTGGGCGCCTCGAGCTCGATGATCACGCTGCTGGACCCCTCTGGCCTGTGGGCGCCGCAGGTGATCTGTGCGCTGTCGGATGCCAGCGGCCAGCGCGTGGAGCGCATCCACCTGCGCGAGCGGGCCACCTTGCGGACCATGGCCACCATCGAGCGCACCAGCGTGCCGCGCCTGTCCGGGCAGGCGCTGAAGGTCTACCACGCCGCCATCCGCGTGCAGGACGGCTCGCCCGATGCGCTGGCCCATGCGCTGGCCGAGCACAGCCACCTCACGGCCGTGATCGTCGGCGCCATGGCGCCGCATGCCGTCACCGAGCTGCTGCGCGGGCTGCTGTCGGCCACGCGCCAGCCCGAATGGCAATGCCCCTGGCTGGTGTTCGTGCTACCACCCGGCGCAAGTGCCCTGCGCCAGCGCATCCTCGAGCAGGACTGGCCGCCGCACGTGCGCACCGCGGCCATGTCCGAATCGCTGAGCGGCGCCGCCTCGGTCTGGAACGCCGTGCTCACCGCCTGGGAGGCCGCGGCCCAGGCGCGGCAAGAGGCCAAACCGCTGACCGGCACGCCACGCACCGGCGAGGCGCCCAGCGCCCTGGCGCCACCGCAATGGCTGGCGGGGGTGCTCTCGTCGGTGGTGCGCACCGAAGGTGTCATCAGCTGCGGCATCGCGGAGCTGGACAGCGGTGAATTGATCGCGGTCGATGCCGAAGACAACGCCCGCGCCGAACTGCGCCAGATGGCCCATGCCCTGTGCGCCGCGCGGCGCGCCCACATGGCCGCCGGTGGCCCGGACTTGCCCGGGCCCGAAGAGCTGTTGGTGGCCATCGGCTCACGCCAGGCGCTGCTGCGGCCGCTGGCCAAGAGCCACACCCTGGCCTTCGTGGCCTTGGTCGAGCGCTCGCGCGCCAACCTGGCGCTGCTGCGCTATCGGCTGATGGAATCGGAACGCCAGCCGAGCTGACCTGGCGGGCCGCCAGCGGGGCACCAGCACCCACTCAAGTCGACGCCGGCGAATGCCGATATCCGCGTCACCCCCGCAGCATCGACGAGGCCTTGCCATGCTGGACTTCACGTCCGTACACAACATCCACGAGCGCGCCGTTTATGACGCGGTGCGCCAAGGCGTCGAGCGCTACCCGGGCATTGGCAGCCACGCCGACCTGCTGGCCGACGTGGCCTGCGTGGCCCTGAACCGCATGACGCCGCGCTACATCCGCCACGATGTGGACCTGGCGTTCTTCCTCACGACCAAGGAGCGCGAGGACAACGAGCGCGCCATCAACGAATCGGTGGACTACGCCTTCTCGTTCGTGCAGGCGCGCCACGTGTTGGCGGCGCGCCGCTGAGCGCCAGACTCCGCACGAGGCGGAGCCTGGCCGCCGACCCGTGTCGGCCGATCCTCAGTGCACCACCCGCCCAAACTCGAACTGCCCGTCCTTCACGTCCACCGGAATCACGTCCTTCGGGCCGAAGCGGCCCTGCAGGATGAGCTTGGCCACCGGGTTCTCGATGCGCTGCTGGATCGCCCGCTTGAGCGGCCGCGCACCGAACACCGGATCGAAGCCCACCTTGGCGATTTCGGTCAGCGCGTCGGCCGACACTTCGAGCTTCATGTCCATCTTCTCGAGGCGCTGCTCCAGCGTCTTGAGCTGGATCTTGGCGATGGCCAGGATGTTGGCTTCGTCCAGCGCGTGGAACACCACCGTCTCGTCGATGCGGTTGAGGAACTCGGGCCGGAAATGCGCCTTCACCTCGCCCCACACCGCCTCGCGGATCAGCTCGCTGTCCTGCCCCACCATCTGCATGATCAGGTGTGAGCCCAGGTTGCTGGTCATCACGATCACCGTGTTCTTGAAGTCCACCGTTCGGCCCTGGCCGTCGGTCAGTCGCCCATCGTCCAGCACCTGCAGCAACACGTTGAACACGTCGGGGTGGGCCTTTTCCACCTCGTCGAGCAGCAACACGCTGTAGGGCCTGCGGCGCACCGCCTCGGTGAGCGTGCCGCCCTCGTCATAGCCCACATAGCCAGGGGGCGCGCCAATCAGGCGGCTGACCGAGTGCTTCTCCATGAACTCGCTCATGTCGACGCGGATCATGTGGTCGTCGCTGTCGAACAGGAAGCCGGCCAGCGCCTTGCACAGCTCGGTCTTGCCCACGCCCGTGGGGCCGAGGAACAGGAAACTGCCCAGCGGGCGGTTCGGATCACTCAGGCCGGCCCGCGAACGGCGGATGGCATCGGCCACGGCCACGATGGCCTCGTCCTGGCCCACCACGCGCTCGTGCAGCTTGGCTTCCATCTGCAGCAGCTTGTCGCGCTCGCCCTGCATCAGCTTGCTCACGGGGATGCCAGTGGCGCGTGACACCACCTCGGCGATCTCCTCGGCGCCGACCATGGTGCGCAGCAACTGCGGCACACCTCCCGCCTTGGCCTTGCCGGACTCCTTGGCCTGCGCCTCCTTCAGGCGCTTTTCCAGCTCGGGCAGGCGCCCGTATTGCAGCTCGGCGACCTTGTTGAAGTCGCCCTTGCGCTTGAGCTCTTCCACCTGCACCTTGATGCGCTCGATCTCTTCCTTCACCTGGGCCGAACCCTGGGCGGTGGCCTTCTCGGCCTTCCAGATCTGCTCCAGGTCGTTGTATTCGCGCTCCAGCTTGACCAGCTCATCTTCGATCAGGCCCAGGCGGCGTTGCGAGCCCTCGTCGTGCTCCTTCTTCATCGCCTCGCGCTCGATCTTCAGCTGGATCATGCGGCGATCGAGCTTGTCCATCACCTCGGGCTTGGAGTCGATCTCGATCTTGATCTTGGCCGCGGCCTCGTCGATCAGGTCGATGGCCTTGTCGGGCAGGAAGCGGTCGGTGATGTAGCGGTGGCTCAACTCGGCCGCGGCCACGATGGCCGGGTCGGTGATCTCCACGCCATGGTGCACCTCGTACTTCTCCTGCAGGCCGCGCAGGATGGCGATGGTGGCCTCGACGCTGGGCTCATCGACCAGCACCTTCTGGAAGCGGCGCTCCAGCGCAGCATCCTTCTCGACGTACTTGCGGTATTCGTTCAGCGTGGTGGCACCGATGCAATGCAGTTCGCCACGCGCCAGCGCGGGCTTGAGCATGTTGCCGGCGTCGATGGCGCCCTCGGCCTTGCCGGCGCCCACCATGGTGTGCAGCTCGTCGATGAACAGGATGATGCGGCCCTCGTCGGCGGCCACTTCCTTGAGCACGGACTTCAGGCGCTCCTCGAATTCGCCGCGGTACTTGGCACCGGCCAGCAGCAGGGCCATGTCCAGCACCAGCACGCGCTTGCCCTTGAGCGTATCGGGCACTTCGCCGTTGACGATGCGCTGCGCCAGGCCCTCGACGATGGCCGTCTTGCCCACGCCGGGCTCGCCGATCAGCACCGGGTTGTTCTTGCTGCGACGTTGCAGCACCTGGATGGCGCGGCGGATCTCGTCGTCGCGGCCGATCACCGGATCGAGCTTGCCCTGACGGGCGCGCTCGGTGAGGTCGAGTGTGTACTTCTTCAGGGCTTCGCGCTGGCCTTCGGCTTCGGCCGAATCCACCTTCTGACCACCACGCACCGCCTCGATCGCGGCTTCCAGCGACTTGCGTGACAGACCATGCCCGCGCACGATGCCACCGATGTCGCTCTTGGCGTCGGCCAGGGCCAGCAGGAACATCTCGCTGGCGATGAACTGATCACCACGCTGAGTGGCCTCCTTGTCGGCGGCTTGCAGCAGTTGCACCAGGTCGCGCCCGGCCTGCACCTGACCGCCCCCCTGCACGCTGGGCAGGCCGTTGATGGCCAGCTCCATGGCCGACTTCAGCGCCCCGGTGTTGGCCCCAGCGCGATCGAGCAGCGCCTTGGGGCCATCAGCCTGGGCCAACATGGCGGCCAGCACGTGGCTGGGTTCGATGTAGGGGTTGTCGCGCGCCACAGCCAGACTCTGGGCATCGCCCAAGGCTTGCTGGAACGCGGTGGTGAGCTTGTCTTGACGCATGGGAAGTCCTCCGAGTTGCCGAGGACATTGGGCAGCACGGCCGCTTTTCAAGGGCCCGAGGCGCGCTGGCGTCGATTCAGATCAAACGGCCAGCGCTTCGGGTGCCCCCGCCACCACACGCAACTCGGTAACCGAGGCGGCAACCAGCGTGTCCAGCAGGCGGTCCACATCGTCCGGCATCAGCGGATACCCGAGGTGGAAGCCCTGCCCCAGGTCGCAACCCATCTCGCGCAATTGCGCCAGCTGAGCCGGCGTTTCGATGCCTTCGGCCACCACCGACTTGCCCAACGAGATGCCCAGTTGCACCACGGCGCGCACCACGGCGGCTTCCTTGGTGTCGGTGCGCAGGCCGCGCACGAAGGAGCGGTCGACCTTCAGGCTGTCGATCGGCAGCGTGGACAGGTGGCTGAGCGACGAGTAGCCGGTGCCGAAGTCGTCCACGCTCAGGGACACGCCCAGCGCGCGCAGTTGATCGAGCATGGGCAGTGCGCTCTCGATCTGCTTCATCAGGATGTTCTCGGTGAGCTCCAGCGTGAGCTGGCGCGCCTGGATGCCGGCTTCCAGCAAGGCCTGCGAGACGCGGCCCACCAGCCCCGCGTGCAACAGATCCTTGCCCGAGATGTTGATCTGGATCTTCAGGTCCGCAAACATGGCCGACCGGCCCTGCCAGGCCTTGAGCTGCCGGCACGCGCGCGACAGCACCAGGTCGGTCAAGGGCAGCATCAGGCCGGCCTCTTCGGCGATGGGGATGAACACGTCGGGGCCGATGTCGCCCAGCGTGGGGTGCCTCCAGCGGGCCAAGGCCTCGAAGCCGGAGATCCGGCCATCGGACAGGTTGAACAGCGGCTGATAGGCCACCTTGAGCTGGCGCCGCGACAAGGCCTGGCGCAGGTCGCCCTCCAGCTGCAGGCGCTGCGACACCTGGGCGTGCAGGCCGATGTCGAACAGCGCATAACGCGCCTTGCCGGCGGCCTTGGCCTTGTACATCGCGATGTCGGCGTCGCGCAGCACGTCTTCTGGCCGCGTGTAGCCGAAACTGCTGCGCGTGATGCCGATGCTGGCGCTGGTGTTGAGCTGGGTGCCGAAGACGATGAACGGGTGGCGCAGCGCGGCCAGCAGCCGCTCGGCCAGGTGGACGGCGGTGTCGTCGCTGTCCATGTCGAGTGCCAGCACGGCGAACTCATCGCCACCCAGGCGGGCCACGATGTCGTGCGGGCGAAGGTGGTCCTGCAGCCGGCGCGCCACCTGCACCAGGAACTCGTCGCCGGCGTTGTGGCCCAGGCTGTCGTTGATGAGCTTGAAGCGATCGAAGTCCAGGAACATCACGGCAAAGCGATGGTCGGGGTCGGTCACGCTGGCCTGCACCGCGGCGCTCAGGTGCTCGTGGAAGCGCCTGCGGTTGGGCAGGCCGGTGAGCGCATCGTGGAAGGCAATGTGCTGCAGGCCGGCCTCGGCGCTGCGCCGGGCCGTGATGTCGTGCGCCTGCAGAATCAGGCAAGGGGAGGTGGCACCCACCTCGGAAAACAGGCTGCCATGCGTCGCCACCCAAAGCGTGCCGCCGCCACTGTGCAGGCAGCGCAATTCGAGTGCGATGTCTTCGGTCTCGCCGCTGCGCAGGCGCGCCAGCTCGGTGTTCAGCAAGGCCCGGTCGTCGGCCTGCACGAAGTCGTGGATCTTGCGGCGCACCAGGTCCTGGTCCTGCCGGCCCAGCAATTCGAGCATGGCGGTGTTGGTCTGCAGGATCTCGCCATTGAAGTTCATCAGCGACATGCCGATCGACGCATGCGTGAACGCGCTGTGAAAACGCCGCTCGCTGGCTTCCAGCTCCAGCACATGCCGTGCGGCCACGGCGGCCTCGCGTTCGGCCACCTGGGCCGCCGCCTCGCGCACGGCCTCGTTCAACTCCTGCTGCCGAAACACATAGTGCAGCGTGGCCACCAGCATGGCGATGACCGGAATGATGGCCGCCAGCACGCCGAAGCCGGACTGCCGCGAGGTGATGTACAGCAGCGCGGAAACCGCCGCGCTGCCCGCGCTGGCCACGCCCACCCAGCCGAACAGGCCCAGCAGATCGGTGGTGCGGAACGGCTCTCCCCGCTTGAGCCGCGGGATGGCACTGATCAACAGCGTGTTGATGAGGAAATAGCCCATGGCCGTGGCCATGGTGGCCACGACGACGAAACCGTCATTGCGCAGGTGGTACAGCTCGAAGACGTCCTGCATCAAGTCCAGCATCGAGCCACAGCTGTACATGGACAGTGCCGCGATGGCCGGGCTGACCAGGCGGCTGGTCCAGCGCTTGGAGGTGCGGAACGAGCCTACCGCACCCTCGGCCGCGGCGGCGATGGTGGCCGCCGCAGTGCCCTGCAGCAGCAGCAGCAGGAAGATGAAGATCTCGCCCGCCGCGAATGAATTCTTCGAGTGCGGCACGCGCACCGGAAAGACCGCCGCCAGCATCGTGAGCAGCACGCCGGCCAGCACCTGCAGCCAGTCGGTCAGCTTCATGCCCGGCAGGCTGAGCAGCGACCCGGCCAGCACCGCCGCCCCGCCCAGGCTCACACACCACCAGTAGCGGGTGGCCGTCGCGTTGTAGTCTGGCATCAGCGAGCGGTGCAGGCGCTCGCGCCAGCCGGGCGCTGGCGCCTTGGTGATCGGAATGAACTCAGGTGGGGTCACATTGGGCTCGACAACGACCAGTCAAAGCACCGGCCTGAGCTGTTATCGGCAGCAATCACTCGCCATATAGGGCACCTGTCGTCTTGTAGCCGCTGACAGCATTGCCGGTCTCGCTCAGCACCAGCGTTTCGCTCAAGACCAGGCCTTCGCTGAGCACCAGGCCCTCGCTCAGAACGAGGCCTTCACTGAGCACCAGGCCTTCGCTCAGGACCAGGCCTTCGCTGAGCACCAGGCCCGTGCTCAAGGTGATGCCCTGGGTCAGCGTCTGGCCACTGCCGGCCACCAGCCAGGAGCTGAGTGTCGGCACCAGGGTGAAGGCGCCGGTCTTGCCGGTGAGCGAGCTGTTGCCCACCAGGCCATCGGCGACCACCACGCCGGCGCTCATCAGCGGATTGGCGGTCGGGTTGGCTTGGGTGAAGAACATCGGGTAGGTGTTGGCGGTGATGCCGGTGCCGGACCACCACACCGGGTCGGTGCGGATCACGTAGTCGTTGGCCCACACCACGCGCGGGTCCCAGATCGGCTGGTAGGCCGTGAACAATTTGTCGCCGCTGGCAATGTGGTTGCCGCCCACGAAACCGATGCGCGACCAGTTGAACGCCTGTCCGTTGAGGGTGGAGCTGCGTGTGGGCATGCTCTTGCCCGTGGCCAGCAGGCTGGTGCCGGTGCTCAACGTGCCCGCAAGCACGGCGCTGGAGACATCGGTGCGGATGGCCTGGGCCAGTCGCACGGCACCTTCCAGGTTGATCTGCCCGGCACCCTGCTGCAGCAGGTTCTGATTGGCCAGCGGCTGGGCGGTGTATTGCAGGATGGCCTTGACCAGCGGCGGCGTGAGCCCCGGGTTGGCCTGCAGCAGCACAGCGGCCGCGCCGGCCACGACGGGTGCGGCGATCGAGGTGCCGCTCATCACCATCAGGCGTTGCGCATAGGTGGTGGGCGTGGGGGCCGCGGTTTCCAGCGCAGGAAACAGCGTGGCCAGCAGGTTCTTCGACGTCGTGCCGGACGTCGCCGGCGTGGCGCTGGCGCCGAGCACCTTGTTGCCAGGGGCCACGAGGTCGGGCTTGAGCACGTTGTCGCGATACGTGATGTTGGTGGCCGGATCCACCCACGCGCCCCGCGTTGGGCCGCGCGAGCTGAAGTTGGTGACACTGTCGTCGCTGCGCGCCGTGGTGTTGAGGTAGTTCACGGCACCCACGGTGATGGCCGATGGCTCGTTGCCCGGCGAGGCGATCGAGCCGTAGACCTCCTTGCCCGACAGATTGAGGCCGAAGTTGCCCCCGGCCACCACCACGGTGATGCCCATGGACGTTGCCATGCGCACGGCGTCGCACAGCGGGTCGCCGTCGTAGCTGTTGGTCGACTGGGCGGCCAGGCTGATGTTCATCACGCGGATGTTGTATTCCTTGGCGTGGTACATCACCCAGTTGATGCCCTCCAGCGTGTCGCTCACGTTGCCGATGCCCAGATCGTTGAGCACCTTCACGTCGTAGATGTTGGCGTTGGGGGCCACGCCGGTGGCGTCGGGCGACTGGTAGAAACCGCGGCCGGCGGCCACCGACGCCACATGCGTGCCATGCCCGTAGGGGTCTTGCGTGGTGGTGGCATCGGTCGCGACGCTGCTCTCGTAAGAGGCCAGTGCCGTGCTGCCCGGCTGCAAGGAGATGTAGGGGCTGGACGGGTTGGCCCAATCCAGAAATGCGGTATTGAGCATGGTGACATTGCGCTTCACGCGCGTCACGCTGGACGCATTGAGGAAGTTCTTGTGCGCCTTCATCACGCCGGAGTCGAGGATGGCGATGCCCACGCCCGTGCCGTCGTAGCCGCTGTAGGTGGTGGCGTTGCTGTAGGTGCGCACGCCGGTGGCGTTGGCGCCGACGATGGTTTCCACCACGCTGGCCACGCGCTGGGTCTCGCGGTTCGGTGTGATGCTCTTGACGTCCGGGTGCGCGGCCAGGGTGTTTACCTTGGCGGCCGGCAACACCACGGTCAAGGTCTTGAAGCTGGGGTGCACGACCTGCACCGCGCCACCCAGGCGCTTGACCTCGGCACGCAGGTCCGTCATCAGGGCGTCGGCACCATCGCTCTTGACCAGCAACTGCAGCGTCGGCACGCCATTGACGTCCTTCGACCATTTGGCCTTCTTCGCCTTTGGCGCCTTGAGCTCGTCGTTCAGATCATCGGCCAGGCGGCTGCGCTCGCTCTTCTTGCCTTCCGCCATTCGCTTGCCGTCGCCATGGTCCTTGGCCATCGCGCCGATGGGTGTCAGGGCCGACACCATGCCGGTGGCCGAGATCAGGCCGGCCATCAGGCTGGGCAGGAAACGTCGCTGGATAAAGGTACAGAGCTTGTTCACGACAAACCTTTCAGTGCGGCCCAACTGCTGTTCAGGCCTATTCAATTTGACGCGCAATGATAAACACAAATAAACACCCGGAAGACCATCCAAACTTCATTTGAATTCGGTGCTTGGGCAATATTCACGATCGCCGGCAAGGGTCAAAATATATCGGGCGAAATCGACGCCCTCGTTCGGGGTTATCGGCCTGACTTGGACGGACTTGAGGCGCTGGCTTGGTGACCGGATGTGCCGGCGCTGCCGGACGTCAGCGTCGGCGTGCAAAGCCAGCCTTTTTTCGCTCGGGCTACTGTCTTGAGCGGCAGCGGCCGCCGGGCTCGCGAAACCGCCTAAGCGCCCCGCCATCGCAGCGGTTACAAAAGAGTTCTCAAGTTCACCTTCGTACTGCCGATATTGTTCCGGATGGGGGTATTAAATACTTCCAAAGATCATGATGACTGGCAGAATATCGAGGCGGCAAAAACGTGCAGGATTGCTGGTTTCATATCGCGCTTTCACGGCAACGTACAAACCATCCAGACCGCACCGAAGCACAATCGAGGCGTTGCCGGTTGGTCGATATAAGGAGCAATTCCATGGGTTATCTCAAGGTTGGCACTGAAGGCCGTCAGGGCTGGCGCGCGCTGGCTTGCATCGCGCTGCTCGTGGTAGGCGCCTGGCCGTTGCAGGCCGCCGCCAAGAAGCCCAAGGTGGCGAAGGACCTGCAGGCCGTTGTCAATACCGGCACGCCACCCGCCGCCGACCAAAGCTGGGTCAACTCGTCCAGCGGCGTCACCTACGTCCGGGCGGTCGTGGTGAGCAACGGCACCGACCCCGAAATGACCAGCCTGCGCGCCGCGGTAGTGGCCAGCGGCGGGTCGGTGTTCATGCGCTTCTATTCGGTGCCGGCGCTGTCTGTGATGTTGCCGCTGGCCAAGGTGACGGCGATTGCGGACCGCAGCGACGTGACCAGCATCTCGCCCAACCGGGCCACGGCGCGCACCGCGAGCCTGCTGGAAAGCGAAACGGGCACCGTCACCGGCACCAGCACCGGCCCGCGCAGCTATGCGAAAAACGGCTTCACGGGTTACGACGGCTCGGGCGTTGGCATCGCCGTGCTCGACTCGGGGGTCGCGTCCAGCCACGCCTCGTTCCTGTCTGCAGACGGCAAAGGCACCAGGGTGGCGTACTCGGCCAACATGTTGGCAAACAGCGGCCTCGCGTCCACCATCACCTCCCTCGCCAACAGATTGGCCAGCGTCACCGCGACGAGCGCCAGCACTTCGGGAAACTGGTCGCCGGGCTTGGACATGTCCAGTTCACTGCAGCCCGGCACCGGCAGTCGTGATCGGTATGAAGCATCGATCAAGGGCACGTCGGGCTCTTCGCAAGACGCCTATGGCCACGGCACGCACGTGGCCAGCGTGGCCGCAGGGCGCGGCGGGTTCCGCTCGCCCGACTCCACTGGAGTGGCGCCCAACGCCAACATCTACGACGTCAAGGTGCTCGATGGTGCGGGCGCGGGACAGCTGAGTGACGCGCTGGCCGGCATCGACTGGGTGCTGTACCACGCCAAGGAATACAACATCCGCGTCATCAACCTGAGCCTGGCGAGCAGTTCCACCGAGAGTTACCTGACCGATCCGCTGTGCCGCGCGGCACGCGCCGCGACGGCGGCCGGCATCACCGTGGTGGCGGCCGCCGGCAACTTCGGCAAGAACGCCAAGGGCGCCGAGGTGTACGGCAGCATCTCGTCACCGGGCAACGACCCCACGGTGATCACGGTGGGTTCGGCCAACCCCAAGGGATCGGTGGCACGCGACGACGACGTGGTCAACGGCTTCAGCTCGCGCGGCCCCACGCGCGCCAGCTTCGTCGACGACCTGGGCATCAACCGCATCGACAACCTGATCAAGCCCGATCTCGTGGCCCCGGGCAACAAGGTGCTGGGCGCGGCCGCCACGGTGGATGGCACGCTGGATCTGCTGGCGGCCAACAACCCCAGCCTGGTGACAGGGCTGGGCGACACCAAGCAGCCCACAAACCAGGCGCTGAAATACCTCTCCGGCAGTTCGGTGGCCGCACCGACCGTCTCGGGCACCGTGGCCCTGATGCTGCAGGCCAACCCGGGGCTGACGCCGCCGTTGATCAAGGCGATCCTGCAGTACGCCGCCCAGCCGATCGAAGAGGCCAACCTGCTGCAGCAAGGGGCCGGCCTGCTCAACGTCGATGGTGCATTGGCCATCGCCAAGTTGCTTCGCACCGACCTGGCCGCGGCCGTGGCCGCCGGCGCGCTGCCCAGCAATGCCTCGATGCTGGCGGCGGGCAAATCGCTGCCGAGCAAGCTGGAGTCGCTCATCAACGGCAACACCAGCAAGTGGGGCCGCCTGGTGCTGGCCGGGGGCAGCCACCTGCTCAGCGGCGCGAACCTGATGACCCGCTTCCAGCCGATGTACGACCCGCGCCTGTGGTGGGTGCGCAGCACCGGCGGTCGCCTCACGGTGACCTACTGGCCGGCGGCCGACGGTGTGCCCGCCAACACCTACATCAAGTCGGTGAGCGAAGTGCCGATAAAGACCCAAGCGCTGGTGGCGCCTGGCGTGGTGCTGGCGGACCTGCTGGCAGGCACCAGCTCCTGGACGGGCCGCACCGGTGCATTCATTCGCCTGAAGCTGCTTTCGGGCTGGTTGATCGCCGGCAGTGGCATCACGATGGCCGAAGGCATCACCATGGCCGAGGGCATCACGATGGCCGAAGGCATCACCATGGCCGAAGGCATCACCATGGCCGAAGGCATCACCATGGCCGAGGGCATCACGATGGCCGAAGGCATCACGATGGCCGAAGGCATCACCATGGCCGAGGGCATCACGATGGCCGAGACCACGGCGCTCGGAGAACCTTGACAACGAAGCTTGCCGGCGCCCATGCGCCGCCCCCTTGACACCGCGACATGTCTGACCCCCGCGAAGCCCGCACCCTGCCCGCCGCATCGCCCAATGCGATGCGGCGGCTGCATGCGGCGCTGATGCCGGACTACAACCGCGGCGCCGCGGTGTATTGGTGGGTCATGGTGGTGCTGGGCACGGGCGCCGCCCTGCACTCGGCCTGGCAGGTGGCGGCCCTGCCCGTCGCTCCACTGTTGCAGTTCGCCGGCGGGCTGTTGCTGGCCATGGTGATGGCCCTGGTCCCGCTGAAGATCCCGCGCACCAACCAGGTGTTCACGATCGGCGATGTGTTCATCTTCCTGCTGCTGCTCAGCATCGGCCCGGAGGCCGGTTGCCTGGCGGCCGGGCTCGAAGCGCTGGTGTCCGCCTGGCGCAGCACGCGCCGCTGGACGACGCGACTGGGCAGCGCCACGATCGCCGCCTTCGCCATGTATGCCTGCGGCCACGCGCTCGAAAGCGTGGTGGCCAGGCTGGCACTGGAGCGCATCGAGCACTCCACTGTGCTGGTGTTGGTCTCGATGGCCTTTGCGCTGCTGTACTTCGCCTGCAACGCGCTGCTGATGTCCACGGTGGCTCGGCTCAAACACGGCGAGCCACTGCGCTGGGCCGACTTCGTCGGCATGTTCGGCTGGGTGGCCAGCGCGAGCGCCGGCTCGGCCGCCATCGCGGCGATGCTGTTCATCACCCAGCGCCAGGCGGGCCTGACGGTGATGCTGGGCATCGTGCCCATCATCGCCCTGCTGCTGACCACGCTGCACTTCTTCACCCGCCAACAGGAGGCCGACGAAGCCGCGCGCCTCACGGCCGCCCAGGCGCTGGAGCGTGAGGCCGAACTCGCCGCCGCGCAGGCGCGAGAGCGCGAGGTCGAGCTCGCGGCCCAGCACATGGCGGAGCTGCAGGTGTCGGAACGCCGGTTTCACAGTGCGTTCACGCATGCCTCCATCGGCATGGCCATGGTGTCGCTCGATGGCGAGATCCACCAGGCCAACCCGGCGCTGACCACGCTGCTGGGTTGCGCGCCGAAAGCCTTGAATGGCCAACACCTGGGCGTCGTCGTCTCGCCGATGGACCTGCAGCGCCTCGAGGCCACGCTGCTTCAGGTGGCACGCTTCGACGAGAACATCCTGCCGCTGGACCTGTGCTGCCGGCGAGCCGATGGCGCCGAGCTGTGGGTGACGATCAGCTGCAGCCTGTTCTCGGACCCGGGCAGCGAGGGCCCTTGCCTGATCCTGCAGGTGCAGGACATCACCGCGCGGCGCCGCGCCGAGGCCGAGCTGCAGCATCGCGCCTTCCACGACAAGCTCACCGGGTTGCCCAACCGCGAGCGCTTTCACGAGGCGCTGGCGCTGGCCATCGCGCGTGCCGAGACCGGCCCCGGACGCGCATTTGCCGTGTTGTTTCTCGACTTCGACCGCTTCAAGCTGATCAACGACAGCAAGGGCCACACCGTGGGTGACGAGTTCCTGGTCCAGGCGTCGCAGACACTGGCACGTGGCCTGCGCTCGGGCGACATGTTGGCGCGACTGGGTGGTGACGAGTTTGCCATCCTGGCCACCGGCCTGAACCGCGACAGCGATGCCTTGGAGCTGGCCCAACGCCTGCTGGACAGCCTGCGCGAACCGCTGCAGTTGCGCGGGCTGGAGATCACCGCCACCGCGAGCATGGGCATCACCTTCAGCAGCATGGGCTACACGCGCCCCGAAGACATGCTGCGCGATGCCGACATCGCGATGTACCGCGCCAAGGCCGACGGCAAGGCGCGCTACGCGCTGTTCGACGTGCACCTGCACACCGAGGTGGCCAACCGGGTGCGCCTGGAGAACGACCTGCGCCTGGCCTTGCACAGCCCCGAAGGCCTGGGCATCGCCTACCAGCCGCTGTACGAGCTGCGCAGCGGCCGACTCATCGGTTTCGAAGCGCTGTGCCGCTGGGTTCACCCGGAGCTGGGCGTGGTGAGCCCGGCCACGTTCATTCCCATCGCCGAAGAGTCGGGGCTGATCACCGCCCTCACGGAACGCGTGCTGCGCGAGGCCTGTGTGCGCCTGAACGCCTGGCACGCCGAGGGCGCGCAGTTCGCTGGACTGACCATGCACGTGAACGTGGCGGCCAAGGACGTGGCCGACCCGGGCTTCGTGCTGCGCGTCAAGCATGCGCTGCTGGCGGCCGGACTGTTGCCACGTCACCTGGTGATCGAGCTCACCGAGAACATCCTGATGGCGCAACTGTCGGCGGCCATGGCCACGCTCACCGAGTTGCGCCAGCTGGGCGTGGGCCTGAGCGTGGACGACTTCGGCACGGGCTACTCTTCGCTCAGCCACCTGTCCGTGCTGCCGATCGACAGCCTGAAGATCGACATGTCCTTCGTGCGCAACTTGAGGCCCAACAGCAAGGAGGCGGCGGTGATCCGCGCCATCGTGCTGCTCGGGTCATCGCTGGGCAAGGAGGTCATCGCCGAAGGCATCGAGACCGCCGTTCAGTTGGAGTTGCTGCGCGACCTGGGCTGCGACATCGGGCAGGGCTACCACCTCTCGCGGCCCCTGCCCGCCGAGGGCATCGACAAGCTGCTTCAAGGCCACCGGGCCGAAACCGCGCTGGTGCCCGATCTGATCGAGCGGCAACGCCCCGCGCTGATTCACTGACGAGCCTCAGACCCCCTCGCCCAACTTGCGATAGTGGCCGCCGTGGAACAACAGCGGCGGCAGCGCATGCTCGGCGATGCGCACCACGCGGCCGATGAACAGCACGTGGTCGCCGTGATCGTGCTGCGCCTCGGCCTGGCACTCGAACACCGCGGCACTGCCGTCCAGCACCGGTGCGCCACCCTCGCCGCTCGTCCACTGCCCCTCGGCAAACTTGTCGGCCACGGGCGAAGCAAAGCGCCGGGACAGATGGACCTGCGCTTCGGCCAGCACGTTGATCGCGAAATGCCCTGCCGCCCTGAACGCCGGCAGGCTGGGGCTGGCCAGGCGCAGCGACCACAGCACCATCGGCGGGCTCAGCGACAGGGCGTTGAACGAATTGGCCGTGAGGCCCACGCGGCGGCCGGCGGCGTCCAGGCAGGTGACGATGGTCACGCCGGTGCCGAATCGGCCGAGTGCGCCGCGCAACGCACGGCCCGAGAACGGCGTGTGGGGGGCATGCGGGTCGTGCTGAGGGGCGTCGGCCATGGTCTGGGCGTTGGTGGGCTCGGCGCAACAAGCGGCGAGCCCGGCGGAATCAGAGGAAGCCGATGGAAATCCAGGGGATCGCGGCGATGACGATGAGGGCCAGGAACAGCGCCCCCAGGTGAGGCCAGACGCGGCCGATGGCCTTGTCCGGTGGCACCTTGCCGATGGCGCAGGCGGCATAGAAGCCCACGCCGAACGGCGGTGTGAACAGGCCCAGGCCCATGGCAAAGATCGCCGTCATGGCGTAGTGCACCTCGTGGATGCCCAGCGCGCGCGCCACGGGAAACAGCAGCGGCCCGAACAGCACGATGGCCGGGATGCCTTCGAGCACACTGCCCAGGATGGTGAAGGCCAGCACCGAGATCGCCATGAAGCCGTACTTGCCGCCGGGCACGTTGGCCATCACGTCGACCAGCGAGCGCGAGAAGCCCGACTGCGTGAGCGCCCAGGCCATGGCCGTGGCGCAGCCGATGATCAGCAGGATGGCACCGGACAGCGACGCCGTTTCCACCAGCATGGGCACGATGCGCTTCCAGTTGAACTGGCGGTACACCACCAGGCCGGCGATCACCGTGTAGACGATGCCCACCGTGGACACCTCGGTGGCGGTGGCCACGCCCTCGACCACCACGGTGCGGATCACGAAGGGCAGTGCCAGCGCCGGCACAGCCACCCACAGCGCCTTGCGGATCTGCGCGCCGGTGGCCTTGGTAACGCCGCTCATGTCCTCGCCACGCGACTGGAAATACACCACCACGCCCAGCGCGATCATGCCCACCACCGCCGGCAGCAGCCCGCCGGTGAACAGCGCGGCGATGGACACCCCGGTGACCGCGCCAATGGTGATGAGCACCAGGCTTGGCGGGATGGTTTCGCTCATCGCGCCGGACGCCGACAGCAGCGCCACCAGGTCGCCTTCGGCCGCGCCGCGCTTCTTCATCTCGGGGAACAGGGCCGGTGCCACGGCGGCCATGTCCGCCGCCTTGGAGCCGGAGATGCCCGACACCAGGTACATCGCGCCCAGCAGCACGTACTGCAGGCCGCCGCGCACATGGCCGATCAGCGCCGCCAGAAAATCCACCATGGCCCGCGCCAGGCCGGTCATCTCGATCAACGAGCCCAGGAACACGAACAGCGGTACCGACAGCAGGATGATGTGCGACATGCCCTCGTCCATGCGGCTGACGACGATGGTCAGCGGCGTGGACGTGGTGAGCGCCAGGTAGGCCAGCGTGGCGATGCCGAAGGCAAAGGCAATGGGCAGGCCCAAGACCACGCAGACGCCCACCAGGATGACGAAGAACAGCAGCAGGTTCAGGTTGCCCAGCGAGGTGAGCCAGGGCTTGAGCATCCAACCCACCACGACCAGCGCAGCCACCACCGCCAGGCCACCGAGCGCGTCCTTCAAGGATGCCCGCTCGGCCAGGCGCGCCAGCGCGATCAGCAGCAGCAGCACACAGCCCACGCCGATGGCCCCGACCCGCACACCGTCGTGCCAATCCAGCGCCGGGCTCATCACCACCCACTGGTCGACGAAGTGCTCGTACGCCGGCTCCAGCATCAGCAGCGCGAACAGCACCACCACCACCACGCCCAGCGCCTCGACCCAGGCACGCCGACGCGGCGCCATCATGCCGATGAAGGTGGTCAGGCGCATGTGCTCGTCGCGCCGCAATGCAATCACCGCGCCCAGCATCGCCAGCCACAGGAACAGGATCGAGGCCAGTTCGTCCGACCAGGTCAGCGGCGCATTGAACACATAGCGCGAGACGACGCCGGCAAACAGGATCACCGTCTCCAGCGCCACCAGCAGCGCCGCAGGGATCTCGGTGATCAGCGCCAATGCTCGGTCGAACGCCACCCACCCGGCGTTGCGTGGGGACGTGCTGGTGGGCGCTGCCGCTTGCATGGGCTCGTGCGGCCGATCAGACCAACTTGCCCGAATACTTCTCCAGCTTGGCCATGGCCTCGTCGCCGAACTTGCCGCGCCACTCCTTGTAGAACCCCGCCTTGGACAGCGCGTCGCGGAAGCTCTTGTTCTCGGGGTAGTTGAAGACCAGGCCCTTGGCCTTGAGTTGCGCTTCCAGGCCGTTGTTCAGGCGCCGGATGTCGTCGCGCTGCTTCATCACCGCGTCGGTCACATGCTTGGTGATCACGGCCTGCACGTCGGCGGGCAGCGAGGCCCAACGCTTGCCGTTGGCCAGCACCCATTGGCCGTCCCACATGTGGCCGGTCATGGAGCAATACTTCTGCACCTCATACAACTTGGCCAGGTCGATCACGGCCAGCGGGTTCTCCTGGCCTTCGACCACCTTGGTCTGCAGCGCCGAGTAGACCTCGCTGAAGTTGATGCTGGCCGGCGAGGCTTCCAGCGCCTTGAACATCGAGGTCCACAGCGGACTCACGGGCACGCGGATCTTGAAGCCCTTCAGGTCGGCCGCGGTGTTGATCGGCTTGGTGCTGCTGGTGATGTTGCGGTAGCCGTTGTCCAGGCAGCGGTCGAACACATGCAGGTTGACCTTGTTGATCGCCGCGCGCACGTAGGCACCCAGGTCGCCGTCCATCGCGGCCCACACGGTCTGGTAGTCCTTGAACGCGAAGGCCAGGCCGTTGATGCCGGCCAGCGGCACCAGCGTCTGCAGGATCAGGCCCGACAGCGGGAAGATGTCGATCGCGCCCGAGCGCACCTGCGACAGCATGTCGGTGTCGCCACCGAGCTGGTTGTTCGGGAACACCTGGATGTCGACCCTGCCATTGGTGTCCTTCTTGATGTTTTCCACCGCCTCGCGGATGCGCACGTTGCTGGGGTGCGTGACGGGGATGTTGTTGGCCCACTTCAGCGTGATCGGTGCGGTCTGCGAGAACACGGGCTGGCTGGCAGCGGCCAGCGCACCGGTGGCGGCAAGGCCTTGAACGAATTGACGGCGAGCGATGGTCATGGGGCGTCTCCAATGAGGGGTTTGTGAAGGGGCAGTCAGTACATCGCCAGGCCGTTGTCGGCCACCAGCGTGGTGCCGGTGATCGCGCTGGCCTGGGGCGAGAGCAGGAAGGCGATGGCCGCCGCCATCTCGATGGGCTGGGCGGTGCGGTGCAGGGCACTCATGGATTCGACCAGCGTGCGGCGGGCCTGGTCCTTCCAGTGCTCGGCGATCATTGGCGTGAGCGTGGCGCCGGGCGCCAGGGTGTTGACGCTGATGCCCATCGGCGCCAACGCGCGCGCCGCATTCTTGGTCAGCGCCAGCACGGCGCCCTTGCTCGATGCGTAGGCGGCGGTACCGAGCAGGCCGCCGCCACGCAGGCCAGCCACACTGGCCACCGTGCAGATGCGGCCGCCATGGGGCATGCGCCGCGCCGCCTCGCGAATGCAGACGAAGGTGCCGATCACGTTCACCTCATGCAGGCGGCGGAAGGTGTCGGCGCCCAGGTCCATGAAGGCGGTGGTGTCGGCGACGCCGGCACAGGTGACCAGGCCGTCGAGTTGGCCCAGAAAGGCCAAGGCTTCGTCGAACGCAGCCATCAGGCGCGGCTCGTCGGTGACATCGGCGTGCAGGGCCAGGTGGCCGGGCGCACTGCCGTTCGCATGCAGGTGTTCGGCCTTGTGGGCCGTGGCCTGCGCACCGGGCAGGTTGATGTCGATGCCCACCGTGCGGTAGCCCAGCCGCGCAAGCTCGAGCACCGTGGCGGCGCCGATGCCACTGGCCGAGCCAGTGACGATGGCGGTGCGCGCGGGCGTCGTGCCGGGGTTCGTCATGCGGTCGACCGCGCCGTTCAGGCCAACACGGCGCGAGCGGCCAGCAGCACCTTGTCGACGGTCAGGCGCGACTGGTCTTCCAGCGGCTTGGAATAGCCCACCGGGATGCGCGGCGCCCCCAGGCGCTTGACACGCACGCCCGGCAAGGCTTCGGCCACCGCGGCCGCCACTTCGGCGCCGAAACCGGCCACCTGCACCGCCTCGTGCACCACCAGCAGCCGCCGGGTGCGTGCCGCCGAGGCCAGCACCGCCTCGCGGTCCCAGGGCCACAGCGTGCGCAGGTCAATCACCTCGGCCGAAACGCCGGCCTCGGCCAACGCCTGCGCCGCGTCGAGGCTGGGCTGCACCCCACGCGACCAGGTGACGATCGTCAAGTCATCGCCCGGCCGGGCGACACGGGCCTGGCCCAGTGCGATGCTGAGCGACGTGTCCACGTCGGCCTGCTGGGCCCACAGCTCCTTGTGCTCCATGTAGACCACCGGGTCGCCACTGGCCAGCGCCGCGCGCAGCAGGCCGTGGTTGTCCTGCGGTGTGGCGGGTGTGACCACCACCAGGCCCGGGATGTGGGCGAACCAGGCTTCGAGCGACTGCGAGTGCTGCGCCGCCGAGGCGCTCCAGATGCCGATGGGCAGGCGCATCACCAGCGGCACGCGGCCCTGTCCGCCAAACATGAAGCGGTTCTTGGCCGCCTGGTTCACGATCTCGTCGATGGCACACAGCGCAAAATCGATGACGCGCATCTCCACCACCGGGCGCAGGCCGGTCAGCGCCATGCCCACGGCGGCACCCATGATGTTGGATTCAGAGATCGGCGTATCGATGATGCGGTGCGCGCCGTACTGCTCCTGCAGGCCGCGGTACTGGCCGAACACGCCGCCACGGCCCAGGTCTTCACCCAGCGCGACCACCTTGGCATCGGCGGCCATGGCCTCGCCCAGCGCGGCCGCCGCGGCCTGTGCGTAGGTCATCAATGCCATGGGCCGGCTCCTGCGGTGTTGACGATGTCGTCATAGGCCTCGGCCGGCTCGGGCCAGGGCGCCGCCTCGGCCTGGGCCAGCGCGGACTGGATCTCCTCGCGCGCCGCCGCGTCGATCGCATCGACCGCCGCCGCCGTGGCGCCAAGCGCGAGCAGCTTGGCGCGGGCCTGCGTCAGCGGGTCGTTCAACTTGGCGGCGGCCACCTCGGCCGGGTCGCGGTACGGTGCGGTGTCCACAGACACATGCCCCTTGAAGCGATAGGTCACTGCGTGCAGGAAGCGCGGGCCCCCTCCGGCGCGGATCTCGGCAATCAAGGCCTGCGCCGCATCGTGCACCGCCACCACGTCGTTGCCATCCACCGTGCGGCCCTGCACGCCCATGCTCTGCGCCCGCGCGGCCGAGCCGCTGCCGGCCGTCATCGGCGCGGTGGGCGTGGTGGCCGAGATGCGGTTGTCCTCGCAGACGAACAGCACCGGCAGCTGGTAGACCTGGGCCCAGTTCAGGCCTTCGAGGAAGGGCCCGCGATTCACCGCCCCATCACCGAAGAAGCAGGCCACCACCTGCGGCAGGCCCTGGATCTTGAGCGCGTGCGCCGCACCCACTGCGATCGGAATGCCCGCGGCCACGACGCCATTGGCGCCGAGCATGCCCACCTGGAAATCTGCGATGTGCATGGAGCCGCCCTTGCCCTTGTTGGTGCCGGTGGCGCGCCCGAACAGCTCGCACATCATCGGCACCACCTGGGCCCCCTTGGCCAGCGTATGGCCATGGCCGCGGTGCGTCGAGGTGAGCAGGTCGGCGCGCTGCAGGTTCTGGCACACGCCCGCCGCCACGGCCTCCTGGCCGGTGGACAGGTGCAATGGCCCTCGCACCAAGGCCGGCTTGGCACTGGCATCCAGCCCCCAGGCGGCAACGCCGCCCTGGCTGGCGATCTCGGCCGCGTCCTCGAACGCGCGGATGCGCGCCATCATTCGGTACAGATCCAACAGCAGCGCGCGTGAGGTCAATTCGTCCATCGCCGGTAGGGTTTCGGGGCCTGCGGGGCAGCTCAGGTTGTCTGACAACTTGGGTCCCAGGGCGTCGACGATGCTAGCAGACGGTGCACCCTGCACTGCCCCGGGTTCACGCGCATGGCGCGCTGCACCCATGCAGCGCGGGTGGGCAAATCACCAGCGCGGCAAAGCCATTCGCGCCAGCGCGAAGCCCAGCGCCGTGCAGGCCAGCGCGCCCAGGACGTGGGCCAGCGTGTGGGCGGCCGCCAGCCCCACATCACCGCGCTGCACCAGGCCCAGCGACTCGGCCGAGAACGACGAGAAGGTGGTGAATCCGCCCAGGAATCCGGTGACGATGAACAGCCGCCACACCTCGTGCGGCGAGCGCTGGAACCACACCATGGCCACGCCGATGAGCAGCCCGCCCAGGCAATTGACCAGCAAGGTGCCGAGCGGAAAGCCGGCCCACAGCGCGTTGAACGCCAGGCCGGAGCCCCATCGTGCCAACGCACCACAGCCGGCACCCAATGCCACGGCCATGCATTCAGCCAAGGTGACGTCGGCACTCATGCGATGGCAGCGTTGCGCGTATCCAGCCCCCAGCGGCGCAGCGCGGTGTCGTCGGTCTCGCGGGCATCCACCCAGCGCGAGCCCTCGGGCGTGCTTTCCTTCTTCCAGAACGGCGCCTGGGTCTTCAAGTAGTCCATCAGGAATTCACAGCCCTGAAAGGCCTGGCCGCGGTGCATCGAGGTCACGGCCACCAGCACGATCTGATCGCCGGGTTGCAGCACGCCGACGCGGTGGATCACCCGCACGCGGCGCAGCTCGAAGCGCTGCATCGCGTCGTCGATCATGGCCTCGATGGACTTTTCGGTCATGCCCGGGTAGTGCTCGAGCTCCATTGCGCTGACCCCCAGCCCCTCGCTGCGATCGCGCACGGTGCCAACGAAGCTGGCGATGGCCCCCACGCCGTGGTCGCTGGCGCGCAGCGCGGCCACCTCGGCGGACAGGTCGAAATCGGCGGTCTGGATGCTCACGCGGCTCATCGCATGAATTGTCGCATCGGGCTCGTGCCGCGAGGTTCAACCCTACAATCGCACCCCATGTTCACGGCCATGCCCCATCCAGCACCGCTGCGCGCCGCGCAGTGCGGCATTGGCGCGGCCCTGAAATCGAAAAAACAGTCGCTCGTCTGACCGGAGCCACTGTTCCGGCGCGGATGAGCGACGGAACCTGGGTGGCCCACCCCGCGTCCACGAGACCTCTGGCCCCGCCCGGCAAAGGCCCGATCGGCCTCAAGCCACTGGCAGCACCCACCCATCCATCGCCCAAGCGCCCGGTTCACCCACCGACGGTCTTGCCATGGAGTTGAAGCATGATGGATTTTTCCGGAGTCTGGGTGCCACTGGTCACCCCTTTTCGCAGCGGTGACGTCGATGGGCCCGCGCTGCGTCGACTGGTGGCGCATCTGGCCACACAGGGCGTGGCGGGTTTCGTCGCCTGCGGCAGCACTGGCGAGGCCGCGATGCTGGACGAGCTCGAGTTGTCGACGGTGCTGCGCGTCACGCTGGACGCGGCGCAAGGCAAGCCGGTGCTGATGGGCCTTTCCGGCGTTCGACCAGATCGGGTGGCCCGTCGCGCCGAGCAACTGGCCGCCGAGCACCCGGCGCTGGCCGGCTACCTGCTCACCGCGCCGGCCTACGTGAAGCCCTCGCAGGCCGGCGTGCTGGATTTCTTCCGCACCGTGGCCGACGCCTCGCCACGGCCCATCGTGGCCTACGACATTCCCGCGCGCACCGGCGTGCGCATCGAGGTGCGCACGCTGCTGGCACTGGCGGACCACCCACGCATCCGGGCCGTGAAGGACTGCAGCGCCGATGCCGACGCCGCCCGCGCGATCGTGGCCGATGGCCGCCTGGCGCTGCTCGGAGGCAACGACGACGAACTGTTCGATCAACTGGCGCGTGGTGCCGCTGGCGCCATCACCGCCTCGTCGCACCTGCGAGCCGCGGACTTTGTTCGGCTGCACCGCTGGATGGCCGAAGGACGGCTGGCCGAGGCGCGCCGCCTGTGGCATCACTTGAGCGGTTTGGTGGGTGCGCTGTTTGCCGAACCCAACCCCTGCGTGATCAAGGGCGTGTTGGCCATGCAAGGCTGGCTCGCGGACGAGGTGCGGGCGCCGATGCGCACCGCTGCACGGGTGGCCGTGGAGCGGGCCGAGGCGCTCAGCCGCCCGTGACCGGCGGGAAGAAGGCCACCTCGGCGCCGTCGGGCACCCCGGTGGTCTCGTCGGCCATCACCTGGTTCAATGCGCAGCGCAACGCGCGGCCGCGTGCCAGGGCCTGCGCATGCGGGGCGCCGCGGGCGATCAGCGCATCACGCAATTGGCCCAGGGTCTGCCCGGCGACCCAGGGCATTGTTTCACTGGCTCCCAGCACCTCGCGCAGCGACGCAAAGTAGCGCACGGTGATCGCCATGCTCAGGCCCCGACCAGCGATGACAACAGCAGCACGCGCACCGTGTCGCCCCGCGCGATGGCCTGGCTGCCAGGGTTGTCCACCAGGGCATCGGCCCACACGGCCGAGGTCAGCACCCCGGAGCTTTGGTTGGCGAACAACTCGACCCCGCCCTGCGCATTGAAGCGCGCGCGCAGGAACTCGCGGCGCTTGTCAGGCCTGGGCCAGTCGAAATCGGCGCGCGCCTGCACCGCCGGTGGCATGGCACTGGTGCAGCCCTGCAGCGCACGCAACACCGGCGCCACCGCCAGCAGGAAAGTCACGAAGCTCGAAACCGGGTTGCCGGGCAGGCCCATGAACAGTGCTTCGCCATCGCGGCCCGCCTCGCGAACCGGGTTGTCACTGGCTGCGGCGCGTCGCACGGCGCCAAAGGCCAGCGGCTTGCCGGGCTTCATCGCCACTTGCCAGGCCTCGAGCCAGCCCTCGGCCTTCACGGCCGGCTTCAGGTGGTCTTCCTCGCCCACCGACACGCCGCCCGAGCTGAGGATCAGGTCATTGCCCAACGCTGCTTCGCGCAGCGCGGCGCGCGTCGCGTCGAGCCGGTCGGGCACGATGCCCAGATCCTGCACCTCGCAGCCAGCCGCCTGCAGCAGGCCACGCAGCGTGAAGCGGTTGCTGTTGTAGATGGCACCGGGCTTGAGCGCTTCACCGGGCATCACCAGCTCGTCTCCGGTGGAGAACAGGGCCACGCGCGGGCGGCGGCGCACCGTCAACCGTGAGGCACCCACCGAGGCGGCCAGGCCCAGCGCTTGCGGCGTGAGCCGGGTGCCGGCCGACAGCACCTCGGCACCATGCCGCACGTCCTCGCCCTGCCGACGGATCCATTGGCCCGCGGCGGGCACGACCTTCACGCGCACCGAGCCCAGGCCGTCACCGGCCAGGGCCTCGCACTGCTCCTGCATCACCACCGCATCGGCGCCCGGCGGCACCTGAGCGCCGGTGAAGATGCGTGCCGCCGTGCCCGCAGCGAGGGCCTGGCCCACCACCCCGGCCGGGATGCGCTGGCTCACCGCCAGCACCGTGCCCTCGGCTGGCACATCGGCCGAACGCAGCGCATAGCCGTCCATCGACGTGTTGTCCGCTGGTGGCACATCGAGCGCCGACACCACGCCCCTGGCCAGCACCCGGCCCAGCGCATCGAAAGTGTCGAGCTTCTCGGTCTCGACCATCGCCCGGTCCTGCGCCACCGCCAACAGACGTTGCAGCACATCGTCCAGACTCAGCAAGGTGGGGCGCGGATCAGCCATGGCGTTCGGGCAGGTAGTCAAAGCGGTCGGCAGTGTCCATCAGGTACGAAGCCACCGCGGCCGCATCGGCCATGTCGAACACCGGGCGCCCCGTAGGTACCGGCAGCGCGGCCGGCGCGTCGGTGGCCACGGCCACCACGAAGGGTTCGTCCGGATAGAGCGGCGCCTGGCCCATGGCCGCGCGGAACACTTCGATCTTGTGGATGTCGGCGTCCTTGAACCCTTCCACCAACAGCCAGTCGCAGGGCACCATTTCGGCAATGAGCTGGTGCACCGTCGGCTGGCCCACGACTTCGTACTCGCGCATCTTGGCCAGGCGGTGGCCCGAGGCGATCATCACCTCGAAGGCGCCGGCCTGCCGATGGCGCCAGGTGTCCTTGCCGACATGGTCGATGTCGAAGGTCTTGTGCGCATGCTTGATCACCGAGACGCGCTGGCCCCGCGCCTTGAGCTCGGCCACGAGGCGCTCCACCAGCGTCGTCTTGCCCACGCCCGACGGGCCGCAGAACCCGACGACGTGCATCACCGGCAATGCTCGGTGATGTAGGCCTTGACCCGGGCCGTGTCCACCGGCATCACGGTGAAGCGCTTGGGCAGCGCCTCGATGCCTTCCAGCGCTGCGGGCCGCAGCGGGTCACGACCCAAGGCCTCCTGAATCGTCTCGGCGAACTTGGCCGGCAAAGCCGTTTCCAGCACGATCATCGTCACGCCCGGCACGCGGTGCTCGCGCGCGACCTTCAACGCATCGGCGGTGTGCGTGTCCACCATGTCGGCATGCAGCTGCCAGGTCTCACGGATCGTGTTCAGCCGATCCGCATGCGTGCTCTTGCCCGACGCAAAGCCAAAGCCCGCGATGCGCGCGAACTCGTCCCGCGTGATCGTGAAGCCACCGTCCTTGGCCAAGCCCGCGCCGAACAGCGCCGCCACGCGTGAACCATCGCGACCGAGCAGATCGAACACGAAGCGCTCGAAATTGCTGGCCTTGCTGATGTCCATCGACGGGCTGGAGGTCTCGTAGGTCTCGGCGCTGCCGCGCACGCGGTAGGTGCCGGTGCGGAAGAACTCGTCGAGCACGTCGTTCTCGTTGGTGGCCACCACCAGGCGGTCGATGGGCAGGCCCATCATGCGCGCCACATGGCCGGCGCAGACGTTGCCGAAATTGCCGGAGGGCACGGCAAAGCTCACGCGCTCGGTATTCGCCTTGGTGACCTGGAAGTAGCCCGCAAAGTAATACACGACCTGCGCCAGCAAGCGCGCCCAGTTGATGGAGTTGACCGTGCCGATCTTGAACTTGCGCTTGAACTCCAGGTCGTTGCTGACGGCCTTGACGATGTCCTGGCAGTCGTCGAACACGCCTTGCACGCTGAGGTTGTGGATGTTGGCATCCTGCAGACTGAACATCTGTGCCTGTTGGAAGGGGCTCATGCGACCGAAGGGCGAGAGCATGAACACGCGCACGCCTTGCTTGCCGCGCATTGCATACTCGGCTGCGCTGCCCGTGTCGCCCGAAGTGGCGCCGAGAATGTTGAGCTGCTCGCCACGGCGCGCCAGTTCGTACTCGAACAGGTTGCCCAGCAACTGCATGGCCATGTCCTTGAAGGCCAGCGTGGGGCCGTTGGACAGGGCTTCGATCAGCAGGCCGTCTTCGAGACGCCGCACCGGCACGATGGCCTGGGTGCCGTAGGTGGCCTCGGTGTAGGTCTTCTCGGCCAGCGCCAACAGGTCAGCCGCGGGAATATCGTCGATGTAGAGCGACAGGATCTCGAAGGCCAATTGCGCGTAGCTCAAGGCGCGCCAGCGCGTGAGCGTGGCGTCGTCCACCGCAGGGTAGTGCGTGGGCAGGTACAGCCCACCATCGGGCGCCAGGCCCTCGAGCAGGATGGCGCTGAAGGGGCGCTCGGTCTGGTCGCCGCGGGTGCTGATGTATTTCATGGCCGCGCCTTCAGTTCAGTTCTTCCTTGCGGATGCTGACGATCGGCGCCAGCACCGTGGGCAGGGCCTGCATCCGGGCCAGAGCCGCGCGCATGCGGCCCTCCACCGTGTTGTGGGTCAGGATGATCACGTCGGTCTGGCGTTCGCCCTCCGCGCTTTCCCGCTGCAGCAGGGCATCGATCGAGATGTCGTGGTCGGCCAGGATGGTGGTGATCTTGGCCAGCACGCCGGTCTGGTCGGCCACCTGCAGGCGCAGGTAGAACGCAGTGACCACCTGCTCGATCGGCAGGATGGGCGTGTCGGCCAACTCGTCGGGTTGGAAGGCCAGGTGCGGCACGCGGTGATCGGGGTCGGCCGTGTGCAGCCGGGTGATGTCCACCAGGTCCGCCACCACGGCCGAGGCCGTGGGCTCGCTTCCAGCGCCCTTGCCGTAGTAAAGCGTGGTGCCCACGGCATCGGCCTGCACCAGCACTGCGTTCATGGCCCCTTCCACGTTGGCAATCAGGCGCTTGGCCGGGACCAGCGTGGGGTGCACGCGCAACTCGATGCCACCGGCTTGACGGCGAGTGATGCCCAGCAGCTTGATGCGGTAGCCCAGTTGCTCGGCATAGCGGATGTCGGCGGCCTGCAGCTTGGTGATGCCTTCCACATGCGCCTTGTCGAACTGCACCGGGATGCCGAAGGCGATGGCGCTCATGATGGTCGCCTTGTGCGCCGCGTCCACGCCCTCGATGTCGAAGGTGGGATCGGTCTCGGCATATCCCAAACGTTGGGCTTCCTTCAGCACCAGGCTGAAGTCGAGGCCCTTGTCACGCATCTCGCTGAGGATGAAGTTGGTGGTGCCGTTGATGATGCCGGCAATCCACTCGATGCGGTTGGCCGTAAGACCCTCGCGCAATGCCTTGATGATGGGTATGCCGCCAGCCACCGCGGCTTCGAAGGCCACGATCACGCCCTTGGCACGCGCGGCTGCAAAGATCTCGGTGCCATGCACGGCCAGCAGGGCCTTGTTGGCGGTGACCACGTGCTTGCCAGCCGCGATGGCCTCCATCACCAGCGTCTTGGCGATGCCATAGCCGCCGATCAGCTCGATGACGATGTCGATGGCCGGATTGGCGATCACCGCCCGAGCGTCGCCCACCACCTGCACGCCATCTCCGACGATGGACTTGGCGCGCGCGGTGTCCAGGTCCGCCACCATGGTGATCGCGATGCCCCGGCCGGCGCGGCGCCGGATCTCCGTCTGGTTGCGGGTGAGCACATGGAAGGTGCCGGAGCCGACGGTGCCGATGCCGAGAAGGCCGACCTGGATGGGGTTCATGAGCGTGAAGCTTTCAGTGCATTGACGGGAACGATCAATCGGCCACGGCGGCGACGTGCGCGGCGTGGCGCTTGCGGTAGTGGGCCAGGAACCGCGCGATGCGTCCGATGGCCTCGGCCAGGTCGTCGGAATTGGGCAGGAACACCAGGCGGAAGTGATCCGGATGGATCCAGTTGAATCCGGTGCCTTGCACGATGAGCACCTTCTCCTCGGCCAGCAACTCATACGCGAATTGCTGGTCGTCCTCGATCGGGTACATCTTGGGGTCCAGCCTGGGGAACATGTACAGCGCCGCCTTGGGCTTGACCACGCTGACACCGGGGATCTCGCTCAGCAGCTTGTAGGCCAGATCGCGTTGACGGCAGAGGCGCCCGGTGGGTGCCACCAGGTCCTTGATGCTCTGGTAGCCGCCCAGCGCCGTCTGGATCGCCAGTTGCCCCGGCGTGTTGGCACACAGTCGCATCGAGGCCAGCATGTTCAGGCCCTCGATGTAATCCTTGGCGTGGCGCTTGTCGCCCGAGACGATCATCCAGCCGGCGCGGTAGCCGCAGCTGCGGTAGTTCTTGCTCAGGCCATTGAAGGTGACGAACAGCACGTCGTCGGCCATCGAGGCGATGCTGGTGTGCGTGTTGCCGTCGTACAGCGTCTTGTCGTAGATCTCGTCGGCGAACACGATGAGCTGGTGCTGGCGCGCGATCTCGACGATCTCCAGCAGCACGCTGTCGGGGTACAGCGCGCCGGTGGGGTTGTTCGGGTTGATGATCACGATGCCCTTGGTGTTGGGCGTGATCTTGCGGCGGATGTCGGCCACGTCGGGCATCCAATCGGCCTGTTCATCACACAGGTAATGGACGGGCGTACCGCCCGCCAGCGCCACGGAAGCCGTCCAGAGCGGGTAGTCGGGCGCGGGCACCAGGATCTCGTCGCCGCTGTTGAGCAGCGCGTTCATGCTCATGGTGATGAGCTCGGACGCTCCGTTACCGAGGTAGACATCGTCGACGGTCACGCCGGCGATCTTCTTCTCCTGGCAGTAGTGCACCACCGACTTGCGCGGCGCGAACAGGCCCTTGCTGTCGGTATAACCCGCCGTGTGCGGCAGGTTGCGGATCATGTCCTGCACGATCTCGTCGGGCGGCTCCAGGCCGAAGGCGGCGATGTTGCCAATGTTCAGCTGGATGATCTTGTGGCCTTCTTCCTGCATCTGCCGGGCCTTGTCCAGCACCGGGCCACGGATGTCGTAGCAGACGTTGGCAAGCTTGGTCGATTTGGCGATGGGCTTCAAGGCTTGGGCTCCTGGCGCGGCATGCAGGGCCACGAGCCCGGCACGGCCATGTCCGCGCCAGTGCGTCGCTTGCTGCACCGCAAAACCTATAATTTTAGCCTCAGGTGCAGCGTGCACCGTTCTGAAGCAGCCCTTGAAATTCCAACCCGACCAGCTCGCCGGCACCAACGTGATCACCCGCCATGACCCGGGTGAAATCTGGGTGGGCAACACGCCCTTCGTCGGCAGCCTGCTGGTGCCGTGGAAGGGCGCAGTGCTGACCTGGCGCCCGGCCGGGCCCGAAGCGCTGAGCGAAGCCGACTTCGAGGCGGTGCTCGCGCTCAAGCCGGAGTTGGTGATCTTTGGCAGTGGCCCACGGCTGAAGTTCGTGAGCCCCGCCCTCACCCGCTGCCTGATCGATCGACGCATCGGCGTGGAGACCATGGACACGGCGGCCGCGTGCCGCACCTACAACGTGCTGGCCACCGAGGGTCGTTCGGTGGTCGCGGCCTTGCTACTGCCGCCGACAGATGCCGCCATGCCAGCCCGTGCAGGCACCGAAGGTTAACCCTCGCCACGATGTTTGGGTATGTGGCTCGCCGAAACTTTATAATCACCGGTTGAGCCCTCACGGGCAAGCAGTTCAGGTCAGAACTCCCGATCACAAAAAGATCGCCAAAGCCGCCGAAGCGCCCATGACGCCTGTCCTCAATAAAGCAATCCCCGAGTTCGAAGCCCTGGCCACCAGTGGTGTGAAGTTCACGCCCTCTGCCTTTGCGGGCAAAGCGGTGGTCCTGTACTTCTATCCCAAGGACCACACCCCCGGCTGCACCACGGAGTCGATGCAGTTCAGGGACAAGCACAAGGAGTTCTTGAAGGCCGGCGCCGTCGTGTTCGGCGTGTCGCGCGACAACATGGCATCGCACGAGAAATTCAGGCAAAACCTCGAACTGCCCTTCGAACTCATCGCCGATACCGAAGAGAAGCTCTGCCACATGTTTGGCGTGGTCAAGAACAAGATCATGTACGGCAAGAAGGTCAAAGGCATTGAGCGCAGCACCTTCCTGATGGATGCCAGCGGCATGTTGCGTGCCGAATGGCGTGGCATCAAGGTGGCCGGCCATGTGGACGAGGTACTGCTGGCGGTGAAGGGCCTGGGCAAGAAAGCCGCCTGAAGGACGCGCGCAGGCAGACGAGCTGCGTCGTCCGTCCAGGAAACACGTGAACAGCGCGGCGCTTGCTTGGGCCGTCACGGTGCTTGTGTATGATCGCTTCATGCACTTGAGTCGCCCGCAGCGCATCCATTGATCACCAAGAGCCGCACAGGCGATCTGTGCGGCTTTTTTCTTTCCGAACGACGTTCATTCGACCGCCTCCATGCCACTGCCCAAGCCGCCTGCCAGCAAAGCCACCCTGCTCAACCCTGTCGACTTCGAGGCCCAGGCCGCGCCGCGCAACGACAAGCGCCGCACGCACAAGGCGGCTGCCGAACCCGTCCTGCCCCCATCATTGGACCTGTTCGATGGCGCCGCGGCCATCGCCGCCGCGCGCCCCCTCGCCAAGGGCCCGATGGCACCGGTGGCACGGGGTGCCGGCATGCCCACCAAGGCGCCGCTGTCGTCGCAGGCCGAGGCGCAAGCCAGGGCCAAGCCGCCGGCGCCGGCGGCCGAGCCGCGCGGTCGCAAGGCCCGCAACGCCGGGCCATCCAAGCTGTTCGTGCTGGACACCAACGTGCTGATGCACGACCCGATGAGCCTGTTCCGGTTCGAGGAGCATGACCTGTTCCTGCCGATGATCACGCTGGAAGAACTGGACGGGCACAAAAAGGGCATGAGCGAGGTGGCCCGCAATGCGCGCCAGGTGAGCCGCTCGCTCGACGCGCTCGCCACGGACGGCAGCCTGGATCCGAAGGAAGGCATCCCCCTGGCCAAGACGGGCCACAAGGACGCCGGCGGCAAGCTGTTCTTCCAGACCACGCTGTTCGACATCAAGCTGCCCGACGGGCTGCCGCAGGGCAAGGCCGACAACCAGATCCTGGGCGTCGTCAAGAGCCTGCGCGAGCAGCATCCGGGGCGCGAGGTGGTGCTGGTGTCCAAGGACATCAACATGCGCGTCAAGGCGCGTGCATTGGGCCTGGCCGCCGAGGACTACTTCAACGACAAGGTGCTGGAAGACGGCGATCTGCTCTACACCGGCGTTCTGCCGCTGCCCGCCGACTTCTGGGAGCGCCATGGCAAGACCATGGAGAGCTGGCAGCAAGGCGGCCACACCTTCTACCGCATCAGCGGGCCGATGGTGCCGCTGCTGATGGTCAACCAGTTCGTCTACCTCGAGCAGCCCGGCGCGGCCGCGCTCTATGCGCGCGTCACCGAAATCACCGGCAAGTCCGCGGTCCTGAAGACGCTGAAGGACTACAGCCACGCCAAGAATGCCGTGTGGGGCGTCACCGCGCGCAACCGCGAGCAGAACTTTGCGCTGAACCTGCTGATGGACCCGGAATGCGATTTCGTCTCGCTCACCGGCACCGCCGGCACCGGCAAGACCTTGATGACCCTGGCGTCGGGCCTGAGCCAGGTGCTGGACGATCGGCGCTACACCGAGATCATCGTCACCCGCGTCACCGTGCCCGTCGGCGAGGACATCGGCTTCCTGCCCGGCACCGAGGAGGAAAAGATGGGCCCCTGGATGGGCGCGCTGGATGACAACCTCGAAGTGCTGGCCAAGGGCGATGGCTCGGCCGGTGAATGGGGCCGCGCCGCCACGCAGGACCTGGTGCGCAGCAAGATCAAGATCAAGAGTCTGAACTTCATGCGGGGCCGCACGTTCCTGAACAAGTTCGTGCTGATCGACGAGGCGCAGAACCTCACGCCCAAGCAGATGAAGACGCTGATCACGCGGGCCGGCCCCGGCACCAAGATCGTGTGCCTGGGCAACCTGGCGCAGATCGACACGCCCTACCTCACCGAGGGCTCGTCGGGCCTGACCTACGCCGTGGATCGATTCAAGGGCTGGCCACACTCCGGGCACGTGATGCTGGCCCGCGGCGAACGGTCGCGACTGGCCGACTTCGCGTCCGAGGTGCTTTGAGCCAACCAGGCACTCGACCGGGTGATCAGGCGCGCGCAGCGGCCAACACCGCATTCAGCGTCGGGCTCGGGCGCATCACCGCTTTCACCTTGTCGCTGTCGGCCATGTAGTAGCCGCCGATGTCCACGGGTTTGCCCTGCACGGCCGAGAATTCCTGGACGATCTTGGTCTCGTTCTCGGCCAGGGCCTTGGCCAGCGGAACGAATTTCGCCTGCAGGGCGGGGTCGTCGGTCTGCGCGGCCAACTCCTGAGCCCAGTACATGGCCAGGTAGAACTGGCTGCCGCGGTTGTCGAGCTGGCCGGTCTTGGGGCTGGGGCCCTTGTTGTTGTCCAGCAGCTTGCCGGTGGCGGCGTCCAGCGTCTTGGCCAGCACCTTGGCCTTGCCGTTGCCGGTCTTGATCCCGAGGTCTTCCAGGCTCACGGCCAGGGCCAGGAATTCACCCAAGGAATCCCAGCGCAGGTGGTTTTCTTCCACCAGTTGCTGCACGTGCTTGGGCGCCGAGCCACCGGCCCCAGTCTCGTACATGCCGCCGCCGGCCATCAGCGGCACGATGGACAGCATCTTGGCGCTGGTGCCCAGCTCCATGATGGGGAACAGGTCGGTCAGGTAGTCGCGCAGGATGTTGCCGGTGGCGCTGATGGTGTCCAGGCCGCGCACCACGCGTTCCAGCGTGTAGCGCATGGCTCGCACCTGGCTCATGATCTGGATGTCCAGCCCGGCGGTGTTGTGCTCGTGCAGGTACATCTTCACCTTGGTGATCAGCTGTGCCTCGTGCGGACGGTACTGGTCCAGCCAGAACACCACCGGCATGCCGGAGTTGCGCGCCCGCGTCACGGCCAACTTGACCCAATCGCGGATCGCGGCGTCCTTGCACTGGCACATGCGCCAGATGTCGCCGGCTTCGACGTTCTGGCTCAGCAGCACTTCGCCGGTGGCGTTGTCGGTGATGTTGGCCACGCCATCTTCGCTGAGCTCGAAGGTCTTGTCGTGCGAGCCGTATTCTTCGGCCTGCTGGGCCATCAAGCCCACGTTCGGCACCGTGCCCATGGTCCTGGGATCGAATGCACCATGCCACTTGCAGAAGTTGATGATCTCCTGGTAGATGCGGGCGAAGGTGCTCTCGGGCATCACGGCCTTCACGTCCTTCAGGCGGCCGTTGGCGTCCCACATCTTGCCGCCGTTGCGGATCATCGCGGGCATGGACGCGTCCACGATGATGTCGTTGGGTGAATGGAAGTTGGTGATGCCCTTGGCCGAGTCCACCATGGCCAGCTCGGGGCGGTGCTCGTGGCAGGCGTGCAGATCGCGCTTGATCTCGTCCTGCTTGCTTTGCGGCAGCGTGGCGACCTTCTCGTAGAGATTGGCCATGCCGTTGTTGACGTTCACGCCCAGGTCTTCGAACAGCTTGGCGTGCTTCTCGAAGGCGTCCTTGTAGAAGATCTTGACGCAATGGCCAAACACGATCGGGTGCGAGACCTTCATCATGGTGGCCTTGACGTGCAGCGAGAACATCACGCCGGTCTTGCGCGCGTCCTCGATCTCCTTCTCGTAGAACTCGCACAGCGCCTTCTTGCTCATGAACATGCTGTCGATCACCTCGCGATCGAGCAGCTTGGTCGAAGGCTTGAGCACGACGGTCTTGCCACTCTTGGTGATGAGTTCCATGCGCACATCGCGGGCGCGGTCCAGCGTCATTGACTTTTCGCCGTGATAGAAATCGCCGTGGTGCATGTGCGAGACGTGCGAGCGCGAGGCCTGGCTCCACTCGGCCATGCTGTGCGGATTCTTGCGGGCAAACTCCTTCACTGCCCTGGGGGCGCGGCGGTCTGAGTTGCCTTCACGCAGCACCGGGTTCACGGCAGAGCCGATGCACCTGGCGTAGCGCGCCTTGATCGCCTTCTCTTCATCGTTCTTGGGTGCGTCGGGGTAGTCGGGCAAGGCATAGCCCTTGGCTTGCAGTTCCTTGATTGCTGCGGCGAGCTGGCCCACCGAGGCGCTGATGTTGGGCAACTTGATGATGTTGGCCTCGGGCTTGAGCGTGAGCTTGCCCAGCTCGGCCAGGTTGTCGGGCACGCGCTGCGCCTCGGTCAGGCACTCCGGGAAGGTGCTCAGGATGCGCGCCGCCACCGAGATGTCGCTGGTGGTGACATTGATGCCCGCCGGCGCGGCAAAGGCGCGCACGATGGGCAGGAAGGCGCAGGTCGCCAGCGCAGGCGCCTCGTCGGTGAGCGTGTAGATGATGGTCGGCTGCTGGGTCGTCATGGTTGTCTCTTTCAGGTTTTCGTTCGGCCGGGTGCGAACAAGGCCACATGAGCGGTGGCCTTGTTTCATGCGGTGAAGGTGCGATGGTGGCCCTACTTGCCCACCGAGTCCTTGACCTGCTGCAGTGCCGCCGGATCTTCCATTGTCGTCAAATCGCCCGGGTCGCGGCCTTCGCACACGGCCTGGATCGCGCGACGCAGCAGTTTGCCACTGCGGGTCTTGGGCAGCGTGGTCACGAAGCGCACGCGGGCCGGTCGGGCCACCGCACCGAGCTGGTTGTCCACCACCTTCATGATGTCGCCTTCGAGCTTGAGCGCGTCGGCACCGGTGGCGGCCAGGCTGGGGTCTTTCAGCACGGCGAAGGCCACCGCCACCTGACCCTTGAGCTGGTCGGCCACACCGACCACCGCCACCTCGGCGACGTTGGGGTGGCTGCTGATGCTTTCCTCGATCTCTCGGGTGCCCAGGCGGTGGCCGGCCACGTTGATCACGTCGTCGGTGCGGCCCAGGATGAAGAAGTAGCCATCGGCATCCTTCACGCCCCAGTCGAAGGTGCTGTACATCACCTTGTTGTGGATGCTGGACCAATAGGTCTTCACATAGCGGTCGTCGTCGCCCCAGATGGTCTGCAGGCAGCCCGGCGGCAGCGGCCCTTCCACCGCGATCACGCCCTTCTTGTTCGGCTCGGTGATCTCCTCGGCGGTGGTCTCGTCGATCAGCTTGACGTCGTAGCCGTACACCGCCTTGCCCGGCGAGCCGAACTTGGTCGGCGCCTTTTCCACGCCATTGCAGATGGCCATGATCGGCCAGCCGGTCTCGGTCTGCCAGTAGTTGTCGATGATGGGCTTGTTGATGGCGCTCGAAATCCAGGTGGCCGTGGGCTCGTCCAGTGGCTCGCCCGCCAGGAACAGCGCCTTCAGGCTGCTGAGGTCGTACTTGGTGAGGAAGGCCGGGTCCTGCTTCTTCAGCACGCGTGCGGCGGTGGGGGCGCTGAACATCACGCTCACCTTGTACTTCTCCACCAGGCTCCACCAGATGCCGGCGTCCGGCCGCGTGGGCAGGCCTTCGTACATGATGGTGGCCATGCCGGCAATCAGCGGGCCATAGATGATGTAGCTGTGGCCCACCACCCAGCCGATGTCGCTGGTGCTGAAGTAGGTTTCACCGGGGTTGCCCATGTAGATGTGCTTCATCGACGCGGCCAGCGCCACGGCGTAGCCGGCGGTGTCGCGTTGCACACCCTTGGGCTTGCCAGTCGTGCCGCTGGTGTAGAGGATGTAGCTGGGGTGCGTGCTGTCCACCCATTCACACGGCACCACGGTGCTGAGGTTCTTCTGGCGCAGTTCGGCGTAGTCCGCATCGCGCCCCGCCGTCCTGGGAAACTCGGCCAGGCCGCGATTGACCATCAGCACCTTGGCAGGCTGGTGGGTGCTGAGCTTGATGGCGTCGTCCAGCAGGTTCTTGTACGGCACCACCTTGCCGCCGCGCATGCCGGCATCGGCGCTGACGATGGCCTTGGGCTGGGCGTCATCGATGCGGCTGGCCAGCGAGTGGCTGGCAAATCCGCCGAACACCACCGAATGGATCGCGCCAATGCGCGCACAGGCCAACATGGCAAAGCAGGCCTCGGCGATCATGGGCATGTAGATCAGCACGCGGTCGCCCTTGCCCACGCCCAGCTCCTTCAGGATGGCGGCCATGCGCTGCACTTCGGCGTGCAGCTCACGGAAGCTGTAGGCGTGCTCGGTGTCGGTCTCGGTGGAGACGAAGATCAGTGCGTTCTGATCTGGGCGGGTGGCCAGGTGGCGATCCACCGCGTTGTGACACAGGTTGGTCACGCCGCCGGCAAACCACTTGGCGAAGGGCGGATTGCTGTAGTCGCAGACCTGGTCGAACGGCTTCTTCCAGTCAATCAACGCGGCCTGCTCGGCCCAGAAGGCATCGCGGTCCTGGATGGACCGGCGGTGAAAGTCGGCGTAGTTGCTCATGCGCTTGTCTCCTGCTGTAGGGGGGGTGGCGGCCCTTGGCCCGGCGATGGCGGACGACTGTGCCGACTGTCGGCGGGCATTGCACTGCCGAGCACTGACGAGCGCCTGACGCTGCCACGGCGCGACCGGACAATGCCTTGCGCTGGATCAGATCCGGGGACGCATTCTGTTTCGCACCTGGGGCAGCCCCTGATGGGCAGCCTGCACGGCGGTGGTATCCTCGCGAGCTGTGCCGAACTTCACGCCCACCTTGAAGCGCATCCTCGCCATCGCCTGTTTGGCAGCCATCACTGGCGCCTGGGCGGCACCCGATGCACCTGCTCCGGCTCACGGCGGCAGTGATCCGATCATGGGCCTGCTCAGCGATCGCGGCCTGCTCAAGCCGATCGAGAACTCGGCCATCGTCCGCAGCGTGCGCGACACCGCCTCCGATCTGGTCATGTCGGCCATGAACTTCCTGGGCGTGCCCTACCGCCTGGGCGGCAACAGCAACGACACCGGCTTCGATTGCAGCGGTTTCACGCGCCACATCTTTGAGTCCAGCATCGGTCTGGTGCTGCCGCGCCGTGCCGATGAGCAGGCCCAAACGGCCGGGCTCATGAGCATCCGCCGCGACCAGCTCAAGCCGGGCGACCTGGTGTTCTTCAACACCATGCGCCGTACCTTCTCGCACGTCGGCATCTACGTGGGTGATGACAAGTTCATCCATGCGCCGCGCACCGGGGCGCTGGTGCGCATCGACGACTTGAACCAGTCCTACTGGTCCAGCCGCTTCACCGGCGCTCGCCGGGCCGACCCCGTCACCGCCTCGACAACCCTGCCGCCTGTGCGCTGACTGCAGCCCTCGCTGCGGATTCACTGCAAAATCGGCGGCATGGGTGAAACCGTGATACCTCTGGCCGACCTGCGCTATGCCGCACCGGTCCCTGCCATCCCCGCCGACCTGACTGCACCCAATGGCCTGCTGGCCGATCGGCTGGGCCGCCCATTGCGCGACCTGCGCATCTCGGTGACCGATCGGTGCAACTTCCGCTGCAGCTACTGCATGCCCAAGGACGTGTTCGACCGGGACTATGTGTTCCTGCCGCAGACCTCGTTGCTGAGCTTTGAGGAGATTGCTCGCCTGGCACGCATCTTCGTGGCGCACGGTGTGCAGAAGATCCGTCTCACCGGTGGTGAGCCGTTGTTGCGCAAGGGCCTGGAAGGGCTGGTGGAGATGCTGTCCGAGCTGCGCACGCCGGACGGCGCACCGCTGGACCTGACGCTCACCACCAACGGCTCGGTGCTGGCACGCAAGGCCAAGGCCCTGTCCGCCGCCGGCCTGAAGCGCGTGACGGTGAGCCTGGATGCGCTCGACGACGTCGTTTTCCGACGCATGAACGACGTCGATTTCCCGGTCGCCGATGTCCTGGACGGCATCGCCGCCGCGCAATCGGCAGGCCTGGGTCCCATCAAGGTCAACATGGTGGTCAAGCGTGGCACCAATGATCACGAGATCGTGGCGATGGCCAGGCACTTCCGGCACAGCGGCATCGTGCTTCGCTTCATCGAGTACATGGACGTGGGCGGCAGCAACGGATGGCGCATGGACGAGGTGCTGCCCTCGGCAAGGGTGCTGGATCTGCTGCGGGCGCAGTGGCCGATGCAGGCCCTGGATGCCAGCATGACGGGCGAAACCGCCGAGCGCTGGCGCTATGCCGATGGCGCCGGCGAGATCGGCCTGATCTCCAGCGTCACACAGGCGTTCTGCCGTGACTGCAACCGCGCCCGGCTGTCCACCGAAGGCAAGTTGTTCATGTGCCTGTTCGCCACGGCTGGCCACGACCTGCGCACCCTGTTGCGACAGGGTCGAAGCGATGCCGAGATCAGCGCCGCGCTGGGGCAGGTGTGGGCCGGGCGGGACGATCGCTATTCCGAGTTGCGCGCGGCGCAGCCCGCCGACCGCGGTGCGGGCCAGCGCCGCGTCGAGATGCACTACATCGGCGGATGACACGGGTCACCCCACTGCCCACCTGATCCATGCCATGAGCAGCCTTCAAGACATTGCCTCCTGCATCAGCGGCTACGACCCCAATGCGCTGCCCGTGGCGCAGGCGCGGGAGTTCATCGCACGCCTGGTGCCCAAGGTGCAGGCCATCGAGAGCCTGGCCATCCGCAGCGCGCTGGGCCGCGTGCTGGCGCGCGATGTGGTGTCCGCCATCGATGTGCCCTCGCACGACAACTCGGCCATGGATGGCTTCGCCTTGCGCGGCACGGACCTGGTCGATGGCGCGGAAACCCTGCTGTTCGTCGCCGGCACCGGATTCGCCGGCCAGCAGTTCAACGGGGTGGTCGACGTCGGCCAGTGCGTGCGCATCATGACCGGCGCGGTCATGCCGAACGGGCTGGACACGGTGGTGCCGCAGGAATTCACCAAGACCAATCCCGACGGCCGCGTCCGCATCCCCGCCGGCGTGGTGCGCACCGGCGACAACCGCCGTCTGCGTGGCGAAGACCTGGCGCGTGGCGAGCCTGCCCTGGTGGCGGGCCGCATCCTGAGTCCGGCCGACCTGGGGCTGCTGGCCTCGCTGGGCCAGGCGGAGGTGCCGGTGTACCGCCGCTTGCGCGTCGCGTTCTTTTCCACCGGCGACGAGCTGCGATCCATCGGCGAGCCGCTGGACGAGGGCTGCGTCTACGACAGCAACCGCTACACGCTCTACGGCATGCTGCAACGCCTGGGCGTCGAGCTGCTCGACATGGGCGTGGTGCGCGATGAACCCGCGGCGCTGGAGACCGCGTTCAACCAGGCGGCGGCAAGCGCCGATGCGGTGATCACCTCCGGCGGCGTGAGTGTCGGCGAGGCCGATCACACCAAGCAGATCATGGCTCAACTGGGCGAGGTGCTGTTCTGGAAGATCGCCATGCGCCCGGGCCGTCCCATGGCGATCGGCCGGATCGGCGAACCCGGCCACCAGGCCATGCTCTTCGGCCTGCCAGGCAATCCGGTGGCGGTGATGGTGACGTTCTATGCCTTCGTGCGCGACGCGCTGCTGGCCATGAGTGGCGCCACACCCGAGCCGATGCCACTGCTCAGGGCGGTCAGCGAGCTGCCCCTGCGCAAGAAGCCGGGCCGCACCGAGTACCAGCGTGGCATCGTCAGCCAGGCTCCGGACGGCCGCTGGCATGTGCGCATCACCGGGGCCCAGGGCTCGGGCATCCTGCGCAGCATGAGCCAAGCCAATGGCATGGTGGTGTTGCACCATGAGCAAGGCAACGTGAACGCCGGTGACCTGGTCGACGTGATCCCCTTCAATGGCCTGATTTGAGCGCCACGCGGCAGACGCCCGCGGTCAGGCGCGCAACGAATCCACGCCGCGGTTGGCCAAGGCATCCGCGCGCTCGTTGCCCGGGTCGCCGGTGTGGCCACGAACCCAATGCCACTGCACTTCGTGCTGCGCCACCAGGGCATCCAGCCTTTGCCACAGCTCGATGTTCTTCACCGGCTTCCTGTCGGCGGTGAGCCAGCCGCGCTTCTTCCAGGCATGGATCCAGGTGCTGATGCCGTTCTTGACGTACTCGCTGTCGGTGTAGATGGCCACGGGCACGCGCCGCTTCAACGAGGCCAGGGCCTCGATGACGGCGGTAAGCTCCATGCGGTTGTTGGTGGTGGCCGGCTCGCCGCCGAACATCTCGCGCTCATGCTCGCCCCAGCGCAACCATGCGCCCCATCCGCCCGGGCCGGGGTTGCCCTTGCAGGCGCCATCGGTGTAGATCACCACGGTTTCACTCATTGCGGTTCGGGTCCGGTGGAAGAGGCAGGCTGCGCATTCTGCCGCTGCGACACCACCGAGGCGGCTGCGGCCTTGCCCGTGCCAAGCTGCCGCCGCGCGAGCCCGACCAGACGCATGCCCCGCACGCGCTTGACGGCGACCACGAAATACACGGCCCCCAACACCGGCCACCAACGCTCACCGGCCCGATCCATCCAGCCCCAACTGTCGAGCCAACGCTGGCGATTCAACGGCGGGCGCCAACAGCCGAAGCGACTGATCTCCACCTCGCAGCTCAGCAATTTGAGCCAGTCGCGCAGGCGCCAATGGCCGATCAACCCGCTGGCGCTCGGCATGAACACTTCGCCACCCAGGCCCATGCGCTGGCGCAGCCGCCCGGCCTGGTGTCGCAGGGCCCACAGACTGGCCGGGTTGAACCCGGTGATGACGACTTGGCCCTCGGGCACCAGCACGCGCTCCACCTCGCGCAGGGTCTCATGCGGGTCACGCGCCAGCTCCAGGGCATGCGGCAGCACGACCAGGTCGATGCTCTGGCTGGGAAACGGCAGCGCATCGAAATCGCAATGCAGCGCCAGCACGTCGTGAGGCGACAATGTGGCCAGGCCCTCATCCACCGGCGGCAGGCACATCGGCTGGGGCAAGGCCATCGAATCACTGGCCACCCAGCGGTGGGGCATGCGATTGGCCCGCAGGGCATCGATTTGTGGCAAACCCAGTTGCAGCGCATGGAATCCGAACGCATCGGCCACCGCCAGATCGAGCTGGTGCTGCTCCCACTGGACGATGTGCTGTCCCGGCGGGCTCTGCAGCCAGTGGCCCAACTCTATAATCGAAGCTTCACGCGTCATGAACCTGATCGCCCTGCCCGCATTCACCGACAACTACATCTGGATGCTGCACGATGGCCAACGGGCCCTTGTGGTGGATCCAGGGGACGCGGAGCCCGTTCGCGCTGCGCTGTTGGCCCAGGGCCTTGAACTCAGCGCCATTCTAGTGACGCACCACCACCCGGACCACGTGGCCGGGATCGCTGCACTGCGCGACCTGCTGCGCGGCCCGGTTTACGGCCCGGCGCGTGAGCGCATCCCCGTGCCCTTCGAACCCTTGCGCGACGGGGACCAGATCGAGGTCGTCGGATGCCGTTTCGAAGTGATCGACGTGCCCGGCCACACCGCCGGCCACATCGCTTTCGTGCATCGACCGACCGATGGGGCAGCGCCCATCCTGTTCTGTGGCGACACGCTGTTCTCGGGTGGCTGCGGACGCCTGTTCGAGGGCACCGCGACGCAGATGCACGAATCCTTGTCGCGTCTGGCGGCGCTGCCTGGCGATACGCGGGTGTGTTGTGCGCATGAATACACCCAGTCCAATCTGCGTTTTGCCCAGGCGGTGGAACCCGACAACGCCGCGTTGGCCGACCACGTCGAACACTGTCGCGCGCTGCGAGCGCAGGGCCTGCCGACGCTGCCGTCCAGCATCGGGCTGGAGCTGCAGATCAATCCTTTCATGCGCTGCATGCAAGCCCCGGTGGTCGCCGCCGCGCTCGGGCGCGGCGCGTCCGATGACAGTGGTGCCGCCGTGTTGGGCGCACTGCGTGAATGGAAGAACGAATACCGATGAAACCGCCTCGCCTTCGCCTGCTGTCCGCCCTCGCCGCCTTGATCCTGGTCGGCTGTGCCACCGCGCCGGCGCCCTTGGCCGTCCCCAGCGTGCCTGAGCCCGTGGTGCCGTTGGTGGCAGAAGTGCCGGCCCCCGTGGTCGCACCGCCCCTCGGACCGAGCGCGCCCATCGCGGCCACCGATGTCGAGGCAGCAGCCCTGCCGATCGACCCGCTGCGGCCGGATGTGCGCATCGACCTCGACGACCAGTCCGCCCGCATTGACCTGTGGGCGCGCGCGCGTCAGGGCTTCGCCATGGCCGACCTGGACAACGAGCTGGTGCGCAAATGGGAGCAGTACTACAGCGCCAAGCCCGAATACCTGCAACGCATGTTCGAGCGCGGTGGCCGCTACCTCTTTCAGATCGTCGACGACCTGAACCGCCGCAACATGCCCACCGATCTGGCGCTGTTGCCCTTCATCGAAAGCGCCTTCAATCCGCAGGCCATGTCCACCGCCAAGGCCTCGGGCATGTGGCAGTTCATTCCGGGCACGGGGCGTGATTTCTCGCTCAAGCAGAACATCTTCCGCGATGACCGGCGCGACGTGCTGGCCTCCACCCGCGCCGCGCTGGACTACCTGAACAACCTGCACGGCATGTTCAACGACTGGCAACTCGCGTTGGCCGCCTACAACTGGGGCCAGGGCAGTGTGCAGCGGGCCATCAACCGAAACAAGGGCGCGGGCCTGGCCACCGACTACGAGCACCTGAACATGCCCGTGGAGACACGCAACTACGTGCCCAAGCTGCAGGCCATCAAGAACATCGTGTCGCGCCCGCAGGCCTTTGGCGTGACCTTGCCGCCGCTGCAGAACCACCCGTACTACCTGGCCGTGCCCATCCAGCGCGACATCGATGTGGACCGCGCAGCGCACCTGGCGGGCGTGAGCTTGGATGAGTTCAAGCAGCTCAATCCGCAGATGAACAAGCCGGTGATCCTGGCCGCCGGCACGCCGCAGGTGCTGTTGCCTTATGACGCGGCCAACGCCTTCGTCCATGGCCTGGCCAAGTACAAGGGGCCCTTGGCGAGCTGGACCGCCTGGGTCGCACCCAAGACCCTGCGCCCGGCCGAGGCCGCTCGGCAGGTGGGCATGACCGAGGTGCAACTGCGTGACGTGAACCGCATCCCGCCGCGCATGCTGGTGAAGGTGGGTTCCACCCTGCTGGTGCCGCGCAATGCGCAACGCACGGCGGACGTGACCGTGCAGGTGGCCGACAACGCGATGCTGGCGCTGGCGCCCGACTTGCCGCCCCTGCGCAAGCTGCACTTGCGGGTGGGCAAGCGGGGCAGCTCGGTCGCGGCGGTGGCGAGGCAGTACAAGGTATCGCCGGCCCAAGTGGCGCAATGGAACGGCGTCGCCACTGGCGCGCACTTCAAGCAGGGGCAGACCGTGGTGGTGATGGTGCCGAACAAGCGCACCGCCGTCGCTCGCAAGAGCGCGCGCGGCACGGCGCGCGTGGCGTCGGTGGGCGGCAAGCGCCTCACGCGCCCTGGGGCGCCGGCACGCCGCTGAATGAGCGCGTCTTCCTACGCCAGCATTCCGCTCGTCAAGGGCCTGCCGCTGGTGGGCAACCTGCCGAAGTTCCTGCGCGATCCCCTGGCCAATGCCGAATCGCTGGCGGTGCATGGCAATGTGGTGCGCTCACGCACCTTCTTCGAGAGCGTCACGCTGCTGGGGCCCGATGCCAACCAGTTCGTGCTGCACGACAGCGCTGGCAACTTCTCCAACCGGGGCGGCTGGCGCTATTGGATCGACGCAGTGTTTCCGGGCGCCATCATGGCCATGGACGATCCGCAGCACAAGCACCACCGCCGCATCATGCAAGGCGCGTTCAAGCGCCCGGCCATGGAACGCTACGTGCACGACATGGGCCCGGTCATCGGCGTCGAGCTCGACAGCTGGCCCGCGGGCACGGGCCGGCCGATGCCGGTCTTCCCACGGCTCAAGTCGCTCACCTTGAACATCGCTGCCCGGGTGTTCATGGGCATGGCCCTGGGGCAAGAGGCCGACCGCATGAACCAGGCCTTCATCGACACGGTGAACGCGTCGCTGGCGCTGGTGCGCAGGCCACTGCCACCGTTGTCGATGTGGCGTGGCGTGCGCGCACGGCGCTTCCTGGTTCGACTGATGCAAGCCAAGCTGGCCGACAAGCGCGCCAGCATCGGCCCTGACCTGTTCAGCCAGATGTGCCACGCCCATGGCGAAGACGGCGAGCGCTTCAGTGACGACGAGGTGGTCAACCACATGATCTTCCTGATGATGGCGGCCCACGACACGACCACCTCGGCCCTGACCACCATGCTCTATTGCCTGGCGCGGCATCCGCAATGGCAGGAGCGGCTGCGCGACGAAGCGCACGCCTTGGCCAAGCCGCAGTTGCAGCTTGCCGATCTGGCCGACCTCGAGCGCACCGAGTGGGTGATGAAGGAGGCGCTGCGCATGTACCCGCCGCTCACGTCCATCCCTCGCAAGGCCGCGCGCGACTGCGAGTTCGGCGGCTACCAGATCCCCAAGGGCACGCCGGTGGGGATCTCGCCCATCCACACGCACCACCTGCCCTCGCTGTGGACCGATCCGCACGCGTTCGACCCCGAACGATTCAGTCCTGCACGGGCCGAACACCGCCGGCATGCCTTTGCCTACCTGCCGTTTGGAGGCGGCGCGCACCTGTGCATCGGACAGCATTTCGCCGACATGGAGGTCAAGAGCGTGATGCACCAACTGCTCAGGCGCTTTCGGTTCAGCGTGCCCGCGGGCTACCGCATGCCCTATCAGCTGGTGCCGATCGCCAAGCCGCGCGATGGGCTGCCGATCTTGCTGCAGGCACTCTGAACCCGACCGCGACGACCCCACCGCATGCCGGCCCGCAACGGTGAGGCAGCGGCCCTGAGCGACCAAGCGCCCAGGCCGACGCGCAAAGCGGGCCCCGGTCGGTTGCGCCAGGCCCGTTTCGTCAGGCCCGGTACGCCGGCCAGCAGGCCAGGCCCGCAGGACGCTCCAATTCGGTGACAGCAGCACGCTCGGGGCCGAAGCGCATCACTCGTGGCGCGGCCGGGTCGAAGGCGGGCCAGGGGCAGCCGGCCGCTGCGCCGGGGTCGCCATTGCTGGCGAACCGCACCCAGGCGGACATCATCGCCTCGGACACCGCCGCCACGGCCGGCGCCGAACCGATCTTGCATGCGAAGTGCGGATGGGCCCACGTGCCAAAGACGAAAGGCACGTCGGTGGCGTGTGGCGAACCACCACCGGCGCTGGGCATCGGGTAGGCGAACTCGGCGGCGTAGGCGGGCTGGCCGGCACGGGCTTGCCGGCCCAGCCAGTGCAGCATCGGCGCGCGAAAGGCCAGGTCGGTGTAGACATCCCGCCAAATGTGCTCGGGCGAGTGGTCGCAGCACGCGTCGGTTTCGGAATAGGCGGCCACGACAGCGGCCGGGGCTGGTGCATCGGCAAAGGCGTAGTGCAGCTTCATCAAACCCGTCAGGCGCCTGTCCAGCTCTTCAGGGGTTTGCGGCGGCTTCTGCGGCGAGATGGTCTTGCCGTCGCCGTCTTGCAGCCGAAACCAGAAGTCGGACTCGCTGCGGGTCCAGCAGGCCAGCACGGGCATGGGTGCGGCGGGCGCGTCGAAAGGCCAGTCGCGAATCAGCCGACCGTCGCGCACCGGCGCCGTGCGCGGCCGGCCCATGCGCGCGGTGAGCTCGGGCGAATAGGCAAAGGCGTGCTCGGCCCGTTGCAGCGCCAGTCCGTCCACATCGCGCAGGCCGGGCACGCTGACGTTCAGCGAAGCGGCGAAGGCCTCGGTGTATTCGGCCGCCGCCGCCAGGTCGACAAACATCGGTGGGCGAAACAGCGGCGGGCTTTGTGCAATGACGCGTTGGTACTGCCCTTGGCCCAGGCCATGTTGCGCGATCATCACCGCGTTGGCCGCGCCAGAGGATTGCCCGGCCAAGGTGACGCGCGCCGGATCGCCGCCGAAGCTGGCAATGCACTGGTTCACCCAGGCCAGCGCGGCCAGCTTGTCCTGCAAGCCCCAGTTGGCGCATAGGCCGCTTTGTTCGTCTTCCAGCAAGGGATGGGCCAGACCGCCCAACGCACCCAGCCGGTAGTTGATGGTGACGACCACCAGGCCGCGACTGGCCAAGGACGCGCCATCGATGCCAGGTGCCGCGCCATGGCCATTGCGCGTCTGCCCGCCATGCACCCAGAACAGCACCGGCAGGCTGGCCTTGGTGTCGGGCGTCCACACGTTGAGGTACAGGCAATCCTCGGCCTGCTGCGCGATGGGCTCGTTCATCCACACCTGGTTGCCGCCCAGGGTCTGCAGACTGGCCGGCGCCGGCCGGCTGCCGTCGCGCGTGCCGGCCCAGGGCTGCCAGGGTCGCGGCGAGCGCAGGCGCCAGGCGCCCGTCGGCGCCTGGGCGTAGGGCAGGCCCATGAAGCGCGTCACGCCCGGTTGCGCGCCGCAGGCGACGCCGCTGATGCGGCCCGCCGGGCTGTCGACCATCGGGCCGGCAACATCGATCGCCATCGACGTCAGCACCGAACTCATTGCGCGCTGATCTGGCGTGACTTGATCAGTTGCTGGTACATCGCCGATTCGCGCTTCACACGCTCTTCCATCTGTTCCGGCGTGTTGCCGATGACCACGAAACCCAGGTCTTCGAGGCGCTTGCTGATTTCGGGGTCACGCTGTGCCTGGGTGAACTCCTTGTGGATCCAGTCCAGCGCAGCGCGTGGCGTGCCCTTGGGCGCCGCCAGCGCCCACCAGTTGGTGATGCGGTAGTCGGGGGCGCCGGCTTCGCGTGTCGTGGGGACATTGGGTAACGCGGCCAGTCGCACCGCCGAGGTGGTGGCCAGGGCCTTGAGCTTGCCGGCCTCGACCTGGCCCTTGCCCACCGACAGCGAGGCCATGTACAGCTGCACTTCCCCCGACAGCAGCGCCGTGACGGCCGGCGCGCCGCCCTTGTAGGGCACGTGCACCATCTTCAGGCCGAACTGGTCGGACAGCACCTCGCCGGCCAGGTGGGGTGCCGAGCCGGCACCCGGTGAGGCGTAGTTGATCTGGCCCGGGCGCGCCTTGATGTACTCGATCAGTTCGGTCAGCGTGTTGACCGGGAAGTCGGCCTTGACATAGACCACCTGCGGCTGATCGAGCAGCACGCTGATCATCGAGAAGGCCTCCAGCGGCTCCACCGATCCCTGCGGGAACAGGAACTGGTTGACGACGAAGTTGTTGTTGGCGCCCAGCAGCACCGTGTAGCCGTCCTTGTCGGCGGTGGCCACGGCCTGATTGCCGATGTTGCCACCGGCGCCGGGCTTGGACTCAATGATGAACTTGGCGCCGGTCTTTCGGCCGATGGTCTCGGACAGCATGCGCGCCACCGGGTCGGCCGTGCCACCGGCCGCGAAAGGCACAACGATCTTGATCGGCTTGTTGGGGAAGGGCTGGGCGATGGCGGCGCCGGCCACACCAATTGCGGCCAGCGCAACCAGGAACCATCGAAGGACAAGGCGGTGCATGCAGAACTCCATGGGTGGGAAGTGACAGATCGAAAGCGGGATCTTGGGACGTCGAAAGCTATTTCTTGATGTCAGCGGCCACCAGCACATCGTGGCCCTGGGATTTGAGCAGATCCTGCAGGGCCTGCAATGCGGCCAGGCCGCACTGTGTGTCCTGTTCGCCGTTGCCGCCGCTCAGGCCCACGCCACCGACCACCTCGCCGTCGACGACGATGGGAAAGCCGCCGACGAAGATCGCGAAGCGTCCTTCGAAGCTCATCTGGATGCCAAAGGCCTCGTTGCCGGGCAGCGCCGGGCCATTGGGCGTCTGGTTGAACAGGTGGGTGGAGCGCTTGTGGCCCGCGGCCGTGAAGGCCTTGTTCCAGGCGATCTGCGGGCCGGTGATGCGTGCGCCGTCCATGCGTTCCAGCAGGATGGGGTAGCCGCCATCGTCGACGATGCACACCGATTCGAGCACGCCGATGGCCTGGGCCCGCTGCAGTGCGGCGGCCACCATCGGACGCGCTTCGGCCAGTTGCAACTTGAGGATCTTCTTCATGGGCTGTGTGCCTTCAGCAACCGCGGTATTCAGCAGCCACGGTAAACGGTCTTGGTCTGGGTGAAGAACTCCAGCCCGCTGCGGCCGGATTCGCGGAACGTGGCGGTGCTCGATCGCTTGAGCCCGCCGAACGGCGCATTGATCAGGTTGCCGGTGGTGGTGCGGTTGATCTTCACCGTGCCGGCCTCGATGTCGTTGGCGAAGTCGTGCATCAGGCGCGGGTTGCGCGTGGCGATGGCCGCGGCCAGGCCGTAGGGCGTGTCGTTGGCCTGGGCGATGGCGTCGCGGTAGCTGTCCACCTCGATCAGGGCCAGCACCGGGCCGAAGACTTCTTCGCGCGCGATATGCATGCTGGAGCTGACGTCGGCGAACAGCGCCGGGCTGACGAAGTGGCCATGTTCGTGCTCGGGGCCGGCGAGGCGCTCACCACCGCACAGCAGCGTGGCCTCGGCCTTACCGGCGGCGATGTGCCCCAGCACCGAATCGAGCTGTTGCGCACTGGCCAGCGGGCCGATGTCCACGCCGGTCGTCATGCCGTTGCCGATGACCAGTTTGGCCATGTGCGCCAGCAGCTTGGTGGTGAACTCGGCCTTCACCGACTTCATCACCAGCAAGCGGCTGGTGCCGGTGCAGGCCTGGCCGGTGAGTGAGAGGCCACCCTTGATCGCCAGGTCCACGGCCTGGTCCAGGTCGGCGTCGTCCATCACGATCAACGGGTTCTTGCCGCCCAACTCCATCTGCGTTCGGGTGGTGAAGGGCACGCTGCGGTGGATGTGCTCGCCCGCTGCGGTGGAGCCGGTGAAGGTGATGGCGCGGATGGCCTTGGCCTCGGTGATCGACGGGCCGACGGCCGCCGCACTGCCGGTGATGAAGTTCAGCACGCCCGGTGGCAAGCCGGCCTGGTGCAGCGCCTCGGCCAGGCGCAGCCCGGACAGCGGCGCAATGCTGGCCGGCTTGAACACCACCGTGTTGCCGGTGATGAGTGCGGGCGCGATCTTGCGCGCCGGGATCGAGATGGGAAAGTTCCAGGGCGTGATCACGGTCACCACGCCCAGCGGCTCGCGCTGCGTGCTCACCGTCATCGCCGGGTCGTCCTGCGGAAAGGTCTCGCCGGTCCAGCTCTGCCCTTCCACCGCATAGAAGCGCAGCGTCTGCGCGGCGCGCAGCACCTCGTCGCGGCTGAGGGCGATGAGCTTGCCCTCTTCGCGCGTCAGCTCTTGCGCATTGCGCTCGACATGCTGCTCAAGGTGAGCGGCCGCATCGTTGAGGATGCGCGCGCGCTTGCTGATGGGTGTGCGGCGCCAGCCGTCGAAGGCAGCCTGAGCCGCGGCCACCGCCGCCTGGGCGTCCACGGCCTCGCAAGCGGCAAAGCGGCCCACCAGATCACGCGTGTCGGCCGGGTTGCGGATCTCGAAGCTGCGCCCACTGGCGGCGGCGACCCACTGGCCGCCGATCAGGCTGCAAAAGGGCTGCGTCGCCTCGGTCATGCCGCCATCGCCAGCTCGGTCATCGGCAGGTCCTTGGCGACGTAATCGTGGTACAGCGCGGTGGTGTACAGCAGCCGCATCTGCGCACCGATCTCGCAGATCTTCAGGCAGCGCTGCTGCAGCTCAGGCGTGTCGGCATGCGCCAGCACGATCTGGTAGCCGCGTTCACCGTGGATCTCGTCGGAGACGATGTGCAGGTCGAAGAATTCCACCTCCTCATCGGTAAAGCCGTACTTGTTGCGCAACGTGGGCGTCTGGCGACGGTAGATCGACGGCACCTGCGACTCCAGGCCCACCACCAGGCCGGCCACGGCCACCACCGGGTCCTCGCGCATGGCCACCGCGTAGCACCAGCTCTGCAGCCCGCGCGTGGTGGGCGACATGTTGTCGGGGTCGATCACCCGCTCGCGTGTCGTGCCACAGGCCTCGGCAAAGCGGATCAGCAGATCGGTGTGGCGGTCGCCTCCGATTTCTTCCTCGTACATGTTCTGCAGCAGGAAGTCCTTGGCCTCGGTGTACTTGTCGGGCGTACGGGCGTAGAGGTAGCCCAGGTAGTCGGCGAAGGGGCCGACGTAGTGGTAGTGGTTCTCGGCCCAGCGCGCCAGGTGCGCGCGGCTCAACTGGCCGCTGGCCCAGGCCACGCTGAAGGGGGCCTTGTTGGCGCTCTTGCCCTGGATGGCCTTTTCCAGGGCGGTGCGGAAGTCGTCGCGGTTCATCAGCTCTGGCATGGGCACTCCGATCGGCCGTGATGGGTTAACAGAGATATATAGTATACGAATTGATCTTGAACAGACAAGAACTCGTTCGAAAGAAGATCGGGCCAAGCTCATTAGGCGATCGTTTCGATGAAGCGGTCTACTGACAGACTAAATCTCGGATCCACAACGATTCTTGGTATACTGTATCCCATCTTTCTTGGATGCATGTTCGCCATGCGCCGGCCCATTCTGACCTCCCCATGCCACAAGTGATCTTCCGCAAGCAAGGCCAGGCGCACCACGGCGAAGTGGCGCCAGAGACCAACCTCGTGGTGCGCGCCGGCATCCGCCACTTCCCCTACCCGCACCTGCGCTACGGCTGCGGCATGGGCAAGTGCGCTCGCTGCGCCTGCAAGGTGCTGGCCGGCGCCGAGCACCTGCCCGCACCCAACTGGAAGGAACTGAAGCTGCTGGGCGATCGCCTGGCTGGCGGCTACCGGCTGATGTGCCAGCTGTGGATCAACCACGACATCGAGTTGGCGCAGGACGACGACCCCGCCGCTGGCGCCCCGTCGACCCCCCTGGCACCCCCTGCGGCGAATTGAAACGATGTTCGTCATCCTCACCAGCAAGCCCGGACAGTACCGCACTGAAATCGGCCCGGGCCTGCGCGCCGTCGAGGCCTGGGACTACCTCTTCTACGGCCGCGTCCGCGCGCACTTCGTCATCGCCGAGCTGCAAGGCGAACCCCGCGTGCGGGTGATCGATGAAGTGGAGCCGCCGGTGGTGAACGAGGTGCCGTCGAAGTTCCTTGAAAAGTACGTGGACCTTGACGCCGCGCGCCGCTCGCTGCAAAGCCTCTCCCGCTTCGGTGGCATGGACATCGCGCTGGTGCAGCAAACACCGAAGCCCGCCGAGCCCGAGGCCCCGCCCGAGCCCGGCAAGATCGCCATCACCTTCGTCAGCAATGGCGGCAAGCGCGTCCGCGTGGCCAAGGACAGCAACCTGCTGCGGGCCTCGCTGCGCGAATCGGGCGGCATTCCTTTCAAGTGCGGCGCCGGCCTGTGTGGCACCTGCAAGTGCCGCATCGTGCAGGGCCTTGAGCATGCCGACGCGGTGAAGGCCAAGGAGCGCAAGCATCTGAACGAAGCCGAGCTCGCCGCCGGCTACCGCATGGCCTGCCAGACCTTCGTGGCCGGTGATGTCAGCGTGTCCTGGTGAGATGAGCGATTTCATCGCCCTGCCCGCCGGCCTGAGCTTGCAAGGCTACGGGGCGATGGGCGTGATGGTGCTGGTTGGCGCTTGTCTGCAAGGCGTGGGTGGCCTGGGCTTCGCGATGTTCTCGGCGCCGATTGCCGCCCTGTTCTTTCCCGGCCTGGTGCCCGGCCCTTTGCTGGCCCTGGGCCTGCCACTGGCGGTGATGAGCGGGCTGCGCGAGTTCCATGAAATCGACTGGACCATCGCCGGCATGGCCGTGATCGGTCGAGGCCTGGGCGCGCTGTTCGGTGCGATGCTGTTGGCCACCGTGCCCGAAAAGCCGATGGCCGTGACCTTCGCAGTGATGATCCTCATCGGCGTGGCGCTCAGCCTGGGTGGTTGGCGCGTCACGGCCACGCGGGGCAACATGGCGCTGGCCGGCTGTGCCTCGGGCCTGATGGGCACCATCACCTCGGCCGGCGCCCCGCCACTGGCCATCGCCATGCAGAGCCTGCCCGGACCACGCCTGCGCGCCACGTTGGGTGGCATCTTCTTTGCCGGCACCCTGCTGTCCCTGAGCATGCTGGCGGTGGTCGGCCGCTTTGGCTGGGCGCAGGTCGGGCTGAGCCTGATGCTGCTGCCCTGGGTGGTGGTGGGCTTCGTGGCGTCCAACCCGATCGGGCGCCGCGTGCCTGGTGCGGCGCTGCGGCCCATGCTGTTGACGCTGGCCACGTTGGGCGCCGTTGGCGTACTGGTCAAGGTCGTCGCCTGAGGCACCCCAGCATGCGCCACATCACCGACGCCATGATCGACGCCGCCATCGGGCCGGAAGACGCTCAGGCGGTGCTGCTCGACGCGTTCCAGCGCTTCGGCCACGACGAGGCGGCCATGCAGGAGCGGCTGCGCACCGAGGCTGGTGGCGTCAAGCTCTCGACGCTGGGCGCGGTGATCCCGGGGCAAGAAGTGGCCGGGGCCAAGGTCTACACCACCATCGCCGGGCAGTTCTCCTTCGTCATCGTGCTGTTCTCCAGCGTCGACGGCCGGCCACTGGCCTCGTTCGACGCGGCGGCCATCACGAGGTTGCGCACCGCCGCCTGCTCGGTGATCGCGGCGCGCCACCTGGCGCGACCCGGCGCTCAGACGCTGGCGGTGCTGGGCGCCGGCGTGCAGGGGCGCGCCCATGCGCAGCAGTTTGCCCGCGCATTCCCGTTGCGGCGCATCTTGGTCAGCAGCCCGCACGTGGACAAAGCCCGGCTGCGCGAGATGCAAGCCGAGTGCGGCGTTCCGGTGGAGGGCTGCAGCGCCGAAACTGCGGTGGCCCAGGCCGATCTGATCGTCACCGCATCACGCGCCAAGCAGGCCCTGTTCCCTGGACGCCTGTTGCGACCTGGCAGCTTTGTGGCGGCCATCGGCTCCAGCCTGCCCACCACACGCGAACTCGACGACGAGGCCCTCTCGCGTGCCAGCATCGTGGCGGTTGAATGGCGGCCGCAGGCCTTGCGCGAAGCCGGTGATCTGGTGCTGGCCGACCCCGCCGTGTTGCCAGCGGGCAAGCTCGTCGAGCTGGCCGACCTGGTCAACGGCAAGGCGCGCGGACGCAGCAGCGACGACGAGATCACGATCTACAAGGGTGTCGGCGTGGGCCTGCAGGACGTGGCGCTGGCCGGCCTGGCCTATCGCCGAATCAACGCGCCAGATCCTGAGTGCCCCCAGGCCGACGACATGCGTCGTCCGCCCCCCGAGGGAGAAAGGAAGTTCGGGAACGGCCCTTCACTTCCATCGGAAGGACCCCGCCCATGAAACTGCAGAATTCGTTCATCGTGCGCGAGTACCTGCGTCCGCAGGTGCTGCCCACCACCTGGTGCCCGGGTTGTGGCCTGGGCATCATCCTGAGCTCGATCGCCCAGGCGGTGCACCACCGCGGGCTGGCCAAGCGCGATGTGGCCATGGTCTCGGGCATCGGCTGCACCGGCCGCATGTCGGGCTACGTGGACTTCAACACGCTGCACACCACGCACGGCCGCGCGCCGGCCTTCGCCACGGGCTTGAAGCTGGCGCGGCCCGACATGTCGGTGTTGTGCGTGATGGGCGATGGCGATTCCATGTCCATCGGCGGCAACCACCTGGTTCATGCGATGCGGCGCAACATCGGCCTCACCGCCATCGTGGTCAACAACGCGGTGTACGGCCTCACCGGCGGCCAGGCCTCGCCCACCACGCCGGTGGGCGGGCGCACCACCACCTCGCGCTCGGGCTCGTTCGAGCGGCCGATGAACCTGGAGACCCTGGCGCGCGCGGCCGGCGCCGCCTTCTACGCCCGCGCCACCGTCAACCACACGGCCGCGCTGGTGAAGCTGATCGAACGCGCGCTGGCCGTGCCCGGCTTCGCGCTGGTGGAGGTCGTGAGCAACTGCCATGTGTTGTACGGCCGGATGAACGACCTGGGCGATGCGTCCGAGATGATGAAGGGCATGGAGGGGCAGACACGCCGCGTCAATCCGGTGTTGCTGCGGCGCGCCGACATGCCGCATCGGCTGGGCGCGGCCGCGGCGGCGGATGCCGCAGCGAACACCGAGCCCGTGTTCGACGAAGACCTGCGCGTGCAGCGCGGCGTGATCTTCGAGCAGCCGCACCGGCCCGACTACGCGCGGCGCTACCAGACCCTGTTGCACGAGCTGAAGGCGAAGAAGGCCGAGGCGCAAACATGACTGTTGTCGAGCGAGGCATCTACCGCATCGAGCTCAACCGCGCGCTGTGCAAGGCCTGCGGCCTGTGCATCGCCTGGTGCCCGCAGCAGGTGCTGTCGGCCGATGCCGAGGCCTACCCGGTGGTGTCAAACGCGGCGGCCTGTGTCAACTGCAAGGCCTGTGAACGTCACTGCCCGGATTTCGCGATCGAAGTGATTGCCCCAATGGCCTGAACACCCAGCGAGCCCACCCATGTCAACCATCTCCTTCATGCACGGCAACGAGGCCGCCGCCGAAGGCGCCATCGCCGCCGGTTGCCGCTTCTACGCCGGCTACCCGATCACGCCCTCGACCGAGATCGCCGAGATCCTGTCGGGCCGATTGCCCGAGGTGGGCGGCGTGTTCATCCAGATGGAGGACGAGATCGCCAGCATGGCCGCGATCATCGGCGCCTCACTCGGCGGCTTGCTGAGCGCCACGGCCACCAGCGGGCCGGGCTTTTCGTTGATGCAGGAGAACCTGGGCTTCGCGGTGGCCAGCGAGATCCCTTGCGTGATCATCAACGTGCAGCGCGTCGGCCCCAGCACCGGCTTGCCGACCAAGGCCGCGCAGGGCGACGTGATGCAGGCGCGCTGGGGCACCCATGGCGACCACCCCATCATCGTGCTCACACCCTCGAGCGTGCAGGAAGCCTGGCGCCTCGCGGTGCGCGCCTTCGAGCTGGCGGAGCGGTTCCGCACGCCGGTCATCCTGTTGATGGACGCGATCGTGGCGCAATTGAAGGAGAAGGTCGAGCTGCCGTCCACACCGCAGACCGTGACGCGCCCCGTGCCCACCGATTCGCCCGAGAGCTACAAGCCCTTCGCGTTCGGCCAGGGCTCGGTGACGCCGCTGGCGCCCTTCGGCCACGAGCACCGCTTCCACGTCACCGGCCTGCTGCACGACGAGCACGGCTTCCCGACCGAGGACCCGGCGCTGGTGGCACGCTGGTGGACGCACATGACCAGCAAGATCGAAGCGCACCTGGACGAGATCCTCGAATGGGACGAAGAGGGCCTGGAGGATGCCGAGGTCGCGGTCATCGCCTATGGTGGCACTGCTCGCGCCGCCGCGCATGCGGTGACGCTGGCGCGCCAGCAAGGCATCCGGGCCGGCTGGTTCAAACCGCTGACGCTGTGGCCTTTCCCCGAAGCCCGCGTGCGAGAGCTGGCATCCAAAGTACCGAGGCTCATCGTCGCCGAGATGAACCTCGGACAGATCCGGCTGGAGGTCGAACGACTGGCGGCCGGCCGCGCCAGCGTGCAAGGCGTGCACCGCGCAGATGGGCTGGCGATCACGCCGGAGCAGATCCTCGCGGCCATCGAGCAGCCGAAATGACCTACGACCGCAGGTTTGCGACAACCTGGCAATTGCTGCTGGACAGCATCTGCACCACCATGGGCGCGCTGCCGGGGCACGAGCCGCCGATCATCCTGTCCAGCCTGCCCGACCTGCCCTACGCACGCGACGGGCGCGACGGGCCGGCGCCGTTGAGCTTCATCCAGGGCCCGCCGGGGCGCAACATCGCGCTGGCCATCGGCCTGCGCGCGGCCAAGCCCGACACTCCGCTGGTGCTGCTGATGAACGCCGACAGCGTGACCCTGGGCACCAACCACCTGATCCACGCCGCGCGCCGCAACATCGGCATGACGCTGCTGCTGCTGCGCTCGGAGCTGACGCAGCACGAAGGCGGCGGCAACCTCGACCGCACGGGCTGGGGCATGCCCGCCTACCAGCGCGAGTTGGAAGCGCCCTCGCGTCCGCTCGACTGGGTCTCGGCACTGGACGCCGCACTGGTGGGCCGCGCCAACCTGCGCCAGCCGGACGAGTTGGCCACGTTGCTGGCCCGCGCCGTCAGCACGCCGGGCTTTTGCGTCATCGGCGTGACCACCGACGATCACCTGCCCACTGGCGTGCTGAGCACCTGCGATTGGCATGAGTACTTTGCGGCATATCGTGAATGGGCCGCGCCGCTGCGCCGGGCCGTGCTGGCCGAGCCCATGCCAGCCACCGAAACAACGCCAAGACCGCGGCGCGAGGTTCCCCGCTTCGAGGTGCGCATCGCCGGTCTGGGCGGCCAGGGCGTCAAGCTGGCCGGCACCGTGCTCAGCGAGGCGGCCGGCCTGGTCGAGGGACTGTGGGCCACGCAGCGCGGCGACTACGGCTCGGCCACGCGCGGCGGCCCCAGCATGGTCGACGTGGTGCTGGGCAGCGAGCCCATCACCTACCCCTGCGCGGACCACCCCGACGTGCTGGTGCTGTTGACGCAAGCCGCTGCCGACCGCTGGGCGCGCAGCGCCAAGCCCGGCGCCACGGTGATTGCCGATGCCACCGAGGTGACACGGCCGCCGCCGGGGGCGCTGGCCGTGCCGATCTCGGCCCTGGCCCGTCAGCACACCGGCAAGCCCATCGCCGCCGGCGTGGTGACGCTGGGTTGCGTGGCCGCACTGAACGACGCGGTTTCGCTGGACGCCTTGGGCAAAGGCCTGGCGGCCAACATGCCGGCCTCCATCGTCGCCGCCAATGTGGCCGCTTGTGCGGCCGGGTTCGCCGCCACGCGTGCGGCAGTGCATTGAAAGGAGTGGCCATGTCCAGGATCGTGATCGTCGGAGGAGGATGGGCGGGCTGCGCCGCAGCGCTGGCGGCGCGCCAGGCCGGGGCCGAAGACGTGGTGCTGCTGGAGCGCACGGACAGCCTGCTGGGCACCGGCCAGGTGGGCGGCATCATGCGCAACAACGGCCGCTACACCGCGGCCGAAGAGATGATCGCCCTGGGCGGCGGCAAGCTGTTCGAGGTCTGCGACGCGAACAGCACGCACCGCAACCTGGCCTTCCCAGGTCATCGCCACGCCAGCATTTACAACGTGGTGGAGATCGAGCGCGCCGTGAAGAACTGCCTGCTCGATGCCGGCGTGGAAATCTGGCTGCAGGCGCGCGTGGCCGGCCTGGCACGCAACGCCCAATCGATCACCAGCGTGAGCCTGGAGAACGCCGCGAGCATCGAGGGCGACGCCTTCGTCGACACCACCGGCTCGTTCGGACCGCAGAGCTTCTGCACCGAATTCGGCAACGGCTGCGTGATGTGCATCATGCGCTGCCCCACCTTCGGGCCGCGTACCAGCCTCACCGCACTGGCCGGCATCATCGAGCGGCAGGGGCAGAAAGCCGATGGCTCGATCGGCGCCATGAGCGGCGCCTGCGAACTGGCCAAGGATTCGATCGCCCCGGAAGTGGCGCGCCAGCTCGAGGCCCAGGGCGTGCTGGTGATCCCGCTGCCCGCCTCGATGGTGAACGAAGAGAAGCTGGGCACCAAGTGCTGCCAGCAATACGCCACGGCCGACTATGCACGCAACGTGGTGCTGCTCGACACCGGCCGCGTGAAGCTGATGACCACGCACTTGCCGCTGGAGCAATTGCGACAGGTGCCGGGGCTGGAGAACGTGCGCTATGGCGACCCCTACGCCGGCACCATCGGCAACTCGATGCGCTATGCCGCGCTGTCGCCGCGCGACGACCGCATGCAGGTGCAGGGTGAGGTCGACAACCTGTTCTGCGGCGGCGAAAAGGCCGGGCTGCTGGTGGGACACACCGAGGCCATCGTCACCGGCACCTTGGCCGGGCACAACGCGGTGCGCCACGCCCGCGGCCGCGATCTGCTCACCTTGCCCGATTCGCTGGCCGTTGGCGACGCCATCAGCCATGTGCGCCTGCGCATGGCCACGCCCGAGGGCATGTGCGAGAAGTACACCTTCTCGGGCGCCGGCTACTTCCAGCGCATGCAGGTGCTGGGTCTGTACAGTGCCGACGCTGCGCTGATCGCCCGGCGCGTGGCCGCAACGGGCCTGGCCGGTGTGCTGGCACGGCCCGTGGTGCAGGAGACCGAAGCATGTCCTACATGATCTCCTGCGAGTGCATCAACTGCAGCGCCTGTGAGTACGAATGCCCCGTGCGCGCCATTGCCGCTGCACCCACCCAATACTCGATCGACGCGTCCACCTGCGTCGAGTGCGACGGCTACTTCAGCGTGCCCCGCTGCAAGAGCGTGTGCCCGGTGGGGGCCTGCGGTCCCACGCGGGAGGGCTACCTGTTCAAGATGCATGCCCTGGCGCACCGCGGTGCATCGCCGGTGGTGCTGCGCCGCCCGACGGAGCTCAAGCCATGAGCGACACGGCCGACCCCGACCCCATGCGGGCCCTGCGCCTGCGGCTGGAAGCCATGCGGCGCAAGCTCGACGTGCTGAGCAGCAAGCCCGCGAGGGCCGAGGCGCTGCGCGAGATCGCCCGCCTGCGCTGGCAGCTCGGCGAAATCGACGACGCAGCGCTGAGCCAGGCGGAAGACTTCGCCGACGGATTCAACTACGAGTAGCCCGCGACGTTCGGTCCGGGCGGGCGTGCTCAGGGCTGCAGTTGCGCCGCGTTGTAGACATGGCGTGCCGCCAGCAACGCCGCCAGCTCGGCGTCGCCATCGATCACCGCCCGCAGGATGGCCGCATGCTCTTCCCAGTTGGCGTGGCCGCGCTGGCGGTTGATCGGCGCGAACAGCAGCGCCGTGCGGTCGCGCAGCGAGCGCATCATGTCCTGCAGCAGGGTATTGCCGGCCACACTGCCCAGCGCCTCGTGAAAACTCGCGTTGAGCCGCCCGACCAGGGCCTGGTCGTCGCTGTCGGCCAGGCGCGTGCCCTCGGCCAGGATGCGTTCGAGTGCGGCGATCTGTTGCGCGTCGTGGCGCTTGGCCGCCAGCTTGGCATTCAACCCCTCGAGCGTGGCGCGCACCTCCACCACCTCGCGCACCTGCTGCTCGGTGAAGCGGATCACCGAGGCACCCTTGCGCGGCTCGATCACCACCAGTCCCTCGGCGGCGAGTTGGCGCAGGGCCTCGCGCACGGGGATGCGCGAGACGCCAAAGTCCTCGGACAAGCGGCCTTCCACCAATCGCTCGCCCGGCGCGATGTCGTTGGCCAGGATGCGCGTGCGCAAGGCCTCGACCACCAACTGCGTCAGTGGCGAATGGGTCGCTCCCAAAGTCAGTGCCCGGGGTGCCAAGGTCGCGGCGGCTGAGTCCAAATGAGGTCCTGGTCGGTGGCGTCGCGCATGGATCGATCTGCACGGCAATTCTATGCGTGCACGGCGTGCGCCCTGCCCTCGTGGACGTCGTGCGGCTCCAACTTTTCAGCCGAGGCAGCTGGGCGGCGCCACGGCGGCAGCGACGGCATCGGGTAAGCTGTCAGGAACCACTCGCTCGGAGCATTTGATGACGCATTTGGTGGTTCGGATGGTGCAGGTCTTGCTCGCGCTGGCCATGGCGCAGTCGGCGGTGGCGGCCGGCAAACCCGATTGCACTCGCCCGCTGAGCCTGGCGCTGCATGACCACGGCTTGCTCTACTCCAACGAGACCGGCGAGGGCATCGACAAGGACATCGCCGACGAACTCATCCGCCGCAGCGGCTGCAGGTTCATCGTCACCGTGATGCCCCGCGCGCGCATCTGGCAGCTGATCGAGTCGGGGGCACTGGACTTCAGCCTCTCGGGCATTGCCAACGAGGCACGAGAACGCTTCGCCGCCTTTGCCTGGTACTTCAGCAACAAGTACTACCTGCTGGTTCGCAAGGACGCCATGGCGCAGCGTTTGTCCGACTTCGAGAACAACACGGCGCTGAAGCTGGGCGTGATCCGCAGCTTTCGCTACAGCCCGACGGCCAATCGCCTGGTGGACCGGCTGGATGCCGAGCAACGCATCAGCTATTCGACCAGCCTGGATCCGCTGTACCAGGTGCTGCTCGGCAATCGCGTGCAGGCCATGATCATCGAGCCCTTCGACTACCCCGCGCTCGAGGGCACGAAGTTGCGCGCGCAGACGGCCATCGTCGAGTTCGACGACCCACCGGTACGGCATGGGCTCATCATGTCCAGAAAGTCATTGCCAGAGGCACAGCAGGCCGCCTGGCGGACCCTGATGGACGGGATGCGTGCCGATGGCACGGTGCAACGCATCTTCGAGAAGTACTTCGCGCCGGACCTGGCCCGTGCCATGACCCAATTCTGAAACCCTGATGCTGCGCGCTCGACCCCTGCTGTCGCTGTTGCCGCTGTGCGTCGGCGCCATCTCGCTGGGCATCACGGGCTGGCTGTGGCAGCACGAGCAGCAATCGACACGGCAGGTGCTGAAGGCCGATTTCGACCACAGCGTGCGTCAGACGGTGGGCCGCATCGAGTCGCGGCTGGCCGACTGTGAACAAATGCTGCGCGGCGTGCAGGGCTTGATCCTGGCCTCGGACAACGTCAAGCCCGAGCAATTCCAGACCTACATCGACGCCCTGCTGGCCAACGCCGATTTCGCCGGCATCCAGTTTTTCGCGCATGCCCATCGGCGGCCGAGTGGCCCGGGCATCGAGCCGTCTGCCAAGGTCATCGACGTGGCACCCGCCACCGCCGCGAACCTCGAAATCGTTGGTGCGGACCTGCTGGCCAATCCGGTGCAACGGGCCACCATGCAAAGGGCGGCGGATTCCGGCAGTTTCAGCATCACACCCCAGCTGTTCCAGCCAACCGGGCAAGCGCGCAGCGCGCAGGATGTCTTCCAGATGTTCCTGCCGGTGTATGCCAAAGACAAGGCGGTGAACGGCGTCGCGGCGCGACGAGCGGCCCTGGCCGGTTGGGTATTGGCCCACGTTCGAATGAGCGAGCTGATGTCCAGTCTCTACGGCGAGGGCACCCTGGGCATCGATGTGCGCATCCACGATGGCCTGGAGCTGAGCCAGCAGTCGCTGATGTACGCCACCAACCCGGAAGCCGGCGCGTCAACATCGCCACGCTTCGAAGCGCTGGAGTACATCGGCATCGCTGGTCACACCTGGACGCTGGCCGTGAGCGCGCGCGCCGAATTCGAGCAACGGCACGGCAGCGGTGCGGCCCGGACCATCGCCTGGCTGGGTGCGGGCCTGAGCTTGCTGCTGGCGCTGCTGACTCGCCAGCTCGTCAGCGGACGCCATCGCGCCAACGACGCGGCCTTGGCCATGACCCGCCAACTGCGAATCAGTGAAGAACGCTACCGCCGCATCGTGGAGACTGCCGACGAGGGCATCTGGGTCACCGATGAGCACTCGCGCACGGTGTTCGCCAACCCCAAGCTGGCGCGCATGCTTGGCTGCAGCAGCGAGGAGCTTCAAGGCCGCCTGCCGTCCGAATTCCATGCCGAGGTGGACTCGCCGGATCAAGGTGCGGCATCCGCAGCCAAACCACCAGACAGCGACGGGCCACAGCAGCGGGCATTGCGCCGAAAGGATGGCACCTTGCTTTGGGTCTCGATGGCCACCACACCGATCGTCGACGCCGCTGGACGATCGGCTGGCCAGCTGTCGATGGTCACCGACATCACCGCGCAAGTGCAGGCCGAAGCGCGACGGGCCGAGCTCGAGGCGCAACTGCGCGAGTCGCAGAAGATGGAAGCGATCGGCACACTGGCCGGCGGCATCGCTCACGATTTCAACAACATCCTGGCGGCGATCCTGGGCAACGCGGCACTGGCGCAAGAGCGCGCCGCGCACGATCCCGCGCTGAAATCGGGCCTCGATCAGATCAGCGTGGCGGCCATGCGCGCGCGCAGCCTGGTGCAGCAGATCCTCGCCTTCAGCCACAAGCAACCCCACCGGCTGCTCAGTCAGTCGCTGCGCCCGTTGATTGAAGAAGCCGTGAGCCTGTTGCGCCCGGTGCTGCCCGCGCTGGTGGAACTGCAGGTGGCCCTCGCCGATGCGCCGATGTACGTGCGGGCCGATGCCACGCAGATCCAGCAGGTCGTGATGAACCTGTGCACCAACGCCTGGCATGCGCTGGGTGGACAGGCCGGCCGCATCACGATCCGACTGGAGCGCGCGCCCCTGGATGACCATGCCGCGCTCAGGCTCGGACTGCAAGCCGGCGACCACGCCCGCCTGAGCGTCAGCGACACCGGTTGCGGCATGGACGAGGCCACGCGATCGCGTGTGTTCGAGCCCTTCTTCACCACCAAGGCCGTCGGTCAGGGCACCGGGCTGGGGCTGTCGGTGGTGCACGGCATCGTCGCCACGCATGGCGGTGCGATTGCGGTGGCCAGTGCCCTGGGCCAGGGCAGCCAGTTCGACCTTTACCTGCCCCTGCTCGCCCAGCGAGACACGATGCCAGCGGGGGATCTGGGCACTGCGGCGGCGCCCTTGTTCACGGACCGCCATGTGGCCTATGTCGACGACGACCCGTCGATGGTCTTGATGGTTCGGGCCTTGCTGCGCCGCTCGGGCTACCAGGTGAGCGGTTTCGAAGACCCGCGCGAAGCCATCGCCGCCTTGCGCTCGCAGCCCCAGGCCTTCGACATCGTGGTCACCGACTACAACATGCCCCACCTGTCCGGGCTGGACGTCGCCCGGGAAGTGGCCCAGATCCGGTCGGGCCTGCCGGTGGTGCTCAGTTCGGGCTACATCACCGAGGCCATCATCGCGGAGGCGGCGCAACTCGGCGTGCGCTTCGTGATGCAGAAGGAGTTCACGCTCGAGCGGCTTTGCGGCATCCTCGGTCGCCTCCTGCAGGAGTCGGATGCCGACGCCGCGGTCCATGGCACAGGCCCCGACGCCAGTCGAGCCGATTGATGCGGCCGCCCGTGCAGCCTTCAGTGCAGGGGCGAAGTGTGGTGAAATTTGTCGGCCCGATCCACCGCGTCGTCCATCCTCAGGAGCCCGCCCATGACCATCCTCGTCGCCTACGTTCCCCGCCCGGAAGGGCAAGCCGCACTGGACAAGGGCATCGAGATCGCCAAGCGTCGCCAGGAGCGCCTGATGGTGGTGAACGCCGGGCCGGGAGGCTCGAGCGAAGACGCGTCGCTGGCCGATGTGCAGGACTGCGAGCGCGTCGAGCAGCTGCTGGTCGACTCGGGCGTCAGCGCCGAGTTCAAGAAATTCGTGCGCGGCAAGAGCGCCGTCGAGGAGCTGGAGGCGGTGGTCGAGTCGCAGTCGGTGTCGCTGGTGGTCATTGGCTTGCGCAGCCGCAGCAAGGTCGGCAAGCTGATCATGGGCAGCGTGGCGCAGGACATCCTGATGTCGGTGCCCTGCCCGGTGCTGGCCGTAAAGGCCGGCTGAAGCCTGCGGCCCGTCGGTGAGGGCCGGCGGCAACTCCATGCCGGGCGGAGCGCCATCGGCCTGCGCCCATGACCGGCCTGGCAAGTGCTCGGATGGCTCTGGTTTCGTGCTTGCGCGGCCCTCAAGCCCAACCACAGCACTCGACCAGCGCGGCGCTGGCCGCAGGGCCACCATCCATGGCGTGCTGAAGGAAGCGGTCCACCTCTGCGTGCGTCGGGATGCTCGGCTGCGCGCCCAGGCGCGTGCAGGCCAGTGCCGCGGCGGCAGACGCGCGTCGCAGGCCCTGAGACACGGTCTGGCCTTGGCTGAGGGCCGCCACCAGGACGCCGCAGAAGGTGTCGCCGGCGGCCGTGGTGTCCACCGGTTCGACCACAAAGCCAGGCTGCATCAGCAGCTGACCCTCGGAACGAGCCACGCAGCCCTTGGCGCCCAGCGTGACGATCACGGTCGGCACCTCGATGCGGGCCAGCTGCTCCGCGACGGTGCGGCCACACTCGCCAAGGGGATGGGGCCCCGCCGCGACCACCGCCAATTCGCCCTCGTTGACGATCAGCAGGTCGATGCTGCCCAGCAGCTCGCTCGGCAGTGGCTGGGCGGGCGCGGCATTGAGCACCACCTGGACGCCGGCTGCCCGTGCCCGCCGAGCAAAGGCGCACACCGTGGCCAGCGGTGTTTCCAGCTGCAGCAGGAGATGACTGACACCCTGCAGCGTCGGCAGGTCTTCGGCGCGCAAGCTGCTGTTGGCGCCCGAGGCCACGATGATGGCGTTCTCCGAGGCGTCCGACAGCCCGATAAAGGCGGTGCCGGTGGGCTCGGTGGCGCTGCGCACGAGGTTCAGTGCGACGCCAGCGTCGCGCAACGAGGCCTCGACCGGCGTGGCGTAGGCATCGGTGCCCAGGGCCACGAGCATGCGCGTGGCCACGCCGCCGGCACGCGCGCAGGCAATCGCCTGGTTGGCACCCTTGCCGCCGGGAAAGGTCTGCAGCGAATGCCCCAGCACGGTCTCCCCCGGGGCAGGGATGTGGTGCACGCGCACCACGAAATCGAGGTTGGCCGACCCGGCCACAAGCACGGTCATGCGATGTCTTCCAATGCGTTCAAGGGGCCAACGCCTGGTGCGCGCTGGCAAAGGAGGCCGAATTCAGCCTGGACAAGTCGGGCCCTCGTCCGACGGGAGATGTTGAAGCAGCAGGGTGGCAACGAGCGGCAGCGTCGGGTCGATCACGAAATACGTGGACGCGGCAACCGACCGGCCAAATCATCCCACCGAACCCGGGCGGGAAGCGCGAGACCGGGTCGTCCAGCCAGAGGCGTCCCTCGTCCACCAGCAGCAAGCAACAGCGCAGGCCAGGTTGCATGACCCCCGACCCGACGCGAAGACGGAATGCCTACCCAGGCCCGGCAGCGCCGGGCATGCAGGCGCGTCGGGTCGAACGGCGATGCGATGCATCCTGCCCATCCCATGCGTCCTGGTCCATCAAGCCCTGACCCGCTGGGGCCTGCTCTGGCTGCCGGCATTGATCACCCTCCGCAACTTGCCGCTGCCGGCCTGCTGCATCGGCGCGCGGCGGCTGAGGACGATCCGGGTGCCGACCGCGCCATGACCTTCAAGGAACGCGGCAACGGCCACACGACAGGCCTCGAGCGCAGCGCGGGTGTTCGGCACCGTTGGATCCAGTCGCAATTCAAGGTCGGCGCCGTGGCCTTGCAGCACTTGAAATCGGCTCAGGCCAGTCCGTTCCTCGACCAGGGTTTCCAGCGCCAGCGGCAGGATGCTGACTCGGCGTCCGTCTCGACCCGGCAGTTGCAGGGTGTCGTCGCAACGGCCATGCACCTCGATGACTGGAAACGCACATCCGCAAGCGCAGGGCTCCGCGGCGAACCGAACCAGGTCGTCGAGCCGGTATCGCAACAGCGGCTGCGTCTGGTTGGCCAGGTTGGTGAGCAAGGTGACACTGGACAACTCCCCCGGCGACACCGGACGAAGTTGCGCATCCAGCGCCTCCAGCACCACCCAGTCGTCATTCAGGTGCAAGTGCCCGAGCGCGCATTCGAAGGCGATCGAGTAGAACTCCGACGCGCCATAGGCATTTCGCACCGTGCAGCCGAAGGCCGATTGCAGCGTTCGGCGTTGGGCCGGTGACAGCTGCTCGCCGCCCAGCCAGACTTCCTGTGGCGCGATGTTCAGCAAGCCCTCGGCTTGCAGCTGGGCCAGTGCCGCGCCGCAGCTCGGATAGGTGATCAGGACATCCGGCCGGATCGCCTGCAGGCGTTCGGCGATGCGCGTCAACGGCTCCAGCACCGAAATCATGTGCGTTTCGGGGGCCAGCGGCGCGGGCACGATGCGGCGCAGTCGTTCGAAGCTCACATGCCCCGCGAAGTGCCCGCCGATGGCACCCACGAACGCAAAGCGCCGGCCCAGCCCCCACCAACCCAGCGTCGATGTCCCGATGCCATTGCCGCGCAGGCGCTGCGCGTCGATGGCGTCGTAGGCCGCCAGGCTGGCACCGTCCTGAACGAACAGGCCTGGGTGTCCGCTGGTGCCTGAACTGGTCCAGACCAGGTAGCGGTCGAGCCAGGCATCGGCGATGCAGGCCGGGTCTGCAACAAAGGCCTCTGCGGCCAGAAGCGTCACGGCTCGATCGGTGGCCCATTCGTCGAAGTTCGCCATCAGTTCGGTCTTGGCGATCGGCTCGAAATCGGCCAGGCAGCGGGCGCCGCGGTTGCGCCGCCGATACAGCGGCGAGCCGCTCATCGTCCGGTCGATCAGGTCGGACAAGCGCCGATCACGGAACAACCCACCGGCACCCACCGGGTCCAACCCCGCGGCCCAGGTTTCGGTGCTGGTGCGCAGCCAGGCTCCCAAGTCGAACGGGGGTGGCGCGTGGTGCCCGCCAGCTGCGAACGCCTGGCCCGCGCTGGCACCAGACGAAGTGCACGACCGGCTCATCAGCCAACCTCCGTGCGTCGCACTGCGGTATTCGCCTTGGGGACGGCCCGGCTGCTCACGGAACTACCCTCCGTGCTGCGCACTCCGGGATGAGCGCTTGGGAGCGGCCCGGCACGCTCACTGTCGACTCTACGTCGTTCAGCGACCTTGCCACGGCCGCCGCCGATCGACGCCAGCACGGCACGGCCAACACGAGCTCGTCTTCACCCAGTGGCTCGATGGTTTGCAGCTGGCGGTCCAGCACGGCCTCGTCGGCCTCGGAGACATCACCGCCTTGCACGCTGCGTTGGCGCACGCGCTCGCGCATCAGCGCCAAGTCCGCGCCGATGGTGAAGTCCAGGATCACGCAGCGCCGCTGCAGTCCTTCGGCCACACGCCGCATGCGGTCTCGGTCGTCGCGCCGGACAAACGTGGCATCCACGATCACGTGGTGGCCGGCCGACAGCACCTGCCGTGCAAGCTGCCTCAGGCGCTCGTGCGTGCCGGCGTTCATGGCCGGCCCGTAACGGTCGTTGGGCCGCAGCCCCGCCGAGCATCCATCGTCGGCGTGTCCGCTGGCCTGATCGAGCAGCCTTCGGCGCTCCACGTCGGAGCGGATGCGCACCGCCCCCAGCTCTTCCAACAGCGCCTTGGTGAGTGTCGATTTGCCACTGCCCGAACAGCCGTGCGTCAGCATCAGCATCGGGGCCGTGGGTTGGCTGAACTGCTGTGCCAAGGCCAGGTAGCGCGCAGCGTCGTGGCGGGCAATGCCCGCGTCGTGCGGTCGCTGCGCACCGCATTGCGCGACGCGCAGCTGCGACACCTTGGCTCGCACCAAGGCGCGGTGAACGAGGTAGTAGCGCAGCACGGCAAGGCCGTCATGGTCGCCGCTGCTTTCCAGGTAAGCATTGACGAAGCGGTGTGCCAGCGGTGCCAGCCCGTGCGCGTGCAAATCCATCGCCATGAAGGCGATGTCGCCCATCACATCGATCCAGCGGAACTCGTCGCTGAACTCGATGCCGTCGAACACCGTCGTCCGACCATCGACCATCGTGACATTGCCCAGGTGCAGATCGCCATGGCACTCGCGCACACGACCTTGGGTCAGACGTTGGGCCATCTTGGGCAGCAGCGCGGGATAGACCTGCGCCTCCCAGGCACGCAAGCACTGCAAGGCGTCATGCTCTACCGGTGCCGTGGCCAGGGCGGCCAGCTCGTTCAGGTTCTGCAGCACCGTGGCCCGCACCTGCTCGGCGCTGCCCAGTCGGCCGTTTGGGCTGGCCACAGCCGCCTGAGCGTGGAAAGGCGCCAGCAGCGCCGCGAGTTCATCGATCTGCGCCGGGCCCAGCGCACCGCGGGCGGCCAGCGCGGCCCAAAGATCGGCCTGCGCAAAGGCGCGCATCTTCACGGCGTGATCGATCGGCGGGCCGTCGCCGCCGATCACCGGCGCCGCTGGCTCGCCGGTGATGGTGGCGACCGAAAGGTACAGGTCGGGCGCCAGTCGCCGGTTCAGGCGCAGCTCTTCTTCGCAGGCATGCAAGCGCAAGGCCCGCGTGGATTGGTCGAGAAAAGCCGTCCGAATGGCCTTCTTGAACTTGTACGCAACATCGCCGCACAGCAGGACGAAAGAGATGTGTGTTTCGATGAGCGTGACCGGCCCATCCTGCGCTTGCACACAGGCTCGACGCAGGGCCCGCACCAGGTGCAACTGGGCGCGCGCGCTCAACTCCCCGCACCCCGCGCCAGGCATCGGGGTGGTGGGCTCGGGCCAGCGTTCGCTCATGTGCACAGGCTGCGCGACCGCGGCATGCCGCCGATTGAGTTGGCGCAAAGGGGCTCTGAAGGAATGGGGGCTTTGCGGCTTTCCTTGATCCCCGCGGGGGACGGCCGGTCTTGCTGCATTGGGCACACGCCACCCCCCAAGCGGCGATCGAGGCCCGCGGTGATCGCCACAGGTGCTTGTCTGCCCCGGCATCGGTGACGCTTGCGCCGGCGCAAGTGGCCCCGAAGCGTGCTGGTTTCAATGGCAGGACCATGGCCGACCGCACCATCACCCGCCCCCGCATCCACCCCTGCTGCCGAGACACTGCGCGGGCTCGACCGCTTGCGCGAAGCCGGCCTGGCGCAGTGGACGGGTGGCCGATCGCCCGAATCGCTGCTGCTGGCCTGGGCCGACTGGGCCATGCACCTGGCGGGGGCCCCGGGCAAGCGCATCGAGCTGGCCCTGCAGCTCTCGCAAGCGGCCAGCCAGCTGGTGGCCGAAGCACTTCGCACCGCGCCATCGGATGCCTTGGAAGCCCCCGGCAACGGCGATCCGCGGTTCACCGCGGCGGCTTGGCGGCAGGCGCCCTACCGTCACTGGGTGCAAGCCTTCGGTCTGGCCGAGGACTGGTGGCAGAAAGCCTCGCGGGGTGTGCCCGGCACCGACCCGCACCATGAAGACGTGGTTTCATTCCTTGGCCGACAGTGGCTGGACATGATGGCGCCGTCCAACCTGCCTTGGACCAACCCCGAGGTACTGGATCGCACGCTGGCACAAGGCGGCCTGAACCTGCTGCAAGGCAGCCAGCACTTGCTGCAGGACCTCTGGCGCCGCTTCAGCAACCAGGCGGCCGAAGGCAGCGAGGCCTTCACCGTCGGCGGCAACCTGGCGTGCACGCCGGGCAAGGTCGTGATGCGCAATGAGTTGGTCGAATTGATCCAGTACAGCCCGACGACCAGCACCGTGCTGGCCGAGCCGGTGCTGCTCGTGCCGGCCTGGATCATGAAGTACTACATCCTCGATCTGTCGACCCACAACTCGCTGGTGCGCTGGCTGGTGTCGCAGGGGCACACGGTGTTCTGCCTGTCGTGGCGCAATGTCACCGAAGCCGATCGCGATCTGGCCTTCGACGACTACCGCCGCCTGGGCATCATGGCCGCACTCGAGGCGATCGAGCAGATCACGCCGCGGCGCCGTGTGCATGCGGTGGGCTACTGCCTGGGCGGCACCTTGCTGGCCATCGCCGCAGCGGCCATGGCGCGCGCTGGGGACGATCGGCTCGCATCGGTCACCCTGCTGGCCGCGCAGACCGACTTCTCCGAGCCCGGCGAGCTGCAGCTGTTCATCGATCCGGCCCAGGTTCACATGCTCGACAGCATGATGTGGCAGCGCGGCTACCTCACGGCCGACCAGATGTCGGGTGCCTTCCAGATGCTGCGCTCGAATGACCTGGTCTGGTCGCGCATCGTGCACGACTACCTGCTGGGCGAACGCTCGCCCCTGACCGACCTGATGGCCTGGAACGCCGACACCACCCGTCTGCCCGCGCGCATGCATTCGGAATACCTGCACCGCCTGTTCCTCGGCAACGACCTGGCGGCCGGCCGCTACCTGATCGACGGGCACCCCGTGGCGCTGCAGAACATCCGTGTGCCGATCTTCGCCGTGGGCACCGAGCGCGACCACGTCGCCCCTTGGCGGTCGGTCTACAAGATCCACCACCTCACCGACGCCGAGCTCAGCTTCGCGCTGACCAATGGCGGACACAACGCCGGCATCGTCAGCGAGCCAGGGCACCCGCATCGGGCGTATCGGTTGAAGACCAAGGCAGCCGACGAGGCCTGCCTGAGCGCCGAGGAATGGCACGACGCCGCGCCTGTGCAGCAAGGCTCCTGGTGGCTGGCCTGGCAGCGTTGGCTGGTTCAGCACTCGACCACCCGGCGCATCGCGCCCCCGAGCATGGGACTGCCCAAGCGGGCGCCGTTGTGCGATGCCCCGGGCACCTATGTGATGCAGCGTTGAGCGTGGTGCGAGACGGCTTGAGCTTGGCAGCACGCTGCAATAGGGCAGCATTGGCCTGTGCTTTGCCAAAATCCTGCGACTCGCAGTCGTTGGAGCGGGTGGGCCAGGAGGACCGCGTGCAATGAATCGCGCACTTCAGCGAGTCACCGCGTCGGTCGGACTTGAAACGCGCTGACGGCCCAAGCCTTCATCTACTTCCGCGCCGGGCCATGGGCCGTGGCCACCACCGCGGCACATTCGCCGCGTAGACCGTCCAGGCCGCGCCGTGCTGGCGCGCAAGCCAGGGCTCCTCGCCCCAGACCACGCGCACGTGAAACGCCAACGCGACCGCTGACGCATACCAGGCCAGTGCCGCCGAAGCGAACAACACGGCCCAGCCCAGCAGCAGCAGCAGCACCGCCACGTACATCGGGTTGCGCGACCACCGATAGGGACCCACCACCACCAGGTGCCGCGGTGGCGACCAAGGCGCCAGACTGCCCTCGCCCACACGGTAGAAGACCACCACGCACCACAACAGCAGCGCCAGCCCGAGCCCCAACGCGACGGCACCGCCCAGCGTGAGATCGAATCGCGCCCGAGTCGCTCGAGCCAGCAACCACGGCACGGCCAGAGCCACCACGCCCGGCAGCGCCAGAAAGGCGAGCACGGCGCGCACGAACATGCGTTTCAGCCGCCGCGCGGGGCAGGGATCACCGCGTCTCGGCCTCTGTCTTGCACGGCAAGTCATCGCCCAAGGTCACCCAGGGCACCTGTGTGTCGTGGAAGGCATGCATCTGCGGCGCGGGCCGAACCTCGCTCGAGAACAGCGCCCGCGCCACGTGCAGCTCACCTGGCCACCGATCGGCCTTGAAGAACATCGGGCTGCCGCAGTGCGAGCAAAAGCCGCGCTGGCCACGGCCCTGCGCCGCATGCCAGCGCAGCGCGGCGTCCGGGTCGTCGATCACCGCTTCGGATTCCGTCGTGCCCACCCAGGTGACGAACGCAGCGCCATGCGCCCGTTGGCAGCGCGTGCAGTGGCAATGCGCCACCCACTGCGCGGGCATCGGCACGGCAAAGCGCACGGCGCCGCACAGGCATGTGCCGGATGCGCTGGGTGGGCCTTCCGCCTCGGCCGCGAGGCGATCGAGGTTCTGCTCGTTGGCCGGCTCCACGATGTGGCGGATCGCGGTGGCCACCGCCGCGTCCTCGAAGGTCTGGGTCCAACTCACTCGTGTGCCATGGCGATGCGGCTGCAGCGCCACCGCGAGCCGAAATCGCGGCGCAGAAACATGATCGATCACGACCGGGCGGCCTGCTTCGATCTCGGCAAACACCGATTCGTTGGCGTACTGCACACCATCCGGCCCATGCATCGTGAACCGCCAACGGCCCCCGCGCTCGAACTCGCAGGTCTCGAAGCTGTTGCGAAACCCCGCAGGCCCCCACCAGCGCGCCAGGCGATGGGGCTGCTGGAATGCGGCGAAGACGGCCTGCGGACTGGCCAAGAGGTCTCGGGACGTGTGAAAGGTGGTCATCGCAGCTTTCCTTGAAGCCCGGCCTGGTCTGCGCCGAATGCGCCTCCGGCCTTCATGAGGGTGATGGCACTCCGGTGCCTACCTCGCCGACACCAGCAGCCAGGCGGTGTGCAGCAGCAGGCCAGCCGTTGCCGCCAGGCCGCTGACAAACCAGACCGTTCGCCATGGCTGGCGAGCGGTGAGGTAGGCGTGCGAATGCAGCATCCGAGCCAGGCAGAACACGGCAAAGTAACCCGATGCCGGGCCGGCGGGCCCGCCGGCCATGACGTAGATGAGCCCCAGCACCACAAATGGAACGATGCTGGCTTGTGCATTGCTGTGCGCGCGAAGCACCCGGGCAATTTCGGCGGGATCGGTTTCAGTCAAGGTCGCACCGAAGCGAACGACATCTTCGGCGTTGGGTGTCGACCTGGCCTTGCCACGCACCGCACCGCTGTACACCCAGAGGAAGAGCAGGTTGCAGCACAGCAGCAGGCAAGCCACAGCGTAGACGGTGAAGGTGGGGTTGTTGGACCAGTTGTTCATTCCAGATTCTCCATGGCCAGGCGCCGCATGCCACACGCAGTTGATCGGAAGCGCGCAGGCGGGCGTGGGGCACGTGGCACAAGCCAAGCATGCGCGACTTCAGTGCCATGACGTTCGAGGCAACCCCAATTCGACAGGCGCACCTCGGGTGCAAACCCGAAGCGGATCAATTTACATCGGAGTGGTCACCCGGTCTGACCCGGGGTTGAACGCTGGTGCAGTGAACCGCAAAGTCGATCGCCATACGCCCATGGTGGACCGTCACGGTGCTGCTGCGACCCGGGCAAGGGCCGCAGCCAGGGCGCGCACGCCTTTGCGGATCTGCTCCACGTCCAGGCTGGCGTAGCCCAGGATCAGCCCGGCTTGGCGGGGCTTGCTGCGGGCCGGCGGCCCGGCGTACAGCGGTGACAGGGCATACACGCCCACGCCGGCTTCGCGTGCCGCAGCCACTACCGCAGCTTCGTCCTGCTGGCCCTGCATGGGCAACCACAGCACCACATGCAGCCCGGCCGCAGCGCCCACCACGCGGGCACCGGCGGGCAAATGGGTCGCAACGGCGTCCAGCAGCGCGCTGCGCCGGCGCTCGTTCTCGCGCCGCACGCGGCGCACATGGCGCTCGTAGGCACCGCTGTCGATCAACGAGGCCAGCGCGCGCTGCTCGATCACCGGCGCGTGGCGGTCGCTCAGCCGCTTGGCTTGGCGAAACACCGGCACCAGTTCGGCCGGCAGCACCAGGTAGCCCAGCCGCAGCTGCGGCGACAGGGCCTTGGAGAAGGTGCCGATGTAGATGACGCGCCCGTCGGTGTCGATGGCGTGCAGGGCTTCGATGGGGCGCTGGCCGTAGCGGAACTCGCCGTCGTAGTCGTCTTCGATGATCCAGGCCTGGCGCCGCGCGGCCCAGCGCAGCAGTTCCTGCCGCCGGCCGATGGGCAGCATGGCGCCCAGGGGAAACTGGTGCGACGGCGTGGTATAGGCCAGCCGCACGTGGCGGTCTTCTGGCAGGCGCGCGGTGTCCAGCCCCTGGTCGTCCACGGGCACGGGCAGCAAGCGGGCACCCGTGGCCTCGAAGCAGCGACGTGCCATCAGGTAGCCCGGATCTTCGAACGCGAAGGCGTCGCCGGGGTCGAGCAGCACCCGCGCGCACAGGTCGATGGCCTGCTGCGAGCCATGCACGATGACGATCTGCTCGGCGTCGCACAGCAGCCCGCGCGCACGGGCCAGGTAGCCCTGCAGCGCGCGACGCAGTGACGCGTCGCCCACGGGCGGCTCGTAGTACAGGCGAGGCTGGTGCTGCAGCAGCGCGGCCTGGTGCGCGCGCCGCCAGGGCAGCGCAGGAAAGTCGCGCGCGGCCACCGCGCCGTAGAGAAAGTCGATGCGCGGTGGCTTGCCCGCAGACAGGGCCGGCAAGGCCATGGCTTCGACGCGCGTGCCGTAGGCCGACAACGTGGGCTGCGGCCGTGTTCGCCGGCCCGACCTGGGCGGCGCCGATGGGGTCAGTTGGCTGGCCACCCGCGCCACGCGCCCGGGTGCGGTGACGATGAAGCCTTCGGCCGCCAATTGCTCGTACACCGCCGTGACGGTGGTGCGCGACACGCCGAACTCGGCCGCCAGCGCGCGCGTGGAAGGCGCCCTGCTGCCCGCGCACAGCGTGCCGTCGTTCATCTGCCGGCGCAGTTGCATGTACAGGCGCCGACCCACGGAGGTCGACTCAGCATGCCTGGCAGCAGGTGATGGCAACTGGCCCATTCAAATGATCAAGAACTGGATCTGTCCATTGTGCCGGTTTGGGTGGACAGTTCATGCTCCGCACCGCCGCCAACTGATCACCACCTGACCGCCACCTCACCGGATCCCGCGATGTACACCCCGCCCCACTTTGCCCTGACCCAGCCCGAGCAACTGCAACGCATCATCGACGCACCCCCGCTGGGCGTGCTGGTCACTTCGGGGCCGGGCGGCCTGGACGCGGACCACATTCCCTTCGAGTTCGACCCGGCCAGCGGGCCGCTGGGCAAGCTGTCGGCACATGTGGCGCGCGCCAACACGCTGTGGCAGCGCTGCCCCACAGGGACCGAAGTGATGGTCATCTTCCGCGGCGCCGAGTCGTACGTGTCGCCCAACTGGTACCCCAGCAAGCACGAGGCGCACCGTCAGGTACCGACCTGGAACTACGAGGTCGTGCACGCCCATGGCCGGATCACCGTGCTGGACGACGAGCGATTCGTGCGCGGGCTGGTGGCGCGCCTGACCAAGCGCCACGAGGCCGCCGAGCCCAAGCCGTGGAAGATGGGCGACTCCTCGCCCGCCTTCATCGACGAATTGCTGGGCAAGATCGTGGGCATCGAGATCGAGCTCACAGCACTCACCGGCAAGTCCAAGCTCAGCCAGAACAAGGAGGCGAGCGACCGGCTGAGCGCCGCCGAGACGCTGGACGGGCGGGGCACGACCGAGCTGGCTCAGGCCATGCGGCGAACGGTCTGACCGCAAGCCCGGAATCAACGCCAGCGCGATCGGCACCAGGCCTGCTGCGCCAGCACCGACGAACGCGCTTGCGACGAACATCTCCACAATGAAGCGTGACAGGCCCACCAGGCCCAACAAAACGCTCCATACCGGGTCGCTCGGCTGGACAGGCTTCGGCTGAGGGTCATTTGACTTGCGAGGCAAGCCAACGTGCGACCTCCAGGTGTCCCTTGAACCAACTCAGCGCGCAGGTCCGAACCCGTTCAGCAACAGGTCCGCGATGCGAACAGCCATGCCCCGGGAGGGATCGAACGGAAGGTCCTCGAACCCGAAGGAGCCGCACAGGGCTCGCACATCGTCATCGAGTGGATGGGTGAGCACACAGAAGCAGCCGACTGCCTTGGACATGCGCACCGCCGTGCCGAGCGCGTAGAACATCAGCGACCGCGCCACACCTCGCCCCTGCCACTGCAGATCCACCGCCAACTGACCGAGCAGGATGGCGGGCATCGGGTCGGGCCGGTTGCGTTGCTGTGCCTTGGGCAGCCATGCCCGCTCGACTTGCGCGGCCGACAAGCTCACATACCCGACGATGCCTCCGGTCGCCGGATCGCACACCACAGTGGTCCGCGACACGCCCAACTGCTGGTTGCGCCAAGCATGGCGCCGAAACCACTGATTCAGTGCATCGCGTCCGCAGTCAAACTCCGCCGTGTCGTCTTCAGCCGCAAGCGGTCTTGGCGGAGTCACTCCAGTCGTCACCCTTGCCGTCACTTCTGCGGTCACTTCTGCCGTCACTTCTGCCAGATGGGGCGGCTCTTGGCCAATTTGCGAAGCGCCGGCACAGCCTTCGCCGGCGCACTGGCCCAGGCCTCGAACTTGGCCCAGTCCTTCGCCGGGATCGTCACGATGCGACGATCCAGCAGATCGGTCTCGGCCGCTTCGAGAGCACGCCGCCTGACGAAGTCACTGAGATTGGTGCGTGCCTGCTCCGCCGCGGCCTCCAGCAATGCGCGTTCACTGGCGCTGACGCGAACACTCAGTACAGCAGCGGGAACGGTGGGCATGATGGAACTCCATGGCGTGTATGACAATAGCATACAGCAACATGAGCCGATCTGCGCGGGAAGCGTGCTGTTGTGCGTGCAGCCTTCAAGCTGATTTCGAAACACCCCTCAAGATGGGGTCGTTTCGATGTGCAGGTAACCAAAATCCGCGAGACGATTTGCTCTGCCCCTACCGTGCAGATCGATGTGCCGGGCTCCAACGACAACGGCCCCTCACCTTGCGATGAGAGGCCGCTGGACGGGCTGTGCCCGGTGTTACCTGGGGTGGCTGATGGGACTCGAAACGGCGGCGTAAGCTCTTGATTTCATTGGAGAACCTCAGGAGACAGTTTGCGCTGTTCCCCTTTCTGTTCCCCCGGTCCATCTGGGCCGTCATGAGACCGCGAACAGTGTCATTCTGCGGCACCCACTGCCGATTGCAAGGCCCTCGAACAAGCATGTAATCATCCCCCGGCAAAGCCGGGGGCATTCGGGATGTGAGCCGTCGAGACCTCAATCGAGGCTAGGACTGCCTCTCCACAGTCAACAGGATTCCCGAACCCGGATGGAGTAGCGGCAAGGCAAATCCGCAGTTCTGCAGCGCGCGCCCAGGCAGCACCACGCCGTCGTCCGTCTGGAACAGGCCGGCTTGGGTCTTCCCGTTTCTTGCTGCGGGCGGCCAAAACGGATGCCCGGTCACCTTGTAGTTGGCATCGGCTAAGACGCCGGGTACGCGCAGCGGTGCCGGCACGGCGTCGCGCATGCGGTCGACGGCCACCAGCGCGATCAGCCCCCGCTGCCCATCGGCGGACAGGGCCAGGGTCGCCAGGAATGCCGGGTCGGGGTGGTCGATGGCGGTGACTTGCGCTTCGTGCAGCCAGTGTCTTTCGGCCTTGTAGACAGCAATGGCCGCCTTCAGCTGATGCGCCTCTTCTTCCAGGAGGTTCAGCAGATTGGCCTCGATTCCGAGGTGGCCAAATAGGGCGTTCAGTGTGCGCAGCGGCATGTCCGTGATGCGGCCGGTGGTGTGGCTGCGAGCGTCGCCGACATGGATGCCCATCACTTCGGGTGGCAGGAAGCCCAGCAGGGCGCGCTGGATGCGCTGGCGCTCGATCGGATCGTTGCAGTCCGACACCCAGACGCGCGAACTGCGCTGCAGTATCCCCAGGTCAGCGCGCGCACCGCCTGAAGCGCAGGTCTCGATCTCCAGGTTCGGGAAGGCCCTGCGCAAGTCGTCGATCAGGGCATACAGTCCCAGCACGTGTTCGCGCACGGCGGCTTGGCCGGATGGTCCGGCCGCATGGGTCATGTCACGGTTCATGTCCCACTTCAGGAAGGCGATGGGGGCGCTGCGGAGCAAGTCTTCGAGCTGCCTGAACAGGTGCTCGCGCGCTGGTACCAAACCCAGGTTCAGCACGTACTGATGGCGGCCCAGCGGCTGCTCCAGACCGGGCACACACATGACCCATTCGGGATGGGCACGGAACAAGTCGCTGGCGCGGCTGACACCCTCAGGCTCCACCCACAGCCCGAACTGCATGCCCAGGACCTGGCAGTGGGCTGCCAGCGGCGCCAGCCCCTCGGGATAGCGTTGGGGGCAGGGCACCCAGTCACCGAGCCCAGCGCGGTCGTCGTACCGGCCCGCAAACCAGCCGTCGTCCAGCACGAAGCGCTCCACGCCGAGGCCTGCGGCACGCTCAGCCAGGGCGCGCAGGCGCAGGGGGTCGTGGTCGAAGTAGGTCGCTTCCCAGGTGTTGAACTGGACGAGTCGGGAGCCGGTCGGCCTGGGCAACACGCACTCGCGGACGTAGCGATGCCAGCGGAGACTCAACTCGCGCAGGCCTGCGCTGCTGCGCACGAAGTGCAAGGTGGGCGCGTCGTAGAACTGACCAGGCTGCACGCTCATCTCACCGGGCAGCAGCAGTTCGCCGGCCTGAACCTGCAGGCCACCCAGGCGCAGGTGTTGCAGCAACACGCGGTGGTTGCCCGACCAGGCCAGTTGCAGCCCCCAGGCCTCGCCCTGGGTGGCATGCGTGCCGGCCTCCATCAGCACCAGCCCCGGGAAGGCGTGGTGCGACGTGCGGCCCACGCGCGACTCCTGCAGCCAGCCCGCGCTACCAATCGCTTCGCGCACTGTCTGGAATTCGGAAGCCCAACGCCCCGCCAGCGACAGGCGTTCGCTGAAGTGGCACGGAACGGGAAGCGCCAGGGTTGCCAGTGTGTCGACCGACAGCGCATCGCTGCCCTGATTGATCAGTCGGCAGTCTGCGCTGAACACGCCGCTGGCGGGGTGCAGCCGCAAGCGCAGACTCAGGGCCAGACCAGCCTGTGGGTCATTGAGCTCGAACAGCCAGGCGTCGTCACAGGATTCGGCCGACTGCAGGGCGAACTGGGTGTAGAGAAGCCGTTCCCCGCGGCGCACGGCAAGGCCCGGTGCATCGGTGAAGCCGCGTCCGGGTTCCGGCAGCCAGGACACTGTCTCCGCAACGTCGAGCCCGCCGTGCGGCAGCGCCGGTTGACACGCTCGGCGCAGGGACTCCAGGTCGCAATGTGCCGGCAGTGGCTCGCCCCAGTACAACAGCTGGGGCATCCGATCCAGCGGCGTCATCCAGACTTGTGTCTGGTCGGTGCTGTCCAGGCGGTGAAAGCGCGCGCTCAAGGGCTTGCTCCAGGTCAGTGGGCCGGGTTGCTATTGTAATATTCGTCAATATGAAGGAAAGCACGATCCACTTCTGCCGCCTGCCGGCTGCCGGCGTGCAACTGCACATGGCGCAGGCAGGCCAGGGCAGCCCGGTGCTGCTGCTGCATGGCTTTCCCGATCACTGGCGACTGTGGGAGCCATTGATGGACGCGCTGGCCACAGGCCACCACCTGACGGCGCCTGACCTGCGCGGCATCAACCTGTCGGACAAGCCGTCAGCGGTGGCCGACTACGGGATCCGGCACCTGGTGAACGACGTCGTGGCGCTGATCGCGCAACTGGGCGGGCGCTGCGCCCTGGTGGGGCACGACTGGGGCGGCATGCTGGCCTGGGCCGTGGCGGCATTGCACCCAGACCGCGTGTCACGCCTGGTTGTTTTCAACGCGCCGCACCCTTGCCGTTTCGCCGAGCAACTGAAGGCCGATCCAGCGCAGCGCGCGGCGTCAGGCTACGTTCGCCGGTTGTGTGAACCGGGGGCCGAGTCCCGACTGGCCGAACGGCAATTCGAGTTGCTGTGGGCCGTTCGATCCGGAGGCCGCGATGACCAGGGCGAACGCGCGCACTGCACGGCCGCCTGGTCACAGCCCGGCGCCTTGACCGGCGCCCTGAACTGGTACCGCGCACTGGATTTCGACGCCGCGCTGAGCCCCACTGGGATCATGTCGGTGCCGGACTTGATGGGCGCCAGTGGCGTGGTGGACGTACCGACCCTCGTCGTCTGGGGCGATCGTGACGGTTCCTTCCCGGCGCAATGCCTGGACGGGCTGGAACGGTGGGTGCCGCGTCTGCGCATCCACCGCGAGACCGAAGGCGGCCACTGGCTGCTGCGCGAACAGCCGGCGCTGGCCGCCGACTTGCTGGCTTCCTTTCTGGCCGAGGAGTTCTGAGTCATGCACCTGGGTGTCTGCTACTACCCCGAACACTGGCCCGAGGCCTGGTGGCCCGACGACGCGCGCCAGATGGTGGACCTGGGCATCCGGCAGGTGCGCATCGGCGAGTTCTGCTGGTCGCGCGTGGAGCCGCGGCCGGGTGAGTTCCACTGGGAATGGCTGGACCTCGCGGTGCAGGTGCTGGCCGACACCGGGCTGCAGATCGTGATGTGCACGCCTACCGCCACGCCACCCAAGTGGCTGGTGGATCAGGACCCCCACATGCTGGCCGCGGGTGCCGATGGCAGGCCGCGCCGCTTCGGTTCGCGCCGTCACTACGACTTTTCCAGCGACAGCTATCTGGCCCAGGCCGAGCGCATCACCCGCGCCTTTGGCGAGCGCTATGGTCGCCATCCGGCGGTGGTGGCCTGGCAGACCGACAACGAGTACGGCTGCCACGACACCGTGGTCAGCCATTCCCCCCAGGCCGTGCGGCGCTTCCGCCTTTGGTTGCAGCAGCGTTACGGCACTGTGGCCGCGCTCAACGAGGCCTGGGGCAATGTGTTCTGGAGCCAGGAGTACACGCGCTTCGCCGAGGTGGACTCGCCGGCCGCCACGGTCACGGAAGCCAACCCCGCGCACCGGCTGGACTACCAGCGCTTCGCGTCGGACGAGGTGCGGCGATTCAACGGCGCCCAGTGCGACATCCTGCGTCGCCTGTCACCCGGCCGCGTCCTGGTGCACAACTTCATGCAGCTTTTCACCGCCTTCGATCACCAAGCGGTAGCGGCCGACCTGGACGTGGCCAGTTGGGACAGTTACCCCCTCGGCGCGCTGGAGATGTTCTGGTTCGGCGCGGAAGACAAGCTGCGCTGGCTGCGCACCGGGCACCCCGACTTCGCGGCCTTCCACCATGACCTGTACCGCGGCATGTCGCGCCAGCCTTTCTGGGTCATGGAGCAGCAGCCCGGGCCCGTCAACTGGGCGCGCTGGAACCCTGCGCCGGCGCCGGGCATGGTGCGTCTGTGGACCTGGGAGGCCTTTGCACACGGGGCCGATGTCGTCAGCTACTTCCGCTGGCGCCAGGCGCCCTTCGGCCAGGAGCAGATGCATGCGGGCCTGCAGACGCCTGACCGGCACATCGATGTGGGCGGTGCCGAAGCGGCCGCTGTGGCGTCCGAACTGGCGCAACTGCCGACCTTGCAGACGCAGTCCACGCAACGCGCGGCCGTGGCCCTGGTCTTCGACTATGCCGGCATGTGGCTGCTGGACGTGCAGCCGCAAGGCGCCGACTACAACGGGCTGCAACTCGTCTACGAGGCCTACAGCGCGCTGCGCTCGCTGGGCCTGGACATCGACATCGTGCCGCCCGGCGCGGACCTGGGTGCCTATGCGCTGGTGGTGCTGCCAGCCGTGCCGCTGGTCAACGATGCGCTGCTGGCCGTACTGCGAGCCAGCAGGGCTCAATTGGTGCTCTACCCACGGGCCGGTTCCAAGGTCGATGCCGTGAGCATCCCGCCGGGCCTGCCCCCTGGCGTGTTGCAATCCCTCATCGATCTGCGCGTGCTGCGCGTGGAGTCACTGCGGCCGGGGGTCACGGACACAGTACACATCGACCGGGAACGCCACAGTTCGACCCGCTGGCGCGAGACCGTGGAGGCGCGCCCCGGCGTGTCGGTGCTGGCGCGCTACGCCGACGGCGCGCCAGCGCTGTTACGTCAGGGGCGCACGCGCTACCTGGCGGGCTGGTTCAGTGCCGGATTGCAGCGCCTGGTGCTCGAACAGGCTGCGGCCGATGCGGGGCTGGCCACCGTCCGCCTGCCCGAAGGCCTGCGCATCCGCCGCCGCGGCGATCTGCTGTTCGCTTTCAACTACGACAGCCAGCAGCACGTATTGCAGCTGCCGCAAGCCAACTGGGTGCTGGGCGGCGAGACGATCCCCGCGCATGGCATGGGCATCGCGCGTCGGAGTGCCCCATGAGCGATGCTTTCGACCCAGGGCGCCACCCGCACCGGCGCCTCAACCCGCTCACGGGGCGCTGGGTGCTGGTGTCGCCGCAGCGCAACCTTCGCCCCTGGCAGGGCCAGCGCGACGTCGCCGACACCTCCGCCCGTCCCAACCACGACCCGCAGTGCTACCTGTGCCCGGGCAATGCCCGCGTTCATTGTGGCATCAACCCCGACTACCGCGGCCCGTGGGTCTTTGACAACGACTTCCCGGCCCTGCTGGCCGACGTGCCCGGGCCCGGCGACAGCGGCGACCCGCTACTGCGTACCGCCCCCGCCCGGGGTGTCAGCCGGGTGCTGTGCTTTTCGCATGAGCACGCGCTGACGCTGCCTGAACTGGCGCCGGCTGCGCGCCGGGCCGTGGTCGACACCTGGTCCGCGCAGACCGCGGAACTGGGCGCGCGCTGGCCCTGGGTGCAGGTGTTCGAGAACAAGGGCGCGATGATGGGCTGCTCCAACCCTCATCCGCATGGCCAAATCTGGGCCACTGACGTTTTGCCCGACGAGCCCGCGGCGGAAGACACTGCCCAGCGCGCCTGGTTTGCCGACCACGGCATGGCGCTGCTGCTGGACTACGCGGCGCGCGAAGTGGTGGCACAGGAACGCACCGTCTGCATCAACACGCACTGGCTCGCCGTGGTGCCGTGGTGGGCCACTTGGCCCTTCGAGACCCTGGTGTTGCCTCGTTTGCCGGTGGCCCGCCTGGCTGACTTGACGCCTCCCGAACGGGACACCCTGTCCACGCTGTTGGGCGAACTGACTGCCCGCTACGACAACCTGTTTGGATGCAGCTTCCCGTATTCGATGGGTTGGCACGGGGCGCCATTCGACGGCCGTGACACGCGCCCGTGGCAACTGCACGCACACTTCTATCCCCCACTGCTGCGGTCCGCACAGGTACGCAAGTTCATGGTGGGCTACGAAATGCTGGCCGAGGCCCAGCGCGACCTGACGCCGGAACAAGCCGCGGCCGCGCTTCGCGCGGTGTCGGCCGTCCACTACCGCACCAGCGGGGCGGGGCAGGCATGAGCCAAGCTGCACTTCGCATACGTGCCGAGGCGGCGTTCGCCAGCGCCTTTGGCACCACACCCCAGGCCTGCGTTCAAGCCCCTGGTCGCGTCAACCTGATCGGCGAGCATACCGACTACAACGGCGGCTTCGTTCTGCCTTGCGCGATCGACCGCGCCACCGTGATTGCACTGCGCCGTCGCCGGGACCGACGCGTGAGGGTGTTGGCGTTGGACTGCGAAGGCGCTCGTGATGAGTTCGACCTGGACCAGCCCATCGCACACCCCCAAGGCCAGCCCTGGGCAGCCTATGTGCGCGGCATGGTGCAGCAACTGCTGGCGAGCGACCTCGCACTGCCGGGCCTGGACATGACCATCACCGGCGACGTGCCTCAGGGCGCGGGCCTGTCCTCATCAGCGTCGCTGCAGGTGGCGGTGGGTACGGCCTTCCGCGCCGTGGGTGCGTTGCCGCGTGTCGACCCCACGCAAGTGGCACTCATGGCGCAACGCGCCGAGAACGGGTTCGTGGGCTGCCGGTGCGGCATCATGGACCAGTTGGTATCGGCGCGCGGCCAGGCCGGCCACGCACTGTTGATCGATTGCCGCAGCCTGGACACTTGCGCGGTTCCCCTGCCCCATGGGGTCGCTGTGTTGATCGCACACTCGATGGTGCGACGTGGCCTGGTGGACAGCCACTACAACGAACGTCGCGCCGCCTGCGAAGCCGCTGCACGCCACTTCGGCGTGGCTGCGCTGCGCGACCTGACGGCCGCGCAACTGGCCAGCAGCACCCTGGATCCGCTGACATTGCGCCGCGCACGCCATGTGGTGACCGAGAACGACCGCACGCAGCGCGCCGCTGTGGCGCTCGAGCGTGGCGACCTGAGTGCCATGGCCGCGCTGATGGCCGAGTCGCATGCATCCATGCGCGACGACTTCGAAATCACCGTGCCAGCAGTGAACCGCCTGGTCAACGTCATCGGCCACGTGCTGGGCGGCCAGGGCGGCTGCCGCATGACCGGCGGGGGCTTTGGCGGCTGCGTGGTCGCACTGCTGCCGGCCGAGCGCGTGGGCGCGGTGGAGTCGGCCGTGCATCGGCTGTATCGGTCACCTGAGGGCCTGGCCGCCAAGGTGTTTGTCTGTCGAGCCAGCGCGGGCGCCGGGCCATTGAATGGGTAGCCGAATCCGGATTCGTTGAACCGACACGTTCGCCGTGCCGCGAGTGCCGAAACCGCCATGCGTCGTCGTGCTCGAGACAGCCCACCGTCACCGGCATGGCGTGGGCGCAAGCCGTCAGACATCCACGGCCTCATGGCACGCTATTTGGTGCAAACACCTAGCGCCACTCTTATTGACGAATGATCCAATAAGACAGGCCTGCCGTCAGGTAGGCATCGGCCACCGGACATGACCCAGACGACCGCACCCGCGCTCTCGCACCCCGCCATCTGGGCTTTTGGCTTGGTGGCCTTGCCCCTGTCCACGATCGGGTTGCCGCTGGCCATCTATCTGGCGCCGTTCTATGCGGGCGAAATGGGCATTTCGCTTGCCGCCCTGGGCACGGCCATGATGATCGCGCGCTTCGCCGACATCTGCATCGATCCGTTCATTGGCGCCACCAGCGACCGACTGCGCACGCGCTTCGGGCGCCGCAAGCCATTCCTGGTGGCAGGCACGGCGGTGCTCTTGCTGGGCATGACGCAACTGTTCAATCCCCACACCGGCGTGAGCCTGACTTACTTTCTGGGTTGGCTGGCAGTGATGTACGCTGGCTTCTCGCTGATTCAAGTGCCGCACCGCGCCTGGGGCGCGCAACTCTCGCCGCACTACCACGAGCGCACCCACATCTCGTCCGTGCGGCAGTTTTGTTCCACGGCGGGCCTCATCGTGTCAACGCTGGTTCCGGCGATCGTGCTCGCCCAGCCTGGGGCCAGATCGTCGGACGTGCTTTCCACACTGAGCTTGATGACGCTGATCGTGCTGCCCATCGTGGTGGCCATCAACCTCTATGCCACACCCGAGCCGACCGCGGCGCCCGTGTCGCCGCGCGTGCCAATCGACTGGAAGGCCAACTGGCGCTCCCTACGGCGCAACGGTCCGCTTCGCTGCATCCTGTTGGTGCTCTTTGTGGGTTTCAGCGCCGAAACGTTTCGCCAGACATTGACAGTGTTCTTCGCGCGTGACGTGGTCGGTGTGAAGAACATCGGGTTGATCTACGTCTACTACTTCGTCAGCGCCTTCATGGGCGTGCCATTCTGGCGCTGGATTGCTAAGCGCAGCAGCAAGCACGAGGCGCTTGCCATGGGCATGGTGATCGCCATCTGCACCAACCTCGCCATGTACTTCTTGGGCAAGGGTGATGTGGCGCTGTTTACCGCCATGTTCATTGCAAAGGGCTTGTGCTTCGGCGCGCTCGACCTCCTTCCGGCCGCGATGCTCGCCGATGCAGCGGATGTGGACACGGCCATCACCCGCAAATCGCGCGTCGGCCTGCTGTTTGCCGTGTCGGGCGTGGTGACCAACCTGGGCCTGGCTGTGGGCCAGGGCGCCTCGCTCAATGCATTGGCCTGGGTGGGCTACCACGCGGCAGGAGAGACCAACGAGGCAGCACTTGCTTCGCTGCGCCTGTTGTATGCGCTGGTGCCCAGCGCGGTGCTGGGCATTGCGATGTTCATTGCACTGCACTACGGCCTGACTGCCGTGCGGCATGAACGCCTGCGCATGGCCCTGCAGCGCCGCGCGGACGCCAAGGCTGGCTAAGGCGTTTGCCTGTCCAGATCAGCGAAGTTGCTGCCCTGGTGTGCGAGCTCGATCAGCAGCGGGGCTGGACGCCACAAGGCCTCGTCGCTCGAGCAGGCTTGAGCCCAAAGTGCCAATCGATCCAGCACACTGGGCAGGCCTATCTGGTCCGCATGGTGCATGGGGCCGCCCAGCCAGCGCGGGAAGCCGTAGCCGTTGAGCCAAACGGTGTCGATGTCGCCTGCACGCAGCGCGACACCTTCACCCAGCAAGGCCGCGCCTTCGTTGATCAATGCCAGCAGGCAACGCTGCACGATCTCGCTGTCATCGATCTCGCGCGGGTTGATTCCCAGGCGCCTGGCCTCGTCCCGGATGAGCGCTTCGGCCGCCGGGTCAGGCAGCGCCTGCCGCGAGCCAGACTCGTAGCGGTACAGGCCCGTACCGCTCTTTTGCCCCAATCGCCCTTCGGCCACCAGGCGGCGTGCGACGGCCCCGTCACGCGGATCGGCGCTGGGCGATGCCTCGGCTGCGGCTCGCACGCCCACGTCCAGGCCCACCATGTCCCCCACCGTGTGCGGCCCCATCGGAAAGCCAAAATTCACCAGCGCGCGGTCCACCTGCGTGGGTGTTGCCCCTTCCAGAAGCAAGCGCTCAGCCTGTCGGCCGTACGGGCCAACCATGCGATTGCCAATGAAGCCCGGCCCGACGCGCGCCACCACCGCAACCTTGCCCAGGCGCCGTGCCAACGCCAGACCGTCCACCAATGCTTGCCCGGAGGTTTGTGCACCACGCACGATCTCCAACAGGCGCATGGCCGGCGCGGGGCCGAAGAAATGCAGTCCCAGCACCTCTCCTGGCCGCCTGGTGGCCTGGGCCATGCGGTCAATGTCGAGTGACGAGGTATTGCTGGCCAGCAACGTGCCGGTTCGGCACAGGCCGTCCAGTTGCTGGAACAGTTGGCACTTCAGCGCCATGTTCTCGAACACGGCCTCCACAACCAGATCGACATCTGCCGCTGCGGCCAGACTCTCACCGGTGCGCACCAGTTGGATCCTACGCTGTGCCTGCTCGCTGCTGATCCGGCCCTTGGCCTGGGTCTGCAGGTGATGGCGTTCGATGGCCCTCTGTGCGCGCTGAAGTGCCGCTGGATCGGGGTCGATCAGATCGACCTGGATGCCAGCCTCGGCGAGGCAAATCGCAATGCCGTGGCCCATGGTGCCTGCGCCAATGACGGCCGCGTGGTGCACATCCCTCGCCTTCGATCCCGCGGGCACACCTGGCACCTGGCGGGCGCGGCGTTCAGCTGCGAAGGCATGGCGCAGGGCAACGGAGTTGGGTGAAGCCAGGCATTGCGCAAACCAGCGCGACTCCAGTGCGAGTCCATCGTCCATCGTCTGATCGGACGCCGCCTGCACGCAAGCCCTGATGGCACTGGCGGCCGGCTCTGGCAGCCTGCGCGTTACAGGCTTCACACTTGGCATCACAGGCCACGGCGCGCGCACCGTGCGCCGCGACTCGTTTCGCGCCAGGCGCAGAGCCAGCGCGCAGGCACAGTCCAGCAGTCCCTCCTCGACGACGGCGTCCACCAGCCCGACGGCCAGTGCATCAGCTGAATTGATCGGCTGCCCGCTCAACATCAGCGCCAGCGCAGCTTCTGGCCCGATCAGGCGCGGCAGTCGTTGCGTGCCGCCGGCACCTGGTATCAGCCCGAGTGTGATCTCCGGCAAGCCCAGTCGAACGTCGGCGCTGGCCACGCGTGCTTGGCAAGCCAGTGCCAGTTCCAGGCCACCACCCAGCACCTCGCCATGCAAGGCAGCCACGATCGGTTTGCTGCTGCTTGTCAATGCGCAAGGCAGGACGTGCGGGTCGGGGCCGGCATCGCCGAAGGCATGGATGTCTGCGCCGACGCTGAAGCAGCGGCCCTCGGCCGCCAGCACCATCGCGGCCACATCGCCTCGCGCCTGAGCCTGTTGCAGCGCATCCATCAAGGCCTGCACCAGTGCGGGCGCCAGTGCGTTGACCGGCGGTCGATTCAAGCGCAGAACGGCGACGGCGCCGCGCTGCTCAGTCAGCACCAGAGCGGCCCCTTGCCCGACCTCGGTCATCATGCACTCAAGCTGGCGAAGCGCTGCAGGTGATGGTCCACATTGCCCAGTTGGGCGTCCAGCGCCAACAGCCGCTTGAAGGCATGACCGACGACGATCTCGTCGGACATCCCCATGCCCCCATGCAACTGCACCGCCTGCTGGCTGACGAAACGGCCACCCTTGCCAATCTGCACCTTCAACGCCGACAACGCCTTCGCCGTTTCCGGGTGGTCTTCCAACAGCCGAATCGTGGCCAGGTAGACCAGGGAACGTGTCTGCTCAGCCTGCATGAACATGTCCACCATCCGATGTCTCAGCGCCTGGAAGCGGGCCACAGGTTGCCCGAACTGGCGCCGCTGACTCGTGTAGGCCACCGTTTGCTCGAGCAGCAGGTCCATCAGGCCAACCGCCTCGGCACCCATGGCCGCCAGGGCACGGGCGCCGGCGGCATGCATCAACTCCACACCTTGGCCAAGCTCACCGACAAGTGCGCTGTCGCTCACCGCGACGTCAACGAATCGGATATCCGCGCCGCCCACGCCGTCGACCGTCGGGTAGGCGTGCAGCGCCACACCCTGCGTCTGCGAGTCGACCCAGAACAAGCTGATGCCCTGGTCGGTGGCCGCCGAAACAATGAGCGCGTTGGCCTTTGCAGCACCCAGGACGACGTTCTTGCAGCCACTGATTCGCCAGGTGCTGCCTTGGCGTCGGGCCTGGGTCGCCACGGCGTCCAGCCGATACCGGGCCGCAGATTCGGCGTGCGCCACGGCGACCCGACACCGCCCCTGGCCCACCTGCGCGATGCGGGCCGAGCGTTGCGCGCTGGCGGGAGAGCGCCTGAGCAGTTCGCCGGTCAACACCACCGATTGCAGGAATGGTTCGGCCATCAATCCACGCCCGAGCTCCTCCACCAGCAGCATGGTCTCGACCGGTCCGGCGTCGAATCCGCCATCCTCCTGCGCGAAGGGCAATTGCAGCCATCCCATCGCTGCAAACTCTGCCCACAGCGCCTCGCCCGGTGACTGGCCGGCAGCGCGCCATCGCTGCCAGGCGTCGAACGTGCAGCGCTCATTCACGAAGCGCCGCGCGCTCTCCTTGAGCAGGTGCTGCTCGTCGCTGAGATCGAAATCCATGCCCAGGTGATCGGAGTCAGAACTTGTATTCGACCTGGACGCCGACAGTGCGCGGATCAAGCAGGCGTACATTGCGATAACTTCCCACGAGCGCGTCCTCGATGATGATGTTGGTGATGTTGTTTGCGTTGCTCAGATTCTTGACGAAACCCTTGATCTGCACATCACCCTTGGGGTTGGTCAAGCGCAGTTGCAGGTTCGTCACCGCCCACGCCTTGATCGCGTCGGTTGGCGTGTTGAACTCGCGAGAGAAGTACTTGTCCTGCCAGACGTAGTCAATGCGGGCGGTGGTGGTCCATCCGGTGCCGAACAGCCCGGTGCTGTACTGCGCACCCAGCTTGACCTTGGTTTCGGGCGAGTGCGGCAGCTTGTTTCCAGCCAGGTTGACCTGCACCAAAGGCGTCTTCGTGGCCAGGCTCTGAGCCGGGTTGGCGGCGTCCACCGTCATGAACTCCCCGATGCGGGTGCGCAGCAGCGAGACATTGGCATCGACAAGCCAGGCACGATTGGGCGCATAGAGCAGCTCGGCCTCCACACCGGATGTCCGGGCATCGGCATTGGCCGTGATCGCGGAGGCAGAGATCCGCTGCGCCAACTGCATGTTCTTGTAGTCGTTGTAGAAGGCAGAGACATTGGTGCGCAGCGTGCCATTGAAGGACTCGGTCTTCAGGCCAAGTTCGTAGGCGGTCACCGTCTCGGGTTCGAAGGTTGGCGTGGTCGCGCTGCTGGTGTTGAAGCCGCCGCCCTTGTAGCCGGTGGCGATGCTGCCGTAGAACAGGGTGTCCTTGCTCGGGGCGTAGTCGACCGATGCGCGGCCCGTCCACCAACTCCAGTCCAGATTCGGCTTCTGGGTGAAAGGTACGGTGTTGGTCAGGATGATGGCTCGCGACAAAGCGGTTTTCTCCTCCTTGGTCCAGCGCGCACCCAGGGTGGCCCGGAGTTGATCCGACACCTTCCACTGGCCTTCACCGAACCAGGCCTGCGCCTTGGTGGTCGACAACAAGGTCTCGGTATTGGCATACCACGTCTCAGGCGGGCGCCCTTGGATCTTCTGGATCAGCTCGAAAAACGGATGCCAGGTGAAGAAGCCGCTGCCACCGTAGCTGTCCAGATAGAACAGGCCGGTGGTGTAGCCGAACGGGCCCTTGCCATTCGATGCCAAGCGCACTTCGTGGGACGAGGTGTGCTCATGCGATGTGAAGCTGTCAGTGGTGAGCAGGCGATCGGTGGTGACCTGCACGTCGCGTGACATGTTGTAGGTGATCGGCTTGGCAAACCGGAACGGCAGCGCGGAATTGTCCCAGTCGGTGTTCTGCTCAGTGTTCGATCTGGAAAAGCCGCCCACATAGCTCAGCGTGGCGAAGTCAAGCTCGTGACTGACCTCCAATGTCGCGGACTCCTGCTTGAGCCTGAAGGTCGCGTCGAAGTCCGCCGACACAGCCCGCAGGTCCTGCGGATTGGGTGCACCTGCATAGATGTTGCTGCCGGCCGGTACATAGCCAAGCGACGTCAGCGGTCCGGCGAGCGACTTGAACAGGGTGGCGTTGTAGTCGGGCGAGTCGAAGCCCAGTTCGAGCGGGCTGCACGCCAGCACAGGGATCGCCTTGCACAGTCGTTTGGATTCCCGCGTGCGCGAGCTGTCCTCGTTGTACACCGACAGCACCAGGTTGGCCTCGGTCTTGTCACCGATGAACAGACGTGTGGAACTGCGCAGGCTGTATTGATCGCGCCCGTCGATCGAATTCCCCGTGAACTCGTTGCGCGTGAAGCCATCGCGTTTGAGCACATAGCCGGCGAATCGCTGTCGAAGGTTGTCGCTGATCGGCAGATTCAAGACGCCGCCAACACGACGCTCGTTGTAATTGCCCAACTCCAGTGAGATGCTGCCGCCCCGATCTGCGGTCGGCTTCTTGGTGAACAGGGCCAGTGCCCCGCCGGTGGTGTTGCGCCCGAACAGCGTGCCCTGCGGACCGCGCAGCACCTCGATACGCTCCATGTCGTACAGCTCGTTCTGTGGATAGACCGCGATCGAGGCTCCATTGATGGCCAGGCCAACCCCGTTGTCGCCACCCAACGAATTGTTGCCAATGCCTCGAATCGTGAAGCGGTCATTGCCGGTGAGCACGGCGTTGGGAATCGAGAACTGCAGATCCGCTGCACCCGATATCTTGGCACGCTCCAGGCTGTCAGCGTTGAAGGCGGTGATGGCGATGGGCACCGACTGCGCCGCTTCCGCTCGCTTGCGGGCCGTGATGACCACCTGTTCGAGCGCCGGCTGGTCTGCGTCGGTCGCCGCGCCGGCCTCAGCGGGCCTTGCAGCCGATTGCTGCGCCATGCTGGCCATCGGAAGCAGGAGGGAGCCGACGGCCAACGACAAGGCGCTCAGGCGCAGGCCGCCGGGGATTGGGTGTCGAGAGTTGTGCATCGATGTCTCCAAAGGGTCGTGGGGTGCGGTGGCGACCGCAGGATGTTGATCCGAGCTGAAGTCGCGAATCTGTTGTTGTATTAAGCGTCAATAAGGCTACTGAGGCCAACCTGCTCTGTCAATAGCTATTTGCCTGATCGTCAATAGCACCTGCCGTCATCGCGCCTCACCTGAAGTGCCAGAGGTCCGGCGATCGATCGGACAAACCCTGTAGACATCGCGATCTCCTTAATATACAAACCGTCAATAACGCGAAGGAATGTCCCTTCAGCATCTCGATCGAAGTCATCCCATGTTCGTTGAGCCGTCGCCCGTAGTGCTCACCCAGCGCAGCGACCCAGAGGCGCCCGACTTCCGCGTGCATGCCGATGAGCTGCATCGGCTGGCGCAGAGCTGGACGCAGTCGAGCGTGTTCGCGCGCTTGTGTCCCGACGGCGTCGCCGTCACTGCGCCGCAGGGCTCGCGCAGCTTCTCTGAATTGCACGCCAATGCGAACCGCCTCTCCCATGCTTTTCAGGCGCAAGGGCTGCTGCCAGGTGATCCGGTGGCCCTGTTGTGCGGCAATCGAGCCGAATTCGTTGAAGTGCTCCTCGCGGCCATGCGCTGCGGCCTGCGTCTGACGCCAATCAACACCCACCTCAGGCCCGAAGAGGCGCGTTACATCGTGCAGGACTGTGGTGCGCGAGTGCTGGTGGTGGACCAGGCGCTGGATGCACCGGGGCTCGCAGGCCAGCAAGTGGCCCGCCTGATCATTGACGCCAGCGGCTCCTGCGGCTACCGCGACAACCTGGCGGCAAGCCGACCCGACGAAGTGGCGTCCCCGGCGGCCGGGTCGCTCATGCTCTACACCTCGGGCACCACCGGACAGCCCAAGGGCGTGTTTCGGCGCGAGCCCGAGGTGATCGAAGCGCAGTACGCCGACACCTTCGCTGCCTACCGCCCAGGTGACGTGGCCTTGTGCTGCGGCCCTGCGTACCATTCGGCGCCGTTGCTGTTCGACATCCGTTGGCCGCTGGCCTCGGGCGTACCGATCGTCATGCTCGAGAAGTGGGACTCGGAGCAGGTGCTCTCGCTCATCCAGCAGCACCGGGTCACGCATGCCCACATGGTGCCGACCATGTTTCAGCGCCTGCTGGCACTGCAGCCTGATGTGCGGGCCCGATACGACTTGTCATCACTGCGCTTCCTGGTGCACGGCGCAGCCCCTTGCCCAGTGGCCACCAAGCGCGCCATGATCGACTGGCTGGGCCCGGTGTTGACCGAGTACTACGCGGCCACAGAGGGCGGCAACGGCATCCACGTCGACTCGCAGCAGTGGCTGCTGAAACCGGGCACCGTGGGCCGTGTTGACCCATCGCTCGGCCACCGCATCGTCGACGACGCGGGCCAGGACGTGCCTCTGGGGACCGTCGGGCGCATCTACTTTCGTGCTCCCGAAGCCGGCCGCTTCGAGTATTACCGCGACGCCGCCAAGACCGCAGCCGCGTACGAAGGGAACCTTTTCACCTTGGGTGACATGGGCTATGTCGACGCCGACGGATTCCTGTTCCTCACCGGTCGGGCCGCGGAATGCATCATCTCGGGTGGCGTCAACATCTACCCGCGCGAGGTGGACGAGGTGTTGATGCATCACCCGGCAGTGCTGGAGGCGTGCACCGTCGGAGCGCCTGACGAGGAGTGGGGCGAGAAGGTCGTGGCGGTCGTCGTGCCGGCGCCGGGCAATGCACCCACACCGGAGCTTGCCGCCACGCTGCAGGCGCATGCCGCGCAACACCTGGCCCGGTTCAAGTGCCCGCGTGAGGTGGTCTTCGACACCGCCTTGCCGCAAACCGGCACCGGCAAGCTCCAGCGCAACCAGGTGCGCCAGCGCTTCTGGCAGGGCCGGGACAAGTCCATCTGAGGCACAACCCATGACTGGCACCGAACCCTCCGTGCTGCCGACGCGCCCCGTCGTCGGCCTGCACCACATCGCTTTGGCGGCCCTGGAGCCGGCCCGCGCCGAGCACTACTACACCGCCACAGTGGGTTGCCAGCCATGGGCAGCGGCCGCTGAGCTCGGGCTGCCCGGTTGTGCCGCCACGCTGAGCAGCCCGAATGCAGGACTCGTGCTCCTGCAGGCCGACACGGCCGCGCCCGCCGTGCGCCGGCCGGTCAACGAAGCGGGCATCGCCCACCTGTGCCTGCAGACACCGGACATTGCCGGCGTGGTGGGCCGCATGCAGGCTCTGGGCGCGCAGTTGCACAGCGAACCCATCGACCTGGGTACGGGCTTCCTGTACTGCTACGCGCGGGACCCTGAATTCAACGTGGTCGAAGTCGAGTGCGTGGCGCCCGTCTGGGCCGACCCGCGCCCTTGGATTGCCCACGCCAACATCGTCACGCCGGACCTGCCGCGGCTGGCGAACTTCTACAGCAGCTTCCTGGCGGCAGCGGCCGTGCGCAGCCCACGCCTGCGCAACGACCCGCGACTGGATGCGATTGCCGACCTGCCGGCGGTGCAGGTGCGCGCCGCCTGGTTGGACGCAGACAATGTGCAGATCGAGCTGATGCAGTACCTGCAGCCAGCCACCGGCAGCGACACCGGGCGACGCACCGCGGGGGCCCCGGGATTCGCCCACCTGGCCTTTGAGGTGAGCGGCCTGACGGCCGCCTGCGATCATCTGTTGGCCTGCGGCGGCCAGCTGGACAGTGCGCCGGTCACCGGCGCCTGGCAAGCCTGGGGCGCGGACCCCGACGGCAACCGCCTGTTGCTTCTGGACCTGCAAAGCCCCGCCCGTGAAAGCCTGCGCATCGCTGCCATGGCCGACCCGCGGATCACCCACCGTTTCGCCGCCGCACGCGCGGCCCTGATGGCCTCGGCATGACCACCACTGCAAGCACCACCCTGCCCATCCCCGCTGCCATGGCCGGGCGCGTGGCCCTCGTCACGGGCGCTGCGCGCGGCATCGGGCTGGCCACCGTGCAGCAGATGGCTCGCGCAGGTGTTCAGGTGGTCGCCTTCGACCGGCCGGGCTCACCGTGGGCCGACGTGCGGGCGGCCGGGGCTCCCGGCCTGCTGGAGGCCGAAGGTGATGTGGGGCAGGGAAGCGATTGGGAGCGCGTGATCCAGCAGACGCTGCAGCGCTTCGGACGGCTGGACGTGCTGGTGAACAACGCCGGCGTCTCCGGCGCCATCGGCCCGCTGATGGATTGCAGTGACGAAACGTTCGACGAGGTCATGCGCGTCAACGCGCGCGGCGTTTTCCTGGGGCTCAAGCACGGCGCGCGCGCCATGCAGGGGCGCGGCGGCTCCATCGTCAACGTGTCCTCGGTGTCGGGCATCGGCGGTGGCCGTTTCACCGTGGCCTACACGGCCAGCAAGCACGCCGTGGTGGGCATGACCAAGCTGGCCGCGACCGAACTCGCCGCCAGCGGCATCCGCGTCAACGCGGTCTGCCCAGCCCCCACCTCCACCGAGATGGTGTTCTCCATGGAACGCACCGTGTCGCCCGACGACCCAGAGGCCGTGCGCCGTGGCATGACCCGCATGATTCCAATGGGGCGGTATGCCGAGCCGGCCGAGATTGCCAACCTCATTTTCTTCCTGGCCAGTGACGCGTCGTCCTTCATGACGGGCACGGCCATTCCCATCGACGGCGGCCTGAAGGCCGCTTGACTGGAGCAACCACCACATGGACTTGGGACTCAAGGGGCGCCGTGCGCTCGTCACCGGCGGCAGCCGGGGCATTGGCCGGGCCATCGTCGAGGCCTTGGCTGCCGAGGGCGTGCACGTGGCTCTGTGTGCGCGGGGCGAGGCGGGCGTCAAGGAGGCGCTGGCTGCCGCGCGCGCGCACGGCGTGCAGGCACACGGCCAGGCCCTGGATGTGCGCGATGGCGACGCCGTGAAATCCTGGTTCCAGGGCGCAGCGGCGGCCCTGGGCGGGCTGGACATCGTCATCAGCAATGTCTCCACGCGGCCCACCGAGCGCGGCGAAGCGATGTGGCGGGACGCACTCGAGACCGACCTGCTGCACCACGTGCGCCTGGCCGAGCTGGCGCTGCCGGTGCTTCAGGCCGGGCGCGACCCGAGCCTGCTCTTCGTGGCCTCCATCGCCTCGGTGATGACGCAACTGCCGCCGACGGAAGAGGCCTACGGTCCCATGAAGGCAGCGCTGGTGAACTACACCGGGCAGTTGGCCGCCCGACACGGTGCCGCCGGCGTGCGCGTCAACGCGGTCTCGCCGGGTCCGATCTTCCACGAAGGTGGCGAGTGGGACCGCATCCGTGCCGTCAAGCCGGCGCTGTTCGCCATGGCCAGCAAGCTGGCCGCGCTGGGTCGGCTGGGCACGCCTGCCGAGGTGGCCAAGGCGGTGGTGTTCCTGTGCAGTCCGGCAGCCAGCTACATCACGGGCGCCAACCTGCGCATTGACGGCGGCGCCGTGAAGACCGCCAACTTCTAAAGGCGGTCGGGTCGTGCGCTGCCTGACTTCTCGCCTTGGAGCCTCAGCCCCGCGCTCGCCGCGCCCGGGCCACTGGCTGCGGCGAGGCCGAGCTGGCGTGCTCCAGCGCCAAGGCCTCGAGCCCGCCAATCAGCAGCGTCACGCAGATGTTGGTGGCGAAGTCGACGTCGTTGTGCGAACTGGGCAGGTGCTGTGCGGCGGCCTCGGTCATGGCCATGCCCATGTCCACGGCAGAGGTCGCCACGTCCTTGGGCAGGCCGTACACCTTGACCACCTGGCGCACCATGAAACGCAGCGCCTCCTCGCGCTTGCGCACATTCTCTTCGGCGACAGTTCTGGCCACCGCGGTCTCCGCCCACAGGCGCTGCAGCAGGGCGCCGCGCTCCTTGACCTGTGCGACGTAGGTGCGGGTGGTGCGATAGACCAGATCACGAAAGCTGGTGGCCGCACGCGTTTGCTCCACCTGTCGCTCACGCAGCACTTCCATTTCGCGCTCCAGCAGAGCGCGCAGCAGGTCATTGCGGTTGGGGAAGTAGTTGTAGATCAGCGCCTTGCTGATGCCAGCTTCTCGACCCAGCCTTTCCATCGACAGCTCGGTCAGGCCCTCGTCGATGATGAGCCGTGCGGCGAAGTCCAGGATCTGGCCGGCCCGCTCTTCGGGCGCCAATCGTTGGCGGCGCCGCGTCGGAGCGGCGTCGGAGCGCTTTTTCTGGGCGGTGGTGTTTGGCATAGCCGTCACGCTGTTCTTGTATTGACCAATTGTCCAATTATGCGGGCACCCAGACGCCGCGCACGGCGCAGGAACCTTGAGCCATGAAACTGTCTTTTGACCGGGCTGAACTCGACTTCCGCGACCAAGTGCGGTCGTTCATTGCCCTGCACTTCCCGGCCGACCGCCCGTTCACGCCTGGCGCGGCCGATGAAGACCGGTGGGCCACAGCGCTGCTGCACCAAGGCTGGGCTGCATACCAGTGGCCGCCGCAGTTCGGTGGCACCGGCTGGAACATGACGCAGAAGTACATCTGGGAGCGCGAAACTGCCCTGGCAGGCGTGCCGGCGCGCATGGGCGGCATGGGCATGTTCATGCTAGCGCCGGTGCTCTACACCCACGGCAGCGCCGAGCAATGCCAGCGCTTCCTGCCGGGCATCCTGGACAACTCGGTCGAGTGGTGCCAGGGCTACTCGGAGCCGGAGGCGGGCTCCGACCTGGCGGCGCTGGGCACCCGGGCCGTGCTGGAAGGCGACCACTACCTGGTCAACGGCATGAAGACCTGGACCAGCTATGCGCACATCGCGGACTGGATGTTCTGCATCGTTCGAACAGGAAGCACCGGGCGACGACAGGACGGCATCAGCTTCCTGCTCATCGACATGCGTTCGACGGGTGTGTCCGTTCAGCCCATTGTCACGCTCGATGGACGCCACTCCACGCTCAACACCGTCACTTTCGACAATGTACGGGTGCCATTGGATCAGCGGGTGGGCGAAGAGGGCCAGGGCTGGCGCTACGCCAAGGGTCTGCTCACCCACGAACGCACGGGCCTGGCCTACGTGGCCGACTCCACCCGCAGACTGCGCCGGCTTCGCGAGACCGCATCGCGCACGCCCACGGGGCACGGGTGGCTCATTGACGACCCGCTGTTTGCCGCGCGGCTGGCCGAGGTTGAGATCGACCTCATGGCCCTGGAGATCACCGAGTTGCGCACCCTGGCTGAAACGGCCACAGGCCAGGCGCCGGGTACGCAATCGTCAATCCTCAAGTTGCAGGGCACGCTGGTGTTGCAGCGCCTGACGGAATTGTTCATCGAGTGCGCCGGCCTGCATGCCCTGCCCTACAGCTTTGAGGAGCGCGGCCTGCGCGAGGAGATGAGCACCTATCTCATCGGCCGTTCGGCCAGCATTGCCGGCGGGACCAATGAGGTGCAACGCGACATCATTGCCAAACACGTTCTGGGGTTGCCATGACGCGTCATCCTGACAATGCCACGCCGTTCGCCGCCATCTTGGAGGATGGCTGGCTTTGCGGCCCCTGGCGGCGACCCACCAACAACTCGAGCCACGAAGCCGGCACGATCCACGACGACGCCACTGCGAAGGGCCTGGGCTTTCGCAGCGGCACGGTGGCTGGGTCCATCCACATGGAGCAGTTCCTGCCGCTGCTGCTGCACGCGTTCGGGCCGGAGTGGCAGTGCAAGGGTTCGCTGTCGCTGTGGTTCCGCGAGCCGTCTGCCGATGGCGAGGCGGTGCGCGCAATGGTGCAGGCGGCGAGCACAGGACGGCGCGAAGTGCGCATGGTGCGTGCCGATGGCGCGGAGGTGCTGTCCGGCAGTGCCAGTGCCGGGCCAGACCAGAATGGCGCACTGCGCCAGCGTTTGGCCGCCATGCGCCCCGGCGATCCGCCGCGCATGCTGGCTCCGCTGCTCGTCGGATTCCAGGCCTCGGGGCTGCCCACTCGGGTGCCCCAGGCGGATGTGGAGCGGCGCCTGCCCATCATCACCGAATGCCTACCGGCGTTTGCGCTGCCCGCGGGTGAGGCGCTCGCGCCGCTGTCCGCCGCAGTGCACGCCCTGCGGGTGTTCGAAGAACGCTTGCCCATCGCACGCACCGGCTTCGTCGGACTGTTTGGCGGCATTGAGTGGCAGTGGTTGAACGGCCCCATGGTGGTCGGCCGCGCCTATGAGGTCAGCGGCCGCGTGCTGGCGGTCACGGACTCGCCCCGAAGCGAAATGCTGTGGACCGAAACCACACTGCACGATCCTGCCAACGGGCTTGCCATTGCCCGCATGCTAATGCTGTCGCGCCTGCTGAAGGAGAGTTCACCGCTGTGGAACCAGGGCGCTGCTCAGCCATGAACCCGCACACCGATCGTTTGCGTGCTGCCCGGGCGCTGTTCATCTGCTGGCTGATCTGCGCCGCTGGCATGGCTGCGGCGCTGCCGGTCGACGCCCCGGAGCTCGCAGCTCCAGGTCCGCTGGCGGTGGGCGTGATGCCGCTGAGGCTGGATGTGGGGCCTGTGCCTTCACCAGAAAACCAGGCGCCAGCAGAGCGGCAGATTTCAGGCTGGCTGTGGTACCCGAGCGGCAGCGCCTCCGGTGCGGCACGCGAGCTGACACGCGAGATCAGCAGCCATTCTTGGCGCCCGCTGCCCGCGTCCCCAATGCGCGTGACCGTGCCCTCCGTGGCCACTCCTGAAGCGCCACTGCAGCCGGGCGCGCGGCTGCCCGTGGTGCTGTTGTCGCACGGGCTGCTGAACTGGGCACCAGCCATGAGCTACCTGGCTGAGCACCTGGCGTCGCGCGGTTACGCGGTGCTGGGCATCGAGCATGACGACGAGCGGGCTGCCAACCCACTGGCGGCCGCCCTGCTGCTGCGCCCGCTGGACCAGGCCGGTGCCTTGCGCACGCTGCAGCACCTGGACGCCTCACCCGGCCACGCGCTGTACCAGCGCCTGGCGCTGGACCGCGTGGCGGTGGTGGGCTACTCCATGGGTGGCTATGGTGCCTTGGTCAGCGCTGGTGCGCGAGTCGCACGCGACAGCATGGCCTACGGCTACGTTCCCGCAGGCGCCATGGAACGCCATGTGCAGCCCATGCAACCAGCCGACGAGCAGCTGCGCACACACATTGCTGCGGTGGTGGCCATCGCCCCCTGGGGTGGGCAGTCGGCCATAGGCGCGCTCAAGCCGGCCGGCCTGGCTGCCATGCAGGTGCCTGCCTTGATCGTGGTCGGCGATCAGGACGACATCAGTGGCTACACCGATGGTGTGCGCACGATCTGGGAAAACCTGCCCGCGGTTCCGCGCTGGCTGTTGGTTTATGAAAACGCACGCCACAACATCGCCCTTCAAAGTGCACCGGCCAACCTGCAAGGCAGTTTCGCCGGCTGGGCGAGCTTCGAAGAGCCGGTGTGGCGCCGTGACCGCATCCTGGACATCAATCGCCACTTCATCACCGCGTTCCTCGACCTGGCCCTCCTGGGCAGAACCGATCGCGCGCTGTACCTGAATTCAGCGGTGCAACGCGCCAATGACGGTGCCTGGCCCGAGCCCTATGGGGCACCGGCGACTGGCCGCTTCGCTGGCGCACCGCAAGGTCCCGTCACACACTGGGCTGGCTTCCAGCGGCGTTGGGCGGTGGGCCTGCGTCTGGAACAACGGGCGGGTGCAGCCAAGGCGCCGTGACCTGCCTTGGCGACTGCCTGGCCAGCCTGGACAACGTGGACTCCGGGTGTGAATCCAGCCGGGCCATGTTGCGGGTCTGACGCGGCTGAACTGCCGCCACAGCGGGCGATGGGAATCCGTCCTGCGGCCAGTGGAGGGGCATGCACCAGAGGCAGAGCAGATGGTCTGCTGCATACCGATTCCATGGAGCGACCGGCTGAAAAGAGATCGGCTTCGCTGGCCTGGGCGCGAGGTTCAGGGCAGCTACTGCCGCCTCGCAGGCTGCCTGCGATTGCATGGCGATGCCCAGGTGGTGCGCCGGTAGGTGCCTCTGCAGCAAAGTGGGGCATCTACAAAAGGGTGCGGTTGTTGTACACGAATGCCACCGCAGCGCTTGCGCTGCCATCGTCGGCACAGGCCAAGTGATGGCTCGCCGATGATGTATTTGGTGGCTCTAAAGTACATTCCTGGCACTACGTGGCCGACTCGGCCTCGCCGGTCGTGCTGGCCTTCTCGAGGTGCCGGCGCATCAGCGCAGCAGCCACGTCGCGCTCACCGGCTTCAAGCCGGTCCATGATTTCCAGATGCTCGGTGCACGACACGACCATGCGCTCGCGGCCATGGTTCCAGTCGTAGTTGACAAATCGCCGCATGCGGTTCTGCTGCTGGATGGCCATCTGAAGGAAGCGGTTGCCGGATGCAGCGGCCAGGCCCTCGTGGAACTCTGCGTTCATCTCGAACAGGTCGATGGCATCGGCATCCTTCCATTTGCGTTGCAGCATGGCACGGTGGCGCTGTCGCATCTGCTCCAGCCAGGCGGTTGGCATCGCGAACCCGGGCTCGAGCAGCGCGGCTGGCTCGACAAGCATCCGGAAGCGGTAGCTCTCCAACTGCGCCGCGTCATCGTGGTCATTGGGCAGCAGGTGCCAGCCATGGCCCGTGCGGCGCTCCACCATGCCGACTTCGGCCAGCCGTGCCAGCACGCGCAGCAGCGTAGGCCGTGTGACGGCGAACCGGCGCATGAGGTCGGCTTCCGACATGTCGGTGGGCAAGTCCCCTGCGTTGCGCTCGCGGGCAATCTCTAGAAAGAGCCGATCGGAGTCGGCCACCGGCACGTCCAACAGGACGGTTGAAAACTGGGCAGGCGATTGCACCGTGAGAAAGCCTTCGCCCGTCTTGCGCTCGAGCATGCCACGCGAGGCCAACCAGGCCAAAGCCGCCCGCGCTGGCGTGCGCGAAACGCCGAGATCGCGCGCCACCGACAACTCGGTCATGGCCGTGCCCACGGGTAAGGCCTGGGCCTGCACCATCTCGACGATGCGCGCCACCACGTTGCGCTGCAATGGCGTGGGTTCAACCAGCAAGGGTTTGCCCTTGCGTGACGAAGTAGTATTCATGTCATCATATAATACATATAAATCAGGAAGACCTAGAAGAGGGTGTTGACCGATGGCCATTGCGAGTCCCCTGATTGAAATTTCCGGGTCTGCGCGCAACCGCGGCCGCGACTATGGACGACAGGCTGCCGACCGGATCCGCCTTGGCATCGACCACTATTCTGAACAACTGCGCCGCAGTGCTTTCGAGCCCCGTCACCTGCAGGCCGCGGTCACCCAGTACCTGCCGAGCATCGAGGCATTTGACGCCGACTATGTCGAAGAGATGCGGGGGATCGCGGAAGGCGCCAACGTCGCCTTCGATGAGATCGTGTTGCTCAACGCGCGAACAGAGGTATTGCAGATTGCCGAACGCCAGGCGCGAGGGCTGGCGGGCTTTCGCGATCCCGAGCCTGACGGCTGCACAGGTGCCGTTGCACTGCCCCGTGCCACCAAGGACGGACACCTGATCCACGCCCAGAACTGGGACTGGAAAGCCGAGTGCGCAGACACCACGGTTGTGTTGAAGGTCCGACGCGAACACGGGCCAGACCTCCTCACCTTCACCGAAGCTGGCGCCCTGGGCCGATGCGGGCTCAACTCGGTGGGCATCTCGATCACCGCCAACTACTTGGAGTGCGAGCGCGACTACCGCACCCTCGGTGTGCCCCTGGCGCTGATCCGCCGCAAAGTGCTGGAGCAGGAACACCTGGCCCTGGCCATGCACGCGGTCTACACCACGACCAAGTCCGCCTCCAACAACATGATCATCGGTCATGCACAGGGGGTGGTGATCGACTTCGAGTGCGCTCCCGACGAGACGTTCATGGTGCAAGCCGACAACGGCCTGATCGTTCATGCCAACCACTGGCAAAGTCCCGTGGCGTTGTGCAAGCTGTCCGACACCGGCATCGACAGCACGCCTGACAGCCTGTACCGCGATCTGCGCGTACGCGAAGCCTTGATGTCGCAGGCGGGAGCCCTGACCACGGCCCACTTCAAGCGGGCCCTGTTCGACGACTTCGAAACCCCTTGGGCGGTCTGCCGGCCGCCACGCAAGAGCCGCTCGAGCAACCTCAGTGCCACCGTCGCGATGATCGTCATGCAGCCAGCGCTCGGCGTGATGGAGGTGGCCATGCTGCCTGCGCTCGACCGCAACTTCACCACCTACACGCTGGACTCGAGCTTCAAACCGACCGGATCGCGATCTGCCGCACCGGGACACGATTGAGCCGCCGCCGACCTCGGGAAACGCCATGACACAACGATCCTGCCGCCGCAGCACCACGCTGATACTCGCCACGCTGATCCTTGCTGCGCTGGCGCCCTTAGCGGCCATGGCCCAAAGCAGCCTGTTGCGCGTGCGCCTGCAGGCCGACATCCGCTCCACCGATCCGGGCGTGAACCGCGACGCCAACACCGACACTGTGATGCTGCACATGGTCGAAGGCCTGGTTGGCATCCGCGAAGACACCAGCATCGGCCCCTTGCTGGCCAACAGGGTCGACCTGTCGAACGGCGGCAAGACCTACACCTTCAAGCTGCGTGACGGGGTCGTGTTTCACAACGGCGCACCGCTCGCGGCCGACGATGTCGTGTGGGCCTGGAGGCGCTACCTGGCGCCGGCCACGCAGTGGCGTTGCCTGCCCGAGTTCGATGGACGTGGCATCGCCAAGATCGTAAGTGTCGACGCATCGGACACCAAGACCGTGGTATTCACGCTCGACAACCCGTCCGCGTTGTTCCTCACCCAGATGGCGCGCCCCGATTGCGGCGGTTCGGGCATCTATCACCGCACATCGGTGGGCCCCGACGGCAAATGGAAGGAGCCCATCGGCACCGGCCCCTTCAAGCTGGGAGAGTGGAAGCGTGGCCAGTATGTCGACCTGCTGCGCTTCGACCGTTACACGGCGCGAGCCGAGCCAATGGACGGCTTTACCGGCGGCAAGAGGGCCGAGGTCGATCGGGTGCGATTCATGGTGATCCCCGACAGCGCGGCCGCCAAGGCAGCGCTGCTGAGCCACGCCGTCGATCTCATACCCGACATCGCCGTCGCTGAATTGGGCGACCTCAACGGTCAGCCCAACGTTCGAATTGACAAGGTCACTACTGCCGCGCTGTCGGGCATCCTTCTGCAGACCCGCGACCCGCTGCTCAAGGATGTTCGAATCCGCCGCGCCCTGGCGCTGGCCATCGATTCGCCGGCCCTGGTGCGCGGCGTGACCAACGCCCTGGCGCGCCCCAACAATTCGGCCGTGCCCGAGACCAGCCCGTTCTACACGGCGGTGCAGGCCACCGGGTTCAAGAGCGACCTGGCGCAGGCGAAGAAGTTGCTCGCCGAAGCCGGATACACCGGCCAGCCAATCAAGATGCTCACCAACAAGCGCTATCAGTCGATGTTCGACACCGCGTTGCTGGCGCAGGCCTTGGCCGCCAAGGCTGGCATCAAGCTCGAGGTCGAGGTGCTCGACTGGGCCGCCCAACTCGACCGTTACACGAAGGGCGACTACCAGGCCATGGCATTCAGCTATTCGGCGCGCCTGGATCCATCGTTGGCCTTCGACATGTTCACCGGGCCCAAGGACACGCAACCACGCAAGGTCTGGGACAACCGCGAAGTGCAGGCACTGGTCAATGCGTCGATGCAGACGGCGGACAAGGCCAAGCGACAGGCCCTCTTTGACGAGCTGCATCGTCGCCTGATCGACGAGGTGCCGATGATCCCGCTGTACAACGGCCTCCAACTCAATGCCGTCAGCCAGCGAGTGAGCGGATTCCGCGGCTGGGCGGGGGAATCGCCGCGAGTCTGGAACGTGCGGGTGAAGTAGGCCGGCAACGCCATGCTCGCCTACGTGCTGCGACGCGTCGCGCTCACGCTGCCCACCCTGTTGCTCGTGGCGGCTGCCGTATTTGCGTTGATTCGGTTGATTCCTGGCGACCCGGTGCTCTTGATGCTGGGTGACGCGGCAGATGCGAGCCAAGTTGCCGACGCGCGGCGTCGTCTGGGTCTCGACGAAGTGCTGCCATTGCAGTTCGCACGATGGCTTGGAAGGGTGCTGCAAGGTGATCTCGGCCTGTCGATCACGGACGGCCAACCCGTGCTGGGCCTGATCCTCGAGCGCTTCCAGGTCACCGCATCGATCGTGGTCACCGCCGTGGTCATTGCCACCTGCCTGGCGGTTCCGGCCGGCTTGCTGTCGGCGTGGAAACAGAACAAGCCGCTCGACATTGCCATCGTGGCCGGCGCCACCTTGCTGCTGTCGGTGCCCAGCTTCTGGCTCGGGCTGCTGTTGTTGCTGGCATTCGGCCTGAAGCTCGGCTGGCTGCCCGTGGTGGGCTACGTGGCCCTGAGCGAAGACTTCGCGCAGGGCTTGCTTTACATCGTCCTGCCCATTGCCACGCTGGCCATGGTCGAGACCGGCGTGCTCACGCGCATGGCGCGGGCCAGCGCGATCGAGGTGCTGCGTCTGGAGTACGTCTCCCACGCTCGCGCGAAAGGCGCGCACGAGTCGCGCGTGCTGCTCAGGCATGTGCTGCCCAATGCGTTCGCCCCGGTGCTGACGCTGGTCGGCCTGGTGCTTGGCCACCTGCTGGGCGGCGCCGCTGTGCTGGAGACCGTGTTCACGCTGCCCGGCCTGGGACGTCTGCTGGTGGACTCCATCTTTGCGCGCGACTACCCCGTGGTGCAAGGCGTGCTGCTGTTCACGGCCGTGATCTATGTGCTGATCAACCTGGTCGTCGATCTGTGCTACCCGATCTTTGATCCGCGGGTGCAGGTGCAATGACGGCCGCCGTGCGTCACTGCGTCGGCCTCGCGTGGGGGAGGCGGAGCCACCCTGGCGCAGGCAGGCCTGTCGTTGCGAGGTCGACGCCATGACGCTGCGCGCCAACGCCCTTGTCGGCAGCCTGCTGGTAGGCACCGTGTTGTGCATTGCGTTGGTGGCGTTCGTCTGGACCCCCGCCGATCCGTTGGCGGTGGACCTGCTGGCCAAGCTGCAGCCGCCGTCGCCGTCGCACTGGCTGGGCACGGACGAGTACGGCCGAGACGTGCTCAGCCGGGCGATGACCGGTGCGGCCACGAGTTGCTCCATCGCCGCGTTCACGGTCACGCTGGCCGTGATCCTCGGCACGGCGGTGGGTGCGCTGGCCGGCTTTGCGCGAGGTTGGGCCGATCGGATGTTGATGGCCGTGAATGACGCGCTTCTGGCCTTCCCCGGCATCCTGCTGGGTCTGGGGGTCATGGTGGTCATTGGCCCCAGCCGCTTCGGCATCGTGATCGCGCTGACACTGGCCTATTCGCCGTCGGTGGTGCGTGTGGTGCGGGGCACGGTGCTGTCCTTGCGCGAGAAGGAGTACGTCGAGGCCTCGCGCATGATCGGCAATTCAGAATGGACCACGTTGCGGCGCCACGTGCTGCCCAACTGCGTGACGCCGGTGGCGGTGTTGGCCAGCAGCATGTTCGGTTGGGTACTGTTGTCGGAGAGCGCGCTCAGCTTTCTCGGCCTGGGCGTGCCGCCGCCCGCGCCCACCTGGGGCAACATGCTCTCGGCGGCACGCTCCTACCTGCAAACGGCCACCTGGTTGGGCCTGGTGCCCGGGGCCTGCATCGCAGTCACGCTGCTGGGCATCAATCTTCTGGGCGATGCCTTGCGTGACTGGCTCGACCCGCGAATGAACGCGGTGTGAGGGCGCAATGACTGCGCTGCGCCCTCCACTGCTGGCCCTCCGTGGCCTCACCCTTGAGGCGACGGCCAGCGGCCAGCGTGTCGTCGACGACCTCTCGCTTGAAATCGAGTCCGGTGCCGTCCTGGCCATCGTCGGGGAATCAGGCAGCGGCAAGACGCTGGCCGCGCGTGCAGTGCTCGGCCTGCTGCCGACCGGCATTGCCCGCACGCGGGGCCAGATCCTGCTCAATGGCGAGGATCTGGCTGCCGCAAGCGACGACCGTTGGCGCGACCTGCGCGGCGCCACCATGGGCATGGTCTTCCAGGAGCCGATGGTGTCGCTCAATCCGGCGCACCGCATCGGCACCCAGATGGAAGAGGGCCTGGTGCTGCACACCGCGCTGAACGCAGCCGAGCGCAAGGCGCGTTGTCTGGACATGCTGCGGCGCGTGCAGATCGACGACCCGATGCGCTGCTACGGCGCACACCCGCACGAGTTCTCTGGCGGCATGCGCCAACGCATCATGCTGGCCTCAGTGATGCTGCTCAAGCCCCGGCTGCTGATCGCCGACGAGCCGACCACGGCGCTGGACACGCTCACACAACGCGAAGTGCTCGACCTGATGCTGGCCTTGGCCCGCGACGAAGGTACTGCCATCCTGCTCATCACCCACAACCTGGGTCTGGTGGCGCGCTACGCGCAACGGGCGGTGGTGATGGAGAAAGGGCGCGTGGTCGAGCAAGGCGAGGTGCGGCAAGTGCTGCACGCACCTCGCACCGACTACACGCGCGCACTGGTCGATGCACTGCCGCGACGCCTTCCGGCCAAGGCACCCACCGCCCCGACCAGCGCATTGATCAGAGTGCGCGATCTGCATGTCAGCTACCCCGGTGCACGACAGGGTTGGCTTGGCCGGCGCGAAGACAAGCGCGCCGTGCTAGGGGTCAGCCTGGACATCGCTGAGGGCGAAACCTTGGCTGTTGTAGGGGGCAGCGGCTCGGGCAAGACCACCCTGGCCCGTGCGGTGCTGCGCCTGGTCGAGAGCTGTTCCGGCGAGATCCGGTTCCGCAACACCGACGTGCGCGCTGCGTGCGGCGCCGAACTGCACGACTTCCGAATGGCCTGCCAGCTCGTATTCCAGGACCCGTTCTCCTCGCTCGACCCGCGCCAGCGGGTGGTGGCGATCGTCGAAGAACCGCTTCGCCTGTTGCCGGACTTCAATCCCCAGCGAGCTGCACTTCGCGCCGCCGAGGTACTGGATGAAGTGGGCCTGAGCGGCTACGGCGCTCGCTTTCCCCACGAGTTGTCCGGAGGACAGCGCCAGCGCGTGGCCATCGCGCGCGCCATCGTGCGGCGACCCGCGTTGGTGGTGGCCGACGAACCGGTGTCGGCGCTGGACATGACGATCCAGGCCCAGGTGTTGCGCTTGTTCAAGGATCTGCAGCGCCAGCACGGCTTTGCCTGCCTGTTCATTTCGCACGACTTGGCCGTGGTCGAACAGGTGGCCGATCGCGTGCTGGTGATGCAGGCCGGCCGCATCGTCGAAAGCGGCACGCGCGACGCATTGTTTGACGCACCCACCCATCCCTACACGCGCGCGCTGCTTCAAGCCGCGCCCACCGTCCTGCCGCAGCCTCCCTGAGGCCTCTGTGCGGACCCATCCCGAGCCCCCCAAACCAACCCAATATCAGGAATCACCATGCGCACCACCCCGCTTCAACACAACGCGATCACCACGGCCATGTTGCTCGGCATCCTCGCAACAAGCTCGCCCACGTTGGCTCAGACCGCCACGCCGTCCGGCGGTGATGACCAGTCGACCAAGTTGCAGACGGTCACCGTCAGCAGCGAACGTCCGTCTGGTTTCAAGGCCCGGACCGTCCAGGTCGGCGCCTTCCGTGACCAGGAAATGCTGGACGTGCCCTTGACCGTGAACGTGATCCCCGCCGCATTGCTCGAGGCACAGGATTCACGCGGCGTCTACGACGCTTTGCGCAACACCGCCGGCGTGACCCGTGCCCAGCTCAGTGGCGCCATCTACGACAACCTCGCCATCCGGGGCATCAGCCTGCAGAACCGCACCAACTACCGGCTCAACGGCTCATTGCCGATCATCAACCTGATCGACATGCCCTTGGAGAACAAGGAACGCGTGGAAGCTCTGAAGGGTGCTTCGTCGATGTACTACGGCTTCACCACACCGGTGGGCGTGATCAACCTGGTGACCAAACGTGCCCGTCCAGACCCGGTCACCAGCCTGTCGCTCAGCGGAAACGAGTACGGGCAATTTGTGCAACACCTCGACCTGGGCCGAACGTTTGGTGACGACAAGCAATTCGGGGCCCGCGTGAACCTCGTCAATGGCACGCTGCGCAACGCCGCCGAGGGCACCACCGGCAAGCGTTCGCTGGCCACCGCCGCGCTGGACTGGCGGATCAATTCATCGCTGTCGCTGGCCTTTGACCACGAGGACATCCGAAAGCGCATCACGGAGCCTGCCACGATCGTCATCCCGGCGGCCGTCAACGGCGTCATCACGCTGCCCAGCTTGCCCGACCCGCGCAGGCTCATCGCGGGCACGTGGCCCGAGAACGACGCCAAGGCCAAGAACACCTTGCTCCGCGCGGACTACACCATCAACGACAGCTGGTATGCGCTGGCCGAGGTGGGTCGTGCGCAAACGCGACGTGACAAGCGCGACTACAGCGAAATCACCAACTACAAACTCGACACCGGTGAAGGCCGGCTCGACTTCCTGTTGACACGGGACCTGGACTTCGTCAACCGCAACGCCCGGTTCGAACTGGGTGGGCGAGTGGCGGCACTGTCGGCGGTCCATGACCTCACCTTTGGCGTGATGGAGAACAAGTTGTACCAGGCCGGTGCCAACAGCCAGCCCTTCTCGGTACCGCAGAACCTCTACGACCCCCGGCCCGTGGCCTTCATCGCCAAGACCTCGCCCACGATCCTCAACCCGGTGAACACGACCGATCGTGGCCTTTATGCGATGGACCGCATGAGCTTCGGTGACTTTCAGTTCACGGTGGCGGTGCGCAGCGAGGACTATGAGACCGTCACCGTGCGCAACACCGTCAATCCGCCGGTGACCACGCGCTACACCGCAAGCCCCACCACTTACTCGTATTCGGCCCTGTACAAGCTGAGGAAGGACACCAGCCTGTATGCGAGCTATATCGAGGGCCTGGAGGAAGGCCCGATCGCCCCGATCACCGCGGCCAACGCCGGCGCGATCCTGCCCCCGGCCATCAGCAAGCAGACCGAGATCGGGCTGCGCACGGAAGCGCTCAAGGGCATGATGGCCAGCCTGGCGTATTTCAAGATCGAACGCGCCACCAGCTACACCGACGCGAACAAGTTCGTGGTCCTCGATGGCCGGACCGAGATCAAGGGCTTCGAGGCCTCGCTGGCCGGTGAGCTGAGCCGCGAGTTGTCGCTCTACGGCTCGACCATGGTGCTCGACCCCACGCTCAAGCGCGCTGCGACGGCCGCACTGACGGGCAAGACTCCCGACAACACACCCAAGGTCACAGCCAGCCTGCTGCTGGATTACAAGCCGGCGACCCTGGCTGGGTTCAACGTCAATTTGGGCGCGTACTACACCGCCAAACGCTTCATCAACCCGCTCAACCAGGCCGAGATTCCCGAGTACACGACCTTCACTGCAGGCCTGGGCTACAAGACCAAGGTTTCCGGCCACCCGCTTTCGGTTCAGGCCAACGTCACCAACCTCGGCAACAAGCGCTACTGGGAAACCGGCGGCGCGGGGTATTTGGCCGTGGGCGCTCCGCGCACCGTGTCGTTCACCAGCAAGCTCGACTTCTGAGCACCTCTCCAAACGCCACCGAAGGAACCACACATGAAAGTCTCGCGCAAAGTCTGGCTGGGCGTCGGCGTCGTCGCCGGTGCCTCGGCCAACGCCCAAACCACCTCCGCTGCGCCTGCTGCAACCGCCCCAGCTGCGGTCATGTACCACGGCAGCACCCACAAACCCGACTACGCCTTCGCCAAGGCGCTGCAAAAGCACCTGGCTGGCGAAGGTGGCGAGGGTGGCATCGGCTTCTCCGCCTCGGGACCCGAGTTCAAGATCCCGGCCCTGGACGAGGCGCAATTGCGCATGGCTCTGCCGGGCAACACCATCCGCAAGGACCAGGCCGTGGCCATCTACTTCGACCCCAATGGCACGGTGCAAGGCTGGAAGCGGGACTGGGCCAAGGCGGACATGTCCGCATGCCCAACGGCGCTCGGCGAAGACTACGAAATCGAGAACGGCGTGTGCTACACCGCCACCGTGAATCCGCTGGTCGGCAAGTACGCCTTCAAAGGCAATCAGGTCTGCATGCCAGCCTACTCGGGCAAATCGGCCGATGGACAGGCGTGTTATTACATCGCCTTCGCCACCAAGTACGTGATGATTGGTGACGGACAACGCACCTACGGCAGCGGCAAGGATCTGGTGAAGGGACGCGTGCTGGACACCTTCCGCAAGCGCGGGCCCAAGGCCGACTGAACGATCGGGGTGCAAGGGAACGTCGCCATGATCGTATGCATCGGCCAAGTGCTCACGGGCGAGCAGATTGCGCAGGTCAACGCCTTGCTTCAGAAGACGCCCTTTGAAGATGGCGCGGCCACCGCCGGTTGGGCTGCAAGAGGGGTGAAGCACAACCGGCAGCTGCCTGCGGGCTGTGCGGCGCTTCGCACGATCCACGACCTGGTGCAGACGGCGCTGCTCGGCAACGAGACCTTCATGAGTGCCGCGTTGCCCAAGGCCATGACCCCGGTGCTGGTGAGCCAGAGCCTGCCCGGCATGGGCTACGGCAACCACATCGACAACGCGGTGATGGGCGCGCCGCACGTGCGCACCGACCTGGCCTTCACGCTCTTCCTGTCAGCCCCGGACAGCTTCGGCGGCGGCGAATTGACGATCGACGAGCCGCAAGGCGAGCAGACCTTCAAGCTCGCACCGGGCGAGATGGTGCTCTATCCAGCCACCACGCTGCACCGGGTGCAGCCGGTCACCAGCGGCCAGCGCTGCGTGGTGGCAGGGTGGGTGCAGAGCCTGGTGCGCGACCCTCGAGTGAGAGAGATGCTGTTCGAACTCGATGCCGTGCGGCGCGCACTGTTCGCGCACGACGGTCTGTCGACGGAGTTCGACCTGCTGCAGAAGACCTATTCAAACCTGCTGCGCCTGCACGCAGAGACCTGATCGTTCGCCGACTTCGGTATGCGCACCTTCTTCACGCTTCACCGTTGGTTCGGTTGGGTGCTCGGCCCATTCCTGGTGGCGTCTGCCGTGACCGGTTTGACACTGCTCTGGCTTCAACCCCTGCCCGTCGCGAACCAGGTCGCACCCGCACCTGCGCAACTCGCCCGTGCCATTGATCGCGGCCTGTCCGATCTGGCGCGCGACCACCAGGCGCTGACGCTGAGCTACATCGACCTGCCCCGCGCCGGCGAGCCCATTCGCATCCGACTGGTGCCGCACCAGTCCGCGGGCGAGGAATTCTGGGCAGAACTGGATCCCGCCACCGGACAAGTTGTCGGGGTACTGGCCGACAGATCGAATGCGCACGCTTGGCTGTTCAACCTGCATCACCAATGGCTGCTCGGCGACGCCGGCAGTTGGCCTGTCGGTGCCGTGGGCCTGCTGGCCATCGTGTCGCTGCTGATTGCGATGCGGCTGTGGCTGCAGGTGCGCAAGCTGCGCGCGCCAACGTCCTGGCGACATTGGCATCGACGCGTGGGTATCGTCATGTACGCGCCGCTGCTGGTCACCCTAGCCACTGGCTTTGTACTCAGTTGGCCCGAGGCAGTTCGCCCAACCCTGGCGCTGATGGCGGGCGAGTCGAGGTTCAAGGCCCCAGTGGCTGATGCTCCGAAAGTGCCGGCCCAGGCTTTGTCGCCTGGACAGGCCCTGGAGGTCGGCGCTGCGCAGCTGCCAGGCGCCGTGCCGACCCGTCTGTATGCCGCCAAGGCAGGAAGTTATCGCCTGCGTCTGCGCGCTGACGAGTGGCACCCGAACGGACTGAACAGTGTCTACCTGAGCGCCCACGGCGGCGCAGTCTTGCGCATCGTGCACTGGCGCGAGCTTCCGCTCTCGACACGCTACGCAAACGTGGTCTACCCATTGCACATCGGTTGGCTTCCCGGGTCTCCCACGACGAGTGCAGCGGTGGCGCTGCGGCTCGTCTTGTCGGCTAGCGCAGTCGCCCTGGTTTGGTTGGTGCTCTCGGGCCTGCGCTGGCGCACTCGTCACCACGCCAGACCGTCGGGCCGGGCGGCTTGAGTGGGGTCCACCATACTCATGCGAGCTGACTTTGGCATGCGCCTCCGTGAAATCGATCGTGACCTGGCGCGCGATTCGTTCTACAACGCGACGGCCAACTCTCATGCAACCTACCCGGCACTCACCGGCAGCGTTGAGTGCGACGTGGCCGTGGTCGGGGGTGGATTGGCCGGCCTGTCGGCGGCGCTGGAATTGTCCGAGCGCGGACACCGCGTCAGGCTGCTGGAGGCCGTTCGGATTGGCCATGGCGCGAGTGGCCGCAACGGCGGACAGGCCATCCACGGACTGTCCTGCGATCAGGCGGTCGTCGAGGCCCAGTTGGAGCCCGCCGACGCGCGCCGGGTCTGGGACATGACGATCGAGGCCCTGGTCCTGCTTCGGAAACGCATCGCACGCCACAAGATCGACTGCGATTGGCGAGAAGGCCACCTCAGTGTCGCAGTCAATGCACGCAAGGCGCGTCAACTGGCCGAGCACGCCGATCGGCTTGAATCGGTCTATGGCTACGCCTTGCAGCGCATCGACCGGGCTCACCTGCACGACTGGATTGCCAGCCCACGCTATGCCGCCGCGCTGCACGATCCTCGCTCTGGTCACCTTCACCCGCTGAACTACACGCTCGGCATGGCGCGCGTCGCTGCTGCCAGCGGCGCATCGCTGCACGAGCAGTCACCGGTGACACGCATCGACCATGGCCCGGTGGCGGCGCTGCAGACCCCGCACGGAATCGTGCGCGCTCGACAGGTGCTGCTGGCCGGCAACGTCTACCTTCAGGGCCTGGTGCCCGAGCTCTCAACTCGCATCATGCCCGTGGGCACCTACATGGTGGCCACCGAAACCATCGATGCCCGGCGTGCCCATGCGCTCATCCCCTGTGGTGCTGCGGTGTCCGACACCAATGTGTCGCTGGACTACTTCAGACTTCAATCCGACCCACGGGCCGGTGATCGGCAGCGCCTGCTCTACGGTGGCCGCACGAGCTACAGCACCTTGACTCCCAAGGACCTGACCCTGAGCATGCGGCGCAACCTGGAGACCACCTTCCCGCAATTGCGGGGCGTGTCGATCGAGCACACCTGGGGCGGATTCGTCGACATCTCGATGAACCGCGCGCCAGACTTCGGCCGCCTGCCAGCGAAAGGCCGCGCGGCCAATGTTTACTACCTGCAAGGCTTCTCGGGCCACGGACTGGCCCTGGCGGGGCTGGCCGGCAAGCTGGTGGCCGAAGCCATCGACGGCGATGCCTCGAGCTTCGACGTCTTTGCCCGCCTGCGGCACCGGCCGTTTCCCGGCGGTCGCTGGTTGCGCACCCCCAGCCTGGTGCTGGGCATGGCCTGGTACCGGCTGAGAGACCTACTGACCTGACCCTCACCATGAACGATGCCCTGCCCCTGCTCAAGCTGCAAGCCCGGATGACCGGCGCACCCGAGTCCGACCACCCCCAACCAGGTCGACGGATCGAAGGCAATCCGCGTCGTGACACCTGGAACCGCATCGATACCGATCTGGGCGCAAGCCGGCTGTACTGCGGCGTCTGGCGCTGTGAGCCAGGCCACTGGCGCATCGAGATGGGGCCGCGCGAACACGAACTGTTTACCGTACTGACTGGTCGCTGTCGTGTGCACCGGGAGGACGGTTCTTGCGAGGCCGCTGGCCCGGGCGAGGCCATCTTCATTCCCGCAGGGTTTCGGGGTTCGTTCGAGGTGCTGGAGACGGTCACCAAGACCTACGCCATCGTCTCGCCGCCGGCCTGATCGACCGCTGTCCCGCACCTGTTCAAAAGCATTCCCCCCCGCAGACAACCGCACGCAGCACACGTCGTCCATGGCCCTGTCGATCCCGGAGTACCCTTCCCTCGATGGCACGGCCCTGGCCGAGCTGGTTCGTTCTCGTGCGTTGAGCCCCGCGGAATTGCTCGCCGCGGCGTGGGACCGCGTCGAGCAGCTCAACCCGCAACTCAACGCCGTCTGTTGGCAGGATCGCGAATTGGGGGAGGCAGCAGCGGCACAGGTCGACCCGAATGCAGCCTTTGCCGGCGTGCCCTTCTTGCTGAAGGATGGGGGCGCGTCGGCCACGGGATTGCGATTGACCTTTGGCTCGCGGTCCGCCAGGGACTATCGTCCGGCGCAGGACGGCGAACTGACCCGACGGTACCGCCGCGCCGGGCTGGTCATCTTCGGGCGCACAACCTCGCCTGAGTACGGCATCAACGTCACCTGCGAGGGCCCGTTGTATGCGGGGCCCACGCGAAATCCCTGGAGCCTGGCCCATTCCGCGGGTGGATCGAGCAGTGGTGCCGCAGCGGCGGTTGCAGCGGGCATCGTGCCAATGGCGCATGGCTCAGACGGCGGCGGCTCGCTGCGCATTCCCGCTTCCTGCTGTGGCCTGTTCACCCTCAAGGTCACGCGGGCCCGGTTGCCGCATGGGCCGGGCTACGGCGAGTCCTGGTCGGGAATGGCGACGAGTCACGTCATCACGCGATCGGTGCGCGACTGCGCACGGGCGCTCGACGCCACACACGGGCCGGATGTTGGCGCCCCGTACGTGGCCCCAGCGCCGCGCATGTCCTTTGCGGCCGCCCTGAACCAGGCACCCATGCCCTTGCGGATCGGCTTCACATTGAAATCACCGGATGGCCGCCCGATTCACCAGGACTGCGTGGGGGCCGTGTTGCTGGCCGCCAAGGCTTGCGAGTCATTGGGACACATCGTCACGCCGGCGAAGGATCTGGATCTGGATCTGGATTTCGAATTGCTGGCACGCACCATGCGCGAACTCGTGTGCGCCAACACGGCGTGTGAAGTCGACGGCATGGCCGACATGCTGCGGGTACCTGCCAGTCCCGCGCAGTTCGAGGAGGCCACCTGGACCGCCGCCGAGATCGGCCGCGCGATGTCTGCCAGCGACTACCTCAACGCACTGCACCGCATGCATCGCCTGGGTCGTCGAATTGCAGCCTGCGTCGAGGCCTTTGACCTGATGCTCACCCCCACATTGGCCGAACCACCGACGTTGCTCGGCCGCTTTGAGATGAATCGTGACTATGTTGCGCACCGGACGGCCACGCTGGCCTTCGCCCCATTCACGCCGCTGGCCAACGTGAGCGGCCAGCCGGCGATGTCGGTCCCCTTGGCATGGAACGACGAGGGCTTGCCGATTGGCGTCCAGTTCATTGGCCGCTACGGCGACGAGGTGAGCTTGTTGCAGCTGGCCACGCAGCTGGAACGTGTCTTGCCCTGGTCGGCGAGACGTCCACCGCTGGCATTCGATTCCTGTGGCACATCGTCTCGCCTCACGAGCCAGCCATGACCGCAATGTTGACACCCGATGACCTGCTCGAACGACTCCGACGCGATGGCGTGCGAGATGTCGAATGCATCTTCCCGGACGTCTCGGGCTATCCACGCGGCAAGCTGATGCCCGCGCAGAGCTTTGCGCAGGGAAACGAGTTGCGCATCGCGCAGGCCATCCCGATGCAGTGCGTCACAGGCGAGTACTCCTACGATCCAGTCTTTCCCGATGCCGATCCCGACGTGCGCCTACAGCCTGACATGGCCACACTGCAGCGCGTGCCTTGGAGCAGCACGCCGCGCTACCTGGCCATCCACGACTGCATGGAGTTGACCGGCGAGCGCTGCGCCTTCGCACCACGTTCAGTTCTGCAGATGGTCATCGAGCGCTATCAGGCCCAGGGGCTGACCCCGATCGTTGCGCCGGAGATCGAGTTCTACATCACGGCCGCCAACTCAGACCCGAACGAGCCCCTGAGGCCCCCGGTCGGGCGAAGTGGGCGCGCCGAAGTGGGGCAGTCGGCGTTCAGTCTGAACCTGCTCAACGACCTGGCGCCGTTCTGGGATGAGTTCCACGCAGCCATCGATGTGCTGGGCATCGGGTCCGACACTTGGATTCACGAGGTGGGTACTGCCCAGTACGAGATCAACTTGCGGCACGGCAACGCATTGACCGCAGCTGACCAGACCTTCCTGTTTAAGTACGCGGCCAAGGAAGTCGCTTTGCGCCACGGTCTGAATGCTGTCTTCATGGCCAAGCCGATCGCCGGCGAAGCAGGTAGCTCAATGCACCTGCACCAGAGCGTGGTCGACGCGACCGGCCGCAACATCTTCAGCCAACCCGATGGCAGGGGCGACGAGCGCCTTGGCCAGTACATTGCCGGCCTGCAAAGCTACACGCCCGACCTGATGCTGATCTATGCACCCTTCATCAACTCCTACCGGCGCTACGTGACCGGTAGCCAGGCACCGATCAACCTGCATTGGGGCCACGACAACCGCACCGCCGGTTTGCGCGTCCCCGTCAGCGCGCCAGCGGCGCGCCGCGTGGAGAACCGCGTCGCCGGCGCCGATGCCAACCCCTACCTGGTGATCGCCGCGTCACTGGCCGCGGGGTTGGCCGGCATGGACGAACGCCTGCAACCCACCGAGCCCATCGAGGGCAATGGGTACGACCGCTCGCACGATCTGCCACGCACGTTTGCTCAAGCCCTTGAGCAAATGGCCCGCAGTGCTTCGAGCCAACGCTTGCTGCACCCCAGGTTCATCAAGGCCTACCTGTCGGTCAAGGCCTTGGAGGACGACAGCTACCAGCGCGAGATCAGCGCGTGGGAACGGCGCATCTTGTTGCCGTTGGCCTAGCGTCGCGGGCGCCGGCAACGGTCGTTCGACGGGCCTCGAGTCCAAGGCCGGCGCACCGGCATGGACGCTGGCTCACGGTGCCGGCCAGGAGTTGACACCCATCACCGAGCACGACCAGCTGGAACGCCAGTCGTACGGTGAGGGCGAGCCGGGAATGTCGGCGGTACCGCCAAAGCGGCCGCATCGCGTCAGGACAAGTCCGGGCCCTGCAGCCGCGCTGGGCAGGCTCAGCGGGCGGATCGCGACGCGGGTGAGCCAATGGTGGGATGACGTCGAATGGCTGGGACGTCGACCCGACGCGCGGTGTTCGTGGGTCCCGAGAACCCCTGCCGCCAGGCAACCGGTGTCAAGCCGAAGGCCCTGCGCATGTGGTGGCGCAGCACCGTGGCCGACGCAAAGCCGACCCGTTGCGCGATGCGCTCCACCGGCTCTGCCGTGGCTTCCAACAAGCGCTGTGCCAACGCGAGTCGCTCACTCAACAGCCACTGCTTGGGCGTCGTCCCCGTCACCTTTCGGAAATGGCGCGTGAAGCTGCGGCGGCTCATCGCAGCGCCGTCGGCCATGTGGTCCAGATCGTGGTTGTCGGCCAGCGACGCGCGCACGCGGTCGAGCAAGGCGGCAATGCGCGCATCGCCCTGGGTATCCGGCAAGGGATGCTCGATGAACTGGGCCTGGCCCCCCTGCCGATGCGGGGCCACCACCAGCCGCCGCGCCACACGGTTGGCCACGTTCGCTCCGAAGTAGCGTCGCAGAAGGTGCAGGCCACAGTCCAGCCCGGCAGCGGTGCCGGCCGAGGTGATGACCTGGCCCGCATCCACGTACAACACGCCCGGCTTCAAGCGCACCGCCGGGTAGCGGCGAGCAAACTCGTCGGCCGCCGACCAATGCGTGGTGGCCTCTTCGCCGTCCAGGAGCCCCGCTTCGGCCAGCAGGAACGCGCCCAGACACAGGCCCACCACCAGGGCACCGCGCCGGTGCGCGGCCACCAGCGCCTTCAGCACGGCCTCCGCAGGGCGCTCGGAAGGGTCGCGCCAGCTCGGCACGATGACCCAGTCGGCCCAGCGCAAGGTCGCCAGCCCGTGGCGCGTGTGCACCTCGAAACCGGCCGTGGTGCGCAGCGGGCCGGACTCGGCGGCACACACGCGAAGGTCGAACACAGGCGCCCCTGGGTGCCGGTCGCCGAACAGCACGCAAGGAACGGCCAGGTGGAACGGGCTGATGCGGTCAAAGGCCAGCACGGCGATGCGCAAGGGGCGCCCCGCGGGCAGCGCGGGGTCATGCTCGGCGGGACGTGGCCTGGGTGACGAACGTTGCGACATGGTTGGCCCGAAGTTTTCGATGATTGTCTTTCAGGCCACTCGCGAAGACCCGCCGGGTTGACCAGCATGCCGGTCCATCTGCTGACCACGCACCTCACCATGCCATCTCGACTGCTCCACTTCGCCCTGCTGGCCGGCGTCGCCTACTTCTGCGCCATGGCCGTGGCGCACTTCTTCGGCATAAAGTGGCCGCTGCTATTCGTCTACTACGACGTGCCCTTCCACGCCTACCAGGACAAGATCATCTCGTTCGCCGTGGTGGCCTACGCCTGCCTGTGGTGGAGCGCCGCGCGCGAACGCAGCGTGGTGCCGGCCGTGCTGGTGGCCATGGGCTTTACCGTGGTCGGCCTGGCGGCAGTGAACCTGTCGGACGCGCTGGCCTCGGTGCTGAACGGACGCTCCACCCGGGCCTATTGGTGGCAGACGGCCATGTTCGCCGGCTACTGGGTGTTGTTGTTCGTGCTGTAACGCCGCGAAGGCGCCAACAGCGGCGGGGCATTCCGATGAATCCGGTCGCCGCGCCGCCGGCTCTTGATGCGCTGCGTGCGCAAGAGGCCGAGATGATCGAGGTCCGGCGCGCGATTCACGCACAGCCGGAACTGGCCTACGAAGAACATGTGACGTCGGCGCTGGTGGCCGAGCGCCTCGAACGTTGGGGTTGGGAGGTGCACCATGGCCTGGGCGGCACAGGTGTTGTCGGCACCCTGCGCCATGGATCGAGCCCGCGCCGCATAGGCATCCGCGCCGACATGGACGCGCTGCCGGTGCAGGAGACCAGCGGCAAGCCCTGGGCCAGTAAGGTCTTCGGCAAGATGCACGCCTGCGGGCACGACGGGCACACGGCGATGCTGCTGTCCGCGGCGCGCCATCTGGCCGCGACGCGCAACTTCGACGGCACGGTGCATGCGGTCTTCCAGCCGGCCGAGGAAGGCGGCGGTGGCGAGTGATGTCAGCCTTCCCCGGAAGGGTCGCCGGGTCGGCCTGTGCATCGACCTTTTCGAGGCTTTCTCAGCGTTCACTCGCGTTACGGCCCGCACACTCGCGCTGCCACCAATTCGTGGCACGCTTAGCCGAAGGCTTCAGACATTTCGTCACCTCCATGCCTGCTCCGGTTGCTTCCGGCTGGAGCGGTTGCCGGGCGGGACTTGCACCCGCTGGAAAGCGCCGCCTTTGCACGGCGCACACCCTGAACCGACATCCGTGGCCCTGAACTTGCCGCCCCGAAGCGGTCGGTCGGATCCGGACCGAGGCCCCGAAAGAGGCCCCGCAGCGGAGGGCACGCACCGGTACGCGGCAAACAGGGCGACTCGTCACCAACCGGTGCGACCCTTCAGTACCAATCCAGCTCACTGCACAGTCACTCTCACGCCCACACGTCGCATGCTTTCGAAGTTGTAGAAAGTCGGCTGCGAGAAGTCGTAGTTCACGCCCTGGATGTCGCTGCCGATCGCACGCTGCCAGTCGAGTTGGAACAGCACGATCGTGGGCATCTCGTCGAGAACGATGCGTTGCGCCTGCTGGTACAGCGCGGCGCGGGCCTCGCGGTCGAGCGTGCGGTCGGCCTGCCCGATCAGCTTGTCGACGCTGGCGTTGCGGTAGCGCGGGAAGTTGGCGCCGCCGATCGTGGCCGAGTTGTAGACGAAGTTGAAGACGATGGACGGATCGGGGAAGTCGAGGTTGATCGACTGCGTGGTGATGTCGAAATCACCTTTCATGATCTTGGTGCGTGCCGCGGTCGATATCCGTTCGATGACGACCTTCAGGCCCACGGCCTCGAGCTGGGCACTGATGGCCAGCGCCAGTGGCGAGACGCCGCTGCCATCGCCAACCACCGTGAACTTGACCGGCGTGCCCGGCGCGACGCCGGCTTCTCGCAGCAGCGCGCGAGCGGCCTCAGGGTCGTGCACGGGCTTCGGCAATTGCGCATCGTGCCCGGGCACGCCGGCCGGCAACACCCCGTGCAGCAGGCTCGCACGCCCCTGGTAGATCGCCTTGCCAATCAGCTCGCGGTCGATGGCCAGCGAAACGGCCCGGCGCACGCGCACGTCGCGGAACAGCGGCCGCTCGTTGTTCATGTGCAGGAAGGCGACGGTCGGCGACGGGCCGGTGACGACATCCACGCCCGGCCGGGCTGCCACCCAGGCATCCGATGCACCTGACACCGGATCGACGATGTCGATCGCCCCCTTGGCCAGCTGGATGACGCGAGTGGCGTCGTCCTTCACGGTCATGAAGTTGACTTCAGTGAAGTAGGCCGGCTGGCGCGTGGCGTGCGGGTTCGGCGTCAACGTGACGCGCTGGCCCTTCTCGAAGCGCGACACGCGGTAGGGACCGCTGCCGGCTGTTTGTGTGGAAAGCCAGCGGCTGCCGATGTCGGCACCGTTGGCCTTGGCCAGCACTTTGGGGTTGACGATGCTGGCCGTGGGCACGGCCAACACTTCCAGGAAAAAGGGCACGGGCGTGCGCAGCGTGAAGCGCACTTCATGCGGCGCCACTGCCTCAACGCTGCGAAGAAAGAACAGGAACTGCGAAGGCGGCGCCTTGAGCTTGAGCGTGCGCTCGAAGGAGAACTTCACCGCCTCGGCGGTGACTTCGCTGCCGTCGTCGAAGCGGTGGCCGGCGCGCAGGAAGAAGGTCCAGCTCAGGCCGTCGGCAGAGGTCTCCCAGCGTTCAGCCAGTTGCCCCAGCATGCGACCGGTGGGCCTGCCGTCGGCCACCTCGGCGACGACCAGCTTCTCGTAGGCCAGGTTCATCGCCAGTTGGTTGGCCAGCAGGAAGGTGGCTGCGGGGTCCAACGAGGTGATGTCCCGAGACACCGCCATGGTGATGCGCCGCGGGTCCCGCGGGATGTCGGAGACGTCGCAGGCGGCCAGACCGGCGGCGACGAACAGGAGCGCAACAAGGCAGCGCATCAGCGGCCGCTCGCCTTGACGAAGCCTTCGAACAGCCGGCGCTCGGGCGCGCTCAACAGAAACTCGGGGTGCCACTGCGTACCGATGCAGAAGCGCTTGCCCGGCACTTCGATTGCCTCGACAACGCCGTCTTCAGACCACGCGCTGACAACCGCCCCCGGGCCTGTGGCGACCACGCCCTGCTCGTGTCTTGAATTGACCTGCAAGGTGCTGGCGCCTGTGATAGCCGCAAGGCGGGTGCCGGCGACCAGCTGCACGGCATGCTCGGTCTGCGCGAAGCTTGAACCGCGATGATGGGCCCAGTCTGGCCGCGCTTTCGCCAGCGAGACGACCAGTTCGCCACCGGTGAGCAGGTTCATCAGCTGGAAGCCTCCGCAGACGGCCAGCACGGCCTGGTCGCGCTCGATCGCACGCCGCATCAGGGCGGCCTCGAAGCGCATGCGCCGCACCTTCTCGTCGGGCTCGGTGCCGTCGTGGCGAAACAGGTCCGGCACCTGGAACTGGTAACCGCCCCCGGTGACGAGCAGGCCATCGACCAAGTCGAGATAGCGGTCGATGTCGGCGCTTTCGTGCGGCAGCATGATGGCCGTCGCGCCCACTTCGCGCAGTGCGTCGAAGTTGCGCGCGTCAACGAAGTAGAAATCCCGCGGTGGGTTGCCATCGGGCCTGAACTCGATGTCGGGCGTTACGCCAATGATGGGCCTGGTTTTCATGGCAGCCTGAAGTCCTCGTCCAACGGCCACAGCGGGCGCCGCACACGCTGGAAGGCATCGGGTGCGCGCGCGGGATGGCGCAGCGCCCGCACCTGCGTCGTCACGGCATCGAAGCCCAGGTGGAACTGCTGCGCCGACTTCAGGACGATGAAGCGCCGAGCCGTGCAATCGATGCCCAGGCCGCTGAACAAGCTGGGGTCGTAGGCCTGGTCGCGCACGCTTGTCAGCACGACCTCGATGCCCTCGAAGCACACGGCCGCCGCGTCGCCCAGCGGTGCATCCAAGCTGCCGACGCGCTGGTGGTGGTTGCGCTGCAGCGCCAGCACCTCGGCGTGCACGTCCAGCGGCGCGCCAGATTCGAGGCCCACCTTGCCGCCGATGCGCAGCCGCAGCCGCGCGCCCACGCCCGCTTCGAAGCAGAAGCGCACGGCCAGCGGGTCCCACATCGGGCCGGCGCAGACCTCCTTCACGCCGCGGCTCAGCAGCAGGCGCAGCACCTCGGTGTTGTCGCCGCCGGCGCCGCCGCCGGGGTTGTCGTCGACGTCCACAAGGATCTGCGGGCGCGCCACATCGGCCAGCGCCTGGTCCAGCGTGTCGGCCATCGTGGGCCGGGATGTCCGCAAATGCTCGCGCAGGTCGAAGAGGCGGTGGCCGAGTTCATGGGCCGTTCGCTCGGCCAGGGCAGCGTCGTCGTTGGTCACGACCAGGACTTTCGCGCCCATGTCAGGAACATCCCCGCGGGCAAAGCCGTGCACGACCGAGATCGACAGCACGGCGCCCGATTCCCGGGCACGGACCTCGGCCATGAAGCTTCGAAGCGGCTCCTGCCTTGTCGGCATCGCCGCGACCATGTGGCAGTCGAAAGCCCGCGTCAGCGGTCGCACCTGGCCCCTGCGCGTGCGCTCCAGCAGGTCCAGCAGGTGTTCGCCGCACTCGACGTAGTCGGTGTGGGGGTACTCCTTGAAGAACACCAGCACATCGGCCTCGTCCTGCATGCGCTGCGTCAGGTGGGCATGGCAGTCCAACTCGGCACCGACGGCGACCTGGGGCCCGACAAGCGCCCGCACATGGGCCAGCAGGTCGCCCTCGCAATCATCAGTCCGGTCGGCGACCATCGCCCCATGCAGGCCCAGCGCAACGACGTCCACGGGCAGCGCCTGCCGCAACTGCTGCAGGATTTCGTCACGCAAGGCCTCGTAGACCGGCTGAGGCACCGGCCCACCCGGCATCGCATAGGCGCACGTCCCCTCCACCACCGACCAGCCGCGTTCGCGCGCGCGGCGACGGCAAGCCCACAGCGGCCCGGTGGCTTCGGTGGGCTGGTCCGGGTGCTGCCCGGGCCGCCACAGCATGGTGTCCTCGAAAGCGCGCCAGCCCGTGGGGATGGGCGACGAGGTGTCGGTCTCCGTGCCCAAGGTGGCCGTGAATACCCGCATGCGTTGGCTTGTCAGAACGTGAAGGTCCCCACGATGCCATAGGAACGCGGGCGGCCGTAGGTGACCGTCTGGTTCGCGCCCGCGCCGATGGGTGGCGCAAAGCCACCAGGTACTTGCGCCACGATGTAGCGCTTGTCGAAGATGTTGTTCGAGTAGACGGCCAGGTCCCAACGCCCGCTCTCACCGGCCAGACTGATGCGGCCATTGAAGAGGTCGTAGCCGGGGATCCATTGCGTGGCGAGGTTCTCGCGGCCGATGAAGAAGCCATCGGTGTGTCTGCCATCGAGTCTCAGCGTCAATGAACCGACCGGAAGCGGCAGCGAATACGCAACGGACAGGTTGGAGGTCAGGCGCGGTGCGTTGTTCAGCTTGTTGCCGTTGAAGCTGACCGGCGTGCCTCGCCTGGTGTCGACGTAGTCGGTGTAGCGCGCATCGACATAGCCGACGCCGCCGGAGATTCGCAGTGCAGACGTCGGGCGCACCGTGGCCTCCAGTTCGACACCCTCGCTCCTGGCCTTGCCGCCATTGGTCACGACACCCACGACGGCGCCGCCGCCGCCCAGCACCTGCACCTGCTGCGTGACCTGAATGTCGTCGTAATTCATGCGAAATGCGGATGCACCGAGATTCAAGAGTCCGCCCAACATCGTCCCCTTCGCGCCGACCTCGAAGTTCGCCATGCTCTCGTCGGTGAACCGGGTCTGCTTGAAGCTCGTCGGGCCGCCAGCAGCGATGTTGTCGACGTTCCAGCCGCCGCTGCGGAAGCCCTTGCTGTAGGTCGCGTAGACCATGGCGTCGCGGTCGATGCGATAGCGGGCACTCAGCAGGGGCGTCACGTTGCTGGTGCTCAGACTGTCGTTTTCCAACGGGATGGATGAGGCCAGGAATGCCGGGAATGTGACAACCTGCTGGTAGGCCAGGGTCTTCTTCTCGCTGGTGTAGCGCAGCCCACCGGTCAGCGTCAGACGTTCGCTGAGGTTCCAGTCGGCGTTGCCGAACAGGGCAGCGGTCTTTGAGTTGATGTCTCCGAAGGTGTTGCCCGTCGTGTTGCGGATGGAAGACAGCACCGGAGCAGCCGGCCCGAAGGTGCTCAGAGATGTCGCGCTGGCCTTCTGTTCATAGAAGTACAGGCCCGCCACGTATTCCAGGGCCGCCTTGCGGTTGGTGGCAATCCGCAGTTCCTGGCTCCATTGCTTCTGCGCCGAGGTACTGGCCGACGCGATGATGTTCAGCGGCCCCACGTCGGTGTCTGAAGTCCTCGTGGTGTCGAGCTTCCGAGCGCTCGTGATCGACGTTAGCGTCAACCCGCTTCCCAGGTCATAGTTGATGGTGCCGCCAACGCCCTGGACGGTGCGATTGGCCAGCGTGGGCAGGTTCTCGTTGGCCGTCAGGTCGTCGCTGCCGGCAATCGCGCCGTAGCCAGACAGGATGTGCGGAGAGGGGGCGACGGACTTGTCCTTCAGGTGGTCGGCCGCGATCGTCAGGTCCAGGCCTGACGAAGGCTTGATCATGAGCTTGACGCGCGCGCTGGTCACGTCCTCGTCGCCGTTCTTGGCGCCCGTGGCCACGTTGGACATGTAGCCGTCGCGCTTACCTGAGTAGACGGCAACACTGCCCCGCACGGCGTCCGACCCCAGCGGTGTGCTGAGGTAGCCGCTCAGGCGGCGCAGGTTCAGGCTGCCGAGGTCGGCACTGGCGGTGGCCTCGAACTTCTTGGAGGGCTCGCGCGTCACGACACTGATGGCGCCGGCGATCGAGTTCTTGCCGAAGAGTGTGCCCTGGGGGCCACGCAGAAACTCGACGCGCTCGATGTCAAAGGTCTCCAGATTGAAAGCCGCACCGCGCCCCATGAAGATGCCGTCGACATAGACGCCGATGCCGCTGTCAAAGCCGATGTTCGCTCGGTTCTGGCTTTGCACACCGCGGACGGAGAAACTGGGCAAGGCATTGTTCTCCGGCCCCAGAAACACGACATTGGGCACCGCCGCTTCCGACAGGCGGATGGCCCCACGGTCCTGCATTTCGCTGCCACTGATCACACTGATGGACAGCGGGACATCGATGGCGCGCTCCGTGCGCTTGCGCGCCGAGATGGTGATCTCTTGGGGCTGTGTTTCGTCGGCGGCCGGCGATTGCGGGGCAGACTGCGCATATCCCGCCTCAGTTCCTGCCATCAAGAGCAGAGCGGCCCCGATCGCGGCCGCCACGGGGGTCTGGGTGTATCGATGCTGATTCATGGGGGTCTCCGGATGGGGCGGCGGTCACGCCGCGATGTAGAAAGGTTCACAGACCTGCCGTGCGCGCTGCATGCAGCGCTCCACCGTCCGGGTGGTCACGCCCAGGCGGTCGGCGATCTCAGGGTGGGTCAGGTCGTGCAGGTAGCTCAACTCGACGACCTGAGCCGTGCGGGCGCCCGCGTCCTGCAGCCGCTGAACGATCTGCTTCATGGCGCGCCGCCAATGCACCTGGCTTTCCACCGAGGGGCTGGGCTGCTCGACATCGATGTCATCCAGCGGGCCGTGCAGGTGCGCCTGCCGAAACGTGTCGCGCCGAACGCGGTCGATGACAAGGCGTTCGGCCGTGCGGAAAAGATAAGCGCGCGGGTTCAGGTCCAGTCTGGACGGGTCGGGCAACTGGGCGATGCGCAGGAACACTTCTTGTACCGTGTCGGCAATGTCGTCTTCGTTGCGCAGCAGACGCGAAAGAAACGAGCGCAGCGGACGGTGGTGTGCCGCAAAGGCCTCTGCGATGTAGCGCGCACGCTCGGCCGCTCGATTCGGTTGATCAAGCCCGCGCAGCAGGGGCGCCGGCAGCGCCGCGCCTTGCGCTTCAGCGGCATCGCGGTGGGCGTGATCGTCGGTTGCATCGGCCACATCGAACATGGTTACCAGGTCCTCCTGACACAGGCTGCGCGAGCTGCTGGCATGTCACCCTTCGGCACCCGGGACCGGGCTGTCGGCGACATCTGAGGCTTATGCTAGGATTGAACGACCGTTCGGTCAATACATCATCGACTCATGACAAACCCGATACTGATCGTCAATGAACTGGGCGTCCTGGCCCGTCGGAACGGTTCGGTACGCAAGGTTCTGGACGGCATCTCGCTGCAGGTGGGCGAGGGCGAGATCGCGGGACTGGTGGGCGAGTCGGGTTCCGGCAAGTCCATGCTGGGCAGTGCCATCGGCGGCTTGCTGCCCAGGGGCTGCGAAGCCCATGCGGGCGAGATCCTGTGGCGTGGGCAGAACCTGATGGGCGCGGGCGAGGCCGTGCTCTCGGCTCTGCGCGGATCCCAGATCGCCTATGTCTTCCAGGAGCCGATGACGGCCTTGAATCCGACCTTGCGCGTGGGGCGCCAACTGGTCGATGTCATACGGCGCCACGCCCAGCCCGATGCGGCGGCGGCCAAGGCGCTGGCACTGGGGTTGCTGGCCGATGTGCGCATCGAAGCGCCGCACGACGTCTTCGAGGCCTGGCCGCACCAACTCAGTGGCGGCATGCGCCAAAGGGTGCTGATTGCGATGGCCTTCTCTTGCAAGCCGGCCTTGATCGTGGCCGACGAGCCGACCACGGCACTCGATGTCACGGTGCAGGCCCAGGTGTTGTCGCTGCTGCTGACGCTGGCTCGAGAACGCAGTACGGCGGTGTTGCTGATCTCACACGACATCGGCGTCATTCGACGCGCTTGCGAGACGGTGTACGTGATGTACGCCGGCCGCATCGTCGAGCGCGGGCGCACGGCTGCGGTGCTGGATGCGCCCCAGCATCCCTACACGCGGGCGCTGCTCGATGGCTTGCCGGGCCGGTTCCAACCCAAGACCCGTTTGAACGCCCTGCCCGCGGGCGGGCCGGCCGCGTCGGGCTGTGCCTTCCGATCACGCTGTGCTTCAGCCTTTGATCGCTGCGGCGAAGTGCCGCCCCTGGCCGATCTGGCGTCTGCAGGTGCCGCGGCATGCTGGTTGAACCAGCCGGCAAGCGTGGAAGGAGCATCCGCGTGACGGCCCCGCTGCTGGCGCTGGACCAGGTCTCTGTGCGCTACGCGTCGCGCCGCTCGGCGGCCGTTGAGGGCGTGACCTTGTCGATCGATGCGGGCCGCACGCTGGGCATCGTGGGCGAGTCGGGCTGCGGCAAGAGCACGCTGGCCAAGGCCGTGATGGGGCTGGCGCCGGTGAGCGCGGGTTCGCTGCACTACCTGGGGCAGGACATCACGCGCATGACGCCCAGGCGCCGCCTGCAGGCCGGCATTGGCATGCAGATCGTGTTCCAGGACCCGCAGAGCTCGCTCGATCCCCGCATGCGCGTGCGCGATCTGATCACCGAGCCGCTGCTGATCGCCGGCCGGCCCAGCGCAGGCGTGGCCGAGACCCTGGCCGACCAGGTCGGCCTGCCGAGCGATGCGCTGGGCAGCCGGCCGCACGAGTTCTCCGGTGGGCAGCGGCAACGCATCGCCATCGCCCGCGCGCTGGCCGCCAGCCCGCAGTTGCTGGTGCTGGACGAGCCGACCTCGGCGCTGGACCTCTCGGTGCAGGCGCAGATCCTGAATCTGCTGCTGGACTTGCAGCGCGAGCACGGTTTCGGCTACCTGTTCATCAGCCACGACATGGCGGTGGTTCGGCATCTGGCAGACGACGTGGCGGTCATGTACCGCGGCCAGATCGTCGAGCAAGGTGCAGCATCCGAGGTGCTGGACGCACCCCGGCACGTCTACTCGCAGGAGTTGATGCGCAGCGCGATGTCGGGCCAGGCCGCGCCCGCCGTTGAGTCCCTCACCTGATCACGTTGGAGATTGAAGATGACGAAGGCGAACATTGCAGCCTGGGTTGCCGGTGTCGGCATGGTGCCTTTCAAGAAGCCTGGCGCCAGTGAACCCTACGACACCATGGGCGCCGAGGCCGCCCGCCTGGCACTGAAGGACGCCGGCCTGGACTACACCGATGTGCAGCAGGCCTACGCCGGCTTTGTCTATGGCGACTCCACCAGCGGCCAGCAGGCGCTGTACAAGGTGGGCCTCACGGGCATCCCCATCGTCAACGTCAACAACGCCTGCGCGACGGGCTCGACGGCCCTCTTCCTGGCGCGCCAGGCGGTGGCGCACGGCGTGTGCGACGTCGCCCTGGCCGTGGGCTTCGAGCAGATGAATCCCGGCGCCCTTGGGGTCACGGCCACCGACCGGCCGAGCATCATGGGGCAGCAACTCGCCCACGCCCACGAGACCATCGAATGGAACGACCAGGTGCCCATGGCCGCACTGCTGTTCGGCAGCGCGGGGCAGGAGCATCAGCGCAAGTACGGCACCAGCAACGAAGCCTTCGGCCGGATCTCGGTGAAGGCGCGCGATCACGCCTCACGCAACCCGCACGCCATCTTCCGCGACAAGCTCACGCTCGAAGAGGTGATGGCTTCCAAGCAGATCTATGGTCCGCTCACGCGCTACCAATGCTGCCCGCCCACCTGCGGCGCTGCGGCGGCGGTGATCGTTTCCGAGGCCTATGCACGACGCAAGGGCCTGAGCGGCCGCGCCGTGGAGATCGTGGCCCAGGCCATGACCACCGACCCCGTCGCCAGCATCCAGGGCCACAGCATGATGCGCGTGGTCGGCTTCGAGATGGCGCGCAACGCTGCCACCCAGGCCTATGAACAAGCCGGTATCGGGCCGCAGGAAGTTGACGTGTGCGAGTTGCACGATTGCTTCACCACCAACGAACTGCTGACCTACGAGGCCCTGGGCCTGGCCCCTGAGGGCGGCGGCGAGAAGTTCATCATGGACGGCGACAACACCTACGGCGGTCGCGTGGTCACCAACCCTTCGGGCGGGCTGCTGTCGAAAGGTCATCCGCTGGGTGCAACCGGGCTGGCGCAATGTGCCGAACTCACCTGGCAACTGCGTGGCCAGGCCGAAGCGCGGCAGGTGGAAGGCGCACGCATCGCGCTCCAGCACAACCTGGGCCTGGGCGGCGCCTGCGTGGTCACCATGTACCGCAAGGCTGCCTGAACGCCGCTCCATGACGCAAGGCCCGCTCACCGGCCTGCGCGTGCTGGAACTGGCAGGGCTGGGGCCTGCACCTTTCGCTTGCGCGCTGCTGGCCGATGCCGGCGCCGACGTGGTGCGCGTCGACCGGCCGGGTTCGCTGCATGACCCCACCGACATCCTGGCGCGCGGCCGTCGCTCGGTTGCCCTCGACCTCAAGCGGCCCGCCGATGTGCAGACGTTGCTGGCACTGGCTGCGAAGGCCGATCTCCTGGTCGAGGGCTTTCGGCCAGGTGTGATGGAACGGCTGGGCCTGGGGCCGGCTGTGCTGCTGGAGCGCAACCCGCAAATCGTCATCGGCCGCATGACCGGGTGGGGCCAGAGCGGGCCGCTGGCATCGGCTGCAGGGCACGACATCAACTACATCGCGCTCTCGGGTGCACTGGCCAGCATCGGGTCAGCGGGCGGCCCGCCAGTGCCGCCACTCAACCTGGTGGGCGACTTCGGCGGTGGTGCAATGCTGCTGCTGTTCGGTGTGATGGCTGCGCTGCACGAAGCGCAGCGTTCAGGCCGCGGCCAGGTGGTGGATGCGGCCATGGTCGACGGCAGCATTGCGCTCATGGGCATCTTCCAATGGATGCGCTCGCAAGGCCGATGGAACGGCCCTCGTGGCACCAACTGGCTGGACGGCGGAGCGCACTACTACGGTTGTTACGCGTGCGCCGACGGGCGCTGGCTGGCCGTGGGTGCCATCGAGCCGCCCTTCTACCGGGCCTTGCGTGAAGGGCTCGGGCTGCTTCACGACCCCCTGTTCGACACCCAGAACGACCCCGCGCTGTGGCCCGCGCAGAAGGCGCGGATGGCGGCCGTGTTTCGCTCGCGGGACCGCCAGGCCTGGTGCGAGCACTTCGAAGGCAGCGACGCTTGCGTCAGCCCCATTCTGGATCTTGACGAAGTGGCAACCCACCCGCACAACGCGGCCCGCGGCACGATGGTCAGCGCCTTTGGCGTGCCACAGCCAGGGCCGGTGCCGCGCTTCTCGCGCACGCCCAGCGCCACGGGCACTGCGCCTCGCGTGCCCGGATCCGACCAGGCCGCGGTTCTGCACGACTGGCTCGGCCTGGGGCCCTGAACAACTTCGACGCAAGGGATCCCCATGCGACTCTACTTCGGCGGCATCGTCACCGAGACGAACACCTTCTCACCGATCCCTGTGGGTCTGGATGCCTTCACCGAAGGCGGTTTGTTGCGCGGCGACGAGGTGTTCGACCCCGAGCGCGGCAACGACATGGCGATTTACGCGCGTTCACTGGGGCTTGACGTGGTTGGCGGCCTGTACTGTGAAGCCCACCCCGGCGCAGCCGTTCGCCGCGACGCCTACGAAACGCTGCGCGACGAGATGCTCGATCGCCTGCGCGCGGCCGGGCCCGTGGACATCGTGGCGCTCAACCTGCATGGCGGCATGGTGGCGCAAGGCTACGACGACTGCGAAGGCGACCTCATCGCCCGCGTGCGCGCCATCGTGGGGCCCGGCGTGGTGATGGGCGCCGAGCTCGACCCTCATTCGCACCTGTCACCCGCGATGCACGACCACGCGATCCTGATGTGCTACCGCGAGAACCCGCACACCGACATCCGGGCGCGCGGCCGCGAGCTGATCGACCTGCTGCTGCGCACCGCGCGGCGCGAAGTGCGGCCGGTGACCTCGGTCTTCCATTGCCGCATGGCCGATGTGTTCCAGACGCAGCGCGAGCCGATGAAAAGCTTCGTCGCGCGCATGCGCGGCCTGGAAGGACACGACGGCGTGCTGTCGATCAGCATCGTGCATGGCTTTCGGCGCGCCGACATCCCGCTGCTCGGCACCCAGGTGATCGTCATCACCGACAACGACGCCCCACGGGGCGCCGCACTGGCCGAGCGCCTGGGCCGGGAACTGTTTGCACTGCGCGGGCAGTGCGCCGACGCGGTGCACCCCATGGAAGAGGCGGTGGCCACGGCCAGTGCCTGGGACGCTGCAGCGCAGGGCCCCTTGGTTTTGGCCGAGATGGCCGACAACCCCGGCGGCGGCTCGCCCGGCGACGCAACCTATGTCTTGAAGGCCCTGATCGACGCCGGCATCGACCGCATCGCCGCGGGCGTCTTCATCGATCCGCTGGCGGTGCGCTGCGCCATCGACGCGGGCCTGGGCGCCCGGCTGACGATGCGCATCGGCGGCAAGGCCTGTCCGCTCTCAGGGCCGCCATTGGACCTGGACGTGACGGTGACGGCCATCGACCTGGCCGCGAAAATCGTGCTCGGCGGCGGCACGGTGGTGCCGATGGGGCGCGCTGTGGCATTGCGCTTCGCGCAGGGTGAGTTACTGCTGGCCGAGAACCGGTGGCAGACCTACGGCCCCTCCATCTTTGCCGACCTGGGCATCGACCTGCGGCGCCAGCGTGTCATCCTGGTCAAGTCGGCGCAGCACTTCAAGGCGCACTTCGAGGCCATCACACCGCACAGCCTGACGCTGGACTCGCCCGGCGTGTGCGTGGCCGATGTGACCCAGCTGCCGTTCAAGCGCCTGCGGCGGCCGCTGTGGCCCTGGGACGATGACCCCTGGTCTTGAGGCGATGTGCGGCCTCCTGGCCCATGGCGCCAGCGGTTCCGATCCAGACCCGCCTGCGACCCATTGAAACCACCCGCCCCGCATCCCCGAAGCGGCCCTTCGCGCCGACGACTGCAGCGAGGTGCGCATGGCCGGCAGCGTGGAGTCGCGCGGCCGTTTACGCTCGCCGCTTCTACAGCGGCTCGAACGTGATCACCTCGCGCACACGCAGTTTCAGCGCATCGGCCACTGCCTGCAGGCGCTCAAACGACACACCCTTGTACTGCGTGGCTTCGTATCGTTGGACTTGCTGCTCGGCCACCGCCAACTTGTCGGCCAATTCCTTCTGCGTCCAGTTGCGCATGATGCGGGCCTGATGGGGCTGGATGGTGATGGCCGTCAGTTGCCCATCGCGAAGTCGCTCGTAGTCGGCCACCTCCACTGCGAGGTCGTTGAGCTGACTCTGGGCCGCCTCACGAAGCGCCTTTTGCGCACGCGGGTGGAGAGAGCGAGTGCTGCTGTCCGGCGCTTCGATGGCCGCACGGAACTTGGCAACCTGTGCCTTGCTGATCTGGTACTGCCGTTCGTTAGTGATCATTCGAAGTCCTCTAGGTCGATGACGATGATTCCTTTGGGATTTCCATCGCGGTCGCGCTGGAAGAAGTCTCGAAACAACGTGCCCAGCGGGTCTGCAGCCGCGTCGGCGGGAAAAAGCTCGCCTCGGTTTGCCTTCGCGCCCGCCAGGCATCGAAGTCGCCCGGATGCTCCTTGGTCGTGATGAAGCTGCCGTCGATGTAGGCGCGTTTGCAGCCGGCGGCGCGCAAATCGCGCAACGCACAGGCAAGCCCATCCAGCAACTGTCTGCGCCACGGCGTTGTGCCGAACCGCTCGACGACGTCGACCCACTCGGCCAGATGCTCGCCGGGCGGCAGGTTTCCGGTTGATGGTTCATGGGCAGGAATCACGACACAACTCTATCGTTGTGTCTATCTCAAGTCAAGCGGTCGAGACCCAAGCTTGTGAATGTGGTGGCGGAAGCGGTTCGGGCACACTGGCGCCGTTGAACCCGAGTCAGTGGCGGATTTGATCGGACTACGCACCGATGTACGGGCCGCTCGGCCGCTAAGCCTTTTCGCGCGCCAGACGCGGATCGAGCCAGTCGCGCAGCGCATCCCCCAGCAGGTTGAAGGACGACGCTGTCAGGATGATGACCACGCCAGGAATGGTGACGTACCACCAGTGCCCCAGCACGTACTCGCGCCCGGCCCCGATCATCGAACCCCACTCGGCGTCGGGCGGCTGAGCGCCCAGGCCGATGAAGCTCAGCGCCGACGAAGCCAGTATCGATGCACCGAGATGGAAGGTCATGAACACCAGCACAGGCGGTAGGACATTGGGCAGCACGTGGGCGCGCATCAGATGCCAGGTGCTCGCACCCATCGACCGTGCGGCCAGCACGTACTCGCGCTCTCTCAGCGCCAGCGCCTGGCCGCGTGCGACGCGGATGTAGGCGGGCACGGCCAGCACCCCGAGGGCGACCACGGCGTTGAACAGGCTGGGGCCGAGTGCAGCCGTCAACGCCAGCGCCACCACCATGCCGGGCAGGGCCATGGCCACGTCGGTCAGCCGCATCACGACCGTGTCGAACCAACCCGCCAACAACCCCGACAAGGTGCCGATCAGCAAGCCGAACGCGGTGCCGATGCCAACGATGCCCAGAGCCGCGCTCACTGACGGGCGTGCGCCATGGAGGATGCGCGTCAGCAGGTCGCGCCCCAGTTCGTCGGTCCCCGCCCAGTGCCTCCAGGAAGGCGGCTGCAGCACATGGTTCAAGTCCATGGCGTTCGGCGCATAGGGCGTGAGCCACGGTGCAAACAGGGCGGCGCAGCACACCAAGGCCACCACCGCAGCCGCCGCCAGCGTCAACGGCCCCCGCAAGGCCAGGGGCATGACGGCCGCGATGGAGATGGGTTTCATCACGATCAGCCCACCGCCTGGATGCGCGGGTCCAGCACCAGGTAAGAGAGGTCTACCAGCAGGTTGGCCGCCACGTACACCACAGAAGCCAGCACGGTGAAGCCCATGATGACCGGGAAATCGAGGTTCAGGATGGCACCGAGCACGTGGCTGCCTACACCCGGCCAAGCAAACACGCTCTCGATGACGACGGAACCGAAGAGCAGCGATGCAAGTTCCAGCCCGAGCACCGTGACGAAAGGGATCAGCGCATTCTTCAATGCGTAGACGAAGAGCAGCCGCCCCTTTGAGATGCCATAGGCACGGGCGGTGCGGATGTAGTCTTCGCCCAGCACCTCGATCATCGAGCTGCGGACCAGCCGCACCACGGTGCCGATGGAAGCCAGCGCCAAGGTGCTGGCCGGCAGCAACAGGTGGTTGAAAGCGCTGCGCCAGGCCAGGCTGTCGCCCGCCAGTGCCGCGTCGACGAGGTACAGGCCCGTCACATGCGGCGGCGGGCTCACGCCGATGTCCAGGCGGCCCGAGCCCGGCAGCCAGCCCAGTTGGGCGTAGAACAGCAGCATCAGCATCAGGCCCAGCCAGAACGTGGGTGTGGAGATGCCCAGGATGGCCAGGCCCCGCCCCAGGTTGTCCACCCAGGTGTCGCGCCGCACGGCGGTCAACACCCCCAGCGGCACGCCAATGGCGATCGACAAGACCATGGCCACCAGCATCAGTTCCAGCGTGGCCGGGATGTAGCTCAACAGTTCGGCCAGCACGGGCTGACGGGTCGTTATCGAGGTGCCGAAGTCGCCGCGAAAGAGGTCACGCACATAGGCCACGTACTGCGTCGCGATCGACTGGTCCAGGCCCAGCTGCGCGCGCAACTCGGCTATCGCCTGGGGCGTGGCCCGCGGGCCCAGCATCAACTGCGCCGGGTCGCCCGGGATCAGGCGCGAGATGACGAAGCAGATGACCGTGACCCCGGCCGTCACGAAAACCAGCATCAGCAGCCGACGCAGAATGATGCGCGCCATGGCAGGGGTCAGGGTTTGCGCCGCGCCGCGAAGGCGGCCATCGCGGCACGGAACTCATCGCTCAGCACACGCCCGGCCTGCAGCCGGGCCTCATATTCCATCTGCACTTGCAGGGTGTTCAAGCGCCCGGCGACGATCGCCTGGCGCGTGAGCCGGTGCGTGCCCTGCGGCAACCGGGCCAGTCGCTCGGCCAGGGTTCGTGTCTCGGCCACGAAGGTCTCGTCGTCAATGCACTGATGGATCATGCCCATCGCTGCGGCTTCTTCGGCGCTGACGTCGGCGCCGGTCATCAGCAGCGCTCTGGCGCGGGCTTCGCCCACCAGCCGCGGCAGCGTCATGGTCAACCCGGTATCCGGCACCAGGCCAAGCCGCGCGAAGGCCAGCGAAAAGCGCGCCGAGCGCGCCGCCACGACGATGTCGCACAACAGTGCCAGGCCCACCGCGCCGCCCACGGCGGTGCCGTTCACGGCAGCCACGGTTGGCAGGCGTCCTTCGTGCAGCACCTGCTGCAAGGGCAGCAGCGCGCCGGTGATGGCGCGCTCCAGGCTGGCGGCGTCGGTGTCGCCCAGGACGTCCATGTTGGCGCCGGCCGAAAACACCTTGCAGCTGCCGGTGAGCACCAGCACACGGGCGCCGCTGTCGGGCTGCTGCACAGCGGCGATCTGCGCCGTCAACTCGGCAAACGCCGCTGGCGTCAGCGCGTTTGCGGTGGCTGGCGACGCCAGGCGAACCGTCGCGATGCCGTCTTCAACCGTCGTCTCGATCATCGGCCCGCCGCCACGAACACCTGCGCCGACCCCGCAGCCACCGCCGAGCCGTCGGCCTGCGTCGCTGCCAGCTTCACGGTCACGAGCGAGCCGCCGCCCGCGGCCTCAACGGCCTCGATCACGCCTTCGCAATGCAGGCTGGCCTTCACCGGCAGCATGGCGGCAAAGCGCGTCTCGATCGAGCGCACGCTGCCGGGCCCGGCCCATTGCGTGAGCAGGCGGGACAGCATGCCCATCGAGTACATGCCGTGCACGATGGTGTCGGGAAGACCGGCCTGGTCGCGGGCAAAGTCCGGATCGACATGGATGGGATTGAGGTCGCCCGAGCCGTGGGCGTACATCGCCACCCGGTGGCGCGTGATGGGGCCGGTGCGCAAAGGCGGCAGCGTGGTGCCGACGGTCAGATCCAGGGCGTTCATGTGTTGCGGGCCACAAGGCTGCAGTGATCTTCGCAAACCGGCTCGCCAGCGGCGTTGCGGTATTCGATCACGGTGTCGATGAAGGTCAAGGCGCCGTTCTTGCGATCGGCAATGTTGGCGATGCGTTTGGTGCCCGTCAGCCGGTCGCCCACAACCATGGGCTGGTGGTGAACGAAGCGCTGGCTGGCATGCAGGATCTTCGCCGGATCAACCGCCAGGCGCTGCAGCATGTCGTAGATCAGGTCCACCCGCTCAGTGCTCATCGCGATAGGAAAGGTCGGCAACACGGCAATGCCGCGCAGGCCCGCCGCGCGCGCCGCCGCCTCGTCAAAGTAGACCGGGTTGGTCTCGTCCAGGCCGCGCGCGAAGGCGATGGCCGCGCCGCGTTCGATGACCACATCAAACGAAGGCCAGGCGTGTCCGATGTGCTGGGCTCTCATGCACCCCCCATCAACTTGACGAACGGCGCCATGGCTTCGCCGAAGCCCGCCGGGTGGTCGCTCTTCGAGAAATCGGTGACGGTCCCCCAGGCTTGCGCCACCTGCTCGATCGCATGGCCGCCCGTCAGGTCGAGGTAGGCGCCGCCCGAACGCTCCCAGCGCAGCTTGGCAATGAAACCGCCGCCGACCTCGAACAGCCCCCCGGTCTCAGCGCAGGTCTCGTGGCAAAGCCAGGCCACCAATGGGCTGACCAGCTCGGCGCGCATCGGCGCCAGTTGTTCGGGCGTCATCACGGTGCGTGTGAGCCGCGAGTCCGCCGCAGGCGCAATGGTGTTCACGTGAATGTTCTTTGCCTTGCCCTCCACCGCCAGCGGCTGTGTCATGCCATGCAGGGCCAGCTTGAAGCAGCCATAGTTGACCTGCCCGAAGTTGCCATAGATGCCGGCGGCCGAAGAGGTGTTGACGATGCGCCCGTAGCCCTGGTCGCGCATGCGCGGCCAGGCCGCGTGCACGATGCGGAAGGCGCCGAGCAGGTGCACCTGGTACAGGTCGTCCCAATCGGCCGCGGTCATCTTGTGGAAGGCCACGTCGCGCAGGAAGCCGGCGTTGTTGACGACCAGGTCGATGCGGCCGAAGTGGTCCAGCGCCGCCTGCACGATGCGGCCGCCGTCGACGACCGAGTCACCGTTGACCACGGCTTCGCCGCCAGCAGCGCGGATCTCGTCCACCACGCTCTGCGCGGGCGACACATCGGCGCCCGTACCGGCACCACTGGTGCCCAGGTCATTCACCACCACCCGGGCGCCGCGCGACGCGAGCAGCAGCGCGTGGGCGCGACCCAGGCCCCGCCCTGCGCCGGTGACCAGTGCCACCTTGCCATCAAAACGTAACATCGCATCTCCTCACTTTCAGGCTGTCCTGAAGGCTTGAAACGTGCGGCGGGGGTCAACCCCGACAGCTGTCGGGAGCAAAGGGCCAGCGCCGTTGAGCAGTGACCAGCAGGAACCGCCACACCATGAGCGAAAGCACCGAAGACACCCTGCGCCGAGGAGGCACCATCGGCCACTTGCTGGCGCGAGCCTTCCAGCGCCGCGGCAGCGCCGAGATGCTGGTGGGCGATGGCGAGCGCCTGAGCTACGCCCAGATGGCCGAGCGCACCGCGCGCATGATCACCGTGCTGCAGTCTCTGGGCCTGGTGCCGGGCAGCAGCCTGGCGCTGTTGTCGCGCAACAGGATCGACGTGCTGTCAGCCTCGTACGCGGCCTACATCGCCGGGCTGCGGCTGACACCGCTTTCGGCGCTGACGTCGGCCGACGACCTGGCCTTCATGCTGGCCGACGCCGAGATAGACGCGCTGCTGGTCGACGACACGCTGTTCGCCGAGCGCGGGCGGGCCATGCGTGAACGTGTGCCCACGTTGAAGCACCTGCTCTCCCTGGGCCCGCTGGAGGGTGCGTTCGACGTGATGGCTGCCGCCGCAACGGCAACGCCGGCGCCGCTGAACGTGAAGGCCCGGCCGCAGGACATCGCCGTCATCGGCTACACGGGCGGCACCACCGGGCGGCCCAAGGGCGTGGTGCACACCCATGCCACGCTGCTGGCCTCGGTGACGATGATGGCCGCGGAATGGGAATGGCCCGACGATTTGCGCATGCTCGCCGCCACGCCGGTGTCGCATGCCGCCGGCGTGATGGCGCTGCCGGTGGCGCTGCGGGGCGGCGGTTTCCACATGATGGGAGGCTTCGACGCCGACTCGCTGCTGGGCTACGTCGAGCGCGAGCGCATCAGCGCCACCTTCCTGGTGCCGGTGATGGTCTACCGTCTGATCGACGCTGCCCGGGCCCAGCCCCGCGACCTGTCGTCGCTGAAGACCATCTTCTACGGCGCGGCGCCCATGCTGCCTTCGCGGCTGGCCGAGGGGCTGGATACCTTCGGCCCGGTCTTCATGCAGCTCTATGGGCAGAGCGAGGCCCCGACCTGCATTGCGTGGCTGGGCAAACAGCAACACGACCTGCGCCACCCCGAACGGCTGGCGTCCTGCGGTGTGCCCTTTGCGGACATCGACGTGGCCTTGTTGGACGAGCAGCTGAATCCGGTACCCCGCGCAGAGGTGGGCGAGATCTGCGTCCGCGGCCCCCATGTGATGGCCGGTTACTGGAAGCGGCCCGAGGAAACCGCCGCAGCGCTGGCAGGCGGCTGGCTGCACACCGGCGACATGGGACGCTTTGACGCCGACGGCTATCTCTACATCGTCGACCGCAAGAAGGACATGATCATCAGCGGTGGTCTCAACGTTTTTCCTCGTGAGCTGGAAGACGTCATCGCGTCGTTGCCGGGCGTTGCACAGGTTGCCGTCGTGGGCGTGCCGGACGAACGCTGGGGCGAGGCCGTCACGGCGCTGGTCGTGCCACAGGCCGGTGCGCAGTTGGACGCCCAGGCGCTGATAGCAGCGGTGCGTGAACGAAAGGGTGCGATGCAGGCGCCCAAGTCGGTGCAATTTGTCGAGTCACTGCCCATGACGCCGCTGGGCAAGCTGGACAAGAAGACCCTTAGGCTTCACTTACGCTGCAAATGAAGGCCGCAACATGAGCCACGTCTTCCAGCGCTACATGCGCAAGCCCTACCCCGTGGCCGTGCGCGGTGAGGGCCCCTACATCGTGGACAGCAGCGGCAAGCGCTACCTCGACGCCGCCAGTGGCGCCGGTGTTTCCAGCCTGGGCTACAGCGACACCGGCGTGGCCGATGCCATTGCGAAACAGGCCCGTGAGCTGGCCTACGTCTACAACGCCTACTTCACCACCGAGGCATCGGAACGCCTGGCTGACGCACTGGTGGAGATGACGCCCCAGGGGCTCGACTGGGTCTTCTTCGGCTCCGGCGGCAGCGAATCAATGGACGGCGCGCTGAAGATGGCGCTGCAGTTTCACCTGGACAACGGCCAGAGCGCGCGCCGCCGTTTCATCGCCCGCCGCCAGAGCTACCACGGCTGCGCGATGGGCGGGCTGGCCGTGTCAGGCAACGTGGTTCGGCGCATGCTGTTTGAAGACGTGCTGATGCCAGCCGACTTCGTATCGCCCTGCTACGCCTACCGTGACCAGCAAGCCGGCGAGACCGACTCAGCCTATGTGGCGCGCCTGGCGCAGGAGCTCGAGGCCACCATCCAGCGTGTCGGGCCGCACACGGTGGCTGCTTTCATTGCCGAGCCCGTGGTCGGTGCCACGAATGGCGCCGTGCCCGCGTTGCCCGGCTACTTCAAGGCCGTAAGGGCCGTGCTCGACCGCTACGGCATTCTGTTCATCGCAGACGAAATTCTCACCGGCGCCGGTCGCACGGGCACCTACCTGTCCATCGAGCAGGACGGCGTCACGCCCGACATCGTCACGCTGGCCAAGGGCCTGGGCGCGGGCTACCAGCCCATCTCGGCCATCGTCGTCTCGGGCCGTGTCTTCGACACCATTGCCGACAAGCGCGGCTACTTCATACACGGGCACACCTACAACGCCAGCGCCACGCCCTGTGCTGCGGCCCTGGCCGTCATCACGGCCATCCGCGAGCGTCACCTGCTCGAACGCGTACAGACCATGGGCCAGCGGCTGCGCACGGCCCTGGCCGAGCGATTCGCCAACCACCCGCATGTCGGCGACATCCGCGGCCGCGGCCTGCTGCTGGGCCTGGAACTGGTGCGCAACCGCGAGACCAAGGCCACCTTCGACCCGCAGTTGATGCTGTGGGGCAGCGTGCAGCGCGAGGCCATGGACCGCGGACTGATCTGCTACCCGATGGGCGGCACAGCAGACGGCATGAACGGCGACCACATCCTGCTGGCGCCGCCCTTCATCATCGACGACGCGCAGGTCGGCGAGATCGTCGACAAGCTGGCGGCCGGGCTGGACGCCGCGCTGGCCACGCTGCCCACAGAGGCACGACGCTGAAGCGCGGGCCGCTGCTGCTGTACGCCGCGGGGTCGGTGGGAACGGGGCTGTTCTCATCGGTCACCGGCGTTCTGCTGCTCTTTTTCATGACCGACACGCTGGGCATTGCGGCGGCCACGGCCGGCGTGGTGCTGTTCATCCCGAAGTTCTGGGATGTCGTCTTTGACCCCTTGGTCGGCATCGCCTCTGACCGCACGCACAGCCGCTGGGGCCGGCGCCAGCCCTACCTGCTGGTGGGCGGCACACTCTCGGCGCTGGCCTTCTTTGCCCTGTTCAGCGTGCCCGACCTGGCCTCGGCGCAGGCGCGCGCGCTGTGGGTGGGCGTCATCTTCTTCTTCGGCATGAGCGCCTATGCCCTCTTCGCCGTGCCCTACGCGGCCATGCCGGCCGAGATGAGCGACGACCCGCATGAGCGCACGGTGATCATGTCCTGGCGCATGGGCTTCGTGCTGCTGGGCACCATCGCCGGTGCCGTGGCCGGGCCGATGATGGTGCAGGCCGCCGGCGGCGGCCGCGAGGGTTACCGCACCATGGGTGCGGCGCTGGCCGTGCTGATCGCACTGGCGATGCTGACCACAGCGTTCAGCGCACGCCGCTTCCCGATGCGCCCGGCCAGTGCCCACGCCGTGCCCGCCCGCGAGCAGCTGCGCCTGGCGCTGGCCAACCGGCCCTACTTCGTGCTGTTGCTGGCCTATGTGCTTGTGCTGGTTGGCAATGGCGCGATGGCCGCGGCCGCGCCCTACTTCTGCGTTCACGTGCTGGGCGGAAAACCTGACACGGTGGGTCTGGTGTTCGGCTGCCTGTTGCTGGCCGCGATTGCGGCGATGCCACTGTGGGTGGCGGCGGCCCGCCGCTTCGGCAAGCCCGGCTGCGCCATCGCCGCAGCGCTGGTGTTCGGCGCGGCACTGGCCCTGATGGCCGTGATCGACCGCGCCTCGCCACCGCCACTGTTTTATGCGCTGTGCGCCCTGGCGGGGATGGGCTTTGCCGGCACGCAGTTGCTGCCCTTTTCGATGCTCACCGACGTCATCGAGCGCGACGCGCTGCACAGCGGTTTGCGGCGCGAAGGCAGTTTCACGGGCCTCTTCATCATCGGCGAAAAGGCCGGCCTGGCCCTGGGGCCGCTCGTCACCGCCGCCGTGCTGAGCTTGTCGGGTTTTGTGCCTTCGATCAGTGGCGCTGCCCTGCAGCCCGCTTCTGCCTTGGTGGGCGCCGGGCTGGCGTTCTCGCTCATACCGGCGGCCTTCGTATTCGCCGGCGCGTTGGTGCTGAAGAGATACCGCCTGTGATCCCCGGTTTCAGGCTCTCAGCCGGACCCTATCGAAACGCCTGGGCGGTGCCAGCTGAAACTGCTCCGGGTGCCTCTGCATGGGATCGAAGCGAATGGCTTTGTCATGCCCCTATCGCGACCCGTACTGAGTCGCCCGGCACGCCTGGCGCGCGCCCGAATGCCAGGCCTCGAAAGACCGCTTCACACAGGCTGCGGTCATTCATCGGCGCGAGTCGAGCACCCGCCAATGTTTAGGGTTGTCGGACACCTGCCCGCGCAAGCCGCAATGCTGCGGGCGACACCGAACTGAGGGCAGGTGTCGGACAAGCCTCGGGGGAGGAAACCGCGGGGCATGCCGCAGTGGCGATCAACCGCGCGTTCTATGGCGATTGCGCGTGCCGACGGCGGTGAATGCCGCGATGCTCGGGGTGGGCTGTCGTTGCGGCTCGGTGCCGTTGACGATCGCGGCGTCGTACGTGGACGTACAGGGACGTGCGTTGCAAGGTTGCGGGCCCGTGGATTGCCGTGTCGGCGGCCAGCGGCGCAACACCACCTGGCCGGTGGCTGCGTTGAGCCGTGTCGGCAAACGTGTGCGTGTCGAATGCAGCGTTCATTGCCCTGGCTGTGGTGGTGCGCGGATCAATTGGCCGCGGGTAAAGGTCTGCACGATGAGCAGCGCGCGACCGCAGTGGCGACAGACGAAGGCCGGTGGCTTGATGCCAGCGGCCCCGTCGGTGTTGGCGGCCGGCTGTGGCTTGGGCGCGCTCAACAACTCGCGCGCCAGCCCCAGGCTGGCCTTGCGGCTGCCGTTGGCCAGCAGCCCGCAATGGCGGATGCGATGGAAGCCGCCCGGCAGCACATGCAGCAGGAAGCGGCGCATGAACTCCTCAGGCGCCAGTGTCATGGTCTTGTGTCGGGTCTGGCCGGATGCACCAGTTGCGGCCCCATCCTTGACGCGATAGTCCTTCCAGCGGAAGCTCACTGCGCGCTCGTCCATCGCGAGCAGACGACTGTTGGAGATCGCCACCCGATGCGTGTAGCGCGACAGGTAGGCCAGCACCGCTTCGGGCCCGGCGAACGGCCGCTTGGCGTACACCACCCACTCGCATTTACGTTGCGGTGCCACCCAGTCGTTGAACGCCTTCGCATCGGCCAGCGTGGCGTGCTCGCCAAAGAACTTCAGCTTGGCGGCTTGATGTGCCTGCTGCAGCTCTTCGAGGAAGCGTCGGCGGAACAGCCGCGACAGCACGCGCACCGACAGGAAGAACCCCGGCCGGCACGCTACCCATTGCTTGCCGTCAGGCGAGAGCCCGCCGCCGGGCACGACGGCGTGCACATGCGGGTGGTGCGTCAGCGCCGAGCCCCAGGTGTGCAGCACCAGCGTGGCACCGATGCGCGCGCCCAGGTGCTTGGGATCAGCGGCGATGGTCTGCAGCACCTCGGCGGCCACGTCGAACAAGAGGCCATAGACCACGGCCTTGTTCTGATACGCCAGGTCAGCAATAGGCGCGGGCAACGTGAAGACCACGTGGTAGTACTCGACCGGCAACAGATCCGCCTGCCGGGCATCGAGCCAGCGCCTGGCCGCCGTGCTCTGGCACTTCGGGCAGTGCCTGTTGCGGCATGAGTTGTGCAGGCCACCTGATCGGTGCCGCAGCCCTCGCAGCGCAAGACATGCCCGCCCAGGGCCGCCGTGCGGCACTGGGTGATGGCCGACATCACCTTCAGTTGAGCCAGGCTCAGATGGCCGCGCTGCGCCTCGCGCCACGCTGGGCCATGCTCACGGAAGATGTCGGCGACCTCCAGGGCGGGCCGCCCCATGGTGGCAACCTCAGGACGGCGGTAAAGGCTCCAGCGGGCCGAGCACCTCGCGCAACAAGTCGGTGGCCACGTGGACGTAAATCGATGTGGTCTCCAGCTTCTTGTGGCCCAGCAAGACCTGGATCACACGGATGTCAACCTTGCGCTCCAGCAGATGTGTGGCAAAGGAGTGGCGCAGCGTGTGCGTCGTCACACGCTTGGCGATACCAGCGGCCGACGCGGCGTCGTGCACGGCGCGGTTGAGCTGGCGCGGGGTCAGCGGGTCCATCGGATCCATGCCCGGAAACAGCCAACCGCCGGGCAGCATCCTGCCCTGGGCATGGCCCACGCGCCACCACGCGCGCAGGCGCTGCAGCACCACGGGGCTGAGCATCGCGTAGCGGTCCTTGGCACCCTTGCCCTGTTCGACACGTAACGCCATGCGCTGGCTGTCGACGTCGCCGATCTTCAGCCGGCAGACCTCGTTGGCGCGCAGGCCGGCGCCGTAAGCCACCGACAGCGCTGCCTGGTGCTTGACGTTGCGCGCCGCGGCAATCAACTGAGTGGCCTCCTGCGTGCTCAGAACCACGGGCACCGTGCGCGGCAGCTTCACCGGCTGCATCCGGGCCATCAACTCGACACGGCCCAGCGTGATGTCGAAGAAGAACCTCAGCCCGGACAGCGTGGCGTTCAGGTGATCGGCGACGTGCCCGAGTCAACCAGATGCAGCTGGAAGTTGCGCAGGTCTTCGACCGTCGCCGTATCGGGCGCGCGCTCGAGGTAGACGGTCAACTTGCGAACGGCGCGAATGTAAGCCTGCTGGGTCTTGTCTTCCAGCTTGCGCATGCGCATGTCTTCGGTCATGCGCTGACGCAGCGGCGTGCCTGTGCGGGTGGTCGTGTCCATGGTTGCAGCTCCGTTGATGAACGAGGCGGATTGCCTCGATCAACAACTTCGCAGAACCAGCGCAATGACGAAACACCACACTGGCCACGAAGCGCCTACCGCGAATAGCGGTTTAGTCCATCGGCCCTAACCGCCCGGTCCCCGAGAGACCGGTTACAGGCAATCCGATCGGCGCCGCGAACAACTGCTGAGGGTCGGCACATGACCGCCGCCCTGCCGGGTTCGCCGCCGCAGACCGGCCGTTGGAGGTGGGCCGCCGGGAAGCAGCCCCTCGTCACCGGGTAGTCCCGACCCCTATGCATAGATGCCAACTATGCGTAGTTCGAGGCCTGACTATCTCGCCACCCCGAGCCAAGAGCTAAGCATAGTTTGGGGCCACCGGCGTGCACGCCGCAGCAGGCCTTGAGATGGCTCGCATTCTTTCGTGTCAACGCCGCCCGCTGTCTTCACGAGGTGGTGGGCAACGCTGCCGGAACCAGTAGGCCCATCACACACAGCAGCGCGACTGCGTGCGCTTGCCGTGCGCGAATGAAAACTATGTATAGCAGCGATCTCGATGTCGCGCCCATCTCTCCTCGTGAGGCATGCTGATCGGATCGCAAACTACGCATAGTTGGCATCTATGCATAGGGGCCGCTGGAAAGCTTTGCATAGCGACCCAAAGCGGCTGTTGCAGGCAACACCGCGATCAGGGAAGTTTGGCGCCACCACGGCGGGCACGCTTGCTTGACATTACAATAACCAACTGGTTATGCTTTGGTCCTCCTAACGGAGAAACCAATGCTCGCAACCAATAAGTACCCAGCGACCTACCTCAAGGAGCGCAAGCGAGACGTAGCGGCGCAACTCGATTCCTTTGAAGCGCTTGCCGCGTCCGGCCGGGCTGGTTCGGAAGCTGGCAAGAAGGCCTATGGCGACGCACTGGCAGCCGTGGAAGCCGCCTTCTGCGCAAACCTCATCCAAGCCCTTGATCACGCCTTCGTGCATCGCACGCGCGGACAAGAGGGCAAGGATGGGAACGCGCTCAATGAAGTGCGCATGCTCTGCGCATCCCTTCAGACGGCGGACGCTGTTTTGATGGCCGACAAGACGATCAAGTACGACCCGGCCAGGGCGGTGTCGGGAATCGCTCCGGGCGAGAAGATCTCGCTGCGCGTCGCTGTGACGCGGCGCCTCGTCGACGCGTTTCTTGCAGGCATCGAAGCCAAGTTCAGCTGATCGCCATGCCAGTTCGCGCCGACCCGGACCTGCTGCTGAAGTCTCTTGCCGACCCGACGAGGCGCACGCTCTTCGAGCGCTTGTGCAATGAGGGTGAACTCAACGTGCGGGTGCTGACCGAACAATCGGGCGTTTCGCAGCCGGCGGTGTCCAAGCATCTTGGCGTGCTCAAGCGCGCGGGCCTCGTCACCGAGCGACGCGACGGCCGAGAGGTTCACTATGGCGCTCGGCCAAAGGCACTGACACCGCTCGTGACCTGGCTGCAGTTCCACACCCGATTCTGGGAGGGTCGCTTTGATCGCCTGGAGTCGCTCTTGAAGAGGATGGACCAATGAGCACTCCAGAGGAGTCGCGCAGCGTCGTGGTCGAGCGTGACATGCCGCACGCGCCGTCAAAGGTATGGCGCGCACTCACCGAGTCGGCGCTCATCGACGACTGGCTCATGACCAATGACTTCGTGCCGGTGGTCGGCCACAAGTTTCAGCTTCGCACCGACCCGATGCCGCATTGGAATGGCGTTCTTGAATGCGAGGTACTGGAGGTCGCCCCTCATCGTCGCTTGGTCTATGCCTGGTGCTCATCGGGGGCTGAGGCTGCGGGGGGTCTGAAGACCGTGGTCGAGTGGACACTCAGCCCGTCGGCCACGGGCACGCTGTTGCGGATGGAGCAGTCGGGCTTTCTCGGCAAAGACGAGAACAATCGTCGTGGCGCCGAGTACGGCTGGCAGAAGTATTTTGGCAAGCTGCAAGACTTGGTGGGTGTCTTGTGAACAAGACGGTCCACAGCTACCACCCACTGCTGGTGCTGCTGCATTGGGCGCTTGCGCTCGTGATCGTGGGATCGCTGTGCTACGGATTCTTCGTCCTGGGACCAACCACGAATGCCGATCCCTCCAAAGTGGATCTCCTTCGCCCGCACATGGCAATCGGCATGGCGATCGGTGCATTGACGCTCCTGCGCCTGGTCGTGCGGATCTTCACGTCAAAACCGCAGGCCACCACGTCGGCTGGCGCTGCGCAGGTGCGACTGGCAGGCGCCGTTCACGTCGGGCTCTATGTGATCGTACTGGGCATGGTCGCATCGGGTTTCGCGATCGCGATCGCTGCCGGGCTGCCGGATATAGTCTTCGCCCGATCGGGAGCCCCGCTCCCCGCAGACTTCAGTCGTTTCACCGCCAGGACGATGCATGCCGTGCTCGGCCTTGCCTTGGTGGCACTGCTCGCCCTGCACGTGGGTGCTGCGCTCGTGCATCAGTTCGTCCGCAGGGACGCCGTGATTCGGCGCATGTGGTTTGGCCAACGTTTCGAGAAGGAGTGAAGACATGGCGCCTCGCATCGAAGCCATCGACCATCTGCATATCTTCGTCGGCAACCGGCAAGCGTCCGAGCGATGGTATGCCGACGTGCTCGGCTTCTCGCGAATACCTGAATTGGCTTTCTGGGCCCGTGATGGTGGGCCGCTGACCTTGCAAGACGCAGGGCGACAGGTGCACTTGGCGCTATTCGAGCGGCCACACCAGCCGTGTCGATCAACCATCGCACTGCGGGTATCGGCGCAGGAATTTCTCGCTTGGCGTGCCCACCTCAGCTCGAAGCTCCCTGAACACCCCAAGCTCGAGAACCACGAAGTCTCGTTGTCGCTCTATTTCGCGGATCCGGACGGCAACCCGTTTGAGATCACGACCTACGAGTACGAGGTCTTGCGCGATCGTCAGGCGTGATGAAATAGATCGCCGAGTCAATCACAGCCCGCGGCTACCTCTTCCCGATTTCGCTCCGCGGCAATGTCCGCAATTGGCCGGGACAGGCCGATGAGAGGCCCTGACTCGTCGCCGCAAACCTGACCTTCGGGCGCTCGCCGAGGGCAAGTTTTCGAGCGCAGGGCGACCGGCCGCTTGTGGCCGACCAGAGTCTGTGTGCGAACCCCGTTGAAAGGCAGCAGCTGTTTAGGGTTGTCGGACACCTGCCCGCGCAAGCCGCAATGCTGCGGGCGACACCGAACTGAGGGCAGGTGTCGGACAAGCCTCGGGGGAGGAAACCGCGGGGCATGCCGCAGTGGCGATCAACCGCGCGTTCTATGGCGATTGCGCGTGCCGACGGCGGTGAATGCCGCGATGCTCGGGGTGGGCTGTCGTTGCGGCTCGGTGCCGTTGACGATCGCGGCGTCGTACGTGGACGTACAGGGACGTGCGTTGCAAGGTTGCGGGCCCGTGGATTGCCGTGTCGGCGGCCAGCGGCGCAACACCACCTGGCCGGTGGCTGCGTTGAGCCGTGTCGGCAAACGTGTGCGTGTCGAATGCAGCGTTCATTGCCCTGGCTGTGGTGGTGCGCGGATCAATTGGCCGCGGGTAAAGGTCTGCACGATGAGCAGCGCGCGACCGCAGTGGCGACAGACGAAGGCCGGTGGCTTGATGCCAGCGGCCCCGTCGGTGTTGGCGGCCGGCTGTGGCTTGGGCGCGCTCAACAACTCGCGCGCCAGCCCCAGGCTGGCCTTGCGGCTGCCGTTGGCCAGCAGCCCGCAATGGCGGATGCGATGGAAGCCGCCCGGCAGCACATGCAGCAGGAAGCGGCGCATGAACTCCTCAGGCGCCAGTGTCATGGTCTTGTGTCGGGTCTGGCCGGATGCACCAGTTGCGGCCCCATCCTTGACGCGATAGTCCTTCCAGCGGAAGCTCACTGCGCGCTCGTCCATCGCGAGCAGACGACTGTTGGAGATCGCCACCCGATGCGTGTAGCGCGACAGGTAGGCCAGCACCGCTTCGGGCCCGGCGAACGGCCGCTTGGCGTACACCACCCACTCGCATTTACGTTGCGGTGCCACCCAGTCGTTGAACGCCTTCGCATCGGCCAGCGTGGCGTGCTCGCCAAAGAACTTCAGCTTGGCGGCTTGATGTGCCTGCTGCAGCTCTTCGAGGAAGCGTCGGCGGAACAGCCGCGACAGCACGCGCACCGACAGGAAGAACCCCGGCCGGCACGCTACCCATTGCTTGCCGTCAGGCGAGAGCCCGCCGCCGGGCACGACGGCGTGCACATGCGGGTGGTGCGTCAGCGCCGAGCCCCAGGTGTGCAGCACCAGCGTGGCACCGATGCGCGCGCCCAGGTGCTTGGGATCAGCGGCGATGGTCTGCAGCACCTCGGCGGCCACGTCGAACAAGAGGCCATAGACCACGGCCTTGTTCTGATACGCCAGGTCAGCAATAGGCGCGGGCAACGTGAAGACCACGTGGTAGTACTCGACCGGCAACAGATCCGCCTGCCGGGCATCGAGCCAGCGCTTGGCCGCCGTGCTCTGGCACTTCGGGCAGTGCCTGTTGCGGCATGAGTTGTAGGCCACCTGATCGGTGCCGCAGCCCTCGCAGCGCAAGACATGCCCGCCCAGGGCCGCCGTGCGGCACTGGGTGATGGCCGACATCACCTTCAGTTGAGCCAGGCTCAGATGGCCGCGCTGCGCCTCGCGCCACGCTGGGCCATGCTCACGGAAGATGTCGGCGACCTCCAGGGCGGGCCGCCCCATGGTGGCAACCTCAGGACGGCGGTAAAGGCTCCAGCGGGCCGAGCACCTCGCGCAACAAGTCGGTGGCCACGTGGACGTAAATCGATGTGGTCTCCAGCTTCTTGTGGCCCAGCAAGACCTGGATCACACGGATGTCAACCTTGCGCTCCAGCAGATGTGTGGCAAAGGAGTGGCGCAGCGTGTGCGTCGTCACACGCTTGGCGATACCAGCGGCCGACGCGGCGTCGTGCACGGCGCGGTTGAGCTGGCGCGGGGTCAGCGGGTCCATCGGATCCATGCCCGGAAACAGCCAACCGCCGGGCAGCATCCTGCCCTGGGCATGGCCCACGCGCCACCACGCGCGCAGGCGCTGCAGCACCACGGGGCTGAGCATCGCGTAGCGGTCCTTGGCACCCTTGCCCTGTTCGACACGTAACGCCATGCGCTGGCTGTCGACGTCGCCGATCTTCAGCCGGCAGACCTCGTTGGCGCGCAGGCCGGCGCCGTAAGCCACCGACAGCGCTGCCTGGTGCTTGACGTTGCGCGCCGCGGCAATCAACTGAGTGGCCTCCTGCGTGCTCAGAACCACGGGCACCGTGCGCGGCAGCTTCACCGGCTGCATCCGGGCCATCAACTCGACACGGCCCAGCGTGATGTCGAAGAAGAACCTCAGCCCGGACAGCGTGGCGTTCAGGGTGATCGGCGACGTGCCCGAGTCAACCAGATGCAGCTGGAAGTTGCGCAGGTCTTCGACCGTCGCCGTATCGGGCGCGCGCTCGAGGTAGACGGTCAACTTGCGAACGGCGCGAATGTAAGCCTGCTGGGTCTTGTCTTCCAGCTTGCGCATGCGCATGTCTTCGGTCATGCGCTGACGCAGCGGCGTGCCTGTGCGGGTGGTCGTGTCCATGGTTGCAGCTCCGTTGATGAACGAGGCGGATTGCCTCGATCAACAACTTCGCAGAACCAGCGCAATGACGAAACACCACACTGGCCACGAAGCGCCTACCGCGAATAGCGGTTTAGTCCAATGAGCGCTTCGGCGACGTTCACGCTCAGGCTTGCACCGGCGGCGGCCCTGCATCACGCCGCCGGCGACAAGTCGTGGCCGCTGGGCCCCAGCCACGCGATTCACCAGCGCTAGCCCCGATCACTGAGCCTGGATCCGCGTCCTACAGGCCACCCTCGCGCCCGAACAGGGCTGGCCCTCGCTATGAAGCCAGAAGTCCCTTCTTCATAGGTGAACGGCCGGCCCGTCTCACCAACTCCTGCGCGCCAGTCTCATTGCTTCTGCGCGAGTCCCGATAACTGTTGCGCCCAACGCCATTGCACCGTCCCAGTCCATGCCCGCGACGGCGAAGCGCACTTCGGTGTGGGTCGGCGGGGCGTTCATTCAGGAAGCCGGGGCCGACGGTGGAGGCGAGACAGAGGACTCTGGGTGCCCGCATGGGTCAAGTGATCAGCTATCCGCTTGTATGACCCAGAAGCGCCGGATACGACCACCTTCGGTTTCGTAGAGCACCTGCAGCGGCGCCCGCGCACCGTCGGGGTGCCCGACGAGCTGTTCGAGGTCGGTGACGAAGCGGCCGACGACGATGCGCTGGTTGATCTCGGCCCGCAACTGCGGCGCACGCGCCCACAGCTCGTCATAGCGCTGGCGGAATGCGTCGTGGCCCTTGAACAGCACCTCATGCGGCCAGCGAATGAACTCGGCGTCGGCGTGGAAGCTGTCCAGGAAGGCCGCCATGTCCTGCCGGTTGTAGGCCTCGACCTGGGCCTGCACGATGGCTTCAGGTGACCGCACGGCGTCGCCCCAGCTGGGTACCCGTGGTGGCCACAATGAGCACGGCGATGGCCACCTTGAACGGCGTATCGACGTCCATGGCCACGCCGGCGATGGTCAGCTGCGACTTGGTGAACAGCGTCAGGCCGACCGCGAACTCGTTACCGATGTTGTGCGTGAGGATGGCCGCCCAGACGCTGCCGCCGGTCTTGAAGTAGACATAGGCGATGAGGATGCTGGCAACGATGGTACCGGCCAGGAACTGCAGCTGGTTCAGCGCAAATCCACCCCAGCTGCCGCCCTTGAGCAGGGCCGGGTTGCCCGAGGCGATGGACGGAATCTCGCGTGGGAAATGCCACAGCCCCCACAACACGCCGATGACCGCACAGGCCAGCAACGGGTTGGCCAACTTCTCCACGAGCAGGGGGAACATGAAACCTCGCCAGCCCAGCTCTTCCAGCAGCCCGCCGGGCCCGAGAAACGGCGCCACGATCATGAACCCGAAGATGGCAAAGGGCGTGCTTCCGTAGCGCTGCAGCATGCCGGTCAAGCCCGAGTTGGGCTCGCGCAGCACCAGCACGATCAGCAGGAACGCAACCGCTGCCAGGTAAACGGCAAACAGCGTCGCATAGACCATCATGCCTTGCCGCCAGGTGACACCTTCGCGCCAGAAACGCAGGCGGTCGAACAGCTCACGCAGACCCTTGCGACCCCAACCCAGCGCCACGATGATGAGCGCCGCGGCCGTCGGCGCAAAAGGGAACAGGTAGCCGGTCCACAGGATCGGGTTGTCCAGCTCAAGAACCCTGGGGAACACGCTGATGATGTTCGGGTGCCAGGGATGGGTGCGCATGTCCTTGAAGAGGGCGCCCATGGCGCCGGGGTCCAGCAGGCGGACCGCCGTCACGATGGCGCCCAGGATGAAGGCCAGGACGTAGAACGTGAGCAGCGGTCGGCGGCGGATGAGGTCGGTCATGGTCTGGGCTCCCAGCGGCTCAACGGCCATCGTGCGCAAACCCCGACAAGCCGTGTCGGTCTTGGGCGCCAGCGTGCGTTGAATCCGTCGTCAATGGAGTCTGCTACATGGAACCACTTCGGCGCGCCCGGCTGCGCGAACTCGGCATCGCTGTCGGCACCCTGCCCTGCGGGCCGCTCAACGCCATCACGGATGTGGCCGGTGTTGGCGTTGGCCAGGTCACGCTGATCGAAGACGAACCTCACGTGATCCGCAGCGGGGTCACGGCCATCGTGCCCCTGCTGGGCCAGCTCTGGCGGGCCGGCTGTTTTGCCGGTTTCGACCGCTACAACGGCTTCGGCGAAGTCACGGGCACGCACTGGATTGCCGAGGCCGGGCTGCTGTCGTCACCCATCGTGCTGACCTCGGCCTTCTCCATCGGCGTGGCCCGCGACACGCTGCTGGCCCTGCCCTTTGTGCACGGCGTGCCCGAGCGCTGGCACCAGCCCTGCGCGGCAGAAACCTACGACGGCGTGCTCAATGACGGCCTGGCCGCGCCGGTGCGGCGCGAACATGTCGAGGCGGCCATCGCTGCGGCCGCAGCGGGGCCGGTGGATGAAGGCGCGGTGGGGGGCGGCACCGGCATGATGAGCTTCGAGTTCAAGTCGGGCATCGGCACCGCGTCACGTCGCGTGCATGCCGCCGGGCAACCGTGGACGGTGGGCGTGCTGGTGCAATCGAACTTCGGTAACCGGCGCCACTTGACGGTGGACGGCGTGCCCGTGGGGCGTGAACTGGGCTACCACGTCACGCCAAGCCCGCAGCGCCGCGACGACGGCGAGGCCGACGAAACCAAGGGCTCCATCGTCATCGTCGTGGCGACCGATGCGCCGCTGCTGCCGCCGCAGCTGAACCGGCTGGCGCGCCGCGCCAATGCCGGTCTGTCGCGGGTGGGCGGCTTTGGCAACAACCGCAGCGGCGACTTCGCGCTGGCCTTCTCCACCGCCAACGTGCTGCCATTCCACCAGGTTGGAATGGTGAGGGGCCTGAACATGCTGGGTGGCGAAGACATGAACGCGCTGCTGCCTGCAGCCGCCGAGGCGGCCGAGGAATCCATCCTCAACTCGCTCACGATGGCCGGCACGATGACGGGTGTTCGCGGCACGACCGTGCATGAACTGCCGCTGGAGCGGTTGCAGGCCCTGATGCAGCGTCACCGCGGCGCTGCGGTGTGACGGGCGCCGACATCCTCGTCGTCGGCGGTGGCATCGCCGGCCTGTCTGTGGCCTGCCAGCTGGCGCCGTACGGCCGCGTGATCGTGCTCGAGCGCGAGAACGCCACCGGCTATCACTCGTCGGGTCGCTCGGCCACCTACTACCACTTCGGCATCGGCAACCGGCCCGTGCGCCTTCTCACCAAGGCCAGTGGTGCGTTTTTTTCGAACCCGCCGCCCGGGTTCACGAACGTGCCGCTGTCGACGCCAGCCCCGGCACTGATGGTGGTGCGCAACGGGCAGGACGAGGTGTTCGAAAGCAACCTGGCCGAGATGGCCGCCATCACCGGCACCGCGCACGAGATCAGCGCGTCACAGATGCATGCCCTGGTGCCGGTGCTCAAGCTCGGCGGCGAAGGCATCACACGCGGACTGCTCGACCCCGCCGCCGCGCGCTTGGACGGCCACGCGCTGATGATGGGATACACCCGCGGCCTGCGCGCCGCTGGCGGGCAGGTGCTGACCGACGCCGAGGTGCTGATGGCCGAGCGCCGTGCGGGCCAGTGGCACCTGCGCACATCGCAGGGCGACTACACCGCCCCGGTGCTGGTGAACGCCGCCGGCGCCTGGGCCGACGAACTGGCACGCCTGGCCGGCGTTGCGAGCCTGGGCCTGATGCCCCTGCGGCGCACGATCATCTCCTTCCAAGCCCCGCCTGGCGTGGATGTGCGTGCCTGGCCCTTGGTGCGATCGTTGGCCAACGAGTTCTACTTCCTGCCTGAAGCGGGCCACCTGCTGGCCTCGCCGGCCAACGAGACGGCCTCGCCCCCTTGCGACGCCCAGCCCGAGGAATACGACATCGCGCTGGCGGCCTGGCGCATCGAGGAGGTGACCACCATGACGGTGCGGCAGGTGCTGCACCAGTGGGCTGGCCTGCGCACCTTCACGGCCGATCGCGTGCCGGTGGCTGGCTTCGCAGCCGATGCACCGGGCTTCTTCTGGCTGGCCGGCCAGGGCGGCTACGGCCTGCAGACGGCGCCAGCCATGGCTGCGATCACCGAGTCGCTGATAGCCGGCACGCCGTGGCCGGCGGGGCTTGACGTCAGTGCCGACGCATTGGCGCCGGGGCGGATGGCGCAGGCAGGCCAGTGGCGCATCCAGTGAGGCGTGGCCCGCCGCAGCTTCTCGGCCAGCGCGGGATTCGTATCGGCCAGGGCATCGGCTGTCGTTGCGAAGAACCTATGCTCGATCGCCCACAGCCTTTCAGACACGATGCCGGCCTCGCCATCGAGGCTGCCGAGCAACGGCATAGCGGGGTTCCACCGCGATCAACCGCTCGGCTTCCTCGCGGTAAGCCCGCTGCGTGGCGGGCGCTTCGTGCAGCGACAGCCAAGCCTGGACCGCGCGCAGTCGTTGTTAGCCCGCTGGACGCATCACGCGCGCGGCGCACGTTGCAGGCCCATGCTGCCGTCGAGCTCGCATGTCAGCGGCAGCGTCTTGCTCCATTTGCTGCATTTGCTTGGTTGTCGTGATTTGCCTAGAATCCGTCTATGAGCACCGATCTCAGCACTCCCGTCCTGCTGCGCCGCATCGCGCAGCTCGAGGCCACCGTTGGGCGGCTCAGCGAAGACCTGGGCAGCTTGCGCTCAGCCGTCAGCAAGCAAGGGATGCAACTGCCAAGGACGCAGGGTGTTCGAGCCCGGGTGGCGCACGCCCCGTCCCCTGCCACGGACAACCAGCACGCCCAGGCCACTGGCGGCCTGGCTGGTGCGACCGCGCGCGGCGAGGCAGCGCGTGTCCAGTGGGTCAAGGATGGCCTCGTCGTGCCCGGCGAGCAACTCGCGCAGGCCTGGGGGCTTACGCGCCAAGCCTTGGCGCCGGCCGCCGACCGGGGCGAAGTGTTCGCTGTGAAAGTTGGCAACCGGCTGTACTACCCGCAGACGTTCCTTGGCATGGACCGCGAGCCCGTAGCAGCCATCTGCCGCGCACTCGGTGACCTGACTGCCAGCGAGAAGTTGATGTTCTGGCTGCACGAGCACGGCGCCCTCGCTGGAAAGGGTGTTGCCGCCGCGTTGGAGGCGGGGACTGCCTTGGCCAAGGTGGAGCGCCTGGCCGCTGCATGGGCGCGTGAGCGAGGCGCCTCGCGTGTCACTACGGCAGCCTGAGCCCGGCTCCTTCGAGGATCTGCTTCGTCCAATCAGGATCGAAGTCGCGTCGCTCTTGCGCTTGAGCCGGCATCCGGCCACCGAACCGTACTGGTCGGCCGGCGTCTACCGCTTTGATGATCCAGATCCTGACGGTGCCGACGCCTTCGGCACCTGCTACACCGCCAGCACCATCGAGGTAGCCTTCGCAGAGAGCGTCATTCATGAGTGCGGGCGGTTCCTCGGCGGCAGCTACGAGGTGCCGACCGCCGAACTGACCGAACGTTCGGTCGTTCGCTTTGCTTGCGAACGGCGCAAGACGCTGTTGCTGGCTGACCTGACCGGGGCGGCGCTCAAGGCCCTGGGTCTGAACAATGACATCAGTGCATCCGCCGACTACGCGACGAGCCAAGCCTGGGCACGCGCCATCCATGGCGCGAGCCAACGCTGGGACGGAATCCGGTACGTGTCGCGGCAGATGAACAAGGGGTTCGCCTACGCCATGTTCAAGCGCAGCGGGCTCCGCAAGCTGCGCGCCGAGAAGCTCAAGGCACGGCAGGTGGATGACCTCTGCGATCGGTTCAACGTCACCGCGGTCTGACGGCCCCGCGGTCCTGACCCGAAGGTCGGCGACCTGATGTACACGCGCCATTCGCCGGCGAAAACCGGTCGGCTCCACTCGGCCATCAGCGGTCCTACAGGTCGCGAACTCAGTTTGGATAAGGGCGCCTCAGCGAACGACAGGTTCAGGGCGAACGACCAGAGGTGAACCGGCATACACGGATCTACACGACACCAAAGATGTGCAAGACCATCGTGACTGTCCGCGCCGATCGCCAGGTCCTGGCCACACAGGAGACGTTCGCCGTTCGGCCTCGGGCGCCTGAGAAGCCCTTCCCGGTCGACTTGAACCCCTCTTGAATCGATCGGCCACGCGCCGAACTGACAGATCACTTCGACTGAAATTCGCATCAGTCGGCAGGCGGCTGCTCGCCTGCCTGCGGTGCCACGATGGCATAGGTCTTGATCACAGGCTCCAGAACTTCAAACGAGCCGCGAAATCCGGCGGGTATGAAGAGCGCTTCGCCAGGCCCCGCTTCATCGAACGACCCATCTTCCCGGTGCACCCTGCAGCGGCCCGCCAGCACAGTGAACAGTTCGTGTTCGCCCACGCCCATCTCAATGCGCCAGTGGCCCACTTCCGAGCGCCAGACGCCGCAGTAAAGGCGACCTGCGCCGATGCCCACGTCGACGCGGTTCCAGGTGTCGTGACGGGGGTTGCCATCGATCAGCCGCTCAGCACGCGGGAAATCAGATTCCGGCAGGCCGGCCATCACGGCGGCCAGCTTGAGCAGGGGCAGCTGGTCATTCATGTCGAAGTCAATGTAACGCCTACTCCGCGGTCAGACCCCCAGCCGATCGCGCAGCCCGTAGTACCACGCGCCCAGGGCAGCCATGGGCACGCGCAGCAGACGCCCGCCCGGGAACGGCAGATGCGGCAACTGTTCGAAGAGGCTGAAGCGTTCGGCCTGCCCCTGAATCAACTCGCCCATCAGGCGGCCGATCAGGTGGGTGAAGGTCACGCCGTGCCCAGAGCACCCCTGGGAGTAGAAGATGTTGCCGTCCAACCGCCCCACCTCGGGCAGGCGTGACAGCGTCAAGAGAAAGTTGCCCGTCCAGGCGTAGTTGATGCGCACACCCGCCAGTTGCGGAAACACGCGCAACAGCTTGGGCATCAGGCTGCCGGTGATATCGGCCAGGTCTCGCGCGCCGTAAACCACACCACCCCCGAAGAGCAGGCGCCGGTCTGCGGACAGGCGGAAGTAGTCGAGCAGGAAGTTGCAGTCCTCCACGCAGAAATCCGAAGGGATGACATCCTTCCAGCGTTCGCCCAGCGGCTCGGTGGCGATGATCTGCGTCCCACAGGGCATCGACTTGGTCGTCAGCCGAGGCTCCAGATGGCCCAGGTAGGCGTTCCCGGCAACGACCACAAAGCGAGCGGTGACGTGGCCCCGGGCCGTCCGCACGGTGGCCGTCTGACCGCGCTCGATGGCCGTTACCTTGGACTGCTCGTAAATCGTGCCGCCCAGCGACTCGAAGGCCGCTGCTTCGCCCATGGCCAGCTTCAGGGGGTGGAAGTGTCCGCCCGAATGGTCCAGCAATGCTCCTTGGTAACGCTTGGTGTTCACGGCCGCACGGGTGGCGCGTTCATCCAGCAACTCGAGCTGGCGGTGGCCGTGCTTCTCCCAGAGTGACTTGTGTGCTTCCAGGGCCCGCAACTGCTTGGAGGTCAGAGCGGCAAACAGCAGGCCGTTCTTCAGGTCACAGTCGATGCCGTACCGCGCCACCCGCTCGCGAATGATGGCGCCGCCCTCGAAAGCCATGCCCCCGAGCGCGTTGGCCAACGCAACACCGTGACGCTGCTCGATGACGTCGATGTCGCGCGAATAGCTGTGCACGATCTGGCCGCCGTTGCGACCCGACGCACCCCAACCCACGCGCGCGGCCTCGAGCACCACCACACGAAAGCCGGCCTCAGCCAGATGCAGCGCCGTCGACAGTCCGGTGTAGCCGGCGCCGACGACGCAGACATCGGCCGCCACCGCCCCCTGCAGCGGCGCGCGCTCGGGCAGAGCCCCTGCGGTCGCGGCGTAGAGGGACGCCGCGTGTGCGATGGGGCGGCTCACCTCAGACATGCAGCAACAGGTGCTCACGCTCCCAGGGCGAGATCACCGTCATGAACTCGGCGTACTCGACCTCCTTGACCTCGGTGTAGACCGTAATGAAGCCCTCGCCCAACACGGCAGCCAGGTCCTTCTCGGCTCGCAGCAACGCTAAGGCCTCGCCCAGGCTGCGCGGCAGTTGGTGGTCGCCCAGGTAGGCGTCGCCCTTGCACTCGGGACGGGGTTCGATGCGGTTCTTGATGCCCAGGTAGCCGCAGGCCAGCGTGGCGGCCAGTGCGATGTACGGGTTGGCATCGGCGCCGATCACGCGGTTCTCGATGCGGCGGGCCTGCGGCGCGGCCACGGGCGAGCGGATTCCGACGGTGCGGTTGTCGGTGCCCCACTGGATGTTGATCGGTGCCGCCGTGTTGCGCGACAGGCGCCGGTAGCTGTTCACGTAGGGCGCAAACAGGGCCATGGCCGCCGGGATGTACTTCTGCAGACCGCCGATGTACCAATGAAACTCGTCGCTGGCGCTGCCGTCTTCCTGGCTGAAGATGTTCTTGCCTGTAAGTGTGCTGACCAGGCTTTGATGCACATGCATGGCGCTGCCCGGCTCACCCGCAATGGGCTTGGCCATGAAGGTGGCGTACATGTCGTGGCGCAACGCGCACTCCCGCACGGTGCGCTTGAAGAAGAACACCTCGTCGGCCAGGCCCAGCGGGTGGGCGTGGAAGAAGTTGATCTCCATCTGGCCGGCGCCCATTTCGTGGATCAGGGTGTCGACGTTGAGCTCCATCTTCTCGCAGTAGTCATACACGTCTTCGAACAGCGGGTCGAACTCGTTGACCGCATCGATCGAGTAGGCCTGGCGCGAGGTCTCGCTGCGACCGGACCGGCCCACGGGCGGACGCAGCGGCATGTCGGGGTCGGTGTTGCGGGCCACGAGGTAGAACTCCAGCTCCGGCGCCACCACGGGTTCCCAGCCTTCGGCAGCAAACAGGTCGCACACCCGGCGCAGCACCGAGCGTGGCGCGAACGGCACGAGCTGGCCGTCACGGTCATAGCAGTCGTGGATGACCTGCGCGGTGGGGTCGGTGGCCCAGGGCACGATGCGCACGGTGGACGGGTCCGGCCGCAGGTGCATGTCCTGGTCGGTCGGCTTGATCACGTCGTAGTACGGGCCTTCGGTCGGGAACTCGCCCGTCACGCCCATGCCCACGATGGCCTCGGGCAGGCGCATGCCGCGGTCTTCGGTGAACTTCTGTCGCGGCAGGATCTTGCCGCGGGCCACGCCCGTCAGGTCGGGAACCAGGCACTCCACCTCGGTCACACGCCGCTGGTCCAGCCACTGCTCGAGGTCGTTGAAACTGAAGTCTTTGGGAGTCGTCACGATCCATTCCTCTGTTTCTCGCATCGGCCCGAGTGCCGGCGAAACCAGCGATCAACGTGCTCGATCAGATCCAGCCAGTGACTTGGATGCCACTCCAGGCTGTGGTTGTTGTCGGGGAAACGCACGAGCGCCGCTTCCACGCCGCACAGCTTCAAGGCGGTGAAGTACATCTCCGACTGCGAGACAGGCGTGCGCCAGTCGCACTCGCCGCACAGCAAGAGCGTGGGCGTGCGCACCTGCTGCACCAGCGACAGTGGCGACCTGCGCCGGTAGTGCTCGGCCATGCCCGCTGCCCACGGCGGCGCAGGCAGCCAGTAGTAGCCGTAGTAGTCGGGCCGGTCCACGGTCAGCGCCATGCTCGCCCAATCCATCACGCCGTAGATGGCGGCGGCCGACGCAAACCGCGTGCTGTGGCCGATCAGCCAAGCCGTCATCACGCCGCCGCCCGATTCACCGGCAACATGCACTCGCTGCGGATCGATGCCGCCACGGGCCACGACGTCATCCACCATGTCCAGCAGCTGCAAGTCTTCCGGGCCTGGAAAGTCGTGCTGCAACTCGTCAATGAAGGCTTCGCCATAACCCAATGACCCGCGCGGGTTGACCATCAACACGGCAAAGCCGCGCGCCGCCCAGATCTGCGGCAGGATGGCCAAGTGCGGGCACCAGGCCAGATACGGGCCGCCATGCAGCCACAGGATCAACGGCACCGGTTGTTCAGCGGGCACACCGGCCGGGCGCACCAGCCATGCCTGCCAGGACGGTGCGGTGCTGTTGGGGCGGCGGGCAGGCAGCCAGAGTGTCTCGATGGGCGCCAGCAGCCGCTGGTCGACCCAGGCCGACTCCTGCGTCAGTACCTCGCCGGGCATGCCGTCGGGCTGCAGCAGCGCCACTTCGTCGGTGCGCGAGGTGCTGCCGCGCAGGTAGGCCACGGTGCCGTCTCGTGCCACCGACACACCCTTCTGGTACAGCAGGTAGCCGGTGGCGGCCGAGCCGCCCACATCGCGGGTCAGCGTCGTCCATTGCCCGTCCAGGTCCAGGCGCACCAGGCAGCCGTCGCCGGCTTCGGGCAGCAGCACCAGCAGGCCCGCGCTGTCAGGCAGCCATTGCAGTTGCTGGTGAACCTCCAACTGCCTCGGATGCGGCAATGCCCGCAGTGCGCCGCCAGCGCGCGGCATCACGTGAACCACATTGGTGTGGAAGGACTTGCGCTCGTTGCGAAACCCAACGAAGGCGATCCACTGGCCGTCGGGCGACACCGTGGCCTGGCATGCCGGGCCGCCGAACTGGGTGAGTTGCCGCACCGTGCCATCGGCCACATCGAACTCGTAGACGTCGGCCACCAGCACGGCGTGCGGGTCGTGGGCACCGGTACGGGGTTGCTGCCCGGGCATCGACATGATCAGGTGGCAGCCGCCCGGGTCCCAGGAGATGTGCCCGGCCAGCGCCAGCTTGGTGATCCATGTCGACGGACCGCCGTGGTCGCGGGCACCGCGGGTGAGTTGGCGCAGGGCGCCGCTGGCCACGTCCAGCATGAAGATGTGGTGGTGCCCCTCGGGCAGATCCCCTGGCAGGCCTTCGGCGCGGCGCACCAGCCGGTCGGTGTACACGCCCCGGGGCGCCCACTGCTCGGTGCGCAGATGTTCCCAGCCGGGCACCGGGGCGTCGGCCTGTACGGCGGGCACGCGCATCACGAAGGCCAGTCGCAGGCCGTCGGGCGACCAGGCCAGCCCGCTGGGGGCCTGGTCCAGGGTCGCCAGCACCTCGCGGTGGCCGGACCCGGCATGCCAACGTTCGATCACATGGCCGCTGCCGTGCGCTCGCACGTAGGCCAGGCTCTCGCCCAGCGGCGCCCAACGCGGTTGGCTCCCCGAACCGATTTCATGGTACGAGCCGGTGGAGCGATCCACCACGCACAGTTCGCTCAGCCAGGTGTCGGCTTGCGCGTCAGCGCGCGTGCGCACAAAAGCCACGCGGCGGGCGTCGGGTGAAATCTGAGGGTCACTCGGCAATCTCAGCGCGAAGTGATCCTGCGGCTCAAAGGGGCCGCGCGGTAATGAGCTCAATGCAGGACTCCGGAAGTCAGGTCACGGGGTCACGCGGGACCTGGCGCGCCTTGAACCACGCATAGCCCAGGTGCAGGAAGAACACGATCCCCAGCAGCTTGACGGCCAGCAGCGCCCAACGAAGCGATGCCGAGCCGAATTCCGCAGCCAAGGCATCGCTGATCATTCCCACCAGCAGCGGCCCACCGCCTGCCCCGAAAAGCGTCAACGCCAGCAGCAGCACCGAGACGCCCAGCACGCGGCGCTCGCGAGGCAAGGTATTGCTGATCATGGCAAACACGGGGCCGTTCGGCATGGCACCCATGAAGGTCGCTGCAACGTGGGCAGCGAAGGCCAACTGCAGATTGGGCGCAAACAAGACGGCCGCGATTGCGGGAAACGTCAGTCCGTAGCTGACCATGCACAAGGCCAGCAGCCGCTCTGTGCGGGCGCCGCCGAGGCGGTTGCCGATGACGCCGCCCGCAAGCAGGCCCAACAGGGACCCGGCGAGGTAGGCACCGCCGAAAAAGGCCGCCGCGTGCTCAGGAGCCAGGCCGAACTGGCGGTTGTAGAAGCTGGGCATCCACTGCGTGAGGCCGAAGGTGGCAAACGAGGCCCAGGCAAAGCCCAGCGTGAGATGCAGGTAGGTCGGGTTGCGCACCAGTTCCAGAAAGGCCTGCCACTGCCCCGCGCCGGACCCCGCCGGCGCTGCCGGGGCATGCGGTGCCGAACTCCCCTCGGGCGCCGTGCGGTCGCGCGCGATCACCATCTGCAGAACGGCCACCGCCACGCTGACAACCGCAAAGACCAAGAAGGCCTGACGCCAGCCCACTTGGGCTGCCAGGAAGCCGCCCGCTGCAAGCCCGCCCGTCACCCCGAAGAAGTAGCCGGCGCTGTAGAAGGCCAGAGCGCCTGACCGGCGCTCCGGCGGATAGTGGTCACTGGCGATGGCCTGGCCCAAAAGGCATTTCAGCTGCCGGCCCGAACCCCGAGGCAAGTTGCGCGACGACGAACTGCCAAAAGGTGCTGCAGGCCGCAAACACGGCCAGGGCCGCGCCGTAGATCGTGAGGCACGCGCCGAACACGCGCGAATTACCCCATCTCGCCGCCCACACCGTGATGGGAAACGCCAGCGCCGCAATGGTCAGCGCCGAGGCGTAGCCGGTCAGCAGGCCGAGCTGCGTGTCGCTGAATCCGAACTCGGCCTTGATGAGGGGCAGGCAGGCCGACAACAACGAGGCGCCGGCGTTGGCCATCGCACTGGCCAGGGCCAGCACCAGGACGACGACGATCGGACCGCGCCGCGTGCCGTTGCCGGCGAGGTGCTCCGTGCGGTCGGCAGCCAAGGTCAGAAGTCGTAGCGCACGGCCACGCCCACCGTGCGCGGGCGCACCGGGTAGAACTCGGTATAGAAGGCGCTGGTGTAGTCGACCGCGCCCGAGATGCCGCGCTCATTGGTGGCGTTGTTCATGAACGCCGACACCTCGAAGTTCGACCAGGAAAGGGTCAGGCGCAGATCCAGTGTCGAGTAGGCGGCCAGGGTGATCTCGGAGTCGATTTGCGCCCGGCGCTTGCCCGTGTGCGCCAGCACAGCCGAGAAGCGCCCGCTGCTGTCGAAGGGCCCGGCAAAGTAGGTTGTCGCATCCAGTGTGCCCTGCAGCTTGGCCGTGCCGGGCAGCGGCGTGCCATCGGCGATGGGCACGCCGCCGACGGTGATGCCACCCGCAGTGCTGGCGTCGGTGTAGGCGATGGCGCCACGCAGTGAGAAGTTTGCCGTGGGCTTCCACCCGCCCGCGAGCTCGATGCCCTGCGACTTGGCCTGGCCGATGTTGCCGGTGACCAGGAAGTCCCGGCCGCTGTCCGGGTCCCGGGCCAGTGTGGCCAGCTGCACGTCCTTCCAGTCTATTCGGAAGACGCTCACGTCCAGGCTGGCCTGGGCGCTGGGCGTCCAGCGCAGGCCGGCCTCGTAGTTCCAGAGAGAGTCGGTCTTGTAGGGGAACGCCAAGGTTCCGAAGCCCACGTTGGAGATGCCGCCGAACCGATAGCCGCGCGAGGCCAGTGCGTACACCGACAACGTCGGGTCCAAGGCGTAGCGCAGTGACACCTTGGGCGTCGTGCCGCTGTCGCTGGTGCCGTAAGGGATGGCCGTGCCCGGATCGTCGACGCCCGTGATGCGGTCGTAGTTGAGCTTGGTCTTGTAGTAGCGTGCCCCCGCCGCGGCGGTGAGCCTGTCGGTCAGCTTGACTTCTGCATCGGCGAACAGGGCCGCCTCGGTGGCCTGGCCGCTGCGCCGGAAGCGGATGTCCGGCACGGCGCCGCGCGGCTCGAAGTACACCTTCTGGTCGCGCTTCACGTCGGCGTCCATCCAGAACGCGCCCACCAGCCAGTTCACCGCCCCGGCCTGCACGGGCGCCAGTCGGAACTCCTGTGTCAGCGTGCGCGTGTGCAGGTCCACATCGCTGGTCCACTGGTCACCTGCGAACGCTGGGTCGAAGAAGTCGCGGCTGAAGTCGTCGCGCTGGATGCGATCCTTGGTCTGGTAGCCGGTAAGCGAGGTCAGGCGCAGTGGGCCGAGGTTGGCGTTGAGCTGCACCGTGCCGAGGTCGAAGTTGGACTTGACGGTCTGCGGGAACGCGGTCTTCACCTCGTTGCGGTCCGGCGGTGTCAGGGCGTAGCCGGCGCCGGTCTGGTAGTCGAAGGCGGAGATGCCCGACCCATCGGCCTGGCGGCTTTGCTGGCTGAGGTAGACCGCGGTGATGTCGAAGTCGGCGCTGGGCCGGTAGGTGAAGATGGCGCGGCCGCCGTCCACCCGATTGGTGTTGCTGTCCTTGACGCCCGTGCCCACGTTATCGATGAAGCCCGGGTCCTTGCGCGCATTCACCACCACGCGCAGCCCCGCCTTGCCATCGGCCAATGGCAGGTTGGCCATGGCTGCGGTGGACCAGCCGGAACCTCCGCCGCTCATGCTGGCGTAGCTGGCCAGCACCGAGCCCTCGGTCTGGCGCGTATTGGGCTTGCTCAACTGGTAGCGGATGGCGCCACCCAGCGACGATGAGCCATAGAGCGCACCTTGCGGGCCGCGCAGCACTTCCACGCGCTCCAGGTCAAAGGGCGACAGGTCCGGTGTCGACACAAACGCAAACGGGTCGGTGAAGGGCACGTCTTCGATGTAGATACCCGTGGGCGCCTGGGTGAAACCCTGGTTGCCGGCGTTGGTGTTGGTGCCGATGCCGCGGATCGAAAGCAGCGAGGCGTCGGCCGCCCCCTTGTTGAACTGCACGCCGGGCGTGAGTTTCATGACGTCTTCGGTGTCGATGCTGCCCAGCCGTTCGAGCTTGGCCCCATCCAGCGCCGTCACCGTGCCCGCCACGTCGCTCTGCAGTTGCTTGCGCTTGCTGGCCGTGATCTCGACGCGCTCCAGCTCTTGCACAGCCGCCTTGGCCCCAGTGCCGGCCGACGTGGTCGGGGCCGCAGGAGTCTGGGCCAAGGCCGACAGGCTCAAGCCGATGCTGGCTGCCAGCACCGACACCCGAAGAACCTGGCGCTGGTTCCACTCCGGTTGCTGGCGGCGATTTGACGTCTTCTTTGCCATAGGGGTCTCCGTGCTTCTGCACTATGGGGCGTGCGGGGATTCGGTCATCGGCGATTCGCCGCTGCATGGTAGGCATGGCGCGCCACGGCCGAAATAGCCCGCGTGGTACATGCAGAATCGCTACCTGGACATCCAAGGGCGCCGAATACCTGCCAATGACCATGAGCCGTGCGAACAACGACCCGAGTGCCCCGAAGCGCAAGACGCGGTTTGCGCTGGTGCTCGATGCCGAGTCGCTGGCGCAACTCAGTGGCTTGGCCACACAGATCGGCCGGCCGGGCTTCTACCCATCGGCGGTGGTGTTTCTGGCATCGCTGATCGATGCGGATGTGAGCGTTGCCATGCTCTATTCGGTGGAACAGCGTCCGCGCTACCTGGCCGTGAAGGCTGACGCAGCATTGCGTCGCGGTGGCACGGAGGCGGCCTACATCGACGGCCCCTATGTGCTGGACCCGGTCTACCAGATGTTCCAGCGCGACCAGGCCAACGGCGCCTACCCGATGGCGTCGTACCTGCCGGACGACTTCTATGACAGCGAGTACTACCGCTGCTTCTTCCGCAACACGCAGCTGCGCGACACCATCGACGTGCTGTGGCGCATCGACGAGCGCAGCGCCATCACCTTTTGCCTGGGCCGGGAGGAAGGCACGCCGCTGTTCGGCGCCGCCGAGAATGCGCTGGTGCAACACACGCTGCCCCTGCTGTTTGCGCTGCTGGAGCGGCATCACCAGTTTGCGGCCCCGCCCAAGCCCGACGCGACCGACCGCCTGGTCCACCGCAAGGTCGAGGCCACGATGGCGAACTTCGGCTCGTCGCTGCTCACCCGCCGCGAACGCGAGGTGGTGTTCTACATGCTCAGCGGCTATTCATCCGAACAGACTGCCGAGCGGCTGCACACGGCCGAAGGCACCATCCGCAACCAGCGCAAGAGCATCCACCGCAAGCTTGAGACCGGGTCTCAGGCTGAACTGTTTTCATTGTTCATCCAGTGCATTCCGCTGGCCGATCCCGACAGCGAAGCCGACCCGTTGGTCCGTTTGCAGGGGCCGGCGGCCCGACCAGCGCCCTGAGAGGCTGAGTCAGGGTGATCCCGTATGCCGGGACGGCCATGGCCGGCATGCCCTGGCAGACCTAGCATCTGGGCACGATGAGCGCCCCGCCGCAAGATGTCCACGGCTTTGCCGCCAGCTACGCCGACGCCCGCCGTGCCTGGCTGCAGGCCGTGACCGCGCTGGGCGGTCGCCTCGACGGACAGCGACATCCCGCCGCCGATGCACAGGGCCAGCCCCTGGGGCTGGACACGGCCCACTTCGGCGACCCGCAGGCCACCAGCGTGTTCGTGGTCTCCTGCGGCACGCACGGCATCGAAGGCTATGCTGGGTCTGCCGTGCAGACCGCCTGGTTGAAGGCCGGCGGGCCCGGCGCCCTGCCCCCGGGCACCGCCGTGCTGCTGGTGCATGCCATCAACCCTTGGGGCTTCGCCCACGGCCAGCGGGTGACGGAGAACAACGTCGACCTCAACCGCAACTTCATCGACTTTGCGGCGATGCCCGCACCCCACGCCGGCACCGCGGCGTTGCATCCCCATCTGATGCTGGCGGAGTGGACGGAACCCGCGATCGCACGAGCCTTCGACGCCATGGACGCGTTTCGCGCCCGCGAGGGCGAGCAAGCGTTTTCTGACGCGTTCAACGGTGGCCAGTACCGGCACCCGGAAGGCCTGTTCTACGGCGGACAGGGGCCCGAGTGGGCGAACCTGGCCTTGCGCCAGTTGCTGCCGCGCGTGCTGGGCGCGGCGCGGCGTTGCATGTGGGTGGACCTGCACACCGGCATCGGCCCCTACGGCCTGCCGTTCTTCTTCAATTTCGATGCGCCGGGCACGCCGGCGCGGCAACGTGCCTGCGCCGTCTGGGGCGAGGCCTCATTCAACGGCCACGGCGCCACGCACAAGGCCTTCGCGATCTACCAGGGTCTGCTCATCGACGCGCTGCCGGCCATGCTGCCGGGCTGCGAGATGTCCGCCGTGGTGATCGAGTTCGGCACGCACGAGCGGCGTCGCATGCAGCGTGCGCACCTGGCGTTGGCATGGATGCGGCGGCAACGCGCCGAGACCGAAGCGCTGCAGCGTGCCCGCACCGAATACCAAGAGGCTTTCATCCCGTCGGACCCGGCCTGGCGCGAGTCCGTTCTGCGCGAGGGCGTCCGGCTTTGCCAGCGCGGGCGCGATGCGCTCATCGCCACCGATGCCTGAGTCGAACATGCTGCCCGCCCACGACCAAGCCCTCTTCCCCGGCCTGCAAGGCCACCGGGTGGAGGTGGACGATGGTGTCGAGATCGACGCCCTGGTGGGTGGCAGTGGCCCGCCCCTGCTGCTGCTGCACGGTCACCCGCAGACCCGGGCCATGTGGCACAAGGTGGCGCCCACGCTGGCACGAACGCACAACGTGGTGTTGGCGGACCTGCGCGGCTACGGTGACTCGTCCAAGCCTGCCGGCCTGCCCGACCATGCCAACTACGCCAAGCGGGTGATGGCGCGCGACCAGGTGCGGCTGATGCAGACCCTGGGCCACGAACACTTTGACGTGCTGGCGCACGACCGCGGCGCGCGCGTGGCGCACCGTCTGGCGCTGGACCATGCCGAGCGCGTGGGACGCATGGTGCTGCTGGACGTGGCGCCCACGCTGGCCATGTACGAGCAGACCTCGCGCGCCTTTGCCACCGCGTACTGGCATTGGTTCCTGCTGATCCAGCCCGCACCCCTGCCCGAGCGGCTGATCGAAGCCGACCCTGCCGCCTATGTGCGCGACGTCATCGGCCGGCGCAGTGCGGGCTTGGCGCCTTTCACGCCGCCCGCGCTGGCGGCCTACGAACGCGCGATGGCGCTGCCCGGTGCCGCCCACGGCATCTGCGAGGACTACCGCGCCGCCGCCGGCATCGACCTGGAACACGACCGCGCCGACCGCGACGCCGAGCGCCACCTGAGCACGCCGACGCTGGTGCTCTGGGGCGCCCAAGGTGTGGTGCACAGCTGTTTTCAGCCGCTGCAGGAGTGGCAGCGCGTGGCCACCCAGGTGCAGGGGGAGGCGCTGCCCTGCGGCCACTACATCGCCGAAGAAGCGCCGGGCCTGCTGCTCGAGCGGGTGCTGCCGTTCCTGGCCCGGCGGGGGACAGTGGCATGAAGCCGGTGGCCACCGAGTGGTTCCAGCACGAGCGGCTGGCACCCGACCTGATCCGCATCACCGAGAAGCACTTCGACCCGATCGCACGCGCCAACCTCTGGCTGCTGACCGGGCGCGACCGGCACCTGCTGATTGACACCGGCCTGGGCGTGTCCGACCTGGCCCGCTACCTGGCGCCGCTGCTGGACAAGCCGCTCACCGTCGTCTGCACGCACATGCACTTCGACCACGCCGGGGGCCTGGCGGACTTCCATGACACCTGCCTGCACTGCCAGGAGATCGACCTCATGAAGCAGGGCGACGCCACCGCTGCGCTGGCGCTGCCGGAGCAGGGCTTCAATGTCGACGGGTACTTCGACGAGCTGCCGTACGCCGGCTTCAGCGCGGCCAGCTACCGCTACCGGCCGTGCGTGGTGCAGCGCGCGCTGAACGACGGCGACACCATCGACCTGGGTGACCGGGCGCTGGAGGTGCTGCACCTGCCCGGCCACTCGCCCGGGTCGATTGCGCTGTACGACCCGGCACAGGACACGCTGTACTCCGGCGACGTGGTCTACGACGGCGAGCTCATCGACAACGCCCATGGCTGCGTGCCCGACCACTACGCCGCCAGCATGGTGCGGCTGGCCCGCCTGGCGCCGCGCCTGGTGCACCCCGGGCATTACCACTCGTTTGGCACCGAACGGCTGCACAGCCTGGTCACCGACTATCTGGCTGGCCGGCGCGCGTCGGCTTGCCCGGCATCGGCATGAACGCCAGAACCCTCTACCGCAAACTGGTCGACTCGCACACCGTGGCGCCGCTCGACGACCAGCACGTGCTGCTGTTCTGCGACCTGCACCTGATGAATGAGTACACCAGCCCGCAGGCCTTTGCCGGCTTGCACGACAAGGGCCGCGCGGTGGCCGTGCCGGGGCAGAACCTGGCCACGGTGAGCCACGTCATCCCGACCCATGCCGCCCTGCCGCGCGTCATCCAGGACCCGGCCTCGGCCCTGCAGGCGACCAACCTGAAACGCAACTGCAAGCTGCACGGCATCGCCTTGTTCGACACCAACGACCCGCTGCAGGGCATCGAGCACATCATCGCGCCAGAGCACGGACTCATCCGTCCGGGCATGGTGGTCATCTGCGGCGACAGCCACACCACCACCTACGGCGCGCTCGGTGCGCTGGGCTTCGGTATCGGCACTTCCGAGGTGGAGCATGTGCTGGCCACGCAGACGCTGGTGTACCGCCTGGCGCGCGACATGCGCATCCGCGTGGAGGGCCAACTGCCCGTGGGCACCACGGCCAAGGACCTGATCCTGATGATCATCAGCCGCATCGGTGCCCAGGGCGCGCGGGGCTGTGTGGTGGAGTTCTGCGGCCAAGCCATTTCGGCCTTGTCGGTGGAGGCCCGCTTCACGCTGTGCAACATGGCGGTGGAAGCTGGCGCACGCGGCGCATTGATCGCGCCGGACGCCGCTGCGATTGGCTACGTGCTGGACCGTGCGCCGGACATCGACGGCACGCAGCAAGCGGCCGCGCTGGCCGACTGGGCCACGCTGCACAGCGACGACGCAGCGCACTTCGACGCCGAACACGCATTCGACGCGGCCGAGGTCGCGCCTTACGTGACCTGGGGCACCAGCCCGGACCAGGCCATCCCGATCAACGGCCGCATTCCGGCCGAGGGCAGCGCTGAAGCCGGCAACGCCGAGCGCGCATTGCGCTACACCGGTCTGGCCCCGGGGCATTCTTTGCAAGGCCTGCCGGTGCAGCATGTGTTCATCGGCTCGTGCACCAACGCGCGCATCGAAGACCTGCGCGCTGCCGCCGGGGTAGTCGGCCAGCGCCGCGTGGCGCCCGGTGTGCGCGCAATGGTGGTGCCTGGTTCGGGCGCCGTGCAGGCGCAGGCCGAGGCTGAAGGTCTGGCCGATGTCTTCAAGGCGGCCGGTTTCGAATGGCGGCGGCCGGGTTGCTCCATGTGCCTGGCCATGAACGACGACGTGCTGGCACCGGGACAGCGCTGCGCCTCCACCACCAACCGCAACTTCGAAGGCCGCCAGGGCCGCGGTGCGATCACCCACCTGATGAGCCCTGCCATGGCTGCCGCCGCGGCGATCACGGGGCACATCACCGACGTGCGACAACTGGAGCCCGGCGCATGACGGAACGCCACATCATCAGCGGCCTGGCGGCGGTCATCGCCATCGACAACCTCGACACCGACCAGATCATGCCCAAGCAGTTCCTGCGCGGCATCGACAAGACCGGCCTTGACCGCGGCTTGCTGTGGGACCTGCGCTTCGACGCCGACGGGACGCCACGGGCCGACTTCGTGCTCAATCTGCCGGCCTTCTCGGGCACGCGCATCCTCATCGCCGGCGCGAACTTCGGCTGCGGCTCCAGCCGCGAGCATGCGGTGTGGGGCCTGCAGCAGTACGGCATTGCCACCGTCATCGCGCCGAGCTTCGGGGAGATCTTCTATTCCAACGCCATGAACAACGGCCTGCTGGCCTTGATGCTGCCGCCGGCCGAGGTGCAGGCGCTGATCGTCCAGGCGAAGCTGGGCGAGGCGCCACTGAAGATCTGCATCGATCTGCAGTCGCTGGTGCTCAGTACCGAAGAGCAGCGCGTCGATTTTCAACTGGCCGAGCGCCACCGCCGCATGCTGCAGGGTGGCACCGACCTGATCGGCGCCACCCTGGCGATGCGGCGCGACATCGACGCCTTTCCCTGCGCCATTGGGCCGATCGACCCTGGCTGCGCGACGTGGCCCGGCGCGCGAGGCAGCGCTTCAGCAATGCCGACAGTTAGGCCCGCAGACCTGGGCCGCCTGCCCTTGTTAACTTCGAAACAACTGCGGCCAAAGCCCGCGTGCCTCTGCGGATCTGCTCCACATCGAGGCTGGCGTATCCAAGGATCAGCCCAACTGGGCGAGGACTGCTGCGAGCCGGGAGCCCCGCATACAACGGCGACAGGGGATACACGCCCACGCCGGCCTCCCGCGCCGCTGCCACCAACGCAGCTTCGTCCCGCTGACCCAGCATGGGCAACCACAGCACCACGTGCAGCCCGGCCGCGGCGCCAACCACAAGGGCACCGGCGGGCAGGTGCGCCGCGATGGCGTCCAGCAGCACGTTGCGCCGGCGCTCGTTCTCGCGCCGCACGCGGCGCACATGGCGTTCGTAGGCCCCGCTGTCGATCAGCGATGCCAGCGCGCGCTGCTCGATCACCGGCGCGTGGCGGTCGCTCAGCCGCTTGGCCTGGCGAAACACCGGCACCAATTCGGCCGGCAGCACCAGGTAGCCCAGTCGCAGCTGCGGCGACAGGGCCTTGGAAAAGGTGCCGATGTAGATGACGCGACCTTCGGTGTCGATGGCGTGCAGCGCTTCGATGGGGCGCTGGCCGTAGCGAAACTCGCCGTCGTAGTCGTCTTCGATGATCCAGGCCTGGCGCCGCGCCGCCCAGCGCAGCAGTTCCTGCCGCCGGCCGATGGGCAGCATGGCGCCCAGGGGAAACTGGTGCGACGGCGTGGTGTAGGCCAGCCGCACGTGGCGGTCTTCTGGCAGGCGCGTGGTGTCCAGCCCCAGGTCGTCCACCGGCACGGGCAGCAACCGGGCACCCGTGGCCTCGAAGCAGCGACGTGCCATCAGGTAGCCCGGGTCTTCGAACGCGAAGGCGTCGCCGGGGTCGAGCAGCACCCGCGCGCACAGGTCGATGGCCTGCTGCGAGCCATGCACGATGACAATCTGCTCGGCGTCGCACAGCAGCCCGCGCGCCCGCGCGAGGTAGCCCTGCAGCGCGCGGCGCAGTGACACGTCGCCCTCGGGTGGCTCGTAATACAGGCGAGGCTGGTGCTGCAGCAGCGCGGCCTGGTGTGCGCGCCGCCAGGGCAGCGCAGGAAAGTCGCGCGCGGCCACCGCGCCGTAGAGAAAGTCGATGCGCGGTGGCTTGCCCGCAGACAGGGCCGGCAAGGCCATGGCTTCGACGCGCGTGCCGTAGGCCGACAACGTGGGCTGCGGCCGTGTTCGCCGGCCCGACCTGGGCGGCGCCGATGGGGTCAGTTGGCTGGCCACCCGCGCCACGCGCCCGGGTGCGGTGACGATGAAGCCTTCGGCCGCCAATTGCTCGTACACCGCCGTGACGGTGGTGCGCGACACGCCGAACTCGGCCGCCAGCGTGCGCGTGGAAGGCACCGGGCTGCCCGCGCACAGCGTGCCGTCGTTCATCTGCCGTCGCAGTTGCTCGTACAGGCGCCGACCCACGGAAGTCGACTCCGCGCGCCTGGCAGTGGGTGATGGCAACTGGCCCATGCAAATTCTCAGAAACTGGATCTTTCTATTGTGCCGGTTTGGGTGGACAGTTCATGCTCCGCGCTGCCGCCAACTGGTCACCACTTGACCGCCACCTCACTGGAACCCGCGATGTACACCCCGCCCCACTTTGCCCTGACCCAGCCCGAGCAGTTGCAACGCATCATCCACGCCCACCCGCTGGGCGTGCTGGTCACTTCAGGGCCTGGCGGCCTGGACGCGGACCACATCCCCTTCGAGTTCGACCCGGCCAGCGGGCCACTGGGCAAGCTGTCGGCCCATGTGGCACGCGCCAACACGGTCTGGCAGCGCTGCCCCACGGGGACGGAAGTGATGGTCATCTTCCGCGGCGCCGAGTCGTACGTGTCGCCCAACTGGTACCTCAGCAAGCACGAGGCGCACCGCCAGGTGCCGACCTGGAACTACGAGGTCGTGCACGCCCATGGCCGGATCACCGTGCTGGACGACGAGCGCTTTGTGCGCGGGCTGGTGGCCCGCCTGACCAAGCATCACGAGGCCGCCGAGCCCAAGCCGTGGAAGATGGGCGACTCGGCGCCTGCATTCATAGACGAGATGCTGGCCAAGATCGTGGGCATCGAGATCGAGCTCACATCACTCACCGGCAAGTCCAAGCTCAGCCAGAACAAGGAGGCGCGCGACCGGCTGAGCGCCGGCGACAAACTGGACGCACGGGGTCAGGCCGAATTGGCGCAGGCCATGCGCAAAACGGTCTGACCGCAACCCTCTTCAAAGAACAGGACTCTTCGATGACGCACCTTCTTGTTTCGGCCAACGTGGCCGCATCGCCCCGCCGCGGCCTGCCAGCCCCGCTTGCCCAAGGGCTGCGGCGAACGGCTCGCTGGACCGTGCTCTTGCTGGCAGCGGTGAGCGCCGCGCACGCCGCTTCGGTGGCCCCAGTGGCCGCCGAAAACGGCATGGTCGTCACGGCCCAGCACCTGGCCACGCGCATCGGTGTGGACGTGCTGAAGGACGGCGGCAACGCAGTGGACGCGGCGGTGGCGGTGGGTTACGCGCTCGCGGTGGTGTACCCGGCTGCGGGCAACCTGGGTGGCGGCGGGTTCATGACCATCCAGCTTGCCGATGGCCGCAAGACCTTCTTCGACTTCCGTGAGAAGGCGCCCTTGGCGGCCACCGCCAACATGTACATCGGCCCCGACGGCAATGTCGTGCCTGGCCTGTCGACCAAGGGGCACCTGGCTGTGGCTGTGCCCGGCACGGTGCATGGGCTTGAGCTGGCGCTGAAACAGTACGGCACGATGAAGCGCGCCGCGCTGATGGCCCCTGCCATCCGGTACGCCGAGCAGGGCTTTGAGCTGGAACAGGGTGACGTGGACATGCTGCGCGCAGCCACCGCCGACTTCGCCAAGGACGCGGCCACGGCCAGCATCTTCCTGAACAAGGGCCAGCCCTTCGATGTAGGCCAGGCCTTGGTGCAGAAGGACCTGGCGCGCACGCTGCGACGCATCAGCGACGAGGGTGAGCGCGGTTTCTACCAGGGGCCGGTGGGCGCGGCCATCGTGGCCAGCAGTCAGGCCGGCAAGGGCATCATCACCCAGGCCGACCTGGACCAGTACCGCACGCGTGAAATGAAGCCCGTGGAGTGCGACTACCGCGGCTACCGCGTCGTCAGCGCACCGCCGCCCAGTTCGGGTGGAGTCATCGTCTGCGAAATCCTCAACGTGCTGGAAGGCTACCCGCTGAAAGACTGGGGCTTCCGCTCGGCACAAGCCGTGCACGTGCAGATCGAAGCGATGCGCCATGCGTACATGGACCGCAACACCTACCTGGGTGACCCGGACTTCGTGACCAACCCGCTGCAGCGCCTGCTCGACAAGGGCTATGCGCAGAAGCTTCGCGACGTCATTAACCCCGCCAAGGCCGGCGTCAGCAAAGACATCGTTCCCGGCAGCCCCCCGCACGAGGGCAGCAACACCACCCACTACAGCATCGTCGACAAGTTCGGCAACGCGGTCAGCGTGACCTATACGCTCAACGACTGGTTCGGTGCGCGCGTCACAGCCGCGGGCACGGGCGTGCTGCTCAACAACGAGATGGACGACTTCACCGCCAAGGTGGGTGTGCCCAACCTCTACGGGCTGGTGCAGGGCCAGGCCAACGCCATCGCGCCCGGCAAGCGGCCGCTGTCATCGATGAGCCCGACCATCGTCACGCGGGATGGCAAGCCGTTGATGGTGCTGGGCACGCCTGGTGGCAGCCGCATCATCACGGCGGTGTTGCACACCATCGTCAACGTCATCGACTACGGCATGAACATCCAGGAGGCGGTCGATGCCCCGCGATTCCACCAACAGTGGCTGCCAGAGGCCACCAACCTGGAGCGCTTTGCGCTCAGCCCGGACACGCAGAAGATGCTGGAGGCCATGGGTCACAAGTTCGGCAACCCGCAGCCGGCCAACCACATGGCAGCCATCATCGTGGGCGCCCCCACGCTGGATGGCAAGCCGGTGGGCAAGAACCGCTTCTATGGCGCGAACGATCCGCGGCGCAATTCGGGACTGGCGCTGGGCCATTGACCGACCCCGGGCGACGCAGCGCCCGTTGAGACAAGGCCACACAATGGCCGCCCCGAACGGGCTGGTTGGTTGGGCGAAGGCGAAGGCCAAGTGCCTCAGATCCCGGAAAACGAGATGAGCAGCATGGACAAGGAATTCGCCTTCGACTCGGACGGATTGCATCGAGCCGTCGAGTTGATGGGTCGTGATTTCAGCAGGGCGGAACGCCTCGACCTGCCGACAGAACTGCCACCGTTCGGGATCGGATCCTCGGCTGCACTGACCGCGCTGGCACCGAGCATTCTTGGAGGCGCGGCGCGTTTGGGCGAGGCCACATCATTTGCCCACATGGACCCGCCAACCCCATGGGTCACTTGGGCCATGACGCTTTGGAACGCGTCGCTCAATCAGAACCTGCTTCACCCGGCCACATCACCTGTCGCTCGCCAGATGGAAGAGCGGGTCGTGGCATGGCTCGCACCATTCTTCGGCATGAATGGCGGGCACATGACGCCGGGCTCGACAGTGGCCAACTTGACCGCGTTGTGGGCAGCGCGAGAGTGCGCAGGCGTTACCGAGGTGGTTGCATCGGCCGGGGCGCATCTCTCCATTGCAAAAGCGGCTCATATCTTGGGTCTCAGATACCTGAGCGTGCCCACAGACGCCAACGGTTCGATGGATGCGGGGCAATTGCCAGCCGACCTGCGCAAATCCGCCTTGGTCCTTACCGCCGGCGCAACCAGTACAGGTGCCATCGACCCACTTGATTTGGCATGCAGGGCAGCTTGGACCCATGTCGATGCGGCCTGGGCTGGGCCTTTGCGGTTGAGCAAGTTCGCCCAGCTGCTTGCAGGCATCGAGTCGGCAGACTCCGTTGCCGTATCGGCGCACAAGTGGCTCTTTCAACCCAAGGAGTCTGCGCTGGTCTTGTTCAAGGACACCGAGAAGGCCCACGCGGCGGTGAGCTTCGGTGGGGCTTACCTGGCCACCCCCAATGTGGGCGTTCTTGGCTCCCACGGTGCGGCTGCCACGGCCCTTCTGGCAACGCTGCTGGCCTGGGGGCGTGAAGGCGTTGCGCAGCGTATCGAGCATTGCATGGACCTTGCGCGCCGCTTGAGTGATTTTGTGGCTGCTGACGAGCGCCTTGCGCTTTATGCAGAACCTCAAACCGGCATTGTGGTTTGGCGTCCTGGAGACGCAAACTTGTTTGACCAGGTCATGCACCAGTTGCCTGTTGGTTCCACGTCGACAACCTCTATTGGCGGTGTAAAGTGGTTCCGCAATGTGGCGGCCAATCCCAGTGCGGACATTGACCAGCTCATCACCATCATTCGGAACGTCTTGCCTGAGCGTGCGCAATAGGCGATCAATGGCCACTGGCGGGAAGTAGTCGCTCGTCCAGGGCATTGCCGGCCTGCCCGGCATGCAAGGTACCTGAGAACCCCTGCCGCCAGGCAACCGGCGTCAACCCGAAAGCCTTGCGCATGTGCAAGCGCAGCACCGTGGCCGACGCAAAGCCGACCCGTTGCGCGATTCGCTCCACGGGCTCGGCCGTGGCTTCCAACAAGCGCTGCGCCAACGCAAGCCGCTCGCTCAACAGCCATTGCTTGGGCGTCGTACCCGTCACCTTTCGGAAATGGCGCGTGAAGTTGCGGCGGCTCATCGCTGCGCCGTCGGCCATGCGGTCGAGGTCGTGGTCGTCGGCCAGCGATGCGCGCACACGGTCGAGCAGGGCGGTAATGCGCGCATCGCCTTGGGTATCGGGCAGGGGATGCTCGATGAACTGGGCCTGGCCCCCCTTCCGATGCGGTGCCACCACCAGCCGCCGCGCCACGCGGTTGGCTACGTTCGCGCCATAGTGGCGTCGCAGCAGGTGCAGGCCACAGTCCAACCCGGCGGCCGTACCGGCCGAGGTGACGACCTGGCCCGCATCCACGTACAACACGCCCGGCTTCAAGCGCACAGCCGGGAAGCGGCGGCCAAACTCGTCGGCCGCCGACCAGTGCGTGGTGGCCTCGTGGCCGTCCAGGAGTCCCGCTGTATGGGCGCGGGCGCCCGAATCGAGGTGCACGAAGAACCCGACGGACTGAAGCTGCGTGTGGTGCGGGCGGTGGCAACGGCCGACATCACCGGGCTGGCAGGCATGGTCAAGGCACCGGTACGCGGCGTTGCGCGCAAGCTTGAAGACTTTGATCCCGCCGAGCTGCTCAACCGCACGCGGCGCGGCAAGTCATGAGGGCTCTTGACACCAACGTCCTGGCGCGCTTCTTCGTCGATGACGCCGTCGACGAAGCGAGCCAAAGCACTGGCGCTGGCGCCCTTTGTGAAGAGGCTGAGGCGCAACTGACCGGGAAGAGTCGGGGTCGACATGACAGACGCGTGTCGGCGCAGCCCTTCCAGCCATCAAGGGGGCTTCAAGTGCCGAGGGTTGCACGCACGACCAGGCAAGCCGCCATCAAGCTGAGGAACATCCCCAGCAGCCGACGAAACGCGGCCTCGGGGTATTGGCCTGCAAGTCGATCTCCCAAGCGGTAGAAGACCAAGCTGACAGCCACCGCAAACAGCAGCGGCAGCAAGGACACCGGCCAGGAAGTCGTCGCCAGCAGGCTGAGCTGTATGACCTTGCCAACAAAGAAGCAGGTGTTGAGCGCGATGAGCTGTTGGAGCCGTGACAATCGGCCCAGCCCGCCGAACAGCACCATGAAGGGAGCGCCGACGTTCAGGGCTGTCTCCGTGACGCCGGCCAGCACGCCAAACAAGGGTGTTGCCCGGCGCGAGGCCAAGGACACATCCGCGCGAATCTGCTGCAGGCACCAGGGCACGGCAACGCTGAAGGCCAGCAACGCGGCCAGCAAGAGCAGCGACATGCGTTCTGGCAACGCCACGTGCAACCACACACCCGTGACCGAACCGAGCACGATGCCGGGCAAGAGCGACCATGGCACACCCGAGTGGCGAATGGCTCGACGGTTGGCGACGAGCCACTTGCCAGCCAATATCAACATCGGCGCCGCCGAGAGAATGACCGCGGATCGATAGTCCAGAAAGAGCGCCAGAAGGGGCGTCGCCACCATCGCGAAGCCCAGTCCGAATACGCCTTGCGTGAAGGCCGCCAGCGCCAGGATGGCCAGGCTGGCCAGCAGTTCGACCGTGGTCAAGGCTCAAGCCATGCCGTCAGCGGACGGATGGCCATCACTCCACGCGCACCCGGGCCTCGACCCGCTCACCGGCCTCCGCCAGACGGGCCACGGCATCACCCAGGTTGCCGTAGACGAGTTCACGGCGATCAACGACACGCCGCCCGGCAACGAAGACGCTGTCCACATCTGCTGCGCTGGCGCTGAGCACCAGATGCTGTATGGCATCGCGCAAGGGCACGGCGTGGGGCCGGTTGACATCGACCAGGACGATGTCGGCCTGGCAGCCGGCAGCCAGGCGTCCCAGGTCATCGCGCTGCAGGGCCTGCGCCCCGCCCACGGTTGCGGCATGAAAGATCTCTGCGGCGGTGACCGCCTGCGGCGACCCGTCGGCCACGCGACACATCGCGGCAGCCATGCGCATCTCGTTGAACATGTCGAAGGGATAGGTGTCCGTTCCCAGGCAGACCTGGATGCCGTGTCGCCGGTACTTGGCGAACGACCGCATCACCGTGCCCTGGCGCGCCTTGACCCACGGCAGGTGGCACAAGTGGGTACCGCTGTCACGCAGGCGCTGCAGTTCGACGCTGTTGCATTCATCGACATCGCCCGATTCCGAGAAGAACATGCTGTGTCCCAGAATCAAGTCGCGCCCGAGCAGACCCAAGCGATCCAGATACTCCAGGGTCGTGCAACCGTGCTGCTGCCGGATGCGTCTGAACTCCGAAGGAGACTGGCCCGCGTGCAACTGGATGAGGTACCCGGTCTTGTCAGCGGCTTCGCGGGTTGCCCTTAGCAGCGCAGGTTCGCAGGTGTCGACCTGGCCCGGCGCCAGCATCCCGCGCACTCGGCCCTGATGGGTGCCATGGATCTCACCCAGCAACTCCACACATGCGCGCATTCTCGGCAGCCCGTCGCCCTCGTAGCTGAAGTAGGCCGGCGCGCCGTCAGGGCCCAACTTCCAGTAGCGGCTGCGGTAGCGCGGGGCCAGGTAGCAGCGCAGGCCCAGCCGCCCGGCGATATCACCCACCGCACGGGGGGTGGCCATGTCACCCCGATCGCCCATCTCCTCGTCGTACCCCAATTCCACGACCGTGGTCGATCCCGACAGCAGCAATTCCGAGAAGGCGCACTCGGCAGCAGCCAACTGGTCTTCGGCCAACGCAGCCGCCCGCACAGCGGGCAGAAGCCTGTACAAGGCAGTGACGTTGCTGGCAGCACCGGCCTGGGCCGACGAGGCATAGTCATCAAGCCAGCCGCGGGTGAAGGGCGTGTCCGTGACGTGCAGATGCGTGTTCACCAACCCAGGTACGACCAGCTTGCCGGTGGTGTCGATGGTTTCGTGCACGGGCGCATCTGCCCGTTCAACCCATTGCGGCCCGGCATACTCGATGCGGCCACCGCAGAAGACCACGTCGCCACGCTTGAGGTGAACGTGCCTGCTGCCGTCAAAAGCGACAACGCCGCCGCCGCGCAACAGCGTACGCAGATGTGGCGCCGGCGCGCCATGGTCTTTCAAGGGTCGTGTGGTCATGGGCAGGGCTTTCGCAAGCGGGGGGTTCGGAAACCAGGATCGAAGATGTCAGGCAGCCGCGCGTCCGACACCGACCCGCGGGTCGGGGCGGCCGCCGTCACTGACAGCCATCACCACCAAGATCTCATCAGGCCGGGGCGCGTCCTCCACGCCCAGCGTCATCGTGTCGATTTCGTTGAAGCTCCAGACGTTGTCTTTGTGGCCCAACGGCACATCAATACGGGCACCCGCGCTGGCAACCTTGGCCGTCGACGGGATGACGGCCTCGCCGCCGCCCACTGCAAGGCGCATTGCTCTCCCCAGCTTGGGGTGCAGCACGGCGGCCGCGTGCTCAATGTCCCCCTGCACCCCGACGATAGCGGCCTTGCCATAGGCCACGACAGGCCCTTCGAGCAAGGCTACCGCCTGCGGCAGCCACTGCTCGGCCAGCAAGGGCCCCAGATCGATCAGCGCAGCAAGGTCGCGCTCGTAGCGGCCAGCCATTGGATTGGTGATGATCAGCATGATGGCAGCCCTTGTGACCGCCCGCACAGCAGGGGAGCCCGCCTCGGCCAGCACGGACTCCTTGATGACCAGGACCTTTCGCAGGCTTGCGGTCACGCCCTACTCCGGCTGAATACCTGCGGCGCGAGCGGCATCTGCCCACTTCCTGTGCTCGGCCTCGATGAAGCGGCCGAACTCGTCGGGGGTACTGCCCATGGGCTCGAGATACAAGGACCTCAGTCGTTCCTGGACATCGGGCGCCTTCAGGGCCTTCAGCAGCTCCGCATTCAGGCGCGCCACCACGGGTAGTGGCGTACGCGCAGGCACCAAGGCGCCCAGCCATCCGTTGGACTCCACCCCAGTGATTCCCAGCTCTGCCAGCGCCGGCACCTCGGGCAAAGAGGGATCACGCTGTGCGCCCAGCACCACCAGCGGGGTCAGCCTGTGCTTGCCTTCGCGCAGGTGAGACATGAAGTTGGCCGGGTTGGTGGCCGCGTACTGGATGTGGCCACCAAAAAGGCTGGTCATCATGGGAGCCGGACCGGTGAACGCCACATGTTCCATCGTCAGATGGCCGCGTTGCTTGAGAATCTCGATGGCCAGATGCGCAAGCGATCCCACGCCGGGTGACCCATAGTTGTAGGCGGCCGGATTGGCCTTGCTGGCTGCGGCCAGTTGCTTGAAGTCGCGCACCGTCGCAGAAGGACCAGCGACCAGAACGTTGGACCAACGCACCAGCAGGGTGACCGGCGTAAAGTCGTCACGCTTCCAACGCAGGGTTTTGAAGGCGAACTCGTTGGTGGCGATGTTGGGCGCCTGGATCAGGACCGTGTAGCCGTCTGGCGCGGCGCGCGCGACGAACTCGGTGCCCAGGTTGGTGGACGCACCCCCTCGGTTCTCCACGATCACGTTCTGCCGCATGGACTCCGACAGCTTGGGAGCCAGCAGTCGAGCCAGCACGTCGGTTGCGCTCCCTGGCGGGTAAGGCACCACCAAGGTGAGCGGCCGTGCCGGGAAGTCCTGCGCCATGGCGGGGGCACCTGGCAAGGCCAGAGCCAAGGTAGCCAGACAAGCCGACCGCCTGGTGATGGATCGATCAAGTACCGACATAGGTCCGCCTCCGATGGTCTGCAGGAACACACCCGCTTCGAAGCAGTGTCCTCAAGACCCAGGTGCCGGGCCAGCAACTAATTGCCAGCGAAGTGCGAGTGGCGTCGTCTCAGCGCAGCTGTGCGAGCTGCTGCGGCTGTGTCACCCTGATGCCACCACTGGGGTCCTTCGCGATCAGGCCTTCCCTGGCAAACCGGGCCAGGGTGATCGAGACCCACTGCCGTGTCGAGCCGATCATGCGCGCCATGTCGCCATGGCTGAGCGTGGTGCATGAGCCAACCTCGCTCGCAGCCAGCATGGCCAGCAGCCGTGCCAGACGCACGCGCATGGACTGGGTTGCCAGCAGTTGCAGCAGTGCGCAATAGCACTGCGACTTGTGCACCAACGCATCGATGAGTGCCAGCGCCAACTCCGGCCACTGCTGCGCCAGTGAACGCAGCTGTGGTCCGGGCAGCCACAGGCAACGCGATCCGCTGACCGCCACCGAGGTCCAGGCATGGCGCCCGCCGCCGAACATCTGTGGCGCACCTACATAGTGGCCTGCTGTCCAGAAGCCCAAGGTCAACTCGCGGCCATCTTCGGAGACATAGAACGAGCGCACCAAGCCCTCTTCGATGAGGAACACGCCGTCGTGGTGATCACCCTGCCGGAACAGCAAATCGCCCACTGCATAGTCGCGGCGTCGGCCGAGCGCCAGCACAGCCTGGCGCGCCTGGTCGCTGAGACGCTGCAGCAAATTCGGCGGCTGTGCAGCGGCAGTTTCGCCCGTGGACAGCAGCGTCGCTTGCGGAACGTGCGCAGCGTCTCGCTTCGTCCTGAGGTGGGTGCCCATGAAGAAACATTGTGACCGGGAGCCGGCGTTCATGGATGCTGCGCCCCCCGCCGCCGCGCCGGTCGTGGTGCAGCCGTGGCTCAGTGCAGGCACGGTGGCCAATAGCGCACGCTCTCGAGCGGGGCCTCGTCCCAGGCTGCTCGCTCTTGCCCGCGCGGATCATCGACAACCGCGCACGTCGGCCCCAGCGTCATCGTCGCCCGCCTCGCAGCGTCGTAGCAGGGCCAGTGCGGCAGCGAGTGTGTGTTGGGGTCGCCATCACGCGCGAATCGGGTCCAGGCATCCATCATCTGCTCGGAGAGGTCACCCCACTGCAGCCGTGGCGCCGTCACTGCGATTTCCAGCGGTCCATCATTTCCGAACACGAAGGGAATCTCCACCGAGTGGTAAGCGCCGTAAGCCTGCCCGGTGCGACCGATGACCGGTGAGCGGAACGCGAACAGGTACAACCAGGTGGGCTGATGCTCGCCGTAGGCCGCCGCGAAGCGGGTGGACATGACACGCATCAGTCCATCGGTCGACATCGCGATCGCAGCCTCGAGGCGCGTCGGGTACGCCTTCAGGTACAGGTCGATGACCGCCTGCGCGCGTTGGCCGAGCCAGGGTTCGAGCCCCGCGGGGTCGCCCAGGATGCAGTCGCTGAACGCATCAGGGAACACCGTGCGGTCGTTCGGATCGGCACAGACCGCCGCGAAGTACCGCGTTTCCTCCAGTGTCGTGCCGATCAGCAGCGGCACCTGCGCGCAACGGCCGTGGGCGATGCTTTGCCGAGGCTGCTCGTGAAGCACGACGCCATCCAGGTTGGGCTTGCACCACGGGAACTCGAAACCGGCGCGCTGACCCAGGGCCAGCAGGGCTGGCCAGGGCAGGTCCTGCAGTTCGCGCAGGCTGCCGCCGCTGGCCTGAAGCAGTTGCAACGCGTTGCGCGCTGATCGCTCCCTGGGATGCAGGTCGGTGAGCATCGCGCTCTGGACGATGGCCCGGTGAATGAGCCCCCGTGCCCGCGGCGCGCACAGCAAACGCTGCACGTGGTCAGCGCCGGCGGACTCGCCAAAGACCGTGACCTTGCCAGGGTGGCCTCCGAAGGACTCGATGTTGTCACGCACCCACTCGAGCGCAGCGATCACGTCCAGCAACGCGGCATTGCCGCCTCCAGCAAACGCGTCACCTCCTATGTCGGAGAAGTCGAGAAAGCCCAGAACTCCCAGGCGGTACTGAAGGGTGACAACCACCACATCACCGCGTCGGGCCAGCTTGGCCCCGTCGTACTGGCTGTTGCGCGCACTGCCGCCGACATTGCCCCCGCCGTGGATCCAAACCATGACCGGGCGGTGCTCACGGTCGACCTCAGGCGTCCACACGTTCAACGCCAGGCAGTCCTCGCCCATCACGTCGGCGCCCTGCTCGGTGGGGTCGTCGTAGAGCAGATGGGGGCAAGCGGGTGCGTATGCCGTCGCATGGCGCGGCTCCGTCCAGGGTTCGGCCGGAACAGGTGGCTTGAACCGCAGGGTTCCTACCGGAGGCGCCGCGAACGGGATGCCAAGAAAGATCTGCACCGCTTGGCCCCGGCGGCCCAGCACAGGCCCACACGTTGTCTCGGCTCGAATCAGGTCCTTCGGCTCCCATTCGGGGTCGACCCTGCCACGTTCGTCTGCGGTTGTCTTCATGCCGGTGCGCAAGCAGCACTTCAGATGGGGGAGTGGGCGCAACGATGCACTACGCGCTCGCCGCCACCCGCCCGCTCAGGTAGGTCCAGACAAAAGCCGCGGCGGCCTGGCTGGTGAGCTCGGCGTGATCGTAGGGCGGCGACACCTCCACGCAGTCCATGCCGACGAACGGAAGATCCGCCAGTTCTTCCAGCACGGTAAGCACCTGGTTGGTCGTCAGGCCGCCCGGCTCCGGCGTGCCGGTGCCAGGCGCGTAGGCCGGGTCCAGGCAATCGATGTCCAGGCTCAGGTACACAGGCGGGTTGCCGTGCTCGGCCAGGCGTTGGCGGATGGCGTCGAGTACCCCAGATAGTTGGGCGGGGCTCTCCAGCCCGCGCAACTGGCGGGCTGTGAAGACCTGGCCGCCGCGATCCAGGACGTATTCGCGCTCTTCACGGGCTGCCGATGAGCGGATGCCGAGCTGCGTGAAGCAGGCATCCACCACCAGGCCCTCGGTCATCGCTTCGCACACCCAGGTGCCGTGCCCGCTGGGCTCGTCGAAGTGGCTGGCCCAGGTGTCGCAATGCGCGTCGAAGTGAATCACGGCCAGCGGGCGGCCCAGTTGCTCGCGGTAGGCCCGCAGCAGACCCAGCGTAACGGAATGGTCGCCGCCCAGCCAGCACATGTGGTGCGCCTTCAGCAGTTGCGCCACCAACGGCTGCATCGCTGTTCGCATGCCATCGAGGCTGGTATTGGGCAGCGGCAGATCGCCTGCGTCACCCAGCACACCGATGGGCGACACATCGAAGTGGGGATGCAGCGCGTCGCAGAACATGTGGCTGGCTTCGCGGATGGCACGCGGCCCGAAACGGGCGCCGGGGCGGTTGGTCACGGCACCGTCCCAGGCGATGCCAGCCACGGCAAAGGGCGTGTCGGCGCCGGCAGGGGGCACCTTCAGGAACGTGTGCTGTGAGAGAAACGCAAAGGAGTCCATGGACGAGCTCGCTGGTGACGCAGGGCGCAAGACAAGCAAGGCGGTGCAGGCTGCCGCCAACCACAGCGCTGCTGTCCCTTCGCATGCTAGGCAAGCGGCGCACCTCGCGAAATAGCCCGCGCGGGACAGATGGACTCTGCCAGTCCTCGCTCGGTTGCATGACCAGGATGAAGCGCCTCACTGGACTGAAGTCCGCTCTCGGTCTGGCATAGCCGATCACCGGCCGATTCCTGGAGGCCACGAACGGCTGCTTCACGGACCCGAGGCGCGTTGAGCTGAGGCTTGGATGTCGGGCAGCTTCGGGGAACCTCGAACGGCAGCTGAGGGTCGCTATGGAAAGCTTTGCATAGCGACCCCTATGCGTAGATCGCAACTATGGCAAGTTCGATGACGCCCGTCGTCGCAGGGTGGCTCGAAGACCTACGCATAGTTCTGCGTCAACAGCACGGGGCAGGTGTCAACGCCATGTGCCAGATGAACCAATACAGGCAAGCATTCACCGCATCGCTGCCGAGGGCGTGGAGCTTGGAGGCCTGTCGGCCAGTGCTCGTTGGAGCTCATTGCATGCACGGGCGCCAACAGGATGGGAGCGAAAACTATGCTGAGCTGCGCCGGGCGTACCGCTCGCTCTTCCCTCGACAGAACGACCCATCACACCAGGAACTCAACATAGCTGACGCCTATGCATAGGGGTCGTTGGCCGCCGGTGAGCAGTCGCGGGTGACGGTCAGCAGACTGCCACCTTGCCGACATTCGGTCCACGCCTGCACAACCGGCAGGCATCACTGGGCCGACTTGGTCGTGGCTTTGCGGGCGACGCGTTCGACCGAGACGTCCGCATACCGCTCGACGTTGCACCGGAGCGTTCCGCGGAGGTTGGAGTGACACCCTTCGGGCAGTCGAAACCGCCAATTCACCTGGGTCGGGTGCGGCACGAATCCCTGCCTGCCTGGACGCCGCATCGCGCTGGTGACGGCTTTGTCAGCGGCCACCGTGTCAATCTTCTAAAGAGATGCGATGACCCCCATCAGGGCGTGCCCTCGCCGTAGCGCGGCACGCCATGGCTCTGGTAGAAAGAAGCGAAACCGATCAGCCGCATCACCTCTGGCATGGACGCGAACTTCCAGCCGATGGTGCGCGGGCCGCGCCGCTCGCACCAAGGCAGCCAGGCCCACATCTCGGGCTGGCTGCGGTCGGAGAAGTCGATCTCCACGTCAAAGCTGCGCGGCAATTCCATCGGCGCGAAGTCCGACAGGCGCCTGAGCGCACGTTCCACGCCTTCGCCGATCAGGCGTTGCGCCACCGCAGGCTTCAGGCTGTCGATGGAGGTGAAGCCGCTGGTCTTCTTCGTGACCACCGTTTCGATGCCCGGCAGGCGTTCACGGCAGTGCGCGATGTAGGCATCGTCGCCTGACGTGAACACCGCCGGCACGCCGTAGTGCGCGGCGAGCATCGCGTTGAGTGTGGTTTCGCTCTGCGAAACACCGTTGACCCGCACGTCTCGGAAGGCCAGCACGAAGGTGTGCGCCAGCACGCCGTCCATGGCCACCGCGCTGGCGTGGTGACCGATGAACACGACCGCGTCGAAGTGGCCATCGTCTATGCCCTGCATCTGCACCAGCGGTCGCGGCCACGACCGGATCAGGCGCGCGAAGTCCGGCAACTGGTCGAACAGGATGTTGTGCGCGCTGCCATGGCCATCGGTCACCAGCACCTCGGTGGCGCCGGCGCGCTGCGCGGCCTCGCAGGCGGCAACCACCTCGGCGGTCATCCAGCGGCGGCCGGCCTCGTAGTCGAAGCGCCCCGGCCCGGTGGAAGGCAAGTGGGCAATGCCCGCCACCCCCTCGATGTCAGCAGTCAGAAACACTCTCATCGCGGTATCTCGTTGAAAGGGATGCCCTTGTCCAGCCGGGCTTCCTCGGGCAGGCCGAGCACGCGCTCGGCAATGATGTTGCGCAAGATCTCGTCGGTGCCGCCGGCGATGCGCATGGCGGCTGCCCGGGTCCAGGTGCGTTCGACGACGTACGCGTCCGAGGTCGGGTCGGCGTCGCCCACCTGGCCCGCCTCGCCGCGCAGTTGCAGCGCGAAAGTGGCCATGTGCTGCGCCAACGTCGCCTTCACCAGTTTGGCGATGGACTGCTCGGGCCCCGGCGTGCCGCCACGCGACAACGCGGTCAGGCTGCGGCAGTGATGCAGCCGCAGCCCCTCTTCGGCAACCCAGGCATCGGCCAGGTGCTCAACGGCCAGCGGCTCGTCCAGACAACCGGCGCCCTGCACCACCGCCCACAGTGCGTCGAAGTTGAGCAGCCCGATCTCGGCGCCGACCGACAGGCGTTCGTGCATCAGCGTCGTCAACGCCACCTTCCAGCCCGCACCCACCGCGCCCAGCCGCTGGTCATCGGGCACACGCACGTCGGTCAGGAAGACCTCGTTGAACTCGCTGTCGCCGTCCATCTGGCGGATGGGGCGCACCTCGATGCCAGGGCTTTTCATGTCGACGAAGAACATCGTCAGTCCGGCGTGCTTGGGCGCGGTGGGGTCGGTGCGCGCAAGAAGCAGGCCGAAGTCGGAGAACTGCGCGCCGGTGGTCCAGACCTTCTGGCCGTTGACCACCCAGTGGTGGCCGTCAGGCCGGGCCCGAGTGAGAACGCCGGCCACGTCCGAGCCGGCCGCCGGCTCGCTGAACATCTGGCACCAGATTTCCTCGCCGTACAGACCCGGCCGGATGCGGCACGCCTTGTGCGCTTTGCTGCCATAGGCCATCAAGGTGGGCAGGCACATGCCCAGGCCGATCTCGAAGATGCCGAAGCTGCTGCGAAAGCGGCTCTCTTCCTGGCGCACGATCAGTTGCTGCACCGCTGTGCCGCCCAAGCCGCCCAACTCTCGCGGCCAGGTCACGGCCGCGTAGCCAGCGGCGGCCTTCCTGGCCTGCCAGGCGCGGGCTGCAGCCAGACGTTCATGCGGTGGCAGACCGTCGCCAACGAAGTCGCGTGCGTGGCGCTTGGGTTCGGCGTTTGCTTCAAGCCAGGCGCGCACTTCGGCGCGAAAGGCGGCCTCGGCGGGGGTGTCGTCAAAGTCCATCGTGGCCTCCGCGTGCCGCAGCCAGGTGCTTGACGATGCGACGCTTCCAGACCGGCGGCGCACCCAGCGCCAGTGAGGTGGACAGCGACCGCTTGTACAACGGGTGGCAGTCGGCTTCCCAGGTGTAGCCGACACCGCCGTGCACCTGCAGGTTCTCGTGTGACGCCTGCTCGAAGGCCGCGCTGGCCGCCACCCGTGCGCCGGCTGCGGCCAGCGGCAGCGACTGCGGGCTGTGGGCCAGCGCCCAGGCCGCGTGGTAGGCATGCCCGCGGGCAAGCTCGTTCATCACCCACATGTCGGCCAGCTTGTGCTTGATGGCCTGATACGAGGCCACCACGCGGCCAAAGGTGCGGCGCTGCAGCGCGTAGTGGCGAGCCATCTCGAGCGCCCGGTCCGCGCCACCCAGTTGCTCGAACGCCAGGAAGGCTGCGGCGCGGTCGAGCAGAGTGTCGAGGGCCTGCGCGTCGCCGAGCACCGCTGCCGGTGCGCCGTCAAGATCGATGTCGGCCAGTGGTGCGCCCGGGTCGAGCACACGCAGATCGCGCCGAGCGACGCCGGGCCCCGAAAGGTCGATGCACAGCAGCACTCCGTCGCAGGCCGCGATCACGAAGGTCGCGGCAGCGCCTGCGGGCACACGCTGCAGACGGCCCGTCACCTGGCCGGCACTGCAGCGCAGCGTGCCGGCGGTCAAAGCCACGCTGCCCACGACGTTCCCTTGGGCCAGCCCCGGCAACCACTGCTCCCGCAGCGCGTCGCTGTCACCCATCAGCAAGGCCTCTGTGGCGAGATAGGTGCTTGCCAGCGTGGGCACCGGTGCGCAGGCGCGGCCGATCTCTTCAGCGCAGGCGGCCAGTTGCAGCGGCGTCAGGCCGCTGCCGCCCCAGCGCTCGGGCACAGTGGCACCGAGCACGCCCAGATCCGCCAGCGCACGCCACGTCGTGCCACTGGCGCAACGCTGATCCAGGCAGCGCCTGACCTCGTCCATCGGGCAAGCCTTGGCCAGCACGCGCCGCACTTCGCTGGCGATGGCTGTGCAGTCTTCGGGGAACTCGAAGTTCAAGCGGGGGCCTCCAGCAACTCGTCGATGAGGCTGGGTTGGTGCCTCGGCAGGCCGAAGACCGCCACGAGCAGGGCGTCCAGCGTCTTTGCGTCGGGTATGGCAGCTTCCTGCAACAACGCGTAACTTGCCGGCAGCAAGGACGCAGGGTCCGGGCCTACGGCGCGCAGTCGGGCCTCGACGGCCGGGCGGTCGAAGCCACCGCGCCGAAGCGCGCGCTCGGCGAAGAAGAGACGGCGCAGGCGACGTGACTGCGCTGAGGCGAGGAGCTTCAGGAAAGCCTCGTGCTCGTGCAGCAGGGCGTCTGCCAGCGGCTCCTGCAGCCCTCTCTCGATGACCTGGAGACAGGTTCGGGGCGCCTCGAAGTCAGGTGCCATCGCGTCCAGGAACAGGCGCCGATCTGCGAACGCCTGGCCTTGTGCTTGCGGCTCCTGCAGGTGCGCCTGCGCATCACGGACCCGTCGCTTGGGCAGACCTTGCCGCGACGCTGCATCGGCGGCATGCTGCAGTTCGTCGAACGGCACCACGCCATCGACCAGACCGGCTTCCATCGCGCGGTCGGTGTCCCATTCGGCACCGTCAATCACCAGCTGTAGGGTGGCTTCGATGCCCAGAAGCCGCGGCAAGTACTGCGTGCCGCCGAACGTGGGCAGCAGGCCGAGCCCGACCTCGGGCATCGCGAAGCGCGTGCCCTGGGCAGCGATGCGGTGGTCGCAGGCATAGGCCACGACAACACCGCCGCCGAACACCGTGCCGTGCAGTGCCGCAATGACGGGCTTGCTGGCGTCCTCGCAGGCCGTGACGAACTCCAGCAGGCCGGGTTGCTGCAAGCCCTGCTCCAGTTCGACCAGATCGGCTCCGGCAAAGAAGGTGCGGCCTTCGCAGCTGACGACGATGGCCTGCATCGAGGGATCGGCCTCACCTTCGCGTACACCTTCGGCAAGAGCCCGACGAACGGGCTGCGAGAGCGAGTTCACCGGTCCGCTGCAGCCAATGAGCCACAAGGTGGAGCCCCGCTGCTCACGGCGCAGAGGTTCTTGACAGTTTGGCTGGCTAACGCTCACAGGCGTCTCAACGTACCGGCGCCGCCAACCCGTCAGACCCTCGTCGTATTCCCTTGAACGATCGTTTCAGTCATGGCAGATAATCGAGCTCGAATCGAGGAGGCTGCCCATGGTGGGGGTGCGAGCTAAGGACCATGACGACAAGCGCCAGCTGATACTGGACCGTTCAGCCGAACTCTTTGGCCGGCAGGGCTTTCACCGGACGTCGATCGCCGAAATCGCGAAGGCCTGCCATTCGTCGTCCAAGGCGTGGATCTATCACTACTTCCCGAACAAGGAAACCGTGCTGTTCACGCTGTTGCACGAGTTCTTGGAGCTGGCCGCGTCGCGCGTACGCGCCGCGGTCGACCAGCACTCCGACGCCCGTGTGCGCCTGCATGCCTTCGTGCTCGAGTGCCTGCGCATCTATGCCGAGTACCGCATCAATCACGCCGTGCTGTTCTCCGAGATGAACTTGCTGCCCGACGAGCAGCGCGCGGAGATCCGCACATTGGAGCGCGCCTATGCGCAGGTGCTGCGTGAGCTGATACTGGCCGTGAATCCGGCCATCAACCTGCGCAAACACCAAACGACGGCGCTGACCATGATTGCCTTCGGCTCGATCAATTGGACATACACCTGGTTCGACGCAAAGGGCCCGTTTTCACTGGAGGACGTGGCCGAACTCACGACCAAGCTGTTGATGAATGGGCTTGAGGGGATCTGACGCAGGCCTCCGATCACGCGGAACACCCGGCCGCGGCACGCGCCCAGAGCGTCCTCGGCCCACAAGCCAGGCATACCAGCCGACACCTCAGTCCGCAGCGCCTAAACCATTGCGCACAAGATCCGAGATGCGAACAGCCATGCTGCGGGCGGGATCGAACGGAAGGTCCTCGAACCCGTTGGAGCCGTACAGGGCCCGCACATCGTCATCGAGTGGATGGGTGAGCACACAGAAGCAGCCGACTGCCTTGGACATGCGCACCGCCGTGCCGAGCGCATAGAACATCAGCGAGCGCGCCACCCCTCGCCCCCGCCATTGCAGATCCACCGCCAACTGACCGAGCAGGATGGCGGGCATCGGGTCGGGCCGGTTGCGGTGTTGTGCCTTGGGCAGCCAGGCCCGCTCGATTTGCGCGGCCGACAAGCTCACATACCCGACGATGCCTCCGGTCGCCGGATCGCACACCACAGTGGTCCGCGACACGCCCAACTGCTGGTTGCGCCAAGCATGGCGCCGGAACCACTGATTCAGTGCATCGCGTGCGCAGTCAAACTCCGCCGTGTCGTCTTCAGCCGCAAGCGGTCTTGGCGGAGTCACTCCGGTCGTCACCCTTGCCGTCACTTCTGCGGTCACTTCTGCCGTCACTTCTGCCAGATGGGGCGGCTCTTGGCCAATTTGCGAAGCGCAGGCACATCTTTCGCCGGCGCACTGGCCCAGGCCTCGAACTTGGCCCAGTCCTTCGCCGGGATCGTCACGACGCGACGATCCAGCAGATCGGTCTCGGCCGCTTCGAGAGCACGCCGCCTGACGAAGTCACTGAGATTGGTGCGTGCCTGCTCCGCCGCGGCCTCCAGCAATGCGCGTTCACTGGCGCTGACGCGAACACTCAGTACAGCAGCGGGAACGGTGGGCATGATGAAACTCCAGGGCGTGTATGACAATAGCATACAGCAACATGAGCCGATCTGCGCGGGAAGCGTGCTGTTGTGCGTGCAGCCTTCAAGCTGATTTCGAAACACGCCGCAAGATGGGAGTCGTTTCGATGTGCAGGCAACCAAAATCCGCGAGACGATTTGCTCTGCCCCTATCGCACAGATCGCGCTTCCAGGCCCCAACGACAACGGCCCCTCACCTTGCGATGAGAGGCCGCTGGACGAGCTGTGCCCGGTGTTACCTGGGGTGGCTGATGGGACTCGAAACGGCGGCGTAAGTTCTTGTCTCCATTGAGAAAACAGATTTGTCAGCCATCGCTGTTCCCCAGCCTCTTCCCCCGCACTGCCTGCGCAGCAAAGAGAGGTCGAACCGATGACATTCTGCTCTGTCCCGGGCCGTGCGGCAACGTTTCATCGCGTCCCACGCGGTCGCCCATAGTCATGGCATCTGCGAGCGGCTCATCTAAATCTCAACAGAGCGGCGACGACTTCGCCGTCTGGGCCTTGCCGATCAGAACATACGATGGCCTCACACTCGTCCCACGACTTTGGAGGAGGCACGCGGAGTTCGGCAAATGTAGGCATCCCCGCGTTATCGATTCGCCTCGCCACCAACGTAGATCGGCGCAGCGAGACCGGCCTGCGCATTCGCAACTGCCGACCCGTGGGTCATGGCGCAAACATGGCCTGCAAAGTCTGCAGCGTCGCAGCCAGCGTGGCCGGGCGCAAGGCACCCAATCGCTTGACCAACCGCGCACTGTCGAGCGTTCGGATCTGGTCCAGCACGATCAGGCCCTGCTTGCCCTGGAAGGTGAGCGCGATGCGGAAGCGCGCCGGCCGCGACCCGGTGGTCATGGCGCCACGATCACGGTGCGCAAGTGCGCGTTCATGTCGTCGGGCGAGATCACGACGCAGGGTCGGGTCTTCTGGATCTCACTGCCCACCGTCGGGTCGAGCTGGGCCAGCCAAATGTCACCGGTCTTCATCACCAAACCAGTTCGTCGTCGCCCTCGTTGGCGAGCTCCGGCCAGACCAGCGCGTCACCGCCCTGCTCGGCCAGACGTCGCGCGTCATCGGCCCAGCCTTCACGCGGATTGCGGTGGATGGCGCGAATCTCGATCACGCCATCGCGCACCTGCAGGTCGGCGGTGCCTTCCAGGCCAACCTGAGCCAGTATGGGCTTTGGAATCAACACGCCCTGCGAGTTCCCCATTTTGCGGATTGCCACTTCCACGATCTGCTCCTTGCGACTTGCCGTAAGCACAATGGTAGCACGGTGTAAAGCGATGAGTCGCCGTTGAGCCGCCCTCGTGTGCGGCTGAGCAGCCTGGCGCGCGCATCGAGGTACCCGCGTACAGCTGCTCACGGCAGAGACCGCAGGGTGCCCGCGTGGTTGCTCATCGATTGCCATCGTGCCGACTGCGACTACACATAGTTGAGTGCTATGCATAGGGGTCGCAATGCAAAGCTATGCATTGCGACCCCTATGCGTAGATCGCAACTATGGCAAGTTCGATGACGCCCGTCGTCGCAGGGTGGCTCGAAGACCTACGCATAGTTCTGCGTCAACAGCACGGGGCAGGTGTCAACGCCATGTGCCAGATGAACCAATACAGGCAAGCATTCACCGCATCGCTGCCGAGGGCGTGGAGCTTGGAGGCCTGTCGGCCAGTGCTCGTTGGAGCTCATTGCATGCACGGGCGCCAACAGGATGGGAGCGAAAACTATGCTGAGCTGCGCCGGGCGTACCGCTCGCTCTTCCCTCGACAGAACGACCCATCACACCAGGAACTCAACATAGCTGACGCCTATGCATAGGGGTCGCTATGGAAAGCTTTGCATAGCGACCCATTGCAGCCGCTCAGGGCGCCCAGTGGGCAGCTCCAATGCGGGCGTAGCGATCCGTCGTGGCGAAGCAGTGCGGCGCGTTGACAGACCGGCTCTCCAGAGCCGTTCGAGTCAGTCGCCTTCTGCGATGAGCGTCGCGATGGCAGCCCCCAGAGCCAAGTCCTCCAGGGCGCCGAACGCGTGCTGGCGCAAGTGTCCGTTCCGGTCGATCAGCATCAGGCTCGGAGTTCCCTGCATGCCGTAGGCCTGCATAGTGACCGGAATCGGGTTGCTCGCATCGGCGCTCGGTGCATCCACGCCGACCGGAAACGCGATTCGGTACTCGTGCAGAAACGCCTGCAGCGAGACTGGTGTCATCGCCGTGTGATGTTCGAACACTGTGTGCAATCCGATCACCGCGACGCCCGACGCAGCGAACGTCGCATGGATGCGCTGCGCCTGCGGCAGGCCATGGTGCACGCAAGCGGGACAGAGCATCTGGAATGCGTGCAACACCACCACCTTGCCGCGCAAGTCGGCCAGCTGTAGCGCGTCGCCGATGCCAAACCACTCGCGCGTCGTCCATGGCGGTGCCGGCTGACCGGGTGGGTCGATACCGAACACGCTGCGCGTTGCCGGCGTTCGCACCCGGGCGCCATGCATGAGGTCACTTCCTGAACGTGGAGAAGACGTAGTCACTGTTCTTCTGCGCGGTGTGGCATTGGAAACACGCCGTCGCGGCGTTCTTGCCGACTGCGCGCTCGGTCTTCGAGTCGCCCTTGAATCCCTCGAAACCCCAGCCGCCGGTGCCCTTGTACTTGCGGCTGTCCTTGTGCATCACGCCCAGCACTTTGCGCGCGCCCTCCTGCACGGTGTTGTCCGCGGCCTTGGCTTCCAGCAGGTCGAAGACGATCACGGAGCCATCGGCGAACTTGCCGCTCTGGTAGCCCTGCTCGGCCTTCTTGTTGGCGTAGAGGTGGTGGATGCCACCGAACGCGTCATACAGGGCATGTCCCTGATTGATCGTCATGCTCTTGACGTGGACCCAATGACGATAGCCCTCCGGGTAGGGGACGGGCGCCGGATCGGCTGCGAACAACGGCGAGGTCATCGAAAGGGCGGCGGCGAGAACAAGCATCTTGCGCATGGGGCACTCCTACAATCGGGTCTTGAAAGGCGCGCATTGCAGCATGCAGCGTGACGCCTGAACAGCAGGTACAAAACGGTGACCCGGGCACCTTCAGGTGTCGATCGATGAACTCACGGAAGCAAGAGCTGCCGGCGGCGCCCAATGTGGCGCGCATGGTCGAAGACATCGTCGGCTGCAAGTGGTCGCTGGCCGTGCTCGGTGCCGTGCGCGGCGGGGTGTGCCGACCTGGCGCAATGGAGCACGCCATCGAAGGGCTGTCCAAGAAGGTGCTCAACGAGCGCCTGAGCAAGCTGGTCCGTTTCGGCATCCTCGAAAAGCAGGCCTATCCCGAATTGCCGCCGCGCGTCGAGTACAGGTTCACGCCTTTCGGCGACAAGCTCCTCGGCGTGCTGGACGGCATCGACGCGCTGCAGCGCGAGATTGATCGTTGATCCGGGCCGCCGGCATGTCTGAAGCAACGGCGCCGCTGACCCGATTGGCCGTTTTGCACATGGCACCTCTTGCGCCGGCTGGTACCGAAGTCACCTGCAAGCGAACATTCTCTGGCCGGCATCAGATTCGATGACGGCTTGCTGGCGTCGAGACCGCCAGGCTGATCGACAAGACCCGACCCCTATGCATAGCACTCAACTATGTGTAGTCGCACCCCGCCCGACGCGGCCGACCACTCGGCCAACGACCGCGTTCAGGCGTGGCGCGCTTTCCATAGTTACAGGCTCTGCAGGAACTTCATCAGGTCGTCGTCGGCGCGGAATCGTGGGAGCTTGACATCGGGCGCCTGGAGCCGGGCAAGGGCCTTCTCCTTCATCTCCAGGTTGGCCTCGACATAGCGGTGTGTCGTGTTGGTGCTCTCGTGGCCGAGCCACAGCGCGATCACGTTGAACGGCACGCCGCTTTGAAGCAGGTGCATGGCTGTCGTGTGCCTCAGGGTATGCGGGGAGACGCGCTTGGTCTTCAGACTCGGCTGTTCTGCGACGGCTCTGTGCACCGCCAGCGCCAGTCGCTGCGCCACGTTGCATCGGGTCATCGGATGCCCGGCTCGATTGGGCAGCAATGCCGCCGACGCACGCAGTTGCGGGTTGGCGTGGAGCCAGGCGCGGATGGCCGCCGCGGTGGATTTCCACAGCGGCACCGAGCGATCCTTGCGGCCCTTGCCGTGCAAGTGCACGCAGGCCGACCCGTCCAGCACTACGTCGACCACGCGCACCCCGACGATCTCCGACACGCGTGCGCCGGTGTTGTAGAGCAAGCTCAGCAGCAGGTGGTCGCGCTGCGACGTCCATTCGGTGCCCGGCTGTCCCAGTGTGAACGCTGGTCAGGAAGCGCGTCTATTCGCTGGTAAGGCGGCGGATTTGATCTTGAGCTGATCGACCGGTGAGTTCGAGGGGTTGCGCCTGCCCGGCCGCCCTGCAGGGCGGCCGGGCAGGCGCTGCCGATGGCGTGGGCGCTATGCCGACGCAGTCGACGCGGATCAGGGTGAGGTTGTGATTTCGGCGGTGCGCGCGCAGTACGGGCGGCGCTCGGGATACAACAGCGCTCATGCCGAAGAAGGTGGGCGCGGCAGCGGTCTCTCTGGCGGGGAAGCTTGAACGACCGTACCGCGCCCTACACCGTGCCGATGAAGGCGGTGCCGCGTCAGTGTGGCACCGCTCGGACGCGTCCGTCCAGCACTGCAGCTTCGGTTCTCGACCGGGGTGTGCATGGATGCTCCAGGGCGCCTGTTCCTGTGCGCGCGTTGCCGCGTCCAGGTCGTGCTGTGCAGCCACTGCGATCGTGGCAACCGCTACTGTGGCCGGCAGTGTCGGCGCCTGGCGCGCGACGCGGCTAGGCGCGAGAGCGCACGCCGATACCAACGGTCTCGGCGGGGCCGGCTTGCCCACGCCGAGCGGTCGCGGCGCTGGCGCCAACGCTGCCGTGCTCGCGGTGATGGCGGCGGTGGCGGCGATGGCAGCGGCGGGGACCTCCAGCAGAACGTGACGCACCAGGGTTGCCCGCTCGGGGTGGCTGCGGCTCCACTGGCCGCATGGACACCACACCACCTCGGCACCCGAGCCTGCGGACACGGCGGCCACCACCCCGATGTCCGTGGCGACCACCGCCACCACGCCCTGGCTGTGCCGGCGCTGTGCCAGGGCGCAGCCGGCCTGGGTGCGCCAGGGCTTCCTTCGTCATGGCCTGCGCCCCGCGCGTCCAGGGTGGCGCCATGACCATAGCCCCTGACCTGGTTGTGCAGATCCTGCGTCTGCATGCGGCGGAGAGGTGGCGGGTTGGCACCATCGCCCGGCAGTTGCATGTGCACCGCGACACCGTGCGCCGGGTGCTGGCGGAGGCGGGCAAGCCGTGCCGCCATCACCGCTGCGGCCCAGCCGCATCGATGTGTACCGGCCCTTCATCCTCGCGACGCTGGCGAAGTTCCCCACGCTCACCGCGGCGCGGCTCTACGCCATGGTCGGCGAGCGCGGCTACGTGGGCTGCGACTCGCACTTCCGCCACCTCATCGCTGAGTTGCGCCCGAGGCCGGCAGCCGAGGCCTACTTGCGCCTGCGCACGCTGCCGGGTGAGCAGGCGCAGGTCGATTGGGCTCACTTCGGCCACTTGGCAGTAGGCCGCGCCCGGCGCCCACTGATGGCCTTCGTCATGGTGCTCAGCCACAGCCGCATGATCTTCCTGCGCTTCTTCCTGGACGCTCGCATGGACAGCTTCCTGCGCGGCCATGTCGAGGCCTTCTGCGCCTTCAACGGCTGCCCCCGGGTCGTCCTGTACGACAACCTGAAGAGCGCGGTGCTCGAGCGCGTGGATCATGTCAGCGGTAGTGCGATCCGCTTCAACCCCGAGCTGCTGGCGCTGGCCGGCCACTGCCGCTTCGAGCCGCGCCCGGTGGCGGTGGCCCGCGGGAATCAAAAGGGTCGGGTCGAACGCTCGATACGCTTCATCCGCGACAGCTTCTTCGCCGGGCGCAGCTTCACCGACCTGGACGACCTCAACGCGCAGGCCCGAGCTTGGGCAACCGGCCTGGCCGCCGACCGGCGCTGGCCCGAAGACAGCCGCCTGAGCGTGCGCCAGGCCTTCGAGGCTGAGGGCCGAAGTCTGCTGGCGCTGCCCGAAGTGGCCTTCGCCCTGGGCGAGCGCGTGGCCGTCAAGGTGGGCAAGACGCCCTACGTCCGGTTCGACACCAACGACTATTCGGTGCCCCACACCCATGTGCAGCGCACGCTGACCGTGCTGGCCGACGAGCAATGGGTGCGCGTGCTGGACGGCAGCACCGAGCTGGCGCGCCACCGGCGCTGCTGGGACAGCCACGTGCAGGTCGAGGATGACAGCCATGTGCAGCGCCTGGTCGATGTCAAGCGGGCGGCGCGCGCCCACCGCGCCTGCGATCGCTTGGCGCAGGCCGCACCGGCCAGTGCCGTCTTGCTGCAACGCGCCGGCGCGCGTGGCGAGAACCTGGGCTCGATCACTGCAGCGCTGATGCGCCTGCTCGACCGCTGGGGCGCCGCCGCACTGCAGGCGGCCATCACCGAGGCGCTGGCGCGCGACGTGGCGCACCCCAACGCCGTGCGCCTGGCGCTGGAGCGCGCCCGCGCGGCCAGCGGCGAGCCCCCGCCGGTGGCCCTGGTGCTGCCCGAGCACGTGGCCAAGCGCGACGCGCCGGTGCGCACCCACGACCTGCGCTCGTATGACCGCCAGCACAACCGGGATCACGACCGAGAACTTGGCAGCCCGGACGACCTACCACAGCCCACCCCACCGGAGCACCCCGATGAATGACCTCACCACGCCACTGGCCGCGCTTCGCGAGCAGGCCGGCACCCTTCGCCTGCACGGCCTGCTCGAGCACTGGGGCGAGGTGATGGCCCAGCCCGAGCAGGCGCGCTGGGTGGCGCAGATGCTGGGCTGGGAGGCCGCCGAGCGCAGCCGTCGCAGCCTGGAACGCCGACTTCGCGACGCCCACATCGGCCGCTTCAAGCCGCTGGCCGACTTCGACTGGGCCTGGCCCAAGAGCATCGACCGCGGCGCCGTCGAGGAGCTGATGACGCTGGACTTCGTCAAGGACGCCAGCAATGTGGTTCTGGTCGGCCCGAACGGCGTGGGCAAGACCATGTGCGCATGCAACATCGGCTACCAGGCGGTGCTGGCCGGGCACACGGCCCTGTTCACCACCGCCGGGCAGCTGCTGGGCGAACTCGCCGCGCTGGACAGTGACTCGGGCCTGCGCCGCAAGCTGCGCCAGTACGCCGCCCCCGACGTGCTGCTCATCGACGAGGTGGGCTACCTGTCGTATTCGAACCGGCACGCCGACCTGCTGTTCGAGTTGGTCAGCCGGCGCTACCAGCACAAGAGCACGGTGGTGACGACGAACCGGGCGTTCGTCGACTGGGGCGAGGTCTTCCCCAACGCGGCCTGCGTGGTCTCGCTGATCGATCGGCTGATGCACCGTGCCGAGGTCGTGCGCATCGATGGCGACTCGTACCGAGCCAAGGAAGCCCAGGAGCGCGAGGCGCAGCGCCTGGCCGAGCGCTCGGCCAAGGCGGGCACCGTGCGATCACGCAAGGCCGGCCGATGAACTCCGGGCCCATCGTCACCGCCGACGACGTCGACCACGCCGGTCGTACCCACGCACTGGACGCCCGAGCAAGCGCTGGCCGTCGCCGAGTGCCTGCAGGCCATGCGCGAGGCGCTGTGGGCCCTCTACGGGCCGCAAATGCAGCAGGCCTGGTGCGAGCAACTCATGCCCCCCGGCACGCCGCCTGAGTTCGATCCCGACGTGCCGTTCTGAACATCGTCGCTGCGTTGCCCTTCGGCATCAGCAACACCACACCCCAATACCCCAATACATCAGGGTCCGCATGCGGGCCCTGATCTTCTTGGGCCTTCACAACATCACCGCAAGCAAACGCCGGCAGGCAAATCCGACACCTCACCAGCGAATAGACGCGGGTCTACACCAGCGCCAACAAATGTTGCCAGGACGCTGGAAAAGCATGGCGGACAGCCAGAGTGCGGTCCGCGTCACAAGCTGTCCGTGATAACCGTCGATGGCCCGCATCAGGTCGCCAACCTTGTCTGGATCAACGATGGCGGACACGTGCCGCGTCAGTACCGGCTTCAAAGCCCCACGAAGATCGGCCGCAGGGAGTCTTTTCCAAACGAGGTATGAGCCTGGAGAGGCCTGACCTCGGGGACGCGTGGAGCGTCGATCCGTTGTAGACCGAGACAGTGTATTGGGGTCCTGCTCTTTGGATTCGTACCACCGTGGTCGAAGGCTGTGGGCATGTGGTCGAAGGTGCGGGCGGTGGGCAACGCACGGCGTTGTCCACGGACCGTGCCGGTGCGCGCGAGCGCATCGTCCACATGTCCACAGCCTCCCCCCGCCCTTGGCGCGCCGCAGGGAGTTCAGCCGGTTCGTGGCGGTACCCGTTTGAACAGCGCCTGCCGCGCCTGCTTGAGTTCCTCGCCAGCCTGCACGTCGGTCAGCGCCGTGGCCAGTGCCTGCAGATGTTCGAGCGTGATCCCTCGCGCATGAACGTGTGTGCCTCAGGCAGGCTGGCCAGCTTGTCCAGCGGCGTCATCGCATCCTTGGCTCGGTACACGCGCTTGATGCGCCCGGGCTTCTTCGGATCCGGCTTGTCGGTCGAGAACAGGCACGGCCGGTGGAAGTTCAGGAACGGGTTAAGGTACTCGGCGCAGAAGGTGTTGAAGCGCCCGGCGTGACGTTGCGGGATGTGCTCGTAGCCGAAGACGCGGCGCACAACGGCGCCGTTCTTGGTCTCGGCCAGGCCGTTGTCGTTGCTGCGCCGCGGTCGGCTGCGTGAACTCGATACGCAGCTTCTCCAGCATGGCGGCGACCCGATGGTTGACGTACTCGCTGCCGTTGTCGGCGTGGAAGCCCAGGATCAGGAACGGGAACTGCGCGAGCATCTGCTCGATGACGGGCAGCAGGTGCGCCTCCGAGATCGTCTGCACGGTGGCCACCACCTGCCACTGGGTGACGCAGTCCACCGCGTTGATGTGGTACAGGCCCTTGGTGCCGTCCCAGTCGCCCTGGTGAACGCTGTCGATGCGCACGAAGCCCGGACGGCCCTCGGGGGCCGGCGCCTTGCGCACACCGATCGTCACGGCCTTGGTCGGGCGCGTCTTGGTCAGCACGACGCGCTGGGCGCGGTAGCCGACGCTGGCGCGCAGGTTGTACAGGTGGGCCACCGAGATCGAACCCAGTCGCTCGAAGCGCCCATCGGCGAAGACATCGCGCTGGCGGCGCAGCACGCAGGCCGTGGCCGGTCCCGACAGGGTACCCATGGCCCGGTCCACCTCGGCCAACAGCACCACGTCGGCGCCCGTGTAGCGGCGCGCGAAGGCATGCTGCGGGCGGCGATAGTTCTTGACCAGGGGCTTGCCGCCGGTCCAGCGCGAAACCAGCCGCGTGAGCTGGGCGCGGCTGTAGCCGCTCAGGCGCTGCAAATACGCCAGCACCACGCCGCGCTCGGCCCGCTGCAGCTGGCGGTACCCAAAGCGCTGCAGCACCTGTTCGATCCAGGCGTAGCGGCCCTCGTCGTCATCGGCGCTGCGGAACTCCAGCGCCTGCGTACCGGCCACCACCTGGCGCACCTGTTCCAGGGTGCGCACTTGGGCCTCGTTCATGTCGATCACCATCGGTTCGATGATCGACACCCCTCGCATGGAGGCTCCCAGCGAGCCATCCAGCCGCCCGGCCCAGAAACCCTCCAGGCTCATTCCTCACTGGAATCTCGCGCCCGGCTCCAGGCTCATACCTCGTTGGACAAGACTCAGGGTTGCGTTCGCAACGCCCAGTAGATACACCGTATCGGAACACCTGGCTGCAGGCCTCGAGCAGCGAGTGCGGAAGCTCCCGGGCACCGCGAGCTTCCACCCTGCGCAAGGTCTGCAGCAGCATCGGCGCGCCGATCTGCGACAGCGGCAGCTTGCCAAGCCACGGAAAGATGTCCTTGCCCAGGCGTTCGAGCCAGCGCTTGGCGTAGTGGTCGCTCCAGCCGACCTTCTTGGTCGCGTGGAACTCGCGGGCAGTCGCATCGAACGTTGTGTTGGCGTCGAAGCGGGAACTCAGTCGTTCGACCTGCCTGGTCAGCACCGGATCTTCGCCGCGCTGCTGTTGTTTTCGTGCGTCGTCGCGAGCCCCGCGCGCCTCCTTGAGGCCCAGATCAGGATAGCCACCGAGCGCAAGGCGTTTCTCCTTGCCGTCGAAGCGGTACTTCCAGAACCAACGCTTCGAACCGGATGGCGCGACCTCGAGGTAGAGGCCGGCAGAATCGGCCAGGTGAACACGCGGCTTACCCGCGCCGCAACTCGCGTTCTTGCACTGTTTGTCGGTGAGCATGGGGGAACAAATCTCCAAATGGCTTCAGGACTGCCATTTGTTCCCCCAGATGTTCCCCCGTTTTCGCTCGGCTGCCGTGAGACGGCAGGAACCTTCCTGACGCAATCGACCGACTAAGTCGTTGATTTAGCAGGAAGTTTGGTCCGATATGGGACCGCATGAAGCGAGCGGATGGGGTGGCTGATGGGACTCGAACCCACGACGACCAGAATCACAATCTGGGACTCTACCAACTGAGCTACAGCCACCACTCGAATCGGCGATTATAGCCTTGCCGGCTCACTGGGCCGCCGTCGAAGCCGCTGCCGCCACCTTGGCCACCGGCGCGGCCTTGAATCGGGCTTTGAGCGCCTCGTAGTAGGCCTGCGCCTCGGCCTGCGCCACGGTCTGGGTGAACTGTGTCTTCAGGGCCACCGCCTGCTGCGCCGGCACGTCGGGCGGCAGCACCTTGTCGATGCGCACCACCAGGTAGCCCTGCCCGTCCAGGTCGACACCGATATTGACCGGCAACTTGGCAGCATCGGCACGCAGCACGGCCTCCAGCGCTTTGCGATCCAGTCCCTCGGGCTTGGCCCGCGAAACGATGGCCTGCTGGGTCAGCTCGCCTGGGGTGGCGCTGTTCAGCGCCGCCAGCCGTGCCGCGCCATCGCTGCGAGCCTTGGCCGCGGCTTGCTCGCCCTTGGCGAGGTCCGAAGCGCGCGCATTGACTTCGGCCAAGGGCAAGGTGCGTGCCGGCTGGTACTCGACCACGCGCGCCGAGACCAGCTGATTCGGGCCCACCTCCACCGCGTCGGTGTTGCGCTTGTTCTTCAAGGCGTCGTTGCCGAACAGCGCTTCCAGCAGCTTGGTCGATGCCAAGGCACCCTTGGCGTCTGGCGCTGGCGTGCGTTGCACGGTGGCGGTCAATCGGCTGAGCTTGAGCCTTTCAATCACGGGATTGAGGCTGTCGGCCTGCTCATAGACCGTGTTGGTGAACTGCTCTGCCGCTTCGGCCCATTTCTTGGTGGCCAACTGCCGACGCACATCGTCCTCAATGCCGGCTCGCACCGTGTCGAAGGGCTTCTTCTGCCCGCCACGCACCGCGTCCAGCAGGATGATGTGATAGCCGAAATCGGACTCGACCACCGGGCTGATCTCGCCCGGCTTCAAGGCATAGGTGGCGTCCTCGAATGGCTTGGTCATCGCGCCACGGCCGAAGAAGTCGAGGTCACCGCCATTGGCGGCCGTGCCCGCGTCATCCGAGTTCTTCTTGGCCACCTCGGCAAAGCTGCCCGGCGCCTTGCGCACTTCGGCCAACAGCGCTTCGGCCTTGGCCTTGGCCTTGTTCTTGACGTCGGATGAGGCGTCCTTCTCGGCCTTGACCAGGATGTGCCGCGCGCGGCGCTCCTCGGCCACCGCAAAGCGGCTTTCGTTTTCGGTGTAGTACTTGCGCAGGTCTTCCTCGGGCACCACGATGCCTTTCTTCAACTGTTCGATGTCCAGCATCACGTACTCGATGCGTGCCTGCTCGGGTGCCTTGAACAGTGCCTCGTGGGATTTGTAGTAGGCCTCGACCTCGCCCGGTGTGGGTGCCACACGGGCCAGATAGTCCTTGACGTCGAAGCGCGTGTACTTGATCTCGCGGCGTTGCAGCAGCGCGTTCACGGCAGTGTCCAGCACCACCGTGGGTGCGATGGCGCTGTCGGCCACGCCACGCATCACCTGTTGTGTGGCCAGGTCCTGGCGCAGGCGGGCGGCGAAGATCTCGGAATTCATGCCCTGCGCCGCGAGCACGTCCTTGTTGATGCTGCCATCGGGGTTGCGCATCATGGCGTACTGCGGGTCGCTCACGAAGAGCCGCTGCAGGCGCTCGTCCGACACGACCATGTGCTGCGCCTGCGCGGCCGTGGCCAGCACGCGTTCGCGGATCAAGGTGTCCAATGTCTCGGCGCGGGCGGACGGCGTGTCGAACATTTTCGCATCCACGTTGGGCATCTGCTGGCGCACGCGCTCCACCTGGCGCTGGTGCGCAGCGTCCCACTCGGCCTGGGTGATGGCCTGGCCGTCCACGGTGGCCACGTTGTGGTTGGCCCCTTCATTGAAGCGTGAATAGCCCTGGATGCCGAAGACCACGAAGGACGGCAGGATCAGCAGCAGCAGCAGCAGTTGCAGCACACGGGTGTGCGTGCGAACGAATTCAAACATGGCAAGCCTTTGGCATGAGCCCTGGCCGGGACGGCATGAACGCAAAAAAGGCGAACCTGGAGTTCGCCTGGGCTGAACGGCCGCCCGCCGAAAGGCGGGTCGACGCACGATTCTAGCGGTGGTGGGTGCTGACGGGCTCGAACCGCCGACCTACGCCTTGTAAGGGCGCCGCTCTACCAACTGAGCTAAGCACCCCGCCGAATGATGCACCCTCCGGGAGCGCGCAACGGATGCCTCAGTTGAGCGCGTCCTTCAATCCCTTGCCGGGCCTGAACTTCGGCACCTTCGCGGCCTTGATCTTGATCGTTGCGCCGGTGCGCGGATTGCGGCCGCTGCGGGCGGCGCGCTTGGTGACGGCGAAAGTGCCGAAACCCACGATCGAGACACTGCCGTTCTTCTTGAGCGTGGTGCGCACGCCCCCAATCAAGGCTTCAAGTGCGCGCGTGGCTGCGGCCTTGGAGATGTCGGCCTGTTTGGCGATGTGCTCGATCAGCTCGGACTTGTTCACGTAGATACCCCCTCTCGATGATGTCGCGTAGAAATCTTGGATGTCTTGTGGCTGCGACCAACAACCGCGCCCGCGGTCTTGCGCGCTCGTGTGGGATAGGGATTACAGCGGGCAGGCCCCACAGTGTCAAGCAAACGAGTGTGATGTGGTGGGCAAGTTGGTTCAGGGCAAACGCTTGGTTGATGTCTGCCCGCGCATCACCAGGGCCACACCCGCCGCACACAGCACCATGCCACCAACGGTGAATGCGGTCATGGGCTCGTCAAACATGATCCAGGCCAGCACAGCCGTGCACGGTGGCACCAGGTACATCAAGCTGGTGACCTGCGTGGCTGCGCCGCGCTGGATCAACATCAAGAGCAGCGAGCTGCCGCCCAGCGTGAGCGCCAGCACCGACCAGGCCAACGCGATCAGCACGGGTTGCACCCACTGCACCGCGCCGGGTTCGGCCCAGGCGAACGGCAAGCTCAGGAGCAGCGCCGCGCCCAGCTGAATGCAATTGGCGCTGCGGGCATCGCAGGGCTTGACATGCTGCTTCTGGTAGAGCGTGCCCATGGTGATGGCGGCCAGCGCGCCCAGGGACGCGCCGAGGTTGAACCCGGTCACCTGCCCCAGTCCGAACTTGTGCCACACGACCAAGATCAAACCGGCCAGGCCCAGGCACAGGCCAGTCCATTGCAGGCCCCCCACATGGTGGCTGCCCCGCCAAGAGACCCAGGCCGCCGTCAGCATCGGCTGCAATCCGACGATCAAGGCCACCGTACCGGCCGGCGCGCCCGCACGCACGGCGACCCATACCCCGCCGAGATAGCCGGCATGCATCAGCATGCCCGACACACCCAAGTGCATCCACTGCCTGGGCTCGCGGGGCCAGGCCACTCGCGCCAACCAGGCCCACAGCAGGAAGGCGAGGATCGACGCCGAATAACGCCAACACAGAAAGGACAAGGGCGGCGCATGCGGCATGGCCAGGCGCGCCACCACGAAGCCCGTGCTCCAGATCAACACGAACACCCAGGGCATGGCGTCGATCATGCGGGCACGATGCCCATCGGCGGCGCTGGCGCGCTGCGCCTCTGGTGTGTCACCCATGGAAGCAAATGGCCGGGGTCAACGCGCCTTGGCGCGGATCTCGGGCAGGGCCTTGCGCAGGTAATAGACCATCGACCAGATCGTGAGCACGCAAGCGATCAGGATCAGGACCACGCCCCACAAGTGGGTGTCGACGAGGCCGAACAGCAGGCCGTCGTAGAGCAGGAATGGAATCGCCACCATTTGCGTCACGGTCTTCAGCTTGCCCAGCATGTGCACCGCCACACTGCGCGATGCCCCGATCTGCGCCATCCATTCGCGCAGCGCCGAGATGGCAATCTCGCGCCCGATGATCACCAGGGCCACCAGTGCATTCACCCGATCGAGCTGCACCAACACCAGCAGCGACGCGCAGACCAGGAACTTGTCGGCCACCGGGTCGAGAAACGCGCCGAAGGCCGAGGTCTGGTTGAGCTTGCGTGCCAGCCAGCCGTCCAGCCAATCGGTCAGCGCCACCACCACGAACATCACCGTGGCCAGCAGATTGCGCATGGGCGCCTCGATGGGCAGATAGAAGACCCCGACGATCAGCGGAATGGCCACGATGCGGGCCCAGGTCAGCAAGGTCGGCAAGGTGAGGAACATGGGGGGATCCTAACGGAGCGCCGGTGTCACAGGTCCAGGGTGCGCGGCTTGAACCGGCGGTCATCGTCAAACAGAAAGACTTCCGTGAACTTCCAGGGCTTGGGCAGGTGCGATATGTCGCCATACGGCGCCGCACGCTTGACGGCCTCGATCGCGATCTGCACCGTGTCCGTGGCCTGTCCCGGCGTGCGCGACACCACGATGCGACGGATGCTGCCGTCGGCATGGAGCTCGATTTCCAGCACTGGAATCGCCAGCAGCGGTTCGGGCACGGCGCCGTCGTAGGTCACCGACTTGCTGGCCGCCACCATGCGTTGGGCAGCGAGCAGCCGAAACTCGTCCCAGCTGCGGGCGCGGCGCGCGGCGCCCAGCGTTGGCTGCTCCGCGGGGCCGGCGGACCCATGGGCCTGGATCGGTGCCTTGGAATCCGGACGATCCGCGCCCCGGCTGGCGCCAGCCGACGGTGAACTCGGCGATCGCGACTCGACCGGGGCCGGGTTGGGAGAAGGCACGGGCCACGACGCCAGGCGGCTGCTGCCGCAGCCCGTCAGCAGGATCGCCAACAGGACGACGACCCGCGCGCCAGTTGGCCGCTGAATTTCAATGCAAGGCACGATAGATCTCCTCCGCCAAGTCCTTCGATATGCCTTCCACCGAGGACAACTCGTCCACGCTGGCGGCCGTGACGCCGCGCACCCCACCGAAGCGCTGCAGCAGTCTTGCACGCTTCTTCGGGCCCACGCCGCCGATGTCCTCGAGCCGGCTGCTGCCTGTGCGCACGCTCGCGCGCTTGGCCCGCATGCCGGTGATGGCGAAGCGGTGCGCTTCGTCGCGGATCTGCGCCACCAGCATCAGCGCTGCCGAATCGTGGCCCAGGTAGGCCTTCTCTCGGCCATCGGCAAACACCAGTTCCTCCAGGCCGACCTTGCGGCCCTCGCCCTTCTCCACGCCCACGATCAGCGACAGGTCCAGGCCCAGCTCCGCGAACACCTCGCGCGCCATGGCGACCTGGCCTTTGCCGCCATCGATCAGCACGAGATCGGGCATGCGCAACGCACGCGCCGGCGGCGCTGTTGCGCCGCCGGACGACTCTGCCGCCGCGCGCGCCTCGGCCACCTTGGCATAGCGCCGGGTCAGCACCTGGCGCATGGCCGCGTAGTCGTCGCCACCGGTCACGCCCTCGATGTTGTAGCGGCGGTAGTCTGCGTTGCGCATGGCGTGGTGCTCATAGACCACGCACGAGGCCTGCGTCGCCTCACCGGCCGTGTGGCTGATGTCGAAGCATTCGATCCGCAGTGCGTCGAGATCGTCCACCGCCATGTCAAGTGCATCCACCAGCGCGCGCGTTCGCTCGCGTTGCGAGCCCTCTTCGGCCAACAGCCGCGTGAGGGCGATCTGCGCGCCCTTGTCGGCCATCTCGAGCCACACCCTGCGTTGCTCGCGCGGCTGGTGCTGGGCCACGATGCGTGTGCCCGTCTGATCGGACAAGGCAGTCAGCAACTCGGCACCGACGGCATGGCTGCACACCAGCGAAGGCGGCGGCGCAATGCCCAGGTAATGCTGGGCGATGAAGGCTTCCAGCACCTGTTGCTCCACGCCGATCGCTGTGGCCGCACCGTCGGCGCGCTCCTCGGCCTGATCGGCCGTCAAAGCGGCGGCCTCTTCGACATGGCTGGGAAAGTAGGCCCGATCGCCCAGATGCCGGCCGCCACGCACCATGGCCAGGTTCACGCAGGCCCGTCCGCCATTCACGCGCACCGCCAGCACGTCCACGTCCCGATCGCGGGCGGACAAGCTGTTCTGTTCCACGCTCTGCTGGTGCAGCACGCGTGACAGGGCCGTGATCTGGTTGCGGATCTCGGCCGCGCGCTCGAATTCCAGGGCCTCGGCCAAGGCCATCATCTGGCCCTGCAGGGTGGCGATCACCTCTTCCTCGCCACCCCGCAGAAACCGCTCGGCATTGGCCACATCGCGCCGGTAGTCCTCGGTCGACACCAGCCCGACGCAGGGCGCGGAACAGCGTCGGATCTGGTACAGCAGACAGGGCCTCGATCGGTTGGCAAACACCGTGTCTTCGCAGGTGCGCAGACGGAACGCCTTCTGCAGCAGCAGGATGGTCTCCTTCACCGCCCAGGCGCCTGGATAGGGCCCGAAGTACGTGTGCTTGCGATCGACGGCGCCGCGGTAGTAGGCCACGCGCGGAAACGGGTGGTTCACGAGCTTCAGGTAGGGGTAGCTCTTGTCGTCACGGAACAGGATGTTGAACTTCGGGTTCAACGTCTTGATCAGGTTGTTCTCCAGCAGCAGCGCCTCGGCCTCGGTGCGCACCACCGTGGTCTCCATGCGCGCGATGCGGCCGATCATGTGCCCGATGCGCGTGCCGCCATGGTCCTTCTGGAAGTAGCTGGCCACGCGTCTCTTCAGGTTGCGCGCCTTGCCAACGTACAGCACGCCATCCTGTGCATCGAAGTAGCGGTACACGCCGGGCAGGCTGGACAACGCGGCCACCTCGGACAGCAGACGTTCCCGCGTGCGCCGGGCCGCGTCGTCGGACGAGGCCTCAGGCACTTGCGGTGGCGACAATGAGTCGGCAGGCGTGGTCATGGCCGGGCCATTCTGCCGCGGCCAACCGGCCGGGATAATCGACGCCATGTGGTGGGACCTGTTCTGTCGCGTCATCGACAACCACGGCGACCTCGGCGTGTGCTGGCGCCTGGCCGCCGATTTGGCCGCACGCGGACAGATGGTGCGCCTGTGGGTCGACGATGCCCGCGCACTGGCCTGGATGGCACCCCAAGGCGCGGCCAATGTGACGCTGCAGGCTTGGCCCGACGATCGGGACGAGCTGACCGGGCTCACTCCGGGCGACGTCGTCATCGAGGCCTTCGGTTGCGAGTTGCCACGTCACTTCATCGCGGCCATGGCCCGTCGGCCACGCCACCCGCTTTGGATCAACCTCGAGTACCTGAGCGCGGAGCCGTATGTCGAAGCCTCGCACCGGCTGCGATCACCGCAATTCAGCGGCCCCGGCACGGGCCTGGACAAGTGGTTCTTCTATCCGGGCTTCACGGCGGGCACCGGTGGCCTGCTGCGGGAGACGGGTCTCCACGTGCACCAGACCCACTTTGATCGGCAGGCCTGGTTGGCCCAGCATGGATGGGCACCACGGCCAGGCGAGCAACTGGTTTCGCTGTTCTGCTACGACAACCCGGCGCTGCCTGATCTGCTGGCCCAGCTGGCGCGGCATCCGACGCTGTTGCTGGCCTGCCCCGGCCCGGCGCAGCGCCAGCTCGATGCCCTGGTCTGGGCCGGCCCCGTGCGCCGCATCGACCTGCCCTGGCTCCCCCAGCCCGACTACGATCGATTGCTCTGGAGCTGCGATCTGAACTTCGTGCGCGGCGAGGATTCATTCGTTCGCGCGATGTGGGCCGGGCAGCCGTTCGTCTGGCAGATCTACCCGCAGGACGACGGGGCGCACGCGGCCAAGCTGGACGCGTTCCTGGCCACCTTCCTCGCCCCGTCAGATCCTCGCGGGCCATGGTCCGGCGCGCCGGCCTGGATGGCCATGCATCGGGCGTGGAACGGCCTGGCCGCCTGGCCGCCGTCCGTGCCGGCACACGCGCAATGGGCCGAGCGTTGCCGGCGCTGGCGCAGCCATCTGATGAGCCAAGTCGACCTGGTCACGCAGCTGCAGCGCTTTGTCGCCGAAACGCGCTAAAATTCAAGGCTTTGCGCAAATTGCGCCTTGGTTCAACCACCGCTTCCACCCCCGTGGGGCGGCAGGGAATCCACCCGAGAACCACACCTCAACCAAGACTTCGGCCTCGCCGAAGCGAACGTCACAAGAACGCGCCATGAAAATCGCTCAAGAAATCCGTGCCGGCAACGTCATCATGCAGGGCAAGGACCCCTGGGTGGTGCTCAAGACCGAATACTCGCGCGGTGGCCGCAACTCGGCCACCGTGCGCATGAAGCTGAAGAGCCTGCTGAACAACCAGGCCACCGAACTGGTGTTCAAGGCCGACGACAAGATGGACCAGATCATCCTCGACAAGAAGGACTGCACCTACACCTACTTCGCCGATCCGATGTATGTGTTCATGGACGCCGACTACAACCAGTTCGAGGTGGAAGCCGAGAACATGGGCGACGCCATCAACTACCTCGAAGACGCGATGCCCGTCGAAGTGGTCTTCTACGACGGCAAGGCGATCTCGGTCGAGCTGCCCACCTCGCTGGTGCGCGAAGTCACCTGGACCGAGCCCGCCGTCAAGGGCGACACCTCCGGCAAGGTGCTCAAGCCGGCCAAGATCTCCACCGGTTTCGAAGTGCCCGTGCCGATCTTCGTGGCCCAGGGCGACAAGATCGAAATCGACACCCGCACGCACGAGTACCGCAAGCGCGTCTGATCGATCGGCTTCGCGCTCGATCGCACAAGGGGCACCGTCGGTGCCCCTTGGTCATGAAGCGGTGATAACTTCGCCGACATGGCCTTCGATTTCGACACTGCCGTCCAGTCGCCCTTTCGCATGCAGCCGGGCCTGCGCCGGCTGGCGCCTGGTGCAAGGCAACTGACCCCATCCGCCGTGCCACAGCGTGGCGCCGCGCGCCACCTGCGCGAAAAACTGGCGGTGCTGTGGTCCTACCCACAGCAGGCCTTGCTCTCGCTGGCCGGTTTCGACCCGCAGCCCGCGCTGGACGCGCTGGCCCGGCATGCCGCCAGCGAACACCCCGACGCCTGGCGCGTCGAGGAAGACACCTGGGTGGCCCCGTGGCTGGGCTGGCGGGTGAACGCCGCAGGGCAGATGCACCCCGAACCCGATACCGGTTGGCCCGAACTCGGCGCCTTCCTGCAATCGCTGCAGGTGCCTTGGCGCCGCCCTGCCCTGTTGTCACTGGCCTTCGCCGAAGACTTCGCCATCGTCGATGCGAGCACCGGCTGCATCCCCTGGTTGGCGGTGGCCCTGCCGTCCGCCTGGGCCCCCGAAGACAAGGTCGGGCGCCATTTCGCCGAGGTGCATGCCCCGGTGGCAGACAACCGGCTGGTGGTGGGGGCCAGCGAGCATCTGGTGCGCCTCGTCACCGGCCCGGACCGCTGGGAGCGCTTCGTCTGGACGCTCACCGCCCACCCGCGCCTGCACGCGCATCCACAACGCGTGGACCCGGCGCGCTGGCCTGCAGACCTCGATGCGGACGGCATTGCCCCACTCACCTGGTGGCGCACCGAGCGCCAGACCTTCATCCCCGTGCCTGGAGCCCAACAGGCAATCTTCACCATCCAAGTGGACACCCAGCCCATGGCGCAGGCCATCGATTCGGCCGCACGCGCCGCGCGCCTGCACGCTGCATTGGCCTCGATGAGCCACGCAGTGCTCGCCTACCGTGGCCTGGACACCGTGCGGGCGCCCCTTCTGCAGTGGCTGGAGCAGCGCGCATCGAGCGCGGGCATCGCCCCATGAGCTTCGGTCCGGTGCGCGAGGCGTGCATCGATTTCAGCGACCCGGCCGCGCCCCGCTCGCCCGAGTTCGACGACGTCTACCACTCGCGCGCGGGCGCCTTGGTCCAGGCGGAACACGTGTTCCTGAATGGCAGCGGTCTGCCGCAACGCTGGGCCGGACGCTCCGATTTCGTGATACTTGAGACCGGCTTTGGCCTGGGCAGCAATTTTCTGGCCACTTGGGCCGCCTGGCGACGCGATCCCATGCGCTGCGAACGGCTGTGGTTCATCGCGGTGGAAAAGCATCCGCCGAGCGCGGGTGACCTGGCGCGCGCGCACGCGCGCTCGCACACCAACCCATCGGTGAACGACCTGGCCCGCCAGTTGCGCGAGGCCTGGCCACCCGCAACACCCGACTTCCACCGGGTGGACCTGGACCAGGGTCGGGTGCGCCTGATCCTGGCCTGGGCCGACATCGCCGATGTGCTGCCCGAGTTGGTGGCGTCCGTTGACGCATTCTTTCTGGATGGCTTTGCGCCGGCCCGCAACGCGGCCATGTGGGACGCCCGCACCCTGCGCAATCTGCGCCGGCTGGCCGCGACCGGCGCGACCGTCGCCACCTGGAGCGTGGCCGCGCCGGTGCGCGAGGCGCTGTCCGTGGCCGGCTTCGAATGGCGCAAGGCGCCGGGGGTTGGTGGCAAGCGCGAGATCACCTTGGGGGTGTTCGCGTCCCGCCATGTGGCCGAGCCGCCACCGGGTCGCCGACGCAGCAGTGCCCGGCAGGCGATCGTCGTCGGCGCGGGCCTGGCCGGCGCTTCTGCGGCCCAGGCCCTGGCCCGCCAGGGCATCGAGACCTTGGTGCTGGATCGGCACCCGGAGCCTGCCGCCGAGACCTCCGGGAATCGGGGCGGGCTGTACCACGGCGTGGTGCACGGGGCCGATGGCACCCACGCGCGGTGGTTGCGCGCCGCAGCGCTGCGAGCCCACCAGACCTATCGCCCGCTGGTCGGCCAAGGCCAGTTGCAAGGTGCGGTGCGCGGCCTGCTGCGCGGTGCGCGGGACCTCACGCTGGTCGGCATGCAGCACCTGCTCGATGCCCAGTGCTTGCCGCCGGGCTGGGCCCAGGCTCTGTCCGCCGACGAGGCCACCCGGCTCAGCGGCGTGCCTTGGGCCGGCCCAGCCTGGTGGATGGGCCACGCGGGCTGGGTCTCACCTCGACAGTTGGTGGCGCACTGGCTGCACACCGAAGGCATCAACTGGCGTGGTGAGGTGGCCGTGCAGGGCCTGCACTGGCAAGGCTCGCACTGGCAATTGCTCGACGCCGGCGCGCGTGTCTTGGCCGAGTCCGAGATCGTCGTGCTCGCCAACGCGGGCGATCTGCCGCGCTTGCTGGGCCAGGCGCCTGGCCACTGGCAACGGCAACGCGGACAGGTGAGCGAATGCGATGCGCCCGGGCATCAGCTGCCTCTGCCGCTGGCCGATGGTGGCTACGTCATCGAGGTGGCCGCCGACCGGCTGTTGTTCGGCGCCACCTCGCAGATCGACGACGACGATGCGCAGGTCCGCGACGCGGATCACGCGCTCAATCGCGCATCCCTGCAACGGCTGACCGGCTGGCAACTGCCCGCGACATTGGTCGAAGGGCGCGTCGGCTGGCGCATGCAGACCGAGGATCGCCTGCCCTGGGTAGGGCCGGCACCGACGCCGGAATTGCCACCGGGCCCGCGCCGCGACCAACCGCGCTTCGCCCCACGCCTGCCGGGCCTGTATCTGCTGGCCGGCCTGGGTTCGCGCGGCCTCACGCATGCACCGCTCGCGGGCGAGTTGCTCGCCAGCTGGATCACCGGCAACCCCATGCCCATGCCCTCGTGCCTGATCGACGCCGTGGACCCGGCACGCCATGCGGCGCGCCAGGCGCGTCGGGTGCTCAATCGAACTTGAGCGTGCGCACGCCCTGGGCCGTGCCCAACAGACACACGCTGGCGCGGTGCCGGGCAAAGATGCCCACGCACACCACGCCGGGCCACTGGTTCACCTCGGTCTCCATGGCCAGCGGATCGGTGATGCTCAGCCCTCGCACATCCACGATCAGGTTGCCGTTGTCGGTGCGCACGCCCTGGCGCAACGACGCCTCGCCGCCATAGACCGCCGCGAAGCGGCGCATCACCTGCGCAGCGGCCATCGGGATCACTTCCACCGGCAGCGGATAACTGCCCAAGGTGTCCACCAGCTTCGATTCGTCGGCGATGCAGACAAATCGATCGGCCAGGTCGGCCACGATCTTCTCGCGCGTGAGCGCTGCGCCGCCGCCCTTGATCATGTGGCCGAGGCGATCGATCTCGTCGGCGCCATCGATGTAGACCGGGATCCGCTCCACCTGCGCCGCATCGAGCACCGGGATGCCATGCGACTGCAGCCGCTCGGTGCTCTTGTCGGAGCTGGAAATGGCCCCTGCGATGCGGGCCTTGATCGAGGCCAGCGCGTCGATGAAGTGGTTCACCGTGGAGCCGGTGCCCACCCCCACCACCGAGCCCTCGACGACGTGTTCGAGTGCTGCGCGGCCGACGAGGGCCTTGAGTTCATCCTGGGTCATGGTGGTGGGCGTGCAATGGCTTCGGGGACAATCTGCAATTATGGCTTTCGTCCCCTACGCCCTCACCCGCCCCTTCCTGTTCGGCCTGGACGCCGAGCACGCACACGAGCTCACCCTCGACGCCCTGGCCGCGCTGCAAGGCACCCCCGCACGCTGCCTGTGGTGGCAGGCCCGGGTGGACGATCCGGTCACCGTCGCCGGGTTGAAGTTCCCCAACCGGATCGGCCTGGCGGCCGGACTGGACAAGAACGGCCGCTGCATCGACGGCCTGGGTGCGATGGGCTTCGGCTTCATCGAGGTGGGCACTGTCACGCCCAAGGCCCAGCCGGGCAACCCCAAGCCGCGCATCTTCCGCCTGCCCGAAGCCAAAGCACTGATCAACCGGCTGGGCTTCAACAACGACGGCCTGGCCGCGTTCGTGAACAACGTGCAGCGCTCGCGCCGGTTTCGCGCCAGTGGCGGCGTGCTGGGCCTGAACATCGGCAAGAACGCCAGCACGCCCATCGAGCGCGCGGCCGACGACTACCTCTTGGGCCTGGACGGCGTCTACGCCCATGCCGACTACGTGGCCGTCAACATCTCCAGCCCCAACACCAAGAACCTGCGTGAGCTGCAGTCCGATGCCGCGCTGGATGCGCTGCTCGGTGCCTTGCAGCAACGCAAGACCGTACTGGCCAAGCGCCACGGGCGCGTGGTGCCGATGTTCGTCAAGATCGCCCCCGACCTGGACGATGCGCAGGTCAGGCTCATCGCCAGCACCTTGAAGAACAATGGCATCGACGGGGTCATCGCCACCAACACCACGATTGCCCGCCATGCCGTTCAAGGCCTGCTGCACGCCGAAGAGGTCGGCGGCCTGTCGGGCGCACCGGTCTTCGAGGCCAGCAATCGGGTGATCGCGAGCTTGCGTCACGAACTGGGCCGGGGCTACCCGATCATCGGCGTGGGCGGCATCCTGGGCGGTGCCGATGCGCGGACCAAACGCGAGGCCGGTGCCGACCTGGTACAGATTTACACAGGTCTGATCTACAAGGGCCCCGCACTGGTGGCAGACTGCGCTCGCGCTTTGCGGTCACAATCGGCCGAACCGCACCAACCCATCGGTTGACGCGGTCCTCGGCGACTGCTGCACCACCGTCTGTCGGTCAGCCGGTACCCACAGAAGAAATCACTCGGGGAATGACGTTGTACAACTCTCGGAATCCATGCCTGTGAGCAACGTGGCCACATCAGCCCACATCGTCACCATCCGTCGCGATGGTGTCGTCGAAGGTTATCAACTGCGTGTCAATGGTGGCGGCCCAGGCCTGAGCAAGTTCTTCGCTGCGAAGAAGCTCGGCGGGGAGGACAAAGCCCTGCGCGCGGCGCGCAAGTTCGCGCGGGACAACCACCTGCCCAAGACCAAGCCGCGTGGCGGCAGCCCCGAAGGCCGGCCCATGCGCACCACGCAGGTGGAGCCCGGCATTCGCTTCGTCTGGTCGCGCAGCGGCACCGAACCGGTGCTGCAGGTGCATGCCACCTGGCGCCTGCGCAACGGCACGCCGCGGCATACCCATTTCTCGGTGCAGCGCAACGGCGCGGAAGGCGCGCTGGATCGCGCCATCGAGGCACGCATCTCCTGCGGCGCACCCCAGCCGGACCGCAAGAAGTTGCTGGCCGCCTTGCGCAAGATGTTGCGCGCGGCACCGGCGCCGGCCGGCAAGTAGGTCGTTCCACCGTCCGTGCGGGCACCTGCACCGCTGTGCCGCGGTGCAGGCGATGGCCACCTCCACGCCGCCGGCGGGCGCACCCGCCTTACTCGGTCCGGCGCGTGCTGGGCAGGTCCACCATCATCGGCTGCCCGGCCGCCGTGCATCCCGCGTCGCAGCAGCGCCCGGGCTGGCGGTTGTGTGTGATGGGACGCTCGTTGCTCGGAGCGAGCACCCCGCGATCGAGCAGGCGCTCCACCAGTGCCACCTTGTTGCCGACGGGATAGTTGCGCCAGATCTCCTGCTTCATCGCGGCGGGTGAGCCTCCGCCATGCAGGCTGATCACCGAGTACCAGCCGGCCTGGTACGACGCGGTGAGGTCCTCGACAAAGCGCGCCACCTCGATGCGCTTGTCGTAGGGCACCGCCGGGTTGGCGCGCAGCACCTCGGCCAGCGTGGCGGCGGTGGCCGGGTTGTGGTCTTCGTCGGGGCCGGGCAGGGCCACGATCAGGCCACCCGAAACCTCGTGCGCCAGGCGATGCATGTCGTAGATCTGCGTCGCCAGAAGCAGCTTGCCGATGTTGGCAAACACCGGCTCGGGCATGAAGCTGCCGCTGTATTTGTCCGGCGTCGCGTACACGCTGGCCGCCACGCCGCAGGCAAAGAATCCCTCGGTGATCTTGATCAGTTCGACCATCGGCTCGCGCAGATTGGACGTCTCACCGGGATCGAATCCGTTGGCCTCGCACATCAATGCGCCGGCACCGATCAGCAGGTCGCCAAATCCGGCCCGCGCGCCGATGCAGCTGTGACGATGGTGCGTGGCGTAGTGGTAGGTCAAGGCGCCGGAGTGCTCCCACTCACCAGCGCAGAACACGCGCTCCCAGGGCACGAACACGCGATCGAAGACGACCACGCCGGTGGACTGCCCGTAGCGGCGCGAGAACAGCGGCGCACCATGCTCGACCTTCTCGCCGGGACGTCCTGCCGGCCGGGCCACGATGGTGATGCCGGGCGCATCCACCGGCACCGCGCAGCACAGCGCGAACTCGGCATCGGCCTGCCCCATGTTGCGGCAGGGCATGACGAGGAACTCGTGCATGTAGGGCGCGCCAGTGACGATGGCCTTCGTGCCGGAGATGACGATGCCCCGGGCATTTCGCTCCGCCACGTGCACGTAGGTGTCGGGGTTGGCCTGCTGGTGCGGGCGCTTGGACCGGTCGCCCTTGGCATCCGTCATGGCGATGCCCAGCGACAGGTCACCGTCCTGCACCTGCTGCAGGTATTGCGCGAATCGCGCACGGTGCTCGGTACTGCCGTTGGCATCGTCGATGCGCGCCGCCACCTGCCCGATGGCATTGAGCGCGTCGTGAGCCAGGTAGCGTTGCGCACAACCCGTCTCCTGGCACAGCAGGCGCACGGCTTCCAGCTTGTTCAGCAGGTCGCCGGCCGACTCGTTGACATGCAGCATGCGGTTCACGGTCTTGCCGCTGGCGGTTTGCACTGCTGTCATCAACGGCGCCATGGCCGGGTCGAGCGCGAAGTCGTAGCTCACCGCCAGGGCATTGATGCCTGGCTGCAGTGCTGCCGCGTCGGCCACGGAGTCGATGCGCCGGCCGTCGACATGCACCACCGGCTTCAGGCGCCGCAGCGATTCGCGGTAGTCGGCTCCGGTCATCAACTGCGCCGGCGCAGGCACACGAGCGTGTATGGGCGGTGAGTTCAAGGTCGTCTCCAGAAGCGGCCCGGATGCCGCCGGTCAGGTTCGCCGAAGCGGCGAAGGTGTCGGGGACAGGGGATGCCCGGCGACTGTATATTGCTCCGCATGATCAACGCGGCCATCCAACGCGAGCGCAGCGTGCTGGTGCTGGTGGACTACCAGCAACGACTGATGCCGGCCATCCACCAGGCGCCTGCGCTGCTGATCGAGGCGCAGTGCCTGGCCGACGTGGCCGCGCTGCTGTCGGTGCCCGTTGTGGGCACCGAGCAGAATCCCAAGGGCCTCGGGCCCAATGTCGAGGCGCTGAGGCAACGCTGCATCGCCACCTTGGACAAGATGCATTTCGATGCCTGCGCCGACGGCCTCCTCGAGCTGCTGCGCGACCGCCACCCACTCGGCCTGCCCGAGATCGTGCTGGCCGGTTGCGAGGCCCATGTGTGCCTGATGCAGACCGGCCTGGGCCTGTTGCGGGCCGGGCACCCGGTTTGGGTGGTGGCGCCCGCCTGCGGTTCGCGCTCGGCCACCGACCACGCCTTGGCCATGCAACGCCTGCAGGCGGCGGGCGCCCTCATCGTCTCGACCGAAATGGTGATCTTCGAGTGGCTGCGCGGCTGCGAGCATGCGCAGTTCAAGCCGGTGCTGCAGCGGCTCAAGCAGCGCGATGTCGAGCGAGCCGCCCAGGCCGCCCCGCGCTGAACGGCATCGGCCAGGCCGCCGTCTCGTCGCCGTCATCGGGTTCTCACCCAGGCATCAGCAGAACTTGAAGTTGTATGATGACCTGATCAATCTCGACCACGGGCAAAACCAACATGGGCGACAAGCTGGGTCTGGTGGGGCTGGGGGCCATGGGCCGCGGCATGGCGGCGTCCTTGCGGCGCGCGGGCTTCGACCTGCATGTGTGCGACGTGCGCACCGAGGCCGCCCGGGCTTTCGCGGTCGAGGGCGGCACCGCCTGCGACACGCCGGCCGAGGTGGCCCGCCATTGCGACGTGATCATCTCGGTGGTGGTCAACGCCGAGCAGACCGAGCAGTTGCTCTTCGGTGACACCGGCTGCGCCACGGCCATGCGCCCGGGCAGCGTGTTCGTCATGTGCTCCACGGTGGACCCGCGCTGGTCCGCCGCCCTGGGTGCGCGCCTGGGTCACCTGGGCCTGCTCTACCTCGACGCGCCGATCTCCGGCGGCGCCGCACGCGCGGCCAAGGGCGAGATCACCATGATGACGGCCGGATCGCCCGCCGCCTACGCCAGGTGCGACACGGCACTGCAGGCCATGGCCGCCAAGGTCTACAAATTGGGCGGCGAACCCGGCGCCGGCAGCAAGGTGAAGATCATCAACCAGTTGCTGGCCGGCGTGCACATCGCCGCCGCGGCCGAGGCCATGGCGCTGGGTCTGCGCGAAGGCGTGGACGCCGAGGCGCTGTACGAGGTCATCACGCACAGCGCCGGCAACAGCTGGATGTTCGAGAACCGCATGGCGCATGTGCTGGCGGGCGACTACACGCCGCAGTCGGCCGTGGACATCTTCGTCAAGGACCTGGGCCTGGTGCTCGACACCGCACGCGCCAGCAAGTTCCCGTTGCCGCTGTCGGCCACGGCGCACCAGATGTTCATGCAGGCCAGCAGCGCCGGCTTCGCCAAGGAAGACGACTCGGCCGTGATCAAGATCTTCCCGGGCATCACCTTGCCGGAGAGGAAGGCATGACAGCGAGCGCAGCGGCGGGCCGAGCCCGGGCCCCCCAGCCGGCACGCATCCTCCCAGCGGATCGGCGGACATGCCCGTCGGACGAGGTGCTGTCGTGATGCTTGGCTGCATCGCCGACGACTTCACCGGCGCCACCGATCTGGCCAACAATCTCGTGCGCGCTGGAATGCGCGTGGTGCAGGCCATCGGCGTGCCTGCAGCGCCGCTGGACGCGCCGGTGGATGCCGTCGTCGTGGCGCTGAAATCGCGCACCATCGCACCAAAGGCCGCCGTGGCGCAATCGCTGGCGGCGCTGGCATGGCTGCAGGGCCAGGGCGCGCAGCAGATCTACTTCAAGGTGTGCTCCACGTTCGACAGCACCGCGCAGGGCAACATCGGGCCGGTCACCGAGGCCTTGATGGACGCGCTCGGCGCCGACTTCAGCATCGCCACACCCGCCTTCCCGGACAACCAGCGCAGTGTCTTCAAGGGCCACCTGTTTGTCGGGGACCAGTTGCTCAGTGACAGCGGCATGCGCGACCACCCGCTCACGCCGATGACCGATGCCAACCTGGTGCGCGTGATGCAGGCACAGTGCCAACGGCGCGTGGGCCTGATCGACCACGCCGTGGTGGCCCAGGGCGACGCCGCCATCCGTGCGCGCATGGCCCGGCTGCGCGCGGACGGTATCGGCATTGCCATCGTCGACGCCATCTCCAACGCCGACCTGATGCGCCTGGGACCGGCGCTGAAGGATCTGCCGGTGCTGTGCGCCGGCTCGGGCGTGGCCATCGGGCTGCCGCAGAACTTCGGCATCACGCCCTCCTCGCAAGCCGCGGCCTTGCCCGCGCCGCGTGGCCTGCGCGCCGTGCTGGCAGGCAGTTGCTCGCTGGCCACGCAGGGCCAGGTGCGGCACGCCATCCACAGCGGCATGCCTGCACTGGCGCTCGACCCGCTGCGCATCGCCGGCGGTGCGGACGTGGTCGGGCAGGCGCTGTCCTGGGCTGCAGAGCACCTCGGCCAGGGTGCGGTACTGGTCTACTCCACCGCCGATGCCGAAGGCTTGAAGCGAGTGCAGGAGCAACTCGGCGTGGACGCGGCCGGCGCGATGGTCGAGCGCACACTGGCGCAGGTGGCGCAAGGCCTGGTGCGTCAGGGCGTGGGCCAGTTGATCGTGGCCGGCGGGGAGACCTCGGGCGCCTGCGTTCAAGGCCTGCAGATCGCGCAGATGCGCATCGGCCCGCAGATCGATCCGGGCGTTCCCTGGTGCCACGCCGCCCTGCCCGGCCACCGCGAGGGGCTGCACATCGCCCTCAAGTCCGGCAACTTCGGCAGCGAAGACTTCTTCACCAAGGCGTTTGCGCTGCTCTGATGGAACCACGATGACCGAAGAAGCGCTTCGCCAGGAGCTCTGCCGTGTGGGCCGCAGCCTTTTCGAGCGCGGCTACGTGCACGCCACGGCGGGCAACATCAGCGTTCGCTTGCCCGACGACAGCGGTTTCCTGATCACGCCCACCGATGCCTGCCTGGGCTTCCTCAGCCCGGACCGGCTGGCCAAGGTGCATGTGCAGGGCCCGCAGGTCTCGGGCGACAGGGCCAGCAAGACGCTCGCCTTGCACCGGCGCATCTACGACGCTGAACCCCTCGCCCGTTGCGTGATCCACACCCACAGCACCCACCTGGTGGCACTCACCTTGCAAGACGTGCCCGCGCCCGGCGCCGACCTGATTCCGCCGCTCACGCCCTACTTCGTCATGAAGGTGGGCCACGTGCCGCTCATCGCCTATCGCCGACCCGGTGACCCGACCGTGGGCGATCTCGTGGCCCAGGCCATCGCCCAAGCCCGCGACCGCGGCAAGCCCATCCGTTCGGTGATGCTCGAGCGTCTGGGTCCCAACGTCTGGCACGAGACGCCGGCCGCCGCGATGGCCACGCTGGAGGAGCTGGAAGAGACTGCACGCCTGTGGTTGTTGAGCGGCAAGACCGCGCCAGCGCTCGAAGCGGCGCAGCTCGACGAACTGCGCCAGGTGTTCGGAGCGGCCTGGTAGGCCGCCTGCCAACCCAACATCCATCGGAACCCGCCATGCCCCGCTTTGCCGCCAACCTGTCAATGTTCTACCCCGAGCTGCCCTTCCTCGATCGCTTCGAGGCGGCGGCGAAGGATGGTTTCCAGGCCGTGGAGTACCTCTTTCCCTACGCCTGGCCCGCCGCCGAGTTGCAGGCGCGCCTGCGGGGCAACGGCCTGCAGCAGGTGCTGTTCAACGCCCCGCCTGGCGGCACCGATGGCCCATCGTCAACGGCCGCCTGGGAGGCCGGCCAGCGCGGCACACTGTGCCTGGCCGACCGCGACGCCGAATTCCAGACCGGTCTGCGCATGGCCATCGACTATGCCAACGCCCTGGGTTGCCCGCGCATTCACGTGATGGCCGGCCTGGTGCCGGAGGGCACCGATCGCGCCGACCTGCGTGGCACCGTGGTGGCCAGGCTGGGCTGGGCCGCTGCCCAGGCCGCACGAGCGGGCCTGAACGTGCTGATTGAGCCGATCAACACCCGCGACATCCCGCGCTTCTACCTGAACCGGCAGGACGATGCGCACGCATTGCTGGCCGAGGTGGGGGCGCCCAACCTGCAAGTGCAGATGGACCTGTACCACTGCCAGATCGTCGAAGGCGACGTGACCATGAAGTTGCGCCAATACCTGCCCACGGGGCGCGTGGGCCACATCCAGATCGCCGGCGTGCCAGGCCGACACGAGCCCGACGTGGGCGAGTTGAACCATGCCTACCTGTTCGAGCAGATCGACGCGCTGGGCTACGCCGGCTGGATCGGCTGTGAATACCGCCCCGGCCGCGGCGCACAAGCCAACGGCACGTCGGCCGGTCTGGGTTGGTTCCGCCGACTGGGCACCGCCCCCTGAGCTCGGCGACCCGTGCTGCAGCGCCTAGCCATGCGCGAAAACCCCGAGGCGCGCGGCGCGAGCGCTCGGCATCGAAGCCCGTAAACTTGTCATACAACTTTTTGTCGCCCGGCGCACGGTCCCTCACCTGGCGCCACCACCTCACGGAGACCCCGCATGAAATTCAGCTCACTCGCTCTCGCCCTCACGCTCGCCTTCGCCGGCACCGGTCTGGCCCAGGCCCAGACCACCATGCGCATCAGCATTTCGATTGCGCAGAACTCACACCAGGGCGTGGCCATCGACACCTTTGCCAAGGAAGTCGACAAGCGCACCAACGGCCGATACAAGGTGCAGCCCTTCTACTCGGGCTCGCTGGGCGGTGAGCGCGAGTCCATCGAGGCGGTGCAGCTCGGCACGCAAGAGCTCACCTTCACCTCGTCGGGTCCGGTGCCCAACTTCGTGCCCGAGGCGCGCATCCTGGACATCCCCTTCCTGTTCAGTGGCAAGCCACACGCTCGCGCCGTGCTCGATGGCGCCATCGGCCAGGAGATGCTGGCCAAGTTCGACGCCAAGGGCTTCAAGGCCCTGGCCTGGGGCGAAAACGGCGTACGCCACATGACCAACAGCAAGCGTGCCGTCAACGCGCCGGAGGACCTGAAGGGCCTGAAGATGCGCACGATGGAAAACCCCGTGCACGTGGCGGCCTACAAGGGCTTTGGCATCGTCACCACGCCGATGGCGTTTCCGGAGGTGTTCACGGCCTTGCAGCAGGGCACGGTCGACGGGCAGGAAAACCCCCTGTCGGTGATCATGTCGGCGAAGTTCGACCAGGTGCAGAAGCACCTGTCGCTCACCGGCCATGTGTACTCGCCCTGCGTGTTCCTGATGAACAAGGCCGCGTTCGACAAGCTCTCGGCCGCCGACAAGACCGCCTTCCTGGATGCGGCGCACGAAGCCGTCAAGGTCAACCGTGCCCGAGTGGACGAGGACGACGCCAAGGGCGTGGCCGAGCTGCGCTCCAAGGGCATGAGCGTGGTCGAGAACGTCGACAAGGCCAAGTTCGTCGCCGCACTGACGCCCGTGAACGCCGAGTTCGAAAAGCAGTTCGGCAAGGCCAACATCGACCGGATCCGGAACTTTAAGTAACCCCCCGCAGCGCCTTCGGCGCTTTCCCCCCAAGGGGGGCGGACGCCAGCGGCCCGGCAAAGCCGGTTCTGCGGCGTCTGCTTGCCGGGCGGCGCCTGCCTTCGGTCGGCGGCCTGGAGCGTCTCTTTTCATCATTTGGATATTCGGGAGCACGGGATGGCGGGCCTCAAGGACCAGTTCTTGCACTTCGAGCGCTTCACGACGGCCGTGTCCATGGCCGCGGCTTGCGCCATGCTGGCCACCGCGGCGGGGCTGGGCTTGTTCCAGATCTTCACGCGCTTCGTGATCGAGCAGCCGGCCGAGTGGACCGAGGTGCTGATCCGCTTCACGCTGATCTGGATGGTGTTCCTCGGCATTCCGATGGCGTTTCGCGAAGGCTCGATGGTGAGCGTGGACGTGCTCTACCGGCGCAGCGGTGCACGCGCGAAGCGGATGCTCGACATCGCCGTCTTTGCCGCCGCCCTGCTGCTGGTGCTGCTGATCATCTGGTGGGGTTGGGACTACGCCAACCGCGGCAAGGTGCAAACCGTCACCGGCCTGGAGGACGTGTCCATGTTCTGGGCTTACCTGGCCATGCCGGTGGGCGGACTGTTCTGTGTCGTTGCCTTGGTCGGCAATTTGATCGATCCGCGCCGCCATGAGCTGGAGACCGCCCAATGACCACAGGCATGCTCCTCACGATGGTGCTGTGCTTCGCGCTCAGCGTCTCGGTGGCCGTGTCGATCGGCCTGTCGGCCATGTTGGGCATCCAGTTGTCGGGTGCCAACATGCTCATCTCGGTCAAGGAGATGTTCTCCTCGATCAACAAGTTCCCGCTGGCCGCCATCCCTTTCTTCATCCTGGCCGGCAACCTGATGGAGACCGGCGGCATCTCGCGCCGGCTGGTGGAGTTCGCCAAGAGCCTGGTGGGCGGCGTGCAGGGCGGCCTGCCGATGACTTGCGTGCTCACCTGCATGATCTTCGCCGCGGTGTCGGGCTCGTCGGTGGCCACCACCTTCGCCATTGGCGCCATCCTGATCCCGGCCCTGATCAAGCATGGCTACCCAACCGCCTACGCCGCCGCACTGCAGGCGACCTCGGCCGAGTTGGGCGTGATCATCCCGCCCTCGATCCCGATGATCCTTTACGGCGTCAGCGCCGAGGTGTCGATCGGCGAGCTGTTCATCGCCGGCTTCGGACCGGGCCTGCTGATCGGCGGCGCATTGATGGCCTTCGTCTATGTCTATTGCAAGATCAAGGGTTGGGGCAAGAGCGACGGCGACGGGCGCTTGAGCGTGGGCCGCGCCACGTGGCAGGCGAGTTGGGCGCTGATGATGCCGGTGATCATCCTCGGCGGCATCTACGGTGGCATCTTCACGCCCACCGAGGCCTCGGCCGTGGCGGTGGCCTACGCGCTGATCGTCGGCATGGTGATCTACCGCGAGATCGGCGTGAAGGACCTCTACGTCATTCTGCGCAAGTCGGTGCTGTCCTCGGCGGTGATCATGTTCATCATCGCCAATGCGGGCCTGTTCGCCTTCTTGATCACCCGCGCCGGCGTGCCCGAGGCGATCGGCCACTGGCTCGAGGCGGTGCTCAAGTCGCCCGCCATGTTCCTGCTGGGCGTGAACCTGGCGCTGTTCATCATCGGCATGTTCATCGAGACCAGTGCGGCCATCATCGTGCTGGCGCCCATCCTCGCGCCGGTGGCCATGCACTTCGGCATCGACCCGGTGCACTTCGGCCTGATCATGGTGGTGAACCTGGCATTGGGCATGATCACCCCGCCCTTTGGCGTCAACCTGTTCGCCGCCTGCACCGTGGCGCGCATCTCGCTGGACCGCATCGTGGTGCACCTGATCCCCTTCGTGCTGGTGATCCTGGCCTGCCTGATGGTGGTGACCTATGTGCCGGGCCTGTCGCTCGGTCTGCGCGATCTCGTGTACGCGAAGTGACGCTGCATCAGCGGGCTCGGGACCTGGGCGGCAGCCTCACGCCGGTGGCCAGCGGAGCGCGGCTGTCCGAGCAGGTGGCCCAGCAATTGGTGACACAGGTGCAGCAGGGCCTGTTGGCCCCAGGCGCCAAGCTGCCTACCGAGGCCCAGCTGGTGTTGCAGCTCCAGGTGAGCCGCACGGTGGTGCGTGAGGCCGTGGCCCGGCTGAAGTCGCTTGGCATGGTCAATTCGCGTCAAGGCAGTGGCGTGTATGTCAGCCATGAGGCGCCGATCGCGCCGCTGCAATTCGACGCGCGCCATGCCGGCTCGCGCAAGGCGGTGCTGCAGATGGTCGAACTGCGTCGCGCACTGGAGTCCGAGGTGGCCGCACTGGCCGCCCAGCGCCGCAGCGCCGCCGGTCTGCGCCGCATCCAGCAGGCTGCCAAGGCGCTCGACCGGGCCGTGGCCGGCGGCGGCGATGGCGTGGACGAGGACGTGCGGCTGCACCGCAGCATCGCCGATGCGGCGAGCAATCCCTTTCTGATCGACACGCTGAACTACCTGGCTCAGTTCCTGCGAGGTGCCACACGCGTGACGCGCGCCAACGAAGCCCGCCGTGCCGATTTCGCGCAGCAGGTGCGGCAGGAACATGCCGCCATCATCCAGGCCATCGAGGCCGCGGACGTGGTCCGCGCCCGCAGCGCCGCCACGCGGCACATGGACAACGCCATCGCGCGCATCGAGCAAGCCGACCCGGCCTTCTGGCGTCAGGAAGGTGCCAGGCTGGCTCGACCGCTGGTGAGCGCCCGACCCCGCAAGGCCTGAATACCGGCGCCAGGTGGCGAGCGCGTGCTGGCCGCTTCGCCGCGCCGATGGGCCCGCCGGTCAGTGCAGCGGCACGCCGGTCTTGGTCTGCAGTTCCTCGCGCGTCACGCCCGGTGCGAGCTCCACGACCTTCAGGCCATGGGGCGTCACGTCCAGCACGGCCAGGTCGGTGATGATGCGATCAACCACGCCCACACCGGTGAGTGGCAAGGTGCAGGCGGGCAGGATCTTCAGGTCGAAGCCGCCGTCCTTCTTGCGTGCCACGTGCTCCATCAGCACGACGACGTTCTTCACGCCGGCCACCAGGTCCATCGCGCCGCCCATGCCCTTGACCATCTTGCCGGGGATCATCCAGTTGGCCAGGTCGCCCTTCTCGCTCACCTGCATGGCGCCCAGGATGCTCAGGTTGATCTTGCCGCCGCGGATCATTGCAAAGCTGTCGTGGCTGCCGAAGATGCTTGAGCCCGGCAGCGTGGTCACGGTCTGCTTGCCGGCGTTGATCAGGTCGGCGTCGACCTCGCTGTCGTCCGGGAAGGGGCCGATGCCCAGCATGCCGTTCTCGCTCTGCAGCCACACCTCGATGTCGGGCGACACGAAGTTGGCCACCATGGTGGGCAGGCCAATGCCCAGGTTCACGTAGAAACCGTCCTGCAGTTCCTTGGCCGCGAGGGCCGCCATTTCGTCGTGGGTCCAGGCCATGATCAGATTCCTTTGGGGTTCTGCTTGGTGGTGCGCTTCTCGATGCGCTTCTCGGGCTGGGCGTTGAGCACCAGGCGGTGCACATAGATGCCGGGCAGGTGCACGCTGTCGGGGTCGAACGTGCCGGTCTCGACGATCTCTTCGACCTCCACCACGCTGATCTTGCCGGCCATGATGGCGGCGGGATTGAAGTTGCGCGCGGTGCGGCGGAAGATCAGGTTGCCGCTGCGGTCGGCCTTCCAGGCCTTGCCCAGTGCCACGTCGGGCACCAGCGCACGCTCCATCACGTACACATGGCCGTCGAACACGCGGGTTTCCTTGCCCTCGGCCACCAGCGTGCCCACGCCGGTGCGGGTGTAGAAGGCCGGGATGCCGGCGCCACCGGCGCGCAGGCGCTCGGCCAGCGTGCCCTGGGGCGTGAATTCGAGCTGCAGCTCGCTGGCCAGGTACTGGCGCTCGAACTCCTTGTTCTCACCCACGTAGCTGGAGATCATCTTGGTGATCTGCCGCGTCTCGAGCAGCCTGCCCAGGCCGAAACCGTCGACGCCAGCGTTGTTGCTGATGACGGAGAGGTTCTTCACGCCGCTGTCCTTCAGCGCGTCGATCAGCGCCTCGGGGATGCCGCACAGGCCAAAGCCGCCCACGGCGAGCAGTTGACCGTCGCGCACGATGCCGGCCAAGGCCGCCGCCGCGCTGGGATAGATCTTGTTCATGCCAGGAAACCCCGCAGGTGATTCGTCGAGGCCGCAAGCGTACTACTTACGGCAATACGTAGGGGCTACGTAGAATTGCCTAAAGTCCACACAGCACGCGAAAGAGCCTCCAATGATCGAACCCGCCAGCATGGACCGTGTGAGTCTGCAAAGCCTGATCGACACCGTGTTTGCCCCCTGGGTGCGCGAGCTGGGCCTGCGCGTCACGCATGCCCAGACCGACGAGGTGCACCTGAGCCTGCCCATCACCGCGCACCATGTGCATGGGGGCGGCGTCGTTTGCGGGCAGACGCTGATGTCCGCCGCCGACACCGCCATGGTGCTGGCCGTGTCCAGCCAATTGGGGGGGTTCAAGCCCATGACCACGGTGCAACTGCAGACCAGCTTCATGCGCCCGATCTCGGGCACGGACACCGAAGCGCGCATCATCGCCCGCGTGCTGCGCATGGGCAAAAGCCTCGTGTTCGGCGAGATCGAGGTGCAGGACGCCTACGGCCGCCTCGCCGCACACTGCACGACCACCTACGCGCTGCTGTGATGGCGCCGATTGCGCTCGACTACCGCACGGCCTTCGACCATGCGCCCATCGGCCTGGTGATGTCGCGCCAGCGCCAGATCGTCGATTGCAACCAGCAGGTGCTGGCCATGTTCGGCGCACAGCGTGAGCAGCTCGTCGGCCAGTCCTTCCAGGTGCTCTACCCCACGCACGACGAGTTCGAGCGAACCGGTGCGCGCATCATTGCGAGCCTGGACAAGCAGGGCTGGTACGCCGATGACCGGGTGATGAAGCGCGTCGGCGGCACACACCGTGGCGAGCTGTTCTGGTGCCACGTGAGTGGCCGGGCGCTGGACCCGAGCGAGCCACACGCGGCGGGCATCTGGTCATTCCAGGACCTGTCGTCCAAGCGCAAGCTGAAGGTGGAGTTCACGGCCCGCGAGCGCGAGATCGCGGCGCTGCTGATCGACGGCCTGACCAGCAAGCTGATCGGCAAGAAACTCGCGATCAGCCCGCGCACCGTGGACGTCTACCGCGCCCGGCTGATGCGCAAGGTGGGCGCGGCCACGACACCGGAGCTGGTGAACAAGCTGCTGCTCGGCTGAGCCGCAGCGCCGACCTCAGGTCCGCGCCAGCAGGGCCCGGATGTCGTCCGGGATCGGCACCGACTTCTGTGCCTTGAAATCCGACCAGACCACGGTGGCGCCGCCAGTGGCGTAGACCACGCCGGGCTGGTCGCAGCGCTCCAGCGTGGCGAAGGTGTCCAGGCTGCTGCGGCCCACCTCGCCGATGTAGTGCCTCGCCAGCACCTCGCCCGGGTACTCGAGCTGACGGATGAAGCTGCAGAAGGCGTTGACGATGAGGGGGCCGACGGCGAGGTCGCTGGGGACACAGCCGATGCTGCGGAACCACTCGATGCGCAGGCTCTCCAGGTAGCGAAAGTAGATGGTGTTGTTGACATGGGCCATCGCGTCCATGTCTCCCCATCGGATGGGAATCACCATCTCGAAGCTCAGACGCTTGTTCTCGGGCAGGTCGAATCGCATGGTCGTCGCGGGCGGGATGGTTGGCCGGTTCAGGCGCCGGTTGCCGGGTCGATGCCCAGCTCAGCGGCCATGCGCAACACGAGGGCGCGCAGGTCGCTCAGTTCAGAGGCCATGCGCGCCTGCTCGGCTTTGAGCGCAGCCAGTTCACCCGCACTGACGCTGCCGGCCTCGCCATCGCCGCCCCCGGAGTACAGGCGCGGCGCGGTCATCTGCACCTCGCCACAGAGCAGGTGCGCCCAGCGTGCTTCGCGCTCGCCCGGCGCACGTGGCAGGTGCACGGCTCGGGTGGGCGTCTTGTCGGCCAGCTCCTGCAGGAAGCCCTCCACCGACGAGATGTCGGCAAATCGGTGCAGGCGCTCGCAGTTGGCGCGCAACTCGGCCGAGGTCTGTGGGCCGCGCAGCATCAGCACCGCCAACAAGGCCTGCGCTGCGCTGGGCACCGCCAAGCCGCGGGCCAGGTTGTGTTCGTAGCGCGAGACGCGGCCACCACTGGTCTCGAACAGCAGGCTCAGGCCCTTCAGGCCATCCACGGCGGTGAGCACCTCGGCATCGGTGGCGCTGATCACCGGGTCGCGCCCAGTCTTCTGGTTGCAGCCGGCCACCAGGGCATTCAGCGTCAGGGGGTAGGTGTCCGGCACGGTGGACTGCTTTTCCACCAACACCGCGAGCACCCGCGCTTCGAGTGGCGTCAGGAACCTCAAGACCGCCTCGCCGAGGTCAAACGCCGAAGCCGTCGTCGGCCGCCAGCACCGCCCCATTGATGAAACGGCTCTCGTTGGCGCAAAGCATCATCAGTGCGGCGTCCAGATCCTTGGGCTCGCCAATGCGCTTGCGCGGCATCATGCCGATGAGCTTCTGGCCGGCCTCGGTCTGCCAGTGGTGGTGGTTGATCTCGGTGTCGATGTAGCCCGGGCACAGTGCATTGGTGTTGATGCCGAACTTGCCCCACTCCAGCGCCATGGCGCGCGTCATGTGGATCACGGCGGCCTTGCTCATGGCGTACACGCCGATCTGGCTGAGCACCTTCAGGCCAGCCATCGAGGCCACGTTGACGATGCGCCCGCCGGTGAAGGTGCCTGGCGCCGCGCCGCGCGAGCGGTCGATCATGCGGCGCGCCACCTCTTGCGCCACGAAGAAGGCGCCGCGGGTGTTGGTGCCCATCATGTAGTCGAAGTCGTCCGGCGTGACGTCGAGCAGCTTCTGCGTGGTGCTCACGCCCGAGTTGTTGATCAGGATGTCGATCGTGCCCATCTCGGTCTCGGCGTGGGCGACGGCGGACTTGATGCTGTCGACGTCGGTCACGTCCAGGGTCACCACATGGGCGTCTCCACCCTCGGCCTCGAGTTCGGCGCGCAGGGTCTTGAGACGTTCGACACGCCGTGCGGCCAGCACCACGCCGGCGCCGGCGCGGCTGAGCGTGCGTGCGAACTGTGCACCCAGGCCGCTGGACGCGCCGGTGACGAAGGCCACGCGGCCGGAAAGATCGATCTCGTAGGACATGTTGGCAACTGGAGGTGGATGCAAGGACCGGATCACGATAGCACGGCCGTCCAGGCCGCAAGGCCCGGGCGGCCTGCGCGCCCGGCCAGCCGCATCGTTTGTGCCGGCGCATCCGCGCTGATGGCGCGAAAATAGCACGACCGTTCTATTTACAGGGCGTCTCGCTACAATGTGACGCATTTCCACTCTGCACAACGAGCACCCCATGACGCCCCAGGAGATCCTCGCCCAATACGGCCCACGCGAATCCATGGAGTACGACGTGGTGGTGGTGGGTGGTGGCCCGGCCGGCATGTCCACGGCGATCCGGCTGAAACAGTTGGCCGCTGAAAAGGGCCAGGAGCTGTCGGTCGTGGTCCTGGAAAAAGGCGCCGAGCCCGGCGCGCATACGCTGTCCGGCGCGGTGGTCGACCCGATTGCGCTGAACGAGCTGTTTCCGGACTGGAAGGCGCGCGGCGCCCCGCTGAACCAACCCGTCACGGACGACCTGGTGCTGTTCCTGGCCGAGGATGGCGGCACCGCCACCACGCCCGCCTGGATCGTGCCGGAGTGCTTCCACAACCACGGCAACTACGTGGTGGCGCTGGGCTCGCTGGTGAAGTGGCTGGGCGAACAGGCCGAAGCGCTGGGGGTCGAGGTCTTCCCTGGTTTCACCGCCGCCGAAGTGCTGTATGACGAGCGGGGTGCCGTGCGCGGCGTGGCCACCGGCAACCTCGGCATCGGCAAGGACGGCGAGCCGCATGATGGCTTCCAGCTCGGCATGGAACTGTGCGCCAAGTACACGATCTTTGCCGAAGGGGCCCGAGGCCACCTGGGCAAGCAGCTGATCGCCAACTTCAAGCTCGACGCCGGCAAGGCCGCCTCCAGCTGGGCCATCGGCATCAAGGAGCTGTGGGAAGTGCCGCCCGAGAAGGCACAGCCCGGCATGGTCGTGCACACCGCCGGCTGGCCGATGCAGGACGAGACCTTCGGTGGCGGCTTCCTCTACCACCTCGAAGGCAACAAGGTGACCCTGGGCTTCGTGCTCGGGCTGGACTACCAGAACCCCTGGATGAGCCCGTTCGAGGAGATGCAGCGCTGGAAGACCCACCCCGCCGTCCGCGCGCACATCGAAGGCGGCAAGCGCATCGGCTACGGCGCCCGCGCCATCAACAACGGCGGCCTGCAGAGCATGCCCAAGCTGGTGTTCCCGGGCGGCGCACTGGTGGGCTGCGAGGCCGGCATGCTCAACGCCAGCCGCATCAAGGGCACGCACTCGGCCATCAAGACCGGCATGCTGGCGGCCGAGGCCGCCTTTGCCGCGGTGACCGCAGGCCGCTCCGCTGACGAGTTGGCTGCGTACCCGCAAGCCTTCGAGCAGAGCTGGCTGCACATCGAGTTGCAGCGCACCAAGAACTTCAAGCTGTGGTTCAAGAAGGGCAAGCTCATCGGCAACCTGATGACCGGCGTCGAGCAATGGCTGCTGCCCAAGATTGGCCGACCGGTGCCGCCCTGGACCCTGCCCGGTGGCAAAGGCGACCACCTGGCGCTCAAGCCCGCAGCCGACTGCAAGCCCATCCTCTACCCCAAGCCCGACGGCGTGCTCACCTTCGACCGCCTGAGCTCGGTGTTCATCAGCAGCGCCAACCACGAAGAGAACCAGCCGGCTCACTTGACGCTCAAGGATGCCAGCGTGCCGGTGAGCATCAACCTGGCCAGGTACGCCGGGCCCGAGGCCCGCTACTGCCCGGCCGGCGTATATGAGTTCGTGAAGAACGACGACAACACCGACCGCCTGCAGATCAACGCCGCCAACTGCGTGCACTGCAAGACCTGTGACATCAAGGACCCGACGCAGAACATCGTGTGGGTGACGCCCGAAGGCGGCGGCGGCCCCAACTACGCCGGCATGTGAAGCCCGGCGCCCTGCCGGCCGCCAGCGCCTCGGGCGGTGCCCCCGAGGCGACCGTTGCCTTGGCGCAGGGCCCGTGCATCATCGATGTCGAAGCCTCGGGTTTTGGCGCGGGCAGCTACCCCATCGAGGTGGGCTTCGTGTTGCCGGGCGGACGTGGCCAGTGCACCTTGATCTGCCCCGAGCCCGAGTGGACGCACTGGGACGACGGTGCTGCGCAGTTGCACGGCATCACGCGCGACGCTGCCCTGCAGCACGGCCAACCGGTGGCGGAAGTGGCCAGGATGCTCAACCAGGCCTTGACCGGTCGCACCGTCTACACCGATGCCTGGTCGCACGACTACAGCTGGCTCAACCTGTTGTTCGAAACCGCCGGCCTGACCCAGCGCTTCAAGCTCGAGCACCTGCGCGCACTGCTCGACGATGCCCAACTGGAACGCCTGGACCAGGCCAAGCGCGAGGCCCGTGTCGCGCTGCAGGTGCAACGCCACCGCGCCAGCGGCGATGCCCGCGTGCTGCAGTGGGCGGTGGTGAAAGTGCGCAACGGCTGATCCAGTGGCGCGGCAATGCCTGCGCAGCCATGTGGATGCCCAGAAGCGGCTGCGGTCAGAACAACGAGGGCTGCGACAGACCGCCCTCCAACTCGAGCAGCTTGAGCTTGGTCTGCGCGCCGCCGTGCGCGGAAAAGCCACCGCTGCGCCCGCCTGCCGCGAGGATGCGGTGGCAGGGCACGATCGGGGCGAACGGATTGGCACCCAGGGCCTGACCGACCGCGCGCGCGGCCCCAGGGTCGCCCAGCTGCCTGGCCATGGCGCCGTAGGTGGTGGTCTGACCCGGTGCCAGCGCCATGGCCGCGGCATAGACCCGCTGGTGAAAGGCGGGCACGCCGCTCATGTCCAGGCGCACGGCCTGGAACGAAGCAGGCATGCCGCAAAGCAGGGCCTGCACTGCGCCGATGGCCGTGGCCACCTCGGCCGGCGGCTCGGCCAGCGGGCAGCCCGGAAATCGATGCTGCATGCGTTCACGCGTGGCTTGCTCGTCGCGCTCGGGCAACTGCACGCCGACCAGCCCGGCCTCGCCCCAGGCGATGCCACAGACCCCCAGCGGCGTGTCGAAGCAGGCGAAGCCCCGGGCAGTGGCCATGCGACAGCGGCCGCGTCAGCGCGACAGCGCGAGCTTCAGCCCGAAGCCGAGCAGCATCGTGCCCGCCAGGCGATTGAGCCAGCGCGTGGCCGTGGGGTTGGCGCGCAGCCGTTCGGCAAAGTGCCGGGTCAGCAGCGTGACCACCAGACCGTAGAGGAAGGTCAGCACGGCGATGGTCGCGGCCATGACGCCGAAGGTGACCAGGCCGCGGTGGTGGGCCGGGTCGACGAACAGGGGGAAGAAGGCCATGTAGAACACGATCGCCTTGGGGTTGAGCAGCGTGATCATCAGGGCCTGGCGGAAATACTGCCCGGCATGGATGGTGATCACCGGCGCATCACCCGCCTTGGCCGTGATCATGCGAAAGCCGAGCCAGGCCAGGTAGCCCGCACCCAGCCACTGCACCCCGTTGAACAGCATCGGCGAAGTGCTCAACAACGCGGCCACGCCGGCCACCGCCGCCCACATCAGCACCTGGTCGCCGGCGATGACGCCCAAGGTGGCCGCCAACCCGCCGACCACGCCGCCCTTGCCGGTGGAGGTGATGAGCGCCAGGTTGCCCGGGCCGGGGATGGCCAGGAAGACGATCACGGCCACCACGAAGGCCCCATAGTCGGACACACCCAACATGCTTGCTCTCGCTCTCGGATGAAAATCGGTTCGCCATGATGCCACCACCACCCGAGCCGAACGAGCACGAGATCGAGTTCATCGCGATCCGAGCCCAGGGTGCTGGCGGCCAGAACGTCAACAAGGTTTCAAACGCGGTGCACCTGCGCTACGACATCCGCGCCTCGTCGTTGCCGGACGACTTGAAGGAGCGCCTGCTGCGGCTGCCCGACCAGCGCATCAATCGCGACGGCGTGGTGGTGATCAAGGCGCAGGGCCACCGCAGCCTGGAACAGAACCGCTTCGACGCGATCCAGCGGCTGCGCGAATTGATTGCCGCCGCGCACCACGTGCCCAAGGCCCGGCGCGCCACCCGGCCCACCCGCGCTTCGCAGCGGCGGCGCATCGAGGGCAAGGTGCAACGCGGCCAGGTGAAGGCGCTGCGCGGCAAGGTGAGCGACTGAGCCCGCGTCAGCCCGCTTGCGCCGGGCGATAGGGCCGCACCAGGCGCAGCCACTTGCCCGCCTTCAGGCCGAAGCGCGCTTCGATCGCCCGGGCACGCGCCACCAGCGATTCGCGGTCGGGCACCACCACGCCACGACCCGCCACCACCACCGTGTTGCCCTCCTTGGTGGGTGCCAGTTGCCAGACCTGGTCGCCGCCGAAGGCACTGGCAATGTGCGCCGCGCTGCGCTCGAAGCTGGCATCGCGGCCGAACAGATTCACCGCCATCAAGCCGCCTGGCGCCAGCACGCCGTGGCAGGCGGCGTAGAAGGCCGCGTCGTCCAGCATCGGTGCTGCGGCGTCGTGGTCGTACAGGTCCACGCACAGCACCTGCACAGCCTGCAGGTGCGCCGGGTCGCGTACCCATTGCGCGGCGTCGAGGTTCAGCACCGTCAGGCGCTCGTCGTTGTCGGGCAGGTGAAACCACAGGTGGCAGGCGTCGATCACCGTGGCGTTCAGTTCCACCGCCGTGGTGCGCATGCGCAGCACCTGGTGCGTGAAACGGGTGATGGCCGATGCGCCCAGCCCCAGCTGCACCGCGTGGCCCTGGTCGAGTTCATCGGTCGGACGCCACAACATCCAGGCCATCATGCGCTGGATGTATTCCAGCTCCAGTTGCATCGGCTTGCGAATGCGCATGGCGCCCTGCACCCATTCGGTGCCCAGGTGCAGGTAGCGCACGCCGTCGAATTCGGAGATGCTGGCGCCGGCCATGACCGCACCCTGTTGCTTGCTCTGCCTTTGGCTCATGCCACACCATGCGAGGCGAACACCTCGCGCCAGGCGGCCAGCTTGCGCTCGAAGGACCAGCTGGCATTGGCCGGGCTGGTGGAGGGCAGCCGATACACCGGCCGGCCCAACGCACGCGTCAGCTTCATCGAGCGCGCCGACTCACCGCCGTTGTGGGCGATGGCCCGCAAGTCAGGCAGTGTGCGGACCAGGCCGGCCAGGTCGTTTGGCCGCGCATTTCGGATGGCACTGTCCAGGCTGCCCTCTCGTTGGCATTGCGCGTAGACGTCCCAGATGCCCAGGCCATGCGCCTGGGCCGACTTCAATCGATCGGCATAGGGCATGGCCATCAGGTCCAGGCCCCAGAGTGCGCCCAGGATGGGCCAGAAGTGGTTGCGTGCATGGCCGTAGTATTGCTGCGCCTGCAGCGAGGCCAGGCCGGGGAAGCTGCCCAGCACCAGCATCCGCGTGCGCGGGCCGGCCACCGGCGGCAGTCCCTCCCACAACTTTGGTCGCTGTTTGCTGGCCGTCATTTCTGCGAACATCCCGGCCCTGTACCGCGCTTGCACATCAAAAGGAGTGACCCATGTACGTTGACACCATGATCAATTTTCTCAGCACCCAGGGGCTGGACTTCGGTCTCAAGCTCATCGGGGCGCTGGCCGCCTGGATCATCGGCCGCTGGATCATCTCGCTGGTGGTGAAGGCCTTCAACGCCGTCGTGTCGCGCGGCCACAAGATCGACGCCACGCTGGCCAAGTATCTGAGCTCGATCATCAGCGTGGTGCTCACCGTGCTGCTGGTGATGTCCATCCTCGACATCTTCGGCGTGCGCACCACCTCGTTCGCCGCCATGCTGGCCGGTGCCGGCCTGGCCATCGGTGCCGCATGGAGCGGGCTGCTCAGCCACTTCGCCGCCGGCGTGTTCATGCAGGTGCTGCGGCCGTTCAAGGTGGGCGATTTCGTGCAGGCCGGCGGCATCACCGGCACGGTGCACGAGGTGGGCCTGTTCGGCACCACCATCATCACGCCGGACAACGTGCTGACCATCGTCGGCAACAACAAGGTGTTTTCCGACGGCATCCAGAACTTCTCCACCCTGCCCCACCGCCGCGTGGACTGCACCGCGAAAGTGGACAACAGCGTGAACCCGCTGGACGCCATCGCCCGCCTGAAGCCGGCCATCGCGGCCATCCCCAATGTGCTGGCATCGCCTGCACCGGACATCGAGATCCTGCAGTTCACCCCCGAAGGCCCGCTGCTGTGCGTGCGCCCCTACACCCACACCGACCACTACTGGCAGGTGTACTTCGACACCCACAAGGCGGTGGTGGCCACCTTCGGCGCTGCCGGCTACCCGGTGCCCGAGACGCCGCTGGCGCCGCGCAACCGCTGAGTCTTCATCAGCAGGTCCAGGGCAGGCAGCACCCGGCGGGCGTTGCCCGCGGTCAGCGCCGCGATGTCCTGCAGACCCTGGCCGCGCAATGCCGCCAGGGTCTGCGCAATCCGGGGCAGCTCCGCAGGCTCGTTGCGCGAAGTGGCGCCGGCGGCCCGCTGCTCGGCCGTGCGGTAGAGCCACTGCGGCGGGATGTCCGGGGCATCGGTTTCCAGCACCAGTGCGCTGCCCGGCAGGTCGGCCGCCAGCCGGCGGATCTGCAGCGCCCGGTCGAAGCTCAACGCACCGCCAAAGCCCAGTGCAAAGCCGCGGCCGATGAAGGCTTCGGCCTGTACCCGGCTGCCGTTGAAGGCGTGCGCGATGCCGCCGCGCACCTCGACCCGCCGCAGGCCACTCATCAGCGCATCGGCCGACCGGCGAACATGCAGGATGACCGGCAGCCCGGCAACACGCGCGAGCTTCAATTGGGCGAGGTAGAAGCGCTCCTGCCGCGCCGGGTCCAGGCCCGGCACGAAGTGGTCGAGCCCGATCTCGCCCACGGCGACCAGGCGAGGATCTGCCTGGTGACGGTCCAAGGCCTCTGCCAGACGGCCCAGATCGGTGTCAGCGGCGCTGTCCACGTACAGCGGGTGGATGCCCAGGGCATAGGCCAGATCGTGCACGTGGGCCAGTTCGCGCACGGTGTCGAAGTGGGCCGCCATCACTGCCGGCAGCACCAGCATGTTCACGCCCGCGGCGCGCGCCCGCAGCAGCACGGCGCTGCGGTCCGCGTCGAACTCCGGCGCGTCGAGGTGGCAGTGGGTGTCGATCCAGGTCACCGACCGATGATGCCTCACGCGCCGCGCTTGCATTGCGGCGGCGTTGGACACCGCGCAGCCCATGCAGCTGTCCCAGACCCGTGATACCGTGTGCGCGGGCAGCCGATGGACGGCCGCCGGAGCTTGTCACGATGGCCCGAACGCCGCTGTACAGCCCCTCGCCGCAACGCCCCAGGCGGACGGCTGCCGCGCCTGTCGAAATGGCGTCCGCCGTCGTTGAGCCAGCAGCAAACGCCGCCACGCGGCCCCAGCGATGGGCACGGGCGGCCCAGCGCCACGAGCGCTGGGCCTGGGCGCTGGCCGCGCTGCTGCTCGCCATGCTGGTGGCTTGGCCGTCGCTGACTGCCCGGCACGCGCAAGCCCTGAGCATCGAGCAGATTGACGCCGCGCTGCGCGAATCCATCGCCAAGGAGCCGCTGCCGTCGGCCGCCGCAGCCGCCTATGAGGCCGTGCTGCCCTCGGTGGTGCGCGTGGTGGGCCTGCATGGCAAGGCGGCGCTGGAGGCGGCCGCGGCGGCCTCGGCGCCGGCCAGCGCCGCCAGCGGGTCGGCGCAGGCGGCGCCCAGCCCACCTCAGGCCAAGGCCAGCCCCGGCGCCATGCCCAAGCGCCACCAACATGCCGCCCCCGACGACGAGGATGGCCCCGCCGACGGCCGCAGCGTGGGCACGGGCGTGGTCATCGTCGACAAGGGCGTGATCCTCACCAACCTGCACGTCGTGGCCGGGGCCGACCGCATCATCGTCAGCTTCTTCGACGGCACCGAATCAGAGGCCATCGTGATCGGCCGCCAGCCGCAGGACGACCTGGCGGTGCTGCAGGCCAAGACCATCCCCGACGACCTGCACGCGGCCACGCTGCGATCCACCAGCGGACTGGCCCCTGGGGATCACGTGCTGGCGGTCGGGTTTCCGTTCGGCATCGGCCCGTCGGCCTCGGCCGGTGTGGTGTCGGGCCTGAAGCGCGAGTTCCGCTCGCCCGAGGGTCATCGACAACTCACCAACCTGATCCAGTTCGACGCGGCCGCCAACCCGGGCAACTCCGGCGGGCCGCTGGTCACGATGGATGGCAACGTGGTGGGCATCGTCACCGCCATCATGAACCCCAACCAGCAGCGCACCTTCATCGGCATCGGCTTTGCCGTGCCCATCGAGAACGCGGCCTCGGCCGTGGGCATGCCACCCTTCTGAACCACGCACCCCATGACCCAAACCCACACCATCGCGCCCGAAGCGTCACAACTGATGGAGCGCGTGCTCTACGAGGTCAAGCGCGTCGTCGTCGGCCAGGACCGCTTTCTGGAACGCGTGATGATCGCGCTGCTGGCCCAGGGCCACCTGCTGGTCGAAGGCGTGCCGGGCCTGGCCAAGACGCTCACCGTGCGCACGCTGGCGGCCACGCTGCGCGGCAGCTACCGCCGCATCCAGTTCACGCCCGACCTGGTGCCGGCCGACCTGGTGGGCACGCGCATCTGGAACCAGAAGACCGGCGAGTTCAGCACCTCGCTGGGGCCGGTGTTCGCCAACCTGCTGCTGGCCGACGAGATCAACCGTGCGCCGGCCAAGGTGCAGAGCGCGCTGCTCGAGGTGATGCAGGAGCGGCAGGTCACCATTGCCGGTGAGTCGCACAAGGTGCCCTCGCCCTTCGTGGTGATGGCCACGCAGAACCCGATCGAGACCGAAGGCACCTACCCGCTGCCAGAGGCGCAGGTGGACCGCTTCATGATGAAGGTGCTGGTGGACTACCCCAGCGACGAGGAAGAGTTCGTCATCGTCGAACGCGTGATCGGCCCGCCACTGGAGGTGCAGGCGGTGGCCTCGACCTCGCAACTCGCCGAGCTGCAGCAGACCTGCCGCCAGGTCTATGTGGACCCGAGCCTGATCCAGTACGCCGTGAAGCTGGTCGGCGCCACGCGTCGCCCGCAGGACCATGGCATGGCCGAGCTGACGAAGTACCTGAGCTATGGCGCCAGCCCGCGCGCCAGCATCGCCATGGTGGAGGCAGGCCGGGCCCTGGCTTTCCTGCGCGGCCGCGGCTATGTGCTGCCCGAGGACCTGACCGATCTGGCGGCCGACACACTGCGCCACCGCATCGTGTTGTCCTATGAAGCGCTGGCCGAAGGCCTCACGCCCGATGCGCTGATCCAGCAGGTGATGGCGCGCATCGCCGTGCCGGACAAGCCCTTGCAGCATCCGCAATGAGCCACCAGGCCGCTGCCAAGGCGAACTGCGCCGTGCGACGCTCGGCGCTTGACGCATGACCACCGCCGCCGGCCTCGTCGAGCCCGAGGCAAGTCCCAGCCCGGACGCACTGCTGCGGCGGCTGGAATGGACCGTGCTGCGCCGCCTGGACGGCCTGCTGCAGGGCGACTACCGCACGCTGTGGCGTGGCGGCGGGCTGGACCTGGCCGACCTGCGCGAATACCAGCACGGCGACGACGTGCGCCACATCGACTGGAACGTGACCGCCCGCCTGCACATCCCGCACGTGCGGCAGTACACCGAGGACCGCGAGCTCTCGGCGTGGTTCCTGCTCGACCTGTCGGGCAGTGTGGATTTCGGCTCCAACGATCGAACCAAGCTGGCCGTCTCCGAAGGCTTCGTGGCCAGCGTCTCGCGTTTGCTCACGCGCCACGGCAATCGGGTGGGGGCCATGTTCTATGGGCAGGCCGGGCCGGGTGAGGCCAGCACGGTGCTGCCGCCACGCGTCGGCCGCAATCAGGTGCTGCAGCTGATCACCCGAATGCGCCAGCGCCCGCCACGGGTGGCAGGGCAGCAGACGGTGCTGGGCGATCTGCTGCATTCGGCCCATGCCTTGATCAAGCGACGTTCGCTGGTGTTCGTGGTGTCGGACTTCATCAGCGCGCCCGGCTGGGCCGAGCCGCTGACGCGACTGGCGCAACGGCACGAGGTGCTGGCCGTGCGCCTTTATGACGCGGCCGAGATGACCCTGCCCGACCTCGGGCTGATGACGCTGGAAGACGCCGAGAGTGGCGAGCAGCTGCTGGTGGATACCCAGGCGCCCGGCTTCCTGGAACGATTCGAAGCACTGGCAACGGCCCAGGAAAGCGAGCTGCGCGGCACCCTGGCCCGGGCCGGGGTGGACACCTTGGAGCTGGCCACCGACGAGGACCTGATGGCGGCACTGCTGCGCTTCGTCGCGCTGCGTCGCCAGCGTCTGCGCGCGCCACCGGGCCAGCGCCTGCCGGCGTGGCTGCGCCAGGCCGCCGAACCCAATGCCCCGCTGGCCGCCCCCCGCGCCGCGGCCAGCGCCTGAGCAAGGACCCGCCGATGAGCTTTCAATGGCCTGAATTGCTGTGGTGCCTGCTGCTGGTGCCGCTGCTGGTGCTGCTGTACCTTTGGCTGCTGCGCCGCCGGCGCAAGAGCACGGTGCGCTTCGCCAGCGTGGCCCTGGTCAAGCAGGCCCTGGGGCAAGGCCCCACTTGGCGCCGGCACGTGCCGCCGGCCGTGTTGCTGCTGGCCGTCACCGTGCTGATCGTGGCCGCCGCGCGTCCGATGGCGCGCATCAAGTTGCCCAGCCAGCAGGAGACCATCATCCTGGCCATGGATGTGTCCGGCAGCATGCGCGCCACCGACGTGCAACCCAATCGCCTGGTGGCCTCGCAGGAGGCGGCCAAGAGCTTCGTGTCGGCGCTGCCGCGTGGCGTGCGCGTGGGCGTGGTGTCCTTCGCCGGCACCGCTGCGGTGGTGCAGGCGCCCACGCTGAGCCGCGACGACGTGGTGGCTGCGATCGATCGCTTCCAGCTGCAGCGCGGCACGGCCATCGGCTCGGGACTGGTGTTGTCGCTGGCCACGCTGTTCCCCGATGAAGGCATCGACCTGTCGCAGATCACCGGTCAGCGCGCCATGCCCGGCGAAAAGAAGAAGGAGCCGAAGAAGCCCTTCACGCCCGTCGAGCCGGGCTCGTACAACACCGCCGCCGTGATCCTGCTCACCGACGGCCAGCGCACCACCGGCCCCGACCCGATGGAAGCCGCCAAGATGGCCGCCGAGCGCGGCATCAAGGTCTACACCGTGGGCATCGGCACGAAGGCGGGCGAAACCATCGGCTTCGAAGGCTGGAGCATGCGCGTGCGCCTGGACGAGGACACCCTCAAGGCCATCGCCAATATCACCCGCGCCAACTACTTCTATGCCGGCACGGCCGACGATCTGAAGCAGGTCTACCAGGGCCTCTCCAGCCGGCTGGTGGTGGAGACGCGCGAGACCGAGGTGAGCGCGCTGTTCGCCGCGGCGGGGGCGCTGCTGGCCTTGCTGGCCTCGGGCTTGAGCGTGTGGTGGTTCGGGCGGATGATGTAGCCGTCACCGCGGTGGGCGGTGCGTTGGCGAGGCCCGCATCGGCGTCTGCCTGCGCATCGAGCCCCGCGCATTCTTGGAGCGATGCATGCCCGAAGCCAGCCCGGATCCGAACGCCTACCTGGCTTCCATCCAGATCCTCACCTCCGGCACGGCGCCACCCATGGCGTTGGGCCTGCAGGCAGGCCGCAGCCGGGGCGCAGTGGACACGGCGCCGCGCCGCCTGGCCGCCGAGGCCATGCGCTGGACCTATGTGCTGCGCACCCGGCAACGCTGGCTGGACAAGGGCGGCGCCAGCCAGGCCCATGAAGCCGACGCCGCGGCCACGTTGCGCGACTTCGGCCTGAGCGACGCCAAGCTGCAGACCATTGCGCGCGCCGACCGGGTGGTGGTGCGCATGCCCTTCGCCAGCGAGGCCGAGGGCTGGGCGGGGCGCATCTTTCCGTGGGAGTACGTCATTGCCGCGGCCACCCGGCGCTGGCGCCTTGGGTCCAACCACCACTTCACCGTGATGCGGCAATTGGCGGTCGAGCGCAAGCCCAAGGCGCCGCGGTGGGATCGCCAGTCCGAGCCCGGCATGCGCATGCTGTTCGTGCAGAGTGCCCCCGCCGACCTGAGCCTGAACTGGGAGTTCGACAACGAACGGCAACGCGTGCGCCACGCCATGGGGCTGGCGCCGATCACGGACGAATCCAACGCCCGCTTCCGCTCGCTGAACAGCCCCACGCTGCAGCAGCTGCGCGATGCCGTGGCGGCGTTCCAGCCGGACATGATTCACCTGACCGGCTTCGACAACATGCAAGGCCTGCGCGCCCTGCGCAGCGTGGGCACCATCGATGCACCGGTGCAGGTGTCCGACCGGCCGTTCAAGACCGAAGCCCTGTCCACGCTGCTGGGCGACAAGAAGGGCGTGCACGACGGCTTCCTGCTGGCCGGCGACCATGGCGGCGTCCATGCCGTTGGCGCACAAGCACTGGCGCAGGCCTTGTCGGCGCAGGGCAAGCACCAAGCCTACTGCATCGGCGTGTCGGTCGAGAATTCGGCCGCACGCACGGCCGCGATGATGGTGGCCGAAGGCGCCTCGCTCGCGTCCATTGCCTTTCAGGACTCGGTCGACAACGCCTTGTCGAACTACTTCTTCGAGCTGCTCTACAGCTCGCTCAGCCAGAACCCGTGGCGCCTGCCTGGCGCCTTCGAACTCGCCTGGCAGCAGCTGCGCCAGGAGCCCAACGCCACGCGCGCCACCGGCATTGCGCTGTGGGCCGGCGAGCCACTGTTTCCGCCCGACAAACGCGAGGTGCTGGCCTCCACCCTGCCCGAGCGACCAGACCCCACCGAGTTGCCGCGCATCGTGGCCTCGCCCTACGACGAGCTCAACTACTCGGTGCTGCACAACAACGGCAGCCTGTTCAAGGAGTTCGTGGTCGAGCGTGGGGGCGCAAGCCCCAGCGACTGGCTGACGGTGGATGTCGAGATCCACATGGGCAGCGAATCGGCCCGCTACAGCAAGCGCTTCCAGGCCGACAAACGTCGCTTCGATCTCAGTGGCGAGATCCACATGCCGCTGACCTCCACGCTGGTGCGCTCCACGCACGAGGCGATCAACAGCAGCCTGCGCGTGCAACTCAGCCAGAACGACACCGTGCTCACCCGGGACAGCCACCGGCTGCGCCTGCTGCCCGTGGACCAGTGGCGCGACAACGACCGCGATGGCCATTGGCTGCCTTCGTTCGTGCTGCCGCGCGACCCGGCGGTGCTGTCGGTGGTCGAGCAGGCGCAGCGCTACGTGCGCGTGCTGCGCGACAATCCGGACGCTGGTTTCGAAGGTTATCAAGCGGCACCTCAGACCGATGAATACCTGTTGCACGAAGTGGATCTGCAGGTGCAGGCGATCTGGGCCACGCTGGTGCACGAGTGGCGCCTGGGCTACATCAATCCGCCGCCCACCTACAGCCGCGACCTGGATTCGCAACGCCTGCGCACCCCATCGGCCATCCTGAACAACCGCAGCGGCACCTGCATCGACCTGGCCCTGCTGTTCGCGGCCTGCCTGGAGCTGATCGACATCTACCCCGTCATCTTCCTGCTCAAGGGCCACGCCCTGCCGGGCTACTGGCGCCACAACCAGTTCCAGGACCGGTACGCGGCCGTGAAGCTCGACATCGGCGCCATGCGCCCCCTGGTGAGCGAGGCCGAGCGCAATTCGTCGAGCTCGTCGCAGGATTGCGCCTGGCAGGCGCAGGGCAAGGCGGCCTACCAGGAGGTGCTGCACCTGATCCGCGACCGCCAGCTGGTGCCTGTGGAGACGGTGCGCCTCACCGAGCATTGCGGTTTCGTCGAAGCCATCGAATCGGGCGTCGCGGCCATGAACGAACTGGATGACTTTCATTCGGTGCTGGACATCGTCACCGCGCGCGGCAAGCGCGTCACGCCCTTGCCCATCACGGGAGAGACCCCATGACGTCCCGGCCCAGCCACAGCGCCGTGTGGGCACGCATCGCGCGCGACCCCAGGCTGCAGCTCAACGAACCGTCCAGCCCAGCGCCCCCGGTGCCCATCGGCCGCCGCCGCAGGCGTGCCTACAGCGCAGACGAGTCCGATGGCCGCGCCAGCGTCTCGCTGATGCGCGACGACGACGGGCTGCTGCGCTGGGTGTACCAGGCGCCCCGCCCGGTGCAGGTGAGCAGCCGCCGCGCCTACCGCGCCTATCCCTTGCACGAGCAGAACGTGGTGGAGACCTTCCGCTTCAACGAGCTGGGCCGCAACGCGGTCACCGCCAAGCTGCTGGACCTGGACGAGTACCTCACCCCGGGCCAGGGCATGAAGCAATGGCGGCCCGGCCCCACGGCGGGAGGCCAGTGGGTGGACGAACCACGGCCCGCCGTGCGCGGCCGCGTGTTGCTGCTCGTGCACGGCACCTTCAGCCGGTCATCGATGTTCGCGGATGAACTCGGCGCCACGCCGCCGGGACAGGATCTGCTGCGCGAATGGCAATCGAAATACGCGTCCATCCTGGCCTTCAACCACGCCACGCTGTCGGTGGGGGCCTGGTCCAACGCCATTGATCTGGCGCGCGCCCTGCAGCGCGTGGCCGGCCCCATCGACGTGGTGTGCCACAGCCGGGGCGGCCTGGTGGTGTCGTGGTTGCTGCGCCTGGTGCCGGTGCCGATCGAACGGGTGGTGTGCGTGGGCGCGCCGCTGGTGGGCACCAGCCTGGCCACGCCCGACCGCCTGCGCGCCGCGCTGGACATGCTGGCCAACTACGCCGACATGGTCGCGCAGGCCAGCAAGGCGGCGTCGACGGTGGTGCCCTTCGCAGCCGGAGTGGCCGGCCTGGCCAAGATCCTGGGCAAGGGCCTGCGCCTGGGCAGCGGCCTGCCGATCATCGACGCGGCGGTGACGCTGGTGCCCGGCCTGGCCACCCAGCAGCACAATCAGGACAACCTGGACCTCAAGCAACTGTTCGCCGACGACTGGGTGACCCGGCGCTTCGACATGTCCGGCATCGGCGTGACCTTCCGCCCACTCGAAGCGAACGAGCCGGCCTGGAAGGTGTGGCGACGCTTCACGCACCTGGGCGACCAGGCCAAGTTCGCGGCCGCCGACCTGGTGTTCGATGGGCCCAACGACCTGGTGGTGGACCTGGCCTCGATGTCCCGGCTGGGCGACACCCGGCCCGGCAAGCGCACGGCCATTCCGTTCAAGGACCTGGGTCTGAGCGCCACCACCCACCACACCAACTACTTCCGCGACCCCTTGGTGCTGGACGAGTTGCGGGCCCGCCTGGGTTGAATCGAGCGCGCCCGGACGGCGTGCACGGCCGCACTCAAGCCAAAGCCACCAAGGCCTGGGCCAGGTCCGCCTGCAGGTCGGCCACGGCCTCCAGCCCGATCGAGAAGCGCACCAGGTGGCCCGGCAGGGCCGAGCGGTCGGTGCGCATGGCATTCAGGTCGTAGGGCACCACCAGGCTCACCGGGCCGCCCCACGAGTAGCCGATCTTGAACAGGCGCAGCGCGTCCACGAAGGCGTCCACCTTGGTACCCGGCAGGGCCGGATCGAGCATCACCGAGAACAGCCCGGCGGCGGCCGTGCAGGTAGCGGCCCAGTGCGCGTGGCCCGGTGAGCCCGGCAGCGCGGGGTGCAGCACCTGCTTGACCACCGCCTGCCGGCCCAGGAACGCCGCCAACTCGCGTGCGGACGCGTCGTGGGCGTGATAGCGCAGCGGCATGCTGGGCAGCGCGCGCAGGATGAATTCGGCGTCGTTGGCCGCCACGCCCAGCCCCAGTTGACCGTGCACCTTGAGCATGCGCAGGTGCAGGGCCTCGTCGCGGGTGATCACCGCGCCCATCAGCACGTCGGCGCCACCGGACGGGTACTTGGTGAGCGCGTGCATGGAGATGTCCACGCCCAGATCAAAGGGCCGGAAGGCCAGTCCGGCACCCCAGGTGTTGTCCAGCGCCACCAGCACGCCCTTGGCCCGGGCGGCGGCGATCAGGCCGGTGAGGTCCGGGAACTCCATGGTCACCGAGCCAGGCGCCTCCACCCACACGAGCCTGGTGCGTGCGCTGATGCGGGCCGCCAGATCGGCGGGGTTCATCGGGTCGTAGAGCTGGTGCGTGATGCCCCAACCGGCAAGAACGCTGGCGGCCATGTCCGACGACGGGCCGTACACGTTGCTGGGCAGCAGCACCTCGTCGCCCGACTTGAGCAGCCCCAGGTTCACCGTCATCACGCCGGCCAGGCCGCTGGGCGACAGGATGCAGTGCGTGCCGCCCTCCAGCGTGGCCAGGCGTTCTTCGAGCAGGAAGGTGGTGGGCGTGCCGCGCAGGCCGTAGGTGTAGCCCGTCTTGGCGCTGTAGACGCGGCTGCGCAACGCCGCCACGCTGGGGAAGATCACCGTGGAGGCCTTGAACACCCCGGGCGGCACGGCGTCCCAGCTGTCGGGCGGCTGGTAGGGGTGGTGGATGAGGCCGGTGATCAGATCCTGATGGCTGGACATGTTTCGTTCAATTCAAGCGTTGGGTTTCAGATGGGTTGCCCGACCAGGTCGTGCCCTTCGGCGGACACGATGCGCGCGCGGGTGAATTCGCCGACCTTCAGCGTCTTCGAGGCCTTTTCCGGCGGCAGCAGGCGCACGGTGCCGTCGATCTCGGGCGCATCGGCGTAGCTGCGACCAACGCCACCCTTGCGGCCCAGCGCCGGTGCGCGGTCCACCAGCACCTGCATGGTCGCGCCCACGCGGCGCCGCAGGCGCTGCACCGAAACTCCTTCGGCCACGGCCATGAACCGGGCGCGGCGCTCTTCGCGCAGCTCGGCGGGCACGGCGTCGGGCAGCAAATTGGCCGCCGCGCCATCGACTGGCGAATAGGCAAAGCAGCCGGCTCGATCGATCTGCGCCTCGCGCACGAAATCGAGCAGGTGCTGGAATTCACTCTCGGTCTCACCGGGGAAGCCGGCGATGAAGGTGGAGCGGATCACCAGCTCGGGGCAGGCCTCGCGCCACTTGAGCAGGCGCTCCAGGTTGCGCTCGCCGCTGGCGGGGCGCTTCATGCGCTTGAGCACCTCGGGGTGCGAGTGCTGGAAGGGCACATCGAGGTAAGGCAGCACCCGGCCGGCCGCCATCAAGGGCAGCACCTCGTCCACATGGGGGTACGGGTAGACATAGTGCAGCCGCACCCAGGCGCCATGCGGCCCGGCCAGCTCGGCCAGTTGCTCACAAAGATCGACCATGCGCGTCTTCACCGGGCGGCCGTCGAAGAAGCCGGTGCGGTACTTCACGTCGACACCGTAGGCGCTGGTGTCCTGGCTGACCACCAACAACTCCTTCACGCCCGACTCGAACAACGCCCTCGCCTCGGCCAGCACATCGCCCACCGGGCGCGACACCAGGTCGCCGCGCATGCTGGGGATGATGCAGAAGGTGCAGCGGTGGTTGCAGCCCTCGCTGATCTTGAGGTAGGCATAGTGCTTCGGGGTGAGCTTGATGCCGATCTTGGACACACCCGCGGGCACCAGGTCCACGAACGGATCGTGCGGCTTGGGCGCATGCAGGTGCACCGCATCCATCACCTCCTGCGTGGCGTGCGGGCCGGTAACGGCCAGCACCTTGGGGTGCACCTGACGCACCATGTTGCTGGCGCCGTCGCTGCCCGTGCGTGCACCCAGGCAACCGGTGACGATGACCCTGCCGTTCTCGGCCAGCGCCTCGCCGATGGCGTCCAGGCTTTCCTTCACCGCATCGTCGATGAAGCCGCAGGTGTTGACGATCACCAGATCGGCGCCGGCAAAGGTCTTGCTGGTCTCGTAGCCCTCGGCGTTGAGCTGCGTGAGGATGAGTTCGGAATCGGTCAGTGCCTTGGGGCAGCCGAGCGAGACGAAGCCCACCTTGGGCGGCTTCGTGGTGGAGGGGGTGTGGTGCATCTCGGCATTGTCCGCGACCGGCGATGCCGGCTTCCTGGCCGCTTCCACAAGGCCTTGCGAGCCCGGCCGCCGCGCGAAGTCAGCGCTTGGCGGTGAAGCCCGGCATGCCCGGGAACAGCACGCCCTTCTGCATCTGCTCCTGCATCTGCACGAACAGGTTCTTGCTCTGGTCCAGGTAGGTGCCCATCAGCCCCTGCATCAGCGGCGCCTGCCCGCTCATCATCTGCGCCCAGACCTCGGGCGTGAAGGCCTTGGGGTCGTACAGGGCCTTGCCCTGGTCGGCAAAGCGCGCCTGCAGGTCGGTGAAGGTCTGCAGGTTCTTGTCCAGGTAGGTGCCCATCACGCCCTGCAGGGCGTGGCCATAGAAGCGGATGATCTGCGCCAGGGCCTGGGTGCTGAACATCGGCACGCTGCCGGTCTCCTCTTCCAGGATGATCTGCAGCAGGATGCTGCGGGTGAGGTCGCCACCCTCCTTGGCGTCGCGCACCTCGAAGGCCTCGCCGTCCAGCACCATCTGCTTCACGTCGGCCAAGGTGATGTAGCTGCTGGTGCGGGTGTCGTAGAGCCGGCGGTTGGGATACTTCTTGAGAATGCGCGGGCCGGCTTCGGCGGCCCCAACGGAGGCGCTCTTGGCGCTGCTGCGGCGGGTGGGTGACATCGGTGCATGCTCCATGGGTGTGCACCGATTTTAGGCAGCGTCGCGGTCGGCGCCGGGCGGTGCTTACCCCGCCTGCCCAGCCAAGCACCCGGCATTACCTTTGGTACCAATCGAAGCAGCGGCGATACCACGGCGACTTGAGCATGCTCAACGGCGGCCCGCACCGAGCCCCTAGCCTTCGCACTCGAGCCTGAAGTGCCGAAGGCACGGCGGCTCGGACGCCCACCGAAGGAGATGACCCATGCGCACCACACCGTCCGCCACCGCCAACGCCCGTCAGCGCCCCACGCGCAAGACCCGTCCAGAGCCCACGCCGCAGCCCGGCGATTCGGCCGCCGCCGAAGCCTCGCCCTCGCGCCTCGAACTGATCCGAATGACCGCGTTCGCACTCTACGAGGCGCGGGGCTGCGAGGACGGGCACGAGTTGGATGACTGGCTGCGTGCCGAAGCCGAAGTCGACGCGAAGTCGGCGCCACCGGTGGCCCACTGACGCCTCAACCACGCCGGCGCAGTTGCCTCAGCGGCCTGCCGGGGCGGCAGCGATCCCGCACGCCGAAGCGCGTCGCTTCATGCACACCTGCGTTGACTTGAAGCAGCGCCACTGAACTCACGCGTGAGACGATCGCCGGGCTGCCCATGGCGAAGGTCTGCATGCCCTCCTGGTTTGAACGATGGTCGATCCGCACCCGGTTGAACCTGCTGGTGCTGGCGATCGTGCTTCCGCTTGCAGCCACGTTGGCCTGGCTGCTGCTGGACGACCTGCACCAGATGCGCGAGGCCGCTGATGCCCGGGTGCGGATTCTGGCCAACACGGCGGCGGCGGATGTCGCGCGCTTCTTGCGTCACTCGCAGGGCATGCTCGAGCGCCTGGCGGAGCGGCCGCTGGTCAGGGCCATGGACCCCAGGCGCTGTGACCCGATCTTCGCCGAGTTCAGCCGGCTCGAGCCGGACTACGTCGGGCTCAGCCTGCGCGACCGACAGGGCAACATCGTCTGCACCGGCGTTCCCGACCCGATCGAGCGGCTGGATCCAGCGCAATCGCCCTGGTTCGCGGCCGGCCTGAACAGCCAGGGCTTTGCCGCCGGCGATGCCATCGTCCGCCGCGGCAGTGGGCGCTGGACGACGGTGTTGTCGCACCCGATCCGCAACGAGGCGGGCAACCCCCTAGGCCTGCTGGCCCTGCCCGTTGACCTGCTGGGCCTGGGCCAGCAACTGCTGACATCGACACCGAAGCACGCCCTCACCACCGTCATCGACAGCCAGGGTGCCACCCTGCTGCGCTCGGTGGATGCCCCCGCGTTCATCGGCACGCGGCCCGAGCGGCGCGCAACGGCTGAATGGCAGGGCCTGGGCGATGGCGTCACGACGCTGACCGGCGAGGACGGTGTGAGGCGCCTGATCGCCGTTGCAGCCATCCCAGGCAGCCGTTGGCGGGCTACGGCCGCGCTTCCCGAAGCCGAGGTCTTGGCCGACTACCGCAGCACCCTGCACCACACGGCCGCCATCGCACTCGGCCTGCTGCTGTTGGCGATGGCCCTGGCCTGGCGCCTGGGTGCGGCCCTGGTCCGGCCGATCGCCGCGCTGTCGCGCACTGCCGCGGCGGTGGCCAGCGGTGACCTCGACGCGCGGGCAGCAGCCGGTGGCCCGGTCGAAATCTCGACGGTCGCCGAGCAGTTCAACGAAATGCTCGACGCCCGCGACCGCGGCGAAGCCGCCTTGAAGGAAAGCGAGCAGCGCTACCGCACCTTGGTCGATTGGTCGCCCGAGGCCATCTCGGTGCACCGCGACAACACGGTGCTGTTCGTGAACCAGGCCTGCGTGGACATGCTTGGCGCGACCTCGGCGCAGGACCTGGTGGGCCAATCCAGCCTCGACTTCCTTCACCCGGACTTTCATCCCATCGTGAAGGCGCAGGTGCAGGAGGCGGTTGCCCAGGGTCGCGCCGTGCCCCGGATGGAAGAAAAGCTCTTCCGGGTCGACGGCGCGGCAATCGACGTCGAGGTCCAGGGCATGCCGATCGTCTATGGCGGCCAGGCGGCGATGTTCGCGTCGATGCGGGACATCACCGCGCGCAAGCAGACCGAACTCGCACTGCAGCGCAGCGAGGCCCGGTTGCAAGGCATCTTCGACTCCGCCACCGACGCAATCCTCAGCGTCGACGCTGCGCAATCCATCGTGGTGGCCAATCCGGCCGCGGCGGCGATGTTCCACTGCCCGCTCGATGCCTTGATCGGTGCCCCGCTGCATCGCCTGCTGCCCGAGCGCCACCGCGCACAGCATGCGCTCGATCTGCGCGCCTTCGGTGAATCCGCGGTCAGCGCGCGCCAGATGGGGCGCCTGCGTGACGTGATGGCCCTGCGCGCCGACGGCGAGGAGTTCCCGGTCGATGCGTCGATTTCGCAGCACCGTGTCGACGGCAAACCGCTGTACACGGTGATCCTGCGCGACATCAGCGAGCGCCAGTTGCAGGCGGCCTCGTTGCGCGACAGCGAAGCGCGCCTGCGTCGCCTGCTGATGCTGCTGCCGGAAGCGGTGTTCGTGGACAGCGGCGATCGGATCAGCCTGGTCAACGAGGCGGCCCAGCGCCTGTTCGGCAGCGACGAGGCGACCCTGCTCGGGCGGCGTCCGCTGGAATTGATCCACCCCGAATCGCATGCGCGGGTCAAGGCCCGCATCGCGGCGTTGCGCAGCGGCGTGACGCTTGCCCCAGCGGCCGAAGTGACGATCCTGCGCGCCGACGGCACGACCCGGCGCGTGGAATCGGTCGAGTCCATGATCGACAACCGCGAGGAGACCTCCATCGTCGTGGTCATGCACGACGTGACCGAACTGCGGCAGGCGCAGCTGGCGCTGGCGCAGTCGCACGCCGACCTGCGGCGGCTGTTCGCCGCGCAAGACCGGGTGCAGGAGCACGAGCGCAAGCGCATTGCGCGCGAACTGCACGACGATCTGCAGCAGACCCTGGCGGCGATCAAGATCGACCTGGGGGTGATGCATGACCGACTGGCCGACGATCCGGCGGGCCTGACGCCCTTGCTGGACGAAGCCGACGGGCTGACCACGGCGGCCCTGGTCTCGACACGCCGCATCGTCGACGACCTGCGTCCGCAGATGCTCGAAGACCTGGGCCTGGCGCCGGCCCTCGAGATGCTGGCGACGGGTTTCAGCAAGCGCACCGGCATCGCTTGTCATCTCGAGACGCAAGGCCCTGCCAGCGACGAATTGATGGCATCGCCCGCCGCCGCAACCTGCTTGTTCCGCGTCACGCAGGAGGCGCTCAACAACGTCCTCAAGCACGCCCACGCGAGTGCGGTGCGCATCCGCCTGGCCAGCGCGCGGGACGGTCGCATCCTGCTGCGCATCAGCGACAACGGCCGTGGCTTGCCGTCGGAATCCGGCAGCAAGCCCGAAGCCTACGGTCTGCTCGGCATGCACGAGCGCGTGCGTGCCCTCGGCGGGGTCCTGCGCATCCACAGCCAACCCGGCATCGGCACGACGGTACAGGTGCTGCTCTCGGTGTCGAACCACCTGCCGGCCTTGCCCGAAACCCGCGATGGGCCTCGTCCCGACGAACGGATGGACGCCCTCGAGCGCGACACCCCACCCATCGATCGGCCGCCCGGGATCGGCGGGTACGCCGCACTCGAGGCCGCGCCCGCTGCCCGCATCGGCAGCAACGGCGCGCCCATGCAGGGCATCATCGACGCATTGGCAGGCAATGTCGCACTGCTCGACCCGCAGGGCGTCATCGTGCTCGTCAACCGGGCGTGGCGCGAATTCGCCGAACGCAATGGCGACCCGGGCGACGCCGCCTGCGGCCCCGGCGTGAGCTACCTCGAGGTGTGTCGCAGAAGCGCGCCGAACGATGCGTTGGCCCAGCAGGTTCTGCAAGGACTGCAGGACTTGCTCGATGGTCGCCAGGCGGTGTTCGAGATCACCTACCCGTGCCACTCGCCCAACGAACGCCGCTGGTTCCGCATGCATGCCGCGCCGATGCTCGGCGGCAACATCCTGGTGAACCACTTCAAGCTCGGTGCCTGGATCGATCCAGCGCAGCCCGGCGAGGCATTGGCTTGAGCATGCGCAGCGCGACGGCGCCTTGTGCGGGCAGACCGGCTGCGGAGCCGGCGGGGTTCAGGCCGCCTCGGCGTGCCTGGTCGCCGGTGCGCCCGACCACAGCGCCGCATGCTGCGAATGGCCCGCGCTCGCCGCGGCATCCTCGTCGATGGGCCGGCGCGTGCTGCACGAAAAGGCCTTGAGCCCGTCCATGTCCAGGATCTCGACCTCCCGGTTGCAGACCTTCACGAGGGCCGCATTCGCCAGCACGCGGAAGCCCCGGCTCACCGTTTCATGCGCGACGCCCAGATGGCTGGCCATCTCGCGGCGGCTCATCCGCAGCACGAAGCGGCGCGGCGACTGTCCGCGGGCTGCCATGCGGGTCGACCACTGCACCAGGAATCTCGCCAGGCGCACCTCGGCCGCCACGGCCGCCATCACATTGGCAAGGTCACCGCGGTGCGCCAGCTCGCGGCTGACCGCGAGGACCAGCGCATGGTCGAACGCCGGCACGCGCCGGCCCAGCGCAGACAGATCGCGCACCGGCACGCCGAACACGCTCGAATCCTCCATCGCCACGGCGCTGTTGGGATGGCGGTTCGTGCACAGGGCGTCGAAGCCGAGCACCTCGGCGCGACCGACGAAACCCAGCACCTGTTCGTAGCCGTCTTCGGCGGTGCAGAAGGTCTTGAAGCTGCCCGAGCGGACGAAGTAGATGGCGTCCGCACGCGCCCCCTCGTGGAACAGCGTATCCCCCTCGTGCAGCCGCCGCGACAGGATCGGCTCGTCCACCAACGCGGCCAATCCGGGCGCTTCGGTGCTGCCCAGCAAATGCAGCAGGTCGGACAAGCGACTGCCCTCACCGGCAAACGCCGACGCCCGATGTTGCGAGCCGTTGATTGAAGGGCTGCCGCCTGAAAAATGGATGACCTTGTCCATCGCTCGCTCCCGTTTCTGACCTGACCCGACCTTGATCGACCAATGCCTTGAAAGCGCCCCCAAGCCGACGACATACGTCGTCCGCCCCCCCGAGGGGGTGAGCCAACTCGGGAGCGGCTCTGCGTTGACTCAAGAGTGCCGCAAACGGCCGGCGTCGACCATCGGCGAGCCCGCCGACTTCGCGTCGGATTGCTGTGCCGCCGCTCGGAATGCTCACCCCCTGCGTTAGGAAACTTCCGAACGCCACTCGCACGCACGGGCCGATGGAATGGCACGGCAATGATCGATGTCAACGACGATCCGCGCCGGACCTCACATGGCGCGGCGACCCGGGCTAGAGTCGATCCCAGGATCCCACGACCGCTGCAAGGGGTGCGCGCTTGAAGACCACTGCATGGTCGGGCCGGTGGCGCCGGCCCGAGTCGAGTCGAATGCCGGCGGAGCCGCTCGGGGCTGGCCTGGCCTGGACAGGTGATTGGCGATGAGCCGTCCGTCAGCACCGAGGTGGCTGGGTGACCCGTTTGCGAGTGTTGCCGACAGCGTCTTCAATGGCTCGCACGAAGGCATCGTCGTCATCGACGAGCGGCAACACATCGTGATGGTCAACCCGGCGGCATTGCGCATGCTGGGCTGTGTGGCGTCCGAGGCGCTCGGCCAGGACCTGGGGCACTTCATCCCGGCACACCGGCACGCGGCGCACGTGGGGCACATGGGGCAACTGCACGAGTCGGCCGCCTCCGCCCCGGCCGAGTGGCTCCCACCTCAGGTCGCCAGTCTGGTCGGCCGGCGCGCGAACGGCGAGGAATTCCCGGTCGCGGTCACGATCTCGCGCGTCGACGTGGCGGGCGAATTGGGCACGCGGCACTGCTTCACCGCCTTGCTGCGCGACCTGAGCGCAGAGCATGATCAGCAGGCCGAAGTGCAGGCGCTGAACGCGCGCCTGCGCGGCATCTTCGATCTGGCGCCGACCGCCATCTGGATCGCTGACGGCGAATCCATCGTCTATGCCAATCGCGCCTGCGTCGGCCTGTTCGGCGCCGCCGACCGGGACGACCTCGTGGGTCGCTCGATGTATTCGGTGCTCAAGGCCGAATCGCATGCCACCGTCAAGCGCCAGGTGGCGCTGGCGCTGTCGGTCGATCGCCCGATCCCCTGCCTGACCGAGCGCATCGCGCGCCTCGACGGCGGCGAGCGCGATGTGGAGATCGCGGTGGCGGCATTGCCCGACCACGGTCGATCCACGGTGCAGATGGTCATCAACGACATCACCGAGCGTGCCCGCACGGGCCGCGAGCTGGAACAATCGCGGGCGCGGATGCAGCAGCTCGCGGCCCACCAGATCCAGGCCCTGGAGGAAGAGCGGCAGCGCATCGCACGCGAACTGCACGACGAACTGGGCCAGCGGCTGACCGCACTGAAGCTGGAGCTGGTGCGTTGCGCGCGCGAGCCGACATCGGCGGCAACCGGGCCCGCCGTGGACCATCTGCTGGCGATGGTGGACGACACCGTGGCCGCCGTCCGTCGGCTGGCCACCGATCTGCGCCCCGCCATGCTCGACGATCTGGGTCTGAACGCGGCCGTCGAGTGGCTGGGGCGCGAATCATCCCTGCGCATGGGCGTCGAGGTGGCGGTGCACCTGGACTCGGCCGATCCACCGCTGGGCCAGGCCGCGGCCGTCGCCGTCTACAGGATGGTGCAGGAGGCGCTCACGAACGTGGCACGCCACGCGCATGCCCGCTCGGTGCGCATCGAGCTTCACTGCGAGCGTGGCGTCCTGTTGCTCGAGGTCGAAGACGACGGGATCGGATTCTCCGGGCCGGCTGCCGAGCGGGACGGTTCGCACGGGCTGGCTGGCATGCGCGAGCGGGCCCGGCTGTTCGGCGGCACGGTCGAGGTGGGCAACGCGCCGTCCGGCGGCGGGCGCGTCACGGTCCGGCTGCCACTTTGGCCTGCGGGCCCGTTGAACCCGGCCGGGCCGGGTGCCTGAAACATGCCTCGCCAGCCCCGGTCCCCAACGCCAGCCGGGCCTGCGGCCCGGCCGGCACGGTCGTCGACGCGCACGAAGGGTGCACTTGAACACGAGCTTCAGGTGCACCAGGTCGAGCTGGAGATGCAGAACGACGAGTTGCGACGCGCGCAGGTCGACCTGGCCAGTGCGCGCGACCGCTATGTCGACCTGTACGACTTTGCACCGGTCGGCTACCTGACGCTGAATCGGGAGGACCGCATCGTCGAAGCCAACCTGACGGCGGCGGCCTTGCTCGACACGCCGCGCGCTTCACTGTTGGGGCGTCACATGGGCGGGTTCATCGCGAGCGCTGACGCGGACCGCTGGCAGCACCATTTGAACCGGGCCTTCCAGAGCAACGAGCCCAGCCGCATCGAGCTCAGGCTGCGCTCGGCGGGCGCTGGCGATCGGCATGGCCAGCTCGATGGCCTGCGCGTGACCGGCCTGAGCGGCGAGCCCGCGCTGCGCATCGTGCTCACCGACATCACGCAACGCTGGCAATTCGAGCTCACCGAGCGCTTGGCCGCCAAGTCCGCCGAGGCCCGCGAAGCGGAGCGGCGCCGCGTGGCGCGCGAGCTCCACGAGGATCTGGGGCAGCGACTGAGCGCACTGAAGATGAACCTGGCGACCTTGTGCGACGAGAGCAGCCCGCCGGCACGCCACCTGCAAGTGAGCGGAATGCTGGAGAACCTGGACGATGCCGTGGCCACCATTCGGCGCATCGTCGCCGAACTGCGCCCGCTGGTGCTCGACGACCTCGGCTTCAATGCCGCCATCGAATGGCTGGCGCGCGATTGCGGGCGGCGACTGGGGCTGCAGGTGAGCTTGCGCCTGGACGATGCCGACCCGCCCCTGGGCGAAGGCCGCGCCATCGGCCTGTTTCGCTGGGTGCAGGATGCGTTGGCCCACATCGCGCACCATCAACATGCCACCGAGGCCCGGCTGCAGGTGCGGCAGGCCGCTGCCGAACTGACGTTGAGCATAGAGGCCAACGGCAGCGGCTGGCCTCACCCGCACGTCGGTGTCGGTGCGGCGCCTGCCGATGCCGAAGAAGCCTTGCAGGCACAAGCCCTTGGGATGGGTGGCCAAATGGACTCCAGCCCCTTGGCATCGGGTGGGCGGCACATCGTGATCCGCCTGCCGCTGGCCAGTCCGGCCGCGCCGAACGATTCATCCACCTTGCCTGGACCCGCATGACCGCGACCGATCGACGCCCTGGCCTGACCCTGCTGCTGGTGGACGACCACGCCATCATGCGCGAGGGCCTCAGGCGCATCCTGGAATCGGCCAACAGCGACTGGCACATCGTCGAAGCGGCGTCCGGCTACCAGGCGCTCGAATGCCTGCGCCGCGATCCGGTCGACCTGGCGGTGGTGGACCTGTCGATGCCGGGGATGAACGGCCTGGAGCTGATCCGCCGCATCAAGGCGGAACATGCCGCAGTCCGCGTCCTGGTGCTGAGCATGCATGCCGAGGAGCAGTACGCGCTGCGCGCCTTCAAGACCGGCGCCAATGGCTACGTCACCAAGGACCGCGCCGGGGCCGAGTTGGTCGAGGCCGTGCGCAAGGTCGCCTCGGGCGGGGCCTATGTCACGGCCAGCCTGGCCGAACGCGTGGTGCAGCAACTCAACGGCGCGCTGGAGGTGCCGCGACACGCGCAGCTGTCCGACCGCGAGCTCGATGTGCTGCGGCGCATCGTCGCTGGCGAGCGCCTGACCGACATTGCCGAAGCGCTGCACCTGTCGATCAAGACGGTGAGCACGCACAAGACCCGGATCCAGGAGAAGCTGCAACTGCCCAACACCGCGTCACTGATCCGCTACGGCCTGGAGCACCAGATCGTGGCCGACAGCGGCAATTCGGGATTCGACACGCTCTGATCTTCGACACGCTCTGATGCCAGCGCACCGCCGACAGGGTCGAAGGCCCATCGATGCGGGCCCGGCAGCGCGTCACGCGGCTCCACCGACAAGCCGCTCCCGATGCGCGGCATCGAGCGCGTCGAGCACCTCTTCGTCACTGACCTGGTGGAAATCGAGGTAGTGCATGCCGACGGCATGGAACGGGTCGGGCTCGGACAGGCAGACGATGTCGTCGACTTCGGCCGCCAGGCGCTGCAGCGTGTCGTGTGGCGCGACCGGCACCGCCAGCACCAGGCGCTTCGGCCGCCGGCGGCGCAGGGCCTGCAGTGCGGCGCGCACGGTGGTGCCGGTGGCAATGCCATCGTCCACGACCACGACGGTGGCCCCTTCGAGGTCCAGCGGCTCACGCCCCTGCAGGTAGACGGCGCGCCGACGCTGGAGCTCCTGCAACGCCTCGCGCCGCTGCGCCTCGATGTAGTTCTGGTCGGCGCCGGCCAGCGCCTGCATCGTTTCGTCCAGCACGAGTTCCGGCGGCGTGCCGTCCACCACCGCCGCCACCGCCAGCTCCGATTGCCACGGCGCGCCGATCTTGCGCACCAGCAGAAGATCCAGCGGGGCGTTCAGCGCGCGCGCCACCGCCAGGGCCACCGGCACACCGCCGCGCGGCAAGGCCAGCACGACGATCGGCGCCTGCAGCGCCAGGCGACGCACCCGCTCGGCCAGCGCGAGGCCCGCCGATGCGCGGTCGGCAAAGCGCGCGCTCAATGGGCATCCCCGCGGCACAGGTGCAACTCGAACCAGTCCACCGCAAGCGCAGCGACGCTGGCGAGCGCGCCGGGTTCACTGAACATGTGCCCCGCGCCGGGCACGACCTCGAGCCGCTTGCGGCAGCCAAGCCGATGCAAGGCCATGCGATTGAGTGCCAGCACATCGTGATCGGCCTCGCCGACGATGAGCAGCGTCGGCGCCTGCACACGATCCAGGCAATCCAGGGCCAGGTCGGGACGGCCGCCGCGCGACACCACGGCCATCACCTGGGCGGGTCGCGCTGCGGCCGCCCGCAGTGCTGCGGCCGCGCCGATGCCGGCCCCAAACAGGCCGATGCCCAGCCCAGCCAGGTCGGCTCGCGTGGCCACCCAATCGAGCGCCTGCATCACGCGCGGCGTCATCAGCTCGACTTCGAATCGATCGTTCCGTTCAGCCGGTTCGTCGTCGCTGAGCAGATCGAACAGCAAGGTGGCCAGGCCGTGTTGGTGCAGCACACCGGCCACCCACCAGTTGCGCATGCTGAGTCGGTTGCTGCCTTGCCCATGGGCAAACAGGACCTGACCCCTTGCATCCTGAGGTACGCTCAATTCCCCAGGCAGGCCGAGCCGGCCGACCTCCACGCTCTGGGCCTGCGTGACCGGTTGGGCTGTGGTGCTGTTCATGGAACACCCCCTGAGTGGATGTGGACGTGTTGACCGAGCACGACGTTTGCGCCCTCAGAACGAGGGCTCGGCGCCGCCCGGATAGCCGATGCCCGATGCCGACTTGGTCTCGGGCGCATTGGCGATCATGCAGTCGGTGGTCAGGATCAGCCCGGCGATCGAGCCGGCGTTCTGCAGCGCCAGCCGGGTCACCTTCGCCGGATCGATCACACCCATCTGCAGCAGATCGCCGTATGCGCCGGTGGCGGCGTTGTAGCCGAAGGCACGATCGTTCGAATCGTCGACGCAGTGCAACACCACCGACGGCTCGCCGCCGGCATTGGCAACGATGCGGCGCAGCGGCTCTTCCAACGCGCGGGCGACGATGCGCACGCCCGAGTCCTGGTCCAGCGACGCCGCCTTGATCCCGGCAAGCGCACGCCGCGCCCTCAGCAAGGCCACGCCACCGCCGGGCACCACGCCCTCCTCGACCGCCGCGCGCGTGGCGTGCAAGGCATCCTCGACACGGATCTTGCGTTCCTTCAGCTCGGATTCGGTGGCCGCGCCGACCTTGATCAACGCCACGCCGCCGGAGAGCTTGGCGATGCGCTCGTCGAGTTTCTCGCGGTCGTAGTCGCTGCTGGCCGCCTCGCGCTCCTTGCGCAGGCTGCCGATGCGTTCGGCAATCGCCGCCGCGGTGCCAGCACCGCCAATCACCGTGCTGTCGTCCTTGCCAACCTCGACGCGCCTTGCGCCGCCCAGATCGGCGAGCGTGGCCTTGGCCAGCGACAGGCCGACCTCTTCGCTGATCACGCGCCCGCCCGTCAGCACCGCGATGTCCTGCAACATGGCCTTGCGCCGATCACCGAAGCCGGGTGCCTTGACGGCGCAGGTCTTGATCGTGCCGCGCATGGTGTTGATGACCAGCGTGGCCAGGGCTTCGCTGTCCACCTCCTCGGCCACCACCAGCAGCGGACGGCCCGCCTTCACCACCTCTTCGAGCAGCGGCAGCAGATCCTTCAACGACGACAGCTTGCTGTCATACAGCAGGATCGCCGCGTCCTCGAGCACCGCACTCTGCCGCTCGGCGTTGTTGATGAAGTACGGCGAGAGGAAGCCGCGGTCGAACTGCAGGCCCTCGACCACTTCGAGCTCGCTGGTCAGCCCCGAACCGTCCTCGATCGAGATGGCCCCTTCGCGCCCGACCTTGTCGATCGCACGGGCCAGCAACTCGCCGATCGAGCGATCGTTGTTGGCCGAGATCGACGCGACATGGGCAATCTCCTGCGAGTCCTGGCAGGGCCGAGCCAGCCGGTGGATCTCGGCCACCACCGCATCGATGGCCAGCTCCATGCCGCGCCGCAGGTCCATCGGGTTCATGCCGCCGGCCAGGTAGCGTGTGCCTTCCTCGATCATCGCGTGGGCGAGCACGGTGGCCGTGGTCGTGCCGTCACCCGCCTTCTCGCTGGTGCGGGCGGCCACCTCGCGCAACAGCTGCGCCCCCATGTTCTCGAAGTGGTCCTCGAGTTCGACGGCCTTGGCCACCAGCACGCCGGAATTGACGATCTGCGGCGCACCGAAATCGCGCTGCAGGATCACCGTGCGGCCGCGCGGGCCCAGCGTGACCTTCACCGCATCGGCCAGCACATTCACACCGCGGCGAATCTTGTCGCGGGCCTCATCCCCGAACAGAAGGCGCTTGGCCGTCATGGCTCACTCCGCTCACTTGCGTTCACAGCATCGTGGTCCGCACCCCGGCCGAGCCGATTGAGTCAACTCAACCGACGACGTGACGGTGTCTGGGCCGCCGCGGGTCATCGATGCACAGGCAATGCGATGATGTCCGCAGCGTTGCGGCGCGGCCGAGCAGGTGCGCGCAAACAGCGCCAACCCGGCGTTCGATGCAGGAGCGATTGGCATGGCATCCAGGAAGAGTCCGCCACGGGCACCCGCCCGTGCCGCCGTGACGGCGGCACGCCGCCAGGCCGAGGCTGGGCCGACCCAAGCCGAGGTGCCGGGTCGCGCTGCGCTGACCTCGAAGCCCGCGCCGCCCATCGTCGGGATCGGTGCGTCAGCGGGCGGTCTTGAGGCATTCGAGCAGTTCTTCCAGGCCATGCCGGCCGACAGCGGCATGGGCTTCGTGCTGGTCCAGCACCTGGACCCGAGTCATGCCAGCATCCTGACGGAGATCCTGCAGCGCAGCACGGCGATGCCGGTCGTCGAGGCGCAAGACCAGATGGTGGTCGAGGCCGATCGGGTGCACGTGATTCCGCCGAACCGCGACTTGGTGATCTTTCATGGCGCGTTGCAGCTGAGCGTGCCGACCGAGCCGCGCGGGCTGCGCATGCCGATCGACGCCTTCTTGCGCTCACTGGCCGAGGACCAGGGCGAGCGCGCCATCGGCATCATCCTGTCGGGAACCGGCACCGACGGCACGCTGGGGCTGCGCGCGGTGGGCGGTGCTGGTGGGCTGTGCCTGGTGCAGGATCCCGGCAGCGCCAAGTACGACGGCATGCCACGCAGCGCCATCGGCGCCGGCTATGCGGCGCAGGTGTTGGTGCCGTGCGAGATGCCGCAGGCGCTGCAGCGCGCGCTGCGTGCGTTGTCACCGGCCCGCGTCGGCGCAGGCTTGGCAGTGAACGCGGGCGGCGGGCTGAACAAGATCATGATGTTGCTGCGCTCGGGCCTCGGCCATGATTTCTCGCAGTACAAGAGCAGCACCATCGGCCGCCGCATCGAGCGGCGCATGGCACAGCACGGCATCGACGATGTGGCGGTCTACCTGCGCTTCCTGCGCGAGCATCCGGCCGAGTTGCAGACCCTGTTCCGCGAACTGCTGATCAACGTCACCAGCTTCTTCCGCGATCCACTGGCCTTCGCGGTGCTCAAGGACGACATCCTGCCCAAGCTGATGGCCGGAAGGCCTGAAGCCCAGGCCCTGCGCATCTGGGTTGCGGGCTGCGCCACCGGCGAGGAGGCCTACTCGATCGCCATCCTGCTGCGCGAGTGGATGGACGAAACGGGCAGCAACCCGAAGGTGCAGCTGTACAGCACCGACCTGGACGACGACGCGATCGCGGCGGCGCGCACCGGCCTGTACACCCCCAACATCGCACAGGATGTTTCGCCCGAACGCCTGCGCCGGTTCTTCACCAAGGAGGACAGCGGCTACCGCGTCCGCAAGGAGGTGCGCGACATGGTGGTGTTCGCGACACAAAGCGTCATCAAGGACCCGCCTTTTTCGCGCCTGGATCTGCTGGCCTGCCGCAACCTGATGATCTACCTCGAACCCGAACTGCAGAACCGGTTGATACCCATCTTTCACCATGCGCTCAAACCCGGCGGCGTGCTGTTCCTGTCGCCCTCGGAGAGCATTGGCGACCACACCGAGCTGTTCGAACCGATCGACCGCAAATGGAAGTTCTACCGCGCCAGGGCGACGCTGACACCGCGCCCGCCGCTGCCGGCCGGCGACCTGGCCTGGACCGGCAGTGAGGCGGCCCACGCCACGCCGGCCCACGGCGCACGCGCCAGGGACTCGCAGCTTGCCGAACTGGCGCGGCGCAGCCTGCTGCAGACGTTTGCGCCGGCGGCCGTGCTCACCGACCTGCAGGGCAACATCCTGTACGTGTACGGCGACACCGGCAAGTACCTGAGGCCGGCACAGGGCCGCCCGACACACGACGTGGTCGAGATGGCCCGCGACGGCATGCAACTGGAGCTGCGCGAGGCCCTGCGCGCCGCGCAGGATGGCCAGCAACTGAGTTGGAGCCATGACACGACGGTGATGACCAACGGCGTCGCGCAGGCCGTTCGCCTGAACCTGCGCCGACTCACTGAGCGGGAGGCCGGCAGCGGCATGCTGTTGATCAGTTTCCAGGACATTGCCAGCGCAGCAGCAGTGCCAGCCCCGCGTCGACGGCCGCGCAGCGGCAGTGCGGGCGAAGCGCGGCACATCGACGAACTGCAGCGCGAGCTGGCGCTGGCCAAGGCGGGCATGAAGGGCGTCCTCGAGGAGCAGCAGGCCTCGAACGAAGAGCTCAAGTCGGCAAACGAGGAGTTGCAGTCGTCCAACGAGGAACTGCAGTCGACGATCGAGGAGCTGGAGACGTCGAAGGAGGAGTTGCAATCGGTGAACGAGGAGCTGACCACGGTCAACGTCGAACTGCAGGTCAAGATCGAGCAGATGGCCCACATGCAGGACGACATGAAGAACCTGCTCGACAACATCCGCGTCGGCACGATCTTCCTCGACCGGAAGCTGGCCATCCGACGCTTCACCCGGGAAGCCACCAAGGTGTACCGGCTGCTGGCGGCCGATCTGGGACGGCCGCTGGCCGACATCCGCAGCGAGCTGACCGAGGGCGATCTGTTGCTGGTCGATGCGCAGGATGTGCTGGATTCGCTGACCTCGGTCGAGCGCGAGGTCAGGACGCCCGGCGGCACCTGGTACCTGGCGCGCATCCAGCCCTATCGCACCATGGACAACCAGATCGACGGCGTGGTGCTGACCTTCGCCGACGTGACGGAGCGCGTGCAGGCCATCGCCACGCGCAAGGCGCTGGCCCTGGCCGAAGGGATCGTCGACACGGTGCACGGACCGCTGGTTGTGCTCGATGCGGGGCTGAAGGTCAGCGTCGCGAACCGCGCCTACTTCACCACCTTCGGCGGCACAGCCGAGACCGCGCTGGGGCAGCCCTTCTTCGCACTCGGCAACGGCCAGTGGGATTGCCCGGCGCTGCGCGAGCTGCTCGACACCGTGCTGCCGCGCGACGGTGGATTCGAACCGCGCCTGCTGGATCACTGCTTGCCGGAACGGGGCCCGAAGCGCCTGCGCTTCAGCGCGCGCCAGGTGGTCGGTCGGGGCGACGCCTCGCAGCCCGGCAACGGCAAGCTGGTGTTGCTGAGCATCGAGGAGTTGGCCGCCGACCCCTGCTGACAGCGCGGCCTGGGAAACCCGTGGCGGCGCAGCGGGCCGGCTCGATAGCGACCCGATTGCGCAGACTCAAGCGCTTCGCTGCAGGCGGGGCTAGCCTGTGGGCCGAGGTGAACCCCGATGGACGAACCCAGGACAAGCTGGCCCGAATTGCCGGACGACGTGGTGGCGCTGGTGCCGATGCGCAATGTGGTGCTCTTTCCGCACCTGCTGATCCCGATCGCGGTGGGCCGACCCAAGTCGATCGCGGCCATGCAGCATGCGCTGGCGGCCAAGACGGTGCTCGGCATCGTGCTGCAGAAGGATCCGCAGGCCGACGATCCCGGGCTCGACGGGCTGTGCCAGGTGGGCACGCTGGCCAGCCTCGCGCACCACAGCCGCGCCGAGGACGGCCAGATCCACGCCGTGTGCCAGGGCATGCAGCGGGTGCGCATCCTGGCCTTGGTCGAAGGCCATCCGTTCCTCGCAGCGCGCATCGAGCGCCTGGACGAGCCGGTCTCGCCTTCAACCGAAGCGCAGGCGCTGGCACTGCAATTGCGCGAGCGCGGTGTCGAGATCCTGTCGATGATGCCGGGCGTGCCGGCCGAACTGGCCCACGTGCTGCAGGCCACGCGCTCGCCATCCCAGTTGGCCGACCTGGCCGCCAGCCTGCTCGACATCGAACCCGCCGAGAAACAAGTGCTGCTCGAGACCTTGTCCACCGAAGAGCGCCTGACCAAGGTGCTGCAGATCGTCACCCAACGCATCCAGGTGCTGCGGCTGTCACGCGAGATTGGCGAGCGCACCAAGGAGCAACTCGACGACCGGCAGCGGCGCTTCATGCTCGAGGCCCAGCTGAAGACGATCCAGAAGGAGCTGGGCGAGAGCGGCGGCAGCGGCGAGGAATTCGAACAGCTCGCCGCGGCCATCGACGCTGCGAAGATACCCTCCGACATCGACGCGCAGGTGCGCAAGGAGCTGAAGCGGCTCGAGCGCATGCAGGACGGGTCCGGCGAGGCGTCCGGGCTGCGCACCTGGATCGAATGGATGACCGAGCTGCCCTGGGCCCCGCCGGCAGCGCTGTCGATCGACATCGCGACGGCGCGCGCCACGCTGGAGGCCGACCACTTCGGGCTCGAGCGCGTGAAGCGGCGCATCGTCGAATTCCTGGCGGTGAAGAAGCTCAACCCGCTGGGGCGTGCGCCGATCCTGTGCTTCGTCGGCCCGCCGGGCGTGGGCAAGACCTCGCTGGGCCAGAGCGTCGCGCGCGCGATCGGGCGGCCCTTCGCACGCATCTCGCTCGGCGGCGTGCACGACGAGGCCGAGATCCGCGGCCACCGCCGCACCTACATCGGTGCCATGCCCGGCAACATCGTGCAGGCCCTGCGCAAGGCCGGCGCGCGCGACGGCGTGATGATGCTCGACGAGGTCGACAAGATGTCGGCCAGCCTGCATGGCGACCCCTCGGCCGCGTTGCTGGAGGTGCTGGACCCGGAGCAGAACTCCAGCTTCCGCGACAACTACCTGGGCGTGCCCTTCGACCTGAGCCGCATGGTCTTCATCGCCACGGCCAACGTGATCGACAACATCCCGCTGCCGGTGCGCGACCGCATGGAGGTGATCGACCTGCCCGGCTACACGCTGGAGGAGAAGCTGCAGATCGCGCGTCGCTACCTGGAGCGCCGCCAACGTGAGACTTGCGGACTGCGCGACGACCAGTGCGAGCTGACCGATGCGGCACTGAGCGCCATCGCGGCGTCGTACACGCGCGAGGCCGGCGTGCGCCAGCTCGAGCGCGAGATCGGGCGCGTGATGCGTGCCGCCGCGATGCAGATTGCCGAGGGCAGCGCGACGCAGGTGCGCATCGACGAGGGCGATCTGGAAGCCGTGCTCGGCCCGCCGACGATGGAACACGAGGTGGCGTTGCGCGTCGGCCTGCCCGGCGTGGCCACCGGCCTGGCCTGGACGGCGGTGGGCGGCGACATCCTGTTCATCGAGGCCACACGCGTGTCGGGCAATGGCCGGCTGATCCTGACCGGACAGCTCGGCGACGTGATGAAGGAAAGCGCCCAGGCCGCGTTGACGCTGCTGAAGGCGAGCGCGCCGCAGTTGGGCCTGGCCGCGGGCGATTTCGAGCATGTCGATGTGCATGTGCACGTGCCCGCCGGGGCGATCCCGAAGGACGGGCCCAGCGCCGGTGTCGCGATGTTCGTCGCGCTCGCCTCCTTGTTCACCGACCGCCCGGTGCGGCCCGAGGCCGCCATGACCGGCGAGATCAGCCTGCGCGGCCTGGTGCTGCCGGTGGGCGGCATCAAGGAGAAGGTGCTCGCCGCGCAGCGCGCCGGCCTGCACCAGGTGCTGCTGCCCGCTCGCAACCGCAAGGACCTGCACGACGTGCCCGCGTCGACGCGCGAGGCCATGCACTTCGTCTGGCTGGACACGGTGGACGATGCCTTGAAGGCTGCCCTCGGCGAGCGCGTCGGTCGGCACGGCCACGGCTTCGCACTGGTTTGAGGCGCGGACGCTTCGCCATGCCCTGCGACGCCGCGCATTGCCCGGACTCGATGCGCCGCCTGGTGCCCTTGGGGCACGGCGCTGCGCCGGGCCGTCAGCTGCGCCGCCGCCGCCGGGCCTGCACCCGCCCACGCCTGCGCCGCGCCGGCACTGCGTAGAAGCGCCACTTCACGGCTTCGGTGGCCAGCACATAGCCGAGCACGATCGCACCCATGCTCAGCCACAACGGCCCCGGCGGCACCACCATGCCGAACAGCCCTGCCAGCGGCGTGGCAAAGGGCAGCGCCACCGCCAGGCCTGCCACGGCCACCGTCGACACCCACAGCAGCGTTCCGGGTCGGCTGCGCCAGGCCGGCCGGTGCGTGCGCAGCAACAGCACCACGACCAGTTCGGTCAACAGCGAGACGACGAACCAGGCCGTCTGGAACAAGGCCTCATGGGCATCGAAGACCTTCAGCAGCAGCCCGAAGCTGAGCAGGTCGAACACCGTGCTGGTCAGGCCAAAGACAATCATGTAGCGGCGCAGGTCGTGCACGTCCCAGCGCTGCGCAGTGTTGAGCGTCTCTTCGTCGACCCGATCGGTCGCGATGGTGAGCGAGGGCAGGTCCGACAGGAAGTTGTTCAGCAGGATCTGCTTGGCCGCCAGCGGCAGGAAGGGCAGCAGCGGCGCCGCCAGCGCCATGCTCACCATGTTGCCGAAGTTGGCGCTGGTGGTGATGCCGATGTACTTGAGCGTGTTGGCGAAGGTGCGCCGGCCGTCTTCAACGCCCTGGCACAGCACGTCCAGGTCACGGCGCAGCAACACCACGTCGGCGCTCTCGCGGGCCACGTCCACGGCCTGATCGACCGAGATGCCCACGTCCGCCGCGTGCAGCGCCGGCGCATCGTTGATGCCATCGCCCAGGTAGCCCACGGTGTGGCCGGCGTGCTGCAGGGCGCGCACGATGCGCTCCTTCTGCTGCGGATCGACTTCGACGAACAGCGTGGTCTTCTCCGCGCGATGCCACAACGCCTCGTCCTTCATGGCGTTGATCTGCTCCCCGGTCAGCATGGCCCGGGCATCCAGGCCGACACTGGCGGCCACGTGGGCGGCCACATGGCGGTTGTCGCCGGTGATGATCTTGATGCCGATGCCGCGCGATGCCAGCAGCCGCAGCGTGTCCTTGACATCGGCCTTGGGTGGATCGGCAAAGACCAGGAAGCCGGCAAAGCACATGCCGGCTTCGTCGGCATGACCGTAGCCGCCCTGCGGTGCCACCGTCCGCGTCGCCAGGCCGAGCAGGCGCAGGCCACGCATGCCCTGCTCCTGGAACCAGGCCTGCAGCCCGGCGCGCTGCGCCTCGTCCAGGGCCAGCGCCCCACCCGCGTGCGCCACTTGCGTGCACACCGACAGCACCTTGTCGAAGGCACCCTTGGTGATGATCAGGTGCTGCTCGGCCGACGGCTGCGCGACCACGATGGTCAGCCGCTTGCGCAGAAAGTCGTAGGGGATCTCGTCGACCTTGCGCAGGCCCTGCGTGTCCAGGCCGGCCCGTTCACCGGCGGCCACCAGCGCGGCATCCAGCGGGTTGTCGATGCCGGTCTCCATTGCGGCATTCAGATAAGCCAATCGCAGCACCTCGGGCGAGGCCAGGCCCTGTGGCGTGACGGCGGCGTCCAGCGTCATCAGGCCCTCGGTGAGGGTGCCGGTCTTGTCGGTGCACAGCAGGTCCATGCCGCCGAGGTTCTCGATCGCCTCGAGTCGCCGCACGATGACGCCGCGCTGCGCCATCTTGCGCGCACCCGACGACAGCGTGACGCTCATGATGGCGGGCAGCAACTCAGGCGACAGGCCCACCGCCAGCGCGACGGCAAACAGCAGCGAATCGATCCATGGCCGTCCCAGTCCCAGGTTGACGATCAGCACGAACAACACCATCACCACCATCACCCGCACCAGCAAGGTGCCGAACTGCTGCACGCCCCGTTCGAATTCGGTTTCAGGGGCCACGGTGCGCAAGCTGGCCGCGAGCGAACCATAGGCCGTGCGCTCGCCGGTGTGCACCACCAGCATCGTGGCCGTGCCGCTGCGCACCGAGGTGCCCAGGAAGACGGCATTGCTGCGGTGGGCCATCGGTGCCTCGGCATCCAGCACCGCGGGCTGCTTTTCCACTGGGTACGATTCGCCGGTGAGGCTGGCCTCGGAGACCAGGAAGTCGCAGGCCTGCAGCACCCGGCCATCCGCCGGGATCAGGTTGCCGGCCGACAGCTGGACGACATCGCCGGGCACCAACTGGCTTGCCTCGCGCGTGCACAGCGTGCCGTCGCGCCAGACTTTCACGGTCAGGGCCAGTCGGCGGCGCAACTGCGCCACGGCGGTGGACGCGCGGTACTCCTGCGCGAAGCCCAGGCCGCAACTGCCCAGGACGATGGCCAGGATGATGGCCGCGTCCAGCCACTGGCGCAGCGACGCCGACACCGCGCAGCCAAACACCAGGATCAACACCAGCGGACTCTTGAACTGGCGCAATGCGAGCCGGGCCACGCCAGCACCCCGCTCCTCGTCGATGGCGTTGGGACCCAGCACCCGCCAACGCCGCTGCGCCTCCACGGCCGAGAGCCCTTGCGCGTTGCTGCGCAGGCCGCTCAGCAAGGCCTCGGGCTCAAGGCTCCAGAACGGGGTGTCGGCTTCGACGCGCACCGTGGTCTCGTCCGCGGCCATGTTTGTCGGAACGGGGATCGTGTGATCGATCGGCGCCGGTGGCGCTGGGCCAGGCCACCGCGGCAGTGCCGCGTCAATGCGTCATCAGCACGGGGATGGTCATCGATTGCAGTGCCGTGCGCGTAGCGCCTCCCAGCACCCATTCACGCGTGCGTGAATGGCCGTAGCAGCCCATCACCAGCAGGTCCGCGCCCACGTCGGTGGCAAGCGACAGCAGCGACTCACCCATCTCTTCCGGTGCTTTCCCGCCGCCATGCATCGTGGGGTCCACGCCATGCCGCCGCAGCTGAGCCTCGATGTCCTGCGGTGCAGTGGGCGAGAAGGGGTCATCGCTCCAGGTGGCGACATGCACCTGCCGGGCCGAGCGCAGCAAGGGCAACGCATCGCTGACGGCCCGGGCCGCCTCGCGCGTTGGCTTCCACGCCACCAGCACGGTGGCCGGCAACGACGGCGCCTCGCAGGCATAGGGCACGATGAGCACGGGCCTGCCGCTTTCGATCAGCACCGATTCGACGAAGTCCGGCATCACGTCCTGCGCCGTGCTGGCCCCCGGCTCGTATTGCCCCATCACCACCAGGTCGCTGTACAGCGCCCGCTGGCCGAACCCATACGTCGACTCCCTCTGCGTCAGCTCGGCCCATTGCAGCCGGCGCAGGCCAGAAGCCACGGCGCCGTCGTAGCAGGCCCTCGCGAGCGTGCGCCGCTCGTCGTTGAACTCGCTCACGATCGGTTCCCATGGATAGCCAACGGAGGCCCCCATGGGGTACATCAGATCACCCGACATCGCCGCGTACAGCGCCGTCACCTCAGCGCCATGCTGCTCGGCCAGATCATGGGCCAGTTGCAGCCTGACCCGGCTGCGCGGCAGCGAATCCATATGGACCAGGATCGACTTGATGGCTTCCATCGGACACCTCCGTTGATGAGCTTTGCACGCCACCTTAGGCCTGCGCCGGCAAAGGCGGTTGCGTGAGGTCAATGGCCACGGCGGGCAAGCGCGCGACGCGCCGATTCATCCCCCCTGCGGACCCATCAATCGTTGGATTCGCCCCAGCGCACCCCAGGCCCACCACAGGCGCGACGCCCAACGCAGCGTGCGCGACGGCCGCAGCACCACGAGTGCGGCCACGGCGATCAGCGGAACTTCCGGGTGGTGTCCCAACCAGGCCCATGCACCGCGGACGCGGTCGACCCACCGCAGCGGCTCGGCCAGCGGCTGCGCCTGCTGCCCCAGCGCCTGCCGCAACTCGGCGCTGCGCCACTGCAGTTGCTGCCGACGAAGTTCCAGAGCCCGCTGGCGTTCACTGGCCATGTTCGCGCCGCCATCATTCGCGCGGCTGCAGCGCCGCGCGGTCGTGCTCAAGCTCGGCCGCACTGGCGGCGAACATCGGTGCAGAACCCTGCAGGCGCCGCCGGGCCGCGCCGATCAGCCACACCCCGGCACCCCCCGCGGCCAGCACCATCACGACCAGCGCCGGCAACCGGTGCGAGTCCTGCAACAGCAGCAACAGCAGCGCGGCCAGCAACAGCAAGCCCACCGCAAGGAACAACAGGCCGACGGCGGCCCACAACAGCGCGTCGAAGATGCGCTGCTTCTCAAGCTCGAGCTCGGTCGACAGCAGCTCCAGCCGGGTCTGCCCCAGCGCCAGCAGCGTGCCGAGCAGGCGACGAAGCGACACCCCCAGCCCGCCGCCGGCCCCTTGTTGCTCCATGGCCGCGACGACTCAGCGCCTGCTGATCAGCAAGCCCACCAGCAGGCCGAGACCGGCGGCGGCCCCCATGGCCGTCCACGGGTTGTCGTGCACATACACGTCGGCGGCCTGCCCGGCGGCCTTGGCCTTGGCCACGGCCGCTTCCTGCAGGTGGGTCAGGTTGGTCTTCGCGGTCTCCATGCTGGCCAGCATGCGGCCCCTGGCCTCCTTGACGCCCTCGCCGGCCTGGCCCGCCGTGACGCGCAACACCTCTTCGGCATCGGCAATCACCACGCGCAAATCGGCCATCAGCTTGTCTTTCTGGGCAGTGCTCAGATCGCTCATTTCGTTTCTCCTTTTGACACGGACAACTTCAATGTAGACCGGCTGGTTCGTTGCGCGATGACACTCGTCAACGCACGTGCAGCACCGCGCCTGAATCGCTGCCGGAGTGCGGCGCGCGGGCCCCAGGCAGCGCCCCGACCATGTGGCCTCGACGGAACGGATAGGCCGATTGTGCGCCCCGCATCGGACCATGCTCGACCTCGCCATTGGGCCGCGTCGCCAGCAGCTGGAACAGCGACAACCAGCCCCGTTCGAAGCTCATCGCGCAACCCGCCAGGTAAAGGCGGTAGGCGCGCACGGTGGCATCGTTGGTCAACTCGCGGGCGCGGTCCAACTGCCGCTCCAGCGCGTCGGACCAGGCCCACAGCGTGCGCGCGTAGTGCGGGCGCAGGTTCTCGGCGTCCACCAGTTCGAGCCCGCCGCTGGCCAGGCACTGCGCCACGCGCGAGACATGAACCAGCTCTCCGCCGGGGAAGATGTGTTCCTCGATGAAGTCGCCCATGCCGGCACCAAGCTGGTCGTTGCCGGTGCCGCCGGCCGTGATGCCATGGTTCATCACCAGGCCACCCGGCTGCAGCAGATCCGACAACTGGTTGAAGTAGCCGGTGAGTCGGGCCTGCCCGACATGCTCGAACATGCCCACCGATGCGATGCGGTCGAAGCCTTCGCGATCCCGCAGATCGCGATAGTCCAGCAGGCGCATCTCGACCCGGCCGCGCAGCCGTTTCTCGTCGATGAGCCGGTTGACATGGGCATGCTGATTGCGCGATAGCGTGATGCCCACGGCCCGCACACCGTAGTGCTCGGCCGCCCACAGCAGCAGCCCGCCCCATCCAGCGCCGACATCGAGCAGGCGCTGGCCCGGTGACAGCTGCAGTTTGCGGCAGACCAGGTCGAGCTTGGCCTGCTGCGCCTGCGCCAGCGTCATGTCGCAGTTGGCGAAGTAGGCACATGAATACACCCGCAGCGGGTCCAGCCACAACGCGAAGAAGTCGTCGCAGACGTCGTAGTGAAACCGCACCTGGTCGGCGTCGCGCTGCCGATGGTGCAGCCAACGCGAGCGCCAATGCCTCAGCCACCGCGGCCAGGCCAGGCGGGCCCCTCGCGCGACCGGGTCGCCGACCAGGGCAGCAGCCACCGCCATCACGTCGGCGAGGGCCCCCTCGATGTCGACTTCACCGCGCACATAGGCGTCGGCCAGGCTGCCGATCTGCCCGGTGGCCAACCAGGCGAGCGAACGCCGGTTGCGCAATCGCAGCCGCACCGGGGCCGAGCTGGCGCCCCGGCGACCGCCGGGCCATTCCAGCGCCAGCCCGCCCGGCAAGCTGGCCAGGCACGAATCGATCAGGGCGGACAGTGCGGGCATGGTCAACTCCTGCGCGCGGGGAACCAGGGCACCAATGCAGTCGACCCGGATCCGGGCCAGCCCACCTGGTGGCGCCGAACATAGCCGGCGCCGGCAGCTCGCGATTGCGAACTCTCAACAATCGCGCATTGCAGCTTTGCAGCGTCCCCGGCATCCTGCCTGGGGGATTGCGTATTCGCAATGGGTCACCGGCGCCTTCGGGCATAAACGAAGCATGCACCGCTTCTTACTCAAGGGCTTCATGATGCCGATGCCGGGTTCCACGAAAGTCTCGCCCTCGGTGCGCCGCCCCGACGATGCACGGACCGACCCGCGGCGCAGCGCCGCCAAGGCCATGCCCAGGCCGAACGATCCGCGTTCACTGGTCTATGAATGCACGCAGCTGCCGATGCTCATCATCGACCCGCAGGGGCTGGTCGTGGCCGTGAATCCCGCCTTCACCCGCGTGACGGGCTATCCCGAGAACGAGGTGATCGGCAAGAGCTGGCACCTGCAGACCTCCTACCGCCACAGCCCGGGATTCATCGAAGAAATGTGGTCCACCCTGAAGCAGACCGGGCATTGGCAGGGCGAAGTGTGGAACCGTCGGCGCAACGGCGAGACCTACCCCGCCTGGCAATGCACCAGTGCAGTCAAGGACAGCACGGGCAAGGCCACCCACTATGTGAGCATCGTCTCGGACATCGGCGAGGTCAAACGCCGCGATGCCCGTTGGCGCTACCGTGCGCATCACGACGGCCTGACCGGGCTGCCGAACCGCCTGCACTTCACCGACGAACTGGCACGTTGCGTCGAGCGCGCACGGCGACGCCATCAAACCTTCGCCGTGATGTTCGTGGACCTGGATCATTTCAAATGGATCAACGACACCTTGGGGCACCCCGCCGGTGACGACCTGCTGGCGGAAATCGGACGCCGCCTGCAGGGGGCTGTTCGCGCCGAAGACCTGGTGGCCCGAATCGGCGGCGACGAGTTCACCGTTCTGCTGGAAGACATGTCGTGCGTCGCTGATGCCGAACGCATGGCGCACAAGGTGATCGCCGCCGTTGGAAAGCCACTGAAACTGCAAGGCCAGCCCTTGTCGGTTTCCGCCAGCATCGGCATCGCATTCTTCCCGGACCACGGTCACGATGCCAACGCCCTGCTGCAGGCCGCCGATCATGCAATGTATCGGGCGAAGCAGGCCGGTCGCAGGACGTTCGTGTGCAGTTCGCTGTCGCCGCTGTCCGATTTGACGCAGCCGATGCGGCTGTCGGTCGACGTGAATTCTCAAGCCTGAGACGCCGGCTCAGCGGCCGCTTCGCCTGCGCAAACCCGGCAGGTCTGGCGCATCGAGCCATCGACCATTCGGCGCTCGGTCCGTCCATTCGATGGTCCGTGTTGACCCGACTCAACGGATGTCGCTCGGCTGCGGCTCCAATCGAATAACCAGGTTGGCATGAGAGTCAAGTTCAACAGAGGTGATGGTTTGGCTCTATTCTAATTTCTGTCGTTGTGAGCGGAGGCCACTGTATGTTGAACAGTCCGCCGACACCGTGGGGGCCGCGTGGCCCAACGGGCAAGGAACGACGCGCCGCACCCGGAGCTCAACGCCCAGCCAGCCCCATGCGTCGCCTGAAGGCGCTGCTGGTTCGCCCTCTCGGGCTGGAGTGGCGAGGAGCCCGGCTGCGCCTGGTGCTCGTCGACCGGCGCCGTGCAGAGCCCATTGAAACACCGCTTTCGCCAGCACAACTGCGCGACGAGCTGCGAGCCCGGCTGCTCACCCACTCCATGGAGAACACGGCCCAGGTCATGCGACACCTGGCCCTCGTGCACGATGAACTGAGTCGCAGGGGTTGGGCCGGTGTCGAGGGCCTGCCGGCCCAGGTGCTGGGCCAGGCGCTGCTGCAGGCGCGCATGCTGGCCAGCGACGAGGCCACGCCCGCGCTGACCACGATCGTCGATCGCCTGCAGCAGCTGAAAGTCGCTGCCGAGGTGCGCACAGAACGCCAGTCGCGCCGCAGCGCGCCCGCGGCCGAGGCAAAGGTCGAGGTCTCGGAGGCGACGCAGGAGGAGTTCAACGAAACGGAGCGCACCTGGATCGCCACCGTCCCGCCCACGCTGAACACGCCCAGCCGCGACCGGTGACCCGCTGCGCCCGGGTTCCGTTGCTCAAGTCGATGCCAGGCCGCCAAGTTCATCGCGGATGAGCCGGACCCCGTAGGGAACGAAAGCAATCGCCAGCAGGATCGACGCGGTCAAGTTGACGATTTCGACGCCATCGGGCGTTCCGATCAGCATGACACCGACCAGGAACAGCCAGCTCTGCCAGCGGGCAATGGATTTGCACTTCAGCAAGGCAATGGCCTGGATCCCAAAACCGATCGGCAACAGCAGGATGCCCCAGAGCAAGACCAACCAGCCGCGCTTGGAGAACATGGCCAGCAGGCCGGGCATCATCGCGTTGAACTCGGCATCGGAGAGCTCGTCAAGCGCGCTCATGGTGAGGCAGAGTGCGCCCTTGTCGGCGGCCAGCGCCAGTGAACCCAGGACCGCCAGTGCGCCGCCAAGAAAGCCCGCCCATGCGACGCAGCTGTGGTCGAGGAGCTTCACGAAGTGCAGTGCAACGACCACGAGCAGCGCCGCATCGAGCAGGACCAGGGCGTGTGCGAACTGAAGCAAGCCATCGCCGCGCGCTCTGAGGATCAGTTCCGACGGGCCAAGCAGGTGAGGCGCCAGCAGCCCCGGATGAACCGCGAATGCGAACACAAACACGATCGGGAAGACGACGAAGGCCAACCCGGTCCCGACTCGCCGGGTCGACATCAAGCGCTCGTTCGCTCGCATTCGGTTCTCATCGCGCCCTTGAGGCGCCTTCGCAGATATCCGCATCATCGATCGTTGGGCACCGAGGGACGGGCGCGTTGCACCGGCATGTCAGAACTCGCGGCCCAACTGGTAGGCGCGATCCAGGTAGGCGCGCCGGGTGGCATCGTCTGCACCATGAACGGCATGGAAATACTCGTGCTCCACCCGCTTGATGCCGGGGTAGCGCAAGGCGTACTCGTCGATGAGCACCTTCATGGCGGCCTTCAAACCCGCCGCATAGGACGCCTCGTTCCAGATCGTCGTCTGGATGATCAATGCCTTCTCATGCGTGAGCAGTGGGATGCGGCCCCCGACGTCGCCCCGCCAGGCGTCCGCCGTCATGCCGAACGCGAACCCCAGGCTGAACACGCGTTCGATCCATCCCTTCAGGATGGCTGGGAAGCCCACGAAATAGACGGGCGCGATGAACGCCAGGGCATCCGCTCGTGCGACCTTGGCCTGCTGTTCGGCCACGTCGCGCGGCGGGCCCAGCGCGTGCAGTCTGCCAACCAACTGGCGGTCGTCGCGGTCGCCGATCCAGCGCTTCACCATCAACCGGCGCAGTGGATTGCGCGAGCCTTCCGTCAATGAGCGCTTGACCTGCATGTGCTCGAGCACGTCGTCGGGCACGCTGTCGTCAATCCAGTCCGGTGTGTCGTGGTCGCGCAGCATCGGATCGAAGTGGATCGCGTACAGGTCGACCACCTCGCTCGTGTGCCCGCCGTCGCGCAAGCCCTCGGTGAAGCGCTCCAGGATCGCGTGGCAGAACGACCGTGGGTTGTGATGGGCATAGATCGTGAGAACCCTCATTCGAACTCCTTGGATCACGCTGGATCAGTGCCTTTGCACCCGGGTCGGCGCTCGACTCCGCAGACCGGTCCGCTCGCAAGGTTCAGCGCCGTCCGCCGGTGTACATGCCCAAACTGCCTTTCAAAGGCGTGTGCAGCACATCGCGAGACGCGCCGATGACCCACCAATGCGTCGATGCATTGATGTTCCGCGGCTGGCGCCCGCTCGGATTGATGCCACTCAACGGAGCTGCACTGGCCATGGTCCGATGCCGGTTGTTTGATCAGGCTCATTCGAGCCCTGGACGGCTGCCGCACAGTGTCCCGGTGTCCATACCGGAGACCACAAATGAACATCGTCAGCACACTCGTCACCGCCGCATTGACGCTCGGCGCCATCGGTGTTGTTCAGGCACAAGCCACCGTCAAGCCCGATGGTCAATGGCGCGCCGCTTTTGGCCTGGGCGCCAGCATGTCATCGGGCAACAGCAAGGGCAACAACCTGTCATTGTCGGGCGATGGGGTACGCGCCACCACGCAGGACAAGGTGTCGCTCTACGGCAGCGGCCAGTACGCCAGTTCGGCCGGGACCACAACGGCGGAGCAAATGCGCCTGGGCGGGCGCTACGACCGGAACGTGAGCACCGACCTGTTCGCCTTCGGCGGGCTGGATTTGGACCGCAACAAGTTCGCCAACCTGCAACTGCGCAGCCGGCTCAGTGGCGGCCTGGGTTACCACGTCCTGAAGGCGCCGGACACCACCTTCGACTTGTTCGGCGGCTTGTCTTTCACCGCCGACAAGTACATCGACCCGATGGTGGTCGACAGCCGCAGCCGCAGTTCGTACAGCTACGCCGGGCTGCTGCTCGGCGAGGAATCGACGCACAAGCTCAGCGATACCACCAGCTTCAAACAGCACCTGGTTCTGGTCCCCAACCTGAAGAACGGCGGAGAGTACCTGGCCAACTGGGATGCCGGCCTGGGCGTGTCGATGAGCAAGTCCATGAGCCTGAACGTCGGCTTCTCGCTGGCGCGCAACTCCGACCCCGGGTTCGGCCGCAAGACCACCGACACCTTGCTGACCACCGGCGTCAGTGTCAAGCTTGATTGAAGCAAACCAACGAACGTCGGGCAGGGAGTGGTGTGGTCGCCTGCAAGGAAGGATTTGTGCGCTTGCATTTTGGCTGGCCGTGCTGGTGCCTTGGTCTGCGCTGGCCCAATCCACGACGACCGACAACGATGGCTCGGCGGGTCAACCGAAGTGGGAAGCCGGGTTGGTGCTGGCCCCCGCCGCCCCCCCGCCGCCCCCCCCCGCCCCCCCCCGGCCCCGGCCGGCCCGCCCCGGCCCCCCCCCCGCCCCCCCCCCCCCCCCCCAGGAGCGCCCCCCCGTCCCCGCGCCGCTTGTTGTGGACGCCTTGGCACAGTGCGGCCCGGACGACCGACTGAACTTGCCCAAACGCTCATTGCGTTGGGTGCCCCGGGGAGGGCGTCACTCCGTTGCTTGGGGCCGCCCGGCGGGGCCGTCGGGCTGCTCACCGATTGATCGGCGGAGCTGGTCCCGTCTCTTGCCGGCGCACTTCGGCCTGCTTCATCTGCAGATAGTCGTCGCGCTCGATCTCGTGCAGTTGCTGCGGATAGCGCTCGGTGGCGGCGAACCAGTCCTGCAGACTCTTGGGCAGTTGCTGCGCAACGGGCAGCGCGGCGGCCCCGAGGTGAGACTCGACTGCGAGGTAATAGCGCATGGTGTTGCGCTCCAGCACGCCGCGCAGGCCACCGACGCGGATCGGCTGGCCGTCCGCACGCTGGCCGACGATGCTGAAACCGACCTTGTCACTGCCCACGGTGGCCAGGTAGGCCTGCATCGCCAGGCGTGCGGTCAGACCGAAGCCATAGGCATAGGTCATGTGCAGCAGCGATTGGCGTTCGGCGAAGGGCATGGCCTCCACCATGATGCGGTAGTCCTTCGTGCCCAGGGGCCCGGTGGGTGCCTGCAACTCGACCTGCAGGTAGTCGTCGCCGACGCTGATGACCCGGTGGTCGAAGCGCACCCAGTGCACGTCGGACAGCGGCTGGTCGAACTTGCGGCCGACGCCTGCATCCAGCAGGTCGCGCCCACCCTGGTTCGAGGCGCGACAGTACTTCACGTTGAGGTGCAGGATCAGGATGCTGCACCATGGGCCGGGCCGCGCCAGGGCCTGGCGCACCGTGTCGTAGGGCTGGCCGATGAGTGCATAGACATCGCCCTGCAACTTGTCCGACGCCTCGGTCGATTGCAGGTAGACGGGTCGATCGAAGGTGTTGCGTACCGACTGCGTGCGCGCCGCGTCGTAGCGCGCACGCAGATCGTTCGGCACGGTGGGCTGCGCCCAGACCTCGCCCAGGCACAGCAGCAAGGCCAGCAACCCCCCTGCGGTCCGGGCCGTCGTTCGTACGCCGAGGTACCCTGCCACGTCATGCTCCTGGGCTGTGTTCACGCGAACCGTGTGATTCAGAGCGATGACACCACCGCCGGCAGCAGCACCGGCTTACTCGCCGCGACCCACGGGACTTCAGTCATGCGCCTGCCACTGGATCCATGACACCTCAGCGATTCACTCGGCCCTGCATCGCCGGGCCAATCAAACTCAAGGTTCGGACTCGGGCGCGGGCAAGGCCTGGGCGACACGCTGCTCCAGCTCGGCACCACGGTAGGTGGTGAGATCCAGGGCCATGCTGCCCTTCAGCAGCTGCAGCGTTGCGTCACCCAGGTGCGCCCTGAGCTCGCCCAGGAACGGGTTCGATGCTATCAGCCACAGCCCCGGATAGCGGTGCGCCAGCCCCGCCGCCTCCAGGTGCTGCGCCAGCTCGCGTGCGAACTGCGCGTGCTGCTTGGCATGCAGATCGGTGTGTGGCTCGAACTGCGTGCTGACAATGCCTTTCTGCACATGCCCGCCGCGGTCGTCGGCCAGCGCCTCGCCCTTTTGGCGTGCCTGCGGATGCACGAAACTGGCAAGCTCGCGCATGGCGTTGTTTCCGGCATCGCGCACGAAGCAGCGCGCGCGTGCCGCATTGGCCACCAGCACCCAGTCCATCACGACAGCCTTGCGGTGAAGTGTGCTCGTCATCATGGCATCTCCATTGGTCAATCACAGACATCCGCACCGACTGCAGCCATGGAGCGGACGTGCAAGCAGGTTAGCCCCCGCCACGGCGGCGGGCTTGCGAATGCGCAATGCGCGGCGATGGCCCAGCACCTCCGGCGGTGCAGGGCGAGGCCGTCGGCGCCGGCCATCGCATCGCCATGCGATGGCCGACCTGAAGGCTCTGGAGCAGCATCGCGGCTGTCCCGTCGTTGCGGGATTCGTGCGGCCCACCCGATCCCCAGCTGCAGAACGACGTCGGCGACTGCGCACCACGTCACGAAGGAGGAATTGCTCATGACCCAGAGGATTCTCGGCGCCATCTTCTGTTTGGCACTGACCGCTGCGCTGAGCGCCTGCGGCGGTGGCACCGACGAACAAAGTGGCACGCGCGCCTTCGTGGCGCAGATCGCGACCCAGGCCGCACCCGAGCGACGCGCGCTGGGCACCGAGCAAACCTTGCCGCAAGCGTCCGCGGCCGCCACCGCGCTGCCCACGGCCGACGAAACACTGGACTGGGCCGAATACAAGTACCCCTCGCTGTTCCCCAAGGGGCCGCAGAGCTTCCCGCTGCAACACCTGGGCATCAGCTACACGGTGCGGGAATACAAGAACGGCAACTACCTCGGCATCACCGCCAGCGGCGGCGTGTTTGGCCTCGGGCCTTTCACCGGCAACGTGCTGCAGGGCTTCGGCAACATCAGCGACTACGCCGCCCAGATCCGCGCCGACGCGACCCCGCTGCGCGAACTGCTGGTCGACGGCGACGAGGCCGATGCGGACGTGGGCGTGGAGGTGTTGCGCAGCTTCAAGCCGGCCACCATCACCACCCAGGTCAACCCGTCCATCGGCGGTCAGACCGTCTACGAGGTGTCGGGAACGACCCCGAAGGGCGTCCCCTTCAAGGCGGTGCTGCTGGGTGACGAGGGCCTCGACTTGTCCGGGTTCAAAGGCCAGATGCGTGTTCAGGCGCGGCTGCGTCAGATTCAAGGGCAGACGGTGCTTGCAGGTCGATTGCTCCCCCGCAACGCGGCCTCCGGACTGAACCCCATTGCCTTCGTGGCGGGTGGCGTGGACGTCAACTTTGCCGGCCCGGCGGCGGGAACCGTCTACCAGCTCAGAGGCGCGGCCGAGTTCAAGGGCACCTGTGGCGACGACGGCCTGTCCGGTTCGTACAGCCTCAAGCAAGACACCGTGGAAGTGACTGGGGCCATGACCGGCGTCAGAGAGCCCGGACAGCCCCTGGCATGCGCCCCAGGCGCGGTGGAACACGCTGACCTGCCCATTTCGCTCAGCTACACCGCGGTCCAGACGCACATGGGCATCGTCTTCAGCTTTCAGGGCAGCCTGAACGCCGCGAGCGCCACCGCGCGCAACACCATCCTGGCGGCGGGCCGGGGCACGGGCATCCAGGCCACCCAGGTGCAGTCCGCCATGCCGGCGCAAGGTCTCACCGTCGCCTCGCCCAGCCTCCCGGCCAGCACGCTGCGGGCCACGGCCACCCTCAAGACCAATGTCAAGCAGCTCGGCGGCACCTCGGGTGCTGAGCTGGTCAGCTTCAACGCCAGCACCGGCACGCTGATCTTCAACCGGCTGGCGGGCAACCTGAGCAGCCTGGTCGTCAACGACATCATCTCGAGCGCGCCGCGCACCGCCGCGCCCAATGGCTTCCTGCGCAAGGTGACGCGCATCCAGAACACCAACGACGGCAAGGTGGAGGTGCGCACGGCCAAGACCAACGTGGCCGACCTGCTGGACGAGGCCGACATCAGCGTCGACCAGCCGTTCGACTCCGTCGACGTGCAGCGCGCCGCCGCCATGGAGCGCGGCCACCTGCTCTATGCCGCCGCACAGGCGCGGCCGGCGTCCACCAAGATCGTGCAGAACTTCAACCTCGTGCTGTACGACCAGGACGGCAACCCCAACACCACCGACGACCAGGTGACCGTCAGCGGCAGCTTCAAGGTGCAGCCCCGGGTGGTGGTGGACTTCAGGTGCCGCCGCGCGTTCTGCTCCGACCCCTACTTCCTGGGCAAGTTCGTGCTGGACGAGGATGCCGAGATCACCGTCAGCGCCAAACTGAAGAAGGAGCTGCGCGAGTCGCAGCGCATTGCCCGCATCCCACTGCCGCCCATCACCGCCGGCCCGCTGGTCTTCGTGCCCGACATCGTGGTCACGGTCGACTTGAAGGGCAGCGTGCATGTCGAGGTGCAAGTCGGGGCCACGCAGAGCCTGCACCTGGAGGCCGGCGTCAAGTACGACAGCGGCTTCAGCAAGATCAACGTCGTCGACACCAGCGTGGGAATCACCGGCCCCACCTTCGAGGGCAGCGTGGAGGCCAAGGCCGGCATCACCGCCGCGCTGCGGCTGATGTTGTACGGCGTGGCGGGCGTCTCCGCCGAGGCCGGGCCCTACGTCAAGTTCGAGGCGCAGTATCCCGGCACGCCGGCCTGGACGATGCGCTACGGCATCGAGGGCAACCTGGGCGTGGACATCGACCTGCTGATCCTGTCCAAGGACTGGGACATCAAGCTGTTCGACAAGGTCTTCGACGACAAGACCAAGGTGGCGCCCAACGATCGGCCCAAGTTCCTGGAGATCGGCTCGAAGTACCTGTGCGACGACGGCTACTCGGCGCGCATCGGCGTGGGGCTCAATGGTGCGCTGGCGCCGGTTCGCCTGTACGCGCTGACCGACGACAAAGAGGACGGGGCCGGCAGCGGCACCATCGACTGGAGCTCCAGCCTCGATGGATCGCTGGGCCGCACGCGCAAGGCCGACCGGCACGAGATCTCGGCCTCGCTGCGCAATGGCACCCACACCATCACCGCGGTGCTCAGCGACAGCGGCAATCCTGCAGCCACCCGCACGCGCGAATTCACCGTGCAGCTGGCGGGCAACCGTTGCCAATTCCCGGGCGGGCTGCCCTCGGTGGACATCACCAGCAACGACAACGCGTTCGTGCTGGCGTATGTGGACACCGACGGCTCGCTCACGCTGCGCGCGCGCAGTGCGGTGGGCGTGACGCCGATCTGCGGCTCGGTCACCTGGAAGTCCAACCTCGAGTCGCGCGATGCAGGCACATCCACCGGGGCGCTCGAGCTGATCAACGAGGGCGGCCTGTTCCGGCAGGTGTGCAACCACACCTTCACCCATGTCTACAAGCACGCGAGCCCGCAGACCATCACCGCCAAGTTCGCGTACGGCGGCATGACGGCCACCGACAGCATCGACGTGGGCGCGCTGATGCCGCTCTCGCCCAGCCTGGGTGATGTGCAGTTCACCGCGCCCAGCGGCACGCGCTACATCTACGAGGGCGACCAGGTCTCCTTCAACGCCTCGGGCAGCAACCCGGTCTGGTCCTCCAGCGTGCCCGAGGACAACATCAACGGGCTGGTGGGCAACAACGTCAACGGCCGCTTCAACTCCATCGGCCAGCGTACCGTCGTGGCCCGCTACGACGACGGGCACGGCGGGTTCGTCTCCAAGAACGTGACGGTCAATGTGTTGAGCGCACTGGCCCGGCCTTGAAGGGTGAGGCTGCGCGGCCACCAGGCGACCTCGCAGCGCTCGCCTCCTGGCAGCAGGCGGCCGCCGATCAGCTCAACGCCGAGCCCGGCGGACATACGACCCGCAAACGGCTCGGCGGGCTTGCCGCGGTTCAGCCACGATGAAGGGCTGGAGGGCTTGGCACCCGTGCCGCCATGCGGGATGGCTGGGTGTTTGGCCTGCTTTTGGCCGCGCACCAAGAAAAAAGCACCGGACGTTGCCGCCAAGTGCTTGATTTCCCTACCGAATTTGGTAGGCGCGATTGGACTCGAACCAACGACCCCCACCATGTCAAGGTGGTGCTCTAACCAGCTGAGCTACGCGCCTGCGAAGCCTTGAACTATAGCACGACCTCTTCGCCGCACTACCGCCGGCGCGCGTGACGAATGCCCGGCACCAGGGTCACCTGGCGCAGCACGCTGGCCAGGCGCGAGGCGTCGCTCACCTCCACGGTGAAGGTCATGTAGGCCGTGCCCCCGGTCATGTCCTTGACCGATTGGGTGTGCACGCCGGTGACGTTCATCTTCTCCTTGGCGAAGACCTCGGAAATGTCGCGCAGCAAGCCCGAGCGATCGGCCGCTTCGACCATCACGTCCACCGGATAGGCGGCATCGCGTCCCGCCGGTTGCTGTCCCCAGGCCACCGCGATCACACGCTCGGGCGAGCGCTCGGCCATGTGGTGGAAGTTGCTGCAGTGCATGCGGTGGATGGCCACGCCCTTGCCGCGGGTGACGTACCCACCGATCGCATCCGGCGGCGCGGGGCGGCAGCAGCGCGCCAGCGAGGTGAGCAGCGATTCCACTCCGACCACGAGCACGCCGCCTTCAGTGGGCCGGGCACGCTTGAGGTGGATGGTTTCGTCGGCATCGGCTGCGGGCTCCGCGGGCTTGAGCAGGTTTTCGATGTTGCGCAGCGAGAACTCGTCCTTGCCCACCACCTCGAACAGCGAGTCCGCTCCCTTGAAGCCCAGTTGCGCCGCCAGGTCGTCGAGCTTGAGCGCCGTCCGTCCCTCGCGCTGCAGCAGTTTCTCCACCTGCTCGCGGCCACGCGCAATGGTGCTGCTCATGGCCTGGGCATTGAACCAGGCACGTACCTTGGCGCGTGCGCGATGGCTTTGCAGGTAGCCCAGCTCGGGGTTGAGCCAATCGAGCGAAGGCGCGCCCTCCTTGGCCGTGATCACCTCGACCGTCTGGCCGTTTCCCAAGGGGGTGTTCAGCGGCACCATGGCGCCATCGATGCGGGCGCCGCGGCAGCGGTGCCCCAGGTCGGTGTGCAAGACGTAGGCAAAGTCGACCGGCGTGGCACCCGCCGGCAACTCGATCACCGTGGCCTGAGGCGTGAACACGTAGATGCGGTCATCGAAGCCGAGGCCCTCGGTGCCTTCGCCACCAGGCGCAGACTGCCCGGCATAGTCGCGTTCCCAGGCAAGCAGTTGGCGCAGCACGGCCTTGCGCGCCTCGGCGACACGCTCCTCGAAGTCGCCCGCGGCGCTTACGCCGGCATAGCCGCGCGCGCCTGCTTCCTTGTAGGCCCAGTGCGCGGCAACGCCATGCTCGGAATGCTCGTGCATGGCCGCGGTGCGGATCTGCACTTCCACCGGGCGGCCATCGTCACCCAGCACCACCGTGTGCAGGCTCTGGTAGCCATTGGGCTTGGGGCGCGCGATGTAGTCGTCGTACTCGCCGGGCATCGCGCGAAAGCGCTCGTGCACCCGCGACAGGGCCGCATAACACGATGGAACGTCGTCCACGATCACACGCAATGCGCGCACATCGAACACGCGGTCCAACGCCAGGCTCTTGCCTTGCATCTTGCGCCAGATGCTGTAGAGGTGCTTGGGCCTGCCCTGCACCTCGCCGCGCACGCCGGCGGTCGCCATGGCCTCGGCCATTTGCCGGCGGATGACCTCGATGCCGGCCTCGCGCTCGATGCGTTTCTCGTCGACCATGCGAGCCACACGCCTGTAGTCCTCAGGCTGCAGGAATCGGAAGGCCAGGTCCTCCAGTTCCCACTTGATCTGCCAGATGCCCAGGCGGTTGGCCAAGGGCGCAAACACGTCGCGCGACTCCTGCGCCAACAAGGCCGGGCAGGCCTGCTTGGTGGTGGCATACCAGCGCAGCGTCTGCAGCCGAGAGGCCAGGCGAAGCAGCACCACGCGCAAGTCGCGCGAGAAGGCCAGCAGCATCTTGCGCACGCGCTCGGTCTGCTGGGCCCGTTGGTCGGCTTCAACGCGCGCCTCGCGGGCCGCGCGCTGGATCTGTACCAGTTTTCGGGTGTGGGCCACCAGGCCGGCGTGGCTTTCGCCAAAGGCCTTGGCCACCATTTCTTCGGGACGTTGCAGAAAATCGCCCGCATAAACCAGATATGCAGCGGCCTGCATGGTGGGTGCGGCGCCGATGTCGGCCAGGATGCGGGCCACGCCCTCGGCATGGCCCAAGGCCTCTTCACCCGTGTCCAGCGTCTGTCCAACCAGCAGCGGCTCGGCGAACGCGCGGGCACGCTCCAGATCGGCCTGGCCATGGTCGGCCGAGGCATCGCCTGCGATGCGCACGATGGCCGCCACCTCGGCGCCGGTGTGGAGCACGTCCGAGCCGTTCGGCGGAATGGCTTGTGTCTTCATTCCGCCAGGAGGAACTCGCTGACCGCCCTCACCTGATCGTCCGCCACCATCGTGGGCGCATGGCCCACGCCGGCAAACTGCACCAGTCGGGCGCGTGGCCCGCGTTGCATCATGGTCTGGGCGGTCGCGGCAGACAGCAGATCGGATTCGGCGCCGCGCAGCAGCAAGGTCGGCAGCCTCAGGCTGTCGTAGGCCTGCCAGAGTGCCGCCTCGCCCAGCTTGGCCAGCTCCGGCGTGATCATGCGGAAGGGCACGGCGATGGCCGGGTCACAGCGCGGCTTGTAGCCGCTGCCGTCGGGCTGCAATTGCGGTCGTGTCAGGGCCAGCCATTGCTCGCGCGTGTGCGGGCCAAAGCCCTGCGAGAGGGCCCACAGTGCATCGGCCGCCTGCTGCTCGCTGTCCCAATGTGCGGGCTGGCCAAGGTAGGTGCCGATGCGGGCCAGCGACGCCGGCTCGATCACCGGCCCCACGTCGTTGAGCACCAAGCGGCGCACGGGCGACTTCGGCAGGGCCGACACGCCCAAACCGATCAGGCCGCCCATCGAGGTGCCGACCCAATCCACCACGTCCGCATCCAGGCGCGCCAGCAAGGTGACCATGTCGGCCACATAGGCCGGGATGGCATAGCCCATCGGGTCGGCCAACCACTCGGATTGCCCTCGGCCGACCACGTCGGGGCAGACCACCCGGTAGTGCCCACGCAGCGCCGCCGACAGCGTGTCGAAATCGCGACCCTGGCGCGACAGCCCATGCACGCACACCAGCACGCGCCGGTTCGCCGGGTCCCCCCACTCCCAATAGGCCATGCGGTGCAGCCCCTTGGCATCGAGGCACTGCACGTGGCGCAGGCGAGGTTCAGTCATGGGTCAGTTCCTTTCCGGATAATCCGGCCAACGATTCATGTCTTCAACGGAGATTGTCATGCTCAAAGGCAAAAGTGCCATCGTCACCGGCTCGACCAGCGGCATCGGTCTGGGCATGGCCCTGGCGCTGGCCAAGGCTGGCGCCAACGTGATGCTCAACGGCTTTGGCGACGTGGCTGGGGCCAAGGCGCAGGTGGCGGCCGAATCTGCGGCGTTTGGTGGCAAGGTGTCCTACCACGGCGCCGACATGAGCAAGCCTGCGGAGATCGAGGCCATGGTGCGCGCCTGCGAGGCCGAGTTCGGCGCGGTGGACATCCTGGTCAACAACGCCGGCATCCAGCACGTGGCCAACATCGAGGACTTCCCGGTGGACCGCTGGGACGCCATCATCGCCATCAACCTGAACTCGGCCTTCCACACCATGCGCGCGGCCTTGCCCGGCATGAAGGCACGCCACTGGGGCCGCATCATCAATGTGGCCTCGGTGCATGGCCTGGTGGGTTCGGCGCAGAAGTCGGCCTATGTGGCGGCCAAGCACGGCATCGTCGGCCTGACCAAGGTGGCGGCACTCGAGAACGCCACCACCGGTGTCACCGTAAACGCCATCTGCCCCGGCTGGGTGCTCACACCGCTGGTACAAAAGCAGGTGGACGCGCGCGCGGAAAGCCTCAAGATCAGCAACGACGAGGCCAAGCGCCAGTTGCTGGCCGAGAAGCAGCCCTCGCTTCAATTCACCACGCCGGCCGAGCTGGCCGAGCTGGCCTTGTTCATGTGTTCGCCAGCCGGCGACAACATCCGCGGTGTGGCCTGGAACGTGGACGGCGGCTGGACGGCGCAGTAACCCGCAGCGTCAGCGTCAGCGCCCTCAGCGCGTCGACATCTGCACGCTGCCGTTGACCGTGACGGTCACGTTCGCCTTGCCCGCCTCGACCGGCACGGCCTCGTCCGAAGCCAGGCTGGCCGACATGGCCCGCACCCGTGGCAGGCCTTGCTGAAATGCCGCGTCGGCCTGCCCCACGTTGACCTCCCGGATGGCGTAGCCGCCGAAGCCGAACTGCTTGGCATAGGTGTCGGCGCGCGCCTTGAAGCGCCCGATGGCCTGTGCAGCCACGTCGCCCTCGACCCTTTCGCGGGTTTCTCGTGCCAGGCCATAGGCCACGTTGGACACCACCATGCCGCTCAGTCGACCGGCCAGTTGGCTGATGGCCGCCATGTCGCGCCCTTCCAGCACCAGATCGGCCCGGCCTTGCCATCCGTTCACGCCGCCCTTGGGCGCGTAGCGCGGGTAGATGCCGAAGCTGCCGGTGCGTACCTCCACCTGGCCCGGGCGGGCGGCCTTGCGCGCTTCGGCCAGTGCGGCATCCAAGGTCTGCTTGAGCTGCGACTGCACGGCCGCAGCATCGCTGCCCTCGCGCTGCACCGACAGCGTGATGGCCAACAGGTCCTGCGCCACCTCCGCAGTGGCACTGGCCGACAGTTGCAGGACATTCTGTGGCGGCGGCAGGATCTGGGTCTGCGCAGCGGCAGCCGCGGCGCCGGCCATCAACGCGATGGCCAGGAAAGGGGTTCGAGTCATGGGATTCCCGTCTGGAAGCGGCCACCGGATCGGCGGCGTGTACACCTACAGCGCGCCGAGGCAGCGGCGCGTTGACGCATTTTGCGTCCGCGACCGAGCCGGCATCGGGCAGCGCTCCGAAGGGCAAGAGTTGTAACTGCGGGTCATCGGATCCAGAATCGCACCCGAAACCGCCCGCACAATGCCTCTGTTACATATTCGGAGTACGCATGAACGCGCCAGCCAACACCCGCCCTGACCGCATCGTCGTTGTCGACGACGACGCGCGCATCCGCGACCTGCTTCGCCGCTACCTCACGCAGGAGGGCTTCGAGGTGCTGCTGGTCGAGGACTCGAAGGCGCTGAACCGGCTGATGACGCGCGAGACGGTCGACCTGATCGTGCTCGACCTGATGCTGCCGGGCGAGGACGGCCTGTCGATCTGTCGCCGCCTGCGCGCGGCCAACGACAGCACGCCCATCATCATGCTCACGGCCAAGGTGGAGGACGTGGACCGCATCGTCGGCCTCGAGGTGGGGGCGGACGACTACCTGCCCAAGCCCTTCAATCCGCGCGAATTGCTGGCCCGCATCCACGCCGTGCTGCGCCGCCGCCCGGCACCCGAGGCCCCCGGCGCGCCATCGAAGGAAGCTCAGGTCGTCAACTTCGGTCCCTTCGAATTCGACCTTTCGCTGCGCCGCCTGGCCAAGAACGGAGAGCAGATGGCGCTCACGACCGGTGAGTTCTCCATGCTCAAGGCGCTGGTGCGCCATCCGCGCCAACCGCTGTCGCGGGACAAGCTGGCGCAGTTGGCCCGCGGCCGCGAGTTCGAGCCCTTCGACCGCAGCCTCGACGTCCAGGTGTCCCGCCTGCGCAAGATGATCGAGCCGGATCCTTCCCAGCCGCGCTACATCCAGACCGTCTGGGGCGTGGGCTACGTCTTCGTGCCGGACGGCTCGGCGTGAGCCACGCCGCCTTCGCGGCTCGTTCCGCGGGCCCCCGGTGAGCGAACAAAAGGTTGCGCTCAGTCTCTTCTGGCGCACCTTTTTTCTGCTTGCGGTGCTGCTGGGTGGCGGCATCTTCGCCTGGGTGCAGACGCTGCGCACGCTGGAATCCGAGCCCCGGGTGGTGCTTGCCGCCCAGCAGATCGCCAGCCTGGTGAACCTCACGCGCGAAGGCATGCGCTACGCCGACCGCATCAACCGCGTGGCGCTGGTCAAGGCCATGAGCACGCGCGAGGCCATCCGCGTGCTGCCCCGCGAGCCCGGCGACAAATGGGTGCCTTTCGAGCACGACACCTTCACCCGCAGCGTGAGCGTGGAACTGCGCACACGCCTGGGCCCGGGCGCCATCGTCGCCAGCAGCGTGAACGGCCAGCCCGGCTTGTGGGTGGGCTTCACCATCGACGACGACCCCTGGTGGCTGCACGCCGAAGAGGCGCGCATCCATCCGCTCACCGGCAACACCTGGTTCGTGTGGATCGGCATCGCCTTGCTGGCCACGGTGATCGGTTCGGTGGCGATCGCGCGGCTGATCAATCGCCCGCTGCGCGACCTGTCGTTTGCCGCCAGCCGTATCCGCGGCGGCGAATTCGAATCGCGGCTGGACGAGAACACCTTGACCAGCGAAATCCGCGAAGTCAACATGGGCTTCAACCGCATGGCGCGCGAGCTGGCCAAGGTGGAGGAAGACCGCGCGGTGATGCTGGCCGGCATCAGCCACGACCTGCGCACGCCCTTGGCGCGGCTGCGGCTGGAGGCCGAGATGAGCGTCAGCGACGAGGAGGCCCGCCGCAACATCGCCAGCGACATCGACCAGCTCGACGCCATCATCGACAAGTTCATGGACTACGCCCGGCCGGGCGAGACGCGCCTTCGGCCGGTGCACCTGTCGATGCTGATCGACCGCGAGGCGGCCGCCTTCCGCGACACGTCGGAGATCCAGATCACCTCCAAGGTGGCCATCGACCTGATGGTCCTGGCCGACGAGGTGGAGATCGGCCGGGTGTTCGCCAACCTCTTCGAGAACGCCCGCCGCTACGGGCGCACGAACGAGACCGGCATCGCCATCGTCACGGTCAACTATGCGCGCACCGGGCCGTGGATCATCTGCACCGTGCGCGACAAGGGCCCAGGCGTGGCGCCCGAGAAGCTGCCGCAGCTGACCACACCGTTCTTCCGCGGCGACGCGGCACGCACCGCTGCCACGGGCGCCGGCCTGGGCCTGGCCATCGTCGAGAAATCCATGCTGCGCATGGGCGGGCAGCTCGAGATCCAGAACGCCCCGGACGGCGGCTTGATGATGCACCTGCGCTTCAAGCGGGCGCCCTGATCCCGGCCGTCAGCGCCGCCAGTGCCGCTTCGTCCAGGGTCTCCTTCACCAGCAGCTCGCGCGCGCAGCGCTCGAGCAGGTCGCGGTGAACTTCGAGCAGCGCCAGTGCGCCGTCAAATGCCGACTTCACGATCGCGCGCACGGCCTCGTCGATGCGCTGCAGGGTGGCCGGACTGACGCCCTGCCCGGCCGGCAGGTAGCCGGCCAGGTCCAGATGGTTCGTCGGCGCGGCATAGGCCACATGGCCCAGGCCTTCGTCCATGCCATAGCGCGCAACCATGTCGTGCGCGATGTCGGTCGCCTTGGCCAGGTCGTCGGCAGCCCCGGTGGACAGGTGCCCGAAACGCAGCTTCTCGGCGGCCCGGCCGCCCAGCAGCACCATGATCTTGTGCTCCAGCTCCTCGCGCGTCATCAGGAAGCGGTCCTCGGTGGGGCGTTGGATGGTGTAGCCCAAGGCACCGATGCCGCGCGGGATGATCGACACCTTGTGCACGGCGTCGGTGCCGGGCAAGGCGAGGGCCACCAAGGCGTGGCCCATCTCGTGAAAGGCCACCACCTCGCGCTCGCGCGGGTTGAGCAGGCGGTTCTTCTTTTCGAGCCCGGCCACGATGCGCTCGATCGCCAAGGTGAAATCGGCCAACGTCACGTCCTGACCGTTGCGGCGCGTGGCGGCCAACGCCGCCTCGTTGCACAGGTTGGCCAGGTCCGCACCCGAGAACCCGGTCGTCAGCGCCGCCACCTGCTCCAGATCCACGGCCGCCGCCAGTTGGACCTTGCGCACGTGAACCTGGAGGATCTGCACCCGGCCAGCCTTGTCCGGCCGATCCACCAGCACCTGTCGGTCGAATCGGCCAGCGCGCAGCAGCGCGGGATCGAGGATCTCGGGGCGGTTGGTGGCCGAGAGCAGCACCAGCCCCGACGAGCTGTCGAAGCCATCCAGTTCCACCAACAACTGGTTCAGCGTCTGCTCGCGCTCGTCATGGCCACCGGTCGGACCGGCGGCGCCGCGGGCCCGGCCGAGCGCGTCCAGCTCATCGATGAAGATGATCGCTGGCGCCTTGGCGCGGGCCTGGTCGAACAGATCGCGCACCCTCGCCGCGCCCACGCCGACGAACATCTCGACGAATTCGCTGCCGGAAATGCTGAAGAACGGCACGCCGGCTTCGCCCGCCACCGCCTTGGCCAGCAAGGTCTTGCCCGTGCCCGGCGGGCCGACCAGCAACACGCCCTTGGGCATGCGCGCGCCCAGCCGGCCGTAGCCCTTGGGGTCTTTCAGGAAGGACACGATCTCCTGCAATTCAGCCTTGGCCTCATCGACGCCGGCCACGTCGCTGAAGTTCACGCCTGTGTCGGTCTCGACATAGACCTTGGCATGGCTCTTGCCGATGCTCATGAGGCCCCCCAGGCCCTGCTTGTCGGCCATGCGGCGGATGACGAAGAACCACAGGCCGAAGAACAGCGCAGACGGCACGATCCACGACATCAACTCGCGCAGCAAGCTGCTCTCGACCACCCGGGTGTAGGGCACGTTGAACTTGGACAAGCGCTCGGCAGTGGCCGGATCGACGCGCGTGGCGACGATCACCGTCTTGCCGCCGGGCTCGGGCGACTTGAGCTGGCCCGTGATCGTGGTCTCGCCCACGACGACCTCGCTCACCCTGCCGTCGGCCAGGGCCTGTTCGAACTGGCTGTACGGCACCGCCTCGACCGTGCGCTGGGTCTGCCACAGGCTTTGCAGGGCAAACAGCGCCAGCACGGCCAGCAACCAGTAGCCGACGTTCCACTGCAGCTTGGGGTCGGGTTTCATGCGCTGCGGCGCCCGCTCAATCGATGCCGGCCTGGCGCAAGCGGGCGCGCAGCCGGTGCACCTCGTCGAGCAGATCGACCACCAGCGCAGCCAGTTCGGGCACGGCGTCGAAGTCGCGCTCCAGCCGGCGCATGTGGCGCACGCGGTCCAGCGCCAAGGCATCGAAGCGCCAGGCCCTCCAGGCCTCGCCGTCGGTCTGCAGCAGCGCCACCTGCAACAGCCCGCCCTGCACACGCTCGGTGACCCATTGCGGGCTGACCGCGCCGACACGGCACAGTTCGTCCAGCGACATCAGCGCATCGTCCAGCACCGCTTCGAGCGGCATCGCATTTCGCGTCATGGTCGTCATTCTCCGCGTGAGGCTTCGGCCTGCGCCACCTTGCGAGCATCGAAATCCGGCAGGTCACGGGCCATCTGCTCGTACAGCACGCGGGCCCGGGGATCGAGCCCGCTCGGAAGAATGACGCGCACCGTCAGGTCCAGATCACCCGGGGTGGCCCCAGGCAGCCCCTTGCCCCGCACGGTGAGGCGTCGACCGCCCTGGGCACCGGCGGGCACACGCACCTTCAGGCTCGAGCCATCGGGCAATTCGACCGGCACCACCGCACCGAGCGCGGCCTCCCAGGGCGCCACCGGCAATTCGGCCACCAGGTTGCCGGCTTCGACATGGAAGCGACCATGCGGGCGGAAATGAACCTCCAGGAACAGATCGCCTGCCGGTGCCCCGCCCAGGCCCGCGCCGCCTTGCCCGGCCAGCCGGATCATCTGCCCTGGCCGCACGCCGGCAGGGATCTTCACGTCCAGCGTGCGCTGTTCCAGGGTCACGCGGCCATCGCTGCCCAGTTGGGGATTGCGCAACGTGACCTGTCGGGTGGCGCCGCGGAAGGCGTCCTCCAGATCAAGCACGATGCGCGCGTGGTGGTCTTCGCCACGGTGGCTGGTTGCATCGCGGCCCGCAGTGCCGCCATGCGCCCGCCGGCGAGCGCCCGCGCCCATGCGCCCGAACAACTGCTCGAAGAAATCGCTGTGGTCGCCACCGCCCGCGCCATCGAAGCCGGCCCCCGAGAATTCGAAGCCCGCATCCCAGTCCGGGGGCGGCGTGAAGGCTTCACCCTGCCGGCGCCCCTGGCCCACGGCGTCGTAGGCGGCGCGCCGCTCGGCGTCGGACAGCACCGTGTTCGCCTCGTTGACCTCGGCCATGCGCGCCGCGGCATTGGGCTCCTTGCTGACGTCGGGGTGGTACTTGCGCGCCAGGCGGCGAAACGCCTTCTTGATGTCATCGGCACTGGCGTCGCGCGCCACGCCCAGCACTTGGTAGTAGTCCTTGAACTCCACGATGTCGGCTCCCAAACCTCCGTTGATCTGCAGGCCGATACGGACCGATTCAAGGGGTGCGCAGCAGCAGGCAAACAGCGCGCGCCTCGATGGCCCGGCCCTCGCCCACCGGACCCATGTGCTCGGCGGTCTTGGCCTTCACGTTGACGGCATCGTCCTCCACGCCCAGCGCCAGCGCAATGCGCTGGCGCATGGCCGGGATGTGTGGCGCCATCTTCGGCGCCTGGGCCACGATGGTGCTGTCCACGTTGGCGATCTGCCAGCCCGTGGCCCGCACGCGCCGCATCGCCTCGGCCAGCAACTGGAGTGAATCGGCGCCCTTGAACGCCGCGTCGGTGTCGGGGAAGTGCCGGCCGATGTCGCCCAAGCCGGCAGCGCCGAGCAAGGCGTCGGTGATGGCGTGCAGCAGTGCATCTGCGTCCGAGTGCCCGAGCAGGCCGTGGCTGTGTTCGATGGTCACGCCGCCCAGGATCAGCGGTCGACCAATGACCAGGGCGTGGATGTCCCAACCTTCGCCGATGCGCATCGTTGGGGTCGTCGTCATCCGGCACTCCTCAGCAGTCGTTCGGCCAGCGCGAAGTCACCCGGATAGGTGAGCTTGAAGTTCTCGGCCTCGCCCGGCACGAGCTTCGGTGCCAAGCCCAGCGCCTCGATCGCGCTGGACTCGTCGGTGACCCACGCGCCAGCGCGCGCCAGCGCCTGACGCAGCAGGCCCAGGCGGAACATCTGCGGTGTCTGTGCGGCCCACTTGCCCTCGCGCGACACGGTGGTGACCACACGGCCACCGGCTTCCTGCTTCAGCGTGTCGGCCAGCGGCAGCGCGAGCAGGCCGCCCACCGCATCGTTCAGGCAGGCGTCGATCAGCCGGTCAACCCATTCGGGGCGCACCAGGCAGCGCGCCGCATCGTGGACGAGCACCCAGTCGTCGGCCTGCGCTCCATGCACCTGCAGTTCGTCCAGTCCATTGGCCACCGTCCGCGCGCGGGTGTCGCCGCCGCAATGGATCCGCCATTGGTGGTCGCCACCGAAGCCCGGCACGGCCGCGTCGAACTGCGTGTCCTGCGGCGACAGCACCACCAGCGTGGCCGTCAGTCGCGGCACGGCGGCCAAGGCCTGCAGCGTGCGGGCAACCATCGCCTGGCTGCCCAATGGCGCGTATTGCTTGGGCCCGCCGGCGCCTGCCCGCACACCCACGCCCGCGCATGGCACCAAGGCAAACAGCCTGGGGTGGGGTGTGGCGAAAGCGGCAGTCATCGGGCGCGATTCTAGAATCCGCCCATGTTCAAGCCCCTGCACCGCCGTGCCGGGGCTGCTTGTTTTTGCACCTCTGCCTCGCAACAGCCCACGAATGCAACTCCCCGCCATTGCCACCGGCAAACGCTTCACCCTGCCCCGCCCCATCGGTTCGGCGGACGCGCTGCTGCTGGCGCGCCTGGCCCAGGCACGAGGCCAAGGCGCCGAAAGGCGGCTGCTCGCCATCGTCACCGCCGAGCCGGCCGACGCGCAGCGCCTGGCCGATGAGTTGCCCTTCTTCGCGCCGGGCCTGAAGACCACCATCTTCCCCGACTGGGAGACGCTGCCCTACGACACCTTCAGCCCGCACCAGGACCTGATCTCCGAGCGCCTGGCCACGCTGTGGCGCATCCACACCGGCGACGCCGACGTGGTGCTGCTGCCGGCCACCACCGCGCTGACGCGCCTGGCGCCACCCAGCTTCCTGGCCGGTACCACCTTCCTGTTCAAGCAGAAATCCAAGCTCGACGAAGCGGCCTTGCGGGCCCAGCTAACGCTGGCCGGCTACACCCACGTCAGCCAGGTCGTCTCGCCCGGCGAGTACGCGGTGCGTGGCGGGCTCATCGACCTGTTCCCGATGGGCTCGCCGGTGCCGTACCGCGTGGACCTTTTCGACAACGAGGTCGATTCGATCCGCACCTTCGATCCCGACAGCCAGCGCAGCCTCTACCCCGTGCCCGAGGTGCGCCTGTTGCCTGGCCGCGAATTCCCGATGGACGAGGCGGCGCGCACGACCTTCCGCGCGCGTTGGCGCGAAAAGCTCGAGGGCGACCCGACCAAGAGCCGCATCTACAAGGACATCGCGCAAGGCATCGCCACGGCCGGCATCGAGTACTACCTGCCGCTGTTCTTCGACCAGACCGCCACGATCTTCGACTACCTCGGGCCCCAGGCGATGCTGGTGCTGCACGGCGAGGTGGATGCGGCGCTCGAGCGCTTCTGGGTCGACACCCGCGAGCGCCACCGCTTCATCAGCGCCGACAAGGACCGACCCGTGCTGGCGCCGGACGACATCTTCCAGCGCAGCGATGAGTTCTTCGGCAATGCCCATCGCCATGCCTCCTTGATCCTGAAAGGCAACGAGCCCGTCGCTTGGGCCCGGCCCCTGCCCGACGTTTCGGCCGACCGCAGTGCCACCGAGCCGCTCGCAGCCTTCGGCAAACACCTGGACACCACGCCGCACCGCGTGCTGATCGTGGCCGAGAGCGACGGCCGGCGCGAAAGCCTGTTGGAGATGCTGCGCGATCACAGGATCTCGCCACCGAGCGTGGCCACGCTGGCCGAGTTCGAGGCCAGCGACGAGAAATTCGCGATCACCGCGGCGCCACTGGCGGCGGGCTTCTTCTGGCACGAGCCAGAAGCCAACACGGCCATCCAGTTCATCACCGAGACCGAGCTCTTTGCCAGCTCGCCGCAAGCCCGCCGCCGCCGCAAGCAAGAGCAGACCAGCAACGTCGACGCGCTGATCAAGGACCTGTCGGAGCTGAAGATCGGTGACCCGGTCGTGCACAGCAACCACGGCATCGGCCGGTATCTCGGGCTGATCAACATCGACATCGGCGAGGGTGCCTCGGAGTTCCTGCACCTGGAATACGCGGACAAGGCCACGCTGTACGTGCCGGTGTCGCAATTGCACCTGATCAGCCGTTACACCGGCGTCAGCGCCGAAGAGGCCACCCTGCACCGGCTGGGCTCGGGCCAGTGGGAAAAGGCCAAGCGCAAGGCCGCCGAGCAGGTGCGCGACGTGGCCGCGGAGCTGCTCAACCTGTACGCCCGCCGGGCTGCGCGGGAAGGCTTCGCGCACCGCTTCTCGCCGCACGACTACGAAGCATTTGCGGCGAGTTTCGGCTTCGAAGAAACCCCCGACCAGCGTGCCGCGATCCACGCCGTGATCCAGGACATGGTGTCCCCCCGCCCGATGGACCGCCTGATCTGCGGCGACGTCGGCTTCGGCAAGACCGAGGTCGCGCTGCGGGCCGCCTTCGTCGCCGTGCACGGGTGGCAAGCAGGTGGCCATCCTCGCGCCCACCACGCTGCTGGCCGAGCAGCACTACCAGACCCTGGTCGACCGCTTCGGCAAGTGGCCGGTGAAGATCGCCGAGCTGTCGCGCTTCCGCTCGCCCAAGGAAGTGAAGCAAGCGCTCGAAGGCATGGCCGACGGCACGGTGGACATCGTCGTCGGCACGCACAAGCTGCTGTCGGCCGACATCAAGTACAAGCGCCTGGGCCTGCTGATCATCGACGAGGAGCACCGCTTCGGTGTGCGCCACAAGGAGGCCATCAAGGCCATGCGCGCCGAGGTGGACGTGCTCACGCTCACCGCCACGCCGATCCCGCGCACGCTGGGCATGGCGCTCGAGGGCCTGCGCGATCTGAGCGTCATTGCGACGGCGCCGCAACGCCGCCTGGCCATCAAGACCTTCGTGCGCAGCGAGGGCAATTCGGTGATCCGCGAGGCCGTGCTGCGCGAGTTGAAGCGCGGCGGCCAGGTCTACTTCCTGCACAACGAGGTGGAGACCATTGCGGCGCGGCGCGACCGCCTGGTCGAGCTGCTGCCCGAAGCGCGCATCGCCATCGCCCACGGCCAGATGCCCGAGCGCGAGCTGGAATCGGTGATGCGCGACTTCGTGGCCCAGCGCCACAACCTGCTGCTGTGCTCCACCATCATCGAGACCGGCATCGACGTGCCCACCGCCAACACCATCGTCATGAGTCGCGCCGACAAGTTCGGCCTGGCGCAGTTGCACCAGCTGCGCGGGCGCGTGGGCCGCAGCCACCACCAGGCCTACGCCTACCTGCTGGTGCCCGACACCGAGACGCTGACCAAGCAGGCCCAGCTGCGGCTGGACGCGATCCAGAGCATGGAAGAGCTGGGCTCGGGCTTCTACCTGGCCATGCACGACCTGGAGATCCGCGGCGCCGGCGAGGTGCTGGGCGAGCACCAGAGCGGCAACATGATGGAGGTGGGCTTCCAGCTCTACAACGACATGCTCGGCGAGGCGGTCAGCGCACTCAAGGCCGGCCGCGAACCCGACCTGCTCTCGCCCACCGGCGTGTTTGGCGGCGCCACCGAGATCAACCTGCACGCACCCGCGCTGCTGCCCGACAGCTACTGCGGCGACGTGCACGTGCGGCTGAACCTGTACAAGCGCCTGGCCACGGTGAGCAAGGCCGAGCAGCTCGACGGGCTGCTCGAAGAGATCACCGACCGCTTCGGCAAGCTGCCGGCGCAGGGCCAGACGCTGTTCGACACGCACCGCCTGCGTGTGCTGGCCAAGCCCTACGGCGTGGCCAAGATCGACGCCGGCCCCAAGCTGATGAACATCGTCTTCAGGCCCAACCCGCCGATCGACCCGATGCGCATCATCGAGCTGGTGCAGAAGAACAAGGCCATCAAACTGGCGGGCAACGACAAGCTGCGCATCGACCGGGCCATCGATGAGCCTGCCGGGCGGGCGCACCTGGTTCGTGATGTACTCAGGTCGCTGGGCACGCCGGTGCCCAGGGATACCAAGGAATCCAGGCCATGAGCAACGACTCCACCACCCGCCCGCGCCGCGGCTTCTTCGGCACCCTGTGGTGGCTGATCGATGGCAGCCGGCGGCTGATGCTCAACCTGCTGTTCCTGCTGATCGCTGCGGTGCTGCTGTTCGGCTGGCTGCGTGGTGGCCCGCCCAAGCTGCAGAACCAGACCGTACTGGTGCTCGATCTGCGCGGCCCGCTGGTCGAGCAACGATCCGGCAGCGCCCGCGATCAGGCCTTGCAACAGGTGAAGGGCCAAGCCAACGAGCAGGTGCTGTTGCGCGACCTGATCGCCGTGCTCGACGCGGCTGCGAAGGACGAGCACATTGCCAGCGTGCTGCTCATGCTGGATGGATTTGCCGGTGCCGGCCTGCCCAATCTGCGCGAAGCCACGTTGGCCATCGGGCGCTTCAAGGCCGGCAGCCAGAAGAAGGTGGTGGCCTGGAGCTCGCACTACGACCAACGCCAATACCTGGTGGCCAGCGCCGCCGACGAGGTGTACATGCACCCGATGGGGGTGCTGCAGATCACCGGCTACGGGCGCCTGCGCAACTACTACCTGGACGCCTTCGAGCGCCTGGGCGTCAGCGCCAACGTGGTGCGCATGGGCAAGTACAAGAACTTCGGCGAGCCCTATTTCGCCAACGGACCGTCCAAGGAGACGCTCGAATCCGACGCCTCGCTCTACGACGCCCTGTGGGCCCAATACACCGGCGCGGTGGAGAAGGCGCGCAGGCTGCCCGCCGGCAGCGTGGCCGAGGGCATTGCCCGGCTGCCAGAGCTGCTGGCCGCGGCCGGTGGCAACGCTGCCCAGGTGGCACTCGATGCCAAGCTGCTCGACGGCCTGAAGACCAGCGACGAGCTGCGCGCCCTGCTCATCGAGCGTGGTGCCAAGGACGAGCATTCCGGCAGCTTCCGCCAGGTGGGCTTCGGCGACTACCTGGCGCGGCTGAAGACCCCGCATGGCGGTGATGCGGTGGGCGTGCTCGTGGCCGAGGGTGACATCGTCGATGGCGACGCCCACCCGGGACGCATCGGCGGGCGATCCACCGCCGAGCTGGTGCGCAAGGCGCGCGAGGACAAGACCATCAAGGCCATCGTGCTGCGGGTGCGATCGCCCGGCGGCAGTGCGTTCGCAAGCGAGCTGGTGCGGCGCGAGCTGGAGCTCACCCGCCAGGCCGGCAAGCCGGTGGTCGTGTCCATGGGCGACGTGGCCGCTTCGGGCGGCTACTGGATCGCCATGGCGGCCGACGAGGTGATTGCCGACCCGGCCACGGTCACCGGCTCGATCGGCGTGTTCGGCATGCTGCCCACGGCCAGCGGCCTGATGGACAAGCTGTCCATTCACACCGAAGGCCATGCAACGACCTGGCTGGCCAATGCCTACGACCCACGCAGGCCGCTGGATCCGCGCTTTGCCTCGGTGGTGCAAAGTGCCATCGGCCACACCTACTCCGATTTCATCTCCAAGGCGGCGGCCGCACGCAAGACCACGCCCGAGAAGATCGACGTCGTGGCGCAAGGCCGGGTCTGGACCGGCACGCAGGCGCTGGAGCGCGGCCTGGTGGACCGCACGGGCAGCTACCGCGATGCCCTGGATTCGGCAGCCAAGCGCGCAAAGCTCGAGCCGGGCTACCGCGTGCGCTACATCGAGCGCGATCCCGGCAAACTCATCCGCCTGATGAGCCTGCTCGGCGTGGACGCTGAAATGCTGGCGCCCTGGCAGGCTCAGGTGGACGCCATGGCACAGCAGGCCACGCGCCGTGCCGCCGGCCCCGCAGCCGCCCTGGCCGATGCCGCCCTGCCCGGCTGGCAACAAGACATGGCCTGGCTGACCGATCTGATCGAGCAGCGCCTGCCCTACACCGCGATCGTTCACTGCCTTTGCGGCGCGCCCTGAGGCTGAGGCGCCGCGCCGAGCCATGCCCAGCAGCGAAATCGCCCCCGGCCTCTTCACGCGGGGCATCTCCCGAGCGCTGATACCGATTTGCAGTCAATGCGACAAATAGGCGCGAAGCCGCAGACAGTGCTGTGGCACGGCAACGCGAAGCAACGAAGTTGGCGCGTTGAATGCAAGTCGGTATGAAGCGCAGCGACGCATGGCGGCAATGGACCGCGCGCTGGAGATCCTGCAGCGCTGACGCGGCAAGGCGTCCCAGGGACGCTGTTCGTCAGCTGACCGCCGGCAAGCGCAGTGCGAACGCGCGCTCACAGGTCCGTGCGCAGCCGCCACAGCTCGGGGAACAGCACCACGTCCAGCATCTTGCGCAGGTAGCTCACGCCACCGGTGCCACCGGTGCCGCGCTTGAAGCCGATCACCCGCTCCACGGTGGTCAGGTGGCGGAAGCGCCAAAGCCGAAACGCGTCCTCGAGATCGGTGAGTTTCTCGCCCAGCTGGTACAGGTCCCAATGCGCCTTGGGGTCGCGGTAGACCTGGAGCCAGGCCTGCTCCACGCCATCGCTGGCCTCGTAGGCCAGGGTCCAGTCGCGCTGCAGGTGATCGGCAGGCACGGCCAGGCCGCGGCGCGCCATCATCTGCAGGCTCAGGTCGTACAGCGACGGGGCGCGCCAGGCGGCCTGCACCATGGCCAGCAGGGCGGGCTGGTGTGCGTGCGGCTTGAGCATGGCCGCGTTCTTGTTGCCCAGCGCGAACTCGATGCATCGGTACTGCGCACTCTGAAAGCCGCTGGAATTGGCCAGGTACGGGCGGATGGCCGAGTACTCGGGCGGAGTCATCGTGGACAGCACGGTCCATGCGCTCACCAGCTGTTCCATGATGCGGCTCACGCGGGCCAGCATCTTGAAGGCGGGGTGCAGATCATCGGCCGCCAGGCAGCGCATCGCCGCGCCCAACTCGTGCAGCATCAGCTTCATCCACAGCTCGCTGGTCTGGTGCTGCACGATGAACAGCATCTCGTCATGCGCGGGTGACAGCGGGTGTTGCGCTTGCAGGATGGCGTCCAGGTGCAGATAGTCGCCATAGCTCATGTCGCGGCTGAAGTCGAGCTTGGCACCTTCCTCGCTGACGATCTGCTCGGGGGCGGGCTTGTCGATGCTCATCGCGGGTGCTCCTTCACGCCATGGTCAATTGCAGATGCCGCGCCAGCCACCGGGCCAAGGCGCTTTGCGGGTCTTCGAAGCCATGGATGGCGTTGAAGTGATGGGCGCCGCCCAGGGCGCTCAGCTCCGACGCGTTGCCACGGGCCACCCATGCATCGTGATAGGTCCTGGACTGGCGCGCGAACTCGGCCGACTCGCCACCACCCCAGGTCACCCAGATCGGCGTGGCGCAGGGCCGCACCGTGAAGGCCGGTGAGTTGCGGTGGATGAGGCCATCGTGCAGCTGGATCATGGGCTGCAGGTAGCTGTAGCGCAGGGGCGCCAGGTCGTACAGGCCGCTCACGAGCACGGCCGCGGCCAGCGGGTCGTTGGCCAGGCCGTAGTCTTCAGCCCAAGCGGTTTGCAGGCACATCGCCGTGAGGTGGCCGCCGGCGGAATGGCCGCCAAGGGCAACCCGCATCGGGTCACCGCCATGCTCACCGATGTGGCGCAGCACCCAGGCCACGGCCGCGCGGCACTGGCGCGTGATCTCGTCGATCGTCACTTGCGGGCACAACGCGTAGTTCACGACGACCGTGGTGATGCCCAGCGCCTGCAAGCCCAGCGCCACACAGCTGAAGTCCTTGCTGCCCAACGCACGCCAATAGCCGCCATGGAGAAACACGAACACCGGCGCGTCGGCCTGCGCGGCCGGAAAGATGTCCAGCGTCTCGGCCAGTGTGGCGCCGTAGGGCACGTCGAGCACGCAGCGCAGTTGCTGCCGGGCCAGCGCACTGCGCTGGACGAAGTGCCGCATCTCGGCCGCCGGATCGGCCACCTTCAGTGAAGGGTTGTACTCGGCGTCGATCTGCGCCTGCTCGGTGAAATCGCGGTACAGCGAGACCATGGTGGACACCTGCCGCTCAGTCCGGCACCACCGCGGTCACTTCGATCTCGACCTTGGCGCGGTCCTCGATCAGTGCCACCACCTGCACCGCGGTCATCACCGCGTTGTAGCTGCCGATGATCTCGCGGTAGGCCTGGCCCACGGCCTTGCCGGCGGCCAGGTACTCGCGCTTGTCGGTCACGTACCAGGTCATGCGCACGATGTGCTCGGGCTTGGCACCGCCCTCGGCCAACACCGCCACCACGTTGTGCAGCGCCTGGCGCACCTGGTCGGCAAAGTCGTCGGTGTGGAACTGGCACTGGCCGTCCCAGCCGATCATGCCGGCCACGAAGACCTGCCGGCCGCGCACGGCAACACCGTTGGAGTAGCCCTTGGGGCGCGGCCAGCCGGGCGGAAGCAGGAGGTTCATGGTCATGGTCGAGGTCTCGGATGGAGTGAAGGTGGGCCTGCGCGCTCAGCCCTGGTCGCGCAGCCGGAAACGCTGCAGCTTGCCGGTACCCGTGCGCGGCAGGTCGGCCACGAACTCGATCGCGCGGGGGTACTTGTAGGGTGCGATGCTCTGCTTGACGAAATCCTGCAGCGCCTTCACCTGCTCGGGGCCGCTGGGTGAGTCGGGCCGCAGCACGACGAAAGCCTTGACGATCTGGCCGCGCTCGGCATCGGGCACACCGATCACCGCGCACTCGGCCACCTGGGGGTGGGCCAGCAACGCGCCCTCGACCTCCGGGCCGGCGATGTTGTAGCCGGCGCTGATGATCATGTCGTCGGTGCGCGACTGGTAGTGGAAATAGCCGTCGGCATCCATCAGGTAGGCGTCGCCGGTGAGGTTCCAGCCGTCCTGCACGTAGCTCTTCTGGCGTTCGTCGCCCAGATAGCGGCAGCCGGTGGGGCCCTTCACGGCCAGGCGGCCCACGGTGCCGGCGGGCACGGGTTGGCCGTCCTCGCCCAACACGCAAGCCACGTAGCCTGGTATGGCCTTGCCGGTGGCGCCGGGCCGGGCATGGGCCTCGTCGGCCGAGATGAAGATGTGCAGCAGTTCGGTTGCGCCGATGCCGTCGATCAGCTCGATGCCCGTGGCCTCGCGCCACAGCGCGCGCGTGGCGGCGGGCAGGGCCTCGCCGGCCGAGACACATTGGCGCAGCGTGGTGCCCCTCAGTGCCGCACCCTGCGCCGCCAGCACGCGATAGGACGTGGGCGCGGTGAAGAGCACGGTGGCGCCATGCTCGCGGATGGCCTCTAGAAAGTTCTCGGGCGAGGCCTTCTCGAGCAGCACGGTGGATGCACCCACCGCCATCGGGAACAGCAGCAGGCCGCCCAGGCCGAAGGTGAAGGCCAGTGGCGGGCTGCCGATGAACACATCGTCGGCGCGCGGGCGCAGCACATGGCGCGGCCAGCAGGCGCAGGCGGCCATCACGTCGCGGTGGAAATGCATGGTGGCCTTGGGCACACCGGTGGTGCCCGACGTGAAGGCCAGGATGCAGGTGTCGTCGGCGGCGGTGTCCACGTTGTTGAAGGTGGCCGGCTGACGCGCCATGGCCGCCTCCAGCCCATCGGGGCCGGCATCGTTGAAGTAGCGGATGTGGCGCAGCATGGGCAGCGCGGCCGCCGCCGCCTTGAGCTCATCGGCCAGGCGAAGATCACACAGCGCATGCGTGATGCGGGCCTTGTCGATGACTGGCTTGAGCTCCTTGGCGCGCAGCAGCGGCATCGTCGCCACGGCAATGCCGCCGGCCTTGATGACGCCGAACCAGGCCGCCGCCAGCATCGGGTTGTTCGGCGCCGACAGCAGCACGCGGTTGCCAGGCACCAGGCCCAGGTCATTGACCAGGACGTTGGCGATGCGGTTGGCCTGGGCCTGCAGGTCGGCGTAGGTCCAGCGCAGGCCGCCAGGCGCGGTGATGCAGGTGCGGCCGCCCTCACCAGCCGCCACGCGCGCATCGAGCAGCTCGGTGGCGCAGTTCAGCTGGGCGGGAAACTGCAACTCCGGCAGCGTGAACAGGAACTCCGGCTGAAGCGCGGGCGGCGGCAAGTTGTCGCGGGCGAACGTGTCAACGTGGGCACTGGCCATGCCGATCCTCCGGATTCGAAAGTGTTGGGTGCAAGGCGCGCCGCTCAGGCTGCTTGTCGCGCCGGCCACTCGCGCAAGAGCTCGCGGCCGATGATCAGTTGCTGCACCTCGGTGGCGCCCTCGTAGATGCGCAGCGCACGGATCTCGCGGTACAGCCGCTCCACCGGCTGCTCGCTCACCACGCCCAGCCCGCCCCACATCTGCACGGCCGCGTCGATCACCTGTTGGGCGCCCTCGGTGGCCGCCAGTTTGGCCATCGCAGCCTCCTTGGTCACGCCCTGCCCCTGGTCGCGCTGCCAGGCGGCGCGGTAAGTGAGCAAGGCGGCCGAGTCGATGGTGGTGGCCATCTGTGCCAGCTTGGTCTGGGTGATCTGGAAATCGGCCAGCTTGCCCTTGAACATGCTGCGCGTGGTGGCGCGGTGCAGCGCTTCGTCGAGTGCGCGGCGTGCAAAGCCGAGCGCCGCCGCGGCCACCGAGGTGCGAAACACATCGAGCGAGCGCATCGCGATCTTGAAGCCTTCGCCCGGTGCACCGATGCGGCGGCTGGCCGAAATCCGGCACTGGTCGAAGCACAGCCGCGCCAGTGGGTGCGGGGCCATCACCTGGATGCGCTCGGCGATCTCGAAACCGGGTGTGCCGGCGTCGACGATGAAGGCACTGATGCCGCGCGCCCCCGCAGCCTCGCCCGTGCGAGCGAAGACGACGTACTGGTCGGCAATGCCGCCGTTGGAGATCCAGGTCTTTTCGCCGTCGAGCACATAGTGATCGCCCTCGATGCGCGCGGTGCAGGCCATGGCCGCCACGTCGGAGCCCGCATCGGGCTCGGACAGGGCAAAGGCCGCGATGGCCTCGCCGCGTGCCACGCGCGGCAGGTAGTGGGCCTTCTGCTCGTCGCTGCCGGCGAGGCTGATGGCGCCGGTGCCCAGGCCCTGCATGGCGAAGGCGAAATCGGCCAGGCCCGAATGGCGGCCCAACGTCTCGCGGATCAGGCAAATGGCGCGCGTGTCGATCACGTCGCTGGCGCCGCCATGGGCCGTGCCGGCCACCGCATGCCTGAGCCAACCGCCCTGCCCCAATCGCTTGACCAAGGCCTTGCACTCGGCATCGACATCGTGCCCATGGTCCTGCGCGATGTGCTCCGTGGCCCAGGCGTCGAGCGCGCGCGCCAGCTCGCGGTGTCGGGGCTCGAAGAAGGGCCAGTCCAGGTAAGTGCTGTCGCTCATCTCAGTACCGCCCGGCCGTTCCGAAGTTACTGAGCGCCCGCTCGGGGGGCAGCGAACAAAGTGAGCGTGGGGGTTTCATTTCAGTTCCCCTCGAACTTCGGCTTCTGCTTGGCGACGAAGGCGTGATAGGCGCGCGAGAAGTCCTCGGTGAGCATGCAGATCGCCTGGGCCTGCGCCTCGGCTTCAATGGCCTGCTCGATGGTCATGGCCCACTCCTGGTGCAGCATGGTCTTGGTGATGCCGTTGGCAAAGGTGGGGCCAGCCGCAAGGTCAGCAGCCAGTTGCCTGGCCGTGGCGGCCAGGGCGTTGGGCTCGACGATGCGGTTGAAGAAGCCCCAGCGCTCGCCCTCCTCGCCGCCGAGCGAGCGGCCGGTATACAGCAGTTCGCTGGCACGGCCCTGGCCGATGATGCGCGGCAGCATGGCGCAGGCGCCCATGTCACAGCCCGCCAGGCCCACGCGATTGAACAGGAAGGCCGTCTTGCTGCGCGCCGTGCCGATGCGCAAGTCCGAGGCCATGGCCATGATCGCGCCCGCGCCGGCGCACACCCCGTCGATGGCGGCGACGATGGGCTGAGGGCACAGGCGCATGGCCTTCACCAGGTCGCCCGTCATGCGCGTGAACATCAGCAACTCGGGAGCCTTCAAGGCCACCAGCGGCCCGATGATCTCGTGCACGTCGCCGCCAGAGCAGAAGTTGTCGCCGGCGCCCTGAAGCACCACCACCTTCACGTCGTCGGCATGGCGAAGCCGGCCAAACAGGTCGCGCAGCTCGGCGTAGGAATCGAAGGTGAGCGGGTTCTTGCGCTCGGGTCGGTTCAAGGTGATGCTGGCCACGCCGGCGTTCACCTGCCACAGAAAGTGGGTGGCCTGGTAGCCGCCAGCGGATTGGCGGTTGCCGGCCAGCAGGCCGGGATCGGTGGTGGAGCTCATGGCGTATCAGGTTCCGTTCGTCGTTGAATCGTCGTCGATGGCGGCCCGGCGCCGGGCCAGGTGCACGCGCAGGCGGCCGAGCTGGCCGTACAGCGCTTCCTTGTCGGCGCCAGGCAGGCCGCCGAACAGTTCGCCCAGCCACCGCTCATGCTCGGCGGCCATCATCGCAAAGTCCTTGCGCCCTTTGGGCGTGAGGGCCACGCGGTACGAACGCCGGTCGTCGGGATCGTCCTCGCGCGTCACCAGGCCTTCCTTCACCAATTGATCGGTGAGGCCGGTGACGTTGCCGCCGGTCACCATCAGGTAGCGCGACAGCACGTTCATGCGCAGGCCGTCGGGGTGCCGCTCCAACTGCGCCAGGCAGTCGAAGCGCGGCAGCGTGGTGCCGAAGCGGCTGCGCAGGCGCTGGCGCACATGCTGCTCGATCTGCGCGCTGCAGGCCAGCAGGCGCAGCCAGACCTTGGTGTCGAGGTGGTCGTCGGCCTGGGCTCGGGCCTCGTGGCCGATGTGCTCGTCGCCCAGCGCCTGCACGAGCTTGAAGCTGGTGTGTTGCCTGCTGGCCATGCTCACATCACCTCGCCACCGGAGACGGAAATCGCCTGCCCGGTGATGGCCGACGCGCCGTCGCCGCAAAGCCAGCGCACCGCGTCGGCCACCTCCTGCGGTTGCACCACGCGCCGCTGTGGATTGCCGGCCGTGAACTCGGCCATCGCCTGTGCCTCGGTACGGCCGGTCTTGGCCACCACCTTGGCCACGCTGTCGCGCAGGATGTCGGTGTCGGTGTAGCCCGGGCACACCGCATTGACGGTGATGCCCTTGGTGGCCAACTCCAAGGCCAGTGATCGAGTCAGGCCGAGCACACCATGCTTGGCCGCCACATAGGCACTGACATAGGCGTAGCCACGCTGCGCCGCCGTGCTGGCGATGTTGACGATGCGACCCTGCCGCGCGGCGAGCATGTCCGGCAGGGCCGCCTGCGCACAAAGGAAGCTGCCGGTGAGGTTGACCGCCAGCATGCGCTGCCAGACCTCGATCGAGGTCTTGGCGAAAGGCGCGCTCTCGGCCTGGCCCGCGTTGTTCACCAGCATCGTGATCGGCCCGCGCTCGAGGCGCGCGCCGGCGAATGCCGCGGCCACCTGCGCCGCATCGGCCACGTCCGCCAGCGCGGTGCCGTGCGAGGGCTTGCGCGCCGAACCATTCAGCTCGTCGGCCAGGGCCTGCAGCGCCACCAGGTTGCGCCCCAGCAGCGTGAGCGTGGCGCCCTCGGCGGCCAGCGCCTGGGCGATGGCCGCGCCAATGCCGCGCGCCGCGCCTGTCACCAAGGCATGTCGGCCTTGCAGCGTCTGGCCCACGGTCAGCCGCCCATGGCCCGGTTGGCGGCCTGCGCCGCGGTGAGCCCGGCGGCCAGCGCGCCGGCCTGGGCCGCCGCCGTGCGTTCGCGCTCCAGGTTGCGCTCGAGCTGCACCTTGGCCGAGGTGTACTGCTTGGGCCAGGCCATGTCGAACCAGCCGATCTTGGCCGCCTCCATCAGCGTCCAGGCCGGGTTGGCCAGGTGCGGGCGCGCCACCGCGCAAAGGTCGGCGCGACCGGCCGCAATGATGCTGTTGACGTGGTCGGCCTCGGAGATGGCCCCCACCGCAATCGTCGCGATGCCAGCCTCGTTGCGGATGCGGTCGGCGAACGGCGTCTGGAACATGCGGCCGAACACGGGCTGCTCCTTCTTGCTGACCTGGCCCGACGAGCAATCGATCATGTCGGCGCCCGCAGCCTTGAAGGCCTTGGCGATGGCCACGGCATCGTCGGGCGTGATGCCGCCCTCCACCCAATCGTGCGCCGAGATGCGCACCGACATCGGCAGGTGCTGCGGCCACACTGCGCGCACGGCCCGGAACACCTCCAGCGGGTAGCGCAGCCGATGATCGAGCGATCCGCCGTACTCGTCGTCGCGCTGGTTGGTCAGCGGCGAGATGAAGGACGACAGCAAGTAGCCGTGGGCACAGTGCAGCTCCAGCCAGTCGAAGCCGGCTTGCGCCGCCCGTTGGGTGGCGGCCACGAAGTCATCGCGCACGCGGTCCATGTCGGCGCGGCTCATGGCGCGCGACCACTCGCTGCGGCCATCGAGGTATTGCTGTGGCGAGGCCGAGATCAACGGCCAATTGCCGGCCTCCAGGGGCTGGTCGATGCCTTCCCAGGCCAGGCGAGTGGAGCCCTTGGCACCGGCGTGGCCGATCTGCACCGCCATCTTCGCGTCGGTGTGCGCGTGCACATGGTCGACGATGCGCTTCCAGCCGTCGCGCTGCGCGTCGTTCCACAAGCCCGGGCATCCCGGCGTGATGCGTGCGTCGGGCGAGGTGCAGGTCATCTCGGCGAACACCAGGCCCGCACCGCCCATGGCGCGGGCGCCCAGGTGCATCAGGTGGTAGTCGGCGGGCAGGCCGTCCAGGCACGAATACTGCGCCATCGGCGAGACCATCACCCGGTTCTTGACGGTGACGCCGCGCACGGTGTAGGGGGTGAACATCGGCGGCGGCGCTGGGCGCCCTTCGGGCACCGCCACGCCGGCCCGCTGGGCAAACCAACGTTCGAACTCGCCCAGCCAGCGGGCGTCGCGCAGGCGCAGGTTCTCGTGGCTGATGCGCTGGCTGCGCGTGAGCATGGAATACATGAACTGCGGCGGCGGCAGTTGGTCGCAATAGCGCTCGCCGCACACCTCGAACCAGGCCATGGCATTCCAGGCCGCATTCTGCAGGCGCAGCACGTCGACGTGGCGCAGCGCCTGATAGCGCGCCAGCACGGCCGGAATCTGCTCGGCACCGTGGCCGAGCGCGTCGAACTGGCGCGTCAACTCGATCGCGTCCTCGATCGCCAGCTTGGTCCCCGATCCGATGGCGAAGTGTGCGGTGTGAACGGCATCGCCCATCAGCACCACATGGCTCTTGCCGTTGAACAGCGACCACTGCTCGCACTTCACGCGCTGGAAATTGAGCCAGGCCGAGCCGCGCAGGTGGCGCGCATTGGTCATCAGCTTGGCGCCTTGCAGGTTCTTGGCGAACAGCTTCTCGCAGAAGGCGATGGACTGCGCCTGGTCGGCCTGGTCGAGACCATGCGCCTGCCAGACGTGCTCGGGGCACTCGACGATGAAGGTGGTGGTGGCCTCGTCGAACTTGTAGATGTGCGCCTGGAACCAGCCGGCTTCGGTCTTCTCGAACAGGAAGGTGAAGGCGTCGTACAGCTTGTGCGTGCCCAGCCAGATGTAGCGGTTGGGGCGCAGCACGATGTCGGGCTTGAACACCGCCTCGTACCGGCTGCGGATCTTGGAGAAGATGCCGTCGCTGGCGATGATGAGGTCGGCGTCGGGGTAGTCGGTGTCGGACTCGACATCGGTCTCGAACACCAGCTTCACGCCCAGTTGCTCGCAGCGCGCCTGCAGGATGTTGAGCAGCTTCTTGCGGCCGATGCCCACGAAGCCGTGGCCACCGGATCGGATGACCTCGCCCTGGAAGTGCAGTTCGATGTCGTCCCAGTGGTTGAAGGCCTGCTGGATCTCGGTGGCGGTGACCGGGTCCCACTGGCGCATGTTGTCCATGGTGGCGTCGGAAAACACCACGCCCCAGCCAAAGGTGTCGTAGGGCATGTTGCGCTCGACGACGGTGATGTCGTGCGCGGGGTGGCGCATCTTCATCAACAGACCGAAGTACAGGCCGGCCGGCCCACCACCGATGCAGACGATCTTCATTGCGGCTCCAGGTTCCGCCTCCGGCCGACTTCGGCAGCGGGGCGAGCGAGAACATTAGACCTAAATTGTTTAGATGTCAAACAATTGGCGTGGCAATCTCGCTCCAGGCCATGGCCTCAGGGTTGTCCCTAGCGTGGTTGTGCGCCTTGCGGCGGGCCGGCGTCGCACCGTAACCTGCAGCCCTCACGCAACCCAGACGCCCCGGCGGCGCCCGCGCTGATCACCCGTCCTCGGCCACTTCTCGATGAACCTCGCCCATTTGCTGCAGCGCAGCGCACGCACCTTCGGGCACCGCCCGGCCGTCTTCCTGGGCGAACGGCTGCTGCACGACTACGCCACGCTCGCCGACCGGGCCGCCACCCTGGGCCAGGCCTTGCGCGCCCGACACGGCCTGCAGCCGGGGGATCGCGTGGGCCTGTTCATGAGCAACCACCCGGCGGTGCTGGAGATCCTGTTTGGCTGCTGGTGGGCCGGCCTGGCGGTGGTGCCGATCAACCCCAAGCTGCATGCGCAGGAAGCGCATTACATCCTGGCGCACAGTGGCGCGGCGCTCGCCTTCGTCACCGACGACAACGGCCCGGGACTGGCGGCCCGTCCGCCGCAAGACAGTGCCTTGCGCGCGATCATCTCGGTGACGCAGGACGCCTACGCCAGCCTGCTGTCGGGCCAGGCGCTGAGCGCGCCCGAATCGCGCGGGCCGGATGACCTGGCCTGGCTGTTCTACACCTCCGGCACCACCGGCCGCCCCAAGGGCGTGATGATCACGCACCGCAACCTGATGACCATGGTGCTGTGCTACCTGGCCGATGTGGATGCGGCGCGGCCGCAGGACGCCGCGCTCTATGCCGCACCGATGTCGCATGGCGCCGGCCTGTACGGCCTGCCCCTGGTGGCGGTGGGCGGCCGCCACATCGTGCCCGCCTCGGGTGGCTTTGATGCGGCCGAGGTGCTGCACCTGGCGCGGCACCATGGCAACGTGTGCATGTTCGCTGCACCCACCATCGTGAAGCGGCTGGTCGACCAGGCCGAGGCACAGGGCGAGGACGGCACCGGCCTGAAGACCATCGTCTACGGCGGCGGGCCCATGTATGTGGAAGACATCCAACGCGCGCTGCGCGTGATGGGGCCGCGCTTCGTGCAGATCTATGGCCAGGGCGAGGCGCCGATGACGATCACGGCGCTGTCGCGCGCGCACCTGATGGACAGCGCACATCCACAGTATGCCGAGCGCATCGGCTCGGTGGGCGTGGCGCAGACCGCTGCGCTGGTGCGTGTCACCGACGCCGAAGGCCGCGACCTGCCGCTGGGCGAGGTGGGCGAGGTGCTCACCCGCGGCGACGCGGTGATGGCCGGCTATTGGCGCGACCCGGAGGCCACATCCAGGGCCTTGCGCGACGGCTGGCTGTTCACCGGCGACATGGGCCAACTCGACGCACATGGCTTCCTCACGCTGCGCGACCGCAGCAAGGATCTGATCATCAGCGGTGGCAGCAACATCTACCCGCGCGAGGTGGAAGAGGCCTTGCTGCGCCATCCGGGCGTGGCCGAGGTGTCGGTGGTGGGCGAGCCCGACCCGGAGTGGGGTGAGAACGTGGTCGCCTTCGTCGCGCCCCGCCCAGGCACCGCGCTTTCGGCGTCCGAGCTGGACGCCACCTGCCAGGCGCACATCGCCCGCTTCAAGCGCCCCAAACGCTACGTGTTCGTCGAGGCGCTGCCCAAGAACCACTACGGCAAGGTGCTGAAGACCGAACTGCGCGAACGCCTGGGTGCGGCCGTGCGACCCCAGCCTTGAAACGAAAGGACTCGACATGAGCACCCCCTCCCTGAGCGGCCGCACCGCCTTGGTCACCGGATCGGCCCAAGGCATTGGCCTGGCCATCGCCGAACGCCTGGCACAGGCCGGTGTGCGCCTGGTGCTGCACGACCTGGCCAAGCCGGAACAGGGCCGGGCGGCCCTGGCGGCCGTGCGCGCCGCGGGCGCGCCCGACGCCCTGTTCCTGGACCACGACCTGCGCGAGGTGGTCGCGATCGATCGGTTGATGGACCAGGCCCTGGCCTGGCAAGGCGGCCTGGACATCGTGGTCAACAACGCCGGCATCCAGTTCACCGCCGCCATCGTGGACATGCCGCCGGAGCGCTGGGACGCGATCCTGGCGGTCAACCTCTCGTCCGCCTTCCACACCATGCGCCGGGCGCTGCCCGGCATGCTCGAGCGCGGCTTTGGCCGCATCGTCAACATCGCCTCGGTGCACGGCGTCGTGGCCTCGGCGCAGAAGGCGCCCTATGTGGCGGCCAAGTTCGGCTTGGTGGGTCTGACCCGCGTCGCAGCGCTGGAGTGCGCTGCGGCCGGCTCGCGCGACAGCGGCGGCGTCACGGCCAACTGCATCGCCCCGGGCTGGACCGAGACCTCGCTGATCCAGCCGCAGATCCAGGCGCGGGCCGAACTGCACGGCGGCGACCGCACCGAAGGCATCCGCGACCTGCTGCGCGAGAAGCAGCCCAGCCAGCGCATGTCGGCGCCCTCCGAGATCGGCGAGGTGGCGGCCATGCTGTGCCAAGCCTGGGCGCACAACATCAACGGCGTCACCATCCCCGTGGATGGCGGGTGGACTGCGCAGTAGGCCTGGCGCGTCACGCACCCTGTCATCGTTTTCCCTCGCGTATTCATGCGAATGGTCGGGCTTTGCCCATCGCCCTACATTCACCCCAACACCCATTCTGAGGAGACTGCCATGAACTTGCACCACCCCGCCATGAAGCTCAGCGCCGTTGCCCTGGCCGCGTCACTCACCGCCTGTGGCGGCAGCGACTCGCCCGAGCTGGCCAGCATGCCCTCGGGCTTCACGCAGATCAGCGTCACCAGCTACGCGGCCACCGCCGTGGGCAAGGGCGACACCGCCGCCACGCAGGACCTGCTCACCGGCGGCCTGGGCAAGACCGGTCTGGGCAGTGCCGTGACCCCGGCCTATGCCGACCCGCTGAACCCCAGCGCCGCCGAGCTGCGCCGCAATGCGCTGTATGCCAACTACCGTGCCATCCTCGACCCCTCGGCCAATGGCGGCTACGGCCGGCTCTACGGCCCCAACATCGATCTGAACGGCGCTGACACGCTGGGTGAGGGCCTGGTCCCGGGGCGCGAGTACATCGCCGTGCTGGACGACGGCAGCGGTCGCAAGAACGTCACCGTGGCGGTGCAGATCCCCAGCAGCTTCAATGTCAATGCGCCGTGCATCGTGGCCGGGCCGTCGTCGGGCTCGCGCGGCGTGTATGGCGCGATCGGCACGGCCAGCGAGTGGGGCCTGAAGCGCGGCTGCGCCGTGGCGCTGACCGACGCGGGCAAGGGCGTGGGTCTGTACGACCCGATGGACGACAGCGTGAACAAGATCGACGGCACCCGCGCCACCCGCGCGGCCGCCGGCAGCCTGTCGAGTTTCGCGGCCAACATCGCCGATGCCGCGCGCGCCGCCTTCAACACGGCCTTCCCCAACCGCCTGAGCCTGAAGCAGGTGCACTCGCAGATCAACCCCGAGAAGGATTGGGGCACGGATACGCTGGCCTCGATCCGTTTCGCCCTGTATGCACTGAACCAGGAGTACGCGCCGCTGTACACCGGCAGCACGCACGAGCTGAAGTTCACGCCCGCCAACACGCTGGTCATCGCGGGCTCGGCGTCCAACGGCGGTGCGGCCATCCTGCGCGCGGCCGAACAGGACACCGAAGGCCTGATCGATGGCGTGGTGGCCAGCGAGCCCAGCGCTCAACCCACCACCACGGCCGGCTATGGGGTGCAATTGGCTGGCGTGCCGGTGGCCAGCCATGGCAAGGCCATCATCGACTACTTCACCATCGCCAACCTCTACCAGCCCTGCGCTGCACTGGCGCCGGCTGCAGCGATCGCCGACCTGAGCATCTACAACTACATGACCCTGACCGCGATGACCGCGCGGGCCACCAACCGCTGCGCCGGCCTGGCGGCCAAGGGCCTGGTAGCGGGTGCGACCACCACCGAGCAGGCCACCGATGCGCTGGCCAAGTTGCGCGCAGCCGGCTACACCGCCGAGAACGACACCATGCACAACGGCCACTACGGCCTGGGCAACGCCGCCATCATCGGCGCCATGTACACCACCGGCTATGGCCGCTTCGGCCTGACCGACAACGTTTGCGGCACCAGCTTTGCGCAGGTGAGTGCCACCGGCGACGTGGTGGCGGTGACACCCGCCGTGAAGGCGGCCAGCTTCGCGCTGGCCAACGGCACGGCCAATGGCACGCCGGCCAGCGTGGTGGTCAACAACTCGGTGGGCGGGGCCAAGTCCTGGGCCTTCGCCGTCTCGCCCAGCACGGGCACGGCCGACCTGGGCCTGGATGCGGCGCTGTGCGAGCGTGCACTGGTCACCGGGGTCGACCCGGTCACCGGCGCAGCGCTCACCGCCACCAGCACCCCGACGCTGGCACAAGCGCAGGCCGTGCGCACCGGCATCAGTGAGGTGCAACTGGGCGGCAACCTGCGCGGCAAGCCCACGCTGATCATCACCGGCCGCAGCGATGCGCTGGTGGCCATCAACCACAGCTCACGCGCCTACACGGCGTTCAACAGGCTGGTCGAAGGCACAGCCAGCCAGTTGGCGTACATCGAGGTGGCCAATGCACAGCATTTCGACACCTTCCTGCCGTTCTCGGGCTTCGATACGCGCTTCGTGCCACTGCACCCCTACTTCATCCAGGGCATGAACGCGATGTACGCCAAGCTGAAGAACGGTGCGGCACTGCCTGCCAGCCAAGTGGTGCGAACCACCGTTCGCGGTGGCACGCCGGGCGCAGCGCCGGCGTTGACAGCGGCGAACGTGCCGCCCTTCGTGACGACACCAGCCGCGGCCGACGCCATCACCTTCAACGGCACCTCGGTCAACCTTCCGAAGTAACGCAGCGCTGGTACGTCCAGCAAGCAGCCGCCGCGGAACCGGCTTGGCCGGGCCGCTAGCGGCCGCCCCCCTGGGGGGGCGGCGCCGCAGGCGCTTCGGGAGGGCACCCGACCAGACGGGCAACCATCTCCGTGGGCGTGCTCACCTTGAGCTTGCGCATCAGCCGCACGCGGTGGGCGTCGATGGTGCGGGGGCTGATGTCGAGCAGGCGGGCGATCTGCTTGCTCGTCTTGCCCTGCACCAGCAACTGGGCAATCTCGCGCTCGCGGGGCGTGAGCTCGGCTGTGACGGGGCGGCGCGCAGAAATGTCCTCGAACATCCACACCGCGCAAACGAACGGGTCGTGCCGGTCGAGTGCGCGACCCGCCACGTGGCACCAGAACAGTCGTCCGTCCCGGTGCTTCATGATGCGCTCGTCGGCATAGACGCCGGTCTCACGCATCACCATGCCGCCACGCTCGCCAATGCCCTCGAATTCAGCCATCGACGGGTATAGCAGCGACAGCGACTGGCCCGCCAGCGCCTGGGTGCTGTAACCGAACATCGAGGCCATCGCTTCATTGCAGCGCTGAATGACGCGGCGGCGCGACAGGCACAGGCCGACCGGCGCCAGATCGAAGGCCAGGGTCAATGCCTGGTCGGCAGTGATGGGGGCGGCAGCGTCCAATGCAGGCCTGTTTGATGGCACACAGGCCCGCATGCTTGCTGGTGATCTACAGTCGCGCACCTCGGGTGAACCCTAGAGTATTCGCGCGCATAGCGGCGCGTCGGTGGATCGCGTAACCTCGCGCCACTTGCACTGGAGAGCGATGTCCGTGGATTGCATTCTGGAGACCCGTCAGCTGACCAAGGAGTTCAAGGGCTTCGTGGCGGTGAGCAATGTCGACCTGAAGGTGCGACGCGGCAGCATCCATGCCCTGATCGGCCCCAATGGCGCGGGCAAGACCACCTGCTTCAACCTGCTGACCAAGTTCCTCACGCCCACGCGCGGCCAGATCCTGTTCGACGGCACCGACATCACCAACGACAAGCCCGCCGCCATCGCGCGCCGCGGGGTCATCCGCTCGTTCCAGATTTCGGCCGTGTTCCCGCACTTGAGCGTGCTGGAGAACGTGCGCGTCGCGCTGCAGCACCGGCTGGGGACGAGCTACCACTTCTGGCGGTCCGAGCGATCGCTCAACCGCCTGAACGACGAGGCCATGGCCCTGCTGGCGGCGGTGGACCTTTCGCCCTATGCCGACATTCACGCCGTGGAACTGGCCTATGGCCGCAAGCGCGCGCTCGAGATCGCCACCACGCTGGCCATGGACCCCAAGCTGATGCTGCTGGACGAGCCCACGCAAGGCATGGGCGCGGAGGACGTCGATCGCATCCGCCAGTTGATCAAGAAGGTGGCGGCCAGCCGCACCGTGCTGATGGTCGAGCACAACATGAGCGTGGTCTCCAGCATTGCCGACACCATCACCGTGCTGCAGCGCGGCGCCACGCTGGCCGAAGGGCCCTACGCCGAGGTGTCGAAGAACCCGGCCGTGATCGAGGCCTACATGGGCAGTGCCAACGTCGAGTTGAAAGGTGCCCATTGACATGGCTGCACCGTATCTGGAAGTCAAGGATCTGCACGGCTGGTATGGCGAGAGCCATGTGCTGCATGGCGTGAACCTGCACGTCAACGAGGGCGAGGTGGTCACGCTGCTGGGCCGCAACGGTGCGGGCCGAACCAGCACGCTGCGCGCCATCATGGGGCTGATCGGCTCGCGCAAGGGCTCGATCACGGTGCGCGGCAGCGAGACCATCGGCATGCCCACGCACAAGATCGCCCGCCTGGGCCTGGGCTATTGCCCCGAGGAGCGCGGCATCTTTTCCAGCCTCAGCGCCGAAGAGAACCTGATGCTGCCGCCCACGCTGGCCGCCGGCGGCATGAGCGTGGAGCAGATCTACGGCATGTTTCCCAACCTGCGCGAGCGGGCGGCCAGCCAGGGCACGCGCCTGTCCGGCGGCGAGCAGCAGATGCTCGCCGTGGCCCGCATCCTGCGCACCGGCGCCAAACTGCTGCTGCTGGACGAGATCTCCGAGGGACTGGCCCCGGTGATCGTGCAGAAGCTGGCCGAAATGGTGGTGTCCCTGCGCAGCCAGGGCTACACCATCGTGATGGTGGAACAGAACTTCCGCTTCGCCGCCCCCCTGGCCGACCGCTTCCTGGTGATGGAGCATGGCCAGGTGATCCAGGAATTCACACAAGCCGAGCTGCCGTCAAGGCTGGATCGGCTGCACGAGTACCTTGGGGTCTAGCACCCCCGGCCTTTTCCCCACTCCACTGGAGCCATTCGATGAAACTGAAATCCATTTCCGCCGCCTGCGCACTGGCCTTCGCCGCCCTGACGGGCACGAGCGCCCAGGCCCAGATCTCTGGTGACACCATCAAGATCGGCATCATCACCGACATGTCGGGCCTGTATTCCGACATCGACGGCTCGGCAGGCGTCGAGGCCATGCGCATGGCCGTGGCCGAGATGGGCGGCGCCATCAACGGCAAGAAGATCGAGATCCTGTTCGCCGACCACCAGAACAAGGCCGACGTGGCCGCCTCCAAGGCCCGCGAATGGTTCGATACGCAGGGCGTGGACATGCTGATCGGCGGCACCACCTCCAGCACCGGCCTGTCCATGTCGGCCGTGGCCAAGGAGAAGAAGAAGGTCTTCATCGCCATCGGTGCGGCCACCTCTGCGCTGACCAACGAGCAGTGCAGCCCTTACACCGTGCACTGGGCCTACGACACCGTGGCGCTGGCCAAGGGCACGGGCGGCGCGGTGGTCAAGTCCGGCGGCAAGACCTGGTTCTTCCTGACGGCCGACTATGCCTTCGGTGCGGCGCTGCAAAACGACACCAGCAACGTCGTCAAGGCCGCCGGCGGCACCATCGTCGGCTCGGTCAAACACCCGCTGTCGGCCAGCGATTTCTCGTCCTTCCTGCTGCAGGCGCAGGCCAGCAAGGCGCAGATCCTGGGCATGGCCAACGCCGGTGGCGACACCATCAACACCATCAAGGCGGCCAACGAGTTCGGCATCACCAAGACCATGAAGCTGGCTGGCCTGCTCATGTTCATCAACGACATCCACTCGCTGGGCCTGAAGACCACGCAAGGCATGTACCTGACCGACAGCTGGTACTGGAACCGCGACGCCGAGACCCGCGCGTGGAGCCGCAAGTTCTTCGAGAAGATCAAGCGCATGCCCTCGTCGATCCAGGCCGCCGACTACTCCGCCACGCTGCAATACCTGCAGGCCGTGAAGGCCACGGGCACCGACGATGCCGACAAGATCCTCGCGCACATGCGCGCCACCAAGATCAACGACATGTTCGCCAAGGGCGGCTACATCCGCCCGGATGGCCGCATGGTGCACGACATGTACCTGATGCAGGTGAAGTCGCCGGACAAGTCCACCGAGCCCTGGGATTACTACAACGTGGCCCAGGTCATCAAGGGCGAGGAAGCCTGGACCACCAAGGCCGACTCCAAGTGCGCCCTCTGGAAGTGACCGGCCGGCCCTTCCGTTGATCCGCAGCGCGGCCTGACGGCGTCGTCCGGCGCGCTGCGCTCAAGCTCTTTCGTTGCCCATCGGACCCCATGGAAATCTTCGGCATCCCGATCCAGGCCTTCGCGGGCCAGCTGTTGTTGGGCCTGGTCAATGGCTCGTTCTACGCGATGCTGAGCCTGGGACTGGCGGTCATCTTCGGTCTGCTGGGCGTTGTGAACTTTGCCCACGGCGCGCTGTACATGATGGGCGCCTACGTGGCCTTCATCGGCCTGGACAAGTTTGGCCTCAACTATTGGGTCACGCTGGTGCTGGCGCCCATCGTCGTCGGTGCGGTGGGTGTGGTGGTGGAGCGCACGCTGCTCAAACGCCTGTACAAGATCGACCCGATCTACGGCCTGCTGCTCACCTTCGGCCTGGCGCTCATCGCCGAGGGCATCTTTCGCGAGCAGTTCGGCGTGTCGGGTCAGCAATACCCGGTGCCCGAGTTGCTGCAAGGGGCCACCAACCTGGGCTTCATGGTGCTGCCGAACTACCGCGCCTGGGTGGTGGTGGCCTCGCTGGCCATCTGCCTGTTCACCTGGTACGTGATCGAGCGCACCCGGCTGGGCAGCTACCTGCGCGCCGGTACCGAGAATCCGGCGTTGGTGCAGGCCTTCGGCATCAACGTGCCGCTGATGGTGATGCTCACCTACGCCGCGGGCGCGGGCCTGGCAGCCATGGCTGGGGTGCTGGCCGCCCCCGTCATCCAGATCACGCCGCTGATGGGCAGCAATCTGATCATCGTGGTGTTCGCCGTGGTGGTGATCGGAGGCATGGGCTCGATCCTGGGCTCGATCATCACCGGCCTGGGCCTGGGGCTGGTGGAGGGCCTGACCAAGGTCTTCTACCCCGAGGCCTCGAGCATCGTCGTCTTCGTGATCATGGCCATCGTGCTGATGCTCCGGCCGGCGGGCCTGTTCGGCAAAGAGAAATGACGCCATGAGCCCTTCCTCCAACAGTTCGCCCGACACCCCTTCCGTGGCGGGCGCCGATGCGCCGGCCGTGGCCCCCACCAGCGGCACACGCCTGGCACACCTGGCCTGGGGCGCTGTGTTGCTGGTGCTGCTGGCGGCGCCCTTCATCGGCCTGTACCCCGTCTTCATGATGAAGGCGCTGTGCTATGCCATCTTTGCCGTGGCCTTCAACCTGCTGCTGGGCTTCACCGGCCTGCTCTCCTTCGGCCACGCGGCCTACCTGGGCAGCGCGGCGTATGCCACCGGTTGGCTGATACGCACGGCGGGTTGGTCGCCCGAGCTCGGCGTGCTCGCCGGCGTGGTGGTGGGCGCGTTGTTCGGCCTGATCATCGGCGCCATCGCCATTCGCCGCGAAGGCATCTACTTCGCGATGGTGACGCTGGCCATGGCGCAGATGATCTATTTCGTCTGCCTGCAGGCGCCATTCACGGGCGGCGAGGACGGTCTGCAGGGCGTGGCCCGCGGCAAGCTCTTCGGCCTGATCGACATGGGCAACGACGTGGCGATGTACTTCGTCGTGCTGGCGGTGTTCGTTGCGGTGTTCCTGTTCATCATCCGCGTGGTGCACTCGCCGTTCGGGCAGGTACTCAAGGCCATCCGCGAGAACGAGCCGCGCGCGATCTCGCTCGGCTACGATGTGTCGCGCTACAAGCTGCTGGCCTTCGTGTTGTCCACGGCGCTGGCCGGGCTGGCCGGCTCGATGAAGACCCTGGTGCTGGGCTTTGCCACCCTCACCGACGCGCACTGGTCACTCTCGGGCGAGGTGGTGCTGATGACGCTGTTGGGCGGGCTGGGCACGTTCGCGGGGCCGGTGCTGGGAGCCTTCACCATCATCGGGCTGCAGGACTACCTGTCTGATCGCGTGGGCTCGTGGATCAACGTGATCATCGGCGTGATCTTCGTGGTCTGCGTGGTCGCGTTCCGGCGTGGTGTGATCGGCGAATTGGTGGCCTGGCAACAGCGGCGCAACAAGGCTTCCTGAACCACGGGCTTCGGGCAAGCCCCGGGCCCTGAGACGCCGATCGGCACGTACGATCGGCGTTTTGCCTTCCGCCGGAGATCGAACCCCATGAGCCAAACCAAGTTCCTGCTCGACGAGAGCAGGATGCCCACGCACTGGTACAACATTGCCGCCGACCTGCCGGTGCCGGTGCCGGCCGTGCTGCACCCCGGCACGATGCAGCCCGTTGGGCCGGACGATCTGGCGCCGCTGTTCCCGATGGAACTGATCCTGCAGGAGGTGTCCACCGAGCGCGAGATCCCCATCCCCGAGCCGGTGCGCGAGGTGTACAAGCTGTGGCGACCGGCCCCGCTGTACCGCGCCCATCGGCTTGAAAAGGCCCTGGGCACGCCAGCGAAGATCTACTACAAGTACGAAGGCGTCTCGCCGGCCGGTTCGCACAAGCCCAACACCGCCATCCCGCAGGCCTGGTACAACGCGCAGGCGGGCATCAAGAAGCTCACCACCGAGACCGGCGCCGGCCAATGGGGCACCTCGCTGTCGTTCGCGGGCGCGCTGTTCGGCATCCAGGTTCAGGTGTTCCAGGTGCGCGTGTCCTACGACCAGAAGCCCTACCGCCGCGCGGTGATGGAGACCTATGGCGCCACCTGTGTGGCCTCGCCGTCCAACCTCACCAACTCGGGCCGCGCCATCCTGGCGCAACGGCCAGACCACCCGGGCTCACTGGGCATCGCCATCAGCGAGGCCGTTGAAATCGCCGCCACGCACGACGACACCAAGTACGCCCTGGGCTCGGTGCTCAACCACGTGCTGATGCACCAGACCATCATCGGCCAGGAAGCCATGCTGCAGCTGGAGATGGCCGGCGACGACCCCGACGTGATCGTCGGCTGCACCGGCGGCGGCAGCAACTTCGCCGGCATCGCCTTCCCTTTTATCGGCCAGCAATTGCGCGGCGGCAAGAAGCGCCGCATCGTCGCGGTGGAGCCGGCGGCCTGCCCCTCGCTCACCCGCGGCAAGTACGCCTACGACTTCGGCGACACCGCGCATCTGACGCCCTTGACCAAGATGCACACGCTGGGCAGCACCTTCACACCACCCGGCTTCCATGCCGGTGGCCTGCGCTACCACGGCATGGCACCGCTGGTGTCGCATCTGAAGGAGTTGGGCCTGATCGAGGCCACGGCTTACCACCAGGTGGCCTGCTTCGAGGCCGGCGTGATGTTCGCCCGGGCTGAGGGCATCGTGCCCGCGCCCGAGGCCAACCACGCCGTGCTGGGCGCCATCAACGAGGCCCTGCGCTGCAAGGCCGAAGGCAAGAGCGAGGTCATCCTGTTCAACCTGTGTGGCCATGGCCACTTCGACATGGCCTCGTACAGCAACTACTTTGCCGGCAAGCTCACGGACGCGTCGTACAGCGAAGAAGAGCTTGCGATGGCCTTGGCCGGCTTGCCTTCCGTGCCCGCCTGAGTCTGCGGGCCGGACGCAAAAAAGCCGCCCCACGGGGCGGCTTTTTCGTTGGACAGCCTCGCAGTGAAGCGAAGCCTTCGATTTACTTCTTGACGGCGGAAGCGACGGCGTCGGCAGCCTTGGTGGCGGCGGCAGCGGCAGCGTCGGCAGCGCCAGTGGCGGCACCAGCCACAGCGCTGGCAGCAGCGTCAGCGGCGGACGCGGCGGCACCAGCGACAGCCGACGCGGCTTCAGAGGCGGCAGCGGCCACCGGAGCAGGCATGGCGGCGGGAGCCGGGGCGGGGGCAGGAGCTTCTTCCTTCTTGCCGCAGGCGGTCAGGGCAACGGCAGCAACCAGGGAAGCCAGCAGGAGCGATTTGTTCATTTGTGTCCTCAGTGAAAAGTGTCGACTAAATACCGGTATCGAATCGGACGCATCCCGATTTGAGGACTTGTCCATCAACCCGGACCCGGGGAGCTCGAGCCTTCCCGGAATCCAGCCACGGATTCTAGCATGCTCAGGGAAGACACCTACAGACCCAAGGTGGTGGCAGGCCATGCCGATTGGCATCGATGCAACAGTGCAGCCAGGTTTTCCTGAAGTGCGCGCAGCGGGGCTCGATCACTCACCCGGCGGGCGCGCCAGCGTGTGGCGTCCAGCAGCTCCAGCGCCACCGATTCTGCCAGCAGCACGGCGCTGAGCGCCACGCGCTCGTCGGGCAAGGGTTGCCAGGCCTCGAAAGCATGCGTGCGCGGCAGGCGCCAGGCGCTGAATCGCGGGAGTCGCCGTTGCACCACCTTGAAATCACTCGCCACGATGTGCAGCGTCCGCCCTGCAGGCCGATGCCACGCGGTGAGCGCATCGAGCACCGCCGCCTCGTCCAGTGGCCATGCGTCGAATTCGGAGTCGATCAGCCACAGGTCCCGCGGGGCGCGCTGTGGCAGCTCGAGCAACATCTGCCGCACCGATGCGGTGAACTCGCCGCGCCCATCGGTGACACCCAAAGGAAGTGCACTGTCCACCATGTTTGACCCATCCATCTGACCGCCGCTCGCTCACTCCGCGTGCAACCAACCCGACATGGCCCATTCCTCCACCAGCGAACGAGCGTCGCTGCTCAATCGTGCCACGTCTGCCGCGGCAAGGCCCCGCTGATTGGCCAGCCGGCGCATCAAGCGCGCATCCCGGCCACCCGCGCGAAACGCCTCGCCATTGATGAACACATGGCGGTCGTCGAACATCATGCGTGTGCGCCGGTCCAACCGCAAGTTCACCGGCCCCAAGGGCAGACCGCTGGCGCCGGCATCGAACCACACTTGCGGCTTGGGTTCGCTGACCAGGCTGCCCAGCGCGCAGGCCAAGGCATCGGGATCCGCCAGTGCCTTGTGCAGCGCGGCCGAGGCAAACGCCGTGAGCGAAGCCGGAAGCCGCGCAGGTTCATCCGACGCCGCTTGGGCTTGATCGCGGTACAGCCGCTCGCCACCTGGCAGTTCCAGATCGTCGGCCAAACGCTCGAGCAACTCCCGCGCCAGTTCGTTGGCCGATGAGGCGCGGAACCCCATCGAGCAGGTCATGCACTCGCCTTGAGCGATGCCATCGTGGCCCCACAGCGGCGGCAGATACAGCATGTCGCCAGACTCGAGCACATGCTCCTCGGTGGGTTGAAATTGCCGAAGGATCTTGACGGGAAGGCCCTCCACCAATTCGGGGTGGGCCACCGGCCCGATGCGCCAGCGCCGCTGACCCTGCACCTGCAGCAGGAACACGTCGTAGGAATCGAGGTGCGGCCCGACACCACCGCCATCGGTGGCATAGGAGATCATCAGATCGTCCAGGCGCGCGTCGGAGACGAATCTAAACCGGGACAACATCTCGTGTGCCGGCTGCCAGTGCAGGTCCAGGCCCTGTACCAGCAGTGTCCAGCCAGGCTTCTTGGTCGATGGCAGCATGCGCCGTGAAAACGGCCCGTGGCGCAGCCGCCAACGGTCGTCGAAACAGGTGAGCAGGCGCGACTCGACCCCTTCCTTTCCCGCCAGGTCGAACAGGGCAAGGCGATCGATCGGCGAGGCCACGCCCGGCCACGCCTGACGCACCACCAACGGCTTCTTCTGCCAGTGGCGCTGCATGAAACGGGCGGGCGACAAGCCACCCAGCAAAGGGGTCGGGGCGTTCACATCCATTGTCGGATTGTCGAGGATGCACCTGGCGATCGTTTGCTTCGCGTCAGTTCACGGGTTCCACGCAGCCCCGAAGTCGGGGCCGATGCGACGCTTGTGCGAACATTGAGGGATGTTGATTTCTGAACCCTGCGTGGTCAGCCTGACCTGGACGCTTTCCGACGCCCAAGGCGAGCCGATCGACGAACTGGTCGACCCGTTGGAGTTCTTCTACGGCGGCGACGACCTGCTTCCCAAGCTGGAAGAGGCGCTGCTTGGCCAGGCGGCCGGCTTCGAGACCGACCTGCATCTCGAACCAGAGCAAGCCTTTGGCGACTACGACGCCAGCTTGGTGTGCTTCGAGCAGCGCTCCATCTTCCCCGAGGGTTTGCAGGAAGGCATGCAATTCGACGGCCTGCCGGAAGGCGCACAGACCGTGGGCATGCGTCCGGATGCGATCTACACGGTGACCGAGATCTTCCCCTCGCATGTGGTGCTGGACGGCAACCATCCGCTGGCCGGGGTGGGTTTGCGCCTGCAGGTCAAGGTGGAGGCCGTTCGCACGGCCACGGCCGACGAGGTCGACGCGCGTTCGGTGACCGAGGGAGCGGTGAGCGTGTTGTCCACCGCGCCGGCCTCACCTCACCTGCACTGATCCGGCGTCGCGCCAAGGTCGCTGCCGACCTGGCCCGAGCGATCGGCTCATTTCGAGCCCGTCGACCCGAAGCCGCCCTCGCCCCGCGAGGAGGCATCGAAATCGTCCACGCGCCGGAAGACCGCCTGCACCACGGGCACGATCACCATCTGGGCGATGCGCTCCATGGGCTGGATGGTGAACGCGGTGCTGCCGCGGTTCCAGCAACTCACCATCAACGGACCCTGGTAGTCGCTGTCGATCAGCCCGACAAGGTTGCCCAGCACGATGCCATGCTTGTGGCCCAGGCCCGAGCGGGGCAGCAGCATCGCGCACAGGCCCGGGTCGTCGATGTGCACGGCCAGGCCGGTGGGGATGAGTGTGCACTGCCCAGGTGCCAGCTCGATGGCGGTCTCCAGGCAGGCGCGCAGGTCCAGCCCGGCACTGCCCGGCGTGGCATAGGCGGGCAGGTGCGCAGCCATGCGCGCGTCCAGCACCTTCAGGTCGATGGTGGTCACTGGCCAATCCTCCGGGCGATTTCGCGCACCAATTCGCGCGCCAGGCTCAGCTTGTCCGCCGTGGCCAACTCGCGCTCGCCTTGGGCATCCACCAGCAGCAAGGTGTTGTCGTCCCGGCCGAAAGTGGCCGGACCCAGGTTGCCCACCACCAAGGGCACGTTCTTGCGCACGAGCTTCTCCCGCGCATGCCGGGCCAGATCGTGGCTTTCGGCCGCGAAGCCCACGCAATAGGGCCGACCAGGCAGCCGTGCCACCGCGGCCAGGATGTCGGGGTTCTCGGTCATCGCAATGGTGGGCATCTGGCCACTGCCGTCCTTCTTGATCTTCTGGTCCGACGCGCTGGCCGGCCGCCAATCGGCCACGGCAGCGGTGGCCACGAAAACATCGTGCTCCGCGGCGATGGGCAGCACGGCATCGTGCATCTGCTGCGCGCTCTTCACATCGATGCGCCGCACGTGGCGAGGCGTCGGCAAGTGCACCGGCCCGGCCACCAATGTGACCAGCGCGCCGGCCTCCTGCGCCGCGCGCGCCACGGCAAAGCCCATCTTGCCGCTGGACAGGTTGGTGATGCCGCGCACCGGATCGATGGCTTCGAACGTGGGCCCGGCCGTGATGAGCACGCGCCGGCCGGCCAGCAGCTTGGGCTGAAAGGAGGCGACCAGCCCGTCGCGCAACTCCGCAGCCTCGAGCATGCGGCCATCCCCCACCTCGCCGCAGGCTTGATCGCCGTGGCCAGGGCCCAGCACCAGGGCGCCGTCGGCCGCCACTTGCGCCAGGTTGCGCTGCGTGGCGGGGTGGGCCCACATCTCGCGGTTCATGGCCGGCGCGAGCAGCAGTGGACAGGGCTGGCCGCCCGCCTTCAAGGGCCGGGCCAGGCACAGCAGCGACAGCAAGTCGTCCGCCCGGCCCTGCGCGATCTTGGCAATGAAGTCGGCCGAAGCCGGTGCCACCAGCACCGCATCGGCCTCGCGGCTCAAGTTGATGTGGGCCATGTTGTTGGCCTCGCGTGGGTCCCACTGGCTGGTGGCCACCGGCCGACCGGACAGGGCCTGCATCGTCACGGCGGTGATGAAGTGCTCGGCGGCCTCGGTCATCACCACCTGCACCGTGGCGCCGACCTTGATCAACTCACGCGCAAGCTCGGCCGCCTTGTAGCAGGCAATACCGCCGGACAGGCCCAGCACGACGTGCCGGCCATGGAGTTGGGCAAGGTTCGACATGGCAGGCAATGTAGCGCACGGCGACATCAGGGCGCACGCGCGCCGCGCGAGCCATCAGCTGCCTTCGCCTCGCTGGCTGCGTCGCGAATCACTGACCACCTGCAGGCGTCCGCGCGGTGCCGAATCCACCAAGCCGGGCGTGGGTCGCCCGAGGTGAAAGCCTTGCACCAGGTCGACCCCCAGGCTGCGCAGGATGTCGAGCGTGGCCGCGTCTTCCACATGCTCGGCCACCACACTCTTGCCCAGTTGGTGCGCGATCTCGATCATCGAGGCCACGAACAGCCGATTGCCATCATCGGACGGCAGGTCGCGCACGAAGGCACCATCGATCTTGATGGTGTCCACATCCAACAGCTTCAGGTGCGCGAAGGATCGGAAGCCGCTGCCGAAGTCGTCCAGGTGCACCGAGCACCCCAGGCCGCGCAACGCCTTGATGCGTTGGTGGGCGACCATCGAGTCGGCAATGGCAAACGTCTCGGTGAGCTCGATGTGCAGGCGCCTGGGATCGACGTCACGACGCTGAAGTGCGGCGCGCAGGAAACCGGGGAAGCTCTCGTCTTCCAGCGTCCGTGCAGACATGTTCGCCGCAATTCGGATGTTCGGCTCCGCCGCAGCGAGCCGCGCGATGCAGGCCTCGAAGACCCAGCGGTCGATCTGTCGGATGCGGCCGGTTTGCTCAGCGTGCGCAATGAATTCGCCCGGCGCGATCAACAAGCCCGGATCGGTCTCATCCACCATGCGCAACAAGGCCTCGTGGTGTACCACCTTCAGGTCGACGGCCCGGTGCACGGGTTGGAAGTGCAGCACAAAGCGTTGGTCCTGCAGTGCGCGTTGAATGCGTTGACCCCAGTTCACCCGCGACGAGCCGCCAGCGGCATGAAGTTGATCGCTGCGGTAGGCCGCCCAGCCGTTCTTGCCGCCTTGCTTGGCCTGGTACATGGCCGAGTCGGCACACGCCACCAGATCGTCGTCCGTGCGCGCATCGTTGGGGTAGCAGGCAATGCCGATGCTGCACCCCACGCGCACCTCGCGCCCATCAGCGCTGAATCTCAGGCCCGACACGGCCTGCACCAAGCGCGTGGCCACGGCGCCGGCCTCTTCCGCGGCCAGCCCAGGACAAAGCAAGGCGAACTCATCGCCACCCAGCCGTGCGACGGTCTCGCCACGCCGCATTTGGCTGGACAGCGCCCGGGCCACGGCGACCAGGATCTCGTCGCCGAGGCGGTGCCCGCCCAGATCGTTGGCCTGTTTGAAGTCATCCAGGTCGACGAACAGCAATGCCAACCCGGTCCGGCGCGCCGCCGCATGCGACATCGCCGATTGCAGCGTCTCATACAAGCCTCGGCGATTGACCAGGCGGGTCAAGGGGTCGTGCAACGCTTGATGCGCCCGCAGCTGGATCTGCCGTTCGAGCGTGACATCGTCGTGGAACCAGATCCAGCCACTGCCCTGCCCGGCCTGCGCCACGGCTTGCATGCGCTGCACCAGGATTCGCCCGTCCAAAGTCGTCAACTCCAGGCTCTCAACGGCAGCGCTGACCTGCGGATGCGCCATGGCTTCCAGGTGCGCGACGTCGTTCGGGTCGACCTGCCTGACCATGGCGGGCAGGATATCCGCCACGGTTCGGCCGGCCAAGGCTTCGGCGACGGACCAGATGCGCGAGAAGGCGGCATTCGCGTAGATGACATGGCCCGCGGCATCGACAAACAGGATCCCGCCGGGCATGGCCCCCAGCAGCGCGACCAGACGCGACTGTTCCTCGCGCGCAGATTTCAAGTGCAGCCGCTGCTGGTTCTCGCTTTCCTCCAGTGCAGCCACACGTTGCTTCAGTGCCATCGCCATCGCGTTGAAGGACACGCCGAGCCGCCCGATTTCGTCCTTGGTGGTCACCGGCACATGCGCATCGAGGTCGCCCGCCGCAACGCGTTGCGTGGCTTCGGACAAGCGTGCCAGGTGACGCGTGATGGCAAACGAGATCGCACCCAGTACCAACACCGACAAGCCCAGCGCCGCAGCACCAATCACCAGGCTGCTTTGCAGGAACTCCGCCCGCGCGCGTCGCAACCCGCTGGTGGACATGCCCACGTCCAAGCGCCCCAGCAGTTGCCCCGCCATCGTCACCGGCACCGCCAAATGCAGGCGCGTGTCGGCGCGCTGCAGATCGATGCCTTGGCCATCGCGCGGCGGCAATGGCTTGGCCGCATCCCACCCGGAGGCCGCCACCCACTTGTCACGATGGTCCCAGAGCACCAGGTAGACGAGGGCCGAATCACTGCGAACGAGGTCCAGTGTTTGTTGCAGCGTGGCGTAGTCGCGCTGGGCCAGCGGCGCCGCAATGGCCTGGTCAAGCAGGGCCGAGACCTGGCGGACGTCGGACCGGGCCTGATCTTCCAGCGTGCGCTGCAGAAGCCGTATGCTGCCGAAGGTCAGCAGCGCGGCCACTGCCAGCTCGACCAGAACGCAGGCTGCGATCAGCTTTCGGCGCAAAGACCAGCCGGCCCAGACCATGCCGTCAGCCCGGCGCCACCAGCACCCGCCGTGTGGCCTCGACGAAGGGGTCCAGCGACTCCATCAAGCCGGTCGCCGGCTCGGACATGCCGGTAAACCCAGTGGCCGCAAAGAACGCCTTGCCCTCGTCAGAGCTCGTCGCAAAGGCCAGCAAGTGGCCCTTCAAGGCCTTCACCTCCGCCACGGGCAGCTTGGGGCTGGCCATCACGATGAAGCCGGGCACCTCGGCGAAGGTGATCAGCACCTGCAATTGCGCCTTGGTGGCATCGGGGATCGCGCGGTACTCGCCGCCGCTCAACATGGCGGCGATGGCGTCGCCCCGCACCACCACGCTGCCGACGCTGTCGTCGGTGGGGGTGTTGATGGTCTTGAAATCCTTGCCGCGCTGCAGGCCCTGTTCGGCCAACCATTGCATGCCCCGCAGCGTGACGAGCGATTGCGGGTTGGACAGGACCAGGGTTTTTCCCGCAATTTCGGCAACGCTTCCGATCGGCAGGCTTTTGGCACAGACGACCATGCCCTTGATTCCCGGCGCGTAGGACAGCAGCGGAATGTAGCCGCGCTCGATTTGAGCCACTCGCGCCAGGTTGGCCGCCGTGACCAACAGGTCGTATTCGAGGGCCAGCGTACGTTGATGGAAGTTGCTCCAATTGGGCGCCGTGGACACCTGCACGGGGCGCTTCGCCTCGCGCGCCAGGTAGTCGCGCATCGGCTGATACTGGGCCAGCAGGATGCGCGCGCTGATGTTGGGCAGCACACCGATCTCCAGCGGGCTGGCGGATTGCGCTCGGCCGATCTGCGGCAGCGCGCCGGCAGACAGCATGGCCAGGCACAGGGATCGTCGGCTCAGAACTTGGCTCATCGGTCGTGACACTTTCTGGTGCCCGACCGGCTGCCGAATGGACAACTGCGGTAGGACGGCCCGTTCGCGATTATCGGCGGAACACCGCGCAGCTTGAGGCATCGGCCATGGAAAGTCGACGCCGCCGCACCGAGCTGCACCGGCTCCCGCTAGGCCGGCTTGTGCCAGAAGCGCGAAAACTCCAGGTAGTTGAACAACACACGATCAACGCGGCCATAGACCTCGCGCTCGTCCAGGAAGCCCCAGCTGCGCGAATCGGCGGAGTTGTCGCGGTTGTCGCCCATGGCCAGCAACTTGCCTTGGGGCACCGTGCAGTCCCAGGCACCGGGTCGCAGTGGCGTGCAGTCGGGTGCACCGATGGCCTGCGGCAGCCGGCCCAGCACGAAGGGGTTGAGCTTGATCGCGTGCTCGCGACCGGCCACGCGCTCGGTGAGCAGGCGTTGCCCGCGGTCTGCAGGGTGCTCACCCCAGCCCAGGTCGGTGACCTGGGTGGCCTCGCCATTGATCGCCACGATGCCGTCGCGGAACTGCACCCGGTCACCGGCCACGGCGACGATGCGCTTGACATAGAAGGTGGACACGTCCAGCGGATAGCGGAACACCGCCACATCGCCACGCTGCGGCAGGCCCATGGGCAGGGCGGTGTTCGTGAAGGGCAGCCTGGGGCCATAGGCCAGGTGGTTGATCAACAGCATGTCGCCCACCCGCAAGGTGGGCTCCATCGACGCGCTGGGCACCCGTTGCCAGTCGGCCAGGGCCACACGGCAAGTGAAGATCAGGGCCACCACGGTGAACAACTCGGCGCCCCAGCCCACCCACCAGGGCTTGCCGGCCCGACCGCTGCCGCGCCGGCGCCGCCAGGCCAGGCTCAAGCCGCCCGTCAGCAAGGTGAGCAAGGCCAGGATTTCATTCAGCGCGAAACCGATCTTCATGACATTGAGCCGCTGCGTTGGGATGCTTCATTGTGTGTCGCACTGGCGACCAACCAGCGCACGCGCCCGGCTGCTCATGACGGCCAATCGACCCTTGGCCCCAGGCGCCGAAGCGGCTTCAATCTGCAGCGGACGCGCCGTGGCACTTCTTGTATTTCTTGCCACTGCCGCAGGGGCAAGGGTCGTTGCGCCCGGGCTGCGGTCCGACACGGCGGGTGGCGGGCTTGGGCGCATGGTCGAGCCAGTAGACGCGCAGGTCCTGCACGCCGAAACAGGCGTCGTCCACGAGCTCGTCGCGCGTGAGGGCGTCGCCGGGGTAGTTGGCCTGGACGTGCTCGGCCAGCGCCTCAGGTGGCAACACCAAGGCCAGCACGCGGCTCAGGCAGTCGTCGTACCAACGGCCTTCTTCGGTCTCGAGATCCGGCTCGGGCCAATCGTCGGCAAACGCCTCCATGGCATCGCTGAAGCCCTCGGCCCACAGCGCGCCGGTCTGCATCAGCTGCTCGGCCTCTTCTTCGGTGAGCTTGCCCTCGGCCACGATCTCGGCCCGTGCGGCGTCATCGTAGGTGAACATCAGTGGCGCCAGCCGCAGGGTGTCGGCAGAGTCCAGCAATTGCTCCGGGTCCAGCTGGCTGGCCAGCACGTTCCAGCGCGACATCAGTGCCGCCATGGCCTGCTCGGCATCGGCCGGGTCGGCGAAGGCGCGCTCGAAGGTGTCGTCCAGCATCTTCGGCAACCACTCGCTGGGCAGCACCACGCGTCGGCTCGCCACCAACGCCGTGAGAAAGCCATCCACCCATTCCAGCGACACATCCAGGCCGAAGCCATAGACGCGCTCGCACAGTGTCTCCAGTGCCTCGATCTCGGCTTCGGTGCTCTGCTTGGCGGGTCGGGACATGGGGGCTCCAGGGCGAGGGACGGTGTGGCGCGTACCGTCGAGACGGCATCGGTCGGAAGCCGCTATCTTGCCTGCGTTATCGGCCCAGGCCCATTTGGCGGACGAATTCCAGGAGGCGGGTGCGCGAGGCGACACGCGCGCTGGCATCCCCCCCCATGTGCACGCCCTGGCCCGGATTCACGCCATTGGGCACATTGGCCAACACCTGCAGCCGTGAGGTGCCATCGAAGCCGTGGTAGACGCCAGGGTAAAGCACCACCTCCGGTCTGGGTACCGCCGACTCGACGGCCATGGCTTCGCAAGGCTGTGGCGGCGTCCAGTCGTCGGCCCCGCCCAGCAACATCAGCAGTGGCGCAACGGGTTGGTAGCCGCGCCGCCGCTCGTCCTCGCACCCGGGATAGAAGGCCACCGCGAAAGCGGGTTTCACGGGCGCCCGGCGCACCTCGGCATGGGCCGAATTCGTGGCTGCGAGCACGTTGGACCCCCCATTGGACCAACCCAGCAAGCCCAGGCGCGCGACATCCACCCCGGGTTGTGCGGCCAGCCATTGCAGGGCCCCCAGGGCGTCGCGCCGCCGGTTGAGCTGGGTGACCTTGCGAGTGCCGGTCTTCTGGGTGCAGATCTCGCGCTCGCCACGCGGTGTGAACGAGTCGGTGACGAGGACGTGCACGCCCTCGGCGTTGAGCAAGGCCGCGTACTCCACCATGCGCAGGCCCAGTTGACCGCTGCGGTCGTAGGGCCCGCTGCAGCCGTGCAGCAGCAGCATGGCCGGGGCGATGGGCTTGGCGCCGGCGGCCGGGAACCAATACCCCGGCAAGCGCACGACCCCGCCCTGCGCCTGGTCGAGGCTGTCGACCTCCACCTTGGCCGGCTCGGCGGACGCCGCGCCGATCTGCGCAATCGCCCAGGCCGCGACGATGGCCCTGCGCCAGCAGTGTGCTGCAGTCATGCGGTCTCCCAGGCGGCAATGCCGGGCGGGCTGGGGTGCAAGCGCGCCATCGACAATGAATCCACGTAGTGTCCCGCACGCAGCGCATAGCCGCGGTGCAGGCCTTCCTGCACGAAGCCCAGGCTGCGGTACAGCGCAATGGCTCGGGCGTTGTCGGCGTACACGTGAAGCTCCAGCCGCAGCACCTGGCCCCATTGATCGGCATAGTCGCACAGGGCCTGCATCAGCGCGCGGCCGACGCCCTGGCCTTGCGCATCAGCGGCAACCGCCAGGCCGATGGTCATCACGTGCCGGCGACGCAGCGCCGTACCCGCCGGGTGCAGGCCGGCGGTGCCCACCACCCGTGCGGCACCATTGATCGAGGGCCACTCGGCGACCAATTGCAGATCGAGCTTGCCCAGCGCCTGTGACTCGGTGAGCATGGCCTTCCAGCGCTCCTCCGTGGCATAGGGCAATTGCATCAACCCGGGCAGCACGTCGGGATGGCCGATGATCCGCGCAAAGGCGGCGGCGTCCTGTGTCGTGGCGCGGCGAATCGTGATCGGCGGTGATGTCATCGTCGGTCTCCTGGCAAGGTGCAGGCTTGTGGCCTGCGGAAAAAACAAAGGCCCGCTTCGATGAGAGCGGGCCTTTGAGGGTGAAGCTTGGGTGATCTGGTGCGTCGGGCCCGCTAAGGTGGGAAGCGATGGATGACCTGCAGCAGGGCAGCCACGGCCGCGCCAGCCATCGGCAGGGTGTGCAGGTGCAGGCAGGCGCGGCGTGACATGGGCTCAGTATGAAGGCAGTCGTTGCCTCAGGTCAATCCTGTGGCGTCGCATCGACGACATCGGCGCTCAGGCCCGCTCACCCACCCAGGCCGCCACACCGGCCAGGGCCTGCGGCAACTTGGACGCATCCGTACCGCCGGCCATGGCCATGTCCGGCTTGCCGCCACCCTTGCCACCCACCTGCTGCGCGACGAAGTTGACGAGCTCCCCGGCCTTGACGCGTCCAGTGCTGTCCGCGGTGACGCCGGCGGCCAGTTGCACCTTGTCGCCATCGACCACGGCCAGCACGATGGCGGCGGTCTTGAGCTTGTCCTTCAGCTTGTCCAGCGTGTCGCGCAAGGTCTTGGCATCGGCACCCTGCAGCACGGCGGCCAGCACCCGAATGGTCGATCCGTCCCGGCCCTTGACGTTCACCGCCTGTGCCAGCAGCTCGTCGCCTTGCGCCGAGGCCAGCTTGCCCTTGAGCGCCGCAACCTCCTTCTCGAGTGCGCGCACCTGGTCGAGCACGGCAGCGACGCGGGCCGGCACCTCGGCCGGCGTGGCCTTCAGGCTGCCGGCCAGGCCAGATACGGCGCTCTCCAACTGCTGCAGGTAGGCCAGCGCGTTGTCGCCGGTGACGGCTTCGACGCGGCGCACACCGGCGGCCACGCCGCCCTCGGCCACGATCTTGAACAGGCCGATGTCGCCGCTGCGCTGCACGTGGGTGCCGCCGCACAGTTCCTTGCTGGAGCCGATGCTCTGCACGCGCACGGTCTCGCCGTACTTCTCGCCGAACAGCATCATCGCGCCGCTCTTCTGCGCGTCCTCCAGCGCCATCACCTGGGCGGCCGCGGCCGCATTGGCCAGGATCTCGGCGTTGACGATGGCCTCGACGCGGCGCAGTTGCTCATCGGTGACCGGCGCGTTGTGCGCGAAGTCGAATCGCGTGCGCTCGGCATTGACCAGCGAGCCCTTCTGTTGCACATGGCCGCCCAGCACCTCGCGCAGCGCCTTGTGCATCAGGTGCGTGGCGCTGTGGTTGCGTACCGTCTTGGCCCGCTGCTCGGCGTTGACCTTGGCGACCAGCGCATCGCCCACCTTCAACCCGCCCTCGACCACGCGGCCCTGGTGGCCGAACACATCGGCCTGGACCTTGGTGGTGTCCTCCACCAGCACACGGGCCGCGCCGTTGCGCAGCTCGCCGCTGTCGCCGGCCTGGCCGCCGCTTTCCGCGTAGAACGGCGTGTGGTCCAGCACCACCACGCAATCGTCGCCGGCCTTCACGCTCGGCACTGCGGTGCCGTCCACGTACAGCGCGGTGACCTTGGCCGTGTCGCACTGCAGGTGCTCGTAGCCGTGGAAGGTGGTGGGCGTGCCGTCGTAGGCCAGCCCCGCCGCCATCTTGAACTTGGCCGAGGCGCGCGCCTGCTCGCGCTGCCGGTTCATCGCGGCATTGAAGCCGGCTTCGTCCACCGTGACTCCGCGCTCGCGGCAGACGTCGCCGGTGAGATCGACCGGGAAGCCAAAGGTGTCGTGCAACTTGAAGGCGGTATCGCCATCGATCTGCCGGCTGCCGGTCTTGTCGAGATTGCCCAGCGCGGCCTCGAGGATTTCCATGCCGTTGTGGATGGTCTGGAAGAAGCGCTCCTCCTCGGCCTTGAGCACGGCGGTGGCGCGATCCATGTCGCGACGCAGCTCGGGGTAGGCCTCGCCCATTTCCACCGCCAAGGGGGCCACCAGGGTGTGGAAGAACGGCAGGCGTGCGCCCAACTTGTAGCCATGGCGGATGGCCCGGCGCGCAATGCGGCGCAGCACATAGCCGCGGCCTTCATTGCCCGGCACCACGCCATCGACGATGGTGAAGGTGCAGGCGCGGATGTGGTCGGCAATCACCTTCAGCGAAGGCGAATCGGCGTCCACCGGCGCGCCGCCGGCCGAGAACTCCACCGCGTTCTTCGCGGCCGCGAGCAGCCGCACGAACATGTCGATCTCGTAATTGCTGTGCACGTGCTGCAGCACCGCAGCCAGGCGCTCCAGCCCCATGCCGGTATCGACGCTGGGCTTGGGCAGCGGGTGCATCACACCGTCTTCGGTGCGGTTGAACTGCATGAAGACGTTGTTCCAGATCTCGATGTAACGGTCGCCGTCCTGATCGGGGCTGCCCGGGGGGCCGCCAGCCACGTCGGGGCCGTGGTCGTAGAAGATCTCGGTGCACGGCCCACAGGGGCCGGTGTCGCCCATCATCCAGAAGTTGTCGGAGGCGTAGCGCGCGCCCTTGTTGTCGCCGATGCGCACGATGCGCTCGGCCGGCACACCCACTGCGCTGTGCCAGATCTCGTAGGCCTCGTCGTCCTCGGCGTACACCGTGACCCACAGCTTGTCGGTGGGCAGCTTGAAGTGAACGGTGAGCAGCTCCCAGGCGAAGGCGATGGCGTCTTTCTTGAAGTAGTCGCCAAAGCTGAAGTTGCCCAGCATCTCGAAGAAGGTGTGGTGCCGCGCGGTGTAGCCCACGTTGTCCAGATCGTTGTGCTTGCCGCCGGCGCGGATGCACTTCTGGCTGGTGGTGGCGCGCGAGTAGGGTCGCTTGTCGAAGCCGAGGAACACGTCCTTGAACTGGTTCATCCCGGCGTTGGTGAACAGCAGCGTCGGGTCGTCGCCGGGGATCACCGGCGAGGACGCCACGATGGTGTGCCCCTTGCTCTCGAAGAACTTCAGGAAGGTGGAGCGGATTTCAGCGGCTTTCATCGGTTCAGGACTCGTTCAGAAGACTGGGCGGATCGAGGCGCTGGCAAGGCGCAGGGCGGTGCCCGAAGTGCCCGCACCGGATCGCGAGCGGCAGCTTGGGGCCAACTTTTTATTCTATCTGGGGCACCCCATGAGCCGCTGGGCCGTCCCCAAGGCGAATGCCGCAGTGCGAAGCACGGAGGTTGGCTGAGGAGCCCGTCGCCCCTGCCAAGACACCGCGCACCCGCTGGTGCATCAGCGTGCCGACCGGTTGAAGCCCCTGTCTGCTAGGGCTTGCACGGGGACGTCGGCCCACGATGGCGCCATGAAGCTCGGGGATACTGGAGGCATCCGCCATCCATCGCACGACCCCATGACCGACGCCTCCTTGTTTGCCCTCCTCGCCCAAGGCGCCGCCAACGCCGTGGCAGTCACCGCACCCTCACGACCTGGATTGACTTTTGAAGGGCTGCGCGGCCTGGTGGACACCACGCTGCGCACCCTCAACGGCCTGGGCATCGGCAGAAACGACCGGGTGGCCATCGTGCTGGCCAATGGCCCCGAGATGGCCACCTGCTTCATGGCCTGCGCCTGCGGCGTGGCCAGTGCGCCGCTGAACCCGTCGTACCGCGCCGACGAGTTCGAGTTCTACCTGTCCGACCTGAACGCCAAGGCATTGATCGTCGAAGCCGGCAGTACCTCCCCTGCGATCGAGGTCGCCGCCAGGCTGGGCGTGCGCGTGATCGACCTGGTGGTGGCGGGCGATGCGCCCGCCGGCGCGTTCACGCTCGTGCCCCGCGACGGGGCGACCGCAGCACCCGCCAACGCCGCCACACTGGCCCAGCCCGACGACGTGTCGATGGTGCTGCACACCTCGGGCACCACCTCACGCCCCAAGATCGTGCCCCTGTCGCAGCGCAACCTGTGTGCTTCGGCCAGGCACATTGCCCGCACCTTGCAGTTCAGCTCGAGCGACCGAGGTCTGAACGTGATGCCCTTGTTCCACATCCATGGCCTGATTGCCGGGGTGCTGGCGCCGTTGTCGGCGGGCTCGCAGGTGTTCTGCACGCCGGGCTTCAATGCGCTGAAGTTCTTTGCCTGGATGGACGAGGCCAAGCCCACCTGGTACACCGCCGTGCCCACCATGCACCAGGCCATCGTGGCCCGGGCCAAGGGCAATGCGGCGACGATCGCCCGCAACCCGCTGCGCTTCATGCGTTCCTCGTCCTCGTCGATGCCGCCGCAAGTGATCAAGGAACTGGAAGAGGTGTTCGGCGCGCCGCTGATCGAGGCCTACGGCATGACGGAAGCCGCACACCAGATGGCGTCCAACCCGCTGCCACCGGCGGTGCGCAAGCCGGGCACGGTGGGCCTGCCCGGCGGGCCTGAGGTGGCCATCATGTCCGAAGACGGCACGCTGCTGCCGGTCGGTTCCATCGGCGAGATCGTGATCCGCGGGCCCAACGTCACCGCTGGTTACGAGGGCAACCCCAAGGCCAATGCCGAGGCCTTCACCAACGGCTGGTTCCGCACCGGCGACCAGGGCCAGATCGACGCGGACGGCTACATCAGCCTCACCGGTCGGCTGAAGGAGATCATCAACCGCGGCGGCGAGAAGGTGAGCCCGCGCGAGGTGGACGAGATCATCATGGACCACCCCGCAGTGGCGCAGGTGGTGTGCTTCGGCATGCCGCACCCCAAGCTCGGCGAGGAAGTGGCCGCCTGCGTGGTGCTGCGCGAAGGCGCAGCACTCACCGAGCGCGAACTGCAGGCCTTCGTCAGCCAGCGTGCGGCCGAGTTCAAGGTGCCCAAGAAGATCCTGTTCATGGCCGAGATCCCCAAGGGGGCCACCGGCAAGTTGCAGCGCATTGGCCTGGCGCAAAAGCTCGGCCTGGGCTGACACCCACCCCTGGATTCCCCAACCTCTCGATGGAGTCGTCCCGATGTCCCGTTCGCAGTTGAAGCAGACCCTTGTCCGTGGCCTGGCCGCTGTGGCCTGCGCCGCATCCATGGTGGCCCAGGCCGCGTGGGAGCCGGCCAAGCCGGTGGAGTTCGTCGTGCCGGCCGGCACGGGCGGCGGGGCCGACCAGATGGCGCGCTTCATCCAGGGCGTGGTGACCAAGCACAAGCTGATGAAGCAGAGCATCGTGGTGGTCAACAAGGGCGGTGGTGCCGGGGCTGAAGGCTTCCTCGAGGTCAAGGGCTCGGCGGGCGACCCGCACAAGCTGATCATCACGCTGTCCAACCTGTTCACCACGCCGCTGGCCACCGGCGTGCCCTTCAACTGGCGCGACATGACCCCCGTGTCGATGATGGCGCTGGATCAATTCATTCTTTGGGTCAACGCCGAGTCGCCCTACAAGACGGCCAAGGAGTTCCTCGACGCCCTGAAGAGCCAGCCCAACAACACGCTGAAGATGGGCGGCACCGGCTCGAAGCAGGAAGACCAGATCATCACCGTGATGCTCGAGAACGCCGCGGGCAAGAAGATGACCTACATCCCCTACAAGGGTGGCGGCGAGGTGGCCGTGCAACTGGTGGGCAAGCATGTCACGGCCACGGTGAACAACCCGATCGAGGCCGAGTCGCATTGGCGCGCGGGCAAGCTGCGTGCGCTGTGCGTGTTCGACAGCGCCAGGCTGCCCTATCCGGCCAAGCTCTCGCACGGCATGTCCTGGCAGGACATCCCCACCTGCAAGGACAGCGGCATTCCGGTGGAGTACCTGATGCTTCGCGGCATCTTCATGGCGCCAGGCGTCAAGCCGGAGCAGACCCAGTTCTATGTCGACCTGCTGGCCAAGGTGCGCGCCACGCCCGACTGGAAGGAGTTCATGGAAAAGGGTGCATTCCGCCAGACCGCCCTCACCGGCAAGGAGTATTTCGATTGGGTGGGCAAGAACGAGCAGCTGCACCGCGAGTTGATGAAGCAGGCGGGCTTCCTGCAGCCGTGATGGCCGGCCGCCACCCCAGTCGCCGCCTCGTGCGGCAGGCACCGCGCCCCGGCGGCGTCCGTGGGTGGTGGCAGCGACTGGCCGTCGGCATTGCGTTCTGCGCGCTGCCTGCCGCTGCCCTGGCTGCCTGGGAGCCCAGCGCGCCGGTCGACATCGTGGTGCCGGCGGGCACCGGGGGTGGTGCTGACCAGATGGCCAGGCTGGTCCAGACCCTGATTGCCAAGCACGGGCTGATGAAGCAACCGGTGCAGGTGCTCAACCTCAGCGGAAATTCCGGGGCCGAGGGCCTGCTCGCCGTGAAGGAGGCGAGGGGCAATCCGCACAAGCTGTTGGTCACGCTGTCCAACCTGTTCACCACGCCGCTGGCCACGGGCATGGCCTTCAACTGGCGCGACATCACGCCAGTGGCGATGATGGCCTTGGACCCTTTCGTGCTGTGGGTTCCAGCCGATTCGCCGATCGCTTCGGCCCAGGACGCCAAGCAGGCCATCCACCGGCAGCCTGCGCTCAGCCTGAAGCTCGGCGGCACCGGCGCCAAGCAGGAGGACCAGTTGATCAGTGTCCTGCTGGAAACCGCCGCCAATGGCCGCCTCGCCTATGTGCCGCTGAAGGGTGGCGGCGATGTGGCCAAGGCGCTGGTGGACCATCAAGTGGACTTCACCGTCAACAACCCCATCGAGGCCGAGGCGCACTGGCGTGCCGGCAAGCTGCGCCCCTTGTGTGTGTTCGATGGCGCGCCCCTGCCCTACCCGGCCAAGCTGTCCAACGGCAGCAGCTGGGCCGCCATCCCCACCTGCATGTCGGCCGGCATTCCAGTGCAGTACCTGATGCTGCGCGGCATCTTCACCACGCCAGGTGCCACGCCCGAACAGGTGGCGTACTACGACCAGGTGCTGCGACGCGTGCGCGAGCTGCCCGAATGGCGCGAGTACATGGCCCGGGGTGCACTCAAGCCCAGCCCCATGTCGGGCGGTGAGTTCGTCACCTGGCTGGACCGCACCGAGAACTTCCACAAGGTGCTGATGCGCGAGGCCAGGCTCAACGCCAAGTAGCGCCCGGTCGCCACGGCCACCGGGCCCACAAGATCCGACGAGGAGAATCCCTTTTGGCAGAACAAGACAAGCCCGCCAGCGAGCAGCTGGCACGCGGCCCTGAGCTGCTGGTGGCCGGCGTGCTGCTGCTGCTGGCCGTGCTGGTGATCAGTGACAGCTTGCGCGTGGGCATCGGCTGGGCGCCGGATGGTCCGCGCGCGGGCTACTTCCCCTTCTACATCGGCCTCGGGCTGGCAGGCACGGCGGTGGCACTGCTGGCCAGCCAGCTGCTGCGCTGGCGGCAAGACCAACGCGTGTTTGCCGAGAACAGCCAGTTGGCCAGCGTGTGGATGGTGTTCTGGCCGATGGTGGCGTACGTGGGACTGATCACCTTGCTGGGCATCTACGCTTCCTCGGTGCTGCTGATCCTGTATTTCATGCGGCGGCACGGCCGTTTCGGCTGGCTGGCCAGTGTGCTCACCAGCCTGATCGTGATGGCCTGCATCTTCGGCGTGTTCGAGCTCTGGTTCATGGTGCCGCTGCCCAAGGGGCCGCTCGAAGCCCTGGTCGGACTCTGACGCCCTCGCCGACCCAATCCAACCGCGGAAAGCCATTGCCATGGAAGAGTTGAGCAACCTGCTGCAGGGATTCAGCGTCGCGCTGACCCTGCCCAACCTGGGCTACATGCTCATCGGCATCACGCTGGGGGTGTTGATCGGCGTGCTGCCCGGCCTGGGTGGCGCCAACGGCGTGGCCATCCTGCTGCCGCTCACCTTCTCGATGAATCCCACGTCGGCCATCATCATGCTGTCGTGCATCTACTGGGGCGCCTTGTTCGGTGGGGCCATCACGTCCATCCTGTTCAACATCCCCGGCGAGCCCTGGTCGGTGGCCACCACCTTCGATGGCTATCCCATGGCACAGAAGGGCCGCGCCGCGCAGGCGCTCACCACGGCCTTCACCTCGTCCTTCGTCGGTGCCCTGTTCGCGGTGATCCTGATCACCTTCCTGGCCCCGCTGTTGGCCAGGTTCGCGCTCAACTTCGGGCCGGCAGAGATGTTCGCGGTGCAGTTCCTCACCTTCTGCAGCTTCGTCGGCATGAGCAAGGAGCCCCCGCTCAAGACGATGGCCGCGATGCTGCTGGGCTTCGCGCTGGCCACCGTGGGCATGGACACCGTCACCGGACAGCTGCGCATGACCTACGGCGCCACCGCCCTGCTGAAGGGTTTCGATTTCCTGATCGCGGTGATCGGCCTGTTCGGCATCGGCGAGATCCTGCTCACGATGGAGGAGGGCCTGGCCTTCAAGGGCCAGAGCGCCAAGATCAACCCCAAGGTGGTGTGGCAGACCTGGGCGCAGCTGTTCCGGTACTGGAAGACCTTCCTGCGCTCCACCGCCGTGGGCTGCTGGATGGGCATCACGCCGGGTGGAGCGACGCCCGCGTCCTTCATGAGCTATGGCATGGCGCGGCGCTTCTCGAAGAACCCCGAACAGTTCGGCAAGGGCGAGATCGAGGGCGTGATCGCGCCCGAGACCGCCGCCCATGCCGCCGGCACCTCGGCCCTGCTGCCCATGCTCACGCTGGGCATCCCGGGCTCGCCCACGGCCGCCGTGCTGTTGGGCGGCCTGATGATCTGGGGCCTGCAACCCGGGCCCATGCTGTTCGTCGAGCACAAGGAATTTGTCTGGGGACTGATCGCCAGCATGTACCTGGGCAACATCGTCGGCCTGATCGTGGTGCTGACCACGGTGCCCTGGTGGGCGGCCATCCTGCGCATTCCCTTCGCGGTGATTGCGCCGGTGATCATCGTGGTCTGCGCCATCGGCGCCTACACCGTGCACAGCGCCATGTTCGACGTGGTGATGATGCTGGTGTTCGGCGTGTTCGGCTACCTGTTCAAGAAGCTCAAGTACCCGCTCGCGCCGCTGGTGCTGGCGCTGGTGCTGGGCGACATGGCCGAGACCAACTTCCGCCAATCGATGCTCTCGTCGCAGGGCAGCCTGTCCATCTTCTGGTCCGGGCCCCTGGTGAGCGTGATCATGGCCCTGGCCCTGGTGCTGCTGCTGTGGCCGCTGGTACCGATGCTGCGCAAACGCCTGTCCGGCGACCGACAGGCCATTCGGCCCTGATCGGCACGCGTCTCGAGGATCCCAACGCATGAAATTCGCCATCGTCGGCGCCGGAGCCATTGGCGGCTACCTGGGCGCCAAGCTCGCCCGTGCGGGTGAAGACGTCACCTTCATCGCCCGCAACCAGAACCTCGCGGCCATCCAGGCGCATGGCTTCAAGCTCATCCTCGAAGACGGCACCGAGGAACATGCGCCAACGGCCCGGGCCGTGCAGCGCATGGCCGATGCCGGCCCACAGGACGTGGTGCTGATCACCTTGAAGGCCCAGCAGTTGCGCGACGTGCTGCCCGACCTGCGCGCCCTGTTCGGCCCGCACACCATGGTGGTGAGCATGATCAACGGCGTGCCCTGGTGGTACTTCCACAAGCTGGGCGGCCGCCACGACGGTCGACGCCTGGACAGCGTGGACCCGGGTGGCGCCATTGCCGACGCGATCGAGCCCGAACGCGTGATCGGCAGCGTGGTCTACCCGGCGGCCGAGCTGGTGGCGCCCGGGGTGGTGCGGCTGATCGAGGGCAACCGTTTCACGCTGGGCGAGCCCGATGGCATGCGCAGCGAGCGCATCGAGGCGTTGTCGCAGACCATGATGCGCGCTGGCTTCAAGGCGCCGGTGAGCAAGGACATCCGGGGCGAAATCTGGCTCAAGCTCTGGGGCAACCTTTGCTTCAACCCGATCTCCGCCCTGAGCCACGCCACACTGGAAGACATCGCCAGGTTCGGTCCCACGCGCGAGCTGGCCGCCGCGATGATGGCGGAGGCGCAGACCATCGCCGAGAAGCTGGGCGTGCAGTTCAAGATCTCGATCGACAAGCGCATCGCCGGCGCCGAAGCGGTCGGCGCCCACAAGACCTCGATGCTGCAGGACGTGGAGCGCGGCCGTGCGCTCGAGCTGCACGCGCTGGTGGGCTCGGTGCTGGAGCTGGGACGCATCACCGAAACACCCACCCCACACATCGCCGCGATCTACGCGGTCACCGCCCTGCTGGCCGAGACGCTGGCCAAACAACGCGGCCGCTTGGAGGTTCAGCCGTTGGGCTGACTTGCGCGTTCAGGCGCCATAGAGGTTGCTCAAGGTGCCGAGGCCCGGCACCTCCACCTCCACCAGCGTGCCCGGCTTCATCGGCAACACGCCCAGCGAGGTGCCGCAAAGAATGAGATCACCAGGCTCCAGCGTCATGTCGTTCGACAGGTGGCTCACCAACTCGGCCGGGCTGAAGATCATGTCCGCCAGCGGGTAGTTCTGCCGTTCGCGGCCGCCCACGCGGGTGAGCAGGTGCGCAGTCGCCGGGTCGAACTCGGTGTCGATCAACGGGCCGAACGGGCCAAAGCCGTCCAGGCTCTTGGCCCGCGCCCACTGCGGGAAGCTCGGATCGTGGCCGAGCAGTTCCATCGCCGTCACGTCGTTGGCGCAGGTGTAGCCCAGGATGTGCGATGGCGCGTCGGCCACCGACACCGATCGAGCACGCCGCCCGATCACCACTGCCAATTCACCCTCGTAGGCCACGCGGCCCTGGTACGCGCGCGGCACGGGAATGGGCTGGCCGTGCGCCAGCGCGCTGCTGCCGGCCTTCAGGAAGTACAGCGGCTCGGCCGGCACCGCCCACTCGTTCTTCTGCGCCGCGGCGTGGAAGTTGTTCCACAAGCCGATCATCTTGCCCGGACTGCAGGGGGTGAGCCAGTGCAGCCCGGCCACCGGCACGTGGCGCCCGGTGGGTCGCGGTGCATCGAACAGGCTGCCCTCGTGCACCAGCACCGCATCGCCCTGCAGCGTGCCGATGACGGGCTGGCCGTCCAGCAGGAAGCGGAGCCACTTCATCGTCAAGCCTTGGAGTCGGTGACGGCCGCGTTGACCATGCTGCGCAGCTCGCGCCGGATCGGGTACATGCTGGACGGCATGAACTGGGTGAGGAAGACCACGCACAGGTCTTCCACCGGATCGATCCAGAACGCGGTGGACGCGGCGCCGCCCCACCAGTACTCGCCCACCGAGCTGGGCAGCAGCGAGCGCACCGGGTCGCAGGCCATCGCAAAGCCCAGTCCAAAGCCGATGCCGTCGAACGTGGCCTCGGAGAACAACGAGATCGACATGTCGGCCAGGTAGCGGCCACCGGGCAGGTGGTTGGCGCGCATCTGCTGCAGGGTCTTGGGGCCGATGAGGCGCACCTCACCCAGTGCACCGCCACAGCGCAGCGCCTCGCAAAAACGCATGTAGTCGGCCGCGGTGGACACCAGCCCGCCGCCGCCCGACAGCGCCCTGGGCGGCGCACGGAAGCTGGTGCCGGGCAGCGGCACCGGCAGGCCGTTGGATCCGGCCATGTAGCAATTCGCAAAGCGGGCGGCCTTGGCATCGTCCACGTAGAACGCGGTGTCCACCATGCCCAGGGGTTCGAAGATGTGCCTGCGCAGGAACTCATCGAAGGGCACGCCCGAGATCAGCCCCACCAGATAGCCCAGCACATCGGTGGCCACCGAGTAATTCCAGGCCGTGCCGGGCGAGAACTCCAGCGGCAGCTGGCCCAGGGCGGCGATGAACGATTCGAGACTTTCCGCCTCGAATGCATCCACCTTGCCACGGCGGTAGGCGGCGTCCACGTTCGTGCGCGACTGGAAGCCATAGGTCAGGCCCGAGGTGTGGCGCAGCAGGTCCACCATGCGCATGGGCGACCCGGTGGGCCGGGTCTGCCAGCCGCCGGCCGTGCCGGGCAGGCCCTGGCCGCCGGCCACGTACACGCCCAGGTGCTTCCATTCGGGAATGAATCGGTGCACCGGGTCGTCCAACGCCACCAGCCCCTGCTCCACCAGCATCATGAAGGCCACGCTGGTGATGGGTTTGGTCATCGAGTAGATGCGCACGATGGTGTCCTCGGCCATCGAGGTTCCCGCCTCCAGCGAGGCCTTGCCCAGCACCGTCTGGTGCACCAGTTGACCGTTGCGGCTGATCTGCAGCTGCGCGCAAGGCAGCTTGCCGGAGGTGATGTACTTGTCGGCAATGAAGCGGTCGATGCGTGCCAGGCGCTGCGAGCACATGCCTTGGGATTCGGGTTTCACGGTCATGGTGGTGTGTGGGGCGGGTTGGGGGGGTGATGAGCACTGAACGACGCGGCCAATCAAACGGCGCGGCGCTGGCTGTCGAGGAAGGCAAACACGCGCTCGTCGGCGCAAAAAGCCACGTTGAATCGCATCCAGGGCGTGGGCGTGAGCGCGGCGGTGAACAGGTGGCCAGGGCCGAGCAGGATGTCGTGTTCGGCGGCCTTGTTGGCGGCTTCGGCGGCATCGGGCATGTCGGGGTGGCGCGCCCACAGGAACATGCCGGCCTTGGGCTCGGAGAACAACTCGAAGCCCAGATCAGCGAGCCGGCCGGCGACGCGGTCGTGCGCCTTGGCCAGGCGCTCACGCAGCGCCTTCAGGTGCTTGCGCCAGCGCCCTTCGGTGAGCGCCCCAAAGGCCAGGCGCTCGGCGAACTCCGAAGAGGTCAGGCCCGCAATCATCTTCAGCTGCGCCAGGTCTTCCGCCAGATCGGGGTGCGCTGCGACGAAACCCACGCGCAGGTTCGGCGAGATGGTCTTGGAGTAACTGCTGATGTAGACGACACGCGACAGCTGGTCCAGACTGGCCAGCGAAGGGCGCGGCTCGGGGTCCAGGTCGGCGTAGATGTCGTTCTCGACGATCAACACGTCGTGCTTCTCGGCCAGCTGCAGCACGCGGTGCAGGTGCGAGAGCTGCGCCACCGAGCCGGTCGGGCTCTGCAGCCGCGGCTGGGTGAAGAACACGCGCGGCTTGTGCTCGGCCATGCGCGCCTCGAGCGCGGCCAGGTCGTAGCCACCGGGTGTGCGCGGCACGCCGATCAGGCGCGCACCCAGGAAGCGCAGGCCGAACAGCAGGTTGGCATAACCGGGGTCGTCCACCAACACCGCATCGCCCGCGCGCACCAGACGCCGCGCGGCCAGGTCCAGCGCCTGGCTGGAGCCCTGCGTGAGCATCACCTGCTCGGTGCCGCCCGTGATCTCCTGCTCGGCCAGCGTGTCGCGGATCAGCTGGCGCAGCGGCAGGTAGCCCTTGGGATCGCCATAGCCGCCCAGGTCCACCTCCTCGCTGGCCAGGGTGCGCAGCGAACGCTTCACGCCGTCCTCGAACAACCAATCGCCAGGCAACCAGCCGCAGCCCGGTTTCATCGACAGGTGCCGGTTCTCGAAGATCTTGCGCAGGTACCACATCGAGTCGAACGAGGTGCCGGCGGCCGCGCCCACGCCCGCACCCATCGGCACGGCCGGACCCGAGCCGGCCGCGCCCACGCGCCGGCGCACGAAGAAGCCCGAGTGCGGCCGAGACACCAGCCAGCCCTGCGCCACCAGGCGGTCGTAGGCCTCCACCACGGTGAACACGCTGACCGAGTGCGCGTGGGCAAACTGGCGGATCGACGGGATCTTGGTGCCTGCACGCAGCGTGCCGTCCTCGATCGCGCGGCGCACGCCATCCACCAGTTGCACCACCAGTGGCGTGGACGATTGGGGCTGCAGGTTGAAGTTCACGCGGATTCTGTACAGGCTGGCGGGCCAGCACAGTGTTTCGGCCCGGACGACCGGGCTGTACATGGTATCGCCTGCCCCGAGGGCCTACAGTGGGCGATTGCCCCAACCCGCCCGCAAAGGAAACGCCATGCAACGCGAACCCGCCACTCACGTCCTGCACACCAACGCCGCCCTGATGGCACGGCGCCGCGCCGCACTGCCCGCCGGCCTGGGTCAGGCGCACGAGATCTTTGTCGACCGCGCAGAGAACGCCGAGGTGTGGGATGTGGAGGGCAAGCGCTACATCGATTTCGCCGGCGGCATCGCGGTGCTCAACACCGGCCACCGCCACCCGCGCCTGGTGGCGGCCATCGAGGCGCAGCTGGGCCGATTCACCCACACCTGCTTCCAGGTGCTGGCCTACGAGCCCTATGTCGAACTGGCCGAGCGCCTGAACGCCCTGGCGCCCGGCGACTTCGCCAAGAAGAGCTTCTTCATGACCACCGGCGCCGAGGCCGTGGAGAACGCCATCAAGGTGGCGCGCGCCTACACCAAGCGCTCGGCCGTGATCGCCTTCGGCGGCGGCTTCCATGGCCGCACGATGATGGGCATGGCGCTCACGGGCAAGGTAGCGCCGTACAAGATCGGCTTCGGGCCCTTCCCGGCCGAGGTCTACCACGCCAAGTTCCCCTGCGCGCTGCACGGCGTGAGCGTTGATGATTCGATCGCCTCGATCGAAGCCCTGTTCAAGTACGACGTGGAGGCCGCCCGCGTGGCCGCCATCATCCTCGAGCCGGTGCAAGGCGAAGGCGGCTTCTACATCGCCCCGCCCGAATTTGCCAAGCGCCTGCGCGCGTTGTGCGACCAGCACGGCATCCTGCTCATCGCTGACGAAGTGCAGACCGGCGCCGGCCGCACGGGCACCTGGCTGGCCTGCGAACAATGGGGCGGCGTGGCCCCGGACATCATCACCATGGCCAAGAGCATGGCCGGTGGCATGCCGCTGTCGGCCATCATCGGCCGTGCCGAAGTGATGGACGCCCCCGCCCCGGGTGGCCTGGGCGGCACCTACGCCGGCAACCCGCTGGCCTGCGCATCGGCGCTGGCTGTGCTGGACGCGTTTGAGCAAGACCACCTGCTGGAGCGCAGCCGCGCCGTCGGCCAGCGCCTGGTGGCTGGCCTGCAGGCCATCGCGGCCAAGCACAAGGCCATTGGCGATGTGCGCGCCCTGGGCGCCATGGTGGCCATCGAGCTGTTCAAGAATGGCGATGTGCACAGAGCCGAAGGCGATCGACATCAACCGGATGCCGACCTCACCAACGCTGTCGTCAAGGCGGCAGCGCAGCGCGGCCTGATCTTGCTATCGTGCGGCACCCACGGCAACGTGATCCGCGTGCTGGTTCCGCTCACCGCCAGCGACGCCTTGCTGGACGAGGGCATGGCCATCATGGCCGACTGCTTTGCCGCCCTGGCCTGACCCATCCACCCGATCGAAGGACCCGCATCCATGGCCTCCAGCGCGAAGTTTTCCTGGGAAGACCCCCTGCATCTGCACGCCCAGCTCAGCGACGACGAACGCGCGGTGCACGACGCGGCCCGCGCCTACTGCCAGGAAAAGCTCGCGCCGCGCGTGGTGGAGGCCTTCCGCCACGAGAAGACCGACCCGGCCATCTTCCGCGAAATGGGCGAGCTGGGGCTGCTCGGCCCCACCATCCCCGAGGCCTATGGCGGCGCGGGACTGAACTACATCTGCTACGGCCTGGTGGCCCGCGAGGTGGAGCGAGTCGATTCGGGTTACCGCTCGATGATGAGCGTGCAAAGCTCGCTGGTGATGGTGCCGATCAACGAATTCGGCACCGAGGCGCAGAAGCAGAAGTACCTGCCCAAACTGGCGCGTGGTGAGTGGATCGGCTGCTTCGGCCTCACCGAGCCCAACCACGGCAGCGACCCCGGCAGCATGGTCACCCGCGCCCGCAAGGTGGCTGGTGGCTACAGCCTGAGTGGCGCCAAGATGTGGATCAGCAACAGCCCCATCGCCGATGTGTTCGTGGTCTGGGCCAAGGACGACGAAGGCTCGATCCGTGGCTTCATCCTCGAGAAGGGCTGGAAGGGCCTGTCCGCCCCCGCCATCCACAGCAAGGTGGGACTGCGTGCCAGCATCACCGGCGAGGTGGTGATGGATGAGGTGTTCTGCCCCGAGGACAACGCCTTCCCCGAGGTGCGTGGCTTGAAGGGACCCTTCACGTGCCTGAACAGCGCCCGCTACGGCATCGCCTGGGGAGCCTTGGGCGCTGCGGAAGATTGTTATCACCGCGCGCGGCAGTACGTCCTCGACCGCAAGCAGTTCGGCCGCCCGCTGGCGGCCAACCAGCTGATCCAGAAGAAGCTGGCCGACATGCTCACCGAGATCACGCTCGGCCTGCAGGGTTGCCTGCAACTGGGCCGCATGAAGGACGCGGGCACCGCCGCGGTGGAGATCACCAGCATCATGAAGCGCAACAGCTGTGGCAAGGCGCTGGACATCGCCCGCCTGGCGCGCGACATGATGGGCGGCAACGGCATCAGCGACGAGTTCGGCGTGGCGCGCCACCTGGTGAACCTGGAAGTGGTGAACACCTACGAGGGCACGCACGACATCCATGCGCTGATCCTGGGCCGCGCCATCACCGGCATTCAAGCCTTTTCTTGAGATGACGGCGCCGAAGATGTTGGAGGGCGTGCGCGTCCTCGATCTGTCGCGCGTGCTGGCCGGCCCCTGGTCGGCGCAGATCCTGGCCGACTACGGTGCCGACGTGATCAAGGTGGAACGCCCCGGCCTGGGCGACGACACCCGCGCCTGGGGCCCGCCGTGGTGGGGTGACCCGTCGGAGCGCATGTCGGCCTACTACCTCAGCGCCAACCGCGGCAAGCGCTCCATCGCCATCGACATCGCGACGGTCGAGGGTGCGGCCCTGGTGCGGCAGCTGGCCACCGAGGCCGATGTGCTGGTGGAGAACTACAAGGTGGGCCAGCTCGCCAAATACGGGCTCGATGCCACCAGCCTGCAGGCGCTGAACCCCAAGCTGGTGTACTGCTCGGTCACCGGCTATGGCCAGACCGGGCCGTACGCGCCCAATGCGGGCTACGACTTCGCCATCCAGGCCACCGGCGGCCTGATGAGCGTCACCGGCGAGAAGGACGGCACGCCCGGCAGCCAGCCGCAGAAGGTGGGCGTGGCCGTGGCCGACCTGTTCACCGGCGTCTACGCGGCCACGGCCATCCTGGCCGCCCTGGTGGAACGCGGTCGCACCGGCCGCGGCCGCCACATCGACGCCGCCCTGCTCGATGTGCAGGTGGCCGTGCTCGCCAATCAGGCCAGCAACTACCTGGTGGGGGGCCTGACACCAAAACGCATGGGCAACGCCCACATCAACGTGGTGCCCTACCAGGTCTTCGCCACGCGCGGCGGGCACATCGTGCTGGCGGTGGGCAACGACGGCCAGTTCGCGCGCTTCTGCGCCCTGGTCGGTCACCCCGAGACCGCGCAGGACCCGCGCTTCGTCACCAACTCCGACCGCCTGGCCAACCGCGATGCGCTGATCGCCATCCTCGCGCCCTGGATGCTCGAACGCAGCACCGCCGAGTGGACTGCGCTGCTGGAGCCCAACGCCGTGCCCTGCGCACCGATCCTCGAGCTGCCCGATGTCTTCAGCCACCCGCAGGTCGTGGCCCGCGCGATGCAGGTCAGCGGTGCAGGCGGCATGCCCATGGTGGGCACGCCGATGCGCTTCGATGGTCAGCGACCGGTGGCGGACCAGCCGCCACCGCATCTGGACGAGCATGGCGATGCCTTGCGTGCCGCCTTGGCGCGCGGCGAGGCCTGGCCTGGCCGCTGAGGTGGCGCCCCTCGGCCCAAGGTCCGTCAGCCCACCACCACCTCGCTGATCTGGATCGTGGGCATCAGATCGGTGTAGTTCGGGATATCGGCCATGATGTCCTTGGCATGCGGTCCGAAGCCGGCCTGGAACGATTCAACCGAATCGCAGAAGATGTGGCACATGCCCACGTAGGTGGCGGGCTGGCCAGGTGCGCCGCCGGCCAGGCCTTTGTCGACCGTGTAGCTCAGGCAGGCGTCACCCATCTTGCGCTTGACCATCGGCATGTGCTGGTCGCGGTAGTAGCTGTGGTCGAACCGGGCGCCCGGGGTGTTGGGGTACATCACACTGACCTTGATCATGGCTTGTCTCCTGGGGGTTGGGCGGGCCAGTCTGCCCGGTCGTGCCGGGTGCCACAAGCGGGGTGCCCCTGGTGTGGCCAGGGCTTCGACTTGACATCGTGCGGCCTGTACCGGGCGCCTTGCCGGTACAGTGCGCCTGCTGCTTCGTGGGTCTGTACATGGCGCGATGCCCTTCAACGGGCCTACATTGCGCGGCGCTCCCACCCGCCCCCTATGTCACCCTCGCCCCTGCCCCGCCCCGACACCCTGGTTCAGTTCCGTGGGGTGCAGAAGACCTACGACGGCCGCACGCTGGTGGTGCGCTCGCTCGATCTGGACATCCGCCGCGGCGAATTCCTGTCGCTGCTCGGGCCATCGGGCTCGGGCAAGACCACCTGCCTGATGATGCTGGCCGGCTTCGAATCGCCGACGGCGGGCGAGATCCTGCTCGATGGCGCACCCATCACCCGCACCCCGCCACACAAGCGCAACTTCGGCATGGTGTTCCAGAACTACGCGCTGTTCCCGCATCTGCGCGTGGCCGACAACGTGGCCTATCCGCTCACGGTGCGCCACGTGCCCAAGGACCAGATCGCCCAGCGTGTGGCCAAGGCGCTGGCCATGGTGCAGTTGGGCGGACGCGATCAGGCTTACCCGACGCAATTGTCGGGCGGCCAGCAACAGCGCGTGGCGCTGGCCCGTGCCCTGGTGTTCGAGCCGCAGCTGGTGCTGATGGACGAGCCGCTGGGCGCGCTGGACAAGCAGCTGCGCGAGCACATGCAGATCGAGCTGAAGGAGTTGCACCGCCAGCTCGGCGTCACCTTCGTCTACGTCACCCACGATCAGGGCGAGGCCCTGACCATGAGCGACCGCGTGGCGGTGTTCAATGACGGTGCCATCCAGCAGATCGACGCGGTGGAAAAGCTCTACGAGACACCGGCCAACCGCTTCGTGGCCGGCTTCGTCGGCGACAGCACCGTGCTCGCGGGCCGACTGGGCACCACGTCCGGCGGCGACGCCGAACTGCTGCTGGCCTCGGGCGAACGCCTGGCTGGCATCAACGTCAATGGCGCAGCCGCCGGCGCCGACGTGGTGGCCTCCGTGCGGCCCGAGCGCATCGAAGCGCATTTCTCGGCGCCGCATCACAGCCACAACGTGCTGCAGGCCACCGTCAACGACGTGATCTATTTCGGTGACCACCTGCGCCTGCGCTGTGAGGTGCCCGGCCAGGCCCCAGCCACGGTGAAGCTCACGCTGGCCTCCGGCGCCGCCCCGGTCGAAGGCCAGCCGGTGTGGCTGCACATTCCCACGTTCCACCTGCGCCTGTACGCGTAGGCGGGCGAGTTCCCTTTCCCCCAACCACCCGAAGGAGACCCGAGATGACCTTGTTGAAACTTGCCGCCAGCGTGGCCGCGATGCTGGCCGTGCCGGCGTTCGCACAATCGCAGCTCACCGTCGTGAACTTCGGCGGTGCCAACGCCAATGCACAGAAGAAGGCCTACTACGAGCCCTTCGAGAAGACCGGCACCAAAGTGGTCTCGGTCGAATACAACGGCGAGCAGGCCAAGGTGAAAGCCATGGTCGAGGCCAAGAAGGTGACCTGGGACGTGGTCGAGCTCGAGAGCCCCGACGTGGGCCGCGGCTGCGACGAGGGCCTGTTCGAGAAGCTGGACTACAGCAAGATCGGCTCGAAGGCCGACTTCGCCCCGCCGGCCGCCGTGCACGAGTGCGGCATCGGCATCTTCGTCTGGTCCACGGTGATGGCCTACAACGGCGACAAGCTCAAGGAAGCGCCCAAGACCTGGGCCGACTTCTGGGACACCAAGAAGTTCGCCGGCAAGCGCGCCATGCGCAAGGGCGCCCGCTACAACGTCGAATTCGCATTGATGGCCGATGGCGTGAAGCCCGAGGATGTCTACAAGGTGCTGTCCACACCGGCCGGTGCCGACCGCGCCTTCAAGAAGCTGGGCGAGCTCAAGGCCAACATCCAGTGGTGGGAGGCTGGTGCGCAGCCGCCGCAGTTCCTGGTGGCCGGCGACGTGGTGATGGCCACGGCCTACAACGGCCGAATCGACGCGGCCGCCCGCGAAGGCAAGAACCTGAAGATCAGCTGGGTCAATCAGATCTACGACCTGGAGTACTACGGCATCGTCAAGGGCACGCCCAACCGCGACGCCGCGTACAAGTACCTTGCCTTCGCGCTGGGCGCAGACGCACAGGCCGAGTACGCCAAGAACATCGCCTACGGCCCCACCAACATCAAGGCCCTGTCCAAGCTCGACGCCAAGACCCTGGGCAACCTGCCCACGGCCGCTGCCAACATGAAGGGTGGCCTGGAGTTCAACATCAAGTTCTGGGCCGACCAGGGCGAGGCGCTGGAAAAGCGCTTCGCCTCCTGGGCCACGCAGTAAAGGCCGGGACGCCATGAGCGCCATGGTGGCGGCACCCGGCATGGCTGGCGAAATCGGGTCGCCCGAGCTCGCCCGCTCGCTGCGGCGTGCCGATGCACGCCGCCGCTGGACGGCCATTGCGCTCACGCTGCCCTTGCTGGTGTTCCTGCTCGCCACCTTGCTAGTGCCCATCGCCGCGCTGCTGATGCGCGCGGTGGAGAACCCCGAGGTGGCGCGCAGCCTGCCGCTCACCGGTGCCGCCCTGTCCACCTGGGACCGCAAGGCCGAGCCGCCGGCCGCCGCCTTTGCGGCCATCGCCAAGGATCTCTCGTCACTCGACGAAGGCGCCCAGGCCGGTGCACTGGCGCGCCGGCTGAACAGCGAGGTGCCCGGCGGACGCTCGCTGATCATGGGCACCTACCGGGCCGCCAGCGGTGACTGGAAACACCTCCCCACTGCCACCGACACCGAATTGCGTGAGCGCATGCTGGCACTCGACGCCCGCTGGGCCGAGCTGAAATACTGGCACGCCATCGCCAAGAACGCCTCGCGCTGGACGCCCGACTACCTGCTCACCGCGGTGGACCTCCGGCGCAGCGTGGACGGTGGCATCGAGCGCGTGGCCGATGACCAGCGGGTGTTCGGCCGCATCCTGATGCGCACCTTCGAGATCAGCGCCATCGTCACGCTGGCCTGCCTGGCGCTGGGCTACCCGCTGGCGTACTGGCTGTCCACGCTGCCGGCGCGCCAGGCCAATGTGTTGATGATCCTGGTGCTGGTGCCGTTCTGGACCTCCATCCTGGTGCGCGTGGCCGCCTGGATCGTGCTGCTGCAGCGCGAAGGGCTGGTCAACAAGGCGCTGGTGTCGCTGTCCATCGTGGCCGAGCCGGTGGCGCTGCTGTTCAACCGCACGGGCGTGATCATCTCGATGACGCACATCCTGCTGCCCTTCATGATCCTGCCGCTGTACAGCGTCATGAAGTCGGTGCCGCCCACCTACCTGCGTGCGGCGGTGTCGCTGGGCAGCGCCCCGTTGGCGGCCTTCTTCCGCGTCTACGTGCCGCAGACCTGGGCCGGCGTCGGCGCGGGTGGCCTGCTGGTGTTCATCCTGAGCATCGGCTACTACGTCACCCCCGCGCTGCTGGGCGGGCCGGACGATCAGATGTTGAGTTATTACATTGCCCAGTACACCAACGTGGATGTGAACTGGGGCATGGCCTGCGCACTGGGGGCCGTGCTGCTGGCGGCCACCCTGGTGCTGTATGCGGTGTACCGGCGCTTTGCCAAGGCCGAGTTGAGCCTGGGGTAATGGGCGCATGAAACTGCCGGTGTTCCCCGCCTACTACACCCTGGTCGACAAGACCGGCTGGTGGCTGCTGCGCGGGTTTGCGGTGGCCGTGCTGGTGTACCTGCTGTTGCCGATCCTGGTGATCGTGCCGCTGTCGTTCTCGGCCAGTTCCTTTCTTGCCTACCCGATGCCCGGCTGGTCGCTGCAGTGGTACGACAACCTGTTCACCTCGGCCGAGTGGGGCCGGGCGGCGAAGAACAGCTTCATCGTGGCACCCGCGGCCACGGTGATTGCCACCGTGCTCGGCACGCTCACCGCCGTGGGCCTGGCTCGGGTGCAGTTTCCAGGCAAGGGCCTGCTGATGAGCGTGCTGATCGCGCCGATGGTGGTGCCCATCGTGGTCGTGGGTGTGGCCAGCTACCTGTTCTTCGCGCAGATCGGCCTGTCGGACAGCTACACCGGCTTGATCCTGGTGCATGCGGCACTCGGTGCACCCTTCGTCGTGACCACCGTGCTGGCCACGCTGCAGGGCTTCAACCACAATCTGGTGCGGGCCTCGCTGAGCCTGGGCGCATCGCCCTTGCAGACCTTCTTCCTGGTCACGCTGCCGGTGATCGCGCCGGGCGTGATCTCTGGTGCCCTGTTCGCATTTGCCACCTCGTTCGACGAGGTGGTGGTCACGCTGTTCCTGGCCGGCCCGACGCAGGTGACGCTGCCGCGGCAGATGTTCACCGGCATCCGCGAGAACATCAACCCGACGATTGCCGCCGTGGCCACGCTGCTGACCATCTTCACCACCGGATTGATGCTGGCGTTGGAGTGGATTCGCGGCAGGAGATGACCCACCCCCGAAGTGGCTGCGCCACTTCCCCCTCAAGGGGGCAACGCCAGCGGCCCGGCGGAGCCGGTTCCGCGGCGTTCGCTTGTCACCAGTGCCCCGCGTCGAGCGCGGGTTGCGCCGGTCGAGCACCCGGCCCACGGGCCGCCGTGGACCGGGCCCGCCGTCCGCCGAGCGCGCTAAAGTGCCCCCAATTTCCTTGGAGTTACCGATGGACATGAAGACCTCCCCCCTCGCCACCCTGAACGACCCGAGCCTGCTGAAGACCGACGCGCTCATCGGCGGCGAATGGGTGGCCGGCACCCGGCGCTTCGACGTCACCGACCCGGCCACCGGGTTGAAGCTCGTCGACGTGGCCAACCTCGAGCCCACCCACTGCCACACCGCCATCGTGGCCGCCGAGAAGGCCTGGGGCCCCTGGCGGGCCAAGACGGCCAAGGAGCGTGGCGCGATCCTGATGAAGTGGTTCCACCTGCTGCACCAGCATGCCGACGACCTGGCCCGCATCATGACGGCCGAGCAGGGCAAGCCGCTGGCCGAGGCCCGCGGTGAAGTGGGCTATGGCGCCAGCTTCCTGGAGTGGTTCGCCGAAGAGGCCCGGCGCGTCTACGGCGAGACCATCCCGACCACCGACAACAACAAGCGCTACATCGTCATCAAGCAGCCGATCGGCGTTTGCGCGGCGATCACGCCCTGGAACTTCCCGATCGCGATGATCACGCGCAAGGTGGCGCCGGCGCTGGCCGCCGGTTGTCCGGTGGTGATCAAGCCAGCCGAACAGACGCCGTTGTCGGCGCTGGCGGTGGCCGAGTTGGCCCAGCGCGCCGGCATGCCGGCCGGTGTGCTGAACATCGTCACCGCCGATGCCGACAACTCCATCGAAATCGGCAAGGTGCTGTGTTCGAGTGATGTGGTGCGCCATCTCTCCTTCACCGGCTCCACCGAGGTGGGCCGCATCCTGGCGCGGCAGTGCGCGCCCAGCATCAAGAAGCTGGCACTCGAGCTCGGCGGCAATGCGCCCTTCATCGTCTTCGACGACGCGGACCTCGACTCGGCCGTCGAGGGCGCGATGGTCAGCAAGTACCGCAACGCGGGCCAGACCTGCGTCTGCGCCAACCGCCTGTACGCTCAGGACAAGGTCTATGACGCCTTCGTTGCCAAGCTGGCCGAGAAGGCCCAAGGCATCAAGGTCGGCGGCGGCTTCGAGCCCGGCGTGAACCAGGGCCCGATGATCGACGACCAGGCCATCGCCAAGGTGGAGGCGCACGTGGCCGATGCGCTGGCCAAGGGCGCGCGCCTGGTGGTGGGCGGCACACGCATCGGCGAGCGCTTCTACACGCCCACGGTGCTGGCCGACGTGACGCCCGACATGCTGTGCTCGAAGGAGGAAACGTTCGGGCCCGTGGCACCGGTGTTCCGATTCAAGACCGAGGCTGAAGCCATCGAATTGGCCAACGCCACCGAGTTCGGCTTGGCCAGCTACTTCTACAGCCGCGACGTGGGCCGCATCTTCCGTGTGGGCGAGGCCCTGGAATACGGCATGGTCGGCATCAACACCGGGCTGATCTCCACCGCCGAGGTGCCGTTTGGTGGCGTCAAGCAATCCGGCCTGGGGCGCGAGGGTGCGCACCAGGGCATGGACGACTATGTCGAGATCAAGTACCTCTGCCTGGGCGACATCCTGAAGTAGGCGGCCCGACGGGCGCCGTGTCAGCCTTCGTCGTCGTTGGCGGCCGCGACGATGCCGCGCTCCACCACGTTGGCAAAGCCGACGCGACCCGTGGCAGGCGCACTGGCCTGTTGCTGCGCCTGGCGCAGCAGCACCTCGGCGGACTTGCCATCGTCCGGATAGCGGCTCACACCCACGGACACCGCCAAGGCCAGATCCTGCCCCGCCACCGAGAACGGTCGCTGCAAGGAAGCGGCCAATTTGTCGGCCACCTGGGTGGCGTTGGCGGGATCGTCGATCCAGGCCAGCAGCACGGCAAAGGTGTCGTTGCCCAGTGCGGCCACCACATCGCTGGCGCGCAGACCGGCACGCAGGCGCACTGCCGCCTTGCGCCGCAGCACTTGCGCCGACTCGTCACCGAAACGGGCCGCCACCGTCTGCAGGCCTTCCACACGCACCGCCAGCAGCGCCATGGCCGCAGGCTCGCGCTCGCGCAAGGCCAGCAGGTGGGTCATGTGCTCCATCAGTTGCGCATGGTTGGGCAGGCCGCTGGCCAGGTCGGTGGCATAGGCCTTGCGCGCGGCGCGTTCGATGCGCTTGCGCTCCACCGCCAGCCGCACCACACGCGCCACCGTGCCCGCCACCGCCGCCTCGCGACGAGACAGGACGTCCTGCACCCCCAGCCGCATCAGGCGGATGGCTTCGGCCACCTCCGGCTCGGGAGCCACGACCACCACGGCGGCATCGAGCACCGTGCGCGACAGCCCGACCCAGCTCACCAGCACCGCCGGTTGATCCAATGAAAGCACCACCGCGTCATAGGGCTGCTGGCTCAGCGCCAACCCGATTTCGTCGAGCGACTGGACCGGGTGTTCGACGAACGGCCCGTAGGCCGAGGTGATCAGGTCGGGCAGGTGCAGACCGAGCAGCAGCAGTTGGATGGGATCGTTCATGGCGTCGGCTTGAGCGGGCATCATCCCTGATCGTGCCGCCAGCCACCACGCCGAAAACCCGAGGCTTCGCGCTACACTGTCCGCCGCGCTGCGGGTGTAGTTCAATGGTAGAACGGCAGCTTCCCAAGCTTCATACGAGGGTTCGATTCCCTTCACCCGCTCCAGAAATCCACGCAGGGCCCCACTTGGGGCCTTTTGCTTTTCTTGCCCACGCCATGACGGCCCACGACGATCCACCCAGCCCGGCCCACCACCGACCGATCCGCAGCTTCGTGCTGCGCGCCGGGCGACTGGGCAGCGGTCAGCAGCGGGCACTGCACGAGCTCGGCCCGCGGTTCGTGCTGCCCTACCAGCGCCAGCCACTGGACCTGGACGCTGCGTTTGAGCGCCATGCACCGACGGTGCTGGAGATCGGCTTCGGCATGGGCGGCGCCACGGCGGGCATCGCCGCCGCCCATCCCGAGTTGAACTTCCTGGGCGTGGAGGTGCACGAGCCGGGTGTGGGCGCGCTGCTGCGGCTGATCGGCGAGCAGGGCTTGAGCAACCTGCGCATCGTCCAGCACGATGCGGTGGAGGTGCTGACCCACATGCTGTTGCCGGGCTCGCTGCATGGCGTGCACGTGTTCTTCCCGGACCCCTGGCACAAGAAGCGCCACCACAAGCGGCGACTGATTCAACCCGCGCTGGTGGACCTGCTGGCGCAGCGCCTGGCCGCCGGCGGCACCTTGCACTGCGCCACGGATTGGGAGGACTATGCCGTGCAGATGCTGGCGGTGTTGTCCGCCTGCCCGACGCTGCAGAACACGACCGAAGGCTATTCGACGCGCCCTGAAATGCGGCCGATGACCAAGTTCGAAGCCCGCGGCCTGAGCCTGGGCCACGGGGTTTGGGACCTGGTGTTCGAACGACGCTGAGCGCGCCGAGGCGCAGGGGCCCGGGCGATCAGTCCGCCCAGGTCACCACGCCGGTCCAGGCCGTGGCCAGCACCACCAGGCCAAAGGCAATGCGGTACCAGGCAAAGGGCACGAAGTCGTGCGTGGCGATGTAGCGCAGCAACCAGCGCACGCAGACCCAGGCCGCGAAGAACGAGACCACGAACCCCACGGCGAAGACTGGCGCATCGCTGGCGTGCAGCAGGGCGCGTTCCTTGTACAGGGAGTAGACGCCGGCACCGATCAGCGTGGGGATGGCGAGGAAGAAGCTGAAATCGGTGGCCACCTGCCTCGACAAGCCCAGCAGCATGCCGCCGATGATCGTGGCCCCCGAGCGGCTGGTGCCCGGGATCATCGCCAGGCACTGCACCAGGCCCACCTTCAAGGCGTCCATCGGCGTCATCTCGTGGATGGTGCGGATGCGCACCGCCGATGCCGGGCGACGCTCGGCCCAAAGGATGATCAGGCCGCCCACGATGAACGTGGTGGCCACCACCGGCGCAGTGAACAGGTGCGCCTTGATCGCCTTGCCGAACAACAGGCCCAGCACGACGGCGGGCACGAAGGCGATGGCCACGTTGCCGACGAAGCGCCGGGCACGACCACTGGTGGGCAGGTTGACCACCGCGCTGCGCAGGCGGTCCCAGAACACCAGTACGACGGCAAAGATGGCACCGGTCTGGATGGCGATGTCGAACACCTTGGCCTTGGCATCGGCGAAGTCCAGCAAGGACCCGGCCAGGATCAGGTGGCCCGTGGACGAGACGGGCAGGAATTCCGTCAATCCCTCGACCACGCCCATGATGGCGGCCTTCAACAGCAACACAGCGTCCACGCCATCCCCTCGACCACTCGGCAAAGCGGCGGATCATAGCTGCGCCCGATGGTCAGATCGATTACATTACTGACCAGAAAGTCATTAATTCCGCTTCCGCCGTGCGTCGCCCCTGGCCGAACGCCGTGCCACCCGACCCTGCATGATCGACATCGATCCCCACCACCGCCGCCGACGCAAGGACGCACGCCCGCAAGAGCTGCTCGATGCGGCCATGGCCTTGTTCGTCGAAAAGGGCTTCGCGGCCACCCGCACCGATGAGGTGGCGCTGCGGGCCGGGGTGTCCAAAGGCACGCTGTACCTCTATTTCCCGAGCAAGGAAGATTTGCTCAAGGCGGTGATCGCCCAGCAGCTGTCCGAGCGCATCGCCGAAGGTGCGGCCCTGGCCGCCGTGCACGATGGCGACACCGCCGCGTTGCTGCGCGGCATGCTCGTCGATTGGTGGACCCAGTTGTATGACAGCCCGGCCGCGGGCGTGTTCAAGCTCGTGATCACCGAGGTGCGCAACTTCCCGGAGATTGCCGACTACTACCAGCGCGAGGTGGTGGCCCGTGCCCACGAGGTGCTGGGCAAGGTGCTGCGCCATGGTATCGACAGCGGGGAGTTCAGGCCGGTGCCGGTGGATGCGGCGGTGCATTCGCTGCTGTTTCCGCTGATCATGCTGTGCCTGCACAAGCACTCCCTGGGCGCCTGCATGCACGGTGCACCCGACATCGACGGCCACCTGTTCATCCGTCAACACATCGATCTGGTGCTCGATGGGCTGTGCCAACCACCGGTGCGACCTGCACCCCTTCGCCGCAAGATCTGATTCCGATGAAAAACTGGGTGCGTTGGTCCTTGATCGTGGTCGCCGTGGCGGCCTTGCTGATGCTGGGCGGCCGATGGCTGAAGAGTCGCCAGGCGTCCACCGGCACGATGCCCAGCTTGGCGGCCTCGGCGCCCACCGAACAGACGCTCGAAGTCGCCGACATCGACCTGCTGCGCATCGCTCGCGGCGAGCTGACCCGCGGCATCGAGGTGTCTGGCAGCCTCAAAGCCGTGAACAGTGCCTTCGTCAAGGCCAAGGTGGCGGCCGAATTGAAGAGCATGTCGGTGCGCGAAGGCGACACCGTGCAGGCCGGCCAGGTGCTGGCGCAGCTCGATACCACCGAGTTCGACTGGCGCCTGCGCCAGGCCGAACAACAGACCCAGGCCGCCAAGGCACAGCTCGACATCGCCGAGCGCCAGCTGGCCAACAACAAGGCCCTGGTGGCGCAGGGCTTCATCTCACCAACCGCCTTGGAGAGCACCGCCTCCAGCGAAGCCGCCGCCCGTGCCACCTGGTTGGCCAACAAGGCGGCCGAAGAACTGGCACGCAAGGCCCGGGTCGACACCACGCTGGTGGCGCCCATCAGCGGGCAGATTTCCCAACGCTTGGTGCAACCCGGCGAGCGCCTGGCCATCGACGCCCGACTGCTGGAGATCGTGGATCTGTCCAAGCTGGAACTGGAAGCGGCCGTGCCGCCCGATGACCTCGCCCAGCTGCGTGTGGGCCAAGTTGCCCGGCTCGCCATCGACGGCAGCAACCAGGCGCTGGAGGCCCGCGTGGCGCGCATCAACCCCAGCGCCCAGGCCGGGTCGCGCACGGTGGCGGCCTACCTCGCGCTGCAGCCGCACCCGATGCTGCGCCAGGGCCTGTTCACCCGCGGGTGGATCGAGCTGGAGCGCCGCAACACCCTGCAACTGCCCCTGTCGGCGGTGCGCACGGACCAGGCCAAGCCCTATGCGATTCGAGTGAACCAAGGGCGAACCGAACGCGTGACGCTCACGCTCGGCACCGTTGGCAAGAGCGGCACCACCGATGTGGTCGAGGTGCTGCAGGGCCTGGCCGACGGCGACCAGGTGCTGTCCGGCAGCACCGGCGTGGTGCCGGCCGGAGTGGCCGTTCGCGTGACCGCCGCGACGCGCGCCAACGCCATCAAGCCCCCTGCCAGCGCCGTGGCGGCAAGCAGCCCCGCAGCAGCGGCGTCCCGCTGAACGGCCGCCAGCCCCGCACGCCATGTGGTTCACCCGCGTTTCCATCGCCAACCCCGTCATGGCCGTGATGGTCATGATGGCCTTCGTCGTGCTGGGCCTGTTCTCGTACGGCCGGCTCAAGGTCGACCAGTTTCCCGACATCGACTTCCCCGTGGTGGTGGTGCAGGTGGACTACCCCGGTGCCTCGCCCGAGGTGGTGGAGGCCGAGGTCACCAAGAAGGTCGAGGAGTCCGTCAACACCATCGCCGGCATCAACCAGCTGTATTCACGCAGCTACGAGAGCGTGTCGGTGGTCATCGTCCAGTTCAACCTGGAGGTCGACGGACGCAAGGCCGCCGACGACGTGCGCGAGAAGCTCTCGGTCATCAAGGCCGCCTTTCGCGACGAGGTAAAGGAGCCGCGCGTCTCGCGCTTCGACCCGGCCAGTGCGCCGGTGTTCTCGCTGGCCCTGACCTCGCCCGACGGTTCGCGCAGCGTGCAGGACCTGACCACCTACGCCGACCAGGTGGTGAAGAAGCGGATCGAGAACGTGCGTGGGGTCGGTGCGGCCGCGCTGGTGGGCGGCGTCAAGCGCGAGATCAACATCTACCTCAAACCCAATGCCATGGAGGCCTTCGGCGTGGGCGTGGACCAGGTGATGGCCGCCGTGCGCAGCGAAAACCAGAACCTGCCCGCCGGCTCGCTGCGCTCGCGCGAATCGGAGCGGCTGGTGCAGATCGAGGGCCGCGTGAAGCGCCCCGAGGACTTCGGCACGCTGATCGTGGCGCGCCGCGGCTCGGCCGCCACCGGCGCGCAGCCGGTGCGCTTGTCGCAGGTGGCCGACATCGTCGATGGCCCGGAAGAGATCGAAAGCCTGGCGCTGTACAACGGCCAGCGCACGCTGGCCATCACCGTGCTGAAGAGCCAGGGCGAAAACACCATCGACGTGGTCGATGGCCTGATGAAGGTGGTGGAGCAGCTGCGCCCGCAATTGCCCAAGGGCATGGCGCTGGAGGTGGTGCGCGACAACTCGCGTTCGATCCGCGTCTCGGTGGCCAACGTCAAACGCACGCTGTTCGAGGGCGCGCTGCTCACCATCGGCATCGTCTTCCTGTTCCTCAACAGCTGGCGCTCCACGATCATCACCGGGCTGACGCTGCCGATTTCGCTGATCGGCACCTTCCTGTTCATGAAGATGTTCGGCTTCTCGATCAACATGATCACGCTGATGGCCATGAGCCTGTGCGTGGGCCTGCTGATCGACGACGCGATCGTGGTGCGCGAGAACATCGTGCGCCATGTGCAGATGGGCAAGAGTGCGCACGACGCGGCCACCGACGGCACCAGCGAGATCGGCCTGGCCGTGCTCGCCACCACGCTGTCCATCGTGGCGGTGTTCCTGCCCATCGGCTTCATGGGCGGCATCATCGGCAAGTTCTTCCACGAGTTCGGCATCACCATCGTCTCGGCGGTGCTGATCTCGATGTTCGTGAGTTTCACGCTCGACCCCATGCTCAGTTCGGTCTGGCACGACCCGGCCATCGACCGCGATGGCAAGCCCTGGGTGCCGCAAGGTTTCTACGACCACACGCTGGGACGCCTGACGCACTGGGTGGACCGTGCCTCGCACCACCTGGGCGATGGCTACGTGGCCGCGTTGGGCTGGTCGCTGCGCCACAAGCTGCTCACCGTGGTGCTGGCGCTGTCCACGCTGGGCGTGGCCTTTGCGCTGGTGCGTTTCGTGGGCACCGAGTTCGTGCCGAAGGCCGACTTCTCCGAAACGCAGCTCAATTTCTACACCCCAGTGGGCTCTTCGCTGGAAACCACCGAGGCACGCGCGCGCCAGGTCGACGCCATCCTGCGCGCCATGCCCGAGGTGCGCTATACGTTGGCCACGATCAATTCCGGACAGGCCCAGGGACGCAACTACGTCAGCATCCTGGTGCGCCTGGTGGACCGAAAGGACCGCACGCGCAGCGTGGACGAGATGTCCGTGCCGCTGCGCCAGCGCCTCGCGCAGGTGGCCGGCATCACCGTGACCCAAGCCGGATTGAGTGATTCGGTGGGTGGCTCCAAGTCGATCTCGCTGTCGATCCAGGGGCCGGACCTGGGCGAGCTGCAGCGCCTCACCGACACGTTGATGCCGCGGTTGCGCCAGATCCCGGGCCTGGTCGATCTGGACACCAGCATGAAGCCGCCCAAGCCCACCGTGTCCATCGACGTGAAACGCGAGGCAGCCTCCGACCTGGGGCTGTCGGTGGGCAGCATCACCAATGCCCTGCGCGCCCTGGTGGCAGGTCAGACCGTGGGCGACTGGCGCGCCAGCGACGACCAGAACTACGACGTCAAGGTGCGCCTGGGCCCTGGCGAGCGCGCGTGGGCCCGGACGATCTGTCGCGCCTGAGTCTGCTGGCTGGCAGCAACACCGACGGCAGCATGCGCAATGTGCGTCTGTCGCAGGTGGCCTCGGTGCGCGCGGGTCTGGGCCCCAACCAGATCAACCGGCGCGACCTGAGCCGCGAATCCGAACTCACCGCCAACACCTCGCTGCGCTCGCTGGGTGAGGTCTCGGCCGATGTGCGCACGGTGCTGGCCGACACGCCGCTGCCACCGGGCTACGCCTACCGCTTCGGCGGTTCGACCAAGGACATGGAAGAGTCCGCTGGCTACGCCGTGCAGGCATTGGCCATGGGCGTGGTCTTCATCTACATGATCCTGGCCTCGCAGTTCCGCAGCTACCTGCAGCCGATCGCGCTGATGTCCTCGCTGCCGCTCACGATGATCGGGGTGGTGGCGGCACTGCTGGTCTGGCGCAGCACGATCAACATGTTTTCCATCATCGGCATCGTGATGCTGATGGGCCTGGTGACCAAGAACGCCATCCTGCTGATCGATTTCGCGCTGCGCGGCCAGCACGATGGCCTGGAGCGCAGCGCGGCGCTGCTGCGCGCCGCCAGGGTGCGGCTGCGGCCGATCCTGATGACCACGCTGGCCATGATCTTCGGCATGCTGCCGCTGGCCTTGGCATTGTCCGAAGGCTCCGAGCAACGCGCGCCCATGGGCCAGGCGGTGATCGGCGGGGTGATCACCTCGTCGGTGATGACCCTGGTGGTGGTGCCCGTGGTGTACTGCTGGCTCGACGACCTGGGTCAGTGGGCGCGCCGCCTGTTCAAGCGCAAGCCCAAGGTCATGGTCGCGAAATAGAATTCGCGTTTTCCCGCAGCCCACTCCCCTCCACAGGATTCGAGCCATGAACGTCGAACAAGCCCGCTTCAACATGATCGAGCAGCAGATCCGCCCCTGGGATGTGCTGGATGCCGGGGTGCTGTCCCTGCTGGCCATCGTCAAGCGCGAGGACTTCGTGCCCGCAGCCTACCGGGCGTTGGCCTTCGTGGACACCGAGGTGCCGCTGGGCGACGGGCAGAGCATGCTGTTCCCGCGCGTCGAGGCCCGCCTGCTGCAGGAAGCCCAGCTGCACCGGCACGAGACCGTGCTGGAAGTGGGCACGGGTTCGGGTTTCATGGCCGCGCTGATGTCGCACAAGGCCCGCAGCGTGATCACCCTGGAACGCCGCGGCCACCTGGCCAAACTGGCCGTCGAGCACCTCAGGCGCGCCGGTGTGTCCAACGTCACCGTGCGCGAAATGGACGGCTCGGGCGGCCTGCCGGCTGAGGCGCCGTTCGACGTGATCATGCTGTCCGGCTCGGTGCCGGAGGTGCCGCAGACCCTGCTCGACCAGCTCAAGCCCGGTGGCCGATTGCTGGCCATCGTCGGCGACGAGCCGATGATGCGCGCCGTGCGCGTCACCCGGCTGGGCGAGCGCAGCTTCAAGACCGAGGAGCTGTTTGATACCGTCGCACCGCGCCTCGATGGCTTTGCCGAACGGGGCGCCTTCCGCTTCTGATCCCATGCCAACGCATCCCGGCATGCGCTGCCCGCAGTGCGTCGCATTGGTGTTGTGGCGTGCTGCCGCGAGCGCGTACAACGCGCCAGCTTGCACCGATGCCTGGTTGCGCCTGATCGATGCGCATCGGCCAGCCCACTGAACCCGATTCCCTGCCTTCAAACCAAGGACACCTTGCCCATGCCCACGAAGCCCTCGAACACGTCGTCACCTCGCCTGCGCGTCCTGGCTTCCGTGCTGGCCCTGTGCTTCAGCGCCGGCGCGGCCCAGGCACAGCGCCTGTCGGAGCTGTACGACGCGGCACGCAACTACGACGCGGCCTATCTGGCGGTGCGCGCCCAGGCTGATTCCACCCCCTATGCGGTGGAACAGGCCCGCGCTGCAAACCGTCCCAGCCTCGGCCTGGCCGTGGGGGGCACTCAATCCAATTCGAACACGCCCTATTCGTCCACGCGCAGCAGCCATGCCCTGACCGAACAGGTTGGGCTGAACCTGCAGTATTCGCTCTACAACCGCGCCAACGACATCACGATCAGCCGAGCCGCTCGCGGCCTGGACACCATGCAGGCGCTGCTCCAAGGCGCTGAGCAGGACCTGATCGTGCGCCTGTCGCAGGCTTACTTCGACGTGCTCACGGCCCGCGAGGTGCTCAACACCACCCAGGCCAACAAGAAGGCCATCGCCGAACAGTTGGCCTCGGCCAAGCGCAATTTCGAGGTCGGCACCACCACCATCACCGACACCCGCGAGGCGCAGGCCAAGTACGACCTGGCGGTGGCTCAGGAGTTGGCCGCCGAGAACGACCTGAGCGTGAAGAAACTCAACCTGGACCAGCTGGTCGGCCGCACCGGCGTCGAGCCCAAGGGACTGGCACTGCCCGTGGTGCTGCCCACGCCTCAGCCCTCGGACGATGGCGCCTGGCTGGCCTTCAGCGCCAACGCGCCCAGCGTGCGCAAGGCGCAGATCGACTTCGACGTGGCCGGCCTGGACATCGACAAGGCCAAGGCGGCCGACCTGCCCACCGTCGGCCTGTCCGGCAGTGTCGGGGTGAACCACACCTCGATCAACGGCAGCGCCGCGACGGCCGCCTCGGCCGTGCCCTTCTCGTCGTCGGGCAATGGCAACAACAGCACCATTGGCGTCAGCCTCAGCCTGCCCTTGTACAGCGGCGGCTTCAACGACAACAAGGTCAAGGAGACCGTGGCCTTGCGCGAGCGGGCGCGCAACGATCTGGAAGCGGCTCGACGCAAGGCCGCGCAAGACACACGCACGGCATTCTTCGGTTTCAACTCCGGCCTGGCCCAGGTGAAGGCGCTGGAGGCGGCCGAATCATCGGCCAAGCTGGCGCTCGAGGCCACTCAGCTGGGCTACAAGGTCGGCGTCCGGGTGAACCTGGATGTGCTCAACGCGCAGACCCAGCTGTTCCAGACCCAGCGTGACCTGGCCAAGGCGCGCTACGACGTGATCCTGGCCAACCTGCGGCTGCGCCTGGCTTCGGGCCAGCTGGCACCGCAGGACGTGCTGGCGGTGGACGCCCTGTTGGCCCGCTAATCCCGGCCCGCCAAGCCACTTCACCCAACTTTGCGCGCGGCCTGCCAACCCTGGGGTTGGCAGGCCGTTGTTCTTGGTGGAGCATCAGCGTCGAGGAGATCCCTGCCATGTCCGTTGCCAGCCACGCCGCGATTGCCGCCCACCGCTTCGGTCTCGGCGAGGCCGATCTGGCCGTGGTGGGCACCGACCCGTCAGACTGGCTCAAGCGGCAGGTCGGCGCCGCCGATGCCCAAGGCAGCAACTTGCCAGGGGTGGCCGATGGCCTGCATGCCCAGGTCCGGGCGCGCCAACGACTGGCTTCGACCGTGGGCACCGCCTCGGCCCCAGCCGGCGGGCCCGACAACGCGGCGGCAACGCCCGGTGCCATGGCCAGCCGCGACGAGTTGCGCGAACTGGTGCAGGGCGACATCCGCGCCCGCCTGGCCACGGCGGCCAGCACGCAGCGTCCGTTTGCCGAGCGGCTGGCCATGTTCTGGAGCAATCACTTCACGGTCACGGTGCTCAAGGGCACCACCCGCGGCCTGGTCGGCGCCTTCGAGCGCGAAGCCATACGGCCCCACATCGCCGGGCGCTTCGTGGACCTGCTGCGCGCCAGCACCACGCATGCGGCGATGCTTCGCTATCTGGACAACCAGGCCTCCGCCGGACCACATTCGCTGATCGTGCAACGCCTGGCCAGGCGACGCGAGGCCAACGACCCGATGGCGCCACGCCTGAGCGGCCTGAATGAAAACCTGGCCCGCGAGGTGCTGGAGTTGCACACGCTGGGCGCGGCGCATGCCGGTGGCCGGCATGGCCCCTGGGGCGGCTACGCACAGGCCGATGTCACCGCGTTGGCCGCCGTGCTCACCGGATGGCGCGGGCCCGGCGAGGCCGCGGCCCGCCCCGCGTTCGAGCCCAACTGGCATGAACCTGGTGACAAGGTCGTTCTGAGCAAGCGCTATGCCGAAGGCCCCCAGGCCCTGGATGCCGTGCTGACCGACCTGGCCCGCCACCCCAGCACGTCCCGCCACATCGCCACCAAGCTGGCGCGCCACTTCGTCGCCGACGATCCACCGCCCGGGCTGGTCAATCGCCTGGCCGACGCCTTCATTCAGTCTGATGGGCACCTGCCCACGCTGTACACGGCGCTGATCGACGCCCCCGAGGCCTGGGAACCGGCAGCCACCAAGCTCAAGACCCCGGAGGAATTCGTCGTGTCCACCGCCCGCCTGCTGCGCCAGGGCGAGCGCGTGGTGGCGCGTGTGCCCGATGCCGGCATCGGGGCCATGGGCCAACGCCTGCACGCCGCGCCCTCGCCCGCGGGCTGGCCGGATCGTGCCGAGGAATGGCTGGGGCCTGAAGCGCTGTGGCAACGCGTGGAATGGGCCAGCCGCGTGGCCGATCGCCTGGGGCCGGGTGTCGATGCGCGCCAATTGGCCCAGGCCAGCCTGGGGCCCCGATTGAGCGCCGCCACGCGCCAACAGCTCGAGCGCGCGGCCGACCCATCGCAGGCCTTGGCCCTGCTGTTGATGTCCCCCGATTTCCAACGCCGCTGATCGACCAGCACGGCAGGAGCAAGCCATGGCCACCACCCCTCACCTCGCGCCGCGCCTGACCCGTCGGCAACTGCTGGCTGCTGGCGCGCTGTTGCCGGCCAGTCGACTGAGCCTGGCCGCCAGCCCGGCGGCCGGCGATGCACGCCTGGTGCTGATGATCCTGCGCGGCGGCCTCGACGGACTGGGCGCCGTGCCCGCCCCGGGCGACCCCGACTTCGCCAAGGCGCGGGGCGCCCTCGCGAGCTTTGCCGAACCCGCGCTGCCCTTGAGCGGCCTGTTTGCCCTGCACCCGTCGTTGGCCCAACTGCATGCCATGCATGGGCGCGGCGAGATGAGCGTGCTACACGCCGTGGGCCTGCCCTACAAGGAGCGTTCGCACTTCGAGGCCCAGCAGCTCCTGGAAAGCGGTGGCCAGCGCCCGCACGAGATCACCACCGGCTGGCTGGGCCGCGCCCTGGCGGCGAACCGAGGCAAGGGCATCGCCCTGCAAGCCGCCGTGCCGCTGGTGCTGCGCGGGCCCGCCACGGTGGACACCTGGGCGCCATCTGCGCTGCCCGACCCGACGCCGGACCTGGTCACCCGCCTGAGCCAGCTCTACGAAACGGACGCCGACCTGGCCCGCGCGCTCCATCGAGCACAGGCCCTGCGGGCCGAGGGCATGCCGACCATGCAGGTCGGCGGCATGGCCGGGGCGCCGCGCGCCCAGCCGGTGGTCACCTTGGCCCGCCGCGCCGCCGAGTTCCTCGGGCCCTCGGGCAGCGCCCAAGTGGCGGTGCTGGAGATGGGCGGTTGGGACACGCACGCCAACCAATCGGCGCCGCAGGGCCCGCTGGCCAACAACCTGCGCCAGCTGGACAGCGCGCTGGGCGCCTTGCGCGACGGCCTGATCGAGAACGGCCGCTGGCCGCACACGGCCGTGCTGGTGTGCACCGAGTTCGGTCGCCAGGTGGAAGTCAACGGCACGCAGGGCACCGACCACGGCAGCGGCGGCGCGGCCTTCGTGCTGGGTGGCGCTGTGGCCGGCGGGCAGGTGCTGGCCGATTGGCCGGGTCTGGCACCCAAGGACCGCTTCGAAGGCCGCGACCTGCGCATCACCACCGACCTGCGCGCGGTGATCCGAACCCTGCTGATCGATCACCTGCGAGTCTCGCGCACCGCCGTGGACCGCGACGCGTTGCCGGGCACCTCGGGACTGCCCGGGATGCCGCTGCTGCGCGCCTGAGCGTGGGTGTACGGTGCAGAATCGCTGGGATTCGACGAATGCGGCGCGGAGTGGGCTAGCGGCAAGACCTGCCAAGACGAAATCGCAAGACAATCAAAGTCTGTGTAGGAGCTTGCTGTGACGGAAGACATCTCGAACCTGATCGTCGAACACCTCAAGGCCATTCGTGCCGAGCTGGCATCAGTGAAGGCCGACACGGTGGAAATCAAGGAGCGGCTGCGAAGCCACGACGCATCCATCATTGAATTGCGGCGGGCGGACGTCCATGTCTTTGAAGATCAGGCGAGGCATCAGGTGTCCATCGATGCCCTCGCGCGGCGCATCGAACGAATCGAAGGTCGGCTGGAGTTGATCTGAGTGGCTTGAACCCTGTGGTGGTGGACAGTCAGCGCACCGGTCGCGCCAGCCCCAGGATGCGCTGCGCCATCTGCTGCGCCGCACCGCGGTGTGCCGCCGCGAAGGCCATGGCGCGCTGCGCCCAGGCACTGCGTTGAGGGTCGGCGGCCAGCTGCAAGGCCGCCGCCACGCCCGCGGCGATGTCCGGCGCGCGCACCGAAGCGCCAGCGGCCAGGGACTGCTCCGCCGCCTGCGCAAAATTGAAGGTGTGCGGGCCCATCACCAGCGGGCAGCCACAGGCTGCCGCTTCAATGAGGTTTTGCCCGCCCAGCGGTGCAAAGCTGCCGCCCAGCAGGGCCACGTCGGCACAGGCGTAATACAGAGCCATCTCGCCCATCGAGTCGCCCAGCCACACGTCGGTGCCGGCGCCCGGTGGCTCGTCGCGCCACACGCTGCGCCGCGCCAGCGTCAGGCCTTGGGCCAGCACCATCTCGGCCACTTCGTCGAAGCGCTGCGGGTGGCGCGGCACCAGCAGCAACAAGGGCCTCGGCGCAGGCAGGGCCTGCCATGCGGCCAGCAAGGGCGCTTCCTCGCCCTCGCGCGTGCAGGCGGCCATCACCACCGGCCGGTGCAGGCCCGCGCGCCAGCGCCGCCCCAAGGCCAACTGTGCCGGCACCGGCGTCATGTCGAACTTTAGGTTGCCGCTGATCAGCACCTGGGGCGTGCCCGCGGCACGCAGCCGCTCGGCGTCGGGTGAGGTTTGCGCCAGCGCCAGGCTCAGGCGGCGGGCCGCCGGGTGCATCAGCGCGGCCAGGCGGCGTCCCTTGCGCGCGCTGCGTTCGCTCAGGCGCGCATTCGCCAGCACCACAGGCACCTGCGCGCGCTCGGCCTCGCGCATCAGGCTGGGCCACAGCTCGGTTTCCATCAGCACGCCCACGATCGGCTGAAAGCGGCGCAGGAAGCGCCGCGCAGCGCCCGGCGTGTCGTAGGGCAACCAGGCCTGCTGGTCGCCCGGGCGCAGCAGCGCCAGACCTGCCTGTCGACCGGTGGCGGTGCCATGCGTGAGCAGCAACCGCAGGCCCGGTTGCTGCTCGCGCAGGGCCTCGATCAGCGGTGCCGCCGCACGCGTTTCACCCAGGGAAACGGCATGCACCCACACCAGGCCCGGCGCCGGCCCGCTTCCATGGTACAGCCCGAAGCGCTCGCCCAAGGCCAGGCGGTAACCAGGCTCGCGCGCGCCTCGCCGCCAAAGCCGCAACAGGTAAAGCGGCGCAGCAGCGCGCAAGACCGTGGCATACAGCGCGCGCGCGCCGCGCTGCCAGAGGGCGTTCATCGGCGCCTTGATGGACGCGGCAGGCAGCGGATCAATGCGCGGCCGTGGCGATCTGCGCGTCGGGCTTGACCGTGCGCAGCAAGGCCATGAACTGTGTCTCGATGCGGTGCAGGGCCTCGGCCGTGTGGCCTTCGAAGCGCAGCACCAGCACCGGCGTGGTGTTCGAGCCGCGGATCAGGCCGAAGCCGTCCGCAAAGTCCACCCGCAGGCCGTCGATGACGCCCACCTCGCCGCCTTCGAACTTCAGCCTGCCGTCGGCCACCTGCGCTTGCAGCTCGGCCACGATGCGGTGGTGTTCGCCCTCGGCGCAGGCCACGTTCAGCTCGGGCGTGGAGAAGCTGGTGGGCAGGGCATCCAGCATCGCGCTGGGGTCGGCCTCGCGGCTGAGGATCTCCAGCAGCCGCCCGGCGGTGTACATCGCATCGTCGAAGCCATACCAGCGCTCGCCGAAGAAGATGTGGCCGCTCATTTCGCCTGCAAATGGTGCGCCCAGTTCCTTCAGCTTGGCCTTGATCAGCGAGTGACCGGTCTTCCACAGCACCGGCACACCACCGGCCTCGCGAATGGCCACGGGCAGGCGCTGCGAGCACTTCACGTCGAAGATGACCTGGCCGCCGGGCACGCGCTTGAGGATGTCGCGCGCGAACAGCATGATCTGACGGTCCGGGTAGATGATGTTGCCGCCCTTGGTGACCACGCCCAGCCGGTCGCCGTCGCCATCGAAGGCCAGGCCCAGCTCGGCGTCGGTGGCGTGCACCACCTTGATCAGGTCGGCCAGGTTCTCGGGCTTCGATGGGTCGGGGTGGTGGTTGGGGAAATCGCCGTCCACCTTGGAGTACAGGGCAATCACTTCGCAACCCAGCGCCTTCAAGATGGCGGGCGCAGTCGCCCCCGGAATGCCGTTGCCCGAATCGACCACGATCTTCATCGGCCGCTTCAGCTTGCAGTCGCGGATGATGCGGTGCGCGTATTCGGGCACGATGTCCATCGTCGCGCTGCGGCCCTGGCCACGCACATAGTCCTCGGCCTCCATGCGCTCGCGCAGGCGCTGGATGTCATCGCCATAGATGGCGCGGCCGCTCAGCACCATCTTGAAGCCGTTGTAGTCCTTCGGGTTGTGGCTGCCCGTGACCTGGATGCCCGAGGTGCAGCCATGCTTTGCGCGCGTGGCGGCCACGTAATACAGCATCGGTGTGGTCACCGCGCCCAGGTCCACCACGTCCAAGCCGGTGGACACCAGCCCGCGGATCAGGCCCGCCACCAGGCCCGGGCCGGACAAGCGCCCGTCGCGGCCCACCGCCACGGCCTTCTCGCCGGCCTTCACGGCCTCGCTGCCAAACGCGCGGCCCAGGTGTTCGGCGAAGGTCTCGTCGATGCCCTGGCCAACGACGCCGCGGATGTCGTAGGCCTTGAAATTGGTCGCTTTGACTTGCATGGGCTTGGCTCGCAGTGGGTTGGGTTCGGGTCATTCTACGAAGCCCACCGGTCCATCGGCCGCGTGCGCTGTCGATCCAGCGGCTTGGTTGTTGATCCATCGCAGACTGACCACACCCGGCGCAGCGCTGCCTAAACTGGTCGCCTGGACATCCCCAGGTGCCGTCGATGAACCCCTCCCTGCGCGACCGCGTCGCGGCCCTCGCCCGGCATTCACCCCAGGCCAAGCGCCTGCGTCAGTCCATGCTCGCCTGGTGGCAACCCATGGCGCCCCGCGTGGGGCCTTGGTGGTGGCAATGGGCCTGGGCCGTGATCTTCAGTACGGCGCTGGCCCTGGCCATCGCTGCCTTGATCCGCGCGAGCAGCGCCAGAAACCTGGCGGACCTGCTCGACCAGGCGGCGTGGAACCAGGCCTTCGGCACCAGCCTGACGGTGAGCCTGTGCATCGGCCTGACCATCCAGTTGCTGCACACGCTGCTGATGCCGCTGTTTGGCGGCCGCCAGCGCATTGCGGCGCTGCCGCGGCGCTGGCGCTCGACCTACTTCACCGTGGTGCCCTTGCTGGGCGTGCTGCTGGGATGGCCGGTCGGTCTGGTGGCCGCCGGCGGCGACCTTTCGGACTGGCTGGCCAGCGGCAGCCTGGTCGCCAACCTGCTGGGCCTGGGCATGATCTCGATGTACATCGGCGTCATGTTCCACATGTTCTACAGCGCGCGCCATCAACAGGCGCAGCTGACCCAGCGCGCCACCGAGGCCCGACTGCGGCTGCTGCAAGGCCAGATCGAACCGCACTTCCTGTTCAACACCCTGGCCAACGTGCACAGCCTGATCGATCACGACGCGGCCAAGGCCAAGCGCATGCTGGAGTCCTTCACCGACTACCTGCGCTCGTCCACCATCCAGCTGCGTGGCGACGATGGCACCGTCGGCGAGGAGCTGGCACTGGTCACGGCCTACCTGCAGTTGCAACAGATCCGCATGGACGACCGGCTGCGGTATCACATCGATGCTGCACTGGACCTGCAATCCACACCCTTGCCCCCGCTGCTGCTGCAGCCGCTGGTGGAGAACGCCATTCAGCACGGCATCGAGCCCAAGCTGGACGGCGGCGAGATCCGCGTCGAGCTTGCTCGCCGCGGCGACAAGCTGCACATCACCGTGCAGGACACCGGCCTGGGGCTGGCCGCTTCGGCGCAACGACCGAAATCCCTGTCCACCACCCGCGCACCGGGGGCCGGTGTGGCGCTGGACAACCTGCGCGAGCGACTGCAGGCCCGCTACGGCAGCGAAGCGGTGCTGACCTTGACAGACCACCCGCCCGGCACGCTCGCCATGCTGAGCCTGCCCTGCCCCAACCCCGCCTTGTGAGCACGCCATGACCACCGCACTGATTGCCGACGACGAACCCCACCTGGCCCGGGCGCTGGTGCAACAGCTGGCCGAACTGTGGCCTGCACTGCAGGTACTGCACGTGGCCCGCAACGGCACGGAAGCCGCAGAGCGGATCGCTGCGCTGCAGCCAGACGTGGCCTTCCTGGACATCCAGATGCCCGGCCTCACCGGGCTGGAAGTGGCCCAGGGCATCGAAGGCGCCACGCGCGTGGTCTTCGTCACCGCCTACGACCAGTACGCGGTCGATGCCTTCGAGGCCTCGGCCGTGGACTACGTGCTCAAGCCCGTGAAGGCCGACCGCTTGGCCAGAACCGTGCAGCGCCTGCAAGCCCCCGCCCCGCTGGCCACCGACGACGAGCGCCTTGCCGCCGCACTGCGCCAGCTCTTGCCGACGGCCAGCCCCGCACCAAAGCTGCGCTGGATCCGCGCCAGCCAGGGCGAGCTGACGCACCAGGTGGATGTCGCCGAGGTGCTGTTCTTCCAGGCCGACGAGAAGTACACCGTGGCCCGCACGGCGCAGGCCGAACACCTGATCCGCACGCCCATCCACGAATTGGCGGCGCAACTCGATCCCGAGCAGTTCTGGCAGGTGCACCGGTCCACGCTGGTGAACCTGGCCCACCTCGCCGGCACGCGCCGCGACGAGGCCAGCCGCCTGTGGCTGCGCATCAAGGGCTGGGACGGCGAGCTGCGCGTGAGCCGCGCCCATGTGCCGCGATTCAAGGCCATGTAGGCTGGCCCCGGGGTGGAAAAGGGACAGGTCCGAAAACGGCGAGTTCGTGGCGCGCTGCCGCCTATCATGGCGCCATGACCCTGGACCACGACGCAGCTTACCGCGTGCTCACCACCCACGACGCGCGCTTCGACGGGCGCCTGTTCGTCGGCGTCACCTCCACGGGCATCTACTGCCGCCCGGTGTGCCGGGTGCGCATGCCCAAGCAGGCCAATTGCCGCTTCTTCGGCCACGCCGCCGCGGCCGAGGCGCAGGGCTTTCGCCCCTGCCTGCGCTGTCGGCCCGAGCAGGCCCCCGGTTTGTCGTTGATGGATTCGTCGCAGGTGCTGGCCCAGCAAGCCGCGGTGATGCTCACGCAGGCCGCGCACGACGGCCAGGATCCGGCGCTGCCCGATCTGGCCGCCCGCCTGGGCGTGACCGACCGGCACCTGCGCCGCATCTTCGGCCAGGTGCACGGCGTCTCGCCGCTGGACTACCTCACCACCCAACGCCTGCTGCTGGCCAAACAACTGCTGACCGACACGCGCATGCCCGTCACTCAGGTCGCCATGTCCGCGGGCTTCGGCAGCTTGCGTCGTTTCAATGCCGTGTTCGCCGAGCGCTATCGCATGAGCCCCAGCGCGCTGCGGCGCGAATCGGACAGCGACTCGCCGGGCGCGCCCGAAGGCGCCACGGTGCGCCTGGCCTGGCGCCCACCCTACGATCTGGCCGGCGTGCTGGGATTCTTTCGCCGGCGCGCGGTACTGGGCGTCGAAACGGTGCTGGGCCAGACCATGCACCGCACGCTGGCCGTGGATTGCCAGGGGCAACGACTCAGCGGTTGGCTGTCCGTTGCCTTCCACCCCGAGCCGCGTGAGGTGGCACTCACCGTGTCCGCCAGCCTGTTGCCCGCCCTTGGCGCCCTGATCACCCGCACACGCCAGGCCCTGGACCTGGACGCCGACCCTGCGCAGATCGATCCGGTGCTCTCCGGCCTGCCCGGCGAGGCCCGCGCGGGGGTGCGCCTGCCGAGTGGCTTCGACGGGTTCGAGATGGCCGTGCGCGTCATCCTGGGCCAGCAGGTGACCGTTGCGGCCGCCCGCACGCTCACGCAGCGCCTGGTGGAGCGCTTCGGTGCGCCACTGGCCACGCCGCACCCGCACTTGACCCGCCTGTTCCCAGACGCCGCCACGCTGGCCGCCGCCACGCCCGAGTCCATCGGCACGCTGGGCATCGTGCGCCAGCGCGTTCGCGCACTGCAGGCACTGGCGGTCGAGGTGGCGGCGGGCCGCATCCAGCTCAACCGCGCGGCGCCCTTGCAGCCCACGCTCGATGCGCTGCTGGCCCTTCCCGGCGTCGGCGAGTGGAGCGCCCAGCTCATCGCCATGCGCGCGCTGGGCTGGCCCGACGCCTGGCCGGCCAGCGACATCGGCATCCTCAAGGCGCTGGGCACGCGCGAGGTGCAACTGGCCAGCGCCCAGGCCGAGGCCTGGCGCCCCTGGCGCGCCTACGCCGTGATGCGGCTGTGGCTGAGCCTGGCCGACGAGCTGCCCAGTCTGGAGCCCGCCGCTGCCGGCAGTCCACCCACCACACGAACGCGGCGCAGCCCGTCAACGACACTGGAACCCACATGACCCACCCCCACCTCACGGCGCAATGCCGCATCGACACCCCGCTGGGCCCCATGACTGCCGCCGCCACCGACAAGGGCATCGCTGGCCTGTGGTTCGACGAACAGGCCCACCACCCCGGCCCGCTGGACGTGCCGGTCAAACCCGATCAACGCTGGCTCAAGTCGGCGGACGCGTACTTGAAGCGCTACTTCGAGGCCGACTGGCCCGCGCAGCGCTCGCTGCCGCTGGACCTGCACGGCACGCCGTTCCAACGCGCCGTCTGGCAGGCGCTGCTGGCACTGCCAGCCGGCCAGACCAGCACCTACGCGGCCATCGCCGCGCAAGCCGGCTCGCCCGCGGGAGTGCGCGCGGCGGGCGCGGCCATCGGCCGCAATCCGGTGTCGGTGCTGGTGCCCTGCCACCGCGTGGTCGGGGCCGACGGCTCGCTCACCGGCTATGCCGGTGGCCTGGAGCGCAAGCGGGCGCTGCTGCTGCACGAAGGCGTGGCGCTGAGCCGCAGCCTGGACGACAAGGGCCAACTGCAACAGACGGTGGAGCTGCAGAAGCACGGCCGCAACCGGTGAAACGCAGCGATCTGCAGGATTTGCTCCTGCTGGCCGTGCTGTGGGGCACGTCGTTCCGGCGCCGTCCCGCTGCGCCTCAGCGCCTGGCAAGTTCCAGGGGCGGCAGCTTTGGCAGCCCACGGTGCTGCGGGTGCTGCAGCCGCTGGAACTCGCGCTGCATCAGCCACAGCTCCCTGCGGCTGGGCTGTGCCGACAGTGGTTGGGCCAGCTGCGGCCCGGCGGGCTGGGCCAGGTTGGCCTTCCAGCTCTCGCCCGCGCGCAATGCCAAGGGCGCGGGCAGGCGGTCGACCTCGCTCGCATCGACCCAGGGCACCAGGGCCTGCACGATGGACTTCGCCCGCGGCCCCATGGCCGGCTCGCCGATGCGGCCACGCTGGCCCCAGGCCACGAGGCGCGAACTCGGCGTGGGCTCACCGGACGCCTTGGCGATGAAGCCCACGTCGCGACGGATCCCCAGGCGGTGTGACATCAGGAACTCCTCCAAGGTCATCGCCGTGTCTTCGCGGCTGCTGGAGTAGGCGTATTCATCGGTGGCGAGATCGTCGGCGAATTGTTTCGCCACCAGGTCCACGCTGTAGGCCTTTTGCGTGGCAGTGGCCTCGACACCTTGAAAATTCACCTGGCCCAGACCAACCAGCAACGTGGAGCGCAATGGGAAGTTCGTCGAGACCGTGTCCGACGTGAGCAGACCCGCGCCGTAGCGCCCGTACAGGTTGCGCCAGACCGTGTAGCGACGGTCCAGGGCCGAGTAGTCCGCCGGCGGCAGGAAGTCCAGCGCATGGCCCAGCTCGTGGTACATCACCCAAGCCGATTCATTGCGCAGGTCTTCGGTGTTTCTGGTGACGCGCGCCTCGGGGTCGAAGTAGGCAAAGATGTTCTGGTTGTTCTGCACATAACGCCACAAGCTGGTGTATTGCAAGGCACTGCCGAACTCGCTGCGATAGTCCGGCGCTTCGTTCACCGTGTCCCGCTCCTCGGGCGTGAGCCAGAAGGTGTCGGCATCCAGGTGGATGGCGCCGTTGCCCGCGTAGTAGAACGACGGCCGCACCTGCGTGCCAAGCACCACGGCCGTCACGCTGCCCAGCATGCGGCGGAAGTCGCCGCGCGGGTCCTGGGTGCGCAAGAAGGTCTCGAAATTGCGTCCCAGCCAATCGTGCGACACGATCACGCGGTCCATCACCTGCTCGACGGTGGGCACGGCGCCCCGCGTGTCTTGTGCCAGGAAGGGCAGCCGCGACAGGGGACACAGCTTCACGCCCGAACCCACGACCTCGAGTTGCGCATCGTAAGTGCAGCGCACCAGCACATTGGCGTAAGGCCCCAGCGGCCGGTAGGCGTGCACGCGCTGCACATGGCTGCCGGCCCACACCGCGTCGGGATCGCTGCGGGCGGCCTGCTGGTGCCGCTCGACCAGCACCAGCGCCTCGTCGGTGCTGGTCTGGCCCTGCACGGTGTGCAGCGTGGCGCGCAGGCGGATCAAGCTGTCGCGGCTCACGTCGGGCGCGGTGAACAGGGCCGCACGGGGATCGGCGGTGTTCAGGCTCACGGCGGGGCCCTCGATCTGGGTCCACTCGATGGCGGCCACCGCGTCGCCATTGGCCAGCTTGGGCCAGGCCCGCACCGACACCGCGCCGCCCATGCGCACGGATTGGCTGGCGCGCAGCGTGAGCCCGGTGGACTGCGCCGGCGCCAGGGGCACCACCAGCGACAGGCCTTCCGTGCGCGGCGTACCCGTCGGGTCGACGAAACTCAGCTGGAACGCATAGGTGCCGGCCTGCGGGGGGTCGAAACTGATGGTCTGCGACTTGTCGGACAGCAGCGCCACCGCTGGCCCGGCCGTTTGCACCCACTGCGGCGTGTCGATGGCCCCGGTGCAGCCAGCCACGGTGGCCGCCGCGTTGCGGCCCACGCGGGGTGCGGGCGTGGCGTAAAGGCCCAGTTCGACACCGACCGCCGTGCAGGGCGCGGGTGGGTCCACCACTTGGCCCGGCACCGGCGTGATGAACTTGGTGAGCGGCCCGACCGACAGGATCTCGGGCCCGAACTCCCCGCCCAGCACATACACCTGGCCGTCGTTCACGGCCAGGTAGGTGCCGGTCTCGGGATAGTGGCGGTACAGGTAGCCTTCGTACAAGGCATTGCCGGGGTGAGACGGAAAGTAGACCGGATAGGCCTTCTCCGCAAAGTCCATCAACTGGTTGGCGGCATCCACCGGGTCGACCACGGCACCGATCTGCGGCGCCGTGACCAGACGATGCTTCGTGGGCGCCTCCAGCCGGCTGGCCATGCGCAGGGCCTGCCCGAGTGCCGCGGCGGCGTCGGGGTCAGGGCCGGCGCCACCGCAAGCCGCCAACAGCGTGGCCATCGCCAACGCGGTCGCGGCCCGGCACCAGGTCCAGCCAAGCATGCTCCTTGCCATTGCCACCACCGCTCCTTCCGTCGGTCCCGCCGCCGTGTGGCGCCCATTCTCGGCCGAAACCGAGCCCCGACGGGGCGCCGCAGAGGGGGACGGATAATCTTCGGTTTCCTCCGCAACGATTCACCATGGCCGCCAACATCCTCCAACACCTCCCCGCCGGCGAACGCGTCGGCATCGCCTTCTCCGGCGGACTGGACACCAGCGCTGCGGTGCACTGGATGCGCGCCAAGGGTGCCATCCCCTGCGCCTACACAGCCAACCTTGGCCAGCCGGACGAGAGCGACTACGACGAGATCCCGCGCAAGGCGCTGGCCTACGGCGCCGACATCGCAAGACTGATCGACTGCCGCGCCCAACTGGTGGCCGAAGGCATCGCAGCCATCCAGTGCGGCGCCTTCCACATCAGCACGGGCGGCGCCACCTACTTCAACACCACGCCGCTGGGCCGCGCCGTCACCGGCACCTCGCTGGTGGTGGCCATGCGCGAAGACGACGTGCACATCTGGGGCGACGGCAGCACCTACAAGGGCAACGACATCGAGCGCTTCTACCGCTACGGCCTGCTGGCCAACCCGGCGCTGAAGATCTACAAGCCCTGGCTCGACCAGGCCTTCGTGACCGCCTTCGGCGGCCGCAAGGAGATGAGCGAGTACCTGATTGCCGCCGGCTTCGACTACAAGATGAGCGTGGAAAAAGCCTACTCCACCGACAGCAACATGCTCGGCGCCACGCACGAGGCCAAGGACCTGGAATTCCTGAACGCCGGCATGAACATCGTCCAGCCCATCATGGGCGTGGCCTTCTGGCGCGAGGACGTGGCGGTCAAGCACGAGACCGTCAGCGTGCGCTTCGAGGAAGGCCAACCGGTGGCGCTGAACGGCCGCACGTTTGCGAGCGCCGTGGAGCTGTTCGAAGAGGCCAACCGCATCGGCGGCCGCCATGGCCTGGGCATGTGCGACCAGATCGAGAACCGCATCATCGAGGCCAAGAGCCGCGGCATCTACGAAGCCCCGGGCATGGCGCTGCTGCACATCGCCTACGAGCGCCTGGTGACCGGCATCCACAACGAGGACACCATCGAGCAGTACCGCAACAACGGCCGCCGATTGGGCAAATTGCTCTACCACGGCCGTTGGTTCGACCCGCAATGCATGATGCTGCGCGAGACCGCGCAGCGCTGGGTGGCCCGCGCGGTCACCGGCGAAGTCACGCTCGAACTGAGGCGTGGCAACGACTACTCGATCATGGACACCACCAGCCCCAACCTCACCTACCAGCCCGAGCGGCTGAGCATGGAAAAGGTCGAAGGCGCCTTCACCCCCGCCGACCGCATCGGCCAACTCACCATGCGCAACCTCGACATCCAGGACACGCGCCAGAAGCTGGGCATCTACAGCCAGGTGGGGCTGCTGGGGGCGAATTCCGACGGCGGGATTCCGCTGCTGTCGTCGCCCGAGACCAAGCGCTGAAACTGCAGCGACCTGTCTGGACACCCGTGGCCTCTGCCAGCCCGCTGATCGAGGTCTCCGGAACCCCACCTCAGCGTGGTCATGACCACGGCCGCCAGGCGGCCGGCCGCATCCGCCTGGGCATTGGCCACTATGCCGACCAATTGCGGCGCAGCGCTTTCGAGCACCGGCACCTGCAGGCCGCCGTCGCGCAGTACCTGCCCAGCATCGAGGCCTTTGACCCCGACTACGTCGAGGAGATGCGCGGCATTGCGCGGGGTGCCGGTGTGGCATTCGACGAGATCGTGCTGCTCAATGCGCGCACCGAGGTGCTGCGCATCGCCGAACGCCAGGCACGCGGGCTGGCCGGCTTTCGCGATCCCGAGCCCGATGGGTGCACGGGCGCCGTGGCCCTGCCTCAGGCCACGAAGCACGGGCAGCTGATCCACGCCCAGAACTGGGACTGGAAGGCCGAGTGCGCCGACACCACCGTCGTGCTGAAAGTGCGGCGCGAACATGGACCGGACGTCCTCACCTTCACGGAGGCCGGCGCCCTGGCGCGCAGCGGTTTCAATTCTGTGGGCATTTCGATCACCGCCAACTACCTGGAATGCGAGCGCGACTACCGTACGCTGGGCGTGCCCTTGGCGCTGATCCGGCGCAAGGTGCTGGAGCAGGAACATCTGGCCCTGGCGATGCACGCGGTCTACACCACCGCCAAGTCAGGCTCCAACAACATGATCGTCGGCCACGCGCAGGGCGTGGCGATCGACTTCGAGTGCACGCCCGACGAGACCTTTCTGGTGCAGGCCGACAAAGGCCTGATCGTGCACGCCAACCATTGGCAAAGCCCTGTCGCGCTGTGCAAACTCAAGGACACCGGCGTCGCCAGCACACCCGACAGCCTGTACCGCGAACTGCGCGTACGCGAGGCTCTGCTGGCGCATATCGGCGCTCTGGCACCCGAGCACTTCAAGCAGGCGCTGTTCGACGACTTTGCAGCGCCTTGGTCGGTCTGCCGCCCGCCGCGCCAGAGCCTGTCCAGCAACCTCAGCGCCACCGTCGCAATGATCGTCATGCAGCCCGCCCTCGGCGTGATGGAGGTGGCCATGCTGCCGGCGCTCGACCGCAGCTTCACCACCTACACCCTGACCTCGAGCTTCAGGACATTGGGTTCAAGCCGAACCGCGCCGGAACGCTGAGCTTGCGCCCGCCCGTTTTGCGCGCGGTGTTCAAGACTCCAAGGTCTCCCCCGGGCTGCATCACCATCACCTTCACCGTCGAGCCGCCCAGCGCCTTGTTCAACTCCGCTGGTGTGCCAGGCAACGAGGGATTGGTGAGGCAGTGCATGGGGATCATGGCCTTGGCCTTGATCAGGTCGGGCGCAGCCGATGGCCGCATCGGCCGGGTTCATCACGAACTGGCCGCCGCCGATGGACATCAGCACCAGGTCGCGCCTGTACATCTCGCCGACGAGCTTCATGTCGCCGAACACGCCGGCGTCACCCATGTGCCAGAGCTTGAAGCCATTGTCGAACTCGATGACGAAGCCGCCGGGCTCACCGCCCACGTGCAGCTCGTCCTTGTTGGTGGCCGGGTTCTTCCACACGTATTCCGAGCTGTGCTCGGCGTGCACCAGCGTCACCTCGACGCTGGGACCCAGTGGCGTGACGTTGCCGCTGCGGTTGACGTGGTTGGCCAGGTTGCCGGCAGCACGCCCTGGATCGACCGCGACTGCGCCAGCCCCGTCGGTGCGCAAACCGGCGCGTTGTTCAAAGACCGCGACGCCCCCGACTTCCAGACGTATTGAGACCGGGATGCGCAGAGGACGCTCGAGGCCGTGCGCAAGATCGGCAAGGTGGAATAACTTGGTTCATGCTCGCCCGCCGACGGCGGTCACTGCGCCTTGGTGGCGATGAAACCAGCCACGCCATCAATCCGATCGAGGCGAATCACGATCGATCCCTGGGCCTGGCTTCGGGCCACCACGTACCGGTCATCGACACTGACCACCACCGCCGGGATCGACTGGCCGTTGACGAAGATCGTCAACCCCTTCCCGCTGGCTTTGCTGTCCTCCAACGCAGCACGCAGTGGGTCGACTTGGGCATAGGCAGCGCAGGACAGCGCCAGTGCGGCCGTGACAAACAGCAGATTCAACTTCTTCACGTGGGTTCTCCTTGACGCATCGAAGACATTGGCAGCCTGCCAGCGTGGCGGCCCGTGCGGCCGCCACCGCAGTCTGGCGCCCGATCGGAGAGTGGGCTGGAATCACAGCGTCGCCGGCAGGTCGCCGCGTTGCCTCACCGCGATTGCCAGCGCTCGTCCCGCCGACGCCGATTGGCCCGGATTCTGGATCACCCAAGAAAGAAGCACCCGGCATCGCTGCTGAGTGCTTGATTTGCCTGGTGGGCGGTGCAGGGTTCGAACCTGCGACCCCTGCCGTGTGCAGACAATGGATCCATGCTCCGAATCGTGCATGGCAGACAACGCGCCCGAACGGCGAAAGGCAAGCACTTCCCGAATTGACATCGATATGTCCAAATTGGCATAATTGAGCCATGTCGACCCAAACCCGCAAGCCCTTGAAGTGGGTGGGATCGGCCAAGCGCGATCTCGACGCCATGCCGGAAGACGTCAAGGATCTCTTTGGTCATGCCATCGACCTGGCACAGGCCGGCGGCAAGCACCCGGATGCCAAGGTCTTGACCGGCTTCGGCTCTGCCGGCGTGCTGGAGGTGGTGGAAGACGACCGCGGCAGCACCTACCGCGCCGTCTACACGGTCAAGTTCGCAGGCTGGGTGTATGTCCTGCATTGCTTCCAGAAGAAGTCCAAGAGCGGCATCAAGACACCGATAGAAGACATGGGGCTGATTCACGCCAGACTCAAGGCCGCGAAGCAGGACTTCGAGTCATGGCAGGAACAACAAGGAACACGTCGATGACTCGCAACACCGAAATCACAATCGAAGAAGGCAGCATCAACGTCTACGCCGACCTGGGCTACGCCGATGCCGCCGAGATGCAGCGCAAGTCGCAATTGGCGGCCGAGATCGCCAGGGCCATCAGGGCCCGCCGTCTGACCCAACAGGAAGCCGCCGAGCTGTTGGGCATCGACCAGTCCAAGGTCTCCCGCATCACCCGCGGGCAGTTCCGTGGCGTCAGCGAAGGCAAGTTGCTGGAACTGGTCACTCGCCTGGGCCACGACGTCAAGATCGTCGTCGGGCCCGTGCGTCGCCGCGCCGGCAAGATCGAGCTCCAATTCGCCTGACCAGCGCCGCGGAACGCGCATGCCGCAAGGCCAGGCAAGACCGGTGCTGGCGCTGACCCAGGGCCCCGCTGCGAAAAGCCGAGGCCTCCCGACGATGACCGCATTGCTTTTCGACATCCGCGACCCGCCCACCGCGAAAGACCGGTCCACCATCGACGACCGTGTGATGACCAAGCCCCGGTGGTCTCGGCCAGGCCTGCCACGATCTCCGCTCGGCGCCAAATTGCCGCCACTTTCGCCGAGTCTTCAGGCGCGGGCACGGAAGAGGGACCTTCCCCGTTTTTCCGCACCACAAACGAAAACAGCGCCCAAAGGCGCTGCAAGTCGTTGATTCTCTTGGTGGGCGGTGCAGGGTTCGAACCTGCGACCCCTGCCGTGTGAAGGCAGTGCTCTACCGCTGAGCTAACCGCCCGGATGGGGTGACCGTTGGCTGTCGTCTCGATGACGCTGGCTCGGTGGCCTGATCCGGATCACTGCCGGGTGCTGCAGTGAAGCCCTAAATTATGCCACAGCATTGCGCCAGATCGTCTTGCCTTTGCTGGCTTTGTCCAGATCCGCGAGCACGGCCTCGTGCGCCGCGAACTCCTCCGGCGTGGGATCGATCAGCTGCAGGTCGAATGCGGACAGGTCGGCCGCCATGTCCGCCTTGGGATGCGCGGGATCGCCCGCATCCTCGTGGATCACCAACGAGTCCTGGCCGCGGGTCAGGCGGATGTACACCTCGGCCAGCAGGCCGGCATCGAGCAAGGCACCGTGCAGGGTGCGGTGGGTGTTGTCCACCTCCAGGCGCTTGCACAGGGCATCCAGTGAATTGGCCTTGCCGGGAAAGGCTTCGCGCGCCATCAACAGCGTGTCCGTGACCTTGCCCGCCACGGTGTGGAACATCGGTCGCTTCAGGCGCTTGAGTTCGCCATTGAGAAAACCCACGTCGAAGGCGGCGTTGTGGATGATGATCTCGGCGTCGCGCAACCACTCGATCAGTTCATCGGCCACGGCGGCGAACACCGGCTTGTCGGCCAGGAAGGCATCGGTGAGGCCGTGCACCTTGATCGCCTCTTCGTTGCCCTTGCGTTCGGGGTTGAGGTAGAAGTGCTTGCTCTGACCAGTGAGTCGGCGGTTCACCATCTCGATGCAGCCGATCTCGACGATGCGGTCACCCGCCTCGGGGCTCAGGCCGGTGGTTTCGGTGTCCAGGAAGATCTGTCGCACGGGGTTCATCCTTTGCGTCGAGCGGCCCACAGCCACAACAGCATGCCACCCAGGATCATGGGCACGCACAGCCATTGGCCCTGGCTCAATCCCAGGGCGCGCAGGCCCAGGAAGCTGTCGGGCTCGCGGAAGTACTCGGCAACGAAACGGAACACGCCGTAGCCGACCAGGAACGCGCCGGACACCTGGCCCGTCTTGCGCGGGTGCCGGGCATACAGCCACAGCAGGCCGAACAACAGCAGGCCCTCCATCGCGAACTGGTAGAGCTGTGACGGGTGGCGCGGCGTGTCGCTGCCCGACTGCGGAAACACCATCGCCCAAGGCAGTGCCGGATCGGCGGGCCGGCCCCACAACTCGCCATTGATGAAATTGCCAATGCGTCCGGACGCCAGGCCGGTGGGTACGCAGGGGGCGATCAGGTCGGTCACCTCCAGCCAAGGGCGCCGACGCGAACGTCCATACAACACCATCGCGACGATCACCCCCAGCATGCCGCCGTGAAAGGACATGCCTCCCTTCCAGACCGACAAGATCTCCAGCGGATTGGCGAGATAGAAGTCGAGCTTGTAGAACAGCACGTATCCGACGCGTCCACCCAGGATCACGCCGAGCACGCCCCAGAACAGCAGGTCGTCGATGTCGCGTGTGGTCCAGCCGGACTGCGCCTGCCAAGGCTGGGCCACGCGCCGACGGGCCAGCCACAGGAACAGGCCGAAGGCCGCGAGGTAGCTCAGGCCGTACCAATGGATCTGCAAGGGCCCCAGGGCCAGGGCCACCGGGTTGAATTGGGGATGCACCAGCATCAGGACTCGCTCCGATCAGGTCGACGGGCGGGCCGGGCCGCCGAACCTGCCATTGTCACCCGGCGCTGCGTGCCAGCGAGGTCAGCCTGGCGGACGACGGCCCTTGAACTTCTTGTCGAAGGTCTCCAGGCCCAGCGCCTTGAGCTGATGCATGCGCCGGTCCTCGGTGCGCTTGGCGTCGCGCTCCATGGCCTTGCGCTGGGTGTAGCCGGTGGTGTCTGCGATGTACCACCAGATGGCGGCCACGGCGAAGGGCGAGAGCACCAGCCACCAGTCCCAACGGGCCACTGGGCCGAACTCAGCGAGCTTGAGCAGGCTGAGCACACAACCGATCGCCACCATCCACATCGTCATCTGCTCCGGCAGCGGCAGGCCTTGCGCAAGTTGCGTGTCAACCGCGCCGCGTAAACTATCGTTAGCGTCTTGCACTTTACTCCACCCCCCGAAAGGACACCATGAACAAAGCTGCCCTGATTGCCGCGCTCGTCGCCATCGTTGCCGGCCCGGCATTCGCCAATGCCGACCTGGCCCAGAAGAAGAACTGCATGGCCTGCCATGCCATCGACAAGAAACTGGTCGGCCCGGCCTACAAGGATGTGGCCGCCAAGTACGCCGGCCAGAAGGATGCGGCTGCCAAGCTGGCCGAGAAGGTCCAGAAGGGCGGCACGGGCGTCTGGGGTCAGGTGCCGATGCCGGCCAACCCGCAGGTCAGCGCCGACGAAGCCAAGACCCTGGTGGCCTGGGTGCTGTCGACCAAGTAGGTTGCGTGGTCCAGGGCCTGTCCCTGATGACAAAAGGCCCCGCAGTGCGGGGCCTTTTCGTTGGCGGAACAACCTGCGCCCTTGCGGCGCAGGACATCCACATCAGTTGACTTCGGACAGCTGGTCCAGGATCGCCGGGTTCTCCAGCGTGGAGGTGTCCTGGGTGATCTTTTCACCCTTGGCTACCGAGCGCAGCAGGCGGCGCATGATCTTGCCCGAACGGGTCTTGGGCAGGTTCTCACCGAAGCGGATGTCCTTGGGCTTGGCGATCGGGCCGATCTCCTTGCCCACCCAGTCGCGCAGCTGCTTGGCGATGGCCTTGGCCTCGTCGCCGGTGGGGCGCGGGCGCTTGAGCACGACGAAGGCGCAGATGGCCTCGCCGGTGGTGTCGTCCGGACGGCCCACCACAGCGGCCTCGGCCACCAGTTCAGTGCAGCTGACCAGGGCCGACTCGATTTCCATCGTGCCCATGCGGTGGCCAGAGACATTCAGCACGTCGTCGATGCGACCAGTGATGGTGAAGTAGCCCGTCTTCGGATCACGGATCGCACCGTCGCCAGCCAGGTAGTACTTGCCCTGGAAATCGTCGGGGTAGTAGCTCTTCTTGAAGCGATCCGGGTCACCCCAGATGTTGCGGATCATGCTGGGCCAGGGGCGCTTGACGACCAGGATGCCACCTTGCCCCCAGGGCACGTCCTTGCCGGTTTCGTCCACCACCGCGGCCATGATGCCGGGGAATGGCAGCGTACAGGAGCCCGGAATCATCGGCGTGGCGCCCGGCAGCGGGGTGATCATGTGGCCACCGGTCTCGGTCTGCCAGAAGGTGTCGACGATGGGGCAATTGCCACCACCCACGTGCTTGTGGTACCACTCCCACGCGGCCGGGTTGATGGGCTCACCCACCGAACCCAGGATGCGCAGGCTGCTGAGGTTGTAGCTCTTCGGGTGCACCGCGTCGTTGGCCTCGGCGGCCTTGATCAGCGAGCGGATGGCGGTGGGTGCGGTGTAGAACACGCTCACCTTGTGGTCCTGGATCATCTTCCAGAAGCGCCCGGCATTCGGGTAGGTGGGCACGCCCTCGAACACGATCTCGGTGCCGCCCAGGGCCAACGGGCCGTAGGTGATGTAGGTGTGGCCAGTGACCCAGCCGATATCGGCGGTGCACCAAAACACATCGTCGCCCTTCAGGTCGAAGGTCAGCTTGGTGGTGAGTGCCGCGTGCAGCAGGTAGCCGCCGGTGGAGTGCTGTACGCCCTTGGGCTTGCCGGTGGAGCCGGAGGTGTAGAGCAGGAACAGCGGGTGCTCGGCGCCCACCCATTCCGGCTCGCAGGTGGTGGGCTGGACCTTGGTCAGGTCGGCCATCCACAGGTCGCGGCCTGCGACCATGGGCAGATCGGCCCCCGTGCGCTTGAACACGAGCACGTTCTTGATGCTGTCGCAGCCGCCCAGCGTCAGCGCCTCGTCGACGATCGCTTTCAGCGGCAATTGCTTGCCGCCACGCACCTGCTGGTCGGCGGTGATGACGATCTTGGCGCCGGTGTCTTCGATGCGGTCGCGCAGCGACTGGGCCGAGAATCCACCGAACACCACCGAATGCGTAGCGCCGATGCGTGCGCAGGCCTGCATCGCGGCCACGCCTTCGATCGACATCGAGATGTAGATCATCACGCGGTCGCCCTTGGTCACACCCAAGCTCTTCAGCACATTGGCGATCTGGCAGGTCTTGGCCAGCAACTCGCTGTAGCTGATCTTGGTGACCTCGCCACCGTCGGCCTCGAAGATCAGCGCAGTCTTGTCGCCCAGGCCGCGCTCGATGTTGCGATCGAGGCAGTTGTAGCTGGCATTGAGCGTGCCGTCCTCGAACCATTTGAAGAACGGCGCCTCGCTCTCGTCCAGCGTCTTGGTGAACGGGGTCTTCCAGCTCAGCAGTTCCCGGGCATGGCGGGCCCAGAAGCCGGCGTAGTCGTCTTCAGCTTCCTTGCACAGGGCCTCGTAGGCCGGCATGCCGGAAACATAGGCCTTCGCGACCGCAGCGGCGGACGGCAGGTAGGTTTTCAGTTCGGTGTGGCCTTCGGCAGCGCTCATGCAAGTCTCCTGGATTTAATGGCAACGACAACATCGCGCACGTTAGGCAGAGGCTCTTACGAACCCCTTACTCCGGGCGCCAACGGCACAAAAGGCAACAGCACGGCGCCGCGGCTCGACATTCCGAGACTGACACAGGCGCCGCGCGGTTTCCACGGGATTTCCCCATGTCGGCGGTCAAGGGCGCGGCGCTGCCAGCCAGGCCTTGGCCAGGCGCACCCAATAGGTGGCCCCCAATGGGATCAGGGTGTCGTTGAAGTCGTAGCTGGGGTTGTGCAGCATGCACGGTCCTGCGCCATGGCCAGGGTGTCGGTGGTCGCCCTCACCGTTGCCGATGAAGGCGTAGCAGCCCGCCTTGGCCTGCAACATGAAGGCGAAGTCTTCCGATGCCATCGCCGGTTCCTGCACACGGGCCAGCGCGGGGCCGACGATGCCGGCGATCACCCGGGCCGCGAACTCGGCCTCGCGAACGTGGTTCACCACCGGTGGCGCGCGGCGCAAGAACTCGAAGTCGCACGTCACGCCGTGGGCCGCGCAGGTCTGCAGGGCGATCTCGCGCATGCGCCGCTCGATCAGGTCCAGCACGGCCACGCTGTAGGTGCGCACCGTGCCTTCGATGCGGCAGCTGTCGGGCACCACGTTGGTGGCCTCACCGCCGTGCAGCATGGTCACCGACAGCACACCGGTGTCCAGCGGGTTCAAGTTCCGGCTCACGATGGTCTGGAACGCGGTCACCATCTGGCAGGCCACGGGCATGGGATCCAGCCCCAGGTGCGGCGATGCGGCGTGGCTGCCCCGGCCGCGCACAGTGATGCAAAAGGTGTTGGCCGAAGCCATCACCGGACCGGCGCTGGTCGCCAGGCTGCCCACCGGGTAGCCGGGCCAGTTGTGCAAGCCGAACACGGCTTCCATCGGGTACTTCTCGAACAGGCCCTCGGCCACCATGGCCTGCGCGCCGCCTCGCCCTTCCTCGGCGGGCTGGAAGATCAGCACCACGGTGCCATCGAAATCGCGCGTGCGCGCCAGGTGCTGGGCTGCCGCCAGCAGCATGGCCGTGTGGCCGTCGTGGCCGCAGGCATGCATGGTGCCGGGCACCCGACTGGCGTGGGCGAAGCGGTTTTCTTCCAGCAAGGGCAGCGCATCCATGTCCGCGCGCAGGCCCAAGGCCCGACCGCAGGCACCACCGTCTCGCCCCTGCACCAGGCCGATGACGCCGGTCTGGGCCATGCCACGGTGCACCTCGATGCCCCAAGCCGCCAGCCGCTCGGCGACCAGATCGGAGGTGCGCCGCTCCTCGAAGCCCAGTTCGGGGTGCGCGTGAATTTCGCGCCGGAGCTCGGTGATGGCACCGGCATCACGGACGATCTCGGCAATGAGGTTCATGCGCTTTTGGGCGGTGGCTCAGGCGTGGGCGCGGCGCAGGGCCTGCTCCAGGTCGGCGATCAGGTCGTCGGCGTGCTCGATGCCAACCGACAAGCGCAGCAGGTCCGGCGGTGCCGGCGTGCCGGCGCCTTCGACACTGGCGCGGTGCTCGATCAGGCTCTCGGTGCCGCCCAGCGAGGTGGCGCGCTTCCAAAGCTCCGTGTTCGCGGCCACTGCGATGGCGGCGGCTTCACCGCCCTTGGCCCGAATGGACATCATGCCGCCGAAGCCGCCCTTCATCTGCCGGGCCGCCACCGCATGCCCGGGCGCACCAGGCAGGCCCGGATAGAGCACAGCCTCCACCAACGGGTGCGCTGCGAAGTGCTCGGCAATGCGCTGCGCCGAGGTGCAGGCCGCATGCACCCGCAGGTGCAGCGTGCGCATGCCGCGCAGCAGCAGCCAGGACTCGAACGACCCCAGGGTGCCGCCCAGCTGGGCGCGCACCTTGCGGATGCGTTGCCACAGTTCGTTGTCCTCGCGCGTGACCAGCACGCCGGCGATGAGGTCGGAGTGGCCGTTGAGGTACTTGGTGGCGGCGTGCATCACGAGGTCCGCGCCGAGCGTCAATGGCAGCGTGAGCACCGGCGTGGCGACGGTGGAATCCACCGCCAGCACGGCGCCGGCCGCATGCGCGATGCCGGCGGTCTCGGCGATGTCGGTCACGGTCCACAGCGGGTTGGCCGGCGTCTCGATCCACACCAGCTTGGTCTGGCCCGGGCGGATGGCGGCGCGCATGGCCGCGGGGTCGGTCATCTCGATCAACTCGACCTGCAGACCCCAGTGCGAGGCAAAGCCCATCAGCCAGTTGCGCAACGACCAGTACATGACCTTCGGCGCCAGCACGTGATCACCCGGCGAGAGCGCCTGGAACACCGCCGTGGCGGCGGCCATGCCCGAGGCGAACAGCGCCGCCTGGGCGCCACGCTCCAATGCACAGAGCACGGCCTCGGCCTGGTCGAAGGCCGGGTTGTCGGCACGGGCGTAGACGCGGCCCGACCGGTACTGGTTGTCCGGATCGCGCAGATACGTGGAGGACACATGGATCGGCGGCGTGATCGCGCGGGTGCGCTCATCCACCCAGCCCAGGGCCTGGGCGGCTACGGTTTCAGGGTGAACTTTCTTGGCGTCCATGCTGGGGGTGCTCCATCGCTCGATGGCACATCGTAGTCGACCCGCCGCACCGGCCCTGGCATTGGCGGGACGCCACCCTCCTGACGCATGTCGGCAATGCCAAATGTCAGCAGTGCCAAAGCACGCGTGGCTACACTGGGTGACCCCTTGTACTTGAAGCCCGATGCCATGACCATCACGATCCGCCACGACGACCTCGTCGACAGCGTCGCTGCCGCATTGCAGTACATCAGCTACTACCACCCGGCGGACTTCATTGCCCACCTGGCACGCGCGTACGAACGCGAGCAGAGCCCGGCGGCCAAGGACGCGATCGCGCAGATCCTCACCAACTCGCGCATGTGCGCCGAGGGACGTCGCCCGATCTGCCAGGACACAGGCATCGTCAACGTCTTTCTGAAGATCGGCATGGACGTGAAGTGGGACGGCTTTTCGGGCTCGATCGCCGACGCCGTGAACGCGGGCGTACGCAAGGGCTACCTCAACCCCGACAACGTGCTGCGCGCCTCGGTGCTGGACGACCCCATCTTTGCCCGCCAAAACACCAGGGACAACACGCCCGCCGTGATCCACATGGAAGTCGTGCCAGGGAACACGGTGGAAGTGACCGTCGCTGCCAAGGGTGGTGGCAGCGAGAACAAGAGCAAGATGGCCATGCTCAACCCCAGCGACGACCTCGTCGACTGGGTGCTCAAGACCGTGCCCACCATGGGTGCCGGCTGGTGCCCGCCGGGCATGCTGGGCATCGGTGTGGGCGGCACGGCCGAGAAGGCCGTGCTGATGGCCAAGGAAGCGTTGATGGACGACATCGACATGTACGAGCTGCTGCAGCGCGGCCCGCAGAGCAAGCTCGAAGCGCTGCGCATCGAGCTGTACGAGAAGGTCAACGCGCTGGGCATCGGCGCGCAGGGCCTGGGCGGCCTGACCACGGTGCTGGACGTGAAGATCAAGACCTTTGCCACCCATGCCGCCAGCAAGCCCATCGCCATGATCCCCAACTGCGCGGCCACGCGGCACGCCCACTTCGTGCTCGACGGCTCGGGCCCGGCCTACCTGGATCCACCCAGCCTCGACCTGTGGCCCGATGTCACCTGGGCGCCGGACTACAACAAGAGCCAGCGCGTCGACCTGAACACCCTCACACCCGCAGAGGTGGCCGGCTGGAAGCCAGGCCAGACGCTGCTGCTCAACGGCAAGATGCTCACGGGTCGCGACGCGGCGCACAAGCGCATCCAGGACATGCTGGCCAAGGGGGAAAAGCTGCCGGTCGATTTCACCAACCGTGTCATCTACTACGTGGGGCCGGTGGACCCGGTGCGGGACGAAGTGGTTGGCCCGGCCGGCCCCACCACCGCCACACGCATGGACAAATTCACCGAGATGATGCTGGCGCAAACCGGGCTGATCTCGATGATCGGCAAGTCCGAGCGTGGCCCCGTGGCGATCGAGGCCATCAAGAAGCACCGCAGTGCCTACCTGATGGCCGTGGGCGGGGCCGCTTACCTGGTGGCCAAGGCGATCAAGGGCGCCAAGGTGCTGGGCTTTGCCGATCTGGGCATGGAAGCCATCTACGAGTTCGACGTGAAGGACATGCCGGTAACGGTGGCGGTGGATTCCAGCGGCACCAGCGTGCACACCACCGGGCCCAAGGAATGGCAGGCCAGGATCGGCAAGATCCCGGTGACGGTGGCCTGACGCAGCACGCGTCGCTCAGGCGTTGGCGGGAGGCTGGGCCGCCTGCGTTTGCGCTGGAACGGCGTGCATCACGCGTTGCGGGAACGGAATCTCCACCCCCGCCGTCGTCAAGGCCGCCAGCACCGCCAAGTTGACGTCACTGCGCACATTGCCCTGGCCGTTTTCCAGGTCGGCGATCCAGTAGACGATGGTGAGCTCGAGGCCATCGGCCGCGAACTGCGACAACTGCACCGCCGGCGCCGGGTCGGCCAGCACGCGCTGCACGGCCTGCACGGCCGCGGCCAAGGAGGGCATCACGGCCGCCAGATCGGTGCCGTAGGCCACCTGCACCACCGTGGTCATCGCCACCTTGGGGTCGGCAAACGAGCTGTTCTCCACCCGCTGCGTCACCAGCAACTCGTTGGGCACGATGGACTCACGGCCGTTTTGCGCGCGGATCACCGTGTAGCGGGTCGTGATGTCGGTGATTCGGCCTTCGAAGTTGTCGACCTTGACCATGTCGCCGATGCGCAGCGAGCGCTCGGCCAGGATGACGAAACCCGACACGTAGTTGGCCGCCAGCTTCTGCAGGCCCAGCCCGATGCCCACACCCGCCGCGCCGCCCAGGACCGACAGTGCGCCGAGCGGGATGCCGGCCGCCGAAAGCGCCAGCAGCAGCCCCACCAGCAGCAGCAAGGCGCGCGTGGCGTTGGCCATGATCTTGCGCACCGACAGGTTCACGCTGTCGGCCGCCATCAGCCGCGCCTCGATCGAGGCCGAGAGCCACAGCATCAACACCAGCACCACCACGGCCGACAGCGCGCCCTCGACCAGGCTGCGCAGGCTGACGCTGCTGCCGGCGATGTGCCAGCGCATGGCCTCCATCTCGGCCAGCACCAGCGGTAGCAGGTCGGTGAGCCAAAGCACCAGGCCGATCCACACCAGCCAGGAGACGGTGCGCTCCAGCGCACGGACCACCAGCGACTTGGGGAACGCCACGTGCAGCACGCGCACGATGACACGGATGAGGGCCAGGCTGGCCAGGATCGGCACGGCCAGCTTCAGCACCGCCAGGTGCAGGCGCGACACCAGCAGCCAGCGCGCCAGCAGGGTCAGCCCCAGCATCAGCAGCGGAAACAGCACCCCATCGAAGCCGCGCTCGCCGAACAGGATGCCGCTGGTCTGGTCGCGTCGGGCAAGCCGCACGATGCCCCAGGCCAGGGCCGTGCAAGCAACCAGCACCGCCAGCTCGGCCAGCGCCGCCGGGCGGGTGAGCGCATCGAACAGATCCGGCAGCGAGTCAATGACCTGCATCGGGCGGACGTCGATCGGTCAAACGTCGGCCAGCACCCGCACGTGGGTCACGACGCTGCGCGCCAGCGCGGACAAGGCGTAGCCACCTTCCAGGCACGACACCACCCGCCCCTGGCAATGCCGATCGGCCAGTCCCACCAGGCGGCGGGTGATCCATTCGTAGTCCGCCTCCACCAAGCCCAGTTGGCCGAGATCGTCCTCGCGATGGGCATCGAAGCCGGCCGAGATGAACAGCATCTCCGGACGGAACTCCTCCAGCCGCGGCATCCACATCGCGTCGATGATCTCGCGGATCTCCATGCCCCGCGTGTAGGCCGGGATGGGCACATTGATCATGTTGGTGCCCTTGGGCACACCGCCGCAGTTCGGGTAGAGCTTGTCCTGGAAGAAGCTGGCCATCAGGATGCGCTCGTCGCCGGCGATGATGTCCTCGGTGCCATTGCCATGGTGCACATCGAAGTCGATGATGGCCACGCGCTTGACACCCAGCACGTCCAGCGCATGACGTGCCGCAATCGCCACGTTGTTGAAGAAGCAGAAGCCCATGGTCTCGTCGCGCGTGGCATGGTGGCCGGGTGGGCGCGTGGCGCAGAAAGCGTTGCGCACCTCCCCGCGGTACACCGCCTCGGTGGCCGCCACGGCGGCACCGGCCGAGCGCAGCGCGGCACGCCAGGTGCCGGGGCACACGACGGTGTCCATGTCCAGGTGGCGCGATTCGCCGCTGCCCTGCACCTGCTCCATGAAGTCCTTGAGCTGGGTGACGTAGTTGGCGGTGTGTGCGCGCTCGATCTGCTCGATGGTGGCCAGCGGCGCGTCGCGGTGATTCAGCGCGATGTCCAGGCCGGAAGCCAGCAGTTGATCGGCAATGGCGTCAAGGCGTTGCGGGCACTCGGGGTGGCCCTCGCCCATATCGTGCAAACGGCACTCGGCGTGCGTGAAGAAGGCAGTGGACATCGTTGGACTGGGTTACTTTTCCGCTATGGTGCCACGCATGGCTGATCCAGACCTTGCGAAGCGCCTGGTGCGCTTGACCGACCAGATTAGCACGATCATCGTTGGCAAACGCGCCCAGATCGAAGACTGCATCGCCTGCCTGCTGGCCGGCGGCCACCTGCTGATCGAAGACGTGCCCGGCGTGGGCAAGACCACCTTGGCGCACGCCCTGGCCATCTCGTTGGGGCTGAAGTTCTCCCGGGTTCAGTTCACCGCCGATCTGATGCCATCGGACCTGATCGGTGTGAGTGTGTTCGAGCGCAGCAAGGAAGCCTTTGTCTTCCATCATGGCCCGGTGTTCACGCAGGTGCTTCTGGCCGACGAGATCAACCGCGCAGGGCCGAAGACGCAGAGCGCACTGCTCGAGGCCATGGAGGAACAGCAGGTGACGGTGGAGAACGACACCCGCGCCCTGCCCGACCCGTTCTTCGTGATCGCCACGCAGAACCCGACCGATCAGCTGGGCACCTTTCCGCTGCCCGAGAGTCAGCTCGATCGCTTTCTCATGTGCATCACGCTGGGCTATCCCGACCGCTTGTCCGAGCGCGCGCTGCTGGCCGGTGAGGACCGCCGCCACCTGGCCCACAAGCGCGGCGCCGTGATGACCCCCGATGAGCTGCGCGAGGCCCAGGCGGCGGTGCTTCAGGTGCATGTGTCCGACGCCTTGCTGGACTACCTGCAGGCCCTGATCGCGGCCACGCGCTCGGGCCAATGGTTCGTCGAGGGCCTGTCGCCGCGTGCTGGCATGGCCATCCTGCGCGCAGCACGGGCCCGGGCGCTGCTCGCGCAGCGCGACTACGTGGCGCCGGACGACCTGCAGGCCATCCTGCCGCAAACCGCCGCCCACCGCCTGGTGCCCGTGGCCAGTGCCGGCCGTGGCCGCCTGGAACAGGTGCGGGCCATGGTGGAGGCGATCGGGCTGCCTTGAGTCCGGCGCTCGGCTCGAGGGGCTGCCCATGATCCTGGAATGGCTCGGCCGGTACCTGGAACACCGCCTGCCACGCAGTGACAGCTGGGTGCTGACGCAGTCCACCATCTACATCCTGCCCACCCGCGCCGGTTGGGCCTTCGCGATCACGCTGGTGGTGATGCTGCTGGCCTCGATCAACTACCAGCTCAACCTGGGCTATGCGCTCACCTTCTTGCTGTGCGGTGCCGGCCTGGCCGGCATGCACCAGACCCACGCCAACCTGCGTGGCCTGACCCTGCGCGTGCGCAGCCCGCAACCGGTGTTCGCCGAAGAGCCGGCGGCCGTCGACATCGTGCTGGACAACCCCGGCCGCGAGCGTGTGGGCATCGGTCTGGGCATCTACCGCGCCGACCACCACGGCAAGGCCTGGGTGGACGTGCCCGACCACGGCATGGGCGCCGCGCGCCTGAGCTTCGTGCCACCGCGGCGCGGACGCCATGTGCTGCCCACCATCATGGTCGAGTCCAACTTTCCACTCGGCCTGTTTCGCGCCTGGACGGTGTGGCGCCCCGCTGCCGAGGTGCTGGTGTACCCCAAACCGGAGCAACCGGCGCAGGCACTGCCGGCGCCGCAGTCTGCCCCAGGCGGCGCGCGAACCAGCCACCAGGGCGACGGCAGCGAATTCGAAGGCGTGCGTGCCTATCGGCGTGGTGACCCCCTGCGCCTGGTGGTGTGGAAGAAGATGGCGCGCAGCAACGAGATGATCAGCCGCGATGCCAGCACCGGGGTCAACCAGACCTTGTGGCTGGACCTGCCTGCCGGCATGGCCGGTGGCTTGGAGGCCCAGATGTCGCGACTGACCGCCTGGGTGCAGGCTGCAGACCGCCTGGGCCTGCACTTCGGGCTGCGCCTGCCGGGGCTGGAACTGGGCTGCGACACCGGCGAGGGCCACCGCCGGGCCGCCTTGCAGGTGCTGGCCTGCTGGCCAAATGGTGCGGGCCGATGATCGGCCGCAAGCTGCCCGCGGGATTCACTGCCCTGCCCACCTGGGCGGGCTGGAGCCGCCTGCCACGTGAGGCACGCGACACGCTGTTCCAGCTGGGCGTGGTGGCCTGGACCATCCTGCCACACACCACCCACCTGGCCGGTTGGTGCACGGCGCTGGCCACCGTGCTGTTGTTCTGGCGTGGCTGGATCGCGATGGCCAATGGCCCCTTGCCTGGGCGCAGCGCGGTGATCGCGGTGATGGTCGTGGCCGCAGGTCTGACCCTGCTCACCGAGCGCAGCCTGCTGGGCAAGGAGGCCGGCGTGTCCATGCTGGTGGTGCTGCTGGCCCTGAAGATGCTGGAAATGCGTGGCCGGCGCGACGCCTTGGTGGTGTTCTTCCTGGGCTTCTTTCTCGCGCTCACGCAGTGCCTGTACTCGCAATCACTGCTGATCGGGCTGTCCATGGCGGTGTCCACCTGGGGCTTGCTGACGGCGCAGGTGCTGTCGAGCATGCCCGTGGGCAAACCACCGCTGAAGCGCGCCGCGGGCATCGCCGCACGCTCGGTCTTGCTGGGCCTGCCCCTGATGGTGGGGCTGTTCCTGCTGTTCCCGCGCATCGGCCCGCTGTGGGGCCTGCCGCAGGACGCGGTGGGCCGCACCGGCCTGTCCAGCAGCCTGCGCCTGGGTCAGATGGCCGAGGTGGCCAACGACGACGCCATCGCGTTTCGCATCCGCTTCGACAGCACCGCGCCGCCGCCGTCGACGCTGTACTTCCGCGGGCCGGTGCTGTCGATTTTCGACGGCGTGGAGTGGCGCGTGCTGCCCATTGCGTCGCCGGCGCAAGCCAAGGTCGAGCTGCGCCTGTCGGGTCGTCCCGTGGACTACGACATCATCCTCGAGCCCATCCGGCTGCCGCTGCTGCCCCTGCTCGAGGCGACGCCGCCGCGGCACGACGATCAGCCCCTGCTGCCCGGCTGGTCGGCGCAGCTGGACGGTGACCTGCGCTGGCACACCGACCGCATCGTCGCCGAGCGCGTGCGGCTGTCCGCGCGCGCCTGGCCCCGGTTCTCGCATGGGCCGCTGACGATGGACCCGGTACTCGGCGCGCTGACCCTGCTGCCCGAAGGCAGCAACCCGCGCTCGGTGCAGTGGGCGCAAGACCTGCTCCGGCAGCCGCAATGGGCCGGGGCCTCGGCCGATACCTTGGCGGCGGAATTGCTGCGCCACATCGCCACCGAATCCTTCAGCTACACCCTGGCACCGGGCGTCTATGGCCGCGACGCGGTGGACGAGTTCTGGTTCGATCGCCGGGCGGGCTTTTGCGAGCACTTCGCGGTGAGCTTCGTGCTGATGATGCGCGCCATGGGGGTGCCCGCACGGGTGGTCACCGGCTACCAGGGTGCCGAGGCGCCGGATGCGGACGGCTGGCGCGTGGTGCGCCAGAGCAATGCCCACGCCTGGGCCGAATACTGGATGCCGGGCCAGGGCTGGCGCCGCGCCGACCCGACCGCCGCAGTGGCCCCGGAGCGCATCAGCGCCAGCCGCTCCCTGGTGCCGCGCACCGGACTGGTGGCCGGTGCCCTGCAGAGCATGAACCCCGCGCTGGCCAAGGACCTGCGTCGCATGTGGGAGAGCATGGACAACCGCTGGAACCAGTGGGTGATGAGCTACTCGCGGGCACGTCAGTTCGACCTGCTGCAGGAGCTCGGCGTGGCCACGCCCGACTGGCGTGATCTGGTGTTGGTGCTGCTGCTGATGTTGAGCGCACTCGCCCTGGTGGCGGCTTCTTGGGCCTGGATCGACAAGCGCCGCACCGACCCCTGGATGCGTCTGCATGCGCGCATTCGCGCGCATTTGCAGCAGCTGGGCGTGACATCGCAACCCCAGGATGGGCCGCGCACCTTGGCTCAACGCACCCGCGTCGCGCTTGGCGCCAGGGCAGAGTCGCTCGCGCAGTCCCTGGAGACCCTGGACCGCCTGCGTTATGGCCCGAATGGCCACCATGTGCCCGGCAGCGAATGGAACCAGCGTTTCGTGCAGGTCTGCCGCGCACTGCGCAAACAGCAGCGCAGCGCACCGCGATAATTGCTGCATGGTCTCGTCCCGCTTGTTGTCCCCTGGCTGGCGCCTGGTGCTGGCCTGCACCACGCTGCTGTCCACGCCGTCCGCCGAGGTGCAGGCGGCCGCGGCGGCCAAGCTGCGCCAGCGCAGTGCCGTGCACTCGGATCACGCGCCAGACCAGGTCACCTACGGGCGACGCGACGATGTCATGCGCTTCGCGGCCGAACTGGCCGAATCACGCCAGCTCGACCGAACCTGGGTGGAGAGTGCGCTGGCCCAGGCCCGCTACCTGCCCAGTGTGGCGCGCCTGATCATGCCGCCCGCCGTGGGCACGGCGAAGAACTGGGCGGCCTATCGGGGGCGCTTCGTTGAACCCCAGCGCATCCGCGCCGGCCTGGGCTTCTGGCAGGCCAACGAGGCCTGGCTGGATGCGGCCGAGCGCCAGTTCGGCGTGCCGGCCGAGCTGATCATCGGCATCATCGGCGTTGAGACCTTCTACGGCCGCATGACCGGAGGCTTCCGCGTGCTCGATGCCTTGGCCACGCTCGCATTCGACTTCCCACCGGGGCGCAAGGACCGCAGCCCGTTCTTCCGGGAAGAACTGGCCCAGTTGCTGGTGCTGGCCCAACGCGAGGGCCAGTCGCCGGCCAGCTTCAAGGGCTCGTACGCCGGTGCGATGGGACTGGGCCAGTTCATGCCCAGCAGCATCCTGAAGTACGCCGTCGATTTCGACCGCGACGGCCACATCGACATGGCGGGCAGCCCGGCCGACGTGATCGGCAGCGTGGCCAACTATCTGGCCGCCTTCGGCTGGAAGTCCGGAATGCCGACGCACTTCGCCGCCAAGCCGCCGGTGGACACCGCCGACCGCGCCACCCTGTTGTTGCCCGACATCGTGCCCAGCTTCAGTGCGCAGCAAATGGCCGAGCGCGGCGCGGCGCTGCCCGAGCAAGCCTGGGCCCACGACGGTCCCCTGGCCTTGATCGAATTGCAGAATGGCGATGCCGCGCCCAGCCACTTGGCGGGCACGCAGAATTTTTATGTCGTCACGCGCTACAACTGGTCGGCTTACTACGCCCTGGCCGTGATCGAGCTGGGGCAGGCCGTCAAGGCGCAACGACAGGCCGTCGCGCCCCGTCCCTAGCACGTCAAAGCCGCGACCATCGGTCGCGGGCGCGCAGGCGCTGCACCGCGGTCACGGCCGCCAGCACCACGGCACCAGCGGCCAGCCCCACCAGGGCATCGGCCAGCAAAGGCCAGAGGCCGGGCAACGAGGCCAACGCCCCCGAGCCCAGCGCCTCGATCGCGTGATGCAGTGGCGGCCATCCATGCACGAGGATGCTGCCGCCCACGAGGAACATCGCCGCGGTGCCCGCCACCGAGAGAAACCGCATCAGCCACGGCGCGGCAACCAGCAGGGCGCGACCAGTGCCTTGCGCCAAGGCACTGCGCCGGCGGGTGAGCCACAGGCCCAGGTCGTCGAGTTTGACGATACCGGCGACGAAACCGTAGACCCCGATCGTCATCGCCACGGCGATGCCCGACAGCACCAGCAGCTGTTGCTGCAGCGGTGCGCCGGCCACCGTGCCCAGCGCGATGGTGATGATTTCGGCCGACAGGATGAAATCCGTGCGCACGGCGCCACGCACCTTGTCCTGCTCGAACGCCACCAGGTCCACATCGGCGCGCGTCAACGCCTCCACCAACTCGTCGTGGTGGGCACGGTCTTCGTCCGCGCTGTGCAGGAAGCGGTGAGCGAGCTTCTCGAAACCCTCGAAGCACAGGTAGGCACCTCCCAGCATCAGCAAAGGTGTCACCGCCCAGGGCGCGAAGGCGCTGATCGCCAGCGCCAGAGGCACCAGGATCGCCTTGTTGATGAAGGAGCCCTTGGCCACGGCCCAGACCACCGGCAACTCGCGCTCGGCCTGGACGCCGCTCACCTGTTGGGCGTTGAGTGCCAGATCGTCGCCCAGCACGCCGGCGGTCTTCTTGGCCGCCACCTTGGTCATCAAGGCCACGTCGTCGAGCAAGGTGGCGATGTCGTCGATCAGGGCCAGCAGGCTGGAGGCCGCCATGTGCTAACGCTCCAGATGAACGGTGCGGCCGCAGCGCGCGGCCAAGGCGGCGTCGTGTGTCACCACCACGAACGCCGTGCCATGGGCCTGCGCCAGTTGCAGCATCAGCTCGAACACCCCGTCCGCGGTGCCGCGATCCAGATTGCCGGTGGGTTCATCGGCCAGCACGCACGCAGGTTGCGTCACCAGCGCCCGCGCAATCGCCACGCGCTGGCGCTCGCCGCCCGACAACTGCGCCGGATGGTGATGTGCCCGGTCGGCCAGGCCCACCCGCGCCAGCATGGCGGCCGCCGTGCGGCGCGCCTCGGCCACCGTCTGGCGGCGGATGCGCAGCGGCATGCCCACGTTGTCCAGCGCGCTGAACTCCGGCAACAGGTGGTGAAACTGGTAGACGAAGCCCAGGTGCAGATTGCGCCAGCGCCCCTGCTCCGCCGCATCCATGCCGGCCAGCGGGCGCCCCATCAGGGTGACCGTGCCCGCGGTCGGCGCATCCAACCCACCCAACAAATGCAGCAAAGTGCTCTTGCCTGAGCCCGAAGCGCCCACCACCGCCAGCGTCTCGCCCCGGTGCACCGCCAGGCTCACGCCCCGAAGCACGCTCACGTCGAGCGCATCCGGGCCATGGCCCTCGCGGAAACGCTTGTGCAGGTCGGTGGCCTCGAGCACCCGATCGTCGGCCGGCGCAGCCAATGGCTCACTCATAGCGCAGCGCCTCGGCAGGATTCACCCGGCTGGCGCGCCAGCTCGGGTACAGCGTGGCCACGAACGCCAGCAGCAGCGAGACCACCGCGATGGGCCACACGTCACCCCAGCGCGGGTCGCTGGGCATGCGGCTGATCAGGTAGATGCTGCCGGGCAGGAAGCTCACGCCCAGCGCCCGTTCGATGGCCGGCACGATCACGTCGATGTTGAAGGCCACCGACAGGCCCATGGCCACACCGGCCACCGTGCCGAGAATGCCGCTGGTCGCGCCCTGCACCACGAAGATGGCCATCACCGAGCGCGGACTGGCGCCCAGCGTGCGCAAGATCGCGATGTCGGCACGCTTGTCGGTCACCGTCATCACCAGCGTGGACACCAGGTTGAACGCCGCCACCGCGACGATCAGGGTGAGGATGATGGCCATCATGCGCTTTTCGATCTGCACCGCATCGAACCAGTTGCGGTTGGTGCGGGTCCAGTCGCGCACCATCAGGCCCGTGCCCACCTGGGCCACCAGTTGCGAGGCCACCTCGCGCGCGGACTGCGGGTCGGCGAGCCGCAGCTGCACCCCGCTCGGGCCCTCCAGGCGATACAGGCGCTGCGCGTCCTCCAGGTGGATCAGGGCCAGGCTGCTGTCGTACTCATAGTGGCCGGACTCGAAGGTGCCGGCTACGGTGAAGGCCTTCATGCGCGGCACCACGCCCGCCGGCGTCACCTGACCGCCGGGCGCCACGATGGTGACCGAGTCACCTTCCTGTACACGCAGTGCCCGCGCCAGCTCCACACCGAGCACGATGCGCCATGCGCCGGGCTCCAGCTTGGCCAAGGTGGTGTCGCGCAGGCGCTTGGCCACGTCGGTGATATTGGCTTCTTCGGCCGGCACGATGCCCCGGATCACCGCGCCTCGCATTTCGTCGCCGCGGGCCACCAGCGACTGCATCGCGATGAACGGCGCCGCACCCACCACGGCCGGGTTGCGGCGGGCCTGCGCAGCGGTGGTGCGCCAATCGGCCAAGGCACCGCCTTGCGAATCGATCACCTCGACGTGCGCGATCACCGCCAGCATGCGGTCGCGCACTTCCTTCTGAAAGCCGTTCATCACCGACAACACGATGATCAAGGCCGCCACGCCCAGTGCAATGCCCAGCATGGACACGCCCGAGATGAAGGAGATGAAGCCGTTGCGACGACCGGCTCGACCGGCGCGCGTGTAGCGCCAGCCGATCTGAAGTTCATAGGGCCAATTCATTGGAGGGGCATGCTAACAGCGGGCCTCCAACACGATCGCTGCCGCCGATAATCAGCGCCACATGCACCTCATCGTCCCCTTTGCCGGCACCGCCTCGCCCGCCGGCCAGCACGCGCTCAAGGACCTCTCGCTGCCCAACCTGGAGCGCCTGCTCGCCCGCCTGAGCCCGGTGCATGCGCTCGGCCAGGACGAATTCAGCCTCAGCCTGCCGCACGAACTCGCCTTGGCCGACGCACGCGGCTGGTCCTTGGTGGATGGCGCCCTGCCCTGGGCGGCGGAGCTGGCGGGCCAGCATGGCCTGCCGGTCGGCGAGCACGCCTGGGCCCTGCTCACGCCCGTGCACCTGCACGCCGGCGCCGAGCAGGTGAGCCTGGCCAACCCGGCGGAACTGCCGCTCGACGAGCGCTCGTCGCGCCAGCTGTTCGATGACCTGCGCTACCTGTTCGACAGCGAAGGCTTCGGCCTGCACTGGGTGGGACCGCAGCAATGGCTGGCCACGCACCCGCTGTTCCAGGACCTGGCCACCGCGTCGATCGACCGCGCCGTGGGTCGCAACGTCGACCCCTGGCTGCCGGACCAGCGCAGCGCGCGCCTGCTGCGCCGACTGCAGAATGAAGTGCAGATGCTGCTCTACACGCACCCGCTGAACGACCAGCGCGAGGCCGCCGGACTGCCCACGGTGAACTCGTTCTGGTGCAGTGGCTGCGGCCGCGCCCAGGCCGTGGCCGCAAACGCAGGTCCCGAGGTGGATGAGCGCCTGCGCCAACCCGCACTCGCCGAGGACTGGGCCGCCTGGCGCGAAGGCTGGCTGGCGCTGGACGCCGGGCCCGTTGCCGCGTTGAACCGTGCCACCGGTCCGGTCCAGCTCACCCTGTGTGGCGAGCGCCTCGCCCAGCGCTGGGAGGCCGTGCCACGCAGCCTCTGGCAACGGCTGGCGGGCACCTGGCAGCGGCGCGCCACACCCGACCTGCTGGCCCCCTTGTGACCGCGCCCGACGCTCCGGCCGCTGTGGCCGCAACACCCACCTTGCGCCTGCGCGATGTGCCGCCGCGCGTGGCCTTTGCCCTCGAGCAAGCCGGCGTGCACCCACTGCTCGCCCGTCTGTTTGCCTCGCGCGGCGTGCGCAGCCCCGACGAATTGGACGATGGCCTGGCCCGCCTGCTGCCGCCCGACGCGCTCAAGGGCACGGTCGAGGCCGCCTCCCTGCTCGCCGATGCCATCATCCGAAATGAGCGGCTTTGCGTGGTGGCCGACTACGACTGCGACGGCGCCACCGCCTGTGCCGTTGCGCTGCGTGGCCTGGCCATGCTGGGCGCCAGTGCCGATCAACTGCACTACGTGGTGCCCGACCGGCAGGTGCACGGCTACGGCCTCACGCCAGCCATCGTGGACCTGGCCATGGCACATCGGCCTGATGTGCTGGTGACCGTGGACAACGGCATCGCCAGCGTGGCCGGCGTGGCCCATGCACGCGCGCTCGGCCTGCGCGTGCTGGTCACCGACCACCACCTGCCCGCCCAGGGCGCCGACGGCGTCGAGCTGCCGGACGCGAACGTCATCGTCAACCCGAGCCAACCGGGCTGCAGCTTCCCGAGCAAGTCGCTGGCCGGCGTTGGCGTGATGTTCTACGTGCTGCTGGCACTGCGAGCCGAATTGCGCGCGCGTGGCGCTTTCGATGCGAGCGCTCAACCGCGCCTGGATGCCTTGCTCGACCTGGTGGCGCTGGGCACGGTGGCCGACGTGGTGCGCCTGGATGACAACAACCGCCGCCTCGTGGCACAAGGCCTGAAGCGCGTGCGCGCGGGTCGCATGCAGCCCGGCGTGGCCGCGTTGTTCGCTGCGGCAGGCCGCTCGCCGCAGCGGGCGTCCGCGTTCGACTTCGGTTTTGCGCTCGGGCCACGCATCAACGCCGCAGGGCGGCTGTCGGACATGACCCTGGGCATCGAATGCCTGCGCACCGACGACCCCGCACGCGCCGCTGCGCTGGCGGCTCAACTGGACGCCATCAACCGCGAGCGCCGTGAAGTGGAAGCCGGCATGCGCGAGCAGGCCGAAGCACAACTCGAGCGCCTGATGCCGGCGGGCGAGGCGCCGCCGGCGCTGGTGCTGTTCGACGCGGCCTTCCACGAGGGCGTGGTCGGCATCGTGGCCGGGCGCCTGAAGGACCGGCTGCATCGGCCCACCTTCGTCTTCGCGCGCGGCGCGGATGGCCTGCTCAAGGGCTCGGGCCGCTCCATCGCGGGCTTTCACCTGCGCGACGCACTCGATCTGGTGGCCAAGCGGCAACCGCGTCTGCTGGTGCGCTTCGGCGGCCACGCCATGGCCGCCGGCTGCACGCTGGCGGAAGACGGCCTCGACACCTTTGCCGCGGCCCTGCAAGCGGTGGCGCGGCAGTGGCTGCTACCCGAGGCCCTGAGCCGCAGCATGGCCACCGATGGGCCCTTGGAGGCCGAGTATTTCAACGCCACCACCGTGCGCCAGCTCGACGACCAGGTCTGGGGCCAGGGCTTCGAAGCCCCCGTGTTTTGTGATCAGGTGCAGGTGCTCCAGCAGCGGCTCGTGGGTGAGAAGCATCTGAAGCTGCGCGTGCGCCACGCCGGCGTGGTGCGTGACGCGATCTGGTTCGGCCACGCCGAGCCGGTGCCGGCCCAGGTGCGCCTGGCCTATCGCCTGAGCCTGGACGAGTTCCAGGGCCAGCAGCGCCTGCAGATGGTGGTGGAGGCTGCGGTCGAGTGACGTCCGGCCCGCATGGCCGTCGGGCGCAAAGCAGTCGCACCGGCCCACGCTGCGCTTCCTACAATCCCCTTCGTGCACACCCTGAACGCCGACCTCCACAGCCACTCCACCCGATCCGACGGCACCCTCAGCCCCCGAGCCCTGGCGCAGCGCGCCAGCGGCCAGCAGGTGCAACTGTGGGCCCTGACCGACCACGACGACATCGGCGGCCAGCACGAGGCCGCCCAGGCCGCGCGCGAACTGGGCCTGGACTGGCTCAGCGGCGTCGAGATCTCCGTGAGCTTCGCCGGCGAGACCGTGCACATCGTCGGCCTCGGCATGGACGTGGACGATGTCGCCTTGCACGCTGGCTTGGCCCGCATCCGCCTGGGCCGTGCCCAGCGCGCCCACGACATGGCCGAAGGCCTGGCCATGGTGGGGCTGCAGGGCGCGTACGAAGGCGCGCTGCGCTATGTCAGCAATCCGGACCTGGTCTCGCGCACGCACTTCGCCCGCTGGTTGGTCGAGACCGGCGTGTGTACCGATTTCGGTTCGGTGTTCCGCCGCTACCTCTCGCACGGCAAGCCCGGCTTCGTGGACCACCGCTGGGCCGGACTGGGCGAGGCCGTGCGCTGGATCACCCAAGCCGGCGGCCTGGCAGTGATCGCTCATCCAGGACGTTATCGATTCACGCCCACGGTTGAATTCGCGCTGTTCAGCGAGTTCAAGGCCCACGGCGGCGCGGGTGTGGAGGTGGTCACCGCCAGCCACGGCCTGGGCGACGTGCGCAAGTACGCCGAGATGGCCGACGAGTTCGACCTGTACGCCTCGCGCGGCAGCGATTTCCACTCGCCGAACGAAAGCCGACTCGACCTGGGCCAACTGCCCGACCTGGCCGCGGCGTTGCGGCCCATCTGGCAGGCACTGACCGATCGCGTGCGGCCCGGCCGCCGCTGAAGCCTGAACCTTGGTCGAGCGTCGACCCATCCTTTGGTCTGGCCGGCGCTGCCTTTGACGCGCTGGCGTCCCCTTCATTCCCGGGGGGCGGGTCCCACGCGACGTGACGAAATGCAAGCCGGTGAAACCGTGAACATCGGGCGCACCGTTGAGCGATTAGCATCCCGCCCCAGTGGTCCGCAGAGGCCCGTGCAAATGTCGTCTTGGGTAACGTCCCGTTGGCCTTGGCCATTGCGGCGTCGCAACGCATCACGGGTTTCTTGAGTCGGTGCCAGGCCCATCAGGGGCCATCCGAAGATTCAAGGAGTGGACGGTGCGGGCAGGTTTCAAGCGGTTGAAGTGGGTTCATCGGTTCGGCACAGCGCCGGCGATTCGAGGCCATGCCTCCTTGCTGCGCGCCTGGGGACTGGCCCTGTTGCTCGGTCTGCCCGCGCTGGCGCAAGCCGCCGCCGACCCGCAGATCACCGGCTTCACCGACACCCCGGACCCCGTGCCCGCTGGCGGCCTCTACGTCTACAGCGTGGGCGTGGACAACAACGCCGCCGATGCCGCCACCAACGTCGTGGTGACCGTGCCAGTGCCTGCGGGTGCGCAGTTCGTCTCCGCCGCCGCACCGTGCGCCTTGGTGGGCAGCAACGTGGTCTGCACGGTGGGCGCAGTGGCCGGCAATGGCGCCGACCCGCGCAGCCTGTCGATCACCATGAAAGCCGTCGTGGCCGGACCGGCCACGATCAACGCCACCGCCACACTCACGGCGAGCAACGACAGCAACGCCAGCAACAACGTTCAGAACCAGATCACCACGGTGACGCAGGGCGCCGATCTGTCGCTGGCCAAGTCCGCTTCACCTGACCCGGTGGCCGGCGGCGCGAATCTCAGCTACACCCTCACGCCCAGCAATGCCGGCCCCAACGATTCGGGCAACCTGCGCGTCATCGACAACCTGCCGCCCCTGACCAGCTTTGTCTCGGCCTCCGGCTCGGGCTGGTCCTGCAGTCACAGCGCGGGCACGGTCACCTGCGACCGCAACGGCCCTCACGCGATCGGCGCCATTCCGATCATCACCATCGTCGCCCAGGTCAACACCGCCAGCGGCACGGTCACCAATGCAGCCACCATTTCCCCGGCGCCCACCGGTGGCGTCGCCGATCCGGACAACAGCAACAACACGGCCAGCGTCAGCACTGCGGTGATCCCCGGTGCCGACGTCCAGATCGCGCAGAAGACGGTCACCTCCGGCACCCCGGCCATCGCAGGATCGGCCGTCAGCTTCCTGATCAAGCCACGCAACGCCGGCCCGGCCGCTGCCAACAACGTGACCGTGGTGGACAACCTGCCAGCGGGCTGGGTCTATGTGTCCGCCAGCGGCCCCAACTGGGCTTGTGGTGCAGTGGGCCAGCAGGTCAGTTGCACGCGCGCGGCCCTGCCGCTGGGCGCCACCGACGACATCACCATCGTCGCAACGGCCCCGAACAACGCCGCCGTGGGCCCGGCCGGCACGTCCTATACCAACAGCGCCACGGCCAGCACCAGCTCGGCCGACCCGGTGCCCGGCAACAACACCGCCTCCACCAACTTCCTGGTGCTGCCCGACGGCGCTGACCTGTCGCTGTCCAAGTCCAAGTCGCCCAATCCGGTGGCCCTGGGTGCCAACATGACCAGCACGATGGTGCTCACCAATGCCGGACCGCGCACGGCGACCGGCCTGTTGCGCATCATCGATGTGCTGGCCGCCGGTGAAACCTACGTCGGTTTCAGCGGAGCGGGATGGAGCTGCGCCAACAACGCCGGCACCGTCACCTGCGATCACGCCAATGCCGGCGGGCTCGCGGTCGGCGCCAGCCTGCCCACGCTCACCCTGACCACCACCGCCACCGGCTCCGGCAACCTCACCAACATCGCCTGCACCGGCAGCACGGTTCCGCCTGGGGCGGCTTTGGGAACCACCGCATCGCCGCCGGCTCAAGGCGATCCCAACGGCGCCAACGACTGCGCCAGCGCGGGCGCCACATCCACGGTGCTGACGCCGGACCTGAGCATTGCCAAGGCCACCACCACGCCCAGCGGCGGCGACAAGATTGTCTCCAGCAGCGAAGGCTCGGTCACCTACACGCTCACCGTCAACAACCTCACGGCCGGCAACGCCGCCAGCGGCGTCGTCATCACCGACACCGTGCCGGCCTACATCAGCGGGCGCACCACCATCCAGCCCGTCACGGCCAACGTCAGTGCCGGAACGGCGACCTTCGCCTGCGGCATCTCCGGCGCCACGGTCACCTGCACCCAGACCGGCGGCGCGCTCAATGCCGGCGAGACCGTGACGGTGCCGATCACGGTGAACCGCCCCCTGCTGGACGGCAGCTTCACCAACACGGCCACCGTGGCCAACACCGTGCAGGGCGACCCGGTGGCCGGCAACAACAGCGCCTCGGACACCGTGCAGATCGATCCGGTGGCCGATGTCGAGTTGGTCGGCAAGACGACCACCCCGGCCAGCGTGCGCGCCGGGGAGCCCACCACGTATGTGATTTCCTATCGCAACAACGGGCCGTCCATCGCGCAGAACGTGGTCGTCAACGACGTCTTTGCGATCCCTGGAGGCGACAGTGGCGCCACCGTGCTCTCCTTCACCAGCAGCAAGGGCAGCTGCAGTGGCAGCGGCGTCGCCGTGGGCGACGTGATCAGCGGTTCTGCTGCCTTCAGCTGCAACATCGGCACACTGGCCAACAACGAGTCCCAAACCATCACCCTGGTACTGCGACCGAACTTCCAGACCGGCAACCCGGTGCGCAGTTGGTCCAACACGGCCAGCATCACCACCAGCTCGGTCGAGAACCCGGCTGGCGGCGACAACGGCAACAACAGCAGATCAGCCACGCTGGCCATCAACCCGGCGGCGGTGGATCTGCTGGTCAACAAGATCGATTTCGTGGACCCGGTGCCCTTCGACGGCAACGCCTTCCTCGACTATCGCGTGCGAGTGACCAGCGGCGGCCCGTCCTACGCCACCGCTGCCCGCATCACCGAGAGCATGCTGCCACCGGCGGGCAAGCGTGTGCGTTTTGTCTGCGACACGACAGGCGCCCAGAGTGCCACGTGCAATTCGCCGTCGCTTTGTTCGAGCGTGAACCAGACCTCGACACCCGGCAGCGCCTTGCCGCCCTTCACCTGCAGTCTGCCGGCCGGCAACGCGAGCACGGGCAGCGCCATCGGTGATCTGGCTTCAGGGCAGAGCAAGGACATCTTCCTGCGCTTCGAGGCCCTGGACAGCCCGCCCGCGGCGGGCGATGTGTTCAACAACACGGCCAGCGTCTCATCCAACGAGCCCGACACCAACGCCGGCAACAACACCATCAGTGAAGCCACCACGGTGCGGCAGCGCATCGACCTGGCGGTGCAGAAGGCAGTGAGTACCCCCAACGTGACCGTGAAGCAAGCCTTCACCTGGACCGTCACCGTCACCAACCACGGCCCCGGCAACTCGCTGCAGACCGACCTCACCGACGCGCTGCCCGCCGGCGTTGCCATCACTGGCGCCGTTCAATGGACCAAGACCGCGCCCGCAGCCTCGGGCACTTGCTCCGTCGCCTCCGGCAACCTGGCCTGCGCCTTGGGTCTGCTCAACCACGGGGGCACCGTCACGATCGTCATCCCGGCGCGCTTCGACACCCTGCCGGCTGGCGGCGCGGCCACCAACACCGCCACCGTCGACACCGATCCCGCCAAGATCGGCGGCATCGATCCGGTGCCTGGCAACAACAGTGCCTCGGTGCCGATCGCTGTCACCAAGTCCTCGCTGGCCGGCACGGTGTTCGAGGACCGCGACCGCAGCGGCGCCAATGGCGGCACGCCGCAAGCCGCTGCCAGCGAGCCGCGCATCGCCGGCGTCACCGTCACGCTCACCGGCACCGACGCCTATGGCAACGCCGTCAGCCTGAGCACCACCACCGACTCGAGCGGCGACTACCTGTTCGACAACCTGGCACCGTCCGGCCCTGCCGGCTACACGGTCACCGAAACCCAACCCACGGGCTACGGCAACTCACCCAGCCTGCCGCCCACCAGTGGCGCGGCCGCGCCCAGCCTGGGCGGCACCCATGCCGCGGGCGGTGCGACGGGCAACTCCAGCTACGCCGGCGTCGTCGTTGGCGGCAACAACGCAGGGCTGAACTACAACTTCCCGGAGTTGCGCCGGCCCAGCCTGTCGGGCTTTGTCTATGTCGACGTCGATCGCAACGGGACGCGCAACCCGGCGCTGGACACGCCCATTGCCGGCGCCACGGTGCGCCTGCTCAACGCCGCGACACAAGCCGTGGTGGCCACGGCCAGCACCGACGCCAGCGGCTTCTACCGCTTCACCGACCTCGACCCGCTGTTGAGCTACACGCTCGAAGAGCCCCTGCCCGCCAGCCCGGCCGAACTCATCAACGGCCCCGTCAACCCGGGCCTGGTCAACGGCAACGCCTGCGTCACCGGTTGCATCGCCCAGCCCAATGGCGGCGGCTCCGACACCGACCGGATTGCCAGCATCGACCTGTCCAGCGGTGCCGACGCAACGCTGTTCAACTTCGGTGAAATCGGCGCGGCGGTGATCAGCGGCACGGTCTACCTGGACCGCAACCACAACAACGCGCTCGACCCCACGCCCACCGACGGGCGATTGGCTGGCGTCACGCTCACGCTGCATGCGGGCAACAGTTGTGCCGGTGAATTGAAGGCCACCGTCGTCACCGACGCAAATGGCAACTACAGCTTCCCGCGCCAGGTGGCGGGCCTGCCCTACGCGGTTTGCGAGACCCAACCTGCCGGTTACGCTGACGGCGCCACCCACCCGGGCACCGGTGGCGTCAGCAGCGCCAGCGGCGTGATCAGCATCGGCAGCCTGCCCGCCTCGGGCTCACCGGCCAACAACTTCGGCGAGCGCGGCGGATCGCTGTCCGGCTACGTGTTCCTGGACCAGGCCAACGACGGTTCGCGCGCGGGCGATCCTGCGCTCGCCGGGGTAACGATCACGCTGAGCGGTCTGGACGCCAGTGGCCAGGCCGTGAATCGCAGCACGACCACCGATGCCGCGGGCGCCTGGCGGTTCATCGACCTGCCCGCCGCTGGCGCTGCAGGCTACACGGTGCGAGAGCAGATCGAGCAGCCGCTGTACAACGGCAGCGTCACGTCCAATGGGCAGACCCTGGCCGGCTCCGTGGGCGGTGTGCCCACCAGCCCGTCGGCAAGGCCGAGTGCCATTGCCGCGATCCCCCTGGCGGCCGGCGTGGACGGCACCGAATACAACTTCGGCGAGATCCTGACCACCGGCATCAGCGGCCGCGTGTACATCGACCGCAACACCAACGGCACGCTGGATGCGGCCGATGTCGGCCTGGGCGGTGTGCGCATCGAGCTCCATCCCGGCAGCAACTGCCAAGGTCCCGTGATCGACAGCGCCAGCACCGACTCGAATGGCAACTATGGCTTCGGTGGCCTGTTGGCTGGCAGCACCTACACGGTGTGCGAGGTCCAGCCGCTGGGCTACGGCGATTCGGCCACCAACCCTGGCAACAGCGCCAGCAGCGCCGTGGCCAATGCGATCACGGTGGGCAACCTGCCCGCCACGGGCTCGAACGGCAACCACTTCGGTGAACTGGCCAGCACCTTGGCCGGCAACGTGTTCCTGGACCGCAACAACGATGGGCAACGCACGGGCGAGCCCGGCCTGCCCGGCGTCACCATCACCCTCAGCGGCGTGGACGCGGCCGGACGCGGCGTCACCCGCACCACGACCACCGACGCCAACGGCGCCTGGGCCTTCGCCGACCTGCCGGCCTCGGGACCGTCCGGCTACAGCGTGACCGAGCAGGCCGAGCAGCCCGTGTTCAACGGCGTGCCCACCAGCAATGGCCAGACCGTGCCCGGCAGTCACGGCGGCAGCGCCACGACGCCTGCAGCGACACCGAGCGCGATCACGCGCATCGTGCTGCCCGCCGGCGTCACCGCCACCGAATACAACTTCGGTGAAATCGAGCGCGCCTTCATATCGGGCACGGTGTTCCTGGATCGCAATCGCAACGGCCAACTCGACGTCGGCACGGACGGTTTCATCAGCGGAGTCACCGTCACGCTCTACGCTGGCACCACCTGCAGCGGCACACCACTGACCGCCAACCTCACCGACCCGCAGGGTCGCTACAGCTTCGCCAACCTCGACGTCGGCAAGCCCTATGCGGTGTGCGAGACCCAGCCTTCCGCTTTCGGGCAGGGCATTGAATTGGCAGGCCCGGGCGGCAGCAATCCGGCCCCGAACCTGATCGTCATCGCCAGCCTGCCCTCCGGCGGCTCGCCCAACAATCATTTCGGCGAGCGCCTGGGCTCGATCGCCGGCCATGTATTCCTGGACGCCAGCAACGATGGCCAACGCACGGGCGATGCCGGCATCCCGGGCGTCGTCGTCACGCTCACCGGCACCGATGTGCTCGGCAACCCGGTGCAGCGCAGCGCCACCACCGACAGCAATGGCGACTGGCGCTTCGACGAGCTCACCGCCAGCGGGCCCGGCGGCTACACCGTCACCGAGCAGGCTCAGCAACCGGCCTTCAACGGCACGGCCACGCGCAATGGCCAGACGGTGGCGGGCAACTTGGGCGGCAACGCCACGCCCGTTTCGGTGCTGCCCAGCGCCATCGGTGGCATCGCGCTGCCTGGCGGCGCCGACGGCATCGAGTACAACTTCGGCGAATTGCCCACCGAGGTGGTGGCCCCGGTGATCCGCGGTACGGTCTACATCGACAGCAACCGCGATGGGCGCCTGGACGGCGCCGATGGACGCCTCGCCGGCGTGGTCGTGACGCTCTACGCCGGCGCCACCTGCACCGGCATCCCACTGGCCAGCGTGGTCACCGATGCCACTGGCGCCTATGCCTTCACGCAGGTGCAAGCCGGCAAGGCCTACACCTTGTGCGAGACCCAACCCACCACGCACACCGATGCCAGCACCAATCCGGGCACGGCCGCCGACAGCCCGGCCGCCAATGTCATCCGCATCGGCAGCCTGCCCGCAGGTGGCTCCACCGAAAACAACTTCGGCGAGTTGCCCAAGGTCGCCGCGACACCCGACCTGGTGGTGACGAAAGCGGCGAATGCCGCCCCTTTCACCGCAGGTGCCGGCGGCAGCTACACCCTGCGCGTGCGCAACCTGGGCTCCGGTGCCAGCAATGGCAGCTACAGCTTGAGCGACCACCTGCCCGTGGGCATGACCCTGGCCGCCACGCCCAGCGGCACGGGCTGGTCCTGCACGGGCGCCGTGGGCGCCGGCAGCTTCAGTTGCAGCAGCGCCGCGGTGCTGGCTGCCGGTGCCGAGGCGCCGACCATCACGGTGAGCGTGAGTCTGGCCCCTGCGCTCGCTGGCGGTGTCAGCCTGAGCAACGTGGCCCTGGTCGAAGGTGGCGGCGAGCCGGACTCGGCCAGGCCCACGACAGCGGAGCGCGAGGCCTTCGACGGCAACCCGTCGGCCCTGCCGCTGTGCACCACACCCGCCACCCAGAACGCCTGTCGCGTGGACACGCCCGTGACGCCCAAGGCACCGAGTCCCGACCTGGTCGTGGCCAAGGCGGCCAACGCGGCCAACTTCACGGCCGGCGCCAACGGGGCCTACACCTTGCGCGTGCGCAACCTGGGCTCCGGCGCCAGCGTCGGCAGCTACAGCTTGAGCGATCGACTGCCGGCCGGCATGACCCTGGCCGCCACGCCCAGCGGCACGGGTTGGTCCTGCACGGGCGCCGTGGGCGCCAGCAGCTTCAGTTGCAGCAGCGCCGCCGTCCTGGCCGCAGGCGCCGAGGCGCCGGCCATCACGGTGGGCGTGAATCTGGCCCCTGCGCTCACCGGCGGCATCAGCCTGAGCAACGTGGTCCTGGTCGAAGGCGGCGGCGAGCCGGATTCGGCCAAGCCCACGCCGGCAGAACGCGAGGCCTTCGGCGGCAACCCGTTGGCCCTGCCCCTGTGCACGCAGCCCGCCACGGCCAACGCCTGCCGCGTGGACACCACCGTCATGCCGGCGCCGCTGCCCCCAGACCTGGTGGTGAGCAAGGTCTCCGGGGCCGCCAGCTTCACGCCCGGCCGCAGCGCCAGCTACACGCTGCGGGTGCGCAATCGTGGCGCCGGCGCCAGCAGCGGCAGCATCAGCGTCATTGACCGATTGCCGGCAGGCATGACGCTGGCCGCCATACCCAGCGGCAGCGGCTGGGCCTGCACCGGTGCCGTCGGCGCCAGCAGCTTCAGTTGCAGCAGCGCCACGGTGCTTGCCGCAGGGGGCCAGGCGAACGACATCGCCGTGCAGGTCAGCCTGGCCAGCACGCTGACGGCGGGTGCGACGCTGAGCAACGCGGCCTTGGTCGAAGGCGGTGGCGAGCCCGAATCGGCGCAGCCCACCCCTGCCGAGCGAGAGGCCTTCAACGGCCTTCCATCGGCCTTGCCGCTGTGCACCACACCCGCCACGCAAAACGCCTGCCGCGCGAGCAGTTCCGTGGTCATCACGCCCACCGGCGTGGTCTATGACTCGCTGACGCGTCAGCCTGTGCCCGGCGCCGTCGTGACGCTGGCCCCCAGTGGCAACTGCCCGGGCTGGTCACCGGCCCAACAGGTGATTGGCGCGTCCACTGGCGGCTACACCGTCAACGGCGCGTCGATCTCGATGGTCACCGGGGCCGACGGGGTCTACACCTTCGTCTTGCTGCCCAATGCCCCGGCCTTGTGCAGCTTCGCGATCCAGGTCACGCCACCGCCTGGCCAGGCCTTCACTTCCAAGGTCATCCCGCCGGCAACTGCACCGCTGATCGTGTCCGCCAAACCGGGTGAAACCCAGGTGGTGCAAGCGCAGGCCGTGCCGCCGAGCGCGCCCGTGGGCACAGGCACCACCTACTACCTGGAGCTGAACCTGGGCTCCAGCACGGCCGATGTGGCCCACAACCACATCCCGCTCGACAAGGCCGCGCCCCCGGTACCAGCACGGCTGCTGCTGCGCAAGACCAGCGACCGCCAGACGCTGGAGGTGGGCAATACCGTGCGCTACACGATCACGCTGACACTCGCCTCGGGCACGCCGCCCGCCCACCTGAGCGTGGTGGACCAACTGCCGCTCGGCTTCACCTACGTGGCCGGTACCGCAAGGGTGGGCGAACAGGCCATCGCCGATCCGGCAGGCGGCCGCGGCCCGACGCTCGCTTTCGAGCTGGGTGCCATGCCCGCCAGTGGCTCGGTCACACTGACCTACCGCGCCCGTGCCGACGCCGGCAGTTTGCAGGGTGACGGCATCAACCGCGCCACCGTCTACGGCTGCGCGAAAGGCCCGACATGCACGGCGCCCGGCGGCTTCGCGCCGCGCGAGGGCAGCGTGGCCAGCAACGAGGCGCAGCACCGGGTGAAACTCACCGGCGTTGTCTTTGCCGCCGAGGCCTGCGTGCTCGGCAAGGTGTTCGTCGACTGCAATGGCAACCACGTACAGGACGCCGAAGAGCTCGGCATCCCCGGCGTGCGACTGGTGATGCAGGACGGCACCACGCTGATCTCTGACTCCGAAGGCAAGTACTCGGTCTGTGGCCTGCCGGCCAGGAGCCACGTGCTGCGCATCGATCCGCTCACGCTGCCGCGCGGTGGACGCCTGACCACGTCGAGCAACCGCAACCTGGGCGATGCAGGCAGCCTGTGGCTCGATCTGAAGAGCGGCGAGATGCACCGTGCCGACTTCATCGAGGGCAGTTGCTCCAACACCGTGATCGAACAGGTCAAGGCGCGCCGCGCCCAAGGCGAGGTGCGCGCGCCCGAGACCGAAAAGCCCGGTCAGCCCGCCTTGCGTTTCGACAGCAAGGCCCACGGCCTGAGCACGCTGACCAGCCCGCAGCAAGGCACCGATGGCGCCAACCAGCAGGTGCCGAAGGCCCGCGCCAACACCCCCGCCCTGGCGCCCGATGTGCCCGAGGTGGACGAACAGAGCCGGCCCGTGCCGGGCTTGCCCATGAACCAGCCACCACCCACCGGCCGAAGCCCGGGTGACGCACCCGATGCGCCCTCCACCGCTGCGAAGGAGGCCCGCCATGGCACGCGCTGATCGCTTGCGCCGCCGCGGCGGCGCCACCCCGCAACCCCGCCGCCTGGCCCGGTTGATCTCGCAAGCCCTGCTGTTGCCGCTGTTGGCCAACACGGCGCAGGCGCAGGGCCAGGCGCCTGCCGGCCTGCCCACTGATGTGCGCTACACACCGGTGCAGGGCAGCGCGACGGCGCTCACGCCGCGTCAGCCCGGTGCCGATGCCCTCGACGCCGCGCGCGTGCTGCCACACGGGGACTACGCCGCCAACGCCGCCGTCGCCCAAGTCGTGGTGGAGGTCGACCGCGATGCTGTCCCCGCCGACGGCCAGAGCACGGTGCAGCTCACGGTGCGGTTGCTCGATGCGCAGGGCCGGCCGCTCAGCGGCGCGGCCTTCGTGACCGTGGAGCACTCCGGCGGCCGCCTCAAGCTCGATGGCGCCCGCACCGACGAGTTCGGACCGCGCGCACTCGATGCCGACCGTGCCGTGCCGGGTGTGCAGATCCCCGTGAAGGACGGGCTGGTTCGCCTCAGCCTCATCGCGCCAGCCGAAGCGCAGGACGTTCGGCTGCGCGTGACGGCCGGCGCGGCACAGGCCCAAGGCGCCGTCAGCTTCGTACCCGAGTTGCGCCCGATGATCGCCGCCGGCCTGGTCGAAGGCGTTGTCAATTTCCGCAACAAGACGTTGATCGACCCAGTGCGTCGGGGCGACGCCTTCGAGCAGGAGTTGACGAACTGGTCGCGCGACTTCAACCAAGGCAAGGCCCACGCCGCCGCCCGCGCCGCCTTCTTCATCAAGGGCACGATCTCTGGCAATCTGCTGCTCACCGCCGCCTACGATTCCGACAAGGAAACCCGCGCCCGACTGCTGCGAGACATCCAGCCGGACGCGTTGTATCCGGTTTATGGAGATGCTTCGCTGCGCAGCTTCGATGCCCGCTCCGGTGATCGCCTCTACGTGCGCGTGGACAAGGCCAAGAGCTATGTGCTCTATGGCGACTTCGTCACCGGCGATGGCTTCAGCCAGCCCATCGGGCAAGGCAGCGTGGCTTCGCTGAAGCAGCGCAGCCTGGGCCAATACAACCGCAGCGCCACGGGCGTGCGTGCGCACCATGAGCAGGGCGCGATCACGGGCAACGTGTTCGCGTTCAACGATTCCTTGCGCCAGGTGGTGGAGGAGCTGGCCAGCCAGGGCTCGGGCCCTTATGGCCTGCGCAACAGCGGCGCGGTGGAAGGCAGCGAGAAGGTGGAGATGGTCGTGCGCGACCGCTTCCAGCCGGCGCGCATCGTCAGCGTCAAGCCGCTGCAGCGCCTGGTGGACTACAGCTTCGAGCCCTTCTCCGGGCGGCTGCTGCTCACGCAATTCATGCCCTCGGTGGACAGCGAGCTCAACCCCGTCTCGCTGCGCATCACCTACGAGGTGGACCAGGGCGGGTCCAAGTTCTGGGTCTATGGCGGCGACCTGCAGGCCCGGTTGAGCGCCCAGCTCGAGCTGGGCGCATCGGTGGCCGAGGACCTCAACCACCTGGCGCCCTACAAGCTGCAAAGCGCCAATGCCACGCTGCGCCTGGGTGAACGCAGCGCCATCGTGGCCGAGCTCGCCCATTCCAGCAGCGAGGTCAACACAAACCCTGTGAACCAGACCGGCGCGGTCGGACTGGCCAACACCCAAGGCGAGGTGAGCGGCAAGGCCTGGCGCTTGGAACTGGCCCACGAGAGCGAAGGCGCCAAGGCCCGCGCCTTCATCGGCCGCAGCGACCCCGGTTTCCAGAACCCCGCAGCGCCGCTGCAGGGCGGCCGTGGCGAAGCGCAGATCGAGGGCAGCCTGGCCTTGAGCGACAACGTCAAACTGGTCGGCGATCTGCGACGCAGCGAGGACCGCAACCCAGGCGGCGGAGAACGCCACAGCGCCAACGCGGGCCTGCGCTGGACCGCCACCGACACGCTCACGCTCGAGGCCGGCTGGCGCAATGCGCGCGAGACCATCGGACAGCAGGCGAACGGCAGCACCGCCCCGCCCTTTGCGGGCACCGACGGCCTGGGCAGCACCTTCGCATCCGCTTCGGGTGGCGGCCTGCTGGGCTATGGCAACCAGGCCTTGGATCCACTCACCGGCCTGCCGTCAATCCAGTCGCGCAGTCTGGGCACGGTCATCTCGCCGCTGCCCGCCGGCACGCGCCTGGACAGCGATGGCCTGCGGCTGGGTCTGGGCTGGCGCGCCAGCGCGCGCCTGCGCCTGGGTGCCGAGGTCGAGCAATCCATCTCGGGCGACGAGCGCACGCGGGTTGCACTCAGTGCCGACTACCAGCTGTCCGAGCGTGCCCGCCTCTACACGCGCTGGGAACACCAGGCGGGCTGGACGCAGGTGCAAGGCACCAGCGCCACCGGCCGCACCGCCGACGCCTTGGTGTTCGGCGCGGACACCAGCCATTGGCGCGACACGCAGCTGTTCAGCGAGTACCGTCTGCGCGACGCCATCGGCGGCCGCGACCTGCAACTCGCCAGCGGCGTGCGCAACCTCTGGGATCTGCAGCCCGGCCTGCGCCTGAGCACGGCCGCCGAACGCGTGCAGGTGCTTGCTGGCAGCACCGCGCAGGCCACCGCCCTGAGCGCGGGCCTGGACTACGCTGCCGACCCGCTCTGGCGCGGCAGCACGCGCATCGAGTGGCGCCGCAGCGGGGACATCGCCGACACGCCCAGCGTCAACGAAGGTTTCGACACCACGCTGTGGCAGGTGATGGCCGCGCGCAAGCTCGACCGAGACTGGACCCTGCTGGCGCGCAACCACTACCTGCGCACCGCCTACAACGATCGAGGCGACGTGCTGCAGAACCGTGCGCAGATCGGCCTGGCCTGGCGAGACACCGACACCAACCGCGTCAATGCCCTGGGCAAGCTGGAGATCAAGCGCGAGAGCGATGCCAGCAATGCCATCACCGGCACCTTGGCCACCCGCGCCGTGATCGCCTCGGCGCATGCCGACTGGCACCCGTCGCGCCCCTGGTGGGTGACGGGCCGCATCGCCGGCAAGTGGCAGACCGACCAATTCGAGCAAGGCGCGCGCAGCAGCTTCCGCGCGCAGATGGTGGCGGGCCGCCTGGTCTACGACATCGCCGAGCACTGGGACCTGGGGTTGGCGGCCGCGCTGCAGACCGGCCAGGATGGCGCGCGCCAGCATGCGCTGGGCGTCGAGGCCGGCTACCTGCTGAAGAAAAACCTGTGGCTGTCTGCCGGCGTCAACGTCAGCGGCTTCAGCGCCGACCGCGACCTCGCCGCCAACGACTACACGCAACGCGGCTTCTACCTTCGGCTGCGCTTCAAGTTCGACGAAACCCTGTTCAAGCGCGACGACCGCGAGATCAACCGCAGCCTCGATCGCTGAAGACCACAAGGCCTCACCATGACGTCCCTCACCACTCCCGTCCGCGTTGCCGCGCTCGCCGCGCTGGCCCTGGCCTTTGCCGCCCAGGCCCAGACCACCCTGACGCCACCCGCACAGCGCGTCACCGATGAAGCCATCAGCGCCGACCAGAGCGCCTACGAAGGCCTGCAGGCGCGCATCAAGGGCTTGAACGATCGCGGCCGTGCGGTGCGCGATCACCACCTCGCCAAGGCGCAATGCTGGCTGGACGTGAGCTTCCACGAGTACACGCGAAACGACCGCAGTGCTTTCCCGCAGGCCGCGCTGTCCGAGAGCCAGAAGCTCATCGCCAGCATGGAGCGCGGCACCTCCCCGCTGCCCATGGACACGCCACTGGTCAACGACGCGGCCCGCCTGCGGCCCGATCTGTGGCTGCAAGCCGAGGGCCTGCGCAGCCACACCGGCTGGCGTTGTGCCCAGGCCAAGGTCGCCTGTGCCGAGGTGGAACTGGTGCATGCCGGCAACGAGCACAACCAGCAAGGCTGGCGCCATGCCAAGCCCTATGTGCAGATCGCCGAAGACCTGCTGGGCGAGGCGCGCGCGCAAGCCGATGCCTGCGTGCCCCCGCCCGCGCCGCCAGTGGCGCCGGTGGCGGCGGCTCCCACACCCGTCACGCCGGCACCCTCGCCCACCGTGCTCACGCGCACGGCGATCAAGCTCCTGGCCCAGGTGGTGTTCAACTTCGACGGCGACGCGGCCAAGGACATGCGCCCGGTCAGTCTGCAACAACTCGACGCCGCCCTGAGTCGTGTTCGCAGCGAAGGCCTGACGCTGGACTCCGTGCAATTGATCGGCCACGCCGATCGCCTCAACGGCACCGGCCGGGCCGACTACAACCAGCGCTTGAGCGAACGGCGCGCCGCCACCGTGCGCGCCTGGCTGGTCGGGCGTGGCATACCGGCCACGATGATCCAGGCCAATGCCAAGGGCGACCAGCAGCAGATCGAGGCGTGCGCGGCGCCCCAGGCCGTGGGCCGCAGGGCCGGCGGACCGCCGCTGCAGGAATGCCTGCTGCCCAACCGACGCGTCGAGGTGCAGCTCAACGCCAGCAAGCACTGATACCGATTTGCAGTCAATGCGATAAACAGGCGCGAAGCCGCAGACAGTGCTGTCGCACGGCAAGGCGAAGCAACGAAGTTGGCGCGTTGCATGCAAGTCGGTATCAGCCGGACGGCGCCGCAACCAGGCCAAGCCCGCGGCGGCGATCGAGCCCCGATAATCGGGGCTCGCTCTCGCGCACACCCATGGCCCAGTACTTCGAAGTCCACCCCGTCAACCCGCAGCCGCGCTTGCTGAAGCAGGCCGCGCAGATCCTGCATGGCGGTGGCGTGTGTGCCGTGCCCACCGATTCGAGCTACGCGCTGGTGTGCCATGTGGACGACAAGGCCGCCGCCGACAGCCTGCGCCGCATCCGCCAGGTGGACGACAAGCACCACCTCACGCTGCTGTGCCGCGACTTGAGCGAGTTGTCCAGCTACGCCAAGGTGGACAACCGCCTCTATCGCCTGCTCAAGCTGGGCACGCCCGGGCCCTACACCTTCATCCTGGACGCCACCAAGGAAGTGCCGCGCCGGCTGGCGCACCCGTCGCGCCGCACCGTGGGTCTGCGCGTGCCCGACCACCCGGTGATCCAGGCCCTGCTGGCCGAATTGGGGCAACCGCTGCTGGCCACCACGCTGATCCCGCCGGGCGCGGATCAGCCCCTGAACGATCCGCAGGAGATTCGAGAGCGCTTCGAGAAACTGGTGCAGGGCATCGTCGATGCGGGTGCCTGCCCGATGGCCCCGACCACCGTGGTCGACCTCACCGGTGAGGATGCCGTGGTGGTGCGCCAGGGCCGCGGTGATCTGGCCCGGCTGGGCTTGTAGCGGCACCCTCCAGCAGACGACGCGGAACCGGCTCCGCAAGTCCGCTGGGGTCGCCCCCTGGGGGAGGCGCCGAAGGCGCTCCGGGGGGGTCAAAGTGCCGCGGTGACGACGATCTCCACCTTCCACTCGGGCTTGGCCAGCGCGGCCTGCACGGTGGCGCGCGGCGGCGTGTGGCCGGCCACGACCCAGGTGTCCCACACCGCGTTCATGCCGGGAAAGTCCGCGATGTCGGCCAGGTAGATCTGCGCGCGCAGGACCTTGGTCTTGTCGGTGCCGGCCTTGGCCAGCAGCGCATCGATGGCGCCGAGCACCTCGCGCGTCTGCCCGCCGATGTCGGGCGCACCGCCCACCGCCACCTGGCCGGCGAGATAGCACACCCCGTTGTGCACGGCCATCTCGGACATGCGCGCGCCGACGTCGAATCGTTGAACCATTTCAGTGCTTTCCTTTTCGTTTCGGATGGTGGTGCGAGTGCCCGTGGGCATGTTCGTGCGCGTGACCGTGCGCGTGGTGATCAACGGGCGGCGGCGGCGCCTTCTGACCCAGCTTGCTCTCGGTGCCGGCCAGCAGTTTCTGGATGTTGGCCGTGTGCCGCCAGAGCAGCAGCAGGCTCATCACCGCGATGGCCAGCACCAGCGGCGAGCCACCCCAGATCAGCAATTGATAGAACGGTGCGAACGCGGCCGACACCAGCGAGGCCAGCGACGAGTAGCGGAAGAATGCCGCCACGATCACCCAGGTGGCCAGCGTGGCCAGGCCCAGCAGCGGGTTCAGGGCCATCAGCACTCCGGCCGCCGTGGCCACGCCCTTGCCGCCCTCGAACTTGAAGAACACCGGCCAGACATGCCCCAGGAAGGCGGCAAGACCGACGAAGCCGATCGTGAAATCGTCGAAACCAAGACGCGGCGCCAACACCAGCGCCAGCACCACGGGCACGTAGCCCTTCAGCGCATCCAGCGCGAGCGTGAGCACGGCGGCGGCCTTGCTGCCCGAGCGCAGCACGTTGGTGGCGCCGGGATTTCTGGAGCCGTAGCTGCGCGGATCGGACAGACCCATCGCACGGCTGACGATCACCGCAAAGGACAGCGAACCGATCAGGTAGGCGATCAGGATGGCGGCGAGGCTGTAGAGCAGGTCCATGGCTTGGCTTCGAAGTGCGTGCCGGGAGTGTACGACCCGAGATTTTGTAGTGACCTCTACCGTGATGTAGCGTATGCTACCAACCATGTCCTGGTCCATGCTGATCCTGTCCCTGCCGACCCGCAATGCCGCGGCGCGCATGCGCGCCTGGCGCGCGCTGAAGGCACTCGGGGCCGCCGTCTTGCGCGATGGGGTCTACCTGCTGCCCGACCAGCCGGCGCTGCAACGCGCACTGGCCGCCATCGCCGCCGATGTGCGCGAGCACGACGGCAGCGCCCTGCTCCTGGGAGCGGTGCCGGGCCCGGACGACGACTTTCCGGCACTGTTCGACCGCAGCGCCGAGTACGCCGCCTTGCTGGCCGAGGTGGCCGAAGTGCGCGCTGCCCAAGCCGCATTGGACGACGAAGCACTCGGCGCTCGGGCCGCCGAACTGCAACGCCGGTTCGACGCGCTGCAAGCCATCGACCACCTGCCGGGCGAGGCCTCGCGCCAGGGTGCCGCCGCCTTGGGCGAGTTGCTGGCCGGCATCCGCCGCCGGCTGCAACCCGGCGAGCCGCAGGCCTCTGAGGGCGAGGTGCCGCTGCGGCCGCGCAGCGCCTACCAGGGCCGCACCTGGGCCACACGCCAGCGTCCCTGGGTGGACCGCCTCGCAAGCGCCTGGCTGATCCGCCGCTTCATCGACCCGCAGGCCCGGCTGCTGTGGCTGGCCGATGCCCGCCAATGCCCGCCGCAGGCCGTGGGCTTCGACTTCGACGGCGCGGAGTTCAGCCACGTGGGCGCCCGGGTCACCTTTGAAGTGCTGCTGGCCGCCTTCGATCTGCCCACGCCCGCCCTGCGCCGCCTGGGTGCCCTGGTGCATCGCCTGGATGCCGGCGGGGCACCCGTGCCCGAGGCCGATGGCGTGGAGCGCGTGCTCAGCGGCATGCGCGATGCGCTGCCCGACGACGACCAGCTCTTCCTCGCCGCCGCCGGCGTGTTCGAGGGCCTGTGGACTGCATTCGACAAGGAAGCCAACGCATGAACGACGCGACCAATCCAGGCGCCGCATTGGCGCCACCCGCCACGGTCGGTTTCTGGCAGGCTTTTGCCTTCTGGCTCAAGCTCGGTTTCGTGAGCTTCGGCGGGCCTGCAGGGCAGATCGCCATCATGCACACCGAGCTGGTGGAGCGCCGACGCTGGATCAGTGAGCGCCGCTTCCTGCACGCGCTGAACTACTGCATGGTGCTGCCCGGGCCCGAAGCGCAGCAACTGGCCACCTACATCGGCTGGCTGATGCACCGCACCTGGGGCGGCATCGTGGCCGGTGCCTTGTTCGTGCTGCCGTCGCTGGCGCTCCTGATCGGCCTGTCGTGGCTGTACCTCGCCCACGGCCAGCAGCCGATCGTGGCCGGCCTGTTCTACGGCATCAAGCCGGCCGTCACCGCCATCGTGCTGCAGGCCGCGCACCGCATCGGCTCGCGCGCCTTGAAGAACCCGGTGTTGTGGGCCATCGCGGGCGCATCGTTCGTGGCCATCTTCGCGCTGCAGCTGCCCTTCCCGCTGATCGTGCTGGGCGCGGCGCTGATCGGCTGGCTCGGTGGGCGGTATGCGCCGCAGAGGTTCCAGCTGGGCGGCGCGCACGGCGCGGCCAAGGCCGGCTACGGGCCTGCGCTGATCGACGACAGCACGCCCACGCCGGAGCACGCCCGCTTCAAGCCCTCGCGCCTGGCCGCGGTGCTGGCCATCGGCCTGGCGCTGTGGGCGCTGCCCATGGCCTGGCTCGCGGCGCACTTCGGCTGGCAGGGCGCGTTCACGCAGATGGGCTGGTTCTTCACCAAGGCCGCGCTGCTCACCTTTGGCGGCGCCTACGCGGTGCTGCCCTATGTCTACCAGGGCGCCGTGGAACAGCAAGGGTGGCTCAGTGCCGCGCAGATGATCGATGGCCTGGCGCTGGGCGAGACCACGCCCGGCCCGCTGATCATGGTGGTGGCCTTCGTCGGCTTCGTCGGCGGTTACAGCAAGGCCTTGCTGGGGCCGGACGCGCTGTTCCTCGCCGGCGCGCTGGCCGCCACCCTGGTCACCTGGTTCACCTTCCTGCCCTCGTTCGTCTTCATCCTGGCCGGCGGGCCGCTGGTGGAGTCGACCCGCGACGCCCTGCATTTCACCGCGCCGCTGACCGCCATCACCGCCGCGGTGGTCGGCGTGATTGCCAACCTGGCGCTGTTTTTTGGCTGGCATGTCTGGTGGCCGCAGGGCTGGGGCGGGCCGTTCGATGCCGCGTCCGCGGTGCTCACCGGGCTGGCCGCCGTGGCGCTGCTGCGCTTCAAACGCGGCGTGATCGAAGTCATCATCGGCTCGGCCCTGCTCGGGCTGGCGCTGTCGCTGTGGCGCTGAAAACCAACACTGGAGTACGCATGACCACCCTCACGATTGCCGGACTGCAAGCACTGCAAGCCTCGGCCACCCCCTTCGAGCTGATCGACGTGCGCCGCGCCGTCGCGCGCCGCAAGCAAGGCGGCGACATTCCGGGCGGCCGCTGGCTCGACCCCGAGACCGTGCTGACCTGGAAGGACGATCTGCCGATCGGGGCGTGTCGCATCGTCTACTGCGCCCATGGCCACGAGATCAGCCAGGGCATCGCCGCCCTGCTGCGTGCCATGGGCCACGACGTGCTGCACCTCGAGGGTGGCTACACGGCCTGGCAGACCTCTGGCGCGCCCATCGCTGCGCTGCCCCAACGCACACGCTGGGTCACCCGCGAGCGGCCGAAGATCGACCGCATCGCCTGCCCCTGGCTGATCAAGCGCTTCATCGATGTGCACGCCGAATTCCTGTACGTGCCGGCCGACCAGGTGCTGGCCGTGGCCGAACGGGAAGGCGCCACGCCCTACGACATTCCCGGGGTCGCCTACTCGCACGTGGGCGAGCGCTGCAGCTTCGATGCCTTCATTGAACGCCATCAACTGAATGACGTGCCCTTGCAGCAACTGGCCACCATCGTGCGCGGCGCCGACACCGACCGGCACGAGCTGGCGCCGCAGTGCGCGGGCTTGCTGGCCGTGTCGCTCGGCCTGTCGGCGCAGCATGCCGATGACCAGGCCTGCCTGGCGGCCGGCCTGCCGGTGTACGACGCGCTCTACGCCTGGTGCCGCAGCGCACAAGGTGAGCGGCACCACTGGGCGCCGCCGGCGGGTAGCGGCCTCGGCGGCGCTTAAGGCAGGTCAAGTCGGGGCGGCGGCAAAGTCCTCTACACTCCCGCCCCATGTTGCGCCCGCGCCATCACAACCGCCTTGCCGCCTGGGTGACCCTGTTCACCCTGGTGCTGGCCATGTTGGCGCCCACGGTCTCGCGCGCGATGGCCTTGGTGCAGGGCAGCACGGCACCCTGGGGCATCGTGTGCTCGGCCGCCCGCGATGGCAATGCAGTGGCCGTATCGCCGCTCGAGTTGGCCACGCATGCCATCGAGCATTGCCCCTTGTGCTCGCTGCAAGGCGATCCGCCCGCATTGCCCATGACGGCGGCCATGGGGTCGCTGACCGGCGTGTTCACCGATGCGGTGCCGGCCTCGTGGGCGATTGCGCGAGACGCCCACGACGACTGGTCGTGGGCCCAGGCCCGCGCTCCGCCGCGACACGGCTGAGCCAAGGCATCGGTGCGCCGCAGGCTGGCGCTGCTGGCCGATGCGCCTTCGACGCTGCGCCATCCACCCCAACCAAAGCTCGTCGCCCAGGCGTCACCGCCAAAGCGGGTCGACAGGCCAATCCGTCACCCTGTCCCAGGAGCATGTCATGCGCCCTACTTTCCGCGCCTTCACCCTTGCCGCGTTGATCACCCTTGCCAGCCAAGCGCTGTTTGCACAGACCGCAGTCCAGGACGCCTGGGTGCGGGGCACCGTCGCGCAGCAGAAGGCCACTGGCGCGTTCATGCGCATCACCTCGACCCAAGGCGGCACCCTGGTGTCCGCCAGTTCGTCCGCGGCCGGCATGGTCGAGATTCACGAGATGACGATGGAAGGCTCGACGATGAAGATGCGCGCCTTGTCTCAGGGCCTGGCACTGCCTGCTGGCAAGGTGGTGGAACTCAAGCCCGGCGGCTACCACGTGATGTTGATGGACCTGAAGGCACCGCTCAAGACCGGCGATACCGTGCCATTGACCTTGGTGGTGCAGGGCAAGGACGGCAAGAAGGAAACCGTGGAATTGAATGCGCCCGTCAAGGCCCTGGGTGAAGCCCAAGGCATGCACAAGCACTGACCCCCGCACCACCACCGGCCACCGATCGCCCACCATGCCGCTGTTTCGACGCCTGCACCGCCGCTTGAGCTGGATCGCGCTGTTCGCGATGCTGGCCATGGCGTTGGCGCCCACGGTGTCGCATGCCTTGGCGGACGCGCCCGCGCCATGGTTGGTCGTCTGCTCGGCAACGGGCACGTCTCCGAACGGGGTGGCAGGCGAGCCGACGCAGTTGCCTGGCCTGGCTCACCTGGACCATTGCCCATTCTGTGCGCTCCAGGGCGCGGCGCCTCCGCCGCCTCCCGCCCTGGCGCTGTGGCGGCCCATGGACCTTTCGCAGGCCATGCCCGAAAGCTCTACTGGCAGGCGCACCACCCCACCTTCGCCTGGTGCGCGGCGCAGCCCCGCGCGCCACCTCCGTTGTCCTGAGCCTTCTCAAAGCGCGATCGGCGGCCCAAGCGCGGCCGTCTCGCCATCAGGACAACGCCTCGGCCCGTTGGGCCCGCCGCACCAACCCAAGGGCTGCGTGTTGCACGAGGCCTTGGCACGCTCGCGCGAGCGTGCCTGCGAAGGAAATTGCCATGTCTCAACACCGCTTCGTCCCCCGCCGCAGCACCTTGGCCGCTGCCGCACTTTGGGTCTTGACCTCTCCGGCCTCCGCTGCCGACGCGCCTGGCGCCCCCACGCCAGACAGCACCGTCGTCGTCACCGGCCAGAAAGCCCCACCGGCAACGCCGCTGCCGTCCACCGTCGAGTCGGTCAGCGCCGCGCAGATCGAAGAAAGCATCAACACCGTCACCGCCGCTGGTGCGCTGCAGTACCTGCCCAGCACCCATGTGCGCGAGCGCTACATCGGTGATCGCAATGGCGTGCTGGTGATGCGGGTGAACAGCTCGATCGCCAGCGCGCAGACCACCGTCTATGCCGATGGCCTGCTGCTGTCGAACTTCCTCAACAACAGCTTCAGCACGGCGCCACGCTGGGGCATGGTCTCGCCCGAGGAGATCGCCGGCATCGAAACGCTCTACGGCCCGTTCTCGGCGCTGTACCCCGGCAACTCGGCCGGCGGCGTGGTGCGCATGATCACCCGCACGCCCACCCAGTTCGAGGCGCACGTCAAGCTCGACCTGTTCGGCCAGCGCTACAAGGAGTACGGCACGCACGACAGCTTCAGCGGCGGCCACGCCAGTGCCTCGCTCGGCAACGCGGTGAATGGCCTGTTCTACTGGGTCTCGGCCGACCACCTGGACAACCACGGCCACCCGCAGACCTTCGGCAACACCACCGCCAAGACCGGCGCGCCGGCTGCGGCGGGCAGCTTCACCGTGGTGGACAGCGCCAATGTGATCCGCGACATCGACACCGCCGGCAAGCCGCGCATCATCGTCAGCTCCACCGGCATCGACCACACGGTGCAGGACATCGCCAAGTTCAAACTCGGCTACCGCTTCTCACCCGCGCTGACGGCGCAGGTCACGCTGGGCATCTGGCAGAACGCATCGGAAGGCAGCGTCGACAGCTACCTGCGCGACGCCAAGGGCAACGTGGTGTGGAACGCCGGCGCCAGCTTTGCCAACCCATTCAAGTTCGTGCGCATCGATGGCGCCGACTACACCGTGTCCGCTGCGGCGCCCAGCCGCAGCCGCAGCGAGCACTGGATGCACGGGCTGAACCTGAAGTCCAACACCGGCGGCGCCTGGGACTGGGAGCTGGTGGCCAGCCTCTACGACCAGAAGAAAGACCTGTCGCGCACGGCCACGCCCAGCAACGGCCTGGATTCCGGCCTGGGCGACGTGCACCCCGGTGGCCAGCTCACCGACGCCAGCGGCACCGGCTGGCGCAACCTCGATCTGCGCGGCACCTGGCGCCTGGGCGCCCACACGCTGGATGCCGGGGTGCATCATGATCGCTATCAGCTGAAATCGGTGACCTACGGCACCGCCACCGCCCCGATCGCCGACTGGCTGGGCAGCGACACCGGCACGCTCAACACCAACTCCTACGGCCAGACGCAGACCGAGGCGCTGTACGTTCAGGACGCCTGGCAGATCGCCCCCGCCTGGCTGCTGGTGGCCGGAGGCCGGCAGGAGCACTGGAAGGCCTTCGACGGCAGCAACTACAGCGCCGGCAATGCGGCGCCGAATCCGAAGAACCTGGTCTATGCCGACCGCGCCCAGTCGAACTTCTCGCCCAAGCTCTCGCTGTCGTTCCAGGCCTCGCCCACGCTGGCGCTGCGCGCGTCCCTCGGCAAGGGCGTGCGCTACCCCACCGTGGCCGAGATGTTCCAGACCTTCAACGGCCCCAACAACATCCGCACCAACGATCCGAGCCTGAGACCCGAGCAGGTCAACTCGCAGGAGTGGGTGCTGCAGCAGCAGCTGCCCAACGGCATGCTGCGCGGCTCGTTCTTCTTCGAGGACAAGCGCGACGCGCTGATCTCACAGACCGATGTCAGTGTCACGCCCAACATCAGCAGCATCCAGAACGTGGACAAGCTGCGCACGCAGGGCGTGGAGGTGGCCTGGCAGCTCGGCGACGTGGGCCTGCGTGGGCTGGACCTGCAGGGCAGCGTGACCTACGCCCACTCGATCATCGTGCGCGATGCCAGGAACCCGGGGCTGGAAGGCACGGCACAGCCGCGCATCCCCGATTGGCGCGCCACGCTGGTGGGCACCTGGCATGTGTCCGATGCGTGGTCGGCGACCCTGTCGTACCGCTTCAGCGGACGCCAGCACAACGCGCTGTTCAACACCGCCATCGGCGCCTACAACGACCCGAACCCGAACGTCTACGGCGCCGTCAGCCACTACAGCGTGTTCGACGCCAAGCTCTTGTACAAGATCAACCGCCAGTGGAGCACGTCGTTCGGCGTCAACAACCTCGGCAACTTCAAGTACTACGTCAATCCCAACCCGTATCCGCAGCGGACGCTGTTCGCCAGCCTGAAGTACGACCTGTGAGGCACAGCCCATGATTGGAGACCCCGCATGAACGCACGCCGATGGGCCATGGCCTGGATGCTGGTGGCCACCTGGCCGGCCTTGGCCCAACCCACCATGCAACACGAGGGCGTCGGCAAGCGACGCCCACCACCCCTGGCCATGGGCGCGGCATTCTCGCCCTCGGGCGAGCTGTGGATCACCGGGCTGGACTCGGCCCAGCGACTGTTCGTGCAGTCCAGTGCCGACGAGGGCCGGACCTGGAGCCCGCCCCGCACCGTGCCCACCGGCAGCGACAAGATTGCCGCCGACGGCGAGAACCGCCCCAAACTCGCGTTCGGGCCCAAGGGCTACGCGGTGATCACCTACACCGAGCCGCTGGCAAAACCCTACACCGGGCAGATCCGCATGCTGCGATCGGGCGATGGCGGGCGCAGTTTCTCGGCGCCCTTCACCGTGCACCAGGATCGCCAACTGATCACCCACCGCTTCGAGTCGGTCGCCTTCGATGCCCAGGGCACACTGCACACGCTGTGGATCGACAAGCGCGACCTCGAGATGCAGATTGCCGCAGCGGCCGCCAGCGCGCCGGCGCCTGCGGGGGTCTTGCCTGCGTCCAGCGCGCCATCGGGCGTCGGGCGTGGCGGCCGACGCGCCAAGCCGGTGGTCGAGTACCGGGGCGCGGCCGTCTATCGCAACGAATCCGGCGACGGAGGTGCCAGCTTCGGGCCCGACATCAAGCTGGCCGATCACAGCTGCGAGTGCTGTCGCATCGCGCTGGCACCGGCTCCGGACGGCTCGCTGGTGGCGCTGTGGCGGCACGTGTTCGCGCCCAACCACCGTGACCATGCCTTTGCCCCCGTGGCGGCCAGGGCGGGCGATGAACCCGCCCGCGCCACCTTCGATCGCTGGGCCATCGACGCCTGCCCGCACCACGGCCCGGGCCTGGCGCCCGCAGCCGCTGGCGGCTACCACGCGGTGTGGTTTGGCGACAGGGCCGGCGATGCCCGGGTGCGCTACGGCCGCTTGAAGGCCGACGGCACGCCCGATGGCGAAGCGCAGCCGCTGCCCGACGACCGGGCCGAACACGCAGCGCTGGCTTCGGCCGCCGGCACGGTGGCCATTGCCTGGCGCAGCTTCGACGGCCAGGCCATGCGCTGGCGCGCCTGGGTATCCACGGACGACGGTCGCCGCTTCACGCTCAAGGAACTGGGCCGCGCCGCCGACGACAACGACCACCCCCTGCTGGTGCAGCAGGGGCCCCGCATTCTCGCGCTGTGGCGCACCACCGAAGGGGTACGCGTTGAACACCTGGCTCCCTAGATTGCTCGCCGCGCTGGCCTTCATGGCCGGCCTCGTCGCCCACCAGGTCACGGCTGCGCCGCGTGCGGTGGAGGCCTTTGACAAGCTCACTTGGGCCGCGTTGCAAAGCGGGCTGCGGCAACCCGCGGTCGTCGTCTTCTCCACCACCGATTGCGCGCATTGCCCGGCCGTGGTGGACGCACTGGTCAAGGACATCCGCCAACGCAAGCTCAAGGCCACGCTGATGACGGTGGTGATGGACGCCAGCCCGGGCGAAGACGATGCCGCGCTGCTGAAGCACCCGCACTACGGCCGCGCCGATCGGGTGTTTGCGTTCGCGGGCCAGGCCCCTGCGCTGCGCTACACCGTGGAGCCGCGCTGGCGGGGCGTCACGCCCTACGTGGTGTTCCTCAGTCCCGGACAGGCGCCAAGGGCCGTTGCCGGACTGCCGTCCCGGCTCGACATCGACGCCTGGGCGCAACGCTGAGCGCCCTGCCCGATGGCCAGCGGCGCAGGCGGCGCCTGGCGCATGGCCCGCGGCGCGATCAGCGCCGGGCGCGCTTGGCCGGCGGCGGCTCGGGCGGGTGGCCGCCCGGCGGCGCGCTGAACAGCTTGGCCGCACGGCCCTTCAGCTCCAGCAGCTCGCTGGGCGTGATGCTGTACTTGCGGCCCACCACGTCCACCTCGATGCGGAATTCGACTTCCTTGCTGCCGTTGCTCAGCGTGCCGCAGGTGAAGTCGTAGTCCTCGCTCTCGGCGGGGAAGCCGTCGAGCTCCAGGTCGTGGTCCTCGTAACGCACGTTCACGATCTCGCCACTGGCAAGGTCCAGCGTGCCGGTGCTGCGGACGATGTCGTCGAGCATCTCGTCGTGGATGGTGATCGGCAGTTTCAGGTCCATGGGGAGCGATCTTGCGGCCGAAGGGTCGGCGCCGTTGACAGGGCGCGGATGATGCCACACCTGGCGGGGCGGGCCTTGACGGGGCACATCGCTGCGCCCGTCGCGCGCGCCCTTCAAGACAGCAGATAGTACGCGGCCGTGGCGCCAAGCTGGTCCTGCGCCTTGGCCAGCTCCTCGCGCGCGATCACGCGCAGGTGCACCTCGTCCGGCCCATCAAACACCCTGAAGGCCCGACCCCACGACCACAGCGCCGACAAGGGCGTGTCCGGCGTCAGCCCCATCGCGCCGAAGACCTGCATGGCGCGGTCGAGCACCCGCGTCTGCAGCTGCGCGGCCACCAGCTTGATGGCCGAGACATCCACCCGCGCGGCCTGGTTGCCGCGCTGGTCCATGCGCCAGGCGGCGTGCAGCACCAGCAGCCGCGCCTGGTCGATCTCCACGCGCGAGTGGCCGATCCAGTCCTGCACGTTGGAGAAATCGGCCACGCGCTTGCCGAAGGCGCGGCGCTCCAGCGCACGGGCGCACATCAATTCGAGGGCCAGCTCGCACTGGCCGATGGTGCGCATGCAGTGGTGCACCCGGCCCGGGCCCAGGCGCGCCTGGGCCAGCGCAAAGCCCTGGCCCTCTTCGCCCAGCAGGTTGCCGGCGGGCACGCGCACGTTCTTGAACACCAACTCGCAATGCCCTTCCGGCGCCAGGTGGTGCATCACCGGGATGTTGCGCACCACGCTCAGTCCCGGCGCATCCATCGGCACCAGCACCATCGAGTGGCGGTGGTGCTTGTCGGCCCCCGCAGCATCGTCAACCCGCCCATCGTCCGACACCCCCATCACGATGGCCAGCTTGCAGTTCGGATGCGCCGCACCGGTGATGAACCACTTGCGGCCGTTGATCACCACCTCGTCGCCCTGGCGTGTGACGGTGGTGCGCAGGTTGGTCGCGTCCGACGAGGCCACATCGGGCTCGGACATCGCGAAGCACGAGCGGATCTCGCCCTCCAGCAAGGGCAGCAGCCATTGCTGGTACTGCTCGGGCGTGGCCGCCAGGTGCAGCAGCTCGATGTTGCCGGTGTCCGGTGCGCTGCAATTGAACACCTCCGAGGCCCAGGGCAGCCGGCCCATGATCTCGGCCAGCGGGGCGTAGTCCAGGTTGCCGAGGCGCGTGCCGGGCTCGTGCTCGCGCAGGCCGGGCAGGAACAGGTTCCAGAAGCCGCCTTCCTTGGCCAGCGCCTTCAGCGGCCTGAGCAAGGCCACCGGGTAGGTGCCGCTCTCGGCCTGGCGGTGCCATTCGAGGTTGGCGGGCAGCACATGGCGCTGCATGAAGCGGCGCAGCGCCTCCTGCATGGCCACGCTGTCTTCGGAATACTGGAAGTCCACAGGTTTGCCCTTCGGTGATGAGGCGGCGCACCGCAATCCGGGCGCCGGGCCGTGCGGCCAGTGTCGCGCCAAGCTGCACCGGGCCTTGTTGCCGGCGCGACACCACCACCGCGCCGCTGCGACCGCACGACGGCGCTGGCAGCTGGGCTTGCAATTGGTTTGATGAAGCGCAAGCCCGGCTTGCAGCGCCTCACCCGACCGGGCGCACCGCAGCGCGCCGGGACCATCGATCGTCGGCCCGTCCGCCCTCTGCGACCGAGCACGCGCCCCCGGACATACCCTGCCCACCCCCTGATCGGGCACGGGACTTGTGTCTGTCGGTTCGCACACACCCATCGCACCGGTGGGCAACGAACTGGAGGAGACCCCGATGGAGACGTTTTACGAGGTGATGCGCCGGCAGGGTATTTCGCGCCGCAGCTTCCTCAAGTACTGCTCGCTCACCGCCACCTCGCTGGGCCTGGGGCCGGCCTTCGTGCCGCAGATCGCGCATGCCATGGAGACCAAGCCGCGCACGCCGGTGCTGTGGCTGCACGGGCTGGAATGCACCTGCTGCTCGGAGAGCTTCATCCGCAGCGCGCACCCGCTGGCCAAGGACGTGGTGCTGTCGATGATCTCGCTCGACTACGACGACACGCTGATGGCCAGTGCCGGCCACCAGGCCGAGGCGATCCTCGAAGAGATCATGAAGAAGTACAAGGGCAACTACATCCTGGCGGTGGAGGGCAACCCGCCGCTCAACCAGGACGGCATGAGCTGCATCATCGGCGGCAAGCCCTTCCTCGATCAGTTGAAGCACGTGGCCAAGGACGCCAAGGCCGTGATCAGCTGGGGATCGTGTGCCAGCTGGGGCTGCGTGCAGGCCGCCAAGCCCAACCCGACGCAGGCCGTGCCGGTGCACAAGGTGATCACCGACAAGCCGATCATCAAGGTGCCCGGTTGCCCGCCCATCGCCGAGGTGATGACCGGCGTGATCACCTACATGCTCACCTTCGACAAGATCCCCGAGCTGGATCGGCAGGGCCGGCCGAAGATGTTCTACAGCCAGCGCATCCACGACAAGTGTTATCGCCGGCCGCATTTCGACGCCGGGCAGTTCGTCGAGGCCTTCGACGACGAGAGCGCACGCAGGGGCTACTGCCTGTACAAGATGGGTTGCAAGGGCCCCACCACCTACAACGCCTGCTCCACGGTGCAGTGGAACGAGGGCACCAGCTTTCCGATCAAGGCCGGCCACGGCTGCATCGGCTGCAGCGAGGACGGTTTCTGGGACAAGGGCTCGTTCTACGACCGCCTGACCAACATCCACCAGTTCGGCATCGAGGCCAATGCCGACAAGGTGGGCGGCACCGCCGCCGGTGTGGTCGGCGCGGCCGTCGCGGCCCACGCCGCGGTGAGCGCGATCAAGCGCCTGGGCACCAAGCCCGAGTCCACGTCGTCGAACTGACGCCGCCCTTCCGCAACGACACCAACGAGGTAACCCCATGGGCGCGTACGAAACCCAAGGCTTCAAGATGGACGACAGCGGCCGCCGCATCGTCGTCGATCCCGTCACCCGCATCGAAGGCCACATGCGCTGCGAGGTGAACGTGGACAGCAACAACGTGATCCGCAACGCCGTCTCCACCGGCACCATGTGGCGCGGGCTGGAGGTCATCCTCAAGGGCCGCGATCCGCGCGACGCCTGGGCCTTCGTCGAGCGCATCTGCGGCGTGTGCACCGGCTGCCACGCCCTGACCTCGGTGCGGGCGGTGGAAGACGCGCTGGGCATCAAGATCCCCAAGAATGCCCACCTCATCCGCGAGATGATGGCCAAGACGCTGCAGGTGCACGACCACGCCGTGCACTTCTATCACCTGCATGCGCTCGATTGGGTGGACGTGGTCTCGGCGCTCAAGGCCGACCCGAAGAAGACCTCGGAGCTGCAGACGCTGGTGTCGCCCGCGCACCCCATGTCCTCGCCCGGCTACTTCCGCGACATCCAGAACCGCCTGAAGAAGTTCGTCGAGAGCGGCCAGCTCGGCCCCTTCATGAACGGCTACTGGGGCAGCAAGGCCTATGTGCTGCCGCCCGAGGCCAACCTGATGGCCGTCACCCACTACCTGGAAGCGCTGGACCTGCAGAAGGAATGGGTCAAGGTGCACACCATCTTCGGCGGCAAGAACCCGCACCCCAACTACCTGGTGGGCGGCGTGCCCTGCGCCATCAACATCGACGGCGATGGCGCCGCCGGCGCGCCCATCAACATGGAGCGGCTGAACTTCGTCAGGGCGCGCATCGACGAGATGATCGAGTTCAACAAGAACGTCTACATCCCCGACGTGCTGGCCATCGGCACGCTGTACAAGCACGCCGGCTGGCTGCACGGCGGCGGCCTCTCGGCCACCAACGTGGCCGACTACGGCACCTACGAGAAGGTGGGCTACGACGCCAGCACGCAGCAGTTGCCCGGTGGCGTGATCCTGGGCGGCAAGTGGGACGAGATCCACCCCATCGACCCGCGCGACCCCGAGCAGGTGCAGGAGTTCGTCTCGCACAGCTGGTACAAGTACGCCGACGAGACCAAGGGCCTGCACCCCTGGGACGGCGTCACCGAGCCGAACTACCAGCTCGGCCCGAAGGCCAAGGGCAGCAAGACCAACATCGAGCAGATCGACGAAGCGGCCAAGTACTCGTGGATCAAGTCGCCGCGCTGGCGCGGCCACGCGGTGGAGGTGGGCCCACTGTCCCGCTACATCCTGGGTTATGCCCATGCGCTCAAGGGCAACAAGCACTGCCAGCGCGTGAAGGAGCAGATCGAGTCGTCCGCGGCCGCCATCAACAGCGGCATCCCCAAGGCCCTGGGCCTGCCGGAAACCCAGTTCACCGCCAAGCAGCTGCTGCCCACCACCATCGGCCGCACCCTGGCCCGCGCGCTCGAAGGCCAGTACTGCGGCGAGATGATGCTGGACGATTTCAACGAGCTGGTGGCCAACGTGAAGGCCGGCGACCGCGCCACGGCCAACGTCGAGAAGTGGGACCCGAGCACCTGGCCCAAGGAGGCCAAGGGCGTGGGCACCGTGGCCGCACCGCGCGGCATGCTGGGCCACTGGGTGAAGATCAAGGACGGCAGGATCGAGAACTACCAGTGCGTGGTGCCCACCACCTGGAACGGCAGCCCGCGCGACACCAAGGGCCAGATCGGCGCCTTCGAGGCCAGCCTGATGAACACGCCCATGGTCAACCCCGAGCAGCCGGTCGAGATCCTGCGCACGCTGCACAGCTTCGACCCCTGCCTGGCCTGCTCCACCCACGTGATGAGCGAAGACGGGCGCGAGCTCACCACCGTCAAGGTCCGCTGACCCACCACTCGATTTGGAGACCGCCAAGATGAAACGCACCCTCACTGCCTGCGCACTGCTGTCCTGCGCGACGCTGGCCCTGGCGCACACGGGCCATGGCAGCCATGGCCTGTTCGGCGACGTGGCGCACCTGGTGTCGCACCTGCTGGAGCTGGACCACCTGTTGGCCCTGGCCGCACTCGGCGCCTGGTCGGCCCTGGCCTTGCCGGCGGTGCAGCGGCGCCTGGGCCTGGCCAGCTGGTGGCTCAACGCCAGCGTGCGTGCTTGGCATGCGGTGGGCGGCGTGCTGGGCCTGGCGGGCCTGGTGCTGCTGCTGCGCGCCTGAAGTCCCTCCACAACGATCAGGAGACGCCATGTCTGCAGCCACCGGCCAGGAACTGGCCAACGCCACCGGCATCGACCCCGGCGCCATCGCGCACGGCCAGACCATCCAGTCGGTCTATGTCTACGAGGCGCCGGTGCGCCTGTGGCACTGGGTCAATGCGCTGGCCATCAGCGTGCTGGCCGTCACGGGCTACTTCATCGGATCGCCGCTGCCCACGATGCCGGGCGAGGCCAGTGCGCACTACGTGATGGGCTACATCCGCTTCGCGCACTTCGCCGCCGGCTACCTGTTGGCCGTGGGGCTGCTCGGGCGACTGTACTGGGCCGTGGTGGGCAACCACCATGCGCGCGAGCTGTTCACCCTGCCGATCACGCAGAAGGCCTTCTGGCGCGAGGTGCTGGTGATGCTGAAGTGGTACGCCTTCCTGATTCCCCAGCCCAACCGCTACGTGGGCCACAACCCGCTGGCGCGCCTGGGCATGTTCTTCGGCTACCTGTTCATCGCCGTGTTCATGCTGGTCACCGGTTTTGCGCTTTATGGCGAAGGCACGCAGGCCGGCTCCTGGGCCGACCGGATGTTCGGCTGGGTGATCCCGCTGTTTGGCCAGAGCCAGGACGTGCACACCTGGCACCACCTGGGTCTGTGGGGCATGGTGATGTTCGTCGTCTTCCATGTCTACGCCGCCATCCGCGAGGACATCATGGGCCGGCAGAGCCTGATCAGCACGATGATCTCCGGCCACCGCACCTTCAAGCAGTGAAGCGCTCACCCGATGCACCCCCCTGCGACGGCTCGCCGCACATGAGCCCCAAAGCCACCGACAGCGCCGTTCACTCCCGCAGTGACACCGACGACGGCATCGTCGTGCTGGGCATCGGCAACGTGCTCTGGGCCGACGAGGGCTTCGGTGTGCGCTGTGTCGAGGCACTCGACCAGCGCTTTCGCTTCGCCCCGCACGTGAGCCTGGTGGACGGCGGCACCCAGGGCCTGTACCTGATCCAGCACGTGCAGGCGGCGCGCAAGTTGCTGATCTTCGACGCCATCGACTACGGCCTGCCCGCCGGCACGCTCAAGCTGATCGAGAACGACGAGGTGCCGCGCTTCATGGGCGCCAAGAAGATGAGCCTGCACCAGACCGGCTTCCAGGAGGTGCTGTCGCTGGCCCAGCTCACCGAGCACTACCCCGAGCAGGTGCTGCTGATCGGCTGCCAGCCGCAGGAGCTGGAAGACTACGGCGGCAGCCTGCGCCCGCGCATCCGCGAGGCCATGGAAGCCGCGCTGCTGGTGGGCCTGGACGCATTGCGCCGCTGGGGTGCCGAGCCCGTGGTGCGCGAGCAGGCGCCGTCCGACGACGAAGCGGTCACCGTGCCCACCCTCTCGCTCGGCGCCTATGAGGCCGGCCGCCCGCCGGAGGCGCAGGCCTGCCGCACCGGCGACGAGCGTTTCATGCCGCGCCGGCCCGCACCACGCGCCCAGGCCTGATCGCCATGTGCATCGGCCTGCCCATGCAAGTGATTGCCGCCCGCGAGGGCTTTGCCACCGTGCGCGGACGCGGCGAGCAGCGCGAGGTGCAGACCACGCTGGTCGCTGAACTGAAGCCGGGTGACTGGGTGCTGGTGTTCATCGACAGCGCGCGCGAAGTCATCGATGCCGAGCGCGCCACCGAGGTGAATGCCACGCTCGATCTGATCGCCGCCGCGATGCGCGGCGAGACCAGCGCGCACGACCACGCTGCGTTTGCCCTGCCCTCGGCGATGAGCGCCGAACAACTCGCCGCCCTGTCGGGTGCCACCGCCCTGTCCAAGGAAGCCGCATGACCGTCGATGCCCCCACACTCACCGAGGCACCGCTGGTGCAGCGCCTGGTCACCCAGTTCGGCGCCGAATGGGTGGACTCGGACAACCTGGCCGCCTTCCGCGCCGGGCCGGGCGAGCGCGTGCTGTTCTTCAGTGGCGACCCGGTGCGCTTCCCCGAGTGCCTGGACGTGGCCGTGGTGTTGCCCGAGTTGCAGGCCGTCTTTCCCGGTCGTTTGCGCATCGGCGTGGTGCGGCGCGAGCACGAGGATGCCGTGGCCGCCAGGTTCGGCGCCAACCGCTGGCCGTGCCTGGTGTTCCTGCGCGACGGCCAGTACGTGACCCTGATCGCGGGCATGCTGGACTGGACCGACTATGTCGAGCGCGTGCGCCAGGCCCTGGCCATGCCCACCACACGCACACCGGGCATCGGCATCGCTGTGGTCGGCGCCGGCGCCGCCGACGCCGCGTCCTGCCATTGAAGCGCGGGCCCACCATGAGCACCAAGCCCTTCCCCATCCCCGTGGTGCCCTTCGGCCCCGGCAGCCAGGCCGAGGACGAGGCGCTGGACTACATCACGCTGCCCAGCGGCATGAGCACCTTCCAGGCACCGGTGCTGCCCGAGCCCGAAGAGCTCGTGCAGCGCGAAGGCGCATTGCGCGTGCTGCACGAGGCATTGGCGGCGCTGTCGGCCGCGGTGAACGGCCAGACGCCGCCACCGGTGGTGCTGGACGGCCTCGCGCCCGAAGACCTGGCCCTGGTGAACCAGGTGCTGGGCGAAGGCGAGGTCAGTGCGCAGGTGCTGCCGGCCGGCCAAGGCTCGCCAGCCGGCGCCTGGCAGCAGGTGCAGATCCAGGAGTCGGTGTTTGCCGGCCTGTGGCGCGTTGTCGGCCTGCGCGCCGATGGCCAGGTGCACGACACGCTGGAGGTGGGCCCCTGCCCACAGGTGTTGCGCCAGGTGGCCACGGAAGACGCCCGTGGCCCACGGCCGGACCCGGGCGGCGTGCCCGCCGGTGTGATGAACGCGCTGCCCCTGCTCGTGGAGCTGCAAGACCAGCGCCAGCGCTGGCAGCCCGGCAAGAGCGGCCAAGTCGCGCACGTGGTCAACCTGACGCTGTTGCCGCTGAGCCCGGACGACGTCGGCCTGATCGACCACGTGCTGGGCACCGGCCGGGTGCTGATCCTGTCGCGCGGCTATGGCAACTGCCGCATCACCAGCACCTGCGCGGCACACACCTGGCGGGTCGTCTACTACAACTCCGCCGATGCGGTGATCCTCAACGCCATCGAGGTGAGCGACCTGCCCGATGTGGCCTGTGCCGCGCCGGAAGACCTGCGCGATTCGTTCGAGCGCCTCACCGAGGTGCTCGAGTGGGTGGGCCAGGGCTGAGCCGCGATGTTCGAAGGCAGCTACCTCGGCGACCACACGCGCCTGCCCGCCGGCGCGAAGCTGGAATGCAAGATCTGCTGGTGGGTATATGACCCGGCGCAGGGCGACGCCGTGTGGCAGATCGACCCTGGCGTGGCGTTCACCGAATTGCCGGCCCATTGGCGCTGCCCACAGTGCGACTGCGCCGCCGACCAGTTCATGGTGCTGGGTTGAATGGCATGTCCACCCGACCCGCCAGCACGCCGCTGCAGGCCCGGGTGCACGCGCTGCAGCAGACCTTCCTGCGCATCCAGCGCGAGCGCATGGCCGATGTCCCCGTGCTGAATCCGGCGCTGTGCGTGCAGGCGGTCGGCTTCGAGCCCGAGTCGACCGATGCGGACCCCGAATCCCTGGCGCTGGGCGTGCTGCTTACCCCCTGGTTCATGAACCTGATCCGCCTGCCGCTTCGGCCCGCCGTGTTGCTGGCCCCAGGGGCCCACGCGCCGCGTCAGGTGGGCGCGCAGCAGCTGGACTTCATCGGCGCGCAGGAAGCCTGGTTGGGGGCCGGCCCGCTGGCCCGCTACGAAGCCTGCTCGCTGTACTCGCCGATGTTCGAGTTTGCCGACCAGGCCGCCGCCGTGGCCACGGCCACCGAAGTGTTGCGCCTGCTGCGCAGCGCGGGGCCGGCGCCCAACCCCGTGCCCCTGGCCCGGCAGGCCGCTCCGGCCACCGTGGACGCCGGGCCGCTGCCCGCACGGCGTGGCTTTCTCTTCGGCCGCTCGGCCGCCGCGGCGCGGCGATGAGCCAGGCGCTCGACCCCGTTGCCCTGACGGGCCAAGTCTGGCTGCGGCCCGGCGCCGCACTGCCCGGCATTCGAAGCACCCGCCCCAATCTGGCGCCCCGCCTGGCCGACGGCCGGGCGCCGTGCGACATCCCCGACCTGCTGGCCAGCCTGTTCAGCCTGTGCGGCCACGCGCACCGCTTCACCGCCCGACGCGCGCTGGCCGCGGCCCGCGGGCGCCCGGACGACGTGCGGCCCGACGAAATCCGCACGCTGCAAGCCTGCACCGCGCGCGATCAGGTGCAGCGCATCGCGCACGATTGGCCGCGCCTGCTGCCACGCATCGGTGCCGGGCCCGAAGGCATCGAGCGGCATGGCCGCGACGCCCCGCAGGTGGACACCGCCGCCGCTCGCTCCGCCATGACCTCGTTGCGCAGCAATCCGCTGTGGCGCCCGGACCTCGGCGTGGCCGACCAACTGGCCGCCCTGCCCGCCTGGCTGGAGCACCATTGGCTCGGCATGCCGATGGCCGCCTGGCTGCGCCGCTTCGAGGCCGACCCGCGCGCCTGGCCCCTGCATTGGGCCGCGGGCGGCAACAGTGCCCTGGCATGCACGCTGCACGCCCAGGGCCTGCTCGCCGACCGGCTGGCCACGCCAACGGTGCCGAATCACCTGCTCGTCTCGCCCGAGCAGAGCATGCCCTGGCTCGCCCGGTGCATGGCCGACGAACCCGGCTTCTGCAGCCAACCGCATTGGCAAGGCGCCGTGCCCGACACCGGCCCCTGGAACCGCCGGCATGACGCGAGCGGGCCAAGCGTCGACAATGCCACCATGCGCCTGTCTGCCCGCATCGTGGAAGTGCTGCGCCTGGCCTCGCCGGTCGGTGGGCAGTGGCTTGCCCACGGCGCGCTGTCGCTGGGCCCGCGCGAAGGCATCGCCTGGACGGAAATGGCCCGCGGCCTGCTGATCCATTGGGTGCGCCTGGATGGCCGTGCCGATGCGCCACGGGCCGAAGCCTACCGGGTGCTGGCCCCCACCGAGTGGAACTTCCATCCGCATGGGGTGCTGGCTCGGGCACTCGCGACGCTGCGCGGCCCGCAGGCCGCCGCCGATGCCGCCCGGCTGGCGGTGGCCTTCGACCCCTGTGTCGAGTTCGTCGTACAGCCCGCCACGGCGGCCGTGGCGCCACAGGCCGAGCCCCGCCATGCATGAGCTGAGCCTGGCCGGTGGCATCCTGCAGCTGGTGGAAGACGCAGCGCGGCGCGAAGGCTTTGTGCGCGTGGAACGACTCACGCTGGAGGCCGGCGCGCTGTCTGGCGTGGACGCCCACGCCCTGCGCTTTGCCATCGAAGCGATCGCGCGCAGCACCTGCCTGCAATCGGCCGAGCTGGTGATCGAAGAGCCACCCGGCCAGGCCTGGTGCATGGCCTGCAGCCAGACCGTCACCATCCACAGCCGCTTGGACGATTGCCCGCTGTGCCACGGCCACCAACTCCAGGCCACCGGGGGCACCGAATTGCGCGTGCTCGACCTGGTGGTTCACGACGACTGAAGGACGCTCACCATGTGTGTTGTTTGCGGTTGTACCGATGCGGCGCCCCACGGCGTCCATGACCATGCGCCAGGCCTGGCCCACGGGCCGTCGGCTTCGCACGGGCATTCCCACTCCGATGGGCAAGCCCATGAACAGGCCCACGCCCACGTCGGCGTCGGCGCTCAGGGTGATCTGCACTACGGTGCCGGCAGTGCCCGCGTGTCGGTGCCGGGCATGAGCCAGGCCCGCGCCATCCGGCTGGAGGCCGACGTGCTGGGGGCCAACAGGCAGCTCGCCGAACGCAACCGCGCCCACTTCGCCGCGCATGGCATCACCGCCTACAACCTGGTGTCCAGCCCCGGTTCGGGCAAGACCACGCTGTTGTGCGCCACCATCCCGGCGCTGCGCGAGCGCGCCCCCAAGCGGCCCGTGGCGGTGATCGAGGGCGACCAGCAGACCAGCCACGATGCCGATCGCATCCGCGCCACCGGTGCGCCGGCCATCCAGGTGAACACCGGCAAGGGCTGCCACCTGGACGCGCAGATGGTGGGCGATGCCTTCGATCGCTTGCCGCTGCATGGCCACCACCATGGTCACGACCCTGCACACCCTGCCTCGCCCCACGATCCGCACCTTCTCTCGCACCCCCCCTCGCACGACCCGGCGCCGACCGATGACGGTGCCCTGCTGTTCATCGAGAACGTCGGCAACCTGGTCTGCCCGGCGATGTGGGACCTGGGCGAGCGCGCCAAGATCGCCATCCTCTCGGTCACCGAGGGCGAGGACAAGCCGCTCAAATACCCCGATATGTTTGCCGCCGCCTCGCTGATGGTGCTGAACAAGATCGATCTGCTGCCGCACCTGGATTTCGACGTGCCGCTGTGCATTGCCAACGCCCGCCGCGTGAACCCGGGCATCGAGGTGTTGCTGGTGTCGGCCCGCAGCGGCGCAGGCATGGACGCCTGGCTCGATTGGCTGCTGGACCCCGGCGCCCGCGAAGGCCAGCCCGCACCCCAGCACCAAGCCACCGGCTGCGCGCACGCCGTGGCCTGAACGACCCCGCATGTCCCCGCGCCCCGCCCCGATCCACCTGCCCCGCAGCGCGCCCGCGCGCGTGCTGGCCTGCGGCGCCTTCCTGAAGAACACGGCCTGCCTGGTCGAAGCCCGGCAGGCGCTGGTCTCGGCCCCGCACGGCGACCTGTCCGACCCCAGGGCCTGCGCGGCGCTGGAAACCACGGTCGCCGCGCTGGTGGCCAGCGCCCGCGGCCCCATCGACGCCATCGCGCACGACCTGCACCCCGACTTTCACAGCACCCGCGTCGCGCTCGAATGGGCCCAGCGGCTGCGCGTGCCCGCCATCGGCATCCAGCACCACCACGCCCACCTGGCCGTGGTGCAGGCCGAAAGTGGCATCGAGGCCAGCACCCCCTTCGTCGGCCTGGCCCTCGACGGTGTGGGCCTGGGCAGCGACGGCACGGCCTGGGGCGGTGAAGTGCTGCTCGTGCGCGGGCCGCGCTTCGAGCGCAGCGCGCACCTGAGCCCCCTGCCCTTGCCTGGTGGCGACATGGCCGCCCGCGAGCCCTGGCGGCTGGCCGCGGCGGCGCTGCACCGGCTGGGCCGAGGCGACGAGATCGTGCCGCGCTTCGGCCCGCTGCTGGGCGAGACGCCGGCGCGGCTGCTGCACACCATGCTGCAGCGCGGCCTGAACTGCCCGCCAAGTTCGGGCGCTGGCCGCTGGTTCGATGCGGCTTCCGCGGCGCTGGGCCTGTGCCTGCGACAGACCACCGAGGCCGAAGCGGCCATCGCGCTGGAGCGCGCCGCCACGCTGTGGCTGGAAGGCCGGCCACCGGCGGCGCCCGCCGATGCGCCGGGCGAGCGAACCGTCGATGGGCTCGACCTGCTGCCCTTGCTCGGCCGCCTGCTCGACCTGCACGAACCCTCCAACGACGACATCGGCCGCGCCGCAGCCGCCTTTCACCACCAACTGGGCGATGCACTGGTGCATGCGGCCAGCCTGGCCGCGCGAGACGCCGGTGCCACGCAGGTGGCGCTTGGCGGGGGTTGCTTCCACAACCGCCTGCTCGGCCGCCACATCACGCTCGGCCTGCAGGCGCAAGGCCTGGCCGTGCTGCGCCCGCGGCAGCTTGACTGTGGCGACGCTGGCCTGGCATTGGGCCAGGCCTGGGCGGCCGCACTGCGCGTGGCCGCCACGGCCGCAACCCCAACATCCACCGCCACGGCAGAAAGCTGAACACCCCATGTGCCTTGCCCTCCCCGCCCGCATCGTGGCCCTTCTGGACAACGACACCGCCGTGGTCGATCTGGGCGGCGTGCGCAAGACCATCTCGATCGAGCTCACGCCGCAGGCCCAGGTCAATGACTATGTGATCGTGCACGTGGGCCACGCCATCGGCCTGGTGGACGCCGAAGAGGCCGAACGCACGCTGGCGCTGTTTGCCGAGCTGGCCGCCCAGCAGGCCGAGACCCCATGACGCCATCGATGAAGTACGTGGACGAGTACCGCGACGGCGAACTCGCACAGCGCATCGCCGAGTGCATCGCCGCCGAGGTGCGCCCCGACCGGCGCTACAGCTTCATGGAGTTCTGCGGCGGCCACACCCACGCCATGGCCCGCTACGGCATCGCCGAGCTGCTGCCGCCAGCGATTCGCATGATCCACGGCCCCGGCTGCCCGGTGTGCGTGCTGCCCATCGGCCGCATCGACCAGGCCATCGGCCTGGCGCTGCAGCGCAACGCCATCGTCTGCACCTATGGCGACACCCTGCGGGTGCCGGCCAGCAACGGACTTTCGCTGATGAAGGCCAAGGCGCGCGGCGCGGACATCCGCATGGTGTATTCGGCCGCCGATGCGTTGAAGGTCGCCCGCGCCACGCCCGGGCGCGAGGTGGTGTTCTTCGCCATCGGCTTCGAGACCACCACGCCGCCCACCGCGCTGGTGCTGCGCCAGGCGGCGAAGGAGAACCTGCCCAACTTCAGCGTGCTCAGTTGCCATGTGCTCACGCCCAGCGCCATCACCCACATCCTGGAATCGGCCGAGGTGCGCCAGTACGGCAGCGTGCCCATCGACGGCTTCGTGGGCCCGGCGCACGTCAGCATCGTGATCGGTTCGGCACCGTACGCGCACTTTGCCGAGGAGTACCGCAAGCCGGTGGTCATCGCCGGCTTCGAGCCGCTGGACGTGATGCAGGCCATACGCATGCTGGTGCGCCAGGTGAACGAGGGCCGCTGCGAGGTCGAGAACGAATTCACCCGAGCCGTCACGCCCGAAGGCAACCTGGCGGCGCAGGCCGTCGTGAGCGAGGTGTTCGAACTGCGCGAGCGCTTCGAGTGGCGCGGCCTGGGCGAGGTGCCCTACAGCGCACTGAAGATCCGCCCGGCCTACGCGCGATTCGACGCCGAGCGCCGTTTCGAGCTCGACTACCGGCCCGTGCCCGACCACAAGCAGTGCGAGTGCGGCGCCATCCTGCGCGGCGTGAAGCGGCCCACCGACTGCAAGCTGTTCGGCAACGTGTGCACGCCCGAGAACCCGATGGGCTCGTGCATGGTCTCGTCCGAAGGCGCCTGCGCGGCGCACTACTCCTACGGGCGCTTCCGCGACATCCCCAAGGCCACCCCCGAAGCGCCTGCGGCGCCTCCCCCCGAGGGGGCGACCCCGGCGGCCTGGCAAGGCCGGATCCGCGACGTCCACTGGGCCGCGACCGAGGCCGACGTCGCGCACACGGCACATCGACGTGACCCATGACATGAGCAAGGAAAGCTACATCCGCCCGCTCGACCTGAAGCACGGCCGCATCGACATGAACCACGGCGCCGGTGGGCGCGCGGGCATGCAGTTGATCGACGAGGTCTTCGCCCGCGCCTTCGACAACGAGTGGCTGCGCCAGGGCAACGACGGTGCGTTGCTCGAACTGCCCGCCGCCCCCGCTGGTCAGCGTCTGGTGATGGCCACCGATGGCCATGTGATCTCGCCGATCTTCTTCCCCGGTGGCGACATCGGCTGCCTGGCCGTGCACGGCACCGTCAACGACGTGGCCATGCTCGGCGCGACGCCGCTGTACCTGGCCGCCAGCTTCATCCTCGAGGAAGGCTTCGCGCTGGCGGATCTGAAGCGCGTGGTCGATTCCATGGCCGCCGCCTCGCGCGCGGCCGGCGTGCCCATCGTCACCGGCGACACCAAGGTGGTGGAGCGCGGCAAGGGCGACAGCGTATTCATCGCCACCACCGGCATCGGCTGCGTGCCCGAGGGCCGGCGCATCGGTGGCGCGCAGTGCCGGCCGGGCGACGTGGTGCTGCTCTCGGGCAGCATCGGCGACCACGGCGTGGCGGTGCTGTCGCAACGCGAGTCGCTCGAATTCGAGACCGCCATCGTCAGCGACACCGCCGCGCTGCACGGGCTGGTGGCCGCGCTGCTGGCCGCCGTGCCCGAAGGCGCCGTGCGTTGCCTGCGCGACCCCACGCGCGGCGGCCTGGCCACCACGCTGAACGAGATCGCCCGCCAGTCCCGGGCCGGCATGCTGCTGCAGGAGGCACGCATCCCCATGCAGCCGCAGGTGGAAGCGGCCTGCGAGCTGTTGGGCCTGGATCCGCTGTACATCGCCAACGAGGGCAAGCTGGTGGCCATCGTGACGCCCGAGCATGCGGATGCGGCCCTGGCCGCCCTGCGCGCCCATCCCCTGGGCGCGCTGGCCGCGCGCATCGGCGAGGTCACGCACGACCCGCACCGCTTCGTGCAGATGGCCACGCGCTTCGGCGGACGGCGCGTGGTGGACTGGTTGTCGGGCGAGCCGCTGCCGCGCATCTGCTGAGCAACGGGCCCGACCTTGACCGCCGCACCGTCCGCTCCGGACCTGGCCACCATCCCGCTGCGCATCCTGCTGCTGACGCACGCCTTCAACGGCCTCACGCAGCGCCTGTTCTGCGTGCTGCGCGAGGCCGGGCACACCGTGTCGGTGGAATTCGACATCGCCGACGCGGTGACCGAGGAGGCCGTGCTGCTGTTCCGGCCCGATGTGGTGATCGCACCCTTCCTCAAGCGCCGCATTCCCGAATCGGTGTGGCGCACGGTGGTGTGCCTGGTGCTGCACCCAGGGCCGCCGGGTGACCGAGGTCCGTCCGCGTTGGATCATGCGTTGTTGCAGGGCCGCGGCGCATGGGGCGTCACCGTGCTGCAGGCGCAGGAGCACTTCGATGCCGGTCCGGTGTGGGCCTGGCGCGCCGTCGTCATCCCGCCGGGAAGCACCAAGGCCGGGGTATACCGGCGCGAGATCACCGAGGCGGCCGTGCACGCGGTGTTCGAGGCCCTGCAGTCATTCGAGCCTGCCCGGCGCACGCCACGCCACTGGCCCGCCTTGCCACCGCACACCGACCGCTGGCAGCCGCTGGTCACCGGGGACGCACGTTCGATCGATTGGGCGGCGCACGACACTGCCGAAGTGCTGCGCCGCATCCGCAGCGCCGATGGCGCCCCCGGTGCGCGGGCCCTGCTTTGCGGCCGATCCTGTCGCCTGTTCGACGCGCACGAGGCAAGCGCCGAGACGCTGCGGCGGGCCCCCGCCGGCGCCGCCGGAATGGCCGTGGCCCGGCGCGGCCCTGCACTGCTGGTGCGCAGCCGCGACGCCGCCGTGTGGATCGGCCATGTGCGCCTGGACCAGCCCACCGAGGCGCCCGGCCCGCTGAAGCTGCCGGCCACGCTCGCGCTGGCCCACGAGGCCGCCACGCTGCCGACGCTGGACGTGCCGCTGATGCGCCCCGACGATGAGTGGGACGAACTGCGCTACGACGAATTCGGCGGTGAGGGGCAGCGCGTCGGCTGGCTGGCCTTCGAATTCCACAACGGTGCGCTGAGCGAACGCCAGGCCGCGCGCCTGCAGCAGGCGCTGCAGTTCGCCCAGCGTCGGCCCACCCGCGTGCTGGTGCTGGCCGGCGGGCGCGAGTTCTTCAGCAATGGCATCCACCTGCACGAGATCGAGGCCGCCGCCCAGCGCAGCGGCGACAGTGCCGCCGATGCCTCGTGGCGGCACATCAACGCCATCGACGACGTGGCCCTGGCCATCCTGATGCTCACCGATCGCCTCACCGTGGCCGCGATGCAGGGCAACGCCGGTGCGGGGGGCTGTTTCCTGGCGCTGGCGGCCGACCTGGTCTGGGCGCACGAGGCTGTGCTGCTCAACCCGCACTACAAGAACATGGGCAACCTGCATGGCTCGGAATACTGGACCCACCTGCTGCCCTTGCGCGTGGGCGAGGCCGGCGCTCGCCAGCTGATGCAAGGCCGCCTGCCCATCAGCGCCACGCAGGCCGCCGCGATGGGGTTGATCGATGGCTGCCTCGCGCCCGATGCACAGGTCTTCGCGGCGCAAGTGCTGCAGCGCGCACTGGCCCTGGCTGCGGCGCCCGATTGGGCGGATCAAGTGGCCGCCAAGGCGCAGCGCCGGCAACTGCAGGAAGCCCGGCGCCCCCTTGCCGAGCACCGCGCCGCCGAGCTCGCACGCATGCACCGCAACTTCTACGGCTTCGACCCCAGCTACCATGTGGCTCGCCACCACTTCGTGCACCGCAAGCCGCACGCCTGGACGCCCCGGCACCTGGCGATCCACCGATGAACGCCCCCGAGCCCCTGCCCGACGATCTGCCGCTGGTGCTGCTGGTGGACGACGAGGTGCGCTCGCTGCAGGCCATGCGCCGCACGCTGGACGAGGATTTCAGCATCCTCACCGCCAGCGATGCCGAACAAGCGCGCGACTTGCTCGAGCGCCACGCCGTGGCGGTGATCCTGTGCGACCAGCGCATGCCGGGCTGCAGCGGCGTGGACTTTCTCAAGCAGGTGCGCGAGCGCTGGCCCGAGGTGGTGCGCATCGTGATCTCGGGCTATGCCGACAGCGAGGACATCATCGCCGGCGTCAACGAAGCCGGCATCTACCAGTACGTGCTCAAGCCCTGGGTGCCCGAGCACTTGCTCGGCACCGTGAAGACGGCGGTGGAGGCCAGCAACCTGCAGCACGGCCTGCACCGCCTGGAGATCGACTTGCGCGCCGGCACGCCCGCGCTGCGCGCCCGCCGCACCGAGAAGCTGCGCGAAGCGCGCAACGTCTTCGACTTCGAGCGCATCGTGCGCGCCGAGGGCAGCCCGCTCGATGCCTTGTGTGACATGGCCGCGCGCATTGCACGTTACGATCTGTCGGTGCTGATCCTGGGTGAATCGGGCACCGGCAAGGAGCTGATGGCCCGCGCCATCCACTACGCCTCGCCGCGCATCACCGGCCCCTTCGTGGTGGAGAACTGCGCGGCAATACCCGACACGCTGCTGGAGAGCGAACTGTTCGGCCACAAACGCGGCGCCTTCACCGGCGCCGTGGAAGACCACATCGGCCTGTTCCAGCGCGCCCATGGCGGCACGGTGTTCCTGGACGAGATCGGCGAGACCTCGCCATCCTTTCAAGTCAAGCTGCTGCGCGTGCTGCAGGAGGGTGAACTGCGCCCCGTGGGCGCCACGCGCTCGATTCCGGTGGACGTGCGCGTGATCGCCGCGACGCACCGCGTGCTGGAGGACGACGTGCGCGCCGGCCGCTTCCGCGAGGACCTGTACTACCGCATCGCCGGTGTCACGCTGGGCATGCCGCCGCTGCGCGAGCGCCCCGGTGACGTGGTGCCGATTGCCGAGCGTGTGCTGGCCGATGTGGCGCAGGAGCTGGGCCGACCCAGCGCCCGCTTCGACGACGATGCGCGCGCCGTGCTGATGAGCTACCCCTGGCCCGGCAACATCCGCGAGCTGCGCAACGAGATCGGCCGAGCGCTGGCGCTGGCCGAGGGCCCGGAGCTGCGCGCCAGCGATTTCTCGCGCAAGCTGCTCGAGGGCCAGACCGGCGCGGCCTCGGCGGCGCAGGGCCCACGTGCCCTGCCCGCCAGCGGCACGCTGCAGGAGCGCCTGGACGCCATCGAGGCCATGGTGCTGCGCGAGGTGATGCTGCGCCACCGCTGGAACAAGACCAAGGCGGCGCAAGAGCTGGGCCTGTCGCGCGTGGGCTTGCGCGCCAAGCTGCTGCGCTTTGGCCTGGAGGCCAGGTGAAGCCGCCATCGCTGAACGTGTTGTGGCTGCAATCCGGGGGCTGCGGTGGCTGCAGCATGTCGCTGCTGTGCGCCGACACGGCCGACTTCCCGGCGCTGCTGCGGCGCAATGGCGTGAACCTGTTGTGGCACCCCTCGCTCTCGGTCGAGTGCGGCAGCGAGTTGTTGGCGCTGCTGGACGACTGCCTGGCCGGCCGCACTCGGCTCGACGCCTTGTGCATCGAAGGCGCCCTGCTGCGCGGCCCGCAGGGCAGCGGCCGATTCCACCTGCTCGCCGGCACCGGCGTGCCGATGATCCACTGGGTGCAGCGCCTGGCCGGCGTCGCCCGGCACGTGCTGGCGGTGGGCAGCTGCGCGGCCTGGGGCGGCATCACCGCCACCGGCCCCAACCCCAGCGAGGCCTGCGGCCTGCAGTACGCGGGCGACCAGCCCGGCGGTCTGCTGGGTGCGGCGTTTCGCTCCGGCAGCGGCCTGCCGGTGATCAATGTGGCCGGCTGCCCCACGCACCCGGGCTGGGTGGTGGACAGCCTGATGGCACTGGCCGCCGGCGGCTTCGCGCCCGACGATCTCGACCCCCTGCAACGCCCGCGCTTCTACGCCGATCAGCTGGTGCACCACGGCTGCACTCGCAACGAGTTCTACGAATTCAAGGCCAGCGCGATCAAGCCCTCCGACCTGGGCTGCCTGATGGAGCACCTGGGCTGCAAGGGCACCCAGGCACACGCCGACTGCAACACCCGGCTGTGGAACGGCGAGGGTTCCTGCACCCGTGGTGGCTATGCCTGCATCAGCTGCACCGAGCCCGGCTTCCAGGACCCGGGCCATGCCTACGACACCACGCCCAAGCTGGCCGGCATTCCCATCGGCCTGCCCACCGACATGCCCAAGGCCTGGTTCGTGGCCCTGGCCTCGCTGAGCAAGAGCGCCACGCCGCGCCGCGTGAAGCACAACGCCACGGCCGACCACCTGGAAGTGCCGCCCGCCGTGCGCAAGACCCGCCTGAAATGATGCTTGCGGCGATTGACTCTGCGTTCACCCAGCAGTCGCCGTTGAACCGGCTTTGCCGGGCCACTGGCGTTGCCCCAATAACCCAAAAGGTTCCCTGTGGGAACTGGGAAGGCGCCGCAGGCGCTTCGGGGGGAACCCGTTCACGCCTTGATCGAGACAAAGACGCCGCTGCTGCGCAGGTACATCGCGCTGAGCAGTCGGCCGTGCAACTGGTGGTAGCGGCCCTGCGCCGCACAGCCCACCACTTCGGCCACGCCGTCGAAGCCTTCGTCGATGACGCGGATGCGGCAGCCCAGCGGCACCGGCTGCTCGCAGATCAGGCTCAGTCCGGTGAGCGAGAGGTCGCGCCAGCGCACCGGCACCGCAGCCGAGGGCCAGCCGATGTGCATGCGCGCCAGGTGGTCGCGGTCGCGCCGCAAGGCGCCGCGCCGCTGCAGCTTGTCCTGGCTGTGGGCCACCGGGTCCAGGGGCATGGCCAGGGGACTGTCGCAACCGGCGCAGCGGGTGTCCGGCCACACCCTGGGCGGCGAGCCACTGCCGCACATCGGACAGGCGCGCAGCACCGGGCCATCGTCGCCGCGCGGCGCGCGGGTGCCCGAGCGCACGGGCAAGGCCGCACCCAGGGTTGGGCCGGGCTTGGGGCTGGGGCGATGGATGTCGGACATGGGCTGACAGGGCCGGGTGTCATCGAGTATCGGCCACGCGACCACAAGCTTGAGCGCAGAATCGGCCGCCCATGCCGCCCGACATGACATGTCCCGCCTGATCGTCGGCCCCTTCAACCGCGTCGAGGGCGACCTCGAAGTGCAACTCGAGGTCGTCGACGGCCAGGTGGTGTCCGCCCGCGTGGTGTCGCCGATGTACCGGGGCTTCGAGACCATGCTGCAGGGGCGCGCCCCCAACGATGCGCTGGTGATCGTGCCGCGCATCTGCGGCATCTGCTCGGTGTCGCAATCGGTGGCCGCCGCGCGTGCGCTGGCGGACGCGGCCGGCGTGACGCCACCGCCCAATGGCCAGCATGCAATCAACCTGATGCTGGGCACCGAGAACGCGGCCGATCACCTGAGCCACTTCTACCTGTTCTTCATGCCCGACTTCACCCGCGCGGCCTACGACGGCCGGCCCTGGGTGGCCGAGGCACGGCGCCGCTTTGCCGCACTGGCCGGCGAGCATGCACGCCAGGCCATCGCGGCGCGGCAGCGGTGGTTCGAGCTGATGGGCACGCTGGGCGGCAAATGGCCGCACACGCAAAGTGTGCTGCCTGGCGGCAGCTCGCGCGCCATCGATGCCGGCGAGCGCCTGCGCCTGCTGGCCCGGCTGCGCGAGTTTCGCGGCTTCATCGAGGACACGCTCTATGGCGCACCGATCGAAGAAGTGCTGGCGCTGGACACCGAGGCTGCACTGCAGGCCTGGCATGCCCAAGACCCGCTGCGCGGTGACCTGCGCCTGTGGCTCACCATCGCCGCCGACACCGGCATGGACCGCCTCGGCCCGGGCCCGGACCGCCTGATCAGCGTCGGTGGCTTCGCCCAGGCGGACGGCACGCATTGGTTTGCACGCGGCCTGTGGCAGGCCGGTGCGGCCCGTGCGTTGGATCTGGGAGGCATCACCGAGGATGCCACCCACGCCTGGCTGGACGAAGGCAACCGCGGCCCGCGCCACCCGGCCGAGGGCCTGACCCAACCCATGATCGACAAGCCCGCCGGCTACACCTGGAACAAGGCGCCGCGCCTGGCGGGCCAGGTGGTGGAGACCGGCGCACTGGCGCGCCAGCTCATCGCCGGCCAGCCGCTGCTGCGCGCGCTGCATGCCCGCTGCGGCGCCACCGTGCACACCCGCGTGCTCGGTCGCCTGATCGAGCTGGGCCGCATCCTCGTGCTGATGGAACAGACCCTGGCCGCGATCGTTCCGCGCGAACCCTTCCACACCGCCACCCATCTGCCCGACCAGGCCAGCGGGGTGGGCCTCACCGAGGCCGCGCGCGGCGCCCTGGGCCACTGGTTGCGCGTGGAGCGCGGTCGCATCGCCCACTACCAGATCGTGGCCCCCACCAGCTGGAACTTCTCGCCCCGCGATGCCGGCGAGACGCCTGGCGCGCTGGAAGCCGCGCTCGTCGGCGCAAGCGTGCTGCCCGGCGAGACCACACCAGTGGCCGTACAGCACATCGTGCGCAGCTTTGATCCGTGCATGGTGTGCACGGTGCATTGAAAGCACGGTGCGTCGCCAGGCACATCGCCTACAGTGCCGCTTTCACCGAGCACCTCAAAGCCCATGCAACGCTTCACCATCTCGCTGGACGATGCGCTGGCCGAGCGCTTCGATGCCTGGATCGCCCAACGCGGCTACGACAACCGCTCGGAGGCCGTGCGGGATCTGCTGCGCGGCACGCTGCAGCAGTCGCAGTTGCAGGACGGCAAGGCCGCCCATTGCGTGGCCTGCCTGAGCTATGTGTACAGGCACCACGAGCGCGACCTGGCCGAGCGGCTGGCGGCGCTGCAACACGAGCACCACGATCTGGCCGTGTCGTCCATGCACGTACACCTGGACCACGTCCATTGCCTGGAAACCGTGATCCTGCGCGGCCCCACCGCGCAGGTGGTGCAACTGGCCGATGCGCTGTGCGCCGAACGCGGCGTGCACCACGGCAAGCTCAACCTGGTGGCGGTGGACCTGCACGAGCGCCACCGGCATGGCCCAGGCGCGGCGCACATGCACCTGAAGCCGTCGCACTGAGCGTCTCCCTGACGGACCTCCTACCCTGAACCTCGCGCGACCCGTTGTCGCGCATCCAATCGGCTCGGCACGACGTAAGAGGATTGGACGCAAGGTTCACACCCCGGGGGTGCCGGACAGTGGGTTGGCCGTTTCGACACCGTGCTGGTCAGTCGGCTTGCAGGGGCAATCCCCTGGGTCGGGCCATCGACGGCTGGCCGGCGCCGCGCAGGCAGCTGCCCGGCGACACTGGCACGCTTCTTGTATGACGTCTTCGATAATCTTCACACATCCAGGAGCCACCAGTGCCCAGACCCCACCCCACCCTGCACCTGCTGGCCATTGCCGCGCTGGGCGTCTGCGTTGGTCCTGCAAGGGCGCAACAGCTTGCCATGGCCGAACAGACGGTGGAGGTCAACGCCCACTACGACAACGCGGTGGGCTCCAGCGACGCCGCCTCGCAGGGCGTGATCCGCGCCGAGCTGCTGAAAAGCCGCCCCGCATTGCGCCCGGGCGAGGTGCTCGAATTCGTGCCGGGCATGATCGTCACGCAACACTCGGGCGACGGCAAGGCGAACCAGTATTTCCTGCGCGGCTTCAATCTGGACCACGGCACCGACTTCGCCACCAGCCTGAACGGCATGCCGGTGAACATGCCCACGCACGCCCATGGCCAGGGCTACACCGACCTGAACTTCCTGCTGCCCGAACTGGTGCAGCGCATCGACTACCGCAAGGGGCCCTACTTCGCCAGGAGCGGCGACTTCGCCTCGGCCGGTGCGGCCGACATCGTCTACCGCACCCACCTCGACGCGCCTTTCGGCCAGCTCACGCTGGGACAGAACGGCTACCGCCGTGGCGTGCTGGGCGGCTCGGGCGACGTGGCGCCGGGCACCACCTTGCTGGGAGCGATCGAGTTGATGGGCAACGATGGGCCGTGGGCCGTGCCCGAAGGCCTGCGCCGCGTGAACGGGGTGCTCACGCTGCATGGCGGCAGCGCTGCGCAGGGCTGGCAGGCCAGCCTGATGGGCTACGAAGCGCGCTGGACCTCCACCGACCAGATTCCCCAACGCCTGATCGACGCGGGCACCTACCAGGGCCAGCCGTTCGGACGCTTCGATTCGCTGGATGCCAGCGACGGCGGCAACACCTCGCGCTTCAGCCTCTCCGGCGAATGGCACCGCCTGTCCGAGACCGGCAACACCAAGGTGTCGGCCTACGCCATGCGCTACCGGTTGAAGCTGTTCTCGAACTTCAGCTACGCCGCCGAACGGCCCGAGGACGGCGACCAGTTTTCGCAGCAGGATGCGCGCGGCGTCTATGGCCTGAGCGCTAGCCACACCGTCGACCATGTGCTGGCGGGCCTGCCCGCACGCAGCGAGTTCGGCCTGCAGCTGCGCCACGACCGCATCCGCGTGGGCCTGTTCGACACGGCGGCGCGCCAGGTCATCGGCACCACGCGCGACGACCAGGTGCGCGAGACGCTGGCGGGCGTGTATGGCCAGAGCGGTGTCGAGTTCACGCCGTGGCTGCGCGGCGTGGTCGGCCTGCGCGCCGACAGCCTGCGCACCCGCGTCGACAGCCTGAGCCTGCCCGCCAATTCGGGCGCAGCCAGCGACGCCCACCTGTCGCCCAAGCTCTCCCTGATTGCCGGGCCGTTCCAGAAGACCGAACTGTTCTTCAACGCCGGCCGGGGCTTTCACAGCAACGATGCGCGCGGCACCACGATCCGGGTCGATCCGAAGAGCGGTGAGCCGGTGGACCGCGTGCCTGGGCTGGTGGCGTCGCGCGGCATCGAGCTCGGCGCCCGCAGCGAGTTGATCCCGGGCCTGCAGAGCTCACTGGCGCTGTGGCGCCTGAACTTCGATTCCGAACTGGTCTACGTGGGCGACGCCGGCGCCACCGAGGCCAGTGCCGCCAGCCGCCGCCACGGGGTCGAGCTCAACAACCGATGGACACCGGCCCGCTGGTTCCTGGTGGACGCTGACTTTGCATGGACCCACGCGCGCTTCAACCATGGCGATCGCATCCCGAACGCCGTGGACAAGGTGGCCTCGGTGGCCGTCACCGCACGCGAGCTGGGGCCGTGGAGCGCCAGCCTGCAGTGGCGCTACCTGGGCTCGGGCGCGCTGATCGAGGACAACAGCGTGCGCTCGACCTCCTCGCTGACCACCAACCTGCGCGTGACGCGCAAGTTGCCGATGCTCGGCGCCGACAGTGAACTGACGCTGGACGTCTTCAACCTCGGCAACCGCCGCGTCAACGACATTCAGTACTTCTATGAGTCGCAAATGCCCGGCGAGGCCGCACCGGTGGCCGATCGACACGTGCACCCGGCCGAGCCGCGCACGCTGCGCCTGACGCTGCGCGTGGGGTTCTGAACCCCGCGGGCCCGCCGCCCGCTCTTGAGTCAACGAAGGGCCGCCCCCGAGTTGACTCACCCCCTCGGGGGGCCGAGCCCGCGCACAAAGGCCCGAAAGAGGCTTTGTGGCTGGCGAGGGCCATCCGGCCTGCATGCCGGATGGCGGACGACGCAGGTCGTCGGCCTGGGGGCGCTCTCAAGCAAATGTGGCTCCGCCACTTTGCTTGATCCCCACGGGGGACGGGCGCCGCATGGCGGCGTCCTTGCGGCGCTCAGATCCGCCCGCCGAACCGGCTCAGCACCCCGGGCAGCGCATGCCGGATGTGCAGCGACAGGCCCAGCGCGGCCATGTGGTCGCCATTGCGGCCCAGGATGGTCTGCGACAGCGGCAGGAAGTGCTTTTCCTCGAAATGGGCGTGCGCCAGATAGCGCGTCACCAGCACCTGCACCGCATCGCCCTCCAGCACCGCCTCGTGGCCCTTGGCGATGGCCTTCAGCGCGGGCTGCAACGCCTCCCAGTCGGCCTCGACTTCGCGGTGCTCGCGCACGAGTTGGTCGACGATGGCCTGCACCGTGTCGCGCTCGTCGCCCTTGATCGCCGAGGACAGCACGGCTGGGAACAGATCGCGCTCCTCCTCGTTGTGGTGGGCGTAGACCACCTCGTTGAAGAACTTGACGGTTTCCGCCGCGATGTGGCGGGCCTTGTTGGCGGGCTCCAGCAAGGCGGGCAACTGACCGAGCTGGTGCAGCTGGGCCACGATGCCCTCGTGGCAGCACGAGAACTCGTCGATAGGGTTGTCAATGGACTGGATCGGGGCGGACGGCTGGGTCATGAGCGGCTCCTGCGGCAACAAACCCCCGGCCGAGGCCGGGAACGCCCGCACAGACTACGCGGCGGGCCGTCCGTCCGACATGACCGAGATCAAGCCAGCGCCGCCTGACGCAGCTTGGCGATGGTGGCCGCCCAATCGGTGCTGCCGAACACCGCCGAGCCAGCCACGAAGGTGTCGGCGCCGGCCTGCGCGATGACGGCGATGTTGTCGGGCTTGACGCCACCGTCCACCTCGAGCCGGACCGTGCGGCCGGTGTCGCGCTGGTGGGCGTCGATGCGCCCGCGCACCTGGCGCAACTTGGGCAAGGTCGATGCAATGAAACTCTGCCCGCCAAAGCCCGGGTTCACGCTCATCAGCATCACCAGATCGAGCTTGTCCATCACGTGGTCCAGCCAATGCACGGGTGTGGCGGGGTTGAGCACCAGGCCGGCCTGGCAGCCCGCATCGCGGATCAGCGCCAGGGTGCGGTCCACATGCCGACTCGCCTCGGGGTGGAAGCTGATCAGGCCGGCGCCGGCCTTGGCGAACATCGGCACCAGGGCGTCCACCGGCTCGACCATCAGGTGCACGTCCATCAGTGCCTGGCCGGCATGGGGCTTGAGGGCCTCGCAGATCATCGGCCCGAAGGTCAGGTTGGGCACGTAGTGGTGATCCATCACGTCGAAATGGATCCAGTCGGCGCCTGCAGCGACGACACGTTCGATGTCGTCGCCCAAACGCGCAAAGTTGGCGGACAGGATGCTGGGAGCGATGACCGTGGGTTGGCGCATGGTGGTTCCTCGTTGCGGCGCAGATCAGGTGGCGGGGGCCTGCACCACCCGCTCGCGCACGGCGGCCGCCACGCGCTCGGCGGTGATGCCGAAGTGGGCATAGAGCTGCGGCGCTGGCGCAGACTCGCCGAAGCTGGCGATGCCGATCACCGCACCCCGGCGGCCAACGTACTTGCGCCAGAAGTCCGGGTGCGCGGCCTCCACCGCCACCGTGGGCAGCACCATCGGCAACACGGCGTCCTGGTAGGCGGCGGGCTGTCGATCGAAGACGTTGGTGCAGGGCATGGAAACCACCCGCGTGGCGATGCCGTCCTTGGCCAGCAGGGCTTGCACGTCCATGGCCAGCGAGGTTTCGGATCCGGTGCCAATGATCACGGCGCGCGCACCGGGCATGTCGGACAGCACATAGCCGCCGCGGCGCACCTCGGCCGCACGCGAGGCGTCGTCCAGGAGGCGCGGCAGGTTCTGGCGCGACAAGGCCAGCGCCGTCGGGCCGTCGCGCCGCTCCACCGCGCAGGCCCAGGCCACCGCGGTTTCCAGGCCGTCCGCCGGGCGCCACACGTCCAGCCCCGGGATCAGCCGCAGGCTGGGCACCTGCTCGACGCTCTGGTGCGTGGGGCCGTCTTCGCCGAGACCGATGGAGTCGTGCGTGAAGACATGGATCACCCGTTGCTTCATCAGCGCGGCCATGCGCACCGCATTGCGGCTGTAGTCGCTGAAGGTCAGGAAGGTGCCGCCATAGGGCAGCAGGCCGCCGTGCAGCGCCATGCCGTTCATCATGGCGGCCATGCCGAACTCGCGCACGCCATAGGACAGGTGGTTGCCGGGCTGGTCGCGGCCGGCCTTGACGCAGCCCTTGAAGTTGGTGAGGTTGGAGCCGGTCAGGTCGGCACTGCCACCGAAGAACTCGGGCAGCAGCGGCGCCAGGGCGTCCAGTGCGTTCTGGCTGGCCTTGCGGGTGGCCACGGCGGCTGGCTGCGCGGCGATGGCGGTGAACACATCGGCGATGCGGTCGACATAGGCCGCCGGCAGCGCCCCATGCTGGCGGCGCTCGAACTCCGCCGCATCGACCGGGTGCTTCGCGCGATAGGCTTCGAACAGCGCACGCCAGGCGGACTCGGCCGAGGCGCCGCGTTCACGCGCATTCCACCCCGCCGCCACATCGGCCGGCACCTCGAAGGGTGCGGCCGTCCAGTCCAGCGCGGCGCGGGTGGCCTCGACCTCGGCGGCACCCAGCGGGGCGCCGTGCACGTCGTGCGTGCCGGCCTTGTGCGGCGAGCCCTGGCCGATGGTGGTCTTGCAGCAGATCAGCGTGGGCTTGCCGTCGGCGCGGGCACCTTGCTCACGCGCCGCACGCAGGGCTGCGTCCACCGCGTCGGCATCGTGGCCGTCGACGGCCGGGATCACGTGCCAGCCATAGGCGGCAAAGCGCTGCGGCGTGTCGTCGGTGAACCAACCCTCAACATGGCCGTCGATCGAGATGCCGTTGTCGTCGTACAGCGCCACCAGCTTGGACAGGCGCAGCGTGCCCGCCAGCGAACACACCTCGTGGCTGATGCCTTCCATCAGGCAGCCGTCGCCGAGGAAGACGTAAGTGCAGTGGTCGACGATGGGCAGTCCGGGGCGATTGAACTCGGCCGCCAGCAGCTTCTCGGCCAGCGCCATGCCCACCGCATTGGCCAGGCCCTGGCCCAGCGGGCCGGTGGTGGTCTCCACGCCGGGGGTGATGCCCACCTCGGGGTGGCCGGGGGTCTTGCTGTGCAGTTGGCGGAAGGCCTGCAGCTCGCTCATGGGCAAGTCGTAGCCGGTGAGGTGCAGCAGTGCGTACAGCAGCATCGAGCCGTGGCCGTTGCTCAGCACGAAGCGGTCTCGATCGGCCCAATGCGGGTTGGCCGGGTTGTGCTTCAGGTGCCGATGCCACAGCGCCTCGGCGATTTCGGCCATGCCCATCGGCGCACCGGGGTGGCCGGACTTGGCTTTCTCGACCGCGTCGACTGCCAGCATGCGCAGGGCATTGGCCATCCTCTTGTTGAGTGGGGTGGTGGCCATGATCACAGGGCTCCGATGGCGCGTTGGCGCCGTTCCATCATGCGCCAGATGAACGGCGTGAAGATCAGCTGCATCGCCAGCTCCATCTTGCCGCCCGGCACCACGATGGTGTTGGCGCGCGACATCCACGAGTTGTCGATCATGTTCAGCAGGTACTGGAAATCGATGCCCTTGGGTTGGGCAAAGCGGATCACCACCATGCTCTCGTCGGCCGCCGGAATGTCGCGGGCGATGAAGGGATTGGACGTGTCGACCACCGGCACGCGCTGGAAGTTGACATGCGTGTGCGCGAACTGCGGGCAGATGTAGTGCACGTAGTCGGGCATGCGGCGCAGGATGGTGTCGGTGACGGCCTCGGCCGAGTAGCCGCGCACGTTCTTGTCGCGGTACAGCTTCTGGATCCATTCGAGGTTGATCACCGGCACCACGCCGATCAGCAGGTCGGGGTGGCGGGCGATGTTGACCTCGGGCGTGACCACGGCGCCGTGCAGGCCTTCGTAGAACAGCAGGTCGGTGTCGGCGGCCAGGGTCTCCCAGGGCGTGAAGGTGCCGGGGTCTTGCTTGTAGGGCGCGGCCTCCACCGGGTCGTGCAGGTACTTGCGGCGCCGGCCGGAGCCCGACTCGGCGTAGCTGGCGAACAGCTGCTCCAGCTCGGGGAACAGGTTGTTCTCGGGCCCGAAGTGGCTGAAGTGCTTGTCGCCCGACTGCTCGGCCTCGGCCTGGCGTTTGCGCATCTCCAGCCGGTCGAAGCGGTGGAAGCTGTCCCCTTCGATGACGGCGGCCTTGACGTTCTCACGCCGGAAGATGTTCTCGAAAGTGCGCGTCACCGACGAGGTGCCGGCGCCGGACGAGCCGGTGATCGCGATGATCGGGTGTTTCTGTGACATGGTCTTCCTTTCAGCAATTGAAACTTGCGGGCCCAATCCAGCGGGCGCCGTGGAACCGGCTTTGCCGGGCCACTGGCGCCGCCCCCTGGAGGGGGAAGCGCCGCAGGCGCTCCCGGGGGTGGTTCAGTCCCTGAACAGGCTGCGCGGCGCAAACAGCGGGCTCTCGCGCTCGGACTTGGCCGGCTCGGCGTGATAACGCTCGATGCGCTCGACCTCGTTCTTGGAGCCAAAGACCAGGCCGATGCGCTGGTGCAGCGAGCTGGGCGCCACACCCAGCATGGGCTGCCGGCCGGTGCTGGCGCGGCCACCGGCCTGCTCCATGATGAAGCCGATCGGGTTGGCCTCGTACAGCAGGCGCAGGCGACCGGGCTTGCTGGCGTCCTTGGTGTCGCGCGGGTACATGAAGACGCCGCCGCGCATGAGAATGCGATGCGCCTCGGCCACCATGCTGGCGATCCAGCGCATGTTGAAGTCCTTGCCGCGCGGGCCGGGCTTGCCGGCCAGGCACTCGTCCACGTAGCGCTTGACCGGGCCCTCCCAGAATCGGCTGTTGGAGGCGTTGATGGCGAACTCCTGCGTGTCCGCCGGCACCTGGATGCGCGGGTGCGTGAGCATGAATTCACCCAGGCTCGGGTGCAGCGTGAAACCGGCCACGCCCGCACCGACCGTGAGCACCAGCATGGTGGTGGGCCCATACAGCGCGTAGCCGGCAGCCACCTGTTTCGCGCCGGGCTGCAGGAAGTCGGCCTCGGTCACGTCGCGGCCCGAATCGATCACCTCCTGCGGTGCGCGCAACACGCTGAAGATGCTGCCCACGGACACGTTCACGTCGATGTTGCTGCTGCCGTCCAGCGGGTCGAACACCAGCAGGTACTTGCCGCGCGGGTGTTGCGCGGGGATCTGGTAGGGCCCGTCCATCTCTTCCGAGGCCATGCCGGCGCAGTGCCCGCCCCACTCGTTGGTGCGGATGAAGGTGGTGTTGCTGATCACGTCCATGGGCTTTTGCACCTCGCCCTGCACGTTCACCGCCTCGTCGGTGGGCACGCTCGCACCCAGCTCGCCCAGCGCGACATCGCGGGCGATGGACTTGCAGGCCAGCGCCACGTCGAGGATGAGCGCATTGAAGTCGCCGCTGGCGCCGGGAAAGCGCCTTCGCTGCTCGATCAGGTATTGCGTGAGGGTGAAGTGGCGGTGCAAGGGCATGACGTGCTTTCAGAGTCGAGCAATTGGGGATTCAGGCCGTGGCCACGGTGCGCGCGGCATGCCAGCGCTGCAGGTCGGCCAGTCGCACGCCGGCCAGGCCTTGCGGCAACACCTTCAAAGCATGGCTGAAGTCGTGTTGCGCGGTGAAATCGTTGGGGGTGATCACGGTGGCCAGGCCCGCGTCGCGTGCAGCGGCCAGGCCATTGGCCGAATCCTCGATCGCCAGGCACGCGCTGGCCGGCAGCTGCAGGCGTGCCAGTGTCTGGCGATACACCTGCGGATGCGGCTTCTTGAGTGGCGCGGTGGAGGCGTCCTCGATCACCTCGAAGCGGGCCATCCAGTCCGGACCCATGGCCCGGCGCAGCAGCGCCGAGACGTTCACCGGCGAGGTGGTGGTGGCGATGGCCAGGCGCAGTCCGGCGCGGTGGGCCTCGTCGATCAGCGCCAGCACACCAGCGCGAAGCTGCACCGCGCCCCGCGCCACCTGGCGCTCGTAGGCGGCGGTCTTCAGGTCGTGCAGGCGCTGCAGCGTGTCGGCCATGGCCAGGCCGTCGATCGCGCGCACCCCGCCGTTGACCTGGGCCCAGTGATGAGCCATCCGCTCCTTGCCGCCGGACACCTCCAGCAGCTGCGTGTACCGCGGCAAATCCCAATGCCAGCCCAGGCCCGCTTCGTCGAACGCCTCGTTGAAGGCGGCCAGGTGCGCGGCTTCGGTGTCGGCCAGCGTGCCATCCACATCGAAGATCAGGGCGCGCAATTCGGGCGATGGCGGGGTCATGGCATTCGGTGCGGTGGGGCGGTTGACGGGGTCGGTGGGGCAATGTAGGGTGGGCATCAATTCAAGGAAAGTCAGAGATGCTTTCCACAAACCCAAGAAAAAACTGATCAATGAACATCACCTTCCGCCAGCTGCGGGTGTTTGCCGAGGTGGCCCGCCACAGCAGCATGGCGCGCGCTGCCGAGACACTGCACCTCACGCCGCCGGCGGTGTCGATGCAGATCAAGGAAGTCGAATCGCAGGTGGGGCTGCCGCTGTTCGATCGGCATGGCCGCACCGTGTCGCTGTCCACCGCGGGCGAGTACTTCCTGGTCTACGCCAAGCGTCTCTTGACCACGCTGAAGGACGCCGAGGCCGCGATGGCGCGCTTTCGCAAGCTCGAGGCCGGGCTGCTGACGGTCGGACTGGTGAGCACGGCGAAGTACTTCGTGCCACGCATGCTGGTGCGCTTCCGGGCCGAGCACCCGGGGGTGGAGGTGAAATTGCAGGTCAGCGCCAATCGCGAGCAGCTGGTGACGCTGATGGCCAACGGCGAGGTCGATCTGGCCATCATGGGCCGCCCGCCGCGCGAGCTGGCCGCGCGTGCCGAGCCGTTTGCCGCGCACCCGCATGTCTTCGTCGCCCCGCCCGGCCACCCGATCCTGCAAAGCGGCCACCCGCCGGTCTCGGCGCTGGCCAACTGGCCGCTGATCGTGCGCGAGCCGGCCTCGGGCACGCGTGCCCTGCTCGACCGCTTCTTGCAGGACCACCGCACCGAGCCGCCCATCGCGATGGAAATGCCCAGCAACGAGACCATCAAGCAGGCCGTGATGGCCGGCATGGGGCTGGGCTTCCTGTCACTTCACACCTTGGGGCTGGAGCTGAAGGCCGGCGCGCTCGAGGTGGTGCATGTGGAGGACACGCCCGTGGTGCGCATGTGGAACGTGGTGCACCTGCAGTCTCGCGTGCTGTCGCCCGCCGCGGAGGCCTTTCGCTACTTCATCCTGGAGCATGGCGAGGCGCACCTGGCCGAGCACGATCGGCCGTGGCTGGGGCCTTCGGCGGCGACCTGAGGTGCGCACATGTGAATCACATGACACTACTTTCCGGTCGATAGGTATATAATGTGATACATGCCCGCCAGACCCAGTGCCCTGCCGAAGGCCGAGGCGCAACTCCTGCAGGAGTTGGGTGATCGCCTGCGCCTGGCCCGTTTGCGCCGCAAGTTCACGGCCGGCGCCGTGGCGGCGGCTGCCGGCATCACCCGCGTCACCCTGCACCGCGCCGAGCGTGGCGAGCCCGCCATCACCGCGGGCACACTGATCAAGATCATGGGGGCGCTGGACTTGGCCAACGATGTCGCCCTCTTGGCGCGCGACGACAAACTGGGCCGGCTGCTGCAGGACGATCTGTTGCCCAAGCGTCGTCGCGTCGTGCCCCCTCAGGCGCCGCGTGCCGCCACTCAGCGCATCACCATCGCCCAGTACCCGCAGCTGAAGCAGATCGCCTGGCAGCTGTCGCCTGCCGTCACCGATCTGGCACCACAAGAGGCCTTGGCGCTCTACGAGCGCAACTGGCGCCATGTCGACCCTGCGGCGATGGACCGCCGAGAGCGGGCACTGCTGAAGCACCTCACCGCCAGCGTCGGCAAGGGGGTGCTGCTTGTTTGAACGCGCCCATCACCAACGCATTGCTTGCGTGCTTGAAAGCCTGGACAGCGATCTGCTGGCCAGGCACCGCTGCCTGTTCGGCGGCGGTACGGCCATCGCATTGGCGCACGGCGAATACCGCGAGTCGGTGGACGTCGACTTCATTTGCTCGTCGGTGGACGGCTACCGCGCCTTGCGCAGCCTGGTCCACCAGGGTGGTGTCGGCACCCTCTTCACGGCGCCCATGACGCTGTTGCGCGAGCCCAGGATCGACCAGTACGGGATTCGCTTTGCGCTCGAGGTCGGTGCTGCGCCGGTCAAGGCCGAGATCGTCTTCGAAGGCCGAGTGGCCTTCAGTGACCCCGGTCCGAATGATCGCATCCAAGGGGTGTGGACGCTCACCTTGGATGACATGGTCGCCACCAAGCTGATGGCCAATTCCGACCGCTGGGCCGACGATGCTGTGATGAGCCGCGACCTCATCGATCTGGCCATGCTCACCGAGTCCGGCGAACTGCCGCGAGCGGGCGTCGACAAGGCGCTGCTCGCCTACGGCGCCAGCGTGGTCACCGATCTGGACAAGGCCAAGGCACACCTGCTGGGTCGCCCAGGGCGCTTGAAGGCCTGCATGCGTGCGCTGGGGATCACGCTGCCCGAACGCCTGCTGCGGCAGCGCATCGAGCATGTGCGGCTGGCCAAGTCGCCGGGCCTGTTGAAGGGCGGGTGACGCAGGCTCGTCATCGCTGCGCAGATACCCCGCCCTCGCGCGGCGCGCCATGAGCGAAACCTGCGCACTGGCGGAGCCGAAATCGATGACTTCGCGATCACCGCGCGGCGCCATCGCCCGGCAGTCTCGCCCCAGGCAGCCGACCCGCCCGGCGGACTCTGGACAACCGGGACGGAGTTTGGCCGGACCCAGCTCGCGATTGCGCTTGCTCCGAACTGGTTGCCCATTGGAACCAGCAAACGGCCAGGAGCGGCCCGTCGTTCAGCGGCCAAGCCGCCGTTCGGATCAGCCCTGAGGGCCGAGGCACGTGGCCATGCGGGTCACAGCGGCGGTCAGCGCTGGCAAATCCTGTTCCACGACCAGCCAGACCGCCCCGAGGTCAACGCCCAGGTAGCCATGCACGATCACGTTGCGAAACCCGGCGAGTTCGCGCCATGGGATCTGCGGCTCGGTGCCCTTGATCTCGCTCGACAAGCGCTGGCTTGATTCGGCCAAGGTCTGCACTTGCGGATCACTGCGTCCTGCACCAGACGCGAAGCGTCGAAGCGGGAGCGTTCGGCGTTGGTGTACTCGAAGATGCGGTCCAGGCAGTCGCGCATGTGCGCCAGCAGCACCCGGTCCGCCTCAGGGCCTGGATTCACAGCGGCACGGCGAGCGCCATCACGCGCTCGCGCAGCGCAGGGTGCAAGCTCGCTTCGGTGACGACATCCACACGGCGACCCAGCAATTCCTGCGCATCCAACAACAGGCCACCCAGGGCGAGGGCGCTGGTCCCTGGGGCCAGGGTCACCAGCAGATCGACGTCGCTGTTGTCGCTGCCGTCGCCACGGATCATCGAGCCGAAGATCCGAACCCCTGTGACGCCGCGCCTGCGTGCCAGGGCCAGCAGTTCGGCGCGGTGGGTTTCGATCAGCGGATGCATGGACGGCAGTGTAGCCATCCTGTGCCGACAGGCCTTCAATGACGGGCGCTCAGGCCTGACGGCAGCCTTGGCCGGCTGCTGTGTGGCGCCAAGGCGAGCGACTTCAACGGGTCGACTCCGGTCGACCTCGGCCGGAAGAAGGAGCCGCTCGACCGGCGAGTCCATGAGACGACAGCTGCCTGCCGTCGTCTGCTACTGACGTTTCCGGCCGGTACCTGAAGACTGCGACTGGCGGCCTACCGGATCTCGTCTCGCGGGTTTCCTAGGCGAGGCGACTGGAAGCGGCCATTCAGAAACGGCATCCGTCCCGGTGGCCGTCCCTACGCGTCGTGCCCCGCCACGCGTTCGATGCGCCGATCGGGAACCAGCCAGATCAGCGCTACCAAAACGTAGATCGCCTGGGATAACCATGAGCTGACAACGGTCAGCCCGATGCCAACGAGGTAGAGCAGCGGCGAAGCCTTGCCCTTCCAGTCGCCGCCCACGGCCTGCCGCAGCACCGAGCGCTCGCCCTGCGCAGCGATGATTGCCTGCTGGAGAACGTAGTATGCGATCGCCGCCGCGAGCAGCACCACTCCGTACATCGCCGTGGGCAGCGGCGCGAAGTGATTCTCGCCCATCCAGCCGGTGGCGAAGGGAAACAGTGAAAGCCAGAACAGCAGGTGCAGGTTGGCCCACAGGATGGGTCCGGTCACCCGCGCGCAGGTGTGGAGCATGTGGTGGTGGTTGTTCCAGTAGATGCCGACGTAGACAAAGCTCAGCACGTAGCTTAGGAACACTGGCAGCAGCGCCACCAGCGCGGCTGGAGTTGGATCGTGGGGAACCTTCATCTCGAGCACCATGATCGTGATGATGATAGCGAGCACGCCATCGCTGAAGGCTTCAAGCCGTGTCTTTCCCAATGCCGTTTCTCCTCAGGAACAATTGCGAGCGGGCATGGCCGTTCAAGTGAACTTCCAGCGGACCAGCAGCGCCACCAGCGCAGGCACCGCAAAGAGTAGCAGCAGGATCGGCAGCTCCTCACGCACCGAGTAGCCCGCGTGGCTGACGCCGACCCAGAGGTTGAATAAAGTAGCCGCGAGCCACGCCACCACGAAGGCCCAGGTGGCCCATGTTGCCGCCTGCGGATAGTGCTGGACGAAGAGGCGGCTATAGAGAAACAGGCCGGCGAAGATCATCAGACCGGCCGCGAGGATGATCAGTGTGCGCATCGACAGTCTCCCGTTGTGACGGCGTCCATCATGTCAGGCACGCAGGCCGGCATCAAGAAGGCGACCTTGCCGTCCGGTTGTGGCTGCGACGCCCGGTCAGCAATCAAGAGCCATGTCAGCCTCGCGGCCGCCACTTCGGAGGGTTTACCGACCGCAACGGGTCGGTAGCGCAGTTCCGCCCGATCATTCAGACGGTCGGCAAGCAGACATTGCGGTGCTGGCCCAGGCCATCATCACCGCAGCCGCTGGAGTCGAGGTAGCGGTGCACCGGCCGACCGCATGGCCATGGAATTCAAGCACTGTTCCCCAGTCCATGGCGGCTCTGCGAGCATGTTCTTGCGCAGGCGCTTGGCCATTTCGGCCCACTGCCCACTGATCACTGTGGCCAACCCGTGCGGCCCAAGGCGCTGCCACGCTGCGCCGCTTGAGGCACGGCCGGGCGTGCGCGCACTACCGCGTCAGCGCCATGAAGATCTCCGGCAGGCGCCGGGGCAGTTGCTCCACCCGGTCGATCACCGAGTGGTGCTTGCCGAAGATGCGCGTGACGTAGTCGTCGGCCTTGGCGTCCAGGCTCACGCAGTGGGTGTGCAGGCCTTGGTCGGCCAGGCCACGCACGGCGTGGGCGGCGTCGGCGATCAGGTGCTGGGGGTCGCTCACGTCCACGTCGGCGGGCTGGCCATCGGTGAGCAGCAGCAGCAGGTGCCTGTCGGCCTGGCGCCCGCTGAGCAGGTGGCCGGCGTGGCGCAGCGCCGCGCCCATTCGGGTGGAATAGGCGCCTTGCGTGGCGGCCAGGCGGCCTTGCGGCGAGTGGTCGGCGCTGACATCGGCCCAGGTCTCGCCAAAGCCCAGGATGTGCAGATAACGCAGGTCGTGGCGGGTGTTGGAATGGAAGCCGGCGATGGCCAGCTGGTCGCCCAGCGTGCTGATGGCCCAGGCCAGCATGGCCACCGCCGCGCGGCTGAGCGACAACACGGTTTCGCCCGCCGCACCCGCTGCGGCCACGCCACCCGCACCGGGCACGGGGTCGTTGACCGAGGCCGACAGATCGATCAACAGCAGCACGGCCATGCTGCGGCCGTTGTGGCGGGTGCTCATCTGCACGCGGGTGTCGGGCAGCAGGCCGGCGCGCACCTCCACCACGGCGCGCAGCGCGGCGTCCAGGTCCAGCGCGGTGCCTTCTTCCTGGTGGCGCAGGCGGGTGCGGTCTTGCGGTTTGAGCGCGTCGAGCAGGCGCTTCAGGTGGCGCGCGGTGCCCTCGTGGCGTTGCATCAGCGCGGCGATTTCGCTGGCCTGGCCGGGTGGGTGAAGCACGTCGAACACGCTGACCCAGTCGGGCCGCAGCTGTTGGGTGGACGCGTCCCATTCGGGATAGAGACGCGGTGGCAGCCGGGCCTCGTCCACCGCCTCGCGGCGGCGGCGTTCGTCGAAGGCCTGCTCCTCGTCGCCGTGTTCGATGAAGGTCCACAGGTGGCGGTTGTCGTCGCGCCAGTCGATGTGCGTGTCCTTGAAGGCCACGTCGGCGAACTGGTCGCTGGGCTCACGGGTGCGCACCACCCAGTTCAGCGCCAGCGTGGCCATCTCTCGGGTGCTGGACGGGCCGGTGGCCAGCAGCGCCAGGAAGCGCTCGCGGAACTGCTGTCGTGTGGCGTCGCTCTCATTGGCGTCGGCTTGCAGGAGCGCGCGCGACAGCAGCGTCAGCCGTTGGCGCAGGCGGTTGCGCCGACCAGCAGGCTCGGCCCCTTCGACAACTTCGACAACTTCGCCCGGGCGCGGATGCAAGGCCAGCAGCACGGGCCGCAGGCCCGGGAAGCGATTCAACAGCAGGTGATCGATGCGCGCATCCTCGAAGCACTCCACCGCCAGGCGCTGTAGGGGGCTCCAGTTGTCGGCCACCAGCGGCCGGCTCCACTCGCGGTGTGCGGCCAAGTGGGCCAGCATGGCGCGGTAACGGGCCAGGCCGCCGACGCCGTGCAGGGCGTCCAGCACCTCGGGCAGGCACAGGCCCCAGCCCCCGGCATCGAGTTGCATGTGCGGTTGGATTTCCGGCCTGGCCGCATCGTCCAGCGGTGAGACGGGGATGGGCACCAGCGTGGCGTCTTGCCGCCACAGGCCCAGCAGGGTGAGGTTCAGGCGCCGCTGCACATCCATCAGCAGCGTGCCGTGGCGTTCTCGCTGCAGCAGCGCGCGGCTGTCGGCCGAGGCCGCGCCGAAGTAGTCCACCTGCCGCTGCGGGTGCTGGCCGTGCAGGCGGATGCCCGCCTCCATCCAGCGCGCCAGCCCGTCCAGCGGCGCCAGCGCCACCAGCACCGGCGCCTGCGCCAGAAAGGCCGGCAGGCCGGGGCTGGGCTCGGTGGCATGGCGGCCGTGGATGGAGACACTGGTGCGTCGCATCAGCAACAGCACCAGCGCCAGGTAGCGACCCAGGGCCGGTGCCGACGGCAGCCGCCGAGCCACCGCCGGCAAGGTCTGCAGCAGCGGCGCCAGGGCGCGGCCGTTGGGCGACTTCTGCATCGCCTCGAGCGTCTCGCGCACCAGGGCCATCGAGTCTTCGCCGACCGCCTGCGCCACCGCCGGCCACGCATGCAGACAGGCCAGCAGTGGCTCGGGGCCGCGGCCTAGGCGGCCCAGCCAGCCGGCCAGGTCGAGCCAGTCGAGCACACCCTGCGGCGACAGCAGGCGCTGCGCCTGGTCCAGGCAATCGTCGAAGACCTCGTCGATCTCGGCAAAGCGGCTGCCCAGCCGCTGGCGGCAGGCGCTGCGCGCGGCGGCGTCCAGGGGCTCGCGGGCGGGCGCCGGCATGGTGCTGCGCGCCTACGCCAGCACGGCGTCGATCGAGTGGTCCAGCGTCTCGCGGATGTCGGCGTCGTCGGTGATGGGCCGCACCATCGCCATGCGGCAGGCCTGGCGCGGGGCGATGCCCTGGCGCATCAGCAAGCCGGCGTTGACCATCAGCCGCGTGGAGATGCCTTCGGCCAGGCCGTGGCCCTTGAGCCGCCGCGCCGCCTGCGCCACCTGGATCAGGCGCTGTGCCAGCTCGGTCTCGATGCCGGTCTCGGACACCAGCACCTGGGCCTCCAGGGCCGGCTCGGGGTAGTCGAAATCGAAGGCAGTGAAGCGCTGGCGGGTGGAGGGCTTCAGGTCCTTCATCAGGCTCTGGTAGCCCGGGTTGTAGGACACGACGAGCAGGAAATCCGCATGCGCGCGCAGCAGCTCGCCCTTCTTGTCCAACGGCAGGCTGCGGCGGTGGTCGGTGAGCGCATGGATCACCACCGTGGTGTCCTGCCGCGCCTCGACCACCTCGTCCAGGTAGCAGATGGCGCCATGCCTGGCGGCCAAGGTGAGCGGACCATCCTGCCAGCGCGTGCCTTGCGGCTCCAGCAGGAAGCGGCCCACCAGGTCGGCCGCGGTCATGTCCTCGTTGCAGGCCACGGTGACCAGCGGCCGGCCCAGCTTCCAGGCCATGAACTCGATGAAGCGCGACTTGCCGCAGCCAGTGGGGCCCTTGACCATCACGGGCAGCCGGGCGGACCAGGCGGCCTCGAACAGCTGCACCTCGTCGCCCTGCGGCGCGTAGTAGGGCTCGGTCGCAACACGCCAGTCGTCAAGTGCTTGCATGGTGTGCCCTCGGTTCAAGCGGCCGCCGTGGATCCGGCTTTGCCGGGCCACCGGCGGCGTCCCCTTGAGGGGCAAGCGCCCCAGGCGCTTCGGGGGTGGGCCATGTCAACGGTGCGCGCCAGCGAGTTTTTCGCGCCAACCGGGGTAGATGCTGTCGGCGTCCTTCGGGAACGAATCGAAGGCGCGGGCGAACTCGCGGTGCTCCTTGGCCCATTCGATCGGGTCGGCCTTGGCCTTCCAGCAGTCGTAGGCCTGGCGCAGGCTCTTGGCACCGGCGGCCGGCGAATCGATGTGGCCGTAGCTGCCGCCACCGGCGGTGTTGATGACGTTGCCATGGCCCAGGTTCTCGAAGAAACCCGGCAGGCGCAACGCGTTCATGCCGCCCGAGATGATCGGCGTGGTGGGTTTCATGCCGTACCACTCCTGGTGGTAGACCGGCCCGGTGTAGCTGTCGCGCTCGATGATGTAGGCGATGGCGCGGTCGTCCTTCTCGCCCTCCATCTTGCCGTAGCCCATGGTGCCCACGTGGATGCCGCTGGCGCCCTGCAGCCGGCTCATCTTGGCCAGCACATAGGCGGTGTAGCCACGCTTGGCGCTGGGCGAGGTGACCGCGCCGTGGCCCGCGCGGTGGTAGTGCAGGTACTGGTTGGGGAAGTTGCGGCGCGCGGTGGTGATCATGCCGGGGCCGCCCACATAACCGTCTACGAGGAAGGCCACCTTGTCGGCGTCGGGCCCGAACTGCTCGAGGATGTACTCACCGCGCGCCAGCATCTCGTAGTGGTCGTCGGCGGTGATGTTGGCCGAGAACAGCTTGGCCTCGCCCGTCTCGTCCATTGCGCGCTTCATCGCATCCACCACCAGCGGGATGGTCTTCTTCATCGGAGCGAAGACCTGGTTGCCCTGCGGCTCGTCGTTCTTGATGAAGTCGCCGCCCAGCCAGAACTGGTAGGCCGCCGCTGCAAACGGCTCGGGCCGCAGGCCCAGCTTGGGCTTGATGATGGTGCCGGCGATGTAGCCGCCGTTTTGCACCGGCCGGCCCAGGATGCGCCACAGGTCGGAGATGTCCTTGCTCGGGCCATCGAACAGCTGGATGGCCCGCGGCGGCATGTAGAAGTCGTGGATCTTGGCGTGCGCGATGTCGCCCATGCCCTGGTTGTTGCCGATCACCAGCGTCAGGAAGCTCACCATCATCATCCGGCCGTCGGTGATGTTGCGGTCGAACAGGTCGATCGGATACGCGATGCGCATCTCCTCGGTGGCCTCGTCGATCAGGTAGACCAGCGCGTCCACCCCTTTGGTGAACTCGTCGGTGGTGGACACCTCGACGTTGGTGCCGGTCGACGATTCGGCCGCGAAGTGCGCAGCCGCCTCGAGGTAGCCGTGGCCCGCCTTGGGCTTCATCTTGTAGGCCACCAGGATGTGGCCCCCGCCGCGGATCAGCTCCGATTCACGCAGGCTGAGATCGGCATAGCGGCTGGATTGGTCCATGGGTTTCCTCGTCGGGTGGTTTGGCTTGCAGCGGACTGTAGAAGTCGGTTCAAATCAGGACAACTCAGCAATGTTGATGGCAGAAGTAAGCTATCACTGAGCAGTTGAGCGGGTCTGGTGAGTGCGGCTGCGCTCAGCCCTCGCGCACAATGGCGCCATGGTCAGCCCGCCATCGCCCCAGCCCGCCGCGGGCCTGCTGCCAGGTCGCCCGATCGCGCTGCCGCCGGGTACCGATGGCCTGGAAGGTGTGGACGAGGCCACCTGGCTGGACGTGATCCAGAAGATGGACGAGGTCTACTCGCAACTGGTGCGCGACGAAATCGCGCTGGAAGAGAAGAACGCCGAGCTGGAGCGCTCGCAGCAGTTCATCTTCGGCCTGCTCACCGCGATGAGCGACGTGCTGGTGGCCTGCGACGAGCAGGGCCTGATCGAGGAGACCAACGCTGCGCTGTGCGAGTTGGTCGGCGCCACCGACGCCGACCTGCTGGGTTCGGCCGTGAGCGCCTTGATGGCGGACGGCCCCAGCGCGGATCGCATTGCACTGGCCATGCGCCAGTCGGCCAGCGGCAAGGTGCCGGGAAAGGCCGGCGCCACGGTGGAGGTGAACCTGCGCGATGCCCAGGGCCAGGCCGTGCCGGTGGACTTCAACACCTCGCCTCGGCTGGACAGCACCGGCCGCCATGTGGGCCATGTGTTCGTGGGTCGCCCCATGGGCGAGCTCAAGCGTGCCTACCACGCGCTGCGCGAGGCGCACGAGGCGCTCAAGCGCACGCAGCAGCAACTGCTGCAGAGCGAGAAGATGGCCTCGCTGGGCCGCCTGGTGGCCGGCGTGGCGCACGAACTCAACAACCCGATCAGCTTCGTGCTGGGCAATGTGCACGCGCTGCAGCGCTACGTGCCACGGCTGCAGCAATACCTGCAGGCCATCCATGCCGGTGCCCCGCTGGATGAACAGGCGCGCCTGCGCAGGGCGCTGCGCATCGACCACACCATCGACGACCTGAGCTCGCTGATGGAGGGCACGCTCGAAGGTGCCCAGCGCACGGCCGACATCGTGCACGGCCTCAAGCGCTTCTCGGCCGCAGACCGCGACGAGCACCGGCGCGTGGACATCACGGCCGTGGTGGAGCGTGCCATCCACTGGGTGCGCAAGGGCACCGCGCCGGCCTTCGATGTGCGCTTCGTGCCCTGCCCCGATGCCGCCGTGATGGGCAGCGACGGCCAACTGCTGCAGGTGATGATGAACCTGGTGCAGAACGCCTACGACGCCGCCGCGATGCGCAGCCAGGCCACGCCCGCACTGCGCATCACGGCCGAACGGCGTGGCGACCTGTTGCGCCTGAGCTTCCACGACAACGGCCCCGGCATCGCGAACGAGCACCTTTCGCGCCTGTTCGACCCGTTCTTCACGACCAAGCCGGTGGGCAAGGGCACGGGACTGGGCCTGTCCATCAGCTACGGCATCGTCGAGCGGCACGGTGGTCGGCTGATCGCTGGCAACCACCTCGACGGCGGGGCAGAGTTCGTGCTCGAACTGCCGCTGGCCGGCGCCACACCATCACCGGACAACCACAGCTTGGAGTCACCATGAAGCCCCTGCACCTCGGCCGCCAAACCCTGATCTTCAGCGCATTCGCCGTCGCCGCCATCGCTGCCCAGGCACAAAAGCTCGCCCCCGGCCTGTGGGACAACGCAATCACCATGAAGAGTGGCCATCCGCAGCACCAGGAGGCCATGGCCAAGGCGCAGGCCGCCCTGGCCTCGATGCCTGCGGACCAGCGCAAGATGATGCAGGACATGATGGCCAAGCAGGGCGTGGCCATGGGTGCCAAACCCAATGCGGTGCAGGTGTGCATCACGCCCGAGATGGCCGAGCGCGGCGAGCTGCCGCAGAAGGACGGGCGCTGCACCCACAAGACCCTGCAGCGCAGCGGCAGCACCGTCAAGTACAGCTTCACCTGCGATGGCAGCCCGCCCACCAGCGGAGAGGGCGAATACACGCTGACCAGCGACAAGGCCTACAGCGGCCGCAACGTGATCACGACCACGGTTCAGGGCAAGCCCGAGCGCATGGAAATGACCATGTCGGGCAACTGGGTGGCGGCCGATTGCGGCGCGCTGAAGCCCAGGAAGTAGCCCGCAGCGGCTGGCGCGCCGACGCCGCATCGATCAGATCGCGCAGCTCACGGTCCTTGCGCCGAGCTGCTGCACCAGCACGCTGGGCGCCAAGCCCACCAGGTAGCCGCGCCGCCCGCCATTGATGAGGATGCGCTGCAGGGCCAGCACACTGGCCTCCACGTACACCGGCATGGCCTTGCGCGTGCCGAAGGGCGACGTGCCACCCACCAGGTAGCCACTGTGGCGCTGCGCCACCTCGGGCTTGCAGGGCTCCACGCTCTTCGCCCCGATGGCACGTGCGAGGTTCTTGGTGCTGACCTGCTTGTCGCCGTGCATCAGCACGATGAGTGGCTCGGCGCGCTCGTTCTGCATCACCAGGGTCTTCACCACCGCGTGCTCGTCCCAGCCCAGCTGACGCGCGGACTCGGTCGTGCCACCGTGGTCCACGTAGTCGTAAACGTGCTCGGTGAAGGCCACCCCCGCGGCGCGCAGTTGCTGCGTGGCGGGGGTTTCGCTGACGTGCTTGTCTTTCCTGGCCATGGTGGGTGTGTGGTTCGGCGGCTGCGCACAAAGTGTGCCGCAAGCCTGCAGGCGAGCCATGCGCCGAGGTGTGCAGGCCCAGGTCGGGGACGGGACGGCACACCACGGTCATTGACGCGAATGTTTTACTGTTTTACATTAAGTTTTGATCGTATCGCAAGCTCAGCCTTTGAGAACCACATGCTCACCCTGCCGCCCGGCCTGCTCGTGCTGACCAAGATTGTGCGCATCCTGACCGTGTTGGGCGCAGCGGCGCTTTGTGTCGTTCCGGCCGCCTTCTGGCTCACCCGCGACTGGGTACTGGCGCGCGGCGGCATCATCTCCGGCATCGGCAACCATCCGATGGCGCTCGACGAACGCGCCATGCTGCTCGGCGCGTTGAGCAGTCTGCCCGGGGTGGCGCTCGGCTTGTACGCACTCTGGCAGTTGTGGTGCCTGTTCGGTGAATACAGCGAGGGGCTCGTGTTTGGCCAGGCTGCCCAGAAGCACCTGCGTCGCTTCGCCTGGGGCATCCTGCTGATGGCGCTGGCCACGCCCTTCCTGCGCGCCGCGATGGGTGTGGCACTGACATTGGGCAACCCGCCCGGCCAGCGCCTGCTGGCACTGGGCTTTGGCTGGGACGACTACGTGTCGATCCTGACGGGCGCGGTGCTGCTGGCCGTGGCCACGGTGATGACCGAGGCCGTTCGCCTGGCCGAAGAGAACGACGGCTTCGTTTGACATGGACGTCCCCACGCCGGCCGCTGTGCAGCGCCTCCGCCCGGCGGCCGACTGAACCATGCCCATCGTCGTCAACCTGGATGTGATGCTGGCGCGGCGCAAGATGCGCTCGCGCGATCTGGCCGCACAGGTGGGCATCACCGAGCAGAACATTTCGCTGCTCAAGAGCGGCAAGGTGCGCGGCGTGCGCTTCGACACACTGGAGCGCATCTGCGAGGTGCTGCAGTGCCAGCCCGCCGACCTGCTGGAATACCGGCCCGACGCACCCGCGCCCGATGCTGGCCTCGAGCCCGACCGCCCGGCGCGACCGGGCGCCCAAGCGATCCGGCGGATCGGGCCTTGACATGGTTGTTGTCGGGCCGTTTTCGCCTGCTCGGGCTGCAGCCGCGGCCCATCGGGCACCGGGCATCGACGCCGAACAGGCCACCGGCGGTGCCGGTGGCGATGAATTGACCTACGCTTGCGCGATGCACCCGACGCCCCGCTGATGAGCCCGCCAACACCGCTTCAGTCCCTGCACTGCGCCCGCCTGTTCGACGGGGAACGCTTGCTTCACGACGTGCGACTGACCTGGTCCGAAGGGCACATCACTGGCCTGCAGCCCGACGCGCCGCGGCCCGCTGGGGACCGCAGGTCCATCGGACCACAGTGGCTGGTGTCGCCCGGCCTGGTGGACCTCCAGGTGAACGGTGGCGGCGGCCTGATGTTCAACGACGATCCTTCCGTGGCGGGTGCTTGCCGCATCGCCCGGGCCCACGCCCGCGCCGGCACGACGAGCCTGCTGTTGACGCTGATCACCGACACGCGCGCGAAGGCATCGGCTGCGCAGGCCGCCGTGCGTCAGGCGCTTCTTGCCGCCGTGCCGGGCGTGGCCGGCCTGCACCTGGAGGGGCCGTATCTGCAGCCGGCGCGCAAGGGCATCCATCGCGCCGAGTTCATCACCACCCTCACGGACGCCGACGTGGCCCGCATCGTGGCCCAGGCGATGGGCGTGCCCACGCTGCTGACGCTGGCGCCGGAATGTGCCCGCCCCGAACAGCTGCGACAGCTCTCGGACGCCGGCATCCGGGTGTTTGCCGGCCACACCGAGGCGCGTTTCGACCAGATCGAACGGGCGATCGCGGAGGGCGGGCTGTGTGGCGTCACCCACCTGTTCAACGCCATGTCGCAACTGGGCCCGCGCGAGGCCGGCGTGGTCGGTGCGGCGCTGCGCCGGCCCGAATTGTGGGCCGGCATCATCCTGGACGGGCACCATGTCAGCGTGCCATCGGCCGACATCGCCTGGCGGCTGCGCGGCCGCGAGCACATGGTGCTGGTGTCGGACGCCATGGCGCCCTCGGGCACGCCGCAAACCGAGTTCATGTTGCAGGGTGTGCGCATCCACGTGCGCAACGGCCGCTGCGAGGACGATGCGGGCACCTTGGCCGGCGCCGCCATCTGCCTGGCCGACGCGGTACGCATCGGCGTGCAGCAGTACGGCTTGAGGTTGGAAGACGCTCTGTACAGCGCCTCCGTGGCGCCCGCGCGTGCCATGGGCCTGGCACATCGCATCGGGCGGCTGCAGGCCGGCGCGCAGGCCGATCTGGTCTTGTGGAACGACGCGCTGGCCGTCGGCGGCGTGCTGCAACGGGGAGCCTGGGCCGTGCCTGTGAACGGCCCGCCGGTCAGCGAAGCCGATCGCTGACTTGGCCAGTCAGCTTGGCATCAACCGCGTGCCACCGGCGCGCCCGGCTGGGCACACCACTCGCTCCATGAGCCGGGATACAGGCGCGCGCCACCCAGGCCGGCCACCTCCAGCGCCACCAGGTTGTGGCAGGCCGTGACACCGGAGCCGCACTGGTGCACCTGTTCGGTGGCAGCCCGCCCGCCGGTCGCCGCCAGCCATTCGGCGCGCAACTGCTCGGCGGGCTTGAAGCAGCCGTCGGCGGCAAGGTTGTCGCGGAAGAAACGGTTGACCGCACCGGGGATGCGCCCGCCCACCGGGTCCAGGGTTTCGTTCTCGCCGCGAAAGCGATCGGCGGCGCGCGCATCCACCACCAACGGGGCATCGGCTCGCCCCAGGCCGGCCAACAGCTCGGCATAGCTCGCGCTTTGCACCAACGGTGGACGCAGGGGCATTCGGGTAGGCGGTCTGGCCGCCACGGGCCCGGATTCCAACGCGCCGCCGGCGGCGCGCCAGGCGGCCAAGCCGCCATCGAGCATGAGCACGTCGGCATGGCCCAACCAGCGCAGCATCCACCAGAGGCGGGCGGCGTACATGCCGGCATTGCCGTCGCAGGCGACGATGCGGCAAGTCTCGTCGATGCCCAGTTCACCCAGGCGCGCGGCAAAGGCCTCGCGCGCGGGCAGCGGGTGGCGACCGTTGAGACCGGTCTTGGGCGCAGACAGGTCACGGTCCAGGTGCAGATAGAGGGCGCCAGGCACATGGCCCGCCGCATGGGCTCGTTCACCGGCCTGCGTGTCGGCCAGGTCGAAGCTGGCATCCAGAACCACCAGGTGGGGGTCGGAAGCCAGCCGCTCGCGCAGCACGTCGGCGCGGATCAAGGGGGAGTTCATGGCAGTGGTGCTCCAGTGGTTGGTCGTGGGCATGGCAAGGTCATGTGAAGGCAAGGTCAACGATTCAGGTGATCCAGCAGCTCGGTCGACATCTGCCGGGCCAGCTCGTCCGACATCACCCGGGCCAGGGTGCGGTGGTTCAGCGGCAGTTCGCGTTGCACAGTGAGTTCGGGCGTGCCGATGTTCATGCCGCTGTCCAGGCGCGGCGGGCCAGGCGCGCGGGCAATGGCGTGCAAACGCAGCCGCACGATCACCTGATCGTTGGCCGCATCACCCATCACCGTGGCCTCGACCACGCGGTCGCAGCCCTCGGCCGATGCGCGTTGCAGCAGCCGTGACAGGTTGGCGGGAACGTCGCGCGCCTCCACCGGCAGCGCCATGGACACGGCGCGGCGGCCAGATGCCGACAAGGTCAAGGCAGTGCCTTGTGTGAAACGTTGGTTCAACTCGTTCCAGTGCGCGTTGGCCGCGGGCATCTCCGCCACGAAGTTGCGGCCGTGGCCGTAGACCAGGATGCACGGGGCAGCGGCCGCCGTGCCCTGGTCCGGCACGCTGGCGCCGGCACCCACCGCGGTGGTCGGCGGCCGGTCCTGCGCCAAGGCCACTGCGCCGGCGCAGCCCAAGGCCAGCAGCGCCAGCAAGCACGAGGCCCCAGGCAGAGGGACCGTCCACCTCGTGTCGCGCAGGGCAGGCTCAGGTCTGCGCACGCCGACGCGCCCTTTCCTCTTCCTGCAGACGCAGCACCCTGCGCTGCACCTTGCCGGTGGTGGTCATCGGCAGGGCTTCGATGAATTCGATTTCCTTGGGGTACTCATACGGTGCGAGCTGGCCCTTGACATGGTGCTGCAGCTCGGCCACCAGCGCCTCGTCACCATGGAAGCCAGGCGCCAACACCACATAGGCCTTGACCACCGCACCGCGGGCCGCGTCGGGCTTGGCCACCACCGCAGCGTTGGCCACGGCCGGGTGCTTGACCAGGCAGTTTTCGACCTCGCTCGGGCCGATGCGGTAGCCGGCGGCCTTGAACACGTCGTCGCTGCGGCCCTGGTACCAGAGGTAGCCCCGCTCGTCCATCAGCGCCGTGTCGCCGGTTCGGCACCAGCTGTCGGCGGGGTCGCCGGTGAACTTGGCCGCGGTGGCCGCCTCGTTCTTCCAGTAGCCGAGAAAGAACACCGGGTCGGGGTCGCCGTGCACATCCAGGCGGTGCAGGGCCACATCGCCCGGCACGCCGCGTGGGCACTCCTGGCCCTGGTCGTCGATCACGGCCACACGGTGGCCCGGGTAGGCGCGGCCCATGCTGCCCGGCAGTGCGGGCCAGCCGGCCGCCTCACGGCCCCGGCCGTCCAGCGTCAGGCCACAGTTGCCAACGATGTAGTTGATCTCGGTCTGCCCGAACATTTCGTTGACCACCACGCCCAGTTCGTCCCGGCAGTAGGCGTACACCGCATCCCCCACGGCCTCGCCCGCGCTCATGATGGCCCTGAGCTGCAGGCGGTGGCGCAGGCGTGGGTGCGGCACGGCTTTCATCATGGCCTTCAGCGCCGTCGGGAACAGAAACGTGTGCGTCACGCCCAAGCGTTCCATCAGCTCGAAGGCCAGCTCCGGCCCGAAGCGGCCCTGGTAAGCCACGATCTCGCGGCCGAAGTACAGCGTGGGCAGCAACGCATCCATCAGGCCGCCGGTCCAGGCCCAGTCGGCCGGTGACCAGAACACAGCGCTCGGCACGGTGCCTTCGGCGCCGGGCACGGCCACGTGAGGAAACCAGTTCTGGCTGCACACGAACCCACTCAGATTGCCGAGCAGCGCGCGATGCGGGATCAGCGCGCCCTTGGGCGGGCCGGTCGTGCCGCTGGTGTAGATGAGCACGGCGGCGTCGTTGGCGCCGGTCGGGACCGGTTCAAATTGGTCGGACTCGGCCGCCAGCGCAAGGGCCCAATCCAGATCGCCCTGCCCCCGCGCATCGCCCACGGCCAACACCGTACGCAAGCCCCGTGCCTCCGGCCGGGCCAAGCGCAAGTTGGCCACGGCGCCCTCGTCCACGATGGCCACCACCGCCTCGCTGTGCGTGAGCCGGTAGGCCAGTGCATCCGGACCGAACAACATGGACAGTGGCATGGCCACCGCCCCGAGCTGGGCCACCGCCATGTGGGCGATGGCCGTCTCGAAGCGTTGCGGCATCACGATCGCCACCCGGTCGCCCTGCTGCACGCCCAGCCGACGCAGCGCGTGGGCGGCTCGGTTCGCCTCGGTCTGCAACTGCCCGTAGCTCAGGCAGGCGCTGCGCCCATCCTCGTGTTGCCAGCGGATGGCCACCGCCTCGGGTCGGGCCTGCGCCCAGCGGCCGCAGCACAGCTGCGCGATGTTGAGCCGCTCGGGCACCTGCCAGCGAAAGTGGCGGTGCAACGCGGCATGGCGATCGGCCGGCGCGGGCGGTGTCTGCTTGGGCATGACCCAAAGCATAGCGCCCCACTCACGACACGAACGGCCACGGTGGAGGACCTCGGCATCGCCAGGCGGGGGCGCCCGGCCGGCCCGAACGGCCGAAACGGCCGAAATGAAGCTGGACGCCGTGTAGGGAGTCCTCAAGTTTTCGGAGCCCCGCCCGAAAAAGTCTCCATTGAGCGGACCCAGTCAGCGCGACGCGGCCACCGCTTGATTTCCGAGTCGTCTTTCTTCCACCTTCGGGGGTTTCATGCAGTTCTCTCAACTCGCCACGGTGAAGCACCGTGTTGTCGTCGGTGCACCGCTTCCATTCAATGTGCGCGATGTGGATCGCACGCTGCTGCTCGCCCGGGGCCATGTCATTGGGTCGCACGAGCAGATGGAAGCCTTGTTCAACCGTGGCGCGTTGGTCGACATGTCCGAACTGGTGGCCCCGGCGGATGTGGTCCGCCAGGCGCCTGCCGAGGCCTTGCCCGGCCTGTGGCGTGACAAGTTCAACGAAGTCAGCAACCTGCTGCGCAACAGCAACGACGCGGAATTCTCCGCCGGCCTGGAGTCGGCCACACCGGTCATGCAGGCCCTGATCGAACGTGACAAGGACCTGGCGATCTTCCAAGTGCTGCGCCAGGACGGCAATGCGTTGGTGCAATACGGCGTGGACCACTCCACCCATGCGGCCATCACGGCGTTCCTGGTGGCGCAGCGCCTGGGCTGGAGTGGCGACGACACGCAGCGCCTGTTCAAGGCCGCCCTGACGATGAACCTGTCGATGCTGGAACTGCAAGGCCAGCTTGCGCAACAGACCGCGGCGGTCTCGCCGGAACAGCGGGCCGCCATCCGCGCCCATCCCGAGCAGAGCGTGCGCATGCTGGAACTGGCGGGTGTTGACGATGGCGACTGGCTGCGTGCGGTGGCCCAGCACCACGAACGCGCCGACGGCACCGGCTATCCCTACGGCATCCGGGACATCAGCGACATCGCCGCGCTGGTGCAGCGGGCCGACGTCTACACCGCCAAGTTGAGCGCCCGCGCGGGCCGCGACGCCATGGCCGCCGACAAGGCCGGCCGGGTGATGTTCATGCAGGACCCCGGACACCCCATGACCGCTGCGCTGGTGAAGGAGTTCGGTGTCTATCCGCCGGGCTGCTTCGTGCGCCTGGCCTCGGCCGAGACCGGGGTGGTGATCCAGCGGGGCCCCACGGTCACCACGCCGGTCGTGGCTGCACTCACCTCACCGACCGGCCATTCACTCACCGAACCTCAGCGCCGCGACACCGCCAGGCGCGAATACAGCATCGTCGGCATCGTGCCGGCTGGCGAACCCATGCGCCGCATGCCGGCGGAAAAGCTGATGGCGCTGGTCGCCGCCTGAACCAAGGCTGGCCCTGGCGCCGCGCTCAGCGCGCGCCGCGGCGCCGGGCCTCATTCCCCGGGACGGCCGCCCAAGGCCAGCAAGGCATCGCCGGTCACCCGGCAGATGCGCCAGTCGGGCAGCACCGTCGCGCCCATCGACGCATAGAAGCCGATGGCGTGCTCGTTCCAGTCCAGCACGCTCCACTCGAAACGCCCGTAGTCGCGTGCCACGGCCAGCGCCGCCAGGTGGCGCAGCAGTGCACCGCCCAAGCCCCTGCCCCGCTGCGCAGGCTGCACATACAGGTCTTCCAGGTACAGGCCCGGCTTGGCCAGGAAGGTGGAAAAGTTGGTGAAGAACAGCGCAAAACCCACCACCACGCCGCCCACTTCCGCCACCACCGCCTCCACCACCGGCTTGTTGCCAAACAGGTGCGGGTGCAGGGTTTGAGGCGTGACGCGCAGCAGGTGGGAGAGGTGTTCGAACTCGGCCAGTTCGGTGATCAGGCCGACGATGGCCGGCACGTCGCGGGGCTCGGCCGGGCGCAGGTCGTGAGGCGTGTGTGAGGTGCTCATCGCAGCGATTCTGGCACCCCCTGTCGCAGCGCCGACAGCCATGGGCCGCGCACCGCCACTACAGTGCGCCGCATGACCAAACCCTATGTTGCCCGCCGCATCGCCACGAATCGCCAGTTGTCACTGCGCGGCCTGAACCACCACCTGACCGTCTGGGGCGACCTGGCCACCGCCACCCAGCCCGTGCTGTGGATGATGCATGGCTTCATGGACGTGGGCGCGTCGTTCCAGTTCGTGGTGGACGCCATGGCCGACGGCCGCTGCATCGTGGCCCCCGACTGGCGCGGTTTCGGCCTGACCCGCGCACCGCACGGCACCGACAGCTACTGGTTTCCCGACTACCTGGGTGACCTGGACGCACTGCTGGACGCCGTGGTGCCCGGGCAGGCGGCGGACCTGTTGGGCCACAGCATGGGCGGCAACGTGGTGATGGCCTATGCCGCGATTCGGCCCGAGCGTGTGCGGCGCCTGATCAACCTGGAAGGCTTCGGTCTGCCCGATGGCAAACCCGAGGAAGCGCCGGCACGATTGACCCGGTGGCTCGATCAACTGCGTACCCCCGCGACACTCAAGCCCTACGCCAGACTGGCCGACGTGGCCGCGCGCCTGCAGCAGAACAACCCGCGGCTGCCCTCGGACAAGGCCGCCTGGCTGGCGGCCCACTGGGCCAGCCGGGGCGGCGACGGTCAATGGCACCTGCGCGCCGACCCCGCCCACAAACGCGTGAACCCGGTGTTGGCCAAGGCGGCCGAAGCCGTGGCACTGTGGTCTCGCATCAGGGCACCCTTGCTGTGGGTGGACGCCGTGGGCAGCCGGCTCGATGCCCATTGGGGCGGGCGCTACACGCTGGCCGAGTTCAACGCCCGGCTGGCCCAGGTGCCGCAGGTGCAGCGGGTCTCGCTGGACGACGCCGGCCACATGCTGCACCACGACCAACCCGAGGCGCTGGCACATGCGCTCGAGGCGTTTCTCGATGCGGCCTGAGCACCGCAGCCGTGTCCCGCCGTGCCGCCACCCCCGGATGCGGTGGTGTTTTCTCATGCTCGCTTTCCCTTGATTTTTGCAATGCGAAAAGATCCGTCAGGGTTGCGCCGGAGGCTGTAAGGTTTTGTTGGCCGAGCGTCAGACAGCGGTCAGACAGCACGACAAAAGTCGGGGCCGACGTCCATCGCCCGGTGGCGATCAACCCCTTGAGGAGACAACACGCATGGCAACCAGCAGCATGGGCCGACCGCCCGCGGCAGCATCCGGCGCGATGACGGCCGAAGAAAAGAAGGTCATCTTCGCCTCGTCGCTCGGCACGGTGTTCGAGTGGTACGACTTCTACCTGTACGGCTCGCTCGCCGCCTTCATCGGCAAGCAGTTCTTTGCCGCCCTCGACCCCACGGCGCAGTTCATCGCCTCGCTGCTGGCTTTCGCGGCCGGCTTCATCGTGCGCCCGTTCGGCGCCCTGGTGTTCGGCCGTCTGGGCGACATGATCGGCCGCAAGTACACCTTCCTGGTCACGATCCTGATCATGGGCCTGTCGACCTTCATCGTCGGCATCCTGCCCAGCTACGCCTCCATCGGTACTGCTGCACCGGTGATCCTGATCGGGCTGCGCATCCTGCAGGGCCTGGCGCTGGGCGGTGAGTACGGTGGCGCCGCCACGTACGTGGCCGAGCATGCACCGCAAGGCAAGCGTGGCGCCTACACCTCGTGGATCCAGACCACCGCCACCTTGGGCCTGATGTTGTCGCTGATGGTGATTCTGGGCACCCGCAGTGCGCTCGGCGAGGCGGCCTTTGCCGACTGGGGTTGGCGCGTGCCCTTCATCGCTTCGATCTTCCTGCTGGGCATCAGCGTGTGGATCCGCTTGTCGATGAACGAGTCACCCGCCTTCAAGAAGATGAAGGAAGAGGGCAAGACCTCGAAGGCACCGTTGACCGAATCCTTCGGCCAATGGAAGAACATGAAGATCGTGGCGCTGGCCCTCTTCGGTCTGGTCATGGGCCAGGGCGTGGTGTGGTACTCGGGCCAGTTCTATGCGCTGTTCTTCCTGGCCAACGTGCTCAAGGTCGATTCGGCCACGGCCAACATCATGGTCGCGGTCTCGCTGATCATCGGCACGCCGTTCTTCGTGGTCTTCGGCACCTTGTCGGACAAGATCGGCCGCAAGCCGATCATCCTGCTGGGCATGCTGCTGGCGGTACTGACCTACTTCCCCCTGTTCAAGGCCTTGACCGAAGCCGGCAACCCCGAGCTCGCCAAGGCCCAGGCCAGCGCGCAGATCACGGTGAAGGCCGATCCGAAGACCTGCTCGTTCCAGGGCAGCCCGATCGCCCGCGAAGTGGACTTCCTGTCCGGCTGCGACATCGCCAAGCGCGCACTGACCCAGAGCTCGGCCAGCTACGCCAACGAGGTGCTGCCGGCCGGCACGCCCACCATCATCAAGATCGGCGACAAGGAGCTCACACCGCCCACCGCCACGACCACGGCCGGCGGCCACAAGTTCGATGACGCATCGGGCAAGGCGATCGCCGCGTTCAAGAAGGACCTGGCCGAGACGCTGAAGGCCGCCGGCTACCCCGCCAAGGCCAAGCCGATCGAATTCATGGGTGGCCAATGGTGGTCCGTGGTGGGCATCCTGACCATCCTGGTGATCTACGTCACCATGGTGTACGGCCCGATCGCGGCGATGCTGGTGGAACTGTTCCCGACCCGCATCCGCTACACCTCGATGAGCCTGCCCTACCACATCGGCAATGGCTGGTTCGGTGGGCTGCTGCCTTCGGTCACGTTCGCCATGGTGGCCTCCAACGGCAACATGTACTACGGCCTGTGGTACCCGATCGTGATTGCGGCCGTCTGCTTCGTGATCGGTCTGCTGTTCGTCAAGGAAACCAAGGACGTGGACATCTACGCCCGCGACTGATCCCGGCTCGGCCCGGCGCACCACCCGGTGCGTCGCGGTGCGAGAGCAACAAGGGCGCCTGCGAAGGCGCCCTTCTTCATGGCCGAGGGTTCGGGCCTCAGGCGCTCAAGCCCAGCGCGCGGCGCACCATCTGCGCCGCCGACTCACCCTTGGCCTTGCGCACTTCAACCACGAAGCGTCGCGCCACCTCGCGCAACTGGTCAATGCCGCTGGCTCGTTCAATCTCGAGCGAGAACCGGTAGCCCTTGAACAGGCCGAGTTGCTCCTTGGCCAGCGCATTCAGGCTGTCGTACAACTCGGGGTAGCTGAGCCCACCCTCCGCATCCTCGCGAGCAGCGTCTGCGGCCGCCTCGTCACTGAACTGCTGCAGCGCGTGCTCCGTGGCTTGCTCGGCCTGCACCGAGCCGCCGGGGCCGAAACCGCCCACCGCAGCGATCAAGCCACTGTCGAGCAGGGTGGCGAGGTCGGCGGCCGTCGAGCCATTGACCATGGCCAGCAGTTCCTCCCCGCTGCGATGGCCGTCCGACAGCACCAGCATCATGCGCGCCGTGCGGGCCAGGCCACGGCTGCGCTCGCGGATTTCGCGATGGCCTTGCTCCGTCTTCTGGAAAAGCATCGCCGTTCAATCTCCACTGAGTGGCTGCACCGAGCCATTGACGCCGCGTTTGATCAGGCAAGCGCCCATTCACTCGCCATCGGGCATGCGTATTTCATCGACGAAGCCTACCGCGTTCTCATTGGCGCGGGTGATCAAGCTGACCATCACATTCGCCAGGAACGCAGCCGGCACGCCAAATACACCCGCCGACGCCGACTGCACGCCCCACCACAGTTCCACCGGGCCGGTCTGCAGTGTCAGCGCCCGAAGCGACGGGTGTCGGGTGGCCAGGTAATAAAGTGTGACCGCCAGCCCCACCAACATCCCGGCGCTCGCCCCCGACGCATTGGCGCGCTTCCAGAACGCGCCCAGCACCAGGGCCGGGAAGATCGTCGCCGCGGCCACCGAGAACACCGGTGTCACCAACAGCAGGATTTCGGCCGGTTTGCGCGTGGCAATGTAGGCGGCCAGCATGGCCACCACCAGCAGCACCACCTTGGAGATGGTGACGCGCCGGTTGGTGGGTGCACCCGGGTCGATGATCTTGAAGTACAGGTCGTGCGACAAGGCGTTGGCGGTGGTCAGCAACAGGCCGTCGGCCGTGGACAGCGCCGCCGCCAGTGCGCCGGCTGCCACCAGACAGCTCAGCACGAAAGGCATGCCGCCGATCTCCGGCGTGGCCAGCACCATGATGTCGCCGTTGATGCGCATCTCGCCAAGCTGCAGCACGCCATCGCCGTTGATGTCGACCACCGACAGCAACAGCGGATCCACCTTGGACCACTCGGTGACCCAGCGCGGCAACTGGTCGAAGCGCAGCCCCACCACCGAGTTCAGCACCTCGAACTTGAGCAGCACCGCCAGCGTGGGCGCGGTGATGTAGATGAGCACGATGAACAGCACCGCCCAGGTCACCGACTGCCGTGCCTCGCGCACCGTGGGCGTGGTGTAGAACCGCGCCAGGATGTGCGGCAGCCCGGCGGTGCCGGCCATCAGGCAGAACACCAAGGCCAGGAAGTTCAGTCGCGAGTCGTCGAAGGTGGTGCGCTGCTGCGCGTCGCCGTTGGGGTCGCCAGCGAACAGCTGAGCTTGTGGCGGCATGCCTGCCAGCGGCCGAGACCGATCCTCCGCGGCGTCACGCGCCCGCGTCCAGGTCTCTCGGGCCGCATCCGCGTCCTTGGGCAACTGATGCCAGGCGCGCTCGGCCGCCCGGACCTCGCGCTGCGTCGCCCCCGCGCGCGCGGCCTGGGAGAACTGCCGCTGCACTTGCCCGCGTTCCTGCGCCAGCGATTGGGCCGGATCGCGCAACATTTGGTTGTAGCGCGCGGTTTCCTGCTGGAACAGCGCGCGCACCTCCTGCTCGCGCGGATCGGCCAACAGTTCGCGCTCGCGCGCGGTCACCTTCTTCAACTGCTGGCCCACCGCGGCATGCGGCAAGGGGATGCCGGTCTGCTTGACCGAGAGCCACACCACCGGCACCAGGAAAGCCACCGCCAGGATCACGTACTGCGTGACCTGTGTCCAGGTGACCGCGCGCATGCCCCCGAGGAACGAGCACACCAGGATGCCCCCGAGCCCCAGGAACACCCCGATCTCGAAAGTGAAACCGGTCAGGCGCGAGGTGATGAGGCCCACGCCATAGATCTGCGCCACCACGTACATCAGGCTGCACAAGACCGTGACGATCACGGCGATCAGCCTCGGCAAACGGCTGCCATAGCGCTCGCCCAGGAAGTCGGGAATGGTGTATTGCCCGAACTTGCGCAGATAGGGTGCGACATACAGACCCACCAGGCAGAAGCCACCGGTCCAGCCCAGCACGTAGGCCAAACCGCCATAGCCGTTGGCGTACAACAGGCCCGCCAGGCCCATGAACGAGGCCACGCTCATCCAGTCCGCGCCGATGGCCATGCCGTTGTAGATCGCCGGCACGCTGCGGCCGGCCACGAAGTACTGCGCGGTGTTGGTGGTGCGGCAGGCCAGGCCCACGCTGGCATACAGCGCCACCGGGGCGAGCAAGAAGACCGCGGCAATCCAGGCCCGCGGCAGGCCGAGGCGCTCCACCACGGCCATCACGCCCACGAACACCAGCAGTGCCAGCACATACAGACCAAAGCGCCAATGCACGCGGTGGCGCTGCCATTGCTGGCGGGCCAGGTCGTTGGTGTCGGTGCCGGGCGGCGGCGAGTCAATCGCCATGGGTGTTGTTCAGCTCACGATCGAGCCGGTCCATGTGCCGCTCGTAGATCCAGACGATCAGCACGTAGGCGATCGGTGCGCCTTGGGCCGCCAGCCAGACCGGCAGCGGCGCGCCGAAGACCTCGAAGGACAGGTCGCGGGCGAAGAACGGCGGCACGAAGGTGATCAACAACCACGCGGCCGTCAGCATCCCCACCCAGCGCCGGTTGCCAGCCCAGTGACGTGCCTTGGCGGCCAGATGTCGATCCCGTTTGCCCGTCATCGATGCCTCGCTACTCGATACCGCCGCGATTGTTGCCGACTTTGTCCGACGGGCCGTCGCCTCGACGGCGCCGCACCGTCGGCCCGCCCGGACCGTGCATGCCAAAATGAGTCTTTTCGCCCGCTGCCCGGCTGACATGGCCTTGCCTGATCACGCCATCGAAAGTACCCACCCATGGACATCGAACAAATCAACGCCATCGGCACGCTGCTCGCCGATCTGAGCCAGCGAACCGAGCAACTCCGGGGGTATCTTTGACTACGATCGCAAAGCCCTGCGATTGAACGAAGTCAAGGCCGCGCTCGAGAACCCGAGCGTCTGGAGCGAGCCCAAGCGTGCCCAGGAACTGGGCCGCGAGAAAAAGGCGCTGGAGACCGTGGTGGGCACCATCGACCACCTGGCCAGCAACCTCAGCGACAACACCGAGCTCTACGACATGAGCAAGGCCGACGGCGACATGGCCGGCCTGGCGGCGATCGAGGCCGATGCCGCCGCGCTGCGCGCGATCGTCGAGCAACTCGAGTTCCGCCGCATGTTCAGCAACCCGGCCGATCCGATGAACTGCTTCATCGACATCCAGGCCGGCGCCGGTGGCACCGAAGCCTGCGACTGGGCCGGCATGCTGCTGCGCCAGTACCTCAAGTACTGCGAGCGCAAGGGCTTCAAGGCCACGCTCGAAGACGAGACCCCGGGCGACGTGGCCGGCCTGAAGAGCGCCACGATCAAGGTCGAGGGCGACTATGCCTTCGGCCACCTGCGCACGGAGACCGGCGTGCACCGGCTGGTGCGCAAGAGCCCCTTCGATTCGGCCGGCGGGCGCCACACCAGCTTCGCCTCGCTGTTCGTCTACCCCGAGGTAGACGATTCCATCGAGATCGACATCAACCCGGCCGACGTGCGCACAGACACCTTCCGCGCCAGTGGCGCCGGCGGCCAGCACATCAACAAGACGGATTCGGCGGTGCGCCTGACGCACATCCCCACCGGCATCGTGGTGCAGTGCCAGGACGGCCGCAGCCAGCACAGCAACCGCGACGTGGCCTGGAAGCGGCTGCGCTCGCGCCTGTACGACCACGAAATGCGCAAGCGGCAGGAAGAAGCCCAGAAGCTCGAAGACACCAAGACCGACGTGGGCTGGGGTCATCAGATTCGCAGTTATGTGCTGGACAACAGCCGCATCAAAGACCTGCGCACCAACGTGGAGATCAGCAACACGCAAAAGGTGCTGGACGGTGACCTTGATGCCTTCATCGAGGCCAGCCTGAAGCAAGGCCTGTGACCGTGCCCGCCGCACCCATCGAGGCTTGGCTGTTCGATCTGGACGGCACCTTGATCGACAGCATGCCGCTGCACCATGCCGCCTGGCGCCGTTGGTTCGCCAGCGCCGGACTGACCTTCGACGAGCACGGCTTCTTTGCCGCCACGGCGGGCCGCACCAATGCCGAGATCCTGGCCGACCTGTTCCCGCAGCGCAGCCAGGCCGAGCGCCAGGCCATGGCCGACATCAAGGAAGCCTTCTACCGCGATGACGCGAGGCAGAACCTCGGCCTGATCCCTGGCGCTGCGGAACTGCTGCGCGCCGGCCAACAGCGTGGCCTGCCCATGGCCGTGTGCACCGCCGCGCCCGACGGCAACATCTCGGTGGCCTACGAACGGTTTGGCATCGGCGCGCAAGTGGCCACCACGGTGAGCCCCGAGCAGGGCTTTCGTGGCAAGCCGCACGCCGATCTTTTCTTGGAGGCTGCGCGGCGATTGGGCGTGGCGCCTGAAGCCTGCCTGGTGTTCGAGGACGCGCCGCTCGGCATCGAGGCCGCGCGCCGTGCCGGCATGCGCGCGGTGGCGCTCACCACCACCGCGCCGGCCGAAGCGTTTGCACCGTTCGACAATCTGGTGGCCACGCGCGCAGACCTGCGTGGTTTCGATCCCACCAGTCCGTAAGACAAGAAGACGAGAGACAACACACCATGCGTGAAGGCCAAGCCACCGTCATTCGCCGTGAGGACTACGCGGCCCCGGCGTTCTGGATCCGCAGCGCCGAGCTGACATTCGATCTGGACCCGGCCAAGACCATCGTTGCCAGCCGGCTGACCATCGTGCGCAACCTGGACGAACCCGAGGGGCTGCCGCTCAAGTTGCACGGCGAAGGCCTCAACCTGCTGCGTGTGCAGGCCGATGGCGAGAGCGTGTCCTTCCGCCATGAAGGCGACGTTCTGGTGATCGACAACCCACCATCGCGCACGAGCTTCGTGCTGGAAATCCGCAACACCTGTTCGCCCGAGAAGAACACCGCCCTGTCGGGCCTGTACACCTCGGCAGGCGGCCTGTTCACGCAATGCGAGGCCGAGGGCTTTCGTCGCATCACCTACTTCCTGGATCGGCCGGACGTGATGGCGGTGTTCACTGTCACCTTGCGTGCGGACAAGGCCAAGTACCCCGTGCTGCTGAGCAACGGCAACCTGATGGAGCAGAAGGATCTGGACAACGGCCGCCACCAGGCCAAGTGGCACGATCCCTTCCCCAAGCCCGCCTACCTCTTCGCCCTGGTGGGCGCGGATCTCGTGGCGCGCGAGCAGCGCATCCGTTCGCGCTCAGGCAAGGACCACCTGCTGCAGGTCTACGTGCGCCGCGGCGATCTGGACAAGACCGAACACGCGATGAACTCACTCGTCGCCTCGGTGGCCTGGGACGAGGCCCGCTTCGGCCTGCCGCTGGACCTGGACCGCTTCATGATCGTTGCCGTGAGCGACTTCAACATGGGGGCGATGGAGAACAAGGGACTGAACATCTTCAACACCAAGTTCGTGCTGGCCAGCCCCGCCACCGCCACCGACGAGGACTTCAGCGGCATCGAGAGCGTGGTCGGCCACGAGTATTTCCACAACTGGACCGGCAACCGCATCACCTGCCGCGACTGGTTCCAGCTGTCGCTGAAGGAAGGCCTGACGGTCTATCGCGACCAGGAGTTCTCGATGGACATGGCGGGCTCGGCGTCCGCCCGTGCCGTCAAGCGCATCGACGACGTGCGCGCCCTGCGGGCCGTGCAATTCCCTGAAGACGCCGGCCCGATGGCCCACCCCGTGCGGCCCGACGACTACGTCGAGATCAACAATTTCTACACCGCCACCATCTACGAAAAGGGCGCCGAGGTCGTGCGCATGATGGCCACGTTGGTGGGCCGCGAGGGCTTCCGCCGCGGCATGGACCTGTACTTCAAGCGCCACGATGGCCAGGCCGTCACCTGCGACGACTTCGCACAGGCGCTGGGCGACGCCAACCCCGACAGCGCGCTGCATCGGCACCTGGCTGAATTCAAACGTTGGTATGCGCAGGCCGGCACGCCCGAGCTGCATGCCCGCGGCGAATACGACGCGCAGGCCCGCACCTATACCCTCACGCTGCGGCAGACTGCCGCGGCCACGCCGGGCCAGCCCGAGAAGCTGCCCTTCGTCATGCCGGTGGCCATGGGCTTGTTGTCCGCCGCCGATGGTCACGCCCTGCCCATGCAACTGCAGGGCGAGTCCCTTGCATCCGGCACCGAACGGGTGCTGGTGGTCACGCAGACCGAAACGCAGTTCTGCTTCGTCAACGTGGACAGCGCCCCGGTGCCGTCGCTGTTGCGTGGCTTCTCCGCCCCGGTCCAGCTCGACGATGGCCTGGACGACGCCGCCCTGCTGGTTCAGCTGAAGCACGACAGCGATGCCTTCAATCGCTGGGAAGCCGGGCAGCGCCTGGCCCTGAAGCGAATGCAAGCCGCCCTCGCATCGGGCGGCGCGGTGCAGCTCGACGAAGCCTTTGCCGACGCCATGCGCGCCGTGTTGCGCCACACGGGGCTCGATGCCGCCTTCAAGCAACGGGTGCTGACGCCGCCATCCGAGTCGTATGTGGCCGAGCGATGCGCCGTGGTCGACCCGCAGCGCATCCACGTCGTTCGGGAACAGCTGCGTCTTCAACTGGCCACGCTGCTCCATGCGGACTGGCTGTGGGCCTGGGAGGCGAACCAGGTGCGCCAGGGCTATCGGCCCGACATGGACCAGTCCGGCCGGCGTGCGCTGGCCAACCTGGCCCTGCGCATGATCGTGCTGCACGCCGTCGCCACGGGGGACACCGTCTGGCAGGGCCGCGCCTACCAGCGCTTCAAGGACGCCGGCCAGATGACCGACTGCATCGGGGCGCTGGCGGCCCTGGTGGATGCCCAGGCACCGCTGGCCGAGCCCGCGCTGGCCCAGTTCCACACGAGGTTCGCCAGGGAAGACCTGGTCATCGACAAGTGGTTCGCATTGCAGGCCGAGGCCAGTGAGCCGGTCGGCGACGGCGCGGGCCGCGTGTTTCAGCGCGCCAAGGCATTGCTGCAGCACCCCGACTTCTCGCTGAAGAATCCCAACCGGGCGCGCAGCCTGATCGTCAGCCTGTGCATGCGCAACCCCGCCGCGTTCCACCGCACGGACGCAGCGGGTTATGTGTTCTGGGCCGACCGCGTGATCGAGCTCGACGCGATCAACCCGCAACTGGCCGCACGGCTGGCGCGCGCGATGGACCGCTGGAGCCACCTGGCCGAGCCTTGGCGCAGCGCCGCCCGCGAAGCCGTGGCCCGAGTGGCCGCCCGCGCCGATCTCAGCAACGATGTGCGCGAAATCGTCAACAAAGCCTTGGAAAGCTGAACCATGTCACGCGTCAGTCTCACCCGCTACCTCGTCGAACAACAACGCGAGCACGGCCACATCCCCAGTCAGCTGCGCCTGCTGATCGAGGTGGTGGCCCGCGCCTGCAAGCACATTGCCATCTCGGTCAACAAGGGCGCGCTGGGCGAGGTGCTGGGCAGTGCCGACACCGAGAACATCCAGGGTGAGGTGCAGAAGAAGCTCGACGTCATCTCCAACGAGGTGCTGATCGAGGCCAATGAATGGGGCGGTCACCTCGCCGCCATGGCCAGCGAGGAGATGGACTCCATCCACGTGGTGCCGCACCGCTATCCTCAGGGTGAATACCTGCTGCTGTTCGACCCGCTCGATGGCAGCAGCAACATCGACGTCAACGTCTCGATCGGCACCATCTTCTCGGTGCTGCGCAAGGTGGGCCACCACCGCGGCGTGAGCGAGGAAGACTTCCTGCAGCCTGGCCGCGCCCAGGCCGCTGCGGGCTATTGCGTCTATGGCCCGCAGACCACCCTGGTGCTCACGGTGGGCGAAGGCGTGGCCATGTTCACGCTGGACCGCGAGACCGGCTCCTGGGTGCTGACCCAGGACCGGGTGCAGATCCCTGCGGACACCAAGGAATTCGCAATCAACATGTCCAACCTGCGCCATTGGGCTGCGCCGGTGCGCCAGTACATCGACGAATGCCTGGCCGGCAAGGACGGCCCGCGCAGCAAGGACTTCAACATGCGCTGGGTGGCCAGCATGGTGGCCGACGTGCACCGCATCCTGACGCGTGGTGGCGTGTTCCTGTACCCCTGGGACCAGCGCGAGCCCACCAAGCCCGGCAAGCTGCGGCTGATGTACGAGGCCAACCCCATGGCCTTTCTGGTTGAGCAGGCTGGCGGCATGGCCACCAATGGCGAGCAGCGCATCATGGACATCATGCCGACCGCGCTGCACGAGCGGGTCAGCGTCATGCTGGGCTCGAAGAACGAGGTCCAACGCGTGACGGACTACCACCGCCAAGCGGCTTGATTTCCAAACTTCGCTATAATTCGAGGTTCACCGTTTTGATTGCTCTGGCCCAGGCCAGGGCAACCTCGGCGAAGCCCGTGTAGCTCAGTTGGTAGAGCAGCGCATTCGTAATGCGAAGGTCACCAGTTCGAATCCGGTCTCGGGCACCAAAGAAATCAAGGGGTTAGCGCTCAAAAGGTGCTAACCCCTTTTGCTTTTCTTGGAGCCTGTACTCGCCCTGTACTCGCGGTGATTCAATCGGCGCTGATTTGATCTGCACAACGTACGAACCCGGCGCACTGGCCGGGCTCATGTGCGGGGCAGACTCAGCTCTTCAGCGTCCTGCGTTGCGATTCCAGCAGCCGGGCCAGCTCGCGCAATAGCTCGCGGGTTCCACCCTTCCACGCGTTGCGCGATGCCTTCGCCTTGCCTTCAGCGCTTCGCGGGCCGGTTGATCGCGCCCACGGGCTCCAGGCGCGGATTCGCTCCGCCTGCTGTTGCCGTTGTTCGGTTGTCCATGTGCGTGCTGCCATGCGTCAAATCCTCTATCAGTTCGTTTGGCTCAGAAACAGTTTTCGGCGCGCGCGCGCTCGCGGGCGTATTGGTCCGCGCCGGCCCGTTGTTGACCTGTTGCTGCCCGCCGTTGCTGATGTTGGCTTGGCGAGCGAACACCACGGGCGGGTTCTTGATCGCCGCCAGTGTCTCCAGCGTGGCGCGGCATTGCCCCTGCGCCTTGAAGGCAAGCCGCATGTATCGCTCGCTTGCATCGATGTACTCGCCCATGTTCAGTGAAGCGCGCCGGCTCAACTCGCCAAACATCGCATTCAAGGCAATGGCCTGCGAAGCCAGCAGCGTCTCGGCGGTGCTCAGATCGCCGCCCTTGACGGCGGCCGTGGTTTTCCGCAGCGAATGCACGCACTGGGTCAGGCTCAACTCACCGAAAGTGCCCTTCCCATAGAGCGCAGTCAACCACGCATTGCCGGCTTCGCCCGCCGTCACCAGATCAGCCAGTTGCCGCTCGGGCGTCACATCCGGTGAACTGGCCATCTGTAGAACGTTGGTGCCGTCCTTCGCCTTCGTGGGCGCCTTTGCTGGCGCGGGCTTGCTTGTCTTCGTCGTCATCATCTCACCTCGTCAGTTGGAAGCCTGGGCACCGCTGCAGCATTGCTGCCATCTCGCGCCCCACCTCGTTGGCGCCCAGCCGCGCGGCCCGGTAGTTGCCGCATCGTCCAGGTCTGTAGCTGGCGCATTCCAGGCACGCGCGCCGGTCGTCTTGGTCACGGTCGCGGATCACCAGGCGGTCGGCCATTGCCTCGGCTGCGTCGGCCCTGATGCCGCATCGCGTGAACTGTTGGACTCGCTTGGCGTACAGCTCAAGCTCCGCGCCGTTCATCGCCTCGGAATGTGGCCAGCACCAGCGGTCCGGGTCAGCGTCAGGCCACGTGGCCAGGAGCGACAGCAGTTCGGCGCGGTGGTCGCGGATCGCTTGCCGGTGCGCGTCGGTCAGCGATGCGGACGGTGCCACGCGAATGCCGCCACCCTCGGCCAGTGCGACAGTGAACCCGGCGCCGCACAGGTGGCGCAGCAGGTCGGGCGCGCCCATCAGAACACCTCGCCTTCGTCGGCAAGGATGCCAAGGGGGCCAAGGATGCCAAGGTTTCCAGATGGTGATTCGCTGGCACTCTTGGTCCAGTTGCCAAGGTTGCCGCCTGTTGGTGCCTTGGAATCGTTGGCACTGTTGGCACCCTTGGCCTCCTTGATCGGCAGCGCCCACACCCAGCCGGATTTCTCCTTGACCGATTCGGCCCGAAGTTCGGACTTCGCGCGCCTGATCGTGCGTTCGCTGTGGCCAGCGTCGTGCGCTTCACGAAAGATCGCCTTTGCCGGCTTCGGGCCGTCGCGCAGTTCGGATCGAAGGAACTGCACGGCATCATCCAGCGCCGAAGACTCCTCGTCCCCCTCGGGGTTGGCTTCGGCCTCGGCCAGCACGTCACGTGCCGAACCCTGCAGGGCCTCAAGCCACACCACGCGCTGCCCTTCGACCTCGGGCGCCACCTCCACCCGATCCAGCGAGTATGCAAAGCCGCCGTCATCAGGGCCGATGTTGGACTTTGCGCGCACCAGCACGCGCCGGGGTTCGTCGCCTTCGTCGGCCTGCACCTTGGCGGCCACCAGCACCAGGCGGGCCAGCGCTGCAAACGCGATGCTCCCCGTGATGCGTTCGGCGGGATCGCGGCCAGCCGTGCCCTTGCTGAAGTGCGTCACGCCGATCACTGCGCACCCCAGCCGCTGGGCCAGCGCAATCACCGGTTGTAGCGACCGGCGCACCTCGGCCCCTTTGTGGGAATCGCCGGCCACCGCCGACACGATGGGGTCAAGGATCAGCAGGCGCGGGGCCGGCAGTTGCTCGGCTGTGGCCTCAAGCAATGGCATGTCCCGGCCTGGGTCGAATGCCTCACCTTCGCTGCCCGATATGCCATCGATGAAGTGAACCCGGCGCATGTCGGCGCCCATTGCCTCCAGGCGCGCGGCCAGCACCGGGTGGGCATCCTCGCCGCTCCAGATCAACACATCGCCGGGGCTCGCACGGACCATGCCGCCGGGCCAGTCGCCACCGCTGGTGAGGATCGACGCCACCGACAGCGCGATGGTGGTTTTGCCGCAGCCGGGGGCGCCGCCCAAGATCGTGAGCATGGCGGCCGGCAGAAAGCCGGGCCAGACCCAGCGCACAGGCTCAAGGGCTACGGTGTCACCACGGATCAGGCGCACAGTGGGCGCATTCGCAAGCGCTGCGGCGCCGGCCAGGTCTTGCACAGCGGCGTTCATGGCGTCACCTCGGTTTCGCGGTTGGCCCACACGTCGCACCAATCGGTGCCCTGCGTGGTGGGCGTCATCACGTTGACCAGCAGGCCAGCAGCCTGTGCACGTTGGCGCAGCTTGTCTGCGGCCTCGGCGCCGGCAGTGTCGGCATCAGCGAACACAACGATGCGGCGCACGCCTGCGGGCCATTGCCAGGCCGCCAAGGCGCCGGCCGAGTAGGAGGCTGCAGTGGGCACGCCGGACGCGCAGCGTGCAGCCAAGGCCGTTTCTATGCCCTCTGCGATGCCAATGCGACCCACCTCCGGCTCGGCCAGCCTGATGCACGCCCCGGCCAGCGGCCCGGCCGTGGGCGTCAGCTTCTTGACGGCACCGGGCACAGGTGCCTTGCGGCCATCGTGCGTCAGCCAGGTTCGGTGCAGTGCAAGCATCCGGCCATCGGGTGCGCTCAGTCGGGCCACCATCGCGGGCCAAGTGCCGACGATGGCGCCGTCAACGCGATAGGGCAGCGCCGGGTGTTGACGCAGGCACGCCGGCAGCGGCCGCACCTCGCACTTCAGCCGATGGGCCAGGTACAGCGCCACGGGATCGCCGGCCGCCACAGGCAGGCACTGGTCCCACAACTTGGCGATGTGCTTGGCGTTGTCGGCCCACTGCTGCTGCTGCGCGGCGTGGCGCTCGCGGGTGGCTTGCTCGATCTGTCGTGCCAGGGCCGCACGCTGGGCCGGTGTCATGCGGTCGCGGTCGAAGCCAGACCACGTGAACACCTGCCCCGGGAACTGGCGATTGCAGCCGAAGATTCCGCCGCGCAGGTCATCGAAGAGGCGGTAGAACCCAGCATCGTCGCGAGGCTTGCCGTTGGTGGCGAAGCGCCGCAGCGGGCCGGGCTCGATCACCTGGGGCGCATTGCCCAGCTCGCGCAGGATCGCCGCGCGGAAGGCGTGGAAGGTGTCGGTCATCGCGCGCCCTCCACCGCTGCCCGGCCCACGCTGCAGGGCATGATGGCCGCGATCAGGTCAAGCTGCAGTTGCTTTGCGTGGTCGTTGCCCTCGCGCTTCTTGCGCAGCGAGCCTAGTACGCGTCCCGCGCGACTTCCATCAGCTTCAAGTTGCTGGCGTGCCCGCAGCAGTTGCCCGAGTGCCTCAGTAGCCTGGGCGTACTCCGCGACGGTGCGTCGGCGAAGTTCGCGTTCGGCTTCGATGAAGTACCTCCGCACGTGGGCACCGCGAAGCGTAGCGCTCATCAGCGCAATGTGCTTTGCGCCATCCAAGCTGATCAGCCAGTCAGTGCCGGGTCGGCCGCTCCTGGGGTTCTCGCCTTTCTGGGCGTAAACCTCAAAGTCAGCACCCTGCACCAGCATGGCCCGCTTGAACTGATGCTTTGCCCAATTGGTGAAGTCCTTGCGGATGCCAAGTGCGCGGTGCAGCGCACTGACCAACACGGCGCCAGACTCCGCACCGATGCGATTGCACTGGATCGGCAGCAGCTTTTCCAGTTGCTTGACGCTGACCGTTGGTTGACAATTCGCGCTGTCCTTCTTGCATTGCGATTCCCTGCGCCCCGTGCCGCCGCCAGCAGCTCGGGGCGCTTTCACGTCCGGTGGACTCAGGCCAGCAGGCGGTGCAACAGTGGCACCCACCGATGGAGGATGAAGGCTACGTTCTGCCAGTTCATGCGTGGCCAGGCTCGGCGCGATGGCGCCGTCGTTTTGGTGGGCGCGCATATGCTCACGCTCCCACCAGGCGCCGAATTTCGGCCACTGGCCACAGCAGGCGGCCATGCACGCGCAGGGGGCGAAGTGGGCCGTTCTCCCGGCTGGCCCAGATGCGCAAGGTCTGGGGCTTTCGGCTCAGGTGATACGCCGCGCATTCGGTATCGACGGCGGTGCGGGTTTCACGGTCCAGGGAAGCGAAGGTCTGGCCTGTCGCGCCGTCCCTTGCTTCCGGGGTGTGATGGATCTCGGTTGCCATGCTGGTTTGCCTTCCTGCCCGAATGGGCGTTTTGAAGACACCAGCATTTCCGGGGCAACGCTTGCCCCACAAGAACGAATAACAGCCCGCAAACCCGCATGAATGCTAGGTTTCCTGGGGCAACCGTTGCCCCGCGCTCGTGTTGCCCTACTTGCTCCGGCCTATCGCCGTTGATCGGGCTTTTTTTGTGGCGCTCGAAATACCCTTCAGCGCATGGCGCTTGATCGTTTCGCCGGCCAGCGGCTTTCCATCGGTGCCATGAACCGGTGGTTTCCGAGTCCTGAAGTCGGCTGCGATTTCTTCCGCAATGCGCCGCTGTGGCGGGAAGCGATCAGCGCCAGCCTCGCGCGCAATGATTTTGCGAGCCTCCTCCCGTGCGAGCGTGACCCATTCGTCGTCGCCAGATCGCTTGCGGGTGTCAGGCGGTGCAACGGGCTCAACCGGGTCAGCGTCCGGCTCCGCCACCAGCACCGACATACGCCGGGTGTCCTGAAGCCACGCCCGCAGGTCTTGCACGTCCACCACCGCATTCTTCAATGCTTGGCCATGCGGGAATGTGTGGCGGCCAAAGTCCAGGGCATTCAGCACCCACAGCGATCCAGCATCCACAGCACGCTGCAAGTCATCGCCAAGGTTTAGGGCAATGCTGAAAAAGCCGTCAACGAATAGATGGCTAACACGTTAACTACGTATGAAGCAGCAAACACTCGCCATGGCCGCCGATCAGCAAGCCGCATTTGAACAATACCGCAAGCCGACCAAACGCGACGTGTTCCTTCAGACGATGGAGGCGATCGTGCCCTGGGCGCAGCTGTGCGAAGTGATCGAGCCGCATTACCCCAAGGGCGAAGGCGGACGCCCGCCCATCGGGCTGGAGCGGATGCTGCGGATGCACTTCGTGCAGCACTGGTTCAACCTGGCCGATGAAGCCTGCGAGGAGGCGCTGCTCGATAGCACGAGCTTGCGGCGCTTCGTGGGCATCGATCTGGGTCGCGAGCGGGTGCCCGACGGAACGACGCTGCTGAAGTTCCGACGCCTGCTGGGCGAGCACAGCTGGCGAGCAGCTGCCCGCCAAGGTAGGCGAGGTGCTGCAGGCCAAGGTGTGAAGGTGGGCAAGGGCACGATCGTGGACGCCACCATCATCGGGGCGCCCAGCGCGACGAAGCACACGGACCAGGCGCGCGACCCCGAGATGCACCAGACCAAGAAGGCCAGCAGTGGTACTTCCGGGATGAAGCTGCACATTGGCGGAGAGCAAGACGGGCCTGACTCACAGCGCCGTGGTGACGGCGGGCCAACGTGCACGACAAGCATCCCCTGCCGGACCTGCTGCACGGCGACGAGCAGCGTACGGCGACAGCGCGTATTCGGGCCAGCGCGAGCTGATTCAAAGCAAGGCGCCCACAGGCGAAGGACCTGACCAACGAGCGCGTGCGCAGGCGCGGCGGCGAGGTCGACGAAGCCAGTGGGCGAGAAACCAGGAGAAGTCCAAGATTCGAGCGCGGGTTGAACATGTCTTCGGTGTGGTCAAGCGGCTGTGGGGCTTCAGCAAGACACGCTACCGGGCTTGGCCAAGAACGCCACTCCCAGCGCGTTCACGGCGCTGGCGCTGGCCAACACTCTTCTGGGTCGCGAACGCGGCTGATGCGCACGGGTGCGTCCATGAGGACGAAAACAGGGTCGAAAGACCTGTTCGCAAGGCCCGGTGGGCCTGAAACCGATCGCCCAATCATGACTTCCCGCATCCCGAAATCATGGCCGCTGACTCACCTTGCAAGGGGCGTGTTCAGCGTTGCCCAGGCCGTGCACCGGCATAGTGGAATCGTTCATCGTCCGGCCTTGGTCCGGCCACAGCGCATCGGCGATCAGTTGCGCCAGATCGCCAAAGCGCACATGCGTCGTGCCTGCCGGCAAATGCAGAACCTTGCCGGGCGAGCGCCCGCCTTGCGCCACGGCTGCGCGGACTGGTGCCATGGCCTCGGGGAGTGCCAACCCCAAGCCGCGCGCAAGGCGCCCCGCCATGTCCAGCGTCACAGTAGCGTTCATTCCGCCTGAACCAGCGGCAATGCGAAGCGCCTTGAGAGTGCCACCGATGCGGGTCCCAAGGATCGCTTCTGGTGTCGCATCCATCAGGGCACGCACCTTCTCCGGCGATGGGCTTTCGTGCTGGCCGCTCACTTCGGAGTCATGGGCCGAAACGCCTTGCCAGGCAAGATTGGAGACACGCTCTGGGCTTGCGCCATGCAGCAGGCAGGCCAGTTCGAACAGGTTCACGCGCTCTCGCAGTGCGTAAAGGCGCATTTCGTCTGGGGTGGCCGCTTCAGCGATCTGCAGGCGCAGCTCAAATGCCGGCTGCAATGCCGTGGGCACGCGCCACCCATGCCTCGCTGCCACGTCGAGAAAGTCACTCAGCGGCGCCTCTGCGCGGTCGTCTCCGCCAAGGTTTGCCGCTGCGATTCGCTGTCGCTTGTCAAACTCAACGGCTTGAGCACGGTTGCCGAAGGAATTGGCTGCAAAGCAGATTCGAACATTTGGCCCGGCCATCCAGTTGTGAGGCTCTGGCGTCATCGCGTCAGGGTCAAGGTCCAGGCTCAACGCCACGGCTTGCCACACCTTCACCTTGGGCAGCGCGAGCCAAAGCGACCAATCCGGCCCAGTGCGCTCCAAGCTGCCCGTGATACTTCCTGCCATGCATCCCCCGATGCTCCCCGAACAGTAGGTGCCCCAGCGGGCCGCGTCGGGGGATCGCGGCTTTCAGCCCGGTTTGCGGCCGGGCCTGAGCTGGGGCGAAAACTCAGGCGCTGGCGATCAAGCGCACGCCGGGCTTTGCTGAAGCCGCTCCGACGAACTGCACGCCGGCTTGCTCCAGAATCCACGCCTCCGCCTTGGTGTGCCACAACCGCAGCAGATCAAGCGGACGGCGCCTGTAGTGCTTCTCAGCAAGAGCTGAGGGCTTGTGGCCCATGATTTGCGCCGCAATGCCGCTGGGCATTTCCACCCACTCGCACAACGTGCCGAATGAGCGGCGCAGACCGTGAATGGTGACATGCGGCAGGCCGGCAGCCTTCAGCGCCCGATCATGTGGCATACGCGGCTCTTTCAGTCGCCCATCAGCCGCTGTGGGGCTGCTAAAGACCCAAGCATTGCGGCGCGGCAGACCGGCCAGGAGATGCGACACGTAGGGCGTCAGCGGAATCACACGCTGCCCTTCGATCTTGTCGGCGATGCCAAGGCTGCCCCACTGAAAATCGACATCCTCCCAGCGCAGGGAGGCCATTTCCTCGCGTCGAGCGCCGGTGAGCACCAGGGCCTGCAGGTAGGCGGACTGCACCGGGCTGGCCAGCTCGCGCACGGCTTTGAACCAGGCCGGCAATTGCTCGCGCTGCAGACAGTCACCCTCCTTGCGCGTGACTTCTGGGCACGGCCTCGGCCACCAACTTGGATCGGTATGCATCCGGGGAAATCAGCGCCTGAACTCGGCGTGCTCACCGGCCCAGCGGATGAAGCCACGCACCAAGCGGAAGGCGTGCGCCACGCGTTGCTCGGCCGCTCTGCCGCTTCCTCAAGCCATCGCGAGGCCAGATGGTCGGCGTTCAGATCGGCCAGCCGCAACGGCATCAGCGCCGCCAGGGGCCCGGCCACCGTCAACCCCCGCCCACGCTTTCGAACTTCGCCGCCAAGTGCAGCGAGGCGCTGGTGATCCAACAGGGTGCGCGGCTTCCATCGTGGGCTCCGTGCGGTCACGTAGTCGGCCCATGCATCGCCCACGGTCACCGATTCGCGGGCGCGAAGTTCAGTCGCAGCGGCCCTGTCGTCGGCCGCCTTGGCGATGGCGTCATCGCGGACCCTGCGTGGATCGGTGCCCGCCTTCACCAGCGCCATCAAGCGCAGCGCCTCGCCATCCGCACCCGGGCCCATCGGGTTGCCCTTCTTGTCCCTCGGTACACGAATGGGCATCGATGCTGGGCCGATGGTCATCCGCACGACATCGGCACCCAGCCGGGCCTGAAAAAAGAACGTCCGCTTTCCCCCTGCCGCTACCCGCAGGCCAAGCCCCGGTTGCTTCGCATCCCAGTAGAGCGCTTGGGACTTTCCGGCCTCGCAAATGGCGCGCTCCACGCTGGCGCGGGTGAACTCGAAACGGGTGCTGTCTGTGGACATGGGGGCCTGCCTTCAGGACTCTGTACTCGCCCTGTACTCACAGTCTATCCATTCGACTCAACGCGCGTCAACGTGGAATAACTTCTAAGCTGTTGATTCAACAGTAACAGACCGACCAGATCAACACGCCGAAACACTGACAAACCCCAGTTTCGTCGAATTCGTAATGCGAAGGTCACCAGTTCGAATCCGGTCTCGGGCACCAAATGCAAGAAGGGCTCAGCGCGTGCTGAGCCCTTTTTTCATTCTGCACGTGCCGCCGCGTCCCCGATGAAGAACGCATTGAGCTCGGCACCGGAGGCCGCGCCGGCAAAGCCATCGAAGCGACCCTGCTCGATCAGGCCCTTGGCGGCGCGTTGGAACCCCGCCCAGGCCGCACGTGCCATTGCCCCGCCCACACTGATGCGACGCACGCCCAGCGCCGCGATGTCCGCCACCGAAAGCCCCATGTCGCTGCCCACCAGCAGGTTCACCGGCTTGGGCGCCACGGCGGCCACCACCGCAGTGATCTGCTCGCGGGTCTTGATGCCCGGCGCATACAGCACATCGGCGCCGGCCTCGGCATAGGCCTGCAGGCGCCGGATGGTCTCGGCCAGGTCGGGCTGGCCGAGCAGGAAGCATTCGGCGCGGCCGACCAGCAACGCGTCGCCCCCGGCCTGGTCGATGGCGGCGCGCGCTGCGCGAATCCGGTCGGCCGCTTCGTCCCGAGAGAACAAGGGCCGCTCTGCATCACCGGAGGAGTCCTCGATCGACAGGCCGGCCACGCCCGTGGCCACCGCCAGCCGCACGCTCTCGGCCACGCCATTGGCGTCGGCAGCAAAGCCATTCTCGAAGTCGGCATTCACCGGCACGTCGGTGGCTTCGACCAACGCCTGCAAGTGCGCCAGCGCCTGGTCGCGGCCAATGTGGTTGTCGGCCTGCCCCAGCGACCACGCCATGCCCGAACTGGTGGAGGCCAGTGCGGCGAAGCCCAGGCCCTGCAGCCAGCGTGCGCTGCCGATGTCCCAGGGGTTGGGGATCACGAAGCAGCCTTGCCGGTGCAACTCAGCGAAGCGCCGACGCTTGTCTGCAATGCTGGGGCGGGGTCGGGTCATGGCGGTCGTCCTTTGGGCAGCTTGTCGCGTGCGCGAATCGTCGCACACCGTGGGCCCATCGCGATGCCTTGGCCAGGCCATCTGCGCCAGGGCTTGCCGGCGGCGGGCGCAGGCAGAATCGGCCCGGTCGAACGCCATGACCATGCCTGCGACTTTCCGTCACCACCGCGTCCCCGCCGAGGCTGAGGCCCTGCGCGCCCAGGTGCGCGCCTTCCTCGCCGACGCGCTCCAACACCGCCCGCCGCTGCGCAAGGCCGATTCGTGGATGGGTGCCGACCCGGCCTTCAGCCGCGAGCTGGGCCGGCGCGGCTGGCTGGGCATGGCCCTGCCCAAGCGCTATGGCGGCCAGGAGGCCGGCCCGTTTGCCCGCTATGTGGTGATCGAGGAATTGCTGGCCTCCGGCGCGCCGGTGTCCGCGCACTGGATCGCCGACCGGCAAAGCGGCCCGCTGATCCTGCGCTACGGCACCGAAGCCCAGCGCGAGAAGCACCTGCCCGCGATCTGCCGCGGCGAGCAGTACTTCTGCATCGGCATGAGCGAGCCTGGCTCGGGCTCGGACCTGGCGTCCATCCGCAGCAAGGCCGAGCGCAGCGGTGACGGCTGGCGGCTCAACGGCCACAAGCTGTGGACCACCAACGCGCACTACTCGCACTTCATGATCGCGCTGGTGCGCACCGGCGAGAAGACCGCCGCCCGCCACGAAGGCATGTCGCAATTCATCGTCGATCTCAAAGCGCCCGGCGTGAGCATCCGCCCGATCCGCGACCTGGCCGGTGGCGAGCACTTCAACGAGGTCTACTTCGACAACGTGCGGTTGGGGCCCGACGCCTTGGTGGGCAACGAAGGCCAGGGCTGGGAGCAGGTGACCGCCGAGCTGGCCTTCGAGCGCAGCGGGCCCGAGCGCTTCCTGAGCAGCATCGCCTTGCTGCACACCCTGATCGATGCCATCGGCCGCCAGCCTGACGCGTTGCAGGCGCGTGAGGTCGGCCGCCTCACGGCGCGCCTGTTCACACTGCGGCAGATGTCGCTGTCGGTCACGGCCGAACTCGCGGCGGGGCGCAACCCGGCCTGGGCGGCCTCGTGCGTCAAGGACCTGGGCTCGATCTTCGAGCAGGACATCCCCGAGCTGGCGCAGCTGCTGCTGGATCAGCTGCCCAGCGTGGGGGGCGGCAGCGACCACACCCAGGTGCTGGCTTACCTGACCCAGATGGCGCCCTCGTTCTCGTTGCGCGGCGGCACGCGCGAGATCCTGCGCGGCATCATCGCGCGCGGCCTCGGCCTGCGCTGAGATTGGGCCCACACCATGCGCGAAATCTTCGAATCCACCATCTCCCGGCTGCTGTCCGACACCGTCACCCCCGAGCTGCTGCGGGCCTGCGAAGGCGGCTCTTGGCCCACCGAGCTGTGGGCCGCGCTGGAGGACTCCGGCTTTGCCGTGGCCGCCGCGCCCGAGGCCCTGGGCGGTGCGGGGGCCAGCTGGGCCGACCTGTTCGTCGTGGTGCAGGCCTGCGGCCGCCACAACCTGCCGCTGCCCTTGCCCGAAACGCTGCTGGCCAATGCGCTGCTGGGCCAGTGCGGGCTGCAGGCGATCAACGCGCCACTGGGCCTGGCCGCCGGCGGCGACCTGAGCTTGTACAACGGCCGCATCACCGGCACCGTGCGTGACCTGCCCTGGGGTCGGCATGTGAACCAGGTGGTGGCCGTGGTGGCCGGCACCGAGCCCTTGCTGGTGCTGTTGGAGCGGACCTCGGCCCGCTGCGAACCCAGGCTGAACACCGCCGGCGAGCCGCGCGACGACCTGCATTTCGAAGGCGTCGTGCCAATGGCCACCGCCGCGTTGCCCGCCGGCATGCCCGCGCAGGTGCTGCAGTTCGGCGGCGCCATGCTGCGCAGCGCCCAGATCGCCGGCGCCCTGCAGTGCGTGCTCGAGCTCACCAGCCGCTACGCCACCGAGCGCGTGCAGTTCGGCAAACCCATCGGGTCCTTCCAGGCCATCCAGCACCAGATTGCCGTGCTGTCCGAGCACAGCGGCGCGGCCACCGTGGCCGCCGAATGCGCGTTCGCCGAGTCGCTCGACGGCGCGGGCGGCTTCGCGGCCCTGCCCATCGCCGCGGCCAAGGTGTGCAGTGCCGAGGCCTGCGGCCTGGCCGCCAGCATCGCCCACACCGTGCACGGCGCCATCGGCTTCACGCACGAGCACGCGCTGCACCTGTCCACCCGGCGCCTGTGGTCCTGGCGCAGTGAGTTCGGCAATGCCACGCAGTGGTCGCAGCGTCTGGGACGGGCGGTGTGCGCGGGCGGCGCCGCCAGCCTGTGGCCAGCCATCACCTCCGGGCAGCTGCAACTGCCTGCCAACGTCTGAAAAGAGAGTCGCCATGAGCAGCCCCTTCCTGGTCATCGAGCGCGATGGCGCCGTCCTCACCGTCCGCCTGAACCGGCCCGAGACGCGCAACGCCCTGACGGAGCCGGGCCAGATGGAGGAGATCGTCAGCTTGTGCCAGCTGGTGCGGCGCGACCGCACGATCAAGGCCCTGGTGCTCACGGGCGTTGGCAGCGCCTTCTGCGCTGGCGGCAACGTCAAGGACATGCGCGAGCGCGGTGGCATCTTCGCCGGCACGCCGTACGAGGTGCGCGACAGCTACCGCGACACGATCCAGCGCATCCCGCTGGCCCTGTACGAACTGGACGTGCCCATCATCGCCGCCGTCAACGGCCCGGCCATTGGCGCGGGCCTGGACCTGGCCTGCATGTGCGACATCCGCATCGCCTCCGACAAGGCGCTGTTCGCCGAGAGCTTCGTCAAGGTGGGCATCGTGCCGGGCGACGGCGGCGCGTGGCTGCTGCCGCGCGTGATCGGCCTGCCGCGCGCCAGCCTGATGGCCTTCACCGGCGACATGATCGACGCCGCCAAGGCGTTGGAATACGGCTTGGTGGCCGAGATAGTGCCGGCTGATCAGCTGGTCGCCCATGCCCAGGCCCTGGCACAGCGCATCGCCGGCAACGCCTCGCACGCGCTGCGCCTGACCAAGCGCCTGCTGCGCGAAGGCCAGCACATGCGGCTGGATTCGCTGCTGGAGCTGTCGGCCGCCTACCAGGCGCTGGCGCACCACACCGACGACCACCTCGAAGCCGTGAACGCCTTCCTCGACAAGCGCGCGCCGGATTTCAAGGACCGCTGAGCAAGCGCGCAGCGAGGTGCTGCGGCCAGACCTACTGCAGCACCTTGCTGGCCTCGGCAGCCTCGATCAAGCGCTGCGCGTCGGCCTCCAGCAGAAAGCCTTCCTTCATTGCACGGGCCGCGCCGCGGCGCACCGCCTCCACGTAGCCGGCGTGGTCGCGGTAGCGTTCTTCCAGCGACCGGCGCGTGTCAGCGGTCGTCTTGCGCTGCGCTTCGGTGCGTGCAAAGGGCACCATGCCGCCCACGTAGTTGCAGATCTGCCCGGCGTGGAAGGGCTTGTCGCCGTCGGCGGTGACGTTCCAGCCCAGGTAGGTGCCCAGCGGCGCATCGAGCAGCACGACGGGCACGCCGCCCAGCTCATTGCCATCGGCGTCCACCTTCGGCGCCAGCATGCGCACCACACGCTTGATGCCCGGCACCGCCTTGGTCGGCACGCCGGACACATCGAGCGCATTGAACCGCTCACCCCAGTCGTGGTCGTGCACCGGCATGATGAAGTCGGGCTCGGGCAACGTGGGCCGCAAGCCGGGCAGCGCCGGGTAGCCCAGCGCAGCCTTGCTCGCCACGGCCAGTTGGCCCTGCGCCAGCGTCGGGTAGCGGCTGGGCGGTGGCGGCGCGCCATCGCTCACCCACCGGCGGAAGTGCAGACGCAGCGCGTTCACCGTCTCGGTGTGCGGCACTGGGTTGGCCGGCAGCACCCCAACGCCGAAGTTGTTGCCCGGGCACATGGCGCCGCTGCGCGGCAGGCCCACGCCGGGCAGGCTGGTGTCGAAACCGCCGGCGCCGCCACCGTGGTTGGAGCTGGCGATGTAGTAGCGGCGCACGAAGTCCGGCAAGGGCAGATCGACCTGGCCATCGGTGCCCACCCATTCGGGGGTGAGCTTCAGCGCCCAGACCTCGGCCGAGCCGAAGTGCTCGATGATCTTCGGGCAGGTCTTGCTGGCCAGGCAACGATCCAGGATACCGGCGGCGGGCAGGCCGCGCACCGGGTCGGGATGGGGCAGCCACCATTGCGGGCCTTCGCTGCCGGCCTGGTACAACTCCAGCACGCCGTCGGGCTGCGCCCAGCGGAAATTCAGCGCAATGCGCCGCCCGGCGATGATGGGCCACAGGCCATCGTGCACCCGCCCGCCGCCCTCGGCCTCGTTGAAGCCCAGGTGCAGCCAGCCACGCAGAAAGTTGCCCGACTGCGACACGCCGCGCGCAATGCTGTGTTTCACCATCCCCGCCACCGGGTTGGGCGTGCCGGCATCGTCCGCCTGGGCGGTCTTGAAGAACAGCCCCACGTCGCGCCAGGCGGCGAAGCCAACGCCCAACACGTAGGGATCGGCAGCGGTGTAGACAACCTGCACCAGCCGCTTGGGATCGAAGCCGGCCTTCAGGCAGATCTGCGTGGGGTCCGGCGTGCCGGGGAACGGCGTCTTGGCGTCGCAGCGCGCCCAGGCCCATGCATCGGATGGCACCACGCGCTCGTTGAGGACCTCGCCGCTTTGCGTCTCGCCGTCGCGCGTGACCAGGCGCGCCTTGCGCGTGTCCAGGCTTGCGGGCAGATAGGGCACGGGGTTGGTCTGCACCAGCAGCGGCTGCGAGTCGAGGCCACTGCGGTTGACGATGCGGCCCATCACCTCGCCGGAGACCGTGGCGCCGTTGGGGCCGCGCGCCACCGGCAGCTTGAGCCATTGCAGGCCGGCCACCGACGCCGTGGCGCGCACCGAGGTGGCGCCCGCGTTGTCGCCCTGCCAGGCGCTGGCCAGCAGCACATCGCCCGCCGCGCGCTCGGGCGCGGCCATCGGGAACACTCGACCGCGGTTGGGCACGTCGTGCCAAAGCAGGCCGCTGGCCTGCGCAGTGTTCAGCGGCTTATAGATCACGAAGCTGGCCACGTAGCGCACCAAGCCATCCGCATCCTTGGCCATGTCGATGTCCTGGATCAGCGCGTTGCCCGGCCGCTTGGGGTCCAACTCCCCGAAGGCGCGGCCAGCCACCTGCTCATAGATCGGCGAGCCACCGGGCGCGCCTGCGGCGGCGGGCATCGGCAGGATCTCGTCGATGACGATGCGCGTGACCCGTGCCTGGGCAGTCGCAACCCCCAAGGCCATTGCCACGGCGGCCAGCAGGCCGATTGAACGGGTGGCCGCTGCGCGGCGATGGGCATGTCTCATGGGTTGTTCCTCGCGATCGCGTCGTCCATCAGGCTGCGGGCAATGACCTTCAGCGCCAAGGTCTCCTCGGCGCCCTCAAAGATGGACAGCACCCGGGCATCCACGAAGTAGCGGCTGACCGCGGCCTCCTCGGCATAGCCCATGCCGCCATGGATCTGCAGCGCCTCGCGTGTCACCCATTCGGCGGATCGGCAGGCCAGCAGCTTGACCAGGCTGGCCTGCATGCGGTCGCCCCCTGCGTCGAGCCGCCGTGCCACCTCGAAGGCCAGTTGTCGGCAGGCCGCCAGCCGTGCGGCCATGCGCGCCAATTTGGCCTGGGTGAGCGCGAAACTTCCGAGTGGCGCGCCAAACACCTTGCGGTCGGCCGCGTACTGCAGTGCTGCACGCAGCGCCGCTCGCATCACGCCCGAGGCACGGGCCGCCGTCTGCATCCGCCCACCCACCATGCCGGCCATCGTGAAGTAGAAGCCCTTGCCCAGCCCCGCCTCGCCGCCGATGACGTTGGCATCGGGCACGAAGAAGTCCTCGAAGGCCAGGTCGAAGGAGTGCATGCCGCGGTAGCCAATGGTGGGGATGGCCTTGCCAGTGAGGCGTCCGCCTTTGGGCTGGCTGAACACGAAGGCGTGTGTGTCGACCGAGGGTTTCTCGACCAGCAGCAGGCTCAGGCCCTTGTGCCCGGGCACGTCGACACCGCCGGTGCGCGTCACCACCATCAGCAGGCCGGCCTTGCCGGCAAAGGTGCACCAGGTCTTGGCGCCGTTGAGCAGCCAGCCACCCTCGGTCCGAGCGCCGCGCAGCATCAGGCTGGCCACATCGGAGCCGAAATCGGGCTCGGTGATGGCGATCGCGCACAGCGGCTCACCCGAGGCAATGCGTGGCAGCCAATGCGTCTTCTGCTCAGGCGTGCCGCCTGCCAGCAATGCGCGGCTCAGGATCTCGGGCCGCGTGATCAAGCTGCCCGCCGCCGCCAGCGAGGCCTCGGACAGCGCCTCGGTGACGGCCACCATCATCGGTGTGTCGTCCCGATCGTTGGGTGCCAGGCCACCGTACTGCTCGGGGATGGCCAGCCCGAAGACGCCCATCTCGCGCAGCGGTTGCAACAGCGTCTCGGGCACCGTGAGGTCGTGGCGATGGATCGCTTCGGCCATTGGCGCCACCACCTCGGCGGCAAAGCGCCGGAAGGCGTCCTGGGCCATGGCCACCGGCTCGTCCAGGGCCACCGGGCCGATCTCGGCGCTGCCGTCCGCCAGGGCCCGCCCTGCCGCAGCCAGCGCTTGCGAGCCACAGGCGCTCCGCCGCAAGGCGGCCCACTGCGGATCGGCCGCCAAGGCCTGCAGGGGCGCAAGCGGCGCCCCGGTCTCCAGGTGAATGGTTTCCAACCGCGTGAGCACGGCCGCGATCGCATCCGCGGCGAAGATCAACGCGAGCTGCACGTCCAGCGCGCTGCTGTGGGCGCCGAGCTGCGCCACCACGGTCTCGGCGGCCAGCAGGTCCGCACTGGCCCAGGCCAGCTCGAAGCTGGCCACCTGGGCCTGGTCCAGAAGCTTGGCCTTCAATCGCCCGTCCACCGAGCAGGCTTCGGCCAGCGTCGCCACGGCCGCGTCGAACAGCGGGCGCAGGCAGGCGAGCAGGCGCGCTGCGATGGCCACGTCGGGCGTGGCAGCGGGTGTCGGGTCCGTGCGGTCCTCCTCGCTCACGCGCCCTCCAATCCGAGGATCGAGATCGCGCAGACGTTCTGCGAGGGTTGGCCGCCCAGGTTGTGCGTCAGTCCGATCGTCGGGTTCTTCAACTGCCGCGGCCCGGCGCGGCCCTGCAATTGCAGCACCATCTCGTAGAGCATGCGGATGCCGCTGGCACCGATGGGGTGGCCAAAGCACTTGAGGCCGCCGTCGATCTGGCAGGGCATGGCGCCGTCGGCGTCGAACACGCCATCGAGCACGTCGCGCACGGCCTGGCCCTCGGCCGACAGCCCCAGGTCCTCCATGGTCACCAGTTCGGTGATGGAGAAGCAATCGTGCACCTCGCTCATGCTGATCTGTGCACGCGGGTCGGTGATGCCCGCTTCGGCGTACGCCCGGCGCGCGGCGATGCGGGCCGTGTGCACATAGCTGCCGTCCCAATCGTTGCTGTGCATCTCCCAGCCGTTGGACGTGGCCACCTGCAGCGCCTTGAAGGTGACCAGATCACGCTTGCCCATGGCCCGCGCGATGTCGGGCCTGGTCACGATCACCGCCGCCGCGCCATCGGACACGCCACAGCAATCGAACAAGCCCAGCGGCTCGGCGATGGTCGGCGCCTTCAGGCACTGCTCTTCGGTGATGGCCTTTTGCAAGTGGGCCTTGGGGTTCTTGGCGCCATTGGCATGGCTCTTGATCGACACGCGCGAGATGGCGCGCTTGAGCAGCGCCGCATCGATGCCGTGCTTGCGCTGGTAGGCGCTGGCCAGCTGCGCGAAGTTGGCCGGCGCCACCGCATTGGGGTACCACTGCGGAATGAGCGTGCCCGGCGTCGTGACCGGAAGGCCGCCATAGCCGGTGTCCTTGAGCTTTTCGACACCCAAGGCAATGGCGATGTCGCACGCGCCAGCGGCCACGGCATACGCCGCAGCACGGAAGGCCTCGGATCCGCCGGCGCAGAAATTCTCGACCCGCGTCACGCCGATGTTTGGAAGCCGCAGCGCGATGCCCATCGGCGTGCCGCCACGGCCCGTGCCCACGTCGTCCATGTGGGTGGAGAACCAGGCCGCATCCAGCTGCTCGGGCCCGATGCCGGCATCGGCCATGGCCTCGTTGTAGGCCTCCACCATCAGGTCCTCGGGACTGGCGTCCCAGCGCTCACCGAACTTGCTGCAACCCACGCCGAGGATGGCGACCTTGTCCTTGATGCCAGCTGCCATGGTGTCAGTCTCCTGCCTTGGGTTCGGACGCATCGGTGCCACGCACCGGCACCGCTTTCCAGAAGTAGCGCGTGTAGCCACGCAGCTCGTCCAGGTCCTTGATGCGGAAGCTCATTTCAACCCGCGTGCCCGAGGCGATGTCGCCCTTGGCCACGTCGGTGAACTCCATCAGGATGCGGCCACCCCCGTCGAAATCCACCTGGCCATAGTGGTGCGGTGGCGCGCGGTGGAAGGACAGCGATTCGGCCGACCAGCTGAGTACCGTGCCCTGCCGATCGGCCAGCTTGTGCGGCACCTGCGTGTCCTGCAGTGGCTTGCCTTGATCGTACGAGATGCGCGAGGGCGGAAAGTGCACCTGCCCCGTGACGGAACAGCGCCCCGCCACCAGGCCCAGGATGGCGGCCTTGTGGCGGTAGGCGGTGCTCAGCGCCGTCTTGCGGTCCTGCTCGCCGCGCATGCCGCGTTCCAGGCGAAGTTGATCCTTGAACGAGAGGAACTTGGTGTAGTTGCGCTCTTCGGCACCCCGCGCCAGCCAGCCGTCCACGCCGACGCTGGGGCGGAACCGAGCGATGGCCTCGGTGACGCGAAACACCAGCGCCTGCGCGCCGCTGCCGAATTGCGCCACCAGCACAAGCTGGCCGGGCGTGGCGCAGGCCAACACGCGCGCCAGCATCAGCAGCGCGTGCGGCGCGCCGGTGTCGCCCACGCCGTCGGCCATGGCGTCGGCCACGGCCTCGGCGCGCACGCCGCAGGCCCTGGCCAGCTGCTGATCCATTTTCTGGAAGGTGGACGGGAAGATGAAGTGGTCGATCTGCGCCGCGCCCACGCCCGCCTGCGCCAGCGCCGAGGCGACCGCGCGCGGCATCAGCTTGCCGATGCCTTCGTCGCGAACCCAGCGCTCTTCCCAGTGGTAGTCGATGTCCTCACCCGCCTGGCGATAGTGGTCGACGAAATCCACCGTGAGCGCCCCGGCGCCCAGGTACTCGGCAATCACGCCCTGCGAGCCCAGCATCAGCGCCGCAGCGCCGTCGCCATAGTCCAGTTCCTGGGCGCTGGCGGGTCGGGTCTGGCGGCTGTCGGCTGCCGCCACCAGCGCGCAGGCGGTGCTGTCGGCACCTTCGGCTTTGACCAGCGCCAGACCCTGCGCCACGGCGGACAGCGCCACGCGTTGCGAGCCACCCAGGTCCATGGCCTGCACGTCGTCCGCCAAGGTCAGGGCCTCGCACAGCACACCGGCATTCAGACGGTCGGCGAACGGCAGCGTCGTCGAGGCCAGCAGCACATGGCGCACATGGCTTCGGTCGTCGGCCGGGCCGAGCAGGTCACGGGCAGCGGCCACGGCCATGGTCAGGCTGTCCTCGTCCCAATTGGCCAGCGCACGCGTGCCGCGCCCCTTGCCCAGCAGCCCCGGCGCATACCAGGCGTTGGCCTCCACCACCGCGCGGCGGCTCAGGCGCAGGCGTGGCAGGTAGCCGCCATATCCCACTATTCCGATCATCGCGTTCCTCTCGAATGATGAGCGCCCCAAGGCCGGCCAAAGCCGGCCGTCCCCCCGCGGGGATCAAGGAAAGTGGCAGAGCCACATTTCCCTGAGAGGCCCTGGCCGCAGCGCCGGCGCCCCATGGCATCTTCTCGTGGCGCGGCCCCACTGTCTTGCGTCGACTTGGCGGCACCGATGATCGCACCGGCTTTGCCGCCCAGCACGTCGCGCAGATGTCATCCGCAGTCGATTGCCCTGCCACACGGGTGGATGCCGATGGCCGCGCAAGCCTCGACGGCGAATAATCGCGGCCACCTCGAACCCTTTGCCTGCGCCATGACCCAAGCCCCTCTCACCCGTGCCCATTGCGAAGCGCTTGACGCCCAGGATCCACTGGCTGGGTGCCGCGATCGCTTCACACTGCCAGCCGGCGTGATCTACCTCGATGGCAATTCGCTCGGCGCCCTGCCGCGCTGCGTGCCCGAGCGCATGCGCCAGGCCGTGGAGCAGGAATGGGGCGTGGGCCTGATCCGCTCGTGGAACGATGCCGGCTGGTACCCCGCGCCGCAGCGCGTGGGAGCGCGCGTGGCGCAGTTGGTGGGCGCGCAGGGCCATGAAGTGATCATGGCCGACTCCACGTCGATCAACCTGTTCAAGCTGCTGGTGGCGGCGCTGCGCATGCGGCCCGGGCGTTCGCTCATCGTCGGCGAGGTCGGCAACTTCCCCACCGATGCCTACGTGGCCGAGGGCGTGGCCGAGCTCACCGGCGCACGCTTCGAGGCGGTGGCGCCGCAGGAGGTGATGGCCGCGCTGAACGAGCAGGTGGCCGTGCTGTCCCTCACCCACGTGAACTACAAGACCGGCCGCGTCTACGACATGGCCGCCATCACCCAGCGTGCGCACGAGGTCGGCGCGCTGGTGATCTGGGACCTGGCCCACACCGCCGGCGCCCTGCAGTGCGACCTGAACGGCTGCGATGCCGACTTCGCCGTGGGTTGCGGCTACAAGTATCTGAACGGTGGCCCCGGTGCGCCGGCCTTTGCCTTCGTGGCCCAACGCCACCACGCCTGGCTGCGCCAGCCCCTCACGGGCTGGCATGGGCATGCGCAACCGTTCGCGTTCGATCAGGGTTATCGCCCTGCGCCGGGCATGGACCAGCTGCTGGTGGGCACGGCCTCGCAGCTCGGCTTGATCGCACTGGAATCCGCCCTCACCGCCTTCGATGGCGTGGACATGGCGGCTCTGCGGCGCAAGAGCCTGTCGCTGTCGGACCTGTTCATCCGCCTGGTGGACGAGCAGGTGCCTGGCTTCGGCCTGGCCACGCCGCGCGAGCCGGATCTGCGCGGCAGCCAGGTGTCGCTCACCCATGAGCAGGGCTACGCCATCGTGCAGGCCTTGATCGCGCGCGGCATCATCGGCGACTTCCGTGCGCCCGACATCCTGCGCTTCGGTTTTGCCGCGCTGTACGTGCGGCACGTGGACATCTGGGACGCGGTGGCCGCGCTGAAGGACATCATGGGCACCCGCGAGTGGGCCAGGCCCGAGTTCATGGCCAAGAAGGCCGTGACCTGAAAGCACTTCGCGGCGCCATGCGCCGTGGGTGCATCAATCGAGGCCGAGCCCGATGCGCTGCGCGACGGCACCCCACTTCTTCGCATCGGCCGCGAGCAGCTTCGTGGCCTCGGCCGGTGTGCTGCCCACCACCACCTGGTCGCTGGCCCTGAGCTTTTCGATCACGTCCGGCGACTTCAGAGCGTCGACGAAGGCCTGACGGAATCGCTGCACGATCGCCTCGGGCGTGCCACGCGGCGCAAACAACGCCAGTGTGAACTCGGAGACGAAGCCTGCCGCGCCGGGCACGCCGGTCTCGGCCACCGTGGGCACCTCGGGCAGTGTGGGCGAGCGGCGGCTGCCCGACACCGCCAGGGCCACCAGTCGGCCCGAGCGGATGTGCGGCAACACCGTGGGCCCGGCCAGGAAGCCGCAGGGCACCTGCCCACCGATGACGTCCTGCGCCGCCGGCGCCGGGCCCTTGTAGGGCACGTGCACCATGTCGAAGCCCAGGCTGGACTTGAGCAACTCCATCGACAGATGCCCCGGCACGCCCGCGCCACCGGAGGCGTAGTTGAACGCGCCGGCCTTGGCCTTGGCCAGCATCTCGGCCAGCGTCTTCGCGCCGAAGGCCGGGTTGCACACCAAGGTCTGATCGAACTGCGTGCCGATGCTCACCGCCTGAAGATCGTCCACCTTGTAGGGCAGCTTCTTGTAGACGAAGGGGTTCACCGTCACCAGCGTGTCGGTGCCCCACAGCCAGGTGTAGCCATCCGGTGTGGAGCGGGCCACCTCGGCCGCGCCCAGATTGCCGCCGGCGCCGGGCTTGCTGTCGATGACGATGCTCTGCTTCAGCGCGGCCTGCATCTTCTCGGCGGCCAGGCGCATCACCATGTCGCTGGGCCCGCCGGGCGGGAACGGCAGCACCACCCGAATGGGTCGGTCGGGCCACGCCGCCTGGCCCCATGCCGGCAAGGCCGCCAGCAGTGCCAGGCCCGCTGCAGCAAGGGTCTTCAGTGCCATGCGGCGCGCACCCGCCGCTTGGGTCATGGCGTCCTGGGCTGCGCAAGTCATCAATCCGCCCGAAAGCCGGTGGCCTTGACGATCGGCGCCCAGCGCGCGGTGGAGCTGTCCTGCAGTCTCACCAGGTCGGCCGGCGTACCACCGCCGGGCTCGAGCGCCAGCTTGGCAAAGCGCTCGATCACGTCGGGCTGCGCCAGCGCCTTGGCCAGCGCCCGGTTGTAGGCGGTGATCGTGGCTTCCGGCGTCTTGGCCGGCGCGTACATCGCGAACCAGCCCGAGGCCGTGATCTGCGGGTGGCCCGATTCCTTGAACGTGGGCACATCGGGCAGCGCGGTGCTGCGCTTCTCGCCCGAGGTCGCCAGCACACGGACCTTGCCCGTGCGGTGCGATTCGCTGGCCTCGAACACCACGTCGATGCCCGCCGACACCTGGTTGCCCAGCAGCGCGTTCATCAAGGGCGCGCCGCCCGAAAACGGCACGTGCACCAAATCGGCCTTGGCCTCGCGCGACAGCATCTCGCCGAAGAAGTGCGGCAGGCTGCCGGCCGAGGGCGAACCGTAGTTGGCCTTTCCCGGGTTGGCCTTGGCCCACGCCAGCCACTCGTTGACGTTTTTCACCGGCAGCACCACCGGCACGGTGAACGCGAAATCGAAATTGCCGATGTGCCCCACCGGCGCGAAATCGGTGCTGGGGTTGTAGTTGAGCTTGGAGAACACCAGTGGCGCCAGCACCGGCACCACCACCGGCGTGACCATCAAGGTGCTGCCATCGGCCGGCGCGTTCTTCAGCATGTCCGCCGCCACCCGGCCGCCCGCGCCGGGTTTGTTGTCGACGACGAAATTGATCTTCAACTCATCGCGCATCTTCTCGGCCAGCAGGCGCGCCACCGTGTCCAGCGAGCCGCCCGGCGGAAAGCCCACGAGGATGCGCACGGTCTTGTCGGTCTGGGCCAGGGCGCCGAATGCAGGCGCCACCACGGCCAGGCACAAAAGGGTTCTTCGCAGCATCATCGGCATCCTTCATCGGGGTTCGGCCCAGCGGAGCCGCTGGGCGCAATCTATCGGCTTGCCTGCAGTTTGCAGCCGGGGTTTACCTGCATTTCGGTCGGGCACGAATCGTCCTGCGAAAAATTGATGCAGCGCACTCGGTCATATACCCCAACACGTATCATGGCGGTGTCATTCCATTCGAAGCCGACCATGAGAAAACAGATGCTCAGCCTGGCCGCCCTGGCGGCGCTCGTCGCCAGCCCCGCAAGCCTGGCAGCCGACCCTGTCACCGACGCCATGCAGGTGGCCTATGCGCCATACCGCGCGGCATTGTTCCGTACCAATGGCAAGTCGGTGCCCGAATCGCAGCAGGCAATGGCACAGGCCAAGGCAACCTGGCAGACCCTTGTCGAGCGCTACGCCGTCAAACCCCCGGCACCCTACGACCGCGACAGCGACTTCGCCGCCACACTGGCGAAGGTGTCCAAGGTGTACGAACAGGCTTCGGCAGAGATCAACGACGGCAAACTCAAGGAAGCGCATGCGACGCTGGAAGCCGCTCGGGACCTGATGGCAGACCTTCGGCACCGCAATCAGGTGGTCACCTACAGCGACCACATGAACGCCTACCACGCCGAGATGGAGCATTTGCTCGACGATGGCACGAAATGGCTGGCCGAGCCACAGGGCGCGCTGAAGCTGCTGGCCCAGGCCGGCGTGATGGAGCACCTGGCCAAACGCCTGCGCAGCGAAGCGCCAGCGGCACTTCGATCGGACGGCGAATTCAGTGCCGGGCTGCAGGCCGTGGAAGCCTCGGTGGCCGCCCTCAAGAGCGCAGCCATGGCGCAAGACACCGCGGCGATCAAGGATGCCTTGCCCAAGCTGAAGGCGCCGTACAGCAAGCTCTTCCTCAAGTTCGGTTGAGCCGACGCCGACCCTGGGCTCAGACGGGCGCCAGCGGCACCGCCGCGTGGGCGTGCTTCTGGCCCAACACGGCGTGCCAGTCGCGCCAGGCACGGCCCGGGTGCACCTGGCCGCAGGATGGGCAGGTGCGCTTGGCCTCGGTGCTGGCGTAGAACGATTCGTAGGCCACGGGCAGGTCCTTGACGATGCTGCCCAGTTGCACCTCGTTGCGGGTCACCGTGGTGCCGCAATGCGCGCAATGCCAGCTGAACGCATCCAGCACACCAACCGGGCGCGTGCGTTCGATGACGGTGCACAGGCTGCCCGGCACGGGCCGTTGCGGCGAGTGCTGCACATGGGCCGGCAGCAGAAAGATGTCGCCTTCATTCAAGTCCACGCGCTCGAAACGGCCGCGGTCCCACAGGATCAGGTGCGCCTGGCCCTTGAGCTGGTGGAAGAACTCCTCGTAGGGATCGTCATGAAAATCGGTGCGGTGGTTGGGGCCACCCACCACCGTACAGATGAAGTCCGCGTCCTGCCAGATCTGCTGATTGCCCACTGGGGGCTTCAGTTCGGCGGCGTGGTCCGCGATCCAGCGTTCGAAGTTCAGGGGCTTGCCGTACTTGAGCATCACAGTTCTCCATCCAATGCCTGCACACAATGCGGCGGCGTCGCGATCGCGACGCCGCCGCCCGATATCATCCTTGGCCCCCTCGACAGACTGCATGGCCACCTCGCCGAAGCCCACCAAGCCGTCCGCCGACGCACCGGCGGTGCCGCGCCGAAGCGCCCCGCACCGCCTCGGCAGCCAAGTGACGATCAAGCAGTTGCGCGCGTTCGCTGCGGTTGCGCGCGAAGGCAGTTTCACGGCGGCGGCACTGCAGCTGTTCCTGAGCCAATCGGCCCTGTCGGCGCTGGTGCGCGGCCTGGAAGCCGGCCTGGGCCTGCGGCTGCTCGACCGCACCACGCGCCGCCTGGAACTCACTGCCGCAGGGCAGGACCTGATGCCCACCGTGCAGCGCCTGCTCGACGACCTGGACCGCATGGCAGGCGAATTGCACGAGGTCAGCGAGCGCAAGCGGGGCCGCGTGCGACTCGGCGCCACGCCGCTGCTGGCCGTGAGCCTGCTGCCACCGCTGATGGCCGCCTACCACGAGCGTTACCCCGGTGTCGACCTGCGCTTGCTCGATGCGTCCGCCGACGTGCTGCTCGGCCGCTTGCGCGAGGGCGAGCTCGATCTGGCGGTGGCCACCTTCGATCGGTTGGACCCCGACCTGGTGGCCACTTCGCTGCTCAGCGACCCGATGTTGCTGGCCTGCCCCCGCGACCACGCCCTGGCCTCGCGCCGCGAGGTGGGCTGGGCGCAGTTGCTGGACCAACCGCTGCTGCTGCTCAAGCCGGGCAGTGGGCTGCGCGCGCTGACCGATCGATGCTTCGCCAGCCTGGAGCCCACCGCGGCCGGCATGCCGCGTCCTGCCCAGGAAGTGACCCACGTGGCCACCGCGCTGGCGTTGGCCGCGGCCGGGCTGGGCGTGGCCATCGTGCCGGCCTATGCACTGCGCGTGGGCGGTGTGCAGAACGTGGTGGGCGTGCCCCTGGTGGCGCCGCGCGTGACGCGGGAGGTGTGCCTGGTGCACCTGAAGCAGCGCACGCCCTCGCCCGCCACGCTGGCGATGCGGCAGCACCTGGTGGAGCACATGTCGAACCAACACCAGGCGGCACGCGCCAGGGGCCCAAGGCGCAAGGGCTGAGCCCCCAGCCACCGGGGGTGCCGCCGCAGCGTTCAGGGCCGGCATTCAGGCCTCATCCGAATGCTGTCGGCGCATGCATGCCATGCCATCACAGATCGCTGCCACGATGCCTTCGTAGCCGGTGCAGCGGCAGAGATTGCCTTCCAGGGCCTCGCGCACCGCATGCGGCTCGGCCGGAACCCCTTCGGTGGCCATCGCCACGGCGCGCATCACCATGCCCGGCGTGCAATAGCCGCATTGAAGACCATGGTGGCGCGAGAAGGCCGTCTGCATCGGATGCCAGACACCGCCTTGCTTCAGGCCCTCGATGGTGCGCACCTGCGCCCCGTCGGCCTGCAAGGCCAACACGTTGCAGGCCTTCACCGCCTGCCCGTTCATCAGCACCGTGCAAGCGCCGCATTGCGCGGTGTCGCAGCCCACGTGCGTGCCGGTGAGGCCGAGTGTGTCGCGCAACACCTCGACCAGCAGCTCGGAGCTGGCCACCGACAGCGCCTGGGCGTTGCCGTTGACCGTCAGGCGAATCTCGGCGTCGGCCATGGTTCAGGTCAGGCGCAGGCCGCTGCGGGCGAAATGCTCACCGATGCTCAAGCGCTCGGCATCGGTCAGGGCCAGCAGTGGTCGACGCACCGGTCCGCCGACCTGGCCCAGCAACTCCAACCAGTACTTGCTGTGCGCCTGCGGCTTGCCCCTGGGCTTGCTGGCGCGGAAGGCCTCGCGCGCCGGATTCAGGCTGTTGCGCACGCGCCGCGCCTCGTCGTGCTGGCCGGCGAAGGCGAGCTGCGTGTAGTCGTGGATGCGGCGGTCCACGGCCGTCTGCAGCAGCAGCGGCGGGGTGGAGCACAGGTAGAGGTTCCAGCCCAGCTCGATGATGTTGTCCAGCCACTCCTCCTCGCTGGCCGTGCTCACCTGGATGCGGTCGCCCACCAGGCGGCTCAGCTCGCTGTACATCGGGCGCGGCACGCTGTACTTGATGGCCACGATGTTGGGCAGCTCGGCGATGCGCGCGCACAGCTGCGGGCTCATCAGGTAGCCGCAGTCGGGGTGGTTCCACATGGCGATGCCGATGTCCAGCACCTCGCTCAAATGGCGGTAGTACTCGAAGATGGTGTCGTCGGTGTCTGCGCCGAAGTGCAGCACCGGGCTGTGCACCACGATCCAGTCCGCGCCCACGCGCTGCGCATGGCGGGCCAGGTCGATCACCACGTCGAGGTTGGTGTCCGAGCAGGACATCACCGTGCGCGAACGCCCGCGGGCGGCGGCCACCGCGATCTCGAACGTGCGCTTGCGCTCGGGCACCGACATCGAGAAGAACTCGCCCTGCTTGCCGCTGACGAACAGACCGCTCACGCCCAGTTGGCCGATCCAGTGGTCCATGTTGGCCGTGAAGCCGGCCTCGTCCACCGAGCCGTTGGCGGCAAAGGGCGTGAGCGTGGCGGCCCACACGCCGGTGAAGTGCGCCTTGGCGTAGGCCTGGGCTTCGGTCTTGGTGTAGAGCATGGCGTTCACTTTGATGGTGGGTTGGCATCCTGCACCGCTTGCCACAGGCGGCCGGCGGTGAGCGGAAAATCGAGTTGGTGCACGCCCAGCGGCGCCAGCGCGTCGTACGCCGCATTGAGCAGCGCCGCGGGCACGCCAATGCAGCCCGCCTCGCCCACGCCCTTGGCGCCGAGCGGGTTGGCTGCACTGGGGGTCGGGTGGCTGGCCAGGTGCACGGCGGGCATGTCGGCCGCGCGTGGGAGCGCGTAGTCCATCAGCGAGCCCGTCAGCAGCTGGCCGTTGTCGTCGTACACCAGCCGCTCCATCAGCGCCTGGCCCAGGCCCTGCGCCAGGCCGCCCATCAGTTGCCCCTGCACCAGGGCGGGGTTGAGCACATGGCCAGCATCGTCCACCCACACCAGGCGCTCGATGCGCAGCTCGCCGGTGCTTGAGTCCACCAACACCGCCACCATCACGCAGCCCGAGGCCCAGGCCTCGTGCTCGGCGGTGTGCACATGGTCCACCCGGCAGGGCAGCGACTCGCCCGCGTCGAGACGGGCACGCAGGGCCCGCGCGGCAGCGAGCACCGCGCTGCCGCCGATGGCCGTGCTGCGGCTGGCCAGCGCGCCCACGCCTGGCGGGCAAAGGGCGGTGTTGCCGTGCAGCACCTCCACCTGGTCGGGCGCGCATCGCAAGGCCTCGGCGGCAATCTGCGCGAAGCTGGTCTCGCGGCCCTGGCCTTGTGCCGTGGCACCCGTGGCCAGGCGGTAGCGGCCATCGGCCAACGCGGTGATCTGCACGCTCTCGTGGCCCTGCCCACAGGGCTCCACGTACAAGCCGATGCCGATGCCCATGTGCTCACCGCGCGCCCTGCGGGCCGCTTGCGCGGCACGTTGGGCGGCGTAGTCGAACAACTCCGCCGCGTGGTCCAGCAGGCCAGGCAGATCGCAGTGATCCAGCCATTGCCCATTGGGCAAGGTGCGCGGCAGGGCATCGGCCGGCCAGACATTGCGGCGGCGCAGATCCAGCGGATCGATGCCGGCCTCGCGCGCAGCGGCGTCCACCAGGCGCTCCACCAGGATGGCCGCCTCGGGCCGGCCGGCCCCGCGGTAGATGCCCACCGCCGCCGCGTTGGACAGCCGAGCCTCGGCATGGGCCGTGCACTGCGCCACCTGGTAGGGCCCCGGCACGATGCGCGCCGCGTTGCGTGCCGGCACCACCGCGCTGTAGGTGAGCCAGTGGCCCAGGCTGAAATGGAAGCGGGCCGACAGCGCCTCGATGCGGCCCTGCCCGTCCAGCCACAGCGCGCCTTCGGCCTGCGAGGCTCGGCCGTGCGGTGCCGAAAGCAGGTCTTCGCCACGCGTGGCCTGCCAGCGCAGCGCACCGCCCAGCCGCCGTGCCGCGAAGGCCAGCATCAGGTCTTCCGGGCAGACCGAAGCCTTGCCTCCAAAGGCGCCGCCGACGTCGGGGGCGATCACTTGCACGGCATCGACGGGCAGGCCCAGCGCGCGGGCCAGCTCGTCGCGCGCGCGGCTCGGGGTCTGGGTGGACAACCAGGCCATCAGGCGCCCGTTGGCAGGGTCCCACTGCATCACCGCGGCGCGAGGCTCCAGCGGGCTCGCCGCCACGCGGGGCTGCTGCACCCGCGCGGCCGCGGTCGGCGCGCGCGACGGCATCACGCCATCGCCAAAGCGCAGCTTGGCCACGAGGTTGCCTGGCACACCGGTGTCGATGTCCAACGCGCCCAAGCCGCCTGGGTCGGCGAATGCATCGGCCACGAAGGGGCATTCCTCGATGTCGACCCACACCAGGTCGGCCGCCGCCTGGGCTTGTGCACGGGTCTCGGCCACCACCAAGGCCAGCGGCGCGCCCACTGCCAGCACCTGGTCGGCCGCCATGGCACCGGTCGTGGTGAGGGTCAAGGAAGGTAGCAGCGCATTGACCTGCGGCGCGACCAAGCCAGCGAAGTCGGCCGCCACCAACACCGCCCGAACGCCGGGCGACTCGCGCGCCGCATCGACATCGACCGCCCTCACCCGACCATGGGCATGCGCGCTGCGCACGAACACCGCATGCAGCATCCCGGGCACGCGCACGTCACCCACGAAGCAGCCCGCGCCGGCGAGCAGGCGCTCGTCTTCGCGCCGCCACCACGGAAGGGTGGCCGGGGATTCGGCGACGGGTTCGACGGCAGTCATGCCCGGATTGAACCCAAGAACCACTCAAATCACAATCGCAAAATACCGCTTGATTATGCAAGTTTCAGACTTAATCGGGACCTGGACTCGGGGTGTGCCCGGAGGCCCAGGCGACGATCGACGTGATAGCCTCCTCCGCGTTCGACGCCCCCATCCATGGCGTCAAGGAGACTGCGCATGCAACACCCCCGCACTTGGCTCGCCACGGCCCTGTTCACTGCCACCCTCTGTGCACTGTCCCTGGCGGCACAGGCGCAGGTGAAGATCGGCTTCATGGCCGAGCTCTCCGGGCCGCAAGGCCCGCTGGGCCAGGACCAGTACGACGCCCTGATGCTGGTGGTCGAACGCAACGGCGGCAAGCTGGGCGGCGTGCCGGTGCAGGTGATCCGCGAAGACAGCCAGCTCAAGCCCGACGTGGCCAACCAGATCGTCGACAAGCTGATCGACAAGGAAAAGGTGGCCATCATCACCGGCGTCACCTTCTCCAACATCATGATGGCGGTGCACAAGAAAGTCACCGACCGCGAGGTGTTCCTGATCGGCTCCAACTCCGGCCCCTCGCCGGTGGCGGGAGCGCAGTGCAGCCCCTTCTTCTTCTCCACCAGCTGGGAGAACGGCCAGCAGGCCGAGGTGGTGGGCAAGTACGCCGCCGACAAGGGCATCAAGAAAGTGGTCACCATCGCCCCCAACTACCAGGCGGGCAAGGATTTCGTCGCGGGGTTCAAGCGCTATTACAAGAACCCCACGGCCACCGAGCTCTGGCCCGCGCTGAACACGCAGGATTTCTCGGCCGAGATCGCGCAGATTGCCGCGGCGCAGCCCGATGCCGTGTTCGCCTTCCTGCCGGGCGGCCTGGGCATCAACTTCGTCAAGCAGTGGGCGCAGGCGGGCATGAAGAGCAAGATCCCGCTGCTCACCTCGTCCACCACCGACGGCATCGGCCTGCCGGCCATGGGCGACGCGGCACTCGGCCTGCTCTCGGGCACGTTCTGGGGCCCGGACTTCCCCAACGCCGCCAACCAGCAGTTCGTGAAGGAGTTCGAGGCCAAGTACAAGCGCATCCCGTCGCAGTACGCCGCCCAGTCTTACGACGCCGCGCAGCTGATCGACGCCGCACTGGCCAAGACGGGCGGCAAGGTCGAGGACAAGAAGGCGCTGCTGGCGGCATTCCGCAGCGCAAGCTTCAAGTCCATTCGTGGCGATTTCAAGTTCAACACGAATCAGTTCCCGATCCAGGACCTGCACATGTTCGAGGCCGTGAAGGACGCCCAGGGCCGCATGACACTCAAGACCGTGGCCACGCCGCTGAAGGCGGACAAGGATGCCTTCTTCGACAAGTGCGTGATGAAGATGTGAGCTGACGCTGCCGCTTGAACCCGTGGGCGCGATGCTGCACCGATCGCGCCCTTTTTCTTGAGTTTCACCACCCCGTGACCACCGCACTGATCCTGACCCAATTGCTCAACGGCCTGCAACTCGGCGTGCTGCTGTTCCTGTTGGCGGCGGGCCTGACGCTGGTGTTCGGCATCATGGATTTCGTCAACCTGGCGCACGGCTCGCTGTACATGGTGGGGGCCTTCATCGCCACCGCCACCAGCAACGCCACCGGCTCGTTCCTGCTGGGCGCGCTGGCCGCCGTGCCGGGCACCATGCTGGTGGGCATTGCGGTGGACCGCATTGCGCTGCGCGGGCTGTACGCCCGAGACCACCTGGATCAGGTGCTGGCCACTTTCGGCCTGGTGCTGTTCTTCAACGAGGCGGTGAAGATGGTGTGGGGCGCCAGCCCGCTGTACTCGCAGGTACCGCCCTGGCTCGATGGCACGGTGGTGCTGCTGGGCTTCAACTACGCCTCCTATCGCCTGGCCATCATCGCGGTGGGGCTGGCGGTGGCCGCGTTTCTCTACTGGCTGATCAACCGCACGCGTGTGGGCATGCTCATCCGTGCCGGCGCGACGCACGCGCCCATGGTGGCCGCACTGGGCGTGAACATCCGGCTGCTGAACATGATGATCTTCGGCCTGGGCGCCGGCCTGGCCGGCTTGGCGGGCCTGATGGCCGGCCCGATCTTCTCGGTGCAATCGGGCATGGGCGAAACGGTGTTGATTCAAACTTTGGTGGTGATCATCGTCGGCGGCATCGGCTCGATCCGCGGTGCCTTCCTGGCCGCGCTGATCATCGGCGTGGTCGACACCATGGGCCGGGTCTTCCTGCCCATCTGGATGATGGGCGTGATGGACGGCAACCTCGCGCAGGCCGCTGGCCCGGCACTGGCGTCCATGCTGATCTACCTGCTGATGGCCGTGGTGCTGGCGTTCAAACCGGATGGGCTGTTCCCCGTCAAGCACGGCTGAGTTGGCGATGTTCCCCGAAACCATCTCCATCCGCTCGCCGCGCTTCTGGGTCGTGGCCGTGCTCTTGATCGGACTGGGTTCGGTGCCGGTGCTGGCGGCGGCGCTGAACCAGCCCTTTTACCTGACACAGTTCGGCCGCATCATGGTCTACGCCATCGCGGCCTGCAGCCTGAACCTGCTCATTGGCTACACCGGCCTGGTGAGCTTTGGCCACGCCATGTACCTGGCGCTGGGCGCCTATGCAGCGGCCATCATGGGCTTTCATGAAATCCACAACGGCTGGCTGCACCTGGGCGCGGCCCTGGGTGGCGCGGCGCTGGTGGCCGGCCTGATTGGCCTGGTGGTGCTGCGCACCAGCGGCATGGGCTTCATCATGATCACGCTGGCGTTCGCGCAGATGATGTTCTTCCTGGGCATCTCGCTCAAGCAGTACGGGGGCGACGACGGCCTGCGTCTGGGCGCGCGTTCGGCACTGGCACCGCTCGACCTCACGTCGGCCACGCAGCTGTACCTGCTCACCTTCGGCGTGCTGCTGGCCGTGCTGTATGGCTCGTGGCGGCTGGTGCACGCACGCTTCGGCTACACGCTGCGCGGCATCCACGCCAACGAACGGCGCATGAAGTCGCTGGGCTTCCACACGCTGCGCTTCAAGCTCGCCATCTATGTGATCGCGGCCTGCATCGCCGCCTTGGCGGGCTTCCTGCTGGCCAACCTCACGCTGTATGCGTCGCCGTCGTACACGGCCTGGACGGTGTCGGGCGAGCTGATCGTGATTGTCATCCTCGGAGGCATTGGCACCGTGGTCGGGCCTGTCGTCGGCGCACTGGCCTTTCTGCTGCTGGAAGAGGGCCTGGCCGCCTGGACCACGCACTGGATGGCACCGCTGGGCATCGCCATCGTGCTGGTGGTGGTGCTGTTGCGCAAGGGGCTGTACGGCAGCTTCCATGATTGGGCGCTGGTGCGCGAGCGGGGCGGTTCGAAATGAGCGCCGTCCTCGAGACGCGCGGCCTGGTGAAGCGCTTCGGCGGCCTCACCGCCACCGACCATGTGAGCCTCACGCTGCTGCCCGGCGAGGTGCATGCGTTGATCGGCCCCAACGGTGCGGGCAAGACCACGCTGATCGGCCAGCTCACCGGCGAACACTTCCCCGACGAGGGCCAGGTGCTGCTGGCCGGCATGGACGTGACCCGCATGCCCGTGGCCGGTCGTTCACGCCGCGGCTTGGGCCGCTCCTACCAGATCACGCAGTTCTGCCCGGACTTCAGCACGCTGGAGAACGTGGCGCTGGCGGTGATGTCGCGCGACACCGCTGGCCTGGGCCACGCCTTCGGCAGCTGGCGCCCCTTGAATCGACAAGCGCAGGTGATGGACAAGGCGCAGGCCGCACTGGCCCGCGTGGGCCTGGCCACGCAGGCCCAGCGCCCGGCCCGCGTGTTGGCACACGGCGAGCACCGCCAACTGGAGCTGGCGATGGCGCTGGCGCTGCAGCCCAAGGTGCTGCTGCTGGACGAGCCACTGGCGGGCATGAGCGGTGCCGAATCCGACACCATGGTGGCGCTGCTGCAGCAACTGCGCGGCGAGTACCCGGTGCTGCTGGTGGAGCACGACATGAAGGCCGTGTTCGCGTTGGCCGACCGCATCAGCGTGCTGGTCTATGGCCGCGTCATCGCCACCGGCACGCCCGAGGAAATTCGCGCGCACCCGGAGGTGCGTGCGGCTTACCTCGGCGAGGAGGGGCTGGAGGCATGACCGGGTTGTTGCGCGTCCAGGGCCTGGAGGCCGGCTACGGCAGCAGCCAGGTGCTGTTCGGCCTCGACTTCTCGCTGGGTGCCGGCGAGGTGATCACGCTGCTGGGCCGCAACGGCATGGGCAAGTCCACCACGATCAAGTGCCTGTCGGGCCTGCTCGCACCCAGTGCAGGCCGCATCGAGCTCGGCGGTGTGGCGCTGGTGGGCCTGCCGTCCTACCGCATCGCCCGAGCCGGCGTGGGCCTGGTGCCCGAGGGCCGGCAGGTGTTCCCCAACCTCACGGTGCGCGAGAACCTGGTGGCCACAGCCTCGCTGCGCAACGCGGGCGGTACGCCCTGGACGCTGGAACGCGTGTTCGCGCTGTTCCCGCGGCTGAAGGAGCGCACCAGCCAGCTCGCCGGCAAGATGAGCGGCGGTGAACAGCAGATGCTGGCCGTGGGCCGTGCGCTGATGACCAACCCCAAATTGCTGCTGCTGGACGAGGCCACGGAGGGCCTGGCCCCACTGATCCGACTGGAGATCTGGAACTGCGTGCGACGGCTGAAGGACGAAGGCATGGCGATGATCGTGATCGACAAGAACCTGCGCCCGCTGATGCCGCTGGCCGACCGCCACTACATCGTCGAGAAGGGCCGCATCGCCTGGCAGGGCGACAGCCACGCGCTGCAGGACGACACGGACGTGGTGGAGCGTTACCTGAGCGTCTGAGCCCGCCGCGCGCCATCCCCAGCTTGATCCACCTGCTCGGCCAGCGCATGGCCTAAAGTCGCCCTGGGCGCTTCTGCCCAATGGAGATTCCCATGCCCGACATCCGCGCGCTTGTGATCGACCCCTCGCAGGTGCAAGGCGGCGGCGAGATCGGCAGCTTTCCGTTCGAGCACTTCGCCGCGGCCATCCTGGCGCAGGGCGACTCGTGGTTCTCGATCGGCGCGTTCCCACCCGCCTTCACCAGCAATGTGCCGCTGCAGATGGTGTTGTCGAAGTCGACCGTGATCGTCGATTGCGCGCGCCCTGGCCATGTGCTGCAGCACATGACCAGCACCACCACCGACAGGATGTTCCTGCGCCAGCTGGCCGGGCCCTTGTCGCGCCGCTGGAAAGCCATCATGGTGTCCGGTGGTGGCAACGATCTGATCGATGCGGTGGGGGTGCCGCCGAGCAAGCCGGCCAAGCAACGGCTGCTCGCCGCGCCCAAGGAACGACCGGCCGCGCCCGCATCGATGGACGACTACATCAGTGCGCCTGGCTGGACACAGCTCGCCGATCACCTGAGCGCGGTGTTCAAGCAATTGGTCGCGGCGCGCAATGGCGGGCAGAACCGCCTCACGCCCATGCTGTTCCACACCTATGCGCACCTGGTGCCGCGGCCGTCTGGCGCCGGCCTGGGCTTCGGTCCCTGGCTGCAGCCCTGGCTGGCGCGCTACGACGTGCCGCAAACCGATTGGGCGCCCCTGGCCGCGCGGCTGATCGATCGGTTGGCCGAGTTGCTGCAAAGCCTGGTGGCGGCGCAGCAGGCCCTCGACCCGGCATGTGCGCTGCACATCGTGGACACGCGCACGGCCGCGCTGCTGCCGTCCGACCCCGCCGCCGAGAACGAATCCGGCGACTTCATCAACGAGATCCACCCCACCAGCGACGGCTACGGAAAGCTGGCGGCGGTCTGGCGCGCCTCACTGGACCCCTTGTTGTGAATGGCCTGCCGCCTGGCCTCAAGCGGCGGCTCAATCCCAACGTTTGCGCCCGCAGAACACGGCTTTTCCAGCGGTAGCGCGCAGGCACGGACTTCCAAAATCGTGGCCAGCGCCAATTGATTTGGCGTCCCCTGATCGTCGTCCAGACGGGAGAGACCCCACATGCCCTTCGGCATCCTGCGCGCTGCCGCCGGCGTCGCCCTTGCACTGAGCGCCCTGGCGGCCGCGGCCCAGACCACGACGGTGACCATCGGCACGCGCAGCGGCGTGCTGGTGCAGCCGCTGCTGGGCGTGAACATCGGCCCGTCGCCGCAGGGCGAGGCCGGCAATACCGACGTCACCGCCGCCTACCAGGAGCGTGGCGTCACGCTGGTGCGTACACACGACTACTACGGCCCGCTGGACATGGCCACGCTGTACCCCGAGCGCAGCAAGGACCCGTCGTCGCAGGCCTCTTTCAACTTCAGCGGCGTGCAGGACAGCACCTACCAGCGCAGCAGCGACTCGGTGTATGCCGCCATCCTGGCCGGTGGTTTCGAGCCCTACTTTCGGCTCGGCGATTCTTGGAACAACGTCACGCCACCCAGCACGACGCAGCTGGCCAACTGGGTGCAAGCCGCCGTGCAGGTGCTGCGCCACTACCGCGAAGGCCAGTGGAACGGCTACCGCTCGTCGTTCCGCTTCGTCGAGATCTGGAACGAACCAGACAACGAACAGTTCTGGCCCAGCGGCCGCACGACCGACGAGTTCAACCAACTCTACGAACAGACCGCGAAGGCGCTGCGCAGCGCCTTCCCAACGCTGAAGATCGGCGGTCCGGGCTGGGCCCCCAGTGGCTGCCTGGCCGCGGCCGGCCAGGCCAAGGTGCGCAGCCTGCTTGACCAGGTGAAGGCCAAGTCGCTGCCGATGGACTTCTTGTCCTATCACGTTTACGGCACGGACGCAGCCACCTACCTGAGCTGCGCGAAGTTCTACCGCACCGAGCTCGACAGCCGCGGTCTGAACGCCGTGGAACTGCACATCACCGAATGGAACACGCCCAACGCCAGCGCCGGCTCGGCCACCAGCGCCCTGCGCTACAACGCCCAGGGCGCGGCCTACATGACGGCGGCATGGATGCAGTTGCAACTCGGCGGCGTGTCGCAGTCCACCTTCTATCGGGGCACCGACCCGGCGCCGAACGCACAGGAGTTCTACGGTCTGTTCAATGGCGACGGCCGCCCGAAAAAGGTGGCCGATGCCTTTTCGCTGTGGCGCGACTTCACTGCCTACCGATTCGCACTGCAGACCAGCGGCGGGCCGAGCGGCGTGACGCTGATGGCCGCCGAGGATGCCGGCGGCGCGCGCGCGCTGCTGGTCGCCAACCCGCAATCGACAGCAGCGACGATCACGCCAAGCTTCTCCGACGGCAGGACACTGGCCGACTACCGCGGCAGCGTCTCAACGGTCAGCGACAGCGCCTCGGGGCTGGCAACGACCGCGCTTTCGGGCACGCGACTGAGCGTGCCAGCCAAGTCCAGCGTGCTGCTGCGCCTGACACCCAAGGCAGCAAGCTTCAACACCACGGCCAGTGCCAACGGCGCAGTCACCGCGCACAGTGTGACGCTGAACACCACCATCGCCGCCGCCGACGTGGGCAACGCCGGCACGATCCATGTCGCTGCGCTGGTCGGCGGCAACACCTGGTTCGCCTACGACGGCAAGGGCTGGGCCTCGTGGACCACGGGCGAACTGCCGGCGGTGTTCAAGGGCAATCTGCCACCGGCGTTGACGCTCACGCCGATCAACGGCATGGACCTCACCGGGCTCACAGGCACGCTGGTCTACGTCGGCTACGGCAGCAGTGCCGATGAGATGCTGCGCAGCGCGCGCTACCGGCTGGCCTACCAGCTGCCGTAGGCCCGGGGAGCTCTCAAGCACGCTCGATTGCACCAACCGTACACCGCAACGAACCTGGGGAACCCGGATGCTCAAGACCTGGCGCAGACTTTTCATGTGCATCGCCCTGGCCTTGCTGCCACTGGCGGCACTGGCCGATTCGACCAGTCTGCTGGCCAAGGCGCAGACCAATGATGCAACGCGTTATGCCGCACTCGTGGCAAAGAATGCCGAGATCCGCAACACCACCGACAACCAGTCCTTCTCGATCTGGTGGCAACCCGCAGGCTGGACGGCATCTTCCGGCGTCATCGTCGCGCTGCATGGCCATGGAGCCTATGCCACCAGCGAGGCCTACCTGTGGCAGCCCTATGCCGAGAAGTATGGCTACGCTGTGCTCACCCTGCAATGGTGGTTTGGCGGCGGTGATGAAACCTCCGACTACTACCGGCCCGAGCAGATGTATCCGCTGATCTCGGCGTACCTGAAGCAAAAGGGCGTCAAGGCCGGCACGGTGTTGTTCACCGGGTTCTCGCGCGGGTCGGCCAACAGTTACGCAGTGGCGGTGCTCGACAACACGGGCACGTCAAGCAAGTACTTCGGGTTGGTGCTGTCCAACGCTGGCACCGCAGCCTCCGGCTACCCGCCCAACCAACAGATTGCCTCGGGCTTGTTCGGCAGCCTGCCGTTCAGCGGCATGCGCTGGGCCATGTACTGCGGCGAGCGCGATCCTGATCCCACCATCAACGGCTGCGCGGGCATGCTGGCCGCGAAAGACTGGGTGACCAAGTACGGGGCCACCGTGGTGCTGTTCATCGACGACCCCACCGGTGACCACGGCGGCTTCATGACCAACAGTGCCAACGTCGAAACCGCGCTGGCCACCTATGGCGCGGTGCTGCGCGCCAACAACGCCCTGCCCCAATGCACGCTGGGCGCGTCCACCACCGTCCTTGCCTTGGGCAGCAACGCCACGCTCACCGCCAGTTGCAGCCCCGCCGCCACCGCCTACACATGGACCGGTGGCACCTGCGCCGGCACCTCTGGGGCCACCTGCACGGTCTCGCCCACGGCCAAGACCAGCTACAGCGTGGCTGGCAGCAATGCCAACGGCTTCGGCCCCAGCGCCAGCATCAGCATTGAAGTGGTCGACGCGTCGGCCCCAACCGCCCCCACGGGCCTGAAGGCCTCGGCCGCCGACGCCACGACGCTCAAGCTGAGCTGGACCGCGTCGAGCGACAACGTCGGCGTGACAAGCTACAAGGTCTACCGCAGCGAGGTGCAGCTGGCCAGCGTGACCACCACGGCCTTTACCGACACGGGCCTGCGGGCCGCCACCGCCTACACCTATTCCGTGTCAGCATGCGACGCCGCCGGCAATTGCTCGGCACGCTCCAGCAGCGCCACGGGCAGCACACTACCGGCCTCGGAGGTGCTGTCCAACGCCGAGGTCGACTGCCTGCTCAACTGGGCCGAAGACAGCTACCCGGCCGACTTCGCGCCACGGCGACAGGGCTCGCTGACCTCGGCGCCCTACTACTATCGGCGCTACACCGGCACCAACGTCTACCTGGGCGTGTCGTCCACCGACAACCACGCCTATTTCGTCGACCCCGGCGGCAACCTGCGCGACCTGGGTCTGGCAGCGACCTGGTCCGCAAAGGCCGCTTGCCGCTGACCGGCCCACCGCCTGGCCGGCAAGACAAGGCGGCCCGGGCCGGGTCGCCACGGATGGTCGCGACCGATTGGCCCGCGCACACTGGGCACTCATCCAACAGGGCCCACCGATGAGCGCAACCCCCTCCCTCCGTCTTGAAAACAAGGTGGCCGTGATCACCGGCGCCGCCTCCGGCATCGGCCTGGCCACATTGGAGCGCTTCGTCGAAGAAGGCGCCCGCGTGCTGGCCGCCGACATCCAGAACGAAGCCGGCCGTGCGCTGGTCGAGCGCTTTGCCGGCCGGGTGCGCTTCGCACATTGCGACGTGTCCGATCCGCCGCAGATCAAGGCCGCCATCGAGCTGGCGGTGGCCGAGTTCGGTGGCCTGGACATCCTGTTCTCAAACGCCGGCCACGGCGGCAGCCCCGCGGGTGTGCAGGACTTCGATGCCGCCGGCTGGGACGCCACGCACGCCGTGCTGCTGCGCTCGGTGGCGGCCGGCGCCAGCTTCGCCACGCCGCACCTGATCCGGCGTGGCGGCGGCTCGATCATCAACACGTCGTCGATCTCCGCGCTGGAGGCTGGCTGGGCGCCGCTGGCCTACTCGGTGGCCAAGGCCGGCGTGCTGCACTACACCAAGGTGGCTGCGGCGGAGTTGTCGGCGCACCGCATCCGCATCAACGCCCTCGTGCCGGGCTTCATCGCCACGTCCATCTTCGGCCGCATGTTCGGCATGGACACACCGCAGGCCGCCGCGCTGGCCCAGCAGGTGGCGCAGCGCAGTGGTGTGGCCAATCCCATCGGTCGCTCGGGCCAGCCGCTGGACATCGCCGAGGCGGCCCTGTTCCTGGCCAGCGACGCGTCGGGCTTCATCACCGGCACGCACCTCACGGTGGACGGTGGCATCACGCTGGGCCCGCGGCATGCCTGGGACCCCAGCGTGCCCGGCCCGATGGCCACCGCATTGGGCCTGTCGCCCGAGCAGGTGGCCGAGATGCGCGCACGGGCCAAACGATGAAGGCGAGCGCAGCCGACGCCGGCATGGCCGGGAATCGCCATGGCCGATGAAGTCGTTGATGTGCTGATCGTCGGCGCTGGTCTGTCCGGCATCGGCGCGGCCTGCCACCTGCAGCGCGAGTGCCCGGACCGCCGCTTCGCGATCCTGGAAGCGCGGCAGGACATCGGCGGCACCTGGGACCTGTTTCGCTACCCTGGCATCCGTTCCGATTCGGACATGTACACGCTGGGTTATGACTTCAAGCCCTGGACCGGCGCCAAGGCCATTGCCGACGGCCCGTCCATCATGGCCTACCTGCGCGAGACGGTGGCCGAGAACGACCTGCGGCGCCACATGCGCTTCGGCCACCGCGTGGTGGCGGCGGCCTGGTCCAGTGCGGATGCGCAGTGGACCGTGACTGCAAGGCGCGACGATGGGCAGACCGTGCAGATCCGCTGCCAGTTCCTGCTGACCTGCGGCGGCTACTACGACTACGCACAGGGCCATACGCCCGAGTTCCCGGGCCGCGAGCGCTTCACCGGCCCGCTGATCCACCCGCAGCATTGGCCCGAAGGCCTGGACCTGACGGGCAAGCGTGTGGTGGTGATCGGCAGCGGCGCGACGGCGGTGACCTTGATTCCAGAACTGGCCAAGCAGGCGGCCCTGGTCACCATGCTGCAGCGCTCACCGACCTACATGGCCACCCGCCCGTCGGCCGATGCCGTGGCCGACTGGCTGCATGCCAAGCTCGGGCCCCGCCGCGCCCACGCCATCACGCGCTGGAAGAACGTGCTGTGGGGCATGTTCATCTATCGCCTGGCCAAGCGCCGACCGGACAAGTTGAAGCAGCGGCTCATCGACATGGCCACCCAGCAGCTGCCGGCCGGCTACGACGTCGCCCGGCACTTCACGCCGCGCTACAACCCATGGGACCAGCGCCTGTGCCTGGTGCCCGACGGTGATCTGTTCAAGGCCATCCGCGCCGGCAAGGCCGAGGTGGTCACGGACCAGATCGCCAGCTTCACAGAACGCGGCATCCAACTGGCCAGCGGCGCCGAATTGCCGGCCGATGTGATCGTCACGGCCACGGGGCTGAAGCTGAAGGTGATGACTGGCCTGCAGGTGCAGGTGGACGAACGCACGCTGGACCCGTCGCAGCTGGTCACCTACAAGGGCCTGATGTTCGGCGGTGTGCCCAACTTCGCCTCGGTGTTCGGCTACACCAATGCCTCGTGGACTCTCAAGGCCGACCTGTCCTGCCGATTCGTGTGTCGCCTGCTGAACCACCTGAAGAAGACTGGCACGCGGCAATGCGTGCCGGTGCAAGCGGACCCGGCCATGAAGCTCGAACCCTGGGTGGATTTCTCCTCGGGCTATTTTCAGCGCGTGATCGACCAGCTGCCCAAGCAAGGCAGCGCCCAACCGTGGAAACTGAGCCAGAACTACATCACCGACCTGGTGACACTGCGCCACGGCAGCGTGGAGGATGGCGTGTTGCGGTTTTCAAGCTGAGGCCGATGGCAGAGAATGGGCGTGTCGGGTGCCATCGACAGCGCGCCCATCCACAGCCCCAACCAGGAGATGACCATGGCCAAAGGACAGCAACGCAGCACCAAGGAAGCCAAGAAGCCCAAGGCCGACAAGTCGCCGCCCAAGCCCATATCGCCCGGCGCAGTGATGCCCACCATCACCACGGTGGTGCCGGACCGCAGCAAGAAGAAGAAGTAAACCGCCGCCGGTGCTGCACCGGACGCCGCGCTGTCAAGCTGCGTCCGGGTACAGCCCTCGCACCCGGGCAAACAAGCGTGTCAGGCCCATCAGCGCATCAATGCCCGGGGTGTCCACGCCGACACGGCGTGCGATCTCCACCACCACGCCGACGATCGCATCGAGCTCGATGGCCCGATTGGCGGCCACGTCCTGCTGCATGGAGGTGCGGAATGCACCCAGCTTGCGGGTGATCTGGTGCCGGTCTTCCGGGCTTTGCGCGATGGCACAGCCGATGCGCGCACCCACGGCAGCGGCCTCGCGCATGGCGCTGGAGCAATAGGCCCGCAGCAGCGGATCGTCGAGCACCCGATCCACCGTCGCGCCGGTGAGCGCGGTGATCGGGTTCATGGTCAGGTTGCCCCAGAGCTTGTACCAGATGTCCCGGCGCACATCGATGGAGACGGTGAGGTCGAAGCCCGCCCGTTGCAGCACCCCGCCCCAGGCCTGTGCGCGCTCGGACGGGCCACCGGCCGGCTCGCCAATGATCAAACCCTGGCCCATCTTGTTGTCCACCAGGCCGGGCTCGGGCGTGAAGCAGCTGGCATGCACCACGCAGCCCAGCACCGAGGCCAGCGGGATGGCCTGGCCAATGTGCCCCCCCGGGTCCACGCTCTGCAACGGTTCGTCCCCCATCGCCGGCGCATGCGCACCGAACCACCAGGGCACGCCGTTCATCGCCGGCAGGACCACCGTTCGAGGTCCCATCATGGGCGCCAGCCCGCCGGCCACCTCGGTGAGCGCCGGGCCCTTCACGGCGATGACGATCAGGTCCTGCACCCCCAGCTCGGCGGGCGTTGCAGTGGCCTGGCAAGGCGCGGTCACCAACGCACCGCCCTGCCGCAAGCGCCAGCCATGGCTTTGCAGCGAGGCCAAGGTGGCTCCGCGTGCCACGGCGCTCACCTGGCATTCACCTTGAGCGGCCAAGCGTGTGCCGATGAATCCGCCGATCGCGCCGGCGCCATAGATGCAGACTCTCATGGGAGCGATTGTCGCCCGGCGCTCAGGCGCGGTAGCCCGGATCGAGGCGGTCGACGCGCCGCTGCATGGCCAGGAACACGTCCTCGCCAGCACCGAAGATGGGGTTGAAGTTGAGCGAGTCGCGCACGCAGCGCTCCATCACCGGCACCGGGATGGCGCGGGTCGGGCCCATCGACTGCGCGGCCAACTGCACTTCGCAGGCGCGCTGCACCAGCCACATCAGGTTGAAGGCCTGCGGCAGCGACCCGCCGATGACCACCGGGCCGTGGTTGCGCAAGAGCAGCACCGGCTTTCCGCCCGAGCTGGCCAGGATGCGCTGCCCTTCGTCCAGGTGCACCGTGATGCCCTCGAACTCGTGGTACGCCACCTTGCCGTACAACTGCGCCGCATAAAAGTTGTTGAAGGCCAGGCCGTCTTGCAGACAGCACACCGCCATCGTGGGCGTGGTGTGCACGTGCATCACGCAGTGCGCGTCGGGCAGCGTGGCGTGGATCGCGCCGTGGAAGGTGAAGCCGGCCGGGTTGATGGGCCAGTCGCTGTGCCCGACCACCTTGCCCTGCACGTCCACCTTGACCAGGTTGGACGCCGTGACCTCGCTGTAATGCAGGCCAAAGGGATTGATCAGGAAGTGGCCGGTGTCGGCGACGGGCCGCTCCCGAGCCGTCACGCCCCGCTCGGGGGGTGGCCGGCGCGAAGCGTCGGCCAGGGGGCCGGTTTCAGCCGGAACACGCAGCGAGAGGTGGTTGTAGATGGCCTCTGTCCAGCCCATCAGATCGAAGATGCGGTAGGCGGCGGCCAGTTGCACGCGCGCGGCCCATTCTTCGGGGCCGAAGCGGGAGGGGCGGATGAAGGACGAGGTCATGGCGGCGCTCTCAGGCAAATCGGAAGGCCACGGACCCGAGCGGCCCGTAGTCGGCGTGGAAACTGTCGCCAGCCACCGCGTTGGTGGGGCGCGTGAACGAGCCGGCCAGCACCACATCGCCGGCATTCAACTGCTCGCCATGCGGCGCGATCTTGTTGGCCAGCCAAGCCACGCCGTTGGCGGGGTGGTTGAGCACGGCGGCGGCCAGGCCGCTCTCCTCGATCACCCCGTTCTTGTGCAGCAGCGCGCCGACCCAGCGCAAGTCCACATCCATCGGCCGAACAGGACGGCCACCGAGCACGATGCCGGCGTTGGCGGCGAAGTCGCTGATGGTGTCGAACACCTTGCGCATCGCCTTGGTCTCGCGGTCGAACTGCTCGATGCGCGAATCGATGATCTCGATCGCCGGCGTGACGTAGTCGGCCGCAGAGAGCACGTCGAACAGCGTGACGCCCGGACCCCTCAACGGCTTGCCCAGGATGAACGCCAGCTCGACCTCCACGCGCGGCGCGATGAAGCGTGTGAAGGGGATGTCGGCGCCGTTGTCGAAGAACATGTCGTCCATCAGCGGCGCGTAGTCCGGCTCGGTGATCTGGCTGGCCTGCTGCATGGCGCGCGAAGTCAGGCCGATCTTGCGTCCCTTCACGATGCGACCGTCCGCCAGTTCCAGCGCCACCCAGGCGCGCTGGATCGCGTAGCCGTCGTCGATCGTCATCGTGGGGTGCCGCTGCGAGAAGTGGCGCAACGGGGTGCGGCTCTTTCGCGCGTCGTACAACTCGCGCGCCAGCGCGGCAATGGTGGCTTGGGGCAGCGTGGTGGTCATGGCTTGGCGAACAGCGAATGGAGATTGCCAAACTTGGCGTCAAAGACTTCAGGGCCTTCGTCGATCTGCAATGTGAGGCCGATGGCGCGGCGCGCCAACACGGGGGCCAGGTGCTGGCGCGCGGTCTGCGCCAGCAACTCACCCGCCTGCTTCTTGACCGCCTCGCTGCGGCCCCGGCCCATGCGCAGGTTGAAGTAGGCAAAGGCGCAGTCGGCGTGGCCGCCCGGCGCCGCACCGGGAGGATTGCCTGCAGCACGTGCGGCCGCACCGCCATCGGCCACCGCATGGTGCGCGGCCGGGTAGGCCAGCACGCGCACGCCGCCGACCGGGAACACGGCCGCGCCGGCCTCGTCCTTGACGGTGATCATCGCGTCGGCCAGTTGGCGGCAGAGCGCCGACATGTCGGTCTCCGCATCCAGCTGCGGGGTGTAGAGGATGACCAGGTGCGGCATCGCGGCAAGCGCCTCAGAGGCGGGTGGACACGGCGGTGTAGCCCTCGGCCGCCGAGGCCATGGCGTGCGGGATGGCCCGGCCCGATTGCGGCGTGACCGGGAATACCGCGTTCAGCTGCCCCGTGCCCGAAGCGCCGAAGTACGGCGTGACGATTTCGGCCGGCGCGTCGTAGTCCGACCAGCCCAGCGCGCCGAGCAGCATGGCCGTGTCGTGCATGAAGCCCTCGCCATGGCCCTTGGCCGCGTACTCGGGCAGCATCTCGCAGAAGTTCTTCCAGTCGGCCTGCGACCACATCTGCAGCACCTTGTGGTCCAAGGCCTCCAGAAACGGGCTCCAGATCTTGAAGGCAAACTCGGGCGCCAGGCCGTTCTGCGCAAAGCGGTGCGACAGCGAGCCGCTGGCCAGGAAGGCCACGGTGCCGTCGTAGTGATCCTCGACCGCTTTGCGCATGGCCCAGCCCAATCGTGCACTGTCGTTCAGGTAGTGCACCGTGCACAGCGCCGACACCGACACCACCTTGAAGTGCTGGTCGGCGTTCATGTAGCGCAGCGGTACCAGGGTGCCGTATTCGGGGTCGAGCGTGGTGTTGTCGTGCGCCAGCGTTTCCACGCCGAACTCGTTGCAGCTCCTGGCCAGCACTTGGCCCAGTGCCGGGTTGCCTGGGCACTCGAAGGGCATGTTGCTGATGAAGTGCGGCAGCTCGTTGCTGGTGTACAAACCTTTGAAATGAGGTGCGCAGTTGATGTGGTAGTTGGCGTTGACCAGCCAGTGCGTGTCGAACACCACCAGCGTGTCCACGCCCAGCTCGCGGCAGCGGCGGCCGATCTCGCGGTGGCCCTCGATGGCGTCCTGGCGCGTGCCCTGGCGCGGGCCGGCGATCTCGCTCAGGTACATCGATGGAACGTGGGTGATCTTTGCCGCCAGCGCAAGTTTTCCCATGGTCAGACTCCCCAGTGTGGAATGTGGTGCGAACCCAGCGACACGGCCACGTTCTTGGGTTCGAGGAACACCTCGTAGCTCCAGGTGCCGCCTTCGCGCCCGGTGCCGCTGGCCTTGGTGCCGCCAAAGGGCTGGCGCAGGTCGCGCACGTTCTGGCTGTTCACGAAGCACATGCCGGCCTCGACGGCTGCGGCCACGCGGTGCGCGCGGCCCAGGTTCTCGGTCCACACGTAGCTCGACAGGCCGTATTGGATGTCGTTGGCCTGCCGGATGGCATCGGCCTCGTCGGTGAAGGGGATCAAACACGCCACGGGGCCGAAGATCTCGTCTTGCGCGATCTTCATGCGGTTGTCCACGTCGGCAAACACGGTGGGTTTGACGAAGTTGCCGGCGGCCAGGTGCTCAGGCAGCTCGGGTGCATCCAGGCCACCGCACAGCAGCGTGGCGCCCTCCTTCGGACCCAGCTCGATGTAGCTGCGCACCTTGGCCAGGTGGGCGGGGCTGATCATCGGGCCGATGATGGTGTGCTCGTCCATGGGGTCGCCCACGCGGAGTCGCCGTGCGCGCTCGACGAAGCGATCCACGAACTTGGCGTAGAGGCTCTTCTGCACCAGGATGCGCGAGCCGGCGGTGCAGCGCTCGCCGTTGTTGCTGAAGATCATGAACAGCGCCGCATCGAGCGCACGCTCGAAATCGGCATCGTCGAAGACCACGAACGGGCTCTTGCCACCCAGCTCCATGCTGAATTTCTTCAGGCCCGCGGCTTGAACGATGCGGTTGCCCGTGGCCGTGGAGCCGGTGAAGGAGATGGCGCGCACATCCGGGTGCGCGCACAGCGGCTCGCCCGCGGCCTGGCCATAGCCATGCACGATGTTCAGCACGCCGGCCGGGATGCCCGCCTCCAACGCCAACTCACCCAGGCGCGCCGCACTCATCGGCGAAAGCTCGCTCATCTTCAGCACCGCGGTGTTGCCGAAGGCCAGACAGGGGGCGACCTTCCAGGTGGCGGTCATGAACGGCACGTTCCAAGGCGAGATCAGCGCGCACACGCCCACCGGGTGGAACAGCGTGTAGTTCAGGTGCGTGGGTGTGGGATAGGTGTGGCCGTCCACCCGAGTGCACATCTCGGCGAAGTAGCTGAAGTTGTCGGCCGCACGCGGCACCAGTTGCTTGCCGGTCTGCGAGATCACCTGGCCGGTGTCGTGGGTTTCGGTGCGGGCGATCTCAGGCACGTGCAGGGCGATGAGTTCGCCCAGTTTGCGCATCAGCCTGGCGCGATCGGGCGCGGGCATTGCAGCCCAAGCGGGGAAGGCGGCCTTGGCGGCGGCCACCGCCGCATTCACCTCTTCGACCCCACCCGCGGCCACCTCGGCCAGCACCGCCTGGGTGGCCGGGTTGACGGTCTCGAAATACTGTCGGCCGCTGACGGCTCGGCCGTCGATCAAGTGGTCGATTCGGGTCATGGATGCTCCCTGGGCCCGCAGCCCTGTCCCTCGGTGAGGGGTTTCGCCCTTTCGGGCGGCCACGCGGCGCTCACGCCCTCACCCCGAAATCCGCATCGGCGACCAGCGTGTTGAGCAAGCGGCCGATGCCGTCGATCTCGCACACCACCTCATCGCCCACGTTCACGTTCACCACGCCCTCGGGCGTGCCCGTGAGGATCACGTCGCCGGCTTGCAGCGTCATGAACTCGCTCAGGTACTCGATCAACGCCGGAATGTCGTTGACCATGTTGCCGGTGTGGCCCGACTGCCTCACCACGCCGTTGACCAGCGTGCGCAGTGTCAGGTCGTGTGGGTCGGGCACCTCGGCCGCGGGCACGAACCAGGGGCCCAACACCGTGCCGCCGTCGCGGTTCTTCACGCGAAGGTTCGGGCGATACCAGTTCTCGAGATGGTCGCGGATGGCGTAGTCGTTGCACACGGTGTAGCCGGCCACATGCGCCATCGCATCGGCGGCCTTCACCCGCCTCGCGGTGCGGCCGATCACCACGGCCAGCTCGCACTCGTAGTGCATGAACTGAACGCCCTCGGGCCGGCGGGTCACGCCGCGGTGGCCCAAGACCGAACCTGGGCCTTTGAGGAACACCAGGGGCTCGTCCTTCGTGGTGACGGTGAGCTCCTTGGCCAGCTCCTTGACGTGATCGGCGTAGTTCAGGCCCAGCGCGATGATGGTGCCCAGCTCGAAGGGTGTCAGCCACACCACCTGGTCTTCGGCCAGCACGCGGCCATCGGCCAGTTGCAGGCCCCTCTCGTGCGGCATCGCGGTGTGGACGGCCCCAGCGAAGGCCACGCGGGCGGTCTTCATGCGCGCCGCTCCTCGGCGGCGAATTGCAGACGCAGCCGGCCGATGCCAGCGATCTCGATCTCGGCCCGCTGGCCGGCCCGCACGCGAGGTGCCCCGGCAGACACGCCCAGCATCAACACGTCACCCGGCGAAAGTGTCATGAACTCGGTCACCTCGGCCAGCAGCCGCGCAGCACCGCGCAGGCGATCGCCGGTGCTGGTCTCGTGCACGAGCTGACCATCCACCCACACCCGCACCGCCAGGTCATCCGGCTTAGCGATGGGGGCCACACACGGGCCGATCGGGCAAAAACCGTCACGCGCCTTGAACCGCACGGACGGGCGGTAGTAGCTGTCGTGCGGCACGCTGATGTCGGCCACGATCGTGCAGCCGGCCACGTGCGACAGGGCCTGGGCCTCGCGCACCCGGCAGGCCGTGTGGCCGATCACCAGACCCAGGGCGGCACCCAGCTCCAGCTCACCCGGGTCGGCCGGCACATCGACCGTGGCGCCATCGCCCGCCAAGGTATTGCGCGGCTTCACGTACAGCACCGGCGCCTTGGGCCCGGCCTTGTAGGGCGCAGCGTTCACGGCATCGCCCAGCGCCGCCAGCGCCGGCCGGTGGTTCAGCAGGCAGCCGTAGACCACGCCGGACAAGCGATGGGGTGCAACAGGGAAATCGATCTCGGGCAAGGCCATGGCCGACGGATTGAAAACTTACTAACAAGTTAGCGATCTTGCCGCTAAGATCGCAACACGTCAAGCTGCGGCCTGACCTGATCACGCCCCATGCCCGCACCACCAGCCTCCCCACTGCGTCGCCGCAACCTGCCGCTGCTGCTGCTTCAAGCGCGCGAGAGCGTGATTGCGCATTTCCGGCCGGTGCTCAACCGACACGGGCTGACGGAACAGCAGTGGCGCATCATTCGCGCACTGATCGATGCCGGCCCGCTGGAGCCGCGCGAGATCGTGGCGCTGTGCCGCATCTCCAGCCCCAGCCTGGCCGGCGTGCTGTCGCGCATGGACGACCTGGGCCTGGTCCGACGCGAGCGCCTGGCCCACGACGCCCGCCGGGTTCGCGTGTCGCTCACCGCCCGCAGCCGCGCCTTGGCCGCAAAGATGGCCCCTCAGATCGAAACCGTGTACCAGTGCATCGAAATCCAACTGGACGCGGGCGTGATCGAGCGCCTGTCGCAGATCTTGGACGAGTTGATCGCACGCCTGGGCGAGCCGGCGCCGGGGGACAGCACCGATGGCTGATGACCCGGCCGTGATCGGCAGTGTCAAGGCGCCGGCGCAGACGGGCGAAAACGCAGCCGCAGCTTCAGGTCACCACGCTTGTAGGCCTCGCTGGCGACCTGGTAGTAGGCGATGGCCTCTTCGGTGAGCTCGCGCGACAAGGCGTCCTCGGGTGCCGGCTGGCCGGTCGAGGCGTCCACCACGCGCACACGTCCGTTGGGCTTCAACTCGACGATGCGGCCGCGCTCGTAGTAGCCCACGGTCTGGTAGTTGGCCAACACCGCGCGCTGGTGGGTCTTGCCTTCGCGCAGGATGTCCTGACCGAAGAACCGGCTGCGGTAGCTCATGCCCAGCAGGCCCAGCACCGTGGGCGACACGTCGATCTGCGAGGCGATGGTCTCCACCCGCCCGGGCGGCACATGGGCCGGTGCGTAGATGATCATCGGGATGTGGTAGTTGCCGATCGGCAGTTCCTGCTTGCCGCGGCCCTTGTGGGTGTGGTCGGCCACGATGACGAACAGCGTGTTGGCAAACCAGGGCCTGGCGCGCGCGCGCTCGACGAAGTCGCCGATGGCGAAGTCGGTGTACTTCACGCCGCCTTCGCGCCCGGTCTTGCTGGGAATGTCGATGCGCCCTTCGGGGTAGGTGAACGGCCGGTGGTTGGTCGTGGTCATGATGTGGGCGTAGAACGGCTTGCCCGCCTTGTGGCGCTGGTCGAGCTCGCGCAGCGACAGCGTGAACAGGTCCTCGTCGGCCACGCCCCAGATGTTCTCGAAGTGGATCTCGGACTTGGCCAGCGCCGTGCGGTCGATCACGGTGTAGCCATTGCCCGAGTAGAAGGCGTTCATGTTGTCGAAGTAGCCGTAGCCACCGTACAGGTACAGCGGCTCGTAACCCTGCGCCTTGAACACCTCACCGACGGTGAACAGATCGTCGTTGTTCGGCCGCTTGACGATGGAGTGACCCGGCGTCGGTGGCACCGACAGGCTCAGCGCCTCCAGGCCACGCACCGTGCGCGTACCGGTGGCGTACAACTGCGTGAACAGCAGGCCCTGCTCGGCCAGTTGGTCGAGCCTTGGCGTGAGGTGCTGGCGGTTGCCGAAGGCGCTCATGAATTCGGCACTGAAGCTCTCCACCGAGATCATCACCACGTTCAGGCGCTTGGCCGGGCCAGGATGGGTGACCTGGCGATCGAATGGCCGCTGCGCGCCATCGCCCGATGTCAGGCCGCCGGGGATCTCTTCGGCCAGCTTGCGCAAGGCCTGCTCGCGCGGCATCGTCCTGTAGAAGCGCCCATAGTCGATCTCGTTGGTCCAGAACGCGTGCCAGAAATCGTAGTAGCCGTTGCCGGCCAGCTCGTTGGCTTGCGCATCCGACGAGAACTCCTTGTAGCGTGCGTCCAGGCCCAGCACGGCCAGCGCGGGCAGCGCCACCAGCACCCCGATGGCGCCCAGCCGGGCCATGCCCGATCCCTGCCCCGGCGCGCTGGCCCAGTGCGGCTGCAGCGCGCGCCGCACGGCCCACCAGATCACCAGCGCCAGCACCGCCACGCCACCCAGCAAGGCCGGCAGGTTGTAGCTCTCGCGGATGTTGCCGATCACCTCGTTGGTGTAGATGAGGTAGTCCACCGCGATGAAGTTGAAGCGCGAGGCGAACTCGTTCCAGAACGTGAACTCGGCGAACCCGACGAACACCATCAAGACGACCAAAGGCAACAGCAACGCCAGCACCGCGCGCCTGAGCCAACGGCCCGACCCTCGCCGCCAGGCCATCACCAGCACTCCGATGGGGGCGAGAAAGAAGGTGGCCACGCCGACGTCGAACAGCAAACCGATCGCCAAGGCGGGCAGCAGGCGCAATGGATTCAAGGTCCCGGCTTCGCCGCCAAGGGCGTTGAACACGGCCAAGCCCAGGCGCACCAGGGTGTTGAACACCACAAAGGCCACCAGCAACACCCACAGGATGCGGCCGCGGCCACCAAGAAGGCGATCGAGCATGTCTCAGCTGCCGCACACGGCGGCCATGACCCCACCCGAGCGGTGGTGCACCAATTGTCGGCCCAGAATGCACCAGCGCCCCCAACGGCGGGTCAGGCCGGCGCGCCTGAACGCGGTCTGGCCCGCGCGCGGGCAGGCGGCGCTCAGCCCAGCCGGGCTTTGCGCACCGCGCTGCGCTTGGCCAGTTCCAGCTTGGCGATGGCGTTGCGGTGCACCTCATCGGGCCCGTCCACGATGCGCACCGTGCGCTCGTGCGCATAGGCCTCGGCGAGCCAGAAATCCTGGCTGATGCCGGCAGCGCCGTGGGCCTGGATGGCCCAATCCACCACCTTGCAGCTCATGTTGGGCGCCGCCACCTTGATCATCGCGATCTCGGCGGCCGCAGCCTTGTTGCCGGCCACGTCCATCTTGTGCGCGGCGTTCAGCGTGAGCAGACGGGCCTGGTCGATCATGCAGCGCGATTCGGCAATGCGCTCGGCCCAGATGCTTTGCGCCGACAACTCCTTGCCGAAGGCGGTGCGGGTCTGCAGGCGGTCGCACATCATCTCCAGCGCCCGCTCGGCCGCGCCGATCGAGCGCATGCAGTGGTGGATGCGGCCGGGACCAAGGCGACCCTGCGCAATCTCGAACCCGCGCCCCTCGCCCAGCAGGATGTTGCTGGCCGGCACGCGCACATTCTCCAACGCCACTTCCATGTGGCCATGAGGCGCATGGCTGTACCCGAAGACCGTGAGATGGCGTACCACGGTCACCCCGGCGGCATCGCGCGGCACCAGGATCATCGATTGCTGGGCGTGGCGCGGCGCCTCGGGATCGGTCTTGCCCATCACGATGAAGATCGCGCAGTTGTCGGCACCGGCACCCGACGAGAACCACTTGCGCCCGTTGATCACATAGTGCTCACCATCGCGCCGGATGCTGCACTGGATGTTGGTGGCGTCCGACGAGGCCACGGCCGGCTCGGTCATCAGGAAGGCCGAGCGGATCTCGCCGGCCAGCAAGGGCACCAGCCAACGCGCCTTGTGCTCGTCGGAGCCGTAGCGTTCGATGGTTTCCATGTTGCCGGTGTCCGGTGCCGAGCAATTGAACACCTCACCGGACCAGCTGACCCGGCCCATCACCTCGCACAGCGGCGCATAGTCGAGGTTGCTCAGGCCGGTGGGCGCGTGTGCGCTGTGCGGCAGGAACATGTTCCACAGGTCGGCAGCGCGTGCGATGGGCTTGAGTTCCTCCACCAACGCCGAGCGCGACCATTCCTTTCCGGCCTTCGCTGCCGCGTGGCGCTCGTCGTGGTAACGGGCCTCGTTGGGGTAGATGTGGCGCTCGAAGAACGCGTGCATGCGATCCAGCAGATCACGGGTTCTGGCGGATGGTTCAGCAAACATGGCGTTTCTCCGGAGGATCGTGTAGAAATGAGCCCGCATTGCACCACCGCGATGGGCGACGCGAGGTCGCGGACGTGACGGTCTTGGTGTCAGGCTGGCGACATGCGAGGGCGCCCATAATCCGGGCGGACCATCCCTATAAATGGGCCCCCAGGCCGCCGCCGCAGCGTCGTCCGCCCCCCGAGGGGATGAGTCAACTCGGGAGCGGCCCTTCATTGACTCAAGGAGCAAACCATGGCACGTGACGTTTTTGTAGTGGGCGCAGCCCGCACCGCGATCGGCACCTTCGGCGGCATGCTGAAGGACACCCCCCCGATCGAACTGGCCACCCTGGCCATCAAGACCGCGCTCGAGCGCTCGGGGGCTGCCGCCACCAGCGTCGGCCATGTGTCCATGGGCACGGTGATCACCACCGAGCCGCGCGACGTCTACCTCAGCCGCGTCGCAGCGGTCAACGCCGGCCTGCCGATCGAGGCCTCGGCCTTCAACGTCAACCGCCTGTGCGGTTCGGGCCTGCAGGCCATCCTGCTGTCGTCGCAGTCCATCATGCTCGGCGATTGCGAAGTCGCGGTCGGCGGCGGCGCCGAATCCATGTCGCGTGGCGCTTACCTGGTGCCTTCGGCTCGCTTCGGCGCTCGCATGGGCGACACGCAGATGCTCGACCTGATGGTCGGCGCGCTGCACGACCCCTTCCACAAGATCCACATGGGCATCACGGCGGAAAACGTCGGCGAGCAGTTTGGCATCAGCCGCCAGCAGATGGACGAGACCGCGGCCGAGAGCCACCGCCGCGCCGCCGCCGCCATCGCCGCCGGCCGCTTCAAGGAGCAGATCGTCCCGGTGATGATCAAGTCCCGCAAGGGCGAGGTGGCCTTCGACACCGACGAGCACGTGAAGCCCGACACCACGGTCGAATCGCTGTCGAAGATGCGTGCGGCCTTCAAGAAGGACGGTGCGGTGACGGCCGGCAACGCGTCCGGCGTGAACGACGGCGCCGGCGCGGTCGTTCTGGCCAGCGGCGATGCGGTCAAGGCGCAGGGACTCAAGCCCCTGGCGCGCTTGGTCGGCTACGCCCACAGCGGTGTCGAGCCCACCATCATGGGCATCGGCCCGGTCTCGGCCACGCGCAAGGTGCTGGAGCGCACGGGCCTGTCGATCAAGGACCTGGACGTGATCGAGGCCAACGAGGCCTTCGCTGCCCAGGCCTGTGCGGTCTCAAAGGAATTGGGCCTGGACCCGGCCAAGGTCAACGTCAACGGCTCGGGCATCTCGCTGGGCCACCCCATCGGCGCCACCGGCGCCATCATCACCACCAAGGCGATCTACGAGTTGCAGCGCACCGGCGGCCGCTATGCGTTGGTGACGATGTGCATTGGCGGCGGCCAGGGCATCGCGGCGATCTTCGAGCGCTGCTGAGCGCCCCAAGGACGCCGCCATGCGGCGCCCGTCCCCCATGGGGATCAAGCAAAGTGGCGGAGCCACATTTGCTTGAGAGCGCTTTCGGCACCACCGAGGCCGCAGGCCGCTGGCGCGTGATGCCCACGGCCCGGCCCTGCGCACTGGTGCTGCTGAATCCGCACGCGGCCGGTGGCCGAGCGGCGCGCTTGGTGGCGCCGCTCGAACAAGCCCTGGTCGGCACCGGGGCACGGCTGGTCGTGACCAACAGCGTGGCGCAGGCCCGGGCCGAGTTGCTGGCCCAGCCTCGAGGCCATCGCGTCGTCGTGGCGGGCGGCGATGGCAGCTTGCAGCAGCTGCTGCCCAGCCTGCTGGCGCGCCAGCATGAGCTGGCCCTGCTGCCCTGCGGCACTGGCAATGACACGGCGCGCGCCTTTGGCGTGCACCGCTTGCCTTGGCCCGAGGCGCTGGCCCTGGGCTTGCGGGCGCCGGCGCAGCCCATCGACGTGGGCGAAGCCGAACACGACGGTCGGCGCACGCCCTTCATTTCCAGCCTGTGTGCCGGTTTCGACGCGGCCGTGGCCGAGCGCGCGCTGAATGGCCCGCAGTGGCTGCGCGGCATGCCACGCTACCTGTGGGCCACGGTGTTGGAGATTGCCGCGCTGCGCTCGCACGCGCTGCGCGTGCAGGTCGACGGCGTGACCGTGCACGACGGGCCAGCGCTGTTCGCATCCTCGTTGAACACCCCCAGCTACGGCAGCGGCATGCCCGCCGCCCCCAAGGCACGGATCGACGACGGACGGTTGCAACTGCTGCTGGCCGGCCGGTTCGGCCGCCTGGGTGCGCTGGCCATGATGCCCTTGCTCAGCACGGGATTGCACCTTTGGCATCCCAACGTTCGATGCCAGCCGTTCCGTGAGATGGACATCAGCAGCGCCACGCCGCTGCCTCTGGCGGCCGATGGCGAGGTGCTGCCTGCGACGGCAGGGCTCACAGTTCGAGTGCGAGCCGGCGCTTTGCAGGCCGTTCGCCAGACGGCCGCCTGACGCGTCAGCGATCGCCCCACACCTCGCGCGCCACCTGCACCACGCGCTCCAGCTTGCGCCACTGATCATCCTGCGACAAGGCATTGCCGTGGTGCGTGCTGGAGAAGCCGCACTGCGGTGACAGGCACAGCTGCTCCAGCGGCACGATGCGCGCCGCCTCGTCGATGCGGCGCTTCAGAGCGTCCGCGCTCTCGAGCTCGCCCAGCTTGGTGGTCACCAGGCCCAGCACCACCTTCTTGCCGGCCGGCAGCTTGCGCAGCGGCTCGAAACCGCCGGCACGGGCCGAGTCGAACTCCATGAAGTAGCCGTCCACGTCGGTCGAGAACATCGCCTCCACCACCGGGTCGTAGCCGCCCTCGGCCACCCAGGCGCTCTTGAAGTTGCCGCGGCAGGTGTGGATGGTCACCGCCATGTCGGCCGGCCTGGTGGCCAACGACGCATTGATCACGTCGGCATAGCGCCGTGGCAGGGCCAACGGGTCGTCGCCATTGGCGATGCAGTTCTGCTGGATCTTGGGGTCGCACAGATAGGCGAAGGTGATGTCGTCGAGCTGCAGGTAGCGGCAGCCGGCGGCGGCCAGGTGGGCGATGGCCTGGCGGTAGGCGGCGGCCACGTCGTCCCAAAACGCATCGAGATCCGGGTACACCTCGCGCGAGATTGCTGCCCGACCGCCTCGCAGGTGCAACATGGATGGCGACGGGATGGTCATCTTCGGCACCCGCGCCGTCACCGATTTCAGCAATGCGAAATCAGCAGCCATGATCGGCCGGCTGCAGCCGACTCGGCCGGTGACCGACGCGATGGGTGGTTGCTCGCTCTGGCCCGCGATCTGGAATTTCTGGCCACTGTTCTGCGTGAGCGTCACGCCATCGAGCTGGCCCAGGAAATCGAGGTGCCACCAGTCGCGGCGGAACTCGCCATCGGTCACGGCCTGCAGGCCAATCGCCTCCTGCCGCTGCACCACCTCGCGCACGGCGCGATCCTCGGTCTCGCGCAGCGCGGCCGCATCCAATTCACCGCACTTCCAGCGTTGGCGCGCGTCGCTCAGCCAAGCTGGCCGCAACAGACTGCCGACCTGATCGGCGCGAAACGGGGGGCGTGCGAGCGAAGCGGACATGGGGCAACCTCCAGGTGGTGGTGCCCACCATCTTCGCCGGCTCTAGGGTCAGCACCATCGGTGCTGACACCAAAGCCACTGCAGAATGCAAGCATTCACCGCTGCATCGAGGCTGCCAGACCATGAACGCTCCCCTGCCCCTGCCCGCCCTCGAAGGCATCCGCGCGCACGAGGCCGAGATGGTCGACATCCGGCGCCAGATCCACTCGAACCCGGAGCTTGCCTACGAGGAGCACGCCACCGCCGACCTGGTGGCCGAGCGACTGGCCCGCTGGGGTTACGCGGTTCACCGCGGCCTCGGCGGTACTGGCGTGGTGGGCACATTGCGCGCAGGCACCAGCAACCGCCACATCGGCCTGCGTGCCGACATGGACGCACTGCCCATTGCGGAGACCAGCGGCAAGGCGTGGTCCAGCAAGGTGTTCGGCAAGATGCACGCCTGCGGCCACGACGGCCACACCGCCATGCTGCTGGCGGCGGCCCGCCACCTGGCCGCCACACGCCAATTCGATGGCCACCTGCACCTGGTGTTCCAGCCGGCCGAGGAAGGCTTTGCCGGCGCCAAGAAGATGCTGGACGATGGCTTCCTTGAGCTGTTCCCTTGCGAGGCCATGTTCGGCATGCACAACATGCCCGGCAAACCCGAGGGCAAGTTTGCCGCGGTGCCGGGTTTCGCGATGGCGAGTTCGGACACGGCCTTCATCAAGGTGCGCGGCAAGGGCGGCCACGGCGCCATGCCGCAATTTGCGGTGGACCCGGTGGTGGCCGCGTCCGCGATCGTGATGGCCTTGCAGAGCATCGTCTCGCGCAATGTGCCGCCGCTGGAGATGGGCATCGTCACCGTCGGTGCCTTCCGTGCCGGCGACGCCGCCAACGTGATCCCCGACGAGGCCGAGTTGCGCCTCACCGTGCGCGCCTTCAAGCCGCAGGTGCGCGATTTGCTCGAGCGCCGCATCACCGAGATCGCCCACGCCCAGGCCGCCGTGTACGGCGCCGTGGCCGAGGTGGAGTACCAGCGCCGCTACCCCTGCCTGTACAACCACCCCGAGCAGACCGAGTTCTGCCGGACCGTGCTGCGCGACTGGATCGGCGCCGATGCGGTGATCGAAGACCTGGAGCCCGTCACCGGAAGCGAGGACTTCGCCTTCTTCCTGGAGAAGGTGCCCGGCTGCTACGTCTTCATCGGCAATGGCGTGGGCAGCGAAGGCGGCTGCATGGTGCACAACCCCGGCTACGACTTCAACGACCGGGTGCTGCCCACCGGGGCGAGCTACTGGGTGCGGCTGGCGGAAACCTACCTGAAGTAACGCCCAAGAGGGACGGCGCCCGGACAGCGACCCGCCCCTGCGGACTGACCGTCGCCTGCCAGGGCCGCTGGGCCAGGCCGCGCGCGGCCAACCTCAGATCGCCGGAATGCGCAGCATCTGTCCCGGATAGATCTTGTCCGGGTGCGACAGCATGGGCTTGTTGGCCTCGAAGATCACCGGGTACTTGTTGGCGTTGCCATAGTAGGCCTTGGCGATCTTGGACAGGTTGTCGCCCGACACCACGGTGTGCCACTGCGACTCGTCCGCCGGCTCGTTCACGGTGATCATGTCGTTGACCGCCTGCACGCCGGCCACGTTGCCGCAGCACAGCAGGATCTTCTCCTTGGTGGCCTGATCCGCCACGGCGCCATCGACCGTGACCGCGGCACTGTCGCCGTCGAACGCCAATGTCAGGCCGGAAGTGTCGATGCCCTGCGTGCCGATGTAGGCGCCAATGGCATCGGCGGCGGCCTGATTGGCCGCTGCCTTGTTTTCGGGGGACGGCTCGGCCGCCGCCGCCTCTTGTGCGGCCTTGGCCTCGCCGCGGTGAAACAACTTCTCGCCGGCTTCCTTGATGAACGACATGAGACCCATGGCTGATGCTCCTGCTGGTGTGGGATGCGAAATGCAGGGCCATGCTACCCCCAGCGTGCGCGATCGATGCCCAACTTTGGGCGGGCGACAGGGACGCAGCGGCTCGGTGGCTCAAGGCGCTGGGGGCTTGGTCGATATCCAGAGGGATTCAATGGTCGTGCGGGCACAGCGCGCATGGCCAGGAGCGTCCATTGCGCCACCACCCCTTTCGAGATTCGTCGGCCCATGCCCAAGCACCGCCGTACCCGTGACAAGCCTGCATGCCCCGCCTGTGGCGGCTTGACGATGCGTGTGCCGCGCGGCGCCGGGGAGCGCGCGGCCACCGACCTGCGGCAGCACCGCCGCTTCCGGTGCAGCACCGACCAATGCAACTGGACCGGCCTGCTGCCGGTGCATCGCCCGCAGGCCGCTGCCGCAGTCGCGGTGCCGGCCATCGGCTTCGTGGCGCCGGTGACCGGGACCAACGCACCGCCGCCCGCCTCGACGCCAGCCGGCTGGTCCCGCTGGGTGCCTGCCGGCGCCTTGTTGTTCGTTGGTTTTGCCTTGGCGGGCAGCGCACTGCTGGCCGACCGGACCATGCGCAGCGACCTGATGGTCGGCTCGGATGGCCAGCCCGTGCTGCTGGGCGAGAGCGACTATGGCGTTGCCCTTCCCGCTGCCCATCCATTGCTGGTGCGTGCCGGCCATGCGCCGGACAAGGCCACCGCCGCCCTGCCAGAAGCCGACACCGAGCCGGCGCTGGCGCTGCGCCAGAACTGCGCCTGGGGCCGCCCGGGCGGCAACCCCTACCAGGGCACGGTGGAGGAAGCTTTGAGCGCCGCCCGACTGCCCCCCGAAGTGGTGCAGAAGGTCGCTGCCAAGGTCAAGGCCGGCGACTCCAGCGACGACCTGGTGATCGGCAACGATGGCATCCATGGCCAACGCGCCGGGCGGGATTTCTCAGCGCGCGGCTTTGCCATGACCTACGGCAGAACGATCTGCCTGAACACCCGTGTGAACTTCCGGCCGGGCCATGTGGAACGTGCCGCCTTGTACGAGGTGTCCGACGCCCAGGGGCAACGGCATGCGGTGATGGTGCCCGAGGTGTGCGGCAACGTGTCCGTGCTGTCCGATCGCGGCCGGCGAGCCCCGAGCTTGCTGCTGACCGCGGGTGGCACCACGCTGCAGGACCTGGCGGCCAGCGTGGCCAGCGAAGGTGGACGGCGCGTTGCGCTCTCCACGACCCACAGCGTGCCCGAACCCGGCACCTTGCTGGGCGCGCTCACCGGCCTGGCGCTGCTGGGTTGGTTTTCGCGCCGGCGCTGAGCGCAGGCATCCCAGGCACGCCCCGGGGTCGATCAGTGGCCCCGGGTCAGGGGCACCACGTTGCTGTCGTGCCCGGCGGCGCCGAAGGCCTGTTCGCGCAACAGGGCCAGTTGGTCGCGCACCCGCGCCGCCTTTTCGAATTCCAGGTTGCGGGCATGGTCGAGCATCTGCTTTTCCAGCAGCTTGATGCGCTTGGCCAGATCCTTTTCGGACAGCGCTTCCACCTCGGCCGCCTCCACCATGCCACGCACCTTGCTTTTGTCGTCCTGCGCATTGACGATGCCGTCGATCATTTCCTTGACCACCTTGGTCACGCTGCGCGGCGTGATGCCCTGCTCCAGGTTGTGGGCGATCTGCTTGTTGCGGCGTCGCTCGGTCTCGTCGATCGCCGACCGCATGGAATCGGTGAGCTTGTCCGCATACAGGATGGCTCGGCCATTGAGGTGCCGCGCCGCGCGCCCGATGGTCTGGATCAGGCTGCGCTCGCTGCGCAAGAAGCCTTCCTTGTCGGCATCGAGGATGGCCACCAGCGACACCTCGGGCAGGTCCAGCCCCTCGCGCAGCAGGTTGATGCCCACCAGCACATCGAACACGCCCAGGCGCAGGTCACGGATGATTTCCACGCGCTCCACCGTGTCCACGTCGGAGTGCAGATAGCGCACCTTCACGCCATTGTCGCTCAGGTAATCCGTTAACTGCTCGGCCATCTTCTTGGTCAAGGTGGTGATCAGCACGCGCTCGCCCACCTGCACCCGGTTGCGGATCTCCTGCAGCACATCGTCCACCTGGTGGGTGGCCGGCCGCACCTCCACCATCGGGTCCACCAGCCCGGTGGGCCGCACCAGCTGCTCCACCACCTGGCCGGCATGTTCTTTCTCGTATGGCCCCGGCGTGGCGGAGACGAACACCGCCTGGCGCATCTTGGTTTCGAACTCGTCGAACTTCAGTGGCCGATTGTCCAGCGCGCTGGGCAGGCGAAAGCCGTACTCCACCAAGGTGGCCTTGCGCGCCCGGTCACCGTTGTACATGCCGCTGAACTGGCCGATGAGCACGTGGCTCTCGTCCAGGAACATGATCGCGTCACGTGGCATGTAGTCCACCAGTGTGGGCGGCGGCTCGCCGGGCTTGGCGCCGGACAGGTGGCGCGTGTAGTTCTCGATGCCCTTGCAATGGCCGACCTCCACCATCATTTCCAGGTCGAATCGGGTGCGCTGCTCCAGGCGTTGCGCCTCCACCAGCTTGCCGGCCTTCACCAGCTCGTCCAGCCGTTCGCGCAGCTCGACCTTGATGGTCTCCACCGCCGCCAGCACGCGTTCACGTGGGGTCACGTAGTGGCTGCTGGGGTAGATGGTGAAGCGCGGCACCTTCTGCCGGATGCGGCCGGTGAGCGGGTCGAGCAGGCTCAAGGCCTCGATCTCGTCGTCGAACAGCTCGATGCGCACCGCCAGTTCGCTGTGTTCGGCCGGAAACACGTCGATGGTGTCGCCACGCACGCGGAACGATCCGCGCGAGAAGTCGATGTCGTTGCGGCTGTACTGCATGCGGATCAACTGCGAGATCACGTCGCGCTGGCCGATCTTGTCGCCCACGCGCACGATGAAACGCATCTGCGAGTAGTCCTCGGGCTTGCCGATGCCGTAGATGGCGCTCACCGAGGCCACGATGATGGTGTCGCGGCGCTCCAGAACGCTCTTGGTGGCGGACAGGCGCATCTGCTCGATGTGCTCGTTGATCGAAGAGTCCTTCTCGATGAACAGGTCGCGCTGCGGCACATAGGCCTCGGGCTGGTAATAGTCGTAGTAGCTCACGAAGTACTCCACCGCATTGCGGGGGAAGAAATCCCGGAACTCGCTGTACAGCTGCGCGGCCAGTGTCTTGTTGGGCGCAAACACGATGGCCGGCCGCCCCAGCCGGGCGATCACGTTGGCCATGGTGAAGGTCTTGCCCGAGCCGGTCACGCCCAGCAGGGTCTGGTAGGCCAGGCCATCACCGATGCCTTCCACCAACTGGTCGATGGCCACCGGCTGATCGCCGGCCGGCGCATAGGGCTGGAACAGCTGGAACGGCGAGTCGGGATAGCTGACGAACTCGCCCTTCGGCTCGTCCGGCACGCCGGCAGCGGGGTCGATTTCGACGAGTTCGGGCATCGGGCTCTCCATCCAACGTTGGCCTGGGCATCTAAAATGATCTGCGCTTCGGTGGGCCGCACCGGTGCTTGGGTCAACCCGACAGCCTACCGCAACCGTGGGGGCCGCGGTCAAACTCTCGCCGCAAGCCCGCCACGCTGGCGCCTCATCCTTCCCGCAACCTCAGCGCCAGTTGCCAACGCACTGACAGGAAACCTTCAGCAATGACGCTCTTTGCCGCCGTCGACATGGCCCCCCGCGACCCGATCCTGGGCCTGAACGAGCAATTCAACGCCGACCCCAACCCCGCCAAGGTGAACCTGGGCGTCGGGGTCTACTTCGGCGAGGACGGCAAGCTGCCGCTGCTGGCCTGCGTGAAGGCAGCTGAAGGCCAGCTCACCGCGGCGGCCAAGCCGCGCGGCTACCTGCCCATCGATGGCATCGCCGCCTATGACAAGGCGGTGCAAGGCCTGGTCTTCGGCGCCGGCAGCGAAGTGCTCAACGCCGGCCGAGTGGCGACCATCCAGGCGCTCGGTGGTACTGGGGGCCTGAAGGTGGGCGCCGATTTCCTGAAGAAGCTGAACCCTGCCGCCAAGGTGCTGATCAGCGATCCGAGTTGGGAAAACCACCGCGCGCTGTTCACGAATGCCGGCTTTGCGGTAGACACCTACGCCTACTACGACGCCGCCATCCGGGGCGTGCGCTTCGAGGCCATGTTGGCCGACCTGAATGCGGCCGCCCCCGGCACCATCGTCGTGCTGCACGCCTGCTGCCACAACCCGACGGGCTACGACATCACGCCGGCGCAATGGCAGCAGGTGATCGTGGCCTGCCAGGCCCGTGGCCTGGTGCCCTTCCTTGACATGGCCTACCAGGGCTTTGGCGATGGCATCACCGAAGACGGCGCGGTGGTGCAACAGTTCATTGCCTCGGGCCTGGACTTCCTCGTGGCCACGTCCTTTTCCAAGAGCTTCTCGCTCTATGGCGAGCGTGTCGGTGCATTGAGCGTGGTGTGCGGCAGCAAGGACGAGGCCGCCCGCGTGCTCTCGCAGTTGAAGATCACCATCCGCACCAACTATTCCAACCCGCCCACGCATGGCGCCCAGGTGGTGACCACGGTGCTCGACACGCCCGCGCTGCGTCATCAGTGGGAAGAAGAACTGGCAGGCATGCGCCAGCGCATCAAGCAGATGCGCAGCTTGCTGGCCGAAAAGCTCAAGGCCGCCGGCGTGAAGCAGGATTTCAGCTTCATCACCCGTCAGCGCGGCATGTTCAGCTACTCCGGCCTGAACGCCGAGCAGATGCAGCGCCTGCGCAATGAGTTTGGCATCTACGGCGTCGATTCCGGCCGCATCTGCGTCGCGGCGCTGAACACGAAGAACATCGACTCGGTGGTGGCGGCCATCGTCAAGGTGCTCTGAGCTGCCGCCAATCGCACTGCGCCAAGGCCCGGCCCTGCCGGGCTTTTTGCTTTTTGCCCCACCCACCTGTCTCCGGGGCGACACGCACTCGATTTCAAGGCCTCTGCTACGTGTTTTTACGCACCCAGTTGCCCTGTGCAAGACCGGTTGGGAAGCGGTAAGATCAGTTTATGTTGCACCGCACAATATTTGTGTGCAATCGTCAGCCCGAATTCAGCCAAGCTGTCACATGATGGTTCTCTGGGTTTTGACCGCCCTCAAAAAGGAAGTGCTCCGCCATGCTCTACCAACTCTATGAAGCCCAACGCGCGTTGATGGCACCGTTTTCGGAGTTCGCCAGCGCGTCGGCCAAGCTCTACAACCACCCCTTGTCCCCGTTCACGCACACGCCGATTGCCCAGCGCCTGTCGGCTGGGCTGGGCCTGATGCACCGCCTGGCCAAGGACTACGAGAAGCCCCAGTTCGACATCCGCAGCGTCGAGGTGAACGGCGTCGAGGTGGCGGTGCAGGAGCAGGTGCCCATCACCAAGCCCTTCTGCCGCCTGCTGCGCTTCAAGCGCTTCACCGACAACGCCGCGGCGCTGGATGTGATGAAGACCCAGCCGACGGTGCTGGTCGTGGCCCCGCTGTCTGGCCACCACAGCACCCTGCTGCGCGACACCGTCAAGGCCTTGCTGCAGGACCACAAGGTGTTGATCACCGACTGGACCGATGCACGCACGGTGCCGGTCGATGCGGGCCCGTTCCACCTGAACGACTACGTGGCCTATGTGCAGGAGTTCATTCGCTACCTCGGCCCCGAGGTGAACGTGATCTCGGTCTGCCAACCCACCGTGCCAGTGCTGGCGGCGGTGTCGTTGATGGCCACCCATGGCGAGGCCACGCCACGCACGCTGACCATGATGGGTGGCCCGATCGACGCGCGCAAGTCGCCCACTGCGGTGAACAACCTGGCGATGAACAAGAGCTACAGCTGGTTCGAGAACAACGTGATCTACCGCGTGCCAGCCAACTTCCCAGGCGCGGGCCGCGCGGTGTACCCGGGCTTCATGCAGCACTCCGGCTTCGTGGCCATGAACCCCGACCGGCACCTCAACTCGCACTACGACTACTTCCAGGATCTGATCCGCGGTGACGACGACAGCGCCGAGGCCCATCGGCAGTTCTACGACGAGTACAACGCCGTGCTGGACATGCCTGCCGAGTACTACCTCGAGACCATCCGCACCGTTTTCCAGGACTTCGCGCTGGTCAACGGCACGTGGGACGTGGACGGCACGATCGTGGCGCCGCAAGACATCACCACCAGCGCGTTCCTGACCGTCGAAGGCGAACTCGACGACATCTCCGGCGCCGGCCAGACCAGGGCGGCGCACGACCTGTGCACGGGCGTGCCGGCCAATCGGCAGTTCCACTATGACGCGGTCGGTGCGGGTCACTACGGCATCTTCTCCGGCCGGCGCTGGCGCGAGATGGTCTACCCCGAGGTCAAAGCGTTCATCGCCCGCTTCAACCAGCCCGAGAACAAGCGGGACTTGCCTGCGCTGGCCGCCAAGCGCGCGCCGCGGCAGGCGGTGGCAGTCGCCCAGGCGAGGTCCGCGAGCGCGAGCTCGGTCAAGCCCGGCGCAAAGGTCAGGGCCCAGGCCAACGCCAAGCCCAAGGTCAGCGTCGGCGGCAAGCGCGTGGCGCGCAAGGCCTGATCGGCCCGCGCCAGGCCGAGTGAACCGCCAGCGATCGCCAGCGGCGCAAGCCCTGGTGCATCAGATCGACGCCGCCCTGCCGCAGACGCAGTGCACGCGCTGTGGCGAACCCGACTGTCGGCGCTATGCCGAGGCCATTGCCGAGGGCCGACTGGCCATCAACCGCTGCCCACCGGGAGGCGCGCAGGGTGTGGTTCGCCTCGCAGGCCTCACCGGCCAACCCATCGCGCCGCTCGACGCCGGCTGTGGCGTAGAAGGCCCGCTCAAGCTCGCCGTGATCGACGAAGCCTGGTGCATTGGCTGCACGCTGTGCATCAAGGCCTGCCCCGTGGACTGCATCATCGGTGCATCCAAGCGCATGCACACGGTGATCGACGACCAGTGTACCGGCTGCGAGCTGTGCCTGCCAGTGTGCCCGGTGGACTGCATCGAGATGGTGCCAGTGAGTGTCGAGCGCACGGGCTGGGCCGCCTGGTCCCCAGCGCAAGCGGACGCGTCCAAAGAGCGTTATGAGTTTCATCAGTGGCGCACGGCGCGCGAGCAGCTCGAGCACGACGATCGCCTGGCCGCCAAGGCCATGGCCAAGCTGGCCGACCTGCCGCACCTGACCAAGGGCGGCGATGATGCTGAAATGGCCCGAAAGCGCGCAGTGATCGAAGCGGCCTTGCAGCGCGCTCGCGCCAGGCGGGCCTGAGCGGCGGCGCGCCCCGCCGACGAGCTGGAAACGGCCGCGCGCGCGCATCGCCTCTGCCACACTGGGCATGCAGCCCCTGCCGCATCCGCCATGACACCTGCCCAGATCGAAACTTTCTTTGCCACGCTGGCCTCGGCCAACCCGCACCCGGCCAGCGAGCTGGAATACAGCTCGGTGTTCGAGTTGCTGGTGGCCGTCCTGCTCTCGGCCCAGGCCACCGACGTGAGCGTGAACAAGGCCACACGGCGACTGTTTCCGGTCGCCAACACGCCACAGGCCATCCTGGCGCTCGGTGGCGAGGCCTTGTGCGAGCACATCCGCACCATCGGCCTGTACCGCAACAAGGCCAAGCACCTGCTGCAGACCTGTCGGCTCCTGATCGATCGACACGCTGGCGAGGTGCCGCGCTCGCGTGAAGCGCTCGAAGCCTTGCCCGGCGTGGGCCGCAAGACCGCCAACGTGGTGCTCAATGTCGCCTTCGGTGAAGCCACGATGGCGGTGGACACGCACCTCTTTCGCGTGGGCAACCGCACCGGATTGGCGCCCGGCCGCACGCCGCTGGCGGTGGAAATGCAGTTGCTGCGGCGCGTGCCGGCGAAGTACCGTGTCGAAGCCCACCATTGGTTGATCCTGCACGGCCGCTATGTCTGCACGGCGCGCGCGCCGAAATGCGCCGCTTGCCTGGTGCGGGCATGTTGCGACATGGGGCGGCAGACGCCGGCCTCCACGTGAGTCGCTGCGTGCGGAACTGGATGCGCCTGGGGCACCCATGCCGGGTGCTGGCGATGGCATTGGCTTGCACCAACGCGGCGAGCGCCCCGGTGAGCGTGCGCGACGACGCCGGCCAGGTGCTCACCCTGCCCGCCCCGGCACGGCGCGTGGTGGCCCTCGCACCTCACCTGACCGAGCTGGTCTTTGCCGCCGGCGCAGGTGCCCGCCTGGTGGGCGTGATGCGCTACAGCGACTACCCAGCCGCCGCACTCAGCCTGCCCGTGGTCGGCGACGCCTTCGCCGTCAACCTGGAGGCGGTGGCCGCCCTGAAGCCCGATCTGCTGCTGGTGTGGCGCAGCGGCATGAACCCGCGGCAGCAAGAGCGATTGCGTGATCTCGGTGTGCCCATTTACGAGAGCGAATCCACGACGGTGGACGGCGTCGCAGAGACCTTGCGCCGCCTGGGCCGTCTGATGGCCACCGACGCCAGCGCGCAGGCCGCAGCCACGCGCACCGAGGCGCATTGGCAGGCCCTGCGCGCCAGGTACTCGGGCCGACCACCCGTGCGCGTGTTCTATCAGCTGTGGCACGAGCCGCTGATGACGGTGAGCCAGGGTCACCTGATCGATCAGGCCATCAGTGCCTGCGGCGGCCTGAACGTGTTCGCACGACAGGGCACGCTCACCCCCACCGTCAGCTGGGAGGCTGCCGTGGCCGCCAACCCCCAACTGGTGGTCACGGCCGCAGCCAAGGACGAGCCGCCGCACCTGGAGGCCTGGCAACGTTTCGCACGCGTGGATGCGGTGCGCCGACAGCAATTGAAGATCGTCGATGGCCACCGTCTGGCACGGATGACGCCACGCTTCGTGGACGGCGCCGAAAACCTGTGCGAGCTGATCGAGCAGGCGCGCTGAGCCGGTGCGCCGCAAGGGCTCAATCGGCCACCCACACGCCCCCGGTCTCGCGCCAAGGGCAGCCGTAGACGCGTTGCAGCGTCTTGGCCTGGATCATTTCGCCGGCCAGGCCGGCAGCCCAACCGCCATCGCCGAACAGCGCCAACACATGGGTGGCGGTGCGTGCGATCCAGTTCACGTCGTGTGCGCTGGCCACGAGTGCGGCTTCGCCGCCAACGGGCACCAGCGCGGCCAGCCAGCGCGCCACCAACGTTTGGTGGGCGGGGTCCTGAAACGAAACGGGTTCATCCATCAGCATCAGCGGTGCGCCCTGCATTGCACATTGCGCCAAGGCGATGCGCTGCCGCTCACCGCCCGACAGCTGCCGCACGCCACGGTGCGTGAGTTCGCAGGCATCCAGATCGGCCAGCACCTGGGCCAGGTCCAGGCGACCCGGCCGAACCGTGGACAGGGCGAGCAGCCGCTGCACGCTGATCGGGAACCGGTCCACCGACTGCTGCGGCGCGAGTGCCCGCACCCAAGCAGCATCCGGAGGCGCCCAGTCGGCCTGCGCTCGGCCCATCCAGAGCAAGGCGCCGCTGCGCTCGGGCACGGCCAGGCCGGCCAGGGAACGCAGCAAGGTGCTCTTTCCGGCCGCATTGCGCCCGATCACGCACCAGCGCTGGCCCGGCAGCACCTGCCAGTCGAGCCCTTGCACCAACGGGCGGCCCGCGGCTCGCAGGCACAGCGCTCGAGTCTCCAGCAATGGCAAGGGCGCCGCAGTCATCGAAAGTCCTGTCATCGCGCGTCCTGGTGCAAGACCATGATGAACAGCGGCGCGCCCAGCAGCGCCATCACCGCACCGACCGGCAATTCCAGCGGTGCCACCACCGTGCGCGCCAGCAGGTCGGCCAGCACCAGCAGGGCAGCGCCACCCACGGCCGACATCCAGGCCAGATCGCGGCTGCCCTGCACGCCGACCAGGCGCAAGGCCTGCGGCACCACCAACCCCACGAAGCCGATGGCCCCGGCCGATGCCACCGCCATGCCGGTGGCCAGGGACGCCGCGATCAACAGCAACAAGCGAAGTCGGCGAACTGGTTCGCCAAGCAAAGAAGCCACCTCACTGCCGAGCAGCAGGCGATCAATGGCCACGTGCTGCCGGGTGAGCCAAGCCGCGAAGAGCACTGCCGCGCCGATGCAGGCCAAACCACCACGGGCACCGGACAGATCACCGACCAGCCAGAACACGGCGCCGCGCAACTGCTGGTCGGGTGTCAACGCCAACAGCAGCGTGGCCGCCGCACCGCACAGTGCCGCGAGCATCGCACCGGTGAGCACCAGGCGCGGCGAGGCATCGTCGCTGGAGGCCAGGGCGGCGCGGGTCAAGGTCAACAGTGCCACGCCGGCGGCCAGAGCCCCCAGCGCCGCGCCCAGCCAAAGACTGGCACCAACCATCAGCGCCAGCAGGCCGCCCACCGACGCACCGCCCGAACTGCCCAGCACGTAGGGGTCGGCCAGTGGATTGCGCAGCAGCACCTGCAGGGCCAGCCCGGCCAGGGCCAGCAGCGCACCCACACCGACGGCGGCGGCCACGCGGGGTGCACGCAGAACAATGATCATCTCGGCGTCGACACCCGCCACGCCCAGCAGCAGGGCGGCAGCCCCCGCTGCGCCGAGCAGGGCCAGCAAAGCCAGCGCGAGCGCGGTCAGGCGGGTTCCGGTCAGACCCATGGCGCTGCTCAGCCCGGCAGTTTCCAACGCAAGCCGGTGAACACCCCACGGGGGGGCTGGTTGTAGCCGGCCGCGGTCTGGTAGCGCTCATTCAGCGCGTTCTCGATGCGCCCGAACCACTGCCACTGTGGGTTGATGTCCCATTGCGCAGTGAGGTCCAGCACGGTGTAAGCGCCCAGGGACTTGCCGCCGCTGTCCGGCCGCTCGCCTGCATGGCGCGCAACCAGCCCGGCCCGCCAACCACCCCCCAGGTCGCGCGAGACCGCCACCGAAGCGAGCGTTGCGCTGCGACGCAACCGGCGCTGGCCAGTCACTGCGTCCTCGGGCTGCTGCGAGGTGAGGCTGGCCTTCAAATCGCTGCCCGCGACCTGGCCCGCGTAGGACAGTTCCAGGCCCTGGTTGCGTGTGCGCGCCAGATTGGCGAAGGCGTAGGTGCTGAAGTCGTACTCGATTTCGTCACGGACCCGCGTGCGAAACAGCGTGGCGCGCAATCGTTGCCCCTGCTGCACCCATTGCAAGCCCAGTTCGGTCGAGGTCGATCGCTCCGGCAGAAGCGCGTCGTTGCCATAGTACGGTGCGTACAGGTAACCCAGTGGCGGCATGCCAAAGGCACTGGATGCGCTGGCCAGCGCCGTCCAGGCGGGCGAAAGCTGCCAGCGCCAGCCCAGCCGTCCGGTGGTGGTGGCGGGTCGACCGTTGAAGTCGTCGCGCCGCAGATTCATGGCCAGCTCGTGATCGCCCAGGCGGTGCTGCACGCCAATGTAAGCGGCCATTGAATGGCGTCCAGGCGCGTACGTGCCCCCAAAGCCGTCGTCCGCATCGATGCGCTCACGCTGGGCTTGCGCCCCTGCCGTGACTTGAGTTTGCGCCGACCACGCCAGGTTGTTTTGCCACTGCAGGCTGTCCACCACCGTGCGGTAGCGGCCGGCATAGCCGTAGTCACCGGTCTCGACATACTGCGCGTCGTCGCGCTGGCTGGACAGCGTGACGCGGCTGATCCAGGCCGCGCCGATGCGGTCTTCGCTGGTCAGCTGCAGCACTTCCTTCACCGTGCGGCTGCGCTGCGTGTCGGTGGGTGACGCGAACTCGCTGTCGTACTCCAGTCGGCCGCTGGTTCGAAACAGCCCCAGCCCCAAGGTGTGGCCTTCGGCCCAACGGTGAGCGAGGTCGAGCTTGGCGCTTTGGTTGCGGTAGCCGTCGCGGTCTGGGTTGGCTGCCCTCACCTCGTTGGCGTTCAGCGCCGACAGGCCGATGTCGCCTTCGGCCGACAGCCCCATCGACAGCCGTGTGGCCCCGAGCGTCACCGAGGCCTGGGCCGAGCCGCGCTTGAATCCTCGGGACCCGACCTCGACTTGCAGGCCGGCTTGCCGTGGTCCCGCCGTGCGGGTGAACACCTGGATCACGCCGCCCACCGCGCCGCTGCCATACAGCGCCGAGACATTGCCGCGCACGATCTCGATGCGCTCGACCTGGTCGAGCATCAGGTGCTCCATGCCGACCTGGCCCGTGGCGTCCTGGCGCGACAGCGGCACGCCGTCGACCAGCACCAGCACCTGGCGCGTCGGTGCGCCACGCATGAACAGCGTGGTGGCCGTGCCGCGCCCGCCGTTGGAGGCCAGTTGCACGCCGGCCTCGGTGGCCAACAGGGCCGCCAAATCGACCGCCTGCAGCCGGTCGATCTCGTCGCGCGTGATCACCGTGGTGTGGGGCAGTGCATCGGTGAGGGCCTGCGGCGCACGTGCGGCCGTCACCACCACGGTGTTGCCGCCGTCGGCATGGGCCAGCGGCGTGAGAGACAGGGACAGGAGCGACGCGCAGGCGCCCGCCAGAACATGGACGCGAGGCGTCGATCGGGATGAAACCATGGGATGCGAGAGACCAATGAACCGCCTGCCCACGCTTCCCCGCGCGGGCCTTGGCATTGCGGTCGACTCGCCCACAGGCGGCCGACCCCCGTTGTTGGCCGGTATCCGGGCTGACGGACTGAACCCTTGCGGCCTTCCCAGGCGCTTTCGCGACCAGTGGCTTGTCGTCACAAGGGCCGACCGAGCAAGTGCACCCGGCCGTCCGCTTACCGTTGCGGGGGCAGCGCTGGTTGGGTGGCACCCGTTGGGTGACGCACCTCCTCAGCTTCCCGTTTAACCCGATCCCCCTTGAAGAAGGATCAGAGCACCAACGGCGGCATCGTACCAGTGCAGCTTGACGCCAAACCAACAGGTGCGCGGCCTACAATCTTGTCCTTCCTTCAGCCCACGGCCGCCGTCCATGTCCAGACTCGATGACCTTGCCGAGCGCATCGAACGGCTCGCACTTCGCCATGAGGAACTGCGACGCACCAACGACTTGCTGGAGCAGCAGTTGGCCAGCGTCACCACCGAGCGCGACAGCTTGCGCTCACGGCTGGGCGCCGCGCGCGCCCGCATCGACGCCTTGCTCGAGCGCCTGCCGGCCGAGCCCACCAACCCCGAGCGTTCATGAAGCAGATCGAAGCCACCATCCTTGGCCAGAGCTATTCATTGGCCTGCCCGCCCGGCGGCGAGGACCTGGTGCGCGAGGCCGTGGCCATCGTCGACCGCGAGATGAGCGCGATCCGCAATGCTGGCAAAGTGAAGGCACGCGAGCGCATGGCCGTGCTGGCCGCACTCAATCTTGCTTACCAGCGTGCCGAGCAGAATGCAAGCGCCTTGGCCGCACCGGTGTCAGCGCACGATGCGGCCGGTCTGGATGTCGAACACTTGATCCGCCGCATGGACACCGCATTGGGCGATGACGGCCACTTGTTGTGAGCAATTCGTCGACACAGGCAGGTCGCTCCGTGCTTAGAATGGCTTCGTTCGTCGTGTTGCAAGTGGGTTTGATTTCCGAAACCGATGCTCATTGAGCCAGGGCTTGGAACATCGCCAGGCTGGCGTGATCGTCTCGCGTCAGATGAACCCAAAGCCTCGCTGACCTCGCCCACCTAAGATCTTGCACCATAAGGTTTTAGGAACGCGGCCCACCTGTGGCGCGGCGAACACCCCCTCCTCGCCCTCCCCCCATGCCCGGCTTCTGGTTGATGAAGAGCGAGCCCGATGAGTGCTCGGTCGACGATCTGGCTCGCGCGCCGGGCCAATGTGTGCCTTGGGTGGGCGTGCGCAACTACCAGGCGCGTAACTTCATGCGCGACACCATGGTGGTGGGCGATGGCGTGCTGTTCTGCCACTCCTCGTGCGCCGAGCCTGGCATCGTCGGCCTCGCCGAAGTGGCCAGCGCCGCCTACCCCGACGCCACGCAGTTCGATTCGACCAGCCCATGGTTTGACGCCAAGGCCGTCCGCGACAAGCCACGCTGGATGCACGTGGACGTGAGGCTCCTGCGCAAGAGCCGCCTGCTGTCGCTGCGCGAGATGCGCTGCCGGCCCGAACTGGCCTCGATGCGCGTGCTGCAGGCGGGCAATCGACTGTCGATCACCCCCGTCGCCCCAGACGAGTGGCGTGCCGTGTTGGCCTTGCTGGATCGCTGATGGCGTTCCTCGATCCGGTGCTCGTCGCCGAACTGCTGCTGCTCGGCACCTGCACCGGCTTTCTCGCGGGACTGCTGGGGGTCGGTGGCGGCATGCTGATGGTGCCGTTCCTCACGATGATGCTCACACACCAAGGTGTGGAAACCGGCTTGGCGGTGAAGATGGCCATTGCCACGGCCATGACCACCATCATGTTCACCTCCGTCTCCAGTGTGCGGGCGCATCAGAAACGCGGCGCGGTGCGCTGGGACATCGTTCGTCACATGGCGCCCGGCATCGTGGTCGGTGCGCTCGTTGCCGGCGTCGGCGTGTTCGCGCTCATCAAAGGACGGGCGCTGGCGGTGGCCTTCGCCGGGTTCGTGGGTTTCTCGGCGGTACAGATGCTTCGCGGCGGCAAGCCCGAGGCCGCGCGCCAGATGCCGGGCACCCTGGGCTCGGCGGCCGCGGGTGGCGTGGTGGGCTTCGTATCGGGCCTGGTGGGCGCGGGCGGCGCCTTCATCTCGGTGCCCTTCATGACCTGGTGCAACGTGCCCATCCACCTGGCCACCGGCACCAGCGCCGCGCTGGGGTTTCCGATCGCGGCGGCCAACACCTTGGGCTATGTCATCGGTGGCTGGAACCTGCACACAGGGGTACCCGGCTCGCTGGGCTTCGTGGTGCTGCCGGCAATGGCCGTGATTTCGCTGGCCAGCGTCGTCACCGCACCGATCGGTGCAAAGGTGGCTCACGGCATGGACACACGACAGCTGAAGCGCGTATTTGCCCTGCTGCTGTTCAGCCTGGCGGGCTACATGACCTGGCGCGCCATCAGCTGACTGCTCACTGGCCGAAACGGATGCTGGCCAGTGCCACACAGTTGCCGCCGCGCCGTTTGGCCTGGTCCAAGGCCGACTGACAGGCCTGCACCACCTCCTCCTGGCTGTGCGCGGTGTGCGGAAAGCTGGCCACGCCCATGCCGACGGTGAACCCGATCTCCTGGCCGTTCAGCACCAGGATCTGCGTCGCCACCTGGCGCCGCAGGCCCTCCATGCGCGAATGCGCCGTGGCCAGGCCCACACCGGACAGCAGCACCGCAAAGTGACGGTCGTCGATGCGGCAGGATGCGTCCATCGCACGCGTGTTGCCTCGCAGCAGCCGACCCATGGCCTCGTGAATCCGCTCCAGCGCCTGCCGGCCCATCGCCTGAACGCGAGGGGCCAATTCGTCCAGTGCCAGGTACACGAGTGCAAACTCGCGGTGCTCGCGATTGGACAGATCCACTTCGCGTTTGAGCTGGTCTTCGAAATGCGCCGGCGTGGCCAGGCCCGTGGCGGCGTCGCGCAGGCCCTGGTCGGACATCTCGCGGCGCAGCGCCTGATTGGCCTTCTGCTCGCGCTCGATCTGGTCGAGCGCCGCCTTCATCTGCCCGTCCCGCTGACGCTGCACCGCCATGTCCTGCCAGATGCAGCACAGCAAAGTCTCGCCCCCCAACTCGGTGGGCACGCGCAGCACGCTGAATTCGCGTCGCTCGCCCTGCAGGTCGAACCGATGCTCGGCCGTCATCGCCGCCTGCTGCGCCAGCGCGGTCTGGTCGGCCGTGCGCAGCGCCTGTGCCAGCGTTGCATCGAACAGCTCGGCGTCGGTGCACCCCTGGGCGGCCGTCGCGCTGCGCCCGGCCAATCCGGCCAGTGCCTCGTTGACCATTACATACCGGCCATTCCGAGCGTCCTTCAGCCCCAGCAACAGCCCCTGCTGTTGCGTCCATGCGTGCAAGCCATTGGCCAACGCCAACGCCTGCCAGGGCTTGGGCTGTCCAGGCGTGTCGGTCGTGTCCATCGGTGTGGGCATGGTCATCCTTCATTGCGAAGTGCCGGAGACGGACCACCGACATCACAAGGTGCCGCCTCGCGGCTCGATGGACGCCGCGATATCGCGCCAAGACCCATCGCTTGAAGGATCATAGCCGCGCCGATCAGGGCACACGACATCTTTGCGACACTGCACGGCCCTGCCCCCTCCGATTCGAAAGACGCCCGCGCATGCCCGCCCGCCCGAATGAAATTGGCCGAAGGCCCGAGGCTGCCTGCTGGTCGAACACCAAATGACCCAGTTCGACGTCACGGTCATTGGCGCTGGCGCCGCTGGACTGTTCTGCGCCGCGCAAGCCGGGCAGCGCGGCTTGAAGGTGCTGTTGCTCGACCATGCCGTCAAGGTGGCCGAGAAGATCCGCATCTCGGGCGGAGGCCGCTGCAACTTCACCAATGTGGACTGTGGGCCGGGCCATTTCCTGTCGGCCAACCGGGACTTCTGCCGGTCGGCTCTCGCCCGCTACAGCGCGGCCGACTTCGTGGCACTGGTGCGCCGTCACGGCATCGCATTCCATGAGAAGCACCGTGGTCAGCTGTTCTGCGATGGCTCTGCCGAACAGATCGTTGCCATGCTGCTGGACGAATGCCGCACCGGCGGCGTCGTGCATTGGCAGCCGTGCAGCGTGGCCGAGGTTCGCGCGGACGCCCAGGGATTCCTGCTGGCCTCGGCGCGTGGGCCGGTGCGATCGAGCCAGGTGGTGGTGGCCACTGGCGGGCTGTCGATTCCCAAGATCGGCGCCACGGATTTCGGCCACCGCCTCGCCCGCCAGTTCGGGCACCGCATCATCGAACCTCGGCCAGCGCTGGTGCCACAGACCTTTTCAGCCGATGTCTGGGCGCCGTTTGCGCCCTTGGCGGGCACCTCGCTGGAGGTCGCCATCGAGACCGGCGGGGGGAAGCAACGCGGCCATTTTGTCGAGGACTTGCTGTTCACGCACCGGGGCCTGAGTGGGCCAGCGGTGCTGCAGGCGTCCAGCTACTGGCGCCCAGGTCAGCCCCTGCAGCTGGACCTGGCCACGGGCCGGGACCTGGACGCACTGCTGCGCGCGGCCAAGTCCACGAGCAAGCGCCAGATGGGCAACGCCTTGGGCCAGTGGCTGCCGCAACGCCTGGCCGATGCCTGGCTCGTGCTGCACGGCATGCCCGCCGACCGGCCCTTGCCCGAATGGCGGGATGCCGACCTGTCGCGCCTGGCCCAATCGCTGGCACGCTGGTCCATCGTGCCCAACGGCACCGAGGGCTTCCACAAGGCCGAGGTCACCGCCGGTGGCGTGGACACCCGCGAGCTGGATTCACGCAGCCTGCAGAGCCGCCGTCAAACGGGGCTGTACTTCGTGGGCGAGGTGGTGGACGTCACGGGTTGGCTGGGCGGCTACAACTTCCAGTGGGCCTGGTCCAGCGCCATGGCCTGTGCGCAGGCCCTGGCCAGCACCTGACTCACCGAAGGCTTCCATCGGGCCAGGCGCCCGCTTTTCCGCCGCGTCAACGCAGATTGTCAAGTGCCCGAACTTCACGCTAGAATCATCCTCTTTGCTAGCAAACCGCGTGTCGATTCCTCGGCGCATGGCAGCGGGAACCCCAGCACGATCACCGGATCGCGCCCGGCCCCACCGCCAATGGGTCGCCAGATCGGTCGTCAATACGGCCGATGTCTGGGGCCCCCGAGTCCGCCAGGAACACCGAGCGCAAATTTAGGACCTAACCTGTCAATGACTACGATTCGCGTCAAAGAGAATGAGCCGTTCGATGTTGCCCTGCGCCGCTTCAAGCGCACGATCGAAAAGCTGGGGCTGCTGACCGACCTTCGCGCACGCGAGTTCTACGAAAAGCCCACCGCTGAACGCAAGCGCAAGAAGGCTGCGGCCGTCAAGCGCCACTACAAGCGCGTGCGCAGCATGCAACTGCCGAAGAAGCTGTTCTGAGCTTCAGTCTGGCCGGCGCCAAGTGGCCGGCCGACAAGGGCCGACCAACGGCCATTCGGCTTGCTGTCAGACACAACGCCCGCGCGGGACGCCGCAGCGGGCGTTTTGCATGACCCCACGGAACATGCCATGAGCCTCAAAGACCAGATCACCGAAGACATGAAGACCGCCATGCGGGCGAAAGACGCGGCGAGGCTGTCCACCATCCGCATGCTGCTGGCCGCGTGCAAGCAGCGCGAGGTGGACGAACGCATCGTCCTGGACGATGTCGCTGTCGTGGGCATCGTCGACAAGCTGATCAAGCAGCGCAAGGACTCCATCGCCGCGTTCCAGAGCGCCGGGCGCACCGACCTGGTCGACAAGGAGACCGCCGAACTGGGCGTGCTGCAGGCCTACCTGCCCGCGCGGCTGTCGGCTGACGAAGTGGCCGCCGAGGTCGCCGGCATCGTCGCCGCGCTGGGGGCCTCCGGCCCAGGCGACATGGGCAAGGTGATGGGTGCCGTGAAGGCCAAGTTGGCCGGCAAGGCCGACATGGGCCAGGTGTCCGCCGCCGTCAAGGCGGCACTGGCAAAGTGAGGTTGTGCGCATGAACACGTCCTTGCCCCTGCGCGCCGTCTCGCCCCAGGTGTGCGTGGCGCCGCAGATGACGCCCGAGTCCATGGCCGAGGTGGCCTCGTTGGGCTTTCGCAGCGTGGTCAACAACCGCCCCGACTTCGAGCACGGACCGGACCAACCCACCAACGCCGCCATCGAAACGGCGGCCCGTGCGGCCGGTCTTGAGTATCGGTTTCTGCCGGTGGACGGCGGCTATCAGTCCCCCGAACAGATCGCCGCCTTCGCGCAGCTGATGCGCGAGCTGCCGATGCCCATGCTGGTGTTCTGCCGCTCGGGCGCTCGGTCCACCCGCCTGTTCAACGCAGCGCAGGGTTGAGGTGCTCGGCGCGCAGGCGCCGGTGCACACCCGACGTGGCCATCGGCCCTGGGGCTTTCCCTGAACTGCCCGGTTTTTCGGCAGCACGGCCTGATCCGATCCGTACATTAGCGCCCATGCTGCATTTCGGCCGGGCCGTGTCGGACGGGCCGGTCGCCATGCAAGTTCAAAGCCCCTGGAGCCCTCATGACCTCCCTTCTCAATCTGTCGCGCGGCATCGATCGACTCAGTGAATGGGTCGGCAAATCGGTGGCCTGGCTGGTCCTCGCCGCGGTGCTGATCAGCGCCGTGAATGCGGTGATCCGCAAGGCCTTCAACATGAGCTCCAACGGGTTCCTGGAAATCCAGTGGTACCTGTTCGCAGCCGTGTTCCTGCTGGCCGCGGGTTACACCATGCTGCGCGGCGAGCACGTCAAGATCGATGTGGTGTCGGGCCATTTTTCCAAGCGCACGCAGATCATCATCGAAGCCGTGTGCATCGTCGTGTTCCTGTTTCCGTTCTGCATCAACGTCATTGCCTTGGTCTGGCCACTGGTGGTCAAGGCCTACATCACGGGCGAGATGTCGTCCAATGCGGGTGGCCTCATCCGTTGGCCAGTGTTCGCGCTGGTGCCCGTGGGCTTTGCCCTGCTCATGTTGCAGGGCGTGTCCGAACTGATCAAGCGCATTGCCTTCCTGAAGGGCCTGATCGACGACCCAACCAGGAAGCGGCAGACCAAGACCGCTGAAGAAGAGCTGGCCGAGTTCGTTCGCGCCAAGGCCGAGGGAGCAGCCCAATGATGGAGTTCTTCTCGGCCTACATGGCCCCGATCATGTTTGCGGCCCTGATCTGCTTCCTGCTGATCGGCTACTCGGTGGCCTTCTCGCTGGCGGCGTGCGGCCTGTTCTTTGGCGTTGTTGGCGTACAGTTGGGCCTGATGCCGGCTGCCTTGCTGCAGGCCCTGCCCCTGCGCATCTTCGGCATCATGCAGAACGATACGCTGCTGGCCATCCCGTTCTTCACCTTCATGGGCCTGATCCTCGAACGATCGGGCATGGCCGAGGACCTGCTCGACACCATCGGCCAGCTCTTCGGGCCCATTCGCGGCGGCCTGGCGTATGCGGTCATCCTGGTGGGCGCCATGCTCGCCGCCACCACCGGCGTGGTGGCGGCCTCGGTCATTGCCATGGGCCTGATTTCGCTGCCGATCATGCTGCGCTCGGGCTACGACCGGCGCGTCGCCTCGGGCGTGATCGCCGCCTCAGGCACCTTGGCGCAGATCATCCCGCCGTCGCTGGTGCTCATCATCATGGCCGACCAGCTGGGCCAGAGCGTGGGCGACCTTTACAAGGGTGCCTTTGTCCCGGGCTTCATCCTGACGGGGTTCTATGTGGGCTACATCGCCTTGGTCAGCATCGTTCGGCCGAGCTACGTGCCGGCGCTGCCGCTCGAGGCGCGCACGATCCGTGAAGACGACGGCAGCCCCGGCCTGCGTTCATTGGGGCTGCTCTTCATGGTCTCGGTGGCGCTGGCACTGCTGTTTGCAAGGAGCCGACCGGCCGCCACCCCAACCGATGAATTGATCGTCGTGTCGATGTGCGTCGGTGTCGGCGTGGCCTTTGCGCTGGCCGTGCTGAACAAGGCCCTCAAGCTCGGGCTGCTGTCGCGCATGGCCGAGCGAGTGACCTTCGTGCTGATCCCGCCGCTGGCCCTGATCTTCCTGGTGCTGGGCACGATCTTCCTGGGCATCGCCACGCCCACCGAGGGGGGCGCCATGGGCGCCGTGGGCGCCTTGGTGATGGCACTGGCACGCAAACGCATCGACATGAAGTTGCTGCGCCAGGCCATGGACTCGACGATGAAGCTGTCGTGCTTCGTGGTCTTCATCCTGGTCGGCTCCACGGTGTTCAGCCTGTCCTTCCAGGCGGTGGATGGCGCCAAGTGGGTCGAGCACCTTCTCGGTGGCCTGCCCGGTGGCCAACTCGGCTTCCTGATCGTGGTCAACGTCCTGATCTTCGTGCTGGCGTTCTTCCTCGATTTCTTCGAGCTGAGCTTCATCGTCGTGCCGCTCATCGGGCCCGTGGCCATCAAGCTGGGCATCGACCCGGTGTGGTTCGGCGTGCTGCTGGCAGTGAACATGCAGACCTCGTTCATGCACCCGCCGTTCGGCTTCGCCCTGTTCTACCTGCGCAGCGTGGCACCCACGGACGACTACAAGGATCGCGTGACCGGCAAGACGATCGGCAGGATCACCACCGAGCAGATCTATTGGGGTGCCATCCCGTTCGTGGTGATCCAGATCGTCATGGTGGGCCTGATCATCGCCTTCCCCGGCATCGTCACCCGCGACCTCAACAAGGCCGCCGAGGGCAACATCGAGCAACTGCAGCAGGACGTGGAGCGCAGCCAGAAGGACGACAAGGGCGGCAAGGCAGAACCCACGATGCCCGGTGCCGATGACAAGGCCAAGGACGCGCCGGAAGACCCGATGGAGGCCATCCGCCGGGCCAACGAGCAGGACAAGCAGAAGAAGTAGCCCGACCCGGTGCGACGCCGCCGGCGCCCACCAGATGAAAAAGGGGTCCCGCGGGACCCCTTTTTCGTCGCGGCGCGAGAACGTGCCTAGAGCTTTTGCGCTTGCATGAAGTCGTCGAAGCCAGCCTCGGTGAAGCGGAACCACAGGTTCTGGTCGCGACGGAAAACGTTCAGATCCTCGTACACCTTCTTCCAGTGCGGGTTGCTGGCGCTGAGTTCGCTGTACAGCGCCATCGCCTCCTTGAACGCCGCGTCCATCATTTCCTTCGGGAAGCGGAACAGCTTCGCATTGGCGGCCACCAGGCGCTTGAGCGCGGCCGGATTGCGGGCATCGTACTTGGCCTGCATGTCCACGTGGGCGAAGGCCGCTGCCGATTCGACGATGGCCTTGTACTCGGCCGACAGCGCATTGAAGGCCTTGTCGTTGATGTAGAAATCCAGCTGCGGACCGCCCTCCCACCAACCGGGGTAGGCATAGTTCTGGGCCACCTTGTTCAGGCCCAGTTTCTCATCATCGTAGGGGCCCACCCACTCGGCGGCATCGATCGTGCCCTTCTCCAGCGCCTGGTAGATCTCGCCGGCGGGAATGTTCTGCGCCACACCGCCGATGCGCTCGATCACCTTGCCGCCGAAGCCCCCGATGCGGAACTTCAAGCCCTTCATGTCGGCCAGCGACTTGATCGGCGAGCGGAACCAACCGCCCATCTGTGCGCCGGTGTTGCCACCAGGGAAGTTGATGATGTTGTAGCCCTTGTAGAACTCGCGCATCAGCTTCAGGCCATTGCCCTCGAACTGCCACGCCGTCATCTGGCGCGAGTTCAAGCCAAAGGGAATGACGCAGCCCAGTGCGAAGGTCGGGTCCTTGCCGAAGAAGTAGTACGGCGCCGTGTGCGCCATCTCGATCGTTCCCGCCTGTACGCCATCGACCACCTGGAGCGCGGGCATCAGTTCAGGGGCAGCATGGGTGCTGATCTGGAACTTGCCACCGGTCATCTCGCCGACCTTCTTGGCGAACACCTCGGCCGCACCGAAGATGGTGTCCAACGACTTCGGAAAGCTCGAGGCCAGGCGCCAGCGTATGTTGGCCTGGGCATGCACGATGGCCGGTGCGGCACCGGCCGCCAAAACGCCGGCCAGCCCGGCGCTACGAACGAATGAACGACGTTCCATGCAGATCTCCTTGGCAAGAATGCAACGTAAACCTTGGGATTCTAGGGCCCCCGGCGACAGCACAAGGGGGGTGAAAGCCCCGACACCTGTGGCCCACCAGCCAGGCGCGGCGCTTCCTGTCGGCGCACATGCCCGCCGCCCATCAACTGCCCGCCACTTTCATGCGCTCGATCAACATCGAACCCACCGTCTTGCCGCCCGCGGTGTAGACGTCGGCGCCCACGGCCGCGATGTGCTGGAACATCTCGCGCAGGTTGCCGGCAATGGTGACCTCGTGGACCGGGTGCACGATGCGCCCTCCCTCCACCCAGAAACCGGCTGCGCCGCGCGAATAGTCGCCAGTGACGTAGTTGACGCCCTGTCCCATGAGTTCAGTGACGAACAACCCGCGGCCGAGCTTGCGCAACATCTGCTCCAGGTGATCACCCGGCTGCGTGAGCCGGCTGCGCAGCACGAGGTTCTGCGAGCCACCGGCGTGCCCCGTGGTGCGCAGACCCAGCTTGCGCGCCGAGTAGGTGGACAGGTAGTAGCCCTGCACCACCCCCGCGTCCAGCGCACGGCGCTTGCGCGTGCGCACCCCTTCGTCGTCGAAGGGCGCGCTGGCCTTGCCCTGCAGGACGAACGGATCCTCGTCCACATCGATGTGGTCGGCCATCACCCGCTGGCCCACGCTGTCGAGCAGGAAGGTGGCGCGCCGATACAGCGCCCCACCACTGGTGGCCTGCACCAGAGCGCCGAGCATGCCGGCGGCCAAGGTGTTCTCGAACAGCACCGGCACTTCGCAGGTGGGCACCTTGCGCCCCTTCAGGCGCGAAAGTGCACGCTCGGCCGCGTATCGCCCCACCGCCTCGGGCGAAGACAAGGCCATTGCATCGCGCATGCTGCTGTACCAGGCGTCGCGCTCCATGGCAGCGCCCTTGCCGGCGATGGGTGCCACCGAGATCGAATGCCGCGAGCTGGCGTAACCACCGCGAAACCCACGGCTGTTGCCGGCCCAGAAGTGCGATTGCTGGGCGGAGGTGGCCGCGCCCTCGCTGTTGGTGATGCGCCGGTCGGTGGCGAAGGCCGCGTCCTCGCAGCGCAAGGCCAACGCGGCGGCGCCTTCGGCGTCCAGTGACCAAGGGTGGAACAAGTCCAGGTCGCGTGCGGCTTCCTCGGCCGTGGCCAGGTCCTCGACATCGGGCAAGCCGGCCGCCGGGTCCTCGGCCGTGAAGCGCGCGATGTCGAAGGCCGCGCGTGCCGTCTGTTCGATCGCCGCGGCCGAGAAGTCCGAGGTGCTGGCATTGCCGCGCCGCTGACCCACGTAGACGGTGACGCCGAGCGACTTGTCCCGGTTGCGCTCCACGTTCTCGATCTCGCCCTTGCGCACCGACACCGACAGCCCCGCGCCCTCGGACACTTCGGCGCCCGCGTCGCTGGCGCCCAGCTTGGCGGCAATCGCCAAGGTGTCTTCGATGATCTGCTGAAACTGCTCGCGGTTGAACGCAAAGCCTTGGGAACGGGTGGAGCCGGACATGGGGGGCCGATCGGGACAGGTGGGCGACAATGATAGCCACGCCGCACCCAAGGCACCCGCCACCGAAGGCCCATGCGTCAACGCACCGACCCCACCGACCCTGCTGACGACGAGCAGCCCGAAGCACCGGCCAACATCTACGTGCCCGTGCTGAGCAAGACCCAGCTCAAGCAGCAGGCGCACGACCTGCAAAGGCTCGGCGCCGAACTGGCTGCGCTGCCAGAGTCGCGCCTGGCCGAGGCGCCGATGCCCGACACCCTGCGCAGCGCCATCATGGAGTTCCGCCGCACACGCTCGCACGAGGGCAAGCGCCGCCAGCTTCAGTACATCGGCAAGCAGATGCGCCATGCCGACGCCGAACCATTGCGCGAGGCCGTGGCCGCCTTCAAGCTGGGCTCGGCCCGCGACACCCTCATGCTGCACCAGGCCGAGCGCTGGCGCGACGAGCTCATTGCCGACGAAGACGCCGCCACGCGCTGGGCCACGGCATTTCCGCAGTCTGATTTGCAGCAGCTGCGCAGCCTGATCCGGGCGGCTCGCAAGGACGCCAGCCTGGTGCTCGAAAAGCGCAACGGCCGCGGTTACCGCGAGCTGTTCCAGTTCGTCAAGCCATGGCTAAAGAACGAAATGACCGACGAGGCCATGGACGACCGCCAGGACCTGCCCCACCATGAGTGATTTCGACCCCATCCGCATCGGCGTGGTCTCGATCAGCGACCGCGCCTCCAGCGGCGTCTACGAGGACAAGGGCATCCCCGCCTTGCAAGACTGGCTGGGCCGCGCGCTGCGCAACCCGATCACCTGGGAAACGCGCTTGATTCCCGACGAGCAGGACGGCATCAGCGCCGCCTTGCGCGAATTGGTGGACCAGGCCCGATGCGACCTGGTGCTCACCACCGGCGGCACCGGCCCGGCGCCGCGCGACGTGACGCCCGAGGCCACCCTGGCCGTGGCGGACAAGGTGATGCCGGGCTTTGGCGAGCAGATGCGCCAGATCAGCCTGCGCTTCGTGCCCACGGCCATCCTGTCGCGGCAGGTGGCCGTGATCCGAGGCCAGGCGCTGATCATCAATCTGCCCGGACAGCCCAAGTCGATTGCCGAGACATTGCAGGGCCTGCCCGAGGCGTCGCCACCGGCGCACGGCATCTTTGCGGCCGTGCCCTATTGCATCGACCTGATCGGCGGGCCCTACATCGAAACCGACGCAGCCGTGTGCAAGGCCTTCCGCCCGAAGTCCGCCATCCGTCCGGCGCGCGCGAGCTGAGCTCGCGGCCCGCCGGCTATTTCATCAGCCGATTGAGCTCGGCCGCGTCGAAGCTCTCGGTGGTGTGCGCGTCTTGGGGTACACAGTCGCCCAGTGGCAACTCGCGCGAACGCGAGGAGAGCTTCTCGATCGCTTGCCACAGCAGCGCGATCTGGTGCTCCTGGCCCGAGGCGTTGTCGATCAGCCCCTTCATGGCCTGCGCCACCGGATCGTCGCCCTGTGTCACGCCGTAGGCCGAAAAGCCCATCTTGGCCGCCACGGCCTCGCGCGCGGCCTCGGCATCGGCTTGCAGGATGCGGGCCGGATTGCCCACCGCCGTCGCGCCGGCCGGCACCGGCTTGACCACCACGGCACCGGAACCCACGCGCGCACCGTCGCCGACCGTGAAGCCGCCGAGCACCTGCGAGTTGGCGCCGACGATGACACCGCGGCCCAGCGTCGGATGACGCTTGCTGCCTTTGGCGAGTGAGGTGCCGCCCAGCGTGACGCCCTGGTAGATGGTGCACTCGTCACCAATCTCCGCCGTCTCGCCAATGACCACGCCCATGCCGTGATCGATGAACACACGCCGCCCCAAGGTGGCCCCAGGGTGGATCTCGATGCCGGTGAAGAAGCGGCCGAGGTGCGACAGGAATCGTCCCAACCACTTGAATCCCCCACCCCAGGCCGCATGCGCCCAGCGGTGCCAGATGACGGCGTGCAGGCCGGGGTAACAGGTGAGCACCTCCCACGTCGAGCGCGCGGCGGGGTCGCGCTCGCGGATGCAGGCGATGTCTTCACGGAGGCGGCTGAACATGATGGGGTCTGCGCGTTGTGCCTGGCCAGTGTATGCGGGGCCCTCAAGCCTGACCCGGGCCAGAGGCCTTCCCGCCATGGCCTGCGGCTGCGCGCGCGATGCCGCGCAGGATGTGCACTTCCTCGCGCGTGAGCTGGGCGCGGTTCAGCAGTTGCTGCAGGCGCGGCATCAGTCGCTTGGGCGACTCGGGGTCGAGAAAGCCGATCTCCACCAGCACCTGTTGCCAATGGTCCAACGCACCCAAAGCCTCGGGCAGCGTGGCACGGTCGGGCACGACGGTACGCTGGTGCACGGCGAAGCCGCCGAGCGCCTGCCGCCAGTCGTAGGCGATCAGTTGCACGGCCTGCGCCAGGTTCAACGAGCCATAGTCGGCCGGCGTGGGGATGCTCAAGCACGCATGACAGCGCCACACGTCCTCGTTGGCCAGGCCGTAGCGCTCGCTGCCGAAGACGAAGGCCACGCCATGGCCCTCGGTCGCCAACCCGGCGAATCGATCACGCGGCGCGAAGGTGGGCGGGCCGAAATCGCGCGGCGTCATCGCCGTGGCGCAGGCATAGGTCATGCCTTCCAGCGCCTCGGGCAGGCTGGCCACCACGCGCGCGCGCGTCAGGACGTCGGCCGCGCCACTGGCCATGGCCACCGCGTCTTCGTGGCTCAGCACATCCGCGAACCGCGGTTGCACCAGCACCAGATCGGTGAAGCCCATCACCTTCATGGCGCGCGCGGCCGCCCCCACGTTGCCGGGGTGGCTGGTGTGCATCAGCACGAAGCGTGTGCGATCGATGGGTGCGGTGGTCACGGCAGGCTAAAATCAGGGTTCTCACGGGTCGCGCGCATTGTCCGCCGCCCGCGCTCTTTTTCTCTGCCAGCCCCTCTCCCAGCCAGTTCCGCACAGGACGACCCATGTCGCAATCGCTCCACCCCATGCTCAACATCGCCATCACGGCCGCGCGTGCGGCCGGGGCGATCATCAACCGGGGGTCGAGGGAACTGGACCTGCTCACCGTCAAGCACAAGGGCTTGAACGACTTCGCCAGCGAAGTCGACGAGGCGGCCGAATCGGTCATCATCGAGACCGTGCTTGGCGCCTACCCTGGCCACGGCATCCTGGCCGAAGAATCGGGGCGCACGCACGGGTCGAAAGACAGCGAGTTCACCTGGATCATCGATCCGCTGGACGGCACCACCAACTTCCTGCACGGCTTTCCGGTGTACTGCGTGTCCATCGCATTGGCGCATCGTGGCGTGGTGCAGCAGGCAGTGGTCTACGACCCCACGCGCAACGACCTGTTCTACGCCTCGCGCGGCCGCGGCGCCTTCCTCAACGACAGCCGGCTGCGCGTGAGCAAGCGCATCCGGCTGGCCGACGCGCTGATCGGCACGGGCTTTCCCTTCCGCAAGGGCGACAGCTTCCAGCGCTACATGAAGCTGTTCGAGACCGTCATGCAGTCCTGCGCCGGCGTGCGCCGGCCTGGCGCGGCCGCACTGGACCTGTGTTATGTGGCCGCCGGGTGGTACGACGGCTTCTTCGAGACCGGCCTCAATGCCTGGGACGTGGCTGCCGGCTCGTTGATCATCACCGAGGCCGGCGGCCTGGTGGGCAACTTCACCGGTGATTCCGACTTCCTGCACCAGCGCGAGGTCGTGGCCGGCAGCCCCAAGATCTACGGGCAGTTGGTCACGCTCCTGGCGCCGCACACTCGCGTGATCAAGGCGGACGAGACCCCGGCGCCAGGCTCGCTTGCCGCTGCGGTGGCGGTGGCGTCGTCCGACGCGGTGCTGGACGCCCTGGCGGCGTCCCTGGCCGGCGAGGCCACGGCGCCTCCGGACCGGGCCCTGGCCGACGCGCCGGCGGATGCACCGGCCCAGGCGCCCGCCCGGGTTCGCAAACCCGTGCGCATCCGCAAGATCGAGGCCCCGGCCGGCGAGCCCGCGCCGACACGCGAGGGCTTTCGCTCACCCGACCGACGCGACGCCCGCTCGCCGCAGCGCGACTTTCAACGCGACGGGCAGCGCGGCCACGACCGCGGCCCGGGCGGCCCCGGCCATGGCCCGGCGCGCCCCAGCACCCGCGGCCCCATCAAGCCCCGGCCCAAGGGCCAAGGCACTGGCGACTGAGGGGCGCTCGACATGACAAGGATCCGGCTGGTCCTGGCCACATCGCTGCTGCTTTGCGCGGGCGTGGCCTGGGCCGAGCCCGTCGGTGAGGTCGACACCGTGTTCAAGCTCATCGGGCCCGATCACAAGATCGTGGTCGACGCGCACGACGACCCCAAGGTCAACGGCGTCACCTGCTATGTCTCACGCGCCAAGACCGGCGGCATCAAGGGTGCGGTGGGTCTGGCCGAAGACAAGGCCGACGCCTCCATCGCCTGCCGCCAGGTGGGCCCGATCTCGTTCACCAAGCCGCTGCCCCGACAGGAAGAGGTGTTCAGCGTGAGCACCTCATTGGTGTTCAAGAAGCTGCGCATCGTGCGCATGGTGGACGCCAAGCGCAACACGCTGGTCTACCTGACCTATTCGGATCGGTTGATCGAAGGCTCCCCGAAGAACAGCGTCACGGCCGTCGCGGTGGACCTCGGCGCCCCCATTCCCCTGCGCTGAGCCTGTGAGCGCCGCATCGCCCGCCGCAGGGCCTGCCCTGCCCGACCTGTCGGCCCACACGCCCATGATGCAGCAATACTTGCGCATCAAGGCCGAGTTTCCAGACACGCTCGTGTTCTATCGCATGGGCGATTTCTACGAGCTGTTCTTCGACGACGCGCGCCAGGCCAACCGCCTGCTGGACATCACGCTCACCACGCGCGGCCAGAGCGCGGGCGAGCCGGTGGTGATGGCCGGCGTACCGGTGCATTCGGTGGAGGGCTACCTGGCGCGCCTGATCCGGCTGGGCCAGGCGGTGGCCATCGCCGAGCAGGTGGGGGACGTGGCGACGGCCAAGGGGCCGGTGGAGCGCAAGGTGGTGCGCGTGGTGACACCCGGCACCGTCACCGACACCGAGTTGCTCGACGAGCGTGTGGACACGCTGCTGATGGCCCTGACCAAGCAGCGCGCCACCTGGGGCCTGGCGTGGCTGGGCTTGTCCAGCGGGCAACTGGGCGTGACCGAATGCGGTGACAAGGAGCTTGCCGGCTGGCTGGCGCGGCTGGACCCGGCCGAGCTGCTGCTGCCCGAACGCCAGTTGATGGACCATGCGCGCGAGCTGCCGGACGCCGTGCAGCAGCACCGCGCCGCGCGCACCGCACGGCCGCAATGGCAGTTCGACACGCCGCTCGGCGTGCGCAAACTGTGCGCCCTGCTGAAGGTGGCCTCGCTGCATGGCTTCAACGCCCAGGATTTGCCCGTGGCCCAGGCCGCCGCGGGTGCCTTGCTGAGCTTTGCCGAGCACACCCAAGGCCAGGCTCTGGCCCATGTGGCCACGCTGGAGGTGGCACGCGCCAACGAGCTGATCGATCTGCCACCCGCCACGCACCGCAATCTGGAGCTCACCCAGACGCTGCGCGGCGAGCCGTCACCCACGCTGCTGTCGCTGCTGGACACCTGCCGCACCGGCATGGGCAGCCGCGCCTTGCGCCATTGGCTCACCCACCCGCTGCGGCAACGCCATGCGGCCATCGCGCGGCACGATGCCATCGTCCAGTTGGTCGCCGCCGGTTACGCGGCTCTGCGCGACACCTTGCGGCACACCAGCGACGTGGAGCGCATCACCGCCCGCCTGGCCTTGCGCCAGGTGCGGCCACGCGAGTTGTCGGGCCTGCGCAGCACCCTGGTGGCCTTGCCGACGCTCATCGCCGCCGCGCCCGCGGGCACCGATCTGCTCGATCGTTTGCACGCCGCCCTGCATCCCGCGCCCGAGCTGGCCCAACTGCTGGCTGCCAGCATCGCCGAAGAACCCGCCGTGTTGCTGCGCGACGGCGGCGTGATCGCCCCGGGCTTCGATGCCGACCTCGACGAGCTGCGCGGCATCGCCCAGAACTGCGATGCCTTCCTGATCGACCTTGAGGCGCGCGAACGCGCACGCACCGGCATCGCCAACCTGCGCGTGCAATACAACCGCGTGCACGGCTTCTACATCGAGGTGACCGCCGGCCAACTGGACAAGGTGCCGCAGGACTATCAGCGTCGGCAAACGCTGAAGAACGCCGAGCGCTTCATCACGCCCGAGCTGAAGGCCTTCGAGGACAAGGCGCTCTCGGCGCAGGAGCGCTCGCTGGCTCGCGAGAAGTGGCTGTACGAGCAGGTGATCGATCAATTGCAGCAGCACCTGCCCGCACTGGGCGCACTGGCGCGCGCGTTGGCCTCGCTCGACGCCCTGGCCGCGCTGGCCGAGCGCGCCAGCACGCTGGGCTGGTGCCGCCCGCAATTCATGCCGCACCCGGCGATCGACATCGAGCAGGGACGCCATCCCGTGGTGCAGGCGCGCTTGGCCGAAACCGGTGGGGCCGATTTCATCGCCAACGATTGCCGGCTCGATGCCCGCACCCGCATGCTGGTGATCACCGGCCCCAACATGGGCGGCAAGAGCACCTACATGCGCCAGGTGGCGCTGATCGTGCTGCTGGCCTCCATGGGCTCTTTCGTGCCGGCACAAAGCTGCCGGCTGGGGCCCATCGACGCCATCCACACCCGCATTGGCGCGGCCGACGACCTGGCCAACGCGCAATCCACCTTCATGCTGGAGATGACCGAGGCCGCCGCCATCGTGCACGCAGCCACCGAGCACAGCCTGGTGCTGATGGACGAGATCGGCCGCGGCACCAGCACCTTCGACGGCCTGGCCCTGGCCGGCGCAATAGCATCCCAACTGCACGACCGCAACAAGGCCTTCACGCTGTTCGCCACGCACTACTTCGAGCTGACCGAGTTCCCGACCCGGCACGAGCGCGCCAACAACGTGCATGTGTCGGCCGTGGAAAGCGGGCACGACATCGTGTTCCTGCACGCCATCGAGCCCGGCCCCGCCAGCCGCAGCTACGGCGTGCAGGTGGCGCGCCTGGCCGGCATGCCGACCGGGCTGGTGCGCCAGGCCCGTGCAGCGCTCGAGGCCCTGGAAGCCCAGCAGCAGGCCGGCCATGCGCAGGTGGACCTGTTCGCCGCACCGCCCGAGAGCACGACGCCCGAGCCCTCCGCGGTGGAGGCCGAACTGGCCCGCATCGATCCCGACGCTCTCACCCCGCGCGAAGCGCTCGATGCGCTGTACCGTCTGAAGACCCTCCACAACACACACAAATCATGACCTATTGCATTGGCATCCGACTGAACGCCGGCATGGTGTTCCTGTCCGATTCGCGCACCAACGCCGGCATCGACCAGATCAGCACCTTCCGCAAGATGATGGTCTACGAGAAGACGGGCGATCGCTTCATGTGCCTGTTGTCTGCGGGCAACCTGTCCATCAGCCAGTCGGTGCGCGAGATCCTGCAGCTCGAAAAGCTCGACCGCGGCACCGAGGTGCCCCCGCTGACGATCTGGAACGCCGAAAGCATGTTCGACGTGGTGCGCGTGCTCGGAGCGGCGGTGCGCCGCGTCTACCAGCAGGACGGCCCTTCGCTCAAGGCCGCCGGCATCGACTTCAATGCCTCCTTCATCCTGGGCGGGCAGATCAAGGGCGAGGCCATGCGCATGTTCCTGGTCTACTCGGCCGGCAACTTCATCGAGGCCACGCGCGAGACCTGCTTCTTCCAGGTGGGCGAGAGCAAGTACGGCAAGCCCATCCTCGATCGTGTGCTCACACCCACCACGCCGCTGGACGAGGCCGCCAAATGCGCCCTGGTGTCGATGGATTCCACCTTGAAGTCCAACCTCAGCGTGGGCCTGCCACTGGATCTGCTGGTCTACCGCCAGGGCAGCTTCCAATGCGACGAGAGCGTGTGCATCGACGACACCAACCCCTATTTCAAGATGATCCACAGCACCTGGGGCCAGCGCCTGCGCGAGGTGTTCGAAGGCATCGAGGACCCGCGCTGGGATGGCGGCGACACCGAGCATGCCCTGCTGACCAACAGCCCGCGCTACGAGCCCATGCGCAAGATCACGCACCCATCCGAGCGCATCGTTTGAGGCCCGGCGGTCAGGGCTTCTTGGCCCGGGTGAGCGTGCCCTGCTCGGTGGGCGCATCGGCGCGGAACACGCCCTCCCACTTGTCGCCGTTGGCCCAGTACAGCGTGCCGCGGCCGTCCTTGGTGCCCGCCTTCCACTGGCCGACGTAGCGGTCGCCGTTCTTCCACTGGTAGCTGCCATCGCCGTCGGGCAGGCCATTGGCAAAGCCGCCCTCGAACACTTCACCGCTGGCGTAGCGCATGCGGCCGCTGCCATGCGGCACGCTTTCGACCAGGTCGCCTTCGAAATGGTTGCCGTTGGCGAACGTGACCGCGCCCTTGCCGCTGGCCTTGCCCTGCACCCAAGGCCCGTCGTAGCGCTGGCCGTTGATCCAGATGTATTCGCCTCGGCCATTGGGCTCGCCGTTGTGCATGTCGCCTTTGTAGACATCGCCCGAGGCGTAGATCATGCGGCCCTGGCCCTCGGGCTGGCCGTCGAGCACCGCGCCCTCGAAGATGTTGCCGTTGGCGAAGCGCAGGTGACCCTGGCCCACGGGGCGGTCGTTGACCCAATCCCCACGGTAACGCTGGCCGTTGAGCCAGTTGAACTCGCCCACGCCATGTCGTGTGCCTCGCACCACGGCACCTTCGTAGACCTCGCCATTGGGGAAGATGATCTTGCCCTGCCCGGTGTAGGTCGTGGCGCCGCTGCCGGCGTCCGCCGCGAAGACGCCCACCAGGCGCACGCCACCGCCCACCACCAGATCGATCTGCCTGGGCACGGACGGATCCTGCACCACTCTGGGCCGCAAGGCGCCAGCCTCGGCGCGCGACTTGGGCACGTTGTCCGGAATGGGTGCGGTGGGCATCGGCGTTGCAGGGGCGGCGACCGGGTTGGCGCTGAGGTTGGGGCTCGAAGCGGGCAGCGCGGCAGCGGGCAGCGCCGCGGCTGGCGCGCCGGCGGGTGGCACCGGTCGGCCTTGCGCAGGCGCTGCCGGGCGCGTGGGCACCCAAGGCGTGCCGCGCTCCTGGGCCTGTGCCTGGGCCTGGTTGCGCGCCAGGTCGAGCGGCGCGCCCTTGCACTGGGCCATGGCATCGCGCCACAGGGTTTCGGCCACCATCGACTCGGACTGCCGTTCCGGCGCCGACAGGCCGCTGGCCGCGGCGCGCAGCCGTTGAGTCTGCTCCATCGCCACCTGCAGCCGGGGCGAGCAATGCTCGGCGTTGTACGCGTCGGCCTGCGCCGACTCACGCCGCTGCACGGCCTGCTGCTGCAGTGGCCCGGCGCAACGTTCGGCGGCCAGGTCCCATTGCGATTCGGCCCGCCGGAACAGGCCCGCCGCCTCGGCGAAGCGGCGTTCGCCCAACACCAGGCGCGCCAGTTCTTCCAATGTGGCGGCGTCCTTCTGGCTGGCCTGGCAACCCTCGGCCGAGCTGGTGGACACGGCGGCACGCGCCTTCTCGCTGTCGGCCAGGTTGCGCTGGGCCCGCTCACGGGCGCGGCCGGTGCAGATGGCCTCCGCCTGCCGCCACAGGCTGGTCGATTGGTCCAGCAAGCGCGCTTGCTCGCTCGCTGCGGTGCGCTGGGCCTGGGCATTGGCCGCGGCCAGATCGACCGACATGGCGCGATCGGTGAGCGATTCGCACGTCGGGGCGGGCGTCCGATCCACCGGCGGCGTGACCACGACCTCACCCGCCATCGGCACGGATCCGGTCAGTCCGCCCGCCTGGCGCGCCGGGACAGGCGCATCGGTCTGTGCCCTGGCGGGCCCACCCAGGCACACGCCGGCGGCCGCCCACACCAGCACCCGCATCAGCGCTGCATTCATCCCTGCTTCCAACGTCGTTTTTCTTGCATTCGTTGCCGAGCCTTCACTGCGCAGAGTTTAAGTGGTGCCACCCACGCCGGACATCCTCATTCCCCCGAGGGTCTCGCGAAGGCCTTGGCGCGCCGAAGCGCCGTTGTGCGCCGGTGTGCGCCGGTGTGCGCTCTTGTGCGCCGGTCGTCCGCACCCTGCTTGCCCCAGCATGCAGGCACACTGTGGGTCCAGCACCTCAACCCCGCCTTGCATGCCGGCCCCGACCCTCGTCTTCTCGCACGCCAACGGCTTTCCGGCGGGCACCTACCAGCAACTGTTCAAGGCCTGGCGAAAAGCCGGCTATCGCGTCAAGGCGATCGAGCGCTTCGGGCACGATCCGCACTACCCGGTCACGAGCAATTGGCCGCGGCTGCGCGATCAGTTGATCGATTTCATCGACGCCGAGGTTGGCGGGCCGGTCTATCTCGTCGGCCATTCGCTGGGCGGCTTGCTCAGCCTGATGGCGGCAGCCAAACGCCCCGACCTGGCCAGGGCATTGGTGATGCTGGATTCACCGGTGTTCACCGGGTGGCGCGCGCACAGCGTGCGCATGCTCAAGGCCAGCGGCCTGATGCACCGATTCAGCCCCGCCAAGGTGGCCCAGGCGCGTCGGCACGAGTGGCCATCGCGGCGCGCCGTGGCCGAACACTACGGCGCCAAGGCCCTGTTTGCCCGCTGGGACCCGCAGGTGCTGGCCGACTACATCGCCACCGGCACGGAACGCCGCGATGGCCGGACCGTGCTGGCCTTCGACCGCGACATCGAAGCGCACATCTACGACACCTTGCCGCACCACCTGGGGCAGGTGCTGCGCCGCCACCCGCTGCGCTGCCCGGCGGCGTTCATTGCCGGCAGGCGCTCACCCGAGGTCAGAACCGCGGGCATGGCCATCACCCGCGCCCTGGTCGGCCAACACCTGCACTGGATCGACGGCACCCACCTGTACCCGATGGAAAAGCCCGCCGAAACAGCCGCCCTGGTGGTGGCCTTACTGCGACAGCTGGACCTTGCCAATGTGGAAGTCACGTAGCCAATACCACGTAGGCTGAACAGCGTCGTTTGGCTGCACCATGGCGACCTCGCACCGAGGAGCCCGACATGCATGCATCCGACACCGGCCACCGGCCACTCTACAAGTCCCTGTACTTCCAGGTCATCACGGCCATCGTGATCGGCGTGCTGCTGGGTTACTTCGTACCGGCCACCGGCGAAGCCATGAAGCCGCTGGGCGATGGCTTCATCAAGCTCATCAAGATGATCATCGCCCCGATCATCTTCTGCACGGTGGTGGTCGGCATCGCTGGCATGGAGGACATGAAGAAGGTGGGCAAGACCGGTGGCCTGGCGCTGCTGTACTTCGAGGTCGTGAGCTCGGTGGCGCTGCTGATCGGCCTGCTGATCGTGAACCTGGCGCAACCGGGCACCGGCATGCACATCGACGCCAAGGCGCTCGATACCAAGGCCATCGCCGCCTACACCGGCCCGGGCAAGATGGTGGGCACCGTGGACTTCCTGCTCAACGTCATCCCCAGCAGCGTGATCGATGCCTTCGCCAAGGGCGACATCCTGCAGGTGCTGCTGTTCTCGGTGATGTTCGGCTTCGCGCTGCACAAGTTCGGAGGCCGCGGCACGCTGGTGTTCGACATGATCGAGAAGACCTCGCACGTGCTCTTCACGATCGTCGGCTTCATCATGAAGGTGGCGCCCATCGGCGCGTTTGGCGCGATGGCCTTCACCATCGGCAAGTACGGCGTGGGCTCGCTGCTGTCGCTGGGCCAGTTGATGGCCACCTTCTACGCCACCTGCCTGGTGTTCGTCTTCGGCGTGCTGGGCCTCATCGCGAAGCTGCACGGTTTCTCGATCTGGCGCTTCATCAAGTACATCAAGGAAGAACTGCTGATCGTGCTGGGCACCTCGTCCAGCGAATCGGTGCTGCCGCGCATGATGGCCAAGCTGGAGAACCTGGGCGCGAAGAAGTCGGTGGTCGGCCTGGTGATTCCGACGGGCTACTCGTTCAACCTCGACGGCACGTCGATCTACCTGACCATGGCCGCGGTGTTCATCGCCCAGGCCACGGACACGCCGATGAGCCTGACGCAGCAGCTCACGCTGCTGGCCGTGCTGCTGCTCACCAGCAAGGGCGCAGCCGGCGTCACCGGCTCGGGCTTCATCGTGCTGGCGGCCACGCTGTCGGCTGTGGGCAATGTGCCCGTGGCCGGCCTGGCACTGATCCTGGGCATCGACCGTTTCATGAGCGAGGCCCGCGCGCTGACCAACCTGGTCGGCAACGGTGTGGCCACGCTGGTGGTGGCCAAGTGGTGCAACGAGCTGGACATGCCGCGCATGCAGGCCCATCTGGCGGGGGAGACCCTGCTCGAAGCGGAAGAGCCCGAAATCGTGCTGGACGCCAAGGTGGAGAAGCTCGCGGCCTGAACCGGCCCGCACCGAGCGCAGCGCGAGCGCACCAGGGGTCGGTCGAAGCGACCCCACCCCTATAATCGCGCTTTACCACCATGGCATTCGTGCGGTTCTCCAGCGCCTCCACGAATGCGGCACGACATGACCAAGTTCGTCTTCGTCACCGGCGGTGTGGTGTCCTCCCTCGGCAAGGGCATCGCATCGGCCTCGCTCGCCGCGATCCTCGAATCGCGCGGCCTCAAGGTCACCCTCATCAAGCTGGACCCCTACCTCAACGTCGATCCGGGCACGATGAGCCCGTTCCAGCACGGGGAGGTGTTCGTCACCGACGATGGTGCCGAAACCGACCTCGACCTCGGCCACTACGAGCGCTTCATCACGACCAGGATGAAGCGCCACAACAATTTCACCGCCGGCCAGGTCTACAAGAGCGTGCTCGAGAAGGAGCGCCGCGGCGACTACCTGGGCAAGACGGTGCAGGTGATCCCGCACGTCACCAACGAGATCCAGGACTTCGTGCGCCGCGGTGCCGAGAACGTGGACGTGGCCATCGTGGAGATCGGCGGCACGGTGGGCGACATCGAATCGCTGCCCTTCCTCGAGGCCGTGCGTCAGATGAGCCTGAAGATGGGGCCGAGCAACACCGCCTTCGTGCACCTCACCTACGTGCCCTGGATCGCCGCCGCCGGCGAGCTGAAGACCAAACCCACGCAGCACACGGTGCAGAAGCTGCGCGAGATCGGCATCCAGCCCGATGTGCTGCTGTGCCGCGCCGACCGCGCCGTGCCGGCGGACGAGTGCGAGAAGATCTCGCTGTTCACCAACGTGCAGCCGCACGGCGTGATCAGCATGTGGGACGTGGACACCATCTACAAGGTGCCACGCATGCTGCATGAGCAGGGCCTCGACGAGTTGATCTGCATGAAGCTGCAGCTGCTCACCAAGCCGGCCGACCTCAAACGTTGGGATCGCCTGGTGGCCGAGGTGATGCAGCCGCAGCGCGAAGTGAGCATCGCGATGTGCGGCAAGTACACCGACCTGTCCGACTCCTACAAGTCGCTGAACGAGGCCTTGCGTCACGCCGGCATCCACCACCATGCCCGGGTGAAGATCGAGTACGTCGATTCCGAGGTGCTGGACGCCGGCAGCATCGCCCAGCTCGAGGGCTTTGATGCCATCCTGGTGCCCGGCGGATTCGGCAAGCGGGGCGTGGAAGGCAAGATCTCGGCTGCACGCTATGCCCGTGAACACAAGCTGCCCTACCTGGGCATCTGCCTGGGCATGCAGGTGGCCACGATCGAATTCGCGCGCCATGTGGCCGGCTTGGATGGCGCCAACAGCACCGAGTTCGAGCCCGGCACGAAGCACCCGGTGATCGCACTCATCGACGAATGGCAGGACCGCGACGGCTCGATCCAGAAGCGCAGCGCCAACTCCGATCTGGGCGGCACGATGCGCCTGGGCGCGCAGAGCTCGGATGTCAAGGCCGGCACGCTGGCGCACAAGATCTACGGCAACGTGGTCACCGAGCGCCATCGCCACCGCTACGAGGCCAACGAGCAGTACCTCGATGCGCTGCAGAAGGCGGGCCTGGTGATCTCGGCCATCACTCAGCGCGAAAAGCTCACCGAGATCGTTGAGTTGCCGCAGAGCCAGCACCCCTGGTTCGTCGGCGTGCAGTTCCACCCCGAGTTCAAGAGCACGCCCTGGGACGGCCACCCGCTGTTCATCAGCTTCATCCAGGCGGCGCTGGACCACCAGGCGGCGCGCAAGGCGCAGGCCGCGGCATGAAGCTGTGCGGCTTCGAGGTCGGTCTTGATCGGCCCTTCTTCCTGATCGCCGGGCCCTGCGTGGTCGAGAGCGAGCAACTGCAGATGGACACGGCCGGCCAGTTGAAGGAAATGACGGCCGCACTCGGCATTCCGTTCATCTTCAAGAGCAGTTTCGACAAGGCCAACCGCTCCAGCGAGAGCGCGTTTCGCGGTCTGGGCATGGCCAAGGGCCTGGAGATCCTGTCCAAGGTGAAGCGCGAGCTCGATGTGCCCGTCCTCACCGATGTGCACGAGGTGAGCCACATCGCCGAGGTGGCCTCGGTGGTGGATGTGCTGCAGACGCCCGCCCTGTTGTGCCGCCAGACCGATTTCATCCACGCCGTGGCACAAAGCGGCTTGCCCGTGAACATCAAGAAGGGCCAGTTCACTGCCCCGCACGACATGAAGAACGTGCTCGACAAGGCGCGCGCCGCGGCCCGCGCCGCCGGTCTGAGCGAAGACCGCTTCATGGCCTGCGAGCGGGGCGTGAGTTTCGGCTACAACAACCTGGTCTCCGACATGCGCAGTCTGGCGATCCTGCGCGAGACGCACGCGCCAGTGGTGTTCGACGCCACCCACAGCGTGCAACTGCCCGGTGGCATGGGCACGTCCAGCGGCGGCGAACGGCAGTTCGTGCCGGTGCTGGCGCGTGCGGCGGTGGCCGTGGGCGTGTCCGGCCTGTTCATGGAGACGCACCCGGATCCGGCCAAGGCCCTGTGCGATGGGCCCAACGCCGTGCCACTGAAGCACATGCGTGCGCTGCTGGATCAACTGGCCGCGCTGGACCGCGTGGTCAAATCACAGCCGCTGCTCGAAGACCGCTTCACCGACTGATCAAGCCATGGCCGCCTACATCATTGCCGACGTCACCGTCACCGACGCCGATCAGATGGCCAAGTACCGCGAGTGGAGCACCCGGGCCATGCAGGAGCATGGCGCGCAGGTGCTGGTGCGCGGTGGCGAGTTCGAGGTGCTCGAAGGCCCCTGGACGCCCAGCCGCCTGGTGCTGCTGGCCTTCACGGATCGGGCCGCCGCCAGGGCCTTCTACAACAGCGAGACCTACACCCATGCCCGCAAAGTGCGCGACAACGCCGGCATCATGCGCATGGTGCTGGTCGATGGCGTGCCCGGGTGAGGCGCTGGCCCAAGGTCCGGACCACACACAGCACGCCGCACAGAATCCACATCCCACGGAGGAACCTGAACCATGAGCGCCATTGTTGACATCGTCGGCCGCGAGATCCTCGACAGCCGCGGCAACCCCACCGTCGAATGCGACGTGCTGCTGGAAAGCGGCACCATGGGCCGTGCGGCCGTGCCCTCGGGCGCGTCCACCGGCTCGCGCGAGGCCATCGAGCTGCGTGACGGCGACAAGGGCCGCTACCTCGGCAAAGGCGTGCTGCGCGCGGTGGAGCACGTCAACACCGAGATCAGCGAAGCCGTGCTCGGCCTGGACGCGAGCGAGCAGGCCTTCCTGGACAAGACCCTGATCGATCTGGACGGCACCGAGAACAAGTCGCGCCTTGGCGCCAACGCCACCCTGGCCGTGAGCATGGCCGTGGCGCGCGCGGCGGCCGAAGAATCCGGCCTGCCGTTGTACCGCTACTTCGGCGGCTCGGCCGGCATGAGCCTGCCGGTGCCGATGATGAACGTCATCAACGGCGGCGCGCACGCCAACAACAGCCTTGATCTGCAGGAGTTCATGATCATCCCGGTGGGCGCACCCTCGTTCCGCGAGGCCGTGCGCTATGGCGCCGAGGTGTTCCATGCCTTGAAGAAGATCCTGCACGACAAGGGCATCAGCACCGCGGTGGGCGACGAAGGTGGCTTCGCCCCCAGCGTGGCCAGCCATGAGGCGGCCATCCAGATGATCCTGGACGCCATCGACAAGGCCGGCTACACCGCCGGCTCGCAGATCGCCATCGGCCTGGATTGCGCTGCCAGCGAGTTCTACAAGGATGGCCAGTACGTGCTGGAAGGCGAAGGCGGCATCAAGCTCAGCGCCGAAGCCTGGACCGACATGCTGGCCACCTGGGTCGACAAGTACCCCATCATCAGCATCGAAGACGGCATGCACGAGGGCGATTGGGCCGGCTGGAAGCACCTGGCCGACCGCCTGGGCAAGAAGGTGCAACTGGTGGGCGACGACCTGTTCGTCACCAACACCAAGATCCTCGAACGCGGCATCCGCGAAGGCGTGGCCAATTCGATCCTCATCAAGATCAACCAGATCGGCACGCTGACCGAGACCTTCGCCGCCATCGAGATGGCCAAGCGCGCCGGCTGGACGGCGGTGATCAGCCACCGCTCGGGCGAGACCGAGGACGCCACCATCGCCGACATCGCGGTGGGCACCAACGCCGGCCAGATCAAGACCGGCTCGATGAGCCGCAGCGACCGCATCGCCAAGTACAACCAGTTGCTGCGCATCGAAGAGGACCTGGGCGATATCGCCAGCTACCCCGGACGCGGCGCGTTCTACAACCTGCGCTGAGGCGCACCGAGGCAAGCCGCCATGCGTTGGGCCACCGTCTTGCTGCTGGCGCTGCTGGGGCTGGTGCAGGCCGGGCTGTGGCTGGGCTCGGGCGGCATCCCGCAAGCCATGAAACTGCAGGCCCAGTTGGACGCCGCCCAGCGCCACACCACCGAGCAGAAGCAGGACAACCTGCGCCTGCAGGCCGAGGTGGATGATCTGCGCAATGGGCTGGAGATGGTGGAGGACCGCGCTCGCAGCGAGCTGGGCATGATCAAGCCGGACGAGATCTTCGTCCAGCTCACAGCCCGCCGGTGAACGCGCTGCTCCAATCGGCCCAGCCGCTGCTGGCCCAGGCCTTCGCGCTGTGGGGCAGCCCGGTCACTTGGCTGGAGATCGTGGCCTTTGTGCTGTCGGTGGCCATGGTGGTGTGCAACATGCGCGTCAACCCGCTGGGCTGGCCGCTGGCCATGGGCAGCTCGCTGCTCTACGCGCTGTTGTTTGCCAGCAGCAGGCTGTACGGCGAAGCGGGGCTGCAACTGTTCTTCGTCGCCATGGCCGTCTGGGGCTGGTGGCAATGGCTGCGCCATGCCGAGCATGGCACCGACCCCTTGCCGGTGCGCCGGATGGCCCCGAGGCAGCGCGCATGGGCCTTGGCCGCCACGGCATTGGGCTGGCCCGCACTGGCACTGCTGCTGGCCCGGGCAACCGACAGCGACGTGCCCTGGATGGACGCGCTGCCCACCGTGGCCAGCATCACCGGCACGGTGCTGTTGGGCCGCAAGTGGATCGAGAACTGGCTCGTCTGGCTGGGCGTGAACCTGTTCAGCCTGGTGCTGTTCGGCCACAAGGGCCTGTGGCTCACCGTGCTGCTGTATGCGGTGTTCGCCGTCATGTCGGTGGCGGGCTGGCGGGCCTGGCGGCGGCTGCAGGGCGAGGCTCCGAGCGCAATGGCATGACGCACGAAGAACGCGTCCATCGCCCCACGGCACTGCGCATCGCCATCGTCGGCGCCGAGAGCACCGGCAAGACGGCTTTGGCCAGGACCTTGAGCGAGCGCATCGCCACCGTCACTGGCCTGCGCACACGCTGCGTGGGCGAGTGGCTGCGCGACTGGTGCGCGCAGGCCGGCCGCACGCCGCGCCCCGACGAACAGATGGCCATCGCGCGGCACCAGCATGCGCTGATCGATGCCGCCGCGGCCGACAGCGACGTGGTGGTGTGCGACACCACCGCCGTGATGACGGCGGTCTACAGTGCGATGCTGTTCGACGACCCCTCGATCGAGACCTGGGCCATCGCCGAACATCGCCGCAGCCACATCACCTTGCTCACCGCGCTCGACCTTCCCTGGGTGGCCGATGGCATCCAGCGCGATGGCCCGCAGGTGCGCGTGCCGGTGGACACGCGGCTGCGTGCCCTGCTGCAGGCCCACGACCTGCCCTGGAGCCTCGTGGCCGGCCTTGGCGCGCGTCGCGTGGACATGGCACTCGAAGCGGTGGCGCCCTGGCTGCAGCGGCATTGCGCGCGTGGCGCAGAACTGGCGGCGATCCGAAGCCCCTGAGGCCCGCCCTACTGCACGCCGCCACTGGTCGGCGGATGATCGCGGGCCGGCGTGAACAACCGTGCGGCATCGATGGGATCGAAGCGGTACTGCGCGCCACAGAAATCGCAACCCACCTCGGCCTCACCGCGCTCGGCGATCAGGCCCTCGATCTCCTCTTGGCCCAGCCCACGCAGCATGCCGGCCACGCGATCGCGCGAGCAGGTGCAGGCGAAGCGCGGCGTCATTGGTTCGAACAGGCGCAGCGTCTCCTCCCAGAACAGGCGTCGCAGCAGCACCATCGGGTCCAGCCGCAGCAACTCTTCGGCGGTCAAGGTGCCGGCCAGCAGGGCGATGCGGTTGTAGTCCTCGTTGCGGCCGATCTGGTCCTCGTCGCGCGCACTGCTGCTGCCGGCCAGGTTGGCCTGGCCGGCCATCGGCAGGCGCTGGATCAGCAGACCGGCGGCCACGTCGTCGTTGGCGGCCAGCACCAGTCGCGTGTCGACTTGCTCGGACTGCAGCATGTAGTGCTCCAGCACCTCGGACAGCTGCTGCAGGGGCTCGCGCCGATCACCATGCAGCGGCACGACACCCTGGTAGGGCTGCTGCCCGGGCTGGCGGTCCTTCGGGTCGAGCGTGATGGCACAGCGGCCCTGGCCGTGGACGTTGAGCATGGCCTCCAGCTTCGCATCGGCGGCCACCGGGCCCACCACCTTGGCGGTGGCGCGAAAGCTCAGGTCGGCCTGCGTCTCGGCCACCGCCAGCTTCACCGGGCCGTCGCCAAACACCTGCAGCACCACCGCGCCGTTGAACTTCAGGTTGCCCTGCATCAGGCATCCGGCGGCCGCCATCTGCCCCAGCAGTGCGCGCACCGGCTCGGGAAAGGCGTGCCCACCGTCGCTGGGGCTGGCGCGTCGCGCCAGCAGCTCGCGCCAGCCGGACTGCAGACGCACCAACGCGCCGCGCACGGGCAGCCCTTCGAAGATGAACTTGTGCAGCTCGTCCATCAGTCGATGCGCTGCATCAGATTGCGGTGGCGCTGGGCCTGCTGCACATAGTGGGCCGACTGCAGCTTCAGCCGTTCGATCTGCTCGGCGGTCAGCTCGCGCACCACCTTGGCGGGTGCGCCAACGATCAGCACGCCGTCCGGGAATTCCTTGCCCTCGGTGACGATGGCGCCAGCGCCGACGATGCAATTCTTGCCGATGCGCGCACCATTGAGGATCACGCTCTGGATGCCCACCAAGGTGTTGTCGCCGATGCTGCAGCCGTGCAGCATCACCTGGTGGCCCACCGTGACACCCTCGCCCAGCGACAAGGGCTTGCCATGGTCGGTGTGCAGCACGCTGCCGTCCTGGATGTTGCTGTTGGGCCCGATGGTGATGCTGTCGTTGTCACCGCGCAGCACAGCGCCGTACCAGACGCTGGCGCCATCGGCCAAGGCCACCCGGCCCATCACCTGCGCACTCTCGGCCACCCAGGCGGACGGGCTGATCTCGGGGCGGTGGTCCGCGAATTGATAAATGGCCAAGGCAGGCTCCACGCTGAAACGTATGATTTTACGGATGCAGCTTCGCCCCGCCGCCTTGCAGGTGCTTGAGATCGCCGACCCGGCCGCCAAGGCCGCCGCCGCAGGTACCTTGCTATTGGCGGCACGCGCGGGCCAGATTCGCATCGACAGCACGGCTCAGCTCGACGAGCCGCCAGGCCTGCCCGGCCGGCCGCCCCGGCCCAAGCTGGTGCCCGTGGCCCAGGTGCCCCGGCGCTCGCCCTTCTCGCTGGCCGGCCGTGCTGCCCTGCTGCACGCCATCGCGCACATCGAGTTCAATGCCATCAACCTGGCCTTGGACGCGGTGTGGCGGTTTGCCGGCATGCCCGCCGACTACTACAGCGACTGGCTGCGCGTGGCGTCCGAGGAAGCGCTGCACTTCACGCTGCTGAGCGAGCACCTGCACAGCCTGGGCCATGCCTACGGCGACTTCGACGCGCACGACGGGCTGTGGGCCATGGCCGAGCGCACGAAGCACGACATCGTCGCCCGCATGGCCCTGGTGCCGCGCACACTGGAGGCGCGCGGGCTGGACGCCACGCCGCCGCTGCAGGCCAAGCTGCAACGCGCCGGCGATGCCCGAGCGGTGGAGATCCTCGACGTGATCCTGCGCGAGGAGATCGGCCACGTGGCCATCGGCAACCGCTGGTATGCCTGGCTGTGCCAGCGCGACGGACTCGACCCGGTGGCGATCTATCCGGCTCTGCTGGCCCGCCACGGCGCGCCCAGGCTGAAAGGGCCATACAACCTCGATGCTCGCCGTGCCGCTGGATTCACTGATGCAGAAATTGACTTGCTCCGTTAATGCAACTGGCAACGGCGAGACTCGGAGTTCGTGCAGTCGGCAATGTCAAGACATTCGCACCAGCCTGACGAACGTCGCGTAAGGGCTGCTATGCAGAGCTCTGCATAGCAGCCCGTTCCGGTCAGTCAGCTCTGCAAGTTGACGTCTCGAAAGCCGCCGCTCCGATGCGTTGAGTTCCCCGGGCTCGCCGCCGAATCGCGCGGGAGACGTAGTCACGACAACTCGTCGACCCACGGATTCAAAAGCGGGACTCGCGCGAGTTTGTAGTCACCGGTATCACGGGTCACGACCGTCAGCCCGTGTTGCAGGGCTGTTGCCGCGATGATCAGATCGGGCTGCGAGAACGTATGGCCGACCTTACGGCCGTCCTCGACAAGAAGGCGCCACTTGAACATGACATCCTCAGAGACTTCAAGTACGCGCTGGTCAAACATAGGCCGCACTCGGTGAAGCAGCCAGTCATTCAGTTCGGCGCGACGAACCGGATCGCCAACCGTTTCGATGCCGTAGCGGATTTCAGCGAAGGTGACCGTGCTGACGAACAAGTCCTCAAGTCGTTGGCCAGCGATGAAGCTTCGCACCTGGGCACTGGGGCGCGGTCGACGCAGCTCCGAAATCACATTGGTATCGAGCAGCCAGCCACTCACAACTTGACGGCCCGCACGGGCATCGCGGAACGGCGTGGTTCGATCTCGATCTGGCGATGTGGCGACGCTTGCAGAGCCTCGATCAGCAACTCGCCAGTTCGTGCGCCCTTCAGGCGATTGAACTCGTCTGCGTCGACAACCACCACCGCATCGCGGCCGTGCAAAGTTACGTGCTGCGGCCCGTTGCTGTGGGCCATGCGCACGAGTTCGCTGAATCGAGCCTTGGCGTCCTGAAGGCGCCAGCGACTGCTCGGCGGTTGCCCGGTTCGGGCGGCCAGTGTGGATACTTTTCTAGTCATGCTGACCAGAATATCACTGCCCCTGGTTGGAGGCAAGGTGATGACGTCGAATCCCCAGCCGCCACCAAAGCCTGCGGCCGCAACCGGACGGCCCGATCACCAAGCTCATGAGCAAATGTCACTTGGTTACTTTGCTCATCCCCCGTGGGGGGCGGCGGCAACGCCGCATGGGGGCGCTCTCTGGCGAGCCTCGGCCCAGAACAGACTTGTGCACCGCCAGGCTTGGCTCCACAAGCCGGCCACTGAGCGTCGCCAAGACGGCCACCACAGCGCCCATGACGAGAAAGGCAACCCCCAGTCCACAGAGAACAGGCCTGCTGCGAAGGTGAAGCGGCATGCGGATTCACCCAGCGAAGAAAGAGTCCGAAGCGCTCCACGACAGGGCCCATCCCCATCAAGGCAATGTCCGTGCGCTGCCAAGCCAGCAGGGTGCGCTCGGCGGGCGTGCTGGATGGTGCCGTCCAGCACACAAGCAGCGGCTCCTTTGGAAGCACGGGGCCGCTCTTCGCGGTGACCGAGGGCCTGGCCGCTTAGTCCGCCGTGATGTTTCCCTTCTTCACCACGTCAGCCCAGCGTTGCGCGTCCTTGGCAATCAAGGCGCCAAATTCAACCGGCGTAGAGGTCGCGGGAACCATGCCTTGCGCTTCGAACGCCCTTGCGATGTCGGGCTGCTTCAGGATCTTGGAGACTTCTTGATTGAGACGCGCGATCACGTCAGCCGGTGTCCCCTTCGGTGCCAGCACGCCGTACCACATGTCGATGTTGTCAGCGGTCACGCCGGCCTCAGCCAGGGTAGGGACGTTGGGGAGTGTTGGCAGGCGGGTTGCACTGCCTGTCGCGATGGCTTTCAGTTTGCCGGCCTGGACATGCTGCAGCGCGACGTGCACTGGCAGGAACATGTAGTCAATGCGACCTCCCAGCAGATCGGTGACCGCGCCTGCGGTGCCCTTGTAGGGGACGTGCAGCATGTCCAAGTTGTTGTGCTGGAGGAAGAGGGCCATCGACAGGTGGTGAGGCGTTCCGACGCCAGGCGTGGCGTAGGTCAGTTGTCCGGGCTTGGACTTGGCCGCGCTCACCACGTCGCTGACCGAGTTGGCCGTTTGCACGTTCGGGTTGGTCACCAGCACAAGCGTTCCCCATGACGTCTGAGCGACCGGCACGAAGTCGTTCACGGGGTGATAGGACAACGTCTTGTACAGGCTCTTGTTCATGACCAAGGTGCTGACCTGGACCAGGAGCGTGTGACCGTCTGGCTTGGCTCGCGCCACCTTTTCGCTACCGATATTGCCGCTCGCACCCGCCACGTTGTCCACGACGATGGGCTGCTTCAGGACTCCGGGCAGATGGGCCGCGAGCTGGCGAGCGATCAGGTCGATGCCGGTGCCCGGGGTGTACGGCACGACCAGCGTGATGGGCTCAGTCGGCCAAGCCGATGCCGTCGTGGCGGCCAGGCACATCGCTGCTGTGGGCAGCAGCGCTTTCACCCACTTGTTGGGCATGTGGGTGTCTCCTTGTGATTGTCCTGGCGTCTACTCCGCATCGGGTTGCGCTGCAGGTGCGGCTTGCTGGAAAGCGGCAACGGTGGCCAAGTGGGCATCGATCCGAACGATGTCCGGATAGGGATCGAGTGGCACCTGGAAGCGGCGCGCGCTGAAGACCTGCGGTACCAGGCAGCAATCGGCGAAGGTCGGCGTGTTGCCGAAGCAGCACAGGCCGCTGCGACCGTCGCGTGCCAGACGTGTCTCCAGTGCATCGAAGGCCTGCGTGATCCAGTGGGCGATCCAGGCCGACTTCTGTTCGGCGCTGACCCCCAAGGTCTTCTCGAGGTATTGAAGCACCCGCAGGTTGTTGAGTGGATGCGCATCGCAGGCGATCTGCGCGGCGACGGCGCGCACCCAGCCACGGTCGGCCACGCCGGCAGGTAGGAGCGGTGTGCTGGGGTATTGCTCTTCGAGGTATTCCAGGATGGCGAGCGATTGGGTCAGCCGCGTGTCGCCGTCCTGCAGTGTGGGCACCAGGCGCTCCGGGTTGAGGGCGGCATAGGCGCCGCCATGCTGCTCGCCGCCGCCGCGTGTGAGGTGAACTGGCAGGCTGTCAAAAGGCAGGCCCTTGAGGTTGAGCGCGATGCGCACCCGGTACGCGGCGCTGCTGCGGGAATAGCCATGAAGTTGCACGGCTCGAGCCCTCAGTCGATTCGCACCGACAGAGGGGTGAGGCCGTCGATCTTCACGACCAGCGTTTGGCCCGCGGAAACTGCGCCCACGCCTTCGGGGGTACCAGTGAAGATCAGGTCGCCTGGCTGCAGGGTGAAGAGCGAGGACAGGTTGGCGATGACCTCGTCCACCGACCAGATCAGATGTCCGATGGTCGACTGCTGGCGAACTGTGCCATCCACTTCGAGCACGATGCCCGCCTGGTTGACGCCTGCCGCGTCGGCGCGGCGCGTGATGGGAGCGATCGGCGCGGAGAAGTCGAAGGCCTTGCCCACTTCCCAGGGGCGACCCTTCTCGCGCGCTGCGATCTGCAGGTCGCGCCGCGTCATGTCCAGACCCACGGCATACCCGTAGACATGATCTGCTGCCTCTTGTGTCGCGATGTCGCGGCCACCCTTGCCGATGGCAACCACCAGTTCGGCCTCGTAGTGGTAGTTCTGCGTCATCGGTGGGTAGGGGATCGTCGCCGTGCTGCCCGCCGCCACCGGCACGATAGAGGCATCGTCATTGGGCTTGCAGAAGAAAAGGGCGGCTCACGGTCGGGGTCGAAGCCCATCTCGCGTGCATGCGCCGCGTAGTTGCGGCCCACGCAGTAGACGCGGCGAACCGGGAAGAGGTCGGAGGTACCGGCAATGGGGACGCCGACGATGGACATGGGGGTGATGGCGAAAGACATGAGGTCCGGCGGGTAAGGTGAGATGGAAAGCAAGAGATGTCAGCTTCAGACGGGGCGAGGTCCGACCGGCATCTTCGCCGCGCCGTCCCGGACCTCGTAGACGCCGAGCTTTCTGTGCAGTGGCGACTCGTCGGCGATGAACAGAAACGCGGCTTCGGTGGAGGAAAGGTTGCGCAGCACAAGCTCGCTGTAGCCGGGGGCGCAGCAGGTGTCGGCCTGGGCCAGCGCGAACACGGCATCCAGCACGCGCACCTCCGCGGCGCCTTCGATCTGATGGAACACCATGGCCGGTGAGCGGGCTGGCAGTTGCAGCGTCTGGCCCGGCCGCAGCATCAGCGCGTGAAAGCCCAGCACGTTCTCGGCGTCCTGGCCGGTCGCCGGGTTGACGTAGGAGACTTGCACCTGCTGCAGGGCCGGGTCGTCCGCCGCCAGGCGTTCCAGGGCCGCCTTGACGTCCTTCCATGGGTAGCGCAGCAGGGGGTAGTCGGGCTGGCGCTGGTCGTAGGCCGGTGTGGGCACGACGCCGCCCTGGCCATAGCGCTGCTCACTGCGCCCGGATTTGACGGCCTGGCGAGTGCCGTTGATGTGATACGAGGCCTCCATGTAGTACATGAGTGGCAGGTCCAGCACATCCAGCCACACCACGGGCTCGGTGCCATCGTGCCCATGCTCGTGCCACAAGCCGGTGGGCGTGAGGATGAGGTCGCCCCGCTCCATGACGCACTTCTGGCCATCCACGTTCGTCCAGGCCCCAACGCCCTCCACCACCATGCGCACGGCATTGGGTGTGTGGCGGTGCGAAGGCGCCCATTCACCGGGCAGCAGCAACTGCATGCCCAGGTAGATGGCGGGAGTGGCCTGCATCTTCTCCAGGCCGTGGCCCGGATTGGCCAGCACCAGCACGCGCCGCTCGGCCTTCTCGATCGGGGTCAGCGCCCCGGCCTGCATCAGCAGGGGCCGCAGGGCCTCGTAGGACCACGCCGTGGCCATGGTCCGGGCGGCGGGCTTGCCCGGCGGCAGCACGGCACGCAGGCTGGGCCACAGCGGCACCAGGTTCAGCGCGCCCAGTTCGGCCCGGTAAGGTGCCGGCAGGTCTTCCAGCCTGCCCAGGGTCACGTCAGCATGACCGCTGTTTTCCGGGCTGCTCATCCCAGGCTCCCCGGCTGCAGCGGCACCGTCAAGGGGTCGTAGGGGTACAGCCACTCGTTGCGAGACTTGGCGATGTTGCGGTCGTGAAAGGCCTGGCGCATGGCGTCGGCGTTGTCGATCTGGTAGAGCTGCCCCATCTCTGTGGACTCTTCCACCACGCGGCGCGTGCGCGGAGCGCGGTGCTGTTCGTACACGCGCAGTTGCTGCGCTAGCGGAAGGTCCAGTTCCAGCGCCCGGGCCAGCACGCCCGCGTCTTCGATGGCCATGGCCGCGCCCTGCGCCATGTAGGGCAGCGTGGAGTGCACGGCATCGCCCAACATCGTCACGCGGCTGGTGCTCCACACCATGGCCGGCACGCGGCTGTTCAGGGCCCAGCGGTAGCACTGGTCGCGGTCGGCCGCCTCCACCACGGCACGCACCATCGGGTGCCAGCCCGCATAGTCCTGGTCAAGTTCGGACCAGGGCCGCGCCGAGGTCCAGGATTCCTCTTCCCAGGGCCGGGCCACGCAGCCCACGAAGTTGATGAGCTGGCCACACCGCAGGTAGTACATCACTCCGTGGTTGTGCGGGCCGCACCAGATGGTCGAGACCACGTCCGTGCGCAGCGCCTGCGGAATGCGCTCCACCGGCACCAGCACGCGCCACACCACCTGGCCGGTGAAAACCGGCTTGTCCGCCCCCAGCACATGCTGGCGCACCACCGACTTCACGCCGTCCGCACCCACCACCAGGTCGGCGCGCAGGCGCTCGCCGTTGGCCAATTCCACTTCAGCGGCTTCCTCGTCCTCATGAACCTGCCGCACGGCCGCGTCCAGGCGCACGGCATCTGGCGCCACGGCGCGCAGGGCATGCACCAGCGCGTCGTGCAGGTCACGGCGGTGCATCTGGTAGTAGGCCGCGCCGTGCTTTTCGCGGTGCGCATCACCCAGGGGAATACGGTGCAGCATTTCGCCGGTGTTGAAACGGCGGAACTCGAAGCCCTTGGGTTTGACGCCGGTGGCTTCGAGTGCAGGCTCCACGCCCACTGCCTTCAGCACCTTGACGGCATTGGCACTCATCTGGATGCCGGCCCCCACCTCGCCAAGCACCTTGGCCTGCTCCAGCACGCGCACACGGTGCCCCCGCTGAACCAGCCGAATGGCCGCAGTGAGGCCGCCAATGCCGGCGCCGACAATCAGGATGTCCATGAGTGGGTCCAATCGGTTCTATAAAAGAAGGTCGATTGTAATTATCAAAACACTCAGGAGTCCAGCGGTCGGCGACAGCATTGCCGCACGTCTTGCCGGGCAGCGCCCTTCAAGGCACGGCCTGCGGCTCAGGCGGCCGAGGAGAATCCAAGCTTGTGGGAGACCTCGCGCGCCGCGCGCACGAGTTCAGGTGCCAGCCGTTCGATCACGGCATCGCTCAGGCGGCTGGCCGGGCCGCGGATGGCCAGGCAACCTTCGATCTCGCCGCGGCGGCCGAACACACCGGCGGCCAGCGCACGGATGCCGGTGACGCACTCCTCGTTGTCCAGGGCCCATCCGCGGGCGCGCACACGCTTGACTTCGGCGCGCAACTTGTCCGGGCTGGTCAAGGTTCGAGGCGTCACGGCGGGCAGGCCGGTCACCAGCACCTCGTCGAACAGCGAATCGGGCCCGAAGGCCAGCATCACCTTGCCGGAGGCCGTGCTGTGAACGGACTCCGCATCACCCACATTCGCGGTCACGCGCATGGGCTGCCGGCTTTCCAGGGGCAGTGACACGACGGTCTCCGTGCCACGGCGCACGACGAACATCACCGTTTCATCGCAGAGGTCGCGCAGTCTCTCCATCCAGGGCCGCGCCACTTCAGTGGCCGGCACCTGGCGCAGGTTGTGGCTGGCCAGTTCGATGAGGCCAGCCCCAAGGCGGTACTTCTTGGTGGACGGGTCCTGCACCAGGAAGTCCTCCGCCGCCAGCGTGCGCAGCAGGCGGTAGGCAATGACCTTGTCCATGCCCAGCAGCCGCGCCACGTCGCTGGCGCCCAGGTCACCCGCGGCGGGCGTGAACTGCTTGAGGATGGTCAGGGCTTTGGCGACGGTCTTGCTCATGGGCACAGCAGGGAAGAGGACTCGCGTAACTATAGTTGAAACACGATGCCCCTCCCCGGCGTGCCGACCTGTGGCGCTCAGAAGCTGGCGGCGAAAGTCAACCCGGCGGTTCGCGGGTCGCCAATGAGTGCCTGCATGCTGCCCACGTTGACAAAGCTCGACTTGTTCAGGAAGTAGACCTTGTCGGTGGCGTTCTTCACCCAGGCCTGCAGACGGTACTGCTGCTGTGCACCGAAGCGCAGGCCCGCCTGCAGATTGAGCACCGAGTTGGCGTCGGCCCGCTGCAGGTTGTCGTTCTCCAGGGTGAACCAGCGTGCGGCGCGGTAGCTGACGTCGCCGCCCAGCGTCAGGACCATGTCGTCACGCACGGCAAACTCGCGCCGCAGTGCCACGCTGGCGGTCAGCCTGGGGGCATTGGTCAGGCGCTTGCCGGTGTAATCGTCCCCATCGGTCAGGCCATCGACGATCTTGGTGTTCATCAAGCCCATGTTGGCGTCCACGAACCAGCCCGCCGCCGGCCGCGCGTTGGCTTCGAATTCCAGCCCGCTGACGCGGGACTTCGGCACATTGATCACCGCGGCATACACGTCTCCGGCGATGTTGCGCACCGACAGCAGTTGCTGGTCGCGGTAGTCGTAGTGGTAGGCGGTGATGTTCAGGCGCAGCTTGCGGTCCAGCACGGCAGTCTTCCAGCCAGCCTCGTAGGCACGCAGCCGCTCCGGGTTCACGGGTGTGAAGAAAGCCGGGTTCGGAAGGTTCGTGCCTGCCACGATGCTGGTGGCAGGCGCCGCGCTGAAGCTGCCAGCCTTGAAGCCTTCGGCCACGTTGGCAAAGACCATCGAGTCCTTGTCCAACTGGCCCTTGGTGCCCAGCTTCCAGCCGTTCTTGGCCCAGGATGCGCTGTAGGGCGCGTTCACATAGGGGTTGGAACCCGTGGCACCAGCCGTGCCGGCCACGAAGGGCGTGGCCATCAGGCGAGCCGTGCTGATGGGGTCCTGGCCGTTGATCGCCCCCAGCGCCGCGAAGGTGTTCGCATCGAGCAGGCTGCGCCGCACCGAGGTGTTGGTGCCGTCCAGCGACTCGCGGGTCAGGCGCAGGCCGAAGACCGCCGTCCACGCTTTCGACAGGTCGTACTCCATCTCGCCGTAGGCCGACTGCACCTGGTTGTCCTGGTTCAGGCTGGTCGAGAAGATCCGCTGGTCGGGACGGACATACTGAACGGCCGTGGTGTTGCCAACCATGTTCTCCTTGAAGAAGAACAGGCCGCCGATCCAGCGCAAGTTGCTTTCGGCGGGCGAGGTCAACCGCAGTTCCTGGCTGTACTGCCTGGCCCGGCTCATCTGGAAGAAGTCGAAGCCGAAGCTGCCCCGCGTCTGCGGGCCGGCATCAATGTCTTCGGCCTTCTTGTAGTCGTTGCTCTCGTAGGCCGTGATGGCCGTGAGCCGGATCGGGCCCAGGTCCTGGTTGAGTGTGAAGGACGCACCCCGCGCGCTCACCTTTTCAATGGGTGCGTGAAGGCTGGCGCTGAAGGTGGTGGTGTCCGCCGGGTCTGAGCGCGCACCGCTGCGGGACACGCAGCTGGAGCCCAGGCCGATTTGGGCGTCGGCGCAGGCCAGCGTGGGGTCCGCCAGTGCGTTGCCAGCCGCCGTCTGCAGGCCGATCATCTTCCACAGCTTGTTGGTCTGGTCGACCTCTTCGCCGTGCAGCTTGACCAGCACGCTGGTGGACTTGGCGGGTTGCAACAGCCACTGCAGGCGCGCCGCCGTGGAATTGCGGTCATAGACCTTCTCGCCCAGGTTGACGTTGTCGTAGACCCCGTCGCGCCGTTGCGACAGCACGGCCAGGCGCACCGCACTGTTGGCACCCAGGTCGGTGCCCAGCACAGCCTCCAGGTCGCGTTGGGCATAGCTGCCCAAGGTCAATGAGGCCTTGCCATTGAATCCCTCGCCCAGCAAAGGGCGGGCCGAGATGTAGTTGACCGCACCGCCGGTGGTGTTGCGCCCGTACAGCGTGTTCTGCGGCCCGCGCAGCACCTCCACCCGTTCCAGGTCGAAAAGCTGCAGCACGTTGACGATCGGCGAGTTCAGCGACACCTCGTCGGCGTAGACGCCCACGGCGCTGACCGCGTTCACGCCGACGCCCTTGGTGCCAATGCCGCGGATGTAGATGTTGGCGTTGGTGGAGCCGTTGTTCAGCGTGATGTCCGCGCTCGGTATCCGCGCAAACAGGTCCTGCGAACTCTTGAGCCCCGCTTCTTCGAGCTGTGCGCCGGTGATGGCCGAGACCGCCACCGGCACTTCCTGGATCGAGCCGCTCCGCTTGGTTGCGGTGATCACCACGGTGTCGACCGCCTGGGCTTGCACCGCTGGCATCAGGCCGCCGGCTGCCAGGGCGGCGGTCAAGGATCGCCAGGCAAACGCCGGACGGCGGTGGGACGACGGACGAATGTTCATGTGCGGGCTCCAGAAGAAAGCAGGTTGAAAAATTGAATCTTTAAAGCAACGGCGTTGATATTTACGTATTACATTCCACAGAACTCTCAGTGTTTACACCAACATTGATGGCGAAAAACTCCTGTCTTTCATAGGTAGCAACCCGCCAATAGGCGCTTCGAAGACAGTTCGGATTCGAAATTGCCATTGCGTGTTTAGAAACGTATGGTGTACATTGAGTTCATGCCAAGGTCCATGACCCGCCCCTGAACCACCCGCCGGCTCGGCCGGCACCTCAGCCATGAACCTGAACCTCGAGGACGCCCGTCCGAGCCCCACTGAACGCCTGGCCATGGTTGAGCGCATGCTGCTCATCCGCCGCGTGGAAGAGCGCCTGGGCGCGGACTTCAAGGCCGGCAAGCTGATCGCCGGCGTGCACCTGTACAGCGGTCAGGAGGCCGTGGGGGTGGGGGTGTGCCAGCACCTGCGCGACAGCGACTGGATCGCCAGCAACCACCGTGGGCATGGCCACTTCCTGGCCAAGGGCGGCGACGTGCGGGCCATGATGGCGGAGATCCACGCCAAGGCCACCGGGGTGTGCAAGGGCATGGGCGGCACCATGCACGTGGCCGACCTGAGCAAGGGCATCCTGGGCGCCAACGGCATCGTGGGTGGCGGCATCAGCCTGATCTGCGGCGCCGCCTATTCCCAGTCCTTGCAAGGCGATGGGGGCGTCTCTGTCGCGTTCTTCGGAGACGGCGCCTCCACGCAGGGCGTGATGAGCGAAGCGCTCAACCTCAGCGCCCTGTGGAAGTTGCCGATGATCTTCATCTGCGAGAACAACCTGTTCTCGGAGTTCTCGCGGTCCGATACCGTCGTGGCCGGACGCATCGTGGACCGCGCGGCCGCCTATGGCGTGCCGGGTGTGCAGATCGACGGCAACGACCTGGATGCGGTGTGGGCCGCTGCCGGCCAGGCGGTGCAGCGGGCGCGCGCCGGCGAGGGCCCCAGTTTCATCGAGGCCTTCACCTACCGCATGGCCGGGCATGTGGAGGCCGAGACCGGCTTTCTGCAAGGTGCCCAGTACCGCACGGGCGAGGAGGTGCAGGCCTGGGTGGAACGCGACCCGATCCAGCGGCAATGGGCTCAGCTGTTGAGCGCACAGCACGCCACGTCCGAGCAGTTGAACGCGATCGAGGCCCGTGTGGCCGCGCAGGTCGAAGACGCCGTTCAATTTGCCATTGACAGCCCGCCGCCTCCGCCCGAGCAGGCCCTGCAATTCATGTTCGCCTGAGGAGACCCGCACCATGACCAAACGACGCCTGATCCAGGCGATCAACGATGCCCTGGTGGAGGAGATGACGCGTGACGAGCGCGTCATCCTGTTCGGCGAAGACGTGGAAATCAGCCTGTTCGGCGACACCCGCGGGCTCTCGCAACGCTTTGGCCCCTCGCGCATCCGCAACACACCGATTTCTGAAACGCTGATCACCGGCATGGCGCTGGGCGCGGCAGCCAATGGGCACCGCGTGGTGGCGCACATGATGTTCGCCAACTTCACCTACACGGGCTTCGACTCCATCGCCAACCAGGCGGCCAAGCTGCGCTACATGACCGGCGGGCAGGCCCGGCTGCCGGTGACCTACGTGGCGGCCTACGGCGGCGGCAGATCGATCGCCGCGCACCATTCCGACACGCCCTACCCGCTGCTGATGAACCTGGGCGGCATCCGTGTGGCCGTGCCTGCCACGCCCGAAGACGCCAAGGGCCTGATGAAAGCCTGCATCCGCAGCGACAGCCCGGCCTTCTTCCTGGAAGCCGGCGGCCGAGGTGGCGAAATGGGCGAGGTGCCCGACGGCGACTACGTGACGCCCTGGGGCCAGGCGGCCGTGCGCTGCACCGGCGGCGACGTCACCGTGGTGGCCATTGGCTCGATGGTCAAGCTGGCCATGGCCGCGGCCGATGTGCTGCGCCAGGAGCACGGCATCCACGCCGAAGTCATCGACCCGCGCACGCTGGTGCCGCTGGACGAGGCCTGCATCCTGGCCTCGGTGGAAAAGACCGGGCGCCTGGTGCTGGTGGATGAATCGCGAGACCGCTGCAGCGCCGCCAGCCACATCGCGGCGATCGTGGCCGACAAGGCCTTCTCATCGCTGCGCGCACCCATCCGCCGCGTCACCGTGCCCGATGTCGCCATGCCCTACGCCCCCAACCTGGAGCGGCTGGTGATGCCCAGCGTCGAACGCATCGTCGCCACCGTCAAAGACCTGCCGGACCTCCGCGCCTGAAACCCATGAAAGTCAATCTCAAACTCTCGCGCGTCGGCATGAACATGGAAACCGCCACCATCAGCGTCTGGCACAAGAAGCCTGGCGAGGTGTTCCGCAAGGGCGAGCCGCTGTATGAAATCGAAAGCGAGAAGGTGACGATGGAAGTGGAAGCGCCCTGCGACGGCAAGCTGCTGGCCCACACCGTGGCAGCCGGCGACGAAGCCACGGTTGGCGGCAACGTCTGCGTCATCGACACGGACCTGTCGGCATGAACACGGCCGATCAGCCACGGTTCGCGCTGGGCACCAAGACCCAGGATCTGGCCGAACGTGCAGCCAAGGTCATGCCGGGGCGGCAGAGCAACCTGCGCGCGTTGCCGGAGCCGCCGGTGTTCATCGACCGCGCAAAGGGACAGCGCCTGTGGGACGTGGACGGCCGTGAACTGCTCGACTTCGCCATCGGCATGGGCCCGGGCATCTGGGGGCATGGCAACCGCGAATACCAGGATGCGCTGCACGCGCAGCTGGAAAAGCTGTTTGTCGTGGCCTCGGGCATGCTGCAGACCGAACCCGAGGTGGAACTGGCCGAGCGCATCGTGGCCCACGTGCCTTGCGCGGACCGCGTCCGCTTCGTGACCACGGGTTCAGAGGCCGTGCAGATGGTGGTGCGCCTGGCGCGCGCCTTCACTGGCCGGCGCCTGTTTGTGCGCTTCGAGGGCCACTACCACGGGTGGCTGGACAACGTGCTGGGTGGCCGCGTCAATGAAGACACCGCTGCGGCGCCCTATGCCCTGGAGAACCCCGCAGACCCCATGCACACCGAAGGGCGCGCCGAGTTCGCGATGCGCGAGTCGTTCAAGATTCCCTGGAACGACGCCGATGCCCTGGAAGCCCTGCTCAAGGCCCGCGGGAACGACATTGCCCTGGTGCTGATGGAAGGCGTGATGACCAACGGCGGCTGCTGCATCCCGCGCCCAGGCTACCTGGAACGGGCGCGCGAGCTGTGCACGCAGTACGGCGTGGTCTTCTGCATCGACGAGGTCATCACCGGCTTCCGAATGGGGCTGGGCGGCGCCCAGGGCCACTATGGCGTCACCCCCGACCTGGCCAGCTTCGGCAAGGCCATTGCCGGCGGCATGCCGCTGGCGGCTGTCGCCGGCCGTGCGGACATCTTCGAGCTGCTGCGCACCAACGCGGTGGTGGGCGCGGGCACCTTCAACGCCGCGCCCATGAGCATGACGGCGGGCTTGACGACGATGCGCATGCTGGAACGTGGGGACGGCGCCGTCTACCGGCACATCGACGAGATGCAGTCGCATTTCATGGCCGAGTTCAAGCGCCTGGGCCGCAAGCATGGGCACGAGTTGCTGGTGCAAGGCGTTCGCGGCGTGTTCTGCGTGCACTTCAGCCCGCTGTCGGTGGCCTATTCGGCGCGCGACCTGGCTGCACACGCGGACCGCGACAAAGCCCGCCGCTTGCGGCTGGCGCTGATCGACGAAGGGGTTTACGCGGGCCGAGGCGACCGCTACTTCGTGTCGGCTGGCCTCAACACCACGGATCTTGACGACGGCCTGGCGCGCATCGACCGCGCGCTGGCCCGCATCTGACCTTCCCCAACGGTCTGCACGTCACGACACGTCCCAGGAGATTGGCATGAGCGAGCACCGCATCGATGTTGGCAAAGTCCTTGATGACGCACCCTTGACCGCCTACCACTGGCGCATCGTGCTCTTCGGCGCGCTGATGATGATGCTGGACGGCTATGACCTGTCGGTGATGGGCATTGCGCTGCCGGCGGTGTCCGAGGCGTGGAAGGTGGACCCTTCGCTCTTCAAGTGGTCGCTGTCGGCGTCGCTGATCGGCGTCGGCGTGGGTTCGGTGATCTCCGGCTTCATGGGCGACAACCTGGGGCGCAAGCGCACGCTGGTCTTGATGTATGGGATGGGTTCGCTGGCCTGTTTGGGCACGGTCACCGCAACCGACGTGCCGCAACTCGTTGTATGGCGCTTCCTGGTCGGCGTGGGCATGGGCGGCGCGATTCCGAACGTGATCTCGCTGATCAGCGAGCTGATGCCGGCACAGCGGCGGCCCTTGATGATCGTGCTCGTCTACAGCGGCGCCGCGCTGGGCGGTGCGCTGGGCAGCCTGTTGGCCTCGGTGATCATTCCCGCCTTCGGTTGGACCTCAGTCTTTTATGTCGGTGGCCTGCTTCCGCTGCTGATTGCGGCCATGGTGTGGGTTGCGGTGCCGGAGTCACCTGCCTTCCTCATCGCCAAGGGGCGTTTGAACCCGCACGCCTCGGCCACCGTGCTGCGTTTGCGGCCGGGATTCGCCAGTGCAGACGCACAGCGCCTGTTTGTTGGCGACCGGCCTGCGCATGCCAAGACCGGGTTGGCCGCGCTGTTCTCGGAAGGGCGCGCCACCTCCACCGTGCTCATCTGGACGCTCTTCATCTGCACCCAGGCCATGGTTTTCTTCGTGCAGAGCTGGTACGTAACGCTGCTGACCCGCGGCGGCCATGCGCTCGACAGCGTGCTGCGCACCTTCTCGTTGTGGGACTTTGGCGCGCTGATCGGCGGCGTCGCGCTGGCCTGGATGGCCAGTCGGGTCTCGCTGGAGCGACTGCTGGCGTTGGCCTATGTGGTGTCAGCTGGGTGCCTGTTCGCGCTTGGCACGGTCAAGGAGCTGTCGATGCTCACGAGCATCGTCACCTTTCTGACCGGCTTCTCTGTGGTGGGTGCCTCGTTCTGCATGGGCGCTCTGGCCGCCAGCTACTACCCCACGGCCATTCGTGCCACCGGCGTGGGCATGGGTCTGGGCATCGGGCGGGTGGGCTCCATCGTCAGCCCCATCCTGGCCGGCAGTGCCCTGGCCGCCGGCTGGACCAACGCACAGATCTTCACCGCCGCCATGGTGCCGGCCGCCATTGCCGGCGTCGCCGTGCTGGTGCTGAGCGTCATCGGCCAACGGCAACGCCACGGCGGCGTCGAGATCGCGCATTGAGGCGCGAGCCCGCTTGCTGACCCCACCCGCCACCCCGTACACAGGAACCTCAGAGTGACCCGCTTCACCCGTATCCAGCGTCTGGCCGGCCTGGCCGCCATGGCCTGCGCGGCGCTGCTGTCCGCGTGGCCGGCCCACGCGCTGCAGTTCATTGCCGCGCCGCAAGTCGTGCGCAATCCCAATGACCGCGCGCCCTTGGCGGCCGTGCTCAGCTTTCAGGCCGACATGCCGGTGTCCACGCAGGTCGACATCAGCGACGGCCAGCGCAACTGGACCGTGCGCTTTCCCAGCGCCGCGGCCGGCCCATTGCGCTACCCGTTGGTGGGCATGAAGCCCGGCTTGAACCACACCTTCAAGGTCAGCGTGACCAATGCCAATGGCCGCAAGCTGGAGGCGCCCGCGCCGCTGACGCTCAGGACCCCGGACCTGCCGGCCAACGTGATGGAGTTTCCGCAGCTGAAGGTGCACCGTGCTGACGTTGCGCAGATGGAGCCCGGCATCACGCTGGTGACGGTGCGCCGCCGCGCGCTGGGTCGCTCGGAGCTGATGACGCCCGTGCAGCGCCAGTTCACGGTGGGTTGGTCGATCATCCTGGGCCTGAACGAAGCCGGTGAAGTGGTCTGGTACTACCGCTCGGACAGCCGCATCGCGGGCGTGGCCACGCTGGCCAACGGAAACATCTTCTTCCACACGGCCCAGTTCAGCCCAGTGGAGATTGACGTGCTGGGCAACGAGGTGCGACGCTGGGGTGCGGCCAAGAGCCCACGGCCCATGCCGCCGGGTTCGATCCCGGTGGACGCGGTGACGCTGCACCACCAGCCGGAAGAGCTGCCCAACGGCAACTTCCTGTCGATGGAGGCCTTCCCCAGGACCATCGAGAACTACTACACCAGCGAACATGACAACAACGCGCCGCGGGCCGCGCAGATCGTCATGGGCGACCAGATCATCGAGTTCACGCCCAAGGGCGAGGTTGTGTGGCGCTGGAACACCTTCGACTACCTGGACCCTTTCAAGATCGGTTTCGACACCTTCTGGTCGTACTGGCCGATCCGTGGCTTCCCCAAGGCCCTGGACTGGACCCACGGCAACGGCGTGCACTACGACAAGCGTGACGACTCGATCATTGCTTCGATGCGCAACCTGGACGCGGTGATCAAGATCGACCGCAAGACCAAGGACATCAAGTGGATCCTGTCGCGTGATGTGGGCTGGTCGCCCGAGCTGCGCAAGAAGCTGCTCAAGCCGGTGGGTGCCAACTTCCAGTTCCCCAGCCACCAGCACAACCCGCGCGTCACGCCGGATGGCAACGTGGTGCTGTTCAACAACAACGTGCACCAGGCCATCCCGTTCACCGGCGAGACCTCCAAGCCTGCCAGCGAGTCGTTCAGCAATGCCATCGTCTACGACATCGACGACAAGGCCATGACCGCCCGCGTGGCCTTCGCAACGCCCATGAACGGCGATGTGTCGTGCAACTCCTTCGCCATGGGCGACGCCCACGTGCTGCCCAGGACACGCAATGTGCTGGTGGCCTTCTCGCTGTGCTACCCGGGCCTGAAGATCGAGACCTGGGACCAGCAGGACCGCACCAAGGTCTACGCCGACGACCTGCCCTCGTCGCCGCGCATCCGCGAGTTCCGCATCGACAACCCCACCCAGCCGGTGTGGGACGTGGAAGTGACCCCGCCCTACCACCTGGTGCAGATGGAAGTGTTCGGCCTGCACCGCGTGCCGACCCTGCAGCCCGGCGCTGCCACGAGGTGACCGTTGGACTACCGCGCACCTGAACTGCTGATCGCCGGGCGCTGGCGCCCCGGCCGTGGCAGCCACCGCCTCGTGGTGACCAACCCCGCCACCGAGGCTCACCTGGGCGAGCTTTCGGCCGCCAACCAGGATGACCTGCACGAAGCCCTGGCCGCCGCCGACGCCGGCTTTGCGGCCTGGCGCCAACGGCCCGCCCGCGAACGCGCCGACATCCTGGAGCGCGGCGTGACCCGCATGCTGCAGCGGCTGGAGACCATCGCCACCTGGCTGACCCTGGAACAGGGCAAGACCCTGGCGGAGTCGCGGCAGGAGGTGCAGATCGCCGCCGAGATGATCAAGTGGTACGCCGAGGAGGCGCGCCGTGTGCATGGCCGGCTGGTGCCATCGCGCCTGCCCGGGGCCACCATGGAGGTGCGCAAGTACCCGGTGGGGCCGGTGCTGGCACTGTCGCCATGGAACTACCCGGTCATCCTGACGGCACGCAAGATCGGCGGGGCACTGGCCGCCGGCTGCTCCGTCATCGTCAAGGCCGCCGAAGAAACCCCTGCGGCAGTGGCCGCCATGGTGGACTGCCTGCAGGCCGATCTGCCACCCGGCGCCTTGCAGCTGGTCTATGGCAACCCTGCTGAGATATCCGAAACACTGATCGCCAGCCCGGTCATCCGCAAGGTGTCCTTCACCGGTTCGGTGGGCGTGGGCCGCACCCTGGCGCGGCAGTGCGCCGAAGGCTTCAAGCGCACCACGCTTGAACTGGGAGGACACGCGCCCGTCATCGTCTGGGCCGATGCCGACCTGGACCGCTTCGTGCCGATGCTGGTGGGGCACAAGTTCCGCAACGCCGGGCAAGCCTGCCTGGCGCCCACGCGCTTCCTGGTGCACCGCGCCATCGAGGCCGAGTTCAGCGACCGCTTCATCGCCGCCGCCTCGACCTTGAAGGTGGGCGACGGCATGGCAGCCGCCACGCAGATGGGGCCGATGATCAGCGCGCAGCGCAAGTCCGCCATGGCCCCGCTGGTGGCCGACGCCGTGGCCCAGGGCGCCGACCTGGCCTGCGGCGGCGTGCTCGCAGGGCCAGGCCACTTCCACGCGCCCACAGTGCTGCGGCATGTGCCCGCGCACGCCCGGATCATGATGGAGGAGCCGTTCGGCCCACTGGCTCCCATCACCGCCTTCGACACGCTGGACCAGGCGCTGGGCGTGGCCAACGCCAACCCCTATGGCCTGGCGGCCTACGTCTTCACGGACAGCCGGCGCGTGGCGCAGGCCCTGACCGACGGCCTGCAGGTGGGCGCCATCGCGCTCAACAGCGTCGCGGTCGCGACACCGGAGGCACCCTTCGGCGGCGTCAAGGACAGCGGCGTGGGCAGTGAAAGCGGTGTCGAAGGCATGGCGTCCTTCCTGGAAACCCGCACGGTCCACGCCGCCGCCTGAGTCGCCTGTGCCGCTGCCTAGGGTAAGTCCCGATCACCATCGCTTCAGTATCTATTTTTGATACGTCGTTGTATTTATAGAATCATCACTGTATTGAACAACCCGCCGCGCGCAACGGAGAAACCCATGAAGCGATCACACCACCCCCTCCTCCTGGCTGCCGCCGCGATGCTGGCCCTGGCCGCCACCGGCGCAATGGCGCAGGTGACCATCTCGGGCGCCATGGACATGAGCGTCGAGTCAGTCAACACCGGTGACCCCAACGGCAAAGTCCGACAGCTCGGTGCCGGCACGGTGACCTCGAGTCGGGTCGTCTTTTCCGGGCGCGAAGACATGGGCGGCGGCTTGGGTGCCTTCTTCCGGCTGGACATGGGAATCCGCTCGGATACGGGCGACATGCTGCCTGGGGCCAACGCCAGCTTCGGCCGCACCTCGATCGTTGGCATCGAAAACCGGGCCTGGGGACAATTGGCATTGGGTCGCACCGGCACACCGCTGACCCCCATGCTGAACCAGACGGACTTCGGTGGCATCGGCTACTACGGCAACAACGGCAGCATCAGCCAGAACTTGATTGGTCGCGCCAGCAACGGCTTGTTCTACACATCGCCATCGCTCAGCGGATTGACAGTTCGCGCTGCTTACGCATTGGGAGAAGCCGTCGCAGACCCCAAGGACCAGGGCAGGTTCTTGGGCCTGGGCCTGTACTACGCCAATGCGGGTTTGACATTGGCCGGCGCCTATCAGACGAGCCGCGAGCGCACCGCAACCGGCACCAATCTGACCGTCGACAACCAAACCGAGCAAGGCTTCGGTGGCAAGTACAACTTTGGCTGGATGGAGGTGAACGCGGGCTGGTACAAGATCCACCAGGTAACGCCCGCTGCTGCGCGGGATCGCGCGATACCCAGCAACAACACCACGTCGTACTGGTTGGGGGCTGTCCTCCCCATCGGTGACTTGGGCCGGCTGGGTTTGCAAGTGGGCCAGACCAAGGGTGACTTCAAGGCCGCAGGCTTGCCCGAGCCCAAGGGCACGACGATGGCGGCCTACTACAACCACAGCCTGTCGAAGCGCAGCAGCCTGTACATCAACTACGCCCGCGTCGACAACAACGCCGGCTCCAAGCTCAGCCTGATCCCGGCCGCGTACTACGCCCGTATCCGCCCCACGATCAATGGCTCTGACCCCAGCGCCTTGGCCGCCGGCATCGTCCACCTGTTCTGAGCCGGTGATGAACGAGCCGACGGGCAAGCTTGCCGGGCGGACAGCACTGGTCACCGGTGGCGCCACCGGACTGGGCCGCGCCTTTGTTCAACGCATGCTGGCCGACGGCGCCCGCGTGGCCATTGGCGATCTGCGTGGTGCACAAGCCGCCGCACGTGAATTGGACGCCACCGGCACGTGCTGCATGGGCGTGGCCATGGACGTTTCGGATGAAGCGTCCGTCAAGGATGCGGTGGCCGCCATCACGGCGCAGATGGGCGGTGTAGACATCCTCGTCAATAACGCCGCGCTCTTCTCCACCCTGGTGAACCGCCCGTTCGAGGAGTACTCCGGCGACGAGTGGATGCAGGTCATGCGCGTGAACACGCTCGGGCCCTTCAACTGCGCCAAGTCGGTGGCGCCGCACATGAAGGCGCAGCGTTGGGGCCGCATCATCAACGTCGCGTCCACCTCTGCGCTCAAAGGCTTGGCCAACATGGCGCACTACGTGACCAGCAAGGGTGCGGTCATCACCTTCACGCGCGTGCTGGCACGCGAGTTGGGCGCCTGGAACATCACCGCCAACGCACTGGCCCCGGGCCTGACGCTGTCCGACCAGATCCTCAAGAACGACGACCACATGGCGAAGTTTGGCGACGCCATCCGCAAGTCGCGCTCGATCCAACGCGATGCGATGCCTGCCGATCTGGTGGGCACCGTGAGCTTCCTGGCCAGCGACGACGCCGCCTTCATGACCGGCCAGACGCTGTGTGTCGAGGGTGGGGCCATCTTTGTCTGAGCACCCATGAGCACGGCGCCGCTGCGCAACCTGCTGTTCGTGATGAGCGACCAGCTGCGTTGGGATCACCTGGCCTGCAACGGCCACCCCAGCATCCGTACGCCGAACCTGGATGCGCTGGCCGCACGCAGCGTGCGCTTTGACGCGGCCTTCGTGCAGGCGGGGGTTTGCGGCCCGTCCCGCATGTCCACCTACACCGGGCGTTATGTGGGTTCGCACGGCGTCACCTGGAACCGTGTGCCTCTGCCGGTGGAACAACCCACCCTGGGCGACTACCTGGCCGCGGCCGGCCGCAAGCTCCACCTTGTCGGCAAGACCCATGTCATTGCCGATACCGCGGGCCTGCAACGCCTGGGGGTGCCGCCTGGCTCGCCTGGCTGGCGCCACCATGCCAGCGGCGGCTTTGTCGAAGTCGACCGCATCGAAGGCCACGGCCCACCCGGCGCCGAGAGCGGCTACGCCGAGTACCTGCGTGCGCACGGCTATGCCGGTGCCGACCCCTGGACCGAACACGTGGTGGGCGCCGACGGCCCAGACGGCACCACGGCCAGCGGCTGGTTCCTGCGCAACGTGCACCTGCCCGCCCGTGTGGCCGAAGAGCATTCCGAGACGGCCTACGTCACCAGCCGCGCGCTGCGCTTCCTGGCCGAGCAGGGCCAAGAGCCCTGGGCGCTGCACCTGTCCTACGTGAAACCGCACTGGCCCTACCTGGCGCCGGCGCCCTACCACCGCCGTTACACCGCCGACGACATGCTCCCGGTGAAGAAACGCGCCAGCGAACTTGACGCGCCGCACCCGGTGGTGGCGGCCTACATGCAGATGGAAGAGTCGCAGACCTTCGCGCGCGACGATGTGGTGCGCCAGGTGCGGCCGGTCTACATGGGCCTGATCGAGCAGCTGGACCACCACATCGGCCGCGTCGTCCAGGCCCTGCAGGACAGCGACCAGCTGGACCACACGCTGATCGTCTTCACCAACGACCATGGCGACTACGGCGGCGACCACCACCTGGGCGAGAAGGACCTGTTCCATGACCAGGTCATCCGGTCGCCGCTGATGGTGTTCGACCCCCGACCGCAGGCCGACGCCACCCGAGGTCAGCGCATCAGCGCCATGGCCGAGGCGGTGGACGTCGTGCCCACGGCGCTGGACGCGCTGCAGATCCGGCCCGCGCTGGACCGCACCCAGGGTCGCTCGCTCATGCCCTGGGTGCACGGTGACAACCCGCCGGCCTGGCGTGACTGCGTGTTCGCGGAGATCGACTACTCGTTCCGCCGTGCCCGGCTGCTGCTGAACCGCCGGCCGGGCGAATGCCGCGGTTGGATGGTGCGTGAACGGCAATGGAAGTACGTGCGCTGGCAAGGTTTCGCGCCGCAACTCTTCAACCTGGAAGACGACCCGGACGAGTACGTGGACCTGGGCCAGGACCCGCGCCTGGCGGCTGAACGGCGGCGCCTGGACGAACGGTTGCATGCCTGGCTGAACGACCAGCATCCGCGGCTGACCATGGACGACGCCGAGGTGGCGCAGCGAACCGATCGTGCCAAGGAGCACGGTATCTACTACGGCACCTGGTGAGGCCTTGCCTGCCATGCCCTGTTGACACGAAAGCATGACGACGATGGATTGCGCACTGAACTTCTTTGGCGGCCGCTGGACGGCCGGTGCGGGCGCGGCAGGCGACTGCATCAACCCGGCCACCTCGGAAGTGGCGGCGCAGTTCAGCGAAGCCACGCTGGACGAGGCGCTGCCCGCCATCGAAGCCGCGCGTACGGCCTTTGACACCGGCCCCTGGTCGCGCAGCCCACGTCTGCGCGAGGCGGTGCTGCTGGAGTTTGCCGCCAACCTGCAAGCCCGCGCATCCGAGATCGAGCGCTGGCTGGTCAGGCTCAATGGCAAGCTGGCCCGCGAAGCACGGGGCGAGGTGGCCACGGCTGTGTCGGAGCTGCGCTTCTATGCCGGCCTGGCCCGCAACCTGTGGGGCCGCGTGGCCGAGATCGACAACGGTTGCTACTCGCAGCTCAGCCGCGAGGCCGCCGGCGTCGCGGCGATCATCGTGCCCTGGAATGCACCGGTGATCCTGCTCATCCGCTCGCTGGCGCCGGCACTGGCGGCAGGTTGCACGGTGGTGATCAAGGCCGCGCACCAGACCTCAATGGTCAACCAGTTGGCGCTGGAGTGCCTGACCCGCATCACCACGCTACCGGCCGACGTGGTGTGTTCGTTCACCGAGTCAGGCGCTGCCATCGGCCGCGCCATCAGCCAGTCGCCGCACATCGACGTCATTAGCTTCACCGGTTCGTCAGCCACGGGCAAGCGCATTGCGGCCGACGCCGCCGGCACGCTCAAGCGCCTGTCGTTGGAACTGGGCGGCAAGGCACCCGCCATCGTGTGGCCGGATTCGCCGCTGGCGCCCACCGTAGCCGGGCTGGTGGCGGGCGCACTGCCGATGGCGGGCCAGCAATGCACCGCCATCGCCCGCGTGCTTGTCCACGAGAGCCGCTTCGACGAATTCGCCCCGGCACTGGCCGAGCGGCTGGGCAGCCTGGTGCTGGGCCCGGGCCATGAGCCGGGTTCACAGCTGGGCCCCTTGATCGACCTGGCCAACCGTGACCGCGTCGCGCGTCTGGCCCAGGAGGCTGCGCAGCATGGACGGGTGTGGCTGCAAGGCGGGGTGCCCACGGGGCCGCTGGCGCGCGGCGCATTCGTGACGCCCACGCTGGTGGAAGTAACCGAGCTGGGCTCGCGCTACATCCAGGACGAACTGTTCGGACCGGTACTCGTGATCGAGCGCTACCGTGACCGCGCCGAGGCCATCGCCCGCGCCAACGCCACGCGCTACGGGCTGGCAGCCAGCATCTGGTCGGCCGACCGCACGGTGGGCCAGTCCATGGCGCGCGAGCTCAAGTGCGGCACGGTCTGGATGAACGCCCACAACAAGCTGTTCCCGGAGTCAGAGACCGGGGGCTACAGGGAAAGCGGCTACGGGCGGCTGCACGGCGTGGAAGGCCTCAGCGACTTCCTCAGCACCAAGCACGTCTACTGGGAGAACCCGCCGCTGGGTGCTGCACCGGGCGCGGGGCACTGAAGGCCCATGGCCGTCCTGCGCACCATCCACACCGGGCTCACGGTGCATGACCTGGCGCACATGCTGGCATTCTTCGGCCAGGTGCTGGGCGCAGACGTCGGTGAGGTCCGCCAGATTCCCCTAGGCGACACGCTGGGCCACATCACCGGCGTGCCGGACGCGCAGGCCCGTGTGTGCATGGTCACACTGCCAGGTGGGCACGTGGTGGAACTGCTGGAGTACGCCGCACCCGCCAGCGCCACGCCCATCGCACCCAGGCCTTGCGACATTGGCGCTGCGCACCTGGCCTTGCAGGTGGACTCGATCGCGGACATCGCTCAACGCGCCCAGGCCTTCGGTTTCGCGGTCGCAGGCCAATTGCAGTTCTTGCCCGGCGGGCCCTTCGCCGGGCAGTGGGTAGCTTATGTGCGGGACCCGCACGGCTTCACGCTGGAGTTGATTGGCGGCGCCTGAGTGTTGACGTCGGCTTTGCGGGCCGCACTGGCGCCATCAACAGCGCGGGAAGCTTTGCCCCGGGAAGTCCAAGGGCTCACGCAGTTCGCCAGAAAGCCGGCATTGGCCAGAGACAGGTCATGGCCGGCGGACTAAAACCGCTATTCGCGGTAGGCGCTTCGTGGCCAGTGTGGTGTTTCGTCATTGCGCTGGTTCTGCGAAGTTGTTGATCGAGGCAATCCGCCCTCGTTCATCAACGGAGCTGCAACCATGGACACGACCACCCGCACAGGCACGCCGCTGCGTCAGCGCATGACCGAAGACATGCGCATGCGCAAGCTGGAAGACAAGACCCAGCAGGCTTACATTCGCGCCGTTCGCAAGTTGACCGTCTACCTCGAGCGCGCGCCCGATACGGCGACGGTCGAAGACCTGCGCAACTTCCAGCTGCATCTGGTTGACTCCGGGCACGTCGCCGATCACCCTGAACGCCACGCTGTCCGGGCTGAGGTTCTTCTTCGACATCACGCTGGGCCGTGTCGAGTTGATGGCCCGGATGCAGCCGGTGGCTGTCGCGCACGGTGCCCGTGGTTCTGAGCACGCAGGAGGCCACTCAGTTGATTGCCGCGGCGCGGAACGTCAAAGCACCGTGCAGCGCTGTCGGTGGCTACGGCGCCGGCCTGCGCGCCAACGAGGTCTGCCGGCTGAAGATCGGCGACGTCGACAGCCAGCGCATGGCGTTACGTGTCGAACAGGGCAAGGGTGCCGGCGACTGCGCGATGCTCAGCCCCGTGGTGCTGCAGCGCCTGCGCGCGTGGTGGCGCGTGGGCCATGCCCAGGGCAGGATGCTGCCCGGCGGTTGGCTGTTCCGGGCATGGATCCGATGGACCCGCTGACCCCGCGCCAGCTCAACCGCGCCGTGCACGACGCCGCGTCGGCCGCTGGTATCGCCAAGCGTGTGACGACGCACACGCTGCGCCACTCCTTTGCCACACATCTGCTGGAGCGCAAGGTTGACATCCGTGTGATCCAGGTCTTGCTGGGCCACAAGAAGCTGGAGACCACATCGATTTCCGTCCACGTGGCCACCGACTTGTTGCGCGGTGCTCGGCCCGCTGGAGCCTTTACCGCCGTCCTGGGGTTACCACCATGGGGCGGCCGCCCTGAGGTCGCCGACATCTTCCCGTGAGCATGGCCCAGCGGTGGCGCGAGGCGCAGCGCGCGGCCATCTGAGCCTGGCTCAACTGAAGGTGATGTCGGCCCATCACTCAGTGCCGCACGGCGGCCCCTGGGCGGGCATGTCTTGCGCTGCGAGTGGCTGCGGCACCGATCAGGTGGCCCTATCCATGCCGCAACAGGCACTGCCCGAAGTGCCAGAGCACGGCGGCCGCCGCTGGCTCGATGCCCGGCAGGCGGATCTGCTGCCGGTCGAGTACTGCACCACGTGGTCTTCACGTTGCCCGCGCCTATTGCTGACCTCGCCGGGCGTATCGAGAACAAGGCCGTGGTCTGTGGCCTCTGTTCGACGTGGCCGCCAGTGCGCCAGACCATCGCCGCTGATCCCAAGCACCTGGGCGCGCGATCGGTGCCACGCGGTGCCCACACCTGGGGCTCGGCGCTGACGCACCACCTGCATGCGCACGTCGTGCCCGGCGGCGGCCTCGCCTGACGGCAAGCAATGTGTAGCGTGCCATCGGGTTCTTCCTGTCGGTGCGCGTATCGCGGCTGTTCCGCCGACGCTTCCTCGAAGAGCTGCAGCAGGCACACTGCCGCCAAGCTGAAGTTCTTTGGCGAGCACGCCACGCTGGCCGATGCGAAGGCGTCTTTAACGACTGGTGGCACTGCAACGTAAATGCGAGTGTGGTGTACGCCAAGCGGCCGTTCGCCGGGCCCGAAGCGTGCTGGTCGCCTTTGTCGCGCTGGGCTACCCATCGGGTGGCGATCTCCAACAGTCGTCTGTCGCGATGGACGAGCGCGCAGTGAGCTCTGCTGAAGCGACTATCGCGTGCCAAGGATGGGGCCGCAACTGGTGCATCCGGCCAGACCCGACACAAGACCATGACACTGGCGCCTGAGGAGTTCATGCGCCGCTTCCCGCTGCATTGTGCTGCCGGGCGGCTTCCATCGCATCCGCCATTGCGGGCTGCTGGTCAACGGTAGTTGCAAGGCCAGCCTGGGGCTGGCGCGCGAGTTGCTGAGCGCGCCTAAGCCACAGCGTCGCCATCACTGACGGGGCTGCTGGCATCGCCACCGGCCTTCGTTCGTCGCCACCGCGGTCGCGCGCTGCTCATCGTGCAGACTCTTTACCCGCGGCCACCTCGATCCGCGCACCACCACAGCCAGTGGCAATGAACGCTGCATTCGACACGCACACGTTTGCCGACACGGCTCAACGCAGCCACCGGCTGTGTGGTGTTGCGCCGCTGGTCGCCGATACGGCAATCCACGGGCCTCAACCTTGCAACGCACGTCCCGTACGTCCACGTACGACGCCGCGATCGTCAACTGCACCGAGCCGCAACGACAGCCCAATTTCGAGCATCGCGGCATCCACCGCCGTCGGCACGCGCAATCGCCATAGAACGCGCGGTTGATCGCGCCACTGCGGCATGCCCTGCGGTTTCTCCCCCGAGGCTTGTCCGACACCTGCCCTCTGTCCTGCGTCGCCCGCAGCATTGTGGCTTGCGCGGGCAGGTGTCCGACAACTCTAAACAATCGGGTCTGTTCGTCGGCCACCCTCGAACG
>JADKIA010000027.1 GCA_016721465.1 Ideonella sp. | reverse complement strand
GACCCGCACGGCTTCACGCTGGAGCGATTACGGCGCCTGAGCGTTAACACGCCGGCTTTGCGGGCCGCACGCGCCTTCAACAGCGCGGGAAGCTTTGCCCGGGAAGTCCAAGGCTCAGCCGCAGTTCGCCGTGAAAGCCGGCATTGGCCAGACAGGTCATGGCTGGCGGATCGTTCCAGCCCGCGGTAGGCGCTTCGTACAGGCTGGTGTTTCGTCATCGCTGGTTCCGCGAAGTTGGATCGAGGCAATCCGCCCGCCCATCAACGGAGCTGCAACCATGGACACGACCACCCGCACAGGGCATCGCCGCTGCGTCAGCGCATGACCGAAGACATGCGCATGCGCAAGCTGGAAGACACAGACCCAGCAGGCCTACATTCGCGCTGTTCGCAAGTTGGACCGCCCACCCCGGAGCGCGCGCCCGATACGCGCGACGGTCGAAGACCCGCGCAACTTCCAGCTGCGCCCTGGCTGACTCGCACGTCGCGGATCACCCTGAACGCCACGCTGTCCGGCCTGGTTCTTCTTCGACATCACGTTGGGCGTGTCGACTTGATGGCCCGGATGCACCCGGTGAAGCTGCCGCGCACGGTGCCCGTGGTCTTGAGCACGCAGGAGGCCACGGCTGATCGCCGCGGCGCGCAAACGTCACGACCAGGCAGCGCTGTCGGTGGCTTACGGCGCCGGCCTGCCGCGCCAACGAGGTCTGCGGTGGCGATCGGCGCCGTCGACAGCCAGCGCATGGCGTTACGCGTCGAACAGGGCAGGGGCGCTGGTGACCGCTACGCGATGCTCAGCCCCGTGGTGTTGCAGCGCCTGCGCGCGGTGGAAGGCCGCGCCATGCCCAGGGCAGGATGCCGCCGGCGGTTGGCTGTTTCCGGGCATGGATCCGATGGACGTGCTGACCGCCGGCGCTCAATCGCGTCGTGCACGACGCCGCGTCGGCCGCTGGTATCGCTAAGCGTGTGACGACGCACACGCTGCGCCACTCTTTGCCACTCATCTGCTGGAGCACAAGGTTGACATCCGTGTGATCCAGGTCTTGCTCCGGGCACAAGAAGCTGGAGACCACATCGATTTACGTCCACGTGGCCCGACTTGTTGCGCGAGGTGCTCGGCCCGCTGGAGCCTTTACCGCCGTCCTGAGGTTGCCACCATGGGGCGGCCCGCCTGGAGGTCGCCGACATCTTCCGTGAGCATGGCCCAGCGCGGCGCGAGGCGCAGCGCGGCCATCTGAGCCTGGCTCAACTGAAGGTGATGACCGCCATCACCCAGTGCCGCACGGCGGCCCTGGGCGGGCATGTCTGCGCTGCGAGGGCTGCGGCACCGGATCAGGTGGCCTACAACTCATGCCGCAACAGGCACTGCCCGAAGTGCCAGAGCACGGCGGCCAAGCGCTGGCTCGATGCCCGCAGGCGGATCTGCTGCCGGTCGAGTACTACCACGTGGTCTCACGCTGCCCGCGCCTATTGCTGACCTGGCGTACCGGAACAAGGCCATGGTCTATGGCCTCTGTTCGACGTGGCCGCCGAGGTGCTGCAGACCATCGCCGCGATCCCAAGCACCTGGGCGCGCATCGGTGCCACGCTGGTGCTGCACACCTGGGGCTCGGCGCTGACGCACCACCCGCATGTGCACGCCGTCGTGCCCGGCGGCGGGCTCTCGCCCGACGGCAAGCAATGGGTACCGGTGCCGGCCGGGGTTCTTCCTGTCGGTGCCGGTGCTGTCGCGGCTGTTCCGCCGACGCTTCCTCGAAGAGCTGCAGCAGGCACATCCGCCGCCAAGCTGAAGTTCTTTGGCGAGCACGCCACGCTGGCCGATGCGAAGGCGTTCAACGACTGGTGGCACCGCAACGTAAATGCGAGTGGGTGGTGTACGCCAAGCGGCTGTTCGCCGGGCCCGAAGCGGTGCTGGCCTACCTCTCGCGCTACACGCATCGGGTGGCGATCTCCAACAGTCGCTGCTCGCGATGGACGAGCGCGGAGTGAGCTTCCGCTGGAAGGACTACGCGCCAAGGATGGGGCCGCAACTGGTCATCCGGCCAGACCTGACACAAGACAGTGACACTGGCGCCTGAGGAGTTCATGCGCCGCTTCCTGCTGCATGTGCTGCCGGGCGGCTTCCATCGGATCCGCCATTGCGGGCTGCTGGCCAACGGCAGTCGCAAGGCCAGCCTGGGGCTGGCGCGCGAGTTGCTGAGCGCGCCCCAAGCCACAGCCGGCCGCCAATTGCGACGGGGCCGCTGGCATCGCTTCACCGGCCTTTCGTCTGTCGCCACTGCGGTCGCGCGCCGCTCATCGTGCAGACCCTCCCTGGCGGCCAATTGATCCGCGCACCACCACAGCCAGGGCAATGAACGCTGCATTCGACACGCACACGTTTGCCGACACGGTCAACGCAGCCACCGGCCAGGTGGTGTTGCGCCGCTGGCCGCCGACACGGCAATCCACGGGCCCGCAACCTTGCAACGCACGTCCCTGTACGTCCACGTACGACGCCGCGATCGTCAACGGCACCGAGCCGCAACGACAGCCCACCCCGAGCATCGCGGCATTCACCGCCGTCGGCACGCGCAATCGCCATAGAACGCGCGGTTGATCACTGCGGCATGCCCCAGCGGTTTCTCCCCGAGGCTTGTCCGACACCTGCCCTCAGTTCGGTGTCGCCCGCAGCATTGCGGCTTGCGCGGGCAGGTGTCCGACAACCCTAAACAATCGGGTCTGTTCGTCGGCCACCCTCGAACGTCTCCACCCCGCTGCGCAACGGCCTTCTGCGTCGGCCGCGAAGTTCGATCTTCGTTAAAAACCATCAACCTGGCCTTGGACGCGGTGTGGCGGTTTGCCGGCATGCCCGCCGACTACTACAGCGACTGGCTGCGCGTGGCGTCCGAGGAAGCGCTGCACTTCACGCTGCTGAGCGAGCACCTGCACAGCCTGGGCCATGCCTACGGCGACTTCGACGCGCACGACGGGCTGTGGGCCATGGCCGAGCGCACGAAGCACGACATCGTCGCCCGCATGGCCCTGGTGCCGCGGACCTTGGAAGCCCGCGGCCTGGACGCCACGCCGCCGCTGCAGGCCAAGCTGCAACGCGCCGGCGATGCCCGGGCGGTGGAAATCCTCGACGTGATCCTGCGCGAGGAGATCGGCCACGTGGCCATCGGCAACCACTGGTACCACTGGCTGTGCCGCCGCGACGGTCTGGACGCCGCCACGCTCTATCCGCAATTGGTGCAGCAATACGCCGCACCGCGGCTGCGTCCGCCGTTCAACCTGGCGGCCCGCAAAGCGGCAGGATTCACCGAGGGCGAACTGGCCTGGCTGGAGACCGGCGGTTAGCCTGCACCAGCACCAAACCCTCAATCCGCGTACACACCGGCCGAACGGATCACCGGGCCCCAGCGCTCGATCTCCTGCTTCAGCCAGCTGCGCAGGCCGTCGGCCGTGAGCTTGCTCTCGGGCACCTGCTCGGCGCCGAGTTCGGCCATGCGGGTCGTCACGGTGGGATCCTTCAACGCCGTGCGCAGCGCCGAGTTCATCTTGTCCAGCGCCTCACGCGGCGTGCCCTTGGGCGCATAGATGCCGTGCCAGACCATGACCTCGAAGCCTTTGAGGCCTTGCTCGGCCAGCGTCGGGGCGTCGGGCAAGGCCTTGATGCGCTGGGCGGTGGTGACGCCATAGAAGCGCACCGCGCCGGCCTTGATCTGCGGCACCGTCTGCGTGGTCTGGTCGCACAGCAGATCGACCTGGCCGCCCAGCAGCGCGGCCATCGCCGGGCCAGTGCCCGAGTAGGGCACGGTGGTCAAGTCCACGCCCACGGCCTGACGAAACACCATGCCGCACAGGTGCGAGACGGCGCCCAGTCCGGCATGCGCCAGGTTGACCTTGTCGCCATGGGCCTTCAGGTAACTGAGCAATTCGGGCAAGGTCTTGGCGGGCAGGTCCTTGCGGGCCACCAGGGTCATGGGCACGTCGATCACCTGGCTCACGTACTCGAAATCGGTGAGCGGGTTGTAGGCCAGCTTGCGGTACAGAGCCGGCGCAGTGGCCATGCCGTTGTGGTGGATCAGGAAGGTGTAGCCATCGGGATTGGCACGCGACACCAGCGTGGCGGCCACCGTGCCACCGGCACCCACTTTGTTCTCGATGATCACCGTCTGCCCCAGCGCCTTGCCCATGGGCACACTCAGCGCGCGGGCGACGATGTCGGTGGGGCCACCGGCGGCAAACGGCACCACCAGGGTGATGGGCCGAGTGGGCCAGGCCTGACCCCAGGCGCTGCCGACCACCACCAGCGCCAGCGCAGCCGCGCACACAGACCGACGGGGAAGCTTGGGGGACATGGTCATGGCAAGTGCTCCAGCGCGAAGTGGGTGAGACTGCGGGACATTCTGGGCGGCCCGGCTCGCCACGGCATCGGCCTGAACCCCTATGGTCGCCCGCTGGGCGGATCACGGTCGCGCCGGTCAGCCGCGGGGATGGTGCTTGGCATGCAGGGACTTCAACCGCTCCCGCGCCACGTGCGTGTAGATCGTGGTCGTGGAGATGTCGGCATGCCCCAGCAGCATCTGCACCGCGCGCAAGTCGGCGCCATGGTTGAGCAGGTGCGTTGCGAAGGCGTGGCGCAACGTGTGGGGCGACAGCGGCACCTGGATGCCCGCCGTGCCCGCATGCCGCTTGACCAGGATCCAGAACATCTGCCGTGTCATCGGCCCACCGCGGGCGGTGACGAACAAGGCATCGCTGCGCTGGCCCTTGAGGATCGCGGCGCGGGCATCGGCCAGGTAGCGTTCGATCCAGTCCTGCGCTTCACCTCCGAAGGGCACCAGGCGTTCCTTTGCGCCCTTGCCGACCACCCGCAACACACCCTCGCTCAGGCCCACGCGAACGGTCTTCAGGTCCACGAGTTCACTCACTCGTAGCCCGCTGGCGTACATCAGCTCGAGCATGGCGCGGTCGCGCAGGCCCAGCGGCTCGGTCACATCCGGCGCCGTGAGCAGGGCTTCCACCTGGGCTTCGGACAAGGTCTTGGGCACGCGCAGCGCCTGCCGTGCGCTGCCCAGGCGCAGCGTGGGGTCGGCACGGACCAGGTGCTCGCGCAAGGCCCAGCGAAAATAACGCTTGAACACCGTGAGCCGCCGATTGGCGGTGGTGGCCCGGGTGAGCCCGTGGCGGTGGGCCATGTAGCCCAGCAGATCGGGCTCGGTGGTCTGGTCCAGCGCGTGGCCGGTCGTGTGGGCCAACCACTGCGCATACAGGCGCAGGTCGCGCCGGTAGGCTTCGAGGGTGAGCCGCGCCAGGCCGTCTTCGAGCCACAGCGCATCGACAAACCGGTCGATGCCCGCGGCGCTGGCAGCGGGCAGCGGCGGGCGAGTATCCGGCGCGGCGGGCAGCGGGCCTGCGGGCATCGCGGCGAAGCCCCTGCCGAGCTTCAGTCGAGCTTGAGCTTCTGCCCGTCGACCACCTTCTTGTAGACCTCGAACTCGGCCTTGATCTGGGCGGTGAATTCGGCCGGCGTGTTGGCCACGATCAGCGAGCCGGTGTCCTCGATGCGCTTCTTCACATCGGGCAGGGCCACGGTCCTCTTCACCGCGTCGTGCACCTTGTCCACCACCTCTTTGGACAGGCCCTTGGGGCCGTAGATGCCGTAGTAGGCCATGCGGTTCACCGGCTCCAGACCCACCTCCTTGAAGGTGGGCACGTTGGGCAGCTGGGACAGGCGCTGCGGCGCCGCCACGACGATGGGAATCAGGCGGCCGTCCTTGATGAAGGGCAGCGCCGAGGGCATGTTGTCGAAGATGATGGCCACCTGGCCAGCCACGGTGTCATTGAGTGCCGGGCCGGCACCGCGGTAGGGAATGTGCGCAACGAAGGTGCCCGACAGGTTCTTGTACAACTCCATCTGCAGGTGGCCGATGCCACCGGTGCCGGAACTGGAATAGCTGTACTTGCCCGGGTACTTCTTCAACTCGGCCACGAAGCCCTTGTAGTCGCGCGCCGGGAATGACGGGTGCACCGCGATCACGTTGGGCGTGGCCGCCACGTTGATGATGGGCGTGAAATCGGTCAGCGGGTTGTAGGCCAGCTTGGGGTTGATGGCCGGGTTGGCCGCCGTGGTGGAGACGGTGGCCATGCCCAGCGAATAGCCGTCCGGCGCGGAACGTGCCGTCTCGGTGGCGCCCACCGAGCCGCCGCCGCCGGCCTTGTTCTCGACGATCATGGGCTGGCCCAACGCCAGCGAAATCTTCTCGGACACCACGCGGGCCACGATGTCGGTGGTGCCACCGGGGGCGAAGGGCACCACCAGCCGAACGGGCTTGGTGGGGTAGGCCTGGGCGAACGCAGCCAGCGGTGCCGCGGCGAGCAGCAAGGTGGCCAGACGGGTCGTGAGTTGCTTCATGGCGATGGTCTCCAGCGGAATCGTGCAAACGGCCGGGCCATTGTGCCCGCCCGTGCCAGCGCCGCCTTGCGTCATCGCAGTGGCCGCGGCGGTCACCCCAGCGGCCGGCACGTCAGCCCGCTGCCTGGCCCAGCAACCCCAGCTTGAGCTTGTCGTCCACCGGCTTGTCGCCGATGAAGATCAGCAGGATGGCGCTGTAGAAGTCGGCCCCCGGAATGGGTGCGCCGATGACGCGGCCATTGTGCGACATCAGCATGCCCTGGCTGGGCAGGTAGTCCAGGTTCACTGTGTCGCCCGAGCGAACCTTGCCCAGTGGCTGGATCTGCGCATCGAACTGGCCCATGCGCTCGGCCAGCGCAGCATGCTGGTCTTCCGGGGTGTTGCGGTCCACGCCCTTGTGGAAGGCCTTGACGAACTCCGCCACAGGCACGTCCAGCAACATGCGCATCTGCAGGCGCTTAGGGCCGTCTTGCGCCAGCACCTGCAGGACGGCACCCGCGCGGTGGCCCAGGTACAAGCCTGCTGCATAGCCCTTCAGGATGGATCGGGCGCGCAGGCCGACACCATTGAGCACCAGGGCCTGGCCGCCCAGTTGCAGCTTGGGCTCGAAGCGCACCCCCGAGATCTCGGTGGCCGAATCACCGGCCTGGGCCACGGGGGCTGCGAGCGCCAGCAGCAGGCTGAGCAGGGCAATGCGGCGCGTTGGGTTCATCGTGCTGAGGCTCTCGGTGGTGATGGACGAGGTGCACAACGCAGCAAGCCGGCTTCTGGCCGACACGACCCCGCAAGCGCGGGTGATGAGCCGCGCCGCCCGGCACTGGCACACTCCCGCGCATGCCCGACCTGTTGCTGCTGCTGCCCGACTTCGCCCTGATCCTGATGGGCTATGCCATCTGCAACCACACGGGGCTGAACCGCACGGTCTGGGATGGGGCCGAGCGGCTCGTTTACTTTGTGCTGTTCCCGGCGCTGTTGTTCATTTCCATCGTGCGCCAGCCGATGCAGTTGGACACGCTGGTCCAGCTGGGGGGCCTGGGACTGGCCATTTCGGCGGTGGGCGTGGCCCTGGCCTACGCATTGCGACTGGCGCCCGGTGTGGACCCGCTGATGCATGCCTCCGGCGCACAAACCGCATTCCGCTTCAATTCCTACGTGGCGCTGGCGCTGGCCGAGCGCCTGGCCGGTGCGCAGGGCCTGGCCTGGCTCGCCTTGCTGGTGTCGGTGTGCGTGCCGGTGGTCAATGTGGCGGCGGTGCTGCCCCTGGCGCGCCACGGCGACAAGGGCCTGCTGGGTGAATTGGCACGCAACCCGCTGATCCTGGCCACCCTGGCGGGCTTGCTGACCAACCTGGCGGGTCTGAAGCTGCCGGACCTGGCGACGGTGACGCTGTCGCGCATGGGTATGGCCGCACTGCCGCTGGGCCTGATGGCGGTGGGCTCCGGCCTGCGCTTCGGCGCGCTGCGCGAGGCGCCCTGGCTGGCCGTCGGGTTCCTGGCCATCCGCCATGCCGCGCTGCCGATGACCGCGATTGCGCTGGTGCTCGCGCTGCGTCTGCCACCCTTGCAGCAGGCGGTGATCGTGGCCTTCGCGGCGATGCCCACCGCGGGCAGCGCCTACGTGCTGGCGGTGCGCATGGGCGGGCATGGGGCCTACGTGGCCGGGCTGGTGACGGTGTCCACGCTGCTGGCCATGGTGGGCCTGCCGGCGGCGCTGGGCGCGCTGGCCTGGCTGCGCTGACGCCAGGCACCTCGGCCGGCCTGCGGCGAGATCGCAGCCGACGCCACAGAGGGCCTCAGCGGGACGGCGCCGAGCTGCGCCGGCCCAGCCACACCGTCACCATCACCGCCGCCGCAAAGCCCAGGCTGGCCAGCTCGATGCGTTCACCGCGCAGTGGCCAGGCAAAGGCCATCGCGAAGAAGGGCTGCAGCAGTTGCACCTGGCTGACGCGCACCGCGTCGCCCAGGGCCAATGCGCGATACCACGCAAAGAACGCGGCCCACATCGAGAACAGGCTGACGTAGGCAAATCCCGCCAAGGCCACGGGCTCTGGCGCCTGCGTGGGCCAGTTCAGCAATGCGCCTGGCAAGGTCACCGGCAAGGCCACCAACGTCACCCAGCAGATCGTTCGCTCGGCGCCCAGCGCGGGCGTGACACGCGCGCCGAACACATAGCCCACCGAGGCGGCCAGAACCGCGATGGCCAGCCAGCCATCCTCCGCCACCAGCGCGAAGCCATGTCCAGCCTGCTGTGCCCGCCACAGCGAAAACGCCACCACCAGGCCGCAGCCCGCCACGGCGCAGGCCCAGAACAGGGGCCCCACGCGCTGCCGCATCACCAGCGCCGCCACCACGGCCGTCATCAGCGGCGCCAGGGCCGTGACCACGGCGGCGTGTGCGGTGGGCACGGAGCGCAGCGCCCAGGCCAGCAGCAAGGGGTAGGCGATGGCATTGCCCACGGCAGCGATGGCCAATGGCCCCCAATGCGGGCGCTGCGGCCAAGGCGAACGCGTGGCCAGCAACAGCACCGTCGACAACCCGGCCGCCACCACGCCACGCCCGAAGGTGACGAACCAGGGCGACAGGCGCGGCGCGTCGGTCGTGCCGATGGCGAGCTGCGTCATCGGCAGGGTCAAGCCAAACATGGCCATCGCCGCCACGCCCAGCCACAGGCCTTTCGCGGAAGCAGACATCCTCAGACCCCGGTTCGCCGACTCAATGCACCGCCGCGCGGGCCCTGGCCACAGCCGCCGGCAGGTCGGTCCAGGCCGCTTGGTCGGGCGCGAATCGCTGGCGCAGGTGCGCCACCAGCTCGGCCAGCTGTCGATCGTCCAACGCATGACGGAACGCTGGCATGTGGCCGATGGCCGTGAAGGCCGGCTCGGGGATGCCGTCGAGGATGGTACGCAGCAGGTTGTCCGGCCGCTCGGCATGCAGGTTGCCATTCAGCGCCAGCGGCAGGTTCAGGCCCAGCACCTGCGGGCCGTCGCCCTCGTGATGGCAGGCGCCGCAAGCACCTTCGAACAGTCGCTGGGCCGGGCCGCGCAGCACCGCCGCCTGTGCCTGGCTCCGGGCCAGCAGCACCTCGGCGGACAGGCGAGTGCGCAGCGGCGCCTGCAGGCTCATCAGGTAGTGCGCCATCGCCCGCACATCGCTCTCTGGCAGCGTGGCCAGGCCACGCACGACCGGCGCCATCGAGCCCCCCGCGATGCCGTGTTCGGCACTGTGGCCTTGCCGCAGGTAGCGCAGCAGCGCGTCCTCGGTCCAGGGCACGGGCGAACGACTCAAGGCGCCAAGGGCGGGAGCGTCCCAACCCTGGACGGCCGCGCCGGTGAGGTAGGCGTGGGCCGACTGCTCCGCGCCCAGCGCATCGCGCGGTGTGTGGCAGGCGGTGCAATGGCCCAGCCCGTTGACCAGGTAGGCGCCGCGGTTCCATTGCGCGCTGCGCGCGGCCACGGCGGGCGTCGGCCCCACCTGCAGGTTCAGCGCATTCCAAAGCCCCATCAAGGGGCGCTGGTTGAATGGAAAGCGCATTTCGTTGGCGGGCGTCTCGGCGCTCAGCGCAGGCTGCGACATCAGGTGCGCATACAGGGCCTGCAGGTCTTCATCGGTGGTCCGGCTGAAGGCGGTGTAGGGGAAGGCCGGATAGAGATGCCGGCCGTCGCGCGACACGCCCTCGCGCATCGCGCGCTGGAAGGCGCTGAAGGACCAGCGCCCGATGCCGGTGTCCGCATCGGGCGTGAGGTTGGTGCTGTGGATGGTGCCGAAGGGCGTCACCATGGCCCGCCCACCGGCGTTTGGTGCGCCACCCGGCGCCGTGTGGCAGTGGACGCAGTTGCCCAGCGCGGCCAGTTGACGGCCACGCTCCAACGTCTCGGCGCTGTGCAGGCCTGCCGCCGACGCGTTGACCGGCGCGATGGCAGGCCGCCAGCCCACGGCGGCCGCGCCCAGCCCGATCAGACCACCGGCCAGCGCTGCGGCGACGGCCCAGGGGCGCTTGCGGCTGCGCTGTGGATCGCTGGAGACCACGGGCCCGGTCGGCAGACTGATCGCTGAGCGGGTGCCTTGCTCTGGCTCCGGCGCCGGCAAGGGGTTGATCGCTGCGCGCACCACCTCCGGCGTGAAGGGCGGGTTGCGAAAGCGCACCCCCGTGGCGTCAAAGATGGCATTGGCAATGGCCGCCGTGCCGGGCACCGAGGCGGACTCACCCACCCCCATGGCCGGCTCGCCGGGGCGCGGCATCAGCATCACCTCCACCACCGGCACCTCGCGGAAGCCGAGGATCGGGTAGGTGCCCCATTCGCGGCTGGTGACCGCACGCGTTTCGGGGTCCACCTGCACGCGCTCCTTCAGCGCGCGGCTGGTGGTCTGCAGCACGTTGCCATGCACCTGTTGCTGCACGCCCGCCGGGTTCACCATCAAGCCTGCATCGTGGCCCACCACCACGCGGCTGACATGCACCTCGCCGGTCTGGCGGTTCACCTCCACATCGGCCACCCAGGCCGCCCAGGCCGCACCGAAGCCGGGGAACTTGCTGTGCACGTAGCGCGCATAGGCAAAGCCCTGGCCCTGCAGCCAGTCGCCATCCGCCCCCGACTTCGCGCCTTGCTGCTGCGGCACGGTGTGCGGCCGCCAGGCGGCCTTGGCAGCGGTGGCGCGCACGAGCTCGGCGGCGCGTTCGTCCAACAGGTGGCGCAGGCGATAGTCCACCGGATCGACCCCGGCCGCCGTGGCCAGTTCGTCGATGTAGCTCTCATGCGCGAACGAATTGGGCAAGGCCGACACGCCGCGCAGCCATGACGCGCGCAGGATCGGCGCCATGTCGTGGACGGTGACGCGCTGGTGGCCATAGCCATAAGGCGGCACCGCGGTGCGATCGCCCATCTCGAAGGCCTGCGCCACTGGCTCGATGGTGCCAGTGAGCAGCAAGGCCAAGGTGGGTGCGCCATTGCTCGGGTAGCTGGTCTGGAAATCGCAGGCGGCGGCCGAGCCATCGTCGTTCAATCCGCCACGCACCTGCATCAGCTGGGCGGCGCCTTTGGGCTCCCAGGCGTGCTCCTGCTCGCGGCTGAGTTGCACGCGAACCGGGGCGCCGGCCGCGCGGGCCAGCAAGGCCGCATCGGCGGCCACGTCGTCCGCGCCGTTCCGGCCATAGCAGCCGGCGGCTTCCAGACGCACGACCTCGATCGCGGTGTCGGCCAGGCCGGTCAGTTGCGCCAGGTCGGCACGCAACACATGCGGGTTCTGCGTGCCGGCCCAAACGGTGAGCCGCCGTTCACCCGGACCGCCCGTCGTCCATTCGGCCACGGCGCACGATGGGCCAATGGACGCGTGCATCTGGTAGGGCCACACATAGGTGCGGTCCAGGCGCTGCGCCACGCTGGCCAGCGTGGCCTCCACATCACCATGCTCGGCCACCACGCGCGGCGTCGATGGATGCTGGCTGATCGCCTGCGCCAGATCGTCCAGGCGCGGCAGCGGCGTGAAGGGGTGCCAATCGACGCGCAAGGCCTGCATCGCGGCTTCAGCCTGTTCTTCACGCTGGGCGACGATGCCGATGAAGTCGCCCTGCACCACCAGCTTGACGATGCCGGGCAAGTGCGCGATGGACGCCTCGTGCACGGCGGCCAGGCTGCGGCCGACGAAGTCGCCCGCGTCCATGCCGGCATACGGCGGGCGCACGACGCGGCCGTGCAACATGCCGGGTCGGCGCAGGTCGTGCACGTACACCGCCGCGCCAGCGGCCTTGGCCGGCAGGTCCACGCGCGGCACCGATTGCCCGACCACCCGGTAGTCGGCCACCGGCTTGACCGGCGTTTGCGGGTCGAGCATCAAATCGACATGCCGGCCGGCCAGCAGCTCGCCTGCCGGCATACGGCGCCCGTCCGGGTGCACGACCTCGGCGTTGCTCAGCGCGAGTCGGTCGATGGCAACGGACCACGCCGCAGCAGCCTGCGCCAACAGCCAAGCCCGCGCCTGTGCCGCCGCCAGGCGCAGCGGCTGTGCATGGATCTGGATCGAGGTGCTGGCGATGGTCGGGCCCTGGTTGGGTGCGCGGGCGGTGTCGCCCAGCACCGCGCTGACCTGCGACAGCGGCCAATCGAGCTCCTCCGCGACGATCTGCGCATAGGCCGTCTGCAGGCCTGTGCCCAGGTCCACGTGGCCAGCCAGCAACACGACCTGAGCGTCGTCGCAAACGGCCAGCAGCACCTCCGGGCCCTCGACCGGGTTGCCCGGCACGATGGGGGGTTGGCCCCGGCTGAGCGGCGGCGGCGCAGGGGCCTGACGCAGCACCAGCAACACACCCGCGGCCGATCTGAAATCGGCCCGGGTGCGCCACTGGCACCAGCGTGGAAGCGGCGTCATCGCGGGACGTTCACTTTGATTGCAACTCGGCGGCTCGCTGCACCGCGGCCAGGATCTCGAGGTGCGTCCCGCATCGACACAGGTTGTGCGACAGGGCTGCCCTGGCCTCGCCCGGTGTGGGTCGTGGCCGGCGGCGCAGCAGCGCCACGGTGGTCATGATCATGCCGTTCAGGCAATAGCCGCACTGCGCCGCCTGCGTGTCGATGAAGGCCTGTTGCACCGGGTGCGGCGCCGATACCGAGCCCAGGCCTTCCAGCGTGGTGACTTCACGCCCGGCCACACCGGCCACCGGGATGGTGCAAGCGCGTGCCGCCACGCCATCGATCAACACCATGCAGGCGCCGCACTCGCCCAGGCCGCAGCCGTACTTCGGCCCGTTGAGCTGCAGGTCGTTGCGCAGCACCTGCAGCAGCGGCGCGCTGCCGGGCACGGCCAGGTGCAGCACCTGGCCGTTGACGTGCAGCGCGATGGACTCGCTCAAGCCGACATCACGCCAGATCGAGATCGGCGGACTGGATGCGCTTCACGCCCTTGGCGCTCATCTGCTTCCAGGCCGCCGCCACCGAGCCATTGAGGTCGATGCCGCGACAGGCGTCCTCGATCACCGACACCTCGAAGCCGGCCTTGCGCGCGTCCATCGCCGTCCAGGCCACGCAAAAGTCGGTCGCCAGGCCGGTGACGTAGACGCTCTTGATGCCACGCGCCTTCAGGTAGCCGGCCAGGCCAGTGACCGTCTTGCGGTCGGCCTCCTCGAAGGCCGAGTAGCTGTCCACGCCCTTGTTGTAGCCCTTGCGAATGATCAGCTGCGCGGTGGGCAACTTCAGGTCCTTGTGCAGGGCCGCGTCGTCGGTGCCCTGCACGCAGTGGTCGGGCCACAGCACCTGTTGCCCATACTTCAGCGTGGTGGTCTCGAAGGGCTTCTTGCCCGCGTAGCTGCTGGCGAACGAGGCGTGGCCGGCCGTGTGCCAGTCCTGCGTGGCCACGATGTTCTGGAAGGCGGCGGCGATCTTGTTGATCACCGGCACCACCTCCTCGCCCTTGGCCACGGGCAGCGTGCCACCGGTGACGAAGCAGTTCTGCACATCCACCACGATCAGCACAGCGTTGGCACCGGGCTTGATCTTGCCGGCGGCAAAGCTCGGCACGGCGGTGGCCAAACCGGTCAGCGACAGCGCCTGGAGAAAGAAACGGCGATCATGGATCTGCATTGCGATACCCCTTCTGAAGAACGACCACGACGAGATCACACCGACAAATACGCCCGCCGCACCTCGTCATTGGCGGCGAGCTCGGCCATGGAGGCCTGGAAACGGATCTGGCCTTTCTCGAGCACGTAGGCCCGATCCGACACCAACTCCGCGAAATGCATGTTCTGCTCGGACAGCAGGATGCTCACGCCCTGCGCCTTCAGCGCCAGGATCATGTGCGCCATCTGCTCCACGATCACCGGGGCCACACCCTCGCTGGGCTCGTCCAGCAGCACGAGAAAGGGGTTGCCCATCAGCGTGCGCGCCACGGTGAGCATCTGCTGCTCGCCCCCGCTGGTGCGCCCGCCCAGGCGCAGGGGCATTTCGCCCAGGTTGGGGAAGAGCTTGAACACTTCGGCCGTCGTCCACAGCGGTGCGGCGCTGCCATCGGGCCAACGCCGCGCGGGCTGGCGGCCGACCTCGAGGTTCTCCGACACCGTCAGGTCGCTGAAGATGCGCCGGTCCTCCGGCACGAAGCCCAGGCCCAGCCGCGCGATCTCGTGCGACGGGCGGCGCGAGATGTCCTGTCCCATGAAGCGCAGCACGCCGCGGCGCTTGTCCAGCAGGCCCATGATGGTCTTCAGCGTGGTGGACTTGCCTGCGCCATTGCGGCCCATCAGCGCCACCACCTCGCCGCGTTGCACCTGCAGGTTCACATCGAACAGGATCTGCGCCGCGCCATACCAGGCGCTGAGCTGAGCGACATCGAGCAAGCTGTCGGTGCTGCTCATGGAGCCACCGCCGCCTTCTTCTCGAAGGTCTTGCCGGAGCCGAAGTAGACCTCCTGCACCTTGGGGTGATCGCGTATCTCGGTGGCCGAGCCTTCGGCAATCAGGCGGCCGCGGGCCAGCACGATCAGGCGGTCGGCGTGCGCAAAGACCACGTCCATGCTGTGCTCGGTGAACAGCACGGCCAGGCCGCGCTCGACCACCAGGCGCTTGGTCAGGGCCATCAGTTCGTTGCGCTCCTTGGGTGCCATGCCGGCGGTGGGTTCGTCCATCAGCAGCAGCTTCGGCCGGTTCGCCATCGCGATGGCCAGTTCCACCCGCTTCACGTCGCCATAGGCCAGCACACTGCAGGGCCGGTCGGCTTGGCTCACCATGCCCACCTGATCGAGCAGGGCCAGCGCCTCGTCGCGCTTGTGGCCAGCGGCCCGGGTGAACAGTGAATACAGCTTCGCGTCGGCCGACAGCAACGCCATCTGCACGTTCTCCACCACCGTGAGCGAGGCGAAGGTCTCGGCAATCTGGAAGGTGCGTCCCACGCCCAGCTTCCAGATGTCGCGCGGCTTGCGGCCGATGAGTTCGGTGCCGTCGAGCTGGATCGAGCCGGCGTCGGGCTTCAACTGGCCGTTGACCATGTTGAAGGTGGTGGACTTGCCCGCGCCATTGGGACCGATCAGCGCCAGCAACTCGCCCGCAGCCACGCTGAAGCTGATGTCGTCCACGGCGCGATTGCCACCGAAGGACTTGCCCAGGCCCTGCACTTGAAGCAACGCAGGCAAGGCGTCGCTCTCAAGCAAATGTGGCTCTGCCACTTTGCTTGACCCCCACGGGGGACGGGCGCCGCTTGGCGGCGTCCTTGGGGCGCTCATGACTTGGCGTCCCGGCGCTGGAAGAGCTGGTCGACGAAGCCCGCGATGCCCTGCGGAAAGGCCAGCACCAGCAGCAGGATGATGCCGCCCAACAGGGCGCGCCAGTAGTCGGTGGAGCGGGCCACGCTGTCCTGCAGCCACGTGAAGGTGACGGCCCCGACGATCGGGCCGGACAAGGTCTGCAAGCCGCCCAGCAGCACCATCACCAAGCCGTCCACCGATTTGCCCACGGCCATGCTGTCCGGCGAGATGCTGCCCTTGCTGAAGGCAAACAGCGCCCCGGCCAGCCCGGCGAACAAGGCCGCCAGCACGAAGGTGGCCCACTGGATGCGGGGCACGTCGATGCCGATGGCATCGGCGCGCAGCGGCGAATCGCGACCGGCGCGCATGGCATAGCCGAAGGGCGAGAACAGCATGCGGCGCAACAGCAGGGTGCCGCCGGCCACCAGGGCCAAGGTGACGAAGTAGTAGGCGCGCTTGTCCGACAGCCACTCGGCCGGCCACACGCCGGTCAGGCCGTTGCTGCCGCCGGTGAAGTCGTCCCACTGGAAGGCCACCGACCAGACGATCTGCGCGAAAGCCAGCGTGAGCATGGCCAAGTACACCCCCGACAGGCGCACGCAGAACCAGCCGAACACCAGCGCACCCGCTGCGGCGAACAGTGGCGCCGCGACCAGTGCGGCCTCCATCGGCCAGCCCCCCTTGAGCATCAGCAGCGCCGCCGCGTACGCGCCCAATCCGAAATAGGCGGCGTGCCCGAACGAATGCATGCCCGCCGGCCCCATCATGAAGTGCAGGCTGGCGGCGAACAGCGCGGCGGTGAGCAGATCGATCGCCAGCACGGTGACGTAAGGGCTGCCCGCGGTGACCAGCGGCAGCGCGATCAAGGCGGCCATGAACCACGCGGCCGCAAAGCGCAGCAGGCGCGGGGCCGGTTGCAGCGGCGCCTCGGCCGGTGCACTGCTGCGGCTGGCGGCCTGCGGCTTGCCCATCAGGCCCCAGGGCCGCAGCACCAGCACCAGCGCCATGACCAGGAACTCGACCACCAGGGTGAGCTTGGAGAACGAGAAATCAAAGCCGAACCCATGCACGGTGCCCAGACCGACGCAGATCGCCTTGATCTCGGCAATCAGCAGCGCCGCGACGAAGGCGCCCGGGATCGAGCCCATGCCGCCCACCACCACCACCACGAATGCATCGCCGATGGTGAGCAGATCCAGCCCCAGCGCCGCCGGCTCGCGCGGCAACTGCAACGCGCCGCCCAGCCCCGCCAGCATGGAACCCAGCGCGAACACGCTGGTGAACAGCCAGGCCTGGTTCACGCCGAGGGCGCCCACCATCTCGCGGTCCTGCGTGGCCGCCCGCACCAGGGTGCCCCATCGCGTGCGGGTGAGCAGCAGCCACAGCGCGCCGAGCACCAACGGGCCGACCACGATCAGCAACAGGTCATAGCTGGGAAAGCGGTGGCCCAGGATCTCCACCGCCCCGGTGAAGCCAGGCGCGCGCGGCCCCAGCAGGTCCTCGGCGCCCCAAAGGTAGAGCGCAGCGTCCTTGATCACCAGCACCAGCGCGAAGGTGGCCAGCAACTGGAACAGCTCCGGTGCGCGGTAGATGCGGCGCAGCAGCACCACCTCCACCAACGCACCGATCACTCCCACCGCCAGAGCCGCCAAGGCCAGCGCCGGCCAGAAGCTCAGGCCCGTGGCACTGAAGCGGTCCACCACGGTGTACGCAATGTAGACGCCCAGCATGAAGAACGAGCCGTGCGCGAAATTGACGATACGGGTAACACCGAAAATCAGCGACAGGCCCGCAGCCACCATGAACAGCGACGAGGCACCGGCCAGCCCGTTGAGCAGCTGAACAAGAAATGCCGAAAGTGTCATGCGCGAGGGTTGCTGGCCATACGAGCTGCCTGTGGCAACGGATGCAAACGGCCGCCGCGGAACCGGCTTTGCCGGGCCGCTGGCGGCGCCCCCTGGGGGGAGGCGCCGCAGGCGCTTGCGGGGGGGATCAATTGGCCGGGCGCAGCTTGGCCACCTCGGCATCGCTGGGCTGGAACTTGGCGCCATCCAGGTAGCGGTAGTCCACCATCGTGCCCTTGCCGCCCTCGTTCTTGGTCTTGCCGATGAACGCACCCATCGTCGACTGGTGGTCCTGCGCGCGATAGACCGCCTTGCCCATCGGCGTCATCACCTCCAGGCCCTTGAAGGCGGCGATGAGCTTTTCGGTGTCGGTGCTCTTGGCCTTCTTGATGCCGGCGGCCAGCGACTGGATGGCGCTGTAGCCCACCACCGAGCCCAGGCGCGGATAGTCGTTGTACTTGCGGTGGTAGGCCAGGAAGAAGGCCTTGTGCTCGGGCGTCTGGATGCCGTACCAGGGGTAGCCGGTGACGATCCAGCCGTTGGGCGTTTCGTCCTTCAACGGATCGAGGTACTCGGGCTCGCCGGTGAGCAGGCTCACCACCTCGCGGCCCTGGAACAGGCCGCGCGTGTTGCCCTCGCGCACGAACTTGGACAGGTCGGCGCCGAATAGCACGTTGAAGATCGCGTCCGGCTTGGCATCGGCCAATGCCTGGGTCACGCTGCCGGCATCGAGCTTGCCCAGCGGCGGGGCTTGCTCGACCACGAACTCCACGTCCGGCTGCGCGGCCTTGAGCAATTGCTTGAAGGTGGCCGCCGCCGACTGGCCGTATTCGTAGTTGGGGTAGACGATGGCCCAGCGCTTCTTCTTCAGCTTGGCCGCCTCGGGCACCAGCATCGCGGCCTGCATGTAGGTGGACGGCCGCAGACGGAAGGTGTAGTGGTTGCCGTTGCCCCAGACGATCTTGTCGGTGAGTGGCTCGGACGCGAGGTAGAAGAACTTCTTCTGCTTGGCGAAGTCGGTGAGCGCCAGTCCGATGTTGGACAGGAAGGCGCCGGTGAGCACGTCCACCTTCTCGCGCGACACCAGCTCTTCGGCGGCGCGCACGGCGTCGCCCGGGTTGCCGTTGTCGTCGCGCGTGATCAGCTGCACCTTCTTGCCATTCAGGCCGCCCGCGGCGTTGATCTCTTCGACGGCCAGCTCCATGCCCTTCTTGTAGGGCTCGAGGAAGGCGGGCTGCACCTTGTAGCTGTTGACCTCGCCGATCTTGATCAGCGCTTGAGCGTGGGACAAAACGGCCGCCGACATCAGGGCGGAGGCGAGCAGGGTGCGACGGAGCATGGGGGAGTCCTCAGGGTTGAAGGTGAACGAAGGCGGAAACAATTCGAACGATAACCACAAACCTCAACGCAAGCCGTCCTGGCCCACGATCTCGCCGACCTGCAGGCCGCCGATCCGCGGCAGCGGTCGGCCGCTGTCGGTGACGACCACCGCCACCACGATCTCGTCGGACCGCGGTGCGTCGGCCACGCGGGCCTCCATCGCGTCGAAATGGCTGCGCACGAAGGCCGCGTCCTTGTGACCCAGCGGCACGTCCACCGCTGTGCCCACGCCGCCCTGCTTCTTGGCCGATGGCACGAGCGCGGCGCCCTTGTCCACCGAACGGCGCAGCGGTGCGCCCAGCTTGGGGTGAAGGATGGCCGCGGCATGCTCCAGCTCGCCGGCCTCGCCGACGATCGCCGCCTTGCCGTAGCTGTGCGCCTGGGCGGGGCTGATGCCGAGTGCCTGAACACACTTGTCGCCGAGCAGGCCGCCCAATTCTTCGCCGATGGCGATCAACTCGTCCAATTGCTCGACGTAGCGGCCGGCACAGGGGTTGTGGATCACCGCCATGGCCAGCGCGCGGCGCGTGGGCGGGCTGACGTCGCGGCCCATCTCGCGGCGGACTTCGTCCACCTGCACGACCAGCTTTCGAACATAGCTTGGCACATCGTTCATTTCGTCCATCTCCAAATCAGATCGTCAAGCGCATCAAGCGGCCGCCGCGGAACCGGCTTGGCCGGGCCGCCGGCGGCGCTCCGGGGGTGGGACTATCTCAATCCGTCCCACTTGGCGATGGCGTCGGCCGCCAGACCGCCGACGCGGGCATGCACCCGTGCGCCGGTGCTCATCACCAGGATGTAGACGATCTCGTCGGGTTTGGGCGCGCCGGGCACGCGCACTTCCATCGCGTCGAAATGGCTGCGCACATAGCTGGCGTTGATGTGGGTGAGCGGCACGTCGAGTGCGGTGCCAGGTGCGCCGATCTTCTTGGTGCTGGGCACGATGGCCAGGGCGTTACCGCGTTGTTCGCTGCCCGACTCGCCTCGTTGATAGGCGGCCGCATCGCCCTTCCAGCCCAGCAGCTCGCGCATGGCGTAGCCGCCGGGCACGTGCCACAGCGCCCCATGTTCGAGTTCACCCGAGGCGCCGATGATGGCGCCCTTGCCGTAACCCTGGATGCGTTCGACCGGCACGTCCATCGCCGCACGCAAACGGTGCGCCATGTCGATGCCCACCGGCTGCAGCGCGTCCATCATGGGCAGGATGTCGGGCTCGTAGCGGCCGGCGTAGGGGTTGGTCATCACCACGGCAATGGCGCCGCGCCGCAGCGGCGTGGTGGCACGTGGGCCGCCTTCGTGGAAGATGTCTTCCACCTGGGTGACGATGCGCCGGATGTCGATGAGGCTCATGCAAAAGGTCCTTGGAAATCGAGAGCAGGCAATGTCTATGCCAGCGCCAGGTGATCAGAGGCGATGACCGTCCGCTGCGACAGGACCAGTGCACCCACTTGGATGCACTCGCCCTGGCACACCAGTGCAGCAGCGGCAATCAGGCCATCATCGCAGCAACGGCGGGCCCGCCCGGCACCGGCCCGCAACGCCGCAGCGCGCTGCTCGGCCGACAGCACCGGCACCTGCACCGTGACCAGGCGCTCGCCGAGGTCGCTGTCGTCGCGCAGCTCGCAGGCGGGGCGCCGCACGATGCCCGGGGCGTCGACGTTCACCGCATTGGCGATCATCGTGGCCGCAGCGTCGGCCTGTGCCGCCGTGGCCGCCAGCACGGTGACGCTGTCGGCGATGCCCAGCGAATGGCTGCGCCCCCGCCAGCCACTGGTGGCCACGCCGCAGACGCCATCCTCGGCGCACAGGCTGAAACGGCCATCCAGCGCCAACGAGCCGCTGCGTTGCGCCAGCGCCATGCCCACGTTCGACAGGTCGGCAAACAAGCCGATGGTGGTGCGCTCGCCGGGAGCCAGGTGCAGGGCGATGTCGCCGCCGTTGTTGACCCAGGCGCGACGGATGCCGGGCTGCCCATAGGCCTCGATCAGCTCCTGTGCCACGGCGCCGGCCACCGCGGCCATGGGCGTGATGAACTCGGGCGCGTGCGGCGCGCAGGCCTGCCGCATGCGGCGCGCCACGCGGCCGCGCAGGCCACGACATTCGACGACGGGCCGGCGCAACAGGGCCAGCTCGGCCACCAATTCCTCGAGCAGCGTCTGGAAGCGCGCCCAGGCCCGTTCGTGGGCCATCGCCACGACCGCCGCATCGCCCTCGGCGGCGATCACCACGTCGATGGGGCCGTGCTGCAAGTGCCAGCGGTTGCCAGGCAGGGCTTGGCGTCGGGCGCGCATCGGCATTGGCGCTCAGCCCAGCATCGGTGGCTGGCCGATGGGCCAGACGTTGGCATCCGGCTGCGGCAAGGTGCGCCGCGCCACGGGCGCGCCATCGCGGTGCCACGCGCCGGTGTGCAGCACCTGTGCCAGCGGCCGCACATAGGCCATGTGCCCGCCCAGCGCCTGGTAGTCGGCCAGGCGCATGCTGAACTCGATGGGTGCGACGATGGCCGGCGTGGGCACGGTGCCGAAGCTGTTGGCCGGCATGCGCAGCACATCGACCATCACCGTGATGCCGCCGCCCGGCCACACATAGGCCGGCGCGCCGCCGCAGGTGACGTTGACCAGCGCGCGCTTGATCGCGCGGGTGAGCAGCACCGGGTTCTCGGTCACGCCCGCGCGCAGGCTGCCGCCGGCGCCGCCCAGGAACAGCACGCTGCACAGCGAGGGCTCGCAGTTCTCGCCGATGCGGTCGACGATGGCCTGCACCGTGGCCGGCATGGGCGCTGGTTGCGGCACGAGTGCCTGGTCCAGCACGAACCACGCCGCATGTTCCCCGGTGGTGGACACCATCAACAGGCGCAGGCCAGGCCAGGCCTGGGCCGGATCCCAGGCCTCGATGATGGACAGCGGGTCGGCGATGTCGGTGCCACCCCAGCCCGTGCCCGGGTTGGCCACCTGGAAGTAGCGCCCCGGCGTGGACTTGCGGCCGCGCACCTTCAAGCCTGCGGGCCGCATCGAGAGGCACCGCCCGGCCTGGTGCTCGGTGAGCACGCCGGTGATGTGGTCGTCCACGCACACCACCTCGTCCGCCAGGCCCTGGAACTGCTCGGCAAAGATGCCCACCGTGGCCGAACCGCAGCCCACCCGCATGCGCGACTCTTCCACGCCACCCACCACCGGCGCGCGCCCGGCCTGCACCAGCACCTGCGCGCCGCCGTCGATGGTGAACTCGACCGCCCCCTGGTTGCCCAGCGCATGCATCATGTCCACGGTGACGCGGCCTTCCTTCTTGCTGCCACCGGTGATGTGGTGCACGCCGCCCAGCGAAAGCATCTGCGAGCCGTACTCGGCCGTGGTGACGTGGCCGACCACCTCGCCCTTGCAGCGCACGTTGGCCTGCTCGGGGCCGAGCCAGCGGTCGGTGTCGATCTTCACCTTCAGGCTGCAGTAGCTGAAGATGCCCTCGGTGACCACGGTGACCATGTCCACGCCATCGGACTGGGACGACACGATGAAGGGCGCGGGCTTGTAGTCGGGGTAGGTGGTGGAGGCGCCAACGGCGGTGACAAACAGCCCGGCGCCGGGCAGCAGCCGGCCAGCCACTTCGGCGGCCGAAGCAGGCTCAAGCTGCGCCGAATCGACGAAAGGCACCAGTTCATCGCTGGCCGGCGCATCGCCCGACTGGGCCCGTGCCAGCAGGATCACCGGGTCGACCCTGACCAGCACGCCCGCCTGGTTGGCATAGCGGTCGCAGGCGCCCACCTTGCCGTCGGTGATCTGGCACAGCACGGGACAGGCGTTGCACTCGATCTTGTTGGCCGCCATGCGCTCGCTGCGCGGCGGTGCGCGCCAGGCGCCGTCCGCTGCCGCGCCCGAGGGCGCCAAGGGCATGTCGCCCAGGCCATCGGTCTTGGTGTGTTCGTGTTCGCTCATCGCGCGCCCGCCTTCAATCCCGGCATCCGGCCGGCTCAGGGAGAACCCTAGAGACAGGGCACAATACCGGCTGTTGCGGGCGGTCTGGTTTCATGTAGCGAGCACCGAACGTTGATGTAGCTTCTGCTACATTGGCGGCGAATGTAGCGCAAGCCCAGACCCCATGCAACGCGGGCAGACCCGGCCGCATGCTCGCTGGTTCGGGCCCGCCCGAACGCCCTACGCTGCCCTTCACCACCCGCCAGCCCGCGCCTGCCGCCGCCAACACCATGAGTGCTTTCCACGAAGAACGTGTCCTCACCGTGCACCACTGGACCGACCGCCAGTTCTCCTTCACCACCACGCGGGATCCGGCGCTGCGCTTCCTCAACGGCCACTTCACGATGATCGGCCTGCGCGTCAACGGCAAGCCGCTGCTGCGCGCCTACTCGATCGTCAGCGCCAACCACGAAGAGCACCTCGAGTTCCTGAGCATCAAGGTGCCCGACGGCCCGCTCACCTCCAGGCTGCAGCACATCCAGGTCGGCGACACCGTGATCGTGGGCAAGAAGCCCACTGGCACGCTGGTGATCGACTACCTGGTGCCGGGCAAGCGCCTGTACATGATGTCCACGGGCACGGGCCTGGCCCCGTTCATGAGCATCATCCGCGACCCGGTCACCTATGAGAAGTTCGAGCAGGTGATCCTGGTGCACGGCGTGCGCGAGGTGGCCGAGCTGGCCTACCACGACTACCTCGAAAACGAATTGCCCAAGGACGAATTCCTGGGTGAGATGGTGAGCGCGCAGCTCAAGTACTACCCCACCGTGACGCGCGAGCCATTCAAGTACCAGGGCCGCATCACCGACCTCATCGACAACGGCAAGCTGTGCAATGACCTGGGCGTGCCCCAGCTCAACGCCGCCGAGGACCGCGTGATGATCTGCGGCAGCCCCGGGCTGCTGAAGGACCTGAAGACCATGCTGGAACTGCGCGGCTTCAAGGAGGGCAATACCACCACGCCGGGCGATTTCGTCGTCGAGCGCGCCTTCGTCGAGCAATAAGCTCGGAAACGAGCGGATGGCCGAGGCTGGCAAACGCAAGACGGCGGCGCCCGCGGCGCGCAGGGCACCGGCCGCGGGCCGCGGGCCCGTCGCCGCGACGACAAAGACCTCCGCACGCAAGACAGTGGCCCCGAGCGCGGCCCGCGCGCCCGGCGTTCGAGAGCTTGCCGCGCTGGCCACGCGCGAGGCCATCCTGCGTGCAGCCACCAAGGTGTTCGCCAAGCACGGCTTCGCCGGCGGGCGAGTGGAGCAGATCTCCAAGGCGGCCAAGTCGCACGACCGGATGATCTACTACTACTTCGGCAGCAAGGAAGGCCTGTTCATCGCGGTGCTGGAGGACACCTACCGCCGCTTCAATGAAGCCGAATCCGCCCTGGCGCTGGACACCAGCCGCCCGGCCGAGGCGCTGCAGAGGGTGATCCGCTTCATCTGGGGCTACTACCAGAAGAACCCGGACTTCATCACCCTGCTCAACACCGAGAACCTGCACCGCGGCAAGCACATCGGCAAGAGCCTGCGCGCACGCGAATACTCATCGCCGGCCATCTCGGTGATTGCCCGCGTGCTGCAAAGCGGCGCGGCGCAAGGGCTGTTCCGCCACGACATCGCCGCACGCGACCTGTACCTGATGATCGCGGCGATGGGCTACTTCTACCTGTCCAACCGCTTCACGCTGTCGTCGTTCCTGGGCGAGAACCTGGAAGCGCCGCAAGCCATGGCCCATTGGGAAACCTTCCTGATCGATGCCGTGCAGCGCGCCGTGGCCGCGCACTGACCTCCCGCTCACTCGAACATCGCCTCCAACCCGGCCGCAAGCTCGGACAGATCGGGCAGCGGCGTGGCCGAGCGATCGGCATCGAGCACCAGCGTGCGCTGGTCTGACGACCATTCCAGGCGCATCCGCATGGCGTCGATCACGGGCACCGGGCACTCGGCCTGGGCCTGCTTGGGGCTCAACTTCAAGGCCTCGATGCGGGCCCGCCAGGCGCCGATGTGCACCAGCGCCGCCTGCGCGTTCAGGGGTTGCGACTGGGTTGGCGCGGGGCACCGCTGCAGTGCGTCGGCGACATCGGCCGGGAAGTGCCAGCGCCGCGCCAGCTCGGCGCTGACCTCGCCGTTGTGATAGCCCAGGCGGTTGCGTTCAGCCGCGGCGCGGTCGGCGGCCAGCGGGTGGACGTCCTTGTCGAGCGCGCGCAGGGCGGCCGGCTCCACGGCGTGCATCACCAGGTGGCCCACGCCATGCAGCAAGCCCACGGTGAACGCCAGATCGGTGTTCAGCTGCTGCTGCTGCGCCAGCCAGCGCGCCGTGCAGGCGGTGTGCAAGCTGTAGCGCCAGAACTGCGGCAGGTCGATGCCCGGCACCGCCTTGAAGGCGCCGGCCACTCCGCAGCCCACCACCAGGTTGCGCACCATCACGAAGCCCAGCATGCGCAAGGCATCGTCGACGCTGCCGATGCGGCGCGAGACATGGAAGTAGGCCGAATTGGCCAGGCGCAAGGTCTTGGCGCTGAGCACCGGGTCGGCGGCCAGTTGCGAAGCGATGGCATCGATCGAGATGTCCTCGCGCTGAAAGCTCTGGATCAGTTGCTGGACGACCTTGGGCACCACCGGAAGGGCCGCGGGCGCTGCGAAAAGCGATTCGATGGACAAGGAGGCTCCCAGCTGCAACGCCAATGGCGCTGAACCCGATTTCGGCTGGCGTCGCCGTGAATGAAGCCCCAGACCTTGATACGGCGCAACAAAACCCGCTCGATTTCGCGCGCGATCGGACGAAGACAAAGGGTAGCCCCAACAGCGACCCTGCGATGACTTCCAAGACGGCTTCCCCTCCGCCCCACGGCAACCCCTTGGCCGACTGGACCGCGACGCCCGGGATGGCCTATGCCGTCGACGCGGCCGAGCGCAGCGTGCTGTTCGTCGATGCGCTGCGTCGCCGGGCCAACACCGACGCGCAGCACCAACTGGACGGCGAGCCGCCCCTGCTCAAGTTCGAGCACGAGTTGGTGCTGGATGGCCGCACCCTGCCCCGGCCCTGTAATTACGCGCTGCTGCACGTGCTGCCGCCGGCGGACGCACCGCTCAATCCGCGGGCGCGCCCGCTGGTGGTGGTCGACCCACGGGCCGGCCACGGGCCGGGCATCGGCGGCTTCAAGAACGACTCCGAGGTGGGCGTGGCGCTGCGCGCCGGCCACCCGGTGTACTTCGTGATGTTTCGTGCCCAGCCCGAGGATGGCCAAACCCTGGCCGACGTGATGCTGGCCGAGGCCCGCTTCCTGGAGGAGGTGGCCGCCCGACACCCGAAGTGCCCTGCGCGTCCGGCCGTCATCGCCAATTGCCAGGCCGGTTGGGCCATGGCCATGCTGGCCGCGCTGCGCCCCGAGCTGTTCGGCCCGCTGATGCTGGTGGGCGCGCCCCTGGCCTATTGGTCGGGCGGCGCCACGATGAACCCCATGCGCTACAGCGGCGCCACGTTGGGCGGCGCCTGGTTGGCCGCGCTGACAGCCGATCTGGCGGGCGATCGCTTCGACGGCGCGCACCTGGTCAGCAACTTCGAGAACCTCAACCCCGCCAACAGCCTGTGGGGCAAGTACCACCGGCTGTGGGCCAAGGTGGACTCCGAGGCCGAGCGCTTTCTCGAGTTCGAGCGTTGGTGGGGCGGCATCTTCCGCATGACCGGCGCCGAGATCGAGACCATCGTCGAAAACCTGTTCGTCGGCAACCGGCTCGCTCGCGGCGACGTCGAGCTGGCGGGCAGGCGCGTCGATCTGCACAACATCACCTCGCCGGTGGTGGTGTTCGCCTCCTGGGGCGACAACATCACACCGCCGCCGCAGGCGCTGAACTGGATCATCGACACCTGGGGCAGCGAACGGGCCATCGCCGCCGCCGGCCGGGTGATCGTGTACGTGCTGCACGAGAACGTGGGGCACCTGGGCATCTTCGTGGGCGCCGACATCGCGCGCAAGGAGCACGACCAGATCGTCACCTCGCTGGACGTGATCGACAATCTGCCGCCTGGCCTGTACGAGATGAAGTTGCGCCGCAAGGATGGTGAAGAACCGCAGCGCTGGGAAGATCTGGAGCCTGGCACCTACACGGTGAACTTCGAGCACCGCACGATGGACGAACTGCGCGCCGTCAACCCGGAGGGGCGCGCCGAGGAGCAACTGTTTTCCACCGTGGCCCAGGTCTCCGAGCTCAACACCAGCCTGTACAAGGCCTGGCTGCGCCCCTGGGTGCGCAGCTTGGTCCCGGCGGGCATGGGCGACACCATGACGGCCTTGCACCCGATGCGCCTGCAGCGCCGGATGTTTGCCGATTCACCCTGGGGCGCCAGCCCGCTCGCACGCTTGGCCGAACAGGTGCGCAGCGACCGCCATGCGCTGTCCGACGAGCATCCGATGGTGCAGCTGCAGGAGGCGCTGTCCGCCACGGTGGAGACCTCCTTGAACCTGTACCGTGACCTGCGCGACCGCAGCGTCGTGCAGTGGACCCGCCTGGCCTTCGGCCCACTGGGCTTCGGCGCCTGGATGCCGCCGAACCCGCCGGACGAAGCACGTGCCGTGGCCCGCGCCGAGGCCGAGCTGAGCCAGGCCCGCGACGAGGTGCTGGCGCACATTGCCGAAGGTGGCTTCACCCAGGCCGTGTGCCGAATCGTGCTGGCCGGCATGGTGTCGATCGGCTCGTTCGAGCGGCGCAGCTTCCGCATTGCCCGCCTGCTGGCCGGCCTGCAGGCGGCTGGCGCCGACCCAGGCGCCGACGCAGCCGACTGGCAGCGCCTGCTGACCCTGGAGGCCCGCATTGCGGCGGTTGCTCCGGTGGAAGCCCTCAACGCCCTGGGCGAGCTGCTGCCCGACCAGGCCTCGCGCGAACGCGCCCTGGCCGTGGCCGCCGCGGTGATGATGATCGAGCCCACGTTGCACAACCCCCGATCAGAGATCATCGAGCTGCTGATCGCCACCTTGGATGCCGACCCCGACCGCGTGATCGAGCTCGCACGTCGGCTCACCTCACCGATCGAGCGAGCGCCCGCCCCTCAGAGTCGCAGGGCCACGCCAGCCCGTGCGGCGCCGCGCAAGGCCGCACGCACCGCCGGAACGAACAAGCCCGGCAAGAACTGACAGCGCACTGACGACCACTGGATCGCGCTGGACCGAGTCGACCATTCGCACAAACCCTTAAAGGAGCCCCCACAATGACCACCGAAATGCGCGTTTTGATCTTCGGCTTGCCGAAAGATGCCGACTGCCAGGAACTGCTGCCCCTGCTGGGGCCGTGCCGCGGAGCTGATGTGGACCTGCTGAACCTGCCCGACGACAGCGATGCCGCCTTTGCGGTGGTGCATGTGCTGGCCGGACGTGCCGTCGCCGCCCGTGTGGCGCAGGGCATCAACGCCCGGCGATTCCACGGCCGACCGCTGCAATCCTGGGTCACTGCGATGGCCTGGGCCTGAATCGATTCACGACTGGAACCGAGACCATGAACCACGAGCTGCACGAAGACTGGATGCAGAACTTCACCTTCGACGAGTTGTCCGTCGGCCAGGGCGCCACCATCGTCCGCACGCTGACCGATGCCGACATCGCCGGCTTCGCCGCTGTCTCGGGTGACTTCAACCCGACGCACCTGGACGACGAGTACGCCCGCGGTGAAGGCCTGTCGGGCAAGACGGCGCACGGCATGTGGAGCGGGGCCATGGTGTCCACCATGTTGGGCACGGTGTTCCCTGGCCCGGGCACGCTGTACATTGAGCAGCGCATGCGGTTTCTCGCGGCAGCGCGTGCCGGCGATCGGCTGGAGATCTCGGTCCATGTGAAGACCCTCGATCCGGCGACCCGCGAAGTCACGCTGGACTGCGTGGTGCGGCGCCAGGGTGGGCCCGACCTGATGGTCGGCGAGGCCATTGTCAAGGCCCCGGCCAAGAAGCAACGCGTGCCCCGCGCCAACGGCCTGCGCTGGCACGTCTTCGACGCCGCCGCCGGCGTGCAACGCCTGCTCGACAGCGCCATCAGCCTGGACCGGCTGCGTTGCGCCATCGTGCACCCCTGCGACGTGGAATCGCTGCGCGGCGCGCTGGAAGCCGCGCGCCACGGCCTGTTCACCCCCGTCATCGTGGCGCCGAAAGAGCGCCTGTTTGCCGTCGCCCACGAAGGCGAGCTCGATCTGAGCGGCATCGAGATCGTCGACGTGCCGCACAGCCATGCCGCCGCCGAGCGTGCCGCCGAGCTTGCGGCACTCGATCAGGTGCAGGCGCTGATGAAAGGCAGCCTGCACACCGACGAGCTGATGACGGCCGTGCTGGCGCGACGCGAGCTGCGCACCAAACGGCGGCTGTCGCACGTGTTCCGCTTCGATGTGCCGATGTACCACAAGCCTCTGCTGATCACCGACGCTGCGCTGAACATCGAGCCCACGCTCGACGAGAAGGTCGACATCGTGCAGAACGCCATCGACTTCGCGCGCGTGCTGGGCTGTGTCCAACCCAAGGTGGCGGTGCTGGCGGCCGTGGAAACCGTCAATGCACGCATGGTCTGCACCATCGACGCGGCGGCGCTGTGCAAGATGGCCGAGCGCGGCCAGATCACCGGTGGCCTGATCGACGGCCCGTTGGCCTTCGACAACGCGATTTCCGTGGAGGCCGCGCGCATCAAGAAGATCAACTCGCCGGTGGCCGGTGACCCGGACATCCTGATGGTGCCCGACCTGGTGTCCGGCAACATCCTGGCCAAGCAACTCGAATACCTGGGTGGCGCCATGGGCAGCGGCATCGTGCTCGGCGCGCGCGTCCCCATCGCGCTCACCAGCCGTGCGGATGGCGCCACCGCGCGCCTGGCCTCGGCCGCGCTGGCGGTGCTGGTGGCCCACCACGACAGGAAACGCTGAACATGAGCACCCTCCCACGCAGGCCAGGCACCGAGGCGGTGCTCAGCGTCAACACCGGCTCGTCCTCGCTGAAGTTCGCGGTCTACCCCGTGGCGCCCGAGCGCAATGGCCAGGTTGGCCAGCCCGGCCTGTCGGGCCAGGCAGAGGGTCTGGAGCCTGGCGGGCAGCCGCTGATCACGGTCGCACGACCCGGCGGCGAAAAGGTCCGCACAGCGCTGCAGCCGCGCGAGGGCGAATCGTCTTTCGACGTCGCCCTGCAGGCGGTGATCGAGACCCTGCAGGCCGAGGCTGGCGTCCGCCTGCGTGCCGTGGCGCACCGCATCGTGCACGGTGGCAGCCGCTTCAGCGATTCCGTGCTCATCGACGACGAGGTGCTGCGCTACCTCGAAAGCCTCAACCCCCTGGCGCCCTTGCACCAGCCCCACAACCTGGCCGGCGTGCGCGCATTCCGCCGGGCACGGCCCGACTTGCCGCAGGTGGCCTGCTTCGACACCGCATTCCATGCCACGGCGCCCGAGGTGGAGACCCGCTTCGCCCTGCCCGACCGCTTCTGGCAGGACGGTGTGCGCCGATATGGCTTCCATGGCCTGTCCTACCGCTATGTCAGCGAGCACCTCACAGCGGCCACGCCGCGCGCCCGCGGCCGCCTGTTGCTGGCCCACCTGGGCAACGGTGCCAGCCTGTGCGCGGTGCGCAAGGGGCGCAGCGTCGCCACGTCGATGGGCTTCTCGGCACTGGACGGGCTGATGATGGGCACACGCTGCGGTTCGCTGGACGCCGGCGTGCTGCTGCACCTGATGCGTCAGGGCTGGACGGTCGACGCGATCGAGCAGCTGCTCTACAAGCAATCCGGCCTGCTGGGCGTGTCGGGTCTGTCGGCCGACATGCGCACTCTGCGTGCCAGCACCGACCCGCGCGCCGCGCGGGCCATCGAGCAATTCACCTACCGTGTGCGGCGCGAAGCCGGCGCCATGGCCGCCTGCCTGGGCGGCGTGGACCTGATCGGCTTCACCGGGGGCATCGGCGAACACGACGCCGTCCTGCGCCAATCGCTGTGCGAGTCGCTCGCCTACCTGGGCGTGCGCATCGATGTGGTGGCCAACCGGGCCGCCGACGGCAGCGGCATCGCCGCCATCCACGAAGCCGGCAGTGCCGTTGAAATCTGGGTGGTGCCCACCGACGAAGGCCGGGTGGCCGCGCGCGATGCACTGGCGCTTACGCTGCCGGCCGAGAAGGCGCAACGCCTGGCTGCATGAGCGGTCGGGCCGCCGCCGCCCCCCCCCCCCCCCCCCCCCCCCCCCCCCCCCCCCCGCCCGCCCGCCCCCCGCCCCGGATTGAGCCTCTCTCGGAATTCATGTAGCCTTCGCTACATCAATCTCCGGGAGTCATTTCATGGCCGAAGCGGCAACGGGCGGCAAGTCCGGCAAGGTGGTCATTCGCAACATCGGCCTGCTGCTGTCGGGTGACATCGACCGTCCGATCCTCGATGCCGACACCATCGTGCTGGTGGACGGCATCATCACGGCCGTCGGCCCAGAGAAGGACTGCGACACGGCGCATGCCGCGACCGTGATCGACGCCAGGGCCACCTGCGTGGCGCCCGGCCTGATCGACAGCCACGTGCACCCGGTGTTTGGCGACTGGACGCCGCGCCAGAACCAGCTCGGCTGGATCGAGAGCACGATGAATGGCGGTGTCACCACCATGATCTCCGCCGGCGAGGTGCACCTGCCCGGCCGGCCCAAGGACATCGTCGGACTCAAGGCCCTGGCCATCACCGCGCAGCGCGCCTTCGACAACTTCCGCCCCGGCGGCGTGAAGGTGCTGGCCGGCGCGCCGGTGATCGAGAAGGGCATGGTCGAGGCCGACTTCGCCGAGCTCGCGGCCGCCGGGGTCACGCTGTTGGGCGAGGTGGGCCTGGGCTCGGTGAAGGCCGGCTACGAGGCCCGGCAGATGGTGGCCTGGGCGCGCAAACACGGCATCCAGAGCACGATCCACACCGGCGGGCCCAGCATCCCTGGCTCGGGCCTGATCGACAAGGACGTGGTGCTCGAAGCCGATGCCGATGTCATCGGCCACATCAATGGCGGCCACACCGCCTTGCCCGAGGCCCATGTGTGCGAGCTGTGCGAGAAAAGCAGCCGTGCCATCGAGATCGTGCACAACGGCAACGAGAAGATCGCCATCGCCGCCGCCCAGGCGGCCATGCAGCTCAAGTGCCCGCACCGCGTGATCCTGGGCACCGACGGGCCCGCCGGGTCCGGCGTGCAGCCCCTGGGCCTGCTGCGCATGATCGCGTTGCTCTCGTCCTTGGGCAACATCCCGGCCGAGTTGGTGTTCTGCTTCGCCACCGGCAACACGGCCCGCCTGCGCAAGCTGAACTGCGGCCTGATCGAGCCCGGCCGCGATGCCGACTTCGTGTTCCTCGATCGCGCCCAGCACAGCGCCGGCCGCACCTTGCTGGAGAGCGTGCAACTCGGCGACATCCCCGGCGTGGGCATGGTGATGATCGACGGCCTGGTGCGCTGCGGCCGCAGCCGCAACACGCCGCCGGCCACCGAGGTGCCCTTGGTCGTGACAGGCGCCCACTGATCGCCATTGCCGGCTGGGCCGGCGCTCAAGTCACCGCCCCGGTGGCCGACATCGGGGCATGCCCTCCCCTCGACTGCCGGCCAACTTGGCGGCCTTTGCCCTTGCTGCGGCCTGCACCAGCGCCAGTGGTCAGACCGTCTGGCAGTGTTGGCTCGACGATCAATCGGTGGCCTGCAGCCTGATGTCGGATCGTGCCGGCGCGATCGAGCTCTTGCGCGCCGCGTTGCCGCCAATGTCCATGCCCGCCGGCACCCTGCTCGCCGATACCCGGCCACTGATGCAGGTGCTGCGCCAACAGCCGGGGCTGCTGCGGGGCAAGGTGATGCGCATTCCGTTGCACACCGTGCCGTTCGACAACAGCGCCGTGGCCGAGCTGGCCCAGGCCGTGATGTGTGGGTCACGGAACGATTGCAGTGCGCGCTACGCCGCGCACCCGGCCGACACGCCCGAGACCGCCGCCGGCTTCGCCGACGCCAACGACCCCTTGCTGCTGGGCGGCGAATAACGGGGCATCTGCCCCACCTCGACCGCACCGCGGCTGGCCCGGGCCACCGCTACACTTTGCCGACGCCGCGCCTTCGCCCGGTGTGAGGCCGATGTGCATGTCCACCGTCTTTCCGCGTGAGCTTGAGGCAGCGTCGACACCGTCGGCGGCTGGCATCGTCCCGCGTCGATCGGCAGGCTGGTGGCCCGCCATCGTGGTGGCGCTGGCGGGCCTGGCCATCACCGGCCTGCTGTGGCGTGACGCCTCCCTGCGCGCAGCCCGCGCTGCCGAAGCCCGGTTCGAATACCGGACCGAGCGCATCCGCACCGAATTGGCCCATCACCTGGAGAGTTATGAGGCGGCACTGCGCAGCCTGGCCGGCCTGATCGGCGCACGCAACGGCTTCGATCGATCGCAGTGGCGTCGCTACTTCGAAAAGGCCGCGGTCGACGAGCACTACCCGGGTCGACTGGTGATCGGCTACGTGCCGCGGGTGTCGGCGGGCGATCGCGCCATGCACGAGCACACGGCCCGCGCGGACGGCCTGCACGACTACACCATCCGCAGCGCCGGCGGCCCGGCCCGCGGGGAGTACCTGCCCATGGCCTACATGCGCCGCATCGCGGCGCAATCGCCGATCGCCATGGGTGAGGACCTGGCCGATGATCCGGTGGCGGCAGACGCCATGGCGCGCGCCGGCCGCACCGGCCAGACCATCATGACCGGGCCGCTGCGCGCCTCGCCCAGCCAGGCCGAAGCCGACCAGGTCTGGGCCGTCATCGTGCCGGTCTATGGCGGGGCCAGCCTGCCCAGCACCGAAGCGCAGCGACAGGGTGCGGTGATCGGCTACGTCGTCGAGGCCTTCAATGTGATGGAAACCGCCGGCTCGACGCTGGGCCCCGATGCGCAACTCATCGGGATGAAGGTGCGCGATGGCACGCTCTCGCTGTTCACCTGCCCCGAGATGGCCAAGGAGTTGGCACGTGGCTTCCAGCCCACGCTGGTGCGCGATGTGCAGCTGCGCTATGGCCAGCGCGATTGGTCTTTGCACTTCGCCGCGCTGCCGCGCTATCTGGCGGCCAATGAGACCGACCAGCCGCGCGTGGTATTGGTCAGCGGCGCGCTCGTCAGCCTGCTGCTGGCTGGCCTGATGGGCACCATGGCCCACCTGAGGGCGCGTGCGGTGGAATTGGTGGCCGAGCGCACGGCGGCGTTGCGCGCGGCGCTGGCGCGCTCCGAGGCAAGTGAATCGCACACGCGAGCTGTGGTGGACCATGCCATCGACGCGATCATCACCATCGATGCACAGGGCCTGATCCAGAGTTTCAACCCGGCGGCGGAGCGCATCTTCGGCCACCTGCAGCAGGACATGGTCGGGCAGAACGTGGCCTGCCTGATGCCCCCACCCGACAGCGAGCGCCACGACGACTACCTGCGACACCACATGAACACCGGCGAGCGTCGCATCATCGGCATAGGCCGCGAGGTGACCGGCCTGCGCAAGGACGGCAGCACCTTCCCGCTCGAGCTGGGCATCAGCGTCATGCAACTCGGTGGTCGACGCTATTTCTGCGGCACGCTGCGGGACATCACCGAACGCCAGCGCACGGAACAGGCCCTGCAACAGGAGCGCGCCCTGCTGGAAGTGCGCGTGGCCGAGCGCACCGAGGTGCTGTCCAACACCAACGCTGCGCTGCAACAGGAGATCGCGGAGCGTCACCGCATCGAGGAGCAACTGGTTGCCGCCCGCGAGCAGGCGCTGCAGGCCGCCGAGGTGAAGGCAGGTTTCCTGGCGAACATGAGCCACGAGATCCGCACGCCGATGAACGCGGTGGTGGGCATGACCGCTCTGCTGGAAGAGACCTCGCTCAATGCGGAGCAGCGCGACTTCGTGCAAACCATCCGCGTCAGCGGCGATGCGCTGCTCGCAGTGATCAACGACATCCTCGATTTCTCCAAGGTTGAATCGGGCATGCTCCAGCTGGAGTACCGGCCCTTCGAGGTGGGCGCCTGCATCGAGGATGCCGTGGACATGCTGGCGCCGCGCGCCGCCGAGAAGGGCATCGACCTGCTCTACGTGCTGGCCGACGACGTGCCGCCCTGGATCGTGGGCGATGCCACGCGACTGCGACAGGTGCTGGTCAACCTGCTGTCGAATGCCCTGAAGTTCACCGACCTCGGTGAGGTCTGCCTGACCGCCAGCCTGGCCGAATCGGCTGGCGGCCGGCTGCGGCTGCAATTCGCGGTGCGCGACACCGGCATCGGCATCCCACCCGAGCAACAGCGTCAGTTGTTCAAGGCCTTCTCGCAGGCCGACTCGTCGACCACGCGCCGCTACGGCGGCACCGGCCTGGGCCTGGCGATTTGCCAGCGGCTCGTGCAGTTGATGGGTGGGGTCATTGGTCTGGAAAGCGGCGAGGGTTGCGGCTCGACCTTCATGTTCACGATCGAGGTCGACGCCGCAATCGGATCACAGCTTGCAAGGTACGCGTCCAAGCCCAATCCCGTGCTGGCCAGCAAGCGCGTGCTCCTGGTGGACGACAACCCCACCAACCTGCACATCCTCGAAACGCAATGCCGGCGCTGGGGGCTGGAGGTGTCCACCGCCGCCAGCGCGGCCGAAGCCCTGATGGTGCTGGATCGAGACCGGCTGTTCGACGGCGCGGTGCTGGACCTGCACATGCCCGGCATGGACGGCATCGAACTGGCCCGCCAGATCCGCTGGTTGTGCCCTGGGTCCTTGCCCGCTCTGGTGCTGCTGTCATCTGGTTCACACCGCTTGCGCAGCGCGGTCGCCGATGCCCTGTTCGCGGCGACCCTGGCCAAACCCGTGAAACACACGCAACTGCTGGACACGCTCACCCGCGTACTGCAGGCCGAACCCGACCCGCAGGCGCCGGTGGAAAGCTCGCGTCGCCTGGACCCCACGCTGGCCCAACGCCTGCCCCTGAACATCCTGGTGGCCGAGGACAGCCCCATCAACCAGAAGCTGGCCGTGGGCATTCTGGCCAAGCTGGGCTATGCCGGCGACGTGGCCGCGAACGGTCTCGAAGCGCTGGAGCTGGTGCGCAAGAACCACTACGACCTGGTGTTCATGGACTTGCAGATGCCCGAGATGGACGGCCTGGAAGCCACGCGCCGCATCCTGGCCACCTGCCCACCCGACGACCGGCCGCGCATCGTGGCCATGACGGCCAACGCAATGGCGGGCGACCGCGAGCGCTGCATGGCGGCGGGGATGGACGACTACATCGCCAAGCCCATTCTTCCGGTGGACGTGCAGGCCCTGATCGAGCGCGTGGCGCGTGGCAGCAAGGCCTCACCGCCCGCCGACCGCGACGCGACGTCGCTGATCGACCAGCGCACCGTGGCCGAACTCCGCGCCATCGACGAGCCCGGGCGCCCCTCCCTGCTGCGCAGCCTGATGCAGGACTACCTGGCCGAAACGCCTGGGGCCATCAGCGAAATCAAGCGCTTCGCCGATCGGCGCGAGGCCTCGCTGCTGGCGCAGCGGGCCCACAAGTTGGCCGGCGTCAGCGCCAGCCTGGGTGCCAGCGGCATCAACGAGGTGTGTGTGCGCATCGAGCGCCACGTCGCCGCCGGCGACCTGACCGGACTGGCCGCGATGATCGACCAGCTGGAGATGCGCTTCGCCCGCACCCGGGCCGAAATGCAGCGCCTGAGCTGACGAACTTGCTCAGCGGCAGGTGGCGTTGCCCAGCGCCGCACGCAGGGCGTTCAGGGGATCGAGCGCACGCATCTGGCCGTCCTTCACGACTCCGCCAGTGCGCACCACGCAGCGCTTGACTTCCTCGGTCGGCAGGGTCGGCGCGATCTGCCGCACCAACGCGGCGGTGGCCGACACGACGGGCGCCGCCATGGAAGTGCCGCTCCAGGTGCCATAGCCCCCGCCTGGCACGGCGCTGGTCAAGGCGTCGCCGGGTGCTGCCAGGTCGATCCAGTTGCCCGAATTGCTGAAGCCGGCGAGCCGGCCATCGGCACGGCCTGCGGCCACCGAGACCAGGCCATAGGCGCCTTCGGCCGCCGGGTAGATGCGCAGGCTGTTGCTGCCGTCGTTGCCGGCGGCGGCCACGATCACGGCGCCGGCGGAACGGCTGCAACGCTCGCGATCGGCGTTGTAGCCCGCATCGGACTGGTCGGTGACGGGATCGTCCGCCGCCGCCACGCCGCACTGGGCCAGGTGCGCCAGCGCGTCCATCCATCGGGTGCGACCAGTGCTGCCCAGGCTGAGGTTGATGACATGCGCCCCATCGTCGGTGGCCGGGTTGCCATCGGGGTCCACGGCGCGAAGCAGGGCCTCGCCGATGGCCCAGGTGTCGCCCCCGCCTTGGGGGTCGAGTACTCGCATCGGGATGATGCGCGCGGCCGGCGCGATGCGCGCAATGATGCCGGCCACATGGGTGCCATGGCCAAAGGCCGCGTCCAGGCGCGTGCCCTGCTCCGACGGGTCGGCGTCGCCATCGACGAAGTCGTAGCCCGGATCCAGGTGACCGACCAGCGCCGGGTGCGTCGCATCGACGCCGGTGTCCAGCACGGCCACGCGCACACCCGCGCCGGTGGCGATGCGGCCGACTTCGGGCAGGCGCAGCGCGGCCCAGGCCCACTGCGCCACGTAGGCGGTCTCGGTGCCGATGGCCCAGACGTTGTTCTTGGCGGCCTCTGGCGGGCGCTGCACCAGATTCGGCTCGGCGATCAACACCTCGAGCTCGGTCTGCAAGGCCGCCAGCGTGCCCTTGGGGTCGGCCGTGCCAAACAGCGCCACGCGATAGATCGGCCGCGCGCCAAAGCGGGAGACCAGCGTGATGGGGTACTTCTGCAACAGCGGCGCCAACGCCGTCGTGCTGCGCAACTTGAGCAGCAGCTCACCCGGCACGGCCTCACCGCTGCGCGCGGCCTGCGCTGCGTCGACAGTGGCGCAAGCCAAGGCCACGAAGCAGGTGGCCCACAGGATCCGGATGTTCTTCGACTTCATGACAACACCTCCAGGCAAAGCGGGCGCCGCGTTGGCGCGGCAGCACGGGCAAGCGCCTCGGCGACCATCGTTGTGCCCTCGAAAGTTGGGAATGGGCAGCGCATCACCAGCCGCCATGCAGCGTGAACGCCGCCCAGTGAAACGGATGCGGGTATGAGCGCCGCACCGCCAATTGCGCACCGCGCAAGGCCGCGGCCGGCGATTCGCCCGCACACAGGCTGCGACAGAAGTCGGTCATCAGGGCCGAGGCCACGCGGTCTTCCACCGGCCACAGGCTGCCCACCACGCGAGCGGCCCCCGCCACCATGAAGGCACGCACCAGGCCCACCATCTCATCCCCGGTTTCGTCGCCCGACAGGCCCGTCTCGCAGGCGCTCAACACCACGATGCCCGGGCGCAGGGCGATGCGTTCGGCCTCTTCGGCGGTGAGTGGGCCGTCGGCCAGATGCAACGCTGAAAACATCGGGCTGTCCACCCGGAACTGGGCGTGGCAGGCCAGGTGCAGCAGATCCGCCTGGCCGGCGTGCCGACGCCAGACGTCCACCGTGGCGTGTTCGCCGACGAAGGCCTCGCCCCGCGGGAACAGCGACGCCACATGTCGGGCTTCGGTGGCGGCGTGCGGCAGCCGCGATGATTCACCCAGGCACAGCGCGCGCTGCGGCCGCACCGGGTGGCGCCGCAGGCCGTGCAGCGCCACGCGCGCACTGGGCGCCATGGCCAGGTCGAAGCGTTCGGCGATGCAGGCCGTGCCATCGTGCAGGGCCGCAAACGGCACCTGCCCCAGCGGGCCGTGAGGCACCACCAGCACGCGTCGGATGCCGGTCAGGGCATCTGCCAGCGGAGCCCACAGCAGGCGGTGCAACTGCGCCAGCCGCAGTTGCGCGCGATGCTCCAGCAGCGCCATGTGCTGGGCCATCGGAGCCCTGCCATGGCGCAGCGATTCGATCTGGAAGCGCACCCCTTGCACCGAAGCCCGCAGCTCGTCGCGCAGCACCAGTCGACGCACCAGGTGCACGTCGGTGGCCGTGACGATGCAGGCAAACAGCTCATCGCCCACCATGCCGTACTCGACCAGCGCGTCGGCGGGGCCAAGGCGCTCCTGCACCGCGAGCACGCTGAAGCTGTCGTCCAGGCCGGTGACGCGGGGCACGGCGCCGGCCGCCAGCAGGCGTTGCCGGCGGGTGCGCTCCATCAGCGTCTGCTCGGTGCGGCGGATCTCGTCCTGCCAGTGCATGGATGTTTCGTGCTCGCCCGCCTTGGCCTGCACGCGCCGATAGAGCCAGTTCAGCCGCGAGCGCAAGGCCACCAGTGCAGCGGGTTCGGGCTCGGCCGAGGTGGACACCGTGCCGCCCGACAAGCGTTCTGCCAAGGCCCGGGCGCGCATGCGGTCCAGTTGCCACAGCACCTGGGCGGCACGCAGGGGCTCCCCGCCGGCCAGCGGATCGACCGAAGCGTCCAGCGCCAGTTGCAGCAGCGCCTGATAGGGCCGCAATTGGTTGGTGAGGAAGGCGCTGTGCAACTCATCGCCCGGCAAAGCCCGACGCTGGTCCTCGAACAGCTCGATCGCCGCCTCGAACGAGCGGACCGCGTCGCGGAACTTGCCACGGACCTGCGCCACCAGGCCCAGCCCGGTGAGGCAGCGCACCTGCGTGGGCAGTTGCTGCGCGTCCTGCGCACTTCGCAGTCCGGCCTGGAAGCGCGCGCCGGCCTCGTCCACGCGGCCCGCCTGCAGCAGCGCGGCCGCAGCCAGCGCCTGCGCGCTGGCGCGATAGTGAGCGTGCCCGGCAGCGCCGAAGCCCGCCACCGCCGACTCGGCGAGCGCCAGCGCCACCACGGCATCTCCATCGGCCAACGCCAACTCGGCGCGCACCTGGGCAACCGCGGCCTCACCCACGCGGCTGCCTTGTGCAGCGAACAGGTCGGCCGCCTGCCCCAACGATGCCACGGCCTGGGCGGCGTGGCCTTGCAGCGCACGTGCACGGCCCAGTTGAGCCATGGCCCAGGCCTGGTCGTCGGGCATGCTCAGGCTGCCGAAGCGCGCCACCGCCTCTTCCAGCAAGGCCGTGGCTTCGGGCAGCAGGCGCAACTCGAGGTAGGCGTCGCCGAGCTGCTTTTCGGCGATCGCCAATTGCTGCGGCATGTCCAGTTGCTCGTAGCGGCGGCGCGAGCGCTCCAGGCCACCCAATGCGTCACGGTAGCGTCCGCAGGCCAGGTCCAGCAGCGCTTTCGATTCGTCGATCATGGCCTCCAGCACCGGATAGCCGTGCGAGGCCGCCCGCATGCGCGCCCGTGCATACATGCGGCCGGCCTCGTCCAGGTCACCGGTGGCGCTGAGCGCATCGGCCAAGCCGATATCGGCCATCACCGAGTGCTCGCGGTCGCCCGCGCGCGAGAACAGCACCGCCGCTTCGCGGTAGTGGTTGGCGGCGTCGGCATAGGCATCACGGCGCAACGCCAGGCTGCCCAGGTTCAGGCACACCTTGGCGGCAGCGCGCGGATCGCCCAGGCGCGTGAGCTCGCGCAGCGTGTGCTCGGCGCAGGCCGCCGCCTCGGCGTGGCGGCCCATGATGCCCAGCACCATGATCTTGGGCACCTGGGTCTGCGCGGCATGGTGGTCCTGGCCGACACCCCGAAAGCGCTGCGCCGCCCGGTCCAGCGCGGCGGCGGCCTCGGTGAGGCGACCGCCGATGATGTCGGCAATGGCATCGGTCCAATCCGACAGCGCCGCCAGCTCTTCACGGTGCGGCGTGTCCTGCCCGACGTCCGGCTCAACCGCGCGCAAGGCCCGCAAGGCCTCGGCTGCACGCACGGTGCGTTGCGGCTCGCTGTTCCACGACGAATGGCTGGCCTCCTTCAAGGCCCAGGCCAGCGCCAGGCGTTCACCCGCGCCCAGGCCCGCGGGCACGGGCGCGCGGGCATCGAGCATGGCCGGGACATGCGCCCGGACACGCGCGGCCAGGCCCGGGTCGAGGCGTGGGGCAGCGCTCACACGCGATGCTCACCCACCTCGATGGACGGCAGGATCACCTCGTCCTTGCCCAGGCGCAGGGTGATCGACACCGTGCCCTGGCGCAGGCCGACGAAGCGGAACTCGCCCAGTTCGTCCAGTGCGGCCACGTGGGCCTCGTGATCACTGGCGCCAGCCCTCGGGTGGTGCACCAGCTCCACCATGCCCACATCGTCCGGGCCCAGCACCTGGCCAGCCATCGCGAAGCGCTCCGCCACGGGGATGATGCGCAGATCGATGTCGTGACCCTTGGCGCTGAACAGCAGGTGGCGCGTGCGATCGGGCATCGAGCGCATGCCCGAGGCCAGAGCGTGGGCACCCCAGCTGTCGAAGCTCAGGGCCGCAGCCACGTGCTGCGACAAGGCGCCGGCCAAGTCCTTCCAGGGCCGCACTGGCGTCGGCGCGCCGATGGCCACGGCGCGGCACAACCAGTCGGCTGGCGCGCCGGGCAGGGCCAACGCCTGGCGGCTCAGCGCGGCCAGTTCGTCGTCGGTCATGGCGGGAAGGTGTTCCATGGTGTTGGCTTCTCTGGGAGATTGCTTCCACAGAGGCGCGGCAAAGCGTGGAAATACATGGATACAAGAAGATTCGTCATGCGGCCGTCAAGATGCGCCGCAGGCGGTCCAGACAGCGCTGGCGCGTGGGGCCCAGGCTGCCCATGGGCATGCCCAGCTGGCGGGCGATGTCTTCGTAGGGCAGTCGCTGGTCCTCGTCACTGAACAGCAGCTCGATCATCCTGCGGCTGCGTGGCTCCAACTGTTCGATGGCCTGGCGCAGGCGATCCAGCTGCTGCAGGTGCGAGAGCAGTTGCTCGGGCACCAAGGCCTCGTCGGGCACATCCCATTCGCCCAGGCCGAGGCCATCGTCGCTCTCGACCACGGTCATCGACACCATGCGGCGCGCGCGCTGGCGCTGCAGCAGGCCCTCGCGCTTGGCGGTGGTCACCACCCAGGCGCGCAGGCGGGCGGGGTCCTTCAGCGTGGGCAGGTGTTTCTGCAGTCGCTCGAAAACGGTCTGGAACACGTCCGCCGCATCGTGCTCGTCCAGACCCATGCGGCACACCACCGCATACACCAGCCGCTGAAAGCGTTGCACCAGGGCCGCCCATGCCGCGTTGTCGCCGGCACGGCAGCCCACCACCAATTCCATGAGGTCGTCATCGCTGTCCATGAAGGCAGCTGTAGCGGCATTCGTGCCAGGCCAGGAAAGCCCGGTTTCCCTGGGAGACCGCGACCCAGCGCTGGCGGGAAATGCCCCATGCGGGGCAAATGCCCAATCAGGGTTGGGCGAAATCCCCCAAGTCCAGTCTGCGGTTGGGCACCCCCTTTGATTGGACTGCAGCCGAGTTCTGCGTCCCGTGCTCGACGGCGGTTCGACCGCCCTGCGCTGGCCAGGCAGGCAGGGCCAGCGACCGGCACCAAGACCCGGCGCCGCCCGCATCTGGCAGCATTCGATGGCCTGAAGAAACCTGCCGCCTTTGCGGCCCCTGCTGCATGAATGCCCTGCCCGCGCTCCGCACGTCCATCGGCACGCTGCTGCTGACCGCAGCGCTGTCGCTCACCACCGCCCCCGCGCACGGTCGCGGCGAGGCCCAGCCGCGCGTCGTCACCCCGCGCAGTGCGCTGGCTGCCGACGAACTGGCGCACATCGAGCTGTTCAGGAAGACCTCGCCCTCGGTGGTCCACATCACCAGCCTGGGCGTGCAGCGCGACCTCTTCAGCCTGAACGTGCAGCAGGTGCCGCGCGGCACCGGCACGGGCTTCGTCTGGGACGACCAGGGCCACATCGTCACCAACTTTCATGTCATCCAGGGCGCCCAGGGCGCGCGCGTGACGCTGGCCGACCAGACCAGCTTCGACGCCACGCTGGTGGGCGCATTCGCCGACCGCGACCTGGCCGTGCTGCGCATCGATGCGCCGAAGGCCAAGCTGCCGCCGATCGCACTGGGCACCAGCCGCGATCTCGCGGTGGGGCAGCGCGTCTACGCCATTGGCAACCCGTTCGGCCTGGACCAGACGCTGACCACCGGCATCGTCAGCGCGTTGAACCGCGAGATCGAGTCCTTCAACAGCCGCACCATCCGCGGCGTGATCCAGACCGATGCGGCCATCAACCCCGGCAACTCGGGCGGGCCGCTGCTGGACTCGGCGGGCCGGCTGATTGGTGTCAACACGCAAATCGCCAGCCCCAGCGGCGCCAGCGCGGGCATCGGTTTCGCCATCCCGGTGGACGAGGTCAACCGCATCGTGCCGCGACTGATTCGCGACGGCCGTTTCGTGCGGCCAGCCCTGGGCGTCACGGCGGGATCGAGCCAATTGCAGCGCGCGTTGAACCTGCCCAAGGGTGTCGTGGTCGTGCAGATCGGTCCGGGCTCGCCGGCCGCAAAGGCCGGCTTGCAGCCGTTCCGTCGCGGCTCCCGCGGCGAGGTCATCGCCGGCGATGTCATCACCGCGATCAACGACGAGGCCGTCGGCGACATGGACGACATGCTCAGCGTGCTGGAGAAACGCGCGCCGGGCGAGACCGTCGCGCTCAGCGTCTGGCGCAGTGGGCAGACACGCAGGCTCAGCGTGTCACTCGCCGCCGGCGAATGAGCCGCCTGGCAGGGCGGCTGCGCGATCGCGCCCCGCCGCTGCCCGACTGAACAGCCGAGGCGTGCCGGGCGATTGGCACCGCGCGCGCGCCGGTTACAGCTCCGTACGGCCGCTTACCAGGCAAGGCATTTCAAACGACCTGGCGGACCACAGAATCCGGCCAACAGGAGATGCCCATGGTGCTGAAGTGCAGAAGAATAGCCGCCGGCCTTGTCTGGTTTTCGATGGCCGCAGGCGCCGCCAACGCGGCGACCCTCAGCGACGGCGATGCGCGCCGCTTTCTGGCGCAAGCCAGTTTCGGTCCCACCGACAGCGCCGTTGCGGAGGTGATCGCTTCCGGCAAGGACGCCTGGCTGCAGAAGCAGTTCAGCTTGCGCAGTTCGGACTACAAGGGGCTGCACTACGTTGACCCAAACCGCGGCGTCGGCTGCCCGGCCGGTTCGCCCGACACCTGCGGGCGCGACAACTACACGCTGTTTCCGGTGCAGACCCAGTTCTTCCGCAACGCGATCAACGAACCCGATCAGCTGCGCCAGCGCACGGCATTGGCCCTGAGCGAAATCCTGGTCGTGTCGGGGCAGCAGATCAAGCTGCCCTATGCCTTGGCGAACTACCAGCGCATCTTTCTGAACCATGCCTTCGGCAACTTTCGCGACGTGTTGCGCGAGGTCACCCTGAGCCCGGCCATGGGCAAGTTCCTGAACATGGCCAACAACGACAAGCCCAACCCGATCAAGGGCATCGAACCCAACGAGAACTACGCCCGCGAGGTGCTGCAGTTGTTCAGCATCGGGCTGTGGCAACTCAATGTCGACGGCAGCGCCAAGCTCGGCCCCAACGGCCAGCCTCAACCCAGCTATGACCAGGAAACGGTTGAAGGCTTCGCGCACGCCTTCACTGGCTGGACCTACCCGCCGCGGCCCGGTGCGACACGCAGCAAGTTCCCCAATCCGACGAATTTCGATGCCCCGATGATCGCGTTTGCCGAGCACCACGACAGCGCATCCAAGCGCCTGCTCAATGGTGTGACGCTGCCCGCCGGGCAAAGCGCGGCGGCCGACCTGGACGCGGCGATCGACAACATCTTCAACCACCCCAATGTCGGCCCCTTCATCGGACGCCAGTTGATCCAGCAGTTCGTCACGGCCAACCCCAGCCCGGCCTATGTCGCGCGGGTGGCGGCGGCCTTCAACAACGCGGCCGCGGCGCCCGGCAGCGGACCCAGGACCACCGGTCGCGGCGACATGAAGGCCGTGCTCAGCGCCATCCTGCTCGACCCCGAGGCGTCCGCGCCAACGGCGCCCGACCGCTTCGGCAAGCTGCGCGAGCCGATCCTGCAGCTGACGCACCTGTTCCGCGCCCTGGGTGGCCAGAGCGACGGCGTTTGGTTGCGCACGCAGGCGTCGAGTCTGGGTCAGCCCATCTTCAGCCCGCCGTCGGTCTTCAACTTCTTCTCGCCCGACTACGACCTGCCCGACGACGCTTCGCTGGATGGCCCGGCCTTCGGCTTGTTCAACGCCAGCAACGCCTTCAAGCTCAGCGGCATCTTCTCGACCGCTCTCAACGGCAAGGGCGTGGCGCCCGACGCGACGGTGGCGGGCGCCACCGGCAGCAAGATCGACCTCGCGCGCTGGCAGCTGCTGGCTGCCGATCCGGTCGCGCTGGTCAAGGAGATCGACCGTGTGCTCTTCGCTGGCCGAGCGAGTGGCCCGCTGCTGCAAGCCCTGCAGAAAGCCGCCCAGATCCAGCCCGCCAGCAAGCCGCTGGATCGCGCCCGCGCGGCGCTGTTTCTGGCCGTCATGTCGCCCGAATACCTGGTGGAGAACTGAGATGAACACCCCCAACGCCCGACGTCGATTCCTGGGGCAGGCCGCGGCGCTGGCCGCCAGCGGCCCCCTGTCCCCGCTGGCCCTGCGGGCGGCCCCCTTGCAGGGCAGCGACTACCGCGCCCTCGTTTGCGTCTTTCTCTATGGCGGCAACGACGCCAACAACATGGTCGTGCCGGTCGACGCGGCGGGCTATGCCGCCTACGCCAAGGCACGCGGCAATGCCGCGGCCGGCGGGCTGAGCCTTCAGCAATCCAGCCTGGCGCCATTGACGGGTGCGACGGTCGGGCTGCACGGCGCGCTGGCACCCTTGGCCGACATCTGGACGCAGGGGCATCTGGCCGTCCAGGCCAACGTGGGCACCTTGGTCCGGCCGCTGACCAAGGCCGAGTTCAATGCCGCGGGTGCCCTGCTGCCACCCAATCTGTTCTCTCACAGCGACCAGCAGGCCCAGTGGCAACAGGGCGTGTCGAGCCCCGGCGTCAGCACCGGCTGGGGGGGCCGCATCGCCGACCTGCAGCCGAGTGGCGGCATGCCCATGGTGCTGTCGATCAGCGGCAACAACGTGTTCATGAACGGCCAGACCAGCGACGGCCTGGCGTTGGGCTCCAGCGGCGGTTTTGCGATCAAGGGGTTTGGCAGCAATCCCGCCGCCAATCCGCTCTACAAGCTGTACACCGAGCTGCTGCAGCGGTCCTATGCGAATGCCGAGGAGCGCGCGGCCGCCGGTGTGCTGCAACAAGCCACGCAGGCCAGCAACGCGCTGAACACGGCGTTGACGAGCAACGGCAGCACCGCTGGCCTGTTTGCCAACCTGAACAGCGGCCTGGCCCAGCAACTGTTGAGCGTGGCCAAGATCATCGAAGGCCGCCAGAGCCTGGGCGTGACGCGGCAGATCTTTTTCGTTTCGATGGGGGGCTTCGATACCCACAACGACCAGCTCGCCCAGCAGAACGATCTCTTTGGACAGCTCGGACCAGCGCTGAAGGCCTTCTACGATGCCACCCAGCAACTCGGCGTGGCCTCGCAGGTGACCACCTTCACGGCCTCGGATTTCTCTCGCACCCTGCAGCCGGCATCGGGCGCAGGCACCGACCACGCCTGGGGGGGCCACCAGTTCGTGATCGGCGGCGCGGTCCGCCGCGGCGTCTATGGCCGCATGCCGCAACTCGTGCTCGGCGGGCCGGACGACGTGAGCAGCGAAGGCCGATGGCTGCCGACCACCTCGGTCGACCAGATGGGGGCCACACTGGCCGGCTGGCTGGGCGTGAGCCCAGCCGACATGACCCGGGTGTTTCCGCTGCTGGGCAACTTCAGCCAGCGCAATCTGGGCTACTTCGGCTGAGCCCCGGGCCCCCGACCCCAACGCGGTCCGCCGGCCGCGCGGCAGCGCGGCAGCGCGGCAGCGCATTGTTGGGCCGTGAGCCCGGGTGGCGGCACCAGTGACCGGCGATCAGGCGGCCCGGGACTTCATATTATCGGGTGCCGCCGAAGATCCAGCACATGTCCACCGTCGCCGACATCACAGCCCAGCCCTCGTCCGGGCTCCAGCACATCGACGCCCTGCTCGAGGCGGGTCCAGGCTGGAACTGGCTGGCACCGTCGCGCAACACGATCTACTACACGTTCTCCCTGGTCGACGGCAATGTGGCCGACATCGGCAGCAACCTCATGGCCGCCCCCACGGCCTTCAACGCCACCCAGCAAAGCGCGGTTGCGAGCGCGCTGTCCCTTCTGACCCAGATCACCGGCATCCGCTTCGTTGCCACCGGCGACGGCCATGCCGCCGACATCCATTTCGCCGACGGCGACCTGCTGGGTCAGAACACCGCGGGCTTCTGCAGTCTGTCGTGGAGCTACAGCTACAGCGGCACGACCGTCACCCGCTACAGCGCCGACGCCTTCGTCTACCTCGACACCGCGAATTTCGCCGCCTCCAACAACGCCCCAACGGTTGGCACGACCGGCTTCGAAGTCCTGCTGCACGAGCTTGGCCACGCGATGGGACTGAAGCATCCGTTCGATGGCGAGGTCACGTTGCCGACGGCGCAGGACAACACCGCCAACACGCTGATGTCCTACACCTCCTCCGGTGGCCCCCATGCCACCTATTCGCCCTACGACGTCGCAGCCCTGATGTGGCTGTATGGCGGAGATGGCCTGGGTGGAGCCCTGGGCCAGGGCACCGATGGCCTGTACCTGATCGGCACCGGCAACGCCGATGCGCTCGCCGGTGGCAGTGGCGATGACGTGGTCGACGGAGCAGGCGGCAATGACACCTTGAACGGCGGCGCCGGCATCGACACTGCGCGCTTCAGCGGCAACCGTGCGGCCTACACGATCACACCAAGGCCCGGCGGGCATACCGTCAACGGCCCCGACGGCACCGACAGCCTGCTGCAGGTCGAACGGCTGTCCTTCGCCGACGGGTCGTTGGCCTTCGACCTCGACGGCAACGCCGGCACCGTGGCCAAGTTCCTTGGCGCCGTGTTCGGCAAGGCGGGCGTGGCCGAGCCACGCTATGTCGGCATCGGCCTGAACCTGGCCGACGGCGGCATGGGCAAGGCCGAGCTCATGCAGTTGGCGCTGGAAGCCGGCCTGGGCCCGGGCTTCACCGCGGCGGCCGAGGTCACGCTGCTGTACCAGAACCTGGTCGGACAGACGCCATCGCCCGATGACCTGCAGTACTGGACCGGGGTTCTCGCCAGCGGCCAGTACTCGCCCGTGTCGCTGGCACTGATGGCCGCCGAGCTGGACCTGAACCTGGCGAACGTCGACCTCGTCGGCCTGGCTCAGACCGGCCTGGCGTTCGTCTGAAGTTCCACCTTGCGCGAATTCGGGCATCATGCCCGATCCGCATCTTCCTTGGGACCTCATGATCTCGGTGAGCAAGCGTCTCGCGCTGGGCTACAGCTCGATGCTCGTGCATGCCGTCGCGCAGCGCGACCTGCTGCGTCGCGAGCCGGTGCAGGCGGCGCTGGCGCGACAGATCGCCGTCACCGGCGTACAGGCCGTTCCCTACGTGGCCGTCGTGGCCTTGCTGTTCGGCGCGGTCGTCGTGACACGGGTGCTCGAACTGCTCGGCCCGGACAACGATGTCGCGCTGCGCGCCGTGGTGTGGGGCGGCATCCGTGAACTCGGCCCGCTCGTCACCGCCCTCATCATCATCGTGCGCAGCTGCGTGGCCATCGCCGCCGAGGTCGCACTCATGCGGCTGCGCAGTGGCATCCACGACACCCATTGGGGCGCCCTGGTCCACGAAGAGGAAGTGGTGCTGCCACGGGTGCTCGGCGCGGCCATCTCCTCGGCGGCGCTGGTGACGGTGTTCCAGTTCATCGCCATCGCCTCGGCGTTGCTGGCGAGCACCGTGGTTCTGGGCTCGAGCCTGGACTTCGAACTCGATTCGTTCCTCACGGCCGCGACCTGGTGGCAGGTGCCGCTGTCGATCGGCAAGGCCGCGTTGTTCGGCGCCGGCACGGCCGCCATCGCCTGCTACCATGGGCTGCAGGTCGAGAGCGATGTCGGCAAGCTGCCCAAGGCGGTGGTGGCGGCCTGCCTGGGCAGCCTGAGCTTCGTGGGCGTGGTCGACCTGATCGCCATGCTCTTGCTGTGGCTGCTGTGATCCCCCGCCACGCCGAGCTGCCGACACCATGACCGCCCCGTTGCCCAAGGTCGAGCGCCAACGCAGCCAGATCACCGGGCTGTTGCTGGTGGCCGCGCTGCTGGCTGCGCTGTTGATCGGTGGCGTGGCCTACAAGCAGGGGGCCTTCGTCAGCCGCGAACAGGTCTATTTCATCGCCGACGATGTCACCGGCCTGGCGCCGGGCACCGCCGTGCGCATGAGCGGATTCCGTGTCGGCAAGGTGCTGGACCTGCAGATCCAGGACGACCTGCAGGTGAAGGTCGTGCTCGCCGTCGATGCCGGGCCCTACGGGCACCTGCGCAGCGATGCACGGGCCAATGTCGTGCGCGAGCAGTTGCGCCCGCCGGCGATCGATCTGCGTGCCGGCAGTGCGGCCACGCCCCTGTCGGCCAGCGACCCGCGCGTGGCCTTCGGACGCCGCGGCACGCTGACCGAGATCGCCGACGACTTCCGCGCCCGCGTCGTGCCGATCCTCGACGATGTCAAGCAGCTCACCGGTGTCGCGCTCGAGCGCAAGGGCGACATCGATGCCGTGCTGCGCAACGCCAGTGCACTGTCGACCGCGATGGTCGGCACCGCCGAGCAGCTGCACGCGGTGAGCACCGAGCTGCGCAACCGCACGCGCGGGCTGGGCGAGCAGTCCGAGACCGCGATGCTGGAGGTCAACCAGATGCTGCTGCGGGTCAGTGGGCTGCTGGTGCAGGCCGAGAAGAGCCTGGAGGCCGTGAACGGCAAGCTGCCCGGCATGCTCAACCAGAGCGAGCAAGTGATCAAGCAGCTCGATGGCGTGATGCGCGATACGCGCACGATTTCGGCCGCGGCGGCAACGGGCCTGCCGCCGCTGCTGCGCAGCGCACCGCCACTGGTCGAGGACTCGCGCGACCTGCTGCAAGGCGTGCGCCAATCGTGGCCCATGCGCAACCTGCTGCCGGCCCCGCCACCGCCCCTGTTGCCGATCGACAGCCATGACCCGGCTGCGCTGCGTGATCCCGCCCCGCGTTGAGGCCACGCGCCGCTCGCGTGCGCATCGGGCCGGGCGGCTGGTCCTGTGCATCGCGCTGGTGCTGGCCGGCTGCGGCAGTGCGCCGCCATCGCTCAACCCGGCTCAGCAGGTGGCCATGACCGCCAGCCAAGCCGCAGCGCGCTCCCTCGCCCGTGGCGAAGTGGCACCCGCGCGTGCGGGTTACGAGCGCGCTTTGGCCGCGGCCGAATCGGTGGAAGATTTCGAGTTGGCCGGCACGGCGCTGCTGAACCTGGCACTGCTGCAGGCCCGCAGTGGCGAGCTCACGGCCGCGCATGCCCAGCTCGACCGTATCCTGGCGGCGCCTCAGCGCTACGGGCCGGCGCTGTATGCCGGCGCCGCCGCGCGCAAGGCGCTGGTGCATCTGGATGGTCCGGATCTCGAGGCCGCGCTGACCTGGGCCGATGCAGCGCAGAACGCCTGCCCCACGCCCTGCGCGCACGGCGCCGCGATGACGACGCTGCGCGCGCATGTTGCCTTGCAGCGCGGCGATGCCGCCGCTGCGGCGAGCCTGGCTGCGACGGCGGTGAATCTCGCCGCACAGGCCGGCCAGGCCGCCGAACAGGCCAACGCGCTGCGCCTGCTCGGCCGAGCTCACACGCGAGCCGAGCAGACGTCGCTGGCCGCATCGGCATTGGCGCAGGCCTTGGCCATCGACCAGCGCCTGGGCTTGCCCGAACGCGTCGCGCTCGACCTGCTCTACGCTGGCGACAACGAGCAGCGCCGCTCCAATGCCGCAGCAGCGCGTGAGTTCTACGATCGGGCGCTCGTCGTCTACCGGGCGGCCGGCATGACCCAGGCCGCCGACAGCGTGCGCGCCCGCCTGGATCCACTCGGCAGCGCCGATTCACCCAAGCGCTGACTGCCCGCGGACTTCACCCGCCGGGGCCGCCGCAGCCGGTGACCGTGCCACCGGCCAGGGCCGCGAGTGCGGCGGCCAGCGAATCACCGAGGCGGGCCACCACGACGCGGTGGCCGGCGGCCAGGGCCGGCAATCCGGCGCCAACCGGTTGTTCGAGCACGGAGCGACAACTCAGTGCCTTCTGGCCGGCGTCGGCCGACCGGATCGACCAAGCCGCCTCGATGCGCGCCACGCGGCCGAGCACCGATTCGAAACGCTCGACATCGATCGTGATGCGCCAGGGCCGGCCTGATGCCACGGCCGCGTCGCCGCGCGACGGCCGCGCCGCCAGGCTCGCGACGATGCGCTGCGAAACCGCGGCGCGGATCTCGTCGGCCAGTGGCGCCACCCAGCGGTCGTACTCGAGCACGACCAGGCGGTCATCGCCGAAGCGCACCAGCCATTGGGGCTGGTTGACCTGCGCCGGCAGTTGCACCGGCAACACTTCCCAGCGCACGTCGCTGGGTGCCACGGCGGTCGCGGCCGAGGGCGCATCGGCCGCCGGCAGCAGCGAATGAAAGCGTGTCGGCGGCGTCGTGCCGCATGCCGCCAGTCCAAGGGTGGCACCGACCAGCATGCCGGCGGCAATGCGGGCCAGGCATTCACGCAGACGGTCGGCCACTCGAGAGCGTGTCATCGCGGTCCCTCCACCGGGTCGGCCGGCTTGCCACGCAACAGGGACTCGGGGTGCCGCTGCAGGTAGTCGGCCAGAACGCGCAAAGCCTGCGCCGCACGCTGCACCTCGGCCAGCGCCTGGCCAGTGCTGCGCTGCAGCGGGGCCTGCGCGTCGACGAAGTTGGTCTCGACACTGCGCAAGGTCTGTTGCGCGCCGACCAGCGTCTTCTGCACGTCGGCCAACGTGCGCTGCGCCTCCGGCGTCAACTGCCGGATCATGGTGTCGGCGCTGGCCAGCGTGGCCTGCAGCGTGGCCGTGCTGGTGTTCACCGACTTCAGCACACCTTGCAGATCGCCGCCGATCTCGTCGAAGCGCACCTTGGACAGGCGGGCGACGATCTCGGCCAGCTGGGGTTGCACATCGCTGAAGGTGCCGGGCACTGTGGGCAGCGTGGGCACTGTGGCGGTGAGGTCGAGGCGCGCCGGTGGCGCCTTGGGCACGAAGTCCAGCGCCACATAGAGCTGGCCGGTGAGCAGGTTGCCATTGCGCACCTGCGCGCGCAGCCCGCGTTCGACCAGTTGCTTGAAGATGAGGCGATCGCCCTGCGTCGTCGTCGTGCCGTTGGCCTGCATGCGGGCGCGCAGCTTGCCCAGCCGCATGGGATAGAGGTCGGCCGTGACTTCGAGCGGCAAGGAGCGCCCCTGCGCATCGCGCTGCAGCTCGATCTGGCGCACGGTGCCCAGCGTGACGCCGAGCAGGTCGACCGGCGCACCCGGCTCGAGCCCACGCAGCGACTGCTTGAACACCATGCGCACGCGCAGCGGCTCGCCGTCCTCGGGCGCCAGTGCGGCGCGTTCGGTGGCGAAGAGCTGGAAGGCATGGCCGGCCACCGCCGGCGGCGCGGCGGTGGCCCCCGGCGAAAGGTCTTCCGGATTGGCAAACGCCAGGCCGCCGGTGAGCACCGAGGCCACCGATTGCGTGTTCACCGTCAACCCGCTCGTGCCCAGCGAGACCTCGACACCGCTGGCATTCCAGAACCTCGATCGCGTGGTCACCAGGCGCTCGTGCGGCGCCTCGATGAAGACCTGCACCTGAAGGCCCTTGCCCTGCGGGTCGAGGGTGTAGCCGACGACGCGGCCGACGCGGATGCGCCGGTGGTAGACGGGCGAGCCGATGTCCAGCGAGCCGAGGTCGTCGGCACGCAGCGCGAAGCTTCGCCCGGGCTCGCCGCGCAGCAGCAGCGGCGGCGCGTCCAGCCCGACGAACTCGGTGCGCGATTCTTCTGCCCTGCCCGCATCCACACCGACATAGGCGCCCGAGACGAGCGTGCCCAGGCCGCTCACGCCGGCCAGGCCGATGCGCGGCCGCACCACCCAGAACCGCGTGTCCTCGACGGCGATGCCGGCCATGTCCCGGGCCAGTCCGACCGTGACATGCACCCGTTGACGGTCGGGCGACAGCGTCACGCGCTTGACACGGCCGACCACCACCTCTTTGAAACGGACCTCGGTGCGACCGCTCTCCAGGCCTTCGGCGCTGGGGAAGTCGATGCCGATCTCGGGCCCGGTCTGCAACACGGCACGCACGACGAGCACGATGCCGACGACCACGGCAACGATCGGCACCACCCACAGCAGCGACATGCGCAGCCGGTTCTGGCGTGACAGCACGGGCTCGAGCAACTCGGGCACCTCCGCTGCGGGCGGCGCTGGCGTGGCCGCCTGAGTCAATGAAGGGCCGCTCCCGAGTTGACTCACCCCCTCGGGGGGCGGACGACGCATGTCGTCGGCCTGGGGGCGCTCATGCGGCGCGGGATCAGGCTCGCTCATGCGCGCGCTCCGGGTTTGTCGCCGCCGTGGACGGCCAGATGAGGCGGGGATCGAAACTCGAGGATGCCAGCATGGTGGCCACCACCACCGCACCGAAGGCGAGCAGCCCGGCCTCGGGTTCGACACTGGCCAGCACGCCGAAACGCACCATGCCGACGAGCAAGACGACGACGAAGACATCGAGCATCGACCAGTGGCCCACGGTTTCGACCAGCCGGTACAGGCCGGCGCGCTCGCGCTGGCGCCAGGTGGACCGGCGCTGCGCCGTCCATGCCAGCAGGGCCAGTGCCGAGATCTTCAGCAGCGGCACGGCAATGCTGGCGATGAAGACGATCAAGGCCAGTTCCCACGAACCGGAGTGCCAGAGCTCCAGGATGCCGCCCACCAGCGTGTGGCTTTCACGGCCGAGCACACTGCTGGTGGCCATCATCGGCAGCACATTGGCAGGGATGTAGAGCAGGGCCGCGGTGAGCAGGTAGGCCGCCGTACGCTGCACGCTGTGCGGCTTGCGCGAGTGCAACGGAAAGCGGCACCGCGGGCAACGCCACAGCGCGCGCTCGGGCGAGTGCTGCGGCGGCACTCGGAGCACCAGGCCGCAGCACTCGCAGCCCTGCACGCCGAGTGCCTCGGCCACCGGACAATCCGCGTCATTCGGGATGGGGGTCATCTCGGCCATTGCCTTGCTCATTGGGCGGGTTCGCTGGCACGCTGCCACAGGCCCTGCAGGCCCGCGGCCTGGATGGCCGTCAGCAGCACCACCAGCACGCCGTAGGCGAAGATACCCGGCCCGAGCACGACATTGGTGACACCGGCGCTGCGCACCACCGCGATGAGCACGCCGAGCATGAAGACCTCGACCATGCTCCAGCGCAGCACCCAGTGCAGCGCGCGCATCGCCGGCACCAGCGCCGGCGCGCGGCGTCGGGCCAGCAGCGGCGCCAGCACCCACAGGTAGAGCACGATGACGAGCAGCGGAAAGACGAATGCGGTGCCGATCGACAGCAGCGCCACCAGGTGTTCGCCGGCCTGCCAGGTCAGCCGCGTGGCCTCGTACAGCGTGGCCACCGAATCGATGCCGCGCAACTGCAGCGTGACGATGGGCGACAGGCTGGCAATGGCGAAGACCACCATGGCGGCCACCACCAATGCCAGCTGCCCATCCACGGACAGGCCGTGGCCGCGCTCGAGCGTGGCGCCGCAGCGGCGGCATCGGGCGATGCCATCGCTGGCCAGCCGCGGCCGGTGAAAGACCGCGTCGCACTCGGCGCAGACGAGCATGTCGTCGGGCGACAGGCCCCTGAGGCGGTCGTTCGCGTGCCCGCTGCGGGCCTGTGACAGATCGGCCATGGCCTCAGCGCGGCGGCTGCGAAGCCACCTCGCTCAGCCTGCTCTCCAGGCGGCGGACGTCCGCGGTCAAGCGACCGGCCACCAGTGCCATGAGGTGAAAGCCGAACTCCGGATTCTGGAAATAGAGCTGGCGAACCGTGCTCTCGTCGATGCTGAGCAATTGGCAGGGCTCCAGGCAACGGGCCGTCACCGTACGGCGCTGATCCGGGGCGAAGAAGGCGATCTCGCCAAAGATGCGACCCGGGCCCAGCTCGCTGCCGAGTTCGACGAGTTCGATGCGCCCTTCGGTCAGGAGGTAGAGGTGGTCCGCCAGGTCGCCCTTGCGGAACAGCACCTGGCCGGCGGACAGTTGGCGGCGTCGCATGTACGGGCGCAGCCACACATCCGAAGCGTCATGCGTCGCCGCGGCGTTGACGCGCCGCGTCAGCCTTGCCATCTCGAAAACGCGGTACAGGTTGATCGGCAACAGCAAGGTGTGCAGCACGAGCATCGGCAGCGAAGGAAACAGCGCGCCATAGACCATGAAGCCGAGATTGCTGCCGACCGCCAGCCAGCGCAGCGGAATCATGGTCTTGACGAAGGTGCCCGCCAGGATCAGCGCCGAGGCCACGCCGGCCGAGCCCAGCGCCACCAGCCCACTCGGGGTGGACAAGGTATTGACGAGGGTCAGTACGGCACGCTGGACGATCTCTGTGGCAAACACCGGGGCTCCTTGAACGCGGGGCGCCGGCCGACGTTTGGCCGCGCCGGCCGGCCGTCATTGTGCGCTGCGCGACACGAGGAACGGATTGTGATCCGGGGACTTGGCGGACCCTACAGCGTCTTGAGGAACTCGATCAGCCGGCGCTTGTCGTCCTTGCTCGCGTCGGTGCCGAACAGATGCCCCTGGTTGCCGTTGCCGCGCCACTTGGTCTCGAACAGAAAGTGCTGGCCACACGGCGGCTTGCCAGGCTCTGTGCTCAGCTCGGAGACAAAGCCCACCTTGACCCAATCGAAGACATCGCTGCCGCGACAAAAGGCCTTGGGCCGGTTCTCGGGGTACTCGAGCAAATCGGCCAGCGTGGGCACCGAGCCGTTGTGCAAGTAGGGCCCGCGCAGCCAGATGCCGTCCAGCAGCAGGTTGGTGTAGCCCTCTTGCGGTTTGAAATCGCGCAGCTTCCAGGCCTTGGTCTCCAGCTTGTTCAGTGAATCGGCCAGCTCATGGGTGAAGGCCTTGACGCGATCGGGTTCGGTGGCTTGGCCATATTGCAGCGGTTCGACCCGGCCGATGCGGCTGCCCGTGGGTGAGTGGCAACCCGCGCAGCGGTTTTCAAACAAGACCCGTCCTGCAGTGATGTCCTCTTGTCGCTTGGCGATCTTTTCTGGGTTCTCGCCCTTGCCTGAATACACGTCCGGCGCCAGATCGTTGTAGCGCGGGGGCAGCAGCCCCAGGCTGTAGTCGGTGACGCGCTTGAGCCGCTCCACATCCATGTACTCCAGCCGCGGGCCGATCAGCGCCAGCGCCGAGATGATGTTGCGCTCTTCGAGCACGTTGGTGTTGCCGTCCCAGTGCAGGCGCATGCCCAGGCGAATCTCCTGGTTCCAGATCGGCGGGAAGTCGGCGACGCCGGCGATCTTGTCGTCTTGCGGCGGGTGCACGAAGGTGCGCTTGTAGGCGGCCCAGGTGTCGACCCGGCCAGGGCCGAACTTGGGCAGGCGGTCGGGGTTTTCGGGGTCGATGAAGTCGAATTGCTTGAGCAGATCGGGCACCACGTGCTTCATGTACGGGATCAACACATAGCGGTACACCGTCTTCTCGACAAAGCCCATCTGCGGATTGACCTTGGCGATCTCGGCCATCACCGCATCGCCGGTGAAGCCGGGGTCGCTGAACGCGGCGAACAGGTAGAGAAAGTACTTCTCGATGTCGATGGTGTTGCCGGTGCCGCCCGGGATGATCAGGGCCTGCTTGTCATCGGCCGACTTGCGCAGCATGGTGACGTGGCAGAACGAGCAGTTCACGCCCACGAAATCCAGGCCGAACGCCGTGCGCTTGGAGATGCCGATGGGCCGCTCAAACACCCGCGGTCCGGGCGCCGCGCCGCGCGGCGGGTCGACCTTGTCCTCGTAGGCCAGCCCGAACGCGGTGTAGCTGCGCAAGTCATTCGCCGGCCCGAACCCGGCCTTGATGACCTTGGACGGCGTGAACATCTGCGGCAGCACGCGCCAGATCCAGTAGGGAATGGGCGAACGGGTCAAGGGGTGATCGGTGCCGATCGAGCCGTACTTGAATTGCGTCTGCTGATCGGCGAAGTCTTCGGGCACGCCCATGCGGTGCGACCACGCGTACCAGGCCGCCAGTGCGATGACCAGGCCACCCACCATCAGTTTGCTGCGACTGAGTCTCATGTTCGCTCGGCTCCTCGTTGAAGCGTTGGACGCGTTTTTCTGCTGCTAGGCATTGATGCTGACCTTGAGCGCCCGCGGGTAGAGCTTCCACGCCGCCCAGGGCTGCAGATCCATCGAGGCTTGCAGGCCGATCAGGTCACGGTTGAACTTCTCCATGGCCGCCCTGCCCGCCTCATCGAGCGCCAGCTTGCCGAAGTCGTGCATCAGTTCGCGCCGATGCACGTTCAGGTTGTAGTTGGCATTGACCAGACGTTGGTACACGTCCAGCGGCTCGCGCTTGCCATCCACCGCCACGCGCACCGGCTGGCGGTGGGTCCAGAGCTGGTAGTTCCAAAGGAAGCCACCGAGCAACTCGTGCTGCACGGTTTGCAGGTACATGAAGCGTGCCAGCAGGCGCGTCAGACGGTCGAACGTGACGTTGGCGCGTGTGACCTCCACGCCATTCGGCGTCAAGGCATTGAGCTCGTCGAGCCAGGCCATCAGCGCTGCATCGTCCGCCACCGCGGCATGGCCCGAGCCCGCCTTGCCGTCGCTGTAGTAGATGCGCGTGTAGTGCCGCGCATGCTCGTGCATCACCGCAAACAAGGCCTGCAGGTTGTCCTGCGTGGGCGTGTCGAAGCCCTGGCCCAGGATGCCACGGGACGCGGCATCCACCGCCGGATCGTCGTGGGCGATGCGGAACTCGGCGTAGGTCTGCTCGAACAGCTGGCACATGCCGCTGAAGCTGAACGGAAACGTGGTCTCGAAATCACCGCCCGGCAGCATCTGTCCGCGCGTGACCATGTCGGCGTTCTGCTGCGTGTCATAGGTCATCGGCCACAGCAGCCGGCAGATCGGGTGCGTGCCCGGCAAGCGGTTGCGCATGGCGATGCCCAGCGCGCCGCCACCGGCCAGGTGCACCCAGTTGAAGTGACGCACCAGCGAGGTGTGCGCCGATACCGCACACAGGGCCATCTTCTTCGACAGCTCCCAGTCGGCATCGTCCAGCAGCGACGTGCCCAGCTCGGTATCGATCTGGAAGGCCTGCAGGCCGCGGCGCAGCGGATCGACCTTGAACAGCACCCGCACGCCCAGACGGCGCAGGCCAGGGTGGACTTCGAAGCGCCCCAGGCCCCTCAAGTCCCATTGGAAATGGCCATCGCCGCAGGCTTGAAGGTAGCCCTCATACGGCCCACGCACCGCCAGCGAGCCCAGGTCCGGGCTGGCCAAGTATTCGGCCGGCATCACCGGCGGCTCGAACTTGGTGCGGTGCAGCCAGGTGTAGGCGCGCTTCAAGGCCAGCAGGGGATCGGGATCGATCGGTGGCAGGCCGGCCTGCATGGCCGAATAGGCCGAATACAGCCACACCTGCAGCTTGTAGACCGCGGACTTGGCGACCGAGCGCTCGTCCGACGGGATCTGCGCCGGCCCGCACACCAGGATGTTGTCGATCGGCAAACCGACGATGGCCCGGCTGAGCGGCACGGCCTCGATGAGCGCACTCTTGGCGGGCGGCAAGGGGATCTTCAGCGGCTTGTTCAGCGCAAACTTTATCCAGGCGATGAAGTTCCAGAACCAGCGTCGAAAGAACCACGGGATCATCATGATCAGCCTTGCCGGCGGTGGGCATCGCCACGCCACGGGTCGTTCTTGATCTCGCCATCGCAGGCGCGCAGGGGGTGTCGCGCCGGATCGAGTTGGGCCTCGATGTCCCAGGGCTCGAAGGCGTTGCGGATGTTGGCCAGCCCGGTGGCGGCCAGCTCGGGGTGGTGGCGCAGCAGCACGGTCTTGAAGTCGGTCCGGTCGACCCACCGCAGGCCCGGCTCGGTGTAGAACTCTTCGGTGTAGCAATCGGTGAAGAAGCGATCGGCCTGCAGGCGTCGGGTGGCATTGAGCAGGAAGATCTGGAACATGGTCTCGCCGAAGCCGAAGTTGGTGGGCCGATGGCCTTCGGACAAGGTACCCACCAGCAGGTCGAGGTCTTCCACCGCATCGGGCTGGTCGCCATAGACCGCCCGCAGCTGACTCACCACTTCGGCATCGTCCGTCAGGTCCTCGAAGCTGCGGATCGGCGCCAGGTAGAGCTGTCGGCGAAACTCGTTGTAGCGCGGCACCCCGCGCTCGCGTGCGCGCAGGATGTCGACCGTGCCCATGTCGAAGAAAGGGTTGCCCGGAATGCTCAACTCCTGCATGAAGCGCGGGTAGTTGTGCAGCACCAGCTGGCCCGGATGCTGGTTGCCGAACGAGTGCAGCAGGTCGGCCATCGCATAGCGGCCCGTGACCTTGGCCGCGCCGGATTGGCGGGTCGCGCTGAACGGCAGCTCGTCCACTGCACCCGCGCCCAGCTGGCCTTGCAGCTTGAGCGTCTCCGGCAGCAGCGAGTGCAGGCGGTAGATCTCGGCAAACTCTTCCGACAGGCCGAAGGCCACGTTGTGCCTCTGGATCGGATTGCCGACCACGCCGCCCAAGACCGGATCGCGCACGTTGATGTCGGCCACGGTCTTGCGATCGGCGGGCTTGCGCAGCAGGTTGGTCAGCACGCCATACCAATTGCCATTGATGCCGATGTTGAGGGTGGCATTGGGCAAGATGGCCGGCGTCCACTCGACGGTGTGGATCTTGGCCATGACGGCCGCGTTGACCAGCCGAGCCACGTTGAACAGCCGGTTGTCGTCCCACGCCGGGTAGTGGGCCTTGAGCTCGTCGCAGATGGCGTTGTGCTCGCGCGCAAACAGCGTGTGCAGCAAGGACATGCCAAGCCACCAGTTGCGTGTGAAACCGGTCTGCTCGACGCCCTTGCGATCGAGCGGCAGCCGGTGGTCTGCGGTCAGCCGCAACTTGCCATCCACGCCGCTGCGCAAACGGTCCTGCGTCGCCTGGTCGCTGCCGTAGATCTGCGAGCCATCCCACCAGTGCGTGACCTCGTTGATCGAGCTGGTGGGCGCGTTCTCGCCGTGGGGCAGACGGGTCGGATCGGCCTGGGTGCGGCCGATGAACATCTTGGTCTGCCAGTAGCGGGTGCGGGCCGGGTCGTCCTCCGGCAAGGGCACTTCGATCACATCGGTGAAATGGATGTCGCCGTGGTTGATCCAGTCGCCGTTCATGAACTGGATCCACGACGCCGCCAGCAGGTTGAGGAACGGCACCTCCTTCATCACCGGCCGGCCGGTCTTCGGATCGTTGGGGCGGCCCAACAGGCTGCGGCTGATGACGCGCGGGTTGGGTGTGAGCAGGCGCGCGCCCACCTCCGCCCGCATCACATCGGGCTGGACATTGCGCAAAAAGCGCGTGCCGGCGGCGCCCTCCTTCGGGTCGGCCAGGTTGTTCCAGCTGCCATCGGCGGTGCGGAAGTGGGTCACCCCAGGGGGCGGGGTCAAGCCCCCGGCCTGAAACCCGGTCAGTGCGCCGCTCGGGTAGCTGGACACGAGGTTGCGCGCATTCAGCTGGTCGCGCATGTAGGCCAGCGTGAGGATGCCCAGCGACACCCCGCGCCGGTACCAGTTGGTCCACACCGCATCCCGGTAACCCGCGATGCGGACAAACGCATGGGTGACGTGGTGCATCAGCGACGACGAGGCCTCACCCAGGGCATTGCCCAGCAAGATGCGGATGCGTTGCAGCAGATTGGGGGCCGGTGGCGACGGCAACGGCACCGGCAGGGCCGAGCGGGCCGGTGCGGCGAGCAAGGTCTCGCGGTCGAAGTAGTGCAGGTCGGGCACGTGCTGGTGCACCGCGGCCGTTGCGTTGGCCCGGGCCAGGGCCTGCATGTGCAGCCAGTCGGACTGGCCGGGCTGCAACGCCAGCGCCTGGGCGTAGTGCTGCGCCGCCGGCTCGTACTGCTCAGCCTGATAGTGCGCTGCGCCCAGCAAGGCATGCACCTGGGCCGAAGGCTCGGCCGCCAAGGCGGGCTCGAGCAGCGCAATCGCGGCCGCGGCGTTGCACTGCTCGAGCGCTTGCCGAGCCTGATCGCAGGCGGGGTTGGGGACAGAGGTCTGCATGGCGTGGGTCTTTGCGATGGGTTCGTCGGTCAGCCCGTTTTGAAGGTGCGGACCTTACCTCTGGAAACAGCTCTTGCCTACTCGCAAAATCACCCGCAGAACCGCCTTGCCAGCGCACGCGAGCTCGGTTCCACGCTGCAGCGTCGGGCCCGGAGGCTGGTCAGATCGCCCAGCCCGTCGGCTCCTGTCGCGGCGCCTGGTTGCGCCCGTGCCGGAAGGTGGACATCGCTTCGTAGACCACCTTGCGGGCCCGGTTGATGCCACCCAGTGGCCGGTGCTCGGGCAGCGCATGCCAGGGCGTGAACGACAGGTTCTCGGCGAACGCCCGTTGCTGCGCGCTGTCGCAGTCTTGCCGAAGGATGCGAAGCGTGGCCACTTTGCGAAACGGTGAAACCGACTCGGACCATTCGCAGCGCGGGTCTTCGATCGGCATGGCCCGCGCGTCGGTCTGGAATTGCACGCAGAAGTCGAACTGCGCCTCGCCCGCCTTCAACTGCGCGACCAGCGCGGCGCGCAGATAGTCGTCGGCCCGATCCCGTGGAATGGTGTCGGGCACGTCCACCAGCGGCGTGGCGGCGTACTTGACCGCGCGGGTGCCGAACAGATACGGCGTGCAGCTGAAGTAGCGAATCTGCAGTGGGTTGGCGAACCGGCGAAACAACTTGAGCAGCAGCCACAGCGTGCGCCAATGGGTCAGCAGGTGCCACAGCTTGGCGAACACACTGCCGAACAAGGCCTGCGCCAATTCGACGACGTCCTGCGCGCCCTTGCTGACGAAGGCCGGTGTGCTCATCAGGATGAAGTCCTGCGTCTGCTCGGCCCGCTCGGCGCTCAGCAGCTTGTCGCCAGGCACCCCCATGACCTTGATGGCCATGCCGCGCGCATCCTTGGCGTAGTCGGGCTTGTGCGTGCCATCGCCGTTGGAAAACCGCACCCAGGCCTGGTAGGTCTTGGGCTGGCTGAAGATGCCCACGCGCAGCTCGGGTGCCAGGTTGTCGGGCACCACGAACTCCGCCTTGACCAGTCCGTGCAACTTGGCATGTGCACCGCGGTGCATCGTTCCTGTCGGGTTGTTCTTGATCGACTCGTTCTTGAACACGGCCAGCAGTGCCTCGATGCTGGCGGCTTCGCCCGGTGGAATCGTCTCTTGCGCCAATGCTGGTGTTGCCATGGGTGCTGCCTCGGTTGTTGGCGCTGGGCGCGAATTGAACGGCTTGGGGATGGGATTCGACAGGATCACTGCAACAGGCGGGCATGGCCCTCGCGGGCCACGCCGGCCTCGAAGCGGGCGCGAACCTCGTCGAGCGCCAGCAGTGCCTCGTCATGGCTGCGCCCGACCTCGGTCGCGTCGGGCGACGAGCCCGCAAGCAGTCGGGCCCGCTCGTGCAGGGTCATCGCCAGCAAGACCTTCGCGCCACTGTGCCGAAACACGGCAATGGCCTGTCCGAGTGCGTCGACGTCACCCGTGCGCCGACCCATTTCGGCCAAGGTCCGGGCATGCTCGATCGGAAACGACGACTGCTTGGCCACCGCCAGGCTTTCGCGCCAATGCGCCTGGGCAGCGGTGGCGTCACCGCGCAGCCAATCCGACGTGCCTTGCAAGCGCAGTGCCTCGGGCAACCAGGCCGGCATCCGACGCGCCGTGGTCACGGCCTTGCGGCAAGCCTGCGCCGCAGCCGCGCTGGCCGCGTTGCGCGCCGGTCCTTGCAGCCTCAGCGCGCGGGCCAGGCCGAGCGTGGCCACCGCGGTGAGCGCCTCGGCCTGGTCGAAGGCCGAATTCAAGTTCTCGGTCTTCAGGATCTGCAAGGCCTCGTCCAGCAAGACACCGGCCTCGTCCAGCTCGCCTTGAAGCACATGGCACTTGCCGCGCAGGGCCAGCAGGTAGACCATGTTCTGCCACGACGGGATCTTCCGCGCCAACGCCAAGCCCTTGTCCAGGGTGGTCTCCGCTTCGTCCAGCGGGCCGCAGACCAGCATCGAATAGGCGAGGTTCTGATAGCCCCAACAAGCCACCTGAGGGTCCGCCGCATCCAACCCGGCGCGCACCATTTCGCCCGTCAGCGCGGTCGTCGTCGCGAGGTCGCCGCGAAAGTAAACCACAAAGGTCTGCATGACCACGGCGCCGCCCCAGCCATGGATGTCGCCGGTGTCGCGGTAGGCGACAGCGGCCTTGCTGAACAAGGTGTCGGCTTGCGCCCAGTGGCCTTCGTAGAAGTCGAGGAAGCCCGAGGTGTGCCACGCAAAGGCCAGGGCCGGCAGGGTATCGGCGCGCTGCGCAACGGCGTTGGCCCACCGGTGATAGCGACGCGAAATACCGCGCAGATTGAGCGTCATGAAGCCGAAGCCCACGCTGCTCAGGCCTCGGGCCTCGGCCAGCGCATAGTCGCTGCGCTCGCCCACATGCAGCTCGAGCAGGCTGTCGAGCAACATGCGTTCGCGGTTGATCAGGTAGTCCATCCACGACATGAGGTAGCAGATCGACGAGACTTCCCGGGCCGTGGCGGTGTCCATGTCGCGCGCCGCCGGCAAGCCCAATCGCCGGCGCAGGCTGCGAAAGAAGTGCCGGCCCAGGTACATGAGCGACGCGCGGCGGACCCCGCCTTTGGTGGTGGGGTACTGCAGTCCCACGTAGGACAGGGCACGGCGAAACTGCTCCAGCGCCTGTTCGTAGTGCCCGGTGGCATACAGCGCAGCGCCGATCTTGCGTGCCAGCGCCGTTCGCTGCAGCGGGCTCAGCTTGTCGCCGAAGGCCTTCAGATAGGCCGCCTCGGCCTTGCGGAAGTGGTCCAGCGCCTCGCTGTCGGCGGCCATGCGGCCGGCCTGGTCACCCGCCTTGAAGAGGTATTCCTGCGCCTTCTCCCAATCCTCGGCGCAGGTGTAGTGGTAGGCCAGCAGGCTGGTCACCTCGTCCAGGCGATCGGCGAACAGCGCCTCGATGGCCTCGGCCACCAGGCGGTGGATGCCACGCCGGCGCTCGACCAGGATGCTGCCGTAGGCCGCCTCCTGCACCAGTGCGTGCTTGAAGATGTATTCGACCTCGGGCTGCTGCTGGCATTGGCGGATCAACTCGGCCTGCTCGAGCAACGACAGATCGGCGGGCAGATCGCGGCTGTCTTCGCTGATGGCGCCCAGCACGCGCAGGAAGAAGCTGCGACCGATCACCGAGGCCAGCTTCAAGGCCTGCTTGATCTCTTCGTCGAGCCGGTCGATGCGGGCCAGGATCAGGGCCTGCACCGTATCCGGCAAGTTGACCTGATCGACCGGCCGGCTCAGCCGCCATTGGCTTTCGCCGGCCCCGCGCACCAGGTACCCATCGGCCACCAGCGATCGGACCACTTCTTCGATGAAGAACGGATTGCCTTCGGTCTTGCGCAGGATCTGATCGCGCAAGACCAGCGGCAGATCCAACGCCCCCACCAGGTTGCCGATCAAGGTCACGCTGTGGTCTTCGGACAAGGCCGACAGGATGACCTCGTGAAAGCGTCCGTCGCGGTGATCGGCGGCAAACCGGCGCACCGGCGCCGCCGGCCCGTCCAGATCGGGACGGATCACGAAGACCGCAAGCAAGCCGCCGCTGACGGTCAGCGGCAAGAGGTGCTCGGCCAATTCGATCGAGGATTGATCGGCCCAATGCCAGTCTTCGAGCAGCAACAGCACCGGCTGACGCAAGGCCAGTTGCTCGAACAGTTGGCGCATGCACAGAAAGACCTGGCGCCGCAGTCCCAAGCCATCGAGATGGTCCACCCGGTCGGCATACTGGGCCGGCAGGCGCAGCTTGAGCACGGTGGCCAGGTACGGCAGCATGTCGGCACCGCGCTCGGCAAACAGCGCCTGGATGCCGGCCTCCAGTTTGCGCCAGCTCTCGTCCTCGCCATCATCGTCGCCGATCTCGAAGCAATTCCTGAGGATCTCGATGAACGGCCAGTAGCTCAGGCTGCGTCCATACGACACGGCGCGACCCTCCAACCAGTGCAGCGGGCGGGCCATGGCCTGGCGACGCGTCTCGGCCACCAGGCGGGATTTGCCCGCACCGGGCTCACCCGAGATCACGACGATGCCGCCCTTGCCGCGCAGCAGGCTGTCCACCTCGCGCTGCAGCAGGGCGACTTCGGGGTCGCGCCCGACCATGGGCGAACCGATCCCTGCGCCAGCAGCCCCGGATTCCTGCTGGTCGCGACGACGCGCCCTGGTCAGGTCGTACACGGGCACCGGCTCGGCGATGCCCTTCAAGGCTTGCTTGCCCAGGGCTCGAAAATCGAAGAAGGCCTGGCCGGCAGACTTCACACTCTCGCTGACGCAGATGGCGCCGGGCTCGGCCAACTGCTGCAAGCGGGCCGCCAGGTTGGTGGTGTCCCCCACGGCGGTGTAGTCCATGCGCAAGTTGTCGCCAATCTTGCCCACCACCACCGCGCCGGTATTGACCCCCATGCGAACTTGAACGGCACTCAGTGCCGTGTTGCCGGCGGCCTCGGCATCGCGCAACTTCTGCCGGATGCCCAGCGCGGCCAACAACGCGCGACGCACGTGGTCCTCATGGGCCAGTGGTGCGCCGAACAAGGCCATGAAACCATCGCCCAGAAACTGGTTGATGGTGCCCTCCAGTCGATGGACCTCGGCCACCGCCAGCTCGAAGAACGAATTCAGCAGGCCATGCATCGCTTCGGCGCCGATGCGGCTGGCCAAGGCCGTGGAGTTGGCCATGTCACAGAACAGCACGGTGACCTGTTTGCGCTCGCCCTCCAGCGCCGAGCGCGTGGTCAGGATCTTTTCGGCCAGGTGGGAAGGCGTGTAGCCCCGCGCCACTGCGCCCGATCGGTCCGGCGCGGCGGCGGCAGGCTGCAGGGCGTTGCCGCAGCCGTCACAGAAACGATGGTCCGGCAGGTTGCCGTGGCCACAGGCCGCGCACACCAGCTGCAACATCACGCCGCAAGCCCCGCAATGGCGTGCATCGGGGCGGTTCTCGTGGTCACATGACCTGCAACGCATCCCTCGCTCCTGAATCCCCGCGCCCGTCGCTTCGGCATCTACCAACGTGCCTTCAGACGACCCATCAACACCCTGTATGCGACTCGATCAATGGCCTGCCGACATTGGCTGTGCCGACACGCTGGGCAAATCAAGGGGCGGACACCCAACGCCCACCAGGCGGCCTGTCCATCCAAACCTGGTGCGCCCTGCCTCGTGCCCTGGTCTGGGCCGCGCTCGTCCTCGATTCGCCAACCACGCTGGCGCCGACGATACACCAGACAACGCGCGCCCCATGGCACGTGGCACGCCGCGCGCTGGGCAACCCGCAGGGACACGCTGGCCACGACGATGCCGGTGCCCAGTGGGGCACCTGATCGGAAGAGCCTCGGGAGGGATGGCTTCAGCGCACGGCGGTCAGGTGCGCCACGCCGCCGTAGCTGCCCACCCACAGGCTGCCGTCGGCCGCGGTGACCATGGAGAACACGGCATTGGAAAACAGGCCATCGGCGGTGGTGAGCACGGAGAACTTGCCGTTCCCCTCGCGCCGGGCCAGGCCGTTGTTGGTGCCGATCCAAAGCGTGCCCTTGGCGTCCTGGTGCAGCATGAACACGTGGTTGCCGGGCAGGCCCTCGGCCACGGTGAAGTGCTGCCAGGTCTTGCCATCGAAACGCGACAGGCCACCGCCCCAGGTGCCGGCCCAGACGATGCCATCGCGATCGACCACCAGCGAGACGATGTAGTTGGGGTTGTAGGCCGTGTCGATGCCCTGCAGTCCCATCTCCTGCTTCTGTTTGGCGTGGTGGCTCGACACCTTGGACGGGTCGTTCTTGAAGCTGATGTCGTTCTTCACCTTCTCGTAGGGCGCGCCCAGGCCCTTGGCGTGGTTCCAGTGGTCCCACTTGCCCCCTGCGAAGCGCGCCAGTCCGCCCTCGGTGGCCAGCCACACGTCGCCGTTCCTGCCTTCGGCCAGCCCGTAGACCCAATCGTTGGGCAGGCCACCCTGCGTGCTTTCCACGGTGTGCAGCTCCCACTTCGAGCGGTCCTTCAGCTGCCCGCCCTTGATGCGGTTGACCCCCGACCAGGTGGCGATCCACACGTCACCGTTGGCGGTCCTGAGCAGGTCGTAGACGAAGGCGTCCCCCAAGCCATCGGGGATGTTGTAGGTCTCCCATTGCTCGGTCTTCTCGTCCAGCAGCGACAGGCCGCCGCCATAGGTGCCCACCGCCAGGCGGCCGTTGAGTCGGCTGACGTGGAACACGCCGTTGGACAGCAGACCGCTGCGCGTGTCGAACAGCTTGTAGTTGTCGGTCTTGGTGTCGTAGCGGATCACGCCGCCCGAGGTGCCGACCCAGAGCAGATTGCCCTCGGTGTGGATGTCCTTGACATTGCGATTGCCGACCCGGAAGTGCACGAACTTGGCGTTGGGATCCACCTGCACCTTGCCTTGCTGCTCTGGTGCGGCGGGTGCCGCCGTGCCAGCGGCTTCTGGCATGGCCGTGGCATGCACCGCCGTGGCTGGCGGCATCGCCGCGGCGTGCACGGCGGCGGCCGTTGCCGCGTCCAAGGGCGCAGCCGATGCTGCCGGCGAAGTGGCCGCCGGTGCGCTCGCCGCCGACGACGACGCGGCGCCTTGCTGGCCCAGGCTGTAGGCGCCGACCACGACGCCGGCTGCCGCCACCGCCAACAGGCCCATTGTCTTGTGTCCGAATTCCATGAGAACGGGCCTCCTTTGCCCGATTCGACCTGCCCTGGGACGCTGGGGTCTCAGCGCCCGATTCGCGTGACGCCGCGCCGCGTACCCGCCCACACCTCGCCGCTGGGCGCCACGGCCAGCGCGTAGACGTTGTCCTCCAGCAGGCCATGCTGCTTGGTGATGCTCTGCCAGGCCTTGCCGTCGTAGCGCGACACGCCCTTGTTGGTGCCGAACCAGAGCGTGCCGTCGGGGCTTTGCGCGATGGCATAGACGATGTTGCCCACCAGGCCTTGCTGACTGTTGAGGTTGTGCCAGCGCTTGCCGTCGAAGCGCGACACGCCACCGCCCCAGGTGCCTACCCACACGGTGTCGTCGGACGCCACCAGCACCGAGAACACGTAGTTCGGGTTGTAGGTGGCACGGCCTTCGAGCGCGGTGGTCAGGTCATGCCGCGTGCGCGTGCCCAGGCCGGTGTTGGCCGAGAACGGCAGCTTGTCGTCGTTGGGGGCGCCCAGGCCGTCCTGGTGGGTCCAACTCTTCCAGGTCTTGCCGTCGTAGACCGTGACACCGCCCTCGGTGCCGAACCAGACGCGATCCTTCGAATCGACGCCCAGGCCGTAGACCCACTCGTTGACCAGTTGCTTCACGTAGGTGCTGAACTTGCCGGTCTTCGCGTCCACGCGGTTGGCGCCGGCCCAGGTGCCGATCCACAGCGTGCCGTCCTTCTGCGAGGCGAACGAATAGATCCAGTAGTCGGCCAGACCATGCATCGGGAAGAAGGTCTTCCACTGCCCGTCCTTGTAGCGTGACGCGCCGCCGGCATTGGTGCCGAACCACTTGTGGCCCTGGTGGTCGATGCCCACCGAGAACACGTATTCATTGGCCAGGCCGTCCTTGCGGGTGAAGGTGCTGCGCGGCTTGAGCGACTTGAGATCGACCTCGTGCACACCGACCGAGGTGCCCACCCACATGGCGCCGCGCGCCGGCTCGGGCGTGAGCGCGCGCACATAGGCGGTGGGGCCGACCTCGAAGCTGTCGATCACGCGCCAGCCGGACGTCGCGCCATTGGTTGGGGTGGCCGGTGCGGCGGCCGCGACACAAGCCGGGAGGGCCAAGGTACCGGACAGGCACAGGACGGCGAAGGCACGATGGGCGAGCACGGGTTTCATCAACTCAGGGTCCTCAGGAAAGCCATCAGGTCGAGCATCTCGCGCTCCTTCATCACCGCCAGGTAGCTGGGCATCAGGCCGCGGCCTTGCTTGAACAGCGTGAGGAACTGCGTATCGGTCTTCAGCAAGGCACCGGGCCGGCGGAAGTCGGGCGCGCCGGGCCACACCGGCTCACCGCGCGTGCCATGGCAGGCCGCGCAATGCACGGCGTACAGCGCACCGCCCTTGCCCGGATCACCTGCGAGCGCGAGGCTGGCCAGCGTGCTCGACGCGACGGCGAGCAAGCTGCGGCACAGCCAGGTTCCCGCAATCGGGAAACGCAGTCGTCCCAACGCCGGAATCGGGAGCAGCAAGGCGGTGCGGACACGAATCACGGGCGCCCTTTGCCCGCATCGCGCAGAGCCAGCGCACGCTGTTCCAGGCGATCGGCCTCGGTCAGGTTGCGCACCAGTCCCAGGTCACCGCTGCGCGTGGCCCGCGCCAGCGCCTCGATGGCGCGCACGTGGTTCTTCTCCGCCGCGCGCCGATACCACTTCAGCGCCTCGTTCACGTCGCGCTTCACGCCTTCGCCGTTGGCCAGCATGCGGCCCAGGCCGAACTCGCCATCGGCATCGTTCTGCTCGGCGGCCTTGCGGTACCAGGCCACGGCCTCGACGTCCTGCTCGGCGGCGTCCAGCAGGTCGGCCAGACGCGCCTGCGCCGGCGCATGACCGGCATCTGCCGCCCGGCGGAACATGCCCATGGCGACAATCAAGTCGCCAGTCTGGAAGGCCGCCTCGCCGCGCGCCGTGAGCTCACGCAGATCCGAGCCCGCCTGGGCCCAGGCGCCGTTGACGACCAGCAGCAGTGCAGTCGACAGCGCACGGCGAAGGCACAAACGACGGGTGGGGCTCATGCCCTCCCAGAGGCAAGAAGCTTGCCAACCGCTGCGCGGCCGCTCAGGGCGGCGGCGGGTCGGTGTCGTGCTCTTCGAGCTTGCGGTACAGGCTGGACAGGCCGATGCCCAGGCGTTGCGCCGCTGCACGCCGGTCGCCGGCGCAATCGTCGATGGCTCGCACGATGAGTGCCAACTCGAAGCGCCGCACCTGGTCGCGCAGCGGCCCGCCAGCCGGCGCTGCGGCCAGGTCCGCATCGGCGGCGACGGCAGCGGCCAGCTGCAGCACCGGTGTGAGTTGCGGCGGCAGATCGCCCACCGTGATGCGCCCGTCTTCGGACAGGATCATCGCGCGGTGCAAGACGTTCTCGAGCTCGCGCACATTGCCCGGCCAATCGTGCTGGAGCAGGATGTCCTCTGCCTCGGCATCGGGTTGCGGGCTCGACGACAGACCGAAGCGCGCGGCGCCACGGGCCAGCAGGTAGGCGATGAGCGGGCGCAGGTCCTCGCGCCGCTCGCGCAGCGCAGGCACATCGATGTGGAAGCCGGACAGGCGAAAGTACAGGTCCTCGCGAAACCGCCCTTCGCTGGCCATGGCGCGCAGGTCGCGGTTGGTGGCGGCGACGATGCGCACATCCACCTTGCGCACCTGCTCGCTGCCCAGCGGGCGAATCTCCTTGGTCTCCAGCACGTGCAGCAGCTTGACCTGCAGGCCCAGAGGCAATTCACCGATCTCGTCCAGGAAGATGGTGCCGCGGTCCGCTTCGAGGAACAGGCCCTTGCGCGCCTTGTCTGCGCCGGTGAAGGCACCCTTGGTGTGGCCGAAGAACTCGCTCTCGATCAGATTCTCGGGAATGGCACCGCAGTTCACCGGGATGAAGGGCTGCGCGGCACGTTGGCTTTGCTGGTGGATGCGCCGCGCCACCACGCCCTTGCCGGTGCCGCTCTCGCCGGTGATGAGCACGGTACTGTCGGTGGGAGCCACCTTGCCCACCAGGCGATCGACCACACGCATGGCCGGTGACACCGACGGGCACAGGTCCGAGCCCGAGCCGACCACCAGCTTGCGCAGCGCCTCGTTCTCGCCTTTCAGGCCACGCAACTCGCCGATCTGCTGCACACGCTGCAGCAGCTCTTCCGAGCGCACGGGCTTGATCATGTAGTCGAAGGCGCCGAGCCGCATGGCCTCGATCGCGGTGTCCACCGACGAGTACGCCGTCATCAGGATGAAGGTGGTGTCCACACCCAGGGCGCGCGCCTGGCGGATCACCTCGATGCCGGTGAGATCGGGCATGTTCAGGTCGCACAGGGCCACGTCCACGTCGCCCTTCATCAGGCGCTTGAGCGCTTCGTGCCCGCCACCGGCCAGGCTGACCGCGTGGCCGGCGCGGGTGAGGTTGGCCGAGAGGATCTGACGGATCGCCGGCTCGTCGTCGACCACCAGCACCTGCAGCGAGCTCATGCTGTGGTCTGCGGCAGGGACAAAGTCGCGGTGGTGCCCGCTCCCGGAGTGGACTCGATGCGCAGGCGGCCCGAATGCTGTTGTGCGATGTGCACGCACATGGGCAGGCCCAACCCGGCGCCTTGGCCGCCACAGGGTGCATCGCAACTCGGGTCGAGGGCCCGCGCCAGGGTGTCTGCTCTCATGCCGGCGCCATTATCGGCAACCGTCACCGTCACCAGTTCGCCCTTGTGCGATGTCTTGACCAGGATCAATGGCTGGCGCTCCGACTGGGCACGCGTGGCGTCGGCCGCATTGACCAGCAGGTTCAGCATCAGCTGAAGCAGCAGATCGCCCACGCCGAGCACGGCGGGCAGTTGCGGGTCGAGCTGTGCATCGATGGGCACGCCCTGGATGCGCGGGTCGAACCGCGCCAGCAGCAGCGCGTTGGTCACCAGCTCGTTCAGGTTGAGCAGCATCTCCTCGCGCGACGGTGGCGCCGCCAGACCGGCGATTCGCCGGGTGATGTCGCGAAGGCGCGCGGTCTCGCGCAACACGAGCTCTGGGTCGCACAGTGCGTTGTCAAAGCGCAGCGTGCCCGCGTCGCGCTCGTCGCGCATGGCGTGGGCCAGGCCGTCGATGGCGGCGATCGGGTTGCCGATCTCGTGCAGCACCCCCGCCGCCAGCGCGCCGATCGAGGCCATCTTCTCGGCGTGAAAGCGGTGGCGCCGCTCGATTTCAAGGCCATGCTCGCTGCTGGCCAATGCGGCCACCATCGAGTCGATGGCCTGACCCAACTCGCCCAGTTCGTCGCCCCGCGAAATCGAGCGCACAGCCTGCCGATCGCCGGCCACGACGGCCAGCGCGCGGCTGCGCAGGCGGGCGAGGTCGGCACTCAGGCGCGCGAAGAACAGCACCAACACCAGGCCGACCAGCAGCGTGCCCAGCAGCGCACTGCCACTCAACAGCACCGCCACCGCCCGTCCCCGCTCGTGCACCCTCGACACCTGGGCGGCGGCAATGGCTTCGCGCGCGCGGGTTTGCTCGCGCAGATTGGCCACGCCGCCCTCCAGACGGGCACGCAGCGCCAGCAGGCTCACCCGATCGCGCTGCTGCAACCAGTCGCGGTGGGCCTGCTCCAGCGCCACCCGATCCGCTGCCAGACCCAGACCATCGGCCTCCACATGGCCCAGCTGCATCTCGAGCCGCTGCAACACACGCTCGACCGCTTCGACGTCGAAATCACCGGCCTGTACGCCGCCAAGCTGGCTGCCGATCTCACTCAGCGCCATCGCCTGGGCCTGTGCCAGCTCGGCCGCGTGCAGGCCGGCCTGGCGGGTGCGGTCGAGCCGATCGAAGTCCTGCTCCATGCTGGCCCGGTAGGCCAGCACCAGGGCCACCAGCCAGGCCATCAGCGCCACCAGGGCCAGCAGCCCCAAAACGCCCTTGTGGCGCAGGGACAGGGCCGCTTCGGCCGCGCCGTGCGGCGCCGTGGGAGCGGCCGCCGTTGAGGCCGACGCGGCGGCCATGGGCGCCTTGGTTGGCACGAGCGGCAAGGACCAACGACTCACGTGAGGCCCCGCAGCCGATCCAGCCGGTCCAGACCGGCCAGGCGCGACAGCCAGACGTCATCGTCCCAGTCGCGGCCGCCGACGACGCGCGCCAGCACGTCGCCCCGCCGGCCGATTGCCCAGGTCTGCGGCAGGGTGGCCAGTGCGTCGCGCCCGGTCCACTGCGGCGAAGGCCAGCGCAGCGTGGCCAGGCCCGGCAGCGGCAGATCGCGCAGGTACTCGCGCAGCGCAAATGCATCATCGTCGAGAGCCACGGTCTGCACGACCAGGCCCTCGGCCAGCACGCGATGGGCCAATCGATCCAGGCTCGGTAGTTCACGCCGGCATGGGCCGCACCACCGCGCCCAGAAGTTCAGCAGGCGCAGACGATCGTGGCCGACGGCGAGCGTGGCTGGCGCGTCGTCCAGCGTGCGCAACTGCAGGCCCGGGAAACGCACGCCGCCTGGGTCGAGCGGTGCCCAGGCGGCCGCAGGTGCCGCCTCACGTCGCCCTCCGCCGCAACCGGCCAACCCTGCCAGTCCCAGGGCACCGAGCAGCCAACGTCGGCGTCCAGCGGGCTCGGGCCGGCACCGCTCAGCCGGCCCTGTGGGTGCATCTGGCGCAGGCCCGCGCATCTCGGCCTCAGGGCACCACGCCGTCGATCAACAACACGGCGTCGCGGCTGCCCAGCGGCACTGGGCCGACTGTGCCCGTCAAGTCGCCAGTCTGCGGCGCGGCGCTGCCACCGGTCGAAATGCGGGCGCCCAGCATCACCTGGGTCTGGCTGGACAAGCGATGCTGTTCGGACATCGCGTTGCGATCGTCCAGGCTGAAGCGCACGGGGAATGCGCCCGCCGCGGAACGCACCACCGCCAAGGGGATGCGAGAGCCTTGCACCGCGCGCGCAAAAACGAACAGCACTGCACCTGGCGGCACCCGCTGGCGCAGCGCTTCGGCCACGCGCACCTCACCGGCGATGCCGGCCAAGGCCGGGCCCGGCACGGCAGCGGTCGGCCCCGAGGCAACGACCTCGGCCAACGACGATGCCGCGGCCGGTACCGCTGCACCGCCGGGCGCCGTGCCCGGCCCAAGCGCCGCGCGCGCCTGCGTGAGACTGGTGGCCAGGCGTTGCGCCGCTTCGGATTGCGCCGGCAACAGCGGCTGCAGACGCTGCCAATGCGCGATGGCCGCTGCGAAATCACGCCGATTGAAAGCGGCCGTGCCCGCCAGCGACAGGGCCTTCTGGTGGTTCGGATCGAGGGCCAGCGCCGCCTGGACCAGCTCGGACGGCCGGCCGTCCAGCTTGCGTCCATTCACCATGGCCAAGGTGTCGGCGTAGTCGGTGAGCACCTGCGGGTCGCCCGGTGAGAGCGCCACCGCGCGGTCATAGGCGCTGGCCGCATCCGGGTAGCGTCCGAACGCGACATAGGACCGGGCCAGCATGTGCCAGCCGTCGGCATCGTCCGGGTTGCGCTTCAGACGCTCGGCCAGGCGTTCCACCATGCCGGCCATCTGCTCGCGGGTGAGCGTGTGGCCCGCGCTGGCCGCCGCCGGTGCCGGCCCGGCCTCGGTCCGCAGCGCGCCGGGCTGGCCGAGACCGGCATACACCCCGAGCGCCAGACCGGGCAACAGCAGCGCCAGGGCCAGGACGTCGCCGTGAGCAGCACGGCGCGAAGGCGTGGCATCGGCGGCGCCGACCCGCCGGACCAGCGCTGTCGGTTCGGCCGGGCCACCGGTGATTTCGTCGACCACGCGCCGCTCGATCTTGGCGCGCTCGTCGGCATGCTCGGCCGCCGACAACCGGCCGCCCGCCAGGGCTGCATCGAGCTCGGCCAGCTGTTCGCGGAGCACCGCCAGGACCAGGCGATCGGCGGAAGGGCCCGTGGCGCCTCGGTCCGGCCGCCGCCACAAGGCCGGCAGCACAAACAACCACGCCGCGGCCACCAGCAGCATCACGGTGCCCCAGAACGTCGTCATGGCGGGCCCTTCATGTGTCGCGACGCAGCAGCGCCGCCGCCTGTGCGCAGCGTGCGGCATCGTCGGGCAGCCCGGCCACGGCCGCCCGATGCCGCTGCAGCGCCCGGCGAAGTGCCCATCCGCCGGCGAGCAACAGCACGAAAGGTCCGACCCACAACAACACGGTGCTGCCCTTCAGCGGTGGGCGGTAGAGCACGAAGTCACCGAATCGCTCGACCATGTAGTCGCGCACCTGCTGGTCAGCCTGCCCGGCCCGAAGTTGCTCGCGGATCTGGTTCTTCAGATCCAGTGCCAGCCCAGCGTGCGAATCGGCAATGGTCTGGTTCTGGCACACCAGACAGCGCAGTTCCTCGGCCAGTCGGGCCACACGGACCTCCAACGCCGGATCGTCGGCCAATGGCCTGGCTTCGCCGGCCAGCGCGGCGTCTGCCAACAGCCACAGGCCCAGCCACACGACCAGGCCCAGCACCAGCCAGGGCCAGGGCCAGGGCGCGCGACGGCTGGCGTTCATTCGGACAAGCCAATCATGAGGTGGCCCAGCCCGAATTCAGCACGGTCACACCGCTGCGCGAGCGCATGCGATAGCGCCGATCCAACGCGGCCAGCAAGCCACCGAGTGCCATCAGCAGGCAACCGCCCCAGATCCAGCCGACGAAGGGCTTGATCTGCAGGCGAACACCCCATTCGGTTTCGCTGATGGCGTCGCCCAGCGCCACGTACAGGTCGCCCGCGATGCCGGCCTCGATGGCCGCTTCGGTCATGGGCATGCCACTGCTCACGTACAGGCGCTTCTCGGGCTGCATCAGCGCCACCTCGCGGCCATCCCGTTCGACGCGGATCACCGCCCGCAAGGCGCGGTAGTTGGGGCCGTTGTACTCGCCCGCGCGCTCGAAGCGGAAGCTGTAGCCACCCAGTTGCGCCACGTCGCCAGGCCCCATGCGCACCTGCTTCTCCGACTCGAAGCCCTTGACCAGCGTGACGCCGACGATGAACACGCCAATGCCGGCATGCGCCAAGGTCATGCCCCACCAGCCTGTAGGCTGCGCCACCAGCGCGCGCCAGCGGCGGCCCGTGGCATGCTGCAGCGGAGTGCCCAGGTTGACCACGCTGGCAGCCAGCACCCAAACGGCCAGTGCCAGCCCCAGGGCTACCCAGGGGGAGCGCTTCGGGTCCGCCATCAGCGACATCATTGCCGTGAGCACGGCCAGCCCCGCCGCCCAGCGCAGCCGCCGGGCCAGGTCCGGCATGGGTGCCGACCGCCAGCGTGCCAGCGGCCCCACGCCCATCAGGAACACGGCCGGCGCCATCAGCGGCGCGAAGACACTCTCGAAGTACGGCGGTCCGACCGAGATCTTGCCCAGCGCCAGTGCATCCAGCAACAGCGGATACAGCGTGCCCAGCATGACTGCGGCCGCCGCCACCGACAGCACCACGTTGTTGGCCAGCAGCAGGGTTTCGCGCGAACTGGTGTCGAAACTTCCGCCCAAGCCGATGCGCGGGGCGCGCCAGGCAAACAGCAGCAGCGAGCTGCCGATCACCGCCACCAGGAAACCCAGGATGAACACGCCGCGTCGAGGATCTGTGGCAAAGGCATGCACCGAGGTCAGCACGCCAGAGCGCACGAGGAACGTGCCCAGCAAGGACAGCGAAAAGGCGGCGATGGCCAACAGCACGGTCCAGCTGCGGAAGCTGCCGCGCTTCTCAGTGACGGCCAACGAATGGATCAACGCCGTTCCCACCAACCAGGGCATGAACGAGGCGTTCTCTACCGGATCCCAGAACCACCAGCCGCCCCAGCCCAGCTCGTAGTAGGCCCACCAGCTGCCGATGGCGATGCCCAGCGTGAGGAAGGCCCAGGCCACCGTGGTCCAGGGTCGCGACCAACGCGCCCAGGCCGCATCGAGCCGCCCGCCCAGCAGGGCGGCGATGGCAAAAGCGAAGGCGACCGAGAAGCCCACGTAGCCCATGTAGAGCATGGGTGGGTGGATCACCATGCCCGGGTCCTGCAGCAAGGGGTTCAGGTCGCGGCCCTCGGCCGCCGCGGGAAACAGGCGCTCGAACGGGTTGCTGGTGAACAGCACGAACGCATGCAGCCCGGCTGCCACCCACCCCATGACCCCCAGCACGCGGGCCAGCACTTCCAGTGGCAGTCGCCGGCTGAACAGCGTGACCGCGCCGGTCCACACCGCCAGCATCAGCACCCACAGCAGCATCGAACCCTCGTGCCCACCCCAGACGGCGGCCATGCGGTACGCCACGGGCAACGCAGAGTTCGAGTGTGCGGCCACCACGCGCACCGAGAAGTCGTTGTGCAGGAACAACCAGCTGAGTGCGGCGAAGGCCAGCACCACGAACAGGCACTGCGCCTGTGCGATGGCGCTCGCGCTGGCCATGCGCCGCAGATCACCGCGGGCCGCGCCCCACAGCGGCAGCACGCCCTGCGCCAGGGCCAGGGCAAAGGCCAGCGCGAGGCAGACGTGACCCAGCTCGGCAATCATTGGCGCACGACGCCTGCCACGGCGACCGGTCGGTTGAGAGGGCAGCGTTGCATGGTGGATGAGCATGGAAGCATCGTCCGTGCCATCCCGCTGTTTCGGCTTGCCTGGACGCAGTCACCTGCGCGCGCGCCGCCCGGCAGCACCAGAGCGCGCTTCCCGTGGGCAGGAAGGCCGCGCCAGTGATTCCCGCATCCGGGAACCGCTGGCCGATCCGGCGGACACGGTCGCTTGCAATTGCGTGTATCGCAAGCCCACCTGGCGGCTCTGTCCAAGCGTGGGCCAAACCCCAGGACCCGCAACCCTTGAACCGATCAACCCCGCCGAGGAGCACATCCATGAACACCCGTCACATCACCACCGCCACCTGCCTGCTCGCCCTGCTGTCCGCCGTTGCAGCCGATGCCAGTGCCGCGACCATCCGCGTCCAGTGCGAGCAGCGCGGCACGCAACGCGCCCAGGTGTCGGTGGACGCCAAGGGCCTCGTGTCCGGCCAGTCCTACAGCGCCGCAGTGGTCTCGGGCGGCAACTCGGCCATGGCCGCGCCGCAGCGTGCGGCGGGCGGCGAAGTGCAGTTCGACTTCGACAGCAACCCCGGCGACATCGCCGCTGGCGCAACGGCCATCACCGCCACCTTCATCACTGGCGGCAGCGTGACCGGCAAGGTGCTCGCCGCCGACGGCTCGACGCTGATCGCCGACACCGTGGCCTGTCGCGTGCGCAACCGCTGACAGGCGCGGCCGGCCCGCCGTCGGCTTCACCGGCGGTGTGCGCCTTGCGCTGTGGCCGGGCCATGGCGCCCGAGCCGCTGCTCCCATTCCCACAGGGCCGCGCGCGCCTTGGCGTGATAGCGCTCATCGGGTGCGGACAGGTGCAGGTAGCTGCGCATGGCGCCCAGGGCCCGCTCCAGATCGCCCTGCTGTTCCAGCGCCATGGCCAGACCGTAGTAGGCGTTGGCCTGCTTCGGCTGCAGCGCAATCGCCCGATCGAAGGCAGCAGACGCCTCACCACCCCGCTGCAGCCCCAACAGGGCGAAGCCCATGTTCACGTGCGCCTCGGGCAGGCCCGGCGCCAGTTGCAGCACACGCTGCAGCGCGGTGGCGGCGTGTTCGTATCGACGCGCATGCAGCATCACCACCGCCTGCTCGAAGCGCTGCCGCAGTTCGGCCGCCTGCATGGCCCGCCCGTGCTGTTGTGGCTGCAAGACGGGCGGCGGCGCCTGCGCGACCAGCAAGCCGCCGAGCGCCAGCACGGCCACGCCCGACATGCGGCGCGCCGACCATCCGCGGGTTCTGTCAGCGGCCGCGGCGATGCCCGGTGCGCGCATCACACGGCACCCTTGTGCGGCGCCACGCTGACGAAGGGCACCCCAAAGAACGTGAGGAAGGCCAGCACGAACACGCCCACGATGAGCAGCGCACCCAGCGTTGGACCGATGGCCCAGCGGCGCCGCGCATGCAGGGCCGCCACCAGAGCCAGCCAGGTCACGAAGGCCCAGGTCTCCAAGGGGTCCCAGGCCCACCAGCGGCCCCAGGCATCCTGCGCCCACAGGGCACCGGCGATCAGCATCACGCTTTCGAACAACAGCGCCACCTGCATCAGGCGCCAGGCCATCGCGTCCAGCAGCAGCGGCCCGGGCAGCCGATCCACGAAGCGCAAGCGGCCTCGCAGTAACTGGGCACCGGCCAGGCCCAGAGCGGCCAGCGCTGAGCCCAGGAACAGCTTGCCCATCAGTACGTGAAACCACAGCACCGGCGTCTCGTAGGTGGGCGGGAAGAAGGTGTCCACCGGGTCGGTGAACGGCAGCCACAAGGCCATCAGGGCCAGCACACCCAGGCTCACCGGTGCAGCGCGACGCAGCACGGGCCAATGCGTCTGGGCCAGCAGCAGCAAGCCGCCCAGGCTGAACAGGCTGCTGGCCAGGATCTCGAACATGTCCAGGAAGGGGCCGTGCCCCAGCCGCTGCCAGCGCAAGGCGATGCCCAGCGCCACCAGGGCCACGGCCAGGGCCAGCAGGCGCGTGCCCCAGGCGTCGTCGCCACTGCGCGGGCGCAGTGCCACCTGCCACGCGCGCAGCGCCGCCGCGACGCAAGCGCCACAGCCGGACCAGAGCCAGGCCACCTCCACTGGCAGGCCGTTCATGCGCTCCCTCCCTCGCTGCGCTGCACCGGGCCACCGACGCCATCCGACCAGGCCATTCGAGCCCAAAGGCGGTCGCCGAACATGAGCGGCCACAGGTGCCAGACCAGGCCCGCCACACCCAGGCAGGCCAGCCACCAAAGTGCGGTCAGGGTCGGGTCGTAGTGGATGCGGTAGCCCATCCAGCCCACCAGGCGCTCGTAGCGCAGGTGGCCGAAGGACGCACTGGCCGACTCGCCCGGCTTGAGCTCGTATCGCTGGCCGGCCACCTCCATCACCAGCGTGGCGTCCACCTGCTCGGGCCGCAACTGCCAGGCCGTGTGCTCGCTCACGGGCTGGGGCAGACGCAACCACAGGCGCATCTCGGGGCCATGCGGCGGCGTCCAGCGCTGCTGCTGCTGCCCGTCGAACAGCGGGTAGGACGGCAGATGCACGGCGCCCGTCTGCACGGCGCGGCCCGGTGCGGTCCAGCTGAGCAGCGGGGCGAAGCCCTTGTTGTGCGTGGTGTAGAAACGGAAACCGTGCAATTGCAGCGGATGGTCGTCGCCCACGGTGTCGGTCCGCACGCTGCCGTCCTCGGTGATGCGAACCTGGCTGAGCGTGCGCGCGCGTTTCAGCCCGGGGGCATACCGCACCTCGATCTGGCCCTGTTCGAAGTGCACACGCTGCAGCCGGTCGCCATGCCATGGGCCCTCCGACAAGCGCTCGACGGCGGCCGGCTCGAAGGCGGCACCTTGGGTCAACTCGACCCGGCCCTCGGCATGCGTGAGCCGCCCCCAGGCCAACAGCAGCAGGCAGCCCAGCAGCGCGACGTGGAACACGGCCAGACCACCCCGGCGCAGGCGCGGGTGCGTGCTCAACGAGGCCGCGAGGTTGAGGGCCAGCAGCGCTTGCGGCAGGGCCACCGCCCAAGCAGGAACCCGTGCGTCGGCCTGTGCCGCGAGCACCACAGCGGCCAGCAGCCCAAACAAGGCCACGGTCAGGCGCAGCGAGGCCAGGCGCTGCAGGCCGAGGTGCAGTCGTGCATGAAGACCGATTGCAGATTGGCGCGTGAGGCTCATGGCAGGTTCGCGCAGTTCTCGCTGGAGTCGCGCATCCAGTCACGACCGGACCGGCCGTTGCCCGGGGCTCCAGCCGATCCGCAGTTGGTGTCGGACCAGTTGCCACTGGTGGCGAAGGTGCGGATCTTGAGCACGGCGTTCAAGTAGTAGGGCGGATTGGTATAGGGCGCACTGGTGTTGTTCTTGACCTGCGTGCCAGGAAGCAGACCAACCTCGGCGCCCACGTCGTTGAGGTTGACCAGCAAGGCCTTGTTCTTCCACCCATGCGGCACGGCCACATGGCACCAGCTGCAACGCAGCTTCTGCAGCTTGTCGGTGTGGAAGGCATGCAGGTTGCCCTTGCTGCTGTTGTAGAAGCCGGTGGTGCGGTTGCTGACACTGCCAATGCCGTTGCGGTCGGCATAGTTGTTGGGGTTGTGGCACTTGAAGCACAGCGCATTGGCGGTGAAGCCCGCCTCGCGCGCATTGGTGCCGGTGTTGGCGCTCCACTCGCCCTTGAGGATGAAGTTGTTGGTGGAGCCGTGCGGGCCCCAGGGGTTGCCGTTCTCACCTCCGTCGGGCACCACGGTGTTGCCGCTGGTGCTGGAGCCGTGGCAATCGCTGCAGTACATGGTCTGCGTGCCAACGTCGGCGTCGGCACCCCAGGGCAACTGGAAGGCCGAGCTCACCGTGCCGCGAAGTGCGTTGCTGCGCCCGGTGGCGCCAAGCACCGGGTGCCAGCCACGGTGATTGCTGGTCTGAAAGTTGACGCTGTAGCTTTGACCGGGCGGCGTGCCGGCAAAGGCCCCGCTGTTGGTGGTGGTGCCCTCGCCCCGGTGCGAGATCGGGGCCTGCAACTCCATCGCCTGGTTGGTGAAGCGCACCAGGCCGTTGGTGCCCGAGGGCGTGCCGCCACCACTGTCGCCCAGGTTCGGTGGCGTGTCGTAGGCGTTGTTGGAGTGGCATTTCAGGCACACCTGGTATTCGCGCGTCACCCAGGCACTGCCCACGGCGGTGCTGGCACCCACGCCACCATCGCCGCGCTTGAAGTCGAAGCCGATGGGCTCGCTGCCGAAGCTGGCGCCGCCATAGATCGGCTCCACGCCGGTGCCGCCGCGCAACACGCCAGAGGCCAGGTTGGTGTGACCGGCCGCGTGGTTGTGGGTGCCAGCGGCGTCGGGCGAACTGGGGTCGTCATTGAACTGGCGCTTCTTCACCACGCGGTGCGGGTTGTGGCAGTCGGTGCACTCGACGTGGCGGTTCTGTGGCGCGCCCTTGCCCAGCAATGCGCTCGACTCCACCCCATCCTTGCCGCGCCGCGTGCCCAGCCCGGTGCCGATGTCGTGCACCTCGGGCCCGCCCTGGTCGAGATCGGTGATGGGCATGTGCCGGGGCAGCGAGAAATCGTCCTTGATGTTGGGCACCGAGGCCACATTGGTAAGTGCGGACTGGCCCAGCGCCGAGTGGCAGCTGTAGCAGGCCTGCTCGAGCGCCGGGTTGCCGGCACCCTTGGGAGTGGCCAGGCTGTCGGTGCCCTCGCGCAACAGGCGCCGCGCGCCTTGCACCGTGTGCGTGTCGTGGCAATTCAGGCAGCCCGCCTTCCAAACCGGCAGATTGAGCGGAAAGCCGCGCAGCGTGCTCGCCGTGCTGGTGTAGGTCTCGTCGGCCACCTGGGGATGGGCGTGGGCCGAGAACGCCCAGGCTTGGCCAGCCTTGTCGTGGCAGGCCAGACAGATGATGTCGGCACTTTCGGCAAAGCTCCCTCCGGTGGGTGGCAACTCCTGGAAGCGGTTGGCGCGCAGAAACTTGCCCGAGCCCTTGCTGGTGTCGGTCTCGCGCAGGTGCGGGTCGTGGCAGGTGGTGCACTGCACCTGGCCCCCCTGCAAAGGCAGCTTCGGCCTGGGCTGGCCGGCAACGCGCGTGCCCACGGTGCTGCCATCGGGCGTGCGCAGCTCACCGTCGGCCGAGGCCAGCGCCGCGTCGTAGGTGAACGAGATCGGGTGGTCGTTGCTGAGGTTCACCCCCAGGTTGCGCGTGAAGCCCGTGCCCGTGCCCTCGCCCACCGCCATGGTGCCACCCGGTCCGGTGCCCTGCAGATTGACCGAAACGTTGGCCTGACCGCCCAGCACGTTGACGTTGCCGATGGCCATGGTGCCGTCGTGACAGCTCAGACACAGCTTGGATGCGCCGCCCGGCCCGGCCGCCAGCTCCGCCGCGTTGGCCTCGATGGAGCTGGAGGTGTAGGGCGTGTAAGTCGCCCCCGAGAGCTTGCGGTTCCACAGCGGCGCCTGCGGGATGGCCTCGGCCTGGTGCGGCGTGTGGCAGAACACGCAGATCTGGGATTCGCTGGTGGCCTTGAGCGTGCCCGGCCCGCTGGCCGACAGGTTGTGCAGGGTGTTGCTGATGTCGGCGATGCGCGCGGCGCCGGCGCCGCCGCTGTGCGTCAGGCTCATCGCCAGCAACGCCAACACCCAGCAAGCCATCAGCGCGAGGACCCGCATCAGCCGCCACCGAGAAACTGGAACACCACCACGCGGCCGTTGAACATGTCGGCCACGAACACGCGGTTGCGACCGTCGATCCACACGCCGGCCGGCAGGTAGAAGCGCCCCACGTCCTTGCCGGTACCACCCAGCGCCAGCAGCAGCCGAGTTTGGGCATCGAACACCAGCAGGTTGTCGTGCATGGACTCGACGATGTACACATTGCCCTCGTCGTCAGCCGCCACCCCCTTGGGGCGCACCAGGTTGCCCACATACAGTCCGCGCTGGCCGATCGATGTCAGCGGCTGGCCCTGATCGTCGAGCGATTGCACCCGCGCGTTCAGTCCATCCGTCACCCACAGTCGGCCCGAGGCATAGGCCAGGTGCGTGGGCAGGTTGAACTCGCCTGCGCCATCGCCGCGGCGGCCCCAACGGTCGATCAGACGGCCCTGGTCGTCGAAGACCTTGATGTCGTGCGCCGGACCGTCGGCCACGAACCATCGGTGGCCCTGCTCGTCGTGTGCCAGGCCGGTGGGGCGCTGCAGTTGGCCCGCGCCCACGTCGCCCAGCGGCCGACCAGCGCTGTCGAGGCGGAACACCCGCCCCAGTTCGGCATCGGCGACCCAGATCTCGCCATTCCCGGCGCTGGCAATGCCCACCGGCGAGACGAAGCGCTGGCCCGGAGCGGCCTGTTCCCACACGGCCAGCTTGCCCTGGGCCTCGTCGAACACGAACACCGCGCCGCGGCTGACGTCGCCCACGAGCACGCGGCCCCGCGCATCGACCGTGCCGCACAAGGGACGCAACAGTTCGGTCGGTGGCTCGGCGCGTTGACCCAGCCCGGTGATCAAGGCCCAGGCCTCGCGCCACACATTGCCTTCGGCCTTGGTCGCGCGAAAGTTGGTCTCGCCGGTGAGTTGGCCCAGGTAGCGGTAGCGGGGCACTTCCTGGGTCTGCGGCGCCGGCCAGACGCGCCCGTCGGACGCGCGATCGTCGGCAGCCGCGTCCCAGTGCATGACGGCGGGCTGGCTGGCGCAACCGACCAGCAGGCCGGGCAGGCTGGACAGCGCGAGCAGCAGGGTCATGGCGGGAAAGCGCATCTCAGGGTGGGGCTGGTCGACGGAGGGATTCCGGGGTGATGAGCAGGATCTGTACCCGCGACGAGAGGCTGTCCGCCGCATAGAGCAGATTGGCACCCGTGGCCAAGGCATCGATGCGACTCACACGCAAGGCAGCGGCGCCGGCCAGCCGAGCCACGCGTTGCCCGTCGATGAAGACATGGATCGCCGCATCGGCCTCATCGGCCACGAAGACCCGGCCGGCCCGGTCGACGGCGATGGCGTGCGGCATCACCAGGCTGTCCGCGCCCATGGCGGCGAGCAGTGCTCCCTGACGGTCGAACACCAGCACCTGCTGGGCCAGGCGGTCGACCACGTACAGACCTTGCGGCCCGGTGGCCATGGCCGCCACGGACTGCAGGCGGCCCTGGCCAAAACGCTGCAGGCCTCGACCGAAGACATCGAAAGCCACGATCTGTGCCAGCTGCGCGTCGGCCACGAAGACGTCGCCGCCCGATTCTGGCAACCAGGCGATGGCCACCGGCCGCGCCGCCAGGCGGTCGTCCGACCAGCGGCGCAGCACGCGCCCGTCGCGGTCCAGCTGGCGCACCAGGCCGCTGCCAGGTTCGGCCAGCCACACGCTGCCGTCCGGCGCGATCTGCAGCGCCACGCCTCGATCAGTCGACAACGTGGCGATGGGCGTGACCTGATCCCTTGAACGGTCCACCCGCAAGAGCTGCCGCAAGCCGACATCGGCCACCAGCACCGTGTCGTCACGCGCGGCCAGTGCCACGGGCCACTGGAAGTTCAGGCGGGTGGCCAACACGGCCCGCGCCGGTCCGGGCATCGGTGCCAAGGTGCTCAACCCGGTCGGCATCGCGGGCGGCACGGCCACCGACATGGCGCGCCAGCCGCCCGTCAAGCTGAGCCAGGGCGTCAACAGCGCGGGGCTCAACGGCAACGCAGCGGACGTGGGCACGTCGGGTGCCGCGCAGCCCGCGCCCCACCAGGCCACCAGGGCACCCAGGCCCACTCGGCGGTGCAGGTTCACCATTTGCCGGGTCCCTTCGTTTCACTGCCACCGTAGATGCCGCTGACCAAGCCGCGTTGGCCGGAATGACAGAGATCGCAACGCTCCGGGCCCCAGGCCACCTGGGCGTTGTGGCACATCCCGCAAAAGCGACCGTCGATGATGTCGGCCATGGACACCGCGTTCGAGCCCGCCCGCATCTGAAAGCCCAGCTCGCTGTGGCACACCTTGCAGCGGAAGCGGATGCGGTGAAACCAGTGCGGGAACACGACGGGTCGCACGCCCGCCTTCTCGGCCTGGCGGTTGAGCACCACGTCGCCATACTCGGCGCCCGCGATTGCGGGCACCGCTGCGGCAGCGATCAGCAGGCCTCGTCGCAGCCAAGCCCTCATGGCCCGAGCACCAGCCCACGGCCGAAGGCCAGCGCCTCGGGGCTGCCGCGCGGCACGCTGTGGCAACGCGTGCACTCGGTCAGTGGGAAGGCCACCGCACCATGGCACAGTCCGCACTTCTCGCCCTGCAGGATCAGGAACATGTTGATCTTGGTGGCGCCGGCCGTGCGCTCGAACAGCTTGTCGTGGCAATTGCTGCAGTCCAGCCAGGCGGTGTGCTGACGGTGCGGGAATCGCACCATCGGCATCTCGCCGCTGTTCTTCAGCAGCACATCGGTGCTGCGCAGGTTCACCTGCGTGGACGGCAGGATCTGGCTGCGCGGGTTGATGTGGCCTTGGTCCAGGGCCTGCATCCAGCGCACCTGGTTGCCCGCGTTGTCCGGTGGCAGCCATCCCAGCGCCTCGGCGGGTTCCTGCAACAGGCCGATGCCAGGGCCCGCCGGATCGTGCACCTCGTCGCGGGCCAGGGGCAGCCACCGCGTGGCGGCCACGGCCACCGCCACCAGGGCCAGGCACAGCACGAACAAGCCTGCTCGGCGCATGGCCATCAACCCGGGATGAAGACTCCAGCACCGCGAATGGCGCGCACCAGTTCGCGCGTGGATTCCTCCAGCGTGCGCACACCGGCGTCGTAGTCGCGCCGTGCCGCCTGCTCCTCGGCCTGGCGTCGCAGCTGGGCCGAGGCCTGCAAGGCCTTGTCCACCATCGCGTCGGCCGCAACGCTTCGGCGATCCTGCAGCAGCACCTGCACCAGCATGCGGTGCGTGTCGTTGCGGTCGATCTCGTACGCGTACTCCTCTTGCTTGGTGGCAAAGTTCAAGGTGCGCACCAGCGTGTCGCCCCCGCGCAGGCTGCCGATGGCCGCGCGCGAGGCGCCATAGGCCTGATCCAGCAAGCGCCGCGCATCGGGCACGCGACCGGCGGCGGACTGTTTTTGCGCGTCGGTCACCAGGCCCTCGATGCGCTGGACCAGCTCGGCATTGCGCGCACCGGCACCCTTCTCGGTGGCCACGCGCTTGAGCGCATCGATGAGTGCGCGGGTGGCATTCATGCGCGTTTCAAAGTCGTTGCGGTCCTTGCGATCGTTGATCTGGTCGGGCGAAGCCAACCGCACCGCCTCCATCATCGTGCGCGCCGCGGCGTCGGACAGCCGGTTGGCCTGCACGAGGTCGCCTTCGACCAAGGCGGACCGTGCCCGCAGGTGCAATGCACGCGCCCTGTCACGTTGGTCCAGTGCATCGACGTTGCCACTGCTGTCGATCTGCCGCGATGCCGAACTCTGCTCGATGAGGGTGGTGTTGCTGCTCAAACGACGCTCCACCTGCTCGCGTGACAGCGGTGCCGACGAGGCCGGCGCCGCGGCCGACTGCACCAGCGCCTGTGCGTGGGTCGGACCTGACATGACCACGAGCACCGAAGCCAGCAGGCACAACATCGACACCGGCGGCCCCTTGGGCGAGGGCGTCGGCGGCTTGTTGCGCGATTTCATGGCGACCCCATGGTCTGCGGCACCGACAGACCAGCCGCCTGCAGCGCCCGTTGCAGGTGGTCGGTGCCATCGGCCAGGCTGAGCAGCGCGTTGGCATGGTCGGCCGCGGACGCCTGGGCCTCGGCGCGATCGCGCAGGCTTCGCGCCTGGCGCACATAGCGCTCGATCAGCACCTGCGCCTCGCGCGAAGGGCGGTACTCCAACACCGCCAAGGGCACCAGCCCGTCCAGACTGCGGTGACGGGCCAGCTCGTAGGCAAACTCGTCGCGCGAATTGGCGAAGCGCCGGTCGTACACCAGGGTCTGCCCATCCAGCCGGCCCAGCGCGTCGCGCAGCAACAGCGCCAGCGCCTGGTCCAGCGTGCGGTTGGCCTCGGGCATCTGGCCCGCGTCGGCCTGTGCGCGGGCTTGCTCCACGGCCGCCATGGCGCGGGTCACGTTGCGCTCGGCCGTGGCTTCGGGCCGCATGGTGATGACACCCGGCCCGGACACCCCGAGCTGATAGGTGCGCAGCAAGGCCGAGACGCTGCCCGAGAGCTGGTCATAGCGCGCACGCTCGTCGATCAAACGGGCAGCCTGGTCAGGCACCAGCTGCTGTGCGCGTCCGATCTCCCAGATCGCCTCGTTCAGCAGGGCGTCCGCACCACGCAGCTGGCCGGTGCTGGCCAATGCACGCCCATGCGTGGACAGCTCCCGTGCATTGGTCAGGTGGCGGCGTGCCTCCTCGTTCTGGCTGCTCGACACGCGCGCGGCCACAGGAGAATTGAACAGCAGCCGCTCCACCATCTGAGCCTTCTGCTCCACCACCCGGGGTGAAACCTCTGCACCGCGTCCGCGAGCGGCAGGCGGGCGCTCGGCCTCGCCCTGCGCCCTGGCCGACAACGCCGCACCCAGCGTGGCGGAAAGCGCGCACAACGCCAGCACGGTTCTGGCCAACCCGGACGGCGCTCTGGCAACCGATGACATCACGAGACTCCTCATGGCGCGCTGCGCGACGCGCTGGCGGCCACGGCATTGGCCGCCGCAGGCTTGGCCTTGGAGTGGCACAACCGGCACTCCGACACCGGGAACGCCACCTTGCCGTGGCACACGCCGCATTGCTGGCCCAGCAGGATCGAGGCCATGCTGATCTGGTTGGCGCCCTTCTGTGGCACGAAGATGGCCGGGTGGCAGTTCGAGCAGTCCAGCCACTCGGTGTGCTGCTTGTGCGGGTAGACCACATCCGGCATCGAGCCCTTGACCTCGCGCACGATGTTCAGGTCCATCACCATGGGCGCGGCCTTCGGGTCCAGTCGATCGGCACGCGGCTGGATGTGCGTGCCCCCCAGGGCCTTGACCCAGTCCACCCGATTGCCGGCATTGCTGCGCGGCAAGGCATCGAAGGCCGTCAGTGGTGGCTGAAGCAGCAACGTGCCGTCGTTGCCGGGGTCGTGGATCTGGTCCTCGGCCGGCGACAGGTTGCGGCGCCCGGGGGCGCGCAGCAGACGGTTGAAGCTGTTGGCCGCAGCAACGCCCGGCACCGGCGCCGAAGCGGCCGGCGTCGGCGTGGAGGCCGCCGCTGCGGCCGCTGCAGCCGCTGCAGTGGGTTTCGGTGGGTTGTCGGCGGCGTGTACCGTCGCCAGCATGGTCGCCAGCGCCAGCAACAGGGCCCTCACCCGCGCCAAGGCGCGTGGTTGCTTGGAAGCGCGCGCGGTGCAGGGACACATGTCCATCCCCTTCACTTGCGCACCGGCGGGACGACCGAGCCCGGTGCGGACGCGGCCACGGCATTGCGCGCCACCAGGGCGTTGGCAGTGCTTTCGTGCACCTGCGTCGGCGTGCCGGGTTTGGCGGAATGGCACATGTTGCAGTTCTCCACCGACCAGGCCACGTCGCCGTTGTGGCAGGCACCGCAGAACTGACCATCGATCACCTTCACCATGTTGATCTCGTTGCCACCAGCCTTGAACTTGAACCCCAGGTCCGCATGGCAGACCTTGCAGCGGTAGCGGATGCGGTGGAACCAGTGCGGAAAGACCACTGGCCGCATGCCGGCCGAGTCGGAGTAGTTGTTGATGACCACGTCGCCGTATTCGGCGTGCGCACTGCCCGCACCCATGCAAAGTGCCAGCGCGACCCACAGCGCGGCCAGGGAACCCCATCGGCGCAAAGCATGGAAGTGGTGTGCAGGTTTCATGGTGGGTTGGGGGTTCGGTGCGATGCCGTGGCGGCGTGGCTCAGCCGCCGAAGCTGCGCTGCAGCCGCCACATCAACAGGGTGAATCGACGTTGGTCGACGCGCGACCAGCGCAGCGACAGTGAACTGTCCAGGCGCCCGACGCGGTAGTCCAGCCGGTTCTCCCACGCCAGCGTCTCGCGCTGCGGCAGTGGCACCAAGGCCTCGGTCTGCAGCTGCGAGTTCAAGGCCAGGCGCAGCCGCGAGCTGAAGTTCAGGCGCGGCACATCGAACATCGCCAGATGCCGCCAAGTGAGCTCGCCGCTGGCGCTCTGGTGGGTCTCGTGCAATGCCGGCAGCGCGGTCCCCTCGGCCAACGGGATCGGCAACGATTGCTGGGCCGCGCGCTGCAGCGTGAGGTCTCCGGTCCAGCTGCGTCGCCGGTCGAGCTCGTGCGTGCCCGAGAGCTGGAAGTTGAACAGCCTGAAGTGCGCCTGCTCGGCGTCGTACTGGCGCGCATCGGCCAGCGAGAGGCGCCCGAAGGCGTTGCCCTGGGTGCCGGGCAAGGACCAACTGAAGGCCAGCGTTTGCGTCAGCGCACGGGTCAATCCGTCCGCGCTGGTCGGCTCGTTGGGCTGCTGCGTGCGATTGGCCAAGGCCACGCTGGCGTTCTGGCTCAGGCTGACCGACCAGGTGGACACACCGGTGACCCAGGCACGGCTGAGCAAATGACCCAGTTGCGTGGACAAGCCAGTCTCGCTGCGCGCATCGGTGCGCGCAGCGCCGAGCGAAGCACTGCCGTTCCACGACCACTGCACGCCGCCCCAGTCGCGCTGGTCTCCCTGGTAGGCGCCGCTGAGCGCCCCCACCGAGCTCAGGGCCGTTTGGCCATCGAAACGGGTGGCGGTGAGTGAGGCATTGAGTCGCAAACTGCGATTGAACTCGTAGGTGGCGCCCACACCGGCGGCCAGGTTGCCCCCGGCACCGCCACCGTCGCCTTGCACCGAAAGGGCGCGAACGCTTCCCGTCAAGGTGAGTGGCATGGCCTCGCTGCGCCAGACGGCCAGACTGGAAGCCTGGGCCATCGTGAGCGAGCGATCGCCCGCAATCAGCTGGTCGCCGGTGTGCACCCAGTTGACGGTGCTCTCCAGCGACAGGGCGGGTGCCCAGGTGGCGCTGTGCCGTCCGATGAGCGAGAGAAAGTCGGTTTCCTCGCCCGTGCTGCCGCGCCGATTCATGCTGCGCGACAGGCTGGCACTGAACTGGTGACGCTTCCAGCGGCTGCTGAAATCGGCCAGCAGCGAATCCTGCGAGTCCTGGCCGAAGTCCGGGCTGTCCTGCACCCTCCGCTCGTAGCTGGCCGAGACCGAGAACTCGCCGTCGGCCGGCCGATAGCGTTGGGTGACGCCGAAAGTGCGCGAGCGGTAGTCCAGGCCACTTCCGAGAGATGCGTCCACGCGGCTGTCCGACACCTCGTAGCGCAACTCGGCCGGAAAGCGGCTGCGCGGGAACATTGACAACTGCAGCTTGCCGGTGACGAACTGGCTGGACTCGCCGGCCACTTCCGGGTCGGTGCTGTGCACCGTGCCGCGGGTGAGGCCGACGGTGCCATTCAGCACCGCCAACCAAGGGGCGTACAAGTAGGTGGCGCCGCCCAGCGTGGCGGTGAACAGGCGCTGCTGGCGCGCGGGGGCCAGGTCCTGCCGGTCGCTGCGCAGGTCCAGTCCGAGCGTGCCATTCAGCAGCAAAGGGGGCAAGGTCCAGCCAGGGCCTGCGGGCTCGTCGGTCGCTGCAGCGAGGGCCGCCCGCGCCGACTCCGGTGCGGCGCCGGTCTGCGCGTGGAGGGTGGGTGCCAGCATGCACAGCAGCAGGCACACCGGCGAGCGTCGCACTGCCCATGCCCTTCACTTGCCGGTGGCTTTGGCGGCGGCCAAGGGGGTGCCCAGCGGCAGGTAGCGGGATTCGTCCACGCGCGTCGGCGTTTCGCGGCGCAGGCGCGCCAGCAGGTCGGCCCAGGCCTGGTCGGACAGGTCGCGCTTGAGCAGGTCCGTCGCGCGCTGGCGCACGGCGGACAGCGGGTTGAGTTGGCCGAGCTTGCGGTCCTCGAGGCGGAACACGGCCACGCCTTCGAGCAGGGCCACGGGGTCGGAGACCGCACCAGGCGTGAGTTTGTCGACCACCACTTGCGCCGGTTCGGGCAGCATGCCGCGGTGCAGGTAGCCCATGTCGCCACCCTTGTCGGCCGAGGCGTCGCCAGAGTGCAGGTGCGCCAGGCTCGCAAAGTCGGCACCGCCGCGCAGGCGACGCGCCACGGCGGCACCTTCGTCCAGCGCGCCGTTCCACTTGGCCTGCGGTGACGAGGGGTCGACCTTCAGCATGATCACCGACAGCCGCACCCGCTCGGGCTCGGTGAACTTGTCCTTGTGCTGCTCGTAGTAGGCCTCCACCTGGCGCTCGCCTGGATCGGGCACCTGGCGCACGTTGGCCTGCAACTGGTCGAGCACGCTGTTGTCCTCGAGTTTCTTCTTCAGTGGCGGCAGCATCGTCGCCTTGTTGGCCATCCACATCGGGCTGGTCTTGTACCGCGCCTCGTAGCCAGCGATCTCCTTGGCGATGGCGGCGTGATCGGGCTGCAGCTTGCGCCGCCGCGCCTCCTTGAGCAGCAGCACCTCGTTGACCAGCGAGTCGCCCACCTCGCGTTGCAGCCGGGCCACCTCGTGCTCCGGTGGCTTGCCGTGATAGAACTTGTTGCGGGCAGCCACCGCAAAGGCCTGGTCGTAGGCCTGCTGGGCGATCACCGCGTCGCCCACCCGGGCAAAGACGGCAGCGCCGTCCTTGTCCGCCGCACGTGCCTCGGCCACACCCATGGCCAGCCAGGCCAGACTGAGCAACAGGCCGACCAGCGGTGGCTGGGCGACCCGCCGCAACCATGCGGTGGGTCGCGTCGGGCGCCGACCTTCCGCGATGACCGCCAAAACGGACCGGCGGCTGGGCACGTCCATCATGGACAGACTTGGCAGCGGCATGTCACTTGACGTGGCAGGCCAGGCACACCGCGCTGCCTGCGTTCGAGATGCGCAGGAACGTGGCGTTGCTGGTGTGCGGATCGTGGCAGCTGGCGCACTCGACAAAGGGCTCGTTCTCGGTCTGGCCCGTGTAGCCGCCGGCGGCCGCACGCGTGTAGAGCACCATGTCGGTCTTCTGGCGCGTGCCGTTCGGCGTGGCTTCGGTGTCCACCCACCACACGCGGTTGGCACCGATCACGGCGCTGCTCGCGACCTTGAAGTCCGGGTCGGTCGTGGCCGCCGCAGGCGTGCTGTTCTTCAATCCACCACCACCGTACTGGATGCCGATCGGGTGATCGTTCTTCAGGTCGGTGCCGATGTTGGTGATCAGGCCCGGGGCGATCTTGCCGCCGACCTGGTTGGCGCCGGTCCAGGTACCGGCTTGCCAGGCGGCGTCGCCGGTGGTGCCCGAGCCCGGCGCATTGATCACGGCGCTCATCGACGTGACCCCATCATGGCAGGACAGGCAGGCGATGGACACCGAACCCACCGGCGCGATCTTGCCGTCCAGCGTGGACGTGCCCAAGCTGTCGTAGGTCGTGAACGACGCCGGCGCGGGCAGCGTGCGGTTCCACAAGGGCACCGCCGCGCTGGTGTCGGCACCGTGCGGCGTGTGGCAGAACACGCAGATCTCGGCCGTGCCGCTGAACTTGTTGACGCCGGTACCACCCGGCGACGTGCCCAGGTTGTGCTTGGTGTTGGCGATCTGTGCGGCGGCCGGTTGGGCCAACAGGGCACCGCTGGCGGCCACCAGCAGCCCCAGGGCCCAGGTCGCCAGGCGGGTGCTTGCACCTCCGCCGGAACTCGAGGGAATCCACTTGCCCATGTCGCTTACTCCTTTGGTGGTTTGACGTGATGACGCAGGCTGTGCGCAGAGGCTGTTCTGCACGTTGCGTGCCACGGTTCATCCGCCGTCAAAAGCCCGGAATGCCACCACCTGGTTGATCTTCCTCAAGCGCCATCCGATCAACTTCCCGAAAGCGGGAACGCCCCAGGCCGCGCATTCCCGATCGAGAGAGCCGCTGTCGTCGTCAGCGGCCGCCAAACGGACTGCCGGCGGGCAGGCTGGCGGGGCGGAACACCTCGACCTTGCGGAAGAACTGGTCGACCATGTAGACACGCCCATCCACATCCACGGCAATGCCCGAGGGCAACATGAAGCGCGCCGGCCCATCGCTGCTGCCGCGCACGCCCACGTCGAGCAGCAGGCGACCTTCGGGATCGAAGATCTGGAAGTTGCCGAAGGCGGTATCCACCACATAGAGGTTGCCCTGCGCATCCGCGGCAATCTCCTTGGGCCGCGAGAACTGGCCGCTCTGCCGCCCCACGGTGCCAAAGGTCTTGAGGAACTTGCCCTGCGCGTCAAACACCTGGATGCGGAAGTTGCCCCCATCGACGACAAACAGGCGACCGTCGGCGGCCACCACCGCATCACGCGGCAGGTTGAATTCGCCCGGCCCATCGCCACGCTTGCCGATGTCGAACAGGGCCTGGCCACTGTCCATGTCGAGTGCGCGCACCAGGTGATCGTCGGTGTCCACGCCACCCGCGTCGGTGACGTAAACGCGGCGCCGGGCGTTGTCGACGGCGATGCCGGCCGGGCGACTCCATTTCTGCCCTTGACCCAACGTGCGAAGAAAGCGTCCTTCGGCGTCGTACACCTGTACGCGTTTGGCGGTGCCGTCCACCACGTAGACATTGCCCGCATCGTCGATGTCGATGCCGAAGGGCATGCGCAGGCCGCCAGGCTCGTCGACGCCGATGTGCTTGTAGCGCTTGCCCGCAAGATCGAACATCGCGACGTACCGGTTGACCGTATCGCCGACGTACAGGCGCCCCTGGCGCACCGCCAGGCCATAGGGCTTGGCCAGCCCCTCGCCCGCACGAACCTCGCCGGTGACGAAGCGCCGCAGCGCGCCGTCACGGTCGTCGGGCAGCACATCGGCACTGCTGTACAGGCTGCGTTCGTAGAAGAAGCGCGGCGCTTCCGGCGGCGGCGGAAACACCGGGATGTCCGGCGCGCGGGCCGCGCGGGGCGCTTCGGCGCAGCCGTGAAGCAGCGCAGCCCCCAACAACGAGGTGCTGAGAAAGGCCCTGCGCGGCAGATTCGGATCGATGGACATGCTCCTCCCGGCCGCTGCTGGCCCAGTCTGCGCGGCGCCCGGCAGCCGAACCGCAAGACCCATGCCACAAGCCCGCCGCTGGATGGCACGGAAACTGCAAATCGCTGCCTCGACACCTTGATCCGGAGGCGCGATGCCGCTTGCCATTCGAATGCTTCGCGCCCTGGCGCTGCTGGGCACCGGGCTGCTGTTCGGCCTGAGCACCCGAGCCGCGCACCCCACGTCCGACAAGGCGACGCCGCCCTCGGCGGTCTATCACAACTACTGCTCGGTCTGCCACGGCGACAAGGGCGACGGGCAGAGCCGCGCCCGGGGCAGCCTGAACCCGCCACCGCGCGATTTCACCAGCGCACAGGCGCTCTCGGACCTGACGCGCGACCGCATGATCGCCGCGGTGAAAGGCGGCGTGCCGGGCACGGCCATGGTGGGCTGGCAGACGCAGTTGGAGCCGCAGCAAATTGAAGCCGTGGTCGACTACGTGCGCGAACACTTCATGCGGGCCAGCAGCCAGGCCGACGCCAGCCGCGGCCGGCAGATCTATGCACGCACTTGCTCGGTGTGCCATGGCGACCGCGGCACGGGCTCGGTCTGGGCCAGTGCCAACCTGAAGCCCGCACCGCGCGACTTCTCCACACCACAGGCCCGCAGCGAACTCACCCGCGAGCGCATGCTGGTCGCGGTGGCGGCCGGCAGGCCCGGCACCGCCATGACTGGCTTCGCCACTCAATTGAAAAGCGAGGACATGCAGGCCGTCGTGGACTACATCCGTGGCGCGTTCATGCGCGTGGACAGCGACCTGGGCATCTCGGGCACGCAAGCCCGGGGCCCCACGGCGCTGCCTCAAACGCCGGTGGCTCCCGCGGCCGCGACCGAGCTGAAGGCGGACATGGCGCTGCCGCTGCCATCCGGCCTGAAGGGCGACGCCTCGGCGGGGCGTCGCTTCTACGATGCCAACTGCGCCACCTGCCACGGCGTGAAGGGCGACGGTCAGGGGCCGCGCGCCTACTTCATCAACCCGAAGCCGCGCAACTTCATTGCCGCCACGTCGCGGGCGCAGTTCAACCGTCCGGCGCTGTACGCGGCGGTGTCGGCGGGCAAGAACGGCACCGAGATGCCGGCCTGGAACCAGGTGCTGCAGCCCCAGGAAATGGCCAATGTGGCCGAATACGTCTTCCAGACCTTCGTGCAGCCTGCCGCGGCCAAGGTGGCTGTTCGCCCCCGGCCGTGACGTCGTCAAGGAGGGCCGCGAAGCGCCTGGCGCTGGTCTCGCTGCTCGCGGTGGCCGCGATCGCTGCGTGGGCCGTGGCGGGACGCTCGCCCGGCCGCGCCGAGTTTCCTGCCGACGCGCCGGCCCTGGCAAGCCGCACCACTGCCGAACAAGCCACCCACGAGTTGGGCCGAAAGGTCTACAACTTCCGCTGCTACTTCTGCCATGGCTACTCCGGTGATGCCCGCACGCTGGCCAGCACCTACCTGCAACCCGCGCCGCGGGATTTCACGCACACGGCGCCCGACAGCCTGCCGCTGGCCAACATGATTGCGGTCATCACCCATGGCAAGCCTGGCACCGCGATGAAAGGCTTTGCCGGCATCCTCCAGCCCACGGAAGTGGCGGCCGTGGCGGCCTTCGTGCGCCAGGAGTTCATGCAATCGAACGCTGAGAACACGCGTTATCACACGGCAGAGAACGGCTGGCCAGGACACGAACAACACCGCGATGCCTTTGCCTTCGCACGTGGCGAGCTGGCGCTGGACACGCCCTGGGAGGAGCTCGACGAGCGCCAGCAACGCGGCAAGCGCCTGTTCCTGGCCACCTGCGTCAGCTGTCACGATCATGGTCGAACGGACCAGCCCGGCGCGGTGTGGGAGACGCGCGCGCTGAGCTACCCACGCGACGCGTATTGCACCAGTTGCCACGAACATGCCGACGGCAGCGGCGCACGTCCCCCGGCGGCACCGCCGGCCGGACACCCGCCCGTGCGCAACGCGGTGGCCGGTGGCTGGTCGGGCAGCCGTGCCGCAGCCGATGAGCGCGGCGCCAGCACCTACCGTGTGCACGACACGCCGCCCAGACTGCGCGCGGCCAGCGCGCAAGAGAGACGCGGCGAAGTGCTCTATCAGCGCAACTGCGCGTTCTGCCACGCCGCCGACGGCTCGGCCAAGAGCTGGATCGGCCGATTCCTGGAGCCCCACCCGCGTGACCTGACCGACCCGACGGCCATGGCCGGCATGGATCGGCGCCGGCTGGTGACGGTGATCGAGCATGGGCTCGAAGGCACGTCCATGCCCGGCTGGAAGCAGGTGCTCCAGCCGGCCGAGATCGACGCGGTGGTGGCCTACATCCATCGCGCCTTCCACCCGATTGCCGGCGTGTGAAGGCCGCGGCGCATGCATCTGTCCACCGGCGGCGCCTGACGCTGTTGGCCGCCCTGTGGGCGACCGGATGTGCCCGCCCACCCGACCCGCCCTCGGCCGACGAAGACCGGGGCGAGCGGCTGTGGCCGCCGCCACCGGAGCGGCCCCGCTTCGCCTGGGAAACCGACCTGCGCACCGCCGCAGACCTGTTCGAGGACGACGACGCGTCGCGCACCCGTCGCCTGCTGGCCGGCGAGCATGTGCCTCGCGATCCGGCCTTCGACAAGCCCACCGCCGTGGCGGCCCGGGCCGGGCGCATCTACGTGGCCGACAGCGTGCGCCGGCGCATCGTGGTGTTCGACGTGCCGCGACGCAAGGCGTTCGTCATGGGCTGGCGTCCGCCCGGCACGCTGCAAAAACCCAGCGCAGTGGCCGTGGACGCCGCCGGACTGGTCTATGTCGCCGACACCACGCTGCGCAAGGTGATGGTCTACGACGCGCTGGGCCTGTACCAACGCGACATCGGCTCGCCAGCGCAGTTCCAGCGCCCCACGGGCGTGGCGGTGGAGGCCTCCGGCCGGCAGGTGTACGTGGTGGATCGGGGCGACAACGACAACGATCGGCATCGCGTGCTGGCCTTCGATGGCGTCGGACGGACGACGCGGGAGATCGGCACGCGTGGCACCAGGCCCGGGCAGTTCAACATCCCGGTGCAGGCCGCGGTGGCCAGCGACGACACGCTGTGGGTGCTGGATGCCGGCAACTTCCGCGTACAGGCCTTCGACCGCACCGGTGGCTTCGTCCGCGCCTTTGGTCAGGTGGGCAATGGACTGGGGCAGTTCGCCCGGCCCCGAGGCATCGCCTGCGACCGGCAAGGGCGCCTGTATGTCACCGACGCGGCCTTCGGCAATGTGCAGGTGTTCGAGCCCGACGGCACCCTGTTGATCAGCCTGGGCCGGGTCGGCCGCAGCGACCGCCCTGGACGCTATGGCCTGGCCCATGGCGTGGCCGTGGACGAGACTGGCCGCGTCTACGTGGTGGATCAGTTCTTCAACAAGGTGGAAGTGCTGCGCCCGGTGGGTGAGCAGGAGGCCTCTCGTCTGCTGCAGGTCGCGCCAAAGTATCGTTAGCCTCGGTTCACTTCACGCTGGCGAGCATGTAGTCGATCGCCGCCATGATGTCGGCGTCGCTGAGATTGGCATTGCCCGCCTTGGGCGGCATGGCACCCTTGCCCGTCTGCACCGACTTGAGCAGCGCGGCTTTGCCCGTGGTCATGCGCGGGCCCCAACCTTCCTTGTCACCCAGCTTCGGCGCATTGGCCACGCCGCTGGCGTGACACACCACGCAGGTGGCGTCGTAGACGGCCTTGCCGTCGGCGGCCTGTGCCAAAGGGCTCAGGCTCAAGGTGGCCGCGGCGGCCAGGGCAAGTGAAGCGGCTTTCATGGGAACACTCCTCGGGGGGTTGGGGTGGATGCAGTGGAACTCCCCGTCCCTTGAGCAAGCCCCGTGCCGTGTCGAAATGCGCCATGGCCCGCCTCAATGGCCGGCGCGCCTTCCCGGAATGCAGAAGCCCTGGCGCGCATTCCCGGAATCGGGAGCGGCGTTGCGGCCCGCATCGCTACTTGGTATGGCAGGTCAGGCACAGCGCGCTGCCGGTGTTGGCCACGCGCAGGAACGATGGATTGAATGTGCTGCCCGCGCCGGCTGACGGCACGCCGTGGGGATCGTGGCACGACGCGCATTCCACCTCATGGCCCTCACCGCTGTCGTACAGGCGCACCTCGCGCGAATCGGGGTGGCCATTGCCATTGGTGTCGAACCAGCGCATGCCGGCGCGTGTGGCGGTGGGTGCGTTGAAGTCCACGCCTGGGCCCACCGGCGGGTAGCGCACACCCACCGGGTGGTCGTTGCGCAGATCGGTGCCGATGACGAACGCGCTGAAGTCGGTGGCGCCGGCACCCACCACCCCGGCGCCAGGGGAATGGCAGGCCAGGCAGCCGCTGGCCGGCGTCGGGTCCAGCCCGATGTGCACCGTGGCCTTGGGCCCGCCGACGTTGTTCCAGCCGTTGAGGAAGCTGTTGCTCTGGCTCGTGGCCTGCGATGCCAGGTAGCCACCGGACCCCGGCATATTGATCACCGAATCGATGCCCACCTGGCCGTCGTGGCAGGACAGGCAGGCCAGCGAGTTCGGTCCCGGCTGCGACACCGGTTGCGTGAGGCTGGAAGTGCCCAGTTGGTCGTAGGTGGTGTAGGTGGTCGCCTTGATCGTGCGGTTCCACAGGGGCAGCACGAGGTTGGAATTGGCACCGTGCGGCGTGTGGCAGTAGACGCAGACCTCGCCGTAGTTGTTGCGGTACTGGTCCATGGACGAGCCATTGGGGCCGCCGGTGGCCTGGCGCTGGGTGAGGTTGTGGCGGGTGTTGGCGATGCTGCCCTGGTTGCTGAACTTGCTGGTCAGGTCCACGTCCGCCAGTACCGAGGACGACCCGACCAACCAGGCCACACCGACCGCCCAGGTGAAGGGCATCCGTGCCAGTGCATTGATCTGCATCGCGTTCATCTTGCGTCCTCCAACGGCTTGGGGCAGACACAAGCAAGCGGCGCGCCACCACGTGGGCGTGCGCGGGGCGCCAGGTCACGGGCCGCGCATGCCATGCCGCGGCCGGGACTGGTGCGTGAACTCAGCGGTCGCGGAAGACCGGCGCGCGCTTGTGCTGGAAGGCCTGCACGCCCTCGGCGAAATCGCCACAACGGCCCAGCTGGCCCTGCACACGCGCCTCGATGCTCAGCGCTTCGGCATAGGTGGCCGGCATGGCCTCGTCGATGGCCAGCCGCGTGGCGGCCAGCGCGGCGCTGGGCATGGCGGCCAGCTTCATCGCCAGCGCGCGGGTCTCCTCCTTCAACGCCGCGTCGTCCACGCAACGCCAGATCAGGCCGATGCGCTGGGCCTCCTCGGCCGGCAGCTTGTCGCCGGTCATGGCCAGGCCGATGGCCATGGCGCGGCCCACGATGCGGGGCAACAACCAGGTGCCGCCGCAATCGGGGATCAGCCCGATCTTGGAGAAGGCCTGGATGAAGCTGGCCGAACGCGCAGCGATGACGAAATCACAGCCCAGCGCGAAGTTGGCGCCGGCGCCCGCGGCCACGCCATTGACCATGGCGATCACCGGCACAGGCATGCGTCGGATGCGCAGTGCCAGCGGCTTGTAGTGCCGGTCGATCACGGCGCCCACGTCGGGCGCGCCCCCTTCGGCAGGCGCCATTTCGGGGTCGTTCAAGTCCTGCCCGGCACAGAACCCGCGCCCCGCGCCGGTGATCACCACGCAGCGCACCCTGGCATCGGCGGCGGCAGCCTCCAGGCCGATGCGCAACTCGCCATGCATGGCGCCGGTGAAGCTGTTCAGCGCCGTCGGCCGGTTCAGCGTGAAGGTGCGCACCGGGCCATCGTCGGCGATCAGGATCAGGGATTCGGACATCGTTCTCTCCATGCTTCGGATCGCCGAATTTACCCCGGGGCCTACCCCCACACCTCCTGCGCCGTCTCCACCACCAGCCGCAGCTTGGCACGCTGCGCCTCCACCGCGATGTTGTTGCCATGCACGGTGCTGGAGAAGCCACACTGCGGGCTCAAGCACAACTGATCCAGCGGTGCGTAACGGCTGGCCTCCTCGATGCGGCGCTTGAGCGCGTCCTTGCTCTCCATCTCGCCGAACTTCGTGGTCACCAGGCCCAGCACCACGATCTTGCCCTTGGACAGGAAGCGCAGCGGGCGGAAGTCGCCCGAGCGCTCATCGTCATATTCCAGGAAGAACGCGTCCAGGTTCATCTCCGACAGCAGCGCCTCGGCCACGGGCTCGTAGTTGCCGGCCGCCGCGTGGGTGCTCTTGAAGTTGCCGCGGCACAGGTGCATGGCCAGCGTCATGCCCTGGGGCTTGTGCGCCACCACCTTGTTGATGAAGCCGGCGTAGCGGTGCGGCAGCTCGTTGGGATCGTCGCCGCGCTGACGCGCCGCCTCGCGCATCTTCTCGTCGCAGAGGTAGGCCAGGTTGGTGTCGTCCATCTGCACATAAGTGCAGCCGGCGTCGGCCAGGCTTTGCAGCTCGTCGCCATAGGCCTTGGCCACGTCGTCGTAGAACACCGGGTCGAGCTCGGGATAGGCCTCGCGGCTGATGCCGGCGCGGCCGCCGCGGAAGTGCAGCATGGTGGGCGACGGGATGGTCACCTTGGGCGTGCGGCCCGCGGCCACCTGCGACTTCAGGTACTGGAAGTCGGCCAGCTGGATGTTCTTGACGTGGCGCACCTTGTCGATCACGCGGATGGTCGGCGGCGCCAGCTCCTGGGTGCCGTCGGGCCGCTGGATGGTGACCGGGATGTCGGTCTTCACGCCACCCAGCTGGTCCAGGAAATCGATGTGGAAGTAGGTGCGGCGAAATTCGCCATCGGTGATGCTCTGCAGGCCCACGTCCTGCTGGAACTTCACGATCTCGGTGATGGCCTTGTCCTCCACCGCGCGCAGCTGCTCTGCGCTGATGGTCTTCTGCACGAAGAACTGCTCACGTGCGTCGAGCAGGACCTTCGGGCGCAAGAAGCTGCCGACGTGATCGGCGCGGAATGGCGGGGTGGTGCGTGCGGTCATCAAGTGCTCCTTGAGGGAAGTTGATCAGTGTTGGCCCACGCCGAGCCAGGCGTCCAGCGGCGCGGGGTCTTGCAGCAAGTCCGCGCTCAATGCGCGATAGGCGATGGTGCCGCGGTCCAGCACGATGGCGTCGTCGGTGACGCCGAGCACCATGTGCGGGTGCTGCTCGACGACGATGGATGGCAGTCCCTCGTCGCGCGCCACGCGGCGGATGGCACGCAGCAGCTCTTCCACGATGATTGGCGCCAGGCCTTCGAGCGGCTCGTCCAGCAGCAGCAGCTTGGGGTTGAGCACCAGTGCGCGGCCGAAGGCCAGCATCTGCTGCTCGCCGCCCGAGAGTTGCTGGCCCAGGTTGCGCTGGCGCTCGGCCAGGCGTGGAAACAGCTCGTACACGCGTTGCGTGTTCCAGGGGCCGGGGCGGGCCACGGCGCTGAGGTTCTCGTCCACCGTCAGCGACTTGAAGATGTTGCGCTCCTGCGGCACCCAGCCGATGCCGGCGGCGGCGCGCTGGTGCACGGGCAGCGACTGGATCTCGCGGCCGTCGAGCAGGATGCGGCCGGCGTGGCGGCGGGTGACGCCGACCAAGGTGTCGAGCAGCGTGGTCTTGCCGGTGCCATTGCGCCCCAATAGCGCAAGTGAGCGTCCTGCCTGCAGTGAGAAGCTCACGTCGCTGAGCACCACGGATTCGCCATGGCCGCAGGTGAGGCCCTGCACGTCGAGGTGGAGTGCGGGCTCAGCCATGGTTGCGCAATTGCGTGTCGCCCAGGTACACGGCGCGCACCCGGTCGTCGTTGGCGATCTCGTCGGGCGTGCCCTCGGTGAGCACGGCGCCGTTCACCAGCACCGTCATGCGCGTGGCGAAGCTGAAGACCAGGTCCATGTCGTGCTCGATCAGCACCACCGACACATCGGCCGGCAGCGCGGACACGGTGTCGAGGATGTCCTGCCGCTGGGGCCCGGGCACGCCGGCGGCGGGCTCGTCGAGCAGCAGCACGCTGGGCTTTTGCGCCACGGCCAGGGCGATTTCCAGCAGGCGGCGCTTGCCGTAGGGCAGCTCGCGCGTGAGGCGATCGGCGTGGTCGGCCAGACGGAACTGCTGCAGCAGCTGCTCGCACTCGAGGGCGATGTCGGCGTCCTGGCCCAGTGGGCGCCACCAGCGCTGCGCGGCGTTGCGTCGGCTGCTCACCGCCAAGGCCAGGCTTTGCAGCGGCGTGAGCGTGGCGAAGAGCTGGTTGATCTGGAAGGTGCGCACCAGGCCGAGCGCCACGCGCTTGTGCGGCGCCAGCGTGGTGATGTCCTGCCCGCGCATCAGCACCTGGCCATCGCTGGGCGGCAGCACGCCGGTGAGCTGGTTGATGAGCGTGGTCTTGCCCGCGCCATTGGGGCCGATCAGCGCATGGCGGGCGCCCTGCGTGATGCTGAGGCTGACGCTGTCCGTCGCGGTGACGCCGCCAAAGCGCTTGACCAGGCGCCTGGTCTCAAGCACGACCTGGCTCATCCCGGCCCCCGCTTGAACCAGGTGGCTGGGCGGAACAGCCGCTCGCGGCCCACCAGCATCAGCAGCACCAGGAACAGGCCGATCCAGAAGGTCCAGTACTGTGGCGTGAAAGCGCTGAGGATGTCGTGCATCAGCTTGAAGGCGATGGCGCCGATGAGCCCGCCCCACAGCCAACCCGCGCCGCCGATGATCAGCGCCAGCATCACGTCGGCCGAGCGGTGGAACTCCAGCACATCGAGCGAGGCAAAGCCGGTGGTCTGCGCCAGCAGTGCGCCCGCCGCGCCGGCCCAGGCGGCCGCCAGCGTGTACACCGCCGCCAGGCGGCCCTGCACCGACATGCCCAGCGCCATCACGCGCAGGCGGTTGTCGCGCAGCGCCTGCAGCGAGATGCCCAGCGGCGAATGCACGATGCGGCGCAGCAGCAGAAAAGCCACGAACAGCACCGCCACCGAATAGAACGAGGCCACGCGCGCGCCCAGGTCGAACTCGAACTGCCCCAGCAAGGGCCCCATCACGACACCCTGCAGGCCATCGGTGCCGCCGGTGAGCGAGTCGAACTTGTTGGCCAGCTCCAGCAGCACCAGCGCCACACCCATGGTCACCATCAGGCGCGTCAGGTCGGTGCCGCGCACGATCATCGGGCTGGTGACCAGGCCCAGCACCGCGCCGAGCAAGGTGCCCACGGCCAGCCCCACGAGCGGATCGGGCATCACATGCTTGGCAAACAAGGCCGCACCGTAGGCGCCCACCCCGAAAAAGGCGGCATGGCCCAGCGAGACGATGCCGGCATAGCCCAGGATCAGGTCGAGCGACAACGCGAACAGCGCCAGGATGGCGATCTCGTTGATCAGCGCCGCATGCTGGCCGAACAGCACCGGCGTGGCCCAGATCGCGGCCCACAGCGCCAGCTCCCACAGGCGCCATTTCGACGGCGCGAGCAGGCGCGACGCAGCGGACGCCTCGGCGACGGCGCCCGCGGGCTCGGCGCTCACTTCGCCCCCTCCCGCGTGAACAAGCCCTGCGGTCGCCACAGCAAGATCGCAATCATCAGCACATAGACGATGAAGGCGCCGAGCTTGGGCGCGTAGTACTTGCCCATCACGTCGGCAATGCCCAGCACCAACGCGGCCACCAAGGGGCCGGTGATCGAACTGGTGCCGCCCACCGCGCAGACGATCAGGAAATAGACCATGAACTTCAGCGGAAACGTCGGCTCCACGCCGAGGATGTCCGCGCCCAGCGCGCCACCCAGACCGGCCAGGCCCGAGCCCACGGCGAAGGTGAGCAGGAACACGCGATCCACCGGGATGCCCAGACCGGCGGCCACCCGCGGATCGTCGACGGCCGCACGCAGCCGGCTGCCGAATCGCGTGCGCGCCAGGATGGCCTGCAGGCCGAGCGCCAGCGCCACGCAGGTCACGACGATGAACAGCCGATAGGCGCCCATGCCCAGCATCCAGGGGCCCGAACCAAACTCGAAGCGCTGGCGCAGCCACTCGGGCAACTGCACGTTCTGCTGCGAACTGCCCATCACGTAGTCCACGGCGGCCACGGCCATGAAGGTCAGGCCGATGGAGAACAGCACCTGATCCAGGTGCGGTTTGCCATACATGGGCCGGTAGATCGTGCGCTCGAGCAACGCACCCAGCAGCGCCGTCCCGGCAAATGCCACCGGCAGGCAGGCCAGGAAAGGCCAGCCCGCCTTTTGCATCATCAGCACCAGGATGTAGCCACCCGCCATCGCAAACGAGCCATGCGCGAGGTTGATGAAGTTCATCAGGCCCATGGTCACGGCCAGCCCGAGCGACAGCACGAACAGCAGCATGCCGTAGGCGATACCGTCGAAGAGCAGGGTCAGCATGTGCGCTCAGTTTGCATGTCAGCGATGCCATCCAGCAGACGCCGCGGATCCGGCCTTGCCGGGCCGCTGGGGTCGCCCTCCCTGGGGGGAGGCGCCGCAGGCGCTCCGGGGGGTTACTTCAGCTTTCCGGGATCCTTCACGCCTTTTTGCACGTCGAACTCGATGTTGTAGAGCTGCCCGTTCACGCGCTCGACCTTGCGGATGTAGATGTCCTGCACGATGTCGCGCGTTTGCGCATCGATCAGCACCGGGCCGCGCGGGCTCTCGAAGATCTGGCCCTTCATCGCGGCCAGCAGCGCGTCGCCACCGGCCCCCTTCGTCGTGTTCAGGGCGTTGTAGATAACGCGCATGCCGTCGTAGCCACCCACCGACATGAAGTTGGGACGGAACTTGTTGGCGGCCTCGAAGGCCTCGACGTATTTCTTGTTCGCCGGGCTCGGATGCGCTGCCGAGTAGTGGTGCGAATTGACCACGCCGAGCGCCACGTCGCCCATGTCGTTGAGCTGGTCGTCATCGGTCACGTCCCCGGTGGCGATGAGCTTGATGCCGGCCTTGGCCAGGCCGCGCTCGCCGAACTGCTTCATGAACTGCGCGCCCTGGCCCGAGGGCAGGAAGACGAACAGCGCGTCGGGCGCGGCGTCGCGCACCTTCTGCAACACCGGCGCGAAATCGGGACTGCGCAGCGGGGTGCGCAGCTTCTCGGCCACGGTGCCCCCGTTGAGCACGAAGCGGTCGGCGAAGTATTTCTCGGCGTCGTTGCCCGGGCCGTAGTCGGCCACCAGCGTGACCACCTTCTTCACCTTGTTCTTCGCGGCCCACTCGGCGATGCTGACCGCCGCCTGCGGCAGCGTGAAGCTGGTGCGCACGATGTAGGGCGAGGCCTCTGTGATCATCGACGTGGCCGCGGCCATCACCACCAGCGGGGTCTTGCTCTGTGTGGCGATGGGCGCGGTGGCCAGGGCCAGGGGCGTGAGGCCGAAGCCGGCCAGGGCCACCACCTTGTCGTTCACCACCAGCTCCTGCGCCAGGCGGCGGGTGGTGTCGGCCACGCCGGCATCGTCCTTGAGGATCACCTCCACCTTCTTGCCGCCGGCCTTGCTGCCGTTCTGTGCCACCCACAGCTTGATGGCCGCGTCGATCTGCTTGCCGGTGGACGCCGACTGGCCGGTCATCGGCAGGATGACGCCGATCTTCACGGTGTCGCTTTGCGCCTGGGCGCTGCCCGCGCCGAATGCCAGGGCCGACAGGGCCAGGGTGATCAGGGTCAGTCGTCTTGTCATGACAGGTCCTTCGCAGGTCGCAATGGGAATGGGAATGGGTGGGTGCGGATTTCGGAACAATGGCCATTGTGCGGCCGGCCCCGCCGCATGCCGCCCCGCGCTAGCCCCTAGATTCGGCATGAGATGGGGATAGCAGCTATCGCGAAGCGGCATGGCCAGGCGCCATGGCGCGACGGCACCGCCCGGCCGCCTGCTCAGCCGATCAAGCGGAGGCCGCCGCCGTCGGCTCGGCGGCCGCACGCTCCTGCGCCACCAGTTTTTCCAGTACCCGGCGCGCATGCACGCCACCGGCGTCGATGTTGAGCTTGAGCAGCCTTCGATCGGGCCAGTGAACCAGGTTCTGCTGCTGGCGCTCCAGCATCTCCAGATCCTCGCTGAAGATCTTGCCCTGGCCTTCGCGGATGCTGGCGGTGAGCGCCTTGTCGCGTGCGTTGAAGTTGCGGGCCATGCCCCAGAAGTACCAGATCGAGGTGTCGGTCTCGGGGGTGATGAAGTCCACCACGATGCTCGAGGCCTTGTACTTCGCGTCGGCGTGGTAGCCGCCCTTGCCCGCCAAGGCCACGCCCACCTCGATCAGCACATGGCTGGGCGGCGAGAAGTGGCAGATCTGCCAGCGATCCACCCGCTGGTCGTCGGGCAGGTGGTTGCCACGCAGGGCCATGCGCCAGAACGGCGGCGGATCGATGTCGTTCATGAAGCGCGAGGTGATCACCTCGGTGCCCTCCACGCGCGTTTCGGGCGGCGTCTCGTCGATCTCCTTCTGGCCGATGCTGGTGGCGTGCACATAGGTCTCGTGCGTCAGGTCCATCAGGTTGTCGACCATCAGCCGGTAGTCGCAGCCGATGTGGAACAGGCCACCACCGTAGGCCCACTCGGGGTTGTCGGCCCAGGGGCAAGGATGGATCAGGTCGGCATCGGCCAGCGCCGCATCGCCGGGCCAGACCCAGACGAAGCCGTGGCGCTCCACCACCGGGTAGCTGCGGATCGTGGGGAAGCGCTCCACGCGCTGCCCGGGCATGGAGATGGTCTTGCCGCTGCAGCCCATGGCCAGGCCGTGGTAGCCGCACACCAGGCGGCCCTCGATCACCTGCCCGAGCGACAGCGGCGCGCCACGGTGCGGACAGAAGTCCTCCAACGCCGTCACTGCGCCATCGCCCGCGCGATAGAACACGATCGGCTGCTGGCAGATGCGCCGGCCCAGCGGCTTGTCGTCGATTTCCTGCGGGGTGCAGGCCACGTACCAGGCATTCAACGGATACATTGCGTGCTCCTTGCCGAGCCGCCAGGCGGCCCGCCCCAATCGATTGGCCGCGCCGGGATCAGGCCAACGTGGCCTCGCCCAGCGTCCGCTCGGCGTGCCATTCGGCCAGGCGCGCCATGTTGGTCAGTGAGATCTGGTGCGCATGGATCAGGCCCAGCACGCCGCCACGCGCCAGATCGAGCACATCACCGTCGGACAGCTTGCCCAGCTTCTCCTCGTCGATGGTCAGAAAGCCGTCCACCTTCAAGGTCTGGCCGCCAGGCAGGGTGGCGTCGAAGCGCATCTCGCGCAGCAGGCCCAGGGACATGAGCTTGTCACCCACCAGGCGCGTGCGCTCGATGTCGACCTCCAGGTCCTGCAGCTGCTGGTTCACCTTCAGCGTCAGCTCGGTGGGCTCGCCATCGGGCTTGAACAGCGGATCGCCCACGTCGTTGCCCAGGCCCTTCCAGCTCTCGTCCACGCACAACACCATCTCGTTCGGTGAGGTGCGCGCCACGGCGAAGGGATAGAAGCGCAGCATGGCCGGCACGTAGCGCACGCGCCACTGGTCGCCGTCGATGCACAGGTTCTGGTTGGGCTGCACGCCGAACACGGCCAGCGGGGCCACGTGCGGCTTGCGATCAGCGCTCTTGCCGGCGTCCACCCAGACCAGCGGATAGTCCTTGCAGGCCTCGGCGAATTCGCCCACCGACACGAAGAACGCGTTCAGCAAGGTGAGCCGGTTCATGTCGTTGGCCGTGCGATCCAGCTTGAGCGCGCGGTGCTTGATGCGGTCCAGTGCGACCGGGGTCTTGTGCAGTTGTTCGTTGATCATGGTCGCTCCATTTCGTTCGTTGTTTCGATGCGGGTGACCAATACCTTGTCCACCCGCTTGCCGTCCAGGTCCACCACCTCGAATTTCCAGCCATCCCATTCGACCACATCCGTGGTGCGTGGCAGGCGGCCCAGCAGCAGCATCACCAGGCCGGCCAGCGTGTTGTAGCGGCCACGGTCTTCCTCGGGCAGCTCGCGGATCTCGAGCCGGTCCTTGAGCTCGGGCACCGGGATCAGGCCATCGAGCAGCCAGCTGCCATCGGAGCGCTGCACGGCCCAGGCGTCGTCTGCGCTGGGCGGGGTGAACTCACCGGTGATGGCCTCGAGCACGTCGCGCACCGTGATCACGCCCTGCACCGCGCCGTACTCATCCACCACGAACACCAGCTCGGCGTTGCTGGCGCGAAAGTGATCGAGCAACTCCATGCCCGACAGCGTCTCCGGCACGAACACCGGCGGCTCCATCAGGTCGGCCAGCACCACCGACTCACCGCGCGACAGGGGCGCCAGCATGCGGTGCGCCTCGATCACGCCCACCACGTCGTCCAGCCCGTCGCGGCACACCGGGTAGCGCGAGTGGCCCTGCTCGGTCATGCGCGCGATCAACTCGGCCATGGGAGCAGCCTGGTCCAGCCAGGTGATCTCGGCGCGAGGGATCATCATCGAGCCCACCTGGCGCTCGTCCAGCCGGAACACATTGCGCACCATCTGGTGCTCCTGTGCCTCGATCACGCCGGCATCCAGGCCTTCTTCCAGGCTGGCGGCAATTTCTTCTTCGGTCACGCTGCGTGAGGGCTGGTTGCGGATGCCCAGCAGCCGCAATGTGGCGTTGGTGCACGCGGACAGAAACCAAACGAAGGGCCGGGCGGCGGCGGACACCCATTCCATCGGCGTGGCCACCAGGCGCGCCACCGTCTCGGGATACATCTGCCCCACCCGCTTGGGCACCAGCTCGCCAAACAGGATGGTGAGAAAGGTGATCAGCAACACCACCATGGCGGTCGCGGCCACATGGGACATGCGCTCGGGCATCGGGAACGTGGCATGCAGCCAATTCGCCAGCGGCTCGGAAAACGCTGCATCGCCGACGATGCCGTTGAGCACGCTGATCGAGGTGATGCCCACCACCACGGTGGACAACCATTTGGTGGGGTTGTCGTGCAGGCGCATGGCTGCCTCGGCCCCGGCCTCACCGCTTTCCACCATCACCGCCAGCCGCGCCTTGCGTGCCGCGGTGAGCGCCATTTCGGACATGGCGAACAAGGCGTTGAGCAGGATCAGAAAGACCAGCAAGGCGACGTCCATGGGGTGGCGCGATGCAACACGCCCCGTTCGAAAAACAAGCCGGCGAGCGTAGCAGAATCGGGGCATGCACTATTTGATCGGCGACCTGCAAGGCTGTTGCGATGCTTTCGACCAGCTGCTCGCCGAGATCGGCTTCTCGCCGTCGCGCGACAGCCTGCACGTGCTGGGCGACCTGGTCAACCGCGGGCCCCACTCGTTGCGCGTGCTGCAACGCCTGCGGGACCTCGGCGGCGCCGCGACCTGCCTGCTGGGCAACCACGACCTGCACCTGCTCGCCGTGGCCGCGGGCGTGCGCCCCATGCACCGCAGCGACACGCTGGGCGACATCCTGGACAGCCCGGAGCGCGAGCGCTGGCTCGACTGGGTGCGCCATCGCCGACTGGCCGACAGCGCCCACGGCTGGTTGATGATGCATGCCGGCGTGGTCCCGCAGTGGGACGCGGCGCAGACCCTGGAATTGGCCGGCGAGCTCGAGACGCTGCTCAAGGGGCCAGACCTGCCCGGGTTCCTGCGCCAGATGTACGGCAACGAGCCTGCGCTCTGGCACGACGGCCTGCAAGGCGCCGACCGCTGGCGGCTCATCATCAATGTGCTCACGCGCATCCGCTTCTGCCGGGCCGATGGGCTGCTCGACTTCCAGACCAAGGAAGGTGCCGGCAGCGCACCGAGCGGATACATGCCCTGGTTCGATGTGCCTGGTCGCCTCACCCAAGGCACACCGATCGCATTTGCGCACTGGTCCATGCTGGGCCTGCGCAACCAGCCCGATCTGCTGGCGTTGGACACGGGCTGCGTCTGGGGCGGTGCACTCACCGCCGTGCGGGTGGACGGCGGCCGGCGCGAGGTCACGCAGGTGCGCTGCGCACAAGCACAGAAGCCTGGCAAGACACTGTAATTGCTGCGGCGCAGCAACGCGCGCATACTCGCGCGGTGACCAACCGCTTTTCCACCCCACACGGCCAGCCCGCCGCCGCGACCCACCCATGATCCGCATCGAACTGCAGGTGGACCTGCGCTACGAGATCGACGCCCCCGGCGCCGACTTCATCTTCAGCGTCCACGCGGCGCACATGCCGGCGCAGATCGTGTCGGCCGAGCGGCTGATCTTCAGCCAGCCCATCCAGCCCGCGATCCACACCGACCCCTTCACGGGCAGCCGCTGCATGCGCCTGCACGCCGGCGCCGGGGAATTGCTGCTGACCTACGCGGCCACGGTGGACCTGCACCACCATGTGGCCGACCCTGCGCAGCTGGCCGAAGTGCCGGTGCGCTTTCTGCCGCCAGAGGTGCTGGGCTACCTGTACCCCAGCCGCTACTGCCAGAGCGACCGGCTGGTGAAGATGGCCATCCGCGAGTTCGGCCACCTGTGGCAAGGCCACGCCCGCGTGCTGGCGATCCAGGATTGGGTGCGCCAGCGCGTCACCTTCCGCTCCAACACCTCCAACGGCAACACCTCGGCGGTGGACACGCTGATCGAGCAGGTGGGCGTGTGTCGCGATTTCGCGCACCTGATGATCGCGCTGTGCCGTGCCGTCAACATCCCCGCACGCATCGCCACGGGCACCGACTACGGCGCCGACCCGATCCTGGGCCCACCCGACTTCCATGCCTACGTCGAGGTCTACCTCGGCGACCGCTGGTACATCTTCGACCCGTCGGGCACCGGCATCCCCATGGGCTTCGTGCGCATTGCCACCGGGCGCGACGCGGCCGACGTGGCTTTCGCGACGATCTTTGGCAGCGTGCGCTCCCAGGCTCCGATGATCCGCGCCGTGGCGGTCAACGATCCCGCCAACGGACGCCTGATCCCGTTCCACTGCAGCGAGGCCTTGTCGACGGACACCGGTGTGCGACAGCTGCCCTTTGTGCCCACGCGCATCGGCTGAGCAAGACTGAGCTCGTCGGGCGGCTACACTGCCGCCCGTCGGAAGCGTGGCAGAGTGGTCGATTGCACCGGTCTTGAAAACCGGCGACCCGCAAGGGTCCGTGAGTTCGAATCTCACCGCTTCCGCCAGTTCGCTGGCGTGAAGGTGCCGAGGGCTCAAACGGCCAAGAGGCCGCGCTGGAAGTCCACCATGTCGCCATCACCGACCTGCTCACGCAAGGCCTGCCATTTCGCGGGCTCGGCCTCGATGTCGCTGATCAGCTGGCGCGGCACACGCAGGGCTGGGGGCGGCGCGCCATCGCCATCCTGCGGCGGGCCCACCCAGGCCAACACCGGGTCGCCGCCATGTTCGGCCACCATGCGCAGCTCCAGCTGTCCGGGCAGAGGCGATTCCTCTTGCGTGCGCAGCACCGCGAGCTTGGCGGCCTCGAGCGTGCGGTCGTCGATGCCCGCCTGCCTTGCCAGCAGCTTCTCGATCAACGCCGGCCAGCCGAACACGGCCCGCACCTGCAGCGTGGCGCCGAGCTGGCGTGCACGGTCGGGCGCATGCTTGCCGAATGAATGATCAAAGACCTCGCGCGTGTTTGACGCACAGAGCGGCCACTGAGCACGCTTGGAAGCCGGCCACACGCCGATGTATTGGCCCCGGCCCATGTCCATGTAGATGAACTCGGGCTCAAGGCGAACCGGCGTGCCGCAACTCGGGCATTCATGGCGCTGGAAGCTGCCATCGAGGATGGCATCGCGCAAGTCGGGGCGACGATCCACGTTGACGCTCTGCACGAGTTCGTAGCTCAACGGGGTGCCACAACCGGGGCATGGCAGGGTGTGCTCGATGAAGATCGACATGCTGACCTCGACGCTGTGCGGTTAGAGCTTCTTCAGCCAGTCCATGGCCGGGTGGGTGTCCTTGAGCTTGCCGGACCGGTAGCCCGCATAGAGCTCTGCAAACCACTCGCCCGGGGCACGGAACTGATAGCCGGTCAGCGCCTGTTTGCGCGCCGCGGCCACATAGCGCACCCACTGGCGCGCATAGGCTTCATGGTAGATGTGCTTGTCGGCCAGCTCGATCGCGTCGCAGTCGCCCTGGCGGCGGTACACATTGCCCGAAGTCGCGATCGAGTGCCAGGTGTCGAAGGCGATGCGCGCCAAGTCCTCGGCCGAGCCCGGCACGGCCACCGGCACCACCACGGGCTTGTTGAGCAACTTGTCGAGCACGTACTGCTTCTGCTCGGGCGTCTTGTAGCAGCTGGCATAGCGCGGGTCGGCGCCGATCGCGTCGGCAATCGGCTGCACGCTGGCGCCAAACGTGGTCCACCCCCCGTACTTTTCGAGGCTGCCGTTGCGGGCCATGAATCCCGTCGCGTCGTCGATCGAGTGCGCCACCTCGTGGGCCGCTGCGAAACCGAGGTACTCGACCGCCGCCGTGTCCTTGGGCTGGCAGTCGGCATCGATGGCGGCCGGCAATTGCGGCACCAGGGCATTGGTCTTGGGGTCACGGTTGGTCTGGGCGGCACCGAATTTCTGTGCGATGCCTGGCCGACCGAGCATGCGCACCTTGGCATCGTCGTAGCTGAATGATCCGCCCGCCTTGCCGATGGCATCCTCATACTCCACACCCTTGATGCTGGGGCTCTTGACGATGTCCTGCGGGATGGTCGCGAACATGTCGCAAATGACGCGCATCGCCTTGACGGGATCGCCTGCGGGGATGGCGGGGGAGGCGGGGATGGCGGGCGTCAGGCCCGTGGCCGGCACGGCGGGCACCGCGGGCCGGGCCGCCAGGGGCGCGCCGATCTTGAACTTGACGCCGTAGCGACCCTCGGCCAATGCCGCCATGGCGGTCGAGTCGCTGCCATTGGGGATGTCGTGAATCATCTGGTCGACCGTGGCCGCGCCACCCTTGCCGACCATCGTCGCAGCCAGCTTGGCCAGCGCCTTGGCATCAGGCTTGGCGGCCTTCATCATCGTCTCGAGTCGGCCCTTGTCGAGGCGCACCTCGATGCCATCGAGCGCCTTGGTCGACGCAGCGAAGTCCAGCCCATCGGCCGCTTTCTTGGCATCGGCCAGCAACGCGGTGACCGCCGTCTTCTCGGTCGCATCGCCGACCTTGTCCACCCGTTTGGCGAGCTCGCCAGACCGCTGGTCGAATTGCGCGCGCTGTTCGTCGGCACGCTTGGCCGCCGTCAAGGAGTCGTTGGCCTGGCGCAGCGGCACCAGCGCGGCAGGCCCGGCGTGGGCCTTGTCCTTGGCCATGGCGTCTGCCAGTGCCGTGTCAATGACATCGATGCGCGGTTTGATCGACGCTGCACGCGGCGATTTCTTCAGCGCCTTGAGTTGCGGCTCCACTTTGGCAAGCAGGCTGTGGAACTGTGCGACATCGGCCTCGATGGCCTTGGCCGATGTCAGTGCAGCGGCAGCGCCAGTCAGCGCTGCGGCTGCGGCCGCGCCATCGCCAGCGCCCAGCGCCGTGGCGCTGGCCTTGACCTGGTCGTTGAATGCCGCGAACTCGGCCTGTGCCGATACAGCATTGGGCAACTTGGCCGCTACCGCGCCATCGGCGCGCAACTTGTCCAGAGCGACTTTCAGCGCCTTGGTGTCGCCAGGCTTGCCCGCCGCGGCTTCGGCGGCCAACGCGGGGCCCAGACCATCGGCGAGCTTTTTCGCGGCGGCCAGATCCGTTCGCGCGCGGACCACCTCCGTCAGCACCGCGGCCCACGCGGCCGCGGGGTCGGGTGACGCGTCGGCGGAGGCGGCCTGCGTTGCCGCGTCGACGAGCATCTTGCGCACGCTGTCCCGCTGCGAAACGATCTTTGCAGCGGCCGGGTGCGCGTCCAGTGCCGCGAGCTCGGTGTCGGCCGCCGCGCGATCCTTGGCATGCGCCTGCACGGTCTTCGCCAAGCCGGCCCACAGACCCGCTCGGCTGGAAACGGCCTGCAAGGCAGCCACGCCGGCCTCGATCTTCTGGCTCTTGGGGGCAGCCAAGGCGTCCGCATCCGCCAATTGCTTGTCAAGTGCGTCGGCCTGCTTCACCAGCTCGGGTGTGGCGCGCAGCTTGGCAATCGCCGCCACAGCGGTGGCACGCTGGGCGTCGTAGGCGCCGCGCCGCTCGCACAGCCGCGCCGCCGGCCCGAGCAGCCGCATTGCGGCGCCCGAGTTCTGCTGGCTCACGCTCCACTCGCGGGCCGCCATCGCCTTCTCTGCCGCGGCAATGTGGGCCTTGCCCTCATCCACCTCGGCCTGGGCGAACTTCTGCGCGGCCTTGCTGGCCTTCTCAATCAACACCAGCTTGGCCTTCGCATCGGCGATGCCCGACTTGATGATCGGCTCACCCACCTTGCCGATCTCGTCCCTGAGCTTCTTGGTGGCGCCCGCAAAGTTGGGGGGCGACGCGTTGGCCAGGGCATTGGCCGCCGCAAAGACGGGGTTGGCCCACACGGTCCAGTCATAGTCCGCGCTGCCGAACGACATGGCCAGAGCGGTCGCGTCGGCGAGCTGCCGCGAATACGCCGCCCAGTCGTCGGCGAGCTTCTTGGCCTGCACGCAGATGGCCTTGGCCTCGGTCAGCGCCTTGGCTGCGCCGGCGTAGTTCTTGGCCGCGGCCAGGGCATCGGCGTCACCCAGCTTCGTCACCGCCGAGGCGATGCTGGCGGTGACCTTCAGCTGCTGCGGATGCGCCTTCAAGCCGTCAACCAACTTCTGCAGCGCGGCCCGCACCGTGGTGTAGGCCGCGAGGTTCTTGTCGACGGCCGGCGCCGCCCCAGGGCCGGCGCTCGTCGCCTGGACGCTGGTCGGCTGCGGCCCGGGTCCAGGCCCGGCTGATGCCACGGCGGGTGCCGGTGTTGGTGCGGGTGCGGGTGCCGGTGCGGGTGCGGAAGGTGCGATCGGGGCCGGCGCGGGTGAGCCTGCGTCGTTTTCGTGCTGCTCTTGGTGCGCATCGCGCCCTGGTGCCAAGCTGCCGCCCGAAGCCGTACCTCCCGCGATGGAGGGCGCATCAGCGCCGGCCTCACCCGACAGGCGCTTGGGCGGCTTCAATCCCAGCACGTTGAGCAGGCTCATCTCGGCTCCTTTGAAGGACGCAGGCATTGCGTGACAGCACCGGCGGGGCAGGCGCAGTGATGCGCAGCAGTCTAGCCCGGAAGGTCTGCCGGCCGCGACCCGCATCGCGGCCGTGCAGGCCTGACGCAATGAAGGAGGGTATGCTTGCCCGCATGGGCCCAGCCACCATCCACCTGCCATGACGCGAAGCTTGCGCGGCCTCATTGCGCTGGGCGCAACCCTGGGCGGGGTGGCGCTGGCCGCTCAGCCGGCAGCCGAGCCGTCGCAGGGCGCGTCGGCTGCAGGACCATCCAACAGGAGGCCAGCCATGGTTGACCCCAAGCCGGTGCAACGCAACGGCCGAGCCGACGCCGAGGGCCTGATGGCCTTGTTTCCGGGGGCACTTGGCGCCTGGGTGCTGAAGGAGTTGGAGCGCCCGCAACCACCACAGACGCCTGGCCCGCAGCCGCTGGTTCGGGCGCTCTATGCCCAGGGGCAGCACCTGGCCGAGATCACTGCACGGGCCAAGCCGGTCGGCGGTGTGAAGTCGGTCGGCCGCGAGGTGTATCGCGAAGGCCCGCCACAGCAAAGCGCGTCCATGGTCGTCGTCTCGCTGGCCAATGGCGTGGTCGTCGCGGCCACCAGCAGTTCGGCCGACGTGGCGGCGCTGGAGGCATTGATTCAGACGATCGATCTCAAGCGTGCCGAAGCGCTGAAGCCAGCCAAGAAATAGCGGACGGTCCGAGCCTTCGAGGCGCGCACCCGCGTGGTCACGACAAAGCTCGGGCGATGTCCTTCAGCGTGGCGCGCAAGGGTGCGGCAATCAGCATGTCCGGCGCCAGCTCGTTGCCGTCGATGTGCTGCAAGATCTCGTCGGCACTTGCCAGTTCGATGAGCCTGTGAAGCGCGCCCTTCGCGGCCGCCATGTGTGCTGCACGTTGGTCCGGCGGCGCGTTGATCACCGCGTCCAGGGTGTCGCCAAGGCTTTCGTCCATCGTGCGAATCGTGGCGTCCACGCGCAGCAGCGCATTCGCCAGGGCAGTCTGTTCGCCAGCTGAGTCGCGGTAGTCGTCTTGCAGGATCTTCTTCAGCCGCCCCAGTTCCGCCAGCGCATGGGCCCGGGCGGCACGCCATCCAGCGCGTGCCTGGCCCAATGCCACCGGTGATGGCCCGGCGTCGGCCCCGGCAGTGCTTGCCACGATCGGCGCCGAGTCCGCGCTCGCGGCACCGTCTTCGGCGTCACCGTCATCGTCGGTTTCGCCGTCCTCACCGCGACAGCGCAGTTTCACGCGCAGGCCGGTCTGTTCCAGCAGTGCCAGCTTGATCTTCTTGGCCAGTCCGGCGACTTGCGTCTTCAGTGCGAAGGTCGTCACGCCCTGCTCGCGCAGGCAATGCCCAACGAAGTATCGGATGCCGCCGGCCGCCCCCAATTCATCGGCCAGCAGCTTGCGTCGAGCCGGTGCGATGGGCTTGCGCGACAGCATCACCACCACTTGCTTGCCCGTGCTGGCGACCAGCGCATGCAAGGTCTCGCCCTTGTTCACCTGACGCAACAAAGGCACCAGCTTGGTGGTGAGCAGGCCGGACGGATCATCGTCCTCGGCGTCTTCGCCACGACTTGCCCGCTGAGCGTCCTGCTCGCGCTTCTTTGTCTCGGCGTCGGCCTTCTTTTCCGCCTCGGCCTTGGCCTGCTTGTCGGCCTCTGCCTTGGCCTTGCCGACGTCACGCAGCGCAGACTCGGCAGCGCCGGTCAGTTCGGTGAGGTGCTTGCCGACCGCTGGAGCAGCGGCGACCTCCTTGGACTTCTTCAATTGCGCGACGAGCTTCAACACCTCGTCAAGCACCTTCAGCGCATCGGCGTGGTCGTCGTCGCCCAACTTCCGAATCTCGGCAAGCGCCTTCGACAGCCCGTTGTCCTTGAGGCCCTTGTTCTTCGCCAGGACATCCTTCCACGCGCTGTCGCTCAAGAGCTTCGACTTGATCATGATCGACAGGTCCCCTCGGAAGACGCAAGCTTGACTGCGTGCGCAGCCAGTTTACACAGCCATGGCCCAGCCATCCGAGCCATCCGAGGCCCCGCGTCGCCAGCCGCCGGCTGGCTCACTCACCGATGTTTCTGGCGCCTGGCCACGAATACAGTTGCGGATTGCCGTTGGCGTCCAGGGGCCGCTTGTCGGACTCCTTGACGTAGGCGTACTCGAAGTCGCTGATGGCGTCGCCGAGGAAGCGGATCGTCTCCTTGCGCCCGACGATCTCGGCGCCCGAGGCCGCACCTGCCATGGCAGGTGCGAGTGCAGCCTTCAACCGGGCCAGCAGTCCGGGGCTCTGGGCCTCGATCTCCTCCAGGCTCTGCGCCTGCCCAAATGGCGATGCCAGGGTGGTCACGATCAGCAGGGTCTGCCGCTTTTCGCCGGCTTTCTGAACCAGCATCGCCAGCGGCCGCCCGCGTGCGGTCGTGCCAGCGGCCTTTGGCGCACCGAGCACCATCGCCTGCAGTGCTCCACCATGGCCGCCTTTCTCCTTCGCAACGATGCTGCGCGGCACCTTGCCGACGCAGAAGTCCTTGTCACAGGCAGGCGGGGTTCCGGCCAATCCCGCCGTACCGATCACGACGTTCACCGTGGCGTCGGGGTTCATGGGCTGAATCGCCGGCAGAAACTGCTGGTCGAGGTCCTTGGCCGGGAGTTGGATTGCCAACGCCGACGCGTCGTCTTTGGCCTGCACGCCGCAGGCCAGCGCCAATGACAGCGTCAGCGCCACGGCCAGCGGCCGCCGCATTCCCAGAATACGTTTCATGGTTGGTGACTCCTTCAGACTTCAAGTGCCGCAGCAGCACCCGGTCTCGCGCGCAACCGGCGCGGCCCACCGGGTTTCATGCTCATCGGTTGGCGGCCGGCAGCACCGTGATGCGCGGGCGCTTCTTCTTCGCCGGGTCTTCGTACTCGATGCCCGGGTCGTTCTTCATCTTCTGTTCGACCGCCTCCGGGCCGAACTCGAATATGAACTGCACCGGCCCCCACGCCGCATCACCCGCATCGACCGTGCTGCGGATCAAGTTGGCTGCGTTCACCAGTTGCTCCGGGGTGCGATCCGGGTTGTTCTTCGAGTAGCGGCCCGACTTGTTGTTCACGCTCCATGATTTGGTGGCCTTGTCGTAGAGGATCTCGCCGCTGATGCGCCCGGCCTGCCCGGCCAGTGCCGATGCGTGGCCAAACTGTTCGCCGGTGCCAGGCTTCTTCTGGCTCTTGTCCTCGGGCCGCAGGAAGCCGTTGGCATACACGCGGCCGTAGGGGTGCCGCGTCTCCGGAACCACGGCCACATGCCCATCTGCATTGATCACGTAGTTGTAGGGCGCCATGGCCGGATCCAGATACGCCGGGAAGCTGCGCGTGGCCACCTGCACATAGGGACTGACGATCACCTTGCCGCCGGCATCGGCCTCGAAGTGCTTGATGTACGCAGGCCTGGCCAACGCACCGTACCTGGAGTCGAGCGCGCTCACGCCGAAGTAGGCGTAGAAGTACTGCTCGGTCTTGGACGATTGGTCCTGTGCCAGCAAGCCGGCGCTCATCAGCTTTTCGCGCGTCTCCTGGTAAAGCTGGTCAAGGGCGCTCTTGTCCTTGACCTTTCCCGTCCATGCGATTTCGCCCAGGGTGTAGGCCGAGCCCGGAAACATCCAAAGGCTGAAGCCGGATTCCTTGAACGTGGCATTCAATGGATGGTCGAGTTTGATCTCCGCCGAGTACATCTGCGCCGTACCCGGTGCCGCCAGCGACTGCATGGGCTGCAGGAAGGGCTCGAGTTGCTTGAGCAGGCTGGGGCACTTGTCCTGCATGAAGGCCATCGTCTGTTGCACCGTGGCCTTTGTCGGGTCCGCGATCCACTCTTCCTTCTTGAACTTGTATTCGGAAGAAATCGAATAGCCGGGCTCCTCGAAGAAGTCTCGCTCGTACTTGACCTTCTGCCCCGTGCAAGCCTGCAGATCGATGAGCTCGTTCAGCGAAGTCGAGCGTGCCTTCACCGTGAAAAGGCCGGGTCGAAGCCGCAAGATGAGGTGAGCCTTGTCGAGCACTCGATCGCGGGTGTCGATGTAGGCGCCGGTCTTGGGGCCGGTGAGTTCGCCGATCTGCACGATGGGCTTGAGCTTTTCGACCAGCGCCGCAACCACCTCGGCCCGGTTGGCCTCGTTCACGGCGGGCACATTCAGCATGAAGTGGTACTCGAGCGTCTCTTCTGCGCTCGAGAAGTCCTTCAACAGCTTCTGCGCGGTCGCGCTCAGCGGTGCCTCTGCGGCCGCAAGGCAAGACGGCAACAACCCCAGCACGAGTGGCAGCAAGGCGGCCACTCGAAAATCTTCAAATCGTGTACGCAAGATCTGACTCCTTGGCTGCGTGCTTGAGATCAAGCGCAGCAGTTCCGTCGGCCATCGGCCGTGGCCTGCTGCAGGCCGAGCGGCCTATCCACCCCACTTCTTGACGATCTCGTCAATCTCCTTGCGGTTCTTGACGATGGCCGCATTGACCTTGCTGACGGTCTCCGGCGGCACCTTCTTGGAAAACACCATGTGCTGGCCCGAGGTGTTGAACGCCTTGTTGCCCTCGAAGTCCAGTTGCACGAGCTTGAACTTGCCCTTGTTCTCGGGCTGCTTGAGCTCGTAGTTGATGGCCAGACTGGTGTAGATGAAGATCCGGCCCCGACCGGCGGCCAGGTTCTTCAACGCCTGCTCTGCGTCCTTGGCGCTGTCGTCGACGCGCAGGCCGTTGATCTTCTGCAGACTCGACGTCGATCCCACGCCGTTGACCCCCAGCACCGTGCTTTGCGACTCCATGTTGATCAGGTCAGAGACCGACTTGAAGTCGAGCTTGTCGTTGGCGCGCACCACGCCGGGATACGACACCTTGAACAGTTCCTCGCCAAAGGTCGCGATCTTCTCGCGTGCATCGTTTCTCACCCAACCACAGTGCACATCGGCGGCGGCGCTGGCCACGTTGGCCTCGATCGCCTTGGTGGCGACGAATGCGGCGGGATAGACGAACTTGATCTTCTCCTTGCTCTCCAGCAGGTTGAAGATGTCGATGCAGATTCCGCTGGCCTTGCCGGCCTTGTCGAGGATGAACTTTGGCGAGTTGTCCTGCAGTTCCGTCTTCAAGGTGAGCTGGGCCTGGACAGGCGCTGCAGCAAAGGCAAGCCCCAGGGCCAACAACATCATCGTCTTCTTCATGGCGTTACTCCTCAAGCGTGATTCGGGACGGGAACAGACACAGCAGACGGGCTCGCCGCCGCGCCATGGGCCGTCAGCCCACCTTCCACGTGCTGTACGGATGCTTCAGCAGGTTCGAGTTGAAATAGCGGGGGTCACTGGACACCTCCTCGACCACCCACGACGGGCGTTCGAACCGCTCGTCTTCAGCGGCGAGCTCGATCTCGGCCACCACCAGGCCTTCGTTCAGGCCGTGGAACACATCGATCTCCCAGGTCTTGCCGAAGTGCACTTCCTTGTGGCGGTGCTTGTCGATCAACGGTTGTTCGCACAGCGTGTCCAGCAGCAGCGCGGCATCGTCGACAGGGATCGTGTACTCGAACTCCGAACGCGTGACGCCGCTCGTGGCGCCCTTGATCGTGAGTTTCGCGATGTCGCCTTCGATGCGCACTCGGACGACGCGCTCCTTCTGTGAGTTCAGGTAACCCTGCTTGAAGTGGATGCCTGCATCCCGTGGCGTCCAGGCGGCCTGGTCGATCACGAACTTGCGCTCAATTTCCTTGCCCATTTCATTGCTCCTTGCGGCGTCGACCAGCACACGGTGGCTGCGCTCGGTCGCGCGGGTTGGGATTCACCACAGGCGGCTGTTGAAGCCCATCAGCGGCATCACGAAGTGCGTCCACAGCGTCACCAGCGCCACGACGATGATCAGCTGGATGATCCCGAACTTGAACGACTCGCCGGTTGAATACTGGTCGGTGAGGTAGCTGATGTTGGCGGGCTTCGAATTGAAGTACAGCACGTACACCTGGTTGATCAGGAAGGCCATCGGCAGGCAGAAGCCGACCACGTCCCACCCGAACTTCACCGCCGTCGAGATCATCAGCGGGAACATGATGATGGTGCGCGCTGTCTTGCTCTCGCTGACCAGCGTGGTGATCGCGAACAGGCTGGCCAGGACCAGGAACACGCCCACCTTGGGAGTGCTGGCATCGATGCCCAAGCCGGCGAACATGTGGTCCACGGTGAGGTCGACGATCTTGGTCTTCTCCATGATGCCGCCCAGCACGTAGGCGCCCCACGAGAACATCAACATGTGCCAGGGGATGTCGGACTGGTTCCAGTTCAGCACGCCGAACTTCGGCAGCTTCGAGAACGCGGGCAGCAGCACCAGGATGGCGCCGATCACCGCCACCACCTCGGCGCGCACGCCGTGCACAGTCTCGGTCGCCCACATGGCCAGCACCGCAATGAAGACAATGGCCGCGCGGACTTCAGCGCCCGTCATCTTGCCCAGTCGGGCCAGCTCGGCGCGCAGGTGATCCATGCCGCCCTCCAGCTTGGGTTGGGCGTCTTCCTTGCTGATCCTGAAAATGAGCTTGGTGCCGGTCCAGTAGGCGATCGCGCACTGCACGATGGCCAGCGGCAACAAGGCCATCAGCCATTCGGAATAGAGCACCTTGTGACCGGCGTTCTCGAGCAATTGCGCCGCCAGCAGGTTGGCCGCCGAACCGGTGATGAACGCACTCGCCGACACGTTGTTGGCCAGCAGGTTCTGCAGCACCAGGTTGCGCCCGACGTTGTTGCGCAGTTCACCACCGAAGGCGCCATACATGGCGGCGATGACCATGAACAGCGGCAGCAGCAGCGCGGTCTTGGCCGAAGTGGCGCTGATGAAGGCGCCGAGCAGGATGTTGAGCGCAATGAAGGCCCAGAAGATCCCGGCCAGGCGGTGGCCCCACTTGATCACCAGCTTGAGCGCGATGCGCTTGGCCAGGCCCGTGACGACCAGGGCGCTGGCCAGGATGAAGCTGGCGATGTTCAGCACCATGACCGGCTCGCCCAGGTACGAGAAGGCGGCCCGCATCGGCATCACGCCGAGCAGGATGGTGGCCACGATGACGATGAATCCGGTGAGAAAACTGGGCAGCGCCTCCGTCATCCACAGGATCAGCGAGAAGATGAAGATGCCGGTCACGCTGTACAGGTGCGAGACATTCTTGACCTCGGCCGCCTCGAAGTAGCCGATCTTTCCGCACCATTGAAAGTGGAAGAACAAAAAGGCCAGCACGCCCAGGGGCACGCCGAGCAGCTTCGCGCGCGCCATCCAAGGACCGGCGGCGATCTCCTTGAGCTTCTCGAGGCCGTAGTTCCTCATGTCCAGTGGATCGAACGGCGCAGCCGTCGTGGCAACAGCCGGCGCAGTCGTGGGGCTTGCACTCATGGTGGTTCCTTCAGGGAAAGCTGGCTTTCTGGTCTCGTGCTACTTCGTGGCGGGGCCGGCATTGCGCAGCCGGCAGCTCGCACCGGGCATCGCAAGACTGGCCTGGTAAGCCGAAATGGCCACCAGTTGCTCATTCGTGTAGGGCTTGATGACCTCGACCATTTCGGGATTGGCGTTGCGGCGCTTGCCGTCACGGATCTCGGTCATCTGGCGCAGCAGGTACTTGTAGTGCTGCCCGGCGATCACCGGGTAGAACTTCGCCGCATGGCCTGCCCCGTTGGCGCCGTGACAGCCCTTGCATTGGCCCTGGTAGAGCGTCTTGCCCGCCGCGACCTGCTGGGCCAGGTCCGCACCCTCGTAGCGGCCATGATTGGGTGGCACGCACAGGCTTTCGATGTAGGCCGCGACATCCGCCAGGCCCTGCGCATCGGTCAGCTGCCGTGCGTAGGGCAGCATCGACGGGTTGTCGCGCACGCCCTTGCGAATGTCTGCCATCTGCTTGATCAGCACCGTGGCGTGTTGCCCCGCGAGTTGCGGGATGCTGCCGTCCGAGCGGCCCGCACCCGAGGCCAGGTGACAGCCAACACACGACTCGTAGCCCACCTTGCCCACCGGGGCGCTGCCCTGGGCGGCCAGCGCAGCCGCAAACTCCCCGTCCATCCTGGCCCACTTGTAGTCGGCCTCGGGCCTGGAGGTCTGCGCCCAGGCCAGGATGGGGGCGACCAGCAGCGCGACAGCCAAGGTCGATGAAACGAAGGTCTTCATGGTGTTGCCTGCCTTGGGTTTGAACGGTGGCGCCGCCGCGAATACGCTATCTCAGGCGTTGGAAGCTCAGTAGTTGTACCGAACGGCCAGACCCAGGACGTGCGGATCCAGGCCCTTGACGGGAATCACGTAAACGTTGGTGCCCGCGCTGAAGTTGCCAAACCCATTCGCATCGTTCGACAGCGTGGCGTAGTAGACGTAGGCGGTGGTGTTCTTGTCGAGCGCATAGCCGACGTCGAAGCCGAACATCTTCGAGCCGTCCGCGGCGCCCGAGTAGGACTCGCTGCCCACGGCGTAGTTCGCCTTGACCGCAATCTGACCGAACTTGTACGCACCGGCGATCAGCCAGTTGTTGGTGCTGCGACGCAAGGTGGGCTTGGCAACGGTGTTGATGGCGTGGTTGTCGAACCTGCTGAAGGCCACACCGACGCTCGCATCGCCGAATCGCAGGCCCGCGGTCGCCTTGTAGGCGTTGAAATCCTGATCGTTGCCGCTGAAGTTCTTGACCGTGGAACTCGCCAGGCCAAAGTTGTAGGTGCCGTCGCCGTATTCCACCAGGCCGCCATACAGCGGCTTGCGCAGCGTACCCGTCGCGCCATTGACTTCGTCGGTCGCATAGTGCAGCACCGCGGAGAAGCTGTTCCACTTCGGGCTCATGTACTGCAGCACGTTGGTGTTGCGCGTGATGTACTGGCGCATCGTCGCCCCGACCGTGGCCACGTTGGCCTTGCCGTTGATGATCACTTCCATCGCGTCGGCATTGCCCCACACGGGCGCGGCCGTGCCTTGCAGCTGCTTGAACGGATCGTCGTAGACGCCGGCCAGGATCGTGCCCCAGCCCTTGCTGCGCAGGCCGACATAGCTGTTGCGGGTGGCAAAGCTGCCCGAGGTGGCGTCCGGCGCGATCGTCGTACCCAGCACGGCCAAGCCGGTCAGGTCGTCGCTCAGCTTGCGCTGCGCCGAGAAGTCGATGGCCGACTTGTGGCTCTGCACGGCGGTGCGATTGACGGCGCCGTCGCTGTTGGACTCCACCGCCACATCCAGCTTGCCGGAAATGGTGATGCCATCGATGGCACTGCTGGCGTTGACCCCGCCTACGGCGGGCGCTGGCGCCTTGCTGGCGGGCGCAGCGGCCGGAGTGGCCGCCAGTTGGGCCTTGAGCGCGCTGATCTCGGCCTGGATGATCTCGATGCGTTTGAGCAGGTCGGCCTCGGACGCCTGCGCGATCGAGGGGACGAAGCACAGGCCTGCAGCCGATGCCATGGCGCTGATGGTCAAGGCCTGGCGCAATGAACGTGAGGCGGTCATATGTCTGTCCTGTTCGAGGGGTTTCTGTTGTGTCGAGCCATGTCTTCCAGAAGCTTGCCTGGGACGACGCTCAGAACTTGAACCGAATGCCCAAGCCCAGCGCCGTGGGATCGGTGCCGGCCACCGGCGAGAACTTGTTGTCGCCACCCTCGAATCGGCCGCGGGCGTTGGCCCCGTTCGTGATCTTCGAGTAGTAGCCAAAGAGCACGGTGTTCTTGTCGAAGGGATAGTCCACTTCGAGACCCAGCATCTTCAGTCCGTCGTTCTTGCCATCGGCCGTCTCGCTGGATTCGCCGTAGTTGAGCTTGAACGACACCAAACTGATGTCGTAAGCGGCACCGAGCACCCAATTGCTGGTCTTCTTGTTCAGGTGGTTGTCGAGCTGGCTGTAGGCCAGGCCGAACGCCAGATCGCCGAGCTTCATACCGCCCTGCGCCATCAGCGCGGTCATGTTCTTGCCGTCGGCGGTGAAGTTCTTCATCGTCTCGGTGGCGACGCCAAACTGCCAGACCTTGTTGTCGAATTCCACCGAAGCGCCATAGACCGGCTTGCGATAGGCCGTTGTCGTGGTGCCAGACAGCACACCGTTCACTTCATCGGGGCTGAACGCCAGCTTGATCTCGATGTTGGAGAACTTCGGACTCCAATACTGGATCACGTTCTTCTGTCGTGTGTGAAAGCCGCTGAACGGTGCATAGCTGGCGCCTGCAGTGGTCACGCTCTGACGCGAGGTACCCGCGCCTTCGAGGATGATCTCGGTGGCATCGGCGTTGCCCCACATGATGTCGACGTTGCCGTCCATGCGTTTGAGCGGCATGTCGTAAGTCCCGACGATCAGGCTGCCGAGGCGGTCGCTGCGCAATCCCGCGAAACTGTTGCGGCTGGCAAAGGTCTTGCTGTTCGCGCTGTCATCCGGCGCGATGCCGGTCTCGATCTGCATCAGGCCGGTCAGGTCGCCGGTCAATCTGCGCTGGCCGCGGAAGCCGATGTTCGAGGAGATGTTCTGCAGCAGGTTGCGCGACACCACGCCGTCCTTGTTGGCCTCGGCGGCGAGCTCCAACTTGCCATAGACCGTGATGCCATCCGTGCCGCTGACCACGTGCTCCTTGGCCGCTTGGGCGCTGGCGGGTGCGGCGGCCGGGGCAGGCCTGGCCACCTGGGCCTTGAGCGCGGCCAGTTCGGCCTCCAGGGCGTCCAGACGTTTGGCGATGTCGGCTTCTGCCGCCACGACCGCCGTTGGCGCCCAGCCCACGACGCACGCCGATGCAACCAGCGTGGCCGTCAATGTCTTGCGGAGTGAGAAGTGCTTGTTCATTTGGGGCTCCTGAAGCCTGTGCAGGCGTTGCTTCGTCGTGTTTGATTCTGGGGAGTGGTCGGGGAACGGTCCAATCAATCTGCAAGGCTGGTCATATAGACTTTCTTCTATATGGACTCCTCGACCGGTTCGACGAAGTGGTGACGCTGGCGCAACTGCGCACCTTCGCGACCGTGGCCCGCCTGAACAATTTCTCGCGCGCTGCCGAGGTCCTGCATCTGACCCAACCCGCGGTCAGTGCCCAGGTGCAGGCCCTGGAAGAAGCGCTGAAGGTCCAGCTGTTCGACCGCAACGGCAAGAAGGTGTCGCTGTCGGGATCTGGCCGCATCGTGCTGGATGCCGCCGAAGAGCTGGCTGCCCGCCTGGCCAAGATGGACCACGACCTGGCGCAGCTGCGCCAAGCCGTCGCCGACCACCTCGTCGTCGGTGCCAGCCACGTCATTGGCAGCTACCTGCTGCCTGGCCTGCTGGGTGCATTCAAGAAGGAATGCCCGGGCATTGAAGTCGGCGTGCGCATCGAGAGCACGCGGCGGATCATCGAGATGCTGGCGGCCGGCGAGACCGATTGCGCCCTCATCGCCGAGGGGGTGGCCACCACCGACAAGCACATTGCGGTGAAACCGATCATCGAGGACGAACTGGTGCTGATCGTGCCCAGAGGACATGTGTTCACGCAGCTGGCGCACGTGCAATTGGCCCATCTGGTGAAGACGCCGCTGCTGATTCCTCAGCGCGGTTCGGCCAGTTCCGAATACGTGCTGCACCTGCTGGCGCTCGAGGGCATCGAGCCCGAGCTGGTGCTGGAGCTGGGCAACATCAGCGCGGTCAAGCGCGCCGTGGAGGCCGGGCTGGGCATCTCGATCGTCTCGCGCCTGGCGGTCTCGAACGAACTCGAATCGGGACGGCTGAAGACCGTGCCCATCGGCGAGCACAAGCTCGTGCGCCAGCTGTCACTGTGCTGGCACCATGATCGTCCGATCTCCAGGCCGGCCGAGGCCTTCATCCGCTTCCTGAACCTTCGCGCCGCCAGCATCGCGCAAGCCGTGGCCAGCGCCCACTGAACCTCGCGCCGGCGTCGCGCGCTACTCCTGCAGTGCCAAGAGCTGCAGTTGGGTGCGGCGCAGACGTGTGGCCAGGGTGCGCGCGACGGTGGCCGTGATGTTGAATGCCAGCTTGTGGTGCTTCTGGGCAAGCGCTTCGAAATCCCGGCGGGTCAGCACGTAGACCTCGGTGGCGGTCACCGCCACGGCATCGTTTGGCCGCGTCTCGTTGTCGAGAAAGGCCAGGCCACCGAAGTAGTCCCCGCGACCGAACCCGGCCACCTGGCGCGAACCCTTGTCGCCGAGCGCGGTCACATGCCGCACGGCGCCACGCCGCACCCAGTAGAGCTCGTCGCCTGGCGAGCCGGCGGCATAGATGGTTTCACCCGCAGCGTAGCGGCGCACCTGCATGGCCGCCTCGAGGTCGGCAATGGTTTCTTCGCGGTAGCCCGAGAACATCTCCATCTGCCGCAGACCCATCGGCACCTCGTCGCTGGGAGCCACTTCGGTCTCGCGCAGCAGGCGGTCCTCCACGTAGGCGATCGCGCTGTCCAGGTCCACGAACACGCGCACGGTCTTGCTGTCCGGATCGACCAGGCCCATCTGGTCGAGCAGGTTGTGCAGGTCGCTGCCACCGCGGCGACCCTGCTGGGCGCCGCAAAGCAAGAGCCGGGCCCCGCGTTCACGGATCGCATCGCGAACCTGGGTGAAGGCCTGGGCCGCCGTCACGTCGATGGAGCGGACATGCTTGAGGTCGATGATGACGAAACGACGCCGCTGGATCTCCTGCTCGAGGTCGGCGTAGAGCTTGTAGGTGTTGCCGAAGAAGAGGTTGCCCTGCAGCTTGAAGATCACCGCCTCGGAGGACTTGCTGCGCAAGGCCTCCAGTTCGGCCTTCGGGCGATGCCAGGTCGACGGCGCCTGGTTCAGCTCCAGCTTGTTGCGCACGACACTGGCCCCGCTCTGCTCCCGCACGAAGAGCACCATCGCCAGCAGCACGCCAACGGCCGATGCGGCAATCAGGCCGACCGTCACCGCCACGACGATGACCGCCACGACGACGACGAAGTCGAGCACCGTGGCGCGCGAGCGGATAAAGCGCAGAGGCTCGCGATCGATCATCAGCAGGCCGATCGCCACCAGGATGCCCGCCAGCGTGGCCACCGGCACCCAGGCGACGAAGCTGCCGAGGATCAGTGCGGCCGCGAGCGCGAAGACGCCTTGCATCATGCCCGCTGCGCGCGTCTCGGCGCCGCTGTTCAGGCCGACCAGGGTGGCACCCATGGTGCCCGCGCCGGAGATGCCGCCGCAGGCCGAAGAGGCCACGTTGGCCACCCCCTGAGCGATCAACTCGCGGTTGGATTCATGGCGTGACCGCGTCATCTTGTCCAGCACGACGCAGGTCTTGAGCGTATCGATGGACAGCAGTGCCGCCAGCGTCACCGCACTGCTCATGAGCCCGGCCAGGTGTTCCGAACCCATGCGTCCGATGGCGCCCCAACGCTCGACAAAAGACTCGAAGAAGCCGCCGCCCGATGCCCCGAGCGGACCGAGCACCAGGCCGTTGCCCACCAGCGTGCGCAAGCCGGGATCGGCCAGTGCGAGCAGGAAATACAGGGCCACGCCGGCAGCGATGCCCAGGATCGTGCCCGGCACCCGCATCGGCCAGCGCGAGCCGGCGAGCACGATGGCGGCGGTGGCGCCACCGATCGCGACGGCGCGCCAATCCCAATGTGCGGGCGCCAGCAGGCTGGCCCACCAGTTCATGTCGCCAGGCACGCCCAGCAGCTTCGGAATCTGGCTGCCGATGATGATCAACCCGACCCCCGTGAGGTAGCCGCTGACCACCGGGGAGGGGATGTACCGGATGAGCTGACCCACGCCGACGATCCCGAGCACCACCTGAATCAACCCGGCCAGCACGCCGATCATCACGAGCATCAGCACGATGACGCCGGGGTCGTCGCCGCGGCGCACCATCTCGAGCGCGAAGGCCGACAGCACCGCTGCGGCCGGCGCACAGGGCGCGCTGATCAACCGGGCCGTACCGCCCAGACACGAGGCGATGATGCCAATCAGCACGGTGCCCACGATGCCGGCGAACGCTCCATGCACGGCATACCCCGGGCCGATGGTCGCAAAGACCGTGACGCCGAAGCCGATGGCCGCCGGCAGCGCCACCAGCATCGCGGCCAAGCCTCCCCACAGGTCGCCGCGGCGCGGCCGCTGGAACAGCCTGCCCGACTCGTCGTGCAGGACTGCGGGGGCGCCCACGACCGTCACTGCCAGTGCGTCGCCTGTGCGGCGCGCCACGGTTCAGACCAACCCGACCACGCGTTTGGCGGCGCGAAGGTAGTTGGTGTTGGGCAGTCCCGCGATGCCCAGGCCTTCGATGACCTGGTGCATGCCGGCGTAGTCCTCGCTCTCCGCACAGGCGGTCTCCATCAGCGCGCCGTTGAACCAGACCTGGGCGTATTCGCAGATGATGCCGTCAACGGTGAACCCGTAGCGCATCTTCTCCACCAGAACGACGCGCAACGAAGGATGGGCGCGTGCCATCTCGACGAAGCGTTCGATGGAATAGGTCTCCTGCTCCAGCGCCATGTCCACCTTCAGGTGCGACAGGATGGTCGTCAGGTCAGCGCGCCCGACCGGGAACTTGAACTTGCCTGCGGGTTGAAAGATCTCGTAGCCCTCGTCCGTCTCGGCCACCTTGAGCTTGATGTCCAGCAGGCCGTCGCGCACCTTGACGTTCGCGTCGTTGGTGTGGACTGAAAGGAAGTAGGTCTCGGGTGGCATGCGACGGGCCTGGAACAGCACCGTCTTGCCGTTGTACATGTGTGCCCGCACCGTCTCGATCACGCCCTGCCCGAAGACACGGAACTCTGCCCTCGGCACGATCTTGGCGGCCTCGTCCGAAGACGTCGCCCGGTTCTTCTCAAAGACATCAGCCATCTGAATACTCCTGTTCGGCCTCGCGAATGACCGCTCGCCCATCGGCCGACGCGATCGACGGTGGCGATCACGCCGGGTGGTTTCGGGCTTTCACCCGGACCCGCCAAGTGCACCGGCGCTGGCTCAAAGCGCCTGACCGTGGCGATGGGGCACTTTAGGAACCGTGCTCGGGCGCTGTCCAATCAATCCTGGGCCCGCGTCATATACGGCAATTTCTATATGACCCTTCAGGCCACCCGTGCGCCACCGAGGTCAACGCGCAAGGGGCGCGAGGCCAGCGCCGCGGTGGGTCCTCCATGGGCGACATCGCAGGCATTGATGTAGCGCAAGGCCCGTCGCGACGGCGGTGCCAGCCGCGCCCAAATGAGAGATACTCTCATTTGCATTGCCTCAAACCGACCCGTCATGACCACATTGCTAGCCGATCTGCCCGATGGCGCGAGTGCCACTGTGAGCCAGGTGGCGTCCCACGCGCCAGAAGTGGACGAGCAGCACCTGCGCCGCTTGGGCGAACTGGGTTTTCTGCCGGGCGAGCCGGTGCAGGTCCTGCGCCGTGGGCCCGGTGGCCGCGAGCCCCTGGCGGTGCTGATCGGCGACACCATGTTTGCGCTGCGATTGATGGAAGCGCGTTGTGTCGAGGTCACGCCCGTCTGAGCGGCGCGACACACCGCAGCAGCCGTCCCGAATGAACGCCCAACGTCACGCCGTCGCCTTGCCCAGCGTGGCCCTGGTGGGCAACCCGAACTGCGGCAAGACGGCGCTGTTCAACCTGCTCACCGGCGCCCGCCAGAAGGTGGCCAATTACGCTGGTGTCACGGTCGAGCGCAAGGCTGGCTTGCTGCACTTGGCCAATGGCCAATCGGTGTCGGTGATCGACCTGCCGGGCACCTACAGCCTGTCGCCCGCGTCGCCCGATGAACAGGTGACCTTGGAGGTGATCGAAGGCCGCCGCCAAGGTGAAGCACGGCCCGACGCCATCATTGCCGTGGTCGACGCCACCAACCTGCGGATGAACCTGCGCCTGGTGCTGGAACTGCGCGGCCTGGGCCTGCCCATGATCGTGGCGCTGAACATGGCCGACATGGCTCAGGCGCAGGGCCTGAGGGTCGACGCGGCCCGCCTGGCGGCCGAATTGGGATGCCCGGTGGTGGAGACCATCGCGGTGCACCGCGATGGCCACGCCGGCTTGCTGGCCCAGTTGGAACAGCAGCTCTTGACCCTCCAGGCCGGCAGCGCGGCGCCCGTCGCGCCCGGCCTTGCCGGGCTGCCGACCACCCACGACGCTGCCGTGCTGCAGCGCGAGGTGCGCCGCATCATTGCGTTGGTAGCGCCGCAGGCCCTGCATTCCCAACGCTTTCACCTCAAGCTCGACGCCTGGGTGCTGCACCCCGTGTGGGGCCTGGTGATCCTGGCGGCGCTGCTGTTCATCGTCTTCCAGGCCGTGTTTTCCTGGGCCGTGTGGCCGATGGACGCGATCAAGTCCGGCATGGCCGGCCTCGGCGCGTGGACCACCACGCACATGGCCGAAGGCCCCTTGCGCAGCCTGTTGGTGGATGGCGCCATCGCGGGGGCCGGCGGTGTGCTGGTGTTCCTGCCGCAGATCCTGATCCTGTTCTTCTTCATCCTGGTGCTGGAGGACTCGGGCTACCTGCCGCGCGCCGCCTTCCTGCTGGACACCTTGATGGGCAAGGTGGGCCTGTCGGGCCGCGCCTTCATCCCGCTGCTTTCGAGCTTTGCCTGCGCAGTGCCCGGCGTGATGGCCACGCGCAGCATCGCGCACTGGAAGGACCGCCTGGCCACCATCATGGTGGCGCCATTGATGACCTGCTCGGCGCGCCTGCCGGTGTACGCGCTGCTGATCGGCGCCTTCGTGCCGGACCGCGCGATCGGCCCGGTGAACCTGCGCGGGCTCACGCTGTTCGGCCTCTACGTGGCGGGCGTGCTGTCGGCCATGGCCGTGGCCTGGGTGTTCAAGCGCGTGTGGCTGAAGAGCCGCTACCAGCCGCTGATGCTCGAGCTGCCGCCCTACCGCTGGCCCAACCTGCGCAATCTCGGCCTGGGCCTGTGGGAGCGCGCACGGGTGTTCATCCGACGTGTCGGCACGATCATCTTCGCGTTGATGGTGGTGCTGTGGTTCCTGTCCAGCTACCCGGCTCCGCCGGCCGGTGCCACCGGGGCGGCCATCCACTTCAGCTGGGCAGGGCAGATCGGCCGCGCACTGGAACCGCTGTTCGCGCCCATCGGCTTCAACTGGCAGATCTGCATCGCGCTGGTGCCCGGCATGGCCGCGCGGGAGGTGGCCGTGGGCGCTTTGGGCACGGTGTATGCACTGTCGGCGTCGGGCGATGCGGTGGCCGAGCAGTTGGCGCCGGTGCTGGCACAGGGTTGGTCGTTGGCCACGGCGTATTCGCTGCTGGCGTGGTTCGTGTTCGCTCCGCAGTGCATTTCCACGCTGGCGGCCGTGCGGCGCGAGACCAATTCGTGGCGCTACCCGCTGGCCATGGCCGCTTACCTGTTTGCTTTGGCGTACATCGCCGCCTTCTTCACCTACCGGGCAACCCTGTGGCTTGGCAAGCTTTGATCGTGGCCCTGATCGTGGCCGTCGCCTTCGCCTATTCGGCCTGGGCGCTGATGCCGAAGGCGTGGCAGCACGCACTGTTGCGCCGCCTGGGACGTCCGGCGCCGACGAGCCGCTCGGTCTGCGGCGGCTGTGATGCTTGCGGTCCACCGGCACCGACCAAGACACACGTCATTCGAGTGCACCGTCGCTGAGGGTGCGCACGTCGGCATCCGGCGCCATCAGGCGATGCAGGTGCGGTTCTTGCCGGTGCGTTTGGCCTCGTAGAGCGCTTCGTCGGCACGCTCCAGTGCAATGTCGATGGGCTCGTCGGGTCGATGGGCCGTGACGCCCGCCGAGAAGGTGACGAACACCTCCCGCCCCTCGTGCATGAACAGCGCGGCACTGAGCTTGCGCTGCAAGCGCGTGAGCACCTGCTGGGCCTCGTCCACCGGTGTTGCCGGCAGCAGCACCACGAACTCCTCGCCGCCAAATCGCGCCAGGTGATCCACCGGCCGCAGCCACTCCTTGACCCGCGCCGCCAGCGACTTCAAGGCCACGTCACCAGCGGCATGGCCCAAGGTGTCGTTCAGCCGCTTGAAGTTGTCGATGTCGATCAACGCGATGGCCAGGCCAGGCCCGCCGCGGTCGACGCGCGCGCGCTCGGCCTCGAACGCCGCGGCCATGCCGCGCCGGTTGGCCACTTGCGTGAGCGCGTCCGTGGAGACCTCGTCGGACAAGCGCCGCAGCTCGCTCTCGAGCTCGCGCACGCGGCCCTCCAGCGCCGCGGCATGGGCATGCTCCTGCGCGAGCCGGTCGCGGGCGCCCGCCACCACTTCGTGCACGGCGCGGCTTTCACCGGCCATCTCGCGCACCAGATCGGCCAGGCTTTCGAGCGTGTCGGCCTGTTCGATGACGACGGCATAGCGCGCCACGTTGTCGTTGAACCGGCCGGTGGCCTGGCCCAGTTCACCCAGCTCGCTCAGCATCGCGTGGATCACGGCCTTCAGGGCATCGCGTGCCTGGTTGCGCTCGGTGCACAACTGGCGCTGCTGATGGCGCGTGTTTTCGAGCAGCTCGCGGGCGGCGTGCACCGCCCGTGCGCCGGCGCCAGCTTCCAGCCGCGCCGCCATGGCCTGCGATTGGCCCTGCGCCCAACTGCCGTCTTCGGCCAGATCGGCCATCCCGTCGGTGAGCGAGCGGCAAAGCTGCATCAATTCGTCCACCAGGTGGTGCCGGTGCGCAAACAGGCGCTCGGCACGGGCGCAGACCTGCGCCACCTGATCGGCAAGCTCAGCGCTGGCACCTCGCTGCTGGATGCGGTCGGCCAGTGCGGCCAGTTCGTCGGCCAGTTCGACCGCGCGGGGCTCGCTGGCAGGCAAACCAGCGCGCAGCGCGTGGCTGAGGGACGCCTGCATCCGCGGGTGGTGCGGGTCGGGCGCTGCGGCCTTCGCCACCGCGGCGACCAGCGCGGTCTCGGTGGCGGCGAACGAAGCCCCAGGCGGGCTTGGTACCGCCGATGCCGCAGCCTCGGTCGGCGCTGCCGCCACAGCCATGCCGGCGTCGCGTTGCGCCGATTCGTTCAGCTCCACGCCCTGGTCTTCGGTGCCCTCTTCCCAGGCGGTGATCAGGTGCAACAGGCGCTGCTGCAGCCGCTGCGCGTCGCTGCGGCTGCCCGCCAGCACGCGCTGCAGGCTGTCCTTCTTGCGGCCGGAAGTCCACTCGCGGCTGCTGCGCTCCAGGCCCTTGGCCAGGCGCTCGATCAGTTGGGCCCAGGCCTGTGATTGGGCCACGGCTGCGTCGGCACCGCGGTCCAGCGCACGTTGCAGGTCGTCGAGCCGGCCACCGAGCAGGGCCGCAGCGAGCTCGGCGCGCAGCGCGGGGTCGTCGGTGCTGCGCGCCACCAGCTTGTCCACCAGCGGCTTGGCCTTGGCGGGCAGGCCTTCAGATGGCAGGGGTTCACCGGCCTCCTCGGCATAGGCGCGGGCGAAGTTCGCCGGCGTGGGCTCCAGCCTGGCTGCGGCCAGTCGGCGCAGTGCACCCTTGGCCAGATGCGCAGCGGCGCCCGCGGTGGGCGGGTGTTGCTCGGCCATGGGCAGGCTTCAGCCGCGTCGGCCGCCGGGGCGCGAGGCTTCGAGCAGGAAGGTGTCGCCGGCTTGCGCGATCCAGGGCGCCTTGCGCGGCAACACGGTCTGCTGCAGCCAGCGCTCCAGTTCATCCGGCGGCACCGCGCGGCTGAACAGGAAGCCCTGCATCACCCCGCAGCCCAGGCGGTGCAACACCTCCATCTGGCGCAGGTTCTCCACGCCCTCGGCAATGACGCGCAAACCGAGCGACCTCGCCAGGGCAATGATGGCGGTGACCACGGCCGAACTCTGCGGGGTGATGCCCAGGTCGCGCACGAAGCTGCGGTCGATCTTCAACTCCGATATCGGCAGGGTCGTGAGGTAGGCCAGCGAGGAATAGCCGGTGCCGAAGTCGTCGATCGAGATCTCCACGCCGATCTCGTTCAATCGGTGCAGCGAGGGGATCACGTTCTGCAGATCCTTCATCAGGCCCGTCTCGGTGATCTCGAGCTGGATGGAGCGGTGCGGCACGCCATAGGTGGATACCGATTGGTGGATGTGCTCGACCAGGTCGCTGCGCTCGAACATGCGGTTGGGCAGGTTGACGGCAATGGAATCGGCAAAGCCGAAGTTCACCGCCCACACCTTGGCCTGCCGTGCGGCCTCGCGCAGTGCCCACTCGGACAACGGCACGATCAGGCCGGTCTCCTCCGCCAGCGGAATGAAGTCACCGGGCGGCACCAGGGTGTCGCCACGCTGCCACCGCATCAGGGCCTCGGCACCCACCATGCGTGCCGAGCGCACGTCGATCTTGGGCTGGTAGTGCAACACCAGCTCGTCGCGCTCGATGGCCTTGTGCAGCGCGCTCTCGAGCTCGAGCTTCTCGCGACCGCGGCCCACCAATTGCGGATCGAACACGGCCGAGGAATTGCGGCCGGCGGACTTGACCGAGTACATCGCCACGTCGGAGTTGCGCAGCAGGTCGGCCACGGTATTGCCATCGCGCGGGAACAGCGCAATGCCCACGCTGGCGGTGACGAAGCACTCCTGCCCACCCACGAAGATGGGCTCGCGCATGGCATCGAGGATGCGCTGCGACACGCGCTCGATGTCGCTGAGGTCGGTGATCTCCGGCAGCAAGGCCACGAACTCGTCGCCACCGAGCCGACCCACGGCCTCGAGCGAACGGTGCGAACGCACTCCGACCGAGTCGAGCGCGCCGTCGATCACCTGCTCGGAATGGCGCACGCAGCTGCGCAATCGGCGCGACACCTCCACCAGCAGTTCGTCGCCGGCGGCGTGCCCCAGGGTGTCGTTGATGATCTTGAAACGGTCCAGATCGATCAGCAGCAGCGCGGCCTGGTGGTTCAGGCGCCGGGCATGGTCCAGCGCGCGCTCGGTGCGCCAGATCAACTGGCGGCGGTTGGGCAGGCCGGTGAGCGCATCGAAGTTGGCCAGGTGGCGGATGCGGTCCTCGGCCACGCGGCGGTCGGTCACGTCCTGCACGATGCCGGTGTAGCCGGTGCCGTGGCCCTGGTCATTGAACTCGGGCTCGGCCTCCACGTGCACGATGCGCTGCCGGCTGTCGGCCAGGATCACCGGCACGTCGATGGCGAGCACCGAGCCATGCACCAGCACGTCGTGCAGCATGCGCACCATGCCACGCCGCTCGGGCATGGGCACCATGCGCAGCAGGCGCCGCAAGGAGACGTGGTCGCTCTGCAGGAAGCCGAAGACGCGCAAGCCCTCCGAGGCCAGTGTCAGGCCGCCTCGGGACTTGGCACTCGGGCGCCGCCAGTCGAAGCTGCCCATGCGCGCCAGGTCCTGCGCGCGGGCCAGCTTGGCCTTGCTGCGCTCCAGCTCCAATCGGGTGCTCGACGAACGCAACAGGTAACGCAAGCGCCCCGCCAGGAGGCTCCACTGCGGGCTCTTGACGAAGAAATCGGTGGCACCCACCTGATAGGCGCGCGTGATGGACGCGTCGTCGTCCAGGCCGGTGAGCATGAGCACCGGCATGTTCTCGAAGCCCGGCTGCTGGCGCAGCGTCGCGCAGGTCTCGAAACCGTCCAGGCCGGGCATCATGGCGTCGAGCACGATGATGTCCGGCAGGCAATCGATCATCTGGGCCAGGGCCCGCTCGCCGCTGCCTGCTTCGGTGACGTCGAAACCGCGCTCGCGCATGGCCGCGGCCGTGACCATCAACGTGACTTCATCGTCGTCGACCAGCAGGACCTTCGGCTGCTCTGGCATGTCGTCCGTGTCGAAGGCGTGCGGCAGGATCATGAAGTGGGGTCAGTTGGCGATGAGTTGGCGTACCGCTTCGTCGACGCGATCCACCTCGCCGTGCAGCTGTGACATCAGGTCCGCCAGCCGCTCTCGCTGGCCTTCGCGGATGGCCTGTTCCACCAGTGCACACAAGGATGACAACTGCAACGCGCCAATGCTGGCAGACGACGATTTTAGGGTGTGGGCACCGAGCCGGACCGCAGAAAGGTCCGCTTGATCAAGGCTGTCGGTGATTTGTTGCCGCAAGCGCGCCAGCGATTGAAGGTAGGTGGTCAACACACGCTGCACCAGGCGGCTTTGTCCGGTGGGGTCCAGCTGGGCGAGGCGGGACAGGGTCAGCGCATCCAGCGCCTCGGATGCGGGGTGCAGGACGGCTTGCTGGTCTGTGTTCATGGCTCAAGGCTCGACCGGGTGATTTCGAAGGCCGGCCAAGTCTGCCCGGGTTGCAGTTGGCCTAGCATGGTGCTGAAACAACAGTGCGTCAAGCGGGCCTTCTCGACACTTGCATGCCCTTTGCAGAACAGGCCCGGAGCTTCGCCCCATGGCCCGATCGGTTGCCGGCGCCTCAACCACGGCGCGTGGACACCTCATGCGACAGTTTCGGTGCGCCAGCGCCTAACTTGAGCGCGCGGCGCACGAGTGCGAGCCCCCCGGGGCGCGGGCAGTGCCTACCTACAATGCCCGCCATGACGCGCGACCGTGAATCCGGCACCGCCTTGGCCGGCCCTGCCCTGCCCCTGGTGCCGCTGGCGCTGGCGGCGGCGGCCGTGGTGGCGGCGCTGCTGGCCAGCCACACGGCGCTGCCGGGCCTGATGGTGGCGCTGGCGCTGCTGCTCACCGCAGGCGCCTGCACGGCCGCTGGCGCGCTGTGGCATCGGCAGAAGGTGGCGGCGCGGCTGGCCGATGCCCGCATGCAACACCACCTGCTGCTGCAACTGACCGATGCCTGGGTGTGGCAGACCGACCGCGATCATCGGCTGGTGCGCTTTCAACCCCCTCAGGGGGCACCGGCGTCGTCTTGGGCGAACGGCAATGCCAGCGGTCAGCTGGTGTGGGAGAGGTTCGACGACCCCCAGGGCGCCCTCGCCCAGCGCCTGCAGGGCGAGGCGGTGCTGCCGGAAACCCTGGTGCATCAGATGGGCACCCAGCGCGACTGGCAGCTGCGCGGCCTGCCGCGCTTCGACCACCATGGCCACTTCGCCGGGCACCTGGGCGTGGCCCGGCCGGCCGAGCCCGAGGCGGCACCATCGATGGGCCCGGCTGCGCCCACGCCCTTGGCCGAGGCGCGCCAGCAGGCCGAGTTGCTGGCCGCCGAGCAGGCCGCCTTCGCCTACACCGTTTCGCATGACCTGCGCTCGCCCATTCGCGTGATCGACGGTTTCGGTCGCATCCTGAAGGAGGACTACGGCCCGGTGCTGGACCGCATCGGCAACGACCATCTGGACCGCATGGTGGCTGCAGCCGCGCGCATGAACCAGATGATCGACTCGCTGCTGGCGCTGTCCAAACTGTCTACGCAGCCCCTGGTGCGACAACCGGTGCCGTTGTCGCAGTTGGCGCAGTTCGTGATGGACGACCTCAGGCGCGCCGCGCCCGAGCGCAGCGTGAAGCTGCGCATCCAGCCCGAACTCAGTGCCCAGGGCGATCCGACCTTGTTGCGCATGGTGCTGGACAACCTGCTGGGCAACGCCTGGAAATACACGGCCAAACGAGCGGATGCCGAGATCGCTTTCGAGCAGGCGGATCAGGATGGGCGGCGCGTGTTCGTGGTGTCGGACAACGGCGCCGGCTTCGACATGCGCTTTGCCGACCGCCTGTTCGGCGTGTTTCAACGCCTGCACAGCAGCAGCGAGTTCCCGGGCACGGGCGTGGGCCTGGCTTCGGTGCGACGCATCGTGCGCCGGCATGGCGGTGAGGTCTGGGCCGAGGCCGAAGTGGGCCGTGGCGCCCGCTTCTATTTCACGCTGGGTGCCTAGCCTCCCCGGTCGGCGCCTGCAGGGCGCGCGGCTCAGGTGGCGCCGGACTTGGCCAGCATTTCCACGGCGTCCACCAGGCGGCCCGCCTGGTCGGCCAGGCTGCGGCCCTCATCGGTGGCCACGCGCTGCAGCCGCACCAAGGCGTCTTGGCGCGACAAGGAATGGCGGTGCATCAGCACGCCCACGGCCAGCGACACCAACTCGACACTCGGCCAGGGCGTTGGCAGCACCACTGCAGCGGCGCGCGCCGCCACGCCCTCGCTGCGGGCAGGCAAGTTGGCGAAGGCCGCCTCGACGGCCGGCACGATCTGGCCAATGTCCAGCGGCTTGACCAGGTAGGCCACCGCGCCCAGCGCACGCACCTGGCGAACCGTGTCCTCGTCGGCAAAGGCGGACAGGAACATGAACGGGATGTGCAGCACCTCGCGCAGGTAGGCCGCCACATCGAAGCCGCTCTTGCCTTCCATGCGGATGTCCAGCAGTGCCAGGTCAGGGTGGTGCTCGCGCGCCAGCAGGATGGCGTCATCGCCGTTGTCGGCGTCGATGATGTCGTAGCCGGCCTGCGCCAAGCCGTGGGTCAGCGTGGCCAGCACCAGCCGGTCATCGTCCACCACCAGGATCCTGCCCTTGTCTGCCACGTCACGCGCCTGTGCTCGTCCGATGCCGCCGATTGTCACCGATCGCCCTCGCGTTCAGCGCGTGTGCTCGAGCATCAAAGCGGCTCCAGCACATGAAAGCTGGGCGGCAGCAGGCGCACCTCGGCGCGCACAAGGTCGCCGTCCTGCTGCAGCGACAGCGCCGCACTGCGCCGCGGCAGCAAGGCGCGCACCAGGCCCAGGCCGGACACCCCGGGCGGCACCTGGGCCAGGCTGAAGCCCTCGCGCAGGCGTCCGGGGCTGGTGATGGTGATGGTGACTGCCGCCTCCTCGCAGTGCAGGCGGCAACTCAAGGGGCCCGGAACGCTGTGCTTGACCGCGTTGGTGAGCAACTCGTTGATGGTCAGCGCGATCGGGATCGATTCGGCTTCGGGCAGGGCGAAGCGATGCGAGGGGCCGCCCTGCACCTCGATGTCGATCGGGCGCCCGAAGGTGCGCTGCACCGAGCCGGTGATGGCCTCCAGCAGCGGGCGGATGCGCAGCGGTCCGGTCACGCCGACCTGCAGACCGTGGACCTGCGCGATGGCCTGCACCTGGCCCACCACCTCGCTGATCAACGTCGCCACCTCGGGCCGGCGCACGGCGGTCTGCTGCAGCAGTCCGGCCACGCCTTGCAGGTTGTTCTTGATGCGGTGGTGCACTTCCTTGACCAACATCTCGCGCTGGGACACGGCCGCGTCGAAGCGCGCCTGCTCGGCCACCCGCTGTTCGGTCACGTCGCTGGCCACCAGCAAGGCCTGCGGTTCGTCCGACGCGCCGGTGGACACGATGCGCACGTCCCAGGTGCGCGACGCGGCATCGGCCAGGCCCCCCGGGCGCCGTTGCTCGCGGCGCAGGCCGTCGCTGCCCGACAAGGCGCGCTGCAGGTCGGCGCGCAGGGCGAGGGCCTCGTCGGCATCGGCCCAGGCCTCGGGGGCCTGCCCCAACAGGCTGGCAATCGGGCGCCCGAAGAACTGGCCGGCCATCGCGTTCAGGCGCAACACCTGGCCCGTGCCGGCATCGAACAGGGCGATGGCCAGCGGGGCCGTGTCGATGATGCGCTGCAGCGACGACTGGGCCTGCGCCATGTGGATCTCGGCCTGGCGGCGTTCGTCGATGTCCACGTAGGAGCAGATCAGGCCGGCCTGCGCGTCGCGCAGGTCGACGCGTCGCTTGGTCACCTGCACCCACAGCAGGCTGCCGTCGCGGCGCTTCAGGCGACGCTCGCCATGCCAGCGGCCCTCGCGTTGAAGTTGAGCGTCCTCCAGGCCCCACAGACGGGTGTAGGCCAGCGCGTCCTCGAACAGCTCGGCCAGCGGCAGGCCGGCCAGCTCTTCGGCACTGCGCCCGGTGAGCTGGGTCAGCGCCACGTTGGCGCGGGCGATGCGACCGTCCTGCACATAGCTGATGCCCACGCCGGACAGGTTGAACATCAGCTCGCGTTCGCGCACCAAGGCTTCCAGTTCGGCCTGTTGCGCCTTCAGCCGCGTCACCTCGGTGAGCACGGCCACGGCCTCGGGCTCGCCACCCGCCGCCGTGCGCCGCACCGACAGCGAGTACCAGTGTTCGCCCACGCGCAGCTCGGTCTCGAAGCGGCCGTCCTCGGCCAACGCTCGGCGCGCCACCTGCAGCGCGCTCTCGTGCGCCACCAGCAACTCGCTCAGCGTGGCGCCCGACGCCAAGCCAGGCAACAGGCCCAGCATGGATTCGAAACGGGCATTGCAGCGCACCAGGCGTTCGCCGCGCAGGTAGGCCATGCCGGCGCTGGTGCCGTCCAGGATGGCCGACAGCTCGCGCAGCAATTGCTCGCTGCGGCGGTGCGATTCCTCCTGGTCGGTGATGTCCAGCGTGACCACCGACAGCGCGGCACGGCCACCCGCCAGCTCGCCCGGCTCCACCCGCGTGAGCAGCCAGCGCCGGCCCAGCTCGGGCACCCGCACCTCATAGCGCACCTGCGCACGCTCGCCCTGGCGCAAGGCGCGCTGCAGCCGCTCGAACTCGGGCACGGATGCGGGCTCGACCTGGTCGCGGCGGATGGACTGCAGCGCCGGCTGCAGACCCGAGGCCGGCTTGCCGGAGCCCGAGGCACGGCTCTGCGTCCAGCCGCGCGAAGCCTCGTACGTGGCCACGCCGATGCCCGCCGTGTCCATCAGCGCGCCGATCTCCAGCTGGGCCAGGTCGCGCTCGTCCTCGAAGCTGCGGTCCTCCACCACCGCCATCACGCGCAGGTGATCGTCGCCGGTGCGAAAGGCACGCAGCCGCGCGCGCAGGCGCAGGCCGCGACCGTCGGGCGACGTGACGGTGGCATGCACTTCCAGCGCCTGGGCGTCGGCCCGCAGGGCGGCGTGCATGGCACTGCCCTCCCACGCCAGCAGCTGACACAGATCCGGAGCGGCCTCGCGCAGGCTCACCGGCGTGTGGCCCACCAGCGCCTCGAACGTGGCATTGCTGCGCAACACCAGGCCGGTCTCGTCGTACACCAGCATGCCCACGGGGCTCAGGTCGAACCAGTGCTCCAGCTCGTGCACCGAGCGGTCCACCTGCTCGCGCGCTTGGTGCTCGGACGTGACGTCCATCAGTATCGACATCACCAGTGGTCTTCCGTCGTCCGCGCTCACCCACCGCGGCGTGAAACGGAACCAGCGCTCACGCCCCTGGGCATCGCGCAGGCGGCATTCCAGACGTGCGGGCACCGCGGCCATGTCGGGTCGCGTCGCACGCAACAGTTCGCGCGCTTCGAGCACCAGCGCATGGTCCTCGGCAGGCACGAAGTCCATGGCGTCGCGACCCAGCACCTGCTGTGCGGGCAGGCCCAGCGCCTGCAGCAGGGCCTTGTTGGCGGCCAGCACGGTGAACTGTTCGTCCTGCACCAGCAGGGGCTGCGGGGCGTCCCAGAGCAGGCGCACCACTTCGCTGGTGGCCCGCGATTCCAGCCGCGGCAACGCGGGCTCGGCCGCCACCGCTCGAGCCACCAGCATGCGCGTGCCGGTCGGCCCGGGGGCCAGATTCAGGCGCAGCCCACGGCCATCGACGAGTCGACCGACGTGTTGCCAGTGGGCGGCCGGTGCAGCCATCGCGGCCTGCAACGCCTGTCGGGTGGCATCGGCCAGCCGTTCAAAAGCCAGGCCCAGGGGCCGGCCGCGTTGGCAACCGAGCAGGCGCATCGCCGCCGGGTTGCACCAGGTGACACGCTCGCGGCCATCCACCAACGCCATCGCGTCCTCGGCACTGTCGAGCAGCGCCCCCAGTTGCGCAGGAGTGGGCGTCGCCGAAGCGCGCGATAGCACGGACATACCACGCAGTTTAGCGGCGCTGCCCACCCGGCCACCGCCGCGCCGCGCGGGCCATCAGCCAGCGCGCGGGCCGGGGCACGTCAATCGAGCTGTCGAGCAGCGGCCAGCGCGCGCAGGACCGCGCAATTGACGTCGGCCACCCCCATCAGGATGGCCTCGGCAGCGCTGCGGATGTCGTAGAAGGACGAGGACTCGGTGGCGCGCACCAGTTCCAGGAAAGGCTGCAGAGGGCCCTTGCCGTCGGACAGGGCCGCGCGCACCGCGTCGGACACCGGCACGGTCTTGAGCAGTTCGGAGAAGGGCTGTCCCATCATCCGGTCCAGCAGCGAGAACACGCCGCAGATGAACAGCTCGCTGCGGCGCTCTTCCTCGAGCCCGCTGTCGCGGCCCAGCTCTTCCATCAGCAAGCCGCGGCGCACGGCCGCGTAGATCACCGGGCGCAGGTTGGCGTCGCGGCTGGCCGACGCCAGCAGCAGCGCCAGCCAGCGCTTCAGGCGCTTGTAGCCCAACATCATCACGGCATGGCGGAACGAGGAGATCTCCACCGACAGGCCGAATGCCGGTGAATTGATGTAGCGCATGAGCTTGAACGCCAGCGTGGGGTCGTTCTTGAGCACGCCTTCGAGCCGCTCGGCGGGCTCTTCCAGGTCCACGCGGTTGATCAGCTCGACGATGGCCTGCATTTCCGGCGCGGGCGGGGCCTTGCCGCGCGAGGCGATGGCGTCGTCGATGGGCCAACCCAGCACCGCGATCGCCCCACGGCCGAACGCATCGGTCATCTGCACCATGGTGCGCACACCATCCTGCACATGCGGGATGTTGCGTGAGATGCCCCCGGCGGCGGCATGCCGTCGCGGCGCTCGTCGGCCAGGTCGATGATGGAATAGGCAAAGCAGGGCAGCACTTCGCGTGGCAACGGTGCGGTGGGCAGGCCCTTGATCAGCAAGGTGTTGCCGCGCTTGAACAGCGCCAGCAGCGACTCGGTATTGGCTGGATCGCTGGCCATGAAGGACGGCACCTCGACCATCATGTTCAGCGGCAGCGGCGATTTCATCAGGCCCTGCAGCAGGCTCTCGCTGGCCACGTTGAGCGACACACGCCCGCCGTCCGCAGGCCACACCTCGCCGAGCGCCGCCAGCAGGGCGGCCGAGTCCGGCGTCTTGTCGCTGTGCAGCGGAAACACGGTCAGCCGCAGGGCGGTGATGGCGCGGTGCTTGTCGATCATCGGCGAGTAACCGAGCGTGACCTGGCCCAACACCGGATGCAAATTCTTCTCCACGAGCTTCCTCCCCAGCGCCGGGTTGGCCGGCGCCAATGTCATTTGATGTAGTCGAACAGCGACATGCGCTGCACCGTGGCATAGGTCTGCAACGCGGCCTGGTAGTTCGTCTGCTTGTTCTTGAAGTCCGAGATGGCACTCACCATGTCCAGGTCCTCTGCACTGGACTGTACCGACTTCGCCCACAGGTCACGGTCCTGCTCGCGCGAGTCGATCGAATCCAGCCGCGACAGTGTCGCGCCCGCCTCCGAACGGGCCGATTGCATGTGCCCCATCACCGAGTCCAGGTCGCGCAAGCCGCTGCTGACGGCCTGGGAGATCTGGCCGCTGTTGGCATTGGGGTCGCTCAGCACGGCGATGGCCTTGTCCAGCACCGAGAACGGATCCAGCCCGGCCTGCGATGGCACGATGGTGAAGCGGTCGCCATCGGCCGGGTTGCCAGTGACGCGAAAGGTCATGCCGTCGACCGTGATCGGTGCCGACGACGAATAGGGCTGGCCGGCGATGGCCGTGGGCGCGCCGCCGTCGAGCACCGAATAGGTCATCGCGCCGCCACCGCTGTCTGAGAAGACCACGCTGTAGTCATGCCCGGTGATCGCGGACGGGTCGGTGACACCGCCAGAATCGATCCAGGCGTGGCCGGTGTTGGCCGGGTCCGCGCCGGTGACATAGATGCCGTTGCCAGTGCGCGCACCGAGCCAGACGCTCTTGCCATCCACGGCTCCGGGCATTTCCTCGCTGGAGGACAGCTGCATCTGGCCACCGGTGCCGGCGAAGGCGACGCCCCCGATCTGATCCAGGAAGGGCTCGTTCTGACTGCCCTGCCCGCCAAAGGTGTAGCCGCCGTTGCCATCGGCCTGGTTGGCCTGGGACAGCAACTGCCCACGCAATTGCTTGAGGTGCTTGGCCAGCGAATCGCGCTCGGTGGCGTTGTAGCTGCCGTTGCCGGCATTGACGAGGGTTTCGCGGGCCGACTGCAGCACGTCACCGGCCTGGCCCAAGGCCGATTCGGCCAGTCGGATGGCGTTGCCGCTGTACTCGATAGCGCGGCGCTGTGCCTCGATCCGCTGCTGCAGGATGTGAGCGCGCTCGGCACGCGACGCCGCGGTGGGGTCGTCGCTGGGCTTGTTCACGCGCCTGCCACTGGACATCTGGTCCTGTGAGTCGGTCAGCGCGGCCTGGCGGCGCTGGAGCGAATCGATGGTGGCGTCGTAACGACTGGCAGTGGCGATTCTCATGGCAAGTCCATCGAGGCAAGGAGGTCAACGGGCGGGTGGCGTGGCGATCAACGCCCCAACTGCAGCAGCACGTCCATCACGGTCTGCGCCGTGGTCAGCATCTTGGCAGCGGCCTGGTAGGCCTGTTGATACTGGATCAACTTGGCTGCTTCTTCATCCAGGTTGACGCCAACCTCACTGGCCAGCGCCTGGTTCGCACTGGCCGACACCGCACTGCTGGTTTCAGCGGCATTCATGGCACTCTGCACGCGCACGCCCATGCCCGACAGCACCTGGGCGTAGGCATCGCTGAAGGTCTCGCCTTCGATGAGCCTGGTGCTTGCCATCTGATCGAACGCCAGGGCATTGCCGTTGCTGGCCGCCGGATAGGCCGTGGGTGCAATGCTGAACACATCACCCATTGCCGGTGTGCCCTTCAGCTTGAGCGCAAAGCCGTTGTAGCTGATGGGCGAGGATGCATCCCAAGTGCCGCTTGCGACCACGGCATTGGTCGAGTCGAGCAGATCGTAGTCGCCCGTGGCGCTGCTGAACTTGAGCGTCAATGGCTGATAGGGGCCGCTGGGGTCGGCCACCACGGCGAGCATGCCCACGGTGGCAGTGCCCTTGTTGGCCGTGGAGGCCACCGCCGTGACCGGCGATCCCGCGGCCACCGCGCGCGGGTTGGTCACCTTCAGCGCCATGTCGGCTGCGGCGCAACTCACGGGCTTGAGCAGGAAGCGGTCCAGCGGGCCCAGCGGTCCGGAGTTCAGCGTGATGGAGAACCCATCGATCGATGCGCCATCCGCCACGCCAGAGAACACCTTGCCGTCGCAGCGTCGTGTCACGTTGTACAGCGCCGGGTTGGCCGGATCCGCCTGCAACTCGTATTCGCTGGCTTGCAAGGCCCCGCCGTCGGTGATCGCCAGCGCGAACGAGGCCACGAAGGCGCCGGCCGCCGTGGCGTTGGTTGCCGCAGGCAAGGCCTTTGGGGTGCCGTAGTCGAACAGCGGCTGACCGACGTTGCCCTGCAGGTCGATGCCATGCGATTGCTGCTTGTTCATGGCCACGGCAAGCGCAGCACTGAGCTGGCCCAGGCGATTGCGGGCCTCGACCAGGTCGTCATTTTGGAACGTGAGCGCGCCCGCCAGCGAGCCACCGGCGATGGCGCGCGTGTCGAGCGGCGTCTCCTGACCCGACATCGAGATGCTGAGCGCAGCGCGCGACGAATCGTACTCATCCGGCCTGACGACGAGTTTGCCCGCCAGGCTGCCGAGCACGAGGTTCTGGCCGCCGGCCACGAACAGGCTGATGGTGCCGTCACTGGCATCGATGGTGTGCACCGTCACCTTGTCGCCAATCTGGGCGATCAGCGCATCGCGTTGGTCCATCAGGTCATTGGGCGTGTGGCCCACACCCAGCGCGTTGGCGATGCGCTCGTTGAGCTTGGCCACCTGCGCGGCCAGGGTGTTCACTTCGGCCACCGAATTCTTCACATCGACGAACACGTTGGCCTGCAGGGCCTCGATCTGATCGCTGTCGGAGCGGCACATCGACGCCAGATCTTCGCAGCGCGCGATCACGGCCTGCCGGGCCGAAAGATCGGCCGGCGCAGCCGCCAGGTCGGAAAACGCGTTGAACACCGCCGTGGCCGCGTGGCCCAGGCCGGCGTCGCCGCTGCCGAACACCTTTTCCAGCTGCTGCAGCATGTCGCTCTGCGTGCCATCGGCCGCCGCCATGGAGCGCGCCGATTCGGCCTGCTGCGTCAGGAACAGGTTGGATGCGCGCACCACGGTGGCCACCGTGACGCCACGCCCGAAGTAGCCAGAGCCAGTGACCTGGCCCTCGACCGTGGTCTGCATCGTGCGTTGGCGTGAGTAGCCCACGGTGTTGGCGTTGGCGATGTTGTTGCTGATGGTGTTCAGCTGCGCATAGGCCGCGAACATCGCTTGCGTACCGATGGACATCAGCATCGAGCTGGACATGGTTCAAGGCCTCCAGTGCAGGGTGGCGGTGGCAGCGTCGCGCATCGCGCGCCGCCCCTCAGACCTGGCCGCGCTGCAGGCGCAGCGTGGTGTTGATGACACGTGACAGCTTGTCCGCATAGGCCGGATCGGTGGCGTAGCCGGCGCGCTGCAGGCCCTGTGCAAAGCCCTTGGCATCGCCGCCGGCCGCCACCACGCGTTCATAGCGCGGGCTGTCCTTGATGAGCTTGGCATAGTCCGCAAAGGACTCGGCATGGCTGGCGTAGGCGCGAAACTTCTGCAGCACCTTCTGCGCCTTGCCACCCACGTATTCGGTGGTCATCACCTCGGCCACCGGGCCTTTCCAGTTCGGCCCTGGCCTTGATGCCGAACAGGTTGTTCGACGGGGTGCCGTCGGTGGCGGTGATTTCCTTCTTGCCCCAACCCGACTCGAGCGCGGCCTGGCTGAGCATGAAGGCGGCGGGAATGCCCGTGGCCTTCTCGGCCGCCTCTGCAGCGCCGCTGTGCTGGGCGATGAAGCCGGCCGCGCTCTTCTCGGGGATGCGCGGCGTGCTGCCGGGCGCGGCCATCGGCGACAGGCTCAGATTGGCCCCCGTGGTGCTGGGAATCGGCCCTGGCTGCAGGCCCATCTGCCGCTCCAGCTGCCGCGCAATCACATCGGCCAGACCACCGGGCAGGCCGCTCATCTTGGTGGCCAGCTGGGTGTCGAGCATGTCGGTGCCGAGCTTGGTGGCCGCGTTGTCGGTGAGGCCCGAGGCCATGGTGGTGGCGCGCATGCTCTTCATGATCTCCTGCATGAACAGCGCCTCGAACTGCTTGGCCGCCGCGCGCGCCGCGCCCTTGGGGTCCTTGCCTGCGTTCAGGCGCAGGCTGTCCAGGCCGCGCACATCGCCGGCCAGGCCGGAGGCGCTCTGCTGCAAGGAGATCGAGGACATTCAACTCTCCAGGCCGAACAGCAGCCACCCAGCGGCCGCCGCGGAACCGGCTTTGCCGGGCCGCTGGCGGCGCCCCCCTGGGGGGGAAGAGCCGAAGGCGCTTCGGGGGGGGGTCATATCACTTCCAGCTCCGCCTTGAGCGCGCCCGCCGCCTTCATGGCCTGCAGGATGGCCAGCAGGTCCTGCGGCGTGGCGCCCAGCGAGTTCAGTGCCTTGACCACATCCGACAACTTGGTGGCCGCCGGCAGCTGGATCAGCATGCCGGGTTGCTGCGTGATGGCGATGTCGGTCTTCTCCGACACCACGGTCTGCCCGCCTTGCGACAGCGGCGAGGGCTGGCTGATCACGGGCGTGGAGTTGATCGTGACCGAGAGCGAGCCATGCGCCACGGCGCAATCGGTGAGGGTGACCGCCTCGTTCACCACCACCGAGCCGGTGCGCGCATTGAGCACCACCTTGGCCGCCGGCTTGGTCAGCGCCACGCTCAGGTCCTCGATGTCGGCGATGAAGGCCACGCGCTCGGTGTCGGCCTTCGGCAGCTTGACCTTCACCACGCGGCCATCCATGGCCTGCGCGGTGCCCTCGCCCTTGGCTTCGTTGATGGCGCCGGCCACGGCGCGGGCGGTGGCGAAATCGTTCGAGTTCACATCCAGCTGCAGCGTGCCGTTTTCGCCCAGGGTGGTGGGGACCACCTCTTCCACCATCGCGCCATCGGGCACGCGCCCGGCGGACAGGTGATTGATCTGCACCTTGGAGCCACCGGCCGAGGCCCCCGCGCCGCCCACGATCAGGCTGCCTTGGGCGATGGCATAGACGCGCCCGTCGGCACCGCGCAAGGGGGTGGACAGCAGCATGCCGCCGCGCAGGCTCTTGGCATTGCCGGCTGAAGACACGTTGACGTCGATGCGCTGCCCGCGCTGCGCGAACGCCGGCAGCTCGGCCGTGACCACCACGGCGGCCAGGTTCTTGGGCTGCATGGTGATGCCCGGGGGCAGCACGATGCCGTTCTTCTCCAGGAAGGCGGCCAGGGCCTGCGGCGTGTACGGCGCCTGGGTGGACTGGTCGCCAGTGCCGTCCAGCCCGAACACCAGGCCGAAGCCGGTGAGCTGGTTGGCGCGCACACCTTGCACGCTGGCCAGTTCCTTGATGCGAGCGGCCTGGGCGGGCAGCCACACCGCAGCGCTGGCGGCGAAGATGGACAGCCACACGATCCAGCGGATCAGTCGCTCTGCTCGATCGGCGCCCTGGGGCGGTACGGGGAAGGTCACGGCATGCCTTTCAGATCGGCATCAGGTTGAGGAAGAAGCGCGACAGCCAACCCATCGACTGCGCCTCGGCCTGCTGGCCGCGGCCGCGCTGCTCGATGCGCACATTGGCGATCTGGGTGCTCTGCACCAGGTTGCCCGGCGCAATGGAGCGCGGATCGACCTGGCCGGAAAAGCGCAGCACGTCCACGTTGGCGTTGACGCCGATCTGCTTTTCCGCCGCCACCACCAGGTGGCCGTTGGGCAGCACCTGCACCACGGTGGCACTGATGGTGCCGGAGAAATCGTTGCTGTTCTCGGTGGTGCCCTTGCCTTCGAACTTGTTGGCCTGGCTGCCGCCGGCTGCCGCCTTGGCCCAGGAGTTGTTCTTGAAGAAGGGCAATGCCGTCAACGAGGCGTCCACCGACGAAGCCTTGTCCACCGAGCTGGTGGACTTCTGCACCGCGCTCACCTTCTCTGCGATCTGCACCATCAGGATGTCGCCCACCAGGCGGGCGCGGTGGTCCTCGAACAGCGGCCGGTAGCGGTCGGACTGGTAGATCGCGCCATTGGCCACCTTGGGTGTGTTCATCGCCAGTGGCGCGGGAATGGCCACGCTGGGCTGCAGCACGTCCACCTCGGGCAGGCGCGACACCGACGACATGCAGCCGCTCAACGCGGCGGCAGACATTGCAAGGGCGGTGACAAGCAGAAGGCGGCGCATGGCGAACTCGGTGAGGTCGTGGGTCAAGCGGCGGATCAGATCTGGCCCAGGCGCTGCAGCATCTGGTCGGCGGTCTGGATGGCCTTGGAGTTGATTTCGTAGGCGCGCTGGGTCTGGATCATGGCCACCAGCTCTTCGACCACGTTCACGTTGCTGGTCTCCACGAAGCCTTGCGTCAATGCACCCAGGCCGTTGGCGCCCGGCGCAGCGGCGGCCGGCGTGCCCGAGGCAGCGGATTCGCCATACAGGTTCTCGCCCTTGGGCTCCAGGCCGGCGGGGTTGATGAAGCCGGCCATCTGGAACTGCCCCAGCGTCTGCGGCGCGGTCTGTCCGGGCAGCGTGACGGTGACGGTGCCATCGGCGCTGATGGTCAGCGACTCGGGGTCGGCATTGGCCGGGATGGTGATGCCGGGTTGCACCACATAGCCGCCATTGGTGACGATCTGCCCCTGCGCATTGCGCTGGAACGCGCCATCCCGCGTGTAGGCCGTGGTGCCGTCGGGCATCTGCACCTGAAAGAAGCCGGCGCCCTTGATGGCCACGTCGAGCTTGCCGCTGGTCTGCTGCAGGTTGCCCTGCGTGAAGTTGCGCGACATGGCCACCGGCCGCACGCCCAGCCCCATCTGCAATCCTGTGGGCAAGGTGGTCTGCTCGTTGGCATTGGCGCCAGGCTGGCGCAGGTTCTGGTACATCAGGTCCTCGAACACCGCATGGCCACGCTTGTAGCCATTCGTCGCCGTGTTGGCGAGGTTGTGCGAGATGGCGTCCAGCTGGGTTTGCTGGGCTTCCATCCCCGTCTTGGAAATCCACAGTGACCGGATCATGGCCGCACTCCTGGCAGGTGATGCATGGATGATCGCGGGAACTTGAGGCGATTCAAGATGCGAAAAGCGCCGCGAGTGCGGCGCTTCTTTCTTGCCTGAGCCTGAGACCGTGTGGCCAGGCGCGCGGGGCCGGCGCCGGGCCGCCCCAAGCGGCCCCGCCGTCCCCTCGGGGGACGGCTGCCGTACCCGGCAGCCAGGGGCCCCATGTTCAGCTCTGGTTCGACAACAACTTCGACGCCTGTTGCTCGCGTTCTTGCGCGCCCTGCAGCATCTTCATCTGGGTCTCGAACTGGCGGGCGGCGGCGATCATGGCCACCATCGATTCGACGGCGCTCACGTTGCTGCCCTCGAGCGCGCCGTCCTGCAGGCGCGCGGTCGGGTCTGCGGGCAGGTCCTCGCCGGCACGGAACAGGCCGTCGGTGCCGCGCGTCATCGGCACTTCGGGCGTCACCAGCTTGAGCCGGCCGATGGTCTGCGGCCGGCCGTTGCCCACCTTGGCGGTGACGGTGCCGTCCGAGCCGATCAGCACCGAGGCGTTGGCCGGCACCGTGATGGGCCCGCCATCGCCCAGCACCTGCAGTCCGTTCTGCGTGACCAGCAGGCCTTCGGCATTCACGTCGAGCGCGCCATTGCGGGTGTAGGCCTCGGTGCCGTCCAGTCCCTGCACGGCCAGCCAGGCATTGCCCTTCATCGCCACGTCCAGGTTGCGCCCGGTGGCGGCCACGGGGCCGGCGTCGTTGCTGTAGCCGGGCGTGGTCTCCAGTGCATAGACGCGGGTGCTGGCGCCGTCGCCACGCACCGGCACCGCGCGGAAGGCGGTGAGCTCGGCGCGAAAGCCCGTGGTCGAGACGTTGGCCAGGTTGTGCGAGAGCACCTCCTGGCGTTGCATCGTGGCCTTGGCGCCGGCCATCGAGAGGTAGATCAGGCGGTCCATGGAGGTCCTCGTCCGAAGCGCTGTTCAGCCGTGGCCGATGGGCGCCGATGGGCCATCAGCGCAGGTTCACCAGCGTCTGCAGCAGCTGATCCTCGGTCTTGATGGTCTGCGCATTCGCCTGGTAGGCCCGCTGCGCGACGATCATGTTCACCAGCTCGGCCGTGAGGTCCACGTTGGACTCTTCCAGGGCGCCTGATTGCATGGTGCCGATGCTGCCCTGCCCCGCCGGCCCGATGACCGGGTCACCCGATTCGTGGGTGGAAGCCCAGACATTGCCGCCCAGCGGCTGCAGGCCCTGCGGGTTGTTGAAGCTGGCCAGCACCACCTGGCCGGCCGGCTTGCTCAGGCCATTGGAATACTGCGCGTTGACGATGCCCAGCTTGTCGATGACGACGCCGGTGAGGTCGCCCGGCGCATAGCCGTCCTGAGACAGGTTGGTGACAGCGAACTTCGAGCCGTATTGGGTGGCGCCACTCAGGTCGATTTGCAGGCCGGTGATCGGCAGCGTCAATCCCCCCGTGAGCAGAGCCACGGCAGGGACGTCCATGGTGACCGGGGCCACAGGGTTGGTCAGCGTCCCTCCGTTGGGCGCGAAGGCCATTCCGGTGATCAGTGGCGTGGGGGCGGCGGGCGTGCCATTGACCGGCACGCCGTTGGCGGTGGCGTAGACGTCCCATGTGTTGTCGGCCGTTTTCTGGAAGTAGAAGGTCAGCGCCACCTCCTGGCCCTTGTCGTCGAATGCAGTGATCGAGGTGGCGTTGTTGTAGGTCTTGGCGTCGACGAAATCGATGGGCACGGTGACACCTGGCCCGGTGATCTTCTGTCGCGAGTCGAGGTTCATTTCCAGCGCCACCTTGGTGGTGGCCGCCGGCGCGATGCTGCCGGTGGGCAACTTCAGCGCCTGCACCGAGGACGGGATGATCGTGCCGTCCACGCCCGCCGTGTAGCCCAGCAACTTGTTGCCGGTGGAATTGACGATGAACCCGTCCTTGTCCTTCTGGAACTGGCCATTGCGCGAATAGATCGTGGTGCCATCGTTGGCCAGCTGGAAGAAGCCATTGCCGTTGATGGCCAGGTCCAGGCTGTTCGACGTGGTGGTGATGTTGCCCTGGGAGAACTGCTGCTCGACCCCGGTGACGTTCACCCCCAGACCGATGCCGTTGCTGCCGCTGCCATTGACGGCATTGGCATAGATGTCGGCGAACTCCGCCCGCGACGACTTGTTGCCGTAGGTGTTGGCGTTGGCAATGTTGTTGCCAATCACGCTGAGGTTCTTGGACGTGGCGTTGAGGCCGGAAAGTCCTTGCTGGAATGCCATGTCGGGCTCCTGGGTGGGGGCGAAGCGGTTGGGTGGGGAGGGCGCGCGGTGTCAGGACACGGCGCGAACGTCGCTGTACTTGACGTTGCCGTTGTTCTTCAGGCTGATGTTGAGCTGGCCTTGTTCGGAATAGACCGAGTTCACCCGATCGGCGACGAGCTTGGTGGCGCCCACCGCCGTCTCGCCGTTCTTGGCGCTGATCTCGAAGGTCAACCCGGTGGCGGCCGGATCGTCACTGGACCACCCGAACAGATGCTTGCCGGCTGCGGCCGCGCCCATGTCCACGGTGTCCACCACCTTGCCGTTGGCGTCCTTGATGTTCACGACCACCGAGGTGGCGGCGGAGTCGAGCTCGAAGCCCGCGGTGGTGGCGCCATCGGCGTCCAGCATGATCTTGTTGCCGGGTACCAGCACATTCTTGCCAACCAGCATCGCGCCTTCGAGCGACTGGGTCTGCAGCATCAGGCTGTTCATGCCGGTGACGGCCGCGGCGAGCTTGTCGATGCCGCTGACGGTGCTGATCTGCGCCATCTGCGAGGTGATCTGCGCGTTGTCCATCGGGTTGAGCGGGTCCTGGTTCTTCATCTGCGTGACCAGCAGCTTGAGGAAACGGTCGCTCTGCTCCGCAGCCGAGGTCGTGGCCGTGGCCTGGGCAGTCGGCGTGGCACCCGCGATGGTGCTGGAGAACGTGGTGGCCGGTGCGGTGGCAGCGGCATTTGCGACAGTGGCCATGGGGGGCTCCGTTTCGACGGGTCAGGGGTGCAGGGGTTCGCGCGAGGCCGCGTCAGCCCTGGCCGAGCTGCAAGGTCTTGAGCATCAGGCTCTTGGCGGTGTTCATCACTTCGATGTTGTTCTGGTAGGAACGCGAGGCCGAAATCATGTTCACCATCTCCTCGATCGGGTTGACGTTGCTGTAGGTCACATAGCCCTGGGCATCGGCGCCCGGGTGCTTGGGATCGTGGACCCGACGGCCGGGTGTCTGGTCCTCGGTGACGTTGGACACGCGCACGCCGGCCGCCCCCACCTCGCCCATCAAAGTGGTCTGGAACACCACCTGGCGCGCCTTGTAGGCCTGGCCATCCGGCCCGGCCACGGTGTCGGCATTGGCGAGGTTGGAGGCCACGACATTGAGCCGCTGGCTTTGCGCGCTGGCGGCACTGCCGGACACGTCAAAGATCTTGAGCATGGTCATGGTCTATCTCCAGTGAGCAGGGCGGGTCAGCCCTGGTTCGGGCTCTTCATGGCGTCGAGCACATTGCGCACGCTGCTGTTGATGAAGCGCAGCGTGGCCTCGTACTTCACCGCGTTGTCCACGGCGCTGTGGCGCTCGCGCTCCAGGTCCACCGTGTTGCGGTCCACGCTGTCCTGGCTGTGGCTGGCATAGAGCAGCTCGGCCTCGTCGCGTGCGCCGGCGATGGGGGCCATGTGCCCGGCCTGCGTGGTGGCCATCTCGCCGGTCACGGCCTGCGATCCGGTCGCCTCGCGCAGCGCCCGTGCGAAATCCATCTCGCGGGCCTGGTAGCCCGGCGTGTCGGCATTGGCGATGTTGCTCGCGATCAGGCGCTGGCGCTCAGACCTCAGCTGCAGCGCGTTGGCCTGGAAATCGAGCACTTGGGTCAGACGTTGTTGCATGCGGGTCGTCCCCCTGCAAGATGGAGGTTTCGATGACCGTGGATTGTGGGCAGCCGCGCCTGAAACATGAGCGGGAACAAGGGCCGCTTCACCCGGCATTTCGGGCCACTGCACGCAGGGCACGGACGCGAAGATGCGCAGCATGAACACCAAGGTCTGCGGGTTGCTGGTCGGCGCGTTGTGCGCCGGCGCTGCGCTGGCCCAGGTCGGCACCGCGCCGGGCCCGGGCAACGGGACGTCGCCACTCGACGCCGCCCTGACCCACCAGTTGCAGCAGCTGGCGCGCGAGTCGGCCAGCACGGCCTGGTCCTCGCATTCCGCACCAGCGCGGGTGGAAGTGGAGGTGGGGCAGCTCGACGCCCGCCTCACGCTGGCACCTTGCGCCCGCGTCGAGCCCTACCTGCCCGCCGGCGTGCGGCTGGCCGGCCGCACGCGCATCGGCCTGCGCTGCACGCAGGGCCAGACCCGCTGGAACGTCTACCTGCCCCTGACCGTGAAGATCTTCGCCCGCTCGCTGGTGGCCAGCACGGCACTGCCGGCCGGCACCGTCCTGCGCGTGCACCATCTGGCGCAGGCCGAGGTGGACCTGGCGGCCAGCCCCGACCCGGCGATCGCCCAGGCGGACCTGGCCCTGGGCCGCACGCTGGCCCGGCCCTTGTCGGCCGGCGACGCCCTGCGTCAGGGGGATCTCAAGCTGCGCAGCTGGTTTGCCGCCGGCGACCTGGTGCGTGTGGTGGCCGTGGGGCCAGGGTTTGCCGTCAGTGCCGAGGGCCAGGCTCTGGGTCCGGGGGTTGAAGGACAGGCCGCCCGGGTGCGCACCGAATCCGGGCGCATCGTCACCGGCATGCCGACGGGCGACCGGCGCATCGAGGTGCCATTGTGATGGCCCCCAGGCCGACGACCGGTGCCGTCCGTCCCCCGCCGGGATCAAGCCAAGTGGCAGAGCCGCCTTTGCTTGAGCGCCGAAACAAGGCCTGTTTTGCCATTCAGATGGGGGATCGGATGAAATTCCAGCACGAAAGCCCTAAAGTCCCAATCTGGTGGGCCGATACACCGAGCATGTCTCAAGGTACGGTCACCTGACCTGCCCTGCCCTGCTGGAGTACACCATGAAGATCGGTCCTCACGACAACAAGCCGGCGGTCAATTCGACGCCAACGCAACGCAAGACCACCAACTCGTCGTCCGGAGCTGGCAGTGCGGAGCCCAGCGCCAAGGTGCAGCTTTCTGCTGCAGCCTTGGTCAGCGGCGGGGACACCGATTCGGTGTTCGACGCGGAGAAGGTCAAGCGCATCGCCGACGCCATACGCGACGGCAAGTACGAAATCGACGCGAACGCGATCGCCGACAAGCTGATTGCCAACGCCCAGGAACTGCTCAGCCCGCGCCGCAAGGCCTGATCCAACATGTCCAAGTCGCAGCCTCGCACCAACGATGCCGAGCACACCATCCCGCTCGACGCGGTGATCGACGAGGTGGAGCTTCGCCTGGCCTCACTGGCCAACGCGTTGCGCGAGCGCGACAGCGATGTGATCGAGTCCAGCGCCAGCGAACTTCATCGCGCGCTGGCCAATGCGGTGCAATGCTTCATGCACGTGGCCGAGCACGGTGGCGTGCCGGAGCCACTGCGGCGGCGCCTTGCACGCGCCAGCGCCATGGTGGCCGCGCAGCGCGAGAGCCTGGCCCGCGCCACGGCCGCGCTGGATCGGGCCATCGACGTGCTGATGCCCATGCCACCCGCATCGTCGTTCTATTCGGCCAACGGACTGCCAGACAGCTTTCACCGCGGTGGGCGCCTGAGCGCCTGATCCGCGCAAGCGGCCGCGGGGGTGCTGCCTGGCGGCTTGAATGCCGCCCACGGTGACGCCATGGGCCCGTCGTCTGGACGAGTGCCTCATGCATTGCCAACTTGCACATCGGGCAAAGTGCGTTCGAATACCACTTCGCGTCGATCGAACAATTGCTGGCCGATTTCGAGCATGACATCGCGATCTGGAGCTGGACGATGAAGGCGATCATCGAAGTGGCGCGCAGGGGTTCTGCAGCTCACAGGGCACGCGCAAAGTTGGCGTCTTCGCGTCAAGGTCGTGCTCCGGACTTCGCTTGAGTTTCGAGTCTGCCAGATGCCTCTTCGCTGACCTCACGCCGGCGCGCCTTGACCTTCTCGACACCCTGCGCAAGGTGGGACCCTGCAGTGTGTACGCGCTGGCCAAGGAGGCCGCACGCAACTACTCCAATGTCCACACGGATGTTTCACGGCTCGCGGAACTTGGCCTGATCGAACGAGACGAAGAGCACGGCATTTCGGTGCCGTTTGACGCGATGGAACTCCTGTTTCGGACGATGAGCTGGCACAGCTGGGGCGGCTCGCCAAAGCCAAGGAGCAGCATCGGGACGAGCGGGCCGCGCGCATCGCAAGCCTGAAGCAAGTGCTGACGGCAGAGGGTTTGGTCGTCACAGACCTGTTCTCTGCAGACGAAATTGCCTACGCCGCAGTGACCACGGGGCAGGTCACCGACTTCCTGAAGGCCAAGGCGCGTGGTGCCACTTCGCCGCTGCCCAAACGTATGGGGCGCCCTGTTGGTGAGTGGGTCCGCCAAAAGACGGGCTTGGTGTTGGTGGAAGTGAAGCTGCCTGGTTCAGGTTTGCCTTGCCGGTATTGCAAGGGTGAGTCGCTCAGCAAGGCCTATGTGGCCAAGGGCTTCAAGTCGCTCGGCGACGGCCGTCTGGACGAGAACCTGGCGCGCCACTACACCGAGGCCGGCCGCGAGTATTTCGCCACCCCGGAGGGGCAAGCGGAGCTGGCCCGGCTGGTCCATTTCATCAAGGTCCGCAAGGTCAATCCCAAGCGGTAGTGGCTCACGACAAGGCAGGCCGACATGAACAAGCCAAACAGCCGGCGCGTGAGGGCTGCCGGTGGCGATGAAGTCGCGGCGGGCAGTGCAGCCCGCGAATGCAGCCCCGCGAAGCTCCCAACGCTACACTGCATTTCGCAAAATCGGAGTCGCCCATGCCTACCTCCCTAGAGCAACTCACCAGTCAAGCCATCGCACTCTCGCCAGAGGATCGGGCACACCTTGCAGACCTTCTGCTTGCCTCGCTGCCGGACGAAGCAGACGAGCCGTTGGATGATGCCTGGGATCAAGAGATTCAGCGCCGCCTGAAAGCCGTCGAGTCCGGCGCCGCGCGACTGGTGCCTGCTGCAGATGTTCACGCTGAGGCGCGCAAGATCTGCCAGCGGTGAGAATCGTCCGATACATCGATGAGGCTCGTGAAGAGTTTCTCCACGAGGTGGAGTGCTTCACAGCAGTCAGCCCACGCCTCGGACGCCGGTTTGACGAAGCTGTACAGAAGGCCGAGGCTCTGGCGGCGGAGTTTTCGGACGCAGGCTTTCCTTACAAATTCGGAACCCGTCGGGTATTTCCGGGCAAGTTCAAGTTCTCCATCGTCTACGTGGTCCGCGACGATGAGCTTGTCGTGTTGGCAGTTGCACCCTTCAGGCGAAAGCCCGGCTATTGGCGGTCACGCCTCGGTGCCGCCCATTCGGGTTGAGGTGCGCCGCGGCCGGTCGCGAGTACTTCGCCACCCTGAAGGGCCGAGCCGGCTCGGCCGGCCTACTTCGTCAAGGTCCGCTGGTCCAATCTCGAGCGGTTCCGACTCACTCGCCCTACCACTCGCGCAGCTTGCTTCTCAACCGCGCAATCGACTGGCTGTGCAGCTGGCACACGCGGCTCTCGGTCACCTTGAGCACGGCCGCGATCTCCTTGAGATTCATGTCGTGCTCGTAGTACATGCTCATCACGTACTGCTCGCGCTCGGGCAGGTTCTTGATCGCTTCGACCAACGCCTCGCGCATGCGCTGGTCGTTGAGCATGGCCAAGGGGTTGCCCGTGTCATCGGCGACGTGGCGGTCGAGAAAGTCGTTGTCGCCATCGTCGCCGGTCATGTCCTCCAGGTAGACCAGCTGCGTGCCGCGCACCTTGCCCAGCAGCTCCTGGTAGGCGGTGAGTGACAGGCCCATCTCCTTGGCGATCTCGCTCTCGGACGGCGCGCGGCCGAGTTTCTGCTCCAGCTTGTGCACGGCGGTTTCGATCGTGCGCTGGTGCCGTCGGTCGCCGCGGCTCATCCAGTCGCTGCCGCGCAGCTCGTCGAGCATGGCGCCGCGGATGCGCTGGGTGGCGAAGGTCTCGAACTGCACGCCCTGGGCCGAATCGAAACGCGACATGGCGTCGGTCAGACCGATCATGCCGACCTGGATGAGATCGTCCAGTTCGACGTTGGCCGGCAGCTTGGCGATCATCTGGTGGGCCAGTCGGCGCACCAGTGGGCTGTACTGTTTGAGCATCGCATTGGCGTCGAGACGCCCCTTGGCGGTGTACATGGCGTTGGCTCCGGACGGATCAGTTCGCATAGACAAGGCGGGCGCCGGTGACGGACCCGGTCGAGGGCCCGCTGGTGGGGCGACGCAACTCGATGCATTCGTCGCTGCTGGCAATCTGCGCGGCGGTGAGGCGGCGCAGGGCGAGGTCCAGCGGGGCGCTGTCGGCCGCGGTCGGATCGACCACGGCCCACTCGCCCAGCGCAGCACCCAGGAATCGATCGGCACAGCTGGCCAGACGATCGGCAATGCGCGTCATGCGTGCAGGGCTGCCGCGCGTGGCCAGCAGCAGGTCGAAGGCCATGACGCCCAGGCGCTGCGACAGCAGCTTCATCGACGCGTAGGCGTGGGTCAGGCTCTCGGCCTGGTCGCTGGCCAGCAGCAGCGGGCGCGGCGCGCGGCCGCCGAACAGGCGCACCAGGTCGGACGCGCCGGCATGCACCAGCACCACGTCGCAACGCGGCGCCGCTTCGGACAGCGCGCCCAGAAAGCCGGCCGTGGCCCCACGCGAATCCAGCCAGCGCATGGGCAGGCCACGCGCGGCCAGGAAGGACACCCTGACCGACAGCGGCTCGATGCAGGCCGTCAGGTCCACGCTGGCCACCTCGTGCGGGGCCGATGCGGTGTCGGCCGCATCCACGACCAGCGTGGTGAGCTGCCGATCGCCGAAGGCGGCGCACAGCCGCTCCATGGCCACGCCGCCGAAGGCGACATGCGGGTTGTGCACCAGCGGCACGAAGCGCTGGCGCGTGGCAGCGAACATCTGGCGCAGGCCCTGGGCCTGGTCCAACGGTGCTGCAGAGGTGTTGATGAAGGAGTACATCGTGCGGGCTCGGGTGTCGATCGGATCGCTGCGCTCAGGCGTGGGCCGGTGGCGTGGCCGCGTACGCCGCAGCACGGGCATTCACGGCGTGGCGGCCGGCGAACAACAGGTTCACCTCGCCGGCATCCAGCCGCCAGGACGAACTGCCGCCACCGCGCAGCACGCGCTGCACCAGGGCCTGGGCCGACAACCGGTGCCAGTCCTCCGGCACCCGCTGGCCATTGGCCACGCCCACCACCTTGCACTTGTGGCGGATCAGCGCATCCAGCGCCGGGCCCAGCTTGACGGCCTCGTCCAGCTTGGACACCACCACGCCTCGGCACTTGGCCGCGTCGTAGGCAATCATCACGTCTTCCACCGTTTCACCCTGGGCGGCCGCATTCACGACCAGCAACTTCTGAATCGACGGGTGCGACAGCATGTCCAGCAGCTCGCGGGTGCGCACGTCGCGCTGGGCCATGCCGGCGGTGTCGATCAGCACCATCTTCTTGGCCGACAGCAGCTCCAGCAGGTCTTCGAGCGAGGCGCGGTCGTGTGCGGTGTGCACCGGCACGCCGAGGATGCGGCCGTAGGTGCGCAATTGCTCGTGGGCGGCCACACGGTAGGCGTCCAGCGTGATCAGGCCCAGCTGGGCGGCGCCATGCTGCGCGGCAAAGGCCGCGGCAATCTTGGCGCAACTGGTGGTCTTGCCCACGCCGGTGGAGCCGATCAGCGCGAACACGCCGCCGGTGTCTTCCAGCGCGGGCTCATGCTCGTCGGTGATGACGTTGTGCTCCAGCACGGCGGCGGCCCAGGCCATCGGGTCGGACGCGTCGTCGGGCAGCTGCTGCACCACCTTGCGGATCAGCGCCGGCGACAGGCCGGTGTCCAGCAGCTGCTGCGCCAGCTCGGCCTGGCCGGGCCGGCGCTGCAACTTCTCCATGAAGGCCAGCATGCCGAAGCGCTCTTCGATCAGGCTCTTCACCGAGCGCAGCTCGCCCAGCATCTCGCTGTGCTCGCGCAGTGCGGCAGCGCTGCTGCGGCCGGGTGGCGCATCGACGCGGATCTCGTCGCGCAGCACCGGGATTTCGCGGCGCGGGGCCGTGCCCATGCGGCGCGTCGGCGGCTCGGCCGGGCGGGTGCCGCGGGCCATGCCGGCGGGCAGGCCATCGCTGCGCAGCGTGGCAGCGGGCTCGTCGCCGCGCGGCGGGCTGCCCAGCACCTTGGCGCCGACGGCAACGGCGTCACGGCTGATTTCGTCCTGGCGCCGCTTGAGCATGCGCTCGCGCACGTAGTCCTGAAAGGTGAGTGTGCTCATGCCGAGCGTTTGCACGTCCTCGTCCACCGCCGCATCGGGTGACACGGCCGGTCGGTCCTGACGCGCCACGCGCTCGCGCACGCCGGCCATGCGGTCGGCCGACACCTCCTGCCGCAGGGTAGGCAACTGATGCTGCACCCGCGGCGCGCGCACCAGGCTTGAGCGCGAGGCCGCCTGCTCGAGCACCTGCATGCCGTCCGGCGCCATGGCCAGCACCTCCACGCCGTCGGCCCCCGGGCGGGTGGACAGCACCACCGCATCATCGCCGAGTGCGCTGCGCACCAGGGCCAGTGCCTCGCGCGAGGTCTTGGCAGTAAAGCGCCTAACGTTCATGTGGTGCTCCCAATGATCGAGCCGATCCGGATGGAATGGGTCTCAGGAATCTCGCTGTGGCCCAGCACCTTCAGGCGCGGGGCGGCACGGCGCAACAAGCGGGCCATCTGGGCACGGATCAGGTCCGGCACCAGCAGGCAGGCCGGGTGGCCCAGGTCTTCGGCGCGGCGCGCGCTGTCGGCGGCGTCGCGGCTCAAGGTGTCGGCCACGCCCGGGTCCAGCACCGCACCGTGCGGCGAGGTCAGGGCCTGGGTGACCAGGCGTTCGAGCTCGGGTTCCAGCGCGATCACGTCCAGCTCGCGCTGCGGCCCATAGATCTGCTGCACGATCACCGGGGCCAGGTGGATGCGCACCCGGCGCGCCAGCTCGGCGGGGTCGGTGACGGTGCTGCTGTGTTCGGCCAGGCATTCCACGATCGAGCGCATGTCGCGGATGTGCACGCCTTCTTCCAACAGCAATTGCAGAAGCTTCTGCACAGTGGCGATGCCGACCATCTTGGGGATCACGTCTTCGATGAGCTTGGGGGCCAGTTTGGTGACGTGTTCCACGAGCTGCTGAACCTCGATCCGGCCCAGCAGCTTGGCGGCGTTCACCTGCATCAAGTGTGAGAGGTGGGTGGCCACGACGGTCGAGCAATCAACCACCGTAAATCCATTCATTTGGGCCATCTCGCGCTGACGCTCGTCGATCCAGGTCGCGGGCAGGCCGAACGCCGGGTCGATGGTGGCCGTGCCGGGCAGCTTGATGGTGGCGCCACCCGGATTGATGGCCAGGTACATGCCAGGATAGGCCTCGCCCTCGCCCACCATGGCGCCACGCAGCAGCACGCGGTAGACGCTGGGTTTCAACTCGAGGTTGTCGCGGATGTGCACCGGCGGCGGCAGGAAACCCACCTCCTGCGCGAACTTCTTGCGCACGCCCTTGATGCGGCCCAGCAGGTCGCCCTGGCGTGCGGTGTCCACCAGCGCGATGAGGCGGTAGCCCACCTCCAGGCCCAGCGTGTCGACGGGCTGCAGGTCGTCCCAGCTGGCTTCGGCATTGGCAAGCGGGGCCACTTCGTCCGACGGGGCCGGCTTCTCGGCCGCCACCTGGGCGCGCCGGGCCAGGAACCAGGCCAGCCAACCCACGGCGCCGGCGCTGAGCAGGAACACCACGTGCGGCATGCCCGGTATGGCCCCCAGCGCCCCGATGATGCCGGCGGTGATGGCCAGCGCCTTCGGGCTGCCGAACACCTGCGTGCGGATCTGGCTGCCGATGTCGGTCTCCGAACCCACGCGCGACACCACCATGGCCGCGGCCACCGAGATCAGCAGCGCGGGCACCTGCGCCACCAGCGCATCGCCCACCGCCAGCAGGATGTAGGAGCGTGCCGCGGCCGCTGCCGACAGGTCGTGATCGACCATGCCGATGATCAGCCCGCCCACGATGTTGATCACCAGGATCAGGATGCCGGCGATGGCGTCGCCGCGCACGAACTTGCTGGCACCGTCCATGGAGCCGAAGAAGTCCGCCTCTTCGCTCACCTCGATGCGCCGGCGCTTGGCTTCCTTCTCGTCGATCAGGCCGGCGTTCAGGTCGGCGTCGATGGCCATCTGCTTGCCGGGCATGGCGTCCAGGGTGAAGCGCGCGCCGACCTCGGCGATGCGCTCGGCACCCTTGGTGACGACGATGAAGTTGATCACCACCAGGATCGCGAACACGATCAGGCCGACGGCGAAGTTGCCGCCGATCAGGAAATGGCCGAAGCTCTCGATCACCTTGCCCGCCGCGCCCGTGCCGTTGTGCCCTTCGAGCAGCACGACGCGGGTGGAGGCCACGTTCAGCGACAGGCGCAGCAGGGTGGTCACCAGCAGCACGGTGGGAAAGGCCGCGAAATCCAGCGGCTTGAGCATGTGCGCCGACACCATCATCACCATCAGCGCCAGTGCGATGTTGAAGGTGAACAGCACGTCCAGGGCCATCGCCGGCAACGGCAGCACCATCATCGCCAGCACCATGACGACGAACAGCGGCGCCGTCAGTGCCTTGAGCACGCCGGCGCGCGGGCCGACCATGGCTTGCAGTTGGGCGAGGACGAGATTCATGCCTTATTCCCCAACGTTCGCTTCAACAGGCTTGCTGTTGTGTGGATCGAGGTCGTCCGGCACTTCGATGGGGGCCAGGTCGGCCGGCATCGCGCCGCGCCCGGCCCAGGCCGCCTTCAACTGGTACACATGCGCCAGCACCTGGGCCACGGCAGAGAACAGGCGCGCCGGGATCTCCTGCTCGAGCTCGGTGTGGGCATACAGGGCGCGCGCCAGGGCCGGTGCCTGCAACACCGGCACCTTGGCCTCCCTGGCGATGTCGCGGATGCGCAGGGCGATCAGGTCGGCGCCCTTGGCCACCACGCGCGGAGCGGCCATCTGGCCGTCTTCGTACTTCAGCGCCACGGCGTAGTGGGTGGGGTTCATCACCACCAGGTCGGCGCTGGGCACGGCCGAGAACATGCGCCGCCGCGCCATCTCGCGCATGCGCGCCTTGACCTTGGCCTTGACCTCGGCATTGCCCTCGAGCTCCTTGTGCTCCTGCTTGAACTCCTGCACGCTCATCTTCAGGCGGCGCGCCATCATGAAGCGCTGCAGCGGCACATCGATCAGCGCCGACACCAGCAGCACCAGCACCATGAGACCCACGCCGGAGACCAGCGCCTGGCCGGTATGGGCCATGGCCACGGGCAAGGACATGGTGAGCGAATCGTGGAACTGCGCCAGGTGCGTATAGAGATAGGCGGTGCCCACGATGCCGAGAATGGCGGCCAGCACGCAGGACTTGAGCAGGTTGCCCAGGTGATCGCCCGACACCATGCGGCCCAGGCCGGCCAGCGGATTGAGCGGCCCGAATTTCGGAAGCAAGGGCTTCCAGGTGAAGTTCCAGCCACCCGAGGCCAGGCTGGCGATCAGCGTGAGCACCAGCGCTGCGCCGCCCATCGGGGCCAGGATGCCCAGGAAGGCCAGCGTCAGCGAACCCAGCCGCTCCAGCATGGCACCAGACTGCAGCACATCGCGGGCATTGAAGTGCAGGCCCACCTGCAGGATGCGCTGCGACGCTTCCAGCAGCCAGGGCGTGGCCGCCATCAGCACCGCGCCGCCGCCGCCCACCATGGCCAGGTGGCCGAGGTCGCGCGAACGCGCCACCTGCCCGTCTTCACGGGCACGTCGGATCTTGCGTTCTGAGGCGGGGAGGTTGCGGTCCTGCGAATCGGCCATGGCGGGTTCTTCGGGTCTGCCGCCATGTTGCCCAGCCTCGGCAAGAACTTAAGCCGGATTAGCAGCCCGAAAGCGCTGGTAATCGGCCCCCCGCTCGGCGGTCATCGTCCCAAGCTTTCGCCGCCAGGCGGCTGGCAACCCGAGGTCAAGGCCCCGACCACGGGGGATTGCGCAACGAAACGTGACGGAGTTGGCGCGCCGCGAAGGTAACCGGCGGTGCCCGCCAAGCCGGGCTCAAGCCCCGAGGGGTGCACCCGATAACGGAACGATGAACACGCGGAGCTCTTGTCCACTGGCGCATCCAAGCCTGGCCTGAACTTCAAACACCCCCGACAACAACCCAACGGCGCCAAGCCTGGCAAGAAACGGACACATCACATGGCCTCCATCATCACCGCCCTGTCTACCGACCAGATCGCCGGGCTGAATTCCGTCGCAATTGGCTTGCTGACGACCACCGACTGGGCTGCCTTCAGCACCGACCAGATCGCTGCCCTGACCACCGACCAGGTGCCCGTGATCAGCACGGCCGGCCTCAACGCCATCGGCACCAACGTGATCGCGCTGATGGAGACCGCCGACATCGCGGTGCTCACCAGCAACCAGATCCGTTCGCTGAGCACCTCGCGCCTGGGCGCACTCACCAGCGACCAGATCGGTGCCATGACCACCGACCAGGTCATGGCCCTGACCACGGCGCAGATCAAGTCGCTGTCCACCGACGCGATCATCAACCTCAGCAGCACGCAAGTGCCGGCGCTGACGACGGCGCAGGTGGCCTCTCTGAGCAGTGTGCAGCTGGCCAGCATGCAGACGGCCGACATCGGGGCCATGGGCACCAACCAGGTCCGCGCGCTCACTTCGACGGCCATCGCCGCCCTCGGCACCGACCAACTGGCGGCCATGGGCTCGGACCAGTTCGCCGCCATGACCTCCACCCAGGTGCGTGCCCTGTCCAGTGCCGCCGTCGCGGCCATCGAATCGGGTGACCTGGCTGCCATGGGCACCGCCCAGGTGATGGCCTTCACCTCGAACCAGCTCAATGCCTTCACGTCGGTGCAGATTGCTGCGTTGATCTCCAGCCAGGTCTCGGCATTGACCACGGCCCAGATGGGCAGCCTGTCCACGGCCAACCTGCAGTTCATGGGTTCGGACCAATACGCCGCACTCACTTCGGCGCAGGTGCGTGCCCTGACCACCGCCCAGATCGTGGCGCTGGAAACCGCCGACCTGGTCATGCTGGGCAGCGCGCAGATCCGCGCGCTCGGCAGTGCCGCCATCGGGGCCTTCACGTCCGACCAGATTCCGGCGCTGAGTTCTGACCAGGTCGCCGCGCTCACCAGCGTGCAGGTGCGTGCGCTCTCGACCGCCAACCTGGGCTACCTGGAGACGGCCGACCTGCAGAACATGGGCACGGCCCAGATCGCTGCATTCACCACCGCGCAACTGGCCAACCTGAGCTCGGCGCAGATGGCCGCCCTGGTGTCCAACCAGGTTTCTTCGCTCACCACGGCACAGATCGCCTCGCTGGGCACCACCAACCTGAATGCGCTGACCAGCGACCAGTTCGCCCAGCTCACGTCTGCCCAGGCCCGTGCATTGACCACCAACCAGGTCGCCAACCTGGAAACGGCCGACCTGGCCGCCATGAACTCGGTGCAGCTGCGCGCCCTGACCTCCAACGCCATCGCCGCGCTGACCTCGGACGAGGTCAAGGCCCTGGGGTCGGACCAGTTCGCCGCACTCACCTCGACGCAACTGCGCGCGTTGACCACCGACAACATCACCTTCATCGAGACCGCGGACCTGGTGAACCTGTCGTCCGTGCAGATTGCTGCACTCGGCTCGGCGCAATTGAACGCGCTCACGTCGGACCAGCTCCCGGCGCTCAGCTCGCTGCAAGTGCCGGCGCTGACCACTGGCCAGATCGCTGCGCTGTCCACCGCCAACCTCAACGCCCTGGGCAGTGCGCAATTCGCCATGCTGACCTCGGCGCAGGCCAGGGCCCTGACCTCGAACCAGATCGCCAACCTGGAAACCGCCGACCTGACCTCGCTGGGCACCGCCCAGCTGGCGGCCCTGGGCACCGCCGCCATCGCGGCGCTGAGCACCGACTCGATGATCGCCTTGAGCTCGGACCAGGTGGCCGGCCTGTCCACCGCCCAGGTGCGTGCCTTGAGCACAGCCAGCATCGGCGTGATGGAGACCACCGACCTGCAGGCCATGACCTCGGTTCAGATCCGCTCGCTCACCACCGCCCAGCTGGGTGCGTTCACATCCGCGCAGATGGCGGCGCTCACCTCGGCGCAGGTGCCGGTGCTGACCTCGGCGCAGATCGCCTCGCTGGGCACGGCCAACCTCAATGCCATGGGCAGCGACCAGTTCGCCCAGCTCACTTCGTCGCAAGTGCGCGCCCTGGGCACCAGCCAGGTGGCCAACCTCGAAACCGTCGACCTCGCCTCGCTGGGCACCGACCAGATCCGCGCGCTGACCTCGGCCGCGGTGGCCGCACTCACCTCCGACCAGGTGCCGGCCCTCACGTCCGACCAGATGGCCGCGCTCACCACGTCGCAACTGAAGGCCATGACCACGGCCAACATGGGCCTGATCGAGACCGCCGACCTGGTGGCCATGGGCACGGCTCAACTGCGCGCACTCAGCTCCACCCAGCTGGGCTCGCTGACCACCGACCAGATGGCCGCACTGATCTCCTCACAGGTGCAGTCGCTGACCAGCGCACAGATCGCCACGCTGACCACCGCCAACTTCAACGCGCTGACGAGTGACCAGTTCTCTTACCTGACCTCGGCCCAGGTGCGTGCCTTCACGTCGACCGAGATCGCCAACCTGGAGACCGCCGACCTGGCCGCCATTGGCACGGCGCAGATCCCGATGCTTGCTTCTTCGGCGCTGTCCGCGCTGAGCTCGGCGACCATCGCGGCACTCACCTCCGACCAGATGGCCGCGCTGACCAGCGCCCAGGTGCGGGCCTTCAGCACCGACGCGCTGCCCTACCTGGAGACCGCCGACCTGCAGGCCATGGGCAGCTCGCAACTGCGCTCCTTGACCTCGGGTCAGCTGGCCGCACTCACCACGGTGCAGATGGGTGCCCTCACCTCGTTGCAGGTGCCCGCCCTGACCACCGCGCAGATGGCCACGCTGAGCACGGCCAACCTGAACGCGCTCAGCAGCGACCAGTTCGCCCAGCTCACCAGCGTTCAGGTTCGCGCCCTGACCTCCAACCAGATCGCCAACCTGGAAACCGCCGACCTGCAGGCCCTGGGCACCAACCAGATCCTGGCCCTGGGCTCGGGCGCCATCGCCGCGTTGACGACCGACCAGGTCATCGCGCTGAGCACCCTGCAGATCGCTGCGCTCACGTCCACGCAACTGCGTGCCCTGGGCTCGGATGCCATCGCCGCCATCGAGACCGCCGACCTGCAGGCCATGCTGTCCACGCAGATCGCGGCCCTCACCTCGGCCCAGCTGAACTACCTGAGCACGGTGCAGGTCGGCGCATTGACCTCGTTGCAGGTGCCGGGCCTGAGCTCGGCGCAGATGGCCACGCTGTCCACCGCCAACCTCAACGCCCTGGGCACCGACCAGTTCGCGCTGCTGTCCAGCGCCCAGGTTCGTGCACTGGGTACCAACCAGATCGCCAACCTGGAGACCGCCGACCTGGCCCAGCTCGGCTCGGCACAGATCAAGGCCTTGAGCTCCGCAGCCATCACCGCGCTCACCTCCGACCAGGTGCCGGCGATGGGTTCGGACCAGTTCATTGCGTTGACCAGCACGCAGATCCGCGCCATGACCACCGCCAACGTGGCGCTGATCGAGACCAGTGACCTGCAGGCCATGGCCTCGACCCAGATCGCCGCGTTCACCTCGGCGCAACTGGCCAACCTGACCACGGTGCAGGTCGCCGCGCTCACCTCGCTGCAGGTGCCCGGTCTGACGACGGGACAACTGGCTTCGATGACCACGGCCAACCTCAACGCCATGGGCACCGACCAGTTCAAGGCGCTGACCTCGGTGCAGATCCAGGCCCTGGGCACGAACCAGATCGCCAACCTGGAGACCACGGACCTGGCCGCGCTGTCCAGCACGCAAGTGCAGGCCCTGAGCTCGGCGCAGATCGGTGCGCTGACCTCGGACCAGATCCCGGCCATGAGCACCGATCAGTACTCGTGGCTGAGCACGGCCCAGGTGCGCGCCATCGGCACGGCCCAGATCGGCCTGATCGAGACCGCCGACTTCGCGATGTTGGGCACCGCCCAGATCCGCGCCCTGGGCTCGGCGCAGATCGCGGCCCTGAGCAGCACCCAGTTCACGAACCTGGTGTCCACGCAACTCACCGCCCTGGCCAGCAACCAGATCGCCGCACTGTCCACCGACAACGTGATCGCGATGACCAGCGACCAGATCGGCCAGCTCACCACCGGCCAGATCCGCTCTTTGACCACGGCGCAGTTCGCCAACATCGAGACCGTCGACATCGCCGCCTTGAGCACCGACCAGGTGCGCGCCATCACCACGGCGCAGCTCACGGCCATGACCTCGACGCAGGTGGGTGCGATGGAAACGGCCGACCTGGCGGCGATGACCACGGCGCAGTACCACACGCTGTCGCTGATCACCGCCGACATCGCGGCGCTGTCCACCGACCAGCTCAATGCGCTGATGAGCGTGACCCCGATCGTGCTCGACCTGGACCACAACGGCATCCAGACCCTCGCCGCGCAGCAAGGCGTGCAGTTCGACCTGACCGGCACGGGCCACACCGCCCAGTTCGGCTGGGTGGGCGGCAACGACGGCCTGCTGGCGATGGACCGCAACGGCGACGGCGTGATCAACAGCGGCGCCGAACTGTTCGGCACCGGCACCCGCCTGGCCGATGGCAGCCACGCCGTCAACGGCTACGCGGCACTGGCCGCTGAAGACAGCAACCACGACGGTCAGATCACCGCCGCGGACGCTCACTTCAAGGACTTGAAGGTGTGGGTGGACGTGAACCACGACGGCAAGACCGACCTGGGCGAGCTGCATGGCCTGGCCGACTTCGGCATCACCTCGCTGAACCTGCACGCCACGGCGGGCAGCCAGGTGGACCACGGCAACGTGGTGGGTCTGGTGTCGTCCTACGGCACGGCCGACGGGCAGACGCACGAGATGGCCGACGTCTGGCTGGCCAAGCAGGCCGCCGTGCCACCGGTGGCCGACCTGCTGGCCCACGCGCCGAGCGCCGTGTTGCCGGGCAGCGATGGCCATGCGCACTTGGCGCCCAACCTGCACGCCGCACCGCACCGCGTCTGGCACGACGACGATCTGAACCACAGCACGCCGCTGATCTGATCGCCGCCCCGGAGGCGCCGCCTGCGCGACACCAAGGTGTCGCGCCCCGAAACAGCACCGCAGCCGCGGTGCTGTTTTTGCTTTTGGGCCTCGCCCATGGTGCCTAGACTCGGTGCAGACCCTTGCCCATCGGCTGGCGCACGCGCAGGCCCGCGTGGGCCGAAGCCTGCCATCCGCCCCCGCCTTCGACATGCCCACCCAGATCGCCATCCTGAACCTGAGCGACATCGCCGTGGCCACGCAACTGGCCAAGCAGCATGACGACGCGCGCTTCATCGTCTTCGACCCCTCGCTGGTGGACCGCGTGGTGGTGGCCGGCCTCACGCCCTACGAACTGATCACCTGGGACGGAGCGCCCGACTATCCGCACTTTGCCGATGCAGCCTTGCATGAAGCGCGCCAACTGGGCGCGGCCATCGACGCGGTGGTCGAGCCAGAACTGCCCGGCCTGCGCCTGGGCACCTGGCAGCAGCTGAGCCTGTACTACCAGCACCTCACGCTGGGTTGGTACGACGCGCTGTTCGAGGCCCAGGCCCACCGCCTGCAGGGCCACAAGCTCGTCGTGCCGGTGGCCGACAGCGCGCAGCGCTATTACTTTCACGGCTTTCCGCCCGGCCTGCTGCTGCTCAAGCATGCGCAAGCACTGGGCATCGAGCTGCAGGGCTTCACCTACGGCACCCAGCCCCCGGCGCCCCAACCCGTGCCCGACCTGCGTGGGGTGTGCGAGCAGCGAGACGACTTCCTGCTCACCCACCTGCCCACCTGCCTGTACGACGGCGCGCACTTCAACGACGAGATGGTGGCCGCGGGCAAGTCGGTGATCAATCTGCGCGCGCAACTGGAACGTGGACCTGGCTTGCGCCACGGCCGTTGAGCCAATGGACGCCGATGACGCCGCCGTATCGTTGCCCGAAGCCGATCTGGCGTGCATCGACCGCGTGGTGACGGCCCTGGCCGCACCGCTGGACGCGCATTTTGCGCGCTGGCTCAACTCACCCAATTTCCGTGGCCAGCAGGTGCAGTTGCAGCAGGCGGCCTTCCGGGCCCAGCTGATCACGCACGCGCTGCTGCAAACCCACTTTGCCGCTGCCCGCCCCAGCCGCCTGGTGCTGTCCGGCCACGACACCGACTACCACGGCCCGCTGCTGGCCTGGGCCCGCGCGCAGCGCGTGCCCGTGCTGGTGCTGCCGCACTCCAAGACCTCCACCGATCTGGACTTTCCGGCCGCGGGCAGCACCGTGCTCCACCACGCCTCCCAGGGCTATACCGTTTGTGACGCGGACGACCGGCGCCCGGCGCAGTTCGTGATGGACTTCCCGACCACGCTGCAGTTCAGCACCCACGTGCCGGCCAGGGTGCAGACCGTGGGCCTGCTGCTCAATGCCGTGTCGGTGCAGGGCGTGCCCGAGGCACACCTGGCGCCCTACCTGCAAGGCGTGCGCCGCATCGTGGCCTGGGCGCAGGGCCTGGGGCTGAACCTGGTGCTGCGCGCGCGGCCCGGCTCCACGATCCTGCACCTGCTGGCACGCACCGGCCTGAGCAGCGAACAGATCACCACCAGCACGCAAGGCACGATGGCCGAATTTGCCGACCGCTGCGACCTGTGCCTGATGTACGACGCGCCCACCTCCGGCGCCATCGAGCTGCTCAACCGCGGCGTGGCCACGCTCAACCCCAAGGTGAGCGCGCTGCACCGTCGGCACACGCCGATTGCCACCGAGCTGGTGCCCAGCGCCAGCGTGGAAGACACGCTCGTTCGCGCCACCCAACTGGTGAGCGACCCCAGCGAGTTGCTGCGCTTTCGCAAGCGGCAGTTCCTGGGTTATGCCGAGCGTTGCAGCCAAGCGGTGGCGCTGCGCAGCCTGCTCTGACGTTGCCCGGGCCCCATGAGGGGAGACCGCTGAGCATCTCGGTCGAACAGAAATGCACCTCCGAACCTTCAAGGTCAGCTCAGTGCCGTCTCGCCGGTGTGGTTGCAGCTGGGTTCGGCGGGCTCAACCTTGCGTTGGACGTCGAGGGGATTGCGCCCGAAGGAGTCGCTGCGCATGACCTGCCATGACGTGCCATGACGTGCCAATGGCAAAATCTGCCAATCGTTGGTCTAACGAGCCTCTGTGGTCGTCCAGTCCGTCACAGAGCATGGCGGAGTCCAACATGAATTGCTTGAGCTGCATTGGGTCTGGAGCATTTGGTTTGGCTCCACCCGCTCGGGCTGGCCAGCTTGGCGCACGATGAACCCTGCAGCCACCACTTCCCTCGCCTTCCCGGCATTCGTTCAAGGCCTGGCCTTGAGCCTCGGTCTCATCGTGGCAATCGGTGCTCAGAACGCCTTCGTGTTGCGTCAGGGCCTGCGCCGTGAGCACGTGGGCGGCGTGGTGCTGTTCTGTGCGGTGGCGGACGCCGTCCTCATCGCGGCTGGCGTTCTGGGCATGGCGCGGGCGTTGGGGCAGAGCCCAGACCTGGCGCGGGCCCTGGCATTGGCAGGGGCCATCTTCCTGGCGGTCTACGGCTGGCAGGCACTGCGCCGCGCGCGGCAAGAACACCGACTGGATGCGGCCGGAGACGGTTCAGCACTGAGACTGAGCGCGGCGCTGGCGCAAGCAGCGGCCTTCACACTGCTCAATCCGCATGTCTACCTGGACACCGTGCTCTTGGTCGGCAGCATCGGCGCGCAGCAGCCGGCCGGGCTTCAGGGCTGGTTCATCGCCGGTGCCAGCGGCGCCAGCCTGGCCTGGTTTGCGCTGCTCGGTTTCGGGGCTCGTTGGCTGGCACCCTGGTTCGCCCGACCCAGAGCCTGGCAGCTTCTGGACGGCCTGATCGGCGCCACCATGTTCGTGCTCTCGGCCATGTTGGTGCGACACGCGCTGGTTCGAATGTGAAGCGATCCCGATGTACGCCGACGCACCGGCTCCACTCATCGAAAAGATGATGCACGCCATCGTCGGCATCGGAATGCCATCGATGTAGAGACCTCTGGCAGAAAGTGAATGTCACCTTCGGGCCACCATGGAAAGCGTTGCAAAGCGGCCCATGCTCGGCAGCAACTGGCCGTCGCTGGCCGGCCCTGAGCAGCTGCGCGCCACGAACGCCCTTATGACGGATTCGTGCGGCCTTCGGTCATTCCCCGGGCCAGGCACTGAACGGGTTTGCGCCGGCAAACCTATGTCGGGCCGTCGACCAGCAGCTGCGCCATGAGCGCGCGGACGGCCACCAGTCCCGTCGGCACGGTTCGCCGCCTCAGCGTCACGAGTCCGAAGCGTGCCGTCGCGGCAAGCAGAGGTTGCATCTTCAATTCGACCAGGTCTGGCGCTGCCGCTCGAACCGCCAGCACGACCGCGTCGCTGCGCCTGGCCACTTCGATCAGGCTGGGTATCTCTTCGCAGCGCAGCGTGACGAACTCGCTCGGGTGGGCGCGCGGTCCATATCGTTCGACCAGCACCCGGGCGACCTCGTCCGACAGCGGCGTCGAGGCGATCGGGTAGCGCAGCAAGTCGTCGAAGCTCGTGCCCCCACGCCTCCTCGAAAGAGGATGACCACGGCGCACCATGAATGCCCCCTTCATGTCGTGCAGGAACTCTGCGTTCAGGTCCGGGGCCGGGCGCAGCGAACGCGCGTCGACGACCAGTGCGTCCAGCGCGCGCTCGCGCAGCGCCTGCACCAGCAGCTCGGTGCCTGCGCGTGCGATCTCGACGCGCAAGCGGGGCCGCTCCTGCGCCATCTTCAGCAGCAACGGTGTCATCAGCATCGCGCCCGGCCCCGAGCCCATGCCGATGCGCAGCACGCCTTCCTGGCCGTCACCCGCGAGGCGGCCGCTGCCACGCAGGTCGTCTGCGGCCAGCACGAGTTCGCGCGCCCGCTCGACGGCATCGCGTCCGAAGGGGGTGAGTTCGCTGTGGCGGCCGATCCGGTCGAACAGCGGCTGGCCGAGCTCGGACTCGAGCGCCCGGATGCTGCGGCTCAGCGCGGGCTGCGTCAGGAACAACGCGGCCGCGGATTGGCTGAACGAGCCCGTCCGGGCCAGTGAGATCAGGTGCCGAAGTTGGACGAGGGTCATGGCTGGGTGGGATCGTGGATGTGCTTAAAACTCATGATAATCGATAAAACAATGCATTGGACTTTGCATTGAGCCGCTCCTACATTGGCCTCGTCTTCCCGCCCCGGCCACCTGCCCCGGCCACCCTTCGCGCCCTTCAAGGAGTTCCCCATGTCCAAGTTCAAGCTTCTCCGGTCCTGGGTCCTGTCGGCCGGCTTCGCGCTCGGCGCTGGCCTGGCCCTCGCGCAGGCCTACCCGACCAAGCCCGTCAACCTGATGGTGCCGTACCCGGCGGGCGGCCCGTCGGATGCGATCGCGCGCATCTTCTTCAACCCGCTTGGCAAGGAGCTGGGGCAGCAGGTGCTGGTCGAGAACTTGGGCGGCGTGAGCGGCGCGATGGCGGCGCAGAAGGTGCTGGCGGCGCCTGCCGACGGCTACTACGTGTTCCAGGGCTCGCCCAACGAGGTGATCCTGTCGCCGCTGGCCAATGCCGCGGTGAAGTTGAAGACAGAAGACTTCCGCCTGGTGCACCCGGTGGCCGATGCGGTGATGGTGTTCGTGACGCGCAAGGACCTGCCGGTGAAAAGCGTGGACGAACTGATCGCACTGGCGCGCAAGTCGGCCGACAAGCCGCTGACCTACGGCAGCGTGGGCATCGGTTCGCTCTACCACCTGATCCTGGAGAACGTGCAGGCGTCCACCGGCATCAAGCTGGCGCACGTGCCCTACAAGGGCAATGCGCCGCTGCTGCAGGACATCGGTGGCGGCCAGGTCGACTTCGCAGTGCTGGTCTACAGCGCGGCGATGGGCGCGCTGGCCGAGCAGGGCCGGTTGAAGGTGATCGGCCAGCTCGGCGCGCAGCGCTCGGAGCTGCTGAAGAACGTGCCGGCCGCCAGCGAGGGCCAGGCGCTGAAGAACTTCTCGTACAAGATCTGGACCGGCTACATGGTGCCGAAGAACACCCCCGAAGACGTGGTGGTGCGCCTGCATGCCGCGATCGGCAAGACACTGCAGGATCCGTCGGTGCGCGCGCAACTCGCGGCCCAGACCCAGGTCGCGTCGGCGCCGATGACGCTGGCCGAGTCGGCGAAGTTCTTCGACACCGAGGCCGCACGCTACCGCGCCATCGCCAAGCAGATCAACCTGCAGCCGCAGTGAGGCGGTCGTGACCCACCTGCTGCAAGCCGCGGCGCACCCCCCGGCGGAACAGGGCACGTTTGACGGCACGCTGCAGGGCCCGCCGCAAACCGGCAGCGAGGACTTCGCCTTCATGCTCGAACGCTTGCCCGGCAGCTGCCTGCTGATCGGCCACGGCACGGGCGAAGGCGCCAGCGAAGGGGGCTGCATGGTCCACAACCCGGGCTGCGACTTCAACGACGCCAACATCGGTATCGGCAGCGCCTACCGGGTGCTGCTGGCCGAACGTTTCCTCACCGCGAAAGGGCCTGACGCGGCGTCATAGCATCCCTACCCTGCAGGAGAGCGCTCCAGCCACGGCCGGAGCCACCGAAGGCGCAAACTCCCATGAACGCTCAGGTTCCGTACTGCACACCACCATCGCCGTCTGGAGAGTCTTCACGCCCGTGAAGCGCCGAAGGAGCAAGGCCCGGCCCGAAAGGCCCGGTTGAATCTCTCAGGTACCAAGGACAGGGGGAGCGGCTCGCGAACATCGACTTCGATCGGTGCGCGCCATCCTTCCTTGGAGCTCTCTCATGAAAGTCATCGTGCTCGGCGCCGGCCTGCTCGGCGTCACCTCGGCCTACTTCCTGCGCCAGCAGGGCCACGACGTGACCGTCGTCGATCGCCAGGCCTCGCCCGCCGCGGAAACCAGCTTCGCCAACGGCGGCCAGATCTCGGTCAGCCACGCCGAGCCCTGGGCCAACCCCGGTGCGCCGCTGAAGGTGCTGAAGTGGCTGGGCAAGGAAGACGCGCCACTGCTGTTTCGCATCCGTGCCGACATGCGGCAATGGCTTTGGGGGCTGCAGTTCCTGCGTGAGTGCACGCCCGCGCGTACGCGGCACAACATCGAGCAGATCGTGCGCCTGGGCACCTACAGCCGCGACACGCTGCAACAGCTGCGGCGCGACATCGGCATCGCCTACGACGAGCGCACGCAGGGCATCCTGCATTTCTACACCAGCCAGAAGGAGTTCGACGGCGCCGAAGCGCCGGCCGCGCAGATGCGCGCGCTGGGCTGCGACCGGCGGGTGATCTCGGCCGACGAGGCGGTGAAACTCGAGCCCGCGCTGCGCCACATCCGCCCGCAGCTGGCCGGCGCCACCTACACGGCTGAAGACGAATCGGGCGACGCGAATCGCTTCGCGCGCGAACTGGTCAAGCGTTGCGAGGCCGACGGCGTGCAGTTCCTGCTCAGCCACACCGTGACGGCATTGCGCGAAGCCGGCGGCAAGATCGAACACGTCGAAGCCACCGACAGCGAAGGCCGCTTCCAGCGCCTGCGTGCCGACGCCTATGTATTGGCAATGGGCAGTCTGTCGCCGCTGTACGCGCAGCCTCTGGGCATCTCGCTGCCGATCTACCCGGCCAAGGGTTATTCAGTGACGATGCCGGTGAAGGACGCGTCGATGGCGCACCAGGTGTCGCTGACCGACGACGAGTACAAGCTGGTGTTCTCGCGATTGACCACGCGGCCGACGCCTGCGGCGCCGGGTGGAGACCGTCTGCGCATCGCCGGCACGGCCGAGCTCAACGGCTACGACCGCGACTTGAACCGCGTGCGCTGCGAGGCGATCGTCAAGCGCGTCGAGCAACTCTTCCCCGGTGCCGGCGACAGCGAGCAGGCGCAGTTCTGGACCGGCTTGCGGCCCGCGACGCCGAGCAACGTGCCGATCATCGGCCGCAGCAAGCTGCCCAACCTGTTCCTCAACACGGGCCACGGCACGCTGGGCTGGACGCACTCCTGCGGCTCGGGCAAGAGCATCGCGCGCATTGTCAGCGGGCTGAAGCCCGAGGTGGACTTCGCCTTCTCTGGCGAATGAACAGACATGGTCCCGCTGCAGCAGACGATGCGGCCAAAGGCGGCAACAGGGTTGGCTGGGCACGGTCGTTGGCGCTCGGCAGGTCGAGTGGCCCATGGAGGTTCACGAGGCCCCAGGCCGTGCTACTTTCGCGCCCTTGTGTCGAGAAACACAGCGCGACCGTCAGTGCAATCGGCGAGCGTCGGCCCTGTGCCGTCAGCACCATCATGTCGTTGGCCGGTCAGAGTCGCTCAAGCCGCCACGCCGAACGTCGCCTCCCGCCGCAATGCCACGCTTGGTTTCGATTCCATGGGGGGGGAGACGAGAAGTCCTTTGCAAACCCCTCCTCCGATCAACCGACTCGCCGCGTTGGCGTGCCAGGGCCCGTCGGCTCCCACATGGCCTGTGGGACCACAATCCCGTGGAAAACTCCGCCCATGGAACTCCGCCAGCTTCGCTACTTCGTCAAGGTCGTCGAACACGGCAGCTTCAGCCAGGCCGCGGCCGCCTTGGGTGTCGTCACCTCGGCCCTGAGCCAGCAAATCAGCCGACTCGAAGGCGAGTTGTCGACCCGGCTGCTGCAGCGCACCTCCAAGGGCGTGCTGCCCACCGATGCCGGGCTGGCCTTCTGGCGCCACGCCCAGTTGGCGCTGCGCCATGCGGACCATGCCGTGCTGGCTGCGCAGGGCTGGAGCGTGCTGCCGCTGCTGCAGGAGCGGCTCTGTGCGATGGGCCTGCGTGGTTTGCCCGGCCCGCCTACGACGGCCCAACCTGCTGGGCAGTTTGTCGGACGACGAACTGGCCCCCGCCGCGCTGGCCACCCGCGTGGTGTTGACCGAGGTGGCTCGTTCGCTGGTGGCCGAGGGCCGCTGGATCGGCGCCTCGTTTCACGAATCCTGAAACCCCCTTGCCGCGATCGCTCTGGCGGCCAGCCGGCCGCCTGCCTACAGTGCCGGCAGGCTTGAAGGAGAGGCGACGTGGTGGATGTTCTGGTCATCGGCGGCGGCAACGCGGCCTTGTGTGCCGCGCTGATGGCACGCGAGGCCGGTGCCAGCGCGCTGCTGCTCGAAGCCGCGCCGCAGGCCTGGCGCGGCGGCAATTCGATGCACGTGCGCAATCTGCGCTGCATGCACGATGCGCCGCAGGACGTGCTGATCGAGGCCTACCCTGAAGAAGAGTACTGGCAGGACCTGCTGAAGGTCACGGGCGGCAAGACCGACGAGGCGCTGGCGAGGCTGGTGATCCGCGCCTCGGCGACCTGCCGGCCCTGGATGCGCAAGCATGGCGTGCACTTCCAGCCACCACTGTCCGGCGCGCTGCACGTGGCGCGCACCAACGCCTTCTTCATGGGCGGCGGCAAGGCGCTGGTCAATGCCTACTACCGCAGCGCGCAGCGGCTGGGCGTGCAGGTGCGCTATGAATCACCGGTCGAGCGCATCGAGCTCGATGGCGACCGCTTCGTCGCCGCCTGGGTCGGCAACGAACGCATCGCCGCACGCAGTTGCGTACTGGCCGCAGGCGGCTTCGAATCCAACCGCAGCTGGCTGCGCGAAGCCTGGGGCCAGAACGCCAACGGCGAATGGCCGGCCGACAACTTCCTGATCCGTGGCACCCGTTTCAACACCGGCGTGCTGCTCAAGCAAATGATGGCGCTGGGCGCAGACACCATCGGCGACCCGACGCAAGCCCACATGGTGGCCATCGACGCCCGCGCGCCGCAGTACGACGGCGGCATCTGCACCCGGCTGGACTGCGTCTCGCTCGGTGTCGTCCTCAACCGCAACGCCGAGCGCTTCTACGACGAAGGCGAGGACTTCTGGCCCAAGCGCTACGCCATCTGGGGCCGGCTGGTGGCCCAGCAGCCGGGACAGATCGGCTACAGCATTGTCGACGCCAAGGCAGTGGGCCGCTTCATGCCGCCCGTATTCGACGGCGTGCAGGCCGACAGCCTGCCGGAACTGGCAAGCAAGCTCGGTCTGGCGCCTGAGCGCTTCGCTCGCACGCTGGCCGACTTCAACGCGGCCTGCCGCATCGGCCACTTCAACCACACCCAGCTCGACGACTGCCACACCGAAGGCCTGGCGCCGGCAAAGACGCACTGGGCCTTGCCGATCGACACGCCACCGTTCTACGGCTACGCCTTGCGGCCGGGCGTGACCTTCACCTACCTTGGACTGAAGGTTGGAGCCAGCACCGCAGTGCAATTCGGCGGCCGGCCCAGCGCCAATCTGTTCGTCGCCGGCGAAATGATGGCCGGCAATGTGCTTGGCCAGGGCTACACCGCTGGCGTCGGCATGTCCATCGGCACGGCCTTTGGCCGCATCGCCGGCACCCAGGCCGCAGCGGCCACCGGCCACCGTGGCCGCACCGAAGAAAGCGCACATGTCGCCGCTTGAGTCGCTGGTGCGCGAGGCGTCCACCTTGGGCGACGGCAGACCGGGCGCGCCACGCGTGATCCCGATCCGTGCCGCCACGGCCGATGAGTCCGAGGTGGCGCGGGTGATGCAGATCTGCAATGCCTGCCGCTACTGCGAGGGCTTCTGCGCTGTGTTCCCGGCGATGACGCGCCGGCTGGCGTTCAGCCCGGCCGACGCGCACTACCTGGCCAACCTGTGCCACAACTGCGGCGCCTGCCTGCATGCTTGCCAGTACGCGCCACCGCATGAATTTGCCGTCAACGTGCCGCAGGCCATGGCCCGTGTGAGAGGCCAGACCTATGCGGACTACGCGTGGCCGCCGTCGCTGGGCCGGCTCTACCAACGCAACGGCCTGACGCTGGCGTTGGCACTGGCCGCCGGGCTGGCGCTGTTTCTGCTGCTGGCGGTGATGCGCCAGGGTGGGCTGAACGCGCTGTGGCAGGCGCCGAGCACCGGTGGCTTCTACGCGGTCTTTCCGCACAACCTGATGGTGGCGCTCTTCGCGCCTGTCTTCGGCTGGGCGGTGCTGGCGCTGACGCTGGGTGTGCGCGGCTTCTGGCGCGACGCGGCCCCTGGCAGCGCCAGCGCGCCCGCGCTGGCCGAAGCCGGCAACACCGCGCTGCGGCTGACCTACCTGGGCGGCGGCCATGGCGAAGGCTGCAACAACGACGACGACGCCTTCACCCTGTGGCGCCGGCGCGCCCACCACGCCACCTTTTACGGCTTCATGCTGTGCTTTGCAGCGACCAGCGTGGCCACGCTCTACCACTATGTCCTGGGCTGGCAGGCGCCGTACGCCTTCGACAGCCTGCCCAAGTTGCTGGGCACGGTGGGCGGCGTCAGCCTGGCGCTGGGCAGTGCCGGCCTGGGTTGGCTGAACCTGCGCCGCCATCCGCTGCAGGGGGACGCCGCGCAGAAGCCGATGGACCGCGGATTCATCGCTCTGCTGTTCCTCGTCGCCACCAGCGGCCTGGCACTCATGCTGAGCCATGGCAGCGCGGCCTTGGTGACGTGGCTGTGCCTGCACCTGGGCGCGGTGATGGCGCTGTTCGCCACCCTGCCCTACGGCAAGTTCGCCCATGGCGTGTTCCGCGTCGCCGCGCTGTTGAAGTGGGCCATCGAGAAGCGCCAACCCAGCCGGCTGAAGTTGGCCGACGACTGATACCGCTCTCCCTGAAACAGGATCCAAGAAGCGCAGCCAACTGACCGCCGCCACCCTGGTTGCAATGCTGGGCCTCGAGCATGGCCTGAACGCCGCAGCGGGGCAGCCGCGATGGACAGGGGCAGTTCGGGGTCACCCTTGCGGTCGGGCTGCAGGTGGGTCAGCACGCGGCCGTCGCGCAGCGTGATGGTCACCCGCGCAGCCCGGCGGCCGGGACAGCCGGCATCCACTTCCGCGTCCAACGCCTTGCTGATGCGCTGCATCAGGGCGCGCGTGGCCGGGTCGTTCAGGCGATCGGGCTCGAAGGCGGACAGATGGACGCTGCCGTGCACCAACGCGCTGGCCACCATGTCGTGCAGGCTGAAGCGGGCCTGGTCGGCGGTCTGCGGGTCCACGTGCTGTGCAATGTCCAACGTGGATTGGTACACGCCCAGGTGCACGGCCTCGATGTCGGCGGGCGTGAAGCCGTGTTGCTGCTGCAGGGCCAGCACGCCGGCTTCTGCCGCACGGCCGGCATGCAGCGGCTTGGCCATGGCCTCCGAGCGAAACGCCTGCTGCAGACCGGCGGTGCAGGTGGCGGCCAGCGCCAGGGCCTGCGCGCAGGCGTCTTCGTCCAGGCGCGTCAAGCCGCCTGCCGCTGCTGCAGCGCCAAAGCTGCCCATGGTCCCGGTGTTGTGCCAGAACTGGCCGTGCGGGCGGCCCATCACGACGCCGATGCGGGTGGAGACTTCGTCGCCCAGCACCACCGCTTGCAGGAAGTCCAAGCCGCTGGCCTTTGTGGACTGCGCTACCGCCAATGCCGCCGCGTTGATGAACGGCACGTCGTCCGGCTTCTTGGCCGAGTTCAGCTCGCGCAGCATCCCCCAGTCGTTGGTCGGTGTGTTGCCGTGGAAGATTTCGAACTCGGTTTCGTTCACCCCGTGCAGCAGCATGTTGCGCAGGTTCCCTGCGGTCGCATCGCCTCGGCGCGGTTGCGCAAGCACGTGCTTGACGTCGACATGCACCGCCAGCCGAACTGTGGCGCTGGCACGGTCACTCATCACGACTGCGGGCCCCGCTGATGCTAAGCTTGCCTGGCCTCACCGGCCGCCATGCCTACGTCAACCGTTTGCGCATCACCGAACTGGCCGCACGCTACCGTCTGCCGGCGATGTTCGATCTGCGACCGTACGTCGCCGCGGGCGGACTGGCCTCGTACGGCGCGGACCTGGTGGATATCTGGCGCCAGTCGGCGCGTTACATCGACAGAATATTGAAAGGCGCCAAGCCCGCCGACCTGCCGGTCGAGCAGCCGACCCGGTTCGAGCTGATCATCAACCTGAAGGCGGCGAAAGCCATGGGCTTGGCGATACCCTCGGCAATGCGGCTGCGTGCTGATGAACTGATCGAGTGACCGCGGGGCGGCCGCCCGCACGGACAAGAAGGACAGGATGCAACGAAGAGATGCTGTACTTGCGTTGGCGCTCGGCGCAACGCCGCTGGCGGCCAGCGCGCAACGCCCAGAACGAACGCGGCGGATCGGCGTCTTGATCAGCACGTCGTCCACCAGTCAGTCGTCCAAGTCCGATCTGGCTGGCCTGCGCGAGGGGTTGCAGGAAAGGGCTTGGGTCGAAGGCAAGACCCTGCTGGTCGAGTACCGCTGGGCGAATGGCGACGCTGCACAGGCACGCGCGCATGCGGCCGAACTGGCCGGCCTCGCACCGGACGTGATCTTTTCGGGGGGCACGATCGCCCTGAATGCGTTGAGGGACCTCAAGGTCAAGCTCCCGATCGTTTTCGTGAACATCACCGACCCTGTCGCCGGTGGCTTCGTCAGCAGCCTGGCGCACCCGGGTGGCAACGTGACCGGGTTCACGCCCTTCGAGTACGACATCGGTGGCAAGTGGTTGCAGCTGCTGCGCGAAGCGGCGCCGGGCATCGCGCACGTCACCTTGCTGGGCGATCCGGCGAACCACAATTTCGCGGGATTCGTGCGCGCCTTCATGGCCGGCGCCAAGACACTGAACGTGCAGCCCACGGCTGCGGCAATCCGCAACGTCGCAGACATCGAGCGGGCCATCGAAGCCGAATCCAGAACACCCAACGGCGGACTGATCGTGTCGGCCAGCTCGTTTTCGATCGTCAGCAGCGACCTGATCGTCGGTTTGGCGAGCAAGTTTCGCTTGCCAGCCATCTACTGGACAAAGACGCACGTGCTCGGCGGCGGCCTGATGTCGTATGGGCCGGATTCGGTGGCGCAATACCATGCGGCGGCGGACTATGTGGACCGCATTCTGCGCGGCGCGAAGCCCGAAGGCCTGCCGGTGCAGGGCCCCACCAAGACCGACCTGACGATCAATCTGAAGACCGCCAAGGCCCTTGGGTTGAGCATGCCGCAGACGGTGCTGTTGCAGGCCACCGAGGTGATTCGCTAGGGCACCCTCACCGGCCCTCGAACCATTTCTCTGCTGCTGCGCACCGACGAGGTCCTTCGATGACGGGACGAAGGGGCCATCAAGCTGTCATGACCACCGAAATGCCTCATCAAGAACGGTCGAAGGGGCCGATCGTGTGCGCCCGAAACCCGCACCCAATGAAGGGGCGAGCCCGCATCGGAGCGGCCACCGGCCGGCACAGCCTGTGAGTCAGGCCACCAGGTCTTCCAGCACCACCGGGCAGTTGGCCGCCGTGTCGGTTCTCACCCGCTTGCCCAGCACCGCGTCCAGGTGCTTGGGTGCGGCACCAAAGCCCGGGCGCACGCTGCGCACCATGTCGGGGGTGATGAGCTGGCCGGCCTTCAGTGGCTTGACGAAGTAGAGCGAGCGGCGGAACTTGACGTTGCCTCGCTCACTCGGCTTGATGCTGTAGTCCACGCCGCCCAGGGCCTCCCAGGCGGTGCGCGCGCCCTTGCACAGCGCGGCGAATTCGGCCGGCTCGAGCGAGAACGTGTCGTCCGGGCCACCGCCGGCGCGGCTGAGCGTGAAGTGCTTTTCGATGATGCAGGCGCCCAGCGCCACGCTGGCAATCGCCGTGGTGTTGTCCAACGTATGATCCGACAGCCCCGTGTGCACGCCGAAGCGGCGCACCATGTCCGGGATCTTGCGCAGGTTGTAGTCGGCCGCGGGCGCAGGATAGCCGCTGACGCACTGCAGGATCGCCAGGTCCTTGCAGCCGCCGGAGCGCGCCGCGTCGATGGCCTCCTGGATCTCGTCGGCATCGGCCATGCCGGTGCTGATGATCATGGGCTTGCCCGTGCGCGCCACGTAACGGATCAGCGGCAGATCCACCGCCTCGAACGAGGCGATCTTGTAGGCGGGCGCGTTCAGGTCTTCGAGCAGGTCGACCGCCGTGGGATCGAAGGGCGAGCTGAAGATGGTGATGCCCACCTGGCGCGCATGCTCGAACAGCGGCTTGTGCCAATCCCAGGGCGTGTGGGCTTCCTCGTACAGGTCGTACAGCGAACGCCCGTCCCACAGGCCGCCACGCACCATGAACTCTTCGCTCGTGCTGTTCAACGTGATGGTGTCGGGGCGGTAGGTCTGCAGCTTTACCGCGTCGGCGCCCGCGGCCTTGGCGGCCTCGATCAGGCGCAGCGCGTTGTCCATCTGGCCGTTGTGGTTGGCCGACATCTCGGCGATCACGTAGGGCGGTGCGTCGGGCCCGATGGGCCGGCCGGCGATGGCGAAATGGGCAGGGACTTGGGCGGGGGTCGTCATGGGGCAACTCCTTCTTCAACGTAGCGGCGGGCGCCGTGCCAACCGAGGTTGGCCACCACGTCCACGATGGACAGGCAGGCGATGGGTTCGGCCGCACCTTTTTGCGGGTAGGGCTGTGGCTGGAATTCCTGGAAGCGCAGTGCGGCAGGCGCACGCTCGGCAAAGCGATCTTCGGCCAGGTAGTCGGCCGAGCCGCGGGGCGACAGGTATTCGCCGGCCGCCAGCAGGCGGCACAGTGCAATCAGGCGGTCCGAGCGCAGGCCTTCGCCGCCGAGGGCGCTGGCGCGGTGCAGGCGAGCGGTAAGGCCCAGGCGCTGGGCAACGTACCGGATGACCGCCTCGTTCAAGGCGGCCAGGCGCGAGGCCGGTTCGGCCAGCAGAAAATCGACGATCTCGCGCGCATCGGCCCCATGCGGGTGCCGCGCATAGTTCATGCCGAAACTGCGGGCCAGCTTGGCGCGCCAGGGGGTCTTGTCCATCACCTCGGTCTCGGCGATGGTCTGTGCCAGGTGGGTGTGCCGCACCGGCACCGTGATCCAGTGCGGCTGGCCGTTCAAGGCCAGGCGGTTGCGGGTCTGCCAGGACTGCTTTTCCAGCTGCACATCGTCGAGAAAGACGAAGTCGTCGGCCTGTGCCATCAGGTTGAAGTAGCCGGCCCAGGGAAAGAAGGTGGGCTGCATCACCACCAGGCAGGGGCGCAGGCGAGCCGTGCCGGTTCGTGCGGCCAGGGGCGGCGGCAAGGCGGCGACCGCCGGCGTGTCAGGCAGCAAGGCTTCGAGGCTCATGGCAGTGCAGCAGTTGCAGCAGTTCGTGGCGGTGTTCGGTGTGGCCTGCCACCACGGTGGCGGCCACGGCCGCCATGTGGGCCAGCCGCGTGGGCTGCGCCAGCGCGCGGGCCAGCGCATCGGTCCAGTCGGCATCGCTCAGATCGGCCGCATCACCCAGGCATTCGGCGGCGCCCAGGCGATGCAAGGCCAGCGAATCGGCGCGCTGGTTGTCGGCATTGATGCACACCAGGCTGGGCAGGCCCACCGCGCAGCGCTCCCAAGCGGCCATGCCGCACACGCCCAGGCCGACGTCGGCAGCGGCCATCAGGCCGAGCATGTCGTCGGTCGAGTCCAGCACCTGCAGCTTGGGCCAGCCCAGCGCCGCGAGGTGAACAGCCGAACGGTGCGGGTGGTCTCGGCCCAGCACGATGTCGGCCTGCAGGGCCGGGAAATGCTTCAGCGCTGCCAAGGCCATGCCGGCCAGGTTGTGTCGATCGTTGCCACCAAAGTAGACGAACACGCGCTGCACGGCGCCGGTGCGCGGGCGCGGCACCACGCGGTCGAATTCAGGGCGCAGCACCACCTGGCCCGGCCCCAGGCGCAACAGGCAGTGAGCGGGCACCAAGGCGCGGTAGCGCGCCTCGGCGTCGCTGGTGAGGTTCTGGTCGAGCAGCAAGTCGGCGTCGTGCGGGCGATCGGCCAGGTCGTCGATCACCATCAGGCGCGCGGTGCGATCGCGCAACGCCGATTCCCAGCGCGCGTCGATGCCGTAGTGGTCGACGATCAACCAATCGGTCGGCCGGTCCTGCAGCGCGAGGCGGGTCTGCTCCGCGTCGCTGCGCCACGAGGCGCCCAGCCACTCGGCATGGGCCGGCTCGCCGTGGCCAGGGCGTGGTGCAGGCTCAGCGCTCGGTGCCAGGCCGATGGCTTCGAAGCCGCAGGCCTGCACGTGGCTGAGCAGGTGCCCCGGGTGCTCGCGGCAGATGAAGCGGCACTGCGCGCCCATCGCGGCCAGCTCGCGCGCCAAGGCCAGGCAGCGCATCACATGCCCGGTGCCGATCTGCAGCGAGGCGTCCGTGCGAAAGCTGATCTGCGTGGCGCTCATCGGGATCATCGGGCCTGCAGCGCCTTGAACATCCATTCGGCGCGCATCCAGTCCTCCAGCGTGTCGATGTCCTGCACCCGATGGCGCGGCAGCAGCACGGGTGCCGCGCCAGAGGCAAACATCGGCCGACCGCTCAGCCAGGCCTGGGCGCGGCCCCAGTAGAACTGGCCGGCGTCGTGGAAGGCCTCTTCGAGATCCTGCGAGCGGGTCTGGTAGTGCTCCGGGTGGAACATCGCCACCTGGCCGCCCGGCGTCAGCCGCACCGCGCGCTGGATCGGAAAGGCGTAGCTGGTGACCGAGAAGGCGTAGTCGGCGCCCGTGGTGTTCAACAGCTCGAGACCGCACTGCAGGTCCTCCGCCCGCACGAAGGGCGCCGTGGCGTAAATGCAGCACACCGGATCCGGCGCCCTGCCCTGCTCGCGGAAATGCTCGATGGCATGGCCGATCACCGGGGCGGTGCCCGTGTGGTCGTCCGACAACTCGGGCGGGCGCATGAAGGGCACGCTGGCGCCATGCGCCTTGGCCACCTCGGCGATCTCGGCATCGTCGGTGGACACGACCACCGCGTCGAACAGCCTGGACTCGAGCGCAGCGCGGATCGACCAGGCGATCATCGGCAGGCCGCAGAACGGCCGGATGTTCTTGCGCGGGATGCGCTTGCTGCCGCCGCGCGCCGGGATCACCGCCAGCTTCATCGTCACACCCCGAGGGCCATGGCCAGCACCGCGACCACGCGGTCCTGCTCGGCCGCCGTCATCTGCGGGAACAGCGGCAAGGAGATCGCACCGGAATAGTAGGCCTCGGCGGCCGGAAAGTCTCCGGCGCGAAAGCCCAGCGCCTGGTAGTGCGGCTGGGTGTGGATCGGGATGTAGTGCACGTTCACGCCGATGTTCGCGGCGCGCAACGCGGCAAACACCTCGGCCCGGCGGTGCGGGCCGAGCGCGGCGTCGATTTCCACCGGATAGAGGTGCCAGGCCGACACGCGATCGCCCGGCCGTGCCGGGCGCCTCACGGGCAGATCGGCCAGCAGGCGGTCGTAGCGATCGGCCAAGGCGATGCGCTGCGCATGCATGGTCTGCAGGCGCTGCAGCTGCGAATGGCCAAGCGCGGCCTGCATCTCGGTCATGCGGCAGTTCCAGCCCAGCGATTGCTGCTCGTAGACCCAGGGGCCTTCGGGCACCTGCGTCATCTGGGACCGCTCGCGCACCATGCCATGCGAGCGCAACTGGCGCAGCTGCTCGGCCAGTGCATCGTCCTGCGTGGCGATCAGACCGCCCTCGCCGGTGGTGACGATCTTCACCGCGTGGAAGCTGAACACCGTGGCGTGCGACCAGGCACTGCCCACTGGCTGGCCATGCAGGCGGGCGCCTGTGGCATGCGAGGCGTCTTCCAGGATCTTGAAGCCGAACGCGTCGGCCAGCGCGCGCATCTCGGGCAGGTCGCAAGGCAGGCCGCCGAAGTCCACCGGGATCACCACCTGCGGCAGCGACCCCCGCTGCGCGCAATGCTCGAGCTTGGCGCGCAGGGCGTGCACGCTCATGTTGCGCGTGTCCGGGTCGATGTCGACGAAATCGATGGTCGCGCCGCAATACAGCGCGCAGTTGGCCGAGGCCAGAAAGCTGTTCGGGCTGGTCCACACGCGCGAGCCGTGCTTCACGCCCAGGGCCAGGCAGGCCAGGTGCAGTGCGGCCGTGGCGTTGGTCACCGCCACGGCGTGCTTGACCTGGTGCAATTGCGCAAAGGCCGCCTCGAAGCGCGGCAGCTCGGGTCCTTGCGTCAGGAACTCCGAACGCAGCACCGCCGTGACCGCGGCGATGTCGTCGTCGGTGATGTGCTGGCGGCTGTAGGGGATGAAGGCCTGGGGCACGGCAGCATTCATGTCGGGTTCACCCTTTTTGAAGCAGAGTCGTTGCGGGCTCGAGCGCCAAGCTCAATGGGCCTGCGCGCTGGACACCTGCTGCGAGATCATCTCGCGCAGCTGCGGCACGCTGAGGAAGTCGGTGTTGCTGCCGCTGTCGTAGGAGAAGCCGGCGGCCACGCGCGTGGCGCCGGTGCGGGCGCAGTAGTCGTCCACCGAATACTCGGCACCGCTGGGCAGGATGGCGTAGTAGGCGCCCAGGTCCACGGTGTTGGGGCTGTCGCTGGCGGTGATCATCTCCTCGTGGATCTTCTCGCCCGGGCGGATGCCCACCACCTTCTGCTCGGCCTCGGGCGCCACTGCGGAGGCCACGTCGGTGATGCGATAGGACGGGATCTTGGGCACCAGGATCTCGCCACCCCAGGCGTTCTGCAGCGACCACAGCACCATGTCCACGCCCTCTTGCAGCGAAATGTTGAAGCGCGTCATTTCCGGGTGCGTGATCGGCAGCACGCCGCTGGCGCGCTTCTCGGCAAAGAAGGGGATCACCGAACCGCGGCTGCCCATCACGTTGCCATAGCGCACGACCGAGAAGCGCAGGTCGCGCGAGCCGCGGATGTTGTTGCCGGCCACGAAGAGCTTGTCCGAGCACAGCTTGGTGGCGCCATACAGGTTGATGGGTGCGGCGGCCTTGTCGGTGGACAGCGCCACGACGCGCTTGACCTTGCTGTCCAGGCAGGCCTCGATCAGGTTCTGCGCCCCCAGCACATTGGTCTTGATGCACTCGAAGGGGTTGTATTCGGCCGCCGGCACCTGCTTCAGCGCGGCGGCGTGCACCACGATGTCGATGCCTTCGAGCGCTCGGGTCAGGCGCGCCTGATCACGAATGTCGCCGATGAAGTAGCGGATGCCGGGGTGCGGGCGGCTGGCCAGCTCTTGCTGCATCTCGAACTGCTTGAGTTCGTCGCGCGAGTAGATCACCAGGCGCTTCACCCCCGGGTAGCGTGACAGCACCGTGTGCACGAAGGCCTTGCCGAACGAGCCCGTGCCGCCGGTGATGAGAACAGATTGGTTGGTCAGCATGGTGTCACGCTCCTTGGGGTGGGTGGGTCGGGTGAGAAATGGAAAATGGCAGGACGCTCGTGTTGAACGTCAATGCAGCCAGGCACGCAGTCCGCGGCCCAGCGACAGCAACAGCGCATTCATCTGCTGCCCGTCGTGTCGGGCGTTGACCTCGGCGATGCGCAGGTTGTAGTGCTCGGCCTCGGCGGCCATCACGTCGAACAGCGAGCGGCGGCCCAGCTGCTGCCACTGCAGCAGCGTGAAGTCGCGCACGCGGTTGCTGTCGCCCAGCACGGCGGCCACGCGGCGGGCGCGGTCCATCGCGGCACGGGCCTGCTCATGCAGGTCGGCCAGGCGCGACTGGCGCTGCTCGAGCACCTCGTCGCGGGCCTGTTGCGCAGCGTCGGCGCGCTTGCGCGCGGCATCGGCCGCCGCACCGGCGCCGGGTGAAATCAGCGGGATCGACACCGACAGCCCGCCCGACAGCGAGCCGCCGCGGTTGGAGCCCGCGTTGCCGCCGGCCGCTGCGTTGGCGTTGGCGGCCACGTTCCAGCTGAATTGCGGCTTGAGCGAGGCCTCGACCGAGCGCGCCAGCTGGCGCGCGGCCTCGGCCTGCGCGTCGAGCTGTGCGATCTCGGTGGACCGCGTCACCTCGGTCTGCAATGGGCCCAGCTCGGGCACCTGCAGCAGCAGGCCCAGCAAGGCATTCGAATCGGGCAGCGCATCGCCGGCCATGCGGCGCAGCTTGAGCTCGGCCTGCCGGCCTTGCGAGGCCGCCTGCTCCTGCGACAACTCGGCCTGGCTCATGGACTTGCGCGCCTGCACCAGCTCGCTCAGGCGGCCGCGGTCCACGGCCACGATCTGCTCCAGCGAGCCGACCAGGCAGCCCATCTGCCGGACGTATTGCGCATAGACCTCGGCCTGTTGCAGGTAGCGGCTGCGGTCCAGCGCCAATGACAGGGTGTTCAGCGTCACCTGCTCCTGGCTGCCGATCCAGCCCAGGCGGGCGGCCTCGGCCAGGCGATCGCGCCAATCGATCACGCGATCGGTGCGGCCGCCGTCGGCGATGAGTTGGCTCAGGCTCAGCCCGGCGCGGGCCTGGGCCAGCGTGGTGCTGGTGGTGCTGGCGCTGCCGTCGCTGCGCACCGCGGCGGGCCCGAAGCCTGCCGTCGCGCTGAGCTGCAGGCGGCGTGCGGCGCGGGCTTCATCGGTGTCGTGCAGGGCCGCATCGGCCGAGCTGCGCGCGGCGCCCACGGCGGCGCTGCGCGACAGGGCTTCGGCCACCAGGCGCTGCGCTGCGCCTCGCGAGACGGCTGCGTCGGGTGTGGCGAGCGTGGTCAGGCTGGCCTCGTCCACGCAGGATGCATGCAAGGGTGCCATCGCCGCCACGACCGCGATGCCGGCCCAGGCCTGCACGTGGTGGCGCAGGGCGGAGGCGGGTCGGGCGATGAACTGGCGGACGGTCATGACTTCGGCATGCGGGCGGTCTGGCCGCGCGGGGTGCGGCGTCTTCATGGAAGTAGACCGCCGACGGCCCCGCCCCGATCGCCGGAATCCCGGCGCTTTTCCGGCTCAATCCTGGCCGTCTTGAGTCAACGAAGGGCCGCTCCCGAGTTGACTCACCCCCTCGGGGGGCCGAGCACGCGCACAAAGGCCCGAAAGGGGCTTTGTGGCTGGCGAGGGCCATCCGACCTGCATGCCGGATGGCGGACGGCGTAGGTCGTCGGCCTGGGGGCGCTCTCAAGCCGACGCCATGGCGTCGGCGCGGGTCAGCGCTCCTGGAACGCCTCGCGCGCCTTGAGCATGGGCCGCAGCAGGTAGCTCAGCACCGAGCGCTGCCCGGTGCGGATCTCGGCCTGCCCGGTCATGCCCGGCAGCACGGCCAACGGCTTGCCGCCGGCGGTGAGCGACTCAGCGTCGGCCAGCACCTGCGCTCGGTACCAGGTGGCCTCGGCCGAAGGCGCGCGCTCGGTGTCGCCCAGCGCATCGGGGCTGATGTTCTGCACCGTGCCATGCAGGCTGCCATAGACGGTGGACTCGTAAGCGCTCAACTTGACCTGCACGCTCTGGCCCACCTGCACGAAGCCGATGTCGGCCGGTCGGATGCGCGCCTCCACCAGCACACGCTCACCGATGGGCACGATCTCCATCACCGCCGCGCCCGGATTCACCACGCCACCCAGGGTGGGGACCTTGATGGCCTTGACCAGGCCACGCACGGGCGAGGTGAGCGTGGTGCGACGCAGGGCGTCGTCGCGCACCACCATCTGTTCCTGCAATTGCGACAGCTCGGTCTGCAGCCGCACCAACTCGGCGCTGGCATCCTGGCGGAAGCGGTTGATGCGCTCGTGCGTCTGCAGTGTGAGCTCGTTCACCTGCCGGCGCACGCGCATCACCTCCACCTCGCTCATCAGGCCCTTGGCCGACATCTGTTCGGCCACCGCCAGCTCGCGCTCGAGCAGGCCCAGGCTGCGCTGGTTGGTGCTGACGGCGTCCTGCAAGGCCCGCTGCCGCGCATGGAAACTCTCGGTCTCGCCGGCCACGGCCTGCGGCAGCGCCTTCAATTCGGGCGGGAATTGCAGCGCACGCCCGGCGCTTTCCGCCTGCAGGCGCGCGATCGCGGCGCGCAGCGCCAGCCGCTTGGCCTGGCCTTCCTGTTGCTGCGCCTCGAAGCGGGTCGGATCGAGCAGGGCCAGCGGCTGGCCCTTTTCGACCGCCTGGCCTTCGCGCACCATCAGCTCGCGCAGGATGCCGCCCTCCAGGCTGGCAATCACCTGTTCTCGGCCATCGGGCACGACGCGCGCATCGGCGCGGCTGACCATGTCCACCTGGGCGATGGCCGCCCAGCCCACGGCACCCACCACCACCGCCAGCATCAGGTACAGCGCCCACACCGCGCCGGGTGTGGCGTCCACATGGCGCGCCGCGTGCACGGCGTTGACCAGGTGCAGCTCGTCGCTGCGCAAGGTGCCGCTGCGTCCCCAGGCCATGGTGTCGATCGGCCGCCTCAGGCGACCGCCTCTTTCTCGGCACGCGCCATCGCTTCAGCGTGCGCCATGGCCTCAGCCGTGGCCACCCGGGCGTTGGCCGCAGGCGATGGCGGCACCGGTGTCGCCTGGCCCGACAAGGCCGCCAGCACCTTGGCCTTGGGGCCATCGAGCACGACGCGACCGGCGTCGATCACGATCACGCGGGTGACCAGGTCCAGCACCGCCGGGCGATGCGTCACCATCACCAGCGTGCAGTGACCGCACGCGGCATGCAGCTGGCGCAGGAAGGCGCTCTCGGACTGCGCGTCCATCGAGCTGGTGGGCTCGTCCATCAGGATCACCTGGGGCTGCGTCACCAGGCAGCGCGTCAGCGCCACCAGCTGGCGCTGGCCACCCGAGAGCAGACCGCCGGCTTCGCCGACCGGCAGATCCCAACCCATCGGATGAGCGGCCACGACGCGGGCCAGGCCGGTGAGGCTGGCCACTTCGGCCAGCCGGGCAGGGTCGGCCGTGGGGCGACCGAGCAAGACGTTGTCGCGCAGCGTGCCAGTGAACAGACGCGGCTCCTGCGAGACGAAGCCCACCTTGGCCCGGTAGTCGGCCGGATCGATCTGGCGCAGGTCGATGCCGTCGACTTCGACGCGACCGTCGGTGGGCTGGTACAGGCCCGCCAGCAGGCGCAGCACGGTCGACTTGCCACTGCCGATGCGGCCCAGCACGGCCACGCGCTCACCTGGCTCGAAGCGCAGGTTCACGCCCTGCAGCACCTGCGGACCCGCCTGGCCGTCCACGGCCGGGTAGGCAAAGCCCACGCCCTGCAGGGCCAGGCGGCCTTGCAGCTGGGGTTGCGGCAGGTAGCCCCGGGCGGGGTCGCGCTCGGCGGGCTGCTTCATCACCTGGTCCAGCGCGCGCATCGCGGCGCGCGCGCCCTGGTAGCGCATGGTCAAGCCAACGAGCGCGTTGAGCGGCATGATGGCGCGGGTGGAGAACATCACCGCACCGATGAGCATGCCGCCGGTGATGGTCTTGTCCTGGATGAGGTGCACGCCCCACACCAGCAACGCCAGCGTGACGACCTGCTGCGACACCCCGGACAGGTTGGAGGCCCAGCTGCTCAGGCGGCGCGAGCGCAGCGATGATTCGGCCACCGCCGCACTGCCGGTCTCGAACTGCTTCAGGAAGCGGCCCTGTGCACCGGCGGCCTTCAGGTCCTCCAGGCCATCCACCGATTCGACCAGCACACCATGCAGGTCGGCGTGCTGCTGCATGTTGGCCGACATGGCGCGCTTGAGCGAGCCCTGGATCACCAGCGAGGCGCCCAGGATCAGCGGAATGGCCAGCACCAGCACCCAGCCCAGCGGGCCGCCGATGACGAAGGTCATGGCCACGAAGATCAGCACGAAGGGCAGGTCGGTCACCGCCGACAGCGTGGCCGAGGAGAAGAACTCGCGCACCATCTCGACCTGGCCCAGCACGTGGGCGTAGGCGCCAGACGACTCGGGGCGGTTTTCCATGCGCACGCCCAGGCTGTGGCGGTACAGCGAGCTGCCCACCAGCAGGTCGGCCTTGCGGCCGGCCAGGTCGATCAGGTGCGCGCGCAGCTGGCGCGCCGTCAGGTCGAACACCACCGCCAGCGCGCCAACGCCGGCCAGGGCCCAGAGCGTGACCATGGCCTGGTGCGGGATCACCTTGTCGTAGATGACCGAGGTGATCACGCCGGTGACCAGCATCAGCGCATTGCTCAGCAGCGCGGCGATCATGGCCGAGCGGTAGTAGGGCACGAAGCGGCGCATCGTGCCCCAGAGCCAGTGCAGCCTGCTGTCGCTGTGCTCACCCGAGGTGTGCTTGGCTTGCGGCTGCGGCGTGGCCACCAGCACCACGCCACCGTAGCGGGCATTCAGCTCGGCAGCGGGCATGCTGCGTTGCACCGGTTGCGGGCCGGGCAGCACCACGTCGAGCGTGAGGGCCTCGCCCTCGCCTTGCCGGCCCAGCAGCAGGCAGGCCTGGCCGTCGTTCAGCAGCAGCACGGCGGGCATCAGCAGGGTGTGGATCTCGCCCAGCTGGCGCTGCAGCAGGCCGGCCTCGTAGCCGGCATCGCGCAGTGCGCGCAGGGCCTGCTCGGGTTGCAGCGTGCCGTCCAGCGTGAGGTCCGCCAGCAGCGAGGCCACCGAGCGCTCGCGCCCATGGTGACGCGTGAGCCAGCCCAGGCACTGGGCCAGGCTGTCGTGGTCGAGGTTGGTGGACGACATGCGTTGCGATCGGCGGCGCGCCTGCGTTGCGCGCGGCTCAGGCCCCGCGCCGGGCCAGCGCCAGGCGCTCGAATTCACTTTCGATGTCGCGCACCAGCTGCGGCAGGTCGAACAGCGGCGAGCTGCGGCCGTGCTCGGCCAGGTAGCGTTTGTACGAGGCCACGCGCAGCGGCTGGCGGCCCAGCACCACGGCCTGGCGTTCGTAGTCGGCCAGGGTCTCGGTCACCAGATCGGGCAGGCCCACGGCCTGCAGCAGGCTGCCGGCCATGCGCGAGATGTAGCTGCGCCCGGCCAGCGTGAGGATGGGCAGGCCCATCCACAGCGCATCGCTGGCGGTGGTGCCGGCGTTGTAGGGGAAGGTGTCCAGCATCAGGTCGGCCAGCTGGAAACGGGCCAGGTAGTCGGGGGGCGCCACGCGCGGTGCGAAGACCAGGCGCTCGCGGCCCACACCCATGGCGTCGGCCTCGCGCAGCAGGTTCTCGCGCGAGGTGTCGTTGTCGGCCAGCAGCCAGAGCACGCTGTTCGGCACCTGGTGCAGCACGCGCATCCAGCAGCGGAAGACCTCGGGCGTGAACTTGTGGTTGTTGTTGAACGAGCAGAAGACGAAGGCGTCCTCGGGCAGCTTGTTGGCCGCACGCGTGGGCGTGGCACCCACCAGCCGCTGGCGGTCGCTCACCTGGTAGCAGTGGGGCAGGTAGATCGGGCGCTCGGTGCAGTAGGGCAGCAGTTCGGGCGGCATCACGAAACGGTCGGCCAGGATGTAGTCCACCCCCGGCAACGCGGCGGTTCCGGGCAGGCCGAGGTAGCTCACCTGCACGGGTGCCGGGCGTTGCACCAGGATGCCCGGGCGGGCGCCGCTGGTCAGGCCTTGCAGATCCACCAGCACGTCGATGCCGGCCTGCGCGATCAGGCGCGCGGCGGTGCTGTCGTCCACGCCATCCAGGCGCACATGCTGGTCCATGGCCTTGAGCAGTCGCAGGCGTTGCGGATGGGCCGATTCGGGGGTCCAGCAGAAGCCGTAGACCTCCACGCGGCTGCGGTCGTGCAGCTCCAGCAGTTCGGGCATCAACAGGCCCACGGCGTGCATGTGCAGGTCGCCCGACAGGTAGCCGATGCGCAGCCTGCCCTCGCGTCGCGGCATGCTGGCATGCAGGGGCTCAGGCGGCGGCTTGGGCACTCGCTCGTGCACGAAGCGCTGGGCAGACAGCAATTGCAGCGCCGGGTCGTCGCTGAGGCCCATCATGGCCAGCAACGAGGTGCCGGTGAGCAGCATGTTGGGTGTGACTTCGCCCACGGGTTCATAGATCGGCCAGGCGCACTGTTTCTGACGCAGGTGCACGTAGTGCTGAATGACATCGAATTGACGCGGCTTGATCTGCAGGCTGGACTTCAGGCTGCTTTCAGCCTCGAGGTAGCGGCGCAGGGTCTCCTGCAGGCGGCCCAGGTTGTTCCAGGCCAGCACGCGTAGGTCCTCGGCGATGTGGGGGTCGTCCACCACGGCGCGCCACTGCGCCAGGGCCGCGTCGGGCTCGCCCTTGCGCTCGAGCAGGTTGCCCATGTTCAGGCGGGCCTGGGCGAATGAGGGGCTCAGCTCGATGGCACGCAGGTAGCAATCGGCGGCTTCGTCCCTGCGCTCCAGCGCGGTGAGCAAGGTGCCTCGGTTGAAGAGGGCCACGTGCAACAACGGCGAGGGCGTGTGCGCAATCCAGGCCTCGTACAAGGCCGCAGCCGCGGTGGGGTCCCCCGTGGTCTGCAGCACCTGCGCCTGCGACAGCAACTCGGACAGGGGCATGGCGCCACTGGCGGCCTTGTCAAGAACGGGATCGGCGGCCTGGGCGGGGGCGGTGGTCTGGACGGGCATGGCGGTGTGCGGTCGATCAATGCGACGAAGCGGTGCATCGATCCTAGGGCGGCCAGCCCCTCGGCAAGCCAACCAATAGCGCGCCAAAGGGGCCGCTGTTCGCGGCCTCGGCCCTTCCCGGACCGGGCTCGCCCGCTTACAGGAAGCCGAGCTTGCGCGTGCTGAAGTTGCCGATGTTGGGCACGACCAATGGCAGGTCGGTGTCGCTCACGCCGAACCACGAGGCCAGCGTGGCGCCGAACTGGTCCACCGACGTGCTGGGCAGCAGCCGGCCCTGCCCCACGTCGTCCGGCCCGTTCACGGCCACGGCCGGCGCCGTGCCATAGAAGCGTTGGCCCTTGACGGCGCCCCCGGCCACGAAATGGTGACTGCCCCAGCCGTGGTCCGACCCGTCGCCGTTGGATGCCAGCGTGCGGCCGAAATCCGACGCGGTGAAGGCCGTCACCTGGCTGGCCACCCCCAGTTCGACCGTGGCATCGTAGAAGGACTTCATCGCATCGGCCACGTTGCCCAGCAGTCCGGGGTGCTTGTCGGGCAGGAAGTCGTGCAGGTCGAAGCCGCCCAGCGAGACCATGAACACTTGGCGCTTGGGGCCCAAGGTGTTGCGCGCCGCGATGATGCGGGCCACCATCTTCAACTGGTTGGCCAGCGAGTTTGCGCTGTCGAACGGCGTGCTGAGCGCGGGCAGCGTGGCCAGGGCGGCGGTGACCTGGGCCTCCGCCGCGATGGACCGCCGCGTGACACGGGTGTATTCGTCCTCGAACAGGTGCGCCCGGGTCGGCGTGATCAGCGAGCGCAGGGCCAGCTGGGCGGTGGTCGAGCCATACAAGGCCTTGCTGATGCCATTGACCGCCACGGCGCCGTTGGTGCCCAGTTGGTACTGCACCGCCTGCTGTCCGCTGAGGAACACCGCGTTGCCGGTGACCGAGATGCACGAGAACACGCTGCCACCATTGCCCGACAGCATCAGGTCGCCGATGCGCCCACCCCAGCCTGAACTGGCGCCCTCGGGCAGGTCGGACTGCCAGATCGACTGCTGGTCGTTGTGCGAGAACAGCTTGGGCGGCAGTGGCACCGAGCGGGCGTTGTACTGCGCCAGCGTCGTGGGTTGCACCAGCGGCCCCACGTTGAGCTGCACCGCCAGGTGGCCCGCGTCGAACAGGGTCTTCAGCGGCGCCATGGCCGGGGCCAGCGCGTACTGCAGGCCACCGGGCAAGGCCGTGGTGGGGCTGAGCGCCGTGGCGGCGAGCTCGGCCTGCGCCGTGTTGATGCCCAGGCGGATGAATTGATAGAGCGCATAGTGCGCGTCGTCCACCGGCACCAGCGTGTTGCCGTAGTCGTTGCCGCCATAGAGGAACACGCAGACCAGGGCCTTGTAGTCGCTCGGGCCGCTGGCCGCCGCGGCGTCGCCGATCATCGACAGATTCAACGCCCAGGGCGCGGCCGCGCCGGCCACGCCCACCAGGGTGCTGCGGCGCAGGAAGGCGCGGCGCGCCAGGTCGATTGCAGATTGGGTGCTCATGCTGCGCCTCAACGTTGAATCAGGTATTCGGGGCAGGCCATCACCAGCAGCACGGCCGTGTAGACGCGGTTGTTGCGGCCCGTGGCGGTGCCGGCATTGATGCTGCTGACGGCGTTGACGATCGTGCCGCGCGTGTCGGCCTGAAGCTGGCGCGCGCACAGCAGTTTTTCCACCCGGTCCACCAGCGCAGCAGGGTCGGCCGCCAAGGCCAGCTCGGCGCTGTAGTCCGGCTTGAGGTCGGCATTGCCGCTGGCCACCACCGTCTGCATGGTGTTCAAGTAGCCTGCCACCGTGCTTTCATTGGCGAGCTGGAACTCGGGCGCCACCAGGGCCGCACTGGCGATGGGCGTGCCCGCCGGCACATAGCCCGGGCGGAAGAAATTGAACACCGAGGGCGAGCGCAACGGGCTCTGCCCCAGCCGCGTGGCCGGGTCGCTCAGGTTGCCGATCGTCCAGTTGGTGCTGAGCGAGCTGGCCTTGAAGGTCCGCGCCCACTGCACGAAGCGCAGCACCGGCTCACGCAGTTTGCCGAACTGAGGATCGGTCAGGCCCGCGGCGCTGCGCGCCTCCTCGTCGGTGAGCACCGCCCGCACCACCGCGCTCAGGTCGCCGCGCACGCCAGCGCCATTGTTGGCGAACGCGGCCGCCACACGCGCCACATAGGGCGCGCTGGGGTTGCTGGTCACCAGCTTCTGGATCAACTGGCGGCCCAGGAAGGGTCCGACGTTCGGGTGATTGGCCAGGGTGTCCAGGGCCATGCGCAGCGCCGTGTTGCCATCGGTGTTGACGGGCACCGTCGTGCCCAGGAACTTGGCCTGCAGCGTGGAGTGCAGGCTGGCGTTGAGCACCATGGGCCGGCGGGCCTGCTCGGGGGTGGTGTCGCCCCGGCGGGCGTCCACGGCCCAGCCGGTGAACACCCGCGCCAGCTGGCTGACCGTGTCCTGCGTGTAGGACTCGACGGCCTTGCCCGTCGCGTCGCGTTGCACGCTGCCGTCCGGGTTGAGCGCATACAGGCCGATCGAGAACAGCTGCATCACCTCGCGCGCATAGTTCTCGTCCGGCATGCGGCCCGTGGCGGTGTTCTCCTTCTGGCTGCCTGCCATGTTGAGGTACACCCCCATGCCCGGGTTCAGCGTCACCGCCTCCAGCAGCGAACGGTAGGTGCCAAAGGCGCCGTTGGCCAGCAGGTCCCACCAGTTGGCCAGTTGAAACTGCTTCCACGGGCCGGTGATGCCGTCCAGGCCGACCACGAAGATCTCGGACAACGCCAGCGCCACTCGCTGGCGCAGGCCATCGCTGGCCCCGATCAGGCGCTGCCACACCTGTGCGTCCACACCAACGCCCGAATTGCGGTTGTCGAGGTTCTGGTCGATGCCCTTGCCCTCCAACCAGTCCCAGTTGCCAGGCGAGACGGGCTTGACGAACTCGCGGCTCAGCCAGCCCACGTAGCCCAGCGAACGCACATCGGCGATGTCGGAGTCCGTGAAGCCCAGCGTGGCCTGCGCCAGAAAGCGTGCCGCATCGGCGTCGCTGGCCGGGGCTCGGCGCGCAAACACCCGGGGGGCAAACTCCGCCAAGGTGCCCACGGCCGCCGGCACTTCGGCACTGCCGGCGACCGGCCCGAGCACGTAGACCATGCCGCCGGCCACGCCAATGTAGTTGGCGGTACCAGCGTAGTAACGGTAGACATACGGGGCCGATTGCAGATCGGTCTGGTGCGTGGGGAAGTACTGCGGGTAGGCCAGTTCGGCCCAATCCATCAGCTCGGATTCGGAAGGCACCGGGCTGGCGCTTGCCGATGCGGCAGCCGCATCGACGCCCAGGATGTGGCGCTGCGTGCTGGTTTCGGCGCTGCGCGCGAAAGGGCCGTCCAGGCCGTTGTCACCACCACCGCAGGCGGCCAGGGCCGCAGCGGCGCTCAGCGCCAGGCCAAGCGCTGGCAGGCCCGGCGGGTTGGCCACCGGGTCTGGCACGAGGTTCACGGGTTCATCAATGGCTTGCACGGTTCGACCCCCCAAGACGATCTCCAATCGCCCATTGTGAGGTCGGCGGGCCGGGGCCCTCCAAGCGGATTTACGGTGCGGTCACCGAGCTTTACTTCCGGCAACTTCGTCGCCACTTGAAACCGTGCCCGGTGTCCCGAGCCAGGCGGGGCGCCAACGCCGCGTCAGAAGCCCAGGCTGGCGAGCAGATCGTCCACTTCGCCCTGGTTGGCGACCACGTCCGTGCGCCCTTCCGGGTTCACCACGGGGCCGTGCAGCACGTTCGGGTCCACCTTCTCGCGCTGATCCGGCGGCACCACCTGCACCAACAGCTTGAGCAGGCTGTCTTCCAGTTCGTTGGCCAGGGCCACCACCTTGGCCACCACCTGGCCCGTGAGGTCGTGGAAGTCCTGCGCCAGCATGATGTCGGTGAGGTGGGCATCGATCACCTGCGAGCGCGCCTCGACGTCATTGACGAAATTGAGCACGGCGCCCGAGGCCACGGCCTTCACCGGATCGGTGGTCAGCGCGCAGGCGAGCTGGCGAGTCTGCTCGGCGATGTGGTGCTGTTCGAGCTTGGCCTGTTCCACCGAATTCAGCACCTTGTCGGCCGCGGCGGCCGTCTTGGTGGCGATGTAGGTGAGGCGGCTGCGCGCATCGGGCAGTCCGTCGGCGGCGATCTGCAACTGCGGCATCACACCCAGCTTCTGCATGGTGTCGTGCAGCAGACGGGTGATGGAACCGATCTGTTGAAACACCTCGGGCGAGGCCATGAAACCCTCGGTCGGGACCATGGCGGTAAGGTCTTCCATCTTCATGTCGGGCTCCCGGAAGCTCAGGCGGTGGCGGCGATCTTCTGCATGATCTTCTGCACCTTCTCTTCCAAGGTGGCCTTGGTGAAAGGCTTGACGATGTAGCCCGCCGCACCGCTCTGCGCCGCCAGCACGATGTCTTCCTTGCGCGCCTCGGCCGTCACCATCAGCACCGGCAGGTGCTTGAGGTTCTCGTCGGCCTTGATCGCCTTGAGCAGATCGAAGCCGTTCATGTTGGGCATGTTGATGTCGCTGACCACGAAATCGAAGCGCTGCTGCTTGAGCATCTGCAGCGCATGCGAGCCGTCCTCGGCCTCTTCGGCGTTGTTGCAACCCATTTCCTTGAGCAGGCCGCGCACGATGCGACGCATGGTGGAGAAGTCATCGACGATCAGGAATTTCAGGTCGGATGGAGTGCTCATGACAATCCTTGGGGCAGATGGTTGGCAGCGAAAGGGCGTGGCGGCGAACAGCGGGCGGTCGGTGCGGCGTGCTTGCGGCGTGTTTGAGGCAGCGTGTTGCCAGCGGTTTATCGGCCGGACGGTGTCTGACTTGACACCAGCTTGGGCTTCTCCGGACGGATCGTGGGTTCTGCATCGTCGGCGGCCGCGGGCTCGGCCGGCACCACCGGGCGGTAGACACGGTCCTCGGCCTCGCGGTTCATCACGATGATGCTGATGCGGCGATTCTGTGGGTCCAGCGGGTCGTCGCGATTGAACAGCGCGCTCGAGGCCAGGCCCTGCACGCGCAGCACGCGCTCCTCGGTGAGGCCACCGCCGACCAGCTCGCGTCGCGAGGCGTTGGCCCTGTCGGCCGACAGCTCCCAGTTGCTGTAGCCGCGGTCGCCGGCCGAGAAGGGCTGCGCATCGGTGTGGCCTTCGAGCGTGAGCCGGTTCGGCACCTCGATCAGCACGCTGCCGATGGCGCGCAGCAGCTCGCGCATGTAGGGTTTGACCACAGCGCTGCCGCTGTCGAACATGGGCCTGGCGAGCTCGTCGACGATCTGGATGCGCAGGCCGTCGCGGGTCATGTCCAGCTTGATCTGCGAGGCATATTGCGACAGCTTGGCGTTGTTGCGCAGCTCGCTCTCCACCTTGTCCTGCAGCTCCTTGAGCTTGCCGGCCTCGGCACGCTGCTGCTCTTCCTTCAGGCGGCGCAGGTTGATGGTGCTGCGCTCGGCGGGCACATCGCCCTTCTTCACCTGGCCGCCCTGGCGGGTGAGGTCGTCGCCACCGCCCTTGACCAGGCTGGACGAATCGCCCGAGCCACTGCCGCCATTGAGCAACGCCACCTTGAGCGGCGACTGGAAGTAGTCGGCAATGCCCTTCTTGTCGCCCTCGGTGGTGGAGCCCAGCAACCACATCAGCAGAAAGAACGCCATCATGGCCGTCACGAAGTCCGCGTAGGCGATCTTCCACGCGCCGCCATGGGCTGTGTGCCCGCCCTTCTTCACCCGCTTGATGATGATGGGCTGAAGCTTCTTTGCGTCGCCTGCCATTTATTTCTTCTTGACGTGCGCTTCGAGTTCGCCGAAGGTCGGGCGATCGCCGGAGAACAGCACCTTGCGTCCAAACTCGATGGCCACTTGCGGGGCATAGCCCTGCATGCTGGCCAGCAGCGTGGTCTTGATGCACTGGAATTCCTTGCCCGCGTCTTCGACCTTCTGCTCCAGCAGGCCACCCAGTGGTTCAACGAAGCCGTAGGCCAGCAAGATGCCCAGGAAGGTGCCGACCAGCGCCGAGCCGATCATGCCCCCCAGCACGGCCGGGGGTTGGCCCACCGAGCCCATGGTGTTGACCACACCCAGCACAGCCGCCACGATGCCGAACGCGGGCAGGCCGCCCGCCAGGCGCGCAATGGCCGCCACCGCGGCGTGTTCTTCCTGGTGGTGCGTCTCGATCTCGCTGTCCATCAGGCTTTCGATCTCGTGGGCATTGAGGTTGCCGGAAACCATCATGCGCAGGTAGTCGGTGATGAACTCGGTGACGTGGTGATCGCTGCCCACGGTGGGGTACTTCTGAAACAGCGGCGAGCTGTGCGGGTCCTCGACGTCCTTCTCGATGGACATCAGGCCTTCCTTGCGCGCCTTCTGCAGGATGTCGAACATCAGCGCCAGCAGCTCCATGTAGCGCGCCTTGCTGAACTTGCTGCCCTTGAAGCACTGGCCCAGGCCCTTCAGCGACGCCTTGACCACCTTCATCTGGTTGTTGGCCAGGAAGGCGCCGAAGGCTGCCCCGAAGATGGTGATCATTTCGAAGGGCAGTGCGTGCAGGATCACCCCGATGTTGCCGCCGTGCACGATGTACACGCCGAAGATGCAACCAAGAGCGAGAACCCAACCGACGATGACGAACATGGTGTTTGGTTATCCGCGATGTTGTGGGCCTGCCTTGCGAGGCAGGCACTCTGGGGACTTATCGGCCTTGGCGGCGCCGGGTTGAGTGCCGCCGGCCACGGCCGCCTGATTCACCCGGTACAGCCACACCGGTTTGCCCGGCACGCGGCGCAGCACGGCATCGGCCTGGCGCCCGGGCACTTCGAATTCCAGACTGGCCAGCCAGGCGCCCGGTGCCATCTCCGCCTCGGCCTTGGCCCAGGCCCGCGCCATGCTTTCCGGGCGTTGGAACAGGTACACGAGCTGCAGCCCCTGCCAGGGTTGTCGCCACATGTCGCCCTGCCGCACGTGCGCCCAGCGGCAGCACAGGGCCGTCATGCCGACCAATGGCCAACTGCGTTCGATGCCTTCGATGCGCTGCGCGGGCAAGGCGTGCCGCAGCGCACGCAGGCCGTGGCCCAAGCCGCAGCCGGCATCCAGCACGCGGGCGCCGGCAGGCAGTTGCGTGGCCGCGCCCAGGCCCGACAGCGCATCGGCCGGCGTGGGGAACATCGGCGCGTCGCGCCAGGTCTGCATGGGATAGATCAAGGCCAGCGCCACCAGCGCCGCGGCCCAGGCCAGCGGCGGAAGGCCGGCCGCCAAACCGGTCAGCGCGAGCGACATGGGAAAGCCCAGCCCGATCAGGCCCCGCCGCCAGACCGAACCAGGCCAGGCCCATGCGCCCACGGCCCCCACGGTCAATCCCGCGGCCAACGAGGCGTTGGGCGCGGCATCGCGCAACAGCGCGAACACGCCCCAGGCCAGCGTCCACACCGCCAGGGCAGGCGTGGGCCAGGGCAGGCGCACGCGGGGCAAGGTGACCCAATTCATCCGGGCAAGTGTGCGGCGCCGGGCAACGCTCGGGTCGCCGGAAAAGCGCTGCCTTTCCGGCAGGGTCAGGCGTGCTTACGGGCTGGCCGCCAGCATGGCGTCGTGCGGCGCCTTGGTCTTCATGGCACTCACGCTCAATGCGCCGCGCACGGCATAGCGCTCGTCGTGACAGTCGCGCAGCAGCGGCAGGCCCAGCGGGGCCCCGTTGCCCATGATGAGCACACCCACCTTGGGTTGGTTGGCGCGCTTGCCGCGGGCCACCACCAGGCCGATCTCGTTGCTGACCAGCTCCACGCAGCTGCCCGGCGGGTACAGGCCCACCGCGCCGAGCAGCGCGGCGCCGATCTCGTCGGGCGCGCCGTCCGCGCCCACACAGGCCTCGCGCGCGGCCTTCACCGGCGACATCGGCGCCCGCGTCGCCCGTCGGCTGAGCTTGGCCGCGAACTGGTCCACGCGCCGCAGCACGCGGGCAGCGCGCTGCGCATCGCCCAGCTCGGCCAGCGGCAGCTTCTTGCAGCTGTCGTCGTGGTGCAGGCGCACGATGTCCATCCAGACGACATCGGTGGCACCGCAAGCGGCCAGCAGTTCAGCCGAGGCCACGGCGTGGCCGTCGATCTCGGCACGCACCTTGCCGGTGATCAGCGGTGTGCCCGCTGCCAGCGAGTCCTGCAGCACCCGCATCGAAGCGTTCATCGTCAGGCTGGCCATGTCCATGCTGCTGATCAATTCGGCCGACCAGTTCAGGGCCTTGGCCACACTGTGTGCAATCACCATGCAAAGCAGGCTGTGGTGGCTGCTGTAGCGCTCGGTGAAGTGCCCGGCCGTGTAGATCAGGTGGTAGAGCGACGCATCACCCCGCGTGCTGTAGAGCCGAAGCGCTCGATCTTGCACGGCTCGCAGACGCACCAACCAGGGCGAGTCGGCTCGCATCTCGCGCTGGGTGGCATCCAACACCAGCGACAGCTGGCCCCACTGCTGCGCAAAGCCGGGCTCCGCGGCCGGAGTGGCGGGCTTGTCCGTTGCCGTGCCGGAAGTGGCTCGCGATGGCGTCGCCTTGGCAGCTTGAGTCAGGGTGCTTTGCATGGCAGTTCAGGCGCCGGGGATGCCGGCGAGTCATGTCGTTTGCGTTGGCTCGGCCAACATCGCCCGACCGCGCAAACTGCAGCACGCGGGACGGACCCCATGCGTCTGTATCGGCAGCGCCACCCCTCGGCTGAAGGCCGCACGGGCCCTTGGGCAGCGTGCCGGACAGAAAAAAGGCAGGTCCTTGTGGGGACCTGCCTGGAAAGCACAGGGGATGTGCTAGGAGGAGACAAGCAAACAAAAGCTCAATCAATCACCAGGGATATCGGACCACAAACACGCCGACTTGAGCGCACTGGCACGGATGGGGTCCGTGAAACATTGCGCAGTAACTCGTGATCGGTGCGCACCTCAGTGCGGCACCAGGCAGGCCTCGACCGGATCGCTGACGCGGATCGCACCAGCATGCCGACCCTTGCCGGCACGCGCTGGCGGGTTGCACAGGCCGCACACATAGTGGCGCGCGATCTCGTGCGGGTGGGTGACGAAGTGGCCGCCGCACTTGCTGCAGGCGGTCATGGTCAACATGCCGTTGTCGATGAACTTGACCAGGCGCCACGCGCGAGTCACCGACAACTGCGGCTCCAGCCCCTGCGCCGTGACCTGCTCGAGGTACAGCTTGTAGGCCTTGATCACGGTCTCGATCTCTTCGAGCTCGGCCACCTTGTTCAGGTACTCGTGGATGTTGAGGAACAGGCTGGCGTGGATGTTGGGCTGCCAGGTCATGAACCAGTCGGTGGAGAACGGCAGCTGGCCCTTGCTGGGGCTCTTGCCGGCGACCTCCTTGTACAGGCGCAACAGCCGCTCGTAGCTCAGGTTGGTCTCGCTTTCCAGCACCTGCAGGCGGGCGCCCAGGTGGATGAGCTCGACGGCGGTATCGATTTGCCGCGCTTCGGTCAGGATGCTCTTGGCTCGCATGATGTCCTCTTACTGTTTGAGTTACTGACTACTGTGTTCTGCAAGTCGCGCGGGCCTCAAGCCCAGCAGCCGCCGCGGAACCGGCTCCGCCGGGCCGCTGGCGGCGCCCCCTCTGGGGGCAGCGCCGAAGGCGCTCCGGGGGGGTGTCCATTCATGCGGCCTCTTGATGGCGGCCCGCCATCAGGATGGACGCATGCAGGCGGGACACGCTGTCGTTGGCCGAGGACTTGCCATGGCTGGTGAGCAGGCCCCAGACCACGTCGTCGTCGCTGCGCATGCGACACAGCAGCGTGTTGCCAGCGGCGATCTTCATCATCTGGGCGGGGCTGAGCGCACCGATCAGGTTGGCGGTGTCTTCACTCACGCCCAGGCGGAACAGGGCCTGGTCGCGGTCGACGCGGATCAGCGTCTGCGCCAGCATCAGGTACGACAGATTGGCTTCACGGATCTCGGCGAGGATTTGGTCTGCATTCATGTCGGTTCTCCAGGGATGGTTCGGTGGGCGTTGGTGTGAAACGAACTGTAGTGATCGCAACAAGGCGGAAACATCAGTCCATTTCCCCTTCTTCAGTCCCTGTTCTTCCCCCGGCCGTGTCAGGCAACTTCCTACAAGCGGCGCTGGGATCTCGACTCCAGGGCCGGACGCAGCCACAGGCCGGCACCCTGGGTCAAGCCCGCCGTCTGGTGAACAGCGATGCAAATTCCCCTCAAGTTCAGAAATCGCTTCGCCGATACCCAGTCCAACGGGCGGAACGAAAGTCCCCCGCGGTCCGGTTAGCCGGCCGATGGAATCAGGCAAACCAGCGTTTGCTCGAACAACCGGAGGCGACTAGCGCGGGCGGTTCGCAACAGGCATGGGGCCTGGTGCGATCAGCAACGGTGGCTTGCCAGAGAAGTCGGGTGGCCACCCGAGTCAACGTCGGCGCTTATTGCCGGGATTTGTGGAAACCTTCAGGAGCTCTCACCATGCCCATGACCATCAACACCAACATGCAGTCGTTGAATGCGCAGCGCAACCTCAGCACGTCGCAATCCTCGCTGTCCCTGTCCATGCAGCGCCTCTCGTCGGGCCTGCGTGTCAACTCTGCCAAGGACGACGCCGCCGGTCTGGCGATCGCCGAGCGCATGAACTCGCAAGTGCGTGGCATGAACGTCGCCGTGCGCAATGCGAACGACGGTATCTCCATGTCGCAGACCGCTGAAGGCGCGCTCGGCAAGGTGACCGATTCGCTGCAACGCATGCGTGAGTTGTCGGTGCAGGCCGCCAACGCCACGAACAGCAACGCCGACAAGGATTCGCTGGACAAGGAATTCGGCGAACTGTCCAAGGAAATCCAGCGCGTACTGGGTGGCACGTCGTTCAACGGCCAGCACATCCTGGGCGCGGAGGCCGGTACCAAGACCTTCCAGGTCGGCGCCAACACGTCCAGCAACGACACCATCGACATCACCACGATCGACATGACCGCCGATGCGACGATCTCGACAGTGGCCGGCACCGACAACACCGGTGCAGGCCGTGCAGTGATCGACAACACCGCGGACGCCACGGCCATCCGCACGGTGATCGACAACATCGACAAGGCCATCGACACCGTCAGCGGCCAGCGCGCCATCATGGGCGCTTCGCAGTCGCGCTTCGACTCGGTCATCGCCAGCCTGCAGGTCAACGTCGAGAACCAGTCGTCGGCCCGCAGCCGGATCATGGACACGGACTTCGCGGCGGAAACCGCCAACCTCAGCCGTGCCAACATCCTGCAACAGGCGGGCAACGCGATGGTCGCGCAGGCGAACCAATTGCCTCAACAAGTCCTCTCGCTGCTTCGATGACCGCGGCCTGACCTCGATCCCGGGGTCGGCCAGCATCGTCATCGCCGCCGGCCCCGGGCCGCCGGTCATCGGCACCGGATAGCAACGCGCACTGACCTCCCAGGGCACAGGCGCGTTGCACCGCTTTTCAGACACCCTTCCACGCGGAACTGGCCGCCGATCGTCCCGCATATCCACGAATCGAACTCGACGGCGACGTTGAGAATCCGTTTGAACGCTGCCGCATTTGCAGTGGCGCGGTCTGGAAGCCCAGCCAACCGAATCCGGTCAGGCGAGGTCTCCGGAGATCATCGATTCTTGTGGAGTGCTCAACATGCCCCAGACGATCAACACGAACCTGGCGTCGCTGAATGCGCAACGCAACCTGAACACGTCGCAGTCGTCGTTGGCCATGTCGATGCAGCGCCTGTCGTCCGGGTTGCGCGTCAACTCGGCCAAGGACGATGCCGCCGGCCTGGCGATTGCAGAACGCATGAACACGCAGGTGCGTGGCATGAACGTTGCCATCCGCAATGCCAACGACGGCATCTCGATGGCGCAGACGGCGGAAAGCGCCCTGTCCAAGGTCGGCGACTCGCTGCAGCGCATGCGTGAGCTGGCGGTGCAAGCCTCCAATGCCACCAACAGCGCCGCCGACAAGGATTCGCTGGACAAGGAATTCGGCGAGCTGTCCAAGGAAATCCAGCGTGTGCTCGCTGGCACCACCTTCAACGGCAAGCACATCCTCGGCGCCGAAGCGGCCGCCCAGACCTTCCAGGTGGGGGCCAACACCACCAGCAACGACACCATCGACATCACCACCCAGGACATGACGGCGGCTGCCGCCATCACGATCGTCGCGGGCACCGACAACAGCGGCAGCGGTCGTGCGGTGATCGACAACACGACGGACGTGGCCGCCGTGCACACGGTGATGGACAACATCGACCTGGCCCTGAACTTCGTGAACTCGGAGCGCGCGACCCTCGGCGCATCGCAGTCGCGGTTCGAGGCGGTGATCTCCAACCTGCAGGTCGGTGTGGAAAGCCAGTCGGCCGCCCGCAGCCGGATCATGGATGCCGATTTCGCGGCGGAAACCGCCAACCTGAGCCGGGCCAACATCCTGCAGCAGGCCGGCAACGCGATGGTGGCGCAGGCCAACCAGCTGCCGCAGCAGGTGCTCAAGCTGCTGCAAGGCTGACGACAACGCCCTCGGCATCGACCCTGGACCGGCGCACGGCGCCGACCTGGCGCGGACGGATTCGAACCAATTTGTAACGGCGACTCAAGTCGTGTTCAAGCTGGCCGAAACCACGAACGTATAGGAGCAAATCCATGGTCACGTCAGTCACCAACCAAGGTTCACTCAGTTCGGCCGGCATCGGCAGCGGACTGGACGTCAACTCCATCGTTACCCAGTTGATGGCGGTTGAGAGCAGGCCACTGAATCTGCTCAAGACCCAGGCCGAGTCCATCAACACCAAGCTGTCCAGCTTCGGCAAGCTGCAGAGCTATTTCGCCGCACTGCGCGACAAGAGCGCCGACCTGTCCTCGGCCGTGATCTGGAGCGGCACGATCGGAGCGTCGGCCGACGCGAGCTCGGTCAAGGTCGCCACGGGCAGCAATGCCGTCGCCGGCAACTACTCGGTACAGGTCACCAAGCTGGCCGCCAGCCAGACCGTCACCTCATCGGCCCAGGCCTCCAGCAGCGCCACGCTGAACGAAGGTTCGCTCACCATCGAGCTTGGCACCTGGACCGGAACGCCCACCAGCGGCTTTGCCGCCAAGGCGGGCGCCTCGCCCGTGACCATCAGCATCGGTGCGGGCGAAACCAGCCTGGCCAGCATCCGCGACAAGATCAACGGCGCCAACGCCGGCGTGACGGCCAGCATCGTCACCGACGCCAATGGCGCGCGCCTTTCGCTGCGCTCCAAGGACACCGGCGCAGAGAACGGCTTCCGAATCACCGCCGCCGAGAGCAGCGACGACGGCGACGCCAACACCGGTCTGTCCGCGCTGAACTACAGCGCCACCGCGGCGTCGCCAATGACGCGCTCGCAGCAAGCCGTCAACGCCGAAGCGCAGATCAACGGCATCGACATCAGCTCGGCCAGCAACGTGCTGAACAATGTGGTCGACGGCCTGACCATCACGCTGCAAAAGCCCACCACCACGCCCGTGGAAGTGACGGTGCAGCCAGACACCGACAGCATCAAGAAGAAGGTGACCGATTTCGTCAGCGCCTTCAACGACCTGGCCAACTACCTGCACACGCAGACCGCCTACAACGCCGACAACAAGACCGCTGGCGCGCTGCAGGGCGACCAGAGCGCCGTCGCATTGCAGAACCAGTTGCGTGCGGTGCTGAATCAAGGCAGCACGGCATCCAGCACCTTCACGCGCCTGTCCGACGTGGGCCTGGCGCTCAAGGCCGATGGCACGATGTCGCTGGATTCGTCCAAGCTCGACAACGCCCTGGGCAACCTGGGCGAGCTGAAGAAGATGTTCGCCGCCAGCGGCAGCGACAACGCCAGCACGGGTTACATGCAACGTTGGCGCCAGCTGGGCGACGCCGCACTCGGCAGCGAGGGTGCCTTCGCGAGTCGAACACAGGGCTTGAAGGACTTCCTGACGCGCAACTCGAAGAGCCAGGATGCGATGAGCCTGCGTCTGAGCCTGACCGAAACCCGCATGCGGGCCCGGTACAACGCGCTCGACACGCAGATGGCCTCGCTCAACGCCACCAGCACCTACCTGTCGCAGCAGATCACTGCGATGAACAAGTCCACCGCCTGACCCCGGCCCGGCCGGGGGGAGCTGCGCCGGCCCGCAGGGCATGGCGCGGTGCGCACGCGCGTCCGCCCGGATCCGCTGCTCACCGCCGATCGCACGCGGTCGGCCGGGCGCCGTCGGCGACGTGGCCAGGGCCTTTGGCCGGCCCTGAATTGCGCCGAGCAAGCCGCGCCAATCGTGGCTCAAGTGTCGGCGGCAGCGGTCCGATAACCATGCATCAGCCCGCGACCCACCCACTGCACACATCCACCCACCATGATGTACAGCGCACCATTCGGTTCTCGTTCCATGAACGCCCACAGCTTTGCCGGGGCCTATCAGCAGGTTGGGGCACAGACGGCCGTGTCGAACGCCTCCGCGCACCAGCTGGTGAGCCTGCTCTTCGAGGCCTTTTTCACGGCCCTGCTGCGGGCCGAGGGGGCCATCCGAAACAAGGACGTGCCAACCAAGAACACCGCGCTGAGCCACGCCGTGCGCATCGTGGACGAGGGCTTGAAGGCGGCGCTCAACCTCAATGCCGGTGGCCAGCTGGCCGCCGATCTGGCCGACCTGTATGCCTACATCTGCCTGCGCCTGACGCAGGCCAACCTGCGGGGCGACCTCCAGGCGCTGGACGAGTGCCGCCGATTGATGCAGCCGCTGCGCGAGGCGTGGACCTCGATCGCCGAGCACAAAGAAGTGCTGAACCGAATCTGAGTGACACGCCATGCAAATCGCCATGAACACCCAACTCCTCAGCTATTACGAGGCCATCGAGAAGGCCAGCGCCGAAATGCTCGATGCCGCCCGCGCTGGCAACTGGGACCACGTGATCAAGCTCGAGGGCGCCTGCGTGCTGCTCATCAGCCAGCTCAAGAACGCTGCCAAGGGCAGCCAGCTCAGCAGCGAGGAGAGCCAGCTCAAGTCGCGAATCATGCAGCGCATCCTGGTCAACGATGCCGAGATCCGTCACCTGGCCGAGCCCTGGCTGGACGACCTGGACCAGGTGCTGGCAGGCAAGCCCAAGACCTTGCACTGATCGCCGCCTCGAACCTCTCAACGCAAGGTACCCGCCATGGCCTTCCTGGACACCCAGCCTGCCGTCCTCGACGCGCATGGCGCATCCGATCCGAACGCGGCGTTTCGCGTCCATGATCCGCGTGAGGTGCTGGCGCTGATGCGCCAGCTCAACGACACCAGCACGCCGATCCAGGTCAGCTCGCCCAGCGGTGCAGGCCTGGACACCGTGCTGTGGTCGGTGGACGGCCACACCGCACGCATCTCGCTGCGCGCGGAATCCAACGATTCGCGACTGCCGACCCTCATCGCCGGCGATGAAGCCACCGCCGTGGCCTACCTGGACGCGGTCAAGCTGCAGTTCGACCTGGAAGAACTGGTGCTGGTGCGCAGTGTCAGCAGCTGCGCGCTGCAGGCGCGCCTGCCCGCCACCGTCTTGCGCCTGCAGCGTCGCCAGGCCTATCGCGTGCGCACCCTCGAACGCGCTGCCCCGCAGGCGCTGTTTCGACACCCCGCATTGCCCGAGATGCAGCTGTCACTGCGGGTGCTGGACCTGAGCATCGGCGGCTGTTCGCTGCTGTTGCCAGACGATGTGCCACCGCTCGAAGTGGGCGGCGTGCTGCATGGTGTGCGCATGGAGCTCGATCCGGTCACCCGCCTGGCCGCCACGCTCAAGCTTCAGCACGTGACTTCGATCCAGCCGCAATCGCACGGCGCCCGCCTGGGCTGCGAGCTGCAGGGCATGACGCCGGAAGCCGAGCGCACGCTGCAACGCTACATCGACCAGACCCAGAAGCGGCGCCGCTTGCTGTCGATCGGTTGACCCGTCGCGCGAGGCACGCCGTGAACCCGCCTTGCACGGCCCAGCCGCTGCGCAGCCCGCGGTCGCGCCATGGCCTTTCGCTGGTGGAGGTGGCCATCACGCTGGCCGTGATCGGCGTGCTGGGCGCAGCGGCCATGCCCACCTTCCTGGAACAGCTGGCGCGCAGCCGACGCGTCGACGCCACCGCTGCCCTGCAACGCCTGCAATGGGGCCAGGAGCGCTTTCGCCGCGTCCACGGCCGCTATGCCGAGCGCCTGGATCAACTCGTTGGCAGCACCTCGGCCCGCAGCGCCGCCGGCCACTACCGAATTGAACTGCGCAGCGGCGGCCCGGACAGCTATGAAGCGGTCGCCCGCGCCGAGCCCAGCCAGGCCCTCGACCGCGAATGCCCGGTGCTGAGCCTGCAGGTCAACGGCGCACTCAGCCAGTTTCGTCCGAACGGCCGCTGCTGGAACCTTTGAGCCGAGCGCGCCGATGCCCCGTCCCCGCCCGCCACGCACCCCAGCACGTGGCCTGACCCTGCTGGAGCTGATGATCGCGCTGGCCATGGTGGCCGTGTTGATGGGGGTGGCCGTGCCCTCGCTGTCGGCCATGCTGGCGCGCCATCGCCTGCGCTCGGCCGCCGAGCACCTGGCCATGGACCTGGGCGAGACGCGGCACGAGGCCGTGCGCCTGGGACGGCCGCTGCACGTGAGCTTCCAGACCGGCAACCGTTGGTGCTATGCGGTCAGCACCAGCCCCCAGGCAGATTGCCGGGCGGGCGACGCCGCGGTGCTGAAGTTGGTGACGCACCAGGACCACCCCGGCGTGAGCCTGCTGCAGGCCGCCACGCAGAGTTTCGATGCGATGCAGGGCCTGAGCCCGATCGCCGCAGGCCCGATCCTGCTGGCCGCACCGACGGGCGAACAACTGCGCGTGCAGGTCTCTCGGCTGGGACGCCCGGCGGTGTGTGCACCCGAGCTGCCGATGCCCGCCGTGCGGCCTTGCGCCCCCTCTTGAAGCCCTGCAGTGCGCTGTCGGCGCCACCCGGCGCCGTGCGGCTCAGACCTGCATGTTCATGATCTCGCTGTAGGCCTGCACGAGCCGGTTGCGCACCGACAGCGCGGCCTGGAAACCGATCTGCGACTTTTGCATCGACATCATGGTCTGCTCCAGGCCCACCGTGGGATTGCCCAGCTGCAACTCCTGCTGCAGCGTGGTGGTCTCGTTCTGCGCATCGCTCACCTCGCGCAGGGCTTGCGACATCGTGGCCTGAAAGCTGCCCGGCTCCGCCGCCTTGGGCTTGCCCACGGGCATGCCGTCGGTGCGCAGGCCCGCCTTGGCCACCGCGGCGGCGAAGTCAAAGGGTTTGAGCTTGAGATCCATGGGCAGGCATTTCCACCACCCGAACTCTAGGCCCGGCCCTCGGCCGCGATGGGCGGAACTGAAGCGCGAAATGCGGGCTGTTTGCGCCATGCCGCCGCCAGGCCCTGCCGAACAATCGATCTCATTCGAGGAGCCTTTCGGCCCCTTCTTCTGTTTGTCTACGTCGCAGGTCCGATGGACGCCAACCTCACCGCCGTCATTCCGCAGAACGCCGCCGCAGAACGTGCGGCGGTCGAACCGTCGCGTGGCCCCTTGGCGCGCCTGGCCGCCCTGCCCATGCGAGCCAAGTTGCTGATGGGTGCCGGCGTGGCTGGTCTGCTGGCCGTGCTGGTGTCGCTGGCCCTGTGGAGCCAGTCCAGCAACCTCGCGCCGCTCTACCCCAACGGCATGCCCGACAAGGACGCTGCCCCAGTGCTGGACCAGTTGCGCCAGATGGGCGTGAACTCCAAGGTGCTCGACGGCGGCGTGATCATGGTGCAGGCCGATCGCGTGGCCGAGCTGCGCATGAAGCTGTCGCAGGCCGGTCTGCCCAAGGCCAGCACCAGCGGCTATGCGCTGATGGACAACGCCAAGTTTGGCCAGTCGCAATTGCAGGAGCGCACGCAGTTGCAGCGCGCGCTGAGCGAAGAGGTGGGCAAGTCGATCCAGCAACTGGCCTCGGTGGAAACGGCCCGGGTGATCCTGGCCATGCCCGCGCAGAACGGCTTCTATCGCGAGCAGCAGAAGCCCAGCGCCTCGGTCGTGGTCACGCTGCGCAGCGGCCACACTCTGGACCGCGCGCAGATTGCCGGCATCGTGCACCTGGTGAGCTCGTCGGTGCCCGACCTGTCGCCCAAGGCCGTGACGGTGCTGGACCAGAACGGCACGCCGCTGGCCGGCCCGCAGGAGTCCGCGCAGCAGTCACTCGACACCCAGCAGCTGCAGTACGTGCAGCAGGTCGAGCACACCCACTTGAAGCGGGTGCTGGACATCCTCGAGCCCGCATTGGGCCGAGACAACCTGCGTGCCACGGTCAGTGCCGAGATCGACTTCACGCAGCAGGAGTCCACGTCCGAAGCCTACAAGCCCAACCAGCAGGGTGAGGCCACGCTGCGCAGCCAGCGCACGGCCGATCTGAGCAACGGCGCGCTGGCCCAGCCCAGCGGCGTGCCTGGCGCGGCCAGCAACCAGCCGGGCACGCCCGCCACCGCGCCGCTCACCGGCGCTTCGGCGCCATTGCAGGCCGCCCAGGTGGGCAGCGCTGGAGGCAACGTTCGGCGCGAGAACGTCATCAACTACGAGGTGGACAAGACCGTCAGCGTCAAGCGCAATGCCACCGGCATGATCAAGCGCCTGAACGCCGCCGTGCTGGTGAACCACCGCAGCAGCACCGACCCCAAGGGCAAGACCACCACCACCGCCCTGCCGCAGGAAGAGCTCGACAAGATCACCGCGCTGGTGCAGGAGGCCGTGGGCTTCAGCAAGGAGCGTGGCGACTCGGTCAAGGTGGTGAACATCCCCTTCCGCACCGAGCCCACGGTCAAGCCAGAGGAAGTGCCGTTCTGGAAGCAGCCCTGGCTGCTGGACCTGGTGCGGGCCAGCGCCGTGCCGCTGTCGCTGTTGACCGTGGCGCTGTTGCTGGTCTTCGCGGTGATCCGCCCCGCATTGAAGCCACCCGAGCCCACCCAGGCCGAAAAGGACGCCGCAGCCGCCGAGGCCAGCGCCCGCGGCACCCAGCTCGACGCCTTGGTGGACGACACGCAGAAGCTGCCGGGCGCCGAAGAGACGCTGGCGCTCGAGGTCAATCATGCCGCCAAGCAGCTGGACGACGCGCGGGGCCTGGCCCGCACCAATCCGCAGGCGGTTTCCAACATCCTGCGTGGCTGGATGAATGGCGAAGCCGCCTGACGACAAGGACTGCGAGCAATGGACGACGAAGGCCTGGAAGATTCCGCGATCCTGCTGATGTCGCTCGGCGAGGAGGAAGCCGCCGAGGTCTTCAAGCAACTGGCGCCCAAGGAGGTGCAAAAGCTCGGCGAGACCATCGCCCGGCTGAAGACCGTGCCACGCGAGCGCGTCGACGTGGTGCTGGCCAAGTTCACCGCGGTGGCCGCGGCCCAGCACATGCTGGTCAACGACACCGACGAGTACGTGAAGAACGTGCTGCGCAAGGCCCTGGGCGAGGACAAGGCCAGCCTGCTGCTGGACCGCATCCTGCAAGGCACCGACACCACGGGCATCGAGAGCCTGAAGTGGATGGATGCCCAGTCCGTGTCCGAGTTGCTGCGCAACGAGCACCCGCAGATCGTGGCCGCCATCCTGGTGCACCTGGACGCGGATCAGGCCTCGCTGATCTTGAAGGAGCTGCCCGAGCGCCAGCGCAACGAAGTGCTGGTGCGCATCGCCACGCTCGACGGCATCCAACCCACCGCATTGAAGGACTTGAACGAGGTGATGAGCAAGGTGCTGGCCGGTGGCGAGCGCATGAAGAAGTCCACGCTGGGCGGCGTGAAGCCCGCGGCAGAGATCATCAACCTGCTGGGCACCGCCGTGGAGACCTCGGTGCTGGACTTCATACGCGAAGGCGATGCCGACCTGGCGCAGAAGATCATGGACAACATGTTCACCTTCGACGACCTGGAAAAGCTCGACGACAAGGGCGTGCAATGCATCCTCAAGGAAGTGCAGTCCGAATCGCTGGTCATCGCACTCAAGGGCGCCACGCCGGAGATGCGCGAGAAGGTGTTCAAGAACATGTCCAGCCGCGCGGCAGAAACGCTGCGCGAGGATCTCGACTCGCGCGGCCCGGTGCGCGTGGCCGAGGTGGAAGCCGAGCAGAAGGAAATGCTCAAGATCGTGCGCCGCCTGATGGACGAGGGCCAGATCGTGCTGGCCACCGGAGGCGCCGATGAGTTCCTCTAAGCCGATCGATCCGCGGCAGGTGCCGCCGCCACCCAATTCGCGAACCGCGGCGTCCTACACCCGCTTCATCCCGCGCGAGGAACTGCAGGACTTCGCCAGCTGGCGGCCCGGCAACTTCGGGCCAGGGTTCAACGAACCCCCGCTGGCCGAAGAGCCCGAGCCCGAAGCCCCAGCACCCGAGCCCAGCACCGAAGAGTGGCTGGCCGAGGTGAATGCAGCGCGCCAGGGCGGCTACCAGGACGGCTACCGCGACGGCCTGGTCGCGCTGGACAGCTTCAAGCAGAGTTTTGCACAACAGATGAGCGGCCAGTTCGGCGTGCTGCTGCAGAGTTTCGAAGGCCAGCTCGATGCGCTGGAACAAGGCATGGCCGCGGCCGTGGCCAAGGTGGCCACGCAGCTGGCGCGTCAGGTCGTGCGCCATGAACTGAGCACCCGACCGGAGCTGGTGGCGCGGGTGGCACAGGAAGCCGTGCACGCCGTGCTGATGAGCGCCAGGCAGATCGTGGTCGAAGTGAACCCGGCCGACTTCAGCCTGGTGCAAAAGGCTGCGCTCGATGCGCTGGCTGCCCGTGGCGCGCGACTGGTCTCGCAGCCCGCCATCGAACGCGGCGGCTGCCTGATCGACACCGATGCGGGCACCATCGACGCGCGCATCGAGTCGCGCTGGATCGACGCCACGCTGGCACTGGGCACCCAGGTGGCGTGGCCCGGTGAGCCCGACGAGCCGGTGGCACTGGAGCTGCCGGACCGGCCAGCCGATCCGTCATGGACGCCCGCGCCGGAAGAAGGCCTCGAATGATCGATGCCGATGTCACTGCCGGCTCACGCACGGACCGTTGGCTGCACTACCTGCAGGACCTGCAGGCCTACGCCTCGGTGCCGCTGCCGCTGCAGACCCAGGGCACGCTGGTGCGCGTCACCGGTCTGGTGCTCGAAGCCGCCGGCGTGCGTGCGCCGGTGGGCTCGGTGTTCGAAGTGCACGGCGACGCGCAGCAGCCGGTGCTGGCCGAAGTGGTCGGCTTCAACGGCGACCGCGCCTTCCTGATGCCCACCGGCGAGATCCATGGCCTGGCCAGCGGCGCCCGCGTGGTGCCCCGCGCCGTGCCGCACGCCCCGCCGCTGCTGGGCCGGGACAACCAACTCTGGCGCCGCAGCGAAGACCGCGGCCTGCACCTGTCGATGGGCGACGGCCTGCTCGGCCGAGTGGTCGACGCCCATGGCCAGCCGATGGACCGGCGCGGTCCGCTGCAGCACGTGCGCAACGAGCCGATGACGCGCCGCCCCATCAACGCCATGGACCGCGACCCCGTGCGCACCCCGCTGGACACCGGCGTGCGCGCCATCAACGCCATGCTCACCGTCGGCCGCGGCCAGCGCATCGGCCTGTTCGCCGGCACCGGCGTGGGCAAATCGGTGCTGCTGGGCATGATGGCCCGCTACACCGCCGCAGACGTGATCGTGGTCGGCCTGATCGGCGAACGCGGGCGTGAGGTGAAGGAATTCATCGAGGACATCCTCGGCGAGGAAGGCCTGGCCCGCAGCGTGGTGGTGGCCGCGCCGGCCGATGCGCCGCCCCTGGTGCGCATGCAGGGCGCCACCTACGCCACCGCCATCGCCGAGCACTTCCGCGATCAAGGCCGGCACGTGCTGCTGCTGATGGACAGCCTGACCCGCTACGCGATGGCGCAACGCGAGATCGCGCTGGCCATCGGCGAGCCGCCGGCCACCAAGGGCTACCCGCCGAGCTGCTTTGCCAAGCTGCCCCAACTGGTGGAACGCAGCGGCAACGGCTTGAACGGCATGGGCTCGATCACCGCCTTCTACACCGTGCTGAGCGAAAGCGACGACCCCAACGACCCCATCGCCGACGCGGCACGCGGCATCCTGGATGGCCACATCGTGCTCTCGCGCGAGCTGGCCGAGGCCGGTCACTACCCCGCCATCGACGTCGAACGATCGGTCTCGCGCGTGATGCCCAGCGTGGTGTCGCGCGAGCAGCTCGAGGCCGCACGCCGCGCACGCGCCCTGCTGTCCAAACTGACCAAGGCACGCGACCTGATCCAGCTCGGCGCCTACGCACCCGGGCACGACCTCGAGCTGGACACCGCCGTGCGCCTGCAACCCCAACTGGCCGAGTTGCTGCAACAGGACATGCACGACCGCGCGCCGCTGCTGGCCAGCCAGAACCAACTGGGCCGCCTGCTGGCCACCTGAAACACGACCGCTGATTCCCCATGGACTCCCTCGCCACACTCGCCACCGTGTTGCAGCACGCCCAATCCGAACGCGACCAGGCACTGGCCGCGCTGCGCCAGGCCGAGGCCCTGGCGCTGGCCGCGCGCCAGCAACGCGAGCAATTGCAGACCTACCGCGTCGAGTACCGTGAACGCTGGACCACCCGCTTCCGCCAGGAAGGCACCGTGGCGCTGCTGCACTGCTACCAGGGTTTCGCCGGGCGCCTGGACCAGGCCGTCAGCATGCAATCGCACACCGCCACCCAAGCCGATCTTCGCTTGCAGCAAGCCCGCGAGCTGGCACTGGCCAAGGAGATGCGCGTGGCAGCGGTGGGCAAGCTGATCGAACGGCGGCGCGTCGAGTTGCAGCGCATCGCCAATCGGCGCGAACAAGGGCAGACCGACGAAACCGCTGCCCGCCTCGGCCTGGCGCGGCGTCTGGCCTCCATCCACCCCTGAGGCCACGCGCCATGCTCAATGCCCTGCCCTCCTTCACTGCGTCGTCGCTGCCCGCCGCAGCGAACGCACACGGTGCGACCAGTGCCTTGCGCGCCGACGATGTCGGCACGCCGCGCGGCGGCTTTGCCAGTGTGCTGACCCAGGCCAAGGCACCGACTGCAGCGCACAAGACCCCAACGGCCGCACGTGCCCCGGCGACGACGACGACCGCACCGGCGAGCGACCCAAGCACGTCGAACCGTGCGTCCCCCGCCAACGCAGTGCACGGTGGCAGCGCCACCGGCGCCAGGGTGAAGGCAACGGGCGCCGCCAAGCCTGGCCCGGCCAAGGCGGGCGCGACCATGGGCTCGCCCGGGGCCTCTGGTGCTCCGGCGCAGACGCCGGCGGCCGAGACCAGCGACGAAGCGGCAGCGACGACCACTTCCGACGACGCCAGTGACGACCCGGCCGCGGCCACCATCGCTGAGCTCGGCGGGCCGGTTGCGCCTGCCAGCGCGGCTCTGCCGTCGACCCCGCCAGCGATCGGGCTGGGCATCGTCAGCGCGCCGTTGACCCTTGACGTCACCCCGGATCCATCGGCCGCCGCTGCACCCTTGGGCAATGACACGGTCTCCGGGTCCGGCATGGACGCGCCCGCCTTGCAGACGGCGTTGTTGAACGGTGCCATCGCGGTCGCCAACGCCGGTGGCGGCGCCGCACCGACGGCGGCATCCAACCCGACCGGCGCGGACGAGGCCTGGTTGACCGCCACCGCCGGCGCCGGCACGCCGGACAGCGCCGACGATCTGATCGCCACCGAGGCCGCCGCACCAGGCCTGGGCACCGATCCCGCCCTGGCCGCGGCCGCATCGGCCAACGCCGTGCCGGCGGCAGTGGCCGCGGCGTTGGCGCCGCCCTCCACCGCCTTGCCGGCGCCACCGGGCGCGTCGCCCAGCACGGGCAACGCCAGCGCATCCGCGACGGTCGCCGCGCTCTTGTCGGGCGCCGGCGCAAGCGCCAATGGCGCGCCGGTGCTGGCCAATGCTGCGCCCCTGTCGGCCGCCCAAGCTGTCAATCCACCGACCAGCGGCCCGGCAGGCCAAGGCACGCCCGCCAGCCCGGCCGAATTCACCGAGTTGGCGATCGTGCCCAACGCCACTGCCGCACCGCTGGCCGCCGAGGGCGCCACGGCCAATGCCCTGCCCAACCCGGCGGCGGGCCTGAGCTTTGCCGCCGGCCTGGCCGATGCGCTGGCCACGCAGGGCAGCGGCCAGAGCGCGGCGCCAACCGAGGTGCAGGTGCCAGCGTCGGTGAACAGCCCCGAATTCGCTCCGGCCCTGGGGCTGACCATCAGCACGCTGGCCGCCAATGGTGTGCAGGAAGCGCGGCTGCAATTGCACCCGGCCGAACTCGGCCCCATCACCGTGCAGATCGCGCTGGACGGCAGCGGAGCACGGGTGGACTTCCAGGCCGACGTGGCGCAGACCCGCCAGGCCATCGAGGCCTCGCTGCCCGCGCTGGCCGGTGCGCTGCGCGAGGCCGGCCTGACGCTCACCGGCGGCGGCGTGTCGCAACAGTCACCGCAGTCGGGGCAGTCCGGCCAGGCCAACGGCCAGGGCGCCCGGCGGGGTCGTCATGGCCTTGCCGATGAAGGGGCGGCTGCCGTCGCCAGCGTGTCCCGCGCCACGACGCGCCGCGGCCTGGTCGATCTGATGGCCTGAGCCAGGCCGCCAATACCGCGCGCTTTGCCCCGCTATTCGGCACATCCGAATGGCGCCCGATCCGAATAATGGTCCTCAGTCCCGCAGAGCGCCCGACGGCGCCCTGCAGCTTGCCCCATGAGGGGCGCCGGATCAGCCTGCGCTCCACGTGATCACCGCTTGCGGTGAACAGCGGGGCGATGTTTGAGCCACGGAGAGACCATGTCCGCTGCCGCTGCCGCACCCGCCGAAGCCGCCCCCAAGGGCGGTGGCAAGAAGAAACTGATCATCATCATCGCCGCCGTGCTCCTGCTCGTGCTCGGCGGCGGCGGTGCCGCCTTCTTCCTGATGAAGAAGAAACCCGTCGACGGCGACGGCGAAGACGGTGAAGGTGCGGCGCACGCCCCAGCGGCCGCCGTGGCGCATGCGCCGGTCAAGGACCTCAAGCACAACCCGCCGGTGTTCGTGCCGCTGGACCCGTTCACCGTGAACCTGGCCGATCGCGAGTCCGAGCGCTATGCCCAGGTGGGCGTGACGCTGGAGATCGAGGACACCAAGTTCGGCGACACGCTGAAGGTCTACATGCCGGCCATCCGCAACAACATCCTGATGCTGTTGTCGCACAAGACCGCCACCGAGCTGCTGTCCCTCGAAGGCAAGCAGAAACTGGCCAAGGAAATCCGCCGCGAGGCCCTGCTGCCCCTGGGCATCGAGGTCGAGGACGAGGACGAGGACGCCGCTGCGGCCGACAAGGAAACCACCCCGAAGAAAAGAAGAAGAAGAAGCGCGCGCCCGTCGCCTATCCGATCACGGCCGTGCACTTCTCCAATCTGATCATTCAGTGACATGACCCCCCCCCGCAGCGCCTTCGGCGCCTCCCCGCCAGGGGGGCGCCGCCAGCGGCCCGGCCAAGCCGGTTCCGCGGCGGCCGCATGGAGCCGGCCGACTCCTGCGGTCCAGGTGGAGCAGACCAGATGAACCAGCAGATTCTTTCGCAGGACGAAGTCGATGCACTGCTGCAGGGCATCACCGGCGAGAGTCAGAAGCTCGAGACCGAGGAAGTCGGCCAGCAGGGGGGCATCCGCGACTACAACCTCGCCAGCCAGGAGCGGATCGTTCGTGGGCGCATGCCCACGATGGAGATCATCAACGAGCGCTTCGCCCGCAACATCCGCCTAGGGCTGTTCAACCTCACGCGGCGCAGCCCCGAGGTGTCCATCGGTGGCATCAAGGTGCAGAAGTACAGCGCCTTCCTGCGCGAGATCGTGGTGCCCACCAACTTCAACATCGTCTCGGTCAAGCCGCTGCGCGGCTCGGGGCTGATCGTGTGCGACCCCTCGCTGGTGTTCGCGGTGATCGACGCGCTGTTCGGTGGCGCCGGCAAGTACCACACCCGCATCGAGGGCCGCGACTTCTCGGCCACCGAGCAGCGCGTGATCCTGCGCCTGGTGGACTGCATCATCCAGGAATACAAGAAGGCCTGGGCCGGCGTGTACCCGGTGGAGATGGAATACCAACGCTCCGAGATGCAGCCGCAGTTCGCCAACATCGCCTCGCCGAGCGAGGTGGTGGTGGCCACGTCCTTCACGCTGGAGATCGGCGAGTCGTCCGGCACCGTGCACTTCTGCGTGCCCTACTCCACCTACGAGCCGATCCGCGACGTGCTCTACAGCACCATGCAAGGCGATTCCACCGAGCCCGACCGGCGCTGGGTGAACCTGCTCACGCAGCAGATCCAGTCGGCCGATGTCGACCTGGTGGCCGAGCTGGCGCACGCCAATGCCACGGTGGAGCAACTGCTGTCGTTCAAGCCGGGCGACTTCATCGAGCTGGACATGAACCCGCTGATCCAGGCCAAGGTGGACGGCGTTCCGGTCTTCGACTGCCACTACGGCACCACCAACGGCAAGTACGCGATCAAGATCGATCGCCTGTTGACCGGCTCGAACGAGAGCTGGTTGGGAGCAAAGAATGTCTGACGAGACCAGCACCATGTCCGAAGAGGACCGCATGGCCGCCGAATGGGCCGCGGCGCTCTCCGAGGCCAAGCCCGAGACGGCCAGCGAGGTGACTGCACCGGCCGAGAGCGTCAGCGCGGCGTCGTTCGCCAACTTCGGCGCCCCCAGCAGCGGCAACGCCGGCGGCGGCGCGGGCAACGACCTGAACATGATCCTGGACATCCCGGTGCAGCTCACCGTGGAGATGGGCCGCACCAAGATCCCGATCAAGCACATCCTGCAGCTGGCGCAGGGCTCGGTGGTGGAGCTGGAAGCGCTGGCCGGCGAGCCGATGGACGTGCTGGTCAACGGCTACCTCATCGCCCAGGGCGAAGTGGTGGTGGTGAACGACAAGTTCGGCATCCGCCTGACCGACATCGTCACGCCGAGTGAACGCATGCGCCGTCTGAGTCGCATGTGATGGCGCCCCCCCGATGAACTGGTTCGGACCCCTTGCAAGCTTCATCGCCATCCTGGCGATGATCCCGGTGGCCCTGTGGCTGCTCAAGCGCACACCCTTGGGTGCGTCGGCGGCGGCCACCGCCGGCCTGCGTGTGGTGGCGGCCTTGCCACTGGCACCCAACCAACGCCTGCTCACGGTGGAAGTGGGCTCGGGCGACGACCGCCGTTGGCTGGTGCTGGGCGTGACGCCCGCCGGCATCCGCACCCTGCACACCATGCCGCCGCAGGCCGAGGTGCCCATGGCCGCGGCCAACGCCAGCCTGGGCTTTGCGCAACTGCTGGGCCGCCACCAGAAGGCCCGCGGAGATTCCGATGCGCGCTGACGCCCTGCGTCGACTCTTTTCGAGCCACCGCGCCTGCCTGTGGCGGGCTTTGGCCCTGTCGGTGATTTCGGCGCTGCCTGCAGCGGCTTTGGCCCAGCAGGCGGGCGGCCCCGGCCTGCCCCTGGTGATCGGCCAGAGCGCCGGTGGCAACAGCTACTCGGTGCCGATCCAGACGCTGCTGTTCTTCACTGCGCTGTCCTTCCTGCCCGCCGTGCTGCTGATGATGACCGGCTTCACGCGCATCGTGATCGTGCTGTCGCTGTTGCGCCAGGCGCTGGGCACGCAGTCCGCACCACCCAACCAGGTGATCCTGGGGCTGTCGCTGTTCCTCACCTTCTTCGTGATGTCGCCCACCATCGACAAGGTCTATGCGCAGGCCTGGGCGCCCTACTCCGCCCAGCAGATCGACTTCGGCGAGGCCCTGGCAAGAGCCGAGGTGCCGATGCGCGAGTTCATGCTCAAGCAGACGCGGCACAGCGACATGTCGCTGTTCGCCAAGCTGGCCAAGGTGCCGGCGGAGGTCAAGTCGGAGGCCATGCCCTTCAAGGTGCTGGTGCCGGCCTTCGTCACCAGCGAATTGAAGAGCGCCTTCCAGATCGGCTTCCTGATCTTCATCCCCTTCCTGGTGATCGACATGATCGTGGCCAGCGTGCTGATGAGCCTGGGCATGATGATGCTCAGCCCCGTGCTCGTGGCCCTGCCCTTCAAGCTGATGCTGTTCGTGCTGGCCGACGGCTGGAACCTGCTGCTGGGCTCACTGGCCGCCTCTTTTGCCACTTAGCGACGACCTGACCCGCCATGGATTCGCAACAAGTCTTCGACCTGGGCCAGCGCGGCCTGATGATGCTGCTGATGATCTCGGCCCCGGTGCTGCTCACCGTCCTGGTGGTGGGACTGGTGGTCAGCGTCTTCCAGGCCGCGACGCAGATCAACGAGGCCACCTTGAGCTTCGTGCCCAAGGTGGTGGCCGCCGTCGCGGCACTGGCCATCGCCGGCCCCTGGATGTTGACCATGCTGGTGGACTACATCCGCCAGACGCTGCAGGCCATCCCGACGGTCGTGGGCTGACGCCCGCTGCGCGCGGATCGACGCGTTGGAGCCCCGATGATCTCCGTCACCGAAGCGCAACTGCTGGCCTGGATCACGCCGCTGCTGTGGCCGCTGATCCGTGCACTGGCGCTGCTCACCAGCCTGCCGGTGTTCAGCCAGCGCTCGGTGCCGATGCGGGTGAAAGTGGCGCTGGCCTTCTTCATCTCGCTGTCTGCCCAGGCCTCGCTGCCCGAGATGCCGGTGGTGGCAATGGATTCGGCCGCTGCCTTCACACTCGTGCTGCAACAGGTGCTGATCGGCATTGCCCTGGGCTTTTCGGTGCGCCTGGTGTTCGCTGCCGTGGAGCTCGCCGGCGAGGTGATCGGCCTGCAGATGGGCCTGAATTTCGCTGGCTTCTTCGACCCTGCCACCGCATCGTCCGGCACCGCCAGCAGCCGCTTCTTCGGCACCATGGTGGCCTTCCTGTTCATCATCATCAATGGCCACCTGGCCATCCTCACGGTGCTGGTGAAGAGCTTCGAGATGTTCCCGGTGGGCGAGGAGCCCTTCGCCTTCCTGTGGCGCACTCAGCCGCAGGCCTGGGGTGCTGAAATCTTTTCGCTGGGCCTGTGGATCGCCCTGCCGCTGGTGGGCATGCTGATGTTCGTGAACCTGATGCTGGGCGTGATCTCGCGCGTGGCGCCGCAGATCAACATCTTCGCCATCGGCTTCCCGGTGACGCTGGGCGTGGGCCTGCTGGGCATGTTGCTGACCTTGCCGCTGATGCAGCAGCCCTTCACGATGGCGCTGGAGCGGATGATGTCGCACTTTCAGTAGCGTGAGAATGACACGTACTTCCGCGTTGTGCGCGAGCCGACGGAGCTGGGTGTCTGACTCTGCTCATGTCCCCCGGCCTCGTCCCTCGCGGGCCGATGCCTCCGCCTTTACTTCGCTGAGTCAGACACCCAGCCCCATCGGCACCCACGCCCTCTGTTTGCCAAGACGAAGACAAACGCGGTCGTTGATCGGGCTGGCAGGGAGAGTTGCGCAGCGAAATAAAGGGGGAGGCTCAGGTCCGATGGGCCTGAGCCGGAGGACTGAGCCCGGGCACAAACAGTCCTGAGGACTGTGTGCCGCAGCCCTGGCCCTGCATGGCGGCAATTCACCCCGGCGGCCCGATCCCGCACAAACCGCTCATTGAAAAGGGGCCTCGCGGGCCCCCTTTGTCGGTCACCCAAGCGGCATCATTTCTCAAGCAAGAACCAGTTCGCGTCGTCCATCGGGAAGTTGGCATCGCGGTGGTACATGAAGCCGTAGTCCACCAGGCGCAGGCCGTGGCGGTCCATCAGCTCACCGGCGAAGTCGCGCTTGAACAGGCGGTCGTTGTTGCCGCGGTAGTTCACCGTCACGGGCGTGGGGTTGTAGTACTCACTGACCATCACATAGCGCTTGGACTGACGCACCAGGTTGTCGTAGACCTTGGTCAGCTCGTCCGGGTTGATGTGGATGAGCACACCCTTGGTGAAGGTGAGGTCGTGCGTGCCCTCGCCCGGCAACGGGTTGAGCACCGTGTCGCACACGACGTTGGCCACGCCCAGGGCCTGCGCCTTGGCGGCGGCGGCCTCGTTGATCTCGTAGGCGCTGAGCCGCAGGTCCTTGTTGATGCGGTTCAACGCGATCAGGTTGTTGCCGATGTTGCAGCCCAGCTCCAGCACCGATTTCACGCCGCGCGTGGCCGCCAGCACGCGGGTGAACAGCGCCACGTTGGACGACAACAGGCCCTCGCCCACGTTGCGTTGCTGGTATTCCATGCCGAAGTCGCCGGCCCAGAATTGCTCTTGTTCAGTCTTGTATGCCATGGAAGTCCTCGTCTCGTTCGTCCAGCGGGTGGACTCGCTTTCATCCGGAGCGTCCGGAGCGCCGGCCCGATGGGGCAATGAAAAGGCAGTCTGTTGACCCTTTCATTGGAGCGCCGGCACCAGCGGGGCATAACAGCAAAAAGCCGGGCAATGGCCCGGCTGTTGCGGTCTACGCGGTTCGCTCGACAGCGCTCAGTCGCCAGCCAGCCCGTTGCGGATGGCATAGACCGTGAGCTCGGCGTTGTTCTGCAGCGCCAGCTTCTCCAGCACCCGGGCGCGGTAGACCGAGACGGTCTTGGGGCTGAGCTTGAGCTCCTCGGCGATGTCCGACAGGCGCTTGCCCGAGGCGATCAGCACCAGGGTCTGCAGTTCGCGGTCGGACAACTTGTCGTGCGGGTTCTCGCTGGCCGGGGCGGTGAGGCTTTCCACCAGCATCTGCGCGATCTCGGGTGTCACGTACTTGCGGCCTTGCGCCACGGTGCGCACGGCCTGCACGATGAGTTGCGGGTCGCCGCCCTTGTTGACATAGCCATAGGCGCCGGCGCGCAGCGAGCGGATGGCGTACTGGTCTTCCGGGTACATGCTCACCACCAGCACCTTGACCGGCGAGCCCTCGTCCTTCATGACGTGCAGCACATCCAGGCCGTTGCGGCCGGGCAGGTTGATGTCCAGCACCAGCACGTCGCAGGTCTGCCCGCGCATCAGCGCACGCAGCTCGCCGTAGTCGCCCGCCTCGCCCACCACCTCGATGTCCACCGCGTCCGACAGCGTGTCGCGAATGCCGCGCCGGATGAGGGCGTGGTCGTCGCACAGAATCACCTTGATCATGGGGCGCCCCACGCGGTTGGGGCGTGGTCCTCGTCGTTGTCGAAGCTGGTGTCGGGGCCGTCAGGCTGGGTGTCGTCGCGCACCGGCACCGACAGCAACAGCACGGTGCCGCCCGCACCACTGGAGACGTCCACCCAGCCACCCACGGTGCCCGCGCGTTCGTGCAGGCCGCGCAGACCGAAGCTGCGGGCCTTTGCCAGGTCGGCCTCGGACAGGCCCCGCCCGTTGTCAGACACCTCCAGCGACAGCACCCCGCGGGTGAGCGACAGGTCGATCGCCACCCGCGTGGCGCCGGCATGCTTGCTCACGTTGGTCAGCGCCTCCTGGGCGAAACGGTAGGCCACCAGCGGCACGCCCACCGGCAACTGCATGGCCTCGTGGCTGGTGCGGAAGGGGCAGGGAATGTTGTTGCGTTTCTCGAAGCCTTGTGCCATCCATTGCAGCGCGGCCACCAGGCCCTGGTCCAGGATGGCCGGGCGCAGGTTGTGCATGATGCGCTGGCTGGACTCGATGGCATGCGCCACGGTCTCCAGCGCGCTGACCAGGCGCTGATGCACCGCCGGTGAATCGACGTGCCGACCCATCCAGGCCAGGTCGAAGCGCAGCGCGGTGAGCGACCCCCCCACATCGTCGTGGATCTCGCGCGCGATGGCCGCGCGCTCCATTTCGATGCTGGTCTGCAGATGCTGAGCCAGCTCGCGCAGGCGTTGCCGAGACGCCGCCAGTTCGCGGTCCGCCCGCTGGCGGGCATGGCGTTCGCGGCCGGCAGCGATGGCGTGTTCCACCGCCGGCACCAGCCGGGCCAGGTTGTTCTTCAGCAGGTAGTCGCTGGCGCCATTGCGCATGGCCGCCACCGCGGTGTCTTCGCCGATCGCGCCCGAAATCAGGATGAAGGGGATGTCCAGGCCACTGTCCTGCAGGATGCGCTGGGCCTGCAGGCCGTCGAAGCCGGGCAGGTTGAAATCGGACAGCACGACGTCCCAGTGGCGGCTGTCGAGTGCACGCCGGAAGTCGGCTTCGGTGTCCACGCGGGTCACGTCCATCCGGTGGCCGGCACGCCGCAGGTAGGCCATCGCCAGCTCATGGTCTTCGATCGAATCTTCCAGGTGCAGCAGACTCAAGGACCGGTCGTTGGCAGGCGGGCTCATGGCCGAAGTATGGCAAAGCGGTGGCGCGAGCCCGCTGCGCGGCGCCCAACACGCGGAAATGGGCCGGTATTGAGGCCGTGATCGGCTCAATGGGCGGTGCCTGCGTGCCGAAGAATCCGTTCACCGATGCATGGGTCCGGCCCACGATCCGAACCACGGAGCCACGATGCTGAACGAAGAAATGCCACTGGAGGCTGCCACGGCCATCCTGCCCTTGCAGGCAGCCGCCGAGTTGCAGGACAGCCTCATGGTGGCAGCCAACGATCTGGAGCGGCTCCAACGTCTGCTGGCCGACGCCACCGAGACCCTGATGGGTCACTTCTATGGCGCATCGGCCCAGATCAACCACCTGCTGCGCCATGCCTCGCAGCGGCCCGACCTGGACAGCCACCAGCTGCACGAGGCCATGCAGCACCTGGGTGGCGCGGTGATCGCGATGCAGTTCCAGGACATGTCCTCGCAATTGATTTCGCACCTGCAGCGCCGACTGCGCCACTGCACCGATCAACTGGCGTGCGACCTGATGGGCGGCGACGAGGACGGCGAAGAAGCCGCCGCGGTCGAACCCGCACCGATGCGACCCAACCCGGTCACGCAGGACGAGATGGACGCCGGCTCGATCGAGCTGTTCTGACCATTGCCAAGAAATTCAAGCCCCGATTCCGGAGAACACGATGCATTCAATCCTCGCCGTCGACGATTCACCCTCGATGCGCCAGATGGTCTCATTCACGCTGAAGAACGCCGGGTTCAACGTGGTGGAGGCCGTGGACGGGCAGGACGCCTGGGAGAAGGCGACCCAGCGCGACTTCCACCTCGTGTTGACCGATCAGAACATGCCGCGCATGGACGGCATCTCGCTGACCAAGAAGTTGCGCGAGAACCCGAAATTCAAGGCCACGCCGATCCTGATCCTGACCACCGAGTCCAGCGACCAGATGAAGCAGGCCGGCCGCGCCGCAGGTGCCACCGGCTGGTTGGTGAAACCGTTCGATCCAGCCAAGCTGATCGAAGTGATTGGCAAGGTCATCCGCTGACCTCGCCCCATCGGCCACACGACCCAACGACGACAGGGAGCCCGACATGGGTGACATGAGCAAAGACAGCGCCAGCATGACCGCCGGCATCGACCTCAGCCAGTTCTTCCAGGTGTTCTTCGAGGAAGCCGGGGAGAACCTCGAGTCGATGGAGCAGATGCTGCTCGAGCTCGATCTGACGCAGGCCGACGACGAGGAGCTGAATGCCATCTTCCGTTGCGCACACTCGGTCAAGGGCGGCGCCGCCACGTTCGGCTTCAACGACGTGGCCGAACTGACCCACCAGATGGAAGCGCTGCTGGACAAGCTGCGCCGGCACGAACTGCAACCCACCGCCCAGATGGTGGACGTGCTGCTGGCCGCGGGCGATGCGCTCAAGGCCATGCTGGCGCGCCACCAGGGCTCGGGCGGCGAGGTGCTGGACAACAGTGAACTGCTGGTGACCATCAAGGCCCTGTGCGCCGGTGGCCAGGTGGACACCGCTGCCGCTCGTGGCACCCCGCCCGCCACCGCCCCGGCGCCGGCGGCAGCCACGTCCGCGGCCGCCGTCTCGTCCGGTCCGGTCGCCAACAGCCTGCGTCAGCTCGAACTCACGGTGGGTGCACTGGCCGATCCGGGGCTGGCCGACAACCTGGTGGAGCTGTTCAAGGAAATCACCGATCTGGGAACCATCGAGCCCTTGGACGCAGGCCGCGAAGCCGATGGCATGCGCCGCTTCAAGGTCACCACCACCAGCAGCGACAACGACCTGCTGGACCTGTTCACCTTTCATGTGCCGCGCGAGGCCGTGCGCCTGGCGCCACTGACCGCCGGCTATGGTTTCCACGAAGGCGCACCCGGCGCACCAGAGCCAGAGCCCGAGACCGGACACACGGACCCAGGCTACGGCTTCTTCGACAATGCGCCCGGCATTCCAGACGCACACGCTGCCACACCCGACACGCCAGCCGCCACGCCCGCCGAGGGGCAAGCGCAGGCGGCCAGGCCGGTCGCCGCCAAGCCGGGTCCCGGCGCCCGCGTCGAGGCCAAACCCGCTGCGTCGCCGGATGCCGCCACCTTGCGCGTGTCGATCGAGAAGGTCGACCAGCTCATCAACCTGGTGGGCGAACTGGTGATCACGCAGGCCATGCTGGCGCAGAACAGCAAGACGGTGGACAGCGCCCTGCACCAGCAGCTGATGTCCGGCCTGACCGACCTGGAACGCAACACCCGCGACCTGCAGGAATCGGTGATGTCGATCCGCATGATCCCCATGTCCATGGTGTTCAACCGCTTCCCGCGCATGCTGCGCGACCTGGCCGCCAAGCTGGGCAAGAAGGTGGAGTTGGTGACCCAAGGCGAGGCCACCGAGCTCGACAAAGGCATGGTGGAAAAGATCACCGACCCCCTCACCCACCTGGTGCGCAACAGCTGCGACCACGGCATCGAACTGCCCGCCGAACGCGCGGCCAAGGGCAAGCCCGAGCAGGGCACCATCACCCTGGTGGCATCGCACCAGGGCGGCAGCATCGTGATCGAGGTGCGCGACGACGGCAAGGGCCTGAACCGCCACAAGCTGCTCACCAAGGCGCGCGAGAAAGGCATCGACGCGCCCGACTCGCATGACCGACAACGAGGTCTGGAATCTCATCTTCGCACCTGGCTTTTCCACCGCCGAGGTGGTGACGGACGTGTCCGGCCGCGGCGTGGGCATGGACGTGGTGAAGAAGAACATCACCTCGCTGGGTGGCACGGTGGACATCGACTCCGCCGAAGGCTACGGCATGAGCGTGAAGGTGCGCCTGCCGCTCACCTTGGCCATCATGGACGGCATGAGCGTGGGTGTGGGCGACGAGTGCTACATCCTGCCCCTGGGCTCGGTGGTGGAATCGTTCCAGGTGCAGCCCAGCATGGTCAAGACCATCGGCACCACGGGGCGCGTGGTGGAAGTGCGCGACGAATACATGCCGGTGATCGACCTGGAGAAGGTCTTCCAGGTGCCGCGATTCGATTTCGAGCACGTGGCCAACATCATGGTGGTGGTGGAGGCCGAAGGCAGCCGTGTCGCCCTGCTGGTCGACGAGTTGCTCGGCCAGCAGCAGGTCGTGGTGAAGAACCTGGAGGCCAACTACCGCAAGGTGCCCGATGTCTCGGGTGCCACGATCCTGGGCGACGGCCGCGTCGCGCTGATCCTGGACGTCGGCACGCTGGTGCGCCGCAGCCGTCATTGAGCCCTCACCCAGATCGAACACCGCCACCATGTCCTTGCTGAAGACACTGCGCCACTTCACGATCCGGCAGCGCATGAACAGTGCCATCGTGATGGTGCTGATGCTGTTCGCGCTGGTGGGCGGTGCCGGCGTGTGGGGCGGCCAGACCCTGTCGCGCCTGAACGGCGAATTCATGTCCCACGCCATGAAGGAGCAGCGCAACACCAGCGACATCCGCCAGGCCATGGGCGCCGTGCGTCAGCACGAGAAGAACATGGTCATCGACTATGAGGACGAGGCCAAGGTTGCCAAGCATCGACTGGCCTGGCTGGCCGACCTGTCGCGTGTGAAGGCCGGCTTCGCCGCCTTGCTCGAAGGCGAGGAGGACGAGGACAACCCGCTGGCCCGCGACGCGATCAAGCAGGTGGACAGCTACCAGGCTGCATCGTCTCGGGTGCTCGACCAGATCCAGCAAGGCGCCTACGACAACGCCCGGGTCGCCGACCGCATGCTGGCCCGTGCCAAGGAAAGCATCCAGGGTGCCGAGAAGAACCTGGAGCGGATCACCCAGATCGTCGACAACGAATCGGCGGCCATGCGCCAGGACTTCGAACGCACCGTGCGGCGCACGCTGTGGGTCTTCGGCGGGGTTCTGGCGATGGCGGTGGTGCTGGTGGTGCCCCTGACCCTGGTCAACGCCAACTCGATCGTCACCCCCATTGAACAGGCCCGCCAACTGGCCAATGCCATCGCCGAGGGCGACCTGTCCGGTCACCTGGAGGTGCAGGGGCGCGACGAGGCCTGCGACCTGGTGAACGCGCTGCTGCAGATGCAGGTGACCATCGTCACCCTGGTGCGCGACATGAGCCGCACGGCGCACACCATCGAGTCGGCGGGCAGCGAAATCGCCACGGGCAATCACAAGCTGTCGGCCCGCACGGAGCAGGCGGCCGGCAACCTGCAGCGCACGGCCACGTCCATCGAGGACCTGACCAGCGCGGTGCGCCAATCGGCCGCGTCGGCGTCGCAGGCCAATCAGATGGCCGGTGAGGCTGCCGAAGTGGCCGATCGTGGCGGCACGGCGGTGGCTCAGGTGGTCAGCACCATGGAAGAGATCGACGCGGCGTCGCAGAAGATCGCCAGCATCATCGGCGTCATCGACGACATCGCTTTCCAGACCAACATCCTGGCGCTCAATGCGGCCGTGGAGGCCGCTCGCGCCGGCGAGCAGGGTCGCGGTTTTGCCGTGGTGGCCGCCGAAGTGCGTTCGCTGGCCCAGCGCTCGGCCGAAGCGGCCGGCGAAATCAAGTCGCTGATCGTCACCTCGGTGGAGAAGGTGGAGCATGGCAGCCGCCAGGCGCGCCGGGCCGGCCAGACCATCCAGGAACTGGTCGCCAGCGTGCAGCGCGTCAGCACGATCATCGGCGCGGTGACCCAGGCCTCCAACGAGCAAAGCTCGGGCATTGCCCAGGTCAACGGCGCCGTGGCCGACCTGGACCGCATGACGAAGCAAAACGCCCTGCTGGTGAAGCAATCCGCCACGGCCGCCGACGGCCTGCGCACCCAGGCCGCGGCACTCACCGGGCGGGTCAAGCGCTTCCGGCTCGAGGTCGAGCCCGAGCCCGACGCCGAAGTTGCGCCCGATGCGGACGGTGGCGCCGACTTCCTGAGCCAACTGCCACCACTGGCGCCCGAGGCCGAACTGCCGACCCTGACCGAAGTGGCCGCGGTGCCCGAAGTGGCCGCGGTGCCCGACGAGGCCGCTGTGCCCGCGCGCGCGCACCACGCGCGGCCGATCCCCGCGCAGTCAGAGGCCGAGTGGGAAGCCGCCTGATTGGCCTACAGACCGCACCGCATCTGCCGATACACGACACGACGCCCCCGAAAAACCGCGACCCCGAGGATGAAGACCATGGAAATGACGATCGAAGGCAGCCGCATTGCTCAGCAAGAAGCCAAGCGCGCGGCCAGTGCCGCGGCGGCCGCCAAGCACGGGGCCCGTCAGGGGGAATACCTCACTTTCCGCCTGGGCAGCGAGGAGTACGGCATCGACATCCTGCGCGTGCAGGAGATCCGCTCCTACGAGCAGCCCACCCGCATCGCCAACTCGCCCGCCTTCCTCAAGGGCGTGGTGAACCTGCGCGGCGTGATCGTGCCGATCATCGACCTGCGCCTGAAGCTCAACTGCGACACGGCCGAATACAACCACTTCACCGTGGTGATCGTGCTCAACGTGCGCGGGCGCGTGGTCGGCGCGGTGGTCGATTCGGTGTCCGACGTGCTGCAACTCGGCGGCGACACCATCCGCCCGGCGCCGCAGACCAACGCCACGATCGACACGTCCTTCATCACCGGCATTGCCAGCGTGGCCGAGCGCATGCTGATCCTGATGGACATCGAAGCGCTGATGAGCAGCACCGACATGGGCTTGATCGAAGCCGATTCCGACTGAAGCCCGGCGCGCCGCTCAGTCCGCCGCGCGGCGCAGCGTTTCCATCACGGGGCGGCGCAGCACGCCGCGCAAACCCCACCAGCCGGCGGCCAGCGCCAGCACGGCACCCACGGCGCTGCCCACCAGCGGCACCCATGGCGACGGCGCCCAGCTGAACTCAAACACCATGCGCGCCAGAACGCCCCCGACGGCGATGGCGCCCACCGACGCCAGCAAGCCAGCCAGCGCGCCCACGCCGAGCAGCTCGGCCCGCTGCACCTGCGACAACAGGCCGCTGCCGGCGCCGAGCGCGCGCATCACCGCGTACTCCCTGGCACGGCTGTCGCGCGTGGCACTCACCGCCGCGAACAACACCACCAGGCCCGCCGCCAGCGTGAAGCCGAAGAGAAACTCCACCGCCCGGATCACCTGGTCCAGGATGCGCTGGATCTGCGCCACCGAGGCCGACACGTCGACGTTGGTGATGTTGGGAAACTGACGGGCCAGCGCCGCGTCGAAACCTGCCACAGCGGGGGCGCGAAACGCGCTGATGTGGCTCACCGGCACGCCGTCCAGTCGCGCCTGCGGAAACATCACGAAGAAGTTCACCCGCATCGAACCCCAGTCCACCTTGCGCAGGCTGGTGATGCGCCCTTCGCGCGGCTGGCCTGCAATGTCGAAGCGCAGGCGATCACCGAGCTTCAGCCCCAGCGTCTGGGCGATGCCGTCTTCCACGCTGAGTGCATCGGCCTCGTCGGGCGTCCAACGGCCCGCGTTCACGGTGTTGTGACTGGGCAGACTGGCATCGTGGCTGAGGTTGAATTCACGGTCGACCAGGCGCTGGGCCCGGTCGCCCGCAAACTGGGCCGGCACCACCTCGCGGCCATTGATGGCCACCAGGCGGCCGCGGATCATCGGGTACCAGTCATAACGCGACACACCCGCGTCCTTCAAGGCCTTCTGAAAGGCCTCGCCCTGCTCGGGCTGCAGGTTGATGACGAAACGATCGGGCGCGTCCGGCGGTGTGGCGCTGCGCCAGGCCGAGATCAGGTCCGTGCGCAGCAGCACCAGCAGCACCAGGGCCAGCAAGCCCACGGCCAGGGCCGTGATCTGCAATACGGCAAATGCCGGTCGCGCCGACAGCTGCCGTGTGGCCAGCACCAGCCACCTTGGCGCCTGCGAGCGCGGCACCATCCGGCCGAGTGCACTCACCGCGGCCCATGCCAGCAACGCAAACACGAGGATCGCCGCGGCAAAACCCCCGACGGTGAGCAGGCCCATGCGCACGTCCGCGGCGGCCGCCACCAGCAGCGCGGCAAAACCCGCCGCACCGGCCAGCAGCACGCCGAGCGAGGCCGCCTTCAGGCCACCCACGTCGCGCCGGATCACGCGCAGCGGCGGCACGCGGGACAGCTGCAGCACCGGCGGCAGGCCGAAGGCCACCAGCAGGGTCATGCCCACGCCGATGCCGAAAGCCGCGGGCGCCAGCGTGGCCGGTGGCAGGGCGGCGTCCAGCAGGCCGGCCAGCAGCCGCACGAAGACGAAGTGCACCGCATAGCCCAGGGCCACCCCGGCGCCGCTGGCGATCAGGCCCACGGCACCGAACTCGAGCGCGTAGGCACCGGCCATGGCACGCTGCGGCGCGCCGAGCACGCGCAGCATCGCGCAGTCGTCCAGGTGGCGCTGCGCAAAGTCCCGCGCGGCGATGGCCACGGCCACAGCCGCCAACAGCGCAGCCAGCAGGGCCACCAGGTTCAGGAAGCGGCTGGCGCGGTCCAGCGTCTGGCGCATCTCGGGCCGGCCGGCCTCCAGCGATTCAATGCGCACGCCGCGCAACTTGCCCGACTGGATCTGCGCCTCGGCCCAGCGCACATAGCCCGTCACGTCGGCCTGGCGTTGATCGGGCGCCGCCACGGCCAGGCGATGGGTGATGCGGCTGGCCGGCTGCACCAGGCCGGTGGCCGGCAGATCGTCGGCATGCAACATCGCGCGCGGCGCGAAGCTCATGAAGCCGGCGCCCCGGTCGGGCTCCTGAATGATGACGCGCTCGATGTGCAAGGACTTGTCGCCCAGCCAGATCGAGTCGCCCACCTTCAGCTGCAGGGCGTCGAGCAGGCCCCCCTCGACCCACACATTGCCGGGTGTCGGGCCGCTGCGCGACGCCTGCTCGGGCGTGCCGGGGCCGCTGTTCAATCTCAGCTGGCCGCGCAGCGGGTAGCCCGCCCCCACGGCTTTCACCGCCACCAGGCGCACGCCACCGCCGCGCTCATCGGGCGCGCGTGCCATGCTCGGGAAGCCGCTGTTGGCGGCCACCTGCAACCCCAGCGCGCGTGCATGCTCGGCGAACGCAGCGGGCAAGGGCTGGTCGCTGGCGATCACCGCGTCACCGCCCAGCAACTGGCGCGCATCGCGCGCCAGCGCCGCGTCCAGCCGGCCAGCGAAGAAGCCCACCGCGCTGAGCGCGGCCACGGCCAGCATCACCGCCACCATCAGCAAGCGCAGCTCACCGGCGCGAAAGTCGCGCCAGGCCTGGCGCCAAGCCAGGGATCCCATCGAAACCGGCAGTCGTTCCATCGTCATGAACGGCACGGTACACCACGCGGCCAGCGGCGGGCGGTGCGGGGTCTTGCCGGCCTGGCCTGACGACGGCAGCGCGGCAGCGATTGAAGGCTGCGTACAACAGGCTCGAACGATGCGCTGCCGGCGCGCTGCTGTAATGTCGGCATGAACTCGCATGCCTTGCCGCCCCTGTTCCTGTCCCATGGCTCGCCGATGACCGCGCTCGAGCCGGGCGCTGCCGGCGCCTTCCTCGAGCGACTCGGTCCGGCGCTGGTGGCCATGGCCGGCCGTCCCAAGGCCATCCTGGCCATCTCGGCCCACACCCTGACCCGCGAGCCGGTCCTGCTGGCCGCTGCCCGGCACGACACGGTGCACGATTTCGGCGGCTTCCCCGACGCGCTCTACCGGCTGCGCTACGACAGCCCGGGCGCACCCGCGCTGGCCCAGCGGGCGGCCGCACTGCTGCGGGCGGCGGGCCTGCCGGTGCAGGTGGTGCCCGAAGGCGGGCTGGACCACGGCATCTGGTCGCCGCTGCGCTTCACGTTTCCCGAAGCGGACATCCCCATCCTGCCCCTGGGCTTCCCGCCCGATTGGTCACCCGCGCGCCTGTTCGCCATGGGCCAGGCGCTGGCCCCGCTGGCCGACGAGGGCGTCCTGGTGATGGGCACCGGCAGCATCACGCACAACCTGCGACTGCTTTTTGGCGCCGTGCGGCCCCCGCTGGACGCGCCGGAGATCGCCGCCAGCGCAGCCTTCCGGCAATGGTTTGCGCAGCGCAGTGCTGCGGCCGATTGGCCCGCCTTGCTGGACTACCGCGTCCAGGCGCCCCACGCCGTGGACATGCACCCCACCGACGAACACCTGCTGCCGTTCTATGTGGCCGCCGGTGCGGCCGGTGCCGCGCCGGCCAGCATGCGCATCCACGACAGCATCACCTATGGCTGCCTCGGCATGGACGCCTATGCGTTCGGCGACCGAGCCGGGGCACTGGCCGCGCGACTGGCCTGAACCGGCGGGCGCGGCCCGCCGGACCCGCCCTGCCGCGGATCAAGTCGCCGCCCCGTAGACTTCGGCCATGCCCGCGCCGCTGCTGATCGACACGCCTCGCCTGCAGTTGCTGGCCACCCACCCGGGTCTGGCCGAAGCCGTGACGGCGTTCTACCAGCGCAACGTCGCTCACTTTGCACCCTGGGATCCGCCGCTGCCGGACGAGCATGACACGCTGCCGATGGTGACCGAATCGCTGCACGAAGGTCAGCGGGCGTTCGAGTCCGGCCAGAGCCACCGCTGGTGGCTGAGCCTGCGCGAGTCATCGGGCGTGGTCGGCTCGGTGCACTTGTCCAACCTGGTGCGCGGGCCGTTCCAGAGCTGCAACCTGGGCTATGCGATGGATGCGGCGTTCCAGGGTTTCGGCCTGATGCACGAGGCCTTGCGCGCGGTGATCGCAGAGGCCTTTTCCTTGCACTTGAATCTGCACCGCATCCAGGCCGCCGTGCGGCCCGAGAATGCGCGCAGCCTGGCCGTGCTGCAGCGCCTGGGCTTTCGCGACGAGGGGCTGGCGCGCGACTACCTGTTCATCGACGGCGCCTGGCGCGACCACCGCCTGTTCGCCATCACCCACCCCGGCTTCGTGCCCCCAGAGCACTGGCCGCGCAAGGAAATCAAATGAAACGATCCCCACGCACACTTTGTTCGCGGCCTCCAGCCGGGCGCGCGCCAGCGCCTTCGGGCGTCCGGGAGGCACTGAAATGACCGCTCCACACCCCATCAAGATCGACTTTGTCTCGGACATCGTGTGCCCTTGGTGCGCCATCGGTCTGGCCTCGCTGGAAACGGCCCTGCAGCGCCTGGACGGCGTGGTGCAAGCGGAAGTGCAGGTGCAACCCTTCCAGCTGAATCCGGACATGGCGCCCGAGGGCGAGGACATCATCGAACACCTTGCGCGCAAGTACGGCATGACCGCCGAACAAGTGCGCAGCAACCAGGCGGCCATCCGCCAACGCGGCGCCGAGGTGGGCTTCGCCTTCAGCCTGGAAGGCCGCTCGCGCACTTGGAACACCTTCGATGCCCACCGCCTGGTGCATTGGGCAAGCCTGCAGGGACAAGCGCTGGCGTTGAAGCACGCGCTGTTGACGGCCTACTTCACCGAAGGCCGGAACGTGGCCGACCACAGCGTGCTGCTCGACAAGGTGGCCGCGGTGGGCCTGGACGTGGCGGCCGCGCGCGCGGTGCTCGACAGCGATGCCCACGCCGCGGCGGTGCGAGAGCGGCTGGATTTCTATCGCGGTCAGGGCATCGGTTCGGTGCCGTCCATCATCATCAATGACCGACACCTGATCCAGGGCGGGCAGCCGCCCGAGGTGTTCGAGCAGGCCTTGCGGAAATTGGCCACGGCGGCGGACTAAAGGCGGCGCGTCGGCTGGTCGATATGTTCGCCATCGGCTGCTCGCGGGCAGCCAGCAAGTGGCGGTTCGCCCCGCCCCGGAAGCCATGAACCCGACGCTCCCCGCCTACGTGCCGCCCAACGCACAACGTGCCAATCTCGCCGTGGCCGCCGCGCCGATCGTGGTGCTGCTGGCCTTCACGCTGCTGGTGGCTCGAATGATCGAAGCCGACACCGCGTTCGCGCTGTTTGCGGCGGCCACGGTGTGGGTGGTGCATGAAATGCACGACTACCAGAAGACCATCGATGCCTACAACGCCGAGTACGCGTCCAGGCACCTGGCCTGGCGCTCGTCCGACACGCTGCAGTCGCTGGCCAACGCCGAGGGCACCGACCCCGCCACGCGCGAGTTCGTGCAGCGCTATGTGGTGGCGGGCCGCCAAGTGATGCTGGATGGCATGGCGCTGTGATTCGGCCGCAGGGGCGCGGCGGGCAGACAGACCACGGCCACCAGAAGGCCGCGTTCGGGCTCAGCGCGCCGGCAGCGTGCCCACCACGCCCTGCACCAGCCAGTCCATCTGCGCGATCTGTTCGTCGCTGAGCGCGCCATGCGCTGACCGCTCGCGGCCCTGGTTGTCGCGCAACGGGCCTGAGAACGGCTTGAAGCGACCGGCGACGATCGCCTGGCGCCGCTGCTCCAGATCGGATTTCAACGCCGCAGGCAAATCGGCCCGCAACGCCGACAACTGCACCAGGCCGTCCTTCATGCCGCCCCACACCGGGGTGGGACGCCACTGGCCGGCGATCAGCGCCTTCGCCGTCTGCGTGTAGAAACTGCCCCAGTGGTGCGTGACGGCGGCCAGCTGCGCGTGCGGCGCAAAGGCGACCATGTCGCTCTGGTAGGCGATGACCGACACACCTTTTTCTTCTGCCGTCTGCGGCACGGCGGGCGAGCCGCTGTGGTTGGTGAGCACGTCGGCGCCCTGGCCGATCAGCGCCAGCGCAGCCTCGCGCTCGCGCGCCGGATCGAACCAGGTGTTCAGCCAGCTCACCCGCACGGTGGCCTGGGGATTCGCAGCGCGCATGCCCAGTGTGAAGGCGTTGATGCCCTGTACGACCTCAGGCACGGGGAAGCCGGCCACATAGCCCGCCTGCCCCGTCTTGCTGCGCCGGCCGGCCAGGTAGCCCGCCAGCCAGCGAGCTTCGTAGTAGCGCGCGTTGTAAGTGCCCAGGTTGGGCGCGGTCTTGTAGCCTCCCGCGTGCTCGAACTTCACCGCCGGAAAGTCGGCCGCCACCTTCAGCGCCGGCTCCAGGTAGCCGAAGCTGGTGGCCACGATCAGGCCGCAACCCTGGCCGGCCAGGTCGCGCATCACGCGTTCACTGTCCGGCCCCTCGGCCACGGATTCCACGAATCGGGTCTGCACCTGGGCACCCAGGGCCTGCGCCATGGCCTGGCGGCCCTGATCGTGCTGGAAGCTCCAGCCGGCCTGGCCCACCGGGCTGACATAGACGAAGCAGGCCTGCAACGGAACGGCTTGAACCGTGAACGGGAAGATCACAAACGCAGCCAGGGCAGCGCGCCTGAGGTTTTTGTACATGGTGTTCCTCGACATGGCCCCAATGAACGGAAAACGCCGGCTTCGGGGGCACGAAACCGGCGTCACAGTTCGAATTGTCGCAGATCAGCATTCGGGCAAACCCCGGGGTGGCGCAGGTCTTGCGAGCGTTGATCCGGGCTTAGCATCCCGCCACCCTGCAATCCTGGAGGCCTCTCCCATGTCCCGTTCGACCGCATCCACCCTGAATTTCGCCCTGGCCGGCCTGGCGCTGGCGGCCAGCCTCGCCCTGTCCGGCACCGCATCGGCCAAGACGCTGGTGTATTGCTCCGAAGGCTCACCGGAGAACTTCACGCCAGCCCTCAACACCACCGGCACCAGCTTCGATGCCGCGCGCCCGGTGTACGACAAGCTCACCCAGTTCACCCGCGGCAGCACGCAAGTGGAACCGGGCCTGGCCGAGAGTTGGACGGTGTCGCCCGACGGCAAGGTGTTCACCTTCAAGCTGCGCAAAGGGGTCAAGTTCCACAGCGGCGTGAACGGCTTCAAGCCCACGCGCGATTTCAATGCCGACGATGTGTTGTTCTCGTTCGAGCGTCAGTGGAAGGCCGACCACCCCTACGCCAAGGTGTCCGGCGGCAAGTACGACTACTTCGCCGACATGGGCTTGAACGACGACGTGCTGTCCATCGAGAAGCTCGACCCGCTCACGGTGCGCATCACGCTGAAAAAGGCCAACGTCACCATGCTGGCCAACCTGGCGATGGATTTCGCGTCCATCCACTCGGCCGAATATGCCGACATGCTGGCCAAGGCCAACAAGAAGGAGCAGCTCGACCAGCAGCCCGTGGGCACCGGCCCGTTCTCCTTCGTGATGTACCAGAAGGACGCCGTGATCCGCTACAAGGCCAACCCCGCCTACTGGGGCGAGAAGGCCCTGGTGGACGACCTGGTCTTCGCCATCACGCCCGACCCCACCGCGCGCTACAGCAAGCTCAAGGCCAAGGAGTGCCATTTCGTCATCGCGCCGCGACCAGCCGACCTGCCCGAGATGCAGAAGGACGCAACACTCAACGTGATCAACCAACCGGGCCTGAACATCGCCTACTGGGCCTTCAACACCCAGAAACCGCCCTTCGACAAGAAGGAAGTGCGCCAGGCCCTGAGCATGGCCATCGACAAGGCCGCGATCATCAAGGACGTGTACCTGGGCGCCGGCACGGGCGCCAAGAACCTGATCCCGCCCACGCTCTGGTCCTACAACAACGGGGTGAAGGAGTACGCGCACGACGTCGCCAAGGCCAAGGACCTGCTGGCCAAGGCCGGCGTGAAGACCCCGCTGGAGATCGATCTCTGGTACATGCCCGTGCAGCGTCCCTACAACCCCAATGCCAAGCGCATCGCCGAGATGATGCAGTCCGACCTGGCCAAGGTGGGTGTCAACGCCAAGCTCGTCACCTACGAGTGGGGCGAGTACCGCAAGCGCATGCAGCAGGGCGAGCACATCACCGGCATGCTCGGCTGGACGGGGGACAACGGCGACCCGGACAACTTCTTCTTCCTGCGGGGCTGCGAAGCGGCCCGTCCGGGCGGCCAGAACCTGAGCAAGTGGTGCAACAAGGAATTCGACTCGCGCCTCGAAAAGGCCCGCTCCACCGCCGACATCAAAGAACGCACCCGGCTCTACACCGAGATGCAGCAGATCGAGCACGACGACGCGCCCGATTTCAAGATCGCCCACTCGGTGGTCTACGAGGTGATGCGCAAGGAAGTCACCGGCTACAAGCAAAGCCCCTTCGGCTCGCACCAGTTCAACGGGGTGGATCTGAAGTAAGCCGCCTGGTGATCGGCCCGAGCCCACCGACGCCGTCGGTGGGCCGGCCCGAATCTTGGCCGCCACGCCATGTTCCGCTACCTGCTGCGCCGCCTGGCGCTCACCATCCCGACGTTCATCGCACTGATGTTCGTCACCTTCGTCGCCATCCGCCTCGTGCCGGGCGATCCGGTGGAGGTGCGGGTGGGCGAGCGCGGCATTTCGGCCGAACGCCTGGCGATGTTCCGTCACGAGCTGGGCCTGGACCAGCCGGTGTGGAAGCAGTTCGTCGACTACTGCGTGCAGCTGCTGCACGGCGATTTCGGCACCTCGCTGGCCACCAACCAGAAGGTGCTGACCGAATTCGCGGCGCTGTTTCCGGCCACCATCGAGCTGTCGCTGGCCGGCATGCTGTTCGCTGTCGTGTTGGGCATCCCGGCCGGCACCATCGCCGCGGCGCGGCGAGGTACCCTGTTTGATCAAACGTTGATGGGGCTGTCGGTCACCGGCTATTCGATGCCCATCTTCTGGTGGGGTCTGCTGCTGATCATGTTCGTGGCCGAGCGATGGGGCCTGACGCCCGTGTCGGGCCGCATCGACCTGATCAAGTACTACTTCGAGCCCACCACGGGCTTCATGGTGATCGATGCCTGGCTCTCGGGCCAGGCCGGCGCCGTGAGGGACGCGCTGCACCACCTGGTGCTGCCCGCCATCGTGCTGGGCACCATCCCGCTGGCGGTGATCGCGCGCATGACCCGCTCGGCCATGCTGGAAGTGCTGAGCGAGGACTACGTGCGCACGGCGCGCGCGAAGGGCCTGCCCGCCTGGCGCGTGGTCGGCCTGCACGCGCTGCGCAACGCGCTCATTCCCGTGGTGACCATCATCGGCCTGCAGGTGGGCGCCCTGATGGCAGGCGCGGTACTGACGGAAACGATCTTCTCCTGGCCCGGTGTGGGCAAGTGGCTGATCGAATCGATCTCACGCCGCGACTACCCGGCGCTGCAAGGTGGCGTGATGCTCATTTCGTCGATCGTGATCGGCGTGAACCTGCTGGTCGACCTGACCTACGGCCTGATCAACCCTCGCATCAGACATGGCTGAACCATTGGCCCACCCCCGGAGCGGCTTCGCCGCTGCCCCCTCAAGGGGGCGACGCCAGCAGCCCGGCAAAGCCGGTTCTGCGGCGTCCACTTGGGCGGGCGCACACCGCCGCGCTGCGAATGCGGTCTGGCTTGCTGGGCAACTGACATGAGCACCTTGGCTTCACCCTCTTCGCTGCCGCAGGACCTGAGCCCGCTGCGCGCGTTCTGGGCCGCGTTCCGCGAGAACCGCGGCGCGGTGTTCGGTTTCTGCGTGGTGACCGTGATCGTGCTGCTGGCCATCCTGGCGGACTTCGTCGCACCCTACGCACCCAACGAGCAGTTCCGCGACGCGGTGCGTGCGGCGCCGATGTGGGCCGAAGGCGGCTCGGCGCGCTTCATCCTCGGCACCGACAGCCTGGGCCGTGACATGCTGTCCCGACTGATCCACGGTGCGCGCGTGTCGCTGTTCATCGGCATGGCGGTGATGAGCGTGTCCTTCGTGATCGGCGTGCTGCTGGGCCTGGCCTGCGTGTCCCTGGGCAATGCGGTGGACGTGGCCATCACCCGCGTGATGGACCTGATCATGGCCGTGCCCAGTCTGGTGCTGGCCATCCTGGTGGTGGCCGTACTCGGGCCCAGCCTCACCAACACCATCGTGGCGGTCACCATCGTCTACCTGCCGCGCTATGTCCGGCTGGTGCGCGCCTCGGCCCTCAGCGAGTTGGGCAAGGACTACGTCACCGCCGCGCGCGTGGCCGGCGTGGGCCCGGCGCGGCTGATGTTCAGCACCGTGCTGCCCAACTGCCTGTCGCCGCTGATCGTGCAGGCTGCGCTGGGCGTGTCCGATGCCATCCTGGAGGCCGCCGCGCTGGGCTTCCTGGGCCTGGGCGCACAGCCTCCCACCGCCGAATGGGGAACGATGCTGGCCGATGCGCGCGAGTTCATCCGCTCCAATCCCTGGCTGGTGACGCTGCCGGGTCTGGCGATCCTGATCACGGTGGTGTCGATCAACCTGGCGGGTGACGGACTGCGCGATGCGCTGGACCCGAAGATGCGGCGATCATGAAGAGCCCGCTGCTCGACATCCGCAAGCTCACGGTGCGCTTCGCCACGCGGCATGGCGCCTTCACGGCCGTGGACGGCATCGACATCCAGGTCGATGCCAACGAGGTACTGGGCATCGTCGGCGAATCAGGCTCGGGCAAGTCGGTGGCCATGCTGGCCATGATGGGTCTGTTGCCCTGGACAGCCACCGTCACCGCCGACCGGATGGCCTTCGACGGGCAGGAGATCTCGGGCCTGAACCCGAAGCAGCGTCGCGCACTCATCGGCCGCGACATCGCGATGGTGTTCCAGGAGCCCATGTCCTCGCTGAATCCGTGCTTCACCGTGGGCTACCAGATTGGTGAGTCGCTCAAGCAGCACCTGGGGCTGGATCGCGCCGCGCGGCGCCAACGCACGATTGAGCTGCTCGACCAGGTCGGCATCCCCGATGCGGCGCAGCGCCTGGGCGCGTTCCCGCACCAGCTTTCCGGCGGCATGAGCCAGCGCGTGATGATCGCCATGGCGCTGGCCTGCAAGCCGCGTCTGCTGATCGCGGACGAGCCCACCACCGCGCTGGACGTCACCATCCAGGCGCAGATCCTCGACCTGCTGGTGAGCCTGCGCAAGGATACCGGCATGGCCCTGGTGCTCATCACCCACGACCTGGGCGTGGTGGCCGAAACGGCCGACCGAGTGGTGGTGCAGTACGCGGGCCGGCAGGTCGAGGCTGCACGTGCCAGCGAGCTCTTCGCCGATCCGCACCACCCCTACACCGCAGCGCTGCTGGCCGCATTGCCCGAGCATGCGCAGGGCAAGCGCCTGGCCGCCATCCCGGGCCTGGTGCCGGGCCAGTTCGACCGTCCGGGTGGCTGCCTGTTTGCGCCGCGCTGTGCACATGCCCACGCGGCGTGCCAGGCCAGCCCGGCTCATGCGTCGGATGACTTGGGCCGGGCCTTGTGCCACACCCCGTTGCGCCAGGGAGTGCCGCAATGAATCCCGTGCTGGAGGCCGACGACCTGCACCGCCACTATGCCGTGCGGCGTGGCCTGTTTGCCCAGCCGGCGACGGTGCACGCGCTGGCCGGCGTGTCCTTCAGCGTACAGGCCGGCAGGACGCTGGCGGTGGTGGGCGAGTCGGGCTGCGGCAAGAGCACGCTGGCGCGCTTGCTCACGATGATCGAAGCACCGACCCAGGGCCGATTGCTGATCGACGGACGTGACATCGTCAACGCCGATGCCACATCGCGCCAGGCTCTGCGCCGCGCCGTGCAGATCGTCTTCCAGAACCCCTACGGCTCGCTCAACCCACGCCAGACGGTGGGTGATGCGCTGATGGAGCCGCTGCTGGTCAATGGCGAGGCCGATGCCCAACGCCGCGAACACGCGGCACGCGACATGCTGCGCCAGGTCGGCCTGCGCGAGGAGCACTTCGGCCGCTACCCGCACATGTTCTCCGGCGGACAGCGCCAGCGCATCGCCATTGCTCGGGCGCTGATGCTCAAGCCGCGCGTGCTGGTGCTGGACGAGCCCGTCTCGGCGCTGGACGTGTCCATCCGCGCGCAGGTGCTGAACCTGCTCGTCGATCTGCAGCAGGCCATGGGCGTGGCCTACGTCTTCATCTCGCACGACCTGGGCGTTGTGCGCCACGTGGCCGACGAAGTGATGGTGATGTACCTCGGCCGCGCGGTGGAGCAAGGCCCGCGCGAAACCATCTTCAACGACCCGCAGCACCCCTACACCCAGGCCCTGCTGTCGGCCACGCCGACGGTCAATGCGGCCGCCAGACGCCAGCGCATCATCCTGCAAGGCGAACTGCCTTCGCCCATTGCGCCACCCAGTGGCTGCGCCTTCCATACCCGCTGCCCCATCGTCGAAGCGCGCTGCAAGGGCCAGACACCGCAGTTGGTGCCGCCACCGTCCACGGGCGAAAGTCGGTCGGTGGCGTGCCTGGTTCGTCAGCCGGTCTGAGGCGACATGCCTTCGCCTGCAGGCCCTGCCGTCAGGCGAATGCGCAGGCCGGTCATGCCGACCACCTGTCCGGCGCGCAGCTTGGCGGTCTTGCGCGATTCGTCCAGCCCATCCACCTGCACCTTGCCCTCGGTGATCAGCAGGCGAGCGGCCCCGCCACTGGGCGCGGCCCCCACGGCCTTGAGCAGGCGGTCCAATGTGATGAACTCACCGCGAATCGCGAAATCAATGGTCTGCATGCGCCTGATTGTCCACCGCTGTCTCGCCGCCACTGCGACGGTCTGAGTGCGGCACAGCCCCCTCTTGCACCCGCGCTTCTGCACAAACCCGACGCCACGCCGCCCGTGCCCGCCACCGAGACTCAACCCAGCAACACGCCGCCAGGCTTTCTCCTGGGCGTGGACGGGGGCGGCTCTGGCACCCGCGCGCGCCTGCTCGACCCACATGGCCAACGCCTGTCCGAAGGACACGCTGGCCCGTCGGCACTGGGCCAAGGGATCGAACAGGCGTGGGTCAACGTGCGCCTTGCTGTCCAGCATGCCTTCCTTGCCGCCGGACTGTCAGAGCCCGAATGGCCAGCTCTGGCCATCGGCCTGGGTCTGGCAGGCGCAGGCACGCCATCCCGCTCGAAAGCATTCCTGTCGCTCGCTCCACCTTGCCATGGCCTGGCCCTGGACACGGACATTGGCGTGGCCCTGCTCGGGGCCCATGCTGGCCGACCCGGTGCGGTGGTGGCCGCGGGCACGGGCAGCGTCGGCCAGGCTCTGCGCCGCAACGGCCAGCGCGTGCTGGTGGGCGGCTGGGGCTTTGGCATCGGTGACGAGGGCGGTGGCGCCTGGATGGGCCAGGCGGCGATGCGCACGGCCCAAGCGGCAATGGATGGTCGGGCGCCCGTTGGCACCTTGGCCATGGGAGTCTGGCAGCTCTGCGGCAGCCGCCGCGAGACGCTGATCGAATGGTGCGCGCAGGCGGGACAACATGGCTTCGCGCAGCTGGCGCCGGTGGTCTTCGACACTGCGGGCACCGACCCCGCCGCCCAGCGGGTGTTGGCGTTGGCGGCCGGCGCGCTGGCGGACATCGCCCTGGCGCTCGACCCCGAGGGCGAGCTGCCGGTGGCCATCATGGGCAGCATCGGAGCACTGCTGCTGCCGCGACTGCCCACCGCACTGCAGCAGCGCTGTGTGAGGCCGGCGGGCGACGCCATGGACGGTGCGCTGCAACTCATCCGTCAGCGCCTTTCCTCGGACCGGCCCGCTTGAGGCCTGGCCCACACACGGCACACTTGCGCCATGGCCATGCAGCTTCGTGTCGAGCCCGCCGGCTGGTGCGTGCCCATGGCACCCGGCCAAAGCCTGCTGGAAGCCAGCCTGCGGGCCGGTGTTCGCCTGCCCAGCTCGTGCCGCAACGGCACCTGCCGAACCTGCATGTGCCGGCTGCTGTCGGGTGAAGTCGGCTATCGCATCGAGTGGCCAGGCCTGTTGGCCGAAGAGAAACAGGAAGGCTGGATCCTGCCTTGTGTCGCCCTGCCGCACGGCGACGTGGTCATCGCCGCACCGCTGGCCACCCACGACTTTGCAAAATGACGTCGGCCACACGGGAACCTCGACCTCCCGTCGCATGTCCAATGACAGACGTTTCATTCGCCAGCGCAGGACGCCTTGTGGAGAACCACCGCGCCACACCGGAGTGCACATCATGACCCGCTCACTCGTTCGACAGCCCCTGCTCGCCACCTCCATCGCGCTGGCCCTGGCCGGCTGCAGCATCGCTCATGCCGGAACCGTGGACGTGAAGTACGTGCAGGACGGCCAGTACACCGATGCCGGTCGCGGGCGCGACCTGGAACAGGTGGAATGGTCACTCACCCAACACCTGCAGCAGCTTGGCGCGAAGTCGTTGCCGGCCAGGCAAACGCTGAGCATCGAGGTACTGGACATCGACCTGGCCGGTGAACTGCGCCCTTGGCACCGCGTCTGGCCCGATGCGAGGGTGATGCGTGGCAGCACCGATTGGCCGCGCATCAAGCTGCACTACACCCTGCGCGAAGGTGAGCAGGTGCTGTCCACGGGTGAGGAGCAGGTGGCCGACATGGCCTACCTCACCGGTGGTCGCAGCTGGGGCCTGCACGAAGGCCAGAGCCTGTACCACGAGAAGCGCATGTTGAGCGAATGGTTCGCCAGACGCTTCACCGGCAGGCCCTGACGGCGCACACCAATGTGCTGCCAAGCTGGAAGCGAAATGGCGCACCAAACAAGGCTACTTTTGGAGACCACGCGCGGCGATGTGGCCGCACAATGCGTTTGTCTCAAGCGAAAACCGACTGCAACAATGGGCAGAGGCCGGAACCCGTCACCGGCGCCGACAAGCGGTATCAACACCCCGTGCTGATACCGAGCGCATCAGGGCCACCTTTGGGTGGCCCTTTGCCTTGGTGGCGTCGGATTCGTGGTGTCTTTCCCCACCACCGATGCACCAGCGGCTCGGCGCGGCCCGGCATGTCGTATGCTGCGCGACAGGCACCGGGCGCGGCAGTCGCGCACCGAGTCCGTTGAGGAGCAAGGCATTGGCGACCCCGAACTATTCCTATGAGAAGCGCCAGCGCGAGCTGGCCAAGAAGCGCAAGGCCGAAGACAAGCGCAACAAGAAGACCCAACGCGGTGACGATGCGCCGGGAGGGCCCGACGAAAGCGCCGACCCGTCGGCCACGCCACCTGATCAGCCCCCGCCAGCGCCGCCCGCCAGTTGAAGCACCGCAACCGCGCCATCCGGCGCGCTGGCCTCACCCACGACGGCCCATGAAAAAAGCCGCGCCCCTTAAGGGACGCGGCTTTTCATTTGGTGCTTGCTGGGGTTACAGCGGGCGGATGTTCGAAGCCTGCAGGCCCTTGGGGCCTTGCTTCACTTCGAATTCAACGCGCTGGTTTTCCTGCAGGCTGCGGAAGCCGCCGTTGTTGCGGATTTCGCTGAAATGGGCGAACAGATCCTTGCTGCCGTCTTCAGGCGTGATGAAGCCGAAGCCCTTGCCGTCGTTGAACCATTTGACAACGCCAGTTTGCGTGGTGCTCATGAGATAAATCCCTGTAGAGAAGAACAAAAAACAAACCGCCCAAGACACCATGCCGTGGGCGGACAGAGACACTCAAGAAACGTCAAACCGGGAGTTGAAACCTGGGCCGGCCTGCCAACGCCCGAAACTGCAATGGGCGTGAAGGCGGACTGGGATTAAGACCTTGTGGAAACGGCCTCGTGCATGTCTGTGCCCGAAATGTAGCAGCATTCGGCGCAGGACGTACGATCGTCTCGAGCTGCGCCCGTGCCACTTTGCCCGCATTCGCGTTGGCGCAGCACGGTGGCCCGGGTTTAGAGGCGTGCCTCGAACCTAAGCGCCGCCCAGGTCATTCCGACACGCGCCCCGTCGATATGATCGATCGCAGAGTGTGGCCGCTCGGCACACGACACAAGACGGAGACCGGAATGTTCGACCATGTGGTGATCGGTGGCGGATCGGCAGGCTGTGTATTGGCCGCCAGGCTGAGCGAAGACCCGAACGTGAAGGTGGCCTTGCTCGAAGCCGGCGACGTGGACAGCAGCGTACTCATCCATTGCCCTGCCGGGCTGGCGCTGATGTCCAAGGTGCGCGGCCTCAACTGGCGCTTCCAGACCGAACCTCAGCCGGGCCTGAATGGCCGGCGCGGGTATGTACCCCGCGGCAAGGTGCTGGGCGGGTCCAGCTCGATCAACGCCATGGTCTACATCCGAGGCCACCGCAGTGACTACGACGCCTGGGCGGCCGAAGGCAATCCGGGCTGGTCCTTCGACGAGGTGCTGCCCTACTTCAAGCGTGCCGAGCACAACGAGCGCGGCGCCGATGCCTGGCACGGCACGGGCGGCCCCTTGAACGTGATGGATCTGCGCAGCCCCAATCCCCACGCGCAGACCTTCGTGAAGGCGGCCGTGCAAGCTGGCTTGCCGATGAACGCCGACTTCAATGGCGCCGAACTGGAAGGCGCGGGCATGTACCAGGTGACCCACCGCAATGGCGAACGCTTCAGCGCCGCGAAGGCCTACCTGTCGCCGAACCTGCAGCGCCCCAACCTCAAGGTGATCACCGGGGCGCGCGCCACGCGCATCCTGATGGTGGACCGCCGCGCCGTGGGCGTCGAATACCGCCAAGGCGACCAGCTGCACCAGATTCGCGCGCAACGCGAAGTGCTGCTGTGCGCGGGCGCTTTGCAGTCACCGCAGATCCTGATGTTGAGCGGCATCGGCCCGGCGCAGCAACTGAAACTGCATGGCATCGGCGTCGTGCACGACCTGCCTGGCGTTGGCATGCATCTGCACGATCACCCGGACGTCGTTCAGGTGGTGTCGGCACCGCAGTTGAAGGAGTTGTTCGGCCTGTCGCTCAGCGGCGCGACGCGCTTGCTCAGCGGCATTGGCGAGTGGCGGCGTGCCCGCTCTGGCATGCTCACCACGAACTTCGCCGAGGCGGGTGCGTTCCTGCGCAGCGGCCCTGACCAGGCGTCGCCGGACCTGCAACTGCACTTCGTCATCGCCAAGCTGGTGGACCACGGCCGCAAGACCGTGTTCGGCAACGGTTACTCGTGCCATGTGTGCCTGCTCAATCCGAAGAGCCGCGGCAGCCTCACCTTGGCCAGCGCCGATCCGATGGCCGCGCCGCGCATCGACCCGAACTTCCTCAACGATCCAAGTGACCTGGACCGCATGGTCAAGGGCTTCAAGCTGATGCGCAATATCCTCGCCCAGCCGGCCTTGTCGGCGCTGGGCGGGCAGGAATACCGCACTTCGGCAGGCGTGCGCACCGACCCGGAGATCGCCCAGTTCATCCGCGACTACGCCGACACCATCTACCACCCCGTGGGCACCTGCCGCATGGGCAAGGACTCGAACGATGTCGTGGACGCCGAGTTGCGCGTGCGCGGCGTGCAGGGCCTGCGCGTGGTGGATGCGTCGATCATGCCCAGCGTCGTGCGCGGCAACACCAATGCGCCGGTGATCATGATTGCCGAGAAGGCAGCCGACATGATTCGGCAGGCCGCGCGAGTGGCCTGATGCACGCTGATCGTCCAAGATCGCCATGACGCGCGGTGCATGAGTTTGGCAACGCAGGCACGATCCAAACACCTGTGCCATAATTCGGGTTAACGCTGACCTCCCGGTCAGCGTTTTCGTTCATCCCTCTGACCCTTACCGAGCCGGGTCTTGCCTCAAGTGCAAGACATTTGTACCGCGTCTCGGGCCCTGGTTGGCGGCGATGCCGTCGCTCCAGACGTTCGGGCAAGGTCGCGCCACACCGGTGGTGCTCTCGGTTCCGCTCCCTTTGGCGACTTCACCTGTGGCGGCTGCGTTTGTGCAGGCCACAGCTGTGCCTTGCTGTGGCCGCTTTCCAGGCCACCGGGCGCGGCATGACCGAGAGAAGAGTTCCAACATGAGTTTTGACGTTCTGGCCGACACCCTGGCGGCCCCCATCCCCGACCTGAGCACCTCGTTCGATTCACTGGGCCTGGCCCCCGAAATCGTGCGTTCCATCGGCCACGCGGGCTATGCCAGCCCGACCGAGGTGCAGACCCGCACCGTGCCGCAGGCGCTCGCCGGCCACGACCTGATGGTCTCGTCGCAGACCGGCAGCGGCAAGACCGCGGCCTTCGTGTGGCCCGCGCTGCAGCGCATCCTGGACGCCCGCAATGATCCGGCCAAGCGCCGCGCCAAGGGCCAGGCCTTCGGACCGCGCGTGCTGGTGCTGGCCCCGACCCGCGAGCTCGCCATGCAGGTGTCGCGCGCCTTCACCGTCTATGGCCACAGCGTGCAAGGCCTGCGCGTGGCGCACATCGTGGGCGGTGTGCCCTACCATGCCCAGCTCAAGGCCCTTCGCGGCCCGCTGGACGTGCTGATCGCCACGCCGGGCCGCCTGCTCGACCTGATGGGCTCGGGCTCGGCCATCGTCAATCAGGTGGAACTGCTGGTGCTCGACGAGGCCGACCGCATGCTCGACATGGGCTTCATCGATGACATCACCACCGTGGCCCAGGCGTTGCCCGCACAGCGCCAGACCATGATGTTCAGCGCCACCTTCGCCGGCAACGTGGGCATGCTGGCGCGCCAACTCACCCGCGATCCGCAACGCATCAGTGTGGATTCGCACACCGACACCCACGCCTCCATCGAGCAGCGCCTGCACTGGGCCGACAGCCTGTCGCACAAGCATGCCCTGCTGGAGCAACTGCTGGCCGACCGCGATGTCGATCAGGCCCTGGTGTTCACCAGCACCCAGCGCGACGCCGATGACCTGGCCTACAAGCTCGGCGAAATCGGTCACAGCGTGGCCGCGCTGCATGGTGGCATGCCGCAAGGCCGCCGCAACCGCGTGCTGCAAGGCCTGCGCCAGCGCCAGGTGCGCGTGCTGGTCGCCACCGATGTGGCCGCCCGCGGCATCGACGTGCCCACCATCACCCACGTCATCAACTACGGCTTGCCGATGAAGGCCGAGGACTACGTGCACCGCATTGGCCGCACCGGCCGCGCCGGCCGCACCGGCCTGGCCATCACGCTGGCCGAGCGCCGCGACGTCGGCATGATCCGTCGCATCGAGCGTTTCACCACCCAGGCCATCACCACCGCCGTGCTGGTGGGCCTGGAGCCGAAGCTGCCCGAGCCCAGCGCCACCCGGCCGTCCTTCGGCCCGAGCGGCGGCAGGCCGGGGTTTGGCCCGCGTGGCGGCAAGCCTGGCTACGGTGGCAACGGCCCGCGCAGTGGCTTCGGCGGCCAACCCGGCCACGGTGGCCCGCGCCACTTCGGCGGCGGCTTCCAAGGCCGGGACGACCAGGGCGGGCACCGTGACCACCAGGGTCATGGCGAACAGGGCGGCTTCCGCGACGATGCGCGCCCGAGCGCCCCCCGCGCGGGCGGCGCACCGTTCGACCGCAGCGGCCCTCGCCCGGCCGGCCCGCGTGGCTTTGCCGGCAAGCCGGCATTCGGCCCGCGCCGCACGCCGCGCTGATCGCGACACACCGCAGCACTTCGGGCCAGCCACGCGAGTGGTTTGCCCGACCCGATCACAGGCCCTTCACAGGGCCTGTGGTCGTTTGGGGCGCCGCTGCGCTCGTCAACAGTCCAGCGACACCGCTTGCAGTGCTGAGCCCGTTTGCGGGTCGGTGACCACCACCAGCAATCGCTGTCGGTGGCCATCCGGCCCTTGCGCGCGCGCCAAGATGGGCCATGGCGCCCCATCGCTCGACAGCCAGGGTGTTCGCTGACCGTGTGAGCGCACGACGTGGTCATGGCGCAAGGTGCGGCCTGTGTTTTCGCCGGCCATCACCCGGCTGAGGTGCCCGTCCTCGACCAGTGCCCACCACAGCGACAAGCTTCGTGGGGCGTCCTTGCCGGCCTGCACCCGCACCAACACGCGGTCATCCGACTCGCGTTGCAGCAGGATCTGCACAGGCGCAGCGGCCAACGCCTGAGGCAGGGCTGGCCACTGCCGCCAGTCACGCCCGTTGACCAGCACCTGGGGCGTGTAGCTGAACTTCGACCCCGCCACGCGCTGCGCCGCCGCCTGCCGCTGCGTGTGGCTGGCGTCGGCAAAACGGTCCTTCCAGCCCAGGCGGTCCCAATAGTCCACATGGAACGCGGCGGCGACCACATCGGTGCGGCCTTTCAGGCTGGACAGCCACTGGTCGGCTGGTGGGCATGAGTCGCAACCTTCGGACGTGTACAACTCGACCACCAGCGGCGCGCGAGCCAAGGACTGCGCCTGGCAACTGACAGCGGGCTGGGCGTGCGCCGAACAGGCCAGCGTGGCAACGCCCAGGAAAGCGATGCGCCGGATTTGGTGGCAAGTCGAGTGCTGGGTACGATGCGTCATTGCACTTGGTCGGTCAGACCCGCTCCAACTTACAGCCGCCCTCGACATGACCTCGTTGGACCATGCCATGGCCGCCCTGAGGGCCCACGCACGCCCCGAGCAAGTGGCCGGCATGCGCCGATTCGCGATGGCGGGTGCCGCGCGCCTGGGCGTGGCGGTGCCGGTGCTGCGCCAGCTGGGCAGGCAGTTCGGGCCGGACCACCGGCTGGCCATGGCACTGTGGGACACCGGCATCCCCGACGCGCAGATCCTGGCCTCGATGGTGGCCGAGCCGAAGCAGCTCACGCTGCGACAGATGAACGCCTGGTCGCGCAGCAGCGGCAGTTGGGACGTGTGCGACCAGGCCTGCCTGAACGCATTCGTGCGTTCACCACTGGCCTGGGCCCGTGTGCCGGTCTGGGCAAGGGCCGAGGACGAATGGGTGCGGCGCGCGGCCTTCGCCCTGCTGGCTTGCCTGGCCGTGCACGACAAGGCGGCTGCAGACGCGCGATTCATCCAGGCGCTGTCGCTGATCGAAGCGGCCAGCGATGACGATCGCAACTTCGTCAAGAAGGCGGTCAACTGGGCCCTGCGGCAGATTGGCAAACGCAATGCCGTGCTTCGCACCCATGCCGTGGCGTGCGCCGAACGCATTGCCACGGCTGGCCACCGGGCCGGCCGCTGGATCGCCGCCGATGCATTGCGCGAATTGCGCCCGCCCGCCGATGCCAAGGCCACCTGAGGCGCGGGCCTGGGCCTGAGCGGAAGTCAGGCTATCCTTGCGGCCCTTTTCCCTTCGGGCTCGCGCCGCATGGCCGGCATCCACATCACCGACATCGAGGCCGCCATCAACTGGTGGCGCATCCGGTCGCCCTCGCCGGATGGCATCAGCGCCTGCGCCGAAGTGCGTGCGTTGGCCGAGGTGTACGCGTTGATGGTGTACTACCGAGAATCCTTGGCCGACGAGTCCAGCATGCCGGACCGCGCTCGATCGGCCTGGCTGGCCTGGTACGCGCAGACACCCGACGCCCCCTGCATTGCCATTTGCTCCACCGCGCAAGGCGACCCGGTGTGCAAGGGCTGCGGCCGCACCGAGGACGAAGTGCAGCACTGGACGGTGTTGTCCCCTGGCGAGAAGCGCCTGGTGTGGCGCCGCATCACCCAGGAGGGCAGCGCCTGGCGCTTCAACCGTTACGTTGAGCGGGCCCAGGTGGCCGATGGCCAGGACCACCCGCCGGCCGAAGTCTTTGCGGCGATGCCGCCGCCGGCCGCATGAAGCCGGGGAGTTTCCGGCACAGCGCAGGGCGCATCGTGCCACTGGCCTGGCCCGTGCTGGTGGGCCAGGTCTCGGTGCTGGCCTTCGGCACCGTGGATACCGTGCTCGTGGCGCGCCACTCCACCGCCGACCTCGCCGCGCTGGCCGTGGGCGGCGCGGCCTACATCACCGTGTTCATCGGCCTGATGGGCATCGTGCTGGCGCTCAGCCCGATCGTCGGCCACTTGTATGGCGCCAAGCGCCTGCCCGAAGCCGGCGCGCAATTGCACCAGGCCATCTGGCTGGCGCTGGGCCTGTCGCTGTTGGGAAGCAGCTTGCTGGCCTTCCCGGCGCCGTTCCTCGCGCTTTCGCACGCCAGCCCGGACGTGGCGGCCAAAGTGCGAGGCTACCTGCTGGCGCTGGCGCTGGCCTTGCCGGCTTCCTTGCTGTTCACGGCGTTTCGTGCCTTCAACACGGCCGTATCGAGGCCCAAGGCCGTGATGGCCCTGCAGTTGGCCACGTTGGGTCTCAAAGTGCCGCTGTCGATGGCGCTGGTGTTCGGTATCCCCAGCGCGGGCGTGCCGACCTTGGGTGTCGTGGGTTGTGGCGTGGCCACGGCCATCTCGATGTGGATCCAGGTCGCGGCCAGCCTGATGTTGCTGCGCCATGATGCGTTCTACACGCAGTTCAATCTGTCCCGATTGCGGCGTCTGCACGCACCGCACCGCGCGTCCTTGCTGGCCCTGCTGAAACTGGGCGTGCCCATCGGTGGCTCGGTACTGATCGAAGTGTCGGCGTTTTCCTTCATGGCCATCTTCATCGCCCGGCTCGGCACCACGCCGGTGGCCGGGCACCAACTGGCGATGAATCTGGTGTCGCTGCTGTTCATGGTGCCCATGGCCTTGTCCAATGCCTGCCTGACGCTGGTGGCTCAAAGCCTCGGCGCGCGCGACCTGCGCGGCGCACGCCGCCTGGCCTGGCATGGCTGGCAGTTCACATTCGGTGTGGCCTTGGTGCTGGGCCTGGCCATCTATCTGGCGCGTGAGCCGGTGCTGCACCTGTACACCGACAACCCAGCGGTGATTGCAGCCGCCCTGCCCTTGCTGACCTGGCTGGCGCTGTTCCACCCCGCTGATGCCATGCAAACCTTTGCGGCCTTCGTGCTGCGCGCATGGCGCATCGTCACGCTGCCGATGGTCATCTATGCGGTGGCGCTTTGGGGTGCGGGCCTGGGCGGCGGCTACCTGTTGGCGTTTGCGCCGTTCGGCGATCCGCCCTTGGCCCTGCGCGGTGCCGTGGGGTTCTGGACGGCCTCGACCGCGGGACTGCTCATGGCCTCGGTGGGCCTGAGCCTGTTGCTGTTCTGGGTGCTGCGGCAGTCCAAACGCGACGAGCTGGCGGGCCAGAGCTGATTCAGCGCCCAGCGAGCAGCCCACCCAGCCGCCGGACTCGGCGGGCAATGTCAGCACCCAAAGTCAGCGACAGCGATCGGCAGGCAATGACACGCGAAAGCAGCTGCCGCCCCCGGCGCGTGGCTCGCACTGCGCCTGGCCACCATGGCGCTGGGCGATCTGTCGCACCAGGCTCAGACCCAGGCCCACGCCGCCTTCGCGTTCGGCGTGCCCGGGCAGTCGAAAGAAGGGCTCGAAGATGCGCTCGCGGTGCGCCTCGGGCACGCCCGGGCCACGGTCACAGACGCGCCAGCCGACGCCGCCGTCGCGCTGGCGCTCGACCGTCACGCTCACCTCGGACTGCCCGTAGCGGCGCGCGTTCTCCAGCAGGTTGCGCATGGCGCGGCGCAACAGGCGCTCGCTGCCGCGCACCACCAGGTTGTCCCCGTCCGCCTCGGCGCCCACCCGCGCAGCCTCCTCGGCGGCCATGCCCAGCAGGTCCACCGCGTCTTCGGTGTCGAGCGCCTGGGTCGCATCCAATCGGCTGGCCAGGAGCACCTCTTCCACCAGGGCATCCAATTCGGCCACGTTGGTCTCGATCTCGCGCTTGAGCTTGTCGCGGTGCACCCCATCGGCGTCCGGGAACATCGACACTGCCATCTTCAGCCGCGCCAAGGGTGAGCGCAGCTCGTGGCTGGCGTTGGCCAGCAGGCTCTGGTGCGAACGCACCAGCGTTTCGATGCGTTCGGCGGCGCGGTTGAAGGTGGCGCCGACCGCCGCGACCTCGTCGTGGCCCGACTCGTCCACGCGCTGGCTCAGCGAGCCGGCGCCGAAGGTTTCCACACCCTGCTTCAGTGCTTCGAGCCGGCTGGTGAGTCGCCGGACGACAGGATAGGCACCGGCCGCCACCGCGATGAACACCAGCACCAGCAGCAGCAAGGGGCCCACGGCGGGTGGCAGGCCGAACGACAGGGGCAGCAGCGTGGGCGCCAGACCAGGCGGCCCGCCCGGGCCATCGCGTGGCGCCCCACCCGGCTCGTCGCGCGGCGGCAGGCCGATGCGCGCCGGCAGGTTGGCGCCATCTCTGGGCAACATCAAGCCGGGCATGGCGCCAGGACCGGCACCTGAGCCCTGCATCACCCGCCGCACCAGGCGCCGCGCAATCCACAGCACCCGGCCGTCGTCCAGCTTCACCGCCATCGTCGTCAGGCTGCCGTCGGCCTCGCGGCGCAGAAAACTCTCGGATGCGGCAATGCGCTGGCCCTGCCGGTCGTCCAGCGCCATCGGCAGGCGCAGACGAAAGGCCCATTCACGCAAGGCATCGGCCTGCTCCGGCAGCGGCGCGTCCACGGCCGGCAGGGACCGTTGAACCAATTCGGCCCACGCCGCCAGGCGGTCGCCGGCGGAGGCCTCGACCCGCGCGCGCTCCTGGTCCAGGTGGCGTTGCCACAGCCAACCCGAGGCCAACGCGAAGGCCGCCAGCGCGAGCACGACGGTGAGCCAGATGCGAAGGTAGAGCGACTTCACTGGTGCCTAGGCCTGATGCTCGGCGTCCTGCTTGCGCGCGAACACGTAGCCCGTGCCGCGAACCGTCAGCACGCGTTGCGGGTTCTTGGGGTCTTCCTCGATGCAGGCGCGGATGCGCGAGATGTGCACGTCGATGCTGCGATCAAAGGCCTCCAGCGGATGGCCCTTGAGCGAATCCATGATCTGGTCGCGCGAGAGCACCCGGCCAGCGCTCTTGGCCAGCACCACCAACAGTTCGAACTGGTGGCTGGTGAGGTCGCAGGCCTTGCTGTCGATGCGGGCCTGGCGGGCGGCCAGATCGATCTCCAGACGCCCGAACTGCAGCACGTCATCGGATTGCGTCGCTGGCGACGCGCGGCGCAGAAGCGCCTTCACCCGCGCCAGCAACTCGCGCGGCTCGAAGGGCTTGGGCAGGTAGTCGTCGGCGCCGAGTTCCAGTCCCACCACGCGGTCCAGCGGCTCGCCGCGGGCGGTGAGCATCAGCAGTGGCAATCGGCGCAGGCGCGCGTCGGCGCGCAATTCGCGGGTCAGATCCAGGCCGTCGCCATCGGGCAGCATCAGGTCCAGCAGCAGCGCGTCGAAATTGCCCGACTGCAGGCGTTCGCGGCCCGCGGCGAGCGTGCCCGCCGTTTCCACCTCGTAGCCGTTGCCGCGCAGGTAGTCGCCGATCATCGAGATCAGGCGGGCATCGTCATCAATCAGCAGCAGGCGTGCACTCATGGCGGGATTGTGTCCAAGAAACAAAAAACGCTCCGGAGCATCGGCGCCGGAGCGAAACCCTTTTCCAAACAATGTGCTGACCCAGCGGGCGAGCCCGTGCCGGTGGTCGGGCTCGCCCAGCCACCGGCGGCGGGTCAGTTGCGGCGCGCAGGGTCGAGCGTCTCGCGTTCACGCCGGTGACGCTCCACCATGTCCCTGCGCGCCTTGATGGTCGACGCCATCCTTTCGCGCTGCTCGGGCGTGAGCACGGCGCTGGCGTCCAGCACGGCTTGCGTCATGCGCTTGCTCGCCGCATCGTGCAGGGCCGACATCTTCTGGCGCTGTGCTTCCACGGCCGCGGCGTCGAGCTTCGGGGCCACCAGCAATTGCGTCATCTGCTGGCGCGCGCCGCGACCGGACTCAAGAAGCTTTTGCATGTCGTCGTGCGCTGCCTTCATGATCTGGTGCACCTTGACGCGCTGATCGGGGCTGGCACCGGCAGCGCCCAGCATGCGTTCCATGCGGTGGACCTCACCGCCGCGCATGCCCATCATGTCGCCGCCTTCGCCGCGCATGCCGCGATGCATGCCCATCATGCCGGCACCCTCACCGCGCATGCCCGGGCCACCGTGCTGCATCATGCCGGGGCCACCCGGCATGCCGCCCGGGGCCGGTTGCGCCACGGCAGCGGCCATCGCGGCAACCAGGATCGCAGCGCCAAAACCAGCGCGTGCGAACAGGCCCGGGGGACTGGTCTTGAAGTTCATCATCGTTGTCACCTCAGGGGGGTTGGGAATGATCTGGATTCTGGTGACCAAGCGTATCGCGGCACGGTCGGGTCGGTAAATTACCGTAAAGCGCCGCTGCAGCGCTGCGGCGCGAGCGCGCGGCCCGATGGGGCGCCATCGCTCATCGGCCCCGCGGGGCCTGCGCATTGGAGGCGTCAAACTCGCGTTGGTAGCGCTCCAGGCTCTTGATCGAGCCGCAGATGAAGACGAGGTCGTCGGGTTGCACCACGAAGCCGTCTTCGAACTCCATGATCACCGCGCTGCCCCGCTCCACTGCCACCACCTTGGCGCCGGTTCGGTCGAGCGCCTCGTTGTGCCAGGGGCTGGCACCCGCCATGCTGCCGGCATGCACGCGGCTGAACTTGATGCCGTTCTCCACACCCACCGCCTGCTCCGCCAGCAGGTGGTGCGCCAGGATCTGCCCGGCCACCTGGCCCACCGAGATGGCAAAGTCGGCCCCGGCGCGATACAGCCGCGTGATGTTGGGCGATCGCAGCACACGCACGATCAGCGGCACTTCCGGTGCGTAGTCGCGCACGGCGGCCGTGGCGAACACCGATTCGCCGTCGTCGCTCAAGGCCAGGATCACGGCACTGGCCTCGCGCACGCGGGCCCGGTCCAACGTGGACACCTCCAGCACATTGCCCACCACGTCGACACCGGGCGAGTCGGCCCAGTCGATCACCACGCAGGCCTCGCCGGCGTCCTTGAGCAACTCCACCACCTTGTGCCCGACCGCGCCAAACCCCGCCAGCACGATGGGGCCGGTGCGCCGAATCGGCATGGCCAGGCGTTCTACGGTCTCCAGGTTGGCATGCGAGCCGACGGCCACCAGGATGGCCCCGGGCTCGACGCGCGTGGCCGGGCCCTTGGAGGTCGTGAACACGCCCGCGAGCCACTGGCCGATGACCGTGACCCCGTGCCGCTCGCGCAGGCGCAACTGACCCAGTTGCTGGCCGGCCAGCGGGCTGCTGGCGCGCACCCGGAACTCGGCCATGCCCACCGCATTGCCCAACAGGTGCATGCCTTCGGCCGGTGGGCTGATGCGCACGCTGGCCCGCGAGGCCAGAGCCGCACCCAGCACATGCGCCGGTGTGAACACATCCGTGGCACCGATCTGCAGCATGGGCGACCGATACAAGGGCTCGTCCGCCAACGCGAACAAGGGGCCGGTGAAGCCCAACTCTCGAACCACCAGCGTGCACGTGGCGTTGGCATGGTCGCCCGCGTTGCTGACCACCGCCCGGGCTTGCGCCACACGGGCCAACGCCACCTGGGCCTCGGCCAACTGCCCGTGCACCACGTTGTAGCCGCGATCGCGCAGTTTGCGGGCCAGCGCCATGTCCTCCTCGAAGATCACGAAGGGGCTGCCGGCGCGCACGAATTCGTCAAGCAAGGTCTCGATGGCCGGGCCGTGGCGATAGAACAGCACCACCCCTTCCATCGGCGGCAGCACACTCGCCAGCCGAACCTCGAACTGCTCTTCGAAGTAGGGCAGCATGAAGATCGGAAAGATCAGGAACACCAGAAACTGGCCCAGAAACTGCCCCATGATGACGAACACCGCCATCACCGGATGGTTCCAGTGGCTGTCGCCGCCATAGCCGGTGGTGGTGAGCGTCTCGGACGCCCACTGCAAACCCTGCAAGAAGGTGCGCGGCGTACCCTCCAGGTGGGTCATGCCCAGCATGTACAGCGTGCCCAGCAACAGCACCGCCGTCGGCAGCATGGCCAGCAGCACCAGAAGCCGTCGGGTGGAACGCTTGAGTCTGGAAAACATGGCGTGGCTCGCGGTGATCGGTCGATGCGCTGCGGGGTCAGCGGTTTCCAGTATCCGGGATCGGCACGCCGCGTCGGCGATCCAGGTCAAGGCAGCCCAATCGCCCCTCGGTGCAGCGCCCCATCCCGCCGCGGCGGGCCACTACCGACCACCTCGAGCGCCAGCACGCCACGCGAGCGCTACGGCCTGCTGCGATGTCCGAGCAAACGCGCCGGCAGGTACAGGATCGCGCCAAGCAGCGCGAACACCGCCCCAAACCCAACCCCGATCAGGCGGAACGGCAAGGACAGCAGCCACACCACAGGCCACAGCACCAGCGCCAGCAGGGCCAAGGGCCAGCACAGTACCCAAAGGATCAGCCAGGCGATCAAGGTCAGCAGCGCGCGCATGCTGCCAGTGTCTCCGACATCAGCTCACCTGGCGAGCAGCACCAGCCCGAAATGTCGTCGGCCTGCCGAACGTGACGAAGCCCCGTCGAGCGGGGCTTCGTGTTCGACTCGTCGCTCCTCGATGGAGGCCGCGCGATGCTGGGTTTGGAGGAGAGGGAGGGATTCGAACCCTCGGAACCTTGCGGTTCGCCTGATTTCGAGTCAGGTACATTCGACCACTCTGCCACCTCTCCTGATTCGGTGCACTCGGGGTCTGCTGCGAGTGAAGCCGGGAATTCTAGCGCATCGCTCGCGCCTCAGGCGCGCAACACCTCCAGCCCACGCAGGTAGGGCCTCAACACAGCCGGCACGGCGATGCTGCCGTCGGCCTGCTGGTGGTTTTCCAGCACGGCCACGAGGGTTCGGCCGACTGCCAGGCCCGATCCGTTCAGCGTGTGAACGAATTCGGTCTTGCCCTGCGCGTTGCGGTAGCGCGCCTGCATGCGCCGCGCCTGGAAGGCGCCGCAGTTCGAGCACGAGCTGATTTCGCGATAGGTGTTCTGCGCCGGCAGCCAGACTTCCAGGTCGTAGGTCTTCAACGCACCGAAGCCCATGTCGCCGGTGGACAGCAGCACCACGCGATAGGGCAGTGCCAGTTTCTGCAGGATGGCCTCGGCATGGCCCACCATCTGCTCGAGTGCAGCGTCGCTCCGCTCCGGCTGGGTGACCTGCACCATCTCCACCTTGTCGAACTGGTGCTGTCGAATCATGCCACGCGTGTCGCGCCCGGCCGAGCCGGCCTCGGAGCGGAAGCAGGGGCTGTGCGCGGTGAGCTTGATGGGCAGGTCCTCGGCCTTCAGGATCTGCTCACGCACACTGTTGGTGAGCGAGATCTCCGACGTGGAGATCAGGTACTGCTCGGTCTGGGTTTCGTCACCCCCGCGGGAGACCCAGAACATGTCCTCCTTGAACTTGGGCAGCTGGCCCGTGCCTTCGAGGATCTCTCGGTTGACGATGTAGGGCGTGTAGCACTCGGTGTAGCCGTGCTCGAGGGTTTGCGTGTCCAGCATGAACTGCGCCAGCGCGCGGTGCAGGCGTGCCACCGGGCCCTTGAGGAAGCTGAAACGCGAGCCACTGAGCTTGGCGCCAGTTTCGAAGTCCAGGCCGAGCGGAGCGCCCAGATCCACGTGGTCCTTCACCGCAAAGGCGTAGGTGCCGGGGGTGCCCCAGCGGCGCACCTCCAGGTTGGCTGATTCGTCCGGGCCCACCGGCACGCTCTCATCTGGCAGGTTGGGCACGCTCATCAGCATGAGTTGCAGGTCGGCCTGGAGGGCGTCCAGACGCTCGGCACCGGCCTTCATCTCGTCGCCGATGCCGCCCACTTCGGCCATCACGGCCGAGGTGTCCTCGCCCTTGCCCTTGAGCTGGCCGATCTGCTTGGACAGCGCATTGCGCCTGGCCTGCAGGTCCTCGGTGCGCACCTGCAGCGACCGGCGCTCGGATTCGAGCGCGGTGAAACGGGTCACGTCCAGAAAGCCCTGTGGGCTCTCGCGCGATTCGAGCCGGGCGACCACCTGGCCCAGGTCCTTGCGCAGCAGTGTGATGTCGAGCATTTGGATTCCCTCTGTTTCTCTACGGCGATGGTGGAAACGGCACCGCTTGGGGGTGCCGTTGTTGGATTCGATTCAGTTCAACGGCCTGGGCGTCACGATCGGGACGACGAGAACTCTCGCATGGACTTGTCGCCCAGGCCCATCGGCAAAGGGAAGTGCACGGTCTCTTCGACGCCGGCCATGCGCCGCACGCCAATGGCACCCAGCGTCTTGAGCCGTGCAATCACCTGCTGCACCAGGATGTCGGGGGCCGATGCGCCCGCCGTCAGGCCCACGCGCGGCCGCCCTGTCAGCCAGGCGGCTTGCAAATCGTCGGAGGAATCGACCATGTAGGCCGGCGTGCCCAGACGCTCGGCCAGTTCGCGCAGGCGGTTGCTGTTGCTGCTGGTGGGGCTGCCCACCACGATCACCACATCCACCTGCGGGGCCATCAGTTTGACGGCGTCCTGGCGATTCTGCGTGGCGTAGCAGATGTCCTGTTGCTTGGGCTCGCGCACCTGCGGGAAGCAGCGTTTGACCTCGGCCAGGATGGCCGCCGCGTCGTCGACACTGAGCGTGGTCTGCGTCACCACTGCGAGCTTGTCGCGCTGCGGTCGCAGTTGCGCAACGTCGTCCACCGCCTCAACGAGGTGGATGCCGGCATCAAGCTGGCCCATCGTGCCTTCCACCTCGGGGTGCCCCTTGTGGCCGATCATGATGAACTCATAGCCCTCCTTCGCGAGCTTGGCCACCTCCACGTGCACCTTGGTCACCAACGGGCAGGTGGCATCGAACACCTGAAAACCACGCGCGTCGGCCTCGTCGCGCACGGCGCGGCTCACCCCATGGGCGCTGAAAATCAGCGTGGCGCCAGGGGGCACATCGGCCAGATCCTCGATGAAGATCGCGCCCTTGGCCTTCAGGTCGTTCACCACATAGGTGTTGTGCACGATCTCGTGGCGCACGTAGATCGGTGCGCCGAAGCGGCGGATGGCGCGTTCGACGATCTCGATCGCGCGGTCCACGCCGGCGCAGAAGCCGCGCGGCTCGGCCAACAGCACATCGTCGACGCGGGGGGCAGCCATCAGAGGATTCCGATGACCCGCACTTCGAAGCCCACGGGCTGGCCAGCCAGCGGGTGGTTGAAGTCGAACAGCAACCAGCCGTCGCCCACCTCGCGCACCACACCGGCGTACTGGCCTGCGCCATCGGGTGTGGGGAACTGCACCACATCACCCACCCCATAGCGGGCATCGCGGTCGCCCAGCTCGTGCAGCAGACTCAGGCGCACGCGCTGCAGCAACTGAGGGTTGCGGTCGCCAAAGGCCTCTCCTTCGGCCAGCGAGAAGCGCTCGTGCGCGCCCTCGGGCAGGCCGATCAGGCGCAGCTCCATGGCCGGCGCCAGCTGGCCGGTGCCGAGCGAGAGCGTGGCCGGCTGGCCGCCGAAGGTGTTGACCACGTCCGCGCCGTCGGGGCCCGAGAGCCGGTAGTGCAGGGTCAGGAACGACCCCTCCTGAATGGTGTTCACGCCAATGGGGGAGAAAAGGGCTCGTCGCGAGCGAATAGACTGCCGGCAATTCTACGGGTTGCCCCTTCTGCGCGGCCCCGGACCATGCCGCCGTCGCCTGCCCTGCCCCATGTCGATCAAAGACTTGCCCGCCGCCGCCCGGCCTCGAGAGAAGCTGCTGGCCCATGGCGCCACCAGTTTGGCGGATGCCGAACTGCTGGCGCTGCTGTTGCGCACCGGGGTCAAGGGCCAAGGGGTGCTGCAACTGGCCGATGCCGTGCTCACGCGGTTTGGGGGCTTTGCCGGTCTGCTGCATGCGGGTGTGGCGGACCTGAGTGGCGTCAAGGGCCTGGGGCCGGCCAAGCGCGCCGAATTGGCGGCGGTGGTGGAAATGGCCCGTCGATCGCTCGCGCAGCGGCTGCAGACGCAGCCCGTGTTCGACTCGCCCAGTGCGGTGAAGCAGTATGTGCAACTGCACCTGGCCGAGCTGCCGCACGAAGTCTTTCACGTGCTGTTCCTCGATGCCCAGCACCGCTTGCTGGCCTTGGAGGAAATGTTCCGTGGCACGCTCACGCAGACCTCGGTCTATCCGCGCGAAGTGGTTCGCCGCGCGCTGGCGCGCAATGCGGGCGCGGTGATCCTGGCGCACAACCACCCGTCGGGGCTGGCCGAGCCGTCGCGCGCGGATGAATTCCTCACCCAATCCTTGAAGGCCGCCCTGGCACTGGTGGACGTGAAGGTGCTGGACCATCTGGTGGTGGGCCAGGGCGTGGTGATTTCATTCGCCGAACGGGGGCTGCTGTGAAGTTGCGCAGCCTGGGCGATCTGGGACAGCTGTGGCAACACGTCCGCGAGGTGGCGCGGCATGCCGAACGCGAGGCCTTGCTGCAGGCGCAGCGCGAGCGGGAGCAGCGCCGCCGCCAGGAGGCGCAGCACAACCTGTTCGCCCGCACGGTGGGTCGGGTGCACCCGATGCCGGACCGCGGCCTGGCGGAGCTGAAGCTGCCGCTGCCAGCACCTCACCCGCGCCAACGCGAGCTGGATGAGCAGGCGGCCGTGCGCGCCTCCATGACGGACGAAGTGACGCTCGAATCCCTGCTGCTGACGGACGACGGGCTGAGCTTCCGCCGGCCCGGCATCGGCCCGGATGTGCTGACGCGGCTGCGCCGCGGAGATTGGACGCTGCAAGGCGAGATCGATCTGCACGGCTTGAAGCGCGAGGAAGCGCGCGACGCGCTGGCCGACTTCGTGCGCGACGCGCACCTGCGTGGCATGCGCTGCGTGCGGGTGGTGCACGGCAAGGGTCACGGCTCGCCCGGCAAACAGGCGGTGCTGAAGACCAAGGTGCAGCACTGGTTGGCGCAACGCGCCGAGGTGCTGGCCTTTGCGCAGGCGACCGGGCCGCAAGGTGGTGCCGGTGCGCTGGTGGTGCTGCTGCAGAGGCAGACGCGCTGAACGCGCAGGCGCAGTCAGCCGCCTTGGTTGCGCATCCAGTCTGCAGTGCCGAAGAAGTTGCGGGTCAAGCGGTCGGCCAGGTCGGTGGCCAGGCCCACCTCAGCCATGGCCTGCATCATGCAGGCCATCCACTGGTCGCGCTCCGCGATGCCGATGGCAAACGGCAGGTGGCGCGCCCGCAGCCGCGGGTGGCCAAAGCGCTGGATGTAGTGATCGGGGCCGCCCAGCCAACCGCACAGAAACCAGAACAGCTTGTCGCGCGAGCCGCTCAAGTCTTGCGGGTGCAGCGCGCGGATGCCGGCGCAGGTCGGCTCCAGGTCCATCAGGTCATAGAACCGATCCACCAACGTGCGCACCGCGGCCTCGCCGCCCAGGGTGTCGAATGGCGAAGCGGTGCCGTTGCGGGATTCGTCCGCGCTGGTCATGCGATCAGGCGCCGTTGAGCAGGCGGCCGGCCGCCGTGGCCAACGCCTTGGCAGCCTCGCTGCCAGGCAGGCTTTCCAGGAGCAACTGCCGGCGTTGCACGGCTTCGCGCACGGCCGGGTCCAATGGCACCTCACCGATCAGGTTCAGCTGCACGGGGCTGGTCAGCGACGGATTCACGAAACGGTCCACCACCTGCTGCAACTGCGCCCGTACCGCCCGGCCCTCGCTCGCCCGCTGCACCTGGTTGACCAGCAGGCGCATTGGTCGCGAAGGCTGGGTGGTGGCCAGCACCTTGACGGTGGCATAGGCGTCGGCCAGCGAAGTCGGCTCGGGCGTGGCCACGACCAGCACTTCATCGGCCAGCGAAACCGTGAACAGCACCACGTCGGAGATGCCGGCGCCGGTGTCCAGCAGGATGTGATCGAAGAGCGGACGCATCTGCATCACCACGGCCAGCAATTTGTCGCGTACTTCGGGCGTCATGCGCGAGTACTCGAGCATGCCCGACCCCGCCAGCAGCACCGAGAAACCGCCCGGTGCGGGCAGCACGGCGTCCATCAATTCAACGGCACCGGTGAACACCTCATGCAGGGTGCATTTGGACGACAGGTTCAGCACCACGTCGAGGTTGGCCAGGCCCAGATCGGCGTCCAGCACCAGCACGCGTTCACCGAGGCGCGCCAGCGCCGCTGCCAGGTTGGCCGCGACCAGGGTCTTGCCAACGCCACCCTTGCCGCTGGTGATCGCGGTGACGCGCGCGCCTTTGGTGGCGCCTGCCGCGGGGATCGCAGAAGCATTCATTCGAGGTCCTGCCATGTTGGGCCTGCCAGCAGCAGGCCCTTTTCTTCTGCGCTGACCTGCGGCATGGCCGAGGGCTCCAGGCAAACGCGGTCCCGGCCATCGTTCTTGGCCCGGTAGAGCTGCAAATCTGCACGTTGCATCCACAGCGTGGGCGTGGAACGCACCCATTGCGGCGCAAACGCCCCACCCACGCTGACGGTGACGGCAATGCGTCGGCCATCCTGCAAGACCACCGGGCTGCGGGCCACGCGGTGGCGCACCCGATCGGCCACCTGCGGGCCGAAGGCCGACGGGCAGTTGGGCAACATCACGGCGAACTCTTCGCCTCCAATGCGTGCCACCAGGTCCATCGGGCGCACGGTGTCGGCCAAGGCCTGCCCGACGGCCTGAATCACCAGGTCGCCGGCCGCATGACCCCAGGTGTCGTTGACCCGCTTGAAATGGTCGATGTCCACCATCAGCACCAAGGCCGATTCGCCCGAGCGCGCCACGCGGTCCACTTCCCGGGCGAGCGCCAGTTCGAAGAACCGACGGTTGGACAGGCCGGTCAACGGGTCTCGGCTGGACAGGTCCACCAGGCCGTCGATCACCGCCTGCAACCAGGCGGGCGAGCCCACCGGGGCATCGGGTTCGCCCTGCCCGGCCTGGCGAAGCAGCGCCAGGGCGCTGTCCAGTTGCAGGCCTTCCGGTTCGGTTGGCGGGGCGGGCTGTCGCGAGATGGTCACGGCATGCGGATGGGTGGGTGGCGGCCAGTCTAGCAGCGGGGTCTGGGAGGGCCTGCGGCGAAATGGCCGGTGTTGGCGCCCTACATCGAAGGGCCGATGCCGGGTCGCCTGCGCCATATTTCAACGATCCCGAGCTTTCCCCACCATGGCCGATTCGATCACCTCCGTGCTGTCCGTCAACGCGTCTGGCGCCTCCGCCCGTGTGGACCAGGAGTTCAGCTTTGCTGCCGCTGATTTCGAGAAGGTGCGCGAGCTGATCTATCAGCACGCCGGCATCAGTCTGAACCCAGGCAAGCAGGCCATGGTCTACAGCCGCCTGTCACGTCGCCTGCGCGAAACCGCCCACAAGGGCTTTGCCAGCTACCTTCACGGGCTGCAGTCGTCCCCGCCGAACGACCCCGAGTGGCAAGAGTTCATTAACTGCCTGACCACCAACCTGACGGCCTTCTTTCGCGAGGATCACCACTTCACGGCATTGGCCCAGGACCTGCGCGCCCAGGGCAAAGGCGCCCGGCGCATCTGGTGCAGCGCGGCGTCCACCGGCGAGGAGCCTTACTCCATCGCCATGGTGGTGGCCGAGACCCTGGGACTGACCAGCGGCTCCAAGATCGTGGCCAGCGACATCGACACCAAGGTGCTGACCACGGCCCGTCGCGCGGTGTACGACGCCGAGGCGCGTGGCCTGTCGGCCGAGCGGCTGCAGCGCCACTTCATGCGCGGCCGTGGCAACAACAGTGGCTTCATCCGGGTCAAGCCCGAGCTGGTTTCGATGGTGGAGTTTCGAACCTTCAACCTGATGAGCAAGGACTGGTCGCTGGGCGACGCGTTCGACCTGATCTTCTGCCGCAACGTGATGATCTACTTCGACGCGACCACGCAACGCCGCGTGCTGCAGCAGATGCACCGCGTGCTCAAGCCCGGCGGCCTGCTGTACGTCGGCCACTCCGAGAATTTCACCGATTCGCGAGACATCTTCCGCCTGCGCGGCAAGACGATCTACGAGCGCGTCTGACCGGACCCCCGCCATGGCCCTGCCCGCCACAGCCCGCCCGCCGCAGCCCGGCGCGTCCAGCACGCTGAACAGCACACCGCGGCTTCAGCGCCTGAAGGCCGCGCCGCGCAAGGCCGGCGAGGCCTCGTTCTTCTTCTGGGACGCGCACTTCCGCAACGAGGCCGTGAAGATCCTGCCCGGCGAGTTCTTTGTGTACGACGAGGACATCCTCATCACCACCACGCTGGGTTCGTGCATCGCGGCCTGCCTGTGGGATCGCGAACGCCGCATCGGTGGCATGAACCACTTCATGCTGCCCGAAGGCGTGGGCGACAGCGGGCGCTACGGCTCCTACGCGATGGAGTTGCTGATCAACGAGATGATGAAGCGCGGCGCCTCGCGCATGACCATGGAGGCCAAGGTCTTCGGCGGTGGTGCCGTGATCAGCGGCATGAACAGCATCAACGTCGGCGAGCGCAACACCCAGTTCGTGATCGAGTACCTCAACACCGAGCGCATTCCCATCGTCAGCAAGGACGTGATGGAGATCTACCCGCGCAAGGTGTGCTTCTTGCCGGCCAGCGGCAAGGCCATGGTCAAGCGCCTGGCGTCCACCAACACCGATGCCGTGCTGGCGCAGGAGCGCGCCGCCGCTCAAAAGCCCGTGCCCGCCGCCAGCGGCGCCGGCTCGGTCGATCTTTTCTGATTCCAACGAGGGCCCATGGAAAAACCGAGGAATGCAAAGACTCGCGTGGTGGTGGTGGACGATTCCGCACTGGTGCGCGGCCTGCTGGCCGAGATCATCAACCGCGAGCCCGACATGACCTGCGTGGGCGTGGCGGCCGACCCGCTGGTCGCACGCGAGATGATCCGCAACCTGAACCCCGACGTGATCACGCTGGACGTGGAAATGCCGCGCATGGACGGGATCGATTTCCTGGCCAAGCTGATGCGCCTGCGCCCCATGCCGGTGGTGATGGTGAGCACGCTGACCGAACGCGGCGCAGAGGTGACCATGCGCGCGCTGGAACTGGGCGCCATCGACTTCGTGTCCAAACCCAAGATCGGCGTGGCCAATGGCCTGCGCGACCTGGCCGAAGACATCACCGACAAGGTGCGCACCGCCGCACGGGCCCATGTTCGCCGCCTGCCGCCTGCGGCCGGTGCCGGCACCACGGCCGCCCCGGGGGTGCGCCCGGCGATGGCGGCGCCGTCCATCGGCCGCCTTTCCACCGAGAAGATCATCTTCATCGGTGCGTCCACGGGCGGCACCGAGGCCACCAAGGAAGTGCTGATGAACCTCCCGCCCGATTGCCCGGCGGTGATGATCACGCAGCACATGCCCCCGGGCTTCACCAGCAGCTACGCCGCCCGGCTCGACGGGCTGTGCCGCATCCGTGTGAAAGAGGCTGCCGACGGCGACCGGGTATTGCCAGGCCACGCCTACATCGCCCCGGGCGGCATGCACCTGTGGGTGGAACGCTCCGGCGCCAACTACCTGGCCCGGGTTCGCCAGGGCGAGCCGGTGAACCGCCACATGCCCTCGGTGGAAGTGCTGTTCGACTCGGCCGCCAAGGTGGTCGGGCCCAATGCCCTGGGCGTGATGCTCACCGGCATGGGCGCCGACGGCGCCCGCGCGATGAAGACCATGCGCGACGCCGGCAGCTGGAATGTCTGCCAGGACGAGCACAGCTGCGTCGTGTTCGGCATGCCGCGCGAAGCCATCGCCCATGGCGCAGCGAACGAGGTCTTGCCCCTGCAACGCATTGCCCCGGCTCTGATCGATCGCCTGCGCAGCACGGTGGGCGCTGCGCTGCACCGCGTCTGAGCGAGCGGCGGCCGCAAGCTTGGCGGCCTACGCGGCGTCGGCCAGGAACAGCGCCTGCAGGTCCGACAGGAAGTCGAATCCGCGCGCCGTGGGACGCACGTGGCTGAAGTTGCGCTCGACGAGGCCCCTGGCTTCGGCCTGCTGCAAGGCCGTCTCGATGCTGCTGGGCGGCAGGCCGGTGCGGGCGCTGAAGTCCGCCAGCGCAAACCCTTCGCGCAGGCGCAGGGCATTGAGCATGTACTCGAAGGGCAGTTGCGCTCGCGCCACCTCCTCGTCGTTGCTCATGGCCTGCCCCGCCAGCGCACGCTCCATGTAGGTGTTGGGTTCGCGCCAGCGCACCTGGCGCACCACGCGGTGCGGGTAGCTGAGCTTGCCATGGGCACCTGCCCCGATGCCAAGGTAGTCGCCGAAGTGCCAGTAGTTCTGGTTGTGCGCGCAGCGGTGCCCTTCGCGCGCGAATGCCGAGACCTCATAACGCTTCAAGCCCACGGACTGGGTTCGCTCGGTGATCAGGTCGAGCATGTCGCTGGCCAGGTCGTCGTCCGGCAGTCCGGCCGGCGGCGCGCTGGCGAAGCGCGTATTGGCCTCGATGGTGAGGTGGTAGATCGACAGGTGCGGCGGTGCGAAGGACAGCGCTTCGTCCAGGTCCGCCCGCAAGTGAGCCAGCGTCTGCCCGGGCAAGGCGTACATCAGGTCGATATTGAAGGTATCGAAGGCCGCTTGCGCTTCGGCGATCGCCGCGCGCGCCTGTGCCGCGTCGTGCACCCGGCCCAACTGGCGCAGCATGCCGTCGTCGAAACTCTGCACACCAATGGACAAGCGCGTGACGCCCGCGGCGCGAAAGGACTTGAATCGCTCGCGCTCGAAGCTGCCGGGATTGGCTTCCAGGGTGATCTCGCAGCCCGGCTCCAGCGGCAGGCGAGCCCGGATGTCGCCCAGCAGGCGCTCGATGCCCAGCGGTGTGATCAGGCTGGGCGTGCCGCCGCCGATGAACACACTCACCACCGGTCGGCCCCACACCTGGGGCAATGCCGATTCCAGGTCGGCCATCAATGCGTCCAGATAGCGCTGCTCCGGCAGCCCGCCCATTGCGGGCACCGCGTGCGAATTGAAGTCGCAGTAGGGGCACTTGGCCAGGCACCAGGGCAGGTGCACATACAGCGACAGCGGCGGCGGATCGCCCAGGCGCAGCGTGCCAGCGCGCAGATAGCGCTGAACAATGTCCACGGTCGGAGCGCCGATCAGCTCAGCCGCCAAGGTGCCAAACCTCGGTGAGCATGGTCCGCAACAGCGCGGCCGACCGCGCACGGTGGCTGTGCGCGTTCTTGACCTCGGCGCTGAGCTCGGCCACGGTGCATCGCAACGCCGGAATGAACATGAGCGGGTCGTAGCCGAAACCGGCCGTGCCACGCGCCGCGTTGAGGATCTCACCGGGCCAGCGCCCCACGGCCACCAGCGGCTCGGGGTCGTCGGCATGGCGCACCGCCACCAGGGTGCTGATGAAGTGCCCGCGCCGGTCGGTGACGCCATCCAGGCGATCCAGCAAGGCGGCGTTGTTGAGCGCGTCCTGCCGGCGGCGGCGGGCCTCGCGGTCTTCGCCAGCCAACGGACCCACTTCACCACCGAAGTGAGCCGAGATCACGCCGGGCGCACCGCCCAGGGCATTGACGCACAAGCCGGAATCGTCCGCCAACGCCGCGCCACCACAGGCCATGGCGGCATGGCGCGCCTTGACCAACGCGTTCTCGATGAAAGTGTGGTGTGGCTCGTCGGCCTCGGCAATGCCGAGCTCGCCTTGCGCCACGATCGCCACCGGCAGTCCCTGCAGCAGCGCCCGCAACTCCAGCAACTTCTTGGCGTTGTTGGATGCGAGCACCAGACGCATGTCGACCCCCTGAAAGCGCTACGCTGCCATCGGCGCGGCCAATGCCGCCCGCTGCGCCTTGACCAGGGCTCGGATGCCCTGATCGGCCAGCGCCAGCAACGCCTCCATCTCGGCGCGAGAGAACGACGCGCCCTCGGCCGTGCCCTGCACCTCGACGAAGCCGCCGCTTCCGGTCATCACCACATTCATGTCGGTGTCACAGGCCGAGTCTTCGGTGTATTCCAGGTCGAGCAAGGGCGTGCCATCGACGATGCCCACCGAGATGGCCGCCACCGCATCCTTGATCGGGCTCTCGGCCAGCTTGCCGTTGGCCATGAGCCAGTTCACCGCGTCCTGCGCGGCCACCCAGGCACCGGTGATGGCGGCCGTGCGCGTGCCACCGTCGGCCTGAAGCACGTCGCAATCGATGAGGATGCTGCGCTCGCCCAGCTTGGACAGATCGAACACGCAACGCAGCGAGCGGCCGATCAGGCGCTGGATCTCCTGCGTGCGGCCGCTCTGCTTGCCGCGCGCGGCCTCGCGGTCGCCGCGGGTGTGCGTGGCGCGCGGCAGCATGCCGTACTCGGCGGTCACCCAGCCCTCGCCAGCTGCCGCGCTTGTGCGGCGGCACCTTCTCTTCCACCGACGCGGTGCACAGCACCTTGGTCGCACCAAAGCTCACCAGCACCGAGCCTTCGGCATGGCAGGTGTAGCCGCGTTGGATCGTCACTGGACGCAAAGCATCCTTCGCGCGGCCGCCCGCGCGCTGAAAATCACTCATGGAATACCTCAGTTCTTCTTTTGGGACGACTTGCGGATCGCTTCGTTGATCTCGCGGATCGATCGCTCGATCTCGGCGTCGTCGAGTTCGTCGGGCGCGGCCTCGCCGGCCAACGTGGCCTGGATGGTGGAGGCAAAGACCTCGTCACCCAGGTTCTGCGTGGACACCGCCATGCTCGGGTCGGACTCTTCGGCGCCTTCCCATTCCACGGCCAGCACGGTGACGTTGTCGCTGCGCGGCCCGGCCTCGCGCAGCGCCTGCTCGGCCAGCTCGGGCACGGCATCGGAGATCGGGCGCGTGGCCAGCAGCTCGGTGATCTTGGCGTCGCTCACCGTGCCCCACAGGCCGTCGGAGCACAGCATCACCTTGTCGCCCTTTTGCATCAGCAGGGGGCCAGCCGTGTCCACCACCGGCTTGCCGGGCGAGCCCAGGCAGGTGAACAGCACGTTGCGGTTGAAGCGCTGGCCCATGGGCACCACCTGCGCCATGGTGTCCTGCAACTCGGTATACGAATGGTCACGTGTGCGGGCGATCATCTTGTCACCGCGCACCAGATAGAGCCGTGAGTCACCACAATGCGCCCAGTACGCCGCGTTGCCTTGCAGCAGGCAGGCCACGATCGTGGTGCGAGGCGTGTCGAGCAGCGCCTTGTCCGTGGCATAACGCAGCAACTGATGATGCCCGGCCAGGATGGCGTCGTTGAGGAAACGCATCGGGTCGCGCAGGCTCGGCTTGGCGTCGCGCTGGAACAGCGCGGCCAGTGTCTGCAGCGCCAGTTGCGAGGCCACCTCGCCCTCGGGGTGTCCGCCCATGCCGTCGGCCAATGCAAACAGACCCGAGCTGCGCGTGTAGCAGTAACCCATGCGGTCTTCGTTCTTCTCGCGGCCACCTTTGCGGCTGACCTGGTACACGGAAAATCGCATGGGCGGATCCAGGTTCAGGGCTTCGCGCCGGTCTTGAGGTTTTCGATCTGCAGCTTCAGGCGCTCACTGAAGCTGAGCTTGGTGTAGCGCCGCTCGGTCTCGCGCGAAAGCTCCTTCTGCAGCGCAAACACGCTTTGCGGCCGCGACAATGGATCGAGTGACATGCACCATTCCGTCACCTCGATCAGGTTGTCGGAATAGGTGTTGCGCAGGCGCGAGAGCGACAGCGCCAGCCGATCCTTTTCGATGCGCTGCGGTGCATCGTTGGGCGGGTAGCCCTGCATCGTGGCGTAGATGCAGGCGCCGATCGCGTAGATGTCGGTCCAGGGGCCCAGTGAACCGTCGCGCCGGTACATCTCGGGCGCCGCGAAACCCGGCGTGTACATCGGGCGGATGAAGTTGCCTTCCTTGCTCAGCACTTCGCGCGCGGCGCCGAAATCGAGCATCACCGCCTTGTTGTCGTTGGTGATGAAGATGTTGGCCGGCTTGATGTCCAGGTGCAGCATCTTGTGCTGGTGCACGATGCGCAGGCCGCGCAGGATCTCGTCGAACAGGCTGCGGATGGTGGATTCGCGGAAGACCTTGTCGCGCTTCAAGTCGCGCGCGGTGACGATGAAATCCTGCAGGGTGTCGCCCTGCAGGTAGTTCATCACCATGTAGACGGTTTCGTTCTCGCGGAAGAAGTTCAGCACCGAGACCACGCTGGAGTGCGAGATCTGCGCCAGCGAGCGGCCTTCCTCGAAGAAGCTTTTCAGGCCCAGGCGGTACAGCGGCTGCTTCTCGGGCTTGACGCGGGGGGTGAGCTCACCGGCCGCGCGCTCGGCCAGCGAGGCGGGCAGGTATTCCTTGATCGCCACCATGCGGCGCTCATCGTCTTCGGCCAGATAGACGACACCGAACCCGCCTGCGGCGAGCTTCTTGATGATGGAGTAGCCCCCGACCACGGTGCCCGCAGGCAATGGCGCGGGCTTTGCTTTGACATAATCCGTGTTTTCGCTCTAGCGATAGGCCCATGTCAGTTTACAGCATGACCGGCTTTGCCACGGCCACGGCAAACCCAGCCGGAGCAGGCGTTGCGGAGCCCAATTCGGCCGGAGCGGTCACGGTCGATCTGCGTTCGGTGAATGGGCGTTTTCTGGATCTTGGCCTGAAGCTGCCCGACGAACTGCGCGGACTCGAACCCGCGCTGCGCGAGTTGGTGGGGGCAGGCTTCAAGCGCGGCAAGATCGAGCTGCGCTTGAGCACCCTGCGTGACTCGGACGGCGCCTGGCCGCAACCGCAGTCGGAGCAGTTGAACCGGCTGTCGCGGCTGGAGTCCACGGTGCAATCCTGGCTGCCCAATGCCCGACCCTTCAGCGTCAACGAGGTGCTCAATTGGTGCCGCGCCGGCACCGCCACGGCCCGATTGGACGAGGTCGCGCTGGATGCCACACGGCAGGCCGTGCAGGGCCTCGGCGAGGCGCGCGCACGCGAGGGCGCCCGATTGGTGGCCATCCTCACCGAGCGCATCGGTCGGCTGCGCGAACTCGCCATCCAGGCCGCGCCCTTGGTGCCGGCCGTGGTGCAGCGTCAGCAGCAGCGCTTCCTGGAGCGCTGGCAAGAGGCCCTGGCCAATGCGGGTGCCGGCACCAGCATGCCGGCTGACACACTGCGCGAGCGTGCGCTGGCCGAAGCCGCCGCCTACGCGCTGCGCATCGATGTGGCCGAAGAGTTGGCCCGCCTGAGCGCGCATCTGGACGAGATCACCCGCCTGCTCAAGGCCGGTGGCGAGTTGGGCAAGCGACTGGATTTCCTGATTCACGTACTGCACCGGTAGGCCAACACGCTGGGCTCGAAGTCATCGGCCCTGGAATTGACCAACATCGCGGTGGAGATGAAGGTCGCCATCGAGCAGATGCGCGAGCAGGTGCAGAACTTGGAGTAATCCCGCGGCGGCTCTTGCCGTCTCGCTGCAGCACTGCAGGCTCTTGGCTCCTCATCGATCCAGGGTTCCGTCGATTTCCTTACTCGGTTAGAATGTAGGAGTACTTCTACCCATAGGGGCCTGGGCCATACTTGCCACTCTGACCAGCAAGGGACAACTCACCCTGCCCAAGGAGATTCGCGATCGTCTGAACCTGGATGCCGGAGCGATCCTCGACTTCCAGATCCAGGCGGACAACACGATCACCGCCCGGCATGTCCAGCCCGACGCTCGGCGCATCCGGGGTTTGCTCAAGTCCCCGCATGCCGCGCCACTGACCGTCGAACAAATGGATGAGGCCGTGTCGAAGCACCTGCGCGACAAGCATTCGCCCAGCCAGGCGGGCCGAAAGTCGGCTGGCCGATGATCGGCATCGACACCAACATCCTGCTGCGCCTGTGGCTCAACGATGACCCGGCCCAGAACAAGCGCATTGACGCGCTGTTGGCAGCGCACGGCGGCATGCCTGGTTCGCTGCTGGTGACGGATGTCGTCTTGGTGGAAGCAATCTGGACGCTGAAGTCGGCCTTCGAGCAAGACAAGCACGCCCAGCTGATCGCGGTCCGCAGCCTGTTGGAGGAGACCGCGTTCGCTCTCGAAGATCGCGAAGCCGTCGTGGCTGCACTTGGCCTGTTCGAAGCAGGCTCTGCGGATTTGCCGACTGCCTGGTGGTCGCAAAACACGTTCGACGGGGTTGCGACTTCACCGCGACCTTCGATCGAGGCATGCGCAAGCTGCCGGGGGTGAAGGTGCTCTGACCTGATCCGGCCATGCGCGCGACACTGAGTTCGGGCCGCAGGCCGTCTCAAACAGCGTCTCCGCGGACCAGTTCCTTGCTCCGTCAGTGCAGTCATCGCTCATACCGAGTGACTGCTCCAGGGTGACCCGGCGGCGCACGTGAGTGACAAGAACCGACTCATAGGGGCCGCCGGCGGTTTGCTTGGAGACTGCAGCGTCTGGGGCTTCTGCTCGGCGTGTCGGACGCGGGTGAGCCGGCCATTGCACTGGTGCTCGTGGACAGCGCGTTGTGGGCGCGGCTCACCCCCGCGCCCCTGGGGGCCAGCGTGCAGACGCATGTGGCTGGCCCGGCAGCGGGTGACGTGGTGGCGGTGACCAGCGAGCTGGTGCTGGCACAGTGGCTCGAGGGCCGGCTGAGCGGCGCCGATGCGCTGCGCCAGGGCATGCTGCTGCTGGAAGGCCCGCCGGACGACGTGCTGCGCGTGTCGGCGCGCTTCGCACGAATCGGCGCGTCACGCTGAAGCCCCAGCGTTGGCTGGACAACCGGGTGAGGCCGCGAGCAGCGGGAACCAGCGCTTTCAGCGCCGCAGGTCCTTTGCCAGTGCGGTCACGTTTTGCGCGGTCAGGCCGTAAATCGACAGCTGCGGGTTGGCACCGATGCTGGTCGGAAACACGGAGCCGTCCATCACCGACAGATTGGCGATCTGGTGATGCGTGCCGCGGCTGTTGACCACGCCGCGCTTCGGGTTCTGGCTCATCGCGCAGCCGCCCATCAGGTGCGCGGTGAACAGCGTGGCGCGGAACTTCTTCAGCGGCAGTTCGGCGATGGTCTTTTTGGCGTCGTTCCAGCTCGTTTGGTAGGTCGCATCGATGTGCGCCGGGCGCACCCGCTTCGCCCCAGCGGCAAACTGCAGCTCGGCCATGCTGAGGTAAGCGCGCTTGACGCCTTCCCACACATAGTCGCTCAGCTCGTAGTCGAGGATCGGGCTGCCGTCGTCGGCCAGGCGGATGCTGCCGCCGGGGCTCTGTTCGACGAAGCCGTCGCGCAGCAGCGCCAGCACGGCGCTGGTGTGCGCGAAGGCCGCCATCTCCTGGCGCAGATCCTCGCCGAAGCTGTTGAACACGCCGGCGCCGATGCCGGGGAAGATCGGCGGCACCTCGAGCTTGTAGCCCATGGGCCCGGTCGCTCCGTTCATCCATTGAAAGTGGTCGGAGCGATCGACTGAGGCGCACCCAAAAACGGATCGATGCGCTCGGGCATCTGCGCTATCGTCAGCACCACCGGGTGGATCAGCGTGTGCTGGCCGAGCTGCTTGTTCGGGTCGGGCAGGCCGGAACGCAGCAGCAGCGCCGGCGTGTTGATGGCCCCACCAGCGACGATGAAATGCCGCGCCTTGATCGTCACGCTGACACCGTTGGGTGTGCGCGCATCGTCGCGCAAGGCCTCACCAATGGCGCCAGTGATCTTGCCGTCGCTGTGCTGCAGCTGCTTCACACGCAGCCGGTGCACCAGCGTGGCACCGTTGCGCAGCGCTTCGGGGATGGTAGACACCAGCATCGACTGTTTGGCGTTGACCGGGCAGCCGAAGCCGCAGTAGCCCGAATTCCAGCAACCCTTGACGTTGCGCGGGATGGCATGCGCCTCCCAGCCCAGCTTGTCGCAGCCGCGCTTGAGCACACTGTTGTTCGGGTTCGGTGCCGCCGCCCAGGGCTCGACATTCAGCCGTTCCTCCATCTTCTGGAACCACGGCGCCATTTCCTCGACGCTGTGGCCGACAACCTCGCGCTCTGCAGCCCAGAACTTCAACGTCGGCGCCGGCGTGCGAAAACTCGAGGTCCAGTTGACCGTGGTCGAGCCGCCGACCGAGCGCCCCTGCATCACGGCGATGGCGCCGTCCGAGGTGGCGCGCGCGCCACCCTCCTGGTACAGGTCGCGGTAGGCACGCCGCTCGTCCATGTCCTTGAAGCTGTCCGAGGTCTTCAACGGCCCCTCTTCAATCAGCAGCACCTTCAGCCCCGCCAGGCTCAGGATCTCGGCCGACACGCCGCCGCCGGCGCCGCTGCCGATGATGGCCACATCGGCCTCGAGTGTCTGTGCCGCGCTGAGTTTGGCAGCGTCGATGACTTTCCAGCCCGAAGCGATGCCTTCGGCGTAGAGGTCGGGAATGGCCATGATGGGCTTTCAGGAGTTGACGGCGTTGAACATGACGGGCCACGGCCCGGCGTAGCCCGCGGGCGGCCAGCTGGCCGGCAGCACGTAAAAGCTTGACGAGGTGAGCTTGACCAGCACATTGCCGCCGGCATTCAGGGTGGCGAAGCGGCTGCCGCGCCAGCGCGACAGGAAGGCCTGCATCTTGTCGACACCGGCCTCGTTCCAGGCACCGACGCCAGTTAGCACATATCGCAAGGGCGCGATGGCCAGCAGATCAAGCAGCTTGCGCAGTTCCTGCTGGCTGGACTGGCCGAGCGCGCTGCAGGTGCCGTCGAGGTTGCGCAGCAGATCATCGACGAGCGTCTTGCGCTTCGCGGCCTCGAACTTGCCGAGCTCGATGACCACGGCCGGTGCCAATGCGCTGAACAGTTCGACGTCGCCGGCGCGCAGGAAACCGAAGCCGCTGGCCGGCGTCTTGGCCGCGTCGCCACAGCCGACGATCGCCGTGCCCAGCGTCAGTGCCACCGAGAAGCCAACGCCCACCTTGAGAAAGTCGCGCCGCAGCAGGCCGCAGTCGGGATCGCGGGCGATGAGTTCAGAGTCGGCCTTCATGTGTTCGCTCCTTGGGCGGTTCGTGTCCGGTCTCATTCGGTGCCGGACCTGGCCCGAGGCCGCTCGGCAAAGGGGTCCGTCAACGGCTTTGAAGCGCTTGCAGCCGTCGTCTTGGGCCCGGGAAACACCTCGAACCACGGGTCGAAGGCGCCCAGCGTGCCGGCCAGTTGCTGCCAGACCGCCGGGTTGCCCACCAGCTTGGCCTTGCCCGCCTGTGCCAACGCCACCAACGTGGCCCTGCCGAGCATGAACTGCTCGAGGTCGGAGCGGTTGATGGTGATGGTCAGGTCGGCGTCGGCCGCCTGATAGCCGGTGATCGAGGTCAGCGTGGCGTTGCTCATCTCGACCACGAACTTCTCGCCGTTGTCCGGCGTCGACAGGTTGATCTTGAACTTCAGGCCGCCCGCCTTGCGGCTGTCGACGCGGATGGCCAGGAACTCGAGGAACAGTTCGGTGGTCGTGCCGCGAACGAAATCGGCGCCTGCGGTGTTGGCGGCCTTGACGGGAATCACGCCGTCGCGCAGTTCCTTGGCCGCCGACAGGAAGCTGTTGCGCAGGCTCGGGCTCTCGTACTGGTAGCCCTGTTGCTCGAAGATGTCGGCCAGCAGGTCGCGCGCCGGCTGGTTGCTGGCCTGCGCCAGCACCACCTTGTTGACCATCTCCTGCGCCATGCGGTACCTGCCCTGGTCGTAGAGCTCCTTGCCCTTGGCCAGGATCCTGGCCGAGCCACCCATCATCTCCACAAACATCGGCGCTGAGTCTTCCGGCGACAGCGCATCGAGCGTAGTCGGGTTCAGGTCCCAGAAGCCGAGGTAGCGCTGGATCACGGCGCGGCTGTTGTGCTCGTAGCTGCCGTGGTAGCCGCGCGCGAACCACAGGTCGGCCAGCGCCTTGGGCGGCGCATAGACGTTGTGGATCTGGTTGATGGTGACGCCAGAATTCGCCAGGTGCAGCACCTGGTTGTTCAGGTTGGCATACATGTCGCGCTGGCCGCGCATGACCTGCAGGATGCGCTCCTTGCCCCAGCGCGGCCAGGTGTGCGAGGCGAACATCACGTCGGCCTGTTCGCCGAACTTGTAGATCGCGAGGTTGATGTACTTCGACCAGGCCAGCGCATCGCGCACCGGCGCGCCGCGCAGCGTCAGGATGTTGTGCTGCGTGGCGGTGATGTTCTCGGCCGCCCAGAAAGCCTTGAACTGCGGGAACCAGGTGTTCATCTCGGCCGGCGCCTCGGAGCCGGGCGTGTTCTGGAACACCATCTTCACGCCGTCGATCGTCATCTCTTCGATCGGCTGCGTGATCTCCTTGCTCGGCGCGATGATGCCCAGCGAGCCGGCGGACACGAACTTGCCGATCGACGAGTCGACGTGGCCGTATGGGTTGGCCGGCAGCACGTCGCCGTAGGTGTAGGACTTGCGCCGGATCATGGCGTTGCCGGCATACAGGTTCTCGGAGATGGCCTCGTACATGAAGTTGTGCGGCGTGATCAGCGGCACCTTGCCCGAGCGCACGTCGGCCTCGTCGACCACGCCGCGCGTGCCACCGAAGTGGTCGCCATGGGTGTGTGAGATCACCACCGCCACCACCGGTCGTTTGCCGACCTTTTCGTTGATCAGGTCGAGCGCGGCGCGCGCTGTCTCGCTGCTGGTCAAGGGGTCGAACACGATCCAACCGGTGTCGCCCTTGATGAACGAGATGTTGGCCAGGTCGAAGCCGCGCACCTGGTAGATCCTGCCCGGCACGACCTCGTACAGGCCGTAGTTCATGTTCAGGATCGCCTGGCGTTGCAGCGACGGGTGGATGCTGTTGAAGTCCTTGCCCTGGAGCAGGAAGTCCCAGCGGCCGATGTCCCAGACCACCCCGCCCTCGGCGTTCTTGATCACCTTGCTGGCGGGCACGGCGAGCAGGCCTTGCTTGGCCTCCTCGAAGTCCTGCTTGTCGGCAAAGGGCAGGATCTTGCGTTGCAGTTCCTGTGCTTCCACGGTGAACTTGGAAGGCGCCTTGCCCTTGGGGCTGTAGTGGTCGGGGGCGCCGGCCTGGGCCTGCACCTGCGCGGGCAACCCGGCCAGGGCCAGGCAGGCTGACAGCGCGGCCATGCCGCGCAGCGATGCTGAAAGTGGTTGGTTCAAGTGTGTCTCCTCGGGTGGTTTCTTGGGGTGAGTGGATGAACGGATGGGTTGCGCGCCCGGGGGTATCAGTGCGAGGTGGCTTTAGCTGAAGACGCGCTGTCGGCGGCCGCGCCCAGCGCCGGATCGCTTGGCCCCAGGTAGAACTTGAACACCAGCCGCTGCACCAGGTTGCCGTAGGGCGGATAGAACAGGCCCATCGGGAACCAGCGGAAGCGCTTGAAGGTGCCCTTGGCATGCGACAGCTCGCGAAAGCCCTCTTCACCGTGGTAGGTGCCCATGCCCGAATTGCCGACGCCCCCGAAAGGCAGGTCGTGGTTGAACACATGCCAGCCCCAGTCGTCGACCGAGACGCCGCCAGAATGGGTGTGCGTCATCAGCTTGTCCAGCTCGGCGCCACTGAAGCCAAAGGGATACATCGCCAGCGGCCGCGGCCGTGCGGCGATGTAGTCGATGGCCTGATCGACAGTGTCGTAGGGGATCACGGGCAGGATCGGCCCGAACAGTTCTTCCTTGGCGATGCGCATGTCGTCGGTGACGCCGGTGACCACGTGCAGCGGGATGCGCCGGCCGGGGCCGCTGTCGCCGCAGGCTGTGACCTGGGCACCTTTGGACTTGGCCTCGGCGAGCAGGTCGTGGATGCGCTGCGCGTGCGGCTCGCAGGTCATGCTCGTGTATTCGTGGTTGCCCTGCACCGTGGGGTACAACTTGCGGAACGAGGCCTGCACCTCGGTGGCGAACTCATCGACCCGGTTGCGCGGCACCAGCGCGTAGTCGGGCGACACGCAGATCTGCCCGCTGTTGAAGGCCTTGCCGTGGGCGATGCGTTCGGCGGCGTCCGCAATCGGTCCCGCACCCGACACCAAGGCCGGCGACTTGCCACCCAACTCCAGCGTCACCGGTGTCAGGTTCTGCGACGCTGCACGCATGATGTGGTGGCCCACGGCCGGCGAGCCGGTAAAGACAAGGTGATTGAAAGGCAGCTGCGAAAACGCCTGTGCCTGCGCCACCTCGCCGCCGAAGACCGCGACCTCGTCTTCGGCAAAGCCCTCGGCCAGCATCTTGGCCAACAGCTCGGTCGAACGCGGCGACAGCTCCGACATCTTGATCATCACGCGGTTGCCGGCCGCCAGTGCCGCGACCAGCGGGCCCACCGACAGGTAGAGCGGGAAGTTCCACGCGCCGATGACGCCAACCACCCCCTTGGGCTGGTAGTTGACGCGCACGCTGTTGCCCAGGAACAGCAGTTCGGTCGAGCGCTTGCGCGGTTTCATCCAGCCGCGCAACGAGTGCAGCGCATGGTTGATCTCGAACACCGGGCCGAGCACCTCGGCGAGTTTGGTTTCGGCCGGCGCGCGGCCACCGAAATCCGCGCTGACCGCCGCCACGATCTGGTCCTGGTAGCGCTGCAGCAGCGACTTCAATGTCTTGAGCTTGTCCTTGCGTTCGGCCAGGCAGGGGAAGGGCTTGGCGGCGAAGGCCGCGCGCTGAAGCTCGAATGTGGCCTGCATGCGCGGAATGATCATGTCCATGGGTTGGTTCCCCTTCGGCGTGGCGGCCGTCGTCGGTGCGTCGGCGGGCGTGGCGGCTGCGGGTGAACGAAGCGCGCGCTCGACAGCACGCGGCGAATCGTCACGCAGCAGTGTGCTGCTCTGCGCATGAAAGAGCAGCGGCTGCAGCCCTGCCCATTGGCCGAGCAAGGGCGAGGCGGCCGGGTCGTCTGGCGCAGCGCCCGCGAGGCAACTCGTCTGCACCAGGTCGAGCGCGGGCAGCCATCTTCGAATACCGCCTTCTGGCGCAACTCGGCCACCGGTACGCCATTGCGCCACAGGCGCTTGACCGCGAGTCGCAGCGCAGCCTCGATGATCGGCTTGGTGATCATGCGCTATCGGCGCAGCAGCTGCTGAACGTCGTCGATGTTCTCGGTGACACGCCGGTGCATGAGTTCGTAGGCTTCGCGCTGCGAAGAGGCAGTCAGCTCGGCCAGCTCGCGGATGTCGGCCAGCGCCAGCTTCAGGCTGGCAAGCGCCAGGTCGTCCAGGTTGCGCATGCTCTGCTTTGCGCCGATGGTGCCCATGACTCTGCCCACGGTCTGCAGTTCGCCCGCTGCCTCCTTGATCTGTGCGGTCTGGCGCGCCACGACCGCCTGCAGCCCCTCGTAGGAGCGCTGACTGGCCTGGGCAATCACTTGCAGATCCTTGCGCCAGCCCTGCACCAGTCGGCCGGCAAGACCGGCCATTTCAATGTTGCCCAGCCGTGCCACCAGTTCGCGCAGCGACTCGGCATCGGTCGCCGCAGCAGGCTCAGCCGCGGGCGGCCGGCGTGCGCGCGCAGCGCGCTTCGGTTTGGGCTTGGCCGCAGTCGTCTTCTTCGCCGGCGTCTTGCCGGGGGTTGCCTTGCGCTTGGTCGTGGGGCGCGGATTCACTTGTTCTTCTTCATGAAGTCAGCCAGGTAGCCCAGCTCATCGGCACAGCCCTGCTCGGTCTGGCCGAGGACGAACTTCTCGACCACGCTGCCGATCAGCGGCACTTTCACCTTGGCGTGATGCTGGATGCGGTAGACGCAGCCCTTGCCGTCCGGGATCAGCTCGAAGTCACCTCTGACCGTGATCGGCTTGCCGACGATCTGCAGCGTCAGCTGGCCCTTGTAGCCCTTGCCTTCGGCCGACCAGCGTTCTTCCAGCTCGATGTCGCTCTCCGGATTGAGAACTTTGGAGATCAGTGCGTTGAGTTCACGGCGCACGCGGCGCTTCATCGTCACCACCACGCTCGGCGACTTCTTGGTCTTGCAGCTCGCGCTGAGTTCGCCCAACGCCAGGCAGCGGGCTTCGAGCCACTTCGGGTCGATCAACGACGCGTAGACCCTGTCGAGCGAGGCCGCGATCTTCTTCTCCACCATGGTGGGTCTCCTTGTCTTCAGGCCACGTCGCGCAGTTCGCGGCGCAGGATCTTGCCCACCGTCGACTTGGGCAGCGCATCGACGAAGCGCACAAGCTTGGGCACCTTGTAGCCGGTGAGCTCCTTGCGGCAGAACGCAATCACGTCGGCCTCGGTCAACGCGGCCGCGGGCGCCTTGACGATGAACAGCTTCACGGCCTCGCCGGTCTTCTCGTCGGGCGCGCCGATGCAGGCGCACTCGGCCACCCCCGGGCAGGCGGTGACCACCGCCTCGATCTCGTTGGGGAAGACGTTGAACCCCGAGACGATGATCATGTCCTTCTTGCGGTCGACGATCTTCAGGAAGCCCTGCGCATCGAAGCAGCCGATGTCGCCGGTGCGGAAGTAGCCTTCGGCCGTGAAGGCGGCGGCGTTGGCCTCGGGCTGGTTCCAGTAGCCGGGCATCACCTGCGGGCCCTTGACGCAGATCTCGCCGGATTCGCCGACACCCACGGTGCGGCCTTCGTCGTCCAGCAGGATCACATCGGTGGAGGGCAGCGGCAGCCCGGTGGTGCCGGTGAAGGCTTGCACCTGCGCCGGATTGAAGCTCACGACCGGCGCCGTCTCCGACAGACCATAGCCCTCGCGGATGAAGGTGCCGGTCAGGGCCTGCCATTTGTCGGACACCGCACCGATCACCGCCGCACCGCCGCCGCCGGCCAGGCGCAGACGCGACCAGTCCACGTCCTTGCTGCCCGGGTGCATCACCAGGCCGGCGTAGAGCGTGTTGACGCCCATGAAAATGGTCGGGCGCGCGGCCTTCAAGGTGGCCAGGAAGCTGTCGAAGTCGCGCGGGTTGGGCACCAGCCAGTTGTCGGCGCCGACCGAGAAGTAGGTGATGAAGTTCACCATCAGCGCGAAGATGTGATACAGCGGGATCGCCGTCACGATGACCTCCTGGCCGGGCCGCAGCGCGTCGGGCATGAAGGCCTTGAATTGCTCGGTGTTGGCGATCAGGTTGCGATGCGACAGTGCCGCGCCTTTTGACAGGCCGGTGGTGCCGCCGGTGTACTGCAAGAACACCAGGTCGTCGCCGGCCAGCGCCACCGGCGCGAAGGGCAGCGTGGCGCCTTGTGCCAGCGCGTCGGTGAGCGCCACGGCCCCTGCCAGCCGCGCATCGACGGGTGGGCTGGGCAGCGCCTTGCCGCTGCCATCGCCCACGCCGACCGTGATGACGGTCTTCACGCCTGTCCTGGCCTTGACCTCGGCCACCGTGGCCGAGACACCGCTGTAGACGATGACGGTGTGCACGCCCGCGTCGTTGAGCTGGTGCTCGAGCTCACGCGGCGTGTACAGCGGGTTGACGTTGACCTGGACGGCGCCGGCGCGGGCGATGCCGAGAAAGGCGATCGGAAAGGCCAACAGGTTGGGGGTCATCACCGCGATGCGGTCGCCTTTGCTCACACCCAGCGGGCCTTGCAGATAGGCAGCGAAGTCGCGCGAGAGCCGGTCGAGGTCGGCATAGGTCAGCACCTGGCCGGCACAGCGCATGGCCGGCTTGTCGGCAAAGCGCTGCATGGCCTGTTCCATCAAGTCCACCACCGAACGGTGGGCGTCGGGGTTGATGTCGCGCGGGATGCTGCCGTAGCTGGCGAGCCAGTGTCGTTGGGTCATGATCGTCCTTATGTCGGTCGTGCGGCGGCGTCGCGCCGATGCGTGGAGCACACTGTAGGAAGCTTGAGGGATCGCGGCTATCCGCTTTCCGTCAATCGTCGGCGCCGCGCCGATCTGGCGCTTCAGCGGCCGGACAGGGTCGTGGTCGACCCGGCGAATTCTGTTGATCCAGCAGCTTGCGATGCCGCGCCACGCAGGCCAGATCTGCCGATGCGCGGCACCAGACCAGCAGCGCCTGCAGCGTGTTGTGCTCGTGCGGGTGCTTCGCCGCCGAGCTTTCCAGCAGCGCTTGGGCCGATGCGCGTTGGCCGCGGGCATCGAGTGCCAACGCCAGCACGTAGGCAGAGCGCGGGTTGTCGGATGTCAGGCGGGCGGCCTGCCGAAGCGGCGCCAAGGCTTCCTAAGCGCGATGGCGGCGCAACAGCGACAGCCCGAGGGCGTGGTGCGCCATGGCGTGCTCGGGTTCGCGCTTGAGCACCACCCGAATCAGGTGTTGGGCTTCGTCTTCGCGCCCCAAGGCCCGGTACAGGTCGGCCAGGTTCAGCGACGACACGCTGAGCGTGGCTCGATCTCGATGACCTTGTTTAGCGCTTGCTCGGCCTGCACCCCATCGCCTCGGTCGATCGCCCAATCCACGCTGCGCCGATCGTCAAAGCGCCGCAGCAACCCCTTGGTCGGATCCGGTGCGACGTTGCGCTGCGCGGCGTCGCGCGCCCAGGCGACATGGTTCGACCCCGGCCCGTGGCAGGCCTCGCAGGCGACATTCATCTCCGACCAGGTGCTGGCATAGCGCCGCGTCTCGGGGTCAAAGTTCTTGCGAAAGCGCGTTGTGTGGCACTCGGCGCACATGAAGTTCCAGTTCAACTGACGGCCGGTCCAGTGCAGTTCATCGCCCGGTTTGGGCGCGTGACGGCCTTGCAGATGAAACCAGCGTTGACCGCCCTGTTCGCGTGGCCGGCTGTCCCAGGCGATGTCCAGCGCCTGCAGCCGGCCGTCGCCCATGTCGATCAGAACCTGTTGCAGGGGCTGGATGCCGATGACCTGGGTGACTTCGAAATCGCCGACCTTGCCGTCGGCGCCTGCGGTGCGAACGAAGTAGCGTCCGGCTCGTTGCGAGAAAGTCGCCTCGACCACGCCGAAGCGCAGGTGTTCACCCGCGAACGGGGCCAGCACGGCACCCGGCTTGGCCGCTTGCATGGCCAACTGGTGTTGCGAGCCCATCCAGGCCTTGGTCTGCGCTGCATGGCAAGTGGCGCAGGCAGCACTGCCCACGTGCACTGCGGGCGCCTGCGTGGGTGGCGACGTGGCGGCGCCGGTGGCCGCAGGCGGACCCTGGTTCTGCCACCAGACCAGACCACCCATCAGCAACAAACTCGCCGCGAGCGCGGCCCACCACCCTGCGCGCGAACGCAAGCTCACCGCCTGCGGCTCAGCGCCGGCGCACCGAGCGGCGCCGCCAGCGCCACAAGCCCCAAGCCACGACGAGCAGGGCCGCCAGCGCCGCCGCCAGAATGCCACCGAGCTGCCGCAACAGGATCGGCAGGTTGTTCTTCAGCACCTGGCGCGTGCCGACATAGTCTGCCGGTGGCTCGACCACGCCGTTGACACGGACGAAGTTCTGGAACTCGGCTTGCAGATCCTTCAGCACCGCAGGCTGGCTGGCCGTGAGGTCGCTGGCCTCCGTCGGGTCGAGTGCGTGGTTGACCAGTCGCCAGCTGCCGTCGCCATAGGGTGGTGTGTTGCGCATCAGCTTGTAGTCACCCTTGAACACCGCCACGCCGCCGGTGCTCTCGAAACCGATGGCCTCGGTGGGCGGATGGATGACCGCGGCCGTGTCGTCCAGGCTCGCCAGCAGACTCTTGCCGGTGGGCCGGTGCAACTTCTTGCCTCCGTAGTCGTCGCCCGGCAAGGCAATGCCGGCGATGTCGAGCACCGTGGGCAGGAAATCGGTGGCGAAGGCGAACTGGCTGTTCACCGCCCCTGCCTTGCCGCGGCCGGGCACGCTGACGATGAAGGGCACGCGCATGCCCCCTGCGCCGGAGGTGCCCTTGAACAGCGCGAAGGGCGTGTTCGACACCTCGGCCCAGTCCTGCCCGTAGTGCACGTAGCTGCCCTTTTGCCCCAGTGTGTCGTAGCCCAGGGCGAAGTTCACGCGGTACCACAGCTTGAACGGCAGGTTCAGCTTGGCCAGGTCGTAGGGGTCGGCGCCGTTGTCCGACATCACGATGAAGACAGTGTTGTCGAGCTGGCCGCTCTTGGCCAGGTAAGCGCGCAAGCGACCCACTTCTTGGTCTGCGCTGTCCAGCATGCCGGCGAAGACCGCCATGCGCTTGGCGTACTCGCGCCGTTCCTTGTCGCTGAGATCGGCCCACTTGCGCGCCATCACCGCCTTGGGCAGCGTCAGCCCGGCAGGGACCAGCCCCATCTGAACCTGGCGCTGGTAGCGCTCGCTGCGGATCCGGTCCCAACCGGCTTCGTAGCGTTTGACGTACTTGTCGATGTCGGCGTTCGGGGCCTGCAAGGGTGAGTGCACGGCCTGCAAGGAAATGATCGAGAAAAAGGTTTGCCGCTGGCCTTGCCTTCTTCGATGTACTGGATGGTCTTGTCGACGTAGTGGCGGCTGGAATAGAAGTCCGCCGGCAGTTGCGCACGCTTGCCGTCTTCCCACCACACCGCCTCCATGTTCAGCGGGGCGTAGATCTTGGCCTCGAAGTTGTCGGCGCCCGTTTGCTCCAGGCCGATGTAGCGGTCCCAGCCCCGGGTGCCCGGGCTGCGTTCCAGGCCGTTGCCCAGGTTCCACTTGCCCGCGAAATAGGTGGCGTAGCCGCCGTCGCGCATCAGCTGACCGATGCTGTGTGCCTGCTCGCTGAGGTAGCCCTCGTAGCCGGGCTTGCCGCGCTGGTTGTCGGCAATGGCCACTTGCAGGGTGCCGGCGCCGGCGCGGTGCGAATCGACGCCGGAATGCAGCATCACGCGCGAGGCCTCGCAAGTGGATGCCGTGTGGAAGTTGGTGAACCGCACGCCTGCCTTGGCGATCTGGTCGAGGTTGGGCGTAGCGATCTCACCGCCGTAGCTGCCCAAGTCGCTGAAGCCGGCGTCGTCGATGAGCACGAAGACGATGTTGGGTCGCGCCGCTGCGGCGGGCGGTGCGGCCTGCACCGCCCATGGCAGGGCCAGCGCCGCCAGCACCAGCCATGCCTTGCGCCAAAACTCGGTGCGAATCGAATCAATGTCCATTGTTTGTCTCCTGCGAAAAGTCTACGACACCCATGTCATCGACGGCCTGTGCCGCCGAGTCAGCTTGACCCACCGTAACAGAACGGCGTTGCCCCATGACCGGCGCCTGACTGCGTCAGGCGGCGGCGCGTCTACCCGTTGCCCGTTTGCGCTTGGCCACGCGCTGCGGTGTCTGCGCAGCTTGTGGGTGCTCGACCAGCTCCGACTTGAGTTCCTGGTACGCCGCGTCGATGTGCGCCGCAAGCTGGTCGATGTGTTCGATGGCCCCGGGAATGCCAAGTAGGCCGACCTGCAAGTGGTCGGCCAGCGTGACCACCGTGATGTTGAGCATCTGGCCCGCGGCCACCACCGACATCGGCAGTGCCAGCTCGACCTCGGCGCCCATCAGGTAGCAGCGCGCAGCCAGCCCGAATGGATTGGAGAACAGCAGGTTGGACACGCGCAGCGGCCGCTTGATGCCCACGCGTTCAAGTAGCGTGGGCAGCGCATGCACGACGGTGGTGTACAGCATCACCGTCTCAGGGTTGTTGTCCTGCACTGCCGCCTTGATGCGCGCGGTCTCCTTGCGGATGGCCGTCAGCCGCTGCCGCGGAGTCGAACCGGGCCGACCCATGGCCAGTTGCAGCACCGCGATCTGGTTGCCACCGCTAGCGCCGGACAGTGCCACCGGCATGTCCACCACCAGCGGCTGGGTCGGCCCCTTCGATTGCGCGGCCAGATGGCGCCCCAACGCGCCGTCCAGCACCGCCAGCAGGATGTCGTTGACCGTGGCGCCGGCCGCCTTGCCCAGCGACTTGACTTCAGCCAAAGGCAGCGTCGTGAACGCGTAATTGCGCTTGGCGCTGACCGCGCCGCCAAGCGCGTCGGGGATGCCCAAGAACGGTAGGTCCAGCGCTTCACCGCCAAGCCCCAGGCGGCGGCGCCCCTGCGCCGCAAGCATGCGGTACAGCCCGAGCGTAGAGCTGGCCACGCCCGTCGCCTTCTTCAGCAGGGCACGCAAGGTGGCGGCATTCGTGTTCGCACGGGCGCCACGGTGCGTCGGCGCGCGGCGCGCGCCATCCGGGGCGGGCAAGCCCTGCCACATGGCGCGCACTGTCTTGTCCTTCGGGTCGGTGGAAAACCACTGCGTCACCGCCTGCACGAAGCTGCGTCCGTCGATGATGCCGTGGTGCACCTTGCCATACAGCGCCACGCGGCCGTCGGCCAGGCCGTCGATGACGTAGAACTGCCACAGCAGCCCTTCACGGGGCAGCAGCGGCTCGTGCAGTTCGCAGACTTTGGCCAGCAGGTCGGCCATCGAGCCGTCGCCGTCCAGGGTGAGGCGATGGACATGTGCCGCAAGGTCGGCTCCCGGCATCGGCTCGACGCTTGGCATGCGGGTCAGCGAAAGCTGCAGCTGGTGGTTGAACGGAGGGCCTGCTTCCTGTTTCAACATGCGTTCGAGCAGGCGGTCGGCGAAGCGCCGTGCGCCCTTGGGCGGGCGCAGCAGGACCAGCGGCCCGATGTTGAACGGCCGCTCGGGCGTTTCCAGCAGGAACATCGCCAGATCGATGACGGACAGCTGTGGCATGGTCGTGAGCCGGGCGGCGTTGATTGGGAAACCCGAATCTAGGGGCTCGTGGCTGCGCCCGCTATCCGGTTTCCGGCTGACTGCCCCGCAGGGGCGGCCGTTTGCTCAGGGAATGCCACATTGCGCGCCCGACACGGCTGGAGTGGAATCCCGAAGCGCTACAACGCTCGGGTGACCGTTCCACCATGCTATTTCCAGCCCCGACCCCGCCACGGTCGGCGCACCCATCTCGCAGTACCGAGATGCTGGACTTCGATCCGGAGGTCATGGCCATGGCCGTGCAGGACGGCGTGCTCGAGCATGTGCAGCTCGAGCGTGGCGTCTTTCGCGGTCGTATCGCACACACCACGGCAGCGGCCAGCCGCGTCGACTGGGGCAGCTACGCCTTGTCGGTGTTGGCGCGTGGCGACCTCAGCCCCGAGATGGTCTCGATCACACTCGGTCTGGGCGGTTGCGGCGATTGGCGCGTGCACGGGCAGACCGCGGCCAACGGCGACATGATCGTCTTTCCTGAAGGTGGCGAGATGCTGGTAGCGCTGCCCCGGCAAGCGCAATGGTTGTCCCTGCAAGTGCCCCGTGCGCGTATTGAAGCCGCAGGCTTGGCGCTCGGCCGCTGCCTCGAAGGCAGTGCGCGACGCATGGTCGGGGTCATCGATTGCGGGCTGAGGCAAACCCTGGTTGATCTGGCACCGGTGCTGGCCCCGCAGACACAGTCGTCCGGATTTGATGATGTGGCCATTTCCATCGCGCACGACGAACTGCTGGCGTCGCTGTTCGGTGAACTGGCGCGGCGCGGCGGCGCAAGCGATAGCGGGGCGGCCTTGAGTCCGGGCGAGCGATGGCGCGTGATTCGGCGTGCTGAAGCCTTTCTCGAAGGCCGTGCCGATCCGTCGGTGCGCATCGACGACCTGTGTGTGGCCGCCTGCACCAGCCTGTCCCGGCTGGAGCGCGCGTTCCGCGAGACCTTCGGGGTGAGCCCTCGTCGCTACCTGATGCTCAGGCGATTGGCCGCAGTGCGGCGCGAGTTGCTGCGTGGCGATCCGCAGATGTCCGTCACCGACGTCGCAACGCGCTGGGGTTTCTTCCACCTCGGCCGGTTTTCGCAGGAGTACCGCGAGCACTTCGCTGAACGTCCGTCGCAAACGCTGCGAACGCAGCGCGCAGGGCCTGCGCCGATCCAACTAGCGTGACCGGGGATCTGCGCAATGTACCGACCTGCTATGCGCGGCTGGGCGCGAGTGGCACCAATGCCACGGACGAGTCTCCCGGATGCGGCTGGCGGCTCACACAAGCCTACGGCCACACCGCCAGTTCAGCTGATCGAACTGCGGGCGCGCGGCCTGCATGCGGTGCTGATCAGTGCCGCAGGATCGCGGGCGACTGCGTTGGAGGATGAGCACCTCCGAGCGGAGGCCGACCTTTGGAGGCTGTACTCTGAAGCCGGTCGTAGGCGGGGCGATCTGCTGGCTGCTTGGATGACGGCAAGTGGCCGGCCGCGTGATATGGCAAGCGGGCGGTTTCCGGCACCTTGCCCAAGTGAAGCGCGGCGGGAGGTGTGTGACACCTGCGAAACCCGCTACATTCATGCCGCTGCGAGGCGCAGCCGACAACCGGTCACAGCGCCTCGCTGCATGCTCGGCATGAGAGGTGTGCTGTGGGGTTTTCCGGGCAAGGTCCACGAAATGTGAAGACACGACAAGCACGTCGCTTCGCACTCGAAGTTCAGGCGCAGAACTTGGAGTAGTCCCGCGGCGTCTCTTGCCGTCCTCCTGCGTCTTTGGCTCAACAATGACCCGATGCAGAACAAGCGGATCGACGGGTTGCTGGCCGCGCATGGCGGCATGCCCGGTTCGTTGCTGGTGACGGGTGTCGTCTTGGTGGAAGCGGTCTGGACGGCGGCGTCGGCCGTTGAACGGGACAAGCTCGTCGCCAAACACGCTCGGCACGGTTGTCGGCCTGGGGCGCTCTCGACCCGCTATTCGATCACCTCGTCCGCCCGCAACCGCATCGCTTGTGAAACGGTGACCCCCAACGCCCGGGCGGTGGCCAGGTTGAACACCAGCTCGTAGGTGGTGGGCTCTTCCACCGGCAGATTGGCCGGGGCGGCGCCCTTGAGTACGCGGTCCACGAAGCTCGCGATGCGCCGGAAGGTGTCCGCACGACTGGGACCGTAAGCCATCAGACCACCGGCGATGGCGAATGGCCGCAACGCCGAAATCGACGGCAGCTTGCGGCGTGCGAGCACCTCCGCCAGCGGGCCCGACTGGCCCAGCGTGAACAGCGGTTGCACGATGACGGCCTGTGCGCGTTCGCGCAGCATCGTGTCGGCGGCGGTTTCGAATTCACCTGCCCCACCGATCAGCATCAGCTGCAGCTTGAGCCGCTGAACGCGGGCCGCGGCCTCCAGCTGTTCGATGAAGATTCTGGTCGCCGAGTCCTGTGTGGAACCGAGGAAGGCCACTCGCTGCAGCCCGGGCAGGGTGTCACGCAGCAACTGCACCTGCTTTGCCGCCGCGGCCGGCAGGTTGCTCGACACACCGGTGATGTTGCCACCAGGGCGCGCCAGCGATGCGACGAGACCCGAGCCCACGGGGTCCGCGGCGGAACCCAGGATGACGGGAACGGAACGGGTCGCATCGCGCAACACCTGCCCAGCCGGCGTGGCGGAAGCCACCAGCAGGTCGGGGTTCATGGAGAGCAATTCGGCAGCGTGGTGCTTTGCCAGTTCGCGGTTGGTCGCCCAGCGCCAGTCGATGGTGATGGTCTGGCCTTCGCGGTACCCGATCGCCGCCAGGGCCTGCGTCAGGCCGGGCCGGTTGTCGTCGCCCGGCACGCCCCAGCGCAGCACACCGATGCGGGGGACCTTGACGGCACTCTGCGCAGCAACCCAGCCGGGCAGCGTCGCACCGAGCGTGAAGACCGAGGCAACACATCCGAGACACGATCGCCGCTTCATTGAATCACCTCATCTGCCCGCAGCAGCAGCGACTGCGGGATGTCGACAGCCAGCACCTTGGCGGTCTTCAGGTTGATTGCCGTCGCCAGGCGGGCCGGCAATTTGACTGGCAGGCTCGTCGCCGATGGACCTTGCCGGATCCGGTCCGCGTAGTGTGCCACCCGGCGAAACCCATCTTGGATGGTTGGACCCGTCGCTGGCGGTGCACCCTGCCTCGGCAAGGTCGGCCCAGCCAGAGACACACAGGATTGGGCAGACGAGATGCCAGGAAGCTGCCAGTCGCCTCCGTCAGGTGATGGCCGGCGGGATGCGAGCCTCTATCGACAACCGGTCTCGGCCCTGCCCGCAAGGCCGCCATGTGGGGTTCGCTGTGGGGTTTTCGGGGCAAGTCCAACGGCCTGTGAAGGCACGACAAGCACCTGGCTTCGCACTCGAAGCTCAGGTGCGGAGCTGCGGGAGCGTGCACCAATGCACGGCCTGGCCGGGCCTGTATTTCGCCCAGCATTGCGAGTGGTCAACGCCGACACCTCGCATCGGGCGTTCAATGCAATTGGTCGGCTCGGCCATGCCAACATCCTGCGGAGCAGATGACATGTCAGTTCCGAAGATTCCTTCCTCCTTGCCCGACGGCGGGCATTGCCCGGCATGCGGATCGCCTCTCGTGCGTCTGCACCGGCATGCACTGGATCGCTGGATCAGCGTCTTCCGCTCGGTTCATCGCTACCGCTGCACCGACGCCACCTGCGGTTGGGAAGGCGTGGTCGGTCGCGAGCCGACCGGTGCGCAGCCGGCACTTGCATTGACTTGGTTCGCCCGCCTGGCCTGGCTGCTGGGCGGTGTCGTGTTGGCGGTCGCGGCCATGACGCCCGTCTTGCTGGCCAATCGGGCGCGGCCAGCGGCGAAACCGGTGGTCGCTTCGGCCGCCTCTGCGGCATCCAAGGACGGCCTCAGCGAACAATTCCAGGTCGCTGCCGGCTTGCACGACGAAGGCAGCCCGTTGTTGCGCGTCGACCCTCGCGTCGGCACGAATCCCACGCCATTGACCCTGCGGCGAGATTGCATCTGGGGCGTCCCTGGCCGCACACCCTACCGAGGCACCGTCGAACAGGCGCTGAACGCAACGCAGCTGCTGCCGCCCGAGGTGGTGCAGCGCATCAGCCAGATGGCCGAGCACGGATGGACCAAGGACCGCTTGCAGATCTCGCGCACTGCCATCCGCTCCATCGACGGACGCCACCTGTTCAGGCCGGAGATCCCGGCCATGGGCTTCGGCAATTCCATGTGCTTCGACACCAAGGTGAACTTCCCGCCCGGACATGTCGAGTACGCGGCACTTTACGAGGCCGAGGATCGCAAGGGCAAGACCTATTCGGTGATGGTGCCGTTCGTCTGCAACAACGTCTCGGTGCTGGGCGTGCGTGCCGAAAGCGTGCCACCGGGAGGTCAGATGCCCGGAGCCGGCCGGTGGCTTGCTCGTGGGTACCGGGCTGGGCATGCTGGCGTGGCTGCGGCGGCGGCGCCCTTCAGGAGGTCCGACATGACAACGCGATGGTCCACCGGCGCCCGTCCATGGATGGCTGCGTGGCTGTGTGTGCTCGTCTGCGCGGCATCGCCGTGTGCGCCGGCCGCGGCGGCAGACGCTGCGGTCCCGGCGTCTTCGGTGGCGAGTCTGCGCGAGCGCGCAGCAGCCGGCGATGCCGGGGCGCGGTACGACCTGGGCGTCGCGATGTTGTGTCGGCGCGGGCTCGCCCGCGATTCCGGCGAGGCCGCGCGCCTGTTGCGGGGCGCCGCCGATCAGGGCCATTCAGGGGCGCAGAGCGTGCTCGGCTGGATGCTGATGAGCGGCCGCGGCGTTCGCCACGATGATGTGCAGGCAGCCAACTGGCTGCGACGCGCCGCAGAGTCGGGCGATACCGCCGCGCAGAACAACCTGGGCGTGCTCTACGCGACAGGCCAGGGCGTGCCGCACGACGACGCGGCTGCAGAGCGCTGGTTCCGCGCTGCGGCTGACCATGGTGCGGAGATGGCCGCACGGAATCTGGCCGTGCTTCGTGGAGAAAGCAGCGGGGTTCGGGCGGGCCGAAGCGCCGCGAATGGCGCGGCGGCAGGCATGCATCCGGCATTGGCCAGCGCAGGCTGTCGGGCCGCGGCACCACGCACCTGAAAGACCGGCCCCAATGCAGGGTGGAGACAGGGTGTCTTGATCGGCGGCGCATTTTGAGCCTTGCGCGGCTCAAGATGTGGGCATTCCGGACGATACAGTCCGGCAAGTGCTTCCTCGACACCGCCCATGCGCCGACTACTGACCGCCCTTGCGATCGCGATTGCGACCTCCACCCCCGCCTGCGCACAGTCGATGGACGGCTTCGGCCGCCACCTGGCTGAGCTGATCAACCGCTACCGCGAAAGCCACGGCTTGTCGCCGCTGGCACTCGCCCAGGACCTGGTGACACTGGCTGCTGAGCACAGCACCGACATGGCCACTCGCCGGCAACTGACCCACGAAGGCTTTCGCGACCGATTCAACCGAAGCGGCAGCCGTGTGTGCGTCGAAAACGTCGGCTGGAACTATCCCACCGCCGAAGCCCTGCTCGAGGGCTGGCGCCATTCACCCGAGCACCATCGCAATCTGCTCGAACCCAAGGTCGCGCGCATGGGCGTCGTCGCCGACGCGCGCTTCGTGACCTACTTCGCCTGCCTTTGATTGGACCCGGCGACTGGCAACCGCCAGCACACGCCATCCCGCCATTCGCGCAGGAGTCGTGCAGCGATGAATGCTCTTCAGAGCCCGTCGACGCCGACCAAGAACCGCTCGGCCTCGGCCACCATGCCCTTCGAGATGGCGTCCCACGATCTGCCATGGAAGTCCTTGGGCAAACGCGACTCGACCGCCGCCAACGCGGGCCCAACCTGCGCGACGAGGTCCACCATCGCGTCCCACACCACCGGCCCGCCGTTCTTCATGGCCAGCTGATGCCAGTGCCGCGTGTGAATGGTGTCGAAGCGGTCGCGGACAGGCAAACATTTTGCTCGCAAGCACTCCGAAAACGGGCACCAGACGGGCACCAAACCTCCGCCTTCAGCTCAGAAAGGGCAACGGGCTAACCCCTTTCGGAGCTAACCCGTTGATTTCAATGGTGCGGCTGGCAGGAATCGAACCCACGACCCCTTGGTTCGTAGTTGCCAGATCGCATTTAAGCTGTTGATTTATAAGGGGTTGTTGCCGTCTGTTCCGACCGATTTTAGGCTGCTTTGCACTGTTCTGAGCATCTGAGTCCCCCAAAATTCCCCCCACGGGATTTGAGAACGAATCGTGTTTGTCATTAGGGTTGTCTCGGTTACGAGTCAATCGTCGGCGACGAATAGGTCGGCCACCGCGGCTGCAACGCGGTACCCCATGGCGCGATAGCCGACCTGGCGCTTCGCCCACATGCGCATCAGTGCGGGGTGCCCGGCATCGACGAAGTCCACGATCTGCACATGCGTCTTGCCAGCGTGCTCGCGGTGCAGCCGCCCGGCGTATTGCTGCAGGGTGCCCTTCCACGAGATCGGCATCGCCAGCACCAGCGTGTCGAGCGGCGGATGGTCGAATCCCTCGCCCACCAACTTGCCAGTGGACAGCAGGACACGTGGCGCGCCAGGTGCCAGCGCTTCCAGCCTGGCCAAGGCGGCCACCCGCTGCTTTTTCGAGGACCGGCCCTGCAGCGTGACCAGGTCCTCAACCCGCCCGCCCAAGGCCGCCTCGATTGCCGCGAGATGCTCGGTGCGCTCGGTCAGAACCAGAATCTTCCTGCCTTGCTGGTAGGCGTCGACGATTTCCTCGGCAATCCTGGCCGTTCGGGCGTCATCAATCGCCAGCGTCCGGAAGACCTCTTGGATGCCGGCGTCGGGCAACACGATGACGGTCGCGGACAGGACGCGCGGCGTCACCTCCAGAGTCTCCGGCGCACCGTCCGGCTTCGCTGCCGTATGCCGAATCTGCCCGCACTGCATGAAGATGATGGGCTGCTGCCCGTCGCGCCGTATGGGTGTGGCTGTCAAGCCAAGCACGTACTTGGCCTTGGCTCGCTTCAGGATCGCCTCGAACGAGAAGGCCGACAGGTGGTGGCACTCGTCGACGACGATCTGTCCGTAGTTCTCGACCAATGAATCGACCTCGCCCTGCCGCTGACCCCTCCCGGCAAGGGACTGCATCACCGCCACGTCGATCCTGCCGGTCGGTCTGGCCTTGCCGCCGCCGATGGTGCCCACCACGTCAGGGCCAACGCCGAGAAAGGACTGCAGCCGTTCCTTCCATTGCCTGAGTAACTCGGTGCGATGGACCAGGACCAGGGTGTTCACGCCACGGCTCGCGATCAGAGCAGCAGCGGTGACTGTCTTGCCAAACGCCGTCGGCGCGCACAGCACGCCCGTGTCATGCTTCAGCATCGCCTTGGCGGCGGCCTGTTGGTCGGGTCGTAGGGTTCCCACGAACTCGATCTCAAGCGGTTCGCCCACCGACCGTTCGTCCCGCAGGTCGCAGCGAATGCCCTGGTCCCGCAGCAGTTGTTGCACAGCCTCCAGGCACCCACGAGGCAGGCCGATGTGTTGGGGGAAGTTCTCGGCGCACCCGATGACGCGCGGCTTGTCCCACACCGGCATGCGCATGGCTTGCGCACGGTAGAACTCCGGATTCTGGAAGGCGGCCAGACGCACCAGGCGGTTCGCCAGTGACTGCGGCAGCGGTACCTTCGCGACATACACCAGGTTGGCCTGGGTCACCGACACGGACTCCGGCATCGGGCCGGTCAATCGTTGGTCGGCCGATGGACGTGGCTTCCACGGTTCGAGCGAGTCTTCGTCGGCCACGAAGGTCACATCGAGTGGATGTGAGCCCCCGGTGGCGCGAAGAATCGTGGGCTCGATGTCGTGCGGCGCCATCGGCCTGACGGACGTCAAAAAGGCCCATTGATCCGGGAACGGTTGCAGCGCTTCGTCGACGAACACACTGCGGCCCAACTCGCGGGGCAGTTTCTGCAACGGCAAGGCAATCAGGTTGCCGAACCCGCCCTTGGGCAGCGTGTCCTGGCTTGGAAACAGCCGGTCGTAGGAAGTGAGCTTCAACTGCCGGGTCCGGGCACAGGTGAGGCTGATCAGGGCCGTGCCGAGGCGACGGGCGTCACGCGCCGCAACGCTTGCCGAGAAGAAAACCCAGGCGTGGGCGCCCTCACCTGAGCGAGAGACCTCCAGGGCCACGGGCACGCCCAGCTCGCTGCAAGACTTCGCGAAGGCCTTGGCGTCCTCGCGCCACTCCGCATCGTCGAAGTCCACCGCCAGAAAGTTGCAGGTGTCGTCGGTGAGCAGTGGGTAGACGCCGGTGGTGTGCCGTCCGGCGAGGTGATCGAAGATCGTCCGGTCGGTCAGCGCAATCAAACTGCGGTGGCCACAGTCGGCGCACTTGATCCTGGGCTTCTCGCAGACACCGGCGCGCCACTCGTTGGCGCAGGCCGGTGCGTAGCCGGTCTTGCCGGCTTTGCTTTCCCAGCGCACCGGGTAGACATCGGTGCGGCCAAGGAACAGCCGGCGAAACAGCGTGACCTTCTGATCGGTGCTCAACGCCGGCGCTGCGGGCTGCACGTCGACTTCGGCGGGCTTGCGCCACTCGATGCCGTTCGAGACCAGCAGTGCGACCAGGCGCGCGTTCTCAGCACGCAGATCCGCGCCATTGCCGCTATCTCCGTCACCGGTCATGGCGAGTGTTGCCTGGCCTTCATCAGGGCTGGCCAAAGAACTGCGCGGATCACCGCTGCCACTTCCATCAAAGGCCGGTGGACGATGGCATTCTTCTTCAACAACGCATGCCACAGCGCCATGCGGGTGGCGTCGCTTGCGAACTCGTCGCTCAAGCCCACTGGCAGCGCAGCCGGCAGCCCCGTGCCGCGCCGCTGAAACGTCGCTGCGATGGCCAGCGCCAACGTCGGTGCATCGAGAGTCTCGCGCTCCACCATCACCACCAGGTCGAGATAGTCCTTCAGGCGGCTGTTCACCATGCCAAGCACCACGACAGCATGCAACTTCTCGGCGATCACGGTGTAGACCGGATAGGTGCGCAAATGCGGCGCCGGCAGATCGTCCAGCAGCACCGGGTAGACCGCATCACTCGGTTCTGGGGTCACTGCGTCGCCGAAACCGACGTCCACCTGGGCCACGCATCGCGCGTTGGCAAGCTGGCCATTCAGCGTCACGCGCACGCCGCCGTAGCCTGCATCCTTGCGGATCACCTCGACCCGGACCGAAGCGGGATCGAAGACGATGCCGTCGTCTCCGGCGATAGCCGCGATGTCCATGAACACTGCAGCCATCGACGCCGTATCGCTGGCCCCGAATCCCAGCAGATCGGCATCCCGAGTCGCCCGGTGCGGCAGGTCGTACCAGAGCGTGAATAGCAACGCTCCCTTCAGAACGAAGCGGTCAGCATGGGCCGAGGTGGACAGGCGATACAACAGCCGCTCCAAGGCGAAACGGACCAGCACCAGATTGAAGTCCGTACCGGTGGACTTGGCGACGTTGAGCAGACGTGCCCGCACCGAGGCAGCGTGGTCACGACTCATGCCACCGCTTCCATGTAGGGCCGCATCACGTTGGCGACGCGGCAGACCTTGGCGCAGCGCCACAGGTCGTCGAAGCTAGTCCGCCCCTGCGATCGGGCGTCTTTGAGCGCTTCCAGCGCCACGTCCATGCCGATCTTGTTGCGGTGCTTGAAGCAGTCGGCCACCGTCTTGGCCACTCCGTACACCTGCAGCTTGACACCGTCACGCTCGTGGACCTCGATCCCATGCGTGTAGGCCTCGCCGGTGAACTGCACCATTTTGATCGGCGGGTGGTCAAGTCGCGGCACGTGGCTTCCGCGAGGCATGGCGATCCAGACCTGCCACGGTAGTTGAGTGGTCAGCCCGTGAAATTGCAGTGCGCTCAGCAGGCAGATCACCGCCTGCGGCACCTTGCGGGCCACAGTCACCAGCCCTTCATGCTCGGAACTGCTCGCGTCCGGCAGGCGGTACAGGCCGCGTGCCGCCCGTTCCAGCTGACCGCTCGCCGTCATGCGCGTGAGTACGACGCGCGGTATGCCCGCACCGGCCAGGTCGCCGGCGCGCAGCCAGCCATTCTTGCGGACGAGCTGCAGCACTCTCTCGGCGTGAGTCTCAGGTGCATGCATGACAGGGGGACGTCATCAGTTTGGTCTGATCCCAGTATGTTCCAAATATTCGTCGATCGCAAATAACAGACGAAACTAAGGTCAACAAGCCGGTATCTCAGCCCCCGTGCGCCAGCCAGCGGGGTTCTCCGATCCGATGCCGTCAGTCTTCAGGCCAGTTCAGCGGGTCTTCCCTTGCCACGACCCGGAGCGCGGGCTTCGAAGGCCTGTCGAGTTGACGCGTGAGATCGTCGAAGCGGACTTGGTCGAAGTGCCGCTGGGCACACAGGCGCACGATCTCTCGCTCGATCTCCACGCGCCCGCCCACAACCAACCGCATGCGCTGCACCGGGCCGGCGGCGGCTCGATCGTCAGGTTGCTTTGTCATGGTGCTTATCGTCGCCAGAAATCGGCGAGGGTGCAACGCTCAAGTTCTTCGACCGGAAGCGGCACAGGTGACGAGCCTGATCGGGAATCGCTCGATCAGTGTGCATGGAGTGGTCACTTGCGCTTGGGAAACGGCCGCACGACATCCTCGGTTCGCATCTGACCGAGCCTCACATCGACCTGGCTCTGCAGTCGCCCGAGCACCAGCCAACGGGCCACGACGATGATGGGCACGTACAGAATTGCCAAGGGCACGGCCGCCACAAGGATGAGCGGCGACGTGAAGGCCGCAAGCATCAGCCCGCCCAACGACATGAACACCGGCCAGATCACGTCGCGGCTCTGCAGCACGGGCATCGGATCAGCACGGGTGAAGTTCACGCTGGCGCCGATGGTCAAGTTGACCATGCCCAGCGGTCGATCGTCGGCCACCACGAACGTCACCGAGTGCCCACATCGGGCCGGCATGGCGCGGCTTGCCACCGTCAACTTGACCTCGCTGCTGGACCGCTCGCTGATCCACACCTCCCAGCGCTCCTGCGCCGGGTCGGGCTCATTGAGGCGTGGCCATCGGTTCATGTAGCGCCTGGCCTCGATGACGCGACCGCTGATGGTGGTGAACTCGTACATGGCAACCTCGGTGTGGTGAGCCAACTCACGCTCCCACGAAACGTCGCCACCTCAAGTCCGCTGTCGATGCGCCTCGTCAACTCACCGCCGGCAGTGAGACCCAATCGCAAATCGCTCGGGCGCCATCCATGGTGTTGAAGCGCTCGCCATTCCGGTCATTCGCCGCACGCATGCGCCCTGCCTGGCGGCTTCATCAATCCGACGGTGGAGCTCTCGACCAGGGCGGGCATCCCGCCACAGGTCTTGCGGAGTGCGCGGCGCTGTTGTCCTGCCGCCGGCACCGCCGATCGGCCGTGATCGCAGCGATACCCCCTTGAATCGCTGCACGACGCAGCGTCTTCACAGGGGAAACGATCATGGGAATCAAACGATGCCTGGCGTGTGGTGATCCCTTCCCGCTGCGAACGCAGTCGCCCGACCAGAGCTACTGCTCCGCTCCCGAGTGCCAACGCCAGCGCCGCAAGTTGTGGCAGCGCGAGAAGCGCCAGACCGACGACGACTACCGCCAGAACCAGGCCCGGGCCCAGAGGAAGTGGCTGGACAGCCAGCCCGACTACTGGCAGCGGTACCGCGCCACGCATCCGGAGTACACCCAACGCAATCGCGAGCAACAGCGTGCGCGCAGCGCCACGCAACGCGTCGGCACGATTGCAAAGATGGACGCGTCAAAGCCCGCGCCGGCGCTGGCTTCCGGCACCTATCGGCTCAGCGCGATCGCCCCCAAGGGCGTTGCAAAGATGGACGCGTGGATCGTCGAAATCACCGTGCTGACAAGCACTTGAGCGTGTTTGGCCGAGTTTGCAAGACTGGCGCGAAAGGGTCTCGGGGACTCGCCGGGGGACGGAAGTCCCCCAAAAGTCCCCCAGCAAAGAAAAACAGCCTAGAGACCGAAATCTCTAAGCTGTTGATCTAGAACGAAAGTTCTGGTGCGGCTGGCAGGAATCGAACCCACGACCCCTTGGTTCGTAGCCAAGTACTCTATCCAGCTGAGCTACAGCCGCGAAGCTCAGCAGTATAGCAGGACTTTTCCGGCGCGCTCAGTCCAACGCGGCCGCTGAGCGCTCGCAAGCGGCGGCGCGATCCTCATCGCTTTGCTCGCGCGCCAACTGGGCCAGTAGGCGCCAAGCGTGTCGCCGGGCGCGAACATCGAGTGCAGCGTCTTGCGCGGCCAGCTCGAGAGGGCGCCGCGCCTTGCCCCACAGCTGGCAGGACATCATCACCGTGCCTGCCGCCGCCAGCACCGCGGGTTCGTTGACATGGGCACGTTGCGCAGCTTCGATCCGCGGCAGCCAATCCGAACCCACTCCGTCGGCGGCGTCCATCAGGGCCAGGGCGATCTGGTTGCGCCCATCGGTACCGAGTTCATCCGTCCGATCCCAGTGCGGCTGCAGCCACAGGCGCCCGTCTGCAGGGACACCCAGGGTCGCCGCGCGGCGTGCGGCGCGTGCGGCAACGAAGGGGTCACGGCGATCGATGGCGTCCAGCTGCTGCCAGGCGCGGCGGAGTTGGTCGATGTCGTGGGCATCGTCCAACACCTCGAAGGCCAAGGAGCGCAACAGGCCCTGAGCGGCCACGGCCGAGAAGGCCTGGTGCTTGGCCAACAAGCGGGCCGTGTGCAGGGCCTCGGCGGATCGGCGCATGAGGCGCGCCAGCTGCAGCTTCAGGCGCAGCGCTTGCGTGCGCCGCGCCGCGCCCGGTGGCAGTTCTGCCAGCAGGGCCTCGGCGCGGGCCCCGTCGCGGTCGTCCAGCGCCCACTCGGCCGCCAGCAAACGCGCACCTTCGTCGACCGGGGCCAGGGACGCTGGCCCGGCCTCGAACACCTTGCGCAACAGGTCGTCGCGCTGCGGGCGGTCCTGCAGGCGGTGCAGGCTTCCCGCGGCCAGCAGCCGAGCCAAGGTCTGGAACTCGTGCTGATCGGCCTCGCCTTCGCCGTCGATACGGATGGCCAGCGACCGCATTGCGGCCTTGTGCGACCGGGTGTAGCGTCCGCTGAAGTACTCGGTCAGGGCCTCGCGCAACGCAGCATGGGCGGCTCGCTCATGGCGCTGCGCGCGCCATTCCCGAGCGCGCTCGGGCAAGCCGATGAGGACGTTCACCGCCTGCACGGCATACATCGTGATCATGCCCCCCGCGATGGCAAGCAGCAGGAAGAAATTGAGTGCCAGGTCGAGCCGCCACCCACCCCAATAAAAGGTGACCAGTCCGTCGTTGTCGCCCAAGGTGAGTGCGGCCACGACGGCCGCCACGGCCAACAGGATGAACCAGATGACGCCGCGCATCGCGTTGCGGCTTCAGCGCCCGGCCTGCGCTGCGGCGATCGCCGCCAGCGTCTCATCCGGTCGCGGGACGCTCACTTGGCGCGCCAGCGATGCCACTTGGCGCAGCAGATCGCTGGCCACCACCACGCGACGCGAGCTTCGGTCGAAGTAGCGGTCCAGCGCACCCTGTGCTTCACGCAGGTCGGACTGAACCGTGTCGTACTGGCGCGACTGCAAGGCCAGCCGGGCATTGAGCAGGCGCAGTTTCAGGTTTTCGCGCAAGAACCAGGCCTGTTCCGGCGCCACCAGCATCGCTTCGGGCCGGTCGATGCGTGTGACGCGCACCAATGAACGCACTTCGCCCCACACACGCTCGGTGGCCGTGAACCAGGCGTCCTGCACCGCCTGCCACCACACGCCCTGCCCCTTGGGCAGCACGGCATTGCTGGCGGCGCGAACGGCGGGTTTCGGCGCCGGGGCGGACGCAGCCTGGCTGCGCCGCTCGGGTTGGGCCAGCATCGGCAACTCGTCCACCATGCGCACCGATTCATCGAGCCGGATGGTCAGCGTGGCAATGTCGGCCACGGCCACGGTCTTGACGCGATCGATGTCGCGCGCCAGAGCACGGCGCACCCGTTCCATGCGGGGTTGGTTGATGCGCGTCAGCCGTTCTTCGGCCTGCCTCAGCGCACTGGACAGCGGCTCTGCGCTGCCGGTGATGGCCACCTGCTGCAAGGCCACGCGGATGGCGGCGTCCACATCGGCCAGCACGTTCTCATCGCGAGAACGCGACAACTGCTGGATCAGTTCCTCGAGCTGTGTGCGCTGCAACGCGGTCTCGGCCACGCGGCCCTCGAGCAGCCCCACCTTGGTCTCGGTGGATTGCACCACCTCGCTGGCCTGCTTGGCCAGCGCCTTCGCCTCCACGGCCTGTCCCTGGCTGTCCTGCTGTCGGCGCACCAGTTCCTGTTCGAGCACACGAACGCGCTGTTGCCCGTAAAGGGCCACGGTCAGGCTGGCAACGCTGAGCGCACCGGCCACCCCGGCTCCGATCAGCCAGGCGCGGCTCGTCAGGCGAATGGCAGGCTCTTCGATCGCTGTCGGCGGCGAGGCCGGGGCCCCGGCTGCCGGGGCCTCCAACGCAGGTTCCGCAACCCCGGCAGGCAAAGGCGCCTGGGCGGGCAGGCTGGACGGCGTGGAAGAGGTGTCGCTCACGATCCGGGGGATTGTATCGACCGGGTCACCCAAGCCTGGACCGCCTCGGGCGTTGGAGGCACCGCATCGACGCGGCCAAAACCAAGCGCCTGAGCCGCCTGTGCAATGCGCGGATGGGTGGCCAGCGCCTGCGCCGATGACCAACGCGCGCCAGGGGCCAGGCCGGGCAAATACCGCATTGCTTCGCTGCTGCTGAACAGCCAGACGTGAGCAGCCGGTCGCGCGAGCGCGGCCGACAGGGCGGACTGCGCCTTGGCATCCAGCAGCGGCGCGCTGCGTCGATAGGCCTCGACGAAGTGCACGTGGGCTCCGTCCTGTCGCAGCTGTTCCGCAAGCCAATCCCGGCCACCCTCGCCGCGCACGACGAGCAACGATTGTCCTGCCCACGGCCCGCGCGCTCGAAGCAGGGGCCACAGGGCCTCGGAGTCGAATCGTTCGCTCTCAGGTGGCGGGCACAGCACCTGATCGGCCGGCACGCCAGCCCTGGCCAGCGCCGCCAGCGTGCCGGGGCCGGTGCCGGCCGCGAGCACGTCGGCCGGCCACACCGGCTGGTGTGTCTGCGGCGCGGCAGCAAAGAAGCGCTCCACCGCATTCGGGCTGACGAACATCACCGCCCGGTGCCGGGCCAGATCCGCCCAGGCCCGCCGCACGGCCTGCGCATCGACGGGCGCATCAATGCCCAACAGCGGCACGGCGGTCGCGTCCACGCCCAGCGCCCGCAGCCGCTCGACCCATTCGGCGGCCTGCCCCTGAGGGCGGGTGACGAGGACGCGCACGGCGCGGGTCAATCCAGCGGCTTCGCCGCTGCAGCCAGGTACTCGGCGGCCCCCAGCTCGCGCAGTTGTTGCGCGACGCGCACCCCCAGCGCCGTGGCGGCCGACGCATCGACGGGTTGGGCAGTCATGCGGGCGCGGAGCAGGGGCCGGTCGGTCTGTTCGGGGTGGCCGAGCGCTGCATCCAGCACCATGGTGTCACCGTGCCAGGTGGCATGCGCCGCCAGCGGCATGCTGCAGCTGCCGCCCAAGGTACGCGACACGGCACGCTCGGCATGGGCCGACAGCCACGTGGGCTGGTGCCGCAATTGCGCCAGCTGCTCGCGCAGGGCGGTGGCCGAGGCCAGCACCTCGATGCCCAGCGCGCCTTGCCCGGCTGCGGGAATCATGCGCTGTTCGTCGAAGCGGGCCCGGATGCGCTGCGCCAGTCCCAGGCGCATCAGGCCCGCAGCGGCCAGCACGATGGCGTCGTAGCCGCCTTCGTCGAGCTTGCGCAGGCGCGTGTCCAGGTTGCCGCGCAGCGGCTCGATGCGCAGGTCCGGTCGCATGGCCTTCAACTGAACCACCCGGCGCAGGCTGGACGTGCCCACCACGGCACCGGTCGGCAGCGCATCGACCGAATCGAAGCGATTGGACACAAAGGCGTCGCGCGGGTCCTCGCGCTCGAGCACCGTGGCCAGCACGAAGCCCTCGGGCAGGTCCATCGGCACATCCTTGAGCGAGTGCACCGCCAGGTGCGCGCGGCCCTCCTCCAGGGCCACCTCGAGCTCCTTGACGAACAGCCCCTTGCCGCCCACCTTGGACAAGCTGCGGTCCAGGATCTGGTCGCCGCGGGTGGTCATGCCCAGCAACTCGACGCTCAGGCCGAAGCGCGTCTGCAGCAGGGCCCGCACGTGCTCGGCCTGCCACAGGGCGAGGCGGCTTTCGCGGGTGGCGATCAGGGTGGTTTGATTCATGGTGGCCCGATTATCGCTAGGCCCCTGGCAGCCCCTCCGGCGTGCACCCGCTTGGTGCTGCTACCATCGCCTTCAAATCCGGATTGGTAATTGGGTTACATCATGAAGACCTCGACCAAGACAGCCTCCCGTCCCTTGCGCGGCAAGGCACTCAAGCCTGCCTCGGACACGCCCGCAGCAGCGCAGCGCCTGGCCAGCGACGATGCCGCCGCCAAGAACAAGCCCTTGGTGGAAGATATCCGGTTACTTGGACGAATCCTCGGTGACGTGATCCGCGAGCAGGAAGGCAAGGACGCCTTCGAGCTGATCGAACGGGTGCGCCGGCTGTCCGTGGCCTACCGTCTGAAGAAGGACGCCTCGGCCGGCCGGGTGCTGGATCGCCTGCTGAAGAACCTGTCCGCCGACCAGACGGTGAGCGTGATCCGCGCCTTCAGCTATTTCTCGCACCTGGCCAACATCGCCGAAGACCGCCACCACGTGCGCCGTCGCCTGCACCATGAGCGCCAGGGCCACCTGCAGGAAGGCTCGCTGGCCATGAGCTTCGAGCGTTTCCACAAGGCCGACATCCGCGCCGCCGATGTGGCCCGCACCTTGGCCACCGCCTACATCTCGCCGGTACTCACCGCGCACCCCACCGAGGTGCAGCGCAAGAGCATCCTGGACGCCGAGCGCGCAGTGGCCGAGCTGGTGGGTGCGCGCGACGACCTGCACACCGAGCGTGAGCTGCGCGACAACGAAGCGATGCTGCGCGCACGTGTCACTCAGCTCTGGCAGACGCGCATGCTGCGCTACACCAAGCTCACCGTGTCCGACGAGATCGAGAACGCGCTGAGCTACTACCCCAGCACCTTCCTGCGCCAGATTCCCAAGCTCTACCAGGAGCTGGAAGACTCATTGCACGGTCACCTCGTGCCCTCCTTCCTGCGCATGGGGCACTGGATCGGTGGCGACCGCGACGGCAACCCCAACGTCACCGCGGCCACGCTGCGCATGGCGCTGAAGCGCCAATGCGAAGTGGCGCTTCGCTACTACCTGACCGAACTGCACGAGCTGGGCGCCGAGCTGTCGATCTCGCAGATGCTGGCCGGTGTGACACCTGCGCTGCTGGCCCTGGCCGAGGCCTCACCCGACCGCAATGCCCACCGCGAGGACGAGCCCTACCGCCGCGCCCTGATCGGCATGTACGCCCGCCTGGCCGCCACGCTGCACGCGCTCACCGGCACCGAGGCGCTGCGCCACGCGGTGGCGCCGCAGGACCCTTACCAGCGCCCTGAACAGCTGCTCGCCGACCTGGCCGTGATCGAGGCCTCGCTGCGCTCGCACCACGCCGAGGCGCTGATCGGTCCGCGCCTGAAGCCGCTGCAGCGCGCGGTGCAGGTGTTCGGCTTTCACCTCGCCACGCTGGACCTGCGCCAAAGCTCGGACAAGCACGAGGCCGTGGTGGCCGAGCTGCTGCGCGTCGCGCGCATCGAGGCCGACTATTCGGCGCTGGACGAAGCCGCGCGCCGCAGCCTGCTGCTGCAGTTGTTGAACGATGCCCGACCGCTGCGCGTGCGCGGTGCAGACTACGACGCGCTCACCACCGACGAGCTCGACATCTTCGAGTCCGCGCTGCAGATGCTGCAAGACTATGGCCGCGACGCGCTGCGCCACTGCATCATCAGCCACACCGAGACCGTCAGTGACCTGCTGGAGGTCTTGCTATTGCAAAAAGAAAGCGGCCTGCTCACCGGCACGCTCGATCGCGATGCCGTGGGTGCGCTGATCGTGGTGCCGTTGTTCGAGACCATCGAAGACCTGCGCCAGGCCGCCACCATCATGCGCGAGTACTACGCGCTGCCGGGCGTCACCGAGCTGGTGGCGCGCAGCCGCACCGGCGAATACGGCGTGCAGGACATCATGCTCGGCTACAGCGACAGCAACAAGGACGGCGGCTTCTTCACCAGCAACTGGGAGCTGTACCAGGCCGAGCTCTCGCTGGTGGCGCAATTCGACGCGCTCACCGCCTCGCACGGCATCCGCCTGCGCCTGTTCCATGGCCGCGGCGGCACCGTGGGCCGTGGGGGCGGGCCCAGTTACCAGGCCATCCTGGCGCAGCCCCCGGGCACCGTGAACGGCCAGATCCGACTCACCGAGCAGGGTGAGGTGATCGGCTCGAAGTATTCGCACCCGGAGATCGGCCGGCGCAACCTGGAAACCCTGGTCGCTGCCACGCTGGAGGCCACGCTGCTGCACCCCACGCGCCCCGCGCCCAAGGCTTTTCTGGAGACGGCCGCGCAAATCAGCCATGCCAGCTTTGCGGCCTACCGCAAGCTGGTGTACGAGACGCCCGGCTTCACCGATTACTTCTTCGCTGCCACGCCCATCCGCGAGATCGCGGAGCTCAACATCGGATCGCGCCCCGCCTCACGCAAGGCCACGCGCGCCATCGAAGACCTGCGCGCCATCCCGTGGGGCTTCAGTTGGGGCCAGTGCCGCGTCGCGCTGCCCGGCTGGTGCGGCTTCGGCTCGGCCGTCGAGCAATTCCTGGACGAGGGCGATGCGGCCCAACGTTCGACGAGACTGGAACTGCTGCAGAAGATGTACCGCCAGTGGCCATTCTTCCGCACCCTGCTGTCCAACCTGGACATGGTGCTGGCCAAGAGCGACCTGCGCATCGCCGCGCGCTATGTCGATCTGGTGGAAGACAAGCGCCTTGGCCAGCGCATCTTCAAGGCCGTGCGCAGCGAATGGCAACGCGGGCACGATGCGTTGTCGCTCATCACCGGTGACGCCGACCGCCTGGCCAGCAACCCGGCGCTGGCGCGGTCCATCGAGCACCGATTCCCCTACCTGGACCCGCTGAACCACCTGCAGGTCGAATTGATGCGCCGCTACCGCCACCGCCGGTCAGGCGACCCGGCCACCGAACGCATGCAGCGCGGCATCCACCTGTCGATCAACGGCATCGCGGCGGGCTTGCGCAACACGGGTTGATCCGGCGATTCAGGCCTCCGGCTGCCGGAACTGCAGCACGTTGCCCTCCGGGTCCAGGCCATCAACCATGACCTGGCCGCGCCAGCGCCACTCGGCCTGGGACGGTCTGACCACGCCACCGTTGGCCGCCGCCGCCTCGCGCGCGGCCGCCAGGCTGGGTACGGTGAAGCTCATCTTCAGCGGCGTGTCCTCGCGGGCCACGGGCGGTGTTGCGATCTCGATCTGGGCAGCGATGTGCGCCGGGATGGCCTGCACCACCAGCTGCAGATGCTCGTTCTGCAGCACCGCGTACGAGGCCTCTTCTTCAGCCACCCGCAGGCCCAGCGTGCGCTGGTAGAACGACACCATGCGGGCCTTGTCCTTGGCATAGACCACCAGGCCGATGGGTGGGTTGGGGCGGGTGTCGGTGTTCATGGGCTGCAGTTGATCTGCCAGCGCGGCTTGCGTCAAGTGCGGCGCTCGGCGCCCGCGTTCGCCAGCACCTCGCGCACCGCCGGCAGCTGCCGTCGCGACACCGCCAACCAGTCGCCGTTGGCCACCTGAAGTTGCCAACCGCCTTCGTCGGCCCCGGCCTCGCCCGCCGTGCCGCGCTTTGCCAGCGCACGCACACTGGCCAGAGCCACGACGGCATTGCGGTGCACGCGCAGGAAACCATGGCCCAGCCGCTGTTCCAGATCGGCCAGCGGCTCGTCCAGCAGCCAGGTGCCGCGGGTGCTGCACAGGGTGACGTACTTCAACTCGGCCTTCAGGTACAGCACCTCGCCAGCTGGCACGCGAAGGACGCGTCCTCGGTCGCTCACCACCAGCACGGGTCCGCTGGGCGCGGCCAGCGGCTCCTGCGCGCGGCGCTGCGCCACGCGCAGCAGGGCGGCCTGCAGGCGATCGCGTTTCACGGGTTTGGTGAGGTAGTCGGCCGCATCCACCTCGAAGGCCCGCAGGGCATGCTCGGCATGCGCCGTGACGAAGACCACCATCGGCCCGGCGGGCAGGCGGCGGATCTCGTCGGCCAGCTTCAGGCCACTGCCGCCGGGCATCACGATGTCGAGCAGCACCACGTCGCAGGGGGTGCTCGACAAATGGCGCATCGCATCGGCCGAGTCACCGGCCTCGGCGGCCACCACGGCACGGGGTTCGCTGCAGCCCTCCACCAGCGAGCGCAGGCGCAGCCGAGCCAGCGGCTCGTCGTCGACGATCAGCACCTGCAAGGCGCGTTGGGCTGGGGCAGCGTCCATCGGGGCCCTCTCTGCAGAAAGACTACAACGGCACCACGATGCTGGCACGGTAGTGGCCGTCCTCCACCCCCGTGCGCAGCGACGCAGCCACATCGTGCAACAGGCGCAGCCGCTCCGCCACGTTGGCCAACGCGATGCCGCTGCCATGGCGGCCGGGCTCGTCGGGCAAGGTGTTGGTCACGGTCACCTCGGCCATGCCGCGGCTCACATGCGTGCGCACCTGGATGCGGCCGCCTCGAACCGAGGGCTCGATGCCGTGGCGCACCGCGTTTTCCACCAGCGGCTGCAGCACCAAGGGCGGCACGGGCGCGCGCGCAGCGGCGGGGTCCAGGTCCCACACCACTTGCAGACGCTCACCAAATCGCAACTGCTCGATGGCCAGGTAGCGCTGGGCCAGATCGATCTCTTCGTCCAGCGTCACCGCCGCACCGGTCTCGGCCAGGGCCACGCGAAACAGTTCCGACAGATCCTCCAACACCGATTCGGCGCGGCGCGGGTCCACCTGCACCAGCGCCAGCGCGGTGTTCAATGCATTGAACAGGAAGTGCGGCCGGATGCGCGACTGCAGCTCCGCCAGCCGCGCGCTGGCCTCCACCGGCTGCGCGGCCGCTGCGCGCAGGCCCAGCCAGCGCCAGATCAACAGCGCCATCGCTGCGCCACCAAGCGCCGAGCCCGCCACCGCAGCCGGCAGCACCGGCGCCAGGCCGAACATCGCGATCATGGCCCAGCCCACCACCGCTGCCAGCGCACCCAGGGCGGCCAGCGCCGCCTCGCGCCCGGCAGCCGTGCGCCGGGCCAGGTGCGGCCGCAACGCGCACACGCTGGGCACCCAGACCAGCCCGGCGGCCAGCGCCGCAAAGGCCATGGTGACGGCCCGCGTCGCGGCGTCCCAGAGGCCCTGGGCCAGTGGCAAGGCGGCCAGCGCCACGGCCAACTGAATGAACATCAGCACTCGCAGCCCCAGCGCCGGGCGGCACAGGTCGAACTGCGTGGCCAGGCGCCAGCGCTCACGCGCCTTGCGTTCATACAACGGGTCGAAACGGCTGGCCTCGAAGTGCGAGCTGGCCCCCGCGCCACGCAGGCGGGCGGTGTCCGGCCACAGACTGGAGTCGCGCGCGGTGCTGTCAGCGGTGCTGTCAGCCGCGCTGGTGGAGGCGGAGGGTTCGGGAGGTAAAGCCATGGTGGGCGGCCGGATAATACGGGCTTCGCCCGCGCGGGCTGCAGTGCGCGGGGCCCCACCATCGCCAGCCCCACTCCACGCGCACCCATGTCCGGCAATCAACTCGACAAGAAATCCCAGGGCTGGTCGGCCCTGTTCTCCGAACCGATGAGCGAGCTCGTCAAGCGCTACACCGCCAGTGTGTCGTTCGACCAGCGCCTGTGGCGCGCCGACATCGCGGGCAGCCTGGCCCACGCGGCCATGCTGCAGGCCCAGGGCATCATCGGCGCGCAGGACCTGGCCGACATCCAGCGCGGCATGGCGCAGATCACCGAGGAAATCGAGGGCGGCCGCTTCGATTGGAAGCTGGAGCTGGAAGACGTGCACCTGAACATCGAGGCGCGCCTGACGCAGCTGGTGGGCGATGCCGGCAAGCGCCTGCACACGGGCCGCTCGCGCAACGACCAGGTGGCCACCGACGTGCGGCTGTGGCTGCGCGGCGAGATCGACGCCCTGGCCGAGTTGCTCGCCGACATGCAGCGTGCGCTGGTGGAGGTGGCCGCGCAACACACCGAGACCGTGATGCCCGGCTTCACCCACCTGCAGGTGGCCCAGCCGGTGAGCTTTGCCCACCACTTGCTGGCCTACGTGGAGATGTTTGCCCGCGATGCCGAGCGCCTGGCCGACGTGCGCCGCCGCACCAACCGCCTGCCACTGGGCGCCGCCGCACTCGCTGGCACCAGCTACCCGCTGGACCGCGAGGCCGTGGCCGCCGCACTCGGCTTCGACGGCGTGTGCGAGAACAGCCTGGACGCCGTGAGCGACCGTGACTTCGCGATGGAGTTCCTGGCCTTCGCCAGCATCACCATGGTGCACGTCTCGCGCATGGCCGAGGAGTTGGTGCTGTGGATGAGCCAGAACTTCGGTTTCATCGATCTGGCCGACCGCTATTGCACCGGCTCATCGATCATGCCGCAGAAGCGCAACCCCGACGTGGCCGAGCTGGCGCGCGGCAAGAGCGGCCGCGTCATCGGCCACCTGATGGGCCTGATCACCTTGATGAAGGGCCAGCCGCTGGCCTACAACAAGGACAACCAGGAAGACAAGGAGCCGCTGTTCGACACCGTGGACACGCTGGCCGGCACGCTGCGCATCATGGCCGAGATGGTGGCCGGCATCGTGGTCAAGCCGCAGGCGATGGAGGCCGCGGCCCGCAAGGGCTACGCCACGGCCACCGACCTGGCCGACTACCTGGTCAAGCAGGGGCTGCCCTTCCGCGATGCCCATGAGGTGGTGGCGCACGCCGTGAAACTGGGCCTGCAAAAGGGTGTGGATCTGGCCGACCTGCCGCTGGCCGAGCTCAAGGCCCTGCACCCGTCCATTGGCGACGACGCCCCAGCCGTGCTCACGCTGCGCAGCTCGCTCGATGCGCGCCAGGTGCGCGGCGGCACGGCCCCGGCCCAGGCCCTGGCCCAGGTGGCGCGGCACCGCGCCCGGCTGGCCGCCGACTGACCGGCACCGCGGCGCAGCGCTTCGGGCCGCTCGGCGTGCGTCGGGCACTCGGTCTCATGGCCGCCCCGCGTTGGAAATGGCCCGAAAGGCCCGGTTTATCCAGGCTTCGATCAAGGCCCTGGCATGAAAGCATGGCGACACCACCATCCAAAGGGTTTGTCGCATGTTTTCCCGTCTGCACGGCTCGTTGTTGCCAGGCTGGATCGGTTGCGAGCCGCAAGGCCTGCAATCGTCCCTCGCACTGGTCCAGCGCTCGCCCGAGGGCAAGCCGGCCGTGCGCTGGCTGGCCAGCGCCGACTGGTCGCGCCCGGCTGAAACCCTGCGCCAGCTGCGCCGCGGCCGCGCCCTGCACCGGCACCGCCGGGTGGCCTTGCTGCAGAACAGCCAGTACCAGTGCGTCAGCCTGGACGCCCCCACCGACCTGCCGCGCGACGAATGGGCCGCCGCCGTGCGCTGGCAGCTCAAGGACAGCGTGGACTTCCCGGTGGACAGCGCCGCGGTCGACCTGCTCACCGTGCCCGAAGGCACCAGCTACCGCACCCAGCCACAGCTGATCGTGGTGGCCGCCCCGGCCGATTCGGTGCGCCCGCTGATGCAGCAAGGTGCGGCCGCGAAAACGCCCTGGGACGCCATCGACATCGCCGAGACCGCCCTGCGCAACCTCAGCGCGCTGTGCGAACCCGAAGGCCGCGCGCAAGCACTGCTGCATTGCCAGCCGCACCACTCCACGCTGGTGGTCACGCACCAGGGTGAGTTGCTGTTCGGTCGGCACATGGACCTGACGCTGGCGCAGCTCAACCACCCCGACGAAGCCACCCGCACCCCCGCCTACGACCACGCCGTGCTGCAGCTGCAGCGCACGCTGGACGGCTTCGAGCGTTCGTTTGGCCAAGTCACGCTGGCCCGTCTGCTGATCGCGCCGATGCCTGGCCTGGCCGCGTTCATCGAACACCTGTCGCCCTTGCTCTATGTGGCTGTGGAGCCGCTGCCGCTCGACGACATCCTCGACCTGTCCGCGCTGCCCCCGGGCGGCACCGAACCCGGCCAGCTGAACCTGCATGTGTGCGCCATTGGCGCCGCGCTGCGCGACGACTGAGCGAGGGCAATCACCATGGCCCAACAGATCAACCTGATCGACCAGCGGCTGATGCCGCGCAGGGTCGCCTTCGGCGGCCAGCACGCGCTGTATGGCGCATTGGGGGTGCTGGCGCTGGGCATCGTCGCAGCGGTGGCCCTGCAGGTGCTGGGCCACCAGACCCAGCTCGACACCCGGCAATTGCAGCAGCAGGTGGCGGCCCTGCAGGCCGCCGCGAGCGCGCCCGTGGCCGGTCCGAGTGCCCGCGACTCCGAGGTGGACCGCCTGCGCCAGCTGGACGCCGGGCAGCGCCGCGTGCAGACCGCGCTCGAGGCCGGCGTGGCCGGCGAGCGCCAGGGCCCGGCCGACTACTTCAAGGCGCTGGCCCGGCAGGCGCAGAGCCAGGTTTGGATCACCGGCTTCTCGGTGGCCGACAACGGCAATGCGCTGGAACTCGAAGGCCGCATGGCCCAGACCGAACAGCTCACCGACTACCTGCGCAAGCTCAACCACGAGCCGCGCTTCAAGGGCCGCACCTTCGCGCAACTGGCCCTCAACGGCGTGGACAAGGGCAACGGCAGCCCGCTGCCCTACACCGAATTCGCGCTGCGCACACGCCCCGGCACGAACCCGTCCGGCCACCCGTCCGGCAACCCGGGACGATGATGAAGACGCCCAACCTGAGCGCCAAGCTGCGCGCACTGTCCGCGCGCATCGACGGCCGCACCCAGCGCGAGCGCCTGCTGCTGTGCGGCGCTGCCGCGGCGCTGGCCTTCCTGCTGATCGACGCGCTGCTGTTCGGCCCCGCCCTCAAGACCTGGCAGACCAGCCTCCAGCAGCGGCACGAAGCACAGGCCAGCATCGCGCGCCTGCAGGCCGAGTCGGTCCAGCGCCTGGCCCAGGCTGCGCTGAAGCAGCGGCAGGAGCAGTCCGAACTCGTCACGTGGCGTCAGCGCGTTCGCGACGGCGAGGCGCAACTGCGCAGCTTCGAAGCCACGCTGATCGGGCCCGACCAGATGCTGCCGGTACTCGACAGGATGCTGGCCAGCCACGGCGCGCTCAAGCTGCGCGCCATGGTGCCGCTGGGTCGCACCGACCTGTTGGCCGACGCCAGCGGTCAGGCCACGACCGCCGCCACGCCCAGCCCGGCCTCCTCACTCGCCGCTGCGCCTTCGACCTCGGCCAAGGGCAAGACCAAGGCATCGTCCTTGGCGCTGGCGACCCCTGTGGCACCGGCCGTCCCAGTGGCATCGAACACCGACAGCCCGACACCGTCGCTGTATCGACACGGTCTTCAAATCACCGTGGAAGGCAGCTTTGCCGACCTGCTGACCTACGTGCAGGCACTGGAGGCCATGCCCCAGCGCGTGCTGTGGGGCGACGTGGCCTTCAAGGTCGAGCACTACCCCAGGGCCGCGCTGACCCTGCAGCTGTACACCATCAGTCGCGATCGGCACTGGCTGGAGATATAGCCATGAGAACAACAACACCTGCCCCGGGTCCGCGCGGCCACGGCCGCTTCTGCAGCGTGCTGGTCCTGGCGAGCCTGGGCTGGCCGCCCGTCTCGAGCCTGGCCGCAGCACCGACCGACCCCGACACGCTGGGCAAGCCGCGCTCGGCGGCAACGCGGCTCACGCCCGCCAGCCCCTTGGCCGACCCCACCCGTCCGCCCGCGTTCGCGCTGCCGGCATCGCCGGCGTCCTCGGCGGCCCGTGGCGCCGGGCCGGCGCTGGCCAAGGCCCCGGAGCCCCTGGCTCCGCCACCGGCCGTGCTGCAGGCCCTGCAGGTGCCCGCGCGCGGCACCGCCACGGCGGTGGTGGACGGGCGCCTGGTACAGGCCGGCGACACAGTGGACGGACACCTCGTGCTCGCCATCGACAACCAGGGTCTGGTGTTGCGCACGCCGCACGGCAACGACCGGCTTTGGCTGCTCGGCGGCTCGCCCAAGCAAGCCCCCGGTTCGATCTTGATCACCCGCACGGCCAGCTTCGTGCCGGCACCGCAGCCCGCCGACCCCCCCACCACCGACGTCGCCAACCCCGCCGCCGCCGACCGGGCCACCCCCACCACCGCCAAGGCCGCGCCCCCGCGCAATCTGTCCTTGGCCGGGAGCAACTGACCATGAGCCGTATCCGCACCGCCCCCTTCGCGACGCTGGCCCTCACCGCTGCCCTGGCCACGGCCGCACCGGTGTCGGCCCTGGCGGGCACCGAGGGCGCCTACATCGTCAGCGACCTGGCCACGCTGATGCGCGCACCGGCACGCCGCGCCAACATGGCGCCGGTCTCGTCGGCACCGCAACTGCTGGCCATGGCCTCGGCCAGCACCCAGGCCATGGTGGTGCCCGCCCCGTCGTCACCCATTGCCGCGGCCAACGTCGCCGTGCCCGTGCAGGCCGCGCCAGTGGTCGCACCCGTGGCGGCCCCGGTGGCGGCCCAGACCGCAGCGGTCGTCACCCCGACCATGCCCGTGGTGGCGCAAGCCGCGCCCGCGCGGGCCGCCGTCGCGCCAGCCGCCCGCGCCCTGGAGACCGTGTCCATGCCGGCCCCGATCAACGCCCTGCCGGCCGTCCTCGTGGCCGCCGCCAGCCCGGCGCTGCAGCCCGCCGCTGCCGTGGTGGTCGCACCCAACGCCAATGCGGTGTCACTCGCCAGCGAGACCCGCTTCGACCTGTCGGTGAACAACGCGCCCGCCGCGCAGGTGTTCCTGCAACTGGGCAACGGCACGGCCTACAACATGCTCGTGGCACCCGAAGTGAGCGGCAGCCTGTCGGTCACCTTGAAGAACACCACCGTGCCCGAGGCCATGGACACGCTGCGCGAGCTGTTCGGCTACGAGTACCGCATCACCGGCAACCGCATCTTCGTCTACCCGAACACGGTGCAGACGCGCCTGTACCGGGTCAACTACCTGCCTGGTCGCCGCCAGGGCTCGAGCGACATCCGGGTCACGTCCAGCGCCATCTCGCTGTCGGGCAGCGGCAGTGGCTCGAACAACAACAGCAACAACAACGGCGGCAACAGCGGCAGCAACGGCAGCAACGGCAGCAGCAATTCTCAGCGCGCCGACGACAGCTCGCACGTGCGCACCACGTCCGACGCCGACTTCTGGCGCGAGGTGCAGGCCTCGCTCACGGCCCTGGTGGGCACGCAGGGTGGGCGCAACGTGGTGCTCAATCCGGCCGCCGGCGTGGTGGTGATCAAGGCCACGCCGTCCGAGCTGCGCCAGGTGGAGAACTACCTCAAGGCCGTGCAGCTGTCGATCGAACGCCAGGTGATGCTCGAGGCCAAGATCGTGGAGGTGGAGTTGAGCCGCGATTCGCAGACCGGCATCAACTGGGCCGGCTTCGGCAAGCTGCTGGGCAGCAAGACCTCGGTGACCGTCGGCTCGGCCGCACCAGGCGCCACGCTGCAGGCCAATGGCAACCTCAGCGTCGACGGCACCACCGTGACACCGGGTGCCGCACTGGCCGCCAGCGCGCTGGGCAAGGGCTTCTACGGCCTGGCACTGCAGTCCACCAACTTCGCCGCGCTGCTGAACTTCCTGCAGACGCAGGGCGATGTGCAGGTGCTGTCCAGCCCGCGCATCGCCACGCTCAACAACCAGAAGGCCGTGCTCAAGGTGGGCAGCGACGAGCTCTACGTCACGGGCATCACCTCCAACACCACCTCCACCGGCAACAGCACGGTGAGCACGCCCACGGTGACCCTGCAGCCGTTCTTCGCCGGCATCGCGCTGGACGTGACCCCGCAGATCGACGACTCGGGGCAGGTCATGCTGCACATCCACCCGTCGATCAGCACGGTGTCCGAGAAGCAGAAGAACATCGACCTGGGCACGCTGGGCAACTTCCGCCTGCCCTTGGCGGCCAGCACGGTGAACGAGACCGACAGCATCGTGCGCGTGCGCGATGGCCAGATCGTGGCCATCGGTGGCCTGATGAAGCAGGTGCTGCAGAGCGACCGCAGCGGCCTGCCGGGCCTGTCCGAGGCGCCGGTGGTGGGCGGCCTGTTCCGCCAGACCACCAACGTGATGAGCAAGCGCGAGCTGGTGATCATGCTCAAGCCCACGATCATCACCGACGAAGGCGGCTGGCCCGACGCCGGCGCCATCGCCAACATGACCGCGCCGGCCGCGCGGCCCTGATCCCCACCGGTCGCAGCCATGGCCCGCCCCGAACGCATCCGCATCGGCGACCTCCTGATCCAGGAGGCGCTGCTCACTGCCACGCAGCTCGATGAGGCGCTGGTGGAGCAGAAGAAGAGCGGGCGCAAGCTGGGCCGCATCTTCATCGACCGCCAATGGGTCACCGAGGTGCAGATCGCCAAGGCGGTGGCCCGCCAGCTGCGCGCACCCTTCGTCGATCTGACCCAGCGCCAGCTCAAGCCCGAGACGGCGGCGTTGCTGCCCGAGATGCACGCCCGGCGCCTGCGCGCCCTGCCACTCGAAGACGGCCCCGGCCCGCTCAAGGTGGCGATGGCCGACCCCACCGACCTGAACGCCTACGACGAGGTCTCGCGCCTCACCCACCGCGAGGTGGACCTGGTGGTGGTGGCCGAGAGCCAGTTGCTGGCCGCGCTGGACCGTGCCTACCGCAAGGGCAGCGAAATCGCCGGCCTGGCGCGCGAGCTGACGTCCGAACTGAGCAGCGTGGAAGGCGAGATCGGCGACCTGCTGGGCCTGAACAACGCCACGGCCGAAGACGCGCCGGTGGTGCGCCTGCTCACCAGCGTGTTCGAAGAAGCGCTGCGTGCCCGCGCCTCCGACATCCACATCGAGCCGCAGGAGCGGCAGCTGCGCATCCGCTTTCGCATCGACGGGGTGCTGCATGTGCAGACCGAGGCCGACGGCAAGGTGGCCGGCGCCGTGGCGCTGCGCCTGAAGCTGATGTCGGGCCTGGACATTTCGGAGAAGCGCCTGCCGCAGGACGGCCGCTTCCACGTCAAGCTGCGCAACCACGCGATCGACGTGCGCATCTCCACCATGCCCACCCAGCATGGCGAATCGGTGGTCATGCGCTTGCTCAACCAGAGCAGCGGTCGCCTGGGCCTGGATTCGATGCACCTGCCCGAAGCGGTGGAGCGCGCCCTGCGCCGGGCCATCGCGCGGCCCAGCGGCATGGTGCTGGTCACCGGCCCCACCGGCAGCGGCAAGACCACCACGCTGTATTCGGCGCTGCAAACCCTCAACAGCACGGACCGCAAGATCATCACCGTGGAAGACCCGGTGGAGTACCGCCTGCCCGGCCTGAACCAGGTGCAGGTGCTGGAGAAGATCGACCTGAGCTTCGACCGCGTGCTGCGCGCCGCGTTGCGCCAGGACCCGGACGTGATCCTGGTGGGCGAGATGCGCGACAAGAACACCGCCGAGATCGGCATGCGCGCGTCGATGACCGGCCACCTGGTGCTGTCCACCTTGCACACCAACGACGCGATCTCCACGCCGATCCGCCTGATCGACATGGGCGTGCCGCGCTACATGGTGGCACTGTCGCTGCAGATGGTGCTGGCCCAGCGCCTGGTGCGCGTGGTATGCCCCAACTGCAGCGAGCCGCACGAGTTGCAAGCCAACGAGCACGAGTGGCTGCGCCTGGAGCTGGGCTTGGCGGTGGAACAGCACCAGTTCGTCAAGGGCCGTGGCTGCGCGGACTGCAACGACACCGGCTACACCGGCCGCACCGGCGTCTACGAATTCATCGAAATGACGCAGGAGCTGGTGGAGGCGATGAACCACGGTGAGCCCTCGGCGTTCAATGCCGCGGCGCGCCGCCAGATGGCCGGCGCCACCTTGCGCCGTGATGCCGTGCGGCTGGCCACGTTGGGTCGCACCACGGTCGAAGAGGCCATGCGCATCAGCGCCCAAGTTGACGAGTGAATGCGATGAGCCTGCGATTTGCCTACACCGGCCGCAGCGCCACCGGCGCTGTTCACGGCGAGATCGATGGCCCCGATGCCGACGCCGTGGCGAGCCTGCTGCGCGACCGGGGTGTCACGCCCTTGCGCATCGAGCGCACCGCCGGCGACGGCGGCGCCTCGGGCGTGGCGGGCAACCCGCTGTCCACGCTGCTGGAGCGCTGGACGCAGCCGCCGGTGTCGCCCACCGACCTGCTGCTGTTCTCGCGCCAGTTGCACACCTTGCTGCGCTCGGGCGTGCCCATCCTGCGTGCCCTGGCCGGCCTGCAGGAGTCGGCCACCGGCGAGCGCATGAAGCAAACACTCGCCCAGGTGCGGCGCAGCCTGGAATCCGGGCAGGAGCTGTCCATGTCGCTGGCGCAGCAGAACCGCGTGTTCGACGCCTTCTTCATCGCCATGGTGCGCGTGGGCGAGATGACCGGTCGGCTGGACGTGATCTTCATGCAGTTGTTCAAGCACATCGAGTTCGATGTGTTCATGCGCCAACAGGTGAAGTCCGCCGTGCGCTACCCGATGTTCGTGGGCATCGCCATGGCCATTGCCATGGGCGTGATCAACATCATGGTGATCCCCGCGTTCGCCACCGTGTTCAAGGGTTTCGGGGCAGAGCTGCCACTGGCCACCCGCATCCTGCTGGCCACGTCCAACTTCACGCTGCAATGGGGCTGGCTGCTGGCGATCGGGGCCGTGGGCGCGTTCCTGGCCTTGCGATCCTGGATCGCCACGGCGCCGGGCGCCTACGCCTGGGACCACCTCCGCCTGCGCATCCCGCTGGCCGGCAAGATCGTGCAGAAGGCCACGCTGGCGCGCCTGGCGCGCAGCTTCTCGCTGGCCCTCAAGAGCGGCGTGCCCATCGAGCAGGCCTTGACGGTGGTGGCGCAGACGGTGGACAACCACTTCATTGCCCGAAAGGTCGAAGGCATCCGCGAATCGGTGCAGCGCGGCGACACCATCCTGCGCGCCGCTGCCGCCACGGGGGTGTTCACGCCCGTGGTGTTGCAGATGATCGCCGTGGGCGAAGACACCGGCACGGTGGACGAGCTGATGGACGAGGTGGCCGACCTCTACACCAATGAAGTGCAGTACGAACTCAAGACCCTGGCCCAGCAGCTCGAACCCATCCTGATCGCCTTCCTGGGTGCGCTGGTGCTGGTCCTCGCGCTCGGCGTGTTCCTGCCCATGTGGGACCTGGGGCGCGTCGCGCTCAAGCGCTGACCTGCCATGCCGATATGCCTTCAAACCGGTTCATTCGGAACACGCTGCGTCATCACCAATTTCAAGCCATCGAGTCCGCCATGTCGCCCCCCACCCTCCCCCTGGCTTCCAGGCCGGCCGCGCCCGCAACGCGGGCTGTCGCGCGTGGAGTTCAGTGCCTGCGTGGTGGTGATCGGCGTGCTGACCAGCACGCTGCTGCCGCGCATCTCGGAATGGCAGCAGCAGGCGCGAGCGATCCAGCTGGCCAATGCCATCGTGGCGCTGAACCGCGCGGTGGTGATCTTTCAGGCGGAGTGCAGCCGCAGCGCCGGGCCCTGCGATCAGCTGGTGATCAACGGACGGACCATCGCCGGGGCCAATGGCCAGGCGGCGGCCACGCCGGATGGCATCGCGCGGCTGGCCGAGTTGCCCGCGGACACGCAGTTCCACGAGCATTGGGTCGACGGCGTGCCGGCGCTCACCATGAGCCTGCCCTCGCGCGGTATCCCCCCTTGCGAATTCACCTATGTCCAGGCGCCGCGGTCAGGGTCGGCACCGGTCATCCACCGCCCCCTGGCCAGCTGTCCCTGACCGTCGCCCCGTTCACCTCAACCCGTTCCCAAGGAGTCCCCCCATGAAAGCTCGCAATTCCGGTTTCACGATGATCGAACTGATCGTGGTCATCGTCATCCTCGGCATCCTGGCGGCCACCGCCTTGCCCAAGTTCATCGACATGCGCACGGAAGCCGCCGCCGCCGCGCGCGATGGCGTGGCTGGCGCTGCCGCCACCGCCATGCAGATCAACTACGCCGGCTGCATGGTCACCAACAACGTGGTCACCGCCAACAAGTGCGTGAAGGTCTCGGCCTGCACGGACGTGGCCTCGCTGTTGCAAGGTGGCATGCCCGCCAACTACGCAGCCACTGGCGCCATCAGCACGACCAATGGCGCCACCGCCACCTGCACGCTCACGCCGTCCGGCGCGGCCTCGGCCTCCGGTCTGGCCGCGGCCAGCTTCACCGGCATCGCCGCCGGCAACTGACGCCCGCGGGTGCCGTGAACGGACGGCGCCTCGTGCAAGCGGGGCGCCGTTTTCATTGGCGGACCCGCCAGCCCCGCAGCGCTGACACGCCGGAATACCGGCGTTTCGGTCGGCTTTTCGGCCCTTCCCGCGTCGGCCACCGGGTGGATCATTTCCGGGGCCAGCCTGTCCGGCAGCGCGCCACCGCGCCGGGCCCGGGCTGGGCTGCCCAATGACCACCATGCCGCTTGCCATCACCGCCTTCCGCCAACTGTGTCGGCGCCTCCAACGACCGCTGCGGCGGGCGCTGGTGCCGCTGTGCCTGCTGTCGATCGGCCTGGCGCCGGGGGTTGCGGCGGCGGCCACCTACAGCAGCGCGTCGACGACCTACAGCCTGATCGATTCCAGCACGCACACCAAGATCGGCCACAACACCGCGCCCTACAAGTTCACCGCAGGCAGCGGCTGTGGCACCACGCCGCCCGTGCTGGACGACACGATCACCGGCGCCATCCCGATCGGCTTCAATTTCGTCTTCGGTGGCACCACGTACAGCACCGCCTACGTCATGTCGAACGGCCGGCTGCAATTCGGCAACACCACCTGCGGCGCGGGCACCAATCTGCTCGGACCGCCGCAAACCTACCCCTATGGCCTGCCCGACGCCAACATGAACGGCGTGATGAAGATCTTCGGCGTGGACCTGGATCCGAGCAACCTGGTGGACAACCCCAATTACCCCGCGGCCGCCAGCAAGACGCCCTGCACCAGCATCGCCAGCTGCTATGTCAGCGTGGCCACCGTGGGCGCTGCGCCCCTGCGCAAGTTCGTGGTCACCTGGAAAAGCGTGCCCGAATGGGTGTCGGCCAGCAACACCAGCGGGTCCTTCGATCTGCAGATCATCCTCAACGAGGACGGCAGCTTCGTCTTCCAGTACGGCACCATCAGCCATGGTGGCACCGGCACGGCCCAGGTGGGCTGGCAGGTCAGCACCACCGACTTCCAGGTGCTGAGCTTCGGCGCCGCCACCGAGCCCGGGGCCAACACCGCCATCGTGTTCTACATCCCCGCGCCCATCGCCGCCTACCGCTTCGAAGAAAACACCTGGGCCACCGGCGTGGCCGGGCAGGTGACGGACAGCGTCGGCAATGCGCGCAACGGCACGGCCCTGGGCGGCGCGCAGCCGGTGAACCTGGGCAAGATCTGCCGCGCCGCCAACATCCCTGCCAACACCAGTGGCGCCACCGTCGACGCCGTGGCCACCGGCGTGAGCCTGTCCAACGTTTCACTCAACATCCTCGGGGCGGGCACTGCCGCCTTCTGGTACAAGGCCAACGGCGCCTGGGCCAGCGGGCCTGCCGCGCAGTTGCTGGATGCCACCACGGTGTCCGGCGACTGGTTCTACCTGACCCGCACGGCCAGCGGCACCCTCTACTTCGAGGTCAAGGACAGCACCGGGACCACCAGGTCCGTGGAGACCTCGGCCCAGGCATTCGCGGCGGGCACCTGGGTGCACATCGCCATCGCCTGGGACTTCAACGCCTCGCCGTCGGCCAACCAGGACAGCCTGCGCATCTGGATCAATGGCGGTGCGCCGTCGGTCTCCAGTTTCACCAGCGCGGGCACACCGGCCGCTTCGATCGGTGTGATCCACCTGGGCGACAACCCGCTGGGCACGGCCGCCGCCAAGGGCACGGTCAACTCCGCCGACGGCATGATCGACGAGGCGCAGTTCTACAACAGCGTGCTGACCACCGCCCAGATCGATACGCTGATGTCGGCCACGCGCGCCTGCACGCCCCTCACAGTGGACCACCTGGAGCTGCAACACGCCACCGGCACGGGCCTGACCTGCACGCCCACCGTGGTGACGATTCGCGCCTGCGCCGACGCCACTTGCTCGACGCTGTACACCAGCGGCCTGGCCGCCAGCCTCAGCGCCAGCGGCGCCGCCACGGTGGTGTTCGACAGCAACTCCGGCAATGCCGCGGGGGCCAGCTTCGTCATCCCGGCGGGTAGCTCATCGGTGACCAAGGGCGTGCAGCTCACCACCGCCGGCAGCACGCTGCTGGGGGTGGCCAACGTCAACATCGCCGTCACTGGCACCCACCTGTGCAACTTCGGCGCACCGAGCTGCACCTTCACCGCCGCAGATGCAGGATTCCTGGTGTCGGTACCCAACCACCTGGCCGAGTCATCGAGCACCGCCACGGTGTCGGCAGTAACCAAGGCCACCAACAGCCTGGCCTGCGTACCGGCCTTTGCCAACGTCACCAAGCGGGTGACCCTGAGCTGCGGCTACGTCAACCCGGCCAGTGGCACCCTGCCGGTGCGCGTGGCGGGCACGGCCTTGAACGGCGCTGCCAGCGCGGCAGCGGCCTGCGACGCCACGGGCCAGTCGATCAACCTGAGCTTCGATGCCAACGGCACCGCCACGCCCACCCTGCAGTACGCCGATGTGGGCCAGGCCAGCCTGACGGCCCGCTACACCGGCAGCGCCGGCAGCAACGACACCGGCCTGGTCATGAGCGGCAGCGCCAACTTCATCGCGGCGCCCAGTTCCTTCGCCTTCAGTGCCATCACGGCCGCGCCGATCAAGGCCGGCAGCGCCTTCTCGGCCACGGTCACCGCCTTGAATGCCGCGGGCAATGCCACCCCCAATTTCGGTCGCGAGGCCGCACCGGAATCGGCCACGCTCGGCTTCACGCGGCGCTCGCCCACCGGTGCCGGGGCGAGCAATGGCGCCTTCACCGGCGCCCTGGGCAGCTTCAGCGCCGGCGCGGCGTCGAGCAGCAACCTGGTCTGGTCCGAGGTGGGCACCGGCGACCTGAGCGCCACCCTCACCAGCGGCAGCTACCTGGGCACCGGCTTCAGCGCCACCGGCAGCACCGGCATTGCCGGCGCCGTCGGGCGCTTCGTGCCGCACCACTTCGACGTGGTCGTCACGCAGGCCTGCACGCCGGGCGCCTTCACCTATGCCGGCCAGCCCGCCGGCGTCACGGTCACCGCGCGCAATGGCCTGGCATCGCCCGGCACCACGCTGAACTACGACGGCAGCGCGGCGACCAGCCCCAGCTTCGCCAAGCCGGTGACATTGAGTGACGCCCTGGCACTGGGCGTGGGCACGCTCTCGGCCAACGCCATCGCCGCCAGTGCCTTCACCGCCGGCGTGGCCAGCGCCGCGCCGGTCTACAGCTTCACCGCCAAAGCCACCTCGCCCAAGGGCTTGCAAGTGCGCGCGATCGACAGCGACACCATCAGCTCGCAGACCTTTGCCGAGGGCGTGGTCAATCTGCGCAGCGGGCGGCTGCGCCTGTCCAACGCCTTCGGCAGCATCACGCAGCCACTGGCCGTGCCGGTGATGGCCGAATACTGGACCGGCTCGACCTGGTTGCTCAACGCCGCCGACAGCTGCACCACGCTGCCGGCAACATCCGCCGTGGCGTCGAACCCGCGCGGCTACACCGGCGCCGCGTCTGCGGCCACCACGTCGGCCAGCTCGCCGATCACCATCACCGCCGGCAGTGGCCTGCTCACGCTGGGCATCCCCGCGCCGGCCACCGGCGGCCTCACCTTCGATCTGGCGCTCAACCTGGGCAGCACCGCCGCCGACCAGTCCTGCGCGGCCAGCCACCCCGCGAGCACCGGTGCGGCCAAGGCCTGGCTGCGCGCCATCAACGGCAGCTGCGCCGCCACCGCGGACCGCGACCCGTCGGCGCGTGCGTCCTTCGGCATCTACAGCCCCGAATCGAAGAAGACCGTCCATGTGCGCGAGATCTACTGATCCAGTTGCCAACCGGCGCCAGCGCGGCTTCACGATGGTGGAGCTGATCCTGGTGATGGTGATGCTGGGCATCCTGGCCGTCACCATGCTGCCGCGCATGGACGTGGCGGCCTCGATGGGCAGCGTGGCCTGGCGCGAGCAGGTGCTGTCGGCACTGCGCGAGGCGCACAGCCTGGCGCAGGCACACCGGCGCCTGGTGTGCGTGAGCGTGGGCGGCAGCGCCGTCACGCTCACCATTGCCGACCAGTTCGGCGCCACCGCCTGCAACCAGCCCTGGCTGGGCCCGGACCGCGACAGCCGCTATGCCTACACCACGAATGCACCGGCCACTTCGGTATCGCCGGCGGGCACGCTGTACTTCCAACCCTCGGGGCGCGTCACCAGCGATGGCGCTGGCACCACGTCGCTCAACGCCAGCATCGCCGTCGCCGGCGAATCGGCCATCGCGGTGGTCGGCGAAACCGGGTCGCTGCAATGAACGCCTTCAGCACCCGACCTCGGGACAAGGTGCGCGGCTTCACCCTGATCGAGGCCCTCATCGCCATCGTGGTGCTGGGCGTGGCGCTGGCCGGCCTGTTGCTGGTGTTCCGCACGGTCACGGCCCACTCCGGCGACCCGATCGTGCAGCGGCAGTTGCAGGCCGCCGCGCAGGCCTTGCTCGAAGAGATCCTGCTCAAGCCCTATGCACCGGCCGCCAACGCCGCACCCGCGGGCTGCGCGCGCGACACCTACAACGACGTGAGCGACTACCACGGCTATGCCACCACCAATCAGATCTGCGCGGTGGACGGCACGGCGATCGCCTCGCTCTCGGGCTACAGCGTCAGCATCGGCGTGGCCAGCGGCACGCTCGCCGGCGTGGCCGCGGCCAAACGCATCGAGGTGACCGTCTCGCGCGGCACGCAAAGCGTGTCGCTGGTGGGCTGGAGAACCGACCATGCGTCGTGATGCCAGCCCCGGCGCGCGCGGCTTCACGCTGGTGGAGCTGATCGTCACGCTGGTCGTGTTCTCGGTGATGGCGGCCACGTTGGTGGTGTTCTACCAGCCCGTGGTGGCCAGCTTCGTGGCCTCGCGCAACCGCGCCGCGCTGGTGGAGGCGGCCGATCATCCGTTGCGCCGCATGCAGCGCGACGTGCAGGCGGCCGTGCCGAACTCGGTGCGCACGCCGGACAGCCAATGTTTCGAGGTGGTGCCCACCAGCATGGGCGGCCGCGCCCGGGTCGGCGACGACACCGTCAACGCCGGCGCCGCGGTGCTGGACACCACTGGGCTGACCACCAGCTTCGACGTGCTGTCGCCCTTGCCCGCCACACCCGCCGTGGGCGACTGGGTGGCGATGGACAACCAGAACCCGAACGACATCTACAGCGGCGCCAACCGCAGCACCATCAGCGCAGTGAGCACGCCCAGCGCCGCGCTGGGCCGCCACCGCCTCACCGTGGCCAGCAAGCAGTTCCCGCTGGGCTACGACGGCGGCCGCTTCGTGGTGGTCCCCGACAACCAGAAGGCCGTGTTCTACGTCTGCAGCGGCGCCGACGGCACGCTCGACGCCAATGGCCATGGCAAGGGCACGCTGTATCGGCTGTCGAACTACGGCTTCAATGCCACGCCACCCGCGGCCTGCCCGTCCACCAGCGGCGCGCCGGTGATGGCCACGCAGCTGCAGTCCTGCCTGTTCCAGTACGACCCCAACCAGGGCGCCACGCAACAGAATGGCTTCGTGTCGATGAAGCTGCAGATCACCCGCGACAACGAGTCGGCCACGCTGGTGGTGGGCGCCCACGTGTCGAACACGCCATGAACGCGAGCATGCACGGTGGCCCGCTGCGCCGGCCTGCCCGGGGCCTGGGCACGGTGGCCATCATCGTGGTGCTGGTGGCCATGTCGGCCCTGGCCGCGGCCATCGTGCGCATGGGACAGGCCGAGCAGGCCACCGCGACGCGCGACCTGCTGTCCCAACGTGCCATGCAAGCCGCTCGGGCCGGCATGGAATGGGGCCTGTACCAGGCCTTCAAGGGCAGCTGGACCAGTTGCAGCAGTGCCACGCAGACGCTGGACCTGAGCACGGACTACGGCTTGCACGCCACGGTGCAATGCGACTCGCGCAGCTTCAACGAAGGCGAGAGTGCGCCGGGCACGCCCAGGACCATCCGCGTGTTCACCATCGACGTGGTGGCCTGCAACGCCGCGGCCTGCCCCAGCGCCGCGGCGGCCGCACAGCCCGGCTACGTGGAGCGGCGTCGCCAGGTCCAGGCGGTGAACTGATCCTCAGCGCCGCGGCCGGCGGGCGCCGCACAATGGCCGCATGCCGAGCACGCGTCGCCGCTGGATCGCCCACCTGGACATGGACGCGTTCTATGCCTCGGTGGAGCTGCTGCGCTACCCGGATCTGGTGGGCCTGCCGGTGGTCATCGGCGGAGGGCGGCGGCACCAGCCGCAGCCGCAGCCCGATGGCACGCGCACTTACTCCCATCTGGCCGACTACACCGGCCGCGGCGTGATCACCACCGCCACCTACCCGGCCCGCGCCCTGGGCGTGAACAGCGGCATGGGCCTGATGAAGGCCGCCTTGCGCGCTCCGCAGGCGGTGCTGCTGCCCACTGATTTCGAGCGCTATCGACACTACTCGCGCCTGTTCAAGGCCGCAGTGGCCGAGGTGGCCCCGGTGATCGAGGACCGCGGCATCGATGAGATCTACATCGACCTCACCGACCACCCCGGTGCGCAGGACAGCGTGGCCCACGATCCGCATGGCGGCGTGCGCGCCATTGCGCTGGACATCAAGAACAACGTCCAGCGCGCCACGGGCTTGACCTGCTCGGTCGGCATCACGCCCAACAAGCTGCTGTCCAAGATCGCGTCTGAACTGGACAAGCCCGATGGCCTGGCGCTGCTGACGATGGCCGACTTGCCCGAGCGCATCTGGCCCATGCCGGTGCGGCGCATCAACGGCATCGGCCCCAAGGCCGGCGCCCGGTTGCAGGCGCTCGGCATCGAGACCATTGGCCAGCTGGCCGAGCAGCCGCGCGCCGAGCTGGTGGCGCAGTTCGGCAAGAGCTACGGCGCCTGGCTGCACGATGCCGCGCACGGCGTGGACGACCGGCCCCTGGTGACGCACAGCGAGCCCGTGTCCATGAGCCGCGAGACCACCTTCGAGCGCGACCTTCACGCCAAGCGCGACCGCGCCGAGCTCAGCGCGATCTTCAGCCAACTGGTCGAGCAGGTGGCCAAGGACCTGCAGCGCAAGGGCTACGAGGGCCGCACCATCGGCATCAAGCTGCGCTTCGACGATTTCAAGACGGTGACGCGCGACATGTCCATCGACGAGCCCACCGCCGAGGCGCCCACCATCCGCCTGGCGGCCGGGTTGTGCCTGAAGCGCGTGGACCTCAGCCGCCGCATCCGTCTGCTGGGGGTGCGCGTGGGCACCTTGCGCCGGGCTGGTGGCCCGGCGTCGGCGGTGCGCACCGCCCCGTAGGCCGGCGTCGCCTCGTCACTCGCCGAGCACGGTCCTCTCGCTGAGTACCAGACCTTCGCTCAGCACCAGGCCTTCACTCAGCACCAGGCCTTCACTCAGCACCAGGCCTTCGCTCAAGACCAGGCCTTCGCTCAGCACCAGTCCTTCGCTGAGCACCAGGCCCTCGCTCAGCACCAGCCCCGTGGCCAGCAGCTTGCCGCTGCCGCTGACCAGCCAGCCCGACAGCGTCAAGGTCGGAATGAAGACGCCCGTCCTGCCGGTCAGCGACGAGGTGCCGACCAGCGAGTCGGCGAGCACCGCGCCCGCCGGTACCAGTGTCAGGTTGGTCGGCGCGGTTTCGGTGAAGGACTGGACATAGGTGTTGGCCGCAATGCCGGTGCCCGACCAGTACACCGGCGTGCGCACCAGCACCTTGCCGCTGGCCCAGGTGACACGCGGGTCCATCAGCGGCGAGTAGCGCGTGATGAAGGACATGCCATTGACGACGTGGCTGCCGCCGACCATGGTCATGCGCGACCAGTTGAAGGCGGTGCCAGCCACGGTCGACGAGGCGGTCACGCTGCCGGTGAGGATGCTGGCACCGGGGCTGATGGTGCCCGCGGCGATGGCCGAGGCCAGATCGGTGCGGACGATCTTGGCCAGGCGCACCGCGCCGTCGATGTTGAGCGCGCCCGCGCCCTGCTGCAGCAGGTTGGTGTTGCGTATCGGTTGGGCGGTGGTCTGCAGGATGCTCTTGATGACCGGGGGCGTCAGGCCCGGGTTGGCCTGCAGCAGCAGCGCCACGGCGCCGGCCACCGCCGGTGCGGCGATCGAGGTGCCGCTGAGCTGCATCTGCGTCTCGTTGACGTAGGCCTCGGCGCTTTGCGGCGCGACGAGGTTGGAGTAATAGGTGCTGCCCAGCAGGTTCCAGGTCGTCGTGGTGCCGATGGTCGACCCGACACCGACGAGGTGGTTGCCCGGCGCGACCAGGTCGGGCTTGATCAGGTTGTCAACGCGGCGCACGCCGGTGGCGTCAACATAGCTGCCGCGGGTGGGGCCGCGCGCGCTGAAGTTGTTGATGGTGTCGTCGGCGCGGTCGGTGGAGTTGTGCAGGTCCACCGAGCCCACGGTGATCACCGACGGGTCATTGCCCGGCGCGCCGATCCGGCCGTAGGTCTCCTGGTTGGCGGCATTGCGGCCGAAGTTGCCGCCGGCCACCACCACCGTGATGCCGGCCGCCGTGGCGCTGCGCACGGCCACGCACAGCGGGTCGGTCGTCCAGCTCTGGGTGGACTGCGCCGCCAGGCTGATGTTGAGCACCCGGATGTTGTATTCCTTGGCGTGGAAGATCACCCACTCGATGCCTTCGATGGCGTCGCTGACCGTGCCCGTGCCCTGGTCGCTGAGCACCTTCACGTCGTACAGGTTGGCGTTGGGCGCGATGCCGTTCATGTCCTGCTGGTAGGTCGCCCTGGGCGTGAAGTAGCGGCCGGCGACCACCCCCGCCACATGCGTGCCGTGGCCGTAGGCGTCGTGCGTGGCGGCGCTGTCGTTGGCGATGGCGCTCTCATAGGCCGTCAGCGCGGCGCTGCCGGGCTGCAGCGAGCTGACGCCGGCCGCACCGGTGGTCCAGTTGGCAATGGCGTTGTTCAACATCGTCACGTTGCGCTTGACGCGCACACCGGCCGGGCCGCTGAAGGCCTTGTGGTTGCGCATCACGCCCGAATCAAGGATGGCGATGCCGATGCCGCTGCCGTCCAGCCCGGTGTAGGCCGACTTGCTGCTGTAGGTGCGCACACCTGAATTGATGGCGCCGGTGACGGTCTCGACCATGCTGGCGCTGCTCTGGGTCTCGCGGTTGGGCGAGGCGCTGATCACGTCGCTGCGCTGCGCCAGCGCGTCCAGGTCGCTGGCCTTGACCTGCACGGTGATCGAATGCGAGGCCGCATGCACGGCATGCACCGAGCCGCCGAGCCTGAGCACGTGGGCGCGCAGATCCGCCATGGCCGGGTCGGCCGAGTTGCTGACCAAAATGGCTTGCACATGCTGCACGCCGCCGATCTGGCGCGACCATTTCGGACGCACGCGGCTGGCGCCGCGAACTTCGTCGTCCAGGTCTTGCGCCACCTTGGCGGTGCCTCTGTGGTTCGGTGCGGCATGCGCGAAACCAATGCCGAAGCCGGGCAGGATCAGGCCGATGGAGGTGAGCGCCGCGAGGGCAGCCCGCATCAGACGACGCTGGTCGGTCAGCAAGGAGAACGAAGTGAGCAGGTTCATGGCATCCCCAGGGTGGCAAGGGGGGCAGCCGAAGGCGGCCGCGGAAACGTTGGTCTGTCACCGCGGTTGGCCGAAAGCCACCCCCGCAGGCGTTGCGAGCTGCAGCTGACCGATGGCCACCCCTGCAATTCGCGTTGATGGAGATTCTGCGCTCGGTTGCGCTTGGTTACGCTGCTGCCGATCTGAAACTGTGCGGTCTTCCCGCTGCATTTGTCACGATGGGCAGACCGGATTCATGGCAGGTTCGCCGAAGGCACCCAGCACTGCTGGGCCGCATCCGTGGCACCACGCGGCCCGCCCTGGCGTTGCGATTGCACTCCCACACCAGCGCCCCTAAGATCGCGGCGCCATGAAGCACACCGCACCCTCCTCGTCCCGACCGGCTTGCCGGCCCGCTCTGCAACGGCCCGGGGCCTGGCCGCGGCTGCTCATGCTGGCCGCCTTGGTGCTGCCGGCGGCGCAGGCCGCCCCGCTGCAGGTCACCGTGCTCAATGCCGAGGGCAAGCCCGCCGCCGACGTGGCCGTGCTGCTGCAACCCACCGCCGCATGGCCGCAGCAAGCCCTGCCCGAGCCGCAGCCCATCACGCAGCAGTACACGCGCTTCGTGCCCTTCGTCAGCGTGGTGCCGGTGGGCGGCGCGGTGAAGTTCGTCAACCGCGACAGGTTCGACCACCATGTGCGCTCGCAGCCGGGTGGCCCGCTGGGCAACGTGCCGCCGGCCAAGCAGTTCGAGTTCCGCATGGCCGCGATGCTCGGCAGCAGGCTCGGTGCCACGCCCGAGCTGAAGCTCGATGTGCCCGGCACCATCACCATCGGCTGCCACCTGCACGGCTCGATGCGCGGTCACATCTTCGTCAGCACCACGCCCTGGTACGCGGTCACCGACGACAAGGGCGTGGCCACCATCCCGAATGCACCCGACGGCCAGGCCGAAGTGCGGCTTTGGCATCCGGATCAGTTGAGCGAACAGGCCCGCACGCAGGTGCAGGTGGGCACGACGCCGAAGTTGGAGGTCAAGCTCAACTTCAACCCGCGTCGCCGGCCGCCGCCGGCCGCCGCGCCGGACAACTACGGCATCTGACCTGCACCGAGCGGCGGCGCGCCCAACGGCTCGCCAGCCGCCGCCGGCTCAAGGCTGGCGGGTGGGCAGGCGGTACATCCAGTAGGCCACCGCGGCGCAGCATGCCGCCGGCACCCAGGCCAGGCGCTGCGGCAAGACCCAGGCCGACCAGGCCGAGCCGATGACCATCATCGTCCAGGCCAGTTGCTTGGCGCGCAGCGGGATGGCGTGGTGCTCGCGCCAGTCGCGCACCATGGGGCCGAAGCGCGGGTGGCTCAACAGCCAACGCTCGCAGCGCGTGCTGCCGCGCGAAAAGCAAAAGGCCGCCAGCAGCACGAAGGGCGTGGTGGGCAGCAGCGGCAGAAAGATGCCGACGATGCCCGTGACCAGGCTCACCAGGCCCGCGACCAGCCACAGCACGCGCAGCCAGGTGGGGCGACGGGGCGCGGCGGATTCGGCGGCAGTCGGGTCGCTCGGCATGGGGCGGCATGCTACGGCAAGTCCGCACGAGCGCTGTCCAGTGTTTGACACCGAGCAATGCGCGCAGCCGCGCCCGCCTGTTAGGCTCGCGCGCTGGCTTTTACCCTCTTGCCCGACGTACACCATGACCACGCTCACCTGGAACGACCAACTCGCGCTGAACCAACCCCAGATGGATACCACGCACCAGGAGTTCGTGGACCTGCTGGCCGATGCCGACAACGCCCTGCCCGGCCCCGAGGACCGCCTGTTGGCGCGCTGGGACAGCCTGGTGGCGCACACCGTGCTGCACTTCAAGCAGGAAGACGACTGGATGACGGCCACCGGTTTCGCGGCCGAGAACTGCCACAGCTTCCAGCACCAGGCCGTGTTGCAGGTGATGGTGGAGTGTGCCCGCCGCGCCCGTGAGGAGAACGACTTCGAGCCGCTGCGCCTGGCCGTGGCCGAGCTGGCCACCTGGTTCCCGCAGCACGCGCAGATGATGGACGCCTCGCTGGCGCAGCACATGGCGGCCATCGGCTTCGACCCTGTCACCGGCCAGCGCCGCGAGCTGGCCATGGCCGATGCCGAGCCCATCACCGGCTGTGGTGGCGGCAGCTGCGGCAGCTGATCGGCGCAGCGGATCGGCAGCGAAGCCGCCGCGGCGGCAGGCCTTTACCGGCTAGCATCCTGGAAACAGGAGGTGCAAGCGCATGCCCGTCATCACCACGATCGAAGACCTTCGCCAGCTGGCGCAGCGGCGCGTGCCGCGCATGTTCTACGACTACGCCGATTCCGGCAGTTGGACCGAGAGCACGTACCGCGCCAACGAGAGCGATTTCCAGGCCATCAAGCTGCGCCAACGCGTGGCGGTGAACATGGAAAACCGCAGCACGGCCACCAAGATGGTGGGTGTGGATGTGCGCATGCCGGTGGCCATCGCGCCCACGGGGCTGACCGGCATGCAGCACGCCGACGGCGAGATCCTCGCGGCCAAGGCGGCCGAGCAATTCGGCATCCCCTTCACGCTGTCGACGATGAGCATCTGCTCGATCGAGGACATTGCCGCACACACCAAGGCGCCGTTCTGGTTCCAGCTCTACGTGATGCGCGACCGCGATTTCATCGAGCGCCTGATCGACCGCGCCAAGGCCGCGAACTGCGGCGCGCTGGTGCTGACGCTGGATCTGCAGATCATCGGGCAGCGCCACAAGGACCTGAAGAACGGCCTGTCCGCGCCGCCCAAGCTGACCATCGGCAACATCCTCAACATGATGACCAAGCCGCGCTGGTGCCTGGGCATGCTGGGCACCCAGCGGCGCCAGTTCGGCAACATCGTGGGCCATGTCAAGGGCGTGACCGACATGGGCAACCTGTCGGCCTGGACCTCGCAGCAGTTCGACCCGCGCCTGAACTGGGGCGACGTGGAATGGATCAAGAAGCGCTGGGGCGGCAAGCTGATCCTCAAGGGCATCCAGGACGTGGAGGACGCCCGGCTGGCGGTGGACTCCGGTGCCGACGCGCTGATCGTCAGCAACCACGGTGGGCGGCAGCTCGATGGCGCCGAGTCCAGCATCCGCGCCGTGCCGGCCATCGTGGACGCGGTGGGCTCGGGCATCGAGGTGCACATGGACGGGGGCATTCGTTCGGGCCAGGACGTGCTGAAGGCCTGGGCCCTGGGCGCGCGCGGCACTTACATCGGCCGAGCCTTCCTCTACGGCCTGGGTGCCATGGGCGAGGCCGGCGTGAGCAAGGCGCTGGAGATCATCCGCAACGAGCTCGACCTGACCATGGCCTTCTGCGGGCGAACCCAGATGCACCAGGTGGACCGCAGCATCCTGCTGCCGGGCACCTTCCCGACAGCGTGATCCGGGCCGGCCGGCGCCCGCTGCGCCGGCCCGTGCTCAGGCGAAGAAGGCCCACAGTGCAACCACCACCAGCGCCACCACCAGCGTGGTGCCATACAGCGTGCACAGTGCGACGCTGCGCAGCGCCGTGGCCCACCAACGCCCGCCGTACACGCGCTGCAGTGCGAGCACCGAATACACCGGCACGGCCAGCGCCGCCAAGGCCTGCAGCCAGGGCAGGCGCGCTGCCTCGGTGGCCAGCATGGCAAACCAGAAGGCATGCAGGTGCAGCGCAAAGACCAGGTGCTCGGACCAGCGCATGCCGCGCCGCAGGTACACCAGCTTGAGCTGTGCCGCAAACAGCGGCAAGAGCGCAAACATCACCGTACCCCAGTTGGCCACCATGCGTTGCGGCAACTGGCGCAGCGCTTGCTCCATGGCCTGCGGGTTCAAGGTGATGCGCGCGCGCACCCGCTCGCAGACCACGGCCGGCAGGTCTTCGCAGAAGAATTGGCCATTGCGCACGCCCGCCTGCCGCTGGCCCAGCCTGAGCACCACGTTGTCGAGCTCGCCGGGCTTGTCCAGCTTGACCTGCACCGCGCTCTCCGACGGTCCCATGACCATGCCGGACAGGCGCAGGGCCAACAGCGCGATCAGGCTCACCGTCAGGTACAGGCGCAGAGGCAGGACGTAGCGCCGCTTGCGCCCGGCGAAATACTCGCGCGTGAGCTGGCCCGGGCGAAACAGCAGCGGCTTGAGCGAGCGCCACAACGCCCCCTCCATGGCCAGGTAGTTGCCGCCGAACTGCTGCGCAAACTCCAGCAACGTGGGCGGCTTCAGATTCGTTTCCTGCCCGCAGTGGCTGCAATAGTTGGGCCGCGGCTGGGCCAGCGCGTGTTCGCAGTTGGGGCAGCGGTCGGCGGCGACGATGGCGGACTGCGTGGGGGCCGATGGCGTCACCCCGTCCACACTCATGTTGCGGGGTCCTCAGCGCCGGGCCGGCGCAGCCCCGCCCGGGCCTGCTCGGCACTCTCGTAGATCTGCGGCGCGACGCCACGCGCCGCCAGGGCCGGGCCCAACTTGGCGCGCAGAAAACTGGAGGTGGAATAACGCACCACCCGATGGTAGTGGCGATCGACCAGCTCGTGCACCATCGCGGCCCAATCGTCCTGCACCTCGGCATCGAGCACGAAGTGGTCGTAGTTGACCACCGCGTCCAGCTTGCGGCCCAGCGGCGCCAGGTGGCGCTCGATCTCGGCGCGCACCGCTTCCACGTCTTCGCGGCTGCGGATGCTCAGGTGCTCGAAGTTGATGTACATGGTGTGCTGATCGGCCACGTAGCTGAAGCGCTCGGCCAGCGGCAGCAGCAGCAGGCGCGCGCGCAGTCCCATGGGCTCGTCGCGAAAGATGGCCGCGTCCATCAGCGCCGGCTCGCCATCGATCACCGGCTCGAAGTCCATTTGCGCGAGGATGTCGCGCTGCAGGTCCAGGCCGGGCGCGATCTCCACCAGCGCCAGCCCATGCTCGTGCAGGCGGAAGACGCAGCGCTCGGTGACGTACAGCACCCGCTGGCCACGGCGCCAGGCCTCGCGGCCCGAGAAGGTGCGGTGCTCCACCTGGCGCACGAACTTGCGCGTGTGCGAGCCGTCGGGCGCGCCGGCCAGGAAGTTGCCGACGAACACCACCTGCTTGGCGTTCTGGCTGATGTTGATGAAGCCGCCCGCCCCGGCCAGGCGCGGACCGAACTTGCTGACATTGACATTGCCCTGGGCATCGGCCTGGGCCAGGCCGAGGAAGGCGATGTCCAGCCCGCCGCCATCATAGAAATCAAACTGGTAGGGCTGGTCGATGATGGCCTGTGTGTTCACGGCCGCGCCGAAGTTCAGGCCGCCGGCGGGGATGCCCCCGATCACGCCAGGCTCGGTGCTCAGCGTGATCAGGTCGATCACCCGCTCCTCGGCCGCCACGGCGGCCACGCCCTCGGGCATGCCGATGCCCAGGTTCACCACGCTGTTGGGTGTCAGCTCCAGCGCGGCTCGCCGCGCGATCATGCGTCGCCGGGTCATGGGCATGGGGATCACCTCACCGCCCGGCACACGGATCTCGCCGGCAAACGCCGCGCTGTAGGGCTCCACGAAGGTCTGCATGTGGTACTCGGGCTTTTCGGCCACCACCACGCAGTCCACCAGCACGCCGGGGATCTTGACCTGCCGCGGGTTGAGCGTGCCGCTCGCAGCCAGGCGCTCCACCTGCACGATGACGATGCCGCCCGAGTTGCGCGCCGCCATGGCGACGGCCAGCGCTTCCAGCGTGAGGGCCTCGCGCTCCATGGTGATGTTGCCGTCCGGGTCGGCCGTGGTGCCCCGCACGAAGGCCACGTCGATCGGGAAGGCCTTGTAGAACAGGTACTCCTCGCCGTCCAGGTCCATCAGGCGGACGCGCTCGGTGGTGGTGCGCTCATTGATTCGGCCGCCGCCATGGCGCGGATCGACGAAGGTGCCCAGCCCCACCCTGGACAGGTGCCCCGGCTTGCCGGCGGCGATGTCGCGGAACAGGTGCGTGATCACGCCCTGCGGCAGGTTCCAGGCCTCGATCTGGTTGGTGACGGCCAGGTGCTGCAGCGCCGGCACCAGGCCCCAATGGCCGCCGACCACGCGCCCCACCAGGCCGGCGTGGCCCAGGTGGTTCAGGCCGCGGTGCTTGCCATCGCCCTGCCCGGCCGCATACACCAGGCCCAGGTCGCGCGGTGCGCCGCTGGCCAGGAAGCGCGCCTCCAGCGCCACGGCCAGGTTCTCCGGGAAGCCGATGCCAACGAAGCCGCTGGTGGCCAGCATGTCGCCATCGTGCAGCAACTGCACGGCCTCCGCGGCGGTGACCACCTTGCCGCGGTGGGCCGAACGCAGTGCAGACATCCGCTCATGGGCGTGGGACGTGGAACTCATGGCCGGGACTCCCAGCGGCCCAGCGCCGCCGACGCCCCGATTTCAGCAGACTCTGGGCGCGCTCAGTCCAGCCCTGGATCAACGTAGCGCTCGAACAGGATGACCGACAGGCGGCGCAGGCCGGCATCCGCCGTGCTGTGCCCCAGCGCCAGGCGCTCGAACGCGTACATTCGGTCATAGCGCATCTGCTGCACCCGCACCGATTCACCGGCCTCGGCCATCAACTCGCGAAAGCTGCCCAGCAGGCCCATGTCCAGACAGCAGCCCGGCACCAGCGCCGGCAACATGCGACCACCACCGAAGTATTCGGCCGGCATGCAGGCCAGATCGGTGGCTTCGGGCATCGGCTGGTGGGGTTCGTGGCGCGCCATGGCAGCCATGATCGCGCTGCAGGCCCGCCCCACATGCCACGAGAAGCGCCCAGGAAACGCTGCATTTCGGCCGCGCCGCCTCAGGCCTTGGGCAAGGTCACCCCGCGCTGGCCCTGGTATTTGCCGCCCCGGTCCTTGTAGCTGGTCTCGCAGACCTCGTCGCTCTCGAAGAACAGCACCTGGGCGCAGCCCTCGCCCGCATAGATCTTGGCCGGCAGCGGCGTGGTGTTGCTGAACTCCAGCGTCACGAAGCCTTCCCACTCGGGCTCGAAGGGCGTGACGTTGACGATGATGCCGCAGCGCGCGTAGGTGCTCTTGCCCAGGCACACCGTGAGCACGTTGCGCGGGATGCGGAAGTACTCCACCGTGCGTGCCAGCGCGAAGCTGTTGGGCGGGATGATGCAGACGTCGCTCTCGATATCGACGAAGCTGCGCTCGTCGAAGTTCTTCGGGTCGACCACCGTGGAGTAGACGTTGGTGAACACCTTGAACTCGCGCGCGCAGCGCACGTCGTAGCCGTAGCTGGAGGTGCCGTAGCTGACGATCTTCTGGCCCTTGGCCTCGCGCACCTGGCCGGGCTCGAAAGGCTCGATCATGCCGGTGCTTTCCGCCATGCGGCGGATCCACTTGTCGCTCTTGATGCTCATCGGGGCTCTTCCTGGGGGAGGGCCGATTATCGCCATGCAGCCCGTGCCCAGGGGCCGCCCGGATCAGCGCGCCTGCAGGCGCTGCAATTCGTCCAGGGTGTTGGCGTTGAAGAACGCGTCGGCGTCGTCGAAGCGCACGGCCACGCAGCGGTGCCGATCCGTCCAGCGGTCGATCTTGCGCTGGCCGTCGTGGATGAACTTCACCAGGCTTTCCATCAGACTGGCCTTCATCAGGCAGAACACCGGTTGCCGCTGCGCCACGCCCTGCTCCAGCGTCTCGGCCATGGCGATGTCGGCATCGGCCTGTTCCAGCGCATCGGCCAGCCGCTGCACCAGATCGAGCGGGAAGTTGGGCGTGTCGCAGGGCACGGTGACGAGATACGGCGTCTCGCAATGCTCCAGCGCGGTGAGAAAGCCCGCCAGCGGGCCTGGGTGGTCGGCCACGGCGTCGGGCCACACGGGCACGCCCATCGACTCATAGGCCGCCAGGTTGCGGTTGGCGTTGACCATGGCCGGGCCCACCTGCAACTGCAGGCGCATCAGCGCATGCAGGGCCATGGGCAGGCCCAAGTGGTTCTGCAGGCCCTTGTCGACACCGCTCATGCGGCTGCCGCGGCCGCCGGCCAGCACCACGCCGGTGATTTGTTCCGTTGGGATCGACATGGCGGCGCTCAGGTTTCCAGCAGGTCGAAGGCCTGCGCTTCCACCTGCATGAAGGCGTCGGTGAAGCCAGCCACAGCGCGCCACGTGGCGGCGCGGGGTTGGGCCAGCACGGCGTCGCACAGCAGGTGCACCCAGGGCTGCAGGTGCGCGCGGAAGAAGCGACGCTGCTGCTCCAGGTTGCACACCGCGACATCGTCGCCGGCGATCAGCCAGCGCATCACCTCCAGCCCGTAGGCGATGTGGTCCTCGGTCTCCAGGCTGTGCTCGTCGCGGGTGAGGCCCAGGCGGGCCAGGTCCTCGCGCAACACGGCCAGCGGGCGCTCGTTGAGGAAACCGCTGAGGTGGTAGGAGCCATAGGCAAACACCTCGGGCTTGCCCACGCCGTGGAACAGCGCTTCGTGTTCGGCCGCCGCATCGGCGAGGTTGGTGGCGCGCATGGCGGCCACCAGTTCACCCCAGGGCGCTTCGAGAAAGCCGCCCGGCTCGGGCGCCTGCGTCACGGCCACGCGAAACTGCGCCAGCAGGGCCTCGTCCGGCGGGGCATGCCACAGGCGCGAGAGCAGGCCATAGAGCTCGGCGCGGGCCAGCTCTTCGCTGTCGTCGGCGGGGGCAAAGCGCAGTGGTTGGGGTGGGGATTCGGTCATGGGCGCGCCAGGTCGGTGATCACGGCTCGATCGTCACAGGTCGGTGATGCGGGTTTCGTCAGGGTTGGTGTGGATGTCGATCACCCGGCAGTCGCCGCACATCTTCAGCCGTTCGGCGGCCACGCCCTGAAAGGCCGAATGACCGGCCAGCTTGGTGAGCATCGCCTCGATGGCCCGCACGGTGCCGAAGGGTTTCTGGCAGCGCACGCAGCGGAAAGGCTCGGCTTCGTTGAGCACGCGGGTGGCCTTGCGCGCCTTGCCCTCGTCGGCCAGCCACAGGCGCGGCTGCAGCGTGATGGCGGACTCGGGGCAGGTGGTGGCGCACAGGCCGCATTGCACGCAGTTCTTCTCGATGAACCTGAGCTGCGGCCGGTCCGGGTTGTCGGCCAGCGCCGCCTCTGGACAGGCCCCCACGCAGGACAGGCACAGCGTGCACTTGGCCGTGTCCACCACCAGGCTGCCGAAGGGCGCGCCCGGGCGCGGCAGCGCGATGTCATCGGCGGGCTTCGGGGCGTGGGCCAGCAGGTGGTCGATGGCCATGTCGAGCGTGCCGCGCTTGTCGGCGCCCGCGGAGAAACTGGCCGCTTGCCGGGTGCATTGGGCCGCTGCGGCGCGCAGGCCCAAGTCCAGCGCGGCCAGGTCGCGTGCATCGCGCACCTGCAGCAGGCGAAAGTGCTCGCCAGCGTAGCCCAGGCCGCTGACGATGGCCTGCGCCACGGCCATCTGCTCGGCCAGCGCCTGGCGGTATTCGGGCGCCTCGTCCGCCGTGAGCAACACCCACACCTGGCTGGCGCCTTGCGCAATCGCGGCCAGCCACAGGTCCAGGCCCACGCTGGCGGTGTGCCACACCGGCACGGGCAGCACGCGGGCAGGCACGCCGTGCAGGCTGCGGTCGACCCGCGCAGCGCGGCCGAGCTCGTCGATGACGCGCTGGCCGGCACTTTCACTGTGCAGCAGCAAGGCCGCATCGCGGCCGCCAGCGCGCGCAAAGGTCTGCAGCAGCGTGCGCAGGCGTCGGCCCTGGTCCACGGTGCCGGGGTAGGCAAAACCCAGCGCGCCGCTGGGGCAGACGGTACTGCAGGCGCCGCAGCCCACGCACAGGTGTGGCTCGACGACGATGCCGCCCGTGGGCCCGGCCACCACACCGCCCGACAAGGCCCGGGAGGCCACGGCGCCACGCGGCGCGGCCCTGCCCTTGAGCGAGGCATCGCTGCGGATGGCACGGGTGCTGCACACGTCGATGCAGGCGGTGCAACCGATCTGCTGGTTGCGCGTATGGGCACACAGGTTCTGCCGGTATTGAAAGAAGCGCGGCTTGTCGAATTCACCCGTGAGTTCGCGCAACTGCAGCACGGCGTCCACCAGGCGGCGCTCGTCGGAGGCGGCATGGAAGTAGCCCTGGGGCGGCTGGTGCATCGTGAAAGCCGGCTGCTCGCGCAGGTCGAGCACCAGGTCCACGGCTTCGCTCACGGGCTGCGGGGCTCGATCGAAGTCGATGGCGCCGGCCGCATCACAGACGCGCACGCAATCCCGATGGGCTTTGCAAGACGCTTCGTTCACTTGATAGGAAAAGTCGATCGCGCCTTCGGGGCAGGCCGCGATGCAGGCGTTGCAGCGCGTGCACAGTTCCAGGTCGATGGGGTTGCGGCTGGTCCACTCGACTTCGAAGGCGCCGAGCCAACCCGTCAGGCGCGTGAGCCGCCCCGCGTGCACGGCGCGTTCCCGCGCCTGCGGCAGCGCGCCGCCAGCGCCGTCGATCAGCTGCACCACCTCCAGCCTGTCGGCCAGCATGCGGGCAGCGCGTTCGGTGGCCTCGGCCGCGCCAAGCACCAGCACGCGGCCCTGCGATCGGTAGGTGACGGTGCCCACCGGCGCCGGCGGCGGCAACTGCGCGGCGGCGATCAAGGCGGCGATCTTGGGCGTGGCCTGGGCGGCATCGCGCGACCAGCCGGCCGTCTCGCGCAGGTTCACGAATCGGATCGGGCGCTCGGTGATGGGGCGCGCGCCTTCGGTCTCGGCATTGAGCTCGACGAACAGGCGGCTCTCCTGCGTGCAGGCCACCAGCAGGTCCTCGCCCGTCTTGGCCGCGCGCTGGAAGGCGCCGGCCTCGCGGCGACACAGCAGCGTGTGGACGGTGTCCAGCCCCTCAGTGCTGGCGCCCGGCGTCTGCGCCAGCGCCGCCTGCAGCGCCTTCGGGTCCAGCGGCATCGTGCGGTTGCAGTCGCAGATCAAGGTCTTCATCGGATGTGGTGACTTCGGTGGGCAGCGAAGAGGTGGCTGCGGTCCATGGCGGCTCGCCGGCCGGCGGCTCGAACTCGGTCGTTGGCGCGGGCGCAGCGACCGCCTCATCGGCCTGGCGGGCGGGCTGGGGTCGTGCTGCCGCTTCGTCGTCGTCGAACAGGCCCAGCGCCGCCGACTGGGTCATCTGCCGCAACCAGCTGGCCGGCAAGGGGTCGGGGCGCCCGTAGTCGTCGATGTAGGTGTCCAGGCCATCCATCACATTGAAGTGCGGATCGGCAAACAGCTTCTTCAGAGCGGCGTTCTTCACCCCGCTGTCCACGCCGGGGGCCACGAAGCGGCGGAAGTCGGATGCGGGGTCGAGCAGCGCCACGTCGTCCATCGTGGGTGAGGGTTCGGCGGCCGACGGCGCGGCGACCCGGGCAGACTCTGTCGGGGCCACCTCGGGCGTCACCGCCCGCGGCGGCTCGGCCTGGCCATGATCAGCGGCATGCGGGGCCGGCACCACGGGCTGCGCGGCCGGTGCCACGGGCACCAGCGCCACGGGCAGCGCCGGCTCGGCGGGCTGGGCACCCTGCCGCACCTGCACCTTGCGGCGCGACCAGCGCGAAAAGAAGTTGTCGTCGTGCGTGGCCATGGCGCGGCGCTCAGCGCTGGTCCGGCGCACGGAAGGACGCCGGACGCTTGCGTTGCTTGGGCTCGGGCTTGTAGTGCTCGTCGGTGTAGGCCTGCAACCAGGCGCGCACGTCGGGGCCCAGCGGCCGATTGTCGACGCGCTCCTGCGCATCGAGCAGGCGTCCGGCCTCGTTGTAGGACAGGGTCACCCGTTCGGGCCAGGCGCGCGACGGGTCGACATCGTCGATGCGCCACATCACGAACCACACCGGCGCACCTGAGCTGAGGTTGAGGTAGTAGCCCTCGCCCTCGTCACGGTGCAGCTCCACGGCCAGGCCGGGGTGCAACACCTGGGCCGTGCGGCCATCGTCGCGCAGGGTGCGCGGTGCGTCGCCGAACTGGCCCTCGTCGGCCAGCACGTCCACCACGGCGAAGCGCCAGTCCTCCCAGGCGTTGGGCTGGCGCTGGCGCTCCATGAGCACGGCGACGCGAAGGGTGGGAGCGGTCTGCATGGCGGCTGCAGTCTATCCAGACATGCTGCGACACGTTGTCACGAGGGCCTGGCCAGCGGCTCGTGCAGGGTTTGTCCTGAGGCGTCGGCCGAACCACGGCCCTCGCCCGGTGGACGCGGCGCGGGACCGTCGGGCTCGCATTGCAGCAGCACGGTCATCACCGCGCCGCCTTCGGGCCGGTTGCCGGCGTGGATGTCGCCCCCATAGCGCTCGATGATGCTGCGACTGATCCACAGCCCCAGCCCGGTGCCATCCTTCTTGCGCGTGATGAAGGGCTTGAACAGGTCGTCCATCAGCTCGGCCGGCAGGCCCGCGCCGGTGTCCATCACGGACAGGCTGACGGCACCCTCGCCGGCATCGGCCGTGGCCAAGCTGAGCACCCCCCCATCGGGCATGGCGTGCACGGCGTTCACCATCAGGTTCACCAGCACCTGCTGCAGTTCGTTGCGGTTGATGCCCGGGCGGCGCGTGGCACTGAACTGGCGGCTCACCTCGATGCGGGTCTTGGCCAGAAGGTGGCCGGTCAGCACCAGGCAGTCCATGAACACCTGTGCCGTGTCCACCGCATCCACGTAGCCCGCGTATTCGTGCGGCCGGGCAAACTGCAGCAGCTGCGTCACGATCAGCCGCATGCGTTCGATTTGCTGGTCCACCAGGTTCAGCTCGGCCTTCACGCGCTGGGCATCGGCGCCCAACAAGTCGCGCGCCAGATCGAGGTTGCCCTGGATCACCGCGATCGGGTTGTTCACCTCGTGGGCAATGCTGGCGGTGAGTTGCCCCACGGCGGCCATCTTCTCGGTGCGCAGCAACTGCTGTTGCGCGGACTCCAGTGCACGGGTGCGCTCGGCCACCTTGGCGTCGAGCTCGGCGTTCCAGCGCTGCAGCGCACCGGTCTTTTCGGCGATGTTGTCGAGCAGGTGATCGAGGTGGCCGCCCAGGGCACCAATCTCGTCGCTGCGCGCCAGGCTGCCCACGCGGGCCCCGAGCTCGCCGGCTTCGACACGGTGCATGGTCTGCGCCATCTGCTCCAGCGGCTGCGAGATGGTGCGCGCCCAGCGCGCAGAGGCGAGCGCGGCCAGCACCATCACGCCGAAGAACACCGCAGCCAGGCCGATGAGCACGCTGTACTTCAGCCAGGTGAAGGGCCGCTCCAGGTAGCCCACGTAGAGCATGCCCACGCGCTGGCCGGCGCCGTTGGTGATGGGTTGGTAGGCCGACACGTACCACTCGTTGACGACGAAGGCCCGGTCCAGCCAGGTGCGCCCCTCGCCCAGCACGGCATCGCGCACGGCCTTGGACACGCGCGTGCCAATGGCCCGGGCCTCGCCGCTGCGCCGGGCCTGCGGCTCGGCGCCACCCTCGTCGGAGAACAGGCGCACGTTGGTGGAGATGCGCACGTCGTCCAGGAACAGCGTCGCCGTGCCGCGGCTGCCGAAGGGCAGGCTGCCCTCGGGGTAGACGATCTGGTTGATGTGGTCGATGAAGGCCAGGTTGCGGTTGAGCAGGCTGCCGGCCTGAACGTGGGCGATGACGCGGCCGGCGGCGTCGCGCACGGGCGCATCGGCCACCACCACCATCGCGCGCTCCTCCTGCGTGCGAGTGGTGGCCTGGGCGTTGCGCGTGGGCACGAGAGGCACCCTCACCCGGTCGCGCAAGGCGGGCGCCAGCAAGGCCAGGTCAGCGTCACCCAGCACCTCCACCGAGGCCCCGGCGCGCTTGCGCTCGCCGCCCCGCGGCAAGGCCGGCAAGGCCTCGGCCGAGGCACCGTGGTCGGTGACCAGCATCTGGCCGTCCGGGCCGCGCAGGTTGATGAAGTCCAGCCCCTCTCGCTCGAGCACGCCTTGCAGCAAGGCCTGCAGGGCCTGGGGCGACACCGCCTGGCCGAGCGCCAGGCTCAACGCGTGCGAGCCGGCCACCGCGTCGGTGCTGGCCGACACTTCGCCCAGCACTCGGTCGAAGTAGCCGTGCGCCACCGCCAGGTCGGACCGCACCTTGGTGATCAGCATGCGGTCCACAGCCGCATCGCCCCACCAGGCGAGCACCGCCACCAGCAGCGGCAACACCACCCACAGCGGCATCAGCACCATGGCCAGCAGCTTGGTGCGGATGGAAGTCACTTCGGCCCTTCGGTCTTCAGTTCAAGCCCCACTCCGCCACCCTTCTCTCCAACGTTCGACGCGAGATGCCCAGCAGCTGCGCTGCGCGGGTCTTGTCGCCCTCGACGCTGTCCAGCACGGCCAGGATGTGCAGCTTTTCCATCGTGTGCAGATCGGTCGTGGCCGGCGCCGGCGCCGCGCGGCCACCGTGCGTGCTGCGGCCCAGGCCGGGGTACAGCGCCGAGACATTCAGCGCGCCCAGGATCAGCGAGCGCTCGATCAAGTTGCGCAGTTCGCGCACGTTGCCGGGCCAGTCGTACTGCTGCAGGTAGCCGAGTTCGTCGGCCCCGAGCTCGATGGGCGGCACACCGAGTTGTGGCGCCAGCGTGGCCACGAAATGCTCCACCAGGTCGGGGATGTCTTCCTTGTGCGAGCGCAGCGGCGGCAGGTTGATCTCCACCACCTGCAGCCGGTAGTACAGGTCCTTGCGGAAGCGCCCGGCCGCCACCTCGTCGGCCAGCCTGCGGTTGGTGGCCGCGACGATGCGCACGTCCACCGGAATCTGCTGCTCGCTGCCCACGGGACGAATGCGCCGGTCCTCGAGCACGCGCAGCAGCGTGGCCTGCAAGGCCATCGGCAACTCGCCGATCTCGTCCAGGAACAGGGTGCCGCCCTGCGCGTAGACGAACAGGCCGTCGCGCAACTTGCGCCCACCCGAGCCGGCCTGGGCCTGGCCGAACAGCTCGCTCTCGATCAGCTCCGGCGACAGGGTTGCGCAATTCACCGGCACGAAGGGCCCCGCCGAGCGCGGGCTGTTGCGGTGCAGGGCCAGCGCGGCCAGTTCCTTGCCGGTGCCCGATTCGCCGCACAGCAGGACCGTGGAGCCCACGCCGGCCACGCGCTGGATGGCGGCCTGCAGGCCCTTGATGGCGATGGATTGCCCGACCAGGCCGTCGGCCGCCGGCGTGCGCTGCGAGAGGGTGCGACGCAGCACCCAGTTCTCGCGCCGCAGCAGGGCCCGCTCCAGCCCGTGCTGAACCGCGTTGAGGATCTGCGTGACTCGAAAGGGCTTGAGGATGAAATCGTTGGCCCCCGCGCGCAGCGCCTCGATGGCCGTGTCCAGGTCGGCAAAGGCGGTGATCAAGACCACCTCGAAGGCATGTCCGCGCTCGCGCAGGTCGCGCAGCCATTCGATGCCACTGCGGCCGGGCAGCGCGATGTCCAGCACCACCAGGTCAAAACGGTGCTTTCGCACCAGCTCGTCGGCGGCCTCGGCGGATTCGGCGCTGAACACCTGCGCCACACGGGGCGCCAGGGACTTCTCGATGAAGTTGCGCATGCCCGGCTCGTCGTCCACCACCAGCACCGTGGCCAGGGGCCAGCGTTGGGGCGGCGGGTCGGCAACAGGGCGTTCGACGAGGTCCATGGGCAGCGGCGGATTGTAGGAAGCCGTCGCTGGCAGCGCGGCGCGACAGTTTGTCGGCCCGGTTGCGACAAACTGTCGCTGCGATCCCCGTAACCACCCGGATTGCCATCGGGTTTACTCTGATCCCTAATCGCGATGGCGTATAGATATGCAGCCTGGTGCATGGGCTGCCCGTTGGAGACCCCCATGAGCGAGACAAAGAACACGCCCCCGTCGCGGCGCCGCCTGTTTGCTGGTGCTGGCACGGCCGGTGCGCTGGCCGCGGCGGCCGCGGTGTTGCCGCTGTCGAAGGCGCCGCAGACGGACGCCTTGGCCGAGCCCAAGCCCGCGCCCGAGCAAGGCGGCGGCTACCAGCTCACCGACCACGTCAAGCGCTACTACCAGACCGCCAAGGTCTGACGCACGGAGCCGTACACCATGTCACCCATGCTGCTCACCCGCAAGTCCCCGCAAGGCGCTGCGGCGTCTTCGTCCAGCCTCGTTGCCAGCCTGGCCCGCGGTGTCACGCGCGCCATCCCCACCATGGACCGCCGCGCCTTCCTGCGCCGCTCGGGCCTGGGGCTGGGCGCGGGCATCGCCGTGTCGCAACTCACGCTGGTCAAGAAGGCCCAGGCTGCCGATGCCGCGAAGGGCGCTGACGGGGCGAAGACGGTCTCGGTCCGCCGCACCATCTGCGGCCACTGCTCGGTGGGTTGCGCGGTGGACGCCGTGGTCGAGAACGGCGTGTGGGTGCGGCAGGAGCCGGTGTTCGATTCGCCCATCAACCTGGGAGCGCACTGTGCCAAGGGCGCCGCGCTGCGCGAGCATGGCCACGGCGAATTCCGCCTCAAGTACCCGATGAAGCTGGTGGACGGCAAGTACCAGCGCATCGGCTGGGACCAGGCGCTGGACGAGATCAGCGCCAAGATGCTGGAACTGCGCAAGGCCAGCGGACCGGATTCGCTGTTCTTCGTCGGATCGAGCAAGCACAACAACGAGCAGGCCTACCTGATGCGCAAGTGGGTGTCGTTCTGGGGCACCAACAACACCGACCACCAGGCGCGCATCTGCCACTCCACCACCGTGGCCGGCGTGGCCAACACGTGGGGGTATGGCGCGATGACCAACTCCTACAACGACATGCAGAACTCGAAGGCTGCGATGTACATCGGCAGCAATGCGGCCGAGGCGCACCCGGTGTCGATGCTGCACATGCTGCACGCCAAGGAGACCGGCACCAAGATGATCGTGGTCGATCCACGCTTCACGCGCACGGCCGCCAAGGCCGACCAGTACGTGCGCATCCGCTCGGGCTCGGACATCCCCTTCCTGTTCGGCGTGATGCACCACATCTTCAAGAACGGGTGGGAAGACAAGAAGTACATCGAAGACCGTGTCTATGGCATGGACAAGGTGCGCGAAGAATGCCTTGCCAAGTGGACGCCGGACAAGGTGTTCGAGGCCTGCGGGGTCGACGAGGCCACGTGCTACAAGGTGGCCAAGACCATGGCCGAGAACCGGCCCAGCACCGTGGTCTGGTGCATGGGCCAGACCCAGCACACCATCGGCAACGCCATCGTGCGCGCCTCGTGCCTGCTGCAGCTGGCGCTGGGCAACGTGGGCAAGAGCGGTGGCGGCACCAACATCTTCCGCGGCCACGACAACGTGCAAGGCGCCACCGACGTGGGCCCCAACCCGGACAGCCTGCCCGGCTACTACGGCCTGGCCGAAGGCTCCTGGAAGCACTTCGCCAAGGCCTGGAACGTCGACTTCGAGTGGATCAAGAAGCAGTACGCCTCGCCGGCGATGATGACGAAGTCCGGCATGACGGTGTCGCGCTGGATCGACGGCGTGCTGGAGAAGAACGAGCTGATCGACCAGGACAGCAACCTGCGCGGCCTGTTCTTCTGGGGCCACGCGCCGAACTCGCAAAGCCGTGGCCTGGAAATGAAGAAGGCCATGGACAAGCTCGATCTGCTGGTGGTGATCGACCCCTTCCCGTCCGCCACGGCCGCGATGGCCGCCATGCCCAGCAAGGGCGACGACCGCAACCCGAACCGCGCCGTGTACCTGCTGCCGGCGGCCACGCAATTCGAGACCAGCGGATCGTGCACGGCGTCGAATCGATCGTTGCAATGGCGCGAGAAGGTGATCGAGCCGCTGTGGGAATCGCGCACCGACCACATGATCATGTTCCAGCTGGCCGAAAAGCTCGGCTTCGGCAAGGAGCTGGTCAAGAACTACAAGATGGTGCAAGGCAAGGGCGGCATGGAACCCGAGATGGAGTCCGTGCTGCGCGAGATCAACAAGTGCGTTTGGACCATCGGCTACACCGGCCAGAGCCCGGAGCGGCTGAAGGCGCACATGCGCAACATGAACGTCTTCGATGTGAAGACGCTCAAGGCCAAGGGCGGCGTCGACAAGGAAACCGGCTACAAGTTCGACGGCGACTACTTTGGCCTGCCCTGGCCCTGCTGGGGCACGCCCGAGCTCAAGCACCCGGGCTCGCCCAACCTGTACGACACCAGCAAGCACGTGATGGACGGCGGTGGCAACTTCCGCGCCAACTTTGGCGTGGAGCGCGACGGCGTCTCGCTGCTCGCCGCCGATGGCTCGCACTCGCTGGGCGCCGACCTCACCACCGGCTACCCCGAGTTCGATCATGTGCTGCTGAAAAAGCTCGGCTGGTGGGACGATCTGACCGACGACGAGAAAAAGGCCGCCGAGGGCAAGAACTGGAAGACCGATCCTTCCGGCGGCATCATCCGCGTGACCATGAAGGTGCATGGCTGCCATGTCTTCGGCAACGCCAAGGCGCGCGCCATCGTCTGGAACTTCCCCGATCCGATCCCGCAGCACCGCGAGCCGCTGTACAGCACGCGGCCGGACCTGGTGGCCAAGTACCCCACGCACGACGACAAGAAGGCGTTCTGGCGCTTGCCCACCCTCTACAAGAGCGTGCAGGAGAAGAACAAGGACATCGGCAAGACCTACCCGCTGATCATGTCCAGCGGCCGCCTGGTCGAGTACGAGGGCGGCGGCGAGGAGACGCGCTCCAACCCCTGGCTGGCCGAGTTGCAGCAGGAGATGTTTGTCGAGATCAACCCCAAGGCGGCCAACGACCGGGGCATCCGCGACGGCGAGTTCGTTTGGCTCAAGACGCCCCCGATGGCCGCGATGCCGGACTTCAAGGGCCTGCGCGTCAAGGCCATGGTCACCGAGCGGGTGGACGCCGAAACGGTGTGGCTGCCCTTCCACTTCTCGGGCCGTTGGGGTGGTGTGGACCTGGCGCCCTACTACCCGGCGGGCGCCATGCCGGTGATCCGCGGCGAGGCCATCAACACCGCCACGACCTACGGCTATGACAGCGTGACGATGATGCAGGAAACAAAAACCACCGTCTGCCAGATCGAGCGGGCTTCGGCTTAAGGAGACAGCGCCATGGCAAGAATGAAATTCATCTGCGACAGCGAGCGCTGCATCGAGTGCAACGGTTGCGTCACCGCCTGCAAGGCCGAGCACGACGTGCCCTGGGGCGTGAACCGCCGCCGCGTGGTCACGCTCAACGACGGCGTGCCTGGCGAGAAGAGCATCTCGGTGGCCTGCATGCACTGCAGCGACGCGCCCTGCATGTCGGTCTGTCCGGTGGATTGCTTCTACCGCACCGACGAAGGCGTGGTGCTGCACGACAAGGACGTGTGCATCGGCTGCGGCTACTGCAGCTACGCCTGCCCCTTCGGCGCGCCGCAGTTCCCCACCAACGGCACCTTCGGCCTGCGCGGCAAGATGGACAAATGCACCTTCTGCGCCGGTGGCCCCGAGGCCAATGGCAGCCAGGCCGAGTACGAGAAGTACGGTCGCAACCGCCTGTCCGAAGGCAAGCTTCCGGCCTGCGCCGAGATGTGCTCCACCAAGGCCCTGCTGGGCGGCGATGGCGACGTGGTGGCGGACATCTTCCGCAACCGCGTGCTGGTGCGCGGCAAGGGCAGCGAGGTCTGGGGTTGGGGCACGGCCTACGGCAAACCCGCCGGCGGCGCCGCACCGCAAACCAAGACGGAGCCGAGCAAGTCATGAACAAAGCATTGATGACGTCGATGGCCGCCGTGGTGGCGGCCCTTGGTCTGGCCGCTTGCGGCGAGAAACCTCAGGCCGCGGGCACCACGCCGAAAGGCGACACCAAGTCCTGGGAAAGCGGCGCCACCGCCTACGCGGCCGATGGCTACAAGGCCGGTGACCAGGCCGGCTGGGAGCAGCAGCTGCGGCAACGTGCGCAAAACCAGAACGACTTCGCGCGGGCTCCGGCCAAGCCGCAGTGACCGCCCCAACGCCATCGGAGGTGCATGCCATGCGTGTGCTCATGACCAACAAAGTGCGCGCACTCGGCGCGGCATCCTGTCTGATGATCGCGCTGGGCTGGGGTCCTGCGACGGCGCAGACCTCGCCGGCCGTGGATGCCGACAAGGGGCCGCCGGCCGGCTTCGTGGCGCCGGCCGAACCCAAGGCCGACGAGACCAACGCCCAGCGCAGCAAGACCCAGCCTGGCAACAACGCGCCGTTCTGGCGTGCGGTGCGCGAGTCCGGCAACAAGCCGGGCATCAGCAACCTGCCTGGCGCCGAGAAGGGCGTGCTGGTTCAACCCTTCGTCGACTATGGCATGGGCCGCAAGACGAACGCCGGCGAGGCCTGGCGCGAGGTGCGCAACCGCTGGATCCTGCCCTATGGCGGCTCGCTGCTGCTCATCACCGTGCTGGCCCTGGCCATCTTCTACTGGCGCAAGGGCCCGATTGGCCAGGACCACGCCACCACCGGCCGCATGATCGAGCGTTTCACGCCGCTCGAGCGCGCCGCACACTGGGCCAATGCCTCGGCCTTTGTCGTGATGGCGCTGTCTGGCCTGACCATGGCCTTCGGCAAGTTCATCCTGCTGCCTGTCTTCGGCACCACGCTGTTCGGCTGGCTGGCCTATGCGCTCAAGACCGGCCACAACTTCGTCGGGCCCCTGTTCGTGGTTTCACTGCTGATCGTGATCGTCACCTTCATGAAGGACAACATTGCCAATGCGGCCGATTTCGTCTGGCTCAGCAAGGGCGGCGGCATGTTGGGTGGCGGCGATCAACTGCCCTCGCACCGCTTCAACCCCGGTGAAAAAGGCGTCTACTGGTGGGGCGTTTGCTTCCCCGGCCTCATCGTCGTGGGTTCCGGACTGGTTCTGGACAAGCTGGTTCCCGGCCTGGGCGAATCGCGCGGCGAGATGCAGATTGCGCACATGATCCACGCCGTCTCGGCCATGGCCATGCTGGTGGTGATGATCGGCCACATCTACATGGGCACGATCGGCACGCGCGGTGCCTATCAGGGCATGAAGACCGGCTACGTGCCCGATGGCTGGGCGCGCGAGCACCACCGCCTGTGGCTTGACGACATCAACGCCGGCAAGATCCCGGCCAAGCGATCCACCGAGCCCGCGCCCGCGACCAGCCCCAGCATCGGCCCGGCCACGCCGCAGGCCTGAACCGATTCCAAGGTGAACCCCATGAAGCAAACCACCCTGATCGCCCTGCTGCTGCTCACCGCCACTGCAGCGACGGCCAAGTTGCCCGCGCCGTCCGACGAGGCCAAGGCCAAGGCCGCCGAGGCCGCCGCCAAGACCGCCCACGCGGGCAAGGTGGATGGCTACAAGCTGTGCCTGTCGATGGACCGCGTGGCCGCCGGCTACCAGGCCAGCGCCAAGAAGGCCGGCAAGGAAGTCAAGCCCGCCACCGCCACGCCAGCCTGCGCTGATCCGGGCCCGTTCGTCTCGCCAGCGGCGGCGGCTTCGGCACCCGCCGCAGCGCCGGCCACGGCGGTGGCGGCCGCGCCCGTCGCCAAGAAGTAGGTCCGGCGTCCCCCGGGTTGCCCATGCTGCACGATTCGGCTGAACCCCAAGCCTTCGGCGTGCCCCAGGCACTGTCGCCCGTGCCACATGCGCCGAGCCTGACCCAGGCCGCCGGCGTGCTGATGCGCGAAATCAGCGTCCTCGACGAGTGCGGTGATCGACGCTCGATCCACATCCCGGCCGAGCGACCGCTCACGGTCTTCGTCGACCGGCGCGAGCTGGTCACGCTGATGACCTTGGGCGCCTGCCCGGAGTTGCTGGTGTTGGGCTACCTGTGCAACCAGCGCTTGATCGGACATGTGTCCGAGATCGAGTCGATCACGGTCGACTGGGACGTGTCGGCGGCCGCCGTGCGCACGCGGCACGGTGTGCAGGACATCGAGGCGCGCACTGCACACCGCGTCGTGACCACCGGCTGCGGCCAGGGCACGGTGTTCGGTGATCTGATGAGCGGCTTGGACGCGTTGCGCCTGCCCGGGCCTGAACAGGCGCGCATCCGCCAGAGCACGCTGCACGGCATGCTGGAGGTGATGCGCCAGCGAAACAGCATCCACCGCAAGGCCGGCTCGGTGCACGGCTGCGCCCTCTTCCGCGGCGCCGAACTGTTGATGTTCGTCGAAGACGTGGGCCGCCACAATGCCATCGACACCATCGCCGGCTGGATGGCCCTGCACGGCGTGGTGGGCGGCGACAAGACCTTCTACACCACCGGCCGGCTGACCAGCGAGATGGTGATGAAGTCGGCGCAGATGGGCGTGCCCATCATCGTCTCGCGCAATGGCGTCACCGCCATGGGCCACGAACTGGCCACGCGCTTGGGCATCACGCTGTTCGGCCGCGCCGCCAACCGGCATTTCCTCTGCTACACCGGGTTCGAGCGCTTCGACTCCGAGCCAGAACCACAACGCGCCCCGGTGCGGGTGGTGTCCGGCTGAAACGCCGCCGGTGGGGCGAGCCGCTGAACGACGGCCTGGCGGCTGCGCAACTTGAACCGCTGACGCCCCGGCCCGCTCAGGCCGACCGACCTGGCCTGCGGGCACGCGCATGCCGGCGAACTGCGGCGATGAAGGATTCGAGTTCGATCGGCTTGGACACATGCTCGACCATGCCGGCGGCCAGGCAGTGGGCGCGCTCCTCGGCCATGGCATGCGCGGTCAAGCCGATGACCGGCAAGTCTGGCACCCGTTCGAGGATGCGGCGCGTGGCTTCATAGCCGTCCATCACGGGCATCTGCAGGTCCATCAGCACCAGGTCAAAGACCTGCGCGGTGTCGGCCACGATGCGCTCGACCGCCTGCTGCCCGTCGTCGACCACGGTCACCTTGGCGCCCTCTTGCGTGAGCACCGTCTCGGCCAGGATCTGATTGACCTGGTTGTCCTCTGCCAACAGGATGTGCAGGCCGGCCAGGCGCTGCTGCCCGGCCTGCCAAGGCTCGACCAGGCCACTGGCCACCGGGTCCACCCGTTCGGCCGCGCGCAGCGGCAGGCGCAATTCGAAGACGCTGCCCACCCCGGCTTCCGACTGGACGCGGATGTCACCTCCCATCAGGCGAGCCAGCCGCCGGCTGATCGACAGACCCAAGCCGGTGCCGCCGAACCGGCGTGTGGTCGAGGAATCGGCCTGCTGGAACGGGACGAACAATTGCTGCACCTCCTCGGCCGTCATGCCGATGCCGGTGTCGCTGACCCGCAGCACGAGTTCGTCGCCATCGCATGCGGCCGCAAGGCCCAGCGCACCGTGCGCGGTGAACTTGATGGCGTTGTTCAACAAATTGAACAGGATCTGTCGCAAACGCAAGGGGTCGCCCAGACAAGCGGGCGGAACCTCGTCGGCCACGTCCACCGTCAACAGCAGGCCCTTGTCTTCGGCCGACTCCCGGACCAGGTCGACGGCGCTGGAAATCACCGCGCGCGGGTCCAGCGGCACCTGCTCGACCTGCAGGCGATTGGCGTCGATCTTGGAAAAATCGAGTACGTCGTTGACGATGCCCAGCAGCAGTTGCGAAGCGTCGAAGATGCGGGAGAAACTGGCCCTGGCAGAAGGGTCCCGGCTCGCGGCCAGCCCGATCTGGGCGTGGCCCATGACGCCATTGAGCGGCGTGCGGATCTCGTGGCTCATGTTGGCAAGAAACTCGCTGCGCAGGCGCGACAATCGCTCGGCCTCGGTGCGTGCTGTTTCGCGAGCCTGCTCCAGCGCATGGCGCTCGGAGATGTTTCGCACCACGGCGATGAGTTCGTCATTCTGGAAAGGCAGCACGCGCGCCTCGAAGTGCCGCGGGCCATCGGGCAAGGTCAGCGCGTACTCGAAGGCCACTGCCGCCGCCTGGCGGCGCGTCTGCGCCACGGCCTGTTGGTACTGCATGCCCACCTCGGGCGGCAGGACGTTCATGATGTTGCGGCCGATGAAATCACCGGGCGCCAGCAACAGATCACTCTCGCGCCCGGCGCGGTGCTCCAGGATCGTGCCCTCGGCGGCGATGCGGAAATACAGATCAGGCAGTGCCTGGAAGACGCTGTTGAGCTCGGCCGTGCGCTCGGCCACCTGGCGCTCGAGTTCCTCGGCTTGCGTGGCCAGGCTGCGCTCCGCCTGCCGATGCAGCGAGACGTCGACGTACGAGGTCAGCGCGAACTGACGGCCGGCTGCCTCGAAATGCGTCGCGGTGAAGGACACCTCGATCACGCTGCCGTCGCGCCGCCGCATGGCGGTGTCGAAGCTGGCAATGTGGTCGGCGCTGACAAACTGCCGCGCCACACTCGCGCGCGCCGCCGGATCGCACCACAGGTTCAATTCGCTGCCAGTGCGCCCGATCACCTCGCTCCGCTCATGGCCGAACAGGCGAAGCCAGGCGTCGTTGGCGTCCAGGAACCTCCCCGTGAGCCGATCCCCATGCGCCAAGCCAATCGGGCTGGTGCGAAACATCAGCGCGAAGCGCTCCTCGCTGGCCCTGAGGTCGGCCTCGACCCGCGTCCGCGCGGCATCGGCCTCGGCGGCCTGCAGTGCCACCCCCACCTGGGACGCCAGACGCTCCAGCAGTTGCACCTCCTCCGCGTCGAAGTAGTCGACTCGGTCCGCGTAGACGCTGAGCACCGCACGCACCTCGGCGTGCACCTTGATCGGAAAAGCGGCCGAGGCACGAAACCCGCGCAGCGCCGCCTGCGCCCGCCAGGGTGCCATGTGCTCGTCGCTCGCCAGATCGTTGCTGGTCACCGCGCAGCCTCGACGGTGGGCTTCGCCGGTTGGCCCCTGGCCCAGGGCATCGTTGGCGGTCGACACCTCCACCTTGCCGATGTAGTCCACCCCGGTGCCTGCGCTGGCGATGCTCCGAATGCGCTGCGCGTCGGGGTCGGGCACGCCGACCCAGGCCATGCGCAGCCCGGCTTGATCGGTGAGGATGTGGCAGACCGCCTCGAACAGGCGCTGCGGTTCACGCACCCGTGCAATCGTTTCGCCGACAGCATCGATCATGCGGTGCAGGCGATTGAGCCGCTTCAGGCGTTCCTGGGCCTCGCGCTGCGGGGTCACGTCGCGGGCGATGCCCAGCACCCCGACCACGCGCCCGCTGGCATCGCGCAAGGGTGACTTGACCAACTCGAACAGGCCGCGGTAGCCAGTTTGCTGAAAGCTGAGCCACTCCTCGAACACGCAGACCCGGTCCACCTCGATCACTTGATGGTCCTGGGCGCGGAAGTGAGCCGCACGCCCCTGGTGGTCGAAGTCACTGTCCGTCCGCCCGATCAATTCGGCCTCGGGCAGATCGAAGTAACGCTCCACCTTGGCGTTGCAGACGAGGTAGCGCCCGTCGAGGTCCTTCAGCCACACCAGATCGGGCAGCGTGTCCACCAGCGTTCGCAGGCGCTGGCGCTGGTCCTCCAACTCGGCCGTCCGGCGCTTGACCATGCGCCGCAAGGTGACGCCCCACCCGAGGATCAGGCTGGCGGCAGTGGCCGCGCCGGCCAGGGCGTAGGTGACCAGCGGCCAGGCCAGCTCGCTGGCATCGAGCTCACTGCCGAGCCAGGGATCCGGCACGACCTTGGACTCGGTTGGGGTCAAGACATCGGATCACGCGAATCGCTGCGTCCGGTCGCCTTCAACTCGCCGGCGCCTCACCCAAGGCGCGACACCAACACGATCGCGACCACCGTGCCCAGCGCCGCCAAGCCATGGCACAGCGCCTTGATGGCCGGGGTGATGTGCACCCCCACGTCGTGCAGCGTGTGGTACAGGCGGTGCATGCCGTGGAACAGGAACAACCCGATCACCACCACCAGCGCCAATTTGAACAACACCGAGCCCATCAGCACCTGCACTTGCGCGTAGCCCATGGCGTCGGCACTGAAGCCCAGGCCCAGTGGCACCAGCAGCCCGGTGATCAACACCAGGGCGGGCCCGATCAAGGCGGACAACATGCCACCGGCACCGAACAAGGCCCAGAACGGCGGCTTGCTGGCACGCTTGGGCGCATTCATCGACGTGTTCATCGCCATCCCCTCACTTCAAGGCCCAGTAGGCCAGGCCCAGCACCACCACCGTGGCCGCGAGGGCCGCCATCACGCCGCTGCGCACGATGACCTCGTCGGCCACCCGTTTGCCCCCCATGCGCACGAACGGGATGGTCTTGGGCATGACCTCGAACCAGGTCCACGAATGGAACACGAAACCGGCCAGGATCACCCCATGGGCCAGCAGCGACAGCGGCGAGGCCAGCGCCGCGCGCCACGCATTGAAGGCCTCGGCGCCCTGAGTAAAGCGCCACAGGCCGGTGAGCAGCACCAGCGCGTAGGCGATCACGGCAAAGCACGTGGCTTCGCGCCACAGGTAGCGGGTGTAGAACGGCAGGCGCTTCCACCAGTTCGTCATCGGGCGCTTGTAGGTGTTGCGTGCAGTCATCGTCGTGCTCCTCAGCCCTTGCTCGCGCCGCGCGGCGCGACAAAACGCAGGAAGTAGTCCTTGGTGCTGTTGATCTTGTTCTGGTTGATCGCCCGCGCCGGGTCCACGCCCTTGGGACAGACCTCGGAGCAGTAGCTCACCAGCGTGCAGCCCCAGACCCCGTTTTCACCGTTGATCACCGCCATGCGCTCGGCCGTGCCTTCATCGCGCGAGTCGGCGTTGTAGCGGTGCAGCAGGGTAAGCGCAGCCGGGCCGGTGAATTCGGGGTTCAGGCCGTATTGCGGGCAGGCGGCGTAGCACAGCAGGCAATTGATGCACTCGGAGAACTGGTAGTAGTCGTCGATCTGCAGTGGCGTCTGGCGATTCGGGCCGTCGGACGGCTTCTTCGGTGTCTGGTTGATGATCCACGGCTTCACCGATTCGAGCTTGCGCAGGAAGTCGGTCTGGTCGATGGCCAGGTCGCGCTGGATCGGGAAGTGCGTCAGCGGCTCCACGCGCACCGGACCCGGCCCCAGGTCGCGCAGGAAGGTGTGGCAGCCCAGCGACGGCACGCCATTGATCATCACCCCGCAACTGCCGCAGATGGCCATGCGGCATGACCATCGGAAGGTGAGGCTGCCGTCGATGTGGTCCTTGATGTACTGCAGCCCCTGCAGCAGCGACATGTCGTCGGTGTAGGGCACGTCGTAGGTCTGCAGGCGCGGTTCCTTGTCCTGCTCCGGGTGGTAGCGCAGGCACTCGATGCGGATGGTCTTTTCGGCGGTCATGGTGGGCCTCAACGTTTCAGGTCATCACGGCCTTGGTGCCAGCGCCACCATAGACGCGGGCCCTGGGGTTGGAGCGCGTGATGGTGACTGGCCCATGGCTGATGCGCGGTGCGTCGTCACCTTGCGTGGTGGCCAGCGAGTGGCACAGGAACTTGTCGTCGTCACGGGTGTTGTACTGATCCAGCCGCTGATGCGCGCCGCGCGACTCGGTGCGCTGCACGGCGCTGTGCGCCATGGCCTGAGCCACCTGCAGCGTGAAGCCCAGCTCGATGGCCGACAGCCATTCGGTGTTGAAGGCGCGGCTGCGATCATCGAGCTTGACGCCCTTGCGATAGCGCTCACGCAGCTCGGCCAGCGTGTCGCAGGCGTCCTGCATGGCCTGGGCTTCGCGGTAGATGCCCACATTGGTTTCCATGGTGTTGCGCATGCCGTCGCGCAGCGTGGCCACACGGTCGCCGCTGTCCTGGCTGAGCAGGCCCAGCACGCGCTGCGCCGCGGCGTCGCCCAGGCGCTGCACGCCAGCGTCCACCGTCGAGGCAGCGGCTGCGGCCTCGCGCGCATGGCGCAGGGCCGACTCACCCGCCACCTTGCCGAACACCAGCAACTCGGCCAGCGAGTTCGAGCCCAGCCGGTTGGCACCATGGATGCCCACGCTGGCGCATTCGCCGGCGGCAAACAGCCCCGGCAGCGGCGTGGCACAGTGCACGTCGCAGGTGATGCCGCCCATGGTGTAGTGCACGGCCGGGCACACGGGGATCGGCGCCTTCACCGGGTCCACGCCCGCAAAGGTGCGTGCCGCCTCGGTGATCAGCGGCAGGCGCTCCATGATCTTCTGCTCGCCCAAGTGGCGCAGATCGAGGTTCACGGCCGGGCCATGTGGCGTATCGAAGGTCTTGCCCTTCTGCAACTCGTGCCAAAAGGCCTGCGACAGGCGGTCGCGGGGCCCGAGTTCCATCGCCTTGGGGCGGGGCCAGGGGTCCAGCGGCCCCAGGCCGTAGTCCTGCAGATAGCGGTGCCCGTCCTTGTTCGTCAGGATGCCGCCTTCGCCGCGGCAGGCCTCGGTCATCAGGATGCCGGTGCCAGGCAGGCAGGTGGGGTGGTACTGCACGAATTCCATGTCGCGCAGCGGCACGCCCTGGGCATAGGCCATGCCCATGCCGTCGCCGGTGACGATGCCGGCATTGGTGTTCTGGCGGTACACGCGGCCCGCGCCTCCGGTGGCCATGACCACGGCCTTGCACTCGATCAACAGCAGATCCCCGGTGGCAATCTCGATGGCCAGCACGCCGCGCACGGCACCGTTGTCCACCAGCAGCTCGCAGCAGAAATACTCGTCGAAGCGCTGAATGGACGGATGCTTGAGCGAAGTCTGGAACAGCGTGTGCAGGATGTGGAAGCCGCTCTTGTCGGCGGCGAACCAGGTGCGCTGCACCTTCATGCCGCCGAAGAAGCGCACGTTGATCTGCCCGTCGGGATGCCGGCTCCAGGGGCAGCCCCACTGCTCCAGCTGGATCATCTCCTCCGTGCAGTGGGCGACGAAGTAGTCCACCACGTCCTGCTCGCACAGCCAATCGCCGCCAGAGACGGTGTCGTCGAAATGGTTCTGCAGGCTGTCGTCGGGCCGGATCACGCCGGCCGAGCCGCCCTCGGCCGCCACCGTGTGGCTGCGCATGGGCACCACCTTGGACACCAGCGCCACGCGGGCCTTGGGGTCGGCCTCGGCCACTGCAATGGCCGCGCGCAAACCCGCGCCACCGCCGCCAATGACCACGATGTCGGTCTGCAATGTTTTCATCGTCTCGTTCCTCAGCCCACTTGGATGTCGTACACCTGGTACAGCCCGCCGAAAGACAGGCTGTGCGACAGCACCTTGGCGCGATGCCCCGGGGGCAACCAGTCCTCGATGGGGCGGTGCCAGAGGTCCATCGCAAAAGGCTCCAGATGCGTCAACACCTGGCGCATCAGCCAGCGCAGGGGGTGGGTCTTCTTGGGCTGGTGGTAGTCCACGATCACCAGGCGGCCACCCGGCCGCACCACGCGCAGGGCCTCGGACAGCGTCGCGCGGCGCACGTCCTCGGGCTGCTCGTGCAGCAGGAAGAACAGCAGTGCCTGGTCGTAGGCCCCATCGGCCACGTCCAGATGGGCGCTGTTGCCATGGATCGCGCCGACGCGGTGTCCGGCGGGCAGCTTGCGCTGCAGGTTGTCCAATTGCACTGGCAGGATGTCCACGACGTCCAGCTGGCCGGTCTCGGGCACCTGCGCCGCGAGGCGGCCGGTCAGGTCACCATAGACACAGGCGATCTGCAGCGTCTTGCCACCGATGCCCGGTGACAGGAGCTCGATCGCCCGATCTCGAAGGCGACCGAAATTGCCCCACAGGATCAGGTTCACCAACCATTGCCGCTCGAACACATAGACGGCCTTGGGGTGCACATACGCCCACCAGTAGACGCGCTCAAGGTAGGACGGAATGCCGGTCTGGGCGGCATTGGTGGAACGCGCTACTGCGGCATCAACCCTCATAGACCCCTCTTTGGGCTGATCGGCCCGTTGTCTTGATTGTGGTCAGGTCGAAGTGACCCGAGTTTGACCTGGGGCCATTGTTGTCGCAATCGCAGGGAACTCGGGTCAGGACTTGCCGGGGGCCCACCCGCTTGATCGCCCCGACGCCATTGACACGCCGCCTAAAATGCTCGGTTCCCCTTCAGGAAATGGTCCCCATGGCCCGCCAGCTCTTCGTCACCACCGCCCTGCCCTACGCCAATGGCGCATTCCACATCGGCCACATCATGGAGTACATCCAGGCCGACACCTGGGTGCGGGCGCAGCGCATGCGGGGTGCCGAGGTCAACTTCGTCTGCGCCGACGACGCGCATGGGGCGCCGATCATGATTGCCGCCGAGAAGGCCGGCAAGACGCCGCAGCAGTTCGTGGCCGACATCGCCGCCGGCCGACCCGCCTACCTGAACGGCTTCCACATCGCTTTCGACAATTGGCACTCCACCGACGGCCCGGAGAACCACGCGCTGGCGCAAAGCATCTATCGGGCCTTGCGCAAGAACGAGCTGATCGACGTGCGCACGGTGGAGCAGTTCTTCGACCCGGACAAGAAGATGTTCCTGCCCGACCGCTTCATCAAGGGCGAATGCCCGAAGTGCGGCACCAAGGACCAGTACGGCGACAACTGCGAGAGCTGCGGTGCGGTGTATTCGCCCACCGAACTGAAGCACCCGTACTCGGCCTTGTCGGGTGCCACGCCGGTGTTGCGAACCAGCGAACATTATTTCTTCAAGCTGTCCGACCCGCGCTGTGTCGAGTTCCTGGAGCAGTGGACGCAGGACGGCAAACTGCAGCCCGAAGTGGCCAACAAGGTGAAGGAATGGTTCACCCGCGACGAGGATGGCAAGACCGGCCTGGGCGACTGGGACATCAGCCGCGATGCGCCCTACTTCGGCATCGAAATCCCCGACGCGCCGGGCAAGTACTTCTACGTCTGGCTGGACGCGCCGGTGGGCTATCTGGCCTCGCTGCAGAACCTGCTGGACAAGCGTGGCGAGGACATGGCCGCCTACCTGGCCGATCCCGCGGTGGAGCAGTACCACTTCATCGGCAAGGACATCGTCACCTTCCACACCCTGTTCTGGCCGGCCATGCTGCACTTCAGCGGCCGCAAGGTGCCCAACAACGTGTTCGTGCACGGCTTCATCACGGTCAGCGGCGAGAAGATGAGCAAGAGCCGCGGCACGGGCATCAGCCCTTTGCGCTACCTGGAAGTCGGGCTGAACCCGGAGTGGCTGCGCTACTACATCGCGGCCAAGCTCAATGCCCGGGTGGAGGACATCGATTTCAACCCCGAGGACTTCGTCGCCCGCGTCAATGCCGACCTGGTGGGCAAGTACATCAACATCGCCAGCCGCGCCGCGGGCTTCATCACCAAGCGCTTCGATGGCCACCTCTCGGGCGACCTGGGCGTGGAAGGGCGCGTGCTGCTCGACGGCCTGCGCGCGCAACGCGCCGCGATCGAATTGCTGTACGAAGAGCGCGAGTTCGGCCGGTGCGTGCGCGAGATCATGCTGTTGGCCGACCGGGTGAACGAGTTCGTCGACCAGCACAAGCCCTGGGACCTGGCCCGGCAGGTGGGCCAGGAAGCCGCGCTGCACGACACCTGCTCGGTCTGCATCGAGGCCTTCCGGCTGCTCACGATCTACCTCAAGCCCATCCTGCCGGCGCTGGCCGCCCAGGTGGAGTCCTTCCTGCGCGTGGCGCCGCTGCAGTTCGCCGACGCACAGCGCGCGCTCGGCCACCACGCCATCGGCGAATACAAGCACCTGATGCAGCGGGTGGATGCGGCCAAGGTCGACCTGCTGTTCGAAGCGCCGGCTGAAGCCCCGCCGCCGGCCCCGGGTGGCGAGGCCCTGGCCGCCGAGATCAAGATCGACGATTTCGCCAAGGTGGACCTGCGCATCGCGCTGATCGTCAACGCCGAGCACGTGGAAGGCAGCGACAAGCTGCTGCGCCTGACGCTGGACGTGGGCGAGGGGCGACCTCGCAACGTTTTCAGCGGCATCAAGAGCGCCTACAAGCCCGAAGACCTGATCGGCAAGCACACCGTGATGGTGGCCAACCTGGCACCACGCAAGATGAAGTTCGGCCTGAGCGAAGGCATGGTGCTGGCCGCCAGCCATGCCGACGAGAAGGCCCATCCCGGCATCTTCGTGCTTGAGCCCTGGCCTGGCTCGAAGCCCGGCATGCGGGTGCGTTGACCCGCGCGCCTGTCGCGCAGCGCCGCGCTCCCGGCGGGGGCGTCGCCGCTGCAGCCGCGCTGAGCGCCTGCTTCATGGCGCTGCTGCTGAGTGCTGCGCCGGCGTGGGCCGGTCCGGCGCTGCGCTTCGTGGCGCTGGGCGACATGCCCTATGGCCACGACACCCGCACCGGGCCGGCCTATCGGCACCTGATCGATCTGGTCAATGCCGAGCGCGTGCCCTTCAGCATCCATGTGGGCGACTTCAAGGACGGCCTGACCGAATGCAGCGAAGCGCTGTACGAGCGGCAGTACGCCCATTTCAAGAGCTACTCGACGGCCTTGGTTTACACGCCGGGCGACAACGACTGGACCGACTGCCAACGCCAGCATGCCGACCCGCTGGAACGCCTGGGCGCGCTGCGCCAGCGCTTCTTCGGCACCTCGAACTCCCTGGGCGCGCAACCCATCGCACTGCAACGGCAATCCGATGCGATTCCCGCGCACGCGGCCTACCGCGAGAACCAGCGCTGGTGGCACCAGGGCGTGCTCTTCGTCACCGTGCACACCGTGGGGCCGGACGACAACGCCAAGGACGCGACGCCTGCGCTGCTGCAGGAGCACCGGCTGCGCGAGGCCGCCAACATCGCCTGGCTGCAGGCCGCGTTCGAGATGGCCGGGCGCCAACCGGCGCGTGCGCTGGTGGTGGCCACGCAGGCCGATCCGTTCAAGAATGGCCGTTCGCCCGGCGATCCGCCGGTGGTACGCAAGCCGTTCCGGCGGCTGCTCGGCGAGACCTTGCTGCCGCTGGCCTCCGCCTCGCAGCTGCCGGTGCTGTTCATCCACGGTGACAGCCACCACTTCGTATCGGACCAACCCTTCGTCGGCGCCAACGGCCGACCGCTGCCGCGCCTTTGGCGGCTGCAAGTGCCCGGCGAGGACCGCATGCATGCCGTGCTGGTCAGCGTCGAGCCGGGGGCCGCTGTCCCGTTCGCGTTCCGATTGATCTGGAATCCGATGTCGCCGAACCCGCGCTAAGCTTGCCCTTTGGAGTCTGCATGTCGCTGCCCGTCCCGATTCACCCGTTTCGTCCGCGTTTGCTCGACGCGATGGCCGGCTACAACAAGCAGCGATTCGCGGCCGACGTGGGTGCGGGCATCACGGTGGGCATCGTGGCGTTGCCGCTGGCCATGGCCTTCGCCATCGCCTCGGGGGTCAAGCCCGAGGCCGGGCTGTTCACCGCCATCATCGCGGGCTTCCTGATCTCGGCGCTGGGGGGCTCCAACGTGCAGATCGGCGGGCCGGCAGGAGCCTTCATCGTCATTGTCTATGGCATCGTCGAGCGCTTCGGCCTGGCCAATCTGTTGATCTCCACCGCCATGGCCGGCGTGCTGCTGTTTGCCATGGGTTGGCTCAAGCTCGGCGCCCTGGTGCGCTACATCCCGGTGAGCATCGTCATCGGCTTCACCAACGGCATCGCCGTGCTGATCGGGCTGTCGCAACTGAAGGACCTGCTGGGTCTGCAGGTCGACAAGATGCCTGCCGACTTCTTCAGCCAGCTCGCGGTGATCGGACACCTCATCCACACCACCAACCCGGTGGCGCTGGCCATGGGCCTGGGCTGCCTGGCCATCGTGGTGTTGTGGCCCAAGTCCTACGCGATGCCGCAAGGGCCGATCGGTCTCATTGCCCACCTGCGGCGTTGGGCGGCCCACCTGCCCGGCACCATCGTGGCCCTCGTGGCAGCGACCGTGGCCACGGTCTTGCTCAAGCTGCCGGTGGAGACCATCGGCTCGCGCTTTGGCGGCATCCCATCGGCGCTGCCCAGCCTGGCGCTGCCGGACTTCAGCTGGCAAAGCGCCAAGCTGCTGGTGATCCCGACCATCACCATCGCGCTGTTGGGCGCCATCGAGTCGCTGTTGTGCGCCCGTGTGGCCGACAACATGGCGCCCGACTTGCCACGCCACGATCCCAACCAGGAACTGATGGCCCAAGGGGTCGCCAATTTCGTCGCCCCACTGTTCGGGGGCATCGCCGCCACGGGCACGATCGCCCGCACGGTGACCAACGTCAGGGCCGGGGGCACCTCGCCCATCGCTGGCATCGTGCATGCCCTGACCCTGCTGATGATCGTGCTGGTGGCCGCCCCCCTGGCGATGAATGTTCCGCTGGCGGCCCTGGCTGGCATCCTGCTGTTCGTGGCCTGGAACATGGGGGAGTGGCGCGAGTTCGCGCGCCTCAGGCACTTCATGCTGCCCTACCGCACTGTGCTGGTGGGCACGTTCCTGCTGACCGTGATCTTCGACCTGACCGTGGCGGTGGAAGTGGGCCTGCTGCTGGCCTGTGGCTTCTTCATCTACCGCATGAGCCAACTCTTTGCCGTGCGGCCGCACCAGGGCGAGCCCTTGCCCGAGGGCGTGGCGGCGTTCGAGTTGTTTGGCTCGCTGTTCTTTGGCGCAGTGGGCAAGATCGAGGCGCTGCCCGCGCAACTGCCGCCAAGCACCCGCGCCGTGGTGCTTGAGATGCACCGGATGATCTCGATGGACACCTCGGGCATCGACGCCCTGCAGCAACTGCACCGCAGCCTTCAGCGCCAAGGCATCGCGCTGGTGCTGGCCAACGTCAACGAGCAGCCGCTGGGCTTGATCCGGCGCTCGGGCTTCGAAGCGGAGATCGGCCCCGAGCAGATCGTGCCCAGCGTGGGTGACGCGTTTTCGGACGCGCTGGCCGGTGAGGTCGAGCCTGCCGCTGCGTCGCCTTCGAGCCCGCCGACCGACAAGGCCTAAAATCGCCTGAAACCCTCTAGCCCGCCACGAAGCCCACCATGCCTCTGCTCTGGAAACGCCACACCTCCGACGTGACTCAGTTCATCAATGACCTGAAGGCCAAGAAGCCGACGCTCGAGGCTGAACAGCGCGCTGGCCGCGCGCTGCTGTGGGACAAGGCCATCGACCGCGAGGCGCAGGCGGCCAACAGCGTGTCCCGCGTGCCGCAGAAGCCCTACGTGTACTTCGGCAGCGGCAAGTAAGCCGCGGCGCAAGCCCATGTCCGACACAGCCGCTGCGCCGCAGTCGGCGCCAGCCGTCGGCATGCCGCCCGGGCTGGCGCATCCGGCCGAAACGCTCGACTTGCCCGACCTGCCTGCAGATGCGCCAGCCGATGCGCTGCCGGTGGACGGCATCGCGGTGGCCCGCCTGTATGGCGAGCCGCTGTTCAAGATGCCGCTGGACCTGTACATCCCGCCGGATGCGCTGGAGGTGTTCCTGGAGGCCTTCGAGGGCCCGCTGGATCTGCTGCTCTACCTGATCCGCAAGCAGAACTTCAACATCCTCGACATCCCGCTGGCCAGCGTGACGCGGCAATACCTGGCCTACGTGGACCAGATCCGCAACCACAACCTGGAGCTGGCCAGCGAGTACCTGCTGATGGCGGCCATGCTCATCGAGATCAAGTCTCGGATGCTGCTGCCGCCGAAGAAGTCGGCCGACAGTGGCGAGGTGGAAGACCCGCGTGCCGAGCTGGTGCGCCGCTTGCTGGAGTACGAGCAGATCAAGCTGGCGGCTGCGCGCCTGGACAAGCTGCCGGTGCTGGGCCGAGACTTCCTGCGCGCCCAGGTGGCCGTCGAGCAAAGCCTGCAGCTGCGCTTTCCCGACGTGGCCGTCGTCGACCTGCGCGAGGCATGGGCCGACATCCTCAAGCGCGCCAAGCTCAACCAGCACCACCGCATCAGCCGCGAGCAGTTGTCGGTGCGCGAACACATGAGCATCGTGCTGCGCACGCTGCAGGGCCGCAAGTTCGTGGAGTTTCATGAGTTGTTCGACCCCGCGCGGGGCCAGCCCGTGCTGGTGGTGACCTTCATCGCCATGCTGGAGCTGGCCCGAGAGCACCTGCTGGAGGTGACGCAGGCCGAGGCCTTTGCACCCATCTATGTGCGGCTGGCCTATCAGCCTTCATGAGCGCCCCCTGCGCCGAGCGTGTCGGCCACAGGGCGGGCGCTGAGACGGGGCAGCAGCACGAGCAGCCCAATGCCGTCGTGCAGCCGGTGTTCGAGCCGCTGCGCGCCGTCGCCCGGCTGGCCGGCGACTCGGTCCGTCGCCGTCAAGGCCAGTGATGGCAATTGCAATGCGCGGGTGGGCACGCGCTCCGGGCAATCGCACCACACCGCCGGCCCGGGCTGCAGCGCTTGGTCGGAGGCTGCGCCCCAGAACTGGTGCAAGCTCAGGCTGAGTGCCAGGCCCCGCCGGTGCGCAACGGGCCAGGCCATGCGATCGCTGATCGGCCACCCCCGCTCTAGACCATCGGCCGGCGGCGCCAGCGCGATGCGCAAGCGCCGAGGGCGTCGCCGCACCACCGGCATCGCCCACCAGCGCGCCAACGCCGAGGGCGCGGATTCGTGCACGGGGCCCGCATCAAAGCAACACGCCACTGGCGCGGCCAGCTGGCGGCCGATCGCTGCCGCGTGGATCGACAACGCCGGGCCGTACCAGGGCGCCCAGTCCTGCGCAAAGCGCCGCTGCAGGCTGCTCAGCTGGAACGGCTCGTCCACGCGCCAGACCACGGGCGGCCGTTTGAAGGCGTCGCTGCCGCCGCGTTCGAGCTGAAACACGAGGTCCATGTCGGCAGCATGCCATGGGCGGCCACCATACCGCCCGAATCGGTACGCCAGCCTCTTGCGTCAACAAAGGGGCCGCTCCCGAGTTGACTCACCCCCTCGGGGCGCGGACGACGTAGGTCGTCGGCCTGGGGGCGCCCTCAGCCCGACTTGCCGTCGGCACCTCCCAACAGGAAGGCGATCAAGGCACGCAGGCGGTTGGGCTGCAGCGGCTTGGCAAGCCGATGGATGCCCGGCACGGCCGAGCCGATCGCCGCGCCGGCCGTGGCCGGAGCTCCCACCCACATCATCGGAACCTCGGCGCCAAACTGGGCCCGCAGTGCGGACAACAGCGCATCGCCGTCCAGGCCACCGGCGACCGGCAGGCCCACGATCACCAGGTGCGGCCGAGACGCAGCCGGCCCGGCACCGACCGCCACCGTGGTGCAGGTGGTGCCGGTGGTGCGCAGTGCCGCACCGTCCAGCGCGGTCACCTCGGCGCCCCAACTGGCCAACAGCGCGGCCAGTTCCTGGCGCAGGCCGGCATCGGGCTCGATCACCACGATGTGGCGCAGGTGCAGCGTCTGGCTCAAGGGCACCGCCAGCGCCGCCGGCTCGCTGGCCTCCTCGTTCGGACCGGGCGGCAGGTGCACGGTGAACACGGAGCCGCGACCGGGTGTGGACTTGAGCTCGACGCGGGCGCCCATCAGATCGGTCAGGCGCTTGACGATGGCCAGGCCCAGACCCAGCCCGCGCCGCGACCCCGGTTCGCCGGATCGCGTGGCCTCAGCCACCTGCACGAACTCGCCGAACACCCGTTGCTGATCGGCGGGTGCAATGCCCTGGCCGCTGTCCCACACCTGCAACATCAGCCGATCGCCACGACGGCGCACGGCCAGCAGCACGCCGCCGTCCTCGGTGTAGCGGATGGCATTGGCCACCAGGTTGCGCACGATGCGCTCCACCAGCAGCGGGTCGGCATGGATCAGGTGGTGCCCACCGCGCAGCCTGAGCGCCAAGCCCTTGTCGAACGCCAGCGGCTCGAAATGCACGCGCAGCCGACGCCACAGGTCCTCCACCTGAAACGTGCAGGGCCGCGCCTGAACCGCGCCGGCGTCGATGCGGGTGAGGTCGAGCAAGGCGCTGAACAGGCTGTCGAGCGAGTCCACCGCGGCTCGGATGTTGTCGACCAGGCGCTGCTGGTCGGCGTCCTGCGGACGAGACTGCAACGCCTCGGCAAACAGCGTCAAGGCATGCAGCGGCTGGCGCAGGTCGTGACTGGCGGCGGCCAGGAATTGGGTCTTGGCCAGGCTCGAGGCCTCGGCATCGGCCAGCGCTTGCCGGGCCTGGGCCAGCTCGGCCTGCAATTGCAGCACCAGCGATTCGTCATGCTGCTGTGGGGCCATCGGCCAGGGCTGCGCAGGGGAGGGTGTCGGCGGAGGCATGGTGACAGCCCGCATTCTGCCCGCGCTCCGACCCGCCTGGGCGCCCACCCAGCGATCGGGTCAACGATTCAGTCGACGGACCGGTGGGTGCTGTAGCTGCCGTCCTGGCTCATCTGGCTGACAGCCAGCACGGCCTGCGTTCGAGAGCTGACTCCCAGTGCCCGCAGCACGGCCGCCACGTGATCTTTCACGGTCTCGACCGAGAGGTTGAGCTCGCGAGCGATCAGCTTGTTGGGCAGCCCCTTGAGCAGCAGGGCCAACACATCGGACTGGCGCGGCGTGAGGCCCAGCGAGGCCATGTTGCGGTGGGTCTGGCGCGGCTCCGCGCGCGCCAGCTGACCCACCGTCGGCGCGCCGCCGGCGTCTGGCTCGGTCGTGCCGGGCCCAGGGTTCGCCGCCGTTGGCAACGTGGACATCAGCCCCAGCATCAGTGGCGGGATGTACACGCCACCGGCCATCACCATGCCGAGTGCACCCACCAGCTCGCGGTTGGAGGTGCGCTTGGGCACGAATCCCATGGCGCCCATGTCCACGGCACGAAGCACGTCGCTGTGCCGTTCCGTGGCCGAAACCACCACCACCGGAAGCGCCGGATGCCCCTGGCGCAATTCGGCCAAGACCGCGAATCCGTCGTCTTCGCCCAGCGCCAGGTCGAGCAGCACCAGATCGAAGTCATCGGCTTCGGCCAATGCGGTGTGGGCTTGCGCGGCCGTTTCAACGCCCACTACCGTGACATCGTCGCGCGCGCCCTGGATGACCGTCTGCAACGCCGACAGGATCAACGGGTGGTCGTCGATCAACAGCACTTTCATCGCGTTGCCTTCGATGCCATGGATCGAGCAGATGCTAACCGGCCAGGCGCGCTGCCGATTCCCCCAAGAGGGGGGACCGACGGGGGGGTCAGGTGAAGCGGCGGGACACGGTTTCGGCCACGCAGGCCGGCTTGGCCTCGCCCTCGCGCTCGATGGTGACCTCGGTGATCAACTGCGCCCCGCCCTCGATGGGCTCGAAGGCGGCCAGCTTGAGGTGCCCGCGCAGGCGGCTGCCCGAGGGCACGGGCGCCATGAAGCGCACCCGGTTCAGCCCGTAGTTCACGCTCATGCGCACATCGTCGATGGCCATGGCGGACTGGGCGATCTCCGGCACCAGCGACAGCGTGAGAAAGCCGTGGGCGATCGTGGCCCCGAAGGGCCCGCTCTTGGCCCGCTCGGGGTCGATGTGAATCCACTGGTGGTCGCCCGTGGCCCGTGCAAACAGGTCGATGCGCTCCTGGTCCACCGTGATCCAGTCGCTGGTGGCCAGGTGCTGACCCACTTTGCCGTGCAGGGATTCGAGGGTCGGGAAGTGCACGGTGCGGTGGGTCATGTCTTCAGCCAATCGATCAAGGGTTGCCATTGTTCAAGGTCTCGTGCGACGCGGCCGGGCGCGACATCCCAGAGTGTGAGGCCGCGTGCCGCCAGGTGCACGTAGTTCTGCGTGTCGCGCAGGCTGGCCAGCAGCGGCAGCGGCAGCGTGTCGATGAATTCGTGCAGGTGCTCCAGGGCGTGGGTGTGTTCGCGCACACGCATGCCCACCAGGCCCATGGCCACACGCCCGGCGCGCGGGTGGGCGCGCAGCGTCTGCACAAAGGCGTGGGTGGCCTGGATGTCGAACAGGCTGGCCTGCAAGGGGATCAACAGCTTGTCGGCCATCTTCATGGCCGCCTCCAGCCGAGCACCGGACAGGCCGGCCGGCGTGTCCAGCACCACGTGGGTCGTGCCCTTGGGCGGGCGCACGATGCGGTCGGCGGCCAAATCCCAGCCCCGGATGGCGGGCAGCTGCGGCGGCCGCGCCGCCAGCCATTGGCGCGACGACTGCTGCACATCCACATCGCCCAGCATCACGGCATGGCCCTGGCGCGCCAGCAGGCCGGCAACGTTGGTGGCCACGGTACTCTTGCCCACGCCACCCTTGGGATTGGCCACCACGATCACCGGCATGTCCGCTCCCCGCTTCAAGGTGCTGATTTGCTGCGATATTACGAGACCCCGGCGCGCAGCGCCCACCGGGCAAACCCACCGCCGACTGTCGCCGCGTCGACAGCGCCTCGAGCCCCCACCGCCGATCGCATGCCCCAGATCCTGATCCTCGTGGCCCACCCTCAGCTGGCGCAGTCGCGCGTCACGCGCGCCCTGATGCACAGCGCCCTGGCCCTGGGCGAGTCGGCCACGTCGTGCGAAGTACGCGACCTGTACGCCCGCTACCCGGACTACCTGATCGACGCGGCGACGGAGCAGGCGGCCCTGGAGCGTGCCGATCTGGTGGTCTGGCTGCACCCCACTCACTGGTACGGCATGCCCCCATTGATGAAGCTGTGGCTGGACGAGGCGTTTGCGTTCGGCTGGGCCTACGGGCCTGGCGGCGACCGGCTGCAGGGCAAGCACCTGTGGCTGGTCACATCCACGGGTGGCCCGGAGGAGTCCTACCGCAGCGACGGGCACAACCGCTACTTCTTCGACGCCTTCATGCCGCCCTATGAGCAGACGGCGGCACTGTGTGGCATGCGCTTCGTGCCGCCGCTGGTGCTGCATGGGGCGCACCGCATCGACGAGGACGCCCTGGCCGAGCACGCGCAGCTGTTCGCCGACCGCCTGCGCGACTGGCCGCGCTGGCCCGAGCTCGAGCAGTTGCCGGATTGCCCGGCCTGCGAGGTGCCCATGGATGCACGCCGAACCGGGGCATAGCATGAACGACCCCCACGTCGCTACGGTCCTGCCCCCAAAGGCGGCGGTCAGAGGCTTCGGAACGGCCGGGCGCCACTGAGATGGAGCACGCCACCACCCATTGGCTCGCCACGAGCCTCACCTACCTGGCCGCTGCCGTGCTGGCCGTGCCCGTTGCGCGCGCGCTGGGGCTGGGCGCCATCATCGGCTACCTGGCGGCCGGCATCGTTATCGGCCCCTGGGGCCTGAAACTGGTGACCGACCCGCAGGCCATGCTGCACGTGGCCGAATTCGGCGTGGTGCTGATGTTGTTCCTGGTCGGCCTCGAACTGGAGCCGCGACGGCTGTGGTCCCTGCGCCGACCCATCTTCGGCTGGGGCAGCGTGCAGTTGTTCGGCAGCACCGCGCTGCTGGCCGGCATGGGCATGGCTGTTGGCCTGGACGGACGTCTGGCCCTGGTGGCCGGCCTGGGACTGGCCATGTCGTCCACGGCCATCGGCCTGGGCGTGCTGGGCGAGCGCAACCTGATGCCCACCGCATCGGGCCAAAGCGTGCTGAGCGTGTCGCTGTTGCAGGACATCGCGGCCATCCCCATTCTGGCCATCGTGCCACTGCTGGCGGTGGGCGGCACCGCCGCCCAGGACGGGGGATGGCTCGGCGCGGTCAAGGCTTTCGGGGTGATCGCGGCGATCGTTTTCGGTGGCCGCTTGCTGCTGCGCCCCGCGCTGCGCTGGATCGCGCGCAGCGACACGCCCGAAATCTTCACCGCCGCTTCCTTGCTGCTGGTGGTGGCCACTGCCGCACTGATGCAATCGGTGGGGCTGTCGATGGCCCTGGGCGCCTTCCTCGCCGGCGTGCTGTTGGCCGAGAGCGAATACCGCAAGGAACTCGAAACCGATCTGGAGCCATTCAAGGGTCTGCTGCTCGGCCTGTTCTTCATTGCCGTGGGCATGAGCATCGACTTTGCCGTGGTGCTGACAAGCCCGCTGCAGGTGGCGGCCGTGGTGCTGGGTTTCCTGCTGCTGAAGGCACTCATGCTGTTCGCCATGGGCCGGCTGATGCCGCTGCCGCTGGCCGAGCGGCCGGTGTTCATCGCGCTGCTGGCCCAGGGTGGTGAATTCGGCTTCGTGGTGTTCCAGACCGCACAACAGGCCGGCGTGATCGATGGCAAGACCTCGTCCTTCCTGGTGGCTGCGGTGGCGCTGTCGATGCTGGTGACACCCATGATGCTGCTGGTGATCGACCGCTGGGTCGCGCCGGGGCTGGCCGCCCGGCGCGATGGTCCACCGCCAGAGACCATGGCCGAGCCCCAGCATGCGCCGGTGGTCATCGCCGGCTTCGGCCGCTACGGCCAGGTGGTGGGTCGGCTGCTCAGCGCCAACGGCCTGTCCGCCACGGTGCTGGACCACAGCGCCGACCAGGTGGACACGGTGCGCCGCTTCGGCTGGCCGGTGTTCTACGGCGACGCGACGCGCCTGGACTTGCTGCGCATGGCCGGCGTGGCCGAGGCCAAGGTCTTCGTGCTGGCCATCGACGATGTGGAACAAAGCGTGGAAGTCGCTGACATCGTTCGTCAGCACTTTCCGCAGGTGACCGTGGTTGCGCGAGCCCGCAACGTGTCGCACTATGCGAAGCTGCGCCAGTTGGGCGTGACGCTGGTGGAACGCGAGACGCTGGACTCGGCGTTGATGAGCGGCCGAAGCGTCCTGGAGGCGCTGGGCTGGCAGCCGCACGAGGCCCGCAACCAGGCCCTGCGCTTCCGCCAGCACAGCCTCGAGTTGCTCGACGCGATGGCCACCCACATGGGCGACGAGCAGAAGCTGATCAGTGTGTCCAAGCAGGGGCACCAGCAACTGGAGCAGCTGTGGGCCCAGGAGCGCCAGGCCACGGCAGCGCGGCTCAGCCAGCAGGCCTGGTCCAGGCCCGCGGAAGAACCACCACCCGGCTGATCGGTCGCTCCTTCGCCAGCAGCGACAATCGATGGCATCCCGAAGGCCGCGGCCGCATCCAACGAGTCCCCATGTTCCAGCCCAGCCAACACGACGTGCGGCGCTTCTTCTGCGACACCTGGCGCAAGCAGCGCGACGGCCTGCCGCTCACGCCGATGGAGGCCCTGGCCGCACCCTGGCTGGATGAGCACCCCGAATACCACGCCGACCTGCACGACGTGGACGCGGCCCTCGCCGCCGTCTACACCGTCGAAGAGGGGCGCACCAACCCCTTCCTGCACCTGTCCATGCACTTGTCCATCACGGAACAGTGCGGCATCGATCAGCCCACCGGCATCCGGCAGGCGGTGAAGTTGCTGGCCGTACGCCGCAATTCACTGCACCTGGCGCACCACGAGACCATGGAATGCCTGGGCGAGATGGTGTGGGCGTCGCAGCGCAGCGGACTGCCGCCGGACGGCCAGGCCTATCTCGAGGCCGTGCGCCAGCGGGCCACGCGATAGCACTTGGAATCAGCGTCCACGCGCTTCAGGTGTCAAGCCGGCGCGTAGCCTTCTTCGGTCAAGGCGGCCACGAAACGGTCTGTGGGCTGTTGCGAATCGATCACGACATGGTGCGTGGGCAGGTCGATCTTCAGGGTGGCCGCGGCGTCCACGCGCTGCACCGTTTCGGTGACGCTGCGCACGCAGTGGCCGCAGGTCATCGTGGGAAGGGTCAATTCGATCATGGCAAGTCCTGGGATGAACGAGCCGCGAGTATCGACCCGGAGGCTCCGGCCGCGCTGGATCTCGATCAATGTGCCGCGGATCGCCCGGCCTTCACTGGCGCAGGGCCAGGGCCTCTTCGCCGGCCCAAAGCACGTCCAGTTGCGCAAAGTTCCAGCGCCCGGGCGGCTCGCGGTCCAGGATGCGGTCCGCACAGCCGGGCCGGCTCAGGTCGACCAGTTGCGGGTTGGTCGGCATCGACGTGCGCAAGGAGAAGAAGGCCTTGACCACCGGCGCGGTCGGCAGGTCGGCGTTCTGCTCCATGACCACCGCCAGGCGTTCGGACGCCAGGCGCACCAGCGAGCCCGTCGGGTAGATGCCCAGGCTGCGGACGAAGGCACGGAACACCTCGTCGTCGAAGTGCCCCTTCCAACTGCCCATGCGCGCGATCGACTCCGCCGGATCCCAGCCCTGTTTGTAGGGGCGGTTGGAGGTGATGGCGTCGTAGACGTCGCACACCGCGCCCATCCGGGTCAACAGGCTCAGCTGTTCGCCGGGTTCGCGGGCCGGGTAGCCCTGGCCGTCCATGCGCTCGTGGTGGTGCAGGCACACCTCCATGGCGCCGGGCGTGGCGCCGCGCGATTCCTGCAGCATCTCGTAACCGCGCAACGGGTGCGTCCGGATGATGTCGAATTCGGGCTCGGTGAGCTTGCCGGGCTTGTTCAGCACGTCCAAGGGCATCGCGGCCTTGCCCAGGTCGTGCAGCAGCCCTGCCAGGCCGGCGTCGCGGCATTGGGCGTCATCCATGCCCAGCGTGCGGCCCAGTGACACCATCAACGCGCACACGGCCATCGAGTGCAGGTAGGTGTAGGCGTCCTGCGACTTGAGCCGCGCCAGGCTGACCATGGCGCCCGGGTTGCGCGCCACCGAAGCGGCGATCTCGTCGACCAGGGGCAGGCACTTCTCGGCATCCACCGCCTTGCCCAGGCGCGCTTCATGGAACATCGAGGTCACCGCTTCGCGCGAGCGGCGACACAGTTCGGCCGCCTTGAGCAGTTCGGCGCCCATGGGCTGCGAAGCCTGCGGACTCGAAGCAGGCTGCGCGGGCAGCGCCGAGCCATGCGGCGTGCCACGAACCGGCTCGTGCGGGGCCGATCGATGCGCTGGGGCGACCGCACCGTGCTGCGGCGTCACGCCGGTGTCCTTGGTGGCCACATCCAGCCCGCGCGAGGTGTCGATCCAGCAGGTGGCCACGCGGCTGCTTCGCAATTTCGTCAGGTCGGCAGGGTCGGCCAAAACGAAGCGGGTCTTCCAGAACGGGTGGTCGAGCCAGGCGCCGTCGAGGGCATGCACGTGCATACCCAGCCGCACGTCGGCCACGGGGATGCGTTTCAGGTGGGTGTTTGCGCCGGGCATGGTGGTGGCTGGATATCGGCAGCCACCGCCTTCGGCTTGATGCTGCGCACAAACAAAAACCGCTGCACGAGGCAGCGGTTGATGGATCGGCGCCAGGTCGGTCAATGACGGCCGGACTGCGGCACCACCTTCAGGTCGCCGGGCAGCGCCGCAATGAAGGCGGCAATCTGCTTTTCCTCGGCGCGGCTGAAGGTCATCTTCTTCTTGCCATCGGCTTCCTGCATCACCTGGCCACGCATCGTCGGGTTGCTGCGGCCCACCATGGGGTTGCCATCGGTGTGATACGAGCGCAGCGCCACCGCCAGGTAGTCGGCATGTTGCCCCGCCAGGCGCGGATAGCCGGGATCGATGGGCGCGTTGAAGTTCGGGCCATGGCAGGCGGCGCAGGCCGCCAGGCGATCCTTCAGGGCATCCGGGGCTTGCACCGGTGCGGCGGTCGCTGGCGCGGCCGACTTGCCGTGGGACTCATAGAACGCAGCCAGATCGGCCATGTCCTGCTCGGAGAGCGAGCCCGCAATGCTGCGCATCGTCGGGTGCTTGCGATCGCCCTTGGCATAGGCCTGCAGCGACGTGACGATGTACTTGCCGCCCTGCCCCGAAATCATGGGCACCTTGTGCAGTTCCGGAAAGGTGGCCTGGTAACCGACGATGCCGTGGCATCCGATGCACATCGCCGCCTTGCCCGCGCCCTTGGCGGCATCACCGGCCGGGGTGCCTTGGGCCTGGGCCAACGACGACAGGCCAGCCAGGGCCAGCAGCAGGGGAAGGGCTTTCTTGATCATTGCGTGGAGGTGGTTTCGACGATGGGAAGCCGTGGGGCCAGGAACGCGCTCGAATTGACCAATCCTGCGTCAATCCGGCGATTATAGGTCTGCCACTTATACTGATCCGAACCCCATTTTCACTGGCCTACCCCATGAAATTTCAAGGCACCAGCAACTACGTCGCCACCCAGGATCTGATGCTCGCGGTGAATGCGGCCATCACGCTCAAACGGCCGTTGCTGGTCAAGGGCGAGCCCGGCACCGGCAAGACCATGCTGGCCGAGGAGGTGGCCACGGCGCTGGGCATGCCGCTGATGCAGTGGCACATCAAGAGCACCACCAAGGCCCAGCAAGGCCTGTACGAATACGACGCGGTGAATCGCCTGCGCGACAGCCAGTTGTCCGATGCCGACAGCTCTGAGCGCGTGAAGGACATCCGCAACTACATCGTCCAGGGCGTGCTGTGGCAGGCCTTCACGGCCGACGAACCCGTCGCTTTGCTGATCGACGAAATCGACAAGGCGGACATCGAGTTTCCGAACGATCTGCTGCGCGAGATCGACCGCATGGAGTTCTACGTCTACGAGACGCGCGAGCTGGTGCGCGCCAAGCACCGGCCGGTGGTGTTCATCACCTCCAACAACGAGAAGGAACTGCCCGACGCCTTCCTGCGCCGCTGCTTCTTCCACTACATCAAGTTCCCCGACTCCGAGACCATGAAGAGCATCGTCGACGTGCACTTCCCCGGCCTCAAGAAGGAGCTGCTCACGGCGGCGATGAAGACCTTCTACGACGTGCGCAACCTGCCGGGCCTGAAGAAGAAGCCCTCCACCTCCGAGTTGCTCGATTGGCTGAAGCTGCTGGTGGCTGAGGACATTCCGCTCGAGGCACTGCAAAGCAAGGACGACAAGGTGGCCGTGCCACCGCTGGTGGGTGCCCTGCTGAAGAACGAGCAGGACGTGACCCTGTTCGAGAAACTCGTGTTCATGCAGCGCCACAACCGCTGATCGCGCCGTGGCAGCACCCATGAAGCCCGCCATCTGCAGCCCTGTCACACTGCTTGGGCAGCATGCCCGTCTGGTGCCGCTGTCGCTGGACCATGCCCCGGCGCAGTGCGACGCCGTGAGAGACGGCAACCTTGAGCAGCTCTGGTACACGGCCGTGCCCACACCCGAGGGCATGGTGGCCGAGATCGAGCGCCGCCTGGGGCTGCAGGCGGCCAGGTCCATGCTGCCGTTCACGGTGCAGGATGCCACCGGCCGCGTCGTCGGCATGACCACCTACATGAACGTGGACAACGCGAATCAGCGCCTGGAGATCGGGTCCACCTGGTATGCCCGCAGCGTGCAGCGCACCCCACTCAACACTGAGTGCAAGCGCATGCTGCTGGCCCACGCGTTCGACAGCTTGGGCTGCATCGCGGTGGAGTTCCGCACCCACCGATTCAACACGCAGAGCCGACGTGCCATCGAGCGCCTCGGCGCCCAGCTCGATGGCATGCTGCGCAACCATCAGGTGGCCGCCAACGGCACGCTGCGCGACACCGCCGTCTACAGCATCACCGCCGACGAATGGCCGACGGTGCGTGCGCACCTGGACTGGCAACTCACCAGGCCGCGCTGACCCACCCGGTGCCGTGCCCGGGGACCAGCATGGCGCGGCAGTTCTGAGATTCAGGCTGAATCCCCCACCTCAACGGAGCCTGGCCATGGCACGCAAGAAGCCGATCTCGGTGGACGACCTGTGGCAGCTGGAGCGGCTGGGCTCGCCGAGCCTGTCGCCCGACGGAGCGCAAGCCGTTTGCACCTTGAGCCGTTACTCGATGGCAGAGAACAAGGCCAGCACGTCGCTCTGTTTGCTGTCCACCCTCGGCGGCCAGCCCAGGGCACTGACGCACTGCGGTGACAAGGACACCCAGCCGGCCTTTTCGCCACAAGGCGACCGCATCGGCTTCACCGCGCGGCGTGAGCAGCAGGGGCGCAAGGACGAGGAAACCCAGTTCTACGTGATCGGCGCCGATGGCGGTGAGGCCCAGCGCGTGGGCGAGGTGGCCACGGGCATCGACGCCTTTCGCTGGTGTCCGGACGGGCGACGCATCGTCTTCGTGTCCTGGGTCTGGCCCGAGCTCAAGGGCGTCAAGGCCCAGGCCAAGGCCTTGCGTGAGCACAAGGCCAGGCTGGCCACGGGCTATGTCACCGACCAGGCCTTCTATCGCTACTGGGACCACTTCGTGCCCATGGGCCGGGTGCCGCACCTGCATGTGATGGACATCGCCACCGGCCGCGTGCGCGACCTGTTCGAAGGCAGCGATGTCGAGCTGTCTCGCGGCGAGCCCGATGCGCAATGCTTCGACATCTCGCCGGATGGCCGCAAGGCCGTGTTCGCCTGCGACCCCGCGGTGCGCAAGCGCAGTGATGGGCGCTTTGCCCTGGCGGAAGTGGACCTGCGCAATGGCCGGATCACCCCCATCGCGCACGACGCCGACTGGGATTTCGGTTCACCCCGCTACAGCCCCGACGGCAGCAGCGTGGCCTTCGTCGCCAGCCACCAGGGCCTGAAGCACACCATGCCCAATCAACTGGCGCTTTGGGTGCGCGGCGATGGCCACCAGGTGCTCAGCGCCGAATGGGACCGCAGCGTGCACGGGCCCTTGCTGTGGGACGACGAGGGCCGAAGCGTGTTGCTGGCGGCCGAAGAGCGTGGCCGACGCCACCTGTGGCGCTTCGATCTGGCCACTCGCCAGGCCGAGCTGGCCGTCCGCGGTGGCTGGGTGCAGGGCTGGGATCTGCGGGCCGGCACCTTGGTCACGCTGGCCGACGCGGCCGATCACCCGGGGCGCCTGCATGTGCATCGCCCGGGGCAGGCACCACGCCGCATCGAGCACGTCAACGACCGCGTCATGGCCGGGCTGCGCCTGGGCCGTGTGGAGGAAACCAGCGTGCGCGGTGCGCTGGGCGACCCGGTGCAGGTCTGGCTGTTCTATCCGCCCGGCTTCGATGAAGGCAAGCAATACCCGCTGCTGCAAGTGATCCACGGTGGGCCGCACACCAGCGTGGGTGACAACTGGCACTACCGCTGGAACCATCCGGTGTTCGCGGCCCAGGGCCAGGTGGTCGCGGTGGTCAACTACCACGGCTCATCGGGCTTCGGCCACGCTTTTCTCGACAGCATCACGCACCGTTGGGGTGAGTTGGAACTGCAGGACATCGAAGCGGCCACCACGGTGCTGCTGCGCAAGCCCTGGGTCGACCGCAGTCGGGTGTACGCCGCGGGTGGCAGCTACGGGGGCTTCATGGTGGCCTGGATGAACGGCCACGTGAAGCCGGGTCGCTACGCCGCCTACCTCTGTCACGCGGGCTGCTTCGACTGGACCGCCATGTTCGCCGACGATGCCTGGGCCTGGCACGCCAAGGAGCTGGGCACCTGGTACTGGGACGATCCGGCGCGGGTGCAGGCACGAAGCGCGCATGCCTTTGCCGGGCAGATGCACACGCCGACACTGGTGGTCCACGGTGCGCTGGACTATCGGGTGCCCGATGCGCAGGGCCTGGCCTACTACAACACCTTGCAGGCACGCGGCATCGAGACACGGCTGCTGTGGTTCCCGGACGAGAACCACTGGGTGCTCAAGCCGCGCAACAGCCAGCTCTGGTACACCGAGTTCTTCGCCTGGCTGCGCAAATTCGGCGGGCCGGCGCGCCGTTCAGGTCGCGGCCAAGTCCGCAGCTGAGTCGGCGCCCGGCGCACCAACGTCGTCCTGCGCCAGGAAAACCTGGTTGCGGCCCGCGTGCTTGGCCCGGTACAGGGCGGCGTCCGCCCGGGCCACGATGGCATCGATCGATGCATCCGCGCTGCAAGCCAAGGCCACGCCGATGCTCACCGTCACGCATTTGCCAGTATCCGGGTGCAGACCACGGGCCTCGGCGACCGCCTGCCGCATGCGCTCGGCCACCTGCGCCGCCGTGGGCCCGTCCGTGCACATCAGCAGGGCCCAGAACTCCTCGCCGCCACTGCGGCCGATCACATCGCCGGGCCGGATGTGGGACTGAAGGCAGCCGGCGATGCCGACCAAGGCCTGATCACCGGCGGCATGCCCGTGTCGATCGTTGATGGACTTGAACAGGTCCACGTCGATGCAGGCCACTGAAAACGCCGGACCGCCACGCCGGTACCGCTGCCACTCCAATTGCAGGGCATCGGCGATGGCCCGCCGGTTGTACAGGCCGGTCAGCATGTCGTGTCGGGACAATCGACGCAGCTGCCGCACCATGCGCCCGAACACGAGATTGGCGAATACGAGATTCACCGTGAAGCCCGCCGCCAGGATCACGTAGGCCAGGATCAGCGTGGGCGGTGAATCGAACGTGAATTCGGTGGAAACCGCCGACATCAAGCCGCTCGCGCCACGTCCCAGGAACAGCCCGCCCAGCAGCCAACCGGTGATCAGCATGATCGCAGCCGTCCAGCGCAATTGGTCGGACCAGAGGCGTCGGCTCACCTGCCAGCAGCCACGAAAGGCGATCCAGGCCACGACGAGGAAGTACACCGTCACGCGCTGTTGGCCAGTTTCCGGGGATCGCCCGAACCACAACAGCAGCAGCGCCCCCACCAGCGCGAGCGTCCATTGCTCGCGCTCGTGCCCCGGGTCGCCCGTCATCGCCAGCGCGGCCCGCCAGAGCAAGGCGAAGGACAGCATGGAGCACACGTTGGACAGGGCGTGCGTGGCGTAGTACGGCAGGTAGCCGCGCATGCCCACCAAGAGCAATCCGATGCCGACGCCCACGTTGAACATGCCCAGGCCGCGCATGTTCGTCCGGTCTTCAGCCGACAGGCTGGCAGCCCCCAGCCACCCCAAGCCGAACAACACCAATTGCAGGCCGACCATCAGCCAAAGCCACTGCACATGGCTCATGCCCAGGTACCAGACGCCAAACCCATCCATTCAGACTTTCAGGGGTGTACGAACATCGTGCATCGACGCGGGATTCTGCAACTTGAGCCAGGCCAAGCCCGGGTGGACCCGATTCGGCACATTGCGCCACAATCGACCCCTGCGGGTTGCCCCGAGGGTGCACGTTCATGCTGATCAACTTTTTCTTCACGCTGCGCGCTGCCAAGCTGCCGGTTTCGGTCAAGGAATTCCTGACCCTGCTCGAAGCGATGAAGGCGGGCGTCATCGACACCTCGGTCGACGATTTCTACTACCTGGCGCGCACGTCGCTGGTCAAGGACGAAGCCCACTTCGACAAGTTCGACCGCGCCTTCGGTGCCTACTTCAAGGGTGTCGAATTGCTCACCGACTTCACCAAGGAGGTGCCGCTCGAGTGGCTGCGCAAGAACCTCGAACTCGAGCTCAGCCCCGAGGAAAAGGCCAAGATCGAGAAGATGGGCTGGGACGAGCTGATGGAGACCTTGAAGAAACGCTTCGAGGAACAGAAAGAGCGCCACGAAGGCGGCAACAAGTGGATCGGCACCGGCGGCACCAGCCCCTTCGGCGCCTATGGTGTCAATCCGCAAGGCATCCGCATCGGGCAGGACAAGGGCCGCAACAAGAGCGCGGTGAAGGTCTGGGACCAGCGCGCCTACAAGGACTACGACGACACGCTCGAGCTGGGCACCCGCAACATCAAGGTGGCCCTGCGCCGCCTGCGCCGCTTCGCGCGTGAAGGCGCTGCGGACCAGCTCGACCTGGACGACACCATCCACGCCACCGCGGCCAACGCCGGCATGCTGGACATCCGCTTGGTGCCCGAGCGCCACAACAAGGTCAAGGTGCTGTTGCTGATGGACGTGGGCGGCACGATGGACGAGCACATCCACCGTGTCGAAGAACTCTTCTCGGCCACCAAGACCGAGTTCAAGCACCTGGAGTTCTATTACTTCCACAACTGCGTCTATGACTTCATGTGGAAGAACAACCGCCGCCGCTACAGCGAGAAGACGCCCACCTGGGACATCATCCGCAAGTACAACAAGGACTACAAGCTCATCTTCGTCGGCGACGCCACGATGAGCCCCTACGAGATCCTGCAGCCCGGCGGCAGCGTCGAGTACAACAACGAAGAGCCTGGTGCCGAGTGGATCCAGCGCCTGACCAACGCCTTCCCCAAGTTCGCCTGGATCAACCCCGAGCCACAAGGCGTCTGGCAGTACCGCCAAAGCATTGCCGTGATGCAGCAGCTCGTCAATCAACGCATGTTCCCGCTTTCGCTGGCCGGCCTGGAAGGCGCGATGCGGTTGCTGAGCAAGTGATGCACGAGGCGCCATCGGCGCCTGGCATTGCATGGCCCTGGACACTTCGGTCTTGCCGCAGACCGCTGGCGGCCTTGCTGGCGTGCGCCGCGTGCACCTTGCACTCGCCCGAGGCGGGTGCGCAGACAACCGCCGCGGCCAGTGCACCGAGCACCAGTGCACCGACCACCAGCGCACCGACTGGTAGCGCACCGACTGCCAGCGCTGCCGAAGGCACCCAGTCTCAGTCGTTGCGCGTGGAAATTGACGCCCCGACCGAACTGAAGGCCCTGCTCACCCGGCATCTGGATCTGGCCCGCCTGGCGCAGTTGCGCGACGACGAGGCCCTGGACGACACGGAATGGCGCCGCCTCACCGCCGCCGCCCCGGCACAAGCGCGCGAACTGCTGCAGACCGAGGGCTACTTCGAGCCACAGATCACGGTTCAGCGTGATCCCGGGCCACGCGTGCTCGTGCGCCTGTCCGTGGTGCCCGGCCCGCGCGTGCAGGTGACCCGCATCGACGTGCGCAGCTCGGGCCCGCTGGCCGATCGAGCGGCGGCAGGCGACGTCGATGCCACCGCGCTGGACCGGGCGCTCGAGGCCACCGGCCCGTTGCAACCGGGTCGCGCGTTTCGCAATGCCCTGTGGGGTGAAACCAAGCTGCAGTGGCTCGCCACGCTGCGGTCGGCCGGCTATGCCGCCGCGCGGCTGGCCAGCAGCGCGGCCCAGGTGGATGTGGCCAGCGCCGGCGTGCAGCTCAACGGCGTGGTCGACAGCGGCCCGCTGTTCCGCGCAGGGCCGCTGCAGATCGAAGGCCTGTCCCTGCAGGATCCGAACACCGCACGCCGACTGGCGGGATTCAACGCCGGTCAGCCGCTCACCGAGACGCTGCTGCTGGACTACCAGGACCGCTTGCAGAAGGCCGGCCTGTATGAATCCGTCACCGTCGCCTTCGATCCCCAGCCGGCGCAAGCCTCTGCCACACCGGTCAGCGTGCGCCTGCGCGAGCTGCCCCTGCAGCAGCTCACCGCCGGCCTGGGTGCCAGCACCGACACGGGCCCGCGCGCCTCACTCGAATACATGCACCGCCTGCCCTTCGGCCATCCGATCACGGCCTACAACAAGCTCGAATGGGGGCACCTGGTGCAGCGCTGGACAGGCGACTTCCTGACCCACCCCGGCGAAGGCAACACGCGCAATCTGGTGGGCGTACTGATAGATCGCCAAGTGAGCGACACCGACGTGGTGCTGACCCAACGTGTGCGCCTCGGCCGCACGCGCGACACACCCCAGCTCGAACGCCTGGTGTTCATCGAAGGCCTGCGCTCGCGGCAGAGCATCGACAACGGCCCGGTCAACGATGCCAAGGCCTTGAGCGCCAACCTGCACCTGGTGCTGCGCCGGCTGGACAGCCTGCTGCTGCCCACGCGCGGCTTCAGCCTGTCGCTGCAGACGGGTGCCGGCCACGCCAGCAGCAACCTCGGCGACAACGGGCCCTACGCGCGCCTGTATGGCCGCCTCACCGGCTACCTGCCGCTGGGCGCGAACTGGTACGCCAACGCACGCGTCGAGCTCGGCCACATCCTCAAGCGCGACAGCGTGGTGGTGCCCGACGCGCTGGGCTTCCGCGCCGGCGGCGACGATTCGGTGCGGGGCTATGGCTACCGCACGCTGGCCCCCACCGTGAGGGGCAACATCGTCAGCGGCAACAGCCTGCTCACCTTGAGTGCCGAGCTGGCCCACCCGATCGTCGCCTCGATGCCGGCGGTGCAAGGCGCGGTGTTCGTGGATGCCGGCCGGGCGGTGGATCGCTGGGCCGACTTCAAACCCGCCGTGGGCTACGGTGTGGGCGTGCGCTGGCGCAGCCCCATCGGCCCGCTGCGCGCCGACGTGGCGTGGGGGCAGGAGGTGCACAAGGCACGCCTGCACCTCACCGTGGGCATCACCTTCTGAGCGGCGGGATGGATCCGACGCCCGCCCCCACCTCGGCCGGATTGCAGGCCACGCGGCCGTTGCCGCATCGTCCGATCTGGCGGCGCCCGTTGGCGTGGCTGGCGTCGGCCGTGATCGTCGCGGGCCTGGCCTTGGGCCTGGCCGTGCAGCGTGCCTGGCAGAGCACGGCCACGCTGCCCTGGGTGTTGGCGCACGTGCCGGGCCTGCAGGCCGACGGCGTGCAGGGCAGCCTGGCCGGACGAGACCTGCGCATCCAACAGCTGCGCTGGATGTTGCCCGCATCCAAGGGCGAACTGACGATCACGGGCCTGTCCGTGTCCGGTGTCCAGGTGCAGCCCTGGTGGCAGCCGGCGCTGCATGGTGGGGCTTGGGCGCAGGTGACGCTGCAATCGGCGCGGGTCGACTCCATCGGCTTTCGCAGTGGCCCGCCGACCGACGCACCGCCGCCCACCAGCCTGCGTCTGCCCGTGCAGCTGAGAGTGGACACATTGCAGATCGCCCAGCTGACGGTCAACGACCTGCCGCCGGTGCGCTCGTTGCAAGCCAGCCTGGATCTGGGCGCAGACCACGGTGCCACCCACCGTGTGCAGCTGGGCCAGCTGGTGCTCGAAAAGGCGCGGGTGAGCGGCACGTTGCAACTCGGCGCCGATGGGCCGATGCCCCTGAGCGCTCAGCTGCAGGCCCTTGCCACGGAAGGTCGGCCCTGGCAGGCGCAGTTGTCCGCGACCGGACCATTGGCCAGGCTGCAGCTGGAAGCGCAGGTCCAGGGCGAGGCGCGCGGCGGACCAGTGGCGCCCGCTGCCCAGGCCAGTGCCACGCTGCAGACCTGGGCCGCCTGGCCCCTGGCGGCCCTGCAGCTGCGCACGCGGCAATTCGACCTGGCGAGCCTGTCCGCTCGACTTCCGGCGACCATGCTCGATGGCCAGGTGCAGGTCCAGTCCAGTGGTCTGGACCAACCCGCCAGCGCGCAGGTGCACCTGCGCAACGCCCAGGCCGGGCGGCTGGACCAGGGCCGCCTGCCGATGGTCCTGCTCGACGCCACCCTGGCCGCCGCGCCGCGCCATCCCGAACGGGTGGAGCTGCGCGCCTTCGAGCTGCAATTCGCCGATGGCGCCACGCCGGCCGGCCGGCTGAGCGGCCAGGGGCAATGGAACGCCGGCGTGTTGGACATGGCGCTGCAGTTGCACGGCGTGTTGCCGGCGCTGCTCGATGGCCGGGCCGCTGCCGTGCGCGCTTCGGGATCGCTCGCCCTGCATGCCACGGGCCTGCTCGCCTCGACCGGCGTGCCGCTGCGACCCCAGCTGAGCGTGAAGGGTCGACTGAACGGGCAACCCAGCGACGGGCGCGGCGTGCCCCTGCAATTGGACATTGACGCGGACATGACTGCCGACGGGGTGCTGGTGCACCAAGCCGATGCCTCGGCCGGCGAGGCCCGCGCCAATCTCGCCGGACAGGTGCTGCGCGAGGCCGCGGGCTGGCGGGTGCAAGGCCGGGCGCGATTGGAGGGCTTCGACCCACGGCCCTGGTGGCGCGGCGCTGAAGGCTCGGCATGGCGACAGGGGCCGCATCGCCTGAGTGGACAGCTCAAGGCGGACCTGGTCTGGCGCGGCGCGCGCGCGCCCGCCACGCTCGGGACCAGGTCCAGTGTGGCCATCGGCGACTGGCTCCAGGCCCTGGCCGGCCAGGCCGACCTGGACTTGGCGCCAAGCGTGCTGGCGGGCCTGCCGGTGTCCGGCGAGCTGCACCTGACCGGACGAGCCTCCGGCGGTGGCGTCGGCCTGCGCGGCGCTGTGCAGGTGGCCGGCAACCAGGTCGAGCTGGACGGCCTGGGCGGCGGCGCTGCGCCAGACGATCGGTGGCAACTCAAGGCACATGGGCCGCAACTGGGTGCGCTCGCACCGCTTTGGCGACTGGTCGCGGAGGTCGCCCCAGCGTGGTCGCCTTGGCTGCCAACGGCAGGCCAACTGGAGGCCAACGCCCGAGTCGACGGCCGCTGGCCGGACCTGCGCACCAGCGGAAGCCTGCATGCCCAGTCCTGGCACAGCAAGGCCCTGCAACTGGATCGGACCGACCTGCAATGGGACGCCGGCGAGCGCACGACCGGCGCCACCGTGCCGCTGACCTTGAAGGCCAGCGTGCTGGGCCTGGACCTGTCGGGCCAGCGGCTGGACCGCGTCGAGGCGCAATTGAGCGGCAACCTGCGCGATCACCGCCTGCGTCTGGTGGCCGACAGCCCGGCCCGGCCGCCCGCGTGGACTGAAACCATGCTGGGGCCGACCGGCACGGGCACGCGCCTGGAGGCTGAAGGCCACGGTGCGTGGCAGGCCGACGCAAAGGCCGGGGTTGCCGCTGGGCGGTGGCAACTCGACGCCCTGCAAGTGCGCGGCGGCGCCCGCGATGCCCGCGGCAGCAGTCGGCCCTGGCTGCTGGCCCAGGACCTGGCGGCCGAGCTTCAGGTGGCCGGCGACGGCGCGATTCGCGCGCTGCGCGTTGCCCCGGGCCGGGTGCAGTTGCTGAGCACCGCGTTGCGCTGGCGGCAGGCGGACTGGCAAGCCGGGCCCGGCAGCAGCCCGCGCTTCGACCTGAGCGCCGAGTTGGAGACGCTGAACGTGCCCGGCGTGCTGCAGAAGTTGCAGCCCACGGTGGGCTGGGGTGGTGACCTCACACTGGCGGGCCGCATCGACATCCACCGTGCGGAGCGCCTGGATGCCGACATCGTGCTCGAGCGTCTGGGCGGTGACCTGCAGGTCACCGACGAGCTCGGGACCATCCAGGCGATGGGGCTGAGCGAGCTTCGCCTGGCGCTCACCGCCCATGACGGCCTGTGGCAATTTGCGCAAGGCCTGGCGGGCAGCCAGATCGGGCAGATGGCCGGGGCGCAGGTGATCCGCACCGCACCCACCGCGCGCTGGCCAGAGGCCGGCTCACCACTGCAGGGCGTGGTCGAGGCACGCGTGGACAAGCTGGGTGTTTGGGGTCTTTGGGTGCCCCCGGGTTGGCGGCTGTCCGGGAGCCTGCACACCAGCGCGGTCGTGGCCGGCAGCGTGGGCGCACCCGAGATCAGCGGCCAGATGAGTGGTCAGGGGCTGGGTGCGCGCAATGTGCTGCAAGGCATCGTGCTCAGCGACGGCGAGCTGTCGCTGACGCTCAGTGGCGATCGCGCCCGCATCGAACGCATGCGCTTCAAGGCCGGCGAAGGCACGCTGGAGCTCAGTGGCGCCGCCACGTTGGGCGCCCGGCCGTCGGCGCAACTGCAGGTGCTGGCCGACCACTTCCGGTTGCTGGGCCGCATCGACCGGCGCCTGGTGGCCAGCGGCAAGGCCGACGTGGCGCTCGATCCGCAACGCCTGAAGGTGGACGGCCGATTCGTGCTGGATGAGGGCCTGATCGACCTCAGCCAGGGCGACGCCCCAGGGCTCGACAGCGACGTGACGGTGGTGCCACGCGAAGGCGCCGGTGCGCCCGGCCCGGACGACGAACGCGTGGCCGCCGGCGCCTTGCCCACCCCGCTGCGCAACGCCGAGGTCGCGGTGGTCATCGAGCTGGGCAACGCCCTGAAGCTGCGTGGTCGCGGGCTGGACACCGGCGTTCGCGGCGAGTTGCGGGTCAGCAGCCCGGGCGGGCAGATGTCGCTGAACGGCACCGTGCGCGCCCTGGGCGGCAGCTACGCCGCCTACGGGCAGAAGCTGGAGATCTCGCGCGGCGAGATCAGTTTCAGTGGCCCCGCCAACAACCCGCGGCTCGACGTGCTGGCCGTGCGCCCGAACATCGACGCCCAGGTGGGCGTGGCCATCACCGGCACCGCGCTCGCGCCACGCATCCGCCTGCACAGCGAGCCCGACATGAGCGAAATGGACAAGCTGTCCTGGCTGGTGCTTGGCCGCGGCCCGGATGGCCTGGGCCGCACCGACACCGCGCTGCTGCAGCGTGCCGCCGTGGCCCTGCTCGCGGGCGAGGGCAAGGCACCCACCGACGAACTGCTCGGTGCGCTGGGCATCACCGATTTCTCGGTGCGCCAGACCGACGGCACCGTGCGCGAGACCATCGTCAGCCTGGGCAAGCAGCTCTCGCGCCGCTGGTACGTGGGCTACGAGCGCAGCCTGAACGCCACCACCGGCACATGGCAGCTGATCTACCGCGTGGCTCAGCGCTTCACCTTGCGCGCGCAGACCGGCGAGACCACGGCCTTCGACCTGATCTGGTCCTGGCGCTTCAACTGACCGAAGGCCAACCCACATGCCAAAATACGCCCGCCCGCCGCCGTAGTTCAATGGATAGAACGAGCGCCTCCTAAGCGCTAGATGCAGGTTCGATTCCTGCCGGGGGCGCCAGCGCACGCAAAGTTGTGCAAAACCACCCGAACCAATGACCCTGTTCAGGGGGAATCGACAGCGCCGGCCACGCACGCGAAAGCTGGTGGCCACTTATACTGCCGCCATGATTTTGATGCCCTGTCTGGGCTGAAGGTTGAGGTCGACATGAGCGGCAAACTCAAGGTGGCTGGGCTGTTGGCGCTGGGCGCGGTGGCCGGCGCATTGACAACCATGCAGTTGCAGGCCTTCGCCCGCAACTCGGTTTCGCCACTGCCGCTGGAAGAGCTGCAGCAGCTCGCCCAGGTGTTCGGCATGGTCAAGAGCGACTACGTCGAGCCGGTCGACGAGAAGAAGCTCATCGGCGACGCCATCGGCGGCATGGTGGCGGGGCTCGATCCGCACTCGGTCTATTTCGACAAGAAGAGCTTCAAGGAATTCCGCGAAGGCACCACCGGCAAGTTCGTCGGCGTGGGCATCGAGATCGGCATGGAAGACGGGCTGGTCAAGGTGGTCTCGCCGATCGAAGGTTCACCGGCCTTCCGCGCGGGCATCAAGTCGGGCGACCTGATCACCAAGATCGACGAGTCCTTCGTCAAGGGCCTGTCAATGGACCAGGCCATCAAGAAGATGCGCGGCGAGCCGCAGACCAAGGTGCAGCTCACGATCTACCGCAAGGACGAGAACCGCAGCTTCCCCGTCACCATCGTGCGCGAAGAGATCCGGGTGCAAAGCGTGCGCTCCAAGGTCTTGGAGCCGGGCTATGCCTGGCTGCGCGTGAGCCAGTTCCAGGACCGCACGGTGGACGATTTCGTGCGCAAGGTCGAAGAGATCTACAAGGCCGAACCGCAGCTCAAGGGCCTGGTGCTCGACCTGCGCAACGATCCGGGTGGTCTGCTCGAAGGTGCCGTGGCGCTGTCGGCGGCCTTCCTGCCCAGCGGCGTGGACGTGGTGTCCACCAATGGTCAGCTGGCCGACTCGAAGGCCGTCTACAAGGCCACGCCCGAGTACTACGTGCGCCGCGGTGCCGATCCGCTGAAGAAGCTGCCGGCTGCGCTGAAGAGCGTGCCCCTGGTGGTGCTGGTGAACGAAGGCTCGGCCTCGGCCAGCGAGATCGTGGCCGGTGCGCTGCAGGATCACAAGCGCGCCACCGTCATGGGCGCGCAGACCTTCGGCAAGGGTTCGGTGCAGACCGTGCGCCAGCTTTCGCCCGAGACGGCCCTGAAGATCACCACCGCGCGCTACTACACGCCCAGCGGCCGCACGATCCAGGCCACCGGCATCGTGCCGGACGTGTGGCTCGATGAAACCGCCGAGGGCAACGTCTTCGCCGCGCTGCGCGTGCGTGAGGCCGACCTTGAGAAACACCTGTCCAACAACCGGGACGGTGGCAAGGACGCGGACAAGGATCCGGCGCGCGAGAAGGCCCGCGAAGAAGCCCGCAAGAAGCTCGAAGAGCAGACCGCCAAGAGCAAGGAGCCGCCGAAGCCCTTGCCCGAGTTTGGCGGCGCAGAGGATTTCCCGCTGCTGCAGGCGCTGAACCAGCTCAAGGGCAAGCCGGTGGCGGTGAGCAAGACGCAGAGCGTGCGCAAGGCCGAGCTGAGCTCCGACAAGCAGTAGCCTGGCCGGGCCAAGCCCGCCCAGAAGCCCGCGGCGAGCGGGCTTCTTCGTTTCTTGGCCCAGGTGGGACGGCACCCGGTGGGCGCGCCGCAGGCCGTATCCTTCGCACCCATGGACGACGACCAACTGCTGCGCTACTCGCGCCACATTCTGCTCAACGAGATCGGCGTCGAAGGCCAGCAGGCGTTGCTGGCCTCGCACGCCCTGGTGATCGGCGCGGGCGGCCTGGGTTCTCCGGTGGCGTTGTACCTGGGCACGGCCGGCGTGGGCCGCATCACCCTGGTGGACCACGACATGGTGGACGTCACCAACCTGCAGCGCCAGATCGCCCACAACCTGTCTCGCGTGGGCCAGCCCAAGGCCGAGTCGGCGCGCCAGACCATTGCCGCCATCAACCCCGAGGTGCAGGTGCTGCCCGTCGTGCAGCGTGCCGACGCCGCCTGGCTGGACGCGGCCGTGGCCCAGGCCGATGTGGTGCTGGATTGCTCGGACAACTTCGCCACCCGCCACGCCGTGAACGCCGCCTGCGTGCAGCACCGCAAGCCGCTGGTCTCGGGCGCCGCGATCGGCTTCGATGGCCAGATCTCGGTCTACGACACGCGTCAGGCCGACGCGCCGTGCTACGCCTGCATCTTCCCGCCCGAGTCCACGTTCGAGGAGGTGCGCTGCGCCACCATGGGCGTGTTCGCCCCGCTGGTGGGCATCATCGGCACCATGCAGGCGGCTGAAGGCCTGAAGCTGCTGATGGGCGTGGGACGCTCACTCGCCGGTCGCCTGCAGATGCTCGACGCGCGCAGCATGGAGTGGACCGAGATTCGCATGGCACGCCAGCCGGGCTGCCCGGTCTGCGCCGGCCGGCGCGGCCGACACGCCCCCTGACCAGGCGCCTTACCGCAGAATCAGGGTGCGCGCGCCGGATGCTTCGAGGAGCCCTGCCCCAACCCGTCGGATTGCGCCGACCGGCGGCAAAGCCCGAGCAAACCTGATACGGTCGCGCCTCAAAACGACCAGCCACGATGCCATGAACCGTCCGACTGCCCCCCTGACGGCCCCGTCCGCCGACCGCCTGCGCGGCATCCGCCGCGGCATCGAGAAAGAAAGCCTGCGCGCCCAACCGGACGGCCGCCTGGCCCTGACGCCGCACCCGGCGGCGCTGGGCTCGGCACTCACCCACCCGCGCATCACCACCGACTATTGCGAGTCGCAGCTGGAGATGATCACCGGCGTTCACCCCAGTGTGGAAGCCGTCGAGGCCGAGATCACACAGATCCACCAGTTCACCTACCGCGCGCTGGGCGATGAGCTGATGTGGGTGGGCAGCATGCCCTGCGGCCTGCCGCCGGACGAGAACATCCCGATCGGCAGCTACGGCAGCAGCAACGTGGGCCGCGCCAAGAGCGTCTACCGCATGGGCCTGGGCCACCGCTATGGGCGCCGCATGCAGACCATTTCGGGCATCCACTACAACTGGTCGATGCCGGGGCTGAGCAATGCCGACTACTTCGGCCTGATCCGCAACTTCCGCCGCCATGCCTTCGTGCTGCTGTACCTGTTCGGTGCCTCGCCGGCGGTGTGCCCCAGCTTTGTCGAAGGGCGCGAGCATGGCCTGCAACGGCTGTCCGAAAGCAGCCTGTACCTGCCGCATGCCACCTCGCTGCGCATGGGGCGCCTGGGCTACCAGAGCGATGCGCAGGCGGCATTGGCCGTCAGCTACAACAGCCTGGAGAGCTACGCCGGCTCATTGCATGGCGCGCTCACCCGCCCGTTCCCGCCGTATGAGCAGATCGGCATCCGCAACCTGGGTGGCGAATACAACCAGCTGGCCACCAGTCTGCTGCAGATCGAGAACGAGTTCTACGGCACGATCCGACCGAAGCGTGTGATCCACCCCGGCGAGCGGCCGCTGCATGCACTGCGCGAGCGCGGCGTGGAATACGTCGAGGTGCGCTGCATGGACCTCGACCCGTTCGTGCCCGTGGGCATCAACACCGACACCATGCGCATGCTGGATGTGTTTCTGCTGCACTGTCTGGGCAGTGCGAGCCCGCCCGATTCGCCGGAAGAGAACGTTGCGCTGGCCAACAATCAGCACTTGACCGCCGCACGTGGACGCGAACCCGGCCTGATGCTGGAGCGGGATGGCCGGGCCATCGCACTCACCGATTGGGCCGCCGAGATCCTGGCCGAGTGCAGGCCGATTGCCGCCGCGCTGGATGCCGCCCTCGGTGGCGATCTGCACCGCGCGGCGCTGGTGCGCGCACAGGCCACCCTGAACGCGCCACACCAGCTGTCTTCGGCCCGTGTGCTGGACGCGATGGCGCGCGATTTCAACCAGTCGTACACGCGCTTCATCCGCGCTCAGGCCGAGTCGAGCAAGCGCCAGCTGATCGAGCTGCCCTACACCGCCGAACTGCAGGCCCAGTTCGAGGCCATGTCGCGCGATTCGGTGGCCGCGCAGCGGCGCATCGAGGCCGAGCCCTCGGTGCCCTTCGAGACCTGGCGCCTGGCCTATCTGGCGCCAGAGCGCCTGGGGCTTTGAGGCAGCGCTTCAGGCCACGCGGCGCAGCGGCGTGGCCGTGCGCGTGAAGCGAAACAGGTCCTTGGGGTCGGTGGCAGGAGGCACCAGGTCCACGTCCTCGCCGAGGTCCAGCTCGGTGGCCAATCGGTGCACCAGACGCAGCGCGGTGTAGTCTTCCAGCGCGAAGCCGACCGAATCGAACACCGTCACCTGCTCGGCGCTCTGCCGGCCCGGCGCCGTTCCGGCGAGCACGCGCCACAGCTCCACCACGGGAAAGTCGGCCGGCAGTTGCTGGATGTCGCCCTCGACCCGGGTCTGCGGCTCGTACTCGACGAACACCCGTGCGCTGCGCAGCACCTCGGGGTGCAGCTCGGTCTTGCCGGGGCAATCCCCGCCCACCCCGTTGATGTGCATGCCGGGCTCGATCATCTCGGGGGTGATGATGGTCGCGCGGGCCTTGTCTGCCGTGACGGTGGTGACGACATCGGCACCGCGCACCGCCTCGGCAACGCTGGTGGCGCGCGTGACGGTCAGGCCGGGCACGTTGGCCAGGTTGCGCTGCAGCTTGGCCGTGGCGGACAGCTCCACATCGAACGCGCGGATCTCGGTGATGCCCACCAGGTGGTGGAAGGCCAGGGCCTGGAATTCGCTTTGCGCGCCATTGCCGATGAGGGCCATGCGTCGCGAAGCGGGCCTGGCCAGCGCGCGCGCCGCCATGGCCGACGTGGCGGCCGTGCGCAACGCGGTGGTGAGCGTCAATTCGGACAGCAGCAACGGCCGGCCCGTGCCCACCTCGGCCAGCACGCCGAAGGCCATCACCGTGTACAGGCCGAGCGCGGTGTTGCCGGGGTGGCCATTGACGTACTTGAAGGCATAGCGCTGCGCGTCGGACACCGGCATCAGCTCGATCACGCCCAGGTCCGAATGGCTGGCCACGCGGGCGCTCTTGTCAAACTCGTCCCAGCGCAGGAAGTCCTCGCGCAGGGCATTGGCCATTTGCGCCAGCAAGGGCGCCAGGCCCACGCGTTGAACGAGTTGGGCCATGGCGCTCACATCGACGAATCGGGTCATTTCAAGGCTTCCGGTTGACGGCCACCGCCACCACCATCGATGCGGGCCTGCGTTGAACAGCAGTTTCGCAACGGGCGGCGCCAGGCGGAAGCCAGCGAACCGATCAGCCGTCTGCACGGATCGAGCACTTTGCCAGCCACCCGCTGGCAAAGTGCTCAACGGCGCGGTCGCGCTCAGCGCACCTCGAACTCGCCGACGAACACCCGCTCCTTGGGCTCGCGCAGGCGCAAGGTGACGCGCTTGTCCGTTTGCCGAGGCGTGCCGAAGTGCGTGCTCAGCACCAGCTGCACGGTGGTGAAGGCCGACACGATCTGCTGGCGCTGGCCGTAGAACTTGGCCTCCACGCGATACAGGCCCGGCTTGGCTCGCCGCAGCGAATACTCCTCGGGGCCGTAGCCCCCCGTGGCATCGCGCGACATGCGCCCGCCCTGGTAGGTCAGCGCATTGCCGTAGTAGGCCTGCTCGCCGTTCGGGTCGGTGACCCACAGGTCCACGTCGGTGTTGTCGGTGTCCCAGGTGAGCACGGCGCGCAGGTCCAGTGGCAGATTGCGCAGCAGCCGCGGGTCGATGCGCGAGGTGTCCACGCCACGGCCTTGGGTGGCCACGATGGCGTTCAGCTCGGCCAGGGCAATCAGTTCCACCTCCGGGAAGCGTGGCCAGGGCCGCAGCAGCACCTCGCTCAGCTGGTCCACCGCCGCCTGGGTCTGGCCGTCGGCGGCCAGGGCCAGGCCCAGGTCGCGGTGCGATTGCGGCTCGTGCGGCGCCAGCACCAGCACCTTGCGCAGCAGCGGGATGGCCAGCCTGGGCTGGCTGGCCTGCAGCAGGCGTTGCGCCAGGATGCGCAGCACCTGGCGGTTTTCCAGATCCATCTCGGCCAGGTTCGACAGCACCCGCAGGGCGAGGTCGGGCAAGCCACGTTCGTACAGCAATTCGGCCACGTCGAGGAAGAAGGCGGTGCTGTTGGCCTGGCCCGGGCGTTCGTCGAGGTAGACGCGGTACAGCTGCGCAGTGGGCGTGGCGCCCAGGCGCTTCATGTACGGCGCATCCAGCGTCGGCGCGCGCAGGCGGATCACGGCCTGCGGGTCACGCTGCGCATCGCCTTCGCCACGCGACTTGGCCAGGGCGCCGGGGCCGGCCAATGCGTTGCCGGTCGCCGCCGAGCGCGGCGCGACCGCACCGCCGGCCACGGACATCGCCGGTGCGGGTGAGGGTGCGGGTGCGGGTGCGCTGCCGGCGCGACCATGTCGCTGCGCTGAATCCGTGACGATTCCTGGACACGCGCCCCAGCAGAGGGCATCTCCGACTTGGACGCGTCCTTTCTGCGCCATTCATCCTTCGGGAAATCGCGCTCCCACCAGGCCCGCTTCTGCTCGAACAGTCGGGCCACCTGGTCCAGGTGCGCCTGCGTGCTGCGCTGCTGGGCCAGGCGAGCGCTGCCGCGCAAGGCCTCGACGGCCTTGGACAGTTCGGGGGGCGGGGTGATGTCGTGGCGGGCGTAGTCCTCGGCGCGGTCCAGGATGATCAGCGAGGTCTCGCGGGTGACGATGCCGAAGTCGCGCGAAACGCGTCGGATCTCGGCGCGGTTCAGCGCCTCGTCGGCTTCCAGCACCGTGATCTGCAGGCGGGCCCAGGTTTGCGGCGCCAGGCTGCCCTCGTGACCGCCTGCTTCCACCGGCAGGTCCACCACCTGCTGGCGGCCATCGGGATGCTCCAGCGTCATCTTGATGCGGGTTTGCCGTTCGGCCAGTTCACCGGCCACGGTGAGCCAGCCCGCATCGGGTCGGGCCGAGGCCGACACCAGGCGCCGCGCGCCATTCGACTCCAGCCGCAGCAAGCGCGTGCTGCGCTCCAGCAGCAGTGCGCGGGCCTCGTCGGGCGTGCGCGCCAGCAGATCGATGAAGGCACCGCCACCGGCCTCGGCCAACCCGCGCAGGCGCGCCGCATCGCTGCGCACCGCCGACGAGATGGCGAACACCGGCACTCGGGGCGTGGCCAGGCGCTGGGCACCGAAGTTGGACAGCCCGTCACTGAACAGCAGCAACTCGCCGGCGGCCCTGTCGACCGTGAGCGAACCGAGGTCCGTCGCGCCGTCGTACAGCGTGGCCTCCAGACTGCGGCGCAGCGCGCTCCAATCACCGCCACGCAGCTTGAACACCAGCACCGGCTCGGCCGCGTGGCTCACCCGCTGCAGCCGCACCTCCACATCGCGGGCGACTGCGAAGTAGCTGTCGAGCAGCGCAAATTCGCGGCCGTGGTCGCGATCGGCGCCTGAGCCCGAGTTGTCCCACACGATCTGCACCACGCGCGGCAGCGTGCGCGCTTGACGCTCCTGCGGCACGGCCAGTTGTGCCACGAAGTAGGCGCGGCCCTGGCGTTCGCCGGTGACCACGCTGCCGCCGGGCGCGGCCGCGATGTCGACGTCCAGCACGCCGCGCGGACTGAGGTCGCGCAGGCTCCATTCCAGGCTGTGGCCACCGCCGCCGGCCACGAATGCGGGCACGGCCAAGCCGCCGGCCGTGGCCTGCGGCGGCGCGTCGGCGCCGGTGACGCGGATGGCCACGGCCAGTTCGGCCAATCGCTCGCCAAACTCCAGCGGCAATCGGTAGGCGATTCGGCCGCTGCGCATCGACAAGGTCTCGGCATAGCGGATCAGCACCCGCTTGGTGCCGTTGGCCGGGATCGGGTAGACGCGCAACTTGTGGTTGTTGCCCTCGGTGGCCGACAGCAACGCCGGATCGATGCGGGCGCGGGTGACGTCCTCGAACACGGCCTCGCCATGCGCCTTGTCCACCGGCACGGCCTCGCGCAACGCGCCGTCCACGTCCATGGCCATGCCCACGACGCTCTGGCCCTCCAGCAGCGGAAATTGCAGCTCCCCTTCCAGCACGCGTGGATTCGGATTGAAGAACTCCAAGGCCACGGTCGTCAGCGCCATGCGGCCGCTCACCTCGGCCCGCAGCGACACCGAGCGCAACTGCACGGGCAGGGATGCACCGCTCACCACCAGTCGGGGCGGGCGGAGCACCGGCGGCATCGGCAGGATCAGGGCCTTGTCGGCCACCTGCGCGCGCATCGGTCCGGCCGCCATCCACAGCAGTGCGCCACCGGTGGCGCCACACATGAGCCTGCGTCGGCTGGGGTTCATCATTCGGGTCTCCAAGGCCTGAGGCACCACACCGCGCAGTGCCCACCTTCACTCATACGGCGCCGGGGCCTTGGTGGGGTTGAGCCTCGGCAAACATTTTTCAGCCCAGAATGCGCGTCCGCCTCCGAACCTGCCCACTGCCCACCGCAAGGACGCCCATGCCCAAACCCTTCGACCTCGTCGTCCACGGCGCCACCGGCTTCACCGGCCGCCTGGTCATCGAATACCTGCTCAAGCAATACCCCGCCGGCAGTGGCCTGCGCTGGGCCATGGGTGGCCGCAGTGCGGACAAGCTGGTGGCGGTGCGCGACGAGCTCGGCGCCCCTGCCGGCACCCCCCTGGTGGTGACCGACAGCGCCAGCCCCGCCAGCCTGCAGGCCCTGGTGGCGCAGACCCACCTGGTGCTCACCACCGTCGGCCCCTACCAGCTGTATGGCAACGAACTGCTGGCCGCCTGCGCGAACGCCGGCGTGGACTACGTGGATCTGTGCGGCGAGCCGGCCTGGATGCGCCAGATGATCGACGCGCACGAAGTCGCGGCGCAACGCAGCGGCGCCCGCATCGTGTTCTCCTGCGGCTTCGATTCCATCCCCTTCGACCTGGGCGTCTGGCTGCTTCAAACCGAGATGAAGGCCCGACATGGCGCGCCGGCCAGCCGGGTGCGCGGCCGGGTGCGCAAGATGAAAGGCACCTTCTCCGGCGGCACCGCGGCCAGCCTGAAGGCCACCATGGCCGCCGCCCAGAAGGACCCGCGCGTGCTCGAGTTGCTGCGCGACCCGTTCTCGCTGACCCCGGGCTTCCATGGCCCGAGGCAGCCCTCCGGCAACCGACCAATGCTCGAGGCGGACCTGGGTCAATGGGCGGCGCCCTTCGTGATGGCCGCCATCAACACCCGCAACGTGCACCGCAGCAATGCGCTGCTGCAGCATGCCTACGGCACCGATTTCGTCTACGACGAGATGCTGCTCACCGGCCCGGGCGACAAGGGCCAGGCGATCGCCAACGCGGTGGCCGCGGACAAGTCGCTGGGCGGCGAAGGCGGCCCGCAGCCGGGCGAGGGCCCGTCGCGCGAGGAGCGCGAATCCGGTTTCTACGATCTGCTGTTCATCGGCGACGACAGCCAGGGACACCAATTGCGCGTTGCGGTGAAGGGCGACCGCGACCCGGGCTACGGCTCGACCTCGAAGATGATCACCGAGGCCGCTGCGTGCCTGCTGCTCGACGCCACCGACACGCCCGGTGGCATCTGGACCCCGGCCGCCGCGATGGGCGCGCCCTTGATGCGCCGCCTGGCCCAGCACGCCGGGCTGAGCTTTGCGGTGGAACCCGCGTGAAGCCCGGACGTGTCCCCAAGGGCGCGCCGCACGGCTGAGCCGAGCCAAAGGCGACCGATGAAGCGCGTTGCGTCCGGCCGTGGTCTTGACCCGCGTTCTGTGCGTTCGGGATACTCGAACCGGTGAGTGCTCCCCCGCCGCCCAAGAACCTGCTGCTCGGTGGGCTCGCGCCGCTCCTGGCCCGCCGGCACGCGCCCGGCGACTTCTGGGGGGCGCTGGCCGCCATGCTGGTGGCGCTGCCGGCATCCATCGCCTTTGGCGTCACGGTGTATTCGGCGGTGGGCCCGAGCTATGCCGCCATCGGCGCACTGTCCGGAGTCATCGGCGCCACGGTGATCGGCCTGGTGGCGTCCACGCTGGGCGGCACCGATCGGCTGATCAGTGCCCCTTGCGCGCCTGCTGCGGCGGTGCTCAGTGCCTTTGCCATCGAGCTCACGGCCCAGGGTGTGGCCGCCGGCAACATCGTGCTGCTGCTGATCATGCTGGGCGTGCTGTGTGGCCTGGTGCAACTGTTGCTGGGCTTCGTCGGCGTCGGGCGGCTGATCCGCTACATCCCCTACCCGGTGGTCAGTGGCTACCTGTCGGGGGTGGGCCTGATCATCGTCGGCAGCCAGATCCCCAAGTTCGTCGGCGCCAAGGTCGGCACGCCGTGGTGGGACGCCCTGACCTCGCCCGCCGGCTGGGACCAACGCAGCCTGGCCATCGGCGGAGCCACCGTGCTGGTGGCCGTGGTGGCGCCGCGCATCACCACCCGCGTGCCCGGCACCATCCTGGGCATCGCTGCCGGCGTGGCCGCCTATTTCGGTCTGGCCACGCACGACAGCTCGATGCTGCAGACCACCCAGAACCCGCTGGTGGTGGGCAACCTGGGCGCGGCGATGGATGGCTACGTCGCGTCGATCAGCGGGCGCTGGCATGAAATCGGCAACCTGCGCCTGGGGCAGGTGGCGGGCCTGTTCGGCAGCGCGATCACGCTGGCGGCGCTGCTGTCCATCGACACGCTGAAGACCTGCGTGGTGGTCGATCAGCTCACCCGAACCCGCCACGATTCGGATCGCGAACTGATCGGCCAGGGCATTGCCAACATCTGCTCCACGGCCGTGGGCGGCATGCCCGGTGCCGGCACCATGGGCGCCACGGCGGTGAACCTGGGCAGTGGCGCGCAGACCCGCATGTCGGGCGTGTTCGAGGGTGTGCTGGCCCTGGTGGCGGCGCTGATCCTGGGCTCGTTCATGGCCTGGATCCCGGTGGCCGCGCTGGCCGGCATCCTCATCGTCATCGGCCTGCGCATGATCGACCGGGAGCCGCTGCGCTTCATTGAATCGCGTTCCACGGTGTTCGATTTCGCCGTGGTGCTGGCGGTGGTGGTGGTGGCGCTGACCATCGGCCTGATCGCCGCGTCGGCGGTGGGTGTGGCACTGGCCATCATCCTGTTCGTGCGCGAGCAGATCGGCGCCTCGGTGGTGCGACGCAAGGCGCGCGTGAATCAGCTCTCGTCCACCTGGTACCGCCCGGAGGCGGAGATCCGCGCCATCGAGCAACGCGGCGGCCAGGCGGTGATCTTCGAGCTGCAGGGCAGCCTGTTCTTCGGCACCACGCAACAGCTGCATGGCGAGATCGAGCCCGAGCTCGACCAATGCCGCTACCTGATCCTCGATCTGAAGCGCGTGCAATCGGTGGACGTGACCGCCGTGCACCTGCTGCAGAACCTGCGAGAGAGCCTGCGTGAACGTGGGGCCATGCTGCTGTTGTGCGGTGTGCGCGAGCGCCTGCCCAATGGCCGCAACCTGCGCGAATTCCTCGAGCAGACCGGTGTGGTGAACCCGAGCGACCCCATGGTGCGCATGTTCCCCGAGCTGGACACGGCGATCGAGTGGGTGGAAGACCGCCTGCTCGACGAGCAGGACGCTGGGCCGAAGGCCGAGACGCTGCTGCAACTGCAAGACATGGAGCTGTTTCGCCACCGCAAGCTCGACACGCTGCGCGATCTGGAGGCGCGCATCGAGCTGCGCAGCGTTGCCGCGGGCCAGACCATCTATGCCCAGGGCGATCCCGGCGACGAGATCTTCTGGATTCGACGCGGCACGGTGCGCACCTTCGCGCACGTGGGCAACGACGGCCTGCGCCACATCGGCTCGTACGGCCGTGGCGACTTCTTCGGCGGCCTGGCCTTCCTGGACCGCCGCCCGCGCGGCAACGACGCGGTGGCGCAAACCGACACCGACCTGTACGTGCTGTCGCACAGCCAGTACGAGGCCCTGGCCGAGGAGCACAAGATGCTGGCCTTCAACCTCATGACGGCCATCGCGCGCGCACTGGCGGTGCGCCTGCGGCACACCGACACCCAGCTCACGATGCTGCAGCAGTGATGCTGGCCAGCCAGCCCGCGCAGACCGATTTGCGGTCAATGCGACAAATAGGCGCGAAGCCGCAGACAGTGCTGTCGCACGGCAAGGCGAAGCAACGAAGTTGGCGCGTTGAATGCAAGTCGGTATCAGGCGCCCAGGCGATCGGCCAACTCGGCCAGGTCGCCCACGTGGTGGTGCGGCACGCCCACCGGCACACCCTGGGCCACCTGCCCCGGCCGCTGAACCCAGGCCGCGCGCAAACCGGCGGCCAGGGCACCGTCGACGTCCAGCGCCGGGTCGTCGCCGATGTGCAGCACCTGCGCGGGCGCCATGCCCATGCGTCCGCAGGCGGCATGAAAGATCGGCGCGGCCGGCTTGCCAACACCGAAACTGCGCGCACTGATGCAGTCCACGAAATAGCCCGACAGGCCCGCCCGCGCCAGGTCAGAGTTGCCGTTGGTCACCCCCACGATCGGCCAGCGCGCGGCCAGGCGCCGCAGCGCCGGCAAGGCGTCCTCGTACAGCTCCACACGCTGGCGCTCGGCAAAGAACACCTCGAACGCGGGTTCGGCCAGCGCCGCATCGTCACCGCTGGCGCGCAAGGCCAGGCGGATCGACTCGCGCCGCAGCGTGGTCAGGTCGGTGGCCAACTCGGGCCGCGCCCGGAGCAAGCCATCGCGCAGTGCGCGCATGGCCTTGGCGTCGTGCGCCGCCACGGTGGCGGGCGCCGCTTCGCGCAGCCAGGCCAGCATGACGCGCTCGGCACGGGCGATGATGGGCCAGATCGGCCACAACGTGTCGTCCAGGTCCAGCGTCAGGGCGCTGGGGGTCCAGGGGGCATCCATGCGGCCACTGTAGCCGGCTGCGGCCTGGCCCTGCCGTTGTCGGGCCGGCCGTTTGCCACCGACACCAGCATCGAAGCAGTGTTGGCCCGGGCCGACCTGGCGCTCCATGAGGCCAAGCACCGCGGCCGCGATCGGGTCCAGTGCCGGCCCGCGCCCTTCGCTTAAGCTTCGGGCATGAACAGCACACCACCTCCCGCGCGGCCCGAGTGGCCCGAGGCGCTGACCGCGCGCAATTTCCCCACCGCCGAAGAAGACGCCCAGGCCGCCAGCGCTGCGGGCCGCTACGACGGGCCGGAGAGTGCCTACCGGCTGGCCTTCACCGACACCGAGTTCCTGCTGCGCGAGGAGCTGCGCCCGGTGCGCATGCAGCTGGAGCTGCTCAAGCCCGAACTGGTGCAGGCCGAGCTGCGCATCGAGTCCACCATCGTGATCTTCGGCTCGGCCCGCATTGCCCCGCCCGATGTGGCCAAGGCCCGGCTGCACGAGGCGCGCCGAGGCAGCGACATCGCGGCACTCAACCGCGCCGAGATGCAGATGGCCATGAGCGGCTACTACGACGAGGCCAGGCGCTTCGGCGCGCTGGTCACCGAGCGCTCACGCAAACTGGACACACCGATCTACGTCGTCACCGGCGGCGGCCCGGGCATCATGGAAGCCGGCAACCGCGGCGCGCACGAGGTGGGCGGCAAGAGCATCGGCCTGAACATCGTGCTGCCGCACGAGCAGGCGCCCAACCCCTACATCACGCCCGAGCTGTGCTTCCAGTTCCACTACTTCGGACTGCGCAAGATGCACTTCCTGATGCGCAGCATCGCGCTGGTGTGCTTCCCGGGCGGCTTCGGCACGCTGGATGAACTGTTCGAGACCATGACCCTGGTGCAGACGGGCAAGAGCCGCAAGCGCCCGATCCTGCTCTTCGGCCGCGCGTTCTGGGAGAAGCTGATCAACTTCCAGTACCTGGTGGACACCGGCATGATCAGCGCCGGCGACCTGGGCCTGTTCCACTTCGTCGAGACCGCCGACGAGGCCTGGGCGAGGCTGGCGGAGCACTATGGCTTCGATGCGCCGCCGACGGAAACGGGGGAGTTTGCGGACGATATCTGACTTCGCCTGCTTGGAGAGTCCGGCCACCGAGAGCAACATGCGTGGGACATTGCCTGGCCCACCCCAATCCAGCGAAATACCCCAGCCGGAAGGCCACGCGAGACGACTTGAACAAGGGAGTTTCAGATGCCCAAATCCGATGCATACGAAGTGGAAGTCCTTTCCGCCTTCGAGCATGGAAAGCTCCAGTCGGTTGCCACGAAAGTCGAACTCGCGAAGTTCAAATCCGCCGCCCGCGCCACCGCGATCAAGGACCGCCGTGTGAACATCCGCATGTCGTCGGGTGATTTGCAGGACATTCAAGTGAAGGCACTTGAGCAGGGCCTGCCATACCAAACGCTGATTGCCAGCGTCTTGCACAAATACGTTTCGGGTCGACTCTCAGAGCGTGAGCAGCAGGCGCCGCCGGTGCCTCGGTCAAAGTCAGCTCGTCGCACCGGCAAAGCCGACGCATAGATTGTGCGCAGGGTTGCCGGACGCAAGAGAGGCGTCGAGGGGGGAGCGCTGCCGCTCCTCGACGCCCTTGGATCAGGCACCGGCGACACGGCCGATGCGCTGACGAGACTACCAGTCTCAGGGAATCGGCTGGTTCACCGCGCTTTGTGCATTGATGAACCCGAAACCATCCAGGAACGAGTAGCCCGCTCCGACGCGGTTGGTCAGGGTACCGCTGAAGGTGGAACCATCGGCCAACGTGCCGGTGTAGGTGATGCCGCCGGTGGCTGCCGTACCTGCAGGCAAACGCGTCACCGCGCCGCCCAGATCGCCCGAGTTGGCCGCACGTGAATCACCAGTAGCCGGCGAGAAGGCAGAGCGGAAGGTGGCACGCGACACGCCAAAGCGAAGCGCCTTGCCGCCGGTGAACGAGCCCGGCGTAAAGGCCAGGTTCATCGCGAAGAACATGTTGGCAACTGCCGGGGCGGGGGCCTGGTTGGAGAACGTGGCTGCCACATTGGCCGCCGTCAGACCCACGCTGCCCGATCCGACCACGAAGGGCTGACCGCCACTCGATACGGCGCGCACATCGAACACCAAGCCAGGTGTACTGGGATTGACAACGCTGCCACCACCAGGGTTGCCGTTGGTCGCGTCGAAAATGATGCTCGCGATGCTGCTCGGGCCTGTGTATGCAATGGTGATGGCGTTGGGGTCTGTACGCGCCGTCGTCGAATTGTCGCCCTCCATCGTGATGGTCACCTTGCCGCGATTCGGCGCGGCAACGGAGGTACCGCTGGAGCGGTACGGGTCCATGTCGTGCGGGAAAGCGCTGTTCTGCAGCATCGTGCGCATCTGCGCCGGCGTCACCGAGCCCGGGCCGCCCTTGTTCTGCAACACCAAGGCCGCGATAGAGGCCGCCGTCGGGGCGGCGGCACTGGTGCCGAAGAAGTTGGGGAAGGTGTCCAGGTCGCGATTCGTATCCGAGGTGAAGAAGGTCGTATTGCCACCGTCCATCGCTGCCAGGTTGGGCTTCAGCCGGATCTGCTGGGCATCTGGGATGCGGTTGTTGAACCGGTCCCAGACGATGCGCACTGGCCCCGTCGAGGTGAAGTCCTCCGGAATGTTGGGCTGGAAGGGGCTGTACGCGGCCACGCCATTGGCCCCGGCAGCCGAATTGTGGCCATAGGTGATGGGGGTGCTGTACGAGAAGTATTCGGCCGGCGAGCCTGTCGTGTTGTTGCTTGAGCTGAGCATCTTGTAGCGCAGGCGGCTCGCCGCGATCGGCGCACTCGGCACGTTGGCGCGGGCGATCACCAACTGCACCTGCCCCGTGTTCACGGCTGCGGGAAAGGTAACGGTGCCGGGCAGTTCAACCGGGCGGTTGGTGGCCAGGTTGTTCTCACAGACGCAACCTCTGTACGTACCATTCATGTCGAAGTACAGGAGGTTGAAGTCGCTGGTCATGCCAGACACGCCGCTGGTTTCGTTGACCTTGACGGCAAAGGTTCCCGTATCGTTCAGGTAGCCCGTCACCCGCACGGTGTAGCTACCCGTCTGAGGTGCGTAAAACGAGAACGTCTCGCCGTTGCCCGTGTCGACCGTGGTGAGCGTTGTGCCATCGGGTTGAATGATGGCCACGATGGCGTCGAAATTGCCCACCCCGTTGGTGGGTGAATCGCCATGCACATCAATCTGATATTGCTTGCCAAGGATCGGGTTGTTGAACGTGGTCGTGAAGGACTGCCCGGGTCCCGTCAGGCTGCCAGGCTGGTTGAGGATGAGCGCGCCCAGCACCGAGGGCGTGACATCGTAGGGATCGTCCCACTGCAGCGTCATGCGCAATTGCCGACCTGTGCCCAGATTGAGGGTCTGGGCGATGTCCTGCCCACCGTCCGAACGGAAGTTGTGGAATCCACCAGCGTAAAGCGCTGCCGGAACATTGCTCAGATTGATGTTGGTACCCGCCGTGGCGTTCGCGCCCACCGGCACCAAGCGGAAATCGGACGCATAGCCCTGGGTCGGCGGTGTGTTGCCGGCCGACGAAAAATAGGACACGCCGAGCGCGGTGACGTCGTCGACCGCCTGGGCAACGATGGTGTCGGCGAACATGCCTTCATTGAAGTACTGCACGTCGTCGACGATGATCTGAGCGGCGAAATCCAGACGCGAATTCGGCAGGCCCTGCATCCCAGCCAACGCACGGATGTTGTTGGCAAACGCCACGTCGCCGCTGAACGCCGTGGCAAACCCCAGGCGCGCCTTGGGCGCGATGTCATGGATCAGCTGCGCCATGGCCCGACCCTCGTCCAGGCCGCCGGCGGCGTCCTCGAAGACGACCACGGGCTGAGTGTTGCCGCAGGGGTTGCCGGGGCCGGGCAGATCGCAAGTGGCGATGTCCTGCGCCTCGTGAATGGTGAGCGCTGCGCCGCTGGCGAAGGTGGTCGCGAGGTTGTAGGAGTCCGACAGCACGCCAATGGTGATGCCCGTGCCATTCAGGCTGGCCGGCAGCTGGTCGACACGGTGCTGCACGACACCCTGCTGGGTCGTCGCACCCACGTTGGTAATCGGTCGATTAACGCCGTGAACCGCGGTGACGCCGCGCATCTTGGCCAGCCGGATCAGCATGTGCTCGGGCACATAACCTTCGATGACGCCCGCGCGGTAGCGCTTGTCTTCAGCGGTGATCGAAACACCAGCCATCGCATTGACAGCCGCGCGAACCTGATCGTGGTTGGCCTGCCCATGAACGATGATATTGACCAGCACCCGCCCGGCTGCGTCTCGCATGACGCCGTCGCTTGTGACGGTGAGCATGTCACCCGCGGCCGCGTCGGCCTGACGCGACCGGCCGATCACCGAGGCGGGTGCCTGCGCGGCCACCCCTCTGCTGACAATTTCGCCCAGTCCCGAACCGAGGTTGGCCGGGACGTCCCCAGCCTGTGCCGAACCGATCGCCACCAACAGTGCGCTGATGGGCCAAACGCGGGCAGCAAAGATGTGCAAGGAGCTGTGGGTACGGCTGAGGCTGTTCATGGGTTGTGTACTCATCAAATGGGTGTCGATCGGTGCGCCGCTATGGCACGCGGCGCGAGGATGTCGCTCAGGCTGCCTTGGTGGCTGCGGCCTTGCGACTGCCCTTGCGGGAGACCAGAACACACAAGCCCGAGGCCAGAGCGGCCAGCAAGCCGCTGGCGGGTTCTGGCACCGCGCTGACGCCGGTCAGCTTGATGGTGTAAGCACCCTGCTCGTCGAAGTTGGTGGTACCCGTGAAGCCACCAAGCACCGCCGGCGATATGGATCCGTTCGGTCCCCGAATTTCTGTCGACAGACCACTGGCAAACAGTAGATCGTTGGAAGGCGCCCCGTTCGTGGGGTCATTCCCATTGAGAGAAATGCCCAGCAGGTAGAAGCCCTCCGCAACCGGGCCGAGCACACTGCCAGCGACCAGGGTCGACAGCAGGAATGAATTCGCGTCCATCGCGTAAAGCGGGTCATCGTCGTTCATGTAGATGCCAGCGCCGCCCAACGAGAACAAAAACAATTGGGTATCCATCAGGGTACCGCCGACAGTGGTCGCTGAAAACGCACCAGGATTCACAATGTGAATCAGGTACAGATCGACGTCGAACATCGAACCAAACGAACCTCCAATACTGTCTAGCGAGGCTGCGGGCCCGTTGGAGTAGGTCTGTTGCGCCGTCGCCTGAGTCTGCCCGGCGTCACCCTGCTCGGTCCAGACACTGGCCACCGACGGCCCTGCGATCAAGGTGCTGGCCACAATGAGCGCAGCCGCTACATGGCGCGCACCAGCGGATCGTAGGAACGGCAAGAATTTCGACATGGCGGTGTGTTTCTCTGATGGTGGATGGGGAAGGCAGGTGGCCGGTCTCGACCGTGTGGCGCGCTTTGGAATTGACGCACCGTTTGGCCCACCGGGTGGCTGAACCGACATAGTCGCCGAGCTCGTTACCAAAGGTCAAAGGGTTTACACCACAACTGGCCCATCGACCCCATGAATGAGGGATGCCGTACGCCTCAATTCAGCATCCATGCACCAAGCTGCGCCAGCACTTTGGATCGGTCGCGCCAGGATGGCGTGCCGGTGCACCAACGAGGCCCGGCGACAGCAACGCCACAATCCCCACCATGACCCAACGCATCACCCTCCTCGGCGCCCCCACCGACATCGGCGCCGGCAGCCGCGGCGCCAGCATGGGGCCTGAAGCCCTGCGCGTGGCCGACCTGCAACCCACGCTGGAAGCCCATGGCCTGGAAGTGGTGGACCGCGGCAACCTCAGCGGCCCGGCCAACCCCTGGCTGCCACCGGTGGACGGCTACCGCCACCTGGCCGAGGTGGTGGCCTGGAACCGTTCTGTGCACGACGCGGTGCACGCCGAGCTGGTTCAAGGCCGCTTACCTATCCTGTTGGGCGGCGACCATTGCCTGGGGTTGGGCTCGATCAGCGCGGTGGCGCGGCATTGCCGCGAGACGGGCAAGAAGCTGCGCGTGCTGTGGCTGGACGCGCACGCCGACTTCAACACCAGCGTGCTCACGCCCAGCGGCAACCTGCACGGCATGCCGGTGGCCTGCCTGTGTGGCCTCGGGCCCCAGGCGCTGATCGAGCTCGGCGGCCAGGTGCCGGCCATCCACCCGAAGTGGGTGCGGCAGATCGGCATCCGCTCGGTGGATGCGGGCGAGAAGCGCCTGGTGCACCAGGTGGGCCTGGAGGTGTTCGACATGCGCTACATCGACGAGATGGGCATGCGCCACACCATGGAGCTGGCGCTGGCCACGCTGGACGCCAACACGCACCTGCATGTGAGCTTCGATGTGGATTTTCTCGACCCCGAGATCGCCCCCGGCGTGGCCACCACCGTGCCCGGCGGCCCCAGCTACCGCGAGGCGCAGCTGTGCATGGAGATGATCGCCGACACCGGCCGCCTGGGCTCGCTCGACGTGATGGAGCTGAACCCCGCGCTGGACCTGCGCAACAAGACCGCCGAGCTGGCGGTGGACCTGATCGAGAGCCTGTTTGGCAAGAGCACGCTGATGCGTGCGCGGGCGTGATCCGGACCTCTGCGCTGTGCCATCCCAGCGCAGCGGCCGAGTTGGTCAAGCGGCGGCGACGATTTGCAGCATCTCGCTGACGCTGAGGATCCGAACGCCCAGGTATTGCGATATCGACAACAGCGGCTTGTCGCCAGTGACGATCATTTCGGCCTTGGCCGCGAGCGCGGTGCCAATGACCACATCGTCATCCGGATCGGGCGCGATGCGTGGCGTGTCCGAGGGCCGCACCAACGCGGCCAAAGCGGCATAACGATCCACCAACTGATCGACGGTCAGGCCCGACCCGGCAATCTTGCCGTGGAACTCGCCGCCCCAGGATGTCGGTCAGTTCGGCCAGCAGCGGCGCGCTGGTGAACAACTCGACGCGGTGCTCGCGCCCGGCCTGCAGCAGCAGCCGCGGCGTCCCGCCCACAACATGGCCGATGCGACCACTTACCAGCACCAACCCACTGCCGCGCAGCCTTGGCGCCCCGCCCCGCGGGCAACCCTGGGCCACTTTCCACATCCGGGCGGCACACCGCCACCCGCGATCCATTGCCGAAAACAACTCGTCCACGCGCTGTCGATCAAGCTGATCACGCAACCACTGCTCCAGCCGTGCGGGCGACAGCAGCCCGGCACGCTGGGCTTCTTGGGCCAGTTGATCGGGCAGGACGAACTGCACGGTGGTCATGGTGTTCCTCCCTTTCGTGGCTGGAAGGTGATGGTTGATGGGCGTTGCCCATGATACTCAAGCAAGCTGCATGAGTGAGGCAACGGCACGGAGTCACCGCAATCAGCCACTGGGAACGGCGTCTCAACGCACCGGCTTGCCCAACCGCAACTGCGCCAGCGCCGCCTTCAGATCCTCCGGCAACGCACTCACGGTGCCGTCCGTCACCTCCAGCCCACCGGCCAGCTCACGCGACGAATCGAAGAAGCCCGAGGACACCACATCGCGGGCCCGGGGCTCGTGCGAGCGGGGTGCGGGTGGCGCGGGCAAGGGGTCGGTGGGTTTGCGAAACATGGTGGCTCTCTCCTGGGCATGACCGATGGTGGTCAATGCGCGTTACGGCTGGGGGCGCGGTCGTCTTGATACGCCCTGTTGCATAAGACGTCAATTCACCGCCGCGTGCGACAAGGGTTTTCACCGATCGGCCCGACAGGCACTCAATTGGGGGGGTGCCGTCGTGCCGCAGCGCAGACCTGTTTGTTGTGGCCGCCCAAACCGCTCAAGCCGCCCGTCCGCGCACCAGGGCGCCGGGCAGCGCACCCGTGGGCTCGCCGTGCTCGTAGATCGGCTGGCCGGCCACCAGGGTGGCGATGTAGCCGCGCGCCTTCTGCAGCAGGCGCTTGCCGCCGGCGGGCAGGTCGTAGGCCATGTAGGGCGCGTCGCAGCTCAGGTGCGCGTAGTCGATGAGGTTGAGGTCGGCCTTCAGGCCGGGCTTGAGCAGGCCGCGATCGTGCAGGCCATACACCGAGGCGGTGTGCGAGGTCTGGCGCCGCACGATGTCCTCCAGCGGCAGCGTGGGGCCGCGGCTGCGGTCACGCGTCCAGTGCGTGAGCATGAAGGTGGGCAGGCCGGCGTCGGTGATGTAGCCCACATGCGCGCCGCCGTCGCCCAGGCTGATCATCGTGGACGGGTGCTGCAGCAGGCGGTGCAGGTGCGAGAAGTCGTGGTACGAGTAGTTGAAGATCGGAAAGTAGACGAGGCCCTCGCCCGCGTCGGCCATCATCCACTCGTACACCAGCTCGAAGGGGCTCACGCCGCGCGCGGCCGCCATGGCCGCAGCGCTCTCGTGCGGCGCAGGCTCGTAGTTGGGTGCCGCCGCGTCCACGCGGTACATCTTGTTGAAGCTGCGCAACATGAAGGCCGCACGCTCGTCGGCGATGGGCACGTGCTCGGCGAGCAGCCGCGCCTTGACCTGCGGATCGCGCAACCTGGCAATGCGCTGCTCGATCGGCAGCTGCGCCGTCTCGCGCCAGGTGGCGTGGAAGTGGAAGGGGTGCGACGATGCACGCCAGCCGTACAGCACGCCCGCCGGCCGCCCGGGGATGGAGCCGATCAGCGGCACGCCCTGCGCGCGGGCCTCGTCAAGCCGCGCGACGAGCGATTTCCACAGGTCCGGTGCCTGGTCGATCTGCTGCAGGTTGAACAGCACGGGGCGCTGGGTTTCGCGCGCCAGCGCCATCATCCATTCGGTCTCGGCCGGCATGTCGATGTGGTTGCTGGTCATCTGGAACACGCCGTGGCCCTCCTCGCCCAGCACGCGGCCGATGCCGAAGAGCTCGTCGCGGTTGGCAAAAGTGCCTGGCACCAGCTTGCCGTCGGCACCGCGGTGGATCAGCGTGCGCGAGGTGGAAAAGCCCAAGGCGCCGGCGCGCAGGCCCGAACGCAGCTCGGCGGCCATCGCGGCGATGTCCTCGGGCGTGGCCACGCTGTGCTCGTCCACGCCGCGCTCGCCCATCGCATAGACACGCAATGCGCCGTGGGGCACCTGTGTGCCCACGTCCACCGCCAGCGGCTTGCGGCCGAGGGCGTCCAGGTACTGCGCGAAGGTCTCCCACTCCCAATGGATGCCTTCGGAAAGCGCCGAGCCGGGTATGTCCTCCACGCCTTCCATCAGGCCGATGAGCCAGTCGTGCCGGTCGGGCTTCACCGGTGCGAAGCCCACGCCGCAGTTGCCCATCACCGCGGTGGTGACGCCATGCCAGGACGAAGGCGTGATGTACGGGTCCCAGGTGACCTGGCCGTCGTAGTGCGTGTGCACGTCCACCCAGCCCGGCGTGACCAGCGCGCCGGACGCGTCGATCACGCGTTGGGCAGTGCCGGCCGTGCCGCCCACCTGGGTGATGCGGCCGCCGTCGATGGCGATGTCGCCGCTGAAACGCGGCGCACCGCTGCCGTCGACGATGCTGCCGCCGCGAATGACCAGATCGTGCATGTGAACCCCCGTGCTTGCCCGGATGAAGAAAGCGGATGCGGCCGGGCACACTGGCCGACCGCGCTGTTCATCCCACCATACCAAGCGCACGGCGAACGGAGAACCCATGTTGACCCGAGCATCCCTGCTTCGCCGCACTGCGGCCGTGCTGATCGGCCTGGCCAGTGCCGTGGCCGCCCACGCCTTCCCGATCGCCGGCAAGCCGGTGCGCATCGTGGTGCCCTTCCCGCCCGGCGGGCAGACCGACATCCAGGCGCGCATGTTGGCGCAGCGACTGCAGCAGGCGCTGGGTGTGCCGGTGATCGTGGACAACAAGCCCGGCGCGTCCACCATCATTGGCACGCAAGACGTGGTGCGTGCCGCGCCCGATGGCCACACCCTGCTCTACACCATCGCCATCACCGCCGCGCAGAACCCGCACCTGTTCAGCAAGCTGCCCTACGACAGCTTGAAAGACCTGACACCGGTGATGTTCGTCGCGCGCTCGTCCACCGTGCTGTGCGTGCCGGCGGCAGCGCCCTACAACAACCTGCGTGAGCTGGTGGCCTACGCCAAGGCCAACCCGGGCAAGCTCAACTTCGGCTCGTTCTCGCTGGGCTCCACCTCGCACCTGGTGGCCGAGATGCTGATGCAGATCGCCGGCATCGAGATGGTGCACGTGCCCTTCAAGGGCTCGGGCGACGCCACCGTGGCGCTCATCGGCAACCAGGTGCAGCTGCTGTTCGACGGCCCCACCACCGCCATCAACAATGCCCGGGCCGGCAAGGTGAAGATGTTCGGCGTCACCGACGCCAAGCCCTACGCCGCCCTCGGCAAGGTGCCCACCATGGCCGAGGCCGGCGTGCCCGGCATCGACGTGCCCGGTGGCATGCAGATGTTCGGCCCGGGCCGCATGCCGCCCGAGGTGGTGGCGCAGGTGAACGCGGCCCTGGCCGCGGCGCTCAAGTCGCCCGAGGTCGAGAAACTGTTTGTCGACGGCGGCACCGAGATCCTGGCCTCCAGCGCCGACGATCACGCGCGCTCGGTGAAGGAGCAATACGAGCGCTGGGGCGCGGTGATCAAGCGCCTGGGCATCAAGCTCGACTGAGCGCAGCGCGCGGCTGCCCACCGCCGTGCGGGCGGTGATACTTCTGCCATGAACGACGACCCCGACATCGCCATCATTGGCGCCGGCATCGCGGGCGCCGCACTGGCCTGGCACCTGGCGCCGCATGCGCGCGTGCTGCTGCTCGAGCGCGAGGCGCAACCTGGCCAGCACAGCACCGGGCGCAGCGCGGCCATGTTCATGGAGACCTATGGCCCGCCGCAGGCCCGCGCGCTCACCCGCGCCAGCCGCGCCCACTACCAGCAGCCGCCCGCCGGCTTCACCGACGTGCCGTTGCTGGCGCCGCGCGGCGTGCTCTACGTCGGCTGGCAGGGCCAGGAGGCCGCGTTGGAGGCCCTGCTGGCCGAGCTCACCGCCACCGGCGCGCCCGTGGGCCGCATCGACGCGGCCGAGGCGCTCCGCCGCGTGCCGGTGCTGCGCGCCGAGGGCCTGCTCGGCGCAGTGACTGAGCCCGACGCGATGGACATCGACGTGCACGCGCTGCACCAAGGCTATCTGCGCGGTCTCAAGCGCGCGGGCGGCGCCTTGTGCTGCAGCGCCGAGCTGCAATCGGCGCACCGCAACGGCGACCGATGGACGCTTACTTTGAAGGATGGCAGCACGCTGCGCTGCCCTGCGCTGGTGAACGCCGCCGGCGCCTGGGCCGACGTGGTGGCCGCACGCTGCGGTGCGCGCCCCGTGGGCCTGCAGCCCAAACGGCGCAGCGCCTTCACCTTTGCCGCACCCGAAGGCATGGACGCACGCGCCTGGCCCACCGTGGCCGCCATCGACGAGACCTGGTACTTCAAGCCCGACGCCGGGCAGCTGCTCGGCAGCCCGGCCAACGCCGACCCCGTCGATCCACACGACGTGGTGCCCGAGGAGCTGGACATTGCGCTGGGCATCCACGGCATCGAGCAGGGCACGCGGTTGACGATCCGCCGCCCGCAGCGCACCTGGGCCGGCCTGCGCAGCTTTGCAGCCGACGGCGAGTTGGTGATCGGCTGGGACGCGCAGGCGCCTGGCCTGTTCTGGCTGGCCGGCCAGGGCGGCTACGGCATCCAGAGCGCCGACGGCGCGGGCCAGCTCGCCGCCAGCCTGCTGCGCGGCGTGGCCTTGCCCGAGCAACTTCAAGCGCAGGGCGTGGACCCCAATGCCATGAGCCCGGCGCGCTTTGCGTCGGGGCCGGGCTGAGCGGTCGGCCGCCGCCATGCACTCGCCCTTTGCAAGCAGGCACTGCAGGCTCGAGCCGGCCGTGCGCATCGCCCGCCGCGTGGCACTGGCCGCTGCGCTCGTCTGGGCCTCGGGCAGCCAGGCGCAGCCCGCCGCGGCGCAGGCCCCGGCGGCGCAGTTCGCGCCACCCACCGGCCTGGCCACCGCGCCGGCCAACGGGCTGCTGATCCACCAGCCGCGCGAGCCGAGCACCACCACGGCCAACGCCGTGGTGCATGTGCTCGGCCGCACCGCCGCCGGGGCCACGGTGCGTGTCGGCGGCGAGGCCGTCACCGTGCAGCGCACGGGCGTGTTTGCGCGCGATGGCATCGCGCTGCAGCCCGGCGCCAACACGGTGCTCGTCGAGGCGCTGATGCCGGATGGCAAGACACGGTTCACGCAAACGCTGGAGGTCGAGCGCCTGTCGCCGCCACCGGCCGCGCCAGAAGCGGCGGCCAGCGCCCCGGCCGCGATCGAGCCCCTGCCCGCGGCGCTGTACGCGGCCGGCCCGGAGGGCGCCGCGCTCACCCACGGGGTGCACGAGGTTCGCCTGGGCGGGCCGTTTCTGGCCGAGTTGCCGGCGGGCACGCTGCTGATGGTGAACGGCCGCACGGCCACCCACTACCGCGTCGCCCTGGCGCCGGACACCACCGTGTGGGCGCCGCGCGAATCGCTGGCCCCCGCGCCTGCAGGCACGGTGCAGCCCTGGGCCAGCTTCACCAGCCTGTCGGTCGAGGGCGGCACAGGCGGCGACACCGTGTCCATCCCCGTGCCCGCCGGCCTGCCCTACGCCATTCGCGCCGTGACGCCGCAGGCCAACGGCGGCGCGCAGCTGGAGCTCGATCTCTTCGGCGCCCACCTGGCCACCACCTGGATCACCCACCGTGCCACGGCGCGCCTGGTGCGCGAAGTGAGCGTGGAGCAGCCGGCCGATGGCCGCCTGCGTGTGCGCATCGCCCTGCACGGCCGCCTGCTGTGGGGCTGGCGCGTGGAGCACAACGGCAGCACGCTGCAGGTGACGGTGCAGGCCCCGCCAGCGCTGCACGCCCGCTCACCCCTGCGCGGCCTGCTCATTGCGCTCGAGCCCGGCCATGGCGGGCCGACCAACCTGGGCGCCGTGGGCGCCACCGGCGTGCCCGAGAAGGACGTGAACCGCTGGACGGTAGAGGCCTTGAAGGCCGAACTCGAATCGGCCGGCGCCCGCGTGCAGATCGTGCGCGAGGGCGACGAGAACCCCAACCTGGCCGAGCGTGCTGCCCGCGTTGCCGCCAGCGACGCGCAGCTGTTCATCAGCGTGCACGCCAATTCGGTGGACACCTCGCGCGGCGTGCTGCGCGTGCAGGGCGCCAGCGCCTACTACCGCCATGCGCACTCGCGCGATCTGGCCGCGGCCATCCAGCGCCGCATGCTCGAGCAGACCGGCCTGGCCGATTTCGGCCTGGTGGGTGCCTTCAACTACTTGCCCATCCGCCGCATCACGCACACGCCCGCGGTGCTGGTGGAGCAGGCCTTCATGAGCCATCCTGCCGACGAGGCGCAGATGCTCGATGCGTCCTTCCGCGCCCGCACGGCCAAGGCGGTTCGTCTGGGGGTGGAAGACTTCCTGCGTGCGGCGCTTGCGCCCTGACTGCCGGACGATCTTTCGGACACTCCATATCGCCGATAGAACGCGTCCAAAGACCTGTCGGAAAGCGCCGACCATGTGCGCTGCGTCACATCGGGCGACGCAGCCGGCTGCCTACACTCCACCCCCTTTGCCCACCGCCGGTCACCGGCAGTCCAACCCGTGCTCACCCGACTCGAACGGCTCGTCGATCCCTTCCCCGACGCCGCGCCCGAACCCCTGCCCAACCGCCTGCTGCCCTTTCTGTGGCGCAGCACCAAGGGCGCGCGCCGCTACATCGCGGCGATGACGCTGTGCACGGCGGCCATTGGTGCGTTCGAGGCCTGGCTGTTCTCGGCCATGAGCCGCATCCTCGATTGGCTGGCGCAGGTGCAGCCGGCCGAGCTGTGGGCGCGCGAGCGCGGCCACCTGCTGCTGCTGGCCGGCGTGCTGGCCAGCAGCATCGCGCTGGCCACGCTGCAATCGGCCATCAAGCACCAGGTGGTCACTGGCAACCTGGCCATGCGCCTGCGCTGGAACTTCCACCGCCTGATGCTGGCGCAGAGCATGTCGTTCTACCAGGACGAGTTCGCCGGCCGCATCGCCACCAAGCTGATGCAGACCGCACTCGGCGTGCGCGAGCTGTGGATGATCCTGGCCGACATCCTGGTCTACGTGCTGATCTACCTGCTCACCATGTCGGCGCTGTTGGGCGGCTTCGCACCCTGGCTGCTGGTGCCCTTCGCCACCTGGTTCGGCATCTACCTGCTGTCGATGCGCTACTTCGTGCCACGCCTGGGCCGCGTGGCCAAGGCGCAGGCCGATGCGCGCTCGCTGATGACCGGCCGGGTCACCGACGCCTACACCAACATCGCCACCGTCAAGCTGTTCTCGCACTCGCAGCGCGAGGCGGCCTTCGCGCGCTCGGCGATGCAGGAGCTGCTGGCCACCGTGCATCAGCAGATGCGCCTGGTCACCGGCTTCGAGATCGCCAACCAGGTGTTGTCGGTGGGGCTGATCGGCAGCACCACCGGGGTGGCGCTGTGGCTGTGGACACAAGGCCAGGTGGGCGTTGGCGCGGTGGCGGCCGCCACGGCGATGGCACTGCGCCTGAACGGCATCTCGCACTGGATGATGTGGGAGATGGCCTCGCTGTTCGAGCACATCGGCACGGTGCAGGACGGCATGGCCACCCTGTCGCGGCCCAACGTGGTGCAGGACGCGCCGGGCGCCCAGGCGCTCGCAGTGTCGCGCGGCGAAGTGCGCTTCGAGAACGTCAGCTTCAGCTATGGCCGCAAGCTCGAACCGCAGGCCGAGGGCGCGGCCAGCAAGGCGGTGATCGATGGCTTGTCGCTGCATATCCGCCCGGGCGAGAAGATCGGCCTGGTGGGCCGCTCTGGCGCGGGCAAGAGCACGGTGGTGAACCTGCTGCTGCGCTTTCACGACCTGGCGGCGGGGCGCGTGCTGATCGACGGGCAGGACATCGCGCAGGTGACGCAGGAATCGCTGCGCGCGCAGATCGGCATGGTGACGCAGGACACCTCGCTGCTGCACCGATCGGTGCGCGAGAACATCGTCTACGGCCGGCCCGATGCCAGCGAGGCGCAGATGCTGCACGCGGCCGAGCGCGCCGAGGCGCACGCCTTCGTGCAAGGCCTCACCGACCCCAAGGGCCGCCAGGGCTACGACGCGCACGTGGGCGAGCGTGGCGTCAAGCTCTCTGGCGGCCAACGCCAGCGCATCGCCATCGCCCGCGTGATGCTCAAGGACGCGCCCATCCTGCTGCTGGACGAGGCCACCAGCGCGCTGGACAGCGAGGTGGAGGTGGCCATCCAGCAAAGCCTGTATCGGCTGATGGAGGGCAAGACGGTGGTGGCCATCGCGCACCGCCTGTCCACCATCGCCGCGATGGATCGGCTGATCGTGATGGACGCCGGCTGCGTGGTCGAAGAAGGCGACCACGCGACGCTGTTGGCCCGGGGCGGTCTGTATGCACGTTTGTGGTCGCACCAGAGCGGCGGCTTCCTGGGCGAAGTCTGATAATTCCGGTCCAAGGAGACCAGCATGCCCGCCCACCGCCTGACGCCGCATGTGATCGACAACGAGGCGCAGCTGCGCGCGCTGATCGGCTCGCCGGCCGCACAGACCTGCGCCAAGATCACCGATCGCCTGAACGCGCTGACGCGCCAGTTCATCGAGCGCTCGCCCTTCCTGTGCGTGGCCACTTCCGATGCGCAGGCCAGCTGCGACCTGAGCCCGCGCGGCGACCCGGCCGGCTTCGTGCGCATCCTGGACGAGCGCACGCTGCTGATCCCCGAGCGGCCCGGCAACCGCCTGGCCGACACGCTGCGCAACATCCTGGCCAACCCGCACATCGGCCTGCTGTTCATCGTGCCCGGCGTCACCGACACCTTCCGCGTGAACGGTCGTGCCACGCTCACCACCGATGCCGCGCTGCTGGCGCCCTGCGCGGTGGAGGGCAAGGCGCCCGTGCTGGGCATCCTGGTGGACATCGACGAGGCCTACACGCAGTGCTCCAAGGCCCTGCTGCGCTCGCAGCTGTGGGACCCGCAGCGCTTCGCCGACCCGGCGGCCATGCCCACCGGCGGACAAGTCCTGCGCGCCATCCAGGGCGAAACCTTCGACGCCGAAGGCTACGACGCGGAGCGCGCCGAGCGCTACCGTAAACGCGTCGGTTTCTATTGATCCTGCGTGGCTGAGCTCAGCCCAGCTTGAACACCGCCACCGAGCGCGACAGCTCGTCGGCCTGCTGCTGCAGGCTCTGCGCGGCGGCGGCGGATTGCTCCACCAAGGCGGCGTTCTGCTGCGTCATCTCGTCCAGGCTGCTGATCGCGCCACCAATCTGCGCGATGCCCGTGCTCTGCTGTTCGGTGGCGTGGCTGATCTCCGAGACGATCTGGCTGACGCGCTCGATCGAGCCGACGATCTCCTTCATCGTGGCGCCGGCGTTGGCCACCAGCGTCGAGCCGGCCTCCACGCTTTCGGCGCTGGCACCGATGAGCACCTTGATCTCGCGGGCCGCCTCGGCGCTGCGCTGCGCCAGGGTGCGCACTTCGGCGGCCACCACGGCAAAGCCGCGGCCCTGCTCGCCGGCGCGGGCGGCCTCCACCGCCGCGTTGAGCGCCAGGATGTTGGTCTGGAAGGCGATGCCGTCGATCACCGAAATGATGTCGCCGATCTTGCGCGACGACTCGCTGATGCGGTCCATCGTATTCACCACATCGCCCACCACGGTGCCGCCCTTGTGGGCCACCTGCGCGGCATCCAGCGCCAGCCGATTGGCCTGACGCGCCGAATCGGCGTTGTGCCGGACGCTGGCGGTGAGCTCTTCCATCGCCGAGGCGGTCTGCTGCAGGTTCGACGCCGCCTGTTCGGTACGGCTGCTGAGGTCGTGGCTGCCGGCGGCCACCTCGCGCGAGGCGGTGGCGATGTTCTCGGTGGACGAGCGCACGCTGCCCACCACATCGCGCAAGGCCGTCTGCATGGCCTGCATGCCCTGCAGCACCTCGGTCGTCTCATCGCGGCCGTGGGACTCGATGGGCTGGCTCAGGTCGCGCCCGGCCATGCGGGCCGAGGCGACGACCGATTCGCGCAAGGGCCGCAGGATCGAGCGGATCGTGAGCACCGTGTAGGTGCCCACGCCCAGCACACCGAGGAGGATCACGCCAGACAACACCATTTGCACCAGGTTGCCGCGCTTGACCACGGCCAGCGAGGCGATCTCCGAGTCGGTGCCGAGCAAGTCCGTCAGCCGGTCCAGCTCGCCGTCCACGCTGTGAATGGCCGCCTTCAGCGGCTCCAGCGACTTGTTGGCGACCTTGGTGTCGCTCAAGGTCTTGTCGGCGATGCCCTGGTGCACGCCCTCGACCCCACCGCGGTAGGTCTTCATGGCCTTTTCGATGGCCGCCAGCGCGTCGCGCGTCTCCTGCTGCACATGCAGGGCGCCGATCTCGCGCAGCGCCTTGTCCACGACAAAAAAGGTCTTCTTCCAGCTGGCGAAATACTTCTCGACCGACGCATCGTCGCCGAGGTTGATCAGCATGTCCTTCTCGAAGCGACGCAGGTTGCCCACGCCCGCCCTCAGGTGGGCGATCTGGGCCAGGGACTCGACGTCGTTGGCCGAATAGCGGCTGAACATCTGACCGAATTCACGTTGGCTGTACAGGCTGAAGCCGCCGATGCCCACCATGGCCAGCATGGCGGCCAGGCCCAACAGGTACAGCCGCAACCGGATTGACAGATTCTGCAGATTGAACATCGTGGCTCCGCGCAGGTTGAAGATCGACACATGCACGCTGGGCGCACAGCAAGCCAAGCATGCCCGTCATGGTAGGCAGGCCACGACTGCGCGATGTGCAAAGATCGGCCGACAACACCCCGCAAATCGCAGGCCAGGCCGGGCGAGCGGCCTGCCGGCGCGCCGGTATGGTGCAGTGCCGGCGGCTGAAGGACGACACCTGATGTTCAAGAAGTTGCTCATCGCCAATCGCGGCGAGATTGCCGTGCGCGTGATCCGCGCGGCGCAAGATCTGGGCGTGGCCACCGTGGCCGTCTGCTCCCAGGACGACGCCGGCGCGCTGCACGCCACGCTGGCCGACGAGGCCGTGGCGCTGGCGGCCATTGGCCCGGCGGCCTACCTCGACATCGCCGCCATCGTCGGCGTCGCGCTGGCGCGCGGCTGCGACGCCGTGCACCCGGGCTACGGCTTCCTGAGCGAGCGCGCCGACTTTGCGCAGGCCTGCGCCGATGCCGGCATCGCCTTCGTCGGCCCCACGCCGGCGCAACTGGCACTGTTTGGCGACAAGGCCCGGGCCCGCGCCCTGGCGGCCGCCCATGGCGTGCCGCTGCTGCCCGGCACGCCGGCGGCGGATCTGCCCACCATCCAGGCCTTCTTCGCCGAGCAGCGCGCGCGCAACCCGGACGCGGGCGTGATGCTCAAGGCCGTGGCCGGTGGCGGCGGGCGCGGCATGCGCCTGGTCGCCGACGCGACGCAACTGCCACAGGCCTACGAACGCTGTCGCGCCGAGGCGCTGGCCGCCTTCGGCGTGGCGGATGTCTATGCCGAACGTTTGATTCAACGCGCCCGCCACATCGAGGTGCAGGTGATCGGCGACGGCCGCCAGGCCATGGCACTGGGCGAGCGCGATTGCACGCTGCAGCGCCGCTTCCAGAAGCTGGTGGAGATCGCCCCCAGCCCGGGCCTGAACCCGGCGCTGCGCGAGCGGCTGATCGCGTCCGCACTCGCCTTGGCGCGCGCCGCCGGCTACTGCAGCCTGGGCACCTTCGAGTTCCTGGTGGACGAATCGTCCACCGACCTGCCGCTGGTCTTCATCGAGGCCAACCCGCGCCTGCAGGTCGAGCACACCATCACCGAGGCCGTCACCGGCATCGACCTGGTGCAGGCGCAGATCGCCATCGCCGCCGGGCAGACGCTGGCCGGCATCGGCCTCGATCCCATGCACCCGCCCGCCACGCGGGGCTTTGCGGTGCAGTGGCGCGTGAATGCCGAGACGCTGGACGCGAGCGGCCAGGCCAAGCCCTCATCGGGCCCCGTGAGCCGCTGCGAATGGGCGCAAGGACCCGGCATCCGCGTGGACAGTCACGCCCGCGCCGGCCAGGCACCTTCGCCGCACCACGACACGCTGCTGGCCAAGCTGATCGTCTGGCACCCGGGTCGGTTCGAAGATGTGCTGCGCCGCTCGCAGCGTGCGCTGGCCGAAACCCGCATCGACGGCCTGGCCACCAACCTGCCGCTGCTGCGCGTGTTGGCTGAGCAGCGCGATCTGCACCGCAATGAACTGCACACGCGCTGGCTCGAGGCGCAGTGGCCCACGCTGCACCCGCTGCTGGCCGCGCACACCGAGGCGCAACACGTTGCGCCCGTGGTCGCCCTCGCCGCGGCGAGTTCCGAGCCCGTGTTGCCCGAAGGCCAGATCGCGCTGCGCGCGCCGATGGCCGGTCGCCTGGTGCAGTGGTGTGCCGCCGAGGGTGAGGTGGTGGGTGCCCATGCCGAGGTGCTGGTGCTCGAAGCGATGAAGATGCAGCACGGCATCACGGCCGGCGCAGCGGTGCGCGTGGTGGCGCATGTGGCGGCGGCAGGTGACTTCGTTGCAGAAGGGCAACTGCTGGCTCGGCTGGCCCCGGTGGATGCGCAAGCCGCGGCCAACGAGGCAGCGCACCAGCACGACGCCAACCACATCCGCGCCGACCTGCAGCGCGTGCTCGACCGCAGCGCGCTCACGCTCGATGCGGCGCGGCCCGAGGCCGTGGCCCGCCGCCACGCCGCCGGCGGGCAGACCGCGCGCGAGAACATCGCCCAGCTCTGCGACGAGGGCTCGTTCATCGAGTACGGCGCCTACGCCATCGCCGCGCAGACGCGGCGCCGCAGCCTGGACGACCTGGTGCGCAACACGCCGGCCGATGGCATGGTCACCGGCATCGGCACGGTGAACGCGGCCGAGTTCGGCCCCGAGCGCTCGCGCACGGCCGTGCTGGCCTACGACTACAGCGTGCTCGCCGGAACGCAGGGTTGGCGCAACCACCACAAGAAGGACCGGCTGCTGTCGGTGATCCACCAGCTCAAGTTGCCCACGGTGCTGTTCGCCGAAGGCGGCGGCGGCCGGCCCGGCGACGTGGACATGCCGGTGGTGGCCGGCCTGAACAACCACACCTTCAGCCAGTTCGCCGCGCTGTCGGGCCAGGTGCCTTTCGTGGGCGTGGTGCATGGCCGCTGCTTCGCCGGCAATGCCGCGTTGCTGGGTTGTGCCGACGTGATCATCGCCACCGCCGACGCCAACATCGGCATGGGCGGCCCGGCCATGATCGAAGGCGGTGGCCTCGGCGTCTATCGGCCCGAGGAAATCGGCCCGGCGCTTGAACTGACGCGCAGCGGCGTGGTCGATGTGCTGGTGGACGACGAGCACCAGGCCGTGGCCACGGCGCGGCAGTACCTGGCCTACTTCCAGGGCCGCGTGCAGCGCTGGGCGGCGGTCGACCAGCGCACCCTGCGCCACCTGGTGTCCGAGAACCGCCTGCGCGTCTACGACATGCGTGCCGTGCTGCGCGCTCTGGCGGACACCGACAGCGTGCTCGAACTGCGCCAAGGCTTCGGCGTCGGCATGATCACCGCGCTGGCCCGCATCGAAGGCCGGCCGGTGGGCCTGTTCGCCAACAACCCGCAGCACCTGGGCGGCGCCATCGACCCTGAAGGCGCCGACAAGGCCTCGCGCTTCATGCAGTTGTGCGACTCGCACGGCCTGCCGCTGGTGAGCCTGTGCGACACGCCCGGCTTCATGGTCGGCCCCGAGGTGGAACGCCAGGCGCAGGTGCGCAAGGCCTGCCGCATGTTCGTCACCGCCGCACACCTCACGGTGCCCTGCTTCATGGTGGTCACGCGCAAGGGCTACGGCCTGGGTGCACAGGCCATGGCCGTGGGGGGCTTCGATGCACCGGTGTTCAATGTCTCGTGGCCCACCGGCGAGTTCGGTGGCATGGGGCTGGAAGGTGCGGTGAAGCTGGGCTACCGCAAGGAGCTCGAAGCGGCCGAGGCCGGGCCGGTGCGCGAAGCGCTGTACCAGCAGCTGGTGGCGCAGCAATACGAAAAGGGCGCGGCCATCAACATGGCCACCACGCTGGAGATCGACGCGGTGATCGATCCGGCTGAAACGCGCAGCTGGCTGGTGCGCGGGCTGGACAGCGCGGCCGCCAGCCCCAGGCGCACGCCGGCCCGATTCGTCGATCCCTGGTGAGGGGTTCGCCGCAGCGCAACCGAAGCGGCGCCATCAAGGCAGCCACTCACACCAGCACGTGGCGCCAGAAGGCCTGCGCGTACGCGTCGTTCGCGTGCTGGGGAAAGATCCGCGTGGCCATCACCAGGCCCAGCTTGCGGTAGCTCTCCCACTGCGCCTCGTCGTAGAACTGGTCCCCGGTGGGCTGTTGAGGAAAGTCCGGGTGGATCTTGCGGTACTGCAACAGGTCCACCGTGGCCTCGCGCACCAGGCGGGGCTTGATCACGACGAGCCGGGCCTGCAGTTCGCCGCCCGGCGCGTGCGCATCCACCAGCATGGCGCAGGGCTCGGTGGCTTCGGGCCTGGCCAGGTCGGCCGGCGTGCCGAAGACACCCTGCATCGCCGGGTCCTCGACCACGGCGTGGTTCACCCGCAGCTCCACCTGGTGGTCGATGCGCGCCAGGCGCATCAGGTTGGCCAGGTCCTCGAAGCCGTAGTCGGGGTCGGCACCGCAATCGGTGACCACGATCAGGCGCACCTTGCGCTGTGGGCGCAGCAGCTCGTACACGGCGGTGTTCTCGAAGTGGCCGCCGTCGGACAGGTACTGGTAGTCTCGCCGCAGGCCGTGAAAGTCGCCGCGCAGCTCGTCCAGCAGGTAGGCCTGGGTCTTGAACACACGTCGCAGCCAGCCACCGCCCTGCTCGCCCCGCCGCCCGGCGCCACTGGGCCACCACCGCCCCAACCGCACGTTGGCAAACCCCAGCACCAGCGACAGCCCCAGCTCGGTGGACCGTCCCAGGCCGGTGGTGAAGGCGGCGCCGGAGACGCCGATCCATTCACCCAGGCTGAGCGGCTGGGCCACCTCCGAATCGTCGCTGCCAGTACGGAAGGCGTGCGCTTCGCCGTCCAGATAGAAGCCGTGCGCCCACACCGCCAGGGGTTTGCCCTTGCGGTCGCGCTGCACCAGCTGCTCGGCCGGGTCCGAGGTCTGGTTCACGCAGACGTTGATCAGGTGTTGTGGCGCGCGGGGGTTGCTGTCGGTCTGGGCCAGGCTCAGGCTGTCGCCCGGCATGGCCTCGGCCACGCTGCGGCCGCGGCCGCGCTGGCCGGGATCGAAGCGGCGGTGGTTGCTGGCGCCCAGGTAGGCCCGCATCAGCCGTGCGCTGTAGAAGGGCTGCAAGCTGGACAGGTTGACGAAGCCGACGAACCAGCCCATCGCCGTTGCCAGGCCCAGCGAGACGCCCAGCAGCACCGCCGTGCGGCGCATCAGCATCAACGTGTCCTCGGGGGTCAGGTGGCCCGGTGCGAAGTTCATGCCGTCCCAGCTCAGCTTGAGCAGGAACACGTCCCAGGCCACCGCCACCATCAGCCACAGCAGCACGCCGGCCACCAGGGCCAAGGTGTCCAGTGGCAGGCGCTGCATCCAGCCGCCGGTCTTCTTCTCGCTGCTTTGCGTGGCCAGCGTGCGCACGGCCCACACCAGGGCCCCGAAAGCGCTGACGGGCAGGGCCGGGAAGCCCCGGTTCCACAGCATGAAGATGGTGTAGGCCAGTGTGTCCACCGTGGCCAGCGCACCGAGCACCAACGACACGGCCAGCGCATCGGTGAGCCGCTGGGTGAGCCACAGGCGCTCGGCGCGCACCTGGTCCGCCCCGGTGGGGGTGTCGCCTTGCCAGCGCCGCTGCAACGCCGTGACCATCGGCAGCTGCGTCTGCCGCGCCTGGGTCACCACGGTGGCCGCCAGGTACCACAGCAGCGCAAAGCCCGTGGTGGCGGACGCTGCCCAGCACAGCCGCGCCCACAACGAACTGGGCCAGTCCAGGCCGGGCTCGGTCCACCAGGCCACCCCCGCCAGGCCCGCGCAGATCAACAGGCCCACCAGCGCAGCCAGCGACATGCGGTGGCGGCGCGGTGCCCGGTCGTCGGCGCTTTCGCCGTGCGAGTACCAGTAGGCCACGCCCAGGGGCACGAGCGCAAACACCGCCAGCGGCACCTGCCACAGCCACAGGCTGCACCACCACAGGCCCTTTGGCGCGCCCGGCAGGCCGTTGTCCAACGCTCCGAACATGGCCGGGAACTGGCTTTCCACACCCAGTCGCAGCAGCGTCACCGCCCCCAGCACCAGGCACATCACCGTGCCCAGTGCGTAGTGCAGGGCGGCCCAGTTGCGCAGCGCCATCGCCGCCGCGAACAGGTAGTCGCCGGCGCCGGTGGGCGCCAGATAGCGGCCGTTGTCGCGCAGCCAGGCCAGCGCCGACCGGCCGGGGTGGCGCGGGTCCCAGGCCGTGTCGGCGTGCATGCGGCCGGGCGGGTCTTCGGCCAGCGCCTGGGCCGCGCGGTCGGCCACGGCCTCGGGCATTTCGGTGGGCGCAGACGGCTCGCGGCCCGACAGCCGCCCCGGCACGAACAGGCTGGACACGAAGCCCCCCACGTAGCCGCCGCCGCTGACGGTGGACAGTTGATCGAACTGGTGCAGCAAGGGCCGCCCACCGACCGGCGCCGGGCTGCGCGCCAGTGCCTGCAGCACGCCGAGCGAAAACGTCGCACTGCGGATGCCGCCGCCCGACAAGGCCAAGGCCCATTGCACCTCGGCATGGCCGGCCGGGCGTTCGACGAATCCGCTGCGACGCCTCGCCCCCCGTTCGCATTCCAGCTCGAAGGCCGATGGGGGCTGGTCGGCCCCGGGCTGCTGCGGCGCCGCGGCGTGGGCGCGCAGCGCAGAGAAGGCGTTGGCGAGGGTGTTCATCGCGCGAAGCGTAGCGAGCACCCCGCCGCTGTCCATCCCTACGATCGCAGACAATGCTCGCGTGGTGGGTGGTTGAGAGCCGGGGAGGGGCTCCGGCCCCCCCCGGGGGGTTGCCCCGGGCCCCCCGCGCCCAGCTTGGGCGGTTATCCGTCCACCACCTGCCCCGAGCCGCTGCCCACGAGACCGTTTTCAGCACTGCGCTGCCCGCCCCCGGGCAGCACCATCGCCGTCGTGGCCCCGGCCGGGCCGGCGTCCGAAGAACACACCCGCGCCGTGCCGGCGCTGCTCGCCGAGCGCGGCTATGTCGCACGGCTGTACCCCAGCTGCGAGGTGCGCGCGGCCGGCCCGTTCGGCCACCTGGCCGGCCCGGATGCCGCACGCCTGGCCGACCTGCACGCGGCCATCGCCGACGAAACCAACGCGGCCGTCTGGTGCCTGCGCGGCGGCTATGGCAGTGGCCGCCTGCTGCAGGCCATCGACACCGGGCTGATCCGCCGCCACCCCAAGCCGCTGATCGGGTACAGCGACATCACCGCGCTGCACGCGCTGTGGTTCCGCGAGGGCCTGCTCGCGCTGCACGCCCCGATGCCCGCGTCGGACCTGGTGCGGCCAGGCCGCCAAGCCGATGCGGACGCCGTGTTCGCCTGGCTGCAGCAAGGTCTGCGCGCCGGCACGGTGCTGGCGCCCGAGCGGGCCGCCGACGCGCCACGCCACGCCGGCGTGGCGGGTGTGGCGCGTGGCCGGCTGGTGGGCGGCAACCTCAGCCTCATCGCCGCCGGCTGCGGCACGCCCTGGCAGCTGGACACGCGCGGCGCGGTGCTGTTCATCGAGGACGTGAGCGAATCCGCCTACCGCGTGGATCGCCTGTTGTTGCAACTGCGCCAGGCCGGCCTGCTCGATGCGGCTGCCGGCTTCCTGCTCGGCAGCTTCACCGAGGACGACGACCCGCGCGAGGTTGTTGGGGCCGAGCTGCTGCCACTGCGCAAGCCCGTGCTCGGCGGCTGGCCGGCGGGCCACGGCGCGCCCAATCGCCCCTTGCCGATGGGCGCGATGGTGACGCTGGACGCAGCCGCCGGCACGCTCACGATCGAGCAGGACGTGCTGCTGCCCTGACATGGCGCGCGCTCGCCCAGGCCCTTGGCGGCCCTCCAGGTCGCGCTCGGTCCGCCCGGTGCGGCACGGTGCCGGCTGAGCCGCCGCCCGCGTGATGTCGGCCGCCGTCCTGTTCAGCGTCGTCGCGCTGTATTTCGGCCTGCTGCTGGGCGTGGCCTGGCACACCTCGCGCCGTGCCGACAGCCAGAGCTTCTTCATCGGCAACCGGCGCAGCCACTGGGCCCTGGTGGCCTTCGGCATGGTGGGCACCTCGTTGTCGGGCGTCACCTTCATCAGCGTGCCCGGCGCGGTGGGCTCGTCCGCCTTCGGCTACCTGCAGATCGTGCTGGGTCAGGTGCTCGGCTACGCCGTCATCGCGTACGTGCTGTTGCCGGTTTATTACCGCCTGCAGGTCACGTCCATCTACGGCGTGCTGGCGCAGCGGCTGGGCGAACAGGCGCACCGCACCGGCGCGGGTTTCTTCATCGCCTCGCGCACGCTCGGCGCCACGGCGCGGCTGTATCTGGTGGTGCGCATCCTGCAGGACACCATCCTCGATCGCCTGGGCCTGCCCTTCTGGGCCACCGCCGCCGTCATCGTGGTGATGATCGTGCTCTACACGCTCGAAGGCGGCGTGAAGACCATCGTCTGGACCGACACGCTGCAGACTGCCGGCATGTTGATCGGCCTGCTGGTGTGCCTCCAGTTCCTGCTGGGCGGCCTGCAGCTGAGCCCGCTGCAGGGCCTGGCGCGCCTGAGCGAGCAAGGCCTGGCCACGGTCTTCGGCACCGACCCGCTGGGCCGGGGCTTCTGGCTCAAGCAGATGGCCGCCGGCGCCTTCATCGCCATCGCCATGACCGGGATGGACCAGGAGATGATGCAGAAGAACATCTCGGTGACCACGCTGCGCGATTCGCAGAAGAACATCATGACGCTGGCCCTGGTGATGGTGGCGGTGGTGGCGGCTTTCCTCTTTCTCGGCGGGCTGTTGCAGTTGTTTGCGCGTCAGGTGGGGCTGGACGCGCAGGGCGACCGCCTGTTCCCGGCCGTGGTGATGGGCCACCTGCCGCCATGGGTGCAGCTGGTGTTCATCGTGGCGCTGATCTCGGCGCTGTTCCCCAGCGCCGATGGCGCCCTCACCGCGCTCACCGCATCCACCTGCATCGACCTGCTGCGCATGCCCGAGCGCAACGATTGGGACGAGGCCCGCCGCCACCGCATCCGCCGCCGCGTGCACCTGGGCTTCGCGCTGCTGTTCATGGCGCTGGTGCTGGTCTTCCGCGCGGTGGACAACGCCAGCATGATCGGCCTGATCCTCAAGCTGGCCGGCTACACCTACGGCCCGCTGCTGGGCCTGTTTGCCTTCGCCGTGCTCAACCGGCGCAGCGTGCGCGGCGCCTGGGTGCCGTGGGTGGCACTGGCCTCGCCCATGCTGTGCGCGCTGATCGATTTCAACCAGCGCGCGCTGTTCGGCGGCTACGAAATCGGGCTGGAGCTGCTGCTGCTCAATGGCGCGATCACCTTCGCGGGGCTTTGGGCGATCTCGCGACCGGCCGCCAGGCATTCGGCGGCCAGGGATGAATCAATCGCATGAATCAGTCGCACGACAATCGTGTACACTTCGTTCGTGCTTTTGGGCTTCCCTGCAATGAAAAACATCACCTTGACGGCCGACGAAGCCTTGATCGAAGCGGCGCGCGCTCGCGCCACCGCCGAGCACACGACCTTGAACGAACAGTTCCGGCGCTGGCTGGCCGAATACGCCCACACCCGGGATCGCATGCAGCGCTACGACCACGTCATGGCCGATCTGCGCGGGCGCTTGTTGGTCGGCCGCAAGCTCACGCGGGACGAGATGAATGAGCGCTGAAGTCTTCATCGACACCAACGTCTTCATCTACCAGCTCGACGGCACGGATGCGCGCAAGCAGGCCGTGGCCGAGCAGATCGTCCGCGAAGGCCTGGCCACCGGCAAGGCCTGCATCAGCTTTCAGGTGGTGCAGGAGTGTCTGAACACCGTGCTGCGCAAGGCCAAGGTGCCCTTGGCGCCGCCGGCCGCGCGTGCCTACCTCGACACGGTGCTGCTGCCGCTGATGCAAGTGCCCGCCAGCGCAGCCCTGTACCACCGCACGCTGGACGTGCAGAGCCGTTGGCAGTTCAGCTTCTACGATGCCATGATCGTGGCAGCGGCGCTGACGGCCGGCTGCCAGCGCCTGCTCAGCGAGGACCTGCAGCATGGCCAGCGCATCGATTCGCTGACCATCCAGAACCCGTTCAAGCGCTGAGGCCGGCGCCCAGCGCACTCAGCACCGCGGCGTGGCCCGCTCGATGATCGCCGCGCAATCCACGCCGCGCGGCAGGGTGCCGTAGTTGCGGTGCCCGCCACCGGCCGAACCCAGGCGCGATGCGCAGAAGCCGTCGGCCACGGCCGCCGGCGCGTGCTGCACCAGCAGCGCGGCCTGGATGGCCAGCGCCATGCGGTCGACCACATCGCGGGCGCGGTACTCGATGTCCGCGAGGTCCTTGAACTCGGCCTGCAGCGCGCCCATCCAGCGGTCCAGCGCCGCGTTGCCGCCTCGGGCCTTGGCCAGCTCGTCGAAGAAAGCCTGCACCACGGCGGGGGTCTTGTGCATGGCCCGCAGAACGTCCAGGCACTGCACGTTGCCGCTGCCTTCCCAGATGGCGTTGACCGGCGATTCGCGGAACAGGCGCGGGAAGGGGCTGTCCTCCATCACGCCGCTGCCGCCGATGCACTCCATGGCCTCGTACGCATGGTGCGGCGTGCGCTTGCAGATCCAGTACTTGCCCACCGCGGTGACCAGGCGCACCAGGGCGTCCTCGTGCGGATCCGTGCGCTGATCGATGGCGCGCGCCATGCGCATGGTCAGCGCCAGCGAGCCCTCGTGCTCCAGCACCAGATCGGCCAGCACGTTGCGCATCAAGGGCTGCTGCTGCAGCAGCTTGCCAAAGGCCGAGCGCAGCGTGCAATGGTGCAGTGCCTGGGCCACGGCGGCGCGCTGGCCGGCGGATGAGCCGATCATGCAGTCGAAGCGCGTCATGGCCACCATCTCGATGATGGTGCGCACGCCGCGGCCTTCGTCGCCCACCATCCAGGCCAGGGCGCCGCGCAGCTCGGTCTCGCTGGAAGCGTTGGAGACGTTGCCCATCTTGCGCTTCAGGCGCAGCACCTGCAGCGGGTTCTTGCTGCCGTCCGGCCGCCAGCGCGGCAGCAGGAAGCAGGACAGGCCACCGCGCGTCTGCGCCAGCACCAGGAAGGCATCGCACATGGGCGCGGAGACGAAGTATTTGTGCCCCACCAGCTCGTAGGCCTGGCCGGGCCCCTCGGCGCCAAGCGGATGGGCGCGCGTGGTGTTGGCGCGCACGTCCGAGCCGCCCTGCTTCTCGGTCATGGCCATGCCGATGGTCAGACCGGCCTTGTGCGCATCGGGCACGTTGCGCGGGTCGTAGATGCGGGCGGTGACCTTGGGCTCCCACAGCGCCGCCAGTGCCGGCGTGGTGCGCAGCGAGGGCACCGCCGCAAAGGTCATGGTGATCGGACAGCCGTGGCCGGCGTCCACTTGCGAGTGCAGGTAGAAGCGCGCGGCGCGGGCCACGTGCGCGCCGGGCCCGGGGTGGGTCCAGGGCGAGGAGTGCAGACCGTTTTCGATCGAGGTGCGCATCAGCGCGTGGTAGGCCGGGTGGAACCTCACCAGGTCGACGCGGTGGCCAAAACGGTCGTGCGTGTCCAGCTCGGGGCCGAAGCGGTTGGCCTGCACGCCCAGGTCCAGGTGGTCGGCGGTACCGATGTGCTGGCCAAACGCCAGCAGCTCGTCGTGGGCGAACGCGGCACCTTCGCGCTTCACGGCCTCCTGCAGGGCGGTGTCCTGCCCGTACAGGTTGAAGTCGACCAGCTCGCGCGAGACGTTGATCACCTCGTGCGTGTCGGCCAGAAACAGGCCGTGCTTCAGGCTGCGGTCGGGGGCGTTCATGGCGGGTGTCTCCAGGGGCGGCCCGGGGGCCGGTCGAGCATTCTGGTACCAGGCGGCGCCCGGTGTCGAGCACTGTGGCGCGCTCAAGCCCATCCGCGCACGGTGGGGCTGGCCGGCAGGTGCGCCCAGTCCAGCCGCATCCAGGGCCGCGCCACCAGGCCCAGCAGCAGGGCCGCCAGCAAGGCGCTGAGCGCCAGCGCCATGCCCACCCAGGGCCACGCCAGGTCGGCGGCCGCCAGCGGCAGGCCGAATGCGAGGTGCCCGGCGAGCACCGTCAGGATCAACACCACGCTGCTGGCCAGAAATGCCAGGACGGCCCTGGCCGCCTGACCCTGCACGCAGGGCACCAGCGCCAGCGCGATGGCCGACGTGCACGGCAGGGTGGCCAGCGCGGCCAGCACCCAGGGGCCACCTTGCGCCAGATCCAGGCGGTGGCCGAGACACAAGGCCGCCGCCGCAACGCTGGCGTGCAATCCGGCGCGCGGCAGGCCGCGCGCCAGGCTGCGCCGGTACAGGCTCCACAGCAGGCCGAGACGCTGCCCACCACCCGGCACCAGCATCATCCGCGGCGACAGCCAAACGCCTCGGCCCCCTGGTGTCGCGCTCCAGGCCGTGATGAACACAAACAGTGGCAACAGGTGCGCCAGCGAGTTGGCGCCCTGCGCGAACCAGCGCGCCAAGGCGAACAGCGCCACGGCGTTGATGGCCAGGGCCGCGACGTACGCCAGCGGTGTCGAACCCATCGAGGGCATCACCAGCCAGCGCGTGTCGCGAGCCGGCGGCACCGTCCGCGCAGGCCACTGAAGCTGCGTTGGCCAGGCCTTGTGCAGCAGGGACCGATCGGGTCGGTGCGCGCGGTTCGCAGTGGCATGGCGCACGACCAGGCGCGCTGTCCAGGCCCACAACCCGACCAGCAACACCCCTGCGGTGAACGCGCCCGCCTGCAGTGCCCACGGCGGCGGGGACACGCCCGCCACCGCGTCGGACAGCGACGGCCACCAGAGCGCGCTGCCACTCGCCACCGCAAACTCCGCCAGGCCCAGCATGCGCCAGCGGGCCCCCAGCGCCAACAGGGTCAGCCCCAGGCTCAGCGCACCAGCGACCGTGCCCAGTGACCAGGGCAGCGCCCACCACCAGCCCGCAGGCCCGGCCATCACCACGCAGGGGATGCCGGCCAGCAGCCAGAACAAGGCAAAGGCCCACCACAGCAGCCGGTGCAGGTGCCGTGCCCCGGCGGGCAGCAGGTGCAGGCACAGGTGATTGGCCAGGCGATCGATGGCCGCACCCAGCAACAGGGCGGCCAGCCAGGCGAAGCACGCCGCGATCAGCCCCCAGCCCAGGATCGGCGCGATGCCCGCCGTGGGCGGCACCCCATGGCGGGGCGAGAACGCCGCCAGCACGGGCACCCAGAGCAGCAAGGACACCAGGGCCAGGCCCAGCCAGCCCACCATCGCATGCCGCCAGACGATCCGCGCCAACGCAGCGGTGGGGTTTGCGGCGCGGCTCACGTGTTCAGCTCCACGAACAGGTCTTCGAGCGAGTGCCCCTTCTGCTCCAGCAACTCATCCCAGGCGCCCTGCAGCTGCACCCGGCCGTCGCACAGGAACACCACGTGCGACACCACGCGCTCCAGGTCGGTGAGCAGGTGGCTGGACAGCAGCACCGTGCGTGGCACCGTGCGCCGGGCATCGGTGTCGAACAGCAGGCGCATGAAGTCGCGCCGGGCCAGCGGGTCCAGGCTGGCCACTGGCTCGTCGAGCAGCAACAGGTCCGGGTCGTGTGCCAGGGCCAGCACCAGCGCGAGTTTTTGCTGCTGGCCCACCGACAGCGCAGACACCTTGGCGCGCAGGTTCAGGCCGAGCCGCTCGCACAGCGCGGCGGCGCGCTGCCGGTCCCAGCGTGGGTAGAAGCTGCCGATGTACTCGACGTGTTGCCACACACCGAGCCAGGGCAACAGATCACCGGTCTGGCTGACATAGCCCAGCCGCCCGCGCGTGGCGTCGTCGAGCTGCGCCGATGCGCAGCCCAGCAAGGTGCACTGGCCCGCATCGGGCAGCGTCAAGCCCACCAGGCAGCGCAACAGCGTGCTCTTGCCCGCACCGTTGCGGCCGACCAGCCCGACCACGGCGCCAACGGGCACTTCGAGCCTGATGCGGTCGAGCACCAAGCTGTCGCCATAACGCAGCGTCAGGTCCCGGGTGTCGATGGCCAGTGCGGGCGATGTCACTTCAGCGAGATTCATCCCTGCCTCCGAGATCGGTGGGTGGTGTCATGCAGCGCTTGAACAGCGCGAGCGCTTCGTCCACGCTCAACCCCAGTTGCGCGGCCTGCTGCGCAGCGGCACGCAGCGTGGGTTCCAGCAGGGCCAGTCGCTGGCTGGTGCGCGACGTCGGCCTGACCGTGGCCACGACCATGCCCAGGCCCCGGCGCCGTTCCAGCAGACCTTCGGCTTCGAGCAGGCTGTAGGCCTTGCTGACGGTCATGGGGTTGATCGCATGCGCCTGTGCCAGCACACGCACGCTGGGCACTTCATCACCCGCCCGCAGCTGCCCGCTGGCCACCTGGCGGCGGACCTGTTCGACGATCTGCCGGTAGATCGGCACGGCGTCACTGGGGGCGATGTGGAAGCGCATGTGAACTGGTGTATTGATTCAATAATACACCAGACTCGAAGCCATGCGCAAGTCGCACCGGTTGGTGTTGCGTGACCGGGCCTCCGGCGCCGCGGCGCCGCGGCTTCAGGCGATCAGAACCGGGTGCTGGCGCGGGCCAGGTAGTACCACTCCTGCCGCGCCGCCGCCTTGGCATTGGGAAACACGATCCAGCCGTCGTGTGGCGCGCGCATGGCCTGGCCATTGGCGCGGGTGCCGATCAGCTCGCCAGCCTTCAAGGCGTCAAAGCTCTTCCAAGGGCGGCTGAAGGCATCGTCGGCATGCACCTTGTCGATCACTTCCACCAGGGACAAGGCCTCGATGGGCGAGACCACCGGCGGCGGCGGATCGGCGCTCAGGCCCAGGTGGGCCAACGTGTTGAGGATGGCACGGTGGGCCACGAAGGGCGAATGCTCGTCGTCGTTCTGGCCGCATTCCAGCGTCAGCGCCCAGCCGCCCTGGCTGCGCATGTATTCGGTGGTGCCCACGCCATAGCGCGGATGCAGCTCGTGGCTGGGCGGCAAGCCCTCGGCCGCGGCCGACTGGCGGCGGCGCTCCACACCCGCGGCGTAGGTGTCCAGCCAGCCGTCCACCGCGCGATTCACGCCCAGGCAGCGCGCCAGGGCCTCTTCCTTCGCGGCGTGGGCGAAGGGCTCCAGCGTGCCGCTGTTGTCACGCGGCCCCACCATCACGAAGGGCCGGCCTTGGGCCTGGAATGAATGCAGGTCGAGCAGCACGTCGTGTTCGGCCAGCAGCGGGCACAACCAGTTGGCCACGTGGTCTTCATACTCGGTGGGCGAGGCGCTGGGCTCCAACGCGCGGTTGAGGTTGCGGTCGCCCGATCGCTGCCCCAGCACGTAGGCCTTGGCGTTGGTGATCGGCACGAAGGTCACCGAGCCCGCCGTGATGGCCAGCATGCCCGAGTCCAGATCGGCCATGATCCGGCCGATGGCCAGCGTGCCGCAGACCTCATTGCCGTGCACGGCCCCGGTGACGATCAGGCGCGGGCCGGGTGCGCGGCCGGCGTAGCGCACGGACTTGAAAGGGGGCAAAGGCTTGAGGGTCGTGGGCATGGGCAAGCTCGGGCAGGATCGCGGTCGCGCATTGTCGCCAAGCCTTGGGCGAATCCCACCCGCTGCAACCCCAAGCCGCGAAAGGCATGATGCGGCATGGCCGAACTGCCGTCCCCCAAGTCACCGCTCACGCACGCCGCACTGGCCGATGCCCTGCTGGCGGCCGTGCGCGAACGCCCCTGGCACGAGGCGCGCGACCGCCGCCGCAACGGCCAGCCCTTCACGCACCCGCCGAGCCTGGACCTGGCCGTGGCGGTGTTCCCGCGCCAAGGACCGCCGGCCTGGGCCAACGTGCTGTTGTCGCGCGAGCACCCCGAAGGCCTGGTGGCGCAGATCGACACGCGCGCCGGCGCGGTGTCCAACATCGCCTTCCTGGCCGACCCGGTGGACGCCGCCGGCACCTCCATCGCCTGGCAGCCGGGCAGCGACTGGCAGCACATCGCCTTGCGCCCGCTGCACGGCGATGGCCCCCATCGCTTCGTGGCGCCCTACCCCGCCTCATTGATCAAGCTGATGGTGGTGGTGGGCGTGGCGCGCCTGGTGTGCGAGGGCAGCGCGAGCTGGCACGAGCGCTGGACCCATGGTGGCCAGACGCGGCGCGTGGCCGACTGGTGCGAGCCCATGATCACCGTCAGCAGCAACGAGGCCACCACCGCCCTGGTGGCGCTGCTGCACGAGCGCGGCCTGATCCGCCGCGAGGGCGAGGTGGAAACGCGCAATGGCCTGCACACGCTGTTGGCACAGCAGGGCCTGCCCACGCTGCGCCTGGCCAGCACGCGGGCGGACGGCGGCTGGTTCAACCGTTCGGGCTCGGGCGTGGGCCAACTGCAGATGACCGCATGGGACACCGTGCGCCTGCTGTGGCGCTTGCAGGAGACACCCGCCCCTTGGCTGCCCGACAGCGCCGCCCCACTGCTGCCGCCCGCCTGCCGCACGCAGGTGATGGACTGGCTGGCGGCGCAGCAGCTGAATCAGGTGCTGTCCACCGGCTCGGTGTGCGCACTGCCCGGCTGGGTGCCGGGCATCCAGGGCCGCTTCGCGCACAAGACCGGCACCACCGAGACCTATGCCTCCGATGCGGGCCGCGTCGAGTTGCCTGATGGAGGGCACTTCCTGGTGGCCCTGCTCACCACGCTGGGCAGCTGCAGCGCGCCGCATCCCGATGCGGCCTGCGACTGGAACGTGCCTGCGTTGGGCGCGGCCGTCGAACGCTGGATCGTCTCAAGCGTTGGCATCTGAGCGCCCCGAGGACGCCGCCATGCGGCGCCCGTCCCCCATGGGGATCAAGCAAAGTGGCGGAGCCACATTTGCTTGAGAGCGCCCCCAGGCCGGCCGCCCCCCCGATGGGGTCGTTCAGACCTTGATGTAGATGCGACGTCGATCCAGCCAGGCCGCCAGCGCCCAGTAGGCGGCCAGGTTGGCGATCGCGAACAGCAACGAGCCGAGGCGCGGGTCGCTGCCCACGCCCTCGAACAGCGTGCGATAAAGCCAGGGCAGTGGCGTGATGAAGCGCGCCTGGCCGTTGCTGTCCATGCCATCAGCCCAGCGCAACAGGCCCAGCACGCGAGGCACCAGGCCGCTCAGCACGAACACGAACAAGGCGTTCTTGCCGAAGGCCTCGCTGGCGACTTGCCACCAGGGCGCCTTGGTGCCTCGCGCCGCCATGTCCACCCGCCACACCAGCGTGGCCAACCCGGCGATGGCCAGGGCACTGGTGAGCAGCACGTAGCTGCTGGTCCAGATCTTCTTGTTCAGCGGCATGCCCAGTTGCCAGGCGTAGGCCAGCACGCCGAGCATGGCCGCGGTGATGAACAGCCGTGCCACGCTGGCAGCACTGGCGCCCTCGCGCTGCAGGCGCTGTCCCACCCACCAGCCGATGAGCACCTGCGCCACCGCAGGCGCGGTGCTGGCCAGGCCCTCGGGGTCGAAGGCCACGCCTTCGCCGCGGTAGAGGTGCGCCGAGCCCAGCAGCGCGCGGTCGATGCCGGTGCCGAACCAGCCCATCAGCCCGTAGGGGTCGGCCGGGTCGCCCAGCGCCGCACAGGCCGCCCAATAGCCCAGCAACAGCCCGGCGATGGCCAGCAGCGGGCCGCGATCGCCCAGCCAACGCACGACCAGCGCGGCGGTGGCCCAACACAGCGCAATGCGTTGCAGCACGCCCATGGTGCGCAGCTGGCTCCAGTCGCGGGCCACCAGGTCGCCCACCGCATCCCAACGCACGAAAGGAGCAGCATTGAGCAACAGGCCGAGGCCGAAGATCAGCAGCGTGCGACGCAGCCACTTGGTCCAGAAGACGGACGGCGCGGCCGCCTCGAACTGCGGCATCACCAGCGCCAGCGCATTGCCCACCGCGAACAGGAAGAATGGAAACACCAGGTCGGTGGGCGTGCAACCATGCCAGCCGGCGTGCGCCAGCGGCGGATACAGGTGGTGCCAGCTGCCCGGGTTGTTCACCAGGATCATCAGCGCCACGGTGGCGCCACGCAGCACGTCCAGCGAGCGAAGCCGGCCGCGTGCTGGCAGGTTCGACATGGGCTGCACGCGCGCCTTCATCTTGAGCGTCGCGGCGGCGGGCGCGCCCTCAGGGCTGCAAGGCCCGGTGCACGCTGCCCTCTGCGGCGTCCAGCCGCGACTGTGCGCCCGCCGCATCCAGGCCCGAAAGCAGCATCACGATCGCCACCTTCACGCGCCAGTCGCAGGCCTGCAGGGCTTCGAGGGCCAGGGCTTCGTCGGCGCCGGTGGCGTGCTGCGTCAGGCGCAATGCGCGGTCGAGCAGCTTGTTGTTGCTGGCGCGCAGATCCACCATCAGGTTGCCGTAGACCTTGTTCAGCCGCACCATCAGCGCGCTGGAGAAGGCATTGAGCGCAATCTTCTGCGCCGTGCCGGCCTTCAGCCGCGTGCTGCCGGAGATGACCTCGGGCCCGGTGTCCAGCACGATGCCGATCTGCGCCTGTGTCGCCACCGGCGTGCCCGGGTTGTTGGCGATGCCGATGGTGAGCGCGCCGGCCGCATTGCCGGCACGCAGCGCGCCCACCACATAGGGCGTGGCGCCCGAGGCGGCGATGAGCAAGAGCACATCGTTGGCATTCGCGCCCAGGGCTTGCAGATCGGCAGCGCCGAGCTCGGCACGGTCTTCTGCGCCTTCGACCGCCTGGAACATCGCCCCCTCGCCGCCGGCCAGCAACGCGAGCGCCCGCTCGCGGGGCCACGAGAAGGTGGGCGGCAATTCCACGCTGTCCAGCACGCCCAGGCGACCGCTGGTGCCGGCCCCGGCATAGATCAGGCGGCCTCCGGCCTGGATGCGCGGCAGTGCGGCGTCCACCGCCTGCGCCAGCAGCGGCCCGGCGGCCTGCACCGCGGCCACGGCCTCGGCCTGGTCGTCCACCAGGGCCGACACCAGCGCGGCGGTGCTGCACTGGTCCAGCGCCGCATGGTGCTCGTTGTGGGATTCGGTTCGCAGCAGGCTCATCAGGCAACCTCCATGCTTCGCATTGCGGTCAATTCGCCCTTGGGGCGGCCCGGCGGGCTCATGCGCGGCCTCCGAGGGCGGATCGACGCTCGGTGGCGCGAAGCACCGCGGGCTCGCCTTCGTGGCCCAGCGCATCCACGCCACGCACCACCAGCAGGTCGTCGCCCGCGGCCAACGGCAAGGCGTTCTTGGCAGGCTGCACCTCGAAGCGCCATTCGCTGCCGCGCAGGCGCCAGACGGACCACACAAAGGCGACCGGCCCGCGAGCGGCTGGCTGGATGAGCACCTGGCCCGCCGGCGTGCGCTGCAGGTCCGGCGCGAGCGGCCGGCCGCCGCCCAGCCAGGGCGTGGCCGGCACCAGCGCCGGCTGCGCGTAGGGGCCGGCGCGCAGGCGCGTCGCGATGCCGTCACGGTCCTGCATCAATGCCGCCATGCTGAAGTGCAGGTGACCGCCCGATTCGGGACGGGCGCGCACGCGCTGCACCTGCGCCAGCACCTCGCTCGCGGGCCAGGTCTTGGCCGCCGCGGCGGCGTCCGGGGCGCTGGCCGCCGCGCCTGCGGACGCCACCGACGCCGATCCGGCGGGCGCCGAGGCCATCGGCACCGGCACTGCCGCCACCGCCGGCGGCTGCGCGGCCACCATGCTGGTGAACAGCCCCGGCCAGATGTGGCGCCGGCGCGGGTTCTGCGCCAGCCAATAGTCGAGCAGCACCTCAAAGGCCTGCGCCGTGCGGTCGATCGGCCAATACAGCTGCGGCGCCAGGTAGTCGAGCCAGCCTTCGGCCAGCCAACGTTCCACATCAGCGTACAACCGGTCGTACTGGCTGAAGCCGGCGATGCCGCTGGGCCGCAGTGCCGGCTTGCCGATGCCAAAGGGGCTGATGCCGAAGCGCACCTGGGGCTTGAGCGCGTGGATCTTGCGGTGCAAGGTTTGCACCAGGCGGTCCACCTGGGCGCGGCGCCAATCGGCGCGATCGAGCGTGCCACCGCCCTGCAGGTAGCGCAACCAGGCCGGGTCGTCCGGAAAGGGCTGGTCCACGCCGTCCACGCTGACCGGGTAGGGGTAGAAATAGTCGTCGATGTGCACGCCGTCGATGTCATAACGCCACACCACGTCGGCCACCACGGCCACGGTCTGCGCCACCGCGTCGGGCTCGGCCGGGTCCATCCACAGCTGGTCGCCATAGCGCTTGACCGCCTGCGGGCGGGTGAGCGAGAGGTGGTTGGGCGCCACAGGCGACTTGGCTGTGGAGTGCCGCGCGCGATAGGGGTTGAACCAGGCGTGCAGTTCGATGCCACGCAGGTGCGCCTGCTCCACCCACAGCGCCAGCGGGTCGTCGGCCGGGCTGGGCGGGCGGCCTTGCGCCGCGGTGAGGTATTCGCTCCAGGGCTCCAGCGCCGAGGCATACAGCGCATCCGCCGCCGGCCGCACCTGCAGCACGATGGCGTTCAGGCCCAGCGCCTGGGCGCGGTCGAGCATGGCGATGGCCTCGGCACGCCAGGCGGCGTTGGGCAGTCCGGGCTTGCTGGGCCAATCGATGTTGGCCACGCTGGCCACCCAGGCGGCGCGAAATTCGCGCGGGGATTTCGGCGGTTGCTGCTGCGGGGGCAGGCCGGGCACGGGCTCGGGCAACTCCAGCTCGTCGCGCGCCGTGGGTATCGCGGCGCAGCCGGCCATCGCTGCCGCCCCTGCCAGGGCCAGACGGCGCCTCCGCAGCTCGATGCCGGCCGCCATCGCTTCAGCGCGCCGCGGGTGCGTTGAGCACCTGCAGCATCGCGGCGGTCTCGGCGTCGGGCTCGCCATCGTGGCGCGCCGGGCGGTACTTCATCTGGAAGGCGGCGATCACGCGGCGAGTGGGGCCGTCGAGCACGCCGCTGGCGGGCACCTTGAAGCCATGGCTGGCCAGCGCCTGCTGAAACCAGGCCACATCGGGCCGATGGTCGTCATAAATCGATTTTTGAGCGGCCACACGCGCCGCATCGGGCCAGGGGATCAGCCCTTCGTCGGCCAGGCGCTTCCAGGGGAAGGAGGCGCCCGGGTCGATCTTGCGCAGCGGCGCGATGTCGCTGTGGCCCAGGATGCGCTCGGGCGGGATCTGGTGGCGCGCGACGATGTCCTTCACCAGCACCACCAAGGCCTCGATCTGCTCGGGCGGATAGGGGGCGAACACCTTGCCACCGTCCGGACCCGGCACCGGGCCCGGGTTGACGATCTCGATGCCGATCGAGCTGGCATTGAGCATGGCATGGCCCTTCCAGAAGCTGTCTCCCGCGTGCCAGGCGCGCCGGTTCTCGTCGACCAGGCGGTAGATGCGCGGGGGCGATTCGTCGCTGAGCAGGTAGTGCGCAGACACCTGCTGCTGCGTGAGGATGCGCACCGAATTGGGCAAGCTCTCCTGCGTGTAGTGCAGGATCAGGAATTGGGCCCGGCTGTCCTGGCCCTTGGCGGTGTAGCGCGTGTCGATGACCGGGCCGCTGGCGCAGCCGCTGAGCAGGACGGCGGCGCACAGGGCCGCCCGGGCGAGGAGCTTTTTCAGGGTCATGGGTGCGGTTGCGGCGCCGCCGCGCATGGGCGGCCCCGGGGTCACTTCAGCTTGGTGTTCTTCAGTCGCTTGGCATTGGCCACGGCGCGCCGATGCACTGGGGCCATGCCCTTGTCCAGCACGCCCATCGCGGCCTCGTGGTATTGCGAGGCCAGCGCATTGGGCGTGGCGCTGAACTTGGACCAGGGGAACAGCACGGTGGTCATCACCGAGGTGGCCAGTTGCTGGTTGGCCCGCAGCGTGGCGGCGGCCATCGCGCCCCAGGATTCGTTGAAGGCCGCCGTCTTCTCGTCGGTCATCATCTTGAATTCGCGCTGGTCGCGCGCCGAGGGGCTGTGCCCCGCCAGCGCCATGCGCGCCATCCGGTGCGCCACGACCTGGGGCACGGCGAGTGCCATTTCGGCCGCCTGCACGGCCGCCGGCTTGGGCTTGCGTGAAAGACGCGAGGGCATGGCGACTCCGGTTGGGCAGGAAGGGCGCAGTCTAGGTCATGCGGCCGCCCAGGGCACGCTGCATAGAATGAATCACACCCGAGGATGACCATGCTGCGCTGCCCTTTGCCCGCCCTGACCCGCCGCACCCTGGCCCTGGCCTGTCTGGCCGGGTTCACCGCCCTGTCCATGCCAGGCGCGCTGGCCGCCACGCCCAAGGACACGCTGGTGGTGGCGCTGGCCTTCGACGACATCCTCTCGCTGGACCCGGCCGAGGTGTTCGAGATCTCTGCGGGCGAGCTGATGGGCAACGCCTACGACCGCCTGGTGCGCTTCGACGTGGCCGACCCGTCCCGGCTGCAAGGCGACGTGGCCAAGGGCTGGACGGTGTCGGCCGACGGCAAGACCTTCAGCTTCGAGCTGAAGCCTGGGCTGAAGTTCGCCTCGGGCAACCCGCTCACCGCCGAGGACGTGGCCTGGTCGCTGCAACGCTCGGTGCTGCTCGACAAATCGCCCGCGTTCATCCTGACCCAGTTCGGCCTGAGCAAGGAGAACGTGAAGGACATGGTCAAGGCCACCGGTGCACTGACGCTCACGCTCGAGACCGACAAGGCCTACGCGCCCAGCTTCGTGCTCAATTGCCTCACCGCCAATGTCGCGGCCATCGTCGACAAGAAGCTGCTGCTGGGCAAAGAGGTGAACGGCGACCTGGGCTACGGCTGGCTCAAGACCGCCTACGCCGGCTCCGGAGCCTGGAAGATCCGCGAGTGGCGCGCCAACGAACTGGTGGTGCTGGAGCGCAACGACCTCTACCACGGCGCCAAGGCCAAGCTGGCGCGGGTGATGTTCCGCCACTTCAAGGAGAGCGCCACGCAGCGCCTCACGCTGGAGAAGGGCGACGTGGACGTGGCGCGCAACCTCACGCCGCAGGACCTGGCCGCGCTCGGCGCCAACCCGGCGGTCAAGACCACCGCCACGCCCAAGGGCACGGTGTACTACATCGGCCTCAACCAGAAGAACGCCCAGCTGGCCAAGCCCGAGGTGCGCGAGGCGATGAAGTGGCTGGTGGACTACGCCGGCATCGGCGAGACGCTGATCAAGAACATCGGCGTGGTCAACCAGAACTTCCTGCCGCAAGGCCTGCTGGGTGCCAGCAAGGACAACCCCTACAAGCTCGACGTGGCCAAGGCCCGGGCCCTGCTGGCCAAGGCCGGCCTGCCCAACGGCTTCAAGGTGACGATGGACGTGCGCACGGTGCAGCCGGTGTCGGGCATTGCCGAGGCCTTCCAGCAAACCGCCAAGCGCGCCGGCGTGGAGATCGAGATCCTGCCCGGCGACGGCAAGCAGACGCTCACCAAGTACCGCGCCCGCACCCACGACATGTACATCGGCCAGTGGGGCGCCGACTACTGGGACCCGCACACCAACGCCGACACCTTCGCGCGCAACCCCGACAACGCCGACGACGCCAAGAGCAAGCCCCTGGCCTGGCGCAACGCCTGGGCCATCCCCGAGCTCACCAGGAAGGCCGACGCCGCCGTGCTGGAGCGCGACGCCAAGAAGCGCGCGGCCATGTACGCCGAGATCCAGGCCGAATTCCGCAAGACCAGCCCCTTCCTGATGATCTTCCAGCAGACCGAGGTGGCGGCACTGCGCGGAAATGTCGAGGGCCTGAAGCTGGGCCCAACGTCCGACACGACGTACTACGCTGGCGTTTCCAAGCGGTGAGCTTGCGCTGGGCTCGCGTCGCCGGCCGATTTCTCGGCACCGTCGCCCTCACCTACCTGGGCCTGCTGGCCGTCACCTTCTTCATTGGCCGCGTGATACCGGTGGACCCCGCGCTGGCCATCGCGGGCGACCGTGCGCCCGAGCACGTGCTGCAGCGCGTGCGCGAGGAGATGGGGCTGAACCAGCCGGTGTGGCAACAGTTCGCGCTCTATGTGAGCAAGGCCGCGCAGGGCGATTTCGGCACCTCGGTGCTCACGCGCAACCCGGTGTGGCAGGACATCGCCAAGGCCTTCCCGGCCACGCTCGAGCTGGCCACCTGCGGCATCCTCATCGGCGCGGGCCTGGGCGTGCCGCTGGGCGTGTGGGCCGCCGTGCGGCGTGGCGGCCCGGCCGACCAGGTGGTGCGCGTGATGGCCCTGGTGGGTTATTCGGTGCCGATCTTCTGGCTCGGACTGATGGGCCTGCTGGTGTTCTATGCCAAGCTCGGCTGGGTGGGCGGGCCGGGGCGCATCGACGTGGCCTACGAGTACAGCGTGCCCACGCTGAGCGGCCTGCTGCTGCTCGATGCGGCGCTGGCGGGTGAGTGGGAGGCCTTTGGCAATGCCTTGTCGCACCTGGTGCTGCCCGCCGCGCTGCTGGGCTACTTCTCGATGGCCTACATCAGCCGCATGACGCGCTCGTTCATGCTGGGTGAGCTGGCGGCCGAATACATCGTGGCCGCGCGCGCCAAGGGCCTGAGCGAGGCACGCATCATCTGGCGCCACGCCCTGCGCAACGCGATGGTGCCGCTGGTCACCGTCATCGCGCTCAGCTACGCCGGGCTGCTGGAAGGCTCGGTGCTCACCGAGACCGTGTTCGCCTGGCCCGGCCTGGGCCTGTACATCACCAACTCGCTGCAGAACGCCGACATGAACGCCGTGCTGGGCGGCACCATCGTGGTGGGCACGGTGTTCATCGGCCTGAACCTGTTGAGCGATGTGCTCTACCGTGTGCTCGACCCGAGGACACGGGCCCGATGAGCGCCCCGTCGCTGCACGACTGGTTGATGAGCGAACGGCCGTCGTCGCGCCGTCAGGCGGCTCTTGGCCGTGCCTATGCCGGCTGGCTCACGTTCGTGCACAACCGGCTGGCGCTGCTCGGCCTGGGCATCGTCGTGGCGCTGATCGTCATCGCGCTGCTCGCACCGTGGATCGTGCCGTACTCGCCCTACGAAGGCGACCTGCTCACCACGCGCCTGCTGCCGCCCTCGGCCGCGCACTGGTTGGGCACCGACGACCAGGGCCGCGACATCCTCTCGCGCATCGTGCAGGGCTCGCGCATCACGCTGTTCGTGGTGACGCTGGTGGCGGTGCTGGCCGCGCCCATCGGCCTGCTGGTGGGCACGGTGGCCGGCTATGCCGGCGGCTGGCTGGGCGCGCTGCTGATGCGCGTCACCGACATTTTTCTGGCGTTCCCCAAGCTCATCCTCGCGCTGGCCTTCGTGGCGGCACTCGGCCCGGGCATCGAGAACGCCGTGATCGCCATCGCCATCACCTCGTGGCCGCCCTATGCGCGCATGGCCCGCGCCGAGACGCTCGCCATCGCGCAGGCCGACTACATCGCCGCCGTGCGGCTGGTGGGCGCCTCGCCCGCACGCATCGTGCTGCGCCACATCATGCCGCTGTGCCTGCCCAGCGTGATCGTGCGCGTGACGCTGGACATGGCCGGCATCATCCTCACCGCCGCCGGCCTGGGCTTCCTCGGCCTGGGCGCACAGCCGCCCATGCCCGAGTGGGGCGCGATGATCGCCAATGGCCGGCAATATGTGCTCGACCAATGGTGGGTGGCCGCCGCGCCCGGCGCCGCGATCTTCCTGGTGAGCCTGGCCTTCAACCTGCTCGGCGACGGACTGCGCGACGCGCTCGACCCCAAGGCCGTGAGCTGACACGGCCGGCCACCGCTGGCGCCGCGGCGCACCGCCCTGGCCGTGTCAGGCGTTGTGCACGCGATCGCGCCCGGCCTGCTTGGCCGCGTAGAGCGCGCTGTCGGCTCGCACGATCAAGCTCGACGGGCCGTCCCCCGCGTGCAAGGTGGTCACGCCTGCCGAGATGGTCACGGACAGCATCACCCGCTGCGTGCGCCGATCGCGCACCGCCATCGCCTTGACACGATCGCGGGCAGTCAAGGCCAACGCGGTGGCGGAGTCCAGCGTGCACTGTGGCAGCAGCATCGCAAACTCCTCGCCACCGTACCGGGCCACGGTGTGCGTCGGATCGGACACCGCGGCGCGCAGCACTTCGGCCACCGCCTGCAGCACGCGGTCGCCCATCACATGGCCGTAGGTGTCGTTGACCGACTTGAAGCGATCGATGTCCAGCATGACCAGGCCGTGCGTGCGCCCCGCTTCGGGCGCCTGATCGAGCATCGCCTGCAGCTTCTGATCGAATCCCTTGCGGTTGACGACGCGCGTCAGCGGATCGATCAGCGCATCGTCGCGGGCACGGCTCAAGTCCTGGCGCAGGCGCTCGATCTCCTGGCGGCTGGCCAGGACCTGCTGTTGCAGCGCATCGGCCGAGTCCTTCATTTCGGTGGCCTGCGAGATCACCCGGCCAAGCAAGGGCCCCAGTCCGGGCGACTGCTCGGCACGCAGGGCCTGTGTCAAGCCGTCGAGTTGCTGACCGAAGCTGCCCGCCGTGTCGCCGGTGCGTGCCGCGCTTTCGGCCATGCCCGACATCACACGCTGGAACTCGCCGCTGACGCGTTGCATCGCCGCCTCGTCGACCTCGCTGACGTGATCCCGGTACAAGCGCGCGATCGTGGCGTCGCCGAGCCGGGGTTCGGTGCGCAGGCATTCCTCGATGGCCCGGGACAAGCGGGCATTGATCCCCGCCGCGTGCTCGTACCAGACCGTGAACGACCACGGGTTCAGGGCCGCATCATGCTGCCCCAGGTGCCCCAGGGCTGCTCGCAGCACTTCGGCGCTCTGTTCTTTGGATTGGGTGTATCGCATGGTTGGTTCGCAAGATCGGCCCGATGATACGGGGTCTCCGCGCGTGCAACGGGCTGCGCACGACCCGCGCACTGCTTCACGAAACCCGCCCTCAAGTCGCGCGCGGTGGTGCCGAGCGGTCGAATACACGCGGTCACACGTGAAATATCTGCATCGAATGCGTCACGTTCGATCGCCGCGAATGCCCCCTTTTCACCCGCCAGTTGAGATGCTTCGGCCATCGCGGATTACACCGCGTTACGTTCGAATCCAAGCCGCCGGAGTACCCCGTGAAATTGCTGACACCCTTCCTTGCGTTGTTCGGGAACCACCGATCGCGCCGAGTCCTGACACTCACGTTGGCATCTCTGGCCCTGCTGGTGCCGGCACTCGAACACCACGCCGCCTGGGCACAGTCGCCGGCCGCGACCCGCGCCGCCAAGGTGGCCCGCGACCTGAGCGACGAACTCAACACGACGGGCTCGCCGAGAGCCCGGTGGGCGCGCGACGTCAACGGGGTGCGCCAGGTTCAGGTGATCGTCGTCGGCACCTCGGCCGACCCCGAAATGACCGAGCTTCGCGCGGCGGTCAAGGCCCTCGGCGGGACGGTTCACGCCGTGCACCCCGCGGTGCATGCGCTGACCGTGCAGCTCGAGGCCAGCGGCGTGCCGGCCTTGTCTCAGCGCAGCGATGTGCTCAGTGTCACGCCCAACCGGGTCACGCGGCGCACGGCCAGCACGCTGGAGTCGATCACCGGCGCGCTGGCCAGCAACGTGCGCACCGGCAGCACGAAGACCAGCTACTCGGGGCTGGACGGCAGTGGCATCGGCATCGCGGTGCTCGACTCGGGCGTCATGAAGGTGCATGAAGGCTTCTTCAACAGCAGCGCTGTCAGCCGCGTCAAGCGCAACGTCAACATGCTCAACAACACGCTGGCCAACTGGACCACTGGCGTGAGCGGCACCACGTCGCTGGCCCCGGGCAGCGCGGCGCTGGCGAGCTACGAAGCGCAGATCGCCAACGACAGCGCCGCGACGCAGGACGGCTACGGCCATGGCACGCATGTGGCCTCGGTGGCCGCCGGCCGCGCCAGGTACTACGCCGCCGGCACGCCCGACACCACCGGCATCGCGCCGAACGCCAACGTCTACGACGTGAAGGTGCTCGACGACTACGGCTTCGGCACGCTGAGCGACGCGCTCGAAGGCATCCAGTGGGTGATCTACCACGCCAAGGAATACAACATCCGCGTGCTCAACGTGAGCCTGGCCGCCAATTCGACCCAGAGCTGGCAGACCGACCCGCTGTGCGTTGCCGTTCGCAGCGCGACGGCCGCGGGCATCACCGTGGTGGTGGCCGGCGGCAACTTCGGCCTGGCGACCACGGGTCAGACGATCTACGGTGCGATCAGCGCACCGGGCAACGACCCGTCGGTGATCACCGTGGGTTCGGTCAACACCAAGGACACCGTGTCACGCGGCGACGATGTCGTCAACAACTTCAGCTCACGCGGGCCGACCCGGGCTTCGTACACCGACGCCGATGGCCTGCGCGTGGTCGACAACCTGCTCAAGCCCGATCTCGTGGCGCCGGGCAACAAGATCGTCAGTGCGATGGCCACCAAGGCCTCGAGCAGCTCGCCGAACTGGAACTACCTGGCCAACAACTTCACCAGCTCGTTGGTGACGCCTCTGGGCATCACGCAGACCTATCCGGAAACGCAGATGATCTTGAGTGGCACCTCGATCTCGGCGCCGGCGGTGGCGGGCGCGGTGGCGCTGCTGCTGCAGGCCAATGCCGGCCTGACGCCACCACTGATCAAGGCCATCCTGCAGTACACCGCCCAACCGCTGCCCGGCTACAGCCTGGTCGAGCAGGGCGCGGGCCTGCTCAACATCAGCGGCGCGGTGGCCCTGGCCAAGGTGCTGCGCACCGACATCGCCAGCGCGGTGGCCTCCGGCAGCTTGAGCGCAGGCGCCTGGCTGCTGGCCTCGGGTCATTCGATGCCGGCGCAGTCCTCGACCATCAGCGGCGCCGGATTCAACTGGTCGCGACTGGCCTTCGTCGGTGGCAACCACGTGGTCAGCGGCAGCGCGCTGTTCACGAAGTACCAACCGATCTGGGACCCCCGCACCACCTGGGTCGGCAACGTCGTGCGCAAACGCCAGGTGGAGTACTGGTCGGGCGCCGGCATCGCGTCGAACACCTATGCCAAGGGCTTCTCCGACAGTGCCGCGCCGAGCCAGACCCTGCTGACCTCCGGCGTGGTGAAGGCGAACTCGCTGGTCGGCACCAGCTCGCTGGTCGGCAAGACCGGGGTGTTCATCCCCAACACCACGCTGTCGGCCTGGCTGGTCAGCGGCAGCGGCAGCATGCTCGGACAGGGCATCGTGCTCAGCGGGGGCCTGGTGCTCAGCGAGGGCCTGGTGCTCAGCGAAGGGCTGGTGCTCAGCGAAGGCCTGGTGCTCAGCGAGGGCCTGGTGCTCAGCGAAGGGCTGGTGCTCAGCGAAGGTCTGGTGCTCAGCGAAGGCAATCCGCTGACGTCCATCGCCACGGGTGGTTCGTCGCTGCTGGCGCAAGCCAAAGGTGGCCAAGCCACGGGCATTCAATACAACACGCTCGGCGGCCTGGTCGGCGAGTGAACGCGGACTGATGGAGCGGCCACTCCAATGTGCGCTGGAGCACAGCGCCCGGCTCGCGTTGGCGACTAAAGTAGCGCATGCGCTGGTTCGGTTCGAGTCTTCTTGGCACGCTGCTTTCGCTGACATTGGCTGTCTTCGCGCCGCTGTCCGTCTCGTTGCCCGTTCGCGCACAGGCGCGGGCAGCCCCGAGCGCAACCGCACCGCCGCCGGCAGAAAACGTGGAGGTGTGGGAATCCACGCGTCTGTCGGTGCGCTCGAGCGCCGAATGGCTGGCCAGCGGCGTCGACAGCTGGTTCGGCGACAAGCCCTTCAGGGAAGGCGGCCAGGTCAGCGACGGCCGGTTCAGCGTCGGCTTGCTCAAGCGCCAGGACGAATCGATGGACATCAAGGTCCGGTTCAATGCGCGCTTCCGTTTGCCCAACCTCGAGCAGAGCACCTACCTGTTCTTCGGCCGCGACAATCAGCGTGAGTTGCTCACCGACACGCCGGGCGTGTTTTCGCGCCAGCAACGCCTGTTGACAGAGACGGCGGCGAGCCAGGCGTTCTTCGCCGGCTTCGGCTTTGCACTGCACGAGTCGGTCGACTTCCGGCTCGGATTCCGCGGCGGGCTGAAGCCCTATGCGCAGGTGCGGTATCGCCATCCCTGGGAATTGAGCCCGGTCGACCTGCTCGAGTTTCGACAGACCGTGTTCTGGTCGCTCTCCGATCACCTCGGGTCGACCACGGCGCTGTCCTATGACCACGTGGTTTCACCGACCCTGGTGGCCCGTTGGCTGACCGCCGCAACGGTCACCCAGCAATCGAAGACCTTTGAGTGGTCCAGCGTCGTGGGCGCTTACCAATCGATGGGCGGGCAACGCCTGCTGTCCTTGGAGGCACTGGCCAGTGGCCAGACGAAATCGGGCCTGGGCCTGTCGGACTATGGCCTGCAGACCAAGTGGGAACAACCGGTCTACAAGGACTGGTTGCTGGGCGAGCTGGTGGTCGGTCATTTCTGGCCGCGCAAGGATCCGTTGCTCGCACGCGGGCGTGCCTGGGCCCTGGGTGCCGGACTGAAAATGCAGTTCTGACCTCCAGCGGCGGCTTGCCCTTGCCCAAGGCCGTTGTTTAATGCGGCATGCTCGACCCCGCGGCCGCCGCCCCCCTGCTCACCGTCGAGGCCCTTCGCGTGGCCTACCCGACGCGCGATGGCGGCCTCAGCGAAGTGGTGCGCGGCGTGTCGTTCACGCTGGGACGTGAACGGCTGGGCATCGTCGGTGAGTCGGGCTCGGGCAAGAGCCAGACGGGGCGCGCCATACTGGGCCTGACGGCGCCCGGCGGACAGGTCCAGGCGACCCAGCTGCGCTTCAAGGACATCGACCTGCTCGACTGCCCCCCCGAGCAGCGCCGCGCGCTGCGCGGTGGCCACATGGCCATGGTGCTGCAAGACCCGAAGTTCTCGCTCAACCCGGTGATGACCATCGGCGCGCAGATCGAGGAGACGCTGCGCACGCACCAACGTCTGACGCAAGCCGAAGCGCGCGAGCGCATGCTCGCCGCGCTGGCCGATGTGCAGATCGACCTGCCGGCGCGGGTGGCGGGCCTGTATCCACACGAGGTCTCGGGCGGCATGGGCCAGCGCGCGATGATCGCGATGATGCTGATCGCCGGGCCCGAGCTGCTGATCGCCGACGAGCCCACCTCTGCGCTGGACGTCACCGTGCAGCTGCAGGTGCTGCGCATCCTCGACCAGCTCGTCGCCCAACGCGGCATGGGCCTGATCTTCATCTCGCACGACCTGCGCCTGGTCGCGTCCTTCTGCGACCGAGTGCTGGTGATGTATGCCGGGCGGGTGGTCGAGGAACTGGCATCCGGCCGTCTGCACGAGGCCCGGCACCCCTACACCCGCGGCCTGCTCGACTGCCTGCCCCAGCTGGGTTCTGCGCGGCATCCGCTGCCCGTGCTGGTGCGGCAGGTGGAGTGGTCGCTGTGACGGCGACCATCGTGGCCACGCCGGCGCTGGGCCTGCACGCTGAACACCTGCGCGTGGTGTACGACGGCTTCGTGGCGGTGGACGACCTTTCGCTGAACGTGGCGCCAGGCGAGAGCTTCGGCATCGTCGGCGAATCGGGCTCGGGCAAGTCCACGGTGCTGCGCGCGCTGTGCGGGCTGGCGCCCATGGCGATGGGCCGTGTCGCGCTCACCGGTGCGGCCAAGCTGCCCGAGCCTGGCAGCAAGGCCTTCCGCCGCCGCGTGCAGATGGTGTTCCAGGACCCCTATGGCTCACTGCACCCGCGTCAAACCGTGGACCGCCTGCTGGCCGAGCCGCTCGCCATCCATGGCATTGGCGATGCCCAGGCGCGCATCGAGCAGGCGCTGGCCGACGTGGGCTTGGCCGACGGCTTTCGCTTCCGCTACCCGCACCAGTTGTCCGGCGGGCAGCGCCAGCGCATTGCCATCGCCCGCGCATTGATCCTGGAGCCGCAGATCCTGCTGCTCGACGAGCCCACCTCGGCGCTGGATGCGTCGGTGCAGGCCGAGGTGCTGAACCTGCTGGAAGCCCTGCGTGCGCAGCGCAGCCTGAGCTTCATCCTGGTGAGCCACGACCTCGCGGTGGTGACGCACCTGTGCGAGCGCCTGCTGGTCATGCACCAGGGCCGGCCCGTGGAAGAACTCGCCGCAGCCGACCTGGCCGCGCACCGCGTGCGGGCCGACTACACCCGCAGCCTGATGCTGGCCTCGGCCGGATTCCGACGGGACAATGCCGCATGAGTCTCCACCGTTCACGCACCCCACGAAGGCAGGCCCTCGCCGCGGCTCTGCTGGCTTGCGGCATCGCCCTCGTGGCCCATGCCCGGCCCCCGTCCAAGCCACGCATGGCCCTGATCCCCACACCGGTGGAAGCCGCGCTGCGCCAGGCCGAGCTGCCACCCGATGCCCTGGCCGCCGTGGTGATGCCCGCCGCCGGTCTGGGGCCGCGCTGGCTGCACCAGGCCACCCGCCCGATGCAGCCGGCTTCGACGATGAAGGTGGTGACCACGGTGGTGGCGCTCGATCGCCTGGGGCCCAACCACCGCGGCTTCACCGAGCTGCTCACCGCGGCACCCGTGGATGGCGATGTGCTGCGCGGCGACCTGGTGCTGCGCGGCGGCGCCGACCCCGAGCTCGGCCTGCCCCAGCTGTGGGCGCTGCTGGCCGAGCTGCGCTGGCAGGGTGTGCGCGAGATCGCCGGCGACATCGTGATCGACCGCAACCTGTTCCGCCCCGCGCGCATGGACCTGGGCGTGCCGCCCTTCGACGAGTGGCCCGAATCCCGCTACAACGTCATCCCCGACGCGCTGCACCTCACCGAAAGCCTGATGACCATCGAGCTGGATTCCACCGGCGCGGATGGCAAGGCGCGGGCGCGGGTCTTGCCGCCCCTACCCGGCATCCGCATCGACACGGATCGCATGACCGTCAGCGAGCGCCCCTGCCGCCGCTGGGACGACGACTGGCAGACCCCGGCCGAGCAGGCCATCGACGCCGACGGCAGCCTGCGCATCACCTTGCGCAGCGGCTACCCACGCGGCTGCCTGCGGCGCGAGCCGCTGCAATTGATCGAGCGCGACCTGCTCGCCCAGCACCACCTGCGCTACGTCTGGCAGGCCCTGGGCGGCAGTTGGGCTGGCAAGGTGCGGGCCAGCGACCAGGCCACCGTGGCCGGAGGCCCCATGCGCCTGCTGGCCCGCCGCTCATCGCGCCCCTGGGGCGAACTGTTGCGGCACCAGAACAAGACCTCCGACAACGCCTGGACGCGGCTGCTCTATCTGCAGCTCGGCGTGCCTGGCATGGGCACCGCACCCGGCAGCACCACCGCCGAGCTGGCCGGGCGTGAGGTCAAGCGCTGGTTCGACGAGCACCGCATCCCCAGCGAGGGCCTGGTGATGGACAACGGCTCCGGCCTGTCGCGCAACGAGCGCATCACGCCGGCGCAGATGGCCGCCTTGCTCAAGGCCTCGCACGCCGGCACCTTCGCCAGCGAGCTGAAGATGAGCCTGCCCACCGTCGGTGTGGATGGCACCATGGGCGAGCGGCTCAAGGGCAGCCCGGCGGCCGGGCAGGCGCGCCTGAAGACCGGCACGCTGAAGAACGTGGTGGCGCTGGCCGGCTATGTGCCGGACGCGCAGGGCCGCCTGTGGATCCTGGCCGCGATGATCAACCACGACCAGGCCGGCAAGGGCAGGCCGGTGCTCGATGCGCTGGTGGACTGGGTGGCCCGCGGCGGGCTGTACACGGCCAACAGCCGCGAGCCGTAGTCACCCCCGCGACACGCTGCACCATCGGCAGGCCGGCAGCGCAGCCCTGGCAGCGGCCCCGTTGATCCAGCGCAGCCCCGCACGGGTACCGGGCGGCACTGGCATGCGGTAACCTGCGCCTTGTTGCGCCTCACCGCGCACCTCGATCCCCCAAAGACAGGAGACTCCAACATGTTCGGTCAAATGATGCAGCAGCCGCTGCTGATCTCGTCGTTGCTGGTGCATGCCGAGCGACACCATGGCGAGCAGCAGATCGTCTCGCGCCGCGTGGAAGGCGACATCCACCGATACACCTACCGCGATCTGGCCAGCCGCGCCCGCCGCATGGCCAAGGCGCTGGCCGCGCTGGGCGTGACGCCCGGGCAGCGCGTGGGCACCCTGGCCTGGAACGGCTACCGCCACATGGAGCTGTACTACGCGGTCAGCGGCTCGGGCGCGGTGCTGCACACCGTGAACCCGCGCCTGCACCCCGACCAGATCGCCTACATCGCCGACCACGCAGAAGACCAGGTGATCTTCTTCGACATGACCTTCCTGCCGCTGATCCAGGCCGTGGCCGGGCGCACCAAGGCCGTCAAGCACTACGTGGCCATGACCGACCGCGCGCACCTGCCCGCCGATCACAAGGTGCCCGGCCTGCTGTGCTACGAAGACCTGCTGGACGCTCAGGATGATCGCTACGAGTGGCCCAGCTTCGACGAGAACACCGCCAGCTCGCTGTGCTACACCTCGGGCACCACCGGCAATCCCAAGGGCGTGCTCTACAGCCACCGCTCCACCGTGTTGCACACCATGGCCGGCGCGCTGCCGGACGCGCTGGGCTGCTCGGCCGCCGACGTGGTGCTGCCCGTGGTGCCGATGTTCCACGTCAACTCCTGGGGCATCGTCTACATCGCGCCGATGACCGGCGCCAAGCTGGTGCTGCCGGGCGCGGGGCTGGACGGCAAGTCGCTCTACGAGTTGTTCGAGAGCGAAGGCGTCACGCTGTCGGCCGGCGTGCCCACCGTGTGGCAGGGCCTGCTGGCCTATGTGGACGCCAACGGCCTGAAGTTCAGCACCATGCGCCGCAGCGCCATCGGCGGCTCGGCCTGCCCGCCGGCGATGATCCGCCGCTTCCTCGAGGTCTACGGCGTGCGCGTGATCCACGCCTGGGGCATGACCGAGATGAGCCCCATCGGCACCGCGGCCTCGTTCAAGTCCAAGCACCCGGGGCAGACACTGGACGAACGACTGGCCGTCATGTCCACCCAGGGCCGCGCGCTGTATGGCGTGGACATGAAGATCGTCGACGAGTCGGGCAACGAACTGCCCTGGGACGGCAAGGCCTCGGGCGACCTGCTGGTGCGCGGGCCCTGGATCATTGCCAGCTACTTCAAGAACGAAGGCGGCGACCCGCTGCGCGACGGCTGGTTCCCCACCGGCGACGTGGCCAAGATCGATGCCGACGGCTACATGATCATCACCGACCGCAGCAAGGACGTGATCAAGAGCGGCGGCGAGTGGATCGGCTCGATCGACCTGGAGAACATCGCCATGGCCCACCCCGCCGTGGCCATGGCGGCCTGCGTGGCCGCCTTCCACCCGAAGTGGGACGAGCGCCCGCTGCTGGTGGTGGTGAAAAAGCCCGGCGTCGAAGTCACCCGCGAGGAACTGCTGGCCTTCTACGACGGCAAGATCGCCAAGTGGTGGACCCCGGACGACGTGGTCTTCGTCGACGCCATCCCGCTGGGCGCCACCGGCAAGATGCAGAAGAACAAGCTGCGTGATTCGCTCAAGGACTACAAGCTGCCGACGGCTTGAGGCCCGCGCGCTACCGCTTGCCGCGTGGCGCGGCAGCGGCAGCCTTGTCCAGCAAGGCCAGCCCACGCCGGGCCTTGCCGGCCCCCCGGGCAGCGCGCAGCTTGAAGCGGGTCTCGGCGTCGAACTCGGCCAACATCACCGTGGCCATTTCGTCGATCAGGCGATTGAGCGTGGTGCCCCGGCTCTCGGCCAGTGCGCGCAGGCGCTGGTGTTTGTCGTCGGGAAGACGAACCGTCAATGCGCTCATGGTGCGATCTCCTTCAAGAAGGCCTCCGGTCCCAGGCTGCGTCGCGCCCGACCTCAATGAATCACACCGGCAACTCGGCCGGCGGCGCCAAAGCCAGGCGCCTGGCCCGGCGAACCAGGCGCTTGTCGTCGAAGCTGACGAAGGCGCTGCAATGCCGGCTGCAGGCCCAGTGCAGCGCATCGGCAAAGTCCAGGCCCTGCCGGTGCAAATCGAGCGCGTCCTTGACGTCTTCCCAGCGCTCCACGGTGACATGGGGCATGCCGATGAGGTGCTCGACCACCTGGCACCAGGCCTGGGGCGTGGCCTCGTAGAAGCCACGCATCACCCACTCGAATTCGAGCACCACCGTCAAGGGCACGAACACGGCCGGTGAATCCAGCAGGACGCGTCGCGCCCGAGGCCGTTGCAGTCGCGCCTCAGGGTCTTGCGGGTCGTCGCAATAGAAGCGCGCGAGGACGTTGGTATCGACCGCGATCATCGCTTGCCACGCGGCTTGGCCAACAGGCTGGCCGGGTCAAACTCGGACAGACGCCTCGGGCCCCGTGAGGACGCGCGCGGGGCAATCTTGATCAGCCCGTAGCCAGCAGCCGGCTCGGTAGGCGCCACACGGCGGCGCACCAGCAGCCGGATCACACCGCCCTCGTCAACGAATTCGACTTGGGTGCCGGCGGTGAGCTCGTAGCGGGCGCGTATCTCGGCCGGGATGACCACCTGGCCCTTGGCGGTGAGTGTGGCTGCGGCCATGGCCGTGTCCTGCGTTGGTGAAGCGCCCAGTCTAGCAAATATCGCTTACCAGGTAAGCAAAGCGAGGGCCCCAACCAGAGCCGCGCGAATCAGGCCACCGCCGGAGTCAACAAGCGCAGAGTGCCGGCATCGGCATCGATCTCCGCCGCCAGCCCCACCGGCACCGTGAGCTTGCGCTTGATGTGGCCGATCATTGCGCCGCGGTACACGGGCACGTTCAGCGGCTTGAAGTAGTCGTCGAACACCTCGTCGAGCGTGAGCGTGCCGAAGCCCTCACCGGGGTTGCAGTTGGTGAAGGCGCCGATCGCCACGCCGGCCAGGCGGTCGAGCGCGCCCATCAGCTTCAGCGTGGACAGCATGCGGTCCACGCGGTAGATGTACTCGTTGATCTCTTCCAGGAACAGGATCGCACCGTCGAACGAAGGCAGGTAGGACGAGCCGGCCATGGACGTGAGCACGGCCAGGTTGCCACCCATCAGCGTGCCTTGCGCCTTGCCGCCGCGAATGGTGCTGATGCGGCCGTCCTTGGGCACCAGGCCGTCGCCCTTTTCCGTGAGGTTGCGCAGCGTGGTGGGCAGTGCGTCCATCACCACGCTGCGGAATGAATCGACGCTGAAGGCATTCCACTCCGATACACCCACCGGTGCGTGGAAGGTGACCAGGCCGGTCTTGGCATGGATCGCGTTGACCAGCGCGGTGACGTCGGAGAAGCCGCCGATGAACTTCGGGTTGCGCTGGATCAGCGGGTAGTCCAGCAGCGGCAGGATTCGGTTCGCGCCCGAGCCGCCTGTGACGGCCAGGATGCCATGGATCGCCGGATTGGCGAACATGTCGTTCACGTCTTTTGCGCGTTGCTCCGGCGTGCCGGCCATGTGGCCATAGCGCGCGCGCACGTTGGGCGCCTCGCGCACCTGGAAGCCCAGCGCCTGCAGCGTCTCGATCGTCACCTCGTAAGGCGCCCGCTCGTAGATCGCGCCCGACGGGTTGATCAGGCCGATGGTGTTGCCCGGGCGCAGGCGCAGCGCACGCAGCAGCGGCGGGCGTGCCAGCGGCGGGCGTGCCAGCGGCGGGCGTGCCAGCGGCACGGATTGCGCCGATGATCGAGTCGCAGCACCGGCCAGCAATGCGGCCGTGGCGGCCATCAGGAGTTCGCGTCGTTGCAGTGTCATGGTTTGCAGTCGTTCATTCCACGCGCGGCAGATCGCGGCGCACGGCGTCGCGGTCGCCGTGGTCGAAGTGCCACCATTCGGTGGGGATGCCACGGAAGCCACCGCGCACCATGGCCGCATGCAGCCAGCCGCGCTCGGTGATCTGAGCGGCCGTGAGCACCCCCAGCGCCAGGTGCTCGGCGTGCATGGCCGGGTGCGAGCGCAGGCTCATCTCGTCGAAGCCCGAACCCATGTCGCATTCGAGGCCTTGCGGGTCGAGCAGGGTCACGTCCACCGCCATGCCGTAGGAATGGATCGAACCCCGCCCTGGGTCGGCAAAGTAGGCCCGGGCCGGCGTGCCGGCGATGTCGTCCCAGATGGCTTGTTGCACGCGTTGCGGGCGCAGGGCGTCGAGCACCAGCAGCGTGTAGCCAGGCCGCTGCGCCTCCAGCCAACGCGCCGAGGCCTCCAGGCCGTCGGCCGCCTCGCGCCGCAGCCACGCGCAGTCCAGATCGCGGTAGAGCACGCGGCCGGCGAAGTTGTTGATGCCCGCGTAGCGCAGGTCGAAGCGCACACCCCGCACGCCGGCCAGTGGCCGGAAGTCGGGGTGGGTGGCGATGTGTTCGCAGCGGATGGACGGCGTCGGGGTCAATTCGGTCAGCTTGCCGCAGCCGGCGTCGGCGTCAGAAAAGAAGGGCGGGCCGCCGTCTCGGCGCCCGCCCCCACGTGTCATGCGCAATGGCCGGTCAGAAGAACTTGTAGCCCACCCGCAGCGTGAACGCGCGGCCACGCGGATCGGCCACGCGCGGATCCCAGCCCGCGCCTGCGGCGAAGTCCAGGTTGTGCGCGGTGAAAGGCGGATCGGTGTTCAAGATGTTCTTGATGCCACCGGTGAGCGTCAGGTTCTTGATGCCGGTGTAGGTGGCCGACAGGTCGTAGGTGGTGTAGCTGCCGACCCTGGGCTCGTAGCCCGTGGGCACGATGCCACTGGGCACTTCATCGGTGTAGCCCGCGGTGTAGGCCTGGCTCACGGTGCCACTCCAAGGCCCGGTGCTGTAGGTGAACGAGGCCTGGTGCTTCCAGCGCACGAACAGATCGCGGGAATTCCAGCGGCCCACGGTTTCGGCATAGCTCTGCGTCGCGAAAATGCGCGAGCGGTGGCTGTCGATGTAGGTGCCGTCCAGGTTGGCCACCCAACGGCCGTCGGCCAGGCGGCCGTTGGCGCGAACGTTCAGATCCACGCCGCGCGTGATGTCGCCGTCGGCATTGACGAAGCCGGCGCGGATGTAGCCGCCGGTGCTGTCGAGCCGGCCGTCGGCACCGCGCACCAGCGCGTCGGGGAAGGTGGTGTAGTTGGCAATCACCTGCTGCGGTGTCAGCTCATAGATCAGGTCGGTACGACGAATCTCCCAAAGGTCGGCCGAGAAGCTGAGCCAGTTGGTGGGCGAGGCCACGAAGCCGATGGTCCATTGTTTGGACGTCTCGGGCTTCAGGTCGCGGTTACCGCCCTGGCGCGCGTTCGGCCTGATGGCGCACACCGACAGGTCGGCACCAACCACATTGCCCTTGGGGCACAGCACCGGGTCGGCAATGTTGCCGGGCACCGGCGATTCGCCGGTGGCCCCATAGAGCTGGAAGAAGCTGGGCGCCCGGAAACCGGTGTTGTACGAGCCGCGCAGCAGCAGCGTGTCGACCGGCGTCCACTTCAACGACAGCTTGGGGTTGGTGGTGTTGCCGAAATCGCTGTAGTGGTCGCTGCGCACGGCCAGCGAGGCTTCCATGCCCTTGATGATGGGCACGGCCAGTTCGGCGAACACGGCAGTGATGTCGCGCTTGACCTTCGGGAACTCGGCATCGAAAGGCGCCTGGTACACCCCACGAGCCCCGACCGAACCGTCGCTGAACTGGTAGGACTCCTGGCGCACGTCGAAGCCCGCCGCCACGGCCAGCGGCCCGGCCGGCAGCTTCATGATCTCGCCCGAGATCGTGCCATCGAACTGCGTCAACGACGCTTTGCCGTCGAACAGGCGCGCGCCCTTGGCGCTGGCCGCGTCGATCAGCGCCAGTGCTTCTGCGGTCTGGGTCTGGCCCGGCAGGATCCACGGGTTGACCTTGCCGCTTCCGAGCGCGGCCACCATGGCGTCCTGGTAGAGATAGCCCTGGCCGAGCACCGATTCGGCCTTGCTGCCGGCGCTCGACAGGCCCAACTTGTAGTCCCAGGCACCGAACACCACACCCTCGGCACCCAACAGGATGCGTGAGGCGTCGGTGGTGGTCTCGATCGTGCGCCCGCCGCAGATGGTGCAGCGCCAGCGGTAGGCGATCTTCTTGGTCTTGTCGAAGGTGGGGATGTAGGCCGACAGGTCTTGGTAGTACGGCCCGCCCACCGGGTACTGCGCCGCAGCAATGGCGCCGGTGGTGGTGATCTGGTAAGGCTCGAACTGCTTGGTGGCCACCGAGCGCGAGCCGGTGAATTCGGCGAACAAGGTGGTGTCGCCGTTGACCGCGAAGCTGCCGCGCGCCACCAGGTTGGTGCGCTCTATCGGCTGGATCAGGATCGCCGAGCCGCCATAGTCGAACGCACAGCCGTAGGCGAAGCCCAGGTTACCCCACAGCACGCTCTGGTACTGCGATTGGCCAGGGATGGCGTCGCAATTGCCCTGGAAGCTCAGCAGGTTGGCGCGGTTGAAAGTCTGCGCGCCGGTGGTCGGCAATTTGAAGCTCGCCCCCATCGCTGTACCAGCCAGACCGGTCTGAGTGGCAAACGGTGTGCCGGTGGTGTCCGGCGACAGCCCGCGAGCAGGCTGGAACCCATTGGAAAAATCGCGCTCACCGCCGGCCAGCTTCGCTTGCTGGTCGTGCGTGAGGCTGACCATGACGTTGTAGCGATCGTTGGCCAGGTTACCCATGCCACCGAGCAGCGACACGCGGTAGATGTTGCCTCCGCCCTCCTGCGTGGAATCGACGAAGGCCGAAGCCTCGAGCCCGGTGTAGTCGCGGCGCAATATGAAGTTGATGACGCCGCCAATGGCATCGGTGCCGTAGATCGCCGAAGCGCCGTCCTTCAGCACTTCGACCCGCTCCACCGCCGCCAGCGGAATCGAGTTCAGATCGACCGCATTGCCCTTGGCGCCATGCGTGGAGATGCGCCGTCCGTTCAACAGCACCAGCGTGCTGTTGGCGCCAAGGCCGCGCAGGTTCGCGCTGGAATTCCCGTTGTTGTTGCGGTCGGTGGTGCCCAGCTGGATGCCGACATTGGAGGACAAGTTGTCCGCACCTGTGCCGTTGGCGCTGATGCGCGCCACCAGCTGTTCGGCACTGACGATGCCCGAGCGTTCGATCTCGTCGCGCGAAATCGTCTGCACTGGCAGCGCGCCTTCGGTCTGCACCCGCTTGATGCTCGACCCGGTGATCTCGACGCGCTGTGCGGACTGGGCTTGAACCAACAAAGGTGCGGCCACACCCAGCAAGGCAATGGCGCGAACGATGGGTTTGAGCTTCATGGGTTGGACACTCCTGGGGTTGGGGCGGTAACAATTGGTGCGAACCACTTTACCGTAGCGTGACAAACCGACCAGCGGTATTCACCCTCCGGACCGGCGTCCATGACCGCAGCGCGATCCCTTTGTCAGAGTGGCGCACCGGGCAATCCGGCGTCGCTGTAGAGTGCGCCGGCCGTTGCGCAAATCAGACGACCTGCCGCCCTTGAACACCACACCCACCCCCTGGCGCTGGATCCCCACGCTGTACTTCAGCCAGGGCCTGCCCTACGTGGTGGTGATGACGCTGTCGGTGGTGATGTACAAGAACCTCGGCGTGTCCAACACCGAGATTGCGCTGTACACCAGCTGGCTCTACCTGCCCTGGGTGATCAAGCCGCTGTGGAGCCCGCTGGTCGATCTGCTGGGCACCAAGCGGCGCTGGATCGTGGCATTGCAATTCGTGGTGGGCGCGGCGCTGGCCATGGTGGCCCTCACCTTGCCGGCATCCGATGCGCTGCGCCTGTCGCTGGCCATCTTCTGGCTGATGGCCTTTGCCTCGGCCACGCACGACATCGCCGCCGACGGCTTTTACCTGCTGGCGCTGCCGCAACAGCGGCAGGCCGCCTTCGTGGGCGTGCGCAGCACCTTCTACCGGCTGGCGATGATCGCGGGCCAGGGCGGTCTGGTCTACCTGGCCGGTTGGCTGCAGCAGCGCACGGGCCGGCCGGCGCAGGCCTGGGCCTTGGTGTTTGGCCTGATGGCCGTCTTCTTCGTCGCGGTGGCCGTGTGGCATGCCTGGGCCCTGCCCCGGCCAGCCACGGATCGGCCCACGCGCCGCGACACGGCCTTCTGGCCCGGCTTCATCGAGGTGTTTGCCGCGTTCTTTCGCCAACCCGGCATCGGGCGCATCCTGGCCTTCCTGCTGCTCTATCGCTTTGCCGAGGCGCAGTTGCTGAAGCTGGTGACGCCGTTTCTGCTCGACGCCACCGCCGTCGGGGGCCTGGGCCTGAAGACGCAGGAGGTGGGCATCGCCTATGGCACCGTGGGGGTGATTGCGCTCACCGTGGGTGGCCTGCTGGGCGGCTGGGTGATCTCGCTGGGCGGCCTGAAGCGCCTGCTCTGGCCACTGATGATCGCCATGCACCTGCCCAACCTGATCTTCGTGGCCCTGGCCGTGGCGCAACCGCAGAGCCTGTGGCTGGTGAGCGCCGCCGTGGCCGCTGAACAATTCGGTTATGGCTTTGGCTTCACCGCCTACATGGTGTTCATGCTGATGGTGGCAGGCGTTGGCCAGCACCAGACCGCGCACTACGCCATCTGCACCGGCTTCATGGCGCTGGGCATGATGCTGCCGGGCATGGGGGCCGGGTGGCTGCAGAGCCAGCTGGGCTACCTGGGCTTCTTCGGCTGGGTGTGCGTGGCCACGCTGCCCTCCTTCGTGGCAGCGGCCTTCGTGCAAATCGATCCCGCTTTCGGCCGCAAGGCCGAGGGTTAGTCCCGGGCGACGTGGGCCCCGAACCGCCAACATGATTGAGCACGCCGCCGCCAAGGCCCACTGGCCTCGCGGCCATCCATCGGAGATCCGTTCATGCCGTCCACTGCACTCACCCGTCCCTTGAGCATTGCTGTGGCGCTGCTGCTGGGCGCCACCTCGGCCCTGGCGGGCACCGTCACCGTCGTCACGTCCTTCCCGAAGGAGCTGACGCAGGCCTACAAGGTGGCCTTCGAGAAGGCCAACCCCGGCATCAAGCTCGAAGTGCTGAACAAGAACACCGTGCAAGGCCTGGCCTACGTGCGCGAGCTGCCGGCCGGCCAGCGGCCCGACGTGTTCTGGGCCTCCGCGCCCGATGCCTTCGAGGTGCTGGCCGGCCAGAAGCTGCTCGACCCGACGGCCGACCTGATCAACAAGTCGGCCCCCACCAAGGTGGGCAACTACCCCATCAACGACCCCAATGGCCTGTACCTCGGCCAGGCGCTGGCCGGCTATGGCCTGATGTGGAACACGCGCTACATGGCCGCGCACAAGCTACCGGCGCCGGCGCAGTGGGCGGACCTGGTCAAGCCGCTGTACTTCGGCCACGTGGCCATGAGCTCGCCCTCGCGTTCGGGCACCACCCACCTGACGGTGGAGACCGTGCTGCAGGGCGAGGGCTGGGAGAAGGGCTGGGCGCAGATGCTGCAGATCGCCGGCAACTGCGCGGCCATCACCGAGCGCAGCTTCGGTGTGCCCGACGGCGTGAACAACGGCCAGTTCGGCATCGGCCTGGTGATCGATTTCTTCGGGCTGGCGGGCAAGTATTCGGGCTTCCCGGTGGAGTTTGCCTACCCCAGCGTCACCGCCGTGGTGCCGGCCAACATTGCCCTGGTCAGCGGTGCCAAGAACGCCGCCGAGGCACGCAAGTTCATTGCCTACACGGTGTCGCAGGAAGGCCAGCAGTTGCTGTTCGACCCCAAGATCTCGCGCCTGCCGATCCTGCCGCCCGAGGCCTTCGCGGGCAAGGTGCCGGCAGGCTACCCCAACCCCTTCGAGATCGCCAAGCGGGCCAAGGTGCGCTTTGATTCGGATCTGTCGGAGTCGCGCTACAACGTGGTGTCCAGCATGTTCGACCAGACCATCACCTTCCGCCTGAAGGAGTTGCAGGCCGCCACCCGCGCCATCCACGACAGCGAGGCGGCGCTGTCGAGAAAGCCCAACGCCCAGGCCTCGGCGCTGGTGAAGCAGGCGCGCGACCTGGCCTTCTCGCCCGTGGTCGGGCCCAACATGGCGGCTGACAAGAACTTTCTCGCGCTGTTCACCGCCAACAAGAAGGACGCAGCGGTGAACAAGCAGGTCACCGGGCTGGAGGACCGCTGGAGCAGCCAGTCGCGCGACAACTACAGCCGCGCCAAGGCCCTGGCCGAGCAGGCCGCTGGCCTGCTCAAGTAGCGCGTCAGAGACGCGTCCATGGGCTCACCCGGCACTGCGGCCGCAAACGCGGCATCGCCGCCCGCGATGCCCGCCGCGCGGCCCGGCGTGTGGCTGGCCGGCGCCCTGGTGCTGGCCTTCCTGCTGATGTTCCTGCTGCTGCCGGTGGGGCGCGTGTTCGTCACCGCCTTCATGGACGCCGATGGCAGCCCCACGCTGGCGCACCTGATCGGCTTCTTCGGCCTGGGGCTGATGCGCGAGGCCTTTGCCAACAGCCTGATCGTGGCGCTGCTGTCGGCGCTGTGCGCGGCCATCATCGCCGTGCCACTGGCCTACTTCACCGTGCGCTTCCGCTTTCGCGGTGCGTTGCTGATCCAGACGCTGGGCGTGCTGCCGCTGATCATGCCGCCCTTCGTCGGCGCGGTGGCGCTGCAATTGATCTTCGGACGCTCGGGCTCGATCAACCTGTTGCTGGGCGAGCACCTGGGCTTCACGCTGCCCATCATGGATGGCCTGGGCGGCGTGGTCTTCGTCGAGAGCATCCACTACTTCCCGTTCATCCTGATGAACCTCACCGTGGCGCTGCGCAACATCGACGGGGCCATGGAAGAGGCCGCGATGAACCTCGGCTGCCGCGGCTGGCGACTGTTCTGGCGCGTGATCTTTCCGCTCGGCCTGCCGGGCTTCGTGGCCGGGGCCTCGCTGGTGTTCGTGAAGGTGTTCGACGACCTGGGCACGCCGCTGGTGATGGGGCAGACCAACCTGCTCGCGCCGCAGGCCTACCTGCGCATCACGCAGGTGGGGCTGGAAGACCCGCTGGGCTATGTGATCAGCGTGATCATGATTGCCTTCTCGATCGCCGCGATGGCACTGTCCGCACGGGCCCTGAAAGGCCGCGAGTTCTCCACCCTGCAAAAGGGCGGCGCCAGCCTGCAGCAGCGTGCCCTGTCGCCCCTGGGCTCGGTGGCGGCCTATGCCTGGATCGGCGTGGTGCTGCTGGTGGTGCTGTCGCCGCACATCGGCGTGCTGCTGCTGTCCTTTGCCAAAGTGTGGAGCTACTCGCCGCTGCCCGACGCCTACACGCTGGCGCACTACGCCACCGTGTTCCAGGACGCCAGCGGCCTGATCCAGAACACCCTGCTCTATTGCGGCCTGGCCGCCGGGCTGGACGTGGTGCTGGGCGTGACCATCGCCTACCTGATGCTGCGCACCACGCTGCCCGCGCGGCAGTGGCTCGATTGGATCGCCAGCGCCTCGCTTGCCGTGCCGGGCATCGTGCTGGCCATCGGCTACCTGCGCCTGTACAAGGGCCTGACGATTCCGGGCACCGAGGTGCTGCTCACCAGCACCTGGGTGATGATCATGCTGGCCTACGCGGTGCGGCGCCTGCCCTATGCGCTGCGCTCCTGCGTGGCGGCGCTGCAGCAACTGCATGGGTCGCTGGAAGAAGCCGCCGAGAGCCTGGGCGCCACCAAGCTGCGCACCATCCGCCGCGTGGTGGTGCCGTTGATGGCTGGCGGCATCCTGGCCGGCTTCGTCACCAGCTTCATCACGGCGGCCGTGGAGCTCTCGGCCACGCTGCTGCTGGTGTCGGCCGATTCGCAGGCACCGATGAGCTATGGCATCTACCTCTACATGCAAAGCGTGGCCGGCCGCGGCCCCGGTGCCGCGCTGGGCGTGCTGGCCATCGCGGTGGTGGCGCTGGGCACCTACCTGTCGCATCGTGTGGTGGAGCGCACTGCCAGCCGCTTGCAGGCCAGGCCCAACCCCAAGGAAGCCCCATGAAGAAAGTGGCCGTCCAGTGCCGCAACATCCGCCTGGCCTATGGCAGCACCGAGGTGTTGAAGGACGTCAACCTCGACATCGCGCCGGGCGAGTTCTTTGCTTTGCTGGGCCCGTCGGGCTCGGGCAAGTCCACGCTGCTGCGGCTGATCGCCGGCTTCAATCAGCACCAGCAGGGGCAACTGCTGGTGGATGGCCTGGACATCACCGGCCGGGCGCCCGCGGACCGCAACATCGGCATGGTCTTCCAGAGCTATGCGCTGTGGCCGCACCTGAACGTGTGGGACAACGTGGCCTTCGGCCTGGTGGAGCGCCGGCTCGACCGGGCCACCATCCAGGCCAAGGTGGGCGCCGCACTCGACACCGTGGGGCTCTCGGCCTACGGGCCGCGCAAGCCACACCAACTGTCCGGCGGGCAGCAGCAGCGCGTGGCCCTGGCCCGCACCATCGTCATCGAGCCCCAGGTGCTGCTGCTCGATGAGCCGCTGTCCAACCTGGACAAGACCTTGCGCGTGCAGATGCGCCGCGAGTTGCTGGCCTTGCAGCGCCGCCTGGGCATCACCACCATCTTCGTCACCCATGACCAGGAAGAGGCCATGACCACCGCCGACCGCATGGCGGTGCTGGACAAGGGCGTGGTGCAGCAGGTGGGCACCCCCATGGCCTTGTACGACGAGCCAGCGAACACCTTCGTGGCCGGCTTCGTGGGCACCATGAACCAGTTGCAGGCTCAGGTGCGCGGCTGGCATGCCCAGACCCTCACGCTGGCGCTGGAGGGCCTGGGCGAACTGCAGGTGCCTGTGCCGGCCGCCCGCGTCGAAGCCTTGGCTCAGGCCCGGCAGGTGGCGCTGTGCTTCCGCCCGCATGCGCTGCAAGTGGTGGCGGCGGACACCCCTCGAGACCTGCACGCGCCAACAGCGGACGCGCAGACGCTGTGGCTGCCGGGCACCGTCGAGGCCGCCGAGTTCATGGGCGAGAGCACCCGCTATCGGGTGCGCGCGGGCAGCCAGGTGCTGGCGGTGGATCAGGCCCATCAACCCGGGCGGGCGCAGCTGACCGCGGGCGCGCCCATCCGCCTGGGGCTGGCAGCAGCGCAACTGCGGCTGTTCGCGGCCTGAGCCAACGACCTCGCAACGGCCATCAGTAGTGCGGCGGCAACTCGTCGCGCAGATTGCGCATGGCCGAGCCACCGCCTTCGGGCAGCAGCTGCTGCCGCAGCTGCGAGAGCTCACGCAGCAGCAGATCGATCTGCTGCTGTTGCCGAGCGACCGTGAGGTTCAGGTGCTCCACCAGGTCCTCGTTGAAGCTGGCCTTCACCTCCAGGTCGGTGAGGCGGCGGTCGATGTCGATCAGGGAATCCATCCGCGCATTGGACGCGATTTCGGGGCGGCTTGCGCCACCCACTTTCCATGCCCACCACCGGACGCCTTGGGCCACACGTGTTCAGCGTCGAGGATGAACCGCCTCGCCGGTATCGTTCTCACACCGTCGTGCTCGACCAAGGTCAGCGATGTGTCACCACACCGAAACGCACGCGTGGTTGGTTCACAGATCGATGTCAGGTCGCTGCTGCATTGGAACTGCCCGAGGTCTTGTCCGACGCAGTGTTGCGAGCGAGCGGTCGGTCGTTTCTCGTCGCAACCGTATGATCTTCAACTGTCTTGCGCAACTTCGAGGCACCTGGCAAAGCGCTGAAAGGACGTCATGAACCGCCGCCAATTCGCGATGACCCTGACCGCTGCGGCCAGCTTTGCCCATGGGTGCGGCGGAAGTGGAGAGTCCGTGGCCGCGGGCAACGACGAACAAGGCTTTCGCATGCCCGACGAAGGTGAGCCGCACGCGCGCACTTGGATGGGCTTCACCTCCAGCAGCAGCATCTGGGGAAGCGGCCTCGGCGCCGTGCAGCAAGATCTCATGCGCATCGCCAACGCGATTGCGCCTTTCGAGCCTGTCTCGATGTTGGTCAATGCTTCTGCGTTGGCGCGCGCCGAGAGCCTTCGCTCCGCAGCCTCGCAAGCCTCGCGCATTCAGCTGGTGAACGCATCGCTCGATGACCTGTGGCTGCGCGACGCCGGTCCGGTGTTCGTTCGCCGAATGGGCCTGCGCGAGCTGCGCGCAGTGGACTTCAATTTCAACGGCTGGGGCGGCAAGCAGGCCCATGCGCGCGACGCAACGGTGGCAGCGGCTGTCGCCGGCCATGTCAATGTGCCCGTCGTGAAGAGCCGCCTGGTGCTCGAAGGCGGCGGGCTGGAAGTGGATGGTGAGGGCACCGCCATCATCAAGGAGAGCTGCGTCCTGAATGCCAACCGCAACCCGGGCCTGTCCAAGACCGCAGTCGAGCAAGTCCTGAAGAGCACGCTGGGCCTGACCAAGATCATCTGGCTGCCGGGCCCTGCCGGAGGCGACATCACCGATGCACACACGGACTTCTATGCCCGGTTTGCCGGCTCTGGGCGCGTCGTCGTCAGCCATGACGCGCAAGACATCTACGGCGAACGTGCCGTCACTCAGCGCCACATCGATGTCCTGCGCCAGAGCACAGATGCCCTGGGCCGTTCGTTGGCACTGACCGTGATTCCAGTGCCCGAGAACCCGGCCTCGCCCCAAGCCAACAGCGACAGCTTTGCGGCCGGCTACATCAACTACTACCTGTGCAACGGCGGCCTGATCCTGCCCTCGTTTGGTGACACGGCTGCGGATCGTGTTGCGCGGGACTCGCTGCAAGCGCTGTATCCCTCCAGACAGCTGGTGCAGATGCGCATCGATGCCATAGCCGCAGGAGGCGGAGGCATTCACTGCACCACCCAACAGCAGCCGGCCCCCTGATCACGATGCGTGATGGGGGGGCATGAGTGAAAGCCCATGGTCGCTCCGCCGTTCAGCGGAACGGGTGGGCGTCCGTCAGTTCGAAGGCGTAGCCAGAACTGCCGCCGGTGTAGGTGAGCTCGGCGTCATAGGAGGCTGTACCCGCGTGGCCAGGCACCAGCACCACGGGAACGGTCAGCTTGCCGCCAACAAATTTGGGCAGCCTGAGGGTGGTGGAGTTCTCGATCAACTGCGCGCGCAACTCGCCGCCGGCAGCAAGCGTGCTGTGGATGTTGAGGTACCACTTGCCCGCGAGCAAGTCCACTTCCTGCGCCGCCTTCAGGGTCACCGTACCGGTCAGCTTGCCTGCATTGCCGGTGGGCAACACGGGCAGTCCGATCTGCACACCGGCATTGGCGCCAAGCAGCGCCGGGCCGTGGATGTGAGCGTTCGTTGCCGTTGCCGCGGGGTTGAGCTGGTACACGATGCTGTAGAGCAGGCCCTTGCTGGTCGAATCGTACAAGGCCGTCACGCTGCCGTAGCCGGTTGAGTTGGGCGCCGAGGGTTCCTGCGTCGGCGTCAGGGGCAATGCGACGTGGGCAAAGACCTCGGCCAAGGCGCAGACTGGCAGCGCCAGGGCGGCTGCAGCAATGAGAGTGGCAATCTTCCGCATGGTGATGGCCCTCCAGGGTTGTGGGCGCATGTTTGCGATCCCTGGGTGCGTGCGTTCGATCCAGACGATACATACCCTGGATCCAGAGAAATGTCTGCGTGCCCACTTCCGCGCCGAGCTCGAATTGAAAAGCAAGCCGCAACCGCATTGGCCGGGCGAACCCCCAATCGTCGACGCAGGCGCGCCGCGGTAGAGTCGCAGGGCCGGGCTCGCGGAATGCGCGCTGTTTGGATGCAATGTGCATGCCTCGCGCCGGTCCACCCCACACGCTGACAAGGATGGACGCCATGAACCTGCACGCCGCTCTTCGCCGTACTGCCTTGCTGACCTCGACCTGCCTGAGCCTGCTGCTGGCGGGCTGTTTCGGCACCGGCAGCGAAGACCCCAAGACCTATGCCGCCACGGTGCGCTACACGTCCTACGGGGTACCGCATGTCAAGGCCGACAACTTCAAGGGCGCTGGCTATGGCTACGGCTACGCATTTGCCAAAGACAACGTGTGCACCTTTGCCGAAGTGCTGGTGACGCTGCGCGGTGAGCGGGCCCTGCACTTCGGCGAAGCCGGCGGCTACCTCGGGCAGTTGGGCGACCAGTGGGGCAACGTCGACTCCGACTTCTTCTACCGCCTGTTGCTCACGCCGGCGCTGGCCGAACGTGTCAAGGCCGCCTCAGGCACCGAAGCGCAAGACGTCACATCCGGCTTCGTGGCCGGCTACAACCGCTACCTGCGCGAGGCCGGCACCGCCGGCCTGCCCGTCGAGTGCCGGGACAAGGCCTGGGTCAGGCCCATGACCGAGGCCGACGCCTACCTGCACTACATGGAGGCGGCGATGGCCGGCAGTTCGATGGCCTTCATCAAGGCCATCGGCAGCGCACAACCACCCACCGCGCCGGCGGCCAGCCAGGCGCCTTTGACCACGGCCCCTGCAAGCGTCGCCGCGGCCCCGATGCTGGCCGCGCTGCAACGCTCGAGCATCGTGCAATCCTTGAAGGTGCTGCAGGAGCACCAGATCGGCTCCAACGGCCTGGGCCTGGGCAAGGACGTCACTGAAACGGGCGCGGGCATGGTGCTGGGCAACCCGCACTTCCCGTGGTGGGGCGCCTTGCGGCTGAACCAGGTGCACATGACCGTGACCGGTGGCGCCTATGACGTCTACGGCGCCACCCTGCTGGGTGTGCCGCTGCCGCTGATCGGATTCAATGACAAGCTGGCCTGGACCCACACCTTTTCCACCGACAACCGCTTCACGCTGCGCGTGCTGACACTCGATCCGGCGGACCCGAAGCGCTACGTGAAAGACGGTGTGTCCAAGGCGCTGACACCGGTGCCCATCGTCATCAAGGCCAAGCAGGCCGATGGCACGCTGCACGACATCAGCCGCACGCTGTACCTCAGCGAGTTCGGCCCGATGCTGATGGACAGCAGCTTCCAGTGGACGGGCGGCAGCGCGTTTGCCATCCAGGACGCCAACTATGTCAACTACAAGTTGATCGACCAGGTCATCCTCAACGGCAAGGCCAGCGACGTCAACGCGCTGCGAGTGGCCGCCGCCACCTACACCGCAATGCCCTGGGTCAACACCATGGCCGCCGACAAGGCCGGCAACGTGCTGTACGGCAACTTCTCGGTTGCTGCCAACGTGGCCGACGCGCAGCTGGCCAGCTGTGTGCCCGGTGCGCCTTTCCCTTTCAAGGACCTGATGAGCAGCATTGGCTTGGTGGTCATGACCGGCAGCACCGCCGCCTGCGACTGGAGCGGCGCGGTGGCGGCAGCGCAGCGGCCCTGGACCGTGCGCTCGGACTACATCGTCAATGCCAACGACAGCCACTGGTGGCCGAGCCTGAACACCTTCCTCAGCGGCTACCCCAGGATCATCGCCACCGGCCCGGATGCCGAAGCTTCGGTGCAGGGCGAGCGCACACGCACCGGCCACGCCATCGTGCGCGACCGCCTGAACGGCAGCGACGGCCAGGCGGGCAACCGCTTCAGCGTGGCCAAGCTGCAGGCGTTGTACCTGCAGGGCCGCTTCCTGCGCGCTGAGAAGTGGCTACCCGGCTTCGCCACCGCGTGCCTGCTTGCCACCAATGCATCGGCGGCGGCCCTGGATGCCTGCACGGTCTTGCAGGGCTGGAACCTCAAACATGGCTTCGACAGTTCTGGCGCAGTGCTGTTCCGCGAGTTCTATCAAGCCCTCGGCGAGCTCAAGGCCGCCTCATGGTGGAGCGTGCCATTCAACGCCGCCGACCCGCTTGAAACGCCGCGCGGCAGCGCCAACACCGCCGCCGCCTTGGCGTTGCTGGAAACGCTGGTGGCACAGCCGCAGTTCAAAACCGCAGCGCAGCGCCGGGCACGGCCCATGGACGTGCAGGTGCTGCTGCGCAATGGTGCACCGGTGGCCATCCCGGGTGGTCGCTACACCTTCAACAACTGGCGTGGCCAGAAGACGCTGGACCCGCTGGGCTCGGGAGCCACCATCTACACCGCCGACCCGGCCACCAACCAGGGCGCCTATGGCAACAGCTACATCCAGTTCGTCACTTGGGACAGCAGCGGTCCGCAGGCCGAGGGCATCTTGACCTATGGCCAGTCGTCGCACCCCTCCAGCGAGCACTTCAACGACCTCACGCTCAAGTACGCGGCGCGCCAATGGGTCAAGCTGCCCTACACCGAGGCGCAGATCACCACCGACCCCGGCTACCGTGTGATTGCGCTCGAGGAATGACGGGCCGGCGCCTCGAAGGCGCATCAGGCAAGAAAAGGGCACCCGGCATCGCTGCTGGGCGCTTGGTTTCAAACGCCCCTTTTTGCTCGTGGGCCGGCGAGCGGGCCGGCGAAACCTGGCGCTCGAGGCGCTGATTGAACGCCAAGCTTCAGCGAAGACCAACTTGTACCCAAGCCATGTCGCAGCCAAGACCCGCTTGAGCAGCCGGGCCCAGCTCAGCCGCGCTGGGCGGCGGTGCGCGCAGATCGTCTCGCACTCGACGGGCGGTGTGGCCTGCGTCGGTGGCTCGGGCTCTTGCGGCACTGCATGGGCGCGCAGCTTGGCGTTGGATGCCAGCACGCCATGGGAGCGGTCAGGTGCAGCCGCGGCCCTGGCACCAGCGCCGCCAGCCGCTGCATGAACTCCAGCGGCGACATCGCCAGGTGGGTGGTGCCTTTGCGCCAAGGGGTCTTGAGCTTCAGCACAGCGGCTCAGGCCACCAAGCGAACCCCAGCCAGCGCCGCGGCCAGCACCATGTCGAGCACCGCGGCCGAGCCGAGCGGCGCGGCCGTCACGGGCGGCCCGGAAGTGCCAGGCAGACGACGAACGTCATGCCCGTTGCCGTGCTATTCCAGTGTTAGCTTCTGTTCGAGTACCACGCGCTTGTAGATCGCCAGCTCGTCGCTGACCTGCTGCTGGTATTCGTCGGCGGAGTTGCCCACTGCGATGGCGCCCGTGGCTTCGATGCGTTCCTTCACCGCCGGGTCGGCCAGGGCCGACTTGATGGCCGCATTCAACTTGTCCACCACGACCTTGGGCGTGCCCTTGGGTGCGGACACCCCCAGGAACGACATGCGGTTGACTGGTGCGAGGCCGACTTCGGCCAAGGTCGGCACCTCCGGAAGGGCGGCTACGCGCGCCGGCGCCGCCACGACGATGGGAACGAGCCGCTTGTCCTTGATGAACGGCAGCGCCGATGGCAGGTTGTCGACGATGATGGGCACCTGTCCGGCCACGACGTCGTTCAGGGCCGGACCGGAACCGCGGTAGGGAATGTGGGTAAGGTAGACCATGGCCGAACGCTTGTACAGCTCGCCCAGCAGGTGGCCCACGCTGCCGTTGCCGGCGCTGGCAAAGCTGTATTGGCCGGGTTTGCTCGACAGCGCGCCGACGAAGGCCCTGTAGTCGCGCGCCGGAAACGACGGATGGACGGCGATGACGTTGGGCGTCGCGGCGACATTGATGATGTGCGTGAAGTCCTTGTTCGGGTCGTAGGGCGTGGCTGGATTGATCGCCGGGTTGGCGGCCATCGTCGAGACCGAGGACATCAGCAGCGTGTAGCCGTCCGGCGCTGACTTGGCGACTTCGCCCGCGCCGATGGCCCCACCGGCGCCTGCCTTGTTCTCCACCACCACGGTCTGACCGAGTGCCGGCCCGATCTTCTCCGCGATGATCCGCGCCAGCAGGTCGGTGGTACCACCCGGAGCAAAGGGCACCACCAGGCGCACCGGTTTGCTGGGGAAGGCCTGTGCCGCTGCCGGACCGGGCAGCGTGACTGCAACCGTGCTCAGCAGGCACACCAGGAGACGGATGGATTTCATGGGGCGCTTTCGGTCGTGGACGCGGGCGTCGCGGAGAGTCGCCGGCGGGCCGGCAACGACAAGGCCATGACGAGGTTTCCGCGCATCGCCTTGACTCGCACCGGGGTGAGCGTCACGACAGCACCTCGAAAGCGCGCGTGAAGAAGTCGGTGCCGCCGAAGTTGCCCGACTTCAGCGCCAGGTGCAGCGCCGTGGGACGCGCCGGTGCGCCGGCATGGCACCAGGGTACGCCGGGGTCGATTTGCGGCCCGATGCGCAGGTGCGTGATGCCCAGGGCCTGCACGCACGCGCCCGAGGTCTCACCGCCTGCGACGATGAGCTGGCCGACGCCGGCCTCGGCCAGGCCAACGGCGATGCGCGACAGCGCGTGTTCCACCAGCGCGCCAGCCTTGTCGGCGCCGAGCCGTTCCTGCACCTCGCGCACTGCGGCTGGCTCGGCAGTGGCATGGACCAGCACCGGCCCACGGCCCAGCAGCGGACGTGCCCAGGCCATGGCCTGTTCCACCACAGGGCGCCCAGCGGCCAGCTGCAGCGGGTCCACCGCAAAGGCGGCACCGCCAGCGGCCATGAACGCCGCCACCTGCGCGTTCGTGGCGGCCGAGCAACTGCCCGAGACCACCGCACGCGCGCCACCCGCCGGCGGCAGTTGGGCAGCCTGCGCGTTGCCCGCCAGACCATGCAAGGCCGGAATGCCGATGGCCAGACCCGAGCCGGCCACCACCAGCGGCAGGTCGGCGCTCGCCCTGGCCAGCTGGCGCAGGTCGTCGTCGTTCAGCGCATCGACCACCGCCAGCGCCACGCCTTCGGCAAGCAGCGCATCGATGCGTTGGACGATGGCCGCGGCGCCCTGGGCCACGCAGCGGTAGTCGATCAGGCCGACGCGGCGGCCACGCGTCGGGTCCAGCTGCGCCTGCATCACGCGCACCAGGCTGGCGTCGGTCATCGGCGTCAACGGGTGGTGGCGCATCGAGCTGTCGGACAGCAACAGGTCGCCGACGAACAAGTGGCCCTTGAACACCGTGCGCCCGTTTTCCGGGAAGGCGGGTGTGATGACGACGAAGTCAGCCCCCAGCTCGTCCATCAGCGCCTCGGCGACCGGGCCGATGTTGCCCTGCGGCGTGGAGTCGAAGGTCGAGCAGACCTTGAAGTAGATCTGTGCCGCGCCCTGTGCGCGCAGCCAGCGCGCGGCGGCCACCGATTGCGCGACAGCCTCCGCCACCGGGGCGGTGCGCGACTTCAGCGCCACCACCACCGCGTCGGCACTGGGCGCCGGGCTGGCCGCATCGGGCACGCCGATGACCTGCACCGTGCGCATGCCGGCACGCACCAGGTTGTTGGCCAGATCGGTGCCGCCCGTGAAGTCGTCGGCGATGCATCCCAGTTTCAATGTCATGTCGCGCTCCACCGATGTTGAATGCCTGCGCTGATCCGGATCACGGCTGTGTCCTCTGAAGCTTGCGCACCACCTTGGCGTCGACCCAGGGCGCGGTCGCCACGTTCATCTGCAGGAAGTGGGGCGATTGCAGGTGCGCCTGGATGGCGGCCTCATCGTCGTACAGCTCGTACAGAAAAAACAGCGCCGCATCGTCCGGGTCGCGGCAGACGTCGAACTGCCGGCAGCCCGGCTCATCGTCGACTGAACTCCGGGCGTTGCAACGGATGGCGGCGTCAAAGGCGTCGACGTGCGCGGCTTTGATTCGGAATTCGACGATCATGGCTAACACGGTGCTGGGCTCCTGCTGAGGCGGCGGGTCAATCGAGTTGCAGGTTCGCTTTCTTGGCCAACGCTGCAAAGCGGGTGATCTCGCTTGCGATTTGCTGGCGCAGCTGATCGGGTGTGTTGCCCACGGCTTCGGCACCCATTTGTTCGAGCTGCTGGCGCGCCTCGGGAGTGCCCAGCATCTTGGCCACCTCGAGATAGGTCTTCTGGATGATGTCGGGCGGCGTGCCGGACGGCGCCATCAAGCCGAACCACGACGACACCTCGAAACCCTTGAGGCCGGCCTCGTCCAGCGTCGGAACATCGGGCAGGGCCGACGAGCGTTTGCCGGTGGTGACCGCCAGCGCGCGCAGCTTGCCAGACTTGATGTGCGGCAGACATGACGCCACCGTGTCGAACATGATCTGGATCTGCCCGCCGATCAGGTCCACCAGCGCGGGCGCACTGCCCTTGTAGGGCACATGCAGCAGTTGTAGCCCGGCCATGTCGGCAAATTGCTCGCCGATCAGGTGGTGCGCCGTTCCCTGGCCCGTGCTGCCGTAAGACAGCCTGCCCGGCTGCGCCTTGGCCATGGCGATCAACTCGGCCACGGTTTTCACCGGCAGGCTGGACGGAACGATGACCACGTTGGGCACGACGGCGACGACGGTGATGGGTGCAAGGTCGCGCTGGAAGTCGTAGCTGCGCTTGGTGTAGACCGCCTGCGCGATCGTGTGGTGCACAGCGCCCATCAAAAGGGTGTAGCCGTCAGCCGGCGACTTGGCGACAAAGTCTGCGCCCAAGCGCAGACCGGCGCCCGGTTTGTTGTCGATGACGACACTCTGGCCCCAGGCTTGCTGCAGCCGCTGGCCGACCAGGCGCGCGAGCTGGTCTGTACTGCCGCCTGGGGGTGAAGGCACGACGATCTTCAGAGGCTTGTTGGGGTAGCCAGGCGCTTGAGCCCAAAGTGGCACCGCGGCCACTGCTGCGGCTGCGGCTGCGGCAGCAAGCATGTGGCGACGGGTGAGCAGGGCATGCATCGGTCGAGGCTCCGGTGAGTGTTCGGGGAAGAATCCAAAAGGTCAGGTTGCCCATCGCGGAGCGCAGCGCCGCCCTACAAAGACTGCAGAAATCGTGGAAACCAGGTTGACAGCCACGGGATGTAGGTGATCAACAGCACGACAGTGAAGGTGGCGGTCATCAGCGGCCACAGGTAACGCGTGATCTCGCCGATACCGGCATGGGCCAGCTTGGCAGCGACGAACAGCGTGCCGCCGACCGGTGGCGTGTACAGCGCGATCGCCAGGTTGGCCGTCATCAGCACGCCGACGTGCACCATGTCCATGCCGAAGTGCTTGGCCAGCGGCAGGAACAGCGGCGCGCTCAGCAGCATCGCAGGCAGCGGCTCGATGAAGATGCCCAACAGCAGCAGGGCCACATTGAACAGGAGCAGGAACATCCACTGCTCGGTGGCCACCAGCTGGATCCATGCGGCCATCTGCACCGCCACCTGTTCCACGGTGATGAGCCAAGCCATCGCGCCGGTGGCGCCGATGACCAGCATCACCGTGGCGCTGGTCGAAAAGGCGTTGAGCATCAGCTGCGGGATGCGTTGCCAGCTCAGATCCTTGTAGTAGAACAGCGATACGGCCAGGCCGTAGAACACCGCCACCGCCGCTGATTCGCTGGGCGTGAACTGGCCGCTCCAGATGCCGCCAATGATGATCAGCGGCATCATCAGTGCCGGCCCGGCGTCCTTGGTGGCCGCCCAGATCTGCGCCGGCGTGGAGCGGTCTTCACCGTTGTCCACGCCGGTCTTCTTGCCGTGCCACATGCACATCGCGATCAGCGCCAGCGCGGTGGCCAGCGCCGGCAGCAAGCCGGCCATCGACAAGGTGCGCATCGACACGCCAGAGATGAAGGCATAGACGAGGAACGGAATCGACAAGGGCATCAGCAGCGCAATCGTGCCGGCCACCGCCAACAGCGCCCCGGCAAAGCCGCGCGAGTAGCCACGCGCCACCATGGCCGGGATGACCAGCGAGCCGATGGCCGCGGTGTCGGCAATGGCCGAGCCCGAGACACCGCCAAACAACGTGCAGCTGATGACGGTAACCACGCCCAGGCCGCCCGGCAGCCAGCCGAAGAGCACACGCGCGAACTCGACGATGCGTTTGCCGACGCCGCCCTGTGCCAGCAGCTCGCCGGCAAAGATGAACAGCGGCACGGCCAGCAGGATGAAGGGCTCGACGCCGCCGATGAAGGACAGGAAGATCGTCTCCAGCGGATGGCCCAGCCCCTGCAGCGCGATGATGCCGGTGGTGGTGATGAGGATCGCGTAGAGCAGGGGCACCCCCGCCAGCGCGATGGCAAAGAAAACGCCGAACAGGGTCAGGGCCAGCATCGCTTCACTCCGACTTGGGATAACGGATTTCGCGCGGCACGCCGCGCGCGATCTGCAACAGGTCCCACGCAACGAACAGCGCCATCAGGCTGCAGCCCACCGCCATGCCCATGTATTGCAGGGCCATCGGCCACTCCAGAACGGTCAGCTGGTTGCCCCAGTTGGTGTTCACCAGCGACCAGCCGTAGCGCACCAGCACCAGCAGCATCGCCAGGCAGGCCGACTGCACGGCCAGGTCGGCCCAGCGGCGCCGGGCGGGTTCGAGCTTGTCGATGAATTCGGTGATCGTCATGTGCGCACCGCGCTGGGCCGCACAGGCGCCACCCAGGAAGGTGACCCACACCATCAGCAGCTCGCCGAACTCGGTGACCCAGGCCAGGTCCTTGTGGAACAGGTGCAGGCAGACGTTGATGAACACCATCAGGGCCATCAGAGCGCCGATGGTGATCACCACCCAGTCCACCAAGCGCCCGACCAGACGGATGGGCAGCGGTGCCGGGGCCACCGGCGTGAGCATGGGCGTCGCCTGCATGTGAGCCTACTTGGTGGACTTGCGGATGGCTTCGGCTTCGGCAAGCACCTTGTCGACGTCGGCACCGTACTTCTCGCGCGCCTTGGCGTAGGCCGGCTTGACGGCTTCGCGGAACGCGGCCAGGTCGGGCTTGGCGTTGATCTTGGCGCCCTTGGAGGCCATCTCCTTGAGCTGGTTGTCGTCGTTGCCGGAGATCATCTCGCGGCTGAACGTGCCGGCGATCTTGGCGGCATCGGTCACCGCCTTCCGGTCGGCGGGCGACAGCTTTTGCCAGGTCTTTTCGCTGATGGCCAGCGGGATCGGGCTGTAGACGTGGTTGGTCAGCGTGATGTTCGGCGCCGCCTCGTAGAACTTGTTCGAGTAGATGGTGTCGATCGGGTTCTCCTGGCCCTGCACCGCGCCTTGCTGCATGGCCAGGTAGACCTCCGGCAGCGGCATGATCTGGATGGTGAAGCCCATCGCTTCCAGCGACCAGCGCATCATCTCGTTCGGGAAAGTGCGCAGCTTCATGCCCTTGGCCTGCGCGGGCGAGTTCAGCGGCTCCTTGGTGGTCATGTTGCGGAAGCCCGCCTCCCAGGTGGCCAGGAAGCGGAATCCCTTGGCCGGCGCCTTGTCGAACTGCTCCTGCAGCCACTTGCTCTCGTCGTAGAAGCGCCAGCCTTGCTTGTAGCCCTCGACGATGAAGGGCAGCATCGTCAGGTTCAGCGTCGGCACGTGCGGCGCGTAGCTGCCGGTCGCCGACACCGTGAAGTCGATGCCGCCAAGTGCCAGCTGCTCGATGTTCTTCGGGTCGTTGCCGAGCTGGCTGCAGCAATAGACCTGCACCTTGTAGCGACCCTGCGTCAGCTCCTCGACCTTTTTCGCAAACAGCGCTGCTGCGGCCTGGCGCGCGCCGGCCTGCTGGTCGGTGTGGCTGAACTTGAGCACCGTCTGCGCGGTGGCAGGCAAAGCGAAAGCGGCTGCGAGCGCGAAGGCCGTCAGGCCCAGGAACTTTTTCATCACGGTCTCCATCAAGGGTGGTGGGGGTCGAAGCCGGCCATCGGTACCCTGCGGCCGCTGGCATGCGAGTGGTAGGTGGCCGCCTGCACGTGCAGGTTGGTCAAGTAGTGGCGCGCGCTGTTTTCCAACGCCGTGCCGTGGCGCAGGTGCGCCAGCACATGGGCCTGCAGCGCGGTGCTGGCGCCGCCGAAGGCGCCACGCCTGGCGCCATCGTCGTAGGCGTGCTGGGCTTCGGTGCCCTGGTGCGGTTGCCACCACAGGCGGGCTTCACCGTCCAGGCGCATCACGCCGCGTTCGCCTTCGAGCCACATCTCGCCCATCGTGCGGCGCGGATTCGCAGCCGGGTGGCTGTTGAGGCGGTTGCCGTCGAACAGCGCGCAGCGATCGTCGTCGTGCTCGAAGATCAGCAGTCCGGCGTCTTCGCCGGCAATCACCGGGTTCAAGCGGCGCAGCCTGGCCGTGACGGCACGCACCTCGCCCATCAGGAAGCGGAACGTGTCGATGAAGTGCACGGCGGTCTCGCGAACCAGGAACTCGGGCATCTGCTGGAAGTAGGGCTGCCGGTCCAGGTAAGCCTGTGGACCCTGGCCGTCGCCAGGGCGCAGGCGAAAGGCCACGCTGTGGATACGGCCGAAGAAGCCGGCGTCGATGCAGCGGCGCATCTCTCGAAACCACGGCGCGAAGCGGAAGTTCTCGTGGATGACCAGCGGCACGCCGGCGGCTTCGGCCAGCGCCGTCATGGCCTCGGCCTGCATCAGGTCGATGCCGAAGGGCTTTTGGCAGATGGTGGGGATGCCGCGTTCGATGGCCGCGCGCACGGCGGACTCCTGCGCCACCGGTGGCAGGCACACATCGACCAGGGTCGGCTGCTCTGCGTCGAGCATCTGCGCCACATCGCTGTGGCAGCGGGGCACGCCATAGCGCTGGGCCAGTGCCTCGGCCGCCTGCAGGTGCCGGTTGCAAAGCGCCGCCAGCGGTGCGCCGGCATCACGCCAGCCTTCCACCTGGAACTGCGACCAGTAGCCGGCGCCGACCATGACGATGCGTTCGTTCATCTCACAGTCCCGCGATCACCGCGCGCACGATGTCGGCGGTGCTGCTGCTGCCGCCGAACTCGCGCGGCCGCACGCTGCCCGCGGCGAAGGCTGCAGCGAGCGAGGCCTCTATGGCGCGCGCCCCGTCGGCCAGCGCGCTGTCGCCGTGGCGCACGGCCAGCCAGTCAAGCATCATCGCCGCCGAGAGGATCATTGCCGTCGGGTTGGCGATGCCCTGACCCGCGATGTCCGGCGCCGTGCCGTGTGCCGGCTGAAACAGCGCATAGTCGTCGCCGATGTCTGCCGAAGGCGCCATGCCCATGCCGCCGGCCAGCGCGGCGATCAGATCCGACAGGATGTCGCCGAACATGTTCTCGGTCACCAGCACGTCGTAGGCCCAGGGCTTCATCACCAGGTTCAACGCCATGGCATCGACATAGGCGTGTTCGGTCGACACGTCGGGAAAGGCCTGGGCGCGTTCTTCGAACACCTGGCGCCAGAAAGCCATCGAGGTGAAGACATTGGCCTTGTCGACGTTGGTGACCCGGCCCGGCTTGCCTTGTGCCTTGCGCTGGCGCGCCAGTCGCAGCGCGAAGTCACACACGCGCGCGGTGCCGCTGCGTGTGATCTTCATCGTGTCGTAGGCCGCTTGCGCATCGCCCTCGCCTTCGATGGTGCCGCGGCCCCGGGCGTGGAACAGGCCTTCGGTGCTTTCGCGCACCAGCACCAAGTCGATCTGCGCGGCGCGGGGGTTGGCCAGTGGCCCGGGCAGGCCAGCAAAGCTGCGGATCGGCCGCAAGCCTGCGTACAGGTCGAGCGCGAAGCGGATGTCAAGCTGCGGGATGATTTCCGTGCCGTCCTTGCCGCGCACATGCGGCAGGCCCATGGCACCAAAGAGGATGGCATCGGCCTTGCGGCAGGCTTGTAGCGTGGCATCGGGCAGCGACACGCCGCTGTCCAGATAGTGCTGCGCACCGGCGGGATGCTCAGCGGTGGCGAATCGGCGGCCGATGCGCGGCCCAACAGCGTGCAGCACTTGCAGCGCCGCAGCCATGACTTCCCGGCCGATGCCGTCGCCCGGCAATACCGCAATGGAGTAGGAGGTCTTGCTCATCGTGCCTTCACATCTGCGCCAGCTTGAAGTGTTCGAAGATCGTCACCAGCTCGCGGCTGGCGCGTTCGCGGTGGGCGCGGGTGACCGCAGCGGCGCCGGCGGCATCGCCGGCGCGCAACCGTTCCACCATCTGCCGGTGTTCTTTGGTGGAGTTCACCGGCTTGGGCCGCAGGCGCAACGTGAACATGCGTGCACGGTGTGCACGGTCCCAGTAGTTCAGCACCGTGGCCTGCAGTTGGCGGTTGCCCGCCAGATCAACCAGGTGCGCATGGAAACGTTCGTCGGCCGCGGCCCAGGCGTCCAGGTCTTCGGCCTTCAGTGCCTTGTCCATCGCCTTGGTGGCGGCGACCAGCGGCTCCAGATCCTTGTCGCTGGGCAAGCGCTGCGCCAGCAACTCGGCGGCCATGCATTCCAGCGCGGTCAGGATTTCGTAGATCTCGCGCATGTCGTTGGGTGACACCGGCAGCACACGCATGCCGTGGCGTGGAATCACCTCCACCAGGCCCTCGGCCTGCAGGCGCATCAGCGCCTCACGCACCGGCGTGCGGCTCATGCCCAGGGCCAACGCCACTTCTTGCTCGAGCGCGCGATGACCGGGCGGCCAGGCGTTGTCCAGGATGCGGCGGCGGATCTGCTCGTAGGCCTCATCCACCAACGAGGGGGCAACCGTGCGCTTGGGAAGACTCATGCGTAGTGCCAGTGCGCGGGTTTGACGCCAGCCACCGGCAGGCGCAATGTGGCCAAGCGCTCGCCGAGCAGGCAGCCGAGCACGGCAGTGCGGCGGTCAGCACCGGCGAAGGCGATGCTGGAGATGTTGCGCAGGCTGCGGCTGGGTGCGCCATCGAGATGCGGGCGGCCCATCGTGCCGGCGTCAAAGGCCTGTTCGACCCAGGCCAGATGCTCGGCATCGGCCTCTTCGAGCCAGGTGGTGGGGGTGCCATCGGGCGCGACGCGGATCAGTCGGTTGCTGACGATGCTCACCACCCAGGCGTGGCCTTCTTCGTCGAAGGCCAGGCCGTCTGGGAAGGTGCCCGGCCCGAACTCGGTGACCACCTCCTTGGCCCCGAGTGAGCCATCGGCACGCAAGGCAAAGCGCGACAGCCGCCGCGCAAACGTCTCGTTGACGTAGAGCCACTGTCCGCTGGGGTGCACAGCAACCTCGTTGGTGTAGCCCAGGCCCTCTGCGACGATCTCAGCGACCATGGTCGGGCCGCGGGTGTCGACGCGCACGATGAATCCGTCGTCGCAGTTGCGCCGATAGCCCAGCGCGCGGGGCTTCAGCCGGGTACTGACCGTGACCCAGAAGCGGCCGGCGCCGTCCTCGACCACGTAGTTGGTCGGCGGCAGGTCGACGCCGTCAACCTGCAGCAGCCACGGGGTGACCCGGCCATCACGCTGCAAGTGAAACACGCCCCCGTCGTCGTTGCCAAGGTGGGTGAGCAGAAAGCTGCCGTCGCGCAGCAGTGCGATGCCATTGGGCTTGAGCGCCAATCCGGCCGGGCCCGGCCCGACGTACAGCCGCTGGCTGCCATTGGGGAGCAGGTGGGCGACACCACCACGCCAATCGGCTGTGAAGACGTCGCCCGCAGCATTGGCGACCACGCACTCTGGCCTCACCAAGCCGGTACCGACGAAGCGCAGGTCTTCGAGCGGCAGGGGCAGATTGGCAGCGCTGCGGGCTGTGACACAACCGGTCGGGTGGTTGGGCGAATTCATTAGCGCATACGTTAACAAATACAAAACAGAAGGTCAACAAGGTAATCCCGCATCCAACTTGCGGCGCGGGCACTTCGAATCGCGAGCTTGTGCCGTGACGGTGCGACGCTGGCCCACAGCGTCGAACTCAACGACGACCGGCCAGAGCCGGTGGGTTGGTGTGTTGCGGGCCGAAAGCCCGGATACGCGTCGGCCCCAACGGGTCATCTTGGTGGCGGGCCTCGGTCGGAATCTGCGGCGGGCTTGGATCGGAATCGCTGGCCGTCTCGGTCCGGAACACGCAAGGGTTGCGCTTGATGCGCATCAACGCATGCGATTCGCGCCAATCCAACAATGCCACACACCGATACCGCATCCCACAAGGAGAAACGCCCCATGCTGCAGATCCGCATCCATGGTCGTGGAGGTCAAGGCGTGGTCACAGCGACCGAGCTGCTGTCCATCGCCGCCTTCGAGCAGGGCCGCCACGCGCAGGCCTTCCCGAGCTTCGGCTCCGAGCGCACTGGCGCGCCGGTGGTGGCGTTCTGCCGCATCGACGACCACGACATCCGCCTGCGCGAGCCCATCCTCGCGCCCGACGTGTTGATCGTGCAGGACCCGACGCTGCTGCACCAGGTGGACGTGTTCCAGGGCCTGCAGCCCGACGGCTACGTGCTGATCAACAGCAAGCGCAGCTTCAACGAACTGGGCCTGGCGGACATTGCCACCAAGTTCCGCCGCGAGCGGCTGGTCACCGTGCCGGCCACCGAGATCGCGCTCAAGCACCTGGGGCGGCCGCTGCCCAATGCCGTGCTGCTCGGCGGCTTTGCGGCGCTGTCGGGGCTGATCACGCTGGAGGCGGTGTCGCACGCCATCCGCGACAAGTTCAAGGGCAAGGTGGCCGAGGGCAACATCGCCGCCGCCGCCGAAGCCTATGAGTACATCAAGAACGAGATGGAGGAACTGGCCCATGCTCAAGCAAATTGAAGGCTCGAAGGCCGTCGCAGAAAGCGTGGCGCTGTGCCGCCCCGAGGTGATCTGCGCCTACCCGATCAGCCCGCAGACGCACATCGTCGAAGGCCTGGGCGAACTGGTGAAGGACGGCAGCCTCAGCCCCTGCGAGTTCATCAATGTGGAGAGCGAATTCGCCGCGATGAGCGTGGCCATCGGCTCGTCCGCCGCCGGGGCGCGCACCTACACCGCCACCGCCAGCCAGGGCCTGCTGTTCATGGCCGAGGCCGTGTACAACGCCTCGGGTCTGGGGCTGCCCATCGTGATGACGGTGGCCAACCGGGCCATCGGCGCGCCGATCAACATCTGGAACGACCACAGCGACTCGATGAGCCAGCGCGATTGCGGCTGGATCCAGCTCTTCGCGGCCCACAACCAGGAGGCGCTGGACCTGCACATCCAGGCCTTCCGCCTGGCCGAGGAACTGAGCATGCCCGTGATGGTGTGCATGGACGGCTTCATCCTCACCCACGCCTACGAGCGCGTGGACATGCCCACCCAGGCGCAGGTGGACGCCTTCCTGCCGCCCTACGAGCCGCGCCAGGTGCTGGACGTGGCCGACCCGGTGTCCATCGGCGCGATGGTCGGGCCCGAGGCGTTCATGGAGGTGCGCTACCTGGCGCACGCCAAGCAGTTGATGGCGCTGGAGCGCATCCCGCAGCTGGCGGCCGAGTTTGCGGAAGTGTTTGGTCGCACCACCGGTGGTCTGGTACGTCCCTACCGCACCGAGGACGCCGAGACCATCGTGGTGGCGCTGGGCTCGGTGCTGGGCACGCTCAAGGACACCGTGGACGAGATGCGCCAGGACGGCCTGAAGATCGGCGTGCTGGGCATCCATTCGTTCCGGCCCTTCCCGCTGGCCGCGGTGCGCGAAGCGCTGCAGGGCGCCAAGCGCGTGGTGGTGCTGGAAAAGAGCTTCTCGGTGGGCCTGGGTGGCGTGGTGTCCAACGACGTGCGCCTGGCCTTGCACCGCCTGGGCCAGCACGGCTACACCGTGGTGGCCGGCCTGGGCGGGCGCGCGATCACCAAGGCCTCGCTGCACCGTACGCTGCGCGAGGCCATCGCCGACAAGCTGGAGCCGCTGACCTTCATGGACCTCGACTGGGGCGTCGTCAACCGCCACCTGGCGCGCGAGGCCGCCACACGCCGCACCGGCCCCATCGCCGAGAGCCTGTTGCGGGACATCGGCAGTGTCGCCTCGAAAGTGAGCTAGTCATGAACGCCCCCGTCAAGTTCTACCAGACCGGCACCTTCACCGTCGGCAACCGCCTGCTGGCGCCCGAACAGCGCAGCGTGCAGGCCTCCACCGAGCGCAGCAATTCGCTCAACTCGGGCCACCGCGCCTGCCAGGGCTGTGGCGAGGCGCTGGGCGCACGCTATGCGGTGGACGCCGCCATGCGCGCCACGCACAACCAGCTCATCGCGGCCAACGCCACCGGTTGCCTGGAAGTGTTCTCCACGCCCTACCCCGAGACCTCGTGGCAGCTGCCCTGGATCCACTCGCTGTTCGGCAATGCCGCGGCGGTGGGCACCGGCATCGCCGCGGCACTCAAGGTCAAGGCCATCAAGGGCGGCAACCCCAACGTTCGGGTCATCGCGCAAGGCGGTGACGGCGGTACCACCGACATCGGCTTCGGCTGCCTTTCCGGCATGTTCGAGCGCAACGACGACGTGCTGTACATCTGTTATGACAACGAGGCCTACATGAACACCGGTGTGCAGCGCAGCAGCGCCACGCCGCCGGCCGCGCGCACCGCCACCACCATGGCCGTGGGGCCCAACCCGGGCGCCAACTTCGGCCAGGGCAAGAACCTGCCGCTGATCGCAATGGCGCACGAGATCCCCTATGTGGCCACGGCCACGGTGGCCGATCTGCGCGACCTGGAAGCCAAGGTGGAAAAGGCCATGTCCATCCATGGTGCGCGTTACCTGCACGTGCTGGTGCCCTGCCCGCTGGGCTGGGGCTCGGCCAGCCACGACACCGTCCGGCTGGCCCGCCTGGCGCGCGAGACCGGCATCTTCCCGGTGTTCGAGGCCGAGCATGGCGAGATCACCGCCGTCACCAAGATCCGCCACCGCGTGCCGGTAGACGACTACCTGAAACCCCAGAAGCGCTTTGCCCACCTGTACACCGGTGCCGGCCAGCCCGAGATGCTGGCCCGGATCCAGGCCGATGCGGACAAGAACATCCGCCGCTTCAAACTGCTCGACGAAGAAGGGTTGGTGAGCTGACATGGACAAGCCTTTTGCAATCACGCTCGACCCGGGCTCCTCGCTGGCCAACAAGACGGGCAGCTGGCGCACCGAGCGCCCGGTGTACGTGGACCGCCTGCCGCCCTGCAATGCGCAGTGCCCGGCGGGCGAGGACATCCAGGGCTGGCTGTTCCACGCCGAAAGCGGGGACTACCAGGCCGCCTGGCGCCACCTGACGCGCGACAACCCCTTCCCGGCCATCATGGGCCGCGTCTGCTACCACTCGTGCGAGGGGCAATGCAACCGCGGCAAGATCGACGCGGCCGTGGGCATCAATTCGGTCGAGCGCTTCCTGGGCGACGAGGCCATCAAGCGCGGCTGGGGCTTCGACAAGCCTGCGCAGGAGTCGGGCAAGCAGGTGCTGGTGGTGGGTGCCGGGCCTTCGGGCATGTCGGCCGCCTACCACCTGCGCCGGATGGGGCATGGCGTCACCGTGGCCGAAGCCGGCCCGCTGATGGGCGGCATGATGCGCTTCGGCATCCCCAAGTACCGCCTGCCGCGTGAAGTGCTCGACGCCGAGATGCAGCGCATCGTCGACATGGGCGTGCAGGTGCTGCTGGACACCAAGATCCACGACATCGCGCAGTCCATGGTCGACGGCGGCTACGACGCCACCTTCCTGGCGGTGGGCGCGCACATCGGCAAGCGCACCTACATCCCGGCCAAGGATTCGTCGCGCATCGTCGACGCCATCTCGGTGCTGCGCTCGATGGAGGGCGCCGCCACCGACGGCTCACAACCCATGCTCGGCCGCCGCGTGGTGGTCTACGGCGGCGGCAACACCGCCATCGACGTGGCCCGCACCGCCAAGCGCCTGGGCGCCACCGAGGCCATCATCGTCTACCGCCGCACGCGCGAGCGCATGCCGGCCCACGATTTCGAAGTGGAAGAGGCGCTGCAGGAAGGCGTGATGGTGAAGTGGCTGTCGACCATCAAGCACAGCGGCGACGGTGGCGCGCTCACGATCGAGAAGATGGTGCTCGATGCCAAGGGCAACCCGCAGCCCACCGGTGAATTCGAGACGCTGGAGGCCGACTCGCTGGTGCTGGCCCTCGGCCAGGACGTGGACCTCTCGCTGCTCGACGGCGTGCCCGGGCTGGAACTGAAGGACGGCGTGGTGCAGGTCGACCCGGCCACGATGATGACCGGCCACCCGGGCCTGTTCGCCGGGGGCGACATGGTGCCGGCCGACCGCAACGTGACGGTGGCCGTGGGCCACGGCAAGAAGGCCGCGCGCCACATCGACGCCTGGTTGCGCGGCACCGTGCTCGCGGCGCCGCCGAAGCATTCGCACGCCACGTTCGAGCGACTGAACCCCTGGTACTACAGCGACGCGCCCAAGACCGTGCGCCCGCAGCTCGACATCGCCCGCCGCACCAGCAGCTTCGACGAAGTGCAAGGCGGCCTCACCGAGGACAACGCGCTGTTCGAGGCGCGCCGCTGCCTGAGCTGCGGCAACTGCTTCGAGTGCGACAACTGCTACGGCGTGTGCCCCGACAACGCGGTGATCAAGCTCGGCCCCGGCAAGCGCTTCCAGTTCAACTACGACTACTGCAAGGGCTGTGGCCTGTGCGCCACCGAATGCCCCTGCGGCGCGATCCAGATGGAGAAGGAAGAGGTCTGAGGCCGGCCTCAACGCGCCCCAAGAACCGCGCTCTCAGCCGCGCAGTCGCGCGCCGCGTGCTTGCCGGCCGCGCGCGCGGCGTCGATCTCGGCCTTGGCCAGCGCGGCCTGTGCCCGGAACGTGGCATCGGCATGCAGACGGGCCACGGTGGCGGCCCCCATCGTCTGTCCCGCGGTCACATCACTGGCCCAATGCACGCCACACACCACGCGGCTGTGGCCGAAGGCCATGCCGCGCGCGAGCAGCGCATCGACGCGATCCGGCGCGATTTCGGACAGCACCAGGGCCCAGGCCCAGCCGAGCGCCGCGTGGCCCGAGGGGTAGGAGCCGTCCGTCGTGAGCAATTTCTCCTCGGCCGGCGAGCACGTGCCCTCACCCAGGGCCACGAACGGGCGTGGCCGGTTGTACGTGTCCTTCGCGCGGTAGGTGGCCAGCCCCGCATCGAGCAGCGTGCGGCGCAGCAGCATGTTCAGGTGTGGGGTGGCCGATTCCGAGACCGGCATGTCCAGCGCACACGAGAAGGTCTCTGCGGCGGCCGGGAACTTCAGGTTGGCGTCCTGTGCAGCGAGATGCCAACGCGGCGTGTCGCGCAGCGCGCGGGTGCCGCGGTGCGTGTCCAGGTCGGCCGCCGCCTGGGCCGAGCCAGCGCCCGGTGGCTTGGGCAGCAGCGCCAGGCTGTCGGGCAGCGCCTTGCGATCCAGGTAGCCGTTGAGGTAACCCGAGCCCTTGCGGAACTCGCCCACCGCCTCGGGTGAGGTGGGTGGGGCCGGCGGCGTGCTCTGGCAGCCGACCAGACAGACAGCGGCAAGCGCGGTGGCACCACGGGCGGCTTTGATGGCGGTCTCGGTGAGCAACAAGGTCGTTCTCCTCTCAGGCGAGACCACGAGCGATGAAGTCGGGGTTCTCGAATCCGGGTTTTGAATAGCGCAGCAGGGACGCGTCCAAGGCACGCACGCTGCCACCGGCGGCGGCCAGCACGGCATGCCCGGCCGCAGTGTCCCATTCCATCGTGCGGCCGAAGCGCGGGTAGGCGTCGGCCTCGCCCGCCGCCAGCAGGCACAGCTTGAGCGACGAGCCTGCCGTCTTCACCGCGTGCACGCGCTGCGTGGCGAGCCACCGATCCAGCGCGGCGGCATCGCCATGCGATCGGCTGGCCAGCACGGTCAGGCCCTCGGACGGCACCGCGCGGCAGGCGATGGCCTGGCGCTGCCCGGCCGCATCGACCTCGAAGGCGCCAAGGCCCCGCGCACCGGCAAACAGGCGCCCGCTCACCGGCACGAACACCACGCCCAGCACCGGCTCGCCGCGCTCGATGAGCGCGATGTTGACCGTGAACTCGCCGTTGCGGTTGACGAACTCGCGCGTGCCGTCCAGCGGGTCGACCAGCCAGAAGCGCTCGCCCACCACCGGCACGCGGCCCGCCGCCACCGACTCTTCGGCCACCACGGGCGTGGTCGGGTCCAGTCGCGCCAGGCCGGCCAGGATGACGCGCTCGGCGTCTTCATCGGCCTGGGTGACCGGCGAGGCGTCGGCCTTGCCGCGCACGGCGAAGTCAGCGGCATACACCTTCAGGATCAGCGCCCCGGCGGCTCGCGCCAAATCCAGCAGGGGGCAGATCAAATCGGCGTGGGACGGAAGCTCAGGCATCGCGCGGATTCTCGCCCCGGCGTCGCCCCGGCGCCGTCAGGGTCACCCCCGGTCTGTGGCCCGCGGCCCGGCGGCATACTGCGCTCGCGCAGGCCCACGCACACCCGGTGCTCGCGCGCGCTGCGCCACAACGGAGGCCCCATGTTCAAGAAGATCGCCCTGACCCTCGTGGCCCTGATCGGCTTGGTGCTGCTGTTCGCGCTCACCCGACCCGACAGCTTCAGCGTCGAACGCCGCATCGGCATGAAGGCTCCGCCGGACAAGGTGTTCGGGCTGGTCAATGACTTCCACCACTGGACCGACTGGTCGCCGTGGGAGAAGCTGGACCCGGGCATGAAGCGCATGCACAGCGGTGCCAACAGCGGCGTGGGCGCGGTCTATGCCTGGGAGGGCAACGACAAGGTCGGCGCCGGGCGCATGGAGATCACAGCGGCGCAGGCGCCGGGTCAGGTGGACATCAAGCTGGACTTCCTGCGCCCCTTCGCGTCCAGCAACACCACGCGCTTCCAGCTCAAGGCCCAGGGCGATGGCACCGAATTCGTCTGGACCATGCAAGGGCCCATGCCCTACATCTCGAAGCTGATGAGCGTGTTCGTCAGCATGGACAAGATGATCGGCCCGGACTTCGAGCGCGGCCTGGCCAACCTGAAGGCGGTGGCCGAGAAGTAGCCGCGCCTCGGCTGGCGCAGGCCGCCGCCGATCAGCCCGCCGGCACCGGCAGGTGCATCAGCATCTCGTCGGCATCGATCTGGCGCCGGCTGTGTTCGGCCGGCGACGCCAGTGCGAAACCGGCCCGCTGCAGCAGGCGCTGCGAGCGGTGGTTCACGCGCTTGAGCACGGCCCACAGGTCGCGCGCCTGATAGCGCTCCACCAGCTCCAGCAGCATCGCGCGCACGGCCTGGCTGGCCAGCCCGCGCCCCCAGTAGTCGCTGGCCAGCTCATAGGCCACCGCCGCCTGGCCGTCTGGACGCAGCGTGGCCTGCACGAAGCCGATGGCTTCACCAGTGCCCAGGCGCACCACCCAGTTGAGCCAGATCTCCTGGCCATCGGGCGAGAGCCGCGATTCGAGCCGGGCATAGCGCTCGCGCAGCGCGTGCACCGAAGGCGGCGGCTCGTTCTCGTACTCGTAGATGGCCGGGTCGCTGAGCACCTCGAACATCGCATCGGCATGACTGGCCAACAAGGGCTCCAGGCTCAGGTCACCGGCGCGCAAGCGGTGCATCGGCACGCGGCCGCCGCGGTTCAAGCCCCGAACCTCGGTGCGCGCTTCTCGACGAAGGCGCGCATGCCCTCCTGCAGATCGCCATTGGCGATGGTGAGCACCTGGTTGCGGTCTTCCATCGCGATCACCGAAGGCAGGTCGTTGCCGTCCACCGCGGCCCAGAAGCACTCCTTGCTCAGGCGCAGACCCAGCGGCGCGGTGGCCAGCATGTCCTCGGCCAGCGATCGGCCGGCCGCGTCCAGCTCGGCCAGCGGTACCACGTCGGACACCAGGCCCACGCGCAGTGCGCGCTGCGCATCGATGAAGCGGCCGGTGTAGAGCAGCTCGGCCGCCACCGAGGTGCCCACCAGCCGCGTGAGGTGGTAGCTGGCGCCCATCTCGCAGCCGGACAGGCCGATCTTGATGAAGGCGCAATTCATCTTCGTGCCCTCGGCGGCGATGCGCACGTCGCAGGCCAGCGCGATCGAGAACCCGCCCCCGGCCGCATGCCCATGGACCAGCCCGATGATGGGTTGCGGGCAGCGCCGCATGCGCATGGCCAGGCCGCTGAAGTTGCGCTGGCTGCGCATCGCCTGCTCGGTGGTTCGACCCACCGATCCGCTGTTGGTTGCGCTGGCGACCTTGATGTCCAGCCCGGCGCAGAACGCGCGGCCAGCACCCTTGAGCACCACCACGCGCACGGCGTAGTTCTCGAGCAGGCTGTCGAAGTAGTGGTTCAGCTCGGCCAGCGATTCGGCCGTCAGCGCATTCAGGCTGTCGGGACGATTGAGCGTGACCCAGTCGGCCGCGCCTTGCTTGTCGATGAGGAGGTGCTTGTAGTCCATGACGATCCCGCCGCGGGCCGGGGCGGCCTGCTCAGGTGGGCATCTTGCCTCAAGCTGGCGCAGCCCTTGCACCAGGCACGGCAACGGTGCGGGATCGCCTGGCCCGCGTGGGCGTCACCGACGACTCGCCCGCCCGCATCTGCGCGACGTCACCAAACAACGCAATGCCGCACCTCACGCCGCAAGCCCCTCGACGGCCACCAAGCGCGCGCTGCTGCACTCGTCCCGCAGCGCCTTCAGCCCTTGATACACCGGGCCGGTGTAGAACGCCTCCCAGGCCGCCACCGACGGGAACTCCAGGATGACGATCCGTCTCGGTGCCCAGTCGCCCTCGTAGACCTTGTGCTCACCACCCCGGGCGAGGTAGCGCGCCCCGGCCGCTTCCAGCGCCGGCTTGACGCCCTTCATGAAGTCCTGGTACCGGTTCATGTCGCGGATCAGGACGTCGAAGATCACATACGCACTCATGGGCAGCTCCTTGGGATGGTGGGTCAGGGTGATACCACACGCCGCCCGACCAGCGTGCCATCACCACTGCCGGAACACCACGCAGACCGTGGTCGAGTCGAGCACCGCAAACTCCTGTGCCCCCCAGGGCTTGCGTTGCACCGTCCTCGAGTTCGGGTGCAGCACTTCGGGGGCGCGGGCCTTCACCTCCTGATAGATCGCCGCAATGTCGTCGGTCTCGATCGCGAGTTCCGGCCGGTCCAGCGCCGCGAGCGCCGCGTTCTGCATCAGGTAGACCTTGGCCCCATCGCGGCCGAGAACGGAGATGGTGTCGTCCTGGTGCAGCACCTCGAAACCGAGGCACCGGACGAACAGGTCCAGACCGACCTGCAGGTCGGCGTAGAAGACTTTGGGAATCAATCGAAGCAGCATGCGGGGGGTCCTTGAGTACGCGCCCCTCGGGACGCGGTGCGGGTCGGGCGGCGTACAGGCCGCAGCGACCCAACGTGTCGCCCGGCGTGCTATGGCGCAGCGCTCGCCGGGACAGTGTGCTTGACCATGATGAACCTGGTGATGGCATGGGGATAGAGCTTCAGTTCGCAGGCCGCAACGTAGCCGAGCGAGCGATACCAGTGCGGGGCCTGGAAGCTGAAGGTCTCCAGGTAGTAGATGGTGCAGCCCCGAGCTTGCGCCCGCGCTTCAAAGGCACCGATCAGTCGTGTCCCGATGCCGTGGCGACGGTGCGCTGGATCGACCCACAGCTGCTGCAGTTCACAGCAATGTCCCCAGCAGCGCCCAACAGCGCCACCGATGACATCACCACGTTCTGAATGCGCGAAGCATGACAGGGGCGTGACCTCATGCAAAGGCGCTGCCTCGGCATTGGAGCGTCCGATTCCGTCGTCGACGATGGCGCTCTCGGCAGGCGGGAGGGCGTCGTGAACACGGATGGACAGCTTGCTGCCCAGCTGGTGCGGGTGGACTTGCCCATGCACTTCGCTGGACGAGCGCATGAAGGGCGGGCGCAGGGGCATGGTGTTTCCTTGCTGGATGCAACAGGAAGCCCGAGTTTCTCAGGTGGCCTTGGCCTGACGGAAGGGGCAATCGGCTCATAGAGGCCCGCCCACTCGGGCCCGGTGGTCTGCCTGTGTTGATCGGTTTGAATGAGCCGTCAGGCCGCGTCCTCATCGAAATGGTCGCCGTCAATCTTCGGGATCATCACGGCGCGTGCGGTCACTCCAAACTCGCATTCGATCATCCTTGCTGCGAGGCGGGTTCCGTCGATCAGGACAATGCTTCAACCGACTTCACAATGTCCAGCGCGTGCGGCGCACCCGACCAACCAAGGGCCAGACCATCACGGCAGCAATTTGACTGCCAGGCCCTTTGCGTCGATGTAGCCCCAGGTGGTGAGGCCAATGCCCGTCGTGTAGATGATGTTGATCACGGCGTCCGCGTTCATGGCGCGTGCGCGCTCGACGAGCGCCTCGTTGGCCAGCTCCTTCGTCGGATCCTTGTGGAACAGGGTCAACTTCTTCACCGAGACCTCCACCGGGCCGACCACCTTGTGCTGACGATCCGGGAGGCTCCCCTCGGACAGTACAACTTTGGCCGCGCGCCACGCCACGCAGCGGCAATCCGGCGGACGGGACGGGCCGCGTCGTCGCTGCCAGAACTCACAGTGTCAGCTTCGCCGCCGGCCTGACCAGCAGGACTTCGTCGCTTGGATCGAACTCATACAGCGTTGCCTGCTCGGCACTGGCGGGCTCGAACCCCAGATGCGTCAACAGGCCCATCGACCGAAGGTTGCGCGCCTTGAGGGCCGCGACAAAGGTGTGGACAGCGTAGGCCGAGGCCAGTTCGGCCAGCATGGTGCCCACCGACGCGCGCCCCAGCCCCTGGCGCCAATGGCGGCTGGCGAACTCGTAGGCCACGTAGCTGGCGCCGCTGGGAAGGATGGTGGCCTGGACGTAGCCCGTGAGCGCGCCGCTCGGCAGCCGAACCACCCAGTTGAGCAACTGCCCGCTGCCGTCGGGCGTCAATCGGTTCTCGCGCCGGCGAAAGCCCTCGGTCAAGCGCTCGACGGACGGTGGGGGCACGCCTTCGTACTCGTAGATGGCGGGATCCGAGAGCACGATGAACATCTCCGCCGCATGCGCGACGACTTGTGGCTCGAGCGTGCAGCTCGGACAGCGCAGGGTTCTCATGATTCGCGAGCTTGCCGAGGCCTTTGTCTCACTTCACCACCCCCCGGCCCCCACCAGCTCCAATGACATGGAGGTGAAGACGTTGAACAACCCATGAGCAGCAGCCCATCCAAATCCTTGGCGACCTCCAACGTTTCGAATGACAGACCAAGGCCTCAAGGTGCATGACCTATTTCGATGTTGAACCGGCCGGAGCGACCTGGACGAGCAGGTTGCCACCAAAGGCCATTCGCCCGCGGCCGGGGGGAGCGAACTCGACGTGAACCAATTCGGGAGCACGCCCCAGGCACCCAGCGACTGTCGTGGAGATGGCCCTGGCCTGTGTCACCAGGGATTCGACCGGTGGAAGGTCGGCGTGCGTGACGCACACGAAGACGGGATTCGGCGCTTCGCCGTCCGCAACACCATTCTCGGCATAGCAGGCAGTGGGCAACACAGACAACCGGACCCAGACGCGGCCGACGTCCGCATGGAAGACGAGGCCCAGCGCCTCGGCCAGCATCGCCGCGGTGCCGGCAGGCGCGTTGCCATCCGGGGCAACGAGTTGAATGTCGACGATGGGCATCAAAAGACCTCGCTCGAGTGGTGAGGCAGCACACTGTTGCAGCGCCTCGACTTGAAGGGCCTCAGCGACCGCCCGGCCGAGTCTGGGCCTCAAGGTTCGCCTCTCGGCCAGGTTGAGAGGCCTTTGGCTCTCCGCTTGAGCGGGGGCCGAACGGCTTCATGGTTCTCGGTGTGCGAGCAAGACTCAACCACGCCCACAGTGCCAGATGCGGAGCCATGGGCCTGGCAGCATCGCGAGCCATGGCAGTTGCCGTTCTCCAGGACGCCGCCGTCGATGTCAAACACCACACCGCAACAAGAAGGCATGAGCCGCGCAACATGAGATCGCCTGCCGCCTACCCCAAGGCCACGGGCCTTATGGACCGTGGCGGCGGTACGTCGTCGGCCTGGGGGTGCTCTCATGGCTTTTGCGCCAGCATTGCCCAGAGAAACGATTGCCCGAACAGCCCGCTGTCGGCACTTTGCGGCACCATCTGGCGCAAGCTGAAGATTCGCAGCGGGCCCGCCCAGATCTCGCGCAGCCGTGCCTCGGTGTAGCCCAGCCCGCCACCCAAAGTCTTGCGCTCGCAGGCCTGCTCGTCCGTCAGGCCGCTTCCGCCTTCGGGTCGGAAGCAGGTCAGGCCGAACCAGCCGCCTGGCTTCAACGCCGAGGACACCAGCGCCACGTAGCGGGCGCGCTGGTGCGGCGGCAGGTGATGAAAGCAGCCAGAGTCGTAGACCAGATCGCAGCCGCCGGGCGGGAGGTCCAGCTCGAACACGGACGCATGCTGCAGGCGCAACTCGACCTCGGCCTCGCGCGCGCGTTGTGTCGCCCATTGGATGGCGGCCAGCGAAAAGTCCACGCCCGCCGCCTTGAATCCGGCCTTGGCCAGGAAGATGGCGTTGCGTCCATTGCCGCAGCCCAGGTCCAGCGCAATGCCTCGCGCAATCATGCCGGCGCCGATCCAATCCACCAGGCTTTCGTCGGGCGATGCACAAAAGAAGGGAATCGGCCTTGCCTGGTCCGCGTAGAACGCGTCCCACCAGTCGTGCGGCCGGCCCTGCGTCAGGTCATCGAGACCGGTGGACGCGGCTGGCGTGTCGGGCATGGCATGGCTGCGGGTGACCACGTGACCAAGGCGTCGGCCGTCATGGCTGCGGCAGGCTGTAGACGAACTCATACCAGTGCTTGCCCCCGGTGATTTCGATCTTGAAGTCACCCTGGATACCGGCAAGGCCCGCCGTGCCGGAATCGGGCACCACCACGATGCTGAGCGAGGGCACGCCGCGATTCATGAACGCGTTGTGTTGAAGCACGAAAGAACCCGTTCGCCCCGCCAGGGTTCCCGTGACGCGCTCCAACGCGACGTAGCCCGCCGATCCTTTGACCGGGGACATGGCACTGAGCATCTGGCCCTTGGTGGTTGCCGTCAGGTCGCCAGAGATGGTCTTGTCGATGGACATCCGGCCCAGCCCCGCATCGGGGTCGGCGCCCTCGAAGGTCAAAGGCTGCAACTTGACCGCAAACTCGCCCTTGGCGACGGCATTCATCCTGACCCCTTGCGCAACGGCGGCAGCGGCCGCCAGGAACGAGAGTATGGCAAGCGTCTTGACCACTTGATGGCGCATGGGAGCCGGCATGACGTGAAAGAAGGTCAATGCGCGGACGAGCGCTACCCCGGGATCTCGGGCTCGACCAACTGCGCCAGCTGCAGCAGGGATTCCTGCCAGCCGAGGTAGCACATCTCGAGCGGGATGACCGCGGGGATGCCTTCTTGAACGATGCTCAGCTCCGTGCCACAGGACACCGGCGTCAAGGCAACGGTCACCTGCATGGCGCCCGGGAGGTTCGGATCGTCGAAGCGGTCGTTGTAGCGGATGCGTTCGTTGGCCACCAGCTCCAGATACTCGCCGCCGAACGAATGCCCGTGCCCCGTCGAGAAGTTGTTGAACGACATCTTGAACGTCCCACCGACCTTCGGCTCCAGGTGGTGCACCTTGCAGGTGAAGCCAAAGGGCGGAAGCCACTTGGCCATCGCATCGGCGTCCAGGAACGCCCGATAAAGCTTTTCAGGCTTGGTGCGGATCACTCGATGCAGTCGGACGGTGCCTGTGGTCATGCGGAACACTCCTTGATGGAACGAAGACTCTGGATGCGGCACGGGTCGACGACTGAACGCCTGCCCGCCCGGCGCATGATAAGCAAGCTCGCGCGGCGGCCGACGGTGCGCGCGACGGGGCACGCGGTCCGACGATCACGCCACCATGGATGCGCTGCTGCTCGCCAGCGATGTCGGCACCCCATCGCTCGACAGGCGAAAGGCCGAGACGGCCTGCGACAGACGGCCGGCCTGCTCCCGCAGGCTGTCCGCGGCGGACGCGGATTGCTCCACCAGCGCCGCGTTCTGCTGAGTCATCTGGTCAAGCTGCGCGACCGACGCGTTGACCTGCCCGATGCCCTGGCTTTGCTCGGCGGCGGCCAGCGAGATCTCGGCAATCATTTCCGCCACGCGGCGCACAGAGGTGACGATCTCGTTCATGGTCGAGCCGGCATCGCGAACGCGCCGCGTGCCAGCCTCCACGCTGTCGACACTGGATCCGATCAGTGCCTTGATCTCGCGCGACGCTTCGGCGCTGCGCTGCGCCAGGCTGCGCACCTCGCCGGCCACGACGGCGAAACCGCGACCCTGCTCACCGGCGCGCGCGGCCTCGACAGCCGCATTGAGCGCCAGGATGTTGGTCTGGAACGCAATGCCATCGATGACGCCGATGATGTCGGCGATCTTTCGGGAGCTGGCATTGATCTCGTCCATCGTCAGGACGACCTGGCCAACCACCTGACCGCCACGCTGGGCCACTGCAGCCGCCGATTCGGCCAGTTGACTGGCCGCGTGCGCGGATTCCGAGGCCTGGTTGACCGTGCTGGTGAGCTGCTCCATCGAGCTCGCCGTCTGCTGAAGGTTGCTGGCGGCCTGCTCGGTTCGTGTGGACAAGTCCAGGCTGCCGGCCGCGACTTCGCCGGCCGCTGTGCCGATCGAATCGGCGCTGGTGCGCACGGTCGCGATCGAGCGCTCGATGCGCTGCAGCGCCTCCAACATGCACCGCGTGGTGGGCACGTCGCTCGCCAACCGGATGGCGGCGAAGTCGACGCGGCCCTCGGCGTCGACGAGACGGGTGGCGATCGTGTTGAGTTCCTCGCCCGCGGCAAACTCGGTCTGTGCGCGCAGCGCCAGGAACACCAGCACGCCGGCCTCGGCCACGACATAGGCCGCGTGCTCCAGCACCTTGGCCAAGCCGGGCTCGGTGAAGCAGATCGGGCCCCAGCCCCATTGCTGGAAGTAGTTGAAGCTCAGGTGGTGCACGGCAATGGCCGCAGCCGCTGCGAGAACCGGCAACCAATGGCGGTAGACGACCGTCACGGCCAGGAAGGCAAAGACGGCGAAGTGCGCTTCGGTGTGGCCACGGGCCACATGGATCATCAACGCCACCATGGCCATGCCGAGCACCGGCAACGCGACCTGGCTGAGGGCACCGCCGCGCGAGATGAGCGCCACGGCAAACGCCATGCCGAACAAGGCGCCGCCTGCGATGCCGGCCTGCAGCAGGCCGCTGTGCACGCTGGCATAGGCCAGCGTGCCGGCCAGCAGCAGCCCGACGGTGATCAACACCGACTTGTCGTTTCTGTGAATCGTGTCCATGAGATGGTCCGAGGTGGATGGTGAGTCAGGGCTTTTGGCAGCCATGCGTCGGCACTCTAATCAATCCATAACATTCAAAACATCCAAATTGCACAGTGTCTTAGGCCGAATTCCGGGCTTCCATGAACGCGGCGGCTGCGCAACATCGGCGCACCGATGCCCCACCGCCGGCGCTGAACGGGCGGGCATCTCGTAGACTGAAGTCACCATGTCCGAAGCCCAGCCCGCCTACACCACGATCGAGGTCGCCAAGCGGCTGGGCGTCTCGCTGCAGACGGTCCAGCGCTGGGTCGATGCCGGGCGGCTGAAGGCCTGGAAGACACTGGGTGGCCATCGACGCATCGAGGCCCACAGCGCCGAACTGCTGTTCCAGGCCCACCGGCTGGCCACGGGCCGTGCGCCGGCGGCCAAGTCGGGCCAGGAACAACAGGTGCCCGCCCTCACCGCAGTGATTGCGGACGACGACGCCATCGATCGGGAGTTGCTCGCTCACTTGGTGTGCAAGGCGCTGCCGGGGGCCCGGATCGAATTGGCCGAGAACGGCTTCGAAGCCTTGGTCATCGTCGGCAGGACAGCGCCGGCCATCGTGGTCACCGACATCCACATGCCGCACATGAATGGCTTCGAGATGCTGCGCCATCTCGCATCCGACGGCGCCATGCGCCCGCACACCCTGGTGGCGGTCTCTGCACATTCCGAACCCGATCTCGCGGCCTTTGGCCGCTTGCCGCCCGATGTCCTGTTCTTCTCCAAACCCGTCGATGAAGCAGGTTTCATCGAGGCCCTGCACCGGAACCTTTGAGTGAGCCGCTCGCCAATCCATCACCACGGAACGATCCACGCGGTTCACCCTGCCCAACTGCGCAAGGCAGGCGTCCTGCTGGCGCTGCTCGCACTCGGCCTGCTGCTGGCCTGGGCGCTGCCGGCGCCACACAGTGTGAGTGGCATCAGCGGCTACGAGCCCTTGCACACGCTGCTGGAGACGATTGCCGTCATTGTCGCGGTGATGGTGTTCTCGGTCGGCTGGCACGCGCACAGCCGCGAACTGCCGGGCAACTTCGTGCTGCTGGCCTGCGCCTTCATGGGCGTCGCGCTGCTGGATTTTTCGCATGCCTTGTCGTTCGCCGGCATGCCGGCCTACGTGACCCCCAGCGACCCGGAAAAGGCCATCAATTTCTGGCTGGCCGCCCGTGCTGTCGCCGCAGTGGCCCTGCTGGTGGCCGCGGCCGCGCCATGGCGCCCGTTTGCCCACGGCAGCACGCGCTACGCGTGCCTGGCCGGGGTGCTCGCGGTCACCGCGCTGGCGCATTGGCTGTTCCTGTTTCACCCGGGCAGCGTGCCGCGCACATTCATGCCGCCGCAGGGCCTGACGCCCTTCAAGATCGCCGCGGAGGACCTGCTCATCGCACTCAACGGGCTGGCCGCCGTCGTCCTCGGACTGCGCATGCGCAAGCCCCAGCCGTTCAATGCGACCGCGCTGTTCGTGGCCGTGTGCACGATGGCCATGAGCGAGGTCTTCTTCACGCTCTATGCCAGCGTGAGCGACGTCTACAACCTGATGGGCCACCTCTACAAGGTGCTGGCCTACTTGTTTCTCTACCGCGCGATCTTCGTGGAAACCGTCGAACGTCCGCACCGCCTGCTGAGCGAGCAGATCGCTCAACGCCGGCAGGTCGAATCCGAGCGCGACCGGATGGTGGCGGTGCTCGAATCGACCACCGATTTCGTGGGCATTGGTGACGCCACGGGGCAGGTCCAGTACCTGAACCACGCCGCCCGCGAGCTCAGGGGTGTGGGCGATCGACCGGTGGCCGAGCTGCAAATTCCCAGCTTCCATCCTGAATGGGCAGCCGCCAAGGTCGTCGGCGAAGGCATTCCGACGGCGCTGCGCGACGGCGCGTGGTCGGGCGAAACGGCCTGGCTCGGGGCCGATGGACGCGAGATCCCGGTGTCGCAGGTGATCATGGCGCACAAGAACGCCGCCGGCGATACGGCCTTCATTTCCACGATCGCGCGCGACGTCACCCTGGCGCGCCAGGCCCAGGACGCGCTGCGCGTCAGCGAGCAGCGGCTGCAACAGGCCACCCGAGCGGCCAACATCGGCATCTTCGATCACGACCACATGACCGACACGATCTACTGGTCCTCTGAACAACGCCAGCACTATGGATTCAGCCCCGACGAGCGCGTGACCCTGGCCGCCTTCCTGGCCTGCCTCCATCCCGACGACCTGGACCGCATCGCCACGGCGGTGCAGCGGGCGCACGACCCCAGCGGCGATGGGCTGTTCGACGTCGAGCACCGGATCATCCGTCGCGACGGCGCCGTGCGCGATCTGACCACGCGCTCGAAGACGATGTTCGTCGGCGTCGGCGAGCAGCGGCACAAGGTCCGCACCGTCGGCGCCGTGCTCGACGTGACCGAACGCAAGGCGGCGCAGCAGGCCCTGCGGCTGCGCGACGAGGCGCTGCAGAACTCGCTGAACGCGATTGCGATGTCCGACATGCAGGGCCGGCTCACCTATGTCAATGACGCCTTCCTTCAGCTGTGGGGCCTGGCCCATGCGGACGAAGCGCTCGGTCGGCCGGCCGAAGCGTTCTGGCAGGATCCGAGCCAGGCGCACAAGATCATCGAGCGCTTGGCGACAGGCTCCAGCAACGTGCGAGATGAGCTGGTCGGACTTCGGCGCGATGGTTCCACCGTCGACGTCGCGTTGTGGGCCAGCCTGGCGGCCGGCCCCAATGGTGAGCCGCTCGGGCTCATTTCATCGTTCCTGGACATCACCGAGCGCAAGCGTGCCGAGGCCGAGCTGCAGCAACTCAACGCCACGCTCGAAGCGCGAGTCCAGGCGCGCACCAGCGAGCTCGAATCGGCCTTGACCGGCCTGCGCCAGGCCCAGGGTGAGTTGGTGCGCACGGAGACGATGGCCTCGCTGGGCTCGCTGGTGGCCGGAGTGGCCCACGAGCTGAACACGCCCATCGGCAACGCGGTGATGGTGGCCAGCACGCTGTCGGGCCGGCAGCGCGAGTTCGAGGCCAGCATGGCCAGCGGTCTGCGACGCTCGGCCCTGGAGGGCTTTCTGAACACCACGCGCGAGGTCTCCGACGTGCTGGAGCGCAACCTGCAGCGGGCGGCCGAGCTCATCGGCAGCTTCAAGCAGTTGGCGGTCGACCAGTCCAGCTACCAGCGCCGCGAGTTCGAAGTGTCGGAAGTGGTGCAGGAAATCGCCTTGGCGCTCAGCCCGACCCTGCGGCGAAGCCGCGTCCAGCTGATCGACGACACGCCAGTGGGGCTGCGCATGGACAGTTACCCGGGCCCGTTGGGGCAGGTGTTCGTCAACCTGGTCAACAACGCCGTGGTGCACGCCTTCGAAGGTCGGCCGCCAGGCACAGTGCGCATCGCGGCCGAGCGGGTTGCGTCCGATCGGCTGCGTCTGGTGATCGGCGACAACGGCAACGGCATCGGGCGCGAACACCTGAAGCAGATCTTCGATCCGTTCTTCACCACCAAGCTCGGACAAGGTGGCTCGGGCATGGGCCTGCACATCGTCTACACGCTGGTCACGGGTCTGCTCGGCGGGCGCATCGACGTCGCCAGCCAGCCGGGGCAGGGCACCGAGTTCCACATCGAGCTGCCGCTGCGCGCACCCGACGCGCTGGTCGACAAGCCCGTGTACGCCTGACGCCGCGGCACGGCATCCGGAAGCCACGCCGTGAACGAAGCTGAAAGCCTCGCCGAATTGCGCAAGGCATTGGCCGATGCGCAACGCCGTCTGGACGCGGTGGTCCAGGTTTCGGGAGGCCCACTGGGAACCCTCGAATTCGAGTTGCGCGGTGACGGTGCCCTGGTGTTCGTTCGGTCGGACGACGTGGCGCGACAACTCATCACGGTGGCGGCGCCCAGCTTCTACGGCAAGCGCATCCTCGAGGTGTTCACCGGCATGACCGGCACCGATTTGCCCGACGTGCTGGCGGCCACGGCGCGTGAGGGTCGTGCGATGTCGACGCGCCAGTTTGTGCCTCCCGGCACCCGACTGGCTCGCGCCTTCTCGATGTTCGCGTTTCAGGTGGCGCCAGGTCGCGTGGTCTTGAAATTCTGGGACAGCTCGGCGCTGGCCGAGACGCAGGAAATCGGGCGCCGAAACCAGGAACTGCTGGCACAGATCTTCAGCGACAGTCCGATGGCCATCGCCCTGACCCGCGAGCACGAAGGCGTCATCGTCGATGTCAATTCGGAATGGTCGCGACTGACCGGCTGGCCGCGCCAGGAAGTGCTGGGACGCACACCGGCCGAGTTGGGTCTGTGGCGCGACGCAGCGGACCTGGCACCGGCCCTCGACGCCTTGCGCCATCAAGGCACCGTGCACAACCTTGAATTGCCGCTGCGAACTCGTGAAGGCGGCGATGTGGTGGTGGCCATGCACGCCGCCGGCATCGACATCGGCCAGGTGGCCCATCACCTCGTGTACCTGCTGGACATCACCGACCGCAAGCGCGCCGATGCCCAACTGCAGCTGCTCAACACCACGCTCGAGGCGCGTGTGCTGGAACGCACGCGCGACCTGGCGCAACGCAGCGACGAGTTGGTGCGCGCCGAGAAGCTGGCCTCGCTCGGATCCCTGGTGGCCGGAGTGGCCCACGAGCTGAACACGCCCATCGGCAACGCGGTGATGGTGGCCAGCACGCTGTCGGGCCGGCAGCGCGAGTTCGAGGCCGGCATGGCCAGCGGACTGCGACGCTCGGCCCTGGAGGGCTTTCTGAGTACCACGCGTGAAGTCTCCGACGTGCTGGAGCGCAACCTGCAGCGCGCGGCCGAGCTCATCGGCAGCTTCAAGCAGCTGGCCGTCGACCAGTCCAGCTACCAGCGCCGCGAGTTCGAGGTCTCGCAGGTGGTGCAGGAAGTCGCGCTGGCCATCAGCCCGACCTTGCGCCGCCATCGCACCCAACTGATCGACGACACGCCGGCGGGGCTGCACATGGACAGCTTTCCGGGGCCGCTCGGACAGGTCTTCATCAACCTGGTGAACAACGCCGTCCTGCATGCCTTCGAGGTGGGGCAGGCGGGTTGCGTGCGCATCGGCGCCGTGCAGGTGGCAGCCGATCGGGTGCGCCTGGTGGTCAGCGACAACGGTCGTGGCATGCAGGCCGCGCACGTGAAGCAGATCTTCGATCCCTTCTTCACCACCAAACTCGGCCAAGGCGGGTCGGGTATGGGCTTGCACATCGTCTACACCCTGGTCACCGGGCTGCTCGGTGGGCGCATCGAAGTGCGCAGCGCACCGGCGCAGGGCACCGAATTCATCATCGAGTTGCCGCGCGTTGCCCCGGCACCCCAACCCGAGCAACCCTCAACGGTTTGATCCCGATGCGGGCAAGCGAGTGTGCTGCCGACCCCATCGTTCCGCTACGATCGATTCGCCATGTCCCAAGCTCAAGCAACCATGCCTTCCTCAGCTGCAGTGTCGGATCACGCGGATTCACTGCTGCCGCTCGACGACATCGGGATCGGTGAGCTTCCACAGGAAGGCCTGGAGCCGTGGCGGGTGTTGATCGTCGACGACGATGAGGATGTGCACGTCGCCACCGAGCTGGCGATGCGCGACTTGCCCATCGAGGGACGGCGCGTGGCTTTCCTGCATGCGCATTCGGCGGCCGAGGCCCTGAACGTGGTCGCTGCCGACCTTGCCATCTCGACCGTGCTGCTCGACGTGGTGATGGAGACACCGGATGCTGGCCTGAGGCTGGTGCGCCAGATCCGCGAAGAACTCGGTCGCTCGGCGCTGCGCATCATCCTGCGCACCGGCCAACCCGGCTACGCGCCGGAGATCGAGACCCTGCGCGCGTTTGACATCAACGACTACCGCACCAAGTCGGAGCTGACCCGGGTGCGTCTGTTCAGCAGCCTCACGGCGGCGATCCGCTCCTATGCGCAGTTGACCGACATCCTGGACCAGCGCGACAAGCTGGCGCAGATGAATGAGTCGCTGCAGCAAGCGCGCGCGGCCGAACGGGCCGAGAACGAGCGCCGCCTCACCGCTGAAGCGGCGCTCAAGCTCGCCAATGCCTCGGTGGAGCAGTGCGTCGCACAGCGCACGCAGGAGTTGTCGCAAGCCATCACCGAACTCGATGCGTTCAACCGCATGGTGTCGCACGACCTGTCCGGACCCTTGCATGGCCTGGCCGGCTTGTCCGGTCTGATCCGCCATGAACTGGATCAAGGCGACCCCGCCAAGGTGCGCCGCTGGGTGTCGATGATGGAGACGCAGACCCGCCGCCTGGCCGAGCTCGTCGCCGACCTGCTGAGCCTGGCCCGCATCTCGGAGGGCACGGTGCACCGCAGCCCTGTTGCCTTGAACGGGGTGGTGCAGGAAGCACTGCAGGCCTTGTCGACTCACACCCCCGCCCACCGAATCGCCAGCGTCTCGGTGGGCACGCTGCCCGAGCTGGCCGTCGACGCGACGCTGATGCGCCAGGTGTTCGTCAATCTGCTGTCCAACGCCTTGAAGTTCACCGCCGACACGCCCTCACCGAGGATCGAGGTGCAGGCGCAGCGCAGCGATGACGCCTGGACGTTCACGGTGAGCGACAACGGCGCGGGTTTCGATGCCCATCGCGCGGTCGAACTGTTCAAGCCCTTCTCGCGCCTGCACGGGGCCCGGTTCGAGGGGTCCGGCATTGGCTTGACGATTGTCCAGCGCATCGTTGCGCGCCACGGCGGCCAGGTCTGGGCACATGGCCAGCCTGGCAACGGTGCCAGCTTCCAGTTCTCATTGCCCATTCAGCCATGACCGACCTACCAGGCAACGACAGCGCGGATCACAGTCCCTCCATGCTGCTCGATGTGATCGAAGACGATGCGGTCGCGACGGCTCGACCGACCGACGAGACCTGGAACGTGCTGGTCGTCGACGACGACGAAGACGTCCACCAGGCCACCGAACTGGCCATGCGCGGTGTGGCCATCGAAGGCCGCTCGCTCACCCTGCTGCACGCCCATACCGCCCAGCAGGCACTGCAGCTGATCGCCGAACGGCCGGACATTGCCGTCGTGCTGCTGGACGTGGTGATGGAAACCCCCGACGCTGGCCTGCGCCTGGTCCGGCAGGCGCGCGAGGGGCTCGGCCGCGAATCGCTGCGCATCATCCTGCGCACCGGCCAGCCGGGCTATGCGCCGGAGCTCGAGACAATCCGCAGCTGGGACATCAACGACTACCGCACCAAGTCCGAGCTGACGCGAGTGCGGCTGTTCACCAGCCTGACCAGCGCGATCCGCTCGTATCGGCAGATCGTCGCACTGCAGCAGACCCGGCGCGGCCTGGAGATCGTCGTGCGCGCCAGCACCGAGCTGAGCAAGCTGCATGGGCTGCGGCGCTTCGCCGAGGGCCTGATCATCCAGCTCTGCGCCTTGCTGGACATTCATCCCGACGGGCTGGTGTGCGTCCAGGCGGCGGCCTCCGACGATGACACGGCGCGTGTCATCGCCGCCGCGGGCTCCTACGCCAAGCTGATGCACCGACCGCTGCACGAAGTGGATGTTCCGCACATCCGGCAGGCGCTCGAGCAATGCCTTTCAACGCAGGCCAGCGCGTTCGAACCCCATGTGGCGCTGTATTTCGCTTCATCGAACGGCCGCGGCATGGCGGCGTTCGTCGATGCCCCGGCGATCGGCGAGGTCGAGCGGCACCTGCTCGAGGTGTTTTGCGCCAGCATGTCGGTGGGCTTCGAGAATGTCCTGCTCTACAACGAACTGCAGGACCTCGCCTACAACGACCAGCTGTTGCGGATTCCGAATCGCAACCGCTTCATCGAACTGATCGAAGACCACCTGCGCCGTCCGACGGGCATGACGATGGCGGTGTTGGATGTCGACGACTTCGCGGGCATCAACCAGACCCTGGGGCATGGCATCGGCGACGGGCTGCTCAAGGCGCTGGGCGAACGGTTGGGCCAGTGCCTGGGCCCCGATGCGGCGGTCGCTCGCCTGGCCGGTGACACCTTTGGCGTGCTCGGGCCCGATGCGGCGGTCAACCCGGACACGCTGGCGCTTGCCCTGGCCGAACCATTCCGGGTGCAGGGCGAGCAGCTGCACCTGTCCGCCAGCAGCGGCCTGGTGCGCCTGCCCGACGAAGCGCACAGTGGCCAGGAGCTGCTCAAGGACGCTCACATTGCACTCAAGCAGGCCAAGGACCGGCATCGCGGCTCATCGCAGTATTTCTCCGAGGCCATGGGCACCGATGCGCGCGAGCGCATGCGCCTGTTGCGTGGCCTGCGCGAAGCGTTCGAATCGCGCCGCCTGTTCGTCGTCTACCAACCGCAGGTCAGCCTGGCCGATGGCCGAACCATCGGGGCCGAAGCCCTGCTGCGCTGGCGAACGGACGACGGCAGCTTCGTCCCGCCCGACCGTTTCATCCCGCTGGCCGAACATTCCCGGCTCATCGTTCCCATCGGGGAGTTCGTGCTGCGCACCGCTTGCCACCAGCTCAAGCGCCTGAACGATCAGGGCTTCACGGGCTTTCGCATGTCGGCCAACGTGTCGCAGGCGCAATTCCGAAGCCCCGGGTTTCTCGACATGGTGGCGCGCGCGCTGCGCGAGACCGGTGCCGACCCGAGGCACATCGAACTCGAGATCACCGAATCCATGGCGACGGAGGACTTCGAATTCATGCTGGACGTGCTGGCGGACGTCAAACGGACCGGCGTCACGGTGGCCATCGACGATTTCGGCACGGGCTTTTCGTCACTCAGCATGCTGCGCCAGCTGCACGTCGACCGCCTGAAGATCGACCGCACCTTTGTCCAGCAGATGGGCCAGCAAGAGGGCAGTGGCAACTTCGCCAGCATGATGGTCGATCTCGGCCGCGGCCTGGGCATCCGCGTGATCGCCGAGGGCGTGGAAACCGAGGCGCAGCGCGACGCATTGCTGGGCATGGGCTGCCCAGAAGCCCAGGGCTTCCTCTTTGCAAGGCCGATGCCTGCCGACCAGCTGGAACGCTGGCTGCACGACACGGCCTGATCGCAGCGCGCTGCGGCGCAGTCGTCGGTGCTATCCCTCGATCGCCGCCTGCGCCGCCGCCAACCGCGCGATCGGCACGCGGAACGGCGAGCAGCTCACGTAGTCCAGGCCCGCACGGTGGAAGAAGGCCACCGAGGCCGGGTCGCCGCCATGTTCGCCGCACACGCCGACCTCGAGTTCGGGCCGCACCGACTTGCCCTTCTTCACCGCCATCTCACCAGCAGGCCCACGCCCTTCTGGTCGATGCTGCGGAACGGGTCGTGCTCGTACATGCCGGCCTTCAGGTAGTCCGCCAGGAACTTGCCCGCGTCGTCGCGCGAGAAGCCCAGCGTCATTTGCGTCAGGTCGTTGGTGCCGAAGGAGAAGAACTCGGCTTGCTTGCCGATGCTGTCGGCAATCAGCGCGGCGCGTGGTGTCTCGATCATCGTGCCCAGCATGTAGGCGATGCTCTCGCCGCGCTCGACAAAGACCTGCTGTGCCGTGCGGCGGATGACCGCGGCCTGGGCGTTGTACTCACGCACCGTGCCCACCAGCGGCACCATGATCTCGGCCTTGACCACGGCGCCCTTGGCGCGTGCGTCGAGTGCGGCCTCGATGATGGCGCGTGCCTGCATCTCGGTGATTTCGGGGTAGGTGATGCCCAGGCGGCAACCACGGTGGCCGAGCATCGGGTTGAACTCGTGCAGATCATCCACCCGCATGCGGATCTTGCCGATCGAGACCTTCATCTCCTGCGCCATCAGGCGCTGGCCGGCCTCGTCGTGCGGCACGAACTCGTGCAGTGGCGGATCGAGCAGGCGGATCGTCACCGGCAGGCCGCTCATCGCGCGGAACAGGCCCTCGAAGTCGGCGCGCTGGATCGGCAACAGCTTGGCCAGCGCCTTGCGGCGACCGGCCTCGTCGTCGGCCAGGATCATCTCGCGCATCGGCATGATGCGCTCACCCTCGAAGAACATGTGCTCGGTGCGGCACAGTCCGATGCCGGTGGCGCCAAAATTGCGCGCCACCTGGGCATCGGTGGGTGTGTCGGCATTGGCCCGCACCTCGAGCCGCTTGTACTTGTCGGCCAGCGCCATCAGCTTGCCGAAGTCGCCCGACAACTCGGCGTCCTTGGTCTTGATCTGGCCCTCGTAGACCTCGCCGGTCGAGCCGTTGAGCGAGATCCAGTCGCCCTCTTCCCAGGTCCGGTCGGCAATCGAGAAAGTGCGCGCCTTGTAGTCGACGTGAACGGCGCCGGCCCCCGAGACGCAGCACTTGCCCATGCCGCGGGCCACCACGGCCGCGTGCGAGGTCATGCCGCCGCGTGCGGTCAGGATGCCCTTGGCCACGCTCATGCCGCGCAGGTCCTCGGGCGAGGTCTCCTGGCGCACCAGGATCACCGTCTTGCCGGCCTTGACCCATTCGTCGGCCTCGTCGGCGAAGAACACCACCTGCCCGCTGGCCGCACCGGGCGAGGCCGGCAGGCCACGCGCGATGACCTCGGCCGCCTTCATCGCCGCGACGTCGAAGATCGGATGCAGCAGGTCGTTCAGGCGGTCCGGCGCCACCCGTTGCAGCGCGGTCTTCTCGTCGATCATGCCCTGGTCGAGCATCTCCATCGCGATGCGCACCATGGCGGCGCCGGTGCGCTTGCCATTGCGCGTCTGCAGCATCCACAGCTTGCCTTCCTGGATCGTGAACTCCAGGTCCTGCATGTCCTTGAAGTGGTTCTCGAGCTTGGTCTCGGCCTGCAACAGCTGCTGGTAGATGGCCGGCATCAGCTCTTCCAGCGACGGGTAGTCCTTGCGGCGCACTTCCTCGCTGACCAGGGCCAACTCGGCCCATCGGCGCGAGCCGACCAGCGTCACCTGCTGCGGCGTGCGGATGCCCGCCACCACGTCCTCACCCTGCGCATTGACCAGGAACTCGCCGTTGAACAGGTCCTCGCCGGTCCCGGCATCGCGCGAGAAGGCCACACCGGTGGCGCTGCTGTCGCCCAGGTTGCCGAACACCATGGCCTGCACATTCACCGCCGTGCCCCAGCTTTGCGGGATGTCGTTCAACTCGCGGTAGACGCGGGCGCGGTCGTTGTTCCAGCTCTCGAACACGGCCACCACGGCGCCCCAGAGTTGTTCCCAGGGATCGGTGGGGAAGTCGCGCCCGATGCGCGCGCGGATCAGCGCCTTGAAGCGCGCGACCAGCTCCTTCAGATCGGCCGTGTCGAGCTCGGTGTCGAGCTGCACGCCGCGCTGCGCCTTGACCATGTCGATCACCACCTCGAAGGGGTCGTGATCCTCCTTCTTGACGGGCTTCAGGCCCATCACCACATCGCCATACATCTGCACGAAGCGGCGGTATGAGTCCCAGGCGAAGCGCTCGTTGCCCGACTTCTGCGCCAGGCCGAGCACGGCTTCGTCGTTCAGACCCAGGTTGAGGATGGTGTCCATCATGCCCGGCATCGATGCCCGCGCGCCCGAGCGCACCGACAACAGCAACGGATCCTCGGCATTGCCAAAGCGCTTGCCCATTTCCTGCTCGACGAAGGCCACGCCTTGCAGCACCTCGTCGCGGATCAGCGCGAGGGCCGCGTCCTTGCCGCGCTCGGTGAACACCGTGCAGGCCTCCGTGCTGATCGTGAAGCCCGATGGCACGGTGATGCCCAGGCGGCACATCTCGGCCAGGTTGGCGCCCTTGCCGCCCAGCAGGTTCTTCATCGCCGCCGCACCCTCGGTACGGGCGCTGCCAAAAACATAGACGTACTTCACTGCAGTAGACATGGTGCTCACCTTGGTTCCGTGCTTTTGATGGAGTGCGCACAGCTTCGCGCAACCGATCCCGGTCGTTCTTGTCGTCCGTCAAGCACGGCCCACATTCGGCCACCTCTTCCCCAGTCCTGACGAGCCGCCGGCACGGCCATCCCAAGTCGGTAGGAGGACAGGGCCCCGCGTGGCGTCTACCTTCTGGGCCACGGATCGCGCTACCGGGCATCCAGCGCGGCCTGCCCTTTGAAACGGGTGCCCGGCCTTTGGAGAATCCACCATGAATGCCTTCAAGAAGACCCTGCTGGCCCTTGGCATCGGCTTGGCCGCCACCGCCATCACGCGTGCCCAGGAAGTGCCGGTCGAGCGCACTCGCGCCGAGGTGATCGCCGAGCTCGATGCTGCACGCAGCGGCGGTGAACTGGGCGTGCTGCTCGGCGAGGACAGCGGCTCCTTCCACCTTGCGAGCCAGCCGATGGCATGGACCCGGACGCGCGCCGAAGTGCGCGCCGAGGCGGTGGCCACGCGCAAGAACGGTGAGTCCACGATGTACTTGGGCGAAGACAGCGGCTCGTTCTACCTGATGCGCATGGCCCAGCGCCAGGAAGCCGCACCGGCCTACGCCGGCAGCCCACTGATCGCGGAGGCCAAGGCCCGCTGACGGCCCGATCGGTTCGGCACCGTCTGCCCGACCGATCGATCCGCGCGGCTATTTCATCGAGGCCACGTAGGCGACGATCGCGTCCAGATTGGCGTCGCTGAGCAGCCGTGTGTTGTCGGCCATCTGCTCGTTCACGCGATCACCACTGCCCGTGCGGTAGCGCCGCAAGGTGGCGGACAGGTAGGCACCTTGCTGGCCGGCGATGCGAGCGATCTTCTCGTTGCCATGGCCGTCGTTGCCATGGCAGCGGAAGCAGATCTTCTGGAACAGCATCTCGCCCTGGGCCAGCAGGCTTGCATCGGCGCCCGGCCCGGGTCGCACGGTCTGCTGCGAATAGAACAGCGCCATGCCCACTTTCTCGTCCGTGCTCATGGCGCGGATCATGCCCTGCATGAATTCGTTGCGACGCAGGCCGTCGCCGAACTGGCGCATCTGCTCGACCAGGTACGCAGTGTTCTGCCCGGCCAGGTTCGGCACCTCCGGCCGAACGCTGTTGCCGCCTTCGCCGTGACAGTTGGCACACACCGCGGCCACCTTGCGCCCCGTCCTGAGCAGCGTGTCCGCCAGCTTCGGGTTGGCCTGCGCCTCGGCCAGCCGCGTGGGCACGGACCCCGGCACGGGGTTGCGATCGGCTTGTGCGCAGGCGGGCACCCAGATCAAACAGGCCGCCAACACGACGGCCGGCATCGCCACGAAATGCTTTGGCATCGAGCAACCTTGTTCACAGCAGCGTTGGACGCGACCCGGCCATCTTGCACGGCAACGGTCGCCGCCACCACGCGATAACCGCACGCTTGCTGCCGCTGTTTGGCCGTTTCGTCCGGTGCCCATGGGCGAGCGCGCGCCCTGCACCAACCGCCGCCCGGCGGCTCAGGCCCCAGCGAACGCCCGATCCAGCTGCGCGTGCCAGCCCGCCTTGGCCTGGTCCGAGGCGAAGCTGGCCTCGAAACTGTTGCGCATCAGCTGGTGCGCCTCGCGCACACCGAGCTGTGGCAACGCTTCGAAGGTGGCCACGAAATTGTCGTTCAGGTAACCGCCGAAGTAGGCCGGGTCGTCGCTGTTGACGGTGACGCACAGGCCGGCGGCCAGCAGCGCGGGCAGTTGATGTTGTGCCATGCTGGGGTAGACGCAGAGCTTCACGTTGGACAAGGGGCACACCGTCAGCGGCATGCGCGATGCGGCCAGGCGCTGCACCAGCGCCGGGCTTTCCACGCAGCGCACGCCGTGGTCGATGCGCTCGACCTTCAGCACGTCGAGTGCGCTCTCGATGTAGGCCGGCGGGCCCTCTTCGCCGGCATGGGCCACCACGTGCAGGCCCAGTGCGCGGCACTTGGCAAAGACGCGTGCAAACTTTTCCGGCGGGTGGCCGCGCTCGCTGCTGTCCAGGCCGACGCCGATGAAGTGCTGGCGGTGCGGCAGGGCCTGCTCCAGCACATCGAAGGCGGCGGCCTCGCTCAGGTGGCGCAGGAAGCACAGGATCAAGGACGCGTCGAGGTCGTGAAGCCGCCTGGCATCCGCACAGGCCCGCGCCAGGCCCTGGATCACCGCCTGGACGGGCACACCACGCTCGGTGTGGGTCTGCGGGTCGAAGAACAGCTCGGCGTGCACCACATGGTCGGCCGCCGCACGTGCGAAGTAGGCCATGGCCATGGCGTGGAAGTCGGCCTCGGTCCGCAGCACGCTGGCCCCGGCGTAGTAGATGTCCAGGAAGCTCTGCAGGTCCTTGAACGCATAGGCCGCGCGCAGGGCGTTCACATTGGCGTAGGGCAGGCTCAGCCCATTGCGCTGCGCCAGCTCGAAGATCAGCTCGGGTTCGAGCGAGCCCTCGATGTGGATGTGCAACTCGGCCTTGGGGGCCGAGCGCAGCAGGCCGTTCAGGCGGCTGCGGGGGATGGCATCGAAATCGATCATCTCAGTACCGCCCGGCCGTTCCGAAGGTCCTGAGCGCCCCCTCCGGGGGGCAGCGAACGAAGTGAGCGTGGGGGTTTCATTTCAGTGGCTCCAGCGTTGGAAGGCGAGGCATGGGCGCAGTCTGCCACCCTGGCTCGATGGCGCGCTGGGCCAGGCGACAATTCGCCCATGGCGACCCCCGATGCGCGGCAGCTCAAGGGCCTCGAGCAGCTGCTCGCTGCCGCGCGATACGCGGAGGCCGAAAGCCTGGCCAGGGCATTGCTTGTGCGGTTCCCCGAGCACGGGTTCGCCTGGTCGGCCTTGGGCGCCGCCTTGCTGCGAACGGGTCGCGCTGCGCAGGCCTTGGAGCCCATGCGCATCGCGGCCTCGCTGGCGCCGCACGACTCCCGGCCGCACCATGCGCTGGGCAATGCCCTGCGCAGCCTCGGTCACCTGGATGAAGCCGTGGCCAGCCAGGCGCGTGCGGTGCAGATCCAGCCCAGCCACGCCAAGGCCTGGTTCGGGCTGGCGAATGCGCAGCGCGACCTCGGGCGGCTGGATGAAGCCGTGGCGGCCTATCGACGGTCGCTGGCCGAGGACCCGAACCTGGCCAAGGCCTGCCTGAATCTGGGCAATGCATTGCAGGAGCTCGGGCGCTTTGCCGAGGCGCAGCAGAGCTATCGCCGTGCGCTGGGCATCCAACCGGACTGGCCGGCCGCACTCTTCAATCTCCACAGCGCGCTGCTGTGCACCGACGAGCCCGTTGCGGCCATCGCATGCCTGCACCAGGCCGTCTCGCTGAATCCGGGCGACCCCACCTTCAGGTTCTTCCTGGGCGTGCTGCTCGATCACATCGGCCAGCCGGGCGCGGCTGAACCGCACTGGCGCATGCTGGAGTCGGGCCCGGCCGTCGGCCGCGCCAGGCTCGATGCCTGGCGCTACCTGAAGTCCTCTGCCCGTGCCGCTGCGCCGAGGCTCCTGGCCAGCAGCGTTCAGACCTTTCAACTGGCGGTTCATGCGGCCGCGAGGGAGGGCCTGGTGCTGGAATTCGGGGTCCGGCATGGCAAGTCGATCCGGCAGATCGCGGCCATGGTCGGTCAACCGGTGCACGGTTTCGACAGCTTTGCAGGGTTGCCGGAGGCCTGGCATCGAGAGCCCAAGGGCAGCTACAGCACACAGGGACGAATTCCCAACGTTCCGGAGAACGTGTCGCTGCACGTTGGCTGGTTTGACCACACCCTGCCGCGGTTCCTGATCGAGCACCCAGGCGGTGTGCGGCTGCTGAACATCGACTGCGACATCTACAGCTCGACCAAGACCGTGCTGGACCTGCTGGCACCCCGGATCATGCCCGGCAGCGTGATCGTGTTCGACGAATACATTGGCAACGAATTCTGGCGGCAGGACGAGTTCAAGGCCTTCCAGGAAGCCGTCGACGAGCACGGTTGGCAGTACGAGTACCTGGGCTACAGCTTCGCAACGAAGCAGGTGGTGGTGCGCATCCTGGCGACTTGACCCGCGCGGAACTGCGCCCGCAGCCCGCGGCAGCGAGTTGATCCCCAGGTCGCCTGGCGATCGTGAAGTCGTTCGCAAAGGCGGCCGATCGCGGCCACCGCAGCCTTCATTGCTTGACCGGGCCTGCCGAAGGGTTGGAGGCGAAGCCGTGCGCGCGGGACGGTCGCACGGGCATCGACTTTGGGGGGGGGTTGGCACGGTTGGCCGGTGATCGAGTTCACGCACCGCCCCCGCGGACAGGCAGCGGGCACCGATCCGCGGGGTGCAAGCACTCCGCAACACAAAACACAATTTGAAACATCGGGCCCACAAGGTCCGGCCACTTCAGCGAAAGCGACGAACTCAGATGAAACGCCTCCACCAACTCGCACTCGGATTGACCGTGCTCGCTGCCACCGGCACCGCCAATGCAGCCGCGGTGACCATCCAGTTCGACAGTTCGATCTTCGCCCCGTTGAATGGCTACGACGCCGTCAGCATCAAGTTCCCGTCAACGCCCGGCGGCGCTGTCGCGAACTTGACGGAATACGTCGCGGCAGGCCGCCTGAGGGGCCGCGCGTCCGACCTGGACGGCGTTGCACCTGGTGTCTTCGTCGACAACGTCAACAGCGTCTTCATGTACTGCTACGACCTGTACGACTCGATCTCCAACGGCCAGCAGGTCCGCTACCAGATCGACTTCGGCGGCGAGAGCAACCGCACGCTGGACTTCCTCGGTGCCGTCAATTCGGTCTTGAACGATCAGCGCGGCCAATCGGGCGCCAGCTACGACCGCTTTGCCTGGGTGCACCCGACCGACATCTACCAGAGTGCCGCCATCCAGCTGGGCATCTGGGAGAGCCGCTTCGACACCAGCAACACCTGGAGCCTGATCGACGGGCAGTTCCAGGCCTGGAACCTCGACGGCAACGCCGGGGCGGCCAATGCCGGCGACGGCAAGACCAACTGGTATGTGGAGCAGTTCTTTGCGCGTCGCACCAGCGCGGATTCGCTGGACGGCCAGTATGCAATGACGCTCACGGCCAATGGCGCCCAGGACATGATCACCGGCGACCCCCCGGGCAGCGTTCCCGAGCCTGGCTCGCTGGCCCTGGCCGGGCTGGCACTGGCGGGTTTGATCGGCGCCCGGCGAACGCGGACGCGCTGATCGCCCCACCCCGGGGCGCTGAAACACCACGGGCCGGGAGATCATCCCGGCCCGTGGTCATTTCAAGACCCGCGACGCGGGCACGACATCACTTGTCGCCGGGCACCTTGCCATCCACGCCCTTGACGAAGAACTTGATGCCGCCGAGGAACTCATCGTCGGCGACCTTGTCCTTCTCCACCTGCACCTTGCCGGTGTTGTCGGTGATCGGGCCCTTCCAGATCGAGAAGCTGCCATCCTTCAGGCCGGCCTTCACCTCGTCGAGCTTCTTCTTCGCTTCGGCCGGCACGTCCTCGGCCACGCCGACGAAATCGATGGCGCCTTCCTTCACGCCCCACCAGGCCTTGCCGGTGGCCCACTTGCCGTCCAGGGCGTCCTTGGTGGCCTTGATGTAGTACGGCGCCCAGTTGATGACGGCCGAGCCCAGGTGGGCCTTGGGGCCATAGGCGGTCATGTCAGAGTCCCAGCCAAAGGCGCGCTTGCCCTTCTCCTGCGCCGTCTTCAGCACCGCGGGTGAGTCGGTGTTCTGCATCAGCACGTCGGCGCCGCCGTTGATCAAGGCCGTGGCGGCCTCGGTCTCCTTGGGCGGGTTGAACCAATCGTTGACCCACACCACCTTGGTCTTGATCTTGGGGTTGACGCTCTGCGCACCCAGCGTGAACGAGTTGATGTTGCGGATGACCTCGGGGATGGGGATCGAGCCCACCACGCCCAGCGTGTTGGTCTTGGTCATGCTGCCGGCGATCACGCCGGCCATGTAGGCGCCCTCGTAGGTGCGGCTGTCGTAGGTGCGCAGGTTGTCGGCGGTCTTGTAGCCCGTGGCGTGCTCGAACTTCACGTCCTTGGCGTCGACCGCCACCTTGAGCATGGGCTCCATGTAGCCGAACGTGGTGCCAAACACCAGCTTGTTGCCCTGGCCCACCAGATCGCGGAACACGCGCTCGGCATCGGCCGACTCGGGCACCTTCTCGACGAAGCTGGTGACGATCTTGTCGCCGAATTCCTTCTCCAGCGCCTTGCGCCCGTTGTCATGCGCGAAGGTCCATCCACCGTCACCGACCGGGCCGACGTAGGCGAACGCGATCTTCAGCGGCGCCGCCTTGGCCGCGGCCGATGCCGGCGCAGCGGCCGAGGCTGGTGCTGGTGCGGCCGGGGCCGCTTCCTCCTTCTTGCCGCAGCCGACGAGGGCCGCCGCGCCGACGATCGTGGACCAGCCGGCCAGCTTGAGCAGGGAACGCTTGGACGCTTGCGTCATGGTTTCTCCATCCTTGAGGTAGTTTGACGGGGGGAACGGCACATTATCGAACGGGATGCTGCGGCCTCAGGAGCCCGGGAAGAAGGGTTTGCCCAGCGAGGCGGGCATGTTCACCCGGATCCACGTGGGGTTGCGCGAGATCAACACCAGCACCACGATGGTGGACACATAGGGCAGCATCGACAGCCATTGACTGGCAATCTGCACGCCCTCGCCCTGAAGGTGAAACTGCAGCATCGTGACACCACCGAACAGGTAGGCGCCGAGCAGGATGCGCGCCGGCCGCCAGGTGGCAAAGGTGGTGAGCGCCAGTGCGATCCAGCCCTTGCCGGCGATCATGCCCTCGACCCACAACGGGGTATAGATCACCGACACGTAGGCGCCCGCCAGGCCGCACATCGCACCACCGACCATCACCGCTGCAAGACGAATGCGACGCACGGGATAACCCAGTGCATGCGCGGACTCCGGCGACTCCCCCACCGCGCGCAGCACCAGACCGGCGCGCGAACGGTAGAGGAACCAGGCCAGCCCGATCGCCAGCAGCACCGCCCCATAGACCAAGGGGTGGTGGCGCCCGAAGGCGGCGCCAAGCAGGGGAACGTCGGCCAGACCCGGGATCTCGAACTTGGCGCGGTCGGCCAATTTCTCCTGCGTGTACTTGATGCCCGCGAAGGCCGAGATGCCGGCGCCGAACAGGCTCAGCGCCAGGCCGGTGGCGTACTGGTTGGTGTTGAGCCAGATCACCAGCAGCCCGAAGGCCAGCGCCATCGCCGCACCGGCGCCCATGCCCGCCGCGAACGCCAGCGTGTCGCTGCCGGTGTGCACCGCCGTGGCATAGCCGGCGATCGCGGCCACCAGCATCATGCCTTCGGCGCCGAGGTTGAGCACGCCGGCGCGCTCGTTGATCAGCAGGCCCATGCCGGCCAGGGCCAGCACCGTGCCGGCATTGAGCGTGGCAGCCATCAACAGTGCAAAGGATTCCATCTCACGCCCCCTTCCTGGTCGGGGCGCTGGCGCGCCGGATGCGGTAATGGATCAAGGTGTCGGCCGCCAGCAGCGAGAACAGCAGCAGGCCCTGGAACACCCCGGTGATCGACTTGGGCAGGCCCATGCGCGACTGCGCCAGTTCGCCACCGATGTAGAACATGCTCATCAGGATGGCCGAGAACACCACGCCCACCGGGTTGAGGCGGCCGACGAAGGCCACGATGATGGCGGCGAAGCCGTAGCCCGCCGGCATGTTGGACGTGAGTTGGCCGAGCGGGCCGGCCGCTTCCAACCCGCCGGCCAGACCCGCCAGGCCGCCGGACATCATCAGCGCCAACCAGAGGGCGCCGCGAGACGAAAAGCCCGCGTAGCGCGCCGCCGCCGGCGCGAGGCCTCCCACCTGCAGTTGAAAGCCCGCGTAGGTGCGAAACAGCAGCGCCCAGGTGCCCAGCACCGCAGCCAGCGCCACCAGCACGCCCACGTTGGCGCGCAGCCCGTCCACCAGCCGTGGCACCTTGGTGACGGCCAGGAAGGTGATGGTCTGCGGGAAGTTGTAGCCCTTGGGGTCTTTCCAGGGCCCGTAGACCAGGTAGGCCAGCAGCAGGTCGGCCACGTACACCAGCATCAGGCTCACCAGGATCTCGCTGGCGTTGAAGCGGTCGCGCAGCAGCGCCACGATGCCGGCCCAGACCATGCCGCCGACGATGCCCGCCGCCAGGATGGCCACCACGATCCAGCGCGAACTGTCGGCACTGGCCTGCATGGCCACTCCGCTCGCGAAGATCGCGCCCAGGACGTACTGCCCCTCGGCGCCGATGTTCCACACGTTGCTGCGGTAGCACACCGACAGGCCCAGCGCAATCAGCGCCAGCGGCGTGGCCTTGATGGCGATCTCGCTCCACGAGTAGGCGTTCTTCACCGGCTCGAAAAAGAACATGCGCAGGCCCTGCAGCGGGTCCTTGCCCAACATCAGGAACAGCAGCACACCGAATACCACCGTCACCGCCAACGCGATCAGTGGCGATGCGATCGACATGGCCTGTGAAGGCTGCGGGCGTGCTTCCAGCTTAAGCATGCGAGACCTCCGCCTTGTTCCACAGGCCGCTCATCCACTCGCCGATCATCTCCACCGTGGCCTCGCCCACCGGCACGCTGGGCGACACACGGCCCTGTGCGATGACCACCAGCCGATCGCTGATCTCGAACAGCTCGTCCAGTTCTTCGCTCACCACCAGCAGCGCGCAACCCTCGTCGCGCAGCTTGAGCAACTCGCCGCGGATCTGCGCCGCCGCGCCCACGTTAACGCCCCAGGTGGGTTGCGAGACGATCAGCAGCTTGGGACCCGCCTGCACCTCGCGGCCGACGAGGAATTTCTGCAGGTTGCCACCCGACAGGCTCTTGGCGGCGGCATCCGGACCGCCGGCCTTGACGTTGAAGCGGCGGATCAGCTCTTCGGCCAGCGCGCGCACCGCAGCGGTGCGCACCCAACCGGCGCCATTGATGTTTTCGGTGCGCGTGAGCAGCGTGTTCTGCGCCAGACTCATGGTGGGCACGGCCCCGCGGCCCAGGCGCTCCTCGGGCACGAAATGCAGGCCCTTGGCCCGGCGTTGGCGTGGCGTGGCGCGTGAGATGTCCACGCCGAACAGCTCGACGCTGCGCCTGGGTGCGCGGCGGTCTTCGCCCGACAACGCAGCCATCAGCTCCTGCTGGCCATTGCCGGAGACGCCCGCCACACCCAGGATCTCGCCAGCGCACAGCTCGAAGCCGATGTCGTGCAGCTCGGTGCCGAACGGGTCGTCGGTGGGCAGCGTGAGTGCGCTCACTTTGAGCGCCACGGCACCCAGCTTGGCCTCGCGGTGCTGCAGCTGCGGCGGTTCGGCACCGATCATCAGCCGGGACAGGCTGGCGTTGGTTTCCAGCGCCGGGTCCACTTCGCCGGTGACCTTGCCACCGCGCAGCACGGTGCACTGGTGGCAGAGGGCCCGGATCTCGTCGAGCTTGTGGCTGATGTAGAGGATGGAGCAGCCGCCATCGGCCAGCTTGCGCAGCGTGACGAAGAGCATGGTCACGGCCTGGGGCGTGAGCACGGAGGTGGGCTCGTCGAGGATGAGCAGCTGCGGATCGGTGAGCAGGGCGCGCACGATCTCCACGCGCTGGCGCTCGCCCACGCTCAGCGTGTGCACAGGGCGCAGCGGATCCACCTCCAGGCCGTAGGTCTTGCTCACCTCGCGGATGCGCTCGACCACCTTTGGCAGCGGCAGCGCCTTGTCCAGGCCCAGCCACACGTTCTCGGCCGCAGTGAGCGTATCGAAGAGCGAGAAATGCTGGAACACCATCGCGATGCCCAGCCCGCGCGCCTGCTGCGGGTTGGCGATCTGCACCGGTTGGCCATTCCAGCGGATCGCGCCACCGTCGGGCCGAACGGCGCCGTAGATGATCTTCATCAGCGTGGACTTGCCTGCGCCGTTCTCGCCCAGCACCGCGTGGATCTCGCCGGGGTGCACACGCAGGCAGACGCCGTCGTTGGCCTTCACGGCGGGGTACTGTTTGCTGATGCCTTCCAGCTCCAGCCGGAGCGGACCGGTGCGCGCTGGCCTGGACATGGCTGGCTCCTGGGAAATGGTTGCGGTCATGGTGCTGGTGTGGGACGGCTACGGGGGCGAGGCGAGGCGTCAGGCCGACGCGTGGCTGAACAGGCGCCGGCCGGCCACCCAGGTTTCGATCAGATTGCGTTCATCGCCCAGGGTCACCCAGGCGAACACCCGCTCATGCAATTCGCGCGCCAAGGCGTCGCGGTGCCGGGCCACGGCGCCAACCGCCGGGGCCCACACGCACAGGTCGGCCAGCATGCCGGGCGCCAGCGTGCCGATCTCGTGGCCCAGGCCCAGCGCCTGTGCCGCACCACGGGTGGCGGTGTGCAGCAGGGCCCAGGCGGACAGGCGCGTGCCCGCCATCGCCTGCACCTTGTAGCCGTCGGCCATGGTGCGCAGCATCGACAACGAGGTACCGCCGCCCACGTCGCTGGCCAGGCTGACGGTCATGCCGCGCTCTCGCGCCTCGCGCCAGCCGAACAGGCCGCTGCCCAGGAACAGGTTGGACGAGGGGCAGAAAGCGATTTGCGCACCGGCGTCGCGCAGCCGTGTGCGATCTTCGTCGTCGAGCCAGATGCCATGCGCGAGGATCGAGCGCGAGCCCAGCAGCCAGTGCCGGGCATACACGTCGAGGTAGCTGCGGGCCTCGGGGAAGAGCTTGGCCACCCAAGCCACTTCGGCCCGGTTCTCCGCCACATGCGTCTGCATGTAGACGCCTGCGTGGCGTTGCACGAGCTGCCCGGCCATGGCCAATTGCTCGGGCGAGCTGGTGGCGGCGAAGCGCGGCGTCACCGCGTAGGCATTGCGGCCCCGCCCATGCCAACGCTCGATCAGGCGCTCGCACTCGGCCCGCGCGCCGGCCACGTCGTCGCGAAGGTTCTCCGGTGCGTGGCGGTCCATCAGCACCTTGCCGGTGAGCAGCCGCATGCCGCGCTGCTGCGCGCCGGCAAACAGCGCCTCGGCCGAGGCGGCGTGCACGGTGGGGAACACCGCCGCGCTCGTGGTGCCGTGCGCGAGCAGCGCATCGAGAAAGGTGGCCGCACCGGCCGCGGCAAAGGCCGGGTCGGCATGGCGCGCCTCGGCCGGGAAGGTGTAGGTCTCCAGCCAATCGAGCAGCTCCGTGCCCCAGGACGCAATCACATCGATCTGCGGGCTGTGCACGTGGGTGTCGATGAAGCCGGGCATCAGCCAGCGGCCGCGGTGATCGATCCTTTGCCAGTCCTCGCCGGGCGGGTCGGCCTGGATCGCCTCGATGCGCTCTTGCTCGATCAGCAGCCAGTGGTCGGGCCGCCAGCGCACGGCGCCGCTGCGCGGATCGTCCAGCGTGGGCTCGGCATCAAAGTCGAGCAGGTCGGCGTGGATGGCGATGCGGTTCAACGCCTGCGCTCGGTGGGGTTCACGAAGCGCATCGTATCCATGAACGGCAAAGACCAGTTAAGGTTCGGGTATGTCCCAACGTCCCATCCGCTTCGTGCACCGCGGCGAGATCGTCTCGGTCCAGGGCCCCGCGCCCACCACCTCGGTGCTCACCTGGCTGCGTGAGCACCAGCGCTGCACCGGCACCAAGGAGGGCTGCAACGAGGGCGACTGCGGCGCCTGCACCGTGATCGTCGGCGATCTCGACGCTGCTGGCGCACTGCGTCTGCAGCCGGTGAATGCCTGCATCCAGCTGCTGCCGACGCTCGACGGCAAGGCCTTGCTCACCGTGGAGGACCTGCAGGGCCGCCACCCTGCGCAGCAGGCGATGGTGGCCTGCCACGGCTCGCAGTGCGGCTTCTGCACGCCGGGCTTCGTGATGACGCTGGCCGCGCTGCACCAGAACCGCACCATGGCCGGCCAGGGTGCGCCGGCGCGTGGCGACCTGGCCGACGAGCTGTCTGGCAACCTGTGCCGCTGCACCGGCTACCGCCCCATCCTCGACGCCGGGCAGCGGATGTTCGATCAGGCCAGTCCGGCCATCGCCACCGAGCCGATCGCCGCCGCGCTGCGCGAGCTTCGCGCCGACGCTGCACTGCAGTACGCCTGTTTCCATGCCCCGCAAAGCCTGGCCGATCTCGCCGCCCTGCGCCTGGCCTTGCCCGAGGCCCGACTGCTGGCCGGCGGCACCGACGTGGCCCTGTGGGTGAACAAGCAGTTTCGCGAGCTGGGCGACGTGATCTACCTCGGCCGCGTGGCCGAGTTGCAGCGCATCGAGGTCGCGGACAACCGGCTGCACATGGGCGCCGGTGCCTCGCTCACCGCCGCCTGGGAGGCGCTGGCCGCGCACTGGCCCACGCTGCGAGAAATGGGCCGCCGATTCGCTTCGCCACCCGTGCGCAACGCCGGCACGCTGGGCGGCAACGTGGCCAACGGATCGCCCATCGGCGACGGCGCGCCGGTGCTGATCGCACTGGGCGCGCAGTTGGTGCTGAGGCGTGGCGAAGTGCAGCGCAGCCTGGCCCTGCAGGATTTCTACACGGGCTACATGGCCAACCAGTTGCAGCCGGGCGAGTTCCTGCAAGGCATCCAGGTGCCCTTGAATGAAGGGGCCCATGCCCTGCGCGCCTACAAGCTCGGCAAGCGTTTCGACAGCGACATCTCCGGCCTGGCGGCCGGCCTGTGGCTGCAGCTGGAAGATGGCGTGGTGCGCGAGGCGCGTTTCGCCTTTGGCGGCATGGCCGCCACGGTGCGCCGCGCGACGCAGGCTGAAGATCGCGTGCGCGGCCAGCCCTGGACCGAAGCCACGCTGCTGGCCGCCATGACCGCGCTGGACCTCGACTTCCAGCCCCTGACCGACCTGCGCGCCAGCGCCAGCTACCGCCAGCGCGCCGCACGCAACCTGCTGCGCCGCTTCTGGCTCGAAACCCGACCCGAGGCCCCGCTGGCGCCGCACCAGGTGTCCGTCTGGGCACAGGCAGGCCTCGCATGAAGACGATGCCCACCATCGGCCAGGGCCTGCCGCATGAATCGGCCCACCTGCACGTGGCCGGCGCCGCGCCCTATGTGGACGACCTGCCCGAGCTCAGCGGCACGCTGCACGCCGCGCTCGGGCTGTCGCCCGTGGCACACGCCAAGCTGTGCCACATCGACCTGGCCCTGCTGCGCTCGCAGCCCGGGGTGGTGGCGGTGCTCACCGGTGCAGACATCCCCGGCGTGAACGACTGTGGCCCGATCGTGAAAGACGACCCGATCCTGGCGGCGCAGACCGTGCAGGAGGACGGCCGTGCCAGTGGCGAACTGCGCCACGTTGGCCAGCCCGTGTTTGCCGTGGTGGCGCGCACGCGCGAGCAGGCGCGCCGCGCTGCCGCGTTGGCACCGCAGGCCCTGCAGTTCGAGGCCATGCCCGCGCTGTTGACCGCACGACAGGCGCATGAACAGAAGCGCTATGTGGTGCCGCCCATGCAGCTGGCGCGCGGCGACGCGCATGCGGCGCTGGCCAAGGCGCCGCACCGCTGGCAAGGCAGTTGGTCGCTGGGCGGGCAGGAGCAGTTCTACCTCGAAGGCCAGATCAGCCTGGCCGTGCCGCAAGAAGACGGCGGCCTGCTCATCCACTGCTCCACCCAGCACCCGAGCGAGATGCAGCAGGTGGTGGCGCACGCCCTGCACCGCCCGGCGCATCAGATCCAGGTGAGTTGCCGCCGCATGGGCGGCGGCTTCGGCGGCAAGGAGAGCCAGAGCGCGCTGTTCGCCTGCGTGGCCGCGCTCGCGGCGGCCAAGCTGGGCCAGGCCGTGAAGCTGCGCCCGGACCGTGACGACGACATGCTCGTCACCGGCCGGCGCCACGGCTTCGAGTTCGACTGGGACGTGGGCCACGACGACGCGGGCCGCATCCTGGGCGTGGAGGTGACGCTGCTGGCCAATGCCGGCCACTCGGCCGACCTCTCGACACCGGTGATGACCCGCGCGCTGTGCCACTTCGACAACACCTATTGGCTGAGCGACGTGGACATGCACGGCTACTGCGCCGCCACCAACACGCAGAGCAATACCGCATTTCGCGGCTTCGGCGGGCCGCAGGGTGCGTTCGCCATCGAGATGATCCTGGACGGCATCGCACGCCGACTGGGCCTCGACCCGCTGGACGTTCGCCGCGCCAACTTCTACGGCTGCAGCTCCAACAACGTCACGCCCTACGGCCAGACGGTGGAAGACAACATCATCGCGCCGCTGGTGGCGCAACTCACCGAGCGTGCCCACTACGCGCAGCGCCGCACGGAGATCGCCACCTTCAACGCGCAAAGCCCGGTGCTCAAGCGCGGCTTGGGGCTGATGCCGCTGAAGTTCGGCATTTCCTTCAACGTGGCCCACTTCAACCAGGCCGGCGCCCTGGTGCATGTGTATGCCGACGGCAGCATCCTGGTGAACCATGGCGGCACCGAGATGGGCCAGGGCCTGAACACCAAGGTGGCGCAGGTCGTGGCGCACGAGCTCGGCGTGGGCATGCAGCGCGTGCGCGTCACCGCCACGGACACGCAGAAGGTGGCCAACACCTCGGCCACCGCCGCGTCCACCGGCACCGACCTGAACGGCAAGGCCGCGCAGGATGCGGCGCGCCGGATCCGCGAGCGGCTGGCGGCCTTTGCGGCGCAGCACCACGGCGGCGAGGCCTCGGCGGTGCGTTTCGGTAGCGACCAGGTGCAGGTGAATGGCGAACACCTGGCCTTCGAGGAACTGGTGATGCAGGCCTACCTGGCCCGTGTGCAGCTGTGGAGCGACGGCTTCTACGCCACGCCCGGCTTGCACTGGGACCGCGAGCACCTGAAGGGCAAGCCGTTCTATTACTTCGCCTACGGCGCAGCCATCTCCGAGGTGCTGGTGGACACGCTCACCGGCGAGCACCGCCTGCTGCGCGCCGACGTGCTGCACGACGTGGGCAGCTCACTCAACCCGGCCATCGACATCGGGCAGATCGAAGGTGCCTTCATCCAGGGCATGGGCTGGTTGACGATGGAAGAGCTGTGGTGGCAGCCGGACGACGGCTCGCCGGGCGGCCAGCGCCAAGCCGGCAAGTTGATGACCCACGCCCCCAGCACCTACAAGATCCCCACCGCCAACGACTGCCCTGCCGAGTTCGACGTGCAGCTGTACCACGGCGCCAATGCGGTGGACAGCATCCACCACAGCAAGGCCGTGGGCGAGCCGCCGATCCTGCTGCCCTTCTCGGTGTTCCTGGCCATCCGTGACGCCGTCTCGTCGGTGGGCGGCCACCGCATCGACCCACCGCTGCGTGCACCGGCCACGCCCGAGGCGGTGCTGGATGCGCTGGACGCCGTGCGGCCCGGGAAACCGTCCGCCGGATGAGCGCCCCTGAAGTCTTGCTGAGCACCGCACGGGCCTGGCTCGCCAGCGGCGTGCCAGCAATGGAGGTGCAGGTGCTTGCCGCCCAGGGCTCGGTGCCGCGAGGGGCCGGCACGCGCATGCTGGTGACGGCCGATGCGGTGGCCGGCACCATCGGTGGAGGCCACCTGGAGCTGAAGGCCATCGCCCACGCCCGCGAGCTGCTCACGGCGGGGCAGCCCGAGGTGCAGGATCGCCACTATCCGCTGGGGCCAGCCCTCGGCCAATGCTGCGGTGGTGCGCTCACTTTGCGAAGCAGGCGCCTGGACGCGGCCGGCCTGTCGGACTGGCCGCGCGAGGCCCCGCTGTTCACGCTGCAGTTGTACGGCGCCGGCCACGTGGGCCGCGCCATCGTGCGGCTGCTCGAAAGCCTGAACTGCCGCGTGCAGTGGATCGACGAGCGCGAGGCCGAGTTCCCCGCGGCTGACTCGGCCTCGCACATCGAGCGTGTCTGCGTCGAACCGGTGGCAGCCGAGGTGGCGCAGGCGCCCGCCGGAGCCTTCTACCTTGTGCTCACGCACAGCCACGACCTGGACATGGCCATCACCGAAGCGATCCTGAAGCGCGGCGACTTCGGCTACCTGGGTCTGATCGGCTCAGCCACCAAGCGCGCGCGTTTCTTGCGGCGGCTTGAACAGCGGGGCATTGGGCCCGACCCGCTGGCGCGCCTCACCTGCCCCATCGGCGTGCCTGGCATCGCCGGCAAGGAGCCCGAAGTGATTGCCGTGGCGGCGGTGGCGCAACTGCTGCAGGCCGCCGGCAAGCCGGCGGCGCGCTGATGGCGATGGAAGCTTCAGGCCTTGGCGAGTTGGCCCAAGGCCTGCGTGTCGAGCACGTGCACGGTGTAACCCGCCACCTCGATCACCCCCAAGCGCGTGAAGCTGCGCATCAGGCGCGACAGCGTCTCCGGCGTGATCGCCAACTGAGACGCCACGTCGCGCTTGCGTTCGCGCAGGTGCACCACCGCCTGATCGGCGCTGCCGGCCACCGGCTCGCAGCGTTGGCTGAGCCATTGCGCCAGCCGGGCGGGCGCATCCTTGTGCATCAGTTCGTGCGTGTTGGCGGCCATCTCCTGCACTTGACGCGCCAAGGACTGGATCAGGCGCTGAGCCAGACCCGGTTGGCGCTGCAGCGCTTGTGACAAGGCGGACTTGGGCAGTTCGACCACCGACACCGGCGTCATTGCCCGGGCATCCATGGGATGGCATTCGTCGATCCAGGCAGCGCTCAGGTCCAGCCAGGCCGGGCCATGAACGATGCGCTCGGTGCGGAAGGTGCCGTCTTCGGTGCACAGCCCCAGCGCCACTTCGCCTTCGCGCACGGCGATCAGGGCACTGGCCAAGTCGGTGTGGTTGAACACTGGTTGCCCGGCGCCCACGAGCCGACTTTGGGCCACCGAGGCAAGCAGTTCGCACTCCGGCGCACTGATTGACGAGCCGCCCAGCAAGGCACGCCACAACGCCGTGTCCGGCGAGAGTTGCACGGCAAAGTTGCGGCGACCCGAAGTGGCCGATTCAAGTGCTTGACCAGGCAGGATCCGCTCGGGCAGCACGGTCCCGGCGGTGGCGGCGTAGCGGTGTTCCATGGGAGGTTGGCTCTTGGCCCTCAGCGTGATGGGGTCAATGTGAGGCAGGCGGGTGCCGTTTGCCTTGCGGTGGATCAAGCGTGGCGCGTCTGGTGCGGCGTCAGTTCACCGGCATCGGCGCTGGCGCCATGGCGAAGGCAAGGCTGCTCTAGCAAACTGCCCCGGAAATGCTTGCTGCCTTCGTTCTCGACTGGAGCCTGCGACGCCCGATGCTCTGGGCGTTTTCAACCGTCGCTGAGTGCAGCGGCCAGTGCCTGGTTGAAGGCTGCGGCTTCTTCGTACTGCACCCAGTGCCCGGCATCGGCCACGAGTTGCAGGCCACGAAATCCGGGCGCATCGGCCAGCGCCTCGGCCAATGCAACATGCTGCGTCCGGAACAACACGTCCTGCGCCCCATAGATGCCGCAGACCGGGCATGACAGGTGCCGAAGACTGCGCCGCAGCACGTCCGTGCGGGAGATGCGCCGCCGCGTGAGCCGGTCGCGTGACAGGTTGGCCGCGTGCAGCGCCACGGCCAGATCATCGACGCTGCCCGGTCGCCACAGCATCAGTGCGGCCAGGTTGTGGCGGTGCGCCTGCACGAGCCGGGACTCGTCGCGCATCAGCATCCAGGGCTTCAGCACGATGGGCCCGGCGGGCTCGATGCCCAGCCCCGCGGCGCCCACCAGCACCAGGCGCGCCACCCGCTGTGGCCAACGCTCGGCCATGAAGCCCGCCACCATGCCTCCGAAGGAAAAGCCCACCAGATCGCAGGCCGCATCGCCCAGCAGCACCTGCAGGCCCTGCTCGATGGGCTCGGGCAGGGCGTCCGCATCCTCGCCCGTGGCCGGGCGGTCGGAATCGCCGAAACCGGGCAGGTCGGGCACCCAGACCTCGCGCCCGGCCACCACCAGCGTGCCGATGTTGCGCACCCAATGGTTCCAGCTGCCCGAGCCGCCGTGCAGCAGCACCAGCGGTTTCCGACCCGCCAGCAACCTGCCCCAGCGGTGCCAGACGACCACGCCGCCATCGAACGGCGTCTCATGGCGCGTGGCGTCACGCGCCAGCGCCAATGCCTGGTCCAGGGTGCGGCAGTCGACGGCGGTGTTCAACGTGTCGGACCCTTCGGTTCCACGATTGGCCGGTGAAGCCGGCGGGAGGGTCGAATCATCGCCGCAGCTTCCGGGCCAAGCCCGTCCGCTGCGCGACAGGACGCACACCGGCCCTGGGCCATGATCGCCGGCCAATGAAGCCCGCACCGACGCCCGAAACCAACGCCGCCCTGGTGCGTCGCATCGTGGCGTTGGCGGCGCCCACCACGGCGCTGTCCATGCTGCAGGTGGTGGCGCAGGTGGTGGAAACCATGCTCGCCGCACGCCAGGGCACCGCCGCACTGGCGGGCTGGGCGGTGCTGCTGCCCTTCGGCCTGCTGTTGCAGCAGATGTCCACCGGCGCCATGGGCGGCGGCGTCGTCTCTGCCGTGGCGCGCGCGCTGGGCGCCCAGCGCAGAGACGAGGCCGCCTCCATGGTGACGCACGCACTGATCATCGCGTCGGCCTTTGGAGTGCTGTTCGCGCTGGGCGTCACCTTCGTCGCGCCGCCGCTGCTGCGCGCCGTGGCCGGCGCCGACGCGGCGCAGATCGCCACGCCCTACGCCGCCTGGGTGTTCGGTGCCGGCGCCCTGCCCGCCTGGTGGGGCAATACGCTGGCCTCGGTGCTGCGCGGCGGCGGGCGCCATGCACTTGCGGCGCGGGTGCTGGCCCTGAGTTGGGGCGCCCTGCCCGTGTTGGCCTGGCTGCTTGCCGAACCGGCCGGCCTGGGCCTCACGGGCGTGGGCGTGGCCTTCGCGCTGTCGTCCTGGAGTGCCTGTGGCGCGATGGCCTGGCTGGTGCGGCGCGGCGATGCAGGGTTTGTGCCTCGCTGGCGACTGCGCCCGTCCTGGGCGCTGTTCTCGCGCATCCTGGCGGTGGGTGCGATCGCGTCGGCACTGGCCCTGGTGAGCAACATGACCACGGTGCTGGTCACCGCCCAATTGCGCCACCACGGCCAAGCCACGGTGGCGGCCTATGGCATCGCGGCAAGGTTGGAGTTCCTGGTGATCCCGGTGGCTTTCGGCATCGGCTCGGCCCTCACCGCGCTGGTGGGCCGCACGGTGGGCGCGGGCGACTGGGCCACCGCGCGGCGCATGGCCTGGTTGGGCGGCGGCATGGCCTTCATGATCACGGGCGTGCTGGGCTTGACGGTGGCCGGCTTTGCGCTCGGCTTCGCCACGCTGTTCACGCCCGATTCGGTGGTGGCCGGCATCGCCGCCAGCGCGTTGCGCTTCACCGGCCTGGCGTTCGGCGGATTCGGCCTGGGCATGGCGATGTACTTTGCGTCGCTGGGCGCCGGCCGCATGCTCTGGCCCGTGGTGGCGGGCCTGTCGCGCCTGATCATCGCGGCCGGTGGGGGCTGGTTCCTGGCCAACGTGGTGGGGCTGGGCGCGCAGGGCAACTTCATCGGCGTGGCGCTGGGCATCACGGCCTATGGCGTGGCGGCGGCCGCCGGCGTTCGGACAGCGGTCTGGCGTGCACCGTGATGGCACGCCGACACCCCACAGGGACACCCCGCAATGACGCGCCGCACAGCGTCTGGCACGATGCACCGATGACCACCCCTCCAAACCAGGCCCACCCGAGCCACGCCGACCTGATGGCCCGCGCCGACGACCTGGCCCGCCTGGTGCAGGGCCGCTCGCGCGAATTCGAGGCGCTGTGCCACCTGCCGCCCGATGTGGTGTGCGCCATGGCCGACAGTGGCCTGCTGCGCCTGCTCACCCCCGCGGACATCGGCGGCCTCGAAGTGCCGGTGGCCAGCTTCTTCGCGCTGATCGAGCGCGTGGCGCGGGCCGATGCCTCGGTGGCCTGGTGCACCTTCATCTCCTGCACCAGCTGCGTGCTCGCGGCCTATCTGCCAAAAGACACGGCACTGGCCTTGTTCTCCCCGCCGGCGCTCAAGGCCTCTGGTGTGTTTGCGCCGCGTGGCCAGGCGCGGGCCGAAACGGTGGGCGGCGTGGCCGGCTACCGGGTGAGCGGACGCTGGTTCTGGGGCTCGGGCGCGCGTCATGCCGACCTGATCAGCGGGGGTTGCCAGGTGCTCGGTCCCGATGGCAAGCCGCAGGCCATGGCCGACGGCGCGCCGCGCGTGCTGTCGATGGTGTTCGAGCGCTCGCAGGTCACCGTGCTCGACAACTGGGATACCTTGGGCCTGCGCGGCTCGGGCAGTGGTGAATTCGAGGTGAGTGACGTGTTCGTGCCAGCCGACCGCGCGGCCTCGCTGATGGACGCCCCGCGGGTACAGACGCCGCTGTACCGCTTTCCGGTGTTCGGCCTGCTGGCGCTGGCCATCGCGGCCGTGTCCTGCGGCATCGCACGACGGGCGCTCGATGAACTGGTGGCACTGGCCAGCGACAAGGTGCCGCAGGCCTCGTCCAAGACGCTGGCCATGCGCCCAGCCACGCAGGAAGCGGCCGCCCGCGCCGAAGCCGCCTTGCGTGGCGCACGTGCCTTCGTGATGGAGGCCATCGGCACGGCCTGGAATGCGGCGCAGCACCCACAGGGCATTGCCTTGGCCGAGCGCGCTGACCTGCGTCTGGCGGCCACCCACGCGGTGCACACGGCGGCGGCCGTGGTGGACCGGCTCTACACCCAGGCCGCCGGCAGCGCGGTCTTCGCCGAATCGCCGCTGCAGCGTTGCCTGCGCGACGTGCACGTGGCCACCCAGCACATGATGGTGGGCGAATCGAGCTGGGAGCTCAGCGGGCGCGTGATGCTGGGCCTGCCGACGAACGCGTCGATGCTGTAGCCGCCGCGGGAGCGCACGGGCCCGGCATCCACGGCGCCGGGCGCTTCAACGTGCGGTGGCGGGCCCGTCCAGCACGAGCTGGATTCGGCGGCCCAGCCGCTCGGCCAGTGCCAGGTCACCGGCCTCGGTGGCGAGCCGGCGCGCCACGCCCAGCCAGGCGAGCAGCGGTCGCCGCCAACCCTGGTCGGAGGCGGTCTGCACGGCGAGGTCCACCACCGTGGCGTTGGCGCGGCCGCTGCGCAGCGATACCGCGGCCGCCACCAGGCGTGACACGGGATCGGTCATGGCCTGCATGGCCGCCAGATCGCTGGCCGACGTGGCGGCGGACGCTGCAATGGCGTGTTGCTGCACGGGCAGCAATGCCGCGCGGCCCGCGTCCACCGGGCCACGCAGGAAGTCGGCATAGGCCTGTTCGGCCGGCGCAGCATCGGCGCGCAGGGGTTCAAACCCCGCGCAGGGCTCGTCCACCAGGCTGGCCCATTGGGCCGCGCAGCGCACCAGCTCGGCACGTGCCACCAGATCGACACGCCCCGTGCGTGCCACCTCGGCACGCGAGCGTGCGAATTCAAGCTCGGCCACCCGCGTGTCGCCGGACAGGTAGGCGGCCACGCCGCGCTCCAGGGCGCCATGGGCGTTCATGCGCCAGTCGGGCGTGGGCGGCTGATGGCTGCAGGCCGACAGCACCCAGGCGGCACAGGCGGCACAGGCGATGAGCAGGCGACGCGTCATGGCAACTTCACCTCGGTGTCGCGCGCCAGCGGCCACTTGCGGTTGACCTCGTTGACCAGGTTCTCCACCTTGCGCAGGCTCGCTTCCACCTCGCTGCGCAGGGTGCCCAGATCGGTGGTGGCCACCCGGGCATTGCGGGCCGCACCCTGGGCCTCTTCCAGCAGGCCATCGACCTTCTTCAGGCTGCCTCGGGCGTCCGCCAGCAGGCCGTTGATCTGGGCCACGGCGGCGCGGCTGTCGCCCACCAGCCCGGCCGGCGTACCCGGCCGCCCGGGCCAAAAAGTTGCGAGTCGGCCTTGTTCACCATGCCGTCGGTGCGGCGCAGCAACTGATCGACGCTGGCCAGCGCGGTGTTGGTGCGGTCCAGCACCGCCATCACCCTGGCGGCGTCCTGCGGGTTGCCCATGATCAGGCCGAGCGCGCCACCCGGCGCATTGAGCCTGCCCGTCATGCTCTGCGCATTGGCCAGCGTACCGGCCAGTGCCGCATCCGGCGAAGTGAGCGTGCTCACGTTTTGCAGAATGTCGCGCACCGAGGACAGCAGCCGGGGAAGCTCCGCGGTGGCGTCGCCCACCAGCACCTTGCGCACCGCCCCATCCGGCAGCGGCGGATCGCTGAGCACACCGCTGTAGGCACGGATCGCGGTGTTGCCGACCACGCCACGCGACAGCGTGAACACGCTGCTGCTGCGCAGCCAGTGGGCATCCTTGCGGGGCACGTCCACCAGGATGCGCACATTGCCGTCTTCGGTCAGCTCGATGCGCTGCACACGGCCGATGGCGAAGCCGGAAAAGGTCATGTTCATGCCCACCACGACGCCTTCGGAATCGTCGGCCGTGAGCACCACGCGCTGAGTCGCCTCGAACACACCCCGGGCGTACATCAGATACAGGGTCGTGCCACAGATCAGCGCGAACAGCAGCAGCAGCAGGGCAGCAGCACGACGTTCCAGTCGACGATCGACGGATGCCGATGGCAAAGGCGCTGCCGCCGACACACCGGGCGCGTTGGTGGGTGAGGCAGTGCCGGGATCATTTTCCATCGTCAGGCGTAGTTGATCATCAAAGAGCCCACCTCGATCAGCAGGATTGCGCTGGCCAGACGCACCAGGCCTTGCAGTTCTGCGCCTTGGCCACCACGCCCGGCATCGGCATCGTGCAGGGCCGAACCCAGCGGCAACAGGGCCACCACCAAAGCCAGCGCCAAGGTCTTGCCAACGAAGACGACCGTGACCGCCGGGCTGAACACCTGCCCCACCATGCGCGTGTAGCCCGCCAGCCCCCAAGGCGACAAGCCGTGCGCCAGCAGATAGGCGAGCACGAGGGCCACCAGGCCGCTCACCGCGGCCAACATCAACACCGCAAACAAGCCGGCCAACGCGCGCGGCAGCACCTCGGCCTGCAACACGTCCACGCCGCCGCGGCGCAGCTCGGCCAGCGCACCCTCGCGGCGCATCTGCGCCAGCGCACTGCCCGCCGGGATGGACCAACGCATTGCGACGAACAAGCCCGCCGTCAACGGAATGAGTTCGAGCACCAGCACGCGCACCACCATCTCGAGCGCATATTGCGACAGCCCATAGCTCAGCGCAGTGACCAGCACGATGCGCACGATCACCACCGTGGCCAGCGCAGCGAGCAGCGTGAACCAGGGCAACATGGGCAGCGTGGCGGCGACCAGGTGTCGCGCCAGGGTCGGGCGCCATTCGCGGCGATAGGTGGATGGCGAAAGGGCAAGCGCCATCACCAGCGCACTCAAGTGCACGATGCGCCACCAGGGACGGACCCAACGTTCGGCCAGGCGCCCGACGAGGCCAGTGGGCGAGATCGAAGTCACCATGCGGAGATGATAGGCTGGTCGCGGGAGGTCGCCGCCGCCGTTCGAATGTTCAACTCACGGGTTCGCTCGGCCGGCCGCCTGCGGCGACTGATCCAGAATGGGATGCCATGAGCCATCGTGAAGCCGTGATTCCGCGCCGTGTCCGCACACTCGTCTGCCTGGGCATGCTGGGGCTGCTGTCGGGGTGGCGCGCTGCGCATGCCGCCGAGTTGAGCGCCGCCGCAAGAAACGAGGTCGACCAGCTGCTGACCCGGGTTGCCGCATCGGGCTGCGACTTCAAACGCGGCAACACCTGGTACAGCGCAGCCGATGCCCGTCAGCACCTGGAGATGAAGTTCAAAGGCTTGGCAGGCCGTGGCGCCATGGTCACGGCCGAGGATTTCATCGACCTTGCCGCATCGCGCAGCAGCATCACCGGCGAGGCCTACGCGATCCGCTGCAAGGCCGGCCCGGCCCACCCCAGTGCCGTCTGGCTGAACGCGCAGTTGCGCGCCGTGCGCAGCGGCAGCATCGCTGCGTCCCATCCGGCACGCTGAGCGGCGCGGTCCGCTGTCAAAGCAGCTGCTCGGGCACGAACGGCGCCACCAACAGGTTGTGCAGGCGCATCCACAAGGAGGACTCGGGCTCCTGATCGAGGACCATCTCGCCCTCTTCGTCGAATGCCAACCATTCCAGCCCCCCGCCGTCGGCCCGCTGGCGCACCCGATAGGCGCTCTGCAACCGGCTGATGCTGACGACGCGCGTGAGTTCCTTTGCCAATGGCGCGCTTTCCACGAAGATGCCCAACTCGGTGTTCTGGGTCTCCGACCGCGGATCGAGGTTCATGGAGCCGACGAACACGGTACGTCCGTCGACGATCGCCGTCTTGGCATGCAGGCGCCCCAGCGATGAACCGAACATGCCGAGCCGCTTGTTGCGCTGTGTCCGCAAGGGACTCAGCTCGTACAGATCCACGCCGGCGTGCAACAAGCGCTCGCGGTAGCGTGAATAGCCCGTATGCACCAGGGGCTCGTCGGTGGCGGCCAGTGAATTGGTCAGGACCGTCACCCGCACCTTGCTCGCGCCCAGCGCTTCGAAGGCCTGGATGCCCTTCTGCCCGGGAATCAGGTAGGGCGAGGTGATCGTGAGGTCGTGCTTTGCCGTCCAGATGGTCATCATCGCGTCGAACGCCACGCTGGAGCGGGCCGCCTCCGCCGCGGTCTTGCTGCGCTTGTCCGGCGGATCCGCGTAGGCCCTGGCCTTGCCCCAGAGCAGGCCGATTCGCCCGTCGTCCAGATCCTCTCCCACCGGGCCGTAGCCCAGCACGTCATTGGGCGGCAATGGCCCCGTCTCCTGTGCGGCGGCCAGGGTTGCCGCTTCGAAGCGGCGTGCACGTTCCGCTGCGGCATCGGACGGCGGCGCAAGGGCCTCGAGCGGATAGACCACCTCGCTGTTCCAGTACTCGTCGAAGATCGACACGAGCTGGCCCACCACCTGCCCGAGCACCAGGGCATCCATGTCGATGAAGTTCTGCGTCTCGTTGCGCATGAAGTACTCGTCGGCGATGTTGCGCCCACCGGCCACCGCCATCACGCCATCGGCAATGAACAGCTTGTTGTGCATCCGGTGGTTGACACGGCGGATGTCGAACAGCGACGCCGCAAACCGCCCTGCCAGGCCACTCGAACGGGCGCAGCAGAATGGATTGAAGAGGCGAACCTGCACATTCGGATGGGCCATCAGATCGCTGAGCAGGGGCTGCGAATGGGTGGTGTACAGGTCGTCGACCAGCAGGCGGACCCGCACACCACGTTGTGCGGCATCGCGCAGTTGCCGCAGCAGGCTGCGCCCCGTGGCATCGTTCTCCAGCACGTAGTACTGGACATCGAGCGAACGTTCGGCTCGCCGCGCCAGTTGCAGGCGCGCATCCAGCGAGTAAGCCCCGAGCGGCAAGAGGCGAAAGCCGGACAGCTCCGCAGCAGGCGTCGAGGCTTGCGCGATCCGCGCCAGGGCTGTGTTGGCATCCGCGGGCAAGGCGCGGGTCACCTCGATCGGCCCACGTGGCGCAATCGTGCTGCACCCGGCGAGCCAGGCGAAGACCGTCAGGGCCAGAAACAGGCCGATGCACCGCTGGCCGACAAGCACCATGCGCGCCGCACAACTCTGGCAAGATGCCGCACACTCAACAGCATCGGAGCCCGCCATGGTGCGTTCCAAACACTTGGTGGCCATGAGCCTCCTTGCGACATGCGTAGTGACGGGGGCGAAGGCTGCGCTCGACATCGGAGACCGGGCCCCGAACTTTACGACCGAAGCCGCCATGGCGGGTCGGCCATTCAGCTATTCACTCTCGGACAACCTGGCCAAGGGGCCGGTGGTGCTCTATTTCTTCCCGGCGGCGTTTTCCGACGGCTGTTCGATCGAGGCGCATGAGTTCGCCGAGGCGATGGGCAAGTTCGAGGCCTTGGGCGCCACGGTGGTCGGCGTGTCCGGAGACGACATCGACACGCTGTCCAAGTTCTCGGTCAAATCATGCAACGGCAAGTTTCCGGTGGCGTCCGACGAATCCAAGTCGATTATGAAGTCATTCGATGCGGTCATGCAGAGCCGGCCCGACTATGCGAATCGAATCTCCTATGTGATCGCCCCAGGGGGCACGGTGGTCTACAGCTACATGAGCCTGAACCCCGTGAAACACGTTGCCAAGATCCTGGACGCGCTGCGTGTCTGGAAACAGCAGACGCTGAAGTAGCCGTCGAATCGCGTTGGCGGCGCGGCGTGTCAACGGGCGGCGACGGCTGAGCGTTTTCACCAGGGTCTAGGTCTTTGTAGACGATTTCCAACACTGCATCCTCTAGAATTTCTGCCCGTGGCCGCTTACATTCGGGCGCCGTCATAGCTGCAAGTCCTTCCGACCGCCCAAGGGTCAGTGGTCAGGTTGGTTTGGTTCGTTCACCCCGTTGCCCCACCCTCATCCATTCAGGAGATAGACATGAATTTCAAGACCGCACTGTCCGTGATCGCCGCTGCTGCCGCTGGCCTGTTGGCCCAAGGTGCCTTCGCCCAAGCAAGCGCCCCCGCTGGCAAGGACCGCGCTGAAGTCAAGGCCGAAACCAAGGCCGCCGCCAAGAAGGGCGAGTTGACTCCGGCTGGCGAGGCTGGCCCCAAGGCTGCTGATGCCAAGTCGACCAAGGACCGCGCTGCGGTCAAGGCCGATACGAAGACCGCCAACAAGAAGCACGAGCTGACCCCGGCTGGCGAAGCTGGCCCGAAGGCCGATGCCGCCAAGTCGACCAAGGACCGCGCCGCAGTCAAGGCCGAAACCAAGGCCGCCAACAAGAAGGGTGAACTGACCCCGGCTGGCGAAGCCGCCACCCCGAAGAAGTAATCCAGCTTCACTCCCTCGACGGCCGCATCGGCGGCCAGAGGCGGGCGACGTGCTCCAGCGAGCCGTCGCCCTTTTGCTTTGCGCGCCTCAGGCTCGCATGTCGGCCAGCACGGCCTGCGAGCCCGCGGCCAGCAGGCGCGCGTCCGAACCAATGGTGACGAAACGGAAGCCCTTGGCGATCCGCGCCAGCGCCACATCGGTCCGGCCGTTGTGCACACCAGCCTTCACACCGTGCGCGGTGGCGCGCTCGCAGATGTGGTTCATGGCCTGCGCCACCAGAGGATCGACGTCGTCGAACACCGGCTTACAGCCCAAGGACAGCGACAGGTCGGACGGCCCGATGTAGATGGCGTCCAGCCCTTCCACCGACAGGATGTCGTCCAGGTTGTCCAGCGCCTGGCGCGTCTCGATCATCGCGAAGCTGACGATGGACTCGTTGGCATGCGCCGCATAGTCGGCACCCGCATAGAGCGACGCACGCACCGGTCCGAAGCTGCGCGTGCCCTGCGGCGCGTAGTGGGTGTAGGCCACCAGTTTCTGCGCATCTTCACGGGTGTTGATCATCGGGCAGATCACGCCATAGGCGCCGGCATCCAGCGCCTTCATCAGGATGCCGGGCTCCAACCAGGGCACGCGCACGATCGGCACGGTGGGGGTCGTGGAGATGGCCTGCAGCATGTGCAGCATGTCGGCATAGTCGATCACGCCATGTTGCATGTCGATGGTGAGCGTGTCCCAACCCTGGTGGGCCATGGTTTCGGCGGCAAAGCTGCTGGGGATGGCCAGCCAGCCGTTGACGGCGGCCTTGTCCTGCTTCCACAGCGTGCGCAGGCGATTTTCTCGCATCGGACTCTCCAGATCGTCGATGGTTGGGGGACGAGTGTCAGCGACGCGACTTCTTCGCCGGCGCCAGCGGAAACTTGGAGCAACCCAGGCGCGTCGAAATGTCGCGGCTGGCCTCTGTGAGCATGGCCACCACCTTGGGCGCCTTGGTGTCTTCGTAGCGGAAGGTCGGGAAGGACACGCTCAGCCCCGCCACCGGGTGGTTCAGGCGGTCGAAGATGGGAATGCCCAGACAACGGATGTGCTCATCGAACTCCTCACGGTCCTCGCCGAAGCCCTGCGCCTTCACACGGGCCAGCTCATCCAGGAATTCACCGCGATCGACGATGGTCTTTTCGCGGAAGCGCTTGAACTCTGCGCCATCCAGGATGCGGTCGCGCCGATCCGGGTCCTCCCAGGCCATCAACACCTTGCCGATGGCGGTGCAATGCAGTGGTGCCCGCCGGCCGACCCGGGAATACATGCCGAGCATGTGACGCGAATCCACCTTGTGGACATAGATGATCTCGCTGTCGATCAGCGTGCCCAGATGCACCGTCTCGCCAGTCTGATCGGACAGCGTCTGCATGTGCTGCTTGGCCAGCTCGACCAAGTCAGGGTACTGCAGCGCCTTGGCGCCGAGTTCGAAGGTCTTCATGGCCAGGCCGTAGCGCTCGCTGTCGGGTTCTTGGCGCACGTAGCCCAGCATCTTCATCGTCTGCAAGAACCGATAGACCGTGGCCTTGGGCATGGCCAGGCGCACCGAGAGGTCCGAGATACCCGTCTCGTTGCGTTCCGAAAGGGCCTGCAGGATCGCAAACACCTTCAGCACGGCGGCCACCGATTCGGGCTGCTTGGCGTCGTCAATGTCGTCGTGCATGTGTTTTAGTTTCTTCGGATTCGCGTTTCAGTTTGATTGTGTACCACGGCGCTGCGCACGCTCAAGCCAATGTCGCGCGGCAAGCCGACTTGTTCCCGGCCGAGGACGGGCGCACGGCGGGGCCCCACTGACGCTCAGTCCGCACCGACAGCCAAGCGCCCGGCGCCGGCACCCGCACGCACCCGAGGTGCCACCTCGGACACTGCGTCCGTGAAAGCCACATACGGCGGAACCCAGCCGACTTCAGCGGTGACCACCGAGCTCGGGTTGGCCTGACGCAGCGCGCCCAACAGGTCAACGGGCTGCCCGTTGTGAATCGATCCGCGGTCCAGGAAGGTGGAGCCCTTCCACCAGCGCGTCAACCGGGCGGGTGTGATGTCGGCCGTGGTTTCCCAGACATTGCGCTCGCTGACGATGCGGGACTGCACCCCCACTCCAAGTGAATAGCCGAACGGATACTCGCCACCAGTTTGGCCCACGTACAGGTTGTCGTGCACATGCACCTGGCCGTAGCGCACACGTGGTGCACGCTCATGGACGTTTTGCCACAGGTTGTGGTGAAAGCTCACCTTGAGCCGCCCATCGTCCTGCCGCTGTCCATCGCCAGAGGACTAAACCGCCACGCGAGCGCCCGCGGCGGCCGTCTCGTGCGCGCTGGTCTGCGATGTGTGACGGGCAACCGCCCGGCCCCAGGAGCAGCATCAGAACCGACGCACCCCGCACACGCCGCGCGCCGCGCCGAGACACCCCGCACGCGCCCGGCCGAAGCGCAGCCGCACGCGCCCGCCGGGGTCTCGCACGCACCCGACACCGCCCGCCGGGACGCGCCTCCAGTGACTTGCGATCAAGCCCGCCGACACGCCAGCGACGCCACGAAAGTCCCTCGGCGTCACGGCCGCGGGCCGCGGCCCGCGTCCGCAGGCCCCGCCGCCGCCCGCCCGCGCGCCGCCCCCCCCGCCCCGCCCCCGCCCTGCGCCGGGAGGCCCGGCGGCGACATCGCGCCGCGCAACCGCGCCGCACACGCGCCGCCCCCCCGTGCGGACCCGGGGCGCCGCGCAGCCCGCAAGACTTCCACACCCCCCCCGCCCCGCCGCCCGGCCCCGCCCCCCCCCCCCGGCCCCGCCCGCCGCGCGGCAGCTCCCCCTCGCCCCCCCGCCGGCCCCCCGCCGTCTTTTTGCCCCGGGGTTGGCTCGTTTGGCTTCCGTGTTTCCGTCGCGCCCGCCCCCGCCCCCCCCCCCCCCCCGGTCGCGCGGGGCCCTGGTCCCTCTTTCTGTGGGGCCCGCTTGGCCCCCCCCCCGCCCGCCCCCGGGTGTGTCGGCCCTCGGGCGGTGCCGCGGTGCGGCGCTGGTGCGGCCCCGTTGCGCTGGGGGGCTGGGGCGCGGGCCGGTTCGTTTGCCCCCTCCTGCCGCGTTTTCGGCTTTGCCCGGGGTGCCGGGGGGGGGGGGGCTGCTGTTGGTTGGTGGGCGCCGGGCCGTCTCTGCCGGTCGGTTTCCGGGCCCCCCCCCCCCCCCCCCCCCCGCCCCCACCCAGTTTGGCCGCCCCCCCGCCCCCGCCCGGCGCCCCCCCCCCGCCCCCGGCCCCCGGCGGCCGCGCGCGCGGGCGCGGCCGGCCGCGCCCCCCCCCGCCGCCGGCGCCCGGCCGGGCGGCGCGGCCGAACGGCGGGCGCGCCGGGCCGCGCCGCGGCCCGGGCCCCCGCCCGCCGCCCACCGCCCCGCGCTCCCCCCCCGCCCCCGCGCCTCCGCCGCCCCGCCGCCCCCGGCGCCCCTGCCCCGGCCGGGGGGCGGTGTTGGGGCCTTCCCGGTGGTGGTGTGGTTCTTGGGGTTGGGGGGTTGTTTTTTTGGGTGGTGGGCCGCCCCGGCCCCCCCGCCCGCCCCCCCCCCCGCGGCCGGCCCGCGCCGCGCCCCGCCGGCCCCGGGCGCGCGGGGCCGGCGGCGCGCGCCGGCGCCGCGGCGGCCGGCCGGCGGCGGGCGGCGCCCCGCGCGGGCGGGGGCCCCCCCCTTCGCCCGGGCCGCCGGCGGTGGCCTACCCGCGCCCACCGCCGCCCCCCCACCGCCGCCGCCCGCGCGCCGCCGCGGGGCGCGCCGGGGGGGGCACGGCGGGGCACCACCGGGGCCGCCCCCCCGCCCGCCGCGCCACGCGAGACCGCGGAGCCGGGCCCGCCCCGCGCCGCCCCGCGCCCCCCCCCGCCACCGGCCCCCCCCCCCCCTCGGCCCCCCCCGCCCCCGCCCCCGCCGCACCCCGGGCGCGCCGCGCCCGCGCCGGCGGCGGGGCCCCTGCCGCCCCCGGCGTTCGGGTTTGGCCGCGGCCTGCCCCCCCCCACCTCCCCCCCCCACCCCCCCCCCCGCCCGCCCCCCCCCCCCCCCGCCCCCCCCCCCCCCCCCCCCCCCCCCCCGCCGCGCCCGCGCCCCCCCCCGCGGCCGGCCGCGCCCCCGCCCGCGCGGCGCGCGCGCCCCCCCCCGCCCCCCCCCCCGCCCCCCCCCCCAACCCCCCGCCCCCCCCCCCCCCCCCCCCCGCGGCGCTGCGCCCTTCTCCGGCGCCCCCCCCCCCGCCGTGGCGGCCCCCCTCCGGCTGCCCCCGCCTGGCCCCCCCCCCCCCCCCCCCCCCCCCCCCCCCCCACCCCCGCCCCCCCCCACCACCCTAAACAGCACCCACCAGGGTGGTCTTGTCGTGATGTCGGAAGATGTTCCACGAGACGGTGATGTGGTTGGACTCCCGGGTGATGTCCAACAGACCATCGTGGCGTTGCACGCGACGGCCCAGCTCGAACGGCTCGGCCGAATCGGGCCGTTGCCCATCGTCGAAGCTGCAGTGGTCCACCCACACATGGGTGGCATGGCGCAGCGAGAGGTTGTCGTATTCCGAGTTCCACTCCCCTTGGGCGTTGTCGTTCGGATCCCAGGCGGGGAAGTGGTCGTAGGCGTCCGAGAAGTGCAGGTTGCGCACGATCACGTTGTCCACCCGTTCCAGCAACACCATGCCGCCCACCAGTTGGGCATCTCGACCGAGACCGATGAGCGTGGTGTTGGATGGCACGCGAATCACCACCCGCTCGGCCTGGCGGCGCGCCGAGCGTTGACGCGCATCTTCCAGCGGCCCGGCCGGCGGCTTGCGGCCCCAGGTGGCCACGTCGTGGGCCTGGACAGAGGCCTGGCGGACGTACTGCGCGTCGCGATAGTCCTCGAAGCCCAGGGGTCGCCCGTCGTCGGCCGTGCTCAGATCGATCTGCCCGCGGATTTGCACGATGCGCGGCCGAGCATGCGGGGCCAACGCCGCCACCAACTCGGCGCGCGTACGCACCTCGAAAACATCCTGCGGCGCCGCTGCCGCGCCACCCCGGGTGCCGCCGTCTGCGGCCGCCCAGCCGTCGTTGGTCACCAGGGCGTCGCGCGCAAGGGCCTGGCGGGGTACCGCACCGGGGTCCGCCATCGGCGCATTGCCGTGCTCGGCCATCCGGTTGGCCCGGTCGCCCGTGGCCGCAAATGGCCGTCGGGATGTGGACGTGGCCCATGGGCCGATGTGCGGGCCCAACAGGCTGTCGCGCACAAGTGCCTGTCCGTTGGGCGAACTGCCGGCGCGCCATTCGCCGCGCGGCACCGCCTCGTCCCAGGCGCGCCCCAGGCTGATGCTGCCCGAGGCCACGCCGGGCTCGGCCTCGAAGCGCGAGCCCGTGACCAACATGCCCAGGCTCGCAGTGGCCGGTGTGCTCGGCGCCAGAACGTGGCCGCCGTTGCCGGGCATGCGGCGCCCCGCCCGGCTGAGCACGGTGGAGTCATCGATGACCAGCGTGGCGTTGCCGAAGATGAAGTCCACATCGCCGGCGATCAGGCTGTTGCGCACATGCACGCGCGCCGTGGCGTCGGGTGCCGCGCGACGCGCAAAGAAGGTGTCCTGGTGGCCGAGCAGGCGCACTCGTTCGAGTTGCACGCGGTCACCCTGCGTCACCGGCGCCACGCCCTGCGCCCCGCCGCTCTCGCCGGCGCCGATCGGGTAGCCCACACCATCGCGAACCCGATCCATCGAATCACTGGCGATGGTCAGACGAACGATTTGCGCGTCGTCACTGGCCACCACCGCGATGGCGCTGCCAGGCGTGCCGTGCGTGGCAGCAGCGAAATCGGGATGGCAGGGGGTGCGCGGCGTCCACACCGGGCCGCTTCGGCAAAGCGTTGTAGCGCCCCTCGACGATCACCGCGCCTGCCGCATCGCTGGCCGCGCCGAACAGCGTGAGGGGCGCCTTGTCGCGCACGCACAAGGTCTCGCGGTAGACGCCCGGCTGCACGCGGATGCTGTATCGACGACTGCTGGTGCCCCGCGCGGGCACCGCGTCCACCGCGGCCTGCACCGTACGGTGGGTGCCGCTGCCGTCGGCAGCGACGGTGAAGTCGGCGCGCCACAAGGGGATCTCGCGCAAGGCCACCGGACGCCAGGGCGATGGGCCCTGCGCCAAGTAGTCGGTCACCTGGGCGCGCGCTGCGGCCGCTGCATCGAGTTGCGGCCTTGCCGATGCCGCGCCGGGTTCCGCGGTCTGCGCCGCCACCCAGGGCGCGATCAAGACCAGGGCCCCCAGCAGCGCACGCCTCACGATGACGACGCCGCCACCAGGTCAGCGAGATACAGGGCCGGCTCGCCCTGGCTGTCGGCGCTGAACAGCACCTGGCGCTCGTCCGGCGTGAACGAGGGATGCGGGTGCGTGACCTGGCGGCTGGCCTTGTACACGCCCCAGCTGCTGTCGTGGTGAGCGATGCGCCGCGTGGTGCCCGACTTCAGGTCGAACAGGTGCAGAAACGGGTCGCCCTTGAGCATCTCGTTGGCCGAACCACTGGCCGCATCGGCCGCCTGACCACAGCCATCGCCCACGATCAGCGTGCCATCGTGGTTGCTCATCAGGTGCGAACACTGCGGCATCTTCGTCAGCGGTCGGTCGGCCAGCGTCACCGGATCCAGCGAACGGATCCAACGTTCGGAATGCCCCTTGTTGTAGGACACATAGATCATCGCCGAGCCATCGGGCACCCAGAACTCGTGCGTACAGCTTTCGCCGTCCAGGTGCTCCTTGGCACAGCGGCGGTTCGTGCCGTCTTCGTCGATGAACCACATGCGCGCATCGATCAGGTCGTGCGGGCCCTCATGGCAGTAGGCCACGGTGTGGTCATCGAAGGGGCGGTACTGCGGGTGGCCGAGCCAGCCCTTCTGCTCCAGGATGACGCGCCGCTCGCCGGTGGAAAGGTCGATGCTGAACAGACGGCACAGCGGCTTGTGGTGGAACATCGCGTCGAACTTCTTCCAGTCCGACAGCGGGAACCAGTCCTTGGCCGCGATCTCGATGCCCACGATCTTCGTGCAGGCGCTGTTGGCCACCCAGGTGCCATAGCCCACCCAGCCCTCGGGCACGGTGTAGGCGACGACCTCGCTCAGATCCGCGAGGCTCAGACGGATCAGTTGGCGCTCGGCGCGCACGAAGTACAGGTGCCGGTCATCTGGGCTCAGAAAGCCGCCGAAAGTGTTCTCGCCGCGTCCGACGGTAAGTTGCGTGGCCGTCTGGCTGGCCAGGTCGAGCAGGTGGTAGTTCCAGTTCGGATGGGTCGGGTCGCCCACGTCGGGGCCGAACTCGGCGCCAAAGATCAGGCGCTGGCCATCGTTCGTGAAGCACTTTTGATAGAAGTAGTTGCGGTGGCACGTCACTTCCAGCGGCGTCAGCCGCGTCACCCGCGCGCCGGTGTCCGGATCGTGGCGAGTCTGGAACTGGAATTGGCGTTGGGTGGATTTGCTCATCGAAGTTGGCTTCACTTGATGCGCTTGAGCAGCGCGTTGCCTTCGTCGACGAGGCGGCGCGCAGCCGCCTCGTCGGTCGTCTTGCCATAGGCCACCGTCTCGAACACTTCGCGCATGAATTTCTGCATGCGCGCGTGTTCGAACAAAGGCGACGGCAGCGGGATCGCGCCGGCCTGTTTCTGCGCCTGGATCTGACCGTGCGCCTTCAGCTCCAGCGGCGGCAGGCGCTTGTCCCGCAACAGCGCCTGCAAGGCATCGCGCGCGGCCGGCACGCCGCGGGTGCGGCCCAGCATCGCGGCGGCCTGCGGATCGGCGAGCAGGTGATGGATCAGTTGCGCAGCCAACTCGGGCCGCTTGCTGTTGCGGCCCACGGCGTACATCAGCGTGGGGCGGCCGAACATCCCGCTGTCCTTCGCGCCGGGCAACATCGGGAATTCGCCGAGCGCCAGCGTCTGCCCGCTCCGCAGCGTGCTGGCCCGCAGCCCGATGGCCGAGTCCCAGGTGTAGTTGCCCGCCCAGCGGCCGGTGACCCAGTCCTGCTGCTGCTCGGTGGGCTTCTCGGCACCGCCCAGGCTGGCACGCAACTTCAGCGGTGTGGCCACGTGCCCATCGACCAGGCGCCGATAAACCTGCACCCACTCCAACGCCGTGGCCGGCGTCATGGCCACCTGCGGCTTCTTCGGGTCGATGAAGGCGGTGCCGTGCTTTTGCTGGATGTAGGCCTGTGCCAGCAGGATCATGTCGTACAACTCGCCGTCCAGCGGGTAGGCCTCATCGCCGAGCTTCTGGCGAAACACCGGGCCGGCCGCGAACAACTCGTCCCAGGTGCGAGGCAAAGGCAGACCGGCGCGATCGAAACTGGTCTGGTTCCACAGCAGCACGCGCGCCGTGAAGCCCACGGGCAGCGCGTTCAGGTGCCCCGCCACCTCGCCCATCGCCACGTCCTCGGCGCTGAACTGGTCCAGCGAGAGCAAGGCCTTGTAGGGCGCGAGGTCGGTGAAGCCTTTGCCACGCTTGGAAAACATCGCCAACCAGGCCCAGTTGATCTGCATCACATCGGGCTCCGAACCACCGGCGATCTGCGTCGTCAGGCGCTCCAGATAGCCGCTAAAGCCCATGTACTCGGCCTTGACTTTCACGCCCGGGTGCGACTTCTCGAACGCGGTGATGGCCTTGAGCGTGGCCTCGTGCCGGGCGGCACCGCCCCACCACGAGAAGCGCAGCACCTTGACGTCGTCGGCACCAGCCACCCCCGCGGCCAGCAGTGCCAGCACCAGGACCAAGGCCTTCAACACAGCAGGTTGATGCCGCTTCGGGCATCGAAGAGGTGAGCATGCCCCATCTGGACATGGAAGGTGTGCGGCGCCCCGCGTTTGTCGTCCAGCCCGTGCAACTGATCGGCCTGCACGCGCGCAGTCATCGGCACGGTGCCCAGGTCGAAGTGCACGAAGACCTCACTGCCCATGTGCTCCATGAAGCGCAATGTGGCGGGCACGGCCAAGGTGTCACCCTGCGGGCGCGGGCCAGCGGACACATGCTCCGGGCGAAGGCCGAACTTGACCGCCCCGCGCAGCTTGCCCAGGCGCTCGGCATGGGCCGTTGCCAGCGGCAGGGACACGCCCCCGAGGTTCACCGAGAGTGCATCGCCCGCCTCCTGCAAGTCGGCCTCCTGGATGTTCATCTCGGGCGAGCCGATGAAGCTGGCCACGAAGGCATTGGCCGGGCGCCTGTACAGCGCGGTGGGCACATCCACCTGCTGGATCACGCCGTCCTTGAGCACGCAGATGCGTTCGCCCATGGTCATGGCCTCGGTCTGGTCGTGCGTCACGTACACCACCGTGGCGGGCTGACCCGACTCGCGCAAGGTGCGGTGCAGCTCGGTCAGGCGCACGCGCATCGAGGCGCGCAGCTTGGCGTCCAGGTTGCTCAAGGGCTCATCGAACAAGAACACCTCGGGCTTCTTGACGATGGCGCGCCCCACGGCGACCCGCTGCGCCTGGCCACCGGACAACTGCTTGGGGTAGCGGTCCAGCAGATGCTCCATCTCCAGCAACTGCGCCGCATGGCGCACCCGCTGGTCGACCTCGGCCTTCGGTGTGCCCGCCAAGCGCAGGCCGAAGGCGAGGTTGTCGTAGACCTTCATGTGGGGGTACAGCGCGTAGTTCTGGAACACCATGGCGATGCCGCGCTCTTTCGCGGACAGCGTGTTGACCACGCGATCGCCGATGCGCAAGCTACCGCCGCTGATGCTCTCCAGCCCGGCGATCATGCGCAGCAAGGTGCTCTTGGCGCAGCCCGAGGGGCCGACGAAGACCATGAACTCGCCGTCGTTCACTTCGAGATCCACCCCGTGCACGGCCTTGAATCCGTTCGGGTAGACCTTCTCGATCTTGCTCAGGCTCAATCGCGCCATGTCTTGCTTTCGTCAACCCTGGATGCCCGAGCTGGCGGCACCCTCGATGAAGTGCCGCTGGGCCATGAAGAACACCGCCAGCGAAGGAATCAGCGCCACCACCGAGATGGCGATCACGTTGGCCCACTCCACCTCCTCGGTGGCGCCGATGCTCATCTTCAGCGCCAGCGAGACGGGGTACTTCTCCACCGAGGCCAGATAGATCAACGGCCCCATGAAATCGTTCATCGTCCAGATGAACTGGAAGACCACCACCGAAATGATGGCCGGCTTGAGCAACGGCACGATGATGTGCCACAGCATCTGCAGCGCATTGCAGCCGTCGATCTGTGCCGCCTCCTCCATGTCGCGCGGGATGCCTCGCAGGAACTGCACCAGCATGAAGACGAAGAAGGTGTCGGTGGCAAAAGCCGAGGGCAGGATGAGCGGCAGGTAGGTGTCCAGCCAGCCCAACTCCTTGAACATCAGGTACTGCGGCAGGCGCAGCACGATCAGCGGCAGCATCATGGTGCCCACCATGATGGAAAACAGCAGCTTCTTGCCGAAGAACTCGAAGCGCGCGAACGCGTAGGCCACCAGCACGCACGAGATCACGGTGACGACGATGCGCGGCACCACGATCGCAAACGAGTTGAGGAAGTAGGTGGCGAAGGTGTATTCGGTGCTGGTCTTCCAGCCCTTGGCGTAGGCGCCGAAATCGAATCGGCTCGGCCACAGGCCGATCTCGGTGTGGATCTCGGCATTGGTCTTGAACGTGGCCGCCACCAGCCAAAGCAGCGGGTACAGCATCACGGTCGCCACGGCCAGCAGCGCGGCATAGCGCATCCACGCGTTGGCACGCTCGCTCTCGGGCGTGAGGGCCGCCTGGCTCACCCGATGCCCCTCATTTGATGTCCTTCTCGCCGGCGTAGAAGACCCAGAAGCGAGAGCTCCAGAACGACAGTGCGGCGAGACCCCCGACCAGGGCGAACAGCACCCACGACAGTGCCGCGCCGTAGCCCAGGTTGAAGAACCGGAAACTCTGATCGTAGATGTACAGCGCCAGCACGTAGGTCGAATGCAGTGGGCCGCCCTCGGTGATGGCGTAGGGGCCGTTGAACTCCTGGAACGCATGCACCATCTGCATGATCATGTTGAAGAAGATCACCGGCGTGATCAGCGGCACCGTGATGCGCAAGAACTGCTGGCGCCGCGAGGCGCCGTCGATTTCCGCCGCCTCGTACAGCGACTGAGGCACGTTCTGCAGCGCCGCCAGGAAGATCACCATCGCCGAGCCGAACTGCCAGGTGAACAGCAGCACGATGGTCCACATCGAGAAACGTTCGTCCGCCAACCACAGCACCTTGTCGATGCCAATCGTTCCGAGCAGCAGGTTCACCAGACCGTCACGCGCGAAGATGAAGCGCCACAGCACCGCCACCGCGATCGAGCCCCCCAGGATCGACGGCAGGTAGAACGCCGAGCGAAAGAAATTGATGCCACGCAGCTTGAAGTTCAGCACGTGGGCAATGAACAGCGCAAAGCCCACGCGCAGCGGCACTGCGAGCAGCGCGAACAGCAACGTGACACCCAGTGACTTGCGGAACAGCGGGTCGTCCGTGAGCATGTCCCGGTAGTTCTCCAGGCCCCCGAACTGCGGCGGCTCCATCAGGTCGTACTGGGTGAAGCTGAGCGCAAAACTCATGACGAACGGAAACAGCTTGAAGCCGAGCACCCCCAGCACGAAGGGCAGCGCGAACAGAAAGCCGAGCCTGCGGTTTTCGTACATGTTGACAATCCGCCTGTGGCCGCCTCAGGCAGACGCGGCGGATCCGGCGCCGCCGGTCTGCCGGGGTCGCCCCCCGCGGAAGGGAGGCACCGCAGTCGCTCCGGTGGCGGGGCTCATCGCGCCAACCAGCCTCCGTCCACGGCGACCGTGTAGCCGTGGACATAGTCGGACGCCTTGGAGGCGAGAAACACCACCGGCCCGGCCAGGTCCTCCGGCACGCCCCAGCGCCCGGCGGGGATGCGCTCGAGGATCGCGGCATTGCGGCCCGTGTCGGCCCGCAAGGCCGCGGTGTTGTTGGTGGCCATGTAGCCCGGCGCAATGGCATTGACATTGATGCCGTGCCCCGCCCATTCATTGGCCATCAGCCGCGTGATACCGACCACGCCGCTCTTGGACGCCGTGTAGGACGGCACCCGCACGCCGCCCTGGAACGACAGCATCGACGCCACGTTGATGATCTTGCCGCCTCCGCCCTGCGCCATGAATTGCCGCGCCGCGGCCTGGGCGAAGAAGAACACCGATTTCAGGTTCAGGTCGATCACATCGTCCCAATCCTTCTCGGTGAACTTGATCGCGTCTTCGCGTCGGATGATGCCGGCGTTGTTGACCAGGATGTCGATGCGGCCGCGCAGGCTCAGCGCCTGGCCGATGAGATCGTCCAGGCAGGCGATGTCCGCCAGATTGGCGCGCAGATCCAGAAAGCGGCGGCCCGTGGCCTCGATCTGTTGACGGGTGTCGTCGGGCTCGCTCACATTCACGCCGACGATGTCGGCGCCCGCCTCGGCCAGCGCACGGGCCATGCCTTGGCCCAGGCCGGTGTTGCAGCCGGTGACGATGGCCACGCGCCCGTTCAGTCGGAAGTCGTCGAGCACCATGCCCTGCCCCGGCCCGATGGCAGCCATCAACGCAGCACCGTCATCGGGACGTGGTCCATGTCCTTGAACACCTGGTTCTCGCCCACCATGCCCCAGATGAAGGTGTAGGCCTGGCTGCCCACGCCGCAGTGCACCGACCAGCTGGGGTTGATCACCGCCTGTTCATTGCGCACCACCAGGTGCCGGGTCTGCGTGGGTTCGCCCATCATGTGGAAGACGACGCCGTCGGCCGGCATGTCGAAGTAGAAGTAGACCTCCATGCGGCGGTCGTGGGTGTGGCAGGGCATGGTGTTCCACAGGCTGCCGGGCTCGAGCTGGGTCATGCCCATCAGCAACTGGCAGGTCGGCAGCACGGCGGGCACGAGGAACTTGTGGATCGTGCGGCGGTTGCTGGTTTCACTGGAGCCCAAGGTCTCCGGCGAGGCTTCGGCCAGCGTGACCTTGCGGTGCGGGTAGGCCGTGTGGGCCGGAGCGCAGTTGAAGTAGAGCTTGGCCGGGTGGGCAGCATCCAAGCTGGCGAAGGCCAGTTCGCGTGCGCCTTGGCCCACATACAAGGCCTCGCGCGGCCCGATCTCGAACACCTGTCCATCCACCGTCACCTTGGCGGCACCGCCGATGTTGATCAGCCCCAGCTCGCGGCGTTGCAGAAAGAAATCGGTGCCGGTGTGCCGGCCGAGTTCGGCCGCGAAGCCGACCGGCCCGGCCACCGGCATGATGCCGCCGACGATGATGCGATCGATCTGGCTGTAGGTGAGCGTGGCCTCGTCGGGACGAAAAAGGTCTTCCACCAGGAAGTGCCGGCGCAGGCCCTCGGTGTCGAGCGTGCGGGCGTGTTCACTGTGGACGGGCTGGCGGATCTGCATCGTTTTTCCTTGGTGCGGCGAGGCCCGAAGCAGCGGGCTCGGAAGGTGGATCGGCGGCCAGCTTAGCCCAGACCCAGAGCATTGTGGAATCATGGTTTTCAATTAGTGAACCACCGTTCCATTTTTCTGCGCGGTCGCTATAGTGCCATCGCAGCACACCCCCAAGGCATGGCTGTGCGGAACACCGGCGCGGCGCAAGACGTGCCTTGCGGAGGACCACGATGACCCCGTTTTTCGACAACGCCACCTCGGCGTGGACCGAGCTCGGTGAAGGCATTCGCCGAAAAATCGTCGGCCACACACCGGAGTTGATGTCGGTGCTGGTGCAGTTCGACCTGGGCGCGATCGGCACGCCCCATGAACACGACACACACGACCAGATCGCCTTCGTGGTGGCCGGGTCGTTCGAAGCCGAAGTTGACGGCGTCAAACGCGTCTTGCGGGTGGGCGACGCCTTCGTCGCGCCACGTCTGCACCGACATGGCGTCGTGGCGCTCGAGGCCGGCAGCACGCTGCTCGATCAGTTCTCACCGCGCCGCGACGACTACCTCTGAGCCCTGGTGCCCGTCGCACTGCAGTGACGGGCACTGTTTCCCGGTGGCGCCCTTCGCGTGCCCCAGTCCCGACAGCGCAGGCGCTCGTCCTGCTCCTGCCCAACCGCACTCTCGACCAACAGACACCAGGAGACCATCCCATGACCCAGCGCACCCGGCCCACCACGCCCGGCATGTTGCCGACCGCCATCGCGCTCGCCGCCTTGGCGGCCGTCCAGGGGGCGCAAGCCCAACAGCCGCCCGACCAATCGGCCACCGCGACGGTGGTGGTCACGGGTTTGCGGGCAGCGCTGGAGAGCGCCCTCAACAAGAAGCGTGAAGACAATGGCATCGTCGATGTGATCAAGGCCGAGGACATCGCCAAGTTCCCGGACACCAACCTGGCCGAATCGCTGCAGCGCGTGCCCGGCGTGGTGATCGACCGTGACGCCGGCGAGGGCCGCAACATCACGGTGCGCGGCTTGGGTGGCGACTTCACCCGCGTGCGCATCAACGGCATCGAGGCCCTGGCCACCACGGGCGGCACCGACAGCTCCGGCGGCAACAACCGTTCGCGGGGCTTCGACTTCAACGTCTTCGCGTCGGAGTTGTTCAATTCGCTCACGGTGCGCAAGAGCGCCTCGGCCGACGTGGACGAAGGCTCGCTCGGCGCCACGATCGACCTGCAGACCTCGCGGCCGTTCGACTTCAAGGGCTTCACCGCCACCGCCTCGCTGGGCGGGCGCTACAACGACCTGGCGGGCAAGACCGACCCGCGGCTCGCCTTCCTGGTGTCCAACACCTTTGCCGACAACAAGCTGGGCGTTCTGCTGTCGGGCGCCTACTCGAAGCGCCATCTATATGAAGAGGGTTTCAGCACGGTGCGCTGGGACAACGGCGCCTCCTCGGGCGGCTGGTGCGCCCCCACCGGCGTGACGCCCGCCAATCCGACCACGTCCACGGCCACCACCTGCGGCCCGGCGGCACAAGGGGTTGCGCGACTGGGCGGCACGGCCGACACGATCGCCGCCTACAACGCAGCGAGCAACACGGCCAACTTCCACCCTCGCCTGCCGCGCTATGGCCGGCTGACGCACGATCAGGACCGTCTGGGCCTGACCAGCTCGGTGCAGTTCAAGCCACGCGCCGGCACCTTGCTGACGCTGGACGTGCTCTATGCCAAGCTCGACGCCACGCGGCAGGAGGACTTTCTCGAGGCCATCTCCTTCAGCCGCACGGCCACGCAGGGCGGCAAGCCGCAGACCAGTGTCGTTAGCACGGCCTACGGCGCCAACGGCGCCTTGCTGTATGGCAACTACAACGGTGTGGACATCCGCTCAGAGTCGCGTTTCGACAAGCTGTCGACCACCTTCACCCAACCCACACTGACGGTGGAGCACGAGCTGAGCGAGACGCTCAAGCTCAACGCCAAGCTCGGCAGTGCCAAGTCGAAATTCGACAATCCGGTGCAAACCACGACGACGCTCGACGCGATCAACGTCAACGGCTATGGCATCGATTTCCGCAACAACGACCGCCAACCGGCCATCACCTACCCGTTCGACCCCAGCGTGCCGGGCGGTGCGCTGACCTTGGTGGGCGTGCCCCAGGTCACCTCGGGCACGCAGGCGACCACCATCGCCAACACCACGTCCAGCGAGATCCGCATCCGGCCGCAAGGCTCGACCAACCGCACCGATGTGGCGCAGCTCGATCTGGCCTGGGAAGCCATTCCCGACAAGCTCACCGTGCGAGGCGGCATCGACTACAAGCGCTACAACTTCGACACCTTCGAGTTCCGGCGCGTGAACCAGAACGACACGATCTTCGCGCCGCCGGCCGGCACGTCGGTGGCCAGCCTGACGACGACGATCAGCGGCTTCGGCAAGGGCCAGTCGCTGCCGGCCGGTGCCATCACGGCCTGGGTCATCCCGAACCTGAATGCCATTGCCTCGGCCTACGACATCTACTGCAACTGCATCAAGAGCGGCCCAGCCGGCGGCCCGGGCGACTTCACGCTGTCGTCCACCACCAACGGCAATGCGCGGGGCAACAACCGCTCCGTGGTCGAGACCGACCAGGGCGGTTTCGTGATGGCCGACTTCTCCACCAAGGTGGCAGACATCCCGCTGCGAGGCAACTTCGGCGCTCGCCTGGTGCGCACCAGGCAGGTCGCCACCGGCTACCAGGCCACCGCGGGCGGCACGGAGGTGACGGTGGAGAACACCTACGACGACCTGCTCCCGGCGATCAACGTGGCGGCCAACCTGACACGTGATTTCATCGTCCGCGCGGCGGCGTCGAAAGTGATGTCGCGACCGCAGCTCGGCAACCTCAACCCCGGCGGCACGATCAGCACCACGGGCACCCTGTCGATCACCTCGGGCAATCCCTTGCTCAAGCCGTTCCGTGCCAAGACCTTCGACACCAGCTTCGAGTGGTACCACCAGAAGAACGCCTTCATCGGGCTGGGCCTGTTCCAGAAGAACATCGACACCTACATCCAGAGCCTGCGCACCAACATCGCCTTCAAGGAGACCGGGCTGCCGCTCAACCTGTTGCCCAGCAACTTCACCGGCGACGAGGTGTTCCAGGTCACCACGCCGATCAACACGCAGGGCGGCAAGCTGCAGGGCTTCGAGATCAACGTCCAGCAGCCGTTCACCTTCCTGCCGGGCGCGATGAAGAATTTCGGCACGCTGCTGAACTACACGCAGGTCAAGTCCAAGATCGCCTACCTGGTGTCGCCCACCAGCGCCACGACCATCACCGACGATCTGCTCAACCTGTCGCCCAAGTCGTGGAACGCCACGCTGTACTACGACGACGGCAAGTTCAGCGCCCGCGTGTCGGCGGCCTACCGCATGGGCTTCCTGACCCGGGTGCCCGGCCAGAACAACAACGACGTCGAAGGCAAGAACAGCTCGACCAACGTCGATCTCTCGTTGTCGTACAAGATCGACAAGAACCTGGAACTCACGTTCGAAGGCTTGAACCTGACGAACCAGGTGAACGACCAGTTCATCAGCCGCGCACGCAACAGCGCGGTGGTCTACAACGTCACCGGTCGCGAATACATGGCCGGCCTGCGGATGAAGTTCTGATGCGGCGCCGACTCGCTGCAGCGCTGCTGGCCGCGGCCAGCACCTGTGGCGCGTCCGAGTTACCGGCGGTGCTGCTGGTGGGCGACTCCACCATGGCACCCGAGACCGGCTACGGCGACGCCCTGTGCGCGCGCTTCACCACGCAGCGTGCCTGCTTGAACTTGGGCCGCGGGGGCCGCAGCACGCGAAGCTACCGCACCGAAGGGCTGTGGCAGCGCGTGCTGGCCCGGCTGCGTGACGGCACGCCGGGCGTGTCACGCCACGTGTTGATCCAGTTCGGCCACAACGATCAACCGGGCAAGCCCGGTCGATCCACGGACCTGGCCACCGAGTACCCGACCAACCTGGCGCGCTACATTGCAGAGGTGCGTGCAGCGGGTGGCACGCCGGTGTTGGTGACGCCCCTTTCGCGCCGCAGCTTCAAGGGCGGCGTGCTGGACGACGATCTCGCCGCCTGGGCCGAGGCCGTGCGCAGCGTGGCGCGCGAGCAGGCCGTGCCCTTGCTCGACCTGCATGCCCGCAGCCGTGCCGAGGTGGTGGCTCGAGGCCCCACCGAAGCCGATCGGCTGGCCATGGCCCCACCTGGCGCACCGGGCTTCGACCGCACGCACATCGGCGCCCGCGGCGCCTGCGTGTTCGCATCGATCCTGGCCGACGAAATCGTGCGCGTGCTGCCGGCCGTGGGCGCCGACCTGCATCCAGGCGAGGACTGCTCGTTCGTGCCTGCGCAGACGGCCACCGAGCAGGCGATGCCAGCGCGGCTGAACCCCTACACCTTCGACCAATCGGGATGGGCCGTGGGCACGATGGGCGGCCGTGGTGGACGCATCTTGCGGGTGACCACGCTCGCGGCCGACGGCCCGGGCTCACTGAAAGCGGCACTGGAGTTGCGGGGGCCGCGCACCGTGGTCTTCGAGGTCGGCGGCGTGATCGATCTGCAGGGTGCAGATCTGCGCGTCCGCCATCCCTTCCTCACGCTGGCCGGGCAAACGGCACCGGCACCGGGCATCACGCTGATCAAGGGCGAGCTGAACATCGCCACGCACGACGTCATCGTGCAGCACCTGATGTTCCGCCCCGGTGGCTACGGCCGGCAGTCGCGCAGCGGCGGCGATCACGATGGCCTGACGACGATGGGTGGCGCGCACCATGTGATCGTCGACCACTGCAGTTTCTCCTGGGCCACCGATGAAAACCTGTCGGCCAGCGGGCCGCGCTTCGACGGCCCCGATGCCGCCGCCTGGCGCCTGGCCACCAGCCACGACATCACCTACAGCCACAACCTCATCGCCGAGGGCCTGTCGCACTCGGTGCACGCCAAGGGCGAGCACTCGAAGGGCTCGCTGATCCACGACAACGTCACGGGCGTGCTGCTGTTGGGAAACCTGTATGCCAGCAACCGTGAGCGCAATGCGCTGTTCAAGGGCGGCGCGCAAGGGGCGATGGTCAACAACCTGATCTACAACCCGGGTCGCCGTGCGGTGCACTACAACCTCATCGCCCACGAGTGGGCCGGCCGTGGCCACGAGACCGGCAAGCTCGCGCTGGTGGGCAATGTGCTGCGTCATGGGCCCGATACCTCGCCGGGAACACCACTGTTCAGCCTGGGCGGCGTGGGCGACGTCGAGCTGCACCTGCACGACAACCTGGCCGTCGATGCCCACGGCGTGCCAGTGCCGATGAGCGGCCGCTACACGACTGGCCCAGCCCGCGTGCTGCCGGCGGCCGTGCCGCATCTGCCGCCACGGCTGCGCGCGCTGCCGGCCGCGCAGCTTGAGCAGGACTTGCCGCCGGTCGTCGGCGCCCGGCCCTGGGACCGCGACCCGATCGACCACAAGCTGTTGTCGGACGTGGCCGAGGACATCGGCCACATCGTCGACAGCGAGACCGAATCCAGCGGCCATCCCCAGCATCCGCCAACGTGCCGGCCCTTCGACGCGGCGAGTTGGCGCTGGTCGGACATGAGCCCGATCGGTGGTTGGGCCTCGCTTGCAGCGCCACGCGCGCCGTGATCAGCGCAACGCGCCGATGGGGGTGACCGCTCAGCGCAGGCGCAAATCGGCCATCGCGTCGATCGGCATCATGGCGCCGCGGTGCTGGATGACCCGCGCGGCCAGGCGGTTGCCCCAGGCCGCCGCTTCGGTCGGCGTCCGGCCGGTCAGGCGGGCGGCCAGGTAGGCGCCCGCGAACGAGTCGCCGGCGGCCGTGGTGTCGACCACCTGGGGCACCGGTTCGGCGGGCACCTCGTGCAGCACGGCATCGACGCTGCGTACCAGGGTGGGCCGAGCACCGCGCTTGACGACGATCTCAGTGCCGCTGCGCTCGAAGATCCGCGCGAGTTGACGGTCCTCATCGGCTTCGCCCCAGAGCGTCTGCTCGTCGTCCAGTGTCAGCAATTGCAGCGACGCGCAATCCATCATCGCGGCATGCGCCTCACGAGCGGCGCCCGCCTCGGACCACAACCGTGGCCGATGGTTGTTGTCGAAGGCCACCAGCCGCCCCCGCTGGCGCATGCGGCGCGCCAAGTCCAGCAGCCTGGCCCGGCCTTCCTGCGGCAGGATGGCCAGGCTGATGCCGCTGCAATACAAGGCCTCCAGGCGGTTTGCATCGGCTTCGCACTCGAGCGGGGTGATGTCGGCAGCGAAGTAGTCGCGCGCCGCGCTCTGGCCGCGCCAGTAGCTGAAGTGCCGCTCGCCCTGCCCATCCACGCTGATCTGGTACAGCCCCGGCAGCTTGCCAGGCAGGCGCCTGACCAGACCGAGATCGATGCCCTCGGCCTGCCAACGGGCCATCAGCCCGTCGCTGAGGAACTCGTCGCCCAAGGCCGTGGCGTAGCTCACCGTGATGCCGGCGCCGGCCGAGCAACGCGCAAGATAGACGGCCGTGTTCAGGCTGTCGCCGCCGAAGGTCTGCCGCATGACGCCGAAAGCCTCGCCGTTCAACTCGATCATGCATTCGCCAAACGAGGCGACGCGAATCGGTCCAGGCATGGATTCCCCCAATGAGATTGAAACGCTGTTTCGATATTCTAGGCAGCAGCCCGACGATCCGCGTCGGGGGCTGACCCTGAGACGCACCCAGACTCCCGACCATGACCGGCAACGATCACCACCATCGACTGGGCACCGTGCTGCTCACGGGCGCCGCCGGCACGCTGGGCCGCGTGCTGGCGGATCCGCTGCGCGCCGCTTGCGCGCTGCTTCGCCGCAGTGACCTCGGGCCGGCGCTGATCGCCCAGGGGCTGGCCGATGGCCTGGCCTGCGACCTGGCCGACACCGGGGCCGTGCTGCACCTGCTCGAAGGCGTGGATGCGGTCGTGCACCTGGGCGGCATCGCCGTGGAAGGGCCGTTCCAGCCCATCCTGCAGGCTAACCTGCTGGGCCTGCACAACCTCTATGAAGCCGCGCGGCGCCAGGGCGTGCGTCGCATCGTGTTTGCCAGCTCCAACCACGTCACGGGCTGCCGCAGGATCGACGAGCGCGTGACGCCGCAAGACTTGCCCCGCCCCGACGGCAACTACGGGCTGAGCAAGTTGTTTGGCGAAGGCCTGGCGAGCCTGTACTTCGACCGTCATGGCATCGAAACCGTCAGTCTTCGCATCGGCACTGCCACGCCCACGCCGCTTGATCGCCGCGCCCTGTCCACCTGGTTGAGCCATGCCGATCTGGCGCGTCTGGTGCTGGCTGCGCTGCGCGCGCGGGATGTCGGCGCGCTGGTGGTCTATGGCATTTCTGCCAACACGGCCCGCTGGTACGACAGCGACGCCGGCTGGGCCCGCATCGACTACCAGCCCCAAGACAACGCCGAGGCCTTCCGCGATCGAGTGGGCCACCTCCCGGTGCACCCCGACCCCAACGATCCGCAAAACCGATTTCAAGGCGGGAGCTTCATGGGCATCGGCCCCTTCGACGCCACTTGATGCACCCGCCTCGGTGCCTGGGCGCTCGCGCGGCGCCTTCCTTTGAATTGACCCTACGGAGACATCCATGCAACAACGCCGCACCCTCCTGAGCCGGACCTGGTTCGCCGCCCTGTCGACAGCGGCCGCGCTGGCGACCACCCTGCCTGCACAGGCGCAGGACAAGATGGTGATGAAGGCCGCCGACGTGCACCCCGCCGGCTACCCCAACGTGGTGGCCATCGAGAACATGGGCAAGAAGCTCAGCGCTGCCACCAACGGCCGCATCAGCTTCCAGATGTTCCCCGGCTCGGTGCTGGGCGGCGAGAAGGAGATGATCGAACAGACGCAGGTCGGCGCGATCCAGATCCTGCGCACCTCGCTGGGCCCGGTGGGGCCGGTGGTGCCCGAGGTCAACGTGTTCAACATGCCCTTCGTGTTTCGCAACGAGGCGCACATGCGCGCCGTCATCGACGGCCCGATCGGACAGGAGATGCTGGACAAGATCAGCGCCTCGCCGGCCAAGCTGGTGGCCCTGGGCTGGATGGACGGCGGCTCGCGCAGCCTGTACACCAAGAAGCCGGTGCGCAAGCCCGAGGACCTGAAGGGCCAGAAGATCCGCATGATGGGCAACCCGCTGTTCGTCGACACCATGAACGCGATGGGTGGCAATGGCATCAGCATGGGCTACGGCGAGGTCTTCACCGCCATCCAGACCGGCGTGGTCGATGGCGCCGAGAACAACCCACCCACACTGTTCACCGCCAAGCACTACCAGGCCGGTGCCAAGTACTACACGCAGACCAACCACCTGATCATCCCGGAGATCTTCGTGATGTCCCGGGTCACCTGGGACAAGCTGGGCAAGGACGACCAGGCGCTGGTGAGAAAGTTCGCCCGCGAGGCGCAGATGGAACAGCGCGCGCTGTGGGACAAGAGCGTGGCCGACTACACCGGCCAGCTCAAGGCCGCGGGCGTCGAGTTCATCGACGTCGACAACAAGCCCTTCTACGACGCCACCGCGCCGGTGCGCGCCAAGTACGGCGAGAAGTTCACCGACCTGATCAAGCGCATCGAAGCGGTGAAGTAACGCGCAGCCGCCAACCATGTTGCCCAGTCCAACCCTTCCCGCCTACGTCCAGTGGATGGACCGGCTCTACCTCGCCGCGATGTGGGCTGCAGGGATCGCCATCGTGCTGATGTCGCTGATCATCCCCTGGGGGGTGTTCACGCGCTATGTGCTGGGCAGCGGCTCGCAATGGCCCGAGCCGATCGCCATCCTGTTCATGATGGTGTTCACCTTCATCGGTGCGGCCTGCGCCTACCGGGCGGGCGGCCACATCGCGGTGACGATGATCACGCAGCGTCTGCCCTTGCCGCTGCAAGCCCTGCTGGTCTGGGTGGTGGATGCACTGATGGCCCTGGTGTCGGGCTTCGTGGCCGGGTATGGCACGCGCCTTTGCATCGCCACCTGGGGCCAGTCGATCAGCGAACTGACCTGGCTGCCGGTCGGTGCCACCTACGCCGCGCTGCCGCTGGGTGCAGCACTGACCTTGCTGTTCGTCGTCGAGCGGCGCTTCTTCGGCGATCAATCGCGCCGAGCCCTGATGCGTTACGAAGAACAACTCGAAGGCGCCGCACCCGCCGGCGGCCATTGACATGGACATGCTGATCCTGCTGGGCAGCTTCTTCGTGCTGATGGCCATCGGCGTGCCGATCGCCTACTCGCTCGGCCTGGCCGCACTCGCGGGCGCGGTCTACATCGACATCCCGCTCGATGCGGTGATGATCCAGATCGCTTCGGGGGTCAACAAGTTCTCGCTGCTGGCCATTCCGTTCTTCGTGCTGGCCGGCGCCATCATGGCCGAGGGCGGCATGTCGCGCCGGCTGGTGGCGTTTGCCAGCGTGCTGGTGGGCTTCATCCGTGGCGGGCTGTCGCTGGTCAACATCCTGGCGTCCACGTTCTTTGGCGGCATCTCGGGCTCGTCGGTGGCCGACACCGCGAGCATCGGCTCGGTGCTGATCCCCGAGATGGAGAAGAAAGGCTACCCGCGCCCCTTCGCCACGGCAGTGACGGTGAGCGGCTCGATCCAGGCCATCCTGATCCCACCCAGCCACAACATGGTGATCTATTCGCTGGCGGCGGGCGGCACCGTCAGCGTGGCCAGCCTGTTCATGGCCGGCATCGTGCCCGGGGTGCTCACCGGCCTGGTGCTGGCGGCGCTGTGCCTGTGGACCGCCCACCGCGAAGGCTATCCCAAGGGCGACGTGATCCCGCTGAAGCAAGCGCTGAAGATCTGTGCAGACGCGCTGTGGGGCCTGATGACCATGGTGATCATCCTCGGCGGCATCCTGTCGGGCGTGTTCACCGCCAACGAGTCGGCGGCCATGGCCGTGGTCTGGGCCTTCTTCGTCACCATGGTGATCTACCGCGACTACGCCTGGCGCGACCTGCCCAAGCTGATGCACCGCACGGTGAAAACGGTGACCATCGTGATGATCCTGATCGGCTTTGCAGCCGCCTTCGGCTACATCATGACGCTGATGCAGATCCCGATGAAAGTGACGGCCTTCTTCGTCGGCTTCTCGGACAACAAGTTCGTGATCCTGGGCATGATCAATGTGATGCTGCTGGTGCTGGGCTGCCTGATGGACATGAGCCCGCTGATCCTCATCACCACGCCCATCCTGCTGCCGGTGGTGAAGATGCTGGGCGTGGACCCGGTGCACTTCGGCATGATCATGATGGTCAACCTGGGCATCGGTCTGATCACCCCGCCGGTGGGCACGGTGCTGTTCGTCGGCAGCGCCGTGTCCAAGCTGAGCATGGGGGTGGTGACGCAAGCCATGAAACCCTTCTTCGTCGCGTTGTTCGTGGTGCTGCTGATGGTGACCTACCTGCCGCAACTCAGCCTGTGGCTGCCTCGCACACTGGGCCTGTGACCATGCACGGACCGAGCATCCCCTTTGCGCCGAACGCGCGCTACCCCGACCCGGCGGTGGAGATCCTGCACGACACCTTCGCGCGCTACCGCGTCTACAGCAGCAGTGTCGAGCAATTGGCCAGCGGCTGCCGCTGGTCCGAGGGCCCGCAGTGGTTTGCCGACCACCGCTGCCTGCTGTGGAGCGACATCCCCGGCAACCGCATCCTGCGCTGGGACGAGGCCTCCGGCATGGTCACCACCTTCCGCAGTCCGTCGAACCATGCCAATGGCCTGGCGCGCGATCTGCAGGGCCGCTTGCTGGCCTGCGAGCACCTCACCCGCCGCGTGACCCGCACCGAAGTGGATGGCTCCATCACCGTGTTGGCTGATCGTTTCGACGGCAAACGCCTGAACTCGCCCAACGACATCGTCTGTCAACGCAACGGCGCCGTGTGGTTCACCGATCCGCCCTTTGGCATCCACGGCTGGTGGGAAGGTGAGCCGGCCACCGCAGAACTGCCGCAGGGCGTCTACCGCATCGATCCCGCCAATGGGCGCGTCGATTGCGTGCTGGACGATCTGGCCGGTCCCAACGGACTGGCCTTCTCGCCGGACGAATCGGTGCTCTACGTGGTGGAAAGCCGCGCAGCGCCCAGCCGACTGGTCTGGGCCTACGACGTGGCCGGCGACGGCCTGCTCTCGAACAAGCGGCGCCACATCGACGCCGACGGCGCCGGCGCACTGGACGGCATCGCCGTCGACGCCGATGGCAACACCTGGTGTGGCTGGGGCAGTGACGGCCGCGCCGGAGCATCCTCGGCCGAACTGGACGGCGTGCGCGTCTTCGACCGTGAGGGTCGCCCCATCGGCCACGTCCACCTGCCCGAGCGCTGCGCCAACCTGTGTTTTGGCGGGCCGCGGCGCAACCGCCTGTTCATGGCCGCCAGCCACTCGCTGTACGCGCTGTTCGTCAACGTGCAAGGCGCCAGGTGATCGCGCACTGACCCTGTCTGGAGTTGCGGGATGATGGCGGGCATGTCGATGCCCCACTCACCGCCCACCCTGCCCACGCTGCTGATTCGCGAGGCCGACGTCATCGCGACGATGGACGACCAAAGGCGCGAGCTGCGCGGCGCCAGCCTGCTGGTGCGCGGCGCCGTCATCGAATCGATCTGGCCTGCCGGTGAGATGCCGCCCAACGCTCGCGCAGACGAGGTGATCGACGCGCGCGGCCACGCCGTGCTGCCGGGCCTGGTCAACACGCACCACCACATGTACCAGAGCCTCACGCGGGCGGTGCCGGCCGCACAGAACGCCGAGCTGTTCGGCTGGCTGCGCGTGTTGTATCCGATCTGGGCCGGGCTCACGCCGGAGATGGTGCAGGTGTCCACGCAGGTCGCGATGGCCGAGCTGCTGCTGTCAGGTTGCACCACCAGCTCGGATCATCTCTACCTGTACCCCAATGGCGTGCGCCTGGACGACAGCATCGAGGCCGCCGCCGCGATCGGCATGCGCTTCCACGCGGCCCGCGGCAGCATGAGCGTGGGCGAAAGCGATGGTGGCTTGCCGCCGGATACGCTGGTGGAGCGCGAGGAAGTGATCCTGGCCGACACCCAGCGCGTGATCGAGACTCACCATGACCATGGGCGTTATGCCATGCTGAGGGTGGTGGCCGCCCCATGCTCGCCGTTCTCGGTCAGCCCCGACCTGATGCGCGAATCGGCCTCGCTGGCGCGGTCGCTGGGCACGCGGCTGCATACCCACCTGGCCGAGAACGACCACGACATCGCCTACAGCCGTGCCAAGTTCAACATGACGCCCGCCGAGTACGCCGAGAGCGTGGGCTGGCTTGGCGACGATGTCTGGCACGCCCACTGCGTGAAGCTGGATGCCCATGGCATCGGCCGCTTTGCCGCCACCGGCACGGGCGTGGCGCATTGCCCTTGCAGCAACATGCGCCTGGCCTCCGGCATAGCACCCATTCGACGCATGCTCGATGCCGGCGTACCCGTGGGACTGGGGGTGGACGGCAGCGCCAGCAACGATGGCGCGCACCTGCTGGCAGAAGCTCGCCAGGGCCTGCTGCTGGCTCGCGTGGGCCGCGCGGTGGAAGGTGCGCTGCCGGGTGGTCCTCCCACCTTCGGCTGCGACCACGGCCCAGCCGAGATGACCGCACGCGACATGCTGGCGGTGGCCACGCGCGGCGGCGCCACCGTGCTGGGTCGGGACGACATCGGCCACCTGGCGCCAGGCATGGCGGCAGACCTCGCCGTGTTCGACCTGCGCAGCCTGGGCCTGGCCGGCGGCGCGGTGCACGATCCCGTCGGAGCCTTGCTGCTGTGTGCGCCAACGGTCGCTGCGTTCACCATCGTCAATGGGCGCGCCGTGGTTCGCGAGGGGCGCCTGACCACGGTGGATCTCGGCCCGCTGGTCGAGCAGCACAACCGCCTGGCCACCAAGCTGGTGCGGGCCTGAGCCGTGCGCGGTGCGCAGCGCGTGCACCATGCACCAAGCTCGCGCCAATCAGATGCGACGCCAAAATGCAAGCGGTTACCACCGCGTTTCAGCACCATCGACTTAAGGTGTTGTACCGAGCGGACAGTGCGGGCTTTGCCGCTATAGTTCCCCCCGTCGCAGCGACGGGCTGCCGATGGCCCACGAGGTCGACCCCATCACAAAAAGTTCGCAGAGACCGGCCCGTACGGCGGCCGGTCGTCTGGAGGCCAACGAGTGGATTACGCTGAATCACAAAGAAACCCCGGCAAGCACATGGCCGGGTTTGTTGTCGTGGTCTTGCTGCACGTCATCCTGGGTTATGCCCTGGTCAATGGCCTGGCACGAAAGATCGTCGAAGTCATCAAGGCGCCGATCGAAACCAAGATCATCGACGAGGTGAAACCACCTCCGCCGCCGCCGCCGGAGAACTTGCCGCCGCCGCCCAAGTTCGCGCCGCCGCCGCCGTCGTATGCGCCGCCGCCTGAAGTGCAGATTGCCAACCCGATCGCGGCACCTGCGATCAGCGTCCAGAGTGTGGCCCCGCCGGCCGCCCCGGTGACCCTGGCGCCCGCGCCGGCACCCACCGCGGCACCCGCACCAGCCGCTCCGGCTCCGGTGCGTCAGGCGGTTGCGGCCAAGATCGACGTGAGCACCTGCGAGAAGCCTGAATACCCCTCTGCTGCCGCACGTGCGGAAGCCACCGGCACCACCAAGATCCGCTTCGTGGTCGACGCCAGCGGAGTGGTGTCCAAGGCCGATGTCGAACGTTCGGCGGGCGCGTCGCGCGAGCACCGTCTGCTGGACCGCACGGCCGTCGACGCACTCAGCAAATGCCGCTTCAAACCCGGCACCGACGAGCACGGCAAACCCATCGGGGGTACCACCGTGGTCGACTATGTTTGGAAGCTCGACTGACCCGGTCCTGTCTTCACCCCAACCAACCCATCACGTTCCGTTTCAACCTGCGTCGCCTGTTCGCCACCCGAGCACTGCGCACCAAAGCCCCTGTCTGGAGTCAACATGTTCCTGAACCGCATCCTCCGCGCCCCCGTGGCCGCCCTTCTGGTGGCCAGCGCCGCCATTGCCCTGCCCAGCATGGCCTTGGCCCAGGCGTCCGCGCCGGCGGCCACGGCTTCGTCCGCGCCGGCCGAAGCCGTGCCGGCCATCGCGACGGCCCCCGTGGCGACTGTGGCCAAGGAAAGCGTGGCCAACCCCTACGGTCTGGAGGCGCTGTGGAAGGAAGGCGACTTCATCTCCCGCGGCACGCTGATCATCCTGATCATCATGTCCATGGGCAGCTGGTACATCATCTTCACCAAGCTGTTCGAACAGGGCAAGCTGCTCAAGCAGTCCGGCCAGATCGGTGATGCGTTCTGGAAGGCCAGCTCGATGAAGCAGGCGGCCGGTGCGCTGGACGAGAAAAGCGCCTTCCGCTACATCACCGAGCAAGGCGTCAAGGCCGACGACCACCACGAGGGCACGCTGGTCGAGCAGATCGACCGCCACACCTGGATCAGCATGAGCATCGAGCGTGCCGTGGGCAACATCAACAGCCGCATGCAGGATGGCCTGGCCTTCCTGGCCACCGTGGGTTCCACGGCACCGTTTGTGGGCCTGTTCGGCACGGTGTGGGGCATCTACCACGCGCTGACCGCCATCGGCATCTCCGGCAACGCGTCGATCGACAAGGTGGCTGGCCCGGTGGGCGAGGCGCTGATCATGACCGCCTTCGGCCTGGCCGTCGCGGTGCCGGCGGTGATGGGCTACAACTGGCTGATTCGTCGCAACAAGACGGTGATGGAACGCGTGCGGGCGTTCTCCGGCGACGTGCACAACGTGTTGCTGTCGGCCAAGAAGTAGTTGCCATCCTGAGCGCACTGCCGCCCCTGTGCGGCAGGCCCGTGACCGACCAAGGATTACGCGATGTCCATGAACGTTGGATCGCCCGACGGCGAAGAAGACGCGATGAACTCGGCCATCAACACCACCCCCCTGGTGGACATCATGTTGGTGCTGCTGATCATCTTCCTGATCACCACGCCGGTGATCACCCAAAGTGCCAAGCTGTCCCTGCCCAAGGAAACCAACGTTCCCACGCAGACCAAGCCCGAGAACATCCTGCTGGCCGTCACCAAGGACGGCGACGTGTTCTGGGGCACCAAGCGCATGCCCGACATCGAGGCCCTGGTGGCGGACTTGAAGAAGGAATCCGTCAAGGAGCCACAGCCCGAGGTGCACATCCGGGGCGACGAGGAAGCACGCTACGAGAGCGTGGGTCGCCTGGTCGTGGCATGCCAGCGCGCCGGCATCCAGAAGGTGGGGTTCATCACTGAACCGCCGCCGAAGAACTGAGACAGGGAGCCTGCGATGTCCATGCAAGTTGGAAACGAGTCGGGTGAAGGCGACGTGATGGTCGAGATGAACACCACGCCGTTGATCGACGTGATGTTGGTGCTGATCATCATGCTGATCATCACGATCCCGGTGCAGACCCATGCGGTCAAGATGAACATGCCGGTGAATTCGAAGAATGCGCCGCCGCCCAAGCCGCCAGAGATCGTGCGCATCGATGTCGACTTCGACGGCACCATCGGCTGGAACGGCATCATCGTGCCGACGCGCATCGAACTGGAAAACAAGCTCGCGCAATTGGCCGCCATGCCCGACCAACCCGAGGTGCACCTGCGCCCGAACAAGCTGGTGAGCTACAAGGTGGTGGCGATGGTGATGGCCAGCGCACAGCGCCTGGGCGTCACCAAGATCGGGCTGGTCGGCAACGAACAGTTCATGAACTGAGGCCCCGCGCGCAATGAAATCCCTGAACGTCCTGGTGGCCGCCCTGTTGCTGGGCGGAGTGGTGTCGGCCCAGGCGCAAGCATTGCGGCCCGAGGTGGGCAAGCCCCTGCAGCAGGCCAGTGAGTTGCTGCGCGCCGGCAAGGCGCGCGAAGCCATGGCCAAGGTGCGCGAGGCCGAGGGCGCGGGCAACAAGTCCGGTGCCGAACAGTTGATGATCGATCGCATGAAGGGCGCCGCCGCTCAGCGCGCAGGCGACAACGGCGCGGCGATCCAGGCCTTCGAGGCGGTCTTCCCGCGGGTGTCTGGCGGCGAGGCCGCCCAGGTGGCCGAGTCGCTGGCCTTTGCCTATTCCCAGGCCAAGGATTGGGGCAAGACCAGCCAGTGGATCCAAAAGGCGCAGTCGCTCGGCGGTGGCAGCGCCCAACTGAAGCAACTGCAGGCCTATGTGCAGGGCCAGAGCGGCGACTACAGCGCGATTGCTCGCGATGCTGCTGCGGCAGTGTCCAACGCCGAACAAGGCGGGCGTCGCCCCGAAGAGGGCGACCTGCTGCGTCTGGCCGATGCGCAAGCCCGCACGGGCAACACCGCCGGGCAGGCAGCGACGCTTGAAAAGCTGATCGCCTACTACCCCAAGAAAGACTACTGGGGCATCTACCTGGCGCGCCTGCAGCGCAAGAGCGGTTTCTCCGACCGTTTCGCGCTGGAGATCATGCGGCTGAAGCTGGCGACCGGTCTGATCACCAAGACCGAAGAGTTCATGGAGATGTCCCAACTCGCCCTGCAGGCCGGCTACCCGGCCGAAGGCAAGGACATCGTCGACAAGGGCTTTGCAGCCGGCGCACTCGGCACCGGTGCCGAGGCCGAACGGCACAAACGCCTGCGCGATCTGGCCTACAAGCAGGAAGCCGACGGCAAGCTGTCCATTGACGGTCGGGCCACCGCGGCGGCGGCCCTGAAGGAAGGCAACGATCTCGTGCAGATCGGCTATGCCTACGTCACCATGGGCCAGGGCGACAAGGGCATCGGCCTGATCGAGCAGGGCATCGCCAAGGGTGGATTGAAGCGCCCAGAGGACGCCAAACTGCGCCTGGGCGTGGCCATGCTCAAGAGTGGCAAGGCCAAGGCCAAGGCGGTGCAGATGTTGCGCAGTGTGCAAGGCACCGATGGCGCGGCCGATCTGGGCCGCGTCTGGGCCCTGGTGAGCAACCAGGCGTCCTGATTGGGCCGAGCGCCCGCCCGACTGGCGCGCTTTGGTGCCGTTTGAATCGCAGCCGCCGCCAGAAGGCATCCGACCGCGTGGCCCTGCCCTTCGTCCAATCCATCGGTGACGGCCTGCACGTCATCGACACGGGCTTCCACCGCCCGTTGTTCGACGCATCGTTCCTGATGGTCGAAGACGGGCGTGCCGCGTTCATCGACACCGGCACCAACTTCGCCGTGCCGCGCCTGCTGCAGGCGCTCACCGATCTGGGCCTGGCACCGGATGCGGTGGACTACGTCATCCCCACCCACGTTCATCTGGATCATGCGGGCGGCGTGGGCCTGCTGATGCAATCGCTGCCCCGGGCCCGTGTGCTGGTGCATCCTCGCGGCGCGCGCCACATGATCGACCCGAGCGCGCTCTACGAGGGCGCCTTGGCCGTCTATGGTGCTGAAGAGATGCAGCGCTCGTACGGCACGCTGATCGGTGTGGACGACTCACGCGTGCAGGCCACCAGCGATGGCATGACCGTGGCCTTGTCCGGGCGCAGCCTGCGCTTCATCGACACCCCGGGCCATGCCAGGCACCACCACTGCATCTGGGACGAGCGCACCCGCGGCTGGTTCACCGGCGACACCTTCGGCCTGAGCTATCGCGACTTCGACACCGCACAAGGCGCCTGGCTGCTGCCGACGTCCACGCCCGTGCAGTTCGAGCCCGATGCATTGCGCCATTCGGTGCATCGGCTCTTGCAGGCCGAGCCGCGGTGCATGTACCTCACGCACTACGGCCGCGTGGACGAGGTGCAGCGCTTGGCCGGCATGCTTCTGAGGCAGCTCGATGCCATGGTGGATCTGGGCTTGCGCCTGCGGGACGCGCCCGATCGGCACGAAGCGTTGAAGTCCGCCATGCGCGCATTGTTCGCCGACGAGTTGCGCCGCCATGGCGTGGGTGATGTGAACGGCGGGCTCGACCTGCTCGCCCTCGACCTGGAGCTCAACGCACAGGGCCTGGCCGTCTGGCTGGACCGGCCTGCGCGCTGAACGCTCTGGCCCCCGGCATGCCGGCCCGGCACCAGCCGCAGGAGCTGAAGGTGAAGTTCATGCGCACGCCACCACCACCTGCCGGATCTTCGACACCCTCTGCTCCCGGCGGCCCGGCCCGCCAGCCCCCCCCTCCCGGCCGGGCCGCCCATGAAATACCTGCACACGATGGTTCGCGTCCGCGACCTGGAAGCATCGCTTCGCTTCTACCGCGACGCGCTTGGCCTGGAAGTGCTGTCCCGAAAGGACGTGCCTGCCGGAAAGTTCACGCTGGTATTTCTGGCCGCCCCGGGCGACAGCAGCGCACAGGTCGAACTCACGCACAACTGGACCGACGAGGTCTACACCGGTGGCCGCAACTTCGGGCACCTGGCCTACGCCGTGGATGACATCCATGCCACCTGCCAGCGCCTGGTGGACCATGGCGTGACGATCAATCGCCCGCCGCGAGACGGCCGCATGGCCTTCGTGCGCTCGCCCGAGATGATCTCGATCGAACTGCTGCAGACCGGCGCACCGCTGACGCCGGTCGAGCCCTGGGCATCGATGCCCAATGTGGGCACGTGGTAGCGCGTTCGATCGGGCGTTCGGTAGTGCGTCAGGTCGGCCGACTGGCTTGCCGCCTTGACCGGGTCCGCCGGTAAAGGGTCGCTGGCGCTCGCGCTCAGGCCCGCAGTGCGCTCGCTTCGCGTGCCAGGCGGGTGATGCGGGCCCAGTCGCCGGCATCCACCGCTTCTTGCGGCGTCAACCACGAACCGCCGCACACCGCCACGTTGGGCAGCGCCAGAAACTGCGGCGCTGTCTCGAGCGTGATGCCGCCGGTGGGGCAGAACGAAACGTCGGAGAAGGGCCCGGCCAGCGCCTTCAGCATGGGGATGCCTCCGGCTTGCTGTGCAGGAAAGAACTTGAGCAGCCTGTGGCCGTCGGCAGAGGCCATCATCACCTCGCTGGCCGTGGCCACGCCCGGCAGCAGCGGCAATTTCAGTTCACGGCAGGCCGCGCCCACCTCGGGCGTGTAGCCCGGGCTCACGGCAAACTGCGCGCCCACCGCCTGGGCGGCGCGCGCGTCGAGTGCACCACGGATGGTGCCGGCACCGACGATGGCCTCGGGCAGCGCCCGCGCGATGGCCTCGATGCAGGCCAGGGCCGCCTCGGTGCGCAGCGTCACCTCCAGCACCTTCACGCCGCCGGCCAGCAGGGCCTCGGCCAGGGGCACGGCATCGGCCACGCGCCTGAGCACGATCACCGGGATCACGGGGCCGTGCCGGGCCAGGCTGGACGGGTCGATCATGGGGTACCTCCGGCATCGATGGGGTGGCCTGACGACAGCCAGGTGACAGCGCCCTGCTCGGCGCTGGACACCGACCGGCGCATGCCGCCGAACAATTCGCGGCCCAGGCCATGGCCGTGGGAGCGAAGCGCTTGCGCACCCATCACGGCCAAGGGGCGCGCGGCCCATTCGGCGTCGGCGACCCGCACGGTGAGTTCACCCGCAACAGCGTCCAGGCGGATCACATCGCCATCGATCACCTTGGCCAATGGCCCGCCGGCCAGGGCCTCGGGGCTGACATGGATGGCGGCGGGCACCTTGCCCGAGGCACCGCTCATGCGGCCATCGGTGACCAGCGCCACCTTGAAGCCCTTGCCCTGCAACACCGCCAGCGGCGGGGTCAGCTTGTGCAGCTCGGGCATGCCGTTGGCGCGCGGGCCCTGGAAGCGCACGACGGCGATGAAGTCACGCTCCAGTTCGCCGGCGTTGAAGGCGTTCAGCAAAGCCTCCTGGCTCTCGAACACCAGGGCCGGCGCCTCGACCACGTGCCGGTCGTCTGGCACTGCGGACACCTTGATCACCGCCCGACCCAGCGCGCCCGTGAGCAACCTGAGGCCACCCGTGGCGGAGAAAGGCTGCTCGACGTTGCGCACGATGCTGTCGTCGATGGTTGTGGCCGCCAGCGGCTGCCAGACCAGCTTGCCGCCGGCCAGCACCGGACGCTCGCCATAGGCTGCCAGGCCGCCTGGCGCCACGGTGCTGACATCGTCGTGCAGCAAGCCCGCCTCGAGCAGCGAGCGCAGCACGAAACCCGGTCCGCCGGCCGCCTGGAACTGGTTCACGTCGGCGCTGCCGTTGGGGTAGACACGCGCCAGCAGCGGCACCGCTGCAGACAGCTCGGCAAAGTCACTCCAGTCGATCAGGATGCCGGCCGCGCGTGCCACCGCCACCCAGTGGATCAGGTGGTTGGTGGATCCGCCCGTGGCCAGCAGCGCGACCATGGCATTGACGATCACGCGCTCGTCCACCAGACGACCGATGGGCGTATAGCGTTGGTGACGTGTCAGCCCGAGCAGCATGCCCACGGATTCGAGCGTCAGCGCCTCGCGCAAGTCATCGTCGGGGTGAATGAAGGCCGCCCCGGGCACATGCAGGCCCATGGCCTCGAGCAGCATCTGGTTGCTGTTGGCCGTGCCATAGAAGGTGCACGTGCCGATGCCGTGATAGGCCGCCTGCTCGGCCTGCAACAGCACATCTCGCCCCACCAGGCCCTGTGCTGCACGCTCGCGCACCTTGGACTTCTCGGTGTTGGACAGCCCCGAGCTCATCGGTCCGGCCGGAACGAACACGCAGGGCAGGTGGCCGAAATGCAGCGCACCGATCAGCAGGCCAGGCACGATCTTGTCGCACACGCCCAGCAGCAAGGCGCCATCGAACACGTCGTGGCTCAAGGCGATCGCCGCCGACATGGCAATGGTGTCACGCGAGAACAGGGACAGCTCCATGCCCGGCAGGCCTTGTGTCACGCCGTCGCACATCGCCGGCACACCGCCGGCCACCTGCAGCGTGGCGCCCAGGCGCCGCGCTTCGCGCTTGAGCAGCTCAGGGTAGGCCTGGTAGGGTTGGTGCGCCGAGAGCATGTCGTTGTAGGCGGTCACCACGGCCAGGTTGGGCGCCCGTTCGGCCACAACGCGCAGGCGGTCGTCGCCGGGCATGGCCGCAAAGGCGTGCGCCACGTTGGCGCAGCCCATGCGCTGGCGCCCTGGCGGGCGCGAACCCATGGCATCGATACCGGCCAGGTAGTCGCTGCGCAAATCAGCACTGCGCAGTCGAATGCGCTGGGTCACTCGGGTGATGACGTCCTTCATGCCTTCATTGTAACCCAATCACTCTGTATCTAGTAACCTGGTTACATTGCCGATACCGCCGGGCCCCCGTGGCATGCTGTGCACCGCACCATGCCGACACCGCCGCGCGACCCCCAGGCCTTGCTCGAAGCTACCCGCAGCCAGTGGGGCGGCCACGGCGACCTCTGGGTGTTCGGCTACGCCTCGCTGATCTGGCGCCCTGAGTTCGAATGCATCGAGCATCGGACCGCCACGGTGCAGGGTTGGCACCGCAGTTTTCGCATGCGCTCACGGGTCAATCGCGGAACGCCGGAGGTCCCCGGACTGGTGTTCGCGCTGGTGTCGGGCGGCAGCTGCAAGGGCATGGTGTTCCGCATTGCCCGCGATCGGGCTCACGCCGAACTGGACCGGCTCTGGTTGCGCGAGATGCCCACGGGCGTCTACGACCCGCGCTGGCTGCCCTGCCGCACGCCTCAAGGTGTGGTGCCCGCTCTGGCGTTCACGCTGAGCCGCCGCAGCCCGAACTTCCTTGCGCACCTCGACGACGATGAGATGCTCAAGGTGCTGCGCCATGCACGGGGCCGTTATGGCACGACACTGGACTACATGCTGCGCACCGCCGAAGCATTGCACGAACGCCAAATGCTGGACCGCGAGTTGGCGCGGCTCGTGCACCTGGCCCGGCGCGCCGGGTTGGCCTGAGCCCCCCGGATCAGCGCAAGCCGGTCGGATGGGCGCCGGCCAGGTTGGCCCGCAGGGCGGCCAGGTCGGCGGTGGTGTCCACGTCCATCAGCACCCCGGGATCGTCCACGTCCACGCCCATCGAAGGGTAGCGCGCGACGATGCGTCGCGCGCCGTCATCGCCGCTGAGCTGAACCAGGTCGGAGAACAGCTCTGCGGAGAACGCAACCGGGTGGCCGCGGCGGCCCATGTGCTGTGCATAGACCACCGGCTGCTGTGGCATCGCGGCGGCCACCGCACGCAAGGTGCTGGCACGCACCAGCGGCATGTCGCCGGGCAACACCAACCAACCGTCTGCATTCGGTCGTGCGGCCACGCCGGCCGCGATCGAATGGCCCATGCCGACGCCCGCGCCGCCAGCACGCTGCAATGTCGGCATCAGCACCACGTCGCGCCCGGCCACGAGGGTGGCCACCTCGGCCAGCAGCGGTTCGGTGGTCACGACCACCACGGGCAGCCCCGACTCGATGGCATGCCCAACCGTCTGTCCCAGCACGGTGCTGCTGCCCAGAGGCTGCGCAAGCTTGTGCCGCGCGTCGTCGAAGCGCCGACCGAGGCCCGCCGCCAGCACGATGATCACAGGGGTTGGGTTCACGCCATGGAGCATGGCTGTCATGACACCTCGGCGACAGTCGGACGATCACTTAAGGCCTTCCACTTAGGGTCATCCCCTCGTTCGCAGGCGAACAGCCGGCATACTCGTCGCATGGACCCCAAGATCGCCGACCTGCGCAAGAGCTACGAGCGTGCCGAACTGGACGAGTCCGCGTCCGCTGACTTGCCGATCCAGCAATTCGCCAGCTGGTTCCAGCAGGCCCTCGATGCCAAGCTGCCCGAACCCAATGCCATGACGCTGGCCACAGTGGGTGCCGACGGCCGCCCGTCCACGCGCATCGTGCTGGTCAAGGGTTTCGACCAGCAGGGCATCGTCTGGTACACCAACTTCCACAGCCGCAAGGGTCGCGAACTGGAGGGCAATCGCTTTGCCGCGCTGCAGTTCCATTGGGTCGAACTGGAGCGCGTGGTGCGCATCGAAGGCGCCGTTCACCAGGTGGATGCGGCACAGGCCGATGCCTACTTCGCGAGCCGGCCGCTGGATTCGCGCCTCGGTGCCTGGGCATCGCCGCAAAGCCAGGTCATCTCGTCACGCGCGGTGTTGGTGGCCAGCGCGGCTCGCTACGCGGCCCAGTTCGCGCTGTCGCCGCCCAGACCAGCCCACTGGGGCGGCTATTGCCTGGTGCCCGACCGCTGGGAATTCTGGCAGGGCCGCAAGAGCCGCCTGCACGACCGCATCAGCTACCGCAACGTGGACGGGCACTGGCTGCGCGAGCGCCTCGCACCCTGAGCGCGGCACGCCCGCAGGGCCGTGGCACGCAGGCACTCAGGCCCGATACCTCGCCGCAAACGTGCGCTTGAACTTTTCCACTTTCGGCGCCACGACGAAGGCGCAATAGCCCTGCTCCGGGTTGTTGGCGAAGTAGTGCTGGTGGTAGGCCTCGGCGCGCGAGTAGTTCTGCTCGGGCGCCAATTCGGTCACCACCGACGCGGCACTGTTGGCTTGCAACGCGGCGAGCACGGCCTGCGCAACGGCAAGCTGCTCGGGCGCGTGGGTGTAGATGCCGGACCGGTACTGCGTGCCCACGTCATTGCCCTGCCGGTTCAGCGTGGTGGGATCGTGGATCACGAAGAAGATCTCCAGCACCTCGCCCAGACTGATGCGCTGCGGATCGAAGCTGACGCGCACCACCTCCGCGTGCCCGGTGCGACCGGTGCACACGGCCTCGTAGCTCGGGTTCGGCACTTCGCCGTTGCAGTAGCCGGACTCCACCGCGACAACGCCGTCCACCCGCTCGTACACCGCCTCCAGGCACCAGAAGCAGCCGCCGCCGAGCGTGATCAGTTCGTGTGTCGCCATGGGTCGCACCGCGAGTTGAAGTGGCCGGCATTGTCAAGCCAGCAGCCCGGCCATGACCCCTTTGAGGACTTGCGCGCCCCAGAACGACAAACCCCTCCAGACCTTGCGGATGGAGGGGCGGGTGGTTGCGAACCACCGTGTGGAGCTCCGGGGGATTTGAGCCCGGGGCTCCTGACCCGCAGTGACTGCGGGTACTTGGATGCCTTCACATGGAAGACAGCCCGACGATACGCCTGCAGGTCATCCCGAGCAAGCAATGCTTGAGCAATGCGCTGGGTGGCCCGTGGGTCGCTCAAGGGTTGCCGCTTCGGCCGGACATCAAGGCTTCGAAGATCGGCGCCATGCGGGCCTTCACCTCGGCAGGCATGATGATGGCCCTGCCCCACTCGCGCGAGGTCTCACCGGGCCACTTGTTGGTGGCGTCCAGGCCCATCTTGCCGCCCAGGCCACTCACCGGCGAGGCGAAATCGAGGTAGTCGATCGGGGTGTCGCTCACCAGGGTGGCATCGCGCACCGGATCCATGCGCGTGGTGATGGCCCAGATCACTTCCTTCCAGTCGCGGATGTTCACGTCGTCATCGGTCACCACGATGAACTTGGTGTACATGAATTGCCGCAGATAGCTCCACAGGCCGAACATCAGCCGTTTGGCATGCCCCGGGTAGGCCTTGCGGATGGAGATCACCGCCATGCGATAACTGCAGCCCTCGGGCGGCAGATAGAAATCGACGATTTCCGGAAACTGCTTCTGCAGCAGGGGCACGAACACCTCATTGAGTGCCACGCCCAGGACGGCGGGTTCGTCGGGCGGCTTGCCGGTGTAGGTGGAGTGGTAGAGCGGATCCTGGCGATGGGTCACCCGGTCGATGCGGAAGACCGGGAACCAGTCCTGCTCGTTGTAGTAGCCGGTGTGGTCACCGAATGGCCCCTCCTGCGCATGCAGGTAGCCACCCTGTTCACGCCACGGCACGCCGTGCGGGCTGTGCCCGGTGAAGCCGGGCTCGGCCACCGGGATGTGCCCTTCCAGCACGATCTCGGCCGTGGCGGGCACCTGCAAGGGCCAGCCCGGCTCACCGACCTCGCAGTCCACCAGCTCGGTGGGCGCGCCGCGGAGAAGGCCGGCGAATTGGTACTCGGACAGGCTGTCCGGCACGGGCGTCACAGCGCCCAGCGTGGTCGCCGGGTCCGCACCCAGGGCCACGGCGATCGGAAATGGCTTGCCCGGATTGGCGCTGGCGAAATCGCGAAAATCGAGCGCGCCGCCCCGGTGCGCCAACCAGCGCATGATCACCTCGCGCCGGCCGATCACTTGTTGCCGGTAGATGCCGATGTTCTGCCGCGTGCGGGCCGCTCCACCCCCTGCGGGCCTCGGGTGACGACCAGGCCCCAAGTGATCAGCGGCCCGGCGTCCTGCGGCCAGCAGTGCTGGATGGGCCAGGTGGACAGGTCAATCTGGTCGGCATCCACCACCACTTCCCGGCAAGGGCCATCGCGGCGACGCTTGGGTTTCATGTCCCACAGCGCCTTGGCCATCTGCACCAGCTTGCCGGCGTCCTTCAGGCCCTTCGGAGGTTCGGGCTCCTTCAGGCTGGCCAACAGGTGACCGATGTCGCGCAGGTCAGCCAGGCTGTCGGCACCCATGCCCAGCGCCACCCGGCGCGGCGTGCCGAACAGGTTGGCCAGCACCGGCATGCTGGCCACCGGTGAGCGCTCGAACCAGAGCGCCGGGCCCTCCGCGCGCAGCACCTGGTCGGCCAAGGCCGTCATTTCCAACTTTGGAGACACGGCAGCCGCGACGCGACGCAGCTCGCCCATGCGCTCCAATTGCCCGGCGAAGTCCCGGAGGTCACGGTATTTTTGAGTCATATTGTTATAAGAACACAGTCTCTTATGCTTGACTGGTTATTTCAAGGCTTCCTAGAATCCGATCACGCCCGCTTTCAGGGTTAACCCGAAGCGACGTTCTGTTGGGAATGCGAGCATGGCGAGACAGCCGGTGCCGCAGGCACGACGAAGAGGTGTTCAACACCCGTCGATCCCAAGCATTCGATTATCGACGCCAGTTGCCGTAGGCCGGGCCCAAACTGCCCGATGGCACTCTGACGCAGCAGTGAGGAACAAGCATGACCATCATTTCCAGTCTGCGCCGATGGCGCAGCGCCTGTCAGGATTCTTCGCTGGTGTTCCTGCGCGACGTCGGCCACGGCCTGCTGGACGTCTGTCACAACTCGCTCGCCCTGGTCGGCTTCTGCGTGGTGGCCGCCCTGCTGTTTGCCGGCACCCGGGCCGACCTGCGGCATGGCCTGGAACAACATACCCTGGCCTGGCTGCAAGAGCGCCAGGAGGCACGCGAGGGCACCCCGGTGGACGATCTCGCCGATCTGGCTGAACCCTCGGCCGTCGACCGCGCCACCGCAACCGACCCGCACCTGCTGCCGCGACAGCAGGCTGCCGTGGCCAATTGGCTGTCGCGCCGCTACAAGGTGGCGCCCGAACCGCTGAGCCGGCTGGTGCAGGAAGCCTGGTCCGTAGGCCAGCGCATGGGCGTGGAACCGACCTTGGTATTGGCCGTGATGGCGGTGGAGTCGAGCTTCAACCCGTTTGCGCAAAGTCCCGTGGGCGCCCAAGGGCTCATGCAAGTGATGACCCGGGTGCACGACGACAAGTACCAGGCCTTCGGCGGCATTCGCGCCGCCTTTGACCCGGTGACCAACCTGCGCGTGGGCGTGCAGGTGCTCAAGGAATGCATTGCCCGCGCAGGCGGACTCGAAGCCGGCCTGCGCTCCTACGTCGGCGCCGCGATCACCGGACAAGACGGTGGCTACGTGGTCAAGGTGCTGGCAGAACAGACCCATCTGCGCCTGGTGGCCAGCGGCAAGTCGGTGTCCTTCACCGCGCCACTGCCGGTTTACCGGCCCCAGACGCCCGATGAGCCAGCAATCAGCACGGTGGCCGAGCCGCCCCGGCCGGCCGCCTCGGGGGCGCCGGGCGAAGCCGACGTCGTCGAACGCGTCGCGCTGCTGCATTGATCAACGCTCCGCTACACTTCAAGGCCTCGCGCGACTGGCGATGAGGCCCGAACAGGGCCGAGGTGGTTCACCACCGGGAAGCGCGAGCGGCCGGTGCCAGCAGGGCACCGCTGCCGTTCCGCCGTTCGCCTGGGCAGCTCGAAGCCGTTCGACATGCAGATGACCTGCGCGTCGCGGCTGCCGGGCCCTCAGCTGCCACCCCAGGACCGCCCATGTTCAGTCGCACCCAATCCACCGTCGCCAACGTCGACCCGGAGCTTTATGCCACCATCCTGGCCGAGAACGCTCGCCAGGAAGACCACATCGAGCTGATCGCCAGCGAAAACTACGCCTCGCCCGCGGTGATGCAGGCGCAGGGCTCGCAGCTCACCAACAAGTATGCAGAAGGCTACCCCGGCAAGCGCTACTACGGTGGCTGCGAGTTCGTGGACGTGGTCGAGCAGCTGGCCATCGATCGGGCCAAGCAGTTGTTCGGCGCCGAGCATGCCAATGTGCAGCCCAATTCCGGCTCGCAAGCCAACCAGGCGGTGTTCTTTGGTCTGCTGCAACCAGGCGACACCATCATGGGCATGAGCCTGGCCGAAGGCGGCCACCTCACCCATGGCATGGCGCTCAACATGAGCGGCAAGTGGTTCAAGGTGGTGAGCTATGGCCTGGACGCCCAGGAAGCCATCGACTACGACGCCATGGAGCGGCTGGCCATCGAGCACCGCCCCAAGCTGATCATCGCTGGCGCCTCGGCCTATGCGTTGCGCATCGATTTCGAGCGCTTCGCCAAGGTGGCCAAGGCGATCGGCGCGCACTTCATGGTCGACATGGCCCACTACGCCGGCTTGATTGCCGCGGGCGTCTACCCCAACCCGGTGCCCTTCGCCGACGTGGTCACGACCACCACGCACAAGACCTTGCGCGGCCCGCGCGGCGGCCTGATCCTGATGAAGGACCACGTGGCCAAGCAGATCAACAGTGCCATCTTCCCGGGCATCCAGGGCGGGCCGCTGATGCACGTGATCGGCGCCAAGGCGGTGGCCTTCAAGGAAGCACTGTCGCCCGACTTCAAGACCTACCAGCAGCAGGTGGTAAAGAACGCCGCCGCGATGGCCGAGACCTTGGTGCAGCGCGGCCTGCGCATCGTCTCGGGCCGCACCGAGAGCCATGTGATGCTGGTGGACCTGCGCGCCAAGGGCATCACCGGCAAGGACGCCGAGAACCTGCTCGGCCGCGCCCACATGACCTGCAACAAGAACGCCATCCCCAACGACCCACAGAAGCCCATGGTCACCAGTGGCATCCGCCTGGGCTCGCCGGCCATGACCACGCGCGGCTTCGGTGAGCGCGAGGCCCGCGCCACCGCCAACCTGATCGCCGACGTGCTGGACCGCCCGCAGGACGAGGCCAACCTGGCCACCGTTCGCGACAAGGTGGCCGTGCTCACACGCGAGTTTCCGGTGTACCGCGGCTGAGCCGCGTCGGGATCGCCGCGACGACCGATCCATGCGCTGCCCCTACTGCAGCCACGAGGAAACCCAGGTCGTCGAGACGCGGGAGTCGGACGAAGGCGACCGAATCCGTCGCCGTCGTCGCTGCCTCAAGTGCGACAAGCGCTTCACCACCTACGAGCGCGCCGAGATCGCGCTGCCGGCGGTGGTCAAGAAGGACGGCGCCCGCGTAGAGTTTGACGCCGCCAAGCTGCGCGGCTCGATGCTGCTGGCCCTGCGCAAGCGCCCGGTGAGCGTGGAGCAGGTGGACGCCGCGCTCGAACGCATCCAGGACAAGCTGCTCTCGTCCGGCGCCCGCGAGGTCCCCAGCGCCCGGCTGGGTGAACTGCTGATGCGCGAGCTCAAGCGCATGGACAAGGTGGCCTATGTGCGCTTTGCGTCCGTCTATCGCAGCTTTGAGGACGTGGACGAGTTCCGGCAGTTGATTCGGGACATCTGAGCGCACGCCCCGGGCGGGCTCGTGGTCCACCCCATCCGCCTGGCTGTTCCAGTTCATACCCCCACTCGGGGGCCCACCTTGTTGGATGCGCGCTCCCCCTGCCAGGGCGACGCGCAAACTCACGCCGGCTTCTAAATTTCGCTCTACCGATCCACGCATCAGGAGAGCGAGATGTCCCACACCCACCCGTCCGCCAAATCAAGCAACCGCCACACCGCCTGCCAGCGCCTGCGCCAGCGCGGCCTGACGGCCATCGAGCTGTTGATGACGGTTTCCATCACCGCCTCGGCGCTGACGGCGTCCATCGACGGCATGCGCAAGCTGACGCTGAGCCAGCGCCTGCAGGCCACGGCGGCTGAGCTGGAGAGCGAACTGCAACTGGCCAAGTCCACGGCCATCCTGAAGGGCCAGACGGTGCGGCTGGCGATTCAGCCGCTGGCCCAGGGCAGCTGCGTCCTGATCCACACCGGGCCGAAGGACGCCTGCACCTGCGGCGCTGCCGGCCCGGCCGTGTGCGAGGGCGACGCGGAAGTCACCCACCTGCAACGCCACGACGCCAAGACCGGCGTGGCCTACCTCACCAACAACCTGTCCTTGGCCTTCAGCGCCTACCGCGGCACGGTGACGCCCACCGCCACGATCAAGCTGGCCGACTCATCCGGGCGCAGCTTGCACCAGGTGGTCAACGTGATGGGCCGAATCCGCACCTGCTCGCCCGATCCCAAGCCCGAGGGCTACAAAGCCTGCTGAATGCGGCCCAACCCCATGAAAGGGTGCCGGCACGATGGACGGTCGCCTTGAGCCGATGGGTGGTGCCCAAACTGGCATCGAAGGCGGCGTCGGTTCGAGACAATCCGGCCATGCCTGATCACCAGTCCTTGCCGCGCCCGGTGCCCTCGGGGTTCACCTTGATCGAGTTGATGGTCACCGTGGCCATCGTTGGCGTTCTGGCCGCGCTGGCCTACCCGAGTTTCATGGATTCGCTGCGCAAGAGCCGTCGCTCGGATGCGGTGGCCGCGCTGGCCAGAGTGCAGCACGCCCAGGAGCGGTGGCGAGCCAACAATGGCACCTACACGGCGGATCTCAGCGCTGCGGGCTTGAAGGTGTCGAGCACCTCGCCGGATGGCCACTACGACGTGGCGGTCACGAACAACGATGCGAAGACCTACACGGTCACGGCCACCGCCAGGTCGGGTTCACCGCAGGCCAGCGACACCAAGTGCCAGGTGCTGCAGATCCGCATGGTGGATGGCGGCGGCGTGAATGCGGGTTTGACCGAATACGGCTCGAGCGACGGCAGCACGCTCAACACCTCGGCCAACAACCCATGCTGGGTCAAATGAAGCGCAACCTGATCAACCCGATGCGCCGAGGCTTCACGCTCATCGAGGCCTTGGTCACCGTGGCCATCCTGAGCGTTATCCTGACACTGACGATGCCATCGGCCGTCGACTGGATCGTGATCCAGCGCGTCAAGGCCAATGCCGCAGAGGTTGCAGCGGACATTCGCTTCGGGCGGGGCGAGTCCATCAAGCGCAACCAGCGGGTAGTGATTGCGTTCAAACAGGTCGCGGGCAGCCAGACGTGCTACGTGGTTCACACGCGCTACAACAACATGGCGTGTAACTGCACGAAGGGTGCAGGCAATGCCTGCAACCAGAGCGCGGACCCCAATCTGCGGGAGGACTGGGACACTCTGGTCGAATTGAAGACCGTAACCTCACTTGTTAGTACGAAGGTAGCCATCAGCCCACTGAACGGCGACTTCGCGTTCATGGCGCCCAATGGGTATCCTAAACTGCCCGTCGGCGTTGCAACTCAAGTGGTCAAGGTCGACGGCCAAGACTCGCGCGTATTAAACGTGGTGACCAATGCGACCGGTCGGCCACAAGTCTGCGCACCGGCTGGTTCCAGAATCGTGGGGTACCCAGCATGCCCAGTCTGACCGTCGGGCCCCACATGTGGCGCCGCAACCCAACGATACGTGGTCTGTCGATTGTCGAATTGCTGGTCGGCATCGCGGTCGGCCTGTTCATCTTGGCCGGCGCCACCCTGGTGACCAGCAACCAACTCTCGGACAACCGATTGCTGCTGCTGGAAACCCAGATGCAGCAAGACCTGCGAACCACAGCCGACCTGATTGCCCGTGAAGTCCGGCGCAGTGGGTATTGGGGCAAGGCGGCCACGACCACCTGGGGCGCATCGGTAGTGCCGAACATGTATCAGAGCTTCGACAAATCGGCGGGCAGTGGTGGGCGTGACGATGAGGTGACGTTTTCCTATTCGAAGGCGCTCTCTTCAGCGGCCGAGAACGGCGTGTCCGATCCGGATGAGAAGTTCGGTTTTGCCTTGAATTCGGCCAGCGGAACCATTGAATCGCTGGTGGGCGCCGCCGGGTGGCAGGCCTTGACCGATTCCAATGTCATGCGCGTCACACAGTTCGACATGACGCCCAATGAGCAGGTGCTGGTGGTGCCCTGTGCCAATCCGTGCGCCGGCGGGGGCACGGCCTGTTGGCCTCGGCAGAAGGTGCGCGATGTGACCATCCAGATCACCGGGCAAGCCGTTCACGACGCCACCGTGGTGCGGTCGGTGCGCAGCGGTGTGCGCCTGCGCAACGACGACGTCACTGGGGCGTGCCCGCCATGAGCCGCGCCGCGATTGCACGCACAGGGTGCGCACCGCGACGTTCACGTCTTGGCGTCGCCACGCTCACCATGGTGATGGTGCTGTTCTTCGTCATGGCGATGGTCGCGGCCTACACCAACCGCAACCTGCTCTATGAGCAGCGCATGTCGATCAACAACTTTCGCGCCACCGCAGCGATGAGCGCGGCGGATGCGGGCATCGATTGGGCCATCGCGATGTTGAGTGGTGCGCGGGTCGACGCCAACTGCATGGCGCCGGCAGCGCCAGTCGCGGCCGACCTGAGCTTCCGCGATCGGTACACCATCCTTCAACCCGACGGCACCTACAGCGTGCCGAAGTGGGGCGCGGCAAACTCGTTGTTCACACCCTCCTGTGTGATGACCAACGCGGGTTGGACCTGCAAATGCCCGGACTTGGCGGTGCCGCAGCCCGCCTTGGCATTTCCTGCGAATTCCGCACCGACCTTCCAGGTCGAGATCGACAGTGGCGGCATGCCCGGCCTGCTCAAGGTGGATGTCCGCGGCAGCCATGAATCGTCGACGGCAATGGCCTTTGGCGAATTCGGCAACTACAACCGGGTGCGGGTGAACCTGGCCCTGGTCCGTGCGCTTTCGGTGCTGCCGGTGGCGGCCTTGACGGCCGGCAATGCCATCGCGATGAACCCGCCGGCCACCGTGCTTACTGTCAGCAACCCCGACCCCAAGAGTGGCTTCACGATCCACTATGGCAATGCCAATCCCATGCCGGCGGCCACGCTGGACATCGCAAATCTCCTGGGGCCCGCGGGCACCTTGGCTGAGAACACCAGCATTGCGCAGGATGCTGCGCTGGGCCTGCTGTCCAACACGCCGCAGTTCTTCCAGTCGATGTTCGGGATGGACGCCGCCACCTACAGCCGGCAACCGGCCAGTGTGTTCGTGGACTGTGCCGGCGGCTGCACCAGCGCGACGCCTGCGTTCGCCACGGCGGTCGCCAACAACCCCGGCCGCATCGTCTGGATCGACGGCAGCATCGACCTGAACAGCGCTGGCACCTTGGGTTCTGCCGTACAGCCCTTGATGTTGGTGGCCAGCGGTGATGTCGCGCTGTCGGCCCAGATCACGGTCAACGGCTTCATCTACAGCGGGCGCGACGTGCTGTGGAACGCCACAGCCGCCGGCTCCCTGGTGCGTGGCGCGGTGGTTGCCAGCCGCGACTTCGTGGGGGCCAGCCCGGTCACGGTGGCCTACGACGCCGACATGATGGAGCGCATCAACCGGGGCTACGGCTCGTTCGTCCGCCAGCCTGGCAGCTGGCAGGTCGTTCCCACTCGATAGGGCATGCCATGACCCCCCATATCCGTCATGTCGCGCGCCCGCTGAACCGTGGCCGTGGCGTCTCACTGATCGAGGCCCTGGTGGCGATGGCCGTCATGGCCTTTGGCATGCTCGCGATAATGGGCGTGCAGACCACCTTGCACATCAATGCCGACGTGGCCAAGCAACGCACCGAGGCCACCCGCATCGCCGAAGAGGAAATCGAGCAGCTGCGCACCTTTCGTGAAGTGGCCGCGGTGGCCGGCGCGCCGCTGGGTTGGGACGAGGTTGTCGAGCGACTCGGCACCAATGTGAGCTTGCCGGGCGACCATTCCAACGCGAGCTTCACCCTGAATCGCCGGGTGGTCACACCGGCCGGTTCGTCGCAGAAGGCCATCGCCGTCGAAGTCACCTGGCAAGACCGGCTGGGCAATGCCCAGAGCGTGGTGCTCGGGGACACTTTGGCCGCCGCGGCTCCGGTATTGTCGGGCCTGGCCTCGTTGGTGCCGACCCGCACCGCTGCGGCCCAGCGCAGGTCGCGCCACCCCACCATCCCCGTGCGGGCCCACGACATGGGCAATGGCGAAAGTGCGTTCAAGCCTGTCGAAGGCGGCACGGTGGCCTGGACCTTCAACAACACCACGGGCGTGATCACCAGCGTGTGCACGGTGTTGGCCGGGCAGACGTCGGACTTGCTGAATGCGGGTGATGTTGTGGTGGGCGTGAACTGCACGGCCACCAAGGCACAACTGCTTGCCGGCCTGGTGCGCTTCAATCTGCGCGGTGTCACCACCGATCTCAACAACGGCACCAGTGCGTTCAAGCCCATTGCAGCGGGCACGCTCAACTTCGCGCCTGTCGTTCACGCCAGCCCTTGGGTCACGCCATTCCCAGCGCCAGCCGATGTGGCGAATGAAGCGTCCTATGCGCTGGCCGCGTCGGATTCAGAGAACCCGCGTTGGCCGGCCTTGCCCTTGGGCGTTTTGGCCGGCATCACCTCGGGCAATCGTCCCGTGCCATCGGATCAGTGCTACAGCAATGCACCGGCCACATCCATCGTGGCGGCCGCGCAGGTGGCGGTGGAATACTTCTGTGTCGTTTACCCAGACACCACGGCCAACGCCACCAAGAGCTGGAACGGGCGGCCGGTACTGGTGCCCGGCAGCTACCTTGACGACGGCAGTGGTGCCGCCTGGTTGGTCGGCAATGCTGCAGGCACCTACCGCGTTTGCCGTTACACATTGGCCGCCAGCGACGTCACCACCAACACCGACCATCCGCTCGACTACCTGAACGTGCGCGGCAACCTGATCAACCAGAACTTCCTGGTCGTCCATGGCGCCAAGGCTTGCCCGACGGATGTGGCCGCCAACCCGGGCGCGGGCGACTTCGTCAACTCCAACACACGCCAGCACCAGCCTTGACCGTGGCCCCACCGCCCGGCGCGGCGCTGCAGCCGAATGATGAAGTGCTGCTGGCCCGCGCGAATGAGCTGGCGGCCGGCGCCATTGGGTTGTCCGAGCCCAACCCGCGCGTCGGCTGTGTGCTGCACACCGCCGACGGCCGCCTGGCCGGCGAGGGATTCACCCAACAAGTTGGTGGCCCCCATGCCGAAGTGATGGCGCTGCGTGCAGCGGCGGCGGCGGGCATCGATGTGCAGGGGGGCACGGCATGGGTCAGCCTGGAGCCCTGCGCCCACCATGGGCGCACACCGCCTTGTTGTGATGCCTTGATCGGCGCCGGCCTCGCCCGCGTGGTCGTCGCGATGGTCGATCCGTTCCCCCAGGTGGCCGGCCTTGGCATCGCCCGCCTGCGCGCGGCCGGCATTGACGTGACCGTCGCCCCGCCCGGCCCTGTGGTCACGGCCGCGTGCGAGCTCAACATCGGATTCCTGTCCCGTGTGCTGCGCCAGCGCCCGTGGGTGCGATTGAAGATCGCCGCCTCGCTGGACGGTCGCACCGCCTTGCCCAACGGGGTGAGTCAGTGGATCACCGGCGCCGAGGCCCGAGCGGATGGCCATGCCTGGCGACGACGTGCCGGCGCCGTGCTCACTGGCATCGGCACCGTGCTCAGCGACGACCCGAGGCTGGACGTGCGCAAGGTGCCAACGCACGTGCAACCGCTGCGCGTGGTGGTCGATTCCATGCTACAGACCCCGCCTTCCGCGCGCCTCCTTCAAGCGCCAGGGCAAGCTTTGATCGCTCATGCCGGGGCGCCCGCGGCTCGAATTGAAGTCCTTTCAGGCGACGCGCATCTTGTCGCCATCACGGGCTCCAACGGTCAGGTCGACCTGGCTGGGTTGCTAGTGCACCTGGCCCGGCTCGGTGTGAATGAATTGCATGTGGAGGCAGGGGCCAAATTGAATGCGGCATTGCTGCAGGCCAATCTGGTGGACGAGTTGCTGGTCTACCTGGCCCCGACGCTGCTCGGCGACGGCCGCTCCATGGCGTCGCTGGGGCCGTTCAATGCCTTGGCTCAGGCCAAGGGATTTGAATTCACCGACGTCGCGAGAGTAGGGGACGACCTGAGGCTAGTGGCTAGGCCAATCCAAACGACATCGTGGCTCCGACGCGGCCTGGCATCGGCCTGAATTGGCGACGCGAGCCGCGCCCGATCGTTGATCGAGATCAATCTCGCAGTTCATCCCGCATGCCGAAACGCACACCCAGCAAGTCGCGGCCCCCGCAAGTGCGGGGGAGGATGGGTAGTATCGTGTCGGTGGCCTTTACAGCCAAGTCCGATCAGGTTCAAATCGCTCCCCTAATAGGTTGATTTATATAGTCTTTTTTCCGCGACTGCGCTTTGGTATGAAACTCGCTTGTGCTCCACACATGTGAGGCTTGTCTCACCGATCCCGAGTTGCCCAACCGTTCATTGATTTCCAGGAGCTGCCCCATGAAACGCCTCTCGCTCATCGCGGCGTCGGTCCTAGTTGTTGGCTCTGCCAACGCCGACACGTTCACTTCGTCCAACAGCTTCCAGTTTGGGCTTGTGAACCCGGAGGTCTCGCAAACCGGTACGCTTCACTTTTCGACCCAAGTTTGGGGCACCTGGATAGCGTGTCTTTGACCATCACCGCCGGCATCAAAGGCAGCATTACCTTCACAAACAACGGCACGTCGAGCGCTGATTTGAATGGGACGCAGCGGATGGATTTTGGTTTTCACAGCGATATGGCTTCGGTCGACGCATTGTTCAGTGGTATCCCAGGAGGTGACTTGGGATTGAGCTACACGACTGGCGCTCAGACTGTGGGCGGCAATGGTGGGGTCTACAGCTATGACTCAGGACAGCTGCCCATCACTGCATCGCTTGATCTCGATCTCTCGACGTTCGTAGCGGAGTTGCAAGATGCCAACGGCACCTTTACTATCTCGTGTCTATCCGTAACCGCCTTCACTTCAAATGCCGGTAGCAACACTTCAATCGGGGTCTCCCATCCCACTACAGGCGGATGTGGAGCCACCGTCGAGTACACCTATACGTCAGACGCCATTCATCAGGCACCTGAGCCCGGCTCTTTGGCATTGGTAGGACTGGTAATGGCAGGTCTCACTTTGCGCACTCGCCGCAAGGCCTGATCGTCAGGTGGTGTGGCGCTCTGAGAGCGCCGCTCGCAAGTTCAAAAGGGCCCAGCTGTGCTGGGCCCTTTTTGTTTGGTAAGCGGTCAATCAACCGCGTCCTTGCGCCGTGCGCCGGTTGTTGATCAGCGATCAGCCGCGGCAAGGCGCCAGGGCAGCAGGGCCTCGTAGTCTTCGACGGTCTTGGCCCGCGTAGCGGAACGAGCTTGGGCCATTGCGCGGTGAGGTAGTGCAGTGCCTCGCCCAGCAGGCTACCCGGCAGCACGCCATGCAGATGCTGCAGCGCCAGGGCCTCGATCTGCTCGAGCACCGGTTTGCTGTGCCGCGTGCGCTGCCGCGCAGTGCATGGGCATCGAGTCGTCGCGGCGAGCGTGCCTCGACTTTACCGCCGGCCGGGCTCGGGCGCGCCGGCTCTCGGCCCGCGCTTGTCGCGGGCAGCGCCTGCGCCTCGTGAGTACCGGCGGCTGCGCCGCCAGCCCGGTGCACCAGCCGTGCTGCTCGGCATGGCTGCCAGGCTCGACCGTCGCTCGCCGCGCCGCGATGCCCTCATACAGTGTCCCGGCCGCGTGCGTGCTGCGGCTGGGTGAGTAACCGAACAGCCGGATCGGCGGCCCGGTACCGTCCTCGCCGCTGGCTGGGTCATCTGCACCCACATGCGGCTCTTGGCCTGGGCTTTTCGTCCCAGGTTCCGCGGGCACCTGCACCTCGGTTTTCGTCGCCGTGAACGATGAACGAATCAGTAGCGCGTCGCGTGTCGGGTTGATCACCGGTTGCGTCCTGCCGCCTACCCGCACGACGCTGGCGGCCCGCGTGTTGCGCGACAGATCCGTGCCACCGAAGCGGCCCAGCAATGCGGCCTGCCGGTACAGCGGCAGCCCATCCAGAACTTCGATGTGATCCCCCGCAGGCCAGCGCCGCCTCGCTGAGCAGGCCCTTGGGGATGACCCTGCGGCGGCTTCGGGCCGGAGCGCAGGCCGTCGTCGGCTTGGCAGCGCGTACTTCACCGCCTCATGCCGGATCACGCGCGCCTGCTGCGCGGGGATGACCACCATTCGCCTCGCTTCGGCTTCCCGCCGATCTCGCGCGAGCCGCGCCGTCGTGCGGGCACACGCGCGCTCGTCTTCAGGCAGTTCGTGGCGCCGCATCGCGTGCCAGGGGCCGGGATCCCGGCGGCTTGCGTCGCGTTTGGTACCGGTCTTGCGACGTCGGTCCTTCGGCACCTCGATCTTTCGTCTTCGGTCTCGCCACGGCGGCAGGCTGGGCTGCGCCTCGACCTCGGCTTCGTTGAAGAACGGGTCCTTCCTGGTGCGCGCGACTTCGCTCTTGCGCATCGAAGAGCTGGCGCTTGAAACCGGTTGGCTGTTCCCTAGGCAGGTCGCGGTCAGTTGCGCAACGCGCGAAGCTCGCCGTGCGCCAGCGTCAACGGCTTCTTCAGCGCTTTGATCTCTTGGGCTTCGGGCATGTGAACCATCAGCGCGCATTCTCCATCATCGCCCGCCTGCCGATGTGCGCGATCCTCGTCTCCTTCCGTAGCAATACCGAGCTCACGCGACAAGTCGTCTGGTCGTTCGCTGTTTGGCGCGACGGGGTCAGGCTACCTGCTCGGGCCACGCGCTCGTAGATCCGCTGGGGACGGCGCTGCACGCCGGCGATGTCGGTTCCCTCCAGCGGCCAGTGCGGTTGCTCCACC
>JADKIA010000026.1 GCA_016721465.1 Ideonella sp. | reverse complement strand
GCGGTCAATCAACCGCGTCCGTGCGCCGTGCGCCGGTTGTTGATCAGCGATCAGCCGCGGCAAGGCGCCAGGGCAGCAGGGCCTCGTAGTCTTCGACGGTCTTGGCCCTGGGCAACGCAACCAGCAACGCACTGAGGTAGCGGTAGCCGTCGATGCCGTTGGCTACGCATGTCTGCAGCAGCGAGTACAGGTTCGCGCTGGCGTTGGCGCCGCCTACCGTGTCGGCGAACAACCAGTTCCGTCTTCCGACGACGAAGGGCGGATCGCGTTTTCGCAGGCGTTGTTGTCGATCGGGTAGCGTCCGTCATCGGCGTAGCGAACGAGCTTGGGCCATTGCGCGGTGAGGTAGTGCAGTGCCTTGCCTGGCAGGCTGCCCGGCAGCACGCCATGCAGATGCTGCAGCGCCACGGCCTCGATCTGCTCGAGCACCGGTTTGCTGTGCCGCGTGCGCTGCTGCTGCAGCGCATGGGCATCGAGGTCGTCGCGGCGAGCATCGGCCTCGACTTTGTACAGCCGGCCGATCAGCTCGATGAAGCGCGCCGGCAATTGCTCCGGCCCGCGCTTGTCCTGGGCAGCGCCTGCAAGGCCTCGTGGAAGTACCGGCGGCAGTGCGCCCAGCAGCCCAGGTGCACCAGCCGGTGCTGCTCGGCAATGGCTGCGTAAGGCTCGTAGCCGTCACTCATCAACGCGCCGCCCGGCCGCATGCCCTCATACAGTGTCCTGGCTGCGTGCGTGCTGCGACTGGGCGAGTAGCCGAACAGCCGGATCGGCGGGCCGGTGCCGTCCTCGCCGCTGGCCTGGGTCATCTGCACCCACATGTAGCTCTTGGCCTGGGCTTTTCGTCCCGGTTCCTGAGCACCTGCACCTCGGTTTCGTCGCCGTGAACGATGAACGAGTCCAGTAGCGCGTCGCGCAGCAGGTTGATCACCGGTTGCGTCGCCTGGCCTACCCGCACGACGCTGGCGGCCAGCGTGTTGCGCGACAGTTCCGTGCCGCCGAAGCGGCCCAGCAGTGCGGCCTGCCGGTACAGCGGCAGGCCATCCAGGTACTTCGACGTGATCACCCAGGCCAGCGCCGCCTCGCTGAGCAGGCCCTTGGGGATGACCTGCGGCGGCTTCGGAGCCAGGCGCAGGCCACCGTCGCAGCACGGGCACGCGTACTTCACCCGCTCATGGCGGATCACGCGCACCTGCTGCGGGATGACATCCACTTGCTCGCTGACTTCCACGCCGATCTCGCGCAGAGCCGCGCCGTCGTGCGGGCACACGCGCTCGTCTTCAGGCAGTTCGTGGCGCCGCACATCGCGTGGCAGGGCCGGGTCGAGCGGCTTGCGGCCGCGTTTGGTGCGCTTATGCGCCGGCACCTCGATCTTTTCGTCTTCGGTCTCGGCGGCGGCAGGCTGGGCTTGCGCGCCCTCGACCTCGGCTTCGTTGAAGAACAGGTCCTTCTGGTGCGCGGCGCTGACTTCGCTCTTGGCATCGAAGAGCTGGCGCTTGAAGCGGTTGAGCTGCTCCTTGAGCAGGTCGCGTTCGGTGCGTACCACCCGCAACTCGCCCAGGGCATCGTTCAACGCCTTCTTCAGCGCTTCGAGTTCTTCGGGCATGGGCATGCGAGTCATCGGCGCGCATTCTCTTTATCGCGCCTGCGGATGTGCGCCCGATCCTCGCATCCTTCCGTAACAATGCCGAGCTCGCGCAACCAAGTCATACAGTGGTCGCGTTTGTCGCGACGGGGTCAGGCTACCTGCTCAGGCCACGCGCTCGTAGATCCGCTGGGGATGGCGCTGCACGACGGCGATGTCGATGCCCTCCAGCAGCCAGTGCAGTTGCTCCACCGTCAAGGTCGGCACGACATCGGCCGCCGGCCAGATGAAGCGGTCCTGCTCCAGGCGCTTGAGCAGCAACCAGTAGCCGTTGCGGTCCCAGCCGAGGATCTTCACGCGGTTGCGCCGGCGGTTGCTGAACACATAGGCGCACGGCGCGAACGGATCCAGGCCCAGCGCCTTCTCTACCAGCAGTGCCAGGCCGTTGATGTTCAGCCGGAAGTCGATCGGCTCGCGGTGCAGGTAGACCTTCAGGGTTTCGTCGAAGCGGAACACCGCAGCCTCCCGAGCGCCTCGATCACGACGCCGGCCTGGTGCAGATCGCAATCGCGCAGGTCGAACACCACACCGTTGGGCAGTCGCGCCTGCAAGTTCATGCCCACGGCCGGCGGGCTGTAGCCCGGCATCGTCGGCGCCGCGCCTGGACCGACACCGCAACGAATGCCGGGCCCTGCGGCGGCGACACGGCAACGGCACGCTGCCGACGCTGGCTGTGCTCGCGTATCCAGCGGCTGAGCTGGTTCGCGTTGATCCCGCACTCGCGTGCCAGCCGCGACACCGACGCGCCGGGGCGGCCGCATGCAGCCACCAGTTCGGCCTTGGCCGCCTCGTCATACACGCTGCGGCCGTCGCTCTGCGTCCGACCACGAGTCGCCGGGCCGGTCTTCCATGTCGTCTGACATCACGTTCCCCACGTTCAGCTACGTGAACGTAGCCTGTCGAGACGGCGGCTCTTCGCTCAAGGACGGGGTTCATTGCGGCCTGCAACGGTGGCTGGGCGCACCAATCATCGTGTCTACGCCCAACTGGAGCGTCGGCTAAGAGATCAATTGCCCGCGGTCCCAGATCGGGCGCCAGCTCAGCTCATGCATCGAGCTCGAGAAGAAGTTGCTGCACGTGGGAAAGCCCTAGGTTGAGCAAGCCACCAAGCTCGGCAAAGTCATCGGGCAGCGCGGGGTTGTCCCAGCCCTGGGCACTGTGCCGAGCGATGCGAATGGCCAACTGCACGTTTCGCACCTGCGGGGCGACGCTGGCGTGGTCGTCGCTGATGCGAACCAACAATTCGGGCAGTCGCCATTGACGCATCAAGGCCTGTTGAACATCGGGCAACGGCACGTTCAGCACCTTCCGCTGGGCGTCCACGGTTCGCAGCGAAGCATCAGCAGCCATCTCCCGCTGGACGCTCAACGCCAAACTGGGCGCGTGCAGCCACAAAAGCATCTCCGCGAAGTCGTGCAGCAGCGCTGCCTCGTGGATCACCGCTGCATCATGATCCATGCGATGCACGGCGAATCCCAATGCGAACTGCGCACTTCGGTGTGATCGGCGCAAGACCTCCATGAGCCCGCCCAATGCGCCGGGCAGAGCCGACAATCGCTGCTCTACGGTGGGGAGCGACTGGAACGCCCGAAAGAACGGCGTGATTCCCAGCAGAACCACCGCCGCCGTGACGGTCTCCGCATCGGTTGTGGCCCGTGCACTGCGAAGTGCCGCAACGTGCCGCAGCACCTTGAGCGTCATCAGCGGATCGCCGCCCAGCGCATCTGAAAGCATGTGCGCGTCAACCGACTCCTCGATGGGCCGCAGCTCCTCGATTGTTGCCGACGTGTCGGCCAGCACTGCAATGTCCAGCCGCTGGAACGCCGCCACCCAGGTGGCCACGTCGGGCAGTGGACTGGTGATGAATGGTTCGTCTGGCGGCGCGTTCATCTTGGTGCGGGTTCGTCGCCAGCATATCGGCAAACCGGCGTGGCGGCTTGAGTGGATGCGCGGGTCGGACCAGCCGGCAGTGCCTGGTCCGACCCGCGAGCCCTGCCGCGCACCACCCGGTCCAATCCCTGGTCGATCAAAGTCGGCTCACACCAGGCAGTGTTCCCACCAGTTCACCGTCGATGTACAGCGCGCCTTCGGGTGCGCCGGCTTCCGCGTAAAACTCAAGCTCGGGCGCCCCTTGGGCCACGTGACGGCCTTGAGCGACGCGCACGCGACGTGCCAATCGGGCCAGCGCCAGACTGGCGGCTCGCAGCGCGGCAGCGGTGGCGCGACGTGCGGTGCTGCCTGGCTGGGCAGCGAGAGGGCCATGAAAGGCCTGAAGGGTCTTGCTCATGTGGGGCAACTCCTTGGCGCATCGGGTCAGCCTGCGACAGGCTGCCTTGCGTCTGTGTTCAGCGACATGGGGGATGTTGGTGCCGCAGTTCACGCAGCATTTCGCGCTTGGACTGCTGGCGCTTGGCGCCCTGACAACGTCGATGTGCGCCGGCGTGGCGGTGCAGGCTGGCGGCCACCAACGGGTTCCGGGGCTTGGCAGTGCGGACGGTGAATTTCATGAACTTCTCCAATGCAGTGAGGAAGGGAAATCGCGCAAACCAATGACAACGGCCCGGGACGCTGAAGCGGACCGGGCCGTGGTGGTTGGGACTGCTGTGTATGCAGCTCAGCCAGCCATGGCGCCCGGGGGCGCTCCAAAGCGATTGCAAATGTCGAAACCGGCCACCCGCAGAGTCCAGATGCGCACTCGAGAGGTGCAGCGCGCCGTGGGCACAACAAGGTGGAAGGCAGGCAATGACATGGGCAGGGTCGGCATTGGGTTGGGGGTGGAGGATCGTGGCTTCGTGCGATCAAGACCGGGCAGCGATCTCAAGCACTTGCGCAGATGATAAACACTTCTTTATCTTCTGCAAGGCCCTGACGCAGCGAAATTGCCGAATGCGGGTTTGTCTGGATACGGTGTGCTGCCACGCACTCAGCGCTTCTTCTTCAGTGGGGCGATGCCAGCGGCCGAGCTGGCCCACAGTGCCAAGTCCTCGGCAGGTGCCGCGACTCGTGCTGCGCCTCGCACTGCAGCCGGTCGTCCTCCCTGCGGCGGAGGCGTGTCCGCAGGCGCCTCTGGCATGGGGGTCAGCACCTCGCCCAGCAGATCGAGCAATCGTGTGCGCGCCCGCTGTGGGTGCCGGCGGTAGTAAGTGAGCACAAGTCCGACAATGAAGCGCTCGTCGTCGTCCAGCGGCAGGGAGGCGGACGCTTGGGGTGCAAGGCCTTGTGATGCGGCCGGGTTGCCACCCGTCACGTGCGGCACATCCATCCAGCCGACCGGCTTCTTGCAGCGTTGCTCGAACTGCCGAGCAAGCCGCTCGCCGATCTGTCGCGAGCGGCTCTTGATCTGGCTCCAGTAGCTGGGCTGGATTTCCAGCCGCTCCGCGAAACGCCGCTCCAGGCCGCGCAGGGTGGCTACATCGGGGGTGGCCGCGCTCACCCGGACGAACTCGTCGAACAGCAACAGCGCGTTGTCGAGCCGGGTGCGCGCGACGTCATGCACAGGAATCATGCGCCGATGATAAACGCTGCTTGCGCTTGAGATGGGAGTGGCCGCCAACAAGGCGGCCCCGGATCTGCGTGCTCAAGGCGCGTAAGCGCGCAGGCTCACCACCCATGCCCGATCAATCGTCGTCGTGCACCGTGAAGTCGCGGGTGAGTTGTTGCTGCACCGTCGGCGGCGCAGCCTCATAGTGCGACAGCGCCAATGTGTAACGCCCCTGCCCACTGGTCAAGGCGTTCAGTCGGATCTGGTAGCCGCTCAGTTCCGACAACGGCGCCTGCCCCTTGATCACGATCGCACCAGGGGCGCCATTGTGCGTGCCGGTGACCACCCCGCGCTTGGCCGACAGATCGCCGGTGACGTCCCCCATGGCGTGGTCGGGCGAGGTGATCTCCAGGTCAACGATGGGCTCCAGCACCACCGGACGTGCCTCGCGGATCGCCGCCATGAAAGCCTTGCGGCCGGCAGTGGCGAAGGCGATGTCCTTGCTGTCCACGCTGTGGTGCTTGCCGTCGTAGACGATGACCCGCACGTCCACCACCGGGTAGCCGGCAATGGCGCCCATGGCCAGCACCTCACGCACACCCTTCTCCACCGCGGGGATGTATTGCCCAGGGATCGTGCCGCCCTTGACCTGGTCCAGGAACTCGAAGCCAGCGCCACGCGGCAGCGGTTCGATGCGCAGATAGACCTCACCGAACTGGCCGGCGCCGCCCGTCTGCTTCTTGTGGCGGTGGTGTCCCTCGGCATTGGCGGTGATGGTCTCACGGTAGGCGATGCGCGGCGGTTTTGTGTCCACCTCGAACTTGTGCACCTCGCGCAGGCGATCCAGCAGCATGCGCAGGTGCAAATCACCCAGGCCGTAGACGATGGTCTCGTTGGTGCTGGCCGCATGCTCGACCTTCAGGCAAGGGTCTTCCGCCACCAGTTTGGCCAGGATTTCCCACATGCGCTGCTCATCGCCGCGGCGCTTGGGTGAGATGGCCAGACCGTGCACCGGCGTCGGGAAGTCCAGCGCCTTGAGGCGGATGTGATCGTCCTCTGCGGCATCGTGCAGGACAGCGTCGAATTGCAATTCGTCCACTTTGGCCACGGCACAGATGTCGCCCGGCACGGCGCGCGGCACTTCGACGTGGTCCTTGCCCTGCAACATGAACAAGTGACCCACCTTGAACGGCTTGCGGCCATCGCCCACGTAGAGCAGGCTGTCCTTGGTGATCGTGCCCTGGTGCACGCGCAACACGCCCAACTTGCCCACATACGGGTCGATGGTGACCTTGAACACGTGTGCCAGCACGTGGGCGGCCGGGTCGGGCTGCGCGTGCATCAGCGTCGCGTCCTCGCCTTCGCCATTGAGGAAATCCGGCGGGTTGCCTTCGGTCGGGTTCGGCAGCAGTTTGACAATCACATTGAGCAACTCGGCCACGCCGGCACCGGTGCGGGCAGAAACGAAACACACCGGGATCAGGTGACCTTCGCGCAGGGCCTGTTCCAGCGGCGCGTGGAGCTCGGCGGCATCCACGTCGCCGTCGTTGAGGTAACGATCGACAAAGGCCGAGTCGACCTCCACGACCTGCTCCACCAGCGCACGGTGCGCGCTGTCCACCGAGCCGAAGTCGCTGTGCCCCTCGCGGTTGTAGAAGCAGTCCACCACCTTGGTGCCACCGGCGTCCGGCAGGTTCAGGGGCAGGCATTCCTTGCCGAAGGTGGCCTGGATCTGGGCCAGCACGGCCGCCAAGTTGACGCCTTGCGTGTCGATCTTGTTGACGATGATGATTCGGTCGAGTTGGCGCGACGCGGCGTACTCCATCATGCGCACGGCCATGGGCTCGACGCCGGTGGCCGCGTTGATGACGATCGCGGCGGTCTCCACCGCTTCGAGCGCGGGCAGGCTCTGGCCGACGAAATCCGGCGTTCCCGGGGTGTCGATCAGGTGGATGCGGGTGCCGGCGTGCATGGTGTGCATCACGGCGGCATTGAGCGAATGCTGCAGCCGGCGTTCGATCGGGTCGTAGTCGCTGACGGTGGTGCCGCGTTCCAGACTGCCGACGGCGCCAATCGCGCCGGATTGTTGAAGCAGCGCCTCAGCGAGGCTGGTCTTGCCGGCGGCGGCAGGCCCGACGAGGGCCAGCGTGCGGATGTCGGACACCTGCACGGCGCCGGCGGGGATTGGGCTTGGCATGGAGTTACTCCTTGTCTTTGTTGGGGCCGGGCGTGATTGCCAGCGGCTCGCATCTCACAGGTGCGGGGTTCAGCCTATGCCCGTCGCGCACAGCGCGCAAGTGAGCGGCGTCAAACAAAGATCAAGCTGGCCGTATGCTGCGGGGCATGTCCGCTGCCGCACGCCAACCGCCGAGATCCGCGCCGCCGACTTCTGGCCCGCAGGCCCCGGCGCCGCGGTACGTGCTGCCCGTGATTGTGGTGGCCCAGTGCGCGGGCACCTCAGCGTGGTTTGCCGTGAATGCGGTGATGCCCGACTTGCAGCAGGCCTTCGGCTGGCCGGCGCAGGCCGTGGGCACCCTGACCTCGGCTGTGCAGCTGGGCTTTATCGCTGGTACGCTGGTCTTTGCCCTGCTGGCGCTGGCCGACCGGCATTCGCCACGTGGCCTGTTTCTCCTGTGTGCCCTGGCCAGCGCCGCGTGCACGGTGGGCGCCGCGTCCACCGGCGGCTCCATGTCGGCGCTGTGGGCCTGGCGCGTGGCCACGGGTTTCTTCCTGGCGGGCATTTACCCAGTGGGGATGAAGATTGCTGCGCAGTGGTTCCCCAATGGCCTGGGCGCCGCGCTGGGATGGCTGGTCGGGGCCCTGGTGTTGGGAAGTGCCAGCTCGCATGCCCTGCGGGCCCTGGGCGCGCACTGGCCGTGGACGCAGGTGTTGCTGGTGGTGGCAGCGACCTCGGCCGCAGCGGGCCTGCTGCTGTTCGTGGCCGTGCCTGAGCCGCCGCACGCGTCTGCGCGCGCCGTCGGTCTGCAATTCGGGGCGCTGGCCAGCTTGTGGCGCCACGGTCGCGTGCGTGCCTCTGCCATGGGCTACTTCGGACACATGGCCGAGCTGTACACCATGTGGGTGCTGGTGCCGATGATCCTGGCCACGCGGCTGAGCGGCCCCAGCTTGTCCTGGGCGGCGTTTGTCGTCCTGGGCGCGGGTGTTGTGGGCTGTGTGCTCGGCGGGCAGTTGGTGCAGCGGGTCGGGGGGGCTCGCGTGGCGGCCATCCAGTTGGCGACCAGCGGTCTGTGCTGTCTGATATCGCCCTGGGCCTTGCAGGCCGCTACGCCCCTGTTTGGCGCCTGGTTGATCGTCTGGGGCATCACCGTGGTGGGCGACTCTCCGCAATTCTCGGCGCTGACGGCGCAGAACGCTCCGCCAGACGCGGTGGGCAGCGTGCTGACGCTGACCAACAGCATCGGCTTCGCGGTTTCGATCGTCAGCATCGAGCTGTTCGTGTCGCTGTCGCAACGGATGCCGCTGTCCACGCTGCTGCCCTGGTTGGCGGTCGGGCCGCTCGTGGGCTTGGCGTGCTTGGCGCCGCTGTGGCGCCTGCCGCGGCCGGGCCGGGCCTGAGGGGCGGCCGCGCCCGACGGCGGGCGAACGAGTGCCTCCGGCCACCGGCAGGGGCGGTGGCGCGAGGTGGGTTGATCAAGTGGGGGCTGCCGAAGGACCGCCGGATGTCGCTGTCTTCTGCCCAAGCGGCTGTTCGTCGTCGCCCGCCAGGAGTAAGGTCAGACCCGTGCAACCGGGCCGTGATCGTGAGTTCATCCGCCAAGCCCCCGAGGGGTCCCGACCGAGCCGCCGCGCTGTCGCAGTACCGGCGGCGAGCGGGCATCTATGACCTTGAACTGGCGCTGTTCGAGCCGCTGCGCCGCAAGGCCGTCGACCGGCTGGCGCTGCAACGTGGTGAGACGGTGCTCGACGTCGGGTGTGGAACCGGCCTGAGCCTGGCGCTGCTGAAGCAGGGCGTGGGCGCCAGCGGCCACATCATCGGCATCGAACAGAGCCCCGAGATGATCGCCCGGGCCCGAGCGCGCGTGGCCCAACATCGCTACCGCCACGTGCGGCTGATGTGTGCACCGGCAGAAGAGGCCCCCATCGTGGGGCTCGCCGATGCGGCCCTGTTCCACTTCACCCACGACATCCTGCGACGCCCCGAAGCGCTGAACCATGTGCTGCAACACCTCAAGCCCGGTGCGCGGGTGGTGGCCACCGGCCTGCAATGGGCCGCCGTCTGGGCGCTGCCGGTCAATCTGGCGGTGTTGGGTGCGGCCCTGCGCTCGGTGTCGTCGCTGCAGGGCCTGCGGCGGCCGTGGAGCCTGCTCGCCCAAGGCCTCGAGGCAGTCGAGGTTCAGAGCCTGATGCTGGGCGCGGTATTCCTGGCCGAGGGCAGTTGTCCGATGCCGGCCCCTGCGCTCGGATAGCGCTGCCGCAGACATTCGGCCGCGGCGACGATGCCGATGCGTCGCGCCGTGCGCATGGCGCCCGAAGGGCCGCGGCCGCGTCAGGCCGCTTGGGCCCGGCGCCTGGACTTCGGCAACGTTTTCTTGGCCGGCGCGCGGCGCCGCGCCGGTGCCACGGCCTTGTCCTGCGCGAGCTTGCGCGCCCTGGTGCTCGCCTTTGGCGTCGGCCCCCGAGCCGCCCGCGCCGCCAGAGCCAACTCGCGAACGCGGGCGATGTCGTCGTTGGTGAGTACGCCATTGACGCCCGAGATCGCGGCCAGCTTCATGTCATGTTTCAGGCCAAGCTGGTAGATCTCGCGCACCTTTTCCCATTCGATCGCGCGACCGACGGTGAAGTTCTCGAACCGACCTTCGAGCGCCAGCACGATGGTCTCCGCCAGGCACGCGTAGACCACGCCCTTGGGAAGGCCGATGTTCTTCATCGACACTTCGCCCGGCAACTGGATCTCACCCGATTCAATCACCAGCACATCGGGCCGCTTGGCCACTTCTTCAGGCGGCAGGTCGAGCGGTCGGGCCACGTCAGTGATCACACAGCCGGGCTTGACCTTCATGATGTCCAGCACCTTCTTGCCCGCACCAGAGGTGGCGGTGACGATCATGTCCATCTCTGCAATGTGGGTGTCGGCGCGGGCCGACAGCACCACCTTGGCGTCGGGCGTCTCCTGCAGGATCGATTCCTTCAGCGCCAGCAGCTTGGCGGTTTCGGGCGAGACCAGGGTCACTTCTTCGGCGGCACGCACCAGCAGTCGCGCGCAGGCCGCGCCGATCGCCCCCGTCGCACCCACCACCATGGCCTTGAATTGCACCCGTTCCTTGCCATTGGGCGGCGGCAGCAGCCGCATGCGCAGCAGCGCATCGTGGGCCGCCCACAGCGCCGCCGAGGCGCTGTAGCTGTTGCCCGTCGTGATCGGCAGCGAGGCCCGTTTGGCCACGGTGACGCCGGCATCGCCCACCACCTTGGTGAACGCGCCCAGGCCCATGATCTGCGCGCCCAGCCGCTTGGCCATGTCGGCTGCGGCCAGCAACCGACGGTAGGTGAATTCGGGGTTGTGACTCATGATCTCCTTGGGCGTGCCGCCCACCGAGATCAACCAGCCTTCGGCCTCCACGCCCGTCGGTGAACGAATGCCCTCGACTCGCGAGTAGACGAAGGGTGGCGCATAGGCCATCACCTTCTCCAGGGAGTTCAGGAACAGCGGCGGCGAGACGCGCGACAGCATCTCGATCGGCTTGATCACCTTGAAGTATTCCTGCGACAAGGGATGGATCACGAACGCAAAGCGGTTCATCCGCTTCACGCCATTGGGGTAGATGATGCGCGGCTGGGTTTGCAGGCCACCGATGATCTCGAGGTAGTCCTCTTCGAAGATCTCCGCGGGTGCCTTGCCGGTGGCGGCCAGGATCATTGCGTCGAGCAGGTCCGGCCCGAGCACATGGCCGTGCATCACCGGCGAGCCGTCCACCACCAGGCGCACGCCCTTGTCCTTGAACCGTGCGATGCGCCGGTCGTTCACCGTGGCGGTGATGATCGTCTTGCCGGCCAGTTCTTCGAGGCCGAAATGGTCCAGCTCGTGCACCGGCGCCACCACCACCGTGGCCTTGAGCATGGCCTTGCGCAGCACGAACTGGGTCCACTCCTTCATCAGCGCAGCGGGCATCACCCGCGGCGGTCCCCAGCCCGAGACCTGGTGCGCGCCGGCGGAGTAGAGCGACAGTGCGTCGAGTGACGTCAGGAGCTTCGGGATGCCCAGTTGCAGCAACGGGTCCGCGAACATCAGGTTGTCGCTGTACTCGGCCATCGTGGCCGCCAGCTTGTGGTGTGCCATGCCCGAGAAGAACAGCACCCGGGCGTTGTCGAAGTAGCGACCCAGCTCGACCTGGGCATGCCGCACCGACCACTCCAGAAAGATGTCGCCCAGACGCGCCCCGGTGCTCACGGGCGTCCGCGACACGACCTGCTGCATGCGCAGGCTGTCCCGCACGATGAAGCGACGCGCCCCCAGGCTGTGGCTGTCCTTGACTGCACCCAGGCCGATGGCGTCGGCCTGCTGGTCCCACTGCTTGAGCAGCTTGATGGCCTTGGCCGTGCTGCCGTCGGTGCCCAGGCGGCGCACATGCATCTTCTGACCCAGAAAGGTGGTGCCGAATTCGAAGTCCTGGCTGCTTGCACCAAGGCTGATGCTGATCACGCTCTTCATGAAAGTTCTGGGCCAGAGTTGCACTGCAGGCAATGGTGGAGGGAACACACGGTGACAAGCTTGATCAGCGACATGGCGCGTTCAGTTGGATTGCCCGCGCTGAAGCGTGCGGCGGGTGTGGTGACGCGCGTGTTGCCGATACCGCAACCCATGCTGCTGGTGGGGCCCGGTGCGAGTGAACGGCTGGGGCAAGCCATCGGCGCCTTCGCGCACCGCAGGATCCTCATCGTCACCGACGAGGTGATCGTGCGGCTCGGGCTGATGGCGCCGATGACCGACGCCCTGTCCAAGGCGGGTGCCGAGTTCGACGTGTTCGACCAGGTCACCCCCGATGCGCCATTGCCACAGATCGAGCAGGGCATTGCCAGGTTCAACGACGGGGACTGCGATGCCATCGTCGCCTTCGGCGGAGGCTCGGTGATGGACGCCGCCAAGGCCATCGGCTTGTCGGCAGCCAACCACAGGCATCCGCGTGAACTGGTGGGCTATTTCAAGGGCCTGCATGGCCCGGCACCGATCTATGCCGTGCCCACCACGGCGGGCACTGGCTCCGAGGTGACGGTGGCCGCGGTGGTCTCGGATCCCGAGCACCACAAGAAGCTGGTGATCGCCGATACCCGCATCGTGCCGCGCATGGCGGCGCTCGATCCTTGCCTGATGACAGGCCTGCCCGCGCCCATCACCGCCGCCACCGGCATGGACGCGCTGACCCACGCAGTGGAGGCCTACATCGGACAGTGGGGCACCGATTTCACCGACCGCATGGCCCTCGCGGCGGTGGGCATGATCTACCAATACCTGCCGCTGGCTTTCGACGATGGCCGCAACCTGGTCGCGCGCGAGATGATGGCACTGGCCTCGACCTATGCCGGGCTGGCCTTCACGCGTGCCAATGTCGGCTATGTGCATGCCATTGCGCACCAGTTGGGCGGCCTCTACCACACGCCACACGGCCTGGCCAACGCCATCATGCTGCCGCCGGTGTTGCGCTTCAGCGTGGTTGCCGCCCAGTCCCGGTTGGCGAAGCTGGCGCTGCGCGCACGCTTGGGCGCGCCGGGCGAGCCAGAGAGCCAGTTGGCGCAGAAGTTCCTGGATTCGGTGGAGGCGATGAACCGCTCGCTGGGCATCCCGCGCCAGCTCGACGCCCTGCGTGATGAGCACATCGCCGAGTTGGCCCAGTCCGCTTGCTGGGAGGCCAACACCAACTACCCGGTGCCGCGGGTGATGTCGCGGGGCGACTGTGAGGCCATGCTGCGCGAGATCCTGCCGGACCCGACGCCTGCCAAGCCCGTCCGCCACCCGAAGCCCGTGGCTCGCAAGGCGTCGCGCCCAAAGGTGTCGCGTCCAAAGGCGCCAAGCCCCAAGTCGACGCGGCCGTAAGGCGCATTCGGCCGCGGTTTTCAGCGCGCTAGCGCTGTCGCACGTACGCGCCCGGGGCGTCGTCGACGACGCGATAGGCCTTGCCCGCGGCGCCCATGGCAGGCGGCTTGCCCTGGCCGCTGGAATGTGCGACCAGCCATCCCTGCCATGCCGGCCACCAGGATCCATCGTGTTTCGTGGCGTCTTCCATCCAGTCCTCGGGTGCCAGATGCGGGTCGACCAGCCGGCGCGTGCGGATGCGGTAGTGGCGTTTGGGATGGACGGGGCCGGCCACGATGCCCGCGTTGTGGCCACCAGCGGTGAGCAGGAAGGTGAGGTCGTCGGAGCGAACCAGGTTGTCCACCTTGTAGACCGACTTCCACGGCGCGACGTGATCCGCCTCGGTGCCCACCACGAACATCGGCACGCGGATGTCCGACAGCCGGATCAGCTTGCCGCCGACCGGAAAGCGGTTCGTGCCCAGTTCGTTGTCGAGGTAGAGCCTGTACAGGTACTCGGTGTGCATGCGCCAGGGCATGCGCGTGCCGTCGGCGTTCCAGGCCATCAGGTCGATCATCCGGTCGCGCTGGCCCTTCAGGTACTGGTTGATGATGGGCTGCCACAGCAGGTCCTGCGAGCGCAGCATCGCGAAGGCGCCGCCCATCTGCTTGCTCTCGAGCACGCCCTTGCGGTGCATCGTGGCCTCGAGCGTCGCCAACTGGCTCGGGTTGATGAAGAAGGCCAGCTCGCCGGGCTCGGAGAAATCGGTCTGCGCAGCAAACATCGTGATCGAGGCCAGGCGTTCGTCCTTGTCGCGCGCCAGTGCGGCGGCGCCGATCGCGAGCAAGGTGCCGCCAATGCAGTAGCCCACGGCATGCACCTTGCGTTTCGGCACGATGGCGGTGACGGCGTCGAGCGCGGCGCGGAATCCCTTCTCGACATAGTCGTCCATGCCGATGTCGCGGTCGCTCTCGTCGGGGTTCTTCCACGACATCATGAACACCGTGTGGCCCTGGTCGACCAGGTACTTCACCATCGAATTGCGCGGGCTCAGGTCGAGGATGTAGTACTTCATGATCCAGGCCGGCACGATCAGGATCGGCTCTGCGCAGACTGTCTTGGTCGTCGGCTCGTACTGGAGAACCTCGACCAGCTCATTGCGGAACACCACCTTGCCGGGGGTCACCGCAACGTTCTTGCCGACCTCGAACTCATTGGTGCCCGCCGGTGCGGCCCCTTTGAGCGTGCGGTCGATGTCTTCGATCACGTGCTTGAAGCCGCGCACCAGGTTCTGCCCTTGCTCGGACTGGGTCTGTGCCAGCAACTCCGGATTCGACGCCAGGTAGTTTGACGGCGACGCTGCATCGAGCAGCATGCGCACCGAAAACTCCACCAGCTGGCCGTGGTAGTCGGTGACCCCTCCGACATCACGCACTGCCTCGTTCATCAGCGCCACGCTGTTCTGGTAGGCGCGTGCATAGACGTTGAAGGGGAAGTTCGTCCAATCTTGTCCTTCGAAGCGCCGATCGGGCTTTCCGGCAAAGCTCTCGGAAGGCGCCACTGGTGCCCCACCCAACGCGCGAAGTCCGAAGGTCAACGTGTCCTGCAGGCGCTCGAGCGCGTGCTGTTGCAGCTCGCTTTGCTTGGCCGGCGACAAGGCCAGGTGCATCGCCCAGTCCGCCCAGGCGGTGGTGAAGGCCGTCGGAGCCAGGCCGGAGGTCATCTGCGCCACCTGGGCGCGGAAGTCCCGGTCGATGTCCTGGGTGGTGGGGGCAGTGCTGATCTTCTTGGTCATGTCTTCCACTCGACGCGTTGCGTTGACGATTCCGGTGGGGTGATGGTAGAGCAGCGCTAGGCCGGCGCGTGCCAACCTGCATCGACCCAGAGTTCGCCGCTGACGGCCGAACTGCCGAGCATGAAGCAGATCGCGTCGGCGATTTCGTCAGGCTGGATCAGCCGGCCGAGCTGGGTGAACGGCAGGATGTTCTTCGCCACGTAGTCCACGCCCATCGAGCGGACCATCGGCGTGTCGGTGAAGCCGGGGTGGATGACACTGCAACGCACGCCGTAGAACATCGCCTCCTTCATGATCGTTGCCGCGGCGCCTTCGATGCCCGCCTTGGTGCTGGCATAGGAGATCTGGCCTCGATTGCCCTGCGACGAGATCGAGCCGATGAACACCACCGAGCCCTGGATGTGCTCGTCGGCCGTCCAGCGTTTCAGGCCCTTGGCCGCGCGATCCTCGGCGATGCGCCCGATCATTTCCAGCGCCCAGTACACGGGTGCGATGAGGTTCACGTCGACGACCAGCTTGAATTGTTCAAGCGGGTAGATGCGCGCCTTGCCCGTCACCTTGTCGACGCGCACCGCCAGTTCGTCGCGGGTGATGCCCGCGGCGGGCACGCACAACGAAACCTGGCCGTACTGGCTGCTGATCGAATCGAAGACCGATGCACGGAACTTCTCGTCGGTGGTGTCGCCATGGAAGGGCAGGGCGAAGGTGCGACCAGCTTCGGCATTGAGCTTGGCGGCGACGTCTTCGACCGCCTCGCTCATGTCGACGAGCGCCACCGCCGTCACATCCCGCTGTGCCATGGCAGCAGCCACGGCGCGGCCGATGCCGCTTGCACCGCCAGTGATGACGGCGACCCTGTTCGATAGATTCATGATCCCTCCGGGATAAAATGTTGCACCGCAGCATTTTAGTGCTGCCAGGCGCCTTCCCGGGCCCTGCCACGCCGCACGAGCCGCGCCGTTTGGACCTCGCTTGCGCTGGCGCAAACAAGTGGCACGACCTGCCGCGGCCTACTGGAACGCCACTTCCGCAAAGCTGCGCAGCTTGCGACTGTGCAACTGATCGAGCCGCTGCTTGCGCAGCAACTCGATGGCACGCATGCCGATGCGCAGGTGCTGGTCCACCCGCTCGCGGTAAAAGGCATTGGCCATGCCCGGCAGCTTGATCTCGCCGTGCAGCGGCTTGTCGCTGACACACAACAGGGTGCCGTAGGGCACCCGGAAGCGGAAGCCATTGGCGGCAATCGTGGCGCTTTCCATGTCCAGCGCCACCGCGCGGCTCTGGCTGAAGCGGCGCTCCGGGCCCGGGTGCGGCAGCAATTCCCAGTTGCGGTTGTCGGTGGAGGCCACCGTGCCCGTGCGCAGGATCCTTTTCAACTCGAAGCCCTTGAGCTGGGTGACGTCGGCCACGGCCTCTTCCAAGGCCTGCTGCACCTCGGCCAGTGGCGGGATCGGCACCCACAGCGGCAGTTCCTCGTCCAGCACATGGTCCTCGCGCACATAGCCGTGGGCCAGTACGTAGTCGCCCAGTTGCTGCGTGTTGCGCAGGCCGGCGCAATGGCCCAGCATCAGCCAGGCGTGCGGGCGAAGCACGGCAATGTGATCGGAGATGTTCTTGGCGTTGGCCGGGCCCACACCGATGTTGACCATGGTGATGCCACTGCCGTCCGCTCTGATGAGGTGATAGGCAGGCATCTGCGGTGGACGCGGCGGGGCGGCGCCGAAGGCATCGCCCGCATCGGCGGCGTGGCCGGCCCGTCGGGTGACCACGTTGCCCGGCTCGACAAAGGCGATGTAGGCATCGCTGTCCAGCGTGTGCTTGGGCCAGTCGCCCAGCAAGCCGCCTTGGCCGTGTGGCTTGGCCATCATCTCGTGGCCCAGGCGCACGAACTCGTCGATGTAGAACTGGTAGTTGGTGAACAGCACGAAGTTCTGGAAGTGCTCCGGCGTGGTGCCGGTGTAGTGGCGCAGGCGGTGCAGCGAGTAGTCCACCCGTGGCGCGGTGAACAGCGACAGGGGCAGCGGGTCGCGCGGCCCGGGCTCGAAAGTGCCGTTGGCAATGCCGTCGTCCATGGCGGCCAGATCGGGCAGGTCGAAGAGGTCGCGCATCAGCATGCGACGCTCGGCCGACATGGTGCCTTCGACGTGGTCGTGCTGCGCGAAGGAGAAGTGGATCGGGATCGGCTGCCGCGACATGCCCACCTCGATCGGCCCGCCGTGGTTCTGCAGCAGCAGCGTGAACTGCTCGCGGTAGTAGTTGGCGAACAGGTCAGGACGGGTCAACGTGGTTTCGTAGACGCCCGGCCCGGCGACAAAGCCGAAGGACAGGCGCGAATCGGCACGCGCCACGGTGTCGGTGCGCACCCGCACGAAGGGGTAGCAGGCGCGCACCCGCCCGCTCGGGCTCTGCCCCGCCACGAAGTCCTGCAAGCTCTGGCGCAAGTGCGCGATGCCGCTCTCGTAGATGGTGGTCGCGTGCGCCAACGCGGCGTCGGCATCGCTGAAGCTCTGGGTGATGATCAGTGTGGGGCTCGTCATGGCCGATTGTCGCGGATGCGCCGCGGGGCAGCCGGCGCCTCGGGTTAACGCTGAGGCGGCAGGGCCATCGCGACAAGGCGTCCTGATACGCTAGCGGACATGGGCTTCTTCGCCATCGACATCGGCAACACGCGCCTGAAGTGGGCGCGGTATGCCTCGCCGCAGCCGGGCGCGCCGCTGCTGGCCCATGGAGCGGTGTTCCTGGAGAACATCGACCAGCTTGCCGAGAATGAGTGGAAGCAGTTGTCGGCGCCAGGCAGCATGCTGGGCTGCAACGTTGCAGGCGACGCCGTGCGGCGACGGGTGGAAGAGCAACTGGAGCTGTGGGATGTCGAGCCACGCTGGGTGGCCAGCAGCGCACACGACGGCGGCGTGGTCAATGGCTACGACTACCCTGGTCGGCTGGGCGCGGATCGTTTCGTGGCACAGATCGGCGCACGCCACCTGGTGAGGGCCCGAGGCCTGAACTTGCCCACGCTGGTGGTGATGATCGGCACCGCCGTCACGGTGGATGCGCTGGACGCCAACGGACGCTTCCTGGGCGGCTTGATCCTGCCCGGCCACGGCATCATGCTGCGCGCACTGGAGAGCGGCACCGCCGGCCTGCGCGTGCCAACGGGCGAGGTGGTGGAATTCCCCACCAACACCAGCGATGGCCTGACCAGTGGCGGCACTTACGCCATCACCGGCGCCATCGAGCGCATGCACCGACACCTGACGCGCCGATGTGGCGCGCCACCGCTCACACTGATGACCGGCGGCGCAGGCTGGAAGGTCGGGCCGGCGCTCGAAATCGAGCACGAGTTGATCGAGTCACTGGTCTTTGAGGGCCTGCTGGCGCTGCAGGCGCACCGCTTGGCCTTGTAGCCTCTGTGCCGGCCGGCGTCAGAGGATGAATCGCGACAAATCCTCGTTGCGCGACAGCTCGGCCAACTTGGCGTCGACGGCGGTGGCATCGATGCGCACGGTCTGCCCGGAAAGCCGCGGCGCATCGAAGCTGATTTCGTCCAGCAGGCGCTCCATCACCGTGGCCAGACGGCGGGCGCCGATGTTCTCGGTGCGCTCGTTCACGTCGTAGGCGATCTGCGCCAGCCTGCGCACGCCTTCCGGCGCCACCTCGAGCGTCACGCCTTCGGTGGCGAGCAGGGCCTGGTACTGCTTGATCAGGCTGGCGTGCGTGCTGGTGAGGATGGCCTCGAAATCGTCCACCGACAGCGAGCCCAGCTCCACCCGGATCGGGAAACGCCCCTGCAGCTCCGGGATCAGGTCGCTGGGCTTGGCCAGGTGGAAGGCACCCGAGGCGATGAACAGGATGTGGTCGGTGCGCACCATGCCGTGCTTGGTGGTCACGGTGGTGCCCTCCACCAGTGGCAACAGGTCGCGCTGCACGCCCTGACGTGACACCTCCGCGCCCCCATGGTCCGAGCGTGAAGTCACCTTGTCGATCTCGTCGATGAACACGATGCCGTTGTTCTCGGCATTGGCCAGGGCGGCGCTCTTGATGTCCTCGTCGTTGACGAGTTTGGCGGCCTCTTCGTCCACCAGCAGCCTCTGCGCCTCGGCGATCCTGAGCTTGCGGGTCTTGGTCTTGCTCGCGCCCAGCTGCGAGAACATGCCTTTGAGCTGCTCGGCCATCTCCTCCATGCCGGGCGGTGTCATGATCTCCATGGCACTGCGCGGCTCGGCGATGTCGAGCTCGATTTCCTTGTCGTCGAGCAGTCCCTCGCGCAGGCGCTTGCGCATCACCTGGCGCGCGGTGTTCTCAGGTGCCGGCGCGGCGCCGGCGCCGAAGCCGATCTCGCCGCGCGAATCGCGAGGCGGCGGCACCAGCGCGTCGAGGATGCGCTCCTCGGCGGCGTCTTCGGCGCGCACGCGCTGGCGCTTGATGGCCGCCTCTCGCTCCTGCTTGACAGCCATGTCCACCAGATCGCGGATGATCGTGTCCACGTCCTTTCCGACATAGCCCACCTCGGTGAACTTCGTGGCCTCCACCTTGATGAAGGGCGCGTCGGCCAGCCGGGCCAGGCGCCGCGCGATCTCGGTCTTGCCCACGCCGGTGGGGCCGATCATCAGGATGTTCTTGGGCGTGATCTCGGCCCGCAGTGCCTCGCTCACCTGCTGCCGGCGCCAGCGGTTGCGCAAGGCAATGGCCACGGCGCGCTTGGCTGCCGCCTGGCCGACGATGTGGCGGTCGAGTTCGGAGACGATTTCTTGAGGGGTCATGGACATCGGATCAACCGAGTGTTTCGATGGTGTGGTTCTGGTTGGTGTAGATGCACAGGTCGCCGGCGATCACCAGCGATTGCTTGACGATGTCCTGTGCGTTCAGTTCGGTGTGGGCCAGCAAGGCGCGCGCCGCGGCCTGCGCGTAGGCGCCGCCCGAACCGATGGCGATCACCCCCTGCTCGGGTTCCAGCACATCGCCATTGCCGGTGATGATCAGCGAGGTCTCCAGATCGGCCACGGCCAGCATGGCCTCGAGGCGGCGCAGCACACGGTCGGTGCGCCAGTCCTTGGTGAGCTCGATGGCGGCGCGCACCAGGTTGCCCTGATGCTTCTCCAGCTTGGCTTCGAATCGCTCGAACAGCGTGAATGCGTCTGCGGTCGCGCCGGCGAATCCGGCCAGGACCTGCTCCCGATGCAGCCTGCGTACCTTGCGTGCCGTGGCCTTGACGACGATGTTGCCGAGCGTGACCTGACCGTCGCCGCCGAGTGCGACCTGCCAGCCCGCAGGCGTCTGCCGCCGCACGCTGACGATGGTGGTGCCGTGGAAGGGTTCCATGAGGAGCTTGCTTTCGAGAAGGCGGGGCGCTGCGGTGCCAGCGCACTGCAGCGGACGGTCAATCGCGTCGGACTTGCACTCGTGCGTGCTCGTTGATGCCCATGGCGCCGAAGAACAGCGCGATCAGGCGGTGCGATTCGGTGAAGGTCACGCCGCGGTCCTGGGTGCGCTTGGACAGCACCCAGTTCAGCAGGTCGCCGGCGGCGATGAAATCGACGCGGATCAGGCGCGCACAGGACACGGTGATCAGCGGCGCTGCGCCCAGCCGCTGGTCCAGGCTGCTCAGCGTGGCCCCGATGTCGCCCACCAGTTGGCCGGACAACTCCACACTGGCCACCTGCACGGCCTGCTGGCCGTCATCGACCAGGTTGCTGTCCATGAAACTGGTCGACACATCGCTGATGATGGACATCGGCGGGGTGCTGGTGGACAGCGTGGCCCCGCTGATGCGCACCACGCACTCGGCACGCTCCCAAGACGGCGGCGAGACCTCGTAGGTGACGCAGTAGTCGATGGCCACTTCATCGAATTGATCCGGACGGTTGGCCAGGCGCAGGGCTTCGAGGCGAGCCATCCAATAGGCCGGGTCGGCGTCGCGCGAGCCCGTGGGCGCGGCTTCCTGCAATGTGGCGAGCAACTGATCGCCACTGAGCCAACGCATTTCCACGCGCTGCGGTGCCCACAGGCGGAACAGCGCAGTCAGGTGCGAGGCGGCCTCGGCATCGATGGCCTTCAGCGCCGACCAATCCAGCACCCAGGGCAGCGGCAGTTGCAGCAAGGTCGAGCGCAGGCGCGCCACGGCGTCCACGTCCAGTTGAGGCGGACAGGCCCACCCGACCTCGCCAACCTGACGCGGGGCGGAAGGCACTTCCTCGGCCGCCGCATTGGCCACCAACTGAGGCAACGAGAACCACTGCGGCGCCGAACTGCCGAACAGGTTGGCATAGTCCAGCGCCCGGTTCTCGAACTTGGCCTGCTGGCCGATGGCCCGATACAGGTCAAACAGCACATGCCATGTCTCGCTGTGCTGGTGCCGGCTTCCACCCTCATCGACCAACAGCGTCAGCGAGCTCTCGCAGTGGTGGAAGTCGGCATTGGCAAACGCGATCACCGATTCGTCCAGCTCGGGGTCGTGCACGACCTCGCTCACTTCCACCGCGCTCGGTGCCTCGGGTTTGGCCATCGAGGCTTCCCGGCGCGACACGGTCGGGGGCGCAGCCTTGGGCGGGATCAAAGGTGCCATGCCCACGCCCATCGTCACGGGTGCGGGCGCCGTGGAGACCGGAGGGTCGAAGGCCGGCAAGGGCGGCAGTGCGGGCAGCCGCTCTTCGTCGGGTTGGTGCTTCGCGGCCTGGGCGGCAGCCGCCTGCCGGCCTGCAGCTCCCGGCCTGGTGCCGTGGGGCGGCTGAAATGCCAATGGTTCGGTGGGGGCATTGAAGCTGCCCGTGGCGCGACGGCTGGTGTTGCGGAACCCTTCGCCCACCATCTGCTGCTCGATCTCGTCGATCTTGGCCTTGACGTGGGTGTCCTGCCGGATGCTGGTCTCCGACATCCGCGCTTCCGAGTCGTCGATGCGCGACGAGCCGCCCAAGGCTGCCAATTGCTCCGGCGACAGACCCTCTCGGCGCAGCCGCCGCAGCGTGTCGAACTCGCGCTTGCGCACGAAGTCGTTGCGCCGCTTGCGCTCCACCATGGCCTTGAGCTCGGACTTCTCGAGGTCGCCGTCGCGCAGCTCGTCGTGGCGCGAATGGATCTCCGACCACTCGGTGGACGGATTGGAAACGAACTTCACCACCTTGCGGAAGAAGCTCTCGTTGTCCTTGGGTTCGGCCATGGTTCCGTGGTGCTCAGCGCTGGATCACCGACTTCAATCCCCGAACATCTTCTGCTTCATCTCGCGCCGCTGTTGCGCTTCGAGTGACAGCGTCGCCGTGGGACGGGCCAACAGCCGGCCCAGACCGATGGGCTCGCCGGTCTCGTCGCAGAAGCCATAGTCGCCAGAATCGATGCGGGTGAGCGATTGCGAGATCTTCTTCAACAACTTGCGCTCGCGGTCGCGGGTGCGCAACTCGAGTGCATGCTCTTCTTCGATCGTCGCACGGTCGGCCGGGTCCGGCACGATGGAGGTGTCTTCGCGAAGGTGCTCGGTGGTTTCGCCGGCGTTGGACAGCAGATCGTCCTTCAGGGCCTGCAGGCGGGCGCGGAAGAACTCCAGTTGCTTCTCGTTCATGTACTCGGCTTCAGGCATGGCCATCAGCTCGGGTTCGGTCAGATCGCGGCCGGCCTTGGTCTTCCAGGCATTGATCAGTTTCGGGTCCGCTTTGACAGCGGGCTTCACGGTTTCCATCGGTTCAGGGTATCCACGGGAAGGAGGCTTCGGAGGTGAGAAGCGCTCGGAAAAACGATTGATCGGAACGGGGGGCACCGAGGGCACCGGGATGATGCCCGGCTTGTTGGACGACTTGGGCGCCGGCGCCGCCTTCGCGGGAGGCTTGGGCGCCGCAACCGGTTTGGGCAAGGCCACAGCCTTGGGCTCGGCGGCCGGTTTGGATACGGCCACCAGCTTGGGTGGGGCCACCACCTTTGACGGTGCTGCCTTGGCCGCGGCAGGCGCAGCAGCGGCCTTGGCGGCGGACTTGGGTACGGGCTTGGCCGCCGGCTTGGTGGCTGCAGGTGCCGCCGGAGCGGGGGAGTGGGCGGACTTCTTGGCGGTGGTCACGGGCGCTGCTTTCTTGGCGGGGGCCTTGGGTGCGGGCGCGGGCACAGGCTTGACGGCCTTGCGCTTGGCAGCGGGTTTGGCGGGAGGCGGTGTTTTCGCCGAGGACTTGCTCAATTCAGGTCTCCTCGCTTGGGCGTTATACCTGTGATCCACCTTGGGCTGCCATGCAACGAGGCATTCGGCAGCTCAATCGGGCGCGCGGATTGTAGCCACGGGCATGCCTCAGACGAGGCAGCCGTCCAAACCGTGCAACAGAATGTCCTTCGGCAGGTCGACACCGATGAACACCATCTTGCTCATCTTCTTCTCGCCCGGCATCCATTTGGGGCCCAGATCGCTGCCCATGAGCTGGTGCACGCCCTGGAAGACGACCTTGCGGTCACTGCCCTTCATGTAAAGCACCCCCTTGTAGCGCAGCATCTTCGGGCCATAGACCTGAACGATCGAGCCGAGAAAGTCTTCCAGCTTGGCGGCGTTGAACGCGCGGTCCGAGCGGAAGACGAAGGACTTCACGTCGTCGTCGTGCTGGTGATGGTGCGGGTGGTCGCAGTGTTCGCCATGCTCATGGTCGTGGTCATGGTGATCATGGTGGTGACCATGGCCGCCGTCGGTCAGGAACTCGGGGTCGATCTCGAGCTTGGCGTTGAGGTTGAAGCCGCGCAGGTCGAACACGCTGGCGATCGGCACCTCGCCGAAATGCACCTTCTGCTGCGGCGCGCGCGGGTTCATGTGCTTGATGCGGTGGATCAGCGCGTCCACTTCGGCCTCGCCCACCAGGTCGGACTTGCTGATGAAGATCTGGTCGGCGAAGCCGATCTGGCGGCGTGCTTCGAGCCTGGTGTCCAGCTGGGTTTCGGCGTGCTTGGCGTCGACCAGGGTCAGGATCGAGTCCAGCAGGTAGCTTTCGGCGATCTCGTCGTCCATGAAGAAGGTCTGCGCCACCGGGCCGGGGTCGGCCAGGCCAGTGGTCTCGATCACCACGCGATCGAAATGCAACTCGCCCTTGCGGCGCTTTTCGGCCAAGTCGGCCAGCGTCGTGCGCAGGTCCTCGCGGATCGTGCAGCAGACGCAGCCGTTGTTCATCTGGATGATCTGCTCGTTGGTGTCCGCCACCAGGATGTCGTTGTCGATGTTCTCTTCGCCGAACTCGTTCTCGATCACGGCGATCTTCTGGCCATGGGATTCGGTGAGCACGCGCTTGAGCAGCGTGGTCTTGCCGCTGCCCAGGAAGCCCGTCAGGATGGTTGCAGGAATCAGGCCGTTTGACATGGGGAACCCTGTGGTGTGCCGGTTGGGAGAAAGCTGGCTGTGGAAGCCATCGTGCGGGCAATGATGCAGCGCACGACGGGGCATGTGAGGGCGGCGAACTGTGTTGCAAGCCAGAAGCCCTGTCAAGCCGATCGAGTATTCTCTGCGCATCGCCACCCTCGACACCCGTCGTGTCAGAACCCCCTCCAAGTCGATCGCACCACCGCGGCAGTGCCCCTGTCGCAGAGCGCCGCAGCCTGTTTGACCGCCTGGTCGATTTCGTGTCGCCCGGCCCGGACTCGCGCGAGGAACTGATGGAGACGCTGGCCGATGCCGAGCAGCGCGAGCTGATCGCGCCCGAGTCCCGGGCCATGCTCGAGGGTGTGATCCGCATGGCCGACATGACGGCCGGCGACGTCATGGTGGCCGCGCCGCGCATGGATCTGTTGGACATCGCGTCGCCCTACGACGAGTTGCTGGCCTTGGTGATCGACACCGGGCATTCGCGCTTCCCGGTGCACGATGGGGCGCGCGACAACATCATCGGCATCCTGATGGCCAAGGACCTGCTCAAGCTGCAGCGGGCGCCCGAGCTGAACCTGCGCACACTGCTGCGGCCAGCGGTGTTCGTGCCCGAATCCAAGAACCTCAACGAGTTGCTGCGCGATTTCCGCTCCAATCGCAACCATCTGGCCATGGTGATCGACGAGTTCGGCAACACCGCCGGCCTGCTCACCATCGAGGACGTGCTGGAAGAGATCGTCGGCGAGATCGAGGACGAGTTCGACGAGGCCGATGCCGAGAACGGCATCTACACGTTGGCCGATGGTGCCCAGCGTGTGGCCGGCGACACCACCATCGCCACCGTGAACACGGCCTTTGGCGTGGCCTTGCCGTCCGACGAGTTCGACACCATCGGCGGCCTGGTGGCGCATGAACTCGGCCGCGTGCCGCGACGTGCCGAGACGGTGATGGTGGGCGATCTGGCCTTCCAGGTGATGCTCACTCGCGGTGGCGCAGTGCGCTGGTTCCGCGTCACACGCGCGGCGTCCGAGCCGGGCGCCTGATGCCGGGGCTTGCGCACCCGCCCCGGGTGAGCCGCCAGGGCGCCCGGGCCTGGAATCTGTTCGTTGCCCTGGTGGCCGGCCTGGTACACACCGCAGGCTTTGCGCCGGTAGAGGCCTGGTGGCTGCAGATCGGCGCGCTGGCGCTGGTGTTCTGGCGCTTGCGCACGGCCACGACCCGGCAGGCCGGCTGGCTCGGCGTGGGCTTCGGGCTGGGGTGGCTGGGCTCGGGTCTGTGGTGGCTCTACATCAGCATGCACCGCTACGGTGGGATGCCGGCCGGGTTGGCGGTGGCCGCCGTGGTGTTGTTGGCATTGCTGCTGTCGATCTATACCGCACTGGCCTTCGCGGCGTTTGCGCGTTGGCGGCGAGATCGGCCCATGGCCGACATCCTGCTGTTTGCTGCCGTCTGGCTGGCGGCCGAACTCGCCCGGGCCAGCTGGCTCAGCGGGTTTCCGTGGCTGGCATCGGGCTACGCGCACACCACCGGCCCGTTGGCGGCCTGGGCCCCCTGGATGGGCGTGTACGGCATCGGCGCGTTGGCCGCGGCAGCGGCTGCCGCACTGGCGACGGCCATCTCGGCAGGCCGTGGCGGCCGGCGCGCCGGTGTGGCGCCTGCCGTGGCGATGGCGCTGCTGGTCGCCGCTGGCCAGCTGCTGCCGCAGGGGTTCACCCGTTCAACGGGCCGGCTCACGGTGAGCCTGTTGCAGCCGAACGTGGCGCAGGACCTGAAGTTCGACACCGAACGCATGGTCATCAATTTCGAGCGCCTGGCCCACGATGTGGCGGCCGCGCGCGGTGCGCTGGTCGTCACGCCGGAATCGGTGGTGCCCTTGCCCTTGTCGGCGCTGGATCCCGCCCAATGGCGTCGTCTGCACCAGGCCGTTTCCAGCCCCGGCCGCGCGGCGCTGGTGGGCATCTTCATGGGTGATGACGTGCACGGCTACGTCAATTCGATGGTGGGCTTGTCGGCCGCCAGCGATGGCACCGGACCCACGGCCTACGTCTACGGCAAGCAGCACCTGCTGCCCTTTGGCGAGGTGATTCCTTTCGGTTTCCGGTGGTTTGTCCGCGCCATGAACATTCCCTTGGACGACCAGGCCCAAGGTCGCAACAGCGAGCCGCTGACGCTTGGCGCGCAGCGCCTTCGGCCCTTGATCTGCTACGAAGACCTGTTTGGCGAGGACATCGTCGGCAGCGCCGTGGGTGGGCGTGCCGCCACCATCTTCGTCAATGCCAGCAACCTGGCGTGGTTCGGCACTCGGATGGTGCAGGACCAGCACCTGCAGTTCTCGCGCATGCGTGCGCTGGAATTCGAGCGGCCCTTCATCCGGTCCACCAACACCGGCGCCACCACCGTCATCGACCACCAGGGCCAAGTGGTGGCACGTCTGCCGGCGGCCGAGGCGGGCACGCTCGAGTCCGAAGTGGAGGGGCGCATCGGTGACACGCCCTATGCGGCCTGGCTTTCGCGAGCAGGCCTGTGGCCGCTGTGGGCTGCGGCGGCGCTGGTGATCGGGCTGGCCGCATGGCGCCGGCGCTGAGCGCGACCGCACGGGGTGCCCGTTAAACTCGCAGGTTCCCCTTGGCAGCCGCCGTGCGCGCCCATGCTCACCTTTCAGCAACTCATTCTTCGCCTCCAGGACTACTGGGCCCACCAGGGCTGTGCCCTGCTGCAGCCCTACGACATGGAGGTTGGTGCAGGCACCAGCCACACGGCGACCTTTCTGCGTGCGCTCGGTCCCGAGCCCTGGAAGGCCGCCTACGTGCAGCCCAGCCGCCGCCCCAAGGACGGCCGTTACGGCGACAACCCCAACCGCCTGCAGCACTACTACCAGTACCAGGTGGTGCTCAAGCCCGCACCGGCCAACATCCTGGAGTTGTACCTGGGCTCGCTCGAAGCCGTCGGTTTCGATCTCAAGCGCAACGACATCCGCTTTGTCGAGGACGATTGGGAGAACCCCACGCTCGGCTGCTGGGGCCTGGGCTGGGAGGTGTGGCTCAACGGCATGGAGGTGACGCAGTTCACCTACTTCCAGCAGGTGGGCGGCATCGACTGCAAGCCCATCACCGGCGAGATCACCTACGGCCTCGAGCGCCTGGCCATGTACCTTCAAGGCGTCGACAACGTCTACGACCTGGCCTGGACCGACGGATTGAAGTACGGCGACGTCTACCACCAGAACGAAGTGGAGCAAAGCACCTACAACTTCGAGCACAGCGATGTCGAATTCCTGTTGCTGGCCTTCGGTGCGCACGAGAAACAGAGCCAGTACTTGATGACGCAGCAACTCGCGCTGCCCGCCTACGAGCAGTTGCTCAAGGCCGGCCACACCTTCAACCTGCTGGACGCGCGTGGCGCCATCAGTGTCACCGAGCGCGCGGCCTACATCGGCCGCATCCGCAACCTGGCCCGCGCCGTGGCGCAGAGCTATGTGGACAGCCGCGCCCGCCTGGGCTTTCCGATGGCGCCGAAAGATTGGGCCGAGGAAGTCCTGGCCGCCATCGAACTGAAGAAGGCGGCCTGAGTGATGAGTGCGAAAAACCTGCTGGTCGAGTTGTTCGTTGAAGAACTGCCGCCCAAGGCCTTGAAGAAGCTGGGCGAGGCGTTTGCGGCCGCATTGGCCGCGTCGCTCAAGTCGCAAGGCCTGGCCACGGCCGATGCGGTGGTCATGCCCTTTGCCTCACCTCGTCGGTTGGGGGTGCATGTCGCAGCCGTGGCCGACAAGGCCGCTGACCGCGCGATGCAGCAAAAGCTGATGCCGGTGGCGGTGGCACTGGACGCCAACGGCGGCGCCACGCCAGCCCTGTTGAAGAAGCTGGCCGCGCTCGGCGCGGATGCGTCGGTGGTGCCCCAGCTCAAGCGGGCCATGGACGGCAAGGCCGAGGCACTGTTCCTGGACAACCTGGTGCCCGGCGCCACGCTGGCCGATGGCCTGCAGCGCGCCATCGAGGAAGCCTTGGCGAAGCTGCCGATTCCCAAGGTGATGAGCTACCAGCTCGAAGGCGGCGAGGGCGTGCGTCCCGGCTGGACCACCGTGCATTTCGTTCGCCCGGCCCATGGCCTGGTGGCCCTGCATGGGGCCGATGTGGTGCCCATTTCTGTGCTGGGGCTGGAAGCTGGCCGCGACACACAGGGCCATCGCTTCGAGGCCAGCGTGAACCCGGTGGTCCTGCGCGATGCCGACAGCTACGCCGCGCAGTTGCGCGACGAAGGGGCCGTGATCGCCAGCTTCGCCGAGCGTCGCGCCGAGATCGTGCGCCAGCTGGGCGAGAAGGCCGCCGCGGAGGGCCTCAAGCCCATCGACGACGACGCGCTGCTCGATGAAGTGACGGCGCTGGTGGAGCGGCCCAACGTGCTGCTGTGCCGTTTCGAGGAGCAGTTCCTGCAGGTGCCGGCCGAGTGTCTGATCCTGACCATGAAGGCCAACCAGAAGTACTTCCCGCTGCTCGATGGGCAGGGCCGGTTGACGCACCAATTCCTGGTGGTCAGCAACATCCGCCCGGCCGACGCGTCGCAGGTGATCGGTGGCAACGAGCGCGTGGTGCGCCCGCGCCTGGCCGATGCCAAGTTCTTCTTCGACCAGGACCGCAAGAAGCCGCTTGCCGAGCGGGTGTCGGGCCTGGACAAGGTGGTCTATCACAACAAGCTCGGCACGCAGGGCGCGCGGATGGCTCAGGTGCGGGCCGTGGCCCGGGCGATTGGCCAGCGGTTGGGTGGCCCAGTGCTTGCCGAACAGGCCGATCGTGCCGCCCTGCTTGCCAAGGCCGACCTGCTGACCGACATGGTCGGCGAGTTCCCGGAGCTGCAGGGCATCATGGGCGGCTACTACGCACGACATGACGGTGAGCCCGAGGCGATCGCATTCGCCGTGGAGGACCACTACAAGCCGCGCTTCGCCGGCGATGCATTGCCGCGCAACCCGGTGGGGTTGGCCGTGGCCCTGGCCGACAAGCTGAACACCCTGTGCGGCATGTTCGGCATCGGCCAGATCCCCACCGGCGACAAGGACCCGTTCGCGCTGCGCCGGCACGCCCTGGGCATCATCCGCATGCTCATCGAGGCCCAGTTGTCGCTCGGCCTGGCCGAGCTCATCGGCGAGACCTTTCAGGCCTTGCCGAGCCACCTGGCGCAGGCGCATGCCGAGGTCAACGGTTTCATGAAGGAACGCCTCGTCGGCTACCTGCGCGATCAGGGCTACAGCGCCCAAGAGGTGGACGCCGTGGTGGAGGCTCGCCCGAACCTCTGGGTCGAGTTCCCGAAGCGCCTGGCTGCCGTGCGCAGCTTCGCCGCGCTGCCCGAAGCCTCTGCGCTGTCGGCCGCCAACAAGCGCGTGGGCAACATCCTGAAGAAGTCCGATGCCGGGGGCCGTGTCGCGGTGGACGTGGCGCAGCTGAAGGAGCCCGCCGAGGCCGCGCTCTACCAGGCCCTGCAAGCCATCGCCCCCAAGGCGGAGGCCGCGTTCTCGGCCGGTGACCACACCGGTTCGCTGCAGGCGCTGGCCGCCCTGCGCGGTCCGGTCGATGCCTTCTTCGATGGCGTGATGGTCAATGCCGACGACCCTGCGTTGCGCGCCAACCGGCTGGCCCTGCTGGCCACGCTGCACGCGGCGATGAACCGCGTGGCCGATCTGTCGCGCCTGGCGGCCTGACCGTGCCCAACCCCACCGAGGTCCGCTGATGCAACATGTCGTGAAGTTGGTGATCCTCGGCCGGGACGGCATCCTCAACGAGTTTCGAGACGACCACGTCAAGTCCCCGCAGGAGTGGACACCGATTCCCGGCGCGCTGGAGGCCGTCGCGCGGCTCAACCAGAGTGGCTGGCATGTGGTGGTGGCCACGAACCAGAGCGGCATCGGTCGCGGCATGATCGACATGGCCTCGGTCAATGCGGTTCATGCGCACATGGCGCATTGCCTGGCGGCGGTGGGTGGGCGCGTGGATGCGGTGTTCTTCTGCCCGCACACCCCGGAAGACCATTGCGATTGCCGCAAGCCGCTGCCTGGCCTGGTGACGGAAATCGGTCGGCGCTATGGCATCGACCTGCACCTGGTGCCGATGTTGTCCGACACCCTGCGCGACCTGCAGGCTGCGCATGCGGCAGGTTGCGAGCCGCACCTGTTGCGCACGGGCCGGGCGGCCAAGTTGGATTCGGAACAACTGGCGCAGATCCTTGCGCAGGTGCCTGGCAGTCGGATGCACGCCGACCTGGCTGGGTTTGCGGACCACCTGCTGCGACGTGACAACGTGGCGATTTCCGGCCTGGGTGAGTTGCGATGAGAGCCTTGTCCGCAGTGCGATCCTTGCTGTTCGTGTTGTTCCTGGTGATCACCGTGATCCCCTGGGCACTGGCCGTGGTGCTGGTGTCCATCGGGGCGCGCGGCAATGTCGTCTACTGGATGTGCGCCGGATGGCTGGGCACGGCCATCTGGGGTGCGCGGGTGATCTGTGGCGTGCGCCACCGCATCCAGGGCATGGAGCACCTGCCGACCAAGGCCGATGCCATGGCCGGCCTGGTCCTGGCGTCCAAGCACCAATCCACCTGGGAGACCTTCGCCTACCCCTCGCTGATGTCACACCCGCTGGCCTATGTGTTCAAGCGCGAGTTGCTGTACGTGCCCTTCTTCGGCTGGGCCATGGCCCGGATGGACATGATCCACATCGACCGCAGCAAGCGCGCGCAGGCCTGGGCCCGCGTGGCCGAGCAAGGCCGCCGGCTGATGTCCAAGGGCCACTGGGTCATCATGTTTCCCGAGGGCACGCGCATCGCACGCGGCGCCAAGGGCAGCTACAAGAATGGCGCCAGCCGCCTGGCGGTGGAATGCGGCGTGCCCATCGTGCCCATTGCGGCCACATCCGCCCGCTGCTGGCCGCGCAAGAGTTTTCTGCTGAGGCCCGGCGTGGTGGACATCTCCATCGGCCGCCCAATCCCGTCCGCCGGTCGCGAACCGGATGAACTGATGCGCGAGGTGGAGGCCTGGATCGAGGCCGAGATGCGGCGCCTGGATCCCGAGGCCTATCGCTGAGCGTGGCCCCGGTCGCCGGGCCAGTTCTTCGTAGAATCCGGCCGCATGGACAGGCCGAGCCGAGACACCGATCCGCACCAGCTGTCGCTGTTCGATGCGGCGCCGTCGGCGCCCCCGGGGCCGCGCCCGGCCACGTCGGGGCCGCTGCCCGTGCCACCGCCCAACGTGACGTCGCCCGTCCCGACACCTGGCGCTGAGCCTACCCCCATGCCGATGCCCACCGCATCCGCGATCAATCCCCCCCGCTTCCACCATCCGCGTGCGCACCGTCAGGTCACGCTGGGCGAGCACCGGGTGGGCTATGAGTTTCGCCGCGCCAGGCGCCGCAGCATCGGCTTCGTGGTCGGCACCGAGGGCCTGAGCGTGAGTGCCCCGCGCTGGGTGTCGATGAACGAAGTGGACCAGGCCTTGCAGGCCAAGGCCGGCTGGATCCTGCGCAAACTGCACGAGCAGCGTGAACGCTCCGATCGCCTGCAGGCCGCACGCATCGAGTGGCGCGACGGCACCAGCCTGCCCTTCCTGGGGGAGACCGTCATCCTGGTGCTCGACCCGCGCGTCACCGGTGCGGTGCTCGATCCGGGCGGGGGCGGCCTGCCCGGCGTGCCGAGCCTGACGCTGCACCTGGGCCTGCCCCAGAGCGCCTCGCAGGACCAGATCCGCGAGGCGGTGCAAAGCTGGCTGCAGCGCCAGGCACGACGCGTCTTCGAGGCCCGCTGCGAGCACTTTGCGCAGGCGCTCGGGGTGCGCGTGCGCCGCATGTCGCTCAGCTCTGCCGCCACGCGCTGGGGCAGCGCCAGCGCCGACGGCTCGGTGCGCCTGAACTGGCGCCTCATCCACTTCGCGATGCCGGTGATCGACTATGTGGTCACGCACGAGCTGGCCCACCTGCGCGAGATGAACCACAGCTCGGCGTTCTGGGACGTGGTGCGCTCGGTGCTGCCCGATTTCGAACGCAGCCGCGGGGCCCTGCGCGACGAGGTGTTGCCCGCGCTCGAATAGCCGGGCTGAACCCCTGGCCGAGGGATGGCGGCGGGGCCGTCAGAGCCCGGTCAGCCGGGCTGCCGATGATGCCGGCCCATGCCGGGGGGCGCGGCCAAGCCGCTACCATCGACATTCCCCAAAGCCCAACCAGGATTCGCACCATGTGGAAGCTGCTGCTCGCCTTCGTCGTTTTCGCCGCCGTCGCGCTGTTTGTGCTGAAGAAGGGCGGCGGCAACGTCGACATGGGTGGTGAAAAGCACGAGGTTTCCACGCCGGCCCACACCGCTGAGCCGGCATCGGCCGCGGCACCAGCCTCGTCGACCGCACCCACCGCAGCGGCTGCGCCCGCCTCTGCCGCGTCGAACTGAGCGCGCCCCAGGCGGCGTTGCCGCCTCGCGTGGGGGACGATCGGCCTGCCCGGCCATCTCGGCGCCGGCGCCTGATTCCGGCGCGGTGCAGTCGCTTCCCGTGCCGGCCGTGGCGCGCAATCGCTCAATTCGGGTAAATTGACGTTCACGTCAATTGCACCAACACGATGAGCGCCAGCGCCGCGGCCCGCGAAGCCAAGACTTTCACGATCACCGAACTCGCGCACGAGTTCGACGTCACCCCGCGTGCCATCCGTTTCTATGAAGACGTGGGCCTGCTCGCTCCGGCGCGGCAGGGCCGCAACCGCGTTTACACGCAGCGCGACCGCACACGCCTGAAGCTCACGCTGCGCGGCAAGCGGCTGGGCTTCGCGTTGCAGGACATCCTGCAACTGGTCACCATGTACGACAGCGAGTCGGACACCGCCCCGCAACTGCAGGCTTTCCAGGCTGCGTTGGCCCTGCACCGTCACAACCTCGAACAGCAGCGTGAGGACATCGAGATCACCCTGGCCGAGATCGCTCAGCACGAGCAGCGCTGCCGCAGCCTGCTGGCCAAGATGCCCATGGCCGCCAAACGCCGTTGACTCGGAGAGCCGCAGGCGGCGCTGTCACCGTTCAGACAAAGCCCCCAGCATTCGCCGGCCTTGTTGCGCCAGCACGCGCCGGCCCCGCTATGATTGACGTTTACGTCAACGTCAATCAAGGCCCGCCGTGTCTCGTCGCCTCACCGCCCCTCCCGATGCCGACTTCGATGCGCGCGTGCGCGCCTCGTTTGCCAAGCAGGGCGCCATGGCCACGATGGGTGCCACGCTGGGGCAGGTCGGGCCGGGCCGCGTGGTGGTGCTGCTGCCGCATTCGGCGCAGGTGAGCCAGCAGCACGGCTTCGTTCACGCCGGCATGGTGGCTGCGGCGATGGATTCGGCCTGCGGCTACGCGGCGTCCACGCTGATGCCCGCCGATGCCGCCGTGCTCACGATCGAGTTCAAGCTCAACCTGCTGGCGCCTGCCCGCGGACCGCTGCTGCGCTGCGAGGCCGAGGTGACCAAGGCTGGTCGTACCATCAGCGTGGCGGATGCGCGCTGCTGGCAGCCGGGGCCCGATGGCCAGCCCAGCCTGGTGGCCACGATGACCGCCACGCTGATGACCGTGACCGGCCGCGATGGCGTCCGGCACTAGCCAGCGGCGCATGGCCCCAGACACCCCCAACGATTCAAACCACCCGCAGGAGACCCCCTCATGAGCCAGCTGCCCGGACTCGATTTCCAACTCGGCGAAGACATCGACGCGCTGCGCGACGCGGTGCGGGCCTTTGCACTGGCCGAGATCGCGCCGCGGGCGGCGGAGATCGACCGCAGCGACCAGTTCCCGATGGACCTGTGGCGCAAGATGGGCGAGCTGGGCGTGCTGGGCATCACCGTGCCCGAGCAGTACGGTGGCGCCAACATGGGCTATCTGGCGCAAATGATCGCGATGGAGGAAATCTCCCGTGCCTCGGCCTCGGTGGGCCTGAGCTACGGCGCGCACAGCAACCTGTGCGTCAACCAGATCAAGCGCAACGGCAGCGAGTCGCAAAAGGCGCGCTACCTGCCCAAGCTCGTCAGTGGCGAGCACGTGGGTGCGCTGGCCATGAGCGAGCCCGGCGCCGGCTCCGACGTGATCAGCATGAAGCTCAAGGCAGAGGACAAGGGCGGCTACTACCTGCTCAACGGCTCGAAGTTCTGGATCACCAACGGCCCCGATGCCGACACCCTGGTGGTCTACGCGAAGACCGAGCCCGAGCTCGGCGCGCGTGGCGTCACGGCCTTCCTGATCGAGAAGGGCATGAAGGGCTTTTCGATCGCGCAAAAGCTCGACAAGCTGGGCATGCGCGGCAGCTCCACCGGCGAGTTGGTGTTCCAGAACGTGGAGGTGCCTGCGGCCAACATCCTGGGCCAGCTGGGCGGCGGCGCACGCGTGCTGATGAGTGGCCTGGACTACGAGCGCGCCGTGCTGTCGGCGGGCCCGATCGGCATCATGCAATCGGTGATGGACAACGTGATGCCCTACATCCACGACCGCAAGCAATTCGGCCAGAGCATCGGCGAGTTCCAGCTCATCCAGGGCAAGGTGGCCGACATGTACACCGTGCTGCAGGCCGGACGCGCCTTCGCCTACACGGTGGGCAAGAATCTCGACAAACTGGGCAGCGAGCATGTTCGCCAGGTGCGCAAGGACTGCGCCAGCGTGATCCTCTGGTGTGCCGAAAAGGCCACCTGGATGGCGGGCGAGGGCGTACAGATCTTCGGCGGCAACGGCTACATCAACGAATACCCGCTGGGTCGACTGTGGCGCGATGCCAAACTCTACGAGATCGGCGCCGGCACCTCGGAGATTCGGCGCATGCTGATTGGCCGCGAGCTGTTCGCCGAGACCATGTGAGCGCTGCATCCGAGGGCCGACCATGAACCAGGAACTTGACGATCTCTTCGACAACAACCGCGCCTGGGCCAAGGCAACCGAGGCACGCGAGCCGGGCTTCTTCACGCGCCTGGCCCAGCAGCAGAGCCCGCGCTACATGTGGATCGGCTGCGCCGACAGCCGCGTGCCAGCCAACGAGATCACCGGGCTCGATCCCGGCGAGGTGTTCGTGCACCGCAACGTGGCCAATGTGGTGGTGCACTCCGACCTCAACGCCTTGTCCACCATCCAGTTCGCGGTGGAGCACCTGAAGGTCGAGCACATCATGGTGGTGGGCCACTACGGCTGCGCCGGCGTGCGCGCGGCGCTGCGGGGCACCCGGGTCGGCCTGGCCGACAACTGGCTGCGCCATGTGCAGGACGTGCGACTGCGCCACCGCAAGCGCCTGCACCACCTGCCCCCCGAGCAGCAGGAAGACATCCTGTGTGAAATGAACGTCATCGAGCAGGTGGGCAACGTGGCGCTGTCCACCGTGCTGCAGGACGCCTGGGCGCGCAGCCAGAGGATTGCCGTGCACGGCTGGGTCTATGGCCTGCGCGACGGGCTGCTCAAGAATCTGGAGGTCACCATGGACCGCCCCGAGGCCGTGGTGCCGGTGTTTGCCGCTGCATTGAAACGCTATCCGCGTGACCTCCACGCGGATCTCGACTGAGTTCGTTCACCCCTCAACCCACCCCACAGGAGCGCCCCATGGCTGAATCTGTCGTCATCGTTTCCGCTGCCCGCACGCCGATCGGCGGCCTGCTCGGCGATTTTTCGCCCCTCGCCGCCTGGGAGCTGGGCGCGGTGGCCATCAAGGCGGCCGTCGAGCGCGCCGGCGTGCCCGGTGAGGCGATCGACGAGGTGCTGATGGGCAACTGCCTGATGGCCGGCCAGGGCCAGGCGCCGGCGCGCCAGGCCATGCGCCGCGCGGGCCTGCCCGATTCGGCCGGTGCCGTCACGCTGAGCAAGATGTGCGGCTCGGGCATGCGCACGATGATGTTCGCGCACGACATGCTGCTGGCTGGCAGCGCGCGCGCGGTGGTGGCCGGTGGCATGGAGAGCATGACCAATGCCCCGCACCTGATGTTTGCGCGCAAGGGCGTGAAGTACGGGGCCGCGCAGCTGTTCGACCACATGGCCATCGATGGCCTGGAAGACGCCTACGAGCGTGGCAAGGCCATGGGCGTGTTCGCTGAACAGTGCGTGGCCAAGTACGGCTTCACGCGCGAGGCGCAGGACCACTACGCCATCACCTCCACCACCCGCGCCAAGCAGGCCAACGAGGACGGCAGCTTCGACTGGGAGATGGCACCGGTCGCACTGCCCGGCAAGGGCGGGGACACGCTGATCAAGTTCGACGAGCAGCCGTTCAAGGCCAAGCTCGACAAGATCCCGTCGCTCAAGCCGGCCTTCAAGAAGGACGGCACCATCACGGCGGCGAATGCGTCCAGCATCTCCGATGGCGCGGCCGCACTGGTGCTGGTGCGTGAGTCCACGGCGCGCGACATGGGCTTGGCGCCGATCGCGCGCATCGTCGCGCACTCGGTGCACGCCCAGGCCCCCGAGTGGTTCGCCACCGCGCCGGCCGGCGCCATCCGCAAGGTGCTGCACAAGGCCGGCTGGGACGCCAAGAGCGTGAACCTGTGGGAAGTGAACGAGGCCTTTGCCGCCGTCACCATGGCGGCGATGCACGACTTCCAACTGCCGCACGAGATCGTCAACGTGCACGGCGGCGCCTGTGCGCTGGGCCACCCCATCGGCGCCTCGGGTGCGCGCATCGTGGTCACGCTGCTGGGCGCACTGCGCAAGCGCGGCGCCAAGCGCGGCGTGGCTTCGCTGTGCATCGGCGGCGGCGAGGCCACGGCGCTGGCGCTGGAGATGGTGTAGCCTCGCTGGGCCGATTTGCAAAGAAGTCGTCTCGCGTGCCGCAATGGAGATAGCAAATGCCAACAGTGAGTTCGCAGCAAGCCGTTGCCAGGGCAAAACAGGAGATCCAACAGCTCTATTCGGACGATCAACTCCGAAATCTGGCTCTGGAGGAACTCGAACTGGCGGATGAAGGCGGGCAAAAGGCTTGGGCCGTTACGTTGGGGTTTCAGCGAAGCCGACAAGTTTCGGTGGCTACTGGTGGCGGCGCGATGAACAACATCTTTGCAAGGCCGAACGACCTTGTTGAGCATCGTGTGTACAAGACCATCTACATCGATGCTGAAACCGGCGAGTTCATGAAGATGGACATGCGACTGGTCCAATGATTGGCGGACTGGCTGACCAGCTTGACCGACTGCTGGTCAAGTACAAGGACTTAGGCGTTCTGTTGGACACCAATGTTCTGTTATTGCTGCTAATCGCAAAGTTCGATTCGACGTTGATCGGTGGGAAGCGGTTGGAGAAGTACGACACCGAAGCCGCCAACCTCCTGATTGACTTCGCGGCTCAATTCGGTCGCTTGCTTACAACTACGACGGTACTGACCGAGACAAGCAACCTGCTAGGGCAGGTACTCAAGGGGCAGAGAAGGCGCGACTTGTTCGAGCTGATATCGCCGGCATTCACATCGCCCGCAGGTGAGTTCTTTCCGCGGCCGGCATCAGCCGTCGATCCGCCCGCCCTTTTCCTTCCCCCCCCGCCCCCCCCCCCCCCCCCCCCCCCCCCCCCCCCCCCCCCCCGCCCGGGCCCCGCCCCCCCCCCCCCCCCCCCCCCCCCCCCCGCCGCCCCCGCCCCCCGCCCCGCCGCCCCCCCCCCCCCCCGCCCCTCCGGCCCCTCCCCTGCCGCCCTTGGCCCCCCGGCCCGCCCCCCCCCCCCCCCCCCGCCCCCCCCGGGATCCCCCCCCCGCCCCGTGGGGCCCCGCGCGGCGTGGCCCCCCCCCCCCCCCGCCCCCCCCCCCGCCGCGGGCGGGCCCCGGCCGCGACCCCCCCCCCCCCACCCCCCCCCCCCCGCCGAACCCCCCTCCCCCCCCCCGCCGCCGTCGACCGGGCCGATGGGCTTCTTCGTCACCAGCGTCGGGCCGGGCAATGGCGCCAACCTGGGCGGCTTGGCCGGTGCGGATGCGCATTGCCAGAAGCTCGCCGCGGCGGTGGGGGCGGGCGCCCGCACTTGGCGCGCCTACCTGAGCACCAGCGCCGCCGGCACGACGCCGGCCGTGCATGCGCGTGACCGCATCGGCAACGGCCCGTGGTTCAACGCCAAGGGTGAGCTGATCGCGCGCGACGTGCTGCAACTGCACGGCGCGAACAACCTGACCAAGGCCACCGCGCTGAACGAGAAGGGTGGGCTGGTCAACGGGCGCGGCGACACGCCCAACATGCACGACATCCTCACCGGCTCGCGCGAGGATGGCACCGCCTTCGCGCCCGCGCCGGACATGACCTGCGCCGCCTGGACCTCGAGCGGGGATGGCATGGCCATGACCGGCCACCACGACCGCAGCGGCCTGGTCACCGACGCCTGGGCGCTGTCCTGGAACTCGTCGCACACCAGCCGCGCCTGTGGCCAGGAAGCGCTGAAGACCACGGGCGGTGCCGGGCTGTTCTATTGCTTCGCGGCCAAGTAGGGCGCAGTCTGCGCTGGCCCGACGGGCCACGGCCTGCAGCTGCGCTGGCCTGTCCATGCCCTGTGGTCTACTTTCGGGCGCTGCTTCACGCGGGGCGTGGAGAGCCAAACCCTAGCGAAACGACGACCCGCCATGCTGCTCAGTGAAGACCACCTCGCGGTTCAAGATGCCGTGCGCCAGTTCGTGCAAGCCGAGATCGCGCCCAAGGCGGCGCAGTGGGACAAGACGCATCAGTTCCCCGCCGCCGAGTTGCGCGGCCTGGCGGCGCTCGGCTGCTATGGGGTGGCCGTGCCCGCCGAGTGGGATGGCGCGGGACTGGACTATCTGTCCCTGTCGCTGATCCTGGAGGAGATCGCTGCCGGCGATGGCGCCACCAGCACCGTGGTCAGCGTCAACAACTGCCCGGTGTGCTCGATCCTGATGGCCTTTGCCAACGACGAGCAGAAGCAGCGTTTCCTCAAACCCCTGGCGCGCGGCGACATGCTCGGCGCCTTCTGCCTGACCGAGCCGCACGTGGGCTCGCAGGCCGACGGCTTGCGCACGACGGCCGTTCTGGTCAACGACGGCGACGGCGCGCACTACGTGATCAACGGCGTCAAGCAGTTCATCACCAGCGGCAAGAACGGCGACCTGGCCATCGTGATGGCGGTCACCGACAAGGCCGCGGGCAAGAAGGGCATCAGCGCGTTCGTCGTGCCCACCAACACGCCGGGCTACCAGGTCTCGCGCATCGAGGACAAGATGGGCCAGCACGCCAGCGACACGGCGCAGATCAACTTCGATCAGTGCCGCGTGCCGGTGGCCAATCGCCTGGGCGAGGAAGGCCAGGGCCTGAAGATCGCGCTGTCCGGCCTGGAGGGCGGGCGCATCGGCATCGCCTCGCAATGCGTGGGCATGGCACGCGCGGCCTTCGACGCGGCCCTGGCCTACAGCAAGGAGCGCACGGCGTTCGGCCAGCCGATCTTCAACCACCAGGCGGTGCAGTTCAAGCTGGCCGACATGGCCACCCAGATCGAGGCCGCGCGCCAGCTCATCTGGCACGCCGCGAGCCTGAAGGACGCCGGCCGTCCTTGCCTGAAAGAGGCCGCGATGGCCAAGCTCAACGCCAGTGAGATGGCCGAACGCGTGTGTTCGGGCGCCATCCAGGTGTTCGGTGGCTACGGCTACGTCAGCGACTTCTCCGTGGAGCGCATCTACCGCGATGTGCGCGTGTGCCAGATCTACGAGGGCACGTCCGAGGTGCAGAAGATCCTCATCGCGCGCGCGCTCGGTTGAGCGCGACCAGCGGGCGGCGGTTCAGAGGTTGTCGAACACCCGCTGAACCTCGGGCTCCCACACCTCCAGGTCGGTGGCCTCGATGGACAGCCACCGCATCGCGGCGCCGCAGTGGTCCTTCCATTCGCGGTCGGCGGGCAGGCACTCGATGCGGCGCATCAGGTGCTCGGCGATCAGGCCGGCGGCCACCAGCGTCTGCACCTCGGGCTCGATGCCGCGGTCGCCCAGCGTGGGCAGGTCGTGGTGCAGTCGCACGGCCGCCACCAGGGTCGGCGCCATGCGCCAGGTGCGGCACACCAGAGCACCGACCACTGCGTGGTCGGTCTTGTGGTTGATGTTCTCGGTGGCGACGAAGCTGCGGTCGATGCGCGCCTCGCCCTCGACGATCGTGCCGCCATAGTCCTTCACGCACTGCATCATCACCGGCATGCCCACGTGGCAGAACAGGCCGTAGATGTGGGCCTGGTCGGGCGCCATGCCGGGCAGTTGGGTGGCGATGTAGCCCATGGCCGCCGCGCGACGGGTGGACAGTTCCCAGAAGCGTTTCAGGTGTCGGCTGCTGGTCGAGACGGCACCCTGCACCAGCACGCCGGTCATCAGCTGTACGGTCTCGTTCAGGCCGAGCCGGTTCATGGCCTGGCCCACGCTGGTGACCGGCGAGCCGGCCGTGAACAGCGGGCTGTTGGCGCGGCGGATCAAGGTGGCCGACATGGCCACGTCGCCATCGGCGATCGCGCCGATGGCGGTGAGGTCGGGTTCGGGCTGCTGCATCAACACCTGCAACCGGGCCAGCGCCTCGGGGCAGGGCGGCACGCGGATGAGCTGCAAGGGGCCCTTGCGGCGCGCCTGGTCCAGGTCGTCGCAGATCTTCGACGTGGGCGGCGGGACGACGGCAGGCGTTGGGTCGGCAAGGGCGGTCATGGCGGCCTCGGTTTGCCACGGGGGGACGCTCCCCGGTGGGCGACGCGAGCGTCGCACCCAGGATATCGGCGCAAGGCGCCCGGACTTCAGCCCCCGCGACCTGGTTTCTGGCGATGCTGCTGGCCGGAGGGTCAGCCCAGGGGCCGCAGGTACAGGCGGTCGGAGTAGGTGGCCAGCCAATGCGGCCTGAAGGCGACGAAGATGGCCACCAGCATGCCGGTGAGGAAGGCCTCGCCCGACGCAGCCAGCCAGCGGGCCAGCAGCACGTCGTCGGGGTCGCTGCCCAAGGGCGCACCGGTGATGGCCAGTGATGCCGCGCCTGCGCCGGCCGCCGCCAGCATGGTGACGAAGAAACCACGCCCGAGGATGTAGATGAACAGCTGCTGCGGCAGCCAGCGCCGCACGGCGGCGCCGCCGATCACCGCCAAGGTGGCCGGCGCCACGCCCAGCCACACGAAGCGTTGCAGCGCCTCGGCCGCCTCCAGGCCACCCACGGCCATGGTGATCAGCGCGGTGAGCGCCAATGCCGGCACGGCCAGCGGCCAACCGGCCAGCAGCACCAGCAGCGCGGCACCCGACAGCGGCTGCACGATCGGCATGGCGGCGTAGCGGTCCGCACCCCACAGCAGCGGCAGGCTGGCCCACCAGGCCAGCCAGGGCCAGGGTGGGCCAGCCTCGGTCAACGCGCGCCAGGGGCGCAGCGCCAGCGCCAGCAGCAAGGCGGTCAAGGCGAGCCCCAGATTGAGCCAAGTCATGTCGTCATTGTCCCGTGGCCCGCAGCTTCCCGCATTGACCTGCTTCATGGGCGGGGATAGGGTGCTCGCATGAAGCCGCCCATCGATTTCTGGTTCGATTTTTCGTCGCCCTATTCCTACGTCGCCAACGAGTGGGTCGATGCGCTGGCCGCACGCCATGGCCGCACCGTGCGGCGCCACGCCATCCTGCTGGGGGTCACGTTTGCGGCGGCCGAGCTGAAAAGCCCCGTGGCCCACCCCATCAAGCGCGAATACAGCCTGCGCGACTTTGCGCGCTCGGCGCGCTTCGAGGGCGTGCCCTACGAGCAGCCGGCGACGTTCCCCATCGGCACACAAAACGCGGCCCGCGTGTTCTGGTGGCTGCACGACAGCCGCAGCCCCACCGATGCCGCCCACTGGGCGCGCAGTGCCTTCCGCGCCTACTTCACCCGCGGCGTGGCGCTGAACGACCCGCTGGCCTTGAAGGCCCTGGCCGCCGATTCGGGGCTGGACGCCGACGCCGCCGAAGCCGCCTGGAACGACCCGGTCTGGAAGGACCGCCTCAAGCGCGCCAACGACCAGGCCATCGCCGCCGGGGTGTTCGGCGCGCCCTTTTTCGTGGTGGACGGCGAGCCGTTCTGGGGCAACGATCGCAAGCCGCAGATCGAGCGCGTATTGGCCACAGGCCGGTTCTGAAGCAATCCACGGCTCGGGGGAGACACCGCGGGCGACAATGCCGGCATGACGGATCCCGCGCCGCACATCCACTGGTCCGACGACGAAGGCCAGGCGCAGTCGGCGCGCTGGCGGTCCCTGGCCGGCCATCCGCCGCCCGAGCATGTGGTGATGGTGGGCGACGAGCTGTCGGCCGACCAGGCGATGAAGTGGCTGCGCGAGGGCACGGGCCTGCTCTGGGTGGGCGACTACCAGAACGCGCGCCACTTGCTGCAGGCCCTGGGCCGGCGGCTCGATGCGCGCCAGCCTCGATCATCGGCCGGCAAGCCCGTGCCCGGCGCGGGGAACAAGTCCACGGCGTCTTCACTGAAGGAGGCCTTCCTCGCCCAGCGCCAGGCCCAGGGCCAGCGCGCCCGGCTGCTGGGGCTGTTGCTGCTGCCTTTCGATGCCGACCACAGCGTGCCGCTGCGCCGCGCGCCCGACGTGCGCGCCGCCGGCCTGCAGGCGCATGGCCGCGCGAGCAAGCATTACGTGGGCTCGCTGCGCGAACTGCTGGGCCTGGTGGGTGCGCACGAGTGGCGCAAGAAGGGCGTGCCGGTGGCGGCGCTGCACGGCCGCATCCACCCGCATGCCGGCGTGTTCTCGCCGGTGCGCGGCGAGTATGTGGAACTGGTGGCCAATGCCCCGTTGCCGGCTTCCGCCCACCGCGACGGCGCATTCGACATCGGCACCGGCACCGGCGTGCTGGCGGCCGTGCTCGCACGCCGCCTGCTCAAGGTGGTGGCCACCGACAGCGACGAGCGCGCCCTGGCCTGCGCACGCGACAACCTCACGCGGCTGAAACTGATGCCCTCGGTGACCCTCACCCAGGCCAACCTTTGGCCTGAGGGCAAGGCCGGGCTCGTGGTCTGCAACCCGCCCTGGGTGCCAGCGCCCGCCCATTCGAGCCTGGACGCCGCCGTCTACGACCCGGACAGCCGCATGCTGCGCGCCTACCTCGGCGGGCTGGCCGCGCACCTCGCGCCCGGAGGCGAAGGCTGGCTGATCCTGTCCGACCTGGCCGAGCACCTGGGCCTGCGCTCGCGCGAGGAGCTGCTGGCCTGGATCGCCGAGGGCGGCCTGCGCGTGGCCGGCCGCATCGATACCCAGCCGCAGCACCCCAAGGTGGCCGATGCGAGTGACCCGCTGCATGCCGCGCGCGCGGCGGAGGTCACCTCGTTGTGGCGGCTGATGGCGGCGTGAGTCGCCGCGGCTTCAGTCGACCTTCACGCCGCGCGAATCCAGCAGCCTGCGCGCCACATCGGCGCGGTCGGTGATCAGGCCGTCGGCGCCCATGTCGATCAGGCGGCCCATCAGTGGGGCGTCGTTCACGGTCCACACCAGCACCTTCAGGCCCAGCGTGTGCGCCTCGGCGATCTTGGCGGCATCGATGTCGCCGTGGAACACCGACCAGTAGGCGCCGCCGGCGGCCTTGATCATCTTGGGCACCGAGCCGTGGTCCCTGTATTGGAAGCCTGCAGTCCACACCGAGGTGCCATCGCCCCTGGCGCCGATGTTGTCCATCCAGTTCTGCTGCGCGGTGAGGTAGACGGTGGGGATTTCGGGCGCGATGCGCTGCACCACCTGCAGCGTGCGCCAGTCGAAGGACATGATCTGCACGCGCTGGGCCATACCGGCCGCGCGCACCTCGTTGACCACTGCCGTGGCAAAGGGCTCGGGTGGCAATGAGGCTTCGGGGTGCTCGGCGTTGACCTTGGTCTCGATGGCGAAACGGATCCTGGTGTTGCCGCTGCGCTTGACCATCTCGAACAGATCGGCCAGGCGCGGCACACGCGTGCCGTCGATGGGCTGCTGGTCCGCGAACTCCTTGGCGTAGCGGGTGCCGGGCTTGATGCGGCCGATGTCGTAGGTCTGCACCTCGGCATAACTCAATTGATGAATGGGCGCTGTTTCCTTGTCCAGCCACTGGCCCTTGGCATCGCGCGTGTGGTTGGGGTTGAGCGCCTGGTCGTGGTGCACCACCAACACCCCGTCGCGGGTGATGGCGATGTCGAGCTCGAGCGTGGTCACGCCCAGCTCGATGGCGTGCTGGAACGAGGCCAGCGAGTTCTCCGGCCGCAGGCCGCGCACGCCGCGGTGGCCCTGCAGGTCGAGCGCGCTGGCGGCGGTGACGAGTCCGGCCAGGCCGATGGCCATGGCGGCGATGCGAAGGGTGGGCAAGTGCAGCATGTTGGTCATTTCGAGGGGGGATGGTCTGGCGCGCCTGTCTTCACACGCAGGCCCGTGTGGGCTTCGAACAGGTGCACCGCCGTGCTGGCCCAGCCCAGCGTCAGCGCATCGCCGACGTGCAGGGCGAGCTTGCCGGGTACGCGGGCGGTGAGCGTGCCCAGCGCCGTGTCGATCTTGGCGTAGGTCTCGGGGCCGGTGGGCTCGAGCATGGCGAGGTGGCCGGGCAGGGCGCCAGAGGTGTCGGCCGGGTTCACCTGCAGGTCTTCGGGGCGCACGCCGTAGTCCACCGCGTCGCCAGCCTGGGCCACGGCGCGGCGCTGCGCGGCGTCCAGGGGCAAATCGATGTCGCCGGCGACCAGTCGGTCGCCGGCGCGCGCGGCGCGCAACAGGTTCATCGCCGGTGAGCCGATGAACTCGGCCACGAAGCGCGTGGCGGGCCGGTCGTAGATGTCGTCGGGCGTGCCGAACTGTTGCACCTGGCCGTCCTTCATCACCGCGATGCGGTCGCCCAGCGTCATGGCCTCCACCTGGTCGTGGGTGACGTAGACGGTGGTGGTCCTGGTGCGCTGGTGCAGCAGCTTGATCTCGGCGCGCATCTCCACGCGCAGCTTGGCGTCCAGGTTGGACAGCGGCTCGTCGAACAGGAACAGCGCCGGATCGCGTGCCAGTGCGCGCCCCATCGCCACGCGCTGGCGTTGGCCGCCAGACAACTGCCCCGGCTTGCGGTCGAGCAGGTGGCCGATCTGCAGCAGCGCGGCCACGCGTTGCACGGCGGCGTCGCGCTCGGCCTTGGGCACCTTGCGCATCTCGAGCGCGAAGGCGATGTTCTGCGCCACGCTCATGTTCGGGTAGAGGGCGTAGCTCTGGAACACCATGGCGATGTTTCGGTCCTTGCTCGGCAGATCGGTCACGTCGCGTTCGGCGATGAGGATGCGGCCCGAAGTGGGCGCATCGAGCCCGGCGATCATGTTCAGCAGCGTGCTCTTGCCGCAGCCCGAGGGGCCGACGAGGATCAGGAACTCGCCGGGTTCGATGGCGATGTCGATGCCCTTCAAGATCTCGGTCCTTGCAGAACCTCGGCCGAAGGTCTTGCGGACCCCTTGGATGGAAAGTGCGCCCATTTGTTGATCTAGCCCTTGACCGCGCCGGCGGTCAGTCCGCGCACGAAGTACTTGCCCGCCAGCACGTAGACGACCAGCGTGGGCAGGGCGGCAATCAGCGCGGCGGCCATGTCCACGTTGTACTCCTTCACCGAGCTGGAGGTGTTGGCCAGGTTGTTCAGGCCCACGGTGATGGGTTTGCTGTCGGCGCCGGAGAACACCACGCCATAGAGAAAATCGTTCCAGATGTTGGTGAACTGCCAGATCAGCGTCACCACGATGATGGGCGTGGACAGCGGCAGCACGATGCGCCAGAAGATCTGCCAGAAGCCTGCGCCGTCGAGCATCGCGGCCTTGATCAGCTCGTCGGGCAGGCCCACGTGGTAGTTGCGGAAGAACAGCGTGGTGCTGGGGATGCCCGCGATCACGTGCACCAGCATCAACCCCCAGATCGAGCTGGCCAGGCCCAGCCAGCCGAGCACCTGGCTCATCGGCAGCAACACCACCTGCATGGGCATGAACACGCCGAACAGCAGCAGCGCGAACATGAACTCGCTGCCCCGAAATCGCCACTTGCTCAGCACGTAGCCATTGACCGCGCCGATCAGCGTGGACACGCCCACCGCCGGCAGCACCATCCACACCGAGTTCATGAAGAAGGGCTGCAGGCCGCCGCAATCGGTGCCGGTGCAGGCCTGCGACCAGGCCTTGGCCCAGGCCTGCAGGTTCGGCGTGGCGGGCAGCGAGAGCAGGGTGCCGGTGCGCACCTCGTCCATGCTCTTGAGCGAGGTGCTCAGCATCACGTACAGCGGCGTGAGAAAGAAGGCCGCAAAGAGCAGCAGCATGGCCAGCAGGGCCACGCGATGAAACGTGAGGCGCGGCGTCACTTGCGCACCCTGAGCTCGGAGTAGAGGTAGGGCACCACGATGGCCGCCACGGTGGCCAGCATGATGGTCGCACTCGCCGCCCCCAGCCCGATCTGCCCGCGCGAGAAGGCCATCGTGTACATGAAGGTGGCGGGCATGTCGGTGGCAAATCCGGGGCCACCGGCCGTGAGTGCCATCACCAGATCGAAGCTCTTGATGGCCAGGTGGCTCACCACCATCAGCGTTGAGAAGAACACCGGCCGCAGCGTGGGGATGATGATGCGCCAGTAGATCTGCGGCAGGCTGGCGCCATCGATCTGCGCGGCCTTGATGATCGAGTCGTCGATGCCGCGCAGGCCGGCCAGGAACAGCGCCATCACGAAGCCCGCGCTCTGCCAGATGCCGGCGATCACGATGCAGTAGATCGCGCGGTCCGGGTCCACCAGCCAGCCAAAGCTGAAATCGGCCCAGCCCCATTGCCGCACCAGCTGCTCCACGCCGTGCGTGGGGTTCAAGATCCACTTCCACGCGGTGCCGGTGACGATGAAGCTCAGCGCCATCGGATACAGGTAGATGGTGCGCAGCAGCCCTTCTGCGCGCACCTTCTGGTCGAGCGCAATGGCCAGCAGCAGCCCGAGACCCATGCCGCCGCCGATGAACAGGCCACCGAAGAGCCCCAAATTGCGCAGCGCCACCCACCAGCGCTCGGACTCGAACAGCGCCTCGTACTGCGCCAGCCCCACGAACTCGTAGTTGGGCAGCAGCCTGGACGCGGACATCGAGAGATAGCCATTCCAGGCCATCAAGCCGTAGATGAACAGGAAGGACAGCAGAAACGAAGGCGCCACCACCAGCCGCGGGAGCCAAGGCCCGGAACTGGGGTTGGGTGTCATGGCGGGCAGGCGCTTACTTGGTCTTGGCTGCCGAAGCCAGCTTGTCCATTGCGTCCTTGGCGCTCATCTTGTCGCTGTTCCAGAACTGGCTCACCACGTCCTTGATCGCGCCTTCGGCGCTCGAGGCCACGGCCATGCCATGGGCCAGCGAGGGCACCAGTGCGCCGCTCTTGGCGGTGGCGCCGAAGTCCGCCGACGAGGCCTTGGCACAGTCGTCGAACTTGTCCATCTTCACGCCCATGCGCACCGGGATCGAGCCCTTGTTCAGGCTGAAGGTCTCCTGGAACTCGGGCGACATGATGGCCGAGGCCAGGTCCTTCTGCGCCTTGACGTTGGCCTCGTTCTTCAGCTTGAACATGGCGAACGAATCGATGTTGAAGGTGAAGGCCTTGGCGCTGCCGGGCGCAGCCACGCAGACGAAGTCCTTGCCCGGCACCTTGCCGGCGGCGATGAACTCGCCCTTGGCCCAGTCGCCCATGATCTGCATGCCGGCCTCGCCCTTGATCACCATCGCGGTGGCCAGGTTCCAGTCGCGGCCGGAGGCGCCCTTGTCGGTGTAGTCCTTGATGCGCTTGAAGGTCGTGAGCACCTTTTCCATCGTCGGGCTCTTCAGGCTGGCCGGATCGAGCTGCACCAGGGCCTTCTTGTAGAACTCGGTGCCGCCCAGGCCCAGGGCCACCGCCTCGAAGGTGGTGAGGTCCTGCCAGGGCTGGCCGCCATGGGCCACGGCCGTGAGGCCCGCCTTCTTGATCGCGTCGGCGGCGCTGAAGAACTCGTCCCAGCTGCCGGGCACCTTGGCCCCGGCCTTCTTGAACACCTCGGGGTTCGCCCAAAGCCAGTTCACGCGGTGCACGTTCACCGGCACGGCGATGTAGTTGCCCTTGTACTTCATGATGTCGCTGACCACCGGCGGCAGCAGCGTGTCCCACTTCTCGGCCTTGGCCACGTCGTCGATCGAGGCCAGCACGCCTTCCTTGGCCCAGTCCTGCAGCGAGGGGCCCTTGATCTGCGCCGCGGCCGGCGCGTTGCCCGAAACCACGCGCGACTTCAACACCGTCATCGCCGCATCGCCGCCGCCACCGGCCACGGCAAAGTCCTTCCACACATGGCCCTTGGCCTGTAGCGAGCCCTTCAAGGCCTGCGCGGCCTTGGCCTCGCCGCCGCTGGTCCACCAATGCAGCACTTCCACTTCACCCGCGTGAGCTGCGACATGGAGTGCGCCGAGCGTGACAACGGCCAGGGCGATGCAGGGGCTGCGCAGGGCGGGGCGGGTGGAGGTCATCGGTGGTTCCTTGAGCGGCGGGCGCCGTGGGTTGGGATGTGCGAGGCTGGGGCGGTTCGATGTCGCCGGGCGTCGCGCATTATTAATGAAGCATTAATGCAGCGGGAAACGGGCTAACCCTGCACGGCAGCACCCGCGGTCGGTGATGCGGCCGGCAGCACCACCCGCGCCAGCACGCCGTGCGGCTGCACGGGCAGCAAGGCGACACTGCCGGCGTGGCGCTGCACGATCTCGCGCACGATGGCCAGGCCCAGGCCGCAGCCGGTGCCGTCGTGCGTGGCGCGCACGAAGCGCTCGAACACGTGCTCGCGCTCGGCGTCGGGCAGGCCGGGGCCGTTGTCTTCCACCGCCATGTGCACCTGCCCGCCGACCGCTTGCACCCGCACCGTGACGGTGGCGCCCCGCCCGGCATAGCGGATGGCGTTGTCGATCAGGTTCACCAGCGCCTCGCGCAGCAGCAGCGCGATGCCACGCACCATCACGGGCGCGTGGCTGGCATCGCCTTCCGGCTCGTCGAAGCCCAGGTCCACGCCGGCATTGAGGGCGCGCTTGACCATCTCGGCCGTCACCTCATGGGCCAGGCGGCGCAGGTCCAGAGGCACCCGGTCCTGCTGGTTGGCGCTTTCGGGTTCGGCACGGGCGAGGGTGAGCAACTGGTTCACCAGGTGCGCGCTGCGGGTGGAGCTCTCGTGCACGCGTTGCAGGCGCGCCACCAGCGCCGGGTCGCTGGCCTCGCGCAGGGCCAGCTCGGTCTGGCTCTTCAGGCCGGCCAAGGGGGTGCGCAGCTGGTGCGCGGCATCGCTGATGAAGCGCTTTTGCGCCACCACGTTGTGGTGCACCTCGGCCAGCAGCGTGTTCATGGCCCGTGCCAGGGCGTGCACCTCCGGCGGGGCCGATTCCAGCTTGATTGGCGCCAGGTCGTTGGCTGCACGCCCTTCCACCTGGCGCTGCAGCAGGGTCAGCGGGGCCAGGCCGGCGCGGATGCCGGCCCACACGATCATCGTCGTCAAGGCCATCAGCACCGACAGCGGCAACACGGTGTCCATCAGGATGCTGCGCGCCAGTTCCTCGCGGTTGGCGCTGGAGCGGGCCACCTGCACCAGCATCGTGCCGCCGGGCACGCTGGCATCGCCATAACGCAAGTAAAGCGCGACCACGCGCAGGCGATCGGTGCTGCCCGGGTTGTCGGCGCTGGCGGCGGTGGAGACCGCCTCGTCGTAGAAATAGGGCTCACCCAGGCGCGGCTGGGCGATGCGCGGCGCGGGCAGCTGCCGGTTGCCCAGGATGAACTGGCCAGGCGGCGTGCTGATCGTGTAGAGCACGCGGTCGCTGGGGTCGGCCTCCAGGATGTCCTGCGCCGAGCGCGGAAAATCGATGAACAGCCCGCTCTCGATCGGCTTGACCTGGCGCGCCAGCGCCCGCGAGGCCTGGGCCAGGCTGGCGTCGATCGCCGCGTTGGCATAGCGTGCGGCCAGGTTGTAGGTGAACACGGCGGCCGCGATCCACAGCACCACCTGCGGCAGCAGCAACCAGACGAACAACTGGCGGTGCAGCGAGCGCGCGCCCGGCATGGCGCGCAGCCAGCGCTGGCCGATTCCATTCGCATTCATGCGCTGAGCATCATGCCTTGGCGCCGGTATCGGCTTCGAGCAGATAGCCCAGGCCACGCACGGTGCGGATGGCCAGGCCCGATTGCTCGAGCTTGCGCCGCAGGCGGTGGATGTAGACCTCGATCGAGCTGGCGCCGCCGGCCTCGGTGCGCTCCAGCGTCCAGGCCTGGGCGATCTGGTCCTTGGTGACGACGCGATCACGTTGCGACAGCAGCAGCTCCAGCAGCATCCACTCGCGCGGGCTCAAGTCCAGCGGCTCGCCGCGCACGGCGGCGCGTCGCGTGTCGGGGTCGAAGCTCAGGTCGCCCAGCTCGGCCAGCTTGGCGCTGGGGCGCGCACGGCGCATCAGCGCATGCAGGCGCGCCTCCAGCTCCGGAAAGTCGAAGGGCTTGGTCAGGTAGTCGTCGGCACCGGCGTTGAGGCCCGCCACGCGGTCGTCCAGGCTGTCCAGCGCGGTCAGCACCAGCACCGGCGTCACTCGGTGCGCGGCGCGTATGCGCCGCAGCACCGTCAGGCCATCCACCATCGGCAGCCCGAGATCGAGCACGGCCACGTCGAAGCTCTGCTTCATCAACAGGTACTCGGCCACCGCGCCATTGGGGGCGTGCTCCACGTCGAAGCCCGCGCGTCGCAGTTGCGCCGACAGCGCATCGGCCAGGATGGCGTCGTCTTCGGCCAGCAGCAGGGTCATCACGGAGGGCATGGCGGGCGGGGCAGTGGTGTGCACGCGACAGTCGGGCGGGCGGCTCCCGCGGGTCTTGGTGCGAGCTGCACTGTAGCGCCGCGGGGCATGACGCCGGGTGGACGAGACGCCGCGTGCGTCTCGGCAGGGGTGTGGCCCCCGTGGCCGCTAAGGGTTAACGATAAATTAATGAAGTTTTGTGATCGTTAAGAATCGTGAAAGCGCCTTCAGACCCGGGCAGCGCGACCCGGCCAAGCGCTTTCCCGCCCCGTGCCACCAGGAGACCCCATGAAGCAGACGTTCCGCCAGCCACGGCAAGTTGCCGTTCGTGCCTCGTTCCGAACCCAACCCGTGGCCATGGCGTGCGCCATGCTGATGCTGGGCACCGGCATCGCCGAAGCCCAGCAGGCCGATCAGTCGGTGGTGGTCACGGGCATTCGGCGCGGCATAGAAAACTCGGTCACCGCCAAGCGCAATGCCGAGGGCGTGTCCGAGGTGATCTCTGCCGAAGACATTGGCAAGCTGCCCGATGTGTCCATCGCCGAATCGCTGGCGCGGGTGCCCGGCTTGGCAGGTCAGCGCGTGGCTGGTCGTGCGCAGGAAATCCAGATTCGTGGCCTGTCGGGTCAATTTGCCGGCACGCTGCTCAATGGTCGTCAGCAGGTGACCACCGGCGACAACCGCGCGGTGGAATTCGATCAGTTCCCGTCCGAGCTGATCAACCAGGTCACCATTTACAAGACGCCGGATGCGTCGCTGATCGGGCAAGGCCTGTCTGGCACCATCAACATGCAGGCGGCGCGCCCGCTCGACTTCGCTGGCCGCACGGTGGCTGTCAATGCGCGCCTGGAGTCCAATTCCAATGGCGCGGTGAACGCCGACACCCCTGGCAACGGCAAGCGCTTCAGCGCTTCGTACATCGATCAATTCGCCAATCGCACGGTGGGCGTGGCGCTGGGCTTTGCTCACCTGGACTCGCCGGGGCAGGAGCTGCACTACAAGGCCTGGGGCTTCAACGGCCCGACGCGCGATTGCGTGGCCCACCCGGAATGGGGCGGCAGCTGCTCCAAGGGCCTGCCGGCCGATGCCACCACGCTCAATGGCTTTGAGGCCGTAGGCTTGTCGCGCAAGCAAGTTCGCGACGGCTTGATGGGGGTGTTGGAGTTCCGTCCGAACAAGGATCTGCGCAGCACCATCGATCTGTACTTCTCCAAGTTCACCAAGGACGAGTCCTACCGTGGCCTGATGGGCAGCATCGGTGACGCCTGGGGCGGTGCGCAGGGCGCACAGTTCAGCAATGTGCAAACCGAGAAGCTGGGCGGCAACACCAACTTCGTCACGGCGGCCAATGTGGCGGGCGTCACCAACCTCGTGGTGCGCAACGACCTGAACACCCGCGACGACAAACTCAAATCCGGCGGCTGGAATACCGAACTTAAGCTGGCCGACGGATGGAAGGCCATCGCCGACCTGAGCTACTCCAACGCCCAGCGCACTGAAAACGTCATCGAGACCTATGGCGCCGTCTACAGCGGGGCCAACAAGGCCTTGACCAACTTCACGATGGTCGTGCCCTCGTCGCCTGCGCTGCCCACCTTGGTGCCCAACCTGAATTTTGCCGATGTCACCAGCGTCAAGCTCAGCGACCCCGCCGGTTGGGGCCACGATGGCTTGTGGAAGAAGCCCAAGGCCAATGACACCATCAAAGCCATGCACCTGGAGGGCAAGAAAGACCTATCGGGCATGTTCAGCGCCCTCGATTTCGGCCTGAACTACACCACCCGCACCAAGGAGCGGGAGATGAACGAGCTGGCCGCCGACCTGAAGAATGGGCGCGCGCCCATCCTGGTGCCGGCCGCCCTGCAGCAAGGCCCCACGTCGCTGTCGTTCGTCGGTATTCCGGGTGTGGCCGCGCACGACGTGATGGGGGCACTGAATTCGCTGTACGACCTGAAGGTGCAGGCGGCCGACCAGATCATCAATCGCAACTACGAAGTCTTCGAGAAGGTGAGCACGGCCTTCGCCAAGTTGGGCATCGACACGGCGGTGGGCGGTGTGCCGGTGACCGGCAACCTTGGCCTGCAGTTCATCCACACAGACCAAAGCTCGCACGGTTGGTCCAAGCTCAGCGGCAACTTCTCCGAGGTGACGCGTGGCACCACCTACAACGACGTGCTGCCCAGCCTGAACCTGAAGGCCGAATTCGCCGACAACACCATCTTGCGCTTGGGCATTGCCAAGACCTTGGCGCGCGGTCGCATGGACGACATGAAGGCTGGTGCCGACGTCAACATCACCAAGAACGGCACCACGGGCCTCACCACTTGGGGTGGCAGTGGTGGCAACCCGGAACTGCAGCCCTGGCGCGCGAAGTCGTTTGACTTGTCGTTGGAGAAGTACTTCGGCAAGCGCAGCTACGTGGCCGCCGCCGCCTTCTACAAGGATCTGGGCACCTACATCTACAAGCAGAAGCTGATTGGCGATTTCTCCGCCTTTCCCAACACCAGCAACCCACCGCTGGCCACGCCGCTGAACCCCTTGGGCATCTACGAGCGCCCGGCCAACGGCGAGGGTGGCCAGGTGCATGGGGCGGAGTTGAGTGCCTCCATCGATGCTGGTCTGTGGCACAAGGCCCTGGATGGCTTCGGCCTACTGGGCAGCTTGTCGGTGACGGCCAGCAACGTGCATCCAAATGGCCCCGGTACCTCGCAAAAGCTGGAAGGTCTGTCGGGCACCGTGCGCAACCTGACGGCCTACTACGAGAAGAACGGCTACCAGGCACGGATCAGCCAGCGCTATCGTTCGGCCTTCCGCGGCGAAATCACTGGCCTGCACAATGCGCGCGAGTTCAGCGAGATCCAGGCCGAGCGTCAGGTTGATTTGCAACTGGGCTACGAGTTCCAGACTGGCAGCCTGAAGGGCCTGTCCTTGCTGCTGCAGGTGAACAACCTCACCGACGCGCCCTATGTCACTCGCCAGGGAAATGGCTTTGGCGATGTGATTGCCGTGGAGCGCTACGACACCTACGGTCGCCAGGTGATGTTCGGCATCAACTACAAGCTGTAGCCCCGCCCAAGCACCCGGCCCATGCACCCCCTGCCGGCAGTTCACTGGCAGGGGGTGTGTTTCATTGGAGCCCGTCATCGCGCCGAGCCGCGCGCCCATCCGTAGCAAGATCGTCATTTTTCGGAGATGCGCACATGAAGTGGGCTCGCAAGTTCGGTGTCGCGGCCACCGCACTGGGCATGGCTGGTCTGGCCATGGCCCAGAAGCCACCCGCGCCGCCGCCCTCGGGCCCCAAGGCCGAGGTGATCCACTGGTGGACCTCGGGCGGCGAATCGGCCGCGGTGAAGACCTTGTCCGATGCCTACCGCGCCGCCGGGGGCCAGTGGCAGGACATGGCCGTGGCGCTGGGCGAGCAAGCGCGCTCGGTCACCATCAACCGCATGGTGGGTGGCAATCCGCCGACGGCGGCGCAGTTCAACACTTCGCGCCAGTTCTTCGACGTGGTGGAGCAGGGCCTGCTCAACCACATGGACGACGTGGCCGCGCGCGACGGCTGGGACAAGTTCCTGCCCGAGGCCGTGCTCAGCGTCATCAAGGTCAAGGGCCACTACTACGCCGCGCCGGTGAGCATCCACATGCCCGCCTGGATCTGGTACTCGAAGGCCGCGTTCGCCAAGGCCGGCATCGCCGCCGAGCCCCACAGCATGGACGAACTGTTTGCCGCGCTGGACAAGCTCAAGGCTGCCGGCCTGGTGCCGCTGGCGCATGGTGGCCAGGCCTGGCAGGACAACATCGTCTTCGCCGCCGTGCTGGCCAACGTGGGCGGGCGCGAGCTTTACCTCAAGGTGCTGCGCGACCGCGATGCCAAGGCCATCCAGGGCGAGGGGTTCAAGAACGTCCTGCTCACCTTCCGACGACTGCAGGGCTATGTCGACAAAGGCTCGCCGGGCCGCAACTGGAACGACGCCACCGCGATGCTCATCACGGGCAAGGCCGGCGTGCAGTTCATGGGCGACTGGGCCAAGGGCGAGTTCACGCTGGCTGGCCAGCAGCCCGGGCGCGATTTCGGCTGCATCGCCGGTTTCGGCCCCAACTCGCTGTACATCATCCAGGGCGATGTGTTCGTCTTCCCCAAGACCAGCCAGCCCGAGAGCCTCAAGGCGCAGAAGCTGCTGGCCAGCGTGATCACCGCGCCGGCCACGCAGGTGGCGTTCAGCAACAAGAAGGGATCCATTCCCATCCGCACCGACGTGGACGCCTCCAAGATGGACACCTGCGCCCAGCAAGGCCTGGCCATCATGAAGGACAAGAACCGCCAGATCGGCAACGGCGAGGTCTACATGACGCCGGACCAGAACGGCGCGTTGGCCGACATCCTCACGGCGTACTGGAACCGAAGCATCCCGGTTGAAAAAATCCAGAAGCAGATTGCCGAGGCGCTGAAGTGACGACCCCCCGGAGCGCCTCTGGCGCCTCGCCCAGGGTTGCCCATGGGAACTCTTCGAGTTCTGGCGGGCAACGCCAGTGGCCCGGCAAAGCCGGTTCCACGGCGTCCACGTGGTGGCGGCGCGCTCTGCGTCGTGTGGTGCCGTGGGGCGCGCTGCTGCCCATGGCCTTGACGGTGCTGGTGGCCTACCTGGGCGCCACGCTGTGGTCGCTGCGCGTGTCGATGAGCAGCTCGCGCACCTTTCCGCAGGACGATTTCGTCGGGCTGGCGCAGTACGAGCGCCTGTTCGACAACGAGCGCTGGCAGCTCGCGCTGCAGAACCTGGCGCTCTACGGCGTGCTGTTCATCGCGGCCACGGTGGTGATCGGTTTCCTGCTGGCGGTGTTCATCGACCAGAAGGTCAAGGGCGAGGGCCTGCTGCGCACCCTCTTTCTCTACCCCTACGCCATGTCCTTCGTGGCCACGGGGCTGGTCTGGCAGTGGGTGCTCAACCCCGGCAGCGGCCTGCAGCAGGCGGTGCGGCAGATGGGCTTCCCGGACTTCACGTTCGACTGGATCATCGACCAGGACAAGGTCATCTACACGGTCGTGATCGCCAGCGTCTGGCAGGCCTCGGGGCTGGTGATGGCCTTGATGCTGGCGGGCCTGCGCGGCATCGACGACGACCTGTGGAAGGCCGCGCGAGTCGATGGCATTCCCACCTGGCGGGTGTACCTGTCCATCGTGCTGCCGATGATGGGCCCGACGCTGGCCACGGTGTTCGTGCTGCTGTTCACCGGCGTGGTCAAGGTGTTCGACGCGGTGGTGGCCATGACGCAGGGTGGCCCGGGCACCGCCAGCGACGTGCCCGCCAAGTTCATCATGGACCACCTGTTCGGCCGCGCCAATCTGGCGTTGGCATCGGCCGGCGCCATCGTGCTGTTGCTCACCGTGCTGGCCTTGGTCGCGCCCGTGCTCTACGCCCGAAGCAGAACATGACCTCCCCCCGTAGCGCCTTCGGCGCCTCCCCCCCGGGTGGGCGCACCCAGCGGCCCGGCAAAGCCGGTTTCGCGGCTGCCGCTGGGACGCCGCTGCACCGTCGTTCGCGTGTCAACGTCGGCCGCATCGGTGTGTACGCCTTCCTGCTGTTCGCCGCCGCGTTCTTCCTGGCGCCGCTGTACATCATGGCCGTCACCTCGCTGAAGGGCATGGACGAGATCCGCCTGGGCCAGCTCTTCGCGCTGCCGCAGCACCTCAGCCTCGACGCCTGGCGCACCGCGTGGAGCCAGGCCTGCACCGGCGTGGATTGCGGCGGCGTGCGCGTGGGCTTCTGGAACTCGGTGGCCATCGTCGTGCCCAGCACCGTACTGCCCATCCTGATGGGGGCGCTCAACGGCTATGCGCTGAGCTTCTGGAAGCCGCGTGGCGCCAACACCCTGTTCGCCGTGCTGATGCTCGGTGCCTTCATCCCGGTGCAGGTGATGATCTACCCGCTGGTCAAGGTGGTGGCGGCCATCGGCCTGTTCAGCTCGCTGCCAGGCATCGTGCTGGTGCACCTCGTCTTCAGCATGCCGGTGATGACGCTGCTGTTCCGCAACTACTATGCCTCGATCCCGCAGGAGCTGTTCAAGGCCGCGCGCATCGATGGCGGTGGCTTCTGGCGCATCTTCGGTCAGCTGATGCTGCCCATGTCCACGCCGATGATCATCGTCGCGGCCATCATGCAGATCACCGGCGTGTGGAACGACTACGTGCTGGGCCTGGTGTTCGCCGGCCGCGACAACCTGCCCATGACGGTGCAGCTCAACAACGTGATCAACACCACCACCGGCGAGCGCCTGTACAACGTGAACATGGCCGCCACCATCCTCACCTCGATGGTGCCGCTGTTGGTGTATTTCGTCTCCGGACGCTGGTTCGTGCGCGGCATCGCGGCCGGCGCGGTGAAGGGATAGCGCGTGTCGGCAAGTCATCCAGCTGAGCGGAATGCGGTGACACCGGTGGGCGCGGCGGCCGGTGTGGCCATCCGCGACCTGGCCATCCGCTTTGGTGCGAACGAGGTCATCCGCGACCTGAACCTCGACGTGACCGAGGGCGAGTTCCTGGTGCTGCTGGGTCCCTCGGGCTGCGGCAAGAGCACGCTGCTGCACAGCATCGCCGGCCTGATCGACGTGGCCGAGGGGCGCATCGAGATCGCTGGCCAGGACATGACCGACGCCGACCCCAGCGAGCGCGGCATCGGCATGGTGTTCCAGAGCTATGCGCTGTACCCCACCATGACGGTGGAGCGCAACATGTCTTTTGGCCTGCGTGTGGCCGGCATGCCCCGCGCCGAGATCGAGGCGCGCGTGCAGCGCACCGCACAGTTGCTGCAGCTCGAACCGCTGCTGCAGCGCAGGCCCGCGCAGCTGTCCGGCGGGCAGCGCCAGCGCGTGGCCATCGGCCGCGCGCTGGTGCGCGAGGCCGGCGTGTTCCTGTTCGACGAGCCGCTGTCGAACCTGGATGCCAAGCTGCGCACCGAGCTGCGCCGCGAGCTGAAGCTGCTGCACCAGCGCCTGGGCAGCACGATGATCTACGTCACCCACGACCAGGTCGAGGCGATGACGCTGGCCACCCGCATCGTGGTGATGCGCGCCGGCCGCATCCAGCAGGTGGGCACACCAAACGAGGTGTACGAGCGGCCCTGCAATCGTTTCGTGGCCAGCTTCCTGGGCGCGCCGGGCATGAACTTCATCAGCGGGCGGCTGTCCATGCTGTCCGGCGGCACGGTGTTCGACGCACCGGGCCTGTCGGTGGACCTGCAGGCCTACGCCTTCGCAGCGCGTGCGGGCAGCGATCAACCGGTGGTGCTGGGCATCCGCCCCGAGCATGTGCACATCGGCCCGGCGGGCGACCGCGAAGCCACCGTGCAACTGGTGGAGCCCATGGGCGCGCACCAGGTGGTGTGGTTGAGCCATGGCGGCCTGTCGCTGGCCGCGGTGGTGCACGATGCGCAGGTGCTGGCCATGGGGCAGGCCGTGCGCTTCCATCTCGACCACCGCCGCCTGTCGCTGTTCGACCAGGCTTCCGAGCAACGCCTTTGAACTGAACAGAGGATCTCGCCATGTCGATTCAACCCGTCCGCAACATCGTCATTGTCGGCGGCGGCACCGCCGGCTGGATGACGGCCGCCGCGCTGTCCAAGCTGCTCAACCCCAGTTACCGCATCCGCCTGGTCGAATCCGACGAGATCGGCATCATCGGCGTGGGCGAGGCCACCATCCCGCACATCAAGGCCTTCAACACGGCCATCGGCATCGACGAGGACGAGTTCCTGCGCCGCACCCAGGGCACCTTCAAGCTCGGCATCGAGTTCGTCAACTGGGGTGGCCTGGGCGACCGCTACATCCACGGCTTCGGCAAGGTGGGGCAGGAGCTCGACGGCCTGTCCTTCCACCACTACTGGCTGCGCATGCGCCAGCTCGGGCTGGCCGGCGAGCTGGACAAGTATTCGATCAACACCCTGGCGCCGCTGCAGAGCAAGTACATGCGCGCCCGCACCGACATGCCCGGCTCGCCGCTGGCCGACATCGCCAACGCCTTCCACTTCGATGCCGGCCTGTATGCACGTTACCTGCGCAGCCTGGCCGAGGAGCGCGGCGTGCGCCGCACCGAGGGCAAGGTCGTGCAGGTGCTGCAGCGCGAGCCCGACGGCTTCATCAGCGCGGTGGTGATGGAAGGTGGCGAGCGCATCGAGGGCGATTTCTTCGTCGATTGCTCGGGCATCCGCGGCCTGCTGATCGAGCAGACGCTGCACGCCGGCTACGAGGACTGGCGGCACTGGCTGCCCTGCGACCGGGCCATTGCCGTGCCGTGTGAATCGGTGCAGCCGCTGCTGCCGATGACGCGCTCCACTGCGCACACGGCGGGCTGGCAATGGCGCATCCCGCTGCAGCACCGCATCGGCAATGGCCATGTCTACAGCAGCCCGTTCATGGGCGAGGACGAGGCCACCGCCATCCTGATGAGCAAGCTCGACGGCAAGCCGCTGGCCGATCCGCGCCACATCCACTACGTCACCGGCCGGCGCAAGAGCTTCTGGAGCCACAACTGCGTGGCCGTGGGCTTGTCCAGCGGCTTCCTGGAGCCGCTGGAGTCCACCAGCATCCACCTGATCCAGACCGCCATCTCGCGCATGATCGTGTTCTTCCCGCACGCGGGTTTCGACGCGGTGGACATCGCCGAGTACAACAAGCAGACGCAGGCCGAGTACGAGTACATCCGCGACTTCCTGATCCTGCACTACAAGGCCACCGAGCGCGACGACTCCGAATTCTGGAACTACTGCCGCAACATGGCCATCCCGCCGCGGCTGCAGCGCAAGATCGACCTGTACCGCAGCAATGGACGCATGTTCCGCGAGGACAACGAGCTCTTCGCCGAGCTCAGCTGGCTGCAGGTGATGCAGGGCCAGCGCATCCAGCCGCGCGGCTACCACCCCTTCGCCGACCTGTTGCCCGAGAGCCAGGTGAAGGCCTTCATCGACGACGTGGAGCGCGTGGTGGCCAAGTGCGTGAACGTGATGCCCACGCACGCCGAATTCATCGCGGCGAACTGCCAGGCATGAAGGCCGTCGTGCGGTCCTTGGCGGCCGGCCTGCTGGCGCTGGTGGTGTCCGCCGCGCCGGCAGCCCCCGATGCGGCGCCGATCGAGGCGGCCACCTACAACCTGCGCCTGAACCTGGCCAGCGATGGCGTCAACGCCTGGCCGCAACGTCGCGAGGCGGTCAAGGCCTTGGTGCGTTATCACGGATTCGATCTGCTCGGTACCCAGGAAGGCCTGATCGACCAGATCCGCGACCTGGAGCAGATGGGCGAATACACCCGCGTCGGCCGAGGCCGCGACGATGGGCAGGACGCCGGCGAGCATTCGGCCATCTTCTTCCGCAAGGCCCGCTTCGAGTTGCTGGCCAATGGCGACTTCTGGCTCAGCCCCACGCCGGAGGTGCCGTCCAAGGGTTGGGACGCGCGTTGCTGCAGGCGCCTGGCCTCCTGGGCCCGGTTGCGCGACAAGGCCAGCGGGCGCAGCCTGGCCGTGTTCTCGGTGCACTTCGATCACGAGGGCGAGCTCGCGCGGCGCGAGTCGGCGCAGCTGATGTTGCGCAAGATGGACGAGCTCTCCGCCGGCCTGCCCGTGGTGTGCCTGGGCGACTTCAATTCCACGCCCGACACGCCGCAGATCCAGGCGCTGAGCGGCCGGCTGCACGATGCCCGTGCCTGGTCGCTCAGCCCGCCTTATGGCCCGGTGGGCACCTTCAACGACTTTCAGCTCGATGCGCCGATGATTGAACGCATCGACTACATCTTCGTCAGCCCGGGCGTGCGCGTGCTGCAGTACGCCGTGCTCAGCGATTCCATCGATCGCCGCTACCCGTCCGATCACCACCCGGTGGTGGCGCGCCTGCTGCTGGACTGACGGCCCGCGACAAACGCCCGAATAGCAACATGCAAAACACGTGTCCTTCGATCCGCCGGCGCGCCCTGGCCGGCTTGCTGCTGGCCAGCGTGGTGCCGGGTGTCCGTGCGGCCGGGTCGGACATCGAGCCCCGCGTCGAGGCCCTGCTGCAGCAGATGACGCAGGAAGAGAAGATCGGCCAGCTGACCCAGTATTCGGGCAACTGGAACGCCACCGGCCCGGTCACGTTCAAGGGCAGCCACCAGGACCACCTGCTGGCCGGCCGGGTCGGGGCCATGCTGAATGTGCTGGGCGCCGAGCGCACGCGGGCCTACCAGGCGCTGGCCATGCAATCGCGCCTGAAGATCCCGCTGCTGTTCGGGCAGGACGTGATCCATGGCTACCAGACCACCTTCCCGATCCCGCTGGCCGAGGCCGCCAGCTGGGACCTGCCCGCCATCGAGCAATCGGCCCGCATCGCCGCCACCGAGGCGGCGGCCTCGGGCATCCACTGGACCTTTGCGCCCATGGTCGACATTGCGCGCGATCCGCGCTGGGGTCGCGTGATGGAGGGCGCCGGCGAAGACCCCTACCTCGGCTCGAAGATCGCGTTCGCTCGGGTCAAGGGCTTCCAGGGCCGACAACTCGGCGACACCGATGCGGTGATGGCCACCGCCAAGCACTTCGCGGCCTATGGTGCCGCGCAGGGCGGGCGCGACTACAACTCGGTGGACACGAGCGAGCGGCTGTTGCGCGAGGTGTACCTGCCCCCCTTCAAGGCCGCGGTGGATGCGGGCGTGGCCACGTTCATGAACGCCTTCAACGACCTCAACGGCATTCCTGCCAACGGCAGCGCGCTGCTGCAGCGCGACATCCTCAAGGGTGCATGGGCGTTCAAGGGCTTCGTGGTGTCGGACTGGGGCTCCATCGGCGAGATGGTGGCGCACGGCTACGTGAAGGACCAGCGCGATGCCGCCCGCGCGGCCATCACCGCCGGCAGCGACATGGACATGGAAAGCACCGCCTACCGCGATCACCTGGGCGCCCTGGTGCGCGACGGCCAGGTCGCGCAAAGCTTGGTGGACGATGCCGTCAAGCGGGTCTTGCGCAAGAAGTTCGAGCTGGGCCTGTTCGAAGATCCCTACCGCTTCAGCGACGCCGCGCGCGAGCAAGCGGTGCTCGCCCGTCCCGAGCACCGCCAGGCCGCGCGGGCCATGGCCGCCAAGAGCATCGTGCTGTTGAAGAACGAGCCCTGGCCGGCGACGAAGCAGCCCCTGCTGCCGCTGCAGCCGCAGGGCAAGACCATCGCCTTCATCGGTCCGCTGGTCAAGGCCGTGGAAGACAACCACGGCGCCTGGGCCATCCGTATCCCGGGGCTGGACTATTCGAAGTTCATCGTCACCCAATGGGACGGGCTGAAGCAGCGCCTGCCCGCCGATGCCCGCCTGCTGTACGCCAAAGGCAGCGACATCCAGGGCGACCGGCGCGATGGCTTCGCCGAGGCCGTGGCAGTGGCGCGCCAGGCCGACGTGGTGGTGATGAGCTTGGGCGAATCGGCCGACATGAGCGGCGAGGCCAAGAGCCGCGCCGACCTCGGCCTGCCCGGCGTACAGGACGAGCTGGTCCAGGCCGTGCACGCCACCGGCAAGCCCGTGGTGCTGCTGGTCAACGCCGGCAGGCCGCTCACCTTCAACTGGGCGGCCGAGCGCGTGAACGCCATCGCGTACACGTGGTGGCTGGGCACCGAGGCGGGCAATGCCATCGCCGATGTGCTGCTGGGTGAGCACAACCCGTCGGCGCGCCTGCCGATCAGCTTCCCGCGCAGCGTGGGGCAGATCCCGGTGTTCTACAGCCACTTCAACACCGGCCGCCCGGTGCCGCCGCCCGATGCGTCCGGCGCCGCGGGCAGCCAGGCCTTTCGCAGCCACTACATCGACAGCCCCAATGCGCCGCGCTACGCCTTTGGCCATGGCCTGAGCTACACGCAGTTCGCCTACAGCGATCTGCGCCTGGACAAGACCCGGCTCGCGCTCACCGACACACTCACCGTGCGCTTCACGCTGCGCAACACCGGCGCACGCGCCGGCGACGAGGTGGTGCAGCTGTACCTGCGCGACCGCGTGGGCTCGGTGGTGCGGCCGGTGCAGGAGCTCAAGGGCTTCCAGAAGCTGCACCTGCAGCCCGGCCAGTCGCGCGAACTGAGCTTCGTCATCGACCGGGAGACGCTGTCCTTCCACAACCACCGGCTGCAGTGGGTGGCCGAACCGGGCGAGTTCGATCTGATGGTCGGCGCGGCATCGGACGACATCCGCTTGCGCGCCAGCTTCGAACTGCTGGAATGACCCTCCCCGTAGCGCAGGCGCGGGGTGACGATGCCGACCTGCATTGAACCCCACCCAAGGCCCCGCCATGTCGATTGCCCGCCTGCACACCAACCGCCGCCAGGCCCTGGTCGGGCTGGCCGCGCTCGGCCTGGCGCCCATGAAATCGCATGCGCTGCCGCGCGCCATGCCGATGTCCCGCGCGCCCATGCCTGACCGCGTGCCGGCCGCCGAACCCGACGCGGTGACATTGGCGCCGCCCTCGGCCGTGCAATTGGGTGGCTGGCTGGGCGGGCGCGTCGCGCTCAACGCCCGCCAGCGCCTGCTGAAGGTCGACACCGAGCCGCTGCTCGCGGGCTTTCGCCACAAGCCGGGCAGCCACCCCTGGATCGGCGAGCACGTGGGCAAGTGGCTGCACGCCGCCACGCTGGCCTGGGCCAACAACGGCGACGCGGCCCTGCGCGCCAAGCTCGACCGCGTGGCCGCCGAGCTGATCGCCACGCAGGAGGCCGATGGCTACCTGGGCACCTACACCCCCGACAAGCGCCTGGCCTTGCACGAGGGCGCCGACTGGGACGTGTGGTCGCACAAGTACGCGATGCTGGGCCTGCTCACCTACCATCAATACACCGCGAACGCGCCGGCGCTCCAGGCCAGCCGCCGCGCGGCCGATCTGCTGCTGGCCACCTTCCCCGCGCAACGCAGCATCCTGGCCGCGGGCACGCACCAGGGCATGGCCGCCACCAGCGTGCTCGAGCCCATGGTGCTGCTGTACCGCCTCACGGGCGAGGCGCGCCACCTGGATTTCGCGCGCTACCTGGTGCGTGCCTGGAACGAGGCCCAGGGCCCGCGCATCGTCGAGACCTTGCTGACCGAGCACAGCGTGGCCAAGGTGGCCAATGGCAAGGCCTACGAGATGTTGTCCAACCTGGTCGGCCTGTGCGAACTGGCCCGGGTGACCGGGGATCGTCGGCTCAGGCAGGCCGCGCTGATCGCGTGGCAGGACATCGCCGACAACCGCCTCTACGTCACCGGCACCACCAGCCAGTACGAGCACTTCCAGCCCGATGGCGACCAGCGCGGCGACGTGCGCGCCCACGTGGGCGAGACCTGCGTCACCACCACCTGGATCCAGTTCAACCTGGCCCTGCTGCAGCTCACCGGCGAGGCGCGCTTTGCCAACGAACTGGAGCGCTCGTTCTACAACCACCTCACGGCCGCCCAGCACCCGGACGGCGAGGACTGGTGCTACTTCACCGCCACCGATGGGCGCAAGCACCACGACAAGGGCATCACCTGCTGCCACTCCAGCGGCCCGCGTGGCCTGGCACTGGCGCCACAGGCGGCCTACCTGCGGCGCAGCGAGAAAGGTCGGGACACGCTGCTCGTCAGCACCTTCGAACCGTCGAGCGCGCATTTCACGCTGGGTGGCCAGGCGGTGACGGTCGAGCAGCACAGCGGCTTTCCCTACCGCGGCGAGGCGCGTCTGGTGTTGCGCATGGCGCGGCCGGCGGCATTCGCCCTCCGCGTGCGGGTGCCGGAATGGGCGCGCCCGCTGCTCATCGACGGCGCCGTTGAACACGCGGGTTGGGCTGAACTGCCGCGCCGCACCTGGAAGGACGGCGACACCGTGCCGCTGCGCTTTCAGCTCGCCTCGCGCGTGCACTCGGGTGAGCGGGTGCAGGCGGGTCGTGCCGCGCTGGCCTGGGGCCCCTTCGTGCTGGCCTGCGAGCAAGCCGACAACCCCGGGCTCGGCGCCAGCCACCGGCTCACGCTCACGCCGGCCGCCGCGGCGATCCAGGCGTCTGCCGCGCCAGCCCTGCGCTTCGAGGCCGAGGTGATCGACCGCGCCGAGGCCCGCCGCCGCGCCGTGCGCCTGCGCCCCTTTGCCGACGCCGGCGCGGGCGGCGGGCTGTTTCGCGTGTGGATGCGTGCGCCGGGGCTGGACGCCGCGGGCCCGGGCGAGTCGCTGCTGATCGACGGCCGCGAAAGCCGCTCGCGGCCCGGGGCCGACCATGGCCCGCAGGCCGGCTCGCTCATCGGCGAGGACTTCGAGTGCAGCGTCACCACGGCCGATGGCCAGCGCGCCGACGAGGACTGGTACGCCGTCACGCTGAGCCAGCCCGTGTCGGCCCGCCGCTTCGTCTTCACGCACGGCCGCGTGGCCAGGCACGGCGGCTGGTTCGACACGCGAAGCGGCAAGCCACGCGTGCAGGTGCAGCGCAGCGCAGGCGCGCCCTGGGACACGGTCGGCACCCTGGCCGACTACCCCGCCACCACCGACACGCAGGCTTCCGGCGTGGAGCAATGGGACCGCGATGCCCGCTACAGCCTGAGGCTGCCCGCGCCGGAACGCTTCGTCGCCGTGCGCGTGATCGGCGTGCCCGCGTGTGGCGACCAACCGGACCAGGCCCATTCTTCCTGCGCGCAGCTGCAGGCCTTCTTGCTGTGATTTCGCTGACCTTCAACCTCGGCCCGCTATGAAGCCCACACACGCTCGTTCCTTCAAATCGCTCCAGCGCCTGGCGGCCGCGGGCCTGCTGGCCTGTGCGACGGCCACCGGCCTGGTCGCTTGCGGCTCGGGGGGCAGTGGCAGTGGTGCGGCACCGCTCCCACCCGCCATCGGCGCCGGCCCGGTCGTCGACGCCTGGGTCACCACCGGCGACAGGACACGCCTGCTCGCCAAGGAAAGCCCGGGCGCCTTTGGCGACGCCGCGGTGCTGCCGATCCAGATCGAGGTGGACGCTGCGCAGCGCTTCCAGAAGATGGCCGGCTTTGGCGCGTCCATCACCGACGCCAGCGCCTGGCTCATCCACCAACGCATGAGCGAGCCCCAGCGCGAGGCCTTGCTGCAGGAGCTGTTTGGCCGCGCCAACAACGGCCAGGGCTTTAATTTCACCCGGTTGACCATCGGCGCCTCGGACTTCTCGCGCAGCCACTACAGCCTGGACGATCGCCCCGTCGGCGAGACCGACCCGACCCTGCAACACTTCTCCATCGAGCCCAACCGCGCCGACCTGCTGCCGGTGCTCAAGCGGGCGCTGGCCATCAACCCGCAGCTCAGCGTGATGGCCTCGCCGTGGAGCGCGCCGGGCTGGATGAAGGTGAACGGCAGCCTCATCAAAGGGGCGCTGCGCACCGACATGCACGGCGTGTTTGCCGACTATCTGGTGCGCTATGTGCAGGCCTACGCCGCCGAGGGCGTGCCCATCTTCGCACTCACGCTGCAGAACGAACCGCACTTCGAGCCGGGCGACTATCCCGGCATGCGGCTCGACTCCGCCGCACGCGCGTCGGTGGTGGGCAAGCACCTGGGCCCCAAGCTGCAACAGCTGGGCCTGAAGACGCAGCTCATCGAGTGGGACCACAACTGGGACGACCCCGCGGCACCGCTGGCCATGCTGTCCGACCCGGTGGCGCGGCCCTTTGTCGCCGGCGTGGCCTGGCACTGCTACGCCGGCGAGGCCAAGGCCCAGCAGCTGGTGCGCGACACGCATCCCGACAAGGACACCTGGTTCACCGAATGCTCCGGTGGCGAATGGAAGACCAACTGGGCCGAGACCCTGCCCTGGCTGGTGCGCAACGTGCTCATCGGCAGCACGCGTTACGGCGCGCGCGGCGTGCTGATGTGGAACCTGGCGCTGGACGAGAACTTCGGCCCGCACCTGGGCGGCTGCAAGGATTGCCGCGGCGTGGTCACCATCGATTCGAACACCGGTGCCGTCACCCGCAACATGGAGTACTACATGCTCGGCCATGCCAGCCGCTTCGTGCGCCCCGGCGCCGAGCGCATCGCGTCGAGCACGGTCGCGGGCACGCTCGATACGGTGGCCTTTCGCAATGCCGACGATGGCTCCATCGTGCTGATCGTGTGCAACTCGACAGCGAGCGAGCAGCGGTTCACGGTGCGGTCGGACGGTCAGGGCCTGCCAATGAGCCTGCCCCGCGAGAGCGTTGCCACGCTCGTGTGGAAGCCCACGAAATGAGGGCTTACCTGACGCCGACAGTGCGCTCACTTCGTGCGATGTGCATCGCGGCGCTGCTGTGCGTCGGGGCCGGTCTGGTGGCGGCGCACGGCACCGGCACCGACGCTGTGCGCCTGGCTGGCATCTTCGGTGACCACATGGTGCTGCAGCGCGACCAGCCGGTGCGCGTGTGGGGTTTTGCCCCCGCAGGCGCCGCGGTGCGCGTGGGCTTTCGCGGCGCCAGCCGCCTGGCGCTGGCCGATGCTGCCGGCCGCTGGCGCGTGGACCTGCCACCCGGGCCGGCCGGCGGCCCGCATGAACTGACGCTGCAAGGCCAGGTGGCGCTGCGCGACGTGTTGCTGGGCGATGTGTGGCTGTGCACCGGCCAGTCGAACATGGAGTGGACGCTGGGCCAATCCGATGGCGCAGTCGAGGCCGTCGCGGCGGCCGATCTGCCGCTGATCCGCCACGTCAAGATCGCCCGCCGCGCCACGCTGGCGCCGCAGGACGACCTGCCCGTCATGCGCTGGCAGGTGAGCAGCCCGGTCACCGCGGCCGAGTTCAGCGGCGTGGGCTTCTACTTTGCGCGGCGCCTGCAGCGCGACCAGAAGGTGCCCATCGGCCTGGTCAACCTGGCCTGGGGCGGCACCCACCTGGAGACCTGGACCCGCCGCGAGGCGCTGGCCGAGGACCCGGCCATCGCGCCGCTGCTGCAGGGTCTGCCCGACAGCCTGCCCGCCTGGCTGGCCTGGCAACGCGCGCGCACCCAGGCCGTGCTGGACCGCTGGCAGCCTGGCCTGCCCGCCATCACCGGGGTGCCGTCGGCCCAAGACCAGGACGCTGACCCTTCGCGTTGGGCCAGTCTGGACCATGCCGATGGCCACTGGCCCACGCTGCAGGTGCCGCAGGTCTGGGAAGAGCAGGGCCTGGACGGGCTGGACGGTGTGGTCTGGTACCGCCGCGAGGTGGTGCTCGATGCCGCCCAGGCGGCGATGCCGGCCACGCTGCACCTGGGCGCGATCGACGATTGCGACGAGACCTGGGTCAATGGCCGGCCCGTGGGCAAGACCTGCGTCTGGGACCAGCCGCGCCACTACACGCTGCCCGTCGGCACCTTGCGCGAAGGGCGCAACCTGGTCGCGGTGCGCGTCACCGACACTGGCGGCGCCGGTGGTTTTCACGGCGACTCAGCGGCCGTGCAGCTGCAGCTCGGCGCGGCCCGCCTGCCCTTGGCTGGCCCCTGGAAGGCGCGCGTCGAGACCGGGCTGGACAAGCCCGAGCCCAGCGCCAACGACCTGCCCTCGCTGCTGCACAACGGCATGGTGCAGCCGCTGGTGCCACTGCGCATTCGCGGCGCGATCTGGTATCAGGGCGAGAGCAACGTGGGCCGGGCGGCGCAGTACGTCGGCGGATTTCAACGCCTGATCACCGACCTGCGGCGCCAATGGGGGCAGGGTGCGTTCCCGTTCTACTTCGTGCAACTGGCCTCGTTCCTGCCGCTGGAGCGCAACGACCCCAACCACAGCCCCTGGGCCGAGCTGCGCGATGCGCAGCGTCAGGCGCTTGCGCTGCCGAACACCGGCATGGCCGTGGCCACCGACGTGGGCAACGCCAACGACATCCACCCGCGCAACAAGCGCGCGGTGGGCGAGCGCCTGGCGCTGCACGCGCTGCGCGCTGCCGGCCTGCCGGCGCCGCCACCGAACGGGCCGGTGTTCACCGGGCTGCAGCTGCGCGGCGGCCGGGCGGTGCTGAGCTTGCGCAGCGACGGCCTGCGCACCGATGCACCTGGCGCCGCATTGCGCGGGTTCAGCATCGCCGACGCGAGCCAGCGCTTTCGTCCCGCCCAGGCGCGCATCGAAGGCCGGCGCGTCGTGGTCTGGCACCCGGAGGTGAAGCGGCCGGTGGCCGTGCGCTTCGGCTGGGTGGACAACCCGGAGCAGGACAACCTGTTCGATCGTCACGGCCTGCCGGCGTCGCCGTTCAGGACCGACGACTGGCCCTGGGTGACGGCCGGGCAGCGCTACCTGCCCTGAGCGGTGGCGCTCGGGGCCCAACGGCTGCACGCCTGCAACAGCGCTTCACCGTTGCCTTCAGTGCCGACTGACATCGGCCAGCGCCGTGGCGCGGCTCCATCCCACCGTCTGTGTGGGCAACACCGCGTTCAAATCAACAGATCCCTGGCCTTGTCGATGCCGACCATCGCGCCGTGCTGATCAAGGTGACCGGCGAGCCGCCGGCTGCGCGCTCGGCAAGATCATCCAATGCATCGGCGCGGTCATGGACATGAAACCGCCGCGTCACCCGTTGCCGTGCTCAAGCTCCAGTTGCATCAGCAGATCGGTGCACGCAGCAAAGGCCTACTTGGGACGCTCAAACGTCACGATGCTCCGCGTCATCCCCTTGTCGGCCCAGTTCGGCATCACGCGCCATGGGGTGAGAACCTGAAGGCGATCACCATCGACCTTGAAGTACGCGCCTGCTCAGTGCCGACCCATTCCGGATTCCAGGCGACATCGACCTTGGTGATCCACCGATCCCCTTCAAAGCGATACATGCCGGAGTAAGCAACGAGAGTGCTCAACAGCTCGGCGCGCTCCTGGTCGGTCTTGGCCGGCTTCCGCCCTTCTCCGGTCAAGACAAAGAACACCCGCCCCTCCGGAGTGAAGGTGACATACCCGGTCGGGCTGTTGCCCATCACGGGCTCCTTCTGACCATTGGCCTGACGCTCGACTTCGTAGGAGACCAGTTTCCATATGCCGGCTGGCCTCTCGCCATCAGCGCCAAGACTCGGTTGAACTCCCGATGCAATCATCCCCAGCACAAGAACCCACTTGAAGTTGCTCATGACATTTGTCCTCTCGAAGTGACACAGGAAGCCGAGACAGCATTGAATTCCCGGCAACATCCCCTCTCGTAAGAAACATACCTCGGCTGCCCGATGGCGCCTTGTTGCACGTCAACGAGACCTGTTCATGAGCGCGACGACCAGCGGCATCGCGGCGGCCGCCGCGTGGACAAGGCCAACCACCTCCCGGGTGACGGCCGGGCAGCGCTGCCTGCCCTGAGCGGCGGCGCTCAGGGCTTGCCGCCGTGGCCTTCCAGCAGACCCACCATCGCGGCGTAGCCCCGGCTGCGCGCCAACGCCGAGGGTGAGCGGCCATGGCCATCGGCCAGGTTGGGGTTGGCGCCGGCCTGGAGCAATGCCTTCAGCACCGCCTGGTGCCGGCGGCCGCCGTCGCCCAGCACGATGGACTCGATCACCGCGGTCCAGTGCAGGTTGTTGACATGGTCCAGCGGGGCGCCGGCTGCGATGAGCTGGCGCACCACACCGTCGTGGCCCAGGTGCGCGGCGGCGATCAGGGCGGTGCCGTCGTAGCGGCTGGTGGTGAGCTTGGCGCTGGCGCCCAGCGCGAGCAGCACGCGCAGCGTCTCCTCGTCGTCGGCCACGGCGGCGATGGTGACCGCGTCGTAGCGGTCGTTCTCCAGCAGCTCCAGCTGGGCGCCGGCCGCGGCCAGCCGCTTCAGCACCTCGCCCTGGCGTGCAAAGGCCGCCACGTGAACAGCCGTGCGGCCGTGCGCGTCGCGGGTGTCCAGCGCGGCGCGCTGCGTCAAGGCGCGCTCCAGCGCCGCCATGTCGCCACGGTGCGCCGCCGCCATCAGTCCGGTGTAGGCCGAAACCTGTGCCGGCGTGGGCCCGGTCTGCGCGGCCGCCGGTGCGCCGGCCAGCACGAGGGCCAGGCCGGCCAGCATCCGGCGCCAGGGCAGGGGGGAGCGAAGCATGACCGCGATTCTGACATCGGGTCGATGGCGCCGGCGAGTCCGGATGCGCGCCGGGCTTCACCACGCCGAGCGCCTGCGCCGTGGCGCGACCCCGGCTGCTGCCTGGCGCTGCCTGCTAGCATCGCTCGACCCGTTTCTTGAGTCGGACCGTCTCCGAGCTTGTTCGCGAGTTGCCACCTGGACAGCCAAACCCCATGGGCATCACCGACCTTCCCGACCAGATCGCCAAGGCGCTCAAGTACTCGCTGCGTTCACCATCGAGCTTCATTGTTTCGCTGCTGAGCGCGATGGTCGTGTGCGCGATCGCCTTCGACCTTGTCTGGGGTTTTGCGTTTGTGCGTTGGTACGACGTGAAGGACGCGCACTACGGGTGGTGGTACTGGGTCGGAATGTCCATCGCCGCCCTCGCGCTGCCGCTGTCGGTGGGCGCGGTGGCGGTGATGCGAACGCTGCATCGGGCCAGGGCTTTCGCGGCCGACGAAATCGGCATCGCCATCGCGCCGTTCGAGGTGTTCTCGGTGGACCCCGAAACGCTGGGGACGTCGAGCGTGTTGCAGGCCCTGGACATCGTCGGGACGCAGTTCTTTCGGTTGGTCGAGAGCACACTGAACGAGTACGAGTGGGCCCAGGATTTCAAGTTCCGCTTCCTGCCGCCGCATGTGCGCATCAAGAGCCAGTCGACCGCCAAGGAACGGCGCTCCGGTCTCGGCGCCACGCTGGTGGTGTGGGGCGTCATCACGCAGCGCGCGAAAGAGCCGCTCGAAATTCGGCTGGAGCTGCAGGCGGCCGATCACAACTACAGCTTCAGCCGCTTGTCGGTGGAGCACTTTCCCATGCACGCGCTCCAGTTCTTCATCCTGATGGAAGCCACCAAGGCCGTCGTGAAGCGCGGCGACAAGCCGCGCGCCAGGCGGATGTACGAGCAGGCGCTTGCGCTGGCCGTGGAGGTGGACGGCAGCAGTGGGGGCAAGGGTGGCATGGAGGCCGAGGTCCGGGCGCAGATCGCTGGCTTGGGCTGATGCGGGCCTGCAGGGGATGCCTCGCCGCCATGCCACCGGTCGCTGACCCCGCGAAACCATGACCATCTCGACGCCGCCCGCACGGCTGAGCATGAGCGTCCGCCTGAGGGGCCTGAACTTGCTCGCCCACCTCGGCGGCGCATTGCTCACGGTGGTCTATTTCCACGAGGTCGACCCGACGGCGGTCGCAGGCGGCGTGCCGGTGGTCGGCGCCGAGATCGCCTACTTCGTGCTCGCCTTCGGGCTGCTGTACGCCATCCTCAAACGAGTCTCGACGCACTGGCTTGCGCCGCTCACGCAGGCCGGCCCCGTACTGCCCCCCGGCCCGGCCGGAGGCACGGCGCGCCGCCGCGCGCTGATGCTGCCGGCCTTTCTCGCGCTGATGAGTGGTGGCGGCTGGGTGGCCGCAGCGTTCATCTGGGGCGTGTTCTGGCCGTTGCTCACGGGTGACTTCGATCCCGGGCGCGCGTTGCGCCAGATGTTCGGCATCGCCTTCGTCGCCGGGCCGTTCGTCACGGCGATTGTCTTCTTCGGCAGTGAACGCCTGATGCGCCACGAAATGACGCGCCTGTTTCCGAGCGGCGAGTTGAGCGCGGTGCAGGTGCCCAGGCTGCGCGTGCGCACGCGCATGCTGGCCGCGTTCCTGCTGCTGGGGCTGCTGCCACTGGCCGTGCTGTCGATGGCGGCGTTGACGCGTGCCGACGCGCTGCGAACGGCCGACGCGGCCACGGCGGCGGCGATCATCCTCAACCTGAAACTCGTCATCGTGGTGCTCGCGCTCGGCGGGCTGGCGGTGTCGGTCGGCCTGGCCTTGCTGGTGGCGGCCAGGCGTGGCGCGGCCGCTGGGCGCGGTGCAGGCAGCGATGGCGCGCGTGCAGCGCGGCGAACTCGACACCCGCTGTGCGGTGGTCTCGAACGACGAGATCGGCGCCGTGGCTGAAGGCTTCAATGCCATGGTGCAGGGGCTGCGCGAACGCGAGGCCATCCGCGAGACCTTCGGCAGGTACGTCAGCCCCCGGGAAGTGCGCGACGAGATCCTCGCCGGCCGGGTCAGCGGCGCCGGCGCCCAGCGCGAGGTGACGATCCTGTTCGCCGACCTGCGCAACTTCACGCCCTGGGTCGAGGGCCAGCCCGCCGGCCGAAGTGGTGGCCGATCTGAACGCCTATTTCAGCGAGATGGACGCGGCCATCCGTGCCCACGGCGGCCTGGTGCTGCAGTTCATCGGCGACGAGATCGAGGCCGTGTTCGGCGCACCCATCGAAGACGCACGCCATGCCGATGCCGCAGTGGCCGCCGCACGCGAGATGGGACAGCGCCTGGACGCCTGGAACGCCGCGCGCCGCGCGGCCGGCAAGACCGGACTGCGCCACGGCATCGGCATTCACACCGGTACCGTGATTGCCGGCAACATCGGCAGCATGCAGCGCATGTCGTACGCGCTGGTCGGCGATGCGGTCAACCTGACTTCGCGCATCCAGGCGCTGAACAAGGATTTCGGGACGGACATGCTGGTCAGTGGAGCGACGCGGGACCGGCTGTCGTCGACCGACGGCCTCGAATCGCTGCCCGCGGTGCACGTCAAGGGGCGCAGCGCGGAAGTGGCGGTGTTCGCACTGAGGTGAGGTGGGCGAATTCAACCGGTGCACGACTTCGAACTGCAGCTCGACGCCGTCTTCGTTCATCTGGACGCCGTTCTTCACGAAGTCCGGCAAGCCCTTGTGGAAGTCGAAACGGACGTATTTGTCGCACGCGGCAAAGATGCGCGGCACCTCCCAGGTGACGGTCCCTTCGTGGTGGTCGATGTTGCAGGATTGACGCGCGCAGCTCGCCCGGTCGCGGCTTGGCCTTCGACGGACAGGTCCAGCGCATCGAGTCGCGCCGGTAGTTCTTGGGATGAAACATCGGGCCATCGAACTCGCCGCTGTCGTCGATGTCCAGTTGCGCGGGGTTGGCTGCGGTTGGCGACCCAGGTTTCATAGCGCTCGGTGTTGCGCGTGTCCCGCGTCCCGGCGATGCCGCCGCCGCGAAACATCCGGTCCAACACCACCGTGGCGCGCGCCACGCGGTCAACGTTCCAGTTTGCCTTGATGGTCCCGTCGTCGAATCGCCCCTGGCCCTTTATCTGGTCAACGTCAGGTCGCCGGTCCATTGGCCGCCGGCCTGCGCCAGTGCGGATGCAGATGCCAAGGCAAGCAGAAGGGCGAACAGTCCCCTTCGTTCGGCTCGGTGGGTGTCCATCGCGGGGCAGCAAAACATGTGCATGGTCGGCAATCGGCATGAGGTTCATCCGGCGGCGTGATTTCGGTCCGTGCAATGGTTGCTCATCTTATCGAGTGCCAGGCCAATGGCATTGATCGACCCACAGCGTCATCCGCGATGCGCGCCGCATCCTCAGCCGCGGTTCGGAGCCACCATGCCCGGGGCCCCCCGCCCCCCGATTTTTGGGGGGGGTCCGTTTTTTTGGGGGGTTTCCGGGGCCCGGTCCAGCCCGGGGGACGGGGCCCCCCCGGGGGGGGGGGGCGGGGGGGGGGCGCCCCCCCCCCCCCCCCCCCCCCGCACAAACCCCCCCCGGGGGGCCCCCCCCAGACCGGGGCGCCCCCCGCCCGGGGGGGGGACCCCGGCCCCCACCCCCCGCCCCGGCCCCCCCCCCCGCGGGCCCCCCCCCCGCCCCCCCCCCCCCCCCCGCGCCCCCCCCCGAACCCGCGCCCGGGCGGCCCCCCCCCACCAGAACCCCCCCCCCCCCGCCGCCCCCGGGCCCCCCCGGGCGGGGGGGCCCCCCCCCCCCCCCGGCCCCCCCGGGCCACCCGCCGCGGCCCGGCCCAGGTTCAGCCACCTTTCACCCAGAGGAGACCGGCATGCGATTCGCCAAGGCCAAAGACCACTTCACAACCCAATCGCAAGCGTCCGGCCGGTCACTTGGGGCGACCGCCGGGGGGGGGCCCCCGGGCGGGGGCCGCGGGGGGGGCCGGCCGGGGCGGGGGGCCCCGGGCGCCGCCCCCCCCGGGGGGGGGGGCCGCGCCCCGGGGGGCGCCGGGCGGGGGGGGGCCGGGGGGGGGCCGCGGGGGGGCCCCCCCCGGCCCCCGGGGGGGGCCCGGGGGCCCCCCCGGGTCCCCGGGGGGCCCCCGCGGCGCGGCCGGCCGCCCCGCGGCCGGCGCGGGCGGTCCCCCCGGGCGGGTCCCGCCCGGGCGCCGGCCCCGCCCGGCCGGCGGGGGCCGCGCCGGCCGCGGGGGCGGGCGGGGGCCGGGGGCGGGGGCCGGGCCGGGCCCCCGGGCGGGGGGCGGGGGGGGGGGCCCGGGCCCCCCCGGGGGGCGCCGGGGCCGCGGCCCCCCCCCGGCCCCGCGGGGGGCGGGGGGGGGCCCCCCCGGGGGCGGGGGGGGGGCCCGGCCGGGGGGGGGGGCGCCCCCCCCCCCCCGGGCGGGGGGGCGGCCCGGGCGGGCGGGGGGGCGGGCGCCCCGGGGGGCGGGGCCCCCGGCGGGCGGGGGGGGGGCCCCCCGGGCCCCCCGGGCGGGGGCGGGGGGCCCCCGCCGGGCGCCGCGCCCGGGGGGGCGGGGGCGGGGGGCGCCCCGGGGCGGGGGGCCCCGGGGGCGGGGCCGGGGGCCGGGGGCCCCGCGTCTTCTCCGCCCCCCCCGGGGGGCCCGTGCGGGGGCCCCCCGGGGCGCCCCGCGGGGCGGCGGGGCCCCCCCCCCCCGGCGGGCCGGGGGGGCGGGGCCGGGGGGCGGCCGGCGGGGGCGGGGTCGGGGGGGGGGGCCTGCGGGGCCGGCCTTTTTGGTATTGCTGATCGGGTCGAGCGGGACGCAGGCCCGTGGAGCGTGACTACGACGACACCTTCGGCAGGAACGGCAGGACCAGCGACCGCGCATCGACTTGCGCACCGAGGCGCGCCAGCAGCAGGAACGAGCCGACGAGCTTGCGATGCAGGAACAGCGTTTCGGGTGGCGGCGGCCGCAACAGGCGTTGCCGAATGGCCAGTTCGAAACCGAGGTTGCGCACGCGCGCCGGCAGGTCCGAGGCGCCGAAGTCGTAGCGCCCGACATGGCGCAGCGGCTCGCACACGAGCAGGCAGATGTCGACCATGGCATCGATGCGCTCGGGGGGATCGTCCGTTGCCATGTAGCCGATGCGAATGGCCTCGCGCGCGACGGCGTCGCGATCACCGTCGATCACGGCGCGGGTGAGGCGCGCGTAGGTCGCCACGAACTCGGCATCGAAGTGCCGGGTCGCGCCGAAATCGAGCAGCACCAGCCGCCCGCTCTTCGGCTGGTAGAGGTAGTTGGCGAAGTTCGGGTCGGTCTGCATGACGCGGAACTCGAACAGCTCGCGGAACAGCAGCCGTTCGAGCAGCGTACCGGCGGCATTGCGTCGGCCTTGGGGCATCGTCGCCAGCACATCCAGCGGCGCGGCCTCGACGAAGTCCATCGCCATGATCCGGGTCGTCGTCAGGTCGCGGTGCACGCGTGGCACGAGCAGCATGGGCTCGTCGGCCAACAGCGCTGCGAAATGCTCGAGAAAGCCGGCCTCGCTGAGGTAGTCGGCCTCCTGCAGCAGCTGTCGCTTGGCTTCGTCGGCGATGCCGTCGACGTCCAGGTCGACCGGCAGCAGGTTGAACAAGCGCAGCAGTGCCGCGACGTTGTCGACGTCGCTGGCAATCGAACGGGCCACGCCGGGATACTGGATCTTCAGCGCGAGCTCGCGCCCATCCACCGCGGTCGCGCGGTGCACCTGCCCGATCGACGCGGCCGCGACCGCGCTCGTAGTCGAACGCGGCGAAGCGGCGTTCCCAACCCGCGCCGTATTCGCGCCCCAGAACCCGGCGCAGTTGCTGCTGCGGCATGGGGACGGCCTGCGAGCGCAGCACGGCAAGCGCCTGCGCAAACTCCGGGGGCAGGATGTCCTCGCCCTGCATCGAGACCATCTGCCCGATCTTCATTGCCGCCCCGCGCAGCCGCGCGAGCCGCTCCGCGAGCCGCTTGGCATTGGGGGCGGACAACAGCGCGCCGCGAAAGTCCGGCGCCTGGCCGCGGGCCATGCGTTTGAGCCCCTGCGCGGCAGCGCCCGCCGCCAGCCCGCCCGCGGCCATGCCCATGCGGGCGAATCGGCCGAGGCGTGTCTGCGGTATCGGGGCGGGCGGCGGCTTGGGCGTTTTCACCATGGTGGGAGTTCCGCCAACGAGCCGGGCGGGTGGAGCGGAAGGTCGAGAAGGCGTACCGCATCGGCACAGGCCGTCCGGGGCTGACGCCGCAGCATCTCATGCGCGGCCGACTGCAGGGATGCTACGCGCTTGCGTCCACCGGTGCCCATCGCGCTGTCGCGGTTGAATGCCAGGTTGGCGGGACTGAATCGCGCGATTTGGCGTGCCACATCGATTCGTCCACGGCGGTCAAGAGGCGAAGACACGGCGGCCAGTGATCGTGCCATTGCAGTGCTGCAGTGCTCGAACAGCGGCCGTGCGCCGCTGATTTGCCATTTGGGCCGGTTCGACGGCAGGTGCTGTTCGGCCAGGAGCGACCAGCGCGTTCGGGTGCGATTGGAGAACGCACCGGTTGGGCGCGGCCCACCCCAAGGATCGCGAAAGGGCCCAGTGAACGAGCTATCCTCATCCGTTCAAGTAGCCCTTCAGTTCGGAGACGCCATGCCCGTGCCCAATCTGAGATCGCTGTGCAGCCTTGCCGTCACCTCGGCGTTGCTCGTGGCCTGTGCCTCGCTGGACGACAAGCCGCCGGCCACCTCGATCACGCCCATGCCAGGGCTCGGCGCTTCGACCTTCAAGGTGACGGCGCGTGATGAGCAGGCGCGCGCATGGTTTGCCCAGGGTCTGCAGCTCGCCTACGCCTTCGAGCACCGCGAGGCCGCGCGCGTGTTCCGCGCCGCGCTGGCACGCGATCCCACGTGCGCCATGTGCGCCTGGGGCGTGGCTTACTCGCTCGGACCCAACATCAACAACAGCGAGCGCGGGCCGGTGCGCGACATCCGCGACTACATCGGGCGCGCGCAGCAGGCGGCCGCTGCGGCCTCGCCGATGGAGCGCGCACTCATCGGCGCGATGGCCGTGCGCTATGGCCGCGCCGACGAGCGCGCCCAGCAAACCTACGAGGCGTTGGGCAGCGCCATGTGCAGCACGCGCAAGGCCGAACGCAAGCTCGACCCGCAGGAGTACGCCTACGCCGCCGCGATGGCCGACGTGCTGCGGCAGTTTCCCGACGACCCCGACGTCGTTACGCTGCTATGCCGACGCCGTGATGAGCACGCTGCCGTGGGACTGGTGGGACCCCCAAGACCGGCCAGGCCAACGGCAGCGTCGGCGAGGTGGTCGAGCGCGTGGCGGCCGTCACGCGCAAATACCCGCAGCACACCGGCGCCCTGCATTTCTACGTGCACGTGGCCGAGCACTCGCCCGACCCGCGGCAGGCCGAGACCGCGCCGACACGCTCGGCATCGCGGCGCCCGAGGCGCCCCACCTCGTGCACATGGGCAGCCACATCTACAAGAACATCGGCCGCTTCGACGACGGCAGCCGCGCCAACGAGCAGGCGCTCGAGGTGCAGAAGCGCTTCGACGCAGTGCTCCAGGCGCAGGGTGTGCGGGCCAGCGGCCGCTGGGACGCGCACCATCTGCACTTCCTTTGGTACGCGGCACTGATGGAAGGGCGCACCGGGCTCTGCTGCAGACGGCGCGCGAGTTCGCGCGGCGCTTCGGCAACCAGGGCGATGGCGACGGCGAGTACGCGCAGCTGCTGCCCCTGGCCACGCTGGTGCGCCTGCAGCGATGGGACGACGTGCTCGCGGAGCCCGCGCCGCGGCCAGGCCTGGGCTTGTCCGAGGGCTTCAGCGCCTATGCGCGTGGCATGGCCTACCTGCACACCGGCAGGATCGCGCTGGCCAAAGCCGAACTTGCCAGCGTGCAGCGCCTGCGCGCGCAGCCCACGCTGCAGCGCGCCAGGATCTACGACGAGGACACGCCGACCAAGCTGATGGCGCTGGCACACGACACGCTGGCCGGCACGATCGCACGCACCGAGCGGCGGCACGACGACGCGGCTGCCTCCCTGCGCAAGGCCGCCGACGTCGACGACGAGCTCGGCACCGACCCGCCGCTGTTCGGCGGCGGCACGCGCCTGGCACTGGCCGGCGCCCTGCTCGATGCGGGCAAGGTCGACGAAGCCAGCAAGGAGATCACCGAGGCCCTGCGCCTGAACGGCCCCAGCGCCTGGGCCTACCAGGGCCTGGCCCAGGTGGCCGAGCTGCGCGGCGCGCCCGAAGAAGGCCGACGCCAAGCGCAGCAGGCGCGTGCGGCGTGGAAGAACGCGGAGGAGCGCCGCTGCCTCGCCTCTAGCGCCGCAGCGAACTGTGCGGCTCGTCGTGCAGAAGGCGCGATAAGCCGTGCCCGCCCATCGCACCAGGTCGTCGACAGCTGCCATCCGTTGGGCGCGGTGCGGGCACCGCCGGGAACTTCACCAGCAGCAGGTCGGCAGCCTCGTGGCTGAGCCCGTTGTCACAGCTGTCTGAACCCCCTGTGCTGTGGTGCCGGTTGCTGCCCCGGCGGCATCAGCCTCGGCACCCGTCGAGTACGTCAACGGTAGTCGTGTTCGTGCTGATCCCTCGCGGCAAGCAACACGACATCAACGTCGCGAATCGCGAACAGAACGATGCACCCGCCATGACCGAAGGGGATGATCAGCTCGCGAAACGCCCTGTGTTCTTCAGATCGACGACAGGTGTGCGGCGCAAACGAGAGGATCCCCATCGCGCGCTCGACCGCGTCGCGGAATCGAAACAGGCACCTGTCGTCCGGCGCATGGCTTGCCACCTCACGCCGAATGATGTGTTCTTCGAAGCGCTCGATGTCCTGCTGGAACGTGACGGTCGAACAATCCGATACCGCTCGCTCAACCGGCGGCTCGCTTGTGCTTGGCCACCACCGCCTCGCGGATGCGCTGCTGTGCATCCTTGGCACGCTGCGCCATGCCCGCCAGGAAATCCTCAGCCGTCATCAGGCCCAAGCCCTTTTCAGCGTTGCGCAACGCCTTCTTCGCGCGCGCGATCGCGGCGTTCTGCTCGGCGCGGAACTGGGCCTCGCGGCACACGGCGTTCTCGATGAACTGCGTCATAGACTCGCCATCTCGCAGCACAGCCTCGACACTGGCCTTCGTCTCGGGCGCAACGCGGATCGGCGGCAAAGTGGCAGAGCGAGTCATCGAATCAATGTATAGCATTTGAAATACATCTGCAAGCCGTGCTGCGCGCTGGCGAGGACCGCTGCCCATCGCGCCGTAGCGGTTGAATGATGGGCATTGCGGGGCTGCATCGCGCGACTTTGTGTGCCGCATCGGGTCGTCCACCACCGAAAAGACGCGAAGGCACAACGACCGATCCTCCTGCCATCGCAAGCCTTCGGTGCTTGAGTGTCGGCCATGCGCTGCTGAGCCGCCGTTCGGATCCGTCCGATGGCCGGCTCTGGACGGCCACAACCGGTCCTTCACGCCGCGCTCTCAAAGCCTGTCAAGGCGTACCGGTGAGCGACAGGTTTGGGGCGACGAATCTGGGGATGGCGTCACTTGGCCAAAAAATCGACTCCCACGGCCAATGGAGAAAAACTGGCAACACGGCTATCGCTGATAAGCGCGGCGGCGGCGTTGCCGTTTCTCGTTGCTTTGCTGGTTCTGCGATGTTGTTGAGTCTAAAGCCAATCATACTCGGTCTTCGCTGAACAGCATCATGAAACCGATCGTCACCTGGCATAACGCCGCTGCGTCGAGCATGCTCGAGGAGGCACATGCCCAAGCTCGAGCGAAGACCGCGAGACCTGCCGCCATCGCGTGCCGTGCAAATTCAGCTGGGGGTAACGCACGTTCACCTGACACCGCCTGGGCCAAGGAACTGCGCGGCTCTTCCAGTTGTATCTTGTCGATCAAGAGCGCTTCCCGATCACAATCAGTCCACGACCCAACTCCACGGGATGGGGGTTCTTTTTCGGCGTCCCCGTGGGGGCCGCGGTGAAGTGATGGCCAAGACGAGCTGATTGCGCGTGCCGCAGACGCTGCCCGTGGTGCTCAGCCGCGATGGATCCGCACGCGTGATCGGCGCGGTGCAACCTCAAGCACCAGACGACCTGGCGGTGGCCTATGGCGCTGGCCTGCGCTTAGGTGAGGTCATCGCGCTGAAGGTCGGCGACATCGACAGCCAGCGCATGCGGCCGCGCGTCCCGAACGGAACGGGGGCGCAAGGACCGCCACGCCATACTCCCGCCGTTGCTGCTGGAACGTCTTCGAGCAGGGTGGCGCGTCGCGGCACCCCCCGGGCAGAATCAGCGCTTCCACGAAACGGCTGTTTCCCCAGGCTCGATCCGATGGATCCACTGACTACCCGGCAACGCAATCGCGCCATCCTTGCCGGCGCCAATGCCGCCGGCATCGACAAGAAGCGCGGCCGACGATGCGGACGCGGCGACATGCCTTCGCCCACCCACCTGCTGGAGCAGAAGGTCGACATCCGTGTGAGTCAGGTGCTGCTCGGCCACAAGAAGTTGGACACGACATCGATCTACACCCCGGGCTGGCCGCCGCACGTGCGCGAATTGGTCAGCCCGCTGGACGTCACGCAAGCACCGTAGTTCGCAGCCGTGGGACGGGCAACGGTGGAGGTTGCCGACATCTTTTAGTGAGAGTTCAGGCCCGCCTGGCGTCGTCGGTGCGGCCCGAAACCCGGGTCAGCTCAGGGTGATGTAAGGTATGGAACGAGCCGCCGCAGTGCGGCGCTGGGTGGACGTGCTGCGCTGCGAGGGCTGCGGCACCGGACCAGATAACCTGCCGCTCCTGCCGCAATCGGCATAGCCCGAAAATGCCAGAGCGGCGCGGCCAAGCGTTGAAGCACGATGCGCGCCAGGCCGATCTCTTGCCAGTCGAGTATTACCGTGGTGTTCACGCTGCCGGCACCATCGCCGACGTCGCCAACGCAGAACAAAGGCCGTGATCCACCGGCCTGCAGTTCGTTTATGGCGTATGCCGGAACGCTGTATTGCGCAACGCGTCCGATCCCAAGCATCTGGATGCCAGCTGTCGCGCCACGCTCGTGCTGCACACCTGGAAATCGGCAGTGACGCATCACCCGCACGATGCACGGGATCGTT
>JADKIA010000025.1 GCA_016721465.1 Ideonella sp. | reverse complement strand
CGTTAAGGCCTGCTTGGGCACCCATGGCGAGTGCCAAAGCGGCCACGCCGAGGAACGATCGCTTCATGGTACTGGGAGTCTTGAACATTGCAGTCCCTCCGATTGCTGAATTGAACTCAACAGAGCGGTACCCGCCCGGGAATCGCCCAAGAAAAAAATATGTGCTTGTCAAACATCAATCGATGCGCACCCGTCACCGGTTTGCTTCTACGCCCTCGAACGAGCAATTCCCGTGCCGCTTGGCAATTCCTTGATAAAGCATGGACTTAGCGTTCGCCAGTCCAAGCCAGCCGAAGGAGTTGTAAGAAAAATCGACAAACGGACGCGATCATCCGCCGCGGCCGAGCGGTGATTCCTGAATGCATGCCGGTGCAGGTTGGCGCGCCGTCGCAGTGACTTGGGTCACGGCTTGCGTGGCCCTCGGCGCCGACCGAACTGTCTTGCCGACCATGGGGATTGAAACCCCTGTCCGCCATCGCCGGGATTCAGCGAAGGCGTGGCGCGTCAACCCGGTGGAGCGCCAACGAGGCGGATGGCGCCCTCGGGACAAGCCTGGACGCACATCCGGCAGGCGCGACAGTCCGCGGCACGAACCACATACGCCTGCCGGTTGCCATGCGCCCACGCCTTGAGCCTGCCGGACGAAGGTCAGCGTGGTGCGATCGGACGACGCCAGGCTGCGAATCTCGAACACATTGAACGGGCACACCGCGACGCATGCCGCTTTCGCCTCGCAACGGTTGCGATCGATGACAGGGCCGACGCGTCCGGGCTCGCCCTGGCACTCGACGCCGGGCTCGCCTTGCACGGCCTTCGCCGGTCAAGTCCCCGCCACCCATCGCTGCAGCGTCAGCGTGAGCCCGAAGGCGACGACGGCGAGTGCGGCGGGCGCGATCTGCCCACCGCCCGCGAGCACGACGCCATCGAGCACCGACATGCCAGCGATCAGCATCACGACGGCGCGCGGCACATCGCCCCGCGCGCGGCGTCGCAGCAGATTCAGGGCGAAACCCAGCACCGCCGCGTACAGCACCAGCGGCACCCAGACGACCGGCGCCGACAGCGCCAGCGCCAGCCCGTACAGCATCGGCACGGCGAGGAAACCGAGCGGCCACAGGTTGCCGATGCGGTCCAGATGCTCCTGCTTGGCGATGTAGGTCAGGCCGATCAGGTGGCACAGCAGTGCGAGCGCCGCAAGCACCACCGGCGTGGGCAGCACCGCGGCCACGCTGAACGCCGCCGTGAAAACCACGAAAACGCGACACAGGCCCATGATCAGCGGGCTGAGCGGATTACCCTTGTGGTGTGCGTCGTAGAACACGATGGCGCCGGCCAGCGCAACGCCCGAGGCCAGCGCGCGCCAGGCCGGGAGCCCGTCCGGCCCGCGACTGGCCCCGGCCACAGCCGCCATGCCGATCGCCAACATGGCGAAACCGATGACGAAGACCTGCCGCGCCGACACCTGGCCCGACGGGATCGGACGCTCCGGGCGATGCTTGGCGTCGAAATCGCGATCAAAAGCATCGTTGAGAAACATCCCGCCGACGTAGAACAACGAGAGCGCGACCATCAACAGCAGCAGATGCGGATCGGCCAGACTGCCCCCGGCGAGCAACGCACCCACGAGCATGTTGGACCAGACGGTGGGCAGGTTGGAAATGCGCCCGAGCTGCAGTGCAAGCGAGAAGTTCAAGCGGCCAGTTCCGTTCGCACCCAGGCCAGTTCGCGCGCCACGGCCTCGTCCACCGTGCCGCTGCGAAACGGCTCGGGCAGCACGCCCCAGGTGTAAGTTTCCACCTCGAGGTGCGCCGACACCGGGCTCGCGCGCTGGATCGCCAGCACCTCGCGGATGAAGGACTGCGTCGACGCGAACGGTGCGAGCTGGTCGAGGAAGATGGGGACGTGGAAGTGCACCCGCCACTCTCGATCGGCTGTCGAGCCCTGCAGCGAGTCAAACGCCTCGGGCAGATCGGCGAAGCGCGTCAGGCCATCCGGCCCGTTCTGCACCACCTGGTGCAGGTACACCGCATCGTCGAAGCGCCTCAATGCGGCGAGCGCCTGGAGGTCGAGCGCGGGCAGCCGCAGTCCGGCGCTGATCTGCATCTTGTGCACACGGATGCCCGACTGTTGCAGCCGCTGGACGCAATCCGCGGGCTGTTCGAATTCCACCGCGGCATGGCACAGATCGAGGCACAGGCCCAGGTGATCGTGCAGCGCATGGGCGGCCGCAGTGTGCTCAAGGCCGGTGAGCGCCATCGTGCGGCGCACGGCGGCCGGACCATGCAGGTCGCGCTCGAAGAAGGCGACGACCTCTTCGATGGTCTCCAGAAAACAGTGGGGCTCTGGTTCGAGCGCAAGGGCAATGAGCCGCCCCGTGCGCGCCCGCAGCGCGACGAGGTATGCCACGTGGCGCAACAGGTGCTCGACCATGGCGGGCACGTCGCTCGGCCCGCCCAGCGCGCGCTTGAACGCGCCGGGCACGGTGCTCACGCTGCCCTCGATGGCCGGGGCACCCGGTGTCGACTCCGGCAGCAATGCAGCCAGCAGGTCGGCCAGTTGGTTGGTGTAGCGCAGCCGCTCCGGATCGCGCCAGTCCGGCAGGTAGACGTCCTCCTTCACGCGGGTGCCGTGGAAGGTGCCGTACGGGAAGCCATTGATCGTGAAAACGTACATCCGGCTGCGGCCGAGAAAACCCTGGAACTCGGCCAGCGCCGCGGGTTCAGACAACTCTGCGGCCGCGCGTGCCGACAGACGAAGCCCCACACCAAAGTCGCCGTCGGGCATCAGGCGGTCGCGCACAGCGACAACGTGCCGGTCGAAGTTGGCTCGGACCTCGGCCCACGATTCACCCGGGTGGATGTTGCTGCAGTAGGTGAGGTGGACGCCAGCACCCAGATTCACGCGCCTTGCTCCCTTCGTCGCAGCCAGACCAGCGCGGACAGGATCTCTTTCGCATCCATCTGATGCACTTCTTCGCCCACGCCGATGTCGCGCAACAGCGTGATGGTGAGGTCGCCGCCGAGGTGCTCGCGAAACTCTTCGAGCCCACGCAGCAACTGCCAGCGCCCGCTGCTGTCGCGGGACTCCAGCGCCGGATGCCACAGGTGAAAACCCAGGCGCTTCAACAGGGCGTGCACCCGGTCTTCGCCACCGGCCGCCAGCATGCCGACCTGCACCGAATAGCGGGCATCCAGGGCGAGGCCGATGGCGACCGCCTCGCCGTGGCGCAATTCGTGGGCGGTGAGCGCCTCCAGCTTGTGGGCCGACCAATGCCCGTAGTCGAGTGGGCGCGCGCTGCCGGTCTCGAACGGATCGCCCCCCTGCCCGATCTGCCGCATGTGCAGCTCTGCGCAGCGCCGGATCATGCGGCTCATGGCGGCGCTTTCGCAGTCGCGCAGCGCACCGGCGCTGGCCTCCAGCCATTCGAAGAACATGCGATCGCGGATCAACGCCACCTTCACCGCCTCGGAAATGCCGGCGATCTTGTCGCGCGGCTGGAGCGTGCGCAGGAAGTCGAAATCGTTGAGCACCGCAAAAGGCGGCGCGAAACAGCCGAGCAGGTTCTTCACCCCGAACGCGTTGATCCCGTTCTTCACGCCCACGCCGGAGTCGTTCTGCGCCAGCACGGTGGTGGGCACGCGGATGTGGCGGATGCCGCGGTGGGTGGTCGAAGCCACATAGCCGATGAGGTCGAGAAACGCGCCGCCCCCAATGCCCACGACGAAGGCATGCCGGTCGATGCCGAGTTCCACCAGCCGATGCTGCAGCTTGGTGACGAGCGCGGGGTCGTTCTTGACAGGCTCGCCGCCGGGCACCGATTCCGGATGCGCCACCAGTTCCATGGCCTCGGCATGCAGGCCGGCGTAGCCGGCGATGTCATGCGCCAGTGACGGAAACGAGGCCGCGACGTTGGCGTCGATGAAGGCCACGAAACGGTGACGGCGACCCGGTTCACGACGCAGCAGCGTGTCGCGGAAGACCGAATTGTCGCGCGCGAACAGGTGCTCCGTGAAGCACACGGGGTATTCGTAGCGGACCTCGAACGACTGCAGGTAGAAGGCAGAACGTTCGTCGCCGCGCGGCGGCAGGTTGCTGATCACGGCGCTCACGGCAATGGACTCCAGTGCAGGTGGGAAACGAAAGGCGGACTACTTGAACGCCAGGGCGTCCACGGGCGCCGCAGTTTGCGGCACGGCACCCACTTGCGGCGCCTGGCCGCGCAGCACCGTGTTGCCCTCGAACAGCAGGCGCTGATCGACGGGCTCGGGTGCCAGCCAGTGCTGCTCGAGCATCTGGCCACTTTGCGCATAGGCCGCCAGTGCATTGCGATAGCAGGTCGCTGCGACATCGTGGCGCGCAATGCCACGTTCGATCATCAGCGCCGCGGTCTTGGGCACGGCCAACGGGTCGGACACGCCCCAGTCGGCGCTGGAATCCACGAAGATGCGCTCGCTGCCGTATTGGCGCACGATCTCCACCATGCGTTCACTGCCCATCTTGGTGTTCGGATAGAGGGTGAAGCCGGCCCAGAAACCGCGATCGAGCACGTCGCGCACGGTCTCCTCGTTGTTGTGGTCGATGATGACGCGGCCCGGCGCCATGCCCATCTCCACGGCGACTTCCATGCTGCGGATGGTGCCGGCCTTCTTGTCGCGGTGCGGCGTGTGCACCATCACCAGCATCTCGTACTCGATGGCCAGCTTCAGCTGCGCGCGGTAGTACTTGTCTTCCAGCGCGCTGCCGTCGTCGTAGCCGATCTCGCCCACCGCCACCACGCCTTCCTTGGACAGGTAGCGCGGCAGGATGTCCATCACCGCCTCGGCCAGGGCCTCGTTGTTGGCTTCCTTGCTGTTCAGCCCGATGGTGCAGTAGTGCTTGATGCCGAACTGCGACGCACGGAAACGCTCCCAGCCCACGATGCTGGACAGGTAGTCGATGTAGCTGCCGACGTTCGTGCGCGCCTGCCCGAGCCAGAATGCGGGCTCGATGACCGCAACGACGCCGGCGGCCTTCATGCGCTCGTAGTCATCGGTGGTGCGTGACGACATGTGGACGTGGGGATCGATGAAGCGCATGGTTCTGCTCCCAGGGGTCAGTTGAATTCGAGGGTCGAGACCCAGTCGACACCGCGTGCCGCCACGTTGTCGCGCAAGGCGGCGTGGCGGTCGAGGAGTTGGCGGGCTTCGGGGTCGGTGGCGCTGCGCAGCGCCAGCACGGCGGCGGCGCGCTCGGGCGGCGTGCCCTTGTCCAGCACGCTGGCCAGGTCGTCGATGAGTGCGCCCGTGGCAAACGGCCCCACGCAACGCCAGAGCTCCGGGCTCACGGACCGGCCGGCGGACCAGCGCTCGTGCGCGTAGTCGCCCAGCATGCGCGCCAGCGTGGCGTTGGCGCGGCGGTCCAGGCCGACGATGGGCGCCAGCGTGCTGCCGACGAACAGCGTCTTCAGCACCATCTGGTTCCAGGCGTCATCGGGCAACTGCTCGGCGGGATACGGGTTGTGGTGCGCCACGGCTTCGAACACCACGCGCATGTTCGTGCGCACGCCTTCGGCCGCGCGCAGGCGGTGCCGCGGTGGATCGGGATAGAGCGGCAGGCCGCGGTAAAACGCGACGAGCTCGTCGAGGTCGGCAGTGGCGCAAAGCTGGTCCAGCCGCCGCACGAAGGTGTCGCTGTCGATCTTTGCGGCCAGCAGCATCCACACACGGGCGGCCTGGTCCACAGTCCACTCAGACGGATTCCAGCCGGGCCGCGAACGCGCCGCCGCGGCCAGCTCCTCGGCATTGAGCGCCAGTGGCGCCTTGCCCAGCTTGCGCGAAACCAGGCTCACGCAGCGGTACAGGTCGCGGTCGGTACCGCCACCGGCAAGGCCGGCCGAAGCATCCCTCAGCCAAGCCGCACCCGCCGCGTCCAAGCGTTGATCGAGCCAATGTTGCAAAGCCGACTCTGGGGTCATGCCCTGTTCTCCCGCTCGCGCCGCCGGTGCATGTGCCGATCCATCATGCCGCAACTCCAAAGACATGATCCAGAAGCAGTTGTTTCACCGCCGCGGCAGGCACCGGCCCGTCCGCCAGCAGTTCGGGCGCTGTGGTGATGAACAGCGGGCCGTCTTCCGGCCGGTCGGTGGGGCGCCCGTGGGAGCCGCGCACCACCGTCGCGTCCAGCCCGATGACATCCATCAGGTAGCGCATGCCGAGCGCTTTGCGCGCCAGGCGGGAGGCCACGACGAGCTTGGGGAAGGCGATCTTGGGATCGAACAGCAACTCGGCCGGGTCGTAGCCGGGCTTGCGGTGGATCTCGACGATACGTGCGAAGTCGGGCGCCTTGGCGTCATCCAGGAAGTGGTAGTAGGTGAACCAGCTGTCGGCCTTGGCCACGGCCACCAGTTCGCCCGACCGCGCATGGTCCAGGCCCGCTGCCCGTTTGCCGGCGTCGTCCAGGACTGCCTCCACACCGGGCAGGGCGGCCAGGCAGGCCGCGACCTCGGGCAGCAGTTCCGGACGCGCGACATAGACGTGCGCAAGCTGGTGGTCCGCCACGGCGAAGGCGTCTGAAGCCCCAGCGTCCAGTTGTTCGCGACCCAGCTCGAGCCGCACCTTGAGCCAGCCGGCCTCGCGCAAGGCACGATTGATGTGCACCGGGCGCGAGACCTCGGTGATGCCGTACTCGGACAGCACCACCACGTGGGCACCGATCGCCCGCGCCTTGGCGATGAGCGGCTCGCAAAGCGCATCGACAGCCGCCACCTGTGCGGGGATGGCCGAGTGATGGGGTCCGAAACGCTGCAGGTCGTAGTCCAGGTGTGGCAGATACACGAGCGTGAGCGTCGGCCGTTGGTGCTCCAGCACATGCAGCGCGCTTCGCGCGATCCATCGGCTCGATTCGATGTCGGCGCCGGGGCCCCAGAAGCGGAACAGCGGGAACGGACCCAGGGCGCCCTGCAGTTCGTCGCGCAGGCCACCCGGGTGGGTGTGGATGTCCGGCAGCTTGCGCCCATCGGCCAGGTACATGGGCCTGGGCGTCACGGCGAAGTCGACGTTCGCGTACATGTTGTACCACCAGAACAGCTTGGCGCAGGTGAAGGTCGCGTCGCGCCGCTTGGCCGCTTCCCAGACTTTCTCGCCTGCCACCAGTCGATTCGACTGGCGCCACAGCCAGATCTCGGACAGGTCGCGAAAGTACCAGCCGTTGGCCACGATCCCGTGGTCCCGAGGCTGCAAGCCCGTGAGCATGGTGGACTGCACCGTGGTGGTGACGGCCGGCAGGACGGTCGTGAGGGAACGCATCGCGCCCTTGCGCGCCAGTGCCATCAAGTTGGGCGCATGCTGGAGCAGGTCGGGCGTGAGGCCCACGACGTTGAGCACGACGGTCGGCGTCACGTCGAAACCTGCCGCCCTGTCATCGGGCCACAAGCCCACCTGGACCCTGAAGCCGCCTGACCATCGGCCGGTGTCGTGGCCCCGCGCCGGACCAGCGGAGCGGCGTTGCTTGCCTGGTACAACTTGGTGCCCCTTCCCGTTTGCGGGTCAGATTCCCCGTTTTCGACCGATTCGCGGTCGGAGGCGAAGTTCCGCCGTCAAACGTCGCGAAGTCACTGCGCCAAACTGCGGCTCGGTACGCCACGAAGACCCCAGGTCACCCGACCCAATACCTGTGCTTCAGTGTAGCGGGCCGACCTGGGCTTGAGCACACCCAGTTCGGGGGAAGGCGTGGCCGGTCGTGACAGTCTGCACGGGCACGCCATCCGCCGTCACGCTGCGAGGGCCGCCGGTGCAATGGGGTCGACCGCGCCGAGTCGACGCCGCAGCTCAGCCCCGGAGCCGGCCGGTGGTGCGCAAGCGCATCGCGTTGGGCAATGGTACCGACCGGCGCAGCACCTCTTCGCCCAGCCATTCGGCCGAGCGTCGGGCACGCTGTGCCACCAGCGGCAACGGCATCTGCTGGTAGTCGTCGTTGAACACCTCGAAGCTGAAGTCGCCGCGGTAACCCATTGCCGCCAGGCGCATCACCAGGTCGGCCACCTGCTCGCTGTGCACGCCCTCACCGGGAAAGACCCGGAAGGTGCGCGCGGTGCTGATGCGCTCTTCCACCGTGCGGATCTCCTGCCACATGAAGTCAGCGAGCTGCACCAGAAATATTTTGCGCGGGTCGATCAGTTCCAGATCATCGAGCGACGTCCGGGTGGCGAAGGCATGGAAGCTGTCCAGCCCCAGCCCGAGGTTGGGCGCATCGGCACGGCAGACCACGTCCCAGGCCGTCGTGTACTCGTTGATGGTGCGGCCCCAGGACAGCCCTTCATAGGCCACCTTGATGCCCATCGGCACGGCCAGCATGGCAAGCTTGCGCAGGTCGCGCGCAATGGTGTCCAGGTCGGCACTGGCGTGCTGGCTGGTGGATGAGCAGGCCAGCAGCAGCGGCGCGCCCAGCGCATGGGCCATTTCCAGCATCGCCTTGGCGATGTCGACCTTGTAGTCGTGCAGGTGGCCCGACAGGCCTTCGAAGTCGCGCAGCACCTGGAAGCCGGTGACACGCAGGCCGCTGCGCTGGACCGCCCGCACCGCCGCCTCGATGCCGTCCGCATGGCCGACGATGTCGTTGGCCTTGAGCATCACCTGCGAGAAGCCGGCCTCCTGGATGGCACGCAGCTTGGCCTCCAGCGGCCCGGCCAGCGTGATGGTGTCCATGCCGAAGTCGTCGAAATTGCCCGATCGCTGAGTCATCGTGGTGCCTTCAGACCGGGGCGTCCTGTACCAGCTCGAACATCACGCCGCCCAGCCAGTTGCGCGTGAGCGCACCACGGGCCCCGGTGTGGACATCGCTGCCTCCGACGAACTCGACACCGCGCTCGGCCAGGTGCCACCACCGCCCCCGGCACATCTGGCGTGCCCAGGCCCATGCGTTGCAGGCTCTCCTCGCCTTCGACTTCCACGATGCCGGGTTCGGGCTCGATCAGTTGCAGGTAGAAGCTCTTGCACGGGCTCTGCAGGATGCGGCCCTTGGGCAGGATGCCGAAGCGCTGCTCGTCGGACAGTTCGGTGAAGCCGAACAGCTCGCGGTAGAACTCGGTCCAGTCCTCCATGCGGTCGTTGCCGATGTACTGCACGATGCCGAACCAGTGCAGGCCGGACAGCGCAGGCGGGCGCTGGTCCACCGTGGGGATCGGCACGAAGTCCACATCCCAGATCGAGAAGTCGCGGTAGCGGTCGACGAAGTAGAGCCGGCTGGCACCCACGCCATGGATGGCCGGGATGTTCAGCTCCATCACCTCCACATGGGTGGGCACGGCCCACGCCCCGCGGTCCAGCGCGCGCCGGTAGGCTGCGGCCGCGTCACGCACCCGCAATGCCACCGCGGCGAGCACCGGTGTCTCGGTTGGCTGCACGCTGCTGGGCCGGAGACTGGCGTGCGCATTGATCACCACGTTCATGCCGCCCTGGCGATAGAGCAGCACCTCGCGCGATCGGTGCCGCGCCACCGGGCGAAAGCCCATCATCTCCAGCACCTGGCCCAAGGCCTGCGGGCGCGTGGTGGCGTACTCGATGAACTCGATGCCGTCCATGCCCAAGCGGGTTGGGCAACTCGCCAATGGCCTCGCGGTCGCGACGCGCTTCGTTCATGACGTGGTCGCCTCCGACAGGCAGGGGTGTAGCTCGGCCGCGCTGCTGGCGAGGACCAGGCGGCGGAAATGCGCCTCCACACGCACCGGGTCGGCGATGCAGGCGGTGAAGTGCTGGAAGGCACCGATCGCCTGCCCCACCGCCATGCCGCCGCCGTCGGCCACCCGACACCCCCGCGCACGGGCCTCGCGCAGCAACGCGGTCTGCAGCGGAAAGTAGACCACTTCGGACACCCACAACCCCTTGTGCAGCAACCCGGCCGGCAGCGGCAGGCCGGGCAGCTTGCCATGCCGGTGGGCGTGGCGTGGATCAGGCCCGTCGCCGCGTTCAGAGCACGCGCCACATCGGTGTCAGCGCCAACGCGCCCGGCACCGTACAGCGCATTGAGCGAATCGGCCAGGGCCTGCGCGCGCTCGGCCTGGCGGTCGACCAGCACCAGGCGCCTCGCGCCCATCCGCAGTGCGGCGTGCGCGATGGCCGAACCGGCGCCGCCGGTGCCCAGCAGCACGACCTGCGACAGGTAGGCGTCGGGCAGCGCGCGGCGGAAGGCCCAGGCCCAGCCCGAACCATCGGTGTTGTGGCCGATGGCGCGCCCCTCGCAAAACACCACCGTATTGACCGCGCCCATCGCGCGGGCTTCGTCCGACAGCTCGTCCAGCAACGGGATCACCGCCTGCTTGCACGGGAAGGTGATGTTGAGCCCTGCAAAGCCCATGGTGCGCGCAGCGCTGATCAGCGTGGGCAGCAGCTCAACGCCCGACTGCGTGCGGTCCAGGTCGATCAGCTGGTAGTGCAGGCGCAGGCCGTGGTGTGTGGCCTCTTCTTCCTGCATCGCGGGCGTCAGCGAGTTCTGGATGCCGGCACCGATCAGGCCGACCAGGAGCTTGGTCATGGTCCTACCTGCGCAGCTTGGCCAGCTCGGCCTGCAGCTCGGCCACGGTGGCGGCGATGGCCGCGCCATGCTTGTCGATCACCGGCTTGAACTTGTCACGCAGCTTGGCCTGCTCGGCGGGCGAGAACTCGCTGACCTGCATGCCCGCCTTCTTCAGCGCCTCGAGTTGGCCGGCCGCGGCGTCCCGGTTGGCTTGGCGCTGGAACTTGCTGGCCTCAGCGGCTGCCTCCTGCAGTACCTTCTGCTCGCCCGGGCCGAGCGTGTCCCAGACCTTCTTGCTGAAGATGATCGACTGCGGGTTGTACTGGTGGTTGGTCACGGCCAGGTGCTTTTGCACTTCGTAGAACTTGTTGGCCAGGATCACGCTGAAGGGGTTCTCCTGGCCGTCGATGGCCTTCTGCTCCAGCCCGCCATACACCTCGGGGAAGGCCATCGGCGTGGGGTTGGCGCCCAGCGCCTTGACCCAGTCCACGTTGATCGCGTTGGGGATCACGCGCAGCTTCAGGCCGGCGATGTCTTCGACCGTGGCCAGCGGGCGGCGGCTGTTGGTGATGTTGCGAAAGCCCAGCTCGGTGTAGGCCAGGCCGATGATGCCCTTCTCAGTCAGCTTGGCGTGCAGCTTCTGACCGAAGGGGCCGTCGACGATCGCGTCGGCTTCCTTGGCGTTGGCGAACATGAAGGGAAAGTCGTAGACCTCGAAATCCTTGACCTGCGAGGCCAGGATGCCCGAGTTCAGGGCCACGAAGTCGATCGTGCCACCTTGCAGCGCCGAGACGTTGGCCGCGTCGCTGCCCAGCGTGCCGCCGGGGTAGACGGTGACCTTCAGCTTGCCGCCGGACTTGGCGGCGACGAGTTCGGCGAACTTGGCCGCCCCCACTTCGAGCGGGTGGCCCTTGGGGTTTTGCAGTGCGAACTTGAAGGTGCGGTCCTGCGCCTGGGCCTGGCCGGTGGCGGCCAGGACCACGGTGGCGACGGCGGCCAGGACGGCGCGGCGGGTGAATCGGGTCATGCTTGTCTCCTCGACGGGGTTGGGTGGGGAACAGGAAGGGATTCCGAGCGGCGTCAACGCTCAGTTGGCAAACCACTTGGCCGGCCCGGTGACCAGCCAGGGGAAAAACACCATCAGGAACATCACGATGAACTGCGCGGTCATGAAGGGCAGCACGCCGCGGGTCACCTCGTCCATCCTCATCTTGCCCACGCCGGCCACGACGTTGAGCACCGTGCCCACCGGTGGCGTGATCAGGCCGATGGCGTTGTTGATGATGAACAGCACCCCGAAGTACACCGGGTCGATGCCCGCGGCCCTGACCACCGGCATCAGCACCGGGGTCATGATCAGGATCGTGGGCGTCGTGTCCATCGCCGTGCCCACGGCCATCACCAGCACCATGATGGCGATCAGCAGCAGCGTCTGGTTGCCCATGAACGGCTCGAGCAGGCTGATCATCTTGGCGGGGATGTCGGCCACCGTGATGAGCCAGGCCGAGACCATGGCCGCGGCCACCAGGAACATGATCACCGCGGTGGTCTTGGCCGCGCTGATGAACACCTCGTGCAGCTGCTTCCAGTGCAGCTCGCGGTAGACCACGGTGGCCACGAACAGCGCATACACCGCCGCCACCACCGCCGCCTCTGTGGGTGTGAACACGCCGAACTTCAGGCCGACGATGACGATCACCGGCAGCACCAGCGCCCAGGTGGACTCGCGCAAGGCCTTCACCCGGTCTGCCATGCTCGCCTTGGCCGGCGGCTGGATGTCTTCCTTCTTCGCCACCCACCACCACGCCACCGCAATGCTCAGGCCCATCAGCAGCCCCGGGACGATGCCGGCCAGGAACAGCTTGCTGATCGACACGTTGGCCGCCACGCCGAAGATGACGAAGCCGATCGAGGGCGGGATCACCGGGGCGATGATGCCGCCCGAGGCGATCAGGCCCCCGGCACGCGCCTTGTCGTGCCCGGCCTTGACCATCATCGGCAGCAGCAGCGAGGCCAGCGCGGCGGTGTCGGCCACGGCCGAGCCGGACAGCGCGGCCAGCAGGCACGCAGCGACGATGGCCACGAAGCCCAGGCCGCCGCGGCGGTGGCCCACCAGCGTCAGCGCCAGGTTGACGATGCGCCGGCTCAAGCCGCCGACGTTCATGATCTCGCCGGCGAGCATGAAGAAGGGTACCGCCAGCAACGGGAAGCTGTCGGCGCCGTTGATGACGTTCTGCGCCAGGATCTGCGCGTCGAACAGGTCCAGGTGCCACATCAGGGCCACGCCGGACAGCAGCAGCGAGTAGGCGATGGGCACGCCGAGCGCCATCGCGGCCAGCAGCGAGCCGAGGAAGATGAAGACGGGCATGGGGGAGGCCTCGCTCGGTGTGCGGCTGCAGTGCTTCTTGAAGGTCATGCTCTGGTCAAGGTGCAGCTCCTCGACCTGGGCCAGGTCTTCGGATTCCTGCACCATCACCAGTTCGCGGTCGGACACCTGGCCGCTGACGATGCGCCACAGCTCCCGCGACAGCAGCAGGCCGGCCGAGGCCGCGAAGAACACACCCGCACCGTAGAAGATGGCCACCGAGGCGCCGGTCACCGGCGCTTCCACGTCCCAGTTGATGCGCGCCTGGGCCAGACTGCCCGACAGCAGCAGCCAGGTGGCGTAGAGCATGAGCAGCTGGCCCGAAACCATGCAGACCTTCTTGCCCGTGCGCCCCAGGCGCGAGACCAGCATGTCGGTGCCCAGGTGGGCATGCTCCTTGATGGCCACCACCGCGCCCAGGAAGGTCATCCACACGAACAGCCAGCGCGACAGCTCCTCCGACACCGTGATGCCCGAGTTGAACGCGTAGCGCATCAGCACGTTGCCAAACACCAGCACCACCATCAGCGCCAGCAGCACCGCCATCAGCACTTCGAGCGCGCGGCAGTAGCCATCGATCATGCGGTTCATCAGGTCTCCTGGGGCGGCCCGTTGCAGGTGCCGGGAATGGGTCATTGGGTCGACACAGACAGCGCGAGCCTGGCCGTGGACTCAATAATGTACGAACCAGTTCGTTTTTAACAGCGGGTTAACCCGCATGGCCTGCCAACGCGTCGGCTGCAGTCTCAGCGGCGCACGAAACGAACAATCATCTCGACGATGCTGTCGCGCCGCCCCGATGGCGCGCGGGGTGTCGAGTTCGCGCTTGAAGATCAGGCTGAAGGTGTGGCGGTTGGAGACGTTGAAGAAGCACAGTGCCGAGATCGACATGTGCAGATCGATCGGGTCGATGTCCTTGCGGAACACCCCGGCCTTCACACCGCGCCGATACACCGCCTCCACGGCGCCGATGGCCGGCACGTTGAGTTGCTGGATGCTCTTGCTCTGCGCCAGGAACTCGCCACGGTGCATGTTCTCGTTCATCACCAGGCGGATGAAGTCGGGGTTGCCCAGTTGGTAGTCGAAGGTGAAACCCACCAGCTTGCGCAGCGCATCTTCGGGCGGCAGGTCCTCGAGGTGCAGTTCGGCCTCGATGCTGCGGATGCGCCGGTAGGCCTCCTCCAGCACGGCCACGTACAGGCCTTCCTTGCTGCCGAAGTAGTAGTAGATCATCCGCTTGCTGGTGCGCGTGGCAGCGGCGATCTCGTCGATGCGCGCCCCCGACAAGCCCTTGTCGGCGAACTCGCGCGTGGCCACGGCCACGATGTCGGCCATGGTGCGTTCGGGGTCGTTGGTGCGCGTGCCGTCGGCCGCCGTCTGGATGGGTGGACGACCTCGCCTTGGCTTTTGTACCGTCTGGTTCATTCCCCGTAGCTTAGCCCAAACCCGGACCGGGCTCGCAACCCGACCGCGCGAGCCGCCCGGCTCAACCTCGCGCATCAGTGCCCGCCCGATGATGATCTGCTGGATCTGGGTGGTGCCTTCGTACAGGCGCATCAGGCGCACATCGCGAAAGAAGCGCTCAACCTTGTACTCGCTCATGTAGCCGGCGCCGCCATGCACCTGCACGCCGCGGTCGGCCACGCGGCCGACCATTTCGGTGCAGAACATCTTGGCGCAGGAGGCCAGCATGCTGACCTTCGGGTCGGCCTGACCGACAGGCTTGGCGTCGTAGCGCGCGGCACCGTCGCGCACCATGCACCAACCGGCATAGAGTTCGGCCTGGCTGTCGGCCAGGAGTGCCTGCACCAGCTGGAAGTCGCCGATGCGCTGGCCGAACTGCTTGCGCTCGCGGGCGTAGGCCACAGCATCCTGCAGGATGCGATCGGCCATGCCGCAAGCCAGCGCAGCGATGTGCAGGCGGCCGCGGTCCAGCACCTTCATCGCGGTCTTGAAGCCCTTGCCCGGCACGCCGCCGATGATGTTCGCGGCGGGCACCCGAACGCGCTCCAGGATCACGTCGCTGGTCTTGGTGCCGCGCTGGCCCATCTTCTTGTCGGGCTGGCCCAAGCTCAGGCCCGGCAGGCCGGCCGGCAGGATGAAGGCCGAGATGCCGCCGGCACCCGGCCCATCGGTGCGCGCCATCAGCGTGAAGCCACCGGCGCGCGGCGCGTTGGTGATGAAGCGCTTGTTGCCGCTGATCATGTAGTCGTCGCCATCGCGTTCGCCGCGCGTCGTGATCGAGGCCGAATCCGACCCGGCACCTGGCTCGGTGAGCGCAAACGTCATGATCAGCTCGCCGCTGGCCACGCGCGGCAGCCAATCGGCCTTCTGCTGCTCGGTGCCGTCCATCAGGATGCCCTGCGAGCCGATGCCCACGTTGGAGCCGAACACCGAGCGGAACGCCACCGAGGTGTGGCCGAACTCGTAGATCACCTCGCATTCCTGTGCCATCGACAGGCCGATGCCACCGTACTGCTCCGGAATCGACAGGCCGAACAGGCCCATCGCCTTCATGGCGGCGACGATGTCGGCCGGCACCTCATCCTGCGCCTCGACCAGGTCTTCGGCGGGCACCAGGCGCTCGCGGATGAAGCGCTGCACGGCAACCAGCAGCAGCTCGAAGGATTCGGTGTCCAGCGCCATGGGATCGTCCTGTGCAGTGATGGGGGGCCGAATCAGCTCGCCACGCGGCTGCAGCTGAAAAAGCCATTGAGCGTGAGTCGGCCGGTCAGCGGGTCGGTGCTCAGCGCGTCTGGCCGACCGATGTCGCCGCTGTGGAACACCGTGCCGTCGTAGAAGACCATGCGGTTCCAGCGTGCGGGCGCGCTGCACACGCACTCGAAGAACTCGTTGGATCCGGCCATGTAGCCCGGCGCGATGCCGTAGCGGCGGGTGAATGCCGGGCCGTCCATCGAGACCGCGTCGCGCACCAGACGGTCGATTTCGGCGGGCGACTTCCTGGGCCGGTAGAAGCTGGTGCCACCGAGCGCGCTGTCGTGGAACAGGTACAGCACCGAGGCGGCGATGCACTGCTGCGGGTGCACATCGTTCAGGTCGCGGTGGCACGACCATTGGCGCGGGGCCAGCTCGTGCGGTGCAAAGCCCACCATCGACAGCCGGCAACTCATCGTGAGCGTGCGCCGCCCACCCAGCCGGTGCCGGATGTGCTGCCGGAAAAAGTCGTCCAGCCGACCGGAGAACTCGGCTGGCATCCACCATCGACCCCGGGTAGGCGTAGCCGACCGGGCGCTGGAACCGATCGCGGTGTTGCACCGCCAGCTCCACCACGCGCTGCGGATCGAGCAGCACATCGTCGACCACATGGGCTTGCTGGCCCGGGCCGATCTGGATCGATTCGATGCGCGGTCGCGGGTTGAACGCCGGCAGGTGGTGGGCTTGCATGGTGCTGCGGCCATTGTGCGGCGTCAGCCGCTCGCGCTGCGTCGCCTTGGTGTCGCCGGGCACCAGGCAGCACCTCAGCGTGCCTGCGGCGCGGCCGCATCGCCGCGCGTCGCCTGCAACGCCCGCGCCCGGTAGTCGCGCGGGCCGAGGCCGGTGTGGCGCTTGAAGAAGCGACAAAAGTACGCCGGGTCGTCGAAGCCCAGTTCATAGCCCAGGCGCGATACCGGCGCGGCCACATGCACCAGGCGCCGGCAGGCCTCGCGCGCCAGCCGGGCGTGCAGCAGGGCCTGCGCGTTGTGGCCGGTCTCGGTGCGCACCATCCGATTCAAGCGCTCGGTGCTCAGGCCCAGCCGCTCGGCGTAGCGCGACACGGGCCAGTGATCCCGGTAGTGCGCCTCCATCAGCACCACCCAGCGGGTGTAGACCGAACGCCGGGCGACGCCGCGGCGTTGCGCCGTCGCCGCCTGGTCATGCCGCATCAGTTGCGCCAGGCGCCAGACCACCGAGCGCGCCAGCCAGCGCGGCACCGGGCTGGCGCTGCTGTCGGCCGCATCGGCCTCGGCCTGCAAGGCCTCGAACAGATGCTGCAGCCGGACCGCATCGGGCGAGGCGCCATCCAGCGACAAGGTGCAGGGTGCGGCGAACAAGGCCTGCAGCGCCGCCCCGGCCTCGTCGGCATCGCCTTCGGCCAGCAGCGCCGCGTTCAGCGTGAGCACATGGCCGTCGCTGGCCGGCGAAAACCGGAAGGCATGGGCCACCCCCGGTGGAATCGCGATGACCGCCGGGCCCTTCGCCGCGCTGCGTGTTTCGTCCAACATCGCCTCGACCGGCCCGCTGCGCAGCCAGATCACCTGGTGCAAACCCTGATGCACGTGGGCGTCAATCTCCCAGTCGTAGCGCTTGCTGCGCGACTGGATGGGCTCGATGTGCAGCAACTCCGCAGCCGGCGCGCCGGGCTCGCCATACAGCGAGAAGGCGGGCAGACGGCCTTCGGCCGGGCCCGACTTGCGGCCGAGGACCTGGCGGATGGAAGGTGCGCGGGTCACGGCTCCGGCGACAGATGGCGATGCGGTCAATGTACTTCAAAAGTGCAAGTTTTCGGCGCTGCTTGTCCAGCACCCGAAGGCCGGTTGGCCGCCAGAATGCGCTCCCACGGTGGCGGGCCTGCGCACGCCCCACGGTGTACGGAGACACAAGCCATGTTCGCTTTCGACCCCTATTCGCCGGCCATCGACGCCGACCCCTTCCCTTACTACAAGCGCCTGCGCGACGAGCATCCCTGCTTCTGGAGCCCCGAGGCGCAGATGTGGATCCTGTCCCGTTACGCCGACATCGTCTCGGCCGGCCAGGACTGGCAAACCTACTCCTCGGCCAGTGGCAACCTGATGACCGAACTGCCCGGTCGCGCCGGTGCCACCCTCGGCAGCTCGGACCCGCCGCGCCACGACCGCCTGCGCGGCCTGATCCAGCATGCGTTCATGAAGCGCAACCTGCTGGCCCTGGAAGAGCCGATCCGCGCCGTGGCGCAGCAGGTGTTCGGCGAACTCCAGGGCGTGCAGCAGTTCGACTTCAAGGACGTGTCGTCCAAGTTCACCGTCCGCGTGCTGATGGCGGCGCTCGGGCTGCCCATGGGCGACGAGGCCATCGTCGACGAGCAGACCGTGCGCGACAACGCGGTGCTGATGGTGCAGAGCGATTCGCGCACCCGCAACAAGGGCCCGGAACACATCGGCGCCTGGCTGGATGCAGGAGTACGCCGCGAAGGTGATCGCGATGCGCCGCGCCGAACCGCGCAACGACCTGATCAGCCACTTCGCGGCGGCCGAGATCGACGGCGACAAGCTCGACGAGCGCGAGGTGCTGTTGACCACCACCACGCTGATCATGGCCGGGGTGGAATCACTCGGCGGCTTCATGATGATGTTCGCCTACAACCTGGCCAGCCAGGCCGATGCGCGCCGCGCCGTGGTGGCCAACCCCGCCCTGCTGCCCGATGCCATCGAGGAGAGCCTGCGCTTCAACACGTCGGCCCAGCGCTTTCGCCGCCGCCTGATGAAGGACGTGAACCTGCACGGCCAGACCATGAGGCAGGGCGATTTCGTCTGCCTGGCCTATGGCGCCGGCAATCGCGACGAGCGCCAGTACCCGAACCCCGACGCCTACGACATCACCCGCAAACCGCGCGGCCATCTGGGCTTCGGCGGCGGCGTGCACGCCTGCCTGGGCACCGCCATCGCCCGGCTGGCGGTGAAGATCGCCTTCGACGAGTTCCACAAGGTCGTGCCCGACTACACCCGGGTGGCCGACCAGCTGGCCTGGATGCCGTCGTCCACCTTCCGCAGCCCGCTGGTGCTCGACCTGGCGGTACAGTGACGCCCTTCTGACGATCAGCGCCCGCGCCATGGCCCACATCACCTACATCGAAGCGAACGGCACCCGCACCCAGGTCGACGTACCGGACGGCTGGAGCCTGATGCAGGCCGCCACCACCCATGGCATCGAGGGCATCCTCGGCGAGTGCGGCGGCTCCTGTGCCTGCGCCACCTGCCATTGCTATGTGGATGATCTGTTGGCCTCGGTGCTGCCGGCGCCGTCCGCGACCGAGCTCGACATGCTGGCCAACGTGGCGGCCGAACGGCGACCGAACAGCCGGCTGGCCTGCCAGTTGAAGGCGGGCGCCGCGTTCGAGGGCGGCACGCTGACGCTGCCAGAGACCCAGGAATGAGCGAGTCGGCCTCCGGCGCTGGCCAGGTGGTGATCGTCGGCGCCGGCCAGGCTGGCGTGATGGCGGCCGAAGCGTTGCGCAACGGTGGCTACGCCGGCGCGATCACGGTGCTGGGCGACGAGCCGCACGGCCCCTACCATCGGCCACCGCTGTCCAAGGCCTGGTTGGCCGGCGAGATGGACGCCGCGCAGCTGGTGATGCGCGCGCCCGAGATGCTGGCGCGCAAGCAGATCGAGCTGCGCACCGGCGTCACCGTGTGGGCGATCGACCGAACCGCGCGGGCGGTGCACCTGAGCGATGGCAGCGCGCTGAACTACACCGGCCTGGTGCTGGCCACCGGTGCCACGCCGCGCCGACTGCCATTGCCCGGCGGCGATGCGCCCAACGTGCTGGCGCTGCGTTCACGCGGCGACGCGCAGGCCATCGCCGAGGGCATGGCCAAGTGCGCTGCCCAGGGCCTGCCGATGGTCGTGATCGGCGGCGGTTTCATCGGCCTGGAAGTGGCGGCCACCGCACGCAAGAAGGGCCTGCCCGTCACCGTGCTGGAGGCGGCGCCGCGCCTGCTGGGCCGGGTGCTGGCGCCAGTGCTGTCGGACTGGTATGCCGCGCTGCACCGGGGCCATGGCGTCGAGCTGGTCCTGGGTGCACAGATCAGCGCGATCGACACATCGGCGGGGCAAGCCGTGGCCGTGCTGCTGGCCGACGGACAGCGCCTGCCCTGTGGCCTGGTCGTGCTGGGCGTGGGTGTCTTGGCCAACGATGCGCTGGCGCGCGACGCAGGGCTGGCCGTGGACCGCGGCATCGTCGTCGACGCCTGCGGCCGCACGGCCGATCCGCTGATCGTGGCCGCCGGCGACTGCACTGCGCGGCAACGGGCCGACGGCAGCCTGGTGCGGCTGGAATCGGTGCAGAACGCCACCGAGCAAGGCCGCTGCGCCGCCGCTGCATTGCTGGGCCAGGACCGGCCCTTCACCGCAACCCCCTGGTTCTGGAGCGACCAGTACGACAAGAAGCTGCAGATGGCCGGCCTGTCGATGGGCGCCGACCAATGGGCCGTGCGCGGCGACCTGGCGGGCACATCGTTCTCGGTCTACCACTTCCGCGCCGGTCGGCTGTTGGCGGTCGATTCGGTCAACAGCGCCAAGGACCACCTGCTGGCGCGCAAGCTGCTCGATGCCGCTGTCTCGCCCACCCCAGCGCAGGCCGGGGATCTGGCGTGTGACTTGGCGGGGCTGTTGAAGCCCTGACGCCGCGGCGCGCCTTGTCGCGCAAGCAACTTGAAGGCTGCTGGCGCCCCAGCCCGTGGCGTCGCAGCAGGCCAGCGCTCGATTCGCTTCAAAGCCCGTGAACCGTGCCTTCACCGCGTTTGAACCGAAGGCGGCCCGACTTGCGTCCCAATGCGGCTCTTGACGTTCTGCACGCCGGCCGTGATGTGCCCGGCCGATCCGCCCTCAACTCGCAACCCGCAGATGCAATCACTCCTCGACGACCCGATGGTGCAATCCGGCGTGGCCCCGTTCGTGGTGGCGCTGCTGGTGGGTTGGGCGCTGTCGTCGTCCCGCCTGGCCTGGCTGGCCATCGTGGCCGGCGTGGCCAGCACCATCGCCCTGAGTGCGGGCATTGGCTTCTCGCCGCTGTCGGCATCGCGCAAGATCGTGCTGTTGGTGCTGCTGGCACCGCTGGTCGGCGTGGTGCTGGATGTGTTTGGCCGCTCCCATCGCCTGTTGGCACCAACGCTCGCGCTGCTGATCGGGCTGGCGTCGGCCTGGGTCTTCCAGAGTGTGCTGGTGCAGCGCGAGGGCCGCGAGGCCGCCCTGCTGGGCAGCGGCGTGGCGCTGTTCGTTGCGCTGCTGGTCGGCCTCACGCTGCGGCTGCGCGACGACGGCGTGGCCGCTGGCGGCGCCACGCTCGGCCTGGGTCTGGCGGTGGGGGTCGCTGCCATCCTGTCGGCATCGCTGGGCAACATGATGAACGGCGTGGCGCTGGCCGCCGGTGGCGCAGCCTTTGCTGTTGCTGCAGCTGGTGCGGGGCCGCCGCGTGGACGCAGGCTGGACCGGCACGCTGACGGTGGGCACCGCAGCGGCGTTCTTCGCTGCGAGCACCTTCATGCTCGCCGAGCTGCACTGGGTGGCGCTTGCCACCTTGCTGCTGGTGCCGCTGGCGGCGGGCTGCCGCTGTTCACCCAACGCCCGGACCCGCCTGCGCCTGGTGCTGCTCGCGCTGATCTGTGTTTGCGTGGCGTCCGCCACAGTCCTCGCCGCGTGGCTGGCCACGCGCTCTCCTGTCCCCTGACTTTTCTGCGCATCGCGCACCTGGAGTTTTCGAATGACCAAACTTGTTGCCCTGGCCTTGGCCGCTGCTCTGCCGATCCTCGCCACCGCGGCGCCGGAGAACTACCCGCTCGATCCGACCCACACCTACCCTTCGTTTGCGATCGAGCACTGGGGCCTGTCGATGATGCACGGCCGCTTCGACAAGTCGAGCGGCAAGTTCAGCTTCGACCGTGCCGCCAAGACCGGCTCGACCGAGATCACGATCGACACCGCGTCGCTGACCACCGGCGACAACGTCAAGGGCAACCGCCCGCAGTCGCGCGACGACCACCTGCGCTCGGGCCGACTTCTTCAACGTCAAGGAGTTCCCCACCATGACCTTCAGGTCGACCAAGGTCCACTTCGCTGGCGACCTGCCCGCGTCGGTGGACGGCACGCTGACGCTGGTCGGCGTGAGCAAGCCAGTGACACTGAACTTCGAGCGCTTCAAGTGCGCTCAGAACCCCTTCAACAAGAAGGACCGCTGCGGTGGCAATGCGGTGGGCAAGTTCAAGCGCTCGGATTTCGGCATGAAGTACGCCATTCCCGCTGTCGGCGATGAGGTCACGCTCAGCATCGAGTTCGAAGGCGACAAGGAGTAGGCCCGCTGCGCCCGCAGGACCTGGACCGGTCGACCGACGAGCGTCCGGGCAAGCGTTTGGGGAGTCGCCTCTGTTCGAGCCCGGCCTTGATTTAAAGCAAGCCGGGCGCTTGCGTTCGTCCTAGCCTGGGAGGGTCGATCCAGCAGGCAGAAGGTGAAGCAATGAACGAGCGCAGCAACCACCTCACGCAACGCACCTATGCCATCGTGCTCGCCGGCGGGCGCGGCAGTCGCCTGCGACAACTGACCGACCGCCGAGCCAAGCCAGCGGTGCCGTTTGCCGGCAAGCTCAAGATCATCGATTTCGCCTTGAGCAACTGCGTCAATTCCGACATCCGTCACATCGGCGTGCTGACGCAGTACAAGGCGCAGAGCCTGATCCGCCACATCGAGCGTGGCTGGGGCTTTCTGTCGGCCACGCTGGGCGAGTATGTGGACGTGGTGCCTGCGCAGCAACAGCACGGCGAACGCTGGTACACCGGCACCGCCAACGCGGTGTGGCAGAACGCCGAGTTGCTGCACCAGGCCCAGCCCGACCATGTGCTGGTGCTCGCCGGCGACCATGTGTACAAGATGGACTACGCGGTGATGCTGGCCGAGCACGTGGCGCGCGGCGCGGAGATGTCGGTGGCCTGTATCGAGGTGCCGCTCGAGGACGCCCACGAGTTCGGCGTCATGGCCATCGACGCCGATTCACGCATCGTCGGTTTCGAGGAAAAGCCCGCCCGGCCGCGGCCGATCCCCGGGCGCTCGACCCATGCCCTGGCCAGCATGGGCATCTATGTGTTCAACGCCCGTTTCCTGGTCGACGAACTGGCGCGCGATGCGACCAATGGCAGCTCGAGCCACGACTTCGGCAAGGACATCATCCCCTCGCTGATCGGCCGGCAACGCCTCTTTGCCCACCGCTTCGAGAACAGTTGCGTCAACATGGTGGGCGAACGCCCTACTGGCGCGACGTGGGCACGCTCGACGCCTACTGGGAGGCCAACATCGACCTGACCGACGTGGTGCCGGAGCTCAACCTGTATGACGACAGCTGGCCCATCGTCAGCCTGCAGCGGCAACTGGCACCGGCCAAGTTCGTGTTCGACGGCGCCGAGCGGCGTGGCATGGCGGTGGATTCGCTGGTGTCCAGCGGCTGCATCGTCAGCGGGGCCACGGTGCGCCGATCGGTGCTGTTCTCCAAGGTGCGGGTGGCCGACGGCACCTACATCGAGGACTCCGTGGTGCTGCCCAACGTGGTGATCGGCCGTCACGTGTCGATCCGCCGGGCCATCATCGACAAGCGCTGCCATCTGCCCGATGGCTTCAGCGCAGGCTTCGACACGGCGGCGGACCTGGCGCGCGGCTTCCACGTCACCGAGCGCGGCATCACGCTGGTGACGCCCAAGATGCTCGACCAGTAGAGGCTGCTGCCCGAGCGGGCCGCGCTGGACATGGCAGGTGGCCGATCGTCCCTGGCCGCGCGGGTAAACCCGGGCAATCTTGACTTGCGTCACACCGGCGGCCCTTCGTAAAATTGACCGTCCGGTCGGTCAATGATTGACGCCGCATCAGCCCAGGAGAGCACAGCCCATGCCCGTCAAGCGCCCCGCCCCCGGCGATCTCGAGCCGATCGAAACTGCCAGTCGCGACGAAATCGAGGCACTGCAACTGCAGCGCCTGCAGAGCACGCTGGCGCGGGCCTACGACAAGGTGGCGCACTACCGCACGGCCTTCGACGCGGTGGGGGTGAAGCCGTCGGACCTGAAGTCATTGGCCGACCTGGCGAAGTTTCCGTTCACCACCAAGAAGGACCTGCGCGACAACTACCCCTTCGGCATCTCGCGGTGCCGCGCCAGCAGGTCGCGGGCATCCACGCGTCGTCGGGCACCACCGGCAAACCCACCGTCGTCGGCTATACGCAGGCCGACATCGACCATTGGGCGCATCTGGTGGCGCGCTCGATCCATGCCTCCGGCGGGCGCCCCGGCGACATCGTCCATGTGGCCTACGGCTACGGGCTGTTCACCGGTGGCCTCGGCGCTCATTACGGCGCCGAGAAGCTGGGCTGCACGGTGATCCCGATGTCCGGCGGCCAGACCGAGAAGCAGGTGCAGCTGATCCAGGACTTCAAGCCCGACATCATCATGGTCACGCCCAGCTACATGCAGGTGCTCATCGAGTACGAGCGGCAGGGCGTCGACCCGAAGAGCATGTCGCTGTCCATCGGCATCTTCGGCGCCGAGCCTTGGACCGAGGCCATGCGCAAGGAGATCGAAGGCAAGGCCGGCATCGACGCGGTGGACATCTACGGCCTGTCGGAAGTGATGGGCCCGGGCGTGGCCAACGAGTGCATCGAGAGCAAGGACGGCCCGGTGATATGGGAAGACCACTTCCTGGCCGAGATCGTCGACCCGGAGACCGGCGCGGTGCTGCCCGACGGGTCCGAAGGCGAACTGGTCTTCACATCACTGACCAAGGAAGCCCTTCCGATCATCCGTTATCGAACGCGCGACCTGACGCGCCTGCTGCCGCCCACCTCTGGCGCAGCTTCCGCCGCATGGGCAAGATCGTCGGCCGCTCGGACGACATGCTGATCATCCGCGGCGTCAACATGTTCCCCACGCGGTGGAAGAGATCAGGCTGGCGCAAGCCAGGCTGTCCGGCCAGTACCAGATCCTGGTCACGCGCGAAGGTCCGCTCGACGAAGTGGAAGTGAAGTGCGAGCTGCAGCCCGGAGCCGCCAGGTCGTCGCAGGCCGACATCGACGCCGTGGCGCGGGAGGTGCAACACCGCATCAAGACGCTGGGTGGG
>JADKIA010000024.1 GCA_016721465.1 Ideonella sp. | reverse complement strand
GGCGCTGGCGGGGGTCTCGGCCGACGCGCAACAAGAACCGCAAGGCCCTTTGCTGCCCCGCGACAGCGTCGATGCGGCGGTGTTTCGCGGGGGCCTCGTGTACGCGAACTATTGCGTCACCTGCCACGGCATGAACGCCGACGGCAACGGCCGCGCGGCACGCTTGTATGAGCCGCGCCCGGCCAATCTTCGCGCCACGGACAAGAACGATGGGTACATGACCTTGATCGTTCGCGCGGGCGGCGAAAGGCTCGGTCGATCGCCGAAGATGCCACCGTGGGGCGAAGAGCTCACCGACGAACAGATTCGCGACGTGGTGGCCTTCGTGCGATCCGTCAATGTGGCCAAACGCTGATCACCTCCGGGCGCTGAACCGCACGGGCAATCAGGGTCTCACGCGAAGGCGCCTGTTGGGTGCGGCCGTCGTCGGCCCGCTTGGCGTCGATGCCCCGGCAGCCGCCACTCCACCGGCGCCCAAGGGCCTGGTGCTCCCGCGCCTGCCGGCGCCCGATCTGCCACTGACCGACACCTTGGGCAGGCCGATCGGCCTGTCCGCGCAGTTGCGCGGCAAGGTCTCGGCCGTGCAGCTGATGTTTGCCGGTTGTTCGTCGACTTGCCCGATCCAAGGCGCGGTGTTTGCGTCCGTGGCGCAGCTGGTCAAGGCCCCGGACGTGCGCCTGCTGAGCCTGACCGTTGACCCCTTGGGCGACAGTCCGCAGACACTGCGCGCCTGGCTCGGCCGTTTCGGTGAACACCGCCATTGGACCGCCGGCGTCCCCAGGGTGCAGGACGTCGATTCGCTGGTGGCGTTCCTGTGCGGCGTGCCGCCCAAGGCGGGGACGCATTCGTCGCAGGTCTTTGTGTTCGATCGACAAGCCAGGCTGGCCTTTCGGACGGTTGAGCTGCCCTCGGCGGAACACGTGGCCGAACTGCTGGCGCTTCTCGCCGCGGCCTGACCGATGACCGATCGCGAACGCGCATCCGCTCGGCCATCCCGGCATCGACCAAGCTCAGCCATGCGAACGACGCTGATCGCCCGGCTCAAGCATCATTGGAGGTCCGTGGGCGCGGTGCCCGCCATCGCGCTTGCGCTGGGGCTGGGGCTGTCGATGGTCGGCGCCAAGTGGCTTGATCTCAACCTCGATGCCGAGGCCAAGGCCGAATTCCGGCGCCTCACGATCCGGGTGGCCGAGGAAGTGTCGCGGCGATTTCGCGAGCCCATCCATGGCATGGACGGCGCCAGAGGTCTGTACTCCGCCCGAGGTCAAGTGGCACGAGCCGAGTTCACGGCCTACGTCGAGTCTCGCGATCTGTTGCGCGAGTTTCCTGGTGTGCTCGGCTTCGGCTTCATTCAACGCGTCGAACGCGATGGCCTGGCCAAGTTCGTGGCCGCCCAGCGGGCCGACGGCGCACCTCGCTTTGCAGTGCGCGAGTTGAAGGATACCGACCACCCCGACCTCTACGTCGTCAAATACATCGAGCCCGAAGCAAGGAATGCGGACGCACTGGGCCTCGACCTGGGCTCCGAAGGCGTCCTGCGCAGCGCCGCCGAACAGGCGATGCGCAGCGGCGAGCCCACGCTCACCGCGCCCATCACGATCGGCAAGGACGGCCAACAAGGCGTCGGCTTCCTGCTGTTTCTGCCAACGTTCCGACACGGCTCGCACCCCGCCACGCTCGAGCAGCGGCGCGCGAACCTGCTGGGTCTGGTCTATTCCCCGCTCGTCGCTGGTGATCTGCTGGCCGGTGTCTATGAAGTGGAAGCCCGCCAGCTGAACTTCGAGTTGATCGACGCCGTCGACGGTGCATCGGCGAGCGTGCCAGCGTTCGACTCTTCGGTGCAAATGGCCAAGGAGGCCGGCGCCGCCCTGCCGCCGCCTTACGCCAGTCGCTACGAACTTGCGCGAAACGTGTCGCTGCCCGGGCGCGAACTGACGCTGCGTGCACACAGCACGCCGAAGTTCGATGCCACCTACACCCGCCCATTGCCCTGGCTGGTGTTGATGGCAGGTACGCTTGCGAGCGCGATGCTGGCCGCGCTGCTGGTGCAACGTGCCGCGGGTCGCCACCGTGCGCAGACATTGGCCGACATCATCGATGCCACGCAAGTTGGGACCTGGGAGTGGAACATCAGGACGGGTGAGCTCCGGGTCGATGAACTTTGGGCTCTGCAACTGGGTTACGACCCGACGGAAGTGGACTCGATCACGATCGAGACCCTGCGTTCGATCCGTCATCCGAACGACGCTGCGGCTGCCGACGCCCTGTTGCAACGGCATTTCAAGGGCGAGCTCGAATACTACGAAGCCGAAGTCCGAATGCGCCACAAGGATGGGCGCTGGGTCTGGATACTCGATCGCGGCCGGGTATCCGCACGCGCCGCCGATGGAAGACCGATGTCCATGCACGGCGCACACATGGACATCACCGCGCGCCGCCATGCCGAGGTGGAGGTGCAGCGCCGCGCCTTGCACGACAAGCTCACCGGCCTGCCCAACCGCGAGCAGTTCTACGAAACCCTGAGGCTTGCGATTGCCCGCGCCAACAGCGCGCCAGGCCGGGATTTCGCGGTGATGTTCCTCGATTTCGATCGCTTCAAACTGATCAATGACAGCAAGGGCCATGGCGTCGGCGACGAGTTCCTGGTGCAAGCCTCGACTCGGTTGGCGCACAGCCTGCGCAGCGGCGACATGTTGGCGCGGCTGGGCGGCGACGAATTTGCGATCCTGGCCGTCGGCCTGAACCGCGACTCCGACGCCGTGGAACTGGCCGAGCGCCTGCTGCTGGCGCTGCGCGAACCACTTCAACTGGCCACGATGGCGATCACCGCCAGCGCCAGCATCGGCATCACGTTCAGCTCGATTGGCTACACGCGGCCGGAGGACGTGCTGCGCGACGCCGACATCGCGATGTACCGTGCCAAGGCCAATGGCAAGGCGCGCTACGCCTTGTTTGACGTGCAGCAGCACACCGAGGTGGCCGACCGGGTGCGCCTGGAAGCCGAACTGCGGCAGGCCTTGCCGCAACGGCAGTTGAGCGTGGCCTACCAGCCCTTGGTGAACCTGCGCACGGGCGCGCTGATCGGCTTCGAGGCGCTGAGCCGCTGGGCCCACCCCGTGCTGGGCCAGGTGAGCCCGGCGGCTTTCATTCCGATTGCCGAAGAATCCGGCCTGATCATCCAGCTGACCGATGGCGTGATGCATCAGGCCTGCGCTCAACTGCGTGCCTGGCAGCGCGCGTTTCCTGGCCTCGACGATCTGCACGTGCATGTCAATGCGTCAGCGCGCGATGTGGCGGACCCGGAGTTCGTCTCGCGCATCCGGCAGGCGCTGCTGTCAAGCGAGCTGGCCCCGCGAAACCTGGTGATCGAGCTGACCGAAAACATCCTGATGGCGCAGTTGTCCGCTGCCATGGGCGCCCTGCAGGCGCTGCGCGAGCTGGGTGTGGGCCTGAGCGTGGACGACTTTGGCGCTGGCTACTCGTCGCTGAGCCACTTGTCGGCGTTGCCGATCGACAGCCTGAAGATCGACATGTCCTTCATCAAGCACCTGCACGCCGGGTCCAAGGAGGCGGCGGTGGTCCGCGCCATCGTGCTGCTGGGCACCTCGCTCGGCAAGGCGGTGATCGCCGAAGGTGTTGAGACCCTGGCGCAGATGGAGCTGCTGCGCGAGCTGGGTTGTGACGCAGGCCAAGGCTACTACCTGTCGCGACCGCTGCCGCCCGAAAGCATTGCGCAACTGCTGCAAGACCAGCGAACACAGCCCGGACTGCCGGCGCCAAGGGCCGTGCGCTCGGCGTCAGGCCACCAGGCCCCGAACCCAGCTGCCGTGTTGGCGCCAGCCACGGCATTGCATTGACCGTCGGCCGCTGTCGGCCGCGTCGGCCCGGCCCTCAGCTCTGATCGCGCAGGAATTTGCGCCGCTGCGCCTCGGAGGCGAACTCCTCCAGCTCCGGGTCCATCGCATTGCGCGCCGACACGATGCCGATGGGTTTCCGTCCTCGATCACCGGCACGTGGCGGAAGCCGTTTTCCTGCATCAGCACCAGCGCGTGGCCATAGGTCTTGTGCGGCGCGATGGTGAAGGGCTCGGGCGTCATCACCTCGCGCAGCGGTGTGGCATGCGGATCCATCCCCTTGGCGATGACACGGTACAGCGCGTCGCGCTCGGTGAAGATGCCGATGAGCTCCCCCTGGTCGACCACCATCACCGCGCCGATGCCCTCGGCGGCCATGAAGCTGGCCGCCGCGCTCACCGTCACATCGGGGCCAGGACGTGGGTCTTGTCCTGGTCCATCACTTCACGCACCAACAGGTTCAGCATCGCCGTCTCCTCGGGGAGCATCGGATGCGCAATCAGCTCGCACCGACACCAGGACCCACTGCGGGCGTAGCCTGTCGGACAAGCGCCCGGGCCGTTCTGATTTACATCAACGGCAGGCGCGTGCGGGCTCAGTTCTTCTTCAGGTTCCAGTACAGGTGCCCGTTGCTCACGAAGAACCCGCTCACGTTCTTGCCGGCGGCCATGGGCACGTCCACCTCGCCCAAGGGCGCATGGGTGCCGATCTCGAAGGCGCGGGTCTGCACCGCGTCGGCGAGCTTCTTCTTGCTGGCCTCATCGGTGGCACGCATGAACTGATCGCGCAAAGGCCATCAGCTGCTCGTCCTGGCCCAGCCGAACCAGCCGGATTTCTCGCCGCGCGTGTCCATGGTCGGGTTGGCGATGGGGTTCCACACGTCGTGCGCCTGCCAGCCGGTGATCAGCATGTTCCAGCCGCCCTTGTCCGGTGCGTCCTTCTTGGCACGGCGGCCCACCAGGGTCTGCCAATCCATGGCCTGCAGATCCACCTTGAAGCCGGCCTGGCGCATCAACTGAGCAGCCACGTCGGGCAGCTTCTGGATCGCGGCCAGGTCGGTGGGCTTCATCAGCACCACCGGCGTGCCATCGTAGCCCGAGGCCTTGAGCAGCTCCTGTGCCTTCTTCATGTTGCTCTTGCTCTGGATGTCGCTGCCGGTGGCGCTGCCGTAGGGCGTGCCGCACATGAACATCGAGGGGCAGGTGCGGTAAAGCGCCTTCACGCCCACCTGGGCGCGCAGGAAGGGCTCCTGCGCGAAGGCGGCCAGCGCGGCCTGGCGCACCTTCACGTTGTCGAAGGGCTTGTGCAGGTGGTTGAAGCGCGCCATGTACTGCAGGCCCAGGTTGGCCACCTTGGGAATCTGCAGCTTGGGGTCGGCCTTCACGGTCTCGTAGTGGTCGAAGGAGGTTGCTCGACGATGTCGACCTCGCCCTTCTGCAGTGCGTTCACCTGCGCCTGCGCATCGCGCAGCGCCAGGTTCCATTCCACGCGGTCAACGTAGACGCGCTTGCCGCCCGCCGTGCCCGAGGGCGGCTCGCTGCGCGGCAGGTACTTCGGGTTCTTCAGGTACACGGCCTTGTCGCCGGGCTTGAACTCGTCCTTCTTGAAGATGTAGGGCCCGGATCCGGTGAAATCCTCGATCTGCTTGAAGGCGTCGGTCTCGGCCACGCGCCTGGGCATGATGAAGGGTACGTTGGACGAGGGCTTGCCCAGCGCTTCGAGCACAAAGCCGCAGGCCTCGCCCAGGAAGATGCGGAAGGTGTCGGGTGCCGGCGTGTCCATGCGCTGCACGAACTGCATCAGCGCCGAGCCCATCGCGTCGCGCTTGCCCCAACGCGCCAAGGACGCGACCACGTCCTCGCTGGTGACGGGCTTGCCGTCGTGGAATTCGAGACCCTTGCGCAGCTTGAAGGTCCAGAGGCGGTGGTCGGCGCTCTCGGTCCAGCTCTCCACCATCTGCGGCTTGATCTGGCTTTTCTCGTCGGTGCCGAAAAGCGTGTCGTAGACCATGTAGCCGTGGTTGCGGCTCATGTAGGCGGTGGTCCAGATCGGGTCGAGGATGGCCAGGTTGGAGTGCGGCACGATGCGCAGCACGTTGTTCTGCGCGAAAGCGGTGCTGGACGCGAAGGTGGCGCCAGCCACCAGGGCGAGCAGGGCCGCGCGGGCCAGGGTTCTGCGGTGAAGCGTCATGGGTCTGCCTTGCACGGGATCGATGGGCACGCCTTCGACGCGCGGCGGGCCGCGCGGGCGAAGGCCCTGCCCGCATTGTGGTCTGCCTGCGCCGGGCCAGTGCTCGGGACTTACACCCCTGAGGGTGTCGCCTCGGCCGACTTGGTCGGGGCGCCGCTGCCGGCACCCGTTGCATCGCGCACGATGACCTGCCCTGCGCGCGCCCCGCTGTGCACACCCTGGCGCCAGGTGATGGCGCCATTGACGATCACGGCGTCGATGCCGCTGGCCGCGCGCTGCGGGGCCTCGTAGGTGGCGGTGTCGATCACTCGGTCGGGGTCGAACACGACCACGTCGGCCGGGCGACCGACGGCCAGAACACCGCGCTCGTGCAGGCCGAAGTTGCGCGCGGTCAGGCCGGTCATCTTCCACACCGCCGTCTCCAGCGGAAACAGGCCCAGCTCGCGGCTGTAGTGCCCCAGCACGCGCGGGAAAGTGCCCCACAGCCGCGGATGCGGCATCTCGCCCACGGGGATGCCGTCCGAGCCGATTATGGTCTCGTCGAAGGCCAGGATGCGTTGCACCTAGCCCTCGTCCATCATGAAGTAGATCGCGCTGCCGGGCTGCAGGCCGCGCGCGGCCTCGTCGCGCGGCAGGCCCCATTCGGCGGCGATCTCGGCCAGGTCGCGGCCGGCGCATTCGGGGGTGCGGCACGCTGGAGGCAATCAGCACCCGGCCGTCGATCAGGCCGCGGTCGGTGCGGATCATCGTCGAGCCGGCGGTGTAGGGATAACAATCCAAGGACACGCACTGACACTGCATGGTCCGGCGCACATGGGCCAGCGTCGTCTCGGACAGGCCGAAGTTGCGCGGCTGCTGCACCTTGTGGTGCGAGAGCACCACCGGCACGTCCAGCTCGCGGCCGATGCGGAAGGCTTCGTCCATGGCCGACATCACCTCATCGGCCTCGTCGCGCAGGTGCGTGGCATAGAGCGCGCCACTGCCGGTGAGCGCACGGCCCAGCCCGATGATCTCCTCGGTGCTGGCCGCCGCCGCGGGCGGGTAGAAGGTGCCGGTGGACAGGCCCACCGCGCCGGCGTCCAGCGCCTCCTGCAGCAGCGAGCGCATGACGGCGATCTCGTCGGCCGTGGCGCTGCGCTGCAGGTCGGCCATGGCCGTCACGCGCAGCGTGGTGTGGCCCACCATGGGCACCACGTTCACCGCAGCCGGCGCATCGCGCAGCGCCTGCAGGAAGGCGGCAAAGGTCTCGAACGGCGCATGGGCGGCCACGTCCAGCAGATTCAGTGGCGCCGGCAGCGGCCCGCCCGGGCGCAGCGGTGCCATGCTGATGCCGCAGTTGCCGGTGACCACGGTGGTGACACCCTGCGACACCTTGAACGCCATGGCCGGCTGCGCGAGCAAGGCGTGGTCATCGTGGGTGTGGCTGTCGATGAAGCCCGGCGCCACGATGCGACCGCTGGCGTCGAGCGTCTGCAAGGGCGGCATGGCCCGCCAGGTCGCCGATGGCGACGATGCGCCCGGCGGTGATGCCCACGTCGGCGTCGAATCGTGGGGCTTTGGTGCCGTCATCACGGTGCCGCCAGCGATCAACAGGTCGAAGGGCTGGCAGGCGTGGCCAGGTCGGCGGTTGGGTGTGCGGTGCTCATGCGGGCTTCATTCGGTGGTGGCTTGCCGCTCAAGCATCGCACAGCGGCGGCCGATCGGGCCATCCGCTACAGCCCACGGGGTGTGGCGCGAATCCGACCGCGTGACCAAACGTCCAGACACGCCCAGCAACACGCCTGACACGAAAGGGGTGCAGACTGCGCGCTTCGCAGCCGAAACAGGAGTCCCGCGATGACCGATGCCGAGGCCAAGGGGCCAGATGCCACGCCCTGGAGATCAGCCGCAGGTGCGTGCCCACCGAGTGGCCCACCTGCTCGGCGTGTTGTACCAGCACGCCGCGCCCGCAGAACGCAACCGCCTGATCGAGGTCCTGATGCGGCCGCTGAGCCTGCTGTGCCTGGCTGCGGTCAGCGGTGGTGTTCACGGCCATCCGCCTGCGCAGCGGCTGGGCCAACTTGCAGGTGCGGCTGGAAGACACCTGAACATCCGTGCGCCCGATGTCACGGCGCTGGCCGACATGGCCCTTCAGGTGGATGCCGAAACCCTGGAAAGCCTGCGCAGCCTGCTGACCAGCCCGGCCCTGGCGGGCACCTGCCGCGGCGATGCTGCTGCTCGGTGCACTGACCAGCGCCACCAGGCCCGGCACCACATCCAGGCGGACCCGCCGGCCAGCCCGGAGGCCTGACCAGGCCCGCCACCGCGCCCAGTTCGCGCCAGCCGCCTGGGCCAGGCCCGCAGGTGGCAGGCCACCTCGTGCCCTTCGCCCACGCGTGAGCACCGGCGCCTGCGTGTCGCACAGGCCCTTTTGCGCGATCAGGCGGCGGGTGTGGAAGTGGCAGCCCGGCGGCGGGCGGATGGGGCTGGGCACGTCGCCCTGCGGCATGATGCGCTTGCGCTTGACCTTGGGGTCGGGGATGGGCACGGCCGACAGCAGCGCCTGGGTGTAGGGGTGGCGCGGCTCGGTGTGCAGCGCGTTGGCCGCCGCGATCTCGACGATCCGGCCGAGGTACATCACCGCCACCCGGTCCGCTGATGTGCTCGACCACCGCGAGGTCGTGCGCGATGAAGAGGTAGGTGAGGTTGAACTGATCCTGCAGGTCCTCCAGCAGGTTGATGACCTGCGCCTGGATCGAGACGTCGAGGGCCGAGACCGGCTCGTCGCAGACGATGAGCTTGGGCCGCAGCGCGAGCGCGCGGGCGATGCCGATGCGCTGGCGCTGCCCGCCGGAGAACTCGTGCGGATAGCGCTGCATCGGCCGGCGGGCAGGCCCACCGTCTCAGCAGGTCGGCGATGCGGTCGCGCGGCTCGCCGGGCGTCGAGCTCGGGGATGGTGAGCGGGTCGGCCGACGATCGCACCCACCGTCATGCGTGGGTTCAGCGACGCGTACGGGTCCTGGAAGATGATCTGCATGTGCCGGCCGCATGCCGCGCAGCCTCGTGCCGCCGTCGCCGTGACGTCCTGGCCCTCGAACCAGACCTTGCCGGCGGTGGGGCGATCAGCCGCAGCATCGCAGCGGCCGGTGGTGGTCTTGCCGCAGCCGGATCTCGCCGACCACGCCCAGGGTTTCGCCGCGCCTGTCGAAGCTCACGCCGTCGACGGCGTGCACCTTGCCGAACCGCCGGCCCCAGGATGCCGCCCGTCGGGAAGTGCCCGACCACGGCCTTCCGACCTCAGCGTGGCGCTCATGCCGCCAGCTCCTCGTCCAGGATGCGGGCCGCGCGGGCGGCCACCGTCGCGCAGCGGCGGCGGCCGCCCTGCAGGCCGGCGTGGCGGTGTGCAGCGCGCCGCGAACGACAGCCTCCGGGCGAGCTCGGGCCCGGCAGCCGTGCCAGCGATGGTTTCCAGCCGCGCCTTGTCGCCGCGGTACGATGCGCGGGATCGAGCGCAGCAGCCCCTGCGTGTAGGGGTGGCGCGGGCGCGAAGAGGTCTTCGACCGTCGCCTGTTCCACGACCTTGCCGCCGTACATCACCACCACGCGCTCGGCCACCTCGGCCACCACGCCGAGGCGTGGGTGATCAGCACGATCGCCATGCCGAACTCGGCCTGGCTCGGCCATCAGGTCGAGGATCTGCGCCTGGATGGTGACGTCGAGCGCGGTGGTCGGCTCGTCGGCGATCAGCAGCGAAGGTTCGCAGGCGATCGCCATGGCGATCATCACGCGCTGCCGCATGCCGCCGGACAACTGGTGCGGATAGTCGTGGACGCGCCGCTCGGCCGTGGGGACTTCACCCGCTGCAGCATCTCGATCGCCGCGGTCGGTGGCGTCCTTTTGCTCGCAGGCCTTCGATGCGCGCGCAGCGCCTCGCCGATCTGGTCGCCGATGGTGTAGACCGGGTTCAGCGAGGTCATCGGCTCCTGGAACACCATGGCGATCTCCTTCATGCGCAGCTGGCGCATGGCTTCATCGCTGGCGGTGATCAGGTCCTGCCCGCGCCACAAGATCTTGCTGCCCGCAAACTTGCCCGGAGGCATCGGGATCGGCCGCATCCCCGCTCATCGCCGTGACGGACTTGCCGCAACCCGACTCCCACGACCACCCGCGCACACCGCGCCGGCGTCCACCGACAGGTCCACGTCGCGACCGGCCCGCAACCAGCCGTCGTCGGTCTTGAAATGCGTCTTCAGGCCCTGAATCTCCAGCAGCGCCATCACATCACCTTCCTGGGATCGAGCGCGTCACGCAGTCCGTCGCCGATGAAGTTGATGGTCAGCACCGCCAGAAAGATGGCCAGGCCCGGAACACGGCCCAGTGCGAGGCGATGTCCATGGTCCTTGCTGTCGAACAGGGATGCGTCCCCAGGTGGGGATGTCGGGCGGGAAGCCCCAGCCCAGGAACGACGGGGTGTGACTCGGCGATGATGGCCGCGGCCACGTCGATCGTGCCCGCCACGATCACCGGCCCCAGCGCATTGGGCGGGATGTGGCGCCACACCTGGCGCGTGGTGGTAGCGCCCAGCGCGCGCGCGGCCTCGACGAATTCCTTCTCGCGCAGGCTGAGGAACTGTGCCCGCACCAGCCGCTCGACGCGCATCCAGCGAAAGCCACCGATCACCAGCACGATCAGGATGAATACGCCCACCTCTGGCCCGAAGGCGGCCTTCAGAGGTTCCGCGAACAGGTAGATCAGCAACAGCAGCGGCAATTGCGGCAGCGAGGAACAGGTCGGTCAACCACATCAGCGCAGCATCGACCGTGCCCCGACATGCCCGGAGATCGCACCGATGGTGACGCCCACCACGATAGCCGTGGCCGCCCGCCAGCCCCACGGCCAGCGAGATACGGCCGCCGTAGATCATGCGCGCCAGCAGGTCCTGGCCCAGGTCGTCGGTGCCCATCGGGTGTGCCAGCGAAGGGGCGTGCCCGGCGGCCTTGAAATCGATGTCGTTGATGGCCACCCGCCACACCAGCGGGCCGGCCACCACCGCGATCACCATCAGCAGCAGCACCACCATGCTCAGCACGGCCATCTTGTGGCGCTTGAAGCGCCGCCGGGCCCTCGGCCGAGGCGAGACGTGGCGGGTGGCGCTGACGCCTTCAGCGGAAGGAGATGCGGGGATCGAGCCAGCCAAGGCAGGTCGGCAATCAGGGTTGAACAGGATGACGGGGCAGGAGAACACGAAGGTGACCGCCATGATCACCGGCGTGTCGTTGCGCAGGATGGCATCGATCAGCAGCGAGCCGATGCCGGGCACGCGGAAGATCTGCTCGATGACGATGGCGCCGCCGAAGACCTGCGGCATGGTTTCATCAGCCACCAGGGTGACCACAGGGATCAGCGCGTTGCGCACGATGTGCTTCATGATCACCACGCGCTCGGTCAGGCCCTTGCTCGTGCGGTGGTGACGTGATCGAGCCGCACCACGTCGAGCATGGACGAGCGCACATAGCGCGTCCGGCTCGCGCCCTGGAACAGGCCCGGCACCATCACCGGCATGATCGATTGCTTGACCCGCTCGGCCCACCAGGTCAGACCCGTCGACGTGAGGTCGGCACGGTAGACAAAGGGCAGCCAGTCGAGCTTGATCGAGAAGATCCAAGATCAGCAGGATGCCGGTGAAGAAGGTGGACAGCGAGAAGCCGACGAAGGCCAGCGAGCTGGCGATGCGGTCGAACAGCGAATAAGCGCGACGGCCGAGTAGATGCCCACCGGCAGCGCGATGCACAGCGCCAGCAACTGCGACGCGCCGATGACCGCCAGCGTGGTGGGCACGCGCTGCAGGATCAGCGTGTCCACATCGACCCGGCTGATGAAGGAGAAGCCCCAGTCGCCGTGCAGCATGGCCAGCAGCCAGTGGAAGTAGCGCTGCCACACCGGGTCGTCCAGGCCGAACTTGGCGCGCAAGGCTGCCTTCACCTCGGCCGGCACGTTGGGGTTGAGCGCCAGCTCGGCGAACGGATCGCCGGGCGCCAGCGCCAGCACGGTGAACAGCACCACGCTGATGCCCAGCAGGCTGGGCAGGGCGATCAGCAGGCGCCGCAGCAGGTAGCTGCC
>JADKIA010000023.1 GCA_016721465.1 Ideonella sp. | reverse complement strand
AAAGGCTTCATGGCCTTGGCGATGATGGTGTCGAGGTCACCGCGCAGCGCGCGTTGGCGCTGCGGATCGGTCGCCACATCGCTGGCCTGCACCGGGGCCAGCTGCGCCAGGGCATCGGCCAGGCTCTGGCCACTGCCCAGGGCCAGATGGTGCGGCCGCTGGCCCGTGAGCAGTTCGAACAGCACCACGCCTAGCGCATACACATCGGCCGCGGTGCCCACCGGCCGGCCCAGCAGTTGCTCGGGCGCGGCGTAGTCGGGGGTGAGCGCGCGCGCGCCCTCTTGCGTGGCCTGCAGCGCGCCGCCGGCCTCGTTGACCAGCAGCTTGGCGATGCCGAAATCGAGCAGGCGCACCTGGCCCGCTGCGGTGACGAGGATGTTGCCGGGCTTGAGATCGCGGTGCACCACCAGGTGCGCATGGGCGTGGGCCACGGCCTCGCACACCTGCACCACCAACGCCAGGCAGGCGGCCACGCTCAATCCGCCCTCGCGCACGAATCGATCGATGGGCACGCCGTCCACCCACTCCAGCGCCAGATAGGGTTGGCCTTCGGCGCTGACGCCAGCGTCGTACAGCCGCGCGATGTGGGGGTGCTCCAGGCTGGCGAGGATCTCGCGCTCGCGCGCCATGCGCTCGGCCAGGCCCGTCATGCGCCACGCGCCATGCGGCAGCTTCAGCGCCACCTGCCGGGCCTGCAGCATGTCGGTGCGCTCGGCCAGCCACACCGTGGCCATGCCGCCCTGGCCCAGCTCGCGCAGCAGCCGATACGGGCCCACGCTGCGCCCGTGCGCGGGCAGCTCCTGAGCGCTGCGGCCGGGTGCTGCAGCGAAGTGGTCGGTCTCCACCTTGGGCAGCGTGTCCAGCGCAGCGATCCACGGCCGGCCGGCGGCGGCCAGCAGGCGCGCCAGTGTGGGCTTCAGCTCACGGGTGGCGTCGTCCAGCGAGGCCAGCCAGGCCTGCTGCTCCTGCGCGCCGAGGGCCAGCGCCTCGTCCAGCAGGCGCCGCAGCCTGGCCCACTGGCCGGGGGAGTAGTCGAAGCGGCTGCCTTGCATGCCCTGCCCACATCGGCTGTGCCGCGATCAGCCCAGCGCGTCCAGCAGAAACAGGCGCGCATGCGCCCAGTCGCGCCGCACCGTGCGGTCGGTGATGCCCAGCGCGCTGGCGATTTCCAGGTCGCTCAGCCCGGCGAAGTAGCGCAGCTCCACCACGCGCGCCATGCGCTCATCGAGCTTGGCCATTTCTTGCAAAGCCTCGTGCACGCCCAGGATGTGGTCCTCGCTGGTCGGCACCCCCATGCGCTCCATGACGTCGCCGGTCATGGTGACCCGCCGCAGGTCGCCCCCATGTCGCTCGCTGCGGCGCTGGCGCACCAGGTCAATGATCACCGAGCGCATCACTCGGCCGGCATAACTCAAAAAGTGAGCGTTGTCCGGGAATTGCAGCGCCGCTTGCTGGCCGAGCTTTAGGTAGGTTTCGTGGACCAGGCCGGTGGTGTCGAGCAGCACATCGCGCCCGCCATCGCGAAGCCGGGCGTGTGCCAGTCGCTTGAGTTGGTGGTAGGTGGCCTCGAAGCGGGCGTCCACCGCCGCGCCCGGCGCTGCCGCCACCTCCGGATCGTTTGACATGCGAGTGTCTTTCTGCGTGGCCCGTCGCCTGGTGCCCGCACTGTGGGCCCGAAGCCCACGCGGCTGCGCATCGTGTTGGCAACGAATGGTAAGCGTCCCCGCCGCCGCCGCCGGCATCCGCCGTGTCGCGCGCGGCGTGCCCCTAGCTCTGGGAGTTTCGCGCAGCGCTGTCCCGATCCGGGCGCCCGCCTCGTTCTTCCCAACAAGGACCAGACCGCAAGGCGTCGGCGCCCGATGCGGCCCACCCACAACAACGGAGAAGTTCCATGCTCACCCCTTCAAGCATTCCCCTTTCACCCGCAGACCGTGCCGGACGCCGCCGCGGGCTCGTGGCCGGCATGGTCATCGCCATCGCCATCGCCGGACTGGGCCTGGGTCCGGCATCCGCCGCGCCCGTGTACGGCGTCGTCGACCTGCCGATCGACATGCACACCACCATCACCCGGCTGACCAACCCGGGCGGCACCCAGTACAGCAATGAAGTGACCACCGTGGGCGACGTGGCCGGCAGCGCCAAGAAGTCCGAGCAGTACTACGAGGCACCGCGCGGCGTGAACCTGTCGGGCCGCGGGCAGTCGCCCAACCACGCCTTCGCCTCGGCGCTGGCCGAATCCAGCGGCAAACGGCGGCGTCGGCGTCAGCTCGCTGTTGTTCGGCCCCGCGATCGTCGGCTATGCCGGTGGCTACGAGAAGCTGGTGGCGCAGGCCTCCTGGACGCAGATCTTCGACGCCGCCGGCCCGATGAGCGGCACGGCGCGGCTGTCGGCGCATTTCAGCATCCCCGAGCTCACCATCGGCCTGTTCGGCGTGCCGCCAAACCGCGATTCGTTCAGCACCACCGAAACCGCCGAGGCCACAGCCGACTTGTGGGTGCACATCCAGCGTGCCAACGGCAGCGTCGAGGACCGCAAGCTGTTCGAGTACGGCCTGCGCGTGTTCGAAACACAGTTCCTGCTCGGGCCGGGCGTCTTCAGCAATTTCGCCGACATCCTGGCAATTGGCAGTGCATCGGGGATCCTGACAGTCGGCACCGACCCCTACAACCCGACTTTCTCGCTGGCAGCGCGCGATTTCGACCTGGTGCTGGGTGATCTGTACGAGGGCGACTCGCTCAGCTACATCTACCAACTCACCGCGCAAGGCAGCACCAACGGCCTCGAGCACGGCTACCAGGCCTTTCTGGGCGACCCGTTTGGCGTCAACATCACCCGCGGCAACCTGGTGCCCACGATCACTCTGGTCAGCAGCCAGGTGCCCGAGCCCGGCACGTTCGGCCTTGCCTTGCTGAGCCTGTTGGCCGGCGTGTTGCGCGGGTCTGGTCCGCGCGAGTTCCGGCTGCCCCGCCCGATCCAGGCCAAGCGCCAGACGCCGTGATCGATCTCATGGGCTACGTGGCCAGTGCGCTGGTGCTTGCGACGTTCAGCGTGCGCCGCCCGGTGTCGTTGCGCTTGCTGGCGATGGCCAGCAACGTGGCCTTCATCGCCTACGCGGCCATGACGGGCATTGGGCCGGTGCTGGCTTTGCACGTCGTGTTGCTGCCGGTGAATGCGCTGCGCTTGACTCAGGCTCTGCGGCCGCATGTCCGGGTCGCGGCTGCAGTGACGTTTCAGCCCGTCATGCGCAGCGCATCGGGCCACGTCAGCGCGGACAGACCAATGCCCGACCCACCGCCATACACCCGACCCATCCGTCCGAGGAGCTAGATCATGTTGAGTCCCACCACCGCCCCGACTTCTCTCTACGGCCAGCCGCTGTACGGGCAGACGCCCGACGGCAACAGGCTCAAGGCCGGCGTGTTCAACGAGCACGAGGTCCGCGCCGCAGCCGGCCTGACGATGGCGCTGGGCACGACGGCCTTCGTGTTCGCGTACTTCGCGAGGGTCTACGCGCCAATCCAGGTCGTCACGACAGTCTTCTTCGTCGAGTTCCTGATGCGCGTGTTGTTCGGCTTCCAGTACAGCCCGGTGCGCTGGGCGACGCGCTGGATGACCAGCCGCCGGCCGCCCGAATGGGCCTCGGCCAAACCCAAGCGCTTCGCCTGGTCGATGGGCCTGGTGATGTCGTTCGCGATGATGGTCATCACCAACGTCGGCATCCGCGGCGCGCTCCCGCTGACGATCTGCCTGATCTGCATCACGTTGATGTGGATGGAAGCGGTGCTCGGTCTTTGTGTCGGCTGCGAGATCCATGGTTTCCTCGTCCGCCGCGGCTGGGCGCAGAAGGACCCCGCCTACGAGGTCTGCGCACACGGCGCCTGCAGTATCGCGACGCGGCCGTGAGCCCGCGTCCCGCCATGTCGGCTCCGGCGAACAGCATGAGTCACAGCGACGTGCCGAACCCCCTCGCCGCTCGCTGGCACCGGCTTGTCCCGGCGCTCGCTGCTGCGGCGACGCTGGCCTCGCCGCCGGCCGCCGGCACCGCGCTCTACAGCCGTCAGACCGGGCAGGTGTGCGCCGCGTGCCACACGGCGCCGCCGGAGCTGACGCCTTTCGGCCGCCGCTTCATGCTCGGCGGCTTCACGATGACAGGCGGCAACCGCGGCGTGCCACTGTCGGGCTACGTGGAGACGGCGTTCACGCACACGTCGAAGAACGATCCGGCGCCAGCCAAGCACCTGGGGCCGAACGACAACGCCCGGGTGCAGCGCGTCAAGGGGATCAGTGGCGGAGCGATCACGGACAACGTCGGCGCGTTCGCCGAAGTCGTCTACAGGCCAGTCGCCGGGCGGCTGCAGCTCGGCAATGTCGACCTGCGCTGGTCCGACAGCGCGACGCTGGGTCGGCACGACCTGCTCTACGGCATGACCGTCAACAACAACCCGGGATTCCAGGACCCATGGAACTCGACGCTGGCGCGCATGTGGCCCTTCGCGCGGACGGTCGCCGGTCCGATGCCCAGAGCAACGCCGCTGCTCGATGGGCCGCTTGCGCAGCGCGCCTTCGGCGCGAGCCTGTACGGCTTCCTCGATGATGCGTGGTACGCAGAGCTCGGCGGCTACGGCGGCATCGGTCGCAGCGCGCAGGAAACGCTCGGTCTCGACGCCGACAACGCCCGTCGGATCGATGGTGTGGCGCTGTATGGCCGCCTCGCGCGCGAGGCAAGGCTGCCGGGCGGGTCGCTGACGGTTGGCGCGTCGACGCTTTTCGCCGACCTCAACCGACCAGGTGGGCTCGGCGGCGGCACAGACGGGGTGCGCAACATCGGCGTCGACCTGCTGTGGCAGTGGGCACTCGGTCCGCACGAGACGACGCTGCGTGCCGCGGTGAACCACGAGCGCTGGTCCACCGGCAGCGGCATCGTGCAGGGCTTCGCGTCACAGGCGTACAACCACCTCGACAGCCTCAAGGTCTCGGCGTCGTACCTCTACGCCAAGAATACCTCGGCGACCGTCGGCTACTTCCGCCGCACGGGATCGACCGACGCGCTCTTCTTCGGCACCGCCAACGGCCGGCCGGACACTGCCGGGCTGCAGTTCGATGCCTTCGTCATCAACCCGTTCTTCGCCCCGCCGAAGTGGCATCCGGGGATGCGCACGCGCGTTGGTGTGACGCTCACGCACTACACGGCGTTCGATGGTGCGCGAGACGACGACGGCGCCCATGGCCGCAAGGCCTCGGACAACGACACGGTCTTCCTGTACGTGCTGTGGGCGTTCTGATGAAATTGAGTCGTTCCCCACAGGCCAGCGCCACGCGAGCGCTGGCTGCCGCTGTCGCCACGCTGTCGGCGGTGCCCGCGTTGTCGACGCCTTCCGCCGACGGCGACGCCGCGCAAGCGTTTCGCAGCGCTTGCGGGCCATGCCACTCGATCAACCTGGGCCACCGGATCGGGCCGTCCCTCGTCGGCATCGACGGTCGGGTCTCTGGTACCGCACCGGGCTTCGACTACTCCGTGGCCATGAAGAAGGCGGCCATTCGCTGGGACGCCGCGACGCTCGAGCGTTTCCTTGCTGCACCGGGCGCTGTCGCCCCCGGCACGAAGATGGCGTATCCCGGGCTGAACGACGAGGCGCGCCGCAGGGCAATCGTCGGGTACATCACAGGGTTGCGGTTCGATTGAGGACGCGATGCACGGTCTCAGTACTGTGGCATGCTGCAAGCGCGCACCGCCAACCCCACAGAGGACATCGCCGTGAATCGCCGCCCCCTGCCCCGTGTCGCCGCGCTGGTCACCCTGTTGACCCTCGCCGGCTGCGCCAGCCTCAGTCCCCGCGCGCCGCTCAAGCTCACGATCCTGCACACCAACGACCACCACGGCCGTTTCTGGACCAATGCCGACGGCGAATACGGCATGGCCGCACGCAAGACGCTGATCGACCGCATCCGCGCCGAGGTGGCCGCATCGGGCGGCCAGACCCTGTTGCTCGATGGCGGCGACGTCAACACCGGCGTGCCCGAAAGCGACCTGCAGGACGCCGAGCCCGACTTCAAGGGCATGAGCCTGATCGGCTACGACGCCAGCGCGGTGGGCAACCACGAGTTCGACAAGCCGCCCGCGGTGCTGGCCAAGCAGCGCAGCTGGGCCCAATACCCGCGGCTGGCGGCCAACATCTACAAGGACGGCAGGCGCATGTTCGAGCCCTACCGGGTCTTCGAGCGTGGTGGCTACCGGATCGCGGTCATCGGCCTGACCACCGACGACACGCAGAAGATGGTGCTGCCGGCCAACATCGTCGGCATCGAGTTCCGAAAGCCTGCCGACGAAGCCGCCAAGTTGCTGCCCGAGCTGCGCGGCCAGGCCGACATGGTGATCGCCGCCACGCACATGGGCCATTACCCCGATGGCAATCGCGGCGTGAACGCCCCTGGCGACGTGGAGATGGCGCGCCAGGTGAGAGGCCTGGACCTCATCGTGGGCGGCCACAGCCAGAACCCCGTGTGCATGGCTGCCGAGAATCAGCGCAACGAGGCCTACGTGCCCGGCCAGCCCTGCGCACCGGACCGCCAGAACGGCACCTGGATCGTGCAGGCGCACGAGTGGGGCAAGTACGTTGGACGCGCCGATTTCGTGATAGCTGGCTCTAGCGCCGAACGCAAGATCGAGCTGGTGAAGTACCAGCTCATCCCCGTCAACCTGATGAAGAAACAGGCCGACGGCAAGAAGGTGCCATACACCGAGCTGATCCCGCCCGACGCGGCGATGCGTGCCTTCCTGCAGCCCTTCCAGGCCAATGGCGAGGCGCGGCTGAGCGCGCCCGTGGGCAGCAGCGACGGCGCGCTCGATGGCGACCGCGCGCGCGTACGCAAGCAGCCCACCAACCTGGGCGTGATGGTGGCCCGCGCGATGATCGACAAGACCGGCGCCGACGTGGCGCTGGTCAATTCCGGCGGCGTGCGCGATTCGCTGCCCGCCGGCAACATCAGCTACCGCGACGTGCTCAAGGTGCAGCCCTTCGGCAACACCGTGGCCGTGGTCACCCTGCCCGGCAACGATCTGCTCGCCTACCTGCAGGCGGCCGCGAAGATGAGCCCGGGCTCGGGCGCCTTCCCGCAGACCGCCGGTGTGCAGATGCGCATCGAGGGCGGCCAGTTGATGGAGGCGCGCATCGCCGGCCAGCCGATCGATCCCAAGCGCAGCTACCGCCTGACCATCACCAATTTCACCGCCACCGGCGGCGACGGTTACCCGGTGCTCACCAGACACCCTGGCTACGTCGATTCAGGCTTCGTCGATGCCGACGTGCTGCGCGGCTACATCGCCGCCCGCAGCCCGTTGAAGGTGGCGGACTACGAGCTCGGCTCCGCCGTGACCTGCCAAGTGATGTCTTAGGCGCTGCGCTGCATGCTCGTCACCGAGATCATCCGCACCAAGCGCGACGGCCTGGCGCTGAGCGAGGCCCAGATCGGCGCCTTCGTGCAAGGCCTGGTCGACGGCGGCTGGAGCGAGGGCCAGGTGGCCGCGCTGGCCATGGCCGTGCTGCTGCGCGGCATGTCACCCGGAGGAGGGCGTGGCGCTGACGCGCGCCATGACGCATTCTGGCGAAGTGCTGCAGTGGCAAGCGCTGGGCCGCAGCGGCCCGGTGCTGGACAAGCACTCCACCGGCGGCGTCGGCGACAAGGTGAGCCTGATGCTGGCACCCATGCTCGCCGCCTGCGGCGCCGTGGTACCGATGATCTCGGGCCGCGGGCTGGGCCACACCGGCGGCACGCTGGACAAGCTGCAGGCCCTGCCCGGCTACTGCATCGACCCGCCGCGCGAGCAGCTGCTCGGCGTGCTGCGCGATTGCGGCTGCGCCATCGTGGGCGCGGGCGCCAACCTGGCCCCGGCCGACCGGCGGCTGTACGCCGTGCGCGACGTCACCGCCACCATCGAATCGGTGCCGCTGATCACCGCCAGCATCCTGAGCAAGAAGCTCGCCGCCGGGCTGCAGGGCCTGGTGCTCGACGGTGGGGCAATGGCGCGTTCATGGCCAGCCGCGACGAGGCCAGCACGCTGGCCGGCAACCTCGTGCGTGTGGCCAGCGGCCTGGGCCTGCCCGCCACCGCGTTGGTCACCGACATGAACCAGGTGCTGGGCACCACCGCCGGCAATGCGCTGGAGACGCAGGAGGCGATCGACTTCCTCACAGGCGCATCGCGTGAGCCCCGCCTGCTGGCGCTGACCCTGGCGCTCGCGGCGCATGCCTTGCTGCTGGGGACTGGCGAAGGACCTGGCCGCCGCAACAGCCCAAGCCGAACTGACCCTGAGCAGCGGCCGCGCCGCCGAAGCCTTTGCGCGCATGGTGGCCGGCCTGGGCGGCCCGCGCGATGTGTTGGCGGCAGGTGGCTCGGCCATGGCCATCGCACCGGTGCAACGCGACCTGCTGGCACCCGGCGATGGCTTCATCGCCGCCACCGACACCCGCGCGCTCGGCCTCGCGGTGGTGGCCCTTGGCGGTGGCCGGCAGCGTGCCGCCGACGCCGTCGACCCTCGAGTGGGCTTCAGCCACATCCGTCCACTCGGACAATGGGTGAGGGCAGGCGAACCACTGTTGCGCGTGCATGCCGCCGGCGTTGACGCGGCCGAGGCGGCCATGCGCAGCGCCGCGGCGGCCATCACGATCGGCCCGTCGGCGCCGCCGCCCCTGGCCTTGATCGACCGGATCATGCTGGCCTGAGCCCGCGCTCCACCCCAGAGCACCGGCACCGCCGCCGACGATCGCAATGGAAGGAGATCCCCCGTGAGTACCCTCACCCGCCGCGACCTCCTCCAGTTGGGACTGGGCAGCGCCGCGCTGAGCCTTGCGGCCACGGCGCAGACCCAGCCCGCGCCGGTGGGCATGCAGTCCTGGCCGCTGCGCACGCCGCAGCGCACCGGCATTCACGACGCCGCACCGGCGCCCGACGGCGGCGTGTGGTTCACCGCGCAACGCAGCGGCCACCTGGGCTGGTTCGACCCGGCGCAGCGGCCAGGCCGAGTTGATCGCGCTGGGCCAGGGCTCGTCGCCGCACGGCGTGATCGCCGGCCCGGATGGCGCCGCCTGGATCACGGATGGCGGCCTGCAGGCCATCGTGCGCGTGGGCTGGCCCGAGACCGCAGCCTGCGCGCCTTCCCGCTGCCCCCGGCACGCCCTATGCCAACCTGAACACCGGCGCCTTCGACGGCGCCGGTGACCAGGGTTCACCGGCCAGAGCGGTGTAGTCGGGAAGTTGGCCTCGAAGACCGGTGCGGTGACGGTGAAGGACGCGCCCGGTGGGCGCGGCCCTTACGGCATCTGCGCCACGCCCAGGGGCGACATCTGGTGGTGCTCGTTGGCGGGTTCGTTCATCGCGCGCATCGACCGCAAGACCGGCGAATCCACCGTGGTGCAGCCGCCCACGCCCAAGCAGGGTGCGCGCGGGTCTGGAGCGACAGCAGTGGCCGCATCTGGGTGAGCGAGTGGATGTCGGGCAACCTGTCGATGCACGACCCGGCCAGCGGCCGCTGGAAGGTGTGGAAGCTGCCCGGCGACCAGCCGCGCGCCTACGCCGTCTATGTGGACGAGCGACATGGTCTGGGTGAGCGATTGGGGCGGCAACGCCATGTTCCGCTTCGACCCGGCGCGCGAGCACTTCGACCGCATCCCCTTCGTGCGCGAAGCCGCCAACGTGCGGCAGATCCTGGGCCGGCGCGGCGAGGTGTGGTTGCCCGAGAGCGGCAATGAGCACCTGAGCGTGATCCGGACCATCTGATGGCGCCGGCCATGCGCTAGGCTGCACGCATGGCTCCACCGCGAATCTCCTCTCATCCGATCCTGGTCTGGTGTGGCGCTGCCCTGCTGGCTGGGTGTGGCGTCGCGACAGCGGCCACCGGCCCAGCCTGGCAGTACAGCGGCGAGTACGGCCCCGAGCAATGGGCCCGCATGCGCCCGGAATGGACGCTGTGCGGCAGCGGCCAGCGCCAGTCGCCGGTGGACATCACCAGCGCACAACGCCAGAGCGGCGCCATGCTCGGCTTCCACTACAGGCCCGAGGCCCTGCGCATCGTCAACGATGGCCATCACGGTGCGCGTGCGCTACCGCAACGGCAGCCGGCTGTTGCTCGGCCGCGAGGCACCACGCTGCAGCAATTTCACTTCCACACGCCCGGTGGCGACCGCCTGAACGGCGAGGACTTCCCGTGGCGGTGCACCTGCTGCAAAAGGGCGCGTCGGGGCAACTGGTGTCGCTGGTGCTGCTGTTCCGGCTGGGTGAGCCCAACACCGCGTTGTCCGAGCTGCTGCCCAGGATGCCGACCCGCGGCCTGCCCGAGCAGACGCTGGCCGGCAGCTTGTTCGACCCCTCGCGCCTGTTGCCCCGATCCACCGCCCACTACCGCTACGACGGCTCGCTCATAAGGCAACCTCTCGGCCCAGAGAGCCGTTGAAGCAACGGGATGCAGGGTTGTCCACGGCGGCGGGCGGTCGGCGCTGCGACGAACCGAGCGACCGCCGCGGTGGGCACCCGTGTTTGACACGCGGTACCGCTTGCCGCGTTCTTGACACCTTGGCGTGTTGCCGCCGATGGTGTCCACCGACTTCCGTGCCCCTGCGGTGACTGCCCGGTGCGCTTGCCTCTCGAAGGCCCGGGTGAGACCCGCAGCCGCAGGGTGCCGGGCCACGACGGGCCCCAAGATGTAGCGCCAGGCCGGACAAGCTGGAGCGCCTGTTTATGAGCTCCCGCCGCGCCTTCCGACACGGGCAGTCATACCGCAACCGGCAGGAGTCTGTCCATGAGCAACGATGCTTCTGCTGCAGTGCTTGCTGGGCTGGGGCGTGCACACCCATGCGGTGTGCCTCATCGACGGCGCCGGCGCGGCTCGATCGCTTCAGGTCACCCACGATCGCGACGGCCTGGCCGAGTTGATGCGCCGCCTGGCTCGCCACGGCCAGCGCCTGCGCATCGCCATCGAGCGTCCTTCGGGCCTGATCGTCGATGCGCTGGTGGAGGCCGGCACGAGGTCTTCCCGATCCACCCCAACGCCGTCAGGCCAGCCGCCCTCGCTACTGCAGCCACGGTGCCAAGAGCGACGCCAGCGATGCCTACCTGCTGGCTGACCTGCGCGCACCGACGGTCACCGCTGGCGTGCACTGGCCCCGCAGTCCGATGACGTCCGCGCGCTGCGTGCCCTGGTGCGTTCGCGTGATGACTGGTGGCGGCTCGCGTCGCTGCAGCCAACCAGCTCACCAGCACCTTGCAGGCGTTCGGCCTGGCGCCGCAGTGATCTTCGCCGAGGCCTCGCCGATCGCGTGGCCTTCCTGCGGCGCTACCCCGCCCCTGTCTGCCAAGCGACTGACCGAAGCGCAGCTGCAGCGCTTCTGCAAGGCCCAGCACTACAGTGGTCGGCGCAGCGCCGCCGACCTGCTCGCCAGGCTGCGTGCCGCGGCCACCGGCCACGTGGGTGCGCACACCGAGCAGGCCATGGCCGAGGTCGTGCGTGCACAGGTGGCTGTGCTCGCGCCCATCGTGACTCAGATCACCGAGCTCACGCGTCGCATCGAACAGTTCACCATCCGCATCTTGGCTAGAGCTTGGCTGCGCGTAATCTGGCGTGCATGGACTGACCGCAAACACTACGACCCGGCCCTTCACGGCAGCGCTCTCGCGCTTGCCTCGACACAGGGAGGTTGACCCAGGATGTCTCACTGCGCCGCCTTGCACCGAGGGCGTGGTGTGGCTGGTGATGAAGCAGCCGCTCACGCTGTCTGCAGCGCAGCTGGCCCAGCTGAAGGGCCTTGTTTCCACCCAATGCGCGGCCGGTGCAGCCCTTGCATGGCCGGGTGGTGAGCGAAGGCGGCTGATTCGGCGCCGTGGCGCAGGCCAATGCCGCGGCGCTTGCGGGCCATCAACGCAGCCGCCGGGGCGATGGGGCATGGTGCCGGCTTCATCCACCGATTCGCACCTGCGCATGTCGTCCACCCATTGCCCCACCGTCACACCCCGCCCGGCCCTGGGCCTTGCGCTCGCGGCCATCCTGGCCATGCCGGCCCTGACCTGGGCCGCCGACCCGGCCGCTCCGGCCAGCGCGGTCGCGCGCACTGCCGACCAGGGCGCCAGAGGCACCAAGGCCGGCAATGCGCCCAAGGCGTCCAAGGCGCCGGGCGTGGCCGTGCAGGTGACGGCCGAGATGATCGGCGCGGGCATTGTCTCCAGCGGCGTCGCGCCCTTGCCCATCCCCCCGGTCACTGGCAACCGCGCCAAGCCCGTGGCCTCGTGGGGCAAGCCGCTGCCCTACCCGATCGTCATCGCCGACCGGCGCAACAACCGCCTGATCGAAGTGGCGCCGGACAAGCGCATCGTCTGGGGAGTTCCCCTCACCCAGCCTGGCCTACTACCGCGGCAACGAGGACGTGAACTTCTCGGCCGACGGCAAGCAGCTGGCGGTGAGCGAGGAGGACAACTTCGACCTGCACATCGTCGACTACGAGAAGAAGGTGGTGACCTGGACCTACGGCGTGCCCGACCGCCGCGGCAGCAGCGACGGCCTGCTCAACTACCCCGATGACTCGCACCTGCTCGACGACGGCAAGTTCCTCACCGCCGACATCCGCAATTGCCGTGTGCTGATCATCGACCCCAAGACCAACGCGGTGGTCACGCAATGGGGCCAACCCGGCCAGTGCAAGCACAAGCCACCGCAGCAACTGGCCTGGCCCAACGGCGCCACGCCGATGGCCAACGGCGACATCCTGGTCAGCGAGATCACCGACGCCTGGATCTCGCGCATCACGCGCGAGGGCAAGGTGCTGTGGAGCGTGCGTGCCCCCAACATCCGCTATCCGTCCGATGCCTTTCCCACCGTGGACGGCAAGCAGGTGATCGTGGCCGACTTCAGCAAACCCGGCCGCGTGGTGATCTTCGACCCCGCCACCGGCAAACCCACCTGGGAATACTTCGTCAAGGACGGCGACAAGGCGCTGGACCATCCGTCCATCGCGCGCGAGCTGCCCGACACCGGCGACATCCTGATCGTCGACGACCTGCACGACCGCGTGATCGTGGTCGACCGGCAGACCAAGGCCATCATCTGGCAATACGGCGAGCTGGGCGTCAAGGGCCACAAGCCCGGGCTGCTGAACTACCCCGACGGCGTGGACATCGATGTGTTCCGCGATTGGCGCGGCGTGAAGCCGGCGCGCCTGCCCGGCTGACCTGGCCGCCACCCGCGATCGGCATGGCGGCCTCGTCGTGCGATCGGCGGCGCGAGCGAGTGCACTGCGCCGACCTGGCGGGCGGCCCGGGCGTGGCCCGGCCCGGGTATGCCCGGCTTGTCGCTCGAGCGGTGGCGATGCCCAATGCGGAACACATCAACCCGCCGCAGCGCTGCGCTGCGGCGCCGCCGACGCGAGGACCACGCATGAGCCCCAAGACCCCGACGAGACCATGGATGCAAACTTGGCCGGCCCTGCTGCCGGCACTGCTGGCCGCCGGCCTGGCCGGCTGTGGCGGCGACGATGAGGTCACGGCCAATGCCTGCCTGCAGACCTCGCCGAGCGGCGTGGTCTACAACCCCGGCACGCCGGGCGAGAACGTCGCCCGAGATCGCCACCGGCTTTGCCAGCAAGGCTGCGGTGCCATCGCGCAGCTTCATGGTGGTGGCCAACAACCCGCTGGCCACCAAGGCCGGCTGCGACGTGCTGAAGAAAGGCGGCAGCGCCGTGGACGCGGCGGTGGCCGTGCAGATGGTGCTGAACCTGGTGGAGCCGCAATCGTCGGGCATCGGAGGCGGCGCCTTCATGCTGCACTACAACGCCAAGGCCAAGACGGTGATGTCCTACGATGGCCTCGAAACCGCGCCGGCCGCCGCCACCGGAGAACTACCTGCGGCGGATCAGTGCCACGCAACAAACCACGCCCTGCCCAATGCGCGCGCCAGCGGCCGCTCCATCGGCACGCCTGGCGTGCTGCAGATGCTGGACACGGCCCACAAGGACGCCGGCAAGCTGAGCTGGAAGGAGTTGTTCGACCCGGCCATCCAGATCGCCACCGACGGCTTCAAGATCAGCCCGCGCATGGCCGCGTCCATCGCCGGTTCGGCCACCCGCTCACGCGCGACCCCGACGCCAAGGCCTACTTCCTCAATGCCGACGGCACCGGCAAGGCCGCCGGCACTTTGCTCAAGAGCCCCGCATTGGCCGCCACCTTCAAGGCCATCGCCGATGGCGGCATCAACGCCTTCTACACCGGCCCCATCGCGCAGGACATCATCGACAAGATCGGCGACACGACGGGCGGCATCACGCCGGGCCTGACCACGCTGGCCGACCTGGCGGCCTACCGCGCCAAGAAGCGCGACGCGGTGTGCGCCAACTACCGCGGCTATCAGGTTTGCGGCATGGGGCCGCCGTCGTCGGGCGGCATCGCGGTGGCGCAGACCCTGGGCATCCTGTCCAACTTCGACCTTGCACCGCACAAGCCCACCGCCATGGACATCAATGGCGGCAAGCCCACCGTGATGGGCGTGCACCTGGTCAGCGAGGCCCAACGTTTGGCCTATGCCGACCGCGACAAGTACGTGGCCGACACGGATTTCGTTCCATTGCCTGGCGGCAGCCCGGCCAAGATGCTGGACGCCACCTACCTGAAGCAGCGCGCCGCGTTGATCAGCCTGACCAAGAGCCTGGGCACCGCACAACCGGGCGACCTGGGTGCCGTGCCGCTGGGCAACTCGCCACCCATTGCCGAGAACGGCACCACTCACCTGTCGGTGGTGGATGGCCAGGGCAATGTGGTCACCATGACCACCACGGTGGAATCGGGCTTTGGGGCCTTCCACACGGCCAAGGGCGGCTTCATCCTGAACAACCAGCTCACCGATTTCTCGGCCGCGCCCGCCGACGCGGCCGGGGGTGCCGATCGCCAACCGCGTGGCCGCCGGCAAACGCCCGCGCAGTTCGATGTCACCCACGCTGGTGTTCACGCAGAGCGGCGGCCAGCGCGGTGACTTCCTGATGAGCACCGGCTCGCCCGGCGGCTCGACCATCATCCAGTACGTGGGCAAGACGCTGGTCGGGGGTGCTCGACTGGGGCATGGACGCGCAACAGGCCACGTCGATGGTCGATTTCGGCGCGGCCAACAGCCCCAGCACCAACGTCGGCAGCGAGCACCCGAACGTGGACATCACGAACAGCGGCGCCAACGACACGCTGATCACCGGGCTGAAGGCGCTGGGCCACACGGTGAACACCGCCCAGCAGTCCAGCGGGCTGTCCACCATCGTGGTGCGCACGGCGCCGGCAGGCTACCGCTACTACGAGGGCGGCGCCGACCCGCGCCGGGAAGGCGTGGTGCTGGGCGACGTGTTCAAGCCCTGACCCGGGGCGCGTTCGGCCTGGCCGGACGCGCTACTTGAAAGTCAGCAGCCAGGCCATCACGTCGGCCTTCTCTGCCGCGGTGCACTCGCGGGTGAGCACGTCCTTGCAGTTCAGGTTGAAGTGGAACTCCGTTTTGTTGCGGGCGGTGAACCGCTCCTTGTTGGCCGATGGCGCCAACGGCGGAATCGCCTTGCCCGAGATCGCGTGCTTGCCAAGCTTGGTAGGGTCACCCGTGTGGCAGGTGGAGCAGCTCCATTCGAAGTCGCCCTTGCCCTGGGTGGTGAACAGCTTGGCCCCGCTCGGCCGAGGCAGGGGCCCCCGCCGCCTTGGTGTAGCCGGCCAGCAGCTCGGCCGGCGTGGCTGCCTTTGCAGCGGCCAGTGGCATCAGCACCGCGGCGGCCACGCCAGCCAGCAGCAGTGTCCAGTGTGCGAGGCGAGTGGGCTTGGAAGCTTTCATGGCAATTCCTTCTGCTCTGCGTTGACGGCGTCGGCCGTCGGGCCCGGTGTCCTGCTGGCCGATCGGCCCAGGACACACCCTCAGTGAAGCAGAAAGAAGGCGCCTCGACTTGTCCGGCGTCAAGCCTTCAGCCGCGCCACCAGTGCCTGGGTGAACTGCGCGGTGCTGGGGCTGGCCCCCAGGTCGCCGGTGCGCACCTGGTCGATGTTGAGCGTGGCCGAGAGGCCTTGACGCAGGCGCGTGGCCAGGTCGGTGCGCTGGACGTGGTCGAGCATCATCGCGGCAGCCAGCATCAGCGCCACCGGGTTGGCCTTGCCTTGCCCCGCGATGTCCGGCGCCGAGCCGTGCACGGCCTCGAAGATCGCCGCGTCGGCACCGATGTTGGCGCCTGGCGCCATGCCCAGGCCGCCGACCAGGCCGGCCACCAGGTCGGACAGGATGTCGCCGAACAGGTTGGTGGTGACGATCACGTCGAACTGCCAGGGGTTGAGCACCAGCTTCATCGCGCAGGCGTCCACGATCACGGTCTCGAACTGGATCTTGCCCTTGTACTTGGCCTCGTACATCGCTTCAGCGGTTTCCTTGAAGATGCCCGTCAGCGCCTTCATGATGTTGGCCTTGTGCACCACGGTGATCTTCTTGCGGCCCGTGGCAATGGAGTGCTCGAACGCAAATTCCAGGATGCGCCGGCAGCCCGCGCGCGTGTTGATGCCGGTGGCCATGGCCACGGCGTGCGGGTCGTCATCGATCTGCACATAGTGCTCGTGGCCGATGTACAAGCCCTCGAGGTTCTCGCGCACCACCACCAGGTCGATGTTGTCGAAGCGGCCGCCAGGCACTACCGTGAGCGCCGGCCGCAGGTTGGCGTAGAGCTTGAATTCCTCGCGCAGACGCACGTTCGAGCTGCGGTAGCCGCCGCCGGACGGGGTCTCCAGCGGGCCCTTCAGCGCCAGGCGCGTGCGGCGGATGCTGTCCAGCGTGGCCTTGGGCAGCGGGTCACCGGCGGTGGTCACGCCTTCCAGGCCGGCAATCTGGCGGTCCCAGACGAAGGGTGCCTTCAGCGCGTCCAGCGCGGCCAGCGTGGCGTCGACGATCTCCGGGCCGATGCCGTCCCCGGGGATCAGGGTGGCGGGAATGGGGTTGCTCATGGGGCAGTCCTGGCTTGAAAAAGGGTTGGCGGCGAGCATAAACCCGCCGGCCGACACGGGGCTGTCGACGGGGCACCGCGCTGGTGCACCCATGCCCGAGGCCCACCGATCACAGCAGCACGGCGGGCTTGGGCATCGGCACATCGCCTGCGGCCGGCTGCAGGGCCGAAGCACCGCAGGAAAAGCAATAGCGCGCAAACGCGTTCTTGCGCGCGTCGCAGCGGCCACAATGGTCAAACAGGCACAGGCCGCAGTGGGGGCAGAAGTCGGTCTTGCTGTCCTTGATCTCCACCGCCCGCTCGCAGCCAGGGCACACCCCTTGGTCATGCGCGTTTGGGCCAGGTCGTAGTCCATCTCACGTTGGCGCAGTGGCGCTGGCTGAGCCTCGGCTTGCTGTTGGCGCTGCAAGTAGCCCTGCAGCGCCTGGATCGCGTAGCGCCCTCCCAACAAGGTCAGCACGATGCCGACCAGGTAACGAACATAGCCACCGTAGCTGGGCAGATAGGGCACCAGTTCCACGAAGAAGGCAAACAACGCGAAGAATATGAAACCCCATACGAACGGCCAATACGGGCTCGTGCGCTTCTTCGCAAACAGCCATCCGGCCACCCCAGCAACGGCAGGGTCAGCGCCAGGCGGTAGCCAAACACCCGCAGCTCCTGCGCCCGCTGGGCGCTGGCCAATGCGGTACGGGCCTGCGACTCCAACGCCTTCAGTTCCGTCCGCGCCCGTTGTTCAGCCTGCCGCGCGTCCAGCGCGGCTTCTGTTGCGCTTCCACACCCGCCAGCGCCGTGCGTTCGGCCCGACGCAATTCATCCAGCTGGCGCGTTCGGGCCAGCAACTCCTCATCCCGTTCGGGTCGCTCGGTGGCCTTTCGCGTCGCCACCCAATTGGCGAAGGTTTCGCGCGCTGCGCGGTTGTTCGCCCCTGCCGCCTGGTGGCCCAATTGCGCCTGGTCGAGCGCGGCCTGCGCGTCCTGCCCGCGAGCTGAGCGGACAGGATGGCCTGCTTGAGCACGGGCGCCCGCTAGGGGTCCAGGAAGTCTTCGAGCTTGCGCTGGCGCTCCACTTGCGGCAGGTCGCCCACGACCGTCGCCCAGTCCCACCAGGAACCAGGCGAACACCAAAGCCACCAGCCACAGCCCGCGGTGAAACCATTTTTCAGACAAACGCAGTGTCTTGCTCATCATGCTCTCCATGACCGCGGCACCCTGATGCCGCCGCACCAGCCCCAAGACTGGAGCCAAGGCCTCAGCATAGAGGCAGGGCGTTGCTGCCCATCCAAGCCGTCTCGCAAGTGGCCCTGGCGATACCGGCGGTACCACCACCAGCCCTTACCATGCAGGGTCACCCCGCCCCCGCATGCCATGGTCCATTCCATCGACTCCACCCGCATCCCTGGCCGTCGCCTGCTGCACTCACCCGGCCCCACGCCGCTGCCGGAGGCCGTGCTGGATGCCCTGCGCCGCCAGCCCATGGACCTGGGCGACCCACGGGTGGATGCCAACATCGCCGCCTGTGAGCACGGCATCCGGCGGCTGCTGAAGGCGGATGCGGCCAACGTCTACTTCTACGCCAGCAACGGCCACGGCGCCTGGGAGGCGGTGGTGGAAAACCTGGTGCCGCCCGGTGGCAGCGTGTTGATCCCGGGCACCGGGCACTTCAGTGAATCCTGGGCCGTCAGACTGAGGCGCTCGGCCGCGCGGTGGTGCGCACGCCCTGGCGCGAAGGCTGGCCCATCGACGTGGACGCCGTTGTGCAGGCCTTGCGCGAGGACCGCGAGCAGCGCATCGTGGCCGTGCCACCGTGCACACCGACACCTCCAGCAGCGTCAGCACCGACCTGGCCGGCTGCGTGCCGCCATCGACGCCACTGGCCACCCCGCGCTGTTCGTGGTGGACGCCGTAAGCCTCGCTCGGCGCCGCGCCGATCGACATGCCCGCACTGCGCGCCAACGTGGTGTTGAGCGCCTCGCAAAAGGCCCTGATGACGCCGCCCGGGCTCGGCATCGTGGCGGTGGACGCCGCCGCCAGCGCCGTGGCCGCGCGCAATCCCGGCCCGCGCTTCTATTGGGACTGGCGGCCGCGCACCAGCGAGCTGTCGTACCGCAAGTTCTGCGGCACCGCGCCGCAGAACCTGATGATGGCGCTGGAGGCCGCACTCGAGCTGATCTTCCTGGAAGGCGAGGACGCTGTCTTTGCGCGTCATCGCCTGCTGGCCGACACCGTGCACGCCGCCATCGAGGGCTGGCGCACGGCGGTGCGCTGGACTTCTTTGCGCGCGATCCGGCCTCGCGCTCGGTGTCCGTCACCACCATCTCGATGCCGCCGGGATTCGACATCGACACGCTGCGCAGCGTGGCCCGCAACCGCTTCCAGGTGGCCATCGCCGGCGCGCTGGGCCCGCTCACCGGCAAGGGCTTCCGCATCGGCCACCTGGGCGACCAGAACCCGGCGCTGATCCTGGGTGCGCTCGGTGGCATCCAGGCCGCGCTGCGCGTGCTCGGCGTGCCCCATGGCGATGGCATGCAGCTGGCGGTGGATTGCCCGGCGACGCGGGCCCGGTGATGGCGCAGCGCATGGATCGCAACCGGGCGACCCGGCCGGGCATGCCGCGCGGCGGGACGGCGCTTCGGCGCGCCTTCAAGCGTCGGCGTCGAGCCGCGTGCCCAGTTGACCGGACGTGGGCCAGCTGGGCCTCGGGGCAAGGCTGATCAGCTGCAGCGCCGATGCGGCCTGCAGGTTCAGCGCCTGCTTCAGCACGGACATGGCTGCAGCGCCCTGCACCGTTCCTGGATCGGCGGACGAGGCGTTGGAGATGGTGGCGCTGCTGACGGGGTCCATGGCGTGCCCTTCGCGGGAGGCGGTCGATCCCAGCTTTTTCGGCACGCCTGTTGCCAACTGAGGGGCCGGGCGTGGCGCCCGGCCTGCCGCGTCACCTGCCGGGCCAATCTGCAGCGCGATCTGCCCACGCCGGGCCACGCGTGCCGGTGATGCGGTCGCCGGCGTGACGGCCCCGACGCCTTTCGGGCGCCGGTGGAAGATGATGTCGCCGGGTTGCAGGTGATAGAACGTTGACAGGTCGGCGATGACCTTGCGCAGGTCCCAGATCAGCATGCGGATGTCGGATTTCTGCTTGCCTGCGCCGTTCACCTCGAGCGCCACCTCGGCTTCGGTGAGCACTGTGCCCTGCATCGGCACCACCTCGGAGACCACCGAGCCGTGTTCGATGTCCTTGCCCAGATCCCAGGGGTGGTTCTTGTCGCGCGCCACGATCTCGAGGTCACGGCGCGTCGCGTCCAGACCGCAGGCATAGGCGGGGACCAGGCGGGTGCAGCCTGGTCGGCCGGCACGCGGAAGCCCACCCGGCCAATCACCAGCACCAGCTCTATCCTGTAGTGGTAGTTCCGGGTCTCGGGCGGATAAGGCACCGTGGCACTCGAGGCCACCAGGGTGGACGGGACTTGGTGAAATAGAACGGCCGCTCGGCGGCCTTGATCCACCGGCTTGCCTATTTCCAGCGCGGGCGGGTAGTTGCGCCCGACGCAGAAGATGCGGTTCACGGGCAGGCGCGCGGCCTGCCCGCGCACGGCGAGGGAGTGGCACCGCGGGCGGCGCAAGAGGTAGGTTGTTTGGGTCCATCGAGGTCTCGGGCCAGGGATCAATCGCGCACCTCGAACACGCCCAGCTTCTAGCAGCGGCGTCTCGTCGGAGATGAAGACGAAGGCAGGCTGGTCGGCCGAGCGGTTGCGTAGCGTGACGGGGGTGTAGCCGGGCGCGCAGCAGGAGTCGGCCTTGGCCAGCGTGAAGGCGCTGGTGTCGATGGCCGCGTCCACGCCGCCCTCGATCAGGTGGAACACGCTGGTGGGCGAGCGGGCGGGCAGGCGCAGCGTCTGGCCCGGCTTGAGCATCAGTGCGTAGAAGCCCAGGATGTTCTGGGCATCGCCGCCGGTCTCCGGTTCACGTAGGTGACCTGCACGGCTTTTGAGCTCGGGCTGGTCGGCGGCTAGGGACTCGAGCGCGCGGCGGGTCTCCACCCACGGATAGCGCAGCATCGGGTAGGCCTTGGCTAGCGCGTGAACACCGGCGTGGGCACGATGCCGTTGCGCGTATAGGCACGGTCGCCCTGACCGGTCTGACGACCTGGCGCTGGCCGTTGACGTGGTATGAGGCCTCCATGTAGTAGACCATCGGCAGATCCAGCACATCGAGCCAAACCACGGGCTGCGTCCGTCGTGGCCATGCTCGTGCCACAGGCCGGTGGGCGTGAGGATCAGGTCGCCGCGGCTCATCGGGCATTTCGCCGTCCACCGTGGTGGTAGGCGCTTTCTCCCCCCCACCATGCGCACGGCGTTGGGGGTGGCGGTGCGACGGCGCCCATTCGCCGGGCATCAGCAGTTGCAGCCCCGGGTACTGGCGGCGCTGGCCTTCATGTTGTCCAGGCTACGGCCGGGGTTGGCCAGCACCAGCACGCGGCGCTCGGCCTTCTCGATCGGGGTGAGGTCGCCGGCGCGCATCAGCAGCGGGCGTAGCGCCCGTGTTGGCCCAGAAGGTGGCTTCCGGTCTTGCGCGCGGGCACACCCGGCAGCACCGCGCGCAGGCTGGGCACAGCGGCACCAGGTTCAGCTGTGCAGCTCTTCCGTTACAGTCGGGCGGCAGGTCTTCGGAGGCGCCCTAGTTCGTTCATCAATACGCTCCAGTGTGGTTCGCACCAGTGGACGCCGCGGAACTGGCTTTGCCGGGTTGCTGGCGCCGTCCCCTTGAGGGGAAGGGGCCGTCAGGCTCGCCCCGGGGCGAGACACTCACATTCCAGCCGTACAGCCATTCCATGGCGTCGTAGAAGCGCCTGGGCGAGCGGCCCTTCCATAGTTCGTTGCGAATCAGGGGCGCCCACGCCTTTTGCGTGATAGATGCGACCCATTTCGCGGCCCGAGAGCACGATGCGGGCGGTGCGGGCCACGCGCGAGCGCTGGTACAGGCCGAAGGCCCCGACGAAATCGTTGCCGTTCACCCGGCAGCGCCTCGCCCAGCGTCACGGCATCTTCCAGCGCGGGCAGGCCCCTGCGCCATACTGCGGTGGTGGCGGGCCGCGTCGCCCAGCAGCGTGGTGCGCTCGAAGCTCCATTGGTCGATGCGCTCGCGGTCGGCCGTGGCCCAGCGCTTCCAGCGCTTGGGCAGGTCGATCAGCTGCCGCGCCTGGGGGAGATGCCCTGGAAGTAGCTCTGCACTTCCTCCTGCCGCCCTCGGTGACGCCCCCACTCCTCCTGCTTGCGGTTGTGGAAGGTGACCACCACGTTGTACTGCTCGCCACCGCGCAGCGGGTAGTGCACCAGGGTGGCAGTTCGGGCCCACCCAGACGCTGGCGGCTTCCATTGCAGGTTCTCTGAAGTCCGCTCGGTCGACCACGGCGCGATAAACCACGTGGCCGGTGATGCGCGGCGGGTCGTTCACGTACTGCGCGCGCAGCACGCCTTCACGCCATCCGCGCCGATCAGCGCCAGGCCGCGGTGGGCCTGGCCTTCTTCTGGTCGGGGACGGTGACGCCGGTGTCGTCCTGCTCCACGCGTTCCATGCGGGTGGAGGTGAGAAATTCGACCTGGTTGGTCTCCTGCGCGCCTTCCAGCAGCGAAAGGCAGTCCACGCGGTGGATCACCGCGTAGGGATTGCCAAAGCGCTGGCGGAAGGCCTCGCCGGTGGGGATCTTGCCCACCCGGTGTCGCCCAGCGCGTCGTGCATCACTACGTAGTCGGTGAACACGGCGCGCGCCCGGTCTTGCCGCCGACGCCCAGCGCGTCGAAGGCGTGGAAAGGCGTTCAGCCCCAGCTGGATGCCGGCACCGATCTCGCCGGATCTCGGAAGCGACCGCTCTAGCACCTTGACCTTGAAGCCCTGGCGCAGAGCGCAAGCGCCGCGTCCAGTCCGCTGATGCCGCCACCGGCCACAAGCACTTGGCTCGGGCAGGACGCGCCAGAAGTCGATCTCCCATCCGAGGCTCCTCGAACGCCGCTGATGCGTACGTGCTGACGATCAGTGTAGACGATCCCAGAGGGTCGATCGAATTCGCGTCAAACCCCGGCCCGCCCGGGCATCGGGTTTCAGCCGTCACAGGGCGCGCGGTCCGGCCATTGTTGGCGTCCACCACCTGCTTGAGCATGGCCAGGAACAGCGGCCGCTGGGCGGGTGCCAGCGTGCCAGGACGCTTCGCGCGCCAGCATGGCGGAACCAGCGGTGTCCAGCAGGGCAGTTGCCGGCGGGCGTGACGGTGCAACAGGCGCACGCGCCGATCGGTGGGCGAGGCGTGGCGCTCGATGAACCTGGGCGCTGCTCGAGCCGGTGATCACGCCACCGATAGGTGGAGGTGTCGAAAGCCGACGGCGGCCGCCAGCGTGCGCCGGTCCAACCGGGATCGCGTCGCGCCGCAAAGAGCGCGGCGTACTGCACCGGCGTGATGCCGTGCGGCCTCGGTCTCTTCCAGGAAGATCGCCACGGCGATCTGCCGCAGGCGACGGATGTAGTAGCCGGGTTGTCCTCGAGGGCGGCCGCTTTGGCCTTGGTCCCGCGCATGATGGCAACTCCCGGGTCGCGCTGGCCGGTCGGGCCGGATCGCGTTGACACTGATGACTTCGGACCGTGCAGCTGCCCCGCTTCCGAACCCCATTTCAGAAGTGCATCGCCAGCCGCATCGCACACCCGGTAGTCGTAATTTCACGATGGGCATCCATGCCACTTGTCGGGGCTGCGGTGCACGGGTGCGATGCCCAGTCCGATGCGGTCGCCCACGGCCAGCGCAGGTACCAGCGCGTCGGCCGGCCAGCGCAGGTAGGCATGCTGGTCGTTCAGGCCTGCAGACGTGCCAGCCGGTGGCAGACGCGGGCAGGCCAACTCGCCGCGCCGCCCGCGCGATGTGCGTAGGCCCCGATGTCGCGGAGATACGTCGCGCCCGCCCACGCCCGGATCGCCAGGCCAGGCTCGGGCCGCGACTGCACGGTGGCCCACATCTACCGCCGCACGCAGGTTATCGTAACGGGGGCGCAGCGCTGGCTGGCCACGCCCTGCCAGGCGCTGGCAGAAGCCGGGGTCGTGGGTGACATATACTCAAAAAGCGCAGCAGGCCGCGCACCGGCTGGCCCAACCTGGCTTCGAGGCGCTCGGCCATTGCGTGGTCGAAGATGGCTGACCCGCCGGCCGACACCAGCACCGTCCGCGCTGAAAAGCTGCTGCTCGTCGGCTGCCCGCGCGATGGCCTCTATGGGCGGTTCATCAGCGCGCCGGCATAGGCCGCGTCGGCATCGGATTTCCAGTGGCGCCCAGGCTCCGTAGCATTCGATGCCCACCAGCCGAACGCATGTGCTGGCGGGCAGGGCGCGCGCAGCGCAGCGCCCATCGGGGGTTCGGCAGCCGGTGCGGCCACCGAGCACGCTGATTTCCAGCATCACCCGGAACGGCACGCCGCCCGAATGGCGTTAATCCACGCCTCGATCAGCGCGAGCTGCGCCAGCGAGTCCACTAGGAACACCGGGCCGCAGCCCTACATGCGCGGCGAGCATGCGCCGCAGCGTGGCCAGGTCGGCATCGCCGAGCACCCGGCTGGCGACGACGGCGCGGCGCGACGCCCCGCCGCCACCTCACGGCTGGCGGCGTCACGGTGGCGAAGGTGATGCTCCAGCACCGGCGTCGAGCTGCCAGCGAAACGAGGCGGCGGCGCGCGGTGGTTCGCTGGGGCGCGGGGCCAGCCTGACGCCCCAATCGCGCACGCGCCCTTGCATCCACGCGAGGGCCCAGCGCCTCGCGCTTGATCAGCGCCACGGGCAGAGGCAGGTCGTCGTCGAGCACATTCCAGCCCGCCTGCGCCACGGCGCTGGTGTGCGCGGGCGGCTGCCCGCTGGGGAAGTTTCTTCAGGCCGCTGTGCAGCAGCGGGTCCAGCATCGTCTCCGTCGCCACCGGCGTCGCCGATCCGGCGGCACCGGCCGGACGATGGCAGACTCTGCCAACCGGGCCCCGATGCCCCGTGGCGAGCCACCGATTCTTCGGACCGCCCTTTACGACAAGGACTTCGCCATGATTCTGAAATCGCCGATATCCGCATCCTCCTGTCAGGGCGAGGCGTTCGCCGCCGCACCGGTAGCATGCGCTGGCCACGGTGGCTTCGCAGGCCAAGGGTATGAAAGGCTGAAAGTGAACCAGGCATCGAGAGCCCCGATCGCTTCAGAACATCCCGCAGATCTTCTTGGGAGACGCTGGAAGACCACACCGTGGGTTTTCCGCGCAGCGACCGCCGAATTCCCCTGCGGCAGTGGCGCGACCTACCGCCCGTTCTTTGCGGGGGCCAACTTGCGTGGAGCACTACGACCTGCGGCCAAGTCGGCCGACTGACCAGCGCATTAAGCCTCGGGGCGGCCGTGCCGCCTGCCAACGCCATGAGGGCCTCGATGAGCCAGACCGCCGCCGTACAACATGCCCAGGTTAATTGGACGCCTTCCTTCCCCGACACCGGCGCGTTCCTTCGCCGACCCGTCACGCCGCGTGGCGCACCCGACCGACAGCCAGAGCGGCACTCCGCGCCGCCCGAGCTGCGCCTCCACTCTCGCCGACGAGATCGCGCCCACGCTCACGGCCCTGGGCTTCGACTGAAGGCCACGACAACCCGGTGCCTGGCGCGCCGCCGCTGCTCACCGCCGAGCGCATCGAAGACGCCGCCCTGCCCACCGTGCTTTTCAGTGGCCATGGCGACGTGGTGCGCGGCCACGAAGGCCAATGGTGGATGGCTCAAGACCCCTGGACACTGGCCGGGCCGGCGAGCGCTGGTATGGCCGCGGAAGCGCAGACAACAAGAGCCAGCATTACATCAACATCGCCGCGCTGGCCTGCGTGCTGCACGCCCGCGGTGGCCGCCTGGGCTTCAACGCCGGAAGTGGTTGCTGGAGATGGCGAGGAGACTGGCTCGCTGGGCCTGGCCGAGTTCTGCGTCGCGCAGCGCAGCCGGCTGGCCGCCGATGCGTTGATCGCCAGCGACGGCCCGCGGCTTCGCGCCGATCGGCCCACCGTACCCTGCGGTCGCGCGGCGTGGCTAATGTCGATCTCGTGCTGAACCTGCGCGAGGGCGGTCACCACTCCGGCAATCAGTGGCTCTCTTCGCTGCGCAACCCCGGCACGGTGATGGCGCACGCCATCGCCAGCCTGATGGACCGCGAGGGCTGCATCCAGGGTGCAGGCCTGGTGCCCGCCACCGATCCCCGCCTCCGCCGTGCGCCGCGCGCTGGCCGACATCGAGGTCGGAGGTGGGCCGAGCGATCCGGCCATCGCCAACGATTGGGGTGAGCTAGGCTTGAGCCCCGCCGAGCGCGTGTCTGGCTGGAACAGCCTGAGGTGCTGGCTTGCGGCTGCGGCAACCCGCCGCACCGGTGAACGCCATCCCGCCGGCCGCGCGCGCCACGCTGCACCCGCGCTTCGTGGTCGGCACCGATGCCTCGCGGATGCGCGAGCACCTGCTGGCTCACCTGGCGCGGCACGGTTTCGGTGACATCACCGTGAGCGAGCTGGTGGATCATGCAGGCCACCCGCCTGGACCCGGACAACGCCTGCGTACTCTGGCGATGCAGGCCATCGAGCAGCACACCGGCATTCGGCCCAGCCTTTGCTGCCCAACCGGGGCAAGGCTCACCGTCTAACGACGTGTTTGCCGGACACGCCCGGCCTGCCCATTATGTGGCGGTGCCGCATAAATACCTGGCGTTCCTCGCAGCATGCGCCCAATGAGCATGTGCTGGCACCGCTGATGCGTGAAGGTCTGGCGATGACCGCAGCGCGGCAGGGGCAAAGGTGGGTGAGCAGGCGGCGGCACTGCCGCGACGCGCGCGTGCGCTGACGCGCGGGCTCCCCACGGCCTCGCAGAGCTCTGAACCCGGGCACGTGCCGCCCGGAGAGGGGCTTGTGGCTCGTGAAGGCCGACGCCCCAAGAGTAGCGGCCGCCTGCCAGCCACAACCAAAGTGCGCAGGCACTGGTTTTGTGCGCGGGCTCAGCCATAGCCTCAGAATTCACCGATGCCTTATAATGCGCGCGGCATCGATGGCGGTGTCTTCGTCGTTGTGGTCACCACGCTTTGACGGCGATGACGCGGGGCCGGGTGGGCCAGACCTGTTTGGACACCACCAGCGAAGGCGCGAATTTGCCCGCATCCACCGCTTTGGCGCTGCACACCAGCTCGTAGTCCTGGTGGCGAAAGATCTTGGTAACGTCCATTGAAGCCCTCGCGCCGAAAACCTCAGTATGCGCCGAGTGCGCCCTGGGGCGAACCCGCAGTCGTGACAAGACGCCGAGAAGGCTCAGCGCGCGGTCTGTGCCACCCAGGCGCGGCCTTGCGCATGGGCATACAGGTGCGCGGCGCGCTCGGACTCGAAACGGTCCGAGAAGCGCATGACGCGGTCGGTGCTGAGCTGCCGGGCGGCTGCTGTGGATGGACACGCTGGCGCGGGTAGTTTTACCGTCGTCCAGCTGCTTGGAAAGGGACGAAACCAGGTACTTGCCGATGGCGATCGTTGGATGGGAAATGTTGGTGCTCGAAATCAAGGGAATCAACGAAACAGGCCACGGTCGAGCCGCGACGCCTAA
>JADKIA010000022.1 GCA_016721465.1 Ideonella sp. | reverse complement strand
CCGACCCGCTCAGAACGAGGCCCAGTCGCCGCCACCAGCCGCGGGGGCTGGCTTGGCGCTGATCTTCAAGTTGGACAACTGCATGGGGTCTCCGCATCAAATGTCAGGCGGGCCCACCATCACGGGTGACGTCCTGGCCTGCCCCGGTTCACGAAATCGGGCAACTTGCTTGGCAGATCAATTCCGTGCGCAACGCAAGGAGCCTGCCGTGCACCTGCAAGCATCGGCACTTCGTGCGGGAATGAAAGCCGAAACAGGCCTTGATCTGCCCCGAATCAAAGGAAGGCCATGCGGCGGCGTGAGGAGGTCTCCTCGGCCAATGTGGGGCAAGCTCGATTCGGCGGTATCGGGCGGCGCCGACGCCGCGAGCCACCGTGCCGGCCCTGTCGGGCTAGGGCATGCAGCGAGCCAGCGGCCAGGCGGTCGTCGTGCCGAACGCCGCCCGTCCACCGCTGGCGAAGGCGGCGACGCCGTCGTGGCCCGCCGCGGGCAACACCAGTTCGGTGATCACCGCCAGGCCCTTGTCGGCAAACAGCTCCACCGAGCCTGCGTCCACGAACAGCTGCAGGTCAAGCGGGCGGTCGGGCGAGGGCGGCCTCACCGGTGCCAGCCTGCGACCGGCGAAGTGCGCATCGCCTTCGGGCACCGTGCCAGAGCGGCTGCGGTCGATGAACACGGCCTGTGCTTCAGCGTCGTAGCCGACGCGGGTGGCCTGGCCCTCGCCGCACAGCACCTCCAGCCCCGCTTCGCCGGCCGACAGCGATGCGATGCTGAATTGCAGCTCCAGCGCGCGGCCACGCACGGGCAGCTCGATGCGTTCGTCGTGCAACGACGAGGGCGCCCGGTCAATCGGCTCGGCACGCAATCCGGCCAAGGCCGCCAGCGGTCGCTGCACCAGGCGCAAGCCGCCGCTGGTGTGCCTCAGGCTCAGCTCGCGCGGCAGGCTCATCGCGCCTCGCCAGGGCGTGGTGGGCAGCTTGCCGGCATAGCGGTGGTTGCTCATCCAGCCCAACCACACCGGCCGGTCGTGGCTGGGGGGCAAGTGGTTCCACGACAGCGCGGCGTAGAAGTCGCTGCCGTGGTCCACCCACCTCGGGGCCGGGGCGGCGTCGCGGTCCTCGACGAAGCGCATGCCGTCGAAATGGCCAATGAACACCTGGGCGCCAGTGCCGCCAGGGTGGCCCGAGAAGCTGTCCACCTTCAGCAGCCAGCGGCGCTCGCCGGTGAGGCGGCCATCCTCGCCCTCGATGGGGACTTCGAACAGATCCGGGCATTCCCAGATGCCCACCGCCTCACCCGCAGGGCCGAAACGGCCGAGCTCGCGCCAGGCCTTCAGGTCTGTCGATGCGAAGAACAAGATCTGGTGCTCGTGGGGCAGCACCACCGCCATCACCCAGCGCGCCGTGGGCGCGTGCCAGAAGACCTTGGGATCGCGGAAGTCGCGCAGGCCCAGGTCGACCACCGGGTTGTGCGCGTACGGGGTGAAGGTGCGACCACGGTCCGTGCTGTAGGCGATTTCCTGCGCCTGGCCGCCGGTGGGCTGGCGCAGGCAGCCGGTGTAGGCGGCCACCAGGGCGGTCTGGCCGGGCCCCGCAAGGCCGCTGGTGTCGTGCTCGTCCACCACCACGCTGCCCGAGAAGATCGAGACGCGCTCGTCCTCGGCGATGGCCACCGGCAGCTCGTGCCAGTGCAGCAGATCGTTGCTCACCGCGTGGCCCCAGCTCATGTGGCCCCAATCGTTGCCGAACGGGTTGTGCTGGTAGAACAGGTGGTATTCACCGTCGAACCAGACCAGGCCGTTGGGGTCGTTGATCCAGTTCCGATCGGGCGTGAAGTGAACGCTCGGGCGCCAGGCTTCGTTGCGCATGGGCCGGCTCACGTGGCGGCGATGTGCCAGCCCCAGGCGGGCAGCGTGCGGCCGCGCGCCGCTTGCGGGCTTGCGCTGAGGTTGACCGTGACCGTGACCTGATCCGCGCCGCGCTGGCGCCGATACACCAGCACGGCCGGGTGCTCGCTGGGCAGCCATGCCAGCGTGCCGCCCTCGCGGCCGTTGCCCAGCGCGGGGTGGGCCTGCTTGAGCTGCAGCAATTCGGTGTAGAGCGCGGCATTGGGGCAGCCGTGCCACTGGATCGGGTCCTTCTCGAAGAAGGCCAGTTGCCGGCTCAACCCGTTCAACCCAGACTCTTGCCCGCTGTACACCAAGGCCATGCCGGGCAGTGTCGCGGCCAGCACGGCCATGACGCGAAAGGCTGCGCCATAGAACTGCTCATCGTGCCCGTGCCAGGAATTGCTGTCGTGGTTGGCCGTGTAACGCATGCGATAGGCATCGGTCGGATACCTGGCCTGCTCCCGGGCCCACCAGGCCTTCAGCTCGACAGCGCCGGCCTTGCCCTGGGCCACGAGCTTGAGCGTGTCGTACAGCTTCCAGTCGTAGCTCATGTCGAAGGCCGATGCGTGCAGATCCACCGCATCGCTCTCGGCCAGCATGAACACCGGCTTGATGGCGTCCAGCGCCACGCGGGCCTGGTTCCAGAAGGGCGTGGGCACCAGGCTGGCCACGTCGCAGCGGAAGCCGTCGATGTCGGCCTCGCGCAACCAGAAGCGCATGGCCTCGGTCATGGCCTGCCACAGGGCGGGGGCGCGGTAGTCCAGCCCCACCACGTCGGTCCAGAACTCGGGCGTGCTCTCGGGGGTGGCGTAGTAGGTGTAGGCGTGGATCTGCCCGGCAGCGTCCTTCTTGTACCAGTCGGGGTGCTGGCTCACCCAGGGGTGATCCCAGGCGGTGTGGTTGGCCACCCAGTCGAGGAGGACCTTCATGCCCAACGCATGCGCCTGCCGCACCACGCGGCGGAAGTCGTCCAGCGTGCCGAACTCGGGGTTCACGGCCGTGTAGTCGCGGATCGAGTAGTAGCTGCCCTGGCCGCCCTTGCGGTTCTTGATGCCGATGGGTTGGATGGGCATGAACCAGAGGATGCCCACGCCCATCGCGGCCAGGCGCGGCAGGTGGGCCGCGAACGCGTTGAGCGAGCCCTCGGGGGTGTACTGCCGAACGTTGACTTCGTAGATGCTGGCCTGGTGCGACCAGGGCACGTGGGCGAAGCCCGGGGTGGGTGCATTCATGGGGGCGTGGTCCGGGGGGGCGTGGGGGAGGACGGCACAGGCCGATGGGCTGGTGGTGGCCAGCATGCCGATCACCAGGGAGCAGGCATGGCGACGGTGCATGGTCTGGTCCAACGGGGCGGTGGCCGTGGCGGGCCTGCCCTGGTCAACCTTTGACGCCACCGGCGGCCAGCCCGGCGATCATCCAGCGTTGCGCGAGCAGGAACACCACGGTGATCGGCAAGCCCGACAGGATGGCCGCGGCCGCAAAGTCGCCCCAGTGGAAGTTGTGCTCCTGCACGAACAGCTTGCTGCCCACGGCCAGGGTGAGCTGGTCCTGCTGGCTGAGCAGCACCGAGGCCACGGGGTACTCGATGATGGCGCCGATGAAGGCCAGCATGAACACCACCACCAGGATGGGCAGTGCCATGGGCAGCAGCACGCGCCAGAAGGCCTGCCAGGGCGTGGCGCCGTCCACGCGCGCGGCTTCTTCGATCTCGCCGGGCAGGGTGTCGTAGTAGCCCTTGAGTGTCCAGACGTGCATGGCGATGCCACCCGAGTAGGCCAGCACCAGCGAGGCGTGGGTGTTCAGGCCGATGGCCGGGAAGGCGCTGCCGATGCGGTCGAAGATGGCGTAGATGGCCACCAGCGCCAGCACCGCGGGGAACATCTGCATCAGCATCAGCCCGGTCATCAGCTGCTGGCGACCGCGGAACTTCATGCGCGCCAGCGCGAAGGAGGCGGTGGTGGACAGCAGCAAGGTGACGCAGGCCGAAGCCGCCGCCACCTTGATGGAATTCCACAGCCACCCCAGCACGGGCAGATCTGGCGTCACGGTCTTGCCGTCCACGCCCAGGTACGGCATCCCCAGCACGTAGCGCCAATGTTCCAGGCTGATGCTGGACGGGATCAGCGAGCCGCTGGCGAAGTTGCCCGGCCGCAGCGACACCGACAGCACCACCAGGAAGGGGAACACCACCGCTGCGCACAGGCTGAGCAGGAAGATGTGCGCGGCCAACAGACGCCAGCGCTGCGATTTGGGTTGGACGATGGCCACGTTGCTCAGCCCTTCTTCGATGCTTCTGCGCGGCTGGTCAAGCGCAGCTGGATCAAGGTGATCGCGGCGACGATGCCGAAGATGACGGTGGAGATCGCTGCGGCCAGGCCGAACTGCTGGCCCGAGTCCTGAAAGGCGATGCGCCAGGTGTAGGACACCAGGATGTCGGTGGTGCCTGCCGGCAGGGTGGAGTCGGCCTGATCGGGCCGGCCGCCCGTGAGCAGGCTCACCAGCACGAAGTTGTTGAAGTTGAACGCAAAGGCCGAGATCAGCAGCGGTGTCAGTGGCTTCAGGATCAGCGGCAAGGTGATGCGCGTGAAGTTGGTCCACGGGCCTGCGCCGACCACGGCCGAGGCCTCGTACAGATCGGACGGGATCGACTGGATCAACCCCGAGCACAGCACCATCATGTAAGGGAAGCCCAGCCAGATGTTCACGATCAGCAGCATCAGCTTGGCCAGCAGCGGGTCGGAGAACCAGGCCGGTCGGATGCCGAACAGCGCGTTGAGGATCAGGTTCACCTCGCCCAGGTTCTGGTTGAACAGGCCCTTGAAAACCAGGATCGAGATGAAGCCTGGCACGGCATACGGCAGGAACAGCACCAGGCGGTAGGCACTGCGCCCGGGCAGCGCGGGCCAGTGCAGCAGTCCGGCGAGCAGCAGCCCCAGGCTGGCGGCGCCGACGACGCTGAGCGCCGAGAACACCACCGTCCAGACGAACACGCTGAGGAAGGGCTCGCGGAACTTGCCCTGGCTGAACACCTGGGCAAAGTGGCTCAGGCCCACATTGACCCGAAAGCCTGGCTGCAGCCGGTCGCCATCGTCGGCGGTGAAGAAGCCTTGCGCCATGTCCGGGTGGTAGACCTTGCCCGACAGGCGATCGGTGAGCGCACCATCGGCCCGCGCCAGGTACAAGGGCTGCTGCAGCGCGAACTCGTGCAGGCCGGTCAGGCTGAGCAGCTGGCCGGACCCGTCCTTCAGCTGGAGCAGGCGCAGCGTGGGCAGGTGTTGCACCACGGCGCTGAGCGGCAGGCCCGGTTCGGGCGCCGAGGTGGCCGGCTCCAGCGCGATGGTCTGCGGCGTGGCCAACAGCACGATGGGCGGCGTGACCGCAGCGTCAGCGCCAGCACCCGTGGGTGCCAGGCGCACGCGGAGGCGGCTGCCCAGTGCCTCCAGCGTGAAGCGGCGCTGCGAGTCGGGTGCGATCACCGCCTCTTCCATCAACTGCGCCCGAGCCCGGTCCAGGTCGAGCAGGTTGCGCGAGCTGTGGTTGGTGAAGGCAATGCCCATCGTATAGAGCATCGGGAAGACCACGAACACCAGCGCGGCCGCGACGCCAGGGAACAGGTAGCGCAGCGCCACGGTACGGGTCGACGTGTAGGTCCACACCGCCATGCCGCTGATGACGAGCAAAGTGAGCGCCAGCAGGGTCTGGCCCGTGGCGTGGATGACCATCACGGCCCACAGCGCGGCCAGCATGGCCAGCAGCGCCAGGGCGCGGCCGGGCCAGGCGCTGGTCGGTACTCGGGTCATGACGCGACGATGCGGCGTGCCGCCGCATCCATGGCCTGGCGCGCACTCTGGCGGCCCTCGCTGAGCGTGGTCAACGAGCTCTTCATGGCGGCCCAGAAGCGGCCCATCTCGGGGATGCTGGGCGTTGGCACGCCGTCCTTGGCCGAGTCCATGATGCCCTGGATTCGCGGATCGGCCGAGGCTTGCGCAAAATAGCTGCGGCTGGCGGGTGCGCCGATGCTCTCGGCCCGGTCGATGGCGCGCAGGCCGTTCAAGGTGAGCAGGTGGTTCTCGATGAGCTCCACCGCCAGCTCGCGCTGCCGGGTGGCGCGGTTGATCAGGATGCCCTTGATGCCGACGAAAGGTGCGGCCGCCTTGCCCGCCACGGTGGGAATGCGGGCGATGCCGAAATCGATGCCCACGCGCTTCAGGTTCACCCAGGACCAGGGCCCGTTGATCATCATCGCCACGCGGCCCTGCGCCATGGCCGCTTCCATCTCGGCATAGCCGCTGCCCGATGGCAGCAGGCCTTCGCGGAACATGCGCTCCAGCACCTGCGCGCCGGCCAGCGCGCCGGGCGTGTTCACGCCGGTGTCGCGGGCATCGTAGGTGCCGTCGGCGTGCTGGCGAAATGCATAGCCGCCACCCGCCGCGAGCAGCGGCCAGGTGAAGTAGGTGTTGGTGTAGTCCCACAGCAGGGCACGCTTGCCCTGACGCGCCAACTGAGCGTCCAGTGCAAAGACCTCGTCAAAGGTCTTTGGTGCCACCGGCGCCAGCGCCTTGTTGTGGATCAGTGTCACCGCCTCGATGGCGTACGGGTAGCCCCATTGCCGGCCGCGGTAGGTGAAGCCTTGCCAGGCCAGCGGGTCGATGTCGGCGCGCAAGGCCCGGCTGGGGCTGACGCTGTGCAGCAGCCCGCCAGCGATCCACTCGCCGATGCGGTCGTGGGCGTAGATGTAGAGGTCCGGCCCCTTGCCGGAGGCCGCCGCCTGCTGGAACTTGGACGGGCCATCGGACGCGTCGGGCGTCTCCACGATCACCGGCACCCCGGTCTGTGCGGTGAACGCCTCGCCCAGCCTGCGCATGGCCTTGGCGCCTTCGACGGTGAACCACACCACCAGCGGCGCAGGTGTCGCTGCGCGCACCACGGGCGCAAACACCGCGGCCGCGCCCAGGGCGGCCGTGCCATGCACCAGTGAGCGGCGTGTGATCGCGGCGGGGGCCCGCGTGGGCTGGTTCATGAAAGGCATCGTTGATGTACTAAAACTACACCAATTCTAGGCCAATCGATAAATCAAGCGCTTAGAGTTTTTACCGAGAAGGCGGCCCATTGTGGCGCCTTGGCTACCGCTCTTGGGGAGGGCAATGGGTGGCGATCTTGATCGCCATCACCGCCGGACATGTAGTCAGACTACAAAACCAGTCACTCAGCCTTGGCACCCGACTCCTTCACCACCTTGGCCCACTTGACGATCTCGGCGGCCTGGAATTTGCTCAGTTCGTCGGGCGACGAGATCCACGGCTCCAGGCCCAAGGTCTTCAGGCGCTCCTGCACGTCGGGCAGCGCGAACACACGCTTGAACTCGGCGTTGAGCCTGGCCACCGCCTCGCGCGGCATGCCCGCCGGGCCGAACACCGCAAACCAGGTGGTGGCTTCGAAGCCCGGGATGGTCTCGGCCACCGTCGGCACATCGGGTGCGGCGGCGGAGCGTTTGGCCGTGGTTTGCGCGACCGCGCGAATCTTGCCTTCCTTGGCCATCGGCAAGGCCGAGGGCATGTTGTCGAACATCAGCTGGATCTGGCCGCCGATCAGGTCGGGGATGGCCGCGGCGCGGCCCTTGTAAGGCACGTGCGTCATCGACGTGCCGGTCATGGACTTGAACAGCTCGCCCGAGACGTGTACCGACGATCCGATGCCGGGCGAGCCGAACGACAGCTTGTTGGGGTTGGCCTTCATGTAGGCGATGAGCTCGGGCACGGTCTTCACTGGCAGTTCGTTGTTCACCACCAGCAGGTTGGGCGCCGAGGCGATGTGCGCGATGGCGGTGAAGTCCTTCACCATGTCGTAGGGCATCTTGGCGTACAGGCTGCCATTGATCGAGTGTGTGCCCACCGTGCCCATCACCAGCGTGTAGCCGTCGGCGGGCGACTTGGCCACGAAGTCGGCCCCGGTGTTGCCACCGGCCCCGGGCTTGTTGTCCACCACCACGTTCTGGCCCAACTGGGCCCTCTCGCTGAACACACGCGCCAGGATGTCCGGCGCGCCGCCCGGCGTGAAGGTGACCACCATGCGGATGGGCTTGGTGGGGAAGCTCTGGGCCATGGCGGGCGCGACCAGGGCCAGCGCGGCGGTGCCGTAGAGCGCGTTGAGCAAAAGGCGGCGAAGTGGTGGCATGCGGTGGTCCCAGTCTGGAAGTGGCGGATGCGGATCAGCATAGGCCTGCGGCTGCCTCGACAGCCTCGGGATTCGCCCGGTATGCGTCAAAGGCCAATGCGCACCCCGTCGACGCTGCAGCGGAACAGCTGCGGGTTCACATTGAGGACCAGGCGCACGTCGTTCAGCCACCGGAAACGGTCGCCATCGGCTCCTCGAAGAAGTCTTCTAACGGCGGCAGCGACGCCGCCGGAGCGTCGGCCGCCCCGGCGACCAGGGCCGTCAGCGCCAGGCCCGCGGCACAGAGCGTGTCGGCGACATGACGTCGGCGCGCGAGGCTCATCACCTTGCGGGTTGTGCGCTGCAGTGCTGTGCTATGTACTCCGCATGCGTCGGCATCACGTCCACGCACTTGCCGATCACACTCTCGATGCTCTGCAGGAAGTCGAGCACTTCTTGTTCGCCGTACACATCCACCAGCGGGTGGTAGCCCTCGGGCTTCAAACCCTGGCCATGCATCACCTGCAGCCAGCCCACCGGCGTGAACAGCTCCAGGCCCTCGCGGAAGATGCGACCGTGGCGGCGATACAGCTCCATGCGCTGCGTGAGCGACTCGGGCACGGCCATCTCGCGGCAGCGGCGCCAGAACGGCGAATCGTCGCGGTGGTTCAGCTTGTAGTGCAGGATGATGAAGTCGCGGATGCGTGTGTATTCGAAGTCCATCTGCGTGTTGAACTCGTCGACGTCGGGTTGACTGAAGCCGCGGTCCGGGAAGAAGGTGACGATCTTGTCGATGGCCGCCTGCACCAGGTGGATGCTGGTGGATTCCAAGGGTTCGAGAAACCCGCTGGCCAGGCCAACGGCGATGACATTGCGGTTCCACATCTTCTTGCGCTTGCCGGCGGTGAAGCGGATCGGGCGCGGCTCGGCGCCGGCCTTGCCGTCCAGGTTGCCCAGCAGCACCGCCGCGGCCTCGTCGTCGCTGATGAAATCGCTGCAATACACATGGCCGTTGCCGATGCGGCTTTGCAGCGGGATGCGCCACTGCCAGCCCGCGCTGTGCGCGGTGGACCGCGTGTAGGGTGTGAGCTCGCCGGCGTTCTCGCAGGGCACGGCCAGCGCGCGATTGCAGGGCAGCCAGTGCGACCAGTCTTCGAAGCCGGTGCCCAGCGCCTCCTCGATCAGCAGGCCACGGAAGCCCGAGCAATCAATGAACAGGTCACCCTCGACGCGGATGCCGTTCTCGAGCTCCAGCGCCTCGACGAAACCGTCGCCCGCGCGCAGCACCGTGCGCGCAATCTTGCCCTCGGTGCGGACCACGCCGCGCTGCTCGCTGTACTTGCGCAGGTAGCGCGCGTACAGGCTGGCATCGAAGTGGAAGGCGTGGGTGATCTCCGACAAGGGCGAGTTGGGCAGGCTCGCGTCGGCGCGCATGAACTTGTTCGCCTTGCAGGCCATGCGGTTGATGGAGTAGCGCTCCAGATCAGGGGCCTTGCCGGCCAGCCACATCTTCAGCCAATACTGGTGGAACTCGGTTGTCCACAGCGCCTGGCCATAGGCGCCGAAGGCGTGCATGTAGCGGTCGCCCAGCTTGCCCCAGTTGACGAACTCGATGCCCAGCTTGAAGGTGGCCTGGGTCTCGCGCATGAACTCGTCCTCGTCGAGCTCCAGCGTCTGGTTGAAGCGCCGGATCATCGGGATCGTGGCTTCGCCCACACCGATGGTGCCGATGTCATCGGACTCGACCAGGCGGATCTTGAATCGACCCTGCAGCACCTTGGCCAGGCCGGCGGCGGTCATCCAGCCGGAGGTGCCGCCACCGACGATCACGATGGTCTGGAGGGGGGAGTTGGCGTGTTTGTCCATGGTGTGGGCCGCAAAGGGTTCGATGGGGGGAATCGGGGCCGCGGAATTGTCACCCTGCGGTCGAGCGTCGCGCACGAAAAAAAGCCCCGCGACGCAGCAATCGGCGCGGGGCTTGATCCAACAGCGGGTGATTCGAACCACCCCGGCGCCAGGCGCCGGGGCTCAGGCTCACAGCTTGTAGTTCAGGCCGAACTGATAGGTCTTGCCGGTGGGCACGTTCTCGACGATCGCGCCGGTGTCCGGACGGAAGCGCTGGAACGCGGTCTTCGTCAGGTTGTTGCCCTGGAAGATGATCGACAAGCCCTTGGCCGGACCCGACTGGAACTCATACGCCAACTGCAGATCGACCGTGGACTCGCCCTTCACGAAGGTGAGCTGGCGGTTGTCCTGGAAGTCGCTCACCTCGCCGAGGAAGTCCGAGCGCGTGCGCTTGGCCACCGAGACCTGGAAACCGTACTTCTCGTAGTACACGCGGATGTTCTCCGAGTTGCGCGACAAGCCCGGCAGCGGCAGGTTGATCGACCCCGGGGCGTCGATGATGTTCAGGCCAGCGAAGGGGATGGCCACCGAGCTGTCGGTGTAGGAGTGGTTGAACTGCACGCCGAAGCCGTCCAGTGGCTTGAACACCATGCCGAAGGGAATCGACAGGGCGAACTCGATGCCCTTGACGCTGCCGCCCGAACCGTTGGCCGGCGCCGTGAAGAAGCCCAGCGGTGAGACGTTGGCCGGCAGGGTCACGCCGTACTGCGAGAAGTCGCGCACGGTGGTCTGCTTGTAGACATAGGTGGCCAGGTCCTTGTAGAAGCCCGCCACCGAGACGTAGCCCTTGGTGCCGAAGTACTTCTCGTAGGACACATCGACCACGTTGGCACGGAAGGGCTTGAGGAACGGATTGCCCGAATTGCCTTCGTAGTGATCGCGGGTCACGTTCTGATTGGCGCGAACCAGGTCAAACGTGACGCTGCCACGCATGTCGGCCATGCTCGGACGCGACATGGTGCGGCCCACACCCAGGCGAACCACCGAGTCGTTGCCGATGTCCAGCGCCAGGTTCAGGCTGGGCATGATGTCGGTGTACTTGGTGCCCGCAGAGATGCGCGACGAGGGGCAAGTCTCGGGCGTGTTGCCCGTGCAGGTCTTCTGCTCGACGAAATAGCCGGCGCCGGACTGGTCGGTGTTGACCAGTTGCACGCCGACGTTGCCGCGCGCGTCGAAGCCGAACAGCTTGGTGTCGATGCTGCCGCGCACGTAGGCGGTGGCCACCTGCTCGTCCACGTCCCAGCTCTTGTTCAGGATGTCCTTGTCCACCTTGGGCGGCAGGTCATAGATCGTGCCCAGCGAGCCGGTCGGGTTCCAGGACACGACCTTCAGTCCGGTGGTGCCGGCGACGGCCACGCTGGCGCCGGGCGCCTGGGTCGACGCGTACGGATCGATCGTCTTGCCCGTGGTCATGTTCACGCTGCCGAGGATGACCAGGCGGCCTTCGTTGGCGGTGTGGGTCTTGGTGCGCTCGGTGAAGTTGGCACCCAGTTCCACCTCGGTGATCGGGCCCCAGGCCATGTCACGCTTGCCAGACAGGCGCAGCGCGTTGATCTTGTCGGTGGTGGTGGGCAGGGCCACATAGCCGGCCTGTGGCGAGCTCTCGCCACCGCTCCAGCCGTTCACGTCGGTCAGCTTGGCAACCTTGGGGTCCGAATAGTCCAGGCTGGTGTTGTACTTCACGGCCTCGAAGTTGTTGCCGTCGAAGCCCGTCCAGGAAATCGTGCCCAGTGTGCCGGCATAGGGCGCCTTGTTGGCGTTGCCAGGCTGACCCGCCGTGGTTTCGTAGCGACTGCTGTGCTTGCTGACCTTGGACTGCGACAGGTCGGCCGCCGTGGTCCACTGGCCCAGCTTGAGCTTGTTGTTCCAGCCGATGGAGGTGAGCTTGTCGTTGGTGGCCTCGTCGTGGTTGCGCACGACACCCTTGTAGTCGGTCATCGTGCCAGCGGTGGCGATGCCGTTCGAGATGGTGGCGTTGATCAACTGACCCTTGGGGTCGTAGTTGGAGTTGTCCAGCAGCGCGCCTTCCAGGCCGTGCTTGCTGGTCTTCCAATCGCCCTTCGTATAGAAGATGTCGAGCACCGACTCGAAATCCTTGTTGGGCTTGTACTGCAGCACGGCCATGGCGCCATCGCGCGAGGCGGTGGTCTGCTCGGTGTCGGCGGTGAAGCCGCCCGGGATCTTGACCGTCGAGCCCTTGTAGTCGACGTCGGCGGCCCAGCCACCCCAGGAATTGAACTTCAGCTGGCCGGCGCCATCGTCCGTGACGCGGGTGAAGCCCAGCGCGATGCCGAGCTTGCGGTCGGCGAACTGGTCGATGTAGGACAGCGAGGCACGGTCACCCGTGCCGGCTTCAGTGGGCAGGCCCTTGCCGGTTTGCTGCTTGCGGTAATTGACGGCCACCTGGCGGCTCTTGAAATCGAGCGGACGAACGGTGCGCAGGTCGATCGTGCCGGCCAGGCCCTGGTTGATCTGGGCCGCGTCGGGCGACTTGTAGACCACGATGGAGCCCAGCAGCTCGGCCGGGAACTGGTCGAAATCGACGCTGCGGCTGTCGCTGGTGGAGGCTTGCTCGCGGCCGTTCAGGGTGCCGGTGGCGAAATCGGGCGCCAGGCCGCGCACGCTGACCGACTGGGCCTTGCCCGTGGCCTTGCTGCGCTGCGTGGTCAGGCCGGGCATGCGCGAGATGGTCTCGGCCACCGTGGCGTCGGGCAGCTTGCCGATGTCTTCGGCCGAGATGGCCTCGACGATCGAATCGGCGTTCTTCTTGACGTTGATCGCGTTCTCGATGCCGCGCCGGATGCCGGTTATCTCCACGGTCTGCTCGGCGGCCTGGGCAAAGGCTTGCCCCATGCCGGTCACCAGCAGCGTGACACCAAACGCCGTGGCGCTGAGCCGAAGCGCGCTGCGCTGGGGGGCGGCTTGGCCCCGCTTCTTGCTTGAATCGTTCACCCGATGTCTCCTTGCGAAAAGGCAATCACAAACCCGTTGAATACGCGCCCCGTCGACGCATGCCGGCCCGGAGTGGCCCAGGCTTCGAGCCGTTTGTACCAAAACTAGATTCTCGGGCGCCCTTGGGAAAACCTGCTTGTTGCTGAATTGCGACCGAAACACCGGGTGAAAACCCCAATCTCGACCCGCGATTTCGCCGATTTGCGGCCAGCACAACACCAGGCCGGTGCCACGCCTGATTGGATTTGTAGTCAGACTACATGACTCGGCACTACACTGGCCCCAGGGCTGACCGGTGGTGTTGGTGCTTGCCCGCGTGGAGTCATGAGCATCGAGTTGCCGTATCGCCCTGGCCTCGTCGCGCGATGGATCGCTGCCCTCGCGGTGTCGACGGCGTTGTCGAGTGCGACGCCGGTCGTCGCGGCCGGCCTGAAGCTGCATGTGCCCTCGCCAGACTGGCGCGACCAGGTCATCTATTTCGTGATGACCGACCGCTTCGACGATGGTGACGCCGGCAACAACGACCAGCATGCCGGTGAATTCGACCCGAAGCGGGCGGATCGCTACCAAGGTGGGGACCTGCGTGGCGTGACCAGGCGCCTGACTACATCCGCGGCCTGGGTGCCACGGCGGTGTGGATCACCCGCCGGTGGCCAACCAGTGGATCGGCCCAACAACGGCCATGGCGGCTACCACGGCTACTGGGCCGAGAACTTCATGCAGGTGGACAAGCACCTGGGCACGCTGGCCGACTACCAGCAACTGTCACACCAACTGCATCGGCGCGGCATGTATCTGGTGCAGGACATCGTCGTCAACCACACCGGCAACTACTTCGGTCATTCAGGCCCGTGGTCGGCCACCGATCCGGCGGCCAACATCGAACGCTACCTGGACACGCCGCCGGTGAAGGGCCCGCGGCAGGCGCCTTTTCACTTGAACGACCCGCGTGACCCGGCGCAACGCGACGCGGCGATCTACCACTGGACCCCCGACGTCACCGACTACAACGATCCGTACCAGGAGCGCAATCACCAGATGTCCGGCCTGGACGACCTGAACACCGAGAACCCGGTGGTGCTCAAGGCCTGCGCCGAAGTTACGCGCACTGGATCCACTCGGTGGGCGTGGACGCATTCCGAGTGGACACCGCCTTCTATGTGCCGCCCGAGACCTTCGTCGATTTCATGGGTGCGCGTGACGCTGCCGCGCCCGGCATGCGCGGGCAGCCCGGCAAACCTGGCCGTCGGCAGTTTCCTGCGTCTTCGGCGAAGGTTCGGATCGACAAGCCGATGGAGGACACGCAGGCGCGCAAGATCGAAAGCTACATGACCGACGCCGCGGGCCGTCCGGTGCCGCCGGGCATGCTGAACTTCCCGCTGTATGGGGCGTTCAACGACGCCTTTGCGCGCGGGCACCCCAGCGCCGAGCTGGGCCACCGCATCCGCAGCCTCGCGCGCCTGCATGCCCGGCCGCACCTGATGCCCACCTTCGTGGACAACCACGACGTGGACCGCTTCCTGGCCGGCGGTCGCAGTCGGCGCTGAAGCAGGCCTTGCTGGCCATGTTCACGCTGCCGGGCATCCCGACCCTCTACTACGGCACCGAGCAGGCCTTCAGCGAACAGCGCGTCGATGTTCGCCGGCGGCTGGGGCTCGGGCGGGCGCGACCACTTCGACCGTGCCGCACCGCTGTACCGCAGCATCGCCGAGATGGCGGCGCTGCGGCGCACGCACCGCCTGTTCTCGCGCGGCGTGCCCGAGGTCTTGCGCGACAACGCCGGCGGCCCGGGCGTGCTGGCCTATCTGGTCCGGCACGGCCGGCAACGGGCACTGGTGGCCTTCAACACCGCCGAGCACGAGGTTTTGCTGGATGGCCTGGAGCTGGGCGCCGGCGCACAACTGAGAGGCCTGTTCGGCATCGACGGCCGACCGGACGACCAGCGCGTGCTCGCCCAGGGGCGCCTGAACCTGGTGCTGCCGGCGCGCAGCGGGCAGGTGTGGCTGCTGGCTGCCGCGGCATCGCCGGCGTTGAGAACACCGACCGAACCGCCAACGCTCAAGGTGAATGCGCTGGACCAGTCGGTCGTGGGCGGGGACTTCGCCGTCAGCGGCGAGGCGCCGGGTATGGGTTCGCTGTTGTTGGTGATCGACGGCGACCTGGCCCAGGCGCAGCGCATCACACCGCAGGCCGATGGGCGCTGGCAGGCGGTGGTGGACACCTCGCGTTTCGTCGATGCCGCCGCCAACCACCGCCTGGTGGCGATGGCCCGGGACGGCAACGCTGCGCCGGTGCGCGCCACGCTGGCGCAGACCTTCCGCGTGAACGCGACTGGCTGCCGCTGGCCGACGTGACCGATCCGGCGGGTGACGATCACGGGCCGACCGGACGCTATGTCTATCCCACGGACGCCAGCTTTGGCGCGCGCCGGCCAACGGACCTGCGGCGCGTGCAGGTGGCGGGCTCTGGTGGCGCCTTGCGGGTGGACCTCACGATGGCCGAGCTCAGCACCGTCTGGAACCCGGCCAACGGTTTCGACCACGTGGCCTTCACGCTGTTCATCGAGTTGCCGGGTCAAGGCGGCGGCGCACGCAGCATGCCGTTGCAAGCGGGCGATCTGCCCGAGGGCCTGCGCTGGCATCGACGCCTGCGCGTGCATGGCTGGTCCAACGCACTGTTCAGCTCGGACGGCGCCGGCGCCGCCCACGAGGGCACCCCCATCACGCCCGGAGCCAGCGTCGAGGTCGACGCCGCCGCCCGGCGTGTGCGCTTCACGCTGCCGGCGGCAGCGCTGGGGGCCTGCGTTCGCTCCGCGGCGTGCGCTTGTACATCAACACCTGGGACTACGATGGCGGCTATCGCCCCTTGTCGCTGGTGCCTCAGGCCTGGAGCATCGGCGGCGGCGACCCGGCCACCGATGCCAAGGTGATGGACGACACGGCCGTGATCACCCTGCCCTGAGCGGCACACCGAAACGAACCCCTTCATTCATGAGCGTCCACCGCTCGATCAAGCCGCCGCCGCTGTTGTCCATCGCGGGCCCGCTGTTCCTGAGCTGTGCCTGGGCATCAGCGTGGGCGTGATCGGCACTGCGCTGGCGGCCGCTGTCGGATCAGGCCGCGGCGTCGTTCGCGCTGGGCAACCACGTGCTGGCGATGTTGTTCATCCTGTTCCGCATCGTCGGCGCGGGGGTCAGCGTGGTGGTCTCGCAATGCCTGGGCGGTGGCCGCCGCGAGGCTGCCGACGCGGTGGCCCGCGCCACGCTGGGTGCCAGCACCTGGGTCGGCGGCTTCGCTGCGCTGTGCGCACTGTTCGGCGCCGGCGCGCTGTTGCACCTGCTCAATGCGCCGGCCGATCTGTTGCCACTGGCCTTGCCCTACCTGCAGATGCTGGCGCTGGCCCTGCTGCTGGACGCCTGAACGCGACCATGGCCAGCGTGATGCGGGCTCACCTTCGGGTGCGCGACACGCTGGCCGTCATCCTGACGATGCACGCCACGCACCTGCTGCTGGCGCTGCTGCTGATGCCGCGCCTGGGCCTGACCGGCTTCGCGGTGGCGCTGGCCGCCAGCCGGGTGCTGGGCATCGCGCTGCACCCGGTGTTGTGGCATGCGCGGCTGAACCTTCGCCCGCGCGCCATCGATTGGTGGCGGCTCAACCGCCCGGCGCTGGCCTCGGTGCTGCGCATCGGCCTGCCGGGCGCGGCGGAGAACATCGCCTGGCGCCTGTCGTTCATGGTCAGCGTGGCGGTGGCCGGCCAACTCGGTGCCAGGCGCTGGCCGCGCAGGCCTATGCGCTGCAGGTGACACACGTGGCCTTGCTCAGCGCCTTGGCCACCGGGCTGGCGGTGGAGATCGTGGTGGGCCATCTGGTGGGTGCCGGCAACCTGCATGCGGCCAACCGTCTCGTGCGGCGTGCCCTGGGCTGGGGCCTCGGCCTGGCGGTCACGGTGGTTCGTGGCGCGGCCCTGATGGGCCCGTGGCTGCTGGGCCAATTCACGCACGACGCCGGGATCATCGCCACCGGTGCCGTGTTGCTGTGGTGGATGGTGCTGCTCGAACCCGGCCGCTGCTTCAACCTGGTGGTGATCACGCCTTGCGCGCCGCTGGCGATGCTCGTTATCCCTTGTACGCCGGGGTGGTGTCGATGGTGGTGGTGCTACCGGCGGCAGCTGGTTGCTCGGGCAATACTTCGGCCTGGGGCTGGCCGGCATCTGGATCGCCTATGCCACCGATGAACGGCTGCGCGGCCTGCTGGATGTGGCGCCGCTGGGTGACGCTGGGCTGTGCCACGCGCGGGCTGCGCACCGCAGGTTGCGGCTGCAGCAGGCGGACTCAACGGCGGAAGCCGAGGCGGCGTTGGAGGACGTGGAGGCGGCGGCAACCTGAGGCGCGAGCCGAGCGGGCGGGCGTGGCGCTGTGCGCAGCGAAAAGAGGAGGAGCCAGCGGCCTTCAGGCCGATGGCGGGGGACATTCGCGGAGTACAGCGCCACGCCGCCCCGCTCGGCGGATGACCGCAAGGCCTCAGGCCGTGGCTTGCTCGATCGCCACGGCCGCGCCTGTCAACGCCACCAGCGTGTCCGTGATCAACGCGGTGGGGATGGCTTCCAGGTAGCTGCGGAAGCGCCCCTTGGCCTCGAAGCGTTCACGGAAGCGCGAGGCGAAGAAGTAGTCGCCCAGGCGCGGCACGATGCCCCCCCCGATGTAGACGCCACCTCTTGCACCCAAAGTGAGCGCCACGTTGCCGGCAAAGCCACCCAGCAGCGCGCAAAAGGCATCGAGCGTGCGCTCGCACAGGGGATCCTCGCCGGCGCAGCCTCGCGCCACGATGTCCTGGCGCTGAGCTGGGGTGCGCCGCCTCAGCACGGCGGCCACGGCCCGGTGCAGCGTGGCAGGCCGATGCCCGACAACAGCCGTTCGGCCGACACGTGTTCATGGTGCCGCCTGACATGGGCCAGCAGCTGCGCCTCGAAATCGTCCGCTGCGCTCAAGGTGGCATGGCCGCCCTCGCCCGGAAGGGCCGTCCAGCCATGGGCCGTCTGCACCAGGCCGGCCACGCCCAGGCCGGTGCCGGGGCCGATGACCGCCATGGTGCCGTGGGCCTCACCGGCAGGCCGTGCGATCGCAACTGCTAGGGCCCGAGGCGGGGCAGGGACAGGGCCAACGCCTCGAAGTCGTTCAGCACCGCCAGCGACTGGAGGCCGAGTTGGCGCTGCAGCGCCTGGCGCGAAAACCGCCAGGGGCTGTTCGTCATTTCGACCGGTCGCTGGTGATGGCCGTGGCCACTGCCAGCGCGGCGTGCCTTGGCACCCGGGAGGCGCCTGGTCGCAGGGGCAGCCCGGCGAGGTAGGCCTTCACGGCCGCGGCCGGGTCGGCGTGCTCGGCCACGGGCAGCGTGCGCACATGCTCGGCGGGCAAGGCCGGGTCGGTGACCCAACCCAGGCGGGCATTGGTGCCGCTGATGTCGCCCACCAGCCAGGGCAGGCCACGCGCCGCTGGGCCGCCGCCATGGCCAGGTGCGGGTCCATGGCGTTCACCGTGGGCACCATGGCAGGGCACTGGTTGCCGGCCAGCGTCCCTTACCATCCCCGACGGCCCGCGCCGCTGCTTTCGATTCAAACCCAACCATGGCTGTTCGTATCCGGCTTGATCGGCGGCCCGACCCATGGTCGGCGCGATGACAAAGTGAGAAGGTAGCAAAACTACAGCATCCCGGCAAGACAGGCTTACGCGATACCGTGGCGATGCACTAGGGCAACAACGCGCTTGGCGTCGTCCCTCATGTAGTCATGTTACTTCGAGGTTTCATGCGCCAGAGCTGATCCCAGGCGCATTGGCACACCGGATGTCCATCACCATGACCGATTTTGACTCGCCCCGTCGATTGCCGACATCGGCGGCACCTACGCGCGCTTTGCGTTGGAAACAGCGATCGGCCGCTTCGAACACCGGGCCTCGCTGCGCTGCGCCGAGCACGCCGATTTCCACGCGGCCGTGAGTGCCTACCTGGCGACCTTGCCGGCGAGTCTGGGGCGGATCCTGCATCCGGCCGTGGCCATCGCCAACCCGGTGGAGGGTGACTCCGTGCGCGCATGACCAACTACCACTGGCAGTTCTCTATCGAGGAGATGCGCGAGCGCCTTGCGCTCGACACGCTGGTGGTGGTGAACGACTTCACCGCGCTGGCTATGGCCGTGCCGCCTGGGGCCGCAGGAACGTCGGCAAGTGGGCGGTGGAGAGCCGCGCCAGCAAAGCGTGGTGGGTGTGCTGGGCGCGGGCACGGGGCTGGGCGTCTCGGGGCTGATCCCCGCGGCCGACGGTTGGGTGGCGCTGGGCACCGAGGGTGGACACGCCAACTTGCGCCGCGCGACGAGCGAGAGCTGGCGATCCTTCGCTTTGCGTGGCAGAAGTACCGCCATGTGTCCTTCGAGCGCCTGTTGTCCGGCCGGGGCCTGGAGCTGATCTACCGCGCGCTGGCCGATCGAGCGGGCCGGCCCGATGCGGCCGACCTGTCGGCGCCCGACATCACCGCGCGCGCGATGGATGGCAGCGACGCGCTGGCGGCCGAGGCGATCGAGGTGTTCTGTCTCCTGCTCGGCACCGCCGCGGCCAATCTGGCGGTGACGCTGGGCGCGCTGGGCGGCATCTACATCGGCGGCGGCATCGTGCCGCGGCTGGGCGAGCATTTCGTGAACTCGGGTTTCCGTGCCCGCTTCGAAGACAAGGGTCGATTCACCGACTACGTGCGTGGCATCCCCACCTTCGTGATCACCGCCGAGAACGCCACCTTCGTCGGTGCCTCCGCCATCCTGCAGTCGCAGCTGCGCGCGCTGCAAGGCGCGCCGCGTTCGGCCATCCTCGATCAGATCCAGCGCGGTCTGGCCGACCTCTCGCCCGCCGAGAAGCGCGTGGCCGAGCAGGTGCTGGCGCACCCCCGCGCCGCGCTCAACGACCCCATTGCCGAGATCGCCAGGGCGGCTAACGTCAGCCAGCCCACGGTGATCCGGTTCTGTCGATCGTTGGGCTGCGAGGGCTTGTCGGATTTCAAGCTGCGCCTGGCTTCGGGCCTCACCGGCACCGTGCCCTTGATGCATGCCCAGGTGACCGGCGACGACTCGATGGCCGAGCTCGGCGACAAGGTGCTGGGCAACACCGCGGCCGCCATCCTGCAGCTGCGCGACCAGCTCAACCGCGACACGATCGACCGTGCCATCGAGCTGCTCAACGGCGCGCAGCGCATCGAGTTTCATGCCGTTGGCCACTACAGCGTGGTGGCCAACGATGCTCAGTTCTGGTCCTGCGCTTCGGCATCGCCTGCAATGCCTGCACCGACCCGCGCCTGCAACTGCTCAGCGCCAACGTGCTGGGCACGCGACGTGGCCGTGCTGGTCAGCGGCCACGGCCGCGTTCCCGAGCTGCTGGAGGCGGCTGACCGCGCCTAAGGCGCGCAATCGACGATGGCCGCACCTTCGGTCACGGTGGCGCCCAACTTTTCCAGCAGTTTCTTGCCCGCCATCATGGTGCCGCCGGTGGCGATCAGGTCGTCTATCAGCAGCACTCGGTCGCCGGGCTTCACGGCATCGGTGTGCATCTCCACCGTGGCCGATCCGTACTGAGCTCATAGCTTTCTTCAACCGTTGTGTAGGGCAGCTTGCCCTTCTTGCGGATGGGCACGAAGCCGACGTTCAGCTTCGTAGGCCAGCACCGAGCCGATGATGAAGCCACGCGCATCCAGCCCGGCGATGGTCGCAGGCCGCACGTCGAAGTAGCGGTGAACGAATTCATCGATCAACACGCGGAAGACGCGTGGGTGGACAGCAGCGGCGTGATGTCGCGAAATTGCACACCCGGTGCCGGCCAGTCCGGCACGGTGCGGATGTGGCTGCGGGATGTACTCGGCGGGCAGGGTCTGGGCTCGTTCGTGTTTCATGGGGTCAGCCTCGCATCAGTTTGGCTTCGGCCAGAGCCAGCGGCTCGGGCAGGCCGGACAGCACCAGGGTGTCGCCGGCGCTCAACAGCAGCGTGTCGGCGCCGGGCACCACGCGGCCTCCGGCATGGCGCACTGTCACCACCTGCACGCCGATGGCATGCAGGGCCAGTGCCGACAGCGGGCGCCCCAGGCAGGCCGCGGCCATCGGCAGGTACGCTGGCCAGGCGGGCCTGGTGCAGCTCTTCGGCGGTGTCGTCGTCGGCGCCGTGGAAGTAGCCGCGCAGCAGGGAGTAGCGCGCATCACGAGCGTCCCGGTCAGGCGCACCACGCGGCGCATCGGCACACCCACCAGCACCAGCGCCTGGCGGCCAGCATCAGCGATCCTTCGATGGCCCCGGGCACCACCTCGGTGGCACCGGCTTCGCGCAGGCGTTCGAGGTCGCTGTCGTCGATGGTGCGCACGATCACCGGCGCCCTGGGCGCATGCTCGCGCACCAGCTGCAGGATCTTCAGCGCCGACGGCGTGTCGGGATAGCTCACCACGACCGCGGACGCCCGTGCCAGCCCGGCGGCCATCAGGCTGGGCAGGCGGGCAGCGTCGCCGAAGACCACGCTTTGCCCCGGCGGCGGCGGCCTGGCGCACGCGGTCCGGGTCCAGGTCCAGCGCCATGGTAGGGATGCCCTCGGGTTCCAGCAGGCGCGCCAGGTTCTGGCCACCGCGGCCGTAGCCGCAAATGATCACATGCGACCTGGTGTGGATGGCCTTCTGGCGATGGACGTGAGCCGCAGCGATTGCAGCATCCACTCGTTGGCCGACAGCTTCATCACGATCCAGCCGCTGGCCATCACGATGAAGGGCGTGGCCAGCATCGATAACACCATGCTGGCCAGCACGGGGCTCAGCCACTGGTGGCCAACCAGGCCTTCGTCGGCGCCGAGGGTGAGCAGCACAAAGCCGAACTCGCCGGCTTGCGCCAGGTACAGGCCTGTGCGGATGGCCACGCCCGGCGTGGCCTGGAAGGCGCGCGCCAGCAGGGCCACGAGCGCGGCTTCGGGCCACCACCGGGCCGGTGGTGAGCATCAGCACGAGCAACCATTGGTCCCACACCGGATGCCAATCCAGCTTCATGCCGATGGTGATGAAGAACAGGCCCAGCAGCAGGTCGTGAAGGGACGGATGTCGGTCTCGACCTGGTGCTTGTACTCGGTCTCGGCGATCAACATGCCGGCGACGAAGGCGCCCAGCGCCAGCGACAGACCGGCGTGCTCGGTGAGGTAGGTCAGGCCCAGCGTCACCAACAGCAGGTTCAGCACGAACAGTTCTTCGCTCTTGCGCCGCGGCACCAAGGTGAGCCACCAGCGCGATCACGCGCTGGCCGCCGACCAGCAGCAGCGTGAGCAGCACGGCGGCCTTGGCCAGAGCGAACAGCAGCGTGCGCACCATCGTCTCGCCGCTGTCGCCAAGCGCCGGAATCAACACCAGCAGGGGCACCACGGCCAGGTCCTGGAACAGCAGCACGCCCATCACGCGCTTGCCGTGTTCGGACTCCAGCTCCAGGCGCTCCGACATCAGCTTGACGACGATGGCCGTGGACGACACGGCCATCGCCGCACCTAAGGCGATCGCGCCCCGCCATCCCAGCTGCCAGCTGCGCCCGAGCCACGCGAAGGCTGCCGCCAACAGGACATTGCCCAGCACGGCGCCCAGTGTGGTGAGCACCACCCGCGACATGCCCAGCCCGGAACACCAGCGTACGCATGTTGCGCAGCTTGGGCAGGCTGAACTCCAGACCGATCACGAACATCAGGAACACGACGCCGAATTCGGCCAGGTATTTCACGCCGGCCGAACCTTGGCCAGCGCCAGCGCGTTCGGGCTGATCAACACGCCCACCACCCAGTAGCCCAACATCGGTGGCAGTTTGAGCATGCGGCACACCACCACGCCCGCCACCGCGGCCATCAGGTACAGCAACACGAGTTCGAGGGGTGGTGGCCATGGCCTCGAAGGCGAGACATTGAGTCGACGGCAACGCGGTGGGCTGGCCGCACCCGGCGCTGCAGGCCCCACCCAGAATGGGCCATCCTAAGCGACGGGCGCGCGATGCCGACCAGCGTGCAGCGATGTCCGACATGCCGACCCCACCGACCTTTGATCCGCAGCGCGGTTGCGTCTGGCCGCCGAGACCTTCGAGATCGAGGCGGCGGAGGCTGCGCGGCTGATCCCGCGCCAGGGCGAGGGCTTCACCGAGGCCGTGGCGGCCATGTTGGCCTGTCGAGGTCGTGTCGTGGTGATGCGGCATGGGTAGAGTGGTCGCGTCGGCCGGCAAGATCGCCGCGACCTTCGCCTCCACCGGCACGCCGGCGTTCTCAGTGCACCCGGCCGAAGCCAGCCATGGTGATCTGGGCATGGTCAAGGCCGGGGACGTGGCGCTGGCCATTTCCAACTCAGGCGAAAGCGCCGGAGCTCGACGTTATCCTGCCCACCATGCGCCGCCCGGGCGTCACCGTGGTGGGCATGACTGGCCGGGCCGAGTCCACGCTGGCTGCGCATGCGCACATCGTGCCGTCCTCGGCCGTGGACCAGGAGGCCTGTCCGCTCAACTCCGCGCCCACGGCCAGCACCACCGCGCAGATGGCGCTGGGAGATGACTGGCCGTGGCCCCGCTCGACGCACGGGCTTTCGTGAAGAGGACTTTGCGCGCTCGCACCTCGGCGGCGCCTGGGCCGCAAGCCGTTGGCGCGCGTGAGCGACCTGATGGTCAGCGGCGATGCGTTGCCCTGCGTGTCGGCCGGCACGGCCCGTGTGGACATGATGCGCGAGATGTCGGGCAAGGGCCCGGGCGCGGCCGTCGTGGTCGATGCCGCGCGCCAGGTGCTGGGCGACGGCACCGACGGCGACCTGCGCCGCCAAAGTCGAGCGTGGTGCCGACTCCGCGCACGCTCACCGCCGGCGAGGGGATGCACACCCAACCGCGCACGATCCGCGACGACGCACTGGCGGCGGCGGGCAGCCGAGCTGATGGAAGTCAACGGCATCACCTCGGTGCTGGTGTCTGACGCGCAGCGCACGCTGGTGGGCATGCTCAGCATCGGCAGTTGCTGCGCCAAAGTCATCTGATCCGACAACCCACGCCGTGACTGCCGGGGCTTGAGCTCCCTTCCACCCGAACTGCTTGCGGGTGGCGGGGCCTGCCCAGGGCAAGGGGGACTGGGGGGGGCGTCAGGTTGGCGCGGTGTCTCCCCGAGGGTCGTGGGGGGATGGCGTGCTTCAAATCCCCGCTGACGGGCACCTGTTCATCGGCGAACAGGGCGAGGTGTTCAAGGCCTTCCATGCGCTGGACGGACACGGACTGAAGTTGCAAAGGCAGGGTGGCATCCAGCCGGTGATCATCACGGGCCGCGATTGGCCGCCGTGCGCCGCCGTGTGGCCGCGGTGACGGCTTGCGCCATGCGCACTATACGGTGTGGCCCACCGGTTGGCGTTGGCGCAGCAGGTGCTGGCCGAATCTGCAGCTGGGCTGGGACGAGGTGGCGGCGATGGGCGACGGGATTGGCCCGACCTTCCGCTGCTCACGCGGGCTGCCTTTGCCTGCGCACCTGCCAATGCGCAAGCCGAGGTGCGTGCCGTGGCTCACCACGTCACGGTTGCCCACGGCGGCGCTGGGCGGCGCGCGAGTTCTGCGATCTGCTGCTGATGGCCAACGGCCGCCATGCCGCGCTGTTGCAGGGGCACCGCATCACCCTGGATTCGCGGTGAAAGTCCCCTCCCTGCCGCCCGAAGGGGCTGGTCTCCTCACCCAGGCACGGGCCGCCGGCCCCAGGGTGCCGCAATGAACGCGACCGCCACCCCGGCACCCGAACTGCACCTGCCGGACCTGCCTGAGGTGCCTGTGTCCCCGGCCCTTGGGCCTGGGAGCCGTCGTTGAACGGCACCTCCTGTGCCCCGGTCGGCCTGATGGCGTGACGCGCTGTCGAGCTACCCGCCACTCGCTGTTGATGGCCTTGTTGGCCACCGGCACCGTGGCTGGTCACACACGCCTGGCATCGAGGGGCCCTCCCGCCATCCAGCCGCTGCGCACCGATCCCGACTACACCATGCGCGGCTTCAACCTGACGCGCTTCGCGCCTGACGGGCGGTTCGCCGTGCGCATCGAGGGCGACATGCTGCGCCACTACCCGACACCGACCGCCGCGAGATCGACGGCGTGCGCATCGAGTCGGTGTCGCCCGGATGGTCAGTATCACCCGCGCCAGCGCCAAGCGCGTTGGCCAACGGCGATGTCAGCGAAGTGCAGCTCCTGGGCGAGGCCAAGGTCGTCCCAGGTGAGCCCCACCGACACGATCGAGCTGGAGGGCGAATCTTCGCACGCCTTCGTAGCGCTTCGAGCGGTTGCGCTCGCACCCGCCGGTGGTGGTCAGGCGTCCGGCAGCGTGACGCGCAGGTGGGCTGACTACGATCACACCTGCAGAGCATGCTGCGCCCGACGGGCCTGTCCGGATCGTGCTGCCGGGCCGTCCAACGGGGGCGGGCAAATGATGACCCCGGCGCACCCGCCGCTGGTCTACATCACGGGCGTTTCCAGTGGCATCGGCCAGGCGCTGGCCTGCGCCCACTCGCCGGGTTGGCGCCTGGCCCTGGTGCAGCGGCGCGCCAGAGATCGAGCAGTGGGCGCGAACGGGCGCTCGCACTGATCGTGGCGGTGTATCGCCGCCGACGTGCGCAGCGTCCTGTCCATAACCGGCGCGTGGGCCGTGCTCGTACCGCGGCCCAGGGCTTGCCTGATGCCGTGATCGCCTGTGCGGGCATCAGCGTCGGCGACACCGCCGACCCTGATCCGGAAGTGATCCGTGCCACACCTTACGAGAACCCAACGCCCATCCTCGGCATGGCGGCCACCTTCCAGCCGTTCGTCGGGCTGATGCGTCAGTGCCGTTCGGGTCGCCTGCGGGGCATTGCCAGCGCGTCGGGCATCCGCAGTCTGCCAGGGCTGGCGCGCATTGTTGTGCCAAGGCTGCCACCATCGGCTATTATGAGCCTGCGGGTCGAATGCTGCTCGCAGGGCGTCACGGTGCGGACCATTTCGCCCGCCCATGTCGACACCGCTGACGCGCGGCAACCACGACCGCATGCCGTTCATGATGTCCGCCAAGGATTTCGCCGACCAGGCGTTTCGCGCCATCGAGGCGGGTGCCAGCTTACTGGGTGATCCCCTGGCAGATGGCGGTGGTGGCTGTTGCTGCGGGCATTGCCCAATGTCGTGTTCGACCAGATGGTCGCCGCGGGCCGCCGGCAGCACGAGTAGCGTTGCGATGGCAGCTGTGCCGGGCCAATGGAAGCCACGACGAGCCGATCAGGGACGGGTCAACAACGACAAAGGCGCCCGAAGGCGCCCCATTGATACATCAACGCTCATCACGCCAATGCGATGAACTGGCTGGATCAGCAGTCCTGGCTTCCACCACCGTAGCCACCACCACCGCCGCCACCGCCACGCGGGATCGCGGCCCAAGCCGTGGCTGCGGCCACTGCCGCCACCGCCGGCGCCACCACCACCACCACC
>JADKIA010000021.1 GCA_016721465.1 Ideonella sp. | reverse complement strand
GCATCACGCCGACGGCCAGCGGAGATCCATCATGAGCGATACCCACACGCGAAAGGGGCCCACACCCCCACGGGGTCGGATGCCGTACCCGGCAGCCGGGGGTGGCTACGAACCCCGCCCGTCGGTGATCTTCCACCACGCTGGCCGGTGCGGCGCAGGGCATGGTCAGTCAGCTTCTGGCGTTGTCCAAGCTGGCGGGCGTGTTTCGGTCGCCGGGCTTCGTCGCCGGCGTGCCGCTGATCGCGCTGGGGATGCTGCTGGCTTTCAGCCTGGCCGCGTCAACGCTGCACCTGGGCTACCCGAGCGCGCGCGTGGCGCGCGGTGCTGATGTGGCGCACCTCCTGGCTATCGCGCGAAGTGACCGTTCTGCCGGCCTTCACCGCCGCCGTGGCGTTGGTGGTGGTGGATGGCGCGCTTCGGGCCAGGGCAGCTCGCGCTGGCTGATGATCGCCTGCATCGCGCTGGCCGCCCTGCTGTGGCTGTGCACGGCGATGATCTACGCCTGCCTGCGCTTCATCCAGGAGGGCACACGGCCTCACGCTGGGGAACTGCTTGCTGATCGGCCTGGCCTCGGGCTGTACGCTGCTGGCCGCGCTGGCGGTGTGGCGTCACGGGGGGGCCTTACCCTGTCACGCTCGCGCCCTGGGCCCTGGCTCGACCCTGGCGGCCTGGGCCGCCCGCAGCCCGGCCCTGCAGCGCAATGCCGGCCTGGAAGCCGTAAAAGCACCCCGCACTCGGCCAATGGCATCCGCCAACCGTCGCTGCGCCAGCACTCGATGGGCGTCGGCCGGGCCTTCAACACCCGCGAATTCATGCACGGCAGGGGTCTGGTTCGCTGCAGCGCGTGCGTTGGGTGCCGCACGGGCTGGGCTTCGCGCTGCCCGCACTGCTGGTCGGCGTGGTCCGGTCAGCGGCGCGTACTTCCTGCTGCCGCTGGCGGTGCTGGTGCAGGTGCCGGGCCTGCTGGCCGAGCGCTGGTTCTTCTTCGCCCAGGCGCGGCACCCGCAGAACCTGTACTACCAGGTGGTGGCCTGAGGCGGCCAAGCCGCGACCCGTGGCGCGCGCACGGTCGGCGCGGTCGACGCTCGAGGCGTTCGCAGCAGAACGCTGACGCTCTCAGGCCGGCCGCAGTGTCAGCACCGCGGCCCGGCACGCGCTATTGACCGAAGTAGTCCGGGTTGGTCTTGAACCCGTTCTGGATGAGGCGATCCATCTCCTGGTGCGCCATCTCGTTGGCCAGGGCAGGCTTGAGGGCCGCAAAGCCCATCGGCCGGCGCTCTTCGACCCGGATGATGTGAAAACCAAAGCGGGTCTGGATCGGGTCGCTCACCTTGCCCACGGGCAGGCTGAACGCCGCGCCTTCAAATGAGCCGTCGGTGCTGCCGCGATTGACGAAACCCATGTCGCCACCCGAGGCAATCGTTCCCAGGTCATCAGAGTCGGCCTTGGCCAGGGCTGCAAAGTCAGCGCCACCAGCGAGCTTGGCGACCAAGGCCGTTGCCTTGGCCTTGGCTTGGTCCAGGCTCAGATCGGGCTTGCCCTTGCGCAGCGCCACCTCCGAGCCCTTCATGCGCACCAGGATTTGCCGCACGCGCGGCTGAGCCCAGGCGTCCTTGGTCTTCTCATAATGGGCAGCGAGCGCCGCTTCGTCCTTCAAATAGCCGCGACGCAGGTTCAACAGCAATTGATTGGCCAGCAGCTGCGTCGTGTAGTTGCGAATGCGCAATTGCACCGCCGCGGACTGATCGAGCTTGCGCTTGCGCGCTTCGGCTTCGAGTGCAAAGGCCCGCCCCATTTCTTGACCCAGGGCCTTCATCACCGCAGGGTCCGACTTGGCGCGCGCCAGGCGCACATCCTCGGCCAGCATCAGCTCAAACTCGCCCTTGGTGATGGATTGACCGGCCGCTTCGATGATGGGGGTGCTGTCGGGCACCTGAGCGTTGGCGGCCATGCTGCTGACGACGAGGAAGGCTGCGGCGATGCGACGAAACATGAGAACTCCACGGTGAAAAAAGAAAAGGCCGGCGGCGTGAGCCGCCGGCCGGCGAGGTCGTCTTGCGCGATGTGATCAGTTGCAGTTCGCGAACTTGAACGCGGCCACGCGGGTGCGCCAGTTGAAGCTGCCGTTTGCCGCGATGTACTGCGCGGTGTACCAGAAGGTGCAATCGTCCACCGGATCGATCTGCATGGTGGTGTAGTCGCCCCACCGCTCCAGGTTGCTGGTCTGGCTGCCGGTACCGGCCTTGACCATCAGCTCCGTGCGCAGCAGGTTCTTCGGATCGTTCTTCAGGCGACCGGCGATGCGGATGGACGGATTGGCCGCACTCGATGACGACGAGTAGCCAATGGCGATGTTGCCCAGCTTGTCAAACGCGCCCGAACTCATCCAACGCGAGTCGGCCGATGTGTTGAAGGTGCTGTTCTGATAGACCACCGGTGGATTGGCAGCCGGCTTGCGCACTTCCATCCAGCGCACAGCGGCAACACGCGCGCCCGCACCGTCCGGGTCCACCGACTGGGTGATCAGCAGCGAATCGTAGGTCCCGAAATTGCGGTACACCAGCCGGTACATTTGGCGGTCACCCAGTGTGTCCAGCGTCTGCGACGTACCCACTTGCGGCACGCATTGGAAACCGCTTCCGCTGCTCGCATCATTGCACGGCCCCAACGTGTTCGGCAGTGCGACGTTGACGGCCGAGAACGTCGGCCCACCAAAGCCATCATTGAAGGTCGACAGCGCCGGGTTGATGAAGTTCGGGACGAACTTCGTCAGCTGCATGGTGTAAGGCGGGGCGACGTTGTACCAGTTCCACGACACGAAGATGTTCGGCGTGCCACCTGGCGGCAGGGTGGTGCCGTCCAGATCGCTGGGCAGGTAGCTGAACGAATTGGGGTCGGCAAAGCAGATCTGCGTTGCCGCCAGCCCGGAGTACATGGCGGCCTTGTCGTAGGCGCAGGCGCGGGCATCGCTGAATCCCCCGGCTGCAGGGAACATGTTGTAGCTCATGTACAGCGCATCGGGCCACACGCCCATCTTGCCGTAGTCCGGCAAGTTGGTGCCAAAGTTGTACTCGTACAGGTTGTAGGCCCCCATCGGGTTGTTGGTCTGCGACACCGCAAAGCACTGGGCGTTGTTGCTGAAGTTTCCGGTGAACGCAAACTGCGACAGGATCCAGCGCTGCGCGATCCGGTCGTACTGGACGATGGGATCACCGCGGTTGAACTGCCGGCACAGGCTGTTGGCTGGCATGCCTTGCCAGATCGTGTTGCCATTGACAAAGCCGGGCGCGGCCAGCAGGGGAGTACCCGCCTTGTCGTACACCGCCAACTGCGAGTTCACCCATTGCAGGATGTGCGAGGGGCCAACCGCCAGCGTGGTGTCCGGCGGCGCACCCAGGATTTGAAAACCGGGCGTGCCCAGGCCAAGCGCCTCAAAGTTGGTGCCCACCGGTGCGCCCATGGCCTGGAAGGTGGCCGTCTGCATGTAGGGCGTGCCGGCAGTGACGCTGACCGACGGCGTTGCGTCCGCCTGGATGGCGCGGCTCAAGGCCGCGATCGCCGCCAGATCCTTGGTGCGGTAGTGGTTGCGCGAGGGGCGGAAATCCCCGGCCGTGAAGGCCAGGGACTGCGCCTGCAGCGACATGTTTTGAATGGAATCCGACACGCCGGTGAAGGCGGGCGCCGACACCAACGGGGCCGAGACCTGGGCCATCGCCCCGGTGGACACCAGCAAGGAAGCAATGAGCAGTCTTCGCATGGGTTACTCCTGTGATTGTTGTGGGGTGGCGGGGGGCATCAAGCCTTGCGACGTGCGACACCCGCGGCCGCCAGGCCGAGGCCCAACAGGGCGAGTGTGCCAGGCTCGGGGACGCCGGGGATCGGATCGACAACCCGCCCGTCGAGGCTGAAGGCCAGGTTCTGTGTGCTGGCGATCCAGTTGCCGCCGTCCAAGTATTGCGCCGCGGCACCGAAGCCCGTGCCCGTGGTTTCCCACAGCATCTCGCTCGGGGTGGCCGAATTGGCCGGGAAGTTCAGCAGACCCAACCAGTAGGTGCCCGCCAGCAGGGCCGGAGCGCCAATGTTGATGTTGAAGACATATTCGTCGTATCCGAAGCCATTGGTCTGGCCCGTGGCCGTGGCGCTGACGAGGCCTACATTGCCCAAAAGTACAGCGCCGGGCGCGCCGCCAGCATTGGCGTAGATCGCGATCTGCAACGACCCCGTGTAGTCGGCCGCCGCGCTCTGGATGCTCCAGAAATGGATGCCCGTCAGCGCGGTGGTGGCGGACAAGGTGAAGTCTTCGGCAACGACGCCGGCGCTCATGTTCACGCCAGAGACCTGATCGGGCAGGCCGTTGTTGAAGACGACGGCGGCCTGCACGGCGCCGGTCATCAGGCCCAAGGCGCACAGGGCGGCAGGGACCAGGGACTTGCGGGACCGGCCTGCGGCCGATGCCGATCCTGGCGGCGTGGCGAACTTCATCATGGTTGGGGCTCCGTGTTGAGGGGGCACATGCCCCACCGCCGAGGGCGGAAGCAAGAACAAAGCCAACTTGAGAATTGTCAGCCATACCAAAGGCTTGGACATGGGACAGCGTCGGATCGCGCGCTGGATGTAAGGGAATGCGACATGGGGAATCCCCGGGAGCTTGGGCTGCAGAACTCTGCTATAGGACGCTCATCGACCGTCTGACGAGACGGTGAAGCCGACTTTTCGATCGTGCACACACGGCCTGCAGTCCAGCGTGCGGGTCAACCTGATTGCCCTGTGGCACGGGCGCGAGCGTGCGAGAACGATGCATCGCTGCGTCGAGGCCGGCCTGCCATTCAACGCGAAGGCCCGGGAACGCCAGGCGGCGCCATGCACCAAAGTGCGTCGCTACCGCGCCCCTTGCGCTTTGTTCGTCGCGGCAGGGCGTCGGCGACACTCGGGGCCGCGATGACCTCCTCCCGACCCACCCCGACCTTCGTGCGGCGCCACCTGCTGCATGCGCTGGCCCTGCTACTGGTCGGCAGCCTGTTCGCGCTGCCGCTGCTGACGCTGCTGGTGGGGCCGCTGCGCACCCCAAGCCTGGCGCCACCACCCGGCCTGGAGCTGTGGCCGGCGCAGGCCAGCCTGAAGTCCTTCGGCGACGCCTTTTCGCTGGTGCCGCTCGGCCGCGCGATCCTCAACTCGATCGCGGTCTGCCTGCTGGCGGTCCCGCTCACCTTGGTCACGGCGTCGGCGGGCGGACTGGCGCTGACGCTGCTGCAGGGGCGTGCGCGCGCCGCGTTGGTCGGCGTGCTGCTGCTGATGGCCATGGTGCCGGTGACGGCGATCTGGATTCCGCGCTTCGTCTTGTTCAATGCACTCGGCTTGGTCGGCAGCTACGTTCCACTGCTGGCGCCGGCACTGATGGGCGGCAGCCCGGTCTTCGTGCTGCTGTACTACGTGGCGATGCGGCGCATCCCGCTCGAGATGCTGGAGGCTGCGCGCATGGAAGGTGCGGGTCTGCTGCGCATCTGGTGGGGCGTGGTGATGCCGCTGGTCAAACCCACGACAGCGGCCATCGCGCTGCTCACGGTGGTGCTGTTTTGGGGAAATTTCATCGATCCGCTGCTTTATCTGCGTCGGGAGCAGCAGCTCACGGCTCCGGCCATGCTGCATGCTCTGGACCTGCTGGGACCGACCAACTGGTCGGTGCTGCTCGCCGGCTCGCTGGTGGTCACGCTGCCGGTGGCGCTGGCCTTCCTGGTGGCACAACGGTTCTTCTGGAGTTTTGAAAGGGGTTCAGGATGGTTGGGTCGATGAAGAACACGCTGGGCAAGGCGCTGGTGACCGCGGTCTCGCTGGCGGCACTGGGCTGCGCACAGGCGGCGCCGTTGCGCCTGCAGGTCTCGGGCGACCCCGCGGAGCTGGCCGGTTACAGGGACTTGATCAAGGCCTTCAACGCCGCGGTGCCGGGTGTCGAGGTCGAGCTCGTGCCGGTGGGCAAGCAGCGCGACCACATGGCCAAGCTGGCAACGGGTTTCGCCGCCGGCGACCCGCCTGATCTGTTCCTGATCAACTTCCGACGCTTCGGCCAGTTCGCCGCCAAGGGTGTGCTGGAGCCGCTTGGGCCGGCTCTGGCGTCGCGCGGCAAGTTCCGCGAGAACGACTACTACGAACCCGCCAACGAAGCCTTCCGCAACAACGGTGTGCTGCTTTGCGTGCCGCAGAACGTGTCCAGCCTGGTGGTGTACTACAACGTCGCGCTGCTGAAGAAGGCTGGCCTGCCGCCGCCGCCGCCGAACTGGAGTTGGGCCGACTTCCAGCGCTACGCCAAGGCGCTGACGATGGATACCAAGGGCGATGGCAAGATCGACGTCTACGGCTTCGGTGTCGAACGGATGCTGATCCGCGCGGCACCCCTGGTCTGGATGGCCGGCGGTGACATCGTCGACAACCTGGCCAAGCCCACGCGCCTGACGCTGGACACGCCGGCAGCCATCGAGGCGCTCGACTTCATGCGCTCGTTCGTGTTGCAGAAGCACTCGCCCCCGCTGGCCGAGAGCAAGAGCGAGGACTACGAGGCGCGTTTCGCGCGCGGCGCCCTGGGCATGGTGCTCAACAGCCGCCGCTTCACGCCGATGCTGCGGGCCGCTCCGGATCTGGATTGGGACGTGGCCCCTCTGCCGCGCTACAAGCAGAACGCGACCGTGCTGCACGCCGACGCCTACTGCATGTCCAAGGCCTCGACCAACAAGGACTCAGCCTACCGTTTCATGGAATTCGCCGCCGGCCCGGTCGGCTCGGCGATCGTCTCGCGCTCGGGCCGCACCGTGCCGGCACTCAAGAGCGTCGCCGAGAGTCCGGACTTTCTCGACGCCAGCCAGCGCCCGCGCTCGGCCAGGGTGTTCCTGGACGTGATCCCCAGCATCCGCCGCACGCCGAATGTCGCGGTGTGGAACGAGGTCGAGACGCGCAACGACGCGATCTTCGAGGACTGGTACTTCAACCCGCAGCTGAGCACGAAGGATCTGGCCAAGGCGCTGGACGATGCGACGCGCGGCCTGTTCGCATCCGGCGGCAAGTGACCCCCGGGCTGCAGCTCGAAGGTCTGAGCAAACACTTCGCGGGTCGCGCGGTCATTCACCAGGTCAGCCTGCAGGCACGTGAAGGCGAGTTGCTGACGCTGGTGGGCCCCTCGGGCAGCGGCAAGAGCACCCTGTTGCGGCTGATCTCGGGACTGGCCGAGCCCGATGCCGGCAGCATCCACGTCGCTGGGCGCGACGTCGGGCGGCTGCCGCCAGAGCAACGTGACATCGCGATGGTCTTCCAGAGCTACGCGCTGTTCCCGCACCTGACGATTGCCGACAACCTGTCGTTCGGCATGCGCGCGCGCCGCGAGCCGCAGGCGCACATCGCCGCGCGGGGGACCGAGGTGGCCGAAGTGCTGGGGCTGCAACCGATGCTCACACGCACTCCGCGCCAGCTTTCGGGCGGCGAGCGGCAGCGGGTGGCGCTGGGCCGTGCCATGCTGCGTGAGCCGAAACTGTTCCTGCTCGACGAGCCACTGTCGAACCTGGATGCACAACTGCGCGTGCAGACCCGCGCCGAGATCCTGCGCCTGCATGGCCGCCTGGGGACGACGATGGTCTACGTCACCCACGACCAGGTGGAGGCGCTGAGCCTCGGCCAGCGCGTCGGCGTGCTGCGCGACGGCCGCCTGGAGGACCTGGGCGAGCCCGAACGCATCTACCGCCGCCCGCGCACCCTGTTCGTCGCGCGTTTCGTCGGCAGCCCGCCAATGAACACGGTGGCGGTGGCTGCGGCGCCGCCCGACCGCGTGACCTGGGGCAGCCAAAGCCTGCCGGTGCCGCGCTTGCTGGCGCAGCACCTGGGCGCTGCCGGTCGGCGCCTGGTGCTGGGTGTGCGGCCTGAGCATGTGCAGATCCAGGGTTCAAGATGGGCACGCGGCGAGACCTCCGGCCAGGCCTTGGCGGCCACCGTGCAGAGCCTCGAATACGCCGGTGACCAGGTCACCCTCGAACTGCTCGTGCAGGGCGCCTCGCTGCTGGCCCGCGTCGAGCCCGAGTACCGGGCGCTGCCGGGGCAGGGGGTGACGTTGTGCCTGGATCCCGAGGACCTGCTGCTGTTCGACGCCGACAGCGAGCTCGCACTCGGCGCTCCGGAAGCGGGGGCATGAAGGGCCCTGACGCCCGCGGCGCGCTGTGGCTCGCCGCGCCGCTCCTGGTATCCGCCACGCTGCTGGTGCTGCTGCCCTTGCTGGCCACGCTGGTGCTGGCCTTTGCCGACTACGACGCGCTCAGCCCGCCGCGTCTTTCCGGCTGGGCCAACCTGCAGAGGCTGTGGGCCGATCCGGTGTTCTGGAAGTCCTTGCAGAACAGCGCACTGATCGCTGCCATCAGCAGCCCACTGCGACTGCTCGTGGCGCTTGGCCTGGCACTGCTGCTGATGCCGCAGCGCCGCGGCGTGGCGACAGTTCGAGCACTCGCCTACTTGCCCGCCGTGGTGCCCGACATCGCCTACGCGCTGCTCTGGCTTTGGCTGCTGAACCCGATCTACGGGCCGCTGGGGCTCGGTTTGCGGGCGTTGGGGCTGCCCGCCGACGAATGGCTGCTCAGCCCCTGGGGCGCGCGGCTGTCGATCGTGCTGCTCGGCCTGTTCCAGGTCGGCGAGCTCTACGTCGTGCTGCTGGCGGCGCGGCGCGAACTGCCGGCCGAACTCTATGAGCTGTGTGCGATCGAAGGCGTGCCGCCGATGTGGATCTTCTACCGCGTGACCTTGCCCCTGCTGGCGCCGACCCTGGTCTTTCTGGCGGCACGCGACGTCGCCTGGAGCCTGCAATCGAGCTTCGTGCCAGCACTGGTGATCACCAAGGGTGGGCCGATGCAGGCCACGCTGTTCCTGCCGCTGTACGCCTACCAGAATGGCTTTGAGTACTTCCGCTTCGGCTATGCAGCGGCGATCTCGACCGCGATGTTCGTGTTGACCGCAGCCATGGTCTGGGTGCAGTGGCTGGTTCTGCGGCGCTGGCAGGGGGCCGCGGCCTGAGAACTGCAGCGGCGTTGACTGGGCCTGCACGCCAGGGCCGCTGCAGGCTTGAGCCAGTATCAATGTCTTGCGCAGATGACACGTAAACTACACGTCCTTGCGCTCGACCGGCTATGGGATTCACCCTGGATTGCGCGCACGGCCTGACCTTTGTGAACCATGGGCCAATCCGCACGCTCAGCAGGGCCCGGGCGCAGGCAAGGTGGCCGGTGCCGGCACCAGGGTGATGGGCCCCAGCAGCACGCGGCCGTTGCCGTCGCGCAGTGTGGCGGTCAGCTTTGCGGCTGAGCCCGCGCCGGAGCCTTCCACGGCCAGACTCGTTGGCGCGCGCTGAGCCGAGCCGTCCTGCAAGGTGCTGCCGAAGTAGCGGGCATCGCCCTGCGCGGTGACGCCCCAATCCCCTGCGAAATTCAGGCCCTGGCAGCGGGCATCCAGCACCACGCTGTTGGCATTGAACTGGGCCACGATCCTGGCCCCTTGCAGGCTGTCGATGAAGCGCACCGTCTGCGTGCCTTGCGCATCGATGGCCGAACTCGGGCCCGAGGCCGTGCCCGTGGCGCCAGGCAGGCACAGCAGGCCATCGGCAAAGCTGGCGCCGCACACCGATGCCGCGACCGCGCCGAAGTCGGCCAGGCCGACGTCGTTGCCGGTGCCGGTGCCGCCGGTGCCAGGACCGCAGGCCACCAGCATCGCCGCGAGCGAGGTGGCCATCCAGTGTGTGAAGCGAGGCATCACGGTGTCGTGTCCTTTTGGGGTTCGCTGAAGTAGTAGACGCCGAAGCGCGCGCGGTGTTGCCGTTGATCGGCCGGCACGCTCACGGCGTCCGCATCGAAGCGCATGCGGGCCTCGTGCATCACGCGCTTGAAGGCCTGGGCCCAGGCCTTCTTGGCCACCTGCTCCGGTGCAGGGCAGATTCGGCGGTGATCTGGTCGACATAGATCGATTGCTCCAGGAAGTTGCTCTCCTGCTGCAGATTGGCCGCGGCGGCGGCGGCATGGTCGCCCAGGTTGTCGGCCAGCAGGCCGGACATCTCGGCAAAGCCCTGGCGCGGGGTGAAGCCGCCCTCGAGCAGCGCGATGCCGTCCGCGCCCTCGCTCACGACGCCCAGGCGCAGCAGCTCGTCGAGCATGGCACGCGGCCGCACGTCCTGGCTGACGCTGGCCACCAGCGCGTCGAACGAGCCCTCACCGGACTTGGGCAGTCGGCGCGCAGGGCCCTGGCGGCCGCGGAAGGCCCGGTCGCTCATCCAGCGGCCCACCACTTCGCCGGCCAGGCCGAGCGGTGTGGCCTGGCCGTCGGCTCGGCGGCTGCGCGGGGCAGTGGCTTCGGGCTGGCGCAGCTCGCGCACGTCCTTGCGGTGCACACCGCTGAGCAAGGTGAGCGCACTGTCGGTGCGCGCCATGCCCTGGCGCGCGAGTTCGTCCTGTGCGGCTTGCACAAACACGCTCTTGAGCGCCCCGGCCAAGGCCGGGTAGGTCACGCCATGGCGCAGCAACAGGCGCACCAGCGGCCGCATCACCTGCAGTACGCTGCGCAGAACCAGGGAGTGTTTGGTGCCCATGCTTGACTGTGGCTTCTTTGTGTGGGATATTTTCCCACACGATCCATTCGCAATCAAGCCCGATTTGAGGAGACTGCCCATGAAGCAAGCCCATGTTGGCCAAACCCGTGCCCGGTCTGCAGGCGCCATCGCCATTGGCGCGCTGCTGCTTGCGGCCGGTCTCGCGGCCTGCGGGGGTGGCGGGTCCGCTGCACCCGACACGCCCACACCGCCCGTCACCCCCAATCCCAGCGCGATCACGGCGTCCAAGCCGGGTGAGTTGCTGGCCCTGGTCAAGGCCACCCTGGCAGCGCGCCAAGCGCAGGGGTGGACCAGCGCGTCGGCGGCGACCCTGGGCGGCGATGCGGCCTTGGCCGCCGTGCCCGCCACCAGCACCGGCGCGGCGCTGGAGCGATCCAACACCACGGTGCAGGAGGCCGGCATCGACGAGGACGACCTGGTCAAGTCCGACGGCAACCTGATCCACTCGCTGGACAACACGCAGCGCAACGCCAAGGGTGCCCTGCAGAGCCAGCTCAACCTGCACCTGCGCGCCGCCGACGGACGCGTCACATTGCTGCAATCGCTGGCGCTGCCGGCGGACCCGTCCACCTACCCCAGCACGCGCGGCATGCTGCTGGCCTCGGCCGCCAAGCGCCTGGCCGTGCTGGGTGAGAGCGTCACCGTCACCGGCACGCCCAGCCCCTGTCCGCCGGGCGCGTTCTGCATTGCCACCGATGCGCTGATCTACTGGCCCGTGGCCGTGCAGCACGAGACCCAGGTGCAGGCGGTGGAGTTGGCCGGCACCGGCGCGGCCACCGCCACGCTCGGCACGCGCCTGACGCTGAGCGGCCAGGTGGTGGGCAGCCGGCTGGTCGGCAACACGCTGGTGCTGGTGACGTCCTACCTGCCCACCCTGCCGGTGGATCTGCTGCCGGCCAATGCCACGACCGCTGAACGCGACGCGGCGCTGGCCAAGACCACCGCCGCCGATGTGCTGCCCACGCTGCGCGTCAACGGCGGCACCGCACAGCCCCTGGTGGTGGACACCGACTGCCACGTGCAGCCCAAGAACGCCTCGCTCAGCCTGCAGGTCACCACCATCACCGCCATCGACCTGGGCGCGCCGGGGCTGCCGCGCAGGAGCCGATGCTTCCTGGGCGGCACCGAGGCGATCTACCTGTCGCCGGCCAACAACCTGTACCTGGCCACCAGCCGCTACGCCACGGTGCTGACGAGAGGCCTGGTGGTCCACGCAGCGCAGGCCACGACCGACATCCACAAGTTCTCCGTCACCGGCCAGGCGATCACCTACCGGGCTTCGGGCGAGGTGACCGGCCACCTGGGCTGGGACCCCGAGCGCTCGGCCTACCGCCTGAGCGAGCACAACGGCGACCTGCGCGTGCTGAGCTTCACCGGCGAGACCGGCTGGGGTTGGCTGGCGGACGCCAACAGCACCGTCGCACCGTCGCCGGCCACGCTCAGCGTGCTGCGCGAGCGCGCCAGCGACCAGAGCCTGCAGGTGCTGGGCCAGCTGCCCAACAGCAAGACTCCCGGGCCGCTGGGCCATGCCGGCGAGCAGGTGTACGCGGTGCGCTTTGCGGGCGACCGCGGCTACCTGGTCACCTTCCGCCGCACCGACCCGCTGTACGTGCTGGACCTGAGCAACCCCGCCGATCCGCAACAGGCCGGTGAGTTGCAGATGCCCGGCTACTCGGACTACCTGTTCCCGCTGGACAACGGGCTGCTGCTGGGCGTGGGCCGCGATGCCGATGCCAACGGCCGGCTGGGCGGGGTGAAGGTGGCCTTGCTGGACGTGGCCAACCCCAAGCTGCCGAAGGCACTGGACTCGCAGACGCTGGGCGGGGCGGGCAGCTGGACCGCCTTGGACAGCAGCAGCCACGGCATCAACCTGTTCGCGCGGGGCAGCAGCGTGCGCGTGGCCTTGCCGACGATGCTGATCGGCAGCGAAGGCCAATGGCAACAGGGCCTGAGCCGTTGGGAAGTGGACACGCAGGCGCGCAAGCTCAGCGCCAAACCCGCACTGGGTGTGACGACCTCGTTCGACACCGACCTGGGTCAGCAGCGCAGTGTGCAGATCGAAGCGCAGGTCTACTGGTTGCGCAACGGGCAATTGAGCGGCTGGGACTGGTGAGCCCACTTGAACGGCCGGCCGGATGCGGGTCAACCCGCCCACGGCCTTGCAGCCCTGCCACCGCACGCTGCAACAACGCCTGAGGAGCCCGTGCGAGGCGGGCTGGGTGGCTGATATCCTCGGCCGCACATGCCCGCCCAGATTCTCGCCATCGCGTGGCAGCGCGTGTACGCCGCCGTCCACGACCGCACGGCCCATCTGCCCGCCACCGTCCGCGGCCTGCTGTGGACCAGCTGCGCCGGCGCCATCTTCAGCGTGCTCAACGCCACGATGCGCAAGCTCACGCTCACGGTGGACCCGTTCCAGTCGCAGTTTCTGCGCTATGCCTTCGGCCTGGCCGTGCTGCTGCCCATCATCTGGCACCACGGCGTGGCAGCCTACAAGCCGAAGCAGATCGGCGGGCAGTTCACGCGCGGCTTCGTGCACACCGTCGGCCTGTGCCTGTGGTTCATCGCGCTGCCGAAGATCCCGCTCGCCGACATGACCGCCATTGGCTTCACCGGGCCGATCTTCATCATGATCGGCGCCTACCTGTTCTTTCGCGAACCCATGCACTGGGAGCGCTGGCTGGCCACGGTGCTGGGCTTCGTCGGCGTGATGATCGTGGTCGGCCCGCGCATTCAATGGGGCGGCGGAGGCGGCGGCTGGCACCACCTGATCATGCTGGCCTCGGCGCCGGTGTTTGCGGGCTCCTTCCTGCTCACCAAGGCGCTCACACGCTACGAAAACACCGGCACCATCCTGGTCTGGCAGTCGATCACCGTGTCGCTGTTCAGCCTGCCGCTGGCGCTGCTGAACTGGCGGCCCTTGACCGGCGGCGAGTGGGCCGGCTACCTGCTGTGCGGCGTGCTGGGCAGCGCCGGGCACTACTGCCTGACGCGCTCGTTCAAGGTGGCCGACATCTCGGCCACGCAGTCGGCCAAGTTCCTCGATCTGGTGGTCGGCCGTGCTGGGCTGGCTGCTGTTCAGTGATGTGCCCTCGCACAGCACCATCGCCGGTGGCATGCTCATCAGTGCCGCCACGGTCTGGGTGGCGCGGCGTGAATCGCAACGCAACCGCAGCAAGAACGCCGCCCCGCAATCGACCCTCGACCCGATCTGAACCCGATCTGACCGCGCGCCCGCCCGCGCTTCGCAGGAGAACCCGTGCCATGAGCCCGTCATCGCCCTCACCCGCCACCACGGTCTACGCCGCCCGCAAGATCATCACGATGAACCCGTCACGGCCGCATGCCACGCACGTGGCCGTGCGCGAGGGGCGCATCCTCGGCGTGGGCACCCTGGCCGATCTGGCCGGCTGGGGTGCCCACACGCTCGATGAACGCTTTGCCCGGCAGGTGCTGATGCCCGGCCTGGTGGAGGGCCACAGCCACCTGATGGCGGGCACGCTGTGGCGCTACACCTATTGCGGCTATTTCGACCTGGCCGATCCGGATGGCCGCAACTGGCCCGGTGCCGCCACGTTGGACGCCGTGGTGGACTCGCTCACCCGATCAGAGGCCGACAGCGCCGGCCAGCCCGCGGCGGTGGTGGGCTGGGGCTTCGACCCGATCTACTTCGGATCGCAACGTTGCACGCGAGCCGATCTGGATCGCGTCAGCACCGTGCGGGCGGTGGGTGTGCTGCATGCCAGCGGGCACATCCTCAACGTCAACACCGCCGCACTCCAGTTGGCGGGGCTGAACCGCACCGGCATTGCGCACCCCGGCATTCCACTGGGCGCGGACGGGCTGCCCACGGGCGAACTGAAGGGCCCCGATGCCATGGGGCCGCTGTTCGAGCCCCTGGGCCTCACGCGATCCTTCCTCAGTGGCGACGAGACCGGCATCCGGGCCTTCGGCAAGCTGGCCGTGCGTGCTGGTGTGACCACCGCCACCGACCTGGCCGCCACGCTGGGCGACGGCGAAGTGGACACCCTGCTGCGACTCACGGCCGAGGCCAGCTACCCGGTGCGCCTGGTGCCGCTGCTGCGGCTGATCGCCATCACGCCCAAGGACGCCGTGGCCCGCGCGGTGCAGCTGCGCGAGCGCAACACCGAGCAGCTGCGCCTGGGTCGCATCAAGGTGGTGGCCGACGGTTCGATCCAGGGTTTCTCGGCCCGCCTGCGCTGGCCGGGCTACTACAACGGCGCGCCCAACGGCCTGTGGTACACCGCGCCGGAGACCATCCGCGAGTGCTACGCGCTGGCGCTGCAGCACGGCGTGCCCGTGCACACCCACACCAATGGCGACGAGGCCACGGACCTGGCGCTCGATTGCCTGGAAGCCGCGTTGCGCCAGCACCCATCGCCCGACCACCGCTTCACGCTGCAGCATTGCCAGCTGGCCGATGCGGCGCAGTTCCGCCGCATGCGCGCGCTCGGCATGGGCGTGAACCTGTTCGCCAACCACCATTTCTATTGGGGCGACCAGCACCGCGCCACCACCGTAGGCCCCGAGCGCGCCGAGCGCATGAACGCCTGCCGCACCGCGCGCGACACCGGCGTGCCCTATTCCATCCACAGCGACGCACCCATCACGCCGCTGGGCCCGCTGTTCACCGCCTGGTGCGCGGTGACCCGGCTCACCGCCAGCGGCCGCGTGCTGGGCGAGGGCGAGTGCATTCCCGTGGCCGACGCCTTGCAAGCCATCACGCTCGGCGCCGCGCGCACGCTGCACCTGGACGGCGAGATCGGCTCGATCGAATGCGGCAAGCGTGCCGACTTCTGCGTGCTCGACGACGACCCCGAAAGCGTGCCACCGGCCCAGCTCAAGGACCTGCGGGTGTGGGGCACCGTGCAGGGCGGACGCGTCTTTCAGGCGCCAGCCACTGTTCCCCAGTCTTGACACATCGGCGCGATGCGGCTGCCCACGCACGTGATCGGCGGCTACCTGGGCGCCGGCAAGACCACGCTGGTGAACCAATTGCTGCGCCAGGCGGACGGAGAGCGCATCGCCGTGCTGGTGAATGATTTCGGCGCGCTCAACATCGACGCCGACCTGATCGTCGGCCAGGACGGCGAGGTGCTGAGCCTGGCCGGCGGCTGCGTGTGCTGCAGCTTCGGCTCCGACCTGGTGGGCACGCTCGCCGGCTTGCAACGGCGAGCCCAGCCGCCGCAACGCGTGCTGATCGAGACCAGCGGCGTGGGCCTGCCGGCAGCGGTGGCGCGCAGCGCCCGCCTGGCGCCGGGCCTGCACCTGGAAGGCATCGTGGTGGTGGCCGATGCGCTCACGCTGCGTGCGCAGGCCACCGACCGCTACGTGGGCGACACCGTGCGCCAGCAGTTGGCCGATGCCGATCTGCTGCTGCTGAACAAGGCCGATGCCATCGCGCCCGCAGCGCTGGCCGAGCTGCGCACGTGGCTGCGGCGCATGGCGCCACAGGCGGCCTGCGCGGCCTGCGTGCAGGCGCAGGTGCCGGCCGATCTGGTCTACGGCACGCTGCCTGCGCCCAGTGACGACGGTGCGCGGCCATGGCGACCCGATCCATGGGGGCTCAAACCCTCGGCCCCGGCGGCCGATGCCTTCGTGAGTCACCGCCTCGATGTGCCCCCGGGCGCTGACCTGGACGCACTCACCGCGCGCTTGTCGGCGCCCGAGGCGGGGCTGTTGCGCGCCAAGGGCTGGGTGGTCGATGGCCAAGGCCAGCGCTGGTTGGTGCAAACCGTCGGAATGCGCACCCAGCTGACGCGGGCGTCGGCCACCAACGGTTCGCCCTCGGGCACCCTGGTGATGATCGGCCTGCGCGGTCGATTCGACCCGCAGGCCTGGCAGGCGCCGTGACGCCGCGGTTCAAGCCTTGGCGCGCTCGCCGCACCAGCCCCTCGATGCCCAGCACATAGCCATCGACGCCAAACCCGACCACGATGCCCGCCGCGGCTGGTGAAAGGTAGGAGTGGTGGCGGAAGGCCTCGCGCGCATGCACGTTGGAGATGTGCACCTCGATCACCGGCAGGCTGCTGCCCTTGATGGCGTCGTGCAGGGCCACCGAGGTGTGCGTATAGGCGCCGGCGTTGAACACCGCGCCCGCCAGTTCGCCCCTGCGGAAAGCAGCGCCCGCCTCGTGGATCCAGTCGATCAGCACCCCCTCGTGGTTGGACTGGCGGCACTCGACGTCCACGCCCAGGCGCGCAGCGGTGTCACGGCACAGCTGCTCCACGTCGTCCAGCGTGGTGGAGCCGTAGACGGCCGGCTCGCGCAGGCCCAGCAGGTTGAGGTTGGGGCCGTTGAGGACAAGGGACTTTCATGGGATCGACCGGTATGGAGTGGGACGTAGGTTAACCCGTTCACCGCGCCTTCAGGCGCATGCGGTTGGGCAAGGGCACCGATCGGCGCAACACCTCTTCGCCCAGCCACTCGGCCGAACGTCGCGCTCGCTGGGCCACCAGGGACAGCGGCATTTGCTGGTAGTCGTCGTTGAAGACTTCGAAGCTGTAGTCGCCCCGGTACCCGAGCGCGGCCAGCCGCATCACCAGGTCGGCCACCTGCTCACTGTGCACGCCTTCGCCCGGAAAGACGCGGAAGGTGCGCGCGGTGCTGATGCGCTCTTCCACCGTGCGGATCTCCTGCCACATGAAATCGGCCAGCTGCACGAGAAAGATCTTGCGCGGATCGATCAGGTCCAGGTCGTCGAGCGAGGTCTTGGTGGCGAAGGCGTGGAAGCTGTCCAGCCCCCAGGCCGAGGTTGGGCGCGTCGGCGCGGCACACCACGTCCCAGGCGGTGGTGAACTCGTTGATCGTGCGGCCCCAGCTCAGGCCCTCGTAGGCGACCCGGATGCCCAGCGGCACGGCCAGCATGGCCAGCTTGCGCAGGTCGCGGGCGATCACGTCGAGATCGGCGCTCGCGTGCTGGCTGGTCGACGAGCAGGCCAGCAGCACCGGCGCTCCGAGCGAGTAGGCCATCTCCAGCATGGCCTTGGCCATGTCCACCTTGTAGTCGTGCAGGTGGCCCGACAGGCCCTCGAAATCGCGCAGCACCGAACCCAGTGACGCGCAGGCCACTGGCCTTCACGGCCTGCACCGCTGCCGCGATGCCATCGGCATGGCCGACGATGTCGTTGGCCTTGAGCATCACTTGCGAGAAGCCGGCCTCCTGCATCGCGCGCAGCTTGGCCTCCAGCGGCCCGGCCAGCGTGATGGTGTCCATGCCGAAGTCATCGAAGTTGCCAGAGCGCTGGGTCATGTCAATCGCCGGTTGGCGCCGCAATGGTGTGATCGAGGGACGACCTCGCCGCTGCCAGCGGACGCCGTGGAACCGGCTTTGCCGGGCCACCGGGGTCGCCCCCCTGGGGGGAGGCGCCGAAGGCGCTTCGGGGGGGATGTTGTTCACCAGTTCGAACATCACCCCACCCAACCAGTTGCGGGTGATGGCGCCGCGCGCATCGGTGTGCACGTCGCTGCCTTCGACGAACTCCACGCCGCGCCCGGTGAGCGCAGCCACGGCGGCGGGCACTTCCGGCGTGCCCAGGCCCATGCGCTGCAGGCTCTCTTCGCCTTCGATCTCCACGATGCCGGGCTCGGGCTCGATCAGCTGAAGGTAGAAACGCTTGCAGGGGCTTTGCAGGATGCGGCCCTTGGGCAGGATGCCGAAGCGCTGTTCGTCGGACAGCTCGGCAAAGCCGAACAACTCGCGGTAGAACTCGGTCCAGTCGTCCATGCGGTCGGTGCCGATGTACTGCACGACGCCGAACCAGTGCAGCCCCGCCAGCGCCGGCGGGCGCTGGTCCACCGTGGGGATGGGCACGAAGTCCACGTCCCAGATGGAGAAGTCGCGGTAGCGGTCGACGAAGTAGATGCGGCTGGCGCCCACGCCGTGGATGGCGGGGATGTTCAGCTCCATCACCTCCACCTTCGTCGGCACGGCCCAGGCGCCCCGCCCAGGCACGCTGGTAGGCGGCCGCGGCATCGCGCACGCGCAGCGCCACGGCGGCGAGCACCGGGGTCTCGGTGGGTTGCACGCTGTTGGGACGGGCACTGACGTGGGCATTGATCACCACGTTCATGCTGCCCTGGCGATACAGCAGCACCTCGCGCGAGCGGTGCCGCGCCACGGGCCTGAAGCCCATCATCTCCAGCACCTGGCCCAGCGCCTGCGGGCGCGTGGTGGCGATCACTCGATGAATTCCGATGCCGTCCAGACCCAGCGGGTTGGGCACCTCGCCAATGGCTTCGCGGTCGCGCGCGGCTTCGGTCATGGGGCGTGTCTCCTTGAGCATGGGGGCGGGTCGGTCAATCGTCGCGGCGACGACCGGCGAAAATGCGCGTCCACGCGGGCCGCGTCGGCTGCGCGGCCGTGAACAGCTCGAAGCACCGATGGCCTGGCCCACGGCCATACCACCGCCATCGGACACGGCGCAGCCACGCGCCCGGGCCTCGCGCAGCAGCTCGGTTTCAGCGGGAAGTACACCACCTCCGACACCCGCAGGCCCGGGTGCAGCGCCTCGGCGGGCGGGGGCAGGCCGGGCAACTTGGCCATGCCGGTGGGTGTCGCGTGGATCACGCCGGTGGCGCCTGGCAGCGCACGTCACATCGACATCGGCACTCCGCCCCCGCGCCATGCTGCGCGTTCAGCGATTCGGCCAGGGCCACGGCGCGATCGGCCGCGGTCACCAGCACCAGATGGCGCGCGCCCAGCCGCCAACACCGCATGCGCAATGGCCGGCCGGCGCCGCCGGTGCCAGCAGCACCACGCGGCCCAGGTCCGCGTCGGGCAAGGCGCGCTGAAAGCCGCGCCCAGCCAAGCCATCGGTGTTGTGGCCAATGGCCCGGCCGTCGCAAACACCACGGTGTTCACCGCGCCCATGGCCCGCGCCTCGTCGGACAGATCGTCCAGCAGGGGATCACCGCCTGCTTGCAGGGGAAGGTGATGTTCGACCGGAGAACCCCATGGTGCGTGCCGCGCCGATCAGCGCCAGCAACTGCTGCCGCGCCTTCGGCACTGCGGTCAGGTCGATCGGCTGGTAGTGCAGGTGCAGCCCGTGGTGCGACGCCTCCTCCACTCATCGCCGGCGTGAGCGACTCGGATGCCGGCGCCGATCAGGCCGATCAGCGGCCTGGTCGCGGCCCGCATATCTCTCGGTCGGCCCCATGCCGTTCACTTGCGCAGCAGCCAGTTCGGCCTGCAGCTCGGCCACGGTGGCGGCGATGGCCGCGCCATCGCTTTTCGATCACCGGCGGCACTCGTCGCGCAGCTTGGCCTGTTCGGCGGCCGAGCTCTCGGTCACCTGCATACCGTTCTTCTTCCAGCTCACCCAGTTTGGGTGGCCGCGGCATCCGCGATTGACCTTGCGCTCGCCGCGCGGCCTCGGTGGCAGCGTCCTGCAGTACCTCTTCTCGGCGGAGCTCAGGGTGTCCCAGATCTTCTTGCTGAAGATGAGGGACTGCGGGTTATTACTGGTGGTTGGTGATGGCCAGGTTCTTCTGCACCTCGTAGAACTTGTTGGCCAGGATCACGCTCAACGGGTTTTCCTGCCCGTCGATGGCCTTTTGCTCCAGGCCGCGTACACCTCGGGAAAAGGCCATCGGCGTGGGGTTAACACCCTCGGCCTTGACCCAGTCCACATTGATCGCATTGGGGATCACGCGCAGCTTCAGGCCCGCGGTCTTCCACCGTATTGATGGGCCGCTTGCTGTTGGTGAGGTTGCGGAATCAGCTCGGTGTAGGCCAGGCCGATGATGCCCTTCTCAGCCAACAGCGTGCAGCTTCTGGCCGAAGCCGCCGTCGACGATCGCGTCGGCCTCCTTGGCGTTCGCGAACATGAAGGGGAAGTCGTGAACCTCGAAATCCCCTTCACCTGCTGCGCCAGGATGCCCGGGTTGAGCATCACGAATTCGATGGTGCCGCCCTGCAGTGCCGACACGTTGGCCGCGTCACCACCAGCGTGCCGCCGGGAAGACGGTGACCTTCATCTTGCCGCCCGACTTGGCCGCCACCAGCTCGGCGGACTTCGTCGCGCCCTGCTCCAGTGGGTGACCGTCGGGGTTCTGCAATGCGAATTTGAAAGTGCGCTCTTGCGCCGTGGCTGCGCCGGCCAATGCAAAGGCGGCAGCTGGCAGGACAGGGTCTTGATGAACAGTCGTTTCATGGGTTGTCTCACGGAAAGGGTTGGGAGCGGTGAGAACGCTTGGGGCACGGATCAGTTGGCGAACCAGCAGGCTGGTCCGGTCACCAACCAAGGAAGAACACCATCAGGAACATGACGTGAACTGCGCGATCATGAACGGCACGACGCCGCGCGTGACCTCGTCCATCTTCATCTTTCCCACGCCGGCCACCACGTTGAGCACGTGCCCACGGGCGGCGTGATCAGGCCGATGGCGTTGTTGATGATGAACAGCACGCCGAAATACACCGGGTCGATGCCGGCGGCCTTGACCACCGGCATCAACACCGGCGTCAGGATCAAAATGGTCGGCGTCGCCGACCCATCGCCGTGCCCACCGCCATCACCAGCACCATGATGGCGCTCATCAGCAGGATCTGGTTGCCCATGAAGGGCTAGCAGTTCCATGGTCTTGGCCGGGTGTCGGCCACGGTGATCAGCCAGGCGGTCACCATCGCGGCGGCCACCAGGAACATCATCATGGCCGTGGTCTTCGCGGCAGTGACAAAGCCGCGTACAACTGGCGCAGGCTCGTCTCGCGGTAGATCACGGTCGCCACCAGCATCGCATAGACCGCCGCCACCACCGCGGCCTCCGGTCGGCGTGAACACGCCCAGCTTCAGGCCCACCACCATGATCACCGGCAGCACCATCGCCCAGGTGGCTTCGCGCAGCGCCTTCGGGCGATCGACTCGAGCTGGCGGGCGGCGGCGTGACTTTCTCGTTCTTGCCACCAGCCAGCCCCGGGCCACGCACAGAGCAAGGCCGATCAGCAGGCCGGCACGATGCGGCCGCCATGAACAGCTTGCGATCGACACGTTGGCCGCCACGCCCGAACGCCGAGCGAGCCCGATCCTCGGCGGGTGACCGGAAGCGCGATGACTGCGAGCCGAGGCGATCAGGCCGCCAGCCGCGCCTTGTTAGCCCGGCCTTCACCATCATGGGGGGAGCAGCAGCAGCCGCCAGCGCCCCCGCGTGTCAGCCACGGCCGAACCGGACAGCGCGCGGCCAGTCGTGGCAAACCGGGCCACGATGGCCACGAGCCCAGGCCGCCGCGCATGGCCCACCGAAGCCAGCGCCAGGTTGATCGATGCGTCTGACAGGTTCGCCCATTCATGATCTCCGCCGGCCAGCATGAAGAAAGGGCACGCCAGCGGCGGGAAACTGTCGGCGCCGTGACCACGTTCTGCGCCAGGATCTGTGCGTGGAACATGTTCAGGTGCAACGATGAGGGCGCGCGCCGAGGCCAATCAACGGCGATAGGCAATAGGGATGCCGAAGGCCCGCTGGCAGCAGCAGCGAGCCACGCTGAAACATCGGGATGGTCATGGGGATAGGAACGCTGGGGAGCGTCGGGACTGGCACTTAGCGGTCGGCGGGAGGGTGCTTGTAGCGTGCCCTAGCGACCCGTGGGGACGCTCCTGCACCTGCGCACCGGCTTCTCTCTCCTGAGGCCACCAGCTCGACCACCGACACCTGCCTGTCAGCAGCCGCACGCCATCCGCAGCACGCGATGCGGGCCGCCATACCGCGAACACCGCGCCCGAGGCTAGAAGATGGCGGTGGAGTAAGCCGGTGACGGGCGCTTCTCGGTGTCCCAGTTGATGCGCACCTGCGCCAGCTTCCGCCTCTATAACAACAGCCACAGGATGCAGAGCATGCAGGCAGCTGGCCGCCAGGGCAGCGCTTTGCCCGCCAGGCCGAGCCGCGACACCAGCATGTCCACGCCCAGGTGCGCCCGTTCTCGCATGGGCCACCACGGCGCCCAGGAAGGTTATCCAGACCAGCCAGCCAGCGCGGCCACTTCTTGAGATCGCGATGCCGGAGTTGATAGCCGTAGCGCAGCACCACGTTGCCGAACACCAGCTACATGCCCAGCAGCAGCAAGGCGATCGGCGTTGGCAGCTTGCAATAGGCGTCGATCAGTCTTTTTCATCGGGAAGTCTCCTGGGTTGGTGCCCGGACCCGAATGATAACACGAGCCGGTTAGTTTTTATACAGGAAAACCGACTTGCAGGTGCCACATCGGGCTACTTCCTGACAAGCGCACCATCATCCGACGATCTGTCGCGGCGCGCCACGATGGCGGCCGGCGTCAGGATCGCGCTTGAAGATCAGCGCGAAGGTGTGGCGTGTTGGCGACGTTGAACAAGCTCAGCGCGCGACCACGAGTTACCTGCAGGTCGACGGTGTCGATGCCTGCGCGGAACATGCCCTTGGCCAGGCCACGCGCCGGAGACCCCTCGCACCGCACCGATGGCCGGCACGTTGGGCTGGATCGTCTTGCTCTGCGCGAAGTCATTCCCCGCGGTGGCTGTTCTCGTTCATCACCAGGCGCACGAAGTCGGATTGGCCAGCTGGTAGTCCACCTGAAGCCGACCAGCTTGCGCAGCGCGTCCGCAGGCGCCAGGTCGTCCAGGGTGCAGTCCGTTCTCGATGTGGCGGATGCGCCGGTAGGCTTCTTCGGAGCACGGCGATGTAAAGGCCTTCCTTGCTGCCGAAGTAGTAGATCATCCGCTTGCTGGTGCGCGCGTGGCCTCGGCGATGTCGTCGATGCGCGCCCCGGCCAGGCCCTTGTCTGCGAACTCCCGCGTGGCCACCCCCACGATGTCGGCCCCATGGTGCGCTCGGGGTCGTTGGTGCGGGTGCCGTCGTCAGCCAGCCCAGGTCAGGCGACCCCGGCCGGTGGCTGCGAGGGCTTTTGTACTGCGTCTGGTTCATTCGCGTAACCAACGGCCCGTAATGCCGCTGGGCCTGCCGCTCGCAGGCGACGGCGAAAGCTGGCGGACGTCGAAGAGCGCGATCGCGTAACGGCGGCAAGCGAGCGCGCTGGCCGCTCAGTGGCCTCCCGGCATCTCGCGCCCGCAACCAGAACTTCTGGATCTTGCCGGACGGCGTATTGGCCGGCAGCGCGGGCATCACCAGCAGGCGCTCGGGCATGTAGTTGCGGGCCACCTTCTGCGCCTCGAGGTGGGCCACCATGCCTGCGAGAAGTCGAGGGCGCTGGCCCGCCGGGAGTGCCACGGTGGCGCAGGCGCGCTCGCCCGGGCGCTCGTCGGGATGAGCGACGGTGTACGCCATCGCGATGGCCGGGTGCTTGTACAGCAGCGACTCGATCTCCACCACGGGGATGTTCTCGCCGCCGCGGATGATCACGTCCTTGCCGCGCCCGGTGATGATGCGCACGCAACCCCTTGGCGTCGATGCAGACCAGGTCGCCGGTGTCGAACCAGCCTTCGCGCATCCGTGCCGTTCCACTGCGGGCGCTGGAGGTAGCCGCCGAAGTTGGAACAGGCCCGCACCAGCAGCTGGCCGGACTGGCCGACCGGCCGGGTGCTGCCATCCCGCGTCCACCACCTTGATCTCCACGCCGGGCAAGGGGCGAGGCCGTCGGTGCTGGAGGCCAGCGCATCGTCATCGTCCAGCCCGGTCATCGCGCCAGCACGCCGTTCTCGGTCGCTTACCCCAGCCCGACACGATCTTGGTGCCCAGGGCCTTGCGGGCGTGCTCCACCAAGGCCCCGGGATCAGCGCCCGGCACACAACACGCTGCGCCAAAGGTGGGCACCTCCTGCCAGCTCGGTCACCGTGCGTGCGAGGTCCGGTGAGCAGCGGCGTGGACACCATCGTGAAGCTGCAGCCATGCTCGCGAATCAGCACGCCACCGTCTTCCGAGCGGAGGTGTCCTGCAGGACAGCGCTGGCGCGCGGCACAGTGGGCATCATCGGCCAGCACATGAAGCCGAGCTGGTGCGCCATCGGCGGGGCCACCCAGCAGCACGTCGTCCGCGCCCAGGCGCAGCTGCGCCACTGGGGAATGACGTTGGCCAACAGGGTGTTGGCGCTGTGCATCACGGCCTTGGGCTCGCCCCCGTGGTGCCGGAGGTGTACGTGAACTGCGTGATGTCGTCCGGCTTTGGGCGCGCTCGGCACTGAGCCGGGCACGCGCATCAGCTCGTTCTCCCGGGTGGAACCGGACAGCAGCGAGTGGAAGCTGTTGGTCTGGTGGCCACCCAGCACCACCGTGCTGCAGCGCGGGCGGGC
>JADKIA010000020.1 GCA_016721465.1 Ideonella sp. | reverse complement strand
CTGGTGCTTGTACAGCAACGACTCGATCTCCACCACGGGGATGTTCTCGCCGCCGCGGATGATCACGTCCTTGCTGCGCCCGGTGATGCGCACATAGCCCCGCCCGTCGATGCAGGCCAGGTCGCCGGTGTCAGACCAGCCTTGCGCATCCGTGCCGTTCCACTGCCGGGCGCTGGAGGTAGCCGCCGAAGTTGGAACAGGCCCGCACCAGCGGCTGGCCGGACTGGCCGACCGGCGGGGTGCTGCCATCCACGTCCACCACCTTGATCTCCCACGCCGGGCAAGGGGGCGGCCGTCGGTGCTGGAAGCCAGCGCATCGTCATCGTCCAGCCCGGTCATCGTGACGGCGCCGTTCTCGGTCATGCCCCAGCCCGACACGATGCGGTGCCCCAGGGCCTTGCGAGGCGTGCTCACCGAAGCCCCGGGATCAACGCCCCGGCACACAGCACGCTGCGCAAGGTGGGCACCTCCTGCGCCGGCTCGATCACCGTGCGTGCGGTCGGTGAGCAGCGGCGTGGACACCATCGATGAAGCTGCAGCCATGCTCGCGAATCAGCGCCGCAGGCGCTTCGGCTCCCAGGTGTCCTGCAGGACAGCGCTGGCGCACGCAGCACGATGGGCATCATCAGCCCGTACATGAAACCGGTCTGGTGCGCCATCAGCGAAGAGGCCACCAGCAGCACGTCGTCCGCGCCCAGGCGCAGCTGCTGCGCACGGGAATGACGTTGGCCAGCAGGGTGTTGGCGGCGCTGTGCATCACGGCCTTGGGCTCGCCCGTGGTGCCGGAGGTGTACATCAACTGCGTGATGTCGTCCGGCACGGGGGCGCTCGGCGCTGAGCCGGGCACGCGCATCGGGCTCGTTCTCCCAGGTGGGGCCGGACAACAGCCAGTGCAGAGCTTCGGTCTGGTGGCCACCCCAACCACCACGATGTGCAGCGCGGGGAGCAGGCTGTGCTTCAGCCCCATGGCCATCTTCTCGAAATCGAAGCCGCGGTAGGTCTTGGGCGATGAAGACGCTTGCGGCGTGCGCCAGCATGAACGAGGGCTCGCGCTCGCGGAAGATCGGCATCAGCGGGTTGAGCACCGCGCCGATGCGCGAAGCAGGCAGGTAGGTGGCGGTGAAGGCCCAGCCGGGCGGGCCGCTGCACCGACACCACGATCGTTGCGCCCCACGCCCAGGCGCACCAGACCCTTGGCGATGCGGTCGGCGGGCGGGCAAGCTGCTGTGTGAAGCGCTCGACGGCCCGATTCGAGCTGCACCGGGCAGGCGCAGTCTTGTCCGGGACACTGCTCGGGCATGCGTCCAGCTCGTCGTTGATGGTGCGGTCGTGCCGGTGACCGGCAGCGATGCTGGCGGCGCGGCGCGGGAGCGAGCAAGATGGCATCAGATGGCATGGCGTGTCTCCTTTGATGGTTGGGTGAGCTGGGCCCGGTGCAGCGCGGCTCAGGTGGCCGTACTCGAGCAGCTGAAAAAGCCGTTGAGCGTGAGTCGCCCGGCGCGCGGGTCGGCCACCAGGGCCTGCGGCGAACCGATGTCCCGCTGTGGAATACGGTGCCGTCGTAGGGCTGCCATGCGGTTCCAGCGCGCGGGCAGGCGGCCGTGCGCTCGAAGTGGTCGGTCGACCCGGCCATGTAGCCCGGCGCGACACCATGGCGCTGCGTGAACGCCGTCCGTCCATGGCCACGGCATCGCGCACCAACCAATCGATCTCCGGCGGGCGGTCGCTTGGCATAGAAACTGGTGCCGCCCAGCGCGGACCTCGTGGAACAGGTAGAGCACCGATGCCGCCGCGCACTGGCCGGGGTGCACGTCGTTGACGTCGCGGTGGCAGCTCCACTGGCGCGGCGCCAGCTCGTGCGGCGCGAAGTCCACCATCGACAGGCGGCAGCTCATCGCCAGCGTGCGCCGTCCGCCAGCAGGCGACGGATGTGGATGCGGAAGAAATCGTCGGCAGCCGGCCAGCGAAGTCGGGCGGCATCCACCATTCGACGCCCGGGTGGGCGTAGCCCGCAGGCGCTGAGGCACGCGCGGTGCTGCACCGCCAAGTCCACCAGGGCCTCGGGTTCAGCAACGTCGTCGATCACATGGGCCTGCTGGCCCGGCGCGATCTCGACAGACTCAATGCGCGGGCGCGGGTTGAAGACCGGCAGGTGTTGGAGGCTTGCATCGATGCTCGAGAAGCTGTGTGCCAACATTGTGCGGCAGCGATCGCCAATCAGTCGGCCGCCAGCGGCACGGCGTCGCCCGCTGCTGGCAGCGCCGCCCGTGCCCGGTAGTCGCGTGGTTCGAAACCGGTGTGTCGCTTGAAGAAGCGGCAGAAGTAGGCCGGGTCCTCGAAGCCCAACTCATAGCCAGCCGCGACACCGGCGCGGCCACGTGCACCAGCCGGCGGCGGGCGCTCGCGCACCGGGCGGGCGTGCAGCAGGGCCTGCGCGTTCAGACCCGTTTCGGCGCGCACCATGCGATTCAGGCGCTCGGGCGTGAGCCCAGGCGCTCGGCGTAGCGCGACACGGGCCAATGCTCGAGGTAATGAGCCTCCATCAACACCACCCAGCGCGTAAAGGCGACCGCCGCCCGGTGCCGCCACGCTGCGCGGCGGTCATGACCTCGTGCTCGTTCAGCCGCGCCAGGCGCCAGATCACCGAGCGCGCCAGCCAGCGCGGCACCAGGGCTGGCCGCGCTGTCGGCGGCGTCGGACTCGGCCTGCAAGGCCTCGAACAGGTGCTGCAGGCGGCCCACGTCCGGAGAAGCCGCGTCCGGTGCCAGCGTGCGGGGCGTGGCGAACAAGGCCTGCAGCGCGGCCCCCACCTCGGGGGCATCGCCTTCGGCCAACATGGCCGCATTCACCGTGAGCACGTGACCATCGCTGGCCGGTGAAAAACGGAAGCGTGCGCCACGCCCGGCGGGATGACGATGATCGCCGGGCCCATGGCCCATGACACGGGTTTCGTCAACATCGCCTGCACCGGCCCGCGGTGCAGCCAGATCACGGTGCAAACCCTGGTGCACGTGGGCCTCGATCTCCCAGTCGTAGCGGCGGCTGCGCGACTGGATGGGCTCGATGTGCAGCAGCTCCGCAGCGGGAACGCCCTCCTCGCCGTATAGCGCAAACGCCGGCAGGTGAGGCTTGACACCACGTGCGGCCGACCGCGGGAAGTGGCGGGTGGACGGGGACGGCGGCATGGGCATTCGGGGGACGGCGGTATCGGGCAATGTACGTGAAAAGTGCAAGTCCTCGGCGGGGTTTGTCCAGGGCCTTGGCGGCCGGCGCTTGCCCAGAATCCGCAGCTTGGGCGGCCGCCGCCGCACACCCGCCAGGAGACCCGCGCCATGTTTGCCTTCGACCCTACTCACCGGCCATCGACGCCGACCCCTTCCCCTACTACAAGCGCCTGCGCGACGAGCAGCCCTGCTTCTGGAGCCCCGAGGCGCAGATGTGGGTGCTGTCCCGCTACGCCGACATCGTCTCGGCAGGCCAGGACTGGCCCACCTACTCGTCGGCCAGCGGCAACCTGATGACCGAGCTGCCCGGCCGCGCGGGCGCCACGCTGGGCAGCTCCGACCCGCCGAAGCACGACCGCCTGCGCGGCCTGATCCAGCACGCCTTCATGAAGCGCAACCTGATGGCGCTGGAAGAGCCGATCCGCGCCGTGGCACAGCAGGTCTTCGCCCAGTTGAAGGGCGTGGACCAGTTCGACTTCAAGGACGTGTCCTCGCAATTCACCGTGAAGGTGCTGATGGCCGCGCTGGGCCTGCCCATGGGTGACGAGGCCATCGTGCCCGAGCAGGAGGTGCGCGACAACGCGGTGTTGATGGTGCAGAGCGACTCGCGCACCCGCGCCAAGGGCCCCGAGCACATCGCCGCCTACAACTGGATGCAGGACTACGCCGCCAAGGTGATCGCGATGCGGCGCGCCGAGCCGCGCAACGACCTGATCAGCAACTTCGCGCTGGCCGAGATCGACGGCGATCGTCTGGACGACCGCGAGGTGCTGCTCACCACCACGACGCTGATCATGGCGGGCGTGGAGTCGCTGGGCGGCTTCATGATGATGTTCGCCTACAACCTGGCCAGCTTCGCCGACGCGCGCCGGGCCGTGGTGGCCAACCCCGAGCTGCTGCCCGACGCGATCGAGGAAAAGCTTGCGCTTCAACACCTCGGCGCAACGCTTCCGTCGCCGGCTCATGAAAGACGTCACGCTGCATGGCCAGACCATGAAGGAAGGCGATTTCGTCTGCCTTGCGTACGGCAGCGGCAACCGCGACGAACGCCAATACCCCAACCCCGACGTGTACGACATCACCCGCAAGCCACGCGGCCACCTGGGCTTTGGCGGCGGCGTGCACGCCTGCCTGGGCACGGCCATTGCGCGCTTGGGCGTGAAGATTGCCTTCGACGAATTCCACCAGGTGGTGCCCGAGTACCAGCGCGTCGCCGACCAGCTGGCCTGGATGCCGTCGTCCACCTTCCGCAGCCCGCTGGTGCTGGACCTGACAACGGTACAGTGAGCGCTTCATCGACACTGCACGCACCATGGCCAACATCACCTACATCGAAGCCGACGGCACCAGCGCCCAAGTCAACGTGCCCGACGGCTGGAGCCTGATGCAGGCGGCCACCGCCAATGGCATCGAGGGCATCCTCGGCGAGTGCGGCGGCTCCTGCGCCTGTGCCACCTGCCATTGCTACGTGGACGGGCTGCTGATGTCCGTGCTGCCCGCGCCCAGCGCCACCGAACTCGACATGCTGGACAACGTGGCCGCCGAGCGCCGCCCCAACAGCCGCCTGGCCTGCCAGATCAAGGCCAGCGCGGCGCTGGACGGCGGCACGGTGCAGCTGCCCGAAACGCAGGAATGAGCGCCTCGAACGGACGAGGCGCGGGCATGATCGTCATCGTGGGCAACGGCGTGGCCGGCATCGCGGCGGCGGAAGCGCTGCGCGCCGGTGGCTGCACCGACGCCATCACGCTGCTCGGCGACGAGGCGCACCCGCCCTACCACCGGCCCCCGCGGAGCAAGGCCTGGTTGGCCGGCGAGATGGAGGCAGCGCAATTGCAGATGCGCAGCCCCGAGGCGCTGGCGCGCAAGCAGATCGAGCTGCGCCCGGGCGTGGGCGTGCAGGCCATCGATCGCGCGAAGTGCGAAGTGACGCTGAGCGATGGCCAGACGCTGCCCTACACCGGCCTGGTGCTGGCCACCGGCTCGACGCCGCGCCGCCTGAGCCTGCCCGGCGGCGATGCACCAATGTGCTGGCCTTGCGCTCGCGCGACGACGCTGAAGCCATCGCCGCCAGCATGGCGCAAGCAGCCGCGCAAGGCCTGCCGCTGGTGGTGATCGGCGGCGGCTTCATCGGCCTGGAAGTGGCCGCGACGGCCCGCAAGAAAGGCCTGCCCGTCACCGTGCTCGAAGCCGCGCCGCGCCTGCTGGGCCGCGTGCTCGCGCCGGTGCTGTCCGATTGGTATGCGGCGCTGCACACACGGCATGGCGTCGAACTGGTGCTGAACGCGCAGATCAGCGCCATCGAGACCACGGCGGGCCAAGCCAGCGCCGTGCTGCTGGCCGACGGCCAGCGCCTGCCCTGCGGCCTGGTGCTGCTGGGCGTGGGCGTGACCGCCAACGACGCACTGGCCCGCGCGGCCGGCCTGGCAACCGACCGCGGCATCGTCGTCGACGACTGCAGCCGCACCAGTGATGCGCGCATCGTGGCCGCCGGCGACTGCAGCGCGCGCCGCCTGCCCGACGGCAGCCTGCTGCGCCTTGAATCGGTGCAAAACGCCACCGAGCAGGGCCGCAGCGCGGCGGCAGCGCTGCTGGGCCAGACGCGGCCTTTCACGGCCACGCCCTGGTTCTGGTCTGATCAATACGACTGCAAGCTGCAGATGGCGGGCCTGTCCGCCGGTGCCGACGAGTGGGCCGTGCGCGGCGACATGGCCGGCAGCAACTTCTCGGTCTACCACTTCCGCTCAGGTCGATTGTTGGCTGTGGATTCGGTCAACAGCGCCAAGGACCATTTGCTGGCGCGCAAGTTGATGGACGCGGGCGTGTTGCCCACACCGGCGCAGGCGGCCGACACGGCGTTTGACCTGGTGGGCTTGCTCAAGGCCTGAGTTACCGGTCGCCGTTGCGCGGCTCTGAGGCTCTTTATTGACATCATGATGCATCTGCACCATGATGCGCTGATGCGCACCACCATCGACCTGCCTGACGACTTGCACCGCATCGTGGCCAGCCTGGCGGTGCATTCGCGCAGCAGCTTGAGCCACACCGCCGCCGAGCTCATCCGCCGCGGCCTGGCCTTGCCGGCGCGCCCGGCCACCGCGCCTGCGTTTGCCACGAGCCCCATCACGGGCTTGCCGGTGTTGAAGTCCAAACGCACCATCACCCCTGAAGACGTCAAGGCCCTGGAGGACGAATGAGCCGACGCGCGCACAGCGCCACCGTGCACCTGCTGGATGGCAACGTGCTGGTGGCCTTGGTCAGCCATGGCCACGTTCATCACGCACCGGCCCAGCAGTGGTTTGCGAGCCATGCTCAGCCCTTTGCCACCTGCCCCATCACGCAAGGCACCCTGCTGCGCTTGCTGATGCGATTGGAGCAAGTCGATGCGTCGACCGCCAGGCAAATCCTGGCGCAACTCATGGCGCACCCGCGCCATGTGTTCTGGCCTGACTCGCTGGCTTATCCCGAGATCGACTGGCAGGGTGTGCTCGGCCACCGGCAAGTCACCGATGCCTATCTCGCCGCGCTGGCCCGTCAGCACGGCGGCAAACTGGTGACCTTTGATCGGGGCCTGGCCGCGCTGCATGCCGATGTGGCCCTGGGGCTGGAATCGCCCTGAGGCACAAGCGCTTGATCGCCGCCAACCACCGGGCCGGCCGTTCGGCTGCTACTCGATGCGCAGGTAGTGCTCGCGCACCGTGGCCATGTCGCCAAACTGGAAGTGCCACCACTCGGACATGATGCCGGTGAAGCCGCTGTCCAGCATGGCTTGCCTCAACACCAGGCGATTGGCGATGTGAATCTGATCGAGCCGGCCCTGGGCCAGATGCTCCTGCTCGAGGCGCGGGTGCGACAGCAGCGTGAAGTCGTCGAAGCCGCTGCCCATGTCGAGCTCGGCGCCCTGCGGATCGAGCAGGGCCACGTCCACCGCCATGCCAAACGAGTGGATCGAGCCCCTGGCTGGATCGGCCAGGTACTGGCGCAGGTCGGTGCCGGCCAGCTCCTGCCACAGCGCTTCTTGCACGCGGTGCGGTCGCAGCGCATCGAGCACCAGCAGGGTGTGCCCGGGATGGTGTTGGCGCAGCCACGCCACCGCCGCCTCCAGGCCTTGCGCCGCTTCGCGGTGCAGCCAGGCGCAGTCCAGCCCGCTGTACAGGTTGCGCCCCACGAAGTTGTTCGCTGCGGCGTAGCGCAGATCGACGCGCAGGCCTTCGATGCTGCCCAGCCGGCGGAAGTCGGCTTGCCCGGCCACCAACTCACAGCGCAGGGATCGCGCACGCCCAGGTTGAGCCTGGGCCAACGTTTCAATCAACATGCGCTCGCCGACTCCAGGAACTCGATGCGCGGTGCGTCGGCATCGAGCCAGACTTCGACGCCCAAGGGCAGCGCCAGATTGGGCTCGCAATGGCCGGCGCTGAGCTCGGCGACCCTGGGCTTGCCGATGGGCACGAGGATGTCCTCGAACACCTCGGCCAGCGACAGCGAGCGCTCGCCCTCGGCCGGGCCGCACTCGCGCTCGAGCGCCAGGTGCAGCGCGGTGATGTCTCCGGGTTCTTGTGGGTGAACAGCACGATGAGTTGAGAGCGCCCCAAGGCCGGCCGAGCCGGCCGTCCCCCGCGGGGATTTGAGTAGCCCGGCAAAGCCGGATCTATTCAAGAGGCAGACAGTTGGGAAGAATGTGCCTGGGCATGATCGCGCTGTGCGGTCCCAAGGCCCTGCCCGCATCGATGAACTCCTTGTTCTTCAGAGCCAGAGTCTGCGAGCGCACCACGCGTGCCGTCCCAGCCCACCCGACCGCGCTCAGGGCGATGAAGATGTTGAGCAGGCTCGCCCCCAGCGTGTACATGACGATCATCGCCAAAAGCAGCGAGGGGAATCTTTGTCGATGCAGCCGTCGCAGGCAGACGGCTGCTCGAACGCACCCATTCTCCGAAGCGGTCGCTCGCGATCACGTGGCGTTGATCCGCACACGATGCAGGCCGTACGTCAGCAGCTCGATCACCCTCGCAGCCCACACTGCTTGGCCGGCGGCCCCCGTCCAGAGGACTCGCGGTTGATCAGGCTGAAAGGCAGTACCTGGTGCTGCACCCGCTTGGGCTGCCCGTCGCGCCGGCGTCGAATCTGGTCGATCACCAGGTCCACGGCCGACCGCGCCATGTCGGCAATCGGCTGGTGGATCGTGGTCACCTCGGGCCAGACGGTGGTGGCCACGGGCGTGTCGTCGAAGCCGCAGACGGCCAGGTCCTGCGGCACTTGCAGGCGCATGCCATGCGCCACTGCGATAACGCCGGCGGCCATGTCGTCATTGCTGGCGAAGATGGCCGTGGGCCGGGTGGGCTGGCCCAGCAACTGGCGTGCGGCCTCCAGGCCCGAGCGGTAGGTGAACAGTCCCTGTGCAATACGTTCCGGCGCAATGGGCAATGCGGCCTCCTTCATCCCGTCGACGAAGGCCGCGTAGCGCAACTGCGCCGGCGTGTGCTTGGGGTCGCCCATGATGAACGCGATGTCGCGGTGGCCGATGGCGATCAGGTGGCGCGTCATCATCAACGCCCCTTCGTAGTCGTCGATGCGCACGGCCGACGCCAGCGGCGAAGGTCGGCCGGTGGCCACGGCCACGGCCGGCATGCCCATTTCGTCCAATTGCTGGAGCGTGATCTTGGAGTCGCACAGCGGTGGCGGGATCAGGATGCCGTCCACGCTTTGGCTCAGCAGTCTGCCGATGGCTTGGCGCTGGCTGCGCAGGTCCTTGCATTGTTCCAAGATCAGTTGGGCGCCGGTCTGGCCGCATCGCTCCAGCGCCCCCACCAGGAAGGCGCTCATGAAGGCGGGGCTGGGGTTGCTGTACAGCAGGCCAACCCGGAACGTGCCCACACGTGCGGCGCGGGCCGCAAGATTGACGTTGTATTTCAGCGCGTCAATGGCGGCGAGCACCTTCTGACGGGTGGACTCGGCCACGTTGGCGTTGCCGTTGACGACACGCGACACCGTCATGGCGGACACGCCTGCAGCGTGCGCTACGTCCAGCACGGTGGCGCCCGATCGAAGGCGCGCAGACGGGTTTTCGGGCTTAGCCATGGCTCATGGCTTGCGCGCGCCGCACGCACAGTCCCGTCCAGCAGCGCTTGGCGCATTCAGGCCGTCCTTGTTGCGTCATGCGTTCTGACATGGATTCCTTGATGCTGTGTCGGCGCATTGTCGCTCGCGCGCCTTGGGCGTGGCCTCCCGGTCGTGCCCCGGACCCACAGCGGCCAGCGCACAGGCTGGTAAACCCTAGATGGACTCCGACAGCGGAATGTTATCGTTCACATGTTTGAGATCGATAACATTCATGAAGTCCCAGCGGGCCGCAGGCGATCAGCTGGACTGGCCTTGCGGCCAGCAGCACGAGGCCTTCTGCCCGGGCGCACCGACGCAGCGTTTGTGACTTCATCGGCCAGCGCATTTCTCTATCAACGACAGGAGACCATGATGAAGTTCAAGAAGACGCAACTCTCTATCGCCCTGACCGGGGCATTCCTATCCTCTGCTGTATCCCTGGGCGCCATGGCCCAGTCCGCTGCCGCACCGGCCAAGGCAGACGATGCCGACAAGCCCCAAACCGTCGAGGTGACGGGCTACCGGGCGGCCGCAGTGAAGGCGCTGGACAACAAGCTGTTGGCCAACAGCATCATGGACTCGATCGTGGCCGACGACATCGGCAAACTGCCGGCGCAGAACATCGCCGAGGCGATCGGCCGGATGCCGGGCGTGACCATTGACCGCAAGCAGGGCGAGGGACAGTTCGTCAACGTTCGCGGCCTGGGCAGCAATTTCAGCGCGGCACTGCTCAACGGCCGCATTCTGGCCACCGAGAACACCGGTCGCGCCTACAGTTTCGACATCCTGCCGGCCGAGCTCATCAGCGGCGTGGACGTCTTCAAGTCCCCAACCGCGGCCCAAGTCGAAGGCGGCATCGGCGCTTCGATCAACATGATCACCGCACAGCCGCTGAACATCGGCAACCGGATCGCCTTCTCCGCCCAGGCCAACCACGACGCTCAGCGCGGTGGGCTCTCGCCACAGGTCTCGGGCCTGTACAGCATGAAGTCGAGCGACGGCACTTTCGGTGCGCTGCTGGCCTTCTCGGTCATCAATCGCAAGATCGAAGGCCACCGCATCTTCACCGACGGTTTCGAGGCGAACCAGACCCTGACCGGCGTCGGCGGCACCTCGATCACCGGTGTGTCGCTGCCGACCTGGACGCAGTACGACGTCAACACCACCAACCGGGAGCGCAACAGCGGGCTCATCACGCTGCAGTGGCGCCCGTCCTCGGCATTGAAGGTCACGGTCGATGGCCTGTATTCCAAGCTCGACGTCAACGACAACAGCAAGGCGTTCTACGCCGGCTCATGCCCCGGCTGCAGCCTGAAGGATGCGGTCGTCGACGCCACCAAGACCGTGACCAGCTTCACTGGTGGATGGGGAAGCGGCCTCGTTGCCTTCAGCCGCCCGCGGCTGGCCGAGACCAAGGCCTTGGGCCTGAACGCGGAGTGGAAGGCGTCGCCGCAGTTCACCTCGGTGTTCGACCTTGCCGGCTCCAAAGCCAGCGACAGCAATGGCGGCAACCAGAACTGGTTCGACCTGGCCCACAACGCGCCAGGGTTCTCGTCCTCAACGTTCAAGTACCAGCTCGGCCCCAACAACCTGCCCACCTACACCAACCTGGGCACGGTCAGTGATGCTTCGCACGCCACCTTCAACGGCCACGTTTACGAAGGCCGCAGCGTTGACGACGACGTCAAGCAAGCCACCTACACGGGCAAGTACAAGTTCATGGCAGGCCCGGCCAAGTCGCTCGACTTCGGCCTCAACTACTCGGACCGGACAAAAGCCAAGTCGCGCTATGACACGCCGGGCCTGTGGGGACTGTACGAAGGAGTCCCGATTCCGCAGAGCTTCTTCACGCCGACGAGCGGCTCAAACAACCTGCTCGGAAGCGGCATGTTCAGCTCGGCCTTCCCGTCGTTCGACAGCGCGGCGGTGAGGGACTACCTGCTGAGCGATGCGGCGATCAACCAGTCCAAGAACCCCGCAGCGACGCGCGAATGGATCCGCCGACACGGCAACGGATTTGGTGTCGAACTGGTGCCGCGCGAGAGCGGGTCGGTTCAGGAGAAGACCACCGGCGCGTTCCTGCAGGCCAGCTTCGAGGGCGAGTTCCAGAAGCGTGACTGGTCGGCCAACCTGGGCCTGCGCTACGCGCGCACCACGACCACCTCCAAGGGCATTGGCCAGGAGATCATCCGAGTCGACCCGCCGGCCAACGGCACGGGCGAGAACATCGTCGTGGTGTCCGACCCCAAGCCCTTGACGGTGAGCGGGTCCTACGCCGAGTGGCTGCCCAGCGCCAACTTCAAGATCGACCTCAGCAACAACCTGCTGTTCCAGGCTGCGGCCTCCAGAACCCTGACCCGCGCCAGCCTGGACGACCTGCTGATCTCACGCAACATCAACGCCCGTGACCGTGAGCGCAAGATCACCGATGGCAATCCGGGGCTGGAGCCGATGCTGGCCAACAACCTCGACCTGGCGCTGACCTGGTACGACGGCAAGGGCAGCTACGTCAGCGGTGCGCTGTTCTCCAAGAAGCTGACCAATCTGACCAAGCGCCAGACCAGCAAGGTCACCATCGCCGGCTTGGTGTTCGACCTGGAACGGCCTGAGAACGTGGACAAGGACGACTTCAGCGGCTACGAGTTCGGCGGCCAGTACCTGTTCAACGGTCTGCCGGCACCGTTCAACGGGTTTGGCGTGCAGGCCAACATGACGCGCATCGTCAAGAAGAAGATCAGCACCTACAACCTGGCCGCGTTCTATGAGCAGGGTCCAGTCCAGGTCCGCCTGGCCTACGCCTATCGCAACGGCTACCAAGAGACCAAGGCCGGCAAGCGCGGCCAGCCGGAAGACGTGGCCGCCTATGGCGATCTGAGCGCCAACTTCAGCTACGCCATCAACAAGAACGTGACGGTGTTTGCCGAGGCCTTGAATCTGTCCAACGAGGTCATCCACTCGTACTCGATCTACCCTCAGCGGCTGATCAACTACGAGGCCTATGGCCGCCGCTACGGCCTGGGCGCTCGCGTCATCTTCTGACGCGCGCCGGAGGTCGGGCGCGTTGGCGCACGACCTCCGCATGCCCCGAGCGCCCTGCGTCAAAACGGGGCAGGCTCGGGCTCTGCGGCGGCCCGCAATGCCACCTGCCACGCCTGTTCACGCAGAACGAAGTCGGATGAAGCGATCTTGCTGGCTACTGTTGTTGCTGCTGCTGTTTGCGCACGCAAACGCAAACGCGCACGGCGCGCCGCCCGCAGCGGTGCCGGCGATGGCCGCGCCACCGGCATCGAACGGGCTGGCGGTGGCGGGCCGCGCGCTCAACCTGCGGCACTTCGATCACCTCTACGCTGATCGGGTGATAGCCGGCCGCGAGATGGCGGTGGTCCACATCTACGCCAAGCACCCTGACTACCGCTTCGACATCGAGCCCAACGAGGGTTTCACCTGCGTCGACGACGTGGCGCGCGCGCTGGTCGTGCTGGCGCGCGAGTGGCAGCAGGCAAAGGACCCCGAGCTGCTGCGCAAGATCCGCCGCCTGACGGAGTTTGTGCTGTACCTGCAAAACGAAAACGGCTACTTCAACAACTTCCTCTGGGGCGATCTGCGCATCAACACCGACTACAAGACATCGGTGGCTGAGCTGAACTGGTGGTCGCTGCGCGCCCTTGGGGGGCTGGAGATGGTGTTGCCCCTCTTGGACGCGGAGCCGGTCTTGGCCGCGCGCATTCGCGCCGCCACCGATCGGCTGGTCGCCAACCTGGTGCAGGACCTGCCAAACCAACCGCGCAAGACCACCACCGTGGCTGGCGTGCCCGTGCCGGACTGGCTGCCTGCGGGCTCGGGCGCCGACCAGGCCGCAGAAGCCATCATCGGCCTGCTGCCCCACCTGCAGCGCACCGGCAATGCGGCAGCGCGCCGGCTCATCGAAACGCTGGCCGACGGGCTGCTGCTGATGCAAAAGGGCGATGCCCAGCACTACCCCTACGGCATGTTCCTGAGCTGGCGCAACACCTGGCATGCCTGGGGCAATGTGCAGGCCTACGCCCTGCTCTCGGCCGGTGAGCGCCTGCAGCGCAAGGACTACATCGCCAGCGCCTTGTTAGAGATCGACAACTTCTACCCCCATCTGCTGAAGACGGGTCTTGCCGAAGCCATCGAGATTCGCGCCGAAGGGGCCGCTTACGTGGAAGTGAGCAGGCGCGAATTTCCGCAGATCGCCTACGGCCTGCGGCCCATGGTTTTTGCAGCACTGAAGGCGCATGCATTGACCGGGCAAGCCAAGTACCGTGCCCTGGCCGAGGCCGCAGGCGCCTGGTTCCACGGTCGCAATGCGGCCGCAACAGCCATGGTCGACACGGCCTCGGGGCGGGTGTTCGACGGCATCGTCGGCCCGGGCCAGGTCAATCGGGATTCGGGCGCCGAGTCCACCATTGAGGCCTTGCTGACCCTTCAGGCGCTGAGGGACAGCCGCTGATGCGCACACTGCTGCGCCTCTTTCTGTGCGCCATGCTGGCTTCGCTGCCCGCGTTGCTGGGCTGCACCGACCGCAACAAGCCGAACGACGTCGGCGACCTGAAGCCGATTCGGTTGTGGGTGGCACCCAACCAGGCCGAGGAGCGTTTCTGGACCATTGCCGTGCAGCGCTGGAACCAAAGCGGCCTGGGCAGGCGCGTGGAATTCACCACCATCCCCGCCACTGGGGGGTCGGAGGAGGCCATCCTCACCGCCCTGGTGTCGGGCAGCGAGCCGGATCTGTCGGCCAACATCTTTCCGGGATTCGCGGCGCAACTGGCCAACCTGGGGCAGTTGCAGGATCTGTCGGGCATGCCGGGATTCGAGGACATCCTGACCCGGCGGCAGCTCAAGCCCATGATGCGCGATCTGGCCATCTCGGGACACGACCACCTGATGCCCTTGTACTTCAGCCCCATGCTGATCTGGTGGCGTGGCGACATCCTGGCGCGCCTGGGCGTCCCCGAGGTGCCCAAGACCTTCGAGGACGTCTACGAGTTGTCCCGCCGCCGCGCCGAGCAGGAGCGGGGCCTGGGCATGCAGGTCTTGGCCGGTCGCGAATGGCGCAGCCGCTGGTACGACTACATCGCCTACTACTACGCCTGCAGCGGCGGGGCGCCCTACATCTTGGACCGACAGGCGCAGTACGAAAACCAGGCCAGCCTGGAGGCGCTCAACTTCATACGCACCATGTTCCAGAACCGCTGGACGGCGCCTGACTTCGACACCGACGACCCCCTGCCGCGTGGCCTGGTGGCCGGCGCGGCGCGTGGCGCCTGGGACATCAGCTACTACCAGCAAAACCACCCGGACACGCTCAAGCACATCGTCATCGGGCCCATGGTGCGCAGTGCGGCCAGCCAGCAGGCCCACCCGGGCAAGGCGCACACCTTTGCCGACTCAAAAGGCATCGTGCTGTTCAAGACCAGCCGCTTGCAGCCGCAAGCGCTGGCCTTCCTGGCCTGGGTGTTCTCCAGCGACGACATCAGCCTGCTGTGGTTCAAGGAAACCGGCATGCCCCCGGCCCGTGGCGATCTGATGGCCAACCCGATCTTCAGCGACTTCTATCGTGCCAACCCCTTGGCGGCGCAGTACGCGGCCCATGTGGATGTGGGCGTGCCCACCGCGGCCATCGAGGAGACCATCGATGTCAACAAGATCATGAGTGCGCAGATGGTGGAGGCCATGTTGTTCAATGCCCGGCCGGTACCGCAGGTGGCCGCCGAGGCCGCACGCGCCACCACCGCGCTGCTGCGGCGGTCCCAATGAGCCGCGCCCTGTTCAAGACCTGGGGCCTGCGCGCGGGCGACCTGATCGCGCTGGGTTTCGTGGCCTTCAATCTGCTGTTCTGGCTGTTCCCGTCGCTCTGGCTGGTGTTCCTGTCGGTGTCCGACTGGCGCTTCTTCGGCACGCCGGCGGTGTCGGGCCTGAAGAACTTCATCTACGTCGTCAACGACCCGGAGTTCCAAGTCGCCTTTCGAAACGTCGGGCGCTTCATGCTGTACTACATCCCCATCGTGCTGGCCGCGGCCCTGGCGTTTGCGCTGGGCCTGCGGCATGTGGGCCGCGGCAAGGCCTTCATCGCCCTGTGTTTCCTGCTGGCCTACATCTCGTCGGGCGTGTCGTACTCGCTGGTGTTCGCCAAGGTGTTCGCGTCCAGCGGGCCGCTCAACACCTTCCTGCAGCAGACCCTGGGCGTCACCATCCCCTGGCTGTCCACGCCCTCGATGGCGATGTTCTCGGTGTCCCTGGTCATCACCTGGAAGTACGTGGGCTACTACGGCCTCATCCTCTACGCCGGCCTGAACGCCATCCCCAAGGAAATCTACGACGCCGCCAAGCTGGACCACTGCGGCCCCTGGAAGACCCTGCTCAAGGTGACCTTGCCGATGATGAATGCGCATCTGGTCACCGTGGTGGTGCTGGCCATCGCCGTGGCTTTTGCCATCTTCACCGAGCCCTATGTGATGACCGGCGGCGGCCCCATGAACAGCACCACCATGCCGCAGCTGGTCATGTACGAGACCGCCTTCCAGCGCCTGCGCCCTGGGCACGCGGCCATGATGGCCATCATCACGGGCGTGGTCAGCTACGCCGTCATCCGGCTGTTCCGCCGCTTCTTCGAACGCGACGTGGAGACCGCATGAAACCTGCCGCCGCCCCCCGCAGCTGGCGCAGCCGCCTGATCGCCGGCGCCATGTATGCGCTGGCCCTGACCTGGCTCTACCCCTACCTCTGGATGCTGACCGCTTCGCTCAAGCCCACAGCGGAGATCTACACGACTTCGCTGCTGGGCGGCAGTTGGAGCCTGGACAACTTCCGCTTCCTGTTTGACAGCACCGAGCGGCTCGACCGGCCCTTCGTTGGCGCGCTGTTCAACTCATTCCTGGTCACCGGCATCGTCACCGCGTCGGTGCTGCTGAGCTCGGTCTACACGGCCTTCGCCATCGTCAAGCTCAAGTGCCGGGGTCATCGCCAACTGACCGAATTCCTGCTCTTCCAGATGGTGTGGCCGTCCATGCTGCTGACCCTGCCGCTGTTCGTGTTGATGCGGCAGATGGGCTTGCTGAACACCTACGCCGCGATGGTCTTGCCGTCCATGGTGTCGGGCTGGGGCGTGTTCATGATCTCGCAGGCCTTCAAGGGCACGCCTGCCGACTACATCGACGCGGCCCGGCTGGACATGGCCTCGCTCGGCCAGATCCTGCGCCATGTGATGGTGCCGCTGAACAAGGCGGTGATCGCCATCGTGGGCCTGTTCACCTTCACGGGTACCTGGGACAACTTCATGTGGCCTCTGGTGGTGGTGTCCGACCTGCAGAAGATGCCGCTGTCGGTGCTGCTGGCGACCTTCAACAAGCAATACGCCACCCTGCTGGGCCCGGTGATGGCCGGGGCGGTCGTGCAGTCGCTGCCGTTGATCGTTGTCTTCATCTTGTTCAGGAAGTACTTCCTGCAAGGCATGTCCCTGTCCCTGAAGTGACCGTCAGCAATTTCAACGGCCCGCGCAAGGCCACAACAACCAGACCCCGCACTGCGGTGGCAAGCACTGGGGACCAGCCCACATGCATGTGACACGTTTCGAGAACAACCCCATCATCACGCCGGCTTCCATCAAGCCCAGCCGGGCGGACTTCAAGGTGGAGGGCACCTTCAACGCCGGGGTGGTGGATTGCGACGGGCAGACCCTGATGCTGCTGCGCGTGGCCGAGAGCGTGCGCAGCGATGACCCGAACGAGGTGCGTGTGCCCCTGATGGTGCAGGACGCCGAGGGCGTGACGCTGACGCGCCGGTCCTTCTACCGCGACGACCCGACCTACGATTTCTCGGACCCGCGCACCGTGGTGGTCAAGGCCGATCGCAGCCGGCTGTTCCTGACTTCGATGTCGCACATCCGCATTGCGCGCAGCGGCAACGGGGTGGACTTCAGCGTGGACGACGTGCCCTTCATCCAGCCGCGCCACCGCTGCGAGCTGTTCGGCTGCGAGGATCCGCGCGTCGTGCGCATCGGGGACGCGTACTACATCAATTACTCATCGGTGTCCGACCTGGGCATCTGCACGTCGCTGCTGCGCACGCGGGACTTTCGGCACACCGAGCCGCTGGGCATCATCTTCGCCCCCGACAACCGCGACGTGTGCCTGTTTCCTGAAATCATCGGCGGCAAGTACTGGGCCCTGCACCGGCCCGCACCGGCGCACTTCGGTGCACCCGGGATCTGGATCTCGTCGTCGCCCGACCTGTTGCACTGGGGCGGCCACCACAGCCTGCTCGAAGCCTCCACCCAGGGCTGGGACCAGCGCAAGGTGGGCGGCGGCGCGCCCATGCTCAGGACGGAAAAGGGCTGGCTGCAGGTCTACCACGGTGTGGACCAGGCCCAGCGCTATTGCCTGGGCGCCCTGCTGCTGAAGTTGGACGACCCGACGCAGATCGTGGCGCGCCTGCCCGAGCCCTTGATGGAGCCCACCGCCGCCTACGAGCGCGAGGGTTTCTTCGGCCAGGTGGTGTTCACTTGCGGCGCCCTGATCCGCGACGGCAGCCTGCACATCTACTACGGCGCCGCCGATGAAACCATGGGCCTGGCAACCGTGCCGCTCAATGAGTTGTGGAAGCGGCTTGGCGTCTGACCGAACCTACATTGGCCATGAACAGCATTCCATCCGATGTGGCGCGCGTCGCCGACCTGATCCAGCAATTCAAGCACCGCGCCGCTGGCGCCGCGCCACGCCCGCGCGGGCGGCTGGTCTTCCACGGCGTGGACGGCCTGGATGTCTACAACCCCACCGCGCCTTTCGAGTCGGCCGGCCGCCACGTCATCGCTGGCCGGGTGGAGCGGCGCGACAGTGAGCAGTCGCAGGTCCGCTTCTTTGAGCGCGGCGCCCAAGGCTGGCACCTGATCCCGGACGCCCCAACGCTGGCCTTGCAGGATCCGTTCTTCACCTTCATCGGCGCGACCCTGGTGCTGGGCGGCGTGGAGACCTTCGACATTGGCGGCCGATTGCATTGGCGCACCGTGTTCCTGCGCGGCCCGGACATCTTCAACCTGTCGCGCTTTCTGGTGGGCCCCGACGGCATGAAGGACATCCGCCTGACGCAGCTGGCCGACGGCCGCATCGGCATCTTCACGCGCCCTCAAGGGGCAGTGGGCGGGCGCGGCACCATCGGCTACATCGAAGCCGACCACCTGGACGCCATCACGCCCGCGCTGATCAGCGGCGCCACGCTGCTCAAGGGCATGTTCCACCCGTTGGACTGGGGAGGCGCCAACGAGACCAAGGCACTGCCAGGCGGTGAGGTGGGCGTGCTGGCGCACGTCGCCTGCTTCGACAACGACGAGCCCAGTTCAGCGCGCCACTACGTCGCCTGCACGTTTGTGTTCGACCCCCATCTGCGGCGCTGGCGAGACTTCAGGATCGTCGCGTGTCGCAGTCAGTTCGTGGCCGGTCCCGCGAAGCGGTCGGACCTGGTGGATGTGGTCTTTTCCTCGGGCCTGGTCTTCGATGCCGAAGGCCGCGTCACCTTGTACGCCGGCGCCTCTGACGCCGAGGCGCATTGGCTGGAAATCGACGACCCCTACCAGGCGCGACGGCCGTGATGGCACCTGGCGCGCCTGCTGCCGGTCTGCCTGTGCGCCGGCGTCCTGTGTTGAACTCTTCTCTCGACAAGCGAACATGACCCAACCCTTGGGATTTGCAGTCGTCGGCGCAGGCGGCTTTGCCCGCTTCGCGGTGGCCCAATTCGTCCAGCGCGCCGGCACCCGCCTGATAGGCGTGCACGACCCGGATGCGTCGGCGATGGCGCAGATGCTGCAGGCGCACCCCGGGGTCCTCGCCTTCGACAGCCAGAGCGCGCTGCTCTGCGACCCGGCCGTCGACCTTGTCTACATCGGCTCGCCGCCGTTTCTGCACTACCCGCAAAGCCTGTCGGCGCTGCAGGCCGGCAAGCATGTGATCTGCGAGAAGCCTGCGGCGTTGAATCGCGCCGAAGCCCAGGCGCTCAGCGCGCTTGCGGCCGAGCGTGGCCTGCTCTTCGTGGTGAACCTGATGCAGCGCTACAACCCGCTTTTTGACGCCGTGAAGCGGCTCGTCGAGACGGCTGTACTCGGCGAGTTCATCCACGGCTACTTCGAGAATTACGCGTCCGACGAGTTCTTGCCCGCCGACCACTGGTTCTGGGACGAGACCCGCAGCGGGGGCATCTTCATCGAGCACGGCGTGCACTTCTTCGATCTGTTCGAAGGCTGGCTCGGCCCGGGCCGGGTGGTGGCTGCGCAGAAGATCGGCCGCCCCGGCACCGCGCAGATCATCGATACCGTGCAGTGCGATGTCCTGTACGGCGGCCAGGCACCGGTGCGCTTCCATCACGCCTTCAACCAGCCCAAGGCGCTGGACCGGCAAGAGATGCGCCTGCAGTTTGAGCGGGGCGAGATCACGCTGTTCGAATGGGTGCCCACGCGCCTGGTGCTGAACTGCATTTGCACCGACGACGAACTGGCCCGGCTACAGGCCATCTTCCCCGGCGCGGCCATCTCACTGACCAGCCAGGCCGATGGCCCGTGTGAGGTGCGGGGCCGGGGCAAGGCCTTCAGCTACCGCCACCGGGTGCACCTCGAGACGGACGTGCTGCAGTCCAAGACCGAGCTCTACGAGGGCCTGGTGCGCCGCATGTTCGACGACCAATTGAGCTGGATCGAGCACCGATCTCGGCTGCGCAGGATCGACGCCGGCAATGCGGTCCGTTCCGTGGTCGTTGCCGAACAAGCCGACACCATGGCGGTGCGGTTTTGAGCAAGACAGTCTCCACCGCCAAGAATCCCGGCCTCGGCAGCCCGGGCAGCGCCCTCGTGGGCGGCATCGAGGCGGGTGGCACGCACATCAAGTGCGTCGTGGGGACCGTCGAGGGTGACATCCAGGACAGCACGGCCTTCAACACGGCCGGACCTGACGAGACCATCGAGCGTGCCCTGGGTTTTTTCTCGGGCCTGCGCGGTGGCATTCAGGCCTTGGGCATTGCGCATTTCGGTCCCGTGGACATCGCCCGTGATTCGCCGCGCTTTGGTCATGTGCTGACCACGCCCAAGCGCGGCTGGGCCGATCGCGATGTGGTCAGCGAGTACCGGCGTGGCCTGGCCGTGCCCATCGCCTTCCAGTCCGACGTCAACGCCTCGGCCATCGGCGAAGGCGCGCTCGGCGCAGCGCAGGGCCTGCGGCACTATGTCTACGTCACCGTGGGCACCGGCATCGGCGCCGGAGTGGTGGTCAACGGGCAGCTGCTGCACGACGACCGGCACACTGAAGTGGGCCACATGCTGGTGGGCCGAGACTTCAAGCGCGACACCTACCCGGGCTGCTGCCCGTTCCACGGCGACTGCCTCGAAGGCCTGGCCTCGGGCACGGCCCTGCAGGGCCGCTGGGGCGTGCCAGGCGAACAGCTCGCACCCGACCACCCCGGCTGGTCCCTGCAGGCCCACTACCTGGCCGTGATGTGCGTGAACCTGAGCAATTGCTATGTGCCGCAACGCATCATCCTGGGTGGCGGCGCGATGCAGCAGCCCATGCTCATCCCCATGATCCGCCAACGCTTCGCCGAGCTGATGGGTGGCTACATGGGCGGCACCCTGGATCGTCTGGATGGCTACATCGTGGCCTCGCCCATGCAGGGCCAATCCGCAACCCGCGGCGCGCTGATCCTGGCCGGACAGCTGCTGGGCCAGGCCGCGACCCCGGCTCCGGCCTCGAGCCAGAGCGTGGCAACAGCCTTGTCCCGAACCATGCCGACGTCATCCGTGGCAAGCCCACGTGCCAATCAACATGGCACACACCATGCCACCCCGCAAACCACACCTTGCGCGCCAGAGGTCGTGGATTGCCTGACGCCCGCTTTCCTCGATGCCCAGGCCCGGGCCATCCTGTCGTCCTACTACCCGGCCTGCGTGCGGACCACATCGGGCGGCTTTCACCAGTACTTCCACCCAGACGGCAGGCCAGACCAGGGCAACCAGCAGAGCCATCTGGTCAGCTGCGCACGTTTGACCATCAATTTCGCGGGCGCCGCACGCCACTTCGGCGATCCAGGCTATCTGGCTGCCGCGCAAGAGGGGCTGTCATTTCTGCGCACCGCGCACCACGACCCGGCTACTGGCGCCTACGCCTGGATCGTCGACCAGAGCCGACCAGCCGGCAAGCGCGTGGTGGACGCGCAGGTGCATGCCTATGGTCTGGCTTTCGTGCTGATGGCTTGCGCGCGGGCGCACCAAGTCGGTGTGGCCGGAGCCTGCGAGCACTTGGAGGCGGTCTACGCCTTCATGGAGCGGCATTTGTGGGAAGACCAGCATGGGCTGTATGCCGACGAGTTGGGGCCGGACCTGACGCAGAAGTCCCCCTATCGTGGACAGAACGCCAACATGCACTGCTGCGAGGCCTTGATCGCCGCCTTCGAGGCCACGGGCGAGCCCAAGTACCTGAAACGTGCATTGCGCATCGCGCACCGGCTCACCGTGGTGCTGGCGTCGCCCACCCAAGGCCTGCTGTGGGAGCACTACAGCGCGGACTGGCAGCACGACTTCGACTACAACCGGCACGACCTGAGCAACAAGCTGCGGCCCTGGGGATACCAGCCAGGCCACATGACGGAGTGGGCCAAGCTGCTGCTGTCCATCCACCGGCATGAACCGCACGACTGGCTGCTGTCCAGGGCGCACGAGCTGTTCAACCACGCCATGCGCCTCGGCTACGACCGCGAGCACGGCGGCCTGTACTACACCGTGGCACCCGATGGCGCGGTGTGCAACGACGCCAAGTACAGCTGGGTGCAAGCCGAGACCATTGCCGCTGCTGCGTACCTGGCCGATGCCCTGCAACAAGGGCTGTACTGGAGCGTGTACCGCGAGCTCTGGGCCTACGTGCTGCAGCACATGGTGGACCGGCAGCTCAAGTGTTGGCACCGAAACCTCACCCGCAGCAACCAGGTCTTCGTTGACGCGGTGGCGATGGGGCGTACTGACTACCACGCCATCGGGGTCTGCATTGATGTGAGCCGGCTGCTGCGGCAGGCGGCTGCCTGAGCCGCCGCCCTCTCAACGTTGCCCAATGTCGAACCACAGGGATGCCGCACCATGGCCAGCTTGAAGCTTGAAAACCTCGCCAAGACCTACGGAGACGTGGCGGTCGTCCACGACATCAACTGCAGCATCGGCGACGGCGAGTTCATTGTCATCGTAGGGCCTTCGGGCTGCGGCAAGTCCACCTTGTTGCGCATGATCGCCGGGCTGGAGAGCGTGTCGTCCGGGCGCATCCACATCGATGGGCGCGACGCCACGGACATCCCCGCCGCGGAGCGCGGCATCGCCATGGTGTTCCAGTCCTATGCCCTGTACCCGCACATGACGGTGCGCGACAACATGAGCTTCGCGCTGCGCAACCTGAAGCACGGGCCCAGCGAAATCACCGCGCGCGTCGAGGCCGCAGCGCGCCTGCTGCAGTTGGAGACCCTGCTGGACCGCATGCCCAGCCACTTGTCGGGCGGGCAACGCCAGCGCGTGGCCATAGGCCGGGCCATCGTGCGCGAGCCAAAGATCTTCCTCTTCGACGAGCCCCTTTCCAACCTGGACGCGGAGCTGCGCGTGCAGATGCGCCGCGAGCTGGGCCGGCTGCATCGGCGCCTGGGCAGCACCATGGTCTACGTCACCCACGACCAGGTCGAGGCCATGACGCTGGCCGACAAGATCATCCTGCTCGACAAGGGCGGCATTGCACAGTTCGGCACGCCGCTGGAGATTTACAACCAGCCCTGCAATCTGTTCGCCGCGGGCTTCATGGGCTCGCCCAAGATCAACCTGGTGCAGGCGGAGGTCAAGTCCGTTGGCGAGCCGGGCCTGGTCATCGCCTCTGCCCTGGGGCCGTCGTTTGCCCTACCCCGGCAACGTCTGGGCGATGCACCACCCCCCCGCATGCTGACCCTGGGCCTGCGGCCCGAATGCCTGCGTCTCGAGCCACGCGAGGGGGACGTGACGATCAAGCTCAAGGCGGGTGCGGTCGAGCTGCTGGGCGACTCATCCTGCATCTATGGGGCCCTGGCCAACGGGGCCGAATTCGTGCTCAAGCTGCAGGGCCAGATCAAGGTAGCGGACGGCGCCGATCTGTTGGCCCATGCCTCGATCAGCGACATCCTGCTCTTCGACCCACAAGGCCGGTTGATTTCCTCGACGCACTGATTCGGGCCACCCATTCCGCCAGGGATACCCCGATGGGATCGCATCCAGTTCGATGCATTGGCGTGACCACGACGGTTCACCCATGGCGCGCGGGCGAAGGCCTGGCGCCAAGCGTGGCCCCGGATCTGCGTGGCGTGCGAGGCCTGTTCCAGGGTGGCCGCCTCCCGGCCCCAGCCCAGCCCAGCCCAGCCCAGCCCAGCCCGGATCAAGCCAGTGCGACTTCCGCCTCGGGCAGCGCCACCTGGTTGTCGGTGCTGAACTGGTAGTCCTGGAACACATGCGCGGCGCTGAGCAGCTGAAAGCTGCCGTCGGGCAGGCGCCGCGAGGTGTCCTTCAGGCGCCAGGCGAGTTGTCCGCAGGTCCAGATGTCGAAGTTGCGCATCTGCGTGCACAGGCAGGTCTTGTCCTTGACCGAGATGCGCTTTTCGCCCGGGTGGGCCGCCAACTCGCGGTTGTAGGCCGTGATGTAGGCGCACTTGCCATTGGCATCGAGCAGGTAGCCATAGGCCTCGCAGTTGGGACGGATGCCGTCGCCGATGCCGGGGCTGGACTTGATCATGCGCATCGGGTAGCCGGTGGGCGAGATCTGGTTGACCTCGATGTCGTCCTCGTTGGCCTTGAAGTACTCCTGCTTCACGTCGTCGGGCAGACCACATTCGCGGGTGACGGTGAAGCGCGTGGCCACCTGCACGCCCGAGGCGCCCATCTCCATGAAGCGCACTGCATCGCTGCCGGTGAAGATGCCGCCGGCGGGCAGCACGGGGATGTCGAGCTGTTCGGCCTTCAGGTACTGCAGGATCTCGGCCACGATGGTGGCCAGGTCGTATTGCGCCCAGTCCATGCCGAAGCCCAGGTGGCCGCCGGCCAGCGGGCCTTCGACCACCACATAGTCGGGCAGGCGGTTCAGGCGGCTGTTCTTCTTCAGGAACAACTGCAGCGCGCGCAGCGACGAGACGATGATGCCCAGCTTGGCATGCCGGAAGCGCGGGTGGCTCTCGATCAGCGCGAACGAGCCCAGGTGCAGGCCCGCGGCCAGCGTGATGCCGTCGATGCCCGCATCGAGCGCGGCGGCCATGCGGCAGGCCAGCGTCTCCTTGGGCGCGTTCATCGTCAGCTTTTCCATGCAGTTGATGAACACCATGCCGCTGCCTTGCTTGCGCGTCATCGTGCCTTCCACATGCAGGCGGGTGGCCTCGGCCAGGTGGCCGAGATTGAACTTGACCACCGACTTGTCGTCGGAATCGACGTTGAGCTTGTACAGCGCCTGCTTGGCCTTGACGTACTTGGTCTTGTAGCGGCGGTCGGTCACCGTCTTGATCATGGCGTCGGAGATGTGGCCCACGCCGCCCAGGCGCGCAACCTGCAGCGCCAGGTCGGCCGACGAAATGTCCACGCCCATGCCACCCACCATGATGGGCACCAGCTCGTCGCGGCCCAGCCGCAGGCGGAAATCATCCAGTCGTTTCATGGTCATGGCCAGAAGGGTCACCACAGGGCCGATGGCACCCGCAGACGAATGGGCGAGACTTTAACTGCCGCCGCGGCCCGCGGCATGCCCGTGTTCGACCCATGGGCTTGCGGCAGATCAGTGCGCCAGCGATTTGGCGCAGGGCGGCATCGGTGCTCAAGCAAATGTGGCTGTACCACTTGGCTTGATCCCCGCGGGGGACGGGCGCCGCACGGCGGCGTCCTTGGGGCGCTCACAGGTCCTGCAGCGCCGCCTGCAGGTGCTGCTGAAACAGCTCGGGCTGGCCGAGCGCATTGGCGTTGAGCAGCGCCAGCTTCACCAGGAACAGCTCGGCCTTGTCGGGGCCGGCCTGGTCGATGGCGGTGGCCAGTGCGTCGTAGACCGTTTCCAGGCCGGGGATGGTGAGGGCAGGATTCATGGTGGCGGCGCTCATGGGGGCAAGGCAGTGTTCAGTGCGGCCTGCAGCCGCGTGGCGTCCAGCGTAAGCCAGCGTGCACAGACATGCTGGTCGGGGCGCAGCAGATAGGCCGCCCCGCTGGCCTGCACGCCGTAGCGTGCGCGCAGGTGGCCGTCGACATCGGGCAACGCCAAGTCGGCGCCGGCCACTGGAGCTGCTGCACCCACGGCGGTGACACGCAGCGGCACGCCTCGGGCCCGCGTGGCCTGCACCACCCGCAGCAGCGCATTGGGCAGGGCGACGCCTTCGGTGAAGTACAACAGCTCGAAGCCGCCGCCCAGGTGGTCGAGCAGGAAGTCGTCCGGTGCCAGGCGCACGTTCTGCGGCGGCGCGCCATGGGCCGGGCCGGCGGTGAACAGCGCGTTGTCATCGCCCGGGCTGTTGAGCACCGACGCGCTGTATTCATGCGGCCGCGAGGTGCGCCAGTGGTACAGCGGGCGCACGAAGGCCTGCGTCAGTGAGAGCGACAGCACCGCATCGCGCAACAGCCGGAAGCCGCGGCTGGGCGGCGCCATGAAGCGCGTGCTCTTGCCGGCCTCGTCAATGATCTCGCGCGCCGCGCCCACGCGCTCGGCGCTGTGGTTGGCCAGCAGCGCCGGCCCGGCCAGGCCCTTGAGCACGAAGGCCAGGTGCCAGGCCAGCGACTGCGCATCCTGGAAGGCGGTGTTGGCGCCGCGCACGCCGAAGATCGGCAGCAGGTGCGCGGCGTCCCCGGTGAAGATGACGCGGCCGTGCACGTAGTCGGGCAGCGTGAGCGTGCGGGCCGAGTACACCGAGCACCAGTCCATGTCCCACTCGGCACCTGCGTGACCGATCATCGCCAGCTGTGCGTCGATGCGCTGCTTCATCGATTCGGGGCGCAGCGCCTGCTCGGGGGTTTCGCCAGGCGGCAGCTGGTAGTCGACGCGCCAGATGCCGTGCGGCTCTCGGTGCATCAGGATGGTGTTGCCGCGGTTCCAGTCCGGATCGAAATAGGCGCGACGCTCGGTGGGGTACGGCAGGTCGATGCGGATGTCGGCGATGACGAAGAAGCCCTCGTAGGACGCGCCCTCCATCTGCAGGCCCATCGCGGTGCGGATGCCCGAGCGCGCGCCATCGGCCGCAATGAGCCAGTCGGTGTCCAGCGTGTATGGGCCCTCGGGCGTGTCCACCTCGACGCTCGCAACGCCCTCCTCTGCTGCACCGCCACCACCTTGTTGCCCCAGCGGAAATCGATCAGCGGCTGGGCCAGGCAGGCATCGACCAGGTACTCCTCCAGGTACTGCTGCTGGAGGTTGATCAGCGGGCCGTAGCGGTCGTCCGGATCGTGTGCGCCTCCATGCGAAACACGCGTTGTCCGCGGTAGAACGAGTTGCCGAAACGCCAGGGCAGGCCGCTGGCGGTGATGCGGTCGGCCACCCCCACCTGCTGCAGGATCTCCATCGAGCGGCGCGTGAACACGATCGCGCGGCTGCCCTGCGACACCTGCAATTCGGACTCGAGCACCACGCTGGCCACGCCGTGCCGCGCCAGCTCGAGCGCCGTCACCATGCCGGCCGGGCCCGAACCGACGACCGCCACGCGCGAACGCTGCAGCGGCGGACCCGCCGACGGCAGCTGCGCCGGGTGCGCCGGGTGCGCCGAGGGCAGCCAGGGCGCGAAGACCTGGTAGCGGTAGTAGAGGGACGGACGCGCTTCGGTGGCGGGTTGGTGCATGTTGGATCGATGGGGGGGTGGCCCGCTCAGCGGTTGGCCCAGCCGCCGCTGATCGGGAAGGCCTGGCCGACGAAGCAGGCCGCAGCGTCGCTGCAGAGATAGGCCGCATACAGCGCGTCCTCTTCCGCACTGACCAGCCGGCCCAGCGGCACCTCGCGCTTCAGCCGTTCCTGGAAGCGCGGGTTGGCCTGCACCTCGGGCCCGTAGTAGGTGGGGTTGGCCACGAAGTTCTGCGCAATGGCGTTGAGCTGGATGCCCAGCGGCGCCAGCTCCAGACCCACCGCCTGCACGTAGGCCAGCTGTGCGCCCCGCGCCGCGCTGTAGCTGCCGGTGCGCTTCTGGCCGCGCAGTGCCGCCGCGCTGCCCATCACCAGGATGCGGCCCTGTCGGCGCAGGGTCATCTGCGGCAGCACCGCGGCCACCAGCCGGGGCATCGGGTCGACCAGGTGGGCGAACACGCTGCGCCACTCTGCGTCGTCGATGTCGCCAGCCGGCGTGCTGGGCGCCGGCATCGCCAGGTGCACCAGCAGCACGTCGACCCGCCCGGCGGCCTCGACGATCGCCTTGGGCAGCCCCGGGTCCTGGTCCAGCGCGCGCTCGTCGCCGATCACGGTGGCGCTGGCTCGCTCGAAGACCTCGGTCAGCACCGGGCCCATGAAGTCCTTGCACTGGGTGAGCAGCACCCGCTTGCCGTCGAGTTTGGTGGAGATCATCGTTGCAGTATGTCCGAGCACGGCCCAGCGCCCGCCCAGTCACCCCCGCTGAGCGCCTGCACGATGTTCACCCCGGCGCCTGGCGGCAGCGCGTGCGCCAGGTCGTGCAGGGCCAGGCCCTCGACAAACACGCGCATGTGCGGGCGCAGCCGGTCCTGCTCGTCCACCATGCGAAAGCGCAGTCCGGGGAACTGGCGGTCCAGGTCGGCCAGCACCTCGCCCAGGGTGGCGCCGCTGGCCTGCACACGCGAGGCGCCGGTGTAGGACTGCAGCGCGGACGGGATCAGCACTTGCATGGAGGCCCGCGCCTTAGGCCGCACCCTGTTGGCCGCCGCACCGAGGCCATCGTCACGGCGCCAGCTCGCCCACCTCGACGGCGTAGATCTCCGGCAAATGGCGCGCAATGCAGCTCCAGCGCTCACCCTCGCCGCGGCCCAGCCACAGCTCGCCTTGCGTGGTGCCCAGGTACAGGGCGGGCAGCTCAAGCGCATCGGCCGTCATGGCCTGGCGTTTGATGGTCCACCAGGCTTGGGACTCGGGCAAGCCGACGGCCTGCCGCTGCCAGGTCTTGCCGCCATTGCGCGTGATGTAAGCGGCCGGCTGGCCTTGCGGACTGGTGCGCGGCCACACGCTGGTGCCGTCCATCGGAAACACCCAGGCCACGTCGGGGTTGCGCGGGTGCACCACCATCGGGAAGCCGATGTCGCCCACGCGCTTGGGCATCTTGCGGCCCACGCGCAACCAGGTGTCGCCGGGGCGATCCAGGCGGTAGATGCCGCAGTGGTTCTGCTGGTACAGCCGATCGGGGTGGCTGGGGCACAGGCGCACCACGTGGGGGTCGTGGAAGGTGAGCATGGACACGTCGAAGCCTTCCACCACCTCCAGCCCCTTGACCAGCGTGTGCCAGTGGCGTCCGCCATCGGTGGACTCGTGCACGCCGCCGCTGGACATGGCGAAGTACAGGTGCTCCGCATCGCGCGGATCGACGAGGATGGAATGCAGCTTGGGACCATCCGGCGTGCCGTCCTGCGCGTTGCCCATCCACTCGCGGTACTGCGGGTCATCGTTGATGCCGGCCAGCGGGGCCCAGGTGTCGCCACCGTCCTGCGAACGAAACAGCCCCTGCGGCGAGGTGCCTGCGTACCAGCTGCCGCGCTCGCTGGCGTGGCCGGGCGTGAGCCAGAACGTGTGGTCCACCGCCCGGCCCACTGTGCCCTCGGGCGCCTTGGCGAAGGGCCGGCGGCTGGGTCGCCTCCTTCCAGCTGCGGCCACCGTTGCTGGAGCGGAAGATCGTCGGCCCCAGGTGTCCTGTCTTGGCCGCAGCCAGCAGCGTGCGGCCGTCGCGCGGGTCCAGCTGCACGTGGCTGATGGTGTGACCGAGGAAATGCGGCCCGTCCACGCGCCAGCGCTTGCGCTTGTCATCGCTGTGGAAGAACCAGGCGCCTTTGCGCGTGGCCACCAGCACCACCACCTGGCGCGGTGCGGTCTTGCGCGGCTTGGTGGCGGTCGAAGGCTTGGCGGCGCTTCGACCCGGCGAGGCGGCGCGGGCTTTTGCAGCGGCAGGGGGCAGGGTTTGTCGCGCCATCTGGGGCTCCGGTGGATCAGCGGCAGGCGCACAGTGTCGCGCCAGGCAGCGCCGTCGTCCAGCCTGCAGAACTTCGAACGCCCCGGCCGCCGCGACCCCGGCCTTTCAATCGCTCGGGGCCTTCGCGGCGCCCGTCGCGTGCTGCTTGGGCTTGCGCTTGTTGCGCGCGGCCCGCTGCGCCTGGCGCTCGGCATCTGCAGCCACTGCGCCCGCCTGCCACTGCAAGAACTCTTCCGGTGATTCCAGCGTGATGCGACCCCATGCGCCGGTGCGGAAATCGGTGAGCGCGATCTCCGCCGCCTTTTGCAGGTTCACCTGCCCCCCGGGCAGCAGGCCCCCGCGCTTGCGGCCGATGTCGGCCAGCAAGGCTTCGTCGCTGAGGCCGACGAGCTCGCCCAGCTTGTAGCGAAGCTGCAGCCGATCGCCGTGGCGCGATCTCACGTTGGCCAGCAGCGCCAAGGCCACCTCGGGCCCGTCGTAGGCGTTGCGTCCGATGCCGCCGCTGGCAGCGAGGTGGTAGCCGCTGCGCTCCACCTCGATGCGCGGCCACAGCATGCCGGGCGTGTCGAACAGGTAGAAGTCATTGGCCAGCACCAGGCGCTGCTCGATCTTGGTGATGCCGGGCTCGTCACCGGTCTTGGCCGAACGCTGGCCGAGCAGCGTGTTGATCAGCGTGGACTTGCCCACGTTGGGGATGCCGCAGATCAGCACCCGCAGCGGCTTGACCATGCCGCCGCGCAGCGGTGCCAGCGCGCGGCAGGCCGGGATCAGTTGCCGCGCGGGCGCCGTCTCGCCAGCATCGAGCGCCAGGGCCTTGGTGCCGGGCCGGGCCTGGTAGTGGGCCAGCCAAAGCGCGGTGAGCGCGGGCTCCGCCAGGTCCTGCTTGTTCAGCACCTTCAACGACGGCTTGCCACCGGTCAACCGCGCCAGCAGCGGGTTGGCGCTGGAGCCGGGCAGCCGAGCGTCGAGCAGCTCGATGACGACATCGATTTCGGGCATGCGCTCGGCGATGGCTTTCTGGGTCGAGTGCATGTGACCCGGAAACCACTGGATGGGCATGGCGCGGTGCTTTCTTCGCAGGCCCGGCGGAATGCACGGGTGGTGGGATTGTGAATGGCCCGCCCCGAGGCGTGCTGCGCCGGCGGCGTCGCATCCATGCGGCCACCGCCAGTTTGCTCTGGCGCAGGCTTGATCGGCCCCCGACCTTGCTTCTGGCAAGGCTTGACTTCAGGCAAGGAACCCAACCCCTGTCGGCATAGTCTTCTCTCATCGACCGACCAGACTGGGAGCGGACCATGAGCGACCTGCACAAGTTCCACCTTGCCCAACGCACCTACGCCATCGTGCTGGCGGGCGGCCGAGGCAGCCGCCTGCACCAGTTGACCGATCGACGCGCCAAACCGGCGGTGCCTTTCGCGGGCAAGCTGAAGATCATCGATTTCGCGCTGAGCAATTGCGTCAACTCCGGCATTCGCCACATCGGCGTGCTCACGCAGTACAAGGCGCAGAGCCTGATCCGCCACATCGAGCGCGGCTGGGGCTTCCTGGCCGCCACGCTGGGTGAGTATGTCGATGTGGTGCCGGCGCAGCAGCAACACGGCGAGCGCTGGTACAGCGGCACGGCCAACGCCGTGTGGCAGAACGCCGACATCGTGCGCGAGTCCCGGCCCGATCTGGTGCTGGTGCTGGCCGGTGACCACGTCTACAAGATGGACTACACCGTGATGCTGGCCGAACACGTCGAGCGCGGTGCCGACATGTCGGTGGCCTGCCTGAAGTGCCGGTGGAGGATGCCACCCAACCGGGCGTGATGGCCACAGACGCCAGCGGCGCATCACCGGCTTCGAGGAGAAACCGTCGAAGCCGCAAGCGCTGCCGAACGCCCCACGCACGCCCTGGCGAGCATGGGGGTGTACGTGTTCAACGCCGCCTTCCTGATCGACGAGCTGGCCCGCGACGCTGCCGACCCGACGTCCAGCCACGACTTCGGCAAGGACATCATCCCGGCGCTGATCCACCGGGCGCAGGTGTATGCGCACAGTTTCGAGACCAGCTGCGTCAACATGGTGGGCGGGCACCCCTATTGGCGTGACGTGGGCACGCTCGACGCCTACTGGGCCGCCAACATCGACCTGACCAATGTGGTGCCCGAGTTGAACCTGTACGACGACAGCTGGCCGATCGTGAGCCTTCAGCGCCAATTGGCGCCGGCGAAGTTCGTGTTCGAAAGCGCCGGGCGGCGCGGGCATGGCCGTGGATTCGCTGGTGTCCAGCGGCTGCATAGTCAGCGGCGCCGAGGTGCGGCGCTCGGTGCTGTTCTCCAAGGTGCGCGTGTCCGAGGGCAGCCTGGTCGAGGACTCGGTGGTGCTGCCCAACGTGGTGATCGGCCGCCATGTCAGGCTGTGGCGCACGGTGATCGACAAGCGCTGCGTGCTGCCGGACGGCTTCAGCGCCGGCGTGGACGTTGCCGCTGACCGCGCACGCGGTTTTCACATCACCGAGCGCGGCATCACGCTGGTGACGCAGGCCATGATCGACCACTGAGCGCCCCAAGGCCGGCCAAAGCCGGCCGTCCCCCGTGGGGATCAAGGAAAGTGGCAGAGCCACATTTCCTTGAAACGGCGCCACGGCCGCCCAGCGGTTGAGCGCCGCACGGCGCGGGTAAACCCCGGCCCTTCTTGACTTGCGTCAGACCGGTCGGCCTCCCTAAAATTGACCGTCCGGTCGGTCGATGATTTGACCCCGCACCCATCCAGGAGACGCCGCCCATGCCCGTGAAGTGCCCCGATCGAGCCAGCCTCGACCCGATCGAGATCGCCAGCCGCGACGAGATCCAGGCCGGATTGCAGGACATTGGCCGACATTGCCAGGTTCCCCTTCACCGGCAAGAAGGACCTGCGCGACAACTACCCTTCGGCCTGTTTGCAGTGCCACGCGAGCAGGTGGTGCGCATCCACGCTTCGTCGGGCACCACCGGCAAGCCCACCGTGGTGGGCTACACCAAGAACGACATCGACACCTGGGCGCACCTGATGGGCCGCTCGATCCGCGCCGCTGGCGGGCGGCCCGGCGACATCGTGCACATCGCCTACGGCTACGGGCTGTTCACTGGCGGCCTGGGCGCGCACTACGGCGCCGAGCGCGGCGGCTATACGGTGATCCCCATGTCTGGCGGCCAGACCGAGAAGCAGGTGCAACTGATCCAGGATTTCGGCGGACATCATCATGGTCACCCCAGCTACATGCAGGTGATCATCGAGGAGTACGAGCGGCAGGGGATCGACCCGCGCAGCATGTCGCTGGCCGTGGGCATCTTCGGTGCCGAGCCCTGGACCGAGGCCATGCGCCGCGAGATCGAGACCAGCGCCGCCATTGACGCCGTCGACATCTATGGCCTGAGCGAAGTGATGGGCCCGGGCGTGGCCAACGAGTGCATCGAGAGCAAGGATGGCCTGGTGATCTGGGAAGACCACTTCACGGCCGAGATCATCGATCCGGAAACCGGCGCGGTGCTGCCCGACGGTGCCGAGGGCGAATTGGTGTTCACCTCGCTCACCAAGGAAGCGCTGCCCATCATCCGCTACCGCACGCGCGATCTCACCCGCCTGCTGCCACCACCTCGCGCAGCTTCCGCCGCATGGGCAAGATCGTCGGCCGCTCCGACGACATGCTGATCATCCGTGGCGTGAACATGTTCCGACGCAGGTCGAAGAGACCGTGCTGGCGCAGCCCAAGCTCTCGGCCAGTACCAGATCGTCGTCAGCCGCGATGGCCACCTCGACGAGGTGCAGGTGCTGTGCGAGTTGCAACCCGCCGCCTCGCAGGCCTCGCAGGCCGACATGGCCGCCATCGCCAGGACGTGCAGCACCGCATCAAGAGGCTGGTGGGCGTGTCCACCCGCGTGAAGATCGGCGCACCGGGCAGCCTGGAGCGCACCTCACCGGCAAGGCGCGCCGGGTGGTGACCAACGCCCGAAATGACCTCCCATTCGCCACGCCCACCGGCCCACCGCAGGGGCCGACTGGCCTGGGTGGTGCGGCCCGGCGCCGGCCTGATCTCACGCCAAGGAAGGACAACGCATGCGGGACCCAAGCCATGGACACCATGGCCGCGAGCCGGCGGAGGGCACCTTGAAGCTGCAGACTGCTGAAGCCTTTGCAGCGGCAGCAGCAGTTCGATGACCACATCGACGAGGGCGGCTTGCCGAGCCCAAGGACTGGATGCCCGACGATCACCGCAAGACCCCGATCCGCCAGATCAGCCAGCATGCGCACCTGAGATCGTGGGCATGCCCCGAGGGCAACTGGGTGACGCGCGCGCCCACGCTCGCCGCGGGGCCATCCTCGGCTGGCCAAGATCCAGGACGAGGGCGGTCACGGCCTGTACCTGTATGCCGCGGCCGAGACCCTGGGGGTCAGCCGCGATGCGTTGGTGGATGCGCTGCACCGGGGAGGGCCAAGTACAGGCTGATCTTCAACTACCCCACCCTCAACTGGGCCGACATCGGCACCATCGGCTGGCTGGTCGACGGCGCGGCCATCAAACTGGACCAGCCGATCTGCCGCTGCCCGTTTGCGCCGTATGCCCGCGCTATGATCCGCGTCTGCCGCGAGGAGAGCTTCCACCAGCGCCAGGGCTACGACAGCCTGTTGGTGATGATGCAGAAGGCACGCCCGAGCAGAAGGCCATGGTGCAGGACGCGGTGAACCGGGTGGTGGCCCTGCCTGATGATGTTCGGCCCGCCGGACGACCAGAGTCCCAATCGGCCAACGGCATGCGCTGGGGCATCGAGCGTCAGCAACGACACCTTTGCTCGAAGTTCATCGACGCCACCAAACAGCAGGCCGATGTGCTGGGCGTGACCCGCCCGACGGAGCTGAATGGAACGAGGCCCGCGGCCACCACGACCACGGCCCCATCGACTGGGCCGAGTCTCTGGCGCGTGGGGGCGGCGACGGCCCGGTCAACCGCGAGCGCCTGGCCGCCCGTAACAAGGCCTGGGAGACGGTGCCTGGGTGCGCGAGGCCGCAATGGCACACGCCAGAAAACAAGTCAAGACTCCTGAGCAAGCAGCATGAGCAACACTCAAAACGAATGGCCACTGTGGGAAGTGTCTGTGCAGCCGCGCCGGCCTGAACCATTAAAGCACTGCGGCAGCCTGCACGCCGCCGACGACAAGATGGCGGGCCAGTACTGGCGCGCGGGATCAGGTCTAGCACCCGGCGCCAGGAAGGCGTGAGTATCCGCGGTGCGCTGAACCATCGTCAGGCCAGCGACCCGAACGAGAAGGGCCAGCTCTTCGACCCGGCCGACGACAAGGTCTACCACTCCACGTTCTACGAGCTGCCTGACTCCGTGAACCACATGTAGAGCATCGCCCACCTCGAAGTGCCTGCGGCGCTTCCTCAGTGGGGGCGACGCCGGTGGCTCCGGTTGCCGGTTCCACGGCGTCCACTGGGTCACATCAGCGCAACCAACACGGGTTGTTGAAACCATGACGGCATCCATACATCCTGTTCGCGACCTACCGACGCAATACGTGCTGCGCCCGGCCGACACTTGCCTGATCCTGTCCCAGCGCCTGGCGAGTGGTGGCTGCACGCCCATCATCGAAGAAGACATTGCCATCACCAACATGGCGCTGGACCTGGGATCGGTTGTGGCCCGTGGCCTGCTCACGCTGGCCGGCCAGATGAACCAGCGCGCCGGTGGCGAGTAAGCTGACGAGTATCCAGTCACTTCCTGCGCGACGAGCGCGACTACTTGAACCCCACGCTGGTGGAATTGCCCCGCGGCGACTTCGCTCTTCACGCAGCTGCGCAACGCCATGGTGACCACCTT
>JADKIA010000019.1 GCA_016721465.1 Ideonella sp. | reverse complement strand
AACGGCAACGTTCCACTCAACGGCAAGCGTTGGCCTGTCCAACAGCGTGACGGTGTACTACGAAAAGCACGGCATCTCTGGCGCGCCTGAGCCAGCGCTACCGCTCGGCCTTCACGGCCACCACGCGCGACATCTTCCTCATCGCTACCACGCGCCAGCAGGCGGCCGACAAGGTGGCCGACATGCAGCTCGGCTACGCCATCGAGGACAGCCCCTACAAGGGCCTGAGCTTCCTGCTGCAGGTGAACAACCTGTTCGACAAGTCCACCGTCAACTACAAGTCCGTCGGCCCGAATGCGCCGGCCGCCACCGCGCTGTATCCGAACTACACCTACACCTTCGGCCGCCAGACCCTGCTGGGCATGAACCGCTGGTTCTGACGCCCGCGTCGGTCGGCAGCGCCTGGCCGACAATCGCGGCCCATGGCCGAGCCGCAGCAAGCACCGAGTACCGACCCGCATTCGCTGGCGGTGCTGCGGGCGCGGTTTGGCGACGATCACCGCTGGTGGGTGTTGTGGACGGTGATGATCGGCAACATGGCCAGCGTGATGGCCGCCACCACCATCAACGTGGCGGTGCCGGCCATCAGCCAGGCCTTTGGCCTGGGCCAGCAGCAGGCGCAGTGGCTGGCCACGGCTTTCATGGGGCCGATGACGCTGTCGATGCTGGCCACGCCGTGGCTGCTCGAGCGCTTCGGCTATCGCAGTGCCTACTTGTGGCTGCTGGCCTTGCTGGGGCTGGGCGGTGTGGCGGGCGGCTTGTCCAACAGCATCGGCCTGGTGCTGGCCATGCGCATGGTCGAAGGCCTGGCGGCCGGCGTGTTGCAGACCATCCCGGCCGTGATCATCCTGCGCGCCTTCGAGCGCCATGAGCAGGGACGCGCCATGGGCTACTTCGGCTTCGGCACCGTGCTGGCACCGGCCATCGGGCCCAGCGTCGGTGGGCTGCTGGTGCAGTGGTTCGGCTGGCGCGCGATCTTCTTCTTCGTGCTGCCTTTCTGCATCCTCTCGGCCTTGATGGCGCGGCGCTGCCTGCCGCATGCCGCGCCCGGGGCGTGCCGGTGAACGAGGACGCGCCGACGCCGGACGCCTGGAGCCTGGCCCTGCTGAGTGCGGCGCTGGGCGCGCTGCTGGTGGGCATGGGACGGCTGCACCGGCAGCGACACACCCAGCGGCCTGGCCCTGCTGGCCATGGCCACCGCGCTGGCGCTGGTCTTCGTGGCGCGCCAGCGAGTGGCCGCCGCTGTTGCGGCTGGACCTGTTCCACAGCCCGGTGTTTTCGGCTGGCGCGGTGGTGTCGGTGGCCCCACGGCGCGATGCTGTTCGGCTCCACCCACCTGTTGCCGGTGTTCGCGGTCGCGGCCCTGCACCTGCCGCCGGCCACCGGCGCCGTGCTGCTGCCGGCTGGCCTGGCGCTGGCCTTCAGCATCCCGCTCGCGGGCCGCTTGATGACGCGGTTTCCACTGCACCTGGCGGTCGCCTTCGGGCTCATCGGCATGGCCTTTTCGTCGTTGGCCATGTTGGCGATCGGACCCGAGACGGCCATCGCCTGGATCGTCGCTGCCGCTGTCATTGGGCGCATCGGGTGGGCTTCGTGATCCCGTCGCTGTCCATCGGCGCGATGCGTGGCACCCCCCGGCGCTGCGCCCTTCGGCTCCAGCTCGGTGGGCTTTCTGCTGCGCCAGTTGGGCGGTGCGGTGGGCGTGGGCCTGGTGGGCATCCTGCTCGAATCTCGATTGCAGGCGCATGGCGCGGGCGGCACCTTGCGGGCTTACCACGAGGTGTTCGCACTGATGGGCGGGCTGGCGTTGGCGGCGGCCTGGGCGGCGCGGCGCATGAACTCGGCGAGCCCACCCCCACCGATATAGTCGAACCAAGGCGACAGACGCCTGCTGCGCGCGGCTGCAAACTTCACGATCCAACGAGACAGGAGACATCACCCCATGGGACCCCTCAACGGCTTGCGCGTGATCGAACTGGCCAGCATCGGCCCCGGCCCGATGCGCGATGTTGCTGGCCGACCTGGGTGCCGATGCTGCGCATCGACCGCATCGAGCCCAGTGGCCTGGGTGCGCCGGTGGACAAGCGCTTCGAAGTCACGGGCCGCAGCCGCCGCTCGGTGGCGCTGGACTTCGCAAGCCGCGGGCATCGATGCCGCCTTGCGCTTGATCGACAAGGCCGATGTCCTGATCGAAGGCTGGCGCCCCGGCGTGGCCGAGCGCCTGGGACTCGGCCCGGAGCAATGCCATGCGCGCAACCCCGGGCTGGTCTACGGCCGCATGACCGGCTTCGGCCAGACCGGCCCGCTAGCGCATGCCGCCGGGCACGACCTCAACCATCGCGCTCACCGGCGCGCTGCATGCCATCGGTGGCCCCGGCAAGCCCGTGCCACCGCTCAACCTGGTGGGCGACTACGGCGGCGGTGCGCTCTACCTGGCCTTCGGCCTGATGGCCGCGTTGTTCGAGCGCAGCCGCTCGGGACAGGGGCAGGTGGTGGACGCCGCGATGGTGGACGGCGCGGCCTCGCTCACCGCCATCTTCCACGGCCTGCTCGCCGCTGGCCGGTGGAACCTCGATGCCCGTGCGGCCAACCTGCTCGATGGCGGTGCGCCGTTCTACGACACCTATGAGACGGCCGATGGCAAGCACGTCTCGCTCGGCCCCTTGGAGCCCAAGTTCTTTGCCGAACTGGCGCAGCGCATCGGGCTGGACCAGCGCTTCGTGCAAAAGCAGTACGACACGCGACTGTGGCCCGAGATGCGCGAGGCCATCGCCGCCACCCTGCGCAGCAAGACCCGTGACGAGTGGACGGCATTGCTCCGAAGGCACCGACGTCTGCTACGCGCCGGTGCTCACGCTGGCCGAGGCCCTGAAGCACCGACAGGCCACCGAGCGTGGCGCCTTCGTCGAGGTGAACGGCGTGGTGCAGCCCGCCCCAGCACCGCGCTTCTCACGCACGCAGGCCGACATGCCCCGTCCGCCGGTCGCGCCGGGCGAGCACACCCGATCGGTCTTGGCCGAGGCTGGTTTCAGTGCGGATGAGATCACCGCCTTGCACGCGAGTGGCGCGGCCAAATCAGTGCGAGAAGGAGCCTGAACGATGGGCCACGGATCGGTGGACTACATGCCCGCACCAGTGTCGGGCGCGACGCGCCAGGCCGCGTCGGTGATCGTGCTGCGCGACGCCCCGCGCGGGCTGGAAGTGCTGATGCTCAAGCGCGCTGAAAAGCCCGGCGACCAGAATTCCGGCGCCTCGGTGTTTCCTGGTGGCCTGCTTGACAAGGCCGATGCCGGCCACCACGAGCTGTGCGCCGGTCTGGCCGACACCGAGGCCAGCGCGAGGCTGGGCGTGCCGGCGGGTGGGCTGGATTACTGGATCGCCGCCGTGCGCGAGTGCTTCGAGGAAGCCGGCTTGCTCTTTGCGACCGAGGCCGATGGCGGCATGGTCGATCTGAACCACCACGATGAGCGCGAACTGCAGGCGCTGCGCCACGCCCTGCACGCCAACGAGACCGGCATGGCCCAGGTCTGCGCCCAGCTGGGTGTGCGCCTGGCGATGGACCAGCTGGCCTACTTCAGCCACTGGATGACGCCGGCGGGCATGCCCAAGATCTTCGACACCCGCTTCTTCATCACCAAGGTCCCCCACGCGCAAACGGCGCGACACGATGCCACTGAAACGGTGGAGCTGATGTGGCTGACACCCGCCGAGGCGCTGGATTCGGCGCGCGGCCTGAAGCTGATGAACGTGACCAGCGTGACGCTCAAGCAGCTGGGCGCACACAGCACCGCGCAGGCCGCCATTGACGCGGCGCGGGCGCAGACGACGGTGCCGCTGATCCGCCCGCGCCTGGCCAGCACGCCCAAGGGCAAGCGCCCGCTGATGCCCTGGGATTGGGCCTATGCCGAGGCCGGCCGCCTCGACCCCGAGGGGCCGGGCACCGACCAGCGCCGAGCTGGCCCCAGGCGTCCCGGTGTGGCTGTCACCGCGCGTGCTGCGCGTGACGGCACCGAATGGCAGCATGATGACCGGCCCCGGCACCAACGCCTATTTCATCGGCGCACCTGGTGCGGACGACTGGACGCTGCTCGACCCCGGCCCGGACGACGACTTGCATGTGCAGGCCTTGATCGCCGCGGCGCCTGGCAAGGTGACCCGCATCCTGGTCACCCACACGCACAAGGACCACTCACCGGCTTGCGCGGCGATCAAACTCGCCACCGGCGCGCCCAGCTTCGGCCAGGTGGCCGCTCATCCCGAGTGGCAGGACACCGACTTCCAGCCCGACCACGCGCTCAGCGACGGCGATCGTCTGGCCATCGGCCCGGGCGTCACGCTGCGCGTGATCCACACCCCTGGCCACGCCAGCAATCACCTGTGCTACCTGCTCGAAGAAGAGAAGCTGCTGTTCACCGGTGACCACCTGATGCAGGGCAGCACGGTGGTCATCAACCCGCCCGACGGCAACATGGCCGTGTACCTGGCCTCGTTGCGGCGGCTGTTGAACGAAGACCTGGATTGGCTGGCGCCCGCCATGGCTTCCTGATCGACGAGCCGCATGCGGTGGTGAACAAGACCATTGCGCACCGCCTGGCGCGCGAGGCCAAGGTGCTGGCAGCGGTGCGCGCCCTGGGCGCCTCGGGCCTGGTCGACGAGCCCACGCTCCTGGCCGAGGTGTATGCCGAGACGCCCAAGCCCCTGCATGCCGTGGCCTTGCGCTCGCTGCGCGCGCACCTGCTGAAGTTGCGTGACGAGGGGGTGGTGGGCGGCGAGGCAGGAGGCCTTTGGCGCGTGCGCTGATCCGGCGCACCGGCCGCCTTGCTTACAGGCGGTTGTTGCGCGGGGTCGCCTCGGCCGCTTGCGCGGACGGCAACTGGCCAGTCAGGCGCGACAGCGGCTGCAGCGGGTCACGCCCACCTGCGGCCAGACCCACCAGCTGCATCATGCCCAGGGCCGCGAGGATCACCCCAACGCCTTTGGTCAAGGTGCTGCCCGGCGTATGGTGCTCCAGCCGGTCGAACGCGCCCAGGTACACGGCGGCGGCCAGCAACAGCAGCGCGCTCAAGCCCATCAAGGCCCAGGCGGGCAGCACCGGCGAGACCATCCACAAGGCCACCGCCAGCAGCAGCGCGCCGAAGAAGTGCTTCACGCGCTCCATCCAGCGACCGGCGCGCGGCAGCAGCGAGTTGGCCGACAAGCCCATCAGCAGCAAGGGCACGCTCATGCCGGCGGCCAGCGAGAACAGCGCCAGCCCGCCCAGCCACACGTCACGGGTGCGGCTGATATAGACCAGCGCGCCGGCCAGTGGCGCGGCCACGCAGGGGCCGACGATCAGCGCGGACAGGCCACCCATGAGAAACACCCCAAGGTAGCGTCCACCTTGCAGCTGGCCCGAGGCCTGGGTGAGCCGGGTCTGGATGGCGCTGGGCATCTGCAGCTCGTACACGCCGAACATCGACAGCGACAGGGCCACCAGCAGCAGCGCGAAGGCGCCCAGCACCCAGGCGTTCTGCAGTGCGGCGGCCAGCCCTTCGCCGGCCAGGCCGGCGGCCATGCCCAACACCGTGTAGACCAACGCCATGCCCAGTGAGTAGGCCAGCGCCAGCGAGAAGCCACGTGCACGGGACGAGGTGGTGGCGATGGTGTGGCCGCTCTGCCCGACGATGATGGACGACAGGATCGGCAGCATCGGCAGCACGCAGGGCGTGAACGACAGCAGCAGCCCGGCCAGCGCGAACACGCCGGCCACGGCCAGCAGGTTGCGCGAGCGCAGCACGCCATCGAAGCGGCCGGGGTCGTCGGAAGTTGCCGCGGCGGGTTCGCCCGACGGGCTGGCGGACGACTGCTGGGCGGCGGCGCCGGGCGCAGCGGCCGTGCCCGCATCGTCGGCCACCGCCAGCACCTTCAGCGCGGTGCCTGTGGCGCCACCGGGCGTCACGTCGAAGGCATGCGTCTGCGGCGGATAGCACAGGCCCTGGTCGGCGCAACCCTGGTTCACCACGTTCAGGCGGAACTTGGTGGTGGGCACGGCGCTCAGGGGCAGCAGCAGGGTCACCGGGCGGCGGTACACCTCCATCGGCCTTTGCAGACCGGCGTCGAACTCGCTTTCGCCAGGGGGTGATTGCAGCGCACCGAGCCCGGTGCCGGCAGGCTCCGCGGCCACGCTGAAGCGCTCGCGGTACAGGTGGTAGCCCGGGGCGACGTCGAAGCGCAGTTCGATGCGGTGGTCGTCCAGCGCGCGCGCGCTGAGCTTGAACGCCACCTCGGGGTCGAGGAACTCGTCGGCGGCCCAGGCCGGAGGGCTGGCCAGGGACATCAGCAGCGCCACGATCGCGGCCACCGCTGCAGTGACCGCGGCCGCCATCACGGCCACCATGCGAACGGCCAGGCTGCGCGAGCGATGGTGCCAGCGCTTCATGGCGTCTTGCCGCCCAGCGCGGCCACCAGCCGTGCCTCGAGGTCCGCACGGTCCTCGGCACGGAAGCCCTGGTGCACCAGCAGAACCTTGCCGTCCGCGCCGACCAGCAGCGAGGTGGGCATGCCCTTCACGCCGATGCGCTTGGCCGATTCACCCTTGGCGTCGAAGGCCAGGGCGACGGCGGCGGGGTTCTGCGCCAGGAACTGGTCGGCATCGCTGCGCTTGGCGTCCAGGTTGATGGCCAGCACCTGCAGGCCGCGCGCGCCGTACTTGCGCTGCATGTCGTTCATCCACGGGAAGGACTGCTTGCACGGGCCGCACCACGAGGCCCAGAAGTCCAGGTAGACCACCTTGCCCCTCAGGTCGGACAGCTTGGCGCCGACGCTGCTGCCGGGCAGGTCCACGTCGGGCACGGGTTGGCCGACATCGGCGGCGCGGACCGTGGCCAGGCACAAGGCCAGAAGGGCCGTCAGGGCCGTCAGGGCCAGAACGAATCGATGGATCTTCATGTCGCGTATCTCGTGTGCTGCTTGAATGGCGTGTGTCGCGCTGATCAGATGAACGCCAGGCCCGTGGCGGCCAGGCCCACCAGATCGACGTGGGCCTGGTTCAGGTCGGTGTTGGCCGCCAGCACGCCGAGCTCGGCGACCGTGAGCGCATGGCTGTCGAGCAGGCCGACGAAGTAGGCCTCGTCCGAGACCGCTGAAGGCGAGTTCGCGCCGGCGACGTTGGTGTACAGCAGGTGGACCACGGCGGCGTTGCTGGCATTGGCGCCGAGCTTGGCGCTCAACGCCAACTGCACCAGATCGGCGTAGCTCATGTTGCCGTCGAGCAGACCCAGACCCACCCCGACGTACTCCTTGTTCGACACCGCGCTCGGCCCGAACACCGCGCCCAGCACCTTGGCGGTCAATCCGGCATGGCCGTCGAGGTCGAGCGCCCATTGGCCATCGGCGAAGTGCACGCGTTCCACGTTGGTCAGCGTATCGACCACGAGGCCATCGCTGACGCTGTAGCCGCCGGCCGTGTGCGTGAGGGTGTAGGCCGCCCGGGACTTGCCAAAGCTCACGGAATCGATGCCGGCCAGGCCGTCGAAGGCAATGGGGGCACTGCCGCTGGCCAACAGCTGGTCGGCTCCGCTGGTGCCGGTCACGGTGACATAGGCGGCGGTGCTGAAGGTGGCGCTGCCACTGCTGGCACCGTTGCCGGCCGCGTCCCTCACACTGCCCGCGCTCATCGACACGCTGTAGCTGGTGCTGACGGCCAGGTCGGCGCTGGGATCGATGGTCAGCGTGCTGCCACTGACGCTGAGGTTGCCGCTGGACGCCGCGTCGTAGCTGGCGACGGTGTTGCCGGCACCGTCGCGGATCGTGATGGTGCCCGCACCGCGCTGGATGGCCTCGCTGAAGGTCAGCACGATGTTGCTGCCCACGGCCACGCCCGTGGCCAGGTTGGCGGGGCTGACACCCGTGACGCTGGGCGCCAGCGTGTCGATGGCCTGGGCGGCGGCGCTGGTCTGCGCGTTGGTGTTGCCGGCACTGTCGCTGACGGCCGAGGCCTTCAATGCCAGGGTCATGCTGCCCTCGGTGTTGGCTGCGGGCGCCACCACCACCGCGTAGCTGGCGCCACTGCCCGACACCGACAGCACCGTGCCGTTGACGACGCTGAAGTCGCTGGTACTCAGGCCCGTCACCGCCTGGCTGAAGGCCAGGCTGTAGGTGACATTGCCGGTGGCCACGCCCGCGGTGTTGTCGGTGATGCTCACCGTGGGTGGCGTGGTGTCCCCAAAGTAGGTGGTCAAGTCCAGCACGTCGCGCTTGTTGTTGAAGACCAGGGTCTCCATGTTGAACAGCGTGGCGTGCAAGGCACTGCTGGCGCCCGAGACCGAATCGATGTGCACCGAGCCATCGGCGGCCTTGGTGATCTTGTAGTCCGAGCGCAGCGAGGTGCCGAGGTAGAGCGAATCGGTGCCGCCCAGGCCGTCGAGGACAAAGGTGCCGGCTTTGATGACGGTCCAGGAATCATTGCCGGCGGTGCCGTAGGTGGTGGCCATGTGGGAAAACTCCAGTGCGAATCAGGGGATGCGGCGGGCGGCCCTCAGGCGGCCGCCGCTTCCTTGGTGTGGATGGTGCCGTGCTGGTCCATCGCGAGGTAGTTCATGCCCGAAGCCTGCAGGAAGGCCAGGCCGTCGGCCTGCTTGAGCATGGCGATGGTGCTGCAGTTGCCGGCCACCACCGCCAGCGGCGCCAGCACGCTCACCGTGCGCCAATGGCTCACCGGCCAGCCGGTGTTCGGGTCGAGGATGTGGCAATAGCGGCGGCCGTCGAGTTCGAAGTAGCGCTCGTAGTCGCCGCTGGTGGCCAGGCCGCCCTGATAGACCGGGATGGTGGCGATGACCTCGCCGCGGCGGCGCGGGTCCTGGATGCCGATCATCCATGGCGCGCCATCGGGTTTGGGGCCGAGTACGCGCAGATCGCCGGCCAGGTTCACGTAGCCGTGCTTGGCGCCGCCTGCGGCCATCATCGTCGCGGCGCGATCGGCCGCGTATTCCTTGCCGAAGCCGCCGAAGTCGAGTTCCATGCCGGACAGGGCCAGGCGCACGTTGCGGCCGTCGCGCTCGACGTGGTGCCAGCCGATGCACGCGCGCGCCTTGGCCAGTTGCTCCGGCGTGGGCAGTTGGCCCGACTTGAAGTCCCAGGCCCGGCGCAGCACGCCGGAGGTGATGTCGAACAGGCCGTCGCTGCTGCGGTACAGCGAGTCGGCGAATTCCAGCAGCGACAAGGTCTCGGCGTCGCATTCCACGGGCGCCAGCCCGGCGGCGGCGTTGATGCGCGCCACGATGCTGTCGGCGCGGTAGCGCGAGAACTTCTGCTCGATGCGCTGCACCTCGTTGATGGCGGCCTCGGCCAGCGTGAGCGCCTCGGCCTCGTCCTCGCAGGCCAGCACCACCTCGCAGCCACTGGCCATGGCGCTGAAGGGGACGCGGAACTGGCGCATGTTGGGCAGGCCCGACTCGGTGAAGCTGTGCTGCGCGCGCTCAGACCCGGCGTGGTCAGAACTGTCGCGAAACGCCCAGCTGAAGGCTGCGCGCGTTGAACGGCGCCAGGCCCGGGCTGCCACGCCCATCGAGCGTCCAGGAAGCACGTTGTGAATAACGTTCATATTTGACGTCCACATTCCAGTTGGCATCGATCTGCTTGGCCACTTTCAGGCCCAGCGTGCGGGCACCGAAGGCGGACAGGCGCTGGTCTTCGGTGAAGTAGGGCCAGTTGGCCGGCGGGTTGGGCGGGAACGGATCCGTGGACGCGTCGGCGTCCACGTAGAAGTTGGCGGCCGTCTGCGTGTACAGGCGCAGCAGCGGCGTCACCGTCCAACCCTGCGTCAGCGGCTGCACGTACTCGAAGCCCAGCGTGTGGGCCGTCACGCCGTAGCTGTCGGTGTAGTGGCGGTAGCTGCTGCGCAGCGTGCCGGCGGAGGCGTCGAAGTGGTGGTTCCAGCGCGCCATCAGCGTGGTGTGGCGGCGCTCGCGCGGGCGCTCGTCCATGGCCTTGTAGGGGTCGGAGAAGTAGCCGCTGCCGCCGGACCAGCCCAGGTTGAGCTGGGCGATGTCGTGCGTGCCCAGCACCTGGGTCACGCCCAGCAGCAGGTCGGTGACGCGCTTGTGCTCGTTGCTGACCACCCGGTTGCCCGGGTTGATGCGGTCGCGACTCAAGGCCAGCCCTGCAGTCCAGGTGGTGTTCTTGCTGTCGTCGGACAGGCTGCCCTGCAGCGACAGGCTGCGTGCCAGGTAGTCCGACTCGTGCGACACCGAGCCGCCCAGCGTGAGGCTGCCATTGGCAAAGTAGCGCGTGGCGTTGAGCTCCAATGCCTTGCGCTTGTCGTGCATCGGCGTGATAGCCGTCGTGTGATAGGCCGGCGAGGCGCCGGAAATGGCATCGGAAGTGAGCGTGCCGCCCACCGCCCAGTCCCCCGACAGCGGCAGCACCAGCAGGGCCGACGGGGCGCGCACACGGATGCGGTCCTCGCCCGGCTGGCTGTCCTTGTAGTCGAGGAACTTGAAGGCGATCGTGCCGTGCTCGGGGGCGCTCTCGGCGTGGGCCGATTGCACCGCTGGCAGGGCCAGCGCGGCGGCCATCAGTCCGATGCCCAAGGGCGTGGCGTTCGTCGTGGCGACCATCAATTGCACCCGCAGCCGCCACCGCCCACGCCGGCGCCGCCCGAGGCGGCTTCCTTGCTGAAGTAGGTGTGCTCGGTGAAGTTGTTGTCGAGCCGGTCGCTCTCGAAGGTCATCTCCGGTTTGGCCAGCACCCCCTTCTCCCAAGGCTGCACGGGCTGGATCAGCGCACAGCCGCTGGCGCCGGCCAGGGTGGCCACGAGCAGCAACAGACGGACCAGGCGACGTTTGGCGCGCGGCGCGGCGCGGGTAGGAAGGCAGGCATGGGGCAGATTCATGTGCGGAGCAACGCAAAGACCGTGCCATGCACCGTTGTCGCCGACGAACCAGGCAAGCGCTTGCGCTGGCCATTGCGGGCAGTGGGCTGAAGCCGCCGAGTGCCTCGGTCCGTGCGCTCCGATCGCTGCAGAGTGCAGCGATTGACGACAAAAGTTGCAGTAGTCGCTTGCAATCAGCGGCTGCAGGCCGGACCGCCGTCGAGGGTGGCCACCACGGCCACGCGCCGATCGGCCAGGCAATGGCTGACGTAGCCCACCGCACCGGGGGTGCTGGCCACGAAGCGGATCATGGCTTCCTCAGACGCCAGCACGAAGGGCGGCGAGATGCCGTTGAAGTACTGGTCGCGCCAATAGTCTTCCAGGTCTTCCGGGGTCTTGTGCAGCACCTGCTGCGAGAAGAAACGGCGCAGCGGGTGCTGGGCGGGCAGGTTGATGGGCTGCACGCGCGCACCGCCAACGAACTGCTTCTTGCGGCGGTAGATCAGCTCCAGTTCGTCCAGCGACAGGGCCGCGGCAGGTGCCGCCGTGGCGGAGACAATCACCACCAGCCGGCCATCGGCGGCCTGTGCAGCCCCATGGGCACAGCAGCCGGCCAGCATCCAGCCTGCCAGGCGCAAGAGCCGGCGCAACGCCAGGCGCATCAGAACAGCACGCTCACGGACGCCACGATGCCTTGCGTGGTCTGCGATGAGGCCTGGCTGGGGCGCACGTACTCCAGCTTCACCGAGGTGCCGGCGTTGGGCCGCCAGGCCAGCCCCACCAGGTGCTGGCGCACGAAGGTGATGGTGCGCGGATCGTGCAACCAGTCCAGGCGCGCCACGGCGAACAGGTTGCCGCCCAGCGGCAGCACCCCCTGGGCGTAGCCACCGCGGGTGCTGCGCCGCGTGCCATGGCTGACATCGCCCGACGCGGCGGGCTGCGGCGGCGTGCCATCGGCGTCGCCATCGTTCGGCTCGGGCTCGATCTCTTCGCCGGCCACGGCCGTGCCCCTGGTCAACATCCATTCCGCGCTGAACTCCATGCCGCCGCGCGACCAGTACAGGTCCAGGCCGCGCAGCTGCTGCGGCTCGCCGTGTCGGCTCAGCAACTGGTAGTTGGCGGCGGACAGGCCCAGTTGCCAATCGGCCCCCAGGGGCAACACCAGGCGGCCACCCAGCACCTTGGCGAAGGGGTCTTCCTGCCGGTCGGTGCGCCAGTCCTTGCCGTTGGACGCATAGACCGAGTAGCCCACCGCACGGCCCCAGAGCGGCAGGTTGCCGCCCAGGCTGGCACCCGTGAGGCTGCGTGGAAACAGCGTCTGCGTCACCATGGGCGCGGTGGTGGTCCACACCAGCGGGGCCGCGTGCACCTGGTTCCAGCGGCCCACCGGTGTGAGGAACTTGCCTCCGCGCAGGCTCAGTGCGTCACTGAAGGTGTAGTCGCCATACAGGCGCTCGAGGGAAATGCGGCGGCTGTCCGTCGGCTTGCCGTATTCGTTCTCGGCGGCGTCGCGCTGCTGGCCCACGGCATTGAGCAGATCGATTTCGGCGAACAGCTTGACGCGCCCCAGGCCCTCCCACCACAGGAAGACGCTGGCATGGCTGGACTTGATCTGCTCCGGCCCGCCATCGTTGCGGCGGTACTCGGCCGTGGCATAGCCGCCCAGCGTGAAGCCGCTGTCGCCCAGCCGCAGGCCGCGGCCGAATTCATAGTTCAGCGCGCCCGGGTCGGCGGAGGGTGCTTCGGCCGCCGCATCGGCGGCCGCGCAGGTGCCCGCCAAGGCCAAGGCAAGCGCTGGCACGAGAGATGCTCGGCACCCTGCAACGCAGATAATCCGCGCGATGCGCTGGGTCGGGCCATGAATCACGTCGGTCTCCGGAATTCCGTTCCCCATTGGCTGCAACAAGTATGCCCACCTTTGTCCTGCCCGCTGATCGCTGCCCCGTGTCGACCAGCGCGCTGCGCTGCCGCGCTGCGCGACTGACCACTTGCGACGTCCGCATGTCATGACGCGCGCCGGCGCCAGCATCCGCAAGACCTTGCTGCTGGCCTTCCTGCTGGTGGGCTTGACGCCGGCGGCATTGCTGGCGCTGCTGGGCTTCAACCGCGCCAGCCTGGCGGTGCAGGCCGAGATCGAGCAGGGTCTGGTGGCGCAGGCCGAGGCGGTGGCCTCGGACATCAACAAACTGATGTACGAGCGCCTGCAGAACGCCGCCACCTGGAGCCGCCTGGAAGTGATGCAGGACCTGCAGGTGAACGACGTGGACAAGCGCCTGTCCGGCTTCTTGCAGCGCTTGCAGCGGGGTTATGCCGGCCTGTACCGGCGCCTTCAGGCCACCAACCTGCAGGGCCGCGTGGTGGCGGGCAGTGATGCGGCGGCCCTTGGCAACGCCGTGACGGCCGCGCCGGTTTGGCAGGCCGTCGAACTGTCCGGTGACCGCTTGGTCCTGGAAGAGCCGACCGACCTGGCGTCGGGTGGCGTGTCGGAAGTGACGATCCGCATCCCCGTGGCCTCGGCCTTCGGCGCCGGTGTGATGGGCGATCTTCGCCTGGGCATGGACTGGGGCCAGATCGACCGCGTGCTCGACGAGGCCGCGGACAACGGTCGCATGCTGGCACTGCTGGACGGGCAGGGCCGCCTGGTGGCGGGCTCGCAGCGTGTGCGCGCGGCCTTGCCCCGGCTGTCGCGCGAGATGGCCGCCTGGGTGCCGCCGGCGCCGGATGGCACCATCGCCGCTTCGCCGGCCGGTGCGGCCTCGGTGACGCCCACCGCGCCGGTGGCGGCAGGGCGCGGCCCGGGCCTGCCCACCGAGCCGATGATCGTGGGCGTGGGCCAGGCGCGCGGTTTCGGCGGCTTTGCCGGCTTTGGCTGGCGCGTGCTGGTGCTGGTGCCGCGCAGCGAGGCACTGGCGCCGGTGCGCACCATGGCCTTCATCTTTGCGGCGCTGCTGGGCGGCGTCGCGTTGTTGACCATGCTGGCCGCGGGTTGGGTCAGCCAGGCCATCGCGCGACCCATCACCGCCCTCACCGATTTCACGCGGCGCTATGTGCGCGACAAGCAGCTCAGCCCGCCGCCGGCGCCACAGGGCGGCGAGGTGGGCGAACTGCGCGACGCCTTCGTGCAGATGGTGGGCGACATCGACCAATCACAGCAGCGCCTGGCGCGGGCGTCCGCGCTGGCGGCGGTGGGCGAGATGTCGGCGGTGATCGCCCACGAGGTGCGCACGCCGCTGGGCATCCTGCGCTCGTCGGCGCAGATCCTGCGGCGCGAATCGGGCATCAGCGAGGAAGGGCGCGAGCTGGTGGGGTTCATCGAGAGCGAGACCCAGCGCCTCAATGGCCTGGTGTCGGCCATGCTCGACAGCGCCCGGCCGCGCCCACCGAACATGGAGCCCAACGATCTGCATGAGCTGATCCAGCACGCCGCCGGCATGCTCGCCGCGCAGGCGGCCGACCGCTCGGTGCAGGTGAGCCTGCAGTTGCAGGCCACCGACGCCTGCGTGGCCTGCGATGCCGAGCAGATGACCCAGGTGCTGCTCAACCTGATGCTCAACGGCTTGCAGATCCTGCGCCAGGGCGGGCAGATCCAGATCAGCACGCGCGATGCCGCCGGCCAGCTCGTCATCGAGGTGGCCGACGATGGCCCCGGCATCGCGCCGGAAGAACGCAAGCGCATCTTCGAGGCCTTCTTCTTCAAGCGCGAAGGGGGCCTGGGGCTGGGCCTGGCCGTGGTGCAGAAGATCGTGGCCGCGCACGGCGGTGACATCGAAGCCAGCGAGAGTGAGTTGGGCGGGGCCTTGTTTCGCATCCGCCTGCCGAAGGCATTGGAAAACGAATGACTCAAAAGTACGTGCTCGTCGCCGACGACGAGCCCAAGATGCGCCGCGTGCTCGAGATCGCGCTGCAGAAGATGGGCCACCAGGTGGCCGTGGCCAGCAACGGGCGCGAGGCGGCCGACATCGTGGCCGCCGGTGGCGTCGATCTGGTGATCACCGACCTGCGCATGCCCGAGATGGACGGCATCGAGCTGCTGCAGCACCTGCGCCAATTCGACTTCGACCTGCCGGTGATCGTGATCACCGCGCACGGCACCATCGAGACCGCGGTGCAGGCCATGAAGCACGGCGCCAGCGACTACCTGCTGCGCCCCTTCGATCTGGAAACGCTCGAACTCGCCATCGAGCGCGTGCTCAAGGGCGCCGCCGTCTCGCGCCACAACCAGTTCCTGCGCCAGGAGCTCGAGCGTGGCTGGGGCGACCTGGTGGGCACCAGCGGCCCCATGCAGGCGGTGTATGAGCTGATCCGCAAGGTGGGGCCGACCAAGGCCGCGGTGATGATCTGTGGCGAGACCGGCACCGGCAAGGAGCTGATCGCGCGCGCCGTGCACAACGCCTCGCCGCGGCACGACCGCCTGTTCGTGCCGGTGAACTGTGCCGCCATCCCGGCCGAGATGCTCGAGAGCGAGCTGTTCGGCTTCGAGAAGGGCGCCTTCACCGGTGCGGTGAAGGACCGCATCGGCAAGTTCGAGCTGGCCAACGAGGGCACGCTGTTCCTCGACGAGCTCACCGAGATGCCCATCGCGCTGCAGGCCAAGCTGCTGCGCGTGCTGCAGGACAACACCGTGGAGCGCCTGGGCAGCAACCGCCGCATTCCGCTGGACATCCGCATCGTCGCCGCCACCAACGTCGAGCCGCGCGAGGCCATCGCGCAGGGCAAGCTGCGCGAGGACCTGTACTACCGCGTCAACGTCTTCTCCATCGACCTGCCGCCGCTGCGCGAGCGCAAGGACGACATTGCCGGCCTGGTCGCTCACTTCGTGGACAAGCATGGCCACCGCCGCGCCGGCGGGCCAGGCGCCCTCGACCCGGCCGTGGCCGCGCTGCTGCAGGGCTATCACTGGCCCGGCAACGTGCGCGAGCTGGAGAACGTGATCGAGCGCGCACTCATCCTCAGTGGCGGCGGACCGTTGGCGCCGCAGCATTTCCAACTGCAGCCGGAGCCTGCCCCGGTCGGCGTTGCCGGCGCCGCGCCGGCCGACACCGCCGCGGTCACGGTGGGCCCGCTCAACGAGCAGGTCGAGGCGCTGGAGACCCGCGTCATCGAGGCCGCGCTCAAGCAGGTGGATGGCAGCAAGCCGCGCGCCGCCGCGCTGCTGCAGATCAGCGAACGCACGCTTTGGTACAAGCTGAAGAAGTACCGCATTCAGTGAGCGCCTGGCCGGCCTCGCAGCGCCCTCCGTGAGGCCAGGGCGGTCAGCCTTCCCCGACATCGACGCCGAAGCAGGCCCCGCACGGCGGGCCACTTGATTTCTCTCTCGATCTAGATATGATTACGAATCATTCGCATTCAATGGAGGTTTTCTCCTGGGATCGAAGGCTGAGGGAGAAGGTCGGTGAGGGTCCTGTCGTTGTCGAGCAAAGGGTTGTGGGCCGCCACCACCGCCTGCCTGGTTGCTTGTGGAGGTGGTGGCAGCAATGGCGGCGGGGCCGTATCGGGCGCCGACGATCCGCCCCAGGCCCCGTTGTCCCTGCAAGCCGCCTTGGGCTTGAAGATCTTCGCCGACACCTCGTTGTCGGCGTCGGGACGCCAGTCGTGCGCCAGCTGCCACAGCCCCGACAGCGCCCACTCGCCGAGCAACGATTTGCCGGTGCAACTGGGCGGTGCCTTGTCCGATCTGCAGGGCCGACGCAGCTCGCCGTCGATCGACTACCTGTCGTTCAACACGCCGTTCCACTTCGCTGCCGATGGCACGCCCACGGGCGGTTTCTTCTGGGACGGCCGTGCGGTGTCATTGAAGGACCAGGCCGGTCAGCCCTTTCTCGGCGCCATCGAGATGGCCAATGCCAGCAAGGCCGAGGTCATCGGCAAGCTGGCGCAGGCCCGCTATGCCGCGGAGTTCAAGGCGGCCTTCGGTGCCGACATCTTCAGCCGCCCCGACGACGCGTTTGACCGCATGACGCTGGCGCTGCAGCAATACCAGCGCGAAGACGTGTCCTTCCGGCCGTTTTCCAGCAAGTACGACGAGTTCCTGCGGGGCAAGGTGAGCCTGGCCGAGCCCGAGCTGCGTGGCCTGGCGCTGTTCAACAGCCCGGCCAAGGGCAACTGCGCGGCCTGCCACCCGTCGGCCAAGGCGGCCGATGGCCGACTGCCGTTGTTCACCGACTTCAGCTACGACAACCTCGGAGTGCCGCGCAACCTGGCGATCGCCGCCAACGCCGACCCGGGCTACTTCGACCTGGGCCTGTGCGAACGACCCGAGCTCGCCGCGCGCACCGACCTGTGCGGCGCCTTCAAGGTGCCTTCGCTGCGCAACGTGGCGAAGCGCCGGACGTTTTTCCACAACGGCCGCTTCAGCACGCTGAAGGACGCGCTCAGCTTCTACGTGCAGCGCGACACCCAGCCCGAGAAGTGGTACCCGCGCAATGCCGACGGCACGGTGCACAAGTTCGACGACCTGCCGCTGAAGTACCGGGACAACGTCAACACCACCGAGGCGCCCTACAACCGCAGGCCAGGGGATGCGCCGGCGTTGAACGAGGCCGAGATCGACGACCTGATCGCCTTCCTGAAGACGCTGAGCGATGGCTACCGCCCTTGAACCGCGCGTTCACCCCACCCAACACCCCCACTCCGGAGAAGCCGTGAACGCCACCCAAGCACAGGCCAGGCTGGCCCGCACCCTCGTCGCCGCCACTTTGCTGGTGGCGGCGGGCAGCACAGCAGCCCAGTCCGCCACCGAAGTCGAACTGGCCCGCAGGCTCGATCAACTGGCCACCGAGCTCGGTGCCGTGAAGGCGCAGCTGTCACAGCTGCAACAGCAGCGTGTGGCGCCGGCCAATGCCCCGGTGGCTGCGGCCCCGGTCGAACCCGTGAGCACGTCGGCCAGTGCCGCCCCGGCCACGGTGTTGACGGGCTATGGCGAGATCAACCTCAACCGGCCCACGCGCGCGAAGCAAGAGGCGCAGGCCGACGTGCGCCGCTTCGTGCTGGGCTACCAGCACCGCATCGACGAGAAGACCAAGGTGGTCGCCGAACTGGAGCTCGAACACGCAGTGAGCTCGGCCGGCGACCCGGGCGAGGTCGCGGTCGAGCAGGCCTATGTGGAGCGGCAGATCACGCCCAAGCTGGGCTTGCGCGCCGGCCTGTTCCTGATGCCGGTGGGCCTGCTCAACGAGAACCACGAGCCCACCGCGTACTGCGGCGTGGAGCGCAACTTCGTCGAGACCGCGATCATTCCCACCACGTGGCGCGAGGGTGGCGTGCAACTGGTCGGCAGCTTCGACAACGGCCTGACGGTGCAGGGCGGCCTGTCCACCGGCTTCGACCTGAACAAGTGGGACGCTGCATCGGCCGAAGGCAAGGCCTCGCCGCTGGGATCGATACACCAGGAGCTGGCGTTGGCGCGCAGCCACGACCTGGCCGTGTTCGGTGCGCTGAACTGGCGCGGCCTGCCTGGTCTGCTGCTCGGCGGCTCGCTGTTCACGGGCCGCGCGACCCAGGGCCAGAGCCCCGTCACCTCACGGACCACGTTGTGGGACCTGCATGCGCGCTGGACTCCGGGTCGCTGGGACCTGTCCACGCTCTATGCCCGCGGCAGCATCGGCAACACGGCCCGACTCAACACGCCGCTGGTGGGCAACCCGAGCTTGATCCCCGGGAGCTTCGACGGTTTCTACGCGCAGGCCGCATACAGGCTCTGGTCGCACCAGGACTTTGCGCTGTCGCCGTTCGTGCGCTGGGAGCGATTCAACACCGCACGGAGCTACGCCGAGCTGGGCCAGGGCCTGACACCAGAGGCCGCGCGCAGCGAGCGCGTGATCACCCTGGGCGCCAACCTACAAGTGGCGCAGGGCATCGTGCTCAAGGCCGACCTGCAGCGCTTCCGCGAAAACGCCGATCTGAACCGCGTCAACCTGGGCCTGGGCTGGAGCTTCTGATGCGCCTGGCCCTGCTCGCGCCCCTCGCGGCATTGGCCTTGGTGCCGACGGCGGCGTTTGCCGTCGACTACCTGAGCGCCGAGCAGGCCGCCAGGCTGATGTTTCCCGACGCCGATGCCTTTGAGGTTCGAACGCTCGCCTTGGACGCCGGCCAACTGCAGCAGCTCGACGCGCAAGGCATTCGCGCCCGTTCGGCACGCTGGAAGGTGAGCGTCGCGCGGCGTGCAGGCATGGCGCTCGGTTTCGTCGTCACCGACGAGGTGCTCGGCAAGGTCGAGCTGATCAGCTATGCGGTGGCCATCGGCCTGGACGGCGCGGTGCGGCAGGTCGAGATCCTGTCGTACCGCGAAAGCCACGGCTTCGAAGTGCGGCTGCCCGCATGGCGCAAGCAGTTCGTCGGCAAGGGTGCAGCCGCCGTACTGCGCGTTGGCGAGGACATCGCCAACATCAGCGGGGCGACGTTGAGCTGCAACCACGTCACCGACGGCGTGCGCCGCATCGTTGCTGTGTTGGCCCTGGCCCGACGCAGCGGGTTGCTGGCGTGATCGCCACCGCACCGGGCCGCTGGCTGCGCCGGGCACAGCCGCTGCTGGGCACGTTGGTGGAAATCGGCGCGCTCGACGCACCGGCCGGCACGGCCGATGCGAGCAAGGGGCAGGCGTTGTCCTGCGCGACGGCCGCTGCCTTTGCCGCCATTCGCGACGCGCAGGCCTGCCTGTCGCGATTCGAGCCGGACAGCGACCTGTCCCGCTTCCATGCGCTGCGACGCGGCCAATGCCTGACCGTGCGCACGGTCACGCGGGACGTGCTGGCGGCCGTGCAGTGGCTGCACCATGCCAGCGACGGCCTGTTCGACATCAGCCTCGGCTCGGCGACCGATGGTTGGGCCCTGTCCGGCAGCGAACTGGAGAAGCGCTGTGACGCGGTGCGACTGGACCTCGGCGGCATCGGCAAGGGCCATGCCGTCGACCTGGCCGTGCGGGCATTGCGTCGCCACGGGCTGCGGGCCGGGTGGGTCAACGCGGGGGGCGACCTGCGTGTCTTTGGCGATATCGATGTGCCTTTGCAGTTGCGCGATGAGACACAGGGTGGCGTTCGCCCATTCGCTCGGCTGCACGATGGCGCCTTCGCAACCAGTGCCTTCGGGCACGGCCACCGCGCCCGGCTGGCCCAGGCCGGATCGCCCATGCCGAGGTCTTGCCAGGTCAGCGTGGCCGCACCGCAGTGCCTGTGGGCCGATGCGCTGACCAAGGTGGTGGCCGCCACTGGCGATGTCCGCCACTGGCTGCTGGCGCAGTGCGGCGCCAGTGCCTGGCTGCGTTGATCCACCAAGGCGCAGACACGTGCACCGCCTGGCCCAGCACCTGGCGCACCATGCCGCCCGTCCCATCGCACCCTGGCAGCGCGGCCTGTTGTACGGCAGCGGGACCACCTTGCTGGCGAGCGGCGTGGTGTGGCTGGCGCTGCACTGGACGATCGGAGCCGGCCAGGGCGAGATGCCGCATCCGCTCGAAGCCTGGCTGCTGCGGCTGCACGGCGCGGCAGCGGAGCTGGCCCTGTTTTCAATGGGCACGATCGCCGCAGCACACCTGCCGCAGGGCTGGCGCCTGAGTTGGCGCCGCCGCTGGGCGCATCAACGGGCCAGCGGGCTCGTGCTGGCAGGCCTGATGGCGGTGCTGGCAATCACCGGCTACGCCTTGTACTACTTCGCGCCTGAGGCGGTGCGTCCGGCACTGGGCTGGACGCATGCCGCCGCCGGCTTGGGGATGGCCCTCATGCTGGCTCAGCACCGGCGAGGCGCCAAGCGGCATCCGGCCCATGGCAGGCGTCGGGCAACCGATGCGGTCGATGCCACCGGCGCGGCCGATTGAACCGGCGCGGGCTGCCGCCTCGACCGGGCCAAAGCGGGCCGAAGCGGCCCGGTCTCAGCCCACCACATCGACGGTCAGTGCGATGGCGTGGCCGCTCGTGGCATGGCCGCTGATGCTGGGCGCGGGCAGCATGGCACCTCGCTGAACACGTTGTCCTTGGGCAGGCTCACCTGCGCAGCCGTGTGCGCTGGTGCAAGATGTGGCCACGACCATCGCGCCTGTCTGCACCATGCACACCACCTTCGTTGCGTCAACCGACCTGCCCTTGTTCTGCCAGCGCCTTGTCGACGACGACATCCTGCCCGGCGTGTCCTATGCCGTGCTGCGTGGCCGCGAAGTGATCGACACGCATTGCGTCGGCTGGGCCGACCGCGAGCAGCGCGTGCCGCTGCGTGAGGACACGATCTTTCGCGCCTTCTCCAACACCAAGCTGGTCACCGCATGCGCCGCGCTGCTGCTGCACGAAGAAGGCCACTTCGGCCTGGACGACCCGATCCACCAGTGGATCCCGGCGCTGGGTGGTCTGAAGGTGCTGCGTCCCGGCGCCACGCGCCTGGACGACGTGGTGCCGGCGCAATCGCCCGTCACCATCCGCCAGCTGTTCAGCAACAGCGCCGGTTTCACGCATGGCGTGTTCGCGCCCGGCGCCTTGCTGCACGAGGCCTATGTGGCGGCCGGTGTGCGCCGCCCGGACACCACCCTGGCCGAGCTGATGGACGTGCTGGGCGGCCTGCCGCTGCAGTTCCAGCCGGGCGAAGGCTGGGAGTACTCGGCCGCCACCGATGTGCTGGCGCGCCTGTGCGAAGTGATCAGCGGCCAGCGGTTCGGCGACTTCCTGCAGCAGCGCGTGCTGGGTCCGCTGGGCATGGTGGACACCGGCTTCGTGCTGCGCGCCGATCAGCGGCCGCGCTTTTCTGCGCTGTATGGCGCGGCCAACGCGGCCGACCCCTTGGGCCCGGGCCTCGTGCGCCTGGAACACAGCCCGTACCCTGGCGCCTGGCTGGAGCCACGCCCACGCCAATCCGGCACGGGAGGCCTGTTCACCTCGCTGCCCGACATGCTGGCCCTGCTGCGCTCACTGCTGCCCGGTGGGCCGCGCCTGCTCAAGGACGCCACGTTGGCCGAGGCGATGCGCAACCAGCTCGCGCCGGCGCAGTGCGTGCAGTTTCCAGGCGACGGGCCGGCCGCGCACATTGGGCGTCAGCCTCGGTTCGGCTTCGGCCTGGCCGGCGCCGTGACGTTGGCGCCGCACGTGCTGGGCGGCGAGGACAGCGTGGGCGAGCTGCAATGGGGCGGCCTGGCCGGCACGCACTGGTGGATCGCACCCCGGGCCGGCCTGGCCGGCGCCTTCATGACGCACCGGCTGATGGCGTTCTGGCACCCGTGCTGGTTCGAGTTCAAGCGGCGGGCGCACCGGGCGCACTGTGCCTACCCCACCTGAGCCAGACTGGCGCTGAGCGCAAACGCGCCGGCCCGCACCACCTGCAGCTGGCCGGCCTGATCGAGCTGCAGTTCCGCGACGAACAGATCGGGCGCACCCGCACCCGCACCCGCATGTGCCAGGCTGTCACCCAGCTGGTCCGGTGCTTCGGGGCTGGCTGCCTGGCCGCCGAATGAGCTGCCGCTGCCCGTGCGCGCAGCGGCCGTGCGGCCCGCGGGGCTCGACGACGCAGAGCTTCCGCCTTGGCCACCCCATTCGAGTTCCATCAACAAGGCGGTGGAGGTGAGCAGCATGTTCTGCCCCATGGCCAGCGCACGCAGATAGGCCTCGTCCACGGCGTTGCGTGCCCCCGGCGCCGGGCGCCTGTCGCCGGCCCGGCGGCCGTGGGTGGGCATCGATTGCACGTCAGCTCTCGGTTGATCCGAGGCGCGACGGGTGCAAGGGGATCGAGTCAGGGTCGGCATCGGAAGGCTCCTTGCGGCACAGATGGGTCCGCTGCTTGAACGGACGCAGTCGACGCACAGGTCCGGACATCTGCGGGCGCTTGGTGGCATACGCCGCGCGCCGCGCCGACGCCAATGCTCAGCGCTGTCAGGCTTGCTGGTCGCACCGATGTCCGCTTTCTCACCGGTGGCCCGTCTGATCGATGGAAGGGCCTGCGATCGTGGCGAGGTGGGCCCTACACCGGTTGCACTCGCCGCGGGAGGAGATCACGATGAACAGGCTCTTGCTGGCCACCTGGCTGGTGTTGACGCTCGCCGCCTGTGGTGGTGGCAGCGATGACGAGGCAGCGTCACCGACGATGACCACCTTGCCTGTGAACTGCGCGGCCTCGCCTTCGACGTGCCGGTAGTGGTGGCCACTGAATCGGGAGCTTGTCGATGAACCCACGAACGATGCTCGCTGGCCTGTGCTTGACGGCGATGCTGGCAGCGACAAGCTGCGCGTGCGCTCAAGCCAGTGCGCCCCAAGGCATGCAGCCCTTGCCCTGGGGGCCAGCCGTGCCACGGTCACTGCACAGTGCAGCCGAAGCCCTGCGCACGCGAGCTTTGAACCATTGCGTTCGCGCGCGCGTTGCCAAGGGCATGGCCAAGGATTTGGCCGATGTTGGCTGCCGCGGTGATCTGCCCAGGGGCAACGCCGAGCGTTCGTTCTTCAGGGTCGCCAGGCACTGAGACGCGATTGCTCTCCAACGTTTCGAGTCGACCGTCGCGGTTCGGCTCGCTGCTGACATTGCGGCGGGCCGCTTTCGTGGTGTCTTTTCGAAAGCCATCAGCATCTGCGCGAGGCCGAGGCCACCGGGTGCGCCCGTGCAAATCGCAGCAGTCGCGTGCCCCACCGTCGTGATGGCGCGTTGGGCCGGGTTGCCGTGCTCTGCTCCGTGTCCCCCGCCGCCGACCCGCTGGGTCGACGGCTCCGCCTCAACCTGCGCAGAACACGGCAACCCGGCCCAACGCTGTCGCGCTGATCGTCGAGCGCCAGCGTTCATGCTGCGTCGCAATGTCCGCAGCGCGCCCGAACGCGTCCTTCGGCCCGACCTTCTGCCTTGTGCGATTGAATGCAAGGGCAAATGAGCGCTCGAGGCGCCATGGCTGACGTTGCCTGCCCTCAAAACGTTGGCGCGGCTTCTGTGTCCTCTTGGTGCATGAAGCGCAAGGCCGTGCCGGCATCCGGCACACTGGTGTCGCCAGGTGCCATGGGTGCTGCCACGTTGGGCACTGGAGTCAAAGGCTGCTCGCCCGGCGCCGGCAACGCGCGCGACAGCAGCAGCGGGATGGCCAGCGCCGCAGCGCCACTGATGACCAGCGCGGCCAGCGCAGACCCAACCAGCGCGGGACGATTCGCCCGCCACGGATCCAGGCTCGGCAATGAGGGATTGAGTTCTGCACGCATGATGATGGCCTCCGCCAATCAAGTCCGAGGGTGGGCACGACCGGGTGCTGCGCTGCCCGCTGCGGGATCGACGTAAGCTGCATTCCGATCCCTTGTCCTGACGGACGGATGCGTGGGCGGAATCAGGACATGGGCAATTGAAATTGGCGCCGAGGCGGGTGCCTTGCGTCGAGGCCGGGTGGGATCAAACCCGTGGCAGGCGGAGGCCCAGCGCGCGCTCGAGCTTGAACAGCGGGGCCTTGTAGTAGGGGCTGACGCCGGGTTGGGCGGTGAAGGTTGCGAATCAGCCGACCCGTAGGCGCCGCTCGAGCTCGATCACAGGGGCTTTGATGTGTGCGGCGATGCGGGCCTGTCGCGCAACGGCCGCGCTGGCTTGCTGCGAGGCTTCGTGAGCCCTTTGGCGGGCGCCCGCATCGAGCGCGCAAATGCCCATGCGAGCGCGCCAATGAGCCAATTGCGGGCTGTACGAGGAGCGCCGAGCGGCGAGCTTCGGCAGCCACGTCGCGTACAAGCCCAGTCCTTCGCTTGTGCGCGAAGTGGCGCAAAGTGCTGCGGCTCGAAGCAGCCACGGGCGCTCGTCTTCGAGACCGGTGGCCATGGGTTGAAGTCCATCGCTCATGGCGACCACGCTCTTGGCATGGCCCCGCTCCAGCATGACAAGCGCCCTTTCCATTATCGGCAAGCGTCGAAAGTCCCGACGTTCAGGCTTGGCCATGGCTTCCTTCACCCCCGGCAGTCTGTCGAATTCGGCGAGTGACGCTTCGGCTTCAGCATAGCGACGGCTCATGAGCAAGGGCTCGGCAACGTAAGCATAGGCCCATTCCAGACTCTCGCCGGATTGCAGCGTCTTCCTCAATTCGAGGGCGCGGCGAGAGGCGTCCAGGGAGTCGGCCACGCGCCCGGTCCATTGAGCCGACCAGGCCAGGTCGCTGTACAGACCCGCGCGCTCGCTCGGATCACGCGACTGCGCCAAGAGCCGGGTTGCGGCATCGTCGATCATGGCTGACCCGCGTTCGGTGTCACCAAACCGCAGCAGCAAGCTCCCGAAATCAAGGTCCATCCGTCCGATGAGCCAGGTCGGAGTGCCCGGCTGAGCGCGCACGTCAGCACGGCAGCGCTCGAAGACCGCAGCGGCTTCGGAGAACGGTAGACCCCCATGCTCAAACATGTGCTCCGTAATCGATGCCTCGGTGAACGCCGCGCGCAAGTCGTTGGGGCCGCCAACGGCCCGCAGCGCGGCGATGGCTGCCTCCAGATAGCGCTTGGCCTCGTTGGTCCTCCCCTGCCAGACCAGCGCACGGGCGACCGTCACACCCGCGTCCACCGCTGTCTGCGACGAAGGTCCCTCTGCCTGGCTTGCCGTCTGGATCGCCCGATCAAGCACCGGCAGGGCCTTGTCCAGGCCTGCGGTCTTCAAGAGCCACTGCCCTCGGACATACAACGTATACGCGAGCTGGGTAGCAGGTACCCGGTCGGGTCCGCGCGCGACGACGGCCTCAGCGCGGTCAAGTTCTTGAGCGGCTGCGGCCGTCTGACCGAGCCTCGCCAATGCCCGCGCCAGTTGCGCATGGGCGCGCACAACCAGCCCGGCGTCGTCGCCGACCAGGGTCAGCGCTCGGCGCAGCCGCACTTCGGCGTCGGGCCAACGGTCTAGGTCACCAAGGCTTTCTGCAAGTCCGAAAACCGCCACAGCAATCTTCGGTCCTTCGGCGCCTGCAGCGTCAAAGGTCTCGACCTGCCGCGTGCCGTACTCCACCGCCTGATCAAATGCCAACAGGTTCGAGAACATCACCCGCACCACACCATACAACTCAGCCTGCAGCAGCGGCTGTCCGGCGAACTTGACATCAATCTTCTTCGCGCCTCGCTCCAAAAGCGCACGCGCTGGCATCTGCGAAAGAGCCCCCTCGGGGCCGCCTCGGACGCTAAAGATCTCGACCACGAACTCCTTGACGAGTTTGGCCCGTTCGGCTTCCGTGTTGGCCCGCTGCGCCTGGACTACCGCCACGCCGCCGCCGGTCAGCACGGCGAACGCCACCGCCGCCGCCGCCGACACGCCCACCCAATGCCGCCGCACCGCCTTGCGCATGCGGTAGGCCAAGCTGTCCGGCCGCGCCGCCACGGTCTCGCCGTTGAGATGCCGCTCGATGTCCAGCGCCATCGCATCGGCCGTCGCATACCGCCGCCCCGCATCCCGCTGCATCGCCTTGGCCAGGATCGCATCGACCTCGCCGCGCAGCGCCCGCGCCGTGGCCTTGTCCTTCACCCGGCTGCTGGCCAACGGCGCATCGCCTTGCAGGATCGCCTCTTCCACCGCACCCAGCGTGCCGCGCTTGGGGGCGATGGGCAGCTCGCCGGTCAACAGCTCGTACAACAGCACGCCCAGGCTGTACACGTCCGAGGCCACGGTGATCGGCTCGCCGGCAATCTGCTCGGGTGAGGCGTAGTGCGGCGTCAGCACCCGGCCCTGTTCTTGCGTCAAGCCGAGCTCGCCCGGCACGGCCTCGTGCAGCAGCTTGGCGATGCCGAAGTCCAGCAGATGCGCCTGCCCGTCGGCGGTGACCAGCACGTTGGAGGGCTTCAGATCGCGGTGCACCACCAGCCGGCCATGCGCATAGGCCACCGCACGCGCCACTTGCAAAAACAAGCCCAGGCGCGCTCGCACGCTCTGGCCCTGCGCCTCGCACCAGGCGTCGATGGGTTGGCCGTCGATGTACTCCAGCGCCAGAAACGGCCGGCCGCGCTCGTCCACGCCGGCGTCGTACATGCGCGCGATGTGGGGGTGCTCGAGCAGCGCGCCGATCTCGCGCTCGCGCGCCATGCGTTCGGCCAGGCCCGCGCCCCAGGCCAGGCGCGGCAGCTTCAGCGCCACCTCGCGCTTGAAGCTGCCATCGGCGCGCGCGGCCAGCCACACGCTGCCCATGCCGCCGCGGCCGATCTCGCGGATCAGGCTGTAGGCGCCGACTCGCTCGCCGGCCCGCGCCGTGGCCTCGTCGGCGCCGAGCTTGGGCAGGGTGGACAGGCGATCGTCGGTGTCGGGTGCGGATTGCGCGGCCAGCATCTGTCGCAGCCGAGCGGCATGCGGCTGGTGCTCGGCCGGCAGCGCGGCCAGCCAGGCCTCGCGCTGCTCGGGGTCGAGCGCCAGGGCTTCGTCGAGCAGGTGGCTCAGCGTGGTGAGGTCGGCGGGGGTGAGCGCCATGCGGTGGGTCCGTTGCGGCTTATCCGTTGCAGAGTTACTCGTCCAGACGGGGTCTGCTGCCGTAACCGGACATCGACCTGCGCCGGGCTTCAATCCCTGAGCATCGCGCCCAGCAGCAGCCTGGCCTTGTCCCAGTCGCGCCGCACGGTGCGCTCGGTCAGCTCCAGCGCCTCGCCGATCTCGGCTTCGGAGTAGCCGCCAAAGTAGCGCATCTCCACCACCTGGGCCAGCCGCGGCTCGGCCTGGGCCAGCATGTCCAGCGCCTCGTGCACCTGCAGCATCTCGTCTTCGCCGGCGGGCAGGTTGTCGACGAACTGGGTGTTCAGCGTCAGGCGCTGCAGGTCGCCGCCACGGCGCTCGGCCCGGCGCTCGCGCACGGCGTCGATGATCACCGAGCGCATCACGCGCGAGGCGTAGGCAAAGAAGGCGCGCCGGTCGTCACTGCGCAGCTGGCCGCCGTTGATGAAGCGCAGGTAAGACTCGTGCACCAGCGCGGTGGTGTCCAGCACGGTGTTGCGCCCACCATCGCGCAGCCGCGATCGCGCCAGCTTGCGCAGCTCGCCATAGGCGGCGGTGAACAGCGCGTCCTGCGCACCCGGCTCAGCCGCGTTGACACGGCGTATCAGATCGCTGATGTCCTCGTTCATTGACCGTCCCTCCCAGGCTGGCGAGTGCATCGTAGAGGCAAACGCCGCGCGTGTCGCCCTTGGCTTGATGATGGGCAGCGCCCTGCGCCACCGGTGTGCCGCGCTGGGCCGCTATCACGGCATCGGCCTGCGCGGTGTAGCCCTGGGCCAGGCCGAGCTGGGCGCCCAGGCTCAGCGTGGTCACCAAGGCCGCCGCCAGCAGGCAGCCGATGCGCGATGCGCGGCTGGGTTGGCCGGGGACCGGCATCTCGTTCGCGGCCTGGATCGTGCGGGTCTGGTGTGCATTCATGGTCGGCTCCGGTGGGGTTGGGGGGCGGGAGGGCTGTGCGGTGGTCTGCGCGTTGTCTCCTTGCTTGAACGGACGCAGGCACGCCGCCAAACCGGACAGGGGCCTCTTGGGCGCCACGTTGAGCGGCATGTCCGGTTGGTGCGGCGCCATCCGTCTGTGACATGGAGAACAGCAAATGCTTGCTGCCAGCGCCGAAACCCCAGCGAGGAGACCCCCATGACCCCCCACCCGCGCAAGCTGCTGACCGCGTGCGTCCTCCTGTGGCTGATTTCGGCGGCCGGTGCAGTCGCTGCCGACCCTGCCGCCCCCATCGAAGTGCGGGTGGACGCCACCAACGAGGCCCAGCAAGTGCTGCAGGTGAGCGAGCGCATCCCCGCCACGGCCGGACCGATGCGCTTGCTGTTTCCACGTTGGTTGCCAGGCTTCCACGGGCCCTATGGCGATGTCAGCCAGATTGCCGGCCTGGAGGTGCGCGCCGCCGGCCAGCGCCTGCCTTGGCGGCGCGACCCGCTGGACCCGCACGCCTTTCTGATCGACGTGCCCGTCAACGTGCCCAAGGTCGACCTGAGCTTCCAATCGGTGCGCGCGCCCGAGTCGCAGCCTTACCGTGCGCCTTGGGCCACGCAGCTGTTGGGCCTGCAATGGCATGCGGCGGTGCAGTACCCCGCGGGCCGACCGGTGGCCGAGATCCAGGTGCAGCCCAGCATTCGCTTGCCGGCGGGCTGGCAACAGGGCTGGGCACTGCGCGTGCGGGCCGAACGCGATGGCTGGCTGGCCTTCGAGCCGGTCAGCCTGGAGACCTTGGTCGATTCGCCGGTCTATGCCGGACGGAACTACCGGCGCCTGGAGCTCGACCCGCCGGGCACTGCGCAGCCGGTGGTGTTGCACCTCTTTGGCGACCCGCCCGAGCGCCTGCAGCCCAGCGAGGCGCAGATCGTTGCCCATCGCGCCCTCGTGCGCCAGGCCACCATGCTGTTCGGTGCCCGGCCCTGGCGGCACTACGACCTGTTGCTCGCCACCGGTGAAGGTATGCATCGGACGGCGCTTGAACATCGTGAGTCCAGCGAGAACGTCTACACCACCGACTACTTCAAGGACTGGGCCAGCGCCAGCCGTGACCGAGACACTGTGGCGCACGATTTCGCGCATGCCTGGAATGGCAAGTTCCGCCGCCCGGCTGACCTGTTAGCCAGCGACTTCAACACCCCCACGCAGAACAGCCTGCTGTGGGTCTATGAAGGCCTGACGCAGTACTACGGCATGGTGCTTGCGGCACGCGCCGGGCTGGTCTCGCCCGAGCAGATCCGCCACCGCATCGGCCGCTCGGCGGCCCACTTGCGCGAGTTGCCGGGCCGCCGCTGGCGCAACCTGCAGGACACGACCAACGATCCCGCCATCGCCTCCTCCGCTTGGCCCTCCTGGGAAGACGCGCAGCCAGGACTACTACTTCGAATCGGCGCTGCTGATCTGGCTCGATGCCGACACGCTGATCCGCCAGGCCACAGGTGGCTCGCGGTCGCTGGACGACTTTGCACACCGGCTCTTTGCCGGCGGCAACGGCGAGCGAAGCCCTTCGACCTATGCCTTCGAGGACGTGGTGTCCGAACTCTGTGCCATCCACCCGCACGACTGGCGGGCTTTCCTGCGCGAGCGTCTGGACCGCACTGGGCCGCGGGCGAGCCTTGAGGGGTTGGAGCGCTCGGGTTGGCAGCTCGCCTTCGCTGCCAAGCGCAGCGACATCGACCTCGCTGCGCTGCACCCCGAGAAGCCGACGCTGTGCCTGCAGTATTCACTCGGCCTGGGCGTGTCCAAGGACGGCACGCTGCCCTACGTGTCGTGGGACGGCCCCGCGTTTCGCGCCGGCCTTGCCCCGCGTGATCAGGTGGTGGCGGTGGGCATGCAGGCCTACACGGGCGACCGGCTCGAAGCGGCCATCACGGCCAACCGCGACGGCTCGCGGCCGGTCAGTCTGCTGGTCAAGCGCGACGATGAGTACCGGGTCGTGAATCTCGACGTGCGAACGGGTCTGCGCTACCCGAAGCTGGAGCGGATCGAGGGAGCGACAGATCTGCTGGGGGCGGTGTTGGCGCCTCAAGCATCAAGCGGCGCCAGCGCCGCCAACGGCACCACTTCGATACCGTCGGCCAAGCCGTAGCGCCGGGTTCCCGGGCAGACGACATACAGGGCGTCCAGGCCCAGATCGGTCATGGCGATGCGCATCGATGGCGTCAGCCCCGGCGCATCGGCACGCTTGAACTCCACACCCACGCGCCGCCCGTCCTTGAGCATCAACAGGTCGAGTTCGGCGCCGGCGTGGGTGGCCCAGAAGTAAGCCGCATCGGGCCGCGCGATGCGCAGCACCTGGTCGAGCGCAAAGCCCTCCCATGAGGCACCGCTTTTCGGGTGGCGGGCCAGCGCAGCAGGGTCGGCGATGCCCATCAGCTCATGCAGCAGGCCTGTGTCGCGCAGGTAGATCTTGGGCGCCTTGACCTGCCGCTTGCCGAGGTTCGCAAACCAGGGCTGCAGTTGCCGCACCAGGTAAGCCTGCGTCAGCCAATCGAGATAGCGCCGCACCGTGTTCTCGCCCACGCCCAGTGACCTGGCCGGGTCGGCGGCGTTCCAGATTTGCCCGTGGTAGTGCGCAAGCATGGCCCAGAAACGGTAGATCGCCGGCGCGGCGACGTTCATGCCCAGTTGCGGCAGATCGCGTTCGACCAACGTGCGGATGAACTCGCGCCGCCAGATGCGGCTGGCCTCGTCGGTGGCCGCCGTGAACGAACGAGGAAAGCCGCCACGCCACCACAGCGCATCGGCCTGATCGGGGCCTGTTTCGTCGAGCGTGAAGCCACCGGCTTCGATGACCTCGATGCGCCCGGCCAGCGACTCTGCGGACTGGCGCAGCAACGCTGGCGAAGCACTGCCCAGCAGCAGGAACCGCGCGGCGTTGTCCGGCCTGTCGATCAGCACGCGCAAGACCTTGAACAGGCCCGGTGCGTGCTGCACCTCGTCGATCACCACCAGACCGCGCAGATCGCGCAGGGCCGACAGCGGGGAAGCCAACTGCGCCTCGACTTGCGGGTCCTCCAGGTCGAACCAGTTGGGCGCGTTGCTGTCCAGCAGCGATCGGGCGAGCGTGGTCTTGCCGACCTGACGCGGCCCGACCAAGGCGACGGCCGGGCTGCGCAGCAGCGCGGCACGGACAGCGGATTGAAGCTTTGGTCGCAGGAGCATTTCGCCATGATATTGAAAAAGCTTCATATCATGGAGGAATTTCAACTTCATTCCAGCAAGCAGTCACGCTGCGGGGTGGCGGCCAATGGCCGCTTGACCTGTCAATCCGTCGCGTCGATCCTGCGCAGGCTGCACGCCAGCACGCCCCCCGAGTTCACCGGCAAGCCTTGGATGGCGTCGCCGCGGTCGTGAATGACGTATTGGATGTCCAGCACGCCCGCGGAAGCGCCACCCAAGGTGTGCGTGTAGGAGATGGTGCCGGTGCAGTTCGGCAGGTTGTTGGCCTGGCCAGAGAGCAACTGCGGCAGGATCTGCCCGCCGAGGTTCACCGTGCCTTCGCATGACCAGTAGGCGGTCTTGCTGCTGGAGCAGCGCCCCAGCATGCGCGTGGGTGTCGGCTGCGGCGTGGGCAGGCTTCCTTCACAGGTGTAGACCCAAGCTCCTCGGGTGGTCTGTGGTGTGCAGGTCGTTGTCGCAGAGACGGAGCAGGCCGCCACGCAAAGGGCCAAGGTGGCGAATGAGCGCTTCTTCATGATGTCCTCCAGTTGAGGTTCAGCGGCCAGACCGACGATCGGGCTCGCTGTCCACTCAGACGCATTCGACGACTCGATCCGGACATCTCCCGCATCCGGACCGGTCCCGGGTCCCCGGGGTCCGGCAAGCCCGCGCGAGCTCAGACTTGTGGCAGGCGCAGGTTGAGCACGCACTCGAGCTTGAGCGTCGCCGCCCCGGGCCTCAGCGTCGTCGCGGCCGAGCAGCGGGAGCGTCGACAGTGGGCCTTCGGTGTTCAGGTGCGACTGCTGCCCGAGCATCCCGCGCAGCGCTGGCGCGTGGCGCTGGTGCTCGGGCGGCAGCGCGGCCAACCAGGCTTCACGCGCTGGCGCGGGCAGTTCCAGCGCCTCATCCAGCAGCTTGCTGACGGTGGCAATGTCGGCGGGGTTCAGGGCCATGGCGTCGTGCCGCGGTGGATCTTTCATTGCGGGCGGGCTTGCCGCGGCCGACCGGACATCGCCGGCCCGCCGCGATCAAACCCGGGCAGGCGGTGTCGATACAGCTGCAGCGGCACCCATCGTAGGCCCAGTCCCCGGCCTTGTCATGCCTTGTCACGACCGGCGTTACGCGTCGTGACTGGGCGGGTCGGGACTGCGGTGTCCGGTTTCGGCCCTGCATTGCGTCCGTTCTTGACATGGACATCGAGTCGTCTCGATGGGCCCGATCGGGCCACGGCCTCGATTCGTGCCGCAGACCCACGAGTGAGCCCAACGGAGAACTGCCATGACCCGCTTCATTCACACCACTGCATCGGCGGGGGAACGTTGGCTGACGCAACTGGGCACCTGGTGCGGGGCGCCGCGGCGGCAAAGCGATGGCGCTTCGAGCGACGGGTTCGGCGAGGCCGGCGGTGGCATCCATGCCTTCGACCTGGCGCTGCGTGTGGATGGCCAAGCGTCGACGCACGTTGCAGCCGAGCCGTCCTCCGCAACGCCCACGCTGCTGGTTCTTGCGGGGCTGCTTGCAACGCACAGGACACGCATTTCGCGCGTCATCTTTCTGTAGCCGTCGGCGGCGACTTGGGTGCAGAGCCCGGCGCAGAGGCGGGGTGTATGCAGCGCGCACACGCGGGTGTACGAGACGGGCTGGCACTGGCCCAGGCATCGTGCTGCATTGCGCCGGTGAATGAGGCGCGGACATCGCCCGGACGAAATGCCAGGTGCACCGTGGTGGCGCAGCGCGCGGGAATCAGGTCGGTGGCAATTTCAGGCCCAGCGCGCGTTCGAGCTTGATCAATGGGGCCTTGTAGTAGGGGCTGAGGCCGGGTCGGACGTGAAAGGCAAAGTTTCAGCCCTGACGCAGGCGTCTTTCAAGTTCCAGCACCGGTGCTTTGAAGTGCGCACTGACGGCGGGTTGCTCGGCGATCGCGGCACTGGCCAGCGCCGCGGCCTCGCGGGCTTGCTGCTTGCGGCCGGCTTGCAGGGCGCACAGGCCCATGCGGGCGCGCCAGTGGGCCACATTTGGGCTGGCCGCGTAGCTTTGCTTGGAAACTTCTGGCAGCCAGCGCTCGAACTCGCCGAGACCCTGAACGTTGCGCCCGACGGCGCAAAGCGCAGACGCGCGCAACAGGCGAGGCAAGTCGTCGCGGCGGTCGCTGGCGTTCAGTGTCCAACTGTCGACCATGGCGATGACAGGTTCAGGCTTCCCACGTTCCAGGCGGACCCAGGCGCGCAGGATGTCCAAGTCCTGCCACGTCCCTGCCGAAGGTGTTGGGACGTTGGACTGAGTGGCAAGAGCGTCGATTTCCGCAATCACCGCCTCGGCCTCACCATATCGACGGTCCAGCAGCAGCGTCTGCCCAAGCGCGATGTTGCTGTCTTCGAGCGTGTCGCGGTCGTTTCGCGCCTTGGACCAAGCCACGGCGGAGCGCGCCTCCCGCTCCGCCTCCGTCGCGCGCCCGCTCCATCCGGCAGCCATTGCAAGAAGGCGATGCCGCCACCAGTCGCGACGCGAGGTTCCCTGTCGTGGTGGCGCCGCCAGTGCCCTCGAAATCAGTGCGTTTCCGCGCACGACATCGCCGGCAACGAAGTAGACCTCTGAGACGCGAGCCGCGATCCACATGTCACTGGCTGCGGGAACCCATGTTCGCAACAGCAGGATCTCGAAGCACCGTTCAAGGGCGTCCCGGGCATCGTCCCAGGCCACCGCTCCGATGTCGTAGAGGCCGGCCGTCTGGGTGAGTTCCTCGAAGGCGGCCTTGGCGTCGTCGGCGCCCCCGGCAGCCCGCATGGCCGCCAACGCCGGATAGAGGTAGCGCTTGGCCTCTTCGCCGCGAGCGGCGCGCATCAATCGAGCAGCCGCGCTGGTGCGTGCGTCCATGGCCTGGCGAGAGAGCGCACCTTGTGCCGCCAACCCGATGCGGACTGCCTCATCAAACAGGGGGAGCGAACGGTCCACAGCACCACCATCGGCGAACCACACACCGCGTGTCGTCAGAACAATTGCACGTGTCGTGGGTAACACCCCAGGACGAGCCGCGTCGGCCTCAGCGGCGTCCAGTTCGCGCCCCGCATCCCCTTTGCGTTTGCCGACCCCTTCCATCATCGTGTGCGCGAGTCCCGCGTGGATGCGCGCGCGCAAATCGTGATCGTCGCCCGCCAACTCCAGCGCCCGTCTGAATCGCACTCCGGCCTCTGCAAATCGATAGGCGGAGAAGATTGCCTCTGCCGCACCCAGCGTCGCTGCTGCGATGTCGCGCGAGGCGACGCCCGCAACGACCATGTTCTCGATCTGCCGAGCCCGGTACTCGATGGAGCGATCGACATTGCCCACTTTGGCAAACATCTGCGCCACGGCACCGTAAAGATCGGACTGAAGCAACGGCTGACCAGGGAATCGCGAATCGATCGAACGTGCGCCTTTCTCCAACAACTCTTGCGCAGGCATCTGCCCCTGGGAGCCGCCTGCGGCATCGAAGAGATCGAGGACGAACGAGCGCACAAGCTGCGCACGCTCGGCCTCCGTGTTGGCCCGCTGCGCCTGCACCACCGCGACTCCACTGCCAGTGAGCACCGCCACCGCCACCGCCGCAGTCGCCGATACACCCACCCAATGTCGCCGGGCAGCCTTGCGCAACCGATACCCCCAGCTGTCCGGCCGCGCCGCCACCGTCTCGCCATTCAGATGCCGTTCGATGTCCAGCGCCAACACATCGGCCGTGGCGTAGCGCCTTCCCGCCTGCCGCTGCATGGCCTTGGCCAGGATCGCATCGACCTCGCCGCGCAGCGCCTTGGCCGTGGCCTTGTCCTTCACCCGGCTGCTCGCCAACGGCGCGTCACCTTCCAGGATTGCCTCTTCCACTGCGCCCAGCGTGCTGCGCTTCGGCTCAATGGGAAGAACGCCGGTGAGCAACTCGTACAGCAGCACGCCCAGGCTGTACACGTCCGACTGCACCGTGATCGCCTCGCCCGCCACCTGCTCGGGTGACGCGTAGTGCGGCGTCATCACCCGGCCCTGCTGCTGCGTCAGGCCCGGCTCGTCGGGGGCCACGTCGCTGAGCAGCTTGGCAATGCCGAAGTCCAGCAGGTGCGCCTGCCCGTCGGCGCTGACCAGCACATTCGATGGCTTCAGATCCCGGTGCACCACCAGTCGGCCGTGCGCGTAGGCGACGGCCTTGGCCACCTGCACGAACAGCTGCAGCCGAGCGGGCACGTTCAAGCCCTTCGCCTCGCACCAAGCGTCGATGGGCTGGCCGTCGACGAACTCCAGCGCCAGGAACGGCCGCCCGCGCTCGTCGACACCGGCGTCGTACAGCCGCGCAATGTTCGGATGCTCCAGCAGCACGCCGATGTCGCGCTCGCGGGCCATGCGCTCGGCCAGACCGGCACCCCAGGCCAGGCGCGGCAGCTTCAAGGCCAATTGGCGTTGGTAGGCGCCATCGGCGCGCTCGGCCAGCCACACGCTGCCCATGCCGCCGCGGCCGATCTCGCGCAGCAGCCGGTAGGGGCCGATGCGGTCGCCCACTTGGGCCGTGGCCTCGCCGCCGGCAAGCCGGGGCAGGGCCGACAGCCGCTCGTCGGTGTCGAGCCCGGCCTCCTGCGCCAGCATCTCGCGCAAGCGGTCGGCGTGCGCCTGGTGTTCGGCTGGCAAAGCGCTCAGCCACGCCTCGCGCTGATCGGGGGCGAGAGCCAGCGCCTCGTCGAGCAGGCGGCTGAGCGCGGCAATGTCGGTGGGGGTCAGGGCCATGCGGGATCCTTGCGCATCTTCACCTCCGACCAGACGGGATTTGCGGGCCAGACCGGACATGGCGCCGCTCAGCCGACAAGGTAGCGCATCTGCCCCGCCTTGAACAGCGACATGGCCGCAGTCGGCGCTGAGCCTGGGCCCAGCTGAGACCGCCTCGCAGTGTCCGGTTTCATCGGTGAGCGCCGTCCTGTCAGTGAGGAGGCTGTCGCGATGCACCAGACGACGGCATCCACACCACACCGAAGCAGGGAGACCCCCGTCATGAATGCAATTGAAGCTCTGGCCGACGCACCCATCAAGACCTTGGCCACCGCCGCCTTCGTCGGCTTGCTGATGGCCTTGCTGCGGCGTGCTGGGCCACGTTTGGCCGGGCTGGCGGCAGCGGTGCCGGTGACGTCGATGCCGACGCTGTTCTGGTTGTCGCAGCAACGCGGCGTCAATTTTGCGGCCGACGCTGCCGTGGCCTCGCTGTGGGCCACCGGCTTGACCGCTCTGCTGGCGCTGACGTACGCCAGGCTGTGCCTGAGGCTTCGGGCGCCGGTGGCGGCCACCTTGGCGCTGACTGGAGTGGCGGCCTTGGCCCTGGCCACGCAAGGCGTGACCACAGCGCTGGTCGTGGCGCTGCCGCTCACCGTGGGTGTTATTGCCTTGGCCATGCGCCACTCGCCACGCTCGCCTGCCCAAGCCCGTCATGCGGGCGACTGGCGGCGCGATGCGGCGCTGGCCATGACGGCGTCGGGTGTGATGTCGCTGCTGGCGGGCGAGTTGGCGAGGCACAGCGGGCCCGCGCTGTGCGGCGTGGTCGCGGCGATACCAATCGTGGCGATGTCGGGTGTGGTGGTGTCGCACCGCCAGGGCGGCACGCCGCTGGCCTTCCAGTTCCTGCGCGGCTACCTGAACGGCATGTTGGCCAAGGCCACCTTCCTGGCGGGTCTGGCCTGGATGCTGGGGCATGGCGTCGGGCTGGCCGCCTGGCCACTGGCCGCATCATTGGCCTTGCTGGTGCTGACGGCGCAGCAGGGCCTGCGCCGAGTTCTGGCCGCCCAGCCAAGGGCTGACGGCCCCAACGCCGTGGCGCCGATGTGCGCTGCCTCCCGTGCCGTGGTCCCCACCACGGATTCACTCACCTGTACTTGCCGGGCTTGATCGGCCCAGGGAGATCATGATGTGCTCTATTCGATGTGCCCTGGTGGCGGCCGTGCTGGCTTTGCTGGCCCTGCAATCCACGGCCAGCAAGGCCTTGGACACCGCCGAGTTGAACGACAGGCAACGGGACACCCTGGCCGACGCCCGGGCTGCGCTGAAGGCGAAACGCTACGCCGATGCCTATGGGAAGTTTGCCCAGCTGGCCGACGAGGGTCATGGGCCGTCGGCCGAGATGGCCATGGCGATGGTCTTGCACGGCCGCATGCTGTTTGACCAGGAGTGGTCGGCCACACCGGGACAGCAGCGGCGTTGGACGGCGATGAGCCAGCAGCGGGCGCGCCAGCGTGACTTCAAACCCGACACGGAGCCCCGCGAATGACGGCGTGACGGCCCTCGCTGCGCACTGCGATATCCGATCCACCGTGGCACGTGCGCGGCGGATCGGCGCTCATGCCGCAGGCGGCAGCCCCACTTCGTCCCACAGTGCCGTGGCGACCAGGCTCAGCCCGACGCTGTCGAGTTGCACGGTCTGCCCGGGCTCGTAGGGGTGCAGCACCCACAGCCCGTCGCCGCCCAGGCGGTACAGATCGCAGCGGCGCGACTCCGTGTCCACCAGCAGGTATTCGCGCAGCGAGGGCAGGCTGCGGTAGGCGGCGAACTTGTCGCCACGGTCGTAAGCCGCGGTACTGGGTGACAGCACCTCCACCAGCAGCATCGGCTCGCGCTTGATCAGCGGGTCCGCCGCGTCGGCGGGGCTGCAGGTCACCAGCACGTCGGGGTAGAAGTAGGCGTCGGCCGCGTCAACGCGCAGCTTCATGTCGGTGATGAAGGTGCGGCAGGGCGTGCCGCGAAGGTGCGTGCGCAACGCGATGTAAACGTTGGCCGAGGCTGTCACGTGCCGCTCTTCGGCGCCTGCCATCGCAAACACCTCACCGCGGACGAACTCGTGGCGGATGGTTTCGTGCGCGTCCCAGTCCAGGAATTCGGCGGCGGTCATCGGCAATTTGGCGGCGGCGTGCCCACGATCAGGCTCCGATGCAATGGATTGGCTGGAAGTGTAGGGCGGATGGCCGCAAGGGGCTCGACATTGCCAGGGATCGGCGCAGGCCCGTCCGCTGCCGAGCTGTTGCCGCAGACTGACGAAAAGCCGCGACCATCTGCCAGTAGGCTGGCAATTGGTCGGGCTTGACCTGGACTTCCGTTCCGCTTGGCGTCAAAGCGTACCCGCCAGCAGCGCCGCATTGCCCCCTGCCGCCGCGGTGTTGACCGTCACCGCCTGCTCGGCGCAGAAGCGGTAGAGGTAGTGCGGCCCGCCGGCCTTGGGGCCGGTGCCCGACAGGCCCTCGCCGCCGAAAGGCTGCACGGCGACCACCGCGCCGATCATGTTGCGATTGACGTAGACGTTGCCCACCTTGGCCTGGCGGGCAATGCGCTCGGCGCGGCTGTCGATGCGGGTCTGGATGCCCAGCGTGAGGCCGTAGCGCAGCGCGTTGATGCGCGAGACCAGTGCGTCCACGTCGCCACCCCAGCGCACCACGTGCAGCACGGGGCCGAAGACTTCCGTGCGCAAGTCTTCCACCGCATCGAGCTCGAAGGCGATCGGTGCGATGTGGGTGGCCAGGAAGCGATCGTCCATCGGGCTGCGCGCGATGGGCGCGGCCTCGCGGGTGAGGCGCTCGATGTGGCGCGCCAGGCCGGCGTGCGCTTCGGCATCGATCACCGGGCCCACGTCGGTGCGCAGGTCGGCGGCCTCGCCCACCACCAGCAACTGCATGGCGCCGCGCAGCATCTCGATCACGCCATCGGCCACGCGCTCGTGCACGCACAGCAGGCGCAGCGCCGAGCAGCGCTGGCCGGCCGAGCGGAAGGCGCTTTGCACCACCGCGTCGATCACCTGCTCGGGCAGTGCGGTGGAGTCGACGATCATCGCGTTCAGGCCGCCGGTCTCGGCGATCAGCGGCACGATGGCGCCGTCGCTGGCGGCCAGCGCGCGCTGGATGATCTTGGCCACCTGCGTGCTGCCGGTGAAGCACACACCGGCGGTGAGCGGGTGCGCCACGAGCGCCGCACCGATGGTCTCGCCCGGGCCGTGCAGCAGAGCCAGTGCCTCGCGCGGCAGCCCGGCTTCGTGCAGCAGCTCGACGAAGGCCTGGGCCACGCCGGGCGTCTGCTCGGCCGGCTTGGCGGCCACCGCGTTGCCGGCCACGAGCGCGGCCACCACCTGGCCGGCAAAGATGGCCAGCGGGAAGTTCCATGGCGAGATGCAGACGAACACGCCGCGGCCGTGCAGGCGCAGCTCGTTGCTCTCGCCGGTGGGGCCGGGCAGGGTGATCGGATTGAGCCGCTCGATGGCCTGCTGGGCGTAGTAACGACAGAAGTCAACGGCCTCGCGCACCTCGGCCACGCAGTCGCCCAGGGTCTTGCCCGCCTCGCGCACCAGCAGGGCGCTGAATTGCGGCAGGCGCTGGTCGAGCAGGTCACCGGCGCGCTTGACGATCGCGGCGCGCTCGGCCACGGGCCGCGCATGCCAGGCCTCGAAGCCGGCCTGCAACTCCGCCATGGCCTGCTGGGCCGAGGCGACGCTGGCCTCGGCCATATGGGGCAGCTGCGCGGTCTGCAGCGCGGCGAGCAGCGGGGCGCGCTGCTCGGGCACGCTCAAGTCCACGCCGCGTGAGTTGGCACGGGCAAAACCGAACATCGCCGCCGGCAGCGGCTGCCCGGTGGTGGTTGGCGGGGATGAGTGGCGAGCGCAGCAGGTCCTCGGCCGGCACCTGCGCGTCGGCCAGCTGGTGCACGAAGCTGGAGTTGGCGCCGTTTTCCAGCAGCCGTCGCACCAGGTAGGCCAGCAGGTCGCGGTGTTCGCCCACGGGCGCGTAGATGCGCAGCGGCACCTCGCCCTGGCTGGCGCACACCTCGCGGTAGATGGCCTCGCTCATGCCGTGCAGGCGCTGCATCTCGAACCGAACCTTGCCCGTCTGGCGCTGCGCCATCTGCACGATGGCCGCGATGGTGCCGGCGTTGTGCGAGGCGAACTGGGTGTAGATCAGCGCGTGGTTCTGGATCAGCGCCTGCGCGCAGGCCAGGTAGCTGATGTCGGTGTGGTGCTTGTGCGTGAACACGGGGTAGGCGTCCAGGCCCAGCTCCTGCGCGCGCTTGATCTCGCCGTCCCAGTACGCGCCCTTCACCAGGCGCACCATGAAGCGCAGGCCGCGGCTGCGGGCGATGCCGGCCACCGCATGGACCATGTCCAGCGCGCGCAACTGGTAGCTCTGGATGGCCAGGCCGAAGCCGATCCACTGCGGCGCGGTGGCCTGCACGTGCGCCGCCAGGCGGTCGAAGACCTCGAGCGAGAGCTCCAGCCGGTCGCATTCTTCGGCGTCGATGGTGAGGTTGATGTCGGCCTGCGCGGCCAGGTCCATCAGGCGGCGCACGCGCGGCAGCAGCTCGGCCACCACGCGGTCGATCTGCACTTCTTCATAGCGTGGATGAAGCGCGGACAGCTTGATCGAGATGCCGTCGCGCTCGGCTGGCCCGGCGCCCTGTGTCGCTCGGGCGATGGCATGGATCGCGTTCTCGTAGGACGCCTGGTAGCGCAGCGCATCGTGTTCGGTGCGCGCGCCTTCACCCAGCATGTCGAACGAGAAGCGCAGTGCGGCCGTGGCCTTGCGCTGCGAACGCGCCTCGGCCAGCGCCTCGCCGATGTCGCGGCCCAGCACGAACTGCTTGCCCAGCAGCTGGATGGCGCGCACCGTGGCGGCCACCACGGTCTGCGCGCCCAGGCGCTCCATGACGCCGGCCTGCGGACCGCCGCTCTCGGGCAGGAATTTCTTGGCCAGCGAGATCGCGCTGGCCGACAGGCCCGCCAGCAGCTTGTGCGGCGACGCCTCGTCGGTGGCACCGCTGAAGTCGGCGCGGCCGAGCTGGTCGGCGGTCAGGGCAATGGCGGTTTCGGCATCGGGCACGCGCAGCAGGGCCTCGGCCAGGCGCATCAGGGCCAGGCCCTCGGCGGTGGAAATGGGGTACTCGCGCAGCAGCGAATCCATGGCCCAGAACGGTGCCGGCTTGTCGCGCACGGCCTGCACCCAGGGCTTGGCCTGGGCGATCACCGCGGCCCAGTCCAGCCCGCCGGCGCTGCGCAGGCCGTCGAGCAGGCGGTGCAGCAGCGCGATCTCGTCGCGGCCCGGGGGCGGCAGGCGGGAGGTGGTGGCGATGGGCATGGTGGCTCCGCGGCAAAGGGTCGATCGGGCAAGCTTAGGCGGGCCGGTGCTTGGGCGACTCACTGATTTGGGCTCGCTTGGCCGACGTTTATCCAGCGTCGTGGCGAGCGCCGAGGGTGTCGCGCAATTGACACGCGTCAAAGGGAAAGTCCCGGCACCAGCACGTCTCACGCGGGCCTAGGCTGCGGCGGAGTCGCGGCAACCACGACCGGCGGCCCGAACCACGAGGAGACTCCCATGTCCGTCAGTCTGCGCATCAACGGCAAGGCCGTTCAGGTGAATTCCGAACCCGACACCCCGCTGCTGTGGGTGATCCGCGATGAAGTGGGCCTCACGGGCACCAAGTTCGGCTGCGGCGCCAAGCTGTGCGGCGCCTGCACGGTGCTGCTCGATGGCGAGCCCATCCGTTCGTGCTCCACACCGCTGTCGCGTGCGGCCGGCCGCTCGGTGGCCACGGTGGAAGGCCTGTCGGCCAACAACAGCCACCCGCTGCAGAAGGCCTGGATCCAGCACGACGTGCCGCAGTGCGGCTACTGCCAGAGCGGCCAGCTGATGAGCGCGGCCGCGCTGCTCAAGGCCAACAAGAATCCGAGCGACGCCGAGATCGACGAGGCCATGAAAGGCAACATCTGCCGCTGTGGCACCTACGTCCGCGTGCGCGCGGCCATCAAGACCGCGGCCGCCGAAGTGCGGGGCGGCAAGGCCTGAAGGGGGGAGCACGACATGGTCAAGACAAGGGTTTCACGCCGCGGCTTCCTGCAAAGCTCGGCCGGCTTCACCGGCGGCCTGATGGTGGGCGTCGCGCTGCCACTGGCCGGCCCCGCGCAGGCCGCCGGCCTGGTGCACACGCCGAACGCCTGGGTGCACATCGCCGACGACAACACCATCACGCTGATCTCGGCCCGCGCCGAGATGGGCCAGGGCGTCTACACGTCCATGCCCATGCTGATTGCCGAGGAGCTCAACGTCGACATCCGCAAGGTCAAGGTGGCCTTCGCGCCCCCGGGCAAGGTGTATGGCAATGCGCTGATCTACGGGCTGCAGCTCACGGGCGGCTCCACCTCGGTGCGCGAGGGCTGGGAGAAGCTGCGCGTGGCCGGCGCCCAGGTGCGCGAGATGCTCGTCGCGGCCGCGGCGGCGCAGTGGAACGTGGACGCGTCCACGCTCAGGGCCGAGAACGGCAAGGTGTTGGGTGCCAAGGGCAAGGTGGCGACCTATGGCCAATTGGCCGAGGCGGCATCCAAGCTGCCCGTGCCCGAGAAGGTGGCGCTGAAGGACCCGAGCCAGTTCCGCATCGTCGGCAAGCGCACGACCCGGCTGGACACCCCTTCCAAGGTGAACGGCACGGCCAAGTTCGGCATGGACACCAAGCTGCCAGGCATGGTGTATGCGTCGCTGGAGATGAGCCCGGTGCAGGGTGGCGCGGTCAGATCCTTCGATGCGAGCAAGGCCAAGGCCATGCCCGGCGTGGTGGACGTGGTGCAGATCCCCGACGGCGTGGCCGTGGTGGCCGACACCTACTGGCATGCCGTGAAGGCGCGCGAGGTGCTCAGCGTGCAGTGGGACGACGGTGCCAACGCCAAGCTCAACACCGCGGCCATGTTCGAGGCCACGCGTGCCGCGCTGGCCAGCGGCAAGCCCATCGGCGTGAAGAAGGTCGGCGACGCGGACGCGGCGATGGCCTCGGCCGCCAAGGTGATCCGCGGCGAATACCTGACGCAGATGCTGTCGCACTCGCCGATGGAGCCGATGAACTTCACCGCGCATTTCCAGGGCGACCGCATCCGCCTGATCGGCCCCACGCAGTGGCCCGACGCAGTGCAGGGCGCCGTGGCCAAGATGCTCTCGCTCAAGCCCGAGAACGTGGCGGTGGAAAACACCTTCCTCGGTGGCGGCTTCGGCCGGCGCATCGACTTCGACTACATCCTGCAGGCCGCGCAGATCAGCAAGGCGTTGAACAAGCCGGTCAAGCTGATCTGGACGCGCGAAGACGACATGCAGCACGACTTCTACCGCCCGATGGCCGTGCACCAGCTGGCCGCGGCCATCGGCGCCGACGGCAAGCCCACGGCGCTGACCTGGCGGCTGGCCTCGCAGTCGGTCACCGGGCGCGTGTTCGGCCTGCCACCCGAGGCGCCGGACGGCCTGATGACCGAGGCCGCGGTGCCGCCCTACGAGGTGGCGGCCGCGCGGCACGACTTCGTCAAGCAGGACGTGGGGGTGCGCGTGGGCTACTGGCGTGCGGTGAGCCACAACATGAACGCCTTCGCCAACGAGACCTTCATCGACGAGCTGGCCGCCGCCGCCGGCAAGGACCCGGTGGCCTACCGCCTGTCGCTGCTGGAGACCCAGCCGCGCTTTGCCAACGTGCTCAAGCTCGCCGCCGAGAAGGCCGGCTGGGCCACGCCCGCACCGGCCGGGCGCTCGCGCGGGGTCGCGCTGATGGAGGGTTATGACACCTACATGGCGCAGGTGGCCGAGGTGTCGATGAAGGACGGCGCGCCGGTGGTGCACCGCGTCACCGTGGTGGCCGACCTGGGCCGCATGGTGAACCCGGACACGGTGGAAGCGCAGATCCAGTCCAGCGTGATCTTCGGGCTGTCGGCCGCGTTGTGGGGCGAGATCACCATCGACCAGGGCCGCGTCAAGCAATTCAACTTCGACACCTACCGGGTGATGCGCAACCACGAGGCGCCGCAGATCGACATCACGCTGGTGCCCAGCACCGAGAAGCCCGGCGGCATCGGCGAGCCGGCCACCGCGCTGGTGGCGCCGGCGGTGGGCAATGCCGTGTTCGCCGCCACCGGCAAGCGCGCGCGGCGCACGCCGTTCACGGCAGAGCACCTGGCCAAGGCTTGAGGTGGAGGGCAGAGGCGCGTCGCGCGACGCTATGGCCGCACAACTGCGGCGCGATCTCGAAGCCTGAGGCGTCGGTCCGGCCGATCCACGAGCCACGCCGTGGACGGCGCCGCGGCGGCCTCGCCCAACGTTTCAGATCAGGCGCCTCGATCGGTCATGCCTGTGCCGCAGCGGCGTGTGCCGTGGCCGCCGCTGCCGCTTGCAGGCTCAGGCCTTTCTGCGCGCGACCAGCCCGGCCACGTGCTCGCCGATCGCCAGCGACGCCGTCAGGCCCGGGCTTTCGATGCCGAACAGCGCGACCACGCCCGCCTGGCGGTCGTCGAACACGAAATCGCCTTGCGCCTGGCCCGGCCCGTGCAGCTTGGGGCGGATGCCGGCGTAGTCGGGGCTGAGTGCGGCGTCGGGCAGGCCGGGCCAGAAGCGGCGCACGTAGTCCTCGAAGTAGCCCACGCGCGCGGGATCCACCGTGTAGTCCAAGGTGTGCACGAACTCCAGGTCGGGTCCGAAACGGGCCTGTCCGCCCAGGTCGCGCCGATAGTGGATGCCCAGCGCGCCGGGAATGGGCGGCGGGTAGATCAGCCGCTGGAACGGCGCCGCGCCGTGCAGAGCGAAGTAGCTGCCCTTGCCCAGGTGCAACGGTGGAATGCGTTCGACGGCAAACCCCTGCACCAGTTGCGCGCAATCCTGCGCCTGCAGGCCGGGGGCGAGGATCAGGTGCTGGGCCGAGACGGTGCTGGGTTCGTCGCCACCGATGCGCACTTCCATGCCATCGCCCACCGGATCGGCGCCCAGGAAGGGCGTCTGGAGCACGACCGAGCCACCGTGGGCTTCGATCTCGCCGGCCAGTGCGTCCATGTAGCCATGCGCGTCGAACACGCCACTCTCGGTCGAGTGCAGCGCGGCCACGGCACGCAAGGCCGGCTCCACGGCCAAGGTCTGCGGGCCGTCCAGGTGCGTGATGCCCTCGACCTGGTTGGCCTCGCCGCGCGCGGCCAGCGCCATCAAGGCCGGCAGTTCGCTGTCCTGCGTCGCCACGATGAGCTTGCCGCACTTGTCGAAGGCCACACCATGGCGTTCGAGAAAGGCGTAGAGCAGGCGCCTGCCCTGCACACACAACCGCGCCTTCAGCGACCCTGGCGCGTAGTGCAGGCCGGCGTGGATGACCTCGGAGTTGCGCGACGACACGCCAGCGCCGACGCGGCGTTCGCGCTCCACGACGGCCACGCTCTTGCCGTCGCGCGCCAGTGCGTATCCACAGGCCAGGCCCACCGCACCGGCGCCGACCACGATGACATCGAAATCTGTGCTCATGCGTGCAGCATAGAGCAATGGGCTGGTCGGCCTGACCATGCTCGTGCTGGCTGCGGGACTGGCCCGGCGGCGGTGGCCTGATCGTCCGGGGCGCCGGCCACCTGCGGACGATCGCCGTGGTCGTGGCCCGATCTCGCCGCTAGGATGCGGTCAAGCCACTCGACAGGACCGCTCCACCATGACCAACAGCGCCAGCGCCGACCCCAGCACCGCCCTGCCATCGCAGGAAGCCATCGTCCAGGCCGTGGCCCGATTGCGCGACGAATCGGTCGAGATGCTGACCGAGCTGGTCTCGCACCCGTCGCTGCTGGGCCAGGAGGCGTCGGCACAGCGGGTGATGAAGCGGCGCTTTGCCGGCCTGGGCCTGCGCGTGCACGAGTTCGCCATCGACGAGGCGCGCCTGAAGGCGCATGAGGGCTGGTCGCCCTCGATCCTGCCCTACGACGGCCGGCCCAATGTGGTGGGCATCCACGAGCCCAAGGGCCCGGTGCGCGGCAGGTCCCTGATCCTCAACGGCCACATCGACGTGGTGCCGGTGGGCGCCACGGCGCTGTGGAGTCGCCTGCCCTTCGAGCCCTGGGTGGACGGCGACCGGCTGTACGGCCGCGGCGCGGCCGACATGAAGGCCGGTATCGTCGCCTACCGTGGAGGAGGAGTGCCCGGCAATGGCGCACTCGCCTGCCTGGTGGAGGGCTACACGGCCGACGCCGCGCTGATCCCCGAGCCCATGCCGATGGTGATGAGCGCGCAGATGGGCGTGATGTGGCTGGCCATCGAGGTGCTGGGCGTTCCCGTGCACGCGGCCTATGCCCACACCGGCGTGGCGGCGATCGAGTTTGCGAACCATCTCGTGAGCCGCCTGCGCGAGCTGGAGGCGCGCTGGAACCTGCCGGCCGCACGCGCCACGCCATACGCCAACCACGAGCACCCGGTGAACTTCAACCTGGGCAAGATCTCGGGCGGCGAATGGGCCTCGTCGGTGCCCACGCAGTTCCGCGTGGACCTGCGCCTGGGTTTCTACCCCGGCCTGAAACCCGCGGCCGTGCGCCAGGGAGGTGGAGGCCGTGCTCAACGAGGCCTGGCGCTCGCATCCACCACGACAGCCTGCTACGAAGTGGTCTACAACGGCTTCCAGGCCGAGGGC
>JADKIA010000018.1 GCA_016721465.1 Ideonella sp. | reverse complement strand
GCCGCGGCGATCTCGTGCCGCGCCATCAGTTCCAAGGCTTTCACCAGCGCCGAATGGTCCAAATCCGCCCCGCCATTCGCAGCGCACGCTTGCATCAGCTGCGAGGCGCCCGCCGTCTGCGGCAGGCTAACGCCCAATTCACGCGCACCTTGCAGCGCCAGGTTCAGGTCCTTCTGGTGCAGGCGGATGCGGAAGCCGGGGTTGAAGGTGCGCTTGATCATGCGCTCGCCATGCACCTCCAGGATGCGGCTGGCGGCAAAGCCGCCCATCAGCGCCTGTCGCACCTTGGCCGGGTCGGCGCCGGCCTTGCTGGCAAACAGCAGCGCCTCGCCCACGGCGGCGATGTTCAGCGCCACGATGATCTGGTTGGCCACCTTGGTGGTCTGGCCGTCGCCCGTGCCGCCCACCAGGGTGATGTTCTTGCCCATCTTCTCCAGCAGCGGGCGGATGCGCTCGAACACCGCCTCGTCACCGCCGCACATGATGGTGAGCGACGCGGCCTTGGCACCCACCTCGCCACCGGAAACCGGCGCATCAATGTAGTCGGCGCCCAGCGCATTGATCTTCTGCGCAAAGGCCTTGGTGGCCATCGGCGAGATCGAGCTCATGTCCACCACCACCTTGCGCATGGCCCCGCCGGCCTTCAAGGCCTGGGCCACGCCATGTTCGCCGAAGAGCACGGCCTCCACATCCGGCGTGTCGGGCAGCATCAGGAAAATCACGTCGGACTGGCGCGCCACGGCTTCGGGGCTGTCGCAGGCGATGGCGCCGGCCGCCACCAGGGCTTCAGGCACGCGGCTGCGGGTGTTGACGTACACCGGTGCGCCAGTGGCCACCAGGTGGCTGGCCATGGGCGCGCCCATGATGCCGAGGCCGATGAAACCGAGGGTGGGGATGGTGCTCATGTGGGGTTGGCTCGCCTGAGGAAGGATTGGTTAACGTTTGATTCGACTCGACGTGTTGGGGCGCGGGCGTTCAGGGCAACTTCACGCCACCCTGTGAAACCACCGTTGCCCACTTCTTGCGTTCGCTCTCGAAGAAGCTGCTGAACTCGGCGGGCGGCATGGTGTGCACCTCGGCACCTTGCGACACCAGACGCTCGCGCACTTCGGGCGAGCGGATGATGCGGGTGACCTCGGCCGACAGGCGCTTCAGCACCTCGGGCGGCGTGCCCGCAGGCACCAGCAGGCCCTGCCAGGTGCCGGACTCGAAGCCCTTCACGCCCTGCTCGGCGATGGTGGGCACGTTGGCCAGCAGCGGCATGCGCGTGGCCTTGGACACGCCCAGCACCTTGAGCTTGCCGCTCTGCACGAAGGGCAGCGTGGCCAGCATGCCGTTCATCAGCACCTGGGTCTGGCCGCCCACGGTGTCGCCCACCGCCTGCGAGCCGCCCTTGTAGGGGATGTATTCCCACTGCGCGCCGGTGGCCTTTTCCACCGCCACGCCGGCCAGGTGCGGCGCACTGCCAATGGCGGTGACCGCGAAGTTGAGCTTCTGCGCCTTCGACAGCGCCACCAGTTCCTTCAGGTTGTTGGCTGGCACCGAGGGGTGCACCACCAGCAAGTGCGGCGAGTAGGCCAGCATGGTGACGCCGCGCAGGTCCTTGCTGGGATCGAAGGGCAGCTTCTCGTACACCGAACCGGTGATGGCCAGTGCGCCCACATCGCACAGCAGCAGGGTGTGGCCGTCGGTGGACTTGGCCACCGCGTCAGTGCCGGTGTTGCCATTGGCACCGGCCTTGTTCTCCACGATCACCGGCTGCTTCAGCGCCTCGGACAGCGGCTGGCTGATGGCCCGCGCGATGATGTCCGACGAGCCGCCCGGCGGATAAGGCACCACGATGCGGATCGGCTTGCCGGGCCAGGCCTGCGCTGGGGTTTGCGCATGAACCAGCGGGTGCGCCGCGCCAGCAGCGAGAGTGTGGTGGCGAGCAGCAGGTGGCGTTTGGTCAGGGGCTGGTGTTGGGCCTTGGTGGAGAGAACGCAGGGCGGTCAGTCGACCGAGATCTTCTTGTCCTTGATCACCTGCGCGTAACGCTGGCGATCGGCCTCGATCAGCGCGCCGAACTGCGCCGACGTGTTGCCCGCGGGCAGCGCGCCCAGCTCGATCAGCTTGTGCTTGACCTCGTCGCCCGCCAGCACCTCGCGCACATCGGCGGAGATCTTTTCAACGATGTCGCGCGGCGTGCCCGCCGGCGCCAGCACACCGATCCACGAAATGGAGTTGAAGCCCGGCAGCACCGATTCGGCCAGCGTGGGCACGTCCGGCAGTGCCGGCACGCGCTGAGCGCCGGTGACGGCCAGCGCGCGCAGCTTGCCGGCCTTGATGTGGCCGCTGGCCTCCAGCACGGTCATGAATGAGAGCTGCACATGGCCGGCCAGCAGGTCGCCGATGGCCGGGCCGCCGCCACGGTAGGGCACGTGCAGGATGAAGCTGCCGGTGGCCGCCTTGAACATCTCGGCCGCCAGGTGCGGCGCACCGCCGGCGCCCGAGCTGCTGTAGCTCATCTGCCCCGGCTGAGACTTGGCCAGCGCGATGAATTCGCGCGGCGTCCTGGCTGGAACGTTGGGGTTGACCATCATCGCCAGCGGCAGCTCGGCCACCAGAGCGATGGGCGCGAAGGCGGTGGCCGGGTCGAACGGCATCTTCTTGTACAGGCTGGGGTTGATGGCCTGGGTGCCGATGTTGCCCATCAGCAGCGTGTAGCCATCGGGCCGCGACTTGGCCACCGCATCGGCGCCGATCATGCCGGCCGCACCGCCCTTGTTTTCGACCACCACCGTCTGGCCCCCCCGGCGCCGAGCTTCTGCGCCACGATGCCGGCGCCGGTGTCGGCGCCGGCCGGGCGGGACGGCACCACCAGCGTGACCGCCGTGGTTGGGATGAGCGCCCGGCGAGCCGGCGGCCGCGGGCCAGCAGGAGGGAGGGGCGGGGGGGGGGGGGGGGGGGGCGGGGGGGGGGGGGCGCGGTTCGGTCAGGGGTCGGTGTTGGTCAGCGCACCAGCGCAGGCCGCTTGGGATCAAACTTCCAGCCGGCATCAGGTACTGCATGGCCACCGCATCGTCGCGCGAGCCCAGGCCGTGCTGCAGGTACAGCTGGTGGGCCTTGTCCACCTCGGCCATGTCCAGCTCGACGCCCAGCCCCGGCTTCTTCGGCACCTGTACGTGGCCGCCCACGATCTGCAGCGGCTCTTTCGTCAAACGTTGGCCGTCCTGCCAGATCCAGTGGGTGTCGATGGCGGTGACGCGGCCGGGTGCGGCCGCGCCCACGTGGGTGAACATGGCCAGCGAGACATCGAAGTGGTTGTTGGAGTGCGAGCCCCAGGTCAGCCCCCAATCGCGGCAGGTCTGGGCCACGCGCACGCTGCCGGCCATGGTCCAGAAGTGCGGGTCGGCCAGCGGGATGTCCACCGACTGCAGGGCCAGCGCGTGCACCATCTGGCGCCAGTCGGTGGCGATCATGTTGGTGGCCGTGGGCAGGCCGGTGGCGCGGCGGAACTCGGCCATCACCTCGCGGCCCGAGAAGCCGTCCTCCGCGCCGCAGGGGTCTTCGGCATAGGCCACCACGCCGCGCAGGTCGCGCATCAGGCGCACCGCGTCCTTCAGCAGCCAGCCGCCGTTGGGGTCGAGCGTGACGCGGGCCTGCGGAAAGCGCTCGTGCAGTGCGGTGACGGCTTCGATCTCGTCCTCGCCGCGCAGCACGCCGCCCTTCAACTTGAAATCGTTGAAGCCATAGCGCTCGCGCGCGGCCTCGGCCTGGCGCACGATGGCCTGGGCGTCCAGCGCCACCTCGTGCCGCACGCGCTGCCAGGCGCTGCTGGCGCCGGGTTCGCTGGCCCCATCCACATACGGCAAGTCGGTGCGGGTACGGTCGCCCACGTAGAACAAATAGCCCAGCATCTCCACTGCATCGCGCTGCTGGCCTTCGCCCAGCAGGGCCGCCACGGGCACATCCAGGTGCTGGCCCAGCAGGTCGAGCAGGGCCGATTCAATGGCGGTAACGGCGTGGATGGTGGTGCGCAGATCAAAGGTTTGCTGGCCACGACCGCCGCTGTCGCGGTCGGCAAACGCCTGTTGCACCGCTTGCAGCACACGCTGGTGCGCGCCAATGGGCTGGCCCACCACCAGCGCAGCGGCGTCGGCAAGCGTCTGGCGGATCTTCTCGCCGCCGGGCACCTCGCCCACGCCGGTGCGGCCGGCGCTGTCGGTGAGGATCAGCAGGTTGCGCGTGAAGAACGGGCCGTGCGCGCCGCTCAGGTTCAGCAGCATGCTGTCGCGGCCCGCGACGGGGATCACGCGCAGCGCGGTGATGCGGGGGGTGGAGTCGCGGGTCATGGCGTCGGCTGGGCTCAATCAGCGGTGATCTTGCCGACTTCAATGACCTTTTTCCAACGCGCAAACTCAGCGGCCTGGAAGGCGGTGAACTGCTCGGGCGTGTTGCCCACGATCTCGAAGCCCAGCTCCAGCAACTTGGGCTTGACCGCCGGGTCGTTGAGGCTGGCCACGATGGCGCCGTGCAGCTTGGCCTTGATGTCCGCCGGCAGGCCCTTGGGCGCGGCGAAGGCCTGCCACGAGTAGACGGTGACACCCTGGATGCCCAGCTCCTCCAGTGTGGGCACGTCGGGCAGCAGTGGCGAGCGCTTCGTGCTGGTGATGGCCAACGCGCGCAGCTTGCCGGCCTTGATGTTGCCCAGGCCGGTGTTGATGTTCATGAAGGTGGCGTCCACCTGGCCGCCCAGCAGATCGGACATGGCCGGCGCGCCGCCCTTGTAGGGGATGTGCAGGCCGCTGGTGTGGGTGGTCTGCCAGAACAGCTCGGCCGTGAGGTGATCGCTGCTGCCGTTGCCCGACGAGGCAAAGCTCATCTTGCCCGGGTTGGCCTTGTGAAAGGCCAGCACGTCGGCCAGCGTCTTGTGGGGCGACGCGGCCGGCACCGCCAGCACATTGGGCGCCTGCACGGCCACGGTGATGTAGTCGAAATCCTTGGTGGCGTCATAACCCACGCCCTTGATCAGATGCGGGCCGATCACCAGGGGCCCCAGCGAGGTGACCAGCACCGTCTGCCCATCGGGCGCAGCGCGCTTGACCGCGGCCGTGCCCACGGTGCCGCCGGCGCCGCCCTGGTTCTGCACGATGAAAGTGCCCCCCAGCTTTTCCTGGAGCTTGACGCCCACGGTGCGGGCGATCATGTCGCTGGAGCCCCCCGGCGGGAACGGCACGAGCAGGGTGACGGGCTTGGAGGGCCAGGCCTGGGCCTGCGCACCGGCCATGACGGCCACGCCGAGGATCAGCGAGGTCAGCAGCTTCTTCATGGGTTTCTCCTTGGGGATCGCGAATCGATCGGTAGCGCTACCAAATTGGCAAGTATGGTAGCGCTACCCAAGCTTCGCGACAAGGGCTCCAGATCAAGGGCGCGGCTGGGGTTTACCCGCAGATCGAGCCGGCCCACCGGCCAATGGGCGCAGGCCCGGCAGCGCCTGCGCGACCGCTCATACCGATTTGCAGTCAATGCGATAAATAGGCGCGAAGCCGCAGACAGTGCTGTAGCACGGCAAGGCGAAGCAACGAAGTTAGCGCGTTGAATGCAAGTCGGTATCAGGCGCTGTGTCGATCGACGATGGAATAACCGATGTCGACGATGCGCTGCGCCACCTCGCGGCCCTCGGCGCGATCGATGATGAATCGCGCCGCCTGGCGGCCGATGTCGGCGCCATTGATGCGCACCGTGGTCAGCGCCGGGTTCAGATCGGCGGCAATCTCCAGGTCGCCGAAGCCGACCACGCTGAGGCGCTGCGGGATGGCGATGCCACGCGCCTGCGCCTCGGTCATGACCCCCAGCGCGAGCTGGTCGGAGCTGCAGAACACGGCGTCCACACCCCGCTCGAGCAGCTGCGCCAGGGCGTCGCGCCCACTGCGCAGCGTGGTGGGCGCGGGCACCACCACCGCCTGCACCTCGGCCAGGCCCAACGCCAGCGCGGCCGCCCGGTAGGCCTCGAGCCGGCGCAGGGCGCGCTCGTCATCGCCGCTCACGGCCGCCAGGCGGGTGCGGCCCTTGTCGCGCAGGAATCGCGCCACCGCATGCCCCACGTCGACATGCGAGAAACCCACCAGCATGTCGATCGGCGTGGGCGTCAGGTCCCAGGTCTCCACCACCGGAATGCCCGAGGCCATCAGGCGGCGGCGCCCCTCGGCAGAGTGCATGATGCCGGTGAGCACGATGCCGTCCGGGCGGCGGCCGATGATGGCTTCGAGCAGCGCGTCCTCGCGGGTGTTGGTGTAGCCGCTCTGCCCCAACATCATCTGGTAGCCGTGCTCGGCCAGGGTCTCGGTGAGCGCCTGCACCGTGGCCAGGAACACCGGTCCGGAAATGCTGGGCACCAGCGCGGCCACCAGTCGGCTGCGCGTGGAGGCCAGGCCGCCGGCCAGCAGGTTGGGCACATAGCCGGTGCGCGACACCGCGTCGCTGACTTTCTGCCGCACCTCGGCGGACACCTGCTTGGGGTGATTGAGCGCGCGCGACGCGGTGATCGGCGCCACACCGGCCAGCTTGGCCACATCGTGCAAGGTGACCGCACCACTGCGGCGCCGCGAGCGACGGGGGGGCGTGGCGTCGGTGGACATGGGGCATTCTGGCACCACCACGTCCGACCATGACAGCGCTACCGGGTGGGCAGACGATCCGGGCCACCTGACCGGCACGGTCAGCGCGGCCCGGGCCCGTGGCGCAACCGCGGGTGATCAGCCGGCCGTGCGCGTCGCCAGCAGCGTTACCAGGTCCAGCACGCCGGCCTGCGGCCCGCCCTCGGCCACGCCCAGCGCGAAGGTGCGCAACACCGCGTCGGCAATCACGCCCACCGCGCCGGCGTCGCCCGCCATGGTGGTGTAGTAGCCCAGATCCTTCTGCGCGTTGGACATGGCGAAGCGCAGCGACGAGTTGTCGCCATTCAGCAGGAAGGGCTTCAGCCGCTCCAGCGCCACGCCGCCGCCGCCGCCCTTGGCCAGGATGTCGACGAACACCTCGGGCGCGATGCCCGAACGCTGCGCGCAGGCCGCCGCCTCCGACAACAGCGCCACGAAGCCCAGCGACACGTAGTTGTGCAGCAGCTTCATGCGGTGCCCCGCGCCCACCGCGCCGGCGTGGCTGATGTTCTCGGCAAAGCAGGCCAGCAGTGGGCGGCATTCGTCGAACAGGGCCTTGTCGCCGCCCACCAGCAGATTGAGACGGCCTTCGGCGGCCTCCTTGGGCGTGCGAGTCATCGGCGCATCCAGAAAGCGCCCGCCGGCCGCCTGCACCGCTTGCGCGATGCGCTCGGTGCTGGTGGGGATGGCGGTGGAGCAATCGATCACCACCGCGCCCGGGCGCAGGCCCTGCAGCACACCGTCCGCACCCAGCAGCACGGCCTCGACCTGCGGCGAGCCGGTGACGCACAGGATCACCACCTCGCTCGCCGCAGCCAGATCGCTGGCCCGCACGTGGGTGCTGACGCCCGCGGCCTTCAGCGCCTCCAGCGGCTGGTTGCCGGGGTGTTCCAGCACCGCCAGGCGGTGGCCGTGCTTGACCAGGTTGCTGGCGATGCCGTGGCCCATGAGGCCGATGCCGATCATGCCGATCTGGCGAGGGGGCTGTGCGGTGGCTTGCATGCCGGAATCCTTCTTGAGGCGCGAATGCGGGGATTCTCGCGCCACGGGGCCGGAAGCTGGCGGGTTGGCGCGTCGCCCTTCCGGCACGGGGCGTAAATTCCAGGCTTGCGCCCACGAGCCCCCGAGATGCCCGACACCCCCGACGATCGTTCCGACCTGTCCGCTGCGACGCCCGCGCAGGGCATGCACCGTGGCCTCACCAGCTACGGCGACCGCGAGTTCTCGCTGTTCCTGCGCAAGGCCTTCATCAAGGGCGCGGGTTTCACCGACGCGGCGCTGGACCGCCCGGTGATCGGCATCGCCGACACCGGCAGCGACTACAACGCGTGCCACGGCAACATGCCCCAGTTGGTCGAGGCCGTGAAACGCGGCGTGATGCTGGCCGGCGGCCTGGCCATGCGCTTCCCGACGATCTCGGTGCACGAGAGCTTTGCGGCGCCCACCAGCATGTTTCTGCGCAACCTGATGTCGATGGACACCGAGGAGATGATCCGCGCGCAGCCCATGGACGCGGTGGTGCTGATCGGCGGCTGCGACAAGACCGTGCCCGCGCAACTGATGGGTGCGGCCTCGGCCGGCATCCCGGCCATCCAGCTCATCACCGGCTCGATGCTCACCGGCAGCCACCGTGGCGAGCGCGTGGGCGCCTGCACCGATTGCCGGCGCTACTGGGGCAAGTTCCGCGCCGGTGAGATCGACACGGCGCAGAAAGACGAGGTGAATGACCAGCTGGTGGCCAGCGTGGGCACCTGCTCGGTGATGGGCACGGCCAGCACCATGGCCTGCATCGCCGAGGCGCTGGGCATGACGCTGCCCGGTGGCGCCTCGCCCCCGGCGGTGACGGCCGACCGCCTCCGCATCGCCGAGCAAACTGGCGCGCAGGCGGTGCAGATGGCCAAGGCGCGGCTGGGCATCGCCCAGGTCCTCACGCCCGATGCGTTCGAGAACGCGATGCGCGTCCTCCTGGCCATCGGTGGCAGCACCAACGGCATCGTGCACCTGGCCGCCATCGCCGGCCGCGTCGGGTTGGAAATCGACCTGGCCGCGCTGGACCGCATGGGCCGCGAGACCCCAGTGCTGCTGGACCTGAAACCCTCTGGCCAGCACTACATGGAAGACTTCCACCACGCCGGTGGCATGGCCACGCTGCTGCGTGAGCTCAGACCCCTGCTGCGGCTGGAAGCGATGACGGTCACCGGCCGCACGCTGGGCGAGGAGATCGAGCGCGCCGGCCCCGGCTTCAAGCAGGAGGTGGTGCGCAGCATCGCCGCGCCCCTCTACCCGCAGGGCGGCATTGCGGTGCTGCGCGGCAACTTGGCGCCGGGCGGCGCCCTCATCAAGCAGTCGGCGGCCGATGCCCGGCTGATGGAGCATGTTGGCCGCGCGGTGGTGTTCGACAACCTCGAAGACCTGGCCCGGCGCATTGACCGCGACGACCTGGACGTGAGCGCCGACGACGTGCTGGTACTGAAGAACATCGGCCCCAAGGGCGCGCCCGGCATGCCCGAGGCGGGCTACCTGCCCATCCCGCGCAAGCTGGCCCGCGCAGGGGTGAAGGACATGGTGCGCCTCTCGGACGGGCGCATGAGCGGCACCGCCTTCGGCACCATCGTGCTGCACGTGACGCCCGAATCGGCCATCGGCGGGCCCCTGGCGCAGGTGCGCAACGGCGACCGCATCCGGCTGAGCGTGAGCCGCCGCGAGATCACGCTGCTGGTCTCCGACACCGAACTGGCGCAGCGCATGCAGGACAACCCGGTGACCGAGCCCGTGGCGGACCGGGGCTATCGCAAGCTGTTCCTGCAGACCGTGACGCAAGCCGACCGGGGCGTGGACTTCGACTTCCTGCAGGCCGCGCAGATGACAGGCACCGTGCCACGAGCGAAGTAGCCCGGCGGCCACCCGCGGCGCGTGGTCAGAGCACCTCGGCGCCCTTGCCCTCGCTGGCCGGGGTGAACACCAGCCGGTCGTGCTCGTCGCGGGTGAAGGCACCGGCGCCGAGCGTGCGGCGCACCTGCTGCACGGTCTTGCCGAAGGCCAGGTCCAGGTCGCCGGCCACGCCCACGGTGACCTCGACACGCGCATCGTTGATCAGCGACAGCTGGTGCTCGAATTCGGCCTTCTCCTCGAGCAGGTGACCCCACTCGCGCAGCTCCGCCTGCCAGGCAGATTTCACCTTCTCGAGCATGTGGCGCGGGTCACCGTGCACTTCGAGGTGGTGCACGATCTTCTCCAGCTTGTCGGCCTCTTCATGCTCGTGCTCGATCTCGCGGTCCAGCGTCTGGTGCCGAGCCACCAGCGCCGGGTTGATGCCCACCTGCACGCGCGTGAGCCCCGCCGCGGGCGCACCCAGCGTGGGGGCGCGCACCAGCATCGTGGCGCGTGCCAGGCCGCCCACCAGGCGGCCGCGCGCGCCGGCCGAGGTGCCCACCAGGATCTGGTTCAGCGCCTGCAGGTCACTGTGTGCCGACATGTTCTCCACCGCGATGGCGGTGCCGGCCTGGATGGCCGAGTTCTCGACGAAACGCACCGACACCGAATGCGTGGCCCGCACCGCCGAGTGCGCGATGACACCACCGCTCACCTGCACGCTGCCGCCGGCTTCGAGGTGGGCGTTGTCGACCATGCCCTTGACGATGATGTCGCCACTGGCCTCGATCTTCATGCCCGGGCTCACATCGCCGGTGACCTCGACCGTGCCGACGAAGTGGATGTTGCCGGTGGCCATGTTGACGGCCTTGAGCTGCAGCACGTTCTCGACGTGCACGCCGCAGCGGGTGTGCACCGGTTGCCCGGCGTCCAGCGCCAACAGCAGGTTGGCATCGCTGTCCAACAGGGCCACCCCGACGAAGGGCGTGTCGAAGGGCTCGTCCAGCCCGGGTTTGGGCCGGATCGGCACGCCGCGCACGTCGGTGCCCGGCGTGCCGGGTGTCGGCGGCCGGCGGCGCATCAGCGGCTGGCCGGCCTTCACGGTGGGGATGTCGCCCAGCTCGTGGTAGTCGATCAGGCCGCGCTCATCGACCTTGGGGGCACGCACGCGCGTGTCGCTGACCAACAACTCGAACTGCGTGTCCTCGCCGTCGACGGCGGGATTGGCGGCGGCCACCTTCACATGCGCATCCACGGTGGCCGCGCAGGCCTGCTGCACTGCGGCTTGATCGATGCCGAACACCACGCCGGCCGCATGAAGCACCTTCACCACTTCGTCCACCTCGGGTGACTTGCCGCCCTTGGCTGCGGTGAGGTTGACCCAGGCCGCCAGCCCGTCGCGTGCCACTTCGATGCTGAACCGCGCGTCCTCGCGCTGCGCAAGTTTGATTTCAAAGGCTTCGCCGCCGGCATCCCAACGCAGCGCCAGCGCAGCCAAGGCATCGGGCACCAGCGCCCAACGACCAAAACCGGCCGAATGCACCAGCTGCTGCAGCGCGGCGGGGTTGATGCCGGGCGAATCGGCCGTGGGCTGGCAACGGGCAATCAATGCACCGTCGCGGTCTGTCAAGGTGATGCCTTCGATGGTTTGCACTGTGCCCATCCCGCGTCGTTGAGCCGGCCCCTGCCCGGGACCGGCCCGCATGCGCATGCCCGGAAAGCCAGGCCGCGCGCCCACCACGGCGGGGAGTCTACAGCGCGGCCAAACGCTCCAGGTGGTGATCCGCGTCACCGAAACGTTGGGCGACCATGGTCAGGCGGCGGAAGGTGTGCGAGATCTTCAGCTCCTCGGTCATGCCCATGCCACCGTGCAGTTGCACGGACTCCTGGCTGATCTGGCGCGCCGCGTCGGCGATCTTCACCTTGGCCAGGGACACGGCTCGGCGACGCTCCAGCGCATCGGTGGCGCTGTCCACCTTGGCCGCGGCCAGGATGGCCATCGAGCGCGCCTGCTCGGCCTGGATGAACATCTCCACCATGCGGTGCTGCAGCACCTGGAAGCTGGCGATGGGCACGCCGAACTGCTTGCGCGTCTTCAGGTAGTCGAGCGTGGCGTCGTTGGCGTGCTTCATCGCGCCCACGGCATCCGCGCACAGCAGCGCGGTGGCGAAGTCGGTCGCCTCGTCGATCAGGGGCAACGCACCATTCAACGGGCCCAGCAACGCGTCGGCACCGAGCGCCACGGCCTGCAGGCGCAGGTCGGCGACGCGCAGGCCGTCCACCGTGCGACTGGGATTCAGGCCCACGCCAGGTGCCTGCGCGTCGACGATGAACAGGCTGGTGCCACCACCGGTGCGGGCCGAGACGATGAGCCGGTGCGCGGTGGCCGCACCCACCACCATGCACTTGGCGCCGTCGAGCACCCAGCCCGCGCCCTCGGGGCGCGCGGTGGTGCTTGCCGCGGCCTGCTCGTAGCGGCGGCCCGGCTCCAGGCTGGCGAAGGCCAGGCGCTGGCTGCCGTCGATCAGGCCGGGCAGCAGCGCAGCGCGTTGCGCCTCGTTGCCGGCACGCGCCACCAGGCGGCCGGCCAGGCCGACGTTGTCGAGCAGCGGCTCCACCACCAGGGCTTCGCCGCAGGCTTCCATCGCGGCCATCAGGTCCACGGCCCCGCCACCGAAGCCACCATCGGCCTCGGGCAGCGCGATGGCGATCAGGCCCATTTCGGCAAAGGTGCGCCACACCGCATCGCTCACCCCGCTGGGCGACAGCACGATGGCCTTGCGCTTGTCGAAGGTGTATTCGTTGGCGAGAAACTTGCCCAGGGAATCGGCCAGTTGTTGCTGCTCGTCGGTCAGTTCGAAGTTCATGTCGATTCCCTCACAGACCCAAGGTCATCTTGGCGATGATGTTGCGCTGGATCTCGTTGGAGCCGGCGTAGATGCTGGCCTTGCGGAAATTGAAGTACCGCGGCGCCAGGCGCGAGGTGAAGTGGTCGATGGCCCCGCTGTCCACGGCCACGAAGGGCTGGGCCATCGGGCCCACGGCCTGCATCATCAGCTCGGTGATCGCCTGCTGGATCTCGGTGCCGCGGATCTTGAGCATCGAGACATCGGCGCCCGGCGGCTGGCCACTGCGGCGCATCTTGTCCAGGAAGCGCATCGAGGTCAGCTCCAGCGCAGCCAGCTCCACCTCCACTCGCGTCAAGCGGTCGCGGAAACGCGGGTCGTCGAGCAGCGGCTTGCCGTTCTTCTGCTCACGCGCCGCCAGTTCGCGCAGCTTGGCCAGTTCGCGCTTCGAAGCGCCCACCTGGCCCGAGCCCATGCGCTCGTGGCCGAGCAGGTACTTGGCCACGGTCCAGCCCTTGTTCTCTTCGAACACCAGGTTCTCCAGCGGCACCTTCACGTCGTCGAAGAACACCTCGTTCACTTCGTGCCCGCCATCCATCAGGATCAGCGGTCGCACCGTGATGCCCTTGGTGGCCATGTCGATCAGCAGGAAGCTGATGCCCTCCTGGCGCTTCTCCGCGGCCGCATCGGTGCGCACCAGGCAGAAGATCCAGTCGCCATAGTGGCCCAGGGTGGTCCAGATCTTCTGGCCGTTGACGAGGTAGTGATCCCCCTGGCGATCGGCGCGGCACTTCAGCGCAGCCAGGTCCGAGCCCGCACCGGGCTCGGAATATCCCTGCACCCAGAAGTCATCGCCTTCGCGGATGCGCGGCAGGAAACGCGCCTTCTGCTCCGGCGAGCCGAAGCGGTGCAGCACCGAGGCGCACATCGCCGGGCCGAAGGGTGGCAGCCCCGGCGCGCCGGCCAGTCCGAACTCCTCGTCGTAGATGTAGCGCTGGGTGATGTTCCAGCCCGTGCCACCCCACTCCACCGGCCAGTGCGGCACCGACCAGCCCTTGCCCGCCAGGATCTTGTGCCAGCGCAGGTAGTCGGCCTTCGCCAGGTGCTGGTAGTTCACCACCTTGTCGCGGATGTCGGCCGGCAGGTTGGCGGCCAGCCAGGCCCGCACCTCGTCGCGAAAGGCCTGTTCTTCGGCCGAGTAGCTCAAGTCCATGGTGGTCTCCTGTGGGGCAAGGTCAGGTCACATGCGCTCAATCACGATGGCGGGCGCCATGCCGCCGCCAGCGCACATCGTCACCAGCCCGCGCTTCAGGTCGCGCCGCTCCAACTCATCCAGCAAGGTGCCGATCAGGATGGAGCCCGTCGCACCGATCGGATGGCCCAGCGCCATCGCACCGCCGTTGACGTTGACCTTGTCGCGATCGAGCTTCAGGTCGCGGATGAACTTCTCGGCCACCACGGCGAAGGCCTCGTTGATCTCGAACAGATCGATGTCGTCCACCGTCAGGCCGGCCTTGGCCAGCACCTTGCGGGCCGCGGGCACCGGGGCGTTGAGCATCAGCGTGGGCGAATCGCCCATGTTGGCCATGGCCAGCACCCGGGCGCGTGGCTTCAGGCCATGCGCCTTGGCATAGCGCGGCGAGGCCAGCAGCAAGGCCGCCGCGCCATCGACCACGCCCGAAGAATTGCCGGCGTGGTGCACGAAGTTGATGTCCAGATCGGGGTACTTCTGCAGGATCAGCCCGCGAAAGGTCGTGCCGCGCTCGTCCAGTGCCACGTCGGCCAGCGCCGCGAACGACGGCTTCAGGCTGGCCAGGCCCTCGGCGGTGGTCTGCGGACGGGGGAACTCTTCATGGTCCAGCGCCAGCGAACCGTCCACCTTGAACACCGGCACCAGGCTCTTGCCGAAGCGCCCCTCGGCAATGGCCACGGCGGCGCGGCGCTGGCTCTCGAGCGCCAGCGCATCGAGCGCGCTGCGCGGAATGCCCTCGAGCGTGGCGATCGCGTCGGCGCAGATGCCCTGGTTGGTCTGCGGATGCCTGGCGCGCAGACGCAGGTTGCCGCTGTCGATGATGCCGGGGCCGTCGCGAAGCTGGCTGGTCATGGACATCATCTCGGTGCCGCCGGCGATCACGAGATCTTCCATGCCCGACATGATGGATGCGGCCGCCAGATTCACCGTGGTGATGCCCGAGCCGCAGAAACGGTCGAGCGTGACGCCGCTCGAGCGCTGGTCGTAGCCGGCGTCGAGCGCGGCCATGCGGCCCAGGTCGCCGCCCTGAGTGCCACGCTGGGTGCTGCAGCCCCAGATGATGTCGTCCACCTCGGCGGTGTTGATGCCGGTGCGCTCGGCCAGGGCCTTGAGCACGGTGGCGCCCAGCTGCTGCGGGTGCAGCTCGGCCAGCGCGCCCTTGCCAAGCTTGCCGATGCCGCGCGGCGTGCGGCAGGCGTCGATGATCCAGGCTTCCGACATGTCGAGTCTCCGTCTGCTGAGGATCGCGCATTGTGCGGCGCTGCCGGGCCGCCTGGCAGTCCACCCGGCGACAGTGCGGCCGCACGGGCAGCCGCCGGCCCAGCGGCTACGATGCCCGCACCCTGCACACCCGACCTCGGACACTCCATGCACCCCATCTCACTCGGCCTGCACGGCGGCTGCGGCACGCTGGAACGCCACCTGCAAAGCGAGGCCGACTGGGCCGAAGCCCGTGCACACATCGTCGACGCCCTGCGCGCCGGCTGGCGCGTGCTGCGCGCGGGCGGCGCAGCGGTGGATGCCGTGCAGGCCACGGTGGTGGTGATGGAGGACAGCCCGCACTTCAACGCCGGCCATGGTGCGGCACTGACCGAAGACGCCCAGCACGAATTGGACGCGTCCATCATGGACGGTGCCACGCTGGCCGCTGGCGCGGTGTGCCTGCTGCGGCGCACCCGCAACCCGGTGCTGGCCGCGCGCGCAGTATTGGACAGCGGCCGCGCGGTGCTGCTGGCCGGCGAGGCCGCCGACGCGTTTGCCGAGCGCCAGGGCCTGACGATGGTGGACCCCGGCTACTTCACCACGCAACGCCGGGTGGATGCCTTGCGGCGCCTGCAGCAAAGCGCCGCCACCGGTGCCTTGCTGCCCGCCTCCGAGGCCGAGAAGCACGGCACCGTGGGCGCCGTGGCGCGCGACGCGCAAGGCCACCTGGCTGCGGCCACGTCCACCGGCGGCTTCAACAACAAGCCCGCCGGCCGCGTCGGCGACAGCCCGATCATCGGCGCCGGCACCTACGCGCGCGATGGCGTCTGCGCCGTCTCGTGCACCGGCCAGGGCGAGGTGTTCATCCGGCGCGTGGCCGCGCACGATCTGGCCGCGCGCATGGCCTATGGCGGACAGACCTTGGAAGACGCCGCGCGCACCCTGGTGTTCGACACGCTCAGCAGCCACCACATCGGTGCCGGGCTGGTGGCCCTGGGCGCCACGGGCTCGCCCATCGCGCCCTACAACACGCTGGGCATGTACCGCGGCTGGATCGACACCGACGGGCAGTTGTTCGTGGGCACGCACCAAACGGTCCATGCCATGGGCCCGGCCGGCGCATGACCACGCCAAGCCGCCCCGCGGTGTTCGAAGCCGGGCCCTGGCGCGCCTGCGCGCTGAGCCCCACCGACGCGGTCTGGCTGCAGGCCTTCTTCGACGCCAACCCGCTGTACTTCATCACCATCAACGGCCAAGCCGCCGGTCCCCATGCCGCGCAACTGGAGCTGGAGGAGCGGCCGCCGGCCGAGATGCCGTACCGCGAAGTGCTCTGGCTTGGCTTCGTGGACCCGGCGGGCGCGCTGCAGGGCATGGCCAACGTCGTGGCGGACCTGCTGGCGCCGGGGGTGTGGCACACCGGCCTGTTCATCGTGGCCACCGCGCTGCACGGCACTGGCGCGGGCCGAACCCTGTACCAGGGCATGGAAGACTGGATGCGGCGGGGCGGTGCCCGCTGGCTGCGCCTGGGCGTGGTGCTGGGCAACGCGCCCGCCGAGGCGTTCTGGCAGCGCATGGGCTACACGGAAGTGCGCCGGCGCTTCAACGTGGACACCGGTGGGCGGCTGAACACCGTCCGCGTGATGGTCAAGCCGCTGACCTCGGACGCACACTTTGAAGACTACTTGACGATGGTGGCGCGAGACCGCCCCGACGCCGCGCCGCCATGATGTGTCGGCACCGCGCCCAAGCGACGGCGCTGTCGACGACATGGTGCGAAGGGTGGGCAGGGCTTGTCGCGACGGCGCAGAGAGTCGAACCGGCGGTCCCGATGAGTGCTCGAGATGACCTGCTCGCCGCCTTCGAAAGCCATGCCATCGAACGAAGACAGTCAATGCTCGCGCAACCTTGATGCCTTTGGCATGAACGGTCACACGCCCTTGTTCCACACCGTGAACGCCAACGGGAACCGTTCGGCGCCGGTCATGAAGCGCTTGCTCCGCGCAGGCGCCAGGACGGACGTATTTCTGCCGAGCATCGTCCGGGGTCAAGGCTTCGATTGGGAGACGACTTGCCTGGACGTGACGCCGATCACCTGCGCGCAATTGGGGCTGCTCCCGCAGATGCAAGGAACCGAGCGCGACTGCTGTGCCAATGTCAGAACACTGCTCGAGGCCGCCGGCAGGCCCGTGCCGCCACTGGCCAATGTTCCCAACAGGGACCTGCGTGGCTCGTGGCGACTGCGAGCTGCAGCCATTGGCGTGCGATAGCGCAGTTCCTGAAGCCCAAGAGCGGCCGGTCTATGGCGCATGGCTGCCGGCCAGTTGCGCAGAGGGAGTACCGGCACTCGACCCTTGAGCGACATCCAGCGCCTTCGGTGGGTGGGCGCGAAGCAGTCGTTCGCGCTCTGGCTCGCGCGGCGCGGTCGGATCGTCGAAGCCGAGGGTCCCATGCGGCATGACCCGAGCCGTCATGCTTGGTTTCATAGAGATCGAGGGGCTGTGGCTGCCGTCCGCGTGCAAGAATGTCACGCAGTATCGAAGCAAAACCTGGCCCTACATGGCTGTACGCCGGGCACCGCTGTCTGGCACCAACTTGAGAAAATCCGCCAGGCAATACGGGAAGCCGCCGCGCCGTTCGTCATGTAGGACGTGTCTACCATCGCGCCATCCGCTCCTGCCATGACGTCCGGTTCCGAATTGGACGACTGGTTCGTAGGCAGCATCCTGCCCATGGAGCCGGCCCTGATGCGGTTTCTGCGTCGGCATTGGCGCTCCAGCGATGAGCACCAGGATCTGCGTCAGGACATCTACGTGAAGCTGTACGAGGCGGCGGCGCAGGGTGGCGCGCCCCACGATCCCCGGGCCTACTTGTTCACGGTGGCTCGCAATCTGCTGATCGACAAGGCCAGGCGGGCGCAAGTTGTGGTCATCGACATCGTCGCCGACCTGGAGGCACTGGATACACCGAGCGATGATTTCAACCCCGAACGTACCGCCAGTGCCCGCTCCGAGCTGCGTCGACTCCAGCATGCGTTGGACGACCTGCCCCCCCGTTGCCGCGAAGTGGTTGCGCTGCGCAAGATCGAGGGCCTGTCGTTGCGGGAGATCGCATTGCGCATGGGCATAGCCGAGGGCACGGTGGAAAAGCAGATCACGCTGGGCATGCGTTCGTTGGCCGAATCGCTGCTTGCGCAGGGGGCAGCCGTTGGAGCCGCCTGGGTGCACCGCCTGCGGACAAGGAAGTACGACGGATGAAACACCCCGACGAGATCGAGCAGGCAGCGGCGCAATGGCTGGCGCGCGACGATGCCGGCGAGCTGGACGAGCAAGGTCAGGCCGCACTGGAGCGTTGGCTGCAGCAAGACACGGCGCACCGGGTGGCGTGGTTGCGCCTGCGTGCCGCCTGGCGGCAGGCCGACGGCATGCGTGGGCTGGCGGCGGCGCCGTCCGCAGGCCTGCCTCGGGTTGCGGACAGCGGCGCATACGGGTCGCCGCGGGGACTTCTCGGGTCCGGGTGGCGGCGTCAGGCTGTAGGAGGTGGCGTTGCGCTGGCGCTGTGTGCCACCCTGGTTTGGTCGCTGCTGCCATCGCCGGCGCCAGCCCCAACCCCAGGACAGTTTGCCACTGCCGTCGGTGTGCGCCAGGCCATCACCCTGGCCGACGGATCCCGTATCACGCTGAACACCCGCACGCGTGCCCGCGCGCAAGTCGATGAGCGCCAGCGCACGGTCTGGCTCGAGGATGGTGAGGCCTTCTTTGATGTGGCCAAAGATCGGAGCCGGCCTTTCGTGGTGCACGCAGGGGCCCAGCGCATCACGGTGATGGGCACCAAATTCAGCGTGCGGCTTACCGGCTCGCAAACGCAGGTGACGGTGTTGGAGGGCCGTGTGCGCGTTGAGCCCGAGGACTCGTCCGCCGCACAGACGCAGGCGGTGGTCGTGAGCACCCGCGAAAGCGCAGTGACCGGCGCCGACTCGCTGCTGGTCGTGCAACGCACGCCGCAGCAGGTGAGTGATGCGCTGGCCTGGCGTGCCGGGCGCCTCGCGTTCGACCAACGAACCCTCGCGGACATCGCGGCCGAGTTGAACCGCTACAACGCAACGCAGCTGGTGGTCCACGAAGACGTGGCCGAGATGCGTCTGAGCGGCAGCTTCGACGCTGTCAACGTCGATGGCTTCGTGCGCTTGCTCTCCGAAGGCTACGGCATCGTCGTTCGCCGAGAAGGACCGGACGTTCACTTGAGTAGGTGATTTCCCGCGCCGCGGCTCCAGCGCTACGGGACCGATGGGGCCGGTTCGTCATCACATCTGCCGGCGTCTTGTCGGCGACCCAACACATCGAGGCAATGATGACAGGACTCCTTACCAAGGGCCGCAGAGGCCAGATCGCGCTTGCCGCGGCGGCGCTTGTGCTGGCGATCTCCGCGCAAGCCCAGGTGCGTACTTTCGACATCCCGGCAGGCGACCTGAAGTCTGCAATCGACGCCTATATTGCGCAGTCCGGCCGTCAGCTCATCTACCGCGCCGCAGACCTGACGGACCGGCGCAGCCGCGAGATCAAGGGCGAGCTCGACGCCGAGCGTGCCCTGGCGAATCTGCTGGAAGGCACCCAGCTCAAGGTCCGAAGAGACGCGTCCGGCGCCCTCGTGATTTTCGTCGGTGAGGCGGGTTCGGGCGACGCCTCGGCGACCGAGCCCGAAAAGCTGCAGCGCGTCGAGATCACGGCCTCTGCGCTGCACCTTGCCGAACGCAACCGAACGGGCACGCGCGTCGACGCGGATCCGATGGAACTGCCCATGTCGGTGAGCACCGTGAGCAAGGAACTGCTGGCCCAGCAACAGGCGCTGAACCTGCGCGATGCGCTGGTCAACGTGGCAGGCGTGCAGGACCTCGTCGGCGGCGGTAACTTTACGATGCGCGGCTTCCTTGCCGGCGTCATGCGCAACGGCGATATCCTGAGCTTCGCTCAGCGTTTCGATGCGCCCTTGATCACCATTTCCCGGGTCGAGGTGGTCAAAGGCCCCGAAGCCATCATCGCGGGCGTTACGTCCGGCTACGGTGGCGTCGTCAACCTCATAACAAAATCGCCACAGCGCGAACCTGTGCTCGAGTCGGTGGCCACCGTCGGCAGCCGCGGGTACTATGAGTTGGGCGTCGATGCGGGCTTCCCCGTCAACGAGGACAAGAGTCTCCAGGTGCGCCTGGTGGCGTCCAAGCAAGGCGCGCGTACGACATTTTCGGGCTACGACGGCTCCAACAAGGAGTACGTGGCTCCTTCGCTGACGTGGCGCAACCGCAGCAGCGGCACCGAAGTCACGGCCTCCTACGAGTACCAGAAGGGGCGCACGGCGCCGTCCGACATCTTGTATACCGACCAGCCGCAATTGGGCGGGGGGCTCAAGGGGGTGGGCCTGGGGGGGGCGGACACGGGCGAGGACTCTACGCAGAAGGTCACTAGCCTCTCTCTGAACCAGCGCATCTTCTCAGGTTGGGAGTTGGGCCTCAAATTCACCCGCGACGAGCGCAGGAGCATCAGTCGCAGCGCGGATAGCTCGCCTTCGGCGGATCTCGGTTTCCCCTTTCCGAACGTTGTGACCTTCGTGTCGGTATTTGACGAGGTGGTCAAGGCCAATGCCGCCAAGGTCCAACTGAAGGGTGGTTTCGACACAGGCCCGGTGTCGCATAGCCTGCTGCTGGCCTACGACGATCACCGGTTAAGCACCGTCAGCGGCGTTCAGTTCATGTCTATCAGCGCCACCAACCTGATGACCGGGGTGTTCACGGATCTCAACCCCATCCTTGGTCCGGATTTTGGGGGCGTCCCAGGGCTCAGGGAGGAGGACGGCACCAAGCCCGCAGAGAAGGGCTTGCTGGTGATGGACCATCTCACCTGGGGGCAGTGGGTGGCGCTGGCGGGAGTGCGCGCGATGCGATACGACCCCGGCAACGCGGCGCAGTCCGATCTGACGACCTTCAAGGAAACCCTGCCCTCGCTCGGCGTGCTGTACCGCGTCACACCGAGCTTGTCGGTGTATGCCAGCGCCTCCAAGGGTTTCACGCCCAATTTCCGCCTGCGGCAGTTTGACGGCAACCCGGTTGCGCCTGAGCACGCCACACAGGCAGAACTCGGCGTGAAGGCGGTGCAAGTCGGCGGCCGCATGGCCTTCACCGCTGCCGTCTTCGACATCAAACAGCAAAACGTCGCGGTGAGGGACTCGGCGCATCCGGGTTCCGTGTGCACCGGCCGGAACTACTGCTACGTGAGCGTGCCTGGTGTCCGCTCCCAGGGCGCTGAGCTGGAATTCTCGGGCGAGGTGATGCCCGGGCTCACCGTGCGCGCGAATTACGCATACACCGACAAGCAAGCAAGCACGCAGGGCGGCACGGGCCTCCCCTACGTGCGCAACACGGCGAGCCTGTGGGGAAACTATCGCTTCGGCGGTGTGATGGGGGCGGCCTGGTGGCTCGGTGCCGGGCTTCAATACCGCGGGAAAGTGGTCAGCCGTGCGGCATCTTCAAACCCGGAGTGGACCCGCCTCGACATCAACGGTGGCTACGAGGCCAAGAGCTGGTCGTTGGTGGCCGGCGTGAAAAACGCCGCCGACAAACAGCTCTACCCCGTGCTCGCAAGCCCCGACTTCGCGCGGTTGGGCCAGCAGCGCGAGTTCTACCTGACCGGCCGCTACAACTTCCGCTGATCCGCCCGACTGGCCGCCGCCCACTCGCCATCGGTGCGCGAGTGGGCGGCTTCGCCACACCCCATCCAACGAGCCAGGCCCTGTGCAATCAAAACTACCGCCGCGTGAAGCCTGGAAGCTCATCAAACCTTACTGGGTCTCGAGCGAAAAGCGCAGCGCGCTGTTGGCGCTGGTCGTCCTGGTAGCCATCGTCGCTAGCGGCACTGCCTTCAACGCCTGGTCGACCACCTTCACGCGCGACTTCTACAACGCCATCGACAAGCGCAACCAAGCCGAGTTCACGCGGCTGGTGGCGATGTCGGTGCTTGTTTTCGGCGCGGCGGCCCTGATCTTCGCTGTTGACGCCTGGCTCAAGATGTGGCTCGCATTCCGCTGGCGCCGCAGTTTGACTGAATGGCTGTCAACGCGCTGGCTGTCGAACAACGCTTTCTACCGACTGGAGCGAAATCAATCGGCAGACAACCCTGACCAGCGCCTCGCTGAGGACGTGCGCCTGTTCACCGACAACACGCTCGACTTGGGTTTGTCTTTCCTGCGCAACGTTGGCCAGCTGGGCTTTTTCGGCTACCTGCTGTGGTCGACTGCGGGCTCGATCAGCTTCGGCCCGATCACCATCCCGGGCTACCTGTTCTTCGTGGCGGTCGGTTACGGGATTCTCGAAACGGGCGCGGTGCATTGGGCCGGGCACAAGATCGCTGCCATCACGATGGAGCAACAACGCGCCGAGGCCGACTTTCGCTTCGCGCTGGCGCAGCAGCGCGAAGCCGCCGAGCAGATCGCGTTGTATCAAGGCGCCGAGGTGGAGCGCACCAGGTTGCGCCGCCTGTTTGCTGCCATCGGCGGCAATTGGGCGCTGCTCATGCAGCACACCAAGCGCCTGAATCTCACGAGCACCCTGATCGGTGGCTACGTCACCTTCATCCCCATCATCGCTGTGTCGCCAAAGCTGTTCAGCGGCGAACTGAACCTGGGCGACATGATGCAGAGCATCGCGGTCTTCGGCACAACTGCCCACTCGGTGGCTTGGTTTGCCAACAGCTACAGCAAGCTTGCCCATTGGTCGGGGGTGACAAGGCGTCTGATCGGCTTGAACCAAAGCCTGGATGAGGTCGAGCCCGCGGGCATCAAGGTGCAAGCCCACGAACGAACGTCAGTGACCGCGGATGGCCTGCGTCTGGCGCTGCCGGACGGAGTGCCGTTGACAGCACCCGATCAACTGAGCTTCGAGCCCGGGCAACGCTGGCTGGTCAAGGGGCCCTCTGGCGTCGGCAAGAGCACCTTTTTGCGTTCCGTCGCGGGGCTGTGGCCTTTTGGCAGTGGGGCCGTGAACATCCCGGCGGGCGCGCGTCTGATGTTCCTGCCACAGAAGAGCTATGTGCCGCCGGGCGCGCTCAAAGAGGCCTTGACCTACCCGGCGGCGGCGGACTCTGTGGACGATGCAGCCTGCGAACAGTTGCTGCGCGACTGCCGCTTGCCGGAGCTGGTCACCTGCCTGCACGAGTCATCGCGCTGGGGGCACCGCCTCTCGGGCGGTGAGCAGCAGCGGCTGGCGATTGCGCGGGCCTTGCTGGCCAAGCCGGGCTTTCTGTTTCTGGACGAAGCCACCAGCGCGCTGGACCCCGCCGCCGAAGCGGCGCTGTACACCTTGCTCATCGAACGACTGCCCCACACCGCGATCATCAGCGTGGCCCACCGCACCACGCTGGAGACCTTCCACCCCCACACCTTGGAGCTCAGCAGTGCCAGACCCCTGGCGCAGGCCTGATGAGGCCCGAACGCCCCCCAACCCCTCAAGCTCACCAACATCATGTCCAACATCATTTCAGTCAACCAGGATTCGTTCGAGCAGGAAGTCGTGCAAAGCGACCTGCCTGTGCTGGTCGACTTCTGGGCCCCCTCGTGCGGCCCCTGCATGGCCCTGATGCCTGCGGTGGAGTCCCTGGCCAAGATGTATGCCGGCCGCCTCAAGATCGTCAAAGTGAATACCGACGACAACAAGGAGTTGATGGAGCGCTTCAATGTCCGCAGCATCCCGCAACTGTTCCTGATGAAGGGTGGTGAAAAGCCGGCTGCCATCCACGGGCGCACGCGCACCCGCCTGGACATGGAACTTGAGGCCTTGATCGGTTGAGGCATGAACGCGAGCACATCGCAGCGCGCCTTTGGCGGTGATGCTGCCGCCAAGCAGGGCTTGATCGCTGGGGCCAGGCAGAACGAGTCGGCAACACCGAAGCCTCTGCTCGGAACCTCGTTACAGAGTCAACGGAAGACAGATGAGCCACCCAACCCCGCTTTCGGCCTTTGCTGGTGACGATTCGCTGAAGCAAGCCGTCTTGGAAAAGGCTGTCGCGCGCTGGAATGCGCGCGAGGTCTTCCCTCTTCCAAAGCTCACCTGGCAGCCGGAGAAGGGCTTGCGCTCCTTGGCCGCTTCGCTCGTCGAGAGCGAGGAAGCCGATGCCTTCAGCAGCAAACTGGGACTGCCGTGTTCGCTGGCTTTGCTGTGCGAGAGTCTGCTGGGTGCGGGCTGCATCGTGACCTTTGACAGATCGGTCACGCCAACCAAGCCCAGTGTGACCGCCCCCTTGCAGATTGCATCCTTTGCCGGTGAGTGGTTGGCTGCCATCCGGCCCGGCGCGGACTTGAGCCAGGTGCCGCAGCGATTTGTGCTGGCCTTTCTGAACAAGGTGATTGCCGCCGAGCAAGGCATGGGCACGCACATGGGCGAGCCGGGGCGCCAGGCCGTACAGGCAGTGGCGACGCTGCTGAGCAAGAGCCTGGCGCAACAATCGTCGGATGCCAAGCAATGGTCCACGGCCCGCAAGGCGGCGCTGCTGCAGGTGGATGAGGCTCCAGACGTCTGGGGCCAAACAGCGCTGACCTTTGCGGCGGACATCGCCTGGCCGCCGGAGGACATGGCTGACGAGCTGGTCGGACTGTTCCGGGCCTTCAGCTTCATCTGGTTGGAGTACTTGCAATTGCCCTTCATGAGCGAAGAGCTATTGGAAGACACCGAGGCCATGCTGGGTGGCCTGCGCGTCGTGTCGGACGGAAGTGATGTCGAGGCGGCCCGGGCCAAGCATCCCAACTTCGAGCGCGCCATCCAAGCGTTCCAATCTGAGGCGGGACAAGCGGCCATGAAGGCATGCCGAGACACGGCCGACCTCGCGGTGAGCGCCGCTGTGCGTGAAGCCATGGAGCTCATGCTGGCCTGCATTCGATCGGCCTGAACGATAGGGCTCGGCCCGTACATCATCCTGGCCGGCGACATCCTGTGAATGCCGTAGGCCCAAGACACCAGATCATGAACACCATCGACATCACCCCTCTCATTCCCCGCGCCGTGTTGTTCGGCAATCCGGAGCGTGGCCCCTGCAGCGTCAGTCCCTGTGGCCGATGGCTGGCCTTTGCCGCGCCGCGCGACGGCGTGATGAATCTCTGGGTCTGCGAGCGCACCCAGGGGCTGGTTCAGGCCAGGCCGATCACCAACGACCGCCTGCGCGGTATCGACAACTTCAGCTGGGCCTTCGACGGTGTGCACCTCGTGTACAGCCAAGACAGCAACGGCGACGAGAACTTCCATCTCTATGCCGTGCCCGCGGCGGGAGGGGACGCCCGCGACCTGACGCCTTTCCCAGGCAGTCGCGGCATGTTGCAGTCCCTGAGTCGCAAGAAGCCGGGCGCGGCCCTGGTGTCGATCAACCAGCGTGACCCCCGCTTTGCCGACCTGTACCAGGTGGAACTGTCAAGCGGCGAGTTGACCCTTGTCCAGCAAAACCCTGGCTTTGGCGGCTTTCTGACGGACGAGCAATTCGGCGTGCGCCTGGCGCAGGCCCCGCAAGCCGATGGCAGCCAGCTGTTGCTGCTCGCGGATGGGCAAGACTGGAAGCCTTTCCAGCACATCCCGGCGCTCGATGCCAGCACCACCAAGCCCCTGCATCTGCACAGCAACGGGCATACGCTGTACATGCTGGACAGTCGTGGCCGGGACACCGCCGCCCTGGTCAGCTTTGAGCTAACTTCCGAGGCAGGTGGCGCGGCGACCGTGCTGGCCCAACATGCACGGGCCGATGTGCTCGGGGTCTGGTCTGACCTTCACAGCAAGGAGCCGCTGGCCTGGGTGACGGTGGTTGAGCGGCGTGAGATCCATGTGCTGAGCGAGGCCATTGCGCAAGACGTTTTGCATCTGGACAGCTTGGGTTTGGGCGAGTGGAGTGTCGGCAGCCGAAGCGATGACGAGCAATGGTGGATCTTGTTGGTGTCCTCCGACACCGTGCCCGGCTCGGCGTATCTCTACGATCGCCCAAACCAACAGCTGCACAAGCTGTATGACATGCAGCCGCGTCTGGCAACTGCGCCGCTGGCCCGCATGCAGCACACCACGCTGCGCAGCCGCGACGGGCTGGATCTGGTGAGTTACCTGACTCTGCCGGTGCATGCGGATAGAACCGACGCCGCCTTGAGCAGCCATCAGGCCCTGCCCCTGGTGCTGCTGGTGCATGGTGGACCCTGGACGCGCGACAGCTGGGGCTACAACGGTAGGCACCAATGGTTGGCCAACCGCGGCTACGCCGTTCTGAGCGTGAACTTCCGGGCCTCCACCGGGCTTGGCAAGAGGTTTACCAATGCGGGCGACCTGGAGTGGGGTGCCAAGATGGACGACGACTTGTGCGACGCCGTGGACTGGGCGATTGCGCAGGGCATAGCAGACCCGCATTGCGTGTGCATCATGGGTGGCAGCTATGGAGGCTATGCCACGTTGTGGGGCATGGCGACGCACCCGGGTCGTTATGCCTGTGGGGTCGACATCGTCGGGCCGTCCAACCTCGAAACACTGGTCGCGTCCATCCCACCGCAGTGGGAAGCAGCTCGCAGCACGCTGCATCGGCAAATCGGCGACCCGACCACACCCGAAGGATTGGCGCTGCTCAAAGACCGCTCACCTGTGCACCGCGCACAGCAGATCAAGAAGCCGCTACTGATTGGCCAGGGCGCACACGACCCGCGTGTCAAACAAGCCGAGTCGGACCAGATGGTGGCGGCCATGAAGGCCAAGGGCATACCGGTGACCTATGTGCTTTTCCCTGACGAAGGCCATGGCTTTCATCGGCCGACCAACAGCATCTACTTCAACGCCATCGTCGAGCAGTTTCTTGCCAGGTACCTGGGCGGCCGCAGTGAGCCACTGCGCGCCGAAGAGGTTGAGGGTCATTCAGGACAGATTTTGGAGAACTCAATGTTGTGATCCACACGGTGAGTCCGAGTTCTCAATTCGCGCCTGGAGGCCAACAGTGATCAATGCAGTGCAGGACCCTTATCTCTGGCTGGAAGACGTGCTGGGCGAGCGATCGCTGGCTTGGGTCAATGAGCGCAATGCCAACAGCCGCGCGACCTTGGAAGCGGTACCTGCGTTTGTAGGCATCCGAGATCGCTTGAGCGCGGTGCTGAATTCGCGTGAGTTGATTCCGACCGTGTCGAGGCGCGGCGAGTTTTTCTACAACTTCTGGCAGGACGCCGCCCACCAGCGCGGGCTGCTCCGGCGCACCACGCTGGCCCAGTACCGCTTGGCCGAACCCATTTGGGAGACCGTGCTGGACCTGGATCTGCTGGCCAAGCGTGAAGGCGAGAACTGGGTTCTGGGCGGCATCTCCTGGCTGGAACCCAGCTACCGCCGTGTGCTCTTGAGCCTTTCAAGGGGTGGAGCTGACGCCACGGTGGTGCGCGAGTTCGACGTCGTCGACAAAGGCTTTGTCGACGGTGGCTACTTTGTGCCCGAGGCCAAGACCGACATCAGGTGGATCGATGAGAACGAAGTTTTCATTGGCACCAACTTTGGGCCCGGCACGCTGAGCAACGCCGGTTACCCGCTGCAAAGTCGGCGCTGGCGTCGTGGCCAAGCTTTGAGCGAAGCGAGCATCGTCATTCAAGGCCAACCCGAGGATTTGACCGTGAGCACGGCCCACGACAGCACGCCGGGTTTTGAGCGTACTTTCGTCTACCGACATCTGGACTTCATCAACACCGAGATGTTCCTCTTGGATGGTGAGCGCTTGCAGGCGGTGGACAAACCCAAGGACGCGGGCCTGAGCTTCTGGCGCGAGTGGGTGCTGATCTCGCTGCGCAGCGACTGGGCCGTGGCGGGCCGCACCTGGCCTGCCGGCACTAACCTGATCTGCAAGGCCGACGACTACCTGGCCGGTGGCCGCAATTTTCAAGCGCTGTTCACGCCCACATCGACACGCACGCTGTCGGGCATGAGCATGACGGCCAGCCGCATCCTCTTGGTGGTGCAGGACAAGGTCGTGGCCAAGGCCGAGGCCTGGCACTTTGATGGCAAGGCTTGGTTAGGTCAGGCCGTCAACGCGCCTTTCCCGGGTAACTTGGGGCTGACCGGGTTGCACGATCCGCACATCGCCAACGACCCCTTGGCCGAAGACTACTTTCAGTCCTACACCGGGCTGCTCAGCCCCAGCACCTTGAGCCTGCGCAGCGCCGAAACCGGGCACTGCGAGTTGCTCAAAGCCACGCCGTCTTTCTTTGACGCCAGTGGCATGCGCGCGGTGCAGCGCGTTGCCACCAGCCGCGACGGCACGCCAGTGCCCTACTTTTTGGTGTCGCCCAAAGGCGCGCAGGCCGATGGCAAGAATCCCACGCTGCTGTACGGCTACGGTGGCTTCAACCAGTCCATGACACCCAGCTACCTCGGCACCCAGGGCGTGGGTTGGCTGGAACGAGGTGGTGTCTACGTGCTTGCCAACATCCGCGGCGGCGGCGAGTTCGGCCCGACTTGGCATGAGGCTGCGCGTGGGGCCAACAAGCAAAAGAGCTACGACGACTTCATCGCGGTGGCCGAGGACCTGATCGCCAGCCAGGTGACCAGCCCGCGCCACCTGGGCATCCAAGGCGGCAGCAATGGCGGCTTGCTGGTCAGCGCGGTGATGGTGCAGCGCCCGGACCTGTTCAATGCCGTGGTCTGCCAAGTGCCGCTCACCGACATGCAGCGCTACCACCTGCTGCTGGCCGGCGCCAGCTGGATGGCCGAATACGGCAACCCGGAAGACCCGGCGCAGTGGGCCTACATCTCCAAGTACAGCCCTTACCAAAACGTGAAGGCCGGCGTGAAGTACCCCAAGGTGCTCTTCACCACCAGCACGCGCGACGACCGTGTTCACCCGGCGCACGCACGCAAACTGGCCGCACGCATGCTGGAGCAGGGGCATGAGCTGCTGTATTACGAAAACGTAGAGGGCGGCCACGGCGGGGCCGCCGACAAGCAGCAGCTGGCCGACCTGCTGGCCTTGGAATTCAGCTTCTTGTGGCAGCAGCTGGGTGCCGCCTAGTTTGGCGGTTCGTGCGCAATGGGTTGACGGTCAAGGCACCTCGGGCGTCATTTCTGCAAACCCGTTCCACGCACCTGACTCGAGCCTTTGTGCATTCCATAGACGGAGATTTTGATGAAGACCATTGGCCTGATTGGTGGCATGAGCTGGGAATCGACCCTGTTGTATTACCAGACAATCAATCGCGAAATCGGACGCCGCCTGGGCGGTCTGCATTCCGGCAAGGTGCTGCTGCACAGCATGGACTTTGAGGCGGTGGTGCGTGGCCAGAAGGCCGGCGAATGGGAAGCACTCGCCGCCATGCTGGCCGAGGCTGGGCGCGGTCTGGTGGCGGCCGGCGCCGATTGCCTGCTGATCGGCACCAACACCATGCACCGGGTAGCGCCCGAGGTGCAAGCAGCCGTGGACGTGCCGTTGCTGCATATTGCCGATGTCACCGCAGCCGCCATCAGCGCAGCGGGCTGCACCAAGGTGGCGCTGCTGGGCACGCTCTACACCATGGAGCAGCCCTTCTACGTCGAGCATCTGGCAGCCAAGGGCATTGAGTGCATCGTGCCGCCCGAAGACCACCGGGCCGAGGTCCATCGCATCATCTTTGAAGAGCTGTGCAAAGGGCAGATCACGGCCGCTTCGCGCCAGAGCCTGCAAGACATCATTGCCCATGCCTGTGCCCGAGGTGCCCAAGGCGCGGTGCTGGGTTGCACGGAACTGCCCCTGAGCTTGCGGCAAAGCGATGTGGATGTACCGCTGTTCGACACCACCGAGTTGCATGCCCTGGCCGCAGTGGACTTCGCCTTGAAAGACGTTCCCCGGGCTGCCCTGGCGGCCTGACACCAGGAAGCCCTGCATGACTGACGTGATACGCAGCCGCCTGCTGATTCTGGGCTCCGGCCCGGCCGGCTACACCGCAGCGCTATACGCCGCACGAGCCAACCTGAAACCTGTGCTGATCACCGGGCCCGCGCCCGGAGGCCAGCTCATGACCACCACCGATGTCGACAACTGGCCGGCCGACGTGATGGGCGTGCAGGGGCCTGCGTTGATGGCGCGTTTTCAGCAGCATGCAGAGCGTTTCGAGACGCAGCTGGTACATGACTTGATCGAGCAGGTGGACCTGTCACAAAGACCGTTTGTGCTGCGCGGTGAAGAGGCAGAGTACCGCTGCGACGCCCTCATCATCGCCACCGGTGCCAGTGCCAAGTACCTGGGACTGCCCTCTGAGGCCGCCTTCATGGGGCGTGGTGTGAGCGCCTGCGCCACCTGCGACGGCTTTTTCTACAAGGGCCAGGATGTTTGCGTGGTGGGCGGTGGCAACACCGCGGTGGAAGAGGCGCTCTATCTCTCCAACATTGCGCGCAAAGTGCACCTGATTCACCGCCGCGACAGTTTCCGTGCCGAGCCCATCATGGTGAACAAGCTGCACGCCCGTGTGGCGGAGGGCAAGATCCAACTGCATCTGTTCCAACAGCTCGACGAGGTGCTGGGTGATGCCCGAGGCGTCACGGGCGTGCGCATGAAGGGCAGCGGTGGGCAGACACAGCAGCTTGATCTCCAAGGCTGTTTCATCGCCATCGGCCATCTGCCCAACACCAGCCTTTTCCAGGGCCAGTTGGCCATGCAGGACGGCTACCTCATCACTCGCGGTGGCCATGAGGGCCTGGCGACCATGAGCAGCGTCGAAGGCGTGTTTGCCGCCGGCGATGTGCAGGACCATGTCTATCGCCAGGCTATCACCAGCGCTGGATCTGGCTGCATGGCGGCACTGGACGCCCAGCGATTCCTGGGCACCTGAACTCCAGCCCGTTGGAGCGCTGACCCACTGGTCGGAGCAGACCTTGTGGCGGCGCGAAGGCGATTCAGGTGACCGGAAAGCCGCCTAAGGTCAGCGGCTCTTGATGGCCGTCCAGAGCCGGCCATCGGACGGATCCGAACGGCGGCTCAGCAGCGCATGGCCGACACTCAAGCACCGATGGGCTGCGATGGCAGGAGGACCGGCCGTTGTGCCTTCGCGTCTTTTCGGTGGTGGGCGACCCGATGCGGCACACAAAGTCGCGCGATGCAGCCCGCAATGCCCATCATTCAACCGCTGCGGCGCGATGGGCAGCGGTGCTCGCCAGCGCGCAGCACGGCTTGCAGATGTATTTCAAATGCTATACATTGATTCGATGACTCGCTCTGCCACTTTGCCGCCGATCCGCGTTGCGCCCGAGACGAAGGCCAGTCTCAAGGCTGTGCTGCGAGATGGCGAGTCTTTGACGCAGTTCATTGAGAACGCCGTGTGCCGCGAGGCCCAGTTCCGCGCCGAGCAGAATGCCGCGATCGCGCGCGCGAAGAAGGCGCTGCGCAGCGCTGAAAAGGGCGCGGGCCTGATGACGGCTGAGGATTTCCTGGCGGGCATGGAGCAGCGTGCCAAGGATGCACAGCAGCGCATCCGCGAGGCGGTGGTGGCCAAGCACAAGCGAGCCGCCGGTTGAGCGAGCGGTATCGGATTGTTCCGACCGTCACGTTCCAGCAGGACATCGAGCGCTTCGTAGAACACATCATTCGGCGTGAGGTGGCAAGCCATGCGCCGGACGACAGGTGCCTGTTTCGATTCCGCGACGCGGTCGAGCGCGCGATGGGGATCCTCTCGTTTGCGCCGCACACCTGTCGTCGATCTGAAGAACACAGGGCGTTTCGCGAGCTGATCATCCCCTTCGGTCATGGCGGGTGCATCGTTCTGTTCGCGATTCGCGACGTTGATGTCGTGTTGCTTGCCGCGAGGGATCAGCACGAACACGACTACCGTTGACGTACTCGACGGGTGCCGCGGCCGATGCCGCCGGGGCAGCAACCGGCACCACAGCACAGGGGGTTCAGACAGCCGTGACAACGGGCTCAGCCACGAGGCTGCCGACCTGCTGCTGGTGAAGTTCCCGGAGGTGCCCGCACCGCGCCCAACGGACGGCAGCTGTCGACGACCTGGTGCGATGGGCGGTCACGGCTCATCGCGCCTTCTGCACGACGAGCCGCACAGTTCGCTGCGGCGCTAGAGGCGAGGCAGCGGCGCTCCCTCCGCGTTCTTCCACGCCGCACGCGCCTGCTGCGCTTGGCGTCGGCCTTCTTCGGGCGCGCCGCGCAGCTCGGCCACCTGGGCCAGGCCCTGGTAGGCCCAGGCGCTGGGGCCGTTCAGGCGCAGGGCCTCGGTGATCTCCTTGCTGGCTTCGTCGACCTTGCCCGCATCGAGCAGGGCGCCGGCCAGTGCCAGGCGCGTGCCGCCGCCGAACAGCGGCGGGTCGGTGCCGAGCTCGTCGTCGACGTCGGCGGCCTTGCGCAGGGAGGCAGCCGCGTCGTCGTGCCGCCGCTCGGTGCGTGCGATCGTGCCGGCCAGCGTGTCGTGTGCCAGCGCCATCAGCTTGGTCGGCGTGTCCTCGTCGTAGATCCTGGCGCGCTGAAGCGTGGGCTGCGCGCGCAGGCGCTGCACGCTGGCGAGTTCGGCCTTGGCCAGCGCGATCCTGCCGGTGTGCAGGTAGGCCATGCCACGCGCATAGGCGCTGAAGCCCTCGGACAGGCCCAGGCCTGGCCGCGGCGCGGGCTCCGCGAGCACGTCGTCCCATCGCTGCAGGCGCACCAGCGTGGCCAGGGGCAGCAGCTGCGCGTACTCGCCGTCGCCATCGCCCTGGTTGCCGAAGCGCCGCGCGAACTCGCGCGCCGTCTGCAGCGAGAGCCCGGTGCGCCCTTCCATCAGTGCCGCGTACCAAAGGAAGTGCAGATGGTGCGCGTCCCAGCGGCCGCTGGCCCGCACACCCTGCGCCTGGAGCACCGCGTCGAAGCGCTTCTGCACCTCGAGCGCCTGCTCGTTGGCGCGGCTGCCGTCGTCGAAGCGGCCGATGTTCTTGTAGATGTGGCTGCCCATGTGCACCAGGTGAGGCGACTCGGGCGCCGCGGTGCCGAGCGTGTCGGCCGCGGTCTCGGCCTGCCGCGGGTCGGGCGAGTGCTCGGCCACGTGCACGTAGAAATGCAGGGCGCCGGTGTGCTGCGGGTATTTGCGCGTGACGGCCGCCACGCGCTCGACCACCTCGCCGACGCTGCCGTTGGCCTGGCCGGTCTTGGGGTCCCACCAGTCCCACGGCAGCGTGCTCATCACGGCGTCGGCATACAGCGTGACGACGTCGGGGTCGTCGGGAAACTGCCGCAGCACGTCGGCCATCGCGGCGGCGTAGGCGTACTCCTGCGGGTCGAGCTTGCGTTCGGCCTTGCGCGTGCTGCACATGGCGCTGCCCAACGCCTCGTAGGTTTGCTGGGCGCGCTCGTCGGCGCGGCCATAGCGCACGGCCATCGCGCCGATGAGTGCGCGCTCCATCGGCGAGGCCGCAGCGGCCGCCTGCTGCGCGCGCCCGATGTAGTCGCGGATGTCGCGCACCGGCCCGCGCTCGCTGTTGTTGATGTTGGGTCCGAGCGAGTAAGCCACGCCCCAGGCGCACATGGCGCACGTGGGATCGCGTGCCAGCGCGGCGCGGAACACGCGCGCGGCCTCGCGGTGCTCGAAGGCGTAGGCGAGCTGCAGACCCTGGGCAAACCATGCACGCGCCTGCTCATCACGCGCCGTCACCTTGAAGGTCGAAGCGCCGAGCCCTGGCATGGGCGTGATCGAGGTGGCCGGCGACTTGTCGTCCAGCGAGGCACAGGCCACGAGCAACGCCGAGGTGACGGCAAGGCTGCACAGCGATCTCAGATTGGGCACGGGCATGGCGTCTCCGAACTGAAGGGCTACTTGAACGGATGAGGATAGCTCGTTCACTGGGCCCTTTCGCGATCCTTGGGGTGGGCCGCGCCCAACCGGTGCGTTCTCCAATCGCACCCGAACGCGCTGGTCGCTCCTGGCCGAACAGCACCTGCCGTCGAACCGGCCCAAATGGCAAATCAGCGGCGCACGGCCGCTGTTCGAGCACTGCAGCACTGCAATGGCACGATCACTGGCCGCCGTGTCTTCGCCTCTTGACCGCCGTGGACGACTCGATGTCGCACGCCAAATCGCGCGATTCAGTCCCGCCAGGCGGGCACTCAACCGCGACAGCGCGATGGGCACCGGTGGACGCAAGCGCGTAGCATCCCTGCAGTCGGCCGCGCATGAGATGCTGCGGCGACAGCCCCAGATGGTATAGGCCGTCTTGGCACGCCTTCTCGACCTTCCGCTCCACCCGCCCGGCTCGTTGGCGGAACTCCCACCCCGGTGAAAACGCCCAAGCCGCCACCCGCCCCGATACCGCAGACACGCCTCGGCCGATTTGCCCGCATGGGCATGGCCGCGGGCGGGCTGGCCGCAGGCGCTGCCGCGCAGGGGCTCAAACGCATGGCCCGCGGCCAGGCGCCGGACTTTCGCGGCGCGCTGTTGTCCGCCCCCAATGCCAAGCGGCTCGCGGAGCGGCTCGCGCGGCTGCGCGGGGCGGCAATGAAGATCGGGCAGATGGTCTCGATGCAGGGCGAGGACATCCTGCCCCCGGAGTTCGCGCAGGCGCTTGCCGTGCTGCGCTCGCAGGCCGTCCCCATGCCGCAGCAGCAACTGCGCCGGGTTCTGGGGCGCGAATACGGCGCGGGTTGGGAACGCCGCTTCGCCGCGTTCGACTACGAGCCGGTCGCGGCCGCGTCGATCGGGCAGGTGCACCGCGCGACCGCAGTGGATGGGCGCGAGCTCGCGCTGAAGATCCAGTATCCCGGTGTGGCCCGCTCGATTGCCAGCGATGTCGACAACGTCGCGGCACTGCTGCGCTTGTTCAACCTGCTGCCGGTCGACCTGGACGTCGACGGCATCGCCGACGAAGCCAAGCGACAGCTGCTGCAGGAGGCCGACTACCTCAGCGAGGCCGGCTTTCTCGAGCATTTCGCAGCGCTGTTGGCCGACGAGCCCATGCTGCTCGTGCCACGCGTGCACCGCGACCTGACGACGACCCGGATCATGGCGATGGACTTCGTCGAGGCCGCGCCGCTGGATGTGCTGGCGACGATGCCCCAAGGCCGACGCAATGCCGCCGGTACGCTGCTCGAACGGCTGCTGTTCCGCGAGCTGTTCGAGTTCCGCGTCATGCAGACCGACCCGAACTTCGCCAACTACCTCTACCAGCCGAAGAGCGGGCGGCTGGTGCTGCTCGATTTCGGCGCGACCCGGCACTTCGATGCCGAGTTCGTGGCGACCTACGCACGCCTCACCCGCGCCGTGATCGACGGCGATCGCAACGCCGTCGCGCGCGAGGCCATTCGCATCGGCTACATGGCAACGGACGATCCCCCCGAGCGCATCGATGCCGTGGTCGACATCTGCCTGCTCGTGTGCGAGCCGCTGCGACATGTCGGGCGCTACGACTTCGGCACCTCGGACCTGCCGACGCGCCTGCGCGCGCTCGGTTTCGAACTGGCCATTCGTCGACGGCTGGTGCGGCCGCCGCCGCCCGAAACGCTGTTCCTGCATCGCAAGCTCGTCGGCTCGTTCCTGCTGCTGGCGCGCCTCGGTGCGCAAGTCGATGCGCGGTCGCTGGTCCTGCCGTTCCTGCCGAAGGTGTCGTCGTAGTCACGCTCCACGGGACTGCGTCCCGCTCGACCCGATCAGCGTCGCCCCAAGTGACCAGCCGGACGCTTGCGATTGGGTTGTGAAGTGGTCTTGGGCCTTGGCGAATCGCAGGCCGGTCTACTCTGCGTGAAAGGTGGCTGAAGCTGGGCCCGGGGCATGGTGGCCCCGAACCGCGGCTGGGGATGTGGCGCGCATCGCGGATGACGCTGTGGGTCGATCAATGCCATTGGCCTGGCACTCGATAAGATGAGCGACCATTGCACGGACCGAAATCACGCCCCCGGATGAACCTCATGCCGATTACCGACCATGCACATGTTCTGCTGCCCCGCGATGGACACCCACCGAGTCGAACGAAGGGGCTGTTGGCCTTTCTGCTTGCCTTGGCATCTGCATCCGCACTGGCGCAGGCCGGCGGCCAATGGACCGGCGACCTGACGTTGACGATAAAGGGCCAGGGGCGATTCGACGACGGGACCATCAAGGCAAACTGGAACGTTGACCGCGTGGCGCGCGCCACGGTGGTGTTGGACCGGGTGTTTCGCGGCGGCGGCATCGCCGGGACGCGGGACACGCGCAACACCGAGCGCTATGAAACCTGGGTCGCCAACCGCAGCCAACCCGCGCAACTGGACATCGACGACAGCGGCGAGTTCGATGGCCCGATGTTTCATCCCAAGAACTACCGGCGCGACTCGATGCGCTGGACCTGTCCGTCGAAGGCCAAGCCGCGACCGGGCGAGCTGCGCGCGTCAATCCTGCAAATCGACCACCACGAAGGGACCGTCACCTGGGAGGTGCCGCGCATCTTTGCCGCGTGCGACAAATACGTCCGTTTCGACTTCCACAAGGGCTTGCCGGACTTCGTGAAGAACGGCGTCCAGATGAACGAAGACGGCGTCGAGCTGCAGTTCGAAGTCGTGCACCGGTTGAATTCGCCCAAGGAGTGGTGGCACCTGACCGTGCCGTTCAAGGAAGGCCAGACCGAGGTCGTGCTCAGCCGCAAATTGCGTTTCGAATGGCCGCTGCGCACCGAAAGCCGCCGCGCGCCGCTCGACGGTGACCTGACCCTGGTGCTGCGGAAGTCGCTGTGACGGCAGCCCCATCGCGGGGAACTCTGGCGCACCAATGGCTGACGGCGGCGCCGCATTCCGTGTCTGCTGGTACAGACCCCGTGCTCACCGCTGCGGGGCTGGCACCCGCAACCGGAGAACGACGATGCACTCATCCTGGCCCATCCTGGCCGCCGCGGCGCTTTCGCTGCCCACGGCGGTGTTCGCGAACCCGCTGACGATCGACGACTTCGACGGCGCCTACGACACCCCCAACGTCTACTACGTGAGCGGGCCGCCGCTGCAGAGCCGGCTGGAAACCACCGTGGCCGCGCCGGTACCGGGCGGCAGCCGGCGCCTGCAGCTCGTGCCCGTCGCCGGGGCGCTGGGCACTTCGACGGCCTCGCTCAGCGGTTTCGGCGACCTGTGGGCCTTCAGTTCCGGCGCCCAGCGGCTGGACTTCAACTGGGCCTACGGCACACGCTCTGCAATGAACCTGGACCTGTCCGGCGCGACCTCGCTGCGACTGGACATGTACTATTCCACGCCCATCAAACTGGTGGTCTACGCCAGCACCGAGACGCTGCCCGGCGAGAACCCGGACGCGTCGGCCGTCACCATCGACCTTGCCGACCTGTTCCGCGAGAGCGTGGACATTCCACTGTCCTCGTTCCACCTCAACAGCGGCACCGGGCGCGCGGTGAACTGGGCCGATGTCGACGGGCTGTCCTTCTTCGTGTCGTACAGCGGCGCGATGCCCGCCAGCGGCGACGGCTTCTGGGTGCAGCGGCTGAGCGCCGTGGCGGTGCCCGAGCCGGCCAGCGCCGCCCTCGCGGCCGCGGCCCTGGTGCTGCTTGGCAGCCAGCGCGCACGCACTCGGCGCCACGCCCAAGGGAAGGCGACTGGAAACGACGTGGCGTGACTTGGCGGCCGCTGGTCGCCCCGAGCGCGCCGGGAGGGCGGCGCGACCAGGGCGCAGGCACCTGGCCGCGCAGCTTGGGTGTCAGCCTCGCGGCGGCGCGCTCGCCAGCCCGGTCGTCCGTGCCGGCGCGCTGCAGCCTCACCTCAGTGCGAACACCGCCACTTCCGCGCTGCGCCCCTTGACGTGCACCGCAGGCAGCGATTCGAGGCCGTCGGTCGACGACAGCCGGTCCCGCGTCGCTCCACTGACCAGCATGTCCGTCCCGAAATCCTTGTTCAGTGCCTGGATGCGCGACGCCAGGTTGACCGCATCGCCGACCAGCGCGTACGACATGCGCTGCATGCTGCCGATGTTGCCGGCAATCACGGTACCGGTGTGAATGCCGATGCCGTGGCGCAGTCCGGTCTTGCCGGCCGCGCGCGCGCGGCGTTCCAGGCGTCCAGGCGCTGTCCCATCTCGCGTGCGGCGGCCACTGCGGCATCGGCATGGCGTGCGTCTTCGATGGGTGCGCCGAACACGGCCTCGATCTCGTCGCCGATGAACTGCAGCACCAGGCCGCCGTGGGCACGGATGGCCGCGTCCATCTCGCTGAAATAGGCGTTCAGATCGGCCACCACTTCGGCCGGCGGGCTGGCCTCGACCCAGGGCGTGAAGTTGCGCAGGTCGGCGAACAGGATCGTCACCTCGCGCTGGGCGCCGGCGCCGCTGACCCTGCCGGCGAGGATCTCGTCGCGCACTTCGGGGCTGACGTACCTGCCGAAGGTCTCGCGGATGGCCTCGCGTTCGCGCAGCCCCTGCACCATGGCATTGAAGCCTTCAGCCACGGCGCCGATCTCGTCGTTCGAGACCACCGAGCAGCGCGTGTCGAGCTCGCCGCGCTGCACCCGAGCCATTGCTGCCTGCACCGCGCCCAGCGGCCGCGCCACGCTGGCCGCCACCAGCAAGGCCAGGCCGACCGACACCGCCAGCCCGCCGAGCGCGAGCACCACGATGACGAGTTTCAGGTTGAGGATGATCGCCGCCGCCATGACCGCGTCGGCCGTTCGCAGCGCGTCGGCACGCGTCAACGCCGCCATCGACAGCACGGCCAGTGGCAGCAGCCCCAGCAGCAGGAATGCGGCCAGCATGCGCGTGCGCACGCGCAGCCTGGGCACCTGCACCGCGCTCAACTCGCCGCTCGGGAACAGGCGCGTCATTTCGTGGCGCATCAGGCGTTCACTGCCGAAAAAGACAATCGCCGTGACGAACGGCCCGGCGACGAAGGCGATGCCGAACATCTGGCGCAACGCGCGCCCGGGATCGAAGTCACCCGTGAGCAGCGGCCAGAACACGCCCCAGATGAACGCTGCGGCCACCCAGCCGCCACCACTCATCAGCGCGAGAAAGGCCGGCAGCATCAGCGCGCGGCGGCGCGCCGTGCCTCCGGCCGGGCCGGGGGGCAGCACGGGGCCGGCCTGCGTGAGCGGGGCAAGCCAGCGCGTCGAGACTCGTTTGAGGATGGCGTACAGCAGCCCGAAGGCGAGCACGAAGTAAGCGATCTCGGCGCCGACCACCGGCACGCCGCCTGCGACCGCCGTCGGGTCGACCTCGTGGAAATAGACCACCGTGAGCAATGCGCCGCCGAGGTGGGCGAGCAAGTTCAGGCCCCTCAGGCGGACGCTCAGGCTCAGCGGTGCGGGCGGCGTCGAGATGGTCATGGTTTCGCAGGGTCAGCGACCGGTGGCATGGCGGCGATGCATCCCCTGCAGGCCCGCATCAACCCAAGCCAGCGATCTGCGCCCGGACCTCGGCCTCCATGCCACCTTTACCTCCACTGCTGCCGTCCACCTCCACGGCCAGCGCAAGCGCCTGCTCGTACATCCGCCTGGCGCGCGGCTTGTCGCCGCGCTTCACGACGGCCTTGGTGGCTTCCATCAGGATGAAGAACTGGAGTGCGTGCATGGGAAAGTGCTCCACCGACAAGCGGCTGAAGCTGTAGTTGTGATCGGCCGCCTGCAGCTCCAGCCGAATTTCGAGCGGCTCTTTCGCGCGCTGCGTGATGACGCCCCACACCATCAGCGTGGCGCCGAGACCGGAGCGCCGTTCCTGGCGGTCGACTGGCTCTTGATGCGCACATGCGGCGGCAGGAAGCGGAACTTGAAATCCTGGGCCCACTCGTACTCGTTCAGTGTGCTCTCGACCAACCGAAAGAACTGCGTCCCGACGATGTCCAGGGCCTGCAACACGCTCGACGTCCCCAGCGTTTCGGGGTCCACCGAGAACACCTCGAACGGCGCGATGGCGATGCCGATTTCGTCGGCCGCGAAAGCCCTGGCCCGATGCAGTGTTCGCATCACCGCCACCGCGCCCACCGACAGCGGCAGCGCGAGGGCGGCGATGGACATTCCGACCCAGTACCACCACCCGTAGTGCGCGTCCTTCACGTCGTACCAACGCACAAACGCAAAACCCCAGACAAGGTCGAAGGCGATCGCGCACACGACCATCGCGCTCAGCAGCGAAACAATGAAGCTCGATGGTGAACGCAGCGAGTACTTGAGCGCCTTGGCGATCTGGTCGGGAAGGTCGGTGATGCCCATGGGGTTTGGCTGTCCAGGTGGCAACTCGCGAACAAGCTCGGAGACGGTCCGACTCAAGAAACGGGTCGAGCGATGCTAGGGCAATGCTGAAAAAGCCGTCAACGAATAGATGGCTAACACGTTAACTACGTATGAAGCAGCAAACACTCGCCATGGCCGCCGATCAGCAAGCCGCATTTGAACAATACCGCAAGCCGACCAAACGCGACGTGTTCCTTCAGACGATGGAGGCGATCGTGCCCTGGGCGCAGCTGTGCGAAGTGATCGAGCCGCATTACCCCAAGGGCGAAGGCGGACGCCCGCCCATCGGGCTGGAGCGGATGCTGCGGATGCACTTCGTGCAGCACTGGTTCAACCTGGCCGATGAAGCCTGCGAGGAGGCGCTGCTCGACAGCACGAGCTTGCGGCGCTTCGTGGGCATCGATCTGGGTCGCGAGCGGGTGCCCGACGGAACGACGCTGCTGAAGTTCCGACGCCTGCTGGGCGAGCACAAGCTGGGCGAGCAGCTGTTCGCCAAGGTAGGCGAGGTGCTGCAGGCCAAGGGTGTGAAGGTGGGCAAGGGCACGATCGTGGACGCAACCATCATCGGGGCACCCAGCTCGACGAAGAACGCGGACAAGGCGCGCGACCCCGAGATGCACCAGACCAAGAAGGGCCAGCAGTGGTACTTCGGGATGAAGCTGCACATTGGCGTGGACAGCAAGACGGGCCTGACTCACAGCGCCGTGGTGACGGCGGCCAACGTGCACGACAAGCATCCCCTGCCGGACCTGCTGCACGGCGACGAGCAGCGCGTGTACGGCGACAGCGCGTATTCGGGCCAGCGCGAGCTGATTCAAAGCAAGGCGCCCAAGGCGAAGGACCTGACCAACGAGCGCGTGCGCAGGCGCGGCGGCGAGGTCGACGAAGCCAAGTGGGCGAGAAACCACGAGAAGTCCAAGATTCGAGCGCGGGTTGAACATGTCTTCGGTGTGGTCAAGCGGCTGTGGGGCTTCAGCAAGACACGCTACCGGGGCTTGGCCAAGAACGCCACTCGCGCGTTCACGGCGCTGGCGCTGGCCAACATCTTCATGTCGCGAACGCGGCTGATGGCACGGGTGCGTCCATGAGGACGAAAACAGGGTCGAAAGACCCGTTCGCAAGGCCCGGTGGGCCTGGAAACCGATCGCCACAATCATGACTTCCCGCATCCCGAAATCATGGCCGCTGACTCACCTTGCAAGGGGTGCTTGTTCAGCGTTGCCCTAGCAGGCAGCGCCAGGCAGCAAGCCGGGGTCGCGCCACGGCGCAGGCGCTCGGCGCGGTGAAGCCCGGCGCGCATCCGGACTCGCCGGCGCCATCGACCCGATGCCAGAATCGCCGTCATGCTTCGCTCCCCCCTGCCCTGGCGCCGGATGCTGGCCGGCCTGGCCCTCGTGCTGGCCGGCGCACCGGCGGCTGCGCAGACGGGGCCCACGCCGGCACAGGTTTCGGCCTACACCGGACTGATGGCGGCGGCGCACCGTGGCGACATGGCGGCGCTGGAGCGCGCCTTGACGCAGCGCGCCGCGCTGGACACCCGCGACGCGCACGGCCGCACGGCTGTTCACGTGGCGGCCTTTGCACGCCAGGGCGAGGTGCTGAAGCGGCTGGCCGCGGCCGGCGCCCAGCTGGAGCTGCTGGAGAACGACCGCTACGACGCGGTCACCATCGCCGCCGTGGCCGACGACGAGGAGACGCTGCGCGTGCTGCTCGCGCTGGGCGCCAGCGCCAAGCTCACCACCAGCCGCTACGACGGCACCGCCCTGATCGCCGCCGCGCACCTGGGCCACGACGGCGTGGTGCGCCAGCTCATCGCCGCCGGCGCCCCGCTGGACCATGTCAACAACCTGCACTGGACCGCGGTGATCGAGTCCATCGTGCTGGGCGACGGCGGCCGCCGGCACCAGGCGGTGCTGAAGGCATTGCTCCAGGCCGGCGCCAACCCCAACCTGGCCGATGGCCATGGCCGCTCACCTTTGGCGTTGGCGCGCAGCCGGGGCTACGCCGCGATGGTGGGTCTGCTCGAAGGCCACGGCGGCAAGCCCTGAGCGCCGCCGCTCAGGGCAGGCAGCGCTGCCCGGCCGTCACCCGGGAGGTGGTTGGCCTCGTCCACGCGGCGGCCGCCGCGATGCCGCTGGTCGTCGCGCTCATGAACAGGTCTCGTTGACGTGCAACAAGGCGCCATCGGGCAGCCGAGGTATGTTTCTTACGAGAGGGGATGTTGCCGGGAATTCAATGCTGTCTCGGCTTCCTGTGTCACTTCGAGAGGACAAATGTCATGAGCAACTTCAAGTGGGTTCTTGTGCTGGGGATGATTGCATCGGGAGTTCAACCGAGTCTTGGCGCTGATGGCGAGAGGCCAGCCGGCATATGGAAACTGGTCTCCTACGAAGTCGAGCGTCAGGCCAATGGTCAGAAGGAGCCCGTGATGGGCAACAGCCCGACCGGGTATGTCACCTTCACTCAGGAGGGGCGGGTGTTCTTTGTCTTGACCGGAGAAGGGCGGAAGGCGGCCAAGACCGACCAGGAGCGCGCCGAGCTGTTGAGCACTCTCGTTGCTTACTCCGGCATGTATCGCTTTGAAGGGGATCGGTGGATCACCAAGGTCGATGTCGCCTGGAATCCGGAATGGGTCGGCACTGAGCAGGCGCGTACTTTCAAGGTCGAAGGTGATCGCCTTCAGGTTCTCACCCCATGGCGCGTGATGCCGAACTGGGCCGACAAGGGGATGACGCGGAGCATCGTGACGTTTGAGCGTCCCAAGTAGGCCTTTGCTGCGTGCACCGATCTGCTGATGCAACTGGAGCTTGAGCACGGCAACGGGTGACGCGGCGGTTTCATGTCCATGACCGCGCCGATGCATTGGATGATCTTGCCGAGTGCGCAGCCGGCGGCTCGCCGGTCACCTTGATCAGCACGGCGCGATGGTCGGCATCGACAAGGCCAAGGATCTGTTGATTTGAACGCGGTGTTGCCCACACAGACGGTGGGATGGAGCCGCGCCACGGCGCTGGCCGATGTCAGCCGGCACTGAAGGCAACGGTGAAGCGCTGTTGCAGGCGTGCAGCCGTTGGGCCCCGAGCGCCACCGCTCAGGGCAGGCAGCGCTGCCCGGCCGTCACCCAGGGCCAGTCGTCGGTCCTGAACGGCGACGCCGGCAGGCCGTGACGATCGAACAGGTTGTCCTGCTCCGGGTTGTCCACCCAGCCGAAGCGCACGGCCACCGGCCGCTTCACCTCCGGGTGCCAGACCACGACGCGCCGCCTTCGATGCGCGCCTGGGCGGGACGAAAGCGCTGGCTCGCGTCGGCGATGCTGAACCCGCGCAATGCGGCGCCAGTGCATCGGTGCGCAGGCCGTCGCTGCGCAAGCTCAGCACCGCCCGGCCGCCGCGCAGCTGCAGCCCGGTGAACACCGGCCCGTTCGGTGGCGGCGCCGGCAGGCCGGCAGCGCGCAGCGTGCAGCGCCAGGCGCTCGCCCACCGCGCGCTTGTTGCGCGGGTGGATGTCGTTGGCGTTGCCCACGTCGGTGGCCACGGCCATGCCGGTGCGCGGCAGCGCAAGCGCCTGACGCTGCGCATCGCGCAGCTCGGCCCAGGGGCTGTGGTTGGGGTCGTTGCGCTCCAGCGGCAGGAACGAGGCCAGTTGCACGAAGTAGAACGGGAACGCACCCTGCCCCCATTGGCGCCGCAGGTCGGTGATCAGGCGTTGAAATCCGCCGACGTACTGCGCCGCCCGGCCCACGTTGCTCTCGCCCTGATACCAGATCGCGCCGCGAATGCGCAGTGGCACCAGCGGCTGCACCATGCCGTTGTGCAGCAGCGAGGGCAGGTCGTTGGCGCTGGGCTCGGGCTTGTCCAGCCCGGTCTCGACGCGTGCCCCTTCCAGGGGCCAGCCAAGGGCAGGCGGGCCGCGCCGAGCTGCAGCTGCACGGCCGCTGAGTCGCCGTGAAAACCACCGGCGCCGCCAGTGTCGGTGACGCGCACCGCGACCAGGTTGCGCCCCTTCGCGCAAGGTGCCGACGGGCAGCGTGTAGTGGCGCGGCTGGTCCCCAGACGCAGGTCTTGCCCACGGGCCGGCCATTGACCCAGGTCTCGTCGCAATCGTCGATCGCGCCCAGGTGCAGCGTGGCCGGCATCGCCGCCTGGGCGGCATCGAGCACCACCTCGCGGCGGTACCAGACCACACCGTCCAGCCCGTCCAGGCCCTGCTCTTCCCAGACCTGCGGCACCTGCAGCGTGGGCCAGTGGCCATCGGCATGGTCCAGACTGGCCCAACGCGAAGGGTCGTCCTGGTCTTGGGCCGACGGCACCCTGGTGATGGCGGGCAGGCCAGGCTGCCAGCGGTCCAGCACGGCCTGGGTGCGCGCGTTGCCAGGCCAGCCAGGCGGGCAGGCTGTCGGGCAGACCCTGCAGCAAGCGGCGCGATGGCCGGGTCTCGGCCAGCGCCTCGCGGCGGGTCCAGGTCTCCAGGTGGGTGCCGCCCCAGGCCAGGTTGACCAGGCCGATGGGCACCTTCTGGTCACGCTGCAGGCGCCGCGCAAAGTAGAAGCCCACGCCGCTGAACTCGGCCGCGGTGACCGGGCTGCTCACCTGCCAGCGCATGACGGGCAGGTCGTCCTGCGGCGCCAGCGTGGCGCGGCGGGCGATCTTGACGGGCGGATCAGCGGCAGATCGGCCGCCGCGACGGCCTCGACTGCGCCATCGGATTGGCCCAGCGTCCACTCCATGTTCGACTGGCCGGTGCACAGCCACACATCGCCCAGCAACACGTCGCGCAGCGCCACCTGGCCTTGCAGCGTCAGTTCATGCGGGCCGCCGGCCGGCCCGGGTGGCAGGTCCACGCGCCAGCGGCCGGCAGCATCGGCCAGCGCCAGGCGGCTGGCGCCGCGAAAGCCCACGCGCACCGCGGCGCCTGCGGGGGCAAAACCCCACACGCGCACCGGCTGGTCGCGCTGCAGCACCATGTGGTCACCGAAGATGCCAGCCAGGCGCACAGCGTCGGTGCCGGTGCCGTGCGCCGCCACCAGACCGGCCCCGACGCACAGCAGCGCCGCGATGCACATCGCACGAAGTGAGCGCACTGTCGGCGTCAGGTAAGCCCCTCATTTCGTGGGCTTCCACACGAGCGTGGCAACGCTCTCGCGGGCAGGCTCATTGGCAGGCCCTGACCGTCCGACCGCACCGTGAACCGCTGCTCGCTCGCTGTCGAGTTGCACACGATCAGCACGATGGAGCCATCGTCGGCATTGCGAAAGGCCACCGTATCGAGCGTGCCCGCGACCGTGCTCGACGCGATGCGCTCGGCGCCGGGGCGCACGAAGCGGCTGGCATGGCCGAGCATGTAGTACTCCATGTTGCGGGTGACGGCACCGGTGTTCGAATCGATGGTGACCACGCCGCGGCAATCTTGCAGCCGCCCAGGTGCGGGCCGAAGTTCTCGTCCAGCGCCAGGTTCCACATCAGCAGCGCGCCGCGCCGTAACGCGTGCTGCCGATGAGCACGTTGCGCACCAGCCAGGGTAGGGTCTCGGCCCAGTTGGTCTTCCACTCTCCACCGGAGCATTCGGTGAACCAGGTGTCCTTGTCGGGATGCGTGTCGCGCACCAGCTGCTGTGCCTTGGCCTCGCCGGCATAGCAGTGCCAGGCCACGCCGGCGACAAAGGGCCGCGCCACCGGGTCGGACAGCATGGCCAGCGGTGCCGCGGGGTCGTCCCAGTTAGGTCCCACCTCGATGAGCTGCGTCTTCAGGCCCAGCTGTTGCAGCTGGGGCCCAGGTGTTTGCCCACCACCGACGCGCGTGCGGCGGAGTCGAGCCGCATGCCGGGATATCGCCCGGCTCGAAGTGCGGTTCGTTCTGCAGCGTGAGTGCGAAGATGGGCACGCCTCGGCGGCGTAGGCCTGCACATAGCGCACCAGATAGTCGGCAAACACGCCGCATGTCGGTGCGCAGCGCCCCTTGATGAGGCCGCCGTTCACCTTTCACCGCCCGGCGCGCTCTCCGGCGAGGCCACGCTGAGCCGCGGGTTTGATGGCCAGCGCGCGCTTGAGCACCGGCAGCAGGTCGGCGCGGTTGGGCTCGACGGAGAAGTGTTGCAGGGTCGGGTCGGTCTCGCCGACGGGGCGATCGTCCAGGCTGTAGTGGTGCGCGAGAAGTCCGAGGCGCCGATGGTCAACCGGGTGAAATTAAAGCCCTGGCCGTTGTTGGCGCGGCCAAACAGCTCCTGCAGCGGGCCTCGCGCTGGGGCTCGCTCATGCGTTGGTGGATGGGCCCAGGCGCTGGCGTCGGTGATGGACGCGCCAAAGCCGGCCATCTTGGAAGCGCTGCCCAGCGTCCACCTCGATCTGGATCGGGGCAGCACCGCGGCGTCGCCAAAGGCGCCCAGGCTTTGCTTGTCGAGCAGGCGTGTCCTGTCGCCGGTGGTGACCCAGGCGTCGACGACCGGCCGGCGCGCCGATGGCGGGTGGGGAGCGGGTGCCGCACCACCGCCACTGCCCCCGGGCCGCAAGCGACCGGGCCGGTGGCCGTCGCACGGGCCAGCAGGCCCGCGGCCGCCGGGCGCTGGAGCGATTTGGAGGAACGAGCGTGTGTGGGC
>JADKIA010000017.1 GCA_016721465.1 Ideonella sp. | reverse complement strand
TGGCCATGATGCTTCAATGTCTGGCTCTGGGCGCATCGGCGGCGCAGTCAGGCGAGTTGCCCGAGGCGCCACTGGTCATCGGCAACCGCACGATCCACGTCTTCCGGGCCTCGCTGGGCTCCTTCACGCCAGCCGAGCGCGCCGAAGGCGCACGCACAAAGGTGCTGCGGGCATTCGACCTGGGCGGCGAGGGCTGGACCTCGGTGAAGTCGCAAGAGCACGGCGTGATGGTCGAACTCGACAGCCAGCCGCTGTTCCTGGTGGTGCCGGGCGATGCCCCGAAACCGTCCGACGAGACGGCGGACAGCCTCGCCAATGCCGCATCGCATGTGCTGCAGACCGCCTGGCGCGAGGCCCGCGAGCGCCGCAACCCGCGCGCCAGCCTCACGGCCGCCACCCACGTGCTGGTGGCCCTGGTGGTGCTGCTGGCCGCGCTGTTTGCGGTTTGGAAGGCATCGCGCTGGATCCGCGACGCGGTGACCACGCGGCTGGCCAAGGGCGTGCAGGCCATTCGCGACGAGGCACTCGCCTCGCGCATCTCGCCGATCTTTCTGGGGGTGGCCTCACGCTCCTGCGTGCTGCTGGCCTGGCTGCTCAGCCTGCTGGCGCTGTTCGTCTTCCTGGTCTATGCGCTGAACCAGTTTGCCCACACCCGCGCCATGGGCGAGGGCCTGTTCCGTGCCTTTGCCGAGCTGATGCTGCAGAGCCTGAACTCGGTGGGTTCGTCACTGCCCGGCATGTTCGTCGCGGCCCTGATCTTCCTGGTGGCCTGGATCAGCACCCAGGTGTCGGGCGAGCTGTTCAGCCACGTGGCCTCGGGACGCCTGAAGCTGGGCATGCTCGATTCGCACACCGCGCCCGCGACGCGCCACATCGTCAATGCCTCGCTGTGGCTGTTTGCGCTGGCCATGGCCTACCCCTACCTGCCGGGCGCGCAGACCGAGGCTTTCAAGGGCCTGTCCGTCATCCTCGGCATCATGGTGTCGATCGGCGCATCGGGCCTGGTCGGGCAGGTGGCCAGTGGCGTGATCCTGGTCTACACGCGGGCCTTGTCGCTGGGCGAATACGTGCGCATCCTCGATTGCGAGGGCACGGTCACCGAGATCGGCCTGTTCGTGACGCGCCTGCGGGCCGGTCTGGGCGCGGAGTTCGCCTTGCCCAATGCCCTGGTGCTGGGCAACATCACCCGCAACTTCTCGCGCGAGGCGCCGCGCGGAGGCTTCGTGCTCCACGCCAACATCACCATCGGTTACGACACCCCTTGGCGGCAGGTACATGCGCTGTTGATCGACGCAGCCAAGCCGATCACCGAAATTGCCCGTGAGCCCGCACCCTGTGTGGTGCAGACCTCGCTGTCCGATTCGTACGTGGCCTACCGGCTGGTGGTCTGTGTGGATGCCACGGACCCGGCGATCCGCGCCCGCGTGAGCAGCGATCTGAACGCCTCCATCCAGGACATGTTCAACCGCTTCGGCGTGCAGATCATGTCGCCCAACTACTACGACGACCCGGCCACGCCGAAGCTCGTGCCGGAATCCAAATGGTTCACGGCGCCGGCCCGGCGTCCAATGGCCGAATGAAGCGGCCAGCGACACGAACCTTGCAACGGTTTCAGGTCGACACGAACGGGGCTCGGACCCCGGCAACGTGGCTCAAACCCTGGTCGACGCCCGCATCAGCCGTCGACCTCGTCCCGGATGCGGTGGGCTTCGCTGGCAACCGCGTCCACCAGTCCGGCGAGGGCCGCGCCGGTCATGCCTTCCACCGGCACCCGGCCCCACAACAGGATCGTGCCGCCGGCATCGGTGGCGATGCGGAACGGCGCCAAGTCGGAGTCGTAGAAGTTGCGGTGCAGCAGCCATTGCATGGTGGCGTAGTCGGGCTCCTTCGGCAGGGCGACGGCCGGCACTGCGAGCAGCAGGAAGCCGTCGGACTGGCCGAAGACAAACACCTTCGTCTTGCTGCCGACGGTCAGCGCAATGCCGCCTGCGGCGTCGGGCTCGAATGCCGGCAGGCCCAGCTCCTTGGCCAGGGCATCGAACAGCGCGCGGGTTTGCGGTGTGATCATGGGGTTCCTTGCTTCACTTCATCAATCGGTCTTCGAGGTCTTTGGCGAACGCCTTGTGGCCTTTCAGGCCGAGCAGGTCGCGCCGCTTGCGGAAGTGCTGGATGGCCAGTTGCAAGGCGTCGTTGACCTCGGCCGGCGAGGTCGCGGCACGCAAGCGGTTGTCGACCATCACCAGCAGGTTGCCATCGACGCCGTCGGCGTCGGTGCGCACCATCTTCGGGTCGACCCCCTCGCGCAGCACCTCCTGGCGTGCGTGCGGGCGCGCAGTGCGTCGTTGACTGCCGAGCAGGCCTTCAGCGTGTCGCTGCAGTCGGGTGAGCGCGCGGCCTCGATCAGGCCGTCGAGGCGGGGCGAGCGGTTCATCTCGCGCGCCACCACGGCCTGGCGGTCCGCACTCGTCGCGAGCTGGTCGAGTCGTGCGAGCACCGCCTTCACCTTGGGGTCTTGCGCCGCCGCTGCGGCGTTCGGACTCGCCTGCACCAGCGGGAGCAGGCCCGCGACCTCGGCGCAGACCTGGTCGCGGAAGTCCAGCGCCTCGCGCGCGCCCGTCAAGGCGTCGCCGGCCATCGCGACCAGGTCGTCGTGCGGCACGCTCATCAGCATCTGCTCCATCGATGCAAATTCACGCGGCTGCGGCTCGCCGCGGCTCTTGAGGAAATCGCTGGTGGCCTCGTTGGCGAGCGACTGCAGCTTCAGCTTGTCGTCGCGCGCCATGTCGAAGTTGAGCGTGCCCTGCGAAAGCCGGTGAAGTCCTTCGTCTCGGGGTCGTCGCCTTCCTCGTCTGGCGGCACGGTGAAGGTCAGCGGCAGCATCACCACATCCTGCGGCCGGTCGGCCAGGGCGCGGTTCTTGGCGTAGTCGGCGGCGCTGTTCTCGGCGCCGGTGAAGAAATCGTTGATGCGGCTGCGCTTCGGCGAAGCCTCGCCCTTCATCACGTCGCGGCTGTTTTCGTCCTCGAAGATGAAGGTCATGCCGCCGCTGTCGGGCATCGGGTCGAGTTGCCGTTCGGCGCCGATGCTTTCCGGCGTCGGCGCATTGTTCAGCACGCCGCCATCCTGGAAGCGGGCGGTCGTGCCATTGGCCAGCTTGATGTCGACCGGCTTGAACACCGGCGGCAGCGACGCCGACGCGTGCACGGCCAGCGCGACCTCGAGGTCGGGTTGGGTGTCGGCATCGAACATCACGAGCTGCGACTGTTCGGTGCCCTTCACCGGGTTCCCGGACTTCGGGTCGACCTCGGACATGTAGGAGCCCGAAATGGCCACTTCCTTGATCTGGGGGATCACCTTCGACAGGTCGCGCAGATCGCGGAAAGTCACGCCTTGCTGGCCATCGGCCAACTTGCGCGCGATGTCCAGCACATGCGGATCGGGCGGCGTGCCGGCCGTGCCTTGCGCCTTGACGTAGTCCACGATGCGCTTGCTCACGCTGCGCGACAGCTCCTTGCGCACGACGTCCTCGAGCCCGTCGCCGGACAGGCCGCCGTCGAACAGCACTTCGGCCATGTTCTTGCCGCCCTTGATCTGGTCGGACAACCCCTCGCGATTGCCAATCTCCTCGAACTCGTCGGCGGTGATGCCACCCGCCACCAGCGCCGCCGTCATGGACCCGACCGAGGCGCCGGTCACCGTCTTCACGTCCTTCAACACGCCGGAGTCTTCGAGCGCGCGACGGCGCCGGGCAGCGCAGCGCCCCTTGCCACCGCCGCCAGAGAAGGTGATCGTCTCGATCTTCGGCGGTGGCGCGAGCAGCGTGACGCTGCCATTCGCCGCCTGGCCGACCTGCAGCGTCTTGCCGTCGGCCCCCTTGACGGGCTTGAAGTCGACCGGCGGCTTGGCGGTGATCGGCGCACCGGAACGGGGCGATCCTGCAAGGAGGCAGGCGGCGCTGCGGGCGGCTTGCCCATCGCCGCGCCCACCGCCCCGGCCACCCAGCGGGCCGCTCCAGCGATCTTGCCGCCGATGAACTCACCCGCATCGCCGCCGGCGGCCTGGCCGAACGACTCGCCCTGGGCGCCGCCTTCCAGCGCGCCCATCGCCCCGGCCACGACACCCCGGCACCCGCGCCCACGGGCCCGGCGACGGCGCCTTGGCGCTGCCTTTGACAAGGCCCTTGACACCACCGATGACCCCACCAAGCTCGGCCCCCATGGCAGCGCCATAGACCTCGCCCACGTCCCCACCGACCGAATCGGCGGAGTCGCCAACGCTGTTCGCCGCGCCAATGACCGCGTTGCCCGCCGCATGCACGGCCCCCACCGCGGCGTCGGCCGCCTGGCCCGCCACCTGCGCGGCGACGCCGCGAACCTGATCGGCCGCCTTGCCGACGGCCTTGGCTGCACCATCGGCCACACCACCGACCACATCGGCGGCCTTGCCGACCGCCTTGCCGACGGCCTTGGCTGCACCATCGGCCACACCACCGACCACACCGGCGGCCTCGTCCACAGCGCCCGAGACGGCATTGGCGATCGAGCCGAACAGGCCCGGCGCATCCGCCGATTTCTGCTTCTGGTAGTCGGCGTAGGCGCTGGCCAGGGGCTGCAGAAAGCGGTCGACGCTGGCCAGCGCCTCGGCGATCTTGCGCCCGTCCACGCGCGCCCGGATCGCATCGGCCACCGCCTGGAACGGCGCGGCCTTGGCATAGCCGCCGTCATTCATCTCCACGACTTGCGCCACGCCGGCCTCGAACTCGGCGGCTCGCTCTTGCCATTTGGCCAGCGCCGCGGTGGCCTCCTGGGCCGTGCTCGTGGCGCGCGACTTCAGTGCCTGCGCGGCACCGAGCACACTGTCGATGTCGGCCTGGGCCTGGGCCGGGTTGGCCGGGTCCACCTTGCCCAGGGTGCGCTGGAACTGCGCGACCAGTTGCTGCCGCAGGCCATCCATGGCTTGATGCTGTGCCGCCTCTGCGCTGGTCTTCACCGACTGCAGGCTCTCGTTGATCGACGCGACCGCCGCCTCGAATTCCTCGCGGAATCGAGACCCCTGCTCGCCCGAACCGGGGTCGCCGGCCTTTGGCGCCTGGGGGTCGGTGACACCCCATTGCGCCTTCAAGCCACTGCCCGCGTCCTGCCCTTCTGCTTCGCCCATCCTTGCCCTTTTGCGCACGGTACCCAGAGGCCGGGCAATTCCGGCCCGCCCCCAACGGGATCAGGCAAAGTGACCAAGCCACACTTGCATGACCGGGCCAGTATGCCGACCGTGCATGGGGGTGTCCAGGCGAACTGCGCCTGGCCAACGCCGATGCCGAGCTTGGCCGCGAAACCCTGCCGGTGCCCGCGCGGCAGCGCGGTGCGGGATCACCAGAATGCGCAACGGACGCTGCGCAAGTCTGCCGTGTGCGCCTGAGCCTTGCTCAGAGGACCCGCTTCTCGAGTTGTGCGAGCCGAGCCTCGACCTCGTCGAGCCGTTTGCGCAGGGTGAGGTTGACGTTGACGGTGATCTTGTTCTCTTCACACAAGCCCTTGTCGAGATCGCGCGCGGACTTGGTTTCGAGATCACTGACGAGTTTCTTCACCTCGGCGATCTGCTTGTTGCAATAGCCCTGGAGGGACTGCAGGTCCTTTTTCGTGACTTCATCGCTCATGACCGGATGCCTTTCGACGGTGGTGGGAGACGCGGGCAGGACGTGAGAGGCTGGAACTCGAACGCGCCGGTTCCTCTCGCCCAGGGGTTGCCGTGCAGAGTACGAAACGCCCTGGTTGTGGCCTTGCGTGAAGGCCAGCGCCACACGAGTGTCGACGGTCCCGGCGAAATGCGCCAGTCCCTGGCCAGCCCCAATTCGGCGAGGCCCGCTTCTGCCGGCGACGTCTCTGTTTGCAAAGGCACTGGGTCGACGGCGTTGGAGGTCGCCTGCTGGCTGGCGCCCCTTGCTGGCGGTTGAGAACGATCCTGTACAGCATTCACCAACCTGCCAGGTGCATGGCCGCTCGGCAGGCGACGGCATTGCGACCGATCGAGAGTTAGAAATGGCACACCAGAGTGGCAGGCCAAAGTCGCAGCGCCACCCTACAGTGCCATCGCCGGCCTCAGTGCCATCGCCGCCCGCCAGCGCATCAGGTGCGCATGCCGCTCGTCCACGCGCACCTTCACCACGCGCGCAAAGTCCACGGCCACCACGGCGGTGATGTCGGCAATGCTGAATCGATCGGTGGCGATGAAATCGCGGCCGGCCAGGCGCGTGTCGAGCGTGGCAAAGAACTGCTGCACACGGGCCAGCCCGCGCTGGGCCAGCTCGGGGATCTGCGGGTAGTCCACCGGGCCGGGCAGCGCGCGGTTGGCCATGGCCGGGGCGCTGTTGCGCAGGGCTTCAGCAATCGCCATCAAGCCCTCGAACTCGATGCGCCAGTTCCAGCTGGCGATCTCGGCCTTCTCGATCGGCGTGCCGCCCAGCAGCGGCGGCTGCGGGTAGCGCGCCTCAGGTAGGCGGTGATGGCGGCGTTGTCGGTGAGCACGGCGCCGTCCTCGGTGCGCAGCGCCGGCACGGTGCATTGCGGGTTCACCCGGCGGAAGGCCTCGCTCAATTGTTCGCCGCTGCGCAGGTCGACCTGCACGGTCTCGTGGGCGATGCCTTTCTCGGCGAGCAGGATGCGCGCGCGGCGCGGGCTGGGGGCGGTGCTGCAGTCGTAGAGGGTGATCATCGTGGGGCCCTTAGGTGAGGTGGACGCCGACCATCAACCTGGCTCGGCGAGCTTGTCCTGCGTCCGGGTGTCGAAATCGCTGGCCTCGTGGCGCTCGTGCAGCTGGCTGGCGGGCTGGCCCCAGGTGCGGTTGACCATGCGGCCGCGCTGCACCGCCGGGCGCTCGGCGATCTGATTCGTCCAGCGCAACACGTTGGTGTAGGTGTGCACCTGCAGGAACTCGCCCGACTCGTAGAGCTGGCCCTTGACCAGCGTGCCGTACCAGGGCCACACGGCCATGTCGGCGATGCTGTACGCGTCACCTGCCAGGTATTCGCTTTCCGCCAGTCGGCGGTCCAGCACATCGAGCTGGCGCTTCACTTCCATCGCAAAGCGGTCGATGGCGTATTCCATCTTCGTCGGCGCGTAGGCGTAGAAGTGGCCGAAGCCACCGCCCAGGTAGGGCGCGGCTGCCCATCTGCCAGAACAGCCACGACAGGCATTCGGCCCGCGCCGCGCCGGCCGGCATGAAGGCCCCGCCGAACTTCTCGGACAGGTACTGCAGCATGGCGCCGGACTCGAACACGCGCACGGGCGTGGGGCCGCTGCGGTCCAGCAGCGCCGGGATCTTGGAGTTCGGGTTCACCGCGACAAAGCCGCTGCCGAACTGGTCGCCCTCGTTGATGCGGATCAGCCAGGCGTCGTACTCGGCGCCGGCGTGGCCGAGCGCCAGCAGCTCTTCCAGCATCACCGTCACCTTCACGCCGTTCGGCGTGGCCAGCGAATACAACTGCAGCGGGTGACGGCCCACCGGCAGGGTCTTGTCGTGCGTGGCGCCGGCGATGGGGCGGTTGATGTTGGCGAAGCGGCCACCACTGCCGGGCTTCCAGGTCCAGATGGCGGGCGGGGTGTAGGCGGGCGATTCGTTCATGCAAACAACTCCAGGGTGGGGACAAGCGCCCGCGATCGACCGATGGCGCGCGGGCCTGGCCACTGTACGGAGAATTTCAGTCGGCTGCGCCGGCGACCATCGACACGGCCATTGCCCCGGGCACTGCAAACTTCGTCGCCCATTGCTGCAGTGCACGCAGACGCTGTCGGCCGTGGCCAGGCGGAGCGCCAGGGTGCACGGACGCCGGCTGCCTCACGAAACGGCCTCGCAAGGGGATTGGCACGGCGATTGCAGAAGATGGTTCGGGCACACCCTGGCGCCGCGCCACCCCAGCGGTGCAGGTGTGACCCGCTGGCCGGTGCACGACCGCCCCGCTGAAGCGGGATGGGCTCGCCGACCAGCGTGGGATGCCGACCGGCCTGGCCTGGTCGGAGGTCAACCATTTCAGGAGTCATTCATGTCATCACACCAGGGTCCATCCGCAGCGGGGACACCCCGACACCGCCCACCATCGCGCAGGCGGTGGACCGCATCTTCACGCGCTTCGACGGCAACACCAACGCCAGCATCACCTCGGCCGAGCTGCTGGCCATCCTGGACCCCAAAGGCACCCACACCGCACTGGCCACGGCCGTGACCCAGTTGATCACCGCGGTGGACAGCAACGGCGACGGCAGCCTGAGCAAGGCGGAAGTGACCGCCGCCATCACCACGCTGGACACCGATGGCAACGGCACCCTGGACCATGCCGACCACACGGCGCCACCTTCGGGCAGCACCACGCCGAATCCGCTGGGCCTGCTGCTGGGCCGCGGGCCGGTTGGCCACGGCCATGGTGGCCCCGGCGATCTGGGCACGCCGCCGACGCCACCCACCATCGCGCAGGTGGTGGATGGTGCGTTTGCCAGGTTCGACACCAATGCCAGCACCACGATTTCACTGACCGAACTGCTGGCCGTGCTCGACCCTTCCGGCACGCACACCGAACGCGACGCCGCGTTGACGACGCTGTTCGCCCAGGTGGACACCAACGCCGACAGCAGCCTGAGCGTGGCCGAGGTGACGGCTGCCCTCACGGCGCTGGACACGAACCTGGACGGCGTGCTCGACCGCGCCGACCACAGTGGCCAGCCGCACGACGCCGCGGTGGACCTGATCGGCGTGCTGCTGCACGCGGTCGACGGCCACGGCCCGGGTTGCTAACGCCGAAAGAACACGCCCGCGGCAGTCCCGGCATGCCGCGGGCGGCTGGGTCACATGACGTCGACCGGATAAATGGGTCGGCGCACGTGCTGGAAGTTCAACATGGCGTAGTCCGAGGTGCACACGCCGGTGCCGGCGCACTCGACCACCGCCTGCGCCAGGCTGCGCAGGCCGGCGCGCCAGTGCACGCGGCTCTTGAGCATCAGGAAGCGCTTGCGCGCCGGGTCGATGCCCACGGCCACGAAGGCGGCCAGGTCGTGTGGCTCGGTGTGGTTGGAGATGACCACGATCTCCACCGCGCCGGTGTCCAGCACCGCGGTCGGGCCCATGTCGTTGGTCTCGCCGCGCGCCATCGGGCCGAAGTTGCGGTAGCGGCCGTCACAGATCAAGCTTGACGCGGCCGCTCACGGTGCGCGGCTGGCCTTTCAGGCCGATGGACGGCATGTCCAGCTTGCCGCCGAGCGAAAGCGTCACCTGCGCACCCACGCCGGCGGCGATCATCTGCTGCACGGCCTGCGGATCGAAGATTGCAAACCCGGCGGCATCCTGCAGGCCGGCATCGAGCATGCCCCCAGCACCGTCATCGTGTCCATGGTGCCGCCGGAGGCTGCAGTTGTCGCTGTGGTCGAGCAGCACCACCGGACCGGCCCCCGGCTGGCCGGCATCGGCCAGGGCCTGGGCTCGCTTCATCGATTCGGCCAGCGGTTCGATCTCGTAGACGAAGGCCTTGCGATGCGCCCAGGCCATGTCCAGCAGTTCGTCACACCAGCGGCGAGCCAACGCATCGTCGCCATTGGTGACCACCACTGCCGACAGGCCGGCGTTGTGGATGTCGGCATTCGGGAAGCCGACGAACACCGACGCGCACAACGCGCCCTCGGCCTCCATCTGCTTGCAAACGCGCCTGCAACTCGCAATTGGGCGAATCGGCGCTGCCCTGGCGCATCACGTGCGGCAACATGGGGCGGTTGCCCCAGGCCATGGCCGGCCTGGCCTGGCCATCGAGCAACGCAAGAATGGCGCGTCCGGCACGTTGCCCCGTCTCGTACATGTCCACGTGCGGGTAGGTTTGATAGCCGGCCACGGCGGTGGCGTGCTGGGCGATGGCGGGTAGAAGTTGGTGTGCATGTCCAGCGCCACGCCGATGGGCACGCTGGCGTTCAGCGCGCGCAGGCGGCGCAGCAGTTCGCCTTCGCCGTCCTCGTGACTCTGCGTCACCATGGCACCGTGCAGGTCCAGCAGCACAGCGTCGCAGCCCTGCGCCACGGCCGCGCAGATGCGCGAGACCATGTGCTCGTAGGCCGCGTCCTCCACCAGGCCGCTGGGCCAGGCGCTGCGGCCACGGGGATCACGATCTGCGCGCCGGCCGCCTCCGCCAGGTCGATGAAGGCGCCGATGGCCGAGCCCGTGCCCTTGCAGAACGCGCGGGCCGCGTCGCCCTCCGGCGGCACGCCACCGCCGACGGCGAAGCGCGCCAGCGCGTGGGCACCGGCGAATAGGTGTTGGTCTGTGCTTCATCTGGGCGATGACGATCTTCATCGGGGCTCCTGGCTTGGTCGGTTTTCGGGATCGGCCCAGTATGGGCCCGCCGGCGGCGGCGCGGCGGATCAGGGGCAATGCCGATGCGCGCGAGGTCGCGCTACATTGCCAACCAGGCCGCACCTTCGTGCCGGTGCTGCACCCGCCGTGAAGGACAACGCCCATGCCGTCGACGCGCCCGTGGCTTGCATTGCTGCTGCTGTGCTGTGCCAGCCTGCCCGGCTGGGCCCTGAGCAACGACGAACTGGCCGCTCGGCTGAGCGCCCGCTTCGCGAACGACCGCAGCGGCATCTGCGTGGTGGCGGCGGTGATCGACGGGGCGCAGGTGAGCCGAGCCCGCCTTTGCGCCAACCCCGAGGGCTTGCCGCGCGCCGCGCGGGAGCTGGACGCGGCGGTCGAAATCGGCTCGATCAGCAAGACCATGACGGCGTTTTGGTGGCCGATCTGATCGAGGCGGGGCGCTGGTCGCTCGACGACCCCATCGCCAGGCACCTGCCCGAGGGCACCGTGGTGCCGCGCCAGGACGATCGGCAGATCCTGGTGCGCGACCTGCTCACGCACAGCGCCGGCCTGCCGCGCCTGCCGCCGGATTTCAAGCCTGCAAAACGGGTCACCCCCCACGCCGAGCTCACCGAGGCCGAGATGCTGGCCGCGCTGGGACGCGTGCGGCTGACCGAGCCCATCGGCTCGAAGAGCGTGTACTCCAACTTCGGCATGATGATCGTCTCCAGCGCCGTGGCTCGGGCCTGGCGGGCCGAGGGCTGCCGATCTGGAGCAGGTGCTCAGGCAGCGCCTGTTCGGCCCCTTGCAGATGGGCCATGCCTACATCGCCGAAGCACCCTGGCCAGCGCACGGCGGTCGGGCACGTGGTCTCGGGCGCCATCACGCCACCTGGCGCATGGCCACCAACCTGGGGGGCATGGGCATGGTGCATGCCACGCTCGACGACATGGTGAACTACGCCCGTGCCCACCTGGGCTTGATGGACACGCCGCTGCGCGCCCGCCTGCGCATGACGCAGCAGCCCCTTGCGCATGGCTACGGCATGAACTGGGCCTTGGCGCCGTTGAAGGGCCGCACGGTGCTGATGCACGGCGGCGCCACTGGTGGCTTCAACGCGCAGCTGGCCCTGTTGCCGGATCAGCAGCGCGGCGTGGTCGTGCTGGCGGATACCGACATCACCGCGCTGGACGGTCTGGCCGACCTGGCCTGGTCGCTGCTGGGCCTTGACGTGCCCCTGACCAAGCCGCGCGTTCGGCAGCCCATCCCCGCTGCGCTGCTGCAGGCCATGCCTGGCCAGTTCACCATCGCCGGCCTGAACGCGAAGGTGTGGGTCGACGAGGGTCGCCTGATGGCGCAGGCCGACGATCAGCCGGCCATGGAGATGCGCTACGACAGCCATGGCGACTTCTACCCCGACCAGCGCCCGGACCTGCGCCTGCGCCCCATCGTCGAAGGCAGCGAGGTGAACCGCTTCACCTGGCACCAGGCCGGCACGGTGGTGGAAGGCGTTCGCCAGGGCCATGCGGTGCCGCTCACCGCGTCCCGCCCCGAATGGCAGGCCTGGGCCGGCGAGTACCGATTGACGCCGCGATTGGCGCTGCGCGTCTTCGAGCAGGACGGCAAGCTCAAGGTGCAAGGCACCGGCCAGCCTGGCCTCGAAGCCCAGGTGACCGGTGTCGACCGCATCGCGGTCAAACCCGTCAATGCCGTGGTTGAATTCAAGCGCAACGAGCAGAACGTTGTCACTGGCGCCACCTTGCGGCAGAACGGGCAGGTGCTCGTCGGCATCAAGGTGCCGCCCACCCCACCAAGCAACCCGACTGAATCCACCATGAGCCTCACCCACACCATCGCCCTGGACGCCCTGCAAGCCGCCATCCGCCAGGTGGTGACCGGCTTCGGCAGCGCGCCCGACGAAGTGAAGGCCGTGGCCGACAACCTGATCGAGGCCAACCTCACCGGACACGACTCGCACGGCATCGGCATGCTGCCGCGCTATGCGGCGGCGTTCCTCGAAGGCGGCCTCCAACCCAACACGCACGTGAAGACGGTGGTGGACGCCGGCGCCCTGCTGCGCCTGGACGGCGACGCCGGCGGCCAGGTGATCGGCGCCGAGGCCATGCACATCGGCATCGCGCGCGCCCGGCAGCTGGGCTGCTGCATCGTGGCGCTGGGCAACTCGCACCACCTGGGCCGCATCGGCGCCTGGGCCGAAATGGCGGTGGCGCAGGGGCTGGTTTCCTTGCACTTCGTCAACGTCATCTCGCGCGCCATCGTGGCGCCGTATGGCGGTGCCGACGCTCGCTTCCGCACCAACCCCTTCACCGCCGGCGTGCCGCTGCCCGGCCGCGAACCGCTGATCCTGGATTTCGCCACCAGCGTGATTGCCCAGGGCCAGACCGCGTGGCGCACAACAAGGGCGAGAGCGTGCCGCCGGGCGCCTGATCGACGACACCGGGCAGGACACCGTCAATCCGCGTTACTCCGTGATCGAACCCTTCGGCGCCATCCTGGCTTTCGGCGCGCACAAGGGCTATGGCATGGCGGTGCTGTGCGAGCTGCTGGGCGGCGCTGGCGCCGGCATGGCGGTGCACGATGGCGACAGCAGCAAGAAGCGCGTGCTCAACGGCATGCTCACGGTGATCATCGATCCGGCCAGGCTGGCCGACCCGGCTGTGTATGCGCAGGAGGCGCTGGCCTTTGTGGATTGGGTCAAGGCCTCGCCGCCGCGGGCCGGCTTCGAATCGGTGCGACTGGCCGGCGAGCCTGAGCGTGAATCACGCGCCAGGCGCGTGGTGCAGGGGGTGCCGGTGGACGGCACCACCTGGGCCGAGATCCTGGATGCGGCAGGCAAGCTGGGGGTGGATCCAATGGCGGTGCAGCGGGCGGCGGGTCTGGTCTGAACCTTGCGCCGGTGCGGTGCGCGACGCAGCGGGCCGCCGCTCAGTGCGCCCCGCCTCCGTCCGATGGTTTGCCAGCCTTGTTCAAGGGCATCGGGCTGGCCAGCCAAACGACAACGACGAGCGCAACGAACAGGCCGGCCGACAGGTAGAACAGGTCGGTCACCGCCATGGTGTAGGCCTGCTGGTCCACCATGCGGCTGATGGTGGCGGCCGCCTGATCGGGCGATTGGCCGGCCGAGGCCAGCTGGGCCAGCACTTGCAGCGCCGCATCGTTGCCGCGGTTCAGCGCCTCGGTGAGGGGCGCGGTGCAGCACGGCGGTTCTCCCACAGGGTGGTGAAGATCGAAGTGCCCATCGCGCCCGCCACCATCCGGCAGAAGTTGGACAGGCCTGCGGCCGACGGCATCTGCTCGGGCCGCAGGCCGCTGAACACGATGGCCTGCAGTGGAATGAAGAAGAAGGCCATCGCCGCGCCCTGCAGGATGGTGGGCAACAGGATGGTGGCGAACGGCGCCAGCGTGCTGAATTGCGAACGCATCCACAGCACGATGCCAAAGCCGACGAAGGCCACGGTGGCCAGTTTGCGCGGATCGATGCGCGCGACGTTCATGCCCACCCAGGGCGAGAGCACGATGGCCAGCAGCCCCACCGGCGCGGTGGCCACGCCGGCCCAGGTGGCCGTGTAGCCATCCACCGCTGCAGCCACAGCGGCAGCAGCACCACGTTGGCGAAGAACAGGCCGTAGGCCACCGACAGCGACACCACGCCCACCCGTGAAATTGCGCCGCGCAAAGTAACGCAGGTTGACGATGGGGTGCGATTCGGTCAGGTCCAGGCCAGGAAGAAGGCGAAGCCCACCGCGGCCACCACCGCCAGCGCAATGATCTGGGGCGACGCGAACCAGTCGAGCCTCCTTGCCCTTGTCGATCATCATCTGCAGCGCGCTCCACCCACAGCACCAGCAGGCCCAGGCCCACCCAGTCGAGCGGCACTCGGCGCGGGCCCGGGGTCGCGGCTGCGGTAGATCGACCAGGTCATCCCGGCGGCGAACAGACCGACCGGGATGTTGATGTAGAAGATCCACTCCCAGCTCATGTTGTCGGTGATCCAGCCACCGAGCAAGGGGCCGGCCGCCGGCGCCGCCAGCGTGGTCATGGCCCGCATCGCCATGGCGGTGCCGGCCAGCGCGGGCGGATGACTCGCCAGCAACAAGGGCTGGGACAAGGGCACCATGGGCCCGCACCAGGCCCTGCAGCACACGGAAGAACACCAGGCTCTCGAAGTTGGGGCCAGGCCGCACAAAGGTCGAGGCCAGCACGAACAGCAGCACGCTGGTGGTGAACAGCCGCACCTGGCCGAAGCGCTGCGTGAGCCAACCGGTGAGCGGCACCGAAATCGCATTGGCCACGCCGAACGAGGTGATGACCCAGGTGCCCTGCGACGGGCTCACCCCCATGTCGCCCGCGATGGCCGGGATGGACACGTTGGCAATGGATGAATCGAGCACGTTCATGAACGTGGCCGGGCGACGGCGCCACCGTGCCCCAGGCACGCGCTGCCTTGCAGCGGCGCAAAGGCCGGGCGCGGCGGCCGCCCGTGGGCCCACCCGGCAAGGCGGCGCGGCGCGCGCCGGGCGCGTCGCCAGCCGTGGTGGCGGAGCTTCGTCGCCGTCCTCAAGGCCTGGCCGCGGACACCGGCACTGCGCCCGATGCACGGCCCAGGTTGCCGGCGATGATCACCTTCACGCGGCGATCGGCTTCGGCGGCGGTGGTCTCGAAAGCGGTGGTGCGGCTGCTGGCGCGCGCCGACGTGCCCGCCAGCACCGGTGCGCCGGTCTGGTCGGCCACATCCACGTCGGCCTCCATCGACAAGCCCACCCGCAGCGGGTGCTCGGCCAGTTGCCTGGCGTCCAGCCCACGCGCACGGGCACGCGCTGCACCACCTGATCCAGTTGCCCGTGGCGTTCTGCGCCGGCAGCAGCGCGAAGGCTGAACCCGTGCCAGCGCCCAGACCGGCACACGACCGGTGTAGACCACCTGCTGCCGCACAGGTCGGCCGTGAGCTTGACCGGTTGTCCCAGGCGCATCTGGCGCAGCTGCACTTCCTGAAGTTGGCGTCCACCCAGACCTGGTCCAGCGCACCATCGACATCAGCGGCGTGCCCGGCGCAGTGCGTTGGCCCACCTGCAGTGCGCGCCGGGCCACACTGCCGGCCACCGCGCGGGCAGCTCGTGCGCTGCAGCGCGGCCGGGCCTCGCGCACCCGCGGGGTAGCGCACTCGACGTTGGGATGCTTGTCCACCGGCGTTCCTTCGGTGAGCGCCTGGTTGCTGCGGCCTGCTGCTGCGCCGCGGCCAGCGCGGACTGTGCACCCCGCCAATGCGTTGCGCGACGAGTTGGCGGCACTTCTCGGCATGTTTGACCTCTCGGCCGCCACGGCACCGGTGGCCAGCAGCGTTTGCGGCGGGCCACGTCGCGCTGGCGCGGGCCAGATCGCCCTCCGGAGGCGCCACTTCGGCCTCGCGCAGCCGGATGTTGGCGGCCAGCGGCGTTGTTGATACTGGCCAGCGCGCACCTCGCGCACGGTCTGCGCCAGTTGGCTCTCGGCGCGCTCCAGCGCCAATCTCGGCATCGGCCGGTCCAGCCACCAGGGGTCATTCACCTGACCATATCGGTGTCGTCCACCAGCACGGCCAGCGACGGTGCCGCCCACCTGTGGCGTGATTCGAACCATCGGCGCCTGCACACATAGGCGTTGTCAGACCTTCGTGGTGGCGCGTTCAAACAGGAACCACCTGCTATGCGGCATAGTTTGCGCCGGCGACCAGCGTGAGGCCGGTCACCATCAACATCGCCGGGCGGCGGCGCGAGGCGGGCACGGCTGGGCGGCCCGGTCAGGCGGGCGCGGCCGGCGCTGGTACGGCGGGGGATTGGGGTTCGGTCA
>JADKIA010000016.1 GCA_016721465.1 Ideonella sp. | reverse complement strand
CGCCTGGCCTCGCATTTCGGCAACAACAATGCCGCCCGCGCGCTGGTGGTGCACCGCGCCACGGCCAGCGCCGAGCAGCTGGATTGCCTGCCCTCGCCGGTCGGTGGCTTCCAGATCCAGCAGGCGCCGGTGGTGATCCTCTGGTACATCGAGACGCTGGCCATGAACGATGCCGGCCAGCGCCTGCGTGAGCTGGTCTCGGTGGGCGCGCTGGGCTATGGCCCCGGCCGCCAGGAGGAGCTGGAGGTCACCTGGTGCCGCTGTTCACCAAGGGCGCGCTGATTCGTTGAAGGCGCCCGGCCTGGTCGACATGGACCTGGGGCAGGCGATCGCCCAGGCCACGCTGGTGGGCATCGAGCTCGGCCTGGGCATGTGCTTGCAGGGCTCGCCCAACTGGGAGCGCACGCGCAAGGCCTTCGGCCTGCCCGCCACCTGCCGCATCGCCGCGGTTCAAACCCTGGGCTACCCGGTCGAAAGCCCCGACGCCGGCGGCCAGCGCCCGCGCCTGCCTTTCGAGCAGCTGTTCCAGCTCAACGGCTACGGGCAGCCTTTCCCGCGCGACCCGAAAGTGGTGGCCGAGCTCGAGGCCAGCGGCCTGCTGCAGCCGGCCGCGCCGCAGGCCGGGCGCGAAGAAGAGCTGGAGCGCATCCGCACCCGCTACAAGCTGCCGCGCAACGGCATGATCTGACGCGCCGCACGCGCCCCCAACCCCAGCAAGACAGCGAGACCGCGATGCGACTCAATGAAGTGATCGCCGGCGTCGGCATGACGCCCTTCGGCAAGCACCTCGAGAAGAGCCTGAAGTGGCTGGCCGGCCAGCCGGTGTTGGCCGCGCTGGCCGATGCGGGGCTGGGCATCGCCGATGTGGAGGCCGTCTACAGCGGCAATTGCGTGGCCGGGCATCGTCACCGGCCAGGAATCGATCCGCGGCCAGGTGGCGCTGCTCGACGTCGGCCTGGGCCGCGTGCCGATCATCAACATCGAGAACGCCTGTGGCAGCGGTTCCACCGCGCTGAACCAGGCGGCGATGATGGTCTCGGCCGGCTACTACGACGTGGTGCTGGTACTGGGTTTCGAGAAGCTCTATCACGAGAACAAGGCGGTGAGCTATGCGGCGCTGGGCGGCGCGGTGGACGTGGAGGAGCGCGACCGCTTCATGTCCGGCCACACCCAAGGCTCGGGCCAGAACCGCTTGATGTTCGTCGACTTCTACGGCGAGCTGGCGCGCGAGCACATGGCCACCTAGGGCTCCACGCTCGAGCACTTCGCGCTGGTCACCGCCAAGAACTCGGTGCATGGCAGCCTGAACCCGAATGCGCAGTTCCGCCAGGTGATGACGGTCGACGAGGTGCTGGCCGCGCCGGTGGTCTCGGCCCCGCTGACCCGGCCGATGATCTGCCCGCTGGGCGATGGCGGCGCCGCCGCGGTGGTGGTGAGCGAGCGCAAGGCGCGGCAGCTGGGCATCCGGCGGCCGGTGCGGCTGGTCGCCAGCGTCGTGCATTCGTACTTCGAGCACCCGCCCAAGGCGGCCGAGAACGTCACGTCGCTGAGCATCGCCGAGGCCTATGCCGATGCAGGCGTGGGCCCCAAAGACCTGAGCCTGGTCGAGATGCACGACAGCTCGGCCATCATGGAGCTGCTCACCTACGACCACCTTGGCCTGGCCAAGCCGGAAGACTGCGTGGCGCTGCTGGTGGACGGCCACACCCGCGTCGGCGGCCGCATCCCGGTCAACACCTCCGGCGGCCTGCTGCGCAAGGGCCACCCGGTGGGTGCCACTGGCCTGGCGCAGGTGTTCGAGATCACCACCCAGCTGCAAGGCCGCGCCGGCGCGCGCCAGGTGCAAGGCGCCAAGGTGGGCCTCACCCACAACGGCGGCGGCAGCATCCGCGGCGAGGTGGCGGCGATGAACATCGCAGTGCTGGTGCGTTGATCGCTCTGGCCATGCACAACAAGAACGAATTGATCCTGTCGGACCTGATTGCGCTGAAGGCCGCGCAGCAGCCCGACCTCGACGTGCTCACCTTCGAGCACCTCAGCCTCGACGGCGGCGCCACGCCCGACGAGGTGCGCACCTATGCCGATCTGTGGCGCAACGCCAACCGCCTGGCCACCCGGTTGCAGGCGCTGGGGCTATGCCAGGGCGAGCGCTTTGCGCTGATGATGCGCAACCACCCCGAGTTCGTCGAGGCGATGATCGCCGCCTCGCTGCTGGGCGCCGTGTTCGTGCCGATCGCCCCGCGCACACCGGCCGCGCGCCTGGCCTTCATGCTGCGCGACTCGGACTGCCGCGGCGTGATCACCGCCGACTACGCGCTGGCCGAGGTGCTGACCGCTCGCGCCCAGGCGCCCTCGGTGCGCTGGCTGCTGGCCATCGACTCGGGTGAGCCCGGCCTGCCCGCCGTGGCGGGCTCGGCCGGCGTCGAGGACATCGCTGTGGCGCTGACCATCGAAGGCCCCGAATTCGCGGCCGCCGAGGTGCAGCCCACCGACGCGATCCAGATCATCTACACCTCGGGCACCACGGGCGATCCCAAAGGCATCGTTGGCGACCACCGGCGCATGGGCAGCACGCCGTATGTCGCTCAATTGTTCGGCTATCAACCCGACGAGCGGCCCTACACCGGCCTGTCCTTCACGCACAACAACGCGCAGACCACCGCGCTGCTGCCGGCGCTGAAGTTCGGCTACCGCGCGGTGATCAGCCGGCGTTTCAGCAAGTCGCGCCTGTGGGACATCGCCCGCCGCCACGGTTGCACCTCGTTCGCGGTGCTGGGCGGCATGGCCACCGCGATCTACAGCGAGCCGCCGCGCCCGGACGATGCCGACAACCCGGTGCGCCTGGTCATCTGCTCGGGCATGCCGGCGACGCTCTGGCGCAGGTTCGAGCAGCGCTATGGCGTGGCGCTGTTCGAGATCTACGGCGCCAGCGATGGCGGCGGCATGGCCTGCAACCCGCCGGGCCAGGGGCCGGTGGGCTCGTTCGGCAAACCGGTGTTTGGCGTGCAGATGAAGATCCTCGACGAGGCCGGCGACGAATGCCCATTCGGTGTGGTGGGCGAGATCTGCTGCCGCCCGGGCGATGGCAGCGCGGCCCGCGTGGAGTACCACAACAACCCCGAGGCCTCGCGCTGCAAGATCGTGGCGGGCTGGAACCGCAGCGGCGACATGGGCCACCGCGATGCCCAGGGGTGGCTCTACTACGACCACCGCAAGGGCGGCGGCATCCGCCGCAACGGCGACTTCATCGACCCGGCGGTGGTCGAGCGGGTGGTGGCCGAGCATCCGATGGTCGACGATGCCTATGTCTACGGCGTGCCGGCGGCTTCCGGCGCCACCGGCGAGCGCGACCTGGTGGTGGCCCTGGTGCCGGTGGATGCGGCTGCGTTCGATGCCGCAGCGGTGTTTGCGCATTGCCGCACGGCGCTGGAGGCCAACTCGGTGCCGAGCTGGCTGCAGTTGCTGGCCGAGATCCCGAAGACCGCCTCCGAGAAGCCGCAGGAGCGTTTCCTGCTGCAGGATTTCAACGCCGGCGGGCCGCACCTCGTGGCCGCGCGCTGAAGCCACGGGGCCGAACCGATGAACTTCGTGGCCGTCGAGCGTCGCCAGCCGGTGCTGCGGCAGCCGGTCGAGACCGCGCTGCTGGCAGATCTGGTGCGCGAGGCCCTGGGCAGCGAAGCAGCGCTCGTTGGCCACGCCCTGCTGGGCGAGGGCCACTTCAACACCAGCTACCGCATCGACCTGGCCGACGGAGCCCGCGCGGTGCTGCGCCTGGGCCCCGCGGCCGGTGCGCACCTGTGGCGCCACGAGCAGCAGATGCTGGCACGCGAATGCAGCGTGCAACCGTTGCTGCGCACGCTGGGCGAGGTGATCCCGCGCCTGCTGCATGCCGACACCAGCCGGCGACTGGTGGCGCGCGACTGGGCGCTGTTCGAACACCGCGATGGCGAGGTGTGGGAGACCGCCATGCCGCGCCTGACACCAGCCGACCAACAGGCGCTGTGGCATGAATTCGGCGCCCTGGTGGCGCGGCTGCACGCGCTGCCGGGTGATCGCTTCGGCTTTCCGGCGCCGGCACCGGCGCTGGCCAGCGTCTCGGCCTGGTTCATCGCACTCGTCGAAGGTCTGGCCGCCGATCTGGCCGAACAACGCATCGCGGTGGCCGGCTTGGACGGTCTGCTTGCCCTGCTGCGCCAGCCCGACGCGCGTGCACGGCTCGATGCCGGCTTGCCGGCAGGTCAGCCGCCGCGCCTGGCACACGGCGACCTGTGGCCGCGCAACGTGCTGATCAGCCACGGGCCCGCAGGGCTGGCGCCTGAGCGCGTTGCTGGATGCCGAGCGCGCCTTCTTCGGCGACCCCTCGGCCGAGTGGATCTTCGGCTTCCTGGACCTGCCAGCCGCCTTCTGGGCCAGCTACGGCCAAAGGCTGGCCGATGCCGATCTGACCGAAGTGGCGGTGTGGCGCCGGCGCGCCTACCAGGCCCGCGGTGCCCTGCAGATGATGCTCGAGGGCTGCCGCTTCGGCTTCGATGCCGCCTTCGCGCAGCGGCAATTCGCGCTGCGCTGCCGCGAGCTGGCCGACGGACTGGGCATCGAACCCGGCCCCCGCGCATTCCATCCGAAGGCCGCTGCCGCCTGCCCGGCCAACGCCTGACCCGACCCGAGGGACGATCCCCATGACCGCCAGCCCCCAGTCCATCGCCGTGCTCGGCGGCACCGGCCACCTGGGCCACGCATTGGCCCGCCGCTGGGCGCGCGCCGGCCACCACGTGACGCTGGGCTCGCGCTCGGCCGAGCGTGCCGCCGAGGCCGCCGCACAGCTGGCGCAGGCGCTGGGCCGCCCCGTCGCCGGCGCTGCCAACCGCGAGGCTGCGGCAACGGCCGACATCGTGGTCGTCACCGTGCCCTTCGATTCGCAGGCCGGGGGTGCTCGCCGAGATCCGCGAGGTGGTGGCCGGCAAGCTGGTGGTCGACACCACGGTGCCGCTGAAGGCCCCCAAGGTGATGCGGGTGCAACTGCCGCCCGAGGGCAGCGCCGCCCAGCGCGCGCAGGCGATGCTGGGCGAGGCGGTGACGCTGGTCTCGGCCTTCCACAACGTGGCCGCGCACAAGCTGGCCGCGGACGGAGTCGTCGATTGCGACGTGCTGGTCTTCGGCGACGACAAGGCGGCGCGCCAGCGGGTGGTGCGCCTGGCCCACGATGCCGGCCTGCGCGGGCTGCATGGCGGCGCGCTGGCCAATTCGGCCGCCGCCGAGGCGCTGACCTCAGTGCTGATCTTCATGAACAAGACCTATGCCATCGATGGCGCCGGTCTGCGCATCACCGGCACGCTGGTGACGCCGGGCGAGGTCGTCTGAGCCGAGGCCCACGACATGACCTGCCTGTACTGAGCCCATGGCCACCGCACTACACATCATCGCCCTGCCCGGCATCGGTGAAGTGCCGGCCGGCGCCGACCTGGCGGCCATGGCCAGCGAGGCGCTGCAGCGCGCCGGATTGACGCTCGAAGTACGCGACCTCCTTGTCGTGGCACAGAAGATCGTTTCCAAGGCCGAAGGACGGATCGTCGACCTGGCCTCGGTGCGGCCCTCGCCGCGCGCCATCGAACTGGCCGCACGCACGCGCAAGGATGCGCGCCTGGTCGAGCTGGTGCTGGCCGAATCGACCGAGGTGCTGCGCGCCCGGCCGCAGGTGCTGATCGTGCGCCACCGGCTGGGTTTCGTGATGGCCAATGCGGGCATCGACCGCTCCAACGTGCCCGCAGGAGCGGGCGGCGCCGAGGTGGCGCTGCTGCTGCCGCGTGACCCCGATGCGTCGGCCGCCGCGCTGCGCGACGCGCTGCAGGCTCGCCTGGGTGTGGCGCCCGGGGTGATCGTCAGCGACAGCTTCGGCCGGCCCTGGCGGCTGGGCAGCACCAACATCGCGCTGGGCGCCGCTGGCCTGGCCGCACTGGTCGACCATCGCGGCGAGACGGACCGCAATGGTCGAACCCTGGAAGTGACCCAGGTGGCCGCCGCCGACGCCCTGGCCGGCGCCGCCGGACTGGTGATGGGCGAAGGCGCCGAGGGCACACCGATGGTGCTGGTGCGCGGCTGGGGCAGCACGGCACCGCACCTCGGGGCGGCCGCGCTGATCAGGCCCGCCTTGGAGGACCTCTTCGGCGCCGAAGACGTGGCCGCGGCCACGGGCGCCGCCCGCTGCGCAGGGGCAGGACCTGGCCCGCGCCGGGCCCGGAGGTCACGCATGAGCCGCGTTGTTGCGCTGTCCGGCGGCATCGGCGGGGCCAAGTTGGCGCTCGGACTGGCCCGTGTGCTGGCGCCTCAGGACCTCACCGTCGTGGTCAACACCGGTGACGATTTCAACCACCTGGGCCTGCACATCAGCCCCGACGTGGACACCACGCTGTACACGCTGGCCGGCATCGCCAACCCCGATCTGGGCTGGGGCCGGCGCGACGAGACCTGGCAGTTCATGCGCACGCTGGGCGAACTGGGCGGGCCCACCTGGTTCCAGCTCGGCGATGCCGATCTGGCGCTGCACGTGGCGCGCACTCAGGCGCTGGCCAACGGGCGGCGGCTGGCCGAAGTGACTGCCGATCTGGCGCATCGCCTCGGCGTGGGCCCGCGCGTGCTGCCGATGAGCGACGACCCGGTGCGCACCCGCGTCGTCACGTCCGAGGGTGAGCTGGACTTCCAGCACTACGTTCGCGCGGCGCTGCGAGCCCATGGTCATCGCGCTGCGCTACGACGGCGCCAGCGACGCGCAGCCCGCACCGGGTCTGCTGGCCGCGCTGGCCTCGCCGCAGCTGGAGGCGGTGATCCTGTGCCCCTCCAATCCCTGGCTGAGCATGGCGCCGATGCTGGCAATTCCGGCGCTGCGCCGCGCGCTGTCGGCCTGCGCGGCGCCGGTGGTGGCGGTGTCACCGCTGGTCGGCGGTCGGGCCGTGAAGGGGCCGACCGGCAAGATCATGGCCGAGCTGGGGCTGCCGGTGGCGGCCGATCAGGTGGCGCGCTACTACGGCGACCTGCTCGACGGGTTCGTGCTCGATGAGCGCGATCGGGTGGTGGCACCGCAGCTGGGCACCGAGTCGTTGATCACCGACACCCTGATGCGCGACCTGGCCGACCGCGAGCGCCTGGCGCGCGAGACGCTGGCCCTGGCCGCCCGGCTGTCGAGACAGAAGGCCGCGTCGTGAGCACCGCGGATCGAACGATGGGCCCCCGGCACCGCCGTTCCCGCAGGTCAGCACCCCAGGGCTGCTGGGCCTTGGTAGCGCTGAAGGCACCTGGCCAGGGCAAGCAGCGCCTGGCCGGCGTCCTCTGCGCCGAGCAGCGGCAGGCCCTGATCGAACACATGACCGCCCACGTGCTGGCTGTGCTGCGCGCCTGTCCGGACATCGTGGGCATCGCCGTGACCAGCCCGCAACCCGTGACCGGCGATCTGCTCTGGATTCCAGATACCCTGGGCGAGCTCAACGCCAGCTTGCTCGATGCAGCGCGCCAACTTTCGAGACAAGGTGTGCGCGAGCTGCTGGTGCTGCACGCCGATCTGCCGTGGCTGGCCAGCGACGATGTCGGTGCACTCGTCGCCGCGGGCCGCCTCTGCGGAATGGCCCTGGCAGCGGACCGCCACGGGCGCGGCACCAATGCGCTGTACACCCGGCTGCCGATGCGCATCGACTTGGCCTTTGGTCCGGACAGCGCCGCCCGCCACCTGGGGCTGGCGGCGGCACTCGGTCTGACGGCCGCGCGAGTCGACCGCCCGGGACTGGCATTCGATGTCGACGAGCCCGACGAGCTGCGGCTTCTGGGCCCGTGGCCCCGGGCACTTCCGCTGCCAGCGTCCGCCGGCGCCATCGCCTCGTCTGCCCCCACCAGCACCGCCCCTCACTGCGATCCGCGCAACGATCCACCGAACTCTGCACCGAGGAGCCTGACATGGCACCCCACCCTTCCCATCCGACCTGCCGCCCCGATCTGAGTGCTTCGACGTCGCCTGGCGAGCGGCTCACCGCTCCAGCCGCGCTGGCGCTGGCCGACCTGTCGTTCGACGAGTTGCCCGAGCTGCTGCGCCGCGCCCGGACGCTGACGCTGGCCGGCCACGGCCGCATCGTCACCTACTCGCGCAAGGTGTTCATCCCGCTGACGCAGCTGTGCCGTGACGTGTGCCACTACTGCACCTTCGCCCAGGCGCCGCGCGGCGCGGCCGCGCCTACCTGAACCCTGAGCAGGTGCTGGCCATCGCCCGCGCCGGCCGGGCCACGGGCTGCCACGAGGCGCTGTTCACCCTGGGCGACCAGGCCCGAGCGGCGCTACCCCGCCGCCCGCGCCGCGCTGGACGCGCTGGGCCATGCCACCACGCTCGACTACCTCGAAGCCATGGCCGCCTGGTGTGGCAGGAGACCGGCCTGCTGCCACACCTGAACCCCGGCCTGATGAGCAGCGCCGACCTGGCGCGGTTGCGCCAGGTGTCGGTTTCGATGGGCATCATGCTCGAGTCGGCCTCGACTCGGTTGTGCAACAAGGGCGGCCCGCACTGGGGCTCGCCCGACAAGCAGCCGCAGGCCCGTCTGGCCACGATCCGCGCCGCTGGCGAACAGGCGGTGCCCTTCACCAGCGGCATCCTCATCGGCATCGGCGAGACTCGACGCGAGCGCATCGAGGCGTTGCTGGCGCTGCGCGAGCTGCACGACGAGTTCGGGCACATCCAGGAGGTGATCGTGCAGAACTTCCGCGCCAAGCCGGGCACGCGCATGGCCGCGACGCCCGAGCCGAGCCTGGCGGAGCACCAATGGACGATCGCCGCCGCGCGATTGATCTTCGGCCCGCGCATGTCGATCCAGGCGCCGCCCAACCTGCAGCAGGGCCGGCTTGGCGCCTTGGTGGATGCGGGCCTGAACGATTGGGGTGGCGTCTCGCCGGTGACGCCGGACCATGTGAACCCCGAGGCGCCCTGGCCGCACCTGGACACGCTGGCCGAGCAGACCCGCGTCGCCGGCCGCCACCTGGCCGAGCGCCTGGCCATCGCGCCGCACCACGCCCAGCAGGCCGAGCGCTGGGTGGATGCCGCGCTGCGCCCCACGGTGCTGCGCCAGATCGACAGCTTCGGGCGCGCGCGCGGCGAGGCCTGGCATGCCGGGGCGGCGCAGGCGCTGCCGCCGCAGGCCGCGCTCTGGCGTCCGACGCCGGCGGGCTCGGACACCGCCCGCACGCGTCGGCACGCGCCGGCGTGCCTATCGCATGAATTGCGCGTTCATGTCGATCGCGCCCTGGCCGGCGAGGCGCTGGAGGAGGCGGCCATCGTGGCGCTATTCAATGCCGATGGCGATGATCTGCCGCCGCTGCTGCGCGCCGCGGACCGGTTGCGCGCGGCCATGGTGGGCGAAGGCGTGTCGTACGTCGTCAACCGCAACATCAACTACACCAACATCTGCGGCCACCATTGCAGCTTCTGCGCCTTTGCCAGGGGACGGGCCACGCAGGACCTGCGCGGCCAGGCCTACCTGATGGACACCGCCGAGATCGCCCGCCGCAGCCGCCAGGCCTGGGAGCGCGGCGCCACCGAGGTCTGCCTGCAAGGCGGCATCCACCCCAAGTTCAGCGGCCAGACCTACCTCGACATCGTGGCGGCCGTGAAGGAGGCCGTGCCCGGGATGCATGTGCACGCCTTCTCGCCGCTGGAAGTGCTGCACGGCGCGCGCACGCTGAAGATGCCCTTACCAGACTACCTACGGCGGCTCAAGGACGCGGGCCTGGGCACGCTGCCCGGCACCGCCGCCGAGATCCTCGACGACGAGGTGCGGGCACGCATCTGCCCCGACAAGCTGAACACCGACGAGTGGCTGCAGGTGATGCGCCACGCCCACGAGGCCGGCTTGCGCAGCACCGCCACCATCATGTTCGGCCATGTCGAGCGCAGCGAGCATTGGGCGCGCCACCTGCTGCGGCTGCGCGAGCTGCAGGCGCGCACCGGCGGCTTCACCGAGTTCGTGCCGCTGGCCTTCGTGCACATGGAGGCGCCGATGGCGCGCAAGGGCCAGAGCCGCCAAGGCCCCACGCTGCGCGAGGCGGTGCTGATGCACGCGGTGTCGCGCCTGGCGCTGCACCCGCTGATCCCGAACATCCAGGCCTCCTGGGTGAAGATGGGTGCCGAGGGCGCGGCCCTGTGCCTGCGCGCCGGCGCCAACGACCTGGGCGGCGTCCTGATGGACGAATCGATCACCCGCGCCGCCGGTGGCGCGCATGGCCAGACGCTCACCGCCGAGTCGCTCGAATCGCTGGCCGCCGGCATCGGCCGCCCGGCCTGGCGGCGCAGCACGCTGTACCAGCCGGTGGGCGCGGTGCCGCCGTCCACGCGGCCGGTCGTGCCCATCGCCGTCCACGCCCCTGCCCACGCCTGCAGCCCTGTCCCCATCCACAGCCCGGAGGAGTGCCCCAGCCATGCATGAGATCGTCATCACCGGTTCCAGCTCCGGCATCGGCGCGGCCGTCGCCCGCTCGCACCAGCGGCAGGGCCGCACGGTGCTGGGCGTCGCGCACGATCGGGGCGAGGTGGTCGCCGATCTGTCCACGCCCGCCGGCCGTGCGCGGGCCGTGGAGCAGGTGCTCGCGCGCAGCGGCGGCGTGATCGATGCGCTGGTCTGCTCGGCCGGCCTGCCGCCCACGGGCGATCCGGCGCAGATCGTCTCGGTCAACCACTTCGGCGCGGTGGCGCTGATCGACGGACTGTTCGAGGCCCTGCGCGCCGGCCATCAGCCGGCGGCGGTGGTGATCGCCTCGGCCGGCGCGGTGCATGTGCCCGAGCCGCAGGACCATCCGCTGGCCCAGGCCATGGCCGCCGGCGACGAGGCCGCCGCCCGCGCCGAGGCGGCCAGGGTGGATCACCCGCTCGTGGCCTACTGCCTGAGTAAGTACGCCGTGGCCTGCGCGGTGCGCGAGCGCGCGATGCGCTGGGCCGCGGCTGGCGTGCGCCTCAACGCGGTCGCACCAGGACCCATCGTCACGCCGCTGCTGTCGGCGATGCAATCCGACACGCGCCTGCCCGAGCAATCTCGCAACTTCCTGCCGCCGCTGGGCCGCAACGGCCAGCCCGAGGAGGTGGCCGATCTGGTCGACTTCCTGCTGTCGCAGAAGTCGTCGTTCATCCACGGCACGGTGTTGTTCATCGACGGCGGCATCGATGCGCTGGCGCGCACCCACCGCTTCTGATCGCTGCTCCAACCGCTCGCACACCCACCGCGCGCCAGCGGCCCTGCGCCCTTGCGATGCGGCCTGGTCCACGCGGTCACTGGCATTCATACAGCGGGTGTAGGGGTGGCAGATGAAGCCGTTGTCGGGGCCTGGCGCGCAGCCTCGGCCATCAGGTCACAAGGCGACAGCGGTGCGCTCGCCTCGATCGTTGGCGGACAGAGCTGCCCGACGCCGGCGATCGCCGACAGCGTGTCGGGCAGCCCCTCGGTGGATGCGCTCACGCGAAGCCCATGTGCCGCGCCGCGAAGTCGAGCATGATCTCCTCGCTGCCGCCGCCGATGGCATGCGGGCGCACATCGCGGTAGATGCGCTCGATCTTGCAGCCGCGGATGTAGCTGGCCCCGCCGAGGATCTGCGCGGATTCGCGCGCCACGTACTCGAGCATGCGGGTGGCCTGCACCTTGCACAGCGCCATGTTGGCGTGGTCCACCTGCTTGTTCATCAGCGCCCAGGTCATCTGGTCGGCAAAGGCCTGGCTGGCCTGGATGCGCATCATCATTTCAGAGAACTTGTGGCGGATCACCTGGTTCTTGATCAGCGGCTTGCCGAAGGTCTGACGGATGCTGGCCCAGTCGTGGGCCTCCTCGATGGCGGCTCGCGCGAATGAGCAGCAACCCGAGGCCAGGCCGGCGCGCTCGTTGTTGAGGTTGCTCACCGCCATCATGAAGCCCTTGTTCTCGGGCCCGAGCAGGTATTCGCCGGGCAGCTCCACGTCGTCGAAGTGCAGCGTGGCAGTGTCCGACATGTGCCAGCCCATTTTCTCGAGCTTGGTCTGGGTGAAGCCGGGCATGCCCTTCTCGACCAGGAAGAACGACAGGCCGTCGGCGCCCTCGCCACCGGTGCGGGCGACGACGGTGTAGTAGTCGGCGCGCATGCCCGAGCTGATGAAGGTCTTCGAGCCGTTGAGGATCCAGCGGTCGCCCTTGCGCACCGCTCGCGTTCGCACGGCGGCCAGGTCGGAGCCGCCCGAGGGCTCGGTCAGGCCGATGGCCATCAGCTTGCGGCCGGCCAGCACCTCGGGGGCGATGCGGCGCTTCAGCGCCTCGCTGCCGAACTGCATGATGGGCACCAGTGCCACGCCGTGCATCATCAGCGCGCTGAGCAGTCCGCTGGCGCCGGGGTAGGCCAGCTCGGCCGCCGCCACCACGCCATGGAAGGCATCGACGCCCTCGGTGATGCCGCCGTACTCCTCTGGAAAGCCGAGCTGGATGATGCCCACCTGGGCGGCCTTCTCGCTCAACTCGCGCGGCACCTCGCCGGCGCTCTCCCACTGCTCGACACAGGGGGTGACCTCCTTCTCGACGAAGCGGCGCACCGTCAACGCCCATTCGTCGTGGCTGTCGTTGTAGAAGGGCGAGTTGCGGCGCCATTGGTCGAACAGGTACAGGGGCATGCGTGTCTCCGGCCAGAGAGGGAACAAGGGGATGGCGTGGGTGAGAGGGGAATGCTCGCAATCCAGGGCCGCGCGGCCACCACTGCGCTTGCGCCACCCGACCCACGTCGGTTGGGGGGAGTCAGGCCGCTGCTTCGGCGCCGGCGAGACGGTGCCAATAGCAGGCTCGCACGGTGGCCGCGATGGCCTCGCGCACCCCGCCGCAGTCATGGCCCAGGGCCTGGCTCGACGGCACGGGGTCGAGGTACATGCGCTCGGACATGGTGTCGCGAAACAGCACGCCATGGTTCAGCCCGCGCTCACGGCCACGGCGGGCATCGCCACGCCGCTGCGCGTAGCCGAAAAAAGCATGCCCACCAGCGCCGGCAGGTGCACGATGCGCTTTGCAGGCCGAGCGCGTCGAGCATGGTGTGCGGCATCTCGTCCCAGGTCAGGTTCTCGTCGCCGATCGGGTGGCGCTCGCCGTCGCCGCCGCGCTCGACCGCGCCAGCGATGGCCTGGCCCACATGCTCGGCCGTGGTCATCGCCGAGCCGCCGTCCGGGTACAGGATCACCGGCATGCGCCGCAGCGGGTCGAACAGCAGCTTCTTCCACAGCGGCACGCGCTGCGGCATGGCGCCGAAGATGTAGGGCAGCTCCAGCACGTTGACCGCCATGCGGCCGTGCCCCTCGGCCATCGCCCGCTCGGCCTGCTCGATGCGGCAGCGCACGTAGGGGGTGGTGGTCGGCCAGCCCTTGCGCGGCCACCGCGCTGGAAGGTGGCGTAATACGAACCCAGCACGGTGCAGCGGCGCACACCGGCCTCGCGCGCCGCGGCGATCACCCGGCCGCTGCCCAGCACCAGCCGTTCATGGAAGTAGGCATAGGCCGGCGCCGGCGGCGTCTCGCGGTCGTCCGGGCCGAGCGCGTAGACCAGCGCGTCGCAGCCTTCCATCAGCCGCGACAGGGCCCGGGCGTCGAGCGCGAACAGGTCGGCATGCTCGACCTGGATCTGGCTCGGCCACCACTGGCCCAGCGCGATGTCGGGCAGCGCGGCGGTGCGCACGTCGTGGCCGCGGCGCAGCAGCTCCAGCGCACCGTGGTACCCCAGCAGCCCGGTGCCTCCAGCGATGAAGACCTTCATGGCACGGCATGATGCGCCGGCGCCGGCGCTGCGACATCGTCCGTTTCGGTGCGGGAATACCCCGAACCGGCCCACCACACGTGCACGGGGCTTCAGGCCGCCACCGCCTCGCCCCAGTAGTGGTACGACACCACGCGCGGGCCGGGCAGGTAGCGTTGCTGCAGTTGCGGAGCAAAGCCCGCTGCGTCGAGCAGCGCCGGGATGTCGCGGTCGAGCCGGCAGCCACCGGCCAGCGGGCTCCACCAGCGGTTCATGCGCGCCTGGCGAGCGGCCACCTCGGCATCAGGCGCGCGGCCATGCTCGGCAATCAGCAGCCGCCCTGCGGCGCGCGAGCACACGCCGCATCTCGCGCAGCGCGGCCACCGGATCGGGGATGCTGCACAGCGTGAAGGTGCAGACCACCGTGTCGAAGCTGGCGTCGGCCAGCGGCAACTGCTCGGCCGACAGGCCCACCAGCTGCAGCGCGATGCCGGCCTGGTGCGAGCGCTTGCGCGTCAGGCGGTGCATGCGCAGCGATGGCTCCACGCCAACCAGCGAGTGCACCCGCGCAGCATCGTAGTAGGGCAGGTTGCGCCCGGTGCCGATGCCCACCTCGAGCACCTTGCCCGAGGCCGTCGGCACCACCTGGCGGCGCATCTCGCGCATCGGTGCAGAGCCGCAGGCCAGGTCGATCAGCAGCGGCAGCACATGGCGCTCGTACCAGTTCTGCGCCATTGCCTGCGCCGCCTCAGTCCTTCCAGCCCGAGAGGTGGCGCGCCGCCTGCCAGCCGAAGGTCATCGCCGGGCCCAGCGTGGCACCGGGGCCGGGGTAGGTGGGCAGCAGCGCGGCCGCGCAGTTGCCGGTGGCATACAGGCCCTCGATCGGCCGCTGCCGGCCGTCAAGCACCCGCGCATCGGCATCGGTGGCCAGCCCGCCATGGGTGCCGAAGTCGCCCGGCTCCATGCGCAGCGCATAGAACGGCGCCTCGGCGATCGGCGCCAGGCAGGGGTTGGGCTGCACCCGCGCGTCGCCGTAATAGCGGTCATAGGCCGTGTCCCCGCGTTGGAAGTCCAGATCCCGGCCGGTGCGGGCGAACTCGTTCATGCGCGCCAGCGTCTGCCGCAGGCCGTCGACCGCGATGCCGGTGCGCGCGGCCAGCTCGTCGATGGTGGACGCGATGGTGACGAAGCCCGAGTCGATCCAGGCGCGGGGAATGCGGTGGTCGGGCAGGTCGTTCGAGGTCAGCAGCGGCCCGGCCAGGTAGCTGCGCCGGAAGCGCGCATCGAACACCATCCACGCCGGCACGCAGGGCCGCTCGACGCTGTGGCGCTTGAACAGCGCCAGCTGGTAAGCCATGTAGTTCTGCGATTCGTTGGCGATGCGCTGGCCGGCGCGATCGACCACGCAGCTGCCGGGCAGACTTTTCCATGATGGCCGGCCGCGGCAGGTGCCTCGCCGGGCGTGCTGGAAGGTGGTGCACCACCAGGCGCCGGCTATCTGCTCGGTGGCTGCACCCACGGCCATCGCGGCGCGGATCGCGTCGCCGGTGTTGCTCTCGCAGCCGGCGCTCCAGTCGGCGTTGGTGGGTGCGGGTACTGCTCGCGCATCGCCTGGTTGGCCTCGAAGCCGCCGGCGGCCAGGATCACGCCGCGGCGGGCGCGGATGCGCAGCGTGCGGCCGCCACGCTGCACTTCGACCCCGGTGATGCGGCCAGCGTCGTCGGCCAGCAGCGAGCGCATCGGCGTGTCGAGCCACAGCGGCATGCCGCGATCGAGCATCGACCAGCGCAGCCGCGCCACGCCGGTCGCGCGCAGGCCAGCAGGCGCGACAGCCGGCTTTTCAGGCGCCATGGGAGGTCGAGCCAGTATTGCGCCATCAGCCGCATCACCAGCGGCCAGAAGCCCTCGCCGCGGGTCAGCAGCACATGCGCCTCGGCCGCGGTGAAGGCGATGCGCCCCTGCAGGTACATCATCGGGTGCGTGGTGCGCAGCTGGCGCCACTCGGCCCCCAGCACCGATACGTTCAGCGGCTCGGCCCATCGAGCGATGGAGCGCGCGCCGGGCAGGTCGGTGTAGTAGTCGGGGTATTGGCCGAGCGAGCGGTAGCGCACCCGCGTGCGCTGGTGCAGGAAGTGCATCATGCGCGGCGCCTCGCGCAGGTAGGCCTCGATGCGCCCGGGCGCGATGTGCGCGGCAGCGCCGCTCGCAGGTAGGCGCGCGCATCCTGGAGGCTGTCGCTGGCGCCGGCCTCGGCGGCGAGGTGGTTGTTGGGGATCCACACCCTGCCACCCGAGATCGAGCTGGTGCCGCCGTACTGGCCGCTCTTTTCGAGCACCACCACATCGGGCAGGCCCATCTCGTGGCAGCACAGCGCGGCGGTGAGCGCGCCGTTGCCGCTGCCGACGACCACCGCGTCGGCGGCGTGGTCCCAGCCGGCCTCGGCGCCCATCACCACCTGGCGCTGAAGCTCACGCCGAAAGTGCGCGGATCGGCGTAGTAGGCCTGCGTGAGGTTGCCGAAGCCCGGGCCGAAGTCGATCATGTTGGCGATGTGCTGCTTGTCGGTGGCGTTGCGCACCACAGCGCAGCCTCGCCGGTGACGTCCTTGCCGAGCTTGAGGTTGCCCAGACCCAGCCGCAGGTTCAGCAGACCTGCCGCGCGCACGCGGGTGTTGGCCGCGACGCCTGCGTCGGGTCGGTCTGCTCGATCTGGCAGGGGTAGAGGTAGTGCGCACCGGTGAAGCTGTAGTCGGCCATCGCGCCCAGGTGCCGTACGGGGCACGCGCGAGGGTCTGATCGGCCATCAGGTTCGGGCTGTGGCGCGGCGCGCACCACGGCGCGATTGCTGGGCCGCCTGACACCCAGCTCCATCAAGGTATCGAAGCGCGCATCGAGGTAGCCATAGTTGGCCTGCACGCGCAGGTCGTCGGTCGGACGGGCGCTGAACTCCACCTCCAGGCCCTGCGTCGAGGCCTTGCCGACGTTGCGGATGTTGGAGGCGGCCGAACCCTTGGCGGTGAAGACCGCCTGCTGCAGGTCGGTGATGGTGTTGTGGAACAGTGCCAGGTTGAGCGTGGCCCGGCCATCGGCCAGGACCGACTTGGTGCCCAGCTCCAGCGCCTTGACCTTCTCCGGGCGGAAGGGCGAGCGTCTCGGCAACCGACTGCGCCTCGCCGTTGAAACCACCACTCCTTGGAAGCCCTCGGCATAGCGCGCATAGGCCGTGGTCGTCGGAGCCAGTTTCCTGCCCAGGCTGGCCATGGGCGTGGGTCGAGCTGAAACTCGCGCCGCCACGCGTGCCGGCGGGCACCATCACGAAACCGCCCGAGGCCAGAAAGCGATCCACGGTCTTGTGCTCTTTGGTGTGGCGCAGGCCGCCAGTGAGCGTGAAGGTTCCTGAGCTTCACGTCGGCCTGGCCAAAGACGGAGTCGGCCTGGTCGGAACCCAGGTCGAATCGTAGGGAAGCCACCGCCAAAGTAGCTTTGCGGATTGTTCGTGAAGCCGTCGTCCTTGAAGGTGAACAGGCCACCCACGAAGTTGGGACCGCGCCGGCCGAGCCCACGAGCTGCAGTTCGTGACTGCTGACCATAGGTGGACAAGCGCTGGGTGTGCGCGAAGGACACCGGCGAGCCATCGAGGTCGAGCGAATCCTTCCAGTCCATGTCGCGCTTGGCCCACACGTACTTCAGCGTGGTGGCTGCATCGATCTTCCATTCGGCGGTGATCGAATGGCCCTGAGATCGAGCCTCTCGAACGGGAGGGCCGTCGATCGACGCGGTGGCCTTGAGGCCGTCGGCCGAGACGACGATACCCGGAAAGCCGAAATCCCTGCCCACGGTCGAACGGACGACCTGCGAGAAGCGCGAGTTCTGGTCGGCCTTGGCTTTCGTCGTAGCGGTAGTCAAGCTGCAAGCTGCGGCCCAGGTCGAGGTTCAGTGCAAGGCGTCCACCGCGCGTGTCGCGGTCGTTGAGCTTGCCCACCGAACTGCCCGGCGTGGTCTTGACCCAGCCGGTCCCGCTTTTCGGTGCACGCCCACCGGAAGCTTCAGCACGCCGAAGCGGTGCAGGTCGAGTGAGACCTCGCCCACCTGCGCCCCAGTAGTTGCCCAGATCCACCGTGGCCGAAACCACTGAACTCGCCACTGGGCTTGCGGTGACCGTGGTTGATCGCACCGGCCAGCGTGTTGCGGCTGTACAGCGTGCCTTGCGGTCGCGCAGCACCTCGACGCGCTCGAGGTCGACCACGTCGAATACCGAGCCTTGCATCTTGCCGACGTAGACACCGTCGACGTACATGCCTACCGTGGGTTCTCAGAACAGCGCCCGGGTTGGTGAAGTCACCGAGCCGCGGATCGAGATCTGCGCCGCGGTGGAATTGCCGGGCGTGGTGGCGATCTGCAGGTTGGGTGCGATCGACGACAGGTCGGCCACGTTGGTGATGCCGGCAGCTCGAGATCGTTTCCTTCCAGATCGCCGTGGCGGCCAGTGGCACATCCTGCAGCTTGGTGCGGCGCTGGGCCGTGACTTCAATCTGCTGCAGCGCCTGGCCTGTACTGGCGGTGGTGCCGGTGGATCAGCCCTGTGTCGCAGCCGGTGCCAGCGCGGCGGCAGCCGCTGCGGCCAGGACACGGACTGCGAAGGGCCGAACGGCCGGCGAGCGATCGTGGGGGCATGGGGTTGGTCTCTGGGAAATCCTGATATTCATCGGCCTGCCATGGGCCCTGCGCTGTGTTGGCGCGGCGCCCGGGCGGGGCGCGTGAAGTCTCGGCGGCAGCGGCCGCAGGGACATCGTCTGAAAGATTATCGAGCGCCGATTCCGCCAACGGATAGACGGGCCAGACGCTGGGCGCTTTGAGTCATCAAGGGCTGCCTGCCAGTGACCTCACCTCTGGGGGCGGACGACGGGGGCTCTGGAGTCACCGAAGGGGGCCAGTCGGCCGCGCCCAGCAACACCACGCTGTTGAGGAAGATGCGCACCAGCCGCTCGGTCTGCCGTCGCACACCCGTCTTGAGAAGATCGAGCGCAGGTGCGCGCGCGCGGTGTTGCGGCGGACGTTCAGCGCCTCGGCAGCCTCTTCGAGCGACAGGCCGCTGGCAGCTGGATGGCCAGCATGGTCTCGGCAGCGGTGAGCTGAAAAGCTCCTGCGCCAGCCGCACCGGCGGCATGGCTCCGCTTTCGTTGTCGCGCACGAAGACGGCGGCGCAGGGACGGTGCTTGCCTTCGGTCCAGCGGTCGGGCGAGATGGCCTGTACCACCAGGCCCAACTCACTTTCGCCCGAGGGCCGGCTGATCGAGATGGTCGGCCGGCCCCAGGCGCCGGGCGTCCGGTGTTGTCCAGCACCGCGAACCAGGCGCCGCAGCCGGCGATTGTCGGTCGCGTAGGTGGCCTTCGACCTGGCTACTTATTGACGACCGTCATTCGTCGTTCATCTCGAAGATGGCCTTGAGCCATGGTTGGACTTGAGCACCTTGCCCTGCTCGTCCAGCACGACGGCGCCGACCATCAAATGCGCCATCGCCCGGCCGGTGAGCTTGTTGAATTGGTCGATCCCGGCTGACCGACAGGTGCAGATCGCGGCGCGCCACGGAGGTGCAGAGCGTCTGGCAGCGTGCGCGATCGGTCAGGCTGAAGCGGCACGGCGCCGTCGCCGCGCGTGATGCAGGGCGGGGACGCCACCGTCGCGCGTCTGATGTCGACCGCCATCACATGGAACACGTCGTGCGGCAAGCACCAGTCACGGAAGTAGGCCGAGGCGCGCCAGTCCTGTTCGGTGAGCACGTCGTCGACCGTGATGACTCTGATCGACCAGCATGGCGGAGAACGGGCCTCCAGCGACAGCGGCGGGTTGTTTGATCGATGGTGGGCGATCGCCAGCAGCCGAGACGATCAGGCCTAAGTCATCCCCGAGCCGGCCGCACGATCAGCGAGACGAAGTTGCCGTCGAACAATTCGCGCAGCGCCGCCGACAGCGCGATGGCCCAGGTATCGGGGCTTGAGCGCAGATTCGCAGATCAGCCCCAGCAGATCGGCCAGCCGCTCGGTGTTGAGGTCGACGCAGGCTTACTGCGGCGCGTGTGCGCGGCGCCGGCAACCCGGCGGTCGATGGTGTCTCGGCCGCGGTGGGTCTCAGGTTAGCACAGCGGGGCCCCGCGAGGCCTCCTGACCAGCCCCGTGGCAGTGCGGACCAGCGGCACGGCCCACGGCCATGCGCCGGATGCGCCTGGCGGTGTCGGTTCAACTCGACTGAAAGTGGAGCGGCGCCCATGCCGCCGCCGATGGACATGTCACCACCACATGCCGCAGCCTGCGGCGTGCCCTTCCAGCAGTATGCCCACCAGTCGCGCGCCCGATATGCCGAAGGGATGCTCCGATCGCGATGGCACCGCTATTGATACTGAGCCGCTCGTCCGGAATGCCCAGCCGGTCGCGGCACACAACTCCGGCAGGCAAAGGGCTCGTTGATCTCCCACAGCCCGATGTCGCCCACCGACAGGCCCGCCTGCGCCAGCAGCTTGGGAAACGGCAAAGACCGGCCCGATGCCCATCTCTTCGTCGGCGCTGCAGCCGGTAACGGCCATGCCGCGGTAGCTGCCCAGGGCCTTCTGGGCCGCGACGCTGCATGCCTCGGCCCGGCCCATCAGCACTGAGGCGCTGGCACCATCGGACAGCCGCGAGGCATTGCTGGCGGTGATGAACTGCCCCTGCGGCACCCACCGCCCGTTCTTCCACACTGGCTGAGCGCGCTCAGGCTTTCGAGGGTGGTGTAAGCGGGGGCCGGTTGCCCCTGTCGTGCTCGAGCGTCACCGCCAACTCGGTACCGGCAAGGCATCTTGCTTGCTCGTACTTCTGTCGCCGCGCAGTGGCACGGATCCTCGGCATCGAATAGCCCGGCGCGCCGTGCCGCCGTCAGCGCTGGCGGCTGCGCAGCGTACTCGTCCTGCGCCGCGCGGTGACGCCAGCGCTGCGAGACCGGAGCCCCGGCCGTCTCGATCATCTTTGATGTAGGCGGTGGGCATGGCCTCAGCACCGCCTCTCTGATTGCGCACGGTGACCGCTCTTGTAGTGCGTTCTGCAACCAGCGAGATCGATTCCAGCCTGCCAGCCACGGCGA
>JADKIA010000015.1 GCA_016721465.1 Ideonella sp. | reverse complement strand
GCCCGACACGCGCACCGGCATGCCGGACGGTTCGCGCGCCGAGAGCCAGTCGGCCAGTCGGCTGGCGACGAGTTCGAGATCGTCGATCATGGGGACGGTTCCTGATCAGCAGAGGCCATGCCGACGTCGGCGCTCAGGCCGCCCCGTCGAGCAAGTCGGTGAACCCGGCAGGGGGCAAGCTGGGTGGGTCGGCCGGTCACGTCGTCGAAGGGGTTGAACTGGGTGCAGCGGTCGGCGAGCAGCGTGATCATCGCTCGGGCTTCATGCCGGGCGCACCGGCGCCGCGGGGGTCGGCGTCACGCCCTGGCGCTGGCACCAGCGGGCGTATTGCAGTTCGAGGTAGCGCTGCATGGCCTCCACCGCCAGGTCGGCGCGCAGCGACTGGAAGACATCGAAGCCATGGTTGGCATGCGGCAGCTCGATGGTGGTGAGCTCGCCGGCGTAGTCCTGGCGCATGCGGCCGGCGAACCAGCGCGCCTCGGCCAGCGGGATCAGCACATCGTTGGTGCCGTGCAGCATCAGCATCGGCGCGGCCTCGGCAGCCGGCACCGCGGCGGCATGGCTGGCCGGGTGCATCGCGCGCCAGAGCTCCGGGTGCTGGGCGCGCGGGCCAGGCATCACGCTGCGGGCCATGAACTCCTCGAAGCCTTCGTCGAGCGCCATTTCGCCCAACAGGTCGTACTTGCCGTAGTAGGGCACCGCCAATTGCACCCGGGTGTCGGCCGATTCGAAGCCCGGCTGCCAGGCTGGCTGGTTGGCGGTGAGTGCCGCCAGCGCGGTGAGGTGGCCGCCAGCCGAGCCGCCGGTGATGGCGATGAAGCGCGGATCGCCGCCGTACTCGGCCGCATGCGCGCGCGTCCAGGCGATGGCGGCCTTCACGTCCACCAGGTGATCGGGCATGCGGGCTGCAGGGCTGAGCCGGTAGTCGGCATCCACCACCAGCCAGCCATTGGCCGCCATGTGCATCTGCAGCGGCATGGCCTGCGTGCCCTTGTTGCCGATCATCCAGCCGCCGCCATGGATGTTGAGCAACACCGGACGCGGCCCCTCGGCCGGGGCGCCCGAGACCATCACGTCGAGCCGCTGCTGCTTGTGCGCATCGGGCACGTAGGGGATGTCCTTGATCCACTGCACCCCGGCTGCTGGAAGGCAAAGGGCCGCCACCAGCGCGCCGGATCGAGCTTGCGCTTGATCAGTGAGCGGCGGCTGGGCGCGATGCCGCTTTCGTAGTCGTTGCCGAAGGCCTGGCGCAAGCCCCGGTCGAGCACCTCGAAGGTGTGCCGCGCCCGCCAGACCGCCAGGCCCATCGCCAGCACCGCCACGCCGTGCAGCGCCAGCGCAACGCGGCCGACCGGGTGATCCGCGACCCCCAGTGCCCAGAAGCCCGCGGCCATCGCCACGCCCAGCGTGGCCACCATCACCGACAGCTCGCTGCCCGGCAGCCCGAAGCCCAGGTACCACATCGACAGCTTGTCGATCTTGCCGTGGCGCGAGACGAGCCCGCACCAGGCGAACAGCAGGCCGATCAGGCCGAGCAGCAGGGCAGTCCAGGCGAGGATGGCGTTGGTCATGGCGGCAGTGGAGCAAGGCGCGCCGGCCCGCCGCCGCCGAACCGCTCGGCCGCGGCGCCGTGGGCGCTGGTGGCGCAATGTCCCACTGCGCAGGGCGGGGTTCGCCCTGCAAATGGACTAGAGGCGTTTTTGCACGACGGGGGTGGCCAACTTCTGACCGGCCGATCTCGATGAACTCGACTCCACAGCACGCGCCAAGCTCAAGAGCGCCCAGAACCGGCCATCGATCATCGCCGCGGGCTGGGTTCAAGCGGGTCTGCGGTGATGTCGCCATTGAGGGAACACTGTCGCCTGTCTCGCCACTTCCCCGCTTCGCCGCGTCACCGCCTCGCACGGCCACCGTCCCCGGGCATGGGCCGCCGAGTGCCAGCACGAGAACAAGAGCGGCGCCCACGCCCTGCAGTGCGGATCGAAGCCGGCAAGCCCGCCACCAGGACCAGCAGCGATGCATGAGTGCCGTGCCTCGATCAGCACGCCGGCCCGGATCGGGAAACGACGACACCCCCATCCGCTATGCTGGTGCCGTACAACGCAGACAAGAGCATTCGACACGGGCGAGATCGCGCTGGCGCTGGACGTGGGCAAACGCACCGTCGAGCGCGACTCGGAGAAGGCGCGCAGCGTTCTGTACGCCGCGCTGAAGCGCGGCTGAGCGCGACTTCCAGCGCTGGCATCGGGACGGTGGCGGACTCGACCGCGGGAATGCGTTGAAGCCCATGAACTCCCCGGAGACCGGACGCATGAAACTGGCCGCCGCAGATTGGTCCACCGCGCTCAGGCTGCTCGACGAAGCCCTGGACCGGGCACCCGCAGACCGCGCGGCATGGCTCGAGTCACTGCCACCGGAATACCGGCATGTGCTGCCGCTGCTGCGCCAACTGCTGGACGACCGCCGCGCCATCGAGACCGGCGACTTCCTGCAGGCGCTGCCCGCATTGCCCGCCGCCACCATGCCGGCGGGCTTCACCGTGGGCCACCGCATCGGCCCCTGGGCGCTGCTGCGGGAACTGGGGCAAGGTGGCATGGCCAGCGTGTGGCTGGCCGAACGTGCCGATGGAGCGCACAAGCGCGAGGTGGCGCTCAAGCTGCCCTGGCTGGGCGCACGCGCCCGCGTCATCGGCGAGCGCTTCGCGCGCGAGCGCGAGATCCTCTCGGCGCTGACCCATCCGCACATCGCCTCGGTGCTCGATGCGGGCGTGGACGGCACGCAGCCCTGGCTGGCGTTGGAGTATGTGCAGGGGCAGCCGCTCACCGTCTACGCGCAGGCCCAGGGCCTGAACACGGCGGCAAAGTTGCGCCTGTTCTTGCAGGTGCTGCAGGCGGTGCAACATGCGCACGCGCAGCTCGTGATCCACCGCGACTTGAAGCCCTCCAACGTGATGGTCGATGAGCAGGGCCAGGTCAAGCTGCTCGACTTCGGCGTGGCCAAATTGCTCGATGACGATGGCGCCTCGCGGGAAACCGAGCTCACGCAGCTGGGTGGTCGCGCGATGACGCCGCAATACGCGTCGCCCGAGCAAGTGGCCGGCCACGCGCTCGGCACGGCCAGCGACGTGTACTCGCTGGCCGTGCTGCTGTACGAGTTGCTGACCGGCAAGCTGCCCTACACCCTCAAGCGCGACACGCCGGCGGCGCTGGAGGAAGCCATCCTCGGCGCCCACGTGCAGCCGCCCAGCGTGGTGGCCGCGGACAAGACCGCCGCGCGGCCGTTGCGCGGCGACCTCGACACCATCGTGATGAAGGCGCTGGCGATGGAGCCGGCGCGGCGCTACACCTCGGCCGAGGCCTTTGCGCTGGACATCGAACGCCATCTCGACTCCCGTCCAATCGAGGCGCGGCCCAGCGTCTGGCGCTATCGCCTGGGCAAGCTGCTGGCGCGGCACCGCCTGGCGTTCGGCGCCGGCGGCGTGGCGACGGCGGCTCTGCTGACCGGCCTGGGCGTGGCACTGTGGCAGGGCCAGGTGGCGCAGCGCGAGGGGGAGCGCGCCGAGGCGGTGGGCAAGTTCCTCGCCGAAACGCTCAGCCTGAACGATCCCGAGAAGGCGCGCGGCCGCGAGCTCAGTGCACGCGAGCTGCTCGACCTGAGCGCACAGCAGATCGACGCCAAGTTCGCCGGCGACGCCGTCACGCAGGCGCAGCTGCACCACACCGTGGGCGAGATCTATATCGCGCTCGGGGCGATCGAGCAGGCCCGCCCGCACATCGATCGGGCCGTCGATCTCTACGAGGTCAATGGCGCGCGCGGCACGCGCCGGCACGTCGATGCGCTGTTCAATCGCATGGAGGTATTCGAAGAGCTGTCCGACAACGACGGCGCGCGCGATGCCGCCTTGCGCACCCAGCGCGAGGCCGCGCGTGCGTTCGGCCCCGACCACCGGTGGAACGCGCGGCTGCTGGCCAGCCTGGCCTGGGCCGACCTGCACCAGGGTCGCTTTGCTGCGGCGCGGGCCAACGCCGAGCAGGCGCTGGCTGCGCAGCGCCGCCTGAGCGGCGAATCGTCGGCCGAGTACCGGTCGATTGCCACGGTGCTGGCGCATGTCTACCTCGGCACCGACGAGCTGGCGCTGGCCCGCGCCGTGTACGAGAACAACCTCCGGCTCGGTGCGAACAGCGCCAACTACTCCGACGGCGACCGCCTGATGGACCGCTACAACCTGGCGCGGTTGCGCTTCACGATGTCCGACCACGCCGCCATCGAAGCCGAGCTGCGCGAGCTCGCGCCACAGATGGCCAAGCACTTCGGCGCGGCGCACGACCGCACGATCGTCGGCCGGTCGTTGCTGGCGCAGACGCTGGCGCATGCCGGGCACTTCGACGAGGCCGTGGCGATGCAGCGCGCCAATCTGGAGAGCGCCAGTGGCCGCAGCATTGCTGACGACGAGGTGGTGGCGGGGCAGTCGCTTGTGCTTGCGCTGATTCTGAGCATTGCCGGGCGTCCCGACGAGGCGGTCGTGCCGGCGCGCCAGGGCCTGGCCCACTTCGAAGCCAAGTACCCGCAGCCCACGACCTACCGCGAGCGCGGGCGATTCATCCTCGGCGAGGCGCTGCTCGCATCCGGGCAGCCCGGCGAAGGGTTGTCGGCGCTGCGCGCCGCGCTGGCCAACGTCGACTCGCTCGGCCGCGAGAGCACGCAGTTGCTGCGCGCGCCGATGGTGTTGTCGCTGGCAGTGGCCGAGCGGCGGGCCGACGCGGTGGCGCCGACCTGCGGCGTGCTCGAGCTGCGCACTGGCCAGGGCTCGTTGGCCAGCCTGCGCTGCCGCACGATCGAGGCTTGGCTGAATGCGCTCGCAGCGCCGGCCGAGCAGCGTGATGCCACGCTGGCGCGCTTCGTCGCGGCGCGCACCAGCGTGCTGGCGGTCTTGCCCGCATTGCACGGCCTGCGCGCCGAACTGCTGGCGGCCGAAGCCGAGATCGTGCAGTCCGGCAATGCCGCGAGAGCAGCCGACCTGCGCGCGCAGGCCGGGACCGAATACCGTCGCGTGTTCGGCCGGGCGCTGCCGTCGCGCCTGCTCGTCGTCCACTGACTGCCCGGCCGATCCGGCCCGAGCGGCACGACCGATCGCGGACGGTGAACATCGTCAGCGTGAGACTCGCCCCGGCGCTGGACGCGGTACTGTCGGGCATCTGGTTCGCGCGGATCCGGACGGCAGCGGCGCGGCAACGAGATCGGGATGGCGGCTGTCGCCTCCGCGTCGGGAGTGCCAGTTCATGTTGCACCCAACCGGCCGTCCAAGGCCGGACAAGCCCTGACCGCCACCGGCCTGCCACCGCATCCTGCCCACACGGGCTCCGGGTTGGTTGTCGATGTTCGTTGTGGATGACCACCGGGTTCGTACACTGGGCGCCATGTCACGTCCTCCACCCCCTGCCCGCCTGGCGTCGCGCGCGGTGCCCGGTGCGCTCTACATGCTGGGTGCGGGGTTGTGCTTCACCGCCGCCAACGCCATCACGCGCCACGTCACCTTCGACCTGGGGCTGGCCTCCACCGCCGAGGCCTTCTACCAGTACGCCTTCGCGTTGCTGTTCTCGCTGCCCATGCTCTGGCAGACGGGCCTGGCCAGCCTGCGCACTCGCCGCCCGATCGCGCACCTGTTGCGGGTGCTGGTCTCGGCGCTGGGTGTGCAGGCCTTCGTCTACGCCTTCGCCAGCGGCGTGCCGATGGGGCAGGTGATCGCGCTGGTGATGACCTCGCCCTTCTTCATCACCATCGGCGCGGCGGTGCTGCTGCACGAGAAGGTGGCGCCGCAGCGCTGGTGGGCCAGCACGGTGGCCTTCGCGGGGGCGCTGCTGATCCTGCGGCCGTGGTCCAGCGCGCTGACGCTGCACGCCTGGGCCCCGGTGGCGGCCGCGGTGCTCTGGGGCGCGGCCACGCTGCTGACCAAGCGCCTGCTGGACGACGAGCCGCCGGCCACGGTCACCGTGTGGCTGCTGCTGCTGATGACCCCGGTGAACCTGGGCTTCTCGCTGGCCGAGGGCCATCAGTGGCCCACGGCGGTGATGGTGGGCTACCTGGTGGCCTCGGGGTTGGCGATGGCGCTGGCGCAGCTGCTGCTGGCCAAGTCCTATGCCGTGGCCGACGCGGCCTATGTGCAGCCCTTCGATGGCCTGAAGTTGCCGTTGAACTTCCTCGCCGGCTGGCTGGTCTTCGGTGATTCGCCCCATCCCGCGCTGTGGGCTGGCGCCGCCCTCATCCTGGCCGCCTCGTACTACAACCTGCGCTACGAGACCCTGCGCGAGAAGCGCCTGGCCGCGGCCTGATCGGCCTGGGTGCGCCTCGCCCGGCGCGTGGCATCGCCATCCGCTCAGGTCGACAGTTGGCTGAACGGCACACCCTTGTCGGTGCGCGGCTCGCCGGCCAGGCCGAGCACCCGCTCGCCGATGCTGTTCTTGACGATCTCGTCGGTGCCGCCGGCGATGCGCATGCCGGCCGCGCCGAACCACAGCCGCTCGACCAGCGCGAACTGCTCGCCCAGTTCGGCCGCGGCCAGCACGCCGCGCGGGCCCTGCAGGTCGATGGCCAGGCGGGCGAAGCTCTGCACCGTGTGCGCGGCCAGGTTCTTGGCGCCGCTCATCTCGGGCCCCGGCTCGCGGCCCTTGCCCAGCGCGGTGAGCGCGCGGCACTGCAGCAGCCACAGGCCCTGCGCGGCCAGGTACAGGTCGGCCAGGCGCTCGCGCCAGCGGCCGTCGCGCAACGCGGCGGCGCCCTGGAACGGCGTGTCGCGCAGCATCTGCGCCAGCATGCGCCACAGCTCGGGCGGCAGCACGCCGCCGATCGACAAGCGCTCGCTCATCAGCCCGGTGAGGGTGACCTTCCAGCCCGCGCCCTCGGCGCCGACGCGCTGGGTGTCGGGCACGAAGACGTTCTCGAGAAACACCTCGTTGAACTCGGCCTCGCCGCTGATCTGGCGGATCGGCCGCACGCTCACCCCCAGGCTGGCCATGTCGATGAAGAAGGTGGTCAGGCCTTCGAACTTGGGCACGCCCGGATCGGTGCGCGCCAGCACCAGCCCATATTGCGCAAACTGGGCGAGCGAGGTCCAGACCTTCTGGCCGTTGAGCAGCCAGCCTTCGCGCCCATCGGTGCAGCGCTCGGCGCGGGTGCGCACCATGCCGAGGTCGGAGCCTGCCCCCGGCTCGCTGAGCAGCTGGCACCACAGGTGATCGCCGTGCAGCGCCGGCGACACATGCGCCTCACGCACGGCCGGCGTGGCATGCGCCATCACCGAGGGCATGACCATGCCCAGGCTGACGTTGAACACGCCGGTGGGCACATTGAAATGGCCCTCCTCCTGGCGCCAGATCAGCTCCTGGATCGGCGTGCCGCCGCGCCCGCCCACGGCCTGCGGCCAGGTGATGGCGCCAAAGCCAGCGGCGGCTTTGCGGTCTTGCCAGTCGCGCGCGGCCTGCATGCGCTGCGCCGGCGATAGATCGGCGCCGAACAGCGCATCGGGCCGCGCCTTGGGTTCGGCATTGGCGGCCAGCCAGGCGCGGCACTCGGCGCGAAACGCGGCCTCGGCCGGCGAATCGTCGAAGTCCATCGAGACCGCCGGCGCCTCGTTGTTCTCCGCGGCGGGCACGGCGGGCACGCCAGTCACCTCGCGGTGGCTGTGCACCTCGGGCCGATCGAGCAGGGCCTCCAGCTCGGCCGCCAGGCGCTCGCGCCATTGGTGCTCGTGCCCCAGCATCACCGCCTGCTGGCGCGCCCGGCGCATGAACAGGTGGCAATCCATCTCCCAGGTGACGCCCATGCCGCCGTGCACATGCAGGCCCTCGTGCGCGGCCTGGGTGGCCGCCTGCGCAGCGCTCACCCGCGCCGCGGCAGCACCTGCGGGCAGTTCGCGCGCGCCCTCGGGCAGGGCGGCGTCCATCGCCAGCGCCCAAGCGCCGTAGTAGCAGTGAACCCTCGCCAACTGGTTGGCATTGAACAGGTCGGCCAGCTTGTGCTTGATGCCCTGGTACGAGCCGATGGTGCGACCGAAGGCCTTGCGCTCACGGGCATAGGCCGCGGCCATTTCCAGCGCGGCATCGGCCGCGCCCAGTTGCTCGAAGGCCAGCAACACCGCGGCGCGGTCGCGCACGCGCTCCAGCAGCTGCAGCGCGGGCGCACCCGGCCCGGCCTGCGCCGCCAGCGGCTCGGCCGGCGTGCCGTCGAAGCGCCAGCCCGCGAACGGCTTGGCGGCATCCAGCGTGCGCAGCGCCCGGCGCGAGAGGCCCTCGGTCAGCGCGCTCACCACCCACAGCGGCTGTCCGGTCTCGGTGGCCGCCAGCACCACGGCCCATTGCGCCGCCAGGCCATCGGCCACCAGCGCCACATCGCCTTGGAGTCGGCCGCCGACATAACGCGGAAAACGTGCGACCTCCGCGATGCCGTCCAGCGGCGCCGCAAAGGCCCCGATGGCCCCGCCGGCCACCGGCGCCAGCCACTGCAGCTGCTGCGCCTCCGTGCCGCCCAGCAGCACCACCTGCGCAGCGAGGTACAGCGTCGAGGCCAGCGGCACCGGGCTCAGCTGCCGGCCCACCTCCTCGGCCACCACGCAAAGCTCCAGTGCGCCCAGGCCGATGCCGCCGGCCGCCTCGGGCAGCATCAGCGCGGTCACGCCCAGATCGGCCAGGCCCTGCCACACAGCGGCATCGTGCGTGCCGCCGTGCTCCAGCAGCGCGCGGGCGGCCTTCAGGGGCGATTCGTTGACCAGGTACTTGCGCACCTCGTCGCGCAGCATCAGCTGCTCGTCGGAGAAGTCGAAGTTCATGCGGCGGTCGCTGCCATGGGCCGGGCCGTGCGGCCATAGAAGGTCTGGCCCCGGGCCGCCATCTCGCGCAGCAGCGCGCAGGGGCGCAGGTGCTCGCCGAAGCGGTCGGCCAGCCGGTCGGCCTCGGCCACGAAGGCCGGCAGGCCGATGCCGTCGATGAAGCAGAACGGCCCGCCGGTGTAGGCCGGAAAGCCCACGCCGAGGATGGCGCCGATGTCGCCATCGGCCGGTGCGAGCAGCACGCCCTCCTGCATGGCCTTGGCCGCCTCCAGCGCCTGCACGTACAGGATGCGCTGTTTCAGGTCGTGCGGGCTGGGTTGCGAGGCCTGGGGTGGATACAGCGCCGCCAGTCCGGGCCAGAGGCGCTTGCCCCAGCCCTCGCCGGCCAGATCGTGGTCGTAGAAGCCCTTGCCCACCTTCTTGCCCAGCCGGCCCTGCGCGTACAGCGCCTCGAGCACCGGCACCGAGCGGCCCGGCTTGTACTGGTCGGGGAACTCCTTCTGCTGCGCCTGGCCGGCGTGCACCGACAGCTCGATCGAGAGCTCATCGGTGATGGCCAGCGGGCCCACCGGCATGCCGGCAAAGCGCGCGCAGTTGTCGACGAGGGCCGGGTTGACGCCCTCGGCCACCATGCCGATCGCGTCGTCGATGAAGGCGCCAATGAAGCGGCTGGTGAAGAAGCCGCGCGCATCGTTGACGACGATCGGCGTCTTCTTCAGTTGCGCCACGAAATCCAGCGCCTGGGCCAGCGTGGCATCGCTGGTGTCGCGGCCGCGGATCACTTCCACCAGCGGCATCTTGTCGGCCGGCGAGAAGAAGTGCAGGCCGATGAAGCGCGCCGGCCGCGCGCTGGCCTTAGCCAGCAGCGAGATCGGCAGCGCCGAGGTGTTGCTGGCCAGCACGCAGGTCTCGGGCAGCACCGCGTCGAGCCGCTTGGTGACCTCGGCCTTGACCGCACGGTCTTCGAACACCGCCTCGACCACCATGTCGGCATCGCGCAGCAGCTCGTAGTCGGTGGCGGGGGTGATGCGCGCCAGGATGGCGTCGCGCCGGTCGGCGGCCATGCGGCCGCGCTCCACCTGCTTGGCCAGGGCCTTCTCGGCATAGGCCTTGCCCTTGTCGGCAGCCGCCTGGTCGCGATCGAGCAGCACCACATCGATGCCGCGCTGCGCCGCGGTGAGCGCGATGCCGCCGCCCATCATGCCGGCGCCGATCATGCCCAGCCTGCGGCACCTGAACGGCTCGAAGCCGGCCGGCCGGTGCAGGCCCTTCTCGGCCTTGGTCTTGTTGACGAACAGGGTGCGGATCATGCCGCGCGAGACCGGCCCGCGCGCCGCCGTCATCAGGTACTTGGTCTCCACCCGCAGCGCCTTGTCGATGGGCAGCAGCGAGCCTTCGTACAGGCAGCTCTGGATCGCCAGCGGCGCGGGCAGGTTCTGGCAGGTGTTGGCCAGCACCATGGTGTTGCCGACCACGAAGGCCGGCGCCACGCGCGGATCGAGCGCCGTGCCACCGGGGATCTTGAAGCCCTTCTCGTCCCAGGGCTGCACCGATTTCGGCGCATCGAGCAGCCACTGGCGTGCAGTGGCCAGCAGATCGGCCGGCGCGGCCAGCGCATGCACCATGCCGGCCTTGAGCGCCTGCGCCGGCGAGGCGTGCTTGCCTTCCATCAGCCAGGGCATCGCCGCCTGCACACCGATGAGGCGGGGCAGGCGCTGGGTGCCGCCGGCGCCGGGCAGCAGGCCCACCTGCACCTCGGGCAGGCCGACCACCGCACTGGGCACATCGGCCAAAACGCGGTGGTGGCAGGCCAGCGCCAGCTCGAATCCGCCGCCCATCGCGGTGCCGTTGATCGCCGCGACGACCGGCTTGCCGCAGGTCTCCAGGCGGCGGTAAACGCGCGACAGTGATCCGTATTTCTCGAACAGCACCGGCAGCGCATCGTCGGCGGTGTTGTCCAGGTTGGCTTCCATCGCCATCAGGTCGGCCCCGGCGACGAAGGCGTCCTTGCCGGAGGTGACGATGGCGCCGCGGATCGCGGCATCGCCGGCCACGCGGTCGATGCAGCGATTCAGGCTGTCGATGAACGCCTGGTCGATCACGTTCATCGTCTTGCCGGGGTAGTCGATCGTCAGCAGTGCGATGCCCTGCGCATCGACCTCGCACCGGATCACTTCGGGATTGGGGGTCATGTTCATCTCTTGCGTTGTCACACCCGGCGCTCAGACGCGCTCGATCACCATCGCCGAGCCCATGCCGGCGGCCACGCACAGGCTCACCAGCGCGGTGCCCTTGCCGCTGCGCTCCAGCTCGTCGAGCACCGTGCCCAGGATCATGGCGCCCGAGGCGCCCAGTGGGTGGCCCATGGCGATGGCCCCGCCGTTGACGTTGATGCGCTCGTGCGGCACGTCCAGCGCGCTCATGAAGGTGAGCACCACCGACGAGAAGGCCTCGTTGAGCTCCCACAGGTCGATGTCACCCGGGGCCATGCCGGCCCGCGCCAGCGCGCGGCGGGCGGCGGCGGACGGGCCGTCGAGCATCAGCGTCGGCTCGGAGCCGATGGCGGCGAACGAGCGGATGCGCGCCCGCGGCTTCAGGCCGGTCTTGGCGGCGGCGGCGGCATTGCCCACCAGCACCGCGCCCGCGCCATCGACGATGCCGCTGGAGTTGCCGGCATGGTGCACATGCTCGATCTTCTCGAGCTGCGGATAGCGCTGCAGCGCCACGCTGTCGTAGCCGTACTGCCGGCCCATCTCGATGAACGCCGGCTTGAGCGCGGCCAGGCTCTCGACGGTGGTGTCGGGTCGGATGGTCTCGTCGCGCTCGAGCAGCGTCAGGCCGATGAAGTCTTGCACCGGCACCACCGAGCGGGCGAAGCGCCCTTCGGCCCAGGCCTGCGCAGCGCGGCGGTGGCTCTCGGCGCCATAGGCATCCAGGTCACGCCGGCTCTGGCCCTGCAGGCTGGCCAGCAGATCGGCCGAGATGCCCTGCATCACGAACGAGGTCTTGGCCGACATCTGCGGATCCTGCGCCCAGGCGCCGCCCGAGCTGCCCATGGGCACGCGCGACATGCTCTCGACGCCGGCGCCCACCGCCAGGTCGGCCTGGCCCGACATCACCTTGCCGGCCGCGAAGGCCACCGCCTCCAGCCCCGAGCCGCAGGCACGGTCGATGGAGAGGGCCGGCACGCTCTGGTGCCAGTCGGCGGCCAGCACCGCGATGCGGCCGATGTTGCCGCCCTGTTCGCCCACCGGGCTGACGCAGCCCATCACCACCTCCTCGACGAGCGAGGTGTCGAGTGCGTTGCGCTGCGCCAGCGCCACCAGCGGGCGGCTGGCCAGCCAGACCGGGGTGATTTCATGCAGGCTGCCGTCGGCCTTGCCCTTGCCGCGCGGCGTGCGCACGTGATCGAAGATGAAAGTATCCATGCCGCAAGGGTGACAGATGGCCATGGGTCGGGCTTACCCCATTCGGACGACGCCCAGTTCGGACGCGTGGGCATCCTGGTCAACAGCGCCGGCACCAAGCCGGTGACCGCGGGGCTGTCGGATCAGACGACCTGAGCCCGGCGTCGCAGTCTCGCCCCGGGGCGCCGGCACGTCGGTCGGCGGGTTGTTCGCAGCGTGGGCCGACGCGGATCAGGCCTGCTGCAGGGCCGCGAGCTTGTCGACCTTGCGGGACAGCGCCTCGACCTCTTTGCGCGTGGGCAGGCCGATCTTGTGCAGCGACTCGGCCATGCGCTCTTCGAACTTGGCGCGCATCGCCTGGCGGTCGAAGGCCTTGGCGTCGAACTTGAACCGGTCGAGCTTGAACCTGCCCAGATCGAGCTTGTCCATCTTGAACTTGCCGAGGTCGAACTTGGCGCCGCCCTTGGGTTGCAGCTTGGCCTTCATGTCGTCGAGGGCCTTCTTGACCTTGGGTTCCATGCGCTTGCCTTCAGCGATCAGTTCGGCCATGCGGTCTTCGCGCTGCTGGCGCAGCTTGGACAGCGCGCCCAGGCCGAGCAGCATGTTCTCGCGCGACGTTTCACGCACCTTGCCGATGGCGCCGTCGATCTGGCGCTTCAACTCCGCCCCAGGCTGCGCCTTGGCTGCATTCTTGGACACCGCCTTGGCCGACTTGGCCGGTGCGGCCGCCTTCGGGCGGGCGGTGCGGGTGATGCGCAAGGGGGCGGCGGCTTTCTTCGTGGACATGAGCGGACTCCTGTGTTGGTCAACGTGGATCGGTTTGGACATCGTGCGGAGGACTGTGGGTCACCGGCGATGAAGCCATCCTAGGCACGGTCTTTAGAGCAATCACCTGATCCGTTCGGGTCGGCATGCCGGTGTAGAGCAATCACCTCAACGGCCGTTCGGTTGGGGCCGGCTCACCGCCCTACCTGAAACGGACGAGGCCGAAGCGTCTTCGCGTCGGCAGCATGTCGGGCATGACTTCAAGACCCTCTTCCGCCAGCGCCGGCCCGCTGGCGGGCATCCGCATCGTCGAATTCGCCGGGATCGGCCCTGGCCCTTTCGCCGGCATGATGCTGGCCGACATGGGCGCCGACGTGATCGTCATCGATCGCGCCGCCGAGGTGCGGCCCGGCAATCTGCGGCTGTTCAGCCAGCGCGGCAAGCGTTCGCTGGCGCTGGACCTGAAGAACGAATCGGCACGCGCCGCGCTGTGGCGCCTGGTGCAAGGATCGGACGCGCTCATAGAAGGTTATCGGCCCGGCGTGATGGAGCGCCTGGGCTTCGGGCCAGAGGCGGTGGCCGCACGCAATCCGAAGCTGGTCTACGGCCGCGTCACCGGCTGGGGTCAGGAGGGGCCGCTGGCCCGGGCCGCCGGGCACGACATCAACTATGTGGCCCTCACGGGCGCGATGGCCACTTCGCGGCGTCCGGGCGAGCGGCCGGTCGTGCCGCCCACGCTGCTGGGCGACATGGCGGGTGGCGCCATGTTCCTGCTTTTCGGCCTGACCTGCGCGCTGATCGAAGCGAAGCGCTCGGGCCGCGGCCAGGTGGTGGATGCGGCCATGGTCGATGGCATCGCGGCCATGGGTGGGCTCATCCAGCAGATGCGCGCGGTGGGCTTCTGGAAGGACGACGCTGCGCGCAACTTCTTCCTCAATGGCTCGCCTTTCTACGAGGTGTTCGAATGCGCCGACGGCCTGTGCGTGACGCTGGGCGCGATCGAGCCGCCCTTCTACGCCGAGTTGATGCAGCGCCTGGGCCTGGACGACGTCGACCCGAAGCGCCAGCACCGGCAGGAGGACTGGCCGGCGCTGAAGGCCCGCGTCGCCGCGCGCCTGCGCGAGCAGCCGCGCGCCTACTGGTGCGAGCGGCTGGAAGGCACCGATGCCTGCTTCGCCCCGGTGCTGGATTTCGACGAAGCCGCCGCCCACCCGCACAACGCCGCCCGGGGGCTATTTGTCGAAGTGAGCGGCCAACGCCAACCCGCCCCCGCACCCCGCCTGTCGCGCACCCCTGCCCGCACCCCTTCGGCCGGCACGGTGCTGGGCGAGCACACCGGCGAGCTGCTGGCGGAACTGGGCCTGGGCGCAGAAGAAATCGAGGCAATGAGGCGCGCCGGCGCCTGCGCTTGAGCCTGCGGCGAGCCAGGGCCGCCCCGACACCTGCCAAGCCACGCCCGCCGCGGCTCTGCATGCCAGAACGATGGGCACGTTTCAGCACGTTGATGCCGTTCGAGGTGATCGAATACCAGACGTTCACACGATGGCGCGTGGCCGAGGGCGCCGGGCAGCCGGCTGCCTGCGTGTCCCCCGTCGCCCTGCGGGCTCCTCCTCCTTAACCTCCGGCAGCCGGCCACCCGGCGCCCTCGGCCAGGAGCCGCAGTCTGCGCATTCGCAGGCGCCCTGCGGCAAGTTCTCGGTGGATCCGAGCGTCGGGTCGGCCGGGCCCGTTCCGCGGAGGTAGAGGAGGAGGAGCCCACAGGGCGACGGGGGACACGCAGCGGAACGGGCCCGGCCGGCCCGACGCTCTCGCGCCGACCGTCGAGCGACTGCATTCCGGCTGATCCTTAGCGGCAGCCACGTGCCGACACCCGTCCTGAGCGACGATCAGCCAGGAGGCATGAAACCGGCCTCCCCGAGCTGCAGCGTCACCGCAGCACGCACCGGCTCACCCAGCCGATTGCGGCTGCGCACATCCAGCGTCAGCCTGGCGCCATCGACGGCGGTGACGGCGGCCGTGAGCGCCATCGTGTCGTGCGCGATGTTGGGCACGCCCAGACGCACTGCGATGCGCTCGATCTTCGCGCCTGGGCCAGCCCATTGCTGCACATAGCGGCCCACCCAGCCGGTCTGCGTCAGGATGTTCATGAAGATGTTGGGCACGCCGCCGGCACGGGCAGTGCCCAGGTCGTGGTGCACCGGCATCGGATCGTTGGAGGCGATGGCGCCCAGCACGATGCGCGAGGGCGTGAGTTCCACCACCAGTGGCGGCAGTGCATCGCCCACCGCCACCGCGCGGGCCAGGTCGCGCTGGGCCACCACGGCCGGCGCCGGGTAGCTGTCGGCCGTCCAGGCCGGCGTGGGCGCATCCATCGCCATGGCCGAGGTGCTGGCCGCGGCGCGGTACTTGAACACCCGCATCAGCTGCCGGCCCACCTCCACGCCATGCTGGTTGCTGAAGATGAAGCGGATGCTGACGAAGTGGCCGTTGCCCATCGGCGTGGTCTTCTCGTCACTCACGGCCTCGATCAGGCAGCGCTGGGTGATGGTGTCGCCCACGCGGATCGGCCGCAGGTACTCCTGCTCGTAGTTGGTGGCCATCGGCGACGCAAAGCCCGCGGCGTCGAGCCGGTTCATCACCGCGCTGGCCGGCATCGGCCGCAGCATGGCCGCACGCGGCATGTTGAAGATGTGCAGCATGGTCGGCGGCACGTAGCGACCCTGCGCATCGGCATAGCGCGCAGGATCGTCGTCCAGGGCTTCGCACCAGTGCAGCACCATGGCCTCGCTCACCGGGTAGGGGGCGGTGTCGGGCGGGGCCACGTCGTGGCCGATCAGGTCGTCAAACTTCAGGCTCATGCCATGCTCCAGCGTGGTTTCGGCGCGCAGCTTGCAGGGTGAAGGCCGGTCGGGCCACGTCCGAATCGACGATGTCCATAGGGCATGCGCGCGGGTACACCCTGGTCTGCACCCGTCACGGCCCTTCTGCAAGGAAGATCTGGGGCCGCGGGCCGGGGCGGGCGAGCCACATGCAGGTGCAGCGCCAGCGCATGGGCGCCCAGCCGCCGCCCGGCGCCGCTGGTCAGGCCGGTGTATCGGCTCTGCTGAAGCGATCCGGATAGCAGGCTCGCACGGTGGCCGCGATGGCCTCGCGCACCCCGCCGCAGTCATGGCCCAGCGCCTGGCTCGACGGCACGGGGTCGAGGTACATGCGCTCGGACATGGTGTCGCGAAACAGCACGCCATGGTTCAGCCCGCGCTCACGGCCACGGCGGGCATCGCCACGCCGCTGCGCGTAGCCGAAAAGCATGCCCACCAGCGCCGGCAGGTGCACGATGCGCTTTTGCAGGCCGAGCGCGTCGAGCATGGTGTGCAGCATCTCGTCCCAGGTCAGGTTCTCGTCGCCGATCGGGTGGCGCTCGCCGTCGCCGCCGCGCTCGACCGCGCCAGCGATGGCCTGGCCCACATGCTCGGCCGTGGTCATCGCCGAGCCGCCGTCCGGGTACAGGATCACCGGCATGCGCCGCAGCGGGTCGAACAGCAGCTTCTTCCACAGCGGCACGCGCTGCGGCATGGCGCCGAAGATGTAGGGCAGCTCCAGCACGTTGACCGCCATGCGGCCGTGCCCCTCGGCCATCGCCCGCTCGGCCTGCTCGACGCGGCAGCGCACGTAGGGGTGGTGGTCGGCCAGCCGCTTGCGCGGCCACTCGCGCTGGAAGGTGGCGTAATACGAACCCAGCACGGTGCAGCGGCGCACACCGGCCTCGCGCGCCGCGGCGATCACCCGGCCGCTGCCCAGCACCAGCCGTTCATGGAAGTAGGCATAGGCCGGCGCCGGCGGCGTTTCGCGGTCGTCCGGGCCGAGCGCGTAGACCAGCGCGTCGCAGCCTTCCATCAGCCGCGACAGGGCCCGGGCTTCGAGCGCGAACAGGTCGGCATGCTCGACCTGGATCTGGCTCGGCCACCACTGTCCCAGCGCGATGTCGGGCAGCGCGGCGGTGCGCACGTCGTGGCCGCGGCGCAGCAGCTCCAGCGCACCGTGGTACCCCAGCAGCCCGGTGCCTCCAGCGATGAAGACCTTCATGGCACGGCATGATGCGCCGGCGCCGGCGCTGCGACATCGTCCGTTTCGGTGCGGGAATACCCCGAACCGGCCCACCACACGTGCACGGGCTTCAGGCCGCCACCGCCTCGCCCCAGTAGTGGTACGACACCACGCGCGGGCCGGGCAGGTAGCGTTGCTGCAGTTGCGGAGCAAAGCCCGCTGCGTCGAGCAGCGCCGGGATGTCGCGGTCGAGCCGGCAGCCACCGGCCAGCGGGCTCCACCAGCGGTTCATGCGCGCCTGGCGAGCGGCCACCTCGGCATCAGGCGCGCGGCCATGCTCGGCAAACAGCAGCCGCCCCTGCGGCGCGAGCACACGCCGCATCTCGCGCAGCGCGGCCACCGGGTCGGGGATGGTGCACAGGGTGAAGGTGCACACGACCGTGTCGAAGCTGGCGTCGGCCAGCGGCAACTGCTCGGCCGACAGGCCCACCAGCTGCAGCGCGATGCCGGCCTGTTGCGAGCGCTTGCGCGTCAGGCGGTGCATGCGCAGCGATGGCTCCACGCCAACCAGCGAGTGCACCCGCGCAGCATCGTAGAAGGGCAGGTTGCGCCCGGTGCCGATGCCCACCTCGAGCACCTTGCCCGAGGCCGTCGGCACCACCTGGCGGCGCATCTCGCGCATCGGTGCAGAGCCGCAGGCCAGGTCGATCAGCAGCGGCAGCACATGGCGCTCGTACCAGTTCTGCGCCATTGCCTGCGCCGCCTCAGTCCTTCCAGCCCGAGAGGTGGCGCGCCGCCTGCCAGCCGAAGGTCATCGCCGGGCCCAGCGTGGCACCGGGGCCGGGGTAGGTGGGCAGCAGCGCGGCCGCGCAGTTGCCGGCGGCATACAGGCCCTCGATCGGCCGCTGCTGGCCGTCGAGCACCCGCGCGTCGGCATCGGTGGCCAGACCACCATGCGTGCCGAAATCGCCCGGCTCCATGCGCAGCGCATAGAACGGCGCCTCGGCCATCGGCGCCAGGCAGGGGTTGGGCTGCACCCGCGCGTCGCCGTAATAGCGGTCATAGGCCGTGTCCCCGCGTTGGAAGTCCAGATCCCGGCCGGTGCGGGCGAACTCGTTCATGCGCGCCAGCGTCTGCCGCAGGCCGTCGACCGCGATGCCGGTGCGCGCGGCCAGCTCGTCGATGGTGGACGCGATGGTGACGAAGCCCGAGTCGATCCAGGCGCGGGGAATGCGGTGGTCGGGCAGGTCGTTCGAGGTCAGCAGCGGCCCGGCCAGGTAGCTGCGCCGGAAGCGCGCATCGAACACCATCCACGCCGGCACGCAGGGCCGCTCGACGCTGTGGCGCTTGAACAGCGCCAGCTGGTAAGCCATGTAGTTCTGCGATTCGTTGGCGATGCGCTGGCCGGCGCGATCGACCACGCAGCTGCCGGGCAGACTCTTTTCCATGATGGCCAGCCGCGGCAGTGCCTCGCCGGGCGTGCTGAAGGTGGTGCACCACCAGGCGCCGGCCATCTGCTCGGTGGCCGCACCCACGGCCATCGCGGCGCGGATCGCGTCGCCGGTGTTGCTCTTGCAGCCGGCGCTCCAGTCGGCGTTGGTGGGTGCGGGCAGGTACTGCTCGCGCATCGCCTGGTTGGCCTCGAAGCCGCCGGCGGCCAGGATCACGCCGCGGCGGGCACGGATGCGCAGCGTGCGGCCGCCGCGCTGCACTTCGACACCGGTGACGCGGCCGGCATCGTCGGCCAGCAGCGAGCCCATCGGCGTCTCGAGCCACAGCGGCATGCCGCGATCGAGCATCGACCAGCGCAGCCGCGCCACGCCGGCCGCGCCGCAGGCCAGCCGGCGCGACAGCCGGCTTTTCAGGCGCCAGGGGAGGTCGAGCCAGTATTGCGCCATCAGCCGCATCACCAGCGGCCAGAAGCCCTCGCCGCGGGTCAGCAGCACATGCGCCTCGGCCGCGGTGAAGGCGATGCGCCCCTGCAGGTACATCATCGGGTGCGTGGTGCGCAGCTGGCGCCACTCGGCCCCCAGCACCGACACGTTCAGCGGCTCGGGCTCCATCGAGCGGTGGCCGCTGCGCGCGCCGGGCAGGTCGGTGTAGTAGTCGGGGTATTGGCCGAGCGAGCGGTAGCGCACCCGCGTGCGCTGGTGCAGGAAGTGCATCATGCGCGGCGCCTCGCGCAGGTAGGCCTCGATGCGCTCGGGCGCGATGTGCGCCGGCAGCGCCGCCTGCAGGTAGGCGCGCGCATCCTCGAGGCTGTCGCTGGCGCCGGCCTCGGCGGCGAGGTGGTTGTTGGGGATCCACACCCCGCCACCCGAGATCGAGCTGGTGCCGCCGTACTGGCCGCTCTTCTCGATCACCAGCACATCGGGCAGGCCCATCTCGTGGCAGCACAGCGCGGCGGTGAGCGCGCCGTTGCCGCTGCCGACGACCACCGCGTCGGCGGCGTGGTCCCAGCCGGCCTCGGCGCCCATCACCACCTGGCGCTGAAGCTCACGCCGAAAGTGCGCGGATCGGCGTAGTAGGCCTGCGTGAGGTTGCCGAAGCCCGGGCCGAAGTCGATCATGTTGGCGATGTGCTGCTTGTCGGTGGCGTTGCGCACCCACAGCGCAGCCTCGCCGGTGACGTCCTTGCCGAGCTTGAGGTTGCCCAGACCCAGCCGCAGGTTCAGCAGACCTGCCGCGCGCACGCGGGTGTTGGCCGCGACGGCCTGCGTCGGGTCGGTCTGCTCGATCTGGTAGGGGTAGAGGTAGTGCGCACCGGTGAAGCTGTAGTCGGCCATCGCGCGCCAGGTGCCGTACGAGGCACGCGCGAGGGTCTGATCGGCCATCAGGTTCAGGCTGTGGCGCGGCGCGTGCACCACGGCGCGATTGCTGGCCACATTGACACCCAGCTCCATCAAGGTATCGAAGCGCGCATCGAGGTAGCCATAGTTGGCCTGCACGCGCAGGTCGTCGGTCGGACGGGCGCTGAACTCCACCTCCAGGCCCTGCGTCGAGGCCTTGCCGACGTTGCGGATGTTGGAGGCGGCCGAACCCTTGGCGGTGAAGACCGCCTGCTGCAGGTCGGTGATGGTGTTGTGGAACAGTGCCAGGTTGAGCGTGGCCCGGCCATCGGCCAGGACCGACTTGGTGCCCAGCTCCAGCGCCTTGACCTTCTCCGGGCGGAAGGGCGTGAGCGTCTCGGGCACCGACTGCGCCTCGCCGTTGAAACCACCACTCTTGAAGCCCTCGGCATAGCGCGCATAGGCCGTGGTCGTCGGAGCCAGTTTCCAGCCCAGGCTGGCCATGGGCGTGGTCGAGCTGAAACTCGCGCTGCCACGCGTGCCGGCGGGCACCATCACGAAACCGCCCGAGGCCAGAAAGCGATCCACGGTCTTGTGCTCTTTGGTGTGGCGCAGGCCGCCAGTGAGCGTGAAGGCCTCGCTGAGCTTCACGTCGGCCTGGCCAAAGACGGAGTCGGCCTTGGTCGTGAACCCATAGGTCGAATCGTAGGTGAAGCCACCGCCAAAGTAGCTTTGCGGATTGTTCGTGAAGCCGTCGTCCTTGAAGGTGAACAGGCCACCCACGTAGTTGACCGCGCCGGCCGAGCCCACCAGCTGCAGTTCGTGCGACTGCTGACCATAGGTGGACAAGCGCTGGGTGTGCGCGAAGGACACCGGCGAGCCATCCAGGTCGAGCGAATCCTTCCAGTCCATGTCGCGCTTGGCCCACACGTACTTCAGCGTGTTGGCCGCATCGATCTTCCATTCGGCGGTGATCGAATGGCCCTTGAGATCGAGCCTCTCGAACGATGGGCCATCGATCGACGCGGTGGTCTTGCGGCCGTCGGCCGAGACGACGATACCCGGAAAGCCGAAATCCCTGCCCACGGTCGAACGGACGACCTGCGAGAAGCGCGAGTTCTGGTCGGCCTTGCTTTCGTCGTAGCGGTAGTCAAGCTGCAAGCTGCGGCCCAGGTCGAGGTTCAGTGCAAGGCGTCCACCGCGCGTGTCGCGGTCGTTGAGCTCGCCCACCGAACTGCCCGGCGTGGTCTTGACCCAGCCGTCGCGCTTTTCGGTGCGCACGCCCACCGAAGCCTTCAGCACGCCGAAGCGCGGCAGGTCGAGCGAGACCTTGCCCACCTGCGCCCCGTAGTTGCCCAGATCCACCGTGGCCGAACCACTGAACTCGCCACTGGGCTTGCGGGTGACCAGGTTGATCGCACCGGCCAGCGTGTTGCGGCCGTACAGCGTGCCTTGCGGTCCGCGCAGCACCTCGACGCGCTCGAGGTCGACCACGTCGAATACCGAGCCTTGCATCTTGCCGACGTAGACACCGTCGACGTACATGCCCACCGTGGGTTCCCAGAACAGCGCCGGGTTGGTGGTCACCGAGCCGCGGATCGAGATCTGCGCCGCGGTGGAATTGCCGGGCGTGGTGGCGATCTGCAGGTTGGGTGCGATCGACGACAGGTCGGCCACGTTGGTGATGCCGCGCAGCTCGAGATCGCTCTCCAGGATCGCCGTGGCGGCCAGTGGCACATCCTGCAGCTTCTGGGTGCGGCGCTGGGCCGTGACTTCAATCTGCTGCAGCGCCTGGCCTGTACTGGCGGTGGTGCCGGTGGACTGCGCCTGTGTCGCAGCCGGTGCCAGCGCGGCGGCAGCCGCTGCGGCCAGGACACGGACTGCGAAGGGTCGAACGGCCGGCGAGCGATCGTGGGGCATGGGGGTTGGTCTCCTGGGAAATCCTGGACATTCATCGGCCCGCCATGGGCCTGCGCTGCGTTGGCGCGGCGCCCGGGCGGGGCGCGTGAAGTCTCGGCCGGCAGCGGCCGCAGGGACATCGTCTGAAAAGACTATCGAGCGCCGGGATCTGCCAACGGACAGACGGGCCAGACGCTGGGCGCTCTTGAGTCAACGAAGGGCCGCTCCCGAGGACCCACCCCCCCCCCCGGGGGCCGCTCTTGAGTCAACGAAGGGGGGCTCTCAGGCGGACGCGCCCAGCAAGACCACGCTGTTGAGGAAGATGCGCACCAGCTCGGTCTGCCGTCGCACACCCGTCTTGGAGAAGATCGAGCGCAGGTGCGCGCGCGCGGTGTTGCGGCGGATGTTCAGCGCCTCGGCAGCCTCTTCGAGCGACAGGCCGTTGGCCAGCTGGATGGCCAGCATGGTCTCGGCAGCGGTGAGCTGAAAAAGCTCCTGCGCCAGCCGCACCGGCGGCATGGCCTTGCTGTCGCTGTCGCGCACGAAGACGGCGGCGCAGGGACGGTGCTTGCCTTCGGTCCAGCGGTCGGGCGAGATGGCCTGCACCACCAGGCCCCAACTCACCTTGCCCGAGGGCCGGCTGATCGAGATGGCCTCGGCCGGCCTCAGGCGCGCCGGGCGTCCGGTGTTGTCCAGCACCTCGCGAACCAGGCGCTGCAGCCGGCGATTGTCGGCCGCGTAGGTGGCCTCGACCTGGCCACCATTGACGACCAAGCCGTCGTTCATCTCGAAGATGGCCTTGGCCATGGGGTTGCACTCGAGCACCTTGCCCTGCTCGTCCAGCACGACGGCGCCGACCATCAAATGCGCCATCGCCTGGCCGTAGAGCTTGTTGACTTGTCGATCCTGGTTGACCGACAGGTGCAGATCGAGGGCGCGCCGCAGGTGCCCCAGGAGCGTCTGGCAGCGTGCGCGATCGGCCAGGCTGAAGCGCACGGCGCCGTCGCCGCGCGTGATGCGCAGGCCGTAGACGCCACCGTCGCGCGTCTGGATGTCGACCGCCATCACATGGAACACGTCGTGTGGCAAGCACCAGTCACGGAAGTAGGCCGAGGCGCGCCAGTCCTGTTCGGTGAGCACGTCGTCGACCGTGACGACCCGATCGACCAGCATGCCGGAGAACGGGCTCAGCGACAGCGGCGGGTTGTTTGGATCGATGGTGCGGTGATCGCCAGCAGCCGAGACGATCAGGCCCAGGTCATCCCCCGAGCCGGGCCGCACGATCAGCGAGACGTAGTTGCCGTCGAACACCTCGCGCAGCGCCGACAGCGCGATGGCCCAGGTATCGGGCTTGAGCGCAGATTCGTAGATCAGCCCCAGCAGATCGGCCAGCCGCTCGGCGCTGAGGTCGAGCGCAGGCTTGGCCGCGGCGCGTGTGCGCGGCGCCGGCAACCCGGCGGTCGATGGTGTCTCGGTCATGGTGGGTCTCAGGCTAGCACAGCGGGGCCCCGCGAGGGCCCCGGACCAGCCCCAGTGGGCAGCGCGGATTCCAGCGGCACGGCCCACGGCCCATGCGCCGGATGCGCTCGGGCGGTGTCAGTTCAACTCGAACAGTGCAGCGGCGCCCATGCCGCCGCCGATGCACATGCTCACCACCACATGCCGCAGCCCGCGGCGTGCCCCTTCCAGCAGTGCATGGCCCACCAGTCGCGCGCCCGACATGCCGAAGGGATGCCCGATCGCGATGGCACCGCCATTGACATTGAGCCGCTCGTCCGGAATGCCCAGCCGGTCGCGGCAATACAACACCTGGCAGGCAAAGGCCTCGTTGATCTCCCACAGCCCGATGTCGCCCACCGACAGGCCCGCCTGCGCCAGCAGCTTGGGAATGGCAAAGACCGGCCCGATGCCCATCTCGTCGGCGCCGCAGCCGGCAACGGCCATGCCGCGGTAGCTGCCCAGGGCCTTCAGGCCGCGACGCTGTGCTTCGGCCCGGCTCATCAGCACCGAGGCGCTGGCACCATCGGACAGCTGCGAGGCATTGCCGGCGGTGATGAACTGCCCCTGCGGCACCCACTGCCCGTTCTTCCACACTGGCTTGAGCGCGCTCAGGCTTTCGAGGGTGGTGTCGGGCCGGTTGCCCTCGTCGTGCTCGAGCGTCACCAACTCGGTACCGGCGGCTTGGCCTTGCTTGTCGAACAGCTGTTTGACGCTGGGCAGTGGCACGATCTCGGCATCGAACAGCCCGGCGCGCTGCGCCGCCGCCGTGCGCTGCTGGCTGCGCAGCGCGTACTCGTCCTGCGCCGCGCGGGTGACGCCATAGCGCTGCGAGACCAGCTCGGCCGTCTCGATCATCTGGATGTAGGCGGTGGGCATGGCCTCGAGCACCGCCTTCGATTGCGCACGGTGACTGTTCTTGTGTGCGTTCTGCACCAGCGAGATCGATTCCAGCCCGCCAGCCACGGCGATGCGGTGCTCGCCCACCATGATGCTCTTGGCTGCGCTGGCGATGGCCGCCAGACCCGAGGCACACATGCGGTCGATGGTCATGCCGCCCACGCTCTCGGGCAGGCCCGCGGTGTAGGTGCACAGCCGGCCCAGGTTGTAGCCCTGCGTGCCCTGCTGGGCGGCGATGCCGAGGATCACGTCGTCGACCTCGGCACCATCGACCTGCGCCCTGGCCAGCGCAGCGCGGATCACGTGACCGCCGAGCACCGGCGCCTCGGTGTCGTTGAAGGCCCCGCGGTAGGCGCGACCGATGGGCGTGCGTGCAGTGGAGACGATGACCGCGTCGTTCAGGCTCATGGCGTGATGCTCATTCGAAGTACAGGCGGCTGATGGTGTCGACCACGCAGCCGGGCTTGTCGGCGCCGTCGATCTCGACGGTGATGCGCACAGTGACCTGCACGCCATCGCCCTTGACCGGCTCGGCGGCCACCACCTCGCCGCGCCCGCGGATGCGCGAGCCCACTTTCACCGGCGCCGGAAAGCGCAGCTTGTCGCAGCCGTAGTTCACGCCCATCTTCAGGCGATCGAAGGCGATCAGCTGCGGCAGGAACAGGTTGGCCAGCGCGAGCGTGAGGTAGCCGTGCGCGATGGTGCCGCCGAAAGGGCCGGCGGCGGCGCGCACCGGATCGACGTGGATCCATTGGTGGTCACCCGTCGCTTCGGCAAAGCCGTTCACGCGGGCCTGGTCCACCGGCATCCAATCGGTGACGCCCAGGTCGGTGCCAGGAGCAGCCAGCACGGCCGCGGCGGAATCGAATCGTGCGGTCATGCTCAAGCCCGTTGCGAGCTGACCGAGACCACCTCGCCGGTCATGTAGCTCGAATAGTCGCTGGCCAGAAAGACCATCACGTTGGCCACCTCCCAGGGCTCGGCGCCGCGGCCGAAGGCCTCGCGCGCAGCGAGCGAATCCAGCAGTTCTTCGGACGCCGACTTCTTGAGGAAGGCATGGATGGCGATGGACGGCGCCACCGCATTGATGCGCACGCCGAACTCGGCCGCCTCCAGCGCCGCGCAGCGCGTCAGCGCCATCACGCCGGCCTTGGCCGCGGCGTAGTGCGCCTGCTCGGTCTGCGCCCGCCAGCCCAGCACCGAGGCGTTGTTGACGATCACGCCCCGGCCGCGCGGCTGCATCACCCGGAGTGCGGCGCGCGTCATGCGGAAGGTGCCGGTGAGCGTCACGTCGATCACCTTGTGCCATTCGTCGTCGGGCATGTCGACCACGCGCTTGGCGGTGCCCAGGCCGGCGTTGTTGATCAGCACGTCGGTGCCGCCGAGCCGGTCTTCGGCAAAGGCCATCAGGGCCTGCACCTGCTCCTCTTTCGACACATCGCACAGCAGGCCATGCACCTGGGCCAGGCCGGTCTCGCGCTGCAGTGCCGCCACGGCCTCGGCCAGGCGCCGCTCGTGCACATCGCTCACCACCAGTGCGCGGCAGCCCTCCTCGGCGCAGCGCTTGGCGGCCGCAAAGCCGATGCCGGCGCCGGCGGCAGCCGTCACCAGCACCGATTTGCCGCGCAGCAGGCCGTGGGCGGGCACGTAGTCGGGGGCGGGTTTGAGGGCCATGGCTTGCGCAGCGTGAAGTGGAGTGCGCGATGCTCCCCGGTCGACCGCCGGGCGGCATCGTCCCGATGGACGAGGCCCGCGCCGCCTGCAGGACTCAACCCGGATGGATGTTGCCCGGCCCGAAGTAGGCGCGCATTTGCACGATGCGTCCGGCCTCGTCGAAGCGCATGGTGTCGATCGGGCGGATGGTCGTGCGCTGGCCAGCGTGGGTGAAGGAGACGGCAAACGCAAAGGCGCACTCGTGGCCGACGCAGCGCACCTCGCCGGCCAGGGCCACCTCCAGCTTCAGCGCCACCGAGCCGGCATAGAAGGCTCGGATGGCCTCGATGCCACGCTTGGGCTCGGAGCCCACGGGGTCTTCGACCACCGCATCGTCGGCATACAGCGCCACGATGGCGGCCAGGTCGCCGGCGTTGAGGGCGCGCACGTACTCGTGCACGGCGGCTTGCATGCGGGGGGCGATGTCGGTCATGGTGTTCTCGCGGGGTGGGGGGTCGGCCATCAGCGCGGCATGCCCAGCCCGCGCTCGGCGATCAGGTTGAGCTGGATCTCGTTGCTGCCGGCGTAAACGGTGTCGGCGCGGCTGGTGAGCCAGAGCGCGCGCAGGCGCTGGGCGCTGGGGTCGTCGTCGATGGCGTCGGTGTGCAGGCCCATCACGTCGGCGGCCAGGGCGCCGAGGTCGCGGCGCCAGTTCGACCAGATGTACTTGGCGACCAGCGCCTCGCGGCCTGGCGTGGCGCCCTCGGCCGCGTCGAGCACGCGCAAGGCGTTGCAGCGCTGCGCCTGCAGCGCCAGCGCGGCCTGGGCGATGCGCCGGCGCAGCACCGGATCGGCCAGCGCGCCGTTGCGCCGGGCCGCGGCGATCAGGTCGTTCAACTCGCCTTCGAAGTGCGCCTGCTGGCCCAGCGTGGACACGCCGCGCTCAAAGCCCAGCAAGGCCATCGCCACCTTCCAGCCCTGGCCCGGCGCGCCCAGGCACAGCGAGGCTTCGGTGCGGGCGCCGTCGAAGAACACCTCGTTGAATTCGGCGCCGCCGGTGATCTGCCGGATGGGGCGGATGGTGATGCCCGGTTGGCGCAGCGGCACCAGCAGCAGCGACAAGCCCTGGTGCCGCAGCGAGCCGGGCTCGGTGCGCGCGAGCACGAAGATCCAGTCGGCTTCGCGTGCCCACGAGGTCCACACCTTCTGGCCGTCGATCACCCAGGCGGCGCCCTCCAGCCGCGCACGCGTCTGCACATTGGCCAGGTCAGAGCCTGCGTTGGGTTCGGAATAGCCCTGCGCCCAATACTCGGTGCCGGCGCGGATGCCGGGCAGGAAGCGCTGCTGCTGCTCGGGCGTGCCAAAGGCCATCAGCGTGGGCGCCAGCAAGTGCTCGCCGATGTGGCCCAGTCGGCCGGGCCCGCCGGCGCGTGCGTAGGCCTCGTGCACGACGACCTGCTGCGCGATCGGCAGCTCGCGCCCGCCAAAGCGCCGTGGCCAGCCGATGCCGACCCAGCCGCCAGCGGCCAGCTGCTGCTCCCAGGCCTTGGCCAGATCGGCGGAGAAGCCGGCGTCGCCCGGGCCGACCAGGCCGCCCTGGTGGCGCAACGCCGCGAAGCGGCCTTGCAGGTGCTGCTGCATCCATTGCAGCACCTCGCCACGCAGCGCGGCATCCGGCGCGGGCTCGTTGGCCGGGGCCGCAACCGGCGCGCGCTCGGCATCGGCCGTTGTGGCCATGGCATCGGCCACGCGATCCAGCCATTCGCCGCAGGGGCCCAGCCATTGGCTGGCGGCCTGGGCTCGCTTGAAGTGGAGGTGGGCGTCGCAGTCCCAGGTGTAGCCCATGCCGCCGTGCAGCTGGATCGACTCCTGGGTTGCCACGCGCGCGGCGTCCGCCGCATGGCAGCGGGCCATCGCCGCCGCTCGGGCCAGATCGGCGCCCTGCGCGCCCGCGTCCACCGCCGCTGCAGCGCCCAACACGGCCGAGCGGGCCAGTTCCACCGCCACCATGGTCTGCGCACAACGGTGCTTGACCGCCTGAAATCGCGCCACCGGCTGGCCGAACTGGGTGCGCTCACCGGTGTAGGCCACGGCCAGATCCAGGCTGCGCTGGGCCACGCCCAGCTGCTCGGCGGCCAGCACGATGGCGGCACGCTGCTGCACGCCCTGCAGCAAGGCGTCCACCGCCGGCCCGCGGGCCAGGCAAGCAGCGCCCGGCAGGGCCACGCCAGCCAGGCCCACGCGCGCCAGCGGCCGGGTGAGATCGTGATTGGCCACGCGTTGCACGCTCAGGCCTGCGGCATCGCCCGGCACGGCCAGCAACAGCGGCTCACCGGACGCGGTGCTGGCCGTGAGCAGCAGCAGATCTGCCGAGCCGGCCGCCGGCAAGGGCGCCGTGACGCCCTCGACACGCCATCCCTCGCCCGCGGCGGTGGCACGCAGTGCGCCGTGCCGGCCGGTCCAGCGCAGGGCATCGTCGCCCAGCGACAGCGTGGCGACGCAAGCGCCACTGGCGATGCGCTGCAAGGCCCGGCCAGCGTGATCCTCAACCGGCCCCACCGCAGGCAAGGCCTTCAGCGCCAGGCCCGCCAGCACAGCGGTTTCAAACCACGGCACGGGCGCCAGATGGCGCCCCAGCGCCTCGGCCAGCAGGCACAGTTCGGTGAGGCCGAGTCCCAGGCCGCCATGCTGCTCGGGCAGGTGCACGCCACACCAACCCAGCTCGGCCACCTGCTGCCAGAGGTCCCGGTCGAAGCCACCTTGCTCGATGGCCGCCCGCACCGCAGCCGAGCCGGCACGCTGGCCCAGCAGCTCGGCCGCGCTGTCGGCGATGTGCTGTTGTTCGAGCGTCAGCGCCATCAGCTCAGGTGCCGTAGACCTTCTGCGGCGCCCGGCCGTCGGCGATCAGCCGATCGACCACCGGGCCCAGCTCGGCCGGATCCCAACGGGCGCCCTTGTCGGTGATGGCACCGGTGTGCCAGCCATCGGCCACCGACAGCTCGCCGCCCTTGGCCTCAAAGCAGCGCCCGGTGACATGCGCCGACAGCGGGCTGCCCAGCCACACCACGATCGAAGCCACGTTCGCCGGATCCCACACGTCGAAGCCCGAGTCGGGCTTCTTCACCAGCTCGGGCATCGCACCTTCGGTCATCGAGGTGCGCGCCGCCGGCGCCAGGCAGTTCACGGTGATGCCATAGCGCGCCAGTTCAGCGGCCTGCACCAGCGTGAGCCCGGCAATGCCGGCCTTGGCCGCCACATAGTTGCTCTGCCCGATGGAGCCCTGCAGGCCCGCGCCCGAGCTGGTGTTGATGATGCGCGCATCCACGGCCTGCCCGGCCTTCCTGGCATCGCGCCAGCGCCGGCCCAGCACGTTGGCCAGGCAGAAGTGGCCCTTCAAGTGCACGCGCATCACCGCGTCCCAATCGTCCTCGCCGAGCGAGAGGAACATGCGGTCGCGCAGGATGCCGGCGTTGTTCACCAGCACATGCACCTCGCCAAAGGCCGCCACGGCGGCGTCGACGATGGCCTGCGCGCCGGCAATCGTGGTGATGTCGCCGCTGTTGGCCAGCGCCTTGCCGCCGGCCGCCTTCACTTCATCGGCCACGGCCAGCGCCGCCTCGGCGCGCACATCGTTGACGACGACGCAGGCCCCTTCGGCGGCGAAAGCCAGCGCATAGGCGCGGCCCAGGCCGCCGCCAGCGCCGGTGATGAGGACGGTTCGGTTGTTGCAGATGGGCATGGGAGGTGGGCCGCTGGGCTGGCGTTGCTGACCACCCGATGCTGATCGGTGCGGGGTTGCGAGGCATCGTCCCGATGGACGAGTCGGGGCGCGCGGGGTCGGGACACGGTGGGCCGGTTGCGGGGCTGCTGCGCCAAGATGGCGTCGACGATCCGCTACAGGCAGCCCTGGGCTTCAACCGGCACGTTGAGGGTTCTGCTGTTGGGGCGGGAGGCACGGCTCGCACCACTCGGTCGGCTTGGCGATCACGCCGGCCAACGCCGCCGCCGGCATCGGCCGGCCAAGCAGGAAGCCCTGCACCGCACCGCAGCCCAGCGGGCGAACGGCACGCAGCTGTTCGGCAGTCTCCACGCCTTCGATCGTGGTCTGCATGTTCATGCCCTCGGCCAGCACCGCTACGCCACGGATGATGGCGCACAGATCGGGCCGCTCCGGCGCATCGCGCACGAAGCTGCGGTCGATCTTCAGGTGGTCGAACGGGTAGCTGCGCAAATGGCTGAGTGATGAGAATCCCGTGCCGAAATCGTCCAACGCGATGCGCACCCCCTTGTCACGCAGGGCGTGCAGCGCAGCCAGCACGGTGGGGGTGTCCTTGATCATCGTGGACTCGGTGATCTCCAGCTCCAGCCGGCGGGCCGGCAGTCCGGTGGCGGCCAGCGCATGCATCACGTCCGGCAGCACGGCGCCGTGCAGAAACTGCACCACCGACACATTGACGGACAGCGTCACATGCCCCGGCCAGGACAAGGCGTCGCGGCAGGCCTGCTCCAGCACCCAGCGGCCCATCGGCAGGATGAGACCGGTTTCCTCGGCCAGCGAGATGAAGTCGCCCGGCTGCACCACCCCGCGTTTTGGATGCTGCCAGCGCAGCAGCGCCTCCACCCCCACCACTTGGCCCGACCGCAGGTCGAAGCGCGGCTGGTAGGCCAGCGCGAATTGGCGTTCGTTGATGGCGCTGCGCAACTCGTTTTCCAGGCCACGCCGGGCCTCGATGCGATCGTTCATCTCCGGCTCGAAGTAGCTCAAGGTGCCGCGGCCGTCGGACTTGGCACGGTACAGCGCCAGATCGGCATTGCGCTGCAAGGTCTCGGGGTCTTCCCCGTCATGCGGCGCCAGCGCGATGCCCACGCTGGTGCCGATGTGCACCACATGGCCTTCGAGCTCGAAGGGCCGGCACAGCACCTCGATGATGCGCTGGGCAAGGCTTGAGGATCCGGCAGGCTGCACGCCGCCCCGCTGCACCACCGCAAATTCGTCGCCACCCACGCGGGCCACGACATCGGCCTCGCGCACGCATTCACGCAAACGCTGCGCCACCTGCTTGAGCAGCGCATCGCCCGCAGCATGGCCGTAGGTGTCGTTGACGGGCTTGAAGCGGTCCAGGTCCAGGCACAACAGCGCCATGGGCTCGCCGCGGCGATTGCCGACCAGCGCGCGCTCGATCTCCTCGCGCAGCACGCCGCGGTTGGGCAGCCCGGTCAGCAGGTCGTGGCGTGCCAGGAAGTTGATGCGCTCCTGTGCCTGGCGCTGCTCGGTCACGTCCTCGTGCAGCGCCACGCAGCTGCCGTCGGCGCGGCGCGAGACCACAACCTCGACCAAGCGCCCATCATCGAGCTGCCACTCGCGCCAACGTGTGCCCTCGCTGCCAGAGGCCGGTGGGGGCCGGGAGCGACTGGCGGCGGTTTCGCGGCCCGGCGTGGCGTCCATGATCTGGCGGAATGTGGCCCCGGGGCGCACCACCTCGTCGGGCAGGCACCAGATCTTGCGATAGCGGGCGTTGGCGATCACCAGCCTGTCCTGGCCGTCGAACGCGCACATGCCGTGCGGCATGCGTTCCAGCGCGTCGCGCAACAGGTCAAGCTCGTTGCGCAGCGCAAGGTTCTGCGCCTGAAGCTGTTCGGCGGCGCTGGCCGGATCGGCCGCGGCGGGCGGCAGCTCGGCTGGGTGGTCGGCGCACTGCACTTCGGCTCCGGTGCAGCTCAGCGGCCGGTACGACGCGCCGCGATCCAGCGGTCGAGCTTGGCACGGGCCAGGTTGCGGGCCGGATCCATGGCCTCATCGTGGCCATCGCACTTGCAGGCCAGCTCGATCACATAGCCGTTGGGGTCGCGGAAGTACAGCGAATCGAACATCCCGTGATCGACGATGCCGCGGGTGTCCATGCCCAACGATCGGCCCTTGTCCAGCATCGCCGCGAGCGTGGCGCGATCCACCTCCAACGCGATGTGCAGGTCGTAGTCGTGCTGCGGCTTGAAATCAAATGGCATGTCAGGCGCCTCGAAGAACGCCAGGCACGAGCCGTCGGCCATGCCAAAGAAGGTGTGCAGCGTGTCGGTTGTGCGCCCGGTCTTGGTGACATGGATCTCCAAGGTGTTGACCAGGGGCAATCCGAGAAAGTCCTCGTAGAAGGCGCGTGTCTGCTCCGAGTCACGGCAGCGGTAGGCGCTGTGATGCAGTCCCAGGATGGACATGTCGGCGGCTCTGCTCGGGTCGGTGGGTTTCAAAGGGTGAACAGACGCACCAGCGTCATGTTCATCGCCAGGCCTTCACGGCCGCAAACATCATCGGCGGCCTGCCCCTGTGGTGGCCCTTGCGGAACTATCGGACTCGCAGGCTTCAAGCTGAACCGCAGCGCCTGCACGAGGTGGCGGCCTGGCGTGATTTCCGTCACTGGGCTTGCGGGGGGCCTGGCGCGCGATCTGGTCGCCGGCCGCAGCCAGACCTTGGTGCGCGCGGCACGCCCGATCAGCCCGCGCTCAAACCCGCTCGATGATGGTGACGTTGGCCTGCCCGCCGCCTTCGCACATGGTCTGCAGGCCGAAGCGGCCGCCACTGCGCTCCAGCTCGTGCAGCAGCGTGGTCATCAGCTTGGCGCCACTGGCGCCGAGTGGGTGGCCCAGCGCGATGGCACCGCCATTGACGTTGGTGCGCGCGTGCGGATAACCGGTTTCCTTCAGCCAGGCCATGGCCACCGAGGCGAAGGCCTCGTTGATCTCCACCAGATCGATGTCGTCCAGCGTCATGCCGGCCTTCTTCATCGCACGCGCGGTGGCAGGGATGGGCGCGGTGAGGTGCCAGATCGGGTCGTCGGCCAACACGCTGAGGTGGTGGATGCGGGCGCGGGGCTTCAGGCCGTAGCGCTTCAGCGCGGCCTCGCTGACCACCAGCACCGCCGCTGCGGCGTCGCAGGTGCTGCTGGAGACGGCCGCGGTGATCTTGGGGTAGGCCGGGTCCACCGGCTGCAGCGTGGCCAGCTTGTCGAGCGTGCTGGCGCGGGCGGTCTCGTCCATGCGGAAGTCGCCCCCCGGCAAAGGGTACGGCACCACCTCGCGGTCGAAACGGCCCTCGGCGATGGCGCGCAAGGCGCGGTCGTGGCTCTCCTTGGCGAAGGCTTCGAGATCGGCGCGGCTCAGGCCCCAGTGATCGGCAATGCGCTGCGCAGCGTAGAACTGGTTCACCGGCGCATCACCGAAGCGCGCGCGCCAGCCGATGCTTTGCGCAAACGGCGTGGTGAAGCCCAGCGGCTGCCCGGCCAGCATGGCCGAGGAGATGGGGATGCTGCTCATGGTCTGCACGCCGCCGGCCAGCACCACGTCTTGCGTGCCGCTCATCACCGCCTGGGCGGCAAAGTGCACGGCCTGCTGCGAGCTGCCGCATTGCCGATCGATGGTGGTGCCGGGCACGTTGAGCGGCAGGCCGGCGGCCAGCCAGGCGGTGCGCGCGATGTCGCCGGCCAGCGCACCGATGGTGTCCACGCAGCCGAAGATCACGTCGTCGTACTCGGCGGCGGGGATGGCGTTGCGTTCGACGATGGCCTTGATCACATGCGCGCCGAGGTCGGCGCCATGCACGTGGGCGAGCGAGCCCTTGCGCTTGCCGGTGGGCGAACGCAAGGCGTCGACGATGAAGGCCTCAGCCATGGCGAGCTCTGCCCAGGGTGGCGGCGGGGCCGAGGGGTGCGCCCTCGGTGCGGAACAAGGCTCGCCCCAAGCGGTCCTTGTGGAAACCGCGGTCGCCCCAGGCGGCGTCCAGCACCCAGGCGCGCTTCATGAACATCTGCAGGTCCACCTCCCAGGTGTAGCCCATGGCGCCGTGCACCTGGATGCCCTTGCGGCCGGCCGTCCAGGCGGCGTCGCCACAGGCCAGCTTGGCGTGCGAGATCAGTGCATCGGTGTTGTCGTCGCCATGGGCCAGCGCCACGGCCGCGCGATAGAGCACCGGCTTGGCGAATTCGATCTTGGTGGCCACGTCGGCCAGGTGGTGCTTGACGGCCTGGAAGCTGCCGATGGCTTTGCCGAACTGCTTGCGCTGGGCCACGTAGTCGACCGACATGTCCAACATGCGCTGGGCCAGGCCGACGCATTGACCGGCCACGTTGAGCGCGCCCCGGTTGAGCGCCTCGCACCACAGCGCGTCGCCCTCGCTGGCACTGGCGATGCGGGTGGCGGGTGAAGGCGTCCAGCGCACCTGCGCCAGGCGGCGCGAGGCGTCGATGCTGGCCTGTGGCGCCAGCGTCACGGCCTCATGCGGCACGGCATGAAGCTCGCCGCCATGCGGCAACAACAGCAGATCGGCCAGGTGGGCATCGGCCACCCAGGGGTTGATGGGGTGGCCCACGGCGATGCGCACGCTGCCGTCCACGATGCGCGGCAGCCAGGCGGCGGCCGCAGGGTGGCCAACGGGCAGGCCAGCGAGCAGGCCCACGGCCAGGTAGGCGGTGTCGGCCAGGGAATCGGGGATGGCGTAATAGCCCAGCTCCTGGGTCATCAGCACCCAGTCGATGTCGCCCAGGCCCATGCCGCCCTGCGCCTCGGGCACCGACAGGCCCATCAGCCCCTGCGCCGCGATCTTGGCGCGCAGCTCGGGCGAGCGGCCCACGTCGGTCTCCCAGATCTCGCGCAGCATCTCGGGCGCGGCCTCGGTCATCAGGAAGCGGCTGATCGCGTCGCGGAAGGCGATCTGATCGTCGGTGAAAGTGAAGTCCACTCTAGTTCTCCTGAGCACGCAGCACCCCGGCGCCCGTCCCGGCCCCCCCCCCCCCCCCGCCGCAGGCCCCGGGGTGCTCATTTCGGCAAACCGAGCATGCGCTCGGCAATGATGTTGCGCTGGATCTCGTTGGTGCCGGCGTAGATGGGGCCGGCCTGCGCGAAGAGAAAGCCTTCGAGCCAGTCGTGCGATTCGGCATCGTCACGCCACTCCGCTTGCGCACCGAGGATGCGCATCGCGGTCTCGTGCATCTGCAGATCGAGCTCGCTCCAGAAGATCTTGTTGGTGCTGGCTTCGGCGCCGATGGTGGCGCCCTTGGCGACGCGGCCCACCGTGTGATAACTCGCCAGGTTGTAGGCCTCGGCGTCCATCCAGGCCTTGAGCACGGCCTCGCGGATGGCCGGATCGCGGTCGGCGCTGTCGCGGTGGCGCAGGTACAGCTGCACCAGCTTTTGCGCGGTGCGCTGGAAACGCGCCGGCGAGCGCAACAGCAGGCCGCGCTCGAAGCCGGCGGTGGCCATCGCCACGTGCCAACCCTGACCTTCGTCGCCCAGGCGGTTGGCTGCGGGCACACGCACGTTGTCGAAGAAGACCTCGGCGAAGGCCTGCTTGCCGTTCAGCGCCTTGATGGGGCGGATGGTGACGCCCGGTGCATCCAGCGGCACCAGCAGGTAGGACAGGCCATGGTGGCGCGTGGACGCCGGATCGCTGCGAAAAAGGCCGAACAGCCAGTTGGCGAACAGCGCGCGCGTGGACCAGGTCTTCTGGCCGTTGATGACGTAGCCGTCGCCCTCGCCGTCTTGGACACGGATCGCCTTGCTGGTGATCGCCGCCATGTCCGAACCCGCGTTGGGCTCGCTCCAGCCCTGCGCCCACATCAGTTCGCAGCGCGCGGTGCCGGGCAGGAAGCGCGCCTTCTGCTCCGGCGTGCCGAACTCCATCAGCGTAGGCCCGAGCAGCAGGATGCCGTTCTGGTTGACGCGTTGCGGTGCATCGGCGGCCCAGTACTCTTCCTCGAAGATCAGCCACTCGATCAGGTCGCTGCCGCGGCCGCCCAGTGCCTTGGGCCAGGTGACGCTGCTGAAGCCGCCTTCGGCCAGCTTGGCCTCCCAGCCGCGATGCTGCTCGAAGCCCTCTCGGGTGTCGTAGCTGCCAAAGGCCTGCTGGGGCACATGGGTCTGCAGCCAGGCGCGCACCTCGGCACGAAAGGCCTGCTGTTCGGGGGTGAAGCTCAGGTCCATGGACGCTTTCCTTGCGTGTCAGAACTTCGCGTCGCGCTTGTCGACGAAGGCCCGGCGCGTCTCGGCCGAATCGGGGCTCATGTAGGCCTGCAGCGTGAAGCCCTGCTCCCAGCGGTACTTGGCCTCCAGGTCGCCGTCCTCGATGCCGGTGAGCGCCTCCTTGGCGATGCGGATCATCGCCGGGCTCTTGGCGGCGATCTTGGCGGCGATGGCCATCGCCGTGTCGCGCAATTGCTCGCGCGGCACCACGCGCTCGATGGCGCCCAGGCGCAGCGCCTCGGCGGCGCCGATCATCTCGCCGGTGAAGAACAGGTAGCGCGTCTTCTGCACACCGAACATGCGCTGCAGGTGGGCCGCGCCGCCCATGGCGCCCCGGTCCACCTCGGGCAAGCCAAAGCTCGCGTCCTCGGCGGCGACGACGATGTCGGCGGCGCCGCAGATGCCGATGCCACCGCCCAGCACGAAACCCTGCACCGCCGCGATCACCGGCACGGGGTTCAGGTGCACCGCCTCGAAGGTGGCGTAGTTGCCGGCGTTCACGCTGACGATCAGGCCCGCGTCGGCGTTGAGCTCCTTGATGTCCACCCCGGCGCAGAAGCCCTTGCCTTCGGCCCGGATCACGATCACGCGCACCTCGCTGCGTTGGCCGAGTGCGCGTATTTCAGACGCCAGGCCATGCCAGCCGGCGGCGTTGAGCGCATTGACCGGAGGGCGGTCGAGCACCACCTCGGCCACACCGTTGGCGTGCAGGGTGGAAGTGAACTGGTCAGCCATGCGAAGTCTCCTGTGCCGTCATCGAGGCCAGCGCGGCCAGGCGCTCGCCGGCCTGCGCCACGATGCCGGCGATGACCTCGTCACACGATTGCAGCCGGCCGATCAGGGCCGCCACCTGGCCCGAGGACATCACACCCTCGGCCGGCTTGCCTTCCTGCATCGAGCGCTGCAGCAGCACCGGCGCGTTGGCCGCCATCACGGTCTGGGCCACGGTGGCGGGGTCTTCGCGCAAGGCCTGCCACAGCAGCTTGGCGGCGTGGGCGCTGGTCATGCCGGTCTGGGCCTTCCATTGCAGAGCGCTTTGCACGGCGATCCAGACCCGCTTGAAGGGCGAGGCCTGCTCCAGCATCGCCAGGTATTCGTTGTCGATCATGCGCTGCGGCATGCCGTCCACCAGCGGCGAGACGCGGATGCGGTCGGCGTCCTTCACCTGCAGGTAGCGATCGAGCGTGGCGGCGGGCACGCCCGAATCGCTGGTCATCAGGAAGCGCGTGCCCATCGCGATGCCTTGCGCGCCGAAGGCGAGCGCAGCCACCAGGCCACGGCCGTCGTAGAAGCCGCCGGCGGCCACCACCGGCACCTTCACCGCGTCCACCACCTGCGGCAGCAGCACGGTGGTGGGGATCGAGCCGGTGTGGCCGCCGCCCTCGCCACCCTGGATGGTGATGACGTTGGCACCCATCTCGATCGCCTTCTGCGCATGCTTGAGTGCGCCCACCGTGGGCATGCAGACGATGCCGGCCTCGCGCAGCCGGCCGATCACCTGTTTGTCCGGGCCGCGGCCATAGCTCACCGCGCGGATGCGGTGCTTGACCGCCAGATCGAGCAACTGCTGCGCATTGGGCTGGAACATGTGGAAGTTCAGGCCGAAGGGCGCGTCACCGGTGAGGCGCTTCACTTCCAGGATGTCGGCCTCGATGCGATCGGCCGGGATCGTGGCACCGGCCAGGAAGCCGAAGCCGCCGGCGTTGGTGGTGGCCGCCACCAGCGCGGGCCCGGCCACCCAGCCCATCGCGGTCTGCACGATCGGATATCGGCAGCCCAGCAGATCGCACAACGGCGTGTGCAGGCGCAAAGCGGTCATCCGGTTTTCTTCTCGGCCGCCTTGTTGCCGGCCACCATGCTCTTGGCGTCCTGCCCGCCCAAGGTGCCGGCGCCCAGCAGCTGGCTGTGGGTGTGGGCGAAGTGGTGGTAGCCGAAGGCGATGTCCATCGTGGTGCGCAGGCCCTGCAGCTCTTCCACGCGGTTGATCACGGTCTTGGTCAGGGCCAGGCCCATGCGCGGCTGTGCGGCGATCTTGGCGGCCCATTCGTAGGTGCGCGCTTCGAGTTCGTCGCGCGGCACCACGCGGTTGACCATGCCCATCTGCTGCGCGCGCGCGGCGGGCATGCGCTCGCCCAGGAACAGGAATTCCTTGGCCACGCGCGGGTTCAGCTCATGCGCGTGGGCAAAGTACTCCACGCCGGGGATGCCCATGCGCACCACCGGATCCTGGAAGAACGCGTCCTCGCTGGCCACGATCAGATCGCACACCCAGGCCAGCATCAGCCCGCCGGCGATGCAGGCGCCTTGCACCATCGCGATGGTGGGCTTGGGCAGGTCGTGCCAGCGGCGGCACATGCCCAGGTACACCTCCTGCTCGCGCACGAAGTACTGCTCGCCGCCGGGCTTGTTGGTGTGGTCCCACCAGAGCGATTGCCGGTCGAAGGGCTTGTCGATGTCGCGCCCCGGCGTGCCGATGTCGTGGCCGGCGCTGAAGTGCTTGCCTGCGCCGCGCAGCACGATCACCTTGACCGCGTCGTCGTCGACCGCGCGGCGGAACGACGCGTCCAGCGCATAGGTCATCTGCGAGTTCTGCGCGTTGTTGAACGTGGGCCGGTTCATCGTGACGGTGGCGATGCCGTCCTTCACGTCATAGAGCACCGGCAGCTCGGTCTCGTAGACCGATCGGTCGTCACGCGCGACGAAGGCATCGCCCGGGTCTTGGCTCATCGTCAGGCTCCCAGCGCCGTGGCGCGCAGGTTGTGAGGGTCCAGCCGCGCCAACAGGGCCATCTGCGCCGGGCTGGGCGCGGCGGTCTGCGGCACGGCAGCGTCGATGTGCAGCGCAAAGCCCGTGGCCTGCTGCACCTGCTCGGCGCTGACGCCAGGATGCAGCGAGACGATGCGAAGTTGATGCGCCGGCCCGCCGAAGTCCATCACGCACAGGTTGGTGACGACCAGGCGGATGTCGATCTCGTCCAGGCTCCAGCCGCGCGCCAGGCGCGCCGGGTTGTAGCCTACCGAGCAGACCATGTCCACCTCGCCGGGCACGAACACCTTGGGCGAATGGTTGGGAACGAAGAACGAATTGGCGTGGTTGATCGAGTTGCCAGGGTAGCCGCGCATGCCCAGCATCTGGGTTTTGGGCCGCGCGTAGTCGGGGCCCAACGCCGAGATGTTGGCCTGGCCGAAGCGGTCCATCTGCGTGGGGCCGACCATCGCGTGGCGCTTGCCGCCCCACACGTTGTCGAAGATGCGCGCGAAGCCCATGTGGCTTTCGCGCTGGACGATGTAGTCGCCGCGCGGACCGATCGGCACGGGCTCGCGCACGATCCAGGCTTCGCTGTCGGTCATCATCAGGTCGGTGTTGATCGAGGCCATGCACAGGCTGGCGGCCAGGCGCGGGACGGTGCCGATGCCGGTGGCCAGCACCTCGCCGTCGCCGCGCCAGGCCAGGGCGGCAGCGCAGATGATGCGGTCGACCAGAGTGGGTTCTGTCATGGGGTCGTCCTCAGAACACCGGCAGCGGCAGCTGGCGCACCGCCGCTTCGCCGCCGACGCGGGCCAGGTATTCGGCTTCGCTGCAGGACACGTACTTATCGTAATAGCCCTGCCAACCACCCGGCTCCTTGGCGCTGGCCACGTATTCCTTGAAGTGCTTCACATCGAAGCCGTGCAGCGGTGCGCAACTGCTCGGGTGGGCACCGCAGGGCAGGTGCACCACACCGGTGGTCTGTGCGCGCTCCCAGAACACGTAACGTGCTTCGTCGCCCTGCGCGAAGACACTGCCGTCGACCAGTTCGTCACAGCTCACATAGGTGTGCTTCGCGGCGCGGGCAAACAGATCGTCCATGTACAGATCGGGGCCCTTGACCTGGCACACGCCGCGAGCGTCGGCGCGGTCCACGTGCAGCAGCGCGGCGTCCAGCGGCAGGGCCGGCATCGCCAGCCAGTGCTTGCCGTCGTAGGGCGAATCCACCAGCTGGATCGACGGGTTGTGCTTGAGCACGTCGGTGCCCAGGCCGACACGGGTGGGGATGAAGGGCACGCGCATGCCGGCGGCCTTCAGGCCCAGCATGAACAGGCCCTCGTCGATCTCCATCACCTCGATGGCGCCCGACTGGCGTGCCATGCGGAAGTAGGGCTCCAGCGGGATGAAGTCCAGCGAGACGAAGGCGAACACCAGCTTCTTCACCTTGCCGGCCGCGCACAGCATGCCCACGTCGGCGCCGCCGTAGGAGACGATGGTCAAGTCCTTCAGCGGGCTGCGCAGGATCTCGCGCACCAGGGCCATGGGCTTGCGCCGCGGCCCCCAGCCACCGATCCCCAGCGTCATGCCGTCCTTCAACTGGGCCACCACGTGGGCGGCGCTCATTCGCTTGTCGGCCATGGCCTCAGCCCCGGGTGGCATTGCCGACCGAAAAGTCGTGTCCCCACAAGCTCACCTTGGTGAACTCGTGGACGATGTGCTGCTGCCAATCGAGCACCGCACCGCCAAAGCCGAACTCGATCTCGAAGTTCGAGGGACTGCGCATGTAGAACGAAGTCATCCGGTCGTTGGTGTGCTGGCCGAGGGTGGCCGTCTGCTGCACCTGGTGCTCGCGCATGCGGTCCATCGCGCGGCCCACGTCGGGCAGGCTCTCCACCTCGACCATCACGTGCACGCAACCGGCTTCCACCGGAAAGCCCGCCAGCGCCAGGCTGTGGTGCCGCCCGTTGTTGCAGTGGAAGAAGTGGATCGGCAACGCCGGGCCATCCTCGCCGGCAGGTCTGAAGTTGAAGATGTCCGACAGACCGAAGCCCATCACCTCGCGGACGAATCGGGTGGTCTCGTCGAAGTTGGGCGCCGGCAGCACGGTGTGGCCCATGCCGATCGGGCCGGTGACGAATCGTCGCACGCCCGCAGGGGAGGCGAAGTGCACGAAGTCGGACTGGAAGCCCCAGATCAGCTCGTGCCGGTTGCCGGCCGGATCCGTGAAGCTGGCCAGTTGCTGCACCCATCGCGCACGACAGGCGGCGGCATCGGCCAGCTCGAACGCCGTGTTGCTGGCCTTGAGCGTTGCCAGGCCAGCCTCGAACGCGCGCTGGTCGAGCACCTCCCAGCCACTGGCGACATAGGCATCGCGCGCACCGGGCTGCACGATGAAGCGGAACTGCCGCTCGTCCATCTTCACGTACAGGCCACCGCCCGGTGCCGGGCTGGTCATCATGCCCAGCACGCCTTCGGCGAAGGTCTTCCAGCGCGCGATGTCGGTGGTTTCGGTCACCACATAGGCGAGGCCGCGAATATCGATCATGTTGAGGCTTTCAGTCGCAAGTTCGGAAACTGCGATCGAGTGTGTCCGCCCCCCCCTGCAGGATCATCGTCCGTTGAGACTATCGGGCCTTGGCCGCTGCCACCGCTCGGCTGCCGAAGAGCCTGAGCAGGAACCCGGGCATCGAGACGCTCCAGGGCCGCGGCCAATCCTCGCCGCGCCACAGGCTCTCGAGCCCGCCATCGGTGACCAGCAACTGGCCGACGATGTAGCGGGCCTCGGGCGAGAGCAGGAACTCGAAGATGCCCGCCAGGTCGGACGGCTGCGCGATGGCGCCGAGCGGCTGGGGCATGGCGCGGATGATCCGGCCCTTCATCGGGTCGGCCAGGTCCTTCTCCAGCAGCGGCGTGTGAATGGCGCCGGGGCAGACCCCGTTGAGCGAGATGCCCGCGCCGGCCCAGGCCGCCGTGGCAGCATGCCGGCGGATCCAGCGTGCCAGCGCCAGCTTGCTCACCGCATAGGGCGCGCCGGGTGAACGGCCGGCATACAAGGCCGCCCGCCGACCATGGCCGGCCAGCAGCGCATCGGCCGCCGCGCTGCGAATGCCCGGCGAGATCATCACTGCGTGCGAGACAGTCACCACCGCCGCCGCCCGTCCGGCCCGTGCCAGCGCCGGTCTCAGGCCCTCGAGCAGGTCGACCGCGCCGTGGAAATTCACGTCGAAGGTGAGTTGGGCGTTCGGTGAATCGACGCCGGCATTGGCCACCAGGCCGGCCAGAGTGCCATCGCAACGTTCGAGAACACCTTCGACAGCGTCGGTGCGCCCGGCCTCGGTCGACAGGTCGGCCTCGACCTCGGCGCCCTTGCCGGGCAGATCGATGCCGATGACCTGCCGGCCCGAGGCCTCGAGCCGCTGGCGGATCGCCAGCCCGAGGCCTGATTGCGAGCCGCTGACAGCGATGGGCTGGGCGACGGCTTGCGGGGCGGCGGACGCCGGGGCGGCGGACTTGCGCGGCCGCGAACCGGCTCGCCGGGATGGTCTCTCGCTCACGCGCAACTCCTTTTGCAGCCCACCCGCCGCTCGTCAGGCGGTCGGGTAGTCGATGTAGCCCTCGGCACCGGCGGTGTAGAGGGTGCGGCGGTCGAAGCGCGCCAGCGGCAGTCCGTCGCGCAAGCGGCGCGCAAGGTCGGGGTTGCCGATGTAATGACGCGCAAAAGACACGGCCAGCCCCTGACCGTCGGCCAGCGCCTGCTCGGCGCTGGCGCCATCGAAGCCGTCGTTGAGGATCAGCCGCGGCCCGAAGTGCTCGCGCGCCAGGGCAAACGCGTCCAGCCCCTGCACCGGAGAGCGCATCACATGCAGGTAGGCCAGATCCAGCGTGGCCACCTGGCGCATCAGCTCGGCGTGGGTGGCGGCCGAATCCTCGTCGCTGGTGTCGTTGTAGGTGTTGCCGGGGTTCAGGCGCAGACCTACCCGACCCGGGCCGATGGCCGCGGCCATGGCGCGCAGGCATTGCACGGCGAAGCGCGCGCGGTTCGCCGCAGGGCCGCCGAACTCGTCATCGCGAAAGTTGGTGCCACTGCTGAGGAACTGCATCGCCAGGTAGCCGCTGGTGCCATGCAGCTCGACGCCATCGAAGCCGGCCTCGCGCGCCCTGCGGGCGGCCTGGGCATGCTCGGCGATCACGGCGTGCACTTGCTCGGTGGTCAGTGCCTGTGGCTCGTCGTAGGGCTGCATGCCGGCTGCATCGGTGAACACCTCGCCCGCGGCGCGAAGGGCGCTGGGGGCCACCGTGGCTACGCCGGCCGGCTTGATGTGACCGCTGCCGATGCGCCCGCCATGCATCAGCTGCACGACGATCGAGCCCCCCTTGGCATGCACCGCGTCGGTGACGCGGCGCCAGGCCGTGATCTGCTCGGCGGTCTCGATGCCGGGCTGGCGACAATAGGCCTGGCCGGCGGCACTGGGCCAGGTGCCCTCGGCCACGATCAGGCCCGCACCGGCGCGCTGCGCGTAGTGCTCGACCATCAACTCCGTGGGCACGCCATCGGGTCGGGCGCGGTTGCGCGTCATCGGCGCCATCACCACCCGGTTGGCCAGCTGCAGCTCGCCGAGCTGCAAGGCTTGCATCAGTTTCATCAGCGCACCCGTATCTTCGGCGCCGGCGTGCCGCCGCGCATGGTCTCGAGGAACTTCTCCAGCGGCGCTGGCGGCGCCACCTCGGGCAGCGAATCCTTGTCGGGTCGCTCGGCCCAGAAGGCCTTCCAGCTCGGAAACAGCTCGTGAAAGGTGCCATGGTAGGGCTCGCGGCCGGGCCAGCGCATCTTCATGTCGCCGATCGGCGGCTTGTTCAGGTCGCTTGCGTACCAGTAGCAGGGCAGGCGGCGACGGAAGTACCAGGCACCATCGATGCGCTCGTAGTCGTCCCAGTACAGCATCTGCATGACGACCCACTCGGGGCCGCATTCGTGCTCGTTCTTGCTGTAGACGACGCCGGTGGCGTGGTCGCGGTCCTTGAACTCGATGATGTGCTGGCCCAGGTGGTGCGAGGTGCCGGTGAACTGGTCGCGCAGCGTGGCGTCCTGCCAGGCCTTGAAGTGCGCACGGCCGACCTTGTCGCGCCCGACGCGGATGTCGGGCGCGAAGAGGTTGACATGCGCATCCATGTCGCGCATGTCGAGCGATAGCGAATAGCGCGCCGCCAGCTGGCGGATCGCGTCGATCGACTCCAGCCGGTCGATGCGTTCGTCGAGGGTCTCGGGCCAGGCCATCGGTGCCTTTCGCTTCTGCGCGCTCAGAGCGCGGTGACGAGCACCGCCGAGCGGCCGCCATCGACGGGCAGCGCGGCGCCGGTGATGTACGAGGCCTCGTCGCTGGCCAGGAACAGGATCGCGTTGGCGAGTTCCTCTGGCTGGCCGACGCGGCCCATCGGGATCAGTCGCTCGGTGCCCTTGCGCGAGGCCTCGTCGGCCAGCATTCCGGCGGTGGCCGGTGTCTCGACGACGGCCGGCACCACGACGTTGACGCGGATCTTCGCCGCCGCCCCTTCTGCCGCCGCTGCGCGCGAGAAATTGATGATCGCCGCCTTGGCGGCCGAGTAGCCCGACATCCAGGCGGTGCCCAGCACGCCACAGATCGAGCTGAGGTTGATGATTGAGCCGCCATTGGCCTTCATCAGCTTCATCGCGGTGCGCGTGCCCCAGAAGGTGCCGTCAACCGAGGTGGTGAAATTGGCATGCCAATCGGCGGTGGACATGCCCTCCAGCGCGCCCCAGGTGTAGGCCATCGCGTTGTTGACGAGGATGTCGAGCTTGCCGTGGCGCCGCGCCGCGGCCTCGATGGCGCCAACATACTGTGCCTCGTCGCCCACATCGGCCTGCACGCCTTCGGCCGTGCCGCCCGCCGAACGAATGCGGGCCACCACCTCGTCCAATGGCGACTGGCGTCGACCGCAGATCACCACCGTGGCCCCTTCTTGGGCGAAACGGATCGCCGTGGCCGCGCCGATGCCGGTGCCGCCTCCCGAGACAAAGGCCACCTTGCCTTGCAGTCGCTTGCTCATGATCTTGGGCTCCCGCTCAAAGGAAGGCGCTGCCGCCATTGACCGCCAGGTTCTGACCGGTGACGAAGCCGGCGTCATCACTGGCCAGGAACAGCGCCGCGCGGGCGATGTCTTCCGGCTCGGCCATGCGGCCCATGGGCACGCCAGCGATGATGGCGTCGGCCCATTCCTTGGGGATTCCCTGCATCATCGGCGTGTTGGTCGGCCCCGGCACCAGCGTGTTGACGCGGATGCCTGCCTTGGCCAGCTCCTTGGCCATGCTCCGTGTCAGGCCCATCAGCGCGGCCTTGCTGGCGCAGTAGTGGGCCGGGCCATCGCCGCTGACCGCCGCCGTGCTGGAGATGTTGATCACCGTGCCGCGCGTGCCCGTCTGGGTCATGGCGCGCACCGCGGCGCGGGCGCAGAAGAAAGCGCCGGTGAGGTTCACGCCGATGACCCGAGCCCAGGTGTCGTCGGGGATGTCGGCGAATGCATCGACGGAGCCGACGCCGGCGTTGTTCACCAGCACATCGACATGGCCGAGCTTGGCCATGGTCTGGTCGAAGGCTGCGTTGACGGCCGCACTGTCGGCGATGTTGACCTGCAGCGCCAAGCCATTGGTGCCGGCCAAGGTCTGCTGTGCCGCTTCGAGGTTGACGTCGATGGCCACGACGGTGGCCCCTTCCTGCGCGAATCGCTGGGCGATCGCGCGCCCCATGCCCTGTCCTGCCCCGGTGACGACGGCCACCTTGCCTGCGAGTCTCATTCCGACCTCCTGTTGCCCAAGCCCAGGCTGTGCTGCCTGTCGGACGGCAGGGTAGGAGCGGCGGCGCGGCGCGCCATCGTCTCATCGGACGATGGCGCCCGCTCGTGCCAACTGCGGCACGGACCGGGGGTTTACCCTTGCGATTTGGTTGTTTGCTCTACCTGCGGCATGCACCATGGCGGCATCGGCATCCCGAACACGTCAACTCCCACCTCGACACCATGCACCCCAACACTTCGAAGTTGTTTGGCTCTGCCCGCCACGGCTCGCAACTTTGGCACCGGTGGCGCACCCTCGGTACGTTGGTGGCCAGCGGCTTGATCATGGCGGCCGCGGCATTGGAAGGTTATGGTGCCGTCGATGCCGGCATCAGGGCCGACTGGACCAGCCTGATGATCTACGTTTGCAGCGCGGTCATCATCGCCTTGCAGGTCGATCGTCTGATGCGGCACTGAACGTACGGCGCGGACCCATCGGCCCCGACCACGTCCCGCAAGCGTCGTCACAGGCCCCAAGGGTCACTGCAGCACTCTCGCTGAATTGGCAGCAGCCTGTGGCCAAACAGACCGCGACACAGAGCCCAAGAACGCCGAAGCCCGCACTGGGCGGGCTTCGTAAGTGCTTGTCAGCACTGCTATTTCTTGGTTGCGGGGGCAGGATTTGAACCTGCGACCTTTGGGTTATGAGCCCTAGTATGCCCCGCGACTTGATACTGCAGAAATCGGGTCTATTCGGTTTTCTTCTGTGTCGACAAGCACTTAGCTCATTCGACTCAAAGCTCACCGAACCCCGATCTAGGCCGATTACTACTCTTTTGGCCGGAATGCCCAACCTGCAGAGTGCAGGGCGGTCTGGACCGTTGGGTCGCAGTATAGCAGCTTGCGGCGCGCCCGCGAGCACCCCGGGCGCGCTAGGCGCTCGCTGCAGCGCGGCCAAGGCTCCTGGCTCGGCGATAGCGACTCGAAGTTCATTGGATGGCTGACCGACTTTGACGTCCAACCGGCATGCAGTGGATCGACAGAACGCCGTCCGGGCTGGAGTTGTTCGCCCATTCGGCATTCGGGAATGGCGAATGCGCTCCGCGGTTGCGGTCTTCTGTTCAGGCTGCGCCAACGACAGCACGTCACCCGGCACCGCCCCAGGCACGGCGCTGGTCGGCCAGAAACGGCCGGTCCACCTGTTGGGCCAGCGACTCCACATCGGCCGCCCGCACACCCGCCGCAGCGAAGTGCGCCTTCCACCCCGACACCACGGCGACCACCTGTCGAACCTGGGACTCGGCTTCGTCCTGCTTGAGCCCGAACTGCCCGTGCTCCGACAGGGCATTGGCAAGCGTGGAGTCCGCCATGTCTGCGCCGACGCGCATCTGCTGGTAGCCCAGCGCGTGACCCGTGGGCAACACGTCGAAAGCGGGCGACAGTTCGTACTCGCCACGGTCGGTCATCAGCAGCGCATGGTTCTTTTCGTGGTCGTCGGTGTTGTCGATCAGGATGTTGAACACCATGCGGCGAAACAGTTCGGCCATCTGGGCCCTGCCCAGCGACGCCTCGGCCACGCCGCGCCTGCGCAGCAGCTGAGCCAACTCTGGATAGCCCAGACGCTCGCCTGCCGCCTTGAGCGCGACATTGGCGGACAGGGCGTGTCGGCGCCGGTAGCCTCCGCCACCAAAGGATCGGTCGAAACGCTTGACGGCAACCGCATGTCCTCGCGCCAGTGCGACGGGCCGGGTGGTGGCCACGCGGATCTGCGCCTGTTCGGCCAGCGTCATGGCTGCGTGCTCGATGAGCGGCATGTCGACAACCTCGCCGGGCTCCGAAAACTTCAGCACCCACTGCTCGCCACCGATGGCGAGCAGCGCCTTGGGCCGCGCGCCACCCATCGTCACGCCGGGCGCGATCAGGCGGCGCTGCTCTGCTGGCACCGGTTCACCTGCTGCTACCTTCTTCACCAATTCATCGATCTGGGCCACATCCGCAAGTTCTGGCAGGGGCCCCAGGCGGCGCGCCAGGTATTCATCTCTTGAAGTCGACACACCCAGCGCACCGAAGCGCTCGTCTCCGGCGAAGTAGAGGTACTCCATCAAGGACAGGCGCTGCGGCTTGTCCAGGAACCGGATGACCCGCTCGCCCCAGCGGTCGGGCCTGGCATCGTCGACGGCTCCGACGGCGGTCTCCTTGTCGGTAGGCAGGAACTCCATGTCGATCAGCGGCAGATCCTCGCTGAGCGGAAAGCCGGCCTTGCGCCAGCTCTCGGCGTAGCGCAGCGATACCCCTTTCGTGGTCCGCACCATGCCAAGTTCACCGATCAAGACGGGCCTTGCCGGGTCCCCAGTCCACCAGAGATGGAGGGTGTCGACCACCTGGTATCCGTTGGCGTCTTGTGCAGCCATCAGGAGGCCCCAGGAGATTTGGCCGGGCCCGGCCTCGCCGCCGGATCGGACTTGGCCGCGCCAGAGGACTTGATCCGCGCTTCAAGAGAGAGCGGAGAGCGTACAGACCGCTCCCTGGCAACCCGCACCTCGCTCTCAAGTGCGCCAAGGTCGAGGTTCGGCGCTGCCAGCTCGGGGATGGCCTGGGCACGGCCAATCATCCAGAGGGCGGTGGCGTACGTGCCGAAGGCGACGCCGGGATCACCTTGCTCCATGCGTGCCAACGTCGGCTCGGACACCCCGATGCGTCCGGCCCAGGCCTTGATCGACTCCTTGCGCCGCTTGCGGGCGATGGACAGGTTGGCCCCCAGCTCGCGCAAGAGCGAGCGCACCGCGGGGGGCAGTTCAATCAATGCTTGAGACCGCTTTGGCATGACATAGATATTAGCAAAGAAGCACCAATCATGACATCTTTGATTTTTGGATGCCAAACCCAAGGGTGCACAGAGCTTGCGCGCCTGTCGCAACCTCAAGAGGCAGAAGTCAGGGCGCGCCTGCTTGCCAACTCATCACGCCACCTCTACATTCGCCATTCGGAAATAGAGAATGAAGGGAGGCCCAGTGGCCCGATCCAAAGGAAATCCGCAGCTCGTCTTGCGTCCGCAAGACCTGCTCGTGCTTCTTCGACTGACGCTTTCCGGAGACGATGCCCCCAGCTATGCCTCACTGGCGTCCGATCTGGGCCTGACCGCGTCGGAAGTGCACGCAGCCGTGGAGCGCGCCGTTGCCGCCCAGTTGGCAAGAAAGGACGCCGCGGGCCGCCCCAAGGTCCTGCTCGAGCCCCTTCGCCTCTTCGTGCAGCATGGTGCCCGCTACTGCTTTCCTGCCACCAGGGGCGGCACCACGCGTGGCGTGCCGACGGCCCACGCTGCCGCCCCGCTGAACGCCGCCATCGTGTCTCCATCATCAGACCTGCCGCCGGTGTGGCCCGACAAGGACGGCAAGGTTCGCGGCGAGGCGTTCTACCCACTCTACCCATCGATACCAGGCGCTGCGCTGAGGAATCCTGCGCTGTACGAGCTGCTGGCGCTCTTCGACGCCATACGGGGCGGGAGCCAACGTGAGCGAGCGCTCGCAATCAAGATGCTCGATGAACGGTGGTCATCGTGACTTCGCCAAACCCAGCTTGGCTCAACCCCAACGACCCGAACGTCGCCATGCTGGAAGTGGTGGCGGCGCGCCTTGGGCCGAATCTCTGCCGCGAACTGGTGTTCGTCGGCGGCGCAGTTGCCGGCCTGCTGATCACCGACACCGCGCAGCCGGCCATCCGCCCAACCGAGGATGTCGACTTGCTTGCAGAAGTGCTGGCTCGCCCTGATTACTACGCGCTGGAAGAGGCCCTGCGGAGCCGTGGATTCGCACAAGACTTGCGCCAGGGTGCTCCGATATGCCGCTGGGTGGTTGACCGGGTGACCGTCGACGTGATGCCGACGTTGCCGGAAGTGCTGGGATTCAGCAATCGCTGGTATCCACAGGCTGCTGAGACGGCGACCCGGACGGCCCTGCCCAGCGGGGCGAGCATCCAAGTCATCAGTGCGCCCGCGTTCCTTGCCACGAAGTTCGAGGCATTCCATGGGCGCGGCCAAGGGGACTATCTGTTCAGCCACGACCTGGGGGACGTCATCAGCGTCATCGACGGCCGCGCTGGCCTGATCGACGAAGTGCAGCAGGCGCCGCCCGACCTGGCCAGCTACATCTGCGACCAGATCCGGACGCTGCTGACGACCCGGGCGTTCAGAGACGCCCTGCCCGGTCACTTGCCTGGCGACGCCGCGAACCAGGCGCGTTTGCCGGATCTCGAGACAAAGCTGAACGTTATCGCGACCCTCCGTTCGGCTTGACCTCTCACCACCGGCAGGCTGTAAGACCGCCTCGCACCGGCGCCTCTGCACGGCTCTGTCCGACCTCGGGCAAACCCCGTCGCAAGCCGGCAATCCAGCGTCGCCCCCCTTGATCGCGGGGGTTTTCAGCGAAAACGGCTGGTTATCAACCCGTGCAATGACATATCCAAAATGGCCTAAATAATATTAATAGATACTCTCGGCAAAATACCAACAAAACCGCCATCGCAATCAATTAATTTGGTAATTCGCACTGCGCGCTGAATATGCTGACCTTATCCGTCGACGGCCTGAAGCCATGACGGACATCACCAGCTTCAAGCGCAACGCAGTGGCATGACCAGACGAAAACACTTCTACGAAGGCATCAGCTATGAGCTGACGCCGATCGACCGGATCCGCTTCACGGACCTCACCGTTCGGCAACTCCGCCACAACGCCGATCTGGCGGGCGATCAACTCATCGACCTTGCCGAATGGACACGCGAAGGCCTGCTGGCACTCGCGACCTGCTACCCGGTCCTGATCAGCCGCTCTCCGCGCTCGAGCGGCATGTACCAGGTCATCGCCAACGGCGCACTCTTGCCAGCGCTGCGGCAGCGCCATCCGGAGATCTCGGTGGTGCCAACGCTGCTGTGCACCACCATGGACGAGCAGGACAGGGTTCTCGTCGCTGGCTCGGAGGTGCTGGGCCTGTCCGCGCTGTACCGGCACCGCGAAAACCAGGTCGAAGCCATGGTGTCGATGTACCTGGCGATGCTGCGAGCCGGCGTGAATCCGCTGGTGGCCACGACGCAGGCCACGATGGAACGCGCGTTGCGGCTCAACGCGCGAACCTTGGCGACCGCTCTCAGCGCAGTGTCAAAGCGGGCCGCCCCACCAGGCCCGGCACCGGTCGATCCAGAGAAGGATCGCCCATGAGAGGTGAGCCTCTCCCGGCGATGGCCGAGAGTCCTGCCTACCTGGCGCTCATCCGCGAGACCCGTGCCCAGCACCAGGACGAAGAGGCCCTCGACGCCCTGCTCTGGCTGATTGGCGCGCACCCCTTGCTGGTCGGCCACGAACAGATCTTCGAGAACGTCAATGCCCTGGTGACCCGGCCGACTTTTGCCGAATCTCACTTGACCTGGGCAGGCAGCTGGACGGACTCGCTGGACAGGATCCGGGGCTGGCTGGCGTGGTTCTCGGATCAACGATCGAACCTGGCCGCAGCGCCCGGACTTTCCCGCCTGTTCGAGCCACCTACGAACAAGGCCGAGCATCCGCTCGTCGGCCAACGTGTCGACCGCCATCCGGTCGCTGCCGCCCTATGGAACCGGGTCAACGGTCCCGAGGACGTGCGCGAGGCATACATGCATCTCCAGGGACATGTGCTCGCCATGTATGCCGAGTCGCGCGTGCGATCCGCGGTTGGCCTGCAGGACTTCCTGGTCTACCGCGGGGCACGTGAATTCGCTGCGAATCCGATGAACGCTGGCCCGGTGGGCCGTGCCGTTCGCGAGTTGGCGGATACCGAGGTAGCAGGGGCTCTTGTTCAGCTCCCTCCCCGCGCGAGCACCCAGCAGTTCGCCACGGCCATCCGGCTGCTCTCGATCGACTATCGCGCCTTCAATACTGCGCAGAGAGCCAGCATCGGCGAGGCATTGGGCGCTGTCACCGACTACTTCAAGGCACTGCCAGCGTTGCTCACGCACGAGGGCCTGCATCCACGCACTCGCCGGGCCGGGCGTGGCCGGCAAGCCGAGTCCTACGAGCGGCCCGGCCACATCGCTTATGCGCCGGGCTCCAGCGTTCTCGTGGTTCAGCCGAACCCAGGAGAGGACTCGACTCCGCTGATCGAGGTGGCCTTCGTGCCCGCGCCCGAGCAGGGTGACGACAGCATGGCTCTGGAAGGGTCTGGCCTATCGCCTATCGAAGTGGTCGAACCGATCCTCACGCTGCGCGACTACGACGCCCTCGTCGCGATGCGAAGCAGCATGAGCTTTCAGCGCAGCGCCGCCGAGCTCCGCTCGCAGCCGCTCTCGTGCACGGTCGACCAGGCAAGCGCTGCAGATATGCAGGCCATTTGTGTAGCGTTCAGACGCGCCCAGCGCAATACCGCCGGCGCGGTTCGCGGTCAGCGCACGAGCACGCTGCAGGCACTGAAGGGAGCCCTATTGGCCAAGACGATGTTCGTGCTTGGCATGGACATCGAACAAGCTCGTTCGATGACGGTCGAGTATGTCGGCCGGGCGGATGCCGATACGGTCGACCGCCTGCTCAGCCGTCCCATCGAACGCCCCCGCCTCCTCGTCAAAGGGGCAGACGACGCGGATGCGGTCACGGCGGTCGGCTTCTTGATCCCAAGCTTGGCTCCTGCCTACAAGACGACCCTCGAACCACTCACGGCGGCCATCGGACGTACCAGGCAGGAGGCGCTTCTGCTGCCTGATCAAACGGGCCTCGGCCAGGAGCTCCTGAAGCTCGCTCGCGACCAGGAGCGCACCATCCGCACCGGCGACTCCGTCTTCGGCATGGAACCGAAGACCGCGCAGAACGCGATCCGCGACTTCTTGCTCTCAGTCCAGTCGGCACTGCACCCGGTCGACTCGAATGCTGACCGCAGCCGCATGACCAGCGGAAAGATCACCCGAGCGCTCAGGGTTGCCATTGCTGAAATGTCGGGCGATCCGGTAGCAGGCTGGCTGATCTGTTGGCAGACGAATCAACAGAACGAAGCTCGCCTTTTCTACACCCAGTACCCGGCCGAGCAATTGACGCGTCTGTACCTGAAGGCGTTGTATCGAATCCTGCCAAGAGACGAACAAGCACTGGTGCGACAGCGACGTAGCCAGATCCCGTCGGCGCCGAGCCTCGGAGGGGGCTCGGACCGGTTTGTTGGAGCACGCTTCGTCGCCCGGCGAGAGGCGGTCGCGAGCCTCGTCGAGCGACTTCGCCTTGATCTGGAGAACCAAGCTGACGTCCAGCGCATCAGCGAGATCGTCAGGTACCACAACCGCTATGTCCTTTACACATGGCTGATGCAGGCGCTGCGCACTTCGCTGCGTGCCGTTGCTTCCCCCGTTGCGCTGCTGGACGCGGTCGAACGAACTTCGCTGGCGCTGGATGGTGCTGCACTGCCGCCGGCGATCTACACGGCAATTAGCGATAAGTCCGGCGGCTTCGAGGATCGCGCACGACTGATCGCGCTGGAAGGTGACTTGCTGCAACAGCTGTCGAACTTTCGTGCGCACGCTGCTGTCGTGGTGGCACGGCTGGACCTGTTCGCCGAGTGGTCGCTCGGAATGAGCGCTGTCCAACGACTATTTGCGCTCGACGACGACGCGAAGCCCATCGCATTGACGCCGGGATGGGTCGAGGACAACCTGGCGCAGCTGGGCTTTCCCGCGCCAGCCAACTTCAGCCGCGGCTTCCTGCGCACTGAGCTGCTCATGGCGGGCTGTCCGGGTCAAAGCATCGACGCGTTCCTCGGGCACTTCGGCTTGGGCGAGAACCCGGCCTCACGCTATGCCAGCCTGGACTGGTCACAGCACCTTGCTGTCATTCGCTGCTATCTGAACGCGGTACTGCATGGCTTCGACCTGACGCAGGTGCGCAGCCAGTTGATACCGGCCGCCTACGAACTTGGCCGGGCGCCTTGGCAGCTGCCACCGGGAGATACGAAGCGACTGGCACTGCCGCCCATGCGCATCACGCGCAGGTTGCCAAACGAAGCGCCGATCCTCCCGACACAGGCGGCATCCGCTCTGTGGTCCAAGGTCAGCCAGCAGGCGACCGAACAAGACCGGCGCCAGGCACCAGCGCTCCTGCACTTTCTACAAGCTCAGGACAATCCTCATGCGACGTTGCTATTGCATTGCGATGGGAACAGGCCCACGCCGCCTGCTGACGAGAAAAGCGCACGGCAGCTTGAAGCGCTCGTCCTTGACCAGTGCCTCAAACGCCGCCTGACAAGACTCAACGTCATGCACTGGCTTCGGCTACTCCATGGCGCCGAGCGACGCCTGCGCGCTGCCGGCCATGACATCGCCTTGACGCGTCTTGCCTACGTCAGCGCGGAGATGCCCAGCGTTTTCGGGGCGCGCAACACCTGGTCGCTATCCGCATTGGGCGCCTGGCGCGAGGCGCTGACACGCTGGGTCCTGCGCTTGACGGAACGCCAGCCGCGACCTCTGGAATGGTGCGCGGCCCTTGCGATCTCGGCCATCACCGGCGGGATGATGCTGGACCGGACGATGCTTCGCCGCTGGCTGGAGGAGATCTCAGGCGAGGGAAACCGTTGCATCGGCACGGCAGAAGGCCACGGGTACTTTCGCTTCACGCTGCCGTCGTCGCTGGCCGGTGGCACACAGACACGGTACTGGTTCCCGGACACCCTGACCGAACTGCTCTATCTCCGGATGCCAACGATGCCTGGGCCTGTGGGCCTGAACGAACTTCGTCAGCCGATGCGGGATCTGCTGCTGCACGAGGGCGTCGCGGCTGAATGGATCCCCCGCAGCTGGAGTCCGATATTCAGAGCGGCACGGACCCACTGGTCGACTCGTTGTCCGCAGTTCTTAGTGCAGGCGATGCAGCGCGGTCTCGCCACCGAAGCGCTACGGCCCGATTGCTGGTCACGCATCTTCAGGTGCGACCTGCTGTCCTTGCCGGTGCAAGGTCGCCTGCCGGCTGAACCGGTTGCGCCGCAGACCGACGTGCCTGAGCTGACCGCGCCGGCGCCCGTTCAGGAAGTCGCCCATGAGTCTGCATCGGTCAGCGGGAGCAGCGAAGAGGCCGATCGCGAAATCGACCCGCTCATCGACGATGTCGTCGCTGCCCATCCCTGGCTTGCGGACCTGAAATTCCTGCTTGACAGCGACGACACCTTGCGGGCAACCGAGGATCTCGATCAGCTGCGCCTGCGGCTTGACAGTCAACCGACAGCGCAGCTGTATGTCGGTTGGCTGGCAACGAACTTTGATCAAGGCTCATCTTCGGCGCCAGATCTCACGGACCGCACGGCGCGCGGCGTCGGCAGAAACCTGCTTCGCCTGGTGCCCCACCTTCTCAAGGAGTTTGGTGGCACCTGGCCCGGTGCCATCGCCCCTCAGGAGCGCCGCGATCGACTGCGCAAGTTGATGCACGAAGCAGGCGACGAGGTCGCGTCGCGTGACCTCGCTGCCATGGTCTCCAATTTGGAGAATCTGCTCTCCGATGGCGCGGAGACGCAACGCGCTTGGTACGACGACGAAGGAATTGATGGCGACGATGGACCTCGCGTCGATGCCAGGATCCTGACGCTCGATCACTTCGAGGGCGCCCTGGAACTGGCGCGACTGGGCGTCGAGCCGGCCATTCCTCCCGACGAGCGTGAGGTGCTACTGGTCGCGATGACGCTCGCAGGGCGCAGCGGACTTCGACCCACCGAGTGGCTTGGCCTGCGGCTGGTGGACCTGACCGACGTCAAAGGCCTCGAGTTGCTCGTGCGGCCGCACGCCGAGCGGCCCCTCAAGTCCGACAACGCTGAGCGGCGCGTACCGCTCTCGTCTTTCCTGACTTCGAAGGAGCGTCACCTGATTCGGCGCTGGTTGGATCGCCGCCTGGCGGAGGTCCAACACCTTTCGGACGAAGAGCGTCAGCGGGCTCCCCTGCTGCATCTGGGCAAATGGCCCGATGCACAAGCCAGGGCGAAGGTGCTGCTTCGCCACATCAGCGTTCTGCTCCGACAAGCCACCGGAGATCCATCGATTCGGCCTTACGCGCTGCGCCACATGTTCTGCAGCTGGACGTGCCTGGCCCTGTCGGCCGCAGAGAGCCTGGCCCTGCCAGCACTTCTGAACCAGTGGCCCGCAACGGTTGCCTGGCTCCGCCTAGGAAGGCGCATGCGGCAGCATCTCCTGGCTCGCCACAGTGGCCCCGAAAGAAGAAGTCTCTATCTCCTTTGCCGTCTCATGGGCCACCTGTCGCCGGCCATCACGCTGGCGCACTACACGCACATCGTTGACTTGCTGCAGTTCGAAGCCGTGCAGCAGCATTGCCCTGAACTACAACGCGGCGTGTTGGTGGCGGCCTCCGGTCTGCCCAAGTCCACTGCCCATGACCGACTTGCGCGCTCCCTTGGAAGCCTCGTTGAGGCGACTCGAGAGGCGACTTTGGCCACGCTGGTGCCGGTGCAACCTGCCTGGCCTGTACACGATCCGCTCGAGATGTCATCGCCTCGATGGAATCGAGACAAGGTGCGGTCGGTGTTGGCAGCCTACCTCGAGAGCGGCCAGCCGGCGGCCACCATCGCCGACTGCTTCGGGATCACACCCGATCAACTGGATCGAATGGTGAGGACCTCCGCCGAGCTAGGGCCACTGTTTGGTGAACCACTGCAGGCGGCGCTCGCTCCCAACCTCGGGACGACCTGCTGCCCACCGCGCGGTCGCCTCGGCGTGTCGCAGAGAGCGATGGCGAATGAGTTGTTCGACAGCGCCCACGAGCTATTCGAGCGGGACGCCCGACTCTGCATGACGGGTGTTCGGCTGCATCTGCAGCACTACACCAGGGACGTTCACGACATCGCGTTCACTGAACCCGATCCGTTGCGAACTTACGTCGAATTTCTGCGGGCACTGGGGATTGAACCTGCTCGCGTTCGAGTCTGCCTTCGCCGGGCAAACGCATTGGATCACGACCTCCCAGCATGGGCTTGTGATCAACTCGGACCGTACGGGTCTTCCTTGGTCTGGTGCATTCGGCCACGCTCCTTGGAGTCTGCGGTCGGATACTCACGCTGGCTTGGATTGAAGATCTTCGATTCGGATGGGCAGGGTTGCGGAATATGGCTGGCCAGGACGCTGATGTATGCCGAGATTGCCCGCGAGGCCATCAGTGCTGGCCCGAAAAGTCGCGGGCCCCTAACTGCCACATCGAGGTGAAAGACTTGGCGCGCACTCGTTGATGGCGCGCGAGGGCAGCTGCCCGCGTATGGCTGTGCAGTACCGCTTTGCAGCGGTCATCGCTGACGCCGGGGCGAAAGGGCGATGACGTCACGAACCGGACGTTCGTCACCTTAAGCCCACTCACAGACCTTCCTCTGCTGGAAGCTATCGAACGGTGTCCCTCGGCTCGAAGCCTGTCGGTCCACGCCGTCGCGGGCTCATTCCTCGACAACGGCGTGGTCAACCCGGAGGCTTTCGCCTGGACGAGCTGCGTGAGGGGCTACCGAGGCCGACCTCGCTTTCGAGCAAGGCCTGGTCTTGTTCGGCCTCGGGCCACAACGCCGGGAAGTAGAACCTCAGCGCGTGGCGTGGGATGGCAAAACGCAGGCTCCCGTAGCTGGAGTCCGTCGCCAGGAACCCGCGGTGCAGCAAGGCCGACAGCAGAGACGTAGCGACACGTTCACCCAGGCCGGTCATCGCCTTGAAGTCGGCGCGGCCCAGCTCACCCTGCGTGGCGAAGAGGTAGTGCAGCGGGATGAGTGCCTCTTCCCGCACACCGGACTTCACCACGGCTGTCTCGTAGGCCAGGGCGGCCTGGATGCGGTCACGCATGCCGCCGACGTGGAGTTGCTGGGCCATGAACTCCACCTGGTCCGTGCAGACCTCCAGCGTGTACTCTATCCACTCGACCAGTCCGGCCTGGGTGAGGTTGCCCCGGCCGTCGAGGTCACCGCGGCGGTGCTCGTCTGCCGCCTGCAGCAGGGCCTTGTACCTGGCCTCGGTGCGCGCAAAACCCCGCAACGGGGACCACAGCCCGCTGGTCAAGCCCCACCCATGCAGCAGCAGGTGGGTGTGCAGCCGCGTGACGCGGCCGTTGCCATCGAGGAACGGGTGCATCCAGGCCAGGCGGTGATGCGCGGCGGCCAGCGCGACCACCGAGGCCTCGCCCCGTCGCGTGCCCGCATAGACCTGCTGCCAGCGCTCCAGGAAGCGCGGTAGCGACTCCCAGGTCGGCGCTTCGTGCCGACCGATGGCCACGCCCCGCTGTCGTACCTCGCCGGGCACCATGACACTGCCGTCGACGAGTCTGAGGTCGTCAGCGGGCAAGTCGCGGAAAAGCTCCCGGTGCAACCAAGTCAGCGCCTCGGTCGAGTACAGCCAGCGTGTCGCCTGGTCTCCGCCCTCGACGAGCCGGCGGTTCAGCTCGCCTTCGCAGAGCTCTTCTGTCCGGATGTGGGCCACCGCAAGCCGCTGCTTGCGCGCAAGGTCAGCATTGGCAGAGAAGTCCTGTTGCAGGGCGCGCTCGATGTCGCTGGGGCGGGTGTGTTCGCCCTCGATGCGGTTCGTGTAGTACGAGTTCATGCTGCGCAAGAGCTTGCGCAATTCGGACTGGGCCGCCTTGCCAGAGGCCGTCCCCAAGGCCGTGGCCTTGCGGGTCAGGTCGCTGGCCGCTTCAAGCAGCGGCGCGAGCGCAGCCTCCGAAGGCATCAGCGGCTCAAACTGGTGCGGCGAGTCATACTGCAGGATAGCTTGCGCGTTCACGTGCGAGATTGTATGCGGCAAGACTCTCCTATGTAGACGTTTGGAACTGTCGACTTTTTGTGCGAGTTGGATGGCGAGTTAACCGCATTAAGCCGTCGCGCTCACGGCCGCTGCCGGCCTGCCAGTGCGAGTCATAGTTCTCCATATGGGGAACCATGCTATAGTTGCCTGAACTGGCCACTGTCATGCAGCTCACCGGCATCCTTCGCCTCGACGCGCTCTGCGCCCAGCACCCGGAGTGCCGGGGCTTGGTCACGGCCTGGCGGCACGAGGTTGAAGACGCCGAGTGGACAAGTCTGCGCCAGGTGCGTGAGCGCTACATCACGGCAACGGTCGCCAAAGACGGCACTGTCGTGTTCCGGCTGCTGCAGGGCCTGTACCAGCTGGCCACCTTGGTCCGGCTGGACAAGGGCATCGTCGTTGTGGAACGAGCCTGGTCGACTGCGTCTGACCAGAATGCCGCGCCCCAGGGCGCCCGTCACTGAATCGACACACCGAGAACCCCATGACCTCACAAGTACGCATCATCCGGACACATGACGAGTACGAGGCCGCTCTCGCTCGTCTGGCCGTCCTGATGAGGACCGACTTGGCCTCGGGCAGCGACGAGGAAGACGAGTTCGAGTTGCTGCGGCTGGTGGTGGCGGACTTTGAGGGCAAGCACCAGCAGCCATGCCCGGTGCAACCCCTCGACGCCATCGCGTTCCGGATGGAGCAGCAGCGCCTGAGCCGCAAGGACCTCGTGCCATACATCGGCTCGCTGTCGCGCGTCTCCGATGTTCTGGCCGGCCGCCGGCCGCTGACTCTGGCAATGATGCGCCGCCTCCATCAGGGACTGGGCATTCCGGCTGCCTCGCTCATCGGTGCGGACGACCAGGTGTCACTGGATGACGACGAGCCGCAGTACGACTACACGAAGTTCCCGCTCGCGGAGATGGCCGAGCGTGGGCTGCTTGGTGGGAGGAAGTTCACAGCCAAGGAGCTGCGCGAAGACGCCGAGAACCTGGTGACAGAGTTCATGCACCAGACCTGCGGAGGCTCCTTGCCGGAGCAGGCGCGCTTGCGTGCCCCGATGCATCAGAACGGCGCCCGGTCCATGGACCACTACGCGCTCATCGTCTGGCGCGCCCGGGTGTTGTGCAAGGCCAAGAAGTCGCCCCCACGCGGGCACTACAAGGAAGGCGTCATCACCGACGCCTGGCTGCGCGACGTGGCCAAGTTGTCCGCCTTCGATGGGGGGCCGCGCCTGGCGCAGGAGCAGCTGAGCCGACACGGCATCTGCCTCGTCTTCGAGCAGCACTTCAAGAAGACCTACCTCGACGGCGCTGCCATGCTCGAGGGGACGCTGCCGGTCATCGGGTTGACGCTGCGGCATGACCGCGTCGACAACTTCTGGTTCGCGCTGCTCCACGAGTTGGTCCACGTCGGCAAGCACCTGCGGCCTGGGCATGCCTTCATCGCTGACAACCTCGAAGACAAGACTCGCCTGGAGCGCGCCGAGGAAGAGCAGGCGGACGAAGGAGCTCGCGAAGCGCTCATTCCGACCCAGCTGTGGGAGCGCGCAGCGGTGCGCAGCACGCACTCGGTCGACGATGCGTTGATCCTTGCGCGTGAGGCTGGGGTCCACCCCGCCATCGTTGCGGGGCGCCTGCGTCACGTGACTGGCAACTGGCGCCTGCTCGCGAGCCTCATCAGCTCAGCGGGGAGCGTCAGCCAGTACTTCGAGGACCAACTGGCCTGAGAGCCGGGGACCGATAGACCATGCAAACAGTCATCGATTCGCCTGAAGAGGAGCTCTGACGACCCGGAAAAAAGAAAGCGGCCGAATACCGGAGTACCCGACCGCTGGGGACTCACTGCCGAAACAGTTCGCCCTGGTTAGCGCCCGCGATTGTCGGCATCGAGCTCTGCAGTGTCAAGGAACGTCCACGCCGGACAGGCCACCGGCGGTACCCATCCTTTTCCTGGAGTTTTGACATGAACTCGACCGAAACCGCGGGCGATGAACTCGCACGCCCCCTCGCGACCCTTCTCCTGAGGGTTCGCTACCTCGCCTCACCTCGGCCATACGTCGAACCGCGTGTCGACGATGGCGAGACCCTGGCCGCGCTGAAGCCGCGCGTGCTGCAGTACTTCGGGCTTGCCGAGGGCGACGTCAACGGCGGACGCAAAGAGTACGTCTTTGCGGACGACGGCGTCATCCAGACCAACGTCAACGTCACCGTCGGTGAGTTGTCGGATGGCAAGCGGACGCTGCTGCTGACGCTGCTCGAGCAGTTCGTTCAGGGGTAGGGCCATGGCGACCGACTTCGAGCTTGCGCTCTTCGAGCGCCAGTTTGAAGAGGCGCGCGCGCTGCCGGAGGCCGGCCGCTGGAACCTCGAGCGGGACGCTAGCGTTCCGCTCGGGGTGACAGCCGTCATGCATCCGCGCCTGGCGCCCAGCGAGCTCTTCAAGGCGCGTCTGCGGTGGACTGATCTGTTCAAGCCGCCATCGCTCAAGTTCGTCGACCTGACCACAGGCGCCGACAACCGCAGCGCGACGTGGCCGCAGTGCTTCGGGTTCCGCCCTGGTTCTCTCGACGCCTGTCTGCCGTGGACCGCCGAGGGGCACAGCCTGCATCCGGAGTGGACGGCCGCAGGCATGTATCCGCGGGTCGAGGCCCCCGTGCAGTTCGCGCTGCTCAGCCTGCAGTTCGCGCTCGACAACTCGTACCAAGGGAGAGCCTCATGACCAACGACCTGAAATGGAGATTGCCCGCGGACCTGCTCGCAGAGTCTGTCCGCATCATGCAGCCATGCGGGGCCAAGGGGCACGAGGGCCTGGCGATGTGGCTTGGGGTCCAGCATGACCTCGAAGTGGACATCACGCACGTCGTCGCGCTCCGCGGCGCCGGCTTGCAGACCGCGCCACTGCAGATTCGTCTGTCGTACCAGGCAATGAACCGCCTGAGTGATATCGCCGAGGAACTCGGCACGTACCTCGTCGGGCAGATTCACTCCCATCCTGGGCACCATGTTGGGCTCTCTGATGTCGACCGAGAACTCGGCATCCGAGTGCAGGGCTACCTGTCTGTGGTGTATCCGCACTATGCCCAGCGCAGCGGCTACGGTCTGCAGGCGTGCGGCGTGCATGCGTTCGAGGCAGGCGACTACCGGCGACTGCCTGGCGCAGAGGTTGCCGCGCGGGTCGAGACCATCGCAGCACGGGTTCAGCGCATCGACCTGGAGGTCGCGCAATGAGCGCCGATTTCCATCTGGCTGTCAGCCGGACTATGGGCGTTGCCAGAGGGCTCCAGGGAACACCCCTCGATGAGTCCGAGGTCCTCTCGCGCGTCGTTGTCCTGACGGGCGAACGCGAAACGCTGGCCACCCGAAATGGCGCATGGTGCCTGCTCAACGCCATGCGGCTCCTGTCGCGCATCGTGGGGCGACTGCGCGTCGTCCTGCCCGACGGCCTGGGTTCGCTCGAAAACGATGTGCGAGAGCTCGCCGGCACGCTATGGAGCATCGGCTCTGTCGAGGTCTTGGTGAAACCGGAGGGGACCTCCGCCGCGCCAGCCCATGCCGTGTTGAACGTGGGAGCAGTCGTCCCAGGGGACTCACGCTGGACCACCATCAACTCCAACGGCTGGCTGGCGCGCGTCTCCTCGAAGCCCGGCCGGCTGAACGGCGACACGACCTTGAGCAACCCACTGGGTGCGATGGCGGCGGCGACACTCGGCGTCTCTGAGGTCTTCAAGAGGGTCTACGGCATCAACGCCGAGCAGGCGCCGCCACTCGAGTCGACCGAGTTCTCGCTCTACAACCTGAGTGCGGACGACCGTACGCAGGGGCCTGAACTACCGGCGGCGATGCATCTGCCAGACACCCTTGTGGTGGGCGCCGGCGCCATCGGCAACGCCATGGTGCTGCTCATTTGCAGCTGCAGTTGCGAGGCCGGGTGCACATCGTCGACAAGCAGGCGTTCGCGGTGGAGAACCTCGGCACCTGCGTGCTGTTGGACAACCTGGCGTGGATGGGTACCTCAAAGGCACAGAGGCTCGCCCAGGTCCTCCGCGACGGCGGCGTGAATGTCAGCTTTGAGCAGTCGGCCATCGCCGACGCGGCTCGTGGTTCGGCACTTCGCACGATGGCGACGGAGCTTGTGCTCAACGCGCTGGACGACGTCGAGGCTCGGCGCGATACACAGCTGTTGTGGCCGTCGGTGCTGGTAGACGGCGGCATCAACGCCGTCGGCGCGGCGGTCCGGGTGCACCGACTCGACCGTCCTCGCTGGGCGTGCATGCGCTGTGGGTTCAAACAAGCCGCATCGAGTGCCATAGCGGTGCAGTCAGCCGCCACCGGCCTGAGCGAAGCGACTCTGGCGGCAGACCACGGTCGCGGGTTGACCGACGGCGACATTGCCGCCGCGAGACCAGAGCTGCGTCCCTGGCTGAAGGAGCAACAGCAACTGGGTCGCACCGTCTGCGCCACGATTGCCGAGGCGCAGGCGCGTCGGGTGGGGATGAACCTCGCGGCTGGTTTCCGGCCGTCAGCGCCCTTCGTTGCCGCAATGTCGGCCACCCTTGTGATGACGGAGGCACTGAAGTCCCTTTACTTCAAGCAAGCGCAGACGACGCAGCACTTCCAACTAGAGAGCATGTTCATCGGACCGAAAAGTGGCGCTGCACTGAGGACGAGTGTCGACACCCGATGCGAGTGCTCGGTGTACCGCTCTCAGATTGAAAAAGTCGCTGCAGATCGGGGCAAGCTCGCGCAATCGGCCCGGTAGCCGCACAGCTGGCGCAGCTTCCCTGGTGAAGCGAGCGAGCAAGTCCCGAGGCGCCGCAGGCCTTTGCGCCGTGCGGACTGCAAGTGAAGGGACTGCGCCCCTTATTGCGAAACCCTTGATGAATCAAATCGGGTGTCTGGCCCCTGCGCTTGCTCGGCACAGCCAACACAGCAGCCTCAGGGAGAGTCGCATTGGAGGTAGTCACCAGTGTCGTCCGCGCGGCCAGAGTGGACGACCGTATTCGACAACAACGTACCTTCGACGATCGGTGCTGAGTGTCGCCGTCCAGTCTGACGCCGCCGGATATTCTGGTTGGTCAGTTCGACTATCGTGCTGCGTCAAATGGCGACCATGCAGCAAGCCGCAGCCCTTCCTACTGGCATCACGACACGATAGGCCTTGCTCGCACAGACAGATGATTGAAGCCCGACGGATCCGTCGTCTCCTTGACCTCCAGATAGGCCTGCTTTCGCACCAGTTCGCTCAGCTTGGTGAAACCGTAATTGCGCGGGTCAAACGAGGTGTTGTTCTTGTTGATGAAGGACCCCACCGCCGACAATGATGCCCAGCCGCTGTCGCGGGACGTCTCCACGATGGCGTGGGTCAACAACCCCTTCAGGTCCGGCACGTCTGACACCGCCACGGGTGGCGCTGCCTCGCTTGGGCGCTTCAACACCTCCAGGAAGATGAACTTGTCGCAGGCTGCTATGAACGGCTCGGGCGTCTTGCGCTCGCCAAAACCGTAGACCACCTTGCCCGCCTCTCGCATGCGCGTGGCCAGGCGGGTGAAGTCGCTGTCGCTCGATACGAGGCAGAAGCCATCCAGGTTGCCGGCATACAGCAGGTCCATCGCGTCGATGATGAACGCCGAGTCGGTGGAGTTCTTGCCCTTGGTGTAGGCGAACTGCTGCATGGGCTGGATGGCGTGACGATGCAGGTGTTCCTTCCAGCCCACGAGGTTGGTGGTGGTCCAGTCACCGTACGCGCGCTTGACAGTGGCCGTACCGTACTTGGCCACTTCTTCAAGTAGCTCCTTCACCACACTGGCCGATGCGTTGTCCGCATCGATCAGCACGGCCAGCCGTGCAGTTTCGTTGTTGGCCATTCCCACTTCCCTTCACCCGTCTCGCGATGTGTCCATCACTGGTGCTCGGCGCGCAGGCGCTTCAGCGAATGATGGCGGATTCAAGCAGCGCACGCGCGCCATAGCGGTCAGCCGCCAGCAGTACCGACGCACGACCGGCAATTTCGCCCGAGGTGCATCCGGCCGCGCGAGCGGCGGTCAACCAAAATTCGCAGGCGACTTCAAACGCCCCACCGACGTAGCCGCCATCGTCATCGACGTTTTCGAACACCCGCACGTCAAGTTCCATGAATGCCGCGAACAGCTTCATGGCCTCGGCCGGAAACCGCGGCAGCATCTCGCGCTGCACCTGCGCGACCCACATGTCGAGTTCCCTGCCGAATGCGGCAGCGTCCTGGGACCGAACATATCGATCATCGTTCTGCCAACCCTTCAACCGCAACGTGAACTGGTCCGTCAACGCAGCCGGATCGTTTTGCGATCTCAAACGTTCCAGGCGCTGGTAGACCGGCGGGTAGTCCTCGGCCAGCTCCAGCAATGTCTGCGCGAGCGTCTGCGCATCCTGGCTGGCCAGAAACCTGGTGACGTCTTCCTTGGCGCTGATGTCGTCCATGTGTGCATTCTGCGGGCCCTGGCACGCACAATGTCCGATCAGAACAGGAGCCTGCCGCATGCACACGCTCATCGCCACCCGCAAGCGCACACCGCTCGATGGCATGCCCGTCGACGCGTTTCAGGCGTTCGCCGCGTTCCTGCGCGGCGCCGCGCCCAGGTGGCTGAATGGCAACCGCAGCCTGTCCCGGCTGATGTCACGGCGGGCGGGCCAGCAGCAGGCCGCACGCGGCCGCAGGCGCGGGCTGCGCCATGTCGGCGCGCCAGCTCCTTCAATCACCGCTGACCTCCGAGGCCGGCGCTGAGCCGCTGTCCGCCAGCAGCTCTTCACTTCGCGGCGCGCCCAGGCGCGTCACCAGTTCCAGCGGGCTGGGTCTGTAAGCCTCGCCATCGTTGCAGCCCCTGTCCACCCAGCCCAGCGCCATGGCCTCGTAGACCGGCATCCACGCGCCCGCAACGCGCAACTGCATGTCGGGGTTCGGCAGGTAGTGGCCATTGCGCGCGCGCACCCACAGCTTGCGAGCCGGCTGGTAGGCGCTGCCCACTTCGGCGCGCGCCAGCACCTGGTTGACGTAGCTGCGCTTGCGGCGCTTCTCGGGCCACAACCAGGCGGGCAGCTGGGCCAGAACGTCATGCAGCTGCTCGGCAAAGAAGCCCCGCGGGTACTTGTGCGGCTCCACCTGGCGCGTCACACAGCGCGACCACTGCGTCTTCAACCCAGCCAGCATCAGCATCAGCACCCAATACTCACCCTGGCGCCGTTCCAACCGCACGAGCCGACCATCAGTCTGCACGTCCAGTGCCGCAGGGGCCAACATTGGGAAGACCGCCGCGAGGCCTTTGCCTGCAAAGCCGGGCTCCTGCAGCGCGCGGCTCAGCGCACAGTCCCAGGCGGTGTGGCCGAAGTCGTCGCGCCGTTGCGGGTCGGCGCCCTTGTCCAGAAGTGCCTGGATCAGCGGGGCGTTGCCGGCCATCGCGGCCAGCATCAGCGGCGTGGCGCCCACGGGCGTGGCGTGGTCGGGGCCGTGCACATCGGCCTGCAGCAGCAGATCCTTGAATTTCTTCGCCTCCCACGGCTGCAGGTAGCGTTGCCGGACTGCGGCCAAGGCCTTGCGGGTCAGTGCTTCCAGTCGATCCCAGCGGTCGTCCTGGAAAGCGTAGCGGCTGGGTTTGACCGTGCCGGCCCCGCAGAACTCGCCGTCGTCCAGAAGTTGCCTGGCGGTCGCAAAGTTGCACTTGCCCAGCGCCGTGATCCATTCGTGCTGGCCATGCCAAAGCGCGTAGTCAAACAGTGCCTGCTTGGGCTTGCTGCTCGGGTTCTTGGGGTCCAGCGCCTTTGGGAGGAGCTCTTCGATGAGCGCACGGCTCCAGGGTGTCCACGGCACGGGCTTGTGCTGCAGGAAGGCGTCGCGAATGGCCTGGGCCTGTTCCTCCTTGCCCTGCAGCTGCAGCTTGCGGGCTTCCTGCGCCCATTCCTCGCGGGTGGATGCGCGCACGGCCTGTGCCACTGCATCGCCTGCCTGCAAGCCCAGCAGGGCCAACAGCGGGTGGCCGACGTCCGACTCCACGAGTGTCAGCGTCTGCACCGCGCGCGTCATGGCCACATACAGCGCGTTGACGTAGAACTTGTAGAGCTCCAGCGACTTGTCGGCCTTGTCCTTGGCGCGCCGGTAGTCCAGTTCCTCGGTCTGCAGGTCTTCTTCCATCACGCCCTCGCAGACCTCGGCATACGCTTGCCGCTGGCCCGACACCAGCCCCACCAGCAGCACGTGCGGGTACTCCAGGCCCTTGGCCTCGTGTACCGAGAACACCAGCGGCGTATGGAAGCGCTCGCGGGCGGCGGGCTTGTCGTCGTCGCGCAGCACGATCACCGCATGCTGGGCCGACTGGCACGTGGCGGCGTCCAGCGCCTTCACCGCCGCGTCTTTGGCTGACACCAGCGTCACGCTGCCCGCCTGGCCGGCGGTGCTGCGCACCAGGAAGTTGCTCTCGCGGTCTACTGAGCCGAAGCGTGCCTGCTTGATCTTCAACAGCCGGTTGGCCAGGTCGGTCACTGCGCGGGTGTTGCGGAAGTTGGCCTGCAGCACCTGCAGTGGCTGGCCGATGGTGCGCTCTGCCGCATCACCCGCCAGGCCTTGCCAGAACAGGCTCTTCAGCGCCGACCAGCTGAAGAAATTGGGGTGCACGATCTGGTGGCCGTCGCCGCACAGGATGAACTGGCCGGGCTTCTTCTGAAGCGCCAGCACCAGGGCCAGCTGCACAGGCGTCAGGTCCTGCACCTCGTCGATGACGACGAAGTCGTAGGGCGGGTCGGCCGCTGCTGCGATCTGCGTGCGCCAGGCGTGGGCCACCAGGTTGCTGTCGTACAGGCCGGCCTCGTCGAGCCAGGCGCGGTAGCGCTGGAACAGGCCATGTGCCATCTCGCGCTGGGCCGTGTTGAGCAGGCTTTGCCGGGTACCCAGCGCCAGGTAGTCGCTCAGCGACATCGGGCCGCCGGGCTGTGCGCCGATGACGCCTCGGAATTCCTCGAACAGCGCCTGCGCATCCAGGTCACCTAGCAACCGCAGGGCCTGCCGGTGTCGCTCGCACCAGCCGGCGAAGGCTGGCAGGCTCACCTCTCGGCCAGGCGGAACACGCAAGGTCTCCAGCAACTCGCGGTAGCTGAGGAAATCGACCTCCTGCTTCGGGTTCTCGAAGCCATGTGCGGCATACAGCGCCCGGGCGCTTTGCGCTAGGTAGGCCGACAAGGTGACGTAAAGCACCCGGCCTTCGGCCTCACGCAACCGGGCCAGCGTGACGGCCGTCTTGCCCGAGCCGGCCGAGCCGATGACCACCAGCGGTGCCGGATGCCGGTAGGCCTGCTCCTGGGCGTCGTCGAAGACGATGGGCTTGTCCAGCAGCTCAAAGCGCAAACGCTCAGGCCCCAACCAGCGCAACGGCGTGGCCTCTGACTTCAGGGACGACCCAGCGGGGTCCGCCAGCGCTTCACGCTCGATCTTGGCTTCATCAACCGCCGCCCCCCGCAGAAAGCGCGAGCGCTCATAGGCATGGTTCTCGATGACTTCCAGCGCCAGGCACACCGTCTCGCCCTGGCCATCGCCGCCCTGCTCCACCCGCGCAAACTGCAGCAGGAGGCGGTTGGCGTAGTCCAGCCTGGTCCGGTAGTAGGGGCCAGCGTTCAGCTTCTTGACGTCGGCCGAGCGGAAGTCATCGGCCTCGATGGCCGCCTTGATCTTCTCGAAGGCTGGTTTGACGCGACGGAGGTCGAGACCCTTGTAGAGCAGAAGGCGCATGCGGCGCGGCGTGAGGAGCGATGGCCGTCATTCTCGCCGCGCCCTACGTCACGTGCGAATTCCTGGCCAGAGTCGCCAGCGATTCCGATCCAGATCGGCCATCATTTCCGATTCGATACCGCCACAGAATCCGACCGAGGCCCACCACCAAGATGGCGCGTTGGGTGACGGGCTCAGAAATTGGCTGCGGCTTAACCAAGGGTGGCTTCCAATTGAACGTCAGGTTGATGCGGGGAAGCGGCCGGTCAAGCGCCTAGATCCAAGGCCCGTGATCGACCCATTGGAGCCGTTCGATTGTCGTCACTTGAGCATCCGCAGTGCGTTCGCAAGCAGTCAATCCACCATGCTGACCGCCGAGCATTTGAGCTTCATCCCGGGCGACACCCCAAGTGGTTGAAGGTGGCGCACGATGCGGGCATTTCGCCCGAATGGGTGGTATGCCGATCACGGCGTGGGTTGAAGCGCCCGGTCCGGGCCAGCCCGTCGGCAAGCGACGCGCGGTGCCGATGTCGCCAACGCGGTATCAGCCGCCCAGCGGGAGTTTGTTCTCTACCGCCCGCACGAAGAAGGCGGCGCCCAACGGAAGCGCTTCGTCGTTGAAGTCGTAGCCGGGGTGGTGCACCTCGCAGCCACCTTCGCCCATGCCATTGCCGATGTTGATGTAGCAGCCCGGCACACGTTCCAGCATGAACGAGAAATCTTCGGAGGCCATGTTCAGTGGCGGCTGGCGGTCCACGTTCTCGGCACCCACCAGTTCGCTGCACACGCGCGCCGCGAACTCGGCTTGCGCCGCATCGTTCACCGTCGGCGCGAAGTTTTCGCGGAAGTCCAGCGTGGCGGCGGCGCCGTAGGCCTCGGCAGTGCCAGTGGCCACGCGCCGCATCGCGGTCTCGACCAGGCTCATCACCTCGCGCGAGAAGGCGCGCACGGTGCCGCCCAGCGTGGCGGTGTGCGGGATCACGTTGTAGGTGTCGCCGGCCTGGATGCGCGTGACCGAGAGCACGGCCGTTTCCACCGGCGGTACGTTGCGCGCGACGATGCTGTTCAGGGACACGGCAATCTGTGCCGCGACCAGCGCGGTGTCGATGCCGCTCTGCGGCCGCGCGGCATGGGCGCCTTTGCCGGTGACCTCGATGTCGAAGAAGGCCCCGCCAGCCATCATGGGCCCTGCGCGCACGGCAAAGCGTCCTACGGCCAGGCTTGGCCGGTTGTGCATGCCGAAGATTGACTCGCAAGGAAATCGCTCGAACAGGCCGTCGTCCAGCATGGCCCGTGCGCCGCCCAGGCCTTCCTCGGCCGGCTGGAAGATGAAGTAAACGACACCGTCGAACTGCCGCGTGCGCGCCAGGTGGGTCGCAGCACCCAGGAGCATGGCCGTGTGGCCGTCGTGGCCGCAGGCGTGCATCACCCCCGGGTGGCGCGATGCGTGCGCGAATCGGTTGGCCTCCTGCACCGGCAGCGCATCCATGTCGGCGCGCAGGCCTATCGAACGGGGCGATGTGCCCACCCGCAGTATGCCCACCACGCCAGTGCGGCCCAAGCCGCGGTGCACTTCGATGCCCACCGCGTCGAGCTGCCGCGCTACCAGATCGGCGGTCCGCGTTTCCTGGAAACCGAGTTCTGGGTGGGCGTGGATGTCGCGCCGCCAGGCGGTCATCTGGGCGTGCAGCGGCGCCAGCAATTCGGTGGTTTGCATGGATGCGTTCCTGGGTTGCGGGGTCAGAGTCGGCTGCGCAGCACCGAAGACGCACGGCCGTAGCCGCGACGGTGCCATTGCGGCAGTTCCATGAATTCTGGCTGGGCGCTGCCTGGCGCACTGGCGTCCACCTGCTCCAGCAGCTCGCCGAAGAAATCCAGGAAGGCGCGCACCCGCGGCGTGCGCCTGTGGTTGGCACGGTAGAGCAAGTTCAGTGGCGGGCCCCCTTGCACCTCCCAGGCGGCCAGCACCGGCACCAAGCGCCCGCTCTGCAGCAGGCTGCGAGTGGACAGCTCGCTGAAGCGGCCCACGCCTTCGCCGGCCATCACGGCGTTGAGGATCACCTCGCGGTCGTTGCTGCTGAGCCAGCCGCTGACCTTGACCGAGACCTTCTCTTCGCCCTGTACGAAGTCCCACAGGTCAATCAGGATGCCAGCCGGGTTGCGTACCAGCAGGCAGGCGTGCGCTTGCAGCTCACTCGGATGCCGCGGTACGCCATGGCGCGACCAGTAGGCGGGCGTGGCGGCCACCAGCGTCTGTGCCCGGCCCAGGCGGCGGTGAATCATGTCTTGCGCCTCAGGCCAGCCGTGCAGAACGAAGACGTCGACCAGGGAAGCTTCGCTGTCGCTGGGCCGCTGCACGACGCGGAAGTCAACCTGGATGTCGGGGTACAGCGCGCGAAAGCGCGGAAGGGCCGGCAGCAGCAGGTGGTGTGTCAGTTGGGGAGGCGCACCGATGACGAGCGTACCGCTGGGGCTGTCGGCCGAGCGGCTGACAGCCCGGTCCAGCGCGGCCAGTTCTTCAAGCAAGGGGCGGCAGGATTCCAGATAGGTGTCGCCGCTGGCGGTGAGCGTCAGGCCCTTGTGCGTGCGTTCGAACAGACGTGCGCCCAGTTGTGCTTCCAGCGATGCGATCAGCTTGTGGATGGACGGCACACTGACGTCGAGCTGCCTGGCCGCGCCGGCGAAGCTGCCGGCCTGCGCGGAGGCGATGAAGTATTCCAGGGCACGCAACTTGTCCATGTCGTGGTCCTTGCTTGCACGTTGCGGGTCAGGCCGTCCGGTGCGGAACCCGACGTGGCACCCTGGCGGGGCATTAGCCAAAAGCTGATGCCGGATTCTGCACGGATACCGTTTCGCGGCTTACGAAGGCAAGCCAAGATCATGCCCATCAACGAGGGAGTTCTGCCATGAACCGTGTTTTCCCCTGGCTGGCTGCAGCCGTCTTTCATGCCCTGGCGCCGTCAGCGGCCCTTGCCCAGGCCGCCTACCCCAGCAAGCCGGTCCGCCTGATCGTGCCCACGCCGGCCGGTGGTCCGTCGGACGCGGCGGCCCGGCTCATCGGCCAGGAGCTGGCCAAGTCGCTGGGCCAGCCCGTCGTCATCGATAACAAGCCCGGCGCTGGTGGCGCACTGGCCGCGCGCGAACTGATGTCAGCGCCTGCCGACGGCCACACGCTGATGTGGACGCTGTCCTCGATGTCGGGCCTGCCGCTGCTGCAGAAGGCCTCGCCCTACCAGAGCCTGGCCGAACTGACGCCGGTGAGCCTGATCGGCCACTTCACCTACGCCCTGTTCGCCAGCCCCGAACTGCCGCCGCGCACGGCGGCCGAGTTCGTGGACCACACAAGGGCCCGACCCGACGCGCTCAGCTACGCCACAGGCTCGCTCGCTGACTACATGGCCACCGCCAAGTTCCTGCAGGCCACGGGCACGCGCGCCGTGCGCGTGCCCTACCGCGGGGGCGCGCTGCTGATGCCCGACCTGACGGCGGGCCGCGTGCACTTCAACTTCGGGCCCCTGAGCAGCGGCCTGCCGCTGGCCAAGGAAGGCAAGTTGCGCGTCCTGGCCGTGCTGGGCGCGCAGCGCAGCCCGCTCGCACCCGACGTGCCCACGCTCGCCGAAGCAGGTGTGGCGACGGTCTCGGTGCCCTCGTGGCAGGCCCTCTTCGGGCCGCCCGGTATGGCCTCGGCCATCGCCGAGCGCTTGTCGCGCGATGTGACCGCTGCGCTGGCCAGCCCGGACTTGCGCAAGCAGCTCGAGCGCCTGGCCTTGCAATTGGAGGGATCCACGCCGGCGGCCCTGGCTGCCGCCGTCGTGCGCGACGCACAGGTGTGGCGCAGCTTTGTCCAGGAGTACGACATCCCGCAGGAGTGACCGCCGACGTTGTGCCGGGCGCGCCCTGGCAACGAGGGTGAACCTGCTGCCACGCGCCCGGGCCCAGTACCATTGAACCAGCGTCTGATACGTGTGTTTCGCTAGGCGCCAGCGTCGACTTCATCACTTCGGGCGCTGCGTGGTCCAACTGGCCCGTCCTGGCGCTGTACACCGTGCTGCTGCCGGTCAGCCTGCTGCGACTGGTCAAACTTCACCGTGCCAGCTGCCGCACCAGCCAGAAGGACCAACCCCGAAACACACTTGAGATCTGCGGCCGTGGGGATCCAGCTGTGAAGACACGCAAGCCTTTTTGCGCTGCATGGCCATGGTGACGCTGGTGCTCGCATACAGCGGCGCGCCCGCCGCCTCGGCACCGGCCACGTGTGCAGAACGCATGCATGCCAGGGCGGTGGAGTCGTTTCGGCAGGGTCGCTTCCCTGAAGCCCACGGGCGATTCATCGATATGGCGAATTCAGGCCACCCCGCTTCGGCGCGGTACGCACTGTTGATGTGCGAGCAGGGCTCGGCGCTGTTCGGCAAAGACTGGGACTGCGCGCCCCATGAGGCAGGGGACTGGGCGCGCGCTGCAGGCGTCCCATGGTCGCAAATCGCCGTCAGTCAACCCGTCGCGCAGACCTCTTCCCGACGCCATCGCGGCCGCTGAGGCTGTGGGTGCTTGGGCGCAAGGCCAGCCGCCATTTCACCGACAGCCTTGATGGCCTGAACTGACGCTCAGGTTGGGGTCGACGAGCGTCTGGTCCTGGCCGGGTGGAGCCATACGGAACCGTCACGCCAAAGGCAGCTTAACGACACACTGCTGACTTTGGTCTCGCAGCACTCAATGAGATCGAAACCGGCGAAGGGGGCCTCCTCGGTGCTGGACACGAGGTGTCCATAGCGTACCGTTGCGGGCATGGAAAGTTGGTTGCGGAAGCCGATCGGAACTATTGGCGGCTTTGAATCGGAAATGCTTGCGGCTTTGAACCGAACTCAGCGGTGGAGTTCGTCGGAGTATGCAGTCACTCCCGCATCGCCGCGCTCACTTGGCTCCAGATCTGGTGGCTGGGATCTCGATGGCTCCGACTGCACGCGAGAGCGCCTCATCGACGACCTCCTCTGGCGCCAGCGCTTCCGAGATTGTCGTGGCCATCACCCGGATGTCCTGTCTGCCGTCGGGCCCAGTGAACGAAACGAAGGCGTAGACCGTCTGCTTGACCTTGTTCCAGTCTTCGCAGCGCGACAGGCAGATGCCCCGCGGGTCGCCGGTCAAGGCTTTGTTGAAGGCGCCGCGCACACCCGTGGCGTCGCCCAGCAGCTCCGCCATTCGTCCCAGGGCCAAGCCTCTCCAGAAAGGGCTGACCGCCGACCTGACCACGCCAGACTCCAGCGCCAGCGACACTGCAGCTTGTGCCGCCTCGACGGGGCTGGTGGAACGGCCGTCGGCTGCCGCGTTGAGGGACTTTTCGGTGGCTTCCCCCACGGGCACCTTCACACCCTTGTAGAAGACCGGCCCGCCCTGCATGACGAGATCGCCGCGGATCACGAGCGTGGCCTTGGCACCTGCTCGATCCTTGCTGATGTCGAAGCCCTTGGCCTGCATCGCTGCCGCCAGCGCCTGGCTCAGCACCTCGCTGCGCTCGAACTCCACGTAGAGGGGTGAGTGCGCTGCCGGCAGCAGTTCGATCTTTCCGTTTGCCTGCGCCTGTACGGCTCCAGGCGGCAGCTTCGGCGGGGCCGATTCGGGCTGGCACCACGCCGCGGTCAACGCCGACTGCGCGGTGAAGGCGACGATGAGGAAGCGTGCGAGCTTTGAAGTTGCTCTCATGAAGATCTCCTTGAGATGCGCCGCGTTCAGCGGTCGAAGAACATGACGACGGCCTGGCCGCCTTCATTGATGGCCGCAGCCAGCCGCCCGTCCGGCAAGCGCGCAAGCCCGGCGCACTGCGCGTTGTTGGTCTGCGCGATGAGCCGGCGCCCCTGGTAGGGCACGCTGTTGTCGGCTTGCCCAGTGGCAGTGATGTCCACGAGGGCAGCAGGCTGGCCCGCGACGAAGCTTTTGATGACGTGGCCGCAGGTGGTGTACGACCCGGTCCGCTTCAACCACCATCGAGCCGGCGTCGGCCGTTCCGATGCTGAGTTCCGGGTAGAGCTGGACGCCGCCCGTCCCAAAGCTCGCGACCGTCGCGCCGCTGGCATCGAGCTTGAGGATCGCGGGCGAGAAGGCGAACGGAATGGACACGCTGCCGCTGAGAAGGATGTCGCCGTTGGCCGCCGTGGCCATCCTCGACAACCAGAAGTTGATGGTGGCGGGACTGGTCGCCAGGCCTTGGATCCCGAACGAAGCGTCCCATTGGCCCTGCGGGGTCAGTCGACGCAGTTGGGTAACGCCGGGGAATGTGGTTGCCACCAGGACGCCATCCATGCGGTCGCGCTCGATCAGCAGTCCGGTGGCGGCGGCGAGGCCGGACACAGGTACTCCGACGACGCCCTGGTCCCCGAAGTCGGAGTCGATCGCGCAGGTCCTCTCGAGGTAGCGCGCCACGAACACTGTGCCCGGACCCTGGAACGCCAGGTAGAACGCTCCGTCGCGAACGCGGGTCATCGATGTGATGCCCTGGCGCCGCTCGAAGCGAGTGCTGATTTCCAGCAGTAGACGAAGCCCGTCGCCGCCGCACGGGTTGCTGGCCGCACCGCCTACCTTGCGCAGGAAGGGCCGGCCTTCCAGCCCGCCCTCGGCACCTGCCACCCACAGGCCACCATCCGCGGCAGGCGTGATGGCGGTGATGGCAATGCCGTCGACACCTGCGGCCGCCCAGCGAAGGCTCGAAGCCGGTGTGACCGAGGTTTCGCGCGGATCGATGGGTGTGGCCGGCTCGCCGGCATCTCCGCCACCGCCGCAGCCGGTGAGGCCAACTACCAAGGTGATGGCAGCAAGGTTGATGGCACGCCACAGGGCTGCCATGAAGTTGATCTGAGTGCTCATGATGTCTTCCGTTCTGCGGCCACTCGGCCACCTCAATGTGCGAATTAGTGTGTGTACGAATAAGTGTACGTACGGGACAGTGCTCGCGTGCGCGAACGTGTCCAGGTCAGTTTCGGGAGTCGGGTCCGCCAGCTCAGGCTGGCGGCGGAGCTGACGCAGGAGGATCTGGCCCACCGATGCGGGCTGTTCCGCACCTACATGAGCCGGATCGAGACCGGCAATGCCAACCCGACCCTGACCATGATTCACGCGCTGGCTGCAAGCCTGCGCGTGCCAGTGACGGCGCTGTTCGAGAAGGACGAGGCGCCGAAGGTCGCACCCCAACGCGCGGTCCGGGCGAAGAAGTAGCCCGCGTCACGGCTGGCACCCCGCAGCCGCACGACGTTCAGCCTTTGCAGCCCATCGGCGCAGGCGCTCCACCAGCACCAGTACCGGCCAGGTCAGCGCGCCCTCCAACCAGGTCTTGACCTGGCGCATCGGCGCCATCCTGAGCAGCAGGTCGGCGCCTTCGTACTCGATCAGCTGAACGAAGCTGCCCGCCTTGTTTCCCTTCGCGGTGGCGGTCTGCCAGCGATAGCGATCGACATCCAGAACGGCCCAGCGCAGCGAATCAGCCGGACCCGAACCTCTGCGCCTGAAGCCGACGATGCGCAGCACATGCTGGTCGGCGGCTCCCTCTACGCGTACCGGGCAGAACGCCGCCACTCGCAGCAGCACGTCTTCCATGCGCCACAGCACATCCTGCGCATCGAGAACCACGGCACCTTGCCCGAGGTCGTCACCGAGGTCATACGGTTCATCGGGCTCGCTGAGGAATGGCACGACCGCCAGCGAGCTGCTCGCCCTGCCACCCAGCGGCATCTGCCGGATCATGCTGAGCGCCGTCCGATGCGCCTCCGGCCGGAACCATTCGGTGTATCCGTCCAGCTGGTGCGCCGGCTTCACCTGAAAGGTCGCCAGTCCCCGATGCAGCGCGCGTTCGACCTGCTGAGCCCTGACGACGCTCGGCAACCAGGCCGCTTGAGAGCCCACCAGGTCGAGCTCATCCGCCTCGAACTCGGGCAGCCGCAGCACACGGCTGAGAGGCTCTCGTGCCCAGCCGATCTTGAATCGCTGGCCATCGTGCCGCTGCAGCAGATAGACAGCGGCCGGCACCGCCGCGCCGTCGGGCATGCCAGGGTCGGCGCCGCTCATGACTGGTCCTCCACGTGCTCGGAGGGTCGGTGGATGAAACTGCCCAGAGCTTCCAGCAGACCGTACCCATCGAGTCGGCCGGCTTCGTAGAGCGACCGAGCGGCGTGCACCAGCGGGTCGTAGCGGTCGGCCTCGACCCAGAGCCGGCCTGCGACCTTGGCGGCCAGTTCGTGGTCGTCAAGGACCAGCGGACCAACGCGAGCCCGCCGCACCGCAGGATCTCGCAGCAGGGCCAGCAGCGTGTTGGCCTGGTCTTCGGTACTCAGCTCGCGGTCGGCGAGCACCGCGAACGCGGTCTGGGCGCCGTCAGCCCGCAGGCCATGCCTGGCCAGCCAGTCCTCGGTGCGCCGCTGAAAGCCGGCCTCATCGGCGAGCGATGCGCTCCGATGCAGGAGCACGTCCACGGCGAAGCAAGGCTCGTCCGAGTCACCGAACAAGAAGCGGCTCATGCTTGCACCTCCGCAGGGTTGGCAGGCTGCGGTGCGGTGGCGCCGCCGGCGGGCACATTGGTGGTCGCAAAGCGCGTCGCCAGCAGTCGATCGATGGCCGACCCGTCCTGCCTGGTGAGGTTGGGCACGTAGCGGCTGTACACGCGGAACAGCATCTCGGTGCTGCTGTGGCCCAGCTGGCGCGCGATCCACTCCGGCGCCTCGCCCGAGGCCAGCCAAAGCGTGGCCGCGGTATGCCGCATCTGGTACGGCCGGCGCTTCTTCAGCCCCAGGTGCCGCAGCAGCGGGTACCAGACCCGACTGCCGAAGTTGTCGTTGTCCAGCGGCTTGCCTTCCTTGTTGCAGAAGACGTAGTCGCTGAGCTTGCCCGTGGCCGCATGCTGGGCCTGCAGCGCCTCGTAGACGACTTGCGTCATCTGGATGTCGCGCTGCGAGCTGTCGGTCTTGGTGTACTCGTCCTCACCGAGCACGAAAGTCTCCCGGACGAGGATCAAGCGCTTGTCAAAGTCGACGTACTTCCACTTCAGGCCATGGGCCTCGCCCGTGCGCATGCCGGTGAAGAAGCGCACGGTGAAGTAGTTCCGCCAGTCCATCCGAACCGTGGTCAGCATCTGCTGCACCTGCTCCAGGGTGAACGGCTCCACGTCTGTCCTTCTCAGCCGCAAGGGCTTGAGGTTGAGCGTGGGCGAGACGAAGCCATAGCGGTCGGCCGCCTCGGCCAGGATCTGGCGCATCGGCGCCAGGATTCCGTTGATGCGCTTTGGGCTCAGCTTTGTGCCGGTGCGGCCTGGCAACTCGGCCAGCTTGGCGCGGAAGGCCAGGATGTCCGCCTTGGTGATCGTGCCGACCGGCCGGTCGCCGAAGTGCGGCAGCAGGTGGCCGTCCATCTGCGCACAGGTGTTGGCGCTGGTGTAGACCCGCGTCTATTCGCTGGTGAGGTGTCGGATTTGCCTGCCGGCGTTTGCTTGCGGTGATGTTGTGAAGGCCCAAGAAGATCAGGGCCCGCATGCGGACCCTGATGTATTGGGGTATTGGGTGTGGTGTTGCTGATGCCGAAGGGCAACGCAGCGACGATGTTCAGAACGGCTCGTCGGGATCGAACTCAGGTGGCGCCCGGTCAGGCATGAGCTGTTCGCGCCAGGCCTGCTGCATCTGGGGCCCGTAGGCGGCCCACAGGGCTTGGCGCATGGCCTGGAGGCACTCGGCGACGGCCAGCGCTTGCTCGGGCGTCCAGTGCGTGGGTACGACCGGCGTGGTCGACGTCGTCGGCGGTGACGATGGGCCCGGTCATCGGCCGGCCTTGCGTGATCGCACGGTGCCCGCCTTGGCCGAGCGCGCAGCCAGGCGCTGAGCCTCGCGCTCCTGCGCTTCCTTGGCCCGGTAGGACTCGCCGTCGATGCGCACCACCTCGGCGCGGTGCATCAGCCGGTCGATCAGGGAGACCACGCAGGCCGCGTTGGGGAAGACCTCGCCCCACTCGGCGAAGGCCCGGTTGGTGGTCACCACCGTGCTCTTGTGCTGGTAGCGCCGGCTGACCAGCTCGAACAGCAGGTCGGCGTGCCGGTTCGAGTACGACAGGTAGCCCACCTCGTCGATGATCAGCACGTCCGGGGCGGCGTACTGGCGCAGCTTGCGGCGCAGGCCCGAGTCGCTGTCCAGCGCGGCCAGCTCGCCCAGCAACTGCCCGGCGGTGGTGAACAGCGCCGTGTGCCCGGCCAGCACCGCCTGGTAGCCGATGTTGCAGGCGCACATGGACTTGCCCACGCCGTTGGGGCCGACCAGGACGACGTTGGAAGCGTCCTTGACGAAGTCCAGCGTCATCAGTTCTTCGACGGCGCCGCGGTCGATGCTCTTGGGCCAGGCCCAGTCGAAGTCGGCCAGCGGCTTGAAGCGCCCGATGTGGGCCTCGCGCAGGCGGCGCTCCAGGCTGCGGCGGCTGCGCTCGGCGGCCTCCCAGGCCAGCATCTGCGCCACCCAGCGCGCCTGCTCGGGCTGCGCCATCACCTCGGCCCAGTGCTCGAGCAAGCCATGCAGGCGAAGTGCGGCGGCCTGCTCGCGCAGCGCGGCCGGTGGCGTGGTGGGTCATTCATCGGGGTGCTCCGGTGGGGTGGGGCTGTCAGTCGTCGGGCTGCGGCTGGCGGTCATAGGAGCGCAGGTCATGGGTGCGCACCGGCGCGTCGCGCTTGGCCACGTGCTCGGGCAGCACCAGCGCCACCGGCGGCGGCTCGCCGCTGGCCGCGCGGGCGCGCTCCAGCGCCAGCCGCACGGCGTTGGGGTGCGCCACGTCTTGCGCCAGCGCCTCGGTGATGGCCGCCTGCAGTGCGGCGGCGCCCCAGCGCTCCAGCAGCCGCATCAGCGAGGCGGTGATCGAGCCCAGGTTCTCGCCGCGCGCGCCGGCGCGTTGCAGCAAGATGGCGCTGGCCGGGGCGGCCTGCGCCAGGCGGTCGCAGGCGCGGTGGGCCCTGCCCGCACGCTTGGCATCGACCAGGCGCTGCACATGGGCGTCATCCTCGATCTGCGCGTGGCTGTCCCAGCAGCGCCGGTGGCGCGCCAGCTCGGTGGCGCCGTCCAGGACGCGCACCCATTGCTCGTCGGCCAGCACCGTCAGCGTGCGCCGCACATGGGTGTGTGGCACCGAGTAGTCGTTCAGATCGAAGCGCACGTAGGGCGTCTTGCCCACCTTCACGGCCACGCGTTCGCCGAGGGCGAAGACCGTCTCGGGCAGCGTCAGCAGGCTGGGAACCTCGGCCTCGAAGGCCTGGCGCACGCTCAGGCGGCTGTCCTCAGCCCAGCGCCGATCGGCAGCCTGCCCCAGGCACCAGAGCCGGGCCTGCGCGTTGAGGTCGTCCAGGTCGGTGAACGAGCGCCCGGCGAAGAAGCTGTCGCGGATGTAGCGGATGCTGCGTTCCACCCGACCCTTCTCGTTGCCGCGCGCCGGGGCCACCGGGCGCGGCTCGAAGCGGTAGTGGCCGGCCAGGGCCAGCAGCGCGGGGTTGAAGCGGATCGCACTCGCTGCATGATCCACGCGCTCGAGCACCGCGCTCTTCAGGTTGTCGTACAGGACGACCCGGGGGCAGCCGTTGAAGGCGCCGAAGGCCTCGACGTGGCCGCGCAGGAAGCTGTCCATGCGGGCGTCCAGGAAGAAGCGCAGGAAGATCATGCGCGAGTGGCTGAGCACCATGACGAAGGCCATCAGCGGGCGCCGGGCACGGCCGATGGACAGATGACCGAAGTGAGCCCAGTCGACCTGTGCCTGCTCGCCCGGCAGCGTGCGCAGCCGCAGGTAGGCCTCGGCTGGCGGCCGCGGGCGCAGCTCGGCGATGAGGTGGCGGAAGTGCGAGTCGCAGCCCACGTAGCCGCGCTCGCCGACCATGGCGTAGAGCCGCGCCGCGGTGAGCGTGGGGAACTTCGCCAGCGTCGCGAGGATGAAGGGCCGGTACACATCGATGCGGCTGGGCCGCAGCGGTGATGGCGGCACGGCTTGCCCGCCCTCCGCCAGCACCCGGCGCACGGTGTCGCGGTGCACGTGCAACTGCCGGGCGATGGTGCCGACCCGCCACTTCTCGACGGTGTGCAAGCGCAGGATCTGCGCGACCAGGTCAGGGGCTATGGTCATGGCGCCACCCTGGACGCGCGGGGCGCAGGCCATGACGAAGGAAGCCCTGGCGCACCCAGGCCGGCTGCGCCCTGGCACAGCGCCGGCACAGCCAGGGCGTGGTGGCGGTGGCGGTGGTCGTGGCAGTGGTCGTGGCGGTGGTCGCCACGGACATCGGGGTGGTGGCCGCCGTGTCCGCAGGCTCGGGTGCCGAGGTGGTGTGGTGTGTCCATGCGGCCAGTGGAGCCGCAGCCACCCCGAGCGGGCAACCCTGGTGCGTCACGTTCTGCTGGAGGTCCCCGCCGCTGCCATCGCCGCCACCGCCGCCATCACCGCGAGCACGGCAGCGTTGGCGCCAGCGCCGCGACCGCTCGGCGTGGGCAAGCCGGCCCCGCCGAGACCGTTGGTATCGGCGTGCGCTCTCGCGCCTAGCCGCGTCGCGCGCCAGGCGCCGACACTGCCGGCCACAGTAGCGGTTGCCACGATCGCAGTGGCTGCACAGCACGACCTGGACGCGGCAACGCGCGCACAGGAACAGGCGCCCTGGAGCATCCATGCACACCCCGGTCGAGAACCGAAGCTGCAGTGCTGGACGGACGCGTCCGAGCGGTGCCACACTGACGCGGCACCGCCTTCATCGGCACGGTGTAGGGCGCGGTACGGTCGTCGAGCTTCCCGGCACGAGTGACCGCTGCCGCGCCCACCTTCTTCGGCATGAGCGCTGTTGTATCCCGAGCGCCGCCCCGTACTGCGCGCGCACCGCCGAAATCACAACCTCACCCTGATCCGCGTCGACTGCGTCGGCATAGCGCCCACGCCATCGGCAGCGCCTGCCCGGCCGCCCTGCAGGGCGGCCGGGCAGGCGCAACCCCTCGAACTCACCGGTCGATCAGCTCAAGATCAAATCCGCCGCCTTACCAGCGAATAGACGCGCTTCCTGACCAGCGTTCACACACAGGCTATCTCGACACAGGCAATCGCTTCCCGGACGACGAAGTGCGCGAGTTGGCGATCTGGCTCAATGGTGACGGCAGGCGAGAGGCTACTTTCGATCGCTGCGCCATGTGCCAGCCCACCGCGCCCGCGAAGAGCCGCATCTACAACTTCATGACACGAGGTGAACAGCCGTTCACAGCACTGATCGAAGCTCAGTTTGCAGAGCAGCCCCCGCAGAAGAAGGACCCTCGCCTTCCAAATCACGGGCGCAAGGTGCTCGTCTTTAGTGACGGTCGACAAAAGGCTGCCCGCCTCGCGCCTGCGCTGGAGCATAGCCATGCCCGCGACCTGTTCCGCCAGGTTGTCGCACTTGCCGCCCACGAACTGCGCGACAAAGGCGGACTGTCGGCGATGCAGTACTTGTACCCTGTCCTGCCTGCCTGGGGGCGGTGGTCGAGGTTGACGCAGATTACCTTGATGCGCGAACTGGCTTCTACCGGCAGCAGGTGTACCGCGCCTTTGATGATCGTGCACTAGAACCGTTTGGACTTTCGGCAGCCGAGCACTCTGCGCAACTCACAGGCCAACCCGACGAGAGCGCGTTCAACAAGGTAGAGGAATACGAGCTGCGATTCCAGGATGTACCCATCGACAACCTCCCGCCCATCGACGTGTTGAGCTGCACTACGACGATGGAGGTGGGCATCGACATTGGAGCGCTGTCCGGAGTTGCGTTGCGCAACGTACCGCCTCATGTCGCGAATTATCAGCAGCGGGCGGGTCGTGCTGGCCGTCGTGGTCGCTCGATCGCATCCGTCATCACCTACGCACACGGAACCTCGCACGACTCTCACTTCTTCGATCACCCTGAGCAGATCATTTCGGGCGAGGTCCGTGCACCCGTTGTCTACGTCGAGAACCAACAGGTGCTAGAGAGGCACATCCACGCCTACCTCGTTCAGCGCTTCTTCCACGAACGTGTGCCGCCAGATCCGACAAGTTACGATCTCTTCGGCTCGCTTGGCTCAGTGGAGCAGTTCCTCTCTGATGCACACCCATGCTCTCTGCTGAAACTGGAGTCATGGCTGGACCAGAACTCTGAGCTGCTGCGAACCGAGCTCGCCGGCTGGGTGCCCTCGTTCAGCTTCGGCCTCAACGAGCCCGTTCTGGAGGTTGGAGCTACGCTCCTCGGGGCAATCGACCGAACCAAGGCACGAATCCGCGCGGTTCTGCCGGTGAGCGAGTACGCCGCGCGCGAGGAGCTTGCCGACCTGGAGCGCGAGTCGCTTGAGCGGCGACTGGAAGAGCCGCTCCTTGAGACACTAATCGGCCACGCGGTATTCCCGCGTTATGCCTTCCCGACGGACGTCGTTACCTTCTGGGTGTCGAAAGCTCGTCAACCTGGGGATGCGCCGGGCAAAAGAGCTTTCGACTACGAACCCCAGCGCGACTTGCAGCTCGCGCTCACCGAGTACGCTCCAGGTCGAAGCCTCACGATTGACAAGTGGCGCTTCGAGTCGGCTGCGCTCTATTCGCCATACGAGCCGACACCTGCGCACACCATCGCACGGCAACGGCCGTACACATCCTGTAGAGATTGCTCGTGGGCGACGATGGACACGGCGATGGCGCAATCCATCCTTTGTCCGGTTTGCGGCAGTGATCAGCTCACGCGTACGGCGTTCATCACACCCGCCGGCTTCGCGCCGGATCTCAACGCCAAGCGCGAGGTGGACCGCGGCCAGGCCATCAGCTATGCGGGCATGACCGACAGGGCCCGACTCGAGCCTCAAGATCCGCCATCGGCCTGGACAGAGAGTTGTGACGGTCGACTGCTCAAGTGGATGGGTTCTCGTCGACTCGTGATGGTCAACAAAGGTGTCGGCCAGCGCGGGTTCCGAGTCTGCCCAGATTGCGGCCGATCAGAGCCCGAGTACGGTCCTGGCTTCACCGCGACCAAGCTCATGAAGAACGGGGCGGCAACCACTCATCAGCACCCGCTTGAAAAGGGCGTTGTCTGCCCTGGCGTAGCCGACGGTCCCTTCTATCTCGGGCACGAGTTTCCCACCGACGCATTGCTCCTCCGCCTTCGCGTGAGTGCGCCAGTACGGCTGGGAGCAGCTGGCGCAACGGGACTGCTCACACGCGCCTCTCGCATGGCGCTTTCGTCACTGGTCGAAGCACTCGGACTGGCGGCGTCACGCGTGTTGCAGATTGATGAGGGGGAGCTTTCTGGCTGGTGGACTCCCGTCATGGGTGGACGAACCGACGAGGCTCAGCTCTACCTGTATGACCTTTTGCCTGGTGGTGCGGGCTACGCGAGGGCCGTGGGCAATGACTTGCTCCGTGTGCTGGACGCCACCGAGGTGCTGCTAGCGGGCTGCGACTGCCCATCATCTTGCTACCGCTGCATTCGGCACTATGGGAACAACTGGATCCACGCCTCGCTCGATCGACACCTTGCGCTCGCCCTCCTTCGGCATCTTCGCACTGGGGATCTTCCGATACTGAGCGAAGGGGACAAGACGAACGCGCTGACGGCCCTACGGCAACTGCTGGCACTGCGCGGGATCGCCTGTGAAGATGGCGCCGTCCTAGCCGGCTCGCGAGTTCCGCTCATCATCGAGCTTCCTAACTCGCGACTGTGTGTCGATGTTCACCATCCGCTGATTGACCCGCTCGCGCAGGAATCCGCAGTGGTTGCGTCGGCGCGGTCTCAGTTCTTCGAGGCGGTGTCGCTTGACGCCTTTGACCTCGTTCACGACCTTCCCGCCACCGTCGCGCGCCTGAAACTACCAAGTTGATCGGCGGGATGAACTTCTACGAGTTGCAGGGGCCCACGTTGTGGGCACACCCACCGTCCACATGGAGCAGTACAAGCATTGATGAAGTTCAGGCCTGCCCAAGGCGGTGGCAGCTCCTGCGTTCGCAATGGGGCCCCTTCGAGCGCTTCCCTGTACGCCCGCATCCAGCGGCTATCGAAGGCCAGATTGTTCATGAGGCTCTTGACCGCCTGACGCGTGCCTGTGGACAGCGCGGCAACCCGGCGTTTGGCAGCGCCGAGTTTGCGCAAGCGTTGAGCGACGCGGACTTCTTTCCAAGCTTCGCGCGCGCCGCCTCGGAGTGGCAGCAGCGGCTCGCTTCCCATCCCAGGTCAAGCCCAGCGTTTCGCCTGCGCGCAAATGGCGAAGAGCTCGCAAACCGCGCGGTCAGGATGTTTCGGGGACAGTACAAGCCAGCGCTCGACGGGTTTTCACAAGTTGCTGAACGCGGAGTCGAGTCGCTCGCAGACCTGAGTGCGCTCCTCAGACACAAGGGTGCGCTCTCCGAGGTGAAGCTTGCGCATCCCGTGTTGCCGTTTCTCGGCATCCTCGATCGCATTCAGCGCATCAAGAATGGCATTGAAGTAGTCGACTTCAAGACTGGCAAACCAAGCGATACGCACCGGATGCAGCTCTTGCGCTATGCACTTCTGTGGTGGCGTACGACCGGCGAAGCCCCCGTGCGCGTCACCGCCCAGTACCTGAACGGAGCCGAGTCGTGGACTGTTGCAAGGCAAGCGCTTGAAGAAGTCGAGGTCAAGCTCGCGAAGACTCTGCCGCTGCTGTCGGACGCGCTGGGCGTTCGGCCGTCGGTGGCGATGCCCAGCACAGGCTGTCCATCGTGTCCTGTGCGAGCGCACTGCTCGTCGGGTTGGCCCATGGTTGAAGAGGCGTCTCTTGCCGACGGTCGCGGTGATGCCGAATTGGTAATGACGGCAAGCAAGGGCAATCACGGCTTCGCGGCTCGTTCCTGCGGTGGCTTGGAGGTCGCAGTCGTGTACGAAGCGCCCGTTGCGAAACTGTTGCCCGAGTGCGTCGAAGGACAGACTCTTCGCGTTCTGGGCGGCGTGTGGAAGGAGAAGCGGACGCAACTAGAACTCAAGTCGTGGACCGAGGTCTTCCTCGTACCCCCCGAAGGGAGATGCGTCTAGTGCAAGGTAGCAAGTGAGCAGTTCACCAGCTTCGCCAAAGGGGCTGCGGCAAGCGCCTGTCGCGGCCAGTGGCTTGCCCGGCACCCGTCACAGTGCCCAACGGTCACTTTGCGCCTGCGCCGGCCCTGTGACGACACAGACCTCGTCACAAACCTCGTCACAAAGCAAAACGCCGACCTCTCGGCCGGCGCATATTCAGTTCTAAGTTATTGTTTTTGTTAGATATTTTATGGTTGCGGGGGCAGGATTTGAACCTGCGACCTTTGGGTTATGAGCCCAACGAGCTACCAGACTGCTCCACCCCGCGACTGAAGCTGGCACTATAGCACGATCGCTCATGCAGCGCGGAGGGATCACAGGCCGACCGTCGAAAGGGTCTGGCCAAAGCGCTGAGCCGATTGGAAGCCGATCACTCGACCTGCCGAGATCTCGGCCCCCTTTGCATCAAAGAAGATGGTGCCGGGCGGGCCAAACAGCTTGAAACGCCGCAGCAGCGCCTTGTCGTCCTCCGAGTTGGCGGTTACATCGGCCTTGAGCAGCAGCGCGCCGCCCAGACGCGATTGGATGTCGGGCTGGCTGAAGGTGAACCGCTCCATCTCCTTGCACGACACACACCAATCGGCATAGAAGTCCAGCATCACCGGCTTGCCGGCCTGCGCCAGCAACTGGTCCAGTTCGGCCACGCTGTGCACGGGGCGAAACGGCAAGGCAGAGGTCTGCGCAGTTGCGCTGGTGCCACCCAGGTGCGCCAGCGGCTGAAGTGGGTCGCTTCCGCCAGAGGCCGCGCCCACGATCTGTGCCACGCCAAAGGTCAGTGCGGCCACACCCAGCGCCCGCTGCACGCCGCTGCGCAGCGCGTGGTGATGCGTCGCCTTTGCGGCGAACGGACGAAGCATGAACCCAGAGGTCAACAGGAGCAGACCCCACAGCGCCAGCACCGCGGGCGAAGGCAACACGGGTTGCACGGTCCAGATCGCCACGCCGAGCATCAAGACGCCGAACAGGTGTTTGACCGCAGTCATCCAGGGGCCGGACTTGGGCAACCATCGTCCCGAGCTCGCACCCAACAGCATCAGCGGCACGCTCATGCCGCAGGCCATGGCGAACAAGGCCGAACCGCCCATCAGCACATCGCGACTCTGGCTGATGTACAGCAGGGCCCCGGCCAATGGCGCGCTCACACACGGGCTGACGATCAGTGCGGACAGCGCGCCCATCGCAAACACCCCCGCCAACTGTCCCGCTGGCAGGCGCTGGCTGTGTTCGGACACCCGTGCCGTGAATCGTGCCGGCAGGCTCAGCTCGTAGACATCGAACATCGACAGTGAAAATGCCACCAGCAGCAGACTGAAGCCCGCCAAGGCCCAGGGTGTCTGCATGGCGGATGCCAAGCCCTCGCCGGCCAAGCCCGCGGCGACACCCAGCGCGGTGTACACCAATGCCATGCCCAAGGAGTAACTCACCGAAAGCGCCAGACCGCGCCCTCGGCTGGCACTGGTCTCGGACGACTGGCTGCCGACGATGATGGAGGACAGGATTGGCAACATCGGCAGCACACAAGGCGTGAACGACAGCAGCAGGCCCAACACCAGGAAGACGCCCGCCACCCGCCAGAACCGACCCGATTTCAGGGTGTCGTCGATCAGCGAAGCCTCGCTCCAACCGGAGGTCGTCTGCCGGCTCACCGGCGCCGCCGTCACCAACGCGGGCGACAGGCTCGCGCTGCTGGTCATGGGTGGGTAGCACAGGCCGGCGTCAGCACAACCTTGAGACACCACACGCAACTTGAACGGGCCAATCGCCTGGACGACCGGCAACGCGATGCGCAACTCGCCCCGATGCGTCTCGACATTCTTGTTGAAGGTCTCATCGAACTTTACCTTGCCTGGCGGTATGACCGCCTGCCCGAGCGTCGCACCATCGGCCTCAAACCGGAATTGCTCGCGGTAGAGGTAGTAGCCCTTGGTGATCTGGAAGGTGACCTCGGCTTGATCGGGCGCCGCCATGCGCGCCGAAAACTGGAATGCTTTCTCTGGCTCAAGAAATTCATCGGCGGCCCGTGCCATTGCGGCCAGGCCAAGCGCCAGCATCACGAAAGCGGCCAGTGCGCGAAACATGCGCGATTGCAAGGTGCTCACATTCATCCTCAACATGACTCGCTCAGCAAGGACCTGGTTCCGAGACGGGCAGCATCCGACCATGAAAAAGGCCAGCGCAATGGCTGGCCCTTTGAAGTCTTGCCGCGATGCCGCGACCTTGGATGCCGCGGCGACTCAGTCGGCCGTTGCTTCAGCGCCTGCGGCGACCAGCTCGGGGCGATCCACCAGCTCGACAAAGGCCATGGGCGCATTGTCGCCAACCCGGAAGCCCATCTTCAGGATCCGGGTGTAGCCGCCAGGTCGAGCGTTGTAGCGCGGGCCCAGTTCGTTGAACAACTTGGTGACCACATCGCGGTCACGCAGCCGAGCGAAAGCCAGCCGACGATTTGCGACGCTGGAAATCTTGCCGAGCGTGATCAGGGGCTCGACCACGCGGCGCAGTTCCTTCGCCTTGGGGAGCGTGGTCTTGATGGCCTCGTGCTGCAGCAGTGAGACGCACATGTTGCGCAACATCGCCTGGCGATGTTCGCTGGTGCGATTGAGTTTGCGAAGTCCGTGACGATGACGCATGGTGCTTTCCTTTCGTTATAGAACCCCGGCCGGATCAGGTACCGAGGCTTGCACACGGGGCCGATGTCTGAAATCGGCCCTCGCGACGCGCTGGCGTGTCAGCGCTTGTCCAGCCCCTGCGGGGGCCAGTTTTCCAGCCGCGCGCCAAGCGTGAGCCCGCGCGAGGCCAGAACTTCCTTGATTTCGTTGAGCGACTTGCGGCCAAGATTGGGAGTCTTGAGCAACTCGGTTTCGGTGCGCTGGATCAGGTCACCGATGTAATAGATGTTCTCGGCCTTCAGGCAATTGGCCGAACGCACCGTGAGTTCGAGCTCATCGACCGGACGCAGCAGGATCGGATCGAAGGTTTCCTTGCCGCGGCTGGCGGTCTCGCGCTCGCCATACACGTGCATCTCGCTGCTCTCGAGGCCGGTGAAGACCACGAGTTGATCCACCAGGATCTTCGCCGACGCGCGGATGGCTTCCTCCGGCGAAATGGCGCCGTTGGTCTCGATCTCCATGACCAGCTTGTCGAGATCGGTACGCTGCTCGACACGGGCGTTCTCGACCGCATAGCTGACGCGGCTGACCGGTGAGAACGACGCGTCCAGCACGATGCGGCCAATCGACTTGGTCGGCTCGTCGCCGAAGCGGCGCATGGTGCCCGGCACATAGCCGCGGCCCTTCTCAACCTTGATCTGCATGTCGAGCTTGCCGCCCTGCGCCAGATGGGCAATGACATGTTCGGGATTGATCACTTCCACGTCGTGGGGCACCTGGATGTCAGCGGCCGTCACCGGGCCCTCGCCATCCTTGCGCACCACCAGGGTGACTTCGTCGCGGTTGTGCAGGCGGAACACCACACCCTTCAGGTTCAGCATGATGTGGACGACGTCTTCAGCAACGCCATCCACCGTGGAGTATTCGTGTAACACACCGGCGATCGTCACTTCCGTCGGTGCGTAACCCACCATCGACGAGAGCAAGACACGCCGCAGCGCGTTGCCCAGCGTGTGACCGTACCCGCGCTCGAACGGCTCGAGCGTGACCTTGGCGCGGTGGCCGCCGAGCGGCTCCACATGGATGGCTTTGGGTTTCAGCAGATTGGTTTGCATCGAGTCCTGTTCCTCTCAATACCCTCGGCTCGTTACACCGATAAGGCTGGCGGACCATGCCGGGCTGTGATGTTGGCGCTCCTGGCCCGGCAACGCGGAGCACATCAAAGGCTTGAGGGGTCGGGCAGCCAAAGGCCGTCGACCCACTCGCTGGTAGTCAGCGCGAATACAACTCGACGATCAGCGATTCGTTGATCTCGGCGCCGAACTCATCGCGATCCGGCACCTTCTTGAAGATGCCTTCGAGCTTGGCGGCGTCCACTTGCACCCAGGCCGGCATGCCAATCGATTCGGCCAGCTTGACCGCATCGGTGACGCGGAGTTGCTTCTTCGCCTTCTCGCGCAAGGCAATGGTGTCGCCAGCCTTGACCAGGTACGACGGGATGTTGACCACCTGCCCATTGACCATGACCGCCTGGTGCGAGACCAGTTGACGGGCTTCTGCGCGCGTCGAGCCGAAGCCCATGCGGTAGACCACGTTGTCCAGTCGCGATTCCAGGATGATCAACAGATTGGCGCCGGTGTTGCCTTTGCGCCGCTCGGCTTCGGCGAAGTAGCGGCGGAACTGACGTTCCAAGACGCCGTACATGCGCTTGACCTTCTGCTTCTCGCGCAACTGCAGACCGAAGTCGGAGGTGCGTTGGCCTGAGGTGCGGCCGTGCTGACCGGGCTTGGTCTCGAACTTCGACTTGTCGCTGATCGGGCGGCGAGCGCTCTTCAGATAAAGGTCCGTGCCTTCACGGCGGGACAATTTGGCCTTGGGCCCAAGATAACGTGCCACGTTGTAGTCCTGTGAAAATCTGACGCGAGGCTGGTGTCGCGCGAGTCTGTCGGATCCAATGGATCGCACAGACGGTGGGCTTATGGTCTGAAGGCCTTCAAGCCCTCAACGAAAGCGCCGGCAGATGCCATGGCACCCGCCGGCTGACGGAAAACTCTTGATTATAGCGGTCGGAAACCCGGCCGCGTATCCATCAGATGCGACGCCGCTTCTGCGGCCGGCAGCCGTTGTGCGGCACGGGCGTCACATCACTGATCGAATTGATGCGAATGCCAAGCGCAGCCAAGGCCCGAACCGAGGACTCGCGGCCAGGGCCCGGGCCCTTGATCCGGACGTCCAGGTTCTTGATGCCCTGCTCTTGCGCAGCACGGCCCGCAACTTCAGCCGCAACCTGTGCAGCAAAAGGCGTGGACTTGCGCGAGCCCTTGAAACCTTGGCCACCGGACGAGGCCCAGGCCAGGGCACTGCCCTGGCGATCGGTGATCGTGATGATGGTGTTGTTGAACGACGCGTGGACGTGAGCGATGCCGTCCGCAATGTTCTTGCGGATCTTCTTGCTCACGCGGCGCGCCGCGGTATTGGCTGGTGCTTTGGCCATGTCGTGTCTCGATCAGTGTTACTTCTTCAACGCCGCAGCGCCCTTGCGCGGACCCTTGCGGGTGCGTGCATTGGTGCGCGTGCGTTGGCCGCGCATCGGCAAACCGCGGCGATGGCGGATGCCGCGATAGCAGCCCAGATCCATCAGCCGCTTGATGTTCATGGACAGCTCGCGACGGAGGTCACCCTCGATCGTCAAGCGACCGACTTCTTCGCGGATCTTTTCGAGATCCCCGTCGGTCAGGTCCTTGATCTTCTTGGAATAGGCGATGCCAACCGATTCGCAGATCTTCTGCGCGGTCGTGCGGCCGATGCCGTAGATGGCGGTCAGGCCAATCTCAGCGTGTTTGTGTGGCGGAATGTTGATGCCAGCAATACGTGCCATGGTGATCCTCTATCTGCTTGCGAAGCGGGGGCGGTTCAGCCCTGACGCTGCTTGTGGCGCGGGTCAGTACAGATCACTCGCACCACACCCTTGCGGCGGATGATCTTGCAATTGCGGCACATCTTCTTGACCGATGCAGAGACTTTCATCGTCTTCTCCTTCAAGCACTCACTTCGCGCGGAACACGATGCGAGCGCGACTCAAATCGTAAGGCGTCAATTCGACCGTTACTTTGTCGCCGGGCAGGATGCGGATGTAGTGCATGCGCATCTTTCCGGAAATGTGGCCGAGCACAACATGGCCGTTTTCCAGCTTCACGCGAAACGTGGCGTTGGGCAAGTTCTCCAGAATCTCGCCCTGCATCTGGATGACGTCGTCCTTGGCCAACTCAACTCGCCTTGAAATTCGCTTTCTTCAATAGCGACTCGTACTGCTGACTCATCACGTAACTCTGGACCTGCGCCCAGAAATCCATCGTCACCACCACGATGATCAAAAGCGACGTGCCGCCGAAATAGAACGGCACGTTGTATTTCAAATTCAGGAACTCGGGCAGCAGGCACACCAAGGTGATGTACACCGCGCCAGCCAGCGTCAGGCGGGCCAGGATCTTGTCGATGTGCTTGGCAGTCTGCTCACCGGGACGAATCCCGGGAATGAAGGCGCCGCTCTTCTTCAGGTTGTCCGCTGTCTCGCGGCTGTTGAACACCAGGGCCGTATAGAAGAAACAGAAGAACACGATCATCGCGGCGTAAAGCATCACGTAGATCGGCTGCCCCGGCGAGACTGCCGCCGAGATGTCCTTAAGTGCTCGCATCACCGGGCTTTCGCTCTGCCCCGTGGCGATCCATCCCACCACGGTTGCGGGCAGCAGGATGATCGACGAGGCAAAGATTGGCGGAATCACGCCCGACATGTTCAGCTTCAACGGCAGGTGCGACGACTGCCCGCCATAGACCTTGTTGCCCACCTGGCGCTTGGCGTAATTGACCAGGATCTTGCGTTGGCCTCGCTCGACGAAAACCACCGCAAACGTCACCAGCACCACGATGGTCATGATGAACAGGCTGGCGATGATGCTCATGGAGCCGGTGCGGACCAATTCGAACAAGCCACCAATGGCATTGGGCAGGCCTGCAGCGATGCCGCCGAAGATCAGGATCGAAATGCCATTGCCCAAGCCACGTTCGGTGATCTGCTCGCCCAACCACATCAGGAACATCGTGCCGGCGGTGAGGCTCACGACCGTGGTCAGGCGAAAGCCCATGCCCGGTGACAAGACCAGGCCGGCCGAGCCTTCCAACGCGACCGCGATGCCCAGCGACTGAAACAACGCCAGGCCCAAGGTGCCATAGCGCGTGTACTGCGTGATCTTCCGGCGTCCGGCCTCGCCTTCCTTCTTCAGGGATTCGAGCGTGGGGACAACGTAGGTCATCAACTGCATGATGATCGACGCAGAGATGTACGGCATGATGCCCAACGCGAACACGGTGAACCGCGAAAGCGCTCCACCCGAGAACATGTTGAACAGACTCAGGATGCCGCCCTGCTGCCCCTTGAACAACTGCTGCAGTTGGTTCGGGTCGATGCCGGGCACGGGAATGTGCGCCCCCAAGCGATAGACCACGAGCGCCAGCAGCAAGAATACAAGCCGGCGACGCAGGTCGCCGAACTTGCCACTCTTGGCCAACTGGTTTGCAGAGGTCGCCAAAACGGTTCTCGCCTAAGGACTGGTGCGCCAGTGCCGATCAGGCGATCGAGCCGCCGGCGGCCTCGATCACGGCCTTGGCACCCGCGGTGGCGATCAAGCCCTTGAGCACCACCTTGTTGGACAGTTCGCCCGACTTGATGACCTTGACGGTCTTGACCATCTGCCCCACCAAACCGGCAGATTTCAGCGCCAGCAAGTCGACTTCGTCCAGGCCCAGGCGCTGGAGGTCGGTCAGGGTGACTTGCCCGTTGTACTTGAGCGACTGCGATTTGAAGCCACGCTTGGGCAGGCGCCGCTGCAGCGGCATCTGACCGCCTTCAAAGCCCACCTTGTGATAGCCACCGGCACGCGACTTCTGCCCCTTGTGGCCACGGCCTGCCGTCTTGCCCAGGCCCGAGCCAATGCCACGCCCGACCCGGCGCTTGGCATGCTTGGAACCCGCTGCGGGCTTGATGGTGTTGAGTTGCATGTTTTAAGTCCTAACGATCCGGATCGGCGCCTTACAGCACCAGAACCAGGTACGCAATCTTGTTGATCATGCCGCGCACGGCCGGGGTGTCTTCCAGCACACGTTCGCTGTTCACGCGACGCAGGCCGAGCCCGCGCACGGTGTCGCGGTGCGACTGCTTGCAGCCGATGGGGCTGCGCACCAGCTTGACCTTCAGGGTTTTGTTTTCCGACATGGTGTTCTCCGACGCTGGGCTGTCAGTTGAAGATGTCTTCAACCGTCTTGCCGCGCTTGGCTGCCACTTCAGCGGCTGTGGTGGAGCGCTTCAGGGCGTCCAGGGTCGCGCGGACCATGTTGTAGGGGTTGCTCGAGCCCAAGCTCTTGGCGACGATGTCGGTGACACCCATCACTTCGAAGACTGCGCGCATCGGTCCGCCGGCAATGATGCCGGTACCGGCCGGCGCAGGCGCCAGCAGCACCTTGGCCGCACCGTGCTCACCTCGAACATTGTGGTGAACCGTGCCGTTGCGCAGTTGCACCTTGAACATGTTGCGGCGGGCGCCTTCCATGGCCTTCTGCACCGACACCGGTACTTCCTTGGCCTTGCCCTTGCCCATGCCAATGCGGCCATCGCCATCGCCGACGACGGTCAGCGCCGCGAAGCTGAGCGTGCGGCCGCCCTTGACCACCTTGGTGACGCGGTTCACCGCGATCATCTTTTCCTTCAGGCCGTCGTCGTTTGCTTCGGCTTGAGCGCGGGGTTGAAACTTTGCCATGTTGCTATTCCTGTACTTTTGGAAGCTCGGCGCTCAGAACTGCAGGCCAGCTTCGCGTGCCGCATCGGCCAGCGCCTTGACGCGGCCGTGGTACGCAAAACCAGAACGGTCGAATGCGACCTTCTCGACACCCGCGGCCTTGGCCTTTTCGGCAATGCGCTTGCCGACCAGCACGGCCGCAGCAGCATTGCCGCCCTTGCCGTTGCCGCCGAGTTGATCGCGCACTTCCTTCTCGGCCGTCGAGGCCGAAGCCAACACGCGATCACCTTCGCCGGAAATGACGCTGGCGTAGATGTGAAGGTTGGACCGGAAGACCGTCAAGCGCACGGCGCCCTGGCTCGCAATGCGAGCGCGAGTCTGGCGGGAGCGACGCAGGCGCTGTTCTTTCTTTGTCAGCATGTTCGGCTCCTTACTTCTTCTTCGTTTCCTTCAGCACCACGCGCTCATCGGCGTAGCGGATGCCCTTGCCCTTGTAGGGCTCGGGAGGACGGATCGCACGCACTTCAGCGGCGATTTGGCCAACCACCTGGCGATCGGCACCCTTGATGACGATCTCGGTCTGGGTCGGACAGGCCACCGTGACACCGGCGGGCATGTCCTTGGCCACCGGGTGCGAGAACCCGATCTGCAGGTTCAGCTTGGCACCAGCGGCTTGGGCGCGATAGCCCACACCGACCAGGGTCAGCTTCTTCTCGAAGCCCTTGCTGACGCCATTGACCATGTTGTTCAGCAATGCACGCATGGTGCCGCTCATGGCGTTGGCTTCAACGCTGTCGTTGGCCGGCGCGAGTTTCACTTCGGCGCCTTCCTTCTGAACGGTGACCAGAGCATTCATCTGGCGCACCAAGGTGCCGTTGGCACCCTTGACCGTGATCTGGTCGGCCGTGATCTGCACGTCCACCCCTTGCGGGACGGCGATCGGCATCTTTCCAACGCGGGACATGTTCGTCTCTCCTGTCTGCCGATCAGGCCACGTAGCAAAGGACTTCGCCACCGACACCGGTTTGGCGAGCCTTGCGGTCGGTCATCACGCCCTTGGGCGTGGTGACGATCGCCACACCCAGGCCGTTCATGACCTGCGGGATCGCGTCATAGCCCTTGTAGACCCGAAGGCCTGGGCGACTGACACGCTCGATGCGCTCAATGACGGGCTTGCCGGCGTAGTACTTCAACGAGATTGCCAGTTCGCTCTTCGCGCCGTCGGCCTTGACCGCAAAACCGTCGATGTAGCCTTCGTCCTTCAGGACTTGGGCAATGGCCACCTTCACTTTGGAAGACGGCATCGACACGACCGCCTTCTGCACCAACTGCGCATTGCGAATGCGCGTCAGCATGTCGGCGATGGGATCACTCATGCTCATGTGATTTCTCCTGCTCGTGCCGCTTACCAGCTGGCCTTGACCACGCCGGGGATATCGCCCTTGAAGGCGAGCTCACGGATCTTGCTGCGGCCGAGGCCGAAGGTGCGGAACGTGCCGCGCGGGCGGCCCGTCAACTCGCAGCGATTGCGAAGACGCGTGGGGTTGGCGTTGCGCGGCAGCTTTTGCAGCTCCAGGCGCGCCAGGTAGCGCTCTTCGTCGGACTTCTTGGCGTCGTTGGCCGTGGCCTTCAGTTCGGCATACTTCTTCGCGAACTTGGCGACCAGCTTTTCACGCTTTTCTTCACGCTGAATGAGGGAAAGTTTTGCCACAGGTCACCTCAGTTCTTGAAGGGGAAGCGGAAGGCAGCCAGCAGCGCCTTGCACTCGTCGTCGGTCTTGGCGGTCGTGGTGAAGCTGATATTCAAACCACGGAGCGCATCGATCTTGTCGTACTCGATTTCCGGGAAGATGATCTGCTCTTTCACACCGACGTTGTAGTTGCCGCGACCGTCGAACGAACGACCGGAGATGCCGCGAAAGTCACGCACCCGCGGCAGCGCGATGGTGACAAAGCGATCCAGGAACTCGAACATCTGCACGCCACGCAGGGTGACCATGCAGCCGATCGCCAGGTTCTCGCGGATCTTGAAACCGGCAATGGGCTTGCGCGACTTGGTGACCACGGGCTTTTGGCCGGCGATCTTGGCCAGATCACCCACCGCATGGTCCATGACCTTCTTGTCGGCGACCGCCTCGCTCACACCCATGTTGAGCGTGATCTTGGTCAGGCGCGGCACTTCCATCACGGACGTGTAGCCGAACTTGGTGACGAGGTCGGGAACGACCTTCTCACGGTAAAACGTTTGCAGACGAGCCATGTCGACCCCTTAAGCCTTGATCTCTTCGCCGCTGGACTTGAAGACGCGCACACGCTTGCCATCGGCCAGCGTCTTCACGCCAACACGATCAGCCTTGCCGGTGGCGGCATTGAAGATTGCGACATTCGATTGGTGGATCGGCATCGTCTTGTCGACCACGCCGCCCGTCGTACCCTTCATCGGGTTGGGCTTGACGTGCTTCTTCACCACGTTGACGCCGTCAACGACGATCTTGTCGTCATTGACGCGCAGCGACACCTCGCCGCGCTTGCCCTTGTCACGACCGGTCAACACGATGACTTGGTCGCCTTTGCGAATCTTGTTCATGGCAGTAGTCCTTTGCCTCGAGTGCTGCGCTTGGCTCTCAGAGCACTTCGGGCGCCAGCGACACGATCTTCATGAAGCGCTCGGTACGCAGTTCGCGCGTCACCGGCCCAAAGATGCGGGTGCCGATCGGCTCGAGCTTGGCGTTGAGCAGCACGGCGGCGTTGCCATCGAACTTGACCAGCGAACCATCCTGGCGGCGCACGCCCTTGGCGGTGCGAACGACCACGGCGCTGTAGACCTCGCCCTTCTTGACGCGACCACGCGGCGCGGCTTCCTTGATCGACACCTTGATGATGTCGCCAATGCCGGCATAGCGACGCTTGGAGCCACCAAGCACCTTGATGCACATGACGGACTTCGCGCCCGTGTTGTCTGCGACGTCGAGTCGCGATTGCATTTGGATCATTTGTGTCCCCAACTTGTCCCGGCCCGGCGGGCTTGGCGCCCACCTCGGTCGGTCAGTCTTGGGCCCGTCACCAGGCGCTTGAGGCACCTGCTGCTTGGGGCGGATCCGGTTTCCGGTCTCACTCGAACGAGGCGACCAAATTCCGGCGAAGCTGGCGATTATGACTGGCGATTGATCGTCCTGTCAACGGCCAATGAAGATTTTTCTTGGCAACCTTCAAAACCCGGGGTTGCCGAGCTCCAAGGCCATCACGCCGCGGCCCTTGTCGGTCAGACCAACAGGGCCTTCGCCTGGCCAAGCATCGTGTCGGCATCACTGACTTCGAACTTGCCCGGCCCTTCGACGTTCAACGACTTCACGACGCCGTCCACCACGAGCATGGAGTAGCGGTTGCTGCGCAGGCCCATGCCGCGGGCGGTGAGGTCCAAGGTCAATCCGGTGGCCTTGGCAAAGTCGGCACTGCCGTCGGCCATCATGCGCACGACGCCGCTGGCTTTCTGATCCCGGCCCCAGGCACCCATCACGAACGCATCGTTCACGGAAACACACCAGATCTCGTCAATGCCGGCCGCCTTCAGTTCCGGCGCCCGGGCCACATAGCCCGGCACGTGCTTGGCCGAGCAGGTCGGCGTGTACGCTCCGGGCAGCGCAAACAGAGCGATCTTCTTGCCGGCAGTGGACTTTTCGATGTCGAAGCTGTTCGGTCCGATCGAGCAGCCATTGCCCTCGACCTCGACAAATTCGTTCAGCGTGCCTGCGGGCAACTTGTCACCAACCTTGATCATGAGGATCTCCTCTCAATCGAAAGAAAAACGGCCGGAAGCCAGTATTCCAGCGTTCCGGCCGTGTCGGCTCGCACCGGGCCCGAAGGCCCCGTACTGCCTGAGGCTTCAGACCAGCGCGGCCTTTTCGAGCAGGCGCGTGACCACCCAGGACTTGGTCTTGCTGATGGGCTTGCCTTCAGCGATCTCGACCGTGTCTCCCATGTGATAGTCACCCTTTTCGTCGTGCGCGTGGTACTTGCGCGACTTGGCGACGATCTTGCCGTAGAGCTCGTGCTTGACGCGACGCTCGACCAAGACGGTCACCGTCTTGTCGCGCTTGTCGCTGACCACGCGACCGACCAGGGTACGCGTGTTCTTGGCGGCGGCTTGGGCTTCGCTCATTTCGCGGCTCCCTTCTTCTTCTCGGTCAGGATGGTCTTGACACGCGCGATGTCACGTCGGGTATTGCCCAGCGTGGCGGTGTTGCCCAGCTGCTGCGTGCCCTTCTGCATGCGCAGGCCGAAGTGGGCCTTCAGAAGGTCGGTGACTTCCTTCTCAAGGCCGGCGACGTCCTTCGCGCGGAGTTCAGATGCTTTGCTCATGGTGTTGCTTTCGTGTTCAGGCGCCGACCATGCGCGTCACGAACGTGCAGCGCAGGGGCAACTTGGCAGCGGCCAACGTAAAGGCTTCCCGCGCCAGAGCTTCGGGGACGCCGTTGAGCTCGTACAGCACCTTGCCCGGCTGGATCTCGGCCACGTAGTACTCCGGATTGCCCTTGCCGTTGCCCATGCGGACTTCGGCGGGCTTTTGCGAGATGGGCTTGTCCGGGAAGATGCGGATGAAGATCCGGCCGCCACGCTTGATGTGGCGCGAGATCGTGCGGCGGGCCGCCTCGATCTGGCGTGCCGTGATGCGGCCACGCTCGGTGGCCTTCAGTCCGAAGTCGCCAAACGACACATTGGCGCCGCGGGTGGCGACCCCTGTGTTGCGGCCTTTTTGTTCCTTGCGGAACTTGCGACGTGCTGGTTGCAGCATGATCTTGACTCCTTAGGCAGCGCCAGTGCCCGGCGCGGCGACCTTGCGCACGCGCTTGACAGCAGGCTTGCCATCGCCCGCGCCATCGGCGGGCTTCGTGTCGGCCGAGAGGGCCGGGGCCGCATCGCTGCGTGGGCCACGGTCGGCTCCGGGACGCGGGCCACGGCGGTCGGGAGCACCCGGACCACCAGGACGAGGACCACGGCGCGGACGACGCTCTTCGTCCTGCCCTTCCGGCTTGTTGGCGCCCGGGGCTTCACCGCGACCCAGGTGGTCGCCGCGGTAGACCCAGACCTTGACACCGATGACGCCGTAGGTGGTCTTGGCTTCTGAGAAGCCGTAGTCGATGTCGGCACGCAAGGTGTGCAGCGGCACGCGACCTTCGCGGTACCACTCGCACCGGGCGATTTCGATGCCGTTCAGGCGGCCCGACGACATGATCTTGATGCCCAGCGCGCCCAGGCGCATCGCGTTCTGCATCGCGCGCTTCATGGCGCGACGGAACATGATCCGCTTTTCAAGCTGCTGGGTGATCGAGTCGGCGATCAGTTGCGCATCGATTTCGGGCTTGCGCACTTCTTCGATGTTCACGGCCACCGGCACGCCCAGACGGCGGGTCAGCTCGGCCTTGAGGTTTTCGATGTCCTCGCCCTTCTTGCCGATCACCACACCCGGACGTGCCGAGAAGATGGTGATGCGCGCGTTCTTGGCGGGGCGCTCGATCAGGATGCGCGAGACCGCTGCATTCTTGAGCTTCTTCTTGAGGTACTCGCGCACCGCCAAGTCTTCAGCCAGCATCCCGGCGAAATTGCGGCTCGATGCGTACCAGCGCGAAGCCCAGGCGCGGGTGACCGACAGACGGAAGCCGGTCGGATGGATTTTTTGTCCCATGTTCTTCCCTTCTGGCCTCAGTTGCCGACCGTCACGAAGATGTGACAGGTGGGTTTGCTGATGCGATTGCCACGGCCCTTGGCGCGGGCGGAGAAGCGCTTGAGTGTTGCGCCCTGCTCGATGTAGATCGAGGTGACCTTCAACTCGTCGATGTCGGCGCCGTCGTTGTGCTCGGCATTCGCGATCGCGGACTCGAGTGCCTTCTTGACAATGCCGGCGGCCTTCTTCTGCGTGAAGTTCAGGATGTTCAACGCCTGGTCCACCTTCTTGCCGCGGACCAGATCAGCCACCAGTCGACCTTTGTCGGCCGAGAGGCGAACACCACGAACGATTGCTTTGGTTTCCATCGTCGTGGCCCCTTATTTCTTCGCCTTCTTGTCCGCCGGGTGACCCTTGAACGTGCGGGTCAGGGCGAACTCGCCGAGCTTGTGTCCGACCATCTGGTCCGACACATACACGGGGACATGTTGCTTGCCGTTGTGCACGGCGATGGTCAAGCCGATGAAGTCCGGCAGGATCGTCGAACGACGCGACCAGGTCTTGATCGGCTTCTTGTCCTTGCCGGCCACAGCCTTTTCGGCCTTGGCTTGAAGGTGGTGGTCCACGAAGGGACCCTTCTTGAGTGAGCGTGCCATGGTGGGACCCTTACTTCTTGCGACGCGACACGATCATGTTCTGCGTGCGCTTGTTGCTGCGAGTGCGGTAGCCCTTGGTCAAGGTGTTCCACGGGGAAACCTGGGCTTGACCTTCGCCGGTGCGGCCTTCGCCGCCGCCGTGAGGGTGGTCCACCGGGTTCATGGCCACACCGCGGACGGTCGGGCGGATGCCCTTCCAGCGGATGGCGCCAGCCTTGCCGTACTGGCGAAGGTTGTGCTCTTCATTCGACACCTCGCCGATCGTGGCGCGGCAGTCGATGTGGATCTTGCGAACCTCGCCCGAGCGAAGGCGAACCTGCGCGTAGATGCCTTCACGGGCCATCAGCGTGACGGAGGTGCCGGCCGAACGCGCAATCTGCGCGCCCTTGCCAGGCAGCATCTCCACGCAATGGATCGTGGAACCGACCGGGATGTTGCGAATCGGCAGCGTGTTGCCCGCCTTGATCGGGGCATCGGCGCCCGACATCAGCGTCGCGCCAGCCTCCAGACCGCGCGGCGCGATCACATAGCGGCGCTCGCCATCGGCGTAGCAGACCAGCGCGATGTGGGCGGTGCGATTCGGGTCGTACTCGATGCGCTCGACCTTTGCCGGAATACCATCCTTGTTGCGCAGAAAATCGACGACGCGGTAGTGGTGCTTGTGGCCACCACCCTTGTGACGCATCGTGATGTGGCCGTTGTTGTTGCGGCCAGCATTCTGCTTCTGGGGCTCCAGCAAAGAGGCCTCGGGGGCACCCTTGTGCAGGTGCTTGTGCACCACCTTCACGACGGCACGGCGGCCGGGCGAAGTGGGTTTTACTTTGACGATGGCCATGATTTACGCGGCCTCCCCGGAGAAATTGAGCTCCTGGCCCGGCTTCAGCGACACATACGCCTTCTTGGCGTGGTCGCGACGGCCGATCCGACCACCGAAGCGCTTGGTCTTGCCCTTTTGGTTGGCCACCTGCACCGCCTTGACCTCGACCTTGAACAGCAGCTCAACGGCGGCCTTGATCTCGGGCTTGGTGGCGTCGCGCAGCACCTTGAACAGCACCTGGTTGTGCTTTTCAGCCACGCTGGTGGCCTTCTCGGACACGATCGGCGCAATCAGCACCTGGGCCAGACGGCCCTCGGTGAACTTCAGATTCTTGTCACCGTGGCTCATGCGAACATCTCCTTGAGCTGCTCGATCGCGGCCTTGGTCACCAGCACCTTCTTGTAGTACACGAGCGACAGGGGATCGGTGTAACGCGGCTCCAACACCAACACGTTGGCGAGGTTGCGCGAGGCCAGCGCCAGGTTTTCGTCGACAGCGTCGGCGATCACCAGCACGGAGTCCAGACCCATCGCCTTGAACTTGGCGGCCAGTTGCTTGGTCTTGGGCGAATCGACCGAGATCGAATCGACCACCGCCAAGCGGCCGTCGCGCGCCAGCTGCGAGAGGATGGCCGCCATGCCGGCGCGGTACATCTTCTTGTTCACCTTCTGGGTGAAATTCTCGTCGGGGCTGTTCGGGAAGGTGCGACCACCCCCACGCCACAGCGGCGACGACGTCGAGCCAGCACGAGCGCGACCGGTGCCCTTTTGACGCCAGGGCTTCTTGGTGCTGTGCTTGACCGCTTCACGGTTCTTTTGGGCACGGGTGCCTTGACGGGCATTGGCCTGGAAGGCCACGACCACCTGGTGGACCAGGGCTTCGTTGTAGTCACGCGCGAACACCGTGTCCGGTGCGTCGAACTTGGAGGTCGCCTGACCTTGTTCATTGAGGAGCTCGAGCTGCATTCTCAGGCTCCCTTCTTGGTGGCAACGGCAGGCACTGCGGCCTTGCCCGCGCGCGCCTTGATGGCCGGGCGCACGGTCACGAAACCGGTCTTGGCGCCGGGCACGGCACCACGCACCAGCAGCAGCTGGCGGGCTTCGTCGATGCGGACGATGTCGAGGTTCTGCACCGACACGGTCTCATCACCCATGTGACCCGACATGCGCTTGCCGGGGAACACGCGACCAGGATCCTGCGCCATCGAAATCGAGCCAGGCACATTGTGCGAACGGCTGTTGCCGTGCGACGCGCGCTGCGATTTGAAGTTGTGGCGCTTGATCGTGCCCGTGAAGCCCTTGCCAATGGAGGTGCCCTGCACGTCGACCTTCTGGCCAACAGTGAAAAGGGTCACCGGCACGGCGGCGCCAGCGGCGTACTGGCCAACCACGTCGGCCGGCACACGAAACTCTTGTAGCACTTCACCGGCTTCAACGCCCGCTTTGGCGAGGTGGCCGGCTTCCGGCTTGGTCACGCGCGAGGCTTTGCGCGAGCCAAACGCCACTTGAAGGGCGTTGTAGCCGTCGGTCTGCTCGGTCTTGACTTGGGTGACGCGGTTGTTGGACGTCAAGCACCGTCACGGGAACGGCGTCGCCGTCGTCCGTGAAGATGCGCATCATGCCCACCTTGCGACCCAGCAAACCGAGGCGATAGCTGGCAGCAGCTGTCGTCATGGCTTTTCTCCAGCCCTCTTGCCAATTGGATCGCCAATCGGCTTCAGGGCCTTTGTTTCGAACACCCGACATCGATTGGCCGGGGGTGACTTTGGTGTGATGAGGCGAACCTTAACGCACCTGCGCCGCTCTTCATGGAGCGGCGTCTTCTTGGCACGCCAGCGAAATCGCTGCTGGCGCAAAAGCCTGCCAGTATAGCGCGTCTGCGGGCGAACCCGCAAGAGCGAGTCTTGTCCAACGAGGTATGAGCCTGGAGCCGGGCGCGAGATTCCACTGAGGAATGAGCCTGGAGGGTTTCTGGGCCGGGCGGCTGGATGGCTCGCTGGGAGCCTCCATGCGGGGTGTCGATCATCGAACCGATGGTGATCGACATGAACGAGGCCAAGTGCGCACCCTGGAACAGGTGCGCGGTGGTGGCCGGTACGCAGGCGCTGGAGTTCCGCAGCGCCGATGACGACGAGGGCCGCTACGCCTGGATCGAACAGGTGCTGCAGCGCTTTGGGTACCGCCAGCTGCAGCGGGCCGAGCGCGGCGTGGTGCTGGCGTATTTGCAGCGCCTGAGCGGCTACAGCCGCGCCCAGCTCACGCGGCTGGTTTCGCGCTGGACCGGCGGCAAGCCCCTGGTCAAGAACTATCGCCGCCCGCAGCTGCCTCGCGCGCCGCTACGGCCCGACGTGGTGCTGTTGGCCGAGGTGGACCGGGCCATGGGTACCCTGTCGGGACCGGCCACGGCCTGCGTGCTGCGCCGCCAGCGCGATGTCTTCGCCGATGGGCGCTTCGAGCGACTGGGTTCGATCTCGGTGGCCCACCTGTACAACCTGCGCGCCAGCGTCGGCTACCGCGCCCAGCGCGTCGTGCTGACCAAGACGCGCCCGACCAAGGCCGTGCGATCGGTGTGCGCAGGCGCCGGCCCCAGGGCCGTCCGGGCTTCGTGCGCATCGACAGCGTTCACCAGGGCGACTGGGACGGCACCAAGGGCCTGTACCACATCAACGCGGTGGACTGCGTCACCCAGTGGCAGGTGGTGGCCACCGTGCAGACGATCTCGGAGGCGCACCTGCTGCCCGTCATCGAGCAGATGCTCGCGCAGTTCCCGTTCCTGATCCTGGGCTTCCGCCGACAACGGCAGAGTACGTCAACCATCGGGTCGCCATGCTGGAGAAGCTGCGTATCGAGTTCACCGCAGCCGACCGCGGCGCAGCAACGACAACGGCCTGGCGAGACCAAGAACGGCGCCGTTGTGCGCCGCGTCTTCGGCTACGAGCACATCCCGCAACGTCCGCCGGGCGCTTCAACACCTTCTGCGCCGAGTACCTTAACCCGTTCCTGAACTCCACCGGCCGTGCCTGTTCTCGACCGACAAGCCGGATCCGAAAAGCCCGGGCGCATCAAGCGCGTGTACCGAGCCAAGGATGCGATGACGCCGCTGGACAAGCTGGCCAGCCTGCCTGAGGCACACGTTCATGCGCGGGGGATCACGCTCGAACATCTGCAGGCACTGGCCACGGCGCTGACCGACGTGCAGGCTGGCGAGGAACTCAAGCAGGCGCGGCAGGCGCTGTTCAAACGGGTACCGCCACGAACCGGCTGAACTCCCTGCGGCGCGCCAAGGGCGGGGGCTGTGGACATGTGGACGATGCGCTCGCGCGCACCGGCACGGTCCGTGGACAACGCCGTGCGTTGCCCACCGCCCGCACCTTCGACCACATGCCCACAGCCTTCGACCACGGTGGTACGAATCCAAAGAGCAGGACCCCAATACACTGTCTCGGTCTACAACGGATCGACGCTCCACGCGTCCCCGAGGTCAGGCCTCTCCAGGCTCATACCTCGTTTGGAAAAGACTGAGCGGCCCGTTACTGCAGCTTGATCTCGACGTCCACGCCGGCCGGCAGGTCGAGCTTCATCAGCGCGTCCACGGTCTTGTCGGTGGGATCGACGATGTCCATCAGGCGTTGGTGCGTGCGAATCTCGAACTGGTCGCGGCTGGTCTTGTTGACGTGTGGCGAGCGCAGGATGTCGAATCGTTGCATGCGGGTCGGCAGAGGCACGGGACCCCTGACGATGGCGCCAGTGCGTTTGGCGGTGTCCACGATCTCAAGGGCCGACTGGTCGATGAGCTTGTAGTCAAACGCCTTCAGGCGGATGCGGATCTTTTGCTTTTGCATGACGGTTCCTTGTAAAGAGCGATGATGCCGGCCCGGGGTGTCTCCGCCCCAGGGTCGGCGTGTCATGCAAGACGTTACTCGATGATCGTGGCCACGACGCCGGCGCCGACGGTGCGGCCGCCCTCGCGAATGGCGAAGCGCAGTCCCACTTCCATGGCAATCGGGTTGATCAGCTTGACCGTGATGCTCACGTTGTCCCCAGGCATCACCATCTCCTTGTCCGCCGGCAGCTCCACCGCCCCGTCACGTCCGTCGTGCGGAAGTAAAACTGCGGCCGGTAGTTGTTGAAGAACGGCGTGTGACGTCCGCCCTCTTCCTTGCTCAGCACGTAAATCTCCGCCGTGAAGTGCGTGTGCGGCTTGACACTGCCGGGCTTGCACAGCACCTGGCCGCGCTCGACGTCTTCACGCTTCGTGCCGCGCAGCAAAATGCCGACGTTGTCGCCCGCCTGCCCCTGGTCCAGCAGCTTGCGGAACATCTCCACGCCCGTGCAGGTGGTCTTCTGCGTCGCGCGGATACCGACAATCTCGATTTCCTCGCCCACCTTGATGATCCCGCGCTCCACGCGCCCGGTCACCACCGTGCCTCGTCCCGAGATCGAGAACACGTCTTCCACCGGCATCAGGAACGCACCGTCAATCGCCCGCTCGGGCTGCGGAATGTAGCTGTCCAGCGCATCGGCCAGCTTCATGATGGCCTGCTCGCCCAGCTCGCCCTTGTCACCCTCCATCGCCAGCTTCGCGCTGCCGTGAATGATCGGCGTCTTGTCGCCAGGAAAATCGTACTTGTCCAGCAGCTCGCGCACTTCCATCTCGACCAGCTCGAGCAGCTCGGCATCGTCCACCATGTCGCACTTGTTCAGGAACACGATGATGTAGGGCACGCCCACCTGGCGCGCCAGCAAAATGTGCTCGCGCGTCTGCGGCATCGGCCCGTCTGCTGCCGAGCACACCAGGATCGCACCGTCCATCTGCGCCGCACCGGTGATCATGTTCTTCACATAGTCAGCGTGCCCGGGGCAGTCCACGTGCGCATAGTGCCGCTTGGCCGTCTCGTATTCCACGTGCGCCGTGTTGATCGTGATCCCGCGCCTTCTCTTCCGGCGCCGCATCAATCTGGTCGTAGGCCTTCGCCTCACCACCAAACTTGGACGCCAGCACCGACGTGATCGCCGCCGTCAGCGTCGTCTTGCCATGGTCCACGTGACCAATCGTCCCCACGTTCACGTGCGGCTTCGTACGTTCAAATTTGCCTTTTGCCATTTCAAATCTCCAAATCAAAGAGCGTTGCCCGCGGTATGTTTAAGGTCTTCAGACGCGTCGCTTGCCACGGGCAGCAGGACAGTCCCAGGTTTTGCCTGGGCGCCAAAGACCGGCTTGATTTCAGTTCGCTTACTTAGCGCGAGAGGTGATGATGGCGTCGGCCACGTTCTTCGGAGCTTCGCTGTAGTGCTTGAACTCCATCGTGTACGTGGCGCGGCCCTGCGACATCGAACGCAAGGTGGTCGAGTAGCCGAACATTTCGGACAGCGGGACCTCGGCCTTGATGATCTTGCCGCCGCCGATGATGTCGTCCATGCCTTGCACCATGCCACGCCGAGATGACAGGTCGCCCATCACCGATCCAGCATAGTCTTCCGGCGTTTCCACCTCCACCGCCATCATCGGCTCCAGGATGACCGGCGACGCCTTGCGCATGCCGTCCTTGAAACCCATCGACGCGGCCATCTTGAACGCGTTTTCGTTCGAGTCCACTTCATGGTACGAGCCGAAGGTCAGCGTGACTTTTACGTCGACCACCGGGAAGCCGGCCAGCACGCCATTCGGCAGCGTATCGATCAGGCCCTTTTCCACGGCCGGAATGAACTCGCGCGGCACCACGCCGCCCTTGATGGCGTCGACGAACTCGAAGCCCTTGCCCGGCTCCTGCGGCTCGACCGTCAGCACCACGTGGCCATACTGGCCCTTGCCGCCGGACTGACGCACGAACTTGCCTTCGACATCCTTGACCAGCTTGCGGATGGTTTCGCGGTACGCCACCTGCGGCTTGCCGACGTTGGCCTCGACGCCAAACTCACGCTTCATCCGGTCGACGATGATCTCGAGGTGCAACTCGCCCATGCCGGAGATGATGGTCTGGCCCGACTCCTCGTCCGTGCGAACGCGGAACGAGGGATCCTCTTGCGCCAGGCGGCCCAGCGCAATGCCCATCTTCTCCTGATCGGCCTTGGTCTTGGGCTCCACGGCCTGCGAGATCACGGGCTCGGGGAAGACCATCTTTTCCAGCGTGATGATGCTGTCCGGATCGCACAGGGTCTCGCCCGTGGTCACGTCCTTCAGGCCCACGCAGGCAGCGATGTCACCGGCCAGAATTTCCTTGATTTCTTCGCGCTGGTTGGCGTGCATCTGCAGGATACGGCCAATGCGCTCCTTCTTGCCACGAATCGGGTTGAACACCGAATCGCCCGACTTCAGCACGCCGGAGTACACGCGCACGAAGGTCAGCTGGCCGACGTAGGGGTCGGTCATCAGCTTGAAGGCCAGCGCCGAAAACCTGGCCTCGTCGGTACGCTCGCGCGTGGTCGGCTGATCGTCGTCGTCGGTGCCCGGAACCGGGGGAATGTCGGCAGGCGAAGGCATGAAATCAACCACGCCGTCCAGCATGCGCTGCACGCCCTTGTTCTTGAAGGCGCTGCCACAGTACATCGGCTGAATCTCGGCCGCGATCGTGCGTGTGCGAATGCCCTGCATGATCTCGGCTTCGGTCAACTCGCCCGATTCAAGGTACTTGTTCATCAGGTCTTCGCTGGCTTCCGCCGCTGCTTCGACCATGTTCTCGCGCCACTTCTGCGCTTCGGCCATCAACTCCGCCGGAATGGCTTCGTAGTTGAACTTCATGCCCTGCGAAGCCTCGTCCCAGATGATGGCCTTCATCTTCAGCAGATCGACCACGCCGGTGAAGTTTTCTTCGGCACCGATGGGGATCACGATGGGCACGGGATTGGCCTTCAGACGCGTCTTCATCTGGTCGTAGACCTTGAAGAAGTTCGCACCCGTGCGGTCCATCTTGTTGACGAATGCCAGGCGAGGCACCTTGTACTTGTTGGCCTGGCGCCAAACGGTTTCGGACTGCGGCTGCACGCCGCCGACCGCGCAATACACCATGCAGGCGCCATCCAGCACACGCATCGAACGCTCCACCTCGATGGTGAAGTCCACGTGCCCAGGGGTGTCGATGATGTTGATGCGGTGCTCTTGGAAGGACAGGTCCATGCCCTTCCAGAAGCAGGTGGTGGCGGCCGACGTGATCGTGATGCCGCGCTCTTGCTCCTGCTCCATCCAGTCCATCGTGGCGGCGCCATCATGCACCTCACCGATCTTGTGGTTCACACCGGTGTAAAAAAGGATGCGCTCGGTGGTCGTGGTCTTGCCAGCGTCGATGTGCGCGGAAATACCGATGTTGCGGTAGCGCTCGATGGGTGTCTTGCGGGCCATGATGGCTCTCCAAATGCAGGGGCCGCCCTCGGGTCAGTACAAACCCGGGTAAGGCGGCCGAAGGGCTTGAGTGGGGCTTTAGAAGCGGAAGTGCGAGAACGCCTTGTTGGCTTCGGCCATGCGGTGAACCTCGTCACGCTTCTTCATGGCGCCGCCGCGGCCTTCGCTGGCCTCCAGCAGTTCATTGGCCAAACGTGCAGCCATCGACTTCTCGCCGCGCTTGCGGGCCGACTCCTTCAGCCAGCGCATGGCCAGCGCCATCCGACGGACGGGGCGAACTTCCACGGGAACTTGGTAGTTCGCACCGCCGACGCGGCGGGACTTGACCTCGACCATCGGCTTGACGTTGTTGATGGCGACCATGAAGATCTCCAACGGATCCTTGCCGGCCTTCTTCTCGACCTGCTCCAGGGCGCCGTAGATGATGCGCTCGGCAACAGCCTTCTTGCCCGACTCCATGACAACGTTCATGAACTTGGACAGATCCACCGAACCGAACTTCGGATCGGGCAGGATTTCGCGTTTGGGTACTTCGCGACGACGTGGCATTTCTTTCTTCCTTTGGCTTCAGTTGGCGAGCGCTTCTTACACCCGCCGCGAACGACCAACAAGCCGTTCACTTACTCGGTCAGCGTTCAATGAACCACCGACCACAACACGACCTCCGTCTGCCTTCTGCAAGAAGGCCTGAGAGGCCGTAGCGAGCGGCCCGCAGTTGCGTCGAGCAGCGCAGCCATACCCATGTACGGCGAGCAGCGCAGGCGCAAATCCGGGTCGCGCAGCAGGCCTGTCAGGCCTTCTTCGGGCGCTTGGCACCGTACTTGGAACGCGACTGCTTGCGATCCTTGACGCCCTGCAGGTCGAGTGAACCACGCACGATGTGGTAGCGCACGCCCGGCAGATCCTTGACCCGGCCGCCACGCACCAGCACCACACTGTGCTCTTGCAGGTTGTGGCCTTCGCCACCGATGTAGGAAATGATCTCGAAGCCGTTGGTCAGGCGAACCTTGGCGACCTTCCGCAGCGCGGAATTCGGCTTCTTCGGCGTGGTGGTGTACACGCGAGTGCACACACCACGGCGCTGCGGGCTGTTCTGCATCGCAGGCGACTTGCTCTTGGTGACCTCGACCTGACGGCCGTGGCGCACGAGCTGGTTGATGGTTGGCATAGGTAACTTGTTCCCGTTTGAAGTCACTTGTCTTTTCGCCAAGGCAGCTTGCACCCCGGGCTGTCGAAACCAGCATCGCCCACGCGTCACACGCATGGGCAACACCGGAAGCACAAAAGGCGCCGAACCACCCGCACCGCGAACCCGTTCAAGGGGGCCGCACGGGTCGTGTTCGACGCCAGTCCATGCCTGTGCCGCTCGTCGCCTGTTGCGTGGTGCCTACTACCTGGCGGGCTGATTGGCTCGACAAAGAGCGCAGCAGAATCTGCCGAAAAGCCCTCCATTATATTCGGCGATGCCGCCCGCCACAAGTACCTGGCCCGCATGATCGAAAATGTCCCACGAGCAATGGTCAGCGAGATCGTGATCGACACCAACACCGTGCTCGATTGGTTGCTGTTTGGCGACCCCGCGGGGCGGGCGATCGGCGACGAAGTCCTCGCCCACCGACTGCGCTGGGTGGCCACACCCGCCATGCTCGATGAGTTGCACCACGTGCTGTCACGGCCCGGTCTCGAACGCTGGCAGGCACAGTTCGAGCCGACACGCCGGATGACTGCGATCCACTGTCACCTCGTCGAGCCACCATCGCTCTTGGCGCCGCGGCAACTGCACTGCACCGATGTCGACGACCAGAAATTCATCGACCTGGCGCTGGCCAGGCGAGCAGGCTGGCTGCTTACCCGTGACAAGGCGCTGCTGCGGCTGGCCAAAGGCGCTGTTCGGCACGGGGTGCGCGTGTTGAAACCGGTGGACTGGATCCGCGCCGCCGCGACGCCGACCTCATGAAAAAGGGCGGCCCGCGGGCCGCCCTCTTGGCAAGACCGAGCCCAGTTGGGCCCGATTGTGAGATCACCCTGCAGTGCCGTCTCCAGCGCCAGCGGCCGCGGCTTGGTCGTCGATCGCGGCCAACTGCACCGCAGCCAGTTCCTCGGCCTCTTGCTGCGCGATGGCCTTGCGCTCGGTATCGTCCATCTCTTCCTTGGCCTTGCGCGCCAGGTGATAGGCCATGCCGGTGCCCGCGGGGATCAGGCGGCCGACGATGACGTTCTCCTTCAGCCCACGCAGCTCGTCGCGCTTGCCCATGATGGCCGCCTCGGTCAGCACGCGGGTCGTTTCCTGGAACGACGCCGCAGAGATGAACGAGTCGGTGGACAGCGAGGCCTTGGTGATGCCCAGCAGCACATCGGCGTAGGTGGCAGGCACCTTGTCTTCGCCGCGCAAACGATCATTGGTGTCGAACAGCTCGGAACGCTCCACCTGCTCGCCAACGATGTAGGTGCTGTCGCCGGAGTTGGTGATCTGCACGCGACGCAACATCTGGCGAACGATCACCTCGATGTGCTTGTCGTTGATCTTCACGCCTTGCAGGCGATAGACGTCCTGGACTTCGTCGACGATGTAGCGCGCCAACTCCTCGACTCCCAGCAGGCGCAGGATGTCCTGCGGATCGGCCGGGCCGTCGACGATGAGTTCACCCTTGTTGACGACCTGGCCTTCGTGCACCAAGATGTTCTTTTCCTTGGGCACCAGCTCTTCGTGCTTATGTCCATCGGGGTCGGTGATCTCGAGGCGAACCTTGCCCTTGGTCTCCTTGCCGAACGACACCGTACCGGTGCGTTCCGCCAGGATGCCGGCATCCTTGGGCGAACGGGCTTCGAAGAGCTCGGCCACGCGCGGCAGGCCGCCCGTGATGTCGCGCGTCTTCTGGCCCTCAACCGGGATGCGCGCCAGCACTTCGCCGGGAGCGAGGTCCTGACCGTCGCGGATCTGCACCAGCGAACCGATGGGGAAGCCGATGGTCACCGAGTGGTCGGTGCCAGGGATCTTCACCTCGTTGCCCGCCGCGTCCAGCAGCTTCACCTGGGGACGAATCACCTTGGCTGCACCACGACGCTTCGGGTCGATCACCACCAGCGTGGACAGGCCGGTGACCTCGTCCACCTGCTTGGCGACCGTGACGCCTTCCTCGACATTCTCGAACCTCGCCTTGCCGGCGAATTCCGTGATGATCGGGCGGGTCAACGGATCCCAGTTGGCGAGGATCGTGCCGGCCTTGACATTCTGGTCGGCCTTGACACTCAGCAGCGCGCCGTAAGGCACCTTGTGGCGCTCACGCTCACGACCATGCTGGTCGGAGATGATGATCTCGCCAGAGCGGGAAATCACGACCAACTCGGCCTTGCCATTGGTGACATAGCGCATCGTGGCGTTAAAGCCGATGATGCCGTCGCTCTTGGCGTCCACGCTGTTGGCCACGGCCGCGCGCGAGGCCGCCCCGCCGATGTGGAAGGTGCGCATGGTCAGCTGCGTACCGGGCTCACCGATGGACTGCGCGGCAATCACGCCCACGGCCTCGCCGGTGTTCACCAGGCCGCCACGACCCAGATCGCGGCCATAGCACTTGCCGCAGATGCCGAAGCGTGTCGAGCAGGTCAGGGGCGTGCGCACCTTGACTTCGTCGACACCCGCCGCCTCGAACATGTCCAGGATGTCCTCGTCCAGCATCGTGCCGGCCGGCACCAGCATCTCCTGGGTCTCGGGGTGCGGCACCTCGACGGCAGCCACGCGGCCCAGGATCCGGTCGCGCAGTGACTCGATCACCTCGCCGCCTTCCACCAGGGCACGAGTGGCAAAGCCATTCTCGGTACCGCAATCGACTTCGGTGACCACCAGGTCCTGGGTCACGTCCACCAGACGACGCGTCAGATAACCAGAGTTGGCGGTCTTCAACGCCGTGTCCGCCAGGCCCTTTCGGGCTCCGTGGGTGGAGATGAAGTACTGCAGCACGTTCAGGCCTTCGCGGAAGTTGGCCGTGATCGGGGTCTCGATGATCGAGCCGTCAGGCTTGGCCATCAGGCCGCGCATGCCCGCCAGCTGGCGGATCTGCGCGGCTGAGCCGCGCGCACCGGAGTCGGCCATCATGTAGATGGAGTTGAAGGACTCCTGATCGACTTCCTTGCCATTGCGATCGAGCGTCTTTTGCTTGGACAGCTGGGTCATCATGACCTTGCCGACCTCGTCACCCGTCTTGCCCCAGATGTCGACGACCTTGTTGTAGCGTTCGCCGGCGGTGACCAGGCCCGAGACGTACTGTTGCTCGATCTCCTTCACTTCCTTTTCGGCGCGCTCGATCAGGCCCGGCTTCTCCTTCGGCACCAGCATGTCGTCGATGGCAATCGAGATGCCAGCGCGCGTGGCCAGCTTGAAACCGGCCTGCAGCAGCTTGTCCGCCAGCACCACGGTTTCCTTCAGGCCGCACTTGCGGAAAGAAGTGTTGATGAGCTTGGAGATCTCCTTCTTCTTCAGTGCCTTGTTGATGTTGGAGAACGGCAGCCCCTTGGGCAGGATCTCCGACAGCAGGGCACGGCCGACGGTGGTCTCCACCAGCTTGGTCTCTTGCGTGAACTCGCCGGTGACCTTGTCCTTGACCCACTCGGTCAGGCGCACCGTGACGCGCGCGGTGACTTCCACCTGGGCGTTGTCCAGCGCGCGCTGCACTTCCAGCAGATCCGAGAAGATCAGGCCCTCACCCTTGCCGTTGATGCGCTCTCGGGTGGCGTAGTACAGACCCAGCACCACGTCCTGCGACGGCACGATCGACGGCTCACCCGAGGCCGGGAACAGCACGTTGTTCGACGCCAACATCAGCGCGCGGGCTTCCATCTGCGCCTCGATGGACAGCGGCACGTGAACGGCCATCTGGTCACCGTCGAAGTCGGCGTTGAAAGCCGAGCACACCAGCGGATGCAGCTGGATGGCCTTGCCTTCGATCAGCACGGGCTCGAAGGCCTGGATGCCCAGGCGGTGCAGCGTGGGCGCGCGGTTCAGCAGCACCGGATGCTCCTTGATCACCTCTTCAAGGATGTCCCACACCACCGGCGTGCCGCTCTCGACTTCCTTCTTCGCCGCCTTGATGGTGGTGGCAATGCCCATCGCCTCCAGGCGCGAGAAGATGAAAGGCTTGAACAATTCAAGCGCCATCAGCTTGGGCAGGCCGCACTGGTGCAGCTTGAGCGTCGGGCCCACCGTGATGACCGAACGGCCCGAGTAGTCGACGCGCTTGCCGAGCAAGTTCTGGCGGAAACGACCGCCCTTGCCCTTGATCATGTCGGCCAGCGACTTCAGCGCGCGCTTGTTGGCGCCCGTCATGGCCTTGCCGCGACGGCCGTTGTCCAGCAGCGAATCCACCGCCTCCTGCAGCATGCGCTTCTCGTTGCGCACGATGATCTCCGGGGCCTTCAACTCCAACAGACGTGCCAGACGGTTGTTGCGGTTGATGACGCGGCGATAGAGGTCGTTCAGGTCGCTCGTGGCGAAGCGGCCACCGTCCAGCGGCACCAGCGGACGCAGGTCCGGTGGCAACACGGGCAGCACGTTCATCACCATCCACGAGGGCTTCATGCCACTCTTCTTGAAGGCTTCCATCACCTTCAGGCGCTTGGAATTCTTCTTGATCTTGAGCTCGGAGCCCGTCATGTCGTTGCGGATCTTGTCGATCTCGACATCGAGCTCCATGTCGGCCAACAGCTTCTGGATGCCTTCGGCACCCATCAGGGCGACGAACTCCTCGCCGAACTCGATGCGCTTCGCGTCGTAGTCCTCCTCGGTCATGATGGAGAACTTCTTCAGCGGTGTCATGCCGGGGTCGACCACGACATACGCTTCGAAGTACAGCACTCGTTCGATGTCGCGCAGCGTCATGTCGAGCACCAGGCCCAGACGCGACGGCAGCGACTTCAGGAACCAGATGTGCGCGCAAGGTGCGGCCAGATCGATGTGACCCATGCGATCGCGGCGAACCTTGGTCTGGGTGACTTCGACGCCGCACTTCTCGCAGATCACGCCACGGTGCTTCAGCCGCTTGTACTTGCCGCACAGGCACTCGTAGTCCTTGATCGGCCCGAAGATCTTGGCGCAGAACAGGCCATCGCGTTCCGGCTTGAAGGTCCGGTAGTTGATGGTCTCGGGCTTCTTCACTTCGCCGAAGGACCACGAACGGATCTTTTCCGGCGAGGCAATGCCGATCTTGATCGCGTCGAAGTGTTCGTCGGGCGTGAACTGCCGAAAGAGGTCCAGTAAACCTTTCATGTGTATCTCCTGTACCTGTTCAATCAGTTGCGCTCGAGTTCCATGTCGATGCCCAAGGAACGGATTTCCTTGACCAGGACATTGAACGATTCCGGCATGCCGGCTTCGATGGCGTGCTCGCCCTTGACGATGTTCTCGTAGACCTTGGTGCGGCCATTCACGTCGTCGGACTTGACCGTCAGCATTTCCTGCAGCACATAGGCCGCGCCGTAGGCTTCCAGTGCCCACACTTCCATTTCACCGAAGCGCTGGCCACCGAACTGTGCCTTGCCGCCCAACGGCTGCTGGGTGACCAGCGAGTACGGGCCGGTGGAGCGGGCGTGCATCTTGTCGTCGACCAGGTGGTGCAGCTTGAGCACGTGCATGTAGCCGACCGTGACTGGGCGCTCGAACGCGTCGCCCGTGCGGCCATCGTGCAAGGTGGCCTGGGTGCGCGTCGCTGTGAGGCCTTTCTTGGCAGCGATGTCGTCGGGGTAGGCGAGCTTGAGCATGCCGCGGATCTCCTCCTCGGCCGCACCGTCGAACACCGGCGTGGCGAAGGGCACACCCTTGGCCAGATTGCCCGCCATCTCCAGCACGTCGTCATCGCTCAGCGAGTCGATGTTCTCGGTCTTGCCGCCACTCTTGTTGTAGAGCTCGTCGAACAGCTTGCGCAACTCGGCCACCTTGGCCTGTTGCTGCAGCATGTCGCCGATGCGCTGGCCAATGCCCTTGCCAGCCCAGCCCAGGTGAACTTCCAGCACCTGGCCCACGTTCATCCGTGAGGGCACACCGAGCGGATTGAGCACGATGTCGCACGGGGTGCCGTCGGCCATGTAGGGCATGTCCTCGACCGGCGTGATCTTGGACACCACACCCTTGTTGCCGTGGCGGCCGGCCATCTTGTCGCCAGGCTGGAGGCGGCGCTTGACGGCCAGGTACACCTTGACCATCTTCAGCACGCCCGCGGGCAACTCGTCGCCCTGGGTGAGCTTCTTGCGCTTTTCCTCGAAGGCCAGATCGAAGTTGTGGCGCGTCTGGTCGAGCGAGTTCTTGATGCTCTCCAGTTGGTTGGCCACTTCATCGTCTGCCGGCCGGATGTCGAACCAGTGGTATTTCTCGACACTGGCCAGATAGGCCTTGTCGATGGCCGTGCCCTTGGCGATCCGGTTCGGCCCCCCGTTGGCAGGCTTGCCGTTCAGCAGCTTCTCGATCCGGTCGAAGGCATCGGCCTCGACGATGCGCAGCTGGTCGTTCAGGTCCAGGCGGAAACGCTTGAGTTCATCATCGATGATCTGCTGGGCGCGCTTGTCGCGCTGGATGCCTTCACGGGTGAACACCTGCACGTCGATGACCGTGCCGTTGGTGCCCTGGTCCACGCGCAGGGACGTGTCCTTCACGTCGGAGGCCTTCTCACCGAAGATCGCGCGCAGCAGTTTCTCTTCCGGCGTCAGCGTGGTCTCGCCCTTGGGCGTGACCTTGCCCACGAGCACGTCACCCGGCGTCACTTCAGCGCCGATGTAGACGATGCCCGACTCATCCAGGCGGGACAGTTGCTGTTCGCTCAGGTTGGGGATGTCACGCGTGATTTCTTCGGAGCCCAGCTTGGTGTCGCGGGCCATCACCACCAGTTCCTCGATGTGGATCGAGGTGTAGCGGTCTTCGGCCACCACGCGTTCGGAGATCAGAATCGAGTCTTCGAAGTTGTAGCCGTTCCAGGGCATGAAGGCGACCAGCATGTTCTGGCCGAGCGCCAGCTCGCCCAGGTCGGTGGAGGCACCATCGGCCACCACGTCGCCGGAGGCCACCATGTCGCCGCGCTTGACGATGGCGCGCTGGTGGATGTTGGTGTTCTGGTTGGAGCGCTGGTACTTGATCAGGTTGTAGATGTCCACGCCGACTTCGCCGGCCACCGTCTCGTTGTCGTTCACACGAATCACGATGCGGTTGGTGTCGACGTAGTCGACCACGCCTCCACGGCGCGCGGTGACCACGGTGCCCGAGTCGACCGCGGCGACACGCTCGACGCCCGTGCCGACCAGCGCCTTCTCGGGGCGCAGCACCGGCACCGCCTGGCGCTGCATGTTGGCACCCATCAGCGCGCGGTTCGCGTCGTCGTGCTCCAGGAAGGGCACCAGCGAGGCGGCCACCGACACGATCTGCGCCGGCGCCACGTCCATGTACTGGATGCGCTCGGGCGAGGTCAGCACCGACTCGCCGCTTTCACGTGCCGAGACCAGCTCGTCGGTCAGCTTGCCATCGTCACCCAGGGATGCATTGGCCTGCGCGATGACGTACTTGCCTTCCTCGATGGCCGACAGGTAGTCGATCTGGTCGGTGACCTTGCTGTCCATGACGCGGCGATAAGGCGTCTCGAGGAAGCCGTATTCGTTCAGGCGCGCATACAGCGCCAGCGAGTTGATCAGGCCGATGTTCGGGCCTTCCGGCGTCTCGATCGGGCACACGCGCCCGTAGTGGGTCGGGTGCACGTCCCGCACCTCGAAGCCAGCGCGCTCGCGCGTCAGACCACCCGGGCCCAGTGCGGAGACACGACGCTTGTGCGTGATTTCCGACAGCGGGTTGGTCTGGTCCATGAACTGGGACAACTGCGAGGCGCCGAAGAACTCCTTCAGCGCCGCGGAGATCGGCTTGGAGTTGATCAGATCGTGCGGCATCAGCGCATCGGTTTCGGCCTGGCCAAGGCGCTCCTTGACGGCCTTCTCAATGCGCGCCAGGCCCGAGCGGTACTGGTTCTCGGCCAGCTCACCGACACAGCGCACGCGGCGATTGCCCAGGTGATCGATGTCATCCACCTGACCACGGCCATTGCGCAGTTCGACGAGGATCTTGACCACGTCGAGGATGTCCTCGTTGCTCAAGGTCATCGGGCCTTCGGGTGCATCGCGGCCGACTCGGGCATTGAACTTCATGCGGCCCACGCGCGACAGATCGTAGGTGTCGGCGTTGTAGAACAGGCGGCCAAACAGCGCCTGTACCGCGTCTTCGGTCGGCGGCTCGCCTGGGCGCATCATGCGATAAATCGCAACCCGCGCGGCCAGCTCGCTGTCGGTCTCATCGCTGGCCAGGGTCTGGCTGATGTAGGCGCCCTGATCCAGCTCGTTGGTGTAAAGGCACTGCATGTCCTTGACACCGGCCACACGCAACTTCTTCAGCAACGCTTCGGTCAGCTCTTCATTGGCCTTGGCGATGATCTCGCCAGTGTCGGCATCGACCATGTTGCGGGCGATGATGCGGCCCACCAGGAAGTCCTCCGGCACCGACACGAATGAGGTGCCGCTCTCGCCCAGCTGGCGCACATGGCGCGCGGTGATGCGCTTGTCCTTCTCGACGACGACCTTGCCGTCCTTGTCGGTGATGTCGAAGCGCGCGACTTCGCCACGCAGGCGATCGGCCACGAACTCGAGTTGCGCGCCCGCGTCCATCAAGCGGAAATTGTCGAAGACGAAGAAGTGCGCCAGGATGGCTTCCGGCTTCATGCCGATGGCCTTGAGCAGGATCGTCACCGGCATCTTGCGCCGGCGGTCGACGCGGAAGTACAGGATGTCCTTGGGGTCGAACTCGAAATCGAGCCACGAGCCACGGTAGGGAATGATGCGCGCCGAGAACAGCAACTTGCCCGACGAGTGGGTCTTGCCCTTGTCGTGCTCGAAGAACACGCCCGGCGAGCGGTGAAGCTGCGAGACGATGACACGCTCGGTGCCGTTGACGATGAACGAGCCGTAGTCGGTCATGAGCGGCACTTCGCCCATGTAGACCTCCTGCTCCTTGATCTCCTTGACCACTTTCGCCGGGTGCGACTCGCGGTCATAGATGATCATCTGCAGCTTGGCGCGCACGGCCGCCGCGTAGGTCAGGCCCCGCTGCTGGCACTCACGCACGTCGAACGGCGGCTTGGCGATGTTGTATTCGATGAACTTCATTTCGACCATGCTGTTGTGCGACACGATCGGGAAGGCGGAGAGGAACGCTGCCTGCAAACCTTCCGGCTTGCGCTTGGAAGGTGGCAGCTCCTTTTGCAGGAAGGCCACATAGGCCTCGCGCTGCATGGTGAGCAGATAAGGAACGTTCAAGACGTTCGCGCGCTTGCCAAAGCTCTTGCGAATACGCTTGCGCTCGGTGTAGCTGTAAGGGGTTGCTTGCGCCATGGAAACTCCGTTTAGCTGCGACGTAACTTGAGAGTACAAGTCAGTCTTCTCTGAAACTTCGTGTACTTCGTTGACGATGCTGCTCACCAGGCAGAAGGTGAACATCTCGTCGGCGACTGGCGTTGAGCCATGCGCGGCTCAAAGCTTGGTGGCTGGCCACTACCAGCCGCTGGCGGACAACCTCGGCATTGCACCGAAGTCCGACCAAACCGGTTCTCTGCAGTCGGTTCAGAGAACACTGCAAAGCCCGCAGGCTTTGCGCTGCTCTCGCAACGCCCCAGCCACCCAGTGGCTGCCATGGAACCGGCTTTGGCTTCGGCATCACATCGCTGACGCGATGTGAGCCTTTGCCGAGGCGCAAGCGCCTTGCCGGGCCATGGGCGGCGCCCCCCTTGAGGGAGCAGCGCCGCAGGCGCTCCGGGGGTGTTACTTGAGTTCTGCCTTGGCGCCGGCCTCGACCAGCTTCTTCAGCGCGGCCTCGGCGTCGGCCTTGGCAATGCCTTCCTTGACCGGCTTCGGAGCACCGTCGACCAGGTCCTTGGCTTCCTTCAGGCCCAGGCCCGTCAGTTCGCGCACGGCCTTGATGACCGAGACCTTGTTGGCGCCGGCTTCGAGCAGCACGACGTTGAATTCGGTCTGCTCCTCGACCACCGCAGCAGCAGCGCCGCCGCCGCCCGCCGCCGGGGCGGCCATCGAAGCGGCGGACACGCCGAACTTCTCTTCAATGGCCTTGACCAGGTCATTGAGTTCCATCACGGACATGCTGTCCATCGCGGACAGGAAAGCGTCTTTGTCGAATGCCATTTGAGTTTCCTCGTGTTTTCAGTAGGTTCAGTGGATTGGTTCAGAAGTGCGCTCGGTCGAGGCTCAGGCGGCAGGGGCCGCTTCGGCTTGCGCAGCAGCGGGGGCTGCGCCACCACCCTGCTTTTCGACCACCGCAGCCAGGACGGCCGCGAAGCGCTGGATCGGCGACTTGAGCAAGCCGGCAATCTGCGAGATCAGCACCTCGCGGCTCGGGATGGCAGCCAGGGCCTTGACCCCGTTGGCATCCAGCGCCTTGCCGGCGTAGGCGCCGCCCTTGATGACCAGCTTGTCGTTGCCCTTGGAAAAGTCTGCGATGACTTTGGCTGCGGCAACAGCGTCTTCTGAAAAACCGTAGATCAGCGGGCCGGCCATGCTCTCCGATGCCACCTCGAACGGCGTGCCTGCAACGGCGCGACGAGCCAGTGTGTTCTTCAGCACGTGAAGATACACACCCTTCTCGCGCGCGTCCTTGCGCAGCTTGTTCAGGTGTTCAACGGTGAGGCCACGGTACTCGGCCAGCGCGAGCGTCTGCGAACGGGCGGCTTGCGCCGACACGTCCGAGATCACGGCTGCTTTCTCGTTGCGATTGAGACTCAAGGTCTGCTCCTCACATTTCGCACCAGGCGCCTCCACGAATCCGAGGCCACCTGACGCACCAGGTTGCAGCGACCAAACCATCCAGCCAACCGATCACCCACAACTTGCGCCGCGAGCGTTCCACTGTCCTTCAGGCGGGGACGCCATCTGCGCTGGCCAACCGATGCGCTGATCGGTGATTAAGGTGCCTTGCGGCACCGCCAGCGGTCTTGGATGGCCTGGTGCAGTTGCCCGCACCAGCCCACCAATCATTGGGACGCACGCAAGACCGACGTGCGACCCGTTTTCTTCAAACCGTCAGGCGGCCGATGCCATCGACGCCAGATCGACGCGCACGCCCACACCCATGGTCGACGACACGGCCAACTTGCGCAGATAGACACCCTTGCTCGACGCCGGCTTGGCCTTGCTCAGCGCGTCCAGCAGCGCCGCCAGGTTGCCCTTGAGCTTGGCGTCGTCGAACGAGCGGCGGCCGATGGTGCCGTGGATGATGCCGGCCTTGTCGACGCGGAACTGCACCTGACCCGCCTTGGCGTTCTTCACCGCGGTGGCCACGTCGGGGGTGACGGTGCCGACCTTGGGGTTCGGCATCAGGCCGCGCGGGCCCAGGATCTGGCCCAGGGTACCGACGATGCGCATCGTGTCCGGCGAGGCGATGACCACGTCGAAGTTGATGTTGCCGGCCTTGATCTCGGCTGCAAGGTCGTCCATGCCGACCACGTCGGCGCCGGCGGCCCTGGCTTCGTCAGCCTTGGCGCCTTGCGCAAACACGGCCACACGCTTGGTCTTGCCCGTGCCGTTGGGCAGCACGACGGCACCGCGCACGACCTGGTCGGACTTCTTGGCGTCGATGCCGAGTTGCACGGCCACGTCGATGGATTCATCGAACTTGGCCACGGCGGCCTGCTTGACCAGACCAATGGCCTCGTCAAAGGCGTACAGCTTGACGGAGTCGACCTTGCCGACCTGTGCCTTCTGGCGCTTGGTGAGCTTGCTCATGTCACACGCCCTCCACAATGATGCCCATCGAGCGGGCGGAACCAGCAATGGTGCGAACAGCGGCGTCCATGTCGGCGGCCGTCAGGTCCTTGACCTTCATCTTGGCGATTTCTTCGAGCTGAGCGCGGGTGATCTTGCCCACTTTTTCCAGATGCGGCTTGCCCGAGCCCTTTTCGATCTTCACGGCCTTCTTGATCAGCACGGTCGCTGGTGGCGACTTGAGCACGAACGTGAAGGACTTGTCCGCGAAGGCGGTGATCACGACCGGCAATTTCAGGCCCGGCTCGTAGCTCTGGGTCTGCGCGTTGAACTGCTTGCAGAACTCCATGATGTTCAGGCCGCGCTGACCCAGCGCCGGACCGACTGGCGGCGAAGGATTGGCCTTGCCTGCCGGGATTTGCAGCTTGATGAAGCCGACGATTTTCTTTGCCACAAAGGGCTCCTATCGAGTTCGAACGCTCGCCACGAAGGACAAGCTCCTCGGTCATTGACCCGTTGATGAAGACCGCGGGCGCCGGGTCGGTTGCGCCAGCAGCAGAAAGATCAGATCTTCTCGACTTGAGCGAAGTCCAGTTCGACACCGGTGGCCCGACCAAAGATCGTGACCGAGACCTTGACCTTGGACTTCTCGTAATTGACGTCCTCGACCGCCCCATTGAAGTCGGTGAACGGGCCTTCCTTGACCCGCACCAATTCGCCGATCATCCACTCGACCTTGGGCCGCGGTTTTTCCAGACCTTCCTGCATCTGGTTGACGATCTTCATCACCTCGGACTCCGAGATGGGCGCAGGGCGGTTCTTGGCGCCGCCCACGAATCCGGTGACCTTGCTGGTGTGCTTGACCAGGTGCCAGGACTCGTCGTCCATCAGCATCTCGACCAGCACGTAGCCAGGAAAGAACCGGCGTTCGGTGACCGACTTCTTGCCGTTCTTCAGCTCGATGACTTCTTCAGTCGGCACCAGGATCCGGCCGAACTTGGCGTGCATGCCGGCGCGCTCTATGCGCTCGCGGATGTTGCGCTCGACGGCCTTTTCCATGCCCGAATAGGCATGGACGACATACCAACGCATCGGATTCGCGGCCGGGGCCGCGCCTTCTGCCGCGACTGCTGGGGTGAGTTGCTCGGTCATGCTTGACGTCCTTCAGCGCTTCCAGCCCAGGATCAGGTCATACAGCACCCACTCCAGCGTCTTGTCGGTGAGAAACAAGAACAGTGCCATCACCGCCACAAATGCGAACACGTAGCCGGTCATCTGCATCGCTTCATTGCGTGCAGGCCAAACCACTTTCTTCGTCTCGCGCACAGAGTCGCGACCAAAGGCGATCAGCTGCTTGCCCGATTCGGACGTGAAGTAGGCCGCCACGGCGGCGGCCACCAGGACCAGCAAGGCAAGCACACGCAGCCAGAGATCCTGCTTCGAAAGCATGTAGAAAGCCGCGACGCCCGCCACCACCAATACAGCGGCTGCGGCCAACTTGGCCTTGTCAGCGCCGGCAGAAACGGTTTCGACTTGAGTGTTCGTGGACATGCTTTGTTTGCTTTGCGCCCTTGTTGCAACACGCATCAAGATCGATCAACCCATCAAGAGCCAAGGCCCGCCGGGCTCTTGGAGCCTGCGGGCCGCGGGTTCGGTGCCTTGAAATCAGTGTTCGGTTCTGGCAGGGGCGGAGGGAATCGAACCCCCGACCTTCGGTTTTGGAAACCGGCGCTCTACCAATTGAGCTACACCCCTGCGGAAAAGGACTTGAAACTTACTCGATGATCGTGGCCACGACGCCGGCGCCGACGGTGCGGCCGCCCTCGCGAATGGCGAAGCGCAGTCCCACTTCCATGGCAATCGGGTTGATCAGCTTGACCGTGATGCTCACGTTGTCCCCAGGCATCACCATCTCCTTGTCCGCCGGCAGCTCCACCGCCCCCGTCACGTCCGTCGTGCGGAAGTAAAACTGCGGCCGGTAGTTGTTGAAGAACGGCGTGTGACGTCCGCCCTCTTCCTTGCTCAGCACGTAAATCTCCGCCGTGAAGTGCGTGTGCGGCTTGACACTGCCGGGCTTGCACAGCACCTGGCCGCGCTCGACGTCTTCACGCTTCGTGCCGCGCAGCAAAATGCCGACGTTGTCGCCCGCCTGCCCCTGGTCCAGCAGCTTGCGGAACATCTCCACGCCCGTGCAGGTGGTCTTCTGCGTCGCGCGGATGCCGACAATCTCGATTTCCTCGCCCACCTTGATGATCCCGCGCTCCACGCGCCCGGTCACCACCGTGCCTCGCCCCGAGATCGAGAACACGTCTTCCACCGGCATCAGGAACGCACCGTCAATCGCCCGCTCGGGCTGCGGAATGTAGCTGTCCAGCGCATCGGCCAGCTTCATGATGGCCTGCTCGCCCAGCTCGCCCTTGTCACCCTCCATCGCCAGCTTCGCGCTGCCGTGAATGATCGGGGTCTTGTCGCCAGGAAAATCGTACTTGTCCAGCAGCTCGCGCACTTCCATCTCGACCAGCTCGAGCAGCTCGGCATCGTCCACCATGTCGCACTTGTTCAGGAACACGATGATGTAGGGCACGCCCACCTGGCGCGCCAGCAAAATGTGCTCGCGCGTCTGCGGCATCGGCCCGTCTGCTGCCGAGCACACCAGGATCGCACCGTCCATCTGCGCCGCACCGGTGATCATGTTCTTCACATAGTCAGCGTGCCCGGGGCAGTCCACGTGCGCATAGTGCCGCTTGGCCGTCTCGTATTCCACGTGCGCCGTGTTGATCGTGATCCCGCGCGCCTTCTCTTCCGGCGCCGCATCAATCTGGTCGTAGGCCTTCGCCTCACCACCAAACTTGGACGCCAGCACCGACGTGATCGCCGCCGTCAGCGTCGTCTTGCCATGGTCCACGTGACCAATCGTCCCCACGTTCACGTGCGGCTTCGTACGTTCAAATTTGCCTTTTGCCATGTTGCGCGCTCCTCGCGATCAAACAGGTGTGACGATGAAAAAATGGGTGGTGCCCATGGCAGGAATCGGACCTGCGACCTCCCCCTTACCAAGGGGGTGCTCTACCACTGAGCCACATGGGCATCGACACGGGTTTGGATGCTGAAACCTGGCATCCAAACCGGTATCGACCACTGCAATCAAATCAAAGCTGAACAACCGACACTGGAGCGGGAAACGGGAATCGAACCCGTGTCATTAGCTTGGAAGGCTAAGGTTCTACCATTGAACTACTCCCGCCCTGCCAATCCACCGCCAGCTCCGAAAAGCCAACCATGGACCCAAATTTTCACCGTGGTGGAGGAGGCTGGATTCGAACCAGCGTACGCGTAAGCGGGCAGATTTACAGTCTGCTGCCTTTAACCACTCGGCCACCCCTCCGCAGCGAACGTAGGACTATAGCAGAACTAGAACGATGCGGCTGAAGGCTGCTTTGCTCGCCTGGCGGGCGTCACGGTGACCAGTCGATGGCCGGCGCCGTGCCCGTGGCAGCCAGAAAGCGCTGCGCCGAGCCGAAATGCCCGCACCCAATGAAGGGTGTCGGCGGCCGGCGCGCCGACAGCGGTGAAGGGTGGTTGGCCCGAAGCACGGCGTGGCGAGCGTCACCCAGCGCCTCGACCAAGCCCGCCTTGGCCTGCGCGTGGGCGCCCCAGAGCATGAACACACGGCGACCAGGGTCGCGCGCAAGCGCCGCCACGATGCGGTCCGTCAACGCCTCCCAACCGCGCCGGGCATGTGACCCCGGGTCGCCATCCTCCACGGTCAGGCTGGTGTTCAGCAGCAGCACCCCCTGGCGAGCCCAGCCCCCCAGATGGCCCCCCGCGCGCACCATCCCCAGGTCGCGCTGCAACTCGACATGGATGTTGCGCAGGCTGGGCGGCACCGGGATGCCCATCGGCACCGAAAACGCCAAGCCCTCGGCCTGGCCGGTACCGTGGTACGGGTCCTGGCCCAGGATGACCACGCGCACGGCATCGCGCGGGGTCAACTCCAACGCCTTGAGCACCGAGGCCGGATAGATCGCCACGCCCGTGTCGCGACGCTGCTCGACGAAAGCCACCAGGGCCTGTCCCGCGGCGCTGTCCCGCCAGGCATCGACCAAGGTCCGCCACGACGGCGGCGCACGCTCCAGCACGGCAGCCAGCGGCTCGACGAGCTGGTTGATGGCGCCCAGCCCGGGCAGGGACCGCTGCGGCATGTATCAGACGGCGAACAACCCGGCCAGCGCCACGCCGGGATCGTCGGCGCGCATGAAGGCCTCGCCGACCAGAAACGCGTGCACCTGGGCCTGGCGCATGCGCTGGACGTCGGCACGCCCCAGGATGCCGGACTCGGTGACCAGCAGTCGATCGGCCGGCACGCGCGGCAACAAGCCCAGCGTGGTGTCCAGCGTGACTTCGAAGCTGCGCAGGTTGCGGTTGTTGATGCCGAGCAACGGCGTCTTCAAGCGCAGGGCGCGGTCCAGTTCATCGCCGTCGTGCACCTCGACCAGCACGTCCATGCCCAGGGCCATCGCACAGGCTTCCAGGTCGGCCATCTGGGCGTCGGACAGGCAGGCGGCGATCAGCAGGATGCAGTCCGCGCCCATCGCCCGGGCTTCGACGACCTGGTACTCGTCGATCATGAAGTCCTTGCGCAGCACCGGCAGGGTACAGGCCGCACGGGCCTGCTGCAGGTAGGCCGCGCAACCCTGAAAGAAGTGCTCATCCGTGAGCACACTCAGGCAGGCGGCACCGTGTTGTGCATAGCTGGTGGCGATGTCGGCCGGCACGAAATGCTCGCGGATCACGCCCTTGCTGGGGCTGGCCTTCTTCACCTCGGCGATCACCGCCGCCTGGCCTGCCGCCACCTTGGCCCGCAATGCGGCGGTGAAACCGCGCACGTCGCACCGCGCCTTCGCCTCGGCGCGCAGCGACGGCAGATCGCGCTTGGCGCGCGCGGCGGCCACCTCGTCGCGCTTGACCGCGACGATCTTGTCCAGGATGTCACTCACGGGTACTTCCCCCTTGGGGCCATGGCCGCGTCGCTTCGAGCGGGACTCGCCCCTTCGGGCCGCCGTGCGCTGCTCACGCCGCCAACGCTTGCGCGCAAGCGACGAACTGCTGCATCTTCTCGCGGGCCTTGCCGTTGGCCAGCGCTTCGCGCGCCAGGGCCACGCCATCGGCCATGCTGGTGGCGATGTTGGCGGCGTACAGCGCTACGCCTGCGTTGAGCATGACGATGTCGCGCGCCGGGCCGGCCACGTCGTCCAGCACCGACTGCACCAGCGTGCGCGATTGCTCGGGCGTCTCCACCTTCAGTGCGCGGCTGCTGGCCATGGTGAGGCCGAAATCTTCGGGGTGGATCTCGTACTCGCGGATGCCGCCGTCCTTGTACTCGCCCACGATCGTGGCCGCGCCCAGCGACACCTCGTCCATGCCATCGCGGCCATACACCACCACCGCATGCTCGGCGCCCAGGCGCTGCAGCGCGCGCACCTGGATGCCCACCAGATCGGGATGGAACACACCCATCAGGATGTTGGGCGCATCGGCCGGATTGGTCAGCGGGCCCAGGATGTTGAAGATCGTGCGCACGCCGAGTTCACGCCGCACCGGTGCCACGTTCTTCATCGCCGGGTGGTGGTTGGGCGCGAACATGAAGCCGATGCCCGTCTCGGCGATCGAGCGCGAAATGGCCGCCGGCGGCAGGTTCATCGGCACGCCCATGGCTTCCAGCACGTCCGCACTGCCGGACTTGCTGGACACGCTGCGGTTGCCATGCTTGCTGACGCGCGCGCCGCAGGCCGCGGCCACGAACATCGAGCACGTGGAGATGTTGAAGGTGTGCGAGCCGTCGCCACCAGTGCCGACGATGTCGACGAGATTGCGCCGGTCGGCCACCTCCACCTTGGTCGAGAACTCGCGCATCACCTGCGCGGCGGCGGTGATCTCGCCGATGGTCTCTTTCTTGACGCGCAGGCCGATCAACAGCGCGGTCATCATCACGGGCGACATCTCGCCGCTCATGATGCGGCGCATCAGCGCCAGCATCTCGTCGTGAAAGATCTCGCGGTGCTCGATGACGCGGGTGAGGGCTTCGTTGTTGGTGATGGGCATGTCGGGGTCCTTGCGCCGCTCAGGCACTGAAGAATTCGCGGGTGGCCGCGATAGCGCGGTCGATGCCGGCCGTGTCCACGTCCAGATGGGTCACGAAACGCAGGCCGATCAGGCCAGTGGCCAGCACGCCCTGCGATTTCAGGTGGTGCAGCAGGGCCGCGCCGCGCCCGCCCTGCACCGAAGCGAAGACGATGTTGGTCTGCGGCGGCACCACCTGCATGGCGGGAATGGCAGCCAGGCCTTCGGCCAGTCGGCGTGCCAGGGCGTGGTCGTCGGCGAGGCGGTCAATGTGGTGGTCGAGCGCATGCGCTGCGGCCGCCGCCAGCATGCCCACCTGCCGCATGCCGCCACCCAGCATCTTGCGGTGGCGCCGGGCACGGCAAATCAATTCGGTGGACCCCACCAGCGCGGAGCCCACCGGCGCACCCAGGCCCTTGCTGAAGCACACCGAGACACTGTCGAAGTGATCGGCAATCGCCCGCGCCGCAACGCGGGCATCGCCACCGGCAGCCACGGCCGCATTGAACAGGCGTGCGCCATCCAGGTGCGTGGCCAGGCCATGCGAGCGCGCCAGCGACGTGGCCGCCTCCATGTAGGACAACGGCAGCACCTTGCCGCCCAAGGTGTTCTCCAAGGTCAGCAAGCGGGTGCGCGCGAAGTGCATGTCGTCGGGCTTGATGGCGGCCTCGATGTCGGCCAGCGCCAGCGTGCCATCGGGTAGGTGGGCCAACGGCTGCGGCTGGATGCTGCCCAGCACGGCTGCGCCACCGCCCTCATAGCGGTAGGTGTGGGCGTTCTGGCCCACGATGTACTCATCACCGCGACCACAGTGCGACATCAGCCCGCACAGGTTGCTCTGCGTACCGCTGGGCATGAACAGCGCGGCGGACTTGCCCAGCAGCGCGGCGATGAAGTCCTGCAGCGCGTTGACGGTTGGATCGTCGTCGAAAACGTCGTCGCCCACCGGGGCGGCCAGCATCGCCGCGCGCATGGCCGCGGTGGGGCGTGTCACGGTGTCGCTGCGCAGGTCCACGATCATGGCTGCCCCTCGTGCTGCAAGACCAGCGCACGACTGCCCAAGGCAGGGGTCAGGCGCGCCGCCATGCCGACGTGCCGTGCGCCGGTCTGCCCGCTACTCATCGCGTCATCTCCAAGAAGTTGCGCAGCATCGCATGCCCGTGCTCGGACAGGATGGACTCGGGGTGGAACTGCACGCCTTCCAGTGGCGTGGTCGTGCCCACCAGGTCGCGATGCCGCACGCCCATGATTTCGCCGTCCTCCGAGGTCGAGGTGATCATCAGCTCCTTGGGGCAGCTCGCGCGCTCGATCACCAGCGAGTGGTAGCGGATGACACTGAAGGTCTTGGGCAGGCCCAGGTAGACACCCTGTTGGTCGGTGGTGAGCGTGCTGGCCTTGCCGTGCATCTGCTGCTGCGCCCGAACAACCTTTCCGCCCAGCGCAGCACCAATGCTCTGGTGGCCCAGGCAAACGCCCAGGATGGGCATCTTGCCGATCAGCTCGCGGATCGCCGGCACACAGACCCCCGCTTCGGCCGGCGAGCAGGGGCCGGGCGACAGCACCAGGTGGCCCGGCTTCAGCGCGGCAATCTCGTCGACGCTGATCTCGTCGTTGCGCACCACCTTCACGTCCTGGCCCAGTTCACCGAAGTACTGCACCAGGTTGAAGGTGAAGGAGTCGTAGTTGTCGATCATGAGCAACATGTCAGAACCCCTCTTCGACGAGTTCGGCCGCGCGGATCAGGGCCCGCGCCTTGTGCTCGGTTTCCTTCCACTCCATCTCGGGCACCGAGTCGGCCACCACGCCGGCCGCGGCCTGCACATACAGCGTGTTGTCCTGCACGATGCCGGTGCGTATGGCGATGGCCACGTCCATGTCGCCGGCGAAGCTCAGGTAGCCGCAGGCGCCGCCATAGATGCCGCGCTTGACGGGCTCGAGCTCGTCGATGACCTCCATCGCACGGATCTTGGGCGCACCGGTGAGCGTGCCGGCCGGGAAGGTGGCGCGCAGCACATCCATGTTGCTCATGCCGTCCTTGAGCAGGCCCTCGACGTTGCTGACGATGTGCATCACGTGAGAGTAGCGCTCCACTGCGAAGGCCTCGGTCACCTTCACCGAGCCGGTCTTGGCAATGCGGCCGATGTCGTTGCGCGCCAGGTCGATCAGCATCAGGTGCTCGGCACGTTCCTTCGGATCGGCCAGCAGCTCCAGCTCGGTGGCCTTGTCGGCCTCGGGTGAGGTGGCGCGCGGGCGCGTGCCGGCGAGCGGGCGGATGGTGATCTTGTCGCCATCGGCGGTGTGCTCGTGGCGCACCAGGATCTCGGGCGAGGCGCCGACGATCTGGAAATCACCCATGTCGTAGAAGTACATGTAGGGCGAAGGGTTCAGCGAGCGCAGCGCGCGGTACAGGCTGAGCGGGCTTTCGGTGTAGCGTTTCTTCAGACGTTGCCCGATCTGCACCTGCATCATGTCGCCGGCAGCGATCAGCTCCTTGCTGTGCACCACGGCAGCCAGGTAGGCGGCCTTGCTGAATTCGCGCTCCACCGAGTGGGACGCGCCGCGCTTGACCGGCGGCGCGGTGACCGAATAGCGCAGCTTGTCGCCCAGCTCGGCCAGCCGCCGCTTGGCCTTGAAGTAGGCTTCGGGCTGTGCGGGGTCCGCGTAGACGATCAGGTAGAGCCGCCCGGACAGGTTGTCGATGACCGCCAGCTCCTCGGTCTGCAGCAGCTGGATGTCCGGCGTGTCCAGGCCGCCGGTCTTGTGCGTCTTGGCCAGGCGCGGCTCCATGTAGCGCACGGCGTCGTAGCCGAAGTAGCCGGCCAGGCCACCGCAAAAGCGCGGCAGGCCGGGTCGCAGCGCGACCTTGAAGCGCGCCTGGTAGGCCTCGATGAAATCCAGCGGGTTGCCCTCGTGCCGTTCAACCACGGTGCCATCGGTGACGATCTCGGTCACCCAGCCACTGGCACGCAGCAAGGTGCTCGCCGGCAGGCCGATGAAGGAATAGCGTCCGAAGCGCTCGCCACCCACCACCGATTCCAGCAGGAAGCTGTGCTTGCTGCCGCCGGCCAGCTTGAGGTAGAGCGAGAGCGGCGTTTCCAGGTCGGCGAAGGCCTCGCTGAGCAGCGGGATGCGGTTGAAGCCTTGGGCGGCAAGGCTCTTGAATTCAAGTTCGGTGATCACGGGCAGGCCCTTGTTCGGTGGCTTCACGCGGCTTGACGATCGGGGCGCCCATCGGCGCAACGTGGGCGGCGTGAAACGGGTTCAGACGGGCCGGCTGCGCTGGGGCAGCCGACGACACGGACGCATCAGAACGGGACGACGCAGCGTCGCCAGGGCCAGGCTCCCCGGCCTGTCGCCTCGGTGGTCTGATGGTGTGCGATGAACATGCGCCGCAGTTTATCAGCGCACCAACCGGGTGGGCAGGCTGGGGGCAAGTGCGTCGATGCGGTCGATGTGGGCCAGCGCCGGCACCTCGCGGATCGGATCGCCATGGTTGTAGCCGTAGGTCACCAACACCACCGGGCAACCCGCCGCGTTGGCGGCCTGCGCGTCATTGGCCGAGTCGCCGATCATCAGCGTGTGCGCCGGCAGGCTGCCCAATGCATCGCAGGTGCGCTGCAGCGGCAAGGGGTCGGGCTTCTTGCGCTCGAAGGCATCGCCGCCAAACACCGCCTGGAAGTAGCGGTCCAGGCCCTTGGCGGCCAGCAGCGGCTTGGCAAAGGCGGTGGGCTTGTTGGTCAGGCAGGCCAGTTTCAGGCCGGCCGCCGCCAGCGCCTGCAGGCCCTCCACCACGCCGGCATACACCGCCGAGTGCCGCCCGTTGATGGCGACATAGTGGTGTTGATAGCGTTGCCAGGCCGGGTCGTACATCGACGGCTCGGCACCAACCTGCGCCAAGGTGCTGCGAATCAGGTGTTCGGAGCCCTTGCCCACCGTGCGCTCGATGAAGCCGCGCGACACGCCCGGGCGGCCCAGGTCGCCGAGCATGGCATTGAGCGCGGCCTCGAAATCGCCCACGGTGTCGACCATGGTGCCGTCCAGATCGACGATGGCGGCCTGCAGGCCGGTGGGCAGTGCAACGGGGATCATTCGCGCCTTCAACGTTGTGGCATGTCGGCGATGCCGTAGCCGAGACTGACGGTGGCGTCGTCGGGGATGGCGGGCATGGTGGCTTCCCAGGCTTGCCAGGATTCGCGCATCGCGGCCAGGCGCCCGGGCTGGCGTTGGGCGTGACTCGCGCGTTCGCGTTCGTCGGCCGGGATGTTGAACAGGTATTCGTGGCCATCCACCTGCAGGTACTTCCAGTCACCGAGTCGCATCGCGCGCTGGCCGCGGTGTTTCATGCGCCAGTGCATGGGGCGATCGAAGCGGCGCTGCGCCTCACGCAACACCGGCAGCAACGACACCCCGTCGAGCGGGTAGTCCGGGTGCGCGGCGACACCCGCGGCATCGAGCAGGGTCGCCGACCAGTCCATGGTCATCGAGTGCTGTTCGCTCACGCCACCGGGCGCAATCACCGCCGGCCAATGCGCCACCCAGGGCACGCGGATGCCGCCTTCGGTGAGGTCCATCTTGCCGCCCACCAGCGGCCAGTTGTCGCTGAAGCGCTCGCCGCCGTTGTCGCTGGTGAACACCACCAGCGTGTTGTCGGCCAGGCCGTGCTGTTGCAGCGCCCGCATCACCCAGCCGATGCCCTCGTCCATGTGGTGGATCATGCGGCGGTAGGTGTGGATGTTGCCGCCGTGCAGGTGGAACAGGTTCTTGGCCACCTCTGGCGCCAGCGCCGCGTCGTCGCGCGTCTCCCAGGGCCAGTGCGGGGCGGTGTAGTGCAGGCTCAGGAACAGCGGCGCATCACCCTGGGCCATGCGGGCGATCCAGTCCACCGCGCGGTTCGAGATCAGGTCGGTGAGGTAGCCGTCGGTCTTGCGCTCTTCTTCGCCGATGTAGAAGTCGTGCGCGCCGCTGGACGCGCAATGCGTGAAGTAGTCCACCCCGCCGGACATGGGGCCGAAGAATTCTTCATAGCCAGACTTCAAAGGGCCGAACGAGGGCGGGTAGCCCAGGTGCCACTTGCCAATGAGCGCGGTGCGGTAACCTGCCCCGCGCAAGAGCGACGGTAGCGTGGGATGCTCGGGCGGCAGGCCCAGCGTGGTGCTGCCGCGGCTCTTGCTGTTGATCGGCTCCTCGGCCGCACCGCGCAGGCGGTACTGGTAGCGTGCCGTCATCAGTGCGAAGCGCGTGGGCGAGCACACCGGCGAGTTCGAATAGCCCTGCGTGAACCTCAGGCCGCGCGCGGCCAGGCCGTCGATCACCGGCGAGACCTTGCCGAAGGCGGCATCGCGTCCGCCATAGCAGCCGAGATCAGCGTACCCGAGGTCGTCGGCAACGATGAAGATCATGTTCGGGCGCGGGTCTCGGCTCATCCTGCTGGGCTCCTGTACGCGATGTCTGGTCTGCTCAGCGTGCCAGCTCGGCGCGCATGGCGTCGATCACGCCGCGGTAGTCCTTCTGGCCGAAGATGGCGCTGCCGGCCACGAAGGTGTCGGCCCCCGCGTCGGCCACACGGCGGATGTTGTCGGTCTTGATGCCGCCGTCCACCTCGAGCCGAATGTCGCGGCCCGTGCCATCGATCAGCTTGCGCAAGCGCTCGATCTTGCGCAGTGCGCCGGGGATGAAGCTTTGTCCGCCAAAGCCGGGGTTCACGCTCATCACCAGCACCAGATCCACCTTGTCGATCACCCAATCGAGCACCTCGATGGGCATGGCCGGGTTGAACACCAGCCCGGCCTTGCAGCCGGCGGCCTGGATGACCTGCAGCGAACGGTCGACATGCGCGCTGGCATCGGGGTGGAAGCTGATCAGATCGGCGCCCGCCTTGGCAAAGGCCTGGGCCAGCGCGTCCACGGGCTGCACCATCAGGTGCACATCGATGGGGACACGGCTGCCATCGGCCTGGACTGCATGCTTGCGCAGCGCCTCGCACACCATCGGGCCGAAAGTGAGGTTGGGCACGTAATGGTTGTCCATCACGTCGAAGTGGATCCAGTCGGCGCCGGCGGCGATGACGTCCCGCACTTCCTGCCCCAGGCTGGCAAAGTCGGCCGACAAGATGCTGGGGGCGATGCGATAGGTGGTGCTCATGAGGGTGATGACGTTGCCATTGCGGGGAATTCTCGCAGCCTTCCTAGAATGACCCTCATGGCCCAACCCCGATTCAGCTGCTCTGTCGTCGTCCGCCCACTGCCCGAACAGACCGATCCGGAGCAGCACTTGTATGGCTATGCCTACACCATCAACATCCGCAACACCGGTGACGAAGCCGCTCAGCTGGTGGCACGGCACTGGCTGATCACCGACCACCGCGGCCATGTGCAAGAGGTTCGCGGCCTCGGCGCGGTGGGGCACCAGCCGCTGCTCAAGCCTGGCGAGCAGTTCGAATACACCAGCTGGGCACAGATCGCCACGCCGCAAGGCTCGATGCAGGGCAGGTTCTTCTGCATCACCGAAGACGCGCACTGGTTCGAGGCACCGGTGGCGGAGTTCGCGCTGGCCGACGTGTCCGCGCTGCATTGATGACGAACCCCTTGTGGGATCTGACGGCGCTGATCAACGCCGCGGACCCCAAGGCAGCGCGGCCCGAACGGCACCTCTGGCTGGTGCGCCTGGTGCAATGGTTGCGTCACGGCGCACTCGATGCCGACACCGCCGCCACCGCACGACCAGTATTGCGCCTGAAGCTTCTGCTCAACGCGCTGGAACGTCACGACGAGCCGCGCGAGCGCGTCGTGGCGCTGCTGGGCCGATTCTGGCGCGAGACCGAGCTGGCCGCGCTGTTCGCCGATTCGGGCTTCAGCGCACGCCGCGGCATGTGGCCCGAGCTGGTCGAGCGGCTGCAGCTGCACCTGTTGCCGGCGACGCCCGACACGGACGACCTGGCCGTGCTGTTCCAGCTGATGTTCACCGAGCCCGGCGATGCCGATTGGTTGCGCGCCATCGACGACGCAACGCTGGCGCGCCTGACCCACTTGTTTGCGGCAGCGCGAGACGCCGACTGGCGCGCCCCGTTGCTGCAGGCCATGACCTGGCTGGTCAGCGCAACGCGCTCAGCCGCCTTCGCACCGCTGTTGCGGCGGCGCATGAGCACTGAGCTGGTGGCCGACCGGCCCTTCGAGCAACTGGTGAGGGCGGGCGAGCAATTGGCGGCCAGCCTGACGGCCGGTGACGACACCGCCGAGCTTCAGCAATCCATCCGCCAGCACGCGACTTACCTGCACGCGCTGCTCGGGCGCTGCCGCGAAGCGGCCGACAGCGTGCCGGCTCATCTGGAAACGCATGGCATCTCGGTGCACATCGTCTTCGAACTGGAACAGCTGCAGGCCCGCATTTCCCGGCTCGAAGCCTTGTTGGGCGTGCTGCTGTCCGAAACGCCGCGCCGCGAACTGCAGCACCTGCTGGCCGACCTGGTGCTGCAGTCGCACGAGCGGCGCAGTGTGCGGGCCTTGCTGGCGCGGCATTACTCGATGCTGGCGCGCAAGGTGGCCGAGCGCCATGCCGAAACCGGCGAGCACTACATCACCCGCACCTGGGACGAGTACCGCGCGATGCTGCGCAAGGCCGCCGGCGGGGGCGCCGTGCTCGCCGGCACCACCTTCGCCAAGTTCGCCATCCTGTCGCTCGGGCTGGCGCCGTTCTGGGCCGGCCTCGGCGCCGGCATCAACTACGCGATCAGTTTCCTCATCATCCAGTTGCTGCACTGGACCGTGGCCACCAAGCAGCCGGCCATGACGGCGCCGGCGATGGCCGAGAAGCTGGGGGCGATCCGCGGCAGCGGACACGGTGAAGGCCGCGACGAGGCCGCCGTCGAAGGCTTCGTCGACGAGGTGGCGCACCTGGTGCGCTCGCAGTTCGCCGGCATCGCCGGCAACCTGGCCCTGGTCGCGCCACTGGTACTGGCGGTGCAGGGCCTGGCCTGGGTGGCGCTCGGCCGGCCGCTGGTGAGCGTGCACGACGCCGAGCACACGCTGCACGCGATCACGCTGCTGGGCCCAACGGCCCTGTTCGCGGCCTTCACCGGCGTGTTGCTGTTCGGCAGCAGCCTGATCGCCGGTTGGGCGGAGAACTGGTTCGTGTACCACCGGGTCGACAGCGCACTGGCCTACCACCCGGCGATCGTGGCCCGTTTGGGGGCGCCGCGCGCGGCGCGTTGGTCCGCCTGGTGGCGCGGCAACATCTCGGGCATTGCGGCCAATGTGTCGCTGGGCCTGATGCTGGGCCTGGTGCCCGCGGTCTTGGCCTTCGTGGGTCTGCCCATCGAGGTGCGGCATGTCACGCTGTCCACCGGCCAATTGGCGGCTGCCGTCAGCACGCTGGGCTGGGCCACGCTGCAGCACCCGGATTTCTGGTGGTGCGTGGTCGGCCTGGCCGTCACCGGCCTGCTGAACCTGGGCGTGAGCTTCTGGCTGGCGCTGCGTGTGGCGTTGCGCTCGCGTGGCATCAATCTGCAGGACCGGCGATGGCTGCGCCGTGCCATTTGGCGGCGATTGCAGCAACGGCCGCGCAGCTTCGTGCTGCCCGATTGAGCCAGGGCATCAGCCGTCATCGTCGTGCCGCTCGCCGCCCTTGCGGCCGCTGAACATCGTCCACCAGACGATGAAGATCAGGATCAGCAGCGCGCCCAACGCTTCCAGAATGATGACCCACATGTGGCGGCTGCCCTCGCGTTGAACGGCGCCGATTCTAGGACCGGCGCTGGCGCAAGTGCCCCAGTGGCAGCGGCGCGCCGGCCTTGACTTCGCCGAGCGAGAAGCTGGTGTGCAGGTCCTTCACGTTGGGCAGCTTGAACAGCGTGTCCATGGCCCAGCGCGCATAGGCGTCGAGGTCGGTGGTCAACACCTGCAACTCGAAGGTGCCGGCGCCGCTGATGTAGTGGCACGAGACCACCTCGGGCAGCGAGCGGATCAGGTCCTCCAGCACTCGGGTGGCCGCGGCATTGTTGCGCTCGGCATCCACGCGCACGAAGGCCAGCGCACCCAGCCCGATGCGGCGGCGATCGATCTCGGCGCGGTAGCCGGTGATGTAGCCCTGCGCCTCCAACCACTTCACACGGCGCCAGGTGGGTGCGGCCGACAGGCCGATGCGCGAGGCCAACTCGGCGTTGGACAGGCGCGCATCGCGCTGCAGCTCGTCCAGGATGGCCACGTCGTAGCGGTCCAGCGCAGGGCCGTGGTCGTCGCCAGCGGTCTCCGGCGGCGTCGTGCGTGTTTTCCCTGACTTTGGCTTGATGAGAACAGATTTCGTCTTTGTGGCCATGATTCAAGCAAGGATCTTGCGCGCAGTATCCCCATGACGGCAAAGAAAGAAAAGACTTCACCGGCCCTTTTTTCCTACACTGGCCGCTTTGCTGCAAGCGCTGGAGCGCCCGCCCATGAACGCACCGTTGCCCGAGTCGATCCGCAAGGCCCTGGAGTCCGTCACGCTGGACGACAAGTACACGCTCGACGAGGGCCGCGCCTTCATGAGCGGCGTCCAGGCCCTGGTGCGCCTGCCCATGCTGCAGCGCAAGCGCGACGCCATCGCCGGGTTGAATACCGCCGGCTTCATCAGCGGCTATCGCGGCTCGCCGCTGGGTGGCTACGACCAGTCGCTGTGGGCGGCGAAGAAACACCTCGCGGCACAGAACATCGTCTTCCAGCCCGGGGTGAACGAAGAGCTGGCGGCCACCGCGGTGTGGGGCACGCAGCAACTCGAATTCGACGCGTCCAACAAGAAGTTCGACGGCGTGTTCGGCATCTGGTACGGCAAGGGCCCGGGGGTGGACCGCTGCTCCGACGTGTTCAAGCACGCCAACATGGCGGGCACCGCGCCGCATGGCGGCGTGATCGCGCTGGCCGGCGACGATCACGTCGCCAAGAGCAGCACCGCCGCCCACCAGAGCGACCACATCTTCAAGGCCTGCGGGCTGCCGGTGTTCTTCCCGAGCAGCGCGCAGGACATCCTCGATCTGGGCCTGCACGCTTTCGCGATGAGCCGCTTCTCCGGCGTGTGGACCTCGATGAAGACGATCCAGGAAGTGGTGGAGTCGGCCGCCAGCATCGACGTGAGCGCGGACCGGGTCAACATCCTGCTGCCCGAGGACTTTGCCGTGCCGCCGGGCGGCCTGCACATCCGCTGGCCCGACACCGCGCTGGTGCAGGAGGCGCGGCTGTTCGACCACAAGTGGTACGCCGCGCTGGCCTATGTGCGCGCCAACAAGCTCAACCACAACGTGGTCGCCGGGCCAAAGGATCGCTTCGGCATCATCGCCAGCGGCAAGGCCTACAACGACACCCGACAGGCGCTGGCCGATCTGGGTCTGGACGACGACACCTGCCGCCAGCTCGGCATCCGCCTGCACAAGGTGAACGTGGTGTGGCCGCTGGAGGCCACCATCACGCGCGACTTCGCCATGGGGCTGGAGGAAATCCTGGTGGTGGAAGAAAAGCGCCAGGTCATCGAGTACCAGTTGAAGGAACAGCTCTACAACTGGCGCGCCGACGTGCGCCCGCACGTGCTGGGCAAGTTCGACGACGTGGACACACCGCAGGGTGGTGGTGGCGAGTGGGGCCGCCCCAACCCCAGTGGCAACTGGCTGCTGCGCGCCAATGCCGACCTGACGCCGGCCCTCATCGGGCAGGCCATTGCCAAGCGATTGAAGAAGCTCGGGGTGCCCGCCGACATCGTGGCGCGCATGGACGAACGCATCCACGTCATCGAGGCCAAGGAGCGCGCGCTGGCCGAGGGCAAGACCGGCGGTGCCGACCGCGCCCCCTGGTTCTGCTCGGGCTGCCCGCACAACACCAGCACCCGCGTGCCCGAAGGCTCGCGCGCCATGGCCGGCATCGGCTGCCATTTCATGGCCACCTGGATGGACCGCGCCACCATCGGCTTCACGCAGATGGGCGGCGAAGGCACCCCTTGGGTAGGCCAGGCGCCCTTCAGCAAGCGCCCGCACATGTTCGCCAACCTGGGCGATGGCACCTACTACCACTCGGGCAGCCTGGCCATTCGCCAGAGCATCGCCTCGGGCGTGAACATCACCTACAAGATCCTTTACAACGACGCCGTGGCCATGACCGGCGGGCAGCCGGTGGACGGCATCCTCACCGTGCCGCAGATGACGCGCGAGCTGGAGGCCGAAGGCGCCAAGCAGATCGTCATCGTCACCGACGACCCAGCCAAGTACAACGCCGCCATCGCGCTGGCGCCCGGGGTCACCATCCGCCACCGCGACGAGCTCGACACCGTGCAGCGCGAGCTGCGCGAAGTGGCGGGCTGCAGCATCCTGATCTACGACCAGACCTGCGCCACCGAGAAGCGGCGCCGCCGCAAGCGCGGCAAGCTGGTCGACCCGGCCAAGCGCGTGGTGATCAACGAGCTGGTGTGCGAAGGCTGCGGCGATTGCTCGGTGCAGAGCAACTGCCTGTCGGTGGAGCCGATCGAGACCGAGTTCGGCCGCAAGCGCCGCATCAACCAGAACAGCTGCAACAAGGACTACTCCTGCGTGAAGGGCTTCTGCCCCAGCTTCGTCACCGTCGAAGGCGGGCAGCTGAAAAAGCCGAAGAAGGAGCGCGCCAAGGCCGATCCGTTCAGCTTGCCGGCCCTGCCCGAGCCCACGCTGCCGCTGGCTGAAGCAGCCTGGGGCATCGTGGTCGCCGGCGTTGGCGGCACGGGGGTGATCACCATCGGGCAACTGCTGGGCATGGCCGCTCACCTCGAAGGCAAGGGTGTGGTCACGCAGGATTCGGCTGGCCTGGCGCAGAAGGGCGGCGCCACGTGGAGCCACATCCAGATCGCCAACCGCCCCGAGGCCATCCACACCACCAAGGTGGACACCGCCAAGGCCGACCTGGTGATCGCCTGCGATTCCATCGTCGCCTCGGGCAAGGCCACGCTGGCGCTGATGCGCGAGGGCCGCACCTACGTGGCCATGAACTCGCATGCCACGCCCACGGCAGCGATGGTGGGCAACGCGAACTGGCAGTTCCCCACAGGCGGCTGCGAGGCCGCGCTGGCGCAGGCCGTTGGGGCGGCCAAGCTGGGCTGCTTCGATGCCGAGCAGGTGGCGGTGCAGCTGCTGGGCGACTCGATCTATGCCAACCCGCTGCTGCTGGGCTATGCCTGGCAGCAGGGCCAGGTACCGGTGGGTCACGCCGCGCTGTTGCGCGCCATCGAGCTCAATGGCACCCAGGTGGACAACAACAAGGCGGCCTTTGAATGGGGTCGCCGCTGCGCCCATGACCTGCCGGCGGTGCAGGCGCTGTTCGCGGCCGCGCAGGTGATCCAGTTCGTCAAGCGCCCCTCGCTCGACGAGATGGTGAGCCAGCGCGTCGCGTTCCTCACCGACTACCAGGACGCAGCCTATGCCGCCACGTACAAGGCCTTTGTCGACCGCGTGCGCGCCGCTGAAGGCGGGCTGACCCAGGGCACCGCCCTGTCTGAAGCGGTCGCCCGCTACCTGTTCAAGCTGATGGCCTACAAGGACGAGTACGAGGTGGCGCGCCTGCACACCGACACGGCCTTCACGCAGAAGGTCGCCGACATGTTCGAGGGGGAGTACAAGATCGTGCACCACCTGGCGCCCCCGATCTCGGCCAGGCGCAACGAGCGCGGCGAGCTGGTCAAGCGGCCCTACGGTCCTTGGATGCGCAACGCCTTCGGTCTGCTCGCGCGGCTGAAAGGCCTGCGCGGCACCGCGCTGGACATCTTCGGCAAGACCGATGAACGGCGCACCGAGCGCGCACTGATCGGCGAATACCGCACGTGCATCGAGGAATTGCTGCAGGGCCTGAAGACCGACAACCTGGCCGCCGCGGCCGAGATCGCACGCATCCCCGAGGAGATCCGCGGCTATGGCCATGTGAAATTGCGACACCTGTCGGCCGCAAGGCTCAGATGGGAGCAGCTGATGGCGAACTGGCGAGCCGGTCGCGCCTGAGCGCCAACCGCACTGCCCGAACCCGTGCCGATGCACTGGCCCTCGATCCGTGCCGCGCAGTCGCGGCAGATTCCGCGCGTGCCGTTCCGGGTGTTGCATGCGCAGCAGCAACTCGCCACCGGCTCGGTGGCCGAGGCCCATCTGCCCGCCCTGGCGCGCTGGCCCGAAGCCCTTCGTGTCGACGGGCACGGCGTGCTGCTGACGGTGCCCGCCGCCGACCGCGGCGCCTTCTTCGAGCAGGCCAACCGGGCCTTGCGCGAAGCGGGACTCATCGTGGCCTGGCGCGACGAGACCTATCCCGTGCTGGCGCTCGAATCCAAGCAGTTGCTGGCCACTTTCGAGCGCGCCGCCTCGCGCTTCTGGGGCACGCTCACCTTCGGCGCGCACTGCAACGGCTGCGTGCTCGATGCGTCCGGCCGCCCCGCCCAACTGTGGATCGCGCGCCGCTCCCTCAACAAGGCCACCGACCCGGGCCTGCTCGACAACCTCATTGGCGGCGGTGTGCCTCACGGCCAGACACCCGCCGAAACGCTGCTGCGCGAAGGCTGGGAGGAAGCGGGCTTGCTGCCTCAGCAGATGAGCGAGCTGCGCGCCGGCCACGTCCTGCGCGTGGCGCGTGACATCCCCGAAGGCTTCCAGCTCGAGGAACTCAGTGTCTACGACCTGAGCTTGCCGGTTGGCCTCACCCCCTGCAACCAGGACGGTGAGGTCGCCTCGCTGTCGCTGATGTCCGCCGCCGAAGCACTGGCCCACGCCGCCGGCGACGGCATGACCGTGGACGCCAGCCTGGCCACCTTGGACTTCGCGCTGCGACATGGCCTGCTGCCCGCCCCGCAGCACACCGCGCTGGACGCTGCGCTGGCCGCGCTGCGCGTGGGCCTGTCCGAGCTGCCCCGTTCAATTCCACTGAAGTGATGGGTCAGACGCGCTGAACCCGCGGGGCGACGCGCGCGGTCACACTGCGTGGCATGTCTTCCGAACCCGCCCACTCCATGCCGCGCTACTCCAACGTGGCCATCGCGCTGCACTGGCTGCTGGCCGCCATGATCGTCATCGCCTTCGGCGTGGGCGTCTACATGCACGAGTTGCCCGTCTCACCGACCCGGCTCAAGCTCTACAACTGGCACAAGTGGGCCGGCGTCACCATCCTGGCGCTGTCCGCGCTGCGCCTGCTCTGGCGTCTGGGCCACAAGCCGCCGGCCGACGTGCCCATGCCCGCCTGGCAAGCCGCGGCAGCGCATGCCACGCATGGTCTGCTGTACGCGCTGTTCTTCGCCGTACCGCTGATCGGTTGGGCCTACAGCTCGGCCTCGGGTTATCCCATCGTGTGGTTTGGCGTCCTGCCCTTGCCCGATTTCGTGCCGGTGGACAAGGCCCTGGCCGAGGCGATCAAGCCCTGGCACGAGCGTGCCGCCATCGCCATGATGCTGCTGGTGCTGCTGCACGCGGCCAGCGCCATCAAGCACCACCTCGTCGACGACGACGGCCTCATCGACCGCATGCGTTTCGGCCCGCGTTGATCGCGACCGCCTACAAGCTCTCCCCATGACACGAATCCCCATGTTCCGCCTCACCCTCACCCTCGTCGTCGCCTTGCTGGGCGCATTGGCCGGCCCGGTCTTGGCGCAGAAGCTGGTGCCGGCCCAGAGCGAGATCGGCTTCGCCATCAAGCAGATGGGCGTGCCCGTCGAGGGCAAGTTCAAGAAATTCGACGCGCAGATCACGCTCGATCCGCGCAAGCCCCAGGGCGGCCGGGTGGCCTTCAGCATCGACACCGCCAGCGCCGGCTTCGGCTCGCCCGAGACCGATGCCGAAGTCCCCAAGGCGGCCTGGCTCAACGCAGCCAAGTTCCCGCAGGCCAGTTTCCAGTCCAGCGCCGTCAAAGGCCTGGGCGCGGGCCGGTTCGAGGTGATCGGCACGCTGAACATCAAGGGCCAGACGCGCGACGTGGTGGTGCCGGTACAGCTCACGCCGGCCAGCGGGGGGCCGTCCGCCCTCAGCACCGCCACCGGCAGCTTCATCCTCAAGCGCCTCCAATTCAAGATCGGCGACGGCGAATGGGCCGACACCAGCATGGTCGCCGACGAGGTGCAGGTGAAGTTCAGGCTCACCCTCGCCGGCATGGCGCCGCTCTAGATTTCGCCTCCACTTTCTGACCCACCTCGCAAAGGACCCTCGCCCATGATCCGCACCACCCTCGCCGCCGCCCTGGCCGTTGCCGCCGTCGGCGTCCAAGCCGAGAGCGCCAGCTACGCCATCGACCCGACGCACACCTTCGTCACCTTCGAGATCGGCCACTTCGGCACCACCACCAACCGCGGCCGTTTCGACAAGAAGTCCGGCTCGGTCCAATTGGACAAGGCCGCCAAGAGCGGCAAGGCCGAGATCACCATCGACACCACGTCGATCAACACGGGCACCGAGGCCTTCAACAAGCACCTGCAAAGCGCCGACCTGTTCGATGCGGCCAAGTACCCGACGATCAGGTTCGTGGCCGACAGGTTCGGCTTCAGCGGCGACAAGGTCAGTGAGGTGGCCGGCCAGCTCACGCTGCTGGGCAAGACGCTGCCCGTCACGCTGCGGGCCGCTCAATTCAACTGCTATGAGAGCCCGATGCTCAAACGCGAGGTCTGTGGCGGCGACTTCGAGACCAGCATCGTTCGCAGCCAGTTCGGCATGAACTACGGCCTGAACTGGGGCTTCCCCGACAACGTGCGCCTGCTGATCCAGATCGAGGCGATCAAGCAGTAGGCTGCGCGGGCAAGCTGCGCCAGCACCGCTTGCCCGCGCCGACACGGGCCGCCGGCCCTCGCGCTGGCCCCGACGCAGACGCGCGGTTATGCTCCCCGCGCCCATGGAAGCGCTCACCGCCACGTTGCTGCTCGCCGACACGCCCCAGGTCCGCCTGGCCGATGGCTCGGTGCAAGCGCTGGGCACCGTGGACGCGCTGCTGCTGGCCTGGCTGGCCGTGGAAGGCCCCACACGCCGCGAGCGCGTGGCCGGCCTGCTCTGGCCCGACAGCCCGGCCGACACCGCGCGCAATGCATTGCGCCAACGCCTGTTCCGCTTGCGCAAGCAATGTGGCGTGGACTTGATTGGTGGCACAGCGACCTTGGCGCTGGCCAATGACGTCGGCCACGACCTGGCCGAGGCGCGCACCCTGCTCGGCACGCTTCAGACCCCATTGGGCACCGAACTGGCCGATTGGCTGGACGGGCAACGCCGGCATCGGCGTGAGGCCGAACGCCAGCACCTGGCCGAGCGGATGCAGGCATTGGAGCAGGCCGGCGACCCGGCGGCGGCCGTGCCATTGGCCGAGGCACTCATCGGCCTGGACCCGTTGCGCGAGGACGCCCATCGGCGCCTGATGCGCCTGCTCTACCTGGCCGGTGACCGCGCGGCCGCGCTGCGCGCCTTCGACCAATGCGAGCAGCGCCTGAAGCACGAGCTCGGCACCCGACCTTCCCCCGAGACCCTGGCGCTGCTGGCGCTGGTCGAGGCGGCCGTGCCGCCGACCGAGCCCAGCCTGGCCACACGCCGCACCTTGCCCGCGGCGCTGATGCGCCCGCCACGCATGGTGGGCCGCCAGGCCGAGCTGATTCGCTTGCAGGCCGTGTTGGCGCAAGGTGGCCATGCCCTGGTGCTGGGCGAGGCCGGCCTGGGCAAGTCACGCCTGCTGCAGGCCCTGGCCGACGCCGCCGTGCGGCCCCTGTGGGCTGGCGCCCGCCCCGGCGACAGCCTGGTGCCGTATGCCACGCTCGGCCGGGCCTTGCGCGCGCTGCAGCAGCAGTGTCCCCAGGCATTGTTGGTGGCACCGGCCGAACAGCTGGCCCCCCTGCTGCCCGAGTTGGCGCCGGCGGCAGGCCTCGCCTCGCCACCCCAGCGCGAGGGCCTCGTGGCCGCCTTGGCGGCGGTGCTCGGCCATGCCCTGGCCGAGCTGGGTGGCATCGTGCTGGACGACCTGCACTTTGCCGATGCTGCCACGTTGCAAATGCTGCCGGAGCTGTCGGCGCGATGCGGCCAGGGCGCCTGGCTGCTCTCGCTGCGCCCCCCGGCCGAAGGCACATTGGCTGGCCAGTTGATGGCCGACTTGGTCGCATCCGGCAACTGGCAGAGCTTGAGCCTGGCGCCGCTGGACGACCAGGCGCTGGCGGAGTTGGTGGATTCGCTCGCATTGCCGCAGGTGCATGGCGGCGCGTTGGCGCCCATGCTGCGGGCCCGCAGTGGCGGCAATCCACTGTTCGCGCTGGAGACGCTGCGCCTGGCCTGGACCGAGGGCCATGCCATCGAATCCGGCGCCCTGCCCAGCCCGCGCAACCTGGGCCAGTTGATTGAAACCGTGCTGGGGGCACTGTCCCCGCGCGCACTGTTGCTGGCGCGGGTGGCTGCCGTGGCCGGCGTCGACTTCGACATCGCACTGGCCGAGCGGGTGCTTCGGCAAAGCGCGCTGGAGCTGGCCGACGCCTGGTCCGAGCTCGAAGCCCGGCAGGTGCTGCGCGGCACCGCGTTTGCCCACGACCTGATGCATGAAACCGTGCTGGCCGGCCTGCCCGAGGTGCTGGCACGGCACACCCATGGCCAGGTGGCCGCGTGGCTGGACGCACACCAGGGCGAGCCCGCCCGCGTGGCCGCGCATTGGGAAGCCGCCGGGCAACGCGAGCGCGCCCTGCCGGCCTTGCGCGCTGCCGCCGAGCGCGCCCATGCCGCCCTGCGCGAACCGGAGCGCGTGGCCTTTCTGCTTCGCGGCGTCGACATCGCCGAGGCTTGCGGCCGATCGGACGAGGCCTTCGACTTGCTGGCCAACGCCGTGGAAGCGCACATGGAAACCCTGCGCGACGCCGAGGGCCTGCCGTTGCTGGACCGGCTGGATCACCTCGCCAGCACGGCACTGCAGCGCGCGCAGGCGTCGATGCACCGGGCCTGGTACCACACCGTGCAGGCCAATTGGAACCAGGCCATCGCGGTGGGCCGCAGTGCGCTGGCCCGCTGCGCGGCACTGGGCGACGCCCGGCTGCAGGCCCAGGCCTCGCAGCGACTGGGCACGGCCATGGCCATGGCCGGCCAATTCGACGAGGCGCTGCCCCTGTTGCGCAGCGCCGAACCCTGGTTGCTGGCCCACGGCGACAGCCAGGAGACCTGTGAATTCGAGGGCAACCTGGCGGCGGTGCTGGACAACCTGGGACGCACCGCGGAGGCCGAAGCGCACCATCACCGCGTCATCGATCTCTCGCGCAGCCTGGGCAATCGCTCGCAGCAGGCCACCGCGCGCGCCAATCTGGCCGTCAATCGCCTTTCGGCAGGACGAGCGGCGGCGGCCAGCGAGCAACTCGCGCTGGCGCAGCAACTGGTCAGCAGCTTCAATCTCCAGGGAGGCACCGCCGCGTTCATCGCCAAACTGTCGGCCGAGGCCGAACGGGCGCATGGTCACTACGTCGCCGCGCTGGCCTGGTGCGACGAGGCCGAAGCCAAACTCGCGCTGGCCAACCCCTTGCGTCTGCCCGCCGTGTTCACGCTTCGCGCCCAGGTGCTGCTGGACCTGGGGCAGATGGCCCGCGCCCAACAGAGCCTGGCGCGCTGCGACAGCGTGGAGATGCGCCCGCGCATGCGCGCCCAGCACGACCTGGCCACCGGACGGCTGCGTCTGATGCTGCAACTGGATGGTCGCCCGCAGCTCGACGCGGCCTTGGCGGCCACCTCGGGCCCGGGCTGGCCGGAGACGCAGTTGCACATCCGCACCGAACACGCCGAGGTGCTGGAGGCCGACCAGGCCACCACGGCGCTGCAGCAGGTGATCGACAGCGCCCAGGCGCTCGGTCTGGACGGCCTGGTCCTCGCCGCCCGCGTGCGCCTGGCGCGACGCGCCTCCGACCGGGCCATCGCACTGGCCGCCGCGCAGGCTGCGCTGGCCACCGACCCGGCCATCGAGCCCACCGGCCTGTACCGCGCCGAGCGTTGGCTGGGGCCCATCCTGGCACTGGTCGCCAACGGGCACACCGATCGCGCCCAGGCGCTCGCCGCCGAGGCCTGGGCCTGGGTGTTGCAGTGTGCTGCCCACCTGCCCGAGCCCATGCGCGACGCGTTCTTGCACCGTCAACCCGTCAACCGCGCGCTGCAAGGCCTGCTGGGGCGGCACTGACCGCACCTGGTCCCGGCACGCGCCGTGAGGCTGTCACGCCGGCCTTAACGCGCGCGTAACGCCTCCTCCCCTACAAACCGGTCCAGCGACGCGATTCACGCGTCCAACGCACCGATGGGGAACTCAATCATGCAAGCCTTCGAACACCGCCGTGGCACCGAGCCTGGCCTGCTGCTGGAGCTGGAAGAACGCTCGTCCATGGCCTTGCTGCGCCTGATCGCGGCCGCCGGCCTGGCCGTCACCGTGCTCGGCCTGGCCCTGCGCCTCACCGCCTGAGCACCGACCCGCGGCCCGAGCCGGGCCCACATCAAACCCGACGGCGGCCCGGCATGCCCAAGTTGCTCGACGCCGCGCCTGCTGGCGACAGGAACGGCCCCCATCGACCCACAGAGGAACCCACGATGAACGACACCCGGATCGACGCCCTGCTGCGCCGCCACGAGCGGGACGACCGCCGTCTGCAATGGCTGCTGCGCGGCCTGGTGCTGGCCGCGATGGCGCTGGTCACCCTGGCCTGGCTGGGGCCAATCGCCGGTTGAGCCGGTCGCAGCGGGCGCTTTCGTCCGCCCCGATTGCAGCCTGTCCTGCGCAGGCTGCAACAGGTCACAAGGGTCGGCCAGCGGCCCCTGGCCTTGATTACATTGCGGCATCGCCCTCGCCGAACCGATGCTGCCCATGTCCACCCTCACCCACGAATCGCCCTGGCCCGAGCGCTGGCAGCGTTTCAAGGCCGCCAGCGTCCGCGGCTTCCATGCCTACGCGGGTTGGCTGGTCGGCATCAGCTGGAAGCGTTTCATCCTGCTGTCCCTGGCCTTCCTGATCGCGATGGCGATGTTGCAGGACCTGCCCCTGTTCCGCTGGACCACCACGGAGAAGGTGGCCGCCTCGCGCCACGCGCGCACCATCGTCGTGACGCCGCCAGCGGTGCCCGCTCCGCCGGCGCCGCCGGGCGAATCCAAGCCGCTGCCATCGATCCAGATCGAAACACCCAAGTCGGGCAGCAAGTCCGACGGTGTGGAGATCTCGATCAACTCGCAAGGCATCCGCATCGTGCCCAAGGCGCCGGCAGGGGCGTCGGCCGCATCGTCCGCGCACGGCGGCATGCCGGCGTCGGCCGCCACGGCAGGCCAGGCGGCCGAACCGATGGTGAGCATCCGCCTGCCCGAGGGAGCGACGTCCGAATCGGTGCGCGAAGCGGTGGCCGAAGCCAAACGCGACATCCAGGAGGCCGTGCGCGAAGCCCAGCGCGACGCTGCGGACGCCATGCGCGAAGCCGCCCGCGATGCTGCCGAGGCCGCGCGCGATGCCACCAATGCCGCCCGCGAGGTGAGCGCGGCGTGGCAGGACGAAGGCCCCACCGAGCGTACGCGCACCATCAAGCTGCTCAACGGCCTGCCCGAGCTGGCCATGTTGTGGATCCTGGGCTCGGCGATCATCAAGGTCACCTACAAGCAGCAGATCAAGGCCGAAGCCCAGGCCGCACAAGCGGTGGAAACGGCCGAGGCTGAATCGCTGAAACGCCAGGTGGTGGAGGCCCGCATGGCGGCCATGCAGGCGCAGGTCGAGCCGCACTTCCTGTTCAATACCCTGGCCTCGATCGACCACCTGATCGAGGTGGACCCCAAGCGCGCCAGCGTGATGCAGAAGAACCTGATCGCCCTGCTGCGCGCCAGCATGCCCACCATGCGCGAAGCCGGCGACGGCGGTTCGCGCGACCTGGGCCGCGAGCTCAGCGTGATCCGCCCCTACCTCGAGATCCTGAAGGTGCGCATGGAAGAGCGCCTGAGCACCGAGATCGACGTGCCCGAGGGCCTGCTCTCGGCCGAGTTCCCGCAGATGATGGTGCAAACCCTGGTGGAAAACGCCATCAAGCATGGCCTGGAGCCCAAGCCCGAAGGCGGCAGCCTCAAAGTCAAGGCCGAGATCGTGCACGGCAAGCTGGTGGTCAGCGTGGCCGACACCGGCCTGGGCTTCGGCCGCGCCGCCACGGCCGGCACCGGCGTGGGCCTGGCCAACATCCGCGAGCGGCTGCAACTGCTCTACGGGGCCAAGGCCTCGCTGTCCGTCACCGAGAACCCAGGCGGCGGCACCGTCGTCACCGTCACCGTGCCCTACAAGCCGCTGCAAGGAGAAGCCGCATGAGTTCATCCAACGCCCTGGTCGTGGCATCCCGTGCAGCCGTGCCTCGTCCGGCGCTGCGCAGGGCGCGGCCCTGGCGCACCGCGTTTCTCGTGCTGTCGGTATTGACCCTGCTGGGCCTGTTCTGGCTCTATCAGCAGCTGGCTCCGGCCTTCGGCAGCCTCTCGGGCGCGCCACTGTCCGTGGTGATCGATGGGGACGAGGTGTTCAACGGCTTGAGCCTGCCCAGCTTCTCCCCGCTGGAGCAACTGGTGGCGGTGGCCGGCGTGTTGCTGGCGGCGCTGCTGGTGGCGGTGATCGTGCCCACCGTGCTGCTGTTCACGCTGCTGACGGTGGGCGTGGTGCTGCTGTGCGCGCTGGGAGTGCCGCTGCTGCTGGCCAGCGCCGGCGTGCTGCTGCTGTTGTCACCCCTGATCCTGATGGGCCTGCTGGCCTGGTGGCTGCTGAAGGCCCTGCTCAGCTGAACCTTGGCGATGCCGCTCCGTTAGCATCACCGCATGAACACCTCCGCCAGCCCCGCCGTGCGCGCCGTCATCGCCGACGACGAACGCCTGATGCGCGACCAGTTGAGCGCGCGCCTGGCCGAAGCCTGGCCCGAGCTGCAGATCGTTGCCGAGGCCAAGAACGGCCTGGAGGCGGTGGCACTGGTGGACCAGCACCGCCCCGACGTGGTGTTCCTGGACATCCGCATGCCCGGCCTCACCGGCGTGGACGCCGCGCGGCAGATCGCGCAGATGGACGTGGCCGATGACGAGTCCCTGCCCGAGATCGTCTTCATCACCGCCTACGACCAGTACGCGGTGGAGGCCTTCGAGCAAGGCGTGGCCGACTACGTGCTCAAGCCGGCCGAGCGCGATCGCCTTCAGGTCACCGTGGCGCGCATCCAGCGCCGCCTGGCCATGCGCGGCAACGCCGATGGCCTGGCCGACGATGACCGCGCGCCGCCGATGCAGCAGCTGCTGCACAAACTGGCGGCGCAGCTGAATCCGAACGCCAAGCCCCATTACCTCGAGTGGATCCAGGCCACGGTGGGCCAGGCGATCCAGATGATCCCGGTGGCCGAGGTGCTGTTCTTCATCAGCGACGAGAAGTACACCCGCGTGCAGACGCCGCAGGTGGAGGCGCTGATCCGCAAACCGATCAAGGAATTGATCGACGAGCTGGACCCGCAGCTGTTCTGGCAGATCCACCGCTCCACGCTGGTCAACGTGAAGGCCATCGCCGGCATCACGCGCGACTTTCGCGGCCGGCAGATCGTCGGCGTGAAGGGCCACGGCGAAAAGCTGGAAGTCAGCCGCAGCTATACGCACCTGTTCAAGGGCATGTAGCGCCATGGCGCGGCGCCGGGGTGCTCGCCACGGGGCGACCGGCGCCGGCCAGCCCTCGGGCACTCAGGCCGGGCGCTGGTCACCGGCCAGGTAGCGTGCACCGGGCCCGCGCGTGCTGGCCACATCCTGCGGGTTGTACAGGGCGCAGGCCTTGAGCGACAGGCAGCCGCAGCCGATGCAGGCCCCGAGCTGGTCACGCAGGCGCTGCAGCGCCGCGATGCGTGCCTCCAGCAGCGGCTGCCAGCTGCGCGCCAGGCGGTCCCAGTCGGACTTGGTGGGCGTGCGGGCATCGGGCAGGCCGGACAAGGCCTCGCGAATGTCCGCCAGGCTCAGACCCACGTGTTGTGCAGCGCGGATGAAGGACACGCGCCGCAACACATGGCGCGGGTACTGTCGATGCCGACCCGCCGTGCGTGCGCCGCTGATCAGGCCCTGCGCCTCGTAGAAACGCAAGGCGCTGGCCGCGACGCCGGCGCGGCGCGCGAGATCGCCAATGGTGATCCAGCCGGCTTCCTGTGCCATCTTGCCCGCCCTTCACGCTGTGACGCCATCCGGTCGGTTGAATCCCGGCCGACCGCCGCTTGACTTCAAGTTAACTTTAACTTGCATGATGCCCGTTCCTCAACCCGACAACCCGGAGCAATGCATGCCCGCCATCACGCTCGAACACGCCAACATCACGGTCACCGATCCGGATCGCGCTCTCCGCTTCTTCACCACGGCGCTGCCCGGCTGGCGCGTTCGCGGCGGCGGCGAGATGGACTGGTACGGCAAGCCCATCCGCTGGACGCACGTGGGCACCGACGACGTCTACATCGCGCTGCAGAGCGGCGGTGAAGGCCCGGGCCCGGACTGGCAAGGCCATGCCACCGGCGTGAAGCACCTGGGCCTGGTGGTGGACGACATCGACGCGGCGGTGGCCCGCCTGCAACGCGACGGCTTCGCCGTCGACCATTGGGGCGGCCAGACGGCGCACCGCCGCAGCGTCTACCTCATGGTCGGCGCGGATTTCCAGGTCGAACTGGTGCAGTACCTCAGCCGCGACGCCGCCTTGCGCAATGCCTACGCAGCCTGACACCTTCGGCCAGCCCCGTCCATCGCGCCGTTGACGTTCCAGCCGCTGCTGCCAACACGGCGCGCTGCTCAGCGGCGGGCCTGGCTTGGCCCGGACGGCGCGCGTTGGCCTTGCTTGAGCGCGTCGGTTTCCTGGATCGCCAAGGGCAGGTGATCGACCATCGCCCCCTTGCTGATGATTTCGGCCGGGTTGATGGACGGGATGTACAGCCAGACCCGGCCCTCCTTGGTGCCCACATAGATGCCGGACGACGAGTAGTAGCGGTACAGGTAGCCGTCGGTGGCCTGGGTCGGCGGGTTGGTGGGAAACAGGTCGCTGAACGTGCGCTGGGCCCAGTTGAACAGCAGGTCGCTGTAGTAGGCGTCGGTGGCGCTCGGGGTCGCGATGAGGCGCTCCCCGGTGATCTCGGGCTTGGTGCCGTACCCCTTGACCTTGTCGACGGCAAACACCAGCGGCGTGAGCAGTTCGGCGCCGATGTTGTCGACCCCGTTGTTCGGCACGGCCCGCGAGCCGTTGATGAACGCGACGACCAGCAGCTTGGGCCCGCCCGGCGCACGCGGCGTGGCGATGAACGCCGTGCGGGTGCCGGAGATGGAGCCCGTGTACGTCAACGACTGGTCGGACTGGTAGGCGGGTATCACCTCGATGCCGAGCCCGGCGTAGCGCGTGCCGTCGGCCAGTGGCTGCTCGGTGAGCATGGTGGCGACGGTGGCTGGCTGCAGCAAGGCAGGTGGGCGCAGGCCGATCAGACGCTGCAGCCAGCGCGTCACCGTGAACGGCGAGGCGATCAGGCCGCCTGCGCCGCCATAGCCCTGCAGCGTATAGCCACCGTACGGGGCCGCCACCAGAGCAGGCGCCGGCGCACCGTAGACGCCGGGCACCGGCGGCCCGAGGCTCGCACCCTCCTTGTCGTAGTAGGTCGGCTCGGCGAGCGTGACCTTGGTCGGGTTGACCTCGCCGATGCGCACCCGGCCCTGGGACAAGGGCTCGGGGCCGAGCATCGCCGTGAGCTGCGTGTCCAGCGGCCGCCCATCGAGGGTCTCGACGATCAGCTGCAACCAGCAGAAGCCGGTGTTGTTGTAGGCGTAGCGTGCGCCGGGATTGAAGCTCAGCGTCATGCCCAGCAGGACGTGACGCAGCACGTCGCGGCTGGATGTGAGGGGCTTGCCATTCGCATCGGGGTACCAGCTGCCCATGGGGTCCTGCGCCGTGGCACGGTCGAGCCCCCAGCTGTGCGTGAGCAACTGCCGCACGGTGACTTGCTTGACACGCGGGTCCTTGGGCTCGGCGCCCATGAACGCCGCGACGTAGTTCCAGGCCGGGGCGTCGAGCTGGACCTTGCCCTGCTCGTAGAGCCGCATCACCGCGGTGGCGGTCAGCGGCTTGGAGACGCTGGCCAGCCGGTATTCGAGCCACGGCGACGTGGGGATCGCCTGCTCCCGGTCGGCGTAGCCATAGCCCTGGGCGTAGATGATCCTGTCGCGGTAGGCGACGACCACCGAGACGCCGGGCATGTTGTACGTGGACAGGTAGGTCTGCGCCACCTGGTCGACCCCGGCGAAGTCGACATCCACCGGCCCCACCTGCGGCAAGGCCGCGTGGGCTTGCATGACCCAGGCCAGGCCCGCCAACAGACCACCCCAGCGCGCGCACAAAGTCATGACCGGCCCCCTTCAATCCGCGAGCGGGGAGGATAGCGCCGATCAGGGCGTGAAGGTAGGGGCCTGGCGGGCAGCCAGCTCCGCGCGCAGCTTCTTCAGCCGCTCGCGCGGGTCCTCCTTCGCGCCGCCCTCGCCCAGCTTCATCTCGGCGATGAAACGGCTGGGAACGCCCATCACCTTGTCGCGACCCTTCTTGCGGCGCTTCAAGGTGCTGACCACCAAGGTGGTGCGGGCGCGGGTGATGCCCACGTACATCAGCCGACGCTCTTCTTCCAGCCGCTGCGGCGTCATCTCTTCCGCATCGCTCTTGAAGGGCAGCAGCCCCTCGTTCACGCCCACCAGCATCACGTGCGGCCACTCCAGGCCCTTGGCGGCGTGCAGGGTCGACAGGGTCACCACGTCCTGCTCGTCGCCGCGCTCGGCCAGGCTGATGATCACGCTGATGGTCTGCGCCACCTGCAGCACGCTCTGCGCCGGGCTGGCCTCGTTGCTGCCGTCCTGCTGCCCCCAGACGCCTTCGGCGTCGGCCCCCGGGGGGCGCGCGCCTGGCTCGGGGCGGCCCGTCGCCTGGCGCAGGCCACTCTCGCCGCCACAACGCCGCGCGATCCAGTCGACGAAATCGAGCACGTTGGTCCAGCGCGCCGCTGCCAGCTTTTCGCTGTCGTCGCTGTGGTCGTAGAGGTGCTGCTCATAGCCGATGTCCTTCAGCCAATCCATCAGGAAGGCCTTGGCGGCCTCGGCCCCAACGGTGCGGCTGGCGCGGTGTTCCAGCTCATTGACATAACGACCAAACTCATGGAGCGAGCCCACCGCCTTGGCGCCCAGCTGCGCGGCCAGGCTGGACGCGAACAGCGACTCGAACAGGCTCTTCTTCCACTGCCCCGAGAACTCGCCCAGCTTGGCCAAGGTGGTGTGGCCGACGCCGCGTTTGGGCGTGGTCACGGCGCGCAGGAAGGCCGGGTCGTCGTCCTGGTTCACCAGCAGCCGCAGCCAGCCACACAGGTCCTTGATCTCGACCCGATCGAAGTAGCTTTGCCCACCCGACACCTTGTACGGGATCTGAGCGGCACGCAGCTTCTGCTCGAACACGCGGGCCAGGTGGTTGGCGCGGTAGAGGATGGCGAAGTCGCCGAACTTCACCCCGCCGCCGCCCTCGCGCGCGCCGCCCACCGCGCCCCCCTGCGCCCGCAGCGACTGGATGAGCGCCACCGCGCGCTCGGCCTCGTGGTCCTCGCTGTCGCATTCGAGCAGCCGCACCGGATCGCCGTCGCCGAACTCGCTCCACAGCTTCTTCTCGAACAGCTTGGTGTTGCCTGCGATGACGTTGTTGGCCGCGCGCAGGATGGCACCGGTGGAGCGGTAGTTCTGTTCCAGCGCAATGAGTTTCAACGCCGGCCAGTCCTGCGGCAGGCGGCGCAGGTTGTCGATGGTGGCGCCGCGCCAGCCGTAGATGCTCTGGTCGTCGTCGCCCACCGCGGTGAAGCGCCCGGCGCGTCGGTCGTCGGGGTGGCTCACCAGCAGCTTCATCAGCTCGTACTGCACCGAGTTCGTGTCCTGGTACTCGTCCACCAGCACATGGCCGAAGCGGTTCTGCCACTTCTCGCGCGTCTCGGCGTCGCGAGTCAACAGCGCCAGCGGCAGGCTGATCAGGTCGTCGAAGTCCACCGCCTGGTAGGCCGCCAGGCGCTCCTCGTAGTGCTTCATCACGCGCGCGGCCACGCGCTCGTTGTCGTCCTTCGCGGCCGCGGCCGCCGCATCGCTGTTCAGACCCTGGTTCTTCCACAGGCTGATGGTCCATTGCCAACGTTTGGCCAATGCGTTGTCGGTGCAGCCGCCGGCGTCGCGCAACACGCCCAGCACATCGTCACTGTCGAGAATGGAGAACTTCTCCTTCAGTCCGACGCGGGTGCCGTCCTCGCGCAGCAGGCGCACGCCCAGCGAGTGGAAGGTGGAGATGGCCAGGTCCCGCGCCGCGCGTGGCCCCACCAGCCCCTTGGCGCGCTCGCGCATCTCTTGCGCGGCCTTGTTGGTGAAGGTGATGGCGGCGATCTGCCTGGGCTCCAGCCCGGCCTGCAGCAGCCGCGCGATCTTGTGCGTGATGACGCGCGTCTTGCCCGAGCCGGCACCAGCCAGCACCAGGCACGGTCCCGAGAGGTGGTGCACGGCGTCGAGCTGGGCGGGATTCAACGAGGCAGGGGATTCGGCCATGGGTGACGGGTGGAAGGGCCGCGGATCATATCGAACGGCCCCGCACCGTCCGATCGCGCAGAAAACGCCCAGGCCCGCTGCGGCCCGCCCCCGATGTCAGGCCGGGCGTGCCGGGCTCGCCAGCGCGTCGACGATGTCGCGCAGACCCAGCCACCATTGCTGCTTCGGTCGCTGGTGGACCGCGTCGACCAGCCGACTGAAGTGCTCGAAGCCGGTGAACTGCACCCGGCCGTCGGCCACACCGATGAAGCTGGCCTCGGGCTCCGCGGCCGACGACTGCTCGATCAGCCGGTCGATGCAGCGCGTGACCAGGCGGGTGGACAGGTTGCGGTCGAACGGCGACGGATCACCACCTTGCTGGAGGTGGCCGAGGATGGCCTGGCGCACGCTGAACCGGCCCTTGCCCTCCTGGGCAAACAGCGCGGTGATGAAGTCGGTGGTGTACACCTCGTTGGCGAGTTCGCTGCGCAAGACCAGGTTCAGGCGCTTGCCCTGGTCGAAACTGGCCGACATGCGGCCGAGTTCGTCGCGCAGATCGTCCAGGGTGATGCCCTCCTCGTGCAGGAAGACCTGCTCGGCGCCGGTGGCCAGCCCCGCCATCAGCGCCAGGTAGCCGCAGTAGCGGCCCATCACCTCGACGACGAAACAGCGCCCGTCGGCGGCCGACTGCTTGATCTTGTCCATCGCTTCCACGATCGAGTTCAGGGCGGTGTCGGCGCCCACGCTCATGTCGGAGCCGGGCAGGTTGTTGTTGATGCAGCACGGCAGGCAGATCATCGGCAGGTTGAATGCCGGGAACGTGGCCCGCGCCGACACCATGCGGTGGATCGCCTCGTAGCCCGAATAGCCGCCGATCATCAGCACGCCGTCGAGCTGGTACTCCTCGATCGTCCTGGCAATCAGGTACAGGTCCTTGCCCGCCAGCTCGTGTCGGGCCGTGCCCAGCGCCGCACCACCTCGCTGGGCCCAGCCGCTGACGGACATCCAGTCCATCTCGACGATGTCGCGCTCGAGCAAGCCCGACAGGCCGTTGCGCACGCCGAGCACCCGATGGCCCCGATCGAGCAGGATGCGCACGGCGGCCCGGGCGGCGGTGTTCATGCCGGGGGCCACGGCGCCGGCGTGCAGCAGCGCGAAGCGCAGCGGCCGCGGCGACGCCTGGCTCAGGGTCGGCCGCGCCCGCATCAAGGTGGCCAGCGAGTCACGCGTCTCGAGGAAGCTGCCGCTGCGCAAGCGGATCGCGCGGTCGTAGTCGCCCTCGCCGATCGCCGACGTCACGGCCCGGGTCTGCGCCACCGAGGCCATCAGCGGCGAGCGGGTGACCCGGTTGTTGTGAAAGCCCATCAGCACCGGTTCGCTCTCGGCGGTGGCCTGGAGCAGTTCGTCGACGGCGGCATGGCCCAGCAAGGTGCTCATGTAGCGGTCGAACGCGCTCGGTGAACCACCGCGTTGCACGTGGCCGAGCACGGTGACTCGGGTGTCCTCGCCCAGCCGCTTCTCAAGCACCTCGCGCACGTAAGCCGACGTGATGGGCTGGCCCTGGCGATCGATCGCGCCCTCGGCGACGATGACGATGCTGTCGCGGCGGCCGTACTCGCGGCCCAGGCGCAGCTCTTCGCACATCCGATCCTCCCAGCCGTTCTCGGGCGGCGACTCGGGGATGAACACCCAGTCGGCGCAGCCGGCGATGGCGCCGCGCAGCGCAAGGTAGCCACAGCGCCGGCCCATGACCTCGACCACGAAGGAACGCTGGTGCGACGCCGCCGTGCTGGAAAGGGCATCGAGCGCCTGGGTGATGCGGTGCAGGGCCGTGTCGGCGCCGATCGTCATGTCGGTCCCGACCATGTCGTTGTCGATCGAACCGGCCAGACCGACGATCATGAGTGCGGGATGCGCTGCCGCCTGTTCTGGCGTGATGTCGCCACTGGCCACCAGTTCGGCCAGCAGCCCGGACCACTCCTGCCGGAACAGGTTGGCCCCGGTGAGGCTGCCGTCACCGCCGATCACGACCAGGCTGTCGATGTCCGCCGCAATGAGGTTCGCGGCCGCCTGGCGCCGGCCGTCGCGGCCGCGGAACGCCTCCGAGCGGGCCGTGCCGATCACCGTGCCGCCCTGCTGGAGGATGCCGCCCACGGCGTCCCAGGACATCGCGTGGATCTTCTCGCCGCCTTCGACCATGCCCTTGTAGCCCTCGGTGATGGCCCACACCTCGATGCCACGGCGCAGGCCGGTGCGGACCACCGCCCTGACCGCTGCATTCATGCCCTGCGCATCACCGCCGCTGGTGAGCACCCCGATTCTTCTTTTAGCCAACTTGGGTCTCCTTGCCATGCCTGGTCACGCCAACTCGGCGACCGCCGCTCGTGCCGCTGGCATTGTCGTCTGCGGCAAGGCGTCAGTGCTGCAGGATCGGCACCCGGCTTGCCAGACGTCGCTCCTGCTTGAGACGGCTCGGGTGTCGGCGCCGCGCGCTCACTGCTCGTGCGCCAGTTCCCAGCGCTCGGGTGAGCGCCAGAGCCGAAGGCGAAGCATCTCGCGCTCGAAGATGAACTCCTTGGGCAGGCGGTCGAGGAAGCGGTCGAACAGCTCGCCGTGCGCGTTGGCCTCGGCGGTGCCGGCATCACGGCCCACGGCCATCAGTGCGTGGAAGGTCTCGCTGGGAAAGTCCAGGCCCGTCCACTCGATGTCATCGTGCCGCGGCATCCAGCCGATCGGGCTCTCGACGGCGTAACCGCGACCCCGCACCCGGTCGACGATCCACTTCAGCACGCGCATGTTGTCGCCGAAGCCTGGCCAGAGAAACTGGCCATCCTCGCCCTTGCGAAACCAGTTGACGCGGAAGATGCGCGGCGGGTTCGCCACGCGTCGGCCGACACCGAGCCAGTGGCCGAAGTAGTCGGCCATGTTGTAGCCGCAGAACGGCAGCATCGCCATCGGATCGCGCCGCATCGCCACCTGGCCGATCGCCGCCGCGGTGGCCTCGGAGCCCATGGTCGCCGCCAGGTAAACGCCGTGCGCCCAGTTGAAGGCCTGGTAGACCAGCGGCATGTCCTTGGTCATGCGCCCACCGAAGACGAAGGCACTGATCGGCACGCCGTCCGGGTTCTCCCACTCGGGGTCGATCGAGGGGCACTGGCTGGCCGGCGCGGTGAAGCGCGAGTTCGGGTGCGCGGCCAGGCGGCCGCAGCCGGGTGTCCAGTCCTTGCCCTGCCAGTCGATGGCATGCGCCGGTGGGGGGCCGTCCATGCCCTCCCACCAGACGTCACCGTCATCGGTCAGGGCCACGTTGGTGAAGACGGCGTTGCGGTTCATCGTCAACATGGCATTGGCGTTGGATGAAAAGTTGGTGCCCGGCGCCACGCCAAAGAAACCGGCCTCCGGGTTGATGGCCCGCAGCAGCCCGTCCGGCGACTGCTTGATCCACGCGATGTCGTCGCCCACGGTGGTGACCTTCCAGCCCTCCAGCCCTGGCGGCGGCTTGACCATGGCCAGATTGGTCTTGCCGCAGGCGCTGGGGAAGGCTGCGGCGATGTAGGTCTTCTCGCCGTCGGGTGACTCCAGCCCCGAGATCAGCATGTGCTCGGCCAGCCAGCCTTCGTTGCGCCCCATCACCGAGGCGATGCGCAGCGCGAGGCACTTCTTGCCCAGCAGCGCATTGCCGCCATAGCCCGAGCCGTAGGACCAGATCTCGGTGGTCTCGGGAAAATGCGCGATGTACTTCTTGGCGATGTCGCCCTCGCAAGGCCAGGCGACGTCGGCCTGGCCCGGCGCCAGCGGCGCCCCCACCGAATGCATGCAAGGCACGAACGGGCCGTCGCCCAGCACATCGAGCACGCGCGAGCCCATCCGCGTCATGATGCGCATGTTGACGACCACGTAGGGACTGTCGCTGATCTGCACGCCGATCTTGGCGATCGGCGAGCCCAGCGGGCCCATGCTGAACGGGATGACGTACATCGTGCGCCGGTGCATGCAGCCGGTGAACACGCTGCGCAAGGTGACCCGCATCTCATCGGGGGCCGCCCAATTGTTGGTGGGGCCGACATCGTCCTTGGTCGCGGCGCAGATGAAGGTGCGCTCTTCGACGCGGGCCACGTCCGACGGGTGCGAGCGTGCCAGAAAACTGTTGGGGCGCTTGGCGGGGTTCAGACGGATCAAGGTGCCGCTGCCCACCATCTGGGCGCAGAGGCGGTCGTACTCGGCGGTGGAGCCGTCGCACCAGACCACGCGCTCGGGCTCACACAGGCGGGCCATTTCGGCCACCCAGGCGCAAAGGCGGGCACTCGCATTGCTCGGTGCGGCTTCGGTCGGGCTGGGATTCATTGCAGTAATTCCTGAAGGTCGTTGGTTGGACGGTGGTGAATCGTGAGGCCGTCCTTGGCTGGACAGGCAGCGCACGCAAGATCCGATCCACGATTCGAAAACGATGCGCGCTGCCCTGTTTCGGTGCCTTGGGCGCGCCTTGTCGGGTCGGCATCCTGTCGTGGATCAACGCCGGGTGCCAACGCGGTGCGAACAGCCCTTGGTCGTGCGCCGATTCGGTCGACCCTCGGCCTCACAGGCCACGGTATCTTTCTTGCTAGGAATTGGCTCCACCCCGACCCATGCCGACCCGAATGCGCCACGACGAGGCCCAGCGCGACCGATGCCAGGAACTCGTCCCGTGCCCACGGACGCACCCGGCCCGCCGCGCCTGAACCATGTGGACGATCGAGGCCTTCGACGCCGCCGTGCACCGGCACGACGCAACGCTTGCCGCGCGCGGGTTCACGATCTGGGTCGGGTCCGAACCCACGTTCACCGACCGCATGGCCCAGTCGCCGCCTTGGCTGAATCGGGCACTGGGGGGCGACAAGGAGCAGCGCGCCCAGGCCCTGCTGGGTGGGCTGTGCCGACGCTTCGCCGGCGGCCTCGTGCTGCGCAGCGTGGGGCGGCAATACCCGGGCGAGGACGCACCGCGGTGGAACCTGGGGCTGTACCGCCGCCGGGACGGCGCGGCCTTGTGGCACGGACCGCCCGACCCCATCCTGGCCCGACGCGGCGCCGATCGCCCGCCGGAGCTGGACCACTGGGCGGCCGCCCTGGCAGCGGCGTTCGCCGCGCGCGGCTGGGCCGTCACCCCGGTGGCAATGCCCGGCACGCTCGAGCGCCGCCTGGCGGTGCACACGTGCAGCGATGCCGCCGCCCCCGATGCCGACGACCCGCGGCTGGCCCGCCCTTCGGTGCACGCGCAGGCGACCCCGGCCAGTGGCCTGGTCGACGAGCTGGCGCAGGCGGGCCTGCACCTGTTCTCGCTGCGCATCGAGCCCTGCGACGGGCAGCCGACGGCGCTCATCGAGCTGCCGCAATTCGAAGCGCTGCCCTTGTTCCTGGCCGTGCTCGCGTGCCTGGCGCAGGCGGGCCGGGCCTGCGACCTGCCCGCGCTGATCCTCACGGGCTACCCGCCTCCGGTCGATGCCACGGTGGAGCTGACGACCGTGACGCCAGACCCGGCGGTGGTCGAGATCAACACCGCCCCGAGCGTCGATGCCGCCGACTTCCTGTGGCGCAGCCGCGAGATCTATGCCGCCGCCGCGGACCAGGGCCTGGCGCCGTACCGGCTCTATTTCAACGGCACGGTGGCGGACTCGGGCGGCGGCGGCCAGATCACGCTGGGTGGTCCGTCGCCGCAGCACAGCCCGTTCCTGACGGAGCCGCGCCTGCTGCCGCGTTTGGTTCGATTCCTCAACCGCCACCCCGCCCTGTCGTACCTCTTCTCGCACGATTTCGTGGGCAGCAGCGGGCAATCGGTCCGGCCCGACGAGCGTGGCACCGATGCCTTCGACGAATTGGCCCTGGCACTGACCCTGCTCGAGCGCGACCCGGCACCGACACCCGAGCGGCTGTGGCACAGCCTCGCGCCATTCCTCTGCGATGCCGCCGGCAACAGCCACCGGGCCGAGGTCAACATCGAAAAGCTGTGGAACCCATTCCTGGCCGGCCGCGGCCAGCTGGGGCTGGTGGAGTTTCGCGCCCTGCGCATGCAGCACACGCCAGAGCGGGCCACCGCGCTGGCCTGCCTGTTGCGCAGCGTGGTGGCGATGTTGGCCTGCACCGACGACGCCTTGCCACTGATCGACTGGGGCCGTGAACTGCACCAGCGCTTTGCCTTGCCGTTCTACCTCGAGCAGGATCTCGACGCGGTGCTGAAGGCCTTGGAAGCAGCGCGCCTGGGCCTGGACGAGGCCATTCGCTCGGTGCTGTGGCGCGAGTCCTTTCGGCGCTTGGGGCAAGTAGCGCTGCCCGGCTGCACACTGGAAGTCCGGCGCGGCCTGGAGTTCTGGCCCCTGCTGGGCGATGCCGCCAGCCCGGAGCAGGGCGGCAGCTTCCGCCTGGTGGACGCCAGCACCGCGCGGGTCGAGTTGCGTCTGCGCCCGGCGCCCGGCGGCGCGGCGGACTGGCGCGATTGGCAGGTGCACGCCGAAGGTGTCGCCCTGCCCATGCGCCACGAGGTCGACCGCCTCGGCGAACTCCAGGTCTTCGGTGTGCGCTACCGCAGCTTCGTTCCCACCTGGGGCCTGCACCCGGCACTGGCCGCACAGGCGCCGGTGCACCTGCTGCTGCGCCATCCCCGCCACCCGCTGGACCATCGGGTCACCCTGCATGAATGGCAGCCCGATGGCAACGCCTATGCGGGCCTGCCCGAAGACCTGGCGGCGGCCGGCCAGCGGCGCGCCGAGCGCGTGGCACTGGCGGTGGTGCCGCGCGATGCAGGCTTCATCCCGAGGGCCGCGCCCGAGCACGGCCTGGGGCCTTTCTGCCTGGACTTGCGTTGCCTTCACGGCTGACCGGTCTGCAGCGTCGCCGTTCAATGGCCCCGCCGCCTTGCGAAGCATCGCGGCGGGCCTGGATGCGCCGCTCGTTGCTTTGCACCGAAACGGTCCCCGGGCGAAAATGCATTCATGTGGTGGCTGGCTCATGGTGAACACGAGGTGGGCCCGGACTTGGAGTGGCTGACGCCGCGCGAACGCGCGGTGCTGGACGGCCTGAAATACACCAAGCGCCGTGTCGAGTTCCTCACCCGCAGGTGGACGGCCAAGCGTGCCGTGGCCATGGTGCTGGGTCGCGGCCTCGCGCCGGCCGCAATGGCCAGCGTCGAGATAAGGCACCACCTCAGCGGCGCACCCTGGGTGGCGGTCGACGGGCAGGCTGCGGCGATCGATGTGTCGATCAGCGACCGCGCCGGCTGGGCCGTCTGCCTGGTCGGCCCGCCCGGCGCGAACGGCGCGCTGGGCATTGACCTCGAACTCGTCGAGCCGCGCAGCGACGCCTTTGTCGGCGATTTCTTCACCGCCGGCGAATGCACCGCCGTGCGCCACCTGGCCGCTGGCGAGGCGCGCGACGAAGCCGCCAACCTGATCTGGTCGGCCAAGGAAGCGGCGCTCAAAGTGCTCAAGGTCGGGCTGCGCGCCGACACGCGTGACGTGGAGGTCGAGGTCGGCCGACTGCGCCGCGACGACGGCTGGTCTGCGCTTTCGGTGACGCACCGCGATGGCTCGGCCTTTCCAGGCTGGTGGCGGCGCGACGGGGTCTTTCTGCTCACGCTGGCCGGCCGACGCCTGTCGCCGCCGCCCGTGCTGCTGGACGGCGGCGGCCAGCTGGCCGATGCAATGCCGGTGCATTCCTGGTTGACTCAGCCGTTGGTGCCGTCGCCGGACGCCACTGAGGGATAGCCGGTGCACGGCACGCCGCCGGGCGGCGTTGATCGCTGCACCTCGGCCTTCGCCGCCGTCGAGCCGATCAACTCACCCAGCGCGCCATGCCACGCTCCAGCGCATCCACCACGAAGGGCCGCAACTCTCGCGCGCCGATGATGCGATCCACCGAACCCACGCGTTGCGCACGCTCGACCGTGTGGATGGCATCGAACTCGCCCGCCACCTCGCCCAGCTTTTGCGAGCGCACCTGCGCCAGCACATCGGCCAGCGCTGCGCGCAGGCGCGTCGCGTCGGCGCCGGTGGCCGCGGCCAGGGCCTTGCGCGCAGCGCGCACGCCGGCATCGGCATCGGTGCGCTGCTTGACCTCGCGCGCGAAGACGGTTGCCGCCGCCGGCGTGCCGCCGATCACCGAAGCCACCGAGCCCTCGACGGCCGCGATCTCCATCGAGGCATTGAGGGCCTTCGAGAACACCACGAAGGCACCGCCGTGGTAACGCGAGACGACGACGAAGACGATCGGGCCCTTGAAGTTGGTCACCGCGCGGCCGATCTCGGCGCCGTACTCCAGCTGCCTCCGGCGCATCGACTCGGGTGAACCGTCGAAGCCCGACAGGTTGGCCAGCACCACCAAGGGTCGGTTGCCGCTGGTGGCATTGATCGCGCGTGCGGTCTTGCGCGACGACTGCGGGAACAAGGTGCCCGCCGTCCACGCCGGCGGGCCGTCGGCCGGCACGAAGCCCTTGCGCGCCACCTTGTGCGACTCCAGTCCGAGCAGGCACACGGGAATGCCACCGATGGTGGTGTCCCACACGATCGAGGTGTCGCCTTCGGCCAGGTCCTTCCAGCGTTCCAGCGGCGGGCTGTCGCTGTCGGCCACGGCGCGCATCACCGAACGCATGTCGAAGGGCTGCTTGCGTTCCGGGTTGAGCTCGCCGGAGAAGAGGTCGCCGATGGTGCGGAACGGGCTCTCGGCCAGCAGCGCGTGGGGGCTCGCGCACACGTCGCGGTCGGTGCGGTCGCTGGTGGGGCGACGGCGCGGGAAGCGTTCGCCGGGCACGACGTAGGTCAGCGCGTAATGCCGCATCAGCACCGCGCAGGCCTCCGGGAACGAGGGTGCGAAGTACTGCGCCTGGCCGTTGAGGCCCATCACGCGGTCGTAGCCGCCGATGCCGAAGTTGTCTTCGGCACTCACGGCGCCCGAGAAGTCCAGCGCCTGCTTGCCGGTGAGCACCATCGTCGAGGCCGGCGTCATGATCAGGATGCCGCGCGTGTGCATCAGCATCGTGGCCTCGGCGTTCCAGTACGGCTGGCCGCCGACGTTGATGCCGGTGACGATGATGTTGACCTCGCCGCCGGCCTGCGTGAACTCGATCAGGCGGCGCAGCGTGAGCGCGATCCAGTCCATGTTCTCGGTGCCCGAGTCCATGGCGATCAGCGCGCCGCTGCACACCGCGAACCACTCCACCGGCAGCCGGTGCTCGGCCGCATAGGCCAGCGCGGCGTTGACACGGCGGCACTCCGGCTCGGCCAGGTTGCCCAGCCCCTGCGTCGGGTCGGACAGCAGCATCACGCGCCGCATGCCTTCGGGCACCACCTCGCTGGGGTTGCTGACCAGCCCGACGATCAGGTGCGCGGTGTTGGTGCCCGGCTCGCGCTGCACCGGCACCAGTTGGTCGTCGGCGCCGAGGTCCAGTTCCTGGAAGTCGCCCGCTGGCAAACCGCAGCCGGCGCCACCGAGGGCGAACAGCCGGGCAATCTCGTACGGGTAGGGCGAGCCGAAACGCGCCGCGGTCAGCAGCTTCTGCTGGTAGGGGCCCAAGGGGCGCACCGGATCGACGCCGGCTCGGCCCTCGGTGACCAGGGTCGAGCGGCCCACGTCCTCGAACTTCAGCACCGCATCGCGCAGGCCACCGGCCACGCCGGCATCGGGGATGCGCACCTTGATGACCAGTTTCTCCAGCCCGGCGCGGGCGGCCAGCGGCGCGAAACGCCGGGCCAGGGCCTCGACATGCGCAGCGGGCAGCGTCCAGGGCGCACTCACGTCGAGCACCAGGCGGTTGGCCACCGGCCGGTCGCGCAAGGCGTAGCGCGACAGCTCGGTGCGCATCGCGGCCATCGCGAGCAGACCGGTGCGTTCGATGCGCGGGTACGACACCTCGCCCGAGACAGCGTCCACCACGGCCTCCAGGTCGCGGATCTCGGCGAGTGCAAACAGTCGCCGATCTGCGGGGTTGCTGTGTGCGACGCCCAGGAACAGGTGCACATGCTCCGGTGCCGGACGCCGCTCAAGTTCGAAGTTGCTCAGGCGCCAGATCTCCAGGCGCTTGGCCAACATCGGGTGCAAGTCGCGGTACAGCGGGTCCTCGACCCAGCCCGCGCCGGCGTTGCCAGCGCCTGCACTCGAGAACGACACGCTGTGCACGGCGCGCCCTTCGGCGCGCGTCACGGCCACGTCGACGCGCTGCAGCGGCCGGCCGAACGCGCAGGCGGCCAAGGTCTGTCCGACCTGCCGGGCGGTTTCGGCGACATCGGCGTGGTCGCCGTCGCGCCAGGTGGCCAGGTCGATCACGATGCCGTGCTGCGGGTCCAGGCCAGCCAGGTGTGGGGCAATCGCCAGCGACCACGGAGGCAAGCCGTCGAGTGCCAGGTACGCCACCAGCACCTGGGTTTCCTCGCCGTCGTGCGCACACCTGGCGCTGGCAACGACCTGGCCGTCGGCCTGCGCGAAGTCGATGTCGCCCAGCTTGCAGTGGCGGTAATAACGCCGAATGTGAACCTCCAGCAGCAGCCGCTGCAGCGCGGTGGACGCCGGCGCGGGCGCGGCGTTGCGCCACGTGCTCATCAGCAGCGGGCTCATGGGTTGCGGGCACCAGACCAGCCGCGCGACGCGTGCCGCCCACTCGGCACTGCCCGGGTGCAGCGGCAACTGCGCCAGGTGCATCGCCATCTCGGCGAGCAGTTCGGCGGCGGCCGCCGCCATGGGTGGTTCGTCGAAGCAATGGAACCGCAGGTCACGCGCCAGGTCGGCGACGGCCTGCTGGCGCCCTTGAGTCGCCGCCGTCAGGCGCTCGAGGCGCGTGCGCATCGCGGCGCCGGCAACGCCCAGCAGCGCGTCTCGATGGTCGATGCGGCGTTGCAGGATGGCCGTCACCACCGGGGTGAGTTCTTCCACACGCGCGAAGGAACGGAACAGCCCCATCAAGGCCGACTCGAGCGCCGGCGTGCGCTGCAGGCCCTGGACGCCAAAACGGCCCAATGCCTGCTCGAGCCCGGCCCGGAAGCCCCCCGGCAATGCCGCGCGCACCGGGTCGAGCCACTGCAGGAACGACGCGAAGTGCTCTTGCGTGTTCTCGGTGTGCAGGGCCAGCTCGTCGGGTTCGTCCTCGGTCTTCGGGCGGTACAGCACACCCAGGTCGGCACAGATGTCGAGCAGGTCGTCCTCGCAAGCCAGCAGTGCCGGGTCGGCCGCATCGGCGATCTCGGCCATGCGGCGCTGTTCGGTCAGCAGCTTGCGCAGGCGCTGCGCAGGCAGGTCATAGCCGAGCAGGTAGTTGCCCAAGGGGCCGTAGACGCGCTTGCAGAACTTGACGCTGAAGTCCGTGCGCTCCTCCAGGCCCGTCAGATCGACGGCACGGGCCGTCGCCGACGTCGCCGCAGGCGCCGTACCGGTGCGCAGCCGCAGCAGTGGCGCCCCGGCCTCGACCTGGTGGTTGGCGCCCACCGATACCGACACCACGACCCCCGCCATCGGCGCACCGACCGTGGTTTCCATCTTCATCGATTCGAGCACGGCGATCGGGTCGCCGGCGCCAACGCGCATGCCGGGCTGGACATGCACCGCCACCACCAGCGCCGGCCAGCCGGCGCGCACCACCACGCCGTCCTCGCGTTCCACGAGGTGCGCACCGCCGTTGGTCTCGATGCGCCATCCGGTGGCATTGGCGGCGACGATCAGCCGGTGCCGGTGGCCGCCGCAGGTGATGCGCCGTTCGCAGGCATCGTAGGCGTCGACGGTGATGTCGGCTCGGGCACTGCCGTGCCGGACCGAGTACTCGCGGGGCCCGACACGGTCGACGTCCAGGCGGTAGCTCACCCCGCCATAGGCGAGCACGATGCCCGCGCCCACCGCGACGGGCTGCTCGGGCCGGCCGCGCGCGGCCGCGGCAAAGAACGCCGCCTTGGCCTCGGCATGGTCGGCTTCGTAGGCCTCGGCCGCGGCCGCCAGCAGCACCACGGCCTGCGCGGACGCCGGCCCGCGGTCAGCGAGCACCGCAGGCAGCCACCGGTCGTCCACGGCCCCACGGGTGTAGTCCTCGCGGCGCAGCAGCTCGAGCAGCAGCGTGCGGTTGCAGGCACCGCCGTCGATGACAACCGCGGTGCGCTCCAGTGCACGGCGCAGCCGCCCCAGCGCCAGAGGTCGGTCGGGCCCGCAGGCCGTGACCACGGCCAGCAGCGGATAGCCGGCGTCCACACGATCGCCGACGCGGCGGCTGGCGTCGATGCGCACGCCCGCACCAACCGGGAACGACAGCAAGGCAATGCGCTCGGGCGTGTCGGCGCCGCCCGCCTGCGCGTCCTCGGCCAGCAGCCGGGCCTCGAAAGCCACCGCCGAGGCGGCGGGCTCGGTGACGGGCAACGCCTCGCCCATGTGCACTCGCAGGCGCCACGCGATGATGCTGACGCCGGTGCGCTCTTCGGTGCCGGCGTGAACCGGCGCGGCCGCGGTGTCGAAGCCGGTGACCTTGAATCCCTCGTCGTCATGGGCGAAGCGGACCATCCCGGCGCCCCGATAGCCCACCGCGCGTGCGATGTCGACGGCCGTGCTGCACATGCGCGCCGCCAAGGCGCTGGCAATGCCCGTGGCCGGCAACTCGCACAGCAAGGCGTTGCCACCGAGGTGCACGCTGACGTCGCGGATGCCCAGCATCCAGACCGTGCCGCATGCATCGGCCACGATGTCGATCTCGGCACGCCGCGTCGTCGCGCCCGATGCCGCGTCGTCGTCGCGGCCGCAGCCCGGCTGGCACAGGGCCACGAGGTTGGGCGCGTCGGAGAGCTTGCGCACCGTGGCGGCATCGGGGCCGATCACCGCAATGCCTGCGGCCTCGCAGGCCGCGATCAGATCGGCGCGCACACCAGGCACCCAGGCCCCCAGCCACAAGGTGTCGATCTGCGCGCGCTGCAGGCTGGCGACAACGTCGGTGTCGGTGCAAGGGCCTGCCCCGGTGCTCAACCGCTGCACCTCGTCCGCTTCGCGGCCGTACCACGGACGCAGGTCGGCGTCCCGATGGATGAGCACCGTGGTGATGGGCGGGGCCAGGCCGGCGTGGTTGAGATCGCCGACGGCATTGAGCACGCGCACGGCCGTCTCGCCGTGGTCGAAGAGGCCCAGGCGGGTGATCGTGCTCACAGGATGCACCGCCCCGTCAACCACGGAACACCTCGCGCAATTGGGCCGCCACGGCGTCGGAAATCGGCGTCGGCAGCGGCACCGATCGATAGCCGTCCAGCCGCACGATCACCTGGCCCTTGCCGTCCACCACCAGGCAATCGAAGCACCCGGGTGCGGTCTGCCGGGCGGTGGCGTGCAGCGGGCCCTTGGCCTTGGCCGGGTCGCGCAGCACGCGCACGCTGTCCACGTGCGCCGGCAACGCCAGCCGGCCTTCGAGCCCGGCCTGCCACAGCCCGGCGGCCTGGAAGCACAGTTCCAGCGGCCGCGGCGCGGTGAGCAGCGGCAGCTCGGCCGGACTGTGGTTGGGCGGCAGGCCATCGGCCATCGCCGCCACCGACAGCTCGCCAGCACGCCACGCCGACGCCACCACCTGATAAGCCGGCCCGTGGAAGTAGAAGGCGTAGACCTGCTGCGGGGTCATCACCGCGCCCTCGGCCTGGCCCGGCGGCGCGGTCTTCTGCCCGGTCGGCGCTGCCGCTGCGAGCCTGACGCGACCCGTGAAATGCACCGTGCGCTGCGGCTGCGACTGACCGGCGAGCATGCGTTCGGCCACCAGCCGCGTGTGCGCCACGAGGCCCTCGCCGTCGGGGCTGAGCACGGCCGTCACGGTGATCGTGCGTGGCTCGTCGCGGTAGAACTTCAACGGTGCGGCGAAGCCGACGTCCTCGACCGCAGCGACGTGCAGTTCGGGTGCCAGCAAAGCCGCCGCCTCGGCAAAGGCCTCGATGCCCATCACGCCCGGCAGCACCGCGATGCCGTCGATGCGGTGGTGGTCCAGGAAGGGCTGCTGCGTCGGATCGAGCGTGGTCTTCACGACGACGCCCTCGTGCACGCTCAGGCTGGCGGTGCCGCGCATCGGGCCCGGCTTGCTGCCGGTGGCCGACGCGGCGAGATCCGCACCGCCGCCGGCATGCAACTCGGCGGCCATCAGGCCGAGTTCGCCGGCCACGATGACCTCGCCACGGAAGGCGCTGGAGAGCAACTCGCGGCGGATCCATGCCACACCGGCCTCGGGCGGCAGCAACTGCACGCCGGCCATCTCCATGATCTTCGGGATCGACCCGCGCGTGGCCATGCCGATGCCGCCCCAGGCCGTCCAGTCCAGCGCCAGCGCACGCATCTGCGGGCGCGTGCGCCTCAAGTGGCTGGTGATCTTGCACAGCAGGTCGTTGGCGGCGGCGTAGTCGGTCTGCCCCTGGTTGCCGAAGCGACCGGCCACCGACGAGAAGACCACCGTGGCGCCGATCGGCAGGTCGCGCGCGGCGCGCATCAGGTTGAACCAGCCGTCGCTCTTGACGTCGAAGACGAGGTCGAACTCGGCCGGCGACTTCTCGGGCAGGTTGCGGCTGATCTCGAGCCCCGCGGCATGCAGCAGCACATCGATGCGGCCGTGGCGTTGCCGCACATCGGCGATCGCCGCTTCCACCGCGGCGCCGTCGCGCAGGTCCAGCGCGTGGTAATGCGCGCTGCCCCCCGTGGCCTCGATCGCCTGCACCGCGCCGAGCGCGGCGCTGAGCCGTTCGATGCGGGCGAGTTCGCGCTCGATGGCCACCGGCGTGGGCCGTTCACCCGCGGCCTTCATGCGTGCCGCGAGCGTGGCCTTGAGGCCGTCGCGGTCGGCACGGAAGGCCGCCAGGTCGGGGTCGTTGCGCTCGGGTGCGGGCGTCAGGTCGAGCAGGTGGAAGATGCCACCACCCGAGGCCGCGGCGAGGTCGGCCGTGATGGCCGAGACGATGCTGCCGGCAGCACCCGTGACCACGAAGACCGATTCGCGGCCGAGCACCAGGCCATCGCCCGGCGCCACCTGGCCGTCTTCGCCGAGCGGCGGGAACGGCACCTCGACAAAGGCGACACCGAAGCGCCGCTCGCCCAGGCGGCCGATCTCGACGCAGCCGGGGTCGAACAGCGTCTCCTCGATCAATTGTTCGGCCACCGTGGCCGCCTTGGCCCCGGCCGCCAGGTCGACGGCCTTGACCAGCGCCAGCGGCCGCTCCTTGCGGTACGACTTGGCAAGGCCGACCACCGCACCCCCCAGTGGGTTGATGGCGCCGGCCGCGTCGTAGCCATGGCAGCCACCCAGCCGGGTGGCCACGACCAGGAACGGGCTCGTGTCGTAGAGCTGGCGCATGACGGCGTACAGCGCCTTCACGCGGCAGCGCAGCGCCTCGTGCCAGGCGGCGGCGTCGAGGTCGTCGAGTGCGCCTTCAGGGTCCAGCGCTGGCAGCCAGTAGACGCCGGCAATCGGGCCCTGCTTCTGCCACTCGTCCAGGCTGGCCAGCAGTTCGGCGGTGGGCGCGCCGGCCGGCAGGCCGAGCACCTGGGCGCCGGCCTTGCCGAGTTGCTTGCCCAGGGCCTTGGCGACACCACTTTCGTCGGCCACCACGACCACGCGGGATCCGGACAAGCCGACGCCAGTGGGCAGGCAGCTTGGTGCCGCCGGGCGGAGCGTTGGCATCGGCACGCGGCGCGGCAATGCGTCGATGGCGCGCAGGTCACCCTGCACCAGGTCCGGCGCTTGCGAAGCAATGGCGGGTGACGCTTTGGCGGCGGTCGCCTCGCCAGGCGCAGGCAGCGCCAGACCGGCGCGCTGCCGCACCCAGCCGGCCACGTGCCGCAAGGTGGGAAAGTCGCGCAGCTTCAGGTTCGGGTCGCGTTCGAGCTGGTAGTGCCCGCGAACGGCGGCGAACACTTCCGCCTGCTTGACCGTGTCCACGCCGAGGTCGGCTTCGAGGTCGAGGTCGGGCTCCAGCAGGTCGGCGGGATAACCCGTCATCTCGGCGACGATGGCCGTCACGCGGGCCATCACGTCGTCGGTCGCGGGCACCGGCGCTGCCGTCGGTATCGCGGCCGGGGCCGCCGCAAGGGCAGTGGCGGGTGGTGCCGCAACGGCAGCCACTGGTGCGGCAACGGCAGCCGCAGCAGGCGCCGCGCCCATGCCGCCGCGCTCACGCACCCAGCCGGCCACATGCCGCAGCGTGGGGAAGTCGCGCAGCTTCAGGTTCGGGTCGCGTTCGAGCTGGTAGTGCCCCCGGACGGCGGCGAACACCTCCGCCTGCTTGACCGTGTCCACGCCGAGGTCGGCCTCGAGGTCGAGGTCGGGCTCCAGCAGGTCGGCGGGATAACCCGTCATCTCGGCGACGATGGCCGTCACGCGGGCCATCACGTCGTCGGCCGCGGGCACCGGCGCTGCCGTCGGTATCGCGGCCGGGGCCGCAGCAAGGGCAGTGGCGGGTGGTGCCGCAACGGCAGCCACTGGTGCGGCAACGGCAGCCGCAGCAGGCGCCGCGCCCATGCCGCCGCGCTCACGCACCCAGCCGGCCACATGCCGCAGCGTGGGGAAGTCGCGCAGCTTCAGGTTCGGGTCACGTTCCAACTGGTAGTGGCCGCGCACGGCGGCAAACACTTCCGCCTGCTTGACCGTGTCGACACCGAGATCGGCCTCGAGGTCGAGGTCGGGGTCCAGCAGGTCGGCCGGGTAGCCCGTCATTTGCGCGACGATCGCCGTCACCTGGGCCATCACGTCATCGGACGCCGGGCTTGGGCTGACCACGGGCGCCGCGGTCGGGCCCGGTGTGGCTGCAGGCGCGATGGCGGCACCGGTCGGGGCAGCCATGTCGACGGTCGGCACGGTGGCCATGCCCAGCCCGCCGCGCTGCCGCACCCAGCCGGCCACATGCCGCAGGGTCGGGAAGTCGCGCAACTTCAGGTTCGCATCGCGCTCCAGGCCGTAGTGGCCACGCACGGCGGCGAACACCTCGGCCTGCTTGACGGTGTCGACGCCGAGGTCGGCTTCGAGGTCGAGGTCCGGGTCGAGCAGATCGGCCGGATAGCCGGTCATCTGCGCCACGATCAGGGTCACCTGCGCCAACACCGGATCGGTTGCCGGCGCGGGCGCGGGCACGGGCGAGCTTGCCGTGGCCGACGCTCGCGGCGCCGCAGCCGCCAGGGCCGCCGGTGCCACGCCGTCGGGCGCCTTGGTGGTGGGAGCCACCGGCTCGGCGACCGGGGCGGCAGGCGCCGCCTGCGGCACGACGGCGGCCGACGCCACCGGCACACCCATGCGGCCCAGGTAGGGCACGGCCACGTGGGACTCGTGGGACGACGCGACGGGCGCGCCGCGGTCGACGACGCGCAGCCTGCGGTGATCCACTTCGAGCCGCGCAGCGCCGTGGCCCGCCAACCCATCCAGCCAGCGCTGCCAGGCGGACGCGTCGGTCACGCGGTAGGCATGGCCCAGCTGGTTCGGCGCGCGGTGTTGCCCGTCGGCCAGCGGCGTCCAGCGCAGCAGCGCCATCGCGATCTGCGAGCCGAAGCCGGCCGCCAGCCGCAGGGCGTGGTGCACCGGGTAACTGCCGCCGCGCGACAGGTTGAGCACGCCCAGCTCGGGGTCGGGTTCGCGGTAGTTGGGCACCGGCGGCACGAGGCCGGTTTCCAGGGTCTTGACGGCCACCACGTCCTCGATGCCCGCGCCCATGGCGTGGCCGGTGAAGCCCTTGGTGTTGGTGATGACGATGCGCTCGGCCGCCGCGCCGAAGACATGGCGCAAGGCGCTGATCTCGGCCGAGGCCGAGCCGCCGCGGGCCGGCGTGTAGGTCTCGTGCGAGACGAAGACGGTGGACTCGGCCATCGCGGCACGTTGCACGCCGCGCGCTTCGGCCTGGCGCACCACCGCTTCCATCACGGCGCCGATGTGTTCCAGGTCCAGGCGCGTGCCGTGGAAGGCCGAATTGGTCGTCACCGCGCCCAGCAGTTCGCAGATCGGCCTCAAGCCGCGCTCGCGCACGGCATCGGCGGACTCGACGACCAGGGCCGCCGCCCCCATGCCGACGATCATGCCGTGGCGTCGGCGGTCGAACGGCGTCGCCGCGTCCTCCACCTTCGCGTCGGTGGCGGCGGCGCCGCTGGCCAGGAAGCCGCTGGTGATCCACGGCAGCAGCGCGTCGCCGGTGGCGTCGTCGGCGGCAACCACGATGACGTGGCGGCAGCGCCCGGCGCGGATCCAGTCCTCGGCCAGCGCGAGCGCTTGCGTGGTGGACGCACAGGCGGCGTTGATCTGCGTGTTCGGCCCACGCGCGCCGATGAGCTCGGCGAACTGCGAGTGGCCCATCGCCAGCACGCGGAACAGGAAGCGGCGGTCGAAGCTGTAGGGCTGGGCCGCGATGGCGGCGCGCAGATCTGCGATCAGGCGCTCGATCTCTGCCAGACCCGCTTCATGCCCCGACATGCGGGCGCGCACGCCCTCCAGCGCCAGCAGGTGCTCGCGGCGCATGCGGTCGCTGGCATAGCCCTCCAGCTCCTCGGCGAAGCGGTTGTAGCCCGGGAAGGCGCTGGCGAAGATGACGCCGGTTTGATCACGCAGCGCGTCGGGCAGGCCCCAGCGGTCGGGCAACTGGGTGCCCAGCGTGGTGGTCTTGTAGCGCATCACCAGCGGGATGCCGGCATCGCGCAGCGCGTCCAGGCCCGCACCGATGGCGAGCCGCGTGGTGATGTCCAGCGCCTCGTCGCGGGCGGTGTCGACGGCGAACTGCGCCACCACGTCCAGCGGCGCGTGGCGGCCGGCGAGCTTGATGACTTCCGAGGGGTCGTCGATGGCCTCGAACTCCGCGCCGCCGGCCTCCTTCTTGACCAGGCGCGTGATGTGCATGTCGGCCATGCGCCGGCGCACCGCGTCGGGCAGCGCGGTGATCATTTGCTGGCCGGCCAGGATGCGGCCGATGTTGCCGTCGTCGAAGACCTGCTCGACGCCGGGCAGGCCCAACGCGGCGCCGGTGATGACCACCGGCTCGGCGGCCGAGTGATCGACTGCCGCCGCCGCCGGCAGCGCGGACGGCTGCACTGCAGGCGCGCCCCCATGGATGCGCAAGCCCTGTTCGAGGAAGCCGGCGAACAGTTGGCCCAGCTGCACGATGCGGTCGTCGGCCGCAGCGTCGCCGCCGACGGGCGCCGCGATCCGGGGCGCCGGCACGGCGGCGGCTGCGACGGTGGCCGCAGCGGGCCGAATGGCCACCGCAGCGGCCGGCACAGAGCCATGCACCGGCGGTGTGTCGACCAAGGCGATCGGCGGCGTGACGAGTGTCGCCTCATCGAAGCCCAGGCCAGCGGCCCACAGGCCACACAGGGCCTGGTTGAAGGCGCCGAAGTCGCCTTGCTTCGGGTGGTTGGTGAACAGTGCCAGCACGTCGTCCTGGCCACCGAACACGTCTTCGACAAAGCCGTGCAAGGCCCGCTTGGGCCCGACCTCGACGAACACGCGCGCACCGGCGTCGTACAGCGTTTGCAGGCCCTTGACGAACTGCACGGGCGAGGCCACCTGTTGGCCCAGGATTTCGACCATCGCCTGCGGGCTGGTGTCGGTGGCATAGAAGGCGCCGGTCACGTTGGCCACCATCGGGATGCGCGGCGCGCGCATGCCCAGGCGTGCCAGCGTGGCCTTCAGCGGCACGGCGGCGGGCGCAACGATGGTGGTGTGGAAGGCGTGGCTGACGGGGATGCGCACCGCCTGCATGCCGGCCGCCGTGAAAGCCTCGATGGCCGCGGTGACGGCCGCCGTGGCACCGCCAATGACCGCCTGCGTGGTGGAGTTGATGTTGGCCACCACCACGTAGCCTGGCGTTTGCGTGACGATGCGCTCGATCTCGGCCAGCGGGCCCGAGACGGCGGCCATCGCGCCGTTGTCTTCGATGGACAGCTGAGCCATCTCGCGGCCTCGTGCGCTGACGGCCTCGAGCGCGGCCTCGAAGCTCAGCGATCCCGCCGCGATGAGCGCGCCGTATTCGCCCAGGCTGTGGCCCATCACCATGTCGGGGCGCATGCCATAGGCGGCCAGCAGCTCGTGCATCGCCGAGTCGGCCGCCAGCAGGGCCGGCTGCGTGATCTCGGTCTGGCGCAACTGCTTTTCCAGCTGCGCCACCGCGGCCGGGTCCTGGCCATCGATGAAGATGTAGGAGCTGAGCGTTCGCCCGAGCATCGGGCTCATCACCGCGTCGGCGCGCTCGAATGCCGCGGCCACGATGGGCTCGCGGTCGCGCAGTTCGCGCAGCATGTTGGCGTACTGCGAGCCCTGTCCGGTGTAGAGGAAAGCCACCTTCGGCGCCGGGCCGCGCCCGACAAACGCGCCTTGCTGGCGCAGCATGCGGAAGGCCGCCGGGTTGCCGCTGGCAAAGGCTTTCAGGAGCTTGTCGAGCTTGCCCACCAGGTCGGCCGCGTCGCTGAAATCCACCGCCGCGCGCACGGCTGCCGCGCCCACGGCCGGGCCGGGCCGGGCCACGGCCGGTGCGCCCGGCCTGGCTTCGGCCAGCGCCTGGTTCAGTTGCGCCACGAGGTGGGCATCGTCGCGGCCGCCCAGGACCAGCGCGCCGCGCAACGGCGCCTGGCGGCGGCGGCCGGGGTGGTCGGGCGGGTGGCAGGACCGCGGCACGGCTGGCGCGGCCACCTGGCCGAAGCAAGGACCGTGGCGCGGGCCGGTACCGGCCCGGCACATGCTCTTCGAGCACGACGTGGAAGTTGGTGCCGCCAAAGCCGAAAGGCGCTGACGCCACCGCGGCGCACGCCGCAAGGTGGTGTGGGCCATTCGCGCAATGCGGTGTTGACGCGGAAGGGCGAGCGGTCCCAGTCGACGTTGGGGTTGGGATCGCGGAAGTTCAGGCTCGGCGTCAACACCTTCTCGTGCAGGCTGCGCACCATCTTGAACATGCCGGCCGAGCCGGCGGCGGCCTTCAGGTGGCCGATGTTGGACTTCACCGAACCGAGGGCCACGCCGCGCACCGGCGCGCCGGCGGCGCCGAACACGGCCGTCAGGCTTTCGAGCTCAGCGGCGTCGCCGACCCGCGTGGAGGTGCCGTGCGCTTCGATGGCCGAGACGGTGGCCGGGTCGGCGCCGGCCTGCTCCCAGGCCCGCTGCACCGCCAGGCGCTGGCCCACCGGATTGGGCGCCGTGATGCCCTTGCCCTTGCCGTCGCTGGAGCCGCCCACGCCCAGGATGACGGCGTAGATGCGGTCGCCGTCGCGCTCGGCATCTTCCAGGCGCTTGAGCACGAACAGCGCCGCGCCTTCGCCCATCACGAAGCCGTCGGCGCCGGCGTCGAAGGGCCGCGTGCCGGTGGCCGACAGAGCACCGATCTTGCAGAACTTGACGAAGCCGGCCACGCTCATGTTGCGGTCGACGCCGCCGGAGACGGCCGCGTCGAAGCGGTGGTCGACCAGGCCCTCGACGGCGGCGTTCAACGCGGCCAGGCCCGAAGCGCAGGCCGCGTCGGTGGTGAAGTTGGGGCCGCGCAGGTTGAACAGGTTGGCCACGCGGCCGGCCATCACGTTGGACAGCTCGCCCGGCATGGTGTCTTCGTTGATCTCGAAGGTGCGTGCATGGAATGCGGCCCGCGTCTCTTCGATGAGGCGTTCACGCAGCGCCGCCGGCACACTGGCCATGCTGGGGGCAAGCTCCAGGCCGCGCAGCACCTCGGGCAGTTCGATGCGCATGCTCGAGCGGTAGTGCTTGTCGCCGCCGATGGCGTTGCCCAGGATCACGGCCACGCGGTCGGGGTCGGTCTTCCAGTTCGGCCAGCCGGCGTCCAGCAAGGCCGAGCGTGCCGCGCTCACGGCCCATTGCTGCCCGATGTCCATCTGCGCCGCCACCTTGGGCGGTATCGGCAGCTTCCAACGGATCGGGTCCCAGGGGAACTCGCGCACCCAGCCGCCGATCTTCGAATAGGTCTTGTCGGGCGCCGCGTGATCGCTGGAGAAGTACAGCGCCGGGTCCCAGCGCTCGGGCGGCACGTCCGTGACCGAATAGCGACCCTGCTTGATGTTGGACCAGAAGGTCTGCGCATCGGGGGCCTGCGGCATGATCGCCGCGATGCCGACGATGGCCACGGGCTTGGTGTTCAGGTCGGCCATGACGGGCCTCCTTTGAGATTGGATGTTCGGATTCAGCCGGCGCGGGCGTAGAGGATGTCGGCGACGCGGTCCATGTCGGCCAGCAGCCCGGCTTGTGCGGCGCGTATCGCGTCGTGCGGGATGGTCGCGAGCAGTGCGGCCACGTCGGCGCTGCCGGCATCCACCGAGCCGGCCACCCAGCGCACGCCTTCCTGGCCGATCTTCTGCGCCGCTTCACGGGCGAACACGCGGCTCATCGTGGCCAGCGCTTCACCGCTGAAGCGCTCGGGGCTCTTGGCGTGGCGCTGGCCGGCCAGCACGCCGGCGGCGCGCTGCGCAAAGGCCTCGGCGCATTCGGCCTGGCAGATCAGCTCGCCCAGGCGCAGCAGCACATGCTGGTTGCGCGTCAGGCGGGCCACGCGGCAGGCCTCGAGCACCGCAGCCAGCGCCTGCAGTGCCAGCGCCGCATGAGCGGCGCCGACGCTGCCCACGCTGCCGTGCAGGGCGGTCATCGCGTTGGCGCGATCGCGGTAGTAGGCACCGCTGGTCTTCAGGTGCAGCTGCCAGCGGTCGCGCGCGATGGTCATCTCCATGATCTCGGAGGTGCCCTCGTAGATGGTGGTGATGCGCACGTCGCGCTTGATCTTCTCGACCACGTATTCGCGCGTGTAGCCATAGCCGCCGTGGGCCTGGATCGCGGCGTCCGCCGCGGCGTTGCCGGCCTCGGTGGCCATCAGCTTGGCGATGGCACCCTCGGTGTTCATCGCGCCGCCCGTGCCCAGCCCGCGGTCCAGCCGGTCGGCCGTCGATTCGATGATGCTGCGCGCGGCTTCCAGGCGCACCGCGTGGGGCACGATCAGCTTGTGCGTGTAGCCCTGCTTCTGCGCCAGCGGGCCGCCGCCTTGCTGGCGCTCCAGCGAGTAGGCGATGGCGCGGTCGAGCGCCGACCAGCCGCCGCCCAGGCCGAAGGCGGCCACCATCACGCGCGTGTAGCCGAACACCTGCTGCGCTTGCACGAGGCCCCGGCCTTCGACGCCACCGATGAGGTGGTCGGCGGGCACCTCGACGTTGTCGAGGTACAGCGCGGCGGTATTGGACAGGCGCAGGCCGTGTTTGTCCTCGCGGTTGCCGGCGGAGAAGCCCGGCGTGCCCTTGGTCACCACGAACCAGGTGGGTCCGTCGGGGGTGCGCGCCAGGATGGTGGCGAAGTCGGCGATGGACCCGTTGGAGATCCACTGCTTGCGGCCGTTGATGCGGTAGCCGGTGACCACGCCGTCCACCTCGATGCGTTCGGCCGTCGTCTTCAGCGCGCCCAGGTCGCTGCCGGCATCGGGCTCGGTGGCACCGTAGGCGAACACGACGCCCTTCTCGGCGATGGCGCCGAGCCAGCGCTGCTTCTGTGCGTCGGTGGCACCCACCAGGATCGGGTCGCTGCCCAGGAAGGTGGCGAAAGCCGCAGTGGCCAGGCCAATGTCGTGGCGGGCCATGACCTCGCACACGCGGTACGAATCGAAGGCGCCGCCGTCCATGCCGCCATAGGCGGCCGGGATGAAGACCAGTTGCACGCCGAGCTGCCCGGGGTCGCTCATCGCGCGCACCGTGTCTTCGGGGCAGACGTCGTCGTGGTCCAGTTGCAGCTGGCGCTGCGGCGGCAGCGCATGTTCGACGAACTCGCGCACCGCGTCGAGCATCATCGTCAGCGAGTCGGTGTCGAGGCCCGCGCCTCCGACATGCCCGGTCACCATCGTGTCTGCCATACCACCTCCACTTGCTTTGCGACAAGTGTCGCTCCAACGGAACGTCAGGATTCACGCGCGTTCGCGCAACCTGCACTTGCTCTTGAGGTGGGTCAAACTGTGGTGGCGAGCCAGCATTTCGGCGCCCTGCGCCCGATCGATCCAAGGACGGGAGCCCGCCTGTCGGACACTCCACCCATGAACCCCCAACGACGCCAACTGCTGCAAGCCGGCGCAGCCAGCCTGCTCGCGGCACCGCTGTTCGTGCGCCATGCGCGCGCCGCCGACGTGCCGCGTTTCGCGCTGGGCGTGGCCTCGGGCCAACCCCGCGCCGACCGCCTGGTGCTGTGGACCCGATTGACCGGCATCGACCTGCCACCCAGCGTGCCCGTGCAATGGGAGCTGTCGCACGACGAGGCCTTCACCGACATCGTCGCGCGCGGCACCGAGACGGCCGAAGCCGCGTGGGCCCACAGCGTGCACGCCGAGCCCTCGGCCCTGGGCCCGGGCCGCTGGTACTGGTACCGCTTCAGTGCGTTGGGACAGCGCAGCCCGGCGGGGCGCACGCGCACGGCACCGGCCGACGACGCCGCCGCCACACTGCAGTTCGCCATCGCCAGCTGCCAGCGCTGGGACCACGGCCACTACGCCGCCTGGCGCCACATGGCCACGCAGCCGCTGGACCTGGTGATGTTCCTGGGTGACTACATCTACGAATACCCCTCGCCACCCGATGCGCTGCGCCGGGTGGACGGCCCGCTGTTGCGCACCCTGGCGCAATACCGCGAGCGCTATGCGCAATACAAGTCGGACGAGGCGCTGCAGGCTGCGCATGCCGCGTTCCCCTGGCTGGTGATCTGGGACGACCACGAGGTGGAGAACGACCATTCCCGCGAGCGCGGCCAGACGCTGTCCGGCGCCGCCTTCCAGGCGCTGCGGGCGGCCGCCTACCAGGCGTGGTGGGAGCACATGCCGGTGGCCAAGGCCATGCGCCCGACCTTCAGTCCGGCGGGGCCGTCATTGCGTCTGTACGACCGCTTCCACTGGGGTCGCCTGGCGCGCATCCATGCGCTGGACGATCGCCAGTACCGCGACCCGCACGCCTGCCCGCCGCTGCTGCGACCCGGTGGCTCGCAGGTGATCATGGCGGTCGACTGCGCCGAGTTGCAGGATCCCCAGCGCAGCCTGCTCGGGTTCGAACAGGAACGCTGGCTGGCCGAGGGCTGGGACCTGCAGCGCCCTTGGAACCTGCTGGCCCAGCAGACGCTGATGGCGCGCCTGTCACGCCAAGCCGTCACCGGACCGAACACCGGCGAGTTCTGGACCGATGGCTGGGACGGCTACGCGCCCTCGCGCACGCGCCTGCTGGGCGCCGTCGCCGAGCGGCGCGTGCCGAACATGGTGGTCTTGGGCGGCGATGTCCACGCGCACTATGTCGCCGATCTGAAGCTCGACTTCGACGACCCGAAGTCCCCCGTGCTGGCCAGCGAGTTCTGCGGCACCTCCATCAGCAGCCATGGCCCGTCGCAGAAGCAGGTGAACCAGCGGCTCCGCCTCAACCCCCACGTGCACCACGGCCGGGGCGACCAGCGCGGCTACATCGGCTTCACGCTCGACGAGCGCGCGCTGCAGGCCACGCTGATGGTGGTGGACCGGCCCAACGATGCGACCAGCCCGGTGCGGGCCGATGTGCGATTCGCGGTCGAGGCCGGGCGCCCCGGGCCCCAGAGGGCCTGAGCCGGCACCTGAGCCCGCCGCCGCGATCGAGCGGCGCCGGGTGCGCGGCAGGGGCGATGGTGGGCGCAGAATCGGGGCGTAGACCCACCGGAGGCGGCCATGACGGGCAAGCAGTTCTCGGGCGCCACAGCCACCCAGCACGGCAGCCCGGCATTGCCGGGCGCGGTGGCTGCGGTCGGCGCATTGAAGCCGCCTGCGTACACGCTGGGCGCCGCCACCTACGCCGAGGAGTTGCGCTTTGGTGTCGTGATGTACGGCGGCGTGTCGCTGGCGGTCTACATCAACGGTGTCTCGCACGAGATGTTCGAGATGGCCTGTGCCACACCGCTGCCCGGTGTGCGCATCGGCGGCGAGGAGGCCAGCCCCACGCGCGAGATCTACCGCCGCCTGTCGTGGCTGGCGGGCAACCGCGAGCTGGTGGAGCGCTACGCGCAGCGACTGAGCCAACGCGACGCGGCCGCCGAGCAGCGTCGCGCGGGCCAGGCCCAGCCCGACGCCTGCCCGACCGATCAGCGCAAGGTCGAGCCCTTGCCCGGTGCGCCGGATGTCTGGGACGAGCCGGCCGCCAAGGCCTTCGAGCGCACGCGCTTCGTCATCGACGTGATTGCCGGCACCTCGGCCGGCGGCATCAATGGCGTCTACCTGGCCAAGGCGCTGGTCAACGGCGAGCAGTTCGGCGCGCTGCGCGGCCTGTGGATCCGCGAGGGCGACCTGGGCAAGCTGCTCAACGACGGCGAATCCTTCGACAGCCTGCCCTGGGCGCTGCGTGCCCGGGCCTCGGTCGACGGGCCCAGATCGTTGCTCAACAGCGATCGCATGTTCCTGAAGCTGCACTCGGCACTGGGTGAGATGCGGCCGCTGGACGTGCAGCCCCCGGCGCAGCAGACACGCCGCTCGCCGCTGGTCGAAGAGCTGGACCTGTACATCACCACGACCGATGTGCGCGGCACGCCCGTGCCCTTGCGCCTGTTCGACAAAGTCATCCACGAGCGCCGCCACAAGCAGCGTTTTCACCTCACCTATCCTTCGATTGACGCGTCCGGTCGGGCCGAGGATCCGCGGCGCGATTTCGATGCCAGGCACCACGCGTTCCTGGCCTACGCGGCGCGCTGCACCTCCAGCTTCCCGTTCGCCTTCGAGCCGATGACGCTGGCACGGGTGGCCGATCTGCTGCCCGGCGAGACCCTGCCCGGCCTCGGCCGCTTCGACCGCCTGTTCGATGCGCTGGACAGCGACAGCGTGCGCCGCGGCGAGCAGCTGGGCATGCCCTTCGGCGATGGCGGCTACCTCGACAACAAGCCCTTCAGCTACGTGACCGAGGCGCTGTCGCACCGCTTCGGCGATCCGCCGACGCGCCGCAAGCTGGTCTATGTCGAGCCCGATCCCGAATGGCTGGATGCGGACCACGATGAGCGCAAGGCGCTGCAGCCCGATGTGGTGACGAACGCCGTCGACGCGCTGTTCACGATTCCGAAGTACGAGACCATCCGCGAAGACCTGGAGGCCGTGCTCGCGCGCAACCGGCGCATCGACGAGGTGGAGGGCCTGGTGCACCGCACCGAGGCCGAGATCGAGAAGGAGACGCGCGCCAACCGCCTGCCCTTCGCCGATGTCGAGCTGGTGAATGGCAAGGTGCCGCGCTGGCGCACCTTGTCCATGCGCACCATGGTGCGCTATTTCGGTCGGGCGGTGCTGCCCTACCGCCAGTTGCGCACCCACGCGACCACCAACCGACTGGCCACGCAACTGGCCCAGGCCTGGGGCATCGACACCGGCGACGATCGCTTCCATGCCGTGGCCGCCCTGGTGACCGAGTGGCGCGAGAAGGCCTATGCCGAGTTGTCGCTGAGCGAGGACTTGCCAGAAGGCACCCTGGACACCCGGGCGCCGTTCAACGAGTTCCTGTTCTGCTTCGACTTCGACTACCGCGTGCGCCGGCTGGCCTTCCTGATGCGGCGCATCGACCGCATGGTGCGGCTGCTGCGCCTGCCCGAGGCACCGGATGGCGCGGGCCTGGCGGACAGCCTGGACAGCACCTTGACCCTGGCCATGCAGCGGCACTGGTTGGCCACGCCGGGTGCGCCGCCTCGGTCTGCTCGGCTCGAGGGCTTTTCCAGGCCGCGCGCACTCGATGCGCTGCGCCTGCTGAAGAAGCAGTTCCGCAAGATCTACCTGGACATGCTGGACTGGCGGCGTCGCCCGCCAACGCTGCAGCCCCTGCCGGTTGCGGATCGCGCCGCCCTGCAGGCCTTGTTGGCCACCCTGATCGGGGAGGCATCGCTGGCCGATCCGGGCAGCACCCTGGCCAGCGCCCGCAGCGAGGCACCGAGCCTGATGGGGCGTGTGGGTGAACACATCGCCGCACTGGCCCGCTCGACCGACCAGGCCCAGGCCGCGGCGCGCCGGCAGCTGGCTGCCACGCGCGATCGCGTCGCCAGCGACATCGCCTGCCTGCGTGTCGAGGAGCCGCTGCCCGAAGGGGCCGAAGCACCAGCGCCGAACGGGCAGGACGCGCCGGCGGCGACTCGGCCCGATGCCTGGCGTGCACCGCAGTGGTTGTCGGCCAGGGTCTGGAACCTCATGGGTCAACCGCAACTCGCCGCCCGGCCCCTGACCGAGCCCCTGCGCGCAGAGTCCGGGGCGGCCGCGCCGCAGGGCGGGACATCCAAGCCCGGCAACCCGGCCGCAGCCTCGCCGCCGGCCGCGCGCAAGGTGGCGCAGATGATCATCAAGCGGGCCAGCCTCGGCGAGGACGGAATCCCGGCCGAGGCCCTGAACGAGCCGGAAGGCCATTGCATGCGCCTGATGCTCGGCGAGGCGTTCCTGATGTTCGACCAGTTCGACCAGACGCGCTTCACGATGTACTACGGCACCGACACCGGTGAGCCGGCGCGGGTGGACGTGCTGCGCATCAGCCCGGTCGACGCGGTGGGCCTGGTGCAGGAGACGGCGGACACCGAGCCGGATCGGCGCAAGCTGGCCGGCACGGCGGTGGCGCACTTCGGTGCGTTTCTCGATGAACGTTGGCGGCGCAACGATGTGCTGTGGGGCCGGCTGGACGGGGCCGAGCGGCTGATCACCGGGCTGCTGCCGCCCGGCGATGCGTCATCGTGCCGGGTGCACCACGAGCTCGTGCGGCTGGCCCAGCGCAGCATCCTGCGCGAGACCCTGCTGGCCCAGGGCGAGGACCAGGTGCGCGAGCTGCTGTTCAAGGCGCTGCAGGAGGTCGAGGCTGCCGACCTGCCCACGCGCATCCGGGTGCTGCTGGGTGGGCTGCTCCAGGGCCCGGCCCTGCAGCGCGATCGCCTGGCCGAGATGCTGGTGGGCCTGCTCAGCGACGACGGCATGGTCGAGCATTTCCGGCTGCATCGCCGGCTGGACCGCTCACCCGATGCGCAGGCCACGCTGCGCAATGCGGCGCGGGCCGTGCGCATCACCGGCAAGCTGCTCGGCGGCGTGAGCCATGGCGCGGCGTCGCCCAGCGCGCTGGCCCGCTGGGTGGCACGTCTGGGCCTGGCCATGCAAGGGGCGGTGGCCGTCTCGATGCCGGGAACTCTTCTCGAACGTTGGTGGTCGGCGGCGATGCCCGCGCTCTACACCATCGAGGTCGGGGTGCTGGCGGTTGGCATGCTGTTCGGCTCGCCCGACCTGCGCACCGCGGCCATCGGCGCGCTGGTGGCCACGATCATCGTGCACCTGATCACGCTGGTGCTGCGCGACCAGATGCGCGGGCGACATCGCTGGCTGTGGATCGCCGGTGCGGCGGCGGCGGTGGCCGTCGCCGGCCTGGCGGGCCTGGGCGCCTGGGGCCTGTACCAGCAGGGCGCCAGGGGCACGCTGTGCACCCTGGCTGGCAGCAGCGAGGGCGTTGCTGCCGGATTGATGCAATCCCTTTGCAGCCCGAAGCATTGAAACCTTGCCGCATGGCGCTGCTTGAAAGACCTGTCCGATGATCGAACTGCTGCAATTCAAACCCGCCTTCGGGCTGATGAACGCCAGCCCGTTCTGCATGAAGGTGGAGGTGTTCCTGCGCCTGGCCGGGCTGGAATACCGATGCATCAACGACGCCCTGCCGATGCGCACCCCCAAAGGCAAGTTGCCCGTGATCCGCGATGGCGGCGAGCTGGTCGCCGACTCTCAGGCCATCGTCGAACACCTGCAACGCCGCTGCGCCAGCCAATTGCCCGCGCTGCTTCGCGCGCCGGAGACCGGCACGCAACTGGCCACGCGCCGCATGCTCGAAGAGCACACCTACTTCACCGCGCTGTGGCTGCGCTGGATCGACGACACCGGCTGGCAGGCCACCGGCCCCGCCTTCTTCGGCCACCTGCCCTGGCCGCTGCGCAGCGTGTTGCCGGCCCTGGTGCGCCGCAAGATGCGGCGCGACCTGCACGGCCAGGGCATGGGCCGCCACAGCCGCGACGAGATCTGCGCGCGCGCGCTGGTCGATCTGCAGGCGCTGGTCGATCTGCTGGCGTTTCGTCCGTATTTCGGCGGCGACGAGCCCGCCGCCATCGACGCGACGACCTACGCCTTCCTGGCCAACCTGCTGTGGGCGCCCATCGACAACCCGGTGCGCGCCAAGGCCCTGCAGATGCCGTCGCTGCTGGGCTATTGCCAGCGCATGGAAGCGCGCATCGGCCGCTGAGCGCGGCGCCGACCTTGCATCGGTGCAGCCCGGCCCGGCGCGCCTGCTGGGCGGCGGGCGGGGATACTTCTGGCCGTCATGCAGGCAATCCTGGCCGTCACCGTCCCCTTCTTCGCGCTGGTGCTGGCCGGGTACCTGGCGGGGCGCCAACACGTGCTGCCCGAATCGGCCATCCCGGGGCTGAACGCCTACGTGTTGTACTTTGCACTGCCGTGCATGCTGTTTCGCTTCGGCATGAACACGCCGGTGCTGGAGCTGCTCAATCCCTTCGTGCTGATGGTCTACGTCACTTGTGCGTTGGGTGTCGTGGCCTTCACCATCGCCATCAGCTGGCGCGACAGCGTGGACCTGAAGAACGCCGCCTTCGGTGCGCTGGTGGCCGCGTTCCCCAACACCGGCTTCATGGGCGTGCCGCTGCTGGTGGCGCTGCTGGGCCCGGCCGCCGCCGGCCCGGTGATCTGCTCGGTGCTGGCCGACCTGTTCGTCACCAGCTCGCTGTGCATTGCCGTGGCGCAGGCCCACAGCGCAGCCGAGCATGGCGCGCGCACGGCCGCCCTGCGCGCCGTGCGCGGGGCCTTGTCCAACCCGCTGCCCTGGTCCATCGCGCTGGGGGCGGCGGCGTCGGTTGCCAGCGCGCGCCTGCCCGGCCCGCTGGACGCCATCGTGCGCATGCTGGCCGATTCGGCCACACCGGTGGCGCTGTTCACCATCGGCGCCGTGCTCTGGCGCGCCGGGCAGCATGCACACACGCGCACCCCGGTGCGGCAATACCTGCCGGTGGCCCTGGTCAAGCTGTTCGTGCACCCGATGTTGGTGATGGGCTTGGGCGCAGCGGCACGCCAGCTGGGCGCCCCGCTGTCGAGCTTCCAGTTGCTGGTGCTGGTGTTGGCGGCCGCGCTGCCCAGCGCCAGCAATGTGTCGCTGCTGGCCGAGCGCTATGGTGCCGACAACGGCCGCATCGCCCGCATCATCATGAGCAGCACGGTGCTGGCGTTCGTCACCTTCACCGCCGCCGCGTGGCTGCTGGGGGTCAACCCGATTGCCCGTTAGGTTGGTCGCCGCGGGCGGCGGTTGGATGGCGCTGCCTACACTTCGCAGTCATGAGGCATGGGTGCAAGTGGTCACCCAAAGCACTGCGGGCAGCACGGTTCCTCGTCTACGTCGAGCAGTCATGGGCTTGCAGCGCGTAGGTGATCCACTGCGTCGCATAGACGCCATGCACCCGGTCGACCACAAGCAAGACACGGTCAGGCTCCAAGCGGATGACCAGGGCGCTGATGTCCATCAACCTCGTTCGGCTGCCCTGGCCCGCCCTCAGGGGAACTGCGCTGGCGTCGAGCAGGCGCGGCAGCACATCGGCGACGCCATGCCCCAGCATCTCAAGCACAACGCAGCCGGCCGACTGGTCCACAGCGCAGGCCAGCCTCTCGCGACCCGGGGCCAGCACGTGCAGCACGCCATCGGCCATCGCGCAGTTCGCCGTGAGCAGCATGCACTCGGTCGGACCGGTCCACACCAGACACGGGTCGGCGCCGTGGCAAGCGCCCGGTTTCGGCAGTGGCAAGAGCCCGTGCACTGCCACGGTCGCCTCGATGGCAGCGGCGCCGCCGGCAAGATGACGCAAGGCCAGCAGGCGCATCCCTTCGACGACACGTACCGTCATTGCATCGGTTGGCGCTGGCAAACCCACGCGCAACGCTTCGTCGAGCGAGCTTGATGCTGCCAGGGGCTCAACCATGCAGACGCTCCCCGGCGACATCGAAGAAAGGTGTCTTGACCACTTCGGCCTCTATCGGCTGGCCGAGGTGATAGGCCATGGCGCGCTCACCCACGCGTTGGCTGCCGCGTTTGAGCATGGCCAGCGCCACGGGGTGGCCAAGAACCGGGCTGTAGAAACTCGATGTGACGAAGCCTTCGATTGCAGACGGCGGTGCTTGCAAGGTGATGTGGGCCCCGACGGGCAGACGCGTGCGACGATCCAGCGGCAGCAGGCCAACCAGTTGCATGCGATCGGCGTCGGTCGCGACCTGCCGCAGCAGCGAGCGCCGGCCGACGAAATTGGCGGCCTTCCTGGCGACGCCGCGGTCCAGGCCGACATCACCTGGAAAGGTCGTGCCGTCGGTGTCCGCGCCCAGGTGCAGGTAGCCCTTTTCCGTGCGCAGGATCATCAGCGCTTCCACACCGTAGGGCATCACGCCCAAGGCTTGGCCGACCCGCCACAGTCGGTCGAGGAGCGCCCGCGTGTGCCCGGCGGGCAGGTTGATCTCGTAGCCGAGTTCACCGCTGAAGCTGGCGCGCATCACCCGCATCGGCACGCCGCCGTGCCCCACTTCGCGCAGCGTCATGTGCTTCATCTCTGCGGGGGCCAGCGCTCCATCGAAGCCTGCGGCCTGCAGCAGTGCCCAGGCCTTCGGCCCGGCCACGGTGACGTTGCCCCAGGCCGAGGTGACGGGCGTCACCAGAACGCGGTGCTGGACGTACTCGCACTGCAACCACTCCTCGAAGGCCAGCGCGACACGCTCCGCGCCGCCTGAGGTGGTGTTGACCCAGTAGTGCTGCTCACCGAGACGCGCCACGATGCCGTCGTCGAAGATCACGCCGTCTTCACGCAGCAGCAGGCCATAGCGCGCCTGGCCGATGGCCAGGGTCGACATCGTGCCAACGTACATCAGGTCCAGGAAACTCGCCGCATCCGGCCCGTAGAGCTCGATCTTGCCCAGAGGCGAGGCCTCGAACAGGCCGACATGTGTGCGCACGTGCAGCGCTTCGCGCTCGGCAGCGGAGTTCAGCGACTCGCCATTGCGCAGATACGCCGCGGGGCGTTGCCAGCCGCCGAATTCTTCCCACAGCGGCCCATGCAATTCGTGCCAGGCATGGCCCGGCATGAGCTTTAGCGGCTTGTACCGGGCATCGCCGCGGCCCGCGGCCATTGCGCCCAGCGTGGCGGGCTTGAAGGGCGGGCGGAACTTGGTCGTGCCCACCTCAGCCGGGCTGCGCTGCGTGTGCTCGCCCATCAACACCAGCGCATTGACGTTGCTGGTCTTGCCTTGGTCGGTGCCCATGCCCATCGCGGTGTAACGCTTGAGGTGCTCGACCGAGCGGTAGTTCTCGCGTGCGGACAGGGCCACATCGGATGCGGTGACATCGTTCTGCAGGTCGACGAAGACCTTGCCCGGTGTGCGCCCTAAACCCGAAAGTGCCGCCAATGCCGCAGGCGAGGGACTGCTGTTCGCCGTCACCAGGCCCGTGCCACCGACTGGGGCCGGCAAGGTCATGCCGCCGCCCACTGCAGCGGCGTGCTCCAGCGCGCGGTCGACATCGAAGACGCCTGCACAAGCGCCCACCGAATCGATGCCCGGCAACCTGCCGTCGGGAACGAACATCGCGGCCTCGTCGACCCAGCGCAATTTGCCGCCGGCCATCGAGTGCAGGTGCACGGCAGGTGCCCAGCCACCGGCGCTGGCGAGGCAGTCGGCGTCGATCCGTTGGGTCGGCCCGCCGCTGTGGGCCGCAATGACGACCTCTTGCACTTCGCGCTTGCCGCGGATCGCGACGATGGCACTGCCGCGAAACACGGGCACACCGGCTGGGGGCTCGACCGCCGCGGCGCTGCGGTGGTCCACGATGGCGGCCACGCTCACACCAGCATCCACCAGTGACCGCGCCGTGCGGTAGCCACTGTCGCACGCGGTGGCCACCACGACCCTGCGTCCGCAGGCCACGCCGTAGTGCGTGGCATAGCGCACCGTGGCAGCGGCCAGCATCACGCCTGGACGGTCGTTGTCGGGGAACAGCATGGGCCGCTCGAATGCACCGGTGGCCAAGATGATGCGGCCGGCGCGGATCTTCCACAGCCGCTCGCGCACGGCCCCGTCCACGGTCTGCACCGCAGCGGCGAACAGGTGGTCATACAGGCCTAACACGGTGCAGCGCAACTGCACTTCCACTCCCGCATGCGCCAACTCCGGCAGGCGCGCGACTGTGGCCGGGTCATGCTGCGCAGCACCCTCGAGCAGCAGCACATGTTGGCCGCCGTGCGCCGCAGACAGTGCGGCTTGCACGCCCGCCGCACCGGCACCCACTACCAGCACCTGCACTTCCCGCGAGACCTGATCGTAGCGTTCGGGGTCGGGCGAGTCGGCGACAGCCCCGAGCCCGGCCATGCGCCGAATCACCGGCTCGAACAAGTGCCAATGCGGCCACATGAAGGTCTTGTAGTAGAAGCCCGCCGGCAGCAGCGCCGCGAATCGAGAAGTCAACGCCCCGAGGTCGAATGCCAGGCTCGGCCAGGCGTTGCCGGTGAAGGCCTGCAGGCCATCGCGCACGGCAACGTCGGTGGCACGCGTGTCGGGGGCACGCGCGCCGCCCACTCCGATGTCGAGCAGAGCGCAAGGTTCTTCCACGCCACAGCTGTAGATGCCGCGCGGCCGGTGCAGTTTGTAGCTGCGCCCCACGAGCATGATGCCCTGGGCGAGCAGTGCCGAGGCGACCGTGTCGCCGGCAAAGCCTTGCACATCACGGCCGTTGAACTGAAAGCGCAGCGGCAAGGTGCGGTCAATCCACGCGCCTCGCGCGGGCAGGCGGTAGCTGCTCATGGTGAAGACACCGGCCGAAGCTCCGTGATCCCGTACACCGCCTTGACCTCGTGTGTGACCGTGTCACGCAAGACGTTGAACCATTGGCCGCAGCCATGCGTATGGCGCCAGCGTTCGGCGTGCTCACCCTTGGGGTTGTCGCGAAAAAACAGATAGTGGCCCCAGGTCTCATCGCTGCAATCGAGTGGCGGCCGTGCAATGGCGGTGGTGCCGCCGCAGTGGAACTCGTTCTCGGCGCGTGGGCCGCACAAGGGGCATGTCAGTTGCATCACGGGGACATCTCCTCAATGTGCAATGCCAGCGGCGGCGGCTTCGTCGATCAGCCGGCCAGTGTGGAAGCGATCCAGCTGAAAGGCTTCCGCCAATTCGTGATCGCGCCCGGTGGCCAGAACATGGGCCAAAGTCCAGCCACCGACCGGTATGGCCTTGAAGCCGCCAGTGCCCCAGCCACAGTTGATGTAGAGGCCCGACACCGGCGTGGCGCCGATGATGGGGCTGCTGTCCTGCACCACGTCCACGATGCCAGCCCATTGGCGCAGCAAGCGCAGGCGGCTGAACGACGGGAACATCTCGACCGTGGCGGCCAGCACGTGTTGCATCACGTCGAAGCTGCCGCGCTGGGCGTAGGACGGGAAGTGGTCGAGTGCGCCGCCGATGACCACCTCACCCTTGTCGCTCTGGCTCCAGTAGGCGCCCAGCCCGGGGGACATGGTCACCGTGTTGAGCACCGGCTTGACCGGTTCACTGACCATGGCCTGCAGCGCGTAGCTGGTGACGGGCAGCTGAAAGCCGGCCATGCCGGCCAACACCGACGAATGCCCGGCCACGGCCATCGCCACCTTGTCGGCACGGATCTCGCCCCGGTTCGTCGTCACGCCGACCACGGTGTCACCCTGCTTGAGGAAACCCGTGACGGCACAGTTCTGCACGATGTCCACACCCAGACCCGAGGCGCCACGGGCATAGGCCCAGGCCACGGCGTCATGCCGCACCGACCCGCCGCGGCGCTGGATGAAGCCGCCCAGGATCGGGAAGCGCGCATCGGCGCCGAAGTTCAGGCGCGGCTCGAGTTCCCTGACCTGTGTGGCATCGAGCAGTTCAGCATCGATACCGTTGCACAACATCGCGTTGGCCCAGCGTGACTGCGCGTCCAAGTCGTGCCGCGAGTGGGCCAGCGTGACGATGCCGCGCTGGCTGAGCATGATGTTGAAGTTGAGCTCCTGCGCCAGTTGCTCGTACTGGCGCAACGCGAAGTCGTACAGCCGCGCGCTTTCCGGGTACAGGTAATTCGAGCGCACGATGGTCGTGTTGCGCCCGGTGTTGCCGCCGCCGATCCAGCCGGCTTCCAGCACCGCAACGTTGGTGACGCCGTGGTTCTTGGCCAGGTAGTAGGCCGTGGCCAGTCCATGGCCACCGCCGCCGATGACGATGACGTCGTAGCGCGGCTTGGGCTCGGCCTCACGCCAGGCTGGCGCCCAATCGGCATGACCGCGCCATGCGGCGGCCAAGAGGTTCCAGGCAGAGTAGCGCTTGCGCAGCGGTGTCGGGTTGGACATCAAGGTGAATCCAGCGTAGCGTGAGCGGCGCACCTGAACTTGTGCATGCCGCACGAATAGTTGGTCGCTCGCAATTTCCGCCAAGCCGCCGGGCCGGGTGGCGTGCTGCTGATCGCCGCCAAAGTCGGCGAGACCGCAGACGTCGATGATCGCGCGTGCGGATTCGCAAACCTCATGGCGCGGCCGGTACGGTTTGGCTCGCGGCACGCAAGCGATCCAGCGCGTCTGCGCGTGTCATCAGGCCGCGCCGGTCCACCAAATCGATCAGCGCCAGGCCTTCGGCTTGCGCTTCGTTTACCAGCACGCTGGTGGCGTCGTAGCCCAGCACAGGAATCAAGGCAGTGGCCAAGGCCGACGAGGCGCTCAGGTGGGCCAGATTGGCCTGAACATCGGCCTGGAGACCGTCGACGCAGCGCGTGCGCAGCAACATGGCGCCTCGAGTGACCAAGCGCAGGGAGTCGAACAACCGACTGGCGACCACCGGCTCGAAGTGGTTGATCTCCAGTTGGCCAGCCTGTTGCGCCTGGGCCACCGTCGCATCGTTGCCGACGACGGCAAAGCCGATCTGTACCAGGCTCATGGGCACAACCGGGTTCACCTTGCCCGGCATGATGGAGCTGCCCGCCTGCACGGCAGGCAGGCGGACCTCGCCCAGCCCACCGTGTGGACCGGACGACAGCAGGATCAGGTCGGAGGCAATTCGCGCCATCGACGTGGCGGCATGGCGCAATTCCGCCGAGACACGCGCAAAGACATCCAGGTTCTGCATCGCGTCGAAGGCGTCGCCGGGGGGTTCGAACTGCAGGCCTGTCAGTTGCACCAGCTGATGCAGCACCGTATCGCGCCAGCCAGGCGGAGAGCCGAAGCCCGTACCGATGGCAGTGCCGCCCAGCGGCACTGCCAGAAGGCCACGGCTCGCCGACTCCAGCCCCAAGGCCTGGCGTCGAACGAGCTCTGCATAGCCACCAAAGGCATGACCCAAGCGCATGGGCTGTGCGTCTTGCAGGCAGGTACGACCGAGGTGCAGCACATCGGCCCATTCGTCGCGACGAGCAGCCAGCGAGGTGGCCAGCGCATGCAGTTCGGCAACCAAGGGGCCCACCATTGCCAGCACAGCCAACTTCATGGCCGTGGGATAGACATCATTGGTCGACTGGGAGCGGTTGACATGGTCATTGGCATGCACGGCCCCAGCGCTGATCTGCTGCGCCCGGCGGGCAATCACTTCGTTGGCGTTCATGTTGGTCGAAGTGCCGCCGGAGCCTTCCATCAGGTCGACGACAAACTGCCCATCCCATCGACCTTGCGCCACTTCGTCGCAAGCCGCTGCGATGGCGCCGGCCTGTCCATCGGTCAATTGACCCAACTCGGCATTGGCCAGAGCGGCGGCCTTCTTGACGAGCGCCAACGCCCGAACGAACTCGCGCTCGCGCCCCACAGGCCAGGGTGATACGGTGAGGTTTTCTACCCCACGGACGGTATTGACACCATAGAGTGCGCCTGCCGGCAAACTGACTTCACCAAGCAAGTCGGTTTCGGTGCGTGCGGTGGGATCTATCGTCATCGAGTCTTGGATTGCGGTGGATCAATGGGGCCATCAACCTGAGACATTGGCTAATATACTATCCATCTGTCGAGACCGTCTACGCCTGCATCTCTAATGGAACTTCAAATGCCTGCTAACCATGCCCTCGATGTGGACGAAATATTGGCCGGAATCCGGGCCTGGATCGAAATCGAAAGCCCCACCGATGACCCTGAGGGCATGGCTCGCATGGCAGCGCGTGTGCAGGCGGACTACGAGGCCATCGGCGTGCGCGTGGAGCGCATTGCCGGCCGCAATGGGTTTGGCGACCACCTGCTGGCCATCGACGACAAGCACTGCCCACCCGAAGCCGCCGCCGGACCGGGGCTGCTGATCCTGAGCCACATCGATACCGTACATCCCATCGGCACCCTGACCGGGCCCCTGCCGTTCCGCATTGAGGGCGACCGTGCCTATGGCCCAGGCGCCGAGGACATGAAGGGCGGCACCTATCTGGCGCTGGCCGCACTGCGCCAGATCGGTCGGGCCGGCCTGAAGACGCACCTGCCGGTGCGCCATCTGATGGTCAGCGACGAAGAGATGGGCAGCGAGACCTCGCGCGAGCACATCCTGCGCGAAGCACGGCGCGCGAAGTTCGTGCTCGTCACCGAACCGGCCCGCTCGGGCGGCAAGATCGTCACGGCGCGCAAAGGGATTGCTGGTTTCACGGTCACGGCCCACGGCGTGGCGGCGCACGCGGGCGTCGAACATCACCTCGGTCGCAACGCCATCCACGAGATTGCCCACCAAGTGCTGGCGCTGGAAGCGATGACCGACTACGCGCGCGAGCTCACCGTCAGCGTGGGTCTGATCAAGGGTGGCACGCGGTCGAACGTGGTGCCAGACACGGCCACGGTGGAAGTGGACGTCCGAATGCCCAATCCCGAGATCGGCGAAGAAATCGTGCGCCGCATTCGTGGCCTCAAGGCCCATTTGCAGGGCGTCACGCTGACCATTGAGGGCGGCATCAACCGCCCAGGCTACGAGAAGACGCCGGACATCGCGGCGCTGTTCGAACACGCCAGGAGGCTGGCTGCCGAGATCGGCTTCGACCTGGTCGACCTGAAGACCGGCGGCGGCAGTGATGGCAACTACACCGCCGCCATCGCCCCCACGCTCGATGGCCTGGGCGTCGACGGTGACGGCGGGCACACTTTGGAAGAGCGCCTGTACATCAGCAGCATCATTCCGCGCACCCGGTTGTTGATGCGTTTGATGGAGACACTGCGATAGGGGTGCCCGATCGCCCGTCAGCCCCTCAGTCCATCCCACCGAAGCCCGCCAGGTTGTGTCGTTCAAGGCGGAGGAACCGCACCGGTGCATTCCGTGATTCGGCTGTAGGCCTGGGGCTTGCGATGCGCCGCGAAATCGAAAATCGTGGTCTTGTACGATTGGGTCCGATCCAGGTCGCATTCGGCCACAACAAGCTCGTCGCCTTGCGTCTTCGAGTACGCCACGATCTCACCCGAGGGCGCCACGATCAACGTGTCGGCCAGCATGGGTTGGCCTTCTTCGACGCCTCCCTTGGCAACGGCCACCGCCCAGGTGGCATTCTGGTATGCGCCCGCCTGCATCACCAGCCGATGCTGAAAGCGCACCAGCGGATCGTGCTCCGGCGCCTCGGGATTTCGAAGCGGCGTGTTGTAGCCCACCAGCACGAGCTCCACGCCCTGTAGACCCAGCACCCGCCAGGCCTCGGGCCAGCGCCGGTCATTGCAGATCAACATGCCCACGACCCCGCCGAACGCGCGCCAGACCGGAAACCCCATGTCGCCGCTCTCGAAGTAGCGCTTCTCGAGGTGCTGGTACTCGAATCCGGGTTGCGGCTCACGGTCGCCTGGCAGGTGCACCTTGCGGTAGTGGCCGATCAAGCCTCCCTCGTGTCCGACCAGGGCCGAGCTGTTGAAGCGTTGAAGTCTGCCGGCCCGGTTCGCGAGCTCTCCGTAGCCAAAGCACAGACCCAATCCAAGCCGGCGCGCCGCCGCGAACAGTGGTTGGGTCTCCGGGCCGGGCATCGAGGCTTCAAAGAAGTTGTCCAGTTCGGCATCGTCGTCGATGGCCCAGCGCGGGAAGAACGAGGTCAGCGCCAGTTCCGGAAACACGACCAGCGTGGCTCGAACGCGCGCCGCCCGCTCCATGAGCGCGACCATGCGGGCAACAACCGGCCCCCGCTGCTCGGCGCGGGGGACCGGACCGAGTTGCGCGGCCGCGATCGTGATGACGCGACCCACCGCTTGCCCGCTCGGCTCTAGAACTGGGCTCGCGCAAGCACGCCGATCGAGCGCGGCGCGACGCGAGAGTCCGGCAGCCCGAAGATGCCCGGGAACGTCACGCCATTCGAGTTGGTGAGGTTCTTTCCTTCCAGGTAGACCTGCCAGGCGGGCATCTCCATCCCGATGCGCGCGTTCAATGTGTCGATGCTGTTGCTGCTGACATTCACACCTTGATTGCGGACGATGAACTTCACGGGATCGGAATGCTGGTAGTCCAGCCGGGCCATGCCGGGCAAGCCGGGCGCCCAGTTGAAGCGCTGGTTCAGCGAAACCGAAGCCGTCTTCTTGGGGATGAAGTTCAGGGGATCGCCCTGGTTGCGCTCCGATGTCTTCACGTCATAGACGAGGTCCGAGTAACCCAGCGCCACGTCGAGCGTCAGGGATTGGGTGAGCGCAGCAGAGAGCGTGATGTCCACACCCGGCCCCGAGGCCTTGCCGGAGTTGACCGTGAGCGCCTGACAGGTCGCGGGCGTGCAGCCGGGGGCCAGGTCCTGCGCCTGCACGTTCTTGTACTGGCTGTGATACGCGGCCACTTCATATTGCAGGGCGTCGCCGAACAATGAACCCCGGTTGCCGATCTCGGCGCTGACGATGTCCTCGGGACCGTAGTTGCGCGGCGTTTGCGTGGCGTTGAAGCCGCCACTGCGGAAGCCTTTGGAGGCGGTTGCGTAGAGCGCGCCCTTGGGGGCATAGCGCCACAGCAGGTTCAGCCGCGGCGTGGTGGCGCTGAACTCCGCATGGTCGTTGTACAGGGTCGAAGGCGTTCCTGGAGGCGCAAACCCCGACGGCAGCTTGGACCCCACGTTCTCCGCCTTCTCCTTGAACGAGCGCAGGCCGCCGGTGAGCGACCATTGTGGTGACAAGGCATAGGTCAGTTCACCAAATAAGGCGGTCTGGTTCACGTTGGTGGGACCGGTGCCGTCGAAGCCCCCTTGAAGGCGAAGCGTCGAATCGGTCCAGACGTCCGAGGTCACGGAGTGGGTGTCGGTCTTGCGGTAGTAGGCTCCTGCCGTCCAGGTCAGTGGCCCCTTGTCGTCCGATTCCAGGCGCAGCTCTTGTGTCGTGACTTTTTGCGACATGTCTTGCCGATAGGCTCCCCCTGAGGTCGGCTTGGGCAGGATCAGCGCCTTGAAGGGCACGCCGGCGTAAACGGCAGTCAACTCGGCAGTGGTGTCGATCTTGCGATCGAGGTAGCCGGTGGAGCTGACCAATCGCACGCTGCCCAGGTCGGCGTTCACCACCAGATTGAAGAGGTCGGTCTTGTCCTTGGTCGGCGAAGCGATGTACGACGCAATGGTGCGGTCAGCACGCGAGCCCGAATTGTTCTTGGTGTCGGTCTCAGTGTGAAAGAACATCGCCGTCACGTCGACATTCGAAGTCGGCTTCACCAGAAGCTTACCCCGCAGGTAGTCGCGTTTGGCGCTGTTGATGTCCTTGGCGCCGTTGACGCTGTTGTCCACCCAGCCCGGCAGATCTTCATGGCCCGCCACCAGGCGCAAGCCCGCGACGCCCGTCGAAAGCGGCACGTTCACCACGCCATTGGCCCGCCAACCGGTCTGTCCGCCACTCAACTGGCTGACACCGGCCTCGACGCTGCCCTCGAACTTGTCCAGGCGCGGCGCCCGCGTGATGAAGCGGATGGTGCCGCCCATCGAGCCGTCGCCGTAGAGCGTGCCTTGCGGGCCACGCAACACTTCGATGCGCGCCATGTCCACCAGGGGCACATCGAGCGAGCGCTGGGCATCGGGCATGTTCAACGAGATCTCATCGAGGTAGGTGCCCACCAGTGCGGCACCGTAGCCCACCCCTTGCGACAGGCCGCGCATCTGAATGCGGCTGGCGCCCGGCGCGTTCTGGTTGATGAACAGCGACGGCACCACCGACTGCATCTGCTGGATGTCGGTGACGCCGCGGTCGGCGATCTCGCTGCCGCCGATCGCGGTGATCGAGTACGGAACGTCGATCAGCAATTGAGGGCGCTTGGACGCCGTGACCTCGACCACCTGCTTGCCCCCTGCGAGGTCGGAGGTGGTCTGCGCCATCGCAGGCCAAGCGGCGAACACCGCGGCAATCGGCGTCAGCAGGCATTTCATCGTGCGCGTGTCCATGCGGTCCTGTCCTTGGTGGTGTGGTTGATCGGCGCCATCCTAGTGGACAATATAATGTCCGTCAACGGATGAGGCACGGATCAATCTGCGTCATTTACCAGTCAAAAGCCCCTCAATGCATTGCACTCGAGGCGAACTGGTGGTGTATTTAATAGACGAAAGGAGCCTCCGGACATGAGCCCCACGGCCTTCAGGTTTGCGCGGCGCACCAGTCGTTTGACGCCCTCGATGATTCGCGAACTGATGAAGCTCATGGGTCGACCGGGCCTGGTGTCGCTGGGTGGCGGCTTGCCTTCGGCTGACGGTTTTCCGGCCGAGGCCTTGCGTGAAGTGTCCCAGCGGGTACTCGCCCAATCACCCCGCGAAGCGCTGCAATACGCCACCACGGAAGGCCTTCCCGCGCTGCGCGAATGGGTGGCCCAGCGTTTGCGCCAACGCGGCCTGGCCGTACCGGCCACACAGGTGCTCATCACCAGTGGATCCCAGCAGGGGCTGGACCTGGTGGCCAAACTGCTGCTCGAAAAGGGTGCCAAGGTGGCCGTCGAGTCGCCCACCTACCTGGGTGCGCTGCAGGCCTTTGCACCATATGAGGCCGACGCCGTCGAGGTCGCCTGCGACGAAGCCGGGCCCCGGCCCGAGAGCCTGCATGAAGTGGCCGGCGCCCGGGCCTTGTACCTGCTGCCGAACTTCCAGAACCCCACCGGGCGCTGCATTCCGGCGGCGCGGCGCCGGCAGATCGCCGATCAGGCGCGGAGGCTGGGGCTCCCGCTGATCGAGGACGACCCTTACGGCGATCTGTGGTTCGACCGGGCGCCGCCGCCACCCGTGGCCGCCCAATGGCCCGAGGGCACGGTCTACCTGGGCTCGTTCTCCAAGATCCTGGCGCCTGGCCTGCGCCTGGGGTATGCCATCGCACCTGCGCCCGTGTACGACCTGCTCGTGCAGGCCAAGCAGGCGGCCGATTTGCACAGCGGCACGTTGGCGCAGCACCTGGTGGTCGACCTGTTGCGCACGGGCATGCTGGACGCCCACCTGGATGAGGTGCGCACGCGCTACCGCCTCGGTCGCGATGCCATGGCGCAGGCTCTGCACACCCACATGCACGATCTCGCCACGTGGCAGGTGCCGGAAGGTGGCATGTTCTTCTGGTTGACGCTGCCCCCGCAGATCGACGCCGCGACACTGCTGCCGCCGGCCATCGAGCAAGGCGTGAGCTTCGTGCCGGGCATCGCGTTCTTCGCGGGCAGCCCGATGCATCACTCGCTCCGGCTGTCCTTCGTGACGGAGCCCGCGGAGCGCATCGTGCAGGGCGTGGCCGCCCTGGCGCAGGTCGTGCGCCGCGCAATGGCCACGTTCAGGGAAGCGCCGGGCCGCCCCAAGCTTCCTTGATCCCTGCGGGGTAGGTTGGCTGGTTGTAGCTCGGCCTTGGGGGCGCTCACAGCGGCCAGGCCCAGTAGATCTTGTCTTCCGGCGTGGTGCCCACCAGCAAGTGCTCGACGCGCTCAGCGTACCGGATGCGGTAGCGCCGCAACCGGTGCGTCGGGTGACGCTGCTGTTCGACAAGCTCGAACGACTGTGGCTCGATGCCGGTCCACAAGTTGATGACATTGCGTACCGCACTGCCGTGTGCCACCACGTGCAGCAGTTCCTCTGCAAAGCAGCTCGGATCCAGGGCGGTGCCATTGCGGAAGAGTTGCGTCTTGACCATGGCGGACAGACCGGGCGAGTCGTCTTCAATGGGTGGCAGGGACAAAGGCGTGCTGCCGGGTGCCGCGCCCTCCAAGGCCAGCTGCGCCAGGTACCGCACTGCGCGGGTGTTGCCGGGCGCCAGATTGCACATGGCCACCACGCCACAGTCTTGGGCTGGTGCCAGGAAGGCCATCGCTGTCCAGCCATCGTAGTGGCCCGCGTGGTGGCCGACGGCGGCCCCACGCAGCGTGTCGACGAACCAGCCACATCCGTAAGGGGACGGTCGCGAGGTGCGCAGCAAGGCCGGCGAGAACATCGTGGTCATGCTGGTCGCCGACAGCAACTGGTCGCCCAGCAAGGCCTGCAGCCAGGCCAGCGCGCCATGTGCCGTGAAAGAGATGTCGCCATCGCCAATCACCTCACGGCGCGCACTGGCGGCATCGCGACCCGAGATGCCCAGGCTCTGCGCGTTGGCTTCGCGGGTCCATTGCGGGCTTGCCACCGTGGCGCCGACACTGCCGACCCGGTCGAACAGCGACTGCACAGCCGCCGCGTAGGGCCGCCGCGCGAGCTGCGCAATCAGGAAACCGAGCAGGATGTAGTTGGTGTTGGTGTAGATCCAGCCCTCGTCGGGCTCGAAGGCCGTGGCCATGGCAGCGTAGGTTCGCACGAACTCGTCGCGTCGTTCGGGCACCGTCTCGGCCTCGGTGTAGGCCAGGTACTCGGGCAGCCCGCTGGTATGGCGCAACAGGGAGATCACGGACCGCTTCGACCAGGCCGCCGGTACATCGGCCAGGTAGCGACCGATCGGTGCCTCAAGGTCGACCGCGCCGGTCTGGGCCAGGTCCAACACCGCGCAGGCGGTGACATGCTTGCCCAGAGAGGCGACTGAAAACCAGGTGTCGCCCGTCACAGGGCGCTCAGACCCCGGGGCTTCGACGCCGGTGGTAAAGACGCTGCGGCGCCCAGGCGCCACCAGGCTCACAGCCAGTCCCGGAATGCCGAACTCACGTGCTTTCTCGGTCAGCGTTGCGGCCAGCGCTGCAGGCAGAGGAGTCGGTTCGGACATGTGAGGGACTCGGCAAAGTGTTCAGTATCCTAGCCACTGAATTCAATCGCGACAAGCGCCGACGGGTGGTCGCTAAACTAGCCACCACACTTTGAAGCGCAATCGCCCCATGAAAGCCAAGACGACGCAAGGCGCCAAGCCCCGCAAGAGATCGGCCGCTGCCAAGGCAGCCCCTGCCGTCAGCACCCGTGCGCCCAAGGTCCTTGACACCCTGCCGGCCGATGGCGAGCCTTCAGCCGGCGTCGGCGCGCGACTGCGTTATGTTCGCGAACTGCATGGCCTGTCGCAGCGCGAACTCGCACGCCGCGCGGGTCTCAATCACGGCACCATCGGCTGCATCGAAAAGGAAACGATCTCGCCATCGGTGGGCTCGTTGCGCAAGATCCTCGACAGCCTGCCGATGACCTTGTCCGAGTTCTTCTCCCTCAATCCCGACGCCGAGACGCAGATCTTCTTCCAGCGCGACGAGCTGCTCGAGGTGGGCGCAGGCGGCATCTCCTTGCTGCAAGTGGGGCACAACCTCAAAGGCCGCCCGCTGCAGGTTCTTCTGGAACGTTATGCACCGGGTGCCGAAACGGCCGCGCAGCCCTACAGCCACCAGGGCGACGAGGGTGGCGTCGTCATCCAGGGGCAGGTTGAAGTCACCGTTGGCGGCGTCGCGAAGGTGCTGGGGCCTGGTGATGGCTACCTGTTCTCGAGCCGCCTGCCCCATCGCTTTCGCAACGTCGGCGAGGCCGAGGCCGTCGTGGTCAGCGCCAACACACCTCCGCTGTAAGCAGCAACGGCGAGACCGCGCCGAGCCGATGGATGCGGGCTTTACGGAACGAGGTGGATGAAATAATATCCACCTCATGCAAAGCCTGCGCAAGCCCTATCTCCTCTTTCTCGGCGGCGTCACACTGAAGTCAGACGCCAAGACCGGCTTCGGATTGCGCGACTGGTGTCCCGCCGACGTGATCGGCCAGTGGGCCTTGCCCGAGGCCAGCGTGAGCCTCGGCCTGCCCGTGATCGCGCCCGCGGACGCAGCGGCGCGAGGAGCCGGTTCCATGTTGATCGGCGTGGCGCCTGTCGGTGGGCAACTTCCCGAGTCCTGGGTGCCCACCTTGGTGCAAGCCTTGGACGCGGGCCTGGACATCGTCAGTGGCATGCATACGCGCTTGGAGAGCCACCCCGCCCTGGCCACCGCAGCGGCACGCAGCGGGGCGCGGCTGGTGAATGTGCGCCAAGCCGACCGCGCTTTGCCCACCGGCACGGGGCGCAAGCGCAGCGGTCGGCGCGTCTTGACCGTGGGCACCGATTGCGCGCTGGGCAAGAAGTACACGGCATTGGCCCTGACACGGGCACTCCAAGCCCATGGTGCGAAGGCCAGCTTCCGCGCCACGGGCCAGACCGGCATCATGATTGCCGGGGAAGGCATTGCCATCGACGCCGTCGTGGCGGACTTCATTGCAGGCGCAGCCGAGCAGTTGTCCCCCGACAACACGGCGGACCACTGGGACGTGATCGAGGGCCAGGGCGCACTGTTCCACCCGGCCTATGCCGGCGTGACCCTGGGCTTGCTGCATGGCTCACAGCCCGACGCCATCGTGCTGTGCCACGACCCCTCGCGCACCACGATCGAGGACTATCCGCACATCCCATTGCCGAGTCTGCGGGAGGCGATTCGCCGCTACGTCGAGGCCGCGCAGCTCACGAACCCGGCGGTGCGCTGCGTGGGTGTGGCGATCAACTCGTCCACGCTCGACGACGCGGCATGGACGCACTATCGCCAAGCGGTGGCCGTTGAGCTGGGCCTGCCGGTGTGTGATCCCATGCGTGGCGGTGTGGAGGCCATCGCTCAGGCCTTGATGGCATGACCTTGCGTGTCGAGGTTGCCATTGAGCGCTGGCCGCTGCGCGAGCCCTTCGAGATCGCCCGCGAGGTGATGCACGACCTGCCCCTGATCGCCGTCACCTTGACCGACAGCGACGGCCACAAGGGCCGAGCCGAAGCGGCGGGAGTCGACTACGACGGCGAGACTCCCGCATTGATGTTGGCGCAGATCGATGCCGTGGCGGCGCAACTGCATGACGACCTCAGCGGTACAGACCTGCTGGATCTGATGCCTGCCGGCGGCGCACGCAATGCCCTTGACTGCGCCTTGTGGGACCTGCGCGCCAAGCAACGCGGCGTCCGTGTGTGGGCCTCAGCCGACCTTCCGGCGCCCAAGCCCGTGATCACGGCGGTCACCATCGGGCTGGGCAGCCTGGAGGACGTGCGCCGCCGGGCCCGCTCGGCCCGCGGTCTGCCGTTGATCAAGCTGAAGGTCGACGCGCGCCGCCATCTCGAGCTTGTGCGCATCGTGCGCGAAGAGCTGCCTGAGGCCCGCCTGCTGATCGATGCCAATCAATCCTGGACGGCCTCGTTGCTGGCCGATCTGATGACCGATCTGATCGCCTCAGGGGTCGAACTCATCGAGCAGCCCTTGCCGCGGGGCGAGGACGAGGCGCTGGCGATCCTGCACTCGGCGATCCCGATCTGCGCCGATGAGTCCTGCACCGACCGATCGTCGCTGCCCGCCCTGCAGGGCCGCTACCAGGTCGTCAACATCAAGCTCGACAAGTGCGGCGGCTTCACCGAGGCGCTGGCCTTGGCGAACGAGGCCCGTGCGCATGGATTCGACCTGATGGTGGGCAACATGTGCGGCACCTCGCTGGGTATGGCACCGGCCTTCCTGGTGGCTCAGCTGGCCCGCTGGGCGGACCTCGACGGGCCCTTGCTGCAGGTGGGCGACCGCACGCACGCCATGAGCTTCAGCCAGGGTGTGGTGCAGCCACCCCAGCCGGCCCTCTGGGGCTGACCAGGCTGAGCCAGCCCGCAACGCACGACCCGCACACAAGGAACCTCTGCATGGAAACCACCGCGACCTCCACACCCAGTGCGGAGATGGCCCTGAACGCCCGCATCATCGACTTCACGTCGAAAGTCAATGGCCGCGCCTACCGGCTGTTGGTGTCCATCCCCACGCGGCGGCCAACTCCACCCGAGGGGCATGCGGTGCTCTACCTCATCGACGGCAACCTGCACTTCGGCATCGCCGTCGACACCGCCCGCATCCAGGCCTGCTGGCCCGATGTGATCGACCCCGTCGTGGTCGGCATCGGCTACCCGACCGACAGCGTCAGCGCAGCGCTGGACCTGCGCATGATCGACCTGACGACGCCGATCTCCGAAGAACGGTTGAAGAAGGGCTTCATCGCGAAGATGCCTCGACCATCCGAAGGTTATGGTGGCATGGACAACTACTTCCGCGTGATCGAGGAAGAGGTCAAGCCGCGTGTCGAGGCCATGGTGGCCATCAACCGGCAGGACCAGGTGCTGATGGGACATTCCCTGGGTGGGCTGACGACGCTGCATGCGCTGTTCCGTCACACGGCGTCGTTCCAGCAGTTCGTCGCCGTCAGCCCATCCATCTGGTTCAACGACCGTGCGGTGCTGACGCACGAGGCCGCCTTCAGTGACCGAGTCCGGTCTGGGCAGGTCAAAGCGCGTGCGTTGATCACTGTGGGCGCGCTCGAATCCACGTTTCGCTTTGTCCCCGGCCTGCCCGCTGGCGAGCAAGACTTCCGCGACATGACCGAAGAGTGCCGCATGGTGCCCAACACGGTCGAGCTCGGGGCCAGGCTCGCAGCGCTCGAATCGCCCGGCTTGCATGTGGAAACCGTGGTTCACGAGGGCGACGACCACAACATGGTGCCGCCCGCAGGCATCGCGCGCGGCGTTCGATTCGCGTTTCGGCGCTAGCCGATGTGCGAATGCATTGGCGTTGCCGTGGGGCCTGAATGAGCACGTCACCTGCCTATGACGCTTTGGTGGCCCACCACCGCCGCATCCACGATCTGGAGCACCTGCAGGCCATCGCCACCTGGGACCGACTGACCCACATGCCGCCCGCCGGCGCGACCGCGCGCGCTGCCGCACAGGCGGCGCTGGCCGTGTTGATCAAGCAGCTGCAGGCCGAGCCGATCCTGACCCGGCAATTCGAGGCGGCCGGGCACGAGCCCTTGCAGCCCGACGCCGCGCTCAATCTCGCGCGCATGCGCCAGGCGCGCCGCATCGAAGCGGCGATTCCGGAGGCCTTGGCCGAGAAGCGCGAACTGGCCGTGGGCGCGGCCATGCAGGCCTGGGGCCAAGCTCGGCAGGACAACGCGTGGACGCCCTTCGCTGCCACGTGGGCGCCATTGGTGACGGTGGTGCGCGAATCCGCTGCACGGCTGGGCGATGCCTTGGGTCTCCAACCCATGGACGCGCTGCTCGAGCGTTGGGAACCGGGCCTGCGCATGGCCCGGGTGACCCCCTTGTTCGCGCGCGTGCAGTGCTGGCTGCCACCCTTGGTTGAGCAAGCGCTGGCCGCGCAGTCGCGCGCACCGCAGCCGCTGGAGCCTGTTGGCCCTTTCCCGGCGGCCGCGCAGCAGCGTCTGTGCGAGCAGGTGATGGGGATGCTGGGCTTCGACTTCGATGCCGGCCGCCTGGACGCCACGCAGCACCCGTTCACCGGCGGCGTGCCCGAAGACGTGAGGCTGGCCACGCGATTCGACGAGACCAATTTCGTGCCGGCACTGATCGGCACCATGCACGAAACCGGCCACGCGCGCTATCAGCAGAACCTACCGCGCGCGTGGCTGGGGCAGCCGTTGGCGGGGCCGCATTCGGCCGCACTGCACGAAGGCCAGGCGCTGATTTTCGAGCGCCAACTGGCGCCCGAGCCCGCCTTCTGCCAGGTCCTCGCCCCGCTGCTGCGGCAGGCTTTTGGCCATCAAGCGGCTTTCGAGCCGGACAACCTGACGCGGCTGCTGCGCCGCGTCCGGCCAGGGCGCATCCGCGTCGCGGCCGACGAGTTGACCTACCCGCTGCATGTCATCCTTCGGGTCGAGATCGAGCAGGCACTGGTGGATGGCGAGATCGAGGTCGATGACGTGCCCGCCTGGTGGAACGATCGCATGCATCGCTTGCTGGGCGTGGACCCGCAGGCACCTTTCAGTCAAGGTCCCCTGCAAGACCCGCACTGGGTGCAGGGCATGTTCGGCTACTTCCCGGCCTATCTGCTGGGCGCCATGGTGGCGGCGCAGTGCTTCACTGCCCTGCGGCGCGACGTGACCGACCTGCAAGCCCAAGTGGCGGCCGGCAACTGCCAAGCCATCGGCGACTGGCTGGCGCCGCGCATCTGGCAGCAAGGTGCGCGCCACGATCTGGACGCCATGATGCAGCGCACCACCGACGAACCGCTGTCCGACAAGGCACTGCGCGAACAACTGGAGCAACGCCATGGCTGTTCAAACTGAGGCCGCCGTGCCACTGCCCGCCGGCCAGGCAACCGAGCGGGCACCCGTGGCCGCGTGGGTCAGCCTGACGGTGCTGATCGCGCTGGGCCTGTACACCTACATGGACCGGCAGATCTTCGGCCTGCAGGCCGAGCCGCTGCGCAAGTCGCTCGGGCTGTCGGACCTGCAATTCGGACTGCTGCAGGGCGTGAGCCATGCCCTGTTCGTGGTGGTGGTCGGTTATCCGATCGCCTGGCTGTCGGACCGCTTCGACCGCCGCACCGTCCTGGCCGGCTGCATCGCCACGTGGGGCATTGCGGTGGTGGCGTCGGGGCTGGCCCGCGACTTCAACGAACTCTTCATCGCCAACTCCTTGGTTGGCGCGGCCGAGGCCGGCCTGTTGCCCATCGCGTATGCGCTGATCCCGGAGCTGTTTCGCGGCAGCCAGCGCCAGTTGGCGAATTCGTTGTTCATCGTCACGGGCCGGCTGGTCGTCGGGCTGGTCATCGCCCTGTGCGGCTGGATGATCCATGCCATCGACCTGTGGCGCGGGCTGCTGCCGGCCGCGCTGCAGGCCCTGCCGACCTGGCGCCTGGCCTTCCTGGCGACCGCATTGCCCACGGTGCTGTTCGTGCCCCTGATCCTGCTGCTGCCGATCGGCCGGCGAGCGCCTGCTGTGCCAGCTGCCGGCACAGCACCTGCGGGGCCTGCAGGCCACGGGGCCGTCTGGCCGTTCCTGCGCAGCCAGCGCTACACGTTCGCCACCTTCATGCTGTCGGTGGGCCTGCTGGTGTTCGGCTTCGGTGCCACCGGCGCCTTCATCCCGGTGGTGGCCATGCGCCAGATGGGCGTGTCGGCACTGGACCTGGGCAATGCCATGGGCATCGCCACGTTTGTCTCGGCAGGGGTGGGTCTGTTGATCGCCAACGTGGGCATGAAGTGGCTGGCACCGCGGCTGGGACCGATGCTGCCCATGCGCGTGCTGAGCATCGCCGCCTTCGCCAGCGGCGTGTTTGCGGCCGCACTCTTTCTGGCCCGCACGCCCCTGCAGCTGTTCACGCTGATGGCCCTGCATCACACCTTCCTGATGGCCGGCACGATGGTGTTCCCGACCGCGCTGCAGGAGATGACCCCGGCGCCGCTGCGCGCGCGCTTGATCTCGCTGATCATCATGTTCAACATGGTCCTCGGGTCGCTCAGCCCGGCCATCGTGGGCGCCCTCTCCGACGCCCTGAAACCGCGTCCCGATGGCCTGATGCTGGCGATGACCGCCACATCCACCACCGCCCTGTTGTTGGCCGCTGGATTGATGTTGCTCTGCAGCCGTGGCTATGTGCAGACCACACGCGCCGCGCGCGCCGTGGAGGCGGGCTGAGTGTTCGGGCTGGTCGGCGGCAGCTCTGTCGATCACGGCGCCGGCGCCGAAGGCGCACAGTTCGGCCACCATGCCCGACGCAGCCATGCCGCGTTCTGCAAGGGCAAAGCGTTGCGCGGTCAGCCCGGTCGCTTGTGCTCCTCGAGGACCAGCGGCAACAAGCGCTCACGCGGCGTGGGCAGACAGCCCTGGTACTGCTCGTTCAGGCAGGGTCGGCTTCAATCCATTGCGCAATGGCGCTCAGGGGCTTCTTGATGCCGCCGTGCATCGGCACCTGGCAGCCCGCATTGGGGTAGCCCACGACGAGCAGGATGACCGGCTTCTCCGAACTCGGCCGGCCACACAGCTTGTTGAGAAAGCTCATCGGGTTGGGCGTGTGCGTCAGCGTCGCCAACCCCGCGTGGTGCAGCGCGGCGATGAGGAAGCCCGAGGCGATGCCCACCGACTCGGGCACGTAGTAGTGGCTGAACTTCTCGCCCTTCTGCGGGCCGTCCTGGTGCACGCCGTACTTCTGCGCAAAGATGGCAATCAGCACCGGCGCCTCTTCCAGGAAGGGCTTGTGCCAGTCGGTGCCCAGCGGGGCCAGGGCGTCCAGCCACTCCTGCGGCGCGCGTTCGTTGTAGAAGCTGCGCTCTTCCACCTCGGCGGCTTCGCGCACGCGCTGCTTGTGCGCGGGGTCGGTGATGACGCTGAAGAACCAGGGCTGCTGATTGGCGCCCGATGGTGCCGTGCCGGCGGCCAGCAGGCAGTGTTCAATGACCTCGCGCGGCACGGGCCGGCTGTCGAAGTCGCGCACCGTGCGGCGGCGCTGCAGGTCGGCATGGAAGGCGCGTGCGCGCTCGATCATCTCGGGCTGCGGGTATTCGCGGTAGGCGGGCAGCGGCTCCAGGACATAGGGCTGGGGGGTCGGGCTCATGTCGTCGAATACTCAGGTGGCTGGGGCCAGGCCGAAGCGCCGTTGCAGGGGCGTCGGGTCGGGGTCGTGGCCCGCGAACTGCCGGAAGGCCTCGTCGGCAGGCACGCGGTGGCCGACGCTCAGGACCTTGTCGATCCAGACCCTGGACGTTGCGGCGTCGTAGATGCCGCCGGCCGCACGTTCGAAGGTCTCTACCGCATCAGCTGCCATCACGTCGGCCCACAAGTACGAGTACAGCCCCGCCGCGTAGGCGCCGATGAAGAGGTGGAAGTTGTGCGTGACCCGCATGATGAGGTCCCACGCTTCTGGCATGCCCAACTCGGCCAGCGTGTCGTTCTCCACCTGCACCGGGTCGATCCGCGCACCGCTGCCGTCGGCCAGCAGATGCAGCCGCATGTCGACGATGGCTGGCAGCAGGAAGTCGGGGTTGAGGCTGAAGATGCGGTCGTACTTCAGGCCCTGCTGAATGCGGTCGATCAGGTCGGCGGGCATGGGCTCGCCGGTGACGTGGTGCCGTGCAAAGCGCGCCAGAAGCTCCGGGTCGCGCAGCCAGCGTTCATTGATGAGCGCCGGCAGTTCGACGAAGTCCCAGGCCACATGCTGGCTGCCAAGCGAGGCGTAGGCGGACGTGCAATGCAGCATGTGCAGCGCATGGCCGAACTCGTGGAAGAAGACGTTGGCGTACTCCCAGGGCAGCAGCGCGGGCTGGCCCTCCGGTGGGGGCGGGAAGGTGGAGTAGACGGCGGCGATCGGCAACACCCGGCCGCGGAAGTTCTCGGCCTCGCGATACTGCATCTGGTACGAGCCGTGCGCCTTGCCCGGGCGGTTGAAGAGGTCGAAGTACAGGACGCCCACCGGCTCTTCGCCGCGGCTGACCTCGTAGACCCGGACGCTGGGGTGGATCAGGGGAGCGTCGGCCAGCGGCTTGAAGGTCAGACCGTGCACGCGGCCGGCGGCCCAGAACATGGCTTGCAGCACCGCTTCCAGCGGCAGGTGCGCCTTCACCGCATCGCCGTCCAGTCCGAAGCGCTGGCGCCGCAGCTTCTCCGCATAGAACTGGCGGTCCCACGGGGCCAGGCGGATGCCCGCGCCTTCGCGGTTGGCGATGGCCTGGTAGTCGGCAATCTGGGCCTGCGCAGCGGGCTTGACGCTGCGCCAGGTGCGCTCCAGCAGGGCCAAGGCCGTCTCGGGCGTGCGAGCCATGCGGTCAGCCAGGGCAAAGTGCGCGTAGCTGGGGCAGCCCATCAGCCGCGCCAGTTCGCCGCGCAGTTGAAGCATCTCGGCGGCGATGGGCTTGTTGTCGTTCGCCCCTTGGTTGTCGCCGCGTTGGGTCCACATCCGCCATACCTGCTCGCGCAGATCACGCCGCGTGGCCAGCGTCAGGAAGGGCCAGACCAAGCCGCGTGCGTTGGGAATGGCCCAGATGCCCGGCCGGCCCTTCTCAGTTGCCGCCGCAGCTGCGGCCTGCCGCAAGGCGTCGGGCAGGCCGTCCAAGCCAGATTCGTCCTCGATGAAGACCGCTTGGCGCCCGGCCTCGTGGATCAGGTTCTGGTTGTACTGAGACGACAGCGCCGCCAGGCTCGCGTTGATCTCGGCCAGCCGCCGCTTGGCGTCCAGCGGCAGACCGGCACCACGCCGCTGCATGCGCGTGCGCAGCACGTCCAGGAGTCTGTGCTGCTCGGAAGAAAGCCCGGCCTGGCCGCGCTGGTTCCAGACTTCGTTCAAGCGGGCGAACAGCCGTTCGTCGTGCGCGATCTCGTCGTCCAGCGCTGCCAGCAAGGGGGCCATGCGCTGTGCGACGGCAGGCATGTCGCCCAGGCTCAGGCTGTTGGCATGCACCCTGAGCACGCACAAGAGGCGATCCAGCGCACGGCCGCAATCTTCCAGTGCTTCGGCGGTGTTCTCAAAGCTGGGTGACGAGGGGTTCGACGCGATGGCCTGCAATTCGGCACGCTTGGCTTCGATGGCGGCGCGCAGGGCTTCTTCCAGCGCCGCAGGGTTCACACCGGCCAGCGGCGGCAGGCCACCGTAAGGCCCTGCCCAAGGTGCCAACAGGGCTTGCGCTTCAGAAGACAAGGTGATGGGCGATTTCATCGTTTGGCCTTCACTGCTGGGGCACGGCAATGAAGTGGCGCACCAGCGCCAGAGCCTCTTCGGGTTTGTCGCGCCAGATGCCGTGGCCGGCACCGGCAACCGCGTGGAATTCGACGCAATCGGCCGGCAGTGCAGCCGCAATATCGCGCTGGTCTGAGATCGGCGTCACCGGGTCCTCTTCGCCACCCAACACCAGCACCGGACAGATCGCCCGCGCCAGCCCTGGCAGCAAGTTCAGGCCAGGCAGTTCGACGCGGTTCCAGGCATCGAGCAAGACGGCGTCGAACTGTGCTCTGGCACCTGCGGTGTCGGGTTGCGGCGTCGGGTTGTACAGCGGCAAGCACACCTCCAGATATTCACGCAGACGTTCGGGGCCCGGATTCGACCAGTAGGCCTCGGCGACTTTGCGCGCACGCTCGCCGCCCAGGCGTTCGAAGGCCGCCAGCTTGCGCACCAGCCCCAGATGAGGCGAGCAACTGGACAGGATGACCTTGGACGGATGCGCAGGGTGTCGGGCCAGGTAGCGCTGCGCCACCATGCCACCAAAGCTCTGGCCCCAGACGATGGGGTGCTCTATGCCGAGCGCCGTGCACAAGCGCACCACGTCGTCGGCCCAGCAGTCCAGCGTCCACTCATGGGCGGGCCGTCGGTCGCTGCGACCGTGGCCGCGGTGGTCGAAGTAGATGATCTGCACCAGGTCGGCCAGCGCGGAGACACGCGGCTTCCAGCCGGTGTGGTCGGCGCCGGGGCCGCCATGCAGCAGCACCAAGGTCGGCTTTTCGCGCATCGCCGCGCCATCGGGCACCAAGCCCATGCCTTCCACATCGACATACAGACGCACACCGGGCTCGATTTCGATCTTCAAGGCAGCACCCTGTCCAGAAACGACCGAACCGGGGGCACCACCAGCTCCGGCGCCATGCACACGCCGTGTCCCTGGCCGGGAAACTCGTGCACCACCCAGCCAAGCTGCTCCAGTGCCGTGCGGTGTTCGCGGATGAGGGACGCGATGCGGATCGGAATGCCGGCCTCGGCGAGGTCACCTTCGCCGCCAAAGCAGACCATCTTCGGGCAAGCGATGCGCGCCACCGACTCGGCTTCGGGCCAATCCAGCATGCTGCGGTAGTAGGCCTCCCACTGGCGGTACTGGTCTTTCGAGCGCAGCACTTTCAACGACGACGGCTCGGGGTTGGCTTGCTTCAACCGCGTGGCCTGCAGGATGCCCTCATACGGCGCACCCAGTGGCGGCCAGCCGCCCATCACCAGGGCCGTGAGTCGGTCGGTGCGCGCGGCCAGTTGCAGCCCGACGGCGGCGCCCCAGGAATAGCCCCAGTAGGCAAAGCGGTCGAAGCCGGCCGCGCTGGCCACCGCCAGCAGATCGGCGCACACACGATCGGCCGTGAGCGATTCCGGCGCGATGTCGCGACTGCCACCGATGCTGGGGTAATCCACGCGCAGCACACGGTAGCGGTCGGTCAGCCGGTTCACATAACCGTCGAGCACCGGCTGCATCTCGCTGCCGAACAGTTCGGTGAACGAGGCCATCAGCGGCAAGCCGATGAGCAGAGGCTGGCCCTGACCTTGCACCACGTAATGCACGCCGCTGCTCGGGTCCATCGGCATTGTCATTCACTCCCCGCGAGGCGCGCGCAGCGCCTCGCGCACCACGTCCACCACGAAGGCGGGCGTCTCGACCGGAAAGTTATGGCCGGTACCGGCCGGCGCGAAGATGCGCCGCGCCTGGCGCGACACGCCCATCCAGCTCTCGCGCGTTTGCGTGATCACGCGCACCACGCGCTGCTGCTCGGCGGCTGCCGAACCGGCGGCTTCGGGCAAGGCGCTGAGTTCGGCCTCGCCATCACCTGGAGCCACCACCCACACGCGCAGCGCGTCGAGTTCGCGGTCGTAGACCACCGTCTGCCACAGCCGCTCGACAGCGGTGTAGCGGTTCAGCTCGCGGTAGATGCTGGCAGTGGCAAAGAGCGGCGCTGCGGCCTGGGCCTCCACCGACTGCGCGGCGAGCACCTCCGGGCCGAGCACCGCTTCGACGTGGTCGAGCACCTTCGCGTGCGCCGGGTCGGCGCGGGACTGCGCCTGTCTGCGCGCCTGAATGTCGATGCCGAAGTGACGCGCGATGCCGCCCCAGAAGGCCTGGCGGTGCATCGTCAGCAGAGCTGCCAGCGGCGGGCCGTAGAACAGCGTGTCCAGCGGCGTCGCGTCCAGCAGCACCAGCACATGCACGCGGCCCGGGTAGCGGCGTGCGACGTTGGCCGCCAGCAGCCCGCCGAAGGAATGACCGACCAGCACCCAAGGACCCGCCTCGCCCGCGGCGTCGAGTGCGGCCACCAATTCGTCGGCCTCGCGCGCGGTGCTGCGCGGGAACGGGCCGGTGTCGCTCCAGCCGGTGCCGAAGCGGTCGGGCAGCACCGATCGCGCTTCGGCTCGCAGCGCGCGGTGCAGGTGGTGCATCGCGAAGCCGCCGGTGTGGCCGCCCGGCAGCCAGACGACGGCCGGCCCGCCAACCGGGCCTTCGGCCAGCACGTGCATCCGCCCACCCGGCACCGCCACCCTGACCCCGGGGGCGGGGTGCAGGCGCTTCAGCCACAGTTCATGCAGCCGTTGGCGCAGCGCCGCGCCAAAAGCCAGCAGGGTGAACGCCGCCACCACCACCCAGGCCACCTGGCGCAGTAGGCCGGCTGGCACCGCGGCAGCAGCACCGGCACCCAACAAGCCCGCGAGCAGTGCCAGCCCGACGCCGGCGCCGGGCCTCGCCAGCAAGGTATGGCCGCGGTCGCGCCAGGTCATGTGCACAGCCATCGCAGGGGCCACCGGTTCAAGCCAGCGCCGCAGCTGGGGCCGGGCGAGCCGCCGGCCGGATCGGCGGGAACAGCAGCGCCGACGCGCCCGCGCAGATGAAGGCCACGACGGCAATCATCAGCGGCCACGTGTAGCTGCCGGTGCGCCCGTGCACCAGGGCCGCAAGCCAAGGCGCCAGCCCGGCGGCGATCGACGAGACGATCATCTGGCTGCCCAGCGCGCGGCCGTAGATCTCGGTGCCGAAGAAGCGCCGCACCAGGTAGTGGGCCAGGATGCCGTCGGCGCCGCCGCACAGACCGAACAGCAGGCCGGCGAACATCGCAAGGCCGGTGGCGGTGCTGCCGATCAGCAGCAGCACCGGCAACACCGGCAGCAGCATCGTCGCCACGGCCAGCGTGCGGGCTGGGGTGCGGTCGAGCAGCCAGCCGCCGACGATGTTGCCGCCGATATGGCCCACCGCCATCAGGCTGAGCGCCATCGCGCTCTGCGCCGGGGTCGAGCCGCGGTCCTGCATCAGCGCTGCGAAGTGGAAGCTCAGTCCCGTCACGCCGTAGGCGAAGAAACCGTTCCACAACGCCAGCCGCCACCACAGCGGGTGCTTCAGCAGCATGCGGTACGAGGTCGGCGGCGGGGCCTGGGAATCCTGCACCTGCACCGTCGGCGGCGCCGGCGGCCCGCGGCGCACGCGCACCAGCGTCAGGCCGGCCAGCCCAGCACCCAGCAGCGCCAGTGCGCCGAGCACAAAGTAGGCCTGGCGCCAGCCGACGCCGCTGATGAGCGACTGGCCCAGCATCGGGCCGACCACTGCACCCAGCCCGATGCAGGTGAACAGCACCCCTAGAGCGCGACCGAGCTGCGCGTCGAACCAGCTCTGCACCAGCTTGCTCATGTTCATCGCCGACGCGCCGCCGGCCGTGAACATCAATGCAATGGCCAGCGCGTAGTAGGTCCAGACGTTGCCGCCGACCAGCCCGAATGCGGCGATGTTGGCCGACTGCAGCGCGATGCTCAGCAGCATGTAGCCGCGCAGCGGCACACGGTCGGCCAGCCAGCCGAAGAAGGGCCCGAAGACGGGCGACAGGATCGACATCAGCGTGAAGGCGAATGCGATCTCGGCCCGCGACCAGCCCGTCTCCTGCTGGATCGGCAGCATGAAGAGGCCGATCGTGGAGCCGAACAGCGTGGGCACGCCGCAGGCCACCACCAGCCCGGCACCGACCACCACGCGCCAGCCGGCACGGCTGTCGATGGCGTGCTCGGCACCCGGCGCTGCGGTGGTCACGGTCAGGCTTGACATGGGCGGAGTGTCAGGCACTCCGCGTGGCGATAACAGGTCGTAGCGCAGCGACACCCCGAGGGTGCGCGGCTTTTGCAGGAAGTACTCGTAGTGCGGCAGGTTTGGTGCGGGCGCACCGTAGATCGAGCCAGTGATGCCCCGCTTGTCCCCCAGGTTGCTGGCCGTCAGCGACAGCGTCCACGGGCCTTGCGTGAAGGCCAGGCTGGCATCGACCGAGTCGTACTTGGGAAGCTTCTCGGCGCCGGCGATGATGTCGGCGGTGCGCTCGCCGACGGACGTGTAGGCCCCCTGCAGCCGGCCAGCGCTGCCGAACGGGCCTGCGAACTTCCAGGTGCCAAGCAGGCTGTACTGCAGCTTCGGCGTGCCCGGCAAGCGTGTGCCGGCGGTGACGTTGCCGCTGCCCGTCCGCACCGCGGCGGAGGTCTTCGCATCAGTGAAAGCCAGCGCCAGGCCGGCGTCGAAGGCGGGGCTGACGCGGTATTGCATCGCCAGTTCCAGCCCGTCGACCTGCGCCTTGCCGACGTTGCCGGTGCGCGTGTTCGGCGGTGTGGTGTTGGTGTCAACGAAGGTGATCTGGGCTTTGCTCCAGTCGAGCCGGTAGAGGGTCAGGTCGAGCTGCAGGTCGCGCACGGGATTCAGGCGCACGCCGGTCTCGTAGTTCCACAGCGAGTCCGACTCGTAGGGCAGGAAGGTCGGCGCGCCGTTCTGGCCGCCAAAGCGGTAGCCCTTGCTGGCCAGGGCATACCACATGCCGCTGCCGAACTTGTACTTCAGGCTGAACTTGGGCGTGTTGCCGCTTTCGTCCGATTTGAGCTGCGCGTTGGGCGCGCCGTTGAAGGTGCCGTCGATACGCGACTCGATCTTGTAGAAGCGCGCGCCCGCGCCGACGCTGAAGGCGCCGAAGCTGTACTCGGCATCGAAGAAGGCCGCCTGCTCGGTCGAATCCGAATCCCCGGTCTGACGTGAATTGAGGAACGACACTGCGGCGGACGTCGATGCGGTGATCGTGGAGCCGTTCGGGTCGTTCTTCGCCTTCTGATAGAAGACCCCGGCCACGTACGACAGCGCCGAGCCGGCGTTGCTGGCAATCCGCAATTCCTGCGACACGGCGTTGCCGCCGAGCTTGCGGTCGGAGTACACGGTGCCGATGTCCAGCGCCTGCGCGAACCCCAGCGTGCTGTACAGCGGCGTCAGGTCCCAGTGTTCGTTGCGTGACTTCTTCCACCAGCCGGTGTTGGAGGTGACGGTAGCCGCGCCGAGGTCGTAGTTGACCGCCAGGTTGGCGAAGTCGAAACGGTTGCTGCGCGGTGACAGCGTCGGCGCGTTGTGGCGCAGGGCGTCGAGGTCGGGGCGGATGCTCTTGCCTTCAACCACACTGAATCCTTCGCCCTGCTTGGTCTCTTCGCTGGACAGGATCAGGTTCGCGCTCAGCGCCTTGGTCGGTTGCACGCCCAGCAACATGCGTCCGCCCCGCTGCTTGACGAAGTTGGCGTCGGTCACGCCGGCCTTGGGGTTGTCGATGAAGCCACCGTCCTTGCGGTCGAAGACCACCACGCGCAGGGCTGCTACACCCTCGGACAGCGGCGCGTTGACCATCCCGGCCACAACATGTCCGGTGTCGCCCTTGGAGACGCTGTTCAGGCCAACCAACACGCTGGCGCCGAAGCTCTTCAGGTCAGGCTTGGCATACAGGTAGCGCACTGCACCCGACAGCGAGGCCGACCCGAACAGCGCGCCCTGCGGCCCACGCAGCACCTCCACCCGTTCGAGGTCGAAGGTGAAAATGTCGGGCACCGTGAGCTTGCCCTGTGGGTCGGTCAACGGCACATCTTCGAGATACAGGCCCGTCGGGTTCTGCAACAGGCCCTGGCAGACCGGGCAGCCTGATGTCGCCAGGCCGCGGATCACGACGTTGTTGTACGACGGCTCGCCCTTGGCGAGCTGGATGCCGGGAGTCAGGCGAAACGCGTCTTCCTGGTCGACGGCGCCGCGGCGTTCGAGGTCCGCGCCCTGCACGACCGAGACATTGCCGGCGACTTCGCGCTGCTTCTCGGTGCGCTTGGTGGCAGTGACCACGATGGTCTGCGCTTCGCCGGTGGCCGCTGTCGTCTGCGCTTGCGCAGGTTTGCCGGCACCCAGCGCAAGCAGCCCGCCTGCCGCCAGCATGGTGATGGACCAGGCCAGCCGATTGGGCCTTGCGTGCAGCGGCGCAATCAGGGTCTTCGTCTGTAGGAATCGCGCGTGGTTTTTCGGGGTCATTCTCGGCTCCGTGGTGTGCGTGGGATGAGACATGGCGTAAAGACAATTGGGACCATAGGCGCCGCGCGGCATGGCGCGATGTGCGGCCGCAACGAACATTTAGGCGATCCGCCTCGGGTCTGTCATGCGGCCGGAGCGGTCCCCGGGGCAACCCTGAGTGAATCTGCCTCGCGCCTGTCCAGCGAACGCGGCAGCAGCAGCGCCGTTACTGCCGTGCCCATGAAGGCCAGCACGGCCAGCGCCAGCGGCAGGTCGTAGTTGCCCGTTCGCTCGTGCATCAGCGCCACCAGCCAAGGCGCCGTGCCGCCACCCAGCGCCGAAGCGACGACCTGCGACGAATAGGCCTGGCCGAAGATTTCGGGCCCGAACAGCCGGCGTGGCAGATACGCGCTGAGTGCGCCGTCGCTGCCGCTGGACAGACCCAGCATGACGGCCGCCAGCAGCGCCACCGGCAACCCACCCTGCAGGTACAGCAAGGCCATCGCCGCGATAGGCAGCACGTTCAAGCCCGCTGCCAGCCAACGGGGCCGAAAGCGGTCGAGCAGCCAACCTATCGTCAGATTGCCGACCAGCAGCCCGGCGCCCATGAAGCTGAGCGCGAAGGCGCTCTGCGTCGCCGAAACGCCCCGGTCCTGCAACATGGGCGCCAGGTGGAAGGCCATGCCGGCTACACCGTAGGCAAAGAGCATGTTCCACAGCGACAGCAGCCACCAGTTGCGTTGCCGCACCAGCAGCTTGAAGGTGTCGAACACCCCTTCGGTCTGCGGCGTGGGCGCGCGCGCAGCGGCGCTGGCCGCAGCCGCCGGCCTGGGAGCACGGCGCAGCCGCTCGCGCACCAGCAGTGCAGTCGCCAGGCCGGCGAACAGCAGCGAGATGCCGCCCAGTGCGACGTAGGCCTGACGCCAACCCAGCGCTTCGATCAGCCGGGCTGCGATCAGCGGGTGCACGATCGAGCCCGCGCTGGCAGCGCCGAACAGCACGCCAAGCGCGGTGCCCATGCGGCGGTCGAACCAGCCTTGAGCGATCTTCGACAGCGTGATCGGCGACGGCCCGGCACCGAAGAAGATGATCAGGATCACCAGGCCATAGAAGGTCCACACGCTGCCACCGACGAGCGAGAAGGCGGCGATGTTGGCCGCCTGAAGCACCACGCCCACGGCAACCAGCGGGCGCAGCGGCAGACGGTCGACCAGCCAGCCGAGCACCACCACAACGACTGGGCCAATGAACAGCTGCAGCGTCATGGCGAACGCGATGTCGGCGCGGCTCCAGCCCAGCTCTGCTTGCAAGGGGCGCAGGAACAGGCCGAGCGTCGAGCCCCAGACCGCGCCGAAGCTGAACCCGAGCACCAGCGCGCAGCCGATCAGCACGCGCCAGCTGCGGGCGCTGTCCAGTTCCGGAAGATCTTTCATCCCGCCGCCTCTTCTTTGGTTGTAACGGTTGGCCACCCGCATTCCGACGGTAGGACGCGCGGCGCCGCCACGGGTGGGCGCTCGCACCGAAGATTTAGGCGCCTTGTTCCGGCCCGGCCTGGCGTGGGCGCACGCTGCACCCTGCGCCTAAAAGAACGGGCCGCGCGACTACGGCGGCAGCCATGCGCTGGCTTAAGGTGGGGATATGTTGGAGCCGACATGACCGAGACCCAAGTCCCGACCTCCGTAAACACCGCCATCGACGAACAAGCGCTGCACCGCGCCCGCACCTTGCTGGCCGACACCCTGGTCTGGGACAACCACGGCTGCATGCCGGTGCTGCGCCCGCAGGACACCTCGTTCCTGCCGCAGTTGCAGCGCTACCGCGCGGCCGGCATGGACGTGGCCATCATCAACGTCGGCTTCGGCGACATGGGCATCGAAGAGCACCTGCGCGTGCTGGCGGGCATGCGGCAGTGGTTGAAGGCGCGGCCCGACGAGTACGTACTGATTGGCGGTGCAGACGACATCGAGCGCGCTCGCGCCAGTGGCCGCCTGGCGGTGGGTTTCGACATCGAAGGCGCCAATGCGATCGGCGACCAGCCGAGCTTGGTCGAGCTGTACCACGACCTCGGCGTGCGCTGGATGCTGCTGGCCTACAACCGCAACAACCGCGTCGGTGGCGGCTGCCAGGACGTCGACCCCGGGCTGAGCGACTTCGGCCGTCGTGTGCTGGCCGAAATGGAACGCGTGGGCATGCAGGTTTGCGTCAGCCACACGGGCCACCGCACGGCACGCGACGTCTTCGACGCGGCGACAAAGCCGGTCATCTTCTCGCACAGCAACGCCGCTGCAGTGCATGCGCACCCGCGCAACATTTCCGACGAACTGATCCGTGCTTGCGCGGCCAGCGGTGGCGTGGTCGGTGTCAACGGTGTCGGCATCTTCTTGGGCCGCAACGACGCATCGAGCGCCGCTTTCGTGCGCCATATCGACCACATGGTGCAGCTGGTTGGCCCGAAGCATGTGTCGATCGCGCTCGACTACGTATTCGACACCGCTGAACTCGAGGAGTACCTCGACAAGATGCGAGACACCTTCCCGCCCGGTATGGGCTACGAACTCGGCGTGCGCATGGTGGCACCCGAGCAGCTAACGGAAATCGTCGCGCTGCTGCAAGGCCGCGGTTACGCCGATGCTGACCTCCGTGACATCCTCGGTGGCAACCTGTTGCGGCTTGCGCGGCAGGTCTGGCGCTGAATCGTGCCTCGGCCGAAGGGTGCGTCGGCCGGCCTTGCAGGCCGAGTAGAACCTCGCGGCCCAACCCCTCAAGCCTTGCCGGGTGACAACTGCGCGCGGAAGAAGCGCAGCACCTCACGGTCAGCGAAGTCGGCCGCCACCCCGGTGGCGTAGTGGCCCTGGTTGGGCAGCAGCAGCAGCTCGTGATGCACCTGCGCCTGGACCAGCGCGTCGGCCATCTTCATCACGTCCCCAATGGTGGCGAAGTCGCGCGTGCCGCCGACCAGCATCAGCGCGCCGCGCAAGCCTGCAGCCAGGTGGAACGGTGAAGCCGCCTCGTACGGCGCCGCATCGTCGCCAGGCATACCCAGGTACGGCTCGTAGAGGATGCCAGCGTAGGGGTCGAAGCCCGGCACGATGCTGACGGCGGCGTGGTACGTGTCCGGCCGCTCGGCCAGAAAGCGGAACGAGAAGTAGCCGCCCCACGAGCGCCCGAAGACGCCGACTCGCGTGGTGTCCAGCCACGGCCTTGTCTGCGCCAACTGGGCCAGCGCGCCGGCGTGGTCGGCCACCACGTGGTCGGACCAGCTGCGGTAGGCCGCGTCCTGGAACACCTTGCCGCGGCCGGGCGTGCCGCGCGCGGCCAGCACCAGCGTGACGAAGCCACATTGCGCCAGCGCCTGCACGAAACGTTCAACGCGGCCGCCACTGCCGTCGGTGCCCCCGCCGCCGAAGTGCCCCGGCAGGTTGTGGATCTGCGGGCCGCCGTAAACGTACTCGATGACCGGATAGCGCTGCGCGGAATCGAAGCCGTGCGGCAGGTACAGCACACCGTGCAGCGGCGTGGCGCCGTCAGCCGCTGTCACGGTGCACTCCTGCGGCGGCAACCAGCCCTGTGCCAGCAGACGCCCAATGCCGGCCGTGTGCAGCGGCGCGATGAGTCTGCCATCGGCGCTGCGCAGCTCGGCGCGCAAGGGCTCGCGCAGGCTGGAGAAGCGGTCCACGAAGCTCTGTCGGTCGGGCGCGAGCCGCGCGTCGTGGATGCCTTCACCTTCGCTCAGGCGCTGCGCAGGGCCACCGGGCAGCGGCACGCGCCAGAAGTGGCGGTCATAGGGCCGCGGCTCGGCGCCGGCGTGGAAGTAGAGCCAGCCGCCGGCCGTATCCACGCCGTCGATGTGGTGCACAACCAACCCGGGTGGCGGTTGCTGGACCAGCGCGCCGCGCGGTGTGCCGTCGGCCGCAAAGGCATGAGGGCGCTGGAAACCATCGCGGTCGGACAGCCAGATGAAGCCCTGGCCGCCAGGCAGCAGCATGAAGCCGCAGTCACCGTCCCACAGCACGTCGTGCTGCAGGCGCACCCAGGTGCTGCTGGTCTCGCTGAGCACGCAGCGCGCCGCGCCGTCGCGGCTGCTGGCGGCAAAGACATCGGCGCGCGAGAGCAAGCGGTCAAAGCGCACGAACCAGACTTCCCGCCCGTTGTCGCTCCAGCCGAGCAAGCGCACGTAGCTGTCGGCGAAACCGCCCATGCCGTCGGGCAGGCGCACCGGCAGCGGCGCGCGGCCGAGTACTGGCACGACATGCGGCTCGGGCACATCGAGCGCCGCGCCGGCGCGCTGGAAGCGCACCCAGCTGACCTGCTCGTCGCGTTGCAGCGGGTGCCAGCACAGGTGCAGGCGCACCGCACGGCGGTCTACGCGCAGCGCAAACAGGTGCTGGCCATCGGGCGAGAAGGGGTTGCGCACGCCGGCCTCGATGTCCCAACCGTGCTCGGGAGTACCGTCTTGCGTCAGCGGGTTCGACAGGCCGTCGATGCGGCCGCGCAGCACGATATTGCCTTCGACGATGGAAGCAAACCAGCGGCCGTCGGGCGAGGCCGGTTCCGGCACCTGGACGGGCCCTGCCAGTACTGCTGGCGTTCGAAGCGGCGCGGCGCCTGGCTCTGGCGCGTGGCGTACGGGCTCGTGGCTTCGATGCCTTCGCCCAGTGCGTCGGGGAACCGCGTGGGTGCGGGTGCCGGCAACGGCACGAGGCGGCGCTCGCCGCTGCGCGCATCGACCTCCCAGACCTGGCCGGGGGGTGCCTCGGCGCTGGTCAGGCGAACCGCGCGGCCATCGGGTGTGTATTCGAAGCTGAAGGCGGCGCCGTCGATCAACGACGGCAGGTGCATCGCTTGCTCGAAGCGCGCCTCAGCGGCGGCCTCTGCATCGGCACCAGCGGTCGGGCGTCTGCTCGCCATCACGCGACACCTTCGGCCAGCGCCTTCAAGCGCAGGTGCTCGCGCACGAAGCGGGCCTCCGACTCGGCGCGGATGTTTTCGCTGGCCACGGCATGTTCGGCGGGCGTCAGTGTCAGGCTGCGCGTTTGCACGAATACGCTGTAGACGAACTCGCAGCCGCCAGGTGCGGGGTGCAGCGACAGGTCGGCGTAGCCCCGCGCCGGGTCACCGCCTTCGGTCCACAGCTTGAGCACCAGTTGCTGTGGCGGCTGCTGGCGCAGCACCTTCAGCCACAGGCGCAGGCGGCTGCCGTCGTCGCGCACAGGGCCTTCGTGAGCCAGCAGCACCTCGCCTTCGGCGCCCGGTGTGCCGGCGTGGTGGCGAGGCGCGCCGCCTTCCTTCCACGCACCCAGGTCGCGCAGCAGTGGCCACACCGTGGCGATCGGCCGCTGGATGTGCACGCGGGTGCGGCTGACGAAATCGTGGTCGGTGTCTTCTTGCATCGTCGGCTGATTCTGGGCAGCACTGGTTGGTGCGCCAAGGGTCCGCGGCGGTTGGCCTAAATCTTCGTTGCGCTGCCCAACGCACAGCACGATGGCGAGGCTAGGGTTTGCCCATCCGATTCACATGGAGCCTAGCCGATGAGCGACCAAGCTCTGAACGACGCTGCTGCTGCCGTCGATACCGCCGCCAATGCCCTGTGGCAGTCGCGCTTGCAGACCGAGCCCGCCTTGCGCCAGACCCACAACCTGCCGCTGGAGCAGCTGCCCGACGGCAGCCTTGACCAAGCGCAGCAACAGGCCGACGAGGGGCGCGCGTTGCTGCGCCAGCTCGCTACGCTGGATGAGACCACGCTCGACCCCGACCGCAGCCTGACGCTGGCCGTATTGCGCTTCGAAGCCGCACGCCGTGCCGATGCGGTGCTGGCCTGGCACCGCGTCTCGCCGGTGGCCCCGTACTCCAGCATCGACCACGGCATGACGGCGCGCGGCACGCTGGCCCGCGTGGTGGTTGAAGACGCTGCCGGGCTGGACCGCTGGGTCGCGCTGTGGCGCGACCTGAGCGCCGGTCTCCGTCACGCGCTGGACCGGCTGCATGCCCAGGCCGACCAGGGTTGGCGCCTGGCCCGCCCGGCCATCGCGCCGGCCCGCACAGCGTGGGAGCGCCTGGGCCCGCAGCTGGCTGCGCAACTCGACGCGCAAACCCACAGCCCCGCGGCGATGGCGTTGGCGCCGGCGCTTCGCACTGCCTGGCAGACCGAGGCCGCGCGGCTGCGTGACGAGGCCGTGTTGCCTGCCGTGCAGGCGGTCGTCCAGGCGCTGGCTGACCCCGCCTACGCGGCGGTGGCGCCGAACGATGTGGGCCTGGCGCGTCAGCCCGGCGGTGAGGCGGAATACGCGCGCCTGATCGGCCTGCACCTGAGCGAAGCACAGGACCCGGCGCGGATTCACGCCGTCGGCTTGCAGCAGTTGAGCGTGCTGGCCGAGCGCATGCGTGAGGTGCGCAGCCGGCTCGGTTTCAACGGCGACGAGGCCACCTTCCACACCCGGCTGCGCACCGACCCCCGTGCGCTCGCGCCATCACCCGAGGTGCTGGGCGACCGCTATCGGCATTGCCTGGCGCGGCTGCAACCGCTGCTGCCCCAGTTGTTCCATGATTTGCCGGCATCGCCCTACGCGGTGCGTCGCCTGGACGCGGCGATGGAGGCCGCGATCACTTTCGGCTACTACGAACCACCGCGCCGCGCCGGCGAGCCCGGCATCTACTTCTTCAACGCTGGCGAGCTGGCCACGCGCTTGCAGCTCAACGTCGCGCCGCTGACCTACCACGAGCTGGCGCCTGGGCACCACTTCCACTTCGCGCGCCAGATGGAGATGGACTCGCTGCACCCGCTGCGCCGCAATGCCTTCGGCTACACCGTCTTCAACGAGGGCTGGGCCGAGTACGCCGCCGCACTGGCCGAGGAGCAGGGCCTGTTCGACGACCCCTACGACCTGTACGGCTTGCTCAGCCTGCAACGCTTCGGTGCGCTGCGGTTGGTGGTCGACACCGGATGCAACGCGCTTGGCTGGACCCTTGCGCAGGCGCAGCGCTGCATGCGCGAGCACAGCCTGGGCGGCGAGGCCGAGGTGGCCAGCGAAAGCCTGCGCTACAGCACCGACATGCCAGGCCAGGCGCTGGCCTATCGCTGGGGCTTCCTGCAATTCATGGCCGCTCGCGACGACGCGCGGGCGCGTCAAGGTGCGCGTTTCGACCTGCGCGACTTCCACCAGGCCGCGCTCGGCGCCGGGGCGCTGCCGCTGCCCGCCTGGCGCGGCCATCTCGAGCGCGAACTTGGCTGACGCCCCCTCCGGCGTTCACGCTTCGGGCGGACGCTCCCCGCGTGGCACCAACGCGATGCTGAATGGCGCCCGGTGCTGCCGATAGGCGCGCGGCGACATACCGACATGGCCGCTGAAGGCCGCGGTGAAGCTGCTCTGGTGCTCGTAGCCGACGCGCTCTGCCACCTGGGCGATCGTCAGGCTGGCCTTGAGCAGCAGCTGCTGCGCCTCGCGCACGCGGCGGTCGAGGCAGTAGTCGCTCATCGTCAGCCCGAAGGCGTCCTTGAAGACCGCCTTCAGCTTGTTCTGGTTGGTGCCCAGCGCGTGGGCCAGGTCCGCGAACAGCGGTGGTTTGCGGTACTCGCGCTCCAGCCGCGCCAGCGCGGCGTGGGCCAGGTCGGCGTCGCGCTGGCGGGCCAGCGAAGGGCCGTGCAACGCCGGTGCGTGCTGCATCGCATCCAGGGTGTAGGCCACGAGCTCGGCCAACCGGCCGGCGTACTGCACGACGCGCAACTCGCCTTCGAGCCGGGTGTCGATGGTGTCGCTGACCAGCGCCGCGATACGCGGATCGAGCGGCAACGAGGCCAGCCGCCCGGTCGCACCGTCGCTGCGCAGGGCTTCGCGCAGCAGCGGCGGTAGTTCGTCGTCAGCCAGCCCGTACATGCGCGCAAAGCTCGGGCCGCGGAAGACCGCGACCATGCCCTGCTGGCGCACACCACCCGTGATGTCAGCAACCAGTGTGCGTCCGGCGGGCAGGGCCACCAGCGTCAACTCAGGCCGGTTAAAGACCAGCGGCGCGACACCGGCCAGGCGAAACGCCACATCGCAGCTCAACGAAGCGCGCAGCATGATGGTCGGCTCGGCGTCGGTGTAACTCCACCGCGCGGGCGCGGCCAGCACACAGTTCAGGACCGTCAGCAGCGTGTCGGCGTTGACGCGCACGGTGTCGCTGGTGCCCAGGCCACCGACCACCGTGTGCAAGGTGCGCACGCCGCCGCGGGCGAAGCGGCGCCGACCCCGGTCGTCGGAGGTAACACGCGCCGACTCGAGATCGAAGTCGAGCGCGGAGTGCGGCGCTTCGATTCCGGCAGCGCCGCTCACCACGGGAGTGCCTGCCTGCAACGCGCTGCGGTGCGAGCCCGCTCGGGCGATCGGGCGGGGCTCGTGAACGTGCGGGCCCATCGAAAACCGGCAAGCCCTCGGTGCGCAGCGCGCGGCGATCCTGATCGAATCCCGCAAACCCCTGGTGCACCACGTTCCAGAACACCAGACCGTGATTCATCTCGCGCAGCTGCGCAAGTTCGCGCAGGGCCACGCCGTCGATCACGGACAGACCGAAATGCACCAGCTGCCCCATCAGGCAGGCACAGCAGTGTCACTTCAGGGTGGTTGAAAACGAGCTGGACCCAACTGCCCACCTCGAATGCAGCGTCGCAACACCGCGACGCACACAACATGCTCAGGGCTTGATCGGTGTCGCAGCGCCAGCGGGCCGTGCGCGGCAGCACACAGTTGATCATCGTGAGCAAAGGACCTTCGTCCAGGCCCACCGTGTCCGCCATCCCGCTGCCGCCAACGTGCGCATGCAGCGTGCGAACACCCTGGCGTGCAAAGCGCTTGAAGCGCTTCTCGCTGGCACCGGCCCTGAAGGCTTGCTGGTCGAAGTCCAGCGGCGACCAGGTCCTCTCGGGGGGACGGGCGACATGGTTGGGCATGCGTTCGGTACTCCTGAGTCTGCGTGTTGGCAGCCTAACCGATCGGAGCCCGCCCAGGTCTATGGTTCAGCTTCCATGAACGCAACGCACCTGCCGGCCCAGAGCGACGCTGCAACCCTGTTGCGCAACAGCATCGTCTGGGACAACCCTGGTTGCATGCCGCTGGCGCGCCCGCACGACACGTCTCCCTTGCCGCAGCTGCAACGGTAGCGCGCGGCCGGCATGAGTGCCGTCATGCTCAACGTGGCCACCCGGCCCGTGATCTTCTCGCACAGCAATCCCAGCGCCCTGCACCCCCACCCGCGCAACATCCCGGACGACTTGATCCGCGCCTGCGCGGCCACCGGCGGTGTGGTCGGCATCAACGGCATCGGCAGCTTCCTGGGCCAGAACGACAACAGCAGCGAGACCTTTGCCCGCCACGTCGACCATGTGGCCCAGCTGGTCGGACCGCAACATGTTGCGCTGGGTCTTGACTATGTGTTCGATGCCCAGGAAATGGACGACTACCTGGCCAAGATGGCGCACACCTTTCCGGCCGAATTGGGGTACAAGAAAGGTGTACGCATGGTGGCACCCGAGCAGTTGGAACGCATCGTGCAGACACTGCAGACCTGGGGTTACAGCGACACGGATCTGCGGCGTGTGCTTGGCGGCAACCTGATGCGGTTGGCGCGATCGGTGTGGAAGCCTTCGTGCGGGACCGCAACGCCATGATCGCTCGATGAGAACGTGTGGTTGCGCGCATGGCGCAGTGCAGCCGTGCAGCCGTGCAGCCGTGCCGTCGCGCCACCGAGCGCGCACTGCACAGCTGAGCGCGGTCGCTGACCAAGCGCCGTAGAGTCGGGGCTGGTTTCATGGCGATGAAGGGCCCAGACCATGCGCATCCGTCAGATCGTCTTCGCGGCGCAGGACCTGCGCCGCGGCAGTGGCTTGCTGGCCTCGCTGCTTGAACTGCCGCCACCATTCCAGGACCCTGGCGTGGCCGAGTTCGGCATCGACAACGCGGTGTTCAGCTTCGGTGATCAGTTCATCGAGGTGATCTCGCCGGTGCGGGCCGACACCGCCTGCGGCCGCCACTTGGCGCGGCACGGCGACGGTGGCTACATGCTCATCCTGCAGACCGACAGCCTGGCGCGCGAGCGAGCGCGCTTTGCGGCACTGGGCGTGCGCAGCGTGTGGCAGATCGAGCTGGAAGACATCAGCGCCATGCACCTGCACCCCAAGGACGTGGGCGGCGCCATCGTGTCGGTGGACGAGCCCCGCCCCGCAGCGTCCTGGCGCTGGGGCGGGCCGCAGTGGCGAGTGCAGCCCGGGCCGAGCGGCCAGCAGTGCGTGCGCGGCATCACCTTGCAGGCCGTCGACCCCGCGGCCTTGGCGCAGCGCTGGGCCCAGGTGCTGGGCCAGCCAGCCCCGGTGGCCATGGAAGGGTGCTGGCGCCTTGCATTGACCGCGGGCTTTGCCGATTTCGTGGCCGCACCTGCCGGCGCCGCTGATGGCGTGGCCGGCTTCACGCTGGCGGTGGTGCAACCCGAGGCCGTGCTGGCCGCTGCCCGCGGCGCGGGGTTGGCGGTGGACGGCATGCAGCTGGAGGTGCTGGGCACGCGCTGGACGCTGGAGCCCGTCTGAGCGCTCAGGCCAGCCATGGTCGGCCGTCCCCCAATGGCCGTCAGATCGCCAAGGGGTCCACGTCGATCGCCCAGCGCGCCAGGCCCTTGTGCTCGCCGCGCACGGCGTGCAGGCGCGGCAGCCAATCGGCCAGCAGGCGCTGCAGGCGCATTCGCGACGGGCATTCGATGAGCATCTGCAGCCGCTCGATGCCGGCCACCTTCTGCACCGTGGGTGGCACGGGCGGATAGATCATCACCTCGTCGGCGCCGGCCAGCTGCGCGGCGGCCTCGGCAGCGGCGCGCAGGAACCCCATGGCCACGGCCGCATCGCGCGCCTCGGCACGCAGCAACGCCAGGTGGCTGAAGGGCGGCAGGCCGGCGCCGCGCCGCTCGGCCAGCTGGCTGGCGGCAAATGCGGCAAAGTCGTGGGTCTTCAAGGCCGCGTACAAGGCGTGTTGGGGATGCCAGGTCTGGATCCACATCTCGCTGCGTTCGGCCGCCGCCGCGTCGCGCCCGGCGCGGCCACCGGCCTGCATCAGCAGCGAGAACAGACGCTCGGGTGCTCGAAAGTCCGCGGCAAACAAGGCCGAATCGGGGTTGATGGCCACCACCAGCGTGATGCGCCGGAAGTCGTGCCCCTTGGTGACCATCTGCGTGCCCACCAGCACGTCCACCTCGCCGGCGTGCACCTCGGCCAGGCGGCTTTCGAGCTGGCCTTTGCCGCGCGCGGTGTCGGCGTCCAGCCGTGCGATGCGGGCGCCGGGCAGCAGCTCGGCCAGTTGCTCTTCCAGGCGCTCGGTGCCGCGGCCGATGGGGGCGATGTCCAGGTTGCCGCATTCCGGGCAGGCGCGCGGCACCCGTTCGGTGAAGCCGCAATGGTGGCAGCGCAGCGTGCGCTCGGTCTTGTGGAACACGCGCCAGGCGCTGCAGTGCGGGCAGCCGCTCTTCCAGCCGCATTCGGCGCAGTGCAGCACCGGCGCGTAGCCGCGGCGGTTGAGGAAGACCAGGCTCTGCTCGCCACGCTGCAGCCGCTCGCGCAGCGACTGCAGCACCAGCGGCGCCAGCACGGGCGCTGCCCCCTGGCTGCGCGGCAACACGCCCATGTCGAACAGGCGCACGCGCGGCAGCGCGCCGTCGCCCACGCGCTGCGCGAGCGTGAGCAGCTGATAACGTCCTTCCTGCGCGCGCTGCCAGGTTTCCAGCGAGGGCGTGGCCGAGCCCAGGATCACCGGCACGCGCTCCAGGTGGGCGCGGTACACCGCCAGATCGCGCGCCGAATAGCGGGCACCCTCCTGTTGCTTGTAGGACGGGTCATGCTCCTCGTCGACGACCACCAGGCCCAGCTTGGGCAGCGGCGCGAACACCGACAGACGCGTGCCCAGCACGATGTCGGCACGCCCCAGCAGCGCCTGCAACCAGTGCGACAGCCGCTGCACCGGAGTTAGCCCACTGTGCATGGCCACCAGGCGCCGGCCCGGAAAGCGCTGCTCGAAGCGCGCTTCGAGTTGTGGCGTGAGGTTGATCTCGGGCACCAGCACCAGCACCTGGCGGCCCTGGTCGAGCACCGCCTCGGCCGCGCGCAGGTAGACCTCGGTCTTGCCGCTGCCGGTGACGCCGTGCAACAGCAGCGGCAGCGGCCGCGGCTGGGTGAACGCCGCTTCGATGGCGTTCAGCGCCAGGCGCTGCGCCGTGCCCAGGTCCGGTCTGGGCACCTCGGTGTCGACGGGCGCCAGTTCTGCCTTGTCCAGTCGCTTGATCAGGCGTGCCAGCCTTTTGGCCAGGCCCGGGGCATCCTGTTTGCGCAGCTCGGGCGGCAGCACCGCCAGGGCCAGCTCGCCCAGGCCGCGTTGGTAGTAGGCGGCCGCGAAGTCGACCAGGGTCAACCAGGCGGGTGGCAGCGGCGGCAGGCCTTCGAAGACCGGGCCCACCGGCCGCAGTGCCACCGAATCGGGCACTGCGTGTCCGGGCGTGGCGGCATGCCAGACGATGCCCAGCATGTCGCGCTTGCCCAGCGGCACGCGCAGCAAGGTTCCCGGCGTCAGCGGGTGCTCGCTCAAATAGTCCAGCGCACCGGCCAGGCCGCTGTGCTGCGGGGTCTCCACCGCCACCGAGGTGCGCAGGCCCTCAAGCACGCCAGAACCCCCTCAACCGGGGGGACTTGTGCAGCGAAACATCAAGAGACGCACTTAAGTCCATGATTGAAAACGGCTTTTCCACCTATCCCCCATTTCTGTGGATAACTTTGTGGGAAAGCTGCTGGCGAGCGCGCTAAGTGCTTGATGTTGCCCGCCTCCGGCTGGTTTGCCCAATCCTGCAGCACACCGGAAAATCTTTTTATTTTTCAAAGACTTAGCACGAATTTCCGCGATTCTTCATGGTGCAGTGCGTTGCAGATGCCGCCCCATGGGGCTGACGCAAATTTTGGGGATAAGTCAAGCCCTGAGCACTCACTTACCCAGAGAAATTGAAGGGGCTTGGCCTGGGGTCAACCCTGTTGCCGAATGTGTTGCGAGTGGGCATGCACGGTTTCCACCAGCGCCTGCACGTTCTCGATCGGGGTGTGCTGGTTGATGCCGTGGCCCAGATTGAACACATGGCCGCCGCAGCGCCCATCGGCGCGGCGTTGCGGGCCGAAGCTGTCGAGCACCGCGCGGGCCTCGGCCGCCACCGCCTCGGGCGTCGCGAACAGGGCCATCGGATCGAGATTGCCTTGCAGCGCCACCTGATCGTCCACGCGCCGGCGCGCCAGGCCCAGGTCGCAGGTCCAGTCCAGCCCCACCACGTCGGCCCCGGTGGCGGCGATCTGCTCCAGCCACAGGCCACCGCCCTTGGTGAACACGATGCAGGGCACGCGCTGGCCGTCGTGCTCACGCTTGAGCTGCGCCAGCACCCGACGGGTGTAGGCCAGGCTGAAGGTCTCGAAGGCACGGTGCTCGAGCACGCCCCCCCAGGAATCGAACACCATCACGGCCTGGGCGCCAGCCTCGATCTGGGCATTGAGGTAGAGGGCCACGGTGTCGGCGGTGACGGCCAGGATGCGGTGCATCAGGTCGGGCCGGCTGTACATCATGGTCTTGACCAGGCGGTAGTCGTCCGAGCCCGCACCTTCGACCATGTAGCAGGCCAAGGTCCAGGGGCTGCCGCTGAAGCCGATCAGCGGCACGCGCCCGACCGGGCGGCCTTGGCGGTCGGTGGTGAGCAGGGCCTTGCGGATGGAGGTGACCGCGTCGAACACATAGCGCAGCTTGTCCATGTCCGGAATGGCCAACCTGGCCACGTCGGCCTCGTCGCGCACCGGGTGGGCGAACCGCGGTCCTCGCCCGCGCCGAAGCTCAGGCCCAAGCCCATGGCGTCGGGCACGGTGAGGATGTCTGAGAACAGGATCGCCGCGTCGAGCGCAAAGCGGTCCAGCGGCTGCAGCGTCACCTCGGTGGCGAACTGCGGGTTGGTGGCCAGCCCCATGAAACTGTTGCCCGCCTTGACCCGCGTGGCCTTGTATTCGGGCAGGTAGCGCCCAGCTTGGCGCATCAGCCAAAGCGGCGTGTGGTCGGTGGGCTGGCGCAGGCAGGCGCGCAGGAAGGTGTCGTTTTGCAGGGCGGCGTTCATGCGTCGATTATCGCGGGCGGCCCGCGCCGTATGATCCCGCCGGCTCTTCGATTTCAACGGGTTGCAAAGCTCATGTCCAAGCCGGTCAAGATCGTCGTCACTTTGCTGCTGCTGGTCTTGTTCGGCGGCGCGCTCACCTGGTCGCTGCGCGGGCACCAACTGGAGTCGGCACAGAAGCGCGAAGCCATCGCCGTGGCCAACACCGCCGCACTGGAAGGGCTGATCGCGGTGGACGTGGAGCCCTACTTCAAGGACGAGCGCGTGCAGCGGGTGCTGGCCGCCAACCGGCTGCCGGTGCATGTGGCGCGCGTGGGCAGCCGCGACATGGCCGGCAAGGTGGTGGCCGGCGCCACGCCCGACTTCTTCTTCCCCAGCGGGGTGGTGGCGGCCAACCAGATCGCCGACGCGGCGCGCAAGGCCAACATCGCCGCAGCGCAGGTGTCGCCCTTCCACACGCCGCTGGTCATTGCCTCGTGGGAGCCGATCGCCAAGATCCTGGTGGCCAATGGCCTGGCCACGCCGATGCAGCCCAAGGTCTATGCGGTGGACATGGCCAAGCTCACCGCCCTGATGCTGGCCAAGAAGCGCTGGAAGGATCTGAAGGATTCGAGTGGCTACGACGTGTCGCGCGCCGTGCTCGTGTCCACCACCGACGTGCGGCGCAGCAACTCCGCCGCCATGTACCTGGCGCTCACCAGCTACGCCCTGCACGGTGATCTGGTCACCGACCGTGCCGGCGCACAGGCCGATGCGGCCAAGCTGGCCGAGTTGTTCAAGCGCCAAGGCTATCAAGAAAACTACGTGAACGGCAATTTCGACGACTACGTCGCCATCGGCATCGGCAAGACGCCGATGGCCTTCATCTACGAAAACCAGCTGGTGAGCCACGCGCTGGCCAAGAAGGGCGTGGGCGCCGACATGGTGTTGCTCTACCCCAAGCCCACCATCGTCAACAAGGTGGTGTTCGTGGCCACCAACGAGCGCGCCAAGGCGCTGGGTGAGCTGCTGACCAACAATGCCGAGTTGCAGGGCATCGCGGTGGAATACGGCTTTCGCATTGCCGACACCGAGCGCTTCGTCAGTGCCGTCAAGCCCACCGGCCTGTCCGTGCAGCCGCGGGTCACCGAAGTGGTCGACCCGCCGTCGTTCGACATCATGGCTGAGATGATCGACCTGGTGTCCAAGGAGATGACGCAATGAAGTCTCGCCGCTGGATCCTGGCGGCCACGGCCGCCTTGGCGCTGCTGTCGGCCTGCGGTCGCAAGGAGCCGCCGCCCCCGCCTGCGGCGCCAGCAGTCCCTGCCGCCACGGCGCCGGAATTCAAGGTGCTCGCCACCAGCGACTTGCGCGACGTGTTGCCGCTGCAGGAGATGGTGGAGAAGGCCACGGGCGTGAAACTGCGCTTCACGTTCGGCGGCACGATGGAAAGCACCGAGGCCGTGCTCACCGGCAACGCCAAGGCCGACGCGGCCTGGTTCGCCAATGCCAAATACCTGTTGTCCGACGCGCAAGGCCAGAGCCGCGTCAAGCTGCAGGAAAAGATCATGCTGTCGCCCATCGCGGTGGGCGTGAGCGAATCGTCTGCGGCCAAGCTGGGCTGGGCCGATCCGGCTGCGGCGGCCAAGCTCACCTGGAAAGACATCGCCAACGCGGCGCGCGACGGCAAGCTCACTTACGCCCTCTCCAACCCGGCCACCTCCAACCAGGGCTTCATGGCGCTGATGGGCGTGGTGGCGGCCGCCAGCCAAAAGGCCGAAGCCTTGAGTGCCGCCGATGTGGACCGCAAGGCGATTGCCGATTTCCTCAAAGGCTACAAGCTGCCGGGCGACAACTCCACCTACCTGTCGGAACAGTTCATCGCGCAACAGGGCACGCGCGTCAACGCCTTCATCAACTACGAGAGCTGGCTGCTGTCGCTCAATGCCTCGGGCAAGTTGCGCGAGAAGCTCCGGCTGATCTACCCGCACGAGGGCGTGAGCACGGCCGACTACCCCTTCATGCTGCTCGACGAAGCGCGCCGTGCCGACTACCTGAAGGTGGTGGAGTACCTGAAGAGCGAGACCGCCCAAGTGTGGCTGGCCAGGCAAACCCTGCGCCGCCCGATCAAGCCCGAGCTGACGGCTCAACTGAGCGACCTGCTGCCCAGGGAAGGCATGCACGTCGAGCTGCCCTTCTCGCCGGACCGCGCGCTGGCCGACGGCCTGATCGCGGCCTACCTCAATGAGTTCCGCCTGCCCATCGCCAGCACCTTCGTACTCGACACCAGCGGCAGCATGGAAGGCGGCGGGCGCCGCGCCCAGCTGGTGCAGGCCATCCACTACATCGCCGGCGCCGACGCCTCGCTCACCGGCCGCATCGCCAAGCTCACCAACCGCGAGAAGCTGTGGATGCAGCCTTTTGCCGAGACGCCCTACGGCCTCACCGCCTTCACCGTGCCGGCGGGCACCACGGCCCAGCGGGGCGTGGAGCTGCAGGCCGACAGCGACGCCAAGCAGCAGGTGCTGACCGAGGTGCGCAACTTCGCCGACGGCCTGCAGATGAAGGGCGGCACGGCCCTGTACGACGCGGTGTACCAGGCACTGACGCAGATGCTCGAAGAACGCAAGAAGAACCCGAAGTACCAGTACTCGGTGGTGGCCTTCACCGATGGCGAAAATAACAAGGGCCGCGACCTGGCGCGCTTCAAGCAGGACTACGCGGCACTGCCGGAAGACGTACGCGGCATCCCTGTCTTCATGGTGCTGTTTGGCGAGGCCAACCCGGCCGCGCTGAACGACCTGGTGGCCACCACCGGCGGCAAGGTGTTCGACGCGCGCCGCACGCCGCTGTACAGCGTGTTCAAGGACATCCGGGCCTACCAGTGATCCTGCGCTGGCTCACCTCCCCCGCCAATTGGTGCGGCCTGGGGCTGGCCAGCTTGGTGCTGGTGCTCAAGGCCCTGGGGCTGCTCGGCACGCTGGGCCTGGGCGTGGCGGCGTTGGGCTATGCGGCCGGCTTCGTCGGCGGAGGATTGTGGCTGGGCTTTCCGTCGAAGCGGGAACCCGAGTGGGAAGCGCTGCAGTTCAGCGACGAAGGCGATGCGCGTGAAGCCATGGAGCGCGCGCTGAACGGCGTGCGCCGGCTCACCGAGCACAACCCCGACAACCGCATCCCGGCCAGCCTGCAGGCCCGCGTGCTGGAGCTGTGCAAGGCGCTCGACGGATTGCTGCAGCAATGGGAGCGCTCGCGCGGCAGCCTGTCGCTGCAGGACAGCTTCCATGCCCGCCACATCGCCATCCGCTACCTGCCCGAAGCGCTGAACACCTACCTGTCGATCCCGGCGGCCTATGCCACCGGCCATGTGCTGGAGAACGGCAAGACGGCGCAGGAAACCTTCAAGGACACCGTCGCCGAGCTCGAAGCCAAGGTGCGCCAGCTCGGCGACGACCTGGCCTCGCAGGACGCGCATGCCTTCCTGGTGCATTCCAAGTTTCTGAAGCAGAAGTTCGGCGAGGCGGCCGCGCTGCCGGGCCTGGCCCCCGAAGCCGAATCGCCGGCGCTCAACCTCCCCCAGTCCGCCGCGTTGCCGGCCGGCGCACCGCCCGCCAAGGAGAACTGACCCATGACCAACCCGTCCTCACCCGCACCCACCTCCGCAAGCTTGGCCCCTGCCGCGTTCCGGCTGGAGCCGCCCGAGGTCATCAGCCCGGTGCCGGCCGAATCCAGCCGCGAGGCCGTGCCGCTGAAGCCCGAAGCGATGCAGGCGGTGGACCAGCAGGTGCTGCGCTTCATCGACGCGCTGGCCACCGAGGACATTCATTCCGACGCCTTCAAGTCGCGGCTGGACAGCGCCTTCGCACTGGGTCGCGAGGAGGTGTCCAATGCGTCCAGCCTGATGCAGGGCCGCTTCATGCAGCGCAACTTCGCCGGCATCGAGGACACGTCGGCCTACAAGGCCATCGCCGACATCCGTGCGCAGCTGGACGAACTGAACCCCGGCAACGACGGCGACCTGATGCAGCCGCGCAAGCTGCTGGGCATGATCCCCTTCGGCAACAAGCTGGAAGCCTACTTTCGCAAGTACCAGACCGCGGCGGAGCAGCTGAAGACCTCGATGTCGCAGCTCTACGCCGCACGCGACGACATGCAGAAGGACGTGGTCGACATCGAAGCCACGCGCGGCAAGCTGTGGGACGCGATGCAGAAGCTGGCTGGAGCCGCTCACTTTGCCAGGCAGCTGGACACGCGCCTGGCCGAGAAGGTGGCCACGCTGGAAAGCAGCGATCCGCAGCGCGCCCAGGCGCTGCGCCAGGAGGTGCTGTTCTACGCCCGGCAGAACCTGCAGGACATCCAGACCCAACAGGCGGTGTGCATCAACGGCTACCTGGCGCTGGATGTGCTGAAGAAGACCGGCCGCGAGATGATGAACGGTTGCACCCGCGTGGCCACCACCGGCATGAGCGCACTCGCCGTGGCGCAGACCGTGGCCCGCGCCACCGGCAACCAGATCAAGGTGATGGAGATGCTCTCGGGCGTGAACGCCACCATCGGCAACCTGATCAGCGAGACCGGCCGTCAGCTCAACCAGCATGTCGACCAGACCACGCAGTTTGCGCAGAACCCATGCTGGGCATCGACAAGATGAAGGAGATGTTCGACCAGACCTTCCAGGCCATGGACGCGATGGACAACTTCCGCACCAAGGCGATCGACGTGATGGGGCAGAACAACGCCATCATCCGCGACCAGCTGGCGCGCGCCGACCAGTACGTGGACCGCACGCGCCAACAGCAGGCGCGAGAGGCGGCGTCGCAGGTGGGCGTGCCTTCCGTCGGCGGACCGGTCAAGCTCTAGGGCAACGCTGAACAAGCACCCCTTGCAAGGTGAGTCAGCGGCCATGATTTCGGGATGCGGGAAGTCATGATTGTGGCGATCGGTTTCCAGGCCCACCGGGCCTTGCGAACGGGTCTTTCGACCCTGTTTTCGTCCTCATGGACGCACCTGTGCCATCAGCCGCGCTCGCGACATGAAGATGTTGGCCAGCGCCAGCGCCGTGAACGCGCGAGTGGCGTTCTTGGCCAAGCCCCGGTAGCGTGTCTTGCTGAAGCCCCACAGCCGCTTGACCACACCGAAGACATGTTCAACCCGCGCTCGAATCTTGGACTTCTCGTGGTTTCTCGCCCACTTGGCTTCGTCGACCTCGCCGCCGCGCCTGCGCACGCGCTCGTTGGTCAGGTCCTTCGCCTTGGGCGCCTTGCTTTGAATCAGCTCGCGCTGGCCCGAATACGCGCTGTCGCCGTACACGCGCTGCTCGTCGCCGTGCAGCAGGTCCGGCAGGGGATGCTTGTCGTGCACGTTGGCCGCCGTCACCACGGCGCTGTGAGTCAGGCCCGTCTTGCTGTCCACGCCAATGTGCAGCTTCATCCCGAAGTACCACTGCTGGCCCTTCTTGGTCTGGTGCATCTCGGGGTCGCGCGCCTTGTCCGCGTTCTTCGTCGAGCTGGGTGCCCCGATGATGGTTGCGTCCACGATCGTGCCCTTGCCCACCTTCACACCCTTGGCCTGCAGCTCGCCTACCTTGGCGAACAGCTGCTCGCCCAGCTTGTGCTCGCCCAGCAGGCGTCGGAACTTCAGCAGCGTCGTTCCGTCGGGCACCCGCTCGCGACCCAGATCGATGCCCACGAAGCGCCGCAAGCTCGTGCTGTCGAGCAGCGCCTCCTCGCAGGCTTCATCGGCCAAGTTGAACCAGTGCTGCACGAAGTGCATCCGCAGCATCCGCTCCAGCCCGATGGGCGGGCGTCCGCCTTCGCCCTTGGGGTAATGCGGCTCGATCACTTCGCACAGCTGCGCCCAGGGCACGATCGCCTCCATCGTCTGGAAGGAACACGTCGCGTTTGGTCGGCTTGCGGTATTGTTCAAATGCGGCTTGCTGATCGGCGGCCATGGCGAGTGTTTGCTGCTTCATACGTAGTTAACGTGTTAGCCATCTATTCGTTGACGGCTTTTTCAGCATTGCCCTAGACTGCGCCGCGCGGCCTCGCCCTACTTGGGTTCGGGCTTCAGGTGCACAGCGAGAAACGCCTCGGCGCGGCGCCAGAAATCGATGCGGTTGTCCGGCCGCTGGAAGCCGTGGGCCTCGTCCGGGTAGAGCAGCCACTCCACCTTCTTGCCATGCTTGAGCAGCGCGTCGCGCATGCGCTCGCCATTCTCGACAGGCACCCGCTGGTCCTTGAAGCCGTGCAGAAGCAGCAGCGGCGCTTGATGCGTGCCACCTGCTCCACCGGCGAGGTGGCGATGAACTGGGCTTCGTCCTTCTTTGGGTCGCCCATCAGCGTGGGCAGGCTGTATTGGCGCGCCGAATCGGAGATGTCGGACCAGTGCATGCTGAACATGTTCCTCGGGTCGGACACCGCCATGCCCGCGATGCCGCAGCGGTACTGGTCCGGGTCCTTCACCAGGCCCATCAGCGTGGCATAGCCGCCATAGCTGAAACCCATGATGCACACACGGGTCGGGTCGACCCAGCCCTGCCCAACGGCGAATTTGAGCGCATCGCTCACGTCGTCCTGCATGGCCAGGCCCCACTGCTTCCAGCCGGCGCGGAAATGCGACACGCCATAGCCCCGGCTGCCGCGAAACTCGGGCTCGATCACCACGTAGCCGCGAGAGGCGAGGAATTGGGCGTCGGCATCCCAGCCCCAATAGGTGCCGCGCACATTGGGCCCGCCATGCACCATCACCACGGCGGGCTGCGGCTTTTCCGTGGCGCCGATCGGCCGCGTCACCCACAGCGGCAAGTCCAGGCCATCACGGGCCCTGGTGCGGTGAAAGCTCAAGGGCGACATGCGCTTTTCGTCGATGTCCGGCCGTGAGCTGCCAATCAGCTGCCACTTCTTTTGCTGCGGACGGTAGATCAGGTGATCGCCGGCACTGCGGTCCGAGTAGGACGACACCAACACCACGCGCGGGCCGTCGCAGGGCCGGCAGCTGAGCAGGTTCAGGCGCCCCGGCAGGCCGGCGTCCACTTCGGCTTGGATGCGTTTCATGGTCGGGTTGAACCACACGGTGGCCGTGCCGTCCACGGCCAGGCGCACGCCGTCGACAATGTCGCTATCGCGCCGATCCACGGGCCTCACCGGCCCGTCGAATCCCGGCGTGGCCAGCAGTGCCTCCGGCCCTGGCCGGCCCTTGACCAGTCGAAGCTGCGCACCGGTGTGGCCTTGGGTGTCCCAGGTGCGAACCATCAGGCCCTTGTCGTCGATGTAGGCCAACCCGAAGGGCTGCTCGAAGCGCGGGGCCTTGCTGATCTGGCGCCAGGGCTTGTCCGGCCCGTCCGACCACAGCACGAAGGCGTCCGGCCCGTCGGTGCCCAGCGCGGCTCGGGCGCGCCCCTGGCCATCCAGCAGCCAGTCCGAGGCCTTGGGTGCATCCTTCAGCAGGCTGCGCACCGCGCCGGTGGCCACATTGAGCACCATCGGCACGGTGTGGCTGTACTCGCCACCCGTGTCCCACTTGAACTCGCCGACGACGATCTCGTTGCTGCCCGGCGCGCCGTAGCCAAGAAACTCATGGTTCGGGCCCAGGATCTTGCGCGTGGCAATCGGGTCGTTGAAGCGGTATTCGCGTTGCACCAGCATGCGCGACTCGCCGCCATCGCGCCGCACGGTCATCAGGCCGCGGAGCGCGGCTTGTCGTCGCGGTTGTCGGGATCGTCGATCGAGAAGATCAACCAGTCGTCGCTGACCCAGCCGAACCACGCCACGTCGGCCGTGGGGAGGCCTCGATGAAGTGCGGGTCCTGCTTGCCGTCCAGATCCACCATCATCAGGCCGACGCGGCGCTCGGGCAGGCTGGTCAGTGTCGCCAGCCAGCGTCCACTGGGTGACAGCTTGGGCATGCGCAGCTTGGCGGGCTTGAAAAAAGCCTCGATCGGTACCGGATCGAGCGCCGCGTGCGCGGCCAAGGGCAGCAGCATCGCCGTGACGACAGCCCACGCCACACGCACGGTGCGGCTCCGCTTGGAATGGTTCATGCCGTTCTCCCTGTGGCTTCGTGCGTCCCACCTGCACTTTGACGAGTTTGGGCCGGACGTGCGGCGACCTTATTGCCGCCTGGGCCCCGCATTCTGCACGCGCCTTCTCGGTGTTGGGGACACGCGCGGGTGTGGCGGCCAGGCGGCCTTCGCCTCCATGGCTTGAAATCCGCCACAGCAGCCCCATACTTCAGCGCGGGGCCTTTCCGCAAGACAGGAGTCCATCGATGTCGGTTTCTCGCAAAGCCTCGCCACGACGGCACTCAGCGCGGTGATGTTGCTCTCGGGCTGCGGCTACAACGACTTCCAACGCCAGGACGAGGGCGTCAAGGCCGGTTGGTCCGAGGTGCTCAATCAGTACCAGCGCCGCGCCGACCTGATCCCCAACCTCGTGGCCACGGTCAAGGGCGAGGCCGGCTTGAGCAGGACACGCTCACCAAGGTGATCGAGGCCCGCAGCAAGGCCACCAGCATCCAGGCCACGCCCGAGTTGATCAACAACCCGGAGGCCTTCAAGAAGTTCCAGGCCGCGCAGGGTGAGTTGTCGGGCGCGCTCAGCCGCCTGATGGTGAGTGAGCAGTACCCGAACCTGAAGGCCAACCAGGCCTTCCAGGATCTGCGTGTGCAACTCGAAGGCACCGAAAACCGCATCACCGTGGCGCGCAACCGCTACATCAAGGCGGTGGCGGACTACAACGCTGACCCGCAGCTTTCCGACCAACCTGACGGCGATGATGTTCAGCTACAGCGTCAAGCCCAGCTTCACGGTGGAGAACGAGGCCACCATCAGCAAGCCGCCTTCGGTGAGCTTCGACAAGGCACCAGCGCCCGCAGCCTCCAAGTGAGCCTGCCGTGACCAAGGTGCGCGCGCCCTGGGCGCTGCTGTTGTGCTGGCGCTGGCCGCGCCGGCCCTGGCATTGGCCCAGGACGTGCAAGCCGTGCCCGCACTCAGCGCCCGGGTGGTGGACCTGGCCCAGGTGCTCAGTGCGCCGCAACGCAGCGCGCTGGAGACCAAGCTCGCCGGCTTCGAAGCCGAGGCCGGTCCGCAAATCGTGCTGCTGCTGGTGGCCACCACGCAGCCGGAGGACATCGCCAGCTATAGCAGCGTGTGGCCGACAGCTGGAAGATCGGCCGCAGGACGGTCGGCGATGGCCTGCTGGTGGTGGTGGCGCGCGACGACCGCAAGATCCGCATCGAGGTGGCTAAGGCCCTGAGGGCGCGGTCCCCGACCTCGCTGCACGCCAGATCATTGACCGCGCCATCACCCCGGCCTTCAAGCAGGGCGACTACGCCGGCGGCCTGAACGCGGGCGTTGATGGTTTGATGGCGCGCGTGTGGGGCGAACACTGCCCAGCCCCGCTGCCAAGCCCGGACACGACGGTCGGTCTGGACGGCTTCGGGGCGCAGGAGGTGGTGATGATCCTGTTTGTCGCCGTGCCGGTGCTCGCTGGCGTGCTGGGCAGCGTGTTCGGGCGCAAGTTGGGCGCCTTGCTCACTGGCGCCGGCGCCGGGGCTTGGTCTGGCTGTTCACCGCGAGCCTGTTGTTCGCCGGGGCGGCGGGCGTGGTGGCCCTGCTGGCAGCCATCGTGCTCGGTGCTGGCGGCGGCAGCGGCGGTGGGTCGCGCGGTGGCCGTGGCGGGCCGCCGGTGATCTTCGGTGGCGGCGGCTTCGGCGGCAGCGGGGGCGGGGGCGGGGGGGGGGCGGGGGCGGTTTTTCGTCCGGTGGTGGTGGCGACTTCGGGGGCGGTGGCGCGTCCGGGAGCTGGTGATGAACCGTATCGGACGCATGCTTCGCCACCGCTGGCGCGACCAGACCGACGTGCGCCGGGCGCTGCCCGCCGACGCCTTGTCGCGCCTGACCGACCGAGTGGCCGCCAGCGAACGGCGGCACAGCGGCGAGATCCGCATCTGCATCGAGGCCGGGCTGCCCTGGTCCTACCTGTGGAAGCGGCTGCCGGCGCGGGCCCGGGCGTTGATGATGTTCGGCAAGCTGCGGGTCTGGGACACCGAGCACAACAACGGCGTGCTGATTTACCTGCTGCTGGCCGAGCACACGATCGAGATCGTGGCCGACCGCGGCCTGAACCCGCACGCCACTGCGGCGCAGTGGGCCGCCATCCTTGAGCGCATGAAGCCAGGCCTGCGGGCCGGGCAGTTCGAGACCGGCCTGAACGCGGCGGTGGACGCGGTGGACGAACTGCTGCGCGTGCACTTCGCGCGGCAAGCGCAAGATGCCGACACCAACGAGCTGCCGGACGCGCCTTTGGTGATTTAGGGGGCGGCCGTTGGCGCCTACAGGCGCCGAACCACCACGCTGCCCACCGAATAACCGGCCCCGAAGGAACAGATCACGCCCACGTCGCCCGGCACCATGTCGCCATGGTGTTCGTGAAAGGCGATGATCGAACCCGCCGAGGCGGTGTTGGCGTAGGTGTCCAGGATCAGCGGGGCGATGTCGTTCGTGACGTCCCGGCCCACCAGCTTGCGCAGCACGAACTGGTTCATGCCTTCGTTGGCCTCGGTGCAAACCAGAAGCGCCGGATCTGCCCGGTCTCGAAGCCGAGGCTCTTCAGGTGGCCCCTCGATGTGCGCCGCAGCCAGCGGCACCACTTCCTTGAACACCTTTGCGACCCTCCTGCCGGAAGGTCTGTCGCGGGCGTCCGGATCGGTGTCCTCGCAACGGTCTGGCGAAACCGAAGTTGTTGCGGATGTTGTTCGAGAACTGCGTGGCGAGCCTGGTGCCCAGCACTCTCCCACTGGTCAGCCGACGTGGCGGTGTCGGCCGCCCGATGATCATCGCCGTGCACACGTCGCCGAAGATGAAGTGGCAATCGCGGTCGCGCTACTCCAGGTGTGCCGAGGTGATCTCGGGGCTGACCATCAGCACGCATTCTGGCGGTGCCGCACTTCACCGCGTTCACGGCCTGCTCCCATCGCGAACGTGGCGGACGAGCAGGCCACGTTCATGTCGAACCCATAGCCGCCGGCGCTGATGGCCTGCTGGATTTCCACCGCCATGGCTGGGCAGGCGCGCTGCATGTTGGCGCTGGCGCACAGCACCATGTCGACGTCCGATCCCTGCTTGCCGGCGGCGGCCAGCGCCTGCGCGCCGCGTCGGCCGCGATCTCGGCCATCAGCGAGAGCTGGTCGTCATCGCGCGGCTCGAATCGCGGCGCATGCGATCTGGTCGAGCACGCCCTGCTTGTCGATCACGTAGCGTTGCTTGATGCCCGAGGCCTTCTCGATGAACTCACACTGAGCTCACCATGGCCTGCACTTCGCCGGACTCGATGCGGGCTGCGTTGTGGCTGCTGAACTGGTTGGCATAGGCATTGAAGGCCCGACCAGTTCGGCGTTGGTGATGACGCGGCGGCTGGTAGAGGCCGGTGCCGCTGATGACGATGCGGGTCGCGGTGGCAGGTCGTGGGGCTGCGATGGCGGAAGTCTAGTTAGGCTCGGGCGGAATTGACCATCGGCGCTGACCCCGCCGATCGGCACGCGTACGCCCACACGGGCGCA
>JADKIA010000014.1 GCA_016721465.1 Ideonella sp. | reverse complement strand
AACATACGTTCGCCCAGATCGCAGACATCCTCAACGCCCTCGGCATGGCCCCGGGCGCCGGCGCAGCGTTCCACCCACAACTGGTGGCGCGTCTGGCGCGCACCTATCATCTCAAGCCGCGCTACGATCGGCTGCGCGAACGCGGGCTGATGACATTGCAGGAGATGGCCGACATCCTGAAGGTCACGCCTCACACCGTGAAGATCTGGGGGCGACGCGGCCTGCTGCGCGCTCACGCATACACCGACAAGAACGAGTCCCTGTTCGAGCCACCGGGCGACGACCGACCGCGCAAAACCCAGGGTGCCAAACTGGCCTTGCGGCGTCTCGATGCCAAGCTTGCACCTGACGGTGCGAAGGAGCTGCAGTATGCGACGTAGTCCTTGTCGCGCCAGGCGCCGCGGCCGTCCATGCTGAGTTGGCAGCCCTGGCCCAGCACCAGGTCGGTGAACTCGGTGGCGGTGAACTGGCTGCCCTGGTCGGTGTTGACGATCTCGGGCGTACCCCAGCGGGCAAACGCCTGCTCGATGACCTCCCGTGCATGGCAGGCCTCCAGCGTGATGGCCACCTTGTGCGCCAGCACCCGGCGGCTGGCCACGTCCACCACCGCGGTGAGGTAGACGAAGCCGCGCGCCATCGGGATGTAGGTCGTATCCAGCGCCCAGACCTGGTTGGACCGCTCGATGGCCAGCTTGCGTAGCAGGTACGGGTAGATCTTGTGGCCCGGCGCGCGTTTGCTGGTGCCCGGCTGCGGCGCCAGCGCCTCGATGCCCATGCGCCGCATCAGGGTGGCGATGTGGCGCCGGCCCACGTCCATGCCCTGGCGATGCAGTTGACGGCGCAGCATGCGGGCGCCCATGAATGGGTACTCCAGGTGCAACTCGTCGATGCGGCGCATGAGCTCCAGGTCGGCCGCGCTGGTGGGCCTGGGCAGGTAGTACACCGAGCCTCGGCTCATGCCCAGCAGGCTGGCCTGGCGCGTGATGGGCAGCGCGTGATCACGGTCGATCATGGCTTTGCGCTCAGCAATCCCGCCTTGGTGAGCGCGCGTTCTAAAAAATCATTCTCCAGCGCCAGCTGGCCGATCTTGGCGTGCAGTGGCGCCAGGTCCACCGGCGGCAAGACTCGACTGCCGGCGCCGAAGACGTCAGCAGCCCCCTCAAGCAGTTGGCGCTTCCAGTCCAAGATCTGGCTGGGGTGCACCTCGTACTCCTTGCACAGCTCGGCCATCGTCTTGTCATCACGCAAAGCGGCCAGGGCCACCCGCGCCTTGAACGCCGGACTGTGGGTGCGCCGGGTGCGCCGCGCTGATTTCTTCACCATCAAAAACTCCTTCTCGCCAGGCCATTCTTCGGCCCAGCTTCATGCCCGGAGTTTCCACTTATCGCGCTGTTCAGATTTGCGGGGCCACTTCTGTTTCCACGCCGACAACGGCAGCGAGTACGTCAACTACAAGGTGGCGCGGCTGCTGGACAAGCTGCGCATCGAGTTCACGCGCAGCCGACCGCGGCACAGCAACGACAACGGCCTGGCCGAAACCAAGAATGGGGCCGTGGTGCGCAAGGAGTTCGGCTACGAGCATATCCACCGCCGCCACGCCGCTCGCTTTGACACCTTCTGCCGGGAGTACCTCAACCCGTTCCTGAACTACCACCGGCCGTGCCTGTTTGCCACCGAGCTGGCCGATCCGAAGAAGCCTGGGCGGATCAAGCGCGTGTACCGACCCCGCGACGTGATGACGCCGCTGGACAAGCTGGCCAGCCTGCCCGACGCGGCGAGCTTCCTGCGGCCCGGCGTCACGCTGCTGGAGCTGCAACAGCTGGCTCGGGCACTGACCGACGTGCAGGCCGCCGAAGAGCTCAACGAAGCCCGCCAAGCGCTGTTCAGACGCGCTGCCACACGCACGGGCTGATCCGGCAAAACCCGCGCCGCAAAGCCGGGCCATTGACATGTGGACGATGCGCTGCGCGCACCGGCGCAGCCCGTGGACAACGCTGCGCGTTGCCCACCGCCCGCACCTTCGACCACATGCCAACAGCCCTCCACCACGGTGAACGAATGCAACAACCCCCAGGTCCAAATACACTGGACATTCCTACAACGGATCGACTCGCTTCGCGTCGTCGATCTCAGGGCGCTCCAGGCTCATACCTGGATTGGAAAAGACTCCGGCGGCGACCGGCTCGGAGCACCGACCCGGCGGCACGGCAGGAAAACAACCCGGGTTGCTTTTCCGGGCCGACCTGGGTTGGCCAACGACCTTCAGGTCCCAGCAGGGAAGGCGTCGCGGAGTTGCCGCGCGCGCTTCACGTCGTCGGCATCGAGGTAGCCGGAGGTGGTCGAGATGGATGCGTGCCGTAGGTTGTCGCGCACGGTCGTGAGCTCAGCACCGGCGGCGAGCGCGTACGTCGCATGCGTATGCCGCATCCAGTGCGGCGTCGCCCGGCTGAGCTTCTCGGCCAGGACCGGGCTGGCCTCCCGCATCGCCTCCGCGGCCGCCGCGAAGAAGCGCCTCATCACGGCCCAGAGCCTGGAGGTGGTCAACCCGCCGCCGTCTTCGTCCAGGCCGGGCACCAGGTGCACGGCCGGGTTCCAGCGCTGGTACGACACCGGCAGGCCGCGCTGCGCCAGGTAGCGCTCAAGCGCCGCGGTGGCCAGCAACGGCAGCGCCACGCGCGCCGGCTTGTCGCCCTTCCCGACCACGTGCAGCCAGCTGTCGCCGCCCTCCTGCCGCTCGATGTTCCCCAGCGTCGCGCCGACGAGCTCGCCGGGACGCAGCCCGGTCGCGAACCAGAAGTCCAGCATGAAGCGCAGGCGCTGAGCGCTTGGAGTCCTCCAGCCAAGCGTGAGGTCCAGCAGGTCGGCCACCGGGCGCACCAGCGCCCATTCGTGGCCGGTCAGCGCCCTGGACGCGCCGACCTCGCCGGAGCGCTTCGCGCCCTTCACCTTGATGCCGGCAAAGGGGTTGGCCAGGGTGTAGTGCTGCTCGACCAGCCACCTGAACATGGCGCCGACCACTGAAACCGCGTACGCGACAGAGCGCGCCGACAGGTCACCCTGAAACGGCCGCCACTCATAGGAGCCTCGCGGCCGCGCCGGTCCGACCCAGCGCTGGCGTGGCGACGGGCGACGAAGGAATGCCCGGTAGGCCACGGCGTCATCCGTCGTCAGGGAAGAGATGGGCTTGCCCCGCTCGAGAACGGCCCACAGGACCAGGCGTTCGGTCTCCTTGCGGTAGGCGCGCACCGTCGCGCTCATCTCGTGCAGCGCGAGCCAGGCGTTCACCGCCTCGTAGTCGCTGCGTGCCGACAGCGTGCACGTCGCCGGCGGCGCCCGGAAGACCCCGGCTGACCCGTCAAGCTCGAGCGGGATTACCAGACGCTCCCACGGCATCACGTCCGCCACCTTCCGCACCGCCAGCTCGCCCGCCTTGCGCAGCAGCTCCTGGTGCTGCTCGAGTTGAGCAAGCAGCCTCGCGGCGCCGATGGCACCCAGGCCCGGAACCTTGGTCCACCACCTTCTCCTGTGCGCCGCGCGCACGGCAACGTCAGCCATCGTCTTGATGCCGGCGGCTCGCAGTGCGGCCGCCGCTGCCTTGGGCGCCCACAGGCCGACGTCGTCGACCAGCGTCGGCGCCGGGTTCGGCAGTGCGCGCATCGTCTCAACGGCGTGCGCTACTGCCTTGGCCCTTTCCATGCGCTCGTTCGCAGGGTGCTCGAGCAGCTGCGCGAGGTCGGCTCGATGTCGGCGGCGGGCGAACTCGGCCAGCCGCCTGCGGATGGAACCCAACATCGCCCGCGACGACTGCCCACTGGCCCGTTTCGCGCCCAGGTAGCGTTCGACGGCCTGGCGCGCCGACAGCCCGACGTACCAGGCCCGCAGAGCCGCCAGTGCATCTGCGTCCGGGAAAGTGGCGTCGGCGTCTGCAGGTCGACTCGATTTCATGCCAGGCAGTTTAGGCACTGCCGGCATCCACTGTGATAAGAAAGCTTATCGCTATAGCCGTCTCAGTCCATGCGAAGCAACCATGGTTTTTTTGCATAGGAGGCTGGTTACCAGGCCTCCGACCGCGCCTCTGCCGGTAGGCGCCGGTCCTTTGCGAGGTGCTGAGCAGCAAGCTCGGCGAATCGCGCCGCGCCGCCCCAGAACCCGTGCACGTATAGGCACTGCATCACCTGCGTGTTGAACTCGCACTCCAGGTCGCCTCGACATGGCGCGGGCCTGACCGCGCGGGGCTCCCTCTCGCACCGCGCAAGGCCGTACTGCCGCCGAGACTGGCGAAGAGCGGTGCGCAGCCCATGGACTGCCTCACGAGGCGAATCGCCGAAAACCTGGACGTTGGCCTGACACAACCTTGCGACGAAGCGACCGCCGGAAACGAACAGCCAGAACCTGTCCGCACCGCCGCGCTCACCGATGAGCCGGTGCCTCTTCGGTGTGGTCGACGGCTTGGCGGCCTCAAGCACCTGCCATCCACCTCGAGCCGACCACGTGAGGCTGGAGCCGCGGCACGCCGCCTCGACTTCGGCTTGACGCTCGGCCTCCCCGCGGCGCCACGCCGCAACACGCGCAGCCTTGTCAGGGAGCGGCATGGTCCAGTCGACATTTGCGGTCGCTGGGCTGCAGACGAATCTCAGGGGCCCGTCCCCGACGACAGTCGCCCACGTCACCTGGTGCGGCGGCGTCGCCGAGTGCCAGTTCAACTCCAGAGGCTGCGGCGGCCCGGGGCTCGCCTTGAAGCTGTAAACCTCCTTGGCGGCGCTCCAGTTGGCGATGCCGGTGCGCACCGCGGCCATCGCCAACCCCTGCGCACGACGCCATGCATGCGTGACCATCGCTGCGGCCGCCTGCCGCACAACCCAGGCCTTGGCTGCTGGCGTGAGCCCCTGGCGTTCTTCGTAGCCAGACTCTGTCGCCGCCTCCTCGACCTGGTCCTGCAGGTGCCACATCCTTCCGCGGGGGCTTCGGTACGGCCAGCGACGCTCCATGGCAAAGCGCTCCATGCCGCGACAGAAGAGCATCTCCGCAAACGCAACCATGGCCCGACGATCGCGCTGCATCGTGCGCGCCATGGCAAGCGGGTTCGGCTCCAGCATGAAGTCGATGGCGAAGGCGTCGCATCCGCGCCCAACATGCTGCCGGATGTGCCTGGTCATCGCGCGGTAGACCGTCGTCGCCTCGTTGGGCCGCCACAGGCTTTCGCGATGCGCCCGCCCTCCTGCTGGTGCGGCGGTCTTCAGCCGTGCCGGTGCTGCTCGTTGCTGGGATTCGGGCCGAAGCGGCGTCTCTGTGAAGCTGAACGAAGCCGGTTCTATGAGCGGTGGCAACGACGTCGGGTAGCTGATGCCGAGCGCACCGCACCAGTTCGTCAGCGATGGGAGGTACAGGCGGTCGTGCGCCGTGCGCACCTCGGCGTGCTTCGGCGCCGGGCGACTTACCCTCGACAGCTGTTGCAGCCACGCGGCGATGGGGAGCAACGGCTTGACCGCCTCGGCATCCAACCTTGGCCGCCTGCAGGTGTCGGAGGTGAAATACGCCGTGCGGCCACAGGCGCAGTAGCCGGCGTGAAGCAGCGCTTGCCGGTCAATGACGAAGTCGAAGCGCTGACCGCACAGGCACCTGTCGACGAAATCGCATCGGTGAATCGGGCAGGCGCCGAGCAGCCGCAGGGAGAAGAGCGCGCTGTGGAAGCCCTCGCCCAAGCACGCAGGGCAGACGCGAACGAACGGATGCAGGAGGCACCGACTCGACTCCGGAAGCCATCCGAAGTGCGACCAGGCGAATGCCTCGACGGGCTCGCCCAGGTTGGCCGCCAGGGCATCGACCGACAGGGCCTCGCCGGGGGTGCGCTCGCCGCAGAAACGCGGTTCGTTGAACAGCAGGTCGGCGCGCCGGGCAAGCGGCCCTCGGCCGCCCAGGTCCAACGCGAAAGGGAGCTCCTTGGCCCGCATCGAATTGATGGCCGCGACGCGGTGCACCGTGTGCCATAGCGACGCGAACGGCAGGACGCTGCCGGCGTGCCACGTCAGGCGCGGCACACCGCTCATGGTCTACAGGCGGGCGCCGTATCGGCGCAGCCTCGGCATGAAGGCGGTGACGACGGCCATGAGGGCCTTGTGACCGCAGCCAGCAACGATGTGCCGCAGCGAGTCGGGCGACATCACGTCTTCGGGGTCGGCGCCGCCGGCGACGCGCAGCAGCGCGTGGCGAGCCGCCTGAGCCACGGTCTTCATCGGGAACTCGATGGGGCCTTCATACTTGGCCGGCAACTCGTCCACCATGGCCTGCATCAGGCCTTCGGCGTGTGCCGCCATCCTGAAGCCGGCGGCCCAGGCCTTCGGCGCCAAACCGGCGGAGAAGGAGATGCCAGAGCGTTTCGGCCACTCTGTGCCTTCGTCATAGCCGGACAGGACGAAGCGCAGCTCGTCGACGTCTCTGATGCCGTGGAAGGGTTCAGACGCCAGCATGAACCGCGCAGCGACGTGCGCCCCACCAGACAGCGCCATGCCCACCGGCTCGTCGAAGACCTGCAGCGACGCGATGGAGAAGACGCACAACCGGATGCGCTCCTTCTCGAGCAGGCTGTGCAGCTCGACCAGCCAGAGCCATTCGCGCTGCGTCATGCCTTGAGCCTCGTCGATGACGAGGACCAGAAACCGGCCGCCGCCTTGAGACGCCAGCTCTGCCCAGCGCTCGATGAGCATGTGCTGTCGGTCTATGGGGCTGCGAGCGGCCTTGGCCAGTGGGTGCCGGCTGGCGTGGAGGAGGTGGGAGTGGAAGCGCCCGACGGACGTCGAGCTGCCGGAGTCGGTGTGGCTCCACACGACCATCGGGATGTGCCCGCCTGAGCGCCGCGACAGCAACGCTTGCAGCCAGTGGTCAACGGCGCTGGACTTGCCGAAGCGCGATGGACCGTAGACGGTCGCGCCATCGACCTGGTCATCAATCCAGCGCGCGACCGTGTTGACCATCTCAGAGATGGCCGGCGTGAAGAGCGAGTAGTCGCGCGTGACCACCGGATGGTTCTTGGGGAGATGGTCCGCGACCAGCGGACTCGACGAGTAGGCTTCCATCACCAGGTCTTCGCCATTTCCATGGGCGGCAGCGGCCGGCGCTGCTTGTCGGTGGCGCAGACGGGCTGCGCCTCGGCCACGACGGCGGCCGGTGCGGGATGGGTCGCGCCGCCTTGGGCCAACATAGGTTGCCCAGCGAGCTCCTTCGCGTGTTTCTGCAGCACGCGCCGGGCCTCGAGATACGCCGGGTGCGGCGGCAACTTCTTGCCCTTCGAGCCTTCGGCATAGCGGATGAGCTCGTCGACGGCGTCGCACTGGCTGGTGAGGTGGAGCTTGCGCCGCTTGTCGAGTGCGCGGATGGCCTGGCGCATGTAGAGGGTGTGCGGGGACCGGTTCCAAGGCGGTGCGGCCCGCACGACGCCCAGGAACTCGCCTCGCTCGTTCGAGACGCTGGCCAGGCGCGCGTCGTCCTCGTCTTCCAACTGCAGCCACAGCAGCTTGCCGAGCAGGTCGGTGCGCAGCGCGAGCCATTCGGCCGAGTAGCGTGCGTTGGCGAATTGGAAGAACGGGCGACGCCCCGTGCTGATGCCGCCTTTCAGGGTGCACAGCTTGCGGATGCCGACCATGCGTTGGACGTCGCCGGCGTCGGCCCGGCGGATGCGCTCCGGCTCGCGGTTGGTGAGGAAGTCGAGTTGGGCCAGCGGGCTGCGGTAGCCCAGGCCGGAGTGCGGTCGCGCGTTGTAGTTGGCGATGAGGGTGTCCAGCAGTTCCTCCGCGTACTCGAGCTGGAACTGCGTGTCGCTCGCCGCACGGTCAGGGTCGGCGCCGCGCTTGTCGGCCGACCTGCTGCCGGTCGTGGTCGACAGCCGATGAAAGCCTCCCTTGGCGAGCTGGCCGAAGAAGGACTCGATGAACGGGCGGTCGTCCTTGCTGCGCCGGCTGGTGTAGCTGGTGGGGTCCTGCGGCTTGAGGATGGTCGAGCCGACCACCTCGCGCAGCTGGCGCTCGACCCGGTCGCAGATGTTGGCCATCGCGCCATCGACGCTGAACTCGTCCCAGCAGGCGCCCAGGTAGCGTTCGTGGTGGGCGGATGGCAGGCCTGCGCCGTCGACATAGGCGTTGCCGCTCCACAGAAGCTCGCGTGGCGCCCAGCGCGTCAGGGCCCGCTTCACGGTGCGAAGCACGTCCTCGGCGTTGCACTCCGGGTGCAGACTGAGGTGGTAGCCGAGCACGGCTCGGGACTCGACCTCGATGATGACGATGACCCACAAGCGACGAATCGTACGGGTCTCGTAGTCGCCGTGCGGCGATGGGATGGCCACCACCATGCGCGAGTCGAGCTTGTGGGCATCGCACTCCACCCGCTGGAACACGCGCAGCAGCGGACGGTCGGCGCCGTCGCTGGCGCGCGCCTTGCGCTCGGCCTCACGGCCGCCGAGCAACTGTCGCTGGCGCCGCGGGTTCTCGTCCATGACCTTGTCGATGAACTTGCAGATGCTGACGTAGCCCAGCTTCTCTACATTAAAGGGCCACTCGCCCCGCGCCTCGAAACCGGCCGCGCGCAGCTCCTTGATGAACCAGGCGAACAACTCTTGCTTCGGGCGCTTCGCGGCGCCGAGCTTCGGCACCTTGCCGACGATGTGCTCGCGGAACCTGGACTCGATGTCGGCGCCGCCCGGGGACTCGAAAAGCCACTGCAGGGCCCCGACGGCTCCTCCTCTGGAGTTCGCCAGCACCTTCGGCGCGCTCTTTCGGCGATAGCTGGTCACCCGAAAAAACGGTAGCGCGCCGCGCCAGCCCATGAGGGTCCCGTCCGGATGCTGGGACAAGCATCGGTCCACGATGATGCGGTAGACGTTGGACCGCGGCATGCCGGTGGCCTCTTTGAGCTCAGCCTCCGAGGCACCGGACAGGTACATCTCGACGGCCTTGCGGCGCCTCAGGTACTGGGCGCGGCGCTCCTCGGGCAGTGCGTCGTGGTCGACGCCTGGCCAATGGGCGAGGTCAACCTCGACGGTGTGCCCTCGACGCGCTCCAATCCTCGGATGGTCGGACATGGCAGATGCTCCCGTTCCGGCAGCGGAGCATCGAACTTACTTGAATCGAGCGCTCAGTACCAGTTTTAGTTGCGCCGATAGCATTAACTTCGGCCCATCGCATGAGGCGCCGTCCCAGGCAAGACGGGCTCGCTCGTAGCGTCACTTTTAGTTGTGTGAGCGAAGCACGCGCTGCTGCTTTGCTTTGAGCACCAGGATCACCGCACAGCCCCAAGTGCCGCGGGGCACCGGGGGCGGCGCCTCCTCGTGCCCGGACGCCGAACCGCAGGAGGCCTCGAGGTCTCCTGCCCGGTGGCGCGGCACGGCGATCATCGTCTGGGCAAGAGAATTATTGGAAATTATTGGCTGGCCATAAAACGGGTACCGCTGCCCTGCACTCGACAGCCCTCACACATGGCGACGGCGGGCCTGACGCCTGCCGGGCCGGAATGCGAACACGCGGCGGAGGGCACTGGCGGTGGGCCCTCGGCCTTCACCGCGCCATCGCCTCCAGCTCCTCGATGACATCCGCCAGAACGCGGGCACCCGAAGCGCGAAAGGCTTCCACCGACACGTCGAGGGAAGCCAAGAGTCCGAGGTTGGCGATGCGCAGAGCCTGGTCGAGATCCGCAGGGCTTTCCAGAACAGCACGCAGGCCAGCGCCTGCTCGAGCTGCCAGCTGCGCCGCCAGATCACCGAACTTGTCTTGCAGGGCGCTCCACATCCGGCCTGCCCAGGCGTCGAATTCCTCAGTGCCGTCGCGCCGGTCGCGCTGCACCGTCAGGTAGGCCAGCGCCAGGACGCGGCCCAGATCCTTGTTGGATCGCCTGTAGTCTGTGCCAGCAATCAGGGTGTCGGCAATCTCGGGGTGGTGAAGCAGATTGGCCAGCGCCATCATTTCCGGCCGCGCGATGCGCACGCCGTGCACCGTATCAAGCGGTTGCCATTCGGCCAGCGCAAGGAAGTCGAAGCTGCAGATGGCGAAGTGGCCGATGCTGGTTTCCACGCGACGCAGCTTCTTGCTTGGAGCGCCCGGCTCGAAGGCCGGCGGTGCCGACAGCAGCTCGAGGAACCAGGGGCTGGTCGCCTCGCCGGGAGGGCGCAGGCGAACCATCGGCAGCTCTTCTTCAGGGTCACCTTCGTTTCCCGGCTGACCCCAGTCGGAGTCCTCGCGCAGTTTCCAGTCATCCTTGATGAGCTGGTCGGTGACTTCCGTCGCAGCGGCGATCGCCTTCGAGTGCGGCGAGAACAGGCAATCCACATCCTTGGTGCGGATCGCACGCGCGCCGTCGCCGGCGAAGAAGTGGTACCCGGCCGCCAAGCTTCCGATGATGATGACATTGCCCCGGACATCGGCCGGCAGTGCGCTGGCCACCTGAGCCAGCACCTCCGACGGTGATAGTGCAGCTTCGAGCTTCAAGGCGTCCGCCCTGCTGCGTTGCACAGCCGGTGAGCAAAGTCCCGGGCCTCCGCCTGCAAGCCCATCTGCTCTAGATCGGCAAGGCAGTCGAGCCTCGCGGCAAGGTCAGGCTCCTGCGCCACCATCTCTGCCGGGCGGCAGTCGCGTTGGAGGTGCAGCACGACCGTCGCCTTGCGCTTGGGGTCGTCCACCGCCACGAGGCCGGCGTCGAGCTTGGACATGAAGCGGATGTCACCGTCGTAGATGCTGACGTCCAGCCGCGGCGCCGCAGTGATGTCCAGGTCGGGAAAGAAACGAGTCGCGCCCAGCACGCCGGAGATCGCCGCCTTGCCCGCGACGCCCTTCTGGCGGAGGGACAGTAGCCGGCTAGCCAGCGCACTGGGTGTGCGGCTTTCGCCCGTCGGGTCCGTGTAGCGCATCAGCTTGCGTGCCAGCGCGTGCTCCTCGGCCAGCTTCATCAGTGCGATCGGGCGAATGCCGTGCATCGGAATCGGACCGTCACGTTCCCCGGTCACGACGCCGAGCTGCTCTAGTTCGCTCAAGGCCGCGGACGCGGTTTGGTAGCTGGTGCCGGTCAAGCGTCTGAGCTCGCCCAGCGTCACAGGCGGCAGTCCGCCCAGCGACCGCTCCACCAGGACCGCCTTGACCTGCTGGCGCGTCACGCGGGAGGCTCGGCTGTTCGCCTGTTCCTCGTGGATGGCGGCCTGCAGCGCCTGCATGAATACGTTCGAGTGCTCGGGCAATTCGCCGTCGATGAAGAACAAGCCCTGCGTCTTGGCCCAGACCAGGAAGATGCTTCGCGCGACCTCTGGGCGGGCGATGGAGCGGAAGCGGTCCAGCTCCTCCGTCAGGCGTTTGGACGACAGCCGGCTATCCACGATCACGCATACCCCTGTCGAGGGCCGCGAGGTTGATTGGACTGCGTAGGCGAGCGCCAGCAGACCCTCCCTGACGTCCCGGGCCGTGTTGGTGCGGCGGATCTCTACCAGAACGTCCGGTCCGGCCGGGCTGCTCCAGTGCATCGAGACGAGGCCCTCGTCAGTGAAGTTGCGACCTATCATCAGGTTGCAACTCTACCAATGAAGTCGCAACCAACCAAGCGCCGGCTATCGATGGAGTGTGCAAGCACCAAACAGCCTGGTGCATGGGTTGACGAAACTCCGCAAACGCACATAATGGGTTGACGTTTGATCACGGATGCACATTATGAATCTGCGCAAGCCCAGTGACTTCCAGCCCGCCCTCGCCGACGACAGGCTCGCCGTGGTGGCGGCTTGGTTGATGGAGGAGGGCTGCCACCGAAGACGACCTGGTCCGGGAGACCGATTCGCCGTACACGCGGGGCACGACCTGTTTCGGTCGCCAGCGAACCAGGATTCTGAACGAGTACCTTGGCGGCAGGCAGGCCTGGCTTGGCATCGAAAACAGCGCGAACGATCTGGTCTTCTCAATCGGTGGCGTGCCTTGTCGCTTCAGCAATGACAGCCTCGCCGCACCCAGCAAGCGCGCTGTGCTCGAAGCTCATCGCTTCCAACTGCCGCTCATTGAGGACGCGGAGCCCGGCGAGGCCGTGCGATTCTGCTTCGTGGTCGATCGGGGGATCGACGAGGACAGCGAGCCGCGGATCGAGTTGCTCGGCTTCACGGCCAGCGACGAGTTGGTCTGCAGTTGGCGCTCTGCAAGGCCGGCCAGGACGCTGACAGCCGTCAAGGTCGAACTGCCGCAGCCCGTTGAAATCGCCAAGCCTGCCATCGTGCCGAAGCGTCGCGACGCAGGAGACGAACAGGCTGCCGGATCGGCCGGACCATGAGCGCAGTGCTGGGATCCAATATCCGGTTGGCCAGGCTGTTCCATGGCCTGTCGTTGACAGAGCTCGGCGAGCGGCTGAACCGATCCAAGCAGTTTCTGAGCCGCGTCGAGACCGGGGTCGAGCCGGTCTCCGATGCACTGGAGCAGGCACTCGTGGACGAGCTCGGCGTGCTCCCCGAATTCCTGCGCGAGGTGGAGGCGATGCCGCTCACCGAGGAGCAGTGTCATTTCAGGAAGCAGCTCACCACCAAGGTGGCGTTGCGACAGTACGCACGTGCCCGAGGCGAGATGCTCAAGCGCCTGGTCGGTGTGCTCGACGCTCATCTGGAGTTGCCACCCTACAAGGTCGCAGAGGCGGACCCGACCTCTGACGAGGCGATTGAACGAGGGGCCGAGCGGTGCCGCGTGGAGTGGGGGCTCGGTTGGGGGCCGATCAGCAACATCACGCGTGTTGCCGAGAACGCCGGCGCCGTCGTCATGCAGGTGGCGGGCATGGCCGGGGAGATAGACGCTGTGTCCTTCGCGACGGCACGGCCCGTGATCGCGCTGAACGCGGTCGGGCGCTCGGCTTGTCGGGCCCGTTTCGGTGTGGCGCATGAGTTGGGGCACTTCGCTTTGCACACGGGCGTCCTGACGGGCGATCGGCTGACGGAGACTCAGGCGAACCGCTTCGCCAGCGCACTGTTGCTGCCCGGGGCGTCCTTCTTAGCGGAGGGCCACATCACGCTGCGGCGCTCGAGGCTGAGTTGGGAAGGCATGAGCGAGCTCAAGCGACGGTGGGGGGTGTCCAAGGCCGCCATCCTGTACCGGGGCGGGCAGATCGGCGTGTTCACGCCGGACCAGCTGCGTGCCGGCTACGTTCACTTGAAGCGCCGAGGCGAGGCGCTCGAGGAACACGAGGACCGGGACATGCCGGTGGAGACACCGGAGGTCGTGACTGAAGGTCTGACGGTCCTGGCACGGGACCTGGGCATCCCGATCGCCGCAGTCGCCCGCCAGATGCACGTGAAGCCGCAGCTTCTGGAAGACCTGTTGGGTGTGACCGACAACGGCTCGATTTCGAACGTCGTCCCACTTCTTCGCGCAGGCCGCGCCGCCGAGACGATCAGCTCGGCTGTTCAATGACTGGGGCTCAAGCGACGCCGACCAGCCCTGGGGACTTCAGCGTGGAGTCGGAGATCTGCTCGAACAGGTGGAATTGCAGCGAGTCTGGAGCCAGCTTCATCTTGAGCAGGTCATTCCTATCTCGGCAACCAGCGGTGTCAGCATCCGGTTCGGGCCGATCGGAACAGCCCGAGCCGAGGTGGTCCAGCGTGTAGTTGCAGTCGACAACCAGCAGACGACTTCGGCCTGTCACCTTGGCCACGCACGACGGATTTACGCAGTCTTCGCCGAAGAAGTCTCGCAGTTGCATCTCGATGTTGGCGTGCCTGTGCAAGACGGCGCAGAGCTCTTCGTGACGTTGGCGCGCCCGAGCCCCATAGGGTGCCGCCAAGTCCTCCCGGGACACACAGACCAAGGGGTCGGATGACCGTGCCTCAGTCAGGATGCCACGCGCCTCGGCCGTCGACAGGACCCGTTTGCTGAAAAGCCCTGCAGGCAGGTTTTCCAGCTCGACGTCCCAGAACGAGAGATACGTGATCGGTAGGTTGTCCATGCTGTCCATGCACGCCATCGAAAACAGTACCGCTTCCGCGGCGCGCTGGCCAAGTATCGGAACACTGACGTTTCGGCGCGAAGTATCGCCAGAGTACACACGGCCTGCGGCGACGCCTACAGATCCCCGCCGCCTATCGGGGCGGAACCCTTGGGCGAGACCCGAGCCGCTTCCATCGCCAGCCGGGCGCGGCGGCGAGCGATCTTGCGCTCGAGCTTGCGAGCCATCTTGGCCAGAGCTGTTTCCGGGATGCAAGTGGCGACGATCGCCTGTACGCCCGAAGCGGTCGTGAACCGCACGACCTCGCGGCCGCGGTTGTCTCGAATCACTTCGCCCTGAAAGCTCTCTGTCTTGGCGATCTTCATGCTCAGTCTGCCTCCGGATCTTCGAGCAGCCGAGTCAGTCGGTACTCGGCTCGTTCGCCGCTGTCGACCAGAGTGATTTCAACGACCCAGTCGCCGTGATCCTTGCGACGGAGCACCTGGCCGACCTCGTACTTCGGGCCGAAGGGCCCGAAGCTCTGGATCTTGCCGACGGGCACCGGCGGAGGGATTGCGACAGCAGGCTTGGCGGATCCGTTCACGCATGACACCCGTGTGAGGCGCGGCGAAGATCGTGCGCGGCCTTCCCGTCAGCGTCGATCAAGATCAAGATCAAGGGTAAGCCTCCAGCATCTTTGCCGTGGCTCCGGTGGCGTTCACGTTGTCCACGATCGCGACGATGGTCCTCGGGATGAACTGCGATGAGTCACCCACCACCGTGCGTGCCAAGGTCGCACCCAACGTGGCAGCACTGAACGCACCGGAGGCCTTCGCAAAGGTGGTGTAGACATTGAGCGACCAGCCTCCCTGGTAGGGCATCAGGCAGGCGAAGAAGGTCGTTCCCTCGCCATACCTGGACATCGAAGTGTCGCGCGCGTTGGCGGTCATGATCGATCCCTCACAGCTGGGCACCTGAAGGCTTCGCCCAGAGGCCCCGGCCAGGGCTGCCAGGTTGCTGCCCTTGAACGGAGAGACGAGCTGGAAGCGTGGAGCCTTCTCGGGCAGCGGCGACGGCGGGATGCCGTTGTTGATCTGGACCTGGCTCATGTTCTTCTGCAACGCCGTCTTCACCGCATCCGCGATCTTGGCGTGCGTGATCTCCGGCCCGCCCTTGATGTCGAAGATGGCATAGCCGCTGCTTGTCTCTCGCGTCGGCGTTACCGAAGCGCAACCGGCGAGGGCTATGCCAAGAGCCGTAATAGCGGTGAGAGCGAAGGTGTGGGCGCCGGCTTGAATTTGTCTTCTTTCAGCCGGTCTGAACGTGCGTGTTCTTGCTGATCCGTCTTCTTCGGATCACCGTCTCTGACGGTCTTCTTCAGCTCCGCTGTCCGTCTTCTTCAGACTCCCTGCCGACGAGTGTTCGGTCGGCGTGGTCGTCGCGCTCGACGGGTTCGTTCGGGAGCGACGATGGCCAAGGCGGGGCAGCGCAAGTGCATGTCGTGCGGGAAGTTTTTCATCCCCGACCATCGCAGCGGTGAGCGCCAGCGGTACTGCTGCGCCGCCGATTGCCGGCGTGCGAGCAAGGCCGCCAGCCAGGCCACCTGGCTGGCCAGGCCGCCCAACAACGACTACTTCAGCAGTCCCGTCCACGTTGCCCGGGTGCAGGCCTGGCGCGCCGCGCATCCGGGGTACGCCCGTGGCAGGGTGCGGCCGTCGCGGGCGTTACAAGATCTCTTGACGCCGCAAGTGACTGATGCGATTGAGGAATCTGCCAATCGTGCCGGAGCTCCCGAGGCCCCTGCGGCCGTGGCGTTACAAGATCTCTTGAACGCCGAATCACCTTTGCTGGCAGGGCTCGTGGCCCATCTGTTCCAGCCGGCGTTACAAGATGACATGGCCAGCACCACCCGGCGCCTCGTACAACTTGGGCGCGATGTGATCAACGGGAGATGCGGTGAAGGCGATCAAGCAACTACTTCGGCCCGAGCGGCTGCGCCAGGTCCCCGAGCAGTTCAGCTGGGTTGACCAGGCGCTCGTGCAGCAGCACTTCATCGACCGCTGCGAGGCGCGATCGGCTGCGCTGTACCTGTTCCTGGTCACGGTGTCCGACGCCCAGGGCCTGAGCTACTACGGCGCGGCCACGCTGGCGCGGCGGCTGCACCTGAGCGATGAGCAGTTCGGCGCGGCGCGCCAGCAGCTCATCGAGCTGGATCTCATCGCCTACCGCTCGCCGCTGTACCAGGTGCTGGCCCTGCCGGGGACGGTGGCGGCGCCACGCCCGGCATCGCGTGCGCCGGCCATCACCGGCACCAACACCCGCACCGGCGCCACCACCGGTGGCCAGCCCGTGAGCCTGGCCACGCTGCTGCAGCTGGCGCAGCAGCGCCGTGGTTGACTACGAGACCTACTGCCGCATCCGCGACCACCTGGTGCGCCAGCAACTCACGGTGGCGCAGACCGCACGGGTGCTGGGTCTGGATGCGCGCACGGTGGCCAAGTGGGCCGACGTCGAACAGTTCCGGGCGCGACGGACCGTACCGCGCGCCAGCAAGCTCGATGCCTACAAGGGCCAGATCGTGCGTTGGCTCGATGCCCACCCGTACAGCGCCCAGCAGATCTACCAGCGCCTGGCCGAGGCCGGCTTCGACGGCGGCTTGACCATCGTCAAGGACTACGTCCACTGCATCCGCCCGCGCCGCCAGCCAGCCTTCCTCAAGCTGGACTTCGAGCCCGGCGAGTGCGCGCAGGTCGACTGGGGTGAGTTCGGCACCATCGCCGTGGGCAACACGCGCCGGCGCCTGAGCTTCTTCGTGATGGTGCTGTGCTACAGCCGGCGCATGTACCTGGAGTTCACCGTGTCGCAGGAGATGGAGTTCTTCCTGGCCTGCCACGAGAACGCCTTCGCCGCCTTCGGTGCAGTGCCGGCGCGGCTGATGGTCGACAACCTGAAGTCCGCCGTGCTCAAGCGCCTGGTCGGTGAGGCGCCGGTGTTCAACCCCAAGTACCTGGACTTCTCGCGCCACTGGGGCTTCGAGATCACCCCCTGCAACGTGGCCTCGGGGTGGGAGAAGGGACGGGTAGAGAACGGCGTTGGCTACGTCAAGAAGAACTTCCTGGCCGGCCAGGAGTTCATCGACTTCAGCGCGGTGCAGCCCGCCGCGCAGCTGTGGGTGGACACGGTGGCCGACGTGCGCGTGCACGGCGCCACGCAGCGCAGGCCCGTGGACATGTTCGAGGAAGAACGCACCCAGCTCAAGCGGCTCAACCCCGTCGGGTTCGATCTCGCGCGCGTGCGCACGGTCAGCGTCAACAAGCAGTTCCGCGTCGCGCTGGACTCCAACACCTACTCTGTGCCCTCGCGCCACGTCGGCCAGCGCCTGACCCTGAAGGCCTGGGCCGACCGCGTGTGCCTCTATGCCGGCGACCAGCTCGTTGCGCGCCACCCGCGCAGCATGCAGCGCCACACGGACTTCGAGCTTCCCGAGCATGCCCAGCAACTCGTCGTGCAGCGCAAGAGCGCCCGCGAGCAACGCCTGCTGGTGCAGTTCCTGGCCTTGTCGCCCCGCGCCCAGGCCTACCGCGAGGGGCTCGAGGCCCGGCGCGTGAACGCGCGGGTGCACCTGCGTCAGATCCTCGCGCTGGCCGAGATGCACGGCCGCGAGGCAGTGGCCCGCGCCATCGACGACGGGCTGGAGCTGGCGGCCTTCAGCGCCGAGTACATCGCCCACATCCTGGCCGCCCGCCGGCGCATCGGCGCCGAGCCGGCCGCGCTGCAGCTCACCCGCAGCGCTGACCTGCTCGAGCTCGAGATCCCCGAGCCCGACCTGACCATCTACGACCGCGACTGAGGGACTGAACCATGCGCGCGCGACATACCCACCCCGATGCCCTGTCCGCACAGGCCAAGCTCACCGCGCTGAACCTGCCGTTCATGCGCGAGAACTACCAGCCGCTGGCCAAGACCGCCACCGACAAGCACTGGTCGCACCTGGACTACTTCACCGAGTTGCTCAACGGCGAGGCCGCCCAGCGCGAGGATCGGCGCGTGCAGCGCTGCATCCGCCAGGCCCGCTTCCCCGTGCTCAAGACCATCGACACGTTCGACTGGAACTGGCCCACCAAGATCAACCGGCCGCAAATCCAGAACCTCTTCCACCTGGACTTCGTGGCCAGGCACGCCAACGTGGTGTTGATCTCGGGCGTGGGCCTGGGCAAGAGCCACTTGATGACGGCCCTGGGCTATGCAGCGTGCCAGCGCGGGCACTCGGTGCTGTTCACCGGCGCCATCGACATCATCAACACGCTGGCCACCGCGCACGCCGCCGGCGGCCTCAAGCGGGCGCTGGCGGCCTACGTCAAGCCCGAGGTCCTGTGCATCGACGAACTGGGCTACCTGCCCATCGACAAGTTCGGCGCCGACTGCTTGTTCCAGATCATCAGCCACCGCTACGAGCGGGGCTCCACGCTGCTGACGACGAACCGCCCCTACAAGCAATGGGCCGGGATCTTCAACAACGACGCCACCCTGACCTCGGCACTCCTGGACCGTCTGCTGGACCACGTCGAGACCGTCGTGATCGAGGGCAAGAGCTACCGCGGTCAGTCCCACGCCGAGATCTGAAGCCCGCAGGCCTCCGCTGCGCCGGCGTCGGCATCACCACAAAACGGATGCAAACCCATCAGCATTTTGAAACCGGCCAAAACTCGGCACGTTCACACCGGCGCCCACAGAAGGTCCTGTTCTTCAGCACGAGTGGTCTCCCAGGTGGTCAAGTGAATCCCGCCTTTCAGCGGCGAGTTGCCGGCAATGTCCGGATTAGTGTGTGTATGAATGAGTGTACTTTGCGGACAGTCCGGTGGTGCCTGCCCATCGAACGACCGCCTCGCCGCAAAGAGCCTTCGGCGCTCGGATCCGCGTCCTTCGCGCGGAGCAAGGGATGACCCAGGAGGACCTGGCAGAGCGCTGCGGCCTGTTCCGCACCTACATGAGCCGCATCGAGACCGGGCAAGCGAATCCGACACTCACCATGATTCACGCCCTCGCGGTCAGCCTTGGCGTTCCGGTCACGGATCTCTTTGCCGAGGACGATCAGGCGAGCACGCCGGTCGGACCGCGCGGCCAGCGTCCTTCTCGCGGCCGGGTTCGATAGGTCGTTCGGGTCAATCGGCCTCGAGTTGCATAGGTTCCGGTTGGACCGAGCGCAGGACCTCGAAGAAAGCGATCGCCGCGATCCTTCCCATGCGATAGAGCTGCACCAGCGGCTCGACTGCGCGATCCGATCGGGAAGCCGTCGCCCACGGTCTGCTGATGCTGGTCGGGATCACGCCAGTCATCTTGAGGTGGACGGCACCGATGGCAGGGTGGTCCATGATCCAGCAGGCAAGATCTGCGAGGTCTTGAACGGCTAGCTCGCGCTCAATCGGCAAGATGTCCATGCGCAACTGGGTTCCTTCGGCTGCCATCTCCCGGGCGGCGAGGTACTCGGCCAGTTGGCGTTCGAAGTCCTCTTCCTGCTTGCGAGCCTGCCCGGTCGATGGCTGGAGGCAAATGGAGAAACGCTGCGGCGTGTTGCTCTGAGGGGTGGATGGACGCGGTCGAGGCATCGTGAACTTCCTTCGGGCCATGCCGCCTGTCGGCATGGATGAACGAAGGATGCCGGTTGGGTGCGTTGTCCTAAGCCCGGATCGTCAACGCAGCACCTGACCGCGCTCAGCTGAGGGCGTGGAGAGAAACTGGTGGGCGCGACGCAGACCCTGTTTGTTGCGCGCCATAGAGTGCCAGTGCATGGTGCGTCACGAAGCAAAGGCTCGGCTGAACCCGCAAGGGCGAGGTGGGGCTACTGCATGCTGCGCATGTCCAACGGGTGAGAGTCCCGTGCCGGTAGGCGTCGGAGCGCCGGGTAGCAGGCCCCAGGCAGCCGAGGGAGACCTTGGTGCCCGAGCGGGGCGTCAAGTGGTTGGCGACAATTACCTTGGCCGGCGTGTTGCCTCACGAAGGAATGTTACCCGCTGGGTTGTTGTCGTTCCGGGTGCCTTTTGAATCCATCAATGGTCGAAGGCTGTGGGCATGTGGTCGAAGGCGGCGGCGGTGGGCAACGCAGCCGCGCAGCGCCGCGTTGTCCACGGTCGCCGCCGGTGCGCCGCAGGCGCATCGTCCACATGTCCATGGCCTGCCGGGCGCGCAGCGCCCGGCCCCCGTCGGCACCAACGTTTTTGAGCTGCCGCTTCAGACTTCAACCGGCATCGCCTCACGCGTGCGCAGACGACCCAGAACCATTTCCTTCGCTCGCTCCGCGCGCCATGCCTTAACACGGCGCTGCAAGGTTCTCAGCTGTGCCTTACTGGCATACACGTCCGGAACCAGCGTTGCCAGGCGCTCCATCAACGCCTTGGCCGAGATTGCCGGCTCGGCAACCAACCACCCCTCGACGACCGGCCACACGTCGGCGAACGGATCCACCCGGGTCTTCCACCAGTGTTTCGCCGTGGGCTGTTTGCGATGCGTCGGCCGTGTTTCCCCGTCCTTCCACGCCGACGCCAGGCTGGCGACGAAGTCCGCGATGGCTGGTGTGCCCGTCACCACCTCCGCACTCATGCCGTGGGCCGCGAGGTCGCTCAGCGTCTGCTGAGCAAGCCGGATCTCTTGCAACAGCCGCACGGGATCGAGGCTCATGAACTGCGCCGCCAGCTTCTCTCTGATCGCCGGGCCGACGCTGCTGTGGGCCAGGAGCCGATCACACGGCGTCGCCGGCGTGAAGTAGACCTTGTGCACGCGCGCACCGTCGCGCGTCTTGGACTTCAGCTTGAACGAGGGCTGGAAGAAGTTGATGTACAGGCGAGATGACGCGTACAACTGCGCGAGGGCCTTCGTGGCCACGGCCCCGCTCAGGCGCCCATAACCAACCAGTCGCCGCACCACGGCGCCGTTCTTCTGCTCGACCCACGCTTGGTCGTTCTTCTTGTAGGCCCGCGAGCGGGTCTGCACCAGGCTGCGCGCCTTGCAGTAGTCGAAGACGCTCTGGCTCATGAAGGCGCTGTCGTTGTCCGAGTCCACGCCGAGCATGGGGAACGGCAGCTCGGCGGCCACCTTGTCGAACGCTTCGATCACCAGCATTTGTTCGCGTACGCGCATGGCCACGCACTCGGTCCAGCCGGTGGCGATGTCGGTCAGCGTGAGGGTGTGGACGTAGTCACCGTCCGTCTTGGGGCCGCCGCAGTGCTCGACCATGTCGATCTCGAAGAACCCGGGCGGCGGGTCGAGCCAGTCGGCGAAGGTGCGCACCGGGATGCTGCGGCGGATCGCCGAGCCCACGCCCTGGCGCCTCTTACGCTGCCCGTCGATGTGTGCCCGCGTGGCGGCCAGCACGCGATCGATGGTCGCCGCGCTGACCTGCAACACCTTGGTCTTGATGGCCGGGTCCAGGTCGAGATGTCCATGCCGCTCCATGGCATCGACCAACATCGGGATCAATGGCTTCAGGCGCTTGCCGCATACCCGATCGGCGGCTTCCCACAACACCGTCAACGCCTGGGCTACCGCCTCGTCGTACACGCGGTTGCGCAGGCTCACTTCGGTTGCCGGGCTGAACTCCCCGCGCAGTACGCGGATCGCGTGCTTGCGGTGGTAGCAGGTCAAGGCCACGAACTCGTCGAGGATCTTGATCCGATCGCTGAACGCCGCGCTGCGATATCGCAGCCGCAGTGCCGCGACCAACTCCTTGCGTGTCGTCATGCTGATTTGCCTCGTCACGTTGCGCTGCCCCCGCCGGACAATCCGACGGGTAGCAAGCTACGTGAGGCAACAGGTCAGCACCGGTAGCAATTCCGATGAGTCAATGCGCCGGCCAAGATAGTTGACGCCGGCCAGTCAAGAGCCCGTGAGGCGGCGAGAGTCGCGCAGCGGGGAGCAAGCACGCGGGCCGCAACATGAAGTGAAGCCTGCAGCCTCGACAGATTTACAACCCGGAGGCCGAGCCGCTCATGTCACGGCGAAGGCAACATCAGCCGAGCGAGATCCGAAGCGCTGTGGGGACTGCGTCGGGTATGGGGCGCAGCACGCGTGCAGGGACATGTTCGGAACGTGAGAGGCCCGTCTGTGCAGCCCTTGTCGGGGCAAGCCGGCTCATATAAGCCCAAGGCGAAGTTGAGAGGTGCGCAGCGGGAGTCCGAGGGGATCGTAGTACTGATGGGCGAGGCGCAGGCCGGACCCGCGAAGGCCGTGGGGCATAACGCGGCTGGAGGGAAGGGTCCCTGCGGTGGTCATGCTGAGATAGCGGGTAAGCGTGAGGGATTGGCCGGCAAGACCGGACCTAAGCACCCCGTCGGCGATGAGCCGATTGCAAAAGCGCGACAACTGCCAAGGCGGCTCTGGGCCGCAGCCAAGCGGGCGCTGGGAAGCCAGGTGCATGTGCAGTACCCGACCGGCAGGCGTGACGACCTGGCGGTGGCATGCATGCTGATTGCTGTCCCGGTGCAGCCGCGGTCCCTCGGGGCCGGGCCGCACAATGCTGCGCGCCGACGACCACTGGTAAGCCGTGTGCGGGAAATCCGCATGCACGGTTTGAGCGGGGGTGTTGGCTTCGTTATCGACCTCAGGGCCTGACAACGGGCCAACATCTACCAATGATCGGTGTCGCTGTTTGCTATGAGTGCGGCGTTTGCCTGATTGTTTTTATTTGTCGGTAGGCCATTTGTGAGCAACAACATCAGCACCCCCGTTCTCCTTCGCAGGATCGCGCAGCTCGAAGCTGCCGTATTGCGGCTCAGCGAAGACCTAGGCAGCCTTCGGGCCGTGCTCAGCCGCCACGGATTGCTGTCATCCAAAGCTGGGAGCATTCGACCGCGCGCGACGCAAGCCAAGCTGGCTGCTGATACGCCGCCTCAGGCCGCGGCCTCCGGCGGGCTGGTTGGTGCCTCCGCACGTGGAGAAGCAGCCAGGGTGCAATGGATCAAAGATGGCGTCGTGGTGGCTGGGCAGCAGCTCGCCCAGGCTTGGGGGCTCAAGCGGCAGGCCTTGGCGCCAGCTGCTGACCGGGGCGAGGTAGTCGCGGTGAAGATTTGCAATCGGCTGTACTACCCGCAAGCATTCCTGGCGCTGGATCGTGAAGCCGTGGCCACGGTGTGCCGCGCTCTAGGCGACCTCGGTTCCAGCGAGAAGCTGATGTTCTGGTTGCGCGAACACGGGGCCTTGGGAGGGAAGGGCGTCGCCGCAGCCCTGGACGCCGGAGTGGCGGTGGCCAAGGTGGAACGATTGGCAGCGGCCTGGGCTCGCGAGCGGGGAGCCGCGCGTGTCGCTGCGGCTGCCTGAGCCCTGAACGATTGAGGATCTGCTTCGGCCCTTCAGGATCGAGGTTGCGGGGTACCTTCGGCCGAACTGCAGTGCGTCCCAGTTCGGACCTGTGCAACTCTAAACCCCGGTCCAACCCCCCGCCCAAACCGCCCGTCGACTTCAGTTCAGCGGCTGCTCCGAACTGCGCCCTAGAAACTTGAGCGGCTCTTCTTCCAGCGCGCGCAGCGCCTCGTCCAGGGCCTGCTGGTCGGTCTCGAAGTGCTCGTCCCACACGTGTGAGGTGTTCTCGGCGTCGACGATCTCCAGGATCCACCGGTGGTCGGAGTCGCCGTAGATGTCCACCCGCACCGTGACGCCGTTGCGCGTGACGTGCTGGCTCAGCGGCGACTCGATGAAATCAGGCTCGTCGTCATCTGCGGCCATGCCGTTCTCATCAGCGTCATCGTCCTGCGCGGACCGGATCTTCCTCGACATGACAGTCGACATCGTCTCCAGGTGCTGACCGCGCGAGCGCCTGCAGGACTGCACCGCCTTGTTGATCTGTTCGTCGGCGACGATCGTCATCTGCTGCAGGTTGCGCAGCAGCCCCTTGAGCTCGTGATCCGGGGCCGGCTTCGTGTCGTCGGCGAGGAGTCCGGCGGCGCCTTCGAACATCGCATGCAGCTCGGCGAGGGCCACCACGGCCTCATGCGCTTTCTGCGGCAGCAGCATCTCATCGTCGGTGCCGAACAAGCCGTCAACGAAACCCTTGAGCTCCTGGGCGCGCATGCGGGCAAGTTTAAGCAGGGGCTGGCGCGTCGGAAGGACCTCGAAGCGCGGCAGCCGGAACGGCGTTCGCGCGTTCTGGTGTTCCGTTGTGCACACCCGTGTTGGCCGGGATCTCGGCCTTGGCCAGTTCGTCCTGCACCACCAGCTGGTAGGCCAGCGAGACGCCGGCACCACCGAATTCCCCGGGCACCTCGGGCAGCAGGAAACCCATCTGCCCGAATGGACGCCACACCTCGCGCGGGATGTAGCCCTGGCGGCGCCAGGCGTCGGGGTAATCGAATCTTTCCAGCAAATTGACACGGTGACACCCTTCGGGCAGTCGAAACCGCCAATCTACCTGGGTTGGGCGGGGCGCGAATCCCTACCTGCCCGGGCGCCGCATCGGGCACGCGACGGCCTGGTCAGCGGTCAACGTGTCAATTTGCTGGAAAGATTCGATTGCCCCGAAGCCCGGGTCGCCTGGGCCGAATGCCTGCTCAGGGTGCGGTCGCTGAGACGTTGAATTCCCCTTGCATGGCGTTGCCAAGGAGGATCCGGCAAGGGTTACACGATCTTGTCAGCTGGTGCCTGCCCCACCGCGCGGCCCCGCCCACGCCTCACCGCGGTTGGACGCCAGGAGACCGCGGGATGCGCGCAAGGTGTCCGACGGCCGCTCGGCAAACAGCGCCCGATACTCTTTCGAGAACTGGCCGAGGTGGAAGAAGCCCCAGCGCGTCGCGATTTCGGTCACCGCTGCGTCTGCTTGTCCGCGCAACAACTCGCTGCGCACCGCGGCGAGCCGGCGCATGGTGAGTAGGCGCCTGGGGCCGACGCCAAAGGCCTCTCGAAAAGCACGCTCCAGCCGTGACAGGCTGGTGCACGCGGCGACGCACAGGTCGTCGATGCGCACCGCCGGGCTGTCATTGCCATCGAGGAATTCCTCGGCACGGCGAATCACGCGCCAGCGTTCACCCGGAGAGATTGACACGCCGGCATCGCCGGCTCCACCACGGCGCACGAGTTCGCTGAGCAGGACCGACAGCAGTTCGTTATGAGCCTGGTTGATCTCGGCGTCGCCCAAACCCAGGGCGCCACCCGGCGGGGCCAGCGCCGGCGCCAAGTCGTCAAGCGCTTGTTGCAGGCTGGCGTGAATGGCGCCGGGCATCCGATGCGCGCTACCGGAAAAGCAGCGATGCGTCGACAAACCGGCCAACTCGAGCCGGTGGCGAGGCACTTGCATCGACAGCCACTGCGCCTGTGGCGGGCACGCCATCAGCAATTCGCCACGTTCGGGAAACACCACTATGTCGCCCGTGACGGCGCGCTGGCCATGTGCGCGCCAGTCGCCATGGCCCCCGATGCCTACCATCAGCGTGACCATCTCCGTATTCAAGTCGCCACGCGACAGCACCGAGAGGCCATAGCGGCCCCAGTCGACCCTGGCGTCGGCACTCGCGGTGTGCGCAATCTGGCCCCGGAAGACACCGGATTCGAGCTGCACATGTTCGAGCCTCACGCCCTGCAGGGCCACGGCCATGACATCGGGGTCGAACGACTGCATGGTCGTGCCGCGCCGATGCGTCTCGATGCTGGCTGCGGTCTGGGTCGAATTCGGGTTCATCGGTGTCTGTGGGTCTGGTCTGGGCCGAGACCGATCTGGCATTTGAATCCAGATGCCCACGACTGTGCAATCGGGACTTCCCATGCCGGTCGATGCCCTCCACGCGCAGATAGCCGGAAACTTGATAGTCGCCCGCTCCGGCAGAACCTAGATTCGCGTCAGCCGACGGCCCACGCAACCATGCCACGGTCGACTTCAACGCACCTGAAGAAGCTTCGATGAACAAGACCACTGCGACCGCCACGACGGTGCCCGGCGCCGCACATTCACCCAGAAGACAAACATGGAACGACGTGAGCTATTGAGAAATTCCCTGCTGACCGTAGGCGGCGGCCTGGCGGCCGTGGCGCCGGCATTGGCACAGGTCACACCTGCAGCATCGCAGCCGGGCAAACGCGCGGAGCCCGAGGCGCCCCGGGGCCAGGAGGGCGTGGGCAACGCCGATTGGCGCGAAACCTGGGCCTACTTGATCGGCATGCAGGCCTTTGCCTACGGCTTCCCGGCCATCTACTACGCCAAGTTGCGCTACGGCATGGTGAAGAAGCCGTCGGGCGTGATCGACACGCCGGTGAACACCATGTTTCACGTGCCGCGCCTGGCCGATCACACCGACCAGTACGGCGGCTCGCAGATGCGTGACGCGATCTACTCGGTCGCCTGGCTCGACCTGCGCACCGAACCGATGGTGGTCTTTTCGCCGGCCAGCGGCGACCGCTACGTCAGCATCCAGCTCGCCGAGTTCTACTCCGACCTGTTTGGCTATGTCGGCCCCAGCGTCAACGGGGGTCGCAAGCAGACGGCGCTGGTCGTCGGCCCGCAGTGGCAAGGTGACACGCCGGCCGGCATCGACGTCGTGATGCGCTCGCCCACACCCAGTGTCCTCCTGGTCGCGCGCGTCTCCACGCCGGGTGGCGCCGACCTGGCCGCAGCGCGCGCGCAGCAGGAGGGCAGTTGGGTCAAGCCCTTGTCCAACTGGCGGGCCGGCACTGCCGCTCCCGTGGTGCGCGAGGTGCTGACACCGTTTCCGCCGAGCGCCTCGCTGGCCGACTTCCGCACCATGAACGCCGCCATGCGCGAGAACCCGCCGCCCCCCGGCGAAGCTTCTCTGATGCGCCAGTTTGCCCAGGTGGGCCTGGGGCCGCTCGCGTCGACCCCTCTCGACGATCTCGATGCCGCCACCCAACGCGGCCTGGCGCGCGCCCTGGTCGACGGCCCGAAGATGCTGGAAAGGGTCTCGAAGGCAGGCGGCAACACCAAGCAGGTTGCCGGCGGCTGGTTCTACGGTGACAAGAACTGGGGCCGCATGGCCGCTGCCGGTGACCACCTTGGCCGTGCCTCGCCGCAGGCCTACGCGGGCATCATCGAGCACTGGAAAGAGCAGTCGACCAAGCTGCGCACCTTCGTCGATGGCGACGGACGTGACCTGAGCGGACAGAACCGCTATGTGCTGCGTTTCAGCAAGGATCAGATTCCACAGGCGCGCGCCTTCTGGTCGATCACCCTGTACGACGAGCGCTACACAATGGTGGACAACCCGATCAAGCGCTACAGCATCGGCAGCCTGAGCGAAGGGCTGGTCTTCGGCGCGGACGGTTCGCTGGAAATCCTGATGCAGCACGAGCGGCCGGCAGCTGCGCTGGAAGCCAACTGGCTGCCCACGCCGACAGGCAAGTTCAACCTGTTCCTGCGCACCTACCTGCCCGGCCCCAGCGTGCTGGATCAAAGCTACGTGCCGCCGCCCGTGCGGAAGGCATGACGCGCCGCCCCGTCGGGGCGCCGGGGAGCATCTTCAACGTCGTCACCGCATGAGCCGCCGCCGGCCGGCGCACCAGCCAACACCATGAACCACCTGACCAGCATCGACGCCTCGTTCCTGCACTTCGAGTCGCCGGAAACGCCGATGCACGTGGGCAGCCTGATGCTGCTCGAACTGCCGGCCGGCTATGCAGGCGACTACTACGACGACGTGAAGGCGGTGATTGCCGAGCGCCTGCCGCGGGTGCAGGCCTTCAACCGCAAGCTCGCGCCCATGCCCTTCGAGCTGGCAGACCCGTTGTGGGTTGAAGACCCCGATATCGACCTCGACTACCACGTGCGCCATCACACGTTGCGCAAGCCGGGCTCACGCGTGCAACTGGAGCAACTGGTGGGGCGCCTGCACTCGTCGCTGCTCGACCGCAGCCGCCCGCTGTGGGAGATCTATGTGATCGAAGGGCTGGAGGACGGGCGCGTGGCCGTCTACGTCAAGGCGCACCACAGTGGCATCGACGGCAAGGCGGGCATCGAACTGTCCAAGATCATCTACGACACCTCGCCGCAGATGGGGGCAGCAGGGCGGGTGCAGCAGCGAACACCCGCGTCCGAAGGGTCCGGTGCTGGCCGCCCGGTCGGCCAAGCGGTGGGCATGGGCGCGCTGCTGAAAGCCGGTGTATCCAACTCGGCCACCCAATACCTCAAGCTGGCACGGCTGCTGCCACGCGGCATCAAGGCCATCGCCACGGCGGGCCGGATCGTCGCCGGCCGACGTGGGCCCGGCAGCGGGCGCGGCCTGAACCTGGGGCTGGCGCCGCGCACGCCTTTTAACGTGCCGGTTACCAACCAGCGTGCGTTCGCGACGATGTCGATGCCGCTGGACGAGGTCAAGGCCCTGGGCGCACGGGTAGGGGGCACGGTCAATACCATCGTGATGGCGGTGTGCGCCGGTGCCCTGCGGCGCTTCATCGCCGAGCGCGGTGCCATGCCGCGCAAGCCGCTGCTCGCCGCCGTGCCGGTGAGCCTGCGCGCACCCGACGACACCTCGGCCAATAACCAGGTGACGATGGTGCGGGTGGACCTGGCCACCGACATCGCCGATGCGGCGCTGCGCTTCAAGGCGATCCACAACTCGTCGGAGGGCGCGAAGGCGCTGGTGCGCGAACTCAAGCCCATTCTCGGCGTGGACATGCCAGTCGTCGGCTCGCCCTGGTTGATGACGGGGCTGGCTTCGCTGGTGGTGCGCTCGGGCCTGCTGAATGCGTTGCCGCAGATTGCCAATGCGGTGATTTCCAACGTGCCGGGCATCCCCGTGCCGGTCTACCTGGCGGGTGCTCGTGCGGCGAACTTCTACCCCGTCTCGATTCCCTTCCACGGGCTGGCGATCAACATCACGGTGCAGAGTTACGCGGGCCAGCTCGAGTTCGGCCTCACGGCCTGCCGGCGCGCGCTGTCGCACCAGGATCTGCTTGAGGTGATTGGCTACATGCGCGAGTCGCTCGACGAGATCCGGGGTTTCAAGAACATCGCCTCAGAAGCGGCGGCAGCGCCGGCCGCTGTTTCACCAGCGAAGGGGCGCGCGACGACTCGCATGCGCAAGCCGACCGCAGCCCCCGTCGCGCCTGCATCAGCGGCCCGGCGCAAGCGGGCGGCGCCGCAGCGCGCATGACCCAGCGCCATCCTCACCAAGGCGAACCGCATTGGCTGCACACCTGGGTCGAGGGGCGGGCCTTGCTCGAACTGGCGGTGCTGCCGCTGGCCTGGCCCTTCCTGCGGCGGGCGCCGCGCGGCGATGGTCATCCGGTGTTGCTGCTGCCCGGCTTCCTGGCCAACGATGCGACGCTGCTGGTGCTGAAGTTCTTTCTGCGCAGCCGTGGCCATGAGGTTCACGCCTGGGGCCTGGGCTGGAACACCGGGCTGCACCGCAGCGATGTGCAAGCCTTGCAGCATCGGGTTCGCGATCTGCACCGGCTCAGCGGACGCCGCGTGAGCCTGGTGGGCTGGAGCCTGGGCGGGGTGTTCGCGCTTCTTGCGGCGCATGAGGCCGGCGACTGCGTGCGAGCGGTCATCACGCTGGGCAGTCCGGTGAGCCCGGATCCGCAGGGCAGTCTGTCGACACCGATCGTCAGGCAGTTGTACCGGTGGATCGCACACCCGTTGGGTCCGATCGGGCACCTCACGCACCCGCGCATGAAGCGGTACCGCGCGCACGAGCGGCCGCCGTTGCCGATGAGCTGCCTGTACTCTTTGAGCGACGGCGTGGTGCCGCCGCAGGAAGCCACGCTGCACGGCCACCCGGCCTTGCACGAAAACATCCGCGTGCGCAGTAGTCATGTCGGGATGGCCTTCAATGCACATGTGCTGAGCGTCGTGGCCGACCGGCTGGCACAGGCCGAGGGTGCCTGGCGGCCCTACCGCCAGCGCTGCAATTGCGCTGGCTTGTCGACATGATCGAAGCCGCGCTAGCTGTTCTGGCTGTGCTAGGGGTGTGGGCTGCCGGCTGGGCCTTGGCGCGCTTTCGCTTGCAGGGCCTCGACCTGTCCAGCTTCGACCTCGTGACCGGGGAGCACTTCAACAGCGGCGCCTCACCCAGCGACGAACACCGCGCCGTGGTGGCCTCGCTGAAGGGCCTGCGCGAAGCCCTGCGCGGGGTGCCAGTGTGGCGACACATTGCCGTGCTGCGCCGGTACATGGACGAGCTGTTCCCCCACGACCGCTTGAACGCCAGCTTCACACCCATCGAGGCGGCAGATGTGCGCGGCGAATGGGTGCTGGCACCCGGTGCCGACCCGCGGCGGCGCACGCTGTACATCCACGGCGGCGCCTTCAGCATGGGCAGTCCGCGAAGCCACCGGCGCCTGACCAGCCGATTCGCCGAAATCACCGGCGGCGCGGTCTTTGCCGTGGACTACCGGCTGCTGCCCGAGCACCGGCGCCTGGCCGGCATCGACGACTGCCGCGCCGCCTATCGCTGGCTGCTGGAGCATGGCCCGCAAGGGTCTGCGCCGGCGCAGCGCATCTGGGTCGCCGGAGATTCGGCCGGCGGCAACCTCACGCTGTCGCTCATCGCATGGGTGCGCGATACGGGCCTGCGTGCACCGGATGCAGCCGTGGCCTTCTCGCCGCTGACCGATGCCACGCTGGCCAGCCCCAGCCTGCGCAGCCACGTGCGCACGGATCCGATGCTGGGCCCGCTGTTCGGCCGCCTGGCGCGCGTGCCGCAGCACTTGCTGCTGTGGCTGGGGTGGTGGCAGAACCGCATTCGTCCGGCCGACCCGCGTATCTCGCCGGTGTTTGGCGATCTCTCGCGCCTGCCGCCCACGCTGGTGCAGGCCAGCGCGGCCGAAATGTTGCACGACGATGCGCGCCGCTATGTCAACCGGGCCCGCGCCGCGGGCTCGCCGGTGCAGTTGCAGACCTGGGCCCACATGGTGCATGTGTGGCAGCTCTTCCATCCTGAACTGCCCGAGGGTGCACGGGCGCTGGATGAAGTGCAACGCTTCATCGCGAACACCGAGCAAGCCATGGGCTCCCGAAACACCGACCCACGCAGAACGCCGGAAATTCGATAGTCGCCGTCCCTCGGACGCCCCTAGATTTCGCCCTGTCGACGGCGATCATCTTTGCGATGGCGCTGGCCACGAGCCCGAAGCCAGCCTGACGCGGAGCAACGCCATGACCCAGAAAGCCCATTCACTGTCAGCGATCGACCTGGCGCTCTTCGTGCTGGAGACGCCCGAGCGCATGTCCAACATCGGGCCCCTGGCCATCCTGAAGCCACCACCGCGCACACGCAACCCGGGCGCCTATGCCGACCGCCTGCTGCGCGACATGAAGAAGCGCCCGGTGGGCGCACCCTTCAACCGCGTCTATCACCCGCCCGGCCTGAAAGATTTGCCGAAGCTGGTGACGATTGACGACATTGACCTCGACGTCCACTGCCATCGCCACACCCTGCCTGCGGGCAGCAGCGATGAAGACCTGATGGTCTTTGTCTGCCGCCTACATGAACCCATGCTGGACCGCAGCCGCCCGCCATGGGAGTTCCACATCATCGACGGGTTGCAGGGCGGGCGCATTGCGTTGTACGGCAAGGTGCACCACGGCATCATCGACGGGCGCGGCTTCGTCGAAGTGTGCACCCGCTGGTTCCAGGCCGATGCCGCCAACAAGGACGTGCGCGCCATGTGGGAAGGCCTGCCGCAGCCGCGCAGCGCTGCGGCTGCCCACAAGGCAGCCAAGACCCGCCTGCATAGCGCCACCCAGCAGGCCGTGCAGGCAACCAGGACGCTGGCCTCGTTGTATGCGGGCCTGGCACGCCAGGCCTTGGCCACCACGGGCCTCGCGCCGGGCATGCCGCTGCCGTTTTTCGGCACCTCGTCCGACCTGGGCGGCAAGCCCTCCGTGCAGCGCATCCTTGCCCACTGCAAGCTGCCGCTGAAAGCCGTCAAGGCCTTCGGCAAGGGCCACCACGCCAGTGTCAACGACGTGCTGTTGACGGTGCTGGACATGGCCTTGAACCGCTACCTTCGGGCCAAGGGCCGATCGGGCAAGGCCCTGCCCCTGGTGGCCGACATGCCGGTCGCCCTGAGCTCGGGCACCGGTGGCAACGCGATCGCCGTCCTGCAATTCCACCTTGGCGCGGCCGGGGCGTCGCCGCTGGAGCGGCTGGCCCAGATCAAGCAGCGCACGGGGGAGGTCAAGGAGCATGTGCGTCGCACCGATGCGTCGGCCCTCATCACCTACACCGCCGCGGTGCACGCCATCCCAGCCATGCTGGAAACATTGCGTGTGCCGAAGGCGCCGACGCTGGCCAACGCGATCATCTCGAATCCCTTCGGCATGCCGTACCGGGCCTACCTGGCCGGGGCTGAGCTGGAGATGATCCTGCCGGTGTCGATGCTGGTGCCAGGGCAGTCGCTCAATATCACCGCGGTCACTTACGCCGAGCATCTGCAGATCGCCTTCCTGGGCCTCGAAGCGCAGATGCCGGACATCGGCGAGTTGGCCACCTTCGCGACCGAGGCCTTTGCCGAGCTGCGCCAGGCGGCCTGAGCCCCCTTCTTCTTCCGATCACAAGCAGGAGACTGACATGTCGAATCTTTCCGATCTTCCGGCGCTGGACCAGGCCGCGATTGCGCAACTGGAGCGCGTGTTCCATCTGCAAAAGGCAGCCGTCCTGCGCGACCCGTATCCCAGTGCCGAGCAGCGCATCGAGCTGATGCAGCGCGTGCCCGGCATGATGCGCAAGTACCGGCAGAAGATCCTGCAGGCCCTGGACGCCGACTTCTGCGGCCACTCGCACGACCAGGGTGACCTGCTCGAGATCCTGGGCATGTTCGATCGCGCCAAGTTCAACATCGACCACGTGAAGAAGTGGATGCAGCCGGTCGTCAAGGCCTCGAACCCGATCACGCAGGGCGACTCCAAGGCCTACATCAAGTACCAGCCCAAGGGCGTGGTGGGCAACATGGTGTCGTGGAACTTTCCGTTCGACATCGCCGTCGGCCCCATGCTCGACCAGCTGGGTGCGGGCAACCGCGTGATCATCAAGCCATCCGACTTATCGCCGGCCTGCGGCCAATTGCTGCACGAGATGTGCAAGGACACCTTCGACGAAGACCAGGTGGCGGTGGTCAACGGCGGGCTGGAGACGGCGCGCTTCTTCCCGACGCTGGCCTGGGATCACCTGATGTACACCGGCAGCGGCGCCGTGGGGCGCCAGGTGATGCTGGCCGCCGCCGCCAATCTGGTGCCCGTCACGCTGGAGCTGGGCGGCAAGTGCCCCGCCGTGGTGGCGCCCGACAGCCTGCTGGACGCGCGCACCATCGGCACCGTGGCCGGCATCAAGGTCGTCAAGCGCGGCCAGATGTGCGTGACGGTGGATTACTGCCTGGTGCCCGAGTCGGGCGTCAAGGCCTTCACCGATGCGCTGGCGGCGCACATGAAAACCCACTTCACGCAGAACAATGCGGCGCCGCATGCCTGCGGCATCATCAGCGAGCGCCATGTGGCGCGCCTGAACAAGCTGGTCGACGAGGCCAGGGCTGCGGGCGCGCAGGTCATCCAGATCGGCGCCGACCTCAAGCCCGGCCAGCGCGACATGCCGTTCTACCTGGTGGTCAACCCGTCGGACGACCTGGCGCTGATGCGCGAAGAAATCTTCGGTCCCATTCTGCCCATCAAGACCTACCGCGACACGGCCGATGCCATCGCCACCATCAACAAGGGCGACCGGCCGCTGGGCCTGTACGTCTTTGCCAAGGACCGGGCCTTCATCGACCAGGTGACGAACCAGACCCACTCTGGCGGCGTCGCCGTCAACGTGATCGCGCTGCAGGCCGGGCAGCCGTCGATGGGCTTCGGCGGCTCGGGCGGCAGCGGCATGGGCCGCCACCACGGCGAAGAGGGCTTCCGCGAGTTCTCCAACGCACGCGGCTACTTCGAGCGCGGCGCGGGCGGCACGCTGGACTGGATCATCCCGCCCTACGGCGCCGGCACCCGCATGTTGATCGACAAGGTGGCCTACGCGCCGCTGGGACGGCAGGCGCTTTTCGCGCTCAAGCAGTTGCCGAAGAACCTGCTGGCGAAGTTTCGCTGAGCCTTCCCGCATCCACCTCATCGGACCCAACGGGTCCGGCACCCCCAGAAGGAGACAACCCCATGAAACTTCACCAGCTTCCCGTCCTGTGCAGCGTCCTCGCGATGGGCCTGTTCAGCGTCGCCACGCAGGCCCAAGCACTGTTACCCGACGAGTTGGCCGAGGCCGAAGCCTTTGCGCTGGGCTATCAGGCCTATGTCACGGGGGCGGTCTACGCGCGCTCGCAGATATTGATGGAGAAGGACATTCATCCGAAGGCGCCGCTCAACGCCCCGCTCAACGCCTTCAATGTCTACCCTGGCCTTGCCACACCCCAGTCGACCATCGACTTCACGCCCAACAACGACACCGTCTATGGCCTGGCCTGGCTCGACCTGCGTCAGGGGCCGGTGCTGATGACCATTCCCAAGACGTCCAATCGTTACTGGACGGTGCAGGCCACCGACTGGGCACTCAATACGTTCGGCTACGTCGGATCGCGCGTCAAGTCAACGGCGGGCACCTACGCGTATGTGCCCCCGGGCTGGAAAGGCGACCTGCCCAAGGGCGTGACGCGCATCGACGCCACGACCACCGGCGTCTTCCTGCAGGCACGCACCGTGGTGAAGCCGGAGGTTGCCTCCGACATCGATCCGGTCATTGCCGAGATCAAGACCTACCGGCTGGAGCCGCTGAACAAGGTTGCCAAGTATCCGCAGGCCGACCCGGCCAGCCCGGTGCCCAACACGAAGCTGAACAATCCGGTGTGGCAGTCGCTGGAGTTCTTTGGCCTGCTCAACCGCGCCTGGGCCTTTGGCGGCGTGCGCGCGCAGGACGGTGAGGTGGCAATGCTCGCCAGCCGCCTGGGGATCGGTCCGGGTTTGACCTTTGATCCGGCCAAGCTCACCGAAGCGCAGCGCCGTGGCCTGACCAAGGCCGCCCAGGTCGGCTTCAAACGCGTGGTCTTCCACCGCAACGAGAACGGCGAACTGCGCAACGGTTGGCGCTTTGCAACCAACCTCGGTCACTACGAAGACAACCGGCTGCTCGCCTCCACCGTCGGCATGGTCGGATATGGTGCCAACCGCGCCGAAGAGGCGATGTACTTGCCGGCCTTCAGCGACGCCCAGAACGAGCCGCTGAGTGGCGGGCGACGTTACCGCATTCGTTTCGCTGCCGGTCAGCTGCCTCCTGTCAATGCCTTCTGGTCGGTGACGCTCTACAACCTGGGTGACAACCAGCTGCGCGAGAACCCGATCAACCGCTATGCCTTCGGCGACCGCAGTCCCACGCTCAAGCGCAACGCCGACGGCTCCATTGACATTCACGTCCAGCGGGACAAGCCCGAGGGCGATGCTGCCAACAACTGGCTGCCCACCGGCAACGACGGCGCGTTCTGGCTGATCATGCGCATGTACGAGCCGCAGGCCAAGGCCTTGAGCGGCGCCTACGTGCTGCCTGGCATCGAGCGACTGCCTTGACCCCGGGCCGGCGCTCGAGGCGGTGCACGCGCTTGCAGACCCCGGTGGGAAAGGATCTTCTCGATCACCGGTTGTGCCTGCATCGCCGCGATGACCTTCAGGTGCCGAATATCCTGATCGCGAAATACCTCTGAGCCTCGAAGGAGCACTTGCCGTGGAACAGAAATACAGCGCCCCGATCGACAAGGTCTTCGCCCTGCTGACCGACCCCAAGTGGCTGGAAGCGCGCAGCGCCGCGCTGGGCGAGCTCAGCGCCAAGGTCATGGCCAAGAAGAGCGCCGGCGGCGTTAGCCTGAGCATGAAGCGGCGCGTCAGGCGCGATCTGCCGGGCATCGTGGCCAAGGTGCTGTCGCCCGAGTCTGACCTGGTCTTCGAAGAGATCTGGGCCAAGCCGGGCGAGGGCGGCCACACCGGCACGCTGACGATGGAGGCTGTCGGCCAGCCCGTGAAGATGAGTGCCAGCTTCGAGCTGGCGCCTTCGGGCAAGGGCTGCGTCTACCGCATCACGCACAAGTGCAAGTGCAGCGTCCCCCTGCTGGGCCGCGTGGTGGAGAGCTTTGCGCTGGGACAGGTCGAGTCCGGCTGCGCAGACGAACTGGCCTACCTCACCCAGTACCTCAAGACCCACAAATAGGCGCCGCCGGGCCATCCACCGGACGGCCGACCGCACGACACAGGAGACCGACATGAGCAGCAGACACTGGATCAAGTCCTACGGCAACACCCCTGCCGACATCGACGCCGACCGCTACCGCAGCATCAACGAACTGCTCGACGGCGCCATGTTGCGCTATGCCGACAAGCCCGCCTTTCGCAGCTTTGGCAAGACGCTGACCTACGCCGAGGTCGACACCTTGTCGGCCGCCTTCTGCGCCTATCTTCAGCATGAACTGGGCGTGAAGAAGGGCGACCGCATCGCCGTCATGTCACCCAACTTCGCCGCCTTTCCGCTGGCCTTCCTGGGCATCGTGCGTGCCGGCGCGGTGCAGGTCAATGTGAACCCCCTGTACACGCCGCGCGAGCTGGAGCATCAGCTCAACGACGCCGGCTGCGAGACCATCGTGATCTTCAGCGGCTCGACGCCGGTGCTGGCCGAGATCTTCGGCAAGACGCGCATCAAGACCGTCATCACCGTGAGCCCCGGCGATGCGCTGGGCGCCGCGCTGCCCGGCCCGCCCGTGGATGCGCGACTGGCGGCCACCGTGCCTTTCGCCCAGGCGCTCGATGCCGGCAAGGCGCTGCAACGCGTGCCGGTGGCCCTGAACGGTGCCGACACACTGTTCCTGCAGTACACCGGCGGCACCACCGGTCTGAGCAAGGGCGCCACCCTGTCGCACCGCAACCTGGTGGCCAATACCGAGCAGTTCAAGGCCATGATGCCCGACGCCACGCGGCCTGGCGACGACGTGATCGTCACCGCGATCCCGCTGTATCACATCTTCGCGCTGATGGTGAACTTCATCACCTACTTCTCGGTGGGCGCCGAGAACTGGCTGGTGGCCAACCCGCGCGACATGGACGCCTTCGTCGGCGTGCTCAAGGCCGCGCGCCCCACCGTGTTCATGGGCGTCAACACGCTCTACGCCGGCCTGACCCAGCACCCCGGGCTGAAGGACGTGGACTGGTCGCGCTTGCGCCTGGCCGGCGGCGGCGGCTCGGCGGTGGTGGGCGTGGTGTCCGACCGCTGGAAGGCCATCACCGGCAGCTTCATCCGCGAGGGCTACGGCCTGTCGGAGACCAGCCCGGTGCTGTCCTTCAACCCGCCCTACATCGACGAGTTCAGTGGCACGACGGGCCTGCCCCTGCCATCCACCGACATCAAGCTGCTGGACGACGATGGCCATGAGGTGGCCATTGGCCAGGCCGGCGAGATCTGCGCCAAGGGCCCGCAGGTGATGAGCGGCTACTGGGAGAAGCCCGAAGCCAACGCGGCCGCGTTCACTGCCGATGGCTACTTCAAGACCGGCGACGTGGGCGTGTTCGACGAGCGTGGATTCCTGAAGATCGTCGACCGCAAGAAGGACATGATTCTCGTCTCGGGCTTCAACGTCTACCCCAACGATGTCGAGGCCGTGGCCAGTGCCTGCCCCGGCGTGGCCGAGTGCGCCTGCGTGGGCGTGCCTGACGAGAAGTCCGGCGAGGCCGTGAAGCTGTTCGTGGTCAAGACGCCGGGCGCCACGGTGACCGAAGCCGAAGTGGTCGCCTATTGCCGCACCGAATTGACAGGCTACAAGGTGCCCAAGATCGTGCGCTTTATCGACGCGCTGCCCAAGTCCGCCGTGGGCAAGATCCTGCGCCGGGAATTGCGCGATGTCGCCTGAACCTAAGTACTGGAGTTGGCCCATGTCGACCGCGCATATCTGCACCCATGCCGCCACGCTCGTGGCCGCACTCGTCCTGCTGGCCGGATGCGGCAAGAACACCGGGGCGGGTGGCACAGCGGGCGACGCCTCGCCCGCCACGCTGGCGGTCAACGATGCCGTCGCCAAGGCACTGCCGCTGGACGACCCGAAGAGCTTTGAGGACGCCAAGCGAGGCTTCATCGCCGCACCGACGGGACAGGTGAAGGACGCGGCCGGCAAGCTGATCTGGGATTTCGACAGCTACAACTTCGTCAAGGGCGCGGCGCCCGCCACCGTCAACCCCAGCCTGTGGCGGCAGGCGCTGCTGAACAACCAGATCGGCCTGTTCAAGGTCAGCGATGGCATCTGGCAGCTGCGCGGCTTCGACCTCGCCAATATCACGCTGATCGACGGCAAGAGCGGCTGGATCGTAGTAGACACGCTGACCGCGCGCGAGACGGCGACCGCGGCCATGGCCTTCGCGCGCAAGCACCTGGGCGACAAGCCGGTGTCGGGCGTGGTCTTCACGCACAGCCATGTCGACCACTTCGGCGGCGCGCTAGGCGTCGTCTCGGCCGAAGAAGTCAAGGCGCGCAAGATTCCGGTCGTCGCGCCGGCCGGCTTCATGGAAGAAGCCACCAGCGAGAACATCATGATGGGCGTGGCGATGTCGCGGCGCTCGATGTACATGTACGGCAGTCGCCTGCCGCGTGACGCCAAGGGCTCGGTCGACAACGGGCTGGGCAAAGCCGTGGCCTATGGCCAGGTGGGCATCCTGGCGCCGAACCTCGTGGTCGACCAGCCGCACCAGGAACTGACGATCGACGGCGTGCGCTTCGTCTTCCACAACGTGCCGGGCAGCGAGGCGCCCTCGGAGTTCGTCTTCTACCTGCCAGAGAAGAAGGCCTTCGGCGGCGCCGAGATGCTGAGCCATACGCTGCACAACCTTTACACGCTGCGTGGCGCCAAGGTTCGCGATGCGCTCAAGTGGGCCGACTACATCGACGGGTCGCTCACCTACGCCGCCGACGCCGAGGTGCTCTTCAACCAGCACCATTGGCCGGTGTGGGGCAAGGAGCGCATCCGCGACTTCATGGTCAAGCAGCGCGACACCTACCGCTTCATCCACGACCAGACCGTGCGACAGATGAATGCCGGCCTGACGGCAAGCGAGATTGCCGAGAACTTCCAGCTGCCGAAGTCCTTGGACGACCACTTGAATGTGCACGGCTACTACGGCACCGTGAAGCACAACGTCAAGGCGGTGTACCAGTTCTACCTGGGCTGGTTCGACGCCCATCCGGCGAACCTGGACGCGCTGCCGCCGGTCGAGGCTGGCAAACGCTACGTCGCCCTGGCCGGTGGCATCGACAAGGTGGTCGCCGCCGCGCAGACAGCGTTCGACGCGGGTGAATACCGCTGGGCTGCCGAACTGCTCAAGCATGCCGTCTACGCCGACCCCAAGAACAAGGCGGCGAGCGAGCTGATGGCGCAGTCCTTCGAGCAGATGGGCTACAGGGCCGAGTCGGCGCCCTGGCGCAATTTTTACCTCACGGGGGCGCTCGAGTTGCGCCAGGGCGGGCCAGAGAAGGGCATCACCATCGACATCCTCCTCGACATGCTGCAGCACGCGCCGATCGAGCGCTTTCTGGAGCGCATGGCGGCCTCTCTCGACGGTGCCAAGGCGGGCGACAGCCGGCTCAAAATCAACCTCGTGTTCCGCGACCTGAACGAGAGCTACGTGCTGCAGATCGATAACGCCGTGCTGCACCACCGCAAGGCGCCGCCCGAGAACGATGCCAACGCCACGCTGACGCTGACGAAGGCCTTCTTCCTGCAGATGATGACCGGGCAGGCTGGTGCCAAGGATCTGCTGATGTCGGACCAGACCAAGATAACCGGCAGCACGATCGACCTGGCGCGCTTCTTCTCGATGATCGAGAAGGCGCCGGGCATCTTCCCCATCGTCGCGCGCTAGAGCCGCGCTGCCGATCCCCTGGCGACCGGCTTGCGACGCCGGTCGCTTTCCAGTCAGGTGAACCCGCCAAATTCGGCCACCGGCCCCTTGGCATGCAACGGAGATGAACATGGAACGACGCGAATTGATGAGAAATGCGCTGCTGGCGCTGGGCGGCGGCATGGCCGGCGCCACGCCGGCCCTGGCACAGACCGCCCCTGCCGCCCCTGCCGCTTCCAACCCGTACGGCGCCGACCGTCAGCGCGGACAGCTCGACCTGCTGCAAGGCCAGGAAGGGGTGGGCACGCCGCGTGAGGCTCACGCCTACGCCATGGGCATGCAGGCCATCGAATATGGCTTCCCGCTGATCTACATGGCCAACCTGAAGTGGACCTGGTCGAACGACCCGACCGCCGCTCAAAGGCCGATGAACTCCTGGATCCAGACCAAGGAATTCGTGGCCACATCGAACTACCGCTACGGCGGCTCGTTCAACACCGACACCGTCTACATGGGTGCCTTCGTCGACCTGCGCAAGGGGCCGATGGTGATCTCCAGCGACAACCCGGAGGGTCGCTACGCATCGATCCAGTTGTCGGATCTGTACACCAACAATTTCGCCTACATCAGCAAGCGCTCGGGTGGGCCGATCTTCGGCAATTTCCTTCTGCTGCCGCCAGGCTGGAAGGGTGAGGTTCCTGCGGCCAAGTTCGACCGCGTGCTGCAGTGCGAGCAGAAGTGGCTGTTCCTGCTCTACCGCCTGCGCATCGACCAGGACGACCCGAAAGACGTGGCCTGGGCCAAAGCGAAATTCGCCAAGGCCGCTTTGACGCCGATGGGCGACTTCCTGGCCGGCCGCTCCTTCGCAGCCGACGACTACAACGTCTTCAACACGGCCAAGCTCGCGGGCAACCCGATGCGCCCGTTCCTGATCCTGAACCACATGTTGATCGAGAACCCGCCCCCCGCATCGGACGAAATCATGCTGCAGGGCTTCAAGACAGTGAATATCGGGCCCGGCATGGACTTGTCCAAGAACGACCCGGACACCCAACGCGGCCTGGCGCGCGCCGCACGCGACGGCGTGCCGGCGCTGCGCAGCCAGATCGAGCGGCCCTGGGCGCGCTCGGTCAACGGCTGGTTCTACTTTCCACGCGAGGTCGGACAGGCGCGCACCACTGACTATGTGATGCGATCGGCCTGGCAATCACTGTGGGGCATCGTCGCGCACCCGCCCTTCGAGTGCACCTACCTTTGGGCCTCGCAAGACCAGAACGGCGAGCGACTGAACAGCAAGGGCAAGTATGAGCTGTACATGCGCAAGGATCAGTTCCCCAAGGTCGAGGCCTTCTGGTCGTTCACGATGTACCAGGACTTCAACCTCGTGGTCAACGAGATCAACCGCTGGGCCATCCGCGAGAACATGAAGGGCCTGAAGTTCGACGCCGACGGCGGCCTGCGCATCTACATCCAGGCCGAGCGGCCGTCGGACGACAAGCTGAGCAACTGGTTGCCCGCGCCAAAGAGCGGCAACTTCAACCTCACGATGCGCAATTACATGCCGGCGCCTGAACTGGTGGAGCAGCGTTACGACCCGCCCGTGCTGACCCGCGTGGGTTGAAGCGGGCGCGCCTCGGCGGGTGGCGGACTGGCTATCGTGCGCACCGACACTGCGGAACTGTCTCGAATATGGGGTCGTACTTTTCGTGCAGATTTGTGCGCTTCTTCCCAGTCACCCCGGTGCCCTTGCTGCCTGCGCGCAAACGCAAGGCTACGCTTGTGACACAGTAAGACTAGCCGCAACGGCGGCACCCGCTGCCCTTCGGCGCAAACCGGCGTGACCCGCTTGGCGTGCTCACCGCGCGCCAGTGGCGGGAAACGGAGCGCGATGGGTTCGATGAGCTATGTGGCCTGGATGGCCGAGTTCATGATGTCCTACGGGGTATCCTGCGAATCCTTGCTGAAAGGATCAGGACTGGAGAACCTGGACTTTTGAGACGCGGGGGCAGCGTTTCAGATGCGCAGCACATCTGCCTGCTGCGCAACGCCCTGCAACGGAGCCACGAACCCGGCCTCGGACTGGCTTTGGGATTGGCGGCGTGCGTCTGACCTGACTTTGACAGTTCCAAGTGACACGCCCTCGTAAGCCCGTGCTGTGCAACGAGTTTTCAGCCCCACGCCGGAGGGCCGTGTATCTATGGGGTTTGCCCGTATCAGGCGAACTGAAGAACGGGCGGCGGCGGCTTGATCTGCAAGGATTTCAAGCACTTAGCCGCCTCCGGCGTCGGGTCGGTGTAAACATTCGGTGAGCACGTAGGCGGTGTTCCGCCGAGGGCGCCGAAATCGCTGGACACGTTTTCCGCATTGCGCTACCTTGCGCGGTGTGAGCAGCGCCGAAGTCCTTGAGGCAGTGATCGAGAGATCGCCCGTTGCACTGTCGCCGCCTCCACCGTCATCGTCATCACCCAAGCCATTCGACCTTGAACAGGTCACGCTGACCAAGCGCGAGCATATCGAGCTGGTGATGCAGGCCAAGCAGTACAAGTCGCTGCACGGACGGGCTATTGAGCGGCTTGAACTGATCGACAAGCGTCACCGGTTCGAACTCGAGCAAGCCCGACGACGCGAGGACCGCCTGAAGGGCGAACTGGAGGCGGCGCTTGCCCAGATCCGCGATCTTCGCCAGCGGGTGTTCGGCGAGAAGACGGAGCAGTCGCGCACGATCCCTGGTTTGACCCATTCGAGCACCGACGCTGTGCGCCCGCGGGGCCAGCAGCGCGGCCGTCCGGGGCACGGCCGGACCCGGCTGCACGCACTGCCGGCCGTGGTGCAGGAGATGACGTCCCAGGCCTGCTGCCCTGGCTGCGGCCTGGGCCTGAGCGAACTCGCTGGTACCCAAGACGCCGAGGTGCTGGCGATCGAGGTCAAGGCCTATCGCCGCATCGTTCGGCGCCACCGCTACCGGCCACTGTGCCGCTGCGCCCGCCTGCCGGGCATCGTGACGGCGCGGCCACCGGTGCAACTCGTCGCCCGCGGCAAGCTGGGCGTGTCGATCTGGGTGGAGGTGTTGCTGTCCAAATTCGTCTACGGTCAGCCCAGCGCGCGGCTACTGCAAGACTGGCGCGACCAGGGGCTGGCCATCCCGCAGGGCACGCTTACCGATGGGCTGCACAGCCTGCTGCCGATGTTCGCGCCGCTGGTTGAAGCCGGGTTGGCACAGCTGCGGCGCGGCACACACTGGCATGCCGACGAGACGCGCTGGGAGGTCTTCGAGGAGCTCGAGGGCAAGGTCGGCCACCGCTGGTACCTGTGGGTGTTCAAGTCGCAGACGGTGGTGTGCTTCGTGCTCGACCCGTCGCGTTCTGCGAAGGTGCCCGGCGCGGCGCTGCAAGGGGTCAGTCAAGGCATTCTCAGCGTCGACCGCTTCGGTGCGTACCGCAAGTTCGCCCGGCAAACGCTGGGCGTGAGCCTGGCGATCTGCTGGGCGCACCAGCGTCGGGACTTCCTGCGTCTGGCCAACGACCATCCGGTGTTGTGGGACTGGGCAATGGGCTGGGTCGAGCAGATCGCCAAGCTGTACCGGCTGCACGCGCTGCGACGCCAGCACTACGACAGCGCCAGCGACCAAGCAGCGTTCATCGACAGCGACACGCAGCTGCGCGAGCTCATCGAGGTGATGGATGTCCAATGCCAGAGCGGGCTGGGTAATGAGCAATTGGCCGCGCCCGCCCGCAAGGTGCTGCGCACCATGCGCACGTACTGGCCCGGGCTGGTGCTGTTCCTGGATCATCCCTGGCTGGACCTCGATAACAATGCGAGCGAACGCGCCCTCAGGCCAGCGGTCGTCGGACGCAAGAATTTTTACGGCTCGGGCAGCCAGTGGTCGGGGCAGTTGGCCGCCACGATGATGAGCCTGCTCAATACGGTCAGGTTGTGGGGCTGAACCCGCGGCTGTGGCTGAGCGCTTACCTGCAGGCCTGTGCTCAAGCAGGCGGGCGCGCACCCGATGACTGGGCTCGCTTCGTGCCCTGGCAAATGGATGATAGGCAGCCGGCTGCCATGCGCAGCACCGACATCGCGACAATCGACAGCTCATGAAACGGTATTGCGGGCGCGACTTCAGCCCAGAGGATCTACAGGCGATCGCCCGCACGATCGAGTTGAACCCGACGGTCAAGCGCACGCCGCTGTCGCGCCTGGTGTGCGAGCAACTCGACTGGCGCCGCCCGGATGGCCGGCTGCGTGAAATGAGTTGCCGCGTGGCGATGCTGCGAATGCAGGCCGATGGGCTGATCACATTGCCGGCCTCGCAGATCCCCAAGCCGCGCCGCCGGGCCCAGTTCATCGCTACGCCGGCCACCGATGAGCAGCCTGTGCTGGCGGCCGCCGTGCACGAGTTGCCGGCGCTGAAGCTGAGCATCGTCGACGGGCGCGGTGCAGCCTCCAGGCTGTGGAACGAGTATGTCGCCCGGTACCACTACCTGGGCTACACACCGATGTCGGGCGGCCAGATCCGCTACAGCGTGCATGCCGGCGATCGCCTGGTTGCGTTGCTGAGCTTCGGCGCCAGCGCGTGGAAGTTGGCCGACCGCGAGCGCTTCATCGGCTGGGGTCACGAGCAGCGGCGGAGGAACCTGCAACTCATCGTCAACAACGCGCGCTTCCTGATCCTGCCGTGGATCCAGTCAAAGGGCCTGGCCTCGAAGATCCTGGGCCTTGCCGCCCGACGTCTGCCCATGGACTGGCAGGCCCGCTATGGCTACCGGCCCGTGATGTTGGAGACCTTCGTCGAGAGCCCCCGTCACAAGGGCACCTGCTACAAGGCCGCCAACTGGCAGTTGGTCGGCAGGACGGTCGGCCGCGGCAAGAACAGCACCGCTCACGAGCAGGTGCTGCCGACCAAGGACATCTGGCTGTATCCGCTGAGGCGCGACTTCGCAGCACTCCTCCAGGATTGACCTGGGGACGTGCTCACCGAATGTTTACGGGTCGGTGACTTGCCAGACGGTGCCGTGAGGGCTCAACAATTGCGCGAGCTGGATGCGCCGCAGCCGGTCCGAGACGTTGCGCCACGTGTCGGCGCAGGCGTGCTCGACGGTGCGCTCGAGCAGCAGCGACAACACCGTGATCGCCACATGCGCGTGGATGCGGTGCGGCGCCCAGTGGAACACCGGGCGCATGTCCAGCGTGCTCTTCATGTCGCGCCAGGCCTGCTCCACGCGGATCATCTGCTTGTAGCCCAGCGCCATGTCTTCGGCGCTGAGCGTGTCGTCGTTGCCGTGCACGAGGAACTTGCCGTCGTAGTGCTCGGCGGCCTTGATCGCCTTGGCATCGAGCTGCAGCCCCTTGTCGCCCAGCGTGAGGTACTTGCCCCAGCGGCTGGAGCTGCGCAGCGCGGCCACGCGCTTGCTCTGCACATCCTGGGCGGCGTCCCCCATCGCGGCCAGTTCGGCGTCGAGATGGTCGAGCAAGTGGCGCCGATGGGCCTGCTGCCGCTGCGCCTCCTCGGGGTTGAAGCACACCACGTAGCGCAGGCGACGCTCGCCGTCGCCGATCACGACCTCCTTGATCTGCAGCCGCTGGTTGACTGTGCGGTAGCGGCCTGCGCGCGAGAGCACCTGCTGGGTCAATGCGTCGCCTCTGCGCAGCGGCATGCACATGAGGTACTTGCCGCCGCCGGCGGCCAGCGCCTTGAAGTTGGCCGCCGAGACCATGCCCGCATCGCCCACGAACAGGCAGCGCGTGAGTTGCCAGTCGCGCAGGTCGCGCTTGACCTGCGCCACCGTGCTCACGTCCACCGTGTTGCCGGGGAACACCCAGTGCCGCACGGGGAAGCCTTCGCGCGTGACGGCCATGCCCACCACGATCTGCGGCGCGTCCCCTCGCCCGTTCTTGGACAGCCCGCGCTTGCGCGGCGCGCGGTAGGCCTTGGCCCCAGCGGCCTTGCTGCCATGCACGAGGTCCTCGGCTCCGACACCCTCATCGTCCAGGTCGATCTCGAAGTGCAAGGACGTCGTGTCGTAGAACAATACCTCCACGTCCAGGTTCAGCAGGTCTGCCACGCGATGGAAGATCTCCCGCTCGATGGGCTCCTTGTTGGCCTCCAGGAAGTCCATCGCGCGGTACAGGTGCTGCAGCGACAGGCCCTGGGTACCCGGGATGTGGACCTCCTCCTTGTGCCACTGCTCCCAGCAGTACAGCTTGGAGCAAGGCGCGCAGGCGCGATTGGCCACCATCGCGAACAGCGCGCGTTCCACATCGAAGCCCAGGTGGCGCGATTGCGCCTGTGTCGGGATCACCTGGTCGATGCCCAGGCGCTGCCACAGCGCCTGCAGCACGTAGGCCTCGCCGTAGGGCCAGGCGCAGACCAGTCGCAGATCGCCGTTGCCCGCGCCCACGATCTCCTCGGGCGAGCAGCGGCGCAGGATGCTGGCGGCGAGCTTGCGCAAGCGCTCGACGACGGCGGGATCGTCGGCGCGGCCGCAGTTGTAGACCACGTGGGTCTCAGAGCGGCGCCGCTCGGGCGACCAGACGTTCTCGGCCAGTTGCAGGTACGACACCGTGCTGCCGTCGGCGCGTCGCTGCTTGGACTCACGCAGGTACATGTGCCCAAGCGTAGGCAGCCTTCGCGAGGAAAAGCAAGGGCTCTGCGGCGATCCATGTATCTAGGCATTTGGCGCCCGCCGACCCCTGCCACCCTCGCCAAATCAACAACTTACGCAACCTCCACGCGCCAGAACCGGGCCCATGTGCCCCGGAACTGTCAAAGTCAGGTCTGAAGGCAGGTGCAGCTGAACTGGGAGGATGCGACCCTGCTGGCGTTCCGGGGCCCTGGGCGGCTTCGGCCGAACGTTCACATGGTTGCTCTCGACCATCAGCTGGCCATGGGTGGAGCGGACGAGGTCGAGCCACCGGCAAGCTGCCGGCCGCGAGCGACGGGACACGGCCGTCCACGGACACACAAGTCTCGCGTCCGATCGTTCACTTCGCGCACATCGCGAACATTCGGCAAGCAGACGCGACAGTCGCTTCCGCGGTGGTTGCGATCGTTCGGTTGAGCCCGGCTGATCGTTCCTTGATGGGCGGACGAGCCCCAAGTCGCCCGCCAACGCCCGATCCCTCACATTCGGATAGGGAGCGAGCGCCGCCGACTCGTCCATCAGGACGATGCCCGGCGCGAGGGCGCGAATCACCATTCAGCTCATCCCAACGCCCCTCGTCGAACCCCATGCCCGTCTGCACCACCCGAACCGTCCTCATCACCGGCGCCGGCGGCGGCCTGGGCCGCGCCTACGCGCTGGCCTTCGCGGCCGAGGGCGCCAACGTGGTGGTCAACGACATCCGGCTCGATGCCGCGCAGGCGGTGGTCGATGAGGTGCGCGGCGCAGGCGGCCGCGCCTTGGCCGACAGCGGCGACATCACCACGCTGGCCGGTGCACAGGCCATCGTCGACGCGGCGGTGGCCGCCTTCGGCGAGGTGCATGTCTGGTCAACAACGCCGGCGTGCTGCGCGACCGCATGTTCCTCTCGCTGACCGAAGACGACTGGGACACCGTGATGCGCGTGCCTGAAGGGGCACTTCTGCCTGGCCAACGTGCTGGGCAGGCGCTGGCGCGACGCGAAGAAGGCCGGCACGCCGGTGGACCACCCGCGCATCATCAACACCAGTTCTGGCGCCGGGTTGCAGGGCTCGATAGGCCAGAGCAACTACGCCGCGGCCAAGGCCGGCATCGCCGGGCTGACGCTGGTGCAGGCGGCCGAGCTGGCGCGTTATGGCATCACCGTCAATTGCCTGGCACCGGCGGCGCGCACCTCGATGACCGAAGGTGCGATGCCCGAACTGGTGAAGAAGCCCGAAGCTGGCTTCGACGTCTGGGATCCGCTGAACGTGGCCGCTATCGTGGTCTGGCTCGGCAGCCCCCTGTCGGCGTCGGTGACCGGCCGCTGCTTTGAGGCCAAGGGCGGCGAGCTGTCGGTGGCCGACGGCTGGCGTACGGGCACCATCATCGACAAGGGCGCGCGCTGGGATCCGGCAGAGCTGAGCACGGTGGTGCAGCGGTTGATCGACGAGGGCGTCGCGCCGCAGAAGGTCTACGGCACCTGAGAGGATGTGAGCGTTCCATGGACCTCGCACTCGACCACGACCAGCGCCTGATCGTCGATACCGCCGAGCGGCTGCTGGCCGACGCGGCTTCATCGTCGGCGACGCGGGCCGCGGCCGATGGCGCCGATGGCATCGACCACGCTCTGTGGCAGCAGATGGCCGCCATGGGCTGGTGCGGCGTGCATCTGCCCGAGGCGCAGGGCGGCTTGGGGCTGGGCATCGTCGAGTTGGCGCTGTTGCAGGAACAATTGGGCCGCCGCCTGGCCTGCGTGCCATTCTTCGACAGCGTCGTGCTTGCTGGAACATTGCTGCGCGAGGCGGCCAATGCGCAGGCACAAGGGCGATGGTTGCCCGCACTGGCGGCCGGGGAGAGCATCGCCGCGCTGGCCGACGAAAGCGAAAACGACAGCGGCACCGCCCACGCCACGCCCGACAACGGCGCTTGGACGCTGGCAGGCGACTGGCCGCGGGCTGGCTCGGCGGCGCAGGCTGACTTGCTGCTGCTGCCGGCGCGCAGCACCGACGGCGAAGCACTGCTGTTTGCCGGCACCCTGCGGTGCAGGGTCTGCAGATCAAGGAGCGGCCCACCATCGACCGCACGCGCCGCTGTGCCGCCGTGCAGGCACTCGGCGTGCGGCTCGATGGCCACGCCCTTGTCGCGCGGGGTCCGCGCTTGGAGGCGGCCGTGCGGCGTGCGCGGGCATCGCGGCGTGGCGTTGGCGGCCGAACAACTGGGTGTCGCCCAGCAAGCCTGACAATGAGCGTGGCCTACGCCAAGGAACGCGTGCAATTCGGTCGACCCATTGCCGCCTTCCAGGCGGTCGGGCGACCACTGCGCAGATGATGATGGTGGCGGTAGAAGGTGCGCGCTCGGCGGTGGCGATGTGGTGCGGCGGCGCAATGCGATACGGGCGGTCGACGCCGGAGACGCTGCAGCGCTCGACTTCACGCCGCATTGGCGCGCGTGGAGGCCACCGAGGCGGCGCAGTTCTGTGCTCAGGAAGCAATCCAGCTGCATGGCGGCGTCGGCTTCACCTGGGAGTACGACCCGCACCTGTACTTCAAGCGCGCCCAGGCCAGCAGCCAGCGTCTCGCGCCGGTGTCGGTGTGGTGCGAACGCGTGGCGGCGAAACAACCTCTTGGACGGACCCACCGCATGAACCTGCACGAGTCGGCCGCCGAGCAGGCGTTTCGCGCCGAGGTGAAGGCCTGGATGGCCGAACACCTGAGTGGCGAGTTCGAGCCACTGCGCGGCGTCAACGGCCCCAGTGCCGGGCTTCGACGCGGCGCTGGCCAAAGCCAATGGGAGCAGTTCCTGGCGTCAGGCGGCTGGATCGGCATCGGCTGGCCGGGCGAGGCCAGCCCGCGCCGCTGCCACTCGCGCAGTAGGTGATCTTCCACGAGGAGTGCGTGCGCGCTGGCGCCCGGGGCGCATCGGCCCATCGGCGAGACGCGCCTGCGCCGACCCTCATCGGCTGCGCATGGCACGGCCGAGCAAAGCAACAGCGCTTCCTGCCCGGCATCCGCGCCGGCACCGAATCTGGGCTCGGGCTATTCGGAGCCCGGTGCGGGATCGGACCTCCCCAACGTGGCCGGACGCGCGGCGCTGGATGAAGCCGCAGGCGGGTGGTGCTCAATGGGCGAGAAAGTCTGGACCTCTGGGCCCAGGACTCGGACTACTGGATCTTCGTGCTCGCCCGCACCTGCCCCTCGTCCGTGCGCCACCGGGCTGACGCTGCTGCTGGTGCCCTTGCATCAAAGCGGCATCACGATCCGCCGGCCGATTCGCCAGATCACGGGCGCTGCCGAATTCCTGACAGAGGTCTTCTTCGACGGCGCGCGCACCGGAGAGTCCTTCTTGCATCTGGGCACGATGGCGAGGGGGGCTGGAAAGTGGCGATGGCGCTGCTCGATTTCAGGCGCGGTGCCTCCACGCTGGGCCAGCAAAGGCTCATTTCAGGCACGAACTGGGGATGGTGATCGCCGCGGCGCGTGTCAACGGTGCGGGCGCGTGACCCGTTGCTGCGCCAGCGCATCGCCCGGTGCGGCACTTTGGGCCTGCAAATGCTGCACTTCAACGCCTTGCGCGTGCTGGCGGTCGAAGCCAGCCAGCCGCAGCCCCGGCTGCGTTCACCGTGTAAGTACACGCCTGGTCGAACTGGCACCGCGATCTCGGGCGGCTGGGTGGACGTGCTGGGCGAGGTCGCCGACATCGCCGATGGTGACCGTGCAGGCCAGCGCCTGCAGAGCCTGTGGCTGGCCAGCCGG
>JADKIA010000013.1 GCA_016721465.1 Ideonella sp. | reverse complement strand
TTGGCGGCACCACCACGGTGGTCGACTACTGCACGCCGCCGCCCGGCGCCAGCCTGATGTCCGGCCTCGAGGACTGGCACCGGCGCCGGGCGAATGCGTGCGTCGATGTCGGCGCGCACATGATCGTGCTCGATGCCGGCGCCGCCACGCTGGCCGAGATGAAGACCCTGGTCGAGCGCGAAGGCATCAGCAGCTTCAAGTTCTTCATGGCCTACCCTGGCGCATTGATGCTCGAAGACGGCGCGCTGTTCACGGCGCTGCGTGCCGCCGGTGCACTGGGCGCACTGAGCTGCGTGCACGCCGAAAACGGCCCGGTGATCCAGAGCCTGGTGCAGGCCGCATTGGCCCAGGGCCAGACGGCGCTGCGCCACCACGCGCTGACCCGCCCGGCCCTGCTCGAGGGTGAAGCCACGCAGCGCGCGATCGACCTGGCCGAACTGGCCCAAGCACCGTTGTACGTCGTGCACCGTCCACCGCGCAGGCCTTGCAGGCAGTGCAGCGGGCGCGGCAGCGTGGCCTGCCGGTGCATGCCGAGACCTGCCCGCAGTACCTGCTGCTGGATGACTCGGTCTGCCAGGCGAAGGCTTTGAAGGCGCCAAGTACGTGATGTCGCCGCCGATACGCCATGCCAGCCACGGCGTGGCGCTGTGGCGCGGTCTGCAAGCGGGCGACATCCAGACGGTGGCCACCGACCACTGTGCCTTCACCTACGGCGAGCAGCCGCACGGCCTGCGCCACTCCAAGCGCCTGGGGCTGGCCGCCTTCAACCGCATCCCCAACGGCGCCCCGGGCCTGGAGACGCGGCTGGAGCTGATGCACGACGCCGCGGTGCTGCAGCATGGCCTGTCGCTGCACCGTCTTGTCGACCTGCTGGCCACGGCACCGGCGCGCCTGTTCGGCCTGTTTCCGCGCAAGGGCACGGTGGCCGTGGGCAGCGATGCCGACCTGGTGCTGTTCGACCCGCACGAGCGCTGGACGGTGCGCGCCGCCGCACCACAGCTTGAGCGACTACTCGCTGTTCGAAGGCCGCCCGGTCACCGGTCGGGTGAAGAAGGTCTTCCTGCGTGGGCAGTGCATCGTCGATGGGCCGCAGTGGCTGGGCCGCGAAGGCATGGGACAGTATCTTTCGCGCGCCGCCTCTGGCTGAGCGGCGGTTCAGCGTCACGGCCTCGTTGAGCGCGCCAGGCGCGTTGCACCCCTCAAATCTGCACGCGGGTGCCCAGTTCGACGACGGCGTTGTCGGGCAGGTGGAAGTACTCGACCACGCTGCCGGCGTTCTTGCTCATCACCGCGAACAGGCGCTCGCGCCAGTTGGCCATGCCGCCGCCCTCGGTGGGCACGACCGTTTCGCGGCTCAGGAAGTAGCTCGTCTCGAACGGCGGAATGTCCAGGCCGTGCGGCCGGGTCAGTGCCAGTGCCTTGGGCACGTCCGGCGTGTTCATGAACCGAAGTGCAGGGTGACGCGCCAGAAGTCGCGCGCCAGCGGATGCACTTCCACCCGGTGGGCCATGCCGATCCAGGGCACGTCATGGAAAGCTCACCGTGAGCACCACGTTGCGCTGGTGCAGCACCTGGTTGTGCTTGAGGTTGTGCATCAGTGCCTGCGGCACGGTGTCGGGGTCGGCCACCGCATAGACCGCGGTGCGTTCCGCGCGGTTCACCGTGCTGCGGTCCAGCGCGTCGATGAAAGGCTGCAGTGCGAGCCCGTCGCTTCGGATGCTCGCCACCAGCAACTCGCGGCCGCGGGCCCAGGTGCTCATCATCACGAACAGCAGCAGGCCCATCGCCAACGGGAACCAGCCGCCGTCGAAGAACTTGACCGCGCAGCCCGCCACCAGCAGCAAGTCGAAGGCGAGGAAGAACAGCGTGGCGCCGATCGCCAGCGGCGCCGGCAGTCGCCAGCCGTGTCGCACGACGAAGTAGGTGAGCACGGTGGTGATCAGCATGGTGACGGTCACCGCGATGCCGTAGGCCGCCGCCAGCGCCGACGAGCTGCCGAAGTACAGCACGGCCACCACCACGCCGCCCAGCAGCGCCCAGTTCACCACCGGCACATAGATCTGCCCGGCCTCGCGCGCCGACGTGTGGCGCACCGCCATGCGCGGCAGGTAGCCGAGCTGGATGGCCTGGCGCGTCATCGAGTAGGCGCCCGAGATCACCGCCTGTGACGCGATGATCGCGGCCAGCGTGGCCAGCCCGACAGCGGGCAGCACCCAGGCGTCTGGAAACAGCTTGAAGAACGGGTTCGCGATGGCCGCCGGGTCATTCATCAGCAGCGCGCCCTGGCCCAGGTAGTTCAGCGCCAGCGCGGGCAGCACCAGGCCGGTCCAGGCCAGGCGGATCGGCTTGCGTCCGAAGTGGCCCATGTCGGCGTACAGCGCCTCGGCACCGGTGAGCGCCAGCACGATGGCGCCCACCGCGGCCAGCACGTGCCAGCCGCGTGCCATGAGGAACGATGCGGCCTGCAGCGGATTCAGCGCCGCCAGGATGGCCGGCTCGCGTGCCACGTGCACGATGCCGGCCCCCGCCAGCGTGACGAACCACAGCACGATCACCGGTCCGAAGACGCGACCGACCACCGCGGTGCCGAAGCGTTGCACGATGAAAAGGCCCAGCAGCACCGCCAGCGAGAACGGCACGACATAGGCTTGAGCGCTGGCGTGACCACCTCCAGCCCTTCCATTGCGCCCAGCACCGAGATGGCCGGCGTGATGATGCTGTCGCCATAGAACAGCGTGGCGCCGAAGACGCCCAGCAGCAGCAGCGCGGCGCGCAGCCGCGGCCGGTCGGCCACGGCCTTGGCGGCCAGCGCGGTGAGCGCCAGGCCGCCGCCTTCGCCGCGGTTGTCGGCGCGCAGGATCAGCACCACGTACTTCAGCGTCACCACCAGCATCAGCGCCCAGAAGATCGCCGACACCGCGCCGATGAGGTTGGGCGCATTCAGCGCCACGCCGGTGGCCGGCAGGAAGATCTCCTTGACGGTGTAGAGCGGGCTGGTGCCGATGTCGCCATACACCACGCCGATGGCGCCCAGGGTCAGCGCGGCAGGCCATGGCGCGGGGTTGGGACACCGGCGCGTCGGCGTCGGGCAGCGTGCTGGCGTTGTTGCTCATTTGGCCTGGGGCGACGCCTGGGGCTCATTTGGTGTGAAGAAGGGAATGGGCGCGCCGGCGTAGATCGAGGTCGGCAGCGCACCGTTCCAACGCTCGGCCTTGACATGCTCCACCTCGATGCGGCGCAGCTCGAGCACGTCGCGGTTCTGCGCCAGCGCGGCGTTCTGGATCTTCAGTGCCTCGGCCTGCGCGGTGGCGACCTTCAGGTTGGCGTAGGCCTCGCCGTCGGCCTTGGCCTTCAGCGCGGTGGCCTCCGCCTCGGCAATGGCCACCTTCTGCTTCTGCTCGGCCTCCACCGTGCGCAGCTTGTTCTCGGCCGCCAGGCGCAGCTGGTCCTGCGTCACCTTCTGGTTGATCGCGGACATGTAGTCGGCGCTGAACGCGAAGTTGCGCATGTCCACGTTGATCACCTGCGCGCCGTAGACGGCCAGCTTGGCGCGCAGCGCCGTGATGATGTCGCCCGACACCTGCGCGCGCTTGGCGATCAGGTCGGGCGCGTTGTACTTGGCCGTGACGGCCTTGAAGACCTCCTGCGTGGCGGTCTGCACGTAGGACATCAGGTTGCCGTCGTGGCTGTACTTCTCGAAGACCTCGGCCACGCGGTCGGTCTGGATGCTGTAGCGCACGGTCAGGCTCACCTTCACCGGTTGCGTGTCGCTGGTGGAGCCCTCGGCGTTCTCCACCGTGGCCTCTTCGGCGCGGATGTTGAAGATGCTCAGCGTCTGCCAGGGCCACAGCGTGAAGCCCTCGGCCTCGATGCTGCGGATGGCACCGCCCACGGTGATCACGCCGCGGTGGCCGGTGGGCACCGTGCGCAGCGGCCAGAGCCAGACCAGCGCCGCGAAGACGACCCAGGCCAGGGCAATGTCACGTCCGATGCTGCCGACGCGGGTGCGCCCGTGCTCGTCGGCATAGCGGTCTTTGAGACTCATACAAGTGCGCCGGCGGGTTTGGCCGGCGCAGTGGTTGCGGGAGACTCAGCTTGCCGTGGTCGGCATCAGGAAGGCATATGGATCGGCCAAGGCGCAGCGATGCCGCCTGGATCAGTCTGCCAGCAGTCGATAGCCCACGCCGGTCTCGGTCACGATGTGCCTGGGCTGGGCCGAATCGTCTTCCAGTTTCTGACGCAAGTTGCCCATGTAGACCCGCAGGTAATGCTTGCTCTCGGAATGGGTCGGCCCCCATACCTCACGCAGCAGGTACGGGTGGGTGATGACACGGCCTGCATTGGCAATCAGCACGCCGAGCAGGCGGTACTCGATGGGTGTCAGGTGTACCTCGATGCCGCGCTTGCGCACGACGCGCGCCGACAGATCGACCTCGACATCGCCAAAGCGGAACACCGAGTCCGTCGTGGTGCGACCGGAGCGAACCCGGCGCAGGTTGGCGCGCGTGCGGGCCAGCAACTCGGACATGCCGAAGGGCTTGGTGATGTAGTCGTCGGCGCCGGCGTCGAGCGCGTCCACCTTCTCCTGCTCGTGCGTGCGGGCCGACAAGACGATGATCGGCACCCCTGACCAGGTGCGAACCTCGCGGATGAAGTCCACGCCATCGCCGTCGGGCAAGCCGAGGTCGGCGATGATCAGATCGGGCCGCCTCGTGCCCGCTTCGACCAGCCCCTGCTTGACCGTGCCGGCCTCGAAGACCTGCCATCCTTCCGACTCCAGCGAACTGCGGACGAACTGCCGGATTTCGCGCTCGTCTTCGAGCACCAGGGCGATGGGCGTGGGGGTGGACATCAGGACTTCGGCGGCGAGGGGATGCCAGGCACCTCTTCGGCCATGTCCATGGCCGGCGGCGTGCCCAGCGGCAGGCTGAAGGTGAAGGTCGCACCTTGCGGATGAGTGGGCTCGATCCAAATGCGTCCGCGATGCGCTTCGACGATGGCGCGGCAGATGGCCAGCCCCAGGCCGACCCCGGGCGTGGCCGACTCGGCATGGCCACGCGTGAACTTCTCGAAGATGACCTCCTCCAGACCCTTGGCCACGCCTGGCCCGTGGTCGCGCACACTGCAGCGCAGTTCGTCGTCCACCGCACGCACGAGAATTTCCACCGGTGATTGCGCCGGCGTGTACTTGCCGGCGTTTTCAAGCAGGTTGGCCAGGACACGTTCGATCAGCACCGCGTCGCATTGCACCAGGGACACGCCAGGATCGATCTGCACGCTCAGGGCGCGCTGGCCCAGGGCACCTTGGGCGTGACTTCAAGGCACTGCCGATGATCTCCTCCATCGACTGCCAGTCCAGCCGCAGCCGCACCTCGCCGCTCTGGATGCGCGCCATGTCGAGCAGGTTGGTCACCATGTCGGTCATGCGCAATGACTTTTCGCCGATGCTCGTGGCCATATCGCGCTGCTGGGCGCTGAGGGCAGGCTGGCTCCGTGCGAGCATCTCCGCCGTGCCGACCAAGGCCGCCAGCGGTGTGCGCAGATCGTGCGACAGCGCGGCCAGCAAGGAGTTGCGCAGGCGCTCGGACTCCATTTGCACGGTGGCATGCTGCGCGACCTCGATGTAGTGCACTCGCTCCAGCGCCATGGCGGTCAGCGCCGCAAAGGTCTCCAGCTGCTGCCGCTGCTCAGGCACCAGCAGAAAGCGAGGTTCTTTCGGCCGCAATGCCAGCACGCCGCGCGAACGCATCGTCGCTTTCAGCGGCAGGTACAGCCAGGCGCTGCCCGCCAGCGTGTCGGTGCCCAGCCCGGCGGCCTGGTTGTGGTCGAGCGTCCATTGCGCGGTGCCGAAGTCCAGTCCGTCGGCATCGAACTTCGGCGCCAGCAGATGTTCCTTCATGTCGAGCACGTAGATGGCCACCTGCGCACGGAATTCGCGAGAGATGACCGCCTGGGCGACCTCGATCGCCTGCTCGTTGGTGAGCATGTTGGACAGGTCGCGTGCGGCCTCGAACAACGCCCGCGACCGCGCCTCGCGGTGCGTGGCCACGCTGACCTGAAACCGCAGCCCACCCGTCAATTGCCCCGTGACCAGTCCGACGATGAGCATGATGACGAAGGTGAGCAGGTACTGCACGTCGGACACGGCAAACGACAAGCGCGGCGGGACGAAGAAGAAGTCGAACGCCGCCACGTTGACGAAGGCCGCCAGCACGGCCGGGCCGCGCCCCTGCCACACCGCCACGCCCACGACGGACAGCAGGAACACCATCACGATGTTGGCCAGATCGAAATACGGCACCAGCAGATGGGTCAGCAATGTGGTGCTCGCACAGGCGGCCATGGCCAGCGCGTAGCGGCGAACATGCGTGCCGGCGCCAGAAGAAGCCTCCACCCCATCGCCACGCGTGGCGGGGGCTGGCCTCGAGCGCCGCGGCTGGCCGACTTCGATGCGGTCGAGATCCGGCGCCAGCCGCGCGACCGCCTGGCCCAGCGTGCGCCAGGGCCACCACGGGCCGAGGCATCGCCTGGCCCAGCACCAGCTTGGAAAGGTTGTTCTGGCGGGCATGTTCCACCAGTGCCTGGGCGATGCCCTGCGCCGACAGCACGGCGGTTTGGGCCCCCAGTTCCTGCGCCAGCTTGACCGTCTGCAGGATGCCCTCGCGCCGAGCCCCGTCCAGTCGCTGCAAGGCCGGGGTCTCCACGTACACCGCATGCCAGGTGACTGCCAACTGGCGTGCGAGCTGGGCGGCGCTGCGCACGACATGCTCGGCGCCCGCATGGGGTCCGATGCAGCACAGCAGCGCGCCCTCGGTCTTCCACACCTGCGTGATCGATCGGTCGCTGCGGTAGGCCTGCACATCGTCTTCGACGCGGTCCGCCGTGCGGCGCAGCGCCAGCTCGCGCAGCGCCATCAGGTTGCCCTTGCGGAAGAAGTTCTCCGCCGCCCGCTTGGCCTGCGCCGGCAGGTAGACCTTGCCGGCTGCCAGGCGCTCGATCAACTCGTCGGCCGTGGTGTCCACCAACACCACTTCGTCGGCACTGTCGAAGAAGGTGTCGGGCAGGGTCTCGTGCACCACGATGCCGGTGATGCCGCCCACCACGTCGTTCAAGCTCTCCAGGTGCTGGACGTTCAGTGTGGTGTAGACATCGATGCCGGCCGCCAGCAGCTCCTCGACGTCTTGCCAGCGCTTGGGGTGGCGCGAGCCCGCAACGTTCGAATGCGCCAGTTCGTCGACCAGGATCAGCCCGGGCTTGCGCGCCAGCGCGCCGTCGAGATCGAACTCGGCCAGGCGTTTGCCGCGGTACTCGATCTGCGCCGGGGGCAGTTGCGGCAGTCCGTTCAACAGCGCGGCGGTCTCGCCGCGGCGATGGGTCTCGACAACACCGGCCAGCACGTCGACCCCGTCGACCACCAGCTTGCGTGCTGCCACCAACATCGCATAGGTCTTGCCCACGCCGGCCGACGATCCGAAGTAGATGCGAAGCTTGCCGCGGGCTTCGCGTTGCTCGTCGTCGCGGATCTGCGCCAGCAGCGCGTCGGGATCGGGGCGTTGGTCGTCGATCATGGCCGGCGGTCATTGTCACAGCCGGTGCAATGCACCAATCTGCCTCCACCCTGCTGCACGGACTTCAGCGGCGCGCCGCGTCCAGCGCGAGGTTCAAGGCCAGCACGTTCACGCGCGGCTCGCCGAGGAAGCCCCACCACCGGCCTTCAGTGTGCTGTGCGATCAGCTGCTGCACCTGGGCCACCGGCAGCTGGCGTGCCTTGGCGACACGGGCCGCCTGGAACATCGCGCCCGCCACGCTGAGGTGCGGGTCCAGGCCGCTGCCCGACGCGGTGACCAGGTCCACCGGCACCGGCGCGGTGTTGCCGGGGTCGGCGGCCCGCAGCGCCTCGATGCGGCCCTTGACCGCGTCGGTCAGCGCCGGGTTCAGCGGGCCCTGGTTCGAGCCGCTGGAATTGCTGGCGTTGTAGGGCTGCGGTGCCGTGGCGGAAGGCCGACCCCAGAAGTACTTCGGATCGCTGAAGTTCTGCCCGATCAGCGACGAGCCGACCGGCTTGCCGTCGCGCAGGATCAGGCTGCCAGCAGCCTGATCGGGAAACGCCACCTGGCCGATGCCGGTGACGAGCAGCGGGTAGGCGATGCCGGTCAGTGCGGTGAGCACCGCGAACGTGACCAGGGCAGGGCGAAGGTGGGTGTTCATGGTGATTCCTTTCAGACGAGGTGCAGGGCGACCAGCAGCAGGTCGATCGCCTTGATGCCGACGAAGGGCACGATCAGGCCGCCCAGGCCGTAGATCAGCACGTTGCGGCGCAGCAGCGCCGCCGCACCGATGGCGCGGTAGGCCACGCCCTTCAGCGCCAGCGGGATCAGGAACACGATGACCAGCGCGTTGAAGATCACCGCCGACAGGATGGCCGACGACGGGCTGGCCAGCCCCATCACGTTCAGCGCAGCCAGCTGCGGGTAGGTGCTGACGAACATCGCCGGGATGATGGCGAAGTACTTCGACACGTCGTTGGCGATCGAGAAGGTGGTCAGCGAGCCGCGCGTCATCAGCAGTTGCTTGCCGGTCTCGACGATCTCCAGCAGCTTGGTCGGGTTGCTGTCCAGGTCGACCATGTTGCCGGCCTCCTTGGCCGCCTGGGTGCCGGTGTTCATCGCCACCGCCACGTCGGCCTGCGCCAGCGCGGGCGCGTCGTTGGTGCCGTCGCCGGTCATCGCCACCAGCCGGCCGTCGGCCTGGTAGTCGCGGATCAGCTTCAGCTTGGCCTCGGGCGTCGCCTCGGCCAGGAAGTCGTCGACGCCGGCCTCGGCGGCGATGGCCGCGGCGGTCAGCCGGTTGTCGCCGGTGATCATCACCGTCTTGATGCCCATGCGGCGCAGTTCGGCGAAGCGCTCCTTGATGCCGCCCTTGACGATGTCCTTCAGCTCGACGACGCCCAGCACGCGGGGACCATCGGCCACCACCAGCGGCGTGCTGCCCTTGCGCGCCACGTCGTCGGCGGCGGTCTGCACGTCGGCCGGGAAACTGCCTCCCAGCGATTCGACATGCTTGCGGATCGCATCGCCGGCGCCCTTGCGCAGCTGGCGGACGTTGCCGTCGTCGGACTCGATGTCCACGCCGCTCATGCGCGTCTGTGCCGTGAAGGGCACGAAGGTCGTCTTGTGGCTGGACAGGTCCCGTTCGCGCAGGTTGAACTTCTGCTTGGCCAGCACGGCGATGCTGCGGCCTTCAGGGGTCTCGTCGGCCATCGACGCGAACTGCGCCGCATCCGCCAGGCCCTGTTCGGTCACGCCCTTGGCCGCGATGAAGGCCGAAGCCTGGCGGTTGCCCAGCGTGATGGTGCCGGTCTTGTCCAGCAGCAGCACATCCACATCGCCGGCGGCTTCCACCGCGCGGCCCGAGGTGGCGATCACGTTGGCGCCCATCATGCGGCTCATGCCGGCCACGCCGATGGCCGACAGCAGCGCGCCGATGGTGGTCGGGATCAGGCACACCAGCAGCGCGATCAAGGCCGTGATCGTCACCGGTGTGCCGAGCTTGTTGGCTTCGACGCTGAAGATCGAATACGGCAGCAGCGTCACCGTGACGACCAGGAACACGATGGTCAGCGCCACCAGCAGGATCGTCAGCGCGATCTCGTTCGGTGTCTTCTGCCGCTTGGCGCCTTCGACCATGGCGATCATGCGGTCGAGGAAGGACTCGCCGGGGTTGACGCCGATGCGCACCACCAGCCAGTCCGACAGCACGCGGGTGCCGCCGGTCACCGACGCGAAGTCACCGCCGGATTCGCGGATCACGGGCGCCGACTCGCCGGTGATGGCGCTTTCGTCGACCGAGGCCACGCCTTCGATCACTTCGCCGTCCAGCGGGATCACGTCGCCCGCTTCGACCAGCACCACCGCGCCCTTGCGCAGTTCATCGGCTTCCTGGGGATGCCAGGACGAGCCGTGACGCGCCGGTTGCTTCGAGCACCTTGGCAATGGTCTTGCGCTTCATGCCCCGCAAGGACGACGCCTGGGCCTTGCTGCGGCCTTCGGCCATGGCCTCGGCGAAGTTGGCGAACAGCACCGTGAACCACAGCCACAGCGCGATGGCCAGGATGAAGGACTGCGGTGCCTCGCCCTGGCCACCCAGGGCCTGCACCCAGAGAATGGTGGTGAGGATGCTGCCGACGTAGACGACGAACATCACCGGGTTGCGCCACTGCACACGCGGGTCGAGCTTGCCGAACGCGGAGACGATGGCGGGCTTGACCAGCGCCGGGTCGAACAGCGAGAAGGTGTTGGCGGTTGTCATGAGGTGTCCTGGCGTTGTGTGCCGGCTCCGCTGGGTGCCAAACATGTGCTCGACGACCGGCCCCAGGGCCAGTGCCGGCACGTAGTTCAGCAGGCCGACCAGCAGCACGGTGCCGATCAGCAGGGCGACGAACAGCGGGCCGTGGGTGGGCAGCGTGCCCGCCGTGACCGCCATGCGCTTCTTGGCCGCCAGCGACCCGGCGATGGCCAGCACCGGCACGATCACGCCGAAGCGGCCGAGCCACATCGCGATGGCGAGCATGGTGTTGTAGAACGGGCTGTTGGCCGACAGGCCGGCGAAGGCGCTGCCGTTGTTGTTGCCCGCCGAGGTGAAGGCGTAGAGGATTTCGGAGAAGCCGTGCGCGCCGGGGTTGGCGATGCCGGCCTTGCCGGCATCGGCCAGCACCGCGATTGCGGCACCGGCCAGCACCAGGATCGGCGTGACGAGGATGGCGATCGACGTCATCTTCATCTCGTAGGTCTCGATCTTCTTGCCCAGGTACTCGGGCGTGCGGCCGATCATCAGCCCGGCGATGAACACCGCCAGGATGGCGAAGATCAGCATGCCGTACAGGCCGGAGCCGACGCCGCCGAAGACGACCTCGCCCAGTTGCATCAGCACCAGCGGCACGGCGCCGCCCAGCGGCGTGAACGAGTCGTGCATGCCGATCACCGCACCGCAGGAAGCGGCCGTGGTGATGGCCGCGAACAGGCCGGTGGCGGCGATGCCGAAGCGCGCTTCCTTGCCTTCCATGTTGCCGCCCGGCTGCGTGGCGCTGGCCGCCTGGTCGGCGCCGAGCGCGGCCAGCAGCGGATTGCCCTGCTGCTCCTGCGCCGTGACGACGACGACCGCGACGACGAAGATCGCCGTCATCGCCGCCAGCACCGCCCAGCCCTGGCGCGGGTCGCCGACCATGCGGCCGAACATGAACACCAGCGCCGCCGGGATCAGGAAGATCGACAGCATCTGGACGAAGTTGGTCAGCGCCGTCGGGTTCTCGTACGGGTGCGCCGAGTTGGCGTTGAAGAAGCCGCCGCCGTTGGTGCCCAGCATCTTGATCGCTTCCTGCGAGGCCACCGGCCCCATCGCCAGCGTCTGCGTGGGCGGCCTTGGCGTCCTCCATCACGGGCTTGCCCTGGGTGTCCTTCAGCGGCTGGCCGTCGGGGCCGTTCTTCGGCTGCTGGTAGGTGACGTCCAGCGTGGTCACGTCCTTGTAGGGCGAAGTTCTGGATCACGCCCTGGCTGACCAGGAACACGGCGAACACCAGCGACAGCGGCAGCAGCACATAGGCCGTGACGCGGGTGATGTCGACCCAGAAGTTGCCGATCGACGCTGGACGAGCGCGCCGCGAAGCTGCGCACCAGCGCGATCGCGACGACGATGCCGGTGGCGGCGGAGAAGAAGTTCTGCACCGCCAGCGCCAGCATCTGGGTCAGGTAGCTCATGGTCGCCTCGCCGCCGTAGCCCTGCCAGTTGGTGTTGGTGACGAAGCTGACGGCGGTGTTGAACGCCGAGTCGGTGATACCGCTGCCATGCCGGCGGGATTGAGCGGCAGGAAGGCCTGCAGACGCTGCAGCGCGTAGACCACCACGAAGCCGACGGTGTTGAAGACCACGAGCGCGAGCGCGTATTGGCGCCAGCCCATGCCGGCCCCGGCCCCCCCCCCGGGCCCGGCCCGGCCCCGGTGGCCCCCGCGCGGCCCGGGGCCACGCGGGGCGGGGGCCCCCTCCGGCCCCCCCCGCCCCCCCCCCCGGGGCGGCCAGGCCAGCAGCAGGAGCCCGAGGAAGGCGGCCCGCCACAGGGGTCCAGGCTTGGGCGCTCATCAGAATCCTCCGCCTTCAGCAAGGCAAAGACGAGATAAACCAGCAGGCCGACCGAAGCCATACCCGCGAGCCAATAAAGCCAGATCATTTGCGCACTCCCAGCTTGTCACAGCCCAACACCAGGCCGATGATGACCATCAACATCAGCGCAATCCCAAGCAGATACAGCATGTCCATGATTCCCTCGGCGATGTGCAGTCCGATGGCATGAAGCTTAGGCTGCACGGCCTCAAGTCGGTGTATAGATATGGCCGCCGGACATCAAGAAGGCATCAAGACGAGAGGCGCTGCGCCTGGCGACCTTCTCCAAGTTCAAGTCGAACCGGAGCCCGTTGAGCAAGCGGGAAGCCGTCTTTTTCGAGCGTGGCGCTGCCTTTGCGGGCAGCGAGCGTCATTCGTCCGCGTCGATCAGGCGATAGCCAACGCCCGGTTCGGTGAGCAGCCGCTGCGGCTCGCCCGGGTCGGCCTCGAGCTTGGCGCGCAGCTGGCCCATGTACAGGCGCAGGTAGTGCGTGTGGTCGCAGTACTCGGCCCCCCACACGTCGACCAGCAGTTGGCGGTGCGTCACCACCTGACCGGCACTGCGCACCAACCGAGCCAGGCTTGAATTCCGTGGGCGTCAGGTGGCAGGGCGCGCCGTTGAGCGTGACGCGGTGCGCCGCCAGATCGATGTCGAGCCGCCGCTCACATAGTGCGTGACGGCCGGGTCGACGCGCGTGCCGCGGTGGCGCAGCGCCACACGCATGCGCGCCAGCAGCTCGCCCACGCTGAAGGGCTTGACCGGGTAGTCGTCGGCGCCGGCATCGAGCAGGCGGATCTTCTGGCCGTCGCCATGCCGCGCCGACACCACCAGCACCGGCAACGCGTGCCTTCGACGCAGCGTGGCCAGCAGCGTTTCGCCATCGCCGTCGGCAGGCCCAGGTCGAGGATCCCCAGGTCCACGGCGGGTGCATCGGAGCTTGACTCGAGCGCTGACATCGGGGGCCGGGTCGCATGCGCCAGCAGCGCCAGGCCTTCGGACAGGCTGGCCGCGGTCAGCACCTCGTAGCCCTCGATCGTCAACGCGTCGCGCAGCGTGGTGCGCAGCTCGCGGTCGTCTTCGACCAACAGCACCCGCAAGCTCACTCAGGCATCCTTGGGCCTGCGGCCCTGTCCCGCCAAGCGGGAATGAGCCCTTCTGGGCGCCCCCAGGACGCCGCCATGCGGCGCCGTCCCCGGGGATCGGGCAGTGGCAGAGCCACATTTGTGAGCGGCCGTGCGGGCTCTGACGAATCGTCCATGCTCGGTGGTCAGATGGCCGGCAGGTGGCACTCGAAGCTGCAGCCGCCATGTCCGCGGGCGCGCAGCCTGAGCTCGCCACCATGCGCTCGGGCGATGGCCCGGCACACCGCCAGCCCGACGCCAGCGCCAGCCCGCGCGCTGGGGTCTTGCGGGCCTTCCGCGCCACGCTGGAAGACTTCCCGAAGATGCGTCCGCGCCAAGCCGGTGGCACGCCCGGGCCGCGGTCGCGCACTGCCAGCACGATGTGGCCCGCCAGGTGACGCACCAGGATCTCCACCGGCTCGCCATCGGGCGAATACTTCAGCGCGTTGTCCACCAGGTTGTCGAGCAGCTGCGTCAGCAGCAGGGCGTCGCAGCGGATCAGCGGCAGGCCGGGTTCGAGCCGGGCGCGCACGCGGTGCGTCGGGTCGCCATCGGGCAGGCGCTGGCGGGCGCGGCGCAGCATGTGCCGACGATCTCTTCGGCCGATTCCCAGTCCAGCTTCAGCGCCACGCCGGGCGCGTCGAGTCGCGCCAATTGCAAGGTATTGTCGGTGAGCCGGCTGAGCTGCCCGGTCTCGTCGACGATGGTGGCGGCCAGGCGCTGGCGCTGCGCCGCGCTGAGCCGATCGCCCTGATCGTGCAGCGACGAAGCCGCGCCCAGGATGGTGGCCAGTGGCGTGCGGAAGTCGTGCGAGATCGCCGCCAGCAGTGCGTTGCGCACCGCTTGCAGCTGGGCCTGCTCGCGCGCGTCGCGTTCGGTCTCGAGTGGTCAGCCGGCGCTGCAGCGCCAGGCCCATCTGGTCGCACAGCGATTGGGCGTGCAGCCGCCGCGCAGGATCGTCGCGGCCCGCTGTCGGCAGCGGCAGCATCGCTGCGCCCAGGGCTGGCGGCACGGCCGCGCATCGGCAGGCTGCCACCGATCCAGTTGCTCGTGGCGGCCGGTGCCGGGCCCCAGCGCATGACCCTGGCGCAGGCCATGCCACAGGCCTGCCAGCGTGTCCGCATCGGCTTCGCCGACCAGCACGGCCGCATCGGCATCGTTGTGCGCTGGCACCGCGCCGCGCAACAACAGCAGTGCGACCGGGGCGTCGACCAGCGTCGTCAAGGCGTCGCTCAGGCCTCCGGCATGGGCCAGCGGTTCCGCGGCGTCGCGCAGCGCGTCGCCCAGCGAGCGCAGCTGTTCGGCCTCCAGCAGATGGCGCCGTGAGCGCTCGGCCTGCGCTCGCTGGCTGGCCATCAGGCCGGCGACGATCCAGTTGACCACGCACATCGCCGCCAGCAACAACGCATGCTCGCCGAGGTCGACCGACAGCGTGCCCCGTGGCGGCACGAACAGCCAGTTGAATGCCAACGCCGCCAGCACGCTGGCCCCCATCGACACGGACACCGGCCACCACAGGGCCGCCACGGCCGAGGCCACCACCGAGACCATCGCCAGGTTGGCGAGGTCGACGCGGCCGTCCAGCCACAGCATCAGCGCCCAACCGCTGGCCCAGGCGAGCGCCGCCCAGGCCCAATGGCGAAGCGGCGTGCGGCGAACGGTGGTTGGCATGGCCCGCACGATAGCGCGGCTTCGCATCAGGATCGCATCAGGATCGCCGCCAGGCCGGCGCGCGCGAATGCTCGGTTTCGACGATGGCATTCAGGCCGCGCGGCGCGAAAGATGGTGCTGCCCTGCTCCCATTCTTCGAAGGCCTTTGACCACGCAACTCGATGCCTCCATTTCCGCAGTAGATCACCGGTGGCGCGTCCGGCCTGGGCGCGCCACGGCCCGTCGCCTGGCCAGCCGCGGCGCGGGCCCGGTTCGACCTCAACGCCGAGGCGGGCGAGAAGCTGGCGACCGGGTTGGGTGGCGCGTCTGCCAGGTCAATGTCACCTCCGACGCGGATAGTGGACGCGGCCTTCAGCGAGACAGCGCGCTTTAAACGGCCGGGAACGCGTGCTGATCAATTGCGCCGTAATGGGCACGGCCGATTCAAGTCCGCCGGGCGCGACAAGGCCACGGCCAGATCTAGTCCTTTCCCACGCTCAACTTCGACCGCGTGATCCAGATCAACCTGGTGTGCACCTTCCGCTGCATCGCGCGTTCGGCGGCGGGCACCGCTACGCTCGATGCCCTGCCCAAACGGCGAACGTGGGTGATCGTCAACACCGCCTCGGTGGCGGCGCAGGATAGCCCAGATGGGCCAGGCCGCTTACTCGGCGAGCAAGGCAGGGCATCGTCAGCATGACCCTGCCCATTGCGCGCGACCTGATGGGCAGGCATCCGCGTCACCACCATCCTGCCGGGCTTGACCAACACGCCGCCGCAAGGTGCGCCGGAGCATGTGAAG
>JADKIA010000012.1 GCA_016721465.1 Ideonella sp. | reverse complement strand
GCGGCCTTGTCCTCGGCAAACGCGTTGGCCGTCAGCGCAATGATCGGCGTCTTGGCGCAGGCGGGCAGGGCGCGGATCCTGCGGGTCGCCTCCAGCCCGTCCATCTGGGGCATCTGGACGTCCATCAGGATCAGGTCGTAGGGGCGCGCCTGGAGCATGGCCACGGCCACCGCACGCCGTCTTCGGCCACGTCCACTTGCTGGGTCACGGCCGCAGCAACTCCAGCGTCACCTCCCGGTTCACCGGCTCGTCCTCGACGAGCAGGATCCTGCGTCCTGGAATCCGCTGCTCCACGCGCGCCTGGGCGTCGTCGTCAGGCAGAAGCGTCCCGTGGCGTAGGGCTGTTCGCCGCGCGCCAGGCGGGTAATGAACCAAAAGTTACTGCCCCGCCCGGGGTTGCTGGTGACCTGACCCGCCACCCGTAAGCGGCGACAAACGCGCGTTAATGAGCCAGCCCGCTACCGCCATGGCTGCGCGTGGTGGAGCTGTCGGCTTGTTCGAACGCGCAGAACAGCCGTGGCAGGGTCTCAGCAGCGATGCCGATGCCCGTGTCCTGCACCTCGAAACGGACCAGCACACTGTCAACCTCTTCACTCAGGCAACTGGTGCGCAGGGTGACGCTGCCCGCCTCGGTGAACTTGACGGCGTTGACGGCGTAGTTGAGCAAGGCCTGCTGCAGGCGCTTGGCGTCGCCCGCAACGCCCGCGGGACGGCCTCGTGTCCCACCAGCAGCTGCAGCCCCTTGGCGGCGGCGCGCTCGTAGCATGGACACCACGTTGGCCACGATCCGCCCCAGGCTCACGTCGCCGGGATCGGGCAGCAGCTTGCCGGCCTGATCTTCGACGGGTCGAGCACCGCGTTGATCAGCTCCAGACAGGTGTGCCGCCGGCTTCCAGCGTGCTCAGCCAGCCAGACTGCCGCGGCGTGACGCCGGAGCGGCGGATCAGGAAAGCCATGCCGGTGATCGCCGCCAGCGGCGTGCGATCTCGTGCGACATGTTGGCCAGGAACGCACTCTTGGCCACGTTGGCAACCTCGGCAGCGTGTGGCCGCGGCCAGCTCGTGTGCGGCTTGTCCACCAGCTGCTCGAGCTGTTCGCGGTAGCGCTCCGTTCCCGGCGTCGTGTTGGCGCTGGGTGACGTCGACGGGTGGTCCGCAGTGGCTGGTGTTGCCGTCGGGCCGGCGGATCGGGGCCACGACGGCCGCCGATGAACCTGCTGCCGTCTTAGGCGTGAGCTGCGGAAACTCGCCGCGCCAGATTCGCCCCAGTGACCAGGGCCGTGCGCAGCCTGTTGTTGGTGTCCTTCGCGTCGGGCTCGACATGCAGCATGCAGGCGCTGGCCGACGGGCTCTTCGCGCGTGCTAGCCGGTACTGCGCAGCACGGTCTCAGTCCGACGTACTCGATCTCGTCGTCCAGGCCCGAGATCACGATGCTGGTGGGGCTCTGTTCCACCACCAGCGAGAGCTTGCGCAGCTCGTCCTCGGCGCGACGCTGCTCGGTGATGTTGCGGATGTTGCACTGGATGACCCGCGCGCCCTCGCAGTCGTAGGGCGGTTGCTGACGAATCCCGACATTGATCAGTGCGCTGAACCCATCGGTGCGCAACGGCAGGTCGTCATAACGCACACAACCGGTGTCCTGAAACTGCGAGAACGTGTCATTGCTGTAGCAACGTCGGCAAAGGCGCCCACCTCCCAGAGCTTGCGTCCAGCAGTTCGGCGCGTGCGAGTAGCCGAGCAGGGGTGGTCATGCAGGGGTAGGGTTGCTCGATCTGCGCCGTCTCGGCATTGATCAGCAGGATGCCATCCTGCGCGGCTTCAAACAGTCGCCCGATTCGGGCTCGGACGCGCGCAGGCCCGCTCGGTAGTGGGGTTGCGAGTCGCGGGCGCTTCGGGCAGGCCAGGCTGCAAGGGTTCGGTCATTGAGGGCGGGATTTCAGGCGAGAACGCAGGGCGCAAAGCTTGCGGCTTAAAGCCGTTTGTGAGGTTGTGGTGAGAGCTGGTCGCCGGGGTCGTCCTGTCGGTTCGCCAGCGCACGGACAGGCCCGCCGCGCGCTGGCGCAATCGGGTCGAGCGGAGTTCCGCTCAGGCCCGTTCGCGGAGGGCCCGATGGATCCAGGGCTACCACCAGCGAGCTTGGTGTGGCGCGCAGCGCCACCCAGGACGAGATCAAGCGCGCCTACCGCAAGCTGGCGCGCAAGTTCCACCCGGACGTGAGCAAGGAGCCCGACGCCGAGAACCGCTTCAAGGCCGTGGCCGAGGCGCACGAGGCCTTGATCGACCCCGAGCGGCGCGCCGCCTACGACGACCTGGCCCAACGCCGTGCGCAGGCACAGGCGCGCGGCCAGGCGTTCGATCCATCGGCGGGTTGGGACGGCGGCTACGAGTTCAGCGGGCGTGGCGGCGATGGCGCCTCGCCGGGCGGCGGCGCCGACTTCAGCGACTTCTTCGAATCCCTGTTCGGCCAGGCCCGCCGCCAGGCGCGGCGGGCCCGGCGCGGCGCCTGGCCGATCGTGGCCGCGCCCGCCCGGCGCCGACCACCATGCCCGCATCGACATCGCCCTGGAGGACGCCTTTCTGGGGGCGCGACACACCATCACCATGCGCCACCCGGTGATCGATGCGCAGGGCCAGGCCAGCCTGCGCGAAGCGCAGCTCGAGGTGAACATCCCCAAGGGCGTGCGCCCCCGCCAGCACTGCGCCTGGCGGGCCTGGGTGAGCCCGGGGAGGGCGACGCCCCGGCGGGTGACCTGTACCTGGAGATCGAGTTTCGGCCGCACCCGCGCTACCGCGTGGATGGTGCGGACCTGTGGTTCGATCTGCCCGTCTCGCCCTGGGAGGCGGCGCTGGGTGCCAGCCTCAACGTGGCCACGCCCGAGGGCGAGGTGCAGCTCGGCGTCCCCGCTGGGTCAGGCGCGGGCCGCAAGTTGCGCCTGAAGGGCCGCGGCCTGCCCGGCAAGACGCCGGGCGACCTGTATGCGGTGCTGCAGGTGGCCCTGCCCAAGGCCGATACCGATGCCGCCCTGCCGGCCTACGCGCGCCCTGGCGGCGCTTTCCCCAGCATGACCCGCGCCGACCCCAGAAGGGCCCCACCCCATGAACGATTTGCCGCCGAAGGTGCTGGTGCTCGACACCGTGGTCGTTGAACAAACCGTGCGCTTCAGCTTCACCCAGCTGTGCCAGGCCTGCCAGGGCAGCGGCGCTCAATTGCAGGCCTTGGTGGACGAAGGCATCTTGATCCACAAGGGAGGGCCCGGGTGAATGGGTGTTCGAGGGCCTGCGCTGCGCACGGCGCGCACGGCGCTGCGCCTGAGCCGCGATCTGCAGTTGGGGGTGGCGGGCGTGGCCCTGGTGCTCGACCTGCTCGCACAGAACGAGGCCCTTCGGTCGCGCTTGCGACGGGAGGGCCTCGCTTGAGCAGCGCACGGCCGGCAGAAGCCGGCCGTGAGGCTCAGACCTGCGACTTGAAGTAGTGGAACGAACTGGTGAAGGCGTTGCGCAGCTTCTCCATGTCGGCCACCATCTTGTCCCAGGTGCCTTCGGCCGCAGCCGTCATCTCGTCCAGCTTGGCGCCGGCCAGCTTCGACTGCGCACGGACCTTGTCCATCTGCTCGTCGTACTTTTCCTTGACCTCGAGCTTGGCTTCCTTGGCCTTGGCCTCGAGCACCTTCAGCTCGGCATTGAGCTCGTCGAGCTGGGTCTTCATCTTCGCGACATAAACGTCTTGTTTGGTCATGGTGTGACTCCTGGTTGGGGGCTGGATTTCAGCCCTTGATCGCATCGACTGCCTTGCGCAGCCGGGCATTGGCCGCGGTGACGCCGGCCTCGAATTCCTTCCACCGCTTCGCAGCGGCCTGCTTGAGCTCGGCCAGTTTGCCTTCGGCCGTCTTGGGCTCGGCCTTCAGGGCCGTGGCCGGGCCTCAGGCGGGTCTTCGCATCGGCCGCCGCAACGAGGTGGCCTTCTCAGTCGGGGCCTTGGCATCGGCGATGTCTGATCGGCTCGGGCGATGAAGCGCTCGCGCTGGGCGCTGTGGTGTAGTCGAAAGCCGGCAGGCCTGATCTGTCGGTGGCGCCGGCCATCCCGGCGGCGGATGGTCCTTGATCTGGCGACGGGCGGCCAGTGTGGCGGCCGTGAACCTCTGCACCCACGATCAGGTGGGGGTTGCGGTCGGGCGCAAGATCAGGTCTCCACCTTGCCGACCTTCTGGCCCATCTCGTTGTGAGGCCTTGCCCGGCGGGTCTTCTTCACGCTCAGCCCAGCGCCAGTTGGTGGACTCGGTGCGGCCCGTGGTGGTGGTGCCGGCCCTGGCCGGGGCTGCTCGCACAGGGCCCGCCCAGGGCCGTGGCGGGGTGGTGCAGATCTTAAGATGAGTACTTTCGCGGGTGGGCACCGTTGGTGCCCATGGTTTGGGTTCGGGTCATCGGCGCAGCAGCACCCGGCGCAGCCAATCCATGCTGCGGCCCAGCGTGCTGGTCCAGACGATGTCGGGCAGGGGCCGCGGCGGATGCATCGCGGTGCGTTCGCGCCGGATGGCAAGGGCTGCGGGCAGGCGCCGCAGGCCGGTTCGGTCGTTGGAGAACATGGCGTCGAGTTCCTGGATCGGGGGTGGTGACGAGGCGGGCCGTCAAGCCTGAATCGAGGGCTGTGGCCTCAACGTCGATCGGAGTCGCGCTCGCCGCTCTTCTGGCCGCTGCCCTGGTCTCGGCTTCGGCCGCCGCCCTTGTCGCCGCCTTGTTCGCCACGACCCTCCCTGCCATGCGGGCCGGGTGCGGGGTTGGCGCCATGCACCGGTGCGGCCTCATGCGCAGGGCCTGACCGGTCGAACGGCGGCTGCGCCGGGGGACGCTGCTGGGGCTGCGGGCGCTGTGCCTCGATCGGAACGTTGGGCGCGGCGCAGGACGCGTCACGTTGGGATGGGGTGCGGGCCGCTCGTGCTCGGCGCGGATGGCTTCCTGCCGTTCGGGCTGCGCGGGATAGCGCGGGCCGGGATGGGCCCGCTGATAGGTGGGCAAGGGTGCCGCGCGCGGCACATCCCGGCGATTCCATTGGTCCCAACCGGGCCGGCGCTGCGCCCAGTCGTTGCCCCAGTGCTCGGCCCAGCGCGGCGCCGAGTCGGCACGCCAGGGCCGGAAGTACGCGGGCGGCTGCCGGTAGTAGCGCACGGGCACGCGCAGCAGGAACAGCGGCACCAGGTCGCGCTCCACGCGGGCCCAGGGGCCGTTGTACCAGCGGCTGTCGTACCAGGTGTCGTCGGCGTAGACCCAGTACAGACCCTCGTAGAAGAAGTAGTTGGCCCGCTCGTTGGGCGCGTAGTACACCGGGTAGCCTGGCACGCGCACCAGCGAGGGGTAGTTGCTCAGGTGGATGCCGATGCCGGCACCCTGGATGTTGAATTCCATGGCGAGCTGGGCCAGGGCCGGCCCCGCCGGCAGCAGGCCGATGCACAAGGCCAATCCAGCCCGGCGCAGCCAGGGTGTGCCGATCGACCGCGCGGGCGGTGTGGGTCGTGTGGATGCCAGGGTGGTGGTGCGTTTGTCCTGGGTGCGGCGTGATCCAATCCGGCGCGGCGTCTGTGCGCTGTCGCTCACAAGCCGGCAGATGCTGGCGAGCCGCCGCCGTCATTCGGTCCGCGGCCGCACAGACGCCAAGCCCGGCTGGTGCTAGAAGAACAGACGCCCCGGAAAGCCCCCGTTGAAGACCCTGCTCGAACCCCGCATCGGCCCAGATGGGGCCGCCGACCCCACACCGCGGGGCCTCAGCGCCAGCGCAGCCGCCCGCCGCCTGGAGGCCGATGGACCGAACCTGCTGCCTGGCAGTGCGCCCAAGTCCTCGGCCACCATCGTGCTGGGCGTGCTGGTCGAACCCATGTTCCTGATGCTGTTGGCCGCAGGCGGCGTCTACCTGGCCCTGGGAGACCGCGCCGAGGCGCTGTTCCTGCTGGGCTTCGTGTTCGTGGTCATCGGCATCACGCTGGTGCAGGAGCGGCGAACGCAGCGTGCGCTGGAATCCTTGCGCGACCTGTCGGCGCCGCGCGCCCTGGTGCTGCGCGACGGAATGGAAGTGCGCGTGGCCGGGGCCGATGTGGTGCGCGGCGACCTGCTGCGCCTGCACGAGGGTGACCGCATCCCGGCCGACGCGCAATTGCTCACCGGCCACCTGTCGGTGAACGAATCGCTGCTCACCGGCGAGGCCGTGCCAGTGAACAAGCAGCCGGCGCGGTCACCGGCGCTGGCGGTCGGCAACGGGTCCAGCGACGCGCCCGGCGGCGATGCCACGGCCTGGCTGTTCGCCAGCACGGTGGTCACCAGCGGCGCCGGCCTGGCGCTGGTGCACGCCACCGCCGGGGCCACGGCGGTCGGCCGCATCGGTGCCGCACTGAATGCCACCACCGAGCCAGCCTCGGCGCTGCAACTCAGCTCGCGCCGCCTGGTGCGTCGCCTGGGCCTGGCCGCCTTGGTGCTGGCCGGTGCACTGGTGGGGCTGGGCTGGTGGTGGGACGGCCGCAGCCTGCTGGACAGCCTGCTCGCGGGCATCGCACTGGCCATGGCCATCCTGCCCGAGGAGATCCCAGTGATCCTGACCGTGTTCCTGGCACTCGGCGCCTGGCGCATGTCGCGGCAAAAAGTGCTCACGCGGCGCGTGTCCGCCGTGGAGGCCCTGGGTGCGATCACCGTGCTGGCGGTGGACAAGACCGGCACGCTCACGCTCAACCGCATGGCCGTGGCGGCGTTGGCCTTGCCCCAGGGGCACACCGTGCCGGCGGCCGAGTCGGCCCTGCCGGCGGGTGCCGAGGCCATTGCCGAGTTCGCGGCATTGGCCACGCCCACACATCCATTCGACCCGATGGACAAGGCGATCCGCAGCTTTGCCCGGCAGGCACTGGCCCGCAGCGGCCGCTGGCATGAGGCGGCGGAGCCGGTGCACGCCTACCCGCTGTCGGCCGGGTTGTTGATGGTGACGCAGGTGTACCGAGGCGGCGACCTGGGCCGCGGTGCCGACGGTCACGTGCTGGCCGCCAAGGGCGCGCCTGAGGCGGTGGCCGATCTGTGCCGGGTGAGCCCCGCCGAGCGCAGCGCCTTGCGCTCGCAGGTCGAAGCCATGGCCGAGCGCGGCTTGCGCGTGCTGGGTGTGGCGCAGGGCTTTGGGCCGCTGCCAGCGACCGCGCCGGGCGCATCGGCACCGGCATGGCCCGCCAGCCAGCGCGACTTCAGCTTCCAGTTCGTCGGCCTCATCGGCATGGCCGATCCGCCGCGTGCAGACGTGCCGGCCGCCATCGCCCAATGCCAGCAGGCCGGTGTGCGCCTCATCATGATGACCGGCGACCATCCGGCCACTGCCCGCGCCATCGCCCGCCAGGTCGGCCTGAGCGAGCGCCCGGCGGTGATCGCCGGGCCTGAGCTCGACGCGCTGGACGACGCGGCGCTGCTCGTCCGACTTCGTCACACCGACCTGTGCGCGCGCCTGCAGCCGGTGCACAAGCTGCGCCTGGTGCAGGTGCTGCGCGCCGGCGGCGAGGTGGTGGCGATGACAGGCGACGGCGTCAACGACGCCCCCGCGCTGAAGGCCGCCGACGTGGGCATCGCCATGGGCGAGCGCGGCACCGATGTGGCGCGCGAGGCCGCCGCCCTGGTGCTGCTGGACGACAGCTTCGCCAGCATCGTGGCCGCCATCCGGCAGGGCCGCCGCATCTACGACAACATCGGCAAGGCCACGCGCTTCACCTTTGCCGTGCACCTGCCCATCATCGCGCTGGCGCTGGTGCCCGCCCTGCTGCATTGGCCGGTGCTGCTGCTGCCGGTGCACATCGTGCTGCTGGAGCTGCTCATCGACCCCGCCTGCTCGGTGGTGTTCGAGGCCGAGCCAGAAGCGGCCGGGCTGATGAGCCGCCCGCCGCGAGCCCCGGACGACACGCCCTTCGCGGGTCGCAACCTGCTGCAAGGGGCCTGGCAAGGCGGCGGCCTGGGCGTCATTCTGCTGCTGGGCGCCGAGCTGCTGCGGCGCGCCGGTGTGGCCACCGCCCAGGGCCGCACGGCCGTCTTCGTGGCGCTGGTGCTGGGCGTGCTGATGCTGGTGCTGGCCAACCGAGGACGCTCACCAGTGGTGTCAGGCGCTCAGTCACCAGGCAACCCCTGGTTGCTCCGCATGGCGGTGCTCGTGGCCGCGTTGCTGGCCGCCGTGCTCGGCGTGCCGGCCTTGCGCGAGCTGATGGGCCTGGCATGGCCCGACGCCACCGGGCTGGTGGCCATGGTGGCCATGAGCCTGCTGGGTGCGGCCTGGCTGGCGGGCCTGCGCGCCCGGGGGCGCGCATGGACGGCATGAACAGCGAAACCCGACAAGGGCACTGCCATGCTGCGCTGCCCGCCCCAAGCGGGGCCGCGCCGCGAGTCGGCGACTGATCTTCTTGTCCAGCTGCAGAGCGGGAAACCATGAGTTTTCTATTCGATGCCATGGGCCGCACCATGCTCAAGCCGGCGCTGCGCCTGATGCGCGCGCAGATGAAGCTGGTGACCGACCCCGTGCTGCTGCGCAACGCGGCCAACGGGGGGGGGGGGAAAAAAAAAAAAAAAAAAAAAAAAAAAAAAAAAAAAAAAAAAAAAAAAAAAAAAAAAAAAAAAAAAAAAAAAAAAAAAAAAAAAAAAAAAAAAAAAAAAAAAAAAAAAAAAAAAAAAAAAAAAAAAAAAAAAAAAAAAAAAAAAAAAAAAAAAAAAAAAAAAAGGGGGGGGGGGGGGGGGGGGGGGGGGGGGGGGGGGGGGGGGGGGGGGGGGTGGGGGGGGGGCGAGCGTGGACGCCCTGGGGAACCTGCCCGACGCGCGCAGCGAGCGCGTCACCGCCGGCAGCGCGCCGGCGACCTGGATCGACGTCAAGGGCGCGCGCAAGGACCGCGTCGTGCTCTACCTGCCCCGGCCCCCCCCCAAAAAAAAAAAAAAAAAAAAAAAAAAAAAAAAAAAAAAAAAAAAAAAAAAAAAAAAAAAAAAAAACGGCGGTGCGTTCATCGCCGAGACGCCGCTGTTGCACGGCGCGCTGCTGGCGCGCATCTGCGCCGAAGCCCGTGCACGCGGCCTGATGTTGAGCTACCGCCTCTCGCCCGAGCACCGCTACCCAGCCGCGCTGGACGACTGTGTGGCCGCCTACCGCTGGCTGCTGGACCACCAAAAAAAAAAAAAAAAAAAAAAAAAAAAAAAAAAAAAAAAAAAAAAAAAAAAAAAAAAAAAAAAAAAAAAACCCCCCCCCCCCCCCCCCCCCCCCCCCCCCCCCCCCCCCCCCCCCCCCCCCCCCCCCCCCCCCCCCCCCCCCCCCCCCCCCCCCCCCCCCCCCCCCCCCCCCCCCCCCCCCCCCCCCCCCCCCCCCCCCCCCCCCCCCCCCCCCCCCCCCCCCCCCCCCCCCCCGCAGGGCTTTTGCGCACGAGCGCATCGTCGTGGCGGGCGATTCGGCCGGCAGCAATCCTGACGCTGGCGCTGCTGCTGCGCCTTCGGGACGAAGCACTGCCCCTGCCAGCAGGCGCGGTGGCGCTGTCGCCGGTGGCCGACCTCACCTTCAGCGGCGACTCCATCCGCCGCAACGACGGCGTGGACGACCTGTTCAGCGCCGACATGCTGGACCCGCTGGTGCCCGCCCGCGGCGCGGCCCTCGCGCTGGCTTTGCGCTGGGCTCGCCGGCGGCGGCTGCGCGGCCTGCCGCCGCTGCGGCGGGGGGGGGGCGGCGCCGGGGGGCGGCGGGAAAAAATAATGGTGTTTACCGCGCGCCGGACGCGCAAATGGGGGGGGCGCGGCATGCCACATTTTTTCGGGGGGTGGGTTTTCTGCCCCTGGCCCGCTTTTGCTGCCCCTTGCGCCTCTGCCCTTCGTGCGCGTTTTCCGGGCCTGGCGGTACGGGGGCCGCGGGCCGGGGGCGGCCCGCGCGGCGCTCGGCCGCCGGCGAACCTGCTTCCGTGCGCCGCTGGGGCGTCCGCGCCTGCTCCTGCGCCTGGCGCTCTACCCGCCCGCGTGCTCTGGTTGGACGGCCGGCGGTGTGGCCGGCCCGGTGGTGCTGGCCGCCCGCGGCGGCGGGGGCGCCGGGGGGGCGGGGGGCGCTGGTGTTGGGCGGGCGCGGGCGGCCGCCGGGTGGGCGCCAACCTGTGGCTGGGGCCGGCCTGCGGGCTGGCGCTGTTCCTCTTTCTGCGCGAACGCGGTGGCCGGGTCACCCAAAAAAAAAAAAAAAAAAAAAAAAAAAAAAAAAAAAAAAAAAAAAAAAAAAAAAAAAAAAAAAAAAAAAAAAAAAAAAAAAAAAAAAAAAAAAAAAAAAAAAAAAAAAAAAAAAAAAAAAAAAAAAAAAAAAAAAAAAAAAAAAAAAAAAAAAAAAAAAAAAAAAAAAAAAAAAAAAAAAAAAAAAAAAAAAAAAAAAAAAAAAAAAAAAAAAAAAAAACACCGCCGCTTGAGCGGCGTGGGCATGCATCGGGCAGTCAAAGCCCGCGCATTGCCAGTGTGCAGCAGCGTTCGCTGCCGCACAGACCATCGGCAGCACGGCGCCTAGCCTTCGATGCATTGACCCCAATGGCCTCCACCGACCCCTGCCATGACCGAAGCCACTTCGACATCGACCGATCGATCGACCGCCACCGCGCTCATCTACGACTGGCGCCCCGGGCTGCAGGTGCAGCGCGTGCCCACCGAGGCCGTCACGCCGGAGCCTGCCGCAATGGGCGCTGCACTGCCTGCGCTCGGAGTTGCCCCAGCTTGGCCGCCACAGCTGACCCGCCGGCGAGGGCCGCGCTGCGCAGGGCGCCCTCACCGCTGGCCCCGCCGCAACCGCTGGCCGGCCTGACGACTGCGGCCGACACGGCGCCCGCCATGCTGGTGCAGCGCGCCGCGGCGGAGTGGGTGCTGTCCGGCCACTGGACGCTGGGCCGCCTCGGGCGACTGCCACAGCAACTGCCTGCGCAAGCCTGCCTGGCCGGGCCCGTGGTGCTCGACGGTCGTGGCCTGGCCGGCATGGACAGTGCCGGCGCCTGGCTGCTGCAACGCTGGCTGCGACGCCATGGGGCCACTGCGGATCTGCGCCACTGGCCCGCACGCTGCCTGGCGTTGATGCAGGCCGTTGCCGGACGGGCCGATGCGCCCTTGGCCCGGGCGCCCCAGCGCCGCTGTCGAAACCATCGGCCGCGCCTCGATCGGGCCGGGCAAGAAGCCCTGGCGATGCTGGGCTTCATGGGCCAGGTGGCGCTCACGGCGCTCGGGTCCATCGCACACCCGCAGCGCATGCGCTGGCGTGCGATGTGGCGTCAGGTTCAGATCGGTGGCTTCGATGCGCTGCCCATCATCGGCCTCACTTCGTTCCTGCTCGGTGTCGTGGTGGCCTATCAGGGCGCCGACCAGTTGCGCCACTACGGGGCCAACATCTTCGTGGTCGATCTGGTGGGCTACGCGATGCTGCGCGAGTTCGCGCCGCTGATCAGCGCCATCATCATCGCCGGGCGCTCGGGCTCGGCCTACTCGGCGCAGATCGGCACCATGGTGGTCACCGAGGAGGTCGATGCCATGCGCACCATCGCCATCGATCCGATCGAGGTGCTGGTGCTGCCCAAGCTGCTGGCGCTGGCGCTGGTGCTGCCCCTGCTCACGGTGTTTGCCGACCTGTGCGGCGTGTTTGGCGGCATGGTGATGGCGCGCTCGCAGCTCGGCATCGGCTACCACGAGTTCATCGAACGCTTCGGCCACGTGATGCAGGGCGCCACGCTGCTCGTGGGCGTGGGCAAGTCGCTGGTCTTTGCGGTGGTCATTGCGCTCATCGGCTGCTTTCAGGGCTTTCGCACCCGGGGCAGCGCCGACAGCGTGGGCCAGCAGACCACCAAGAGCGTGGTGCAGTCGATCTTCCTGGTGATCGTGGCCGATGGTGCCTTCTCGGTGGCCTTCAATGTGCTGGGCCTGTAGCCTGGCGGCCGGGCGGCCATGAGCGTCGACGTGCTCGGCAACGCACGGGCCGAGGGCCGCCCCGAGGCCCGGCCTGGGGCCGGGCCCGCGCCGGCCGTGATCGAGATGCAGCGGGTCTGCACCCGCTTCGGTACGCACGCCGTGCACACCGGGCTGGACTTGCGCGTGCAGCGGGGCGAGATCCTGGCCATCGCCGGCGGCAGCGGCTCCGGGCAAATCGGTGCTGCTGCGCGAGATGATCCTGCTGCAGCGGCCGACCTCGGGGACGATCCGCCTGTTCGGCGAAGACATCGGCAAGCTCGACGAGGTGCAGGCCCTGCGCCTGCGGCAGCGCTGGGGCGTGATGTTCCAGCACGGCGGGCTGTTCAGCGCGCTCACGGTGCGCGAGAACGTGGGCCTGCCGCTGCGCGAGCACAGCGATCTGGACGATGCCCTGATCGACGAGATCGCCGACTGGAAGCTCTCGCTCACCGGCCTGCCCGCCGAGGCCGCGCTGAAGATGCCCGACGAGCTGAGCGGCGGCATGCTCAAGCGCGCCTCGCTGGCGCGGGCCTTGGCGCTGGACCCGAACTGCTGTTCCTCGACGAACCGACCTCGGGCCTGGACCCGGCCAGCGCGGCCGGAGTCGACACGCTGATCCTGAGCACCCACGCGCTGTACGGGCTGACCATCGTGATGATCACGCACGACCTGGATCTTCTGTGGCAGGTGGCCGATCGCGTGGCGGTGCTGGGCGAGGGCCGGGTGCTGGCCATTGGCACCATGGCAGAACTGGCCGAGGTCGAACACCCCATCGTGAAGGCCTACTTTGTCGATGCCCACCGAGCCAAGGCCGGTGCGCGCGCGAAGCCGGCAGCCAACGCGCCGGAGGCCCGGTGGAAGACAAGGTGAACACCGCCCTGGTGGGCGCCTTCGTGCTGGTCCTGGGCGCGGCGCTGGTGGCCGGGGTGCTGTGGCTGGCGGCCGGCTTTGACGGACGGCAGCGCACCCTGCCCTACCAGTCCATCGTGCCCGAATCGGTGGCCGGCCTGAGCCTGGACGCGCCAGTGAAGTACCTGGGTGTGGACGTGGGCAAGGTCAGCGCCATCGCCATCGACCCGGGCAACTCGCGCCAGGTGCGGCTGCGCTTCCTGATCGAGCAGGGCACACCGATCAAGCAGGACACCGAAGCCGTGCTCAAGACCCAGGGCCTCACGGGCATTGCCTACGTGGAGCTGAGCGGCGGCAGCCCCGGCTCGCCACCGCTGCTCGCGCGCACCGAGGGCGAGGTGCCCCTGATCCGGTCCAAGCCCTCGCTGAATGCGCGGCTCGAGAACGTGCTGAGCAACGTGCTCGCCAACCTGGACCGCACCTCGGCCAACATCAATGCGGTGTTCGATGCCGACAACCGTGCGGCGCTGAAGCAGACGCTGGCCGACACCGCCACCGTGGTGCACGCCATCGCCGCGCAGCAGCGCGCGCTGGGGCAGGGCATTGCGGACGCCGCCGTCACGGCCCGCCACACGGCCAAGGCCAGCGAGCAGCTCGGCGCGGCCATCGGGCACATCGCCAGCAGCGCCCAGGCCGTGGAGCGCATGGCCGACACCGCCGCGCACGCCAGCGATCGCGCCGGTCGCAGCATCGACGAGGCCGCCAGTGGCGTGCGGCAGATCGGCCGCGAGACGCTGCCTGAGCTGCAGCGTGCGGTGGCCGAGCTCGTGCCGCTGGCGGGGTCGCTGCGCCACCTGGTCGAGCAGACCGAACGCAGCCCCAGCAGCCTGCTGGTGGGCCGCTCGACGCGACCCGCCGGACCCGGAGAAAAGGCCACGCCATGAACCACCGCCCCCCTTGCACGCGCCGCGGCATCGCCCACCTCGGCCTGGTCGGCGTGACCGGCCTTTGGGCCATCGGCCTGGGATCGCTGGGCGCCTGTGGCGCCTCACTCCTGCCCAAGCCACCGGCCATGCCGACCTTGTACGCGCTGGACCTGGATGAGCCAGACGCGTCGAGCCAGCGCGCGGTACCCGTCGCAGGGGCCCGCGTGCTGGCCGTGCTGGCGCCGCGCTCGGCCGCCGGCTTCGATGGCATGCAGATGGTCTACCTGCGCCGCGCCCACCAGATGGAGGCCTATGCGCACAACGCCTGGGTGGACACGCCCGCGCGAATGCTGGCGCCGATGCTGGTGCGGGCCCTGCAGCGCAGCAGCGCTTTCCAGGCCGTGCTTGGTGCACCGGGCATCGCCTCGGCCGACCTGGTGCTGGACACCGAAATCATCCGCCTTCAGCAGGACTTTGGCAGCGTCCCCAGCCACGTGCGATTCACGCTGCGCGCGATGTTGATCGACACCGCCACGAGGCGCGTGCTGGCCTGGCGCGAATTCGACCGCGGCGTGGCGGCGCCCACTGAAGACCCGCGCGGCGGGGTCGACGCCGCCAACCAAGCCGCTCGGCAGGTGCTGGGCGACGTGGTGGCGTTTTGTGACGCGTCGGTGGCGCGCTACCTGTCCTGGCCCCGTAGATCGGGCCAGCATCGGTCGAGCATCAGGCCGGGCTCAGGCCGCCTGCCAGGTGCCTGCCGCCGCCGCTGCTGCGGACAGCACCTTGCCGGCCTGGGCGGCGTCTGCCGCATCGCCGTGCACCATCAGCACGTATTTGTCCACCTTCAGCGCGGTCTCGTACTTCAGCACCTGGTCGCTGGGCACGCCGATGCGCGTGAGCGCCGCGCCGATGGCCGACAGGCCACCCACCAGCGCCGCGCCTTCGAGCGCGGCCACCAAGGCCGCCACCACCGGGCCGGCCATGGCCACCAGGCCAACGCCAGGGATGAAGAACACGGCCGGCGCCACCAGCAGACCCCAGACGCCGCCCCAGAAGGCGCCCATGCCACCCCAGGTGCGCACCTTGTCGCCCAAGGTGTAGAAGCCCAGCGGGTGCTCCTCGGTGTGATAGCCCTTGCCCACCAGCGACAGCTTCTTCACATCGAAGCCCGAGCGGCTCAGCGCCTGGATCGCCGCGTCGGCCTCCTGGTGCGTGTTGTAGACATAGACCGGCGGCACGGCGGAGCGGCTGGCCTCGGATTCGACGCCCGGCGCCGCGATGGGCGCGGGCTTGACGCGCGGCAGGAACAAGGCGCCGGTGGTGCGCGAGGGCAGCGTGTCGGCCTCGGGATCGACGGCGGGCAGCCGCAGTGGTGGCCGCAGTGGTGGCGGCCGTGGCCGCCGCCGCCGCCACCCAGTAGCCGGTGCGGCCGTACACGTCGTGCAGGTGCTGCTCGTCCTCGCGCATCAGTGGCGCGTCTGGAAAGTACAGCGGGCTGCGCTTGACCTGGTCGCGCGTCATGGTCACGTACACGGCCTTGGTGGCCCAGTCGATGCGGTCGATCCACTGCGTGCCGATCAGCACCTTCTCGCCGCCCGGCCACCAGTTGCGCGTGTCCACCACGAGGTAGCGGATGGCCCAGGTGAGGTCGTCGAAGATGAAGTCCTGCACATGGCCGATGCTGTCGTCCGTGGCCCGGATGTCGTAGCCGATCACGCGGGTGCTGTCGCGCAGGTGCAGGTCGCCGGCGCGCACGTCGCGCGCATGCAGGGCCTCGTCCACCTCGGCCTGCACCTCGCGCTGCATGCCCGATGGCGCCACGGGCTCGCTGCCGGTGCCCCACAGGCCGCCGCCCTCCCAGTACGTGGGGTAGGCGTAGTAGCCCAGCAATGCGCGCTCGTGCTGGCGCGAGACGGGCTGGTGCGTGTCGATGTCCGGGCTGTTGCGCACCTGCTCGCAGGTGAGCTTGACGGCGACGTCGTCGACATGGCCCAGGGGTTGTTGCATCGAGTAGGGCGAGAGCAGCACGCGGCGGCCGGCGAACCACTCGCCGGTGTCGACCACCAGGTAGCGGATGGCCCAGGCCTGGTCGTCGAAGAACGCGGCCTTGAGCTTGCCGATGGGGCCATCACTGGCCGAGACGGTGGACTGGGTGAGGTGGCTGACGGTGTTCAGCATGGCGAAACTCCTGGCAGCGCAGGCTGCAGAGTGGGGTAGGGAACCGGCCAGGCCATCGACCGGCATGAAGTGCCTCGCATCATCGAAAGCAGCGGCGCGAGGGTCTGTGCGCTGCCGCACGCCGACCGCTCAAGGCTTCTTGTCGTCGGGCAGCGCAGGCGGCGCGGGTTGCGCGATGGGTGGTGCCACGGCTGGTGCCACCGGCGTGCCCACCACGCGCGTGACGAGTTCGCGGTAGATGCCCCCGCCTTCGACGCTGCCACTGCGGCTGCCCTGGCCCTGGATGCGCGCAACGCAGTCCTGCCGGTCGTCGCCGACCAGGCGGTCGCAGCGAACGAGCGCGTTGCGCAGGTATTGCGCCGGGTCCTGGTCGAGGGCCGCTTGCCGCGAGCGCGTGATCTCGAATTCGGCCTTGGTGATGCACACCGCGCTTCCGGCGTGCGAAGCGCCGAAGGGGCAGCGCAGCTGCGCGGGCGCGCCGCCTGCGGAGGCGGCCATGGCGCTCAGCGGAGCCAGCAGGGCCAGCGCAATGGCCAGGCCTGGGGCGATGGTGCGGGGCAGACTAGCATGGTGTTTCATGAACGACTCCTTTGCCGGGTTGGCTCGGCTCAGGATGGACGTTCGTGCAGTCGGTGTCTGTTCGCTGGCATACGTGGCAGCGGCGCGCCGTCGACATCGGCTCGGTCGCCTTGACGGGGCAGCGAGCGAGCTGCGCGTGTCCGCCCGGCTCAGCCGGGCCGCGCGCCCGCTGGCGGCTCGGCCTGGTTGCCGAGCAGCGCCGTCAGCAGCTTCAGCTGCTCCTGCTGCGTCGCCAGCAAGGCCTGCCACTGCGATTCGCGCAGCTGATCGATCTTGTCGTGCAGCAGCATGATTTCCAGCTCGGCCTTGAGGTTGATCTCGTAGTCGTGCTCCGCGGTGATGCGGTCCTTCTGCGACTGGCGGTTCTGGGACATCAGGATGATGGGCGCCTGGATCGCCGCCAGCATCGACAGGAACAGGTTGAGCAGGATGAACGGGTAGGGGTCGAAGGTCGAGCCCTGCCGCCACAACAGCACCGCATTCAGGCCGATCCAGCCGACCATCACCGCGGCAAACAGGCCGACGAAGGTCCAGGAGCCACCGAACGAGGCCACCGCATCGGCTGCGCGCTGGCCCAGCGTGGGGGGCACATCGGGCTCCAGCGCCGTGTTGCGTGCGATGTGCTGGCGCTTGGCGATGTGGCGCGCCACCTTCTGCGCCCGCGCGTCGAGGTGGTCGAACGGGACGCCCAACAGTTGGGTGGCAATGTCTTCGGCGTGTCGCATGCGGTGTGGTCCGGTGGTGGAGGGGGCGGCACGACTGGCCGCGCCTCGGGCGACATTCTCGACCGGCGCCGCCCCGAGCTTCGGTGCGCTTGCGCACGCGCAGGGCAGCGCGGCCACGCCCACGATGGGGCCGATCGCCTCGGCGTCGGTGCGGCGACGAACAGACGCCAGGCGCCCCGAGCCTCAGCATCCGCTCATTGCCGCTGGCCCCCGAGGCCGGCCTCGTCCCCCAGAACCTTCAGGAGATGCCATGCCCATGGTCATCGATGTTGCCGCGCGCCCGGACCTTCAGCAATTGCGCCACCACTGCAGCCAGTGCATCGCGGCGCGCGGGCGCCTGCACCTGTGGCGGTGCGCGGTGGAGGCCGTCAACGCCTTTGTGGCGCCCCGCATCATCAGCGCGCTGGTCGTGGTGGCTGCGCTGGTGCTGATCGGCCTGTCGCTGCCGCTGCACACTTGAGCGCGCGACCGCGGAACTCGGCATGACCACGGCGCGGGTGCGTCGGTCGGGACTCGACGCGAGGCCCCTGGCCAGCCCCGGTGCGCTGGCCCTGCTCGCCGCGGGACGCCAGGCGCTGGAGGCGCCGATCCGCGCGGAGCGCTTTGACGCCGCCCGTTTTCGGCAGCATGGGCTGAGCCTGGGCACCGCCCAGCAGGCGCGCGTGCGCACGCGGCGCTCGCCGGCCTTCTTCCCGCGCCTGCAGGACAACATCGCGGTGCTGACCGAGGCCTACCGCTACATCGATACCCAAGCCCTGGGTGGCCACGCGGTCAGCCCGGCCGGCGAATGGCTGCTGGACAACTTCCACCTCGTGGCCGAGCAGTTCAAGGCGGTGCACGACGGCTTGCCGCGGCGCTACTTTCGCCACCTGCCGGTGCTGACGGACGCGCATCTGGCGGGCTTGCCGCGGGTGTATGGCATGGCCTGGGCCTTTGTCGCGCACACCGACAGCGGCTTCGACGAGGGCTTGCTCGAGGCGTTTCTCGACGCCTACCAGCAGTCCCGCGAACTGAGCCTGGGCGAACTGTGGGCCCTGCCCACCACGCTGCGGGTGGTGCTGGTGGAAAACCTGCGCCGGCTGTGCGAGCGCATGGCGGTGACCGAGGCCGCGCGCGAATTCGCCAACGCCTGGTGCGACCGGCCCGACGGCGCGCTGGGCGTCACCGAGTCGGGCGACCCGCTGGGGCTGTTCGATCGCATGAACTCGCGCGGCGTCGGCCGGGCCTTCGCGCTGCAGGTGATGCAACGCCTGCACTCCGATGCCGGCCCGGCCACGGCCGAGGGCGTGCGCGGGCGCGAGGCCATCCGACAGGCGTTGGCATTGGCCCTGCCCGACCCGGCAGCGGCGCAGGCGCAGCAATCGGCGGACGAGGCCGCCGACAACCTCAGTGTCAGCCGCGCCATCACCTCGCTGCGTGCGATCGGCCATGCCGATTGGCGCGGCCTGGTGTCCGCCACCAGCGCCTTGCTGCGGCGGGTGCAGACCGTGCCCAGCTTCTGCGCCGAACACGAGACCACGCAGGACACCAGCCTGCACGCCATCGAGCGATTGTCGCGCCGCAGCGGTCGCGGCGAGATCGCGGTGCTGCAGGTGGTGCTGCGCCTGATGCAGTCGCACGAGTTGGCCGACGGCGCCGTGCCGGGCCAGGTCGCGAACGACGACATTCTGCACACCCTGGGCCACTGGCTCACTGGCGCGGGCGAGGACCGCCTGCGCGCCAACCTGGGCCTGGGCGCGGGCCACGGCTTTGCCCGCACGACGGGCTGGCGGCGCGGTGTGCTGGCGGTCTACCTGCTCGGCCTGGCCACGGGCACGGTGGGCCTGGCCGCCTGGTTCGTGCTGCACTTCGGCCACGGCGCGGTGGCCGGCCTGGCACAGGGCGAGGCGTCGCCCATGGGCGTGCTGGTCGGCCTGTTCGCCGGGCTGTTGGCCCTGTGGCCCGCCAGCGAGGCCGTGATCGCGGTGGTGAACCGCCTGGTGAGCGAATCGGTGCCGCCACGAGGCCTGCCGCGCATGGCGCTGGCCGATGGCATCCCGCCCGAGCACCGGGTGCTGGTGGTGGTGCCCACGATGCTCACCAGCCTGGCGGGCGTGCGTGTGTTGGCCGCTCAGTTGGAGCGTCATCACCTGGCCAACGTCGAGCGCCATGCGCAATTCGCCTTGCTCGGCGACTTTGCCGACAGCGATGCGCCGCAGGCGGCCAGCGACGCAGGCCTGCTGGCCGAAGCCGTGCGAGCCGTCGATGAGCTGGAGGCCTGCTATGGCGCCCCGGCCGACGGCAGCGCACCGCGCCGGTTTCTGCTGCTGCAGCGCGAGCGCCGGTGGTCGGAATCGGAGCAGCGCTGGATCGGCTGGGAGCGCAAGCGCGGCAAGCTCGAGCAACTGGTCGCGCTGCTCACCGGGCACGACCGAAGCGCCTTCATCGACCTGGGCCCGGTTTCGCAGCCTGCGGCCGGCACGCCCTATGTGGTCACGCTGGACAGCGACACCGTGCTGCCCCCCGGCGCGCTGAAGGCCCTGGTGGGCGTGGCCGCCCACCCGATGAACCAGCCGCAGTTCGACGCCAGCGGCCGCGCCGTGGTGGCCGGCTACGGCATCCTGCAGCCGCGCATCGCAGCGCCGCTGGCCACCCCCGGCGAGGGCACGCCCTTCCACTGGTTGTTTGCCGGCGCAGGTGGGCTCGATCCCTACAGCGCCGCCAGCTCCGAGGTGCACCAGGACCTGTTCGGCACCGGCACCTTCACCGGCAAGGGCTTGCTGCAGGTGGCGGCCATGCAGGCCACGCTGGGGGGCCGACTGCCCGAGGCGCAAGTGCTCAGCCACGACCTGGTGGAAGGCGCGATGGCCCGCTGTGGCGGCGTGAGCGACATCACGCTGATCGAAGAGGCGCCCATGCATGCCGATGTGGCTGCCTCGCGCCTGCACCGCTGGACGCGTGGCGACTGGCAACTGCTGCCGCTGTTGTGGCGCGCCGGGCACTTCGGCATCGGCGCCACCGACCGCTGGAAGATCATCGACAACCTGCGCCGCTCGCTGGTGGCGCCGCTGTCCGCCGTGTTGCTGCTGTGGAGCCTGAGCGGTGCTGCGGCCGCGGGGGTGCCGGCCATGTCGCCCTGGGCGGCCCTGACCCTGGTCGCGCTGGCCCTGGGGGCCGGCTCGATGCTGGGTGCCCTGGCCGGCCTGGTGCCCTACCGCGAGCACCTGGCCTGGCGGCACTTCTATGGTCTGGCCTGGGCCGAAGCAGGGCGCGCGCTGGGTGGCACGCTGTGGCGCCTGGCGCTGCTGCTGGAAAACGCCATGGCCATGACCGACGCGGTGGGCCGCGCCGTCTGGCGCATGGCGGTCAGCCACCGGGGGCTGTTGCAGTGGACCACCGCCGCCGCCGCCCAGGCATCAGCCACGCAGCAATGGAGCGGCCTGCTGCGACGCCATGCCCCGGTGAGCGCCGTGGCGATCGGCCTGCTGGCCGTGCTGCTGGCCCTGCACACGCCGGCGCCCGGCCTGGCCATCGGGCTGTGTGCGCTGTGGGCCGGCACGCCGCTGTGGATCTGGTGGGCCAGCCGCCTGGTGGCTGGCCGCCGTTCACCCACCTTGTCCGCCGCCGATCAGACCTACCTGCGCGCCGTGGCGCGCGACACCTGGCGCCTGTTCGAGGACCACGTCAACGACCACAGCCACCACCTGCCGCCCGACAACGTACAGACCGTGCCGACCACCATGGTGGCGCAGCGCACCTCGCCCACCAACATCGGGCTGTACCTGCTGAGCCTGGCCTGCGCGCAGCGCTTCGGCTGGATCTCGGTGGAGCAATGGCTCACGCGCAGCGAACGCACGCTGGCCACGCTGGGCCGCCTGCAGCGCCACCGCGGGCACTTCCTGAACTGGTACGACACGCAAAGCCTGGCCACGCTGGCGCCGGCCTATGTCTCCACCGTGGACAGCGGCAACCTGTGCGGCCACCTGGTGGCGGTGGCCGGCGCTTGCAAGGAGCGCCTCGCCGACGCCAGTCGCGACCACGGCATGCGCATCGACGCCCGCGACAAGGGCCCGGACGACGCAGCCACCACCCACCGCCTGGCCGCGCTGGCGGCGCACTGCCTGCGCCTGGCCGACGAGCCCGAGTTCGGCTTCCTGCTGCACCCGCGGCGACGGCTGTTCCACATCGGCTACCGCCTGGTCGAGGACCGGCTCGATGCCGCCTTCTACGACCTGCTCGCCTCCGAGGCGCGCCTGGCCAGCCTGTGGGCCATCGCCAAGGGCGACGTGCCCGTGAGCCACTGGGCTGCGCTGGGCCGGCCCTTCTTCGCGGTGGGCCGGCTGGCGGGCCTGCGCTCCTGGTCGGGCTCGATGTTCGAGTACCTGATGCCCTCGCTGGTGCTCGACGAGCCACCCGGCAGCGTGTTGGACAGTGCCGCCCGATCGGCCGTGCGCGAGCAGGTGGCGTTCGGGCAGCGGCGGGGCGTGCCCTGGGGCTTGTCGGAGTGCGCGCACGCCACGGTGGACCACACCCTGGCCTACCAGTACTCGCCCCAAGGCGTGCCCCGCCTGGCCATGCGCCGCACGCCACCGGACGAACTGGTGGTGGCGCCCTATGCCAGCATGCTGGCGGCGATGTTCGAGCCGCAGCGGGCCATCGCCAACCTGCGTGCGCTCGAAGCCCTGAAGGCGCGCAGCGACTGCGGCTTTGTCGAGGCGCTGGACTACACCACCGAGCGCCAGGTCGCCGGCAGTCGCTTCACGCCGGTCAGCACCTTCATGGCCCACCACCAGGGCATGACCATCGTCGCCCTGGCCAATGTGCTGCTGCAAGGCGCGCCGCGCCGCTGGGGCATGGCCGACGCGCGCCTGGGCGCCATGGCGCCGCTGCTGCAGGAACGGGTGCCGCGCGCGCTCTCGCGCCTGGCCGACCCCTTGCCCATCCCGCGCCGCGTGGACCACGCGGCACCCGCGGCCGACGCGCAGCGCGACATGGTGCCCGGCGACACGGGCCTGCCGCCCACGCAGCTGATGTCCAACGGCCGCTACAGCGTGGCCCTGCGCCCCAACGGGGCGGGCTGGAGCCGCCTCGGCGCGGCGGACATCTCGCGCTGGCGCGACGACGCGCCGCGCGACGCACATGGCAGCTTTTTCTACCTGCGCCGCCCGGGCCGCGCCGCGCCGGTGTCGCTCACCCAGCACCCGGCGCCCGACCCGGCGGCGCACTACCGCGCCAGCTTCGAGACCGACCGCGTCTGCCTGGAGGCGCGCTGGCCCGATCTGCGCACGCGCTGCACCGTGTGGGTGGACCCGGACAGCGATGTCGAATTCCGCCGCGTGGAGCTGTGGAACACCTCATCGCAGGCCATGCCCTTGGCGCTGCTGTCGATGTTCGAAGTGGCCTTGGCCGAGGCCCGCGCCGACGAGACCCAACCGGTCTTCACACAACTGTTCGTGCGCGCGGACTGGGACGCCGAGTCGCAGACCATCCACTTCACGCGTCAGCCCCGGCTGGACACCGAGGCCGGCCTGCAGGCGGTGCATTTCATCGCGCGTGGCGGCGAGGCCCTCACGGCCCTGCATCCGCAGACCGACCGCGCCCAGTGGATGGGGCGCAACCGGGATGCGGCCGACCCGCTGGCGCATTGCCCGCTCGACGAGGCGCCGTCCGGCGAGCGCAGCACCGGCCTGGACCCGGTGGCGGCGCTGGCCATGCACCTGGTGCTGCCCGCGCACGGCATGGCCGGGTTGACGCTGGGCACGGCCGCCGCCCGCGGCGCGGACGCGGCGCAAGTGCTGCGCGCACTGGTGCAGCGCGCCCGCCAAACCGACCTGGTGGAGCGCTCGATGCCTGCGTCGGCCACGCGCGCGGCCATCCGCCTGAACGAGATGCGCCTGTCGGCCGGCACCCTGCAGGCCGTGCGCAGCCTGACCACCGCCCTGGCCCTGCTGCTCGCGCGCCCCGCCGGAGGTGCTGCCGATGCGCTGGCCCTGGCCATGCACGCCGGGGCCGCCGATCGCGGTGATGGCTTGTCGGCCGGTGACCGGCGCACGCTGTGGCGCTTTGGCGTGTCGGGCGACCGACCGCTCATCGTGGTGGGCATCAGTGCGCTGCACGGCGTGCCGCTGGTCAGCCGCCTGGTGCGGGCGCTGCGCTGGTGGAGCTGGGGCGGGCTGGCCTGCGACCTGGTGGTGATCAACGGCGAGCTGCGCTCCTACCTCACGCCGCTGCAGGACGAATTGAAGCTGCTGGCCGAGCGCCACCACGCCGACCTGGCCAGCACTGTGCCGCAGCTGCGCTGCGGCCTGGTGCTGCTGCACGGCGAGGACCTGACGCCCGCCGAGCGCAGCACGCTGTCGCTGCACGCGCGGTGCGGCTGTACGCCGACGGCCGCCCGCTGTCGCACCAGGTGCCGGACCTCGCGGCCTGGCACGACGACGCACTGCAAGGCCGCCGCCGTGTGGACAGCGTGCCCCTGCCCACGGCGCAATGGACCGTGGCCGGCCGGCCACCGGTCGGGAACTTCGACCCGGCGCAGGGTGCGGCCTTCCAGTTCAGCGTGAGCAACCTGAACCGGCCGCTGCGGCCCTGGATCAACGTGCTGGCCAACGCCGAGTTCGGCGGCCTGGTGTCCGAGGCCGGAGCCAGCTGCACCTGGGCCGGCAACAGTCGGCTGAATCAGCTCACGGCCTGGTCCAACGACCCGGTCACCGACCTGAGTGGCGAGACCTTCCTGCTGCAAGACCTGCGCAGCGGCGAAGCCTGGAACCTCGGCGCGGGCGGCGGCAATGCCAACGACACCTCGTACGACGTCCAGCACGAGCCCGGCCTGACCAGCATCCGCCACCAGCGCGGCGCGCTGGAGGTGTCGGCCACCTGGTGCGTCGATCCACTGCGCTCGCTCAAGCAGCTGCGCATCGTGCTGCACAACGGCGGCAGCGCCACCCAACGCCTGCGCCTGGTGGGCATGGTCGAGTGGCTGATGGGCGCCGAGCGCAGCGACCGACGCAGCGTGGGCACGGCCCAGGCCAGGCTGCAGGTCGGTGCCCTGGCCTTCGATGTGCTGACGGCCACGCAGGGCGATGGCCACGCCGGCTTTGGCGGAGGCACTGCCTTTCTGGCCTTGCACCCCCCGCCGCCCGGTGGCGGCAACGCGGCCGACTGGACCTGCGACCGACGGGAGCTGTTCGGCGCCGACGGCCGGCGCGTGCTGGCCGCGCGCTTCGGGCGTCAGGCAGGGCCGGGGCTGGACCCTTGCGCCGTGCTGGCCACCGCGCTGCGCCTGGGGCCGGGCGAGTCGGCCGAGTGCGTGTTCTACCTTGGCCAAGCGGCCACGTCCGAGGCCGCGCAAGTCGAGGCCCGCCATGCCCTGGCCACGAATGCAGCGCAACGCGAGCTGGCCGTGCGCGAGCACTGGGACGATCTGCTGGGCGCCGTGACCGTGCACACGCCCGACCGGCTGTTCGACGGCCTGGTCAACCATTGGCTGCTGTACCAGACCGTGGCCTGCCGGATGTGGGCCCGCGCCGGCTTCTTACCAGGCGGGTGGGCCTATGGCTACCGCGACCAGTTGCAGGATGCCATGGCGCTGGCCACCACCGCGCCCGGGCTGCTGCGCCGGCAGTTGCTGCTCGCCGCCTCGCGCCAGTTCGCCCAAGGCGATGTGCAGCACTGGTGGCACCCGCCCACCGGCGCGGGCGTGCGCACCCACATGTCCGACGACCTGCTCTGGCTGCCCTGCGCCACGGTGCACCACATCCGCGTGAGCGGCGACGACGCCGTGCTCGACGAACTGCTGCCCTTCGTCGAAGGCGATGCCGTGCCGCCAGACCGCGAGGACGCGTACTTTGCGCCACAGATCGGCACGCAGTGGGTCAGCCTGTACGAGCACTGCGCCCGTGCGGTGGACCACAGCCTGGCCGTCGGTGCCCATGGCCTGCCGCTGATGGGCACCGGTGACTGGAACGACGGCATGAACCGCGTGGGCCATGGCGGCCGCGGCGAATCGGTGTGGCTGGGCTTCTTCCTGTGCCGCCTGGTCGACGATTTCGCGCCCATTGCCGACGCGCGTGGCGACCGTGAACGCGCCCGGCGCTGGCGGGCCGCCGCCGAGGGCTGGCAGGCCGCGCTGCGCGGCCCGGCCTGGGACGGCGAGTGGTTCGCGCGTGCCTTCTTCGACGACGGCTCGCCGCTGGGCTCGCACGCCAACACCGAATGCCGCATCGACCTGATCGCCCAGGCCTGGAGCGTCTTGTCGGGCGTGGCCACGCCCGATCAACAGCGCCAGGCCATGGCCTCGGCCGCGCGCCTGCTGGGCGATGAATCCAACGGCCTCGTGCGGCTGCTCGATCCGCCGCTGGCGCATGCCGAACCGTCGGCCGGCTACATCCAGGCCTACCCGCCCGGTGTGCGCGAAAACGGCGGCCAGTACAACCATGCGGCTGTCTGGGCCCTGATGGCCCAGGTGGCGCTGGGGCAGGGCGATGCGGCCTGGGAGACCTTCACGCGGTTGAGCCCGGCGCACCGCGCGGCGCACCCGGTGCGCGGGCCGGCCTACGGGCTGGAACCCTATGCCATGGCCGCAGACGTCTACACCCAGCCGCCGTATGTCGGGCGCGGCGGCTGGAGCTGGTACACGGGCTCGGCCGGCTGGCTGCACCGCGCCGCGATCGAGTCGATCTGCGGCATGCAATTGCGCGGCGGCAGCATCTGCTTCACGCCCTGCTTGCCCAGCCATTGGCCCATGTTGAGCCTGCGCCTGAAGCGCGAGGACCGGGTGCATGAGTTCGTGCTGTGCGCCGCCGCTTCGACAGCGGACATCGCGCGGGCCAAGGCCTCGGGCGCCAGCGTGCTGCTGGTGGGCGCCTGGTTGCAACTGGCGCTGGCCGGCAGCGCGAGCCGGCACCTGGTCGTGGTGCCGTAGGCCGCTCAGGCGCCCGGGCGCAGGTCGTGTTCGCGCAGCATCACCGGCTCGATCGAGCCCGAGGCCACCCGGCGTCGCACCACGGTTTCCAGGTACGCTGCATTGGCAAGGTAGGTGGCCATGGGGTCTTCGCCGCTGGCGTCGGGGCGGAACCGGTAGTGCAGCGTCTCCTTGCTGATGCTGGAGCCGACCCACAGGCCGTTGATCTCCGTATAGAAGCGCACCGCGCCAGAGGGTTCGTGAAAGCTGGGGGGAAACGACATGGGGTGGTCCTGCCATGGGCGGAGATGCGGGCACTTTCGCATTGCGCCGGCCGGTGTCTGTGCGCTGCCGCACGCAGCCTGCCTCCTTCACCCCAAACCGGAACTTTTCGCACCTTTTCGGAAAGGTGCGCTGGCAGACAGACGTGCCCGCCCATGGCGCCCAAGCTCCACGCACGGTGGTCAACCCACCGTTCGAACCCCCGCCCCACCGATGACCCCGGGGCCCGAACCTCCCCACCCCAGGACCCAAGATGACCCCCACCCTGCACCCGATTCGAACACCAGCCACCGTGCTGGCCCTTGCCCTGCTGGCCTTCGCGGTGCTCACGCTGAGCGCTTGCGCCAGTGCCCCCGTGCCCAATGAGCAGATGGCCGTGGCCGAGGCCGCGGTGCAACGCGCCAATTCCACCGGCACGCACGATCTCGCCGCGGTGGAGTTGCAGCGTGCCTCCGGCAAGCTGGCCAGTGCCCGCCAGGCCATGGGCAGCAAGGACTACGACCGCGCCCGGCAGCTGGCCGAGCAGGCCGAGGCCGATGCGCTGGTGGCCGAGTCGCACGCGCAATCGGCGAGATCGCGCCTGGCTGCCCAGGAATCGCAGGACGCCGCCCGCGTGCTGCGCGAAGAACTTGCCCGCAAGGCCCCGCTTTGAACTTCACCGGAATTGCCATGACACCCCGTTTCGCCCTCCTCTCCTCCGCGGTCGCCGTGCTGGCGGCTTGCAGTTCCATGCCCGACCGCAACGCGGCACTCGACCAGGCGCGCAGCCGCTACGAGCTGGCTCAGGCCAACCCGCAGGTGCAGGCCCTGGCCGCCGATGAATTGAAGCGCGCCGACCTGGCCCTGCGCGTGGCACAGCAGGCCCTGAGCGATGGCCAGACGCTGGCCAACGTGGACCACCTGGCCTACCTGACCGACCAGCGCGTCACCATCGCCCAGGATGTCGCCAGCAGCCGCGCCGCACAGGCCGTGGTGGCCGGCGCTGCGGCCGAGCGCGACCAGATGCGCCTGGCCCAGCGCACGCGCGAAGTCGATGCCGCGCAGCGCCAGCTCGGCGTGGCGCAGCAGACCAATGCGCAGAAGTCCGCCGAGTTGGCGCTGGCCGAGCAGGCCAATGCCCGCAAGACCGCCGAACTGGCCGAAGCCGATGCCGCCGCACAGCGCAGCCAAGCCCGGCTGGCCCGGCGCGACGAGCGCCTGGGCGAACTGGCCTCGCAGCTGCAGGACCTGAATGCGCGCAAGACCGATCGCGGCATCGTCGTCACGCTGGGCGACGTGCTGTTCGACACCGGCCGCTGGCAGCTGCTGCCCGACGCCGCCCGCAACATGGAGAAGCTGGCCGCGGTGTTTCGCCGTGACCCGGGCCGTCGCGCCTCGATCGAGGGCTACACCGACAGCGTCGGCGATGCAGGCGCCAACCACGAGCTGTCCGAGCGCCGCGCCAATTCGGTGCTGGGTGCGCTGGTCAGCCTGGGCGTGGCTGCCGATCACTTGAGCACCCGGGCGCATGGCGAGGCCTTGCCCACCGCCAGCAACGCCACCGCCGTCGGCCGTCAGCTCAACCGGCGCGTGGAAATCGTCTTCACGCCGCAGGGCGATGAGGTATCGATGAAGTGAGTCCCATCGAGCGAACGTTCGCCAGCGCACAGACTGCGATGCCTCGCGGTGAGATGCTGGCGCCATTCCCAACCACCAAGGAGTTCCAAATGAACCAGAACATCTTTCGCCGCGCCGCCACCATTGCCATGCTTGTCGCTGCCGCTGGGCTGGGCGCTTGCGCGTCCACCTCGAAGCATGAAGGCACCGGCGAATACGTCGACGACACCGTCATCACCACCAAGGTCAAGGCCGCGGTGCTCGACGAGCCGACCCTGAAGTCGGCCGAGATCAACGTCGAAACCTTCAAGGGCCGTGTGCAGTTGAGCGGCTTCGTGAATTCGCAGTCCGACATCAACCGCGCCACTGCGCTGGCGCGCAACGTCAAGGGCGTCACCTCGGTCGCCAATGACATGCGGTTGAAGTGATGGGCGGCGCGACCTTGACCAAGGACCTGCGCCACATGATCGACGAGACCGACCAGTTCCTGCGGTCGGCCGCGGCCGGTGGCGACGAGGCCTTCGACGCAGTGCGTGGCAAGTTTGCCGAGCAGGTGCGCCAGATGCAGGGCCAGCTCGATGAGCTGGAGCAGGCCGGCATGGTTCGAGCCCGGCATGCGGCGCGCGTGGCCGACCAGACCGTGCATGCCCACCCCTACGGTGCCATGGGCATCGCAGCGGCGGCAGGCCTGCTGGTGGGCTTTCTCGCGGCCCGACGCTGATGGACCCCGCCGACCGCGCCTGGAGCGGCGGTTGGCGTGCGGCCGCCTGGCAAGTGCTGGGCGACCTGCATGACATCGGGCGCAACCGCATCGAGTTGGCCAGTGTGGAACTGGCCGAGGAGCGCCTGCGCCTTGCGCGGCGCTGCGTCGGGGCGGTGATCACCTTGTTTCTGCTCGGCCTGGGCCTGCTTCTGGCCGTGGCCTGGCTGCTGCTGTGGTGCGAGCCGGCGCAGCGCCTGGCGCTGCTGGGCGGTCTGGCCGTGCTGTGCCTGGGCGCGGCGGTGATCGCGGCTTGGCGCTGGTATCGCCTGGCGGCCGATGCGCCCCCCTTGCTGCAGGCCACGTTGGCCGAATTCGCGCGGGACCGCAGCGCCTGGGCCGATCGGGCTGCGCCATGATGAGCCACGCGGCCCGTACCCTGGCCCTGCGCCGGCAACTGCTGGTGATGCAGTCGCAACTGCGTCGCCTGCAGCTGCAGCACGACGTGCGCGAGCTGCGCGCCCTGTCGAGCCCGCTGGCGCTGGTCGCCCACTGGACGACTGCGGTCAAGCGTCCGCCGTGGGCGTCGCTGCTGGCCATGGTGGCCGTCGCCGCGTGGCGGCGCTGGATGAATGGGCGGCCCGGATGAGCCCTTCGCCCCTGGGGCACCACCCGCACCAGAACCACCTGCTGGCCGCCTTGCAGCCGTCCGAATTCGACCGCCTTGCGCCGCACCTGGAACTGGTGCCGCTGCGCCTGGGCGATGTGCTGTGCGAGTCGGGCGACCTGGTCCGCCATGCGCACTTCCCCACCACGGCGATCCTGTCGATGCAGTACGGGCTGGAGGACGGCGCCTCATCCGAGATTGCCGGCCTGGGCAACGAGGGCGTGCTGGGCCTGCCGCTGTACATGGGTGGCCGGCACACCACCAGCCGAGTCGTCGTGCAGACCGGCGGCCATGGCTACCGCGTGCCCGCGGCGGTGCTGATGGACGAATTCGATCGCACCGGTCCGCTGTTCCGCCTGTTGCTGCGCCACACCCAGGCGCTGATCGCGCAGATCGTGCAAACGGCGGCCTGCAACCGCCACCACTCGCTGCACCAGCAGCTGTGCCGATGGCTGTTGCTCACGCTGGACCGCCGGCCCGGCAACGAGCTCACGATGACCCAGGAGCTGATTGCCAGCATGCTGGGTGTGCGTCGCGAAGGCGTGACCGAAGCCGCCGGTCGGCTGCAGGAACTGCAGCTGATCCGCTATCGGCGCGGCCACATCACGGTGCTCGACCGCGCGGGGCTGGAGCGCCAGGTCTGCGAGTGCTATGACGTGGTGCGCAAGGAATTCAACCGCCTGCTGAGCGACGCGGATCACAAGCACCTCAGGGTCACGACCCCATCGACATGACGCCATTGCTCAACACCGTGCTCCAGGACGCCATCTTCGGCAGCGCCAATTTCTCCTGCATCGCCTGCGATGCGCAGGGCGTGATCCAGATCTTCAACGTTGGCGCCGAACGCATGCTGGGTTATGCCGCCGTCGAGGTGGTCAACCTGGTCACCCCCGCCGAAATCTCGGACGCTGACGAGATGTCCGCGCGCGCCGCCGCGCTGAGCCTGGAGTTCGACCGCGCCATCCTGCCTGGCTTCGAGGCGCTGGTGTTCAAGGCCGAGCGCGCCATCGAGGACATCTACGAACTCACGCTGGTGCGCAAGGACGGCAGCCGCCTTCCGGCCATGCTCTCGGTGACCGCCCTGCGCGACGGGCTGGACCAGGTGATCGGCTACCTGCTCATCAGCACCGACAACACCACGCGCAAGGGCGTGGAGCTGGCCTTGCAGGAAACGCACGCCGCGCTGGAGAGCGCCAAGGCCGTGGCCGAGCAGGCCAGCCTGGCCAAGTCCGATTTCCTGTCGAGCATGAGCCACGAGCTGCGTTCGCCGCTCAATGCGGTGCTCGGTTTCGCGCAGGTGCTGGCCTCGGACATGCCGCCGCCATCGGCCGAGCAGAAGGTGTCGATCGACCAGATCCTGCACGCCGGCTGGTACCTGCTGCGCCTGATCAATGAGATCCTGGACCTGTCGATGATCGAGTCGGGCAAGGTGACGATCTCGCAGGAAGCCTTGGCGCTGGCCGACGTGCTGCAGGACTGCGAGGCCATGATCGTGCCGCAGGCCCTGAGGCGCCGCATCCGGGTGAGCTTCCCGCCAGTGGATGGCCTCGGACACGTTCTCGCCGACCGCACCCGCCTGAAACAGGTGATGATCAACCTGCTGTCCAACGCCATCAAGTACAACCGGGAGGGTGGCGCGGTGGTGGTGGAGTGCATGCCGACCGGGGCCGGCCGCATGCGGGTGAGCGTGCGCGACACCGGGGCCACCTGTCGGCGCACCAGATGACCCAGTTGTTCCAGCCCTTCAACCGGCTCGGCCGCGAGAGCGGTGCCGAAGAAGGCACGGGCATCGGCCTGGTGGTGACCAAGCAACTGGTCGAGCTGATGGGCGGCTCGATCGGGGCAGACAGTGCGCTGGGCATCGGCAGCGTGTTCTGGGTGGAGCTGGGCGTGGCGGATGCGCCGGTGTTGGACTTTGGCGCCAGCAGCGACGAAGCCCCGGGCGAGCCGGGGCCGGCGCCGGTGCAGGCCATGGGGTCCTCGACGGTGCACCGACTGCTCTACATCGAGGACAACCCGGCCAACATGGCCCTGGTCGAGAAGCTCGTGTCGCGCCGGCCGGACCTGAGCCTGTTGACAGCGGTGGACGCCAAGCGCGGCCTGACCCTGGCGCGCACCCATCGCCCCGACGTGATCCTGATGGACATCAACCTGCCCGGCCTCAGTGGCTACGGCGCCCTGGCGCTGCTGCGGCAGGATCCGCACACGGCCCACATTCCGGTGCTGGCGCTGTCGGCCAATGCCGTGCCACGCGACATCGAGCGCGGGCTGCTCGCCGGCTTCTATCGCTACCTCACCAAGCCGATCCAGGTCGAGGCCTTCATGGCCGCGCTGGACGAGGCGCTGCAGCTGGCCGACACCCCCGCGCCGGCACTGGCCGGCCAGCCACCGGAGAAGCTCGAATGATCCCGACCGACGAGATCCTGAACGCCAGCATCCTGATCGTCGACGACCAGCCGGCCAACGTGCTGCTGCTGGAAAAGATGCTGCGCAATGCGGGCTACCGGAACTTCACTTCGACCACCGACCCGCGCACGGTGCGGGTGCTGCACCGCGAGCAGCGTTACGACCTGATCCTGCTCGACCTGCACATGCCGGACGTGGACGGCTTCGAGGTGATGGAGCAGCTGCAGGCCATCGAGTCCGACGGCTACATGCCGGTGCTGGTCATCACTGCGCAGCCAGCACACAAGCTGCGCGCCCTGGCCGCCGGTGCGCGGGACTTCATCAGCAAGCCCTTCGATCTGATCGAGGTGCAGACCCGCATCCGCAACCTGCTGGAGGTGCGCCTGCTGTACCGCCGCTTGAACGAACACAACGAGATCCTGGAGCGTACGGTGCAGGAACGCACGGCGGCCCTGCGCGAGAGCGAGGCGCGCTTTCGCAGCTTTGCCCGCCTGTCGGCCGACTGGTTCTGGGAGCAGGACGCAGCGGGGCGCTTCATCGAGGCCTCGGGCCCGATGCTGGAAGTGCTGGGCGCCGAGGAGCCAGGTCGACCCGAGGCGACCGGTGAGCCGGCGCAGTGGGATGCACAGGCGCGTGCGCTGCTCATCGAGCACATCCACGCTCGCCGTCCGTTCATCGATCACCTGTGCCAGCGCACCGATGCGCGGGGTCGCGTGCAAACCCTGCAATTCAGCGGCGAGCCGATCTTCGACGGCACCAGTCGCTACATCGGGTTTCGTGGCGTGGGCACCGACGTCACGGACCGCACACAGCGCGACGCCGCGCGGCTGCAAGGCCCGACCGCCTGACGGCGCGCCGGGCATGGCCCGGCACCTCACAGTCGATGCAGGCCCTGGGCCGAGGCGCTCCACAGCTGACTGGTCTGCTGGATCGTCGACAGCACTTCGGCTTGCCGTGTCCAGGGCACGTTGTGCACCACCACCGCCCAATGGCCGGCGACCAGCTGCCGCTGAACATGGCCGTTGAAGCGCTGCGGTCGCTGCGTGCCATCGAACCACTGCACCAGGCCCGCGCCGAGCCCGGCGGTCAGGACCATGGCCGCCACCGACCAAGCCAGCGGCGGTACCCAGTACGCGAAGGGGTCGCCATCCCACTGGGTCATGTTGACGCTGATCCACAGCAGCGATGCGGCGGCGCCCAACACGGCGCCGGCCAGCGCTCCGAGTGCGCGGTCGGGCACCGCGGCCGCATCGGCCTTCGGCCAGCGGCGCGCCCAGTCGCGCGAGCGCCGGGCAAAGCGGAACCGCGTTCCGTCGCGGGGAGCCAGCAGCAGCACCTGTGCCGGTGCCAGTTGGTGATCGTGCTGCAAGCGGCGCACGGCCTGTTGGGCATCGGCCTCGGCCCCGAAGAAGCCGGCCATGCACTGCAGCACGCGATCGATGGCATCGGGCGGTGCCGGTGCGCGTTGGATCTGGTGGCTTTCGAATGCAAGCATGGGACGCCCGAATGACGCCGCGTTGATCGGTGCGTGCTGCAAGGGCAGCGCGCTTCGACGGGCAGTTCGGGGAGCTTGAGCGACCGGCGGTTCGCTGTCTGTTTGCCAGCGCACCAAGGTCGAGGCCGTCGATTCAGGCCAGGCGCCCCAGTGGTGTGGATTGGCGCAGCATCGCAGCCCCGCCCGCCTGCGTCGGCACAGAGGGCCCCGCAGCCAGCGCCTTGGCCGCCCGTGTTGCCAAATCGGGATAACCAAGGCCCGGCAGGCATCGCATACTGCGGCCCTTGCATCGGCCCGGCCTTCGAGGACTCGCATGAACGCTCCGTTTCCAATCCGATCCAGGCTCTTGCCGCCGAGCGCGGCATGGGGCGCACTGGCGGTCGCCCTGGGTTTGCTGGCCGGCCCGGCCGCCCAGGCCGCCAAGCCCGCGCCCAAGCCGGCGGCCAAGGCCACCGCGGTGCCGGCCGAGCTGCCGCCCGAGACCCTGACGGTGGCCACCATCGACGCGGCGCGCAGCGCCCGGGTGTATGTGGCCGACGTGGCCATCAGCCACATCAACGATGGCCGCGTGCGCGTCTTCGACGCCAAGGACGGCAAGTTCCTGGGCATGGTGTCCACCGCCTTCGCCGGCAACTTCGCGCTCTCGCCCCGGCATGACGAGATGTACGTGGCCACCACGCACCTGAGCCGCAGCACGCGCGGCGAGCGCGTGGACGTGCTCGAGGTGCACGACACGCAGACCCTGGCCTTCAAGCACGAGGTGATCCTGCCCACCAAGCGGGCGCAGTCGCTGCCCTACCGCAACCTGGTGCGCACCACGGCCAATGGCCGCTTCGTGCTGGTGATGAACGCCACGCCGGCCACGTCCGTCACCGTGGTGGACCTGCAGCAGCGCAAGGTGGCGGCCGAGGTGCCCACGCCGGGCTGCTGGGGCACCTTCCCGGCGGCCACGCACGCCACGCGCTTTTCGATGCTCTGCGGCGACGGCTCGGTGGCCACCATCACGCTGGACGACAACGGCCAGCCAGCCGATCGGCAGATGACGGCCAAGCTCTTCGATGGCGACACCGACGCCTGGTTCCACCACGCCGAGCAGGTGGGCGACCGCTACTGGTTCCTGTCGTTCAAGGGCGTGCTCAACGAGCTGAACCTGGGCGGCGCGAAGGCCGAGGTCAAGTCCAGCAAGCCCCTGGTGGGCGAGGCCGATGCCAAGGCCGGCTGGCGCCCGGGCGGCTACCAGCCTTTCACCGTGGACGGCACGGGCCGCTGGGCCGTGCTGGGCATGCACCCCAAGGGTGCCGAGGGCACGCACAAGAACCCGGCCGCCAAGCTGTGGGTGGTGGACCTGGCCAGCGGCCAGCGCACGGCCGTGCTGCCGGGCGTGATGGCGCTCTCGCTCAATTTCTCCGGCAGCGGCGAGCGCCTGCATGCGCTGGACGCCGAGAAGGGCGCCTTCCACAGCTGGGCCTTCAGCGCCGGAAAGATCAGGAAGCTGGCCTATGTGCCCGGCGCCGGCGAGGCGGCTTCGCTGATCGAATCGCACGACTGACATGGACGCCCTGATCCTGGTGATCGCTGCGGGCTGCATCGCCGCGCTGCTGCTGCACGCGGCTGTGGCCAAGCTGGGTGACCGCGAGGCCTTCGCGCAGCACCTGGCGGCGTACGGCGTGCCCGAGGCGGCGCGGCCGCTGCTGGCCTGGGCACTGCCGCTGGGCGAGGGCGCCCTGGCGCTGGGTCTGGTGACGCCGTGGCGTGCGCTGGCGGCGGCCGGCGCTGCGGTCTTGCTGCTGCTGTACGGCGCGGCGATGGCCTGGCATTTGTCGCAAGGGCGCGTGCTCGACTGCGGCTGTGGCGGCGATCCGCTGCAGCAGTCGTGGACGCTGGTGGCGCGCAACGTCGTGCTGGCCCTGCTCGCCGCCGTGGCCGCCCAACCCGTGGCGCCGCGCCCGGACGCCGCCGCGCTGGGCGCAGGCGATTTTGCGGTGGCGGCCGCGGCCGTGCTGCTGGCCGCGTTGATCTACGCCGCCTTCAATCAACTGCTGCGCCAGAATCCGGCGCAGCATGCAACGAGGTCGAGGAGATCGGCATGAATGCGCTGAGCATTTCGGTGGTGCTGTTGTGGGTGGCCGTGATCGTGCTGGCCCTGCTGGTGTGGGCGCTGTCGCGGCAAGTGGGCGTGCTGTTCGAGCGCGTGGCGCCGATGGGTGCGCTGGTCACCGATGCCGGGCCGGCGGTGGGCTCGCCGTCGCCCACGTTCAAGCTGCCCAGCCTGACCAGTGCGCCGGTGGCCATCGGCGGCGCCAGCGCCGCACCCACGCTGCTGTTCTTCCTCTCGCCCACCTGCCCGGTGTGCAAGAAGCTGCTGCCGGTGCTCAAGAGCCTGCGTGTGGACGAGGGCCGGCGACTCGAGGTGGTGCTGGCCAGCGATGGCGAGCCCGACGCGCAGCGCCACTTCATCCAGGCGCAGCGGCTGGAAGACTTCCCCTACGTGCTGTCCACCGAACTGGGCATGGGCTACCGCGTGTCCAAACTGCCCTACGCCGTGCTGCTGGACGTGCGCGGCAGCGTGGTGGCCAAGGGCCTGATCAACTCGCGCGAGCAGCTCGACAGCCTGCTCAATGCGCACGACATGCAGGTGTCGTCGATCCAGAGCTACCTGGGTCAGGCCGCGGTCGACGCGACCGCCAAGGCCGCCTGAGCCGACCCCAAGACAACGACCTTCAAAGCATCCAAGGACCTCGACCCATGCGCAGACTCTTCGACTGGATGGACCGTTTCACCGAGCGCGGCCTGCGGCGTGGCGCACCGCCACGGCCGCCGCAGCCTGCTGGGCAAAGGTGGGCGTGGCGCTGGTCGGCGGGGCGGTGCTGCCCATGCTGCCCTTCGACCGCAGCGGCGCCTTCGCGGCCGAGCCCGCCAAAGCGAAGCCCGACCCCAACGACCCCAGCAAGTGCGAATACTGGCGCTACTGCGCCTTCGACGGCTACCTGTGCACTTGCTGCGGTGGCTCGCTCACGCAATGCCCGCCGGGCAGCGAGGCTTCGAAGGTGAGCTGGGTGGGCACCTGCCTGAACCCGAACGACGGGCGGCAATACCTGGTGTCCTACAACGACTGCTGCGGCAAGGGATCCTGCGGCAACTGCCTGTGCAACAACAACGAACGTGAGCGGCCTGGCTACCGCCTGGGCGTGCACAACGACATCAACTGGTGCATGGCCAACGCCAGCAACATGTTCCACTGCACCACGTCGATCATCGTGGGTGTGCGTGAGGCTGGCGGCCCGGCTGCTTGGCGTGGCGGCTGCGATGGCTGGCAGTGCGGCGCTGGCCGCCGATGGCCAGGCCTTGTTCAAGCAGCACTGCGCCGTGTGCCACCAGGAGACCGCCACCGGCACGGTGGGCCTGGCGCCGTCGCTGCAGGGCGAGCACTGGCAGCGCCTGGGTGCCGAGCGCGCCTACCTGCCCACGGTGATGCTCAAGGGCCTGGCGGGCATGATCAAGGTCGGTGGCCAGCCCTTCGTCGGCAGCATGCCGCCCTTCGCGCCGCAACTGGGCGATGAAGACCTGGCGGCCATGCCACCACCTGCGCGGGCTGCAGGGCGCTGGCGAGGCCAAGCCTTTACGCGGCCGACGAGCTCACAGCGCTGCGCGGCGCCCCGGGCGATCCGGCCAGGAGCCGCGCGCTGCGCAAGCAGATCCTCGGTGAGTGACCAGCGCGCCGCTTGGCATGCCATATAAAGTGAGCGTCCAAGGCCTGCTGGTGGGCCTGCTGGTGGGCCCGCTGGTGGCCGGGGTCGTCTGGGCCCAGCCTGCGGCCAGCAACCCGCGCACTTTGTACGTGCTGCACTGCGCCGGCTGCCATGCGCTGGACGCCAGTGGCGTGCCCGACAAGGGCGTGCCCACCATGCGCGGTGCGCTGGGCCACTTCCTGCAACTGCCAGAGGGCCGCGCCTTCTGGTGCAGGTGCCGGGCGTCAACAACGCGGGCCTGAACGACGAGCAGATTGCGCTGCTCACCAACTGGACCGTGCGGCAGTTCTCGGCCGACACGGCCCCATGGGCTTGGGCACCTACACCGCGGCCGAGGTGGCGCAGGCCCGCGCCCAGCGGCCGGCGGACGTGATGCGGCGGCGCGTCGAACTGGTGCAACGCCTGCAGCGTGAGGGGCATGACTTGAAGTGATCGGGCGGGCCTGCGCCACCCACCCGCGCGCACGCCTTGCCCTGCTCAGCGCGGGCAACGTTGAACGCATCGGCGCCGACGGCGGCTCGACAACTCTGCTGCGCCGGTCTGCAGCCGCGCGGTGCAGCGGGCATCTGCGCTCGCATACCAGGGCGCCTTGAGGCCGCGGCCGATGCCGGTGCAGCGGCGGCCTGCAGCTGCCTGGTGAAGGCCTGGATGCTGTGTTGCGCCACCAGGTTCCAGGTGCTGGCGAACGGGAAGCGCAGCTCCTGCACGTGGCGCTCCGGCGGCAGGAAGGCCTTGTGGAAGCTGCGCAGCAGGGCCAGCACCTCGTAGGACTCGTAGACGCGAAGGATGCGCCTCGCTGCCCAGCTCGTCGCGGCAGGCGCAAGCCTCGCGCTGCGCCGCCTTGGGCACATCGACGAAGCCGGTCACCGACGAGGGGTCGAACACGATCGCCTGCAGCACCTGCGTCGGGTGGGCGTAGAGCACCTGCTGCGCCAGCCCGCCGCCGAGCGAATGCCCGGTGGTGCGGACCACCGGATCGTCGCCCGTTGGCCCGCGCCCGGCTGTCACGCGCGCTTGATCACCCGTGAGGCCTGCGCCCTGGCCCGGCTGTATTGGCTGTCGGCGATGAACCAGCGCGTCAGCCACCACAGGTTGCCGTAGAGCCAATCGCCCTGCCGCCGGTGCCCCGAAGGCCAGGACCAGCTCGTCGCGCCCGGCCACCCGGCGCCGCCACACCGGAACATGAAGCCCGTGTCGTCCTCACACCCGCCGGGCGAACCCAACTCGGGCGCCAGGGGACCAACCGGCCCGTCCACGCCGGGACGGCTGAGCGTTTGCACGAGCGCGGCCGCGTCGACGTCGGACACCGACTCGCCGCTGGCCTTGCAGTCGGACCCGTTGTGGTAAGCCAGCACGACATCTGCGCCGGGGCCACGAAGGCGTGCCGGTGGGCCGCGGTGTCGGCCAGTTGATGCGATAGCGCGACGTGCGCATGCGGGGCAGCGTAGTCGTTGCCGAGCATTTGGTCCGGCAGTCTCACGAACAGGTGCGTGCAGGCCGCCAGGCCCATTGGGCCGATCAGCACGGCCGCCCGCCCGCAGCGCGCGCCACCGAGGTTTGATGATCGCCATCGCCATCACCATCGCTTTCCTGATTGAGCGGGTACTTGCGATGAACCCTGCGCGGTGATCAGATCGCGGGCATCCCGCGGGCCGATTCTCGGTCGCCGTCGAGGCGCGATGGGGTGGATCGCGCGAGTTCGCGCCCGCCTTGTCGTGGGTCATCGCGGCTGCGCTTGCAGTCGCACCAGACCGGGTCACGGTTCGGTCGGTGTCGAGCGCCGCCCTGAAAGCTTGATACTGCAGCCACCGGTCGGAGGGCACACCTAGATCTCCTTCCTTCCATGCCCACGATGATGAGCGATCCTTGCCTGGGCGCTGCGGTCCGGGCAGCTTTTCTAGTCCGCGCAGGAGCGCATCGTGCACGGCGTGCCTGTCGGCGCGGGCGGTGTTGGCCGAAGCCGAGCGCCTGGCGCGCAGCGCGTGTTCCTGATCTCCCGGTCGAACACTCGGCGTGGCATTGACCGACGGGCCACCGCAGCGGAGTGGCAGCGCTGGGCGCGCCATGCCGGTCACCTTTGCCGCCGTGCGAGCGCACAGCCTGCGCGAGGATGTGGTCGCTGCGGCGGCGGCGGTGCGTTGTGGCGCCGACCCGCTGGGGGCATCGGGGGCGGTCTCGGTGATCGACGCGGCCAAGGCCGTGCAACTGTGCTCAGTGTACGGCCTGACCCCGGGTCGAATCCCGATGAGTCCTACCGCACTGGTGCGGCGGCCGAATCCGCGCGCGCGACCGCGCCGCCGCCCGATGCGATCCGCATGCTGGCGGGTGAGCACCACGCTGTCGGCGTCCGAGTTCACGGCCATGGCCGCATCACTGATCTGGCCACGGCGTCTAAGCAGATGTTCGCGCACCGGCTGATGGTGCCGCGCGTGGCGGTGCTCGACCCGGCGGCCACGCTGACACGCCTGAGGGCCTGCTGTTTTCCCCCGCTATCCGCTCTGCGGACCTGGCGCGGTGGAGACCCGGTGCTCGCCGCTGGCCACGCCCGCCACCGAGGCGTTGTCGCTGCAGGGGCTGCGGTCGTTGGCGCGCGCGCTGCCTGCCATCCAGGCCGCCCCGCAGGCCCTGGCGCCGAGGCTCGACGCGCAGTTCGGCATGTGGCGGCGATCGCCGCGCTGGCCGCCGGCGTGCAGACCGGTGCCGCAGCCACGGCATCGGCTATGCGCCGGGTGCCGGCTTCAACGTGCCGCATGGGCACACCTCGTGCGGTGCCCGCCGTCGGTCGTGTTGCAGGGAACGCGGCGGCGAACGGGGCGCGGCAGCAGGCCTTGTCGCAGGCCATGGGCGCGCCTGACCGACCGGCGCATGAGCTCGCGCAAGGGCTGATCGCGGCCTGGGCCAGCCTGGTCAGCCTGCGCGCCGTGGGTCTGCGCGAGGATCAACCGGGACCTGGCCCAGCGCGCCCTGGCCTCACCTGCCGGTGGCAGGCCAACCCGCGGCCGATCCGGGGTGGAGGAGTGCGCGAGATCCTTGCGCTGGCCTGGTAGCTGTCTGCTAGGCCGCCGCGCGCAAGTCCTTGCGCAGCGCAAGGGCCGACTTTGCGCCGGGCCTGGTGGCGGCCTCTTCGTACTGGCGCTCGGCTTCCTGGCGCAGACCGATGGCCCCGGTCAGTGCCCCGCGATAGCGATCGGCATCGTAGGTGTTCTCGGTGCCGATGTAGATGGAGGTGCACTCTGGCTTCTTGCCCCACTGCGGCAGCAACACCGACAGGTGGGCGGTGTGGATCGCCGAGCCCGATCGGGCAATGCACGATCGGGCCCGGAGATGCCCGGAGGGCAGCCCGTTGGACTTGTGCGCGCTAGGCGTGCGCTGCAAGCTCACCGGGCGGGGGTTGTCGCTGATGCGGCGGATCAGCTCCTGGTGGCTGCCACTGGCCTCGCGGCGCGCCGCCGCCGTCGGGCGTGTAGTCCGAGAACATCTTGGTGCCCTGGTAGCGCACCCGCCAGCCGTGGGTGGACCGCGTGTCGATGCGCTGGATGCACTGCGGCACCTGGTACTTCACGCCATTGAAGATGACGACTTCGCGGATTTTCGCGGTCGGGCCTTCCAGGGTTCAAGCATGCTCGGCATTCTGAACGCGATCCGGCGCCAACCCAACCCTTGTCTTGAGTACCCCTTTGGGCCGCAATTCCTGCTTGTGCCAAAGCTGCGACGAAACAGGAACGACGAACGGCGGTGCCCGGCACGGATCAAGTTCGCAAGGCCGCCGCCGATAACGATGAGATTCGACCTGCATGGATGCCCAGGAACACAACATGTCGCAGCGGTACCCTTTGTCGATTTACCTGCGGCGCACGGCCGGAGGGGCGGTATTCCTGGCTGCTGCGTGCCTGCTAGCTGGCGGCGGTTGCTGCCGACATCCGAATCGGCGGCACTGGAACGCGCTTACACCATGCGCCTGCTCGGCGATGCCTTCACCCAGTCGCATCCGGACACGAAGGCGATCATCATGGGTGCATCGGCACCAGCGGTGCGATCAAGGCCGCGCCGAAAGGGGCCATCGAGCCTGGCCTGTCGTCCCGCGTGCTGAGCGACGACGAGGCGAAAGTGGTTTGAGCATCGTCGAGTACGCCCAGTCTCCGACGGTCCTCGCCGTGCACAAGAACATCAGGGTGAGATCCATCACATTGAGTCAGCTCAGCGACATCTACAGCGGCAAGCTGAGCCATTGGCCTGACGGCACCCGCATCCGGCCGATCTGCGCCAGCCTGGCGACGACAACACGCCAGCTCAAGGGGCTGTCGGCGGACGTCGAGCGCGCCATCAGCGTGGCCGAGGGACAGCCGGGAGCGCTCTTTGCGGTGACCGATCAGGACGCGGCCGACAAGATGGAGACTGTGCCCGGCAGCCTCGGGGTCACCACCGTGGCGCTGATCTGGTCGGAGAATCGGAGCCTGCATGCGCTGGTTACCGGGGGCGCCGAGCCGACGCCGGAAAACGCAAGGTCCGGCCGCCGCTACCCGCTGACCAAGCACTTCTACTTCGTGCTGCCCAAGGAACCCTCGGCAGCGGTGCTCGAATTCGTTTTGTTCGTCAGGCGGATCGCCGGCGGGACGCAGATCCCCGGAACAGGCGGGGCACACCGTCCACTGAAGATCGTCGGCCGAGCCAGACCACGGCACCGCTGGAACGCAAGGTCCGACGATTCGCGCTGGTCGGGGCGGCGTTGACGGCGCTGGGCATTCCTTGCCCGTATGCCTGCACCGGAGTACGACGGCCCGTCCGAGGCACTGGACTTCGCGCCCGAGATCAAGGCGTCGGCATTGAGCAGCCTGATCGCCAGCAATCCGGATGTCTCGATGTACGCCGAGAATCGCCTTGCAGGGCTGATCTCGCATGAACCTGTTCCGCCTAGCGACGAACTTGCAGGTGCTCGACTCACACCAGTCCGTCATCACCGAGTTCGGTCAAGCCCCGTCACCGAAGCTCAGCTGGTCTTACGAGCTTCACGACAGCGGGCAGGTGGTTAGCAGGTCACCGTCACGGGTTCGACGTGAGCCGAGGTCTGGCACACCCTGTTCGGCGCCATGGTGAGCCTGGGGCGGGCGTGCTGGTCTTCCGCGGCCTGGACTATCTGCTGCTGGCGGCACTGAAGCTGGCGACCGACGCAGGAACGCGCCGAGACGACCCTGCGCCTGATCGGTGACGCCGTCATCACGACCGATGCCGACGGCAGGATCGAGTCGGCTAACCCGGTTGCCGAAAGCCTGATCGGCAACTCGGAAGCCGAAGTCCTCGGGCGGGCAGGTTGGCGATTTCGTGCAGATGCACGATTCAAACGACGGCGGCGCGCTCGAGGTCCCGGGTTTACGCAGCACTGAAGTCCAATGCGATCGTCTCCTGCAAGGGCACGAGCGAACTGCGTCGCCTGGACGGCACGTCGGTGGCGGTGGAAGAAAGCGCAGCGCCGATCAACGATCGCAGCGGCTTGGGGTTGGCGGCGTGCCTGTGCTGCGCGATGTCACGGCGGCACGTGAGTACGTCGAACGGCGTTCCTGGAGGCCGCCCACGACGCGCGCAGGCCTGTTGGAACTGGCGCGGATTCGAGAGCCACGTGCAGGCTGGAGTTGTCCGGAGGCGAAGGCGAAGGGCAGTCCGGCAAGTGCTTTGCTACATGGATCTCGACGGTTTCAAGCTGGTGAACGACACCGCCGGGCATCAGGCGGGGAGACGAGTTGCTCGTTCAGCTCGCCAGGCTGTCGAGGCGAAGGTCCGCAACAACGACATCCTGGGCCGCCTGGGTGGCGACGAATTCGGCCAGTTGCTCAGGGGCTGCGAAGGCGCGCGCGCTGAATTGATCGCGGCCGACGTCCTGGAGGCAGTGAACGAGGTCAACTTCGCCTACCAAGGCAATCTGTTCAAGATCGGTGTCAGCATAGGCCTGACGGTCATCACCAGTGACCACGCGGGTGTTGCGGAGATCTTCGGCGAAGCCGATTGCGCCTCTCTGCTACCCTGGCCGCGCATGAACAGGGCAAGAATCGCGTGCTCAGGTATGTTGCCGATGACACCTGACTGGCGGCGCGGCGGAGTGAGGCAGGCTGGGTGCAACGCATCGGCCATGCCCCGAAGCGAAGACCGGTTCGTTCCTCTACCACCAGGCCTTCAGGGCGCTCGACCCCGCCGGCGGGCCGGCCAGAACACCTGAGGTCTTGCTGCGCATGCTGGGTGACGATGGCGAAGTCATTTCCCAGGGCGCTTCCTCGCCGGCCGCGGAACGCAATTCAACCTGATGCCCGCCATCGACCGCTGGGTCATCGAGAAGGTTCCCAGCAGCCATCGCGCATTGGTTGCCGAGCGCGGCGGCGTTGCCCCCGTTTGCGCCATCAACCTGTCCGGCGCGTCGATCAACCCTGGTTGGGATGCTCAGGTTCCCGCACGAACGGGTGCTCGCACGGAGTGGACCCTCGGCTGTTTGTCTGGAGTTGACGGAGTCTGTGGTCCGTCATCAGCTTGCACGTCGCGGTGGAGTTCATCCGCCTGCAAGGCCAACGTGGGGTTCAAGTTTGCACTCGACGATTTTGGTACCGGGGCGAGTTCCTTCAATCTTACCTCAAGAACCTGCTGGTCGACTACCTGAAGATCGACGGCAGCTTTGTCAGGAACATCGAACACGATCGCGTCGACGAAGCGATGGTGGAAACGATCAATCGAATCGGGCACTTGCTCGGCAAGTGCGTCACGCTGAATATGCCGAGAACGACGCAATCATCGCGAAGTTGAGCATCTTGGGGGTCGATTTCCGCGCAGGGTTACGGCGTGTGCCGCCCGGCCCTTGTTCGGCGAAGGGTCCTCCCATGTAACTGCCTGCGCCTGGTGCGCAGGCAGCGCCGTCGTTTGACCCCACGGGCGCACGGGATCGAATCGGCCAGCCCTTGCAATCAGACGCCTGCGACTTCGAGGCGCTGCTTCGGACGCGCAACGGGCTCAACGGCCCAGCAGGCGCAGCGCCTCGGCACACGACTCCGCCGGCCGCGCCACGTCGAAGTGCACACAGGCCAGGCCCACGGCCAGGCCGCCAGTCGATGCATGCGCGGGGTTGGTCGTCGACGGGGGGGGAATACCAGCCGCTGGCCGCCAGGCCCATCTCGGCCAGGCATTGCGTGTAGGCACGTGGCGTCCGGCCTTGAGGACGCCGGTGTGAGGTGGCGTCGATGATCACGGTCCGACGTTTTTCTCACGCAACAGGGCGATGCGCTGGCGCGAGGCCCGGCCATAGAACAGGTCGAGCCTGGATTGAAACCTGGTCAGGATGGCCGAAGGCACGCCCGCCGGCTTGGCTTCGTGCATCAGCGCCGCGGTCTCGGGCCGCACCACGGGGTCGGGCCTGGCGCCCGCGCGCGCGCTGCACCAGGGTTCCATCTGCTCCCAGCGCTCGCCCAGCGGGCGCCCACTTCGAGCGTGCGCAGCAGCCAGTAGTCGCGCTCGCTCATCTCGCTGGCCTGGCATTGGGCCGCCGCCAGGGCGCGTCGCCCGCCGGGTCGAACGGGGGCCGCGCCAGGTGAGCGTGCCGGGGCAGGCCGAGCGCGCTCGGTGTCGTCGTGGGTCTCGAACAGCGTGCGGGTGATGATGCCGCCCAGTCGAGGATCAGGCCCGCGCTTCATGGCCAGCCGCGTCCCGCACGACGAGGCCCTGCGCCACCCAGTCGTCGTAAGACCCGCAGCGCGGCCGTGCAGAAGCGCCGGGTCGTTGATGCGCGTCCGCAGTCCACGCAGCGCGTGCCGGGCGGCATGGCGGCGCGCATCGTCGCCACGAAGGCCTGCAGGCCCCTGGGCACCGTGCAGTGGCTCGCCGGGCCGGTCCCCAGTGCCCGATGCCAGGGGGCGGCAGCAGCAGACAGCTCGGGGCCGCGCGAGCGGCCCAGGCGTTTTGCCGATCGCGCGCGCGATCGTGAGGCGCAGGCGGGTGCCGATGTGGCCGACGCGATCAGGCGGTTGTGCAGGTGCACGGCACGTCCGGCCAGCGCTTCTGGTACGCTCTGCCAGGCCGGGAAGTCGACCACGTCCGGGCCCTGGCGCCACCATCTGCGGCGTGCCCGCTACGGCCGGCGCCGGTCAACCGGTCGGCCCCGGTCAAGAATTTACCGAGCCGCCCAGGTGGGCCGGCCACTTCTTGTGGTCTTAAGTCCATCAATCGCGCGAAGCGGGCCGGCCTCGGCCAGCGACTCGAAGGCGCGCCCGCCCATGCCGGTGGTGTGGAACACCGCTACTTCGTAGCCGCGTGCCTCGAGCGCCGGCTTGAGCGTCACCACGTAGGCCAGGTAACTCTTGCCCAGCGAGGTGATGCTCACTCACGGGCGGTCTCGCCGGGGTGGTTGCGCCCCGCGCCGCGCCCACCACCGTGCCACAGGCCTGCGCCAGGGCGATCGGCACTGGCTGTTCAGCTTGTACAGCCCGCCCGCCCAGAGCACCATGCTCAGGTCGGGCGTGATGCGCCCGGGCGGGATCAGGTGCGAGACGGCCACCGTGGCCACCAGCACCTTGGGGCAGCCCAAAGGGCATCGCGGCGGCCGACGTCCAGGGCCAGGTCGGTGCCCATGGTGCCGCCAGCGCCAGCAGGCCCTGGATGGCCCCTCGGCATGCCGCTGGGTGGCGATGGCGGCCGCGCCGCTCGCCATCTGCGTCATCGCGCTGTTCTCGTCGTTGACCCCGAGTTCACCGCGCGTAGCGTGGTGCCGCCGGTCGCGGCCACTTCGGTGTTGCGTGATGTCCACCGGCAGCCTGGCCGGCGGCCAGCACCCCGACGTCCATCAGCCGCACTCTGGCACCGAGTGCCTGCAGGCGCTCGCGCATGAAGCCCAGTTCGTCGCTCTTGGTGTCGGCCGTGCCGACGAGTTGAGGATGGTGCCAAACCCGCTCAACGGCGCCGCCCCCAGAGGAGGACATTTGACGGCCGGCGTCGCTCTCTTCGGCCACCTGCGTCGAAGGCGGCTCCAGGGGGCGTGTCGTACAGGAAGTCCAGTTCGGCGGTCGTGATCGCCAGCGGCGGCGACAGGATCAGACTGCGTTGGGCCCGGAGACGCGCACCATCAGGCCGCGTCGTAAGGTCGCGCGCCACGCGGCGCGGATGTCGCTCGTTCGCGGCAAGGGCGTGCGCTGCGCCTGGTCGGCTACCATCTCGATGCTCCAGCATCAGGCCACGGCCGCGCACGTCGCCGACGAAGTCGTGGCGTTGCATCAGGGCGCGCAGGCGCAGCTGGAAGGCGCCGGGCCGACCCGCGTTACGTTGCCGGGGATGTCCGTCCACCAGGACCTTCAGCGTGGCCAGGCGGCGCGCCGCGGCCACCGGGTGTGCGCTGTAGGTGTAGCCGGTGCGTGATCTGGCCGGCGCCGGTGCTGTCGTCGTCGAAGACCGTTGCCACCTTGGCGGCCGACGGTGGTGGCGCCCAGTGGCACGTAGCCGCTGGAGATGCCCGGCCAGGCACCACAGGTCGGCCTGCACGCCCCACAGCCGCGTGGCCGAAAAGCTGGCCGCCGCGGCCGAAGCCGGTGACCACCCCGCTCGGCGATCAGCAGCACGCCGTGCTTGTCGCACACGGCGCGCCACCAGCGGGCAGTAGTTGGCCGGCGGCAAGATCAGCCCGCCCGCGCCCCGGATGGGCTCGGCGATGAAAGGCCGCGACCGTGTCGTCGCCCCAAGAACGATCTCGCGGTCGAGCCGCTGTGCCACGATGCGCCCGAGCTTCCGCTTCGCCTGATGTAGGCGTTGCGGTAGAGCCAGGGCGAATCGATGTGTTAGCGCCCGCAGCAGCGGTTCGAAGCCCGGCGGAAGTTGGTGTTGCCGTTCACCGCTGCCCGCCGGGGCTGCACGCCGCAGGTAGCCTGGCGCAGGGCGATGAACTTGCGCCGGTCCTTCTCGCCGCGCAGCTTGTGGAACTGTCGTGAGAGCTTGCAGCGCCGCTTCCACCGAGTCCGAGCCGCCGTTGCTGAACATCACCGCCGCTAATGCCGTCCGGCGCCGCAACAGCGCGACCGGCTGCGCGGACAGCTTGATGGCGCGCGGGTGCGTGGTGCCGCGGAAGGTGTTGAAGAGGGGCAGCCCGTCGAGCTGGAGCCGACGATGGCGTCGCGCACCGCGCTCGGTGTGGCCTGGCCGAGGTTGCTGTTCGGCACAGGCCGGCCACGCCGTCGAGCAGCCTTGGGCCGTCGATGTCCTGGACCCAGGAGCCCTGGCCCCTGGCGATGATGTCTGGCGAGGTTGGCGCGCATCGGGCCGCGGAGGTGGGCCATCGGGTGCCACAGGAACCCGGCGTTGTCGCGCTTGAGGGCGTTGATGCCGGAGGCCATGGTGGGGTCCTGATGGAAGTCTTGCCGCTGTCCGTGCTGAAAGCGGTGCCTTGGCAGAAGGAGTGCGCCGCCGCTGATGCGCCATGACGCCGCGCCCACCACCACCAGCTTCAGACGTCGGTGTAGGGCAGCAGGGCCTCGGCGCCATCTCGGAGCCGGATGCCGCTGTGCTTGCACGCCGCCGAACGGCGCGTCCCGGGTTGCGACACCGCGGAAGGTGGCTGAGGATGCTCACCATGCCGGCCCTGATCTCCTCGGCTAGCCGGTGCGCGCTGTCCAGGCCGCGCGTGAAGGCGTAGGCGCCCAGGGCCGTAGGGCAGGGCGTTGGCCTGCGCGATCGCCTCGTCGCAGCGTGTCGAAGGCGATGACGGCCAGCGCATCGGGCCGAAGGGTTCGTCGCGCATTACCCGGCGTGGCCGGGGGCGCGCCGGTGATCACGGTGGGCTCGAAGTAGAGCCTGGGGCGCGGCGCCTGTGTCCGCCGCAGAGCAGCGTGGCGCCCCGGTCGGGCGCCCGTCGATGAAGCGCTCCAGGTCGCCTCGGGCGGCGCGCGTGCGTCAGCGGGCCCATTTGCGTGGGGGGTCGTCGCCCGGGGCCCAGGCGTAGGCGCGCGGCCGCGGTGAAGTCGCGCGCCGCATGGTCGCGCTGCTGTACCAGGAAGCGGGGATGGGCGAGGCGCAGACCTGGCCCGGGCGTTGGGGAACTTCGCTGCACGGCGAGCTCGAGCACCGCGGTCGGTCGGTGTCTTCGCAGACGATCACCGGCGCGTGGCCGCCCAGTTCTGATGTCAGGCGCTTGACCGCGCGGCGCGACTTCGCGCACCCAGTCGCTTTCCCACCGGCGATCGGAGCCGGTGAACGAGACTTGCGGATGGCCTCGTGCGATCAGCGTTCGGCTCACCTGCGCCGGCTCGCCACACCAGGTTCAACGCTTCGGGCGGCAGGCCGGCAGTCCAGGAAGGCCTTGCACCACCGGCAGGCAGGTGGCCGGCGGTTTCTTCGGCCGGCTTCTGATCACCAAGTTGCGGCCGTGGCGCCAACGCGCTGCCGGTCTTGCGCGCCGGCAGGTTGGCCGGGAAGTTCCAGGCGTGAAGGCCGCCACCGGGCCCCACCGGCACGACGGCGTCACCGTCTGCGACAGGATGCCCGCGCTCCGCGCGGCGGCACTAAAAGTGCGGCCGTAGCCAGCCAGCTTGGCCTTCTCGGCCCGGAAGTCGATGATGTCGGCCGATAGCGTCACCTCGCGTAGTGGTCTCGGCGGTGGGCTTGCCCTGTTCCAGAGTCAGCACTGTGGCGATCATCGGACCCGTTCGCGCATCAAAGCCAGCGGCCCGGCGCAGCGTGTCGCAGCGTTGCAGCGCGCTTCGCTTCCGCCAGAGCGCGAAGCCGCGACGGGCCGATTCGGCGGCCGCGTCGAGCGCCGTCGACGCCGGCCAGCGGCAGTGCCGGCCCAGCACCGATTCGTCGGCCGGGCTGACCACCGCGTGTCGCCGCCGCTGGCCCGTGAGCGCAGCCATGGCCGGCCGCATGCAGGGCAAGGTTCTCGGTGAATGATGACAGGCCCTCGCGCCGCCGTGGCCAGCTCGAAGAACCGGGCCATCCAGCCCATCCCGGCGTCGCGTCCATCGGCTGCGCGACCTGCGCACGAGCGCGCGCCAAGCAGGCTTCGCCCAGCCCGCGGGACCGCGCGTCGAGCAACGTCGTCCATGAAGGCCGGGCTGAACCCGGGGTGGTATTGCAGCGCCAGGATGCCGGCCCATCGCGTAGCCGCCCATTGCGGTACTCGGCATCACCGCCTAGCAGCGTAGCGCTGGCGGCAGCGTGGCGACCTGCTCGTCGTGCGCGGCGTAGGGTCAGGCGGGCCTGAGGCGGCTGCAACCAGGGCGCGGTGCCGTTGATCGTGGTGGTCACCGCGCCCACACGCAGGTCCGGCGGCGACTCCGCCACCCGGCCCCAGCGCCGGTGGCGATCGCCTGGTGGCTGAAGCACAGCCCCAGCGGGGCCTGCGGTGCTTTAGTCGTCTCGCGCAGGCGTCTTCAGGGGCCGATCCAGGGCGGTCGTCAGCACCGAGGCCGGGCTACTGGTGACCACCAGGGCGTCGTAGGCGCCCGTATCGGCCGGCCGGTCAGTCCTGGCTGACCGCCAGGTGTCGAATCGCCAGTCCGGGCGCCATCGCTGCCAACCCTGCGGCCACCTCGGCGCCATCGTCCGGGTGGCGGTCGATGGCGGGCACGTCGCCTTCAAAGGCGTGGTGAGGACGGCGAAGCGTTTCATGGCCCTGCCATCCTGTGGCAGGCGGGGCATCGGGCGCTATCGCCTTTGCGCAGACGCCTGTCGGGGGAATGTCCGGGGCCCGTTGTCCCGGCGCACGGGTGCCCCTTGGGGACCCGGGCCGATCGGGCTAAGGCAGGCGGAAGCGGGCCACGTCGTTCTGCAGCGTGCGGGCCTCGTCCTGCATGGCGTTGGCGGCGGCGGCGGTCTGCTCCACCATGGCGGCGTTCTGCTGCGTCATGCGGTCCAGCTCGGTCACGGCCGCGCCGATCTGTTGCACGCCGGCGGCTTGTTCCTTCGCGCCGGTGGCGATGCCGCCCAGCAGCTGATTCACCCGCACGGCATTGCCGACGATCTCCTGGATGGTGTCGCCGGCTTCGCGCACGATGTTGGCGCCCGAGGCCACCGTCGCGACGTTGGCACCGATCAGGGCCTTGATCTCGCGCGCCGAATCGGCCGAGCGGCCATTGTAGCGCGCACCTCCTGGGCTTACCACGGCGAAGGCGCTTTACCCTCGCCGGTTCGGGCGGTTTGACCGCGGCATTCAACGCCAGGATGTTGGTCTGGAAGGCGATGCCGTCGATGGTTCCGATGATGTCGCCGATGCGCGCCGAAGTGGTGTGGATGTCCTGCAGGTGCTCACCATCTGCGGACATCACGCGGCCGCCGCGCTGTGGGCGACTTCCGAGTTGCCCTCGGCCAGCGTGGCAGCCTCCTGCACCTGATCGGCGGTGCTGGTGACGGTGGCCGACATCTGCTCCATGGCCGACGCCGATTGCTCGAGGTTGGCCGCGGTCTGCTCGGTGCGGCCATGCAGGTCCTGTGCGCTCGAGGCAATCTCCTGGCTGCTTTGCCGATCTTCGTGCTGGCCAGCACGTAAGCCAGCACCATGACGCGCAGCGATTCCCGCATCGCGCGCACGCTGTTCATCAGGTTATGGCCTCGTCGCGTCCCCAGGGCGAGGGCGAGGTCGTCAGGTCGCCCTTCGGTCATGGCCTTTGAGGTGCTGCTCGGTCTCTGCGCAAGCCGCCGCGCATCACCAGCGGCAGGGGCTGGCGTAGCCGCCCAGCACGATCGCCAGCAGCAGGACGACGGCTGCGCTGCAAGCATCGTGCAGCGACGCGTTGTGCGTGTCGTCGACATAGATGCCGCCGCCCACGATCCAGCCCCAGGCTCGAAGCCCATCACGCATTGAGACCTTGTCGACGGGCTTGTCGCCGCCGGGCCTGGACCACTGGTGGCCCCGGCCGGCCTTCTGGCGCTTGGACCCGTGTCGACGAAGGCCATGAACAGGCTGTTTTATTGCCTCGAGACGTCGGTGCCGTTGAGTTCGGGCTTCACCGGGCATCACCGTCGCGCGGACCCATGTCGTTGATCCACAGGTAGCTGCCATCGCCGAAGGCGCGGCGGCTTTCACGGTCTTGGCGGTCACCTGCGCCTGCTCGGTGGGTGAGCTCGCTGGAGGCTCCTTGCGCCCGGGCCCAGCCAGCACGCCAGCGGCGGCCTGCACCTGTTGCTGCACGCCCTGGCTGCGCACGTCCAGTTCGCGTTGGCTTGCCGGGCCTAATACCTGCCAGAGCACCAGCGCCGGCATGGGCAGCAGCAGCAGCACGGTGACGATGCTGGATTTGGTGCGGAAGCCCAGCAGCCGGAATAGCCGTACCCTGGGGCCCAGATGCCGTGGTGGGCGAAGAACCCGTCGTTGAACGGTGCCGGATCAAGGGCGGCGGCGGACGGGTGGGAAACTGCTGAGGTCATGGCGTTTGCTGCACGGTTCACGGGAGGCTGGGTCGTCTTTATGAGCGTATTTGGTGCATCGAGAGTCGATCGACGGAACAACAGGTGAAAGCGCCGCAAAGCGCCTCGTGCGGCTGACAGACTGGTTGCC
>JADKIA010000011.1 GCA_016721465.1 Ideonella sp. | reverse complement strand
GGCCGCCGTGGCATGAACCCGATGGACCTGAAGCGCGGCATCGACAAGGCGTCATCGCTTCTATCGCCGAGCTGAAGAAGCAATCGAAGGCCACCACGACCAACAAGGAAATCGCCCAGGTCAGGCACCATCTCTGCACAACAGCGACGAATAAGTCGGCACCATCATCGCCCAGGGCGACGGACACAAGGCTCGGCAAGGAAGGCGTGATCACCGTCGGGCACGGCAAGGTTTCGGAACAGCGAGCCGACGTCGTCGAAGGCATGCAGTTCGACCGCGGCTACCCGTCGCCCTACTTCATCAACAACCTCTGAGTAGCAGTCGGGGATCCCGGACAACCCGTTTGTCCTGCTCTTCGACAAGAAGATCAGCAACATCGGTGACCTGCCGCCCACGCTGGAGAGGTATGCCAAAGGCCGCCGTCCATTGCTGATCGGCTGCGGCAGGTCGAGGGCGGTCTCGCCACGCTGGTGGTCACCACCATCCGGGTGGCATCCTGAAGGTCGTCGCCACGCGGCCCTGGGCTTTGGTGACCGCCGCTAAGGGCGTGCTCGAAGACATCGCCATCCTCACCGGTGGCAAGGCGGTCAAAGCCGAAGAAGTCGGTGGCCCGACGCTCGAGAGGGTCACCCTGGCTGACCTGGGCCGTGCCAAGCGTCGAGAGCGGCAAGGAAAACCACCACCATCGGTGGCAGCGGAGCCCCTGCCGCCATCGAAGTGCGGTTCAGATCCAGCTCCGCGTGCAGATCGATAGGAGCGCCACCACCGATTACGACCGTGAGAAGCTGCAAGAGCGCGTATGCTTCGGCTGGCGGTGTGGTGGTGATCAAGGTACGGCGCCGCTACCGAAGTCGAGATGAAGGAAAGAAGGCCCGTGTCGGCGACGCCCGGCACGCCACCCGCGGCGCCGTCGAGGAAGGCATCGTCGGCGGTGGCGGCGTGGCCTTCCTGAGCGCGCTCGGCCAGTCGGCGTGCCACATCAGAGGGCGACAACCACGACCAGACGCGGCATCAAGATCGTGCTGCGCGCCACCGAGCAGCCGTCGCGAGATCGTGTCGACTGCCGGTGACGAGTCCAGCGTGGTGGTCCAACAAGGTGCTGGAAGGCAAGGGCAACTACGGCTCCCAGTCGCTGCTGCGAACCACACTTTACGGCGACATGATCGATGGGCATCCTGACCCCACTAAGGTGACGGACCGCGCACTGCGCGGCAGGGCGCCGCCGTGGCTGGCCTGATGCTCGCCACCGAGTGCACGTGCAGGCCGAGGCGCCGAAGGTGAGTCGGTCGGGGGCGGCATGCCCGGGCGGCAGGGGCGGTAGCTGAAGTGGTATGGGCGGCAGGGACATGTGCGGTCCACGCGCTCGAGACTGGCGCCCTGCAAGCAAGTCGACCTCGAGTCAGCAAGGGCCGCCTTCGGGCGGCCTTTTGCGACATCGACACGCCTGCGTGGACACACCATAATCGGCGCGCACCTCCGCCCCCACGACCCCAGCCCCTCCCGCGGACTTCGTTGACGACGAGCTTCGTGCGCCGCTCGCGCTGACCAGGTCGTCGACGCCGTCGTCGAGCAGCGGCGGCGGCACCACGCCGGCGGCGGCCGCGCGAGTGCCGATCCGGTGCCCGTGAAGGCGCGCCATCGCCGCGTCCTGGTCAACGATGCCGTGACGCGAGTTGCGCAACTGGTCCCGCGCCGAGATCAGCGGGGACTGCCCCCAGGCGAGCGCCGGTGCGCCCCGGCCAGCTGGAGTGCGCTGGTCCGACGAGGACGAGGTCGGCGTCCGACGTCGGCGGTCACGAGGGCCGTCGAGCGGTCAAATTGGCGGTTGAGTTCGAACTGAGCGAGCGGCAGGCCCTCACCTCCCGGCGCTGGTGGATGACCTGAACGTCGCGCGCACACCAACTCCTTCCGCCCGGAGCGGGGCGTGCGCCCGTTGTGGGTGGGCGTCAGCGGCGTGCCCCTGTCGCGTGCGACCGCAAGCCGCCTTCATGCGTGACGTCGCCAGCCCTGTCCTGAAGACGCTTCGCCAGAGTCCAGGGCGGCCGCCTGCAGGCGTCCGGGAAGAGCAGGGCGTCGAGGCCCGCGACTACCGCACCATCGTGCTGGGCGCCACCACGCGCGGCAGGCTGGATCTGCCGAACGGCACGGCGCTGAACCCGCAACAGCTGAGCGAGCTGCGCCGCGGATGCCGATGCCCTGGACGAGGGCGCGACGCTCGCGGCGCTGCTGCAGGCCCGCGGCGCGCGCAGGGGTCGACCCGCAACTGGTGGAACTGATCACGCGCCTGTTCGACGCCATCAGGCCGGCAAGGCGCCTGCCGCGCCCGCCATCCCGCTGGTGCTGCGCCTGCAGCCCGCCGCGATGCGGGCGGTGTGCGCGACCCGGCCATGCTCGAGTCCTACGACCACCCGGTGTGGCGCTTCATGGACCAGCTGGGCTTATGATCGAGGCGGCACCCGCCGCCGATGCCGAGAGTTGCCTGAGCCTATTGCCGCCAGCTGGTGGACCACCTGGGAGCGAAGACCGGGGTCACCGCTGCGCGCCTTCGAATGGGGCACCGGCCGACTGGTGGCCTTCGAGCGGCATGCGCTCGACCAGGGCATCGCCGCCGCCGGCCCGCCATCGACCGCATCCGGCGGCGGTGCGCGCGCCAGCCCATCGACGTGGGCGCTGGACACAGGCCCGCGCCTATCAAGCAGGCTCGCTGGTGCGCGACGCGGCCAGCCGCGGGATGCAACGCCTGAACGTCGGCGCCTGATGCGCGCGCGCCTCGCCGGACTCGCCGGAGTGTTGCTGGGCTGCCTGGGCGTGGCGATGGCAAGCCACGCCGTAAAGATCCGGGGCCGCGCGCGCCACAGCGCCCGCGCATCGGCCTGGTGTTGTCGGGCGGCGGCGCGCGCGGCCTGGCGCACGTGGGCGTGCTCAAGGTGCTGGAAGAGCTGCAGGAGCGCCGATCGACGTGATCGCGGGTGCGTCCATGGGCGCCATCGTCGGCGGTCTGTACGCCAGCGGGCATGCGCGCCGACGAGCTGGAGCGCGAGCTGCTCGCCGTGCGCTGGGACCAGGTCTTCGCCAATCGCATCGAGCGGGCCGCTGCTGTCGCAACGCCGCAAGGAAGAGGACTCCGAGATCTCGGCGTTGCTGGAGCTGGGAGTGCGCGATGGCGAGTTGCGCACGCCACAGGGCGCCGTCTCCAGCCGCGGGCTCGAATCGTTGCTGCGCCACTACACGCCGCCGGTGCGCGACGTGGCCCGCTTCGACGAGCTGCCCACCCCTTCCGAGCCGGGCCACCGACGCGGAAACCGGTCAGCCCGTGGTGATGGACAGCGGCGACCTGGCGCTGGCGTTGCGCTCGTCGATGAGCGTGCCCGGCGTGTTCTCGCCCACCGATGTGGACGGCCGCATCCTGGGCGACGGTGGCCTGGTCAACAACACGCCGGTGGACGTGGCCCGCGCGCTGGGCGCGGACATCGTCATCGTGGTCAACATCGGCACGCCGCTGGCCGGCCGCGAGACCTTCAATTCGGCCGTCGGCCTGACCACGCAGATGGTCAACATCCTCACCGAGCAGAACAGCTGCGCAGGCCTGGCCACGCTCACGCCGCGCGACGTGCTGATCGCGCCCTCGCCGGGCACGCTCACCTCGAGCGACTTCAACGAGGTCGGCCGCTTCATCGCGCTCGGCATGGCTGGCGCCTGGGGCCGCAGCGACAAGCTGGCGCTGCTGGGCGTGGATGCGGCGGCCTACGCGGTCGGCGCTCCGCGCCCCCGACGCCGGATGTCGGCAAGCCGCTGCTGAGCTTCGTGCGCATCGGAAGGCACAGCGATCACCAACCCAGAGCGCCTGTTGCCCATGCCGGAAACCGGGCCGGCCAGCCTTCGACATTGCCCAGGCCGAACGCGACACGCGCCGCCTGGCCAGCGGTGGCGACTACACGGAGCCGACTACCAACTGCTGCGTGAGGCCGGCGCCGACGGCCCGTGTTCGACCTGGAAGACAAGCCTGGGGTCCGAAACTACCCGCACGCCGGTCTGGACCTGAGCACCGACTTCCGCGGCCGCAGCGCCTTCAACCTGAAGGTCAGCCACAACCGCCACTGGCTCACGCGCAACGGCACCGAGTGGCGCAAACCGCCTGCAGATCGGCGAGGTGCCGGCTCTTCACCGAGCTGTACCGCCCGCTGAACTGGACCGCGTCCACGGCAGACGACTGGTTCGTGTCCGGCTATGCCGGATTGGAGCGCAACCGCATCTCGCGCTACAACCCGGCCACCGGCGACGAATGGCCATCTTTCGCCGCAATCAGTTCGTCATCGGTGCCGATCTCGGCCAACCCTGGGGCGATTTCGGTGAACTGCGCCTGGGCTGGTCGCGCCCTGATACTGCGCACGGTGCCGCAACTGTTCAGCACCGACTACACCGGTTTCAACCAGCGCGTGAGCTGGATCGAGGATGCGCTGCGTGCCCGCGTGGTGGTGGATCAACTCGACTTCGCCAGCTTTCCGCAAAGTGGCTACCGCGGCGAGGCCCAGGTGTGGGCCGGCCGCCGCAGCGGCACGCTCAGCGGCAACTTCAACCGTCTGGAGGCCGAAGGCACGGCCGTGCGCACCTGGGGAGCGCACACGCTCAACCTCCATGCTCAGTTGCAGATCGCCGACCAGGGCAACCCGGCCGGCATCGAGCGCTATGCCCTGGGCGGCTTTCACCAGCTGTCGGGCTACCAGGCGGGGCAGCTTTCCGGCAACGACGTGCTGTTCGCGCGGCTCACCTGGTACCGCCGCCTGAGCCAGACACCTGCGTTGACGCGCGGATTCTTCGTCGGCGGCACGCTGGAGGCCGGCAACGCCTGGGTGCAGAGCTCGGACATCCGACTGACGCGGCTGCGCACCGGGGCCAGCCTGTTCATCGGCGCCGACACGGGTGTGGGCCCGCTCTTCCTGGGCATCACCTATGCCCCGCAAGGCAGCACCGGGCTGGCCTTGTTCATCGGGCGCCCCTGAGCGCCCCGAGGACGCCGCCATGCGGCGCCCGTCCCCTGTGGGGATCAGGCAAAGTGGCCAAGCACCACTTGCTCATGAACGGCTCAGGCGGCCGGCACCGGCTTGGGTACCCAGCCGCGCAGGGTGAGGGCGGCATCGGCCAGGCCCTTGCGCGACAGCGCGGAGAACAGCGCCACGCTGATGTCGGTGTCGTCGGTGGCCAGGTCGCCCAGCACCTTTTGCGCGTCGTCCAAGGCGCGCTGCGATTCGCTGCGGTTGAGCTTGTCGGCCTTGGTCAGCAGCACCAGCAGCTTCACCTCGCCGCTTTGCCACGCGCGGGCCGATGAATTCCAGCAACTGCAGGTCCAGCGGCGTGAAACCGTGGCGCGAATCCACCATCATCACGATGCCCGACAGTGCGTGGCGGTGCGCCAGGTAGTCGGCCATCACCTCCTGCCAGCGCAGCTTGGCGCCACGCGCCACGGCCGCGTAGCCGTAGCCGGGCAGGTCGGCCCACAGCGCGTCGGGCGCATCGGCCGGGCCGACGTGGAACAGGTTGATGTGCTGGGTGCGGCCGGGCGTCTTGGACGCGAAGGCCAGGCGCCGATGTTGCGCCAGGGTGTTGATCGCGGTGGACTTGCCGGCGTTGCTGCGGCCCACGAAAGCGATCTCCGGCAGGCCCGGCGGCGGCAGCTGATTGAGCTGGCTGGCCGTGGTGAGAAATCGCGCGCTCTGGGTCCACGCGAGCGCCTCGCGCTCGTCCGGACTCAGGGTATCGGGTGGGTTGGTCATGGAGCATTGTAAAATCTGCGGGTTTGCCCAAACTCCCAAGGTCCCACGACATGAAGTCGCTGCTTGCCCTGACGCTGCTCGCCGCCCTCGCTGCGCCCTCGTTTGCCAATGAAGCCAAGGCGCCCGCCAAGGCCGATCTGGCCAAGGGCCAGGAGAAATCCACCCAGGTCTGTGGCGCCTGCCACACGGCCGATGGCTCGCGCGGCGTGCCCGCCAACCCCATCATCGCCGGCCAGCACGCCGACTACCTGGCCAAGCAACTGCACGAATTCAAGTCCGGCAAGCGCGCCAACCCGGTGATGACCGGCATGGCGTCCACATTGACCGACGAGGACATCCGCAACGTCACCGCGTTCTATGCCAGCAAGGAGGCCAAGCCCGGCTTCAGCAAGGGCAAGGACACGGTGCTGCTGGGCGAGAAGATCTACCGCGGCGGCATCATGGCCAAGCAGGTGCCTGCCTGCGCCGGCTGCCACAGCCCCACGGGTGCCGGCATCCCGTCCCAGTTCCCGCGCCTGGCGGGCCAGCACGCCGACTACACCGAAGCGCAGCTGGTCGCCTTCCGTGCCGGCACCCGCGGCAATGCCCCGATGATGCTGACCATCGCTGCGCGCATGAGCGACAAGGAAATCAAGGCCGTGGCCGACTACATGGCCGGGCTGCGCTGAGCCGGTTCGCGCTCGCCCAACGCAAAGGCCGGTCGCTGACCGGCCTTTTTTCTTGTCCGCGGCGCGCACCGGGATAATTCGCCCCCATGTCATCCGCATCCTCCGGCGCCCCGGGTCGACCGCCGGCCCGCACCGGGCGCGAACTGGTCGAGCTGCTGTCGTCGATGCGCTTTGCCATTGCGCTGCTCACGCTGATCTGCATCGCCTCGGTCATCGGCACGGTCGTCAAGCAGCACGAGCCCTACAACAGCTACGTCAACCAGTTCGGTCCGTTCTGGGCCGAGGTGTTCGGCACCGTGGGGCTGTACAGCGTCTACAGCGCCTGGTGGTTCCTGCTGATCATGGCTTTCCTGGTCACTTCCACGAGCCTGTGCATCGCGCGCAACACGCCCAAGGTCCTGCAGGAGCTGCGCAGCCACAAGGAAAGCCTCCGCGAGAGCTCGCTCGCCGCCTTCCACCACAAGCTGCAGGTGCATTGGGCGCTGGCACCGCAGGCCGCGTTGCAGCGCGCGTCCGCCCTGCTGGCCGCGCGCGGCTGGACGGCACGCGCCCAGGTGCGCGACAGCGGCACCATGGTGGCGGCGCGCAAGGGCATGGCGCACAAGCTGGGCTACCTGGCGGCGCACTCGGCCATCGTGCTGATCTGCCTGGGTGGCCTGCTCGATGGCGACTTGATCGTGCGGGCCCAAATGGCGCTCGGCGACAAGGCGGCCTACCAAGGTGCCGGGCTGATCAAGGACGTGCCTGCACAGCATGTGCTGTCGCCCACCAACCCCAGCTTCCGCGGCAGCCTGCTGGTGCCGGAAGGCGCGCGTGCCGGCACGGCCGTCCTCAGCCTGTCCGATGGCATCGTGCTGCAGCCCCTGCCCTTCGACGTGGAGCTGAAGAAGTTCATCGTCGAGTACTACGACACCGGCATGCCCAAGCTGTTCGCCAGCGAGGTGGTGATCCACGACCGCGACACCGGCCAGCAGACGGCCGCCACGGTGAAGGTGAACGAGCCCCTTCATCACCGCGGCATGAACCTCTACCAGAGCAGTTTCGACGACGGTGGCAGCCAGCTCAGACTGCGCGCCTGGCCGCTGGCCGGTGGCCAGCCCTTCGACCTGCAAGGCACGGTGGGCCAATCGGCGCCGCTGGCGACGGCCGAGGGCACGCCGAAGCAAACCATCGAATTCAGCGCACTGCGGGTGATCAACGTCGAGAACCTGGCCGGTCGCGACGAGGCCGCCGGCGACCGCCGCACCGATGTGCGCAAGGTGGACCTGGTGGATTCGCTGCGCAAGCACCTGGGCTCGGGCGCCAAGCCGGTGGGCGACACGAAAGCGCTGCGCAACGTCGGCCCGTCCTTCAACTACAAGCTGGTGGACGCCAGCGGCCAGAAACGCGAGTTCAGCAACTACATGGCACCGGTGGACGTGGACGGGCAGCGGGTGTTCCTGGCCGGCGTGCGCGAAGACCCGAACGAGCCCTTTCGCTACCTGCGCATCCCGGCCGATGAGCACGGCGGCCTCGAAGGCTGGCTGCGCATCCAGGTGGCGCTGCACGACCCGGCCCAGCGCGACCAGGCCGTGCGCCGCTACGTGGCCAAGGCCACGCCCACCGGCCAGCCGCAGATGGCCGAGCAGCTGCAGATCAGCGCCCAGCGCGTGCTGACGGTGTTCGCGGGTGCCGCGGCCAAGCCAGGCACGGACGCCTCCGGCGGTCTCAGCGCGCTGGCGCAGTTCGTGGAAGACACCGTGCCGGCCAGCGAGCGCGAGCAGATCACCGGCTTGCTGCTGCGCATGCTCGATGGCGGCCTGGCCGAGCTGACCACGCTGGCGCGCGAGCGGGCCGGCCTGGGGCCGATGCAAGCGGGCGAGGCCAGCGCGCGCTTCATGCAGCAGACGGTGCTGGCGCTGTCCGACGCCGCGTTCTACCCCGCCCCCGTGCTGCTGCAGCTCAACGACTTCACGCAGGTGCAGGCCAGTGTCTTCCAGGTCACGCGGGCACCGGGGCAGAAGCTGGTGTACCTTGGCGCGGTGCTGCTGATCCTGGGGGTGTTCGCCATGCTCTACATTCGCGAGCGCCGGCTGTGGATCTGGCTGCAGCCCATCGAAGGCGGCACGCGTGTGCGGGCCGCCTTGTCCACCACGCGGCGCACGCTGGACGCCGATGCCGAATTCGAATCATTGAAGGCCGAGCTCGTGAAGGACGCCGCATGAACACCCACACCCTGGCGGTCGGCCAACCCGGCCTGCTCGCCCGGCTGAAGCAGCGCAGCGCGCAAGACGCGTTGTTTGCCTTGCTGGTGGCCAGCGCAGCAACCTATGCTTTTTGGCGTTATGGCGCATCGATGGACGGCTACGAGAAGGGCATCCTGCTGGGCAGCGTGCCCGCCTTGATCGCCTTGGGTTGGGCCTGGGGTGCGCTGCGCGGCCTGAGCATCGGGGTGGGCGCGGCCACACTGCTGGCGATCAACCTGTACGGCCGCGCCACCGACCAATACGGCGCCGACCTGGCGCAGGCCGAGCAGGTGTTCCTGCTCAAGTACTTCCTGTCCAGCCAGAGCGCGATCCTGTGGATGGGTGTGCTGTTCTTCATCGGCACCGTGATGTATTGGATCGGCTTGTTTGTTGGCCAGGACGACAACACCGCGCAGAAGCTCGGCTCGCGCTTCACCTGGGCCGGTGTGGCCATGGCGTTGATCGGCACGCTGGTGCGCTGGTACGAGAGCCACCAGATCGGGCCCGACATCGGCCACATCCCGGTGAGCAACCTGTACGAGGTGTTCGTGCTGTTCTGCTGGCTCACGGCCGGGTTCTACCTGTACTACGAGCAGCACTACCGCACCAGGGCGCTGGGTGCCTTCGTGATGCTGGTGGTCAGTGCCGCAGTGGGCTTCCTGCTCTGGTACACGGTGGAACGCGGCGCGCAGGAGATCCAGCCGCTGGTGCCCGCGCTGCAGAGCTGGTGGATGAAGCTGCACGTGCCGGCCAACTTCATCGGCTACGGCACCTTCGCACTGGCCGCGATGGTGGCCTTCGCCTACCTGATCCAGCGCAGCGCCACCGAAACACGCTGGTGGAAGCTCGCGCCGCTGGGCCTGCTGGGCGTGGTGCTGTGCTTCGAGCCCATCGTGTTCCGTACCGCCAAGCTCAGCCCGTCGCTGAACTACTGGATCGTCTATGCCGGCATCAGCGTGCTGATCGTCGGCGGCATCCTGGCGGCGCGCCGACGCATCGCCGCCCGCCTGCCCGCGCCCGAAGTGCTGGACGACCTGATGTACAAGTCCATCGCCGTGGGCTTCGCCTTCTTCACCATCGCCACCATCCTGGGTGCCTTCTGGGCCGCCGAAGCCTGGGGGGGCTACTGGAGCTGGGACCCGAAGGAGACCTGGGCCCTGATCGTGTGGCTGAACTACGCCGCCTGGTTGCACATGCGGCTGATGAAGGGCCTGCGCGGCAGCCTGTCGGCGTGGTGGGCGCTGTCCGGGTTGGTGGTCACCACTTTCGCCTTCCTGGGCGTGAACATGTTCCTGTCGGGCCTGCACTCCTACGGCGAGGTGTGAGCCTGGGCGCGGCCGGCTGCGCGCCGGCCCGATACGCCAGCAGGCCCTTTGTGTGGCGTGATGGAATCACCGACATCCGCCATGCGTAAGGTTTGGGCGTCCCCTGCGACTGATCGTCGTCACCTTTCACGGAGCCACCATGCCCCAGCGCCTTGAGTCCGGGTTCATCCACCCGGTGCCGTCCGAGATCACCCCGCGCGCCGCTTACGAGGGCCGGCGCGAATGGATGAAGCGCCTGGCCGCCGGTGCGCTGGGCACCGGCCTGGCCGGCTGGGCCGCCCGCGACGCGATGGCCCAGGCCAAGGTCGTGCCGCTGCCCGGTGCACGGAGCGCGGTGCCAGGTGCCTACACCATGGAAAAGGCCACGCCCAAGGCCGACGCCACCAGCTACAACAACTTCTACGAGTTCGGCACCGACAAGGCCGACCCGGCCAAGAACGCCCACACGCTGGTCACGCGGCCCTGGACGGTGGCGGTCGAAGGCGAAGTGAAGAAGCCCAGGACCTTCGACATCGATGCGCTGCTCAAGCTCGCTGCCATGGAAGAGCGCGTCTACCGCCTGCGCTGCGTGGAGGGCTGGTCGATGGTGCTGCCCTGGGTCGGGTACTCCCTGGCCGAGCTGATCAAGCAGGTGGAACCCACCGGCAACGCCAAGTTCGTCGAATTCCACACCCTGGCCGACCCCAAGACCATGCCCTTCGTCGGTTCGCGCGTGCTCGAGTGGCCCTACGTCGAGGGCCTGCGCCTGGACGAGGCGCTGCACCCGCTCACGCTGCTGGCCTTCGGCATGTACGGCGAGGTGCTGCCCAACCAGAACGGCGCACCGGTGCGGCTGGTGGTGCCCTGGAAGTACGGCTTCAAGTCGGCCAAGTCGATCGTCAAGATCCGCTTCGTCGAGAAGCAGCCGCGTACCGCCTGGGTGAAGGCTGCCGCGTCGGAATACGGCTTCTACAGCAACGTGAATCCCAAGGTGGACCACCCGCGCTGGAGCCAGGCCACCGAGCGCCGCATCGGTGAGGATGGCATCTTCGCCAAGAAGCGCCCCACGCTGATGTTCAACGGCTACGAGGCGCAGGTCGGCCCGATGTACGCCGGGCTGGACCTGTCCAAGAACTTCTGAACCCGGTGGCGCAGACCGCTGCGGGGCGCCCAGCTTGGTGCGCCCCCTCGGCCCCACGGAACCACCATGAACAAGCTGCTGATCCACCCGGCCGCCAAGCCGGTGCTGTTCACCCTGGCATTGCTGCCTTTTGCCCAGCTGCTGTGGGGGGCGATCGCCGACACGCTGGGCGCCAACCCGGCCGAAGCCCTGCTGCGTGGCAGCGGTGATTGGGTGCTGCGCTTTCTGTGCCTCACGCTGGCCGTCACTCCGCTGCGCGACTGGGCGGGATGGACCGCCTTGCTGCGCCACCGCCGGCTGCTGGGCCTGTACACCTACTTCTATGCCGTCATTCACTTCCTGTGTTATGCCTGGCTGGACATGGGCTTCGAGGTCGGCGACATCCTGCGCGACATCCCCAAGCGCCCCTTCATCCTGGTCGGCACCGCTGCACTGCTGCTGATGACGCCCCTGGCCGCCACCTCGTTCAACCGCGCCATGCGCACCATGGGCCCGGCGCGCTGGAAGCGACTGCACCGTGCCGTGTACGCCGTGGTGTTGCTGGGCCTGCTGCACTTCTTCTGGATGCGCGCGGCCAAGCACAACTTCGGCGAGTGGGCCGTCTACGCGGCCGTGGTGGCCGTGCTGCTCGGCTGGCGCCTGTACAAGTGGCGCGCCAAGCCGGCCAAGGGGCGGCGGCCGATGGCCGGCGGCAAGGCCGGTCAGGTCACCTGAGGCGGGCGATGTCGGCGCGCAGGTCGGCCAGGGCCTTCTTGGGGTCCTTCATGCCCTTGGCCTCGGCAGCGCGGGCCCAGGCCTCCACCCAGGCGGCCGTGCGATCGGATACGGCCTTGACCATGGCCGGGTCCGCCTTCGTGAACACCACGCCGTTGGCCTGCAGATAGGCCAGGCCGCGACGATCCGCCTTGTCCCAGGCCTTGCCGAACAGCCGCGCGGCGAACTCGCCCGACAACTCGTCCACCACCTGCCGCACGTCGGCCGGCAGGCCTTCGTACTTGCCGGCGTTCATCATGAACACATGGCTGGTGTTGTACAGCCCGCCCGGAAAGGTGGTGGCATGGCGCACCAGCCGGTCGATCTTGAAGCTCTCCATCGCCTCGGCCGGAAACAGCGTGCCGTCCATGGTGCCGGTGGACAGCAACTCGTAGCTCTCGGTGGGCGCGGTGGTCGTGATGTTCAGGCCCAGCGCCTTGCCGAGCTCCTGCGGCGCCCCGGCATCGACACGCCACTTCAGTGCCAGCAGATCGTCCCAGCGCAGCAGGGGCCGCTTGGTGTTGAAGGCCACGCCCGGGCCTTGGGCAAAGACCGCCAGCACCTTCACGCCCTTGTGCTCGTCGGCCATGGCCGGCGTGCGCGCAAAACTGCGCTGGTAGCCCACCGACACGGCCTCGGCCGTGTCGCCCAGGAACGGGAATTCCGCCAGCTGTGGCGTGACGAAGCGCCCGGGCGTGAGGCCCTGGGCGGTGAAGGACAGGTCCACCTGGCCCTGGCGCACCGCGTCGAAGGTGCCCGCCGGCGCGCTCACCGCCCGTGTCAGCACATTGCAGCGTGCCTTGCCCGCGGTCTTGCGATCGAGCAGCGCGCACCAGTCCCGCTGCGCCTCGGACAGCGCATGCGCCGGCGGCAGCCAGGACGAGACCGTGATCACCACCTGCGCCACGGCGCCGCCGCAGGCCAGCAGCAGCACCGCCAGCAGGCCCGCAACACGCGCGACAGAGAGCAACGAGACGGCCATCGGCCCTCCAGACAGGGGATCCAGGGCATTGTGCAGACGCAACTGACGCCACGCCTTCAGGAAAACGCGCGCTCGTCCCCCGTGCTGCGGATCACGCAGCGGCCACCACCGGCCCCCGGGACGCGGGGAAGGCAAACCACCCCGGCATGCCTAGCATCGACGCCATGAACACCACAGCCACCCCCGTTTCGCCGCTGGCAGCCCCCGCGGCCGTCGCCCGCCAAGCCCTGCAGTTGGCCCAGCGCGTGCTGGATCTGGCCAAGGCTTTCGCGAAACCGCACGACATGTGCCAGGCCAACACCCAGGTGGCGCGCTGCCTGAAGGCGCTGCACGAGCTCTCGTCGGCCGAGTCCCACCTGGACAAGGCGCTGGGCTGGTCCGCCTTGATCCCCTGCGTGGACGTGCGCGTGGACCTGCTGTGCGAGTTGTCTGAGCTGGCCGTCAGCCAGGCCGAGGCGGCCCACGGCCACGATGATCCGACCTGCCAGGGCGCCCTCGAGCGCGCCCGCACCCATGCCTTCGAGGCCGCTCAACTGGCAGGCCAGACCACCGATGCCCACTGGGAGGTGAAGGTGCTGCTGCGCGTGAGCGATGTGTTCAACCGCTGCGGCGACCACGACGACGCGGCCCAGTTGCAAAACCGCGCCATCGCCTTGCTGGGCCTGCAGCCGGCCGATGCGCCGGCCGGCGGCGAGCCCGCGATCGAGGATGGACCGCAGCAGCGCCGGCACAGCTGATGTAAGCGATTGCCGACGATTCAGCGCGCCAACACCCCTGCCAGCGCCCGCCCGTGTGCGTGCCCCGGGCAACGAGCAATTCCGGCACGCCCGCCGCCACCACCGTGCCGCCGGCGGCGCCGCCCTCGGGCCCCAGGTCGATGACCCAGTCGGCCTCGGCAATCACGTCCAGGTCGTGCTCGATCACCACCACGCTGTGGCCGCCGGCCACCAGGCGGTGCAGCACGCGGATGAGTTTTTCCACGTCGGCCATGTGCAGGCCGACGGTGGGCTCGTCGAGCACATATAGCGTGTGCGGCGGCTTCTGCCCGCGCCGTGTCACGTCATCCCGAACTTTGGAAAGCTCGGTCACCAGCTTGATGCGCTGGGCCTCGCCGCCACTCAGCGTGGGTGAGGGCTGGCCCAGGGTCAGGTAGCCCAGGCCCACGTCCTGCAGCAGCTTCAGCGGGTGGGCGATGGCGGGCATGGCGGCGAAGAACTCCACCGCCTCGTCCACCTCCATCTTCAGCACCTCGCCGATGTGCCGGCCGCGCCAGCTCACCGCCAAGGTCTCGGGGTTGAAGCGCATGCCGTGGCACTGGTCGCAGGGCACCTTCACGTCGGGCAGAAAGCTCATCTCGATGGTGCGCAGGCCCTGGCCCTCGCACGCCGGGCACCTGCCGTCGCCGGTGTTGAAGCTGAAGCGGCCAGCGGCGTAGCCGCGTGCCTTGGCTTCCAGGGTTTCGGTGAAGAGCTTGCGGATGGCGTCCCAGAACCCGATGTAGGTGGCCGGGCAGCTGCGCGGGGTCTTGCCGATCGGGGTCTGGTCCACCTCGAGCACGCGGTCGATGGGCTGGTGGCCGGTGAGATCGCGGCAGCCCACCCAGGTGGGGAACACACCCTCGGCCTGCGCCTCGCGGCCGGTCTTGCTCACACGCTGGGTCACCGCCGCCTGCACGTTGGCCAGCAGCACGTCGCGCGCCAGCGTGCTCTTGCCCGAGCCGGACACCCCCCGTCACCGCCACCAGGCGCTGCAGGGGGATGCCCACGTCCACGCTGCGCAGGTTGTGCAGACTGGCGCCGCGAAGGGTCATCGACCGTGTCTCGGCGTCGACCTGGCGGCGGGCCTGCAACGGGTGCTTCAGCGGATGCAGCAGCAACTGGCCGGTGAGCGAATCGGCCACCTTGGCCAGGTCGGCCACCTGGCCCTGGGCGATGAGCCGCCCGCCGCGCTTGCCGGCGCCGGGCCCGATGTCGATGATGTGCTCGGCGTGGCGGATGGTGTCCTCGTCGTGCTCCACCACCACCAGGGTGTTGCCCTGGGCCGACAGGCGCGCCAGGGCCTTCAGCAGGATGGCGTTGTCGCGCGGGTGCAGGCCGATGGTGGGCTCGTCCAGCACATAGCAAACGCCTTGCAGGTTGCTGCCCAACTGCGCTGCCAGGCGGATGCGCTGCGCCTCGCCGCCACTGAGCGTGGGCGCAGCGCGGTCGAGCGTGAGGTAGCCCAGGCCCACTTCCTCGAGAAACTCGAGCCGGTTGCGGATCTCGGTGACCACGTCGCGGGCAATGGCGGCGTCGCGCCCTTCCAGGCTCAGCGATTCCAGCCAGCGCCGCGCCTCGCCCACCGACCACTGCGCCACGCTGGTGATGGTGTGGCCGTCGAAGGTGATGGCGCGGGCCACGGCGTTCAGGCGCGTGCCGCCGCAATCGGTGCAGGCCTGCCCGCCCACGCCGTCCACCTCGGGCTCCTCGGACGGGAAGCTCTGCTCGCGGCCCTTGTTGTCGTCGTCACGCACGCTGTCGTCGTAGGCCTTGCGCTGCTCGCGGGTGAGCGTGAGGCCGGTGCCCACGCAGCCCACGCACCAGCCATGCTTGCTGTTGTAGCTGAACATGCGCGGGTCGGGCTCGGGGTAGCTGGTGCCGCATTGCGGGCAGGCGCGCTTGGTGGAAAACACGCGCAGCGTACCGATGCGGCCGGTGCTGCCGCCCGCCGCCATCGCGCCGGCCAGGCCGTCCAGCGGCGCCAGCAGGTGCAACACGCCCTTGCCCAGGTCGAGCGCCTTGGCCAGCAGCTCGCGCAGCTCGGCCTCGCGCTGCGGCGCGACGATCAGGTCGCCCACCGGCAATTCGAGCGTGTGTTCCTTGAAGCGGTCCAGCCGCGGCCAGGGCGCCACGGGGATGAACTCGCCATCCACGCGCAAGTGGCTGTGGCCACGCGCCTTGGCCCACTTGGCCAGGTCGGTGTAGAGGCCCTTGCGGTTGACCACCAGCGGCGCCAGCAATCCGATGTGCTGGCCACGGTATTCGCGCAGCACCTGCGCGGCGATGCTCTCCACGCTCTGCGGCCGCACTTCGGTGCCGTCGTGCACGCAGCGCTGCAGCCCCAGCTTCACCCACAGCAGGCGCAAGAAGTGCCACACCTCGGTGGTGGTGGCCACGGTGCTCTTGCGTCCGCCTCGGCTCAAACGTTGTTCGATGGCCACCGTGGGCGGGATGCCGTAGACCGCATCCACCTCGGGCCGCCCGGCCGGTTGCACGATGCTGCGGGCGTAGGCGTTCAGGCTTTCCAGGTAGCGGCGCTGGCCTTCGTTGAACAGGATGTCGAAGGCCAGCGTGCTCTTGCCCGAGCCCGACACGCCGGTGATCACGCTGAACTTGCCGCGCGGGATGTCGACACCACCCGACCGCCGGCGTCGCCGCCCTCGGGCCCGAGGTCGATGATCCAGTCGGCGCTGCGGATCACATCCAGGTTGTGCTCGATGATGACCAGCGAGTTGCCGCCATCGAGCAGCTTGCGCAAGGAGCGCATCAGCTTGGCGATGTCGTCGAAGTGCAGTCCGGTGGTGGGCTCGTCGAAGAGAAACAGCGTGCCCTTCTTTGCGGCCGGCTGGCGCGGACCACTGCTGGCCTCGGCCAGGAAGCCGGCAAGCTTCAAACGTTGGGCCTCGCCGCCGGACAGCGTGGGCACCGGCTGGCCCAGCCTCACGTAGTCCAGGCCCACGTCGACGATGGGCTGCAGCCGCGCGATCACCGCCATGTCGCCACTGAAGACGATGGTGGCCTCGGCCACGGTGAGCTCCAGCACGTCGGCCACCGACAGCTGATAGGCGCCGCGCACCAGCTTCACCTCGAGCAGCTCGGCGCGAAAGCGCTTGCCGTCGCAATCGGGGCAGCGCAGGTAGACGTCGGACAGGAACTGCATCTCGACGTGCTCGAAGCCCGAGCCGCCGCAGGTGGGGCAGCGGCCATCCCCGGCGTTGAAGCTGAACATGCCGGCGCCGTAGTTGCGCTCGATGGCCAACGGGGCCTGCGCGAACAGCTTGCGCACCTCGTCCCAGGCACCCACGTAGCTGGCCGGATTGCTGCGCGCGGTCTTGCCGATGGGCGACTGGTCGACGAACACGGCATCGGCCAGGTGGTCCATGCCCAGCAGGCGGTCGTGCGCCCCGGCACCCTCGGTGGGCTTGCCGAAGTGGCGCAGCAGCGCCGGCACCAGCACGTCCTGAACCAGCGTGCTCTTGCCCGAGCCGGACACGCCGGTGACCAGCGTGAGCCGCTGCAGCGGGAACACCACGTCCACGTTCTGCAGGTTGTGCTCGGTGGCGCCTTCGAGGATGAGCTTGGGTGTGGCCTCGTTCACCAGGCGCCGCAGGCCGATGCCCACCTGCTTGCGTGCGCCCAGGTAGGCGCCGGTGAGCGTGTCCGCGTGGCGGCATTGGTCGGGCGTGCCATCGAAGACGATGCGCCCGCCGCGCTCGCCGGGGCCAGGGCCCATGTCGATCAATCGATCGGCGGCCAGCATCACGGCCGGGTCGTGCTCCACCACCACCAGCGTGTTGCCGGCATCGCGCAGGCGGTGCATGGCCTCGATGATGCGGTTCATGTCGCGCGGGTGCAGTCCGATGCTGGGCTCGTCGAGCACGAACAGCGTGTTCACCAGCGACGTTCCCAGCGCCGTCGTGAGGTTGATGCGCTGCACCTCGCCACCGCTGAGCGTGCGGCTCTGGCGGTCCAGCGTGAGGTAGCCCAGGCCCACGTCGCAGAGGTAGCGTATGCGCGTGCGAACCTCGTCGAGCAGCAGCTTCAGCGCGTCATCGAGCATGGTGCTCGGCAGCGACAGGCCATCGAAGAATCGACGCAGCTTGTCGATGGGCAGCAGCATCAGGTCGTGCAGGCTCAAGCCCGGCAAGGCTTCGAGCTGGTCACGCGACCAGCCCGTGCCCACCGGCAGCATGCGCCTGGAGGGCGGCATGACGCCATCGGCATCGGCCTTGGAACCGATGCGCCACAGCAGCGATTCGGTCTTCAGCCGCGCACCGCCGCAAGTGCCGCACGGCGTGTAGCTGCGGTACTTGGACAAGAGCACGCGGATGTGCATCTTGTAGGCCTTGCTCTCCAGGTAGCCGAAGAAGCGGCGCACGCCGTACCACTGCTTGTTCCAGTTGCCGGTCCAGTGCGGCGAGCCTTCGATCACCCAGTGGTGCTGGGCAACGCTGAGCTGGCTCCAGGGCGTGTCGCGCGGAATACCGGCCTCGCCGGCGTACTTCAGCAGGTCGTCCTGGCAATCCTTCCATGCCGGCGTCTGCAGTGGCTTGATGGCACCGTTGCGCAGGGTCTTGCGCTGGTCGGGGATCACCAGCCCGAAGTCCACGCCAATCACGCGACCGAAACCGCGGCAGGTCTCGCAGGCGCCGAAGGCCGAGTTGAACGAGAACAGCGCGGGCTGCGGCTCGGCGTAGCGCCGGTCGCTGTCCGGGCAGTGCAGCCCGGTGGAAAAGCGCCACAGCAGGGGCTCGGCATCGTCGCGCGGCATGTACACATTGACGCGGCCGCTGCCACGCCGCAGTGCCAGCTCGATGGCCTCCACCACGCGCACCTTCTCCGCACTGCCCATGCGCAGCCGGTCGGCCACCACGTCGAGCAGCTTGCGTTCACCGACCACCCGCTCGGCCTGCACGCGTGAAGCCCGACGCCGCGAGCCACTGCGCCACCTCTTCGGGCGTCACGCTGGCCGGCAGCTCCACCGGGAGGTGATCACCAGGCGCGGATCCCCCAGCCGCTGCGGCGCGTTCCATCAGGTCCGCATGGATGGTCTCCGGTGTGTCGTGCCGCACCGGCTGCGCCGTCTGCTGGTCGAACAGCTGCGCCGCCCGCGCAAACAGCAGCTTCAGGTGGTCGTTCAGCTCCGTCATCGTGCCCACCGTCGAGCGCGAGGTACGCACCGGATTGGTCTGGTCGATCGCGATGGCCGGCGGCACGCCGTCCACGCGGTCCACCGCCGGACGGTCCATGCGGTCGAGGAACTGACGCGCGTAGGCCGAGAAGGTCTCGACATAGCGCCGCTGCCCTTCGGCGTACAGGGTGTCGAACACCAGGCTGGACTTGCCCGAGCCGCTGGGCCCGGTGACCACCGTCATCTCACCGGTGCGGATGTCCAGGTCCAGGTTCTTGAGGTTGTGCTGGCGTGCGCCGCGGATGCGGATCAGGCCGCTCATGCGATGACTCCGGTGGGTCGAGCGGGGCATTCTGAGGAGTGCGCCGCACCGGGCCCTGGTGCGGGGACATGGGCATGGCGGCCCAGCCGGTGCCGCCTGTCAAACCGTACAGGTTCGCCCGGTGCATGCAGCGGCCCAATCGGGAGAATTGGCCCCGGCGCCGGCGGCTGCACCGGCCCGGCTCGACCTCAAGCAAAGGACCCGCATGAACATCCTGCCCTTCAAGCCCGCCCTGGTGGCGCTGTCGCTGTGCTGGCCTCGGCCACGGCATGGGCGCAGATCCAGATCGGGCAGACCTCCAGCTTCACCGGGCCGGTGGCGTCCGGGCGTCAAGGAGGGCACCGACGGCGCCAAGGTCTACCTCAACGCCATCAACGCCAAGGGCGGTGAACGGCCAGCAGGTCGAGTTGATCTCGCTGGACGACAAGTTCGATGCCAAGCTCGCGGCGGAAAACGCCAAGCTGATCGACCAGGGCGTGGTGGCGCTGTTCTTCAACCGGGGCACGCCACCAGACCAGGCGATCCTGCCACTGCTGACCGAACACAAGATCGCGCTGATCGCACGCATCCACCGGCGCGATGATCTTCCACAACCCGGTGCATCCCTGGGTTTCAACGTGCGCGCCACCTACCAGAAGGAATCGGAACGCGCGGTGCGCCACCTAGCCTGGTGGGCGTAGACGCATCGTGCTGCTGCAGTCGAACGACGCCCTTGGCGACGATGGCGCCAAGGGTGCGCTCAACGGCTTTGCCGCAGTGAACAAGAAGCCGGTGGCCCGCATCAAGTACGACCGCAGCAAGCCCGAATTCGCGCCGGTGGTGCCCGGAGATCATGAAGACCGACCCGCAGGCGGTGATCTTCATCGGCTCGGGCACGCACGTGGCCGATGGCGTGGCACTGCTGCGCGCAGCGGGTTCACGGGCGCAGATCACGCTGTCCAACAACGCCGCATCGGGCTTCGTCAAGTCGCTGAAAGAGAACGCGCGTGGCATGGTGGTGAGCCAGGTCTTCCCTACGAGCGCTCGATGGCCGCGCCGATGGTGAAGGAACTGCACGACCTGCTGGGCAGCAAGGGTGCCTCTGAGATCACCCCGCCATGCTGGAAGGCTTTGCGGCCGCCAAGGTCTTGGTCGAAGGCCTGAAGCGCGCCGGCCCCAACCCCACGCGTGAGCGGATCGGACCACCTTGGAATCGATGAAGAAGGTGGACATCGGCGGGCTGGAGGTGAGCTACGGCCCCAACGATCACACCGGGCTGGAGTATTCCGACCTGCCCATCATCGGGCCGGACGGCAAGTTCCAGCGCTGAGTCAGGGCTTGTGCGCGGCAGGCGCCAGGCGAAGGGCCATGGCCCTCAGGCGGCCCACGACGCCAGAGGGAAAGTAGACCGAGAGCACGAACAACACCCCCAGCCACAGCAGCCAGCGGTCGGGCGAGATGACGTGGGGCAGCAGCGGCACGCCTTCGAGCGCCGGCAGCCGAGCGAACAGGTCCTGCAGGTAGTTCTGCGCCAGCACGAACAGTGCCGCACCCACCACCGCGCGTACATGGTGCCCATACCACGCCGAAATCACCACGATGAGCGGGATCGTAGAGCATGATCTCTCCCGAAGGACAGCGTGGTGTCCGGCCCCACATAAGCGCAGCCAACGCCAGCAGCACGCCCGAGGCGTGGCGAAAGCGGCCGACGGCACGTTGCTCCAGGTGCGGTAAACCACGGTGCAGCCGATCGCCTCGGCCCGGAAGTCGTTCTCGCGGATGGCCTGCGGCACGCGCGGCCGAAAGGCGAATTCACGATGCGCAGCAGGGCCAGGAATAACAGCACGACCGCGATGAACAACAGGTAATGGCGAAGATCTTGCCGTCCACGCTGACACCGAGGAAGGGATGCTCGAAGGGCTCGAACGACGGGCTGAAGATTTCGGGATTCTTGAAGGTCAGGCCGTCTTCGCCGCCAGTGAAGTCGCTCAATTGCGGGGCCAGCGTCTGGAAGGCGGTGGCCACGGCCAGCCCGTGATCATCGCGTAGAAGATGGCCTTGACGCGCAGCGAGATCAGGCCGATCACCAGCGACGGGCCCAGTGGACCAGCGGCGCACCGAGGGTGCCCGTTGCCACTGCGGCAAAGCCGGGCCCCATGCGCGTGCTGGCGGTGGCCGCCATAAACGCGAATACCGAAGAACATGGTGTGCGCGAAGCTGACGATCCCGGTGTAGCCCAGCAGCAGGTCAAGCTGGCCACAGCGGGATGAACCCGGGATCTTGGCGGCCCACGGACAGCGCCTTGGCGCCCGGGAAGGCGAATGGCGCCACGGCCAGCCGACGACGACAACGATCAGCTCCAGCGCCAGCCGGCGGCTGCGCGGCAGGTCGTGGGAAAGAAGTCTGTTCAGCATGGACATGCTCCCGCAGCTGCAGGCCGCCCCATGCGGCCGCCGCGGGTCCGGCAGCCCGGACCGCTGAACTCCCGTGAGGGAGGCACCGGGAAGGTGCTCGGGGGGTCATCGATTCGTCACGGTTGGGGGGCCTGCGGCCGCCACAACACCCCTACCATCAGGAAGCGATGTTGGAGAACAGCGCCACTTGGGCCCGCCAGGAAACACGGCGTAGTTGGCCATCAACCCACCAGCAACGCTCCGATGCAGCGGCCAGCGTGGAGCCCAGGCCGCCGATGATGATGACGATGAAGATCAGCACATTGACCTGCGCACCGATCTGCGGCGACACGTTCTGCTGGTACGGGCCCCACATCACGCCACCCAGGCCCGACCGGGGCCGAGCCCGCCACAGAGAACACGCCGACGAACAGGCGCTTGATGCGGTAGCCGAGCGACTCCACCATCTCGCGGTCCTGCGCGCCGGCGCGGATCAGCAGGCCGATCTTGGGTGCGGCTGAGCGTCCACACCAGGCCCGCGAACACTGGCACCGATCACCGAAGCGTGAGGTGGCATCTCTCCGTGGACGCGTCCCCGATTGAGGTAGGAGCCGCGCAGCGTCATCGAACAGGGCAGCGCGATCTGCAGCGGGCCCCAGATCATCTTGATGATCTCCCTCGCCGACGATCATGCCGCCCATGGTAATCGGGGATCTGCTTGAGGTGCAGGCCATACACCGGCCGCACGGTCAGGCGCTCGAGCCAGGCCCACGGCACCGGCCACGGCCATCGCCACCAGCATGGCGCAGAAGATGGCCGCCGGCTTTGCCAGCCGCCCTGCGCCGCAGACACCACCTGCGCGGAGAACGCCATGCCACCCATCACGCTGGTGGCAACGAGGGCGCCAGGTGCGTAACACGCCGTGACCGAAGTTCCGCACGTCCATCAGGCCGAACACCAGCGTGAGGCCCGAGGCGATGATAAGACGGTGAAGCCCATGGCCAGCCGGCCACGGTGAGCGTGAGCCAGGTGCTGCCGCTGCCAGTGGCGAGGATGGCGGCGAGCATCACCAACCCAGCATCAAAGCGGCTTTCGGTCAAAGTCGGCCTTGGGCACGGCTTGCGCCTGGTCCCGTCGCGTCACTGCCGTACTCATTGATGTTACTCCCAACGACAGGCCCAGCAAGCGATGCTGCGGGTCCACGTCCCCGGCGATTCGGCCATGCGCGCCCCGGTGCTGACGACGCGCCCGTTGTCCATCACCGCCACCTGATCAGCCTAACGCCTTGGCCATCATGAAGTTCTGCTCCACCAGCAGGATGGTGGTCTTCTGCAGCTTCAACTCGCGGAAGGCCGACCAGGTTCTGGACGATCGAGGGCGCCAGGCCGCCCTCTCGCTCGTCGATCAGGATGAGCGCGCTCGCGGTGCGCGCAGCTAACGCCACCGCCAGCATCTGCTTCTGCCCGCCAGAGAGCTTGCCCGCCGGGTAGAGCCCAGAACTTCTTCGGGGCGGAAAGGGCCGAAGATCAGTCGAGTCGCGCCCGGTCAGTTCGCCTTCGTGGCGCGCACTGCGTGCAGCCAGCACGGAGTTCTCCTTCACCGTGGGTCGGTGGCGATGGCCATGCTCTCCGGGCACATAGGCGATGCCAAGCGCGGCGATGTCGGGCGTGGCCCGCGCCCTGGATCGGTTGGCCGCGAAAGCGCACTTCGCCCGCCGAGGGCCCGCCACAGGCCCATGATGGTGCGCAGCGTGGTGGTCTTGCCCGCGCCATTGCGGCCAGCAACATGGTCACCTCGCCTTCGGGC
>JADKIA010000010.1 GCA_016721465.1 Ideonella sp. | reverse complement strand
AGCGCCTGAAGCTGCGCCCCTCCGAGCAGCGCAACATCGAGAAGCCTAGCGACTGGCAGCAGCAACCCTACCCGTTCATCTACGGCCAGTTCGACGCCAGCCTGTTCCCCAGCGCCGACTGGCGCGAGTGCGTGCTCGAGTCGCTGCAGGGCCGTGCGCTGCGGCGCTGGGCGCCCGACCACATCGACCGCGACGACGACGCGCTGATCGACCAGATCCACCGGCGCCTGCTGCCCGCGCGTGGCATCTGGGCCGATCGTGACGAGATTCTGGTGACCACCGGCGCGCAGCAGGCGACCTTCCGCTCTCCACGCTGCTGCTCGGCCCGACCACCGTGGTCGGCATCGAGAACCCCCGGCTACCCGGACGCGCGCAACAACTTCCTGCTGCGCACGCGCCATGTGCGGCCGCTGCGCGTGGACGAGCAGGGCCTGGTGCTCGGCGCGGCGCTGGCGGGTTGCCGATATGTCTACGTCACGCCCAGCCACCAGTGCCCCACCACGGTGACGATGCCGCTGCAACGCCGCCTGGATCTGCTGGCCCGCGCCGGGCGCGACGACTTCATCGTCATCGAAGACGACCACGAAAGCGAACTCAACTTCTCGGCCAGCCGACCCCGGCGCTGAAGAGTCTGGACAGCCAGGCTCGGGTGATCTACCTCGGCAGCCTGTCCAAGACCCTGGCGCACGGCCTGCGGCTGGGCTACGTGGTGGCGCCGGCCGAGCTGATCCGCGAGCTGCGCGCGCTGCGGCGCCTGGTGATGCGCCATGTGGCCACCAACAACCAGCAGGCGGCAGCGAGCTTCATCGGCCATGGCCACCAGGAGGCCTTTGTGCGACGCCTGAACATCGCTTACCGTGATCGCGCACAGGCGCTGCGCAAGGCGCTGGCGCTGCATGCTTCCGGGCTGACGCCGGTGGCGGCCCACGGCGGCTCGGCCTTGTGGGTCAGCGCCAGCCAGGGTTGCGACACCCGCGAGCTGAGCGTACGTCTGTATCGCCAGGGCGTCGTGGTCGAGCCCGGAGACGTTTTTTTGCCGGCGCCAGGCCACCGCGGCAGCACTTGCGGATCGGCTATTCGTCGATTCCTGTGGAGCGCATCGAAGCCGGCGTGCGCGTGATCGGCCGCGAGCTCGCGGCCATGAAGCTTGCGCAGCGCGCGCCAGGCACGCGGCGGTAGGCCGCAGCAGCGCAAGTCGGGTGCGGGCGCCGCTCATGCCGACGTGCATTCAACGCGCTGACTTCGTTGCTTCGCCTTGCCGTGCTACAGCACTGTCTGCGGCTTCGCGCCTATTTATCGCATTGACTGCAAATCGAAATCAGCTTGCCGGACGCCAGACCAGCAGCGCTTCCAGCGGCATGGGCCGGGCGATGAGGTAGCCCTGGATGACGTCGAGCCCTGCTGCGCGAGCAGGGCTCGCTGCGCCGGCGTCTCGATGCCTTCGGCCACCACGGTGAGCCCCAGGCCATGGGCCATGGCGATGATCGAGGCGGTGACGGCCGATCGTTCTGGCGCGTGCTGGCCGCCTGCACAAGGCCTGGTCGATCTTCAGGCGCTCGAAGTACAAGCGGCCAAGTGGCGGAAGCTGGAGTAGCCGGCACCGGAAGTCGTCCAGCGCGAGGTGGAAACCCAGTTCGCGCAGCTGGCGCAGGCGTTCGAGGCAGCTCGCATCCTCGGCCAGTTGCACCGATTCCGTCGGCTCGAGCTCGATCCAGCGCGGGTCGCCGCCCTCTGCGAGCACCACGTCCATCAGCGTCTGCACCAGGTCGGCATCGCCAGTTGAACCGGTGAGACGTTGATGGCCACGCGCGCCACGCTGCCCGCCAGCAGCTGACCCCGACAGCGCAAGGCACGCGCCGCGCGCAGCCCTTCGCGCAGTGCCCAGGTTCCCAGGGCGCTGATCAGGCCGACTCTTCAGCCAGCGGAATGAACTCGGCCGGTGAGACGCTGCCCATCTCGGGGTCGTGCCAGCGCGCCAACAGCTCCACGCCGGCCACCAGACCCGTGCGCAAATCCACCGAGGGCTGAATGCCGCACGCAGACGACCTCGATCGAGCGCGTCGCCGAGTTCGCGCCGCAGGCGGCCGCGCCGGTCGAGCCGCTGCTGGCCATCGATGTCGAGCGCGCACACCTGGTTGCGGCCACCGGCCTTGGCCTCGAGCATGGCGCGATCGGCCGCGCGCACCAGTTCGTCGGCCGTGCGCGCATCGCGCGGGCCGTGGGCCACGCCAATGCTGCAAGACAGGCTCACGCGTCGGCCGCTCAGGCGCAACGGCGCCATCACGGCCGCCCGCAGGGCCTGGGTACGACCGTGGCGGCATCGCCGCCGTTCAGCCCTGGTAACAGCACCACGAATTCGTCTCCGCCGAAGCGCGTGACGGTGGCCCCCGTGGGCGCTACCTTCACCAGCCGGTGCGCGGTGGCGCGCAGCAGGCGGTCGCCCGAGAGGTGGCCGTGCGCATCGTTGACGGCCTTGAAGCCGTCCAGGTCGATGAACAGCAGGCCCAGTTGCGTGCCATCGAGCTGGGCCTGCAACAGCGCAGCAGCCACGTCGGTCTGCAAACGGTGGCGGTTCGGCAGTCTGGTCAGCCAGTCGTGCTCGGCCCAGTAGCGCGCCAGGCCTCGGCGGCTTCGCGCTCGCGCACCTGCTTGCTCAGCGCCTCGGTGCGCTCCTGCACCCGCTGCTCGAGCTCGGCACGCAGCCGCTCCAGGGCCTTGTTCTCGGCGCGCTGCTCGGCCAGCTCGATGCTGGCCTGCAGCACGCGCACGCGGCCGGCGGTCTGTTCGTCCAGCCAGCGGCGCTCGGCAACGCGCAAGGCGCGCTGGTGAACCAGCGCCGCAGCCAGGTCACCGCAGCCTTCCTCGGCTTCGGACAGGCGATCGAGCAGGTCGATTTCGGCGGCATGCAAGGCCTGCGCCTGGGCAAACGACAGCCCTTCCGTCAGCTGTGTTCGTGCACCGGGGCGTCGCCGCACATCAGCCGCACGACCGCAGGTGAGCAGGTGGTCGGCCCACTGGTAACCGTCGGTGGACGGGTTCAGGCGCGTGCCGATGTCGTCCAGGAGCCGCAGCAGCGCGTCATCCGCCTGGCCACTGCCGGCCCAGGCGATGGCCAGGTTGGATTGGCGTTGATGCGCCAAAGCCGGTCGCCGACGGCATCCAACAGCCTGAGCGCGCGGCAGCAGGGCACGGCCTGCTCGAATGCACCACGCTGGATTTGCACATAGCCCAGGTTGACCAGGGTGGTGCCATGCGAACGGCGGTCGGGGCCATCGGCCAGGCACTGCAGCGCGGCGCGCAGCTTGGTCTCGGCGTCATCCAGTCGGCCCAGGCGTCCGAACAGCGGGCCCAGGCGTGCCAGCACCATGCCCTGCTCGTAGCGGTCGCCCAGCGCCTCGGCCAGAACGAGGGCCCGTTCGAGGGCTTCCACGGCACCCTGCAGGTCGCCGGTGAGGTTGGTCAGCACGGCGCCCAGATCGCGCAGCACGCGGCACTCGGCCTGCGCCGGGCCGTGGCGATGGAGCGCCGCAGCGGCGTCCTGGAGCAGCGATGCGCCGGGTGCCACGCGCCCCATGCATTCGGCCATGCCCAGCACATGCCGGGCCTCGGCGCACAAGCTGGGCTCGGCCACGGCATCCAGCAGCGCCAGCGCCTGGTCGGCATGCGCCTGCGCCACGGTCGGATCGGCGTTGAGCAGCGCGAATGCTTTCGCCAGAGCCCTCGGGCTTGCACGGCTGCGCTGCAACCGGCTGGCGCCAAGCTTGCATCGGCAACGGCCGGCGCTGTCAGGGTGTCGATCATGGCTGGGGTATCGGCAGGTTCGGTGTCAAGCCCAACGATTCTCGTCGCCGGCACTGTCGGGGCTGCGTTCCATGTCAATTCCTTGGCGCGCCACGGTGGGCGTGTCTGCCCCGCGATGACCTCTCGGCCTGGCCTTGACACGATGGCGCGCGCCAGCACCGCGCGGGGGGCGGGGCAAGGCGGGCCGCTGTCGAGCAGAAGCCGCGGCCCGAGCATGGGTCCTCACAAGATTCTTCGCGGGTGGAATGTATGTAGCACGCGCTTGGCTGCTCTGTGGTGCTGGCGGCTTGCTCCCAACCCCTTGCGCACACGAAAGCCAGACTTGTCCTCGCCCTTCTCGCACACCAGCCGCGCCCTCGCGCGCGACAGCGCCGCTCCGGCGCTGTGGGCCTGGGGCCTGGCCACGGTGGTGATGGCGGCCTGGCTGGCCTGGTTCTTCATGGGCCGCGTCACCGTGGTGGAGGTCTCGCACCAGGCGCGGCTGGAGGTCAGGCAAGCTGCCCATGCCGTGAACGCGCCACGGTCTGGCACGCTGGTGGCTGCGGTGGCGGCACTGGGCACCGAAGTCAAGGCCGGCGAGGTGATTGCGGAGCTCGACGCCGGGCCGTTGGCACTGCGTCTGCGCGAGGAAGACTCGCGCCGAGTGGGCTTGCTGGCGCAGATCGAGGCATTGCACCAGGAAGTGGCTTCGCGCGAGACGGCGGCCGGGCTGGACCGCCAGGCTGCCCAGGCTGCCACACAAGGCGCTCAGTTCCGCACCGATGAAGCCGCGGCCGCAGCAGGTTTCGCGGGCGACAACGAGCGTCGCCTGACCGCCGAAAGCGAGGCCGGTGGCGTGCCCCGTGTGGATGCGCTGCAGGCGCGTGCCGAAGCGCGCAGGTTGAATGCCGCCAAGGATGCCCTGGCTGCCGACGCGCGGCGCGTCGGCACTGAAGCGCTGACTCGTGCAGCCCAGCAGCGCGCTCAGATCGACAGCCTGCAGCGCACCCTGGCCACGCTGCAGGCCGACGCCGCCACATCCACAACCACCTTGCAGCGCCTGGCGCTGGAGATCGACCAGCACCGCATCCGCACCCCGGTGACCGGGCAGGTGGGTGAAGTGGCGCCGCTGCACGCTGGCGAGTTCGTTGCCGCGGGTCACAAGCTGGTCACGGTGATCCCTGCCGGCGAGCTGATTGTGGTGGCCGACTTCGAGCCGGCCGCCGTGTTGGGCCGCGTGCGACCTGGCCAGAGGGCGCAACTGCGGCTGGACGGTTTCCCGTGGGCGCAGTACGGCACGGTGGCTGCCACTGTCAGCCGCGTGGCCGGCGAGATCCGCGACAAGCACATCCGCGTCGAATTCACGCCCCTGGGCGGCTGGCCTGCCGGGGTTCGGGCGCAGCATGGCCTGCCGGGCACGATGGAGGTGACGCTGGAGACCGTTGCGCCGGCACGGCTGTTGTTGCGCGCCACGGGTCAGCGCCTGGCTGGGTCCTCCGGCCCATGATGGCTGCGGCAGCAACACCGCGGCGGAGCGGCCAAGGCCGCCGCTGGCTGGCCACCGAGGTGGTGCAGACCTCGGCCATGGACTGCGGCCCCGCCGCGCTGAAGAGCGTGCTCGAGGGCTTTCGCATCCATGCCAGTTACGGCCGCCTGCGCGAGGCCTGCCAAACGGACGTGGACGGCACCTCCATCGACACGCTGGAGGCTGTTGCACCACTGCTTGGCGTGGCCGCCGAGCAGGTGTTGATCCCGCTGGACCACGTGTGCCTGCCCGAGGCCGCGGCGCTGCCGGCCATCGCCGTGGTGCGGTTGCCCGACGGGCCGGCGCACTTTGTCGTGGTATGGCGGCAGTTGGGACGATGGTTGCAGCTGATGGACCCCGGCACCGGGCGGCGCTGGGTGCGCCAGGATCGGCTGCTGCAAGAGCTGTACAGCCATGAACACGCGGTGCTGGCCGAGGCCTGGCGCGACTGGGCGGCCAGCGCGGACTTCCAGGCCCCACTCGTCCGCCGCCTGGCCGACCTGGGCGCCAGCACCACACTGGCCAGGGCCCTGATGGCACAGGCTGGTGCCGACCGCGGTTGGTTTGGCTGCGGCGCCCTGGATGCCTGCACCCGGCTGACCGCGCAACTGGTGGCCAGTGGCGGCATCGCCGGCGGCCGTGATGCAGCGGCCTTGGTGCAGGCCCTGTTCGAGCGCTGCCGCGCCGCGCCCGACGACATTCATGCCGTGGTGCCCGCCACCTATTGGTCGGTGACGCCCGACCCGAACAGTGTGGCACTGGGCAGGCTGCACCTGCGCTTGCGCGGTGCCGTGCTGCTGCGCGTGAAAGCCCGCAGCGCCGCCCCAAGCGCCGCATCGGAGGCTGCGCCGGTGAACGCTTGGGCAGGTACCGCGCAGGGGCCATCGGAGCCACGGCAGGTGCTCTCGCGCGAACTGGCCGCGGCGCTGCACGAAAGTCCCACCCACCCGTTGGCTCATGCAGCGCGTCTGTTGCGGCAAGACGGCCTGCTGGCGCCGCTGGCCCTGGCCGCTGCGATGACACTGGCCGCAGCCGCCATGGTGGTTGAAACGCTGTTGCTGCGTGGTGCGATCGACATCTCGGCACAGCTGGGCACGGCGCCGCTGCGCGTTGGCGCATTGGCGGCGCTGCTGGCCTTCGCCCTGCTGCTGCTGGTGCTGGAGGTGCCGATCGTGCGCGAGTCGCTGCGCCACGGTCGGCAACTGGAGCTGCGCCTGCGCATGGCACTGCTGGCCAAGCTGCCGCATTTGTCCGACCGCTACTTCCAGAGCCGCTCGGTGGGCGACATGGCCGAGCGCAGCCACCTGCTGCAGCTGTCGCGTCAACTGCCCAGCCTGGGGCTGAACTTCGTGCAGACCAGTGCCGAGCTCGTGTTCACACTTTTCGGCGTGGCCTTGATCGCACCCGGCAGCCTGCTCTGGGCGTTGGGCATTGCGCTGGTTGCGGCCGGGCTGCCGCTGCTGGTGCAGCCGGTGTTGGCCGAGCGTGACCTGCGGCTGCGCAACCACAGCAGTGCCTTGCACGCCTTTTGCCTGGACGCGCTGCAGGGCGTGGTGCCGGCACGGGCGCACGGCGCCGAGCCCGCACTGCGGCGACAGCACGAAGCCCTGCTGGTGCACTGGGTGCGCGCCAGCCGCCGCCTGCTGCGCGCCGGACTGGCGGCCGACGGTGTGCAGTCGCTGTTGTGCAGCGGCCTGGCCGCCGGACTGCTGGTGCAGCACTTCGGCCGCACCGGCGCGGTGGGTGGCGCCGACCTGCTGCTCGTGTACTGGGCCGTCAAGCTCGGTGCCATGGGGCACGGCCTGGCCGGGTTGGCGATGCAATACCCGGCGCAGCGCAATGTGCTGATGCGTTTGTTGGAGCCATTGGCGGCCCCCACCGATCCAGTGGACAAGGACACGCCAGAGGCCACATCCGCGGCGGGCGCGCAGTTGGTGGGGCCCGTGGCACGCCCGGCCGTTGACGCTGCGGGACCGTGCGGCGCCCGTGCCGTGCCACTGCAGATCCGGCATGGGCAGGTGGTGGCCGCCGGTCAGACCATCCTGCATGACCTGAACCTGCAAGTGGCTGCTGGCGAGCACGTGGCCATCGTCGGGCCCTCCGGCGCAGGCAAATCGACCTTGTTGGCGCTGTTTCTGGGCTGGCACCGTCTGGCCCAGGGCGAACTGTGGGCCGATGCGCGAACCCTGGATGCCCCAGGGCTGCTGGCCTTGCGTCGGCAAACGGCCTGGGTGGAGCCCGGGGTGCAGTTGTGGAATCGCTCGCTGATGGACAACCTCAGCTATGCCAGCGGCGACGAGGGGTTGCCGCGCGTGGGCGCGGCGATGGCCGCGGCGCGCTTGCGCGAGGTGCTTGAAAAGCTTCCCGACGGCCTGCAGACGCGCCTGGGCGAAGGCGGCGCGCTGCTGTCCGGCGGCGAGGGGCAACGCGTGCGCCTGGCGCGTGCCTTCATGCAGGATGGCGTGCGGCTGGCGGTGCTGGATGAACCCTTCCGCGGCCTGGACCGTGGTCAGCGCGCGCAAATGCTGGCCGACGCCCGCCGCTGGTGGCAAGGCGCCACGTTGCTGTGCGTGACGCACGACATGAGCGAGACCCTGGGCTTCGACCGTGTGCTGGTGGTCGACGACGGCCGCATCGTCGAAGACGGCGCGCCGCAGATGCTGGCGCGCGGCCATACATACTATGCGGCCCTGCTGCGCGCCGAGCAGCGCGTGCACAACGAGCTTTGGCAGGGCCCGCAGTGGCGGCGACTGCAGGTACGCGACGGCGCCGTGCACGAAGACGAGCGGCCGGTATTGCAGCCGTCGGCTTTGCCAGAGACGCTGCCGCGGCAATGGGCCATGGTCAAGGGCTTGCGTCCATGACGTTCGATCGTGCGTTGCCAATGCCTGAACTGAGCGAACACTTGTGGCCGCTTCAGCGCCTGGGCGAGGGGCTGCAGGCACTGGCCGCGCGGGCCGGCTTGCAGCGCAGCGCCAGCCAGGCGCTGCCCCTGCCTCCAGCGGTAGACGAAGCGAATGCGGCAGAGCTGGCGCGCTGGATGGAGTGGGCCGCCGGGCACCTGGGCCTGCAGGCCGAGGCGGTGCAGGGCGCCGTGCCGGAGGTACCG
>JADKIA010000009.1 GCA_016721465.1 Ideonella sp. | reverse complement strand
GATGTATTTCGGCAAAGTGGCAACACCGGCGCGGACTTCCACAAGTTCGGGCCTGGCATTCGGCTCCGCTGTGGCCCGCCGCCGGTCTCATCGCAATCGCGTAACGCATGGTCAGGATGATTCTGCTGAGCGCGCGGATTGCTGCCCGGGTCGAGCGGCCGCCGTCCGCCCTCGATTGGGGAGTTAGTGCTCCTGGGTTACGCTTGGGGCGGTTCCTGGAGAGTCTGACAAGCGCGGCACTTGAACATGCAGCAATCGCTGCGCTGTGACCCGATGTCAAGCGCTGCTCCTGGGCACCAGATAGCAACATCGGCAGGCGTGATTGAAGTGGAGCGCACAGCCAGTTCGAGCAGTGCGGAAGCCGTCCTCGGCACCGCGAATCGTCTCGCGAGCGGGCATTACGACCGTTGCACTTTTCGAACAGCGGCCATTCGAGGCGTCTGGGGTCAGCCCAGCGGCGTTTTACGTGCGGTAGCGCCCCCAGGTTTTGTTGCCCAGCGATCACGGCGCGGCCTGCACCAAACGGTCATGCCAATCCAGCAGGGTGAAGCCTCCCAGCCACCATTCACGTGCTGGCTCTGCTGTGCGCATCGAGGATCTTTCCTCCAGTGCCGCCAGGCGGCCAGCGTCGCAGCGGGTTGATGGCGGAGGGATGGGGCCCGGCAAGCACGCTGGTTGCACGGCATCGCCCGGTGAGTGGCTGACCCGGGACGTGCCATTTAACATCAGCCACGACAGCATGGGGCCACGGTCCTGCGGCGCGGGGAGGAACCGTCCTGACTTCTCTGCCAGAGAGCGCAGGATCCGATTGCTGTCGAAGATTGCAGGCGCGTCCACGATCAATGAGCACTGGCGGTTTCGAACTGGGCGCTACAGGCCTGTTCAGCCGCTTTGGCCGAACGCCAGCATGTGCCCTGAGCTGGCGGGTCGCCTTGGCTGCCCAGCACTGCTGCATAGGCCAGCCGCGACGGCTCCCGGCGCCACTGGCAGGAGACCGGGCACTACCAGACAGGAGGTTGTTTATGCGCTCACCTGGGCGCGATAGCCAAGCCAGGCCGCCGCGCGCTGGTTGAACTCGGCGGCAACTCAGGTCGGCACGGTCAGCCTCTTCACCTGCGCGCTACATGCTGAAGAACAGCGTGGCCTCGGGGCCGGGTGCGTCCCGTGCGCCGTCACCAGGCCTCCTTCATATGCGGGCGCGTTGATCGAGCAAATGCAGCAACAGTCCGGCGAATCGGGTGAATGGGGTTTCTCATGGTACATTGCCGCCGGCGGTCGACGTATCAGTCGGACGTGTCGGCTGGGGCAGTGTGTTCTCCGAGCTGTTCGTAGCCCAGCACGTATCTGCAGACGTGCCTTGCGGCCTCGGGCAAAAGGCGACGCTGGTCAAAGCGAGGTTGTGGCCTAATACCTCCACTCTCCGGGCCGCGTCGCCAGCCGCGCGTAGTGGTAACAGGCGGTCTTGCTGCTGGCCGACGACAGCAGTGATCATCGCCGCGCCGCCCTGCCGCGGTGGGAAGCTGAGAAGCTGCTGTCGGCCAGTAAGTCGTCGATCAGCCAGGCCGTGAGTGGAAAACAACCGGCCGCATAGCGCCTGTTGGGCCTCGCTGTTTATGGTGGTGAACGGATCGGCGTTAAAGGCTTGGTACCGGTTGGTAGACCGGCGGGCAGCGCGGAAACGTGGTGCGCTATCTGAGAAGCGGTTAGCGGTTAGTTCCTCTGGTAAGGCAGTACCGCATAGCTCCCTATCGGCTAGCAGCTGTATAGTTGTTCGCCCACCGCTACGCCGTGCGGCAAGTTATCGATGTCGCCGAAAACCCCACATACCGGAATGTGCCCTGCGTCGGCGCTATTATCGGCATCGGCCGGTTCTTAGCGGAACCGCCGGCAGTTCATCGCGTCACCGAAGGCGCGGCCGTCAGCCCGGCTCCGGTCGTGAATGGTTGCGGCGGCGCGTCGAGGCCGCCCGTGCCGATGCGCTCGTACTCGAGATCACCTGCGCACCCATCAGGAGCAGGGTCGCTGCGAGCTCCAGGCTCAACAGGATCGTGATCGCCGTGGTCAGCGATCCATAGACGGTGCTGATCTGCGACAGGGTGCGGAAGTACCAAAGCAGCACATGACGCGAGAGCTCCCACAGCAAGGTGGCGGTGAGAGCACCCAGCAATGCATGCTGCAGCGATGGCCGGCTCGACGGCATCACCAGGTAGATCGAGGTGAGCACGAAGATCTCGCCGAGCAGGCCGAGGAGGTAGAGCAGCACGCCGGACATGCCGCCGAGCGACCAGCGGCGCCCCAGGAACTCGACGCTTTCCTGGCCCATGGCCTGCAGGCTGCCGGCCACCAGGGTCACCAGCAACAGCCCGAGCCCGAGCGACACGATGTAGCAGTACGGGATCACGGCGGAGACGAGGAAATGGCGCCGCCGTATCGCCACGCGGTGGAAGAAGATCACCGACATCGCGTTCTCGAGCACGGTGAACGCGAGCGAGCTGAAGAACAGCATGGTCATCAGCAGGACCCAGCCGATGACGTCGCGGTGCGCCAGGAAGTTCGCCAGTTCGGCAACGATCACCGCGGACTGGGCTGGCACCAGCCATTCGAGGTAGCGGCCCAGGGTCTGCAGCAACTCGCGCTGATCGACGAGGTGCGACAGCACGATCATCGTGAGAATGAGCAGCGGCACGATCGAGAGCAGCGCGTAGTACGCGACGGCCCCGGCCAGCAGCAGCCCCTGATTCGCACGGAACGCCTTGAGCGTTCGGACGACGAATGCGGCGGGGTGCTTGAGCACCTGAGCGGCTCTGGGGCCGAGGACTGTCATGGCGGTGGCGATCGGGCTTCGGCCCCATGGCCGACATGCAGCGCGAGACTACACCGATGTCGAGGCCCGTGCCGCCGCGCGATCAGCGGCTAGGGGCAGTCGCCGAGCCGACGGGCGAGCAGCACTTCGTGGGTCTTCATTTCGGCCGAGCTGGAGTCGACCGTGAGCGTGTAGGCCTCGGCACCCTGGACGACCAGTGTCGAGCGCGACTGGCTGGTCATGCCGGCGACCTTGCAGCTGGCCGCGTATTGATAGGTCGAGCCACTTTGCGTGATCGGGGTGAACTGGCAGCCCGCCTGGGTCAACTGCGCCTGCTGCTTCTTGTGGTTGGCGGTCGGATCGCCGCACTCGGTCCTCGACACCTTCTGCGGCTTGGGGCCCATGCCGTCGATGTTGCGGTCGTACTGCCAACGACCGGGTTTGAAGGTCGGCCAGTCGGCCGCGCGGGCGCCCGTGGCGGCCAGCGCCAGCGCCGCCAGCAAGGTCAGCGTCGCGCTCCGAGTAAACATCGTGCCAGTGGATGCATTGGTCATGGTCGCTCCCAGCTCAGGTCGGTCGGCGGCCGATCGTGCGAGCACGCAAGCAACGGCAATGCATCGACCGCGCCACCCATTCTCAGAGTCCGGGCCGATCGCATCGATGAGTCTGGTCAACGAAGCGCGCCTGCCGGCCGCGCGCCGACGCAGGCCCCGGTGTGGCATGACCTGGGCTAGAGTGCCGCGACACGGCATCCTGCTTGGGGCCGCCCAAGCGCGCTGGCAGAAACGGGCGATGCACGAAATCGAACTCAAGTTCCAGGTGCCGGCCGCTCAACGGGTCGCGGTGCGGCGCGCCGTCGCCACGGCCAGTGCCAGCACCATTCGCCTGCAGGCCCTCTATGTCGACACCCCCGATCGCCGCCTGGCGGCCGCCGGGCTGGCGCTGCGTCTGCGCAAGGAAGGCGCGCGCTGGGTGCAGACCCTCAAGGGCCCGGGCGACGGCCTGATGCACCGGCTCGAGCACGAGGTGGTGCTGCCGCGCTCGCGCACGGTGCCGACGATCGATCTCGCGCTGCACGCCGGCAGCGCCCTGGGGTCATTGCTGGCGCGCGCCCTGGGCGATTCGGGCTCGATGCTCGGCGTGGTCTTCTCCACCGACATTCGCCGCAACCAGCGCAGTATTCGCCTGTCCGGTGGCACGGCCGTCGAACTGGCCTTCGACGAGGGCAAGATTCGCGCTGGTGATTCGCGTCTGGCCGTGTGCGAACTGGCGTTCGAGTTGATTCGCGGCATGCCATCGGCAGTGCCCGCGCTGGCCAGCCGCTGGGTCGCGCGCCATGGCCTGTGGCTGGATGTGCGCAGCAAGGCCGAACGCGGCGAACGCCTGGCACGCGGGCTGTCGACCTCGGCCGCTGCGAAGTTCAGCCCGCCGGCCCTGCACCCCGCCATGAGCGGCGACCAGGCGCTGCGGGCCATGCTCGGCGCGGCGCTGAATCAGGTCCTGGCGAATGCCTCCGAACTCGCGGGCAACGGCGGGTCGGTGGAACACCTGCACCAGTGCCGCGTCGGGCTGCGCCGCCTGCGCTGCGTGCTGCGCGACTTCGCGGCGTTGGCCGGCGAGCCCGTGCCGGCGGACTTCGCCGACTGGTCCGAGCGCCTGGCGCAGCTGTTCGATCGGCTGGGCCGTGCACGCGATCAGGATGCCTTGTGTGAAACCTTGCTGCCGGCGCTGCAAGCGGCCGGCGCCCCGCACTTCGAGTTCCTGCCCGAGTCGGTGGGTTCCGAAGAACCCGGCGCCATGCTGCGCGAGGCCGGCTGCAATCGGCTGTGGCTGGACATGCTGGTCTGGCTGAATGCGCCGCCGCTGCAGGAGGGCGTGGCGTCGGCGCCGCCTTTGGTCGCGACGGCGCGCGCAACGCTGCGCCGACTGCAGCGACAGGTGGCGACCCGCGGCGCACGGTTCGCGTCGCTGGACGAGGTGGCCCAGCACCGCGTGCGCAAGCGCCTGAAGCGCCTGCGCTACGGCCTGGACGCCTGCGCCGCTCTTTTTGCGCGCAAGGCGATGCAGCGCCGCCTGGCCGTGCTGTCACCGGCCCAGGACGCGCTGGGCAACTACAACAACCTGCTGATGGCCAAGGCCCTGTTCGAATCGCGGCTGGCCGGGCACCCGCAGGCCTGGTTCGCCCTGGGCTGGTTGGCGGCGCAACGCGAGGGCGCCGTCAGGGCCTGCGTCAAGTCCCTGGCCAGGGTGGCGCGCCTGCCCAGGCTCTGATCGGCATGCCTACACTGTTTCCGGCGTCCCCTGCGCCGCCTGGGCCCGCGTGCCTGCCGGCGACGATGCCCCCGCGCGGCAGGCCGCACCAACCCGGTCGCGAAGCGCTTCGAGTGCGTCCCGAGCCTGCTGCGACTCCAGCTTTTGAGTGCAGAGCGCGCCACGCGGCTCGCGGGGGTAGGCGCCAATGCATTGGTTCAGCTGACTGATCCACTGGGCCATCGAGTGGTCCAGGATCTGGAGCCCGTGACCGTCGCCGACGGGTGTGTCCTGCGTGGCCAATGCCACCAGCTCCCGCACGGGGAACCCGCTCAGGCACTGGCGGTGTTCTTCGTACCAACCGTGCAGATCGGCCTCCAGCTCGGGGCCTTTCGGCCAGCCCATTGACGATCCCAATGTTGGCGCCCTCCCTGGCGCGCAGATGCAAGTCCTGGACGCATTGGACCGGCCCTGCCCGCCGCGTTCGCTGATCGCCGTCAAAGCTGGGCGGCAAAACGGCCGGCGGTGTCGGCGGCGCACGGCGTTCGCCATTCACGGGGTCTGGAGCCGCGCCGAGCCGCGCGCCGACGAAGGTGTTCCGCGAGGTCTATAAGGGTATAAACTCTTTATACCGTTAAACGAGTGCATCATGTCCGTTCCCAACCGAAGCGTTGGCCGCTGAGGCCCGAGGCGAGCCATGCTGGCCAGCACACAAGACTGGTGGACGCTGCTGCGCGGCGTGGCCGTGCTCAATGTGCTGGCTTGGAGCGCGGTTGCCTGGTGGCTGTGGCGAAGCCGTGACCGGTGGCCGCCAGATGCTTGGCTGAGCCGGCGCTGGCAATTGCTGTTGTCGGCCGGCTACGTGCTGGGCTGCGGCTGGCGGTCGTTGTTGCCGGTGTACGACGTGCAGCGGCTGGTGCTGGTGGACAGCTTCTGGTCCAGCGTGATCGTCGGGCGCAGCGTGGCCACGCTGGCGGAGTTGTGCTTCGCCGCCCAGTGGGCCTTGCTCTTGCGCGAGGTGTCGCGCGTCACCGGCAGCGCCACGGGCCTGGCGGTGTCCCGCTCGGTGCTGCCCCTGATCGCAGTGGCCGAGCTGTTTTCCTGGTATTCGGTGCTCACGACCTCCAACATCGGCCACGTGGTTGAAGAGTCGCTGTGGGGCCTGTGCGCCGGCTTGCTGGTACTCAGCCTGGTACTGATGTGGCAGCAGGTCGACCGCGCATGCCGGCCTGTGCTGGCGCTGTGCTGCGTGGCGGGCGTGGCCTACGTGGCCTACATGTTCGGTGTGGATGTGCCCATGTACTGGTCCCGGTGGGCCAAGGACGAAGCCCTGCGGCGCAACTACCTGACGCTCACGCAGGGTCTGGCCGACGTGTCCGCACGCTGGGTGGTGTCGCACCGCTGGGACCAGTGGCGGACCGAGGTGGTGTGGATGACGAGCTACTTCAGCGTCGCCGTCTGGATGAGCATCGCTCTGGTGCTGATGCCCAAGCTGCGCGCTGGTCGGGCCTGAGCGGCGCGACCGGTCGTCCCGGCCACGGGCGCCGGGCGGGGCTGTCACAGCGCTGTCATGCCGCACCGCGAGCATGCGCCGTTCACTCCCTTCGCCTCGAGGTTCGCCATGTTCCGCACCCGCCTTATCGCTCTGGCCGCCACGGCCGCGTTGGTCACTTCGGCCGCCATGGCCGCGCCGACGCTCATCGCCAGGGGCTCGCTGTCGGGCAACCTGTTCGACCTGGCGGCGTCGACCCACGGTGCGCTGGAGAACGGTGTGGCAGGCAACCTGCTCGGGGGCATCGGCTCGGGGCTGGCTTGGGCCGGGGGCAACAGCTTTCTCGGCTTGCCCGACCGCGGCCCCAACGCCACGGCCTACAACAGCGCCGTCGACGACACCACCTCGTACATCGCGCGTTACCAGTCATTGACACTGTCCCTGGCGCCTGCGTCGGCAGGCTCGGCGTTGCCCTTGGCCATGACGCCGACGCTCACCGGCACCACACTGCTGTCGAGCCCGACGGCGCTGAGCTATGGCAGCGGTGCGGGCCTGGGCACCCGCGCCGACGGCACGCCGATGGGTTCGGGCGCACCGTCGCTGAACGCCGTGGATGGCAAGCAATACTTCAGCGGACGTTCGGACAACTTCGATCCGGCCAAGGGCTCGCTCAACGCCGACAACGGCCGGCTGGATCCGGAGTCGATCCGCGTCTCGGCCGATGGCAAGAGCGTGTTCATCAGCGACGAATACGGCCCATACGTGTACCAGTTCGACCGCGCCACCGGAGCTCGACTGCGCAGCTTCGCACTCCCAGCGAATCTGGGAATCGCCAAGCTGAGCCCGGTCGGCAGCACGGAGATCACCGGCAACAGCAGCGGCCGCGTCGCGAACAAGGGCATGGAAGGCCTGGCGATCACGCCCGATGGCAAGTCGCTGGTGGGCATCATGCAGGCGCCTTTGATCCAGGATGCTGCCGTGGCCGCGTCGAACAAGCTGGTGCGCATCGTCACCATCGACATCGCTACCGGCGCTACGCACGAGTACGGATACAAGCTGACCGACGGCTCGGGGGTCAGCGAGATCGTGGCCCTCAATGATCACCAGTTTCTGGTGGATGAACGCGACGGCAAAGGCTTGGGCGATGGTTCCACCGCCAAGGTCAAGAAGGTCTACCTGATCGACATCGCAGGTGCCACCGACATCACCGGCCTGAGTGGCGCAGCGGCGGCCAATGCCGCGGTGGCCAAGTCCCAGTTCCTCGACCTGGTGAGCGCCTTGAACGTGGCCGGCGGCATCAGTGACCCGAATCAGGTGCCTGCCAAGATCGAGGGCATGGCCTTCGGCGAAGACGTGGTGCTGAACGGATCGCTGATGCACACCCTGTTCGTTGCCAATGACAACGACTTCGTTCAAAGCGTTGCGGGTGACAACCAGTTCTTCGTGTTCGGTTTCACCGATCAGGATCTCTCGGCCGTGCGCGCCGGCGCGTTCTTCCAGCAGCAGGCCATCGCCACGGTGCCCGAGCCTGCCTCCGCCGCGCTGGTGATCCTGTGCTTGCTTGGTTTGTCGGTCGCCCAACGCTACCGGCGCGACCAGGACTGACCTCGAGGCGGGTCAGCCACCCCGATCGGCCGCGCCGAGCCATCGGGCGATTTCTGCCGCGACCCATTTGCCGGCATCGAGCGTGAGGTCGTGTCCGGCCAGCGGGTGGGTCGCGGCGGCGCACTGCCAGCGCTGCACCAGGGCGTTCGAACAGCGGGGATCGACCAGGCGATCGCCCTGGCTGTTCAGCACCAGCACGGGCAGGGCGGGGCCTTGCGTTTGGGCACGAAAGCGGGCCGCGGCCAGCAGCTGGCGCAGCGAGTTGGTGGCGGACACGGGGTGCGCCTGGCGCAGCACCGTCCAGGCATCGAGCACGGCCCGCTGCCGCGGCGCCAGGTTGCTGGTCAGGCGCAGGATGCGCCGCTCGGCGCTGCGTGCGCCAACGCTCGCCAGCGAGCCGAGAAGCGGCCACCAGGCGCCCGGGCGCAGCCGGTGGTGGAAAGGGCTGAACGGCCGCAGGCTGGTGTTGATGAGCACGCCGCCGCCCAGCTCGCCGGGATGGGTCTGTAGCCAGCACGCCACCACCATGCCCCCCATCGAGAGGCCCAGCAGGTGGAACGGCGGCGTCGCACCGAGCCGGCCCAGCTCGGCGCGGCAGTGCTCGACCATGGCCTCCACCCGCACCGGGCTGGGCTGGTGGTGCAGCGCGCCGTTGCCCGGAAGGTCGAGGGCGATGAGGCGGTCGCCCGGCAGCGCCTTTTGCAGCTGTCCCACGAAGTCGCCCCAATGGCCGCTCTCCCGCGCCAGGCCACGGAGCAGGATCCAGGTTCTCATCACTTCGGCTTTCTGCGGTACCAGCGGGCCAGGGCCTGCTCGCGATGGTCTGTCGCCGCCGGCTCGCCTGGACGCCACCGGGCGTGGCTGTAGGTGGCGCGCAGCAGGAAATCCAGCAGCGCGAGGTGGCGTCGGATGACGCGCTGACGCCGGTGCTCGATCAGCGGATTGAAGATGCCGTGGCGCGAGAACACCTGGCGCGGGTTCTTCTTCACCCACAGCCACGAGCCCATTTCCAGTGTCAGCGGCAGCAAGGTTCCCCTGCCCTGGTGGGCCGCCTGCAGGTAGAGGTGATCCCACAGGTCGCCATGCGACAGGTACTGCAGGCTCTGCGGCTCGAACACATAGCGGTGGTGCAGCAACGATCGGTCGAGCAGCTCCCCCAGCGCATGCAGCTCGGGCAGGTGGGCCACCGGCTTGGGCGTGTGCGCGTGTGGAAACCAGATGCGATCGGTGAGTCCGAAGCCCGAGTGGCAGTCGATGCTCAGGGCAAAGCCGTGCGGCATCAGCTCCTGTTCGACCACCTCGCACAGCGCTTGCGCCTCGGCCTGCATCGGCGCGCCGGCAACGCCGCGGTACCAGGGCAGGCCGGCGCTCAGGCGCTGCCCGCCCAGCAGCCAGGGTGCGCCGTGCGCACAATCCACCGGCGAATTGCGCATCAGGTCCACGCCCTGGGGATTGGCGCGTGTGCCGCGCCACAGGCCGCCGGGGTTGACCAGGGGCATGAAGACCAGCCGGATGCCTTCGAGCAAGCGGTGCAATGAATCGTCCCAGGGCAGGCGCGACACCAGGCTGCGCAGGAACGACAAGGCCACTTCGGCGCCGATGCGTTCAAGCCCGTGCACGCCGCCGAAGATGCCCATGGCCGGCACGACGGGGTCGGGGTTGCCCAGCGTGAGTGCATGCACCGGGAACACCTGCGCGCCGCAGCGCACCTCGCACACCACGCGGCACTGCGCGGCGTCGCCGGCCTGGGCGGCCAGCTCGAGCACATCGATCAGCCCGGACGGCCAGTCTGCGGCGCGTTCGGTCAGTGGCCCGGTCGTTGGCTGCGGGGTCAAGACGCTGCCTCGGTCACGGGATTGCCATCAAAGCGCCACGTTCCGGCGCCAGACTGCTCGGCTGGCACCACCACGGGGGTTTGCGATGCATCGATTTCCGTTCCGAATGACTTTGCTGTGGCCGGTGATGGCGGCCGCGTTCGCCTACGGCGTGCTGGAATGGACCGCGCTGACGCGCTCGCGCTGGGTCGATCGCTTGAGCAGGCACCGCGGCCGCATTGCACCTTGACGGACCCGCCGGCGCAGGTGCTGGCATTGCGGCTCGATGAACAGGTCATTGCCGAGTGTCGCGCTCGCACGTGGCAACACTGTGACGGCGTGGCAGCGGTGTGACGGCCTGCAGGCACGGGGCGCCGCCGCCCGGCGTCATCGCCCTGTCATGGCCGCTTCACACCGGCGTCATCGTGGCGGTGAACCATGCACGGCCATGGACACCAACATCCCCTTCGAACCGGCCCTTTCCACCCTCGCGCCGGCACGCCCACGCAGCGCGGCAGAGCTGCCGCGGCTGGAAGCCGTCTGGGCTCGCCATGCCGACGACGTGCGCGAGGCCCAGCGCCTGCGCCACCGGGTCTTCGCCGGCGAGATGGGCGCACGCCTGTCCCCGCCGGCGGGCACCGAGCCCGGCCTGGACGTGGACCTCTACGACCGCTTCTGCGAGCACCTGCTGGTGCGCAGCGTGGAGACCGACGATGCCCCGGCGCAGGTGGTGGGCACCTACCGGGTGCTGACGCCCGACGCCGCACGCCTGGTGGGCGGGCTGTACACCGACAACGAGTTCGACCTGGTCCGCCTGGCCAGGCTCAGGCCAAGGATGGCCGAGCTGGGCCGCTCCTGCACCGATGCCGAGTGGCGCACGGGCGCCGTGATCCTGCTGCTGTGGTCGTCGCTGGCCGAGTTCATGCACCGCAACGGCCTGGACCTGATGATCGGATGCGCCAGCGTGCCGATGCGCGACGGTGGCCACGCCGCCGCCAGCCTCTGGCACACGCTGCAGCAGACCCACCTGGCGCCGATCGAAGAGCAGGTGACCCCGCGCCTTGCACTGCCGGTGGATGAACTGCGCTGCGACCTCGCCGTCGAACCGCCGCCGCTGATCAAGGGCTACCTCAAGTGCGGCGCCAAGGTGCTGGGCGCACCCGCCTGGGATCCGGATTTTGGCACCGCCGACCTGCCGATGATGCTCAGGCTCAGCGAGCTGCCGGCGTCGTACCGGCGCCGCTTTCTGCGGATCTGAGCGGGTCGGCCGGGCCCGATGGTTCGTCGCCGCACAGACCTCCGGACGAGCGCCGGCACAATCCGCCCATGAGCCCAGCCCGCGTCGATCGACCGCAGACCGGCGGCGAGGAAATCGCCAACGCGCTCAGCCACGGGCTGGGATGCCTGCTGGCGCTTGCTTCGCTGCCGATCCTGGTGGTCCACGCCGCCCGCCAGGGCACGGCGCTCGACGTGGCCGCCGCGGCGGTGTTCGCCGGCACCATGATCCTGCTGTACGGCGTGTCCACGCTGTACCACGCCCTGCCCGCCAGCCGGGCCAAGCGCTGGCTGAACCGGATGGACCACGCCGCCATCTACCTGTTCATCGCCGGCAGCTACACGCCGTTCACCCTTGGCGTGCTGCGTGGCGGCTGGGGATGGACGCTGTTCACCGTCGTCTGGGCGCTCGCGGCCTTCGGTGTGGCCGTCAAGCTGCTGAACCGGCTGAAACACCCGCTGCTGTCCACGGGGCTGTACCTGGCCATGGGTTGGCTGGCCGTGGTGGCCGCCGCACCGATGGTGGCGCGTCTGCCGGGTGCCGGCCTGGCCTGGCTGGTGGCTGGCGGGCTGTGCTACACGCTGGGCGCCGTCGTGTTCCTGTGGGATCACCGCGTGCGGTACGCTCACTTCGTGTGGCACTTGTTTGTGATGGGCGGCACGGCCTGCCACTTCTTTGCGGCGCTCTGGTACGCGCACGGGGCGGCCTGACCGGGGCGGCCCCGGGCCGAGGCCCGACGCCGAACGCCAGCCTCGGTTGCGGGATAGGATGGCGCTGCCAGGCACACAGCGTTGGCGAGGCGTTGCAATCAACAGGAGCGTGCGATGGCGAAGACGCCAGATCAGCGAGTGAAGGAGCTGAAGAGCAATGTCACTTGGGTGGTTGCGAATGTCTGGGACACGGAAACCGCCAAGGTCCGCAGGGACCTCGACGCATCGGCCTACAAGACCATTGCCGGCCTGGCGAAGCGGTTCGATGCAGTCCAAGACAAGTTCCGCGAAGGCATCGAGAAGCAGGATAAGTCGAAGGACCTTGCCGACAAGCCAGGGGGCGACCTCAGCAAGATGAACCAGCAGATTGAGGCCCTCTTCAAAACGCTCGATGGGTTGCGCGCTGAGGCCGGCGCTACCGTGAAGAGCAAATCCGGCGACGGCATCGACGATCTCATCAGTTATTGGGAAGAGTCCCTGAAGACCAACCAGGCGATCACCAAGGAGAGCAAGGCTTGCTTCGATCAGCTCTCGAAGCTGTACGAGACCTACGACAAACTGGTGGCCGACACGATCGGGAAAGTCCGCGCACAGGCCGATGCCGCCAAGTCGGAGATGAGCCGCGCCAACAACGAATTGAACGCGCTCGAGGCGCAGATTCGCAGCGCGGTGATCAACTGCGAGGCGGCGGCGATCAAGCAGAACAAGCTGGACGTGGCCAAGGCCGTGAAGGCCGTGCTGAAGGTCTTCGGCGGCAAGTGAGGCTGGGCGCTGCTCGGTCCACCGGCACGCAGCCCACCGGCCAACGCCAGATCCGATGCGGGGCCGGGCTGCTGGGTGCTCCCGGCTGAGGGCTCAGCGCTCGGCGCCCCAACTCGTGTAGTGCACGGCCAGCAGCGTGGCCAGTCCGTACGCGGCCATGCCGACGGCCACCAGCGCAAAGATCGTCCAGGGCGGCGTCTGTGCCAGCGCCAGGGCCCAGCCGCCCAGGGCCACCAGTGCCAGCCGAAGCGTGCCGGCCAGCACCGGGCCGGCCACCTTGCCGGCGCCCAGCGACGAGAAGTACAGGCACAGCCCCAGGCCGAACAGGCCATAGGCCGGCCCGGCCCACTGGAAGTACAGCGCCGCCGAGGCCAGCACCGCTGGCTCCTGCGTGAAGCGGCTCGTCCACAGATCCGGCGCCAGCGCCAGCACGGTGCCCAGCAGGCCGAGCAGGCCGGCGGCCATGGCCGATGCGGTCCAGGCCGCACGCCGGGCGCGCGCCACCTTGCCGGCGCCAATGGCCATGCCCACCAGCGGCACCGAGGCCACGCCGATGGCAAAGGCGATGGGCACCAGCAGGAACTCCAGCCGGGTGCCGATGCCGTAGCCGGCCAGCGCCGTGGTGCCGAACTGCGCCACCAGCCTGGTCAGGATCAGGATCGTCAGCACAGTCTGCAAGGGTGAGATGCAGGCAAAGCCGCCGACCTTCAGGATGTCGCGCAGCAGCGGCCATTGCAGCGGCGTGGCGCGCACCCGCAGCTGCACCCGGGCCCGACCCGAGCGCAGGTAGGCGTAAAGAAAAACCGTGCCCGCGCCGTAGGCAAGCACCTGCCCGGCCGCCACGCCGGGCATGCCCCAACGCGGAAACGGCCCCCAGCCCAGTCCCAGCGCGCCACTGATGCCCACCTGCCCCAGCGCCACCAGCAGCAAGGTGGCCGACGGCACGGTCATGTTGCCCGAGCCCCGGATCACCGATGAGAAGGTGTTGACCAGCCAGATGAAGATCGAGCCCACAAAGGCCACGTTGGCATAGGCCACCGCCTGCGACAACGCTTCGCCACGACCACCGAGCGCCGCAAACAGCGTCGGGCCGAGGGTCAGCATCAGCGCCATGTACAGCAGGCCGGCGCCAAGGCCGATCCACAGCGCGTGCACCGCCAGCGCGTTGGCGCGCGCTGCATCGCCGGCGCCGAAGGCCCGGCTCACCGCCGACGACACGCCGCCGCCCATCGCGCCGGCCGACAGCATCATCTGCAGCATGACCAGGGGAAACACCAGCGCCATGCCGGCCAGCGACGGCACACCAAAGCTGCCGACGTAGCTGGTCTCGGCAATCGCCGCCAGCGCCGTGGCCAGCATCGCCAGCATGTTGGGCAGCGCAAAGCGCAGCAGCATGGGCAGCAGCGGCGCGTTCAGCAAGGGGTCGGGCGCCGTGCGGGCCGCGGCGGGTGGACGGGTCGGGAGGCTGGCCGGGTTCATGCTGCTATCCTGCGCTTTGAGTTTGCTGCAATTGCAATCATTGCATATACAAGGGTGACATGAAAACCGCCAAGGCGCCCGAGCCGACCGCCACCGGGCTGCCAGCCCAGGCCTGCACGAATTTCAAGCTGCGCCAGTTGCTGCGCAGCGTGTCGCGGCTGTACGACGGGCAGATCGCCCAGGCAGGGCTCAAGGGTTCGCAGTTCTCGCTGCTCTCGCATGTGCTGGCGCTCGGGCCGATCGCGCCGTCCGAGTTGGCCGGCCGCATGGGCATGGACGCCTCCACGCTGACGCGCAACCTGCGCCCGCTGATCGACAAGGGCTGGGTGCTGCAAGGCCCGGGCACCGATGCCCGCAGCCGCTTGATCACCATCTCGGCGGACGGGGTGACCAAGCATGCGCAAGCACGGCGGCACTGGAAGCGCGCCCAGCAATTGCTGGCCGACCGGCTGGGCGACGACGAGCTGGCCGCGCTGCACCGGATGATCGAGCACGCGCAATCTCGCCTGCAGGCGGTCGATGCGAACGAGCCCGTCGGGCGGACGATCAAGACCGGTCGCTGAGCTCGCCAGACGAAGCACGAGCGGCACCTGGCCGGCGCTGCGGCCCGCCGCTCAGGGCGTGGTGGCGCGCGTTCGGTTCACCAGTGGGCGGTCGGTGCCGGGCCAGTCCTGCACGGCCGGGCGCGTGGGGGCAAAGGTTGCCGTTTGCGGCACCCGCGCCGTGGCGGCGCGGTCGATGATCTCAAGCTCGCCGTCGTGGTGCTCCACCAGGGCCGTCAGGCTTTCCACCCAGTCGCCATCGTTGCAGTACAGGATGCCTTCGATGTGGCGCATCTCGGCGTGGTGGATGTGGCCGCACACCACGCCTTGCAGGCCGCGCCGCTTGGCCTCGCGGGCGACCGCGGTCTCGAAGTCGCCCACGTAGCTGACCGCCCGCTTGACCTTGGCCTTCAGGTAGCGCGACAGGCTCCAGTACGGCAGGCCCAGCCGCGCCCGCAGTGCGTTGAATCGACGGTTGACCTTGAGCGTGAACTCGTAGGCCATGTCACCCAGCAGCGCCAGCCACCGCGCACACTGCACCACGCCATCGAACAGGTCGCCATGGGTGACCCAGATGCGGCGCCCGTCGGCCAGGGTGTGCACCGCCTCTTCGACCACGTCCACGCCGCCGAAGTTGTGCGTCACATAGCGTCGCGCAAACTCGTCGTGATTGCCCGGCACGAAGATCACGCGGGTGTCCTTGCGCGCCTTGCGCAGGACCTTCTGCACCACGTCGTTGTGGGACTGTGGCCAGTACCAGCTGCGCCGCAGCTGCCAGCCGTCGATGATGTCGCCCACCAGGTACAAGGTGTCGCATTCCAGATCGCGCAGAAAGTCCAGCAGGGCCAAGGCCTGGCAGCCAGGTGTGCCCAGGTGCAGGTCTGATATCCAAGCGGTGCGCACCCGAAGCAATGGGCCTTGATCGTCATCTGATTCCATGTTGGAGGTCTCGGGGTGCGACGCCGGCCATGGTGCGTGGCGCATGTGACGCGGCCGTGAAGGCTCGGGCCACGACGGTCGCCTGTGTCACACGGCTGCCACACATTCGGTCGACATTTGGGCGTTCAATCCGTCGCCTTCGTCATGCCCCGCTCCGCCGCTCCAATCGACCGCCAGTCCCCTTGGGACATGGACGTCTGCAAGGCCCTCATCCGCACCCTGCAGACCTTGCGGACCTCGATGCTGGAGGCCGAAGCGCGCCTGGGTGGGGTGCTCGACGACGTCGACGCGGCGCACCGTGCGAGCGCAGCCAACCTGGCGCACTACCTCGCCTTCCGCCGGGTCGATCTGCGCGAGCTGCAGGAGCGGCTGGCCTGGATCGGTGTGTCGTCGCTCGGCCGATCGGAAACGCATGTGCTGGCCAGTGTCGACAAGGTGCTGGGCATCCTGCACTCGCTGGTGGGGCGGCCTTGGCAGGTGCACACCGAACCGGTCGGGCACCACCGCGGCCCGGCCTTGCTGGCGCGGCATGCCGAACGCCTGTTCGGCCCGGTGCCCGCCGAACGCGCCACGCGCATCATGGTGACGTTGCCCAGCGAAGCGGCCACCGACCCCTTGCTGATCGATTCGCTGGTGGCCACCGGCATGGACATCGCCCGCATCAACTGCGCCCACGACGACGCCGCCGCCTGGATCGCGATGAGCCGCCAGGTGCGCAAGGCCGCGCGCAAGGCCAAGCGATCGGTGCGCGTGCTGATGGACCTGGGCGGCCCCAAACTGCGCACCGGCCCCATCGAGCCGCGCGAGTCCGTGCTGCGGCTCAAGCCCGTGCGCGATGAATTCGGCGCGCTGGCCGCGCCGGTTCACCTGGGCTTGCGAGCACCAGGGACCGAAGCCGCGGTGCCCGGCGCCAGCGTGCACCTCACGGTGGATGCCGACTGGGTCGCGTAGCTGCGCACCGGCGACCGCATCGACCTCCGGGATGCGCGTGCGGCGGAGCGCCGATTCACGGTGCTGGCTTGCCATGCGGGCAGTGTCCTGGTGGAGTGTTCGCGCACGACCTACATCACGGCGCAGACGAGCCTGCACCTGCACCGCGACGATGCCTTGCAGCCCGACACGGCGGTGAACGGCCTGCCCGAAGCGCCGGGGCTGCTGCGCCTGCACCGTGGCGACACGCTGCGCCTGGTGCGTTCGGGTCTGGGCCACGGCCCGCGCCAGGAGGGCCGGGACGCCAAGCCCGCGCGGCTGGCCTGCACCTTGCCGGAGGCACTGGACGCCGTGCGCAAGGGCGACCGCGTGTGGTTCGACGATGGCCGCATCGGCGCCGAGGTGCAACGCCGCACCCGGCACGGTGTGGACCTGGCCATCACCGTCGCCCGCGACGGTGGCGAGAACCTGGCGCCTGACAAGGGCATCAACCTGCCCGACACCGAGTTGCACCTGCCTGCGCTGACCGAGAAGGACATCGAGGATCTGTCGGTGGTGGCCGAGCACGCCGACATGGTGGGCCTGTCGTTCGCCCAGTCCGCAGCCGATGTGCACCAGCTGCGCGAGCACCTGGCCGCACGGGGTGCCCCAGGCATCGGCCTGGTGTTGAAGATCGAGACCAAGCGTGGCTTCGAACACCTGCCGGAGATGCTGTTTGCCGCGATGGGCGCCAGTGCGGCCGGTGTGATGATTGCGCGCGGTGATCTGGCGGTGGAATGCGGCTACGAGCGCATGGCCGAGGTGCAGGAAGAAATCCTTTGGGCCTGCGAAGCGGCGCACCTGCCCGTGGTCTGGGCCACCCAGGTGCTGGAGACGCTGGCCAAGACCGGGCTGCCCACGCGCGCTGAAATCACCGACGCGGCGATGGGTGAGCGCGCGGAATGCGTGATGCTCAACAAGGGCCCGCACATCCTGGACGCGATGCGCATGCTGGGCGACATCCTGCAGCGCATGCAGTCGCACCAGTCGAAGAAGCGCACCCTGCTGAGGGCCTTGAAGGCCTGGCGCCCTCCGTTGGACGAGGGCACCGCGACGGCAGATTGACGGGCCCTGCGTCCAGGCACCCGATCAACCGGCGGCGGCCAGCGCCAAGACCGCCGTCAACGGGGCCGGCCGCAGCGGCGCGCCCCGCCCGATCCCCAGGTACTCGAAGCCCAGCGCCGCCATGGTGTGGGGGTCGTAGAGGTTGCGGCCGTCCACCACGAAGGGGTGGCGCAGTTGCTCGCGCAAGGCGCTGAAGTCCGGGCTGCGGAATTCGCGCCACTCCGTCACCACCAGCAGCGCCGACGCACCGGCCACGGCCTCCATCGCCGAGTCCACCACCCGAACCAGGGGCTGGTCGCGCCACAGCTCGCGGGCACGCGCTCCGGCAGCCGGGTCGTAGGCCAGCACCTCGGCGCCGCGTTCGGCGAGCTCGTTCACCAGCTCGATGGCCGGGGCCTCGCGCATGTCGTCGGTCTCCGGCTTGAAGGCCAGGCCCCAGACGGCCACGCGGTGCCCGTTCAGTCGGTCGCCGAAGCGCGACACCACATGGCCGGCCAGCAAGCGGCGCTGGCGCTGGTTGATCAGTTGCGCTGCGCGCAGGATGGGCAGGTTGATGCCCTCGTCGTCGCCCAGCTTGGCCAGCGCGCGCACGTCCTTGGGCAGGCAGGATCCGCCCCAGCCGCAGCCGGCGTACAGGAACTGCGTGCCGATGCGCGGGTCGCTGCCGATGCCCAGCCGCACCTGCTCGATGTCGGCACCCACCGAGTGGGCCAGCGCGGCCAGCTCGTTCATGAAGCTGATGCGCGTGGCCAGCATGGCGTTGGCCGCGTACTTGGTGAGCTCGGCGCTGCGCTCGTCCATCACCAGCACGCGCTCGGCCTGACGCTGAAACGGCGCGTACACCGAGCGGATCAGCAGCACCGCGCGCTCGTCGTTGCTGCCGATCACGATGCGCTCGGGCCGCATGCAATCCTCCACCGCCGAGCCCTCGCGCAGGAACTCGGGGTTCGACACCACCGAGAACGGCACGGCCATGCCACGCCGGTCCAGTTCCTCGGCGATCACGCCGCGCACCAGGGCGGCCGTGCCCACGGGCACCGTGCTCTTGTCGACCACCACCTTGTAGTCGTCCATGGCCTGGCCAATGCTGCGCGCCGCGTTCAGCACATGGGTCACGTCGGCCGAGCCGTCCTCGTCGGAGGGCGTGCCCACGGCGATGAATATCAGCGTGGCCTGCGCCACCGCCTCGGCCACCTGCGTCGAGAAGCTGAGACGGCGCGCGGCCACGTTGCGGCGCAACAGCAGGTCCAGGCCCGGCTCGTGGATGGGCACCATGCCCTGGTTCAGTTCGGCCACCCGGTGCGCATCGACGTCGACGCACACCACGCTGTTGCCCATCTCGGCCAGGCAGGCCGCCGTGACCAGACCCACATAACCCGCGCCGAAAATGCTGATCTTCATGGGGTGCGCTCGCCGTTGAGATGGGCGCATGGTGGCGCCGGCCCATGACAGTGCGATGAAAGCGGTTTGACCATGGCCCTACGGTCGCCGGCGCAGCAAGGCCCGGCCCGCGCGGATCTCGCGGCCGGTGCCGATGCCCTCGGCGAGCTCGAAGCCCGGAGGCACGAACACCAGGATCGTGGAGCCGTGCTGGAACCAGCCCATCTCCTGGCCCTTGGCCAAGCGCGCATCGCAGGGCAGCGTCTGCGGGCCCCGGTATTGCCGGTTGAGCAGCGCATCGACAAAGTGCAGCCGCAGGCTGGCCACCAGGATGGCCGCCACCGGCACCAGCGCGATGGGCGTGCCATCGCTGCTCAGCTCGCAGTGCAGCACGGCGCGCTCGTTCCTGCAGAACAGCCGCTCGACACGCTGCAGGGCAATGCGGTTGACGTTCCAGGTGTCGCCGGCGATGTGGCGCACGTGCTTCACGCGCAGATCGTGCGGTGCGTGGAAGCGGTGGTACATGGACGAACGCAGCCGCAGCGTGACGAAGCGGCCATCGCGCCAGGGCGCCGCCGAGGCTTCGTCACCGAACAGATCGGCCAGGGTGTAGGGAAGCCCTTGGCCTGGAACACGCTCAGGCCCTGCATGGGGCCGCAGGCGCCGACCACCGCGTCGCAGGGGCTGGCCAGCACCGCGGGATCGGGGTCGAACACCCGCGCACCCGGCTTGAGCTCGCGGGTGAAGCAGTCGTGCAGGCTGTCGAAGTGCGACTTGCGCGCATCGCTCAGGTCGAGGTCGGTGAACAGGCGCCACACCGCCATCGATGCGTCGCGCACCCAGGGCTGGCGGATCTGGCTGAACCAGCCCATGAAGCGCGTCAGCGCCAGGCGCGGCACGCGGTTGGTGAGCAGGAAGTTCAGGTCCTCGTTGAGCACGAGCGTTGCCGCCGCGCGTTGAAACGAGCGCCGCAGCGCGGTCACCGGTTTGAAAACAGTCTGATTCATGGCTTTGTCAAATCCATCGGTTAGACCTGAGGCCTCATCCACCATTGAACGCCCCGTCCATGCTTCCTGACCTCGCCACACTTGCCCCCTGGTCCGCCGCCGCCGCCGGTGTGCTCCTGCTGGCGCCGCTGGTGCGCCGCCGCCTGCAACTGTCGATGGCCAAGCACCCCTCGCTCACCGGCCACTCGCGCATGGCCAAGCGACTGGCCGGCTGGCTGCCGGGCGGCGCCTACGATGCCGAGCGCTTCTTTGCGGCCGACGGGGCGCCGGCCGACGTGGTGACGCGGCGCCGCAACGGGATGGGTCGCCTGGCCGACCTGTACGCCCGCCGCTATCCGCAGGGCATCGCGATCACGGGGCGTGCCCGGGAGCAGCTGTCCGACCTGCAGTTCACCAGCGCATACCGCGTGCCCTTCCAGTTCAGCCCCTACCTGCGGCAGCGGCTCACGGTGCCGGCCTTTGCCGCGGCCGCGCAAGGCGGCGAGCTGCAGGACCTGGACGGCAATCGACTGATCGACCTCACGGGCTCCTACGGCGTGAACGTCTTTGGTCACGACTTCTACAGGGCCTGCATGGCCGACGGCCTGCGCCGCGCCGCCGACATGGGCGTGGTGCTTGGGGCCTACCACCCGAGTGTGGCGTCCAACGTGCAGCGGCTGTGCCAGGTGTCGGGTCTGGACGAGGTGTCCTTCCACATGTCCGGCACGGAAGCCGTGATGCAGGCCGTGCGCCTGTCGCGCTATCACACGGGCCGCAGCCACCTGGTGCGGTTCTGCGGCGCCTACCATGGCTGGTGGGACGATGTGCAGCCGGGGCCCGGCACCCCCGCGGGCCCGCGCCAGACGTACACGCTGCGCGACATGGACGAGCGCAGCCTGGCCGTGCTGCGGCAGCGCAAGGACATTGCCTGCGTGCTCGTCAACCCGCTGCAGGCCCTGCACCCGAACGCGTCCGCGCCCGGCGACTCGTCGCTGGTGGACGGCGGGCGCCGCGCGCAATTCGACCGCGAGGCCACCACGCGCTGGCTCAAGGCCTTGCGCGCGGTGTGCACGCAGCGCGGCATCGTGTTGATCTTCGACGAGGTGTTCCTGGGTTTTCGGCTCGCGCCCGGGGGCGCCCAAGCCTATTTCGGCGTGCGTGCAGACATGGTCACCTACGGCAAGACGGTGGCCGGCGGCTTCCCCGTGGGCGTGGTGTGCGGGCGTGGGCCACTGATGAAGCGCTACCGGGATGACCGGCCCGCCGACCTGTGCTTCGCGCGCGGCACCTTCAATGCGCATCCGGTGGTGATGGGCGGCATGGCCGCGTTCTTCGAGCGCATCGACCAGCCCGACGTGCGGGCCCTGTACGACGGGCTGGACGATCGCTTCAATGCCTTCGCCGGGCGCCTGAACGCGCAACTGCGCGAGGCCTCGCTGCCGGTGCAGGTGGCCAACCTGTCGTCGATCTTCACCGTGATGTACAGCCTGCCCTCGCGCTACCACTGGATGCTGCAGTTCTACCTGCGTGCCGAAGGGCTGGCGCTGTCCTGGGTGGGAACGGGCCGGCTGATCTTCCCGATCAACACCACCGAGGCGCAGTTCGACGAGGTGGCGCGCCGCTTCGTGGCCGCCGGCCGGGCCATGCAGGCAGACAGCTGGTGGTGGCATGCACCCGGCGCGACCAACCAGGCCATCCGGCGCGGCCTGCTCCGGGAGGCCTTGCGGCGTCGCCTGGCCGAGTGGTTCTGAGCGCGCCAAGGACGCCGCCATGCGGCGCCCGTCCCCCGGGGGGATCAAGCAAAGTGGCAGAGCCGCCTTTGCTTGACAGCGCCCCCAGGACCGGGCGGCGTGCAGGACGGTGCTTGCCTGGGAATCAACGCACACCGTGGCGCACTTCGAAGCGCTCGCCTTGGAGCAGCTGCAGCGGCGCGCGGTGGTACAGCCAGAGGTCGTGGAACGGGTCGGTGAGGATCTTGGTGGCCCACACCAGGCCGGTCATCACGCCTTGCTGCACGAACAGCTGCAGGACGCGGAAGACGAGACCGGCCACACCGAGCAGCAACCAGCCCCAGCCCACCTGGTGGGCGAAGGCCTCGAAATGCCCTGCCGCCGGCAGCAGCCCGAACAGGGTGGGTGAGGCCCACAGCAGCAACGGCACGGCCGCCCACACCGCGATCAGAACCACCTTGCGTCGAAGGTTGTAGCCGACCTTGATGGCCTCCTTGTGGGCCTGGCTGGCCTGGTTGACATGGTCGTAGCCGGTGGGTTCGAAGAAGAAGTGACCGGATTGGCGCGTGGTCATGGACACCAGCCAACCGACCAGGCCGGCGGCGGCCGGATCCACGAACAGCATGACGTAGGCCACCAGAAAGCTCAGCGCAGAGACGAAGTGCAGGCTCTGGTTGATGCGGCAGTGGTGGTAGTAGCGGTGGTCGTCCCAGCGCTGCTGCGCCAAGGCCTGGAGGAATCTGTTCATGGGGGGCTCCTGCAATGGAAGGAAGGCATGGGTGCCCGCGGCAGCCATGCGACAGGATGGTGACGGGCCGCCGTGAAATTCCAGTGACAGTGCGGCCTGCAAGAGGCCAGCGAGGCGATGCGGTGCGTCGTCGGGCTGTCACACGCCTGTTGCAATCGCCACGGAGCATGGCGCCATGAACGCACAACCCGCCCTGCCGTCTTTCGTGGTCGACGAGTTGCCCGCCGAGCGCCGCAGCCTGCGCATCGCGGTGGTCACCGAGACCTACCCGCCCGATGTCAATGGCGCCGCGCTCACGCTGCAGCGGCTGGTGGAGGGCCTGCGCGGCAAGGGCCACGCGCTGCAACTCGTGCGGCTGCGCCAGCAGGCCGGCGAGGCGGGTGCCCAGGGTGGACAGTTCAACGAGGTGTTGCTGCGCGGCTGCCCGATCCCACGCTACCCGCACCTGAAGATGGGCCTGCCCTCCAAGCGCGCGCTGGTGGCGCAGTGGGCACTGCGGCGTCCGGACGTGGTGCACATTGCCACCGAGGGCCTGCTGGGTTGGTCGGCTCTGCAGGCGGCGGCGAGGTTGAAGCTGCCGGTGTGCTCGGAGTTCCGCACCAACTTCCACGCCTACAGCCGGCACTACGACATCGGCTGGTTGCGCAAACCGATCCTGGCCTACCTGCGCAAGTTCCACAACCGCACCAATGTCACCATGGTGCCGACCGAAGGCCTGCGCAGCGAGCTGCAGCAACACGGCTTCCACCGCATGAGCGTGATCGGCCGGGGGGTGGACACGCAGCGCTTCTCGCCGCGGCACCGCAGCGATGAACTGCGCGCCGAGTGGGGTGCGGGGCCCGACACCCCGGTGCTGATGTGCGTGGGCCGACTCGCGGCCGAGAAGAACCTGGACACCGTGCTCGAGGCCTACGCGGCGGTGCGCTCGGTGGACCCGACGGCCCGCTGCGTGCTGGTGGGCGACGGGCCGCTGCGCGAGGCCCTGCACGGCCGGGTGCCCGGCCTGGTGCTGGCGGGCCAGCGCAGCGGCGACGACCTGGCGCGGCACTACGCCTCAGGCGACCTGTTCGTCTTTCCCAGCCTCACCGAGACCTGGGGCAACGTCACCGGCGAGGCCATGGCCAGCGGCCTGGCCGTGCTGGCCTACGACTACGCCGCCGCGGCCCAGCTGATCACCTCCGGCCACGACGGGGTGCGGGTGCGGGTGGACGATCGGGCGGGCTTCGTGCAGCAGGCGCTGGCCCTGGCCACCCAGCCGGGTCGAATGCGCCAGCTGGGAATCCGGGCCCACGAATCATCGACGCAGATGGGCTGGCCGGCCATCGTCGACCAGGTGGAGCAGGTCTACCTTCAAGCCCTGGAAGCCACGCCCCAGGCGCGCAGCGCACTGCAGCTGGTGCCCGCCTGAGACCTTTCAACGGCGCGAGCGCCACCACAACCAGCCCACCAGCGCACCGATGCCCAGGCCGAAGCCGACCATCAGCGGCACGATGGGCACGCGCCAGGCCAGCATGGCGGCATAGCCGCTGAGCATCAACAGCACGCTCAGGTTCTCGTTGAAGCCTTGCACCGCAATGGAGCGTCCAGCCGTCAGCAACTGATGCCCACGGTGCTGCAGCAAGGCGTTCAAGGGCACCACCAGCAGGCCGCCCACCAGGCCCACCAGCGCCAGCATGCAGATGGCCATACCCAGGCCAGTGCTCAGTGCGGCCAGAGCGATGCACCCACCCAGCAGCACCCCCAGCGGCAGCATGCGCCGCGCAGCGCCGATGCCCACCAGCCGCCCGGCCACCGCTGCGCCCAGCACCACGCCCACCGCGACCACGGCCTGCAGGTAGGCACCCTGCGACAGGCTCAGCCCGAGCACGTCGATGGCCCAGCGCAGCACGGCGAACTGCAGCGTGGCGCCCACGCCCCAGAACAGCGTGGTGACGGCCAGGGACAGGCCGCCGTCGGCATCGCGCCAGAGCGTGCACTGTGCGCGCCAGAAGTCCGAGCCCAGCTGCAATCGACCACCCGGATAGCGCGCGCCGCTGGCCGGCACACCGAGGTTGAGCAGCCCGGCCAGCAGATAGACGGCCCACAGCAACAGCAGCGACAAGGCCAGGCGCGTGGGTGGCAGCCCGGCACCGGCCAGCAGGTCCATCCCGCGAGTGGCCAGCGCGCCCGCCCGCCAGGTTTCGGACACCAGGCCGCCGCCCAGCACCGTGCCCGCCAGCGCGGCCAGCACCACCGACACCTCGATCCAGGCGTTGGCGCGCACCAGCTGGGTCGGTCCCACCAACTCGGTGATCAGGCCGTACTTGGCCGGTGCATACGCAGCCGCGGCCACGCCCACCACGGCAAAGCCCAGCAAGGGGTGGATGCCGGCGAGGATCATCCCCAGGCCCAGCATCTTCAGCGCGTTCATCCAGGCCATCAAACGGGCCTTGGGGCCGCTGTCGGCCAAGGGGCCCACCAGTGGCGCCAGCAGCACGTAGGCCAAGGTGAACACCAGCTTGAGCAGCGGTGCCCACCAGGCCGGGTGACCACGCTCGTCCAGCAGCGCGATCATCACGATGAGCAAGGCGTTGTCGGCCAGCGCGGACGCAAACTGCGCGGCGATCAGGCAATGGAATCCTGCGGGCATCCAGGCTTGGTGCAGCGGTTGAGCAGCCGCGCAGTCTGCGCGGCCGGCGTGGCAAGGCTGTGACGGCGGGATGACGCGCTGCCGGCCGGTCGGGCGTCACACCGTGGTCATGCACCGCGGCGAGCATTCGCCGGTAGCACCTGCCGAGGAAGTCATGCAGCCCACCATCGACCTGATGTACTTCAATGCCGGTGGTGGCCACCGCGCCGCGGCCCTGGCACTGGAAGCCGTGGTCCGCGAGCAGGGTCGGCCGTGGCATGTGCGGCGCGTCAACCTGTTCGAGGTGCTGGACCCCGATGATCGCTTTCGCCGCATCACCGGCATGGCGCCCGAGGCGCTGTACAACAAGCGCTTGTCCACCGGCTGGACGCTGGGCCTGGCGCAGGAGCTCAAGCTGCTGCAGGGCATCATCCGTCTGGGCCACCCGAGCATGATGCGACGCCTGCAACAGCATTGGCTGCGCCATGAGCCGGACCTGATCGTCTCGCTGGTGCCGAACTTCAACCGCGCCATGCTGCACAGCGCGACACAGGTGCTGCCGGGCGTGCCCTACGTCACCGTGCTCACCGACATGGCCGACCATCCGCCGCATTTCTGGATCGAGCCAGGCATCGATCAGCACGTGGTGTGCGGCACGCCCAGGGCCGCGCGGCAGGCCATGCTGGCTGGCTTGCCGAGCCACTGCATCCACCGCAGCTCGGGCATGATCGTGCGGCCCGACTTCTATCACCCGATCGCTGTGGATCGGGCCGAGGCGCGCACCCGGCTGGGCCTCGACCCGCAGCGTCCCACCGGCATCGTGATGTTCGGTGGCGAGGGCTCGATGGCCATGCTGGACATCGCCCAGCGACTGCCCGACTTGCAGCTGATCCTGATGTGCGGTCGCCACCCCGTGCTGGCACGCGAACTGCGCGAACTCGGTCGCCAGAACAGTGGCGCGCCGCGCCTCATCGTCGGCTTCACGCCCGAGGTGCGGCAGCACATGATGCTGGCCGATTTCTTCATCGGCAAGCCCGGACCCGGCAGCCTGAGCGAAGCGGTGCAGCAAGGCCTGCCAGTGATCACCTTCCGCAACGCCTGGACCATGCCGCAGGAGCGCTACAACACCGAATGGGTGGTCGAGAACGGCCTCGGGCTGGTGATCCGCTCCACCCGCCGTCTTGAACCGGCGGTGCAGGCCTTGCTGTCAAACCTGGAGGACTTCAAGGCGCGGGTGCGCTGCATCGACAACCGGGCCGTGTTCGAGATTCCCGACATCCTGGACCGCCTGCTGGCCGACAGCGCTCGTCCGGGTGGCGCGCTGGATGTCACTGCGCTGACATCTCCGGTCGGCAGCATCCAGCCATCGCAGCCCGGCTGACATCCGCCGGCCGCACCACGCCATCGCAGCGAGGCGCGCAGCCCGGGTCTACGCGCGCTCAGCCGCCGGCCCGGCCGACATCGAGCAGGCGCGCCAGCACGGCGTCGAGCGCCGCCAGATCGATCGGTTTGGCGAGGTAGTCGTCGAAGCCCGCGTCCCGTGCGCGCTGTTCATCGCTGGGCATGGCATTGGCGGTCACGGCCACCGTCGGGATGTCGCGGGTACGGGCGTCGGCGCGCAGCTCGGCCAGCACGGCATGGCCGTCCCTGTCGGGCAGGTTGATGTCGAGCAGGATCAGGTCGGGCCGGTGCGCGCGCAGACGCCAAGCCGGCCGCGGCCGACGTGGCGCAGCGCAATTGCCAACCGGTTTGGCGGCCGATGAAGTCCTGCATCAGTTGCAGGTTGGCCGCGTTGTCCTCCACGTAGAGCAGTTCAGCCGCGCGGCCCGGCGTGGGTGCGGGGCCTCGGGACGTGACGGCATGGCGCTGCCCCGGCTCGATCTTGGCACCAAGGTCGCGGCGCAGGTCGACCCAGAACTTGCTGCCCTCGCCGGCCCGGCTGCTCACCCCGATGTGCCCACCCATCAACTCGACCAGGCGCTTACAGATGCTCAGGCCGATGCCGGTGCCTTCGATCGACCCCGACTCGGCTCCCAGCCGATTGAACGGCTCGAACACCTGCGACAGGCGCTCGGGCGCAATGCCCACCCCGGTGTCGCGCACGGTGATGCGAACCGTCTGCTCATCCAGCGCGGTGGTTTCCACCGACACACGGCCGGCCGGGCGGTTGTACTTGATCGCGTTGGACACGATGTTGACCAGCACCTGCTTCAGCCGCATGCGGTCGGCGCGCACGACCAGCCCGTCGAAGGCGCCGGCCTGCAGCGTGACCCCGCGCTGGTCGGCCAGTGGCTGCATCAGGGTCAGCACTTCCTGGCCGATCGCGGCCAGGTGCAGCGCTTCGGGCGTCAACGCGATCCGGCCCGACTCGACCTGGGCGAGGTCGAGCACCTCGTTGATCAAGTGCAGCAAGTGCTTGCCCGCATTCAATATCTCCTTTGCGAACCGCAGCGAACGGGGCGACAGTTCACGGTCGAGCTCGAGCAGTTGCGAGAAGCCCATGATGGCGTTCAGCGGCGTGCGCAACTCGTGGCTCATGCTCGACAGGAACTCGCTCTTCGCTCGGCTGGCGGCCACCGCCACGTCACGCGCATCGACCAGCTCACGCGAGCGCGCTTGCACCAGCCGCTCCAGCTCGTCGCGGTGCTGGGTCAGGGCCGCCTCGGCGCGCTTGCGCTGGCTGATGTCTTCGACGACGGCAAAGAAGCGCTCGGCCTGACCTTGCTCGTTGCGTTCACAGCGCACCGCGATCGAGGCGTGCAGCACCTCACCATCCTTGCGGATGAAGCGCTTGTCCATCGTGTAGCCATCGGTTTGCCCGGCCATCACGCGCTGGAAGTTCGCTTCGTCGGCGGCCAGGTCGTCGGGATGGGTGAGCCCAGACCAGGTCAGGTCGTTCAGCTCTTGGGGGCTGTAGCCGAACATTTCGGCCAGGCGCTGGTTGAACTTGCCCCAGTGCTTGTCGGGCACGGTGATCGCCATGCCCACCAGGCCGGCCTCGAAGAAATGGCGGAAGCTCTGTTCGCTCTGTTGCAGCGCGGTCTCCGCACGCTTGCGATCGGTGATGTCGCGGGACAGCACCACGAAGCGCTCGCCCTCGACCGACCCGCTGCGTTTGCGTGCAATCGACAACTCGAACCAATGCTCGCCCTGCGGCAAGTCGAGACGAAACTGGGCGCCCGTCGAGCTTCCGTGGCGCGACGCCTGGCGCAGTGCCTCAAGGATCGACTGCGCCGCTGCTGGGGGCATCACGTCGCTGACCGTGCGCCCGATCAACTGCTCGGGCGGGAGGACGAGCAAGTCGGCCCGGCCGGCGCGGTGGTCGAGGTAACGGCCCTCGATGTCGGTCTCGAAGAGCAGGTCGGGGATGGCCCCGAGCGTGGCGTCGAGTTGCGCGAGTGCTTGCTCGGCCGAGCGCTTGGCCGCACCGAGCGCCTCGAGCGATTGCGACAACTCGGCGGTCTTCGCCGCCACGCGGCGGCGCAGCGCCAGGCTCCAGACCGTCAAGATCAGGGCCGCGACCACCGCGCCGAGCAAGGCGTAGGCGCCATAGCGGAAGAACGGCGGGATGTCGCGCTGGTTCACCGACCCGTACCACTTGTCCTCGATCGCCTGACGCTCCGATGCGGTGATCTGCTCAAAGCCGGCTTCCAGCACCTTCAGCAGCGCGGCATTGCCCTTCGCCACCGCGCGGTGAAACTCACCCGAATACAAGGGCACCGACCGGCGGAAGTCCTTCTCGACGCCGAGCTGGTTGAGCAGGTACAGCGCGGGCGGCTGGTCCACGCAGAAGACGCGCACCTCGCCGGCGCTGGCGGCCGAGATGACGGCCGTGTAGCTCGGATAGGTCTTCATGCTGTCGACGCCATGGCCGCGCAGCACGTCGATGCAGGCGTCGCCATCCTTCACGCCGACCGTGAACCCCTTCAACGAATCGGCGTTGACGATGCCGCTGATGCTCTGGTGGAAGAAGATCGGGACCTCGAGCTTGGCGTATGGCGCGGTGAAGTCGTAGAGGCGCCTGCGCGGCTCGGTCACGAAGATGGTGTCGATGACGTCGGCCTGGCCGGCCAGCATCGCCTGCTGCGCCTTGGCCCAGTCCATCGCCTGCAGGCGGACGGCGATGCCGGTGTGTGCCTGCCACAGCGCCCAGGTGTCCTTGAGGATCCCCTGCAGCTGACCGTTCGAGTCGCGAAAGACGAACGGCGGGTAGTTGTCGTCCATCACCACCGTGATCGACTTGGGCGCCGCGCTCGACGGCGGCGCCTGGCCCAGGGCGGCGCCGGCAGCAACAAACAGCCACAGCAGGGCCAACGCAGCCGTGCGCCACCGGCGCAGCGCTGCGCGACCCGACCAAGGGCCCGAGCTGCACGCCGCCATCGACCTCCACCTGAGCATGAAAAGCCCTCGCCTTGAAATGACGCCCGGCGCCTGGCCGATTCACGCTGGCGCCGCGCCGCCCTGCACCTCGGCACCTTGCCCTGCGGCCAATGCGTCGGCAGCCTCCATTCTGCAGCGGCGCGCACCTGGCCGGATTGAGCGCAAGGGGGTGCATGGCTTGCGCAAGGCCAAAGGAGGCGCTCGGCTTCGGCCTCAACGACCGCTGAATTTCGGTGGCCGCTTTTCCTTGAAGGCCAGGATGCCTTCGCGGTAGTCGGCGCTGTCGTACACGATGCGGCGCAGGCCCTGGATGCGCTCGAAGCCACGCGGGGTCATGGGGTTGGCGCCTGTCAGCACGCGCAGTTGCTCCTTCATCACGCGGATCGACAGCGGCGAGTTGCCGGCGATGACACGGGCCATGTTGTCCGTGAAGGCCAGCAGTTCGTCGCCGCCGACCAGGTGGTTGATCATGCCCATGCGCTCCGCACGCTCGGCGCCCACGGGCTGTGCGGTGAAGGCCATCTCCTTGATGATGCGGATGTTGGCCGCATTCATGAAGGTGTTCATGCCACTGACGTTGTAGGGCACGCCCAGCCGTGCCGGCGTGACCGCAAAGGTGGCGCTGGGCGCAGCGATGACCACGTCGCAGGCCAGCACGACCTCGCAGGCCCCACCCCACACGCCGCCTTCGACCATGGCGATCACCGGGCAGGGAAAGTTCTCGATCGTCCGCACCAGATGGCGCAGGGGATCGTCCCAGCCCAAGGGGTCACGGCCATCCAGCGGCAGTTCGTCGACATCGTGTCCGGCCGACCACACCTTGGCACCGCTTGCCGCCCGCAGGACAACGACCCGCACCTCGGCCGCCTGCATGGCTTCGAAAGACGCGATCAGTTCCCTGACGAGGGCTTCGCTCAGCGCATTGCGCTTGTGCGGGTTGTTCAGCGTCAGCGTGCCGATGGACGCCTCATACCACTTTGCATCGGCCATGATTAGATATGATGTCATCCACGTGCTCAAGGAGTCGTGGATGAAGAGTTTGATCAACAAGCCGACTGGCGCCCCCCGGTACCAGCGCTCCAGTGCGTTCTGATCAGAGCCACGCGGGCAGTTCGGCGGGGAGATTGGCAGTTGCTTGGTCGGTGACCCAGGCGCCCCGGGTGGCAGACGCCATCAGCACCTCAGCGCAGACCAAGAGCAAGACCTGTCGCGCCATTGTCGAGCGAGGCAGGCCGGCGGAATGTTGACGGTCGCGGAGATTCAACGCCTACGCGCCGGCGTCTACCGACTCGACCGCGAGGCAGCTCGGCCGCATCCGAAGGTGACGTTGCGGCAGGCCCTTTAAAACTTCGCCCAGAGCCGAGAGCGCTGAGCAGGGCCGGCCAGCGGGGCCCTGCTGGGCACCCGCTTGCTGCCACAACGCCCCCGGCGCCGCTGAGCTCTTGCCTTCAGGCGGTCAGCCCTGGCGCGTGAACGCGTGGTTCCGCGACCAGCGCCACGCGAGGAATTCATTGTGGTCGACGCCGGCTGGCAGCCAACTGGCTGCCAGCCCAGAACTCAACCCGGCCGAGCACCTGTGGGAGGCGGTGCGCGAAGACTGCTTTGCCAACCATGTCTTCGCAGACCTCGATGCCGTCGAAGTTGCACTCACCAAGGGCTGCGACGACTCTGACAGAACTCAATCAATGACGGGCTTCGCCTGGGTGACTTCTATATCTTTGAACGCAAGTTAGTATCAATGTTCGAAACGACGAAGCTCATGCGGGCTTTCTCGAGGGCGTGGCGTGCACATGCCGGGGGGATGGGCCATTGTGCGGCGTAAAGAACACGGCACCGTGGGCGGCGAGGCGGGTGCTGGCAGGCCTCGCGCCGAGGCGTCTGGCCTCCACGGCCGCCGGGCTTCAGCCGCGTCGCCTGCGCGCCAGCACCATGCCGAGCAGGCCCAGCACGGTCTGGCCGGCGGCCGCGATGAGGAGCGAGAACTTCAGCGTGGCGCACACCGTGGACAGCTGCGGCCACGGGGCCTGGGTCTGCCCGTCCAGCATCTGCAGCAGCGCCACGTTCTCGATCGCGTCCAGTGGCGCGGCCAGCAGCACGGCCCACGACATCAACCGCCCGAAGCGCGCCAGACCCGGGCCGTTGCGTTCGGCCAGCAAGGCGCAGACCAGACTGAAGGCCACGGGATAGAGCAGCAGGTAGCCGAAATCCAGTTGCACCTGCCGCCGCGCCACCGGCGCCAGCGCGCCCAACGAGGTGATCATCTGCTGTGCCACGGCCGGGGTGCCGGGCAGCTCCAGGCTGACGATGCCGTGCGGCAGCGCAGCCATCAGCGGCTCTCCCTGGCGCTTGAGCAACTGGCCGTAGACCAGCGTCAGTGCGATGAACACCACGCACAGCAGGCGCTGCCGCGCGGTGGACAAGGCGTCGTAAGGGCTGCGTTGCGTCATGCGGCGATCCTGGGCTGGGTGGGGGCCGGCGTGGCCTGCACGAACTCAGGCCGGCCCGGCGTGCATTGTGCTGGCGCCGCCCGTCCACCGCGTTCTGCGCCGCCGCACAATGCCGGCTGCGAAAGGCCCAGCCCATGACGAAGACCCTGCTCGCCTGCCTGACCCTGGCCTTGGCCGCCTGCGCGCCGCTGGTGCCCGCGCCGTTCGGCCGGGCTGCGGCGCTGCTCGATGGTGGTGGCTACCCCACGCAGGTCTGCGACGCGGCCTATGCCGGCCGCGCCGCGGCCTGCAGCTTCTCGGGTTCGGGCGAGCGCCAGGCCATCCGCGCCAACCTGATCAGCGCGGGGCGCCTGTTCATCGGCGGCACGCTGGTGATCAATGCCGACGGCCGCATCGAAGCCGCCGGTTGCGTGCCGCCGCCCAGCGACGCCGTGCTGCTGGATTGCCCGGGCGCCCTGGTGTCGGCCGGGTGGATGAACCTGCACGAGCACATCGACTACAGCTACCAGCAACCCGCTGCGCCACCGGTGCTGAAGTGGGCGCACCGCAACGAGTGGCGACGCCTGAGTGCGGCCGAGCGCGGCTTCGAGGGAGACGCGCCCAAGGACAAGGCCGTGGCGGCCGAGGTGAGCGAGCGCGCCATGCTGCGGCATGCGATGAGCGGCACGACGGCGGTGTCCGGCGCCAAGGACTACCAGGCCTTTGCGCGCAACCTCAAGCTGCCCGGCGAGGGCAATCCGCTGGGCGCGCCTTTCGGCCTGCCGCTGCTGGACAACACCTTCCCGGTGGGTGACGCCGGCAGCATGGCCGTGCTGCCGGCGCCCTGCACCGCGCAGCAGGTGGCGGCGGTGCGCTTCACGCCGGCCAACGGCTTCATCCCGCACGTGGGCGAAGGCACCAACGAGGGCGCACGCCACGAGGTGGACTGCGTGCTCGACGCGATTCGGGCCAAGCTCACGCCCAGTGTCTTCATCCACGGCGTGGCGATCTCGCCGGCGCAGATCAGCCGACTGCAGGCGCAGAGTGTGGCGGTGGTGCTGTCGCCGCGCTCGAACTTCCAGCTCTATGGTGCGACGGCGCCGGTGACGGCATTGAAGGCCGCTGGCGTGACGCTGGCCATCGGCACGGACTGGTCGCCCTCGGGCTCGCTCACGGTGCTGGACGAGGCCCGTTGCCTGGAACGTTACAACCGCGATGCGCTGCACGGCCTGCTCACGCCGAGCGACCTGCACCGCATGATGACCTCCGACGGCGCTCGCGCCGTGGGCCTGGCCGGCCAGGTGGGTGCGCTGGCGCATGGCGAATGGGCCGACCTGGTGATCCTGGACACCGAGGGGCGCCGCAGCCTGGGCGAGATCCTGGCGCAGTCGGCCTTGCCCCAGACCCTGGCGGTGCTGGTGGGCGGCCGGGTGTCGAGCGCACCGATCGCCTGGGCTGGCCACCTGCCGCAGCTCGAGGGCTGCAGCCCCGACCCGCGCGAGCTGTGCGGCACGCCGCGCCTGGTCTGCGGTGCGAATGCGCAGCGGCCACTGCAGCAGCTGCTTCGACAGGCCACCTACACGATCGACGACAGCCGCCTGTGCCGCCCGCAGGCCACGGACGATTGCGTGGCGAAGTAGCGCGCCGCAGCCGCCGATCAGGCGCGGCGCAGCAGGCGCAGGTGCATCGGCCGCGTGAAGTGCGCGCCGTCCGGGCCGCAGTGCGGCGCAAAGGCGGCGCCCACGGTGGCCAGCATGGCCGCGTCGATGTGGTGGTCGGCAAAGGTCGGGCGCATCATGCGGCGCTCGAAGTCGGCAAAGTCGGCGAAGCGCACCGGCACCGCGAAACGGCGTTCGGCCACCTGTGTCCAGGGGCCGCTGCGCAGGGCCTCGTCCAAAGCGGCCTGCGCGGCCGCCCGCACCACGCCCTCGTCGTTGAAGTGCCGGATCAGCTCGTTCAGCGGCCCGGCGTAAACGGGCTCGGAAACATACAGGTGGCCGCCCGGCCGCAGCACCCGCGCCGCTTCGCCCAGGGCCTGGACCATCAAAGGCAGGGGCACGTGGTGCAGTGACTTGAGCATCCAGGCGATGTCGAAGCCGGCGTCGGGCAGCGGGATGGCCTGGGCGCCGCCCAGCATGAAGTGCAGCCCCGCGGCCGGCGCGGCCAGGTTCTTGGCATGTTGGCGCTGGTCCACTTCCAGCGCGGTGACGTGGCAGTCGGGGTGGCGCAGCAGCAGCGCGCGTGCCATCGCGGCGGCGCCGCAGCCCAGCTCGACGATGTCGCGGCCCGCCAAGGGCAGCAGCTCGGCCATCAGGTCCAGTTCGTCGTCGATCAGGGGCAGGGTGTCGTGGGCCTGGATCATGGGCAGCGATGCTCGGTCGGGTTTCTGGGCGGGCAAAGGCGGGCAGGCCCACAGCCTACAGGCTGCGCCCCTGCCCGGCTTCCTCGAAGGTGCGGCCGTCGCGGATCTGGTAGATGCGGCGGAAGGTGGGGATGATCTTCTCGTCGTGCGTGACCACGATGATGGCGGTGCGGTACTGCTGCGCCATCTGGTTGAGGATGCGCATCACCGCCAGCGCCCGCTCGCTGTCCAGCGGCGCGGTGGGCTCGTCGGCCAGGATCACGGGCGGCTGGTTGGCCAGCGCGCGGGCGATGGACACGCGCTGCTGCTCGCCGCCGGACAGCTCCGAGGGCTGCGCCTTGGCGCGGTGCGCCACGTCCAGTGCGGCCAGCAGCTCCAGCGCGCGGGCACGCGCCTGGGCGTTGGGCCGGCCCGCCAGCATGGGCAGCAGCGCGACGTTGTCGGTGACGTCGAGAAACGGGATCAGATAGGGCGCCTGGAACACGAAACCGATGCGGTCACGGCGCAGCGCGCGCAGGTCCCGGGCCTTCCAGCGGCCGTCGTAGATGGTCTCGCCGCCCAGCACCATGCGGCCGGCGCTGGGCTCGGTCACCGCGCCCAGGCACTTCAGCAGCGTGCTCTTGCCCGAGCCGGACGGGCCGATCAGGCCCACCACCTCGCCGGGCAGCACGCTCATGTTCACGTCCTTCAGGGCATCGACGGCCGTCTCGCCCTGGCCGTAGCGCTTGCGCAGGCCTTCGATCAGGATACCGGCATCGGCCATCCTACCCACCTATCGCAGCGGCCGGATCGACCTTGAGCGCCACCCGGATCGCCAGCGTGCTGGCCAGCGCGCAGATCAGCATCACCACCACCAGGCCACGCACGGCGTCGCCCGGCTCCAGCAGCACGTACTTCGGGAAGATCGGTGCCCAGAACGTGGCGGCGACCTTGCCGACGGTGAAGCCGATCAGGCCCAGGCCCAGCGCCTGCTGCAGGATCATGCCGGCGATGGTGCGGTTGCGCGTGCCGATGAGCTTGAGCACCGCGATCTCGCGGATCTTGCCCAGCGTCATGGTGTAGATGATGAAGGCCACGATGGCCGCGCTGACGATGGCCAGGATCACCAGGAACATGCCGATCTGCTTGGCCGAGGTGGCGATCAGCTTGGCGATCAGGATCTCTTCCATCTGCGCGCGGGTGAAGGCCTGCAGGTGCTTCCAGCGGCGGATGGGTTCGGCCACCGCTTCGGGCGATTGCCCGGCCGCCACCTGCACCAGCACGGCGTTGACGTTGCGGTTGCTGGCCTGCGAGGCCTGGATGGCGTCGAGCAGGCCGGGCACGCCGGGCCGGTTCAGGCCGGGGTTGGCGGCGGTGCGCGCGCGGTCGTTCAGGATGGCGTCGTTGTCCTTCAGGAACTGCGCCTCCTGCGCGTCCTTGAGCGGGATGAACACCATCGGGTCGCCGCCGGAGGACACCATGCGCTGGGTCAGGCCCACCACTTGGTAGTCGTGGCGCCGGATGCGCAGGCGCTGGCCGATCTGGAAGCCGGTGCGCACATCGGCCACCGCCTCGTAGTGGCTGCGCGTGATGTGGCGGCCCGCCACCAGCGTGGCCGGCTCGCCGGGCTGGCCAGGCTCGAAGCCCACCACCATGGCGCGCACGTCGTCGTCGCCCTGGCGCACCTGCATGGTGAGGTAGGTGACGTTGGCGGCGCGGGCCACGCCGGGCAGGCCCAGCACGCTGCGCACCGCGTCGTCTCGAAGGCTGGACGACTCGGCGTAGGGGCCCTGCGTGTCCTGCTGCACCACCCACAGGTCGGCGCCGCTGTTGTCGAGCAGGGCATGGGCATCGTCGACCATGCCGCGGTAGATGCCGGCCATGCTCAGCGTCACGCCGATGAGCAGGCCCAGCCCCACGCCGGTGAGCACGAACTTGCCCCAGGAATGCAGGATGTCGCGCCCGGCCAGGCTGATCACGGCCGGGCCTTGGCGATGGCGTCCACCACCTGGATTCGGCTGTCGGCGGCGAGGTCTTTTTCGCTGTAGACCACCACGGCGTCGCCGTCCTTCAGGCCGTCGAGCACCTGCACCTGGCCGTCCAGGCTGGCCAGGCCGGTGCGCACCGGTGCAAAGCCCAAGGCTCCACCGGACACCCGCCATACGCCGGTTTGCTCGCCGCGCCGCTTGATGCTGGCATTGGGCACCAGCAGGGCCGGCGCAGTGTTCGGGAACTGCAGCGTCACCTCGGCCAGCTCACCCACCGAGACGCCGGTGGGCAGGGTCTCGAAGGCGACTTGTGCGATGCGCTCCTCGGTGACGCTGTCGCTCAAGGCCTCGACGCGCAGCACCTTGCCCGCCAGGGGCCGGTCCGGCGCCGCGCGCAACACGATGCGTGCCGGCAGCCCGGCGGCCAGGCCATTGGAGCGGCCCTGGTCGAAGCGCACCTTGACCCACAGCGACGCCGGGTCGATCAGGCGCAGCACCGCCTGGCCGGCCACCACGGTGGAGCCGGCCTCGGCGTCGCGGGCCGTGACCAGGCCATCGACGGGCGCGAGCAAGCGGGCGTTGTCGCGCTGTTGCCGCAGGCCGGCCTTGTCCGCGGCCAGGCGCTGCAGGTCCTGGCGCGCGGCGGCCAGGTTGGCCTCGGCGGCACTGCCGCCGGCATCGGCCGAGACCTGCTCCTGCAGCTTGGCCTCGACCGCGCCGGCGCTCATGAAGTTCTTCTCGCCCAGGTCGACATAGCGGCGCGCATTGATGGCGGCCAGCTCCTGCCGGGCCTTGGCATCCTTCAACTGCGCCTGCGCGCCGGCCACCGCGCTGCCGGCGCGGGCCAGCGAGGCGTCCAGCGCGGCCAGGCGCTCGTCCAGGTCCACCGGGTCCATCTCGGCCAGCAGCTGGCCGGCCTTGACGCTGTCGCCCACGTCCACCGCCACGCGCCGCACCCGGCCGGCCGCTGTCGGGCCGATCAGGTAGGCGCGCCGTGCCTCCACCGTGCCGATGCCGAACAGCGCCGGCGCGAAGCTGCCGGCCGTGGCCTTGACCACCGTGACCCGCGTCGGCGCCAGGGGCCCCGAGCGCATCACCACGAAGGCCAGCCCGATCAACAGGGCCAGGCCCAGCAGGCCCAGGCCCAGGCGTTGCCAGGCGTTGCGGCCGATCACCGCGGTACCACGAAGGTGGACTTCTCTTCCAGCTTCACGGCCCTGGGCTCGGCGGTGGAGGCGATGCGCTCGATCTCGAAGTGGATCGCGTGTGCGCCCGGGCCGGCCTGCTGCGCCGCGCCCGGGGGCAGTTGCACGCCCAGCGTGATCCAGCGGGCCTCGGCCGGGCCCACGTCCACATCGGCGCGTTCGCTCACCACGATGCCGGGCAGACCTTCCACGCGGACGCGGTAACGCTGCGCCTGCTCGGCGTTGTTCATGATCTGCAGCCGGTAGACGTTTTCGATCTTGCCGTCGTCCACGATGCGGGCCAGCGAGGCGCGGTCGCGCACCACGTCCACCCGGAAGGGATGGCGCAGCGCGATGCTGACGGCAAACAGCGTGAGGATGAGGATCAGGATGGCGGTGTAGACCAGCACGCGCGGGCGGAACACGCGCTTGAGCGTGGTGGACTTGTCCAGGTGCTGGGCCAGGCTGTTCTGCGTGCCGTAGCGCACCAGGCCGCGCGGGTAGCCCATCTTGTCCATGATGCCGTTGCACACGTCCACACAGGCGGCGCAGCCGATGCACTCGTACTGCAGGCCATTGCGGATGTCGATGCCGGTGGGGCAGACCTGCACGCACAGGTCGCAGTCCACGCAATGGCCCAGGCCCAGCTTGGCGGGATCGGCCTTGCGGCCGCGCGCACCGCGGGGCTCGCCACGCTCGGTGTCGTAGGTGATGATCAGCGTGTCCTTGTCGAACATCGCGCTCTGGAAGCGTGCGTAGGGGCACATGTACTTGCACACCTGCTCGCGCATGAAGCCGGCATTGCCATAGGTGGCGAAGCTGTAGAACAGCACCCAGAACCATTCCCAGGGGCCGAAGCCGAAGCTCACCAGCTCGGCCGCCAGGGTGCGGATGGGGGTGAAGTAGCCCACGAAGCTGAAGCCCGTGAGCAGCGCAAAGGCCACCCACACCGCCTGCTTGCCGCTCTTGCGCCACAGTTTGTTCAGGTTCCAGGGGCCGCTGTCCAGGCGCATGCGCTGGGCGCGGTCGCCCTCGATGTGCCGCTCGAACCACATGAAGATCTCGGTGTACACGGTCTGTGGGCAGGCGTAGCCGCACCACAGCCGCCCGGCCACCGTGGTGAACAGGAACAGCGCATACGCCGAGATCATCAGCAGCGCCGACAGGTAGATCAGATCCTGCGGGTACAGCACCAGGCCAAAGATGTAGAAGCGCCGCGACACCAGGTCGAACAGCACCGCCTGGCGGTCGTTCCACTGCAGCCAGGGCAGGGCATAGAACAGCACCTGCGTGAACCAGACCAAGCCCCAGCGCCACTGGGCGAACTGGCCGGTGACGGCCCGCGCATAGATCTTCCGGTGCTTCTGGTAGAGCGAGACGATGACGCCGCTTTGCTCTTCGGGCGAATCAACCGCTGCCGCGGCCGCGTTGATAGGGGTGGGGGTATCGTTCATGGGTGGATTCTGCTTGAGCATGCTGACAGGAACATGCGCTAGAGCAATTCTCCCTGACGGATGTCAAGAACAACTTGCCATGCCGCAAGCCCGGCCGATCAAGGCAATTCGCGGGCCGCGAGCTTGGTCTGGTTGAGTTGGCTGAGCTTGCGGTAAAGAGAGCGTTCGCTGATGCCCAGGCGCGACGCCAGGGCAGCCCGGCTGCCGGAGTGCGTCTGCAGGGCCTCGCGCAGCGCCGCGCGTTCGGCGGCCTGCTCGGCATCGCGCAGCCGGGGGCTGGCCGCCGGTGCTGGCTCGATCGGCGTGGCCAGCGCGTTCGGCATGGCGCCGGCCAGGGCTGCATGCACCTGATCGCGCCCGATGGTGTGGCCATCGGTCAGCAGCGCGGCGCGTTCCAGCACATTGCGCAATTCGCGGATGTTGCCGGGAAAGGCCTGCTCGCGCAGCAGCGCCAGTGCTGCGCCGGACAGGCCCAGGCGGCGCTGCGGCGCCACCCGCGCGAGCAGCGCTGCGGCCAGCGGCGGGATGTCGTCGCTGCGATCGCGCAAGGCGGGCAGGCGGATCGGGAAGGTGCTGAGCCGGTAGAACAGGTCGGCGCGGAAGGCGCCACGCGCCACCATGTCGGGCAGGTCACGGTGCGTGGCCGACAGCAGGCGCAGGTCGGCGCGGCGCAGCTCGTTGCTGCCCACGCGGCGGAACGTGCCGCTTTCGAGCAGGCGCAGCAGCTTCACCTGCATGGCCAGCGGGATGTCGCCCACCTCGTCGAGGAACAGCGTGCCGCCGCTGGCGGCCTCGACCAGGCCCGCCTTGCTGGCGTGCGCGCCGGTGAAGGCGCCGCGCTCGTGGCCGAACAACTCGCTCTCGAACAGCGCCTCGGGCAGGCTGGCGCAATCGACCACCACCAGCGGCGCCGCCGCGCGCGCGCTGGCCTCGTGGATGGCGCGCGCCAGCAGTTCCTTGCCGGTGCCCGATTCGCCCAGCAGCAGCACGTTGGCATTGGACGGCGCCACCCGAGCCACCAGCCCGAGCATGGCCTGGAAGGGCGGGGATCGGCCGATCATCGCTGTGGACGCGGCAGCGTCGGCGGCGGTGCGCAGTGGCTCCATCTTCTCGATGAAATAGGCCTGCTCGCCGCGGGCATTGCGCAGCGGCACGAGCTCGATGTTGACGTAGGCCTCGCCCAGCGGGGTGTGGTGCAGGTGCAGCACGCGCTCGCGCTGGCCGGAATCGAGCGAGCGCTGCAAGGGGCAGCTCTCGCCGCATTGATCGCAAGGCTGGGCGAACTGGTGCGAGACCTCGTAGCAGGTGCGTCCGACCACCGGCTGAGCCGGGCTGAATTCGCGCCGGTAGGCGGCGTTGGCGGCCAGGATGCGGTAGTGCCGGTCGAACAGGATGTGCGGCTCGGGCAGGCCTTCGAGGTAGGACACCAGCTCGGGCAGCGGTGCGGCGGCATCGGCGCTGGCGTGCGAGGTCCGCGCCGGCACGCGCGCGGCAGCGGGGCGCTTCATCTCACACCGTGTCCTGCTGCTGCAGCGCGCGCTGCAGCGCGTCGCGGTCCAGCCGCGCCACGCGCTTGCCGTCGCGCGCCAGCACGCCCTCGCGGCGCAGCTGGCTGACCAGGCGGCTGGCGGTCTCCACCGTCATGTCCAGCATCGCACCCATCTCCTCGCGCCGCGGCAGCCACACCGAGCCCGAGGCATCGGCGTGCTCGCTCAGTTTGTCCAGCAGGCGCAGCACGCGGCGCCGCGCCGGGCCCATGGCCAGCTCGGCCACCCAGGCCTCGGCGTCGTCGAGCGCGCGCTGCAGGCGGGCCATCAGCTCGCGCAGCAAGGCGGAGTTCTCGTCGCCCAGCCGGTCGACCAGGCCGCGCGGGATGCGGCACAGCTGCACGTCGGTGCAGGCCACGGCGTCGTCGGCATAGGGGCGCTTCATCAGCACCTCCTGGCCGATCAGGTCGCCGCGGCCGGCCAGGCGCACGATGCGGCGGTCGCCGCGTGCGGTGGCGCGCTCGAAGCGCACGATGCCGCTGCGCACCGTGAACACCGACGTGCCGGGATCGCCCTGGCCGTAGATCACCCCATCGGCGGCCACCGGCACATCGTCGATGTGGGCGTGGATGCTGTCCAGCGTGGCGTCGTCCAGCGCGCCGAACAGCGCCGAGCGCCGCACCTCGCAGCCGGCACAGACCTGCGCCTGCGGGTGGTTGGACCCGTTGCGGTAGATCGGAACGATGTTCATGGGCATGGCGCGGCCTTGGTTGGGCATCGATTGCGCCAAGTTTGACACCTTTACGCCAAAGTTGGCAGAAAAGAAGGTCGTGGCCTGGCATTGCTTGCCGTCGACCCGTGGGCGCAGGGCCTGCCCGTCCACGCGCCGATCCCTGCGCCACGGGCGCGTCGCTGGCCGCCCAGCCCGGCCTTGGCACGCAACTTGATAGGGCATGGACACCTGCCTTCCGAAAGCCACGATGAACGCCAATGCCAACACCCTCGCCCTGACCCCGCCGATGGACCCCGAGCGCCGCACCTGGGTGCTGGCCACTGGCGCCGCCGGTGGCGTGGCCGCCCTGGCCACCGTCGTTCCCCTGGTGTCCAGTTTCGCGCCGAGCGATCGCGCCAAGGCGGGGGGTGCGGCGGTGGAGGTGGACATCGCCGACATTCCGCCTGGCGGCAGCAAGACCGTGGAATGGCGCGGCAAGCCCGTGTGGGTCGTGCGCCGCACGCCGGAGATGCTGGCCGCGCTGAAGGGCCAGGAGGCCCAGCTGGCCGACCCCGGCTCGGCACGCGACCAGCAGCCGGCCTATGCGCGCAACGAGACCCGCTCGGCCAAGGCCGACATCTTCGTTGCCGTGGGCATCTGCACGCACCTGGGCTGCTCGCCCACCGAAGTGCCGGCCGGCAGCGCCAACCCCAGCGTGGGGGCTGACTGGCACGGGGGCTTCTTCTGCCCGTGCCATGGATCCACCTTCGATGGCGCCGGGCGCGTGTTCAAGAACAAGCCCGCCCCGACCAACCTGGAGGTGCCGCCGCACCGCTACCTCAGCGACGCGCGCATCGTCATCGGCGAAGACGCCGCCTGACGCACCGGCCCCGTCGGGGCCCAGAAATCAGCGCCGCGACCAGTGGCCTTCGACGAAGGTCCAGCCGCTGCCCTGCAGCAGTTTCCATTCTGACGGCACCCAGCGCTCCTGGCGCCGCTCGCGCTCCCAGCGGCCTGCCACCCAGACGTGGGTGCCACGCTCCCAGCGCCAATGGCCTTCGATCCAGAAGGTGCCGGGGCCGGGTCGCCGCGGGACCGCCTCGTGCCGCAGCGGCGGAGGCGCCGGAATCGCGACGGCGATGGGGCCGGCGGCGGCCGGTGCACGCTGCCAGCGCGCTGGGTGGTACACCCAGATGCCACCCTCAAGGGCCCAGCGTGCCGGCACATGCGACTCGCCTTGGCGCGGCTCGACCCAGCGCCCGGGCTCCCATTGGTGACGCTGGCCGTCCCAACGCCAGTGGCCCTCCACCCAGAACCAATGCGCGGCGGGTGCGGCCGGTCGCAGCTCGATCCGCAGCGGCGGAGGTGGTGGCACCAGCTGCACCACCGGCGCTGCGACGACCACGGGTGGCGGCGGGCTGTAGACCGGCGCTGGCGGGCTGTAAACCGGCGGGGGAGCGCCGGGCGGCGGCCCACCGCCATGCCGCTCGCGCGGGGGCACCACCACACAGGCCACGAGGCTGGACGACAAGGCCAGCACCAGGGCGTGGCGCGGCAATCGACGAACGGCTTGATCCATGTGACAACCCCGTGGGCAGTGCTTGAAGACGCCGGAATCTTAGGGCCTTCGGGCCGTCGTCGACGACGGCAGGTGCGCCCGAACCGTGTGCGATCCAGGCAGGCCAGACGGCGTCTGGCCCAGCGTCAGGCCCAGCGTCGGGCCACCCACCACACCGCGCCCCCGGCCGCAGCGCTGGCGAAGCAGCCCCAGGCCGTGTCGGCCAGTGCCATGCGCACGCTCCAGCCCTTCAGCGTGGCCAGGTTGGTGAGGTCGTAGGTGCCGTAGGCCACCAGGCCGAGCAGGGCGCTGCGGGCCACGGCCATGGCCAGCGTGTCCGGCCGCGGGGTCAGGGCCAACAGCACCAGCCCCATCGGGTAGCCCAGGTAGAACAGCAGGGCCGGGACCTTGCGCACCTCGGTCAGCAGCAGGGGACCGATCTCGCGCTGGTAGAAATCGCGCGCCACGTAGACCAGCCACAGGCCGTCGAGCACGCCCAGCACCAGAAACGCCACGCCGTACAGGACCAGGGTGTTCATGCGATGGGACGCTTTCTGGTTGCGTTATTGAGCGGCACGCCAGCGCTGCAACTGGGGGCCGATCTGGTCCAGGCGGTCGAGCAGCCGCACACCGGCAATGCCACGCCGGCACAGCGCCGCATGGGGCATGCCGGACCACAGCTCGATCAAGGGGGGCAGCAAGGCGCGCAAGGCCGCCAGGGCTTCGGCCACCTTGGCCGGGTTGCTGGCGGCGGACGAGCTCAGCACCACGATGTCGGCCCGGTGCGCCCGGGCTGCGGCCACCAGGTCCTGTGCGGGGGTCTGGCACCCCAGGTTCATGCAGGCGCAGCCTTCCACCGAGAACAGGGCGTCGGCCATCAGCAGGCCCAGGCCGTGGGTCTCACCCTGCAGTGTGGACAGCACGACGCGCGGCGAACTGGCGCTGCCCGGCGCAGGCCCGGACGCGAGCGCGGCGCGCAGGGTGGTGTCCAGCACCTCGCTGGCCAGGTGCTCCTCGAACACGGCCAGCTGGCCGCGGGCCCAGGCCGCACCCACCGCGTGCATGAAGGGGATGGCCAGATCCACCACGAAGCCTGCCAGGCCCCGGCGCAGCAGGCCTTGGCCCAGCGCGCGCTGCAACTGCGCCGGCTCGTGCGCCCGCACCCATTGCAGCAGGGCCTGCACCTCGCCATCGGACGCGTCGACTTGCGGTGGCGCGGCGTCCTGGGCGACGGCCCGGCGCGCCTGCGGCGCGGTCTGGCCCAGCTCGCGCAGGCCGGCTAGGTTCATCGGCACCACGCGGCCCGGCCGGTGGCCCGCGTCGAGCAGGCGCCGCACGAGGTGCAGGCGCTCCACCTGGTCGGGCGGATACAGGCGCTCGCCATGGACATCGCGCTCGGGCAGCGGGAAACCGTAACGGCGCTCCCACACCCGCAGCGTGTCCTTGCCGATGCGGGTTTCGCGCTCGACGGCAGCGATGTTCAGCCGCAGGCCATCGGGGAAGGGGCCGGGTTTCATGGGGTGGGCGATGGGGTGGGCGGTCTGGAAGGCAAGGTGGGCCGGCAAACATGCCGAGCCCGATTGTGTCGTCGACAAGGATTTGTATTTCGCCGTATCATCGCCTTCGAATGTATATTTGTCTAGGACAAACTATGAACAACTCCTCAATCGTTCCGGGCCGGGGCATCCCATCCGGCTGGCGTGACGCGGGCATCTGTCAGGGGGTTGAAGCCCTTGGGAAGGCCTGAGCCATGCGGCGCGTCGCCGTCATCGGCGCCGGCATCGCCGGACTGGCCGCCGCCTGGCACCTGAGCCCGGCACCTCGCGACTCGGCGTTCGGGCCCGGCAGCCGCCTCGGCCTGCTGGGCAGTCCGGCGCACGAGCCCTGCCGGGTCACGCTGTTCGAGGCCGACGCCCGGGCCGGTGGCCACGCCAACACCGTGGACGTGACCCTGCCCGGCGCCGACGGCCAGCCGCTGACCCATGGCGTGGACACCGGCTTCCTGGTGCTCAACCAGCGCACCTACCCGCGGCTGATCGCCCTGTTCGAGCAGCTGGGCGTGACCACGGCGCCGTCGGACATGTCCTTTTCCGTGCAGGCCGAGGGTGGCGCGCTGGAGTGGAGCGGGCGCAACCTCGACGCGGTGTTTGCGCAGCGCCGCAACCTCGTCGACCCACGATTCATCGGCATGCTGTGGGAGGTGCTGCGATTCAACCGGGTCACCACCCAGCTGGCGGTGCGGGGCGCCGAAGCTGCACTGCAACAAAGCATCGGCGAGTTCCTGGACGAACACCGCTTCTCGTCGGCGTTCCGACGCTGGTACTTCCTGCCGATGATCGGCTGCATCTGGTCCTGCCCGACCGACCAGATGCTGCGTTTTCCGGTGGCCACGATGATCCGCTTCTGCCACAACCACGGCCTGCTGCAGATCAGCGACCGCCCGCAGTGGATGACAGTGCGCGGCGGATCGCGCCAATATGTGACGCGCATGCTCGAGCGCATTGGCGAGGTGCGCCTGGCCACCCCGGTGCTGGCCGTGCGGCGCGAACCTGGCGGCGCCGGCGTGCACGTGCAAACGGCCCGCGGGCAGGAGCACTTCGACGATCTGATCCTGGCCTGTCACAGCGACCAGGCCCTGCGCCTGCTGGGCGCGGATGCGAGCGCCCAGGAGCGTGCAGTGCTCGGCGCCATCCGGTATCGGCCCAACCGCGCGTTGCTGCACACCGACACCGCCCTGCTGCCGCGCCACCAACGCGCCTGGGCGGCCTGGAACTACGAGCACGCACCGGCGCACCAGGAGAACGGCCATGGCGTTTGCCTGCACTACCTGATCAACCAGCTGCAGCCGCTGCCTTTCCGGCAGCCGGTGCTGGTGTCGCTCAACCCGCTGCGCGAACCGCAGGCCGACCAGGTGATCGCCCGCTTCCAGTACGACCACCCGGTGTTCGACGCCGCTGCCATCGCGGCGCAGCAGCAGGTGCCGTCGCTGCAGGGCCGGCGCCACACCTGGTTCTGCGGTGCCTGGACGGGTTATGGGTTTCACGAGGACGGGTTGAAGTCCGCGCTCGAGGTGGTGCAGGCGATGCGCAGGCGCGGCACGCAGGCGCTGGCGGCCTGAACCCGTGCCGCACCGCGCGCAGGACCACGCCATGAACGCCGCAGCTGCTGCCGTCGACCCAGCCCAGGCACAGCCGCTGCTCGGCATCGGCCAGGTGCGCCACACGCGGCTGCGCCCGGTGCGCCACGCGTTCGCCTACCCCACCTGGTTCGTGATGCTGCCGATGCGCAGCCTGCGCGCCCGAGCAGGCCGGCCCGTACCGGGCCTGGCCATCAACCGGCCCGGATTGGTGAGCTTTCAGCACCGCGACCACGGCCTGGGCGGGGACGACGCACTCGCCTGGCTCGATGCCCTGCTGCGCGATGCCGGCATCACCGACGCCGACGGCGAGGCCTGGCTGCACACCTACCCTCGGGTGTGGGGCTTTGCCTTCAAGCCGGTGAGCTTCTGGTACGCGCATGCGGCGGACGGCACGCTCAAGGCCGTGGTGGCCGAGGTGAACAACACCTTTGGTGAGCGGCATGCCTACCTGCTGCATGGCCCCAGGCTGGCCTACGGCCGCGAATGCGTGGCCGACAAGGTGTTCCACGTCTCGCCCTTCTGCAGCGTGCAGGGGCGCTACCGCTTTCGCTTTCACCGCACCGATGCCGACTCGCCCCATGGCGCTTGCACCGTTGCGCGCGTGGACCACGACAACGACGAGGGCCCGCTGCTGCAGACCAGCGTCAGCGGGCGGCTCAGTGCGCTCACTTTGCGTGCCGTGCTTGGCCTGTGCCTGCGCATGCCGCTGCTGACGCTGGGCGTGGTGGCGCGCATCCATGTGCAGGCCCTGCGACTGTGGCTCAAGCGCACGCCCTTGCACCGCAAACCCGAGCCGCCGGCGGCCTGGGTCTCGCGCTGATCGATCACCGTCGGCGATTCCAACCCCACCACGACCATGCCCAACACCGCCACATCGCGCAGCGCCTTGCCGCTGCGCGCGCAGCTCGACCAGTCGGCCAGCCGGCACGCGCACGCCACTCGACCGGCCGGGTGCGCGCACGCGGCCCCGATACCGGCCTCGGGACGCGCCGTGTTTCGCCTGCTGCAGCGGCTGCAGGTCGGGCGCCTGGACGTGCAGCTGCCCGATGGCAGCCTGCGCCATTTCGGCACGCCCGGTGCACAACCCGCGGCGCTGCTGCGCCTTCACGATTGGCGTGCCTGCAGTGCGGCGCTGAAATCCGGCGACATCGGTTTCGCCGAAGGCCGCATCCAGGGCCACTGGAGCTCGCCCGACCTGCCCGGCCTGCTGCGCCTGCTCAACCTGAACCGCGAGCGCCTCGACGCCGTGATCTACGGCAGCGCCTGGGGCCGCCTGCTCTACCGCATCCGGCATGCGCTGCACCGCAACAGCCGCAGCGGCAGCCGCCGCAACATCCACGCCCACTACGACATCGGCAATGCCTTCTACCGGCAGTGGCTGGACGAGAGCATGAACTACTCCAGCGCCTGGTTCGACGGCCAGCGCTCGCACCCGCTGCCGCAGGCCCAGGCGGCCAAGGTCGGGCGCGCGCTCGACGAGGCCCGCGTGGCACCTGGCCAGCGGGTGCTGGAGATCGGCTGCGGCTGGGGTGCGGTGGCCGAGGCCGTGGCCGGCGAGCGACGTGCGCACCTCACCGGTCTGACCTTGTCGACCGAGCAGCTTGAATTCGCGCAGCAGCGCATGGCGCGTGCCGGCCTGAGCGAGCGCACCGACCTGCGCCTGCAGGACTACCGCGATCTGAGCGACGAGCCCTTCGACGCCGTGGTGTCCATCGAGATGTTCGAGGCCGTGGGCCGCGAGTACTGGCCCACCTTCTTCGAGACGGTCAAGCGCCAACTCAAGCCCGGCGGCCGGGCCTGCATCCAGACCATCACCATCCGCGACGAGTTGTTCGAGCGCTACGTGAAGTCCACCGACTTCATCCAGCAATACATCTTTCCCGGCGGGCTGCTGCCCAGCCCGGGCGAGTTCAGCCGCGCCGCTGCACGCGCCGGGCTGGTGGTGGACAACACCCTGGCCTTCGGACCCGACTATGCCGAGACCCTGCGCCGCTGGCGCGCGGGCTTCCACGCGCAGGCCGTCACCATCCGCGCGCAGGGCTTCGACGAGGCCTTCATGCGCACCTGGGACCTGTACCTGGCCTATTGCGAGGCCGCGTTCGACACCGGCAGCACCGACGTCGTGCAGTTCACGCTGCGCCACGCCTGAACCGGCATCGGCCCATGCAGCGTCGGCTCGTCCTGTTCTGCGCTGGCGCCTGCGCGCTGCCAGCGCAGGGCCAGGCCAGGGTGCCGGTGGAACTCGTCGGCGAGTGGCCCCTTGCCCGGCTGCATGGCCAGGCCCGCTTCCGCTTTCTCGGCCTGCACGTGTACGACATCCGCCTCTGGACCGCGGCTGCGGCGCTGCCGGCCGAGGACTGGGCGCGCACGCCGCTGGCACTGGAGATCGAGTACGGCCGCAGCCTGGCGGGCCGGAGCATCGCCGAGCGCTCGATGCAGGAGATGCGGCGCGGTGGCACCGTCTCCTTGGCCCAGTCCGAACATTGGCTGATGGCCATGACGCGGCTGTTTCCCGATGTGCAGGCCGGCGACCGCATCACCGGCCTGCATCGCCCGGGCCGTGGGGCTTGGTTCCATGTCAATGGCCGTGAGCGCGGCGAGGTGGCGGACGCCGAGTTCGCGTCGCGCTTCTTCGGCATCTGGCTGGCGCCATCGACGTCCGAGCCGGACTTGCGCGCCGCGCTGCTGGGTTTGAAATGACCGCCGGCGCCTGGCGTGGCGGTTGGCGACAGGGCCTGGGCTATGGCGCGCTGGGTGGCCCGCTGGCCTTCGTGGCCTTGCCGCTCTACGTGATCCTGCCCAACCACTACGCCAGTGCCTTTGGCGTGCCGCTGGCCACGCTCGGCGTCTTGCTGCTTGGTGCGCGCCTGCTCGACGCCTTGGCCGACCCGTGGATCGGGCGCCTGGCAGACCGCTGGTTCGCGCAGTCGGCACGCCGGGTGCTGGTGCGGATGGCGGTCGCCGCCGGCGTGCTGGCGCTGGGCTTCCGTGCCCTGTTCTTCCCGCCGGCCTGGGCGCTCGGCCACCTGCTGTGGTGGTGCGGTGTCGTTCTGGCCCTGACCTACCTGGCCTACAGCGTGCTGTCGGTGGCGCACCAGGCCTGGGGCGCGCGGCTGGGCGGCGACGACGGCCAACGCGCGCGCATCGTGTCGTGGCGCGAAGGCCTGGCGCTGGCCGGCGTGCTGCTGGCCAGCGTGCTGCCGTCGCTGGCGGGGCTGTCGACCTCCACGATCGTCTTCGGCGGCCTGCTTGGCTTGGGCCTGGGCCTGCTGTGGCGCGCCCCGCGACCGGACAGCGTGCGGCGGCCCGACACGGCGGCCACAGCCGCGGGTGCCTCGGCGGCGGGGCCGTGGCAGTCCATTCATTTCAGGCGCTTGCTCGCCGTCTACCTGATCAACGGCGTGGCCAGCGCCGTGCCGGCCACGCTGGTGCTGTTCTTCATTCGCGACCGCCTGCAGGCCCCGGCCTTCGAACCCGGGTTCCTGGCCTGCTATTTCGCGGCAGGCGCGCTGTCCATGCCGCTGTGGGTGCGCGCAGTGGCCCGCCTCGGCCTGGCCCGTGCCTGGCTGGCCGGCATGCTGTTGGCCGTCGCCACCTTCTGCGGGGCGGCCACGCTGGGTGCGGGGGACGTGGCCGCCTTCATGATCGTGTGCCTGGCCAGTGGCATCGCGCTGGGGGCTGACCTGTCCTTGCCTGCCGCCCTGCTGGCCGGGGTGATCCAGCGCGCCGGGCACGGCGGCCGGCTCGAAGGCGCTTACTTTGGCTGGTGGCACTTCGCGACCAAGCTCAACCTCGCACTCGCCGCCGGGCTGTCCTTGCCGCTGCTGGCGGCCTTGGGCTATGAGCCGGGCAGTCGCTCGGGCGAAGGGCTGCGCGCGCTGAGCCTGGCCTACTGTCTGCTGCCGTGCCTGCTCAAGCTGTTCGCGGCCGCCTTGCTTCACTTCTGGACCGATGCACCCCATGGCACTGAACCCTCCCCTGCATGACTGGGCCGGCAAGACCGTCTGGCTGGTTGGCGCCTCCACCGGCATCGGCCGGGCCACGGCGGCCTTGCTGCATGCGCAGGGCGCGCAGGTGGTGGTGTCGGCGCGCACGGCCTCGGCCCTGGCCGCGTTCGAGCGCGCGCACCCGGGCAGCCACGGGATGGCGCTGGACGCCACCGACCGCACGGCCGTGCGCGCGGCCGCTGCCGACATCGTCGGCCGGTTCGGCGGCATCGACCTGGCCCTGTATTGCGCCGGCACCTACACGCCGATGCGCGCCACGGCCTTCGATCTGGAGGTGGCCCTGCGCCACCAGCAGGTGAACTGCGTGGGCGCCCTGGTGCTGCTGGATGCCGTGCTGCCGCAGTTGCTGCGGCAGGCCGACGCCGGCCGCGGCGGCCACCTGAGCCTGGTCTCCAGCGTGGCGGGCTACCGCGGCCTGCCCCAGGGCCTGGCCTACGGGCCCACCAAGGCGGCGTTGATCAACCTGGCCGAGACGCTGTACCTGGACCTGCACCCTCGCGGGCTCGGCGTGTCGCTGATCAACCCGGGATTCGTCGAGACGCCACTCACGGCCCAGAACGACTTCAACATGCCGGCGCTGATGTCGGCGGAGGCTGCCGCTGCCGCCATCGTGCGCGGCTGGGCGCGGGGTGAATTCGAGATCCACTTCCCCAGGCGCTTCACGGCGGGCCTGCGTCTGCTGCGGTGCCTGCCCTATGGCCTGTACTTTCGCGCCGTGTCCCGCCTCACCGGCCTGTAGGCCGGCCCGCCCCGCATCCGCACGATCGCTTGGGCAAATTAAGGCAGGTCAATGTGAAGGGGCGCGTGGCAGCGTCCAATTCAGCAGGATCAAGAACTTTCGGAGTTGACGATGCGAGCCATTCACGAGTTGCTGAGCACCGATGCGGGCCTGATGACCGTGGTCGGGCTGACCTTCATGATGGGCATGGGCGTGTTCTTCGTGCGCTACTTCCTGCGCCACATGGAGATGGACGCCGAGGCCGCCAAGCGCGCCAAGCGTTGAAGGCACCACGAGAGGCCGTCGGCCCTCGGCCGCGGCCTCGTTGAATGGATCCGGGCCCGCTCAGGGCCGGATGTAGCTGTAGCCCTGCTTCTGCAGCTTGACCAGCCGCACCACGCCGGACGGCGTGAAGTCGGCCTCCTGGATGAACTGCTCCTTCTTGAGGTTGCGGTTCTTCAGGGTGATCTCGCACACCTCGAACTTCACGCCGCGGTTCACCAGCGCCGCCACCGTGGCTGCAAACGGTGAGCCGTTGCGGTCCTTGGCGCCTTCCATCAGGAAGTCCACGCCCTGGGCGTGGGTGACGACCGTGATCTTGGCCGTGGGGTCGGTGTCCAGGTGATTTCGCACGTTGCGCAGGCCACCCAGGGCCTGTGCGTCGGTGTCGCTGATGTGATAGACCACGCTGTCCTGGGCCCAGGCGCCCATGGCCGACAGCGACAACAGCAGCGTGGCAAGCCAGCGGCGCAGGTTCATGGCAGTTCTCCCGATCTGAAGGGCACGACAAGCGCCGGAGTGTGCCCGAATCGGCCAACCCGCGGGGCGCGACCCAGGGCGCGACCCAGGGCGCGCTACTCAGGGTGCGGTCGCGACGATGGCCGCCACGGGCTCGGGCGCCAGCAGGCTGCCGTCACGCAGGCCCCGCACCGTGCCCAGCACCAGGGCCAGGATGAGCAGCGACGCCAGGGCCAACAACAGCGGGCCCAGCACCGCCAGCAGGCCGCTGCCGGGTGTGGCCAGGCGCAAGGTGAGCGCGGCCATGGCCGCCAGCGGAAAGCTCATGCCCCAGTGCGGCAGGCCGAAGGGCAGCTTGGCGATGCGTTGGGCTTGCGTGCCCACCCACAGCAGCGAGAACAGCGCCATGCCCCACAGGATCCAGCCCAGCAGTGGCGGCGCACCCAGTTGCAGCGACGACAGTCCGACCACGGCGGGCGGTGCGATGAAGATGAAGGTGGTGGGCATCATGCGATCGGGCCACAGGCCCTGGATCGCCACCCGGGCGATGATCAGCACCATCACCACCGGCCAGAACATCAGCCCGATGCCGAACTGCGCCGCGGCCCATTCCGCGTGCCCCAGCGGCACGCCGGCCAGCGGCACCAGCACGTTGCCCACGATGGGGATGAACAGCGCAGGCGTGGCGCTGGCCCATTGCAGGCCGCCGGCCTTGGGGTGCTTCCACCAACGGCCCAGCACCCACAGCGTGACGAACAGCTGCGACAGGCTGCCCACCCACCACAGCGCGCGCGCCGGCAGAGACGGGCCGCCCAGCGCCACCGCCACCGTGGCCAGCAGGATGATCGCGATGGGCAAGGCGGCGATGAAGGTGTGGCGCACCGGGTGCCGCCGGTCGTCGGCCCAGGCCTCGGGATGGCGCTGAGCGCGAAGCACGGTGGCCACGGCCAGCACCGCAAACACCAACCCGGCCAGGGCGCCGATGCCCATGGCGGCCACGCCGGCGGCCTCACCCATCAGCGGCACGGCCCGATGCCAGGCCAGGGCCAGGCCGCTCAGGCCCATGACGACGGCGTACCAGCCGGGCAACAGGTGTTTCAGGGGATGGGGATCGTGGGCCATGCTCGATTCGGGTTCGCAACCCGGGTGATGGGGAAAGGCGGGTGTACCACCGACAGGGGCCGACTATATACCCAGCAGGGTATTATCCGCCAGCGCCGGGCCGATGAGCCAGGCGCGAGGGTTTTCACCAACAGCGGGCCGACCGGCTTGCGATAATATTAATCATTGCTTATATCCGCATAATCAAACACTCTGGCGGGCCGCGTGCCATGGCCGAGGAGAACCAGTGCAAGTTGACGACCCCACTCCTGGCCGCCTGATCAAGGCGCCGGAGAACTTCATCGACCCGGCCGGCGTGCGCGCCGTCTTCAGCGAGGCCAAGCAGGGCCGCCGCGATTTCATCCGCCGCGCCTTCGCCTCGGCCACGGCGGGTGCGGCGGCCATCGCCACGGCCAGCTCGGCCCGGGCGCAATCCGCCAACCCGGTGCCTGCCGAGGGTGGCGACGCCAACATCCTGGAGCTGCCCGCCCACAGCACCGGCCTGGGCAACCCGGTGGCCATGGACGGCTACGGCAAGCCGTCCAAATTCGAGGCCAACGTCCAGCGCCGGCCCAGCCCGGGGCTGACGCAGACCGCGCAATCGTCGGTGTCCTTCGCGCCGCTGCAATCGCTGTTCGGCATCGTCACGCCCAGTGGCCTGCACTTCGAGCGGCACCACCAGGGCTGGTGGGACGTCGATCCGTCCAAGCACCGCCTGATGATCAACGGCTCGGACGAGAAGATCCTGGCCACGCCCAAGGTCTTCACGATGGACGAGATCATGCGCATGCCGCCGGTCTCGCGCTTCCACTTCATCGAGTGCGGTGCCAACACCGCGACCGAGTGGGGCAACGTGGCCGTGCCCACCGTGCAGTACAGCCACGGCATGCTCAGCTGCAGCGAATTCACCGGCGTGCCGCTGAAACTGCTGCTGGACCAGTGCGGCGTGGACTACAAGCGCGCCCGCTATGTGCTGGGCGAGGGCGCCGATGGCTCCTCGATGACCCGCACGCTGCCGATGGAACTGGTCGAGTCGGGCGAGGTGCTGGTGGCCTATGGCCAGAACGGCGAGATGCTGCGCCCCGAGAACGGCTACCCGCTGCGCCTGGTGGTGCCGGGCGTGCAAGGGGTGAGCTGGGTGAAATACCTGCGCCGCATCGAGGTGGGCGATCGGCCCTACGCCACCAAGGACGAGGCCGTGCACTACATCGACCTGATGCCCGGTGGCTTGCATCGGCAGTACACCAGCACGCAGGAGGTCAAGAGCGTGGTCACCAGCCCTTCAGGCGGCCAGGTGCTGCTGGACAAGGGCTTCTACAACATCAGCGGCCTGGCCTGGTCCGGCCGCGGCAAGGTGGCGCGGGTGGACGTGTCGGTGGACGGTGGCCGCAACTGGCGCAGTGCGCGGCTCGAAACCCCGGTGCTGAGCAAGTGCCTCACCCGCTTCAACATCGACTGGGTGTGGGATGGCAAGCCCGCCATCGTGCAAAGCCGCGCCACCGACCAGACCGGCCATGTGCAAGGCAACCACCAGCAATTGCGGGCGGTGCGTGGCACGCGCTCGATCTACCACAACAGCGCCATCCAGAGCTGGCTGGTGCAAGAAACTGGGGAGGTGAAGAATGTTCAGCTCTCCTGATGCACGCCGCACCCGCCGCGCGCTCACCGTCATTGCGCTGACGCTGGCGGCCGGCGCCGCGTTGGCGCAGTCCAATGCGCCATGGTCGGGCCTCGGCCGACCGGCCACGCCCAAAGAACTCGCCGCCTGGGACATCGATGTGCGCCCCGACTTCAAGGGCCTGCCCAAGGGCCAGGGCAGCGTGGCGCAGGGCCAGGACCTCTGGGAGGCCAAGTGTGCCGCTTGCCACGGCATCTTCGGCGAATCGAACGAGGTGTTCTCGCCGCTGGTGGGCGGCACCACGGCCGACGACGTGAAGACCGGACGCGTGGCGCGCCTGAACGATCCGGCTTTTCCCGGTCGCACCACGCTGATGAAGGTGGCCACGGTGTCCACGCTGTGGGACTACATCCGCCGCGCCATGCCCTGGAACGCGCCCAAGTCGCTCAAGCCCGACGAGGTCTACGCCGTCACCGCCTTCCTGCTCAACCTGGGCGGCGTGTTGCCGGACGACTTCACGCTGTCCGACAAGACCATGGCCCAGGCCCAGGCGCGTCTGCCGAATCGCAACGGCATGACGCTGGACCATGCGCTGTGGCCGGGCAAGGGGCTGGCCAAGGGCACGCAACCCGACGTGAAGGCGGTGGCCTGCATGAAGGATTGTGCGGTGGAGGCCAAGGTGGGCTCCTTCCTGCCGGACTTCGCGCGCAACAACCACGGCAACCTGGCCGAGCAAAACCGCATGGTGGGTGCGCAGCATGGCGTGGACACCACCCAGCCCCCGGGTAGCCCACTTGGGGTAGGGATAAGCCCCACTGCCGCGGCACCGGCCAAGGGGGGCGACAATGCGGCCGTCATGGCGCTGCTGCAAAAGAACGCCTGCATCGCCTGCCACGGTGTCGACAACAAGATCGTTGGCCCGGCCTTCCGCGACGTGGCCAAGAAGTACGCCGGGCGGTCCGATGCCCCTGCGTACCTGGCCGGCAAGATCAAGTCCGGCGGCACTGGCGTGTGGGGCCAGGTGCCGATGCCACCCCAGACCCTGGCCGACAGCGAGGCCCTGGCCATCGGCAAGTGGTTGGCCGAAGGCGCTGCCAAGTGAGTTGTTGCCTGCCCCTGATTTCGAGACCTTTCATCCCTGGAGACCCAACATGAAATCGACGCGACGTGACCTGCTCAAGCGCAGCGCAGCCGTGGCCACCCTGATGGGCGGCATCGGCCTGCTGCCCGAAACGGCGCAAGCCGCCTGGAACGCGGGCGCCTTCGAGGCCAAGACCATGGGCGATGCGCTCAAGGCCTTGGGCAGCGGCGCCCCGGCCGAGAGCAAGGACGTGACCATCACCGGCCCCGACATCGCCGAAAACGGTGCCGTGGTGCCCGTGGCCTGTGCCTGCGCCCTGCCGGGCGTGAAGCGCCTGATGATCTTCGTCGAGAAGAACCCGAGCGCGCTCACCGCGCTGTTCGACGTGACCGATGCGGTGGAAGCCAACTTCTCCACCCGCGTGAAGATGGGCCAGTCGTCCAACGTCAGCGCCGTGGCGGTGATGGCCGACGGCAAGGTGCTGTTTGCGCACAAGGAAATCAAGGTCACCTTGGGCGGTTGCGGCGGGTGAGCGCAGACACGAGCCGGCGCCTGCGTGCTGGCCAGTGCCTGCGCGCCGGCTGAGCTCTGCGAGACCGGTCGGCGACCAACCCGCAAGGCCGCAGGTTCTTTGAACGAATCGCTTTTTCTGGAGATTGAACATGGCAGACCCGATGCGCATCCGCGCCCAAGCCGCCGGTGACAAGACCACCGTGCGCGTGCTCATGAGCCACGAGATGGAGACCGGCCAACGCAAGGACTCGTCCGGCAAGGTCATCCCGGCCTGGCACATCACCGAAGTCACCGCCACCCACAACGGCAAGCCGGTGATGAGCGCCCAATGGGGCCCGGCGGTGTCGAAGAACCCGTTCCTGCAGTTCACCGTCAAGGGCGCCAAGGCCGGCGACAAGATCGCGGTGACCTGGACCGACAACAAGGGCGACAAGCGCACCGACGAAGCCTCGGTGACTTGACCCACCCCCGCAGCGCCTTCGGCGCTGCCATCGGGCAAGCATGCCCGATGGCCCTCGCCAGGCGAGGAGCAGTCCGCAGGGACTGCTCCTCGTCCGGGCTCAGCCCCCTCAAGGGGGCAGCAGCCGGCGGCCCGGCAAAGCCGGCTCCGCGGCTGCCACTTGGTGGGGCCGGTGGTTCGCGAATGGTGTTTGCGCTTGGAAACGGGAGTCTCATGAACCACACGCTCAAGGTGTTGATGGCCGCGGCCGGTGCTGCGCTGTTTGCGGCACTGCCAATGCAGGCCGCCGCACAGAAGTCCGCCGCCGACGGCATCGCGGAATACCGCAAGATGCTGGAGGACGGCAACCCGGCCGACCTGTTCGAGGCCAAGGGCGAGGACCTGTGGAAACAGAAGCGCGGGCCGAAGGCCGCGTCGCTGGAGCGTTGTGACCTGGGCCTGGGCCCGGGCGTGGTCAAGGGCGCCTGGGTGCAGATGCCGCGCTACTTTGCGGACACCGGCCGCGTGCAGGATCTGGAGTCGCGCCTGCTCACTTGCATGGAAACGCTGCAGGGCTTCAACGCCGCCGAGGTCGCCAAGACGCCGTTCGGCAAGGGCGAGATGGCCAATGTCACGGCGCTGGCCACCTGGATCTCGGCTGAGTCGAAGGGCCAACGTTTCGCATTACCGCAATCGCATCCGCAAGAGCAGCGCATGTACGAGCTGGGCAAGCGCGCCTTCTTCTTCCGCGGCGGGCCGATGGACTTCTCCTGCGCCAGCTGCCATGGCGAAAAGGGCAAGCGCATCCGCCTGCAAGACCTGCCCGACCTGCGCAGCAACCCCGGTGACGGCATCGGCTTCGCGGCCTGGCCCGCCTACCGCGTGTCCAACGGCGAGATGTGGAGCATGCAACTGCGGCTGAACGACTGCTTCCGCCAGCAGCGCTTCCCCTACCCCGGCTTCATCTCCGACGTGACCATCGCGCTGGGCGTGTACATGGGCGTCAATGCCAAGGGGGCCGAGTCCATCGCTCCCGCCATCAAGCGCTGAGGGTCGCCCACATGAACCGCATGAACGCCCCAAGAAAGATCACTCTGGCTGGCCTGGCCACGACGGCCGCGCTGCTGGCCACCGGCTGCAGCACGGCCCCCAGCACCGCCGAGCTCGATGCGCAGGCGCAGGCCATGATCCTGGCCTCCTTTCGCGACCAGGGCATTGCCAAGGTGGCGCGCCTGACCCAGGACCTGGGCCAACGCGCCTGCTCTGCCGACGCGCCACCCAGCGAGGCCTTGGCCAAGCAGGTCGAGGCCGAGGCCCTGGCCACCATCCGCTGGCCGAGCAATGCGCAGTACATCGGCGACTGGCGCGAGGGCGAGAAGCTGGCGCAGAACGGCCGTGGCATGACCTGGACCGACACCAGCGACAAGCCCGCCGCCAACGGCGCCCAGTGCTACAACTGCCACCAGATCGACAAGGCCGAAATCTCCTTCGGCACCATCGGCCCCAGCCTGTGGAACTACGGCAAGATCCGCGGCGTGAAGGACATCGCCGCGCCCGAGTCCGCCGCCGTCGTGCAGTACACCTGGGGCAAGCTGTGGAACTCCAAGGCCTACGCCGCCTGCTCCAACATGCCACGCATGGGCCACATGGGGCTGCTCGACGAGCAGCAGATCCGTCACGTGATGGCGCTGATCCTGGACCCGCGCTCGCCGGTCAATCAGTAGCACGCCAACACGGCGTCCAAGGCCTGCCACCGTGCAGGCCTTTTTCCGACCTCAAACATAAGCCACCACTGATCATCATGAGCCTGAGCAAACGCGAATTCCTGCAAGTCCTGGGGGCGGCCTCGGTGGCCGGCATGGGCCTGGGCCGCTACGCCGATGCCGACGCCGCCACGGCGCAGGGCGCGCTGTACGACATTCCGAAGTTCGGCAACGTCTCCCTGCTGCACATGACCGATTGCCATGCGCAGTTGAAGCCCATCCACTTTCGCGAGCCCAGCGTCAACCTGGGGCTGGCCGGCATGCGCGGCCAGCTGCCGCACCTGGTGGGCCAGCACCTGCTGCAGGCGGCGCACATCCCGGCCGGCACCGATCTGGCCCATGCCTTCACCTACCTCGATTTCGAGCAGGCGGCCAAGCGCTACGGCAAGGTGGGCGGCTTTGCGCACCTGGCCACGCTGGTCAAGCAGCTCAAGGCCTCGCGCCCGGGCGCGCTGCTGCTGGACGGCGGCGACACCTGGCAAGGCTCGGCCACCTCGCTGTGGACCAACGCGCAGGACATGGTGGACGCCTGCAAGCTGCTCGGCGTGGACGTGATGACCGGCCACTGGGAGTTCACCTACGGCATGGAGCGCGTGAAGGAGATCGTCGAGAAGGACTTCAAGGGGCAGGTCGATTTCGTCGCTCAGAACGTCAAGACCACCGACTTCGGTGACCCGGTGTTCGCGCCCTACGTCATCCGACCCATCAACGGCGTGCCGGTGGCCATCATCGGCCAGGCCTTCCCCTACACGCCCATCGCCAACCCGCGCTACATGGTGGCCGACTGGAGCTTCGGCATCCAGGACGACAACCTGCAGAAGATGGTGGACGAGGCGCGTGGCAAGGGCGCGCAGGTGGTGGTCGTGCTCTCGCACAACGGCATGGACGTGGACCTGAAGATGGCCAGCCGCGTGCGCGGCATCGACGCCATCTTCGGCGGCCACACGCACGACGGCATACCCGTGGCGATTCCGGTGACCAACCCCGGCGGCAAGACGCTGGTGACCAACGCCGGCAGCAACAGCAAGTTCCTGGGCGTGATGGACTTCGACGTGTTGGGCGGCAAGGTGGCCGACTTCCGCTACCGGCTGCTGCCCATCTTCGCCAATCAGCTGAAGGCCGACCCGGCCATGGATGCGCTGATCACCAAGGTGCGCGCCCCCTACGAAGCCAAGCTGAACGAGAAGCTCGCCATCACCGATGGCCTGCTCTACCGCCGCGGCAACTTCAACGGCAGCTGGGACCAGCTGATCTGCGACGCGCTGATGGATGTGCAGGGTGCCGACCTCGCCTTCTCGCCCGGTTTCCGCTGGGGCACCAGCCTGCTGCCGGGCGAAGCGATCACGCGCGAGCTGATGATGGACCAGCTGGCCATCACCTACCCCTACGCCACGCTCACCGAGATGACCGGTGAAACCATCAAGACCGTGCTCGAGGACGTGGCCGACAACCTGTTCAACCCCGACCCTTACTACCAGCAGGGCGGCGACATGGTGCGCGTGGGCGGCCTGGCCTACACCATGACCCCGGGCGAGAAGGCCGGCAGCCGCATCAGCGACCTGCGCCTGAAGGGCCAGCCCATTGCCGCCGACAAGAAGTACAAGGTGGCGGGCTGGGCACCGGTGGCCGAAGAGGCCAAGACCCAGCCGGGCGTGAAGCCGGTGTGGGACTTGGTGGAGGGCTGGCTCAAGACACAGGGCGGGCGTGTGAAGCCGCGCACGATCAACACACCCAAGTTGGTGGGCGTGGCGGGCAACCCGGGCATCGTCGGATAGGCCGCTTTCGGAGGCTCAGGAAGCCGCACGCGCCGCGTGCCAGGCCACTGCAGGATCGACCGGCGGGCCTCTTGAGTCAACGAAGGGCCGCTCGCGAGTGACTCACCCCCTTGGGGGGCGGACGACGTTTGTCGTCGGCCTGGGGGCGCTCTCAAGGCCGCGCGTAGGTGGCGCTGAGCTCCGGGTCGGCCGCCGGCCCGGCCGGTACCACGCGGGCCGTGGCCGCCTCGTCGCGCCGGTCCATCCACCAGTCGGTGAGCATGGCCGAGGCCCAGATGCCGGGCAGCGTGACGAAGGAGGTGAGCGTGAAGATCGCTGCGCCGGAGACGCCCGCGCCCACGGCGCAGCCGCCGGCCAGCATGCCGCCAAACCCCATCAGCATGGCCCCGGCGATGTAGCGGCGCATGGCCTGGCCGCCCTGAAAACCCTCCAGCTTCCATTCGCCCCACAGCAGGGCGGACGTGAGCGAGCCCAGTGCCACGCCGGGCACCAGCCCCAAGTCGAACTTCAGCGGCTGGCCGGGCGGTGACAGCACCAGCATCAGCGTGTCGGCCGCCGGCCCGGTGAAGGACAGGCTCTGCACCGGTACCACCAGATCGAAGGACGCTCGGCTGATGAGGTAGGTGGCCAGCCAAGCCAGCGACACCATCACGCCCACGCCGATGGCGCCGAACCAGCCCCAGAAGCGCACATGCTGTCGCCTTGCCCAGACGAACGCCGCCGCCAGCCACACGGCGCCGACGATCATGCCGCCCAGGTGGCCCAGGCCGCTGACGGTGAGCACGTCGCGCGACGAGGCGTCCACCGTCCACCAGGCCGAGATGGTGTTGCGCAGCGGCGAGAGCAGGCCGTTCAGCGCCGACTGCGCCGTGACCGCGAACACCAGGCCCGACAGCAATGCGCGCAGGTTGCCTTGTGCCGCCAGCACCAGCAGCCGGCTGGAGCAGCCGCGAGCCAGGATCATGCCGGTGCCGAACATCAGCCCGCCCACCGCCGCGCCGGACAGGCTGCCGCGTGACGACAGCTGGCGCGAGCCGCTCACGTCCAGCCAGCCCAGCAGCACGAAGCCCTGGGTGAGCAGGATGGCGGTGGAGAAGGTGAACAGCCACACCGTGAGCTTGCCCTCGCGCGTGCCCCGCGCGAATTCGATCACCGCCGAGCGCAGGCAAAAGCGCGAGCGGTGCGCGAAGAAGCCGAACAGCACGCCGATGGCCGCGCCCAGCAGGGTCACCGACCACATTTCACCGAACCGGCCGATCAAGGCTTCGATCACGCGCACCTTTCCATCAGTCCGTGCTGATGTGGCGATGATGGCGCCGTTGCGCCTTGGCCGAATTGATCCTGATCACCCCCGCCGACATTGCTCCTCCTCCCTTGAGCTGCAGCAATCTCGGTAGATACCCTAGGTCGTATCGTGCCGACACGCGTTCGGAGCATGCAATGAGGTCGTTTCTTTTCTTTGCGCTTGTGGCACTGACCAGCCTTGGGGCTGGTGCCGCCGACGAGCCCAAGCCGCTCAAGCTCACCACCACGGCCGACCATGCCAAGTTCAAGGAGCTGCAGAAACCCTTTGCCTCCGGCCCCGAGGTCACCCAGGCCTGCGTGGTGTGCCACACCGAGGCGGCGGGCCAGATCCACCGCACCAAGCACTGGAAGTGGGAGTACCTCAACCCCGAGAGCAAGCAAATGCTGGGGAAGAAGACCATCGTCAACAACTTCTGCATCTCGATCGCCTCGAACTATGCGTCGTGCACCAGCTGCCACGTGGGCTATGGCTGGAAGGACGCGTCGTTCGACTTCAAGTCCGAGCGCAACGTCGACTGCCTGGTCTGCCACGACACCACCGGCAACTACAAGAAGCCGCCCGGCCTGGCCGGCAACGTGGTGACTCAGGACACCGAGTTCCCGCCCGGCTCGGGCAAGATCTTGAAGGCCATCGACCTGTCGAAGATCGCGCAGAAGGTGGGCAAGTCCAGCCGCGACACCTGTGGCGCCTGCCACTTCTTCGGCGGCGGCGGCGATGGCGTCAAGCACGGCGACCTGGACAGTTCGATGGCCGCGCCCGACAAGGCGCTCGACGTGCACATGGACGCCTCGGGCCTGGACTTCACCTGCGCCACCTGCCACAAGGGTTCCAGCCATGACGTGGCGGGCAGCCGCTACTCACCCACCGCCAAGGATGGAAAGGTTGGCGCCCACTTGCGCGGCAGCCCGGACAACAGCGCCAACCCGGCCACCTGCGTGTCCTGCCACAGCCAGTCGCCACACAAGCAGGATGCGCGGCTGAACCAGCACGCCACCAAGCTGGCCTGCCAGACCTGCCACATCCCGACCTATGCGCGTGGCGGCGTGGCCACCAAGATGAGCTGGGACTGGTCCACCGCCGGCCAGCGCGACGAGAAGGGCCAGCAGATCACCCGCAAGGACGCCAAGGGCCGCATCACCTACGAATCGCGCAAGGGCGACTTCGTCCTGGCCGAGAACGTCAAGCCCGAGTACATGTGGTTCAACGGCGAGGTGACCTACACGCTGCTCAGCGACAAGGTGGAGAAGTCGGACAAGCCCACGCCGATCAACCGCATGGGCGGCAGCGCCACCGATGGCAAGTCGATGATCTGGCCGATGAAGGTGTTCCGCGGCAAGCAACCCTATGACCCGGACAACAAGACCCTGATCACGCCGCACACCGCCGGCAACGACGACACCGGCTACTGGAAGAACCTGGACTGGAACAAGGCGGCCCCCGTGGGCATGAAGGACTCGGGTGCAGCGTTCTCGGGCAAGGTGGACTTCATCAGCACCGAGATGAGCTGGCCGATCACCCACATGGTGGCGCCCAAGGACAAGGCGCTGGGCTGCACCGAATGCCACGCCAGGCAAGGCCGTCTGGCTGGGATCGAGGGTGTCTACCTGCCGGCACGCGATGCCAACGCCTGGATCGAGCGTGGCGGCTGGGCGCTGGCCGTGCTGTCGCTGCTGGGCGTGATGGGCCATGGCGCGATTCGTTTCGCCACCCGCAGGCGCTGAACTTCAGAGGCATCCGAAATGACCGAACGCGTCTACATCTTCAAGGGCTTCGAGCGCTTCTGGCACTGGTCACAGGCCGCGCTGGTGCTGTTCCTGATGTTCACCGGCTTCGAGATCCACGGCACCTACACGGCGCTGGGTTTCGGTAAGGCCGTGGGCCTGCACACCATCGCCGCCTGGACGCTGGTGGGGCTGTGGGTCTTCGCCGTCTTCTGGCACCTCACCACCGGCGAATGGCGCCACTACATTCCCACGGCCCAGAAGCTGGTGCTGATGGTGCGCTTCTACTCGTCGGGCATCTTCCGCCACGAGCCGCACCCCTTCCGCCCGAGCTCGCGGAACAAGCACAACCCGCTGCAGCGCCTGACCTACCTGGCCGTCCTGGTGGTGGTGAGCCCGCTGATCTGGGTCAGCGGCTGGCTCTACCTCTTCTACGGCCAATGGGCCGGTTGGGGCCTGGGGCAGCTGTCGCTGGACTGGGTGGCCGCCGCGCACACCGCCGGCGCCTTCCTGATGCTGGCCTTCTTCATCACGCACCTCTATATGGTCACCACCGGGCACACGCTGTTCGCGCAGACCAAGGCCATGCTCACCGGCTGGGAAGAGCTGCACTGAGCCGGTCGTCCCCATCAACAACGTTTCGCACAAGCCAAGGAGCCACCATGCGAGCCATCTCCACCCTCATCGCCATCGCCGCCTTCACGCTGTCGCTGTCGGCCCAGGCCTATGACGCCGACTGGAAGCGCGGCCGCGTCTACTACCGCAGCGTCTGCACCTCGTGCCACGTGGCCCTGCCCATCGGCTCGATCAACCCGAGCAGCAAGGCCAAGGCGGAGTGGGCGGCCTACATCCAGGCCGACAAGCACGCCAAGGGCAAGGACACGGTCAAGCAGTACGTCAGCAAGACCTACCGCGCCAGCATCAAGTCCGCCAACAAGGCCGCCGAGAAGTTCGCCGACACGCCCGACCAGGAACTGCTGGACGACATCAAGGCCTTTCTGCTCAAGGGCGCGAAGGACGGGGACGCACCGGCTTCCTGCAGCTGATTCGCCTGCCTGGCCGTCCACCGCGAGCGCGCTGGTCCGGCTCAACGAGTCCACCGACAAGTTCACCCTGATGCAATTCTGTCCAAGGAGCCCATGATGAAGACACCCAAGAGAGCCGTCCTGACGACGCTGCTGAGCGCACTGCTGCTGTGCCCCGCCCTGCTGGTGGCCACACCCGCACAGGCCGCCGAGGAACCCGCCGCTGCGGCCTCGCAAGCCAAGCCGAACTGGTACCCGAAGCGCGCTGATCTGGCCTTCGTCAAGGCCAACGCAGTGGTGCCCAAGCGCGACGGCGTGACACTGATCGATGCGCGGCCGGCCGCACGCAAGTACGACATCGGGCACATCCCGACGGCGATCAACATTCCCGACCTGCAGTTCGACAAGCTGGCACCCGCGATGCTGCCCGCCGACAAGTCCCAGCTGCTGATCTTCTATTGCGACGGGCCGGACTGCATCCTCAGCCACAACTCGGCGTTCAAGGCCGAGAAGCTGGGCTACACCAACGTTCGGGTCTACGCGGAAGGATTCCCGGACTGGATCAAAGGCGGAAACCTGCACGCCGTGAGCGTGGCCGAGGTGAAGAAGCTGCTGGACGCCAAGTCGCCGCTGACCCTGATCGACGCACGGCCCAAGGACCGCAAGTACGACAAGGGCCACATTCCGGGCGCCATCAATGTGCCGGATTCGCAATTCGACAAGCTCGCGCCGACGATGCTGCCGGCGGACAAGGCCGCCGCGCTGTACTTCTATTGCGATGGCCTGGCCTGCAAGCTGAGCAACGACTCGGCCGAGAAGGCGATGAAGCTCGGCTACACCAACGTCAAGGTGGTGCCCGAAGGCTACCCGGCCTGGGAAAAGGCCTATGGCCCGGGCCCCGGGGCAGACACCGCGGCCGCGGCGCCCGCCGCGCCCAGCATCGTGGCCGGCAAGGACGCCGGCACGATCAGCGTGGCTTCGTTCGAGCGCATCTACCGCGAGGCGCCGGGCACCGTGCACCTGATCGATGTGCGCGACCCGTCGGAGTTCGCAGCGGGCACCTTCAAGGGCGCTGTCAACCTGCCGATCAACACGCTGGAGAAGAACCTCGACAAGCTGCCCACCGACAAGCCCATCGTGTTCTTCTGCGGCGCCGGTGGTCGCAGCGGCGAAGCCTACGACATGGTCAAGCTGTACAAGCCCGAGCTCAAGACCGTGTTCCTGGACGCCCACATCGAGTGGAAGGTGGGCGGGGCCTACACGATCAAGGCGAACTGACGGCGCCTGGCGGCGTCGGTCTCGTCTTCAGCCACGTTTTCATTCAAGCGCCTCCCCTCGTGAGAAGGGAGGCGCCGCGTCGCAGTGGCGGACCCTCAGAACCGGTGCGTGTACATCAACTGCACATTGGTCTGCTTGTGCGTCACGACCACGCCCATGCCGTTGGTGACGGTGCTGGTGGGCGCCAGGGTGACCGAGCCGTTGATCTCGCCGGCCGGTGAGACCTTGTAGCCCGCGCCGAAGGTGTAGTGCTTCTCCACCGTGGCCGGGAACAGCGGGTTGACCAGGGCCGCCGGGATCGGGTTGTCGGCCACGTTGACGCCGGCGCGCAGCGTGAGCTCGTTGTTCACGGCATAGGCCAGGCCCAGGCTGGTGACGGTCTGGTCGGCCCAGTTCTGCGGCAGCGCGAAGCTGACCGAGCCGCCCATGCGCGCGCTGTCGTAGCGCAGGCGGAAGTTCTTCATCACGTCCGACCAGGCGATGCGCTTGACGTCGGCCGCCAGCAGCAGCGCCGGCGTGGCCTGCCAGCTGGCGCCCACCGCCACCGTGGACGGCCACTGGAAGTCGATCACGGTGATGCGGCCGATGTCGCTGAAGCCGCCGGTGGCGCTCATCGATGCGCTGCTGGCACCGGTCTTCATGTCCTTGAGCGCTGATTTCAGCTGGTAGGACGCGCCGATCATCACGCTGGCATTCGGTTTGTAGACCGCACCCAGCTTGCCGGCCCAGCCGGTGGACCGTGCCGCGCCGGTGAAGTCGCTGGTATTGGAGAAATCGATGCGCGCCCAAGGGGCGCCGCCCAGCGCCGGCAGGGCCTGCGCCAGGTTGCCGGAGAAGCCGGTGACCATGCCACCCAGCTGCGCACCGCTGGCGGCCATGCGCATGTCCAGCCCGGCCCACATGAAGTCCAGCGTGGCGCCGATGGCGAACTCAGGCGTCACCTGGTAGGCCACGGGCAGCAGCACGCGGCCCACGCCCAGCTCCGACCGCGTGGGCAGGCCGGACCCGGCGCTCATGAAGGTGTTGCCCTCGTACTCGGTGCCCATGCCGCCTTGCGCGAACACGCCCACGCCGTAGGTGAGCGCACCCATGCGCCGGGCATAGCCGAACGCGGGCATGGTGTAGGCGGTGCCACCGGAATCGGCGGTGCCGAAATTGCCGAAGCGGCTCGACACGTTGGGCCCGAGCAAGCCGATGGCGGCATCGATGCGCGCTCCGGGGCCCATCAGGGCCAGCGTGGCGGGGTTCTGCGCCATGGCGGCGGTGCCGTGGTCGATGGCCTGCGAGGCGCCGCCCATGCCGGTGGAAATCGGACCGTAGCCTTCCATGTTCATGCCGTTGGTGGCCTGCACCTGGGCCGCAGCGCAAAGCAGCAAGGGCAGCGGAGCCAGGCGAAACAGGGTGCGGGAGGCAGTCATTTGGATTTCTCCTTGGGGTTGTGTGGTCGAACGGGAATTCGGGTTGTCGGTCGGTTCACCAGTGGGCCAGCAGCCGGCCCTTGACGACCTTGCTGGGCCAGCACTTGAGCGGGCTGTTGCCCTTGCGGATGCAATCGCCGCTGTGGGCATCGAAGGCCCAGCCATGCTTGGGGCAGGTGAGCGTGCTGCCTTGCAGCGCGAGGTGCGGGATGTCGGTGCTCTGGTGTGGGCAGCGGCTGTCGTAGACGCGCCAGCCGCGCGTGGCTTCACGGTAGACGAACAGGCCTCGGCCATCGCACTGCAGGCGCTGGATGTCGCCGACCTTGATGCCGGCGGTGGCCACCACGTCGTGCCACTCGCCCTTGGCGCCCAGGGCGCCGGGCTGGAACTCGGGCAGGTCCATCTCGAGGATGATGTCCACCGCCCAGACGATCTTGGCCAGGCCCAGGGTCGGGAAGGCCATCAGCAGCGCGTCGAGCACCTCCATCGGCGAGCAGCCCTCGCGCAAGGCACGGCCCAGGTATTGGCGGAAGCCGCGCGCGGTCTGCGCATCCACCTTGGTGATCACCGAGATCAGGTTGCGGGTCTTCGGGTCGAGGTGCTTGCCGCAGTCCTTGAGGAAGGCGAAGTAGTGGCCCACCGCATCGGGTCGGGCCTTCAGCAGATAGGCCAGTGCGTCACTCATGGGGAAGCCTTGCTTGCAGTGGAGGAAGGAATGGCCACCAGGACCGGGCACTCGGCCAGGCCGATGACCTTCTGGGCGACGCCGCCCACCCAGGCGTGGGCAAAACCGCCCTCGCCGTGGCGGCCGACGACGATGAGGTCGGCGCCCAGGCGTTGGGCGGCCTCGGTGATCTGCAGATGCGCCTTGCCGCGCAGGACCTGGGCCTGGGCCTGCGGCACCCGCTGGCGTGCCAGGGCGAGCGCATCGGCCAGCGCGCGGCGCGTCGACTCGTCCTCGGGGCGGTCGGCCACGGCCACCAGCGTCAGGGGCAGCGCGCATTCGGCGGCCACGGCCGCGCCCTGGTCGATCGCGGCGGCATCGGGCGCGGTCGGGTCCACCGCCACCAGCACATGGCGCGACCACATCACCGCGCGCTGCGGCGCCACCAGCACGCTGCACGGGGCCTGTGCCAGCACCTGGTTGACCATGTCGCCGACCAGCAGGTTGGCCAACCGGCCGAGTCGCCCGCGGCGGCGGATGATGATCAGGTCGGCCTGGCACTGGATCGCACCGTCCAGGATTTCGCGGAACAGCGCCGGACCACGCCGCACCATCGGCTGCCACGTGGCGCCAGCCGCTGCGGCGGCGGCCGACAACTCGGCCAGGCGGCTGGCCACGGCGGCCTCGGTGCGCTCGGCCAACTGGGGCGCGACGGCTTCGTATTCGGCGTTGCTGAGCATCGGCAGCACGCCGCACAGCGGCAGTCCGCAGCGCTGCGCCATGGCGAAGGCGATGCGCTCGCTGCCGGCGTCGAACTCGCTGTGTTCGGTGGCCAGCATCGGGCGGCGGTAGGGGTGGGTGTCCGGGCCGCGCATGCTCAATGGCCTCCCGCCAACCAGCCGGAAGCGGCCAGCAGCACCACCGCCACCTCGGCCAGGCAGATGGCGACAAAGGCCTTGTCGCCCCGGGCCAGGTACAGCGGCACCAGCGCCAGCAGGCAGATGACGGAGCAGCCGGCCAGGATGGCGATGCCGGCCAGGCCGAGGATGTCGCCCCGGTGCAGCAGGGCCAGCCAGCCCCAGCCGGTGGGCATCTGCGCCTCGATCAGGTACCGGCCGACCGGCTGCGTCCACAGCTGCGGCAGCCGCTCCAGCGGCACATGCGGCCTCAGCGCGCCGGTGACATGGGCGGCAAAGCTGAGCAACAGCACGACCAGGCCGACGCGCGTGCCCCAATCCAGCAACTGCGCATAACGCAATTGCTCGACGGGCTGCTCGACCGCTTCGATGGGCGTCGCGTCCGGGGTATTCATGGCGAGGTTTTCATGGCCACAGGCCGGTGCCCTTGAGCAGCGCTCGCGCGCCGGCGAACAGCAGCACGCCGATGACCATGCGGCGGATCACCGAGCCCTTCAGCACATCGAGCAGGCGGGCGCCGATGCGCGCGCCCAGCATCATGCCGACCACCGACGGCACCGCGATCATCGGCAGCACGGCGCCCTTGTTGATGTAGACCCAGGCGGCCGATGAATCGACCAGCGACAGCACCAGGCTGGACGTGCCCGCCGCCACCTTGAGCGGCGCGCCCATCAGCAGGTTCAGCGCCGGCACGTTGGCCCAGCCGGCACCGATGCCGAACATGCCCGCCAGCACGCCGATGCCCAGGAACACCAGCAGCCCCGGCACCGTGCGGTGCACCTGCCAGTGCACGACGCGGCGCGAGGCACCGTCGACGAACACGCCGTGCAGGGCCAGGGCCTGCGCCAGCGCGTCCGGCCGGTCCACCTGCGGGAATTCGGATTTCTTCGACACCGCCATCAGCACGACGATGCCCAGCACCACCGCACCCAGCAGGATCTGCACCACGTTGGCCGGCATGGCCAGGCCCAGGAAGGCACCACCGATCGACGAGGCCGAGGCCAGCACCGCCATGGGCAAGGCCAGGCGCAGGCTGCCCAGGCCGCTGCGCATCAACGTCGGGCCCGCCGACAAGGCGCTGGCCAGGGCCACCAGCAGGCCGGCGCCGCGCACGAAGTCGAGGTGGAACGGAAAGAAGCTGCCCACGATCGGCACGAACAGCGTGCCGCCGCCGATGCCCGCCGGCACGGCCACGATGCCCATCAGGAAGCAGGTCACGAACAGGCCCAAGGGCCAGACCCACCACGCCGTGGTCGCGGCGGGCGCCGCCACGGCAGCATGGGCGGCCCATGCCGTGGCCGCGAGCAGCAGGGCCACCGCTCCAAGGGCCAGGCCACGTGCCGGGCGCATCAGGCAGGCACCCCAGCGCCAGGCGGCGCAGGTTCGACCAACAGTTGCTGCGGTAAGGCGGACATCGGGCTTGTTCTGATCGCGACCGCAGCAAGCGGTCTGGGGGAAGCTCAGCCTGCTCATTAGGCGCAAGGGCCCTGTGCATCGTCTATCACCGGGACGGGCTATGACCACGTAACCCAATTGGGGGATGGCCGGACACGGGCATCAATCGATGAGTTGATCGGCCACCAGTTCGAGCAGGCTCTCGGTCTGCTTGTCCCAGTGCGCGAGTTTGGCGCCTTGTTCGAGCGTGATGCGGCACTGCCCGCAACTCGTCACGAAGCGCTGCGCGCCGGTGGCGTCGACCTGCTCGCGCTTGATCTCGAACACCCGTCGCCGCAGCGGCGCGGCGCGCTGATTGGACACCACACCGCCGCCGCCGCCGCAGCAGTAGCCCGTGTTGCCATGCGCCTCGAGCTCGATCAGCTCGACGCCCAATGCCCGCAGCACGCGCCGCGCAGCGGCCTCCAGCCCGCCCCGGCGCACGATCTGGCAGGGGTCGTGGAAGGTGGCACTCTGGCCAATCGGCTTCACGCGGATTTGGCCCGAGGCCAGCAGCTCGTCCAGGAACTCGGTCATGTGGATGATGCGCAGCGGCAGCGCCTGGTCGTACCACTGCGCGGCCTCCCAGCGCGCGGCGCCATAGGCGTGGCCGCATTCGGGCAGCAGCACGGTCTTGGCGCCGATCTTCAGCGCGGTGTCGATGAGCGATCGAGTGAGCCTGGCCTGCAGTTCCAGATCGCCATTGTTGAAGCCGATGTTGGCCGCATCGAAGCCGGCCTGGTGCATGGTCCACTTCGCGCCGATGTGGTTGAGGATCTTGGCCGCGTCGGCCAGCGCCTTGGTGTGGTCGCCCAACTCGGCCGGCGCGGCGGTGACCAGGATGTCGGCCTGGGCCAGGTCGCAGGGGATGGCCACGCCATGCTCGGCCGACACCTCGGCCAGGATGTCGGGCAGGTCCTCGCCCGGCGTGGCGGTGCTGCCCCATTGCCGCGCCGTGCGGTCCATCAGCGCCAGCCGTTCGGGCACCAGGCCGGCCTTGAACATGGCGTGGCGCGAGGTCTTCACCAGATCGGCGATGTCGATGCCCATCGGGCACACCAGGGTGCAGCGGCCGCACATGGTGCAGGAGTCGTAGAGCAGCTCCTGCCACTGCTGCAGATCGTCGATGCTCGGCGCCTTGGCCAAGCCCAGCGCCCGCACCAGCGGTGCGAACGGGCCCACTTCGCGCTGGTAGGCGCGGCGCAGGAGATCGAGTTTGCGGATGGGCGTGTACTTGGGGTCGCCGGTGGCCACGGCGAAGTGGCAGGCCTTGGCGCACAGCCCGCAGCGCACGCAGGATTCGAGGTGCAGCGCGGCGGTGACGCCGATCTCGGCCACGAAACTGCGCATCGCGGCATCGACCCGCTGCTCGTCGTTCTGGTCGCCCTGGCGGTCGAAGGCGGCCTTGGTGGCCAAAACGGCGTTCATACCCGCACCCCGCGGTGGCTGAAGCGCAAGCCGGTGGCGCCGCGCGAGAAGGCGAACAGCACGGCATGCATCAGCTTGCCGAATGGGAACCAGAGCAGCAACAGCTCCAGCGTGATCAGGTGCCAGGCCAGGGGATCGCGGTAGATCGCATGCGGCCGCGCCAGCAGAGCGGCCGACGGGTCGGACATCACCGCCATGCCGGTGAGAAACGGCAGGAAGGTGACGGCCCAGGAGAGGTAGTCGTCGGTGCGCGACAGGTACCGGCGCACCGGATCGCTCAGGCGCAGCCACAAGGCCAGCGGCAACGCCACGAAGGCGGCGCCAGCGGCCAGGTGCATCACCGCATCGGGCAGGGCAGGCCACCCCAGTCCGGTGATGCGCCGGATGAAGGCAATGTGCGGCGCGTAGCCCAGGCACACGAGGGCCAGGGCAAGGTGGAAGATCCAGCTGTTGATGGTGGCCAACACCGCCACCTGTGCAAACGCCTGGCGCGGCCAGAAGCCGCGGGCCACGGCGCGCAGGGCACCCCGGGCCCGACCGGGCGCGCCTTCGCGTGCCGGCGAGCGGTCAGGACGGCGTGGCAGCCGGAGGATGCCGAACAGGCGCCACAGCGTGCCCAGCACGAAGACGGCCAGCGCCACTTTCAGCACGGGGCCGCGAGCGACATCGAGCAGATCCATGATCCTGATCCCGGTTGAGTCCGCGGGCTGGAGGGCCGGCGGGATACCCGCCACGGTAGGCCTCTGCGTCCGGCCAACCTTAGATCTGCGTCAAGCGGCAAGCTTTCGTTCGATACCCAAGAAGGTATACCAAGGGACAAAACCGATGGCCTTCGCTGCCAATGTCGGTTTCAATCCGGGCGCGGCACTGGCTGCCGCGCCCGCCCGACCATGCCCGAAACCCTCGCCATCGCCGCGTCACCAACTTCCGACAGCCCGGCTGGGCTGCTGGCGGAGATCACCGCCGACCTGTCCAGCGGTGCGGATGTCCGCGCGCTCCTGCAGCACTTTCTGGCACCCATCGTGCAAATCGCCCGAGCCCGTGCCGGGGCCGTGCGCATGCTGTTCGACGACGATCAGCTTCGACTCGTGGGCGAACTGAGCCTGCCGCCTGAACTGGGCTGCGCTGGCGCCTCGGTGCAGCGCGACTGCGGCGGCTGCGGGCAGGCACTGGATGGCGACCGATTGGCCTGGGATCCGGACATGAGCGGGTGCTCGGCGGCATCGCGTGCCACGCTGGCCCCCATGGGCTGGGCGCACATGCTGGCGGTGCCGCTGGGCCACCGCGGGCAGGTGCTCGGCGTCTACAACCTGTTCTTCGACGCGGCCCAGGCGCCCTCCGACGACGTGCGGACGGTGTTGCGCTCGATCGGCGAACTGCTCGGCCTGGCCTTGCACAACGCCCGGCTCGAGACCGAGAACTTGCGCGCCACCGTGATGCAGGAGCGGCAGATGATGGCCGCCGAAGTGCACGACTCCGTGGCGCAGGACCTGGCCTTCCTGCGCATGCGGCTGCCCTTGCTGGAGCAGGCCATCCGTGACCACGACGCTGGGCTGACGGCGCGCTACCTGGCCGAGTTGCGCCAGGCGCTCGGCCATGCGCACGGCAGCCTGCGCGAGATCGTCACCGAGTACCGCACCCCCACCGATCCCCTGGGCCTGGCGCATGCGCTGCGCGCGCGGGTGGACGAGTTCGCCGCGCGCAGCGGGCTGCGCGCCACGCTGGACAACCGGCTGCCCAGCCTGGCGCTGCCGGCCGCGCACGAAACCCAGGTGGTGCACATCGTCGGCGAGGCCTTGGTCAATGTCGCCCGCCACGCCGCCGCGAGCGAGGCCCGAGTGTCGGTGCAACGGCTGGATGACGAGGTGGAGATCCGCATCGCCGACGATGGCGCCGGTCCGCCGACCAGCGCCGCCGAGCGCGGACACCATGGTCTGGAGATCATGGCCGAACGTGCCCGGCGCATGGGCGGCGTCCTGGTGCTGCGGGCGAACGAAGGCGGCGGCACGGTCGTCGCATTGCGCTTTCCCGTGCCCAAGTTGATGGAACGATGCCAGTGACCGACGCCGCGCCGATCAAGGTGGTTCTGATCGATGACCATGCGCTGTGCCGCAGCGGTCTGAGCGACCTGCTGCAGCACCGTGGTCACATGCAGGTGCTGGCGGCGCTGGGCGACCCCGAGCAGTTGCTGCCGGTGCTGCGCGAGCAACAGCCCGACCTGCTGGTGATGGACCTGCGCATGCCCACCACCGATGGCCTGAGCCTGCTGCGCCGCGTGCGCACCGAAGGCATCACCACCCCGGCACTGATCCTCACGATGAGCGACTCCGAGGCCGACCTGTCCGCCGCCCTGCGCGCCGGCGTGCGAGGGTACCTGCTCAAGGACATGGACCCGGAAGAGATCATGGGCGCCATCGCCCGGGCGGCGCGCGGCGAGCTGGTCGTGGCCCCGGCCATGACGCTCAAGCTGGCGCAATTGCTGCAGCCCGGCGGCAAGGGCCAGGACCGCCATGGCCTGCTGGCCTCGCTGACCGAGCGCGAGCGCCAGATCCTCGAGCACCTGGCCCGCGGCGAGAGCAACAAGGCCATCGCACGGGCGCTGGACATCAGCCACGACACGGTCAAGCTGCATGTGCGGCACATCCTGTCCAAGCTGCACCTGAGCTCGCGCGTGGAGGCCGCGGTGTTCGCGGTGGAGTCGCGGGTCAGCGCCGAAGGCCGGGACGAGCACCGGCGCTGAATGCGGTCAGGGGCAGGCGGCCCAATCACCCGCCACCTTGCCCACCAGCAACAGGAAGTTCTGGAACGGGCCCATGTTGCCCATCGCCTCCAGCTTCGGTCCCTCGAAGTTGAGGCGGCCGAACATCATTGCCTTCATCGGGCCGTACTCGCCCGCGCCCATCTCGCGCCAGCGCGGCGTGTCGGCCCACATCAGGTAGTCGGCCCCGCCGTCGAGCTTGTCGGTGCGCGACGCACCACCGTACTCGCAGTGCGCCTTGCTGTCCTTGAGCGCGATCTGCATCTCGATGCGCGCGGCCTTCGGGCAGTCGGCCCGGTAGATCTGCATGAGCTTGAAGCCGCGACCGCCGTCGTTCTTCATCCAGCCGGATTCGACCAGCTTGTCGGTCAGCACCGCATCGCTGTTCCAGGCGGCGCACATGGCCTGGGCCCAGGGCGGCGACATGGCCACGGGTGGTGATTGCGACCAGACGCCGGGCGCCGCGAGGGCAATGGCCAGAGCCAGCAGGGTGGGGATGGGTTTCATGGGTCCGGTCGTGATGAGGGTGGGCAGGGTGGCGGGTCCGTTTCAGTGTTCGCCCTTGGTGCGCAAGAGGCCGGCCAGGCGGTTGCCCTGCTTCTGCGGGCCACCGATCGGAAACATGTCGTGCAGGTGGTGGTTGCTGCCGCGTTGCGGCCCCCACGCTTCAGAGCAGTGCTTGATCATCACGCGCACCTGGGCCTGCACACCGTGTTCCTGGTAGTGGGCCCGCAGGTAGCGGATCAGCTCCCAGTGCGCCGGCGTCAGCACAAGACCTTCCTCGCGCGCCAGCGCCTCGGCGAAGGCCTCGGACCAGTCGCCCAGGTGTTGCAGATAGCCCTCGCTGTCGGTGGGCACGGCCCGGCCTTCGACCATCACCGTGCGTTGGGCCGAGGCCGCCGTCATGGCCTCGGCGCCGGCTTCGAGGAACGCACCGCCGCTGGTTGGACATGCGCCACGCGCCGCGCGCGCTGAGCGCGCACGAACTCGACGAAGCGCGACGCCCACTGCGAGCCGGCCGCGCTGCGCAGGTGCGCATACGACGCCAGCGCGTTGTGCACCAGCACGCCGTCGTGTTGCCCGTCCACGCCATGGCCGCGCCGGACGCGGTAGGCAAAGGCCACGCCGGGGTCCAGGTTCTCCAGGCTGGAGTGGTGAAACTCGTGACCGCGCACGATGCCACCATCCGCGGTGCCCCAGGGCATGGCGCCGGTTTCCTGCAGGTGCACATAGCCGCGGCCCACGGGCTTGGCGTGCATCACCGTGTCGCCCGGAATTGCGCCCACCATGCGCGCGGTGCGGCCCTGCCAGGTGATGCTGCGCGACAGGTACATCAGCCCACCGCATTCGGCATGCACCGGCAGGCCGGCGGCGATGGCCTGGCGCAGCTCGCCGCGCAGTGCGGCGTTGGCCTCCAGCGCGTCCATGCAGGTCTCGGGGAATCCGCCACCGATGAACAGGCCGTCGATGGCCGGCAGCCGCTCATCCTGCAGGGTATCGACGGGCACCAGCTCGGCGCCAGCGGCCTGCAGCGCGGCCAGGTCGTCCGGGTAGTAGAAACCGAAGGCGCGGTCGCGTGCAATGCCGATGCGCACATCGGCGCGGCGCATCGGCGCTGCCGGTGCCGGCGCACCCGTCCGCGGCTGCGGCGGGGCAGCGGCGGCCAGCGCCTGCACGCGGCCCAGATCGACCTGCGCCGCGACGATGCGCCCGATCTCGCGCACATGGGCCTCGGCGCCCTCGACCTCGGCGCATGGCATCAGGCCCAGGTGGCGTTCGGTCATCGACAGTCGCGCGTCCTCGGCCACGGCGCCCAGCACCGGGACATCGGTGTAGTGCTCGATCACCGCGCGCAGCTTGGACTCGTGCCGCGAACCACCCAGGCGGTTGAGGATCACCCCTGCGATGTTGACTTCACGGTCGAAGGCCTGGTAGCCCAGGATCAGCGGCGCGATGCCGCGCGTCATGCCGCGCGCGTCGATCACCAGCAGCACCGGCAGCCCGAGCCGGCGTGCGACGGCCGCATTGCTGTTGCTGCCGTCCAGTGCCAGCCCGTCGTACAAGCCCTTGTTGCCTTCCACCAGCGCCAGATCGGCGCCGATGGATTGGCCCGCGAACAGGTCGGCGATGGACGCGTCGTCCATCAGGTAGGGATCGAGGTTGAAGCAAGGCCGGCCAGCGGCGCGGGCCAACCACATCGGGTCGATGTAGTCCGGGCCCTTCTTGAACGGCTGCACCACGCGGCCGCGCTCCGTGAGCGCGGCGACCAGGCCGATCGACAGCGTGGTCTTGCCCGAGGACTTGTGCGCGGCGGAGACGAGCAGGCGGTGCATGGCGATCAGGCCTTGGCGGCAGGCACAAAGTCATCCTGCGGCATGAAGTCGAGCACGCGCACGCCGATGGTGGTCATCAGGAAGGCCGCGCCCAGGCCACCGATGCCCAGCAGCAATTCCGGCAGCGAGGGCCGATACACCGCCACGACACCGTCGCCGAAGCTGCTGCTCACCTCATGGCCCGGCAAGAGGTCCAGCGGAAACGCCTGGCCGCCGATGATGAACACATACAGCCACGAAAACGCGCCGGCGACGATCAGGAAGGTGGCTGCGAGCGTGCAGCGCTCGCCACCGAGCCTGGGATGGAACAGCAGCACCAGCGGCAGCACCGAGCCCAGCAGCACATAGCCGCCCCAGAACAGCAGCGCATACAGGTCGCCGCCGCCGCGGCCCAGCAGGATGAAGGCTTCGAACGCGCCCTGGCGGGCGTAGTACAGGTTGGTCAGGTGGTACACGGCCACCAGGTACAGCGACGCGAAGATGAAGGTGCCCAGCAGGCGCGCCATGCGCCGCTGCACGGCGGCGTCGAGGTGCTGCTTCTCCCAGGCGTACATCGTCGACTGCACGATCAGGAAGGCGGCCAGCCCCCAGCCGAAGGACAGCACGATGAACAGCGGCGCCAGCAAGGCCGTGCCATAGGCAGGGCGTGCGACCAGGAAGGCAAAGATCGAGCCGGTGCCGGTGGTCAACACGAAGCGCCACACCAGTGCGGCCAGGCCCGCCGGCTTGGACCAGGCGTTCATCCGCCGCTCGAACATGGTCCACAGGTAGACGATGACGATGCCGCTCATGCCCGAGTACAGGATCACGTTCCAGGCGAACACCGACTTGAAGTTGTAGTGCGTGGCCGCGACGATCACGCGCTCGGGCCGGCCCAGGTCGAGCATCAGCACCATCAGGCCACCGGCCAGCAAGGCCAGGCACAACAGGCCCGACAGCGGCGCGCGCGGCTTGTACACCGGCTGGCCGAACACCGAGCCGATGGAGGCCACGTTGAGCACGCCCGAGGCGGCCACCACCATGAAGATCGCGAACACATGCGGCAGGCCCCACACCACCTGGTTGTTCATGCCCGTGACGATGTGGCCGTGCAGCTCCATGAAATGCGCAGCGCCGAGGCCGACGGCGGTGAGGGCACCCCCGAGCGCCACCATCAACCAGAACTTGCGAATGTCTTGGGGGGATCGCATGGGATGGCCGCTCGTTCAGATTCCGTGGTACCTGACGCCCGGGTCGAGCTTCAGATCGGCGCGCAGCTGGCTGGTCTGGATCTCTCGCACGCGGCGCGAGATCTCGCTTTGCGGATCGTTCAGGTCGCCGAAGACGATGGCGCCATGACCGGCCTTGGTGCAGGCCTCGGCGCAAGCGGTGGTCTTCTCGCCCTGGTCGATGCGGTGCACGCACAGCGTGCAGCTCTCGACACAGCCCTTGCCGCGCGGCACGTCGGGCTTTTGCTCGCTGAGTTCCTCGTGCACGAAGGAGCGCGCCTTGAAGGGGCAGGCCATCATGCAGTAGCGGCAGCCGATGCAGGCGTGGCGGTCGACCAGCACGATGCCGTCGGCGCGCTTGAACGAGGCGCCGGTGGGGCACACGTCCACGCAGGGCGGCTCGGCGCAGTGCTGGCACATCACCGGCGCCGAGGCCTGGCGGCCGGTCTTGATCTCCTTGATCTCGATCTTGCGGATCCACTGCGCCGAGGTGGGCGAGGGCTTGGGGTCGAGGCCGTTCTCGGTGTTGCAGGCCGCGACGCAATCGGTACAACCCGTGGCGCACTTCGTCGTGTCGATCAGCATGCCCCAGCGCACCTGGGGGTTGGCGCCCGCAGCACCCGCCGGCGTGGCGGCCCGCGCGACCTCGATCAGCTGGATGCCGGGCGCCAGCATCGCACCACCGATGGCGGCGGCGGCCACGCCGAGGAAGCCGCGGCGGCTCACTTGGACCCTCCTTGAGCCAACGCGCGTGGCTTGCTCGTGTGGCACTCGAAGCAATCGATCTTCACCGCTGCGTAGCTGTGGCAGCTGACGCAGAAGTTGGTCTCGGCCTTCACGACACTGCCGGTCTTCTGGCTCGCATGGCAGTCGATGCACGCTTTCAGGCTGTACTTGGCATTCGCACCGCGGATGCCGCCGTGCACCGTGTCGTCGCGCTGGTGCTTGAGCAGGCTCATGTGCTCGCGGCGCATGAAGGCCGGGTCGGCCACGCAGGTCTTGCCAGCCACGGCGCGCTCGATCACCGGCTTGGGTGTGCGGCCGTTGTCATCGGACGCCCAGGCCGACACCGTGCACAGCGCCAAGATCATCGACAAGAGTGCGCGCCACATGAAAGCTACTCGCCGAGGCCCATCTGGATGTAGCCTGTCGGGCACACGTCCTTGCAGATGTGGCAGCCGATGCATTTGTTGTAGTCGGTGTCCACATAGCGGCCGGTGGTGGATTGGGCCTTCTTCACCTTGAACACCGCCGTCTGCGGGCAATAGACCACGCAGTTGTCGCACTCGAAGCACTGGCCACAGCTCATGCAGCGCTTGGCTTCGGCCTGCGCTTGCGCCTCCAGCAGCGGCAACAGGCGTTCTTCGAAGTTGCTCAGGGCCTCGTCCGCACTCAGCGACACAATCTTGCGGCGGTTGCGCGGCGTGTACTGGAAGTGGCCGAGGAACAGCTCGTTGTGCGGGATGACGTAACGGTCGCTGCGGTTGTCGTAGTTGTGGATGGCGCCGGTGCTGGCGTCGGTGCCCCACAGCGGCTTGTCGATCGTGGTGATCTTCAGGCCCTTCTCGATCATCTTGCGCGTCAGGTCGAAACTGTGCACGTCGATCTTCGGCCGCTTGTCCAGCGCTTCGCTGCGCAGCAGACGGTCGATGCCATCGGCGGCGATCGCGCCATGGCCGATGGCGGTGGTGAGCAGGTGCGGGCGCACCACGTCGCCGCCGACGAACATCCCCGCCTGGCCCTGAACCTGGTAGTTCTTGTCGCTGGTGATGCCGCCCTTGCCGTTGTTCAGCACTTCCAACCCGCTGAAATCCACCGCCTGGCCGATGGCCGAGACGATCAGGTCGGCCTCGATGTCCTCTTCGGTGCCGGCGATGGTCTTCACGTCCAGCTTGCCGCCGACGATCTTGGCCTCGCAGCGCACCACGCGCAGCGCGGTGGCGCGGCCGCTGGCGTCGCGGATCACCGCCACCGGCGCCATGCCGCCGCGGATGGCGATGCCCTCGCCCAGCGCGTGCTCCACCTCGTGCTTGCTGGCCTGCATCTTGTCGATCTGGAAGATCGAGGTCAGCGTCACCTCCGCACCCTGGCGCCTGGACAGCAGGGCCGCGTCGTGCGCGGCGAAGCCCGCGATGGCGTTTTCCGGCCGGTCCGATTCATGGATCTGGTCGATGTGGCCGAGGCGTCGCGCCACCGTGGCCACGTCGATCGAGGTGTCGCCGCCGCCGACCACCACCACGCGCTTGCCCACGTGCTGCATGCGGCCGTCGTTGAAGGCCTTCAGGAAGGCCGTGGCGGTGACGCAATTGGGCGCGTCCGATCCTTCCACCGGCAGTGGCCGGCCGCTCTGTGCGCCCAGGCCCAGGAACACGGCGTCGAACTCGCGCTGGATCTGCTCCAGCGTCACGTCCGTGCCGATGCGGCAGTTCATGCGCGTCTGCACGCCCAGGTCGATGATGCGCTGGATTTCGGCGTCGAGTACCGCGCGCGGTGTGCGAAAGCCCGGGATGCCGTAGCGCATCATGCCGCCCAGCTCGGCGCGCTCGTCGAACAGCGTCACCGCGTGGCCCTTGCGTGCCAACTGGTAGGCGACCGACAGACCGGCCGGTCCGCCGCCGATCACGGCGACCTTCTTGCCAGTGGATTCGGTCGGCTTGGGAAAGGCCAGCTGGTGTTCGATGGCCCACTCGCCGAGGAAGTGCTCGACCGAGTTGATGCCGACGAAGTCCTCGACCTGGTTGCGGTTGCAGCCCGACTCGCAGGGCGCCGGGCACACGCGGCCCATCACCGAGGGCAGCGGATTGGCCTCGGTCAGGCGACGCCAGGCGTACTCTTGCCAGGGCACGCCGGCCGGCGGCTTCTCGATGCCGCGCACGATGTTGAGGTAGCCGCGGATGTCCTCGCCCGAGGGGCACGCACCCTGGCAGGGCGGCGTGCTCTGGATGTAGGTGGGGCACTTGTGCGAATGGTCGGCGTCGAAGATCTCCTGCTGCCAGGCGAGCGGCTTGTTGTCGCCATCCTTGTAGCGGCGGAAGTTCAAGGGCTTGACGGGCGTGTTGTCGGCGGTGGCGGACATCGAATGGGTCTCCCGGAAGGTCTGCGTCACTTGGCCGTCAGGCGCATGATGCCCAGGGCCTTGAGGATGTACTTCTCGTAGATCGGCTCGGAGTTGCCGGTCCTCAGCTTGCGCATGAAGTACTTCTCGTAGGCGATCTTGGCCAGGTGCACCCACTTGCCCTTCTTGAACCAGTTCACGTTGCGCGGCGGGATCTGCGGCAGCGCCACGAAGGCCGCGCCGGTGTCGCCCATGTCGGCCAGGCAGATCGCGTTCCAGGTGGCCTTGGTGCTGGCGGTGCTGCCGCGCAACTCGTCGGCGATGTTGTGCACGATCGCCGTGACCATGGTCTCGATCATGTAGCCGGTCTTGGGCGCGCCGGTGGGCACCGGAGTGACTTCCACGGGCGGAATGGCCACGCACACGCCGGCCGAGAAGATGTTCTTGTAGGCCTTGCTGCGCTGGTACTCGTCGATCAGCACGAAGCCGCGCGGGTTGCACAGGTTGGGCACCGCAGCCACCGCGTCCACGCCCTTGAAGGCCGGCAGCATCATCGACAGCTTGAAGGGCACCTCGTGCTCCTTGAACACCTGCCCCAGGTCGTCGAGCTGCGTCGTGAACAGCTTGCCTTCCTCCACCTTGGTGGTCTTGGCGTTGGTGATCCACTTCATGTCGCGGTTGCGCATCTCCGACTCGAGCATGGACTTGGAGTCGCCCACGCCGCCCAGCCCCAGGTGGCCGATGTAGGGCTCGCTGGTGACAAAGGTGATCGGCACCTTGTTGCGCAGCTTGCGCTTGCGCAGGTCGGTGTCGAGGATGAAGGCGAACTCGTAGGCCGGGCCGAAGCAGCTGGCCATGGGCATCGCACCGATCACCACCGGGCCCGGGTTCTCGAGGAATTTCTGGTAGTCGGCCCAGAAGGCCTCGGCGTGCGGCACGGTGCACACCGAGTGCGTGTGGCCGCCACCACCGGAGTGCACCGGCCCGGCGCCGGGCACTTCGGCAAAGCTCAGCTTGGGGCCGGTGGTGATGACCAGGTAGTCGTAGTTCACCGACTGGCCGTCCATCAGCTCCAGGCGGTTGGCCTCGGGGTCGATCTTGGTCACCAGCTTGGCGATGAAATCGATGCCCTTGCGGGCCAGCAGCGGCCCCACCTTCAGCATCAGGTCATCGGGCTTGCGCCAACCCACCGCCAGCCAGGGGTTGGAGGGCACGAACTGGAAGAAGTCCACCGCGTTGATCACGGTGATCTTGTGCTCCTTGGGCAGCATCTCGCGCATCTCGTACGCCGCCGGCATGCCGCCGATGCCGGCACCCAGGATGACGATGTGGGCCATGGTGTTACCTCGATTCAGGAGTTGGGTTCGCCGAGCACGATGGCCTTGCTCACCAGTTGATGCACGCCGCCGACCATGCTCATGTCGAAGCCATAGGCCGGCAGCACCTTGCTGAACTGCGCCTTGCAAATGGCGCAGATCGTGGCCATGAAGTTCACGCCGTGGTCGTCGACCACGTGCTTCAGGGCCTCCATCCGGGGCAGCGCACCCTTGACGCGCAGTTCCAGCAGATCGTCCGTGAGCAGCCCCCCGCCGCCACCGCAACAGAAGGTGGACTCGTGGATCGTGCCCGGCGCCATGTCGTGAAAGCGGTTGGCCACCGCCTTGATGATCTCGCGCGGGATGACGAACTGCCCGCCGGGCACCCTGCCCATGCGCGAGGCGCGCGCCACGTTGCAGGAGTCGTGGAAGGTGATGATGCGGTCGTCGTTCTTCGACTTGTCGAACCGAAGCGCGCCGCGCTGGATCAGGTCGTGCGTGAACTCGCAGATGTGCTGCGGCACCGGGTAGCGGGCATCCAGCCAGTCGAAGGGGCCGATCAGCGTGTTCCAGAAGCTGTAGGCCACGCGCCAGGCATGGCCGCACTCGCCCACCACGATGCGCTTGACGCCGAGCTGCTGTGCCGCCTCCTTCACCCGCATCGAGATGTTGCGCATCTGCTCGTAGTTGCCGATGAACAGGCCGAAATTGCCGGCCTCGCTGGCCTTCGATGAGAGCGTCCAGCTGATGCCGGCGGCATGGAAGACCTTGGCGTAGCCGATCAGGCTCTCCACATGCGGCTCGGAGAAGAAATCGGCGCTGGGCGTGACCAGCAGCACCTCGGCGCCTTCCACGTCGAGCGGAAAGCGCACGGCCACGCCGGTTTCTTCGAGCGTGTCTTCTTCCAGCCCGAGCAGCGTGTCCTCCAGCGCCGGCCCCGGGATGCCCAGGTTGTTGCCGATGCGGTGCACCTTGCCGATGATTTCGTTGGCGTACTTCTGGCCATGGCCCACCGAGTCCATGATCTCGCGCGCGGCCATCGTCACCTCGGCGGTGTCGATGCCGTAGGGGCAGAAGACCGAGCAGCGGCGGCACTCCGAGCACTGGTTGTAGTAGCTCCACCACTCGTCCAGCACTTCGCGGCTCATGTCCACCGCGCCCACCAGCTTGGGGAAGTGCTTGCCGGCGAAGGTGAAGTAGCGGCGGTACACCGCGCGCATCAGGTCCTGCCGCGCCACCGGCATGTTCTTCGGGTCGCCGGTGCCCAGGAAGTAGTGGCACTTGTCCGAGCAGGCGCCGCAGTGCACGCAGGCGTCCATGTAGACGCGCAAGGAGCGGTACTTGCCCAGCAGCTCGCCCATCTTGGCCACGGCGCGCTGCTCCCAACCGTCGCTCAGTTCACCCGGAAAGCCGATGGCCTCCTGGATCTTGGGCGAGGCCACATAGGGCTTGCTGTGCGCCATGGCGCCTTCGGCGATCAAGGGGATCACCGGGTAGGGCTTGAGCTTGGGCGTCTCGAATTTGGCGGTGGCCATGGTCGCGTCTTTGGCGGACTACTTCTTGTCGAGCGCAGCGGCCCAGGCCGCCACATGGCGGGCTTCGCGCGAGCGGTCGGCCTGGTTGCGCGTGGGGCTGAAGAACAGGCCCGGCGCGTGCAGCAGCTTGCTGATGGGGAACACGATCATCAGCAGCGCCACCAGGGCGAGGTGCATCAGCAGCACCGGGTCGGCCGGCAGCGGCTGGATGTCCAGCCGCATCAGGCCCAGCATGAAGGCCTTGACGGCGACGATGTCGGTGTGCGCCACGAAGCGCATGCCCAGCCCGGTCAGGACGATGGCGACGAGCAGCGCCAGGTGCAGGTGATCGGAGGGTGTGGAGATGTAGCGCACGCGGTCCACCAGGAAGCGCCGCGCCCACAGGCCGGCCAGGCCGGCCACCATCGCAAAGCCAGCGTAGGTGCCGAAGGGCTGCACCAGCACGATCAGCTCCCACACCGGCTGCTGGAAGTAGCGCGCGTGGCGCAGCAACACCAGCAGCAAGGCGGCATGGAACATCCAGCCGAACAGCCAGGTCCACTTGTTGGACTTGAACAGGCTTTCGAAGAACACCACCTCGCGCGCCATGCGCACGGCCACGCCCGAGGTGGTCGTCGGCGCGGGGGTGGTGGGGATCAGCAGCGGCGCCGGCGTGCTGGCATAGCTGCGGATCTTCAGCCCCACACCGATCACGAGGATCGCCGTGGCGGCGTAGAACAGCGCGGCGTAGGCGAGCGAAAGCATCTCTGACCTTCAGTGAGGTGGGGAATCTCGCGACAGAAACCGTAGCGAGCCGGCCGAGATTGGGTCGAGTAGCGCAGCCGTACACCCGTACGGCGAGCAACGCAGGCCCGATATCGGCTGGCGCAGTAGGTTTATGCGCGAGATTTCAGACGCAGCCGGTGGGTTTGGGTAGGCCCGCGATCTTGCAGGCCTGCTTGGCCGGGCCGTAGGGGAACAGCTCGTACAGGTACTTGCTGTTGCCCTTGTCCGGGCCGAGCTGCTTGCCGATGGCCTTGGTCAGCACACGCACCGCCGGAGCGATCTGGTACTCGTTGTAGTAGTCGCGCAGGAAGTTCACCACCTCCCAGTGCGCCGGGGTCATCTCGACGTTCTCGCCCTGGGCGAGCACCTTGCCGATGTCCTCGTTCCATTCGGCGAGGTTCAGCAGGTAGCCTTCTTCGTCGGTCTCGTAGGTGGTGCCGTTGACTTCGATGCCCATGGGGTGTCTCCTATCGGGAAAGTTCTGGGAAATGGATCCAGCGCCAATGCGTTCAGAGCCAGGACTGGTTGTTCGGGTGCTCGGTCACGAGGTCGACGAAGCCGGCGTAGTCCACCAGCGTGACCCCGTCGACCAGCTTGCCGGCCATGCCGCGGGCCTCGACATCGGGCTGCAGGGCATAGACCTTGAGTTGCTTCACCGCGCCGGCGATGCCGGAAGCGGCAGCTCCTGCGGTGGTGGCGGCGTAGACGGCATCCTCGGTCAGCAGCAGGGCCTGCCCGGCCTTGGCCAGGCGCAGACAGCTGGCGAGGGAGTTCGTCTGCGTGGCAGATTTGTTGACGATGTGCAGCATGGGGCGCTCGAAAGGATTCGCTCTAGAAGGAAAGGACCACGTCCTGCTCGGCCATCAGATCGGCCATCTCGGCCGAGGACAGCACCGTCACGTCGACCAGCAGGTCGTCCTCGCTCAGGCCCCGCGCGTCCATCGACTCGCGCTCGACATACAGCTTCTCGACGTCGTAGCCGTCGAGCGCGCGGTAGGTCTTGGAGTGGTTCTTGATGCCGGTCGCCTTGGTGTCCTGGCCCTTGACCAGCTCGTACACGCCGTCGTCGAGGAAGACCAGGCTCACGTCCTGGTCGAAGGTGGCGGTGATCAGCACCACCTCCAGGCTCTCCAGCGCGTAGATCGTGCCGTAGGGCGCCTTGCGGTTGACGAACATGAATTTCTTCACCGACATCTCAATCTCCAAACGTCACGAGACGATCGGCCTTGATGCCGGAGTCGACCAGCTGACCCAGGCCCGAGATGCGGAAACCCGGGGCCAGCACCTCTTCCTGGATGCCGCGGCGCTGGGCGGCGGCCACGCACACCACCAGATCGACCTTGTGATCGGCGTTCAACGCCGACCAGCGGTTGACGATGTGGCGGTCGTCCTGCGGCGGCGTGGTCAGGCGCGTCGCATTGAGCACGCCATCGTGGTAGAAGAACACGCGCTGCACCTCGTGGCCCTTGGCGATCGCGGCCACGGCGAAGTTGTACGCGGTGTCGCTGGCCTGGTGCGTATAAGGCCCCTCGCTGACCATCAAACCTAGCTTCATTTCACAGCGTCCAAATCAGAAGCGGATGTGCGTCGACGCATTCAGGTTGGCCCGCGAGCCGCGCCAGTCGTCGATCAGGTACTTGGTGAAGGGCAGGTCGCATTTCTCGAAGAAGCGCGGCCAGCCGATGCGCTCCACCCAATCGGACAAACGCTCCCACGAGCGGGCGTCTTCCTTGTAGGTGTAGAGGATCTTCTTCACCACCGCCGACACCTCGGGCCAGCGCGGCGGGTTGTTCGGCAGGCCCGACATCACCATCTTCATGAAGGTGGGTTTGCCGCGCGCATTGCTGTTCTTGCCGCCCACCCAGATGGCCAGCTTCGAATGCTCGGGGTCGTTGATCTGCATCGGCGGGCAGGGGGGATAGCAGGCGCCGCAGCAGATGCATTTCTTCTCGTCGACTTCGAGCGAGGGCTTGCCATTGACCAGCGCCGGGCGGATGGCCGCCACCGGGCAGCGCGCCACCACGGCGGGCCGCTCGCAGACGTTGGCCACCAGGTCGTGGTTGATCTTGGGCGGCTTGGTGTGCTGCACGATGATGGCGATGTCGGCCTGGCCGCCGCAGTTGATCTCGCAGCAGCTGGTGGACAGGTGCACGCGGTTGGGCATGTCCTCGCGGATGAACTCGGCGTGCAGGTCGTCCATCAGCGCCTTCACCGCGCCCGAGGCGTCGGTGCCCGGGATGTCGCAGTGCAGCCAGCCCTGGGTGTGCGCGATCATCGACACCGAGTTGCCGGTGCCGCCGACCGGGAATCCGCTTTCGGTCAGCGCCGAGATCAGCGGCGCCACCTTGTTCGGGTCGCTGACCATGAACTCGATGTTCGAGCGGATGGTGAAGCGCACATGGCCTTCTGCGAAGGTGTCGGCGATGTCGCAGAGCTTGCGGATCGTGTGCACGTCCATCTGCCGCTGCGTGCCGGCGCGCACGCTCCAGACCTCGTCGCCACTGTGCGAGACGTGGTGCAGCACGCCGGGCCGGGGCCGGTCGTGCCATTTCCAGTTGCCGTAGTTCTTCAGCAGCGTCGGGTGCAGGTAGGGCTTGTTGTCCGGCACGCCGCTTTCGATGGGGGGTCGCATGGCCATGGTCTTCGATTCCTTTGATCAGCCTGCTGCTTGCTTCTTGGCGTTGATGCGGGCGACCTCGTCGTCCCAGCCGGCGGTGTTCACGTACGGGTTGGTGCGCGGTGTGGACACCATGTTGGCGTCGATCTCCACCCCGATGCCTTCGAGGAAGTTGACCAGGCCGATGCGCTCGATCATCTCGCCGGTGCGCTCGTGCTCCAGCGCGTTCTCGGCGAAGAAGTCGATCACCTTCTGGCCCAGCTCGACCAGCGCTTCGTAGTCTTCGTCGGTCTTCAGCGGCATGAAGGGCATGACCACGGTGCCCATCAGGTCGCCGATCTTCAGCGTGCGCTTGCCACCGATCAGGATGGTGGCACCGGTGTCGGTGCCATGCGCCAGCGCGCCGGTCATCACGTTGATGCAGTGCATGCAGCGCACGCAGTTGCTGTTGTCGATCTCCAGCGCGTGGCTGTCGCTGATCTTCACGCTGGAGATGCGATCGCCGGCCTTCACATCCTTGATCTCCTTCAGCAGGATGGTCTTGGTCGGGCATCGGGCGATCACGTCGTTGACCAGCTCGTTCATGCCGTGCTTGTCGAACCACTTGCGCGCCAGCGGCTCATCGGTGCGCATGTTGTCGCGCCAGGTGCCGATCACGGCCATGTCCGAACGCTGGATCGAGTTCATGCAGTCGTTGGGGCAGCCGCTGAACTTGAACTTGAACTTGTAGGGCAGCGCCGGGCGGTGGATGTCGTCGAGGAAGGTGTTGATCACCTGGCGATGCGCGCGGGCCTCGTCGTAGCAGCTCTGTTCGCAGCGTGCGGCGCCCACGCAGCTCATGCTGGTGCGCACCGCCGGTCCGGCGCCGCCCAGGTCGAAGCCCAGCTCGTTGAGCGCGTCGAAGGCGTCCTGCACCTTGTCGGTCTTGGCGCCCTGGAACATGATGTCGCCCGACTGGCCGTGGAAGGCGATCAGGCCGGAGCCGTGCTCTTCCCAGATGTCGCACATCTTGCGCAGCACGGCGGTGTCGTAGTGCATGCCCGCCGGTGGCTGGATGCGCAGCGTGTGGAACTCGGCGGCATCGGGGAACACCGGTGTGTTGTCCTCGTTCTTCAGTTCGGTGAAGCGCGGGATCACGCCGCCGCCGTAACCGAACACGCCCACGGTGCCGCCCTTCCAGTAGCCCTTGCGGGTGCGGTAGGACGTCTCCAGCTGACCCATCAGGTCGACCATGTAGTCCTTGTCCTTCGCCAGGCGCTTCAGGCCGGTGACGAAGCTCGGCCAGGGGCCGCTCTCCAGCTCGTCGAGCATCGGCGTGTCGTGCGGCTTCTTGGCCATGCGCTGGGTCTCCTGTGTACTGGGGCGGCACCCCATGGCTTGCGGCCAGCGGGTGCATGGCGGCGAATGTAGGCGGCGCGCACCGTGTCGCGCTATCACTCGGGTGGGGTAGCCCACGATAGACCTTGCGGGCAGTGCCGCCACTACCCGAAAGGGGTATGAGCGGTCACCCGTACCGGGTATGGACGCGCATCGGGCACTGCGGGCTCAATGCTCGATCGACAAGGATCCCGGATGACCCGCCTGACCCCTCTGGCCAAACTGCGCGTGCCGCTGGGCGGGCAGGAGATCGAGCTGCAGCAGATCGACTTCGATGGCGAGGGCAGCCCGCCGCTCGGCGGCCCGGAGGCGGGCGACACCCTCTCGGAGGGCGGCGCGCAGCTGGGTGTCCCAATGCGCCTGTTGCGCACCCGCATCCGCGAGAACAGCCGCTTCACCATCTTCGACATCGACCCGATCACCGCCGAGGCCTGGGGCCAGGCGCTGCTCGACTGGGCCCAGGCGCAACCGCGCGGCTGAATCGATGGCCATGGACGAGCCCCGCTCCACGATGGTCGACGTGGCGTTCGCGCTGGTTGGCGACGCGTTGCCACGCGAGCACCGCCGCGCGCTGGCCGAGGCCCTGGCGCCCCGGCTGCCCTGGCTGGCCGACACGCCGGGCGCCGGTGTGCACCGCATCAACGTGTCGGCCGGGGCCGGCCGACAGGCGCTGCTGTCGCGGCGCTCGCGGCTGACCTTGCGCGTGCCGCGCGAACAGGCCGCGGCACTGGACGTGCTGGCCGGCGCCGAGTTCGATCTTGGCGACCAGCGCCTGCGTCTGGACGGACCACCGCGGCCGCGCGAGCTGCTGCCCCATGGCGCGCTGTACGCCCATGTCGTGGCCGCCCGCAGCGACGACGAACTCGAGTTCCTCGCCGCCATCGATGCCGAGCTGGCCGCGCTCGGCATCACCGGGCGACGCATGTGCGGTCGCCTGCAGCACCTCGACGACGGCGCGGCCGTGCTGCCCGGCTACAGCCTGATGCTCGACGGCCTGTCGCCCGCGCATGCGCTGCGCCTGCTCGAATCCGGCCTCGGCCCGCACCGCCTCTGGGGCTGCGGGCTGTTCATCCCGCACAAGTCGGCCGCTGCAGTGGGCAGCTAGGCCGCTCGATTCAACCCCCTCAGGAACAGGAGATCCGCCCCATGGCTTATGTCGTCAACGGCACCGAACTCGACACCGACGAGCAAGGCTACCTGGTCGAGCCCGACTTCAGCGACGAAGTGGTCCACGTCATCGCCGCCGCCGAGGGCCTGACACTCACCGACGCGCACTGGACGGTGGTGAACTACCTGCGCGACGAGTACCGCGAGCACGGCCACACGCCCAACTTCCGCAACATGCTCAAGGGCCTGGCCGAGGTGATGCCCGGCATCGACAGCAAGGGCCTGTACGACCTGTTCCCCATCGGCCCCGCCAAGCAAGGCTGCAAGGTGGCCGGATTGCCGCAACCGCTGGGCAAGGGTGGCTATTGATGGCCACCGCCCGGAGCGCCTGCGGCGCTTCCCCCCCCCGGCCGCCCCCCCCGGGCCGCGGCGCCCCGCCGCTGGCGGGGCGCCGCTGACCCAGCGCCCCGTAGCGCTTCGCCTCAAGACGCACTGGTTCAAGCCCGGTGCGCCGAAGACGCCCGAGCAGCAGGCCGGGGCCATGGGCTTCACGATCTGGCGCGTGGCACAGCAGGCGCTCAAGCGCATGCGCGGCGCGCACTTCGACATCGATGCCGGCGAGCCCTACTTCGCCTTCATGCGCGAGACGCTGGTGTTCCTGATCGCGGTGGCCGATCGCCTGGCGCACGATCGCTTCGACGGCCCCACCCGCGTGGCCTTCACCACCGCCCTGGTGCTGCACGTGGCCGACACGCTGCAAGGCAACGAGCTCGACATGATGGGCGCGCCGGCTGCCGGCCAGCCGCAGCCGCGCGACCGCTTCATCGACCTCTTCAACGAGCTGCACGGGCACTACGCCGAGTTCGGCGGCGAGGCCGGCGTCGCCGAGTTCACGCCCGACTTCGCCTTCCTGCGCTACCTGGGCCATCGCCTCGAACCCACGCTGCCGCCCAAGGACCAACGCTGGGTGCTGGACCAGGTGATGGCGGTGGAGGCGCCCGACGCCGTGGCGTTGGTGCAGCGCACGCTGCGCGACCTGTGTTCCACCGCGCCGCGGCGCATGCGGCATTCGTCGGTCGGCGCCGACTGAACGGGATGGGCCTTCGATGAACGCACCCGTCACGCCCCAAGCCCTGGCCCGCGCAGCCAACCCGTTCGAGCTGGACGACGAGGCCAGCTACCGCCGCTGGCGCGAGGCCAAGCTGGCCGCGTGTCCGTCCACGGTGGACGAGCTGGTGGTCGACATCGCCGATCCAGCGGCCCTGACATCGGCCGAGCGCGGCGCGCTGCTGCAGCGCCTGTCGCGCACGAACATGGCGCTGTACCGGGCCCACACGCGGCAGGACGACAAGGCCGCCGTCGTGGCGCTGGGTCGGCAACTCGGGCTGCGGCAGCTCGATGCCAACTGGCTGGCCGACGAGGACGGCCTGTCGAACATCACCCAGTCCGACCAGACCGACGGCCGCGGCGGTTTCATCCCCTACACCGACCGGCCAATCAACTGGCACACCGACGGCTACTATCACCCGCAGGAGCGCCGCATCCGCGGCATGGTGTTGCATTGCGCGCGGCCGGCGCGCGAGGGCGGCGTCAATGCGCTGCTGGACCCCGAGCTGGCCTACATCGCGCTGCGCGACGCCTCGCCCGGGCACGTGCGCGCGCTGATGGCGCCCGACGCCATGACCATCCCCGAGCGCCGTGACCCCATCGAGGACGGTAGCGGCGTGGCCCGCCCCGCGCAGGCCGGCCCGGTGTTTTCGGTGAACGACGGCGACGGCACGCTGCACATGCGCTACACCGCCCGCACCCGCAGCATCGAGTGGCGCGCCGACGCCGCCACCCGGGCCGCGGTGGCCTGCCTGGCCGCGCTGCTGGCTGGCAGGAGTGCGCTCATTTGGCGTGTCAGGATGGAGGCCGGCATGGGCCTGGTGTCGCACAACGTGCTGCACGATCGCAGCGGCTTCCGCGACGACGCCGCGCAGCCTCGCCTGCTGTACCGCGCCCGCTACCTCGACCGCAGCCTTGCACCGGAGTTGGCATGGCGTTGATGGGGCATCGCCCATGGCCCTGATCCGGAGGTGCCCGTGGCGCTGAACAGGAATCGCCGATGGCTCAGTGGCTGACCATCTGGCGCGCCGCGCAACTGGTGGGCGTGCCGCGTGGCGTGCTGCAGCAGCGCGTGCGCTCGGGCGAGATCGAGCTGGCCGACGGCCTGGTGTCCACCGAGACGCTGCTGCGGCTGTACCCACAGACCGAGCTCGAGGCCTCGGGCATGCTCGAGCGCGTGGTGCACATCCGCGACGAGGCCTTCGGCCGTCGCCTGCGCGAGCGCCTGCTGCCCAGCCAGGAGGTGCTGGCGCAGCGCCTGTTCAACCAGGGCCAGGAGCTGGCCGACGTGCAGCGCCACCTGCAGCGTTACCACGCGCTGGTGATCGCGCTGCGCGAGCAGCTGGCCGCATTGGCCACCGACGATCCGCGCCTCGCGGCGCTGCACCGACAGCTGAACGACGGGCTGGCGCGTGCATTGGCCACCGAATCGGTCGACAGGCTGGATGTGATGGACGATGTGCTCAAGGTGATGTCGGCGCAGGTCACGCTGCGGCCCAGTGGCCACCAGTTCAGCGTGGAGGGCCACGACACCTTGCTGCAGGCCGGCTTGCGCGCCGGGCTCAAGCTCAACTACGGCTGCGGCAACGGCAGCTGCGGCATGTGCAAGGTGCGCGTCACCGACGGCCAGGTGGCGCGCACCATGCACACCGACTACGTGCTGTCCGAGACCGAGAAGTCGCAAGGCTATGTGCTGGCCTGTGCGCACACCGCCGGCAGCGCCGAGCTGACGATTGAATCGCTGGAGGCCGCAGGCCCGGCCGACATCCCCGCGCAGCACCTCGTCACCCAGGTGCGCGCGGTGCGCGAGCTGGCGCCGGACACGCGCTTGCTGCATCTGCAGACGCCGCGCAGCCACCGCCTGCGTTTCCTGGCGGGGCAATCGGTGACGCTGGGCCTGGCGCTGGGCGAAGGCCTGCGCAGCACCTTGCCCATCGCCAGCTGCCCCTGCGACGACCGCAACCTGCACTTCTTCGTCGCCCGCGACGCCGACAGCGCCTTCGCGCAGCAGGTGTTCGCCGGCGGGCTCAAGCCCGGTGATGCCGTCAACCTGTGGGGCCCGGTGGGCGAGTTCGTGCTGGCCGATGGCCAGCGGCCGCTGGTGTTCGTGGCCTGCGACACCGGCTTCGCGCCGGTGAAGAGCCTGATCGAGCATGCGCTGTCGCTGGACGCGGCGCCTTCGCTGTCGCTGTTCTGGCTGGCCACGCGGCCGGATGGGCACTTCCTGGCCAACCAGTGCCGTGCCTGGTCCGAGGCGCTCGACCTGTTCGAGTACGCGCTGTTCACCGATGCCGATGCGTCGGCGGGCGCACGCCAGGTCGTCACGGCCGTCCGTGCCGACCTGTTCGACATCGATTGCGATTTCTACGTGGCGGGGCCGCAGGCCTTTGTCGCCACGGCGCGCGATGAGCTGCGCGCCGCCGGTGTGCCGGCGCCGCAGGTCTTCGTGGAGGTCTTGTCATGAGTGGGGGCGGCTGCAGCGGCCAGGATCACGAGGCCGCCGCCTGCAGCGGCCAGGATCACGCTGCCGCCGCCTGCAGCGGCCAGGATCACGCTGCCGCCGCCTGCAGCGGCCAGGACCACGCCGCCGCCGCCTGCAGCGGCGGCGAGGCCTTCGCGCTGCGCGTGATCGGCCACAGCATGGCGCCCGAGTTCAGCGAGGGCGAGGTCATCCTGATTGAACCCGATGGCGCGCTGCGCGACGGCGTGTACGTGCTGGCGCGCGCCGACGACGAGTGGATCTTTCGCCAACTGGTGCGGCGTGGCGAGCACTGGTGGCTGCACCCTTTGAACCCGGCCTGGCCCGACCTGCCGCTGGCCGATCTGTCGGCCGTGCATGGGCGGGTGATCCAGGCCGCCGTGCCCGGCCGACGCCGGCTGACCCGGCTCTACGTTTGAGACACCCGCCCATGCCCTATTTCGTGTTCCATGTGAAGCCCTTCGCGCAGTTCGAGAAGCTGGCCGAGTTCCCGGCCTTCCGCGAGGCATCGAAGCACGCCAAGGCCTTGCGCGCCGCCCGGGCCGATCCGGCCGGCCGCATCAAGGTGATGTTCGCCGACAACGAGCGCCTGGCCGAGGACCTGCTGTGCCAAATCCGCGAGCCCGGCCCGGCCGGCGACGATTGACGCGCCGCCGGACGCGATGAACGCCGATCCCATGCCGGGGCTGATCGCGGCGGTGCAGACCAACTGCCACATTGCCGACGCGCGCCACGCGGCGGACCTGACGCTGTGCACCTACCTGCTGCAGATGCGCGAGTTTCACCGTTGGGAGCGCGGCCTGGCCTTCGGTGCGGCGCTGCCGCGCGACGAGGTGGGCGCCTGGATCGCCGAACGCGAGGCGCTGTGGGCCGACCTGGAGGAGCAGGCCTTCCAGCCGTTGCCCGTGACGGGGCGTGCGCCGATCGATCCTTTCGATGTGGCCGCGGTCAACGCACTGCTGGCCCCGCTGGGGCTGCTCTATGGTGCGGGCCTCGTCGGTGCGCAGCGGCCGGTGTTCTTCCTGGCCGAACGCCATGGCCAGCACTGGCGCGAAGGCCTGGAGGTGCAGATTGCCGGCCGCGAACTCGCCCGCGGCCTGATGGCCCCGCCGGCCGCGCTGGACTCGTCGCGCGAGCCCGCCGCCATCGTGTTGCGGCGTGAATCGCTGGCGCGCTGGGGCTGGGAGAAGTTCGAGGCCTTCTCGCTGCGGCGCAGCCCGGGCAGCCCGTTCCAGGCGGTGGTGCAGGCCTATGCGCTCGACGATGGTTTCGACGCCGCGCTGCCGCGCTGGCTGGACGATTTCAGCGAGGCCGTGATCCTGCACGAGCTGGGCGAGCACCGCGCCGGCCAGCGCCTGGGCCCGCGCTGGGCCGAGATGCGGCTGTCACTGCCAGGCCGCCGCGCCGACCTGTACGCACGCGCGCTGCGCGATCACCTGGCCGACCTGGGCGTGACCTTGCCCACGCTGCTGGACCGCGGCGCCGAGGCGTCGATCCACGTCTGGTTCGCCGGCTTAGACGGGGTGCGCGAGTTGCTCTATCCCGGTTTGAAGGACGCGTATCACGCTTGGCAGCACGGCGACGGCGGTGCCGCGCTGCGGCGCGCGGCCCGCGCTGGGCAAGCGCATTTCGAAGCCCTGGCGCAGCAGGCGCTGGCCTTGCACCGGTGCGACGGCGATCACGCCGGCCCGGCCATCGAGGCGCTGCTCACGGCCCCGCAGGGGGTGTGCGGCGGTTGAGGCGGCTGACAGCCGGCGCCACCGACTCAACCCACTCCCCCGACACCCCGCTGTGGACCTTCAACTGCGAGGGCATCGACTGATTCGCCGAACCACCGGAGGCCTGATGGCGGCGTGGCAGACTCGCACCTTGTCTGCCAGCCCATTGCCCTGAAGGAAAGCGCCCGTGTCCCCATTCTTGAAATCTCTCGCGATGCAGGTGCCTGCCGTGCGCGAGTACGTGGAGCGCGTGAGGGCGCTCACTGCCGACCGGGATCGCCTGGCGCGCGAAGTGCAGGCCTTGTCGGGCCATAGACCGCCGGGCACAGTGCAATCGGCCGGTGAGCCCCTGCCGGACGACTGGGCCTTGCCCAAGCAGCGCCGGCAGGCGATGTCCAAGGCCTGGCACGAGGTGGCCGCCGTCGAGCGGCTGACGCCACGCATCGAACCGGCCCAGGGCGCGCTCGACATGGCGCTGCGCGACCTGGTGCGGCACCAGGTCGCCGCCGAGCCCTACTGGTTCCAGAAGCTGGAAGTGATGCCCGGCCTGTTCAGCCCGGGCTGGAGCGATCCGGCCAAGGACAAGCTGCCCTATTACGGCCTGCCCGATGACCTGACCGGCAAGCGGGTGCTGGACATCGGTTGCGCGGAAGGCTTCTTCTCCTTCGAGGCAGAGCGGCGCGGCGCGCGCGAGGTCGTCGGCATCGATTCGTTCCCGGATTCGGTGCGGCGCTTCAACATCGTCAAGGCGGCGCGGCAGTCGAATGCCAATGCCTTCCTGATGAACGTCTACGACCTGGAGCCCAAGCGGCTGGGCACCTTCGACGTCGTGCTGTTCTACGGTGTCTTCTACCACCTGAAGCACCCGCAGCTGGCGCTCGAGCGCATCCGCAGCATCTGCACCGGCGACCTGCTGTTCCAGACCCACATGCACGAGGAGCCCTGCGTCAAGGGCACGCCCTGGGCGCGCTACTACCCCCACGGGATGATGTCCGGCGCGAACAAGGAGCTGTACGACCCGACCATCTTCTGGCTGTTCAACAGCGCCTGCTGCATGGCCATGCTCGACCACGTCGGCTTCACCAATGCCAGGATCCTGGCCACCGACCCCCATCCGTTTGTCGTCAGCGCCTGCGTCCCGGAACGCTCGGCGGGTTGCCCGCCGGACCAGACCGATTCCCCGTGGTGTTGAGCCCAGGCTGAACCAGCTCGCACGTCTGGCCATCGTGCCCGGTCTCGCGGAGCTTGCCGCCTTGTCGGGCGCAGCCTGGATCCCCGATGGACGTCTACATCCAGCCCCATTCCGATGACATCTGTTTCTCGCTGGGGGCGCTTGCTCACTCGCGCCAGACGGGCTGCCTGCTGACGGTGTTTCCGATTTCAGGCTATGTGCCGGTGCCGGCCGGCGTTGCTCGCCCGTCGGCCGATTGGGTGACCCGCACCCGGATCGCGGAGGACCGTGCCTTTGCACAAGCCTGCGGCCTGAGCCTGCGGATGCTGAGGATGCCTTGTGCATCGCTGTTGGGGTACGGGCCTTTCGATCTTGGTCGGGTGGACGAAAACCTGGGTCGGGTCGAGACAGTCCTGGTCGAGGCGGTGCTGGCGCTGGCCGTGGCAGGCGGCGGGCGGGAACGCCCGTGGCTCTTCTGTCCCTGCGGCATCGGGGGTCACGTCGATCATGTGGCGATCCGCATGGCCATCACCCGCCACTACGAGCCGCTGGCGCAACGCTACCGGATCGGCTTCTACGAGGACCTGCACTACGCCTCGAACGCCGCGTCCAGGCGCAGCGGCATCGATGCGCTGTTGCAGGCCTTGCCCGACCGCGCGCTGCATCGCCTGGGTCTTCCGCTCGGCGCTGCCGAGGCGACGAAGCTCTCGTTGATCAGACACTACCGGAGCCAGTTCCTTCATCCTCCCGACACGGTCGATCGGTTTACCCCGGCCCTGGGATCCCCGTCGGTCCCCCACGAGGCCATCTGGACGGAGGCATTGCCCGCTGAAAACTGAAATGAACCCCCCACGCTCACTTCGTTCGCTGCCCCCCGAGGGGGCGCTCAGTACCTTTGGAACAGCCGGGCGGTACTGAGATGAGCCACGATTTGCAGACGCCCTGCGCCCCATGACAGACGCCCGATTGCCGGCCATCGGCACGATTTCGACCATGCCCTCGCGCATGGATTCGTTCGCGCAGGTGCTGGACCGGGTGCTGCCCCAGCTCGATCGCTTGTATGTCTTCCTGGATGGCTTTGCCGAGGTTCCAGGTCTGTTGATCGACAGCGAGAAGGTCTGCCCGGTCATGGTTCCGGCAGCCGACACGCTGTTTGCTTCGAACAGATTCCGGGTTGGCCAACTGCTGGAGAGCGAGGCGGACATTGTCTGCGTGGATGACGACATCCTCTATCCCGCCGACTATGTCCAGGCGATGCGCGGGCATCTGAACGGCTTGTCTCGACCGGCCATCGTCGGCGTGCATGGCGACATCTTTATTCCGCCTTACCTGAGCTACGTCCGGCACCGCATCAAGATTCACTTTTCCCGGGCCTTGAAGCGCCCCGCAGCCGTCAATGCGCTCGGCACGGGCACCGTGGTGTACCGGTCGTCGACCTTGCGCTTCGACCCGCGCAGCTGGCAGCATCCCGGGCTGGGCGACCTGTCGCTGGCCGTGGAGGCCGCGAAGGCGAATGTCCCGATGATCTGCGTCGAGCGCCCGGCGCGCTGGCTCGAGGCGATCGACGAGGGCCAGGCGGACAGCCTGTGGACGCGTGCGCAAAGGGACGAGAGCAGGCATGTCGCGCTGATGCGCGAACTCGTTCGGCTGCAGGTGTCCTGAACGAGCGTGCCAGGCGACCATCGCGCAGCAGCTCAGGCCGCAACTCGCCATTGTTGGCGTAGGCTCGGCACCGTGGTGACCACGGACCCCCACCGCATGCCCAATTTCCTGCCCAGACTGTTGGCCCTCATTGCGCTGGGCTCGGTCGGCGCGGCCTTTCCGGCCTGGGCGCAGCTGAGCGCCAGGATGGGCAGCCTGAGCATCGAGGCCTCGCAAAGCTCGGCCCTGCGTTCGAACACCAACTACGGTGTGGTGAAGCAGACCACGGCGAGCTACCGGGTGCTGCACCAGGGGCAACCGGTGCGGTTTCGCGACGCCGACGGACGGACCACCGAGCTCTCGTTCTGGGATGCCTGGACCTTGCCGGACGCGCCGCGCCCTGCAGTGCTGGCCGCCAACCGTGCGACCTACCTCATCACCGAAGAGAACGGCGAGGCGCGTGTGCAACTGCTGCGCGGCGCCTACCATGACAACGCCACGTGGCAATGGCTCGACGCGGGCGGCCAGGTGGGTGAGCGGCACCGGGTCTACATCCAGGACAAGGTTGAAGGCCCGCACGAGCTGCGCGGCGGCAGCCTGCTCGCGGTCTCGGCGCGCGCGCTGCTGGATGTCAAGACCTTGCAGGTCCAGCCGCTGGACACCGAGGGCGACTTCGAGCAACTCAAGCTGAGCGGTGGCTATGCGGCCGGCCAGCACAACCACGTGTTGATGTACTCCGCGGCTGCCAGGCAGGTGGCGCTGCTGGCACGCAACCAGGCGGGCACCTTCGCAGTGGGCTCGACCAGCAACCCGGAATTTGCGATGCTGGTCATCGAGCTGGCCACGGGCGCCCGCCATGCCGTGCCGTTTGATCGCGACGCGATGCGGCTTGCCGAGCCCGAGACGGACGCCACACCCGTCTGGGCATCGACCTTTTTCGAGTGGCGCCCGGACGCGCAAGGGCGACCGCGCCTGCAGCCACGCAAGCTCAGCAAACCCGTGCCCTGGCTCGGGCGCCTTCGCGATCCGCAAATCGGCTCCAGCATCAGCCGCGAGACCACCTACCTCCTGATGCCGGTTCACCCGCGCATGGCCGGCGCGCTGGCCGCACTGATCGAGCGCGAGTTTGCCGCCAAGCGCTTGCCGGCCTTGCCCGATCAACCCGAGCTGAGCGCGCGGCTGGAGGTCGACGGGCTGCCTCTGGCGCTGCGCTACTGCGACGCCGCGGACGGCTATCGCTCCGAGCTTCACCTGACCGCCTCCGTGCCCGTGATCGCCACCCAGAAACGCGGCAAGTGGGCGTTCAGCGACGAGCCCGAGAAGGTCCAGGCGACCAACCGCCTGATCATGGCGATGGCAGACAAGATCAACGCGATGCTGGCGAAGGGGGCGCTCCAGGAGCACTTCACCACCATGCCCAAGCCGCCATGAACTCGGCGATGCCGAACGCCTGAGCACGCCCCACCTGAAAGGCCCTGCCATGACCGAATCGCTCGACAGCGTTGCCTTTGCGGCCGACGGCCCGGTGGCCACGATCACCCTCAGCCGGCCGGCGCGGCGCAATGCCGTCGACGGCCCCACCGCGCTGGCCTTGCGCCAGGCCTTCGAGCGCTTCGAGGCCGATGCCGAGTTGCAGGTGGCGGTGTTCACCGGTGGCGGCGGGCAGTTCTGCGCGGGTGCCGATCTGGCGGCGCTGGCCGACCCGGCCACGCGCAATGCGATCGAACCCGATGGCACCGGGCCGGGGCCGATGGGCCCGACGCGCATGGCCTTCGGCAAGCCGGTGATCGCTGCGATCGAAGGTTATGCCGTGGCCGGCGGGCTGGAGCTGGCACTGATGTGCGACCTTCGCGTGGTGGGCCGCAGCGCCACCTTCGGCGTGTTTTGCCGGCGCTGGGGCGTGCCCTTGATCGATGGCGGCACGATCCGCCTGCCCCGGCTCATCGGCATGGGCCGCGCGCTGGACCTGATCCTCACCGGGCGCGCCGTGGGCGCCGACGAGGCGCTGGCCATGGGCCTGGCCAACCGCGTCGTCGACGATGGCCAGGCGCTGGCCACGGCGCAGGCCTTGGCGCGGCAGTTGGCGGCTTTTCCGCAAGACTGCCTGCGCGCCGACCGGGCGTCGGCGTTTGCGCAGTGGGACTTGCCGCTGGCCGAGGCGCTGCGGCGTGAAGGGGCCGGAGGCTTCCAGGTGGTGGCTGCGGAGGGCTTGGCCGGCGCGGCCCGTTTCGCCGCCGGCGCAGGCCGACATGGGGCGTTCAAGGACGCCGACGCGGACGAGCCTGGGGCCTGAAGCCTCCGCGAACTCGCGCACCCCGAACCGGCCCGCGCAGGCGCGGGAGGACGCAGCGAAGCGACGTGGCGCAAAAGCCAGTGGCCATCGGCGTTGAGTCTCCACAGCCCAAGGGACGCCGCACCAAGGCGCCGGCGCGCCGATCACTCAAGCTGCGGATGACGCCCTCACCCCCCCGTTCCTAGCATGGCCCCGTGTCATCAACGAACTGGAGAGGCATCATGGGCCAAGGCATCCAACGGACCGCACTCGCACTGGCGGCTTGCATCATTCAATCGGCGGACGCTCAGGTCAGCGTCTATGACGCGGCGACGCAACTGGTGACGATCCCGTCGGTGAGCGTCGGGGCCAGCACCTTCACCAACGTCACCCTGCTCAATGGCGGCAATTTCGTCTTCACGCTGCAAGGCGCCACGGAACAAAAGCCCGCCGGCCCCGGCGTGGCGAACTACGACGCGCCGAGCGGCGTGCTGACGATGCCCGCGGTGAAGGTGGGTGCGGAGACCTACGTCGACGTCAAGTTGCTCAACACAGGCAACTACGTCTTCACGCTGCAAGGCGCCACGCCGCTGCCGCCAGACACCGAGGCCGAGATCAAGGCCTTCATGGCCTCGTTCGATGCGCAGTGGGCCAAGGCCGTTCCGGCCAATGGCGCCGCCGCGGCCTCGCTGCAGGACGCCTGCTACCGCGGCGGCGGTCGCACCCGGGCCTGGCTGATCGCCGACTTCGACAGCGACCTCGTGCGCAACCGGGCCCGGGACAGCTACCGCGTCGGTGCGCAGCGCACCAAGGTCCAGGTACTGGCCTTGCGCGAGCGGCTCAATCCCGATGGAAGCACCCGGCGCGAGGTGGATGTGTCCTACGACGTGGTCTACAAGGACGGCAGCACCGCCCGCGACGCCACCGAAACGCTGATCTCCGGCAGCTCGGCCGGCACGCCGGGCTGCAACACCGCGCAGACCGGCCCGGCCTGGCGCTTCTTCGGCAACCAGCGGCTGGTCAGCTTCTCGGTGCTGGCCCGCATGACGCGCGAGGAGCGCTACGCCATCGCCACCGGCGCGCCGCTGAACCCGTCGGTGCGCTATCGCCGTGATGTCCGCATCTCGGTCAACGACCCGATGGCCCATGCCAAGTACGTGGTGGTCAGCGGGCCCGGCCCGGCCGCCACCATCAACGGCGCCAGCGTGCCCTGGTCGTGGAAGATGGTCTCGCCGTTCCTGATGCGCTCGGCACCCGAGCTGGCCGGCAAGACCGGCAACTACCTCAACTTCCAGGATGACGACAGTTTTCGCTACTGCGGCATCGCCGGCACCGGTACGCCAGTGGCCAGTGCCTCGGATTGCTTGAGCTACGGCGCCCAGGGCGACAACTGGGGCCACGGCTTCACCGCCACGCCCGATGCCGCGGCCGACCAGGCCTTCGCCAGCCAGGGCTGGGTGGTCGGCGGCGTCTACCGACTCGATGTCTACAACGACGACGGCTGGAAGACCGTCAACGGCCACGCCAACAAGACGCCCATCGCCACCTACTACGAAACGCTCAAGACGCTGCCCCAGACCTTCGTCGCCATGGCCGGCAGCGGCAGCCAGCCCACCAGCAACGACCGCTTCGCGCGGCTGAACTTCGGCGGGCTGGGCATCAACGGCGTGCGCAGCAACGCGCTTGAGCGCCACCCCCAGCGCCATCGGCGTCACCTGGACCCCGCAGGCCGCACTGCCCGACGGCAGCACGTTCCGCCTGCTGCAGAGCTGGGAGTATTTCGAGGGGCTGAAGACCGGCATCGCCGCAGGCGCCAGCTGGCCCAAGCTGCGCTCGCTCGACCGCTCCTACCCCGGCTCCCAAGCGACCTCGCTGGGCCAGTGGCCAGTATTGCCGCTGCCCAAGGACATGGCCAGCCGCAGCTACTTCGAGTACCTGCTGTATTCGGTGGACCGTGGCCAGGGCGTGCTGCTGAGCCGGGTGACGTTCCAGTGAAGGTCTGCTGATGGGCACCCGGCCCGGGGCCGCCGCCGTGCGACCCCGGGCCGGGCCCTTGAGGCCCCAGCAGCGCCGCATGAAGCCGCGCGATTCGCCCGAGATCGCGCTGGCAGCCCGAGGTCCGCCCGGCACCCGCCAAGCTGCGCCTGAAGATCGCCACCGGCGCCGATTGCCAACACCAGGCCGACGCGTCCAACGCCACGGCTCGCGCCGGCCAGCCGGTGATCGTGGAGGTGGCCATCGACGACAGCCAGCGCACCGCCTTCACCGAAGGCGTGGTCAAGACCAACTTCCAGCGCTTCACGCTGACGCAGAAGGCCCGGGTGGTGGGAAGGGCGGTGTTGCGCACGGTGACGGGGTGAGCTGAGCGGTCGAGACGGAAGCGGCCCGGGCGGGTGGCCCGGGCCGCCGGCCACTACGGCCTGGTGCTGCCGTCGGCGGGCAGCTCGCGGCGCGCCAGGCGTGCATCGCCCGCGCCGGGCTTCACCCGCGAGGCCACCACCTGGTGCAGGCAGGCCTCGCGGGCCACCCGCTCAGGCCGGGCCTGGCATTGCGCAGCCAGCTCCAGCACCTCCGGCGTGGGCAGCAGCCACGGGTCGGCCGAGAGCTGATGAAAGGCGCCCAACAACGCCGCCAGCACGGCGGTGGTGGTGAGCAGGGCACCGGCGGCGCAGGCCAGGCGCTCGCGCAGGCTGGGAGCAGGAAAGCGTTTCGAAGACATGACAGGCTCCATGAGAGTGGCAAGGGCCTGCAGCGTGCGACGCCCCGGCACACCGGTCATCCCCAAGCGCGCGGATCACCAGCCGGCGTCATCCGACGGCTTGGGGACCCAGAGCGCGCCAAGGTAAACAAGTCACAAATCCGGTGCCAATACATCACCCCCTGGGCGAAAGGGGTCTGCCTACGATCTGCGCACCACAGCAGCGGCCAAGCCCGCTGATGCCGGCAACCCAAGGAGAGACGCCATGTTCGACACGATCCAAACCGCGCCGACCGATCTGATGGGCACCGTCACCGCGCTGGTGAACGCACTCAACCGGCCGGATACCGTCACCCAAGCACCCAACGCTCGATACAACGGCCCGGAGCGCCGTCGTGCCACCCCGTTGCCAGCGCACTGGCTGGCCTTGATGCTCGATGAGATCGACTACGGCATGCTGCTGCTGGTGGACGGCTCGCAGGTGCTGCATGCCAACCACGCCGCACGCGCCGAGCTCGATGCCGGACACCCGCTTCAGATGTTGGGCCGTGAGCTGCGCGCGCGCATTTCATGCGACGTGGTCAAGCTGCACGACGCCCTCACCGGCGCCCAGCGTGGCCTGCGCAAGCTGGTGACGCTGGGCGAGCCCGGCCAGCCGGTGAGCGTGGCCGTGGTGCCGCTCGGCCCGGTGGGCCCCGCTCAGCAGCCCGCCACTCTGCTGCTGATGGGCAAGCGCCAGGTCTGCGAGCGCCTCTCGGTGCAGTGCTTCGCCCGCAGCCATGGCCTGACGCCCACCGAAACCCGCGTGCTCGAAGCCCTGTGCCAGGGCCTGGACCCGCGCGAGGTGGCGGACCTGCACGAGGTCGGCATCGCCACTGTGCGCACGCAGATCAGCGCCATCCGCGCCAAGACCGGCGCGGACAACATCCGCGATCTGGTGCGGCAGGTGGCGGTGTTGCCGCCGATGGTGAGTTCGTTGCGGATGGCGGCGTGAGGCCTTGGCCGTGCGGCCGGCGTGAAACCGTCACGCCGGCCGTTTGCAGCTGGGAGGCGATGACCCGGCCGCGCATGGAAAGTCCAGCGTGCCGTCCACGTTGGTCGGCATCAGGCGCACACACTCACCGCGGTGCATGGGATCGGCGTGCTGAGGCGCTCCGCAGGCCACGTTCGGCAGTCGGGTGGGGTGATCGGGGGGGGGCCCGCACAGGTCGTCGGCGCTCGGACGTCTTGCCAGATGCTCGTACAGCAAACGGGTGAAAGCCGCAGCCGCCATGCTGGTGCCGGGCACGCGTTGACGCGAACCCGACAGCACGCCAGTGGTCAACAGGCCCGCGTTGTTGAAGCTCTCGTCCGCAGGCACGACCCAGTCGGGCCCGTCGAAGCGCTTGTCGCAACCCGCGTTCGGGCCGCCAGCCGAGTAGTGTGAAATGCTGCCATCGCTGCGACGCATGGCGCCGATCACATACAGGCGGTCGTGCTTCAACGTGGCGATGCCATTCATCGTGCAGCGCTGGTCGATGTCACCGTTGCCATCGGTCACGTCACCACAGTCCTTCGTCTCCAGCAGATAGGACTGCCGACCCAGGTAACCACGATCGCGAGGCCCGCGTCCGGGCGCGGCGTCTGCCCGCTGAACCCAGGCGTCGAATCGCAAGGGCGAGGCGCCTTCAGGCTTTTGCAATCTGATGGTCCAGATGCCGTGTTGCCCCCGCTCCTTCTCCGGCCGCGGGATCAGCGGTTGCTCAGGTCGTTTTGCGGCGACAGGCAATGAAGCTCGAACCACCACCAGGACCATCCTGCGCGATTGGCTTTGGGGCACTCTCAACGGTGCAATGACGGCCGCCGCGTAGGTTTCTGGCTCCGCCTGGCGACCAGTTGGCACGAGAACGTGCACCTGCCCGTTCACTTCCCTGGTGCCCTCGGATTCCCCGAGATTCAAGTCAAGGTATTGCCCATCCGGCGCCTGAATGTGGAGCGACACCTTCGCATCATGGGGCAACCAAAGCTCAAGAAAGCTGTCGTCCGGGTTGTCGGGCAGCACCTTCCAACGCAACTCGCGGACCGAGGCGGTCTTGCCTTCACACAGCCACTGGCTGGCATGGCACCGCCACAGATGCGAATTGCCCGCCGGCAACACCACATGCAACGTCTTGCCCTGCGCCTCGGCCTTGCCGTCGTAGAACTCCAGAAGTTCAGCAATGGCGCACTCGAACATCGAGGTGCCATCGTGCGCCCCGCTGTGCGTGCCATAGCTGACATTGACGATCACCTGCTGATTCGGTTGGGCACTTTCCAACGCGTGATGGATGCCGTCCAGCACATGACTGGCCAAGGATCCGCCGGAGGTGTCTTCGATCGTCTCGCTGGGCAACTGCACAAAGCAGACGCGAGGTGGCGCCACCGCGCGCGGCCACTTCTGGGGTGCCCACCACTGACCAGGCGAGCGGGTTCCCCAGACTTCACCCGCAGCCACGAGATCCAGCACCGCGCTGCCATGGCTCCAACGGCGCGTCGGATGGTTGTATCGGGCCTTGCGATAGGCCTCCGGTTCACTTTCCCGTTCGGCCTTTTGGCCCTGCCGGCTGCTCTGCCCGGTGCCGGCAGAAGCCATCTCGGGTTCCATCACCCAACCGTAAGTGGCGCCGCCAACCAATTCGATCGGTGAGTCTGGCTTCTTGCCGGCGGCCGCGTCCGCCGGTTGTATTCCTGCCTCTTTCCAAAGGCCGGGGTTGGCCGCATTCGCCTCATTGACGTTCTTCGTTTGCTCCAGGCTTTGGCCTTGCATCCAGATCGATTTGATCCGCGATTGATCTCCCAACAGCAGCGTCGCACTGGCGAAGTTGCAGCGATCGTCCACGACGCACACCAGGGGCAAAGGACGGTCTTTTCCGATGGTGGATGTCTTGCGTATCAACGAAAAGCCAAAGACTTGCTTGCCTATCCGAAAGGAAAGAAGCTTCTGATAATCATTGGTCGAATATTGATCGTTTCGCTGAAGATAGGAATTCTTTCCCCCCGTGGTTGCGGTACCACCCTCATACCGCCTTCTGGTTTCACTCAGTTCCAAACGCAACACGCCCGAATTGGGCGAAGCAGATTCATGAAGCAGGTCGATCAATTTCTCCGGTCCTACCAAACACGAAATGAATCGGGTCGACTCCTTGTTTGATCGAATGTAGTTGAACTGCGTTGGAACAATATCGGTGTGCTTGATCGCCTGGCCCGCCACCGCACTCGAAGGAGTCAAGATCCCCAGCGTTCTCAAAGCGCGCGGTGCATCTGCAAATTCAACCAGAATCCCCGTTCTTTCCTCCTTCGAAGCATGACTCTGGGAGGCATTGGCAGGCTGCCCGATTAAGAAGTGCCAAATCAGGTAAGGATCAATGTTGGTGAAATCTGATATTGACGTGCGGCCGCCACCATCGACTGGTATCTCAAAGGAATTGATTCTCCACCACATTGAATTTAAACCTTCACGGAGCTAAAATTTCACTTCCGCCAGCGCCTTTGTCCAAATTGCTGCCACCACTGGGCATGAAAAGCTAAAATTTTTCACGGCTAGCTCACCCTTTTTGGTCATCACGAGGTTATATGTGCCTACACCAGAAAGTGTCTTGTCCAATATGGGTTCGATATTAGATGGGCAATCGCCGCTGAACAAAGCAAAATCGGATGGGATGTCGTGTTTACCTATGCAACAGGCAAGGAAGTATTGCGCCAACAGCACACCCAATGCCTGTCCGGCGATGCTGTCGACGGGAAAATGCACACCAGCAACGACACGATTCTCAGCGATGCGATAGGCCATGCGATGCAATTGAGTCCGCAGGATTCTGACGTCTTCACTTCCTTGTGGTGCCGTCGATTTTTTTGAATCCTCTGCAGATGCTGCAGATGCTGCAGATGCTGCAGATGCTGCAGATGCTGCAGATGCTGCAGATGCTGCAGATGCTGCATTTTGTGCAGCCGGCGACTGGGCTTCCGCTGGACCATAGAGGTCCTCGAGTTTTGGTGGTTTCAAGTCACACGCCATTGCATTCAAGGCGGAAATTACTTCCGCCGCAAAATAGGCCTCGGTTGCATGGCCACTCGGAAAGGCCTGAAAACCCGGTGTGAGCACGATTGGTTGCACAAGGCGAGAGTATTCCTGCGGTCGTGGCGCATCCAATTCAAACTTTAGTTTCATCACGACCTTCGTGACAAAGGCGAACCCGATACCCAGCAGCTCCCAGGTGTAGCGGTGGCGTTCTGGCGTCAGCCCGGCGACTGCGCTCCAGAATGTGGTTTGTGGTACCACTTGAGATACGACTTCGTTGATCCGCTCTGCCCGCAGGTCGGCGTAACTCAAAACGATTTTGGTCTGCTCCTGAAAGATTTTGGATTTTGGACGGGTTATATTCACCGTCATTTTTGTCGAGTTTGTCGATGTTGCCTCGATCTTGGTGGACTTTGGATTTTGATTTGCCGAAAAGGTTATATTGGCACCCAATTCCAGATCGGCCAGCATTGCGCGAACGTTGGGTTGAAGTCGGAATATTCGATCTGCATTGCTAGCTGGCTCGCTACTCCCCCACTTCGGATTGGGCACGTTGGTCAGCCCATTGAACGCGCTACCCGATAGCAGCAGGTCCCGGCTCAAGGTCAGGCTGTGCGCCAGCATCGTGTTGGGCACAAACCCCGAATACCCCGGCATGCCCATCACCGCATCCAGCCCCACGATGGGCGATGCCGAGCCCGCGCTCCCGGCGGAGCCGGCGCTCCCCGCAGAGCCCGCACTGCCTGCCGACCCGGCGCTGCCCGCCGATCCTGCCGAGCCCGCCGAACCGGCCATTGGTCCCCATCCGCTCATGATTGCTCCCCTTTTTGTTTGAAAACCTGCCGTTGCTTGCGCCGGTTCAGTCCGGCAGCCCTGCCAGGCTCATGGCTTCGGCCCAGGGCGCCGCCATGGGCCCGCCGCGTCCCGGAAAGCGCTCCCGGAACACGCTTACCGAATAGCTGGGCTCGATGCGACGCAACTCCTGCACCGACTTGCGCGCCTCGTCCATCTTGTCCTGCATGACCTGCGCATAGATCAGCGTGCGCCAGGTCGAAGCGTGGGTTCGGTTCGCGCGCAGTGAGCGCAGCGACAGCGCTTCCGATTTCACCCAGTTGTGGTTGCCCGCGACGGCCGTGGCGGCCAGCGAGTCGATGAAGTACTTCATTGGGTCGAGCGGCGACAGGCGCATGGCCATTTCGGCCGCCTGTTCGGCATCGCTGCCTTCACCGCGATAGGCGCTGAGCGTGGAGCTGAACAGCCAGGCCAGCGATTCGTTGGGGTTGGCGATCAGTGCGTCCTCGTAGTAGCGGCCGGCCGCGGTCAGGTCTTTCAACAGATAGGCCTGCACCAATCCGCCCACCGCCAGGGCCAATCCGTCGCGGGGGTTGGCGTCCAGTGCGCGCTGCACGCGGCCCAGTGCGTGGGTCACTTCGGCATTCGGGTCCGGTGACCAGCCCTGCGCCGCGCGCAGCACATGCCACTTGGCCAGCCAGGCATGCGCCACGGCGCTGCGCCCATGGCGGTGGGCCAGTTCGTCCAACATCTGCCGGGCCAGATCGAAGTCGCCCGGCGACAGCCGGTGCATCAAGCTGATCGCCCCGAACAGCAGCGTGTAGCTCTCCAGCGTCGGCAGCGGCTGCGTGGTGGCCCGCTCCAGCTCGCGCTCGCGCAGGGCGTGGGTGATGAGCTGCACGATGCGGTGTGCCAGGGCCTGCTCGGGGTCGAAGGCCTCGCGCACCGTGGTGTCGAAGCCGTCGGCCCACAACACGTGCCGGTTGCGGGCGTCGGCCAACTCCAGGTTCAAGCGCACCTTGTCGTCGTGCATCCGATAACGCCCAGACACCACGTACGCTGCGCCGAGGTGCGCCGCGATTTCCTCCACCGTGAGCCGGCGGCCCTTCATGCCCCGGGTGGACAGGCCCGAGATCACGTGCAGTTCGGGGCTGCGGGCCAGGTGCGAGATCACCTCGTCGGCCAGGGCCTCGCCCAGCATGCTGCCGGGGTCGTGGCCGATGGAGCACTCGAACGGGATCACGGCGATGCCCGGGCGCAGGTCGTTGCTGCGGCGCTGGTCGAAACTGTCGAGCACCGGTGCCGGTGAGGCCGCACCGAGGCGAAACGCGCGCACCGGGCCGGTCACGTGCTTGAGGAAGCAGTCGCCCAGGTCTTCCACGTCGGCGTCCACACCGGCCACCAGGCCGTCGCGGAAGTCGGCGGTGACCACGGTCTCGCCGGGGCCGGCCAGCACCGAGACGCGGGCTGTGATGTTGACGGCGTCGCCGTAGACGTCGAGCGTGTCCTCGAAGACCTCGCCCACGTTGGTGCCCACGCGCAGGTAGAAGGCCGCCTCGTCGCCACGCTGGCGGTTGTAGGTGGCGATGCGGCGGTGCAGGTCCAACGCCGCGGCGGCAGCCGCCGGCACCTGGTCGAACACGAGCAGGAAACCGTCGCCCATGCTCTTGATGAGGCGCCCACCGCGTGCGGGCAACAACTCCCGGCGCACCTCGGCCACGAAGCGACTCCAGCGCTCGACGGTGTCGGCCTCGTCGCGCTGCATCAGGCGCACCGAATCGACCAGGTCGGCCACCAGCACGGCCTTGCGCTCTCTGGGCAGCGTCTGCTGAGGCGGTTCGTCGCTGGGGGAAACGGTCATGACGAATGGGCTTCCGATGGTGAATCGCGCGCCGATTGTGAAGTAAACATTGGTGGCGTCGCAATCATCAAAAGGCAAACGACGCAGGTTGGACGAGCGGCTCATAACGTGAAGGCGTGGCGAATGCCGAAACCCAGGCGCGCCTGCGTCGCAGCACCCGGGCGCGGCTCCACGCTCAGCTCCATCTGCAACGCCGTGCGCTTCGAGAACGGGCAAACGTGGCCCGCACTGAACTTGCGCTGCGACGGCTGCCCGTCGATGCGGTGTAGGTTCAGGCCGAAGCGCCATTCACCCGGGTGCGGCCCGCTGCGCTCGGGAATCGCAGCGCCAAGAAGGAGATTGCGATAGTCCTTTCCTTCCGATTGACCCACGGTGAGGCCGGCATAGCCGCGCCAATGATCAAGGGTGTAGACCACCGAGACCGGCCAAGCCCACGTGCCCGCACTCCAGCGCTGCCATCCGGCAGCGGTCGTCAAACCTCCGCTCTGGTAGCGAATCGCCAAACCCAGTTCGTTTGCTGGGCGCTTGCTCGCCTCGACCGCATCATCCTGTGCCGCCCTTTCACTCTGGAAGAACAATCCCGGACTGGCTCGTGCGGTGCCGAAGAACTGAAACGTCCACCCCGCCGTTTCTGGCGAGGTATACAGGATCGCGTTGTTGGAACGGTTGGCGGGACTGTCGTAGTAGTTGCGGTCGCCCGGTGACGCCACCGAATCTCCAGCCCAGGGATCGGCCAACAAGGCCACGCGCCAAGCGGGTTGCTCCAGCCGGCCAAATTCGATACGGCCCCAAATTCGATGCGACAGGCCCACGCCAGCGGTGCGATCGAAGAACGCAGAGTCACACAAAGGCAGCTCACCCGTGTTCACCCTGAGCCCTTGTTCCAGCGTCAGGTGAACACGCCATCCGGCACCCAGGATTTCAGTGCTTCTAAAGCCCACGAAGCTTGCTGACAACCCTCCGAAGGAGGTCCCGCCTTGAACAAGTTGATCACATCGGTAGGAAGGGTCGTCCCCGCGCCGCCAAATCAGCGCCTGGTCCAGCACGCCATAGATCTCGGACCCCACCTCGCGCCGAAACGAAGGCTTGGGGTGGAAATCAAGCCGCTTGAGCTCGATCTCGTCGGCGTAGCGGCTGAATTGAGCGTTCGCGGTGCCGGCGGTCAGCGCCAGGATGCCGATGACCAGGGCGCGCCTGCCCGGCTGTCGTCGTGGCCAAAGGTGCTGCCTGGCGCTCCCCACCGTCGTTGCTGGCATGTCGCTCTGCTTCGAAGATGGCGCATTCTTGCCAGTGACCGGCCATGGCGGCAATAGGAACATCCCGCGCGGCGATGCGTGCACGCCGGCTTCATCCTCAAATCAGAGGACGTGGCGCGCCTTTGGAGTGTTTGGCCGCGGCGAGCACAAGGCCTTCATGCGCTTTGGCGTGCGCGCACGCCTTTGCCGCTATAGCGCCGGCCTGCGCAGCGTGATCGCGCCGCGGATGTCCCCTGGCCGATAGCCCACTGCCCGGTCGTCGGGATACAGTGCCTTGAGGCGCGCCACCACGGCCGGGCTCATGCGGTCGGGCGTGCCGTGGCATTGGGTGCACAGGTCCATGGTCGGCAGCGCACGGATGTAGCGCTGCACCAGGCGACCATCGGTGTCCTTCACCAGCTCGGAACGCTCGAGGCTGGCGGGCGGCTCGTGCGCCGCCGCGCGTCGGTCAAAGTCTTCCAGTGCAGCGCGTTCCCAGGCGTCGGGCACGGCCTTCGGGTTGCGGTGGCGCAGGCTCACGCGCCGGATGGCCCAGCCGCTTTGTTCGGACGCCGCACGCGCCATGGCCGGGGCCTTCACGTTGCACACACCGATGGCGCCTTCGGGGCCGCTGCGGGCGATCTCTTCCTGCAGCACGGCCAGCAACTTCGGTGGCACCGACCCGGCCACGTCACGCGCCTGCATCACCCAGGGGGCTTCCACCACGGGCGCGGGTGGCGCGGCACAGCCCAGCAGCGTGAGCGCCATGGCCGCCGCGGCGGCCCAATGCCATCGTGGAGTCATTCGCGTTCCGCCTGCCAGAGAATGGCTTTCAAAGTGAGCGTCGAGCCTGCGACGATGCCGGCCACCGCGATGAACGAGCCGATGGCCAGCGTGGACACGCCCGACAGGCCCTGGCCCACGGTGCAGCCCATCGCCGTGACGCCGCCAAAGCCCATCAGCACCGCGCCCAGCAGCTGGTTGCGCAGGTCGCCGAACGAGGCAAAGCCTTCCCAGCGGAAGCCGCGCGTGGCCAGGGCCACCACCGCCGAGCCGGCCACCACGCCCAGCACGGTGGCGATGCCCAGGGTGACGTGCAGCGACTTGTCGGTCCACAGCATCAGCAGCTCCAGGCCGTAGGCCACCGGCGCCACGAAGCTCATCGACTCGAGCGCGCGGCTGTTGGTGCCGTGGAAGACCGTCTCGAGGGTTTCCGGGTTCTCGCCATAGCCGATGTGGCCACTGAGGTACCAGCCCGCCGCCACCAGCAGGCCGAGCACGGCGCCGCCGATCAACTGCTGGGCGTTGGTGCGAAAGCGTTTGTCCTTGAGCACGAACACCAGCAAGGCCAGCACCACCGCGGCGGCTGCCGTGATCTGCGCGCTGCGCGCATCCAGCCCGCCCAGGCGCGCGAGGGCGCTGCCCAGGGCCTGGTCCTTCCAGCCGCTGGCGCCCAGGTCGATGGCCACCGGATCGAGCAGGGCGGCACGCCATTGCCCGAACAGGCCCTTGAGCGTCATGTACGAGGCGATGCCCATGAACACCAGCACCACCAGCGAGCGCAGGCTGCCACCACCCAGCCGCACCAGGTTCTTGTTGGCGCAGCCGCCGGCCAGGGTCATGCCCACGCCGAACACCAGACCGCCGAAGGCCAGCGACAACCACGGCAGCACCGGCCGCTGCACCACCGCCTTCGTCAGATCGACCTGGCCCATGAGCGACAGCGCCGCGCTGGCCGCCACGGCCACCGCGATGGCCAGCAGCCACATGCGCATGCGGCCCCAATGGCCCATGTTGACGATGTCGGAGATCGCCCCCATGGTGCAGAAGTTGGTCTTGTTGGCGATGGCGCCAAAGACGAAGGCGATCGCGAAACCACCCCAAGCCACCACCGACGCGAGGTCGGCGCCTGCCGCTGTGCTCATAGGTCTCCTCGGCCGCCCTTTCGTTGGTGAAGGCGGTATCGGTGTGAGGTCAGGGATTCAGATGAACAGGCAGACGTCGGTCTCGCCGGCGAACTTCATGAAGGTGGCGGCGCCACCGTATTCGATGCCGTCGATGAAGTCGCTCTTCTCGAACTCGAACAGGTCCACCGTCATCTGGCAGGCGATGAACTTGACCTCGGCCTCCACGCAGGCGTCGCGCAGCTCGGTCAGCGAGGCCACGCCCTTTTTCTTCATCTTGGCCTTCATCATCGACGTGGCCATGGCCTCCATGCCCGGCAGGATCGACACGATCACCGGCATGGGCACCGGCATCGGCATGGCCGGGTTGGCCAGCGGGCTGATGGCGATGCCGCTCAGGTCCTTGCGCAGCAATTGCAGGCCATAGAAGGTGAAGAAGATCTGCACTTCCCAGCCCATCGCGGCGGCCGTGGACGCCAGGATCAGCGGCGGGTAGGCCATGTCCAGCGCACCCTTGGTGGCGATGATCGCCATTTTCTTGGCCATGGTGCGGACCTCAGGCTTTCTTCAGGAAGAAGACGTACTTGCCGCCCTCTTCGCCGGAGGACAGCATGGCATGGCCGGTCTGCTCGGCGAAGGCGGCCATGTCGCACACCGAGCCCGGGTCGGTGGCCACCACGCGCAAGACCTGGCCCGAGGCCATGTCGTTCAGCGCCTTCTTGGTCTTGACGATGGGCATCGGGCAAGCCAGGCCGGATGCGTCGAACTCTTTGTCGAAATTCATGTGTGTCTCCATGGCACCGAAAGGCGCCCAAGTTTCATCCTGCATTAGCGGTCTTGGTGCACACCAGCGTCTATTCCCGCGATGGGTGATGAACCATAGCCCATCTGGGTAGTACGGTCATCCGGCACTGGGCCCAAAGACTGCGCCGGGGCGGCTGGGCCGACAATCGCCCCATGGCCAAGCCCGTTCCACGACTGACCCCCGAAGACATCCAGCGCGTGATCGCCACGGCCTGGGACGATCGGCCGCCGTTCAACGCCGTGCTGCAACGCCACGGCCTGTCGCACGGCCAGGTGGTGGCGCTGCTCAAGCGCGAGCTCACCCCCAACGCCTACAAGGTGTGGGTGGCACGGACCAAGGGCCAAGCCGCGCCCAGTGAGTCGGCACGCAAACCTCGCCGCTGAGTGGCCGCCGCGGAACCGGCTCCGCCGACGCACCGCCCCCACCCAGCAGACGCCGTGGAACCGGCTTTGCCGGGCCACCGGCGTCCGCCCCCCCTTGGGGGGAGGCGCCGCAGGCGCTCCGAGGGGTCACTTCAATACATCGGCCCAGATGTTGCGGGCCCAGCCCTGCGCATAGCGGCCTTCGAGATCGGAGCGCACATCGGACACGCCACCCGAGCCGCCGATGGTGGCGAAGGTCTTCTGCGTGGGCACGTACTCGTGCACGCTGGCCACGTGGATCACGTGCGCATCGTCGACGAAGCTCATGCACACGTTGGTGAGCATGGGGTGCGGGTTGATCTCCCAGCCGTGCAACTCGGCCACGATGGCAGCGGCGGTGACCTTGGCATGCGAATTGGCCATGTGGCCGGACTTGGGCATGCCGGCGGCCACCTGGATCGCGTCGCCGATGACGTGGATGTGCTTCTGTGCCGTCGATTCGAAGTTCAGGAAGTTCACGTGGCACCAGCGGCCGTTGGCGTTGGCCAGGCCGGTGGCCACCGCCAGCTCGCCGGCGCGCATGGTGGGCAGCACGTTGAGCACGTCGGCCTTCACGTCGTCCTGCACGTCGAACTTCACCGTGTTGGTCTTGGCGTCCACCGCCACGGCCTTGTGCTGGGCGCGGTATTCGAGCGTGCCCTTGTACAGCTCGGCCCAGGCCTTCTTGAACAGCGGGCCCTTGGACGTGACATCCGGGTTGGCGTCCAGGATCAGCACCTTGCTCTTGGGCTTCTCGCGCTTGAAGTAGGCGGCCACCACGCTGGCGCGCTCGTAGGGGCCGGGCGGGCAGCGGTAGGGCGCCTCGGGGATCACGAGGGCGTAGGTGCCGCCGTCGCGCATGGCCTCGAGCTGGCGGCGCAGGGCCACGGTGTCGGGGCCGGCCTTCCAGGCGTGCAGGATCTGGCCGGCGGCGTTGGCCTCGCGCAGGCCTTGCACGCTGTCCCACATCATGTCGATGCCGGGGGAGATGACCAGCTTGTCGTAGGCCACCGTGCCGCCGCTGGCCAGAGTGACGCTGCGCTTGGCCGGGTCCACCGAGGCCACGCGGTCGTGCACGACGCGCACGCCGTGCTTGCCGGTCAGGCCGCTGTAGTCGTTGGTGATGTCGGCCATCTGCCGCTGGCCACCCAGCACCAGGTTGGACATGGGGCAGGAGACGAAGGAGCGGTTCGGCTCGATCATCATCACGTCCACCCGGTAGTCCGACAGCATGCGGATGTACTTGGACACCGTGGCGCCGCCGAAGCCGCCGCCCACCACCACCACCTGCGCCTTGCTGGCCGAGGCGCCGCCGCCCATCGAGGTGCAGCCGGTCAGGCCCAGCACGCCGCTGGCGAACAGGCCCTGCAGCAGTTGCCGGCGTTCGAATTGGAGATTGTTCATGGCTGGGCGTTCCTCACTTCTGCGTGGCGAAATACTTCGCCAGGGATTCGAGCTGGTCTTGCGAATAGCCCTTGGTGATCTGGTGCATGATGGTCGCCTTGCGCTCGCCCGTGCGGAAGGCCAGCAGCTGGTTCAGCGTGTAGTCGGCGGGCAGGCCGGCCAGGCGGATCAGGGCCTCGCCCTCCACCGCATGGCCATCGGTGCCATGGCATTGGGCGCAGCTGGATGCCAGCGAGCGCAGGCGCAGGCGCTGCGCATCCTGCGATTGGGCTTGCGCGCCGATGGCCAGCCCGCTCAGCACGAGCAGGGCCGCAACGGCACGCAGACCGGGTTGGTGGGGCGAGGGGGCAGTTGTCATGGGCGGATCCTTCAAGGGCATTGCTGTGGCCATGCGACCAGCGAGGGTATAGTGTCTCGAATATCACTAAATCTGCATGTAGCGTTATCCCTATGAGCATGGCCTGGATTCGGCAGCGTTGGCTGCACTTGGTGTGCCTCGGCTTGGGCCTGGCCTCGGGCGCGTTCGGGCAAGGGGCGGCCGGCGGCAACGACGCGGCCGTCACCACGGTGGCGATGGACGCTGCCCTGGTGGCGCCGGACACGTATTTCGTGCAGGGCCTGGCGGCCATGGGCTCGGCGGCCAACCAGAACTTCATCTCGAACGCGGCCTTCGTGGTCACCAGCGAGGGCGTGATCGTCATCGATTCGCTGGGCTCGCCGCCACTGGCACGGCAACTGCTGGCCTTGATCCGCCGCATCACGCCGCAGCCGATCCGCTACGTGGTGGTCACGCACTGCCATGCCGACCACATCTACGGCCTGCAGGTGATGCAGGCGGCCGGGGCGCGCATCGTGGCGCACACCGGCTGCCGCGACTACCTGCAGTCCGACACCGCACGGCTGCGCCTGGCGGCCAGCCGCGAGGAGCTGTTCCCCTGGGTGGACGAGCACACGCAACTGGTCACGCCCGATCTGTGGCTGGGTGACCCCGGTGCCGAGCAGGACCTGCTGCTCCGGCTCGGCGCGCGCGAGTTCCGCGTGCGGCACGTGGGGCCGTCGCACACCGTCGAGGACCTGGTGGTGTTCGACCCGGCCACCGGTGCGCTGTTCACCGGCGACGTGGTCTTCCGGGGTCGAATCCCCTATGTGGGCCAGGCCGACAGCCGCCGCTGGATCAGTGCGATGGACCGCGTGCTCGAATTGCAGCCGCGCCTGCTGGTGCCCGGCCATGGCCCGATCTCGCAAGACCCGCCCACCGACCTGCGCCTGACCCGCGACTACCTGGCCTACCTGCGGCAAACCATGGGCGAGGCCGCGCGCAAGCTGGAACCCTTTGAAGAGGCCTATGCCCGCACCGACTGGTCGCGCTTTGCCGGCCTGCCCTTGTTTGCCGCGGTGAACCGCATGAACGCCTACAACACCTACTTGCTGATGGAGCAAGAGCAGCCTTGAACGGCGCGCCACCAGCCTGATAGATTCACCGCCACGACGCCGACCGAAGCCGAACATGTCCAGCCACCACATTGACCGTGCCGGCGGCCAAGCCTGGCGCCACGCCTTGCGCCTGGTGGCCGGGCTGGGCGGCGGGCTGGCGCTCACCGCGCTGTGCCATGCCGCGGGACCGGCGGAGTTCACGGGCGCCGACCTGGCGCTCGGCGAGCGCCTGATCAAGGAGCACCAGTGCAGCGAATGCCATGTGCGCCGCGTGGGCGGCGACGGCAGCGCCATCTACCGGCCCACCGGCCGCATTGCCCGCCCTTCCGCCCTGCTCACGATGGTCGAGGTGTGCAACACCGAGCTGCGCCTGCAGCTGTTCCCCGAGGACGTGGCGGCCATCGCCGCCGTGCTCAACCGCGACCACTATCGGTTCAAGTGACTCGGGCTGGCGTCACGGCCGCCTGGGGCATGCGGCGCGATACATTCGTCCGTAAGCATAGAATAAGGTTGAGGCGATCCCACAAAGGTAACGGGCCATGGTCAAGCCAGCAACCAGCGAAGAACAGAACAGCGACGCGGTGTTCGAGACGGTGGCCGAGCTGTTCTCGCTGCTGTCCACGCCGATCCGCCTGCGCATCATCGGCGCGCTGTGCAACAACGAGAAGAACGTTTCGCAGTTGCTGTCCGAGATCGACACCACGCAGCCCAACATGTCGCAGCACCTGTCCACGCTGTACCGTGCCGGCGTGCTGGGCAAGCGGCGCGACGGCACGCAGATCTACTACCGGCTGGAAAGCGAGCGCGTGGCCACGCTGTGCCGCGCGGTGTGCACCCAGGTGGCGATCGAGCTGGATTCAGGGCAGGACATCGAGCGCAGCGAACGGCTGCTGACCCGCCCGGCGCATTGAACGCGCCCGCGCGCCTACTTCAGCTTCGCACCCAGCGAATCGAACACCGCCACCTGCACCGGGATGCCGGCGCGCACGCTGGCGGTGACGGTGCAGAACTCCTCGAAGGTGTCCAGCACGCGCTGCAGGTGCTCGACGCCGGCGGCCGGCACGCCCAGGCTCAGGCGCACGTCCATGCCCAGCACGCGCAGCCGGTTTCTCGGCATTGCGGCCCACGTTGGCGGACACCTCGCAGGCGATGGGATCGGGTTGCTGCTTGTACTTGCGCAGCGAGAACAGCAGTGAGGCCGAAAGGCAGTTGCCCACCGCCGCGCACAGCAGCTGCATCGGCGAGGGCCCGGCGCCCAGCCCCAACGGCGGCGGCTCGTCGGCCATCACGGGCGCGATGCCCGGGCCGAATTCGGTGTCGAACTGGTAGTCGCGGCGCTGCTTCAGGCGCACGGTGACGGGTGAATCGCTCATGGTCGTGCTCCCCGAGGATCGTGCGCGTCGAGGCGAAGCCTCTAGCGCACCTTGCCCAGCAAGGTCTGCACGTCCTCCAGCACGGCGGCCAGCTCGCCTTCGTTCTTGGCGCCTGGCGACATGCGGGACTGCAATTCCTGCTGCATGAAACACACGGTCATGCGCACGTAGGCACTGTCCAGCGCCTTGCGCACGGCGGCCATCTGGCTGGCAATGGCCAGGCAGGGCTCGCCCTCTTCGATCATGCGCTGCACGCCCCTCAATTGCCCCTCGGCCCGCTTGAGCCGGTTGAGCAGATCGTTGCGTGCGCTTTCTTCGGTGAGATGGGCCATGGTGCAGGACTCCCGAGCCGGGTCAACAGGCGGCTGTGCGCCCATTGTCACCGGGACCTCGGGGCTGCGTTTGGCGGACATGGTCTGCACCTGGCCCGGGGTTTCAGCGAGCGCAGGGTGCGGCTTCGGGCACGCCGAGCTTCTTCAGGATCATGCCCAGCGGGCAGACGTTGCTGAAGCCGAACTGGAAAAGGTTCAGCCCGACAAAGGCCGTGAAGGCCAGCCACCACTTGCTGAGGAACAGCGGACTGCCGTCCACGCCGAGGGCGAGGGAGAGCAGGATGAACAAGCCTGCGAAGACATGGATGTAGCGTTCGACGGTCATGGCGTCACTCCTTCGGGGGTTGGGATGGGATCGGGTTCGGCCGGATGGCGGCCGCGGTAGGCCGCGAAGTACAGCACCGGGATGACCACCAGCGTGAGCAGGGTCGAGACCAGGATGCCGAAGATCAGCGAGACGGCCAGGCCATTGAAGATCGGGTCGTCGAGGATGAAGAAGGCGCCGATCATCGCGGCCAGGCCGGTCAGCGCGATCGGCTGGGCGCGCACGGCGGCCGAATTCACGACGGCCTGCTGGAAGTCCAGGCCCTGCGCCACCTGCAGCTCGATGAAGTCGACCAGCAGGATGGAATTGCGCACGATGATGCCGGCCAAAGCGATCATGCCGATCATCGAGGTGGCGGTGAACTGCGAGCCCAGCAAGGCGTGGCCCGGCATCACGCCGATGATGGTGAGCGGGATCGGCGCCATGATGATCAGCGGCGTGAGGTAACTCTTGAATTGCGCGACCACCAGCAGGTAGATCAGGATCAGGCCCACGCCGTAGGCCGCCCCCATGTCGCGGAAGGTCTCGTAGGTGATCTGCCACTCGCCGTCCCACTTGATGGCGTACTGGCGGTAGGGGTCGCTCGGTTGGTGGATCCAGTATTCACCCAGCTCACCGGTGCCCGGCAGCGCGGCCTCGGCGAGCGTCGGGCGGATCGCGAACAGGCCGTACAGCGGCGAATCGAGCTTGCCGGCCATGTCGCCGATGACGTAGCTCACGCCTTGCAGGTCCTTGGTGAACAGGGGCTTGTCGATCACGCCGCGCTCCACGCGCACCAGCTCGGACAGCGGCACCAGCTGACCGTTGGCCGCGCGCAGCGGCAGCGCCAGCAGCGCGTCCAGGCCCACCTGCGCCTCGCGCGGCAGTTGCAGGCGCACGGGCACCGGGTACTTGCTCTGGCCGTCGTGCAGCCAGGCGGCGTCGGTGCCCGACAGCGCGGCCTGCACCGTCTGCGCCACCACCGCCACCGGGATGCCCAGCGATTCGGCCTTCTGGCGCTGCACGCGCAGGAAGGCCCGCGGCCCGTCTTCCTTCAGCGAGGTGTCGATGCCGACGATGTCCGGCGTCTTCGCGAAGCCCTTGGCGATGCGTGCGGCCAGCTGTTGGCGGCCGGCCTCGTCGGGGCCGTAGACCTCGGCCACCAGCGGGCTCAGCACCGGCGGGCCGGGCGGCACTTCCACCACCTGCAGGCGCGCCTGGTGGCGCGCGGCGATCTTCTCCAGCGCGGGGCGCAGGCGCTGCGCGATGGCGTGGCTCTTCTCGCTGCGGTGGTGCTTGTCCACCAGATTGACCTGCAGGTCGCCCTGGTCGGCATCGGCGCGCAGGTAGTACTGGCGCACCAGGCCGTTGAAGGTGATGGGGCTGGACGTGCCGGCGTAGCCCTGCATGTCGAGCACCTCGGGCTGCTTGGCCAGGTAGGCGCCCATCTCCTGCAACGCGGCGGCAGTGTTCTCCAGCGGCGTGCCAGCGGGCATTTCGACGACGAGCTGGAATTCGCTCTTGTTGTCGAAGGGCAGCATCTTCAGCACCACCCACTGCACCAGCGTCAGGCCCACCGACAGCAGCAGCGCGGCCAGGATGCCGGCCAGCAGCAGCCAGCGCTTGCGCGCGCTGGCCAGGAAGGGGCTCAACAGGCGCGAGAAACCTCGTGCCATCGCCATACTGAGCCGGCTGGGCGCATGCTGGCCGTGCGGATGGTCGCCCAAGGTGTCGTGGCTCTTCATCAGCTTCAACGCCAGCCAGGGCGTGACGGTGAAGGCGATCGCCAGCGAGAGGGCCATGCCCAGGCTCGAGTTGATCGGGATCGGGCTCATGTAGGGGCCCATCAGCCCGCTGACGAAGGCCATCGGCAGCAGCGCGGCGATCACCGTGAGCGTGGCCAGGATGGTGGGGCCGCCCACCTCGTCCACCGCGGCCGGGATGATGTCCTTCAGTGCCTTGGTCGGATCGAGCAGTTGGTGCCGGTGAATATTCTCGACCACCACGATGGCATCGTCGACCAGGATGCCGATCGAGAAGATCAGCGCGAACAAGCTCACGCGGTTGAGCGTGAAGCCCCAGGCCCAACTCGCAAACAAGGTGGCCATCAGCGTGAGGATCACCGCCGCGCCGACGATCACCGCCTCGCGCCGGCCCAGCGCCAGGCCCACCAGCAGGATCACCGAGGCCGTTGCGAAGGCCAGCTTCTGGATCAGCTTGTTGGCTTTCTCGGCGGCGGTTTCGCCGTAGTCGCGCGTGACGCTGGCTTGCACGCCATCGGGGATCACGGTGTTGCGCAGCGCGTCCAGCCGCGCCCGCGCGGCGGCGGCCACGTCCACCGCGTTCTCGCCGGGCTTCTTGGTCAGCGACAGCGTGACCGCGGGATACACCGCACCCACCGACGAGGCCGACGCCGGGCCGGACGGGGCGGAGGCGGCGCCGGGTGTGAACCACACCTGGCGCTCAACCTGCGCGGCGCCCATCTCGATGCGGGCCACCTCGCTCAGGTACACCGGCCGACCGTTGGACACGCCCACCACCAGCTCGCCCACGTCGCGCGCCGACTGCAGGAATTCACCCGTCTGCACCGACAGCAGGCCACCCGTGTCGCGGTCGAGCACGGTGCCCGCGGGCATGCCCTGGTTGGCGGCCGCCAGGGTGGCCTTCAGGCGCAGCACGTCGACGCCGCGCTCGCGCAGGCGGGTCGGGTCCAGCGCCACGTTCACCACCCGACCGGGCCCGCCGATGGTCTTGACCTCGCGCGCGCCGGGCACGCGCTTGAGTTCGGCTTCCACGGTGTGGGCCACGCGCTCCAGGTCGAGCGCACTGCGGGCATCGGCCGCCCACAGGGTGATGCCCAGCACCGGCACATCGTCGATGCCCTTGGGCTTGACGATCGGTGTGAGCGTGCCCAGGTCGTGCGGCAGCCAGTCGGAGTTGGCGTTGAGAACGTCGTACAGGCGCACCAGCGCCTCGGTGCGCGGCACACCCACCTTGAACTGCACCGTCAGCAGGGCCAGGCCCGGCCGCGACACTGAAAAGGTGTGCTCGATGCCCGCGATCTGCCCCAGCACCTGCTCGGCGGGCCGGGCCACCATGGCCTGCACGTCGGCACTGCTGGCCCCCGGGAAGGGGATCAGCACGTTGGCCATGGTGACGTTGATCTGCGGCTCTTCTTCGCGCGGCGTGACCAGCACGGCGAACAGGCCCAGCAGCAACGCCACCAGGGCCAGCAGCGGGGTGAGCGCGTTGGCCTGGAAGGCCGCCGCCATGCGGCCGGAGATGCCCAGGCCGGGCGCGCCCGGGTGGGAGACCTTGGGTTCGGTCATGGCCGGTCGCTGTTCATTGCGCCGCGGGCGTCGCGCCCGTCAGCCCGGCCTTGACGGCATCCACCGCAAAGCGTTCGGTCGGCAGCAGGCCGGCCAGAATTTCGACGCCGGCGGCGCCACGGTCCGCGCCGGTGCGCACGGCGCGCAGCACGAAGCGCTGGTCCTGCACCACGTACACGGCAGTGAGCTCACCGCGTCGCAGCACGGCACTGGCCGGCACGGACAGCGCGCGCGACGGTGCGGCGGCGGCGACCGGGGCGCCGCTGAACACCACCTGCAACGATTGGCCCGGCGATGGCGCGGCGTCGCCGGTGCTGACGCTGGCCGGCAGGTCCAGCCGCCACTCCACCGTCTGCGACACCGGGTCGGTGGATGGCAACACGCTGCGGGCGCTGGGCACGATGCGACGTCCATCGGCCAACAGCACCTGCACCTCGCGCGCCGCACGAGCCTGCCCCGCCATCGAGGCCGGCACCTGCACCACGGCGCGCATGGCCCCGGGGGCATACAGCGTGACGATGGGGCGGCCCGGTGCGGCCAGGTCACCGGCTTCCAGGTGGGTGGCCAGCACCACCGCGTCGAACGGTGCCGTGATGCTGCTGAAGCCGCGGGCCAGCGCCGCCTGGCTGCGTCCGGCCTGGGCCTGGGTCATGCCGGCCTGGGCGGCCTTGAGCTGGGTCTCGGCCACGTCCAATGCGGCCTGGCTGACGAAGCCCTGGGCCCGCAATTCGCGGGTGCGTTCGGTCTGGGTGCGCGCATTGCGCAGCTCGGCCTCGGCCTGGGCCACCCCGGCCTCGGTGCGTTGCAGTCCGGCCTGCAGGTCTCGTTCATCGACACGGGCCAGCACCTGGCCGGCCTTGACGCGGTCACCCGCCCTGATGTTGAGCGCCAGCACGTTGCCGCCCACCTGGGCCGCCACGGTGGCTTGCCGCACGGGCTGCACCACGCCGTCCAGGGTCAGGCCCGTGGCCGTACCGGCACCCTGCGCCGCAGTGGTCGGCACCACAGGCCCGGCAGGCGGCGCGGCATTGGCCGCCGAGGCCGAAAGGGCCAGGCCCAACAGCAGGCCAGCGGCTGCGTTTGGGGCAAAGGAGGCGATGTGCTTGATACCCATTGGCGCATGCTATCACATACCCCATTGGGTATACAAGGGCAAGGCTTGAATCGCCACGGGGGACGGAGGGCCGCCGGCCGCTGGCACGCCACGGCCGGCCTCGGCTGGCCTCGGCGCTCAGCGACCCAGCGCGGCGCAGCGCAGTTGCAGGAAGCGCCTCACCACCGGGTCGATTTCCAGCCCGATGGCCTGCTGGTAGGCGTCATGGGCCGGCCCGGTCCGCCCGTCTTGGGCGAGCAGATCGGCCTTCGCGGCCCAAAAGGGCTGGTAGTCGGTCACGCGCGGGTCGTTGGCCACCGCCTGCAGGGCTTGCAGGCCTGCAGCGGCACCGCTGGTTCGGGCCAGGGCCACGGCGCGGTTGATGGCCACCACGGGCGAGCCGGTGAGTCGATGCAGGGCATCGTACAAGCGCACGATGGCCGGCCAATCGGCCCCGTTGCCGCCGCGTGGCCGGGCGTGGGCCGACTGCACCGCCGCCTCGAGTTGATAGCGTCCCGGCCGGCCGAAAGCGGCCGCGCGGCGCAGCAGCGCCTCGGCCTCGTCGATCTGCGCGGCGTCCCAGCGCGCGGTGTCCTGCTCGGTCAGTGGCACGAATTCACCCGCTGCGCTGCGTCGGGCGTTGCGGCGCGAATCGAGATAGAGCAGCAGCGCCAGCAAGCCCAGCGCCTCGGGCTGGTCGGGCAACAGCGCGGCGATCAGCCGCGCCAGCCACAGGGCCTCTTCGGCCAGGCTGCGGCGTTGCGCCTGTGCGCCGGCCGGGTCGCACCAACCCTCGCTGTAGGCCGCGTAGACGGCCGCCAGCACGGCATCGAGCCGCTCGGGCAACTCCTGCGTGTCGGGCACGCGAAACGGAATGCCGGCCTCGCGGATGCGCGCCTTGCCGCGCACCAGACGTTGACCCATCGTGGTGGGGGAGACCCGAAACGCTTGGGCGATGGCCGCCGCATCCAGGCCCATCACGGTCTGCAGCATCAGCGGGGCCCGCACGGCCGGCGCGATGCCGGGGTGCGCGCAGGCGAACAGCAGGCGCAGCCGGTCGTCCGGAATGGCGGGTGGCGCGCCCTCGGCAAAACCGGGCTGGGCCAGCACCAGCAACTCCTCGGCGGCTTCCGCCTGGGTGCTGTGGCGCCGCGCCGTGTCGATCAGCTTGCGCCTCGCGGCGGTGAGCAGCCAGGCCTCCGGGTTGTCGGGCACGCCATCGCCCGGCCAATGGGCCAGCGCGGCGGCCAAGGCCTCGGACAGCGCGTCCTCGGCCGCGGCGATGTCACGCGAGCGTGCCGCCAGAAAGGCCACCAGGCGGCCTCGGCTGCGGCGCGCCACCGCCGCCGCCATGGCCGCGGCGGCGGTGGCACGGTCGGGCGGATCGGTGTCTTTCAAGGGCGCCATGCCACGGCCGATGTCACATGGCCCAGATCGGCCGCACCTCGATCGTGCCGTGGGCCGCCGACGGGCAGCGCGCGGCCCAGGTGATGGCCTGGTCCAGGTCGGGCACGTTGATCAGGTAGTAGCCGCCGAGTTGCTCCTTGCTTTCGGCATAGGGCCCATCCAGCACCTGGGTCTTGCCAGCCACCACGCGAACGCGGGTGGCGGTGTCGGACGGCCGCAGTCGCTCGCCGCCGACCAGCACGCCGGCCTGCGCCATGGCCTGGGCGTAGGCGCCATAGGCGCCCATCAGTTCCTTCACGGCGGCTTCGGGCAGGGCGGCCTGGGCGGCCTCGTCGCCATGGATCATCAGCATGTATTGCATCGTTCGCTCCGGTGGGTGTGGGATGACAGGGGGCGATGGCTCGGCATTTCGTTCCATCGAAGCCATGACGCTCGACACCCTGCAGTTTCGACAATCCGGCGTGTTGCGCCCCAAAAGAAATCGGCCCGCAGCGGGCCGATTTCTTTTGGGGCGGACGGCTGTGGTGTGCCGTCAGAACGGGATGTCGTCGTCCATCCCGTCGAATCCGGTGCTGGACTTGGGCGCGGGGCGCGGGGCCGCCGGAGGGCGCGCGGCCGTTGCGGGCCGGGGTGCGGCCGCACGCGGGGCAGCGCCTTCGCTGGCATAGCCGTCGTCGGCGCCACCGCCACCACCACCGCCCCCGCCCTCACGGCTGCCGAGCAATTGCATCTGGTCGGCCACGATCTCGGTGGTGTACTTCTCGACGCCGTCCTTGTCGGTCCATTTGCGCGTCTTCAGGCGGCCCTCCACGTACACCGGGCGGCCCTTCTTCAGGTACTCGCCGGCGATCTCGGCCAGGCGGTCGTAGAACACCACGCGGTGCCATTCGGTTTCTTCCTGGCGCTCGCCGCTGGTCTTGTCCTTCCAGTTGCGGCTGGTGGCCACGGTGACGTTGCAGATGGCCGATCCGCTGGGCGCGTAGCGCACTTCCGGATCGCGACCCAGGTTGCCGATGAGGATGACTTTGTTGACTGATGCCATGGCGGCGCTCCTGCAGGGGACGGGCAGACCCGGTGGGTCTTGCGTATGGGGTCGGGGCGTTGAGTTGGCCCCGGCCAGCCATGATAACGGGCGGGCGATCGGCCACGCTGTCCCCCGCAAGGGCGATTCCGTGGGGGCACCCGGCGGAGGGGCCGGCCCACCCCGCGCGTGCAGCGACAATCCCGCTCGCCCGACCTGCCGACACCCGACCTTGCCCTCGATCCTCGCCGCCTCCGACCCGCTCGCCATCCTGCACGAGGTGTTCGGCTACAGCGCCTTTCGCGGGCACCAGGCGGCCGTGGTGGAGCGCGTCTGCCAGGGCGGCGACGCCCTGGTGCTGATGCCCACGGGCGGTGGAAAGAGCCTGTGCTACCAGGTGCCGGCCATCGCACGGCACCGCGCCGGCCAGGGCGTGACCCTGGTGGTGAGCCCGCTGATCGCGCTGATGCACGACCAGGTGGGCGCGCTGGACGAGGCCGGCGTGCCGGCGGCCTTCCTCAACAGCACGCTCGAGGGCGACGAGGCCCGGCGCATCGAGCGCGAGCTGCTCGCCGGCCGCCTGGTGCTGCTGTATGCCGCGCCCGAACGCATCCTCACGCCGCGTTTCCTGGCCATGCTCGATTCATTGCACGAGCGCGGCCTGCTCAGCGCGGTGGCCATCGACGAGGCGCATTGCGTCAGCCAATGGGGGCACGACTTTCGCGAAGAGTACCTGGGCCTGTCTGTTCTGCATGAACGCTATGCCGGCGTGCCGCGCATCGCGCTCACGGCCACCGCCGATGCCCACACCCGCGCCGACATCGTTGAACGCCTGGCACTCGAGGACGCGCAGCTGTTCGTGGCCAGCTTCGATCGGCCCAACATCCGCTACACCATCGTCGAGAAGGACGAGCCGCGCAAGCAGCTGCTGCGCTTTCTGCGCGAAGAGCACGAGGGTGACGCCGGTATCGTTTACTGCCAGAGCCGCAAGAAGGTGGAAGAGACGGCCGCCTGGCTGGCTGGCGAAGGCTTGGACGCGCTGCCCTACCACGCTGGCCTGGACGCTGGCGTGCGCCGCCGGCACCAGGACCGCTTCCTGCGCGACGAGGGCGTGGTGATGGTGGCCACGATCGCCTTCGGCATGGGCATCGACAAGCCCGATGTGCGCTTCGTGGCGCACCTGGACTTGCCCAAGAACATCGAGGGCTACTATCAGGAGACGGGCCGGGCCGGGCGCGACGGCCTGCCTGCCGACGCCTGGATGGCCTATGGCCTGGTGGACGTGGTGAACCAGCGGCGCATGATCGACGAGGGCGAGGCGGCGGACGATTTCAAGCGCCTGCAACGGGCCAAGCTCGATGCGCTGCTGGCCTTGGCCGAGGCGCACGACTGTCGCCGGGTGCGCCTGCTGGCCTACTTCGATGAAGCCAGTGAGTCCTGCGGCAACTGCGACAACTGCCTGCACCCGCCCGCGGTGTGGGACGGCACCGAGGCTGCGCGCAAGGCGCTGAGCTGCATCTACCGCTTTCACCAGCACGATGGCTTCGGCTTCGGTGCGGGCCACCTGATCGACGTGTTGCGTGGGCAGCGCACCGAGAAGGTGCTGCAGCGCGGGCACGAGGGCCTGTCGACCTTCGGCATCGGTGCCGACACGCCGGAGCAGGCATGGCGAGGTGTGCTGCGCCAGTTGATTGCGCTGGGCCATGTGCGCACCGAGGGCGAGTACAACGTGCTGGCGCTGACCGAATCGGCCCGTGCGGTGCTGCGCGGCGAGGTGCCGGTGCTGCTGCGCGTGCCGGCCGACCCGCCGCCCAGGCGTGGCCGCAGCAGCCGCAGCGCGCCGAGTTCGCGCAGCGGCGCGCCCAAGCCGCCGCCCGTGCCACTGGACGAAGGCGGCGTGCAGCGCTTCGAGGCCCTGAAGACCTGGCGCGCCGAAGTGGCCCGTGAGCACAACCTGCCGGCCTACATCGTCTTCCACGACGCCACGCTGGCCGAGATGGCGCGCGAGGCACCGGATTCGCTGGACGCGCTGGCCAGCATCAGCGGCGTGGGCGCCAAGAAGCTCGACGCCTATGGCCGCGAAATCCTGCGCGTGCTGCAGACGGTTTGAGCGACCTTCGAAACCCTTCGCGGGCTTTCACCAGCTGGCCATTTGCGCCACCACCTTGTCCGACCAGGGGGTGCCCAGTCCGGTGACCTGGTCGTAGCCGCTCATCGCACTGCAGCCCACGCAACTGCCGTTGGTGCCGCTGGTGACATCGAGCAGGGTGCTGCCGTAGCTGGCGGCGACCGCGCCGATGTTGCGATAGACGAGGTTGCTGGCGCCGGCCAGCGCGGCCTTTCCCGCCAGCGCACGCACCGCGTTGGCGATGGACACCAGGCCGGCCCATTGCGGCGTGCCGATGCTGGTGCCCCCGGCAATCACCCAGCCGCCGGAGGCACTGCTGTAGACGTACTGGCCGCTGTTGGGGTCGGCGTTGAAGGCCACGTCGGGCACGGCGCGCTGGGTGGGCGCGACGCGCGCGCCAGCGGCGTTGGTGACCTTGACCGTCGACTGCCAGGCCGGTGCGGTGGTGTAGGCGCTCAGGCCGCCACCGCTGCCGCTCCAGGCCGTCTCGGCGCGGTTGCTGCCGTTGGCCGCCAGCCTGGTGCCGCCCACGGCCAGCACGTTGGGCGAGACGGCCGGCCAACTGACGCCCCGGCCGTTGTCGCCGGACGCAGCCAGGTAGGTGACGCCGGCGGCCTGGAAGTATTTCTCCAGGGTGCCCTGCCCGTTGAACTCGTTGGCACCCCAGCTCATCGACACCACGTTGCCCAGCTTGGCGGCGAGCGTGACGGCGCCCATCAGATCGGTGCTGCCGGGCGAGGCGGCTTCGACCAGGATGATGCGCGCCTGCGGTGCGATGGCGTGCGCCCATTGCACGTCCAGCGCGGTCTCGGTGGCCCAGCCGCTGTTGGTCGTGGGCGCCTTGGTGCCCAGGCCACCGGTCGACGTGGCATACACCACCGAGACGGTGCAGCCCGATCCCGGCAGCGCCCTGGCCAAGGGCAAGGCGGCGGTGGCGGCGATGGCCACCGTGGTGCAGGCGGGCAGGCCGAAGCGGGTGTTGAAGGCGGCCAGGTCGCTGGCCACCGTGGCGTTGTGATAGGCACCGACGATGACAATGGTCTGCCCCGAGCCCTGGTAGGCGCCCTTGTTGGCCGTCGTGGCGAGCGGCAGCTTGTCCAGCCCATAGGCGCTGCGGATCTGCGCCGGCGTGTAGTAGGTGATGCTGCTGGCGGTGCCGGCCAGGGGTGAGGCGTTGCTGCCGTTGCGCGATGTGCTGAGGATGCGGCGACGCAGCTCCTCACCCGTGGTGCCCGCGGTGGGCAGGCCGGCGAGCTCGTCGTTCAGCGCCAGGCGCGCCGGCGCCTGCAGCGCCGAAGCCCCTGAGCCGTCGCTGTCGATGTCGCTCGGTTCGGGTGGCAGCACATTGGCCAGGTGGAAGGTGGGTGCGACGGTCGGTGCATCGGCCGCCGCGCCCATGGCCGGGGCCTGTGGATCGATGGCCTGGGTGGATGCCAGGGGTTCATCGCCACCGCCGCAGCCCGCCAGCAGGATTGCGGTGACCAGGCTGGTCAGCGCCAGGTGTGCGTGGGTGCGGGGCTGGTTCATGCTCGATTCCTTGGCCGATGGCGGTGATGCCTCGGGCACGGCCATGGGGGCATGGCACCAACGGCAGTCGAGCGGGTTGGGCCGGCGCTGGCGCTGGCCTGGGGGCGGGCACTGATGGGGCAGCGCGACGTCTCCATTGGGCAACCCCGCTGTCGTGGCCCTTGCGAGCGGAAGACCGGTGGCTTTGCGACCCCGCCTTTCGTGCGGGTGTGCCTTTGACAATGCCTGAAATGCTACCGAATCACGGGCCAGTTCGGGGCGATGCGCAGGCGCTCTCTTCGACAAAGGACCCGTTGCGTGATCGACTGCCCGGGGCTGGAAAGTCGCCCTCAAGTTCTTGCTGCAGGCGCCGACAGGCCGTCGGCCGAACGGCCCGCCTGACGCGGCGACCGTGACCCCATCCCTCGGCGTCCAGCGTACAACCGGCATGAACCGGACCTTGCCCATGGCAGACTGCCCGCCCATGACCCGCCCGCGCCCGGATGACGGCACCGACGACGACGACCGCCTGATGGCGGCCTTCGCCCGCGGCGATGCTTCGGCCTTCGACCAACTCTATGCCCGGCACGAGCAGGCCTTGTACCGTTTCGTGCGGCGCCTGCTGGGTGCCGCGCTCGCGGCGCAGGCCGACGAGGTCTTTCAGGACACCTGGCTGCGCGTCGTGCAGGCGCGCGAGCGCTACTTGCCACAGGGCGCGCAGTTTCGCACCTGGCTGTTCACGCTGGCGCACCACCGCGCCATCGACCAGTTGCGCCGCAGCGGCCGTGAACTGGCGCTGCCGGACGACGAGGATGCCCCCTTCACCCCCGCCGGCGATGCCTGGCAGCAATGGCCTGCCGCGGGCGCCGCGCCGCACGACGATCAGCTCTTCTGGCGCCGCGCGGGCGAACGCCTGCTCACTTGCCTGGACGAGCTGCCGGTCGCGCAGCGCGTGGTGTTCTTGCTGCACCACGAGGACGAGCACACGCTGGACGACATCGCCCGCGCACTGGAGTTGGGCTTCGAGACCGCCAAGAGCCGGCTGCGCTATGCCATGGCCAAGCTCAGGCTGTGCATGGGCGCCTACCTGCCTCCGGATGCGTTGAGGACATCCCGGTGAGCGATCAGACTCCAGGGCCCGACGAGCGCCGCGACGCGCGCCTGCTGGCCGCGCTGCGCCAGGCGCCGGACCACGCGGTGCAGGCACCCGCTGCGCTGGCTCGGTCCATCCGCACGGCCGCCCACGCGGCCGTTCAGCCGCCGCCGCAGGCGCCCTGGTGGGCAGGGCTGCGGAGCGCCTGGCGGGCCATTGGCGAGCCCCGCCCGGTGTGGGCCGGGGCGACGGCGGTGCTGGTGGTCTCCGTGCTCACCATGCGGCTGTGGGTGGACGAACCCACGCCAGCGGCCGTGGAGGCGTCGGCGCCTGCCTTGCCCGTTGCCGAAGCGCCGGCGATGGCCAAGCCAGGCGGTGCGGACTCGCCCACGCCAGCAGCCGCCCCGGCACCCCTGCCGGCGCCCGCCAAACCCGAGGCCACCGTGGCAGCCGCGCGCCGGGCCGCGCCGCTCCAGCCCGGTGGTTCGCACGCCGACAAGGTGCCCGCCGCTCCCAAGCTCGCCGTGGCCTCCGCACCGACATCCGCGCGCCATGGCGCCGCGGCGAACGAGGCCCGCCCCACCGACGACGCCGGCCCTGCAGCGGGCGAGCGCGGTCGCAGACCGCGCACGGACGGCAGCATCGCCGTGGAGCCCCCAACCGCAGCCGCGCCCGCCCCCGTCCGCACCCAGGACACAGCCGCCACTGAAGCGCCCGCCGCCGCCCTGTCGCGCCCCGCTGCGCCAGGCCAGGCCGCGGCGCCGGCCGTCGCCGCGCCGCCGAGCCGCGGCGAAGTGGCCAAGCTGCGCCTGGCAGCGCCGGCCACCAATGGCCTGGCCAAGGCGCCGATGCCCGCTCGCCCGCCCGCACTTGAGGCCTGGCTGCTCGCCGCGCGAAGCGATGCGAACGACCCGGCGTGGCCCCTCACGCCCCAGCAGCGCGCGGTGCTGCGCATGCTGGACCTGGGCGGCGGCTCGCGCTGGATTGCCGCCCCGCAGGCCCAGGCGATGCGCGAGGCGGGGCCCGACTCGCGCGTACTGACCCTGCGCTCCGGCCAGGGCAGCACCGCCAGCCTGCAGCTCGAGGCCTCCGGCGCGCGGTGGACCGAACCCGATGGCACGCCCTGGTTCCTGTCCCTGGGCCCAGAGCCACTGCAGCGATTGCGTCTGTCGTTCTGAGCATCCCAAGGACGCCGCCATGCGGCGCCTGCCACCGCGCGTGGATCGGGCAACATGGCGAAGCCGCATGGGCGGCGCGGGCAAGCCTGGTCCGCCCCAGCCAGCCAGGCCACCGGCACCCAGCCCGGAAACCGCCGCCGCCACTATCATGGCGGGTTGCCTTCGGCTCGCCAGACCCATGCCCCCGCCCCCTGTCCACGAACGTTCGCTGCTGCAAATCCGTGGTGCCCGCACCCACAACCTGAAGAACATCGACCTCGACATCCCCAAGCACGCGCTGGTGGTGATCACCGGGCTGTCGGGCTCGGGCAAGTCCAGCCTCGCCTTCGACACGCTGTACGCCGAAGGTCAGCGCCGGTATGTGGAGAGCCTGTCGGCCTATGCGCGGCAGTTCCTGCAGTTGATGGACAAGCCCGACGTGGACGTGATCGAGGGCTTGTCCCCGGCCATCAGCATCGAGCAGAAGGCCACCAGCCACAACCCGCGCTCCACCGTGGGCACGGTGACCGAGATCCACGACTACCTGCGCCTGCTCTTCGCCCGCGCCGGCACGCCCTACTGCCCCGACCACGATCTGGCGCTGGAGGCACAAAGCGTGGGCCAGATGGTGGACGCCGTGCTCGCGCTGCCTGAAGACACCCGGCTGATGGTGCTGTCACCCGTGGTACGCGACCGCAAGGGCGAATTCACCGAGCTCTTTGCCGACATGCAGTCGCGCGGCTACGTGCGGTTTCGCGTCGACGGTGCCATTGCCGAAGCCACCGAGCTGCCCAAGCTGAAGAAGGCCGAGAAGCACGACATTGACGTGGTCATCGACCGCCTGAAGACCCGCGGGGAGATGAAGCAGCGCCTGGCCGAGAGCTTCGAAGCGGCGCTGCGCGCAGCCGACGGCCGCGCCATTGCGCTGGAAATGGACACAGGCAAAGAGCACCTGTTCAGCAGCAAGTTCGCCTGCCCGGTGTGCAGCTATGCGTTGCCCGAGCTGGAACCGCGGCTGTTCTCCTTCAATGCGCCGATGGGTGCCTGCCCGCATTGCGACGGCCTGGGCCAGCAGACCGTGTTCGACCCCGAGCGCGTGGTGGCCTTCCCGACGCTCAGCCTGGGCAGCGGCGCCGTCAAGGGCTGGGACCGCCGCAACGCCTACACCTTCTCGATGCTGGAAAGCATCGCCGCGCACCAGGGCTTCGACATCGAGATGCCCTTCGAAGACCTGCCGAAGAAGGCGCAGAAGGTGCTGCTCTACGGCTCGGGCAGCGAGGACATCGAGTTCATCTACGCCGCAGAGGGCGCGAAGGGCAAGACCCGTGTCGTCAAACGTTGGCATCCGTTCGAAGGCATCATTCCCAACTTCGAGCGGCGCTATCGCGAGACCGACTCCGCTGCGGTGCGCGAGGACCTGGCGCGCTACCAGGCCGCCAAGCCCTGCGCGCACTGCGAAGGCACCCGGCTGCGTCGCGAGGCGCGCTTCGTCTTCCTGAAGGACCGCGACCCGGCCAAGCCGCGCCAGGCGATCTATCAGGTGGAGCACGCCACCCTGGCCGAGGCCCTGCAGTACTTCGAGGGCCTGGGTCTGAGCGGCGCCAAGGCCGAGATTGCCGACAAGGTGGTGCGCGAGATCCGCTCGCGCCTGAAGTTCCTCAACGACGTGGGCTTGAACTACCTCAGCCTGGACCGCAGCGCCGACAGTCTGAGTGGCGGCGAGGCCCAGCGCATCCGCCTGGCCAGCCAGATCGGCTCGGGCCTGACCGGCGTGATGTATGTGCTGGATGAGCCCAGCATCGGCCTGCACCAGCGCGACAACGAGCGCCTGATCGGCACGCTGCGCCACCTGCGCGACCTGGGCAACAGCGTGTTGGTGGTCGAGCACGACGAGGACATGATCCGCGCCGCCGACCACGTCGTCGACCTGGGTCCCGGCGCCGGCGTGCACGGCGGCCGGGTCATTGCGCAAGGCACCCCCGATCAGGTGGCCGCGAGCGCTGAATCGCTCACCGGCCGCTACCTGGCCCACACGCTGCGCATCGAGGTGCCCGAAACACGCCACCACCTGGCCGACAGCACCGACCCGCGCACGCTGCGCATCGTGGGCGCCCGCGGCAACAACCTGAAGGGTGTGACGGTGGACATCCCCGTGGGCCTGCTCACCTGCGTCACAGGGGTGTCCGGCTCGGGCAAGAGCACGCTGGTCAACGACACGCTGTACGCGTCGGTGGCGCGCAAGCTCTACAACAGCCACACCGAGGCCGCGCCGCACGACGAGATCGAGGGCCTGGACGCCTTCGACAAGGTCATCAACGTCGACCAGAGCCCCATCGGTCGCACGCCGCGCAGCAACCCGGCGACCTACACGGGCCTGTTCACCCCCATTCGCGAGCTCTTCGCCGAAGTGCCCATGGCGCGCGAGCGCGGCTATGGCGCCGGGCGCTTCAGCTTCAACGTGGCCGCGTCCAGTGGCGGCGGCCGCTGCGAAGCCTGCCAGGGCGACGGCGTGATCAAGGTCGAGATGCACTTCCTGCCCGACGTCTACGTGCCCTGCGACACCTGCACCGGCAAGCGCTACAACCGCGAGACGCTGGAGGTGCAGTACAAGGGCAAGAACATCAGCGAGGTGCTGGGGCTGACGGTGGAGGTGGCGGCCGCGTTCTTCAGCGCCGTGCCGGCGCTCGCCCGCAAGCTGCAGACCCTGCTCGACGTGGGCCTGGGCTACATCACCCTCGGCCAGAGCGCCACCACGCTCAGTGGCGGCGAAGCGCAGCGCGTCAAGCTGGCACTCGAATTGAGCAAGCGCGACACCGGCCGCACCCTGTACATCCTGGACGAGCCCACCACCGGCCTGCATTTCGCCGACATCGAACTGCTGCTGCGCGTGCTGCACCAGCTGCGCGACGCCGGCAACACCATCGTCGTGATCGAGCACAACCTCGACGTGATCAAGACCGCCGACTGGGTGATCGACATGGGCCCCGAAGGAGGCGCTGGCGGCGGGCGGGTGCTGGTGGAGGGTACGCCGGAGGCTGTGGCGGCGTGCGAGGGGAGTTTCACGGGGCGGTTTTTAAGGCCGCTGCTGGCAGTTTGAGTGCCCGTATCGGGTCGGCCGATTGCCAACGAATCGCATGCCTTCGCCAAGAAATCAAGCTCAGGCTTCTGGCAGCGACTGCTGTCCGTTCTGAAACCAGGCGGCGTCGAAACCTGTGGACATCACGACAGGTCTGACGTGCGCTTGCCCTGCTTCTGCCAGGCGGCGCGCATACCGGCAAAGTGTTTGTTCGTCGGCGGTCAACAAGAACGGAATGGCGCTGCATTCGGCTTGCGCGATCAGCTTGACGTCGTCCTTGACGGCGCCGCGCTGGCCATCCCAATCTCGCCCTGTCTGCATGAGCGCTCTATACAAGTCCCCTGCCATCACGGCATGGTCGAAGTTGAACGGCAGGACGATGAACTGGTGCAGAGGCAGCGTCGGCAGCGGCTGCCCCACATGGAACTCGGACGCCACGATCGTTGACAGATACATCGGCGCTCCACGCAGCAGTGCTTCGCGGTAGTAGTTCTTGGCTGTCTCGTGATGGTCGCGGTCAGGGTTGACCAGCGTGATGAGAAAGCTCGTGTCAAGCAGGAAGCCGCTCATTCACCATGGCCCCGCAGCGCGTCCACCCAAGCCGACGCGTCAGGCACATCCTTCCACGCCTGCCGGCCCACCGCCGTGAGACGCTCGAACTCAGACTCATCGAACTTGGGCGCGTAGTCCACGAACTCGATCAATCGGGCATTGCGGTGCTGCCGAGTGGCCACGTTGTACTCGGCGCTGATGCGAACCATGCTGCTCTTGTACAGGCGGTTCACCTTGTCATCGCGCAGCACGCTGCGGTCGGTATCGACCTTCAGCCGCTCCCCATCGGCCAAACGGATGTGGGCGTTCACGCGGTCGCTTCCACCGACTTCTTCCACCTCGCCCTGCACATAGCGCTCCACGCGCACCCATTGATCGGCCGCCTGCGTGCGGTAATCGGTAGCAGCGCTGATCACCAGCGGCGAGGCCAACGCCAGCGATTCAATTTCAAACCGCACCTGCGGCGTCTTGCGCGCCCTGATTTGCCACTTCTCAAGCACAGCCCGACGGCGCGCTCCGATGCCATCCAGACGTTCGTCCACGCCCAAGCGCCGAAGGTCTGCAAACAGGCCAGGGTCTGCCAGCGGCTCGGTTTGGAGCCCCAAGGAACCGGCCACCACGGAGACCTCGACTTGACCGCCGTCCTGCCTCGACCCTTCGCCCCGAAGCAGGTCAGCCACCTCATCGGCGAAGCCCCTCAGGGACGCCAACGGTATGCGCTGCGGCGACACCGCATAGCCCGCACTCTCATCGTGCAGTTTGAAGATGATCGATTGGGCTTCCACCCCGCCATTGTGCGGCTGCAAGGGAAAACCCGCATTGGGGTTATCTCGGCCCTCCCTTCATCGCGTCGATGATGCGCATGGTCTCCACGCTCACGGTGGTGACGCGGGCCAAGAGATCGATCACGCGTCATTTGTAGTCGGCAAAGCGGTAGGTGTCAAACCTGGCACGGATGGTGGGGTCCTTGGGCTTCCTCTCCTTGTGCTGGTCCAGCACCCAGTCGATGGCGCAGCGGTTGCCGAGCTTGTTGGCCCAGGCCTCGGGCGGCACGCCGTCGAGCGTGGTTTCGCTGTCGATGATGATGCGGCCGGCGGTGGCGTCGGCCTTACGCAAATCCTTGAAGGCCTCGCGCACCACCGACTCGCGGGTGCTGCCGCTGACCTTCTTCACGCGGTCCAGCTCGGCAAGGTACTGGTTGATCAGGACTTGGCTCATGCAGTGCGCCTATTTTTCTGCTGGGCTTCTCCCTGCGGGGATTTCAACACAGGGCCATCGGTCGACCGGCACTTTGCGGGCGTGTGCATCCATGGCCGGCGACGTTCCGTATGGCCCCGATCAACGAGACCTTTGGAGGCTCCCATGTCCATCGACGACTTGATCGGCCCGATCCTGATGGCGCTGTTCGTCATCGCGCTGGCGGCCGAAGCGCTGGTGCCGCGCGATGCCATGCCCGTGCGGCGCTTCTGGCGGCTCAAGGGCCTGCTGTTCTTCGTCGTGATCGCCGCCGTCAACAGCGTGCTGCCGCTGCTGCTGCCGCTGCCGTGGATCGCTGCGCACAGCCTGCTGCCCGGCCATCGGCTGGGGGTGGGTGGCGGCTTCGTGGTCGGCTGGCTGGCCAATGGCGCGATCTACTATGGCTGGCACCGGCTGCAGCACCACAGTGCGCTGCTGTGGCGGTTGACGCACCAGTTGCACCACAGCGCGCCGCGTGTCGACGTGGCCGGCTTCGCCTATGTGCACCCGCTGGACGTGGCGGCGCAGAGCACGCTGTCGCTGGTGCTGACGATCGGCCTGCTGGGCCTGCAACCGGAGGCGGCCTCGCTGATCGGGCTGGTCACTGCCGTGGTGTCGCTGGCACAGCACCTGAATCTGCGCACGCCGCTCTGGCTGGAGTGGTTCATGCAGCGGCCCGAGGCGCACCTGCGCCACCACGAATACGGTGTGCACGCAGGCAACTACGCCGACTGGCCGGTGTGGGACAAGCTCTTCGGCACCTACCGCGCACCGCCGACCGCGCCGCTGCGCTACGGTTTCGACGTGGCCGCCGAACGGCGCTGGGGCGCCATGCTGCTCGGCGTGGACGTGAACCCGGGGCGCTCGCCCATGCAGCGCGATGACGCGTCGACGGATGGGTTCCCAAGGCGCCCGAGTCGGCCGCCGCAGCGTTGATTCGCCCGCGGCGGCCTTTGCTTTGGGGGTGACCTGGCCGCGTGACTGCAGAGGTTGCGACGCAGCCCCTGTGGGTGGACCCTATCCCATGGGCTGAGCAATTCGCTCGATACTTGGCAGGAACCTCGAACCCTGTCCGGACCGACCCATGTTGCCCAAACGACCCTTCGTGCAGATCGCTGTCATGGCCGCGCTGGCCTTGGCCGGTGCCTCCAGTGCCCACGCCCAGCGCGTGATCCGCATCGTGGTGCCTTTCGGCCCCGGCGCGGTGCAGGACACGGTGGCCCGCGCCATCAGCAATGAGTTGGGTGTCGCACTGGGTGCCAGCGTGATCGTGGAGAACAAGGCCGGTGCCGGTGGCACGCTGGGCACGGCCACGGTGGCCAAGTCACCGGCCGATGGCAACACGCTGGTGCTGGCCGCGGCCAGCCACCACATCGCCGGGCACCTGTATGCCAAGCTGCCATACGACCCGGTGAAGGATTTCGTCGGCGTCGCCTACCTGGGCAACTCGGGCTACGTGATCGCGGCGCCAGGCAGCATGGCGGTGAACAACCTGGCCGACTATGTGCGCGAGATCAAGGCCAAGCCGGGCCAGCTCAACTACGCCTCGGCAGGCAACGGCAGCGCCACGCACCTGGGCATGGCGGGCTTTCTGGCCAAGGCCGGGCTGCAGATGCAGCACATCCCGATGAAGTCCACCGGAGATGCGGTGAACGAGGTGCTGGCCGGCCGCGTGCAGGGCGTGGCCGCCGCGCTCATCGGCGTCACAGGGTTCAAGGGCGATCCGCGCCTGAAGCTGCTGGCCTACACCGGCCCGAAGCGCAGCAAGTTCCTGCCCGATCTGCCCACGGTGGCCGAAGGCGGCGTGCCGGGCTACACCTTCGATTCGTGGATCGGCCTGTTGGCGCCTGCCGGCCTGCCCAAGGCCGAGATCGAGCGCATCAACAACGCCGTGCAGAAGGTGATGGCCGACCCGGCCGTGCAAGAACGTTTTGCCCGCTTCGGCACCGAGACGGGCAGCATGGCGCCGGAGGATTTCCAGAAGCTGCTGCGCGCGGACTACGACAACGCCGGCGCCATCGTCAAGGCCTCCGGCGCCAAGATCGACTGATCCACCCCGCACCGCGGAGACCACGCCATGCGCCCGACCATCGAGTACTTCCTGGTGCCCAACTCGCCCTGGACCTACCTGGGTCACCAGCGCCTGCGTGACATCGCCGCGCTCAGCGGCGCCACGATCGAGCCGCTGCCCTTCGACCTGGGCGGGCAGGTGTTCCCGATTTCCGGTGGCCTGCCACTGGCCAAACGCGCGCCGCAGCGACAGGCCTACAGGCTGGTCGAGTTGCAGCGCTTCAGCCAGCACCTGGGTGTGGCGATGAACCTCCAGCCGGCCTTTTTTCCGGTGAACGCCGATGAGGCCTCGCGCGTCATCATCGCGGTGCACCTGGCCGATGGCCCCGAGCGCGCGCTCGACTTGGCTGGCGCGGCCATGCGCGCCGTGTGGGCCGAGCAGCGCAACCTGGCCGACCCCGCCACGCTGGCGGCGCTGCTGGCCGAACAAGGCCTGCCTGCACAGCGGCTGACCGACGCCGGCACACTGGTGGTGGCCCAGCGCTTTCAGGCCAACACCGCCCGCGCCATCGAGCGCGGCGTGTTTGGAGCGCCGAGCTATGTGATCGGCGGCGAGTTGTTCTGGGGCCAGGACCGGCTGGATTTCGTCGAGCGGAAGCTGGCGCCGTGAGCTGGTCGCGCCAGTTGGGACGCGCTCTTTGCGCGTTGGCATCGGGCGCCTTGTTCGTCGTCGGTGGCGCCTTCGCTCAAACGCCAACGCCTTACCGCGGCCCGCTGTTCGACAGCCACCTGCACTACAACGAGGAGGCCTGCGCCCTCGGCGCGGCCTGCCCCTACCCGGTGGCCGATGTGCTGGCTGCGATGCAGCGCAGCGGCGTGCGTGCCATCGTGGCCAACAGCAGGCCCAACGACGGCACCAAGTCGCTGGCATCTGCCGTCGAGGCCACACGCGCAGCGGGCGTCACCGTGGTGCCCTTCATCCGCCTGTACCGCAACCGCGCCGACTACAGCGGCTGGTTTGCCGACGAGACCATCCACCAGATGGTGCTCAAGGAACTGGCCGCTGGCACGGCGGCCGGGCCCTACCGCGGCATCGGCGAGTTCCACCTGTATGAGAGCAGGAACGCCAACGGCCCGGTGGCCGCCAGACTGATGAAGTTGGCGCAAGCTCGCGACCTGGTGGTGCTGGCCCATGTGGACGACGACGCCATCGATCTGCTGATGGCCCATGCGCCGCAAGCCCGGCTGATCTGGGCGCACACCGGCATTGGTGGCGCACCGGTGGCCCGCGTGCGCGAGTTGCTCAAGCGCCATCCGCGGTTGATGGGCGAGTTGTCCTACCGCCCGGGCTTGACCCACAGCGGCGGCGGCCTCAGCGCGGAGTGGAAGGCCTTGCTCAGCGAGCAGCCCGAGCGATTCCTGATCGGCTCGGACACCTGGGTGAACCCGCGCTGGGGCAGCTACGACCTGTTGATGGCCGAGGCGCGCGCCTGGTTGGGCGACCTGCCGCCCGAGGCCGCGCGACGCATCGCCTGGGGCAATGCGGCCGCATTGTTCGGCGTGGCCACGCCACCTTGAGAGCGCCCCAGGCCGACGACCTGCGTCGTCCGCCATCCGGCATGCAGGCCGGATGGCCCTCGCCAGCCACAAAGCCCCTTTCGGGCCTTTGTGCGCGGGCTCGGCCCCCCGAGGGGTGAGTCAACTCGGGAGCGGCCCTTCGTTGACTCAAGAGCCTGAGTGCGGCGTTCGGGACGGACCAGACAGGCAATGAAAAGGTTGCGTGACTCCAACGATTGCGGCATCATGCAATCTTACAGTTGCATGATGCCGATCGCCGCAACCGAATGGATGACGACGAAACCGATCGCCTGCTCAAGGCCCTTTCCGACGCGACGCGCCGACGCCTGCTGGATCGCCTGCGCGACGCTCCGGGCCTCACGCTCACAGCACTGACCGACGGGTTCACGCAGTCGCGGCAGGCCCTGTCCAAGCACCTGACGATGCTGGAGACGGCCGAACTGCTGGTGGCCGTATGGCGCGGTCGCGAGAAGTTGCACTACCTGAACCCCGTGCCGTTGCAGGCCTTGCCGTCGCGCTGGGTCACCACCACGGCGCGCGAGCACAGCGCCGCTTTGGCGGCCTTGAACCAGGCGCTGCAAGGCTCGGGCCTGGGCGGCGGGCACGACGGGCCGGCTGGTCTGGCCGACGACGCCATCGCACGCCTGTTGTGCCGCGCACCCGAGGCCGCGTTGGGTGGGCGCCGCATCGCCACGAACGAGCAACTCGCCGCACTGCGCGCCTACCTGGCCGACACCGCCCTGGCCGTGCAGCAGCTGCTTGCGGCAATGGGGCCGAAGCAAGGCTACGCGCAGCCCATCGGCGGCGGTTTTTCGCTGGTGCAGCACTTGTGGCACCTGGCCGACCTGGACCGCTTCGGTTGGGGCGAGCGCATGCGCCGCATCCGCGCCAAGGCACGGCCGGTGCTGCCCGGTGTGAACGGCGACCAACTGGCCGTCGATCGAAAGTACCAGCAGCGGCCCTGGCGCGGCGCGGCGCGGCAGTTCGTGGCCGAACGGCGGCGGGCTCTGGCGGAGCTGGCACAGATCGATGCCGCGCAACTGACGCGTCCGGTTCAGTTCAATGGCCAGCCTGGCGTGGTGGGCGACGTGCTGGCCGCCTGGCTGGCGCACGACCTCGAACACCGTCTGGAAATGGCCCCGCTGTGGGTCGCCGTGCAGGCTGAGTCCGTCCCGATCCCCAAGTCAACGAAAGGCGCCCGATGAGCACAGCACCCGAGACCTTGCGCGCCCTGCTGGACCGCGCCTACGAGCACCACGCCGCCACGCCGCAAGTCTTTGCCGAGGCGCTGGCCGCTCGTGCCGGCACACTGCCGGTGGAGGCCGAGAGCGCCGAGATGATCCGTTTCGCCACGCACCTGTTGCTGGCGCACCTGGCGGATGTCGATGCGCTGCAGCGTCTGGTGCAAGCCCTGCCACCGGCATTGGTGCAGGCCGACATTGCCGCGCCCAGCCTGCAAAGAGCGGTGTGGTGCATGGCACTGGTGCGCGGCGAGCCGGAGCCGCTCTTGCCGCCGCTGTCGCGTTGGCGCTCGCTGCACAACGTGGTGCTGGGCCTGGCCAGGCTGGGCCGGGCCCCGCGTGCTGCTGAGCTGCTGGCGCGCGACGAACCGGCCGCGCTGTCACATGCCGGTGAGGCCGAGCGCCAGGCCTATGCCGCAGTTGCCAACGACACCGCGCTGCACTTGCGCACCGGTGAACGAGGCTCTGTGGCGGCGGACGAGCTGATGATCCACGCCGCTGAAATTGCCCGCCGGGCGTGGGAGCGTGCCGGCACCTGGCTGCACGTGGAGCGTGCCGAATACCAATTGGCCCTGTGTCACGCCACGGCGGGGCATGGCGCGCAGGCCATTCAACACGCGCAGTGGTGTCTGGAGATCTGCAAGGCGCAGAACGCCGATGCCTTGGAGCACTTCTTTGCGCACGAGGCCCTGGTGTTGGCCCACCGTGCTGCCGGCGACATCGCATCGGCCCGTGCGCACCGCGAGCAGATGGTGGCGTGGCTGCCGAAGGTGGCCGATGCGGACATGCGCGCCTGGTGCACCAAGACGCTGGACGACACGCCCGCCTGAGCGCACCGGAGAGCCGGCGCTTGCCGGCCTCAGGTGCCAGCTGGAACGCGGCCGCCGGACGCTTCTTTTGTGCGCAAGGCCTCGGTGGTCTGCGAGTTGCCATCGGGCGCCCAGCCCGGTGGCATGAACAGCAGGCCCACCACCGCGCGCAAGCGGCCCCCTGGCGCAGGCCCGCGCAACGCACGCCACAGGTCGCGCAGCAACCACCACCACTGCGCGCCTTCCACCACCACCGGGTTGTAGCTGGCCATCGGGTGCACCAGGCCGTAGCGGCAAGGCAGCTCGTCGCGCTCGGGCCGGTAGGTGCCGAACAGGCGATCGAACACCAGCAGCACGCCGCCGTAGTTGGCGTCCAGATAGTCGAGATTGGCCGCATGGTGCACCCGGTGTGCGGACGGCGTGTTCAGGATGCCCTCCAGCCAACCCAGGCGCGGGATCCAGGTGGCGTGGATCCAGAACTGGTACAGCAGGTTCAGCGTCAACACCGAGAACACGGTGCGCACATCGAAGCCCAACCAGATCAGCGGCGCGAAGAACAACGCGGTGCCGCTGAGCTTGCCGAACATGCCGATGCGAAACGCCGCCGAGAGATTCAATTCATTGGGCGAGTGGTGCACCGCATGGTTGCACCAGAACCAGCGCACGCGGTGCGCGGCGCGGTGGTACCAGTAGTAGCAGAACTCCTGGCCCACGAACAGCACGGCCACCGGCTGCCAGGTGTCGAGCGCGATGTCACCCAGGCGGTGGCGGATGGCCCACACCACCAGCGGGGTGGCGATGGAGGCCTGCACCGCCAGGCCGAACGCGATGCGCGCCACCAGATCGAAACTCGACACGCCAAACGCGCGCCAATCGTAGGCCCGTCGACGCGACAGCACCACGGCTTCGATCAGTGCACAGGCGAAGACCGTGGGCGCCGCCACAAAGAGCAGGAACCTCTCGATGGGGGTCATGACGGCGCCTGGAATTGAAAAGGCCGGCATGTGCCGGCCCTTGAAGGATGAAGCGCAAGCCGCCTGGAGGCGGCCCGCATCCCGCTCACTTCAGGTGAGCATTGATCATCTTGGTCATCTCGAACATCGACGCCTGGGCCTTCTTGAAGATGTCCTTCAGCTTGGCATCGGCGTTGATCATGCGCTTGTTCATCGCATCCTGCAGCTTGTTCTTCTTGATGTATTCCCAGATCTTCTTGGTCACTTCGGTGCGCGGATACGGGCCCTTGCCGATGACCGCGGCCAGCGCGTCGCTCGGGGTCATGGCCTTCATGAAGGCAGCGTTCGGGGTGCGCTTCTTGGCCGGAGCGGCCTTCTTCGCAGGAGCCGCCTTCTTGGCCGGCGCTGCTGCCTTCTTGGCCGGAGCGGCCTTCTTCGCCGGAGCGGCCTTCTTCGCCGGAGCGGCGGCCTTCTTCGCCGGGGCCGCTTTCTTTGCCGGAGCGGCGGCCTTCTTTGCCGGGGCGGCCTTCTTGGCCGGAGCCTTCTTCGCAGTTGCCATGTTGATTCTCTCCATCACGTGAGTGGTTGATGTGCGGGGGTCCGGGACAAGGGATGAATCCACCCTCATTTCTCTCATGACCTCTGCGGGCGCAATGGTACTGCGCAGCAGAGGCGCTGAGAAGCGGTTTTCCCTCTGAAATAGCGCTTTCTCAAGGGTGAAAACGCGATTTTGTCGTCGGCATGCATCACGCAGGCGGTTCTGAGTGCCCCAAGGGCGCCGCGATGCGGCTGCCCTGCATCGCTCGTGCCTCGTCGCGATCAAGCAAAGTGGACCACGTCGATGGCCCGCGTGTATGCTTTGACACCATGAAGATCATCGTTCGCTGGATGCTGCTCGCCGCCGCGCTGCTGCTGGTGGCGCACCTCTACCCCGGGGTGACCGTTGCGAGCTTCGGCGCCGCGATGATCGCGGCCTTGGTGCTCGGCCTGTTCAACACGCTGGTGCGGCCACTGCTGGTGGTGTTGACCTTTCCGGTCACGCTTCTGACGCTGGGACTGTTCCTGTTCGTCATCAACGCGGCGATGTTCTGGGCGGCAGCGCGTGTGCTCGATGGCTTCAATGTCACCAGCTTTGGCGCCGCACTGATCGGCTCGGTGATCTACAGCCTGTGCGGGATGGTGATCGACGTGGCGATGGAGCGCCTGTTCAGCAGCCCGGCAGCCTAGCGTCGCTCAGTGCGCCACCTTGCGCACGGCCTCTGGCGCGCCCCGTGCGGCCACGGTCGCCACCGCCCCCCGTACTTCGAAGGCCACGCTGCCCATGAGGCGGCCATTGGTGTCCTTCAGCGCCAGCTGGTGCTTGCCGGGCCACGGCGCCCAGGGCAAGGAAGCGCCGCTGCCAATCGGCCGGCCATCCAGCCACCAGTTGCCCGGCTCGCCACTGAACACGATGCGCTGCACGCGTGATGGCATGTCGGGGTCCAGCGCGAACACGCTGCCATCGCGCGGGCTGGCAATGCCCACGGGTCGCTGCTGCGCCGCTTGTTCGCCTCGCTGCTGAAGCAGCGCCAGTGCGTCGCCCGCCATGTCCGCGCGCATCCATTCACTGCGCGTGGGCTCGATGCCGCCATCGAATGCCACCTGTTGTCGCACCAGGCCGGCCGGTGGTGGCGGGGCGCGTGACACCCGGCCCGCATGCAGCTGCTGCACCAGCGTGCGCCACACCGGCGCGGCACCCTGCGTGCCACTGATGCGGTGCATGGCCGCGCCACTGGCATTGCCCACCCAAACGCCCACGGTGTAGCGGTCGGTGAAGCCGATGCACCAGTTGTCGCGCATGTCCTTGCTGGTGCCGGTCTTCACCGCCGCGAAGCCGCGCGTCACCAGCGCACTGTCCAGGCCGAAAGTGGTGGCGCGCGCGGCCGGATCGGCCAGCACATCGGTCACCTGGAACACCGCGCGCGGATCGGCCACCCGTCGCGTCGACGTGCCGGCACCGGTCGCCATGGCGCCTCGCACCGGGGACCAGCGCCCGCCGTTGGCCAGCGCGCGATAGGCGTTGGTGAGTTGCAGCAGGGTCACGTCCGCACTGCCCAGGGCGAGCGCCAGGCCGTGAAAGCCGGGCCCCTCGCTCAGGCCCAGGCCCAACGCGTCGAGGCGCTCGAACAAGGCCTCGGGGCCGACCAGGTTGGCCACGCGCACGGTGGGCACGTTCAGGCTGCCGGCCAGCGCGGTGCGCGCGCTGACCCAGCCGCGGTAGTGGTGGTCGTAGTTGCGCGGCATGAAGGCGCCACTGCCACCATCCAGATCGGCGGGCGAATCGTGCAGCAGGCTGGCCGGCGTGACCAGGCCCTGCTCGAAGCCCAAGAGGTAGACGAAGGGCTTGATCGTGGACCCGGGCTGGCGCCGGGCGAGCACGGCATCGACCTGCGGTGCATCGGACAGCCCCGGGCCCGACGAGCCCACCCAGGCCAGCACCTCGCCGCTGGCGTTGTCCAGCACCACCACGGCGCCGTCCTCGACCTGGCGGCCTTGCAGTTCGGCGAGCTGCGCGCGCAGTGCGCTGCGGGCACTGCGTTGCACGCGGGCGTCGAGCGTGGTGGCGATGGTGGCGGGGGCGGCGCTGGTTGGTCGCCAAGCGGCCAATGCGGTCTTGCCCGCCGCCGTCGATGGCCTGGCCTGCGCCATCACCCAACGTGAAAAGTGAGGGGCCAAGGATTCGCCTGTGATGGCCGACCGTGGTCCGGGCGCCAGCGCGCGTTCGGCCATGGCAGCCACGCGTTCGCAGCCGGGGGGCGCTGCCAGCAGCGCGCAGGCGCGGTCGATCACGCGCACCACGGCAGCACCTGGCGCACGCACCAAGGCCACCAGCAGCGCCGCCTCGGTCCGGTCCAGACCCGAGGGGTGCTTGCCGAACAGTTGCGCGGCCGCGGCGGGCACACCCACCAACTCGCCACGCAGTGGCACGAGGTTGAGGTAGGCCTCGAGGATCTGCGCCTTGGTCCAATTCGACTCGAGCTCGCGGGCCAGGGCCATCTGCCGAAGCTTCTGGCCCACGCTGCGGCCACCGGCCGGTCGATTCAGATCCGCGTCGAGCAAGGCGGCCAACTGCATGGTCAACGTCGACGCGCCCTGCGTTGCGCCGCGACCCTGTGCGTTGGCCCAGGCGCTGCGCGCGGCGGCCGACCAATCCACGCCCGCGTGTTGCCAGAAGCGCTGGTCTTCGCCCTGCACCAGCAGCTCGCGCATGGCCGGCGAGAACTGCGCCAGCGCCAGCCACGCACCGCGCCGGGCCAGCAGATCGGTGCGCAAGGTCTGCACGGGCTCGCCGTGCCGGTCGGTGAACACGCTGTCCGAGGGGCGGTGCGCCGCTCGCACCTGCGGGTACCCCGGCACCGCCGCCACCGCATGGCAGGCGGCAGAGACCAGCGCGATCGCCAGCAACCAAGCCATCGCCCGCACGGGCACGCGCGGGCCAGGCCGGGCCGCCGCTTGCGCCACGCTCAAGGCTGCACCTCCAGGTTGGCGTTGGGCAGTTCGCCAAAACTGTCCGGCGCGTACATGGCCTCCACGCGCGAGGGCGGCAAGCCGAATCGCCCGGCGTTGTTCAAGCGCAGCGTGTATTCGATGACGTGCTTGCCGCGGGGCATGAACTCCCAGCTGGCTCGGAAGGCATCCTGCGCGCGCTCTTCATAGGCCAGCCAGGCGCTGCCCTCGCGCTTGTCGCCACCGGCGGCGATCGCCGAATCGCGACCCAAGCCTCCGCCCAGCAGCGTGGCGCCGGTGGGCACGGGGTCGTTCAACGCCACCCAGGTCATGTCGGCCTGTGCCTCGATCTCCACGCGCACGCGCAGCACGTCGCCCCGCGTCCACTGGCCTTCAGTCTTGCGCTCCACGGCGCTGATGCTGCGCGTGAGGCGGTAGCCGGCCGACAGTGGCGCCTTCAAGGGCACGGCGGACAAGGCCTGGATCGCCAGCCACGGCCGGCCGCTGCCTTGTTGCGTGACGGCCACCGAGCCCGCCTGGGACGGCCAAGGCAGCATCAGCCGACCGCCGCTGCGCGAAGCCGGCGATGCCGACCAGTCGTGCGTGGCCGATGCGGTGCCCAGCGTGGCCAGCGTGCGGCCGGTCACCGGCTGCGACTCGAACTTGGCGGCAAAGCGGTTCAGCGCCAGCACGCCCCACAGGTTGGCCGTGGTGGTGAGCCAGGCCGCTCGTTGCTGGCGGCCCAGCGCGCCGGTCACCAGGCGCGGCAGCTCGTCCTTCCACGCCGGGTCGTCCACCACGGCCAGGATCAGGCGTGCGGCATTGGCGTCGGCACTGTCCATCTGCCACCACCAGAAGTCGGTCTCCTCGGTGCTGAATTTCAGCGTGGTGCCCGCGTAGGTCAGGCGGGCGCGCAGCAAGGTGACGGCCTCCTGCAGCCGCTGATCCCGCTCGGGCATACCGTCCAGGCGCTTGAGGATGCGCAGCCAGTCGATCAGCGCGCCAGTGGGCCAGAGATTGGGGGCGATCTGGATCGATTGCAGCTGCTTGGCGCTGGCGCGTCCGTGGCGCGACAGCGCTTCAATGGCGGCCAGCTTGCGCACGTCCAGATCGAGACCGCGCGCCGATGCTGGGCTCCAGCCCTGGCGCAGCAGCCGTCCTTCGACGAAGGCGCCCAGCGCTTGCAGCATGCGCTCGCGCGGTGCGTCGGGCAGCGCCTGGCCGGCCTCGTGCGCGGCGGCGATCAGGTAGGCGGTGAGCCGGTCGCTGCCGCGTGGCGCATCGCCTTCGCGCGCCGGGTAGTACAAGGCCAGGCCGTCCGTGTCCAGGTAGCCGTTGAGTGCATTGCCCAAGGCGCCCCAGGCCTTGGGGTCGTTCAACGCCAGCGCGCGCGAGGTCTGCTGTTCGAGGCAGCTGAATGGGTAGGTCTCGAAGAAGCGGCGGATGCCGGGCAATGCACCGGCCAGCGTGGGTTGCAGGCCGATCTGCAGTCCGCCCGCCTTGGGCCCGGACACCGGCAAGGCATCGGCCGGCGGCGCAACGGGCAAACTGAGCGACCCGTCCAGCTGCTGCAGCGTGGCCTGCCACACGCGCAAGGGCACAGCGGCGCGGACGAATTGCGTTTGCCGGACGCGGTCACGTGCGGCACCGCCTGTTTGCTGCGCGGCGGCCTCGTAGGCGATGCTGAAGGCGCCGCTGGGCACCTCGATCGGCCACTTCACCTGCACGGCGCCACCGGCCGGCACGGTCACGCTCAGGGGCGCCAGCGCCAAGGGCTGGCGTGCCACGCCCGCGGGGTCGTCGCGGTTCACCGTCGCCGCCAGCGTGGCCTGCACGGCCATGTCCTTGGCCGTGGTGTTGCGCAGCGTGAAGCCGGCGTCGAACTGGTCGCCCTCGCGCGCCACCGGTGGCAGGCCGGGCAGCATCTGCAGGTCCTGCGTCACGCGGATCGTTGTGCTGCCGGTGCCGAAGCGGTCGCTGCCTTCGGTGGCCAGCGCCACCAACCGGAAACTGGTGAGCGAATCGTTCAAGGGCACATCGATGCTGGCCTCGCCGCGCGCGTCCAGCACCACACTGCCGCGCCACAGCAGCAAGGTGTCGAACAACTCGCGTGTGGGGTTGCGCCCACCGCCGCCGCCCGCGGCCACGGCCTTGCGGCCATAGTGGCGCCGGCCGATGATCTCGCTGTAGGCGGTGGCGGTCTCCACGCTCCAGGGGCGCGGCTGGAACATCGCTTCCAGCGTTGCCCAGCTGGGATTGGGGCCGAGGGCCAGCAGGGCCTCGTCCACCGCCGCGAAGGCGATCTCGGCGCCCGCTGCCGGCTGGCCGCCGCGCGTGACCTGCACCTTGGTCTTCACCGTCTGGCGCACCGCATAGGAACTGGCGTCCGTGCTCACCTTGACGTCGAGCTTGTGCTCGTCCAGACCCACCTGCAGCTGCACCATGCCGAACTTGTGCGAGGGTTTGGCCAGGTCCACCATCGCGGTGGGCACCTGGTAGTCGCGCGCCTCGAAGCGGAAGGCGCGCCACCATTCCACCGGGCCACGCCAGCCCCAGCTGAAGAACGAATACCAGGGCACGTGCCGCACGCGGCCACGCAACACCAGCACGCTGGCATAGACATTGGGGGCCCACGAGGCCGCACCGTCCTTGCCGCCGGCCGCCTTGGGGATCGGCAGCTCCACCACCGGGTCGTCGCCGACCAGCTGCACCACGCGGCTGCTGAGCACGCCCTCGCGTTCGACCGTGACCAGCGCGGTGGCTTGCCGATAGGGCATGCGCACTTGCAGGCGCGCGGTGTCGCCGGGGGCCAGCCGGGTCTTCTCGGCCAGTACGTCGATGCGGTCGTCGTTGTCCTGCTCGAACCAGGTCTCGCCCTGGCGGCTCACCCACACCGTGGTGGCGGCCTCCGCCACGTGACCGGCCTCGTCGGCGCTGCGTGCCACCAGTTCCACCTCGCCGGCGGTTTTCAGGTCCACCTCGCACAGCAGCAGGCCGCGCGCGTCGGCCTGGCCTTCACAAGCCAATCCGAGGTCCTTGCGGTTGACCTGTTGGTCGTAAGCATAGAAGCCGCCCACCAGGCGCTTGCGCGAGGCCGTCCACTGGCGCGATCGAGCGGACACCGACACCTTGGCCTGGGGGATTGGCTTGCCATCCAGGCCCAGCACCAGCGCCTGGAATTTCACCGTGCCGGCATTGGCCGACCAGCGCCCGCTGCGCAGCCCGACCACCCGCGCGGCGGGCCACAGCGGCACGGTGGCGGACACGGTCTGCACCTCGCCGTTGGGGTCGTTGAAGCTGGTTTCCACCTGCAACTCGGCCGGCTGGGTGAGCTTGGGAAGATGGGCCAGGGCCAGCGTGGCGGCGCCGTTGGCATCGGTGCTGCCAGTTTGCTTGTCCACCACCAGGCGGGCGGTGCCATCGCCGCCATTGCCTTCGTCATCGCCCGATTCGCCGGATGCATCGCGTGCGCCGGGCTCGCGCGGCGGCAGGAAGGAGAACTCGGCATAACCATCGAATTCAATGGCTCGGTTGCGCAGCAACGCACTGGTGCGAACCGGCGCGCGGGCCACGCCGCCGCCGGACAGGTGCGTGAGCTGCAGCGCCATGTCCAACTTGGCTGGCGCCACCTGCGGTCCCTTGGGCGCGGACAGGCGCGCGTCGAGCAATGGCAGGCGGAATTCCTCCACCCGGAACCGGCCGCTGGTCCACTCGCGCTGCGCATGGCGCAACTGCACCTCGTAGACGCCGAGCTTGGCGTTGGCGGGGATGTTCCAGCTGGACAGGGCGGCGCGGCCGGCGCTGTCGAAGGCCAGCGCCTGGCTCACCTCGTCGCCACTGCCGACGTGCACGATCTTCATGCGGGTGGGCAGCTCGGCGCGCGACGCGTCGGCCAGGCCGGTGCCCACCTCGGCGCGTGCCAGGTGCTTCATCGACACCGTTTCGCCGGCGCGCAGCAAGGTGCGATCGAACACCGTGTGCAGCTTGAGCCGGCTGGTGCCGGGGCCGCCTTCGCCCATGGCCGTGGCCACGTTGAAGCGCCAGGGTTCGATGCCCTTTTGCCAGCTGCTGAAGACAAAGGCCGTGTCGCGTTGCGCGCTGCCGGGCAGCGCCTGCGAGGCGGTGACGAAATAGCCACTCTGCCACGCGCACTTGTTGCTGCGGTCGGGGTCGGGCAGGGCCTGCGGCACGCGGGCCAGCCCGTTGGCATCGCTGCGGCCTTGCCACAGCACCTGGCCATTGCAATCGTGCACCGTGACGTCGGCACCGTTCACCGGCTGTGCGCGGTCCAGCGTGGTGACCCAGGCCAGGGAGTTCTCGCGCCCATGCTTGAAGTGAACGCCCAGGTTGGTGACCAGCACCCCGGTGCGCACGTACATGGGTGCGGGCTTGTCGAGCAGGCGGGTGCCGAGCAGGCGCGATTCGATCTCGATCACGTGGTAGCCGGGCTCGTGCAGCGGGATGCCCACCACCTCGAACGGGCGGGGCTCGTTGCCGGCGAGCTGCGGCAGATCGAGCTTGGGCAGCGCCGCGTTCCTGGCCAGCAGGGGTTGCGCGCGCGACACCATCTCCTTGCCCTGCAGGCGATCGAGCTCACCCATCCATTTCAGCCAGTCCTTGGGCTCGATGCGTTGCAGGCGCACCGCGCCTTGGGCCGGCGGCGTGGCACCCGGTTTGAGATCCACCTGCACGTGGCGCAGCGTCACCGGCATCATCGCGTCTGGCCCCCACTCGATGATGCCGAAGGGCGCGGCGGCGAACTTGGCGATCGGTGGCGCCGGGCCGGTGGCCACCGCCAACGGAAAGCTCGCGGCGTTGGCCAAGGGACGACCCGCCGGGTCCAACAGGTCACGCGGCAGCGTGATGCGCAGCTGGGCGTTCTCGGGCAGGGGTGCGGGCCATTGCAGCTCGCTGGCTTCGCTGCTGCCCTCGTCCCACTTGGGCGCAAGCTCCTTGCCGTCGGCGCCCACCAGGCGCGCGGCCTGCAGCGTGGCGCGCGGCACCGGCACCGAGAAGCGCAACGCCAGCGGGCGCAGCGGCATGCATGGCGCCTGGGCCTTCTCACGTTCGCAGGTGAACTCGGCCGTGAACTTCGGACGCACCTGATAACGAAAGCGCTGCGCGACCTTGGTCTTCACGGACGGGTCGACCGATGCGGCTATGCCCTCGCCCCACACCAGGCGCAACTTGGCCTGGGCCGGCAGCGGGCGGGCGCAGGTGAGCAGCAGCGCGCGCGTGGCATCGGTGGCCGACACGCGGCGCGCGGCGAGCACGGCCTGGCGGTCGGCGTCGTCCACCACGCGCACGGCAATGCGCTCGCCGATGCCGTCCACCTCGCACCAGGCGCTCGCGGCCACGCTGCTGGCGGTGGCGGCACCGGTCAGGCGCAGCAGGAAGTGCTGGTCCTCCTCGATCGTGGCGCCGTCGTAGGGTTCGGCGCGCAGCACCGCGGGGCCACCCGTGCTGAAGCGGTATTCGGCTGCGGAGTCCAGGCTGCCTTGCAGCGGTGCCCAACCCGGCACGGGCGTGACGGTGCAGCGCACACCGGGGGGAAGCGCTGCGCGGAAATCGTGCACCCATTCGCGGTCGTTGGTCCAGCGGCCCTCGCCGGCGGGCACAGGGCCGCTGCAGGCCACGCTCATCGGCGCCGGCCGGCGCAAGTCGCCGAGGGGCACCACCGCTTCGTTGAAGCGCACCGCCACCTGTCGCACCTGGGCCACCTCGCCCTGCGGCGTGACACCCAGCACCTTGGCGGCCCAGACCGATGGCAGTGCGGATGCCAGCAAGGCAGCGCACAGGGTGGCCTGAAAAGCGTGGCGTTTGATCTGCGATGGCATTCGCTGTCCCCCTGCGTTGCCGAGGAGTGTAGAAGCCTGTCGCCTACTTGCCGGGCGATGCGCTCCCGGCGATTCGTGCGCTATGGACGCTCGTCGTCGGGGCCGCTGCTGCCGCGGCTGCTGCGCTGCCCGGCCATCAACTCGCGGCGCTGCGCCTGAAGTTCGCGCCAGCGCGAGTCGATGACGGAGGCTTCGATGAAATCGTTGCCCACCGCGCCGCGCCGCGCCATCTGCTGGCCGGCGCGCAGCCGGTCCATGGCCCCCTGGATGTTGCCGATGGCGGCCTGCGCCTCGGCTGCCGCACGCAGCGCGCGAAGGGGCTGGCCCTGGGCTTCGGCGCAGTGCGACAGGGACTGCCAGGACAGGGCATCGAGCTTGTGTTCACTGACCCAGGTCTGCAGCACTTCGGTGCTGTGGCGGATCGCTGCGGGGTCGCCCGAGGCCAGCGCCACCTGCGCGCGCAGCAGCATGGCCGGCCGTGATCTGGCCTCGTCGCCCACGCCCGCCACGGCGGCTGTGGCCGCGGGCCAATCGCCCTTGGCCAGCGCGAGTTGGGTGACCAGCGGCGCCAGCGCGTGCTGCGTGAAGCCGTCCTCGCGCACACCGGGCAGCGCCTGCGCCGCCTGCAAGGCTCGTTCGGCCCGGCCGAATTCACGCAAGAGGATGGAGGCCAGCGCGCTGGCGTAGTACCCGGCCAGCCGTTCTTCGGTGTTGCCGGCACGCCCGTCCAGGTCCTGCAGGCGGCGGATGGAATCCACCGACGGGTCCATCAGCACCCTGGCGCGGGCCTGCATCAACGCGTGCCAGCGCGTGGTTTCGGCGGGGGTGGCGGCCTGGCCCGCCGCGCCGAGCTGTGCGGCGCGTTGCTGTGCCTCGGCGATGCGCTCCACGGTCAGTGGGTGGCTGCGCAGGTAAGGGAAGGCGCCGTTGTCGTTGAGCCGATTGGCCTGGTCGAGTTTGGCGAACATGGCGTTCATGCCGCCAGCCATGAAGCCGGCCTGCACCATCAGTGACTGGCCGTTGCGGTCGGCCTCGCGCTCCATGTCACGTGAAAAGTTAAGCTGGTTCTGCACCATCGCCGCTTGTCCGCCCACGATGGCCGCATTGGCCACGTCGGCATTGCGTGAACGGCTGGCAGCCAACACGCCCAGGATCATCGCGGCCACGCCCAGCGTGCTGTTGCGCGCATTGGACGCGATGCTGCGAGCGATGTGCCGCTGGCTGATGTGCGAGAACTCGTGCGCCATCACCGAGGCCAGTTCGTCGCGCGTGGCGGTCATGGCGATGAGGCCCAGGTGCACGCCCACGTAGCCACCGGGCAAGGCGAAGGCATTGACCGTGCGATCTCGCACCAGAAAGGCCTCGAAGGGAAAGAGCACCGCCACGTCGGCGCCAATGTCGCCCCGCTCGCGGGCGGCCTTCACGATGGGCTGCCAGATGGACTGCAGGTAATCGTTGACCAGCGGGTCGTCGATGAAATCCGGGTCGCGCCGGATCTCGCGCATGATCTGTTCGCCCAGGCGCTTCTCGGCGCTGAGGTTGAAATCGTCCGAGGCCGATTCTCCCAGCGAGGGCAGCCGCAACGGCGTGGGGCCGGTGCCGGCGGGCTGGGCCGGCGCACTTGGCGACACGAGCAGTGCCACGGACAGTGCCAGGGCCAGGCTGGCCTGGTGCGGGCGTCGACACGGTGGCGTGGATTTCATGGGCAGGATCGATGGACAAACCAGGGCCCGGATCGGGCGTGTCCTATCATCGCACCGCTTCGTTTCCCGCACGTAAACCTCGACCGATCATGAACTCGCCGCTGACCCACTTCGATTCCCACGGCCAGGCGCACATGGTGGACGTGGGTGCCAAGACCGACACGCATCGCATCGCCCGCGCTGCCGGCAGCATCCGCATGCAGCCCGCCACGCTGGCGCTGATTGCGCAGGGCTCTGCGAAGAAGGGCGACGTGATCGGCATTGCGCGCATTGCGGCGATCCAGGCGGCCAAGCGAACGTCCGAACTGATCCCGCTGTGCCACCCCTTGCCGCTGACGCGGGTGGCGGTGGAGTTCCGCCTCGACGAGGCCGCCAGCGCCGTGCACTGCGAAGTGCAGGCCGAAACCGTGGGCCGCACCGGCGTGGAGATGGAAGCCCTGACCGCCGTGCAGGTGGGCCTGCTCACCATCTACGACATGTGCAAGGCCGTGGATCGCGGCATGGTGATGACCGACGTGCGCCTGCTCGAAAAGCAGGGCGGCAAGTCGGGTCACTGGGTGGCAGGCGCCGGCAACTGAGGCGCCGCGGCGCCCAGGAATTCGCGCCACGGGTGAGCGCGGGCGGGCGGCTGGCACTGGAAGCCGGCGGTGTCCGGACCTGAGTCTTCTGTGGCCTCGGCATCGGTCGGGTCGGGTCCGCTGGCGACCGACGCAAGGGCCGGCGCGACCGCGGACGCGGGGTTCGGGTCGGACCCCTGCGGCGCAGCGCGTGCCAGGCAGGCGTCAAGGAAGCCCTTGGCATCGGCATTGCGGAATTCGCGCAGGCGCAGCACCAGGCTGCGCGCCAACTCATCGCGACCCGTGGCGTGCAGGTACTTGGCCCAGGCCATCATCAGGCGCGTGTCCATCAGGAAGTGCGGCGCGCGCTCGAAGGCCAGCGCCGTGCCACTGTCCACCCGGCCCGAAGTGGCTGCCGCGTAGTCTCCTTGATAGGAAAACAGCAGGCTGCGCTGGCCCCGCTCGATGCGTTGCGCCAGAGGCGCGGCGTCGGCGCCCGGCGCGTAGATGACCACGACCCTGGCGTAGTCCACCAGCGCCAGCGCGGCGCACAGCACCATGGCGGCACCCCAGGCCTGGCCCGCGAAGGACGGCGACTTGGGCTGTTCTGCCGCAGCCTCGTCGGGCTCGATGCCGAGCGTGTAGCCCCAGGCGAATGCCGCGGGCAGCAGGAAGTAGGCGTACCACAGCGGGTACTCCACCATGCTGTGCACGCCAATGCCCAGGACGATCATCCAGGCGGCACTGGCGGCGGTGCGGCGATCGCCGTCCACCCGCCGCCATCGCTGCCAGCCCCGCGCCAGGGCCAGCAGCAGCAGGCCCATCACCAGCGCGGACAGCGGCAAGCCCAGCTCCACCGCCAGCTGCAGCGGCAGCGTGTGCGTGTGATCGAAGAACGCCGTGGGCCGCTGCGGGAACTCGGTCAGCGACCAGGCCAGGTTGAACTCACCGAAGCCCACGCCCGTCCAGGGCTGTTGCGCGATCATGGCCAGGGCGTTGGCCCAGATGCGGCCGCGCGTGTTGGGGCTTTCGATGCCATTGCCGGCCCCGGCCAGGCGCGCCTCGGCACCAAACGCCTGCTGCACCCATTCGCCCCAGGCCCACATCGCGCCGAAGGACAGCGCGTAGATCACCGGAGTGGCCACCAGCAGCCAGCGCGTCGGGCGCGACAAGCGCCGGCCGAGCAGCCCCCAAGCCGCCAGCAACAGCAGGGCGCCCGCGCCGGTGCGCGAGGCCGTGAGCTCGATGGCGAACACCATCGCGATCACCGCTGCCACCGTCAGGCGCAGCGACAGGCGCCGCAACTCCAGCAGCGCAATCGCCGCGATCACCGCCCACAGCAGCAGACTGCAAAGGTGATTGGGTTGGCGGAGATTGCCCACGGCGCGGCCCACCAGGCCGCTGTGCGCGATGAGGTTGCCGTCGGCCCAGGACGGCGAGAACACCTGCACGAGGGCCACCAGCGTGCTCGCCACGCCGGCTGCGAGCAGACCCCAGGCGAAGGCCACAAATGCGCCCACGGCGTCGATGCGGCGGGCCACCTCGGTGCCGGCCCAGGCGACCAGCATGGCGCCCAGGAGCTGAGCCAGCGCACTCAAGGCCAGCGACGTGGGCAGCTGCCCGGGCCCCCAAGACCACAACACCGCCGCCACCAAGCCCAGCAGCGCGGCTTGCAAGGGCCAGGCCTTGCCCGACCAGCGGCCTGGCGCCAATGCCAGCACGAAGCCGCCCCAGGCGCCAAAGGCCAGGCACTGGTTGATCAGCGTGGGGGAAGGGGGCAGGTTGTAGGCCAGCAGCGGCGGCGCGGCCGTGAGCAGGGCGGCCAGACCGCGCAGCATGTCGTCACGCGACACGCTGCCGCCGGCCAGGGGAGATCGGTTCATCGGGCGATTGTAGAAACCGCGGTGTGGCCATCCCCCGGGCTGCGGGCGAGCGGAGGCGAAGTTTCGCCTCTTGCCTGCCGAACCCGAGAACCGATGGCAGCTGTTGGGGTGACGCGGTATACTTGGTTAACCAAGTGAAGAATGAGGTTTGATCATGAAAGAGCTTGCGGTCTATGAAGCCAAGACCCGGTTGTCGGAGTTGCTGGTTGAAGTTGAACGAGGCGAGCAGTTCGTCATCACCCGACGGGGGGTGGCCGTGGCCCGGTTGGTGAGTGCCGCGGCGCCCGCTGCGCGCCGAGCGCAATCGAACACCCAACGCCAGCGAGTGAGCCAGGCCTTGGGAGCGCTTGCCGAGTTGCGGCAAGGCCTGAGCCTCGATCTGCCGCTGCGCCAGGCCATCGAGTCAGGGCGCGACTGAGCATGCCCTTCGTGCTCGACAACTCCGTGGTCTCGGGTTGGTACCTCAAGAACCAGGCCACGCCCTACACGGCGGCGATTGCCGAGCGCCTGCTGGATGATCGCGCCTGGGCTCCGGCCGTGTGGGAGCTGGAGCTCGCCAACGTGCTGCGCACTGCCTGCATGCGCCAGCGCATGGTGGCCCAACAAGCACAACAAGTGCTGGCCCGCATCGCTCAATTGCCTGTCGACGTGGATCGCCAGGCCGTACCGCCGTCCGAACTGCTGGCGCTGGCCATTCGCTTTGGCCTGAGCAGCTATGACGCCGCGTACCTCGAGCTTGCCCTGCGCCGGCAACTGCCCTTGGCCACTCAGGACGACGCGCTGCGTGCGGCGGCGCTGGCGTCTGGGGTGGGGTGTGTGGAGGCGTCTTGATGGTGAATCTCCACGCCGAGGCGCTGGCAACGCTGCGGAACAGCGCAGCGCAGCCCGAAATCGCAGATCGCGTCAGCCGCCCAACACTCAATACGCGTTGAACGGCGCAAAGCCGGCAATCTCGCCCGTGGTCGCGTCCAGCAGTACCACCCAATCGGCATGGCGCGACAGCAGCGGCAGATGGCGCAGCTGGTCAACAGGCCGGCCACTGCGGGCGATGGCGGCGTCGAATTCGGCCGCTCGCGCCGCGTAGCGTTGCTGCAACGGCGCCAGCGGCTTGGCGGCAGCGAGGGCGTTCTTGCGGGCGGCGGCGTCCCATGGACGCCAGAACTGAGGGCGCATGCCGAGGTCGAAGCCGCCCAGGGCCATGTCGATGGCCTTGAGCTGTGCGTCGGCATCGGTCGGGGCCTCGGTGCCCACCACCACCGGCCCCGTGATGGACAGCGCCTGCAGCGAAGGCGGCGCCTTCGGCAGCTCGTCCATGAGCACGTCCACGGCACTCACCACGCGAAACCGCTGCCCCTCGAAAGCCAGGACCACCGGGCGCGCCTGGAACATCACGTGCAGACCATAGCCCAGCGCGCCCAACTGCAGGAGGACGACCACGACCAGATCGCGCCGCAACTCGGCCCAAGGTTTGCGCGTGTCAAAAATGACGAGCGTGATGAGCGGGCCCATGATCACGTCCACGCTGCAGACCAGCACAAACAGGCCCAGACCGCCGGCCAGCACCGAGTAGGGCCAGGGGTACCAAAGGCCGAAGGTCAACGCTGCCGCGAGTGCGGCCACCACGGCGCTGGCACCCAGGTGGATTGACGCGGCGCGAACGCGGGGGCGCCAGGCGGGTTGCTTCATGGACGACAAACCTCCGAACCGTTGGAGACGCATTCGGCCACAGCGCGGCCGGCGATCGGCAGAGTCTGGCATCCGCCGGCCCTGCCCACACAACGGAAAAGGGGGCCGAAGCCCCTTGATGCTTGGATCGATGTTCAGCCTGGCGGGCTGGACGCGATCCTTTTCGAACTCACTTGCAGGAACCGGGCAGCCACTTGGTGCTCATGCTGCCAGCCTTGCAAGAAAACGTACTCACCTGAATCGGGATCGCAGCAACAGTCAGTGCAACCCCGGCGCTGTCCATCGGCGTCAGCGTGACCGTCTTGCTCGCCGCGGTATCGAGGTCGCCAGCGGCCGACGCCGTGACGGTGATCTTGCCATCGGCATCGGTCGTCACGGTCTGCACATACTTGGTGGCCGGGCCAGCGCCCACCGTCTCGCAACCCCAGCCACCAGCGCCAGGCGCCGTGCCGGCGGCCGCCGTCTGGTAGGTTTCGGCCACCGAGGTGCGGCACTGGCTCGAGGCCAGCACGATCTCGGAAACCTTGGCCTTGACGATGTAGTCACGGTAGGCCGGCAGCGCCACTGCCGCCAGAATGCCAATGATGGCCACGACAATCATCAGTTCGATCAACGTGAAGCCCTCTTGAATCTGCTTCTTCATCGCGTGCTCCATTGCTTTCAGTGTTGTGAGGTTCGACTGCGCGGCTGGCTGGATGCCCGTGCATTCCAGTGCTTCAGGCGATCCGGCTGGTCAGCGCGGTCCAGGCAATCTAACATCGTCCGACGAGTGGCCTGCCGCTATGGGAGGCCACTCGCCCATGGTCAAGTTACTTGCAGGAACCCGGCAGCCACTTGCTGGCGATCGTGCCGGCCTTGCAGGAGAACGAGGACACCTGAACCGGAATTGCGGCAATGGTCAATGCAACACCCGCGCTGTCCATCGGGGTCAGCGTAACGGTCTTGCTTGCAGCGGTGTCGAGATCGCCAGCGGCCGACGAGGTGACCGTGATCTTGCCATTCGCATCGGTCGTCACGGTTTGCACGTACTTCGTGGCCGGGCCAGCGCCAACTGTCTCGCAGCCCCAGCCGCCAGCGCCAGGCGCCGTGCCTGCAGCGGCCGTCTGATAGGTCTCGGCCACCGACGTGCGGCACTGGCTGGCCGCCAGCACGACTTCAGAGACCTTGGCTTTGACGATGTAGTCGCGATAGGCCGGCAGCGCGACGGCCGCCAGAATGCCAATGATGGCCACGACGATCATCAGTTCGATCAGCGTGAAACCCTTTTGAATCTGCTTGCGCATGGAGTGCTCCTGAGAGTGGGGTGTGAGGGGTGGGGGACGAGCTACCTATGCAGGGCCCGTGCCAACCCCCAATTCGTGGGGTTTGACCGCCCGGTGTGGCGGATTGCACAGTGGCTGGCTTCGTCCGCGACCTGGGCTGACCATTTTTGTCACTTGTACTTGTAACGCCTCGACGAGTTTCGTCGGACGGAAGACGCAGGTTGCCTGAGCAACCTGGCCCGACACTCAAGCCAGTTCGAACACCTGCCCGGCCACCAGTGCGCCGATGCGATGTGCCGCACCCAGCGCGCCGATTTCGCTCATCACCTGGTCCAGCTCACCCGGCTTGATGTGGGTGATGTGCACCTGCGAGGCTTGCAAGAGTTGCTGCAGTTCGCGGCCCAGGGCCGCCGGATGCAGGTGCCTGCTCACACGCGCGAGTTGGTGTTCTTCGTCTCGGAACGCGGTCTCGATCACCAGGTGGGCCACCGGCAAGTGGCGCAATCGCCGCCACAGCGCCTCATTGGGTGCGGTGTCGCCGGTGAACACCCAGGCACCTGCCGGCGCCATCAACGCAAAGCCCACCGCCGGCACGGTGTGCAGCGCGGGCAACACTTCGATCACGCGCTGCCGACCGAAGTCCAGGCACTGCCCGATCTCGAAGGCCTTGAGCGCGACGATGGGTTGTTCGCTGGTGGGCAGGCGCGTGAAGTCCGGCCAGATCGTGCCGTTGAATACGTGCGCGCGCAGCGCATCCAGCGTGGCCGGCAAGGCGTGCACCTGGATGGGCGGCCGGCCGGTGCGCCGGCGCATCACGCTGTCGGCCAGCAGGGGCACGCCCAATACGTGATCCAGGTGCGAGTGGCTCAGCAGCACATGGTCGATGCGCTGCAACTGCTCCAAGGTGAGCGTGCCCACGCCGGTGCCTGCGTCGATGAGCACATCGTCGTCGAGGAGGAACGCCGTGGTTTGGCTGCCGGCCGCAATCGAGCCGGAACAACCGAGTACGCGCACTTGCATGGGGGTGGGGACCGCTGGCCCGTGTGAACCGCTGGCCCGCGTGTTTCAAAACCCCATGTTGCAGGCGCGGGGCAGGCGCCGCAAGCGGGCAATTCGACGCTTGGCGCGCTGGCGAGGCCGATCGTTCGTGGCAGCTCGGCTTGACGTGATTTACGTCACGTCCGCCGTCGGGTGCCATGGCGCAGAGCGTTTGGCCATGTCGTGATGTCCTTGGCCGCCGGCCATTCGGGCGCGTCGCCAGCAGCCGCCCCGCGTGCGGGCTCAGCCTTGCACGAACTGCATCTGCGTGCCGGCCAACTCGATCAGGTCACCGTTGCGCAGCGGCGCGGTGTCACCCACCAGCGAGGTGCCATTGACGCTGGGCCGGGCCGCGCCCTCCACATGGGCGATCACGTAGCCCATCGGCCGCTTGGTGATCGATGCCACCTGCACGCCGGGCTTGCCGATGGTGGTGACCACCTTGGTGAGCACCACCTCGCGTCCGGCGGCCGCGCCGCTGAGCACCCGGATCGTGGCCGGCAGCGTCGACTGACCACCGCCCATGGGGTTGGCGGCGAAAGCCGAGGGTGGCCGCGCGGGATCGGGCCCGAATCCGGCCATCGAGCCTGGCCGCATGATCATGGTCTTCTCGTAGTCGCCGCCTTCTTCGACCAGGTACTTGATCTTGTACTTGCCGATCTCGACCGTGTCGTTGTGCGCCAGCAGCTGCTTCTTGACGGCCTTGCCGTTGATGTAGGTGCCGTTGGTGCTGTTCAGGTCTTCGATGAAGACGTCCTGCCCCACCATCTGCAGCACCGCGTGCTCGCCGCTGACGGCCAGGTTGTCAATGACGATGTCGTTGTACGGGCGACGGCCAAGTGTGGTCTTGTCCTTGGTGATTTGGACTTCCTTGATGACCACGCCATCGAGCGACACCACGAGCTTGCCCATGCTTGACCTTTTCGTTTTTCGGGATGCCCCGCAGTCCGGCAACCCCTCTTCAGTCGCGCCGCAGGCTGCGTCAGCGACCAAACCTCCACCAGGGGCGGTTGGCGGCTGACGGATGTTCTGCAGCGCGCACCAGAACCAGCGCGATGTTATCCCGTCCACCGGCCTCGTTGGCGGCCGCGATGAGCGCCGGCCCGACCACGGACAGCTCGTCGTGCGTCTGCAACAACTGGGCGATGGCGTTGTCGTCGAGCATGTCGGACAGGCCATCCGAGCACATCAGCAGCAGATCCCCGGGCAGCACCTCGTGCAGGTGCGACTCGAGCAAGACCGTGTCCTCGACGCCCACCGCCCGCGTCACCAGGTTCTTGTTGGCGGAGAAAACGGCCTGCTCGGGCGTGATGAGGCCGGCGTCGATCTGCTCTTGCAACAGGGAGTGATCGCGCGTGATCTGCGTCAGCTGGCCCTTGCGCCAGCGGTAGGCACGTGAGTCGCCCACATGCCCGAGCCGCATCTGGCCTTCACGGAAGACGACCAACACCAGCGTGGTACCCATGCCCGCGTACTGCGGGTTGGCGTTGGCGGCATTGAAGATCGCGCGGTTGGCGTTGTCGACGCAGATGTCCATGGCGCGCCGCACTTCGTTGTCATTGGCGCGGCCGGCCGTTTCCTGCAACCAACGGCCGAGTTCGGTCTTGATGAACTCCGTGGCCATGCCGCTGGCGACTTCACCGGCGTTGTAGCCACCCATGCCGTCGGCCAGAACAGCCAGCAGATTGGCCTCATCCACCGCGACCGAATCCTCGTTGTTCGTGCGCGCACGGCCGGTGTCGACAGCATGGAAGAACTCGAAACTCATGCGATGCGCCGGGTCGGATGCGAATAGTTGAGTTGATTGTGCCTTGGATGAGCGGCCTCCTTGCCAGTGCGGACCCGAACCCGTGGGGGACTGCACGTCAGGCCCAGGAACCGGCCACAAAGGTGTCGGCCAACGCATCCAGCTGGGTGGCAAGACGCGCCAGATCGGCCGGGCGCTGCTGCGGCTTCCTGGCCAGAAGTTGCTGAACGGCGACGGCCACGGATTCGGGCAGGTCGGGCCGGCGTTGCGCCAGATCGGCAGCGGGCGTGTTGGCCACCTGTCGCAACAGCTCGCCGAGGTTGGCGCCGCCATGCGGCCGATGCCCAGTCAGCAACTCGAACAACATCACCCCCAGCGAATAGGTGTCGCTGGCCGGGGACACCGGCGCGCCGGCCAGTTGTTCTGGCGCCATGTAAGCCGGTGTGCCCAGCGTCATGCCCGTCCGGGTTTGCGACCCGTCCTCGATGCGCGCGACGCCAAAATCAATGATCTTGACCGTGGCCGTCGGCAGGTCCACCAGCACGTTGGAGGGCTTGAGATCGCGGTGAATCACGCGCTGACCATGGGCATGGGCCAGGGCTTCGGCGATGCGCGCGCCCAGGCGCAGCACCAGCGGTTCGGGCAAGAGCCGGCTGGGCTGCACGTATCGCGACAAGGGAACACCCGCGGCAAACGCCGTGACCAGCCATGACCCACGGCCGGATGGGTCGGCGTCCAGCACCGCTGCAATGCCGGGATGCTGCAGTCGCGTCGCCGCCAAGGCCTCGCGCGACAGCCTCGGGGGCGCGCGATCCACTTCCGCCGGGGCTTGATGCGCCGCGGCCTGGTGCGCCGCGGCCACCAGCTTGATGGCCACTGCAGCGCCAGTCTGCAGATCGGTGGCGAGAAACACCTCGCTGGTGGCGCCTCGCCCCAGCGGGCGTTCGAGGCGGTAGCGATTGGCGATCAGCGCGGCGGCGGTGTTGTCGCCAGCCATGGCCCGTGCGCAGCGTGCGCGTTCACGCGGCCTCGGCCGCGGCCTGGTTGGCGCGCCGCTTCAGAAACAGGCCCAAGGCCACGACCAGGACGGCGCCGATGGCGCCGGCGACGTTGACGATCGCGTGCGACTGCTCGCCGAATCGCTGCGCAACGGCCGGGTCGGTCAGCAGCATCTCGCCGGCCAGGAAGCCCAGCAGCGCCGCGCCGGCAGTCACCAGGATGGGCAGGCGCTCCATCACCTTGAGCAGCAGCGTGCTGCCGAAGATGATGAGCGGGATGCTCAAGGCCAGGCCGATCACCAGCAGTGGCACGTTGCCCTTGGCGGCGGCGGCCACCGCCAGCACGTTGTCCAGGCTCATCACCAGGTCGGCCACGAGGATGGTGCGTACGGCCTGCATCAAGCCGCCCTGGCCCTTCAAGCCGCCATCATCGCCACCCTCATCATCGCCACTCAGCAGCCCGACACCGATGTAGAACAGCAGGCAGCCGCCGATGATCTTCAGGTAGGGCCAACGCAGCATCTCCGCCGCAATGATGGTCAGCGCGATCCGCAGCACGATGGCCGCAGCGCTGCCCCAGAACACGGCCTTCTTCTGTTGCTCGGCGGGCAAGGACCGGGCAGCCAGGGCGATCACCACCGCGTTGTCCCCCGACAAGATGATGTTGACCCAGATGATCGAGCCAAGTGCGGTCCAGAACGCCGCCGATGTCAGATCCATGTGCAGTCTCCAGCGCGGCATGCAACCGACGACCCGCGGTCATCAGGATGCCATTCAACATGGCAGTGTAGGGACCTTGGCCATGCCAGGCCGTGCGTACAAGTACGAACTCGGCAAGACAAAGGCCGCCCTTGGGCGGCCTCTTGTCAAGTCGACGTGGCACCCGTCGACTAAAGCAGCGCCTTGAGCAACCTGGCCATTTCGGAGGGGTTGCGGGTGACGGTGAAGCCGCACTCCTGCATGATGGCGAGCTTGGCGTCGGCCGTGTCGGCGCCGCCGGAGATCAGCGCGCCGGCGTGGCCCATGCGCTTGCCCGCCGGGGCGGTGACGCCGGCGATGAAGCCCACGATGGGTTTTTCATGTTGGCCTGGCACCAGCGCGCCGCCTCGGCCTCGTCCGGCCCGCCGATCTCGCCGATCATGATCACCGCATCGGTGTCCGGATCGTCGTTGAACAGGCGCATCACGTCGATGTGCTTCAGGCCGTTGATCGGGTCGCCCCCGATGCCCACGGCGCTGCTCTGGCCCAGCCCGATCTCGGTGAGCTGCGCCACGGCCTCGTAGGTCAGCGTGCCCGAGCGGCTGACCACCCCGATGCGGCCCTTGCGGTGGATGTGGCCCGGCATGATGCCGATCTTGATCTCCTCGGGCGTGATCAGCCCGGGGCAGTTCGGCCCCAGCAGCAGCGTTTTCTTGCCGCCCGCGGCCTCCTTGGCGATCATGCGGTTGCGCACCTCGAGCATGTCGCGCACGGGGATGCCCTCGGTGATGCAGATGGCCAGGTCCAGATCGGCCTCGACCGCCTCCCAGATGGCCGCCGCCGCGCCCGCCGGAGGTACGTAGATCACGCTGACCGTCGCGCCCGTCTGGCCGGCCGCCTCCTTCACGCTGGCGTAAATCGGGATGCCCTCGAAGCTCTCGCCGGCCTTCTTCGGGTTCACCCCGGCCACGAAGCAGGCACGGCCGTTGGCGTAGGCCTGGCAGCCCTTGGTGTGGAACTGCCCGGTCTTGCCGGTGATGCCCTGGGTGATGACGCGGGTGTCTTTGTTGATCAGGATAGACATGAAGTCCTCGATATCAGTTGGCCCACAGGCCGAAGAGGGGGATGCTGCGCCCGGTGGCCGCCGCGGAACCGGCTTGGCCGGGCCGCCGGCGGCGCCCCCTTGAGGGGGCAGCGCCGAAGGCGCTCCGGGGGTGGGTCATTTCACGGCCGCGACGATCTTGGTGGCGGCTTCGGCCATGGTGTCGGCCGCGATGATGGGCAGGCCGCTGTCCTTGAGCATCTGCTTGCCCTGGTCCTCGTTGGTGCCCTTCATGCGCACCACCAGCGGCACGCTCAGGTTCACCGCCTTGCACGCCGCGATCACCCCTTCGGCGATGGTGTCGCACTTCATGATGCCGCCGAAGATGTTGACCAGGATGCCCTTGACGTTCGTGTTCTTGAGCATGATCTTGAACGCCTCGGTCACCTTCTCGGCCGTCGCGCCACCGCCCACGTCGAGGAAGTTGGCCGGCTCGCCGCCGAACAGCTTGATGGTGTCCATGGTGGCCATGGCCAGCCCGGCGCCATTGACCAGGCAGCCGATGTTGCCGTCCAGGCTGATGTAGCTCAGGTCAAACTTGCTGGCCTCCACCTCGGCCGGGTCTTCTTCGTCCAGATCGCGGTAGGCCACGATCTCGGGGTGGCGGAACAGCGCGTTGGCGTCGAAGTTGAACTTCGCGTCCAGCGCCTTGATGCCGCCTGGTTTGCCATCCCGTTCACCTTCGAGGATCAGCGGGTTGATCTCGGCCAGCGAGGCGTCGGTGTCCATGTAGGTCTTGTACAGCTTCTTGAGCACGTCCACGGCCTGGGCCTGCGACGCGGCGGGCACGCCGATGCCCTGGGCAAGCTGCAGCGCCTGGGCGTCGCTCAGGCCCACCGAGGGCTCGACGAAGACCTTGATGATCTTCTCCGGCGTGGCATGCGCCACCTCCTCGATGTCCATGCCGCCTTCGCTGCTGGCCATCATGGCCACCTTCTGCGTGGCCCGGTCGGTCAGCGCGGCGACGTAGTACTCCTTCTTGATGTCCGCGCCCTCTTCGATCAACAGGCGGCGCACCTTCTGCCCCTCGGGGCCGGTCTGGTGGGTCTTGAGCTGCATGCCCAGGATCTCACCGGCGAGCTGCCTGACCTCGTCGATCGAGCGCGCGAGCTTCACCCCACCGCCCTTGCCGCGCCCACCGGCGTGGATCTGCGCCTTGACCACCCAGACACTGCCGCCCAGCTTCTGCGCGGCCTCCACCGCCTCCTGCACCGTGAAGGCAGGGTAGCCCCTGGGCACCGGCACGCCAAACTGGCGCAGGATCTCTTTGCCTTGGTATTCGTGGATCTTCATCTTGGGGGCTCGCAACGTAGGAGGTGTGGAGCCAGGCCACAGCGAGGCCTGGGACAAACCCTGGCAATTTAGCATGCTGCGCTGCGGCAAGGCCTCGTCCAGGATGGCGCAGGCCGGGCGAACGGGCCAAGGCGGGCGTCAGGCCTCGTCGTCGTCCAACGCGCCGCGGAAGACCAGTCGGATGACCTCAGCTGTGAACCCTCGCCCGGCAAGGAACCGCATTTGCTTGGCCCGGGCCGCGGCGTCCAGTGGCACTGCCGCCGAGGCTGGGCCGAATTTACGATGCCAGACCGCGCGCGCCCGCTGCAGCTCGGATGCACTCAAGGCCTCCTGTGCATGGGCGTCGAGGGCCAAGCCATGCTGCTGCAGCTCGTGCCGAATGCGTTGGTTGCCAAAACGAGCCTGTCGTGCATGAACGCGGCTCTCGACGAACCGGGCCTCGGAGAGGTATCCCTCGGCAGCCAGCCAATCCAGCAGGGTGTCGACCTCATGAAGGGCCGGAAGGGGCGCAACGTCATCGCTGCGCTTGCCCGAGGCCTCGACGTCGCCAGCGCGCTCTGGGTGCAGGGCTTGTACCCTGAGCATCGAGCGCTGGGCTCTCAAGAGCTTGGCGCGCAGCTCGCTGCGGCTGTGCTCGCGCTGCGACAACCACTGAATCGCTCGTGCCTTGAGGGAGGACGGGCGGCCACCGCCAGCGCGCGCCCCTGCTGCGGCCGGCGCGCGCCCAGGCCCTGTACCGTTGACCACAGGGGTTGGCCCGCGCCGGTGCTGCTCAGGCGGGCGCAGACGTGGCCAGCGTCGGCAGCAGTGGCACGCCCATCGATTCGCGCACCTTGTTCTCGATCTCGTGCGCCAGCTCGGGGTTCTCGCGCAGGAACTCGCGGGCGTTGTCCTTGCCTTGGCCGATCTTCTCGCCGTTGTAGGCGTACCAGGCGCCGGACTTGTCGACGATCTTGGCGATGACGCCCAAATCGATGATTTCGCCCTCGCGGCTCGTGCCCTCACCGTAGAGGATGTCGAACTCGGCGAACTTGAAGGGCGGCGCGACCTTGTTCTTGACGACCTTGACCTTGGTTTCGCTGCCGATGACTTCTTCACCACGCTTGATGCTGCCGGTGCGGCGGATGTCCAGGCGCACCGACGAATAAAACTTCAGCGCATTGCCGCCCGTGGTGGTTTCGGGGTTGCCGAACATCACGCCGATCTTCATGCGGATCTGGTTGATGAAGATGACCATGGTGTTGGTCTTCTTCACCGTGCCGGTGAGCTTGCGCAGGGCCTGGCTCATCAGCCGCGCTTGCAGGCCGGGCAGCGAATCGCCCATTTCGCCTTCGAGCTCGGCCTTGGGCGTGAGCGCGGCCACTGAGTCGATGACCACCAGATCGACCGAGCCGGAGCGCACCAGCGAATCGACGATCTCGAGCGCCTGCTCGCCGGTGTCGGGCTGGCTGATCAGCAACTCGTGCAAGTTGACGCCCAGCTTTTGCGCATAGCCGGTGTCCAGTGCATGTTCGGCGTCGATGAAGGCGCAGGTGCCACCCACCTTCTGCATCTCGGCCACGACCTGCAGCGTGAGCGTGGTCTTGCCCGACGATTCAGGGCCATAGATCTCGATGACCCGGCCGCGTGGCAGACCGCCCACGCCGAGCGCGATGTCCAGGCCCAGCGAGCCCGTGGAGACGACCTCGATGTCGTCGACCACCTCGCCCTCACCCAGGCGCATGATCGAGCCCTTGCCGAATTGCTTTTCGATCTGTGCCAGTGCCGCCTGCAGGGCCTTGGCTTTCTCGGTGTTCAGTGCTTTGACGGGTGCGTCCATGTTGGCTCTCCTTCGTTGGCGCAATTATGTCGCAAGCTGGATGTTTGTACAGTAGATTTTGATCCCACCGATGGGGGCCATTGGTGTTCCCCCTGAAGCGGGAGGCCGATTCAGCCACATGGCCGGGCCAGTGCACTCCTAGAATCGCCTTCGCGCGCAAAGCCCCACCAAAGTCTGCGCAGCGCGAGGAGACATTGAATGCGGATATTGATCGCCGAGGACGACCAGGTACTGGCCGATGGGCTGCTGCGATCACTTCGCGCAACGGGTTATGCGGTGGACCAGGTGAGCAGTGGCACCGAGGCGGATGCGGCGCTGGCCTCGCACGAATTCGACCTGCTGATCCTGGACCTGGGCCTGCCCAAGATGCATGGCTTCGACGTGCTGCGCAAGATGCGCGCGCGCGGCTCGTCGGTGCCGGTGCTGATCCTCACCGCGGCCGACAGCGTCGAGCAGCGCGTCAAGGGCCTCGATCTGGGTGCCGACGACTACATGGCCAAACCCTTCTCGCTGCAGGAGCTCGAGGCGCGCGTGCGCGCCCTCACGCGGCGCGGCCTGGGCACGGCGTCCAGTGTCATCAAGCATGGGCCGCTCACCTTTGATGCCACGGGGCGTGTGGCCTACATCAGCGATCAGATGATCGAGCTCTCGGCGCGTGAGCTGAGCCTGCTCGAGGTGCTGCTGCAGCGCGCCGGCCGGTTGGTCAGCAAGGACCAGTTGGTGGAGCGCCTGTGCGAATGGGGTGAAGAGGTCAGCAACAACGCCATCGAGGTCTACATCCACCGCCTGCGCAAGAAGATCGAGCAGGGGCCGATCCGCATCGCCACCGTGCGCGGGCTGGGCTATTGCCTGGAAAAAATCCCCAATTGAGCCACCAACCGCCGGGGCGCCGGCAAGCGGCCTGGTCCGTCGACCCCTGATTCGCGCCACCTGCTCTGTACCCGACCGTGCCGGACACCTCGCGCGAGCAACGCTCACTCTTCGGCGAGATCCTCGACTGGATGCTTGCGCCGCTGCTCTTGTTGTGGCCCATGAGCGTGGCGCTGACCTGGCTGGTGGCGCAGAACATCGCCAACCGCCCCTTTGACCGTGACCTGGCCGAAATGGCCCGCACCGTGGCGCGGCAGGTGGAGGTGGAGCGCAGCGGCAACACCCAGCGTCCCACGCGCGTGCGCTTGCGCCTGTCCGAAGTGGCCGCCGAGGTGCTTCGCTCGGACGACACCGATCGCGTCTATTTTCAGGTGCTGGGCAGCAAGGGTGAGTTCGTCGCTGGCGACAAGGAGATCCCGGCGCCCGAGGAAGCACCGTCGACCCCGCAAGAGGTGCATTACCGCGACGACAACGTGCAGGCCGACGCCGTGCGAGTGGCCTACCTCTGGTTGCCGACCAGTGGGGTGGCGGGCGAATTGCCGCCACTGGTGCAGGTGGCCGAAACGCTGGACAAGCGTTCGCGCCTGGCCACCGAGATCATCAAGGGCGTGATCGTGCCGCAGTTCGTGGTGCTGCCGCTGGCGGTGCTGCTGGTGTGGTTGGCGCTGGCCAAGGGCATCCGGCCGCTGAATGAGCTGCAGCAGCGCATCCGCAAGCGCGAGAGCCAGGACTTGAGCCCGATCGATGAGCGCAACGTGCCCGAGGAGGTGGCGCCGCTGGTGCGGGCCATCAACGACCTGCTGTCCCGGCTGGACCGCTCGATGAGGACGCAAAAGCAATTCCTGGCCGACGCGGCGCACCAGTTGAAGACCCCGCTGGCCGGGCTGCGCATGCAAGCCGAGTTGGCCCAACGTGAAATCGACGCAGGCCAGCAGGACCCGAAGGCGCTGAAGAGTTCGCTGCAGCACATCGCCCACTCCAGCCAGCGTGCGGCGCACATGGTGAACCAGTTGCTGTCCATGGCGCGTGCCGAGGACCAGGAGAGCGCTCGCCGCCTGAGCGAGGTGAACCTGGTGCGGCTGGCGCGCGAAACGGTGCGTGACTTCGTGCCCAAGGCCATGGACAAGCGCATCGACCTGGGCTACGAGGGCCCCGAGGAAGGACAGGTGCTGCATGGCAAGCTGGTGGGCCAACCCTTGCTGCTGCGTGAGCTGATCCGCAACCTGGTGGACAACGCCCTGCAATACACGCCCGCCCAAGGCTCGGTGACGGTGCGACTGGTGGACGACCCCTTCGGCCAAGTGGTGGTGTTGCAGGTGGAGGACACCGGCCCCGGCATCCCCGAGGCCGAACGCGGGCTCGTCTTCCAGGCCTTCTACCGCGCCCTGGGCACCGAGGTGGACGGCAGCGGCCTGGGCCTGGCCATCGTGCACGAGGTGGTGCAACAGCACCGGGCCGAGATCACCATCAGCGATGCACGGCCCCGCGGTGCATCACCTGCAGGCAGTGGGCCTGGCGCGCTGTTCACGGTGCGCTTCCCGGTCAAGCCGAGTGATCCGACCTTGCCCGGTGGCGCCAGCGCCGGCCCAGGGGCATCGGCCGCCGGGCTCAGCGAGCGGGGCGCCGCGCCCGCATCAGGCTGAGCAGGGCCGCATCGTCTTCGTCGGTCAGGCCGGCCTCGCAGGCCGCGTGGAACAGGGCGGCGGCCTGCGCACCGAAGGCCGGGTGCATGCCCGCTTGCGCGGCCATGGCCATGGCCAGACCAGAATCCTTGGCCAGCAGCGCCATGCGGGCGCGCGGCTCGGTATCGCCAGCCAGGATGCGGGACAGGCGGTCCGCACCGATCCAGCTCTGCCCGCTGGACTGGCCGATCACCGCCAGCGTGGCCTGCGCGTCCAGACCCAGGTGCTCGGCCAGGGCCAACGCCTCGCAGGCCGCGCCCAAGTTGGCGGCGGCGAGCAGGTTGTTGACCAGCTTGGTCCTGGCACCGTCGCCGCAGCGCGGTCCAACGCGGAACAGGCGCGAGGACAGCTGGCGCAGCACCGATTCATATCGCTCAAACAGTGCGTCCGTACACGCCACCATCAGGCTCATGGATCCATCGCGTGCGCGCGCCGGGCCGCCGGACATGGGCGCATCGATGCAGCCCAGCCCCATGGCCTGCAAGCGAGCGGCGAAGCGCGCCACATCGCTGGGGCCGATCGTGGGGCACAGCATCACGCAGGCGCCCGGCGCCATGGCCGCTGCGGCACCGTCCGGGCCGAACAGCACGCTTTCAGTCTGGGCGGCATCGACCACGGCCACGATCAGCAAGTCGCTGGCCGCAGCGACTGCCGCGGGTGAAACCGCCGCGGCGGCGCCAGCCACGACGGCCAAGGCCTCGCGCTCGGGCAGCAGGTCGCGCACCGTCACCGGCCAAGCCGCATCGCGCAAGCGCAAGGCCAGGCCCAGGCCCATCAGGCCGACACCAATCACCCCGGTTCTCATCGCTGCATCAAGCCTCGGCTGCGGGAAATCGACATCAGCATGCCCAACGCCAGGCCGAGCGTCACCATGGCCGTGCCGCCGTAGCTGATGAATGGCAGGGGAATGCCCACCACCGGCAGGATGCCACTGACCATGCCCATGTTGACGAACGCGTAGGTGAAGAAGCTCAGCGTGATCGCGCCGGCCAGCAGGCGCGAGAACACGGTGGGCGCCTGCGAGGCAATCCACAGCCCGCGCCCGATCAGCACGCAAAACGCCAGCAGCAGCCCGACGGCACCGGCCAGGCCAAACTCCTCGCCGAATGCGGCGAAGATGAAATCGGTGGTGCGTTCGGGGATGAATTCGAGGTGGGTCTGGGTGCCGCTCATGAAGCCCTTGCCGCTCAGCCCCCCAGAGCCGATGGCGATCATGCCCTGGATGATGTGGAAGCCCTTGCCCAGCGGGTCGGTGGTCGGATCGAGCAGCGTGCACACGCGCTGCTTCTGGTAGTCGCGGATCATCGGCCACACGCGCTCGGGCTCGCAGATGCTGTCCGCACTGACGATCACGGCCGTGATGGCCAGCGCGGCGGCCAGCATCACCGGTGCGATCAGTCGCCAGGACAGCCCGGCAAAGAAGATCACGTACAGCCCGCCCGACAGGATGAGGATGGCGGTGCCCAGGTCCGGCTGTTTCGCCACCAAGGCCACAGGGACCAGGAGCAAGCCAGCGGCCACCGCGAAATCCGGCAGGCGCAACTGCCCCTCGCGGCGCTGAAACCACCAGGCCAGCATCAAGGGCATGGCGAGCTTCAGGATCTCGCTGGGCTGGATCACCACGCCCAAGTTCAACCAGCGCGTGGCACCCTTGCGCGTGAGGCCGAACAGCGCCGTGGCCACCAGCAGCATCACGCCCACCGTGTACAGCGGCACCGCCATGGCCATCAGGCGCTGCGGCGACACCTGGCCCACCAGCAGCATCAGCCCGGCCGCCAACAGCATGTTGCGGCCGTGGTCGACGAAGCGCGTGCCATGGTCGAAACCCACCGAGTACATGGTCAGCAGACCCGCTGCAGCCAGCACCATCACGACGGCCAGCAAGGGCCCGTCGTAGCCATGGGCAATCGGCCGCAGCCGCTGCCACCAACTGGGCTGATCGAAGCTGCTTCTCATGGTGCCGATCGTGCGTCCGGAGTGCTGGCGGCCATGCCGGGGATGGACACCTCCGCCGCGCGACGCGGCGCACCCCTGGGTGCTGCGGATTGCCCGATGCTGGTGGCTTCGATGTCCTCGTCGCTGGGCCACTGGTCCAGCAGCACGAAATCGAGCACGCGGCGGGCGATCGGCGCGGCCGCTGCCGCGCCAAAGCCCGCGTTCTCGACGATCAGGGCCAATGCCACCTTGGGCACGTCCACCGGCGCATAGGCGACGAACAGGGCGTGGTCGCGCAGGTGCTCGGCCATGCGCGACGCGTTGTACTTCTCGTTCTGCTTGATGGCCACCACCTGTGCCGTGCCCGTCTTGCCCCCGGACACGTAGCCGGCCCCTCGGAACGCCGCCGCCGAAGTGCCCTCGACGTTCACGCCCACCAGCGCCCGCCGGATCACCTCCATGTGATCCAGCCTGATCGACACCGGAGCGAACTGCTGCAACGCCGGTGGCCGCTTGGCCTCGGTGACCACGTCCACCACGTCGCGCACCAGGTGCGGGGCCAGGCGGCGCCCACCGCTGGCAAAGGTGGCCATGGCCTGGGCCATCTGCAGCACCGTGAAGTTGTTGTAGCCCTGGCCAATGCCCAGCGAGATGGTGTCGCCCGGATACCAGCGCTGCTGCTCGGGCTTGCGAAAGGCGCGGCGCTTCCATTCGGTGGACGGCAGCACGCCGCGCAGTTCGCCGTCCAGGTCGATGCCGGTGGACTGGCCGAAGCCGAAGGGCGCCAGGTGTTGCGCCATCAGGTCCACGCCCATCTCGCTGGCCAATGAGTAGTAGTAGGTGTCGCAGCTCTGCACGATGGAGCGGTACATGTCGACGGCGCCGTGACCCCCCTCCTTGTCGTCGCGGAACTTGTGGTTGCCGAACCAGAAATAGCCTGGGTCGGAAATGGTTTGCTGCGGGCTGCGCTTGCCGCTGGCCAGGGCGGCCAGCGCCATGAAGGGCTTGAAGGTCGAGCCCGGCGGGTAGGTGCCGCGCATGGCGCGGTTGAGCAAGGGCTTGTCGATGGACTCGTTCAGCTCGCGCCAACTGTCGGCATCGATGCCGTCGACGAACAGGTTGGGGTCGAAGGTGGGCTTGCTGACGAAGGCCAGCACCTCGCCATTGCGCGGATCGATCGCCACCAGCGCGCCGCGCCGATCGCCGAAGAGCTGCTCCACCAAGGCCTGCAGGCGGATGTCGATGGACAGCACCAGTTTGTGGCCTGGCGTGGCCGGGTGGCTGCCGAGCTTGCGCACCGCCCGCCCGCCGGCGCTGGTCTCCACCTCTTCGAATCCGGTGACGCCATGCAACTCGCGCTCATAGCGCTGCTCCAGGCCCAGCTTGCCGATCGAGTCGGTGCCTCGGTAGTTCGCCTGCAAGTCGTCGTCCCAGTCTTCCATGGCCGCCTTTTCGGCCTGGTTGATGCGCCCGATGTAGCCGATCAGGTGGCTGCCCACCTCACCCATCGGATAGCTGCGGAACAGGCGTGCTCGCACGTCCACGCCCGGAAAGCGGAAGCGCTGCGCGGTGAATCGAGCGACTTCTTCGTCACTGAGCTTGGTGCGGATGGGCACGGACTCGAAGCTCTTGAGTTCATCGGCCAGGCGTTTGAAGCGGCGGCGATCGCGTGGCTGGATCTCGATCACCGAGGCCAGGGCATCGATCACGGCATCCACATCGCCGGACACCTTGGCGGGCGTGATCTCCAAGGTATAGGCCGAATAGTTGGTGGCCAGCACCACGCCATTGCGGTCGACGATCAGGCCGCGGTTGGGCACGATGGGCACCACGGCAATGCGGTTGTCCTCGGCCTGCTGCGCCAGGTCTTCGTGCCGCACCACCTGCAGCCACACCAGGCGCGCCGCGAGCAAGCCGAAGCACACCAGCACGAACAAGGCCGCTGCGAGCAGACGGCCGCGAAAGCGACGCAACTCCCGTTCGAGGTCCTTGATCTCGTTCATGCCGTGCGGCAACTACAACGGCCGGTTGGCGTCGGGGTCCGGCGCGCGGCGCTGTGGCGCCAGCAGCAACCAGGCCACCACCGGCCACAGCACGGCCTCGAACACTGGGGCCAGCATCAGCGACCAGCCGGGAAACATGCCCCCGACCAGCAGCCGCGCGGCCAGCGAGACCAGGTGCGCCGCCACGAACAGCGGCAGGATCTGCAGTGCCTGGCTCCACAGCGTGAACCAGAGCAGGCGGCGGTGCACGGCGATGGCGAAGAAGCTCAGCAGCGTGTAGGCCAGTGCATGCTGCCCGAGCACGGCACCGCTGTGCACGTCCAGCACCAGACCAAAGGCAAAGGCCAGGCCCACACCCACGCGCAGCGGCTGGTGCACGTTCCAGAACACCAGCACCACGGCCAACAGGTCCGGCGAGGCCGCATTGCGACCGCCTGGCAGCATCTCCACGGCGGTGGCCAGCACCAGCGTGAAGGCGATGAACAAGGGGTTGGCGGGCAGCAGCAGCTGGTTGGCGCCACGCGGCATGATCATGGCTTGGGCCCCTTGCTGGCCTTGCCCGGCTTGTCGGGCACCGGCTCGGGTGCCGGCGGCGCTGGCAATTGGCGGCCGATCGGCTCGAGCACCAACAGGTGGCGAACGCTGTCGAGCTTGACCGAGGGCGTGACCACGACGCGCGCAAAGCCGGTGTCCGCACGACGGTCCACCCGTGTCACCCGGCCCACCGACAAGCCTGGTGGATAGATGCCATCCACGCCGCTGGTGGTGAGCACGTCACCGGCCTGCACGTCGGCATTGCCGGCCATGAAGCGCAGCTCCATGCCGCCTTCCACGCCGCCGAAAGCCGCGCTTCGCTGCTGGCTGCGGGCGTTGTACACCGGGATCGCGGCGTCGCGATCGCTCAGCAGCGTCACGATCGACGTGAGCGGATAGACCCGGGTGACCTGGCCCACCACGCCCAGCTCGTTGACCACGGGCGACCCCGCCACGACGCCGTTGGCCGCGCCACGGTCGATGAACAGCTTGCGGGAATAGGGGTCGGCTGCTTCGTACATGACCTGCGCGCTGATGGCCTTGACCGCCAGCGCAGGCTTCAGATCGAGCAAGGCGCGCAGCCGGGCGTTTTCGTCGCCGAGGCGCTCCACTTGAGCTGCGCGCAGCGACAGCCGCGCCAGCTCGGCGCGCGCCGCCGCTTCGGCCGAGCGCGCCGCCCGCAGCCCTTGCACATGGTCACCGGCATCGGCCATCAGGTCCACCGGTGCCATCAGGGCGCGCTGTGCAGGCAACAGGGCCGTGGCCACTGCCGCGCGCAGCGGCTGTGTCATCTGGAAGCGCGTGTCCGCCGCCATCAGGAACACCGCCAGCGCCGAGAACAGCGCGAACTTGGTCAGCGCCGATGGGCCTTGTCGGAAGAACGGCGGCGGGGTGCGGTCTATCGAGCCGAGGGACATGGTCGCCACCACGTGCTGGGCGGGCCTTGCAGCCCGCCCAAGCGCCTTACTCCGAGGTGAAGATCGAGCCGAGGCGCTCCATGCGCTCCAGCGCCATGCCGCAGCCACGCACGACACAGGTCAGCGGGTCCTCGGCCACCAGCACCGGCAGGCCGGTTTCCTCGGCCAGCAGGCGATCCAGGTCGCGCAACAGGGCGCCGCCGCCGGTGAGCATCATGCCGCGCTCGGCGATGTCGGCACCCAGCTCGGGAGGGGTCTGTTCGAGCGCGTTCTTCACGGCCGAGACGATCTGGTTCAGCGGGTCGGTCAGCGCCTCGAGGATCTCGTTGGACGAGATGGTGAAGCTGCGCGGCACGCCTTCGCTGAGATTGCGGCCCTTGACCTCCATCTCCTTGACCTCGGAGCCCGGGAAGGCCGATCCGATGCTCTTCTTGATGGCCTCGGCGGTGGGCTCGCCGATCAGCATGCCGTAGTTGCGGCGGATGTAGTTGATGATGGCTTCGTCGAACTTGTCGCCGCCGACGCGCACCGAGCCCTTGTAGACCATGCCGCCCAGCGAGATCACGCCCACCTCGGTGGTGCCGCCGCCGATGTCCACGACCATCGAGCCCGAGGCTTCGCTCACCGGCAAGCCGGCACCGATGGCCGCGGCCATCGGCTCCTCGATCAGGTAGACCTCGCTGGCACCGGCACCCAGCGCCGACTCGCGGATGGCCCGGCGTTCCACCTGGGTCGATCCGCAGGGCACGCAGATGATGATGCGGGGGCTGGGTCTCAAAATGCCACGCGGGTGGACCATCTTGATGAACTGCTTGAGCATCTGCTCGGTGACGGTGAAGTCGGCAATCACGCCGTCCTTCATCGGGCGGATGGCCTCGATGTTGCCGGGCACCTTGCCCAGCATGGCCTTGGCCTCGCGGCCCACGGCCTGGATGGTCTTCTTGCCATTGGGGCCGCCTTCATGGCGGATGGAAACGACCGAGGGCTCATCGAGCACGATGCCTTTGCCACGCACGTAGATCAACGTGTTGGCGGTGCCCAGGTCAATGGCGAGGTCGGTGGAAAAGTAGCGGCGCAGGGATCCGAACATGGGGGTGTACGCAAAGGGCTGTCAATGGGTTGCGCGGTCAGCGCCCCGGGGGACATTCATGGCGGCGCAGCAAACGCATGGTGGACAGCGGGACAGGGGCTCACAGAATGCCCTGCACCTGAACGTGACATGGGGTTGAGGACACCATGTCGACAACAAGCGCGACGGACTTCGTGGGGGAGGGTGTGCGGGCCCAGTCCGATCACAGGCTGCCGACAGCAGCGTGACAGGCGCGATGGCGGGCCCGTTTTCACTGCGGATTTCATTGCCGGCCAGGCCCACTTTCGGGTGCTGGATAACCGGCGATAATAACCCATCCCCCCTTGTTTGCAGCCCTCGACGGGCACGCATCAGAACGTAATTCCCATGGCATTGACCCCGCAGGACGTGGGCCGCATCGCGCATCTGGCCCGCCTTGAACTGTCGCCGACCGAGGGGCCGGTGATGCTGGCCCAGCTCAATGGATTCTTCACCATCGTCGAGCAGATGAGCGCCGTGGACACCCGTGGCGTGGAGCCGCTGTACACGCCCTTGTCGGCGGTTCAGGCCGTGCAACTGCGGCTGCGCGACGACCTCGTCAGCGAAACCAACGAGCGCGAGGCCAACCAGCGCAGCGCGCCCGCGGTGGAGGACGGCCTGTTCCTCGTACCCAAGGTGATCGAATGAGTCCCCTGCATGAGCTGGGCGTGGCCGAGCTGGGCCGGGCCATGGCCACCGGGCAGACCTGCAGCGTCGAGCTGGTCGATCACCTGCTGACGCGCCTGGAGACGCGCCAGTCGCTCGGCGCCTTCCTGCACGTGGACGCCGATGGCGCGCGCGCCGCCGCCCGGGCCGCCGACGCGCGCCGCGCCGCGGGCGAGGCCGGTCCGCTGCTGGGCGTGCCGCTGGCGCACAAGGACATCTTCGTCACCACCGACGCCCCCACCACCGCCGGCTCGAAGATGCTGGCCGGCTACCGCAGCCCGTTCGACGCCACGGTGGTGGCGCGCCTCAAGGCCGCGGGCACGGTGAGCCTGGGCAAGCTCAATTGCGACGAATACGCGATGGGCTCGGCCAACGAGAACTCGGCCTGGTTTCCGGCCCACAACCCGTGGGACGTGGCGCGTGTGCCCGGTGGCTCTTCGGGCGGCTCTGCTGCCGCCGTGGCCGCGCGTCTGCTGCCGGCCAGCACCGGCACCGACACCGGCGGTTCCATTCGCCAGCCGGCCAGCTTCACCGGCATCTCCGGCATCAAGCCCACCTATGGCGTGTGTTCGCGCTACGGCATGATCGCCTTCGCCTCCAGCCTGGATCAGGCTGGCCCGCTGGCCCGTTCGGCGGAAGACTGCGCGTTGCTGCTGTCGGCCATGAGCGGCTTCGATGAGCGCGATGCCACCAGCGCGCAGCGCCCGCCGCAGGATTTCACGGCCCAGATGCTGCAGCCGCGCGCAGGGGCCACGGCGGCCAAGCCACTGCAAGGCCTGCGCATCGGCTTGCCGCGCGAGTTCTTCCCGGCCGGCCTGTCGGGCGACGTGGCCGCCGCCGTGCGCAGCGCGCTGGCCGAGCTGGAAAAGCTGGGCGCCACGCTGGTGGACGTGAGCCTGCCGCGCACCGAGCTGTCGATCCCGGTGTACTACATCATCGCGCCGGCCGAGGCCAGCTCGAACCTGAGTCGCTACGACGGCGTGAAGTTCGGCCACCGCGCGGCGCGGTACACCGACCTGCTGGACATGTACAAGAAGTCGCGCAGCGAGGGCTTTGGCGCCGAGGTCAAGCGCCGCATCATGATCGGCACCTATGTGCTGTCGCACGGCTACTACGACGCCTACTACCTGCAGGCGCAGAAGCTGCGCCGCATGATTGCGGATGATTTCCAGGCCTGCTTCGGCCAGTGCGACCTGATTGCCGGCCCGGTGGCGCCCACCGTGGCCTGGAAGATCGGCGAGCAGGGCGATGACCCGGTCAAGGCCTACCTGGCCGACATCTTCACGTTGCCGGGCAGCCTGGCCGGATTGCCGGGCATGAGCGTGCCTGCGGGTTTTGGCGAGCAGGCCATGCCCGTGGGCCTGCAGCTCATCGGCAACTACTTCGACGAAGGCCGTTTGCTGCACGCCGCCCATGCGCTGCAGCTGGCCACCGACTGGCACCGCCGCGCCCCGGCAGGAACCTGAAATGAAACCCCCACGCTCACTTCGTTCGCTGCCCCCCGAGAGGGCGCTCAGTACCTTCGGAACGGCCGGGCGGTACTGAGATGAGCGCTCCCCTGATTCGAGGCTACGAGGTGGTCATCGGCCTCGAGACCCATGCCCAGCTCTCCACGCGCAGCAAGATCTTCTCGGGCGCGTCCACCGCCTTCGGTGCCGAGCCCAACACGCAGGCCTGCGCCGTCGATTTGGCGTTGCCGGGCACGCTGCCGGTGATGAACCGCACTGCCGTCGAACGCGCCATCCGCTTTGGCCTGGCCGTGGGCGCCAAGGTGGCGCCGTTGTCGATCTTCGCGCGCAAGAACTACTTCTACCCCGACCTGCCCAAGGGCTACCAGATCAGCCAGTACGAGATCCCGGTGGTGCAGGGCGGGCAGATCCGCTTCATGCTCGGCCAGACGCCGAAGTCGGTGAACCTCACCCGTGCGCACCTCGAAGAAGATGCGGGCAAGAGCCTGCACGAGGACTACCACGGCCTGACCGGCATCGACCTCAACCGCGCCGGCACGCCGCTGCTGGAGATCGTCACCGAGCCGGACATGCGCTCGTCCGCCGAGGCGGTGGAATACGCCAAGGCCCTGCATGCGCTGGTGATGTGGCTGGGCATCTGCGACGGCAACATGCAGGAGGGCAGCTTCCGCTGCGATGCCAACGTGTCGGTGCGGCGCCCGGGTGCGCCGTTCGGTACGCGGCGCGAGATCAAGAACCTGAACTCGTTCCGGTTCATGAGCCAGGCGATCGACTACGAGATCAACTGGCAGATCGACCAGATCGAGGACGGCCTGGCCATCGAGCAGGCCACGGTGCTGTTCAACCCGGACACCGGCGAGACCCGCTCGATGCGCAGCAAGGAGGACGCTCACGATTACCGCTACTTCCCCGACCCCGACCTGCCGCCGCTGGTGATCGCCGCGCAGTGGATCGAGGAAGTGCGCGCCACGCTGCCCGAGCTGCCCGCAGCGATGGCCGAGCGCTTCGTGCGCGACGATGGCCTGCCCGCCTACGACGCGGCCATGGTCACGCAAAGCCTGCCCTTCGCCCGCTACTACGAGGCCGCGCGCGATGCCTGTTGCGCACCCAAGCTGGTGGCCAACTGGATGATGGGCGAGGTCTCGCGCCGGCTCAACACCGAAGGGCGCAGCATTGCTGCCAGCCCGGTGGACGCGGCCACACTGGCGGCGCTGATCCGCCGCATCGGTGACGGCACCATCTCCAACAACGCCGCGCGTCAGGTGTTCGACGTGCTGTGGGCGGACGCGGGCCCGGTTTCGGGCGACGCCACCGCGCGCATCGATGCCGTCATCGAGGCCAGGGCCTCAAGCAGATGAACGACAGCGGCGCGCTGGAGCGCATCGTCGCCGAGGTGGTGGCCGCCAACCCGAAGTCGGTGGAGGAGTACCGCGCGGGCAAGGACAAGGCCTTCAACGCCTTGGTCGGCCAGGTGATGAAGGCCAGCCGCGGCAAGGCCAACCCGGCCCAGGTCAACGAGCTTTTGAAGGCTTTGCTGGCCTGACGACGCTGGCCGCTGCCGCTGCGGGCGGCGCATCGGCCGGCGGCACCGCCGGTCCGAGCGAGCCAGGCTGGGCCCCGCCCCACAGGCGTCGCAGACGCGCCAGTTCGGCGTCGTAGAGCTTGTTGATGCGGTCGAGCTCGACGGTCTGGTTCTGTGCCGAGCTCTTCTGCGCGTCCACCGCCGCGTCATTGCCGTCGATGGCCTGCTTCAAGCGCATGGGCAGGGCCTTGCCCTTGTAGAACTCGGCTTCGTCGAGCAGCGGCTTGCGCTCGGCGGCCAGCTCCTTCAGCCGCGCCTCGGTGGCCTTGATGGCCGCGCGCACGGTGTCCAACGCCGACTCGCGGGCGCGGCGGTGCGAGGCCTCGTCGGCATAGCGGTTCATGAGGTTGCGGTCTCGCCGCACCGCGTCGGCCTGCGCGGCCTTGACAAGAGCCAGCTTGCGGTCGGCGGCTTCGCGCTCGGCCCGCTCGTCCGCCGTCATCGGGGGCGGAATCACCCGGCGCAGCGACCCATCGCGGTTGAGCACGCGCTGCTCGCGCGCATTGCATTCAGCGATGGGACGGTCCGACGTGAGGCGATGACCCTTGTCGTCGAGGCAGGTGTACACGCCGGTGCCGACAGGCTCGGCCGCCGTCTGCGCTTGTGCCAGCAGGCCACTGCCCAGCACCAGGACCGCCATGGCAGCACGCAGCACCCGCAGCGCGGGCCAACAGACAGGGGCGTCGAGGTGCAGGGCGATCATTCAGACTCCGAATCGGTCGCGGTAAGCCGCGACCCGGGCCGTGTGTTCGGCCAACGCGGGGTCGCGGGTCGTCGAAAGATACTGCAAGAGGTCGCTCAGGCTGGCGATCGGCACCACGGCCAGCTGCAGTTGGTCACGAACGTACTGTACGGCCGACCAAGGCTGGTCCCGCCCGCCCTCGGCGGCCTTCTCCTGCCGGTCCAGCGCAATGGCCACGCCACAGGGCGTGGCCTTGGCCGCACGAATCATCTGGATGGACTCACGCACCGAGGTCCCCGCCGAAATCACGTCGTCGATGATGAGAACGCGGCCGACCACCGGTGCGCCGACCAGCGTTCCGCCTTCGCCGTGGTCCTTGGCTTCCTTGCGGTTGTAGGCGAAAGGCACGTTGCGGCCCAGCCGCGCCAGCTCGATGGCCACCGCCGCCGCCAGTGTGATGCCCTTGTACGCCGGGCCGAACAGCATGTCGAATTGCAGGCCTGAATCGAGCAAGCGGCGTGCATAGAATGCCGCGAGCCGGCCCAGCTTGGCACCGTCGTCGAACAGCCCGGCATTGAAGAAATACGGCGACATGCGCCCGGCCTTGGTCTTGAATTCACCGAAGCGCAGCACACCGGCCTCCACCGCAAAGCGCACGAAATCCTGGGCCAGGTCGTCCTGCCGTTGGCCGCTGTCCACACTCATGGAGTCACCTTGGCTTTCAAGCTCATCTCGCTCAATTTGAATGGCATTCGTTCGGCCGCCAACAAGGGCTTCGTCGAATGGGCCGAGAAGGTGGGCGCCGATTGTATGGGGGTCCAGGAGATCAAGGCCCAGCCCGAAGACGTGGCCGGCCGCTTCGACCAGGTGGCCGGCATGGCGGGGCATTTCCACTGCGCCGAGAAGAAGGGCTATTCGGGCGTGGGCCTGTACACCCGCAAGAAGCCGAGCCAGGTGATCGTCGGCCTGGGCGATGCCGACTTCGATGCCGAGGGCCGGTACGTCGAAGCGCGCTTCGACACCGCCAAACGCAAACTCAGCATCATCAGCTGCTACTTCCCCAGTGGATCGTCGGGCGAGGACCGCCAGCAGGCCAAGTTCGTCTTCCTCGACACCATCTACCCGCACCTGATGGCACTGAAGGCCGAGCGCGAGTTCATCCTGGTAGGCGACGTGAACATCGCGCACCAGCAGATCGACCTGAAGAACTGGCGCAGCAACCAGAAGAACTCGGGTTTCCTGCCCGAGGAGCGCGCCTGGATGACCCGGCTGCTGACCGAAGGTGGCCTGGTCGACGTCTACCGCCGGCTGCACCCCGAGACCACCGAAGGGGCCTACACCTGGTGGAGCAACCGGGGCCAGGCCTGGGCCAACAACGTGGGCTGGCGGCTGGACTATCACCTGGCCACGCCCAAGCTGGCCGCCAAGGCCAAGGCCGCTTCAATCCACAAGGCATCGCGCTTTTCGGACCACGCGCCGCTGACGATCGACTACGACTTCAGTCTCTGACGGTCGCGCGCCCTGTTGCGCGACGGCCGGCGGCGCGGGGCGCCTGCAACTGGGCTGTGCCTGCGGGTCATGGCGCTTGGGACCCGCTCCTATACTTGGCCCTCGTCCGACAGGCCTCCACCGCATCGCCGACCCACCGCTTATGCAACCCGTCCTGCACAGCCTGCTCGAGACCGACCTCTACAAGTTCACGATGTGGCAGGCCATGCTGCATCGGCACCCGCAGACGCAGGCCGAGTACGTCTTCATCTGCCGCAACGCGCACGACTATCCGCTCGCGCACCTGATTCCCGAGATCAACGAGCAGCTCGATCACCTGTGCACGCTGCGCTTCCAGCCCGACGAACTGGCCTATCTGGCCGGGCTGCGCTTCATCAAGAGCGATTTCGTCGACTTCCTGCGCATCTTCCAGTTCCAGCGCGATTTCATCGAGGTGCGCGACAACGCCGGCACGCTGGAGATCGTGGCGCGTGGCCCGCAGGTGCACGTGATGGCCTTCGAGATCCACGTGTTGGCCATCGTCAATGAGCTGTACTTCCGCCATGTGGCGCAAGCCCCCGCACTGGCTGAAGGCCGCAAGCGTCTGGCCGAGAAGATCACCATGTTGCGTGAGTTCGGCCGCGAGCCGGCGCGGCGCCACGCCTTCGAGTTCTTCGACTTCGGCGTGCGCCGGCGCTTCTCGGGCGCCTGGCAGCGCGAGGTGGTGTCCACGCTGGCGCACGAGGTGCCCGAGTACTTCAAGGGCACGTCCTGCGTGCTGTTGGCGCGCGACCTGAACCTGGTGCCCATCGGCACCATGGCGCACGAATTCCTGCAGACCTATCAGGCCCTTGGGGTGCGTCTGCGCGACTTCCAGAAAGCCGCGCTCGAAGCCTGGGTGCAGGAGTACCGCGGCGACCTGGGCGTGGCCCTCACCGACGTGGTGGGCATGGATGCCTTCCTGGCCGATTTCGATCTGTATTTCGCCAAGCTCTTCGATGGCCTGCGCCACGATTCCGGTGATCCCATTGTTTGGGGTGAAAAGGCCCTGGCGCACTACGCCAAGCTGCGCATCGATGCCAACACCAAGCGCCTGGTGTTCAGCGACAGCCTCACGCTGCCCAAGGCCTTCGAGCTGTACCGCCACTTTGCCGACCGCACGCAGTTGGGCTTTGGCATCGGCACGCACCTGACCAACGACATGGGCCTGCACACCCTGCACATCGTGATGAAGCTGGCGCACTGCAATGGCCAGCCGGTGGCCAAACTGTCGGACAGCCCCGGCAAGATCCTGTGCGACGACCAGACCTTCCTGGCCTACCTGCGCCAGGTGTTCAACGTTTCGGCGCTGGCCTGAGCTTCCGGCGACGCCAACCAACGAAAGCCTGCGATGACCCGACCAAGCGAGCGCACCGTCGCCATGGGGGCGAGCGGCCTGAAGACCTCGCCGCTGTGGCTGGGCGCGATGATGTTCGGCGACCAGACCGACGAGGCCGAGGCCGGCCGCATCGTGGCCGCCGCGCGCGAGGCCGGCCTGAATGCCATCGACACCGCCGACGTGTATGCCAACGGTGAAAGTGAACGCATCGTCGGCCGGCTGATCGCGGCCGACCGTGCGCGCTGGGTGCTGGCCAGCAAGGTGGCCAACCAGATGGGCAAGGAAGCCAACGACCGCGGCCTGTCGCGCCGCTGGCTCAGCCGCGCGCTGGACGCCAGCCTGCAGCGCCTGGGCACCGACTGGATCGACCTGTACTACCTGCACCGCGACGACGACATCACGCCGGTGGAAGAGACGGTGGAGACCATGGGCCGGCTCATCGCCAGCGGCAAGGTCCTGTACTGGGGGGTCTCGAACTTTCGCGCCTGGCGCGTGGCCCGCATCGTCGAATGCGCGCGCCGGCTCGGCGTGCCCGGCCCCATCGCCTGCCAGCCGCCCTACAACGCGATGACGCGTGGCATCGAGACCGAGCTGCTGCCGGCCTGCGCACACTATGGCCTCGGCGTGGCGGCCTACAGTCCGCTGGCCCGCGGGGTGCTCACCGCCAAGTACGCCCCCGATGCCACGCCGCAAGCCGGCACCCGCGCCTCGCGCAAGGATGCGCGTCTGATGCAGACCGAGTGGCGACCCGAGTCGCTCACGCTCGCACAGCGCTTCGCCCAGTACGCTCAATCGCGCGGTTTGCCCCCCGGCCACCTGGCCATCGCCTGGGTGCTGAACAACCGGCTGATCCACAGCGCCATCGGTGGCCCGCGCACCTTGGCGCAGTGGCAGGACTACATCGCCGCGCTTGAAGTGCAACTCACGGACGAGGACGAGCGCTTCATCAGTGCCCTGGTGCCCGCGGGCCATGCGTCCAGCTACGGCTACACCGATCCGATCTACCCGGTGACGGGCCGGCAGCCGCGCTGAGCGGTGCGGTGGCCGCCCCGCGGGGGCGTTGCGTTGTCCCAGGGCGAGTCGCAGGCAGCCTGCATCGCGAGGGCGGCGCGACCATCGCCGCGGCACGGCGGGCTGCCTTGGATCTGGGCCCGGCCGACCTGCAAAATCCATTGAAGCCGCCACCGGTCTGGGCGCACCACGATGATCGCAAGGACCCGAATGTTCAAGCTGACGACACCGCCCCGAATCTTCGCGAGCATCAGCCTGCTGATGATCCTGGTCATGGTGGTCGCGACGGGCCTGATCCAGGCGCCGTTCTTCCGAAAGTCCATCATTGACCGGGAGGCGGCCATCGTGCGTGACATGGTCTACGCACTGACGGTGGATCAGGACGTTTCAGCGGCCGACATGCAGCACTACACCGATGCGGCGGCGCGAAGGCGCTTTGACCAAAGCTTCAGCACCCTGGTGAAACTGCCCGGCACGGCGCGCATCAAGGTCTTCAACCGCGACAGCACCATCATCTGGTCGGACGACCCCAGCCTGGTCGGTACCCAGCGCAGCGCGCATCGCGAGCATCTGGCGCGTGCCCTGGAGGGCGAAGTGCAGGCCTTGTTCAATGCGGCGGGCAACCGATTCGACACCAGTGCCCAGGCGCGGCAAACCGAGGGCACCATCGAATGCTATGTGCCCATCTTTGCCCACGGCACGGACCAGTCGGCCACCACGGTCATCGGGGTGCTCTCGCTGTACCGCGATCCGCACGACCTGAACCGCACGATTCAGCAAGGCCTGTACCTGCTGTGGGCCACCATCGGTGGCGGCGGCATCGTGCTGTTCCTGGTGCTCTACAAGGTCTTCAGGCTGGTCTACGACCGGCAGCAGGCGGCCGAATCGAACCTGAGCAAGCTCACCAGCGAGCACGAGCGCATCGTGCAGATCGAGAAGATGTCGGCCATGGGCGAGCTCGTCGGTGAAATTGCGCACCAGCTGAACAACCCCTTGGTGGGCGTGATCAACCTGACCCAGCTGGCGCAGCGCGAAGCGCATGACCCGGAGCGCGTGGCGGAGCTGCTCGCGGAGGTGCGCAAGGCCGGAACCGAGTGCCGCGACATCGTGCAGCGGATCTTGCGCATCAACCAGATCTCGCGCTCGACGCTGCAGCCGACCGACATCCAGGCACTGGTGAAGGACACCATCGCGTTTTGCCAGCAGAGCATCGACCTGCGCCATGGCGTGGACTTGACGGCACCGGCCGAAAGCATCGTACTCAACGGCGATCCCGTGCTGCTGCGCCAGGCCCTGTTCAACCTGATTCACAACGCCGTCCTGGCTGCGCCAGAGGCCCCGGTGCATGTGGCACTGGCCGTCGCAGACCGCGACAAGGTCGCGGGCATCCAGCTCAGCGTGACCGATTCGGGCCCGGGTTTCGACAGCGCGACCGCCGCCAAACTGTTCAAGCCCTTCTTCACCACGCGGCCCACGGGCACCGGTCTGGGATTGTCCGTGGCCCAGCACATCGTCATGAAGCACGGTGGTGTGGTTCTTGCTGAGAACTTGCCGGAAGGCGGCGCCCGGTTCAGTATCTGGCTGCCCATGACGACGAAGCCATGAAATCCAAGATTCTCCTCGTCGACGACGATCCGTTCACGCGCCGCCTGTTCGAGAACCTGTTTCGCAGCGGCGCCATTGAACTGGTCACGGCAACAAATGTGGCCGAGGCGCGAAGGGCGTTTGACCTGGGCGACTTCAACCTGGCCATCCTCGACCAGCGCCTGCCCGACGGCAATGGCCTGGACCTTTTTGCAGAGATGCGCAGGCTCCGGCCCAGGCAGACGGCGCTGATGATCACCGGCCATGCCGAGGTGCGCGATGCCATGCGGGCGGTGCGCGAAGGCCTGTATGACTACCTGACCAAGCCGTTCGAGAACCTGGAAGAGCTGGAGGCCGTGATCGCCAAGGCACTGGAGATGGACCGTGCCTATCGCGAGATCGCGGACCTGAAGGAAACGCTCGGTTCCGGATCCGGCGGGCCGATCCTGGTCAGCCACTCGGTGGCCATGGAGAAGCTGCTGGCGCAGCTGCGTCAGGCCGCCCCGCTGGACACCACGGTGCTCATCGAAGGCGAGAGCGGCACCGGCAAGGAGGTGATCGCCAAGCTGCTTCACTCGCTGAGTGCGCGCGCCCGGGGGCCACTGAAGGAACTCAATTGCGGCGCTCTGTCGGAGTCGCTGGTCGAGGCCGCCCTGTTCGGCTATGAACGCGGCGCATTCACCGGCGCGGTCAAGACCACGGCAGGCTATTTCGAGGAGGCCGACAACGGCACCGTGCTGCTCGACGAGATTGCCGACATGAGCCCCAAGCTGCAGGTGAGCCTGCTGCGCGTGCTGCAGGAGGGCACCTTTGTCCGCCTGGGCAGCACCGTGCAGCGCCCGTCCAACTTCCGCCTGATCTGCGCCACCAACAAGCCGCTGGATCAGGAGGTGGCCGCCGGTCGTTTTCGCTCCGACCTGTACTACCGCATCAATGTCGTGCCCTTGCGCGTGCCGCCGCTGCGTGAGCGCCGCGACGACATCCTCCCGCTGGCGCTGTTCTTCCTGGACCATTTCAACCGCAAGTTCGGCAAGGCCGCCGGGCCGCTGCAGAGTGATGCGATCGCCGCGCTGGAAGCCGCGCATTGGGCCGGCAACGTGCGCGAACTCAAGCACACCATCGAGCGCGCCGTGGTGATCAACCGGGGCGGCCCCGTACCGGTGGATGACCTTGGCCTGCCCGGCAAGCTGTCCGATGTCGCGCAAGCCCCGGGCAAGCTCCTGCCATACCGCGAGGCACGCCAGCAGTTTGAACGCGCCTACTTCTCCGACCTCATGCAGGCCGCGGATGGCAATGTCTCCGAAGCGGCCCGCCTGTCAGGCGTCGCGCGGCAGAACATCTACGGCCATCTGGAGCGAGCCGACACTGTCACGAAACCGTGACAGTGTCATGGCAGCGTGATGACAAGGGGCCCGCGCTGACCCGGCGCCAACGCGGCCGAAAGCGGCCCCTGTCGCCTTGAGCGCAGGGCGTGGCCTCGGAAGCGGGTCGCTGCACAGATTGGCACGCAGCTTGCGGAGAGTGTGACCAGAACCAGCGGAAGTCGTTCCGACCCACTGGCCCTGACTCTCAACCTCGACAGGAACTCGCCATGAACAAATCGCTCCTCCTCACGGCCTCCGCCGCAAGCCTGGCCACGCTGACGCTCTTTGGTTGCGGCTCGGTCTCCGACAAGACCATGGCGGGTCCGGCAGCAAAGGACACCCTGGTCGCCACCTTCGTGAGCACCGCACCCAATCTGGCCGCCGGCGCGGCCGACCCGGTCTGGGCCAATGCGCGCCCATTGACGGCGGACCTGACGGGTGGCGTCAACTTCGGTGCCAAGCCCGGCGAAAAGGGCGAGACCAAGGTCACGCTGAAAGCCGCCTACACCGCCGACATGCTCTACATGCTGATCCAGTACAAGGACCCGACCAATTCCGTGCGTCGCTTTCCGTACCAGAAGCAGGCGGATGGCTCCTGGAAGAAGCTGGTCGACCCGGCCGACAAGGGCGGCGACGACAACATGTACTACGAAGACAAGTGGGCCATGCTGTGGCCAACGAACGAGGCGACGGCCAAGCCATTCGACAAGGAAGGCTGCGCCATGGCCTGCCACGAGGGGCAAGGCAAGCCCTATGGCAACAAGTACACCAACCTGCCCGGCCAGCTGCTGGACATGTGGCACATGAAGGGCGTTCGCACCGGCCCCTGGGGCCTGGTGCACGACCAGTACACCGACGACACGCGTTTCGATGCGAAGACCGCACCCAATGCCGGCCGCAAGGGCGACCCGGGCCCCAGTGAATACACCAACATCGCCCTGGTCAATGGCAAGCCGGCGTTCATGAACCGTGACAACAAGCCCGCCAATGCCGGCGGCACCTACTACATCAAGAAAGGTGACGAGGTTCCCTTTGACGACAGCAAGTTCAAGGCGGGCGATGAAGTGGCCTCGATCATCATCAATTCGCAGGCCGGGACCGACGCGGGTGACGTCAAGGTCGCCAACAGCTACGCCAACGGCATGCACACCTCGGTGATCAGCCGCAAGCTGGTGACGGGCAGCAAGTTCGACGTGCAGTTCGCCGATCTCGGCGCGCGCTATGGCTTTGGCTTTGCCGCGTTTGACAACGCCCAGGTCCGCCACGCCACCTCCGACGACCCGATGTACCTGAGCTTCGGCAAGAAGTAAGTCCTGAAAGCGGGCGGGCGACCACCGTCGCCAGCCTGCTTGCCATGCCAAGCCGGTTCGGCATGGCCGACGGCCAGCCCCACGGGGGACAAGCCATGGATTTCCTCGTCATTTGCGTCAGTGCGCTGATCGCCTCCGGGCTGACCCTGTTTTCCGGCTTCGGGCTCGGCACGATCCTGACACCGGTCTTCGCCCTGTTCTTTCCGGTGGCCACGGCCATTGCCATGACGGCCGTCGTGCACCTGGCCAACAACCTGTTCAAGATCGGGCTGGTCGGACGCGACGCCGACTGGGCCGTGGTCAAGCGCTTTGGCCTGCCCGCGGCCCTGGCTGCGATCCTCGGCGCCACGATGCTGTCCAAGGTGTCGGCGATGGCGCCCTGGTATGGCTACGAGTGGATGGGGCGAGCCCATGAGATCACGCCGGTCAAGGCCTCGATCGGCGTGGTGATCGCCGCGTTCGCGCTGCTGGAGTTGTCCCCGGCCTTTGCAAGGATGGCGTTTTCTCCCCGCTGGCTCTCGGTGGGGGGCCTGATCTCGGGGTTCTTTGGCGGGCTGTCCGGCAACCAGGGCGCACTGCGGTCGGCCTTTCTCGTCAAGGCCGGGCTGTCCAAGGAGTCCTATGTGGGAACCAGCGCGGTGTGCGCCGTGATGGTCGATAGCCTGAGGCTGGCGGTGTACGGTCTTGCGCTGCACGCGACCTGGGCCAACCAGATGGACAGCCGCGCAGGCTACACGGTGGCGGCCGCCACGCTCTCGGCATTCCTGGGGGCCTATTTCGGGAAACGTCTGCTCAAGAAGGTCACGCTGCGCTTTGTCGAGTTGGCCGTCGCCGCGCTGATGGTGCTCATTGGTGTGGGACTGGCGAGCGGATTGAGTTGATGCAGTTCTCTGACCCAGACGCCGGCGCAACGGGTCGTTGGCCGGCCACGGCGACCGACCGCAGCGGCATCGACGCCGCCTCTTGGCAAGACGACGCCATTCAGCGCCCGGCCTGGTAGACCCGCACGTACTCGATCTCGAAAATGCGGGGGAACATGCCCTCGTCCACCTCGCCACCCAGGTCACCGCCGATGGCCAGGTTGAGCAACAGGTATTGCGGCGCGTCGAAGGGCCAGGCGGCGTTGCCGGTCTTGGGGTTGGCGTAAACGTGGTGCACGACGCCGTCCATGGCGAAGCGGATCTCGCCGGCGGTCCACAGCATCTGGTAGTTGTGAAAGCCGTCGCACACGCCCGGCCGGCCGACCTCGGTGCCTGAACCCTTGCCGCCAAAGCCGGCGGCCATGTGCACGGTGCTGAAGATGCGGTCAGGGCGGTGGCCGATCTGCTCCAGGATGTCGAGCTCGCCGTCTTCGGGCCAGCGGCCGCCGGTGCCCAGGGTCCAGATCGCCGGCCAGGTGCCTTTGCCGCAGGGCAGCTTGGCACGCACCTCGAAGAAGCCATAGGTCCACGCGGCCTTGCCGCGGGTGAGCAGGCGGGCCGAGGTGTAGGGCTGGCCGCCCCAGTCGGGCGCGCCGCTCAAGGCTTCCTTGCGGGCGGTGATGCGCAGCCTGCCGCCTTGCACCACCGCGTTCTCGACGCGGTCGCGGCTGTAGTACTGGCGCTCGTGGTTGTACCAGCCGTCCTTATTGCGCTCGGTGTCGAAGCTCCACTTGGCGGGGTCGGGCAAGCCATCGGTGTTGAACTCGTCGGCCCACACCAGGCGGTAGCCGGCAGGCACCACCAGGGCAGGTAGGCCGGCGAAGGGTTCTGAGGTGGCTTGGGTCATGGTGGTGAGGGCGGTTCCGCCGCAGGCGGCCAGGGCCAGCAGGCTGCCCAGGGCCAGCACGGCCCGGGCCTGTCGAATCGTCTTTTGGGTGACGCTGGCCTTCACAGCAGTTGCCCCGTTGCGTCGAACGTCAAGGTCCAGGCGGCGTCCGGCACCAGGCCCACGGTCTGGCCGGTTTGCACCACCGCATGCTCGGCGCCGAGCTTGGCGTTGACCAGCTCGGGCAAGCCGTCCACCCGCAGGTGCAGGATGGACGAATCGCCCAGGTGCTCGGCCAGCACCACGCTGGCAGGGATGCCCTCGCCGGCGGGCGCCACGTGGCAATGCTCGGGGCGCAGGCCGGCGCGTTGGGCGGCGGCGGCCCGGCCACCGGTGAGCGCCGCCCACAACGCCAGGTGCGCAGCAGCGGCGTTGGCGGCGGGCCGATCGATCAGGTTGATGCGCGGCGCCCCCAGGAAGGTGGCCACGAACTCGTTGGCCGGCCGGTTGTACAGGTCCAGCGGCGGGCCCAGTTGCTCCACGATTCCCCGGTTGAACACAGCGATGCGGTCGCCCATGGTCATGGCCTCCACCTGGTCGTGGGTGACGTAGATCATCGTCGTGCCCAGCTCCTTGTGCAGGCGGCTCAGCTCGATGCGCATGTTCACGCGCAGTGCGGCGTCCAGATTCGACAGCGGCTCGTCGAACAGGAAGACCTTGGGCTTGCGCACGATGGCCCGGCCGATGGCCACGCGCTGGCGCTGGCCGCCCGACAGCTCCTTGGGCGTGCGGCCCAGCAGCTCGGTGATGCGCAGGACTTCGGCCGCGCGACCCACCTGTTCGTCGCGCTGCGCCCGCGGCACGCCGGCCATCTTCAAGGCAAAGCCCATGTTCTCGGCCACGGTCATGTGCGGATACAGCGCATAACTCTGAAACACCATGGCCGCCCCGCGCTCGGCCGGGTGCAGGTCGTTGGCACGCACGCCGTCGATCAGCAGATCACCGCTGGTGATGGTCTCCAGCCCCGCGATCATGCGCAGCATGGTGGATTTGCCGCAGCCCGAGGGGCCGACGAAGACCAGGAACTCGCCGTCGCGCACTTCGAGATCGATGCCCTTGATCACCTCGACCGAGTCGTAGCGCTTGTGGATGCCGCGCAGCGTCACCTGGCCCATGTCATGCCCCTTGTGTGGCACCGGTGCGGGCCGATGCCGCATGCCCATCGCGTTGACGCTGCAGGAACTGCCGGTACCAGTGCGCGCTGTCCTTGAGCGTGCGGCGCTGCGTGGCGTAGTCGACGTGCACGATGCCGAAGCGCTTCGCGTAGCCCGAGGCCCATTCGAAGTTGTCCATCAGGCTCCACACCATGTAGCCGGCCATCGGCACGCCGCGCCGCAGGGCCTCGCCGACGGCGGCAATGTGATCGGCCAGATAGCGCGTTCGGTCAGCGTCCCGCACCAGCCCGTCCCGCAGGGGGTCGGGGAAGGCGCCGCCGTTCTCGGTGATGTACAGCGGTGGCACGGGGTAATCGGCATGCAGGCGCAGCAGCAGCTCGGTGAGGCCCTGTGGATAGACCTCCCAGCCCATGTCGGTGAGCGGCAGGCCGCTGGTCTTCACGTCGAAGGGCGCACCGGCGCTGACCACCGTGCGCGTGTAGTAGTTGATGCCCATGAAGTCCATCGGCGTGGCGATGGCCTGCAGGTCGCCGTGCTCGATGCGCGGCACGTCGCGGCCCAGGTGTGCCAGCACGTCGGTGGGGTAGGTGGCGCACAGCAGCGGGTCCATGTACCAGCGCAGCAGGCGGCCGTCTTCGAGCTTCGCCAAGGCGTGGTCTTCGGGCGAATCGGTGGCCGGCTGCACCGGCGCGAGGTTGAGCACGATGCCCAGCGGCGCCTTCGCGCCGGCCGCGCGCAGCGCCTGCAGCGCCAGCCCATGGCTCAGCAGCAGGTGGTGCGAGACCTGCATGGCGACCGCGCGATCACGGATACCGGGCGCGAACACGCCGGTCTCGTGGCCCAGCGTGGCCACCACCCAGGGCTCGTTGTGCGTGGTGATGGAGGCCAGGCGGTCGCCCAGGCGGCGCTGGATGCCCTGCGCGTAGTCGACGAAACGGTGCACGGTGTCGCGCGCAGCCCAGCCGCCCTGGTCCTGCAGGGCCTGCGGCAGGTCCCAGTGGTTGAGGGTCAAGCAGGGCTTCAGGCGCCGGGCCAGCAAGCCGTCGACCAGGCGCTCGTAGAAGTCGAGGCCCTTGGTGTTCCAGGCGCCAAAGCCGCTGGGCTGCACCCGCGGCCAGGACACCGAAAAGCGGTAGGCGTCCACGCCCAGCGAGGCGATCAGGTCGAGATCGGCGTCCAGCCGGTGGTAGTGATCGCAGGCCACGTCGCCATGGCTGCCGTCGGCGATCGCGCCGGGCTGGCGGCAGAAGGTGTCCCAGATCGATGGCCCCTTGCCATCGGCCGTGGACGCGCCTTCGATCTGATAGGCGCTGGTGGCCACGCCCCAGACGAAGTCGGCCGGAAAGCGGTGGGTCGGTTCGTTCACGGCATTCGGCGCGGACATCGGGGACGGCTGGGGATGGAGCATGGGGTCGGGCCTGGGTTCGGGCGCGGCGAGTGGCATCACTTCACCGCACCGGCGGTCAAGCCGGCAATGAGCTGCCGCGAGAAGATGACGAACAGCACCAGCAGCGGCAGCGTGGCGATGGCCGAGCCGGCCATCAGTGCGCCCCACTCGGTGTTCTCGGGGTTCTGGATGCTGCGCAGGGCCAGCGGCAGGGTGAAGTTGTCGGCGCTGCGCATGACGATCAGCGGGCCGATGAAGTTGTTCCAGCTGCCGATGAAGGTGATCAGGCCCAGCGTGCCCAGCGCCGGCTTGAGCAGCGGCAGCACGATGCGCCAGTAGACGGCGAACTCGCCACAGCCGTCCATGCGTGCGGCCTCGATCAGGTCCTTGGGCACGGCGGTGGAGGCAAACTGGCGCATCAGGAAGATGCCGAAGGCGCTGGCTGCACCGGGGATGTACAGCGCGCGGTGCTGGTCGATCCAGCCGAGCGCGGCCATGATCATGAAGCTGGGGATCATGCTCATGAACGACGGCAGCAGCATGGTGGCCATCACCAGCGTGAACAGCGCGTTCTTGTAGCGGAACTCGAACATCGCGAACGCGTAGCCACCCATCGAGCAGAAGAACAGCGTGAGCGCGGTCGAGGCCAGCGCCACGTACAGGCTCCAGCCCACGTTCTTCCAGAACGGCAGGCGGGTCATCAGGATCTTCAGGTTGTCCATGAACGCGTCGCTGAAGAACAGCGGAAGCGGCTGGCTGAAGATTTCCGTGCGCGTGTGCGTGGCGAACACGAACATGAAGTAGAACGGGGCCAGCATCAGCAGCGCGCCCAGGCCCACCAGCAGGTAGGCCGACCAGACGGTGGCTCGGTCTCGGCTCATTTCGCAGCCTTCTTCTTGGGATGGAAGGCCCGGTTGGTGAGCCAGGTCATCAGCGCCACCACGGCAAACAGGATCCAGCTCATCGCGCTCGAGCCGCCGAAGTCATTGAAATCGAAAGCCATGCGGTAGAGGTAGACGGCCGAGGTCATCACCGCCTGGTCGGAGCCGCCTTTGCCGTTGGTGAGGATGAAGGGTTCCTCGAAGATCTGCAGCCCGCCGATGATGCTGAGCATCACGCCGAAATAGACCATGGGTTTCAGGCTGGGCAGGGTGATGTGGAAGAACTGCTGCAGGCGGCCGGCGCCGTCCATCGTGGCGGCCTCGTACAAGTCCTTGGGGATGGTCTGCAGCGCGGCCAGGTACAGCACCACGTTGAAACCCAGGTAGCGCCAGAAGATGATCAGCGCGACCGCGGGCTTGAGCGTGCCGGGCTGGTTGAGCCAGTCGATGGGCGACACGCCGAACAGGCCCAGGCCGGTGTTCACCAGGCCATAGTCGCGCGAGAACAGCGAGCTGAACATGATGGCGATGGCCACGGTGGAGGTGATGTAGGGCAGGAAGTACGCCCCCACCATGCCATCACGCAAGGTCTTGAAGGAGGTGTGGATGAACACCGCCAGCGGGATGGCCACCAGGTGCTGCGGCACGCCGGTGGCCACGGCCAGCCAGAGCGTGTTCTTCAGCGATTTCCAGAACCACTCGTCGCCGAGTGCAAAGGCGAAGTTGTCCAGGCCCACGAACTGCATGGCGCCCAGGCCGCTGGTGGGCTCCCAGGTCTGAAAGGCCAGCACCAGCGAGAACAGCAGCGGGAACACGCCGAAGACGCCGAACAGCAGCAGGAAGGGGCTGATGAACACATACGGCGCCCAGCGGGGCGAGAGGCGGAACGAGCGGGGGCGGACCATGTTCAGCGGTGTGCGCGCCGCGCGATCAGGCGCTCGGCATCGGCCAGGGCCAGGGGGATGGGCTTGCCGCGGTCGAGGACGTGGTCGAGCTCGGTGGTGATCACCTCGTCGGCAAAGGTGGTCTGCTTGTGCACCGGCATGGCCATGATGCGCCGTGCGGCCTCGCGCCACAGCAGGCGCGCCCGCTGCCCGCCGAGGAAGGGCAGCGGTTCGTCGAAGAACGGGTCGTCGTAGCAATCGACCAGCGCCGGGAAGGCGTCCTGCGATTTGAAAGCCGCGAACTGGCGCTCGCGGTCCAGCGTCATCATCTGGATGAAGTCCCAGGCCAGCGCCTTGTTTTCCGGCGCGGAATGCCGCGGCACGGCATAGAAGGCACCACCGTAGGCGGCGTAGGCGTTTTCGGGCAGTTGCGAGGCGCGCCACAGGCCTCGGGTGTCGGGCGCCACCCAGTTGTTGAGCTGGCCCACCAGCCAGGCGCCGCTCATCTCGGTGGCCAGTGTGCCGCGCTTGAAGCCCTCGGCCCAATCGTTGGTCCATTCGCCCACGCGCGCGTCGAGCTGGTGCTGCCGCAGCTTGCGCGCCACTTCGAAGGCACGCACGAAGCGCGGCGTGTTGACCAGCACGCGCGAGTCCTTGTCGAAGTACAGGCCCTCGCCGGGCCTGGCGCCCGATCGCATCAGGATGTTCTTCACCGCCTGCACGTTGCCGATCAGGAAGGCGCCGGTCTTGCGCTTGATCTGGATGCCGGCCTCGACATAGCTGTCCCACGAGCGGGTGAGGTCTTCGGGTTGGACGCCGGCCTTGGCCAGCACATCGGTGCGGTAGAGCAGGGTGCCCGGGCCGATGTCGGCCGGGGCGGCCACCACGGCGCCACCGCGCGTGGTGGCCTGGTCGTAGGCGTAGGGGGCGTAGTGCGCGCGGTGGCGGGCGATGTCGAAGGGCGCGCGGCTCAGGTCGTCCAGGCCCGTGCCCTGCGCGAATCGACCCACGTAGCTCTGCTCCAGCGCCATCACGTCGGGCAGGTAGACGGCCGTGGACAGCGCGGTGGTCATCGCGGTGTGGTGATCGCCATAGGGGCGGCTCAACACCTTGAGCTCCACATCGGGGTGCCGCTGGCGCCATTGCGCCTGCGCAGCCTCGACGATCTTGTCCACCAGCGGGAACGCGGCCACGGTGAGCACCTTGCGGGCGGGCTGCGCAGCCGCGCCCAGCGGGAACAAGGCCGCCAAGCCGGAAGCCAGCAGCGCGCGACGTGCGGGCCAGCCGTCGGCAGGGGTTGTCATCGGTCTCAATTGATTTTGAAAGCGCTTTCACGCCAATATAGGAGCCGGGTCCAGCACTGTCAATTGGGGGTAATCGCCGGATCGCCGCCTAAACTGCAGCCATTCGTGGGCGCAGGCGCGCTCGCTCCTGATCCCCTTCCAAGCGCCACAGCGCCAGCCCCCATGCCCTTTGCCGCCCTCGGCCTGAAGCCGGCCCTGGTTCGCGCCGCCCGCGAGAGCGGCCTGGCCGACCCGACGCCCATCCAGTCGGCGGCGATCCCCGCCATCCTGGCCGGGCGTGATGTGCTGGCCACGGCGCAAACCGGCTCGGGCAAGACCGCCGCCTTCGCGCTGCCGCTGTTGCACGGCTTGTTCAGCCCCGCGCTGCGGCGCATCCAGGCGCTGGTGCTGGTGCCCACGCGCGAGCTGGCCACGCAGGTGGGCGACACGCTGCGCGCGCTGGCGCAGCACTTGCCCGACCCGGTGAAGGTGGCGGTGCTGTTCGGCGGCGTGTCGATCAACCCGCAGATGATGGGCCTGCGCGGCGGCGCCGACGTGGTGGTGGCCACGCCGGGACGCCTGCTCGATCTGGTGGAGCACAACGCGCTGCGCCTGGACCAGGTGGCGCTGCTGGTGCTGGACGAAGCCGATCGCCTGCTCGACGCCGGCTTCGCCGACGAGCTGACGCGCGTGCTGGCCTTGCTGCCGGCCAAGCGGCAGAACCTGATGTTCTCCGCCACGTTTGCGGCGGCGCTGCAGGGCCTGGCCGATGCGCTGTTGCGCGACCCGTTGCGGATCGACGTGCCCACGGATGCCGACGTGCTGCCGGCCATCACCCAACGCTGCATCGAAGTGGATGCACCGCGCCGCACGCCGCTGCTGCGTCACCTGATCCAACACGAAGCCTGGCCGCGCGTGCTGGTGTTCGTGGCCACGCAGTACGCCACCGAGCACGTGGCGGCCAAGCTGGGTGCCGCGGGCATCCGGGCGGCGGCGCTGCACGGCGAGCGCAGCCAGGGTGCGCGCAGCCAGGCGCTGGCCGACTTCCAGGCCGGGCGTCTGCAGGTGCTGGTGGCCACCGACGTGGCCGCGCGTGGCATCCACATCGCGCGGTTGCCGGTGGTGTTGAACTACGACCTGCCGCGCGCTGCGTCCGACCACCTGCACCGCATCGGCCGCACGGGCCGCGCCGGCGCGCCCGGCCTGGCGGTGAGTTTCGTGAGTGCCGCCACCGAGGCGCATTTCCGCCTGATCGAGAAGCGCCAAGGCCTGCGTGTGCCGCGCGAGCAGGTCGCCGGATTCGAGCCAAAGGAGCAGGCCACGCCGCAGCAGCTCACGGGCGGCGTGAAGGGCCAGCGCAAGAGCAAGAAGGACAAGCTGCGCGAGGCGGCTGCCGCGGCAGCCGCAGCCAAGCGTTGACCAGTCGACCGTCTCAGCCCTTGCCGGCCGGCACGCGGCTCGACTCGCGCGCAATCACGCGCGGACCTGGCACCTCGGCTGTCGGCTTCTCGCCGCGCAGCATCTGCAGCATGGCCGCCGCGGCCAGCTGGCCGATTTCGCGCGCCGGGTGCTGCACGCTGGTGAGCGGGGGCAAGGCATAGCGCGACACCGACAGATCGTCGAAGCCCACCACCGACACATCCTGCGGCACGCGCAGGCCGCGCCGGTGCAGGCCAAGGCAGGCGCCGAGCGCCATCTGGTCGTTGGCGGCAAAGATGGCGGTGAAGCGTTGGCGACTGTCCAGCAAGCGTTCAGCCGCCACCAGGCCACTCTCCTCGTGGAACAGGCCCGGCACCACCAGCTCGGCGTTGAAGGCGATGCCCGCGGCTTCGAGCGCGAGGCGGTAGCCCCGCAGGCGGTCGACGGCGTCGGGGTGGGCGGTGTCACCGGTGATGTGGGCGATGCGGCGGTGGCCCAGCTCGATCAGGTGCTGCGTGGCCAGTTGGCCGCCCAGCTCGTTGTCGAAATTCAATGAGAACAGGCGGGGCGCCTTCAGGTCTCGGCCGGTCACCACCACCGGCAGGGCCTTGGCGGTGGTGCGCAGCGCATGGTCGCTGAGGCGTCCGGTGAGCACGATGATGCCGTCCACGCGCCGCGAGCGCAGCATGTCGATGCAGCGCGCTTCCTCGGCCGCGTTCCAGTGCCCACTGACGAACAGGGCGCTGTAGCCCGCGTGGTCCAGCTCATCCTCGATGCCGCGCAGCGCCACGCCATAGAAGGGGCTGTCGATCGATTGGGTGACCACGCCCACGCTCATGGTCTTGCCGCCTGCCAGGCCACGTGCCACCGGGTTGGGCACGAAGCCGAGCTGCTCGATGGCGGTTTCGACGGCGAGCTTCTTGTCCTGCGCCACCACGGCCGTTCCGTTGAGGATGCGCGAGACCGTGCTGGCCGACACACCGGCACGGTGGGCCACCATGTCCAGCGTGACGACCTCGCCGGCGCGGGGGCCGGCGGCGGCATGGCGGGGCTTGGACTTGGGCTTCATGGCTGCGCTCCAGTTTAGCGGCCCGTCGCGAGCCAGACCGATGGGCCAGCAGGGACAGGCCGCGCGGTGTACCCTGCACCTCGCCTCAACCGATTCACCCGACCCCATGGAGGCCTTCAGTGAGCCCTGAAATGACGTTCCGCCAATTCGAGGCCAGCAGCAAGGCCGAAGGCTTCGACGAGGTGCTGGAGCGCCGCTGGCCCGCCCACAGCACGCAGCAGACGCACACGCACCCCTTCGACGTGAAGGCCCTGGTGGTGGACGGCCAACTCTGGCTCACCGTGGGCAAGAGCACGCGCCACCTGCGCGCGGGCGATGACTTCGAGCTGGCCCGCAACGTGGAACACAGCGAGCGCTACGGCGTGGAAGGCGCCACCTACTGGGTGGCCCGGCGCAACCCGAAAGGGGCCTGAACCCGCCCTCAGTTCGCGCGGGCGATCAGCGAGCGCATCCTTGCCAGCTTGGGGGCGACGATCGGCACCGTGAGCATGGTGCTGGCCACCGCCATCAGCAGCAGGGCGGTGAAGGTCTCGCTGGTGATGATCTGCTTGTCCAGCAGGATGTTGGCGAAGATGATCATGATCAAGGCCTTGGTCTGCAACAGCCAGCCGATGATCGAAGCCTCACCCGGCTGCCACTTCAGTGCCCAGCCGGCCAGTTGCAGTCCCACCAGCTTGCCGGCCACCGAGGCCACCAGCAGCACACCGGCGGCCACGAACACCACCACGCCGCCCAGGGCCCAGTTGGTGCGCAGGCCGGTGCTCAGGAAGAACACCGGCATCACCACCAGCAGCACATGGTGGCGCAGCAGGTCCATCTGCGTCTGGTCGAACCAGTCCGAGTCCATCACCGCACCCGCCAGGAAGGCGCCCACCATGAAATGCAGGCCCGACCAGTCCGCCCCGAAGGCGCACACGGCCAGCCAGATCAGGCCCACGTACCAGCGGTCGCGTTCGGGCATCCAGGCCATCAGCTTGCGGAACAACCAGGTCAGCAGCGCAAACCCGGCCAGGAAGACCAGCTGCTTGCCCACCCGCTGCCAGTCCATCAGGATCAGCGCCAGCACGCCCCAGATGGCCACGTCGTCCAGGCTGGCGTAACGCAGGATGCGTTGGCCGATGGGTTGGCGCAGGATCGCCAGCTTTTCCATCAGCAGGATCAGGATGGGCAGCGCCGTCACCGCGCAGGACATGCCCACGCCCGCCACGAACTGCCAGGGCTGCGCCTTGGGCCCCATCCAGCCTGACGTGCCCAGCATGCCCAGCGCGGCCAGGCAGCCGCACAGCAGCGGTGTGCCCAGCGCCAGGCCGGCGGTGATGCCGCTCTCGCGACGGTGTTGCCAGGCAGCCTTCAGGTCGAGCTCGATGCCGGCGATCCACACGAACACCATCACCGCCCACCAGGCAATGCCGTTGAGCGACTGCACCACCGGTGCGCTGAACACGAACTGGTAGTAGTCGGGAAACGCCTTGCCCAGCACCCCCGGGCCGAGCAGGATGCCGGTGATGATCTGCACCACCACCAGCGGTGCGAAATACTCGGTGCGCCCCAGCCGCCAAACCAGGTAGGGCACGCTGAAGATGATCGCCATGGCGATCAGGAAGATCTCGGTGGTGCTCACGTCGGACGCTGACTTTTCATGCTGCTTCAGGCGTCATCAGGACCGGGGCCAACGGCCGCCACGGAACCGGCGCTGCCGGGGGCCTCATTTCATGGTTTGACGAACTTCAGCACGAACTCGTCCTTGGGCTGCGGCGGATTCGGGGTGTTCTTGTCGCGCGGGTCGTTCGGGTTGCGCAGGAAGTCTGCCGAGGCCAGGAACCTGAAGCCGGCGGCCTGCACCTCGGCGCGCAGGAAGGCTTCTTCAACGCGGTGCAGCGTGCCCGCCTCCGAGATGCCGGTGCCTGGCCGCCCGGCATGGTCACCGATCACGTAGAGGCCGCCGGGCTTGAGGGCCTTGAACAGCGCGCGGTTCATCGCGGCGCGGTCCACACCCATGTGGCCCAGGTCGTGGTAGTTGAACATCAGCGTCACCAGGTCCACGCGCCCATCGGCCAGCTCTGCCGGCACGGGGTTGTCGAAGCGCTGGGCCACGGCCACGATCGGCGCGGCCGGCACCTGGGCGCTGCGCAGGCGCTGCTCGCGCTCGGCCAGCGCCACGGCGGACGGGCGCGGCGCGGTCGGCGGTGCCGCCAGCACCGGCGACGGCGTGGCACTGGGGTGGCTGTTGCCCTCGGGTGCGGCCGGGGCCGGCAGCGGGCGGCCCGGATCGCGCGGCTGGCTCTGGCCGTAAACCTTGCCGGTGGGGCCGATGGCGCGGGCCAGCAGCTCGGTGGTGTAGCCGCCCCCCGCGCTCACGTCCAGCGCCACCATGCCCGGGCGCGGGCCGATGAAGGGCAGCAGGGCCCCGGGCTTGCGGCGCAGGTCGTTGCTGCGGTCGGCCGGTGTGCGGTCGGGGCTGGCCAGGATCTCGGCCGCGCGTTGTGCGGACAGTTCGGGCGCCGCAATCGGGCCAGTGGTGCAGGCGGCCAGCGACGACAGCGTCAACACCAGGCTGGCGGTTCGCCACAGGCTCGGACGGCGGTTCATGGGCAGGCTCCTGGAGGGTGGTCGCACGTGGTGCCGCGTTCGGCAACCGACTGCGATGTTGCCAGATGCTCATCCGCCGACTGCGCAAAACCGTCTCGACCAGCAGGCTGCCGCGCTCAAGCGCCTCGCACTGGAGTGCACACCCTAGCTTTTTCGGCCGCATTGGGTTTCGCTCCCTAGAGCCTGAACGAGACACTCCTGTCATGCCGGCAAAGTGAGCGTCGCCTGACGAGCACTCGAAGCCCCGGCAACGATGAGTTCGAAGACCTTGCCACACCCGACATCCTCAGAGGAGTACCCCATGAAGACCGAATCCCTGCGCAGCGTGACGCTGGCCACCATCGAGAACTACCGCGCCGCCGCCAACCAGGCCACGCGCGCCTACCGCCTGGGCAGCCGCCGCCTGATCACCGCCGTGAACGCCGGCCTCGAAAAGAACATCGACACCCGCACGGCCAAGCTCGTGCCGCAAGTGGTCGACGCCATGGTGGGTCTGCGCGGCCGCATGTCCGACGCCATGTTCAAGGGCATCGACCAGGTGTCCACCCGCACCGAGCAGGTCGTGGATCTGGGCACCGACGGTGTCGTGCGCCAGGTCAGCAAGGTGGCCGACTTCGCCGATGGCGTGGCCAACCCGACGCTGGCCAATGGCCTGCAGACCGCCGCCCGCCTGAGCCTGCCGGTGGCCAAGATGGGCCTCACGGTGTCTGGCAAGTTGGTGGATGGCGCCAAGGCGCTGTCGAACGCCGCCAAGGGTGAAGGCGTGGTCAAGCGCGCCACCCGCGCCAGCACCAAGGCCTCGACCGAGGTGGTCGACATGGTCAGCGACGTGGCCGCCAAGGCGGGCAAGACCGCCACCCGCGCCACGCGTCAGGTGAAGGGCCAGGTGAAGGCCCAAACCGCCAAAGTGGTGAGCCAGGCCAAGGCCGCCGCGCGCGCCGCCGCCCCGAAGAAGGCTGCCCCGCGCGCCAAGCGCAAGCTGGCCGCCTGAGCACTGCCCGGCCACGTGCCGGGCCCGACGAGACGGCCGCGCCTTGAAACGCGGCCGTTGCTCGTTTCAGGCTCGGGTATCGTCGGCGCATGTCGAGCGCCTTGCCTCCACCGATCCAGCGCGCAGTGCAGCACACCCTGCTGTCGGCGCGCGATCTGGCCGTCACCGCAGGTCCTTTCGTTTTGATCGCGCTGGTGCTGCTGGCGCTGGCCTACTGGGTGCTCGACCCCGCCCCGCCGCCGCGCGTGGTGCTGGCCACGGGTGCGCCGCGCAGCGCCTACGCCGAATTCGGCCAGCGCTATGCGCACGCGCTCCAGCGCCACGGCATCACGGTGGAACTGCGCAGCACCGAGGGCGCGGCGGAAAACCTGGCACTGCTGCGCCAGCCCGGCTCGGGCGTGGACGTGGCCTTCATCCAAGGGGGTGCCGACCCCGCGCCACGCGCCGACGCGGATCCGGACACTTCGCTGCTGAGCCTGGGCAGCCTGTTCCATGAGCCCGTCTGGCTGTTCTATCGCGTCGACAGTGCCCAACGCTTGATCAAAGCGGATGCCCTCGTCCGCCTGTCGCAGCTGCCCGGTTGGCGGGTGAGCATTGGCGCCCCGGGCAGCGGCGCACCCAATCTGATGGGCCGCTTCTTCGAGGCCAACGGCCTGTTGCCCGAGTCGATGACCTTGTCGCGCAGCGAGGCCACCCCGGCGGTGGTGAACCTGCTGGGCGGTCAACTCGACGCGCTGGTGTTCGCCTCGGCCCCCGAGTCGCTGATGGTGCAGATGCTGCTGCGCACGCCGGGCATCCGGCTGTTCGATTTTGCGCAGGCCGACGCCTACGCGCGCCGCTTCCCTTTCCTCAGCCCCGTGGTACTGCCACGTGGCATCGTCGACCTGGCGCTGGACCTTCCGCCGCAGGACGCGCACCTGGTGGCGCCCACGGCCATGCTGGTGGCCCGTCGCAGCACCCACCCGGCGCTGGTGCAGCTGTTGGTGCAGACCGCGCACGAGGTGCATGGCGGGCCCGGCTGGTTCCAGCACAAAGGCGACTTTCCCAACACCGGCAACAGCGAGTTCGCGCTGTCCGCCGAGGCCGAGCGTTACTACCGCAGCGGGCCGCCCTGGCTGCAGCGCTACCTGCCTTTCTGGTTTGCCAACCTGTTCGATCGCATGTGGGTGGTGCTCATCTCCATCGTGGCCGTGCTGATCCCGCTGGGCCGCGTGGTGCCGCCGCTGTACCAGTTCCGCATCCGCTCGCGGGTGTTCCGCTGGTACGGGCAGCTGCGGGGTGTGGAAGCGGCCATCGGGCAGCGGCCGGCGCACGAATTGTCGAGCGAGCTGGACGAGATCGAGGCCCATGTGGGCCGGGTGACGGTGCCGCTGTCCTATGCCGACGAGTTGTACGCCCTGCGTGGCCACATCGAGATGGTGCGCGCCCGACTCAAGGCGGGGGCCGCGGGACCCGGCTGAGCCCGATCAGCGCGGCGCCGGCGCGCGCAGCCGGTAGACCAGCGCCAGGTTGTTGGCCGGCAGGTCGAAGCGCCGCTCGAAGGCGAGCCCGGCCGCCTCGGCTGCCAGCACCACCTCGGCCAACGCACGCAAGCCCCATTGCGGGTTGCGTGCACGCAGGTCGACATCAAAGGCGCGGTTGCCTTCGGCCAGAGGCTCGCCATCCACCCGGTAAGGGCCGTAGAGCACCAAGGCGCCACCCGGAACAAGGTGGCGCGCAGCGCCCTGCATCAGCGCCGCGCAGGTGGCCCAGGGCGAGATGTGCAGCAGGTTGGCGCAGTAGATCGCGTCAAAGGCGCGCGCAGGCAACGGCCAGGCCGGCGTCAACACATCGAGCAGAACAGGGGCCTGCACCTGCGGCAATCTCGCACAGCGCTGGGCGATGGCCGGCAGCGCCTGGGCCTGCACATCGGTGGGCTGCCAGGTCCAGCCTGGGCATTCGGTGCTGAAGTGCTCGGCGTGCTGGCCGGTGCCGCTGGCGATCTCCAGCACGCGGGCCCGCGGCGCCAACACCGCGCGCAGCACGGCAAGGATGGGCGCCCTGTTGCGCTCGGAGGCGGCGCTGAAGGGCAGGCTTTGTGGGTCCACGGGGTTCATTGCTCCTCGGCCGCGATGGCCAGCTTGACGCGGGCGGCAGCACCCACCTTGGCGAGGGCGCGCACCCGCAAGGCCTGGCCCACGCCGAGGTCGGCGCGGCAGCGGTAGTCCAGCGTGTCGGTCGAGCCCAGGTTGCTGGTGGGGATGCGGCGCTGCCACTGGCGCTTGCCGTCGAGCTCGACCGTCAGCTCGTGCCAGGGGTCGGATGCTTCGGCGGTCGTGCGCACCACGAAGCGCACGTCGATCTCGAACACGCGCCGGCGCTGCGCGCTGGCGGGAATGGTCAGCGTGGCGATGTCGGCAGCCCCGGCATCGCGGGACCAGCGTTCGGGGGCGTCGGACATGGTCGGCAGGGCCAGGCGGCGGCGGGAGGCGGAGCGCGATTATCCCGAGGCGGTGCCTGCCTCGCGTGGCCCGGGCGCCAATTGCCAACATCCGGTGCGCGGCGGGGTGCCGCGGTGGACAATCGCCAGCCCGTCTGCTTTGCCCATCCCCACCGTGCCGCCTACCCCGCTTGCAGCGCCTGCGTTACCGCCCAGCGCCGCACCCAAACCGCTGATGAGCTACCGGCCCTACTGGGCCAAACGCTTCGGCACAGCGCCCTTCCTGCCCACCACGCGGGAGGAGATGGAGCGCTTGGGCTGGGACAGCTGTGACATCGTCATCGTCACCGGCGACGCCTATGTGGACCACCCCAGCTTTGGTATGGCCGTGATCGGCCGAATGTTGGAGGCACAGGGCTTCCGCGTGGGCATGATCGCGCAGCCCGACTGGCGCAGCGCGGAAGCCTTCGCCGCGCTGGGCCGCCCGAACCTGTTTTTCGGCGTCACCGCCGGCAACATGGATTCGATGATCAATCGCTACACGGCCGACCGCAAGGCGCGCAGCGACGATGCCTACACGCCCGGGGGCGTGCCCGATGCCCGCCCCGACCGCGCCACCCTGGTCTACACCCAGCGCTGCCGCGAGGCCTTTGGCGACGTGCCCATCGTCATTGGCGGCATCGAGGCCAGCCTGCGCCGCATCGCGCACTACGACTACTGGCAGGACAAGGTGCGTCGCGCCATCCTGGTGGACGCGCAGGCCGATCTGCTGCTGTACGGCAATGCTGAGCGCGCCGTCGTCGAGATCGCGCACCGCCTGGCCGCCGGCGTGCCGGTGGCACAGATCACCGACGTGCGCGGCACGGCCTTCCTTCGGCGCGACGACGATCCCAGCGTGCAAGGCTGGTTCGAGATCGATTCGAGCGACGTCGACCTGCCCGGCCGCATCGACGAGCACATCAACCCCTATCAAACCAGCGCCGAGCAGGCCGCATCGCAAGGCCAATCCTGCGCCAAGGAAGCCGCCGCAAGCACGACCGCCGGCACCACCGAGGCCAACGTGAGCGTGGTGCGCATGCCAACGAGCAAAGCCAGCGGCCGCATCCAGATGCCACCGCGCGAGCGCAGCGTCATCCGCCTGCCCAGCTACGAGGCGGTCAAGCGCGATCCGGTGCTCTACGCCCATGCCAGCCGCGTGCTGCACCTGGAGACCAACCCGGGCAATGCGCGCGCACTGGTGCAAAGCCATGAGATCCACGGCCGCGCGCGGGATTTGTGGATCAATCCGCCGCCGATCCCGCTGACCACGCCCGAGATGGACACCGTGTTCGGACTGCCTTACGCCCGCAGCCCGCACCCGCGCTATGCCGATGCCAACGGTCGACACGACGGGCCGACCAAGATCCCCGCCTGGGAGATGATCCGCTTCAGCGTGAACATCATGCGCGGCTGCTTTGGCGGCTGCACCTTCTGCTCGATCACCGAGCACGAGGGCCGCATCATCCAGAGCCGCAGTGAAGACTCGGTGATCCGCGAGATCGAGGACATGCGCGACAAGGTGCAGGGCTTCACAGGCATCGTCTCCGACCTGGGTGGCCCCACCGCCAACATGTACCGGCTGCGCTGCAAGAGCGAGGCCATCGAGGCCGCCTGCCGCAAGCCCAGCTGCGTGTACCCCGGCATCTGCCCCAACCTGGGCACCGACCACGCCCCCTTGATCAAGCTGTACCGCCGGGCGCGGGCGCTCAAGGGCGTGAAGAAGGTGCTGATCGGCTCGGGCCTGCGCTACGACCTGGCGGTGCGCTCGCCCGAGTACGTGCGCGAGTTGGTCACCCACCATGTGGGTGGCTACCTCAAGATCGCCCCCGAGCACACGCAGTCCGGGCCCTTGTCCAAGATGATGAAGCCGGGCATCGGCAGCTACAACCGCTTCAAGGCCATGTTCGACAAGTTCAGCGCCGAGGCCGGCAAGAAGCAATACCTGATCCCCTACTTCATCGCCGCCCACCCCGGCACCAGCGACGAGGACATGATGAACCTGGCGCTTTGGCTGAAGGAAAACGGCTTCCGCGCCGACCAGGTGCAGACCTTCACCCCCAGCCCGATGGCCACTGCGACGGCCATGTACCACACCGGTCGCAACCCGCTCAAGGGCCTGAGCCGCGACCCGGCCAAGCCGGACCTGCTGGAAAAGGTGGACGTGGTGCGCAGCGAGCGGCGGCGCAAGCTGCACAAGGCCTTTTTGCGTTATCACGATGCGGCCAATTGGCCGGTGTTGCGCGTGGCGCTCAAGGCGATGGGCCGGGCCGACCTGATCGGCAATGCCAAGTGGCAGTTGGTGCCGAGTTATCAGCCGGCGGGGACGGCGCTTTCTGCTGCGCCCAAGCCGTGGTCGGCAAAGGTGAGCGCGCCTGCTGCTGCGCCGGGTCGTGGCGCAGTGCTGACGCAGCACACCGGCTTGCCGCCGAAGCCGAAGGTGGCCGGGCCGCGTCGCAAGCCATCGCGTTGATGGGGCCGTTTGCTCGCTCGTGATCCTGCGATCGCGCCACAGCGCATGCGCGTGGTCTGCAACACGCCAACCGAATTGCTGTAGCATATTGCTACTGATCTGCCGAAAGGTGCCACCATGGCCACTGCCGCCGCCCCCATCCGCCTGGACCGTGAACTGGCCGCGGCCGCGCGCGACGCTGCGCAAACCATGAGCCGCAGCGTGGCCGAGCAGGTGAGCCACTGGGCCCGCTTGGGGCGCGAGCTGGAGCGCAGCCCGCAGGTGAGCGTGGCCCAGGTGCAGGCGGTGCTGCGTGGCGATGCGCCGTACGACGGCCTGGGCGTGCAGGAGCAGGCGGTGGTGCGCACCCATTGGGATGAACGCCTGGCCGCCACGCTGGCCACGCTGAACCTGGCCGAGGCCTTTTCGGCCGAGGGCCACCGCTACGCCGAGCTGGGTGCGGATGGCCAGATCCAGGTGAGCCCACCGATGCCCAAGGTCGCGGCGAAGAAGAAGCGCCAGCGCTGAGGCCGCACCCATGCCGGTGCTGCACCTGCTGGTCGGCCCCAATGGCGCCGGCAAGACCACCTTGTTCGAGCGCGTGCTCTCGCCCATCACGCACCTGCCCTTCATCAACGCCGACGTGCTGGCCCGCCAGCACTGGCCGGGCGCCGAAGAAGCCCATGGCCACGAGGCTGCCGCACTGGCCGCCGGCGCCCGCCAGCAGGCCATGGCCCAGGGCCTGAGCTTCGTGGCCGAGACGGTGTTCTCGCACCCGTCCAAGCTGCAGCTCATGCGCGATGCTCGCGGCGCCGGCTACATCGTGCACCTGCATGTGGTGCTGGTGCCCGAGGCGCTGAGCCAGGCCCGCGTGAAGCTGCGCGCCGAGCAGGGCGGCCACTCGGTGCCCGAGCAGAAGGTGCGCGAGCGATACCAGCGTTTGTGGCCGCTGGTGTCGCAGGCCATCGCGCTCGCACACGCAGCGCGCGTCTACGACAACAGCAGCGCCCGGCAACCCTTCCGCACCGTGGCCGCCTACGAAAACGGCCGCGCCGTGGTGCCCGAGGACTACCCGGCCTGGTCCGCGTGGCGCGGGCCGGGGGGCGGGTAGCGGCATCCCCGGGACCGGCCGCCCGGTGGGCTCAGGTGCTTGGGGTGGTGGCAGCTGCGAAGGCACTGTGCAAGGCCGCCTCCGCCTCATCCAGGCTGTCCGCCGCGATCAGGATCTGCTGCACCTGTGCCGGCGACAAACTGCCGGCCGGGTAAGCGGCCACGATCCGCTCGATTCGATCGTTGGCATCGGGGTAGAAGCGTTGCAGCAGGCCGCGCAGTTGAGAGGGCGTGGCATTGCCCAGCTCGATCTCCAGATCGATGCGGCCCGGGCGGATCAGCGCCGCATCCAGCCGCTCGCGGTGGTTGGTGGTGAGCACGATGATGCGGCCTTCTTGCGCGCCCACGCCGTCCAGTGCGTTGAGCAGGCCGGAGAAGCTGATCTGGATGCGCGCGTCCTGCTTTTCGCGGCTGTTGAAGAAGGCGTCGATGTCCTCGATCAGGATCAGGCTGCGCGGCGGCGTGCGCTGCAGCAGATCGGCCATCACGTTGTCGGTGAGCTTGGGGTTGGTGAGCGACAGGGCGCAGAGCTTGAGCCGCAATTCACCGGCCAGTGCAAAGGCCGCACTCGTCTTGCCCGTGCCTGGCGGGCCAAATAGCAGGTAGCCCCGGCGCCAGGGGATGCCCATCTGCGCGTACCACTCGCGGCGCGAGAAGAACTCGTGGATGTCGTCGTGCAGCAGCTTGGCCACACCCTCGTCCAACACCACCGAGTCGAGCGCGCGGCGCGGCTTGCTGTCGGCCAGGCGCCACTCGTCGCCCCAGCGGTCCACGGTGAACAGCGTCAGGCGGTTGGCGCGGCGCTCACCCGCGTGGCGGGCCACGCTCTCGAGCAGCTCTTCCATCAGGCGCCGCGTGGTGAACAGTGCGCCCAGGTGGATCGTCTCCACCACCTGCAGGTTCATCGCGATCTCGCGCTGCATCCACATCAGCCGGCCACGGAACCAGAACAGATGGAAGCCCGGCGCCGGGCTGTACTGCAGCTTGGGCGTGTCGTCGGCCTCGCTGCCGTCCTCGGCCACGGCGGGCGGGGCCTGCACCACCGTGAACCAGCGGCTGCGTTGGCTGAAACGTTGGTCGTTGAGCCACACCACGAAGGCGGCGAACAGATCATTGCGGCTGTCCAGCGTGGCGGTGACGACCAGGCCGCGCCTGAGCTGGCCCCAGAACAGGCCGGGCAGCCTGCGCAGCGAAGCGGCCAGCACGCCCACCAGGCCCAGGGCCACTGCACCGGCCACCAACTGGTTGGCCAACTGTGCGCGCAAGGCCTCGACGAGCGTGTCCCACATGGTCGGATGCCCCTGTGATCGATCGCGCTATGGCTTCATGCCAAGGGCCGCGTGAGGTAAACGCCCTCGCGGCCCACGATGGGCTCGCGGGTGGGCATGAAGACGGTGCAGTCGTCGCAGGGCGCGACGATGCGCTCATCGCCGTCGCTGCCGATCAGCTGGCCGTTGGCGAAGACCTCGAAGCCGACCAGGGGCCGCACGAAGCGGAAGTCCTGGTGCTTGACGACGTGCGTGCGCAGCAGCTCGAAGCGGCGGTGGGGCTCGGTGGCGGCGGGCGAGGCCACGGGCTCGGCGGGGCCATCCACCAGACCGAAGTACGCCAGAAAGTCCATCGTCACCAGGACTGCCAGGTCCGCCGAGGCCTGCTTGAAGTGCTGCCCGCACTCCACCACCATGGCGGCACTGTGGCCCGCGGCGCTGGCCAGGTGGCCATGCTGAGTCACCGGCGTGCCCGAGCCCAGGCCTTGCGGCATCACCAGGTGCGTGCTGGGCCGGCGCATGGCCCGGGCCACGACGGCGTTGCGCTCGTAACCCGGGTAGACCCAGAAGGGCCGCACGTCCTGGCTGGTGGAGTGGATGTCCAGGATGTGGTCGGCCGCGGCCACCACCGGGCGCATGGCGCGGGCGCGCCGCAGCTCCACGCTGTCCTCCGGCCCATCGAGCCACTGGCTGGACCAGATGCGGTTGAAGTTGTGCGTGATCTGCCGGCTGTCGAAGGGGCGGGCGGGGTCGAAGGTCGCGTAGGCCGCCACGTTGGCGAAGCTCACGGTGAGCGTGCCCAGCTTCGGGCGCACGCCCGTGTCCAGCAGGTGGCAGGCGGCCACCATGCCGCAGAACTCGTTGCCGTGCGTCAGCGCATTGATCAGCACATGCGGGCCCGGGCGGCCGGATTCGAAGCGGTGCACGTAGTCCACGCCCACGTTGCCGGCGCGGTAAGCGGACAGGTCGCGGGGCAGTACTTCAAAGCTCGGGGCGGGGGTGGACAAGGGCGTCCTCCTTCAAGGGGCGGCACTGCAGTCTACCGACCCGGGTCGGGCGCATTGGCCGGTATGCAGGAGTTCGAGCGCTGCGCAAGGCGCGCTATGCTGTCCCAGCCCGCAGCCGGAAGGCCGCGGTCACGCCGCCCCGGGGCGGGGCATTGATCAGGATGCGACATGGCTCAATCCCTCTGGCGCCTCGGCGCCATCGAACTGGCGGCGCTGATTGCGCGCAAGGAGGTCTCCTGCGTCGAGGCCACGCTCAGCGTGCTCGACCGCATTGCCGAGGCCAACCGCCAGGTCAACGCCCTGGCCGAAGTGATGCCGGCCGAGGCGCTGGCTGCCGCCGAAGCGGCCGACCGCGCCATGGCCGGCGGCGGCGCGATCGGCCCGCTGCACGGCGTGCCCGTCACCGTGAAGGTGAACGTGGACACCGCGGGCCACGCCACCACCGATGGCATCGTCGCCGCGCGCAGCCACGTCGCACAGACCGACTCGCCGCTGGTGGCCAGCCTGCGCGCGGCGGGTGCCGTGATCGTGGGCCGCAGCAACACGCCGGCCTTCAGCCTGCGCTGGTTCACCGACAACGACCTGCATGGCCGCACGCTCAATCCCTTCGACCCGAGCGTCACACCCGGCGGCAGCAGCGGCGGCGCGGCCGCCGCCGTGGCCACCGGCATGGGCGCCATCGCGCATGGCAACGACTATGGCGGCTCGATACGCTACCCGGCCTGGGCCTGCGGCGTGGTGGGCCTGCGCACCACCGTGGGCCGCATCCCTTCCTACCGGGCCAGCGCGCCCAACCGCACGCTCACCCACCAGATGATGTCGGTGCAGGGACCGCTCACACGCAGCGTGGCCGACGCGCGCCTGGCCTTGCAGGTGATGGCCCGGGGCAGTCCGCTCGATCCGCAGTGGGTGCCTGCGCCGCTGGAGAGCGCCAGCGCGCCGTGGCCGCTGAAGGTGGCCGTGTTCAAGCGCCACGCCGCGTTCGACGCCGACCCCAGCGTCGTGGCCGCCATCGAGCAGGCCGCCGCCTGGCTGGCCGCCGCCGGCTGCGAGGTCGAGGAGCTCGAGCCGCCGCACTTCGAGGAAGGCGCGCGGCTGTGGCGCCAGCTGGTGATGGACGACCTGCGCCGCGGCGGCCAGCCCGCCATCGAAACGATGGGCGACGAGGCCGTGCGCTCGGCCCTGCGCGGCTACATGCAGCCCCTCACGCCGCTCGATCGCGACCAGACGCTCGAAGCCTTCAGCCGACGCTTCAACATCGCACGCGACTGGGCTGTGTTCCTCGATCGCCACCCCGTGCTGTTGATGCCCAACAGTTGGCAGCGGCAGTTCCGCATCGATGCCGACCACGCGCCAGCGGACGAGGTGGATCGCCTCGTGGCGGCGCAGAGCCCGCTGCTGGGCACGGCGATGCTGGGCCTGCCCGGGCTGGCCGTGCCCACCGGCATGAGCGGTGACCTGCCTGCGGGCGTGCAATTGGTGGCCGGTCGCTTCCGGGAAGATCTGGCCCTGCGCGCCGGCGAGATCATCGAGCGCGCGGCCAACTTCTCGGCGCTGGAAACGCTGTCCCCCGCCAAACCTTGAGGCACCTGCGGCGAACGGCGCTCAGACGGTGACCATGGACGACATCGACCGACAACTGGTGGCCCTGCTGCGCAAGGACGCGCGCACGCCGGTGGCCACGCTGGCCACCAAGCTGGGCCTGGCGCGCGGCACCATCACCAGCCGCCTGCGCAAGCTGGAGGACGAGCAGGTCATCGTCGGCTACACCGTGCGCCTGCGCCCCGATGCCGAGCCCGACCAGCTTCGCGCCTGGATGTGGGTGCTGGTGGACGGCAATCAGACGCGCGCCGTGATCGCCAGCCTGTTGGGCGAGCCCGGCGTGGCCGCGCTGCACGACACCAACGGCCGCTGGGACCTGCTGGCCGAGCTGCGCGCCGACAACATGACCGAGCTGTCGCGCGTGCTCGAGCGCGTGCGCCTGACCAAGGGCATTGCCAACACCGAGACCAGCATCCTGCTCGCGACCTACCGCTGACAGCGTACTGAACTCCGTTGTCCCTATGACCCGAACAATGCGCCGCGAGCGGCCGCGGTGATGGCGGCCACGCAGGGGTGGGTGATGCGGCGCTCCACCGAGATGGCGTAGAACTCCTCCACCAGCTCGGGGCTGCGGCCGAGCACGCGCACACCGTACTGTGCGCAGGTCTCGGCCTCCAGCACGGTGGGCGACATGAACGCGCCGCGCCCTTCGGCGCCAAAGGCCTTCATCAGCGCGGCGTCGTCGAACTCGCCCACGGCTTGCGGATGCAGGCGGTGCTGAGCCAGCCACACGTCCAGCCGCTGGCGCATTGCCGACGCGGCGCCCTGCAGCAGCAAGGGGGCGCCGTCCAGGCAACGCGGAAAGCCGCGGGGCAATCTGGCCTTCAGCGCCGGCGTGGCGAAGAAACTCATCGCCGTGCTGCCCAGCGCATGGTTGAAGGCCTTGACGTTCAGGTGCCGTGCCATGGGCTCGTCGGCGATCACCATGTCCAGCCGCTGCACCGAGATCTGGGCCAGCAGGTCGCGCAGGCCGCCCTCGTGGCAGATCAGGCGCACGGGACGCGGCAGGCCGAGTGCGGGCTCCAGCAGGCGGTAGGCGATGGCTTTGGGCACCGAGTCGGCAATGCCCACGCGGAAGTCCAGCGCCTGCGGCCCGCGCAGCTCCTTGCCCAGCACGGCCTCCAGCTCGGCGCCCAGGGCAAAGATCTGGTCCGCGAAGCCCAGCGCCACGCGGCCTTCGTCGGTGAGCTCCAGCCGGCGCCCGGCCTTGCGGAACAAGGCGCAACCCAGGCGCCCTTCCAGCAGCTTGATCTGCGCGGAGAGGGTCTGTGGCGTGGTGTTGAGCTGCTCGCCCGCCCGCATCACCCCGCCGGCCTTGGCCGCAGCCCAGAAATACTGTAGGTGCTTGTAGTTCATCGCTGCGATTTATGCGAAGTGTTGATTCTGCATTTTCGACTTTACGCGAAGTGTCTGGCTGCCTAGAGTGCAGGTTTTCAGAACAAGACCCCCCCCGCACCATGGACCTGCTGCTTGACCCCAATGTCTGGATCGCCTTTGCGATGCTCACCGCGCTGGAGATCGTGCTGGGCGTGGACAACATCATCTTCATCTCCATCCTGGTGGGCCGCCTGCCGCCCGAGCAGCGCGACCTGGCACGTCGCCTGGGCCTGGGCTTCGCGATGCTGTCGCGCCTGGCGCTGCTGTTCTCGCTGAGCTGGGTGATGGGCCTGAAGTCCGATCTGTTCCATGTCGCGGGCATGGGCATCAGCGGACGCGATCTGGTGCTGCTGCTGGGCGGGCTGTTCCTGCTTTACAAGGCCTCGCACGAGATCTTCGTGGAGGTGGAGGCGCGCGAGCTGGATGTGCCGCCCGTCGACAAGTCCGGCCAGCTCTCCGGCGCGGGCCAACGCCTGATGTGGGCCACCATCGGCCAGATCGCCGTGATCGACATCGTGTTTTCGCTCGATTCGGTGATCACCGCCGTGGGCATGGTGGACCAGATCGGCGTGATGGTGGCGGCCGTGCTCGCCTCGGTGGCGGTGATGATGTTCGCGGCCAAGCCCATCGGCGATTTCGTGGACAGCCACCCCTCCGTCAAGGTGCTGGCGCTGGCCTTCCTGGTGATGGTGGGCATGGCCCTCACGGCCGAGGCCTTCGATGCCCACGTGCCCAAGGGCTACATCTACGCCGCGATGGCCTTTTCACTGGCCGTGGAGTCGCTCAACATCCGCGCCAGGCGCAAGCGGCTCGGCGCGAAGGCGGGTGCCTGAGCTTGCTTGACCGACGGACGTCGGTTGCCAGGACGATCGGCCGTGCCGGCGCTTGCCGATACCATTGCGGCGGCAAGCGCATCCACAACGATTCCTGCAGGAGACGAGCATGAGCAAACCGATGACGCCGGCCTGGTGCCTGGCCGCCTCGATCGCCACCGTGTTGGCGCTGGCGGGCTGCGGCCGCCAGGCGGCCCCGGCGGCCGGCGGCGATGCCAGCGCGGCCACGCAACAGGTGAACGCCCAGTTCGCCAAGGACTTGAAGCTCGACGATCCGCAGGACTTCGAGGACGCCAAGCGAGGCCTCATCGCGCGGCCGAGCGGCAAGGTCATGGGCGCCGACGGCAATGTCCTGGTGGACTTCGACGCCTTCAAGTTCGTCGACGGCCCGGCGCCGCCCACCGTCAACCCGAGCCTGTGGCGCCACGCGATCCTCAATGCACAGATCGGCCTGTTCAAGGTCACCGAGGGCATCTGGCAGTTGCGCGGCTTCGACATCGCCAACATGACCGTGATCGAAGGCAAGAGCGGCTGGATCGTCGTCGATCCGCTGACGTGCAAGGAGAGCGCAACGGCCGCAATCGCCTTCGCGCGGCAGCACCTGGGCGACAGGCCGGTATCGGCGATCGTCTTCACGCACAGCCACGCCGACCACTTCGGCGGCGTGCTCGGCGTGGTCTCGGCCGAAGACGCCAAGGCGCGCAAGATCCCGGTCATTGCGCCCGAAGGCTTCATGGAGGAGGCCACGAGCGAGAACGTGCTGGTGGGCGTGGCGATGGGCCGGCGCTCGGGCTACCAGTTCGGCAAGGACCTGGAGCGCTCGCCCAAGGGCATGGTCGACACCGGCCTGGGCAAGGGCGTGGCCTACGGCACCTTCGGCATCCTGCCGCCGACGCAGCTCGTGACCAAGCCGACGGAAGAGGTGGTGGTCGACGGGGTGCGCATCGTCTTCCACAACGTCCCCGGCGCCGAGGCGCCGGCCGAACTGACCTTCTCGGTGCCGGATCGCAAGGCCTACGGCGGCGCCGAGAACCTGGCGCAAACCATGCACAACCTGCTGCCGGTGCGCGGCGCCAAGGTGCGCGATTCGCTGCGCTGGTCGCAGTACATGGAGCAGGCCCTGGAGCAGACCGCGGACACCGAGGTGTATTTCGGCCAGCACAACTGGCCGATCTGGGGCAACGCGCGCATCCGCGAGTTCATCACCAAGCAGCGCGACATGTACAAGTACACCCACGACCAGACGGTGCGCCTGGCCAATGCCGGGCTCACCCCGCGCGAGATCGCCGACACGGTGAAGCTGCCGCAGTCGCTGCAGTCATCGTTCGGCGTGCGCGGCTACTACGGCGACTTGCGCCACAACGTCAAGGCGGTGTACCAGCTCTATCTGGGCGCCTACGATGGCAACCCGGCCAATTTGAACCCGCTGCCGCCGCAGGAATCGGCCAAGCGCCTGCTGGCGCTGATCGGTGGCGCCGACAAGGCCGTTGCCGCCGCGCAAGCGGCCTACGACCAGGGTGACTACCGCTGGGCCGCCGAGTTGCTCAACCACGCGGTGTTCGGCCAGCCCGACCACAAGGGCGCGAAGGAACTGCTGGCCCGGACCTACGAGCAGATGGCCTACATGGCCGAGGCCGCCACCTGGCGCAACAGCTACCTCACCGCAGCCGCCGAACTGCGACAGGGGCCGCCGAAGAAGGGCATCGATCGCTCGGGCTTTCTGGAGATGCTTTCGCAGACCCCGGTCGAGCGCTTCCTGGAGGCGATGGCCGCCGGCCTGGACGGCCCGGCTGCCGAGGGCAAGGACCTGAAGATCAACCTGGTGCTGTCGGACACCGGCGAATCGTTCGTGCTCTGGATCGAGAACGCGGTGCTGCACCACAAGAAGGCCGCCCCTGCCACCGACGCCCATGCCACGCTGACGCTGACCAAGGCCATCTTCGTCAAGATGATGGCCGGTACCGCCGGAGTGAAGGACACCCTGCTGTCCGACGACCTCAAGATTGCCGGCAGCAAGATCGATCTGGTGCGCTTCTTCACGCTGATCGACAAGCCCGCCGGCACCTTCGCGATCGTGACGAAGTGATCGCGTTCCCGACCGGGTCCGTGGCGCACGGCTTCCGTTCGCTCGACGCCCAGGCGGGGCACACTTCGAAGCATGCGCTGTCTAGGGCACGCCCCACGCGGCCTCTTTCATGACGCCGGCGAGCATGGCGTAGGCGGTGGCCCAGGCCGAGCGCACGTCCGTGGTGTACTCATCCTGCAGGATCAATGCGAGCGTCCACAGCAATGCCTGCTGGACCGAATCGTAGTGCTCCGGCCTGACCCCTGATGCGGCGTGCCGCAAGCCGAGTCGCTGGACCAGCGGTACCAGCGTGGACATGCTGGACAGGCTGCCGACCGCCACGGCCAGGACCTGCATGAACTTGCGGCCTTGCAGCTTCATGTCCCCGTTGAACAGCGCGGCGGTCGCAGGTTCGATCTCGAACAGTCGCTTGTAGAACAGCTCCGCGGCGGTCTCTGCCATCGGCTGTACGGTGCAAAAGCTGGACTGCACGAGCTCAACCTGGTGCGGCGTCAGGCTCATGGCGCAGGCTCCCCTTCACGAGTCCGTGCCACGCACGGATGCTTGGCCATCGCACATTCCATGCCATGCACCGCGGTGCGGCGATGCGTCGGCCCGTGCCGCATCCTCGAGCGAAACACGGCCCGCCAGCTCGGCCCGAGCCCCAGCCGGGTGCAGTGCCTTCGCCGGCGGGCCATGTTGGTGCATGCCCTCCATGCGGCGCCCGCGCCAACAGGCGTGCTACTCGACACCCTTCGGCAGCCGGTCGCGCAGGCCGCGACGCGCCAGCCTCAGCGGCGTGCGGTGGGCCGTCCAGCCGGCCTGCCAGGGTGGCGTCAGCCCCCGCAGACGGTGCCCCAGGCGCAGGGCCCAACGATAGACCAGGGGATGCTCGTTGAGCCAGGCCCAGGCCTTCCAGGCCAGGGCCTCTTTCCAGTCTTTCGCACTGGCCTGCCCGGCCAGTGGCGTGTGGCCTGGCTCGGCGTCGTGGCGCGCGGCGCGGCGCAGCTGCACCAGCAGATCGGGGATGGGGATGCCCACCGGGCATACCTCGGAACAGGCGCCGCACAGGCTGCTGGCCGTGGGCAGGTCCTGTGTGGGCTCAAGGCCCAGCAGGTGCGGCGAGATGATGGCGCCGATGGGCCCGGGGTAGGTGGTGCCGTAGGCCAAACCACCAATGCGAGCGTACACCGGGCAGTGGTTCATGCACGCACCGCAGCGGATGCACTGCAGCGTGGAGCGGAAATCGGCGTCGGCATAGGCCTGGCTGCGGCCGTTGTCCAGCAGGATCAGGTGCAGCTGCTTCGGGCCATCGAGTTCGCCCTCGCGCCTCGGCCCGGTGATGACGTTGAGGTAGGTGGTCACCGCCTGCCCGGTGGCCGAGCGCGTGAGCAGGCTGAACAGCGGCAGCACATGCTCGAAGCGCTGCACCACCTTCTCGATGCCGGTGATGGCGATGTGCAGCTCGGGCACCGTGGTGCACATGCGCCCGTTGCCTTCGTTTTCCACCAGCACCAGGCTGCCGGTCTCGGCCACCAGGAAGTTCACGCCCGAGACGCCGATCTTCGCGTCGCGGAACTCGTTTCGCAGCACTTGGCGGCCGATGGCAATGAGCTCGTCCACGTCCTCGGTGTAGGGCGTATCGGGGATGTGCTGCGCGAACAGCTCGGCGATCTGCTGCTTGGTCTTGTGGATCGCCGGCATGATGATGTGGCTGGGCCGCTCGCCGGCCAGCTGCACGATGTATTCGCCCATGTCGGATTCGAGGCACTGCACGCCGTGCTCGGCCATGCGGTGGTTCAGCTCGATCTCTTCGCTGACCATCGACTTGCCCTTGATCATCCCCGTGGCGCCATGCTCGCGTGCCAGGGCCAGGAAGATGGCGTTGGCCTCATCCGGCGTGGCGGCCCAATGCACTTGCACACCGCGCTCGGTCAGACGTCGCTCGAGCAGCTCCAGCAGATCGGGCAGGCGCGACAGGCTGTACTGGCGGATGGCCTCGCCCACGCCCCGCAGCGCCTCGAACGCGGCCCCGTCCTCGAAGTGCGCTGCCCGCTTGGCCTGCAGAAAATCCATCGCGCTGCGGAAGCTGCGGCGCAGGTGGGCGTCGTCCACCGCCTCGCGGGTGTTGGCCTTGAAGTGACGCGGATCGACGAAGTGCAGCGGCGCTTCGGTGGTGGCGCGGGCGGTGTTCATGACGTGGCCCCACCTTCGGCCAGGTCGTCCACCAGCACGATCACCAGGGCCTTCGGACCATGGGCGCCATAGGCCAGCACCTGCTGGATGTCGGCGGTCTTCGACGGCCCGGTGACCAGCAGCAGGTTGGTGGGCATGTCGGCCTCGGGTGACAGGGCGCGCATCGCGGCGGCCAGGCTGGCGTAGAGGCGGCTGGCCATCAGCACCGCCACGTGCAGCGGCGGCACCAGCGACAGCGTGCGTGGCTCCTGCGGCCCGGGTCGCAACACCAGCGTGCCGGTGTCGGCGATGCCGGCCTCGGTGCTGGTGATGCCGGCGTCGATGTGGTCGAACAACTCGATCTTCCACTGCTCGATGGGCCGATCAAAGCGCTGCAGCGCCAGGCCCTGCAAGGCCGGGTCCAGCCGGGCGGCCAGGGCGTTGGTGGCCCCGACAACGACCCGTCGGCAGCCGCGCTGGTCCAGCGCCTGGCGCACGGCCTCGGGCCAGCTCGCCGGGCTGGCGCGCAGGACCTCGGCCCGCCAGCCCCGCGCGGCGGCTTCGAACCGATCGGCCAGCGCGGTCGGATCGGGGCGCGGGCCTTGACTGCCCTGGCCGTAGGGGCCGCTGCGATACGCAGCCAGCTCCGGCGCGGGCAGCGGCGCCACGGGAGCGCCGGCACGCAGCGCGCCCAGGATGGATCGGCGCGCGGCCTGACTGTCGGGCCGGGCGGTCGGGCCCTGCGGCAGGATGGGCATGGCGGGAGGCTGGGCTGGGGGCATGTCGGGTCCGTTGGGCGAAGCGCTCATTCCGTGACTTGGCGCGCTGCGTCGGCCGCGCCCTGGCGCTCGCGCACGAAGCTGGCCAGGTGCACGCAGCGCGGCAAGGTCTCGCCCGCGGCGCGGCGCCTGTCGGCCGCGTGGTGCAGGTTGAGCAGGCAGCCGCAGTCGGCGCTGACCAGCACGTCGGCGCCACTGTCGCGGATGGCGTCGAGCTTGTCGTTGACCATGGCCCCGGAGATCGCCGGATGCCGGGCCGAGAAGGTGCCACCGAAGCCGCAGCACTCCACCACCCGGGCCTGCTGCACCAGTTGCACGCCTGGCAGCGCGCGCAGCACGGCCTCGCTGGGCAGGTGCGTCCCCATCTCGCGCCGCGCGGCGCAGGAGGTGTGCAGCGCCACCTTGATCGGCGCAGCGGCGCTGGCGCGGGTTGCGTCGGCGAAGTCACACAGACGCAGTGCATCGCGCGCAAAGGCGCTGAACTCGACCACCCGCGCCGCAATGTCGCCGGCCCGCGCGGCCAGCGCTGCATCGGCGGCAAACAACCGGGGCCAGTGGTGCACCATCATGCCGGCGCAGGACCCGGACGGCACCACGATGGGCCAAGGCTGCGGGAACAGGTCGAGCTGCGCTCGCGCCACACGCCGCGCTTCGTCGGTGTAACCACTGGAATGAGCCGGCTGCCCGCAGCAGCTCTGCGCCGGCGGAAAGTCCACCGCGATGCCTGCGGCTTGAATCAGCGAGATCGCATCCACGCCGGCTTGCGGCGCCATCATGTCCACCACGCAGGTGGAAAAGAAGTAGACCCGCTCGGGCAGCGGGCGGGCTGGCGCTGGGGTACTGGGCAAAGGTGGCTCCTCGGTGGCGTGCGCGGCGTGCGCTGTGTGCGTGAAGCCAGGATGGTCGACGCTGCGGCGCCGACTGGCAACTGAAAAATCTTCAAGCCACGCGAGGGTGAATTTCAGGCGCATGCCTTCCGGGCGACGGACCACGCATGGCGCCCGCCTGGGGCGCACGCTCAATGTGCCGCGTGCAGCTTTTCGTGGATCCGCTTGGTGGCCCGCCACACCCCCCACAGCACCACCGGGATCAGCAGGCCGGCCGCCACTTCGGGGTTGATCGGCAGGCCGGCGGCCTTGGCCGCCTTGCCGGCATAGAGCACCAGGCTGATCACGTAGTAGGAGATGGCGGCGATGGACAGGCCCTCCACCGTGGTCTGCAGGCGCAGCTGCAGCGCCTGCCCGCGGGTGAGCTTGGCCAGCAGCTGCTGGTTCTGTGCCTCGGTGGCGATGTCCACCCGGGTGCGCAGCAGCGCGCTGGCGCGCTCGATGCGCTGCGACAGCGCGGCCAGCCGCTGCGCCGTGGCGGCCACGGTGGCCATCGCCGGCGACAGGCGGCGCTGCATGAACTCGCCCAAGGTCTGCGTGCCGGCCACGGCCTTCTCGCGCAGTTCGGCCAGGCGCTGCGACACCAGCGCCTGGTAGGCCTGCGTGGCGGAGAATCGGTACATGTGCTGGGCGTTGGCACGCTCGACGCGCGCCGCCAGGCCGATCAAGGTGTCCAGCAGCTGTTGCTCCGAAACCTTTTTGCCCTCGAGCTGCGCGGTGATGTCGGCCAGCGCGGCCTCGGCCTCGGCCAGCATCGGCGCGATCGCCTTGGCCACCGGCAGGCCGCGCAGCGCCATCATGCGGTAGGTCTCCAGCTCCAGCAGCCGCTGCGAGATGCGGCCGGCGCGGGTGTCTGTGGTGCCCGCGGGGGCGATCACCAGCACACGCTCGAAGCCGTCGGGTTGCAGGCGGAAGTCGGTGACCACCAGCGAGTGGCCGTCGGCCGGCTGGCCACCGCTGCCGGTGCCTCCCGTTCCCATCCGCGAGGCCACCACCGATCGGCCGCCCAGCCAGTGGGTGGCACGGGCCAGCGCGGCGGCCGAATCGGCGATCTCGCCGGGCACCATGGCCAGCTGGATCGCGGCCACGGTGCGGCCAGGCGTGTCGCGCAGCCAGGCGGCGTTCACCGCCAGCGCGGGCAACAGATCGGGCAGGGCCTGGCCCAGATCGGCACTGGCCGGCAGCGGCTGCACGATGGAATAGCGGGTGAACTCGCTGTGGCGCTCCCACTTCACCGTGCAGTGGCCCAGGCGCAGCCGCAGGAAGTGGTGTTGCAGCTGCGCCGGCGTCAGGCCCGCCTGGCCGGGCAAACGCTGAAGATGAGCGCACTCCATCTCGCGGGTGATGCCCTCGTTGAGCACCGCCAGGTACACCACCAGTGCGGGCAGGTGGATGCGCGCCGGCGGCCGGGCATGCACCTCGTTGTGCAGGGCGACCCGCTGGTCGTCGTCGACGGGCAGGGCGCGCTTGGATGGGTCGGGCGTGCTCACGGCGCGATGGTAGCCGGGCCAGGTGGGCCGGGGCAGGGACGGTGCATCGATCACCCCAGCGGCAGGGCGGCCGTGCACTTCAGCTCGTCCAGGCAGACGCTGGAGCGCACGGTGTTCACGCCCGGGGTGCGCATCAGCGTGTCCATCAGGAAGTTCGACAGCGACTTCAGGTCACGCGCCACGACCTTGAGCACATAGTCCGAATCACCGCTCACCGCGTAGCACTCCTGCACGTGGGCCAGCTCGGCAATCTGCTGCTTGAACTTGGGCAGCTCGCGGATGTGGCCGCGCTCCATCGTGACGTGGATGAAGGCCACCACGCTCAGCCCCACGCGATGCGCGTCCAGCCTGGATTCGTAGCACTTGATGTAGCCGCGCTCTTCCAGGCGCCGGTGGCGGCGATGGCACTGCGCGGGCGACAGGTGCACGGCCTCGGCCAGCTCCAGGTTGGAGGCGCGGCCATGTTCCTGCAGGAAGCCCAGGATGCGGCGGTCGATGGCGTCCAGGGGGTCGCTCTTGGCATCTGTCTGCAAGGAAATCTCCCGTTCGAGCGGAAAGAAGAGAGTTTATTTCCCTGGGCGGGGTGAACCCGGAGCCGGTTTGCAATGCAATTTCGCCCGCACTTGCCTACAGTGCTGAGCTTGCGCGCCGGGCCAATGCCGGCGCGCCACCTCACTTGCGTGGAGCAAACCAATGGCCGATCTGTTCGACAACCCCATGGGCCTGTGCGGCTTCGAATTCGTCGAATTCGCCTCGCCCACGCCCAACGTGCTGGAGCCGCTGTTCGAGCAACTCGGCTTCACGTTGGTGGCCAGGCACCGCTCGAAGGACGTGGTGCTGTACCGCCAGGGCGGCGCCAACTTCATCGTCAACCGCGAGCCCAAGAGCCCGGCCGCGTACTTTGCCGCCGAGCACGGCCCCTGTGCCTGCGGCCTGGCCTTCCGCGTCAAGGACTCGCATGTGGCCTACAACCGGGCCCTCGAGCTGGGCGCGCAACCGGTCGACATGCCCACCGGGCCCATGGAGCTCAAGCTGCCGGCCATCAAGGGCATCGGCGGCGCGCCGCTGTACCTGATCGATCGCTTCGAAGACGGCCAGTCGATCTACGACATCGACTTCGCCTTCCTGCCCGGCGTGGACCGCCGCCCCAAGGGCCACGGCTTCTACATGGTCGATCACCTCACGCACAACGTGTACCGTGGCCGCATGGAGTTCTGGGGCAAGTTCTATGAGCGGCTGTTCAACTTCCGCCAGATCCGCTACTTCGACATCCAGGGCGAATACACCGGCCTGACCAGCAAGGCGATGACCGCGCCCGATGGGCTGATCCGCATCCCTTTGAACGAAGAGTCGGGCAAGGGCAGCGGCCAGATCGAAGAGTTCCTGATGCAGTTCAATGGCGAAGGCATCCAGCACATCGCCCTGCTCTGCGATGACCTGGTGGCCGCGGTGGATCGCCTGCAGCTGGCCGGTGTGCCGCTGATGACGGCGCCCAACGACGTGTACTACGAGATGCTCGCCGAGCGCCTGCCCGGCCACGGCGAACCGGTGGCCGAGTTGCAGACGCGCGGCATCCTGCTCGATGGCAGCACCGGCGCCCGGCCGTCCCAAGCCGGTGCAGCGCCCCCTTGGGGGGCCGGTGCCGAAGGCGCCGTGGGGGCCGTGGGGGCCGTGGCTGCCGGCGGTGAGAAGCGCCTGCTGCTGCAGATCTTCTCCGAAACGCTGCTGGGCCCGGTGTTCTTCGAGTTCATCCAGCGCAAGAACGACCAGGGTTTTGGCGAGGGCAACTTCAAGGCCCTGTTCGAATCGCTGGAGCGCGACCAACTGCGGCGGGGCGCGATCAAGGCGCCGGCCTGACGCGCCCCCGAGGGCGTCCGAGCGGGTTTCGCAGGGGCCCATGACGCCGGGCAAGCGTGAGCCGGCGGCATTGCGGCTAGCATGCGGGGCACCGGCGCCTTGGGTGGCGTCGAAGGAGCCCTGAACATGATCCGCCGCCGTACCGCCCTCACGCTGCCCGCCGCCCTCGGCGCCACGCTGTCACTCGCGCCGTGGTTGGCCCAGGCCGCTTCGGGCAAGGACACACTGGTCCTGGCCATGACGCTGGAGCCGACGGGCCTGGACCCCACCGCCGGTGCCGCGTCGGCGATCGGCGAGATCACGCTCTACAACATCTTCGAGACACTGACCAAGATCAACGGCGACTCGTCCATCACGCCGCTGCTGGCGCAGAGCTGGACGGTGACGCCCGACAACAAGACCTGGGCCTTCAAGTTGAAGCCCGGCGTCAAGTTCCACAACGGCGAGGCGTTCGATGCCAAGGCGGTGAAGTTCTCGTTTGAACGCGGCGCGGCGGCCGACACCACCAACAAGGACAAGGCCGTCTTCGCGAACATCGTCAACATCGCGATGACCGATGCGCTGACGGTGGTGCTCACGCTGAAGAACCCGAACCCCGATTTCCTGTTCCAGCTGGGCCAGGCCACGGCCATCATCGTCGAGCCCAAGAGCGCGGCCGGCAACGCCACGCAGCCCGTGGGCACGGGCCCCTACAAGCTGGAGAACTGGGCCAAGGGCTCGGCCGTGGTGCTGTCGCGCTGGGACGGCTACCGCGACGCCAAGGCCATCAAGCTGCGTCGCGTGACCATGCGCTTCATCAGCGATGCCGCCGCGCAGGTGGCCGCGATGATGGCCGGCGACGTGGACGTGTTCCAGCGCGTCGCGGCCGGCAAGAGCCTGGCGCAGTTCAAGGGCGACAAGCGCTTCCAGGTGATCATCGGCGGCTCGCGCGCCAAGACCGTGCTGGCCATGAACAACAAGAAGAAGCCGCTCGACGACGTGCGCGTGCGCCGCGCCATTGCGATGGCCATCGACCGCAAGCAGGTGGTCGAGGGCGCGGGTGATGGTTTCGGCACGCCCATCGGCAGCTTCTACGCGCCCGGCGCCCCGGGCTATGTGGATTTGACCGCGGTGAACGCCTACAACCCCGACAAGGCCAAGGCGCTGCTGAAAGAGGCGGGCGTGACCACGCCGCTGGAGCTGTCGCTGAAGCTGCCGCCGGTGTCCTACGCACGCCAGGGTGGCGAGGTCATCGCCGCCATGCTGGCCAAGGTGGGCATCGTGGCCAAGCAGGAGAACGTCGAATGGGCGCAGTGGCTGTCGGGCGTGTATGGCCAGAAGGCCTACGACCTGACGATCATCAGCCACGTCGAGCCGCTGGATTTCGGCAACTTCGCGCGGCCGGGCTACTACTGGAACTACGAGTCGCCGAAGTTCAACGAACTGTGGGCCAGGATCAACGCCACCGCCGACACCGCCGCGCGCAACAAGCTCATGGCCGATGCGCAGCGCCTGGTGGCCGACGATGCGGTGCTGGCCTACCTGTACCAGCCCACCTACATCACGGTGGCCAAGGCCGGCGTGAAGGGCCTGCCCAAGGGCATGCCGGTGTCGGTGAACGACCTGTCCACGCTGAGTTGGTGACGTGATGGCCGTCGACGCACTGGGCCAGACGCTGAGCCTGCAGCACGACAGCAGCGCCCAGGGCGTCGCGAATTTCGGCCTGGGCTTCCTGGGCTACGAGCCACGCATCCTCGACGTGCTGGCCGCTGCCGAGCACGACGAGAGCACCATCGTGCAGGCCTGTGCGGCGGCGCTGTGGATGTTCTCCGAGTCGCCCGCCGGCCGACCCAAGGCGCGTGCCCACCTCGGGCGCGCGGCCCGGTCCGGCCTGCCCTGCAGCGAGCGTGAGCAGCAGTTCGCCGCGGCGGTCTCGCACTGGGTGAATGGCGATGTGCGCAGTGCGATCGCCGAGCACGAGGCGCTGGCGCACAGCCACCCGCGCGATCTGGTGTCGATCAAGCTGGGCCAGTACCACGCCTTCAACCTGGGTGATTCGCCCACCATGCTGCGCCTGGCGCTGCTGGCACGACCGGCCGCGTCGGACGTGGCCGCGATGCACGGCATGCTGGCCTTTGCCTGGGAGCAATGCCACCGGTTCGACGCGGCCGAAGCCGCCGCGCGCCATGCGCTGGCCATGAAGCCCGACGAGCCCTGGGCCCAGCATGCGCTGGCCCATGTGATGCTCACCGAGGGACGGCTGCGCGAGGGCCTGGCCTTCATGGACGCGGTCAGCGGCGGCTGGGCGGGCCTCACCTCGTTCATGCGCACGCACAACTGGTGGCACCTGGCGCTGTTCCACCTCGAGTTGGGCGACGATGCGGCCGCGCTGCGGCTGTACGACCAAGAGGTGTGGGGCGTGGACAAGACCTACTCGCAGGACCAGGTGGGCGCCGTCTCGCTGCTGGCCCGCCTGGAGCTGTCCGGCGTGGCCGTGGGTGAGCGCTGGGCCGAACTGGCCGAGCACCTGGCGCCGCGCGTGGCCGACCAGGTGCAGCCCTTCCTCGACATGCAATACCTCTACGGCCTGGCGCGCGCCGGCCGGCCCGAGGCCCAAGCCTTGATGATCAACGTGGAGCGCTTCGCAGCGCAGGCGCCGATGGCCGTGCGCGAAGCCTGGCAACGCGTGGCCGTGCCGGCCTGCCGCGCCATGCTGGCGCATGGGCAAGGCCACTGGGCCGAAGCGGCCGACCATCTGGCACAAGCCCTGCCGCGCCTGGTGGCCATCGGAGGCAGCCATGCGCAACGCGATCTGTTCGAGCAGATGTACATCGACGCTCTGCAGCGCTGCGGGCAATTGGGCGGCGCGCAGAACCTGTTGCAGCCGCGCGCCAATGCGCAGCCGCAGTCCGAGCGGCTGCGGCGGCAATTGCACGAGGTGTACGCAGGCTTGAGGCTGCCAGGCCTCGCGCACCACTGAAGGCGCCGGGCGCCTTCAGCGCATCACGGTCTGCGAGGTGCTGGGCTGCTCGGGCAGGCCGTGCAGGTGCGCGGCTTCGCCCCAATGCACGATGGCCAGTCGGCCACCCGCCCAACGCAGGCGGTTGATGCCGGTGTTGGGGATGTCGCATTCTCGCGGGCCGGACAGCGGCAACGCGTGCACGCGCCGCCAGAGCATGTCCAGCACCCCGCCATGGGTGACCACGGCCACGCGCTTGCCGGCGTGTGCGGCGAGCGTGGCGTCCAGCGCCTGCGCGGCACGCGCAAAGAACGCGTCGTTGCTTTCACCGCCCTCGGGCAGCGCGTAGTCGGCTTCATGGCGGATCCAGCGCGCCCAAAGATCGGGATGACGCTGCTGGATGGTGGGCACGTCCAGGCCTTCCAGCAGACCGAAGGATTGCTCGCGCCACAGCGGCTCCACCTGCACCTGCAACCTGGCCCGTTGGCCCAGCGCCTGCGCCGTGGTCAGCGCGCGCTGCAGGTCGCTGGCCACCAGCACCTCGATCGGCTCGGACGCCAGCGCATCGGCCAGGCGACGGGCCTGCTCCAGGCCGACGGCATTCAGCGGGACGTCGATCTGCCCCTGGAAGCGTTGCTGGCGATTCCAGTCGGTTTCTCCATGGCGGATCACCATCAGTTCTGTCATGGCTCCGATTGTCCGGCGAATCGGAAGGTGCCTGGTCCGATGCCGAGCGCGGCCCGGCAGAAATGCCGATTCGAGGCGGTTTCGCGTTCCGACCATCACGCGGGCAGGTGTTACCTTCTGTGTCCGCATCAGCGGGAGGGCGCTCCTGAGCCGGTGTTGCCGGTGCGTTCGGCTGCTTGCCCTCGGGGCACGACGGCAACGCGACGCGTGGGGGCGATGATGGGCTGCTGCCGAGGGCCGCCCGAGGCAAGGAGGCAGGGTGGGCGGATCGATCATCAAGAGCAAGACGGGCGTTGCGGCGGCGCTTGCCGCGCTGGTGCTGGCCGCGCTGGCGGGCTGGTATGCGATGCCCACGCGCCAGACGGATCTGGGCCTGATGGCCAAGCGGCTCGAAGCCGGCGAGGTGGCCGCGGTCGTGCTCGAATTGACGGCGGCGCTGCAACTTGAGCCCGACACCGGTGAGGCGCACCTGCTGCTCGGCAAGGCCTTGATGCAGGCCGGTGACGCAGCGGCCGCCGAGCCGGAGTTTGCGCGGGCCGTCAGCGCCGGTGTGGCGATCGACAAGGTCGCCGCACCGCAGTCGAGCGCGCTGTTGGCGCTGGGCAAGGACCAGGAGTTGATCACCCGGTTTGCCAATGTGATGCCGGCAGAACTGGATTCGGCCGCCGAGCTGCAGACCAACCTGGCGCAGGCCCATGCCAAGGTGGGTGAGGTGGAGAAGTCCCAGGCGGCCCTCGCGGTGGCGCTGCGGCTGGCGCCGAGTTTTGCCCCCGCGATGCTGTTCAAGGCCAGGCAGGCCGCGGCCGCCGGCGATGCCCAAGCCGCCATGGCCCTGGTCGACGCTGTCATCGGCAGGGACCCCCGCAAGGCGCCGGCCTGGGTGTTGAAGGGCGATCTCCTGCGCTCGGCGGCAGCAACAGCCGGCGGCAGTGCAGGTGCCCGGGACGCCTATCGCAAGGCACTCGAACTCGATCCCCGCCAATTGGCGACGCAGGTGGCGCTGCTCAACCTGCTGCTCCAGGCGGGCGACGATGAGGCGGCGCGCGCGCAATGGGCGCAGATGGCCAAGGCCTTCCCGGAGCACGCGCAGACGCTCTACTTCGATGCCCTGCTGGCGTTGCGAAGCGGTGACGCAGCGCGTGCAGGGGATGCAGCGCAACGCCTGCTCAACGGCGGGGACGGATCGGTGGCCATGTGGGTGCTGGCGGGACGGGCCGAGAGCCTGCTGGGTCACCTGGCCCAGGCCGAAGCACATCTCCGCCGAGCCGTGGCCATGGCGCCCGAGGCGGCCCCGCCCCGCCACCACTTGGCGGCGGGGCTGCTGCAGCAGGGGCAGCCGCAACGGGCCCAGGAGGTGCTCGAGCCCTTGCTTGCTGCCGACTCGAAGGATGTCACGGCCCTGGGTCTGTCGGCGCGGGCCCAGCTGGCCTTGGGCGAGTTCACGCGCGCGGACCAGGCTTTCAGTCGCGCCGCGAAATCGTCGCCCGACGACACTGATCCAAAGGCCGCCCGCGTGGCGTCGTCTGCCAACAAGGTGCTGCCCGATGAGGGGCCGGGCGGGCTGCAAGTGCTCACCGCGGCCGACCAGGCCAGCTCGGCCGAATTGGCCACCATCAGCGCGCGCCTTGGGCGCAAGGAGTTCGATCAGGCGCTGAAGGCCGTCGATGCCCTGGGCGAAAAGCAGCCCACCTCGCCCGTGGTGGACGAGTTGCGCGGCCAGATCGCGCTGCTGCGCAACGACCGCGCGCAGGCGCGGCAGCACTTCGAAGCGGCGCTGCGCAAGGACGCCAGGCACACGGCGTCGGCGCAGCGCCTGGCCTTGCTCGACCTGGCCGACAACAACCTGGCCGCGGCCAAGGGTCGCTTCGAATCGCTGCTAGAGCGTGACGCCCAAAACGTGCTCGCCCTGGTCAATCTGGCCGACCTGGTGCGCCGCACCAGCACGAACACGAAGGACTTGACCGACCTGCTGGACAAGGCGGTGCAGACCCATCCGACCAACCCTGCGCTGAGGCTGGTGGCGATCGATCAGCTCTCGAAGGCCACGCTGCACGATGCCGCCCTGCAGGCGGCGCAGGCGGCCGTGGCCGCCGTGCCGGGCGACGTGTCGATCCTCGACCGCCTGGCCACACTTCAATTGGCGTCGGGCGACCGGGACCGGGCGCTGACGAACCTGCAGAAGCTGACGACCCTGCAACCCAGATCGGCGGCGGCTCAACTGCGGCTGGCCGATGCCTTGCGCCAGCAGGGTTCGGTGGACGAGGCCGACGAGCGGGTGCGGGCCGCGATCAAGCTCGATGCCGAATCCGCCCCGGCGCAGCTTGCGGCGATTGGCCTGGCCGTTCGTCAGGGGCTGCCCGGCAAGGCGCTGGAGCTGGCCAAGGCCCTGCAAACCCGCCTGCCGGAGGAGGCTCTGGGCTTCACGGCCGCGGGGGACATCGAGGCCGGCCGGGGCAAGTGGGACGCGGCCAACGCCGCCTATGGGCTGGCCCTGAAGAAGCGCAACCCCGCCAGCGCGGCGGCGGGGTTCCACCTCAGCCTGGTCAAAGCCGGGCGCGGCGCCGAAGCGGCCGCGTTCGAGCAGGCGTGGCGCAAGGCGCACCCGAACGACACCGGCTACCTGCTGTTCCTGGCCGAACGCGCGGGCAATGCCAGCGATGTCGCGCAGGCCGAAGCCCACCTGCGGCGGGTCATGGACATCGCACCCGCCGATGCCGGGGCGGCCAACGCCCTGGCCAGGTTGCTGTTGAAGCAGCGCCAGCCGGGTGCCAAGGCGCTGGCCGAACGCGCGGTGGCGTTGGCGCCCGAATCCGCCGCATTCCGGGACACCCTGGCCAGCATCCTGGCCGAGGGCAACGAGTTCGGGCAGGCCATTGAAGTGCAGTCGGCGGCGATGAAGTTGGCGCCCGCTGATGGCGCGGTCCGCTTGAACCTGGCCAAGCTGCACCTCAGGTCGGGCGACAAGGACAAGGCCCGAGGCGAACTGAATCGCGTGGCCAAGCTGGGCGCCGCCTTCGCGGGGCAGGCCGAGGTGGCCGGCCTGTTGAAGGATCTCGGGCCGGCACCGGGTGGGCGGTCGATCGACACCCCAGCCCCTTCGGAGCTTCGTGCACCGGCCGCACCAGCCGCTGCCGATGTGGGCCCGCTCGAGGTGGCCGCGCTGGGCGCGTTGGCGATCGGCGCGGCCACGGCGGGCGTGCTGCTCATGGCGGCCTTGCGCCCGCCGTCATTCAAGCTGGAGCGCAGCGTGGTCATCGCCGCGCCGGGCTGGCAGGTCTTTGACGCCTTGCAGGACTTTCGGCTCTGGCAAGCCTGGTCTCCTTGGCCCCAGTTCGGGCCCGGGCCGACCCGCCAGTTCACGGGCGCCACGGCGGGCCTGCACCATCGCTGCCGTTGGTCGACGGACGATCGGCGCATGAGTGGGTCGGTCGAGATCATGCAGATGCTGGCGCCGACCAAGGTCTTGATCGAATGGAACGAGGAGCGACCGGCATTGGTGCATCGCCTGCACGAGCTGAGTCTGTTGGCCACCGAGGCCGGCGGCACCATGGTGCAGTGGTCGGCGTCCGGCCCGGCGCCCTTTGGTTCGCGGCTCAAAGGCCTGCTGCTGAACCGCGATGGCCGCCTGGCCCAGCAATTGGCTGAGGCTTTGGACGCGCTCAAGCAGGCCGTCGAGTCCGGCCGCCTCACCGGCGCGGCGCGGATCGATGCGCACGCCGCAGCGGCCCCTGTGGCCTGATGCTGGCGGGCGCTCGCGCGGCCTACGGCGCGGCGCCGTCGCTCGGCGGCAGGTCCAGGCGGGACATCCAGCGCCGCAGCAGCGCTTGCAGCAGGTCGCCATCGGTGGGCAGCGCACGACCACGGCGCAGCCGATCGAAGCAGGCCTCGGCACTGCGCCGATCATCGGCGGGCCAATCGCTGCTGGCCATGTGGTGCCTGGCCAGCAGCCCGCGCAGGCGTGCGGAATCCAATTGCTCGGTGTCGCGCCGCGCGTGCGAGCGCAGCGCCACGCAGGCCAGGGTGCCGAATGCGCGGTCGATCAGGATCCAGGGGAAGTTCAGCGCCGGGTTGGGCCCCACGCCGCGCACGCGGCCGGCCAGTGCCAAGCGGTCGGGCAGGCGCAGGCCCCGGCGCATCAACCCGCGCAAGGGCGCGGGCAGGCTGGCGGCCGGCAAGCGCACGGCCAGCTCGGGTTGGCGCTTGCCCAGCGCCAGTGCGCCAGCCGCGCCCACCGCGGCACCGACGGCCGAGCCCAGCAGCAGCGTGTGGCCGGCGGTGAGCAGGTCGGTGCCCGCACCGATGGCGGCGCCTGCGGCCGTGCCGGCGCGCAGCAGCTGGCGTGCGTCCAGGCCCAGCAGCGACCAGGTGGCCTCGCTGAACAGCCCGTCGGCCACCAGCTGCGCCGCATCGGTGGCGGCGTGCACGTGGTGGTGGCTGAACAGCCGGATCAGCGCGGCGTGGACGGCCGTCTCTCGCGCTGCCAAGGTGTCGCGGTAACGGGCCAGGATGGCCGCGTCGGGCTCGCCCGCGCTGTGCTCTTCCTCGCGGTGGGGCAGGGCCTGCGCCAGCCAGTTGGCCATCAGACTGGACGCGTCGTTCAGTCGTTGCTCTCGGTCGGCACGCAAGGTCTGCACCGCCTGCATCAGTCGCGGCTTCCAGCGCTGCTCGATGCCGGCCAGCGTCTCCAGCAGCTCGATGCGATCGGCAAAGGTGACGGCGTGCGCATCGAACTCGCGCACCGCGTTGAAGTGCTGGCCCAGGCGCAGCTTCCACGGCGCCGTGTGGTCATCGGCCCCACCGCTCTTGTTGATGATGGCCAGGCGTGGCGCGCCGCTCAGGCGCATCAGTTCCATCTCGGCCAGGTGGATGTCGCGCAAGGGGCGGGCAGCGTCCACCACGTAGACGATGCCGGCGCCGCGCACCACCGGCTCGAACAGCCGGCACTCGGCCTCGAACTCGGGCTCGCCGCGGTGGCGCTCGATGAAGGCGGCGAAGCGCTGCAGCGGCTGCACGGCCGTCGCCGCGTCATGCAGCTCGGCCAGCGCCTCGCGGGCATTCTGGAAGCCCGGCGTGTCATGGAGGACGATGAGCTCACCCAGCGAAAAGCGTTGCACCTCCACGGTCTCGCCGGGCATGGGCGAGACGCGCACGCGATCGTTTTCGACCAGCGTGGCCACCACCGACGATTTGCCGTGGTTCACGGCGCCCACCACCGCGAAGGTGGGCGTCTCGGCCGAGGTCGCCTGGTCGCTCATCCGGCCGGCCAGCATTCCACACCCAGCGGCAAATGCTGGATCTGGACGAAGCGTTGCCACAGCTGCAGGCGTGGCGCGTCGGCGCCTTGCAGCAACAGGCGGATCTCGACGCCGGGGCCGGCCGCGTCACAGACGGCACGCAGGCACAGCGCCACCGCGACGATGGGGTCGCGTTCGGCCGGCGCGATCACCGCCACCGCCACGGGGCTCGGCGCCGTGCGGCGCAGCGATGCCAATGCGGCGGCGGCGGCGAAGCGGTCGTCCAGCGGCAGCCGGTGCGCGCCGATGACGGACCACCCAAGCCGCTGCAGCAGCAGCGGGCGGGCGGTGTCGGTGTCCAGCGTCAATTCATCGGACAACAACAGCACGCAGGGCCCGGGCACGGGCATGGCAGCCTCGGCGCCCGGCCGCAGCGGCGCCAGGGTGGCGTTGCCCCCCTGCACCTCGAACAGGCCGCCGCTCAGCCGGCGCCAAAGCGCCATGGGCTCGGGTTGGTCGAAGGCCAATGCGGCCAGCTGGCGGCGATGCATCCAGCGCGTCGCGGTCAGCAGCGCTGCGCGCAGCAGCAAGCCATGGCACGCAATCGACATGGCCAGGAATGGCCACCAGGCCCTGGCCGCATCGGCGGGCAACTGCGCGGCCGGCAGGCCAGGGCTGAAGCGTGTGGCGCTCACCTCGGCGAGTTGCGGCTGCGCCAGCGGCAGCCAGGCCCGCCAGGGCGTGGCCACGGCCTGCACCGCGGCGTGCATTTGCGCCGGGGTGATCGGATAGGTGGACTGCCAGCCGAAACGCAGGTCCACCAGCAAAAGGTGCACGGTGAGCATGGCCAGCAGCAGGCCGATGTTCAAGGCCACACCAAAGCGCTGCAGTGGCGCCAGCGTGGCGCTGGCCAGCAGCGGGCCATGGCGATCGGCCTGCTGGGCGGTGCGCGCCAGTGCCGCGCGCAGGCTCTGGCGCTGCTGGCCGGAGAGCCCGCGCAGGGCATGGCCCCAGGCAGCCGCCAGCTGGCGCACGCCGCCCTGCCACAGGCCCGGATGGGTTGCGCGGCGAGGGCGTGCCCAGGCCAGCACCCATCCCGACACCAGTGCGAGCACCAGCGCCAGCTGCCAGCCCACGGTCATCACCCAGAACAGCGGCGCATTCACCGGCGTCGTGCCCGAATGGGCCAGCCAGCCACCGGCCAGTGCCGCGCCCGCGAGCAGGCCGGTCAGAGTGGCCACCGCCCCCACCGCGCGCAGCCCCGCGGCAAAGGCCTGGCCCGGCGTGGCGTTGCGGCTGGCGGCCTGTTGCGCCCGCACCCAGGCCAGCAAGGCGGCGCGGCGACGTTGGCGCGGGTCGGCGCTGGCGGTCGGCGCCACGTCGGTCGCTGGGGTCACCAGGGTTGCAGGCGTGCCGCTGTTCAGGAAGTGCTCGAGATCGATCACCTCCGCCAGCGTCCAGCCTGCCTGCCGGCTCATGCTGCGCTGAGCGCCGCGTCCAGGTCGGCCTTCAGGTCGTCGACGTGCTCGATGCCGATCGACAGGCGAACCGTTTCTTCGCTCACGCCGGACTTGGCCATTTCGGCCGGCGACAACTGCCGGTGCGTGGTCGACGCCGGGTGCGTGGCCAGCGATTTGGCGTCGCCGATGTTGACCAGGCGGGTGAACAGGTTCAGCGCGTCCAGGAAGCGCTCGCCCGCAGCGCGCCCGCCCTTCACGCCGAAGGTGAACAGGCCCGAGGCGCGGCCGCCCAGGTATTTGTGCACCAAGGCATGGTCGGGGTGGTCTACCAGGCCCGCATAGTTGACCCAGGCCACCTTGGGGTGCGACTGGAGGAACTGTGCCAGCGCCAGGGCGTTGTCGCTGATGCGCTCCATGCGCAGCGCCAGTGTCTCGATGCCCTGCAGGATCAGGAAGGCATTGAACGGCGAGATCGCCGCACCCATGTTGCGCAAGGGCACCACGCGCGCCCGGCCGATGTAGGCCGCCGCGCCGAGTGCCTCGGTGTAGACCACCCCGTGGTAGCTGACGTCGGGCTCGTTCAGCCGCTTGAACCGCGCCTTGTGCTGCGCCCACGGGAACTTGCCGCTGTCGACGATGGCCCCGCCGATGGAGGTGCCATGGCCGCCCAGATATTTCGTCAGCGAGTGCACCACGATGTCGGCGCCATGCTCGAAGGGGCGGCACAGGTAGGGGCTGGGCACGGTGTTGTCCACGATCAACGGGATGCCGTGGCGGTGCGCGATCTCGGCCAGCGGCGCGAAGTCGGTGATGTTGCCCTGCGGGTTGCCCAGCGACTCGACAAAGATGGCCTTGGTGTGCGCGTCGATCAGCGGCTCGAAGCTGGCCGGGTGGCGGTAGTCGGCAAAGCGGCCCTGGATGCCGTATTGCGGCAGCGTGTGCGCCAGCAGGTTGTAGGTGCCGCCGTACAGCGCACTGCTGGCCACCACGTTGTCGCCGGCTTCGCAGATGGTCTGGATGGCGTAGGTCACGGCCGCCTGGCCCGACGCCAGCGCCAGGGCACCGATGCCGCCTTCGAGCGCCGCGAGCCGCTGCTCCAGCACGTCGTTGGTCGGGTTCATGATGCGGGTGTAGATGTTGCCCGGCACCTTCAGGTCGAACAGGTCGGCGCCGTGCTGGGCGCTGTCGAACGAGTAGGCCGCCGTCTGGTAGATCGGCACGGCCACCGCGTGGGTGGTGGGTTCGGGTTTGTAGCCGGCATGCACCGACTTGGTCTCGAAATGCCAATCGGCGGGCTGGGTCGCGGTGGGGTTGCTCATGCCTTGGGCCTCGGGTTGGGTGGTGGAGCGGTCGGGGTGCTGGTGCTGGTGCAGGACAGCGGCACCGGACAGCGGCAGTCTACGGCCGTGGACCGCAGCGCCGCACCTGCGCGGGATCGCACCGAACGGCCCCTGTCGAACGGGTGCGACGCCCTGGGCCTGCCCTTGGGCGCACCCGCCGGGCGGCGACCCCGAGCGGCGCAACGCGCGTGGCGCGAGGTGCCTGCGCCGGGGTGGATTCAGCCCTTGTTCAGCGCCTTGCGCAGCAGCTCGGCCACCAGGGCGTTCACCCCACCGTCGTGTGCGGCGCCCTGCTCGCGCAGCGCGGCGGCCAGATCGGCGGGCAGCTTGCAGGCAAACGGCACCAGGCCGGCGGCGGCGTCGAGCTTGCGCTGGGCCTTGCGGTCCGGCACGGCGGCGGCCTCGGCGGCAAAGCGGCCCGGCACCGGTGCGCCTTTCATGCGCCCTTCCAGCTTGAGCTTCAGGTTGCGGTACAGGTCGGTCTTCTTCAGCGTCATGGGGCGGGCCAGCGGTGCGGGGGGCTGGGCATTGTCGCGCCGGCGTGATCCTTGGGGGTTGCGCTGCCGGCCCGCTGGCCTATCCTGCGCCCAGTGCCGGGGCGCATGCGCCACCGGCGTCCTTGGACCAGCGATGGAGATGGAGCATGGGCAAGACCGCAGCGAAGACGTCGACCAAGGCCACCGACAAGGCCGGCAAGGCCCCCAAGGCCAGCACCAAGACCGCGGGCAGAAAGGCCTGGACCGTGATGGTCTACATGGCCGGCGACAACAACCTCGACCCGGACGGTGTTCAGGATCTGAAGGAGATGAAGCGCGTCGGCTCGACCGACCAGCTGGACATCGTGGCCCAGTTCGACCGCGCCGCCGGCCACGTGGCGCGCCGCTATCACTTGCGCCAGGGTGGCATCGTCACCGGCGATGCGGTGGCTTCGCTCGGCGCCGTGAACACCGGCGACCCGAAGAACCTCAGTGACTTCATCCAATGGGCGGTGAAGGGCTACCCCGCCGAGCACTACCTGCTGGTGCTTTGGAACCACGGCCAGGGCTGGGACGACAGCGACGTGTACGCCGGCGAACGCCACCGCGCGTTGCGCCGCCTGGCCAACGGGCCCATCCGCCATGCGCTGTTCCACGCGCCGGTGCGCCAACTGTTGAATCAAGCCACCCACGACGCCGAGCGTCGCGCCATCCTGCTCGACGACAACGCCAAGGACTTCCTGGACAACCAGGAGCTGGCCAAGGTGATGGCCGGCGCGGCCAAGCTGATCGGCCGCAAGATCGACATCCTCGGCATGGACGCCTGCCTGATGAGCATGGCCGAGGTGGGCTACCAGGTCTGCGACAGCGCCGAATACACCGTCGGTTCCGAGCAGACCGAGCCGGGCGAGGGTTGGCCGTACCACACCGTGCTTGCCGCACTGGCGAAGCAGCCGACCATGTCGCCGCGCGAGCTGAGTGCGCTGATCGTCGAGAAGTACCTGGCCTACTACCCCAGCGCCAACGATCCCTCGTCGGGCAGCGTCACCCAGGCGGCCTGCGACCTGGCCAAGGCGCCGGCGTTGGCCAAGGCCGTGGCCGCGTTGGCCAAGGCGCTGAAAAGGAGCCTGGCCGTGCCCGCCCAGCGGCAGCGCGTGCTGATGGCACGCATGCAGGCGCAGAGCTACGACGGGCGCGACAACATCGACCTGGTGGACTTCTGCTCGCTGTTGATCCAGGGCGGCGCCGAGCCGGCCGTGGCCAGTGCCTGCCAGCAGGTGATGCAGGCGGTGAAGACCGACTACGTGGTGGCGCAGGGCTTCAAGGGCAAGGACATGAAGCACTCCAACGGCGTGTCGATCTACTTCCCCACGCAAGGCGTGTCGCCGCTCTACCCGGGCCTGGCCTTCAGCAAGAAGACCGGGTGGGACGCCTTCCTGTCGGCCTACCTCAACGCGGTCCGCAGCCGCGTGTTCTGACTGCCCCGAGGACGCCGCCATGCGGCGCCCGTCCCCCGTGGGGATCAAGCAAAGTGGCGGGGCCACATTTGCTTGAGAGCGCGGCGCTCAGACCATGCCGCGCGCTGCCGCGATCAGGTAGCCCGCCACGCAGGAGCTGGACACACCGATCAGGCCCGGTCCGATGAAGCTGTGGTTGATCACGTACTTGCCGATGTGCGTGGTGCCCGAGCGGTCGAATTGGATGGTGGCCAGGTCGCTCGGGTAGGTGGGCAGGATGTAGTAGCCATAGCACGCGGCCGCAAAGGCCACCACGTAGCCCGGGGGCACGCCGATGGCCAGGCCCACGGGCACCATGGCGCTGATGGCCGCGGCCTGTGAATTGACCAGCTTGGACACCAGCAACAACGCCAGCGCGAAGGTCCAGGGGTGGGCCTTCACCACATCGGCCAGGCTGGCTTTGATGGCCGGAAGGTTGGCCTCGAACACCGTGTCGGCCATCCAGGCCACGCCGAACACCGCCACCACCGCGATCATGCCTGCGCGGAAGACCTCGGTCTTGCCGATCAGCGCCGGGTTGGTCTTGGTGAACACCACGATCAGCGCGCCAGCCATCAGCATGAACATCTGGATCACCAGCACCATCGACAGCGGCTTGCCGGCCACCAGCGGCCGCACCGATTCAAACGCACCCAGCAGCGCCACCACGGCGATCGCGCCGGCAAAGATCCACATCGCGATCCATTGCTGCGATGTCAGGGTCTGGTTGAGCATGGTGCTCGATTCACCGTAGACCGACTTGTGGCCTTCGGGCGTGGCGATGAGCTTCTGGAAATCCTCGTCCTTGTCCAGGTCCTTGCCACGGAACCAGCTGAAGATGCCGATCATCAGCACCCCCACCAGCGTGGACGGGATCGTCACCGACAGCAGGGTGACGAAGTCGATGATGGGCGCGCCGGCCGGTGCCTTGGCCAGGAAGGCCACCAGCGAGACGACCGCCACCGAGACCGGACTGGCGATGATGCCCATCTGGCTGGCGATCGACGAGGCCGCCATCGGGCGCTCGGGCCGGATGCCGTTGCGGATGGCCACGTCGTAGATGATGGGCAGCATGGTGTAGACCACATGGCCGGTGCCGCACAGCATGGTGAGGATGCAGGTGGTGAACGGCGCCAGGATCGAGACATAGCGCGGGTTGCGGCGCAGCACCTTCTCGGCCAGCTGCAGCAGCACGTCCAGCCCGCCGCTGGCCTGCAGCGTGGCCGATGCGGCCACCACGGCCACGATGGTGAGCATCACATCCACCGGCGGCTTGCCCGGTGGCAGCTTGAACAGGAAGACGAGGATGACGATGCCGATGCCGCCCAGCAGCCCGAGCGCCACGCCACCCTTGCGGGCGCCATAGAACAGGCAGCCGACGATCAGCGCCAGCTGGAGAAAAGAGATCATGGGAAGGGTTCCGATGTGCGGGCGATCCAGACACTGGGTGTGCAATAGCCCGACCGCACACCCAATCCGCCAGCCGGCGCAACGCATGGGGCGCCATGACGTTCAAGATCAACGACCAACCACCGCTGGCGGCCCGGCCTGGCTTGGGCATCCAGTGTCTTGCGATCAGCGCCGCCGGGTCTTGACTTTGCGCAAGCCATGGGACGCCGCCGCCGACCGCAGTGCAACAGGCCGGCGCCAGCGAATGGCACACTGCCGCCCATGCCCGGGCTTGCCACCACCCTCCTGCTGCTGCCCGGCATGGCCAGTGATGCGGCGCTTTGGCGCCACCAGTGGCCGGTGTTGCAGGCGCACCCGGGCCTGGATGTGCGTGTGGTCGATGCCCATGCCCGGTTTGCCACGCTGCCCGAGATGGGTGCGGCGCTGTTGGCCGAGAACCCGGGCGAGCTGCTGCTGGCCGGCACCTCGATGGGCGGCATCCTGGCCCTTGAAACCTGGCAACAGGCGCCGCATCGGGTCAAGGGCCTGGCCTTGCTGGGCACCTCGGCCCGGCCCGATACGCCGGAGCTGATCGTGCTGCGCACCCAGGCCTGCGAGCTGTTCGCCGCCGGTCGCATGGACGAGGTGCTGCGCGCCAACCTGATGTTTGCCTTTCACGCCGACAGCCTGCGCGAACAGCCCGGTCTGGCCGAGGCCTACCTGGCGATGATGGGCCGCGCAGGCCCCGGGCAGCTGATCCGGCAGAACCGCGCCATCATGGCGCGTCCGGATCGGCGGCCGATGCTGCCCGGCATGGCCTGCCCCACCCTGGTGGTGTGCGGCGACAGCGACCAGCTCACGCCGCCCGAGGCGTCGCGCGAGCTGGCCGACGGCATCCCGGGAGCGCAGTTGCACCTGCTGCCGCGGTGCGGCCATCTGCTGACCTGGGAGCAGCCTGGTGCGGTGAACCGCCTGCTGCTGGAGTGGCTGGCCCGCGCCCTGGGCGGCTGACGGCGCCTTCAGCCGTCGACGAACTGTGGCGTGGCGCTGGCAATCACCCCGCCGCCCAGGCACACCTCGCCGTCGTAGAGCACCGCCGATTGCCCCGGCGTGACCGCCCACTGCGGCGCATCGAAGGCCAGATCGAACGAACCGATCGGCCCCGGTGCCAGCGTGCAGGACGCGTCAGATTGTCGATAGCGCGCCTTGGCCGCACAAGGCCCCGGCGGCGCAGAGGCACCGGCCACCCAGCTGGCATTGTCGAACCGCAAGGCCGAGTACAGCAGCCACGGGTGCTCGTGCCCCTGCACCACGCGCAGCGTGTTGGTGTCCAGCTCCTTGCGAGCCACGAACCAGGGCGCGTGCGCGCCGCCGCCGCGGGGCGCCCCTTTGTCCTTGATGCCGCCCAGCCCCAAGCCCTGCCGCTGGCCCAGCGTGTAGAAGCTCAGGCCCACATGCTGGCCCAGCGTGCGGCCTCGGTCGTCCTGGATCGGGCCGGGGGTGTGGCTCAGGTAGCGGTTGAGGAACTCGCGGAAGGGGCGCTCGCCGATGAAGCAGATGCCGGTGGAGTCCTTCTTCTTCGCGTTGGGCAGGCCGATGTCCTCGGCCACGCGCCGCACCTCGGTCTTGCTCAGTTCGCCCACCGGGAACAGCGTGCGCGACAACTGCGCCTGGCTGAGACGGTGCAGGAAGTAGCTCTGGTCCTTGGCCGGGTCCAGGCCCTTGAGCAGCTCGAACCGGCCGCTGCTTTCGCGAACGCGGGCGTAGTGGCCGGTGGCGATCTTCTCGGCGCCGAGCCGCATCGCGTGGTCCAGGAAGGCCTTGAACTTGATCTCGGCATTGCACAGCACGTCGGGGTTGGGCGTGCGGCCGGCCTGGTACTCGCGCAGGAACTCGGCGAAGACCCGGTCCTTGTACTCGGCCGCGAAGTTGACGTGCTCGATCTCGATGCCGATCACGTCGGCCACGGCCGCCGCGTCGACGAAATCGATGTTGGACGAGCAGTATTCGCTGTCGTCGTCGTCTTCCCAGTTCTTCATGAAGATGCCGACCACCTCGTGCCCCTGCTGCTTGAGCAGCCAGGCGGTGACGGCGGAGTCCACGCCGCCGGACAGGCCGACGACGATGCGGTGGTGGGGGGCAGGCATGTTGGGCGCCATTGTCCCTGGCCGCCCGATCAGCCGTGGATCGAAGGGTCGGCGAACAGGGTGTCCAGCGGGTATCGGCGGCCGGCGCGGTGGTCGTCGATGCAACGCATCAGCAAGGGGCTGCGGTGCCGCGCCGCCTGCGCGGCGATTTCGTCGCGGGTGAGCCACAGCGTGCGCACGATCGGCTCGTCCAGTGCACGGCCCGGTTCGGGCTCGCCCACCGTGCCGGCGAAGGCAAAGCGCAGGTAGCTCACATCCTCGGCCGGATGGCCCGGGCGCGCCGGGCGCTGAAAGCGCGACTGGTAGACGCCCAGCAATGCCTGGGGGGCGAAACGGCAGGCGGTTTCCTCCAGGCATTCGCGCTGCACGGCCTGCAAGAGCGACTCGCCCGGGTCCAGATGGCCGGCCGGGTTGTTCAGCCGCAGCCCCTCCGGAGTTTGTTCTTCGACAAGCAGGAAGCGGCCGTCGCGTTCGATGATCGCGGCCACCGTGACGCTGGGCTTCCATCGTGGCGGGTTCATCCAGGGATGGTAGCGGTGTGACCCGAGCTTGATCTCGGGTAAGCTTCCTGAAGAAGTTGTGCACCAAAACACAGCATGTGAGGAGATGAGTTCATGGCCTTGTTGATCGGAGTTCCGAAGGAAACGGCGGCAGAAGAGAAGCGCGTCGCGACCGTGCCCGATGTGGTGGAAAAGCTCGTCAAGCTGGGGTTCTCGGTGGCCGTGGAAAGCGGTGCCGGCGACGCGGCCAATTTCGCAGACGACACCTACCGCGCCGCCGGCGCTGAAGTGCTGCCAACGGCGGCCGAGCTCTGGGCCAAGTCCGACATCGTCTTCAAGGTGCGGGCACCGAGCCCGGCCGAAGTGGGGCTGATGCGCGAAGGCGGCACCCTGATCAGCTTCATCTGGCCCGCGCAGAACCCGGAACTCATGCAGCAACTGGCGGGCCGGGGCGCCACCGTGCTGGCCATCGACTCATTGCCGCGCCAGCTGTCGCGCGCGCAGAAGATGGACGCGCTCACCTCGATGGCCGGCATCAGCGGCTACCGCGCCGTGATCGAGGCCGCCAATGCCTTCGGGCGCTTCTTCAATGGCCAGATCACCGCCGCCGGCAAGATCCCGCCAGCCAAGGTGTTCATTGCCGGTGCCGGTGTGGCGGGTCTCGCTGCCATCGGCACCGCGGCCAACCTGGGCGCCATCGTGCGCGCCAACGACACGCGCGCCGAGGTCGCCGACCAGGTGGTGTCGCTGGGCGGCGAATTCGTCAAGGTCGACTACGAGGAAGAAGGCTCGGGCGGCGGCGGCTACGCCAAGGTGATGAGCGAGGGCTTCCAGCAGGCCCAGCGCGAGATGTACGCCAAGCAGGCCAAGGACGCGGACATCATCATCACCACCGCGCTGATCCCGGGCAAGCCCGCGCCCAAGCTGATCACCGCCGAGATGGTCAAGAGCATGAAGCCGGGCAGTGTCATCGTCGACATGGCGGGTGAGCAGGGTGGCAACTGCGAGCTCACCGTTCCCGGCGAGGCCGTGGTCCGCCACGGTGTCACCATCATCGGCTACACCGACCTGGTCAGCCGACTGGCCAAGCAGTCCTCGACCCTGTACGCGACCAACCTGTGGCGCGTGAGCGAGGAGTTGTGCAAGACCAAGGACGGCGTCATCAACGTCAACATGGAAGACGACGCCATCCGCGGTCTGACCGTCATCAAGGACGGCAACATCACCTGGCCGCCGCCACCGCCCAAACTGCCGGCCGTGGCGCCGCAGGCCAAGCCGGCCGCAGTGGCCGCTGCCGCGCCCAAGGGGCACGGCCATGGCGCCGGCGCGCCGATGTCGACCAAGTCCCTGGTGACGATGTTCGGCGCGGGCGCACTGGCCTTCGGGCTCGTTGGCTTGTACGCACCGGCCAGCTTCCTTGCCCACTTCACCGTGTTCGTGCTGGCCTGCTTCATCGGCAACATGGTGATCTGGAACGTGACGCCGGCGCTGCACACGCCGCTGATGAGTGTCACCAATGCCATCTCGTCCATCATCGCCATCGGGGCGCTGGTGCAAGTGGCGCCGCCGCTGATCGCGGGCGCCGGAGTGGATCGGCCATCGCAGCTGATCCTGGGTCTGGCCGTGGTCGCGCTGGCGCTCACGGCTGTCAACATGTTCGGCGGTTTCGCGGTCACGCGGCGCATGCTGGCCATGTTCCGCAAGTAAAAGGAGACGGACATGACTGCAAGCCTTGCCACCGTTTCCTACATTGGCGCCACCATCCTGTTCATCCTCAGCCTGGGGGGGCTCGCGAACCCCGAGACCGCGCGGCGCGGCAACCTGTTCGGCATCATCGGCATGGCCATCGCCGTGTTGGCCACCCTGCTCGGCCCGCGCGTTTCGCCGGCAGGCTACGGTTGGATCGTCGGTGCCCTCGTGGTTGGCGGCAGCATTGGCCTGTTCGCCGCGAAGAAGGTGCAGATGACGCAGATGCCGGAGCTCGTCGCGTTGATGCACAGCCTGGTGGGCCTGGCCGCCTGCCTGGTCGGCTTCGCCAGCTACATCGACACGTCCACCGTGTTTCCGACCGAGGCCGAGAAGTCGATCCACGAAGTGGAGATCTACATCGGCATCCTCATCGGCGCCGTCACCTTCTCCGGCTCGATCATTGCCTTCGGCAAGCTCTCGGGCAAGATTGGCGGCAAGCCCCTGATGCTGCCCGGGCGGCACTGGCTCAACTTGCTGGGCCTGCTGGTGGTGATCTGGTTCGGGCGTGAGTTCCTGCATGCGCACAGCATCCAGGCCGGCATGACGCCACTGATCGTGATGACCGTGGTTGCGCTGCTGTTCGGCGTGCACATGGTCATGGCCATCGGCGGTGCCGACATGCCGGTGGTCGTCTCCATGCTCAACAGCTATTCGGGCTGGGCCGCGGCGGCCACGGGCTTCATGCTCAGCAATGACCTGCTCATCGTCGTGGGCGCACTGGTCGGCTCCTCGGGCGCGATCCTCTCGCTCATCATGTGCCGCGCCATGAACCGCAACTTCATCAGCGTGATCGCCGGCGGCTTCGGCACCGGCGGTGGGACGCCCGCGGCGGCAGCGGGCGGGGCGCAACCGGCAGGTGAGGTGGCACCGATCGCTGCGGCGGAAACCGCCGAACTGCTGCGCGAGGCCAAGAACGTCATCATCGTGCCCGGCTACGGCATGGCGGTGGCGCAGGCCCAGCACACGGTCTACGAGATCACCAAGCTGCTGCGCGAGAAGGGTGTCAACGTGCGCTTCGGCATCCACCCGGTGGCCGGCCGCATGCCCGGCCACATGAACGTGCTGCTGGCCGAGGCCAAGGTGCCCTACGACATCGTGCTGGAGATGGACGAGATCAACGAGGACTTCCCCAAGACCGATGTCACCATGGTCATCGGCGCCAACGACATCGTGAACCCGGCCGCGCAGGACGACCCCACCAGCCCCATCGCCGGCATGCCGGTGCTGGAAGTCTGGAAGTCCAAGACCTCCATCGTCATGAAGCGCAGCATGGCTTCCGGCTACGCCGGCGTCGACAACCCGCTGTTCTACAAGGACAACAACCGCATGCTCTTCGGCGACGCGAAGAAGATGCTGGACGAGGTGCTGGCCGCTTTGAGGGCCTGAGCCGGAAGGGTTCTCGGGCGAGCTCGCCGAACGTGGGCACTGGCCTGCGGGCAGATGGCTTCGACATGTAATACACTGGCGTTGAACCTTGTATTACCTGAGGGGTTGACCATGACGCTGACCGTTCGCCTGCAGCCGGCACTTGAATCGGCACTTGAGCTGCACTGCGCCGAACGCGGCGTGAGCAAGAGCCTGGTGGTGCAGGAGGTGCTGGCCGAGTACCTGGCGCGGCCGCAGCAGCAGCAGCGGCGTGCGCGCAGCGCCACCGCCACCGAGCCCGCCGAGCCCAGCGCCAACTACCGTGCGTTCGAGGCGCTGGGGCTGATCGGCGCGGGCGACCTGGGTGGTCGCTCGGCCGACAAGGCCCGCGTGCGCGAGGTCATCGGCGCGCGACTGGCTGCGCGCAAGGCAAGCCGCACACCTTGATGCGCACGGCTTCGAGCCGCCCGCCGGCAGCCACCGCCGAGGCTGTACTGCTGGATACGGGTGTCCTTGTCGCGCTGTACTCGGTGAGCGACCCACTGCACGGTGCTGCCCGGCGCTGGATGGCCGGCTACCGCGGGGTGCTGCACACGGTGGGCTCGGTGCTGGCCGAAACGGCCTGGCAGCTGCCCGCACGCGACCGTCGACTGGTCGCGGAGCTGGCCTGCCAAGGCGCTGTGCGGCTCCACACGCCGGACGCCGCTGGTTTCGCACGCATGTCCTGGCTGCTGGACAAGTACGCCGACCTCGACCCCGACTGGGCCGACATCGAGCTCGTCTGGCTGGCCGAAAGCACCGGCATCCAACGCATCGCCACGCTCGACGCGGCCGACTTTGGCGTCTATCGCATCCACGGCCGGCGGCGCTTCGACATCGTCTGGCCGCGCTGACCTTCGCGCATCAGCTTGCCAAGTCGGCCGGCACACCAGTTGGCACCGCCAGCGCCATCGCCACCGCCTGGGGCAAGGTCATGCGCTCACCCTGCTGCCACCGCTCGGTGAGATCTGCAGCGCTGGCCTGGCCCTGCACCAGGCGTCGCACACGCAGCACATAACGCTGGTCGGTGGGCGACAACTCGCCGAAGTGCGTGGTCCAGAAGGCTGCCGCAAAGGCCATCAGGCTCATCGCGACTTTCGGCCGGCGCAGGTGGGCCAGCGCTCGCGGCAGGTTCCAAAGACCAAAAGCCAGATCGTAGGAGGCCATGCCGGACCAGGCCACGCGCAGGCAGTCCTGGTAGTCGGCCACCGCCAGCGACCATTGCCGCAAGCCGCTGTGGGCATTGCCGCGCACGTTCAGCGACTGGCTCAGGCGCCGCCAGTCCTGCAGCTGGCGCGCACTGGCGATCACCGGCTGCAGACGGGCCAGGGTGTCGGCGTGGCGATTCGCGTTCTGTGCACACACCGCCAGGTTGTAGCGGCCGCTGTCGATGGCGTGCTGGTTGCCCAGCCGCTGCCACAGGGCCAGTGCCTGTGCGTGGAGCTGCTCACCGAGCACGTGGTCGCGGTGGTGGGCGTTGGTGACGAAGGCCCGCAGCGCCAGCAGCGAGGCCTGCAGCTCCAGATCGGCCGTGGCACCGGGCAGGGCCTGCGCTTCATCGAGCAGCGGCTCCACCTCTTCGGCGCGACGACGCGAGCGCCAGCGCACCCGGGCCACGGTGTGCAGTGCCCGGCCCAGGATGGCGGGCGCGGCGCCGCAGGTCCTGGCGGCGGCCAGGCCGTCCTGCGCGTGCTGCAGCGCATTGGCCGCCTGGCCGGCCACGAACAACGGTGCCGCCAGCAGCGACAGGCCTTGCGTGCGCAGCAGCGCATCGGGGCACGCCGCCACCGCCGCCTGCGCGTGCGCCAGGCCCTCGGCCGGCAGCTCCACGTCTTCCAGGCAGCGTCGCAGTGTCAGCAGCAGCGCGATGGCCTCGGCAGACGCGTCGTCGGCCACTGCACTGGCCAGCGCGTGCACGAGGTTGGACATCTCGGCGCGCAGCGCGGCCAGCGATGGTGTGGCCGGCAGCGCGCGCGCCCACTCGATGGCCCAGGCCCGCAGGCGGGCGCGCCAATGACGCCCGGCGACCGCGTCGAGCTGCGACGCGGCGTATTCGCGGATCGGCTGGTACAGGGCGAAGCGCAGGCCCTCACCGTCGCGCTGTGCATGCACCAGCGAGGCCGCGACCAGCTCGTCCAGCACCAAGGCACTGGACAGGCCGTCGCCCCGGGTGAGCACGCGTGCGGCGTCGGCGCTGAAGCTGGTGCCGAACACCGTCAGTGCCGTCAGCAGGCGCGTCTGTTCGGGGGTCAACAGCTGCCAGCTCCACTCGATGGTGCGCTGCATGGACGAATGGCGCGGGTCAAACGCGCCACGCGGGCCCTTGCGGGCCAACAGGTCCAGGCGCGGCGTACCGGCGTCGCCCAGGCGTGCCAGCATCTCGGCCGGCGTGATGCTGCGCATGCGCGCGGCAGCCAGCTCGATGGCCAGTGGCATGCCTTCCAAGGCATGCACCAGCTCGGACAAGGTGCCCGCGTTGCGCGTGCTCAGATGAAAGTCGGACCGCACCGCCTGGGCGCGGTCGACGAACAAGGCGACGGCCGGGTTCGTGGCGGCCGCCGTGCCCTCGCTGGGCGCGCCGGCGGGTGCCTGCGTGCGCTGCAGGCTCAAGGGGGTCAATTGGGTCAATGGGCCCAGCGCGAACTCGCGTTCGCCATCCAGCCCCAGGGCCCGCCGCGATGTGGCCAGCACGTGCAGGCGCGGCAGCGTGGTCACGAGCTGCGAGACCAGGTTGTCGGCCTGCGGGACCAGCTGCTCCAGGTTGTCCAGCACCAGCAGCACGCGGCGCCCGGCCAGCGCGCGCGACAGGGCCAGCAGGGCGCCGTCGGCACCGCTGGCAATCTGCAAGGTGCTGATCAGCGCGTCGCAGGCCTGGCCCCGCGTGCTGCAGGTCAGCAGCGAGACGAAAGCCACCAGGTCGAATGGACCGTTGCCCTCGGTGTCATGCTCGGCCGGGCCGATGCGGCTGCCCAGTTGTCGGGCCGTTTCCACCGCCAGGCGCGTCTTGCCGGCGCCGCCCGGGCCCACGATGGTGACCAGCCGGTGCGCCGACACCGCCTCGGCAAGCTGCGCCATGGCCTGCTCGGCGCCGAACAGGCGGGTGAGGTAGGTGGGCAGGAGGACCTGGGTGCCTGGCGCCGGGCCGCGCGGCGGTGTGGCAGCGAGGCTGGCACCGGCGGCATCGGTCTTTGCCAAGTGCGCGGGTGCAGGCCTTGGCAGGGTGTCGGCGCGGGGTGTCGAAACATGCAGCGCCATGCGCTCGTGCAGTGCAGCCAGGCGCCTGCGCTCGTCGTCGATCCACTCGTCGTAGAAGCCGGGCAGCAATTCACCGCCGTACATCGCCAACGCGGCCTCGGCAGCCCCGCTGCGCGCCAACTGCTCGAAGGCCGTGACATCGCAAACGAGGCGGCCCTTGACCAGGCGGATGCTCAGCCGATCCGCCGCCAGCACCGGCTGCGGCGTGCTTGCGCCGACGGGTTCGAGGATGCTCTTCAGGGTGGACAGCACCTGGCGCAAGCGGTTGCGTCCCACGTCCAGGGCCACGCCCGGCCACAGCAGCTCCACCAACTCCTCGCGCGGGTGGGCACGATCGGGCGCCATGGCCAGGCGCGCCAGCAGCGCGGCCACGGCGCGCGAGGGCCAGCGCGTCAGGCTGCGTCCCGGGCCGTGCGCTTCCACGGCGCCCAGCAGGCGCAGCGACCAGAGCCCGCCCTGCGACGTCGAAGCGGCTGCGTCGGCGCGACTGCTCGCGTCGTGGTGGATGGGAGGTGGCGGATGGACCGGCATCGCTGGCCTGCGTGTCGGCACAGCATACCGGACCCCTGTTGCGCTCAAGGACGGCCGTTGCCCAGCGCCAGTGCAACCGCCTCGGGCAGCGTGAGGCTGCTGCCTTCGATGCGCAGGGCTTCCAGTCGCATCGGGCCCAGCGCGTGCAGCAGCAGCCGGCGCGTGAAGCGCACATCGCGCTCCAGCTCGGGGTAGAAGTCGCCGCTCTGGCGCTGCCAGTTCGGGACGGCGAAGCCCAGCACCCGAGCCGCGGCGTCGCATTGCCCCGTGATGGTCAAGCCCATGGGCACCAGCACCAAGGCATCGGCCACATAGATCGGCCGGTTGTGTTGCCAGGCCCCGTGAACGCAACGTTGAAACGCCGCCAGGGCGGCATCGCCTTGGCGCTGGCGCACCAGGACCCGCCCCAGCTGCCAGGCCGCGGTGATGTAGCCTGTGGCGTATCGCTCCTGTCGAGCCACCTGTTCGCAGGCGGCCAATGCAGTCGCCGCTTCATCGCAGCGGCCCAGTTCGATCCAGCACGAGGCGCGATCCATCAGACCGCCATAGGCATTGCGACGGTGGCCCAGGCGCTCCCACACCGCTTGGGCCTGCGCAGCCAGCGCCTCGCCACGCAGGTTGTCATCGTCGCGGTTGACGGTGACCAGGAATTGCGTGCGCAGGATCAAGCCCTCCAGCTCCAGGTCGCCCACCTGGCGCGCCAGGTGCAGGGCTTCGCCGAGCGGCACGTCCACCGCCTGCAGGTTCTTGCCCGATGCGGTCACCGAACTGCACCAGCGCTGCAAGGCCCGGGCGCGGCGTTGCGGGTCAGGGGCATGCTCCAGCGCGGCATTTGCCAGCGCCAGTGCCTCGCTGGCCAGGCCGGCCATCGATGAGGTGAAACTGAGCAGCGCGCACAGGTCGCTGCGCAGCGCTGAATCGCGCAGTTCGGGCAGGGCGGCTTGAAGGGCGCGCATGATCGACAAAGGGAGCCCGGCGCGCGTGTCCACCTCCCAATGCCGGCGCAAGCCCACTGCGATCTGGGCCGCCTGCGTGTACGCCCCATCGGCCACGCCGGCGAGGATGGCGGCATGAATCAGCGGCATTTCCGCCTCCACCTCGTCGATCGCACGGTGCCCCAGTGCGGCGCAGCGTCGGCCGAACTCGATCAACCAGTGGCGCAGCCGAGCTCGGGTTGCCGCGGCCGCAGCGGCATCGGTGCGCTCCAGCACGAACTCGCGCACCGGCTGCAGCAGCACGCAGCGTTGCCGGCCCCGCTCGTCCTGTCGCGACACCACGAGCGAGCTGTCGCGCAGCAGGTCCAGGCGTTCTCGTGCCGTGCGCAGGTCCAGACCGGCCGCGGCGGCCACGGTGTCGACCAGCGCCGGCGCAGCGAAGGCGGCCAGTGCGCCCAGCAGCTCGATCAACGGCGGACTGAGCTGCCGCCAGCTCCAGTCCACCACATGCCGCATGGAGGCGTGGCGCTGCGCCAGGCTCGGGCCGGCGCTGCCCCGCGCCAGCAGATCGAGCATGGGCGTGTCGCCTTCCGCCAGCAAGGCCAGCAAGGCCTGCGGCGATAGGCTGCGCATGCGTGAGGCGGCCAGCTCGATGGCCAGGGGCATGCCGGCCAGTTGCTGAACCAGCTCGCAGACCGCCGCCCCATTGGCAGCACCCAATGCGAAATCAGCGCGTACTGCGCGGGCCCGATCAACGAACAGCGCCACCGCGGGCTGGCTGGATGCGGCCTCGACAGTGGAGTTGCCAGGGGCGCCCGGCGCGGCGGAGGTCGGTCCAAGCAGCCCAGCCAGCTCAAAGACATGTTCGCCGTCGAGCGCGAGGCGCTGGCGCGAGGTGACCAGCAGATGCAGCGTGGCCGTGTCGGTGAGCAGCTGCAGCAGCATCGCGTCGACTTGGCCGACCAGCTGTTCGAGGTTGTCCAGCACCAGCAGGGTGCGCTGACCAGCCAGTACACGAGCGATGCGCGCCAGCGGATCGTGGCCAACGATGCCCAGTGCACTGGCAACGGCATCCATGGCGTGGTGTACATCGGTGCAGTCCACCAGCGACACGAAGGCGATGCGGTCGAACGCAGGCCCGTCGTCGTTGCCCTGCGGTGCCCAGCCGGCAGGGGTTTGCAGGGCCCGGGCCGCCTCGACCGCGAGCCGGGTCTTGCCACTCCCACCTGGCCCGAACAGCGTGACCAGGCGCTGGTGACGGATCAGCTCGCGCACGCGTGTGGCATTGTGTTCAACGCCAAAAAGACAGGTCCAGAAATTGGGCAGTTGCCCGGCCGTGGGCCGCAGTGCCTCGGGCGACGCGTCTCGTCTTGGGCTGGCAGGCAGCAGGGGCAGCGCGTCGAGGTGTTCGAACAAGGTGGACAAGCGGCGGCGCTCGTCGATGACCCACTCGTTGTAGAAGCCCGGCATCAACTCACCCCGGTAGGCCTGGCGGGCACGCTCGGTGTCGCCAGCGCGAAGCCAACGTTCGAAGTTGGCCGCATCGCAAGCCAGGGCACCGGGCACGGCGCGCACGGCCATGCGGTCGGCCTGCAGCACCGGCGCAGCCGCGCCCACCTCCAGCAGCCCCTTCAGCGTGGACAAGGTCTGGCGCAGGCGGTTGCGGCCCACGTCCAGCGCCACGCCGGGCCACAGCAGCTCGATCAACTCCTCACGGGGGTGGTTGCGATCTGGCGCCAGGGCCAGCCGCGCCAGCAGCGCGGCCGCGGCGCGCGAGGGCCAGTGCACCAGCGAGCGGCCCGGCGCATGCGCCTCGACGGCACCCAACAGGCGAACGGACCAGACTGCCGCCACACCAGGCAGCGGCACGGCAACGCGCTGGGCAAGGTCGAACCCGTCGGGCATCGCGGCAGAAGGGTCGGCGGCCATGGCATCGGGCGAGGTGCTCAGGCAAGCATAACCCGGCACGCGGGCACGCAGGCAGGCCCATTGGCGCTGGACGCGTCAGCGCGACGTTGGCGATGGTGCGGCGGACCCCCCGGGTGCCGCGGCATTGGTGGCATTGATCGTGACACCGCGCTTGCGCAGCTCGTCGACCAGCGCCTTGGCATTGGCGTTGCCCTGGTCAGCGAGCCTTTGCGTCTGGGCGGCGATCGAGTCCAGCGACTGCCGCATCTTGTTGGCGTTCTGCACGATGGGTTCCTGCTGGGCCTTGGTCGCCGCCAGGGACGTGCTTTCGGCAAGAAGTTGCGTGGTCTGGAACGCGGTCCAGCCCAGGAACGCCGTCGTGGCGATCAACATCGGCCAGAAGGCACCCCAGCGTTTCGGCTCGGGCGGCGGCATGGCCCTGCGCATGCCGTGCCGGTCGGACGTGGTGCGGACGGGCCCAGCGTCGGGTTCGGGGGATTCGCTGCTCATGGATGGATGCGGGCCGAGTGCTATTTCTTGGCCGGCGAGGCCGCTGAGCCCGCCGCCTGCGAAGAGCCCGCCGCGGGCGACGGGTTGCGCGAGAAGGTGATGCCTTGCGAGCTGAGGACGGACTTCAACTGCTCGTCACCTTGGCGTGCCGCCAGCTCAGCCACACCCTTGATCAACTGCTGGTACAGCGATTCCAGCTGGAGGCTTTGCTGGATGAACTGCTGCCGCCCGTTGATCTGCTGCTGTTCGGCGCGGTTTTGCGTGAACAGCACCATGTTGGCGATCACCAGCGCGGCGGCCAGCACCGAACAGAGCATCAGTACGACGAACTGCCAAGTCTTCAGCATGCAGGGTTTCCTTCCCTCAGGCGGCCAGCTTGGCCGCGCAGGGCGACTGCTTGCCGAAGCTCGACCGGACCCGACGACGACGCGTAGCAGCAGCGGCCAGCCCGAGTGCAGTCAACACCAAGACCAGGTTCCCCGGCTCGGGAACAGTCCCCGTGCCATCGTAGACTGTGCCGAGGATGCGCAAGGTGTAGTGCGTCAATCCATCCTGCGTCCAGTTGGCGTTGTGGCCGAACCAGTTGAGGTCGATATCGTCCTCGTAGGTGCCCACCGCCAAGGTGTTGAAGCCAATGGTCAAGTCGCCGCTGCTGTGGCCGGCCTGGAGGTCGTGGAAGCCCGAAAACCCACCGAGTGCGAAGTCGAGTACACCGTCGGTCGAGCAAGGCGATCCTGGCAAACAGAACCCGCCATCAGCATCATCGGCTGGGTCGCTGACCGCGTTCTTGACGTTCAGCGTGGCCGACTGGGTGCCCGAGCCCAGCGCAAATGCACCCAGGTTCAGTGTGAACACGTTGCCGGAGCGGGTGAAGGTCCCAAGCCCGGGAATCCGGATGATGTCGAGATTGGCGTAGTTGTTCACCTGGGCCTGGAGGTCCAGCGTGGTCGTGCCGAGCAACAGATCGGCCATTTCGGCGTTGTGGCTGCTGAGGTTGACGCTTGCACTGCCGGTCAGGACGCCGGCGGCACTGGTATTCACGCCGACACGCAGGCTCGTGCTGTCGGTCTGCCCGGCACCCAACCCGGCGCCCAGATTGCCGCTTGCGCTGAACGCGCCGCCGGCCAATGTGATGGCGCCAGTCAGTTGGTCATTCAGTGCCGTGACGGCCGCGTTGTTCTTCACCGCAATGCCGATGGTGCCCACCACATCACCCACGTGGACGACACCGAAGTTGATGGTCGTGGGTGGCAACACCTGCCCGACCGCTGCGGTGTAGACGTTGCCGGAGACGCTGATGGTCTGCGTGCCTGCGGCGATGGCGGTCAGGCCGCTATGGCCGTTGGATCCGGTGCCATCGGTCTGGTAGGCCAGCGTCACGGTGCCGCTCTTGGCCCCTGCGGTGCTGGTGTTCAGACTGACACTCATCGCGCTGGCATCGCTGCCGCCGGCAATGAGGTTGCTGATGCCGCCACCGTTGTGGCTGGCGCTGCCAGTGCTGGCCGAGAAGCCCGCATTGAGGGCTTCAGAGAACAGGCCCGCCGCAGCGCTGTTGGACACAGTCAGTGTCTGCGTGGCGACGTCGTTGACACGCCGGCTCATCACGATCGGTGCAGGCGAGGCATTGCCTACGGCAGCGTTGTAGACGTTGCCCGACACGCTGATCGTCTGCGTGCCTGCCGCGATGGCGGCCAAGCCGCTGTTGCCGTTGGCGCCGGTGCCATCGCTCTGATAGGCCAAGGTTACCGTGCCGCTCCTGGCCCCTGCGGTGCCAGTGTTCAGGCCCACGTTCATCGACGCTGCGTTAGACGAGCCCGCTGCCAGGTTGAGCACCGTGCCACCGTTGTTCGAGGCGGCTCCTGAGGCGCCCGAGAAGCTGGCATTGAGGGCCTCGGAGAACCCACCGCCGGCCGCGTTGTTGGCCACGGTCAGGGCTTGTGTTGCCGCATCGCCGACGCGGCGGTTGGCAAAGACAATCGGATCGGGTGTCGCCACACCGACGGCCATGTTGTAGACACCACCGGTGATCGTCACGGTCTGCGACGGCAGTGGCGTCTGGCCGAGGTTGCTGGTGCCTGCTCCGTCGGACACCAGGGAGATCGTGGCGCTGCCGTTCTTGGCGCCAGCGCTGCTGGTGTCCAGGCCTACGTGCAGGCTGGTGCTGTTGCTGCCTTGCGCCGCCAACAGGGCGAACGAGCCGCCGTTGCTCGTCACTCCTGCGGTCGCCTCGCCGATGCTGGCGTTGAGCTTCTCGCTGAAGCCGTCGTTGGCCGCGGTGTTGGTGATCGTCAGCGCCTGGTCGGTGCTGGCCCCCACGCGCACGTTGCCGAAGTTCACCGGATTGGGCGCCACCGGTGACGCGCTGGCCAGGCGGAACACACTGCCCGAGGTGATGATCTCGCCGCTGACGCCCACGTCCTGCGGTGTCAGCGCGGTGGTGCCCAGTCCGCTGGTGCCCGCGCCATCCGACGTCAGCAGGACGCGCGCCGTGCCGTTCACGCTGCCTGCGGCGGTGGTGTTCAGACCAACGATCAGGCTGCTGGCGTTGCTTTGCCCGGCGGCGAGCAGCGCGAAACTGCCGCTGGTGGTAATGCGAGCATCCGTGGTGCCACCGAAGCTTGCATTGAGTTTCTCCGAGAAGCCGTCGTTGATCGCCGTGTTGGTGATCAACAGCGCCTGACTGACGCTGTCACCGACGTGCACGTTGTTGAAGTTCACCGCGGCGATGGCGTTCACGCTGGCCAGACGATAGCCCGTGGCGTTGACAGTGATGGCCTGGTTGTTGGCGGCGATCGCCGAGAAACCACTGTTGCCGGCGCCTGTGCCGTCACTCAGGTACTGAATCGACAGCGTGCCGGTGTTCAGTCCGGCCACGCCGCCGTTGCGGGCCACGTTCAACCCGTTGGTGAACGTTGCACCGGCGTTGACTGCCGTGCCACCGATGTTGTTGGTCAGGGCGAAGGCCCCGCTGACCCCGGCCGAGTTCACCTTCAATTGCTCGGTGAACCCAAGATTCGGCGCGTTGTTGGTGATATCGATGGCATTGCTTTGCGGCGCTGCACCACCGGCCAGACCGACGTGGAAATTCCCCAGGTTGACCGGGCCTGCGGGAGACGCAGCGCCGTTGGCCAGGTTCCAGCCAGTGGCCTGGACGTTGATGACCTGGCTGTTGGCAGCAATGCGCGAGAACGATGCGTCGACGTTGGTGCCATCGGTCGCATAGTTGATCGTCACCGTACCCGTATTGACACCGGCAGCGCCGCCGCCGCTGGCGCGGGCAGTCACGGCGCCGGCCTGTGCCGCGCCGGGGCCGATCAGGCCACTGCCGAAAGCGTTCGCGGCGGTGAAGCCACTGCTCGCCGAGACGCCGTTGATGCCGAGTTGCTCGGCACCCGCTCCCGAGGTCTGGTTCTGGACGCTGAAGCCTGTGTCAGCTCCGGCCGTGCCGATGCGGAAGTTGCCCAGGTTCACGGCCGTGGATGAGCCTGTGGGGGTGGCGTTGCCCACCGCCAGTGCCGACACCGCGCCACCGGTGACGTTGATGATCTGCGAGGCGACGTTGTCGAAGTTGCTGACCACGGCGATCTTTTGGCCGTTCAGCGCCGCTCCCGCCGCGCCGGTGAATGTGACCGACAAGTTGCCAGTGTCGGCGCCGGCCGCAATCGGTCCGAAATTGGTTGCGGTCACGCCACCAGTGAGCCGAGCATCGGTGATGTTGCCCAGTCCGGCGGTCTGGATCGCGCCGCGGATGTCGGCCCCGGTGCCGTTGTTGAGGACCTGGTAGTTCTTGGTGATCGAACCGCCGCCGCCGCGCACATTCCCCAGGTCGAGCGTGAAGGTGTTGGAGCCGGCAGCCGACACTTGGCCAGTGATCGTCTGAGAGGCGTTCAGGCCAGCGATTTGGCCGGTGCCGCTGACACCCGCGTGCTTGTTGAAGCTGTTGCCGCTGCCAAAGTTGGCGTTGGTGTAGTCCTGGGTCACCGTCAGGTTGTTGGCGTTGAGGTTGATCGTCCCGCCGTTGTTGGCCAGGACGTTCACCCGCGCGGCAGCGGTCAGCGTCACGGCGCCGGCGTTGGCGAGGTTGCCGCTCAAAACGCGAGTTCCCGTGCCAGAGAAGTTCACCTGGCCGCCGGCGTTGTTGGCCAATGTGCCGGATCCACTGCCCAAGGTGACGGAACCGGCGCTGTAGTTCACGTTGCCGCGGTTGTTGATGTTGGCCGCGCTCAGCGTGCCACCCGACACGTTCAACACGCCCGTACTGCCGGCGGCGGCTTGTACGGTCACCAACCCGGAAACCGCCAGGTTGCCGCCGCTGTTGAGGTTGTAAGTGCCTGCGCCGGCGTTGCCAACGATCACGTTGCCGGCAACCGTGTTGGTGCCGCCATTGTTGTTGTACGTGCCGATGCCGGTGGTCTGGTTGCCAAGGATGAGGCTGCCGTTAACCGTGTGGATGGCGGCGTTGTTGTTGTACGTGCCGGTGCCGGCGTCGCCGATGATCGCGCTGTCGATCAGCGTGCCGCCGTTTTGGGTGTAGATCCCGCCGCCGCCCACGCTTCGGCCAATCACCAGGCCGCCACTGCTGCCCGACAGGTCGAGCAGGCCGCTGCCATGGATGAACGAGCCGGTGCCGGCATCACCGACGACCAAGGTACCGCCGAGGCCGGTGATCGAGCCTGCGTCGCCGACCGCGGTGTTGTAGGTGAAGGTGCCGGTGGCGCCCGCCAGATTGCCCAGCACCAGGTTCCCGCCCACGTTCAGGCTGCCACTGCCGCCCAGCGCATAGGTTCCATTGCCCAGGATCGTGTTGCTGAAATTGATCAGGCCCAGCGTCAGGTCGCCAGCCACCAGGTTGATGCCACCGGTGTGGTTGAAGCTGCCTTGCGCCGAGAAGCCGACGACCATGTCGCCGGCATGGATGGTCCCGCCGCTGAAGGAGTAGGAACTGCCCCCATGATCACCGGTGCCGATCCATATCGAATCCGCGGTGTTCTGCGTGTTGCCGGACTGCACGAACGTGCCGGTGCCGAACGCGCCGATGAATTCGCGGCCGGTGACCTCGAGCACACCCGTGCCGCTGAGCTTGTAGGTGCCCTGGCCGCCACCGAAGAAGCCCAGCGTAAGGCCGCTGCCGCTCAAGCTCTGGTGGGTACCACCCGAGTTGTCGAGTTCGCCGATGCCACTGGCTCCGATGACCGTGTCGCCGATCCCGCTGCCGCCGACGTCCCCGGTGCGCAGCGTCCCGCCGGACAAGGCGTACAGGCCCGTGTCGCCGGACGCGGCGCCGATGGTCAGCACCGAGTTGAAGGTGGCCGTGCCACCCGATTGGACGAACAGGCCCCCAGTGCCGGGCGTGCCGCCGCTCGAATTGCCGATGAACGAGTCGCCCCCGACGGTCAATGTGCTCGTCGCACCCGACAGGGCATAGCTGCCTCCCGAGGTGAGCGACGTGTTGTCGTTGTTGACGTATAGGCTGCCATCGACGCGGACGTTGCCGCCCGTGTGCGTGAAGGTGCCCTTCGCGCCCGGTCCGCCGATGCCAAGGTTGCCGCTAACGAGCAGGTCGCCGCCCGACATCGCGTAGCTGCCCGTACCGCCGGCCAGGATGCCCACGTTGACGAAGTCCGCGGTAAAGGTGCCACCGGTCTGGTTGAACTTGCCCGTGCTGTTGCCGCTGACGTAGGCGGTGCCTGTCACGCTCAACATGCCGGCGTTGAGGTCGTACTGGCCGGTGCCACCGAACTGGCCGATGCCCAGGCCGCTAGTTACCGTGACGACGCCACCATTCTGCTTGAACAGGCCGTTCCCGCCGTTGATCGTGGTTTGCACCGCACCGTTAGAACTGCCGCCGATCTCAAGCCTGCCCGCGTTGAGGAGACCGTCGTTCATCGCGTACGTGCCCTGCGCCGGGCCGCCAACGTCGCAGGTGTCCCCGCAGCCGCGCTCGATGAGCGGGTTCTGCGCACCGACCACCACGAGGTTGCTGTTGTGGGTGCCGCCGTTCTGTGTGAAGAAGCCGACGCCCTGGTTGCCAACGACCGTCGTGTCCGTCGTGAGTGTTCCGTTGCCGCTCAGCGTGTACGAGCCTTGGCGCGGAATCGGGTCCGGCCCGCCAGGCACATCCGGCGTCACGATCGGGCCATTGCCCAGGGCCAGCATCCCTGTCACTGTGTTGCTGCCGCCCAATTGGATGAAGCTGCCACGGCCAAACAGTCCGATCGACTCTGAGCCGGCGATCAGGCTTCCGTCGGTCAGGTTGTACAAGCCGTCGGAATTGGTCCCGTTGCAGCCACCGCAAATGCCGAGCGACAGCGAACCTGTCGTGTGGACCCCGCCGCTTTGGTCGAACGTGCCCACACTCATGTTGCCAACGGTCGTCGAATCGGTATTCAAGGCCCCGTTGCTCATCACATAGCGGCCGGTGCCGAGATTCAAGATCAAGTGCTGCGGGTCGCTGCTGTCGATGTAGCCACCGATGCTGAGCTCGCCGGCCGACACCGTTCCGCCAGACTGTGTGAACAGTCCGTTCAAGGTGCTGCTGATGTTCGTGTCGCCGTGACCGACGACCATTGCACCACTGACGTGCAATTCGCCAGTGCCCGAGAGGTTGTATGTGCCGTTCGAGTTCTCGCCTTTGCCAATGAGCAGTGCTCCCGACAGCGTGGCAATGCCACCCGACTGATTGAAGGTGCCGCTTGAATTGGCTGCAGCGCCAACCGCGGTCGTGCCCGTAACGTTGAGCAGCCCGCCCGAGAGGTTGTAGATTCCCTGGAGGACGCGCCCGAGCGCCGGGAATGGGTCGACGAAGGCGGTTTCCGATCCGATGACCAAGTTGCCGGTGACGTTGTGCTCGCCACCGCTGTGATTGAAGGTGCCCATGCCGAACAGACTGAGGGTGGTCCCGGTGGTGTTCAGCTGCCCCGCTTGCAGGTTGTAGGTGCTCGCCTCCGTCAAGCTTCCGCCAGCGTTGAAGCTGCCAGAACTTCCGATCCGCAACACGCCTGCATTGAAGGTGCCGCCGGTCTGCAGCACCGACCCTGGGCCGATGTTGCCGACCGTCGTGAACTGGCTCGTCACGGTGCCGTCGACCAACTCATACCGGCCCCTGCCGAAATGCGACTCCAAAGGGGTGCGGGTATCGCCGCCAATCCAGAGGGTGTTGGTCACCACCTCACCGCCGGTCTGGCGGAACAGTCCGGTCACGCCTGGATCAATGCCCAAGTAGCCGCGGCCCACGATCATGTCGCTCTGGACAGTCAGGGTACCGCCGGACAGCTTGTAGACCCCCACGCCGCCTGCATCGATACCCAACAACAATTCGTAGGCGTTGTGTTGTCCGGCCGACTGTTCGAACGTCCCCACGTTGTTGAAACCGAGCGCCACCGAAGTGCTGTTGACAATGCCGCCCTTCATCGCGAAAGTGCCCGTGCCGCCCTGCCCGATCGAAATGGTCCAGTCACTGTTTACCGTGCCGTCGTTGAGCGTGTACGTGCCTTGGGAATCGGTGCCATTGCCGATGAACATGTTGGCGTTGACCACGCCGCCGTTCTGCGTGAAGGTGTTGTTGCCCTGGCTGCTGTTGCCGAGGTCGATGAATGAATTCAATGTGCCGCTGTTGATCGTGTAGCTACCGGTGGCATTGGTGAAAAACCCGACGCCGATGGTGATTCCACCAGCGTTGACCTCGCCGCCGTTCTGGACGAAGCTGCCAGTGCAGCCTGTGGCGCAGGAGAAACCGCCCCCCAGGGCGGTCGATACGTTCGAACCGCCAATCTGGATCTCGTGCTCAACGTTCAACTGCAACTGACTGGCGCCGCCAGAGGTGTCGCTCATCACGTAGCTGCCGGTGCTGTCATTGCCGCGGCCGATGAACAGGTAGCCTCCCCAGGGGTCGGGCGCTACGCCTGGTGCTGGGCCGTTGTACCGTGGGCCAGTGATGCTGATGACCGAGTCGCCCCCTCCGTTGGTCTGGTTGATCGTGCCCAGACCGAGATTGCCAACCGTCACATACCCACTGTAGCCACCGCCATGATTGACGATCAGCGCACCGGCATCGAAGTTCAGGGTGCCATTCCCGGCGGCCGTATTGCCCAGGATCAGTGTGTTGAAGGGCAGCATGGCGGGCGGCACATCGACGACCTCGACGCCACTGTCGCCGATGATGCGAGTCGTTTGACCGACCACCGGACTCGCGACGCAGCCCGCTGCAATCAGCATCGCGGCCAGACGATTCAGGCGTGGGTGCCTTTGTGTGGTGCTCATGGTCTTCTCCCGGGATCTCAGAACGCGTTTCAGAGGGGTCTCGATCTTGTTGGCGCGGCATGGGCCGAAGTCCGAGCGCGCGCTGCAACCACACCATCGGATACAAGCGCTAGGCGATCATTAATTTCTGCCCTCAATGAGGGCGCCGTGGCCCCCTCGTTCGGGGGGTCTAGCGGGAATACCCGTGATTCGGCAGCGGCCGAGCGGCTTGGTCGATCGAGGCACGAAGCATCGCTGGCCAACACGGAGTGCCCCCGGGTCAACCCCCGCTATCGAATGTCCTGATCGTGCAGCCGTCAGCTTTCAGCAAGAATCGGGGCTGGTTCTGGAGCGAGTGATGGAGAAGACCTGGCTGAAGCAATACCCCGCGGGCGTGCCGGCGGACATCGACACAGATCAATACCCCTCGCTGGTGGCGTTGCTGGATGACAGCTTTCGCAGGTACCGCGATCTGACGGCCTACAAGTTCATGGGCAAGTCGATCTCGTTCCGCGAGGTGGACGAGGCGTCCAGGGCCTTGGCCGCCTGGTTGCAAGGCGCCGGCCTGGAGCGCGGCGACCGCGTGGCGGTGATGATGCCCAACGTGCCGCAATACCCGGTGGTGGTGGCGGCCATCCTGCGCGCCGGCTACGTGGTGGTGAACGTCAATCCGCAATACACGCCGCGCGAGCTGGAGCACCAGCTCAAGGATTCGGGCGCCAAGGCGATCTTCGTGATCGAGGTCTTTGCCGCCACGCTGCAGCAGGTGATCGACGCGGTGCCCACCAAGAAGGTGGTGCTGGCCTCCATGGGCGACATGCTGGGCTTCCTGAAGGGCGCCGTGGTCAACCACGTGGTGCGCCGTGTGAAGAAGATGGTGCCGGCCTATTCGCTGCCCGGCGCCGTGCGTTTCAACGACGCGGTGGCCGCCGGCCGCGGCAAGACCCATTCGCCGCCCAAGGTGGGGCCGGACGACATTGCCGTGCTGCAGTACACCGGCGGCACCACGGGCGTGAGCAAGGGCGCCGTGCTGCTGCACCGCAACCTGGTGGCCAACGTGCTGCAGGCCGAAGCCTGGTACCAGCCAGCGTTGAAGAAGATCCCGGCCGGGCAGCAGATCGTCACCGTCTGCGCGCTGCCGCTGTACCACATCTTCGGTTTCAACACGAACATGATGCTGGGCCTGAAGATGGGCGGATGCAACATCCTGATCGCCAATGCACGCGACGTGAGCGCCATGTTCAAGGACCTGGCGGCCCAGCCCTTCCACAGCTTGCCGGCCGTGAACACGCTGTTTGCCGGCATGGCCAATCACGCCGATTTCGACAAGGTCGATTGGAGCCACCTGAAGATCTCGGTCGGGGGCGGCATGGCCGTGACGGCAGGCACCGCGCGGCTGTGGCTCGAGAAGACCGGCTGCCCGATCTGTGAAGGCTACGGGCTGAGCGAGACCAGCCCCTCGGCCACCTGCAACCCGGTGGACGCCACGGCCTACACCGGCACCATCGGCCTGCCGATGCCCAACACCGAACTCACGCTGCTGGACGACGAGGGCAACGAGGTGCCGATGGGCCAGGCCGGCGAGATCGCCATCCGCGGCCCACAGGTGATGGCCGGCTACTGGCAGCGGCCCGACGAGACCGCCAAGGTGATGACGGCCGACGGTTTCTTCCGCACCGGGGACATCGGCACGGTGGACGAGCGTGGCTACTTCCGCATCGTCGATCGCAAGAAGGACATGATCCTGGTTTCGGGCTTCAATGTGTACCCGAACGAGATCGAGGATGTGCTCAGCCAGATGCCCGGCATCCTGGAGTGCGCCGCCGTGGGCGTGCCGGACGAGAAGGCCGGCGAGGCGGTCAAGCTGGTGTTGGTGAAGAAAGACCCGAAAGTCACCGAGGCCGATGTGCGCGCTTTCTGCGAGGCCAATCTCACCGGCTACAAGCGGCCCAAGGTGGTGGAGTTCCGCACCGACCTGCCCAAGTCGGCGGTGGGCAAGATCCTGCGGCGCGAGTTGCGCGACTCGGCCAAGAAGTGACGCGGCGCGGCGCGGGGCCACGCGCCGCTGGCCGCGCTGGCCCGTTGGCGGCCCCGGGGCCTGGCCGCCCAGCGCTGGTGCACACTCGCGCGCATGCCTGATCCCCGCCTCCACGTCGACACGGTGCTCGCCGCCGGCCTTGAGTTGCTCCTGCCCGCCAATGCCGCCCGGCATGTGCAGGTGTTGCGCCTTCAACCCGGCGCCGAGTTGACGCTGTTCGACGGGCACGGTGGCGAGTGGGCGGCCGAGGTGCTGGCCATCGGGCGCCGCGAGGTGAGTGCGCGGGTGCTGGCCCACCGCGCAGCGGAGCGCGAACTGCAGCGCCCGGTGACCCTGGCCCTGGGCATGCCCGCCAACGAGCGCATGGACACCTTGGTGGAAAAGGCCACCGAGCTGGGCGCCCGCGCCATCCAGCCACTGGTGTGCGAGCGCTCGGTGTTGCGAGTGGCGGGTGACCGGGCCGAACGCAAGGCCTCGCACTGGCAGGCCATTGCCGTGGCTGCCTGCGAGCAGAGCGGCCGCAACCGCGTGCCCGTGGTGGCGCCGCCCGTGCCGCTGCGGGACTGGCTGCTCGCCATGGAAAGTGACGTGCAAAGTGAGCGCCTGATGTTGAGCCTGGACGCACAGGCCATGCCCCTGTTACGCCAGGTCGAGGCCTTGCAGTCGACCGCCCCCGTGATCTTCCTCAGCGGCCCCGAAGGCGGCCTGAGCCCGGCCGAGCAGGCCTTGGCTGGCCAACACCGTTTCCATCCGGTGTCGCTGGGCCCGCGCACGCTGCGCGCCGACACCGCACCGCTGGCCGCGCTGGCCTGCATGGCCGTCCTGGAAGCCCGCTGATGAACCCCCGCCTCGCCCTGCTCACGCTGTGCCAGGGCCTGCTGATGATCAACAACGTCACCTTCATCGCCATCAATGGCCTGGTGGGCTTGGCGCTGGCGCCGGCGGGCTGGATGGCCACGCTGCCCATCACCGGCTATGTGGCGGGCGGGGCATTGGCCACGGGGTTCGTCGCCCGGCACCAGCGGCGTTTCGGCCGCCAACGCACGTTTCAGATCGGGCTGCTGGTGGCCATGGCCAGTGCCGCGGTGTGCGCCTATGCCGCAATGTCGCGCAACTTCTGGCTGCTGGTGGCTGCCACCATGGTGGCCGGCTACTACAACGCCAACGGCTCGCTGTACCGCTTTGCCTCGGTGGAACTGGTGGCACCTGCGTTCAAGGAGCGCGCCATTTCTTGGGTGCTGGCCGGCGGCATCCTCGGCGCGGTGGTGGGCCCGAATCTCGCTGCCTGGACGCGCGACGCACTGCCCCAGCCCTTCGCTGGTGCCTACCTGGCGCTGATCGCCGTGGCCTTGTTCAGCCTGGGCGTGATGTCCTTCATCCCTTTTCCGCCGCTGCCCGGTGAGGGCAGCAAGGGCCCGGCCGCGGGGCGACCACTGGGCGAGATCGTGCGCCAGCCGCTGTTCCTCATCGCCGCCGCGGCGTGTGCCATCGGTTATGGCGTGATGAACCTGCTGATGGCGGCCACGCCGATCGCCATGTCGCAATGCCAGCATCCCTTTTCGGCGGCAGCGCTGGTGCTCGAATGGCACGTGTTGGGCATGTTCGTGCCCAGCTTCTTCACGGGTCGGCTCATCAAGCGCTTTGGCGTGCTGCCCATCATGTCGATCGGCTTGGTGCTGATGATGGCCTGCGTGGCCTTCGCGCTGCACGGCAACGACGTGATGCACTTCCTGGGCGCGCTGATGGTGCTGGGCGTGGGCTGGAACTTCATGTTCATCGGCGGCACCACGCTGGCCACCGAGGCCTGGCGGCCCGAGGAAAAGACGCGCGGCCAGGGCGCGATCGACTTCTGCGTCTACACCACGATGACGCTCACCTCGTTCAGCTCCGGTGCGCTGGTCACCACCGGTGGCTGGACCGCGATGAACCTGGGCGCCATGCTGCCGATGGCCCTGATGGCGGCCGCGCTGGTGTGGCTGGCGCGCTTGAAGCGTCGAGCCACCCCCACCTAAAGTCCGGTGCCCATCCCAGGGGCGGCGCCACAATGAGCATCGTCATTTGACGCATTCTGGGAGTGAGCCATGGGTTTGCTGGATTCGGTTTTGGGCGGTGTATTGGGTTCGATGGGTGGCCAGCAAGCCGGGCAGCCCGGTGGCGGCAACGCCGCGCTGATCAACATGGTGGTGGGCATGCTGGCCAATGGCAGCGCGCAGGGTGGTCTGGGGGGTTTGCTCCAGCAGTTCCAGAACAGCGGGCTGGGCGAGGTGGCCGCCAGCTGGGTGGGCACGGGCCAGAACCAGCCGATCTCGCCGGACCAGATCACCAACGTGCTCGGTGGCGACACCATCAGCAACATGGCCCAGCAACTGGGCATGGGCCATGGCGACCTGGCCGGCCAGCTCTCGCAGATCCTGCCGCAGGTGGTGGATCACCTCACGCCCAACGGCCAGGCGCCGCAAGGCGGGTTGGGCGACATCGCCGGCATCCTTGGCCAATTGATGGCCAAGCGCTGAGACCGGATCGCCGCTATGGCGCGGGCGGGTCCTGCGTCGGTGGCGTCGATTCCGGGGCGTCGTTGGGGGCCTGTTTGCGCGCCGAGCCGGCGACCAGGTCAAAGCGGAACAGCCGGCACTCGATCGGCCCGTTCCACAGCGGCACGCGGCGACTCTCCTTCAGTCGCAGTGCCTGCGGCAGCTTCATGTCCGGGCTCAACACCCAGGCGGTCCAGCCGGCGTAGTGCTGCTTCCAGTGCGTGGCCAGGCGGCTGAAGAAATCGGCCGAGCTGCCACCACCCTCGAAGCCTTGACGGGGCGTACCGCGTTGGGCTGCAGACCCCTGCTCGGGGCCGTAGCGCTCACCGCCGCGCGCGCCTTTGGGTGCGATGCGCTCGCCATACGGCGGGTTCATCATCAACACGCCGCTCGGCACCGGTGGTGGCCGCTGCAAGGCATCGGCCGTCTTGAACTCGATGGCCGAGCGCACGCCGGCGCGCTCGGCATTGCGCGCGGCGAAGTCGGTCATGCGAAAGGCCACGTCGCCCGCGAAGATCGCCACGGCCGGGGCGCGTTGCCGCGCACGGGCTTCGGTCTTCATGGCCGACCAGGCGTTCTGGTGCGTGCGGAACGGCAGCATCTTCTCGAAGGCAAAGCGGCGCTGCAGGCCCGGCGCAATGCCGCAGGCGATCTGCGCGGCCTCGATGGCGATGGTGCCGGCGCCGCAGCAGGGATCGAACAAGGGGCCGTCCTCGGCGCGGCCCTGCCAGCCTGCGGCGGCCAGCATCGCGGCGGCCAGCGTCTCCTTCAACGGCGCCTCTCCCTTGACACCACCATCGCGCTCGTCGCGCCAGCCGCGTTTGAACAGCGCCTCGCCGGAGGTGTCCGCATACAGCGTGGCGTGGGTGGGCGACAGGAACAGCGACAGCGGCAGGTCGGGCCAGCGCGTGTCGATGCTGGGCCGCTCGCCGGTGGCGTCGCGGATCACGTCGCAGACCGCGTCCTTCACGCGCAAGGTGGCGAAGTTCAGGCTGTGCAGCGGCGAGCGCTGCGCGGCCGTGTCGATGCGAAAGGTCTGCTGCGGCGTGATCCACTGGCCCCAGGGCACCTTGCGCGCCAGGTCGTACAGATCGTGCTCGTTCTCGTAGACGCCGACCACCAGCGGCCACAGCACGCGTTGCGCCAGACGGCTGTGCAGGTTCAGGCGCATGGCCACCAGCGCGTCGCCGTGCACCACCACGCCGCCGCGTGCGGGCTCGATCCGCGTCCCGGCGCCGAGCAGACGCACACACTCGTCGACCAGCAGCGCCTCGGTGCCGGCGGCGCAGGGCAGAAACAATGCAGCGGTCGGTGCGGTCGGCGTCGAGGCCGAAGGCGAGGCAGCGGGCGTTGGATTCACAAGGTCTTGCGCAGGTTGGCGGGCGCAATCTTCAACGCCTCGCGGTACTTGGCCACGGTGCGCCGGGCGACCTGGATGCCTTGCTCGGCCAACATGTCGGCCAGCTGGCTGTCCGACAAGGGCTTGGCTGGCGACTCCGCCGCCACCAGCTGCTTGATCAGCGCCCGCACTGCGGTGCTGGAGGCGTTGCCGCCGGCTTCGGTGTTGAGCGAGGAACCGAAGAAGTACTTCAGTTCATAAGTTCCAAATGGCGTGGCCATGTACTTGGCCGTGGTCACGCGCGAGATGGTGGACTCGTGCAGGCCCAGCTCGTCGGCGATCTCGCGCAGCACCAGCGGTTTCATGGCGATCGCGCCATGGGTGAAGAAGGCCTTCTGCCGCTCGATGATGGCCTGCGACACCCGCTGGATGGTGTCGAAGCGCTGCAGGATGTTCTTCATGAACCAGCGCGCCTCCTGCAAACGCGCCGACAGGCCCGATGCGCCGTTGCCGCGCTGGCCCCGGATGGCCTGCGCATACAGGTCGTTGATGCGCAGCTTGGGCATCACGTCCGGGTTCAGCACCGCCTTCCAGCCGCGACCGGCCTTCTGCACGATGACGTCGGGGATGATGATGTTGGCCTCGGCGCGCGTGAAGGGCCGGCCCGGCTTGGGTTCGCAGGCCACGATCAGGCCCTGGGCCTCGCGCAGCAATTCTTCCTGGGCGCCTGTCAAGGACATCAGCTTGCGCATGTCGCGGCGTGCCAGCAGGTCGAGGTGGCGCTGGCAGACCACGATGGCGACGCTGCGTGCCGGGCTGGCTGGCAGCAGCTTCAACTGCAGCAGCAGGCATTCGGACAAGTCGGCCGCGCCAACGCCGGTGGGCTCCATGCTCTGCAGCCACTTCAGGGCCACGCGCAGGCGGTCGAGCAGTTCCTCCCGGGCCTCGCCATCCTCGGCACCGCTGAGCTGCGTGGCGATGTCTTCCAGCGTATCGGCCAAGTAGCCGTCTTCGTTGAGCGACTCGATCAGCACCATCACGGCCGCGGCATCTTCGGCCGGCAGGCGCATGCCCTGCAACTGGCGGCGCAGGTGGTCCTGCAAGGACGGCCCGTTGTCGGCCGATTCGACCGGCTCGTAGTCGTCGTCGCCCCCGCTGCTGCTGCCACTGCCGGCGCTGGACGGGGGCAGCTCGCGAATGCCATCGAAATCATCGCGCTCGGTGCCGTTCTCCCAATCGTCGCGTTCGGCCGCACCGAAATCCTTGCCGTCCAGCGCGGCCGGCTCCTCGGCGCCGGAGTCGTCGCGCTCGGTCTGGCGCTCGCGTTCGCGCTCGCGGCCCGGATCCTCGGGCGCGGCCACGCGCTCCAGACCATACTCGAGCGGAGAGCGGTCTTCCTCGGCGTCGAGGAAGGGGTTCTGCTCGAGCATCTGCTCGATTTCCTGGTGCAACTCCAGCGTGGACAACTGCAGCAGGCGGATCGATTGCTGCAGCTGCGGCGTCAAGGCCAGGTGCTGCGACAGGCGAACCTGAAGGGACGGTTTCATGCTCACGTCAGTCGGGCCGGTTCACAGGCGGAAGTGCTCGCCCAGGTAGACGCGCCGAACGTCGGCGTTGGTGACGATCTCTGCAGGCGTGCCTTCGGCCAGCACGCGGCCGTCGCTGATGATGTAGGCGCGGTCGCAGATGTCGAGCATCTCGCGCACGTTGTGGTCGGTGATCAGCACACCGATGCCGCGCGACTTGAGAAAGCCGATGATGCGCTGGATCTCGATCACGGCGATCGGGTCCACGCCGGCGAAGGGCTCGTCCAGCAGGATGAAGCGCGGCTGCGTGGCCAGGGCGCGTGCAATCTCGACACGGCGGCGCTCGCCGCCAGACAGCGACAGCGCCGGCGAATCGCGCAACTTGTCGATGGACAGGTCTTGCAGCAAGCCGTTCAGCAGCAGCTCGATGCGCGCCTCGGGCAGGCGGCGACCCGTGGCGGGATCGGTCTGCAACTCGAGCACCGCGCGGATGTTCTCGGACACGTTGAGCTTGCGGAAGATGGACGCTTCCTGCGGCAGGTAGGACAGGCCCATGCGCGAGCGCTGGTGGATGGGCTTGTCCTGCACCTCGACGCCATCGATGCGGATCACGCCGGCATCCGCCCGCAGCAGGCCCACCACCATGTAGAAGGTGGTGGTCTTGCCGGCGCCGTTGGGCCCGAGCAGGCCAACGACCTCGCCTGCGCCCACGGCCAGGTGCACCTCCTTGACCACCTTGCGCGAGCCATAGGATTTCTGCAGTCCGGTCACTTCCAGCCGACTGCCACCGGCACTGCTTGTTAGCTTGTCATCGGCAGGGTCCGCTCGGTTGCCGCCGGTCGTGGCGGCGGCGGTCATCGGCGGTCCCCGAGCGTGCCGGTACTGCGCAGGGCGGGGGTGGCTGGCGCGGCCGATGCCGGTACGCCGGATGCCGTTGGATTGGGTGCCAGGATGGCCCGCACCCGGCCGCCCGGGTTGGCCGCCGTGGGCGCGCCGCCCTCCACGCTGAATTGCTCGGTGTTGGCGTTCCAGACGATCTGCCGGCCGTGGATCTCGTCGGCCGTGGTGCTGCCGCGAAGGCGCTTGACCAGCGCCTGGCCATCGAAGCGCACGGTGGCGGCGCGGGCGTCGTAGTCGATGCGCTGGGCGCTGCCTTCGACGAATTCATCGACGCCATCGCGCTTTTCGCGGTATTGCGCCGGCTTGGCGGCTGTGCCGGTGGCCAGGGCCGTGGTGTAGCCATCGGCCGTCTCGCGCAACTCGACGCGGTCGGCGCGGATCACCAGGGTGCCTTGGGTGATGACCACGTTGCCGGTGCACACGTGGGTGCGCTTGGCCAGATCGACCACGCAAGGGTTGGATTCGATCGTCATCGCCAGCGCGCGGTCGGCCTTTTCGGCGCCCACGGGCCCGGCGGCCGCGGCCAGCCATGCCAGGCCCAGGCATCGGGCAAGAAGGGTGTCGGGGTGGGTGAAAGTCATGGGCGGCACAAAACTTGCAGACCATTCTAGTCGCAAGCCCTTGCTCGGCGATGACGAACTCCGGCATTCCGCCGCAGGGTTTGGCCGCTCGAAGGTCTGGCCAAGGCGCAAAGCCCAGGCCATCGCGCCGGCTTGCGTACCGGCGCACTTCACCAGGCAACGGTCCCCAGGGGCCGGTAGGGCCGCTGGTCGGGCGCTCAGCCCTTGCGGGCGCGCTGGATCAGCGCGTCCATGACCTGCACGGTGCGCTCGTGCGTACCGGCCTGCCCCACCGAGGTGATGAACCGGCCCTGCACGGCCACCGTGGGCACGCCGTCGATCTTGTAGGCCTGCATGGCCTGGCGCGCCTGGGCCACCTTGGTGGCCACCGAGAAGCTCTTCATGGCGTCCAGTAACTTGGCGCCGTCCACCCCATTGGCCTGCGCCAGGGCCGTGATTTCGGCGTCCTTGTCCAGGCGCTGGCGGTTCTGGTGCATGGCCACGAACACCTTGCCGTGCACCGCGTTCAGCGCCGCTGGGCCCATTGCTTCGAGGGCGAAGTACAGGCGCTGGTAGCTCTCCTGTGTCGGAGAAAACGCCACCGGCATGCGGCGGAAGTTGACGTCGGACGGCAGCTTGTGCGCCCAGGCTTCGAGCGTGGGCTCGAATGCGGCGCAGTGCGGGCACCAGTAGCCGAAGAATTCGATCACCTCCACCTTGCCGCCACCGGGCACGGGCACCGGCTCCTTCAGCAGGTTGTATTCCCGGCCTTCCGCAAACGCGCCCTGCGCCAGGGCGGGGGCGCCGGCCAGCAACGAGGTGGCGCCTGCGGCGATGGCTTGAAGGGTGAATTGGCGGCGGTTCATGTCGGTCCTTGTGGGCAGGTCGTTGGGGCAGGCAGGTCAGCGTTCCACGCGCACGAGATTGGTGTCGACCTTGGCGTCGGAGAGCCGACCCTGTGCGGTCTCGGCGTCATCACGGCGCTCGAATGGCCCCACGCGAACACGGAACACCGTGCGGCCGGACTGCTCACGCTCGGTCACCCGGGCGTCCAGCCCCAACATGGCCAGCTTGGCCCGCTGTTGCTCGGCGTCCTCGGCACGCGAATAGGCCCCGGCTTGCACGAAATACACAAACGCATCGACCTCGCCAATGGTGGACCGGGTCGCCGCCGATGCCGCGGCCTTGCCTGCCAGGATCGCGGCCGGATCACGCGCGCTGCGCGCACCGGACGCCGCCGAGGCCGCGGCGACCACGCCCGACGCACTGCGGCTGCCGGCGGACGCGGCAACCGCCACCGGGGTCGTGGCCAGCGGCGGCGGCACGGCGGATACCGAAGCATCGACCGCGGCGCTGGCCGCAGGGGCCGCCGGGGCCATCGGCCGGGCGGGGTTCTTGCCGGCCAGCGGTGCGTTCGGATCCCAGTCCTTGTTGCGCGCGGCCTCGGCGGCATCCTGCTCGGCGCTGCGGTGCGGCACCTTGTTGATGAAGGGGACCGGCACCTTGGTGATGTACAGCGCCACACCCAGCGCCAGGGCCAGTCCGGCCAGCAGGCCGACGATCAGGCCGAGCGCAAAACTACCGCGTTGGGATGTCATGGGGCAGGACCTTGGACGTTTGGGGACTGGGGGAATCGGCGGGGGCGGCGGGCGCGTCACGGCCCATGGACTCGGGCGCACTCACGCCCATCATGTCCAGGCCGTTGCGCAGCACCTGGCGGGTGGCCGCCAGCAGGGCGATGCGGGCGGCCGCCAGGGCAGGCTCGTCCACCAGGAAGCGCTCGGCCGCGTAGTAGCTGTGGAAGGCCGCCGCCAGATCGCGCAGGTAGAAGGCCACGTCGTGCGGGGCCATGTCGGCAGCGGCACTGGTGAGCATGTCCGGGTAGGCGGCCAGCACGCGCATCAGCGCGCCCTCGGTGGGTGCCGTCAGCAGCGAAAGATCGGCGCGCGGGTCCACCGGCTTGCCGTACTGCGTCAGCACCGAGCAGATGCGCGCATGCGCGTACTGCACGTAGAACACCGGGTTTTCGTCGTTGGCCTTCAAGGCCAGATCGACGTCGAACACGAATTCGGTGTCGGCCTTGCGGCTGATGAGGAAGAAGCGCACCGCGTCGCGGCTGGTCCAGTCGATCAGGTCGCGCAGGGTCACGTAGCTGCCGGCGCGCTTGGAGATCTTCACCTCCTCGCCGCCCTTCATCACCGTGACCATCTTGTGCAGCACGTAGTCGGGCCAGCCTTGCGGAATGCCCACGCCCGCGGCTTGCAGGCCCGCGCGCACGCGGGCAATCGTGCCGTGGTGGTCGGTGCCTTGCACGTTGATCACCTTGGCAAAGCCGCGCTCCCACTTGTTCACGTGGTAGGCCACATCCGGCACGAAATAGGTGAAGCTGCCGTCGGACTTGCGCATCACGCGGTCCTTGTCGTCGCCGTAGTCGGTGCTGCGCAACCACAGGGCGCCGTCCTGCTCGTAGGTCTTGCCCGATGCCGCCAGCCGTGCCACCGTATCGGCGACCTTGCCGTCGCGGTACAGGCTGGATTCCAGGAAGTAGTTCTGGAAGCGCACGCCGAAGGCCTGCAGGTCCAGGTCCTGCTCATGGCGCAGGTAGGCCACGGCAAACTGCCGGATCGAGTCGAGGTCCTGCGCGTCGCCACTGGCGGTGAAGGCGCGGTCATCGGCATGCACCGTCTTCCTGGCCAGGAAGTCGGCCGCGATGTCGGCGATGTAGTCGCCGTTGTAGGCACTCTCGGGCCAGCCAGGGTCACCGGGTTTCAGGCCCAGGATGCGACAGTGGGTGGACCTGGCCAGCGTCTCGATCTGCACACCGGCGTCGTTGTAGTAGAACTCCCGCTGCACCTGCCAGCCCTGGCTCTCGAACAGGCGGCAGATCGAATCACCCAGCGCGCCCTGGCGGCCGTGCCCCACGTGCAGCGGGCCAGTCGGGTTGGCGGAGACGAACTCCACCATCAGCTTGCGGCCATTGGCGTCGCGCAAACCGTAGCGGTCGCCCGCGGCCAGGACCTCGGCGACCACCGCTTGCCGGGCCGCCGGTTTCAGACGCAGGTTGACGAAACCCGGGCCGGCGATTTCCAGCGCATCCACCCAGCGTTGTACCGCCGGTTGGGCCTGCAGGGCCTCGATCAGCGCCGTGGCCAGCTCGCGCGGATTGCGCTTGAGCGCCCGACCCAATTGCATGGCGGCGGTGATGGCGAAGTCGCCATGGGCGACCTGTTTGGGGGATTCGAAGGCCGCAACGTACGCCGCGCCGGGGGCGAGTTGTGCCACCGCGGCGCCCAGCGCCTCGAGCAACTCCTGCTTGGCTTGGATCATGGGGGCGGATTCTACGGGCGGGGGTGGCCGGGCCTCGGGCGGTGGTTCGCGCCGTGGCGGCATCGTGATCGTCCCGACGCCGAGGCGCCCGATGGGACATTTGAGCGCGGTTCGGCCCCCTGTTCGCCGGCTGGCCGGGGCTGACCGCTCCGCACAATGGACCGCTGCGACGCCTTGCCCGCTGCGACGCCATGCCTGCCCATTCCACCACCCGCTCGCTCACCGACCTCGACCTGCCCGACCGCATCGGCAAGTATCGGGTGTTGTCGCGCCTGGGCGAAGGCGCCACCAGCGAGGTGTTCCTGGCCCGCGACGAGTTCAACCAGCGCGAGGTGGCGATCAAGCGCGTGCGCCGCTTGAGCGTCGGGGAGGGTTCCGAGGGTCGCTACCGCAGCCACTTCTTCGCCGCAGAGGCGGCCCTGGCCGGCAAGCTGCAGCACCCCAACGTGGCGCAGATCTACGATGCCGAGGAAGACCCGCGCGCCCCCTATCTGGTGATGGAGTACGTGCCCGGCGTGACCCTGCGGCGCTTCTGCCGAGCCGACTCGCTGTTGCCGCTGGCGCAGATCGTGGAAGTGGGCTTCAAGTGCGCCATGGCATTGAGCTATGTCTTTCGCCAAGGCCTGATCCATCGGGACGTGAAGCCGGCCAACATCCTGGCGGTGATGGACCAGGACACGGTGGTGGACGTCAAGCTCACCGACTTCGGCAGCGTGCTGGACACCCTGTCCGACCGCACGCAGGTGTACCGTGTGGGCTCGTTGGCCTACATGTCGCCCGAGCAACTGGACGGCAGCACCCTCGACGCGCGCGCCGACATGTTCTCGCTGGCGGCCGTGCTGTACCACCTGGTGGCCGGGCGCCCGCCCTTCGACGCCACGAACCAGATGGCCTTGATGCACCAGATCTGCAACGCCACGGCGCCCTCGTTGGTGCCGCTGCGAGAAGGCGTGCCGCAGCACATGGACGACATCCTGCAGCGTGCGCTGGCCAAGAACCCTGCCGATCGCTACGCCGGTTGGGACGAATTCGCGCTGGAGTGGTCCTCGCTGGTGAAGAACCAGGAGGTGCCGCGCGGCCCGCTGCAGGAGGTGCTCGATTCCGAGCGCTTCAACCTGCTGCGCAGCCTGGAGTTCTTCACCGGATTCGGCGACGTGGAACTTTGGGAGGTGGTGCACCGCGCGCAGTGGCTGCGCCACGGCTTCGGTGCGGCGCTGTATCGCAAGGGTGACACCGGCAACACATTCCACATCATCGCCCAGGGCCGCGTGGACGTGTACCGCGATGGCAACCGGGTGGCGCAACTGGGCGCCGGCACCTCGGTGGGCGAGATGGCCTACCTGGCGCCGAGCGAGGAACTGCGCATCCACGCGGCCGACGTCATCGTCAGCGACGCGGCCACCACCATCGCGTTCACGCCTGCGATGATGGACTGCCTCGGCCCGGGCACGCGGCACCTGTTCGACAGCGCCTTCATCCGCGTGCTGGTGCGGCGCCTGCACGCCGCGCACGAGGCGCTGGCCCACCCGCGCCGCATCCTCTGATCGCGCGCCGCCTCCCCCGGATGGGGGCACTGGCGCTGGCCCATCCCTCTGTGGAGTGAAGCTTGAAAGGCCTGTGCACGGCACGCGTCACCTGGACGTTGGTTGGTTGCCGGTGCGCAGCCAACCTGCTCCAATCGGCACCGGCTCCAAGGCCGTTCCAACCACCAACCGAAATAGAGGAAGAGGATCATGATCAAGCAAATCACCGTGGCCGCCGCGACGCTGTTCCTGTGCATGGGACTGGCCCAGGCCGCCGACGCCAAGCCCACCGCCCAGCAGAACAAGATGGGCGAGTGCAACAAGGAAGCCGGCGACAAGAAGGGCGACGAGCGCAAGGCCTTCATGAAGACCTGCCTGTCGGCCAAGAAGGCCACCCAGCAGGACAAGATGAAGGCCTGCAACAAGGACGCCGGCGAGAAGAAGCTCAAGGGTGCCGAGCGCAAGGAATTCATGAGCGGCTGCCTGAAAGGCTGATGCTGCAGACGACTCGGCGCCAGTCTTCTGGCGTTGAAGCTGCCAAGAGGCCGGGCCATGTGCCCGGCTTCGTTGCTTCTGGCGATGCCGACGCTCAGACGGTCCAGATCCCGCGCGCGAGCAACACGGCTGCAACGGGCAGCACCAGCACCAGGTGCGAGGCGCGCATCACGCGCAGGCGCAGCGCGGCCACGGCGTCGGCGTCGGGCAGCTCGCCGGCCACACGCAGGCGCCGCTGCCATTCCCGCAGGTCACGCCGCGTGCGCAGTGCGGCCACGGCCATCACGACAAAGAGCACCAGCTTTGCCCACAGCAGCGGCTGGTGCGCGTACCAGGCCACCCCTTTGCTGCCCAGCCACCAGCGCGCCAGGCCGCTGGCCAACACCGCGCCCCCGGCCACGAAGGCGATGCGGTCGACCACCACCAGGCGGTTGACGACCGCCGGGTTGAGCCACTCGATGCGCGCCAGCGCGGCGGTGCTGCTGACGAACACCACCCAGCTCAGGATGGCGGCCAGGTGCACGTAGGCCAGTGCCGCTTCCAGCATCATGGTGTCGATTCCCGGGCGCGGGCGCCGCCGGCCGCGTTGTCGTCGGGCTGGGAGCGCTTCCAGTACGAGACGTCGCCGTAGGTCTGCTTCAGGAAGTCCATCCACAAGCGCACCCGCAAGGGCAGGTGCTTGCGCTGCGGCACCACGGCGTAGATGCCATTCGGCGGTGCGGCAAAGTCCTCGAGCAGTGCCACCAGTTGACCCGTGGCCACTTCCTGCTCCACTTCCCAGGTGCTGCGCCAGGCCACGCCCAAGCCGCGCAGGCACCAGTCGTGCAGCACCTGACCATCGCTGCAATCGATGCGGCCGCTGGGACGCAGGTGGGTCACGGCGCCGTCCACCGTGAACGCCCAGCCGCGCGTCTGGCTGGCATCGGACGACAAGGTCAGGCATTCGTGGCGCGACAACTCCGCTGGCGTGGCCGGTGTGCCGGCTCGCTTCAAGTAGGCCGGCGCCGCCACGCAGCGCCGGCGGTTGTCGGCCAGGCGCACGCTCACCAGGGCGGAATCGGGCATGTCGCCGACACGCACGGCGCAGTCGAAGCCTTCGTTGACGATGTCCACCACCCGGTCCGACAGGTTGAGCGACACGCTCACGTCGGGGTGCAGCGCCAGGAAGCCGGGCACCAGGGTGGCCACATGGCGGCGGCCGAAACCGGCGGGTGCGGTGATGCGCAAGTGGCCACTGGCTTTCACGCCACCGGCGCTGACGCTGGCCTCGGCATTGGCCATGTCCGCCAGGATGCGCTGGCAGTCTTCGAGGAAGGCGCTGCCCTCGTGGGTGAGCGAGATGCGGCGCGTGGTGCGCACCAGCAGCTTCACGCCCAGGCGCTCTTCCAGCGCGTCGATGCGCCGGCCGATCACCGCCGGGGCGACGCCCTCGGTGCCGCCGGCCGCCGTCAGGCTGCCTTTGGTGGCCACGGCCACGAACGATTCGATCTGCTTCAGCCGGTCCATGGGGCCGAAGATTACACCGCGTTTGGTCACCAATCAATCGCAAGAACGGTAATTAATGCTTTTGCGAGTTCGTAATACAGTGGCGCATCCCTGGTGCAGATCTTCGCGCGCGCCTGCGCTGGCGAGTTCCTGTGCCGCGACGTTCTCTTCACACCTGCATTGCCCAGCCACACCGTACGAGGACCGCCATGACCGAACGCACCGCCTGCCACCGCCTGCAAGTGGCCACCGAGCTCTACCGCTTCATCGAGGACCAGGTGTTGCCCGGCTCGGGCGTGCCCAGCACGGCCTTCTGGCAGGGCTTCGATGACCTCGTGCATGAGCTCGCGCCGAAGAACGCCGCACTGCTGGCCGAGCGCGACCGCCTGCAGGCCGAGATCGATGCCTGGCATCGGGCCCACCCCGGGCCGATCAAGAACATGCGCAAGTACCGCGCCTTCCTGGAGAAGATCGGCTACCTGGTGCCCGTGCCGGAGCGCGTGAAGATCACCACCCAGCACGTGGATGCCGAGCTCGCGCTGCAGGCCGGCCCGCAGCTGGTGGTGCCCATCACCAATGCGCGCTATGCCCTGAACGCCGCCAACGCCCGCTGGGGATCGCTCTACGACGCGCTGTACGGCACCGATGTTCTGGCCGAAGACGGCGGTGCCGACAAGGGCCAGGGCTACAACCCCGTGCGCGGCGCCAAGGTGATCGAGTACGCGCGCCATGTGCTGGACCGTTGCGTGCCGCTCAAGAAGGGCTCGCACCTCGATTCCACCGCCTATGCGGTCATCGACAACGAACTCGCCGTCACGCTCACCGGCGGCAAGACCGTGGGGCTGAAGAACCCGGCGCAGTTCGTCGGCTTCCAGGGCGAGATGGGGGAGCCCTCGTCGGTGCTGCTGTCGCACCACGGCCTGCACATGGACATCCGCATCGACCGCAGCACGCCCATCGGCCAGGGTGACGCGGCCGGGGTGTGCGACCTGGTGCTGGAGTCCGCCCTGTCCACCATCCTCGACCTGGAAGACTCGGTGGCGGTGGTGGACGCCGCCGACAAGGTGCAGGCCTACGGCAACTGGCTGGGCATCCTTCAGGGCACGCTCACCGAGACCGTCAGCAAGGGCGGCAAGACCTTCACCCGCGGCCTCAACCCCGACCGCCAATACACCGGCCCGCGCGGCGAGGACGTGGCACTGCATGGCCGCTCGCTGCTGTTCGTGCGCAATGTCGGCCACCTGATGACCAACCCGGCCATCCTGTGGGGCGACGAGGGGAAGGAGATCCCCGAAGGCATCCTCGACGCCGTGGTCACCACCACCATCGCGCTGCACGACCTGAAGCGCCGCCAGGGACGAGGCAACGGCATCGTCAACTCGCGCGCCGGCTCGGTCTACATCGTCAAGCCCAAGATGCATGGCCCGGCCGAGGTGGGCTTCGCCAGCGAATTGTTTGGACGCGTCGAAAAGATGCTGGGCCTGCCCGACAGCACCGTCAAGCTCGGCATCATGGACGAGGAGCGCCGCACCAGCGTCAACCTGAAGGCCTGCATCGCCGCTGCCAAGAGCCGCGTGGCCTTCATCAACACCGGCTTCCTGGACCGCACCGGCGACGAGATGCACACCGCCATGCAGGCCGGCCCGATGATGCGCAAGGGCGACATGAAGAGCAGCGCCTGGATCCAGGCCTACGAGCGCAACAACGTGCTGGTGGGACTGGCCTGCGGCCTGCGCGGCAAGGCGCAGATCGGCAAGGGCATGTGGGCCATGCCCGACCTGATGGCCGCGATGCTGCAGCAGAAGATCGGCCACCCGCGGGCCGGCGCCAACACCGCCTGGGTGCCCAGCCCCACCGCCGCCACCTTGCATGCGCTGCACTACCACCAGGTGGACGTGTTCAAGGTGCAGAAGGCGCTGGAAAAGGTCGATGCCGTGGCCGAGGCCAATGTCATCCTCGAAGGCCTGCTCACGATTCCCGTGGTGAAGAAGGCCAAGTGGAAGGACGCCGAGAAACAGCAGGAGCTGGACAACAACGCGCAGGGCATCCTCGGTTACGTGGTGCGTTGGGTGGACCAGGGCGTGGGCTGCTCCAAGGTGCCCGACATCCACAACGTGGGCCTGATGGAAGACCGCGCCACGCTGCGCATCAGCAGCCAGCACATGGCCAACTGGTTGCACCACGGCGTGGTGAGCAAGGCGCAGGTCAAGGCCACGCTCAAGCGCATGGCCAAGGTCGTGGACCAGCAGAACGCCGGCGACGCGGCCTACACGCCGATGGCCAAGAACCACGAGGGCGCAGCCTTCCAGGCGGCCAGCGACCTGGTGTTCAAGGGACTGGCGCAGCCGAGTGGCTACACCGAGCCGCTGCTGCATGCGTGGCGCTTGAAGGTCAAGGCGGCCTGAGCCCCTGCGCTCAAGACCGAACGGCGCCCTTGGGCGCCGTTCTTCATGGGGGCCGCGTGTCTACATCGGCACCGGCGTCCCCGCCATGCGGTCGTACTTGAGGAAGAACTTGCGCGCCAACGCAATCAACTGCGCTTCGGTGGGGTGGTCCACGGTCTCGTAGCCGACGATGGGCTTGGCCAGCGCGGGACGGTGCTTCTCCACGTAGTGGCGGAAGTCGGCCATGGCGGTGTGCGAGCCAGTCATCAGCACTTCGTTGATGCCTGCCAGCGCATCGCACACATGGCCATAGAACTCGTGCTCGGTGCGCACCGTGCTGCCGTGCGAGCGGCTGTGCCGGGTGCTCGACTTGACCTTCTGCGCCTGCACGTGCTCGGCATCGAATTGCAGCACTTCGGCGCCATGGTGATCGATCAGGACAACGGCATGGAACATCGTCATGGCAAGACTCTCTTTCTGGCGCCGCGTCTCGCGCGCCGGTTACGGTGGGACAGGGTGAAGGGAAACGGGCGCTGCCCCGCAGCTCACATGCTGGCGCTGCGGGGCTGGAAGCGCTCCCGCTTGGACTCGCACAGCACGCAACGCAAGGTGTGCGGCTCCAGCGCCAGGCGCTCGAAGGGCACGTCGTCACCACAGTCGACGCACTCGCCGTAGCTGCCGTGCTGCAGGCGGGACAGCGCCTGTTCGATGCGGGTGAGTTCCACGGTCTCGAGGTCGCTGACGGCCATGTCGATTTCCCGATCGGCATCGCGTTGCGGCGCGTCGTCGCCGTCCTGCAACAGGATCTCGCGGGCATGGTCGACGCGGCTCACGCCGTCGTACAACGCCTTCAGATGCGCGCGCAGGGTTTGCTCGCGATCACGCAGTACCTTGCCGAGCTGTTGTCGTTGTTCGCTGCTCAGATGGGTGGTCATGATCAATCTCCTTCGAAGCCATGGTGGCACTGCGTGCCGCAGGCCCCATTGATGGCAGTCAATGCCTGCCGTGGCATCCCTACAATCGTTCGCAACCCTCGCCGATGCACGCCACGGATGACTGCACCTCCCCATTCCGCCGACCGCTGGGACACGCTGGTGGTCGGCGCCGGCCCTGCCGGCAGTGCCTGCGCACTGTGGTTGGCGCGGCAGGGGCAGCGGGTGTTGCTGGTGGACCGCCAGGCCTTTCCACGCGACAAGGTCTGCGGCGATGGCCTGATCCCCGATGCCCACCGCGCGCTCGAGCGCCTGGGCCTGCTGGGCGAGGTGCTGGCGCGCGCGCAGACCGCGCAGCACGTGGCCTGCATTGCGCCGCGAGGCGGCCGGGTGGATGTGCCGGGCCGACTGGCCGTGCTGCCGCGGCGCGAACTGGACGACCTGCTCAAGCGCGGTGCCGAGCGCGCGGGTGCTCGCTTCCTGGCGCCCGCGCGGTTTGACGCCCCGTTGGTGGAGGAGGGTCGTGTCGTGGGCGCCATGCTGCGCACGTCCGACGGACCGCACCCGGTGCGCGCACGCTGGACGGTGCTGGCCACCGGCGCCGTGCCCCAGGCATTGATTGCCGCCGGCGTGTGCGATCGGCGCACGCCCAGTGGCGTGGCCTTGCGTGGCTACCTGCGCCACCCCGGCTTGGGCGACCGTCTCCAGTCGCTGGAAGTGGTGTGGCACAAGCGCCTGCGCAAGGGCTATGGCTGGGTCTTTCCGTGCCCGGGCGGTCTGTTCAACATCGGCGTGGGTCTTGCCCACAGCCATGCCCGAACAGGCACCGATGGCCGCGCCTCGATGGCCGAGGTGAACTTGCGCGAACTGTTCCAGACCTTCGGTGAGATCCACCCGCCGGCGCGAGAGTTGCTGGCCCATGGCCAATGGGTGCAAGCGCTCAAGGGGGCGCCCCTGCGCTGCTCGCTCGAAGGCGCTCGCCTGAGCCGCCCTGGCCTGCTGGTCACTGGCGAGGCGGCGGGCAGCACCTATGCCTTCACCGGCGAAGGCATCGGCAAGGCGCTGGAAACCGGACTGCTGGCTGCCGAGGCGCTGCTTTCCGGGGCCGACGATGCCGCCGTGTCCGAAGGCTATGGTGCTGCCATCGGCGCGCTCAAGCCGCGCTTCGATCTGTACGAGCGGGCCAACCAGGTCAATGAACACCCCTGGCTGGCCGACCTGGTGGTCTGGCGCGCCCGGCGCGACCCGCGCATCCTTCGCCGCATGGCCGGCGTGCTGGAAGAAACCGGCAACCCGGGCAACCTGGTGTCGCTGCGCGGTCTTTTCAAGCTCTTCGTGCCCGCCCGATAGGCCCGCTGGACAACCCACGAAACAAGCCACCATGTGCCAGCTGCTGGGCATGAATGCCAACACCCCCACCGACGTGATGTTCTCGTTCACCGGTCTGGCCACGCGCGCCGATGAGCACAAGGACGGCTTCGGCATCGCCTTCTTCGAGGACCCGGGCCTGCGCCTGTTCGTCGACCACCACAGTGCGCGCGAATCGCCCGTGGCCGAGCTGGTGAAGCGTTATCCCATCCGCAGCGGCAACGTCATCGCCCACATCCGCAAGGCCACGCAAGGGCGGGTGGCGCTGCAGAACACCCACCCCTTCATGCGCGAGCTATGGGGTCGCTACTGGGTGATGGCGCACAACGGCGATCTCAAGGGCTTTGCGCCGCGCCTGCACGGCAACTTCCGCCCCGTGGGCGACACCGACAGCGAGCGGGCCTTTTGCTGGCTGATGCAGGAGCTGGCCAAGGCGCATGCCTCGGTGCCCTCGATCGCCGAGCTCAGCTGCACGCTGCGCGAGCTGCTGCCCATCCCGGCGGCGCATGGCACCTTCAACCTGCTGCTGTCCAACGGCCAGGCGCTGTGGGCGCATGCCAGCACCTCGCTGCACTGGCTGGAGCGGCAGCACCCTTTCGGCGCGGCGCGCCTGGCCGATGAGGACCTGAGCGTGGACTTCGGGGCCCTGACACAACCGGGCGACCGCGTGGCGATGATCGCGACCCAGCCGCTGACCTGCGACGAAGCCTGGCGCGCCTTTGCGCCGGGGGAGTTGCGGGTGTTCGTGGATGGACGGTCCTTGGTCGCGAATTGAACCGGGGCGCCTGATCGCTGGCGGGCGCTGGCCCAGCCGCCGCCGCCATCCGTCCCGTCCCGGCCACCGTTGGCCCGTTGCTTCGGCCACCCGTCGCAGCGTGATGCCTGCGCCGAACGGCCGCCCTACACTGCGGCGCCATGCCCACCCTCGGCCCACGACTCCACTGGCGACAGCGCTACCTGAACTGGGTCGAGCCGCTGTACCAGCGCCTGCCCGCTGCCGCACAGGACGAGGCCCGCAAGCTCGACTGCCTGTTGCTGCAGCGCCCCGGCGCGTTGTGGGGCGCGTTCGGGGCCGCGGTCGGTGGCCTGAGCGCCAGCACGCTGGCCCTGGTGGGGGCGGGCTTTCCCAAGCCCTTGGCGCTGCTGGTGTCCACCCTGCTGTGTTGGGGCTTGCTGGTGGCCGGCCTGTCCGCCTGGCTGCAGCCCAACCGCGTACTGGGCCCGTGGGGCTGGCGCGTGATGGGCAAGCTGGCGCTGGCGGCCTATGCCGGCGCCGTGATGGGTTTCGTGGTGGGGCGACTGCTGCGCCAGGGCGAGCTGCCGGCCGAGGCGTTGGGCCCCGTGGTGCTGGACGCCGCGCGACGCGCCTGGCCGGTGCCGGTGCTGGCCATCGTGGGCACGCTGATGTTGATGGTGCTGGTGGCCTGGGCGCGCCGGCAGGTGATGGCGCGCGAGATGACCGAGCTGCGCCTGATGAGCGAGCGCGACGCCGCGGCGCGCCAGGCGGCCGAGGCGCAACTCAGGTTGCTGCAGGGCCAGATCCAGCCGCACTTCATCTTCAACACGCTGTCGGCCGTGCAGCACTGGGTGGACAGCGGCGACGCGCGCGGTGCCGCCATGCTGCGCGAGCTGACGTCCTTTCTGCGCGGCTCCACCGAGCTGCTGGGCCGCGCCGATGTCACCCTGGCGGAAGAGGCCGCGATGGTTGGTCATTACCTGGCGATCATGCAAGGCCGACTGGGTGATCGCCTGCGCAGCCAGGTCCGCATCGCGCCCGAACTCGCACAGCAGCGGCTGCCGCCCGGCCTGCTGCTCACGCTGGTGGAAAACGCGGTGGAGCACGGCATCGCGCCGGCGCTGCGTGGCGGTGAAGTGCAGGTCGACGCGCAAGCCTTGGCCGATGGTTGGACGCTGCTGGTCGGCGACACCGGCGTGGGCCTCGGCCCGCATTGGCAGGACGGCGTGGGCCTGGCCAATACCCGGCAGCGCCTGAGCCATGCCTTCGGCGACCGCGCCACACTGACCATGCGCCCGTTGGCCCCGGGCACCGAGGCCCGCATCACCGTGACCGCGACCATGACTGAAGTCCTGCTGCCCCATCGAAGCCCGTGATGAACACACTCACCGCCCTGATCGCCGACGACGAAGAAGCCCCGCGCGCCCAACTCCGCACGGCGCTGGCCAAGGCCTGGCCCGAACTCAGCGTGGTGGCCGAAAGCGTGAACGGTGTCGACGCCTGGGATGCGTACCTCGAGCACGAGCCCGCGGTGTGCTTCCTCGACATTCGCATGCCGGGCCTGAGCGGCATCGAGGTGGCGCAACGCATCGATGGCCGCGTGCCGGTGGTCTTCGTCACGGCGCATGGCGACCATGCACTGGCGGCCTTCGATGCTGGTGCGGTGGACTATGTGCTCAAGCCGGTGGACCCCGAGCGCCTGGGCCAGGCCGTGGCGCGCGCCCGTGCGCGGCTGGCGCAGCCCGGCTCCGGCGGCGGGCCGACCCCGGGCATGGCCGAGTTGCTGGCGCGCCTGGCCGCCGAAGTGGGCCTGCCTGCGCGTCGACCCGTGGCGCTGGAGGTGATCCAGGCGGGCGTGGGCAAGGAGGTGCGGCTGATCCGCATCGACGAGGTCGTCTACTTCGAGAGCGATGCGCGCTACACGCGCGTGGTGCACGAAGGTGGCGAGGCGCTGATCCGCACGCCGCTGAAGGAGTTGCTCGCGCAACTCGATGCACAGCGCTTCTGGCAGGTGCACCGCTCGGTGATCGTGAACCACCGCCACGTCAGCGCCGCCGTGCGCGTGGACGAGGGCAACATGCACCTGACGCTGCGCGACCGGCCCGAGAAGCTGCCGGTATCGCGCCACTTCCAGGGGCTGTTCAAGGGGCAATGAGGCGCCTTGGCGGCGGCAGGCCCCGGGTGCGCCCCGAGCGCGTTCGCGCAGGCCACATGCTCCAATGCCCTGCGGCGCAGCCGATGCCCTGAGCTGCCCTGTGCTTCGGAGCCCACCCGCATGTCTACCACCCTCACCCGCCGCAGCTGGTTCGTCTGCGCCCTCGCGTTGTCGATGGGCGGTGTCCAGGCCGCCTCACCCGCGCCCGTGGCCGCGGAAAACGGCATGGTCGTCACCGCCCAGCATCTGGCCACGCGCGTCGGGGTGGATGTGCTCAAGGACGGCGGCAATGCCGTGGATGCCGCCGTGGCCGTGGGCTATGCGCTGGCCGTGGTCTACCCGGCGGCCGGCAACCTGGGCGGCGGTGGCTTCATGACCCTGCAGCTGGCCGATGGCCGCAAGACCTTTCTCGATTTCCGCGAGAAGGCACCGCTGGCCGCCACGGCCGACATGTACCTCGATGCGCAGGGCAACGTGATCCCCGGCGCCAGCACCAAGGGCCACCGCGCGGTGGCGGTGCCGGGCACGGTGTCGGGGCTGGAGCTGGCGCTGGCCAAGTACGGCACCTGGAAGCGTGCCGCGGTGATCGAGCCGGCCATCCGCCTGGCGCGTGAAGGCTATGTGCTGGAGCAAGGCGACGCGGACATGCTGCAGGTGGCCGCGGCCGACCTGCGCAAGGACGCACCCAGCGCGGCCATCTTCCTGAACCACGGCGAGCCTTTCGCGATCGGCCAGCAGCTGGTGCAGGCGGACCTGGCGCGCACGCTCAAGCTCATCAGCGAGCAAGGCGCGGCCGGCTTCTACCAGGGGCCCACGGCGGCGGCCCTGGTGGCCGCCAGCCAGTCGGGTGGCGGCCTGATCACGCAGGCCGATCTCGACCAATACGCCACTCGCGAGCTCCAGCCCGTGGAATGCGACTACCGCGGCTACCGCGTCGTCTCCGCGCCACCGCCCAGCTCGGGCGGCGTGGTCATCTGCGAGATGCTCAACGTGCTGGAAGGCTACCCGCTGAAGGAATGGGGCTACCGCTCTGCCCAATCCGTGCATGTCCAGATCGAAGCCATGCGCCATGCCTACGTGGACCGCAACGCCTACCTGGGTGACCCCGACTTCGTGACCAATCCGCTCGAGCGCCTGCTGGACAAGACCTACGCCGCGAAGATCCGTGCGGCCATCGACCCGGCCAAGGCCGGTGTCTCGCAAGCCATCAAGCCCGGTGTGGCGCCGCATGAAGGCAGCAACACCACGCACTACTCGATCGTCGACCGATGGGGCAATGCCGTGGCCGTGACCTACACGCTCAACGATTGGTTTGGCGCGCGCGTCACCGCCGCGAAGACCGGTGTGCTGCTCAACAACGAGATGGACGATTTCACGGCCAAGATCGGCGTGCCCAACCTCTATGGCCTGATCCAGGGCCAGGCCAATGCCATCGCACCTGGCAAGCGTCCGCTCAGTTCCATGAGCCCCACCATCGTCAGCAAGGACGGTCAGCCCGTGCTGGTGGTGGGCACGCCCGGCGGCAGCCGCATCATCACCGGTGTGCTGCACAGCATCCTCAATGTCATCGACTACGGCATGACGGTGCAGGAGGCCGTGGACATGCCGCGCTTCCACCAGCAGTGGATGCCCGCCAACACCAATGTCGAGACCTACGCCCTCAGCCCGGACACCCGCAAGTTGCTCGAAGCGATGGGGCACCAGTTTGGCGGGCCACAGCCTGCCAGCCATCTGGCGGCGATCCTCGTGGGCGCACCCTCGTTGGGCGGCAAACCGGTGGGCAAGATGCGGTTCTTTGGCGCCAATGATCCGCGGCGGAATACGGGCTTGGCGTTGGGATATTGATTCGCTCGATTCGCTGGGTCATTGCGCGAGCAGGCCGCCGGGGCGCTGTACGCCGCGAATGTCCCCCGGCATCGGCCTCGCGGCCGATGCCTCCTCCTTTATTTCGCTGCGTACAGCGCCCCACCGGCCTGCTCAATCACCAGGGTGGCGTGCCCGCGCTTTCTTGATGGTGTGCCGGTACGCGCCAACGTGCGCACGCTCCAACGAACGCATAAGACAGCCACGCTCATGGCAACTCCACTTTCGCCACGTTGTCCGTCGAGTTGCGGTCGATGCGTTTGTTGTACGGGTCCACTCCCGCATGCGTGGGCCGGCGATCCACCACCACGTGGATCGTCTGCTTGCCGGTCTTGATGGGCTGACGTGCAAAGTACACGACCGATTTGTCGGTGAACTCTGCGCTGCCCGGCTCGGCGCTGAACACCCCGATGTCGAAGGGCTCGTCCAGCGGGCTTTCGGTTTCCTTGCCCTTGCCATCGGCGTAGAGCTTGCGCGCCTCGACTTCGAGCGTGACATCGAACTTGCCATCGGCGCGTGGCTTGGCGCTGGCCTGGCTCACCTTCACGTCCAGCAGCGTGATGCGCTCGAACAGGTCGGTGATCAAGGCGTCGTGCTCGGGGCCCGCTTCGGCGCGCAGCAGCTTGAGGAAATCGGTGCTGTTGGCATACGGCGCAGCCTTGAACGCGTACTGTTTGAGCAACTTGGCCAGCGCGCGGTTCACCTTTTCTTCGCCCACCACCTCCTTTAGCCAGTACATGGCCAGCGAACCCTTCTGGTAGTGGATGTAGGGCTGGTTTTCCACGCGCGCCAGGGGCAACTCCTCCAGCGTCTCGCTGCCACGGGCGCGCAGGTAGCGGTCGAGCTCGTACTTGAGGAAGCGGCGCATCTGCTCGCGGCCGTAGAGTCGCTCCATCACCAGCAGGGCCGAATACTGCGCGAAGGATTCCACCAGCAGGGTGGCGCCTTGTTGCTTGCTCGGCACCAGCTGGTGGCCCCACCATTGGTGGGCAATCTCGTGCGCGGTGACGTAGGTGACCAGATCGATCTTCTCGGGCCCACCCAGCCTGGCCAGGAAGCCGATGTCCTCAGAGTACGGAATGGTGTTGGCAAAGGATTGCGCAAAGGTGGCGTAGGCCGGGAACTCGAGGATGCGCGCCTGGCGGAACTGATACGGCGAGAAGGCCTCGCCAAACAGCGCCAGCGAGGCCTTCATGGCCGAGAGCATGCGCGCCACGTTGTACTCGTGGCCCGGATGGTAGTAGACCGCCAGATCAACGTCCTCGAGCCCCTCGCGCTTGAGCTTGTCGGTCTTGACGGCGTAGCGGGCCGATTGCACCGAGAAGTAGAAGTTGATTGGCGCATCGGGCTTGAAGTGCGCCGTGCGCCGACCATCCTTGGTGCTGTCGGACAAGGTGTAGCCCGGCGCGATGGGCGTCTGGTCGGCGTCGGTGGTGACGGTGATGTCGGCGTCCACCCAGTCGCTGCTCTGGCTCAGCATGTTCTGAGCGCGGCCGGTTTCGTCCTCCAGCGTGGGCGGGCGCAGGTCCACCGGCAGGCCGTGCTTGCGGCGCTTGGCGCGGTCGGTGAGCAGGCCCTCGCGCGACATGCCGATGGCCGGCACGATCTCGGTGTTGTCCAGGAAGCTGCCGTTGTCCACGATGCGGGTGAGCGGGGCGCCGTTCGGAAAGCCGCGCTCTTCGAGCGTGGTGCGGAAGCGCATTTCGCGCACCTCCCCGGCTTGCAGCGACGGCGTGAGCCGGTAGATGCGGTAGCGCAGCCGCGGGTAGTCCTTGTCCATCACCGCGCCGGGCAGCTCGATCGAGTCCAGCTTGAGCCGCTCGGCCCAGGCCAGGTGCACCTGATCGATGGGCTGGCCGCTGCGATTTTCCAGCCGATAGCGGCCGGTGGTGACGGCGCGCGCCTCGCGCGGGTAGAGCTGCACGTCCATCGTCACCGCCGTGATGCGTGGCATGGGCAGCTTCTCGAACGGCAGCAGCTCGCGCTCGGCCTCGGCCAGCAGCGCGTCGCGCTGCGGCGCGGTGCGGTAGGTGTTGAGCTGGTTGGTGTTGTGGAAGATGAAGGCGCCCGTGCCCAGCCAGGCGGCCAGGCCGGCTCCGCCAAGCCAGAGTGCACCGCCATGCAGCCGCCGTGGCAGTGCCGCCAGGCGCGGGCGCAACGGGGTGGTCGTGCCGCGCCGCCACAGCGCGTAGGCCAGCACGGCGAGCACCAGCGAGAAGGCCGTCCAGTACAGCTGGAACCAGGCCGCACCGATCCAGAAACGCGACATGCCGTTCATGTCCGACAGCGGCACGTTGGGCGTGCCGGCGAAGCTGTAGAGGTTGTGCTCGAAGCCGGCCGAAGACAGCGCGATCATGGCCACCAGCTGCACCATCATCACGCCCCAGCCGATGAACTTCTGCGGCACCAGCACCTGCACGAGCACCGACAGCACGGCCAGCTGCAGCGCGCCGATCGCCGTGGGCAACACGAACCACAGCAGGTAGGCCTGCGGCTCGAAGTGCCAGTAGCCGCGCAGTGCCTGCACCGCCATGCCGGTGAGCATGGCCACCAGCGAGGTGGCGGCCAGCACCCCGGCGATGGCCAGGATCTTGGGCACCAGGTGCGCCCAGTCGGGCGCCGCGGTGGCGTCCACCATCTCGTGCACGCGGCGGTCGCGGTCGCGCCACACGAGTTCGCCGCCGTAGTAGATGGCGATGATCATCGGCATGATCGTGAAGCCCCCCTGCAGGGCCTGCACCATCAGCCGCGTGACGGGGTAAGGGGTGCTGCCGTAGAACTCGCCGGTGAACCAGGCCGACAGGGCGGCATTGATGACGCCGATGAACAACAGCACGAAGAAGGCCGGGCTGCGGAACACCTGGCCCATGTCGAAGCGCGCCAGGGCCAGCAGCTGCGCACGGGCCGTGGCGGCATCGGCGCGGGGCGCAGGCAAGGGGCCGCGTGTCACCGTAGGCGCGGTCTCGGGCACGTCGAGCTTGGCGGCCGCGTGGCCCGCCCGGGTCTCGAAGCGGAAGACGCGGTAGGCCACGGCGAACAGCGTCGCGGCCACCCCCACCCACAGCGCCCGGTTGGCCAGCAGCAGGCCGCTCACTGGCGGCAGCAGCGTGTTGCGTTCGGCCGCCGTCCAGTACTTGGTGACGGTGAACAGCGCGGACAGGCCGAAGGGGTCGGCCAGCCCCGCGAGTGTGTCGTGCTGCAGGTTGCGCAGCCACACGCGGGTGGCCGAGAACAGCACCAGCAGCGCCACGGCGCCCACGTAGGTCCACACCATCGACCGCGTGGCCGTGGCCAGCGCGAAGAACGCCGCGCCCATGATCAGCAGCGTGGGCAGGCCGAAGACGAACAGCGCGTAGAGGTAGTGGGTGATCTGGAACGGGCCGATCTTCTCCGGGTCCTGCCAGGGCATGGCCGAGCCGATGGCGATGGCCAGCGGCACCATCGCCAGCACCAGCAGCGCCGCAGAGATCGAGCCCGTGAAGCGCCCGCCCAGGTAGGCGCCCTTGCCCAGTCGCGTGCTGCGCAGGATGGGCGCGAAGCCGGTCTCGTCGTCGCGGATCACGGTGCCCGCCACCATGGCCACCAGCACGAAGATGGCGAACACGCCCATGATGCCCACGGTCTGCACGATGGCAAACGGCGAGTTGAGGTTCACGTTGCCGCGGCTGCCGATCTGGATGGTGTCCACCGTGGTGGCGCCAAAGGCCATCAGGAAGAACAGCGCGGCGCCCACCCAGAACACCGGGCTGCGCAGCTGGTAGCGCCATTCGAAACGCGCGATGTGGGCAAACATGGTCAGGCCGCCTTCTTCGTTGCGCGGTCGGCCGAGGCGTGTTCGCGGTGTTCGAGCAAGGTCGCGAAGTACACGTCCTCCAGCCCGGCCTCCACCGGCGTGAAGTGCGGGCTGGGCGAGCCGTCGGCCAACACCCGGATCACCGTGCGGCCGGCGCGCAGGCGTGTGGCGATCACCCGGTGCTGGCGGCGCGCGCCTTCCAGTTCACCCCGCTCGATGCTGGCCTGCCAGATGCGGCCCTGCAGCGCGGCGATCAACTCGGCCGGTGTGCCCGTGCTCACGATGCGCCCGCCCACCAGGATGGCCATGCGCGGGCACAGGTCGGTCACGTCGTCCACGATGTGGGTGGACAGGATCACCACGACGTTCTGGCCGATTTCGCTCAGCAGGTTGTTGAAGCGGTTGCGCTCTTCCGGGTCCAGCCCGGCGGTGGGCTCGTCCACGATGATCAGCCGCGGGTTGCCGATCAGCGCCTGCGCAATGCCGAAGCGCTGGCGCATGCCGCCGGAGAAACCGGCGATGGCCTTGCCGCGCACGTCCCACAGGTTCACCTGCTGCAGCAGCGTCTCGACCGTCTCGCGCCGCTCGCTGCGGCCGGCCACGCCCTTGAGCACAGCCAGGTGCTCCAGCATGTCCCAGGCCGACACGCGCGGGTACACGCCGAAGTCCTGCGGCAGGTAGCCCAGCGTGGCACGCAGCGTGGCGGGCTCGGCCAGCACGTCGATGTCGCCAAAACGGATGGTGCCCGCGGTCGGCACCTGCAGCGTGGCCAGGCAACGCATCAGCGAGGATTTGCCCGCGCCGTTGGGCCCGAGCAGGCCGAACATGCCGGGCGGGATCTGCAGCGACACGGCATCGAGCGCGCGCGTGCCGTTGGGGTAGACGTGGGACAGGTCGTGGATGGACAGCATGGCGGCGTTCTCGAGGATCTGCGGACAGGCAGCATCGCGCAAGGCGACGCCGGGATGTGCGGCACTGTAGTCATTCGCAGCCGCCTTGGCGCACCCGATCCGACCGGAGGCGCCGACGGCGCGATGGATTGCGACGCTGCAGGACGGGTGGTGCGCCGGCTTGCTTTTTCGCCCAGGCCGCGCGCACAAATGGTGTCGTGCGCCGCGCTGCCCGCCGGCAGAGTTCGGGCCAATCGCCGCTGGCCCCTCGGCCTCCACCGTCCAACCCCGCCTGCAGCATCCACCGCATTTCGATGACCGTCCGTTCACACGCCGGCACCGCCCTGTCCGGCACCGCCTTCGCCACACTGCTGCTCATCGCGCTGATGATGGGCGCGAACCACGTGGCCGCGCGACTGGCCTTCAACCACGGGGTGGACGTGGCCACGGCGGTGAGCTTCCGCAGCGTGGTCACATCGGCGGTGGTGACGTTGCTGTGCCTTTGGCAGGGCGTGCCGCTGCGCCTGACGGCGCAACATCGCAAGGCCGTGCCCGCCATCGGCGCCCTGATCGGCGTGCAGAGCCTGTGCCTGTATGCCTCGGTGGCGCGGCTGCCCGTGGCCTTGGCCTTGCTGGCGTTCAACACCTACCCGTTGTGGACGGCGCTGTGGGCGCGCGTGTTCTACGGGCACCGGCCCGAGCCGCGGGTGCTGCGCGCGATGCCATTGATGATGATCGGCCTGGCGCTGGCGCTGGATGTCTTCGGCGCGGCCTCGGGCCTGGGCGCGGCCGGGCAGTGGGGGCGCATCGGCGTGGGTGTGGCCTTCGCGCTGGCGGCGGCCGCCACCTTCGGCCTGGCCCTGGTGGTGACGCAGCACGAGGCGGCCGATCTGGACGGCCGCGTGCGCACCGCCTGCACCCTGGCGCTGGTCGGCGTGCTGGCCCTGGTGGGTGTGGCCACGCAGGGCGGCTTTCACCTTCCTCAGGCCGTGGCCGGCTGGTGGGGTCTGGCGGCGCTCACCTGCCTTTACGGCACGGCCTTCACCATCATGTTCGTGGTGCTGCCCAAGCTGGGCGTGGTGGGCAACTCGGCCATCATGAACATCGAACCCATCTTTGCGTTGGCCCTGGCCTGGCTGGTGCTGGGCCAATCCATCGCGTGGATGCAGGTGGCCGGCGGGCTGATCGTGGTCGGCACCGTCGTTTCGCTGGGCCTGCGCAAGGGCTGAGCGGCGCCGCGGCGGCAGGTGCCGCCGCGGCGCCGGCGTGATCAGCGGATGCGCCGCGCCTCCACGTAGAAGCGCTTCTCGTGCGCTTCGCCCATCGAGAAGGTCTTGCGTGGCAACGGGCCCTCGCGCACCACCATGCGCAGCAGGTCGCTCTTGCCCACGGTGGGCAGGTGCATTCCCAGGTTGCCGGCCTGCTGGCCCAGGCGCTCCAGCACATCGTCGCCATGCACGTAGTCGATGTGCGTCGCGCCGCCATGCTCGATGAACGCGTCGATGATCGGCTGCAGCGTGCCCACGGCCAGCGTGGAGGGTGGCTGGCTGATCTCGATGACCTCGAAGCGCCCACCCGGGCCGACCAGGCCGGCGGCCTGCTGCGAGCCGCCGGCCTCGACGGCGCGCACGCGTTCGCGCATGGCGGTGGCCGATGGCACATCGACGATGCGCACGCGGCTTCCCAAGGCATCGGCCAAGGCCTGACGCAGATCGCCGCTCACGCCGAACAGCACGCGGTGGATGGGCTCGAAGTGCAGCGCCGGGTCGTGGATGTTCTCCACCTCCACCAGCGCATAGCGGCTGGGGTGGTCCGGGCCCACGGAGGTCTTCACGCGGTCCCAGATCGCCTTGGCCGTGGCCAGCGAATGGTTGCCGTCGCCCATGGCAAACAGCATGGGCGGCGTGCCTTCGGGCACGCGGTACTTCGCGGCGAAGGCCTTGGGGTCGGCCAGCGCCTGCAGCGCCTGCACGGCGCGCTCGCTGCGCGCGGCGTCCACCGCGTGGCCACTCACGCGGCCGCCACCTTGCATCAACGGCGTGTCGTACAAGCGGGTCAATGCATCGCGCTCAGCGCCGATGGGTTCGATCACCGTGCCCGCCGGGTCGTCGATCAGCACCAGGATGTGTGGCAGCTCCAGCTCGGCGCCGCTGCGCACCTCGATGCGTGGCGCCAGGCGCTCGACGATGGTGCCCTCGGTCGGCCGGATCAGGCTGGCGGACGTGCGGCTGAAGTCGTAGTGCTCCAGATCCAGTTCCAGCATCAGGCCGCGCCGCGTCTGGCCGTCGATGCTGCGTTCCACGTAGATCGCGCCATCGTGCTCGCGCAGCAGGCCGTCGGCCAGATAGCGGCGCATCGCCGCCTGGATCTGGCCGATGCGCGCCGGGGCCTCGGGCGTGCCGAGGTAAACCTCGGGGAAGATCAGCTGCAATGTGGACGGTGCGTCGCCCACCGCGCGCGCCACTTCAGTCCAGTACTCCGGCTCGGACGTGTACTGGTCGCAGGCCACCACGGCCCATTTCGACAAATCGATGTCGCTGCGGGGCAGACACACCCGCGGCAGACGGAAACCCATTGGAGCGCCCATGTTCACAACCCTGCAGTTCAAAGCTTCGATGGTACCCAGCCTGGCGCTCAGGCCAGGCGATTGGCCAGCGTGCGGGCAGCGCCGCGCTCGTGCAACTCGGACAGCGCAGGCCCCAGCGCAGCCACCAAGGCCTCGTGGCCCGCCAGGTCGGCGAACACCGGCGCGTATCGCGTGAAGGCCTCGGCGCGCGCCCGCCAATCCGGCTGCGCCATCGCTTGCGTGCGCAGGGCACGCAAGGCCGCCGCCTGCGGGTCGTCCAGCGGCACGGCGCGGCCAGCGTCGTCGTGCCCGCGCAGGTGGGTGAGCCAGGCGGCGATGCCCAGCGCCAAACGATCGATCGAAGCGGATTGCGCGAGCCGATGCCGCACGGTGTCCAGCAGGCGCTGCGGCAGCTTCTGCGAGCCGTCCATCGCGATCTGCAAAGTGCGGTGGGCCAGCGCGGGGTTGCGCAAACGCTCGATCAGTTGCGCGCGGTAGGCGGGCAGATCCAGGCCGGGCAGCGGCCCCAGCGTGGGTTCGATCTCGTCGCGCATCAAGGCGTCGATGTGCCGGCGCAGCGCGGGCTGCGCGATGGCCGCGTCGACCGTGGGCCAGCCGGCCGCCACGGCCAGGTAGGCGATGCTGGAGTGGGCGCCGTTGACCATGCGCAGCTTCAGGCGCTCCCAGGGCGCGGCGTCGCGCACGAAGCGGGCGCCGCCGGTCGTCCAATCGGGGCGGCCTGCGGCGAAGCGGTCTTCCACGACCCAGTCGATGAAGGTCTCGCCGACCACCGGCCAGGCATCGTTCAGGCCGATGGCCTGGGACACCGCCGCGCGGTCGGCCTCGGTGGTGCGCGGCACGATGCGATCGACCATGCTGTTGGGGAAGGTGCAGCCGTTCTCGATCCAATCGGCCAGGCCCGCGTCGACCTGCTGCGCGAAGCTCTGCACCAGGCGCCGCAGCGTGTGGCCATTGGCGGGCAGGTTGTCCAGCGACATCAAGGTGATCGGCGACAGGCCACGCGCGCGGCGCAATGCCAGTCCGCGCACGATGCAGCCGATGGCGCTTTGCGGTGTGTCGGGGCTGGCCAGGTCGTGTGCGATGTCGGCATGCGACCACAGCAACGCGCCGCTGGCCGGATCGTGGCAATAGCCCTTCTCGGTGACCGTGAGGCTGACGATGCGGGTGTCGGCATGGGCGATGCGGTCAAGTACAGCGCCGGGGTTCTCGGGCGCCACCAGGCACTCGATCAGGCCGCCGATCACGCGCAGGCGCTCGCCCCGGGCATCGCGCAAGGCCAGGGTGTACAGGCCGTCCTGCGGCGCCAGCGCATCACGCGTGTCCGCGTGGCGCAGCGAGACGCCGACGATGCCCCAATCGAGCGGCTCGCCGGCCTCCAGCGCATCGTCGTTGACGGCGGCCAGGTGCGCGCGCATGAAGGCACCGAGGCCCAGGTGCACGATGCCGCCGCGCAGTCGGATCCTGTCGAACGTTGGCGTGCGAACTTCCGCCGGCAGCGCCGTCAGCGTGGCGGGATGCAGGCGCCTGGCCTCGATCACGCGACGCTCACCAATGCCACAGCGTGCCGTCGTGCTGCAGGCGGTTCACCGGCAGGTAGGCGCGCTGGTAGGGGTACTTCGCGGCCAGCGCCTCGTCGATGTCGACGCCATGGCCGGGCTGCTCGCCCGGGTGCATGAAGCCGTGCTCGAAGCGGTAGCTGTGCGGGAACACGGCGTCCGTCTCAACGGCATGGGGCATGTGCTCCTGGATGCCGAAGTTGGGCACCCACAGATCAAAGTGCAGCGCGGTACCCATGCACACGGGCGACAGGTCGGTGGCGCCGTGGCAGCCGGTGCGCACCTGGTGCAGCGCGGCGAAGTCGGCAATGCGACGCAAGTGGGTGATGCCCCCGGCATGCACCACGGTGGCGCGGACGTAGTCGATGAGCTGGTTCTGGATCAGGTCCTTGCAATCCCAGATCGTGTTGAACACCTCGCCCACCGCCAGCGGCGTGGTGCTGTGCTGGCGGATCAGGCGGAAAGCCTCCTGGTTCTCGGCCGGCGTGGCGTCTTCCAGCCAGAACAGGCGGTGCGGCTCCAGGTCCTTGCCCAGCCGCGCGGCCTCGATGGGCGTCAAGCGGTGGTGGGCATCATGCAGCAGCTGGATGTCGTCGCCGACCGCCTCGCGCACGCGCTGGAACAACAGCGGCGCATGGCGCAGGTACTTTTCGGTCGACCAGTCGTGCTCGCTCGGCAGCGGGCCATCGGCCGGCTCGTATCGAGCGTTGCCCTGGGCCACGCCATAGACCTTGTCCAGGCCCGGCACGCCGCTCTGCGCGCGGATGGCCCGGTAGCCGGCTTCTTTCTGGCGCAGCACTTCGTCCACGGTGTGTTCGATGTCGCGGCCATTGGCATGGCCGTAGACCATCACCCGCTCGCGGCTGGCACCGCCCAACAGCTGGTAAAGCGGCATGCCGGCGGCCTTGGCCTTGAGGTCCCACAGCGCGGTGTCCACCGCCGCGATGGCCGACATGGTGACCGGTCCGCGCCGCCAGTAGGCGCCACGGTACAGGTACTGCCAGGTGTCCTCGATGCGCGCCGCATCGCGCCCGATCAGGCAGGGGATGACGTGGTCGGTGAGGTAGCTGGCCACGGCCAGCTCGCGCCCGTTGAGCGTGGCGTCCCCGATCCCGGTCAGGCCCTCGTCCGTCTCGATCTTGAGCGTGACGAAATTGCGGCCGGGGCTGCAGACAATGACTCGGGCAGCGGTGATCTTCATCGACGGGCCTTCACTTCTTCAGCACTTCCACCGCATCGACGCGGCCACGCAGCAGCGGGCGCAAACCGGTCTCGGTGAGCACGTCCGCTGCTTCGGCGCGCCCGCGCAATTGCAGGTCCAGGAAGGCCAGCGTGGCGGCGCGCGTGGCGGGCTGGGCGTCGGCGCGCGTGGCCGACGGCAGGCCGCGGCGGCCCGAACCGCTGGGGTCGGAGAAGGCCGAGTGCTCGGCATTCGCCAGCCACACCAGCCACTGCGCGCCCACCGGCGCCAGTTCGAAGGCGCGACGCCGCTCGCGCGGCGAGCCGCCGCCCTGGGGTTGGTCGGCGGAGCCGCTGATGCCCAGCACCGGGCGGTCCAGCGTGGTGTAGCTGGCCTCGGTGAAGAACGGCGCACCGGGGCCCTGCGGCGACAGCGCCACGCAGGCCTTCACGCGCACATCGGCCAGGCCGTCCACCAGGCCGGAGCCCGGTGCGATGGTGGGCACCAGCCAATCACGTGCAGGCCGCGCGCCGCAGGCCACCAGCGCGGTGTAGGCGCCGAAAGAATGGCCCATCACCGCCAGACGCGTCAGGTCCAGCCGGCCTTGAATCTGCGGCGTCGAGGCATTCCATTGCGTGGCCTGGTCGATCGCGAAGGACACATCGCGCGGGCGGCCCAGCACCTCGCTGGCGTCGCGGGTCATGTCGCGCAGGTTCTCCAGATAGCGTCCACCGGCCAGCAGGCGGGCGGTGCCGCTGCCCGGGTGTCCCAGCGCCAGCACCGCGTAGCCATGGCTGGCCAGGTGGCGGGCCTGCGCGAAGTTGGCGTCACGGCTGCCACCGGCGCCATGCGACAACACCACCAGCGGCGCGGCGGTCGTGCCCCCGGGCAGGAACAGCTTCATGGGCACCGCGCGATCGCTGCGCGCGGCATCGCGCAGGTCCGGGAAATCAAGGAGCGATGCCGCCAGCGGGCCATCGGCGGCATAACGCACGGCAGTGGCGGCCAGCTCGGCCGAATCGGCGGCCGATGCCGGCGCACCGAGCGGCAACACGAGCGCCACCACCGCACTGAAACGGCGATGGACTCGAAACAGGGCGAGGCCCAGGCGCATGCCGTTCACACCTACATCACCGCGCCAAGCTGCCAGGGCACGAATTCGTTTTGCCCGTAGCCATGCAGCTCGCTCTTGGTGGCTCGGCCGGAGGCCGTGGCCAGCATCAGCTGGAAGATGCGCTCGCCGACCGCGTCCACGGTGTCGGCACCATCGACGATGGCACCGCAGTCGATGTCGATGTCGTCCTCCTGCCGCTGGAACAGCGCGGTGTTGGTGGACAGCTTGAGCGAGGGCGAGGGCGCACAGCCATAGGCCGAGCCGCGCCCGGTGGTGAAGCAGATGAGGTTGGCGCCGCCCGCCACCTGGCCCGTGGCGGACACGGGGTCGTAGCCGGGCGTGTCCATGTAGACGAAGCCTGGCGCAGTCACGGCCTGGGCAAACTCATAGACATCCACCAGCGCCGTGGTGCCGCTCTTGGCAATGGCGCCCAAGGACTTTTCCAGGATGGTGGTCAGCCCGCCCGCCTTGTTGCCGGCCGAGGGGTTGTTGTCCATCTGCATCTGGTTGCGGGCGGTGTAGGCTTCCCACCAGGCGATGCGCGCCAGCAGCTTGTCGGATACGGCCTGCGAGACTGCGCGGCGCGTGAGCAGGTGCTCGCCGCCGTAGATCTCGGGCGTTTCGCTCAGGATCGCCGTGCCGCCGTGCCGCACGAGCCGATCCACCGCCGCGCCGAGTGCCGGGTTGGCACTGATGCCCGAATAGCCATCGCTGCCACCGCACTGCAGGCCCACCACCAGGTGCTTGGCGGGCACGGGTTGCCGCATGACGCCATTGGCCTCGGGCAGCATGGCCTGGATGAGTTGCACGCCCTTGGCCACGGTCTTGGCCGTGCCGCCCGAATCCTGGATGCTGAAGGTGACCAGCCGTGCGCCCTCCTTCAGCCCTTCCTGCGCGATCAGGCCCTGGATCTGGTTGGTCTCGCAGCCCAGGCCCACGATCAGCACGGCGTGGAAGTTGACATGGCGTGCATAGCCGGCCAACGTTCGGCGCAAGACGTGAAGCTCCTCGCCATCGCTGGCGGTGGCGCAGCCCATGCCGTGGGTGAGGGCCACCACGCCATCGACGTTGGGGAAAGCTGCCAGCGCCTCGGGCCGGACGTCGCGCCGGAAGTGGTCGGCGATGGCGCGCGCGGCCGTGGCCGAGCAGTTCACCGAGGTGAGCACACCGATGTAGTTGCGCGTGGCCACGCGGCCGTCGGGCCGCACGATGCCCATGAAGGTGGCGGGCTCGGCCACGTAGTCCGTTGCCAATGCCCCCGCGCCCGGCTCGTGGGCCCGTGCAAAGCTGCTGAAGGCGAGGTTGTGGGTGTGCACATGCTGGCCCGCCGCGATGGCCTGCGTGGCGCTGCCGATGATCTGGTTGTAGCGGCGCACGGGCTCACCGGCGGCGATGGCTTTCGAGGCCACCTTGTGGCCGGGAGGGATGAGGCCGGCCACGGTGATGCCTTCTTCTTCGAGCACCGTGCCGCCCAGCAATTGGCGGCGGGCGATGACGACGTTGTCGGCGGGGTGGATGCGGATGATGGGGCTCATGGTGGCGCCTCTTTCAAACTGGGGTTGGCTTCACATGCAGGCATGGGCGCGATCGCTGGCCGCTGGGGTGCAGTACTCCGCGAATGTCCCCCGCCATCGGCCTCGCGGCCGATGGCTCCTCCTTTATTTCGCTCCGTACTGCACCCCACCTGCCAGCTCAACCAAGGTCTTGGCGTGCGAGGGCTTCAATCGTCGAGTACCCATGTGCCGGTGGCCGAGGCCGGGGGACTGAGCCCGGACACAAACAGTCCTGAGGACTGTTTGTGCCTGGCGAAGGCCAGGGCCTCTGGCCCTGGCATGAGCGTAGCCGATCACCCAATGGCCTCGGCTCGCGATGAACGTCGCACGATGCAACGTCCACCCAAAGGTCATGCATCGATCAACGCCGAATTCCACGCATGTACATGCTGCTGCTGCTCGCCCAGCTTCTCGATGCCCAGCCGCATCACATCACCCGCCTTCAAAAACACCGGGTTCGGCTTCACGCCCATGCCCACGCCCGGCGGCGTGCCGGTGGAGATCAGGTCTCCGGGGTACAGCGTCATGAAGCGGCTGACGTAGCTGACGATCTGGGCGGCGTTGAAGATCATGGTCTTGGTGTTGCCGGTCTGGAAACGCTTGCCGTTCACGTCCAGCCACATGCCCAGGTTCTGCACCTCGCCCACTTCGTCGGCCGTCACCAGCCAGGGGCCCACGGGGCCGAAGGTGTCGCAGCCCTTGCCCTTGTCCCAGGTGCCGCCACGCTCGATCTGGTACTCGCGTTCGGACACGTCGTTGACCACGCAGTAGCCGGCCACGTGATGGAGCGCATCGGCTTCCGACACATAGCGCGCAGTGCTGCCGATGACCACGCCGAGTTCCACCTCCCAGTCGCCCTTCACCGAGCCTTGCGGAAGCACCACGTCGTGGTTGCAGCCCACGGCGGCGCTGATGGGTTTCATGAACAGGATCGGCTCTTTGGGCAGCGGCAGGTTCGATTCGGCGGCGTGGTCGGCATAGTTCAGGCCGATGCACAGGAACTTGCCCATGCCGCTCCAGGGCACGGCCAGCGTGCCCTGGGCGACGACCGGCAGGGCGTTCACGTCGACGCTGTTCAACGCGGCCAGGCCGGCCGGCGACAGGGTGGTGGGGGTGATGTCCGGCAGCAGGGCGGACAGGTCGCGCACCTGGCCCTTGGCGTCGAGCAGACCAGGTTTTTCTTGGCCCTTGGGGCCGTGGCGGAGCAGTTTCATGGGGCTTCCTCTGTGGTGAAGTGAAGGGTCGTGGTGCTTGGCGCGCAGGCCGTGTGCGTGGCGGCCGGGCGCAGTGCCACGCGCATTCGGACGAATCCTAGTTCGACCAGCCGCCGTCGATGACCTGGGTGGTGCCGGTGGTGAAGGCCGATTCATCGCTGGCCAGGTAGACCGCCAGCGCGGCGATCTCTTCCACGCGACCCAGCCGGCCCATGGGCTGGCGGGCGATGTACGCGGCCTCGACCTGGGCCGTGGTCTGGCCCGCCGCGGCCGCGCCTGCGGCGATGCGGTCGCGCAGCGAGGGCGACTCCACCGTGCCCGGGCAGATGGCGTTGCAGCGGATGCCTTGCGTGATGAAGTCGGCCGCCACGGACTTGGTGATGCCGATGACGGCCGCCTTGGTGGCGCCGTAGACAAAGCGCTTGGGGGCGCCCTTGATGCTGCCGGCGACGCTGGCCACGTTGATGATGGAGCCGCCGCCGTTGTTCAGCATGCCGGGCAGGAAGGCCTTGGTCATGCGGAACAGCGAGCGCACGTTGAGCTCGAAGCCGAAGTTCCACTCGTCCTCGGTGCAGTCGAGCACGCTGCCGCCGTGCACGAAGCCGGCGGCGTTGAACAGCACGTTCACCGGCCCGTGCGCAGCGGCGGCGGCCTGCACGGCGGCGGCATCGGTCACGTCCAGGCGCTGCACCGTGCAGTTGCATTCGGCCTTCAGGGTCTCCAGCAATGCGGTGTTGATGTCGGTGGCGATCACCTTGGCGCCTTCGCGTGCGAAGGCCAGCGCGGTGGCGCGGCCGATGCCCTGGGCGGCGGCGGTGACGAAGGCGGTCTTGCCGCTGAGTCGGTTGCTCATGGTCTGCTCGGGTTGGCTAACGGATGGAATGGATGGATGAGGCGCGGCGTTCGATCTCGTCCCAGCGCCAGGCGATGCCCAGGCCGGGCGTGTCGGGGGCGACGGCGTGGCCGTCGTCGATGGCCATGCGGCTGCTGGCCACGGCGTCGAGTTGCGGGATGTATTCGACCCAGGCGGCCGACGGCGCCGCGGCGCACAGCGAGACCTGCAGCTCCATCAGGAAGTGCGGGCACACCGCCAGGTTGAAGCACTCGGCCAGGTGCGCCACCTTCAGCCAGGGCGTGATGCCGCCCACGCGGGCCACGTCCACCTGGATGATGGAGGCTGCGCCGCTCTGGATGTAGGCCGCGAACTGCGCGGGCGAGTACAGCGATTCGCCCACCGCGATGGGCACGGCGCTGGCGGCGGCCAGGCGCTGGTGGCCGACCAGGTCGTCGGCGGGCAGGGGCTCCTCGAACCAGGCGATGCCCAACTCGGCATAGTGCGGCGCACGGCGCAGCGCCTCGCTCAGCGTGAAGCACTGGTTGGCGTCCACCATGATCTCGAAGCCGTGGCCCACGGCGTCGCGCACGGCCCTCAGCCGCGCGATGTCGTCGCTGACATGCGGCTTGCCGACCTTCAGCTTCGCGCCCTTGAAGCCGGCGGCCTGGGCGGCCAGGGTTTCGCTCACCAAGGCCTCCACCGGCAGGTGCAGCCAGCCGCCCTCGGTGGTGTAGACGGGGATGCGTTGCTTCGCACCGCCGGCGGCCACCCACAGCGGCTGGCCGTCGCGGCGGCAGCGCCAGTCCCACAGCGCGGTGTCGATGGCGGCCAAGGCCAGGCTGGTGATGGCGCCCACCGTGGTGGCGTGGGTGGCGAACATCAGCTCGCGCCAGAGGGCCTCGATGTGGGCCGGGTCGCGCCCGATCAGGCGCGGGGCCAGGTGGTCGCGCAGCAGCGCGATCACCGACGAACCACCGGTGCCGATGGTGTAGCTGTAGCCCGTACCCTGGCTGCCGTCGTCACAGGTGAGGCGCACCATCGGCGTCTCCTGCGTCACGAAGGACTGGATCGCGTCGCTGCGCGGCACGGGCGGCGGCAGGTCCACCTGCAGCAGATCGACGCAGACGATGCGGGCCATGCTCACATGCCCATCTGGCGCGGCAGCCAAAGCCCGATGGCGGGGATGTAGGTGAGCAGGATCAGGCTGACCAGCAGCGGCACGAGCCAGGGCAGGATGGCCATGGTCGTGCGCTCCAGGCTGAGCTTGGCCACGCGCGCCAGCACGAACAGCACCATGCCCATCGGTGGGTGCAGCAGGCCGATCATCAGGTTGAGCACCATCACCAGGCCGAAGTGCACCGGGTCCACCCCGAGTTGGCGGGCGATCGGCAGCAGGATGGGCACCAGGATCGTGATCGCCGCGGTGGGCTCCAGAAAGCAGCCCACGAACAGCATCAGCACATTGGCCAGCAGCAGGAAGAGCCACGGTTCCTTGGTGAATGCCAGCACCCAGGAGGCGATGGCGCTGGTGACGCCGGTGGCGGTGAGCATCCAGCCGAAGATCGATGCGGCGGCCACGATGAACATCACGGTGGCGGTGGTCTCCACCGTGTCGAGGCACACCTTGACGAACATCTTCCAGCTGAGCGTGCAGTACCAGGCCAGGCCCAGCACCATGGCCCAGACGCAGGCCGCGATGGCGCCTTCGGTGGGCGTGAACAGGCCGGTGGTCATGCCACCGATCAACAGCACCGGCGTCATGATCGGCAGCACGGCCTGGAAGTTGAAGAAGCGGTCTGCCGCGAACAGCACCACCAGCGCCACGAGCACCACGAGCTGTGGCTGCACGCCCGACTGGATGAGCCCGTACACCGCCAGCGGCCAGGCAATGACCACGGCGGTTTCGATGAGCGCCTTGGATACCCTGGCCCACTCGAACCGAACATCGCCGCCCCAGCCGTTCTTGTGCGCAAAATAAGCAACGGTGAGCATCATCAGGAACGCCATCAGCACGCCCGGCAGGATGCCCGCGAGGAACAGCGCGCCCACCGAGACGTTGGCCATCATCGCGTAGATCACGAATGGCAGCGAGGGCGGAATGATCGGCCCGAGCGTGGCCGATGCGGCGGTGACACCGACGGCAAACTCGAGGTCGTAGCCATGGTCCTTCATGGCCTTGATCTCGATCGTTCCAAGGCCTGCGGCATCGGCGATGGCCGTGCCGCTCATGCCGGCGAAGATCACCGAGCCCACCACGTTGACGTGGCCCAGCCCGCCCTTCAACCAGCCCACCAGCGCCAGTGCGAAGTTGTAGATGCGGTTGGTGATGCCGGCGTTGTTCATCAGGTTGCCGGCCAGGATGAAGAAGGGCACCGCCAGCAACGGGAAGCTGTCGATGCCGCCGATCATGCGGTGCACCACAGTGAAGCCGGGCAGGTCGCCGCTGACCAGGATGTAGATCAGCGAAGACCCGGCCATGGCGATGGCCACCGGGATGCCGCTGACCATCAGGAACAGGAACAGGATCTTCAGCATGTCGTCTCGCGTGGCCGCTCAGCGGTCGCCCATCGTGGATTCGGGCCGCTCCAGCAGGCTGTAGCCGCGCTGCAGGTGGATGCGCATGACCCAGATCGAACGCAGGGTCATGGCCAGGAAGCCGATCAGGCACACGCCGTAGACGATGTTCATCGGCAGGTCGATGATCGTCATGTTGTAGTTGCCCATCTTGCCCATCATCTGCAGGGTGAACCAGCTCATCGCGGCGCAGAACGCGATGCGCGCCACGTCCACCCCCGTGGCCAGGGCGCGCGCCGCGCCGTGCGGTAGATAGCGGTAGAGCAGGTCGACCTGGATGTGGTTGTTCTTCGCCACGCCGATGGCCGCGCCGACGAACACCGTGCCGATGAGCAGATAACGCGCAATCTCCTCGGTCCAGGAGGCCGAGTTGTTGAACACGTAGCGCGTGATGAATTGGTAGAACACCGTGGCGCCGAGCAGCCAGAACAGCCCGAGCGCCGCCCAGGCCTCGGGCGTGGTGCCGGACAGGTCCACCGCGTCGTCGACGGCGTGGAACTGTCCGTCATCGCCCATCACCTTGGGCAGGGAATCCAAATCCATGTTGAGGCCTCTCGTTGCAGGGCACGAGCCCCAAGTGGTCGCCGCGGAACCGGCTCAGCCGGGCCGCTGGCGGCGCCCCCCTTGGGGGGTGGTGGCGAAGCCGCCCGGGGGGTCACTTGATACTCACGATGCGGTCGTAGTCCTTGCGGTCGTAGCCCAGGGACTCCACCGGCTTGGCCTTCAGCACCGCATCGACGAAGCTCTGGCGGTTGATCTGGTGCACGCCCAGGCCCTTCTTCTTGAACTCTTCCACCAGCTCGGCCTCGCGCTTCTTGATCTGCGCAGAGGCACGGGCAGCGGCCTCCAGGGCCACCTCGGTGAAGATCTGCTTCTCGTCGGCACTGAGCTTGGTCCACACGTGCGGCGCCACTTGCGTGGTCAGGCCGTCGACGATGTGGCCGGTGAGCATGATGTGTTTCTGCACCTCGTAGAACTTCTTGGCCTCGATGGTGGGCAGCGGGTTCTCCTGCGCTTCGACGGTGCCGTTCTGCAGCGCCAGGTAGACCTCGGCAAAGGCGATCGGCGTGGGGTTGGCGCCACAGGCCTCGGGCGTGGCGCGGTAGGCCGGCACATCCGGCACGCGGATCTTCATGCCCTTCATGCCGGCGCAGTCGGTGAAGGCCTTGTTCGCGGTGGTGTGGCGTGCACCGTAGTAGGTGTAGGCCAGGATCTGGATGCCGGTCTTCTCGCGGTAGCCGTCGATCATCTCCTTGAACACCGCGCTCTTGCTGTAGGCGTACTGGTGGTCGGCATCGCGGAAGATGAAGGGGTAGTAGGCGATGCCGATGCGCGGGTAGGCGCGGGCCGCGAACGACGGGCCGCTGATGATCATGTCCACCGTGCCCAGCGTCAGGCCCTGGTTGATGTCGGTCTCCTTGCCCAGCGAGCTGGCGGGGAAGACCTGGATGTCGAACTTGCCGTTGGTGCGCCGCTTGATCTCGCCGGCGGCCCACACCGATTCGGTGTGGTACGGCTCGCTGGTCTCGTAGACGTGGGCCCACTTCAGCTTGGTCTGGGCCAGGCCCGGGGCGGCCAGGCTCAGCGCCATGGCGCTGGCGAGCAGGGCTTTGAGGGCGGTGCGGTGCTTCATGGCATGTCTCCTTCGGGTTTTGAGGGTCGGACGGGAAATCAGAGGGCCAAGGTGCTGACGGCCGACGTCGTGGCGCTGCGGCTGGCGTCGGTCTGGAGCTTGCGCGACAGGGGCCAGCCTTCGGCAAAGCGATCGTGCGAGTGCTGCAGGTGGGCGCGCATGGCCTCGCGTGCGGCACCGGCATCGCCGGAGGCGATGGCTTCCACGACCGCCTGGTGCTCGGCCAGCGCCAGGCACCAGCTGTCGTGGTGCTCGAAGTGCTGGCCCAACTGTTCGAACAGCGCGTTGTTGCGCTCGTCGAACAGGTCGGTCACCACGCGGATCAGCGGGCCGTTGTCGGCGCCCTCGGCGATGCGCAGGTGGAACAGTCGGTCACCGCGCACGGGCACCTCGCCGCGGGCCATGTCTTCGGCAAAGACGGCCAGCGCCTCGCGCAGGCCCGCCACCTGTTCGCGGCCCATGCGCTGCGCGGCCAGGGCGGCCAGCTCGCCTTCCACCAACTGGCGCGCGCGGATGATCTCGAACGGCCCGAAGGCATTGGGTGCCAGTTCGCGCGCGCTGGCGGCGGGCTCGCGCGCCAGCACGTGGATGCCCGAGCCCGTGCGCACCTCGACCAGGCCTTCCACTTCCAGGGCGATCACGGCTTCGCGAACCGATGGGCGTGACACCCCCAGCTGCGTGGCCAGATCACGCTCTGCGGGTAAGCGAGTGCCCACAACGTACTCGCCGCTGCGGATCATCTCGCGCAGCTGGTCGGCGATCTGGCGGTAAAGGCGCTTGGGCTCGATGGCCTGGATGGGCATGGGGCGGTGGATCGGTGCGCGAGGATGGGTCAAGTGGCCTGACCAATTCTGAGCCCCCCCCAGCCCGGTGGCTCCGGGTGGAAACCCAGGGCTCGGGCCAGGCGCCATTCACGGTTCAGCGCCGGCGCTCTGCGAAACTCCTTGCTCCCCGACGACCCCCGAGCCGACATGACCGCCGATGCCACCGCACTGCCCGTGCCCCGTTTCGACCGGTTCTATCGGTACGCGGAGCTGACCCGGTTGCTGCAGGACTACGCCGCGGCGCGACCCGGTCTGGTGGGCTTGAGCTCCCTCGGCAAGAGCTACGAGGGCCGCGACATCTGGCTCGTCACCCTCACCAACCAGGCCACTGGCGCCGACACCGACAAACCCGCCTTCTGGGTGGACGGCAACATCCACGCCGGCGAGCTCACCGCCAGCACGGCCTGCCTGTACTGGCTGCATCAGTTGCTCATGGGCCACGGCAACGATGCGCAGGCCACGCAGTTGCTGGACACGCGGGTGGTTTACCTCTGTCCGCGGCTGAACCCGGACGGGGCCGAGCTGGCGCTGGCCGACCGGCCGAGGCACATCCGATCGTCCACACGCCCCTACCCCTTCGACGAGGATCCGGTCGACGGCCTCACGGTGGAGGACGTGGACGGCGACGGTCGCGTGCTGTTCATGCGCCTGCCCGACCCGAATGGCCCCTGGAAGTGCCACCCCGAACAGCCGCGATTGATGGTCCCGCGCGAGCCGGGCGAGTTCGGCGGCCGCTACTTCCGTGTGATGCCCGAGGGCACGCTGACCCACTTCGACGGCCTGCAGATCAGCGTCAACCCGAACAGGGAAGGCCTGGACCTGAACCGCAACTTCCCCTCGCAATGGCGGCAGGAGCACGAGCAGGTGGGCGCCGGCCCTTACCCCACCAGCGAGCCCGAGGTGCGGGCCATGGTCGACTTCATCGTCAAGCACCCCAACATCGGCGCGGGCGTGAGCTTTCACACCCACTCCGGCGTGATCCTGCGGCCCATGGGCACGCAGAGCGACGACGACATGACGCCCGAGGACCTGTGGATCTACAAGCGCTTCTCCGAGCTGGGCGAGAAGCTCACCGGCTACCCGGCCATCAGCATCTTCCACGACTTCAAATATCACCCGAAGGAAGTGACCACCGGCAGCCAGGACTGGATCTACGAGCACCTGGGCTCGCTGTTCTGGACGGTGGAGATCTGGGCACCCAACAAGGAGGCCGGTATCAGCGGCTACGACTGGATCCACTGGTACCGTGATCACCCGCCCGAGGACGACCTGAAGCTGCTGAAGTGGAGCGACGAGCAGTGCGGTGGCCTGGCCCACGTGGACTGGTACCCGCACACCCACCCGCAGCTGGGTGAGGTGGAGCTGGGCGGCTGGGACCGCCTCAACTTCTGGCGCAACCCGCCGCCGCACCTGCGCGAGCGCGAGGTGGCGCGCTTCCCGGCCTGGCTGATGAAGGTGGGCCTGAGCCTGCCCAGGCTGGAGCTGTTGCGCACCGAGGTGCGCGCCCTCGGCCCGGACACCTGGCGCGTGCGTTTTGCGGTGGCCAACGCGGGCTACCTGCCGTCCAACGTCACCAAGCGCGCGGTGGAGCGCAAGGTGGCTCGTGGCGTGGTGTTCGAGCTGCACCTGACCGAGGGTGTCGCGCTGGTCAGCGGCGCGGCGCGCGTGGTGGGCCCGCAGTTGGACGGCCATGGCGTGAAGAGCTCACTGCAGGCCTTTCTGCCCAACCGCCAGGTGACGGCCGATCGCGCGGTGGCCGAATGGGTGGTGCGTGCACCGATCGGCACGCGGCTGGCGCTCACCGCCGTGGCCGACCGCGCCGGCACCGTGCGCACCGAAGTCACGCTCGATTGAGCCGCCTCAGTCGTCGTCGGCCAGGGCGCGCAGCAGCGCCTGGCGCAGGCGGTTGGGCTCGATCGGTTTGGTGACGAAATCGTTCATGCCGCTGGCCAGCGCCTGCTCGCGCTCGGACACCAGGGCCGCCGCCGTCAGCGCGATGATGGGCAGCTGGCCCTTGGACCAGCGCTGGCGCAGGCGGCGCGTGGCCTCGTGTCCGCCCATGCCGGGCATCTGGACGTCCATCAGCACCGCGTCGAAGGGTCGCCCCTGCGTGACGCTGCGTTCGACGGCGGCAATGGCGGCAGCGCCGTCCTCGGCCGACTCGGCCGACACGCCCCACTGCTCGAGCAAGGCGATGCCAATCATCATGTTCACCGCGTTGTCTTCCACCAGCAGCACGCGGGCGCCGCTGAGCATGTTCATGTCCAGGGTGGTGTGGCCAGAGGCGGCAAATCCCCCGTTCAGCGCCGGCAGCGGCAACTCGACGTGGAAGCGGCTGCCCTGGCCGGGTGCGCTTTGCAGGCCCACGCTGCCATTCATCAGCGTCGCCAGTTCGCGGCAGATCGACAGGCCCAGCCCCGTGCCGCCAAAGCGCCGGGTGATGGATTGGTCGGCCTGGGTGAAGGGCTGGAACAGCAGCGCCTGGGTGGCCTCGTCGATGCCCGGGCCGGAGTCGCTGACTTCGAAGCGCACGCGATCACCGCCGGCCACACGCACCGTCAGCCCGACCGTTCCCGAGAGCGTGAACTTCAAGGCGTTGTGCAGGAAGTTGGACAGGATCTGACGCACCCGCATCGCGTCGCCGAGCACCATGTCGGGCACCTGCGGGCCCAGGTCCATGCTGAAGCCGAGGTCACGGCTGTCGGCCAGCGCGGCATAGGCATGCTGCAGCGATTGCAGCAGTTCCATCAGGCTGAATGGCGCAGCCTCGACTTGCAGGTGCCCAGCCTCGATCTTGGACAGGTCCAGGATGTCCGAGATGATCAACGACAGCGTCTGCGCGCTGTCGGCGATCTGCGACAGGTACTGCTGCAGGCGCGCCGGTTCCACGTTGGGGCGTCGCGCCAGCCGAGCCAGGCCGACCAGTCCATTCAGGGGGGTGCGGATCTCGTGGCTGGTGTTGGCCAGAAAGGCGCTCTTGGCGCGGTTGGCGGCCTCGGCGGCATCGCGTGCGCGGGCCAGTTCGGCCTGGGCCTGGCGCTGCGCCGTCACGTCCTCGGCGATCCAGATCGTACCGCCCGAGACCGGGTGTTGCGGGTCCACCGCCTTGGCCAGCAGCCGTGCCAGGAAGGTCGTGCCATCGTGCCGCCGCGCATCGCGCTCGATGTCCACCTGCTCGCCGCGGCGCAGTGCGTCGCCGATCTGCGCCCCCAGTTGATCGTAGTCCTCACGCCGGGCCCACAGCACGTCGGCCGATTGGCCCACCAATTGCCCCGGTGGCCAACCGTACATCTGCTCGAAACGCGGGTTGACCATGGCGAAATGGCGGTCACGAACCTGCGCCAGGCCCACCGAGGCATTGGCCATGATGGCTTCGCGCTCCAGCCGGTCGCGGTTGGCGTCCGACATGTCGCGCCCATTGATCACCAGGTAGTGCCGCCCTTCGCGGGTGAACCGCGCGGCCGACACCAGCATCGGCAGCCGGCGCCCGCGCCGGTCGAGGAAATCGACGGCCACATCCTTGAAGGCATCGTTCGATTCCATGGCCCGCCAGAGCCGATCGCGGTCTTGCGACGAGGCCCAGATGCCGAGCTCGGCCGAGGTGTGGCCCAACACCTCGGAGGCCGAGTAGCCGGTGACGCGGTAGAAGCTCTCGTTGACCATCTCGTAGCGACCGGTCTCCAGCTCGGTCAGGGTGATCACGTCCGGGCTCATGGTCACCACCTGGCGCAGCAGGGCTTCAGACCGCTGTTGCGCCTGGGTGGCGGTGCGCTGGCTGGTTTCGTCGATGTAGATCGACAACAGGGCCGACTGCCCGCCGAAGTCCGCCCGCACCGCGGTGGCCTTGACGGCCAGCTGCCGCCCGTCCACGCCGGTGAGTTGCAGGTCGGCCAGGGGCAGCGCCTCGCCGCTGGGCAGATCGCGCAGCTGGGCCAGGCGATGGTTCACCGTCGTCTCGCCCGAGCGCTGGTCGAACTGGGCCATGCTGGCGCCCAGCATCTGGTGGGCGTCGCGGTAGCCGAACATGCTGGCGGCGGCCTCGTTGGCGTCCACCACCGTGCCGTCGCGGTGCAGCACCATGGGTGTGGGTGTGCGGCGAAACAGGTCGCGGTAGCGCATCTCGGTGTCCAGCAGCGCCTCGCGAGCGCGGTGCTCGGCCGTGACATCCCGCGCCACGCCCCAGTAGCCGAGAAAGCGGCCGTGGCGGCCGAACTGAGGCTCGCCGCTGATCAGCATGAGCATCACGGGCCGCTGGGGCGGCGCCCAGCGCATCAGCACGTCGCGCAGGGGCTCGCGCGCCAACATGCGCTCGCGCAGCAGCTGCATCATGGCCGTCTCGGCGCTGAGCTCGGGGATGTCCCAGGCCTGGCGCGGTTGGCCGATGGACAAGGGCACGAACAGCGCCTGCGCATTGCGGCGCGATACGTGGCTGACGCGCAAATCGGCATCGGTCTCCCAGTAAGCCACGGCCGCGATGCCCAGCAGCCGGCGAAAGCGCTCTTCGCGATCGGTGGCCTCGCGCACGTGCGAGCGGGTCAGCCGGGCCAACATCCAACCCGCCGCTGCGCCGCAAGCGATGGCGCCCACCTGGACAAACGTGCGGGCGATCAACGGGGCCGCGTTGGGGTCACCCGGGCGCAGCAGGCCATGGCGCTCGGCCAGGGCCAGCAGGATCACCAGCCCCATGGCGGAAGCAGTCACCGCCAGGCCCTGGCCCAGCGGCGCCATGGCGCTGGACATGCAGACGAAGATGCCGAAGAAGTACAGGCCTGGCGTGCGCAGACCCCAACCGGTGACCATGGCCACCGAGCCCACCACCACCAGCGAGGCCAGCATCAGCGGCAGCATGGACCGCCGCGCCGCCTCGCGTGGCAAGCGCAATGCAAACAGGCTGCCCAAGCCGACAGCGGCATAGCCGCCGATCAACAACGCGCGCAGATCGGTGGCCACCGGCAAGTCGATCAGTGCCAGGTTCATCGCGGCAAACAGCGAGGCCACCAGCGCGAAGCCGAAGAAGGTGCGCAGTGTCAGGTCGGTGACCGGGCCCGGTGTGGAGCTGTCGAGCATGTGCCGTGGCGCCCGGATGGTGTGCTGCGGTACCGGCCGTGATGGGCAGCGCGTCTAGCGCAAGACAGCGCGCGCAGCAGACAGCTCGTGTTGCGTGGCCAGGGCGGCGGCGCGGGCCGCGCTGGCGAAATCGTCACCCGACGAGGCGTAGAGGATGGCTCGGGACGAGTTCACGATGATGGCCCCCGTCGTGCCCGCGGCCGAGCTGCCCCGCCAGCCGGCACGCACCGTGGCGGCCGCGTCGCCGCCTTGTGCGCCGACGCCGGGGATCAGCAGCGGCAGCGTCGGGGCCAGCCGGCGCACCTGTTCGACCTCGGCCGGAAACGTGGCACCCACCACCAGGCCGAGCTGGCCATTGCGGTTCCAGGCCCCGGCGGCCAGACGGGCGATGCGCTCGTAGAGCCGCTCGCCGCCCTCGAGCTTTTGCGCCTGCAGGTCGCTGCCGCCCGCATTGGAGGTGCGGCACAACAGGATCAGGCCCTTGCCGTCGTAGTGCAGGTAGGGCTCGATGGAATCGAAGCCCATGAACGGCGACAGCGTCACTGCATCGGCCTGGTAGCGCACGAAGGCCTCGCGGGCGTACTGCTCGGCCGTGCTGCCGATGTCACCGCGCTTGGCATCCAGGATCACCGGCACCTGCGGCGCCGCGCGGCGGATGTGCGCCATCAGGCGCTCCAGCTGGTCTTCGGCGCGGTGCGCGGCGAAGTAGGCGATCTGCGGCTTGAACGCGATCACCAGGTCCTTCGTGGCATCGACGATGGCCGCGCAGAAATCGAAGATGCGTGCCGGGTCGCCCTTCCAGGCACCGGGAAAGCGGGCCGGTTCCGGGTCCAGGCCCACACACAACAAAGAGTCGTGCTGGGCCTCGGCGTGCGCCAATTGCGCGATGAAAGACATGGTGGGTTGGCGACGAGGGTGGCCGTGGTGACCGCATTGTGCACGCCGCACAATGGGCGGCATAGCCGCCACTGGATCAAGCGCACCATGCCCGTACAGCTCAAGCAGCCTGCCCCCAACGCCACGCCGCTGCGCCTGGTCACCCGCGCCGGGCTGGACGAAGCCCTGCGCCAGGCCGGCGCCACCACACGGCGTTGGTTGCAGGCCACCGGATTCCGCGCTGCCGAGCACAGCCACGCGCTGTTGCCCGGTGCCGATGGTGGCCTGGCCGAGGTGTGGGTCGGCCTGGGTGAGGCCACGGGCGCGGCCACCGATGTGCATGGCCTGTCCGCACTGCCGCAGGCCTTGCCCGAGGGCCGCTACCACCTGGCCGATGCCACCGCAGGCATGGCATCGCTGCATGCCGAGGCCGCCGCACTGTCCTGGATGCTGGGCAGCTACCGCTTCGACCGCTACAAGCCGCGCAGCCGTGCACCGGCCACCTTGATGCTGCCGCCCAGCGCGGCGGCGCGCACCGGCCTGCAACTGGCCCAGGCCATCTGCCGAACACGCGATCTGGTCAACACCCCCGCTGAAAGCCTGGGACCGGCCGAGCTGGCCGACGCCGCCAAGGCGCTGGCCAAGGAACATGGCGCGCGCTTCAAGCAGGTGCAGGGCGATGCGCTGCTCCAGGCCGGCTTCCCGGCCGTGCATGCCGTGGGCCGGGCGTCCACCCGCGCACCACGCCTGATCGAGCTGAACTGGGGCAAGCCCAAGCACCCACGGCTCACGCTGGTGGGCAAGGGCGTGTGCTTCGACTCCGGCGGCCTGGACATCAAGGGCGCCGAGGGCATGCGCCTGATGAAGAAGGACATGGGCGGTGCGGCCAACGCGCTGGGCCTGGCCGAGCTGATCATGGCGCGCCAATTGCCAGTCAGCCTGCAGGTGCTGATTCCGGCGGTGGACAACGCCATCGCCGGCAACGCCTACCGCCCGGGTGATGTGTTTCGCACCCGCGCCGGCATCCACATCGAGATCGGCAACACCGATGCCGAGGGCCGCGTGATCCTGTGCGACGCGCTGGCCTATGGTGCCGAACGCCGGCCCGACCTGATGGTGGACCTGGCCACGCTCACCGGCGCGGCCCGCGTGGCGCTCGGCCCGCAGCTGCCTGCGCTGTTCTCCAACCGCTTTGCATTGGCGCGCGAGCTGATGGACCTCGGGCTGGCCATGGGCGACCCGCTGTGGCACATGCCGCTGTGGGCTGGCTACCAGGGCGCCATCGAGAGCAGCATCGGCCAGATCGTCAACACCGGCGCCACGCCGCAGGGCGGGGCCATCAATGCCGCGCTGTTCCTGCAGCACTTCGTGCCCGAGGCCATCGATTGGCTGCACGTGGACCTGTTCGCCTGGAACCCGTCTGCGCGGCCGGGGCGGCCGGCGGGGGGCGAGGCGCAGAGCATCAGGGCCTTGCTGGCGTTGATCGGGCAGCGCTACGCGCAGCGCTGAGCCGGCTGATTGCGCATGGCCTGAGCTTGTTCGATAGGACAAACGGGGGCGTTTCTCGCGAACCATGGCATCGGCGCGGGGCCGAGGCCACCGGGTGACCGGCTGCCTCCGTGTCCCCCGCCGCCGACCCGCTGGGCCGACGGCGCCTCCTTTACCTGCGGCATCCGGTCACCCGATGCCCTCAGCCTGGAGACGCCGGCGAGCATCGCACGAGCTTTGCGCGCGCACCGCGGTGCTTGTCAAGCGTTGGGGTGGGTGGCCGTGTTCTGCGTAAGTAAAGAAGGAGCCGTCAGCCTTCAGGCTGAGGGCGGGTGACATGGAGCAGAACACGGCCACCCGGCCCAATGCGCCCGCGCCAATCGGCGCAGTGCCATCTCCAAAGCTCAAATCCGCCGCGCCAGCGCCTCGGCCAGGCCGGTGTAGCTGGCCGGTGTCATCGCCAGCAGGCGCGTCTTTTCATCCGTTGGCAAAGCCAGCCCGTCGATGAAGCCCAGCATCAGCTCGCGGGTCACGGGCAAGCCACGGGTGAAGGCCTTGAGCTGTTCGTAGGGTTCGGGCAGGCCGTGGCGGCGCATCACGGTCTGCACCGCTTCGGCCATCACCTCCCAGGCACCGTCCAGATCGGCCGCCAGCGCTGCGCGGTTGACCTCCAGTTTGCCCAGGCCGCGCGCGAGCGAGGCATGGCCCAGCACGGCGTAGCCCAGCGCCACCCCCATGTTGCGCAGCACCGTGCTGTCGGTCAGGTCGCGTTGCCAGCGGCTGATGGGCAGCTTCTGGCTCAGGTGCGTGAGCAGCGCATTGGCCAGGCCGAAATTGCCCTCGGCGTTTTCGAAATCGATCGGGTTCACCTTGTGCGGCATCGTGGACGAGCCCACCTCGCCGGCCTTCAGTCGCTGCTTGAAATAGCCCAGCGAGATGTAGCCCCACAGGTCGCGCGACAGGTCCACCAGGATGGTGTTGCAGCGCGTCACCGCATCGAACAGCTCGGCCATGCAGTCGTGCGGCTCGATCTGGATCGTGTAGGGGTTGAAGTGCAGGCCCAACTGCTGCTCGACCACGCGGCGGCTGAAGGCCTCCCAGTCGTGCGCGGGGTAGGCCGCGAGGTGGGCGTTGTAGTTGCCCACGGCGCCGTTCATCTTGGCCAGCAGCGGCACTGAGGCAATGCGCGCGCGGGCAGTGTCCAGGCGGGCCACCACGTTGGCCAGCTCCTTGCCCACGGTGGTGGGCGTGGCGGTCTGGCCGTGGGTGCGGCTGAGCATGGGCACGTCGGCCAGTGAGTGCGCCAACTCGCGCAGTTGGGTGACCACGCCATCGATGCCGGGCAGCAGCACCTGCGATCGCGCAGCCTGCAGCATCAGCGCATGGCTGGTGTTGTTGATGTCTTCGCTGGTGCAGGCAAAGTGCACGAATTCACCGGCGGCCTGCAACTCGGGCTGTCCGGCGAACACGCCGGGCACGCGCAGCGGGTCGTTGCCCTTGAGCCAATACTCCACCGCCTTCACGTCGTGGTTGGTGGTGCGCTCGATGTCCTTGATGGCCTGGGCGTCGGCCTCGCTGAAGCCCTGCACGCGCGCGCGCAGCCGCTCGCGCGCCGCCGCACTCAAGGGCTTGAATTCGGTGAAGCCCGCATCGCTGAGCGCGATGAACCACTCCACCTCCACCTGCACCCGGCGGTGCATCAGGCCGAACTCGGACATCAGCGGGCGCAGGGCGGCCACGCGTGCGGCGTAGCGGCCGTCCAGCGGTGACAGGGCGGTGAGGGCGCTGAGGGCGCTGGTGGTGGTGTGGGCGGTGCTCACGGGTGGGCTTTCGGGCTGCGCACGCCGGCATCCGCCCTTGGGGCGGCGCGGCGTGCGGGTGACGCATGGGGCGTGCGCCTCGTTGGCGCACGATCCGCTTCGGGAAAACCCGCAATTCTAGTGGCCCGCGCGCGTGCGCCGCCCCGCCCCGGGGGCGGCCGGCGGCCCGGCCACCACCGCTTGCGCCAGGCGGAAGAACACATCGGTGTTGTCGATCACGCCCACGAACTGCCAGGCACCCGGGCCGAAGGCCGACAAGGGCACGTCCGCGCCGGTGTGCGCGGCCGACGAACCCCGCACCTGCCCGGTGACCAGGTAGCGGCCCTCGGCATCACGCGCCAACGGGTTGGCCGGGTAGCTCGCCAGCGGCTCCTGCTTGACGAATGGGTGGCCGCCGTCGCGCAGTGGCCGCGGGTTGGTGCGCCAGTCTTCATACCGGTCGGCGTTGGCGCCGTAGCCGATGAGCATGCGCCGATCGATGTCGGTGGTCTGCGGGTAGCCATCGGCGGCGAGGACATAGCGCGGGAACCCCGCCTGCTCGTAGACGCCCACCACCTTGTCGCGCAGGTTGTCCGCACCACCGGCCTTGGCCAGGGCCTGCAGCTCGGCGTCGCTCACGCGCGACCCACCGATGAGGGCCGCGCCCGAGCACTCGTGGTCGGCCGTCACGATCACCAGCGTGTCGCCGTGCTCGCGCGCGAAGTCTTGCGCCACCTTCACGGCGCGGTCGAACTCCAGCGTCTCCAGCAGCCAGCGTTCGGTGTCCATGGCATGCGCCTGCTTGTCGATGGAAGCGCCCTCGATCATCAGCACGAAGCCCTTGGGCTGATGCTGCAGCACGGCCAGCGCCTTGGCGGCCATTTCGTCGAGCATGGGTTGGTCGGGGAAGCCGTGGTCGTCCACCACCGTGGGTTCGGCCAGGCCTTGCTGCTTGGCCCGGCGGCCGTCGATCTTGTCCAGCGCCACGTTCATGTTGGACAGGTTGAACAGGCCCAGCAGCTGCCTGGTGCGGCGCGGGTCGATGGCGTCGAGGCTCGCCTTGTCGGGCGCGTAGGCGAAGCCGGCCTGCTGGAAGTCCCTCAGCAGGTCACGATTCAGGTCGATCGTGCCGGGCGCTGCGCCCCAGCGGCGCACGATGTCGGCGGTGTGTGCTTCGGTGGACGAGAAGGCGTAGTCGTTGCGTTCGGCGCGCGCCGAGCCGGGCGTGCTGGCCGGCAGGAACCACTTGCGTCCGCCGCCCATCAGCACACTCAGGCCCGTGAGGTGGCGGTCGTCGAGGTACTGGTCGACGATGCCGGTGCCGGCGCTGCGGTTGCTGGTGTGCACGGCGTTGCCGGCGGGCGTGGCGTCGAACACGTCGGCGGTGGTGACCAGGCCCAGGGCCTTGCCCTGGGTGCGATGCAGGTACTCGGCCAGGTACTCGATGCGCGGGTTGTCGAAGGCATCCAGCGTGTCGTCGGGGAACACGCCCTCCTCGTTGTTGTCGTTCTTGTTGCCCAGCACGTAGGCGGTCATGCCGGGCGAGGAATCGGTCACGATCGAATTGAGCGACGCCGTCTTTACCAAAGCGGTCGCAGGGAAGGTGTCCATGGCCAGCGGCGTGGTCACCTTGCCCTGGACATAGCGGCCGCCGACCACGCGGGCGGCGGTGCGTTGAGCCACGCCGAGCCCGTCGCCCAGCAGGATGATGAGGTTGCGTGCCTTGGGTCCGACACCGGGCGCGAAGGGCAGCACCTCGAAATTGCCGCGGGCGACAACGCTTTGTTGGTCGGCCTGGGTGGCCTGCACCTGGAACTCGTGCAGGCCGGGCCTGGACACGGACATCGCGCGCACGGTGGCGATGGCGGCCTCGGCAGGCAGGCCCTTGACGCAGCCGCTGCCGCAGTCGCGCAGTGCCGTGGGTGCACCCACCGCCACGCCGTCGATGAAGAAGCGCGCAGAGACGATGCGCTGGCCCGGGTCGGGCCGCAGGGTGGCTTGCAGGTCGAAGCGCTGGCCGGGCAGGAAGCGCGCAATCACGGGTGCTGGCCGGCCGTTGGCGAACAATTCGCTGGGCGGCGTGAGCCGGCTCACGGACGGCGCGGCCATGGCCACTTGGCTCAGCGCCAGGCAGGCCAGCGCCAGGGTGCCCGTCAGGGCCTTGGGCAAGGATCGGTTTGGCATGGTGGGCGGGCCGCGCATGGGGGTCGGCCTGAATCAATGGGTCAATGGGTGTGGGCCAGGTTCGCACCGGCGCCGATCGGTCGGGCAAAGGCGCGCCGTGTCGCATCGGCCGGCAACTGCAGACGAACCCAGCTGACCTGGCCGTCGCCGGCCTCGCGCCGGCCGACCGACAGCGTGCCGCTCAGCGCGATCGGCCCGGCCTGGTGCGGCACCACATGGTCCGCTTGCGCGCCGTCCAGCAGCACCAGCACGGTGGCGGGCGGCAGGTCGTCGGCGTCGCCGTCGGCGTGCTCGCTCATCCGCACCGGACGGGCGGTGAACAGGAAGCGGCCGGGCTGCGGCGCTTCGCTGGCCACCATGTAGCCGACGATGCGCACCGCACGGCCGTCCGCGGCGCGCAAGTGGTCACTGAGTTCCAGGCCGCGCGGGCCAACGGGCTGGCGGTGGAAGTCGCTGAACTTGAGCGTCAGCGCCGCGCCGTCGTCGGCCACCGCAAGCGCCGCCGCCAGCAGCAGGCCGGCGGCGGCGAGCCAGGGCCGCCAACCGGAATGGGCGGCGCGCGGCATCAATGGCCCATCTCTTTCAGGTACACGGCGCGTGCGGCCAGCGCGGTGTCCGGGAAGTCGGAGAACAGCCCGTCGATGCCCAGACGGTAGAACTGCAGGTACTCCGCCTGCGGGTCGCCGTTGTAGTCGTAGGCCAGGCGCCGTTTCTCGTTGCGGAAGGTGTAGAGGTGCACGAACAGGCCGGCCTTGTGCGCGTCGGTGATCAGGCTGGTGGGCGCCTGCGTCGACGCGTCGTTGAGGTTGACTTTGCCGTCGCCGTTGCGATCGATCATGTTGCCGGCCGCGTCCAGCGTGCCCTTGACGGGCACCACATAGGGCTTCCAGGGTCCGATGCCGTCGGCATAGGCCTTGATTTCGGCCAGACCCGCCGGCGTGACCATCGCGCTGAACAGCCGCTTGTCGCCGGCCTTGGCCCAATCGTAGGGTTTGTCGTAGGGGGCGGCATACGTGAGCGTGCCAGCCTTCAGGTCGTAGTCGTCGGCGTCGATCAACTGCACCAGGCGGGTGTTCAGCCCCTTGTTGCGCATCTCCTTCAGGCTGCCGGGCTCGAAGCTCTGCACGAAGATCGGCGCGGTCTTGCTGTTCCAGCCGGCGGCCGTGATCATCGCGATGAGCTTGTCCTCCAGTGGCAGGCCGAGGTCACGGTGGTAGGTCGGGTTCTTGGTCTCGGGGTACACGGCAATGGTGCGGCCCAGCTTCGTGCTCTGTGCCTTGGCCAGGTCGATGATCTCCTGGAAGGTGACCACCTTGAACTTGCCGTTGTTGCCCTGTGGACGCTCTGCATCGGTGATGAGCGCACCCAGGGTCTTGATCTCGGCCATCGTGAAGTCGTGGGCGAACCAGCCGGTCTGCAACTCGCCATCCACCGGCCAGTTCGTGCGCTTGCGGCTGGCGAATTCGGGGCGGCTGGCCACGTCGGTGCTGAAGGCCAGGTTCGGGTCGTGGCGGGCGAAGAGCACGCCGTCCTTGCTGGACACGAGATCGGGCTCGATCACGTCGGCACCTTGATCGATGGCGAGTTGATAGGCCTCCAGCGTTTCCTCCGGCAGGTAGCCTGAAGCGCCACGGTGGCCCACCACCAGCGGCTTGTTGCCGTCCAGCGTGAGCAGCGGCGTGGCGTCGCTGCCGCCGCAGGCCGACAGCAGGGCGGCGCTGGCCGCCACGACGAGGGCGGCCAGCGCCCAGGGGATCGATCGGGTTGAGTTCATGGGGTCTCCGACTGCGGGGTGGGGTGGAACGAGGAGCGGAAGTTTCGGCCGCGAAGGTGATGCTGCCGTGTCAGCGCAGTGACGGTGGCATGACAGGCCATGCCGATGGCGAAGAGACGGTCCGCCGACTGCGCGAGGCGGCTCGACCATAACGCGGCAAGCACGGGACACCAAGAGGGTTGGCACGAGGCCGTCGGGCGGCGGCGTGGCTTTGCCTTGCCCCCCGGGTCTGCGGGGTGTCGATGCTTGGCGCGTGCAATCCGCACGGATGTCGAGGCTTCACCCCCCCACGCGAGGGCCACGGGGCCTTTGACTTGGCCGGCTGCTGCCGTAACCATTGCTTACCTTCATTCAAAGACCGAGAGCCCGCGATGCTGAACCTGAAATCGACCCTGATCCGTGTGGCCGTGGCCACAGTGGTGGCGAGCCCATCACTGGCTTTCGCCGCACTCGCGAACAACCATGTACCGGAGCCCGGCAGCTGGGCGCTGGTGGGCCTGGGCCTGGTGGCGGCAATCGCCACGGGGATCAAGCGTCGCAAGTGATGCGCATCGGCTCGGCGCCTGGTCCGCTGCGGGCCACGGCCTGCAGCCTCCCGAGCAAGCCGCCTGCGGGCGGCTTCTTGCTGCGCGCCGCGCAGGGCCTCACAGGTCGAACTTGACGCCCTGCGCCAGGGGCAGCGAGCGCGAGTAGTTCACCGTGTTGGTGGCGCGGCGCATGTAGTTCTTCCAGGCGTCCGAGCCCGACTCGCGGCCGCCGCCGGTTTCCTTCTCGCCGCCGAAGGCGCCGCCGATCTCGGCGCCCGAGGTGCCGATGTTGACGTTGGCGATGCCGCAGTCCGAGCCACGCGCGCTGAGGAAGGTTTCAGCCTCGCGCAGGTCGTTGCTGAAGATGGCCGACGACAGGCCTTGCGGCACGCCGTTCTGCAGCGCGATGGCCTCGTCGAGTGCTTCGTAGCGCAGCACGTAGAGGATGGGCGCGAAGGTCTCGTGGCACACCACGGCGGTCTGCGCGGGCATCGTCACCAGCGCCGGCGTGGCGTACCAGGCCTCGGGGTGCTTGTCGGCCAGCGCACGCTCACCGCCGCGCACCTGGCCGCCTTGCTCGCGCGCCTGCGCCAGGGCGCGCTGCATGCCCTCGAAGGCGGCGCCATCCACCAACGGGCCGATCAGCACCCCGGCCTCGCGCGGGTCACCGATCTTCAGGCTGGCGCGGGCGCGCTCCAGCCGCGACACCAGCTCGTCGTGGATGCTGGCGTGGGCGATCACCCGGCGTGTGGTGGTGCAGCGTTGGCCGGCCGTGCCGTAGGCGCCGAACAGGATGCCGCGAACGGCCAGGTCGAGGTCTGCGCTCGGCGTCACGATGATGGCGTTGTTGCCACCCAGCTCGAGCAGGCAACGTCCGAAACGAGCCGCCACGCGCGGGCCGACGGCACGGCCCATGCGGGTGGAGCCCGTGGCCGACAGCAGCGCCACGCGGGGGTCGTCCACCAGGGCTTCACCCACGGGCGCGCGGCCATTGAGCACCTGGCTCAGGTGGGCCGGGGCATCGCTGCCAAAGCGATGGGCGGCGCGTTCGAACAAGGCCTGCGTGGCCAGGGCCGTCAGTGGCGTCTTCTCGCTGGGCTTCCACACCACCGTGTCGCCGCACACCAGGGCCAGCGCGGCATTCCAGGCCCACACCGCGACGGGGAAGTTGAACGCGCTGATCACGCCCACCACGCCCAGCGGATGCCACTGCTCCATCATGCGGTGGCCAGGGCGTTCGCTGGCGATCGTCAGGCCATGCAGTTGGCGCGACAGGCCCACGGCAAAGTCGCAGATGTCGATCATTTCCTGCACTTCGCCCTCGCCTTCGCTGGTGACCTTGCCAGCCTCCAGGGTGACCAGCGCGGCCAGCGCGGACTTGTGCGCGCGCAGCTCCATGCCGAACAGCCGCACCAGCTCGCCGCGGTGGGGCGCCGGCACCTCGCGCCAGACCAGCTGCGCGGCCTGCGCGCGGCCGATGGCCTCGGTCACTTCGGCCGGCGTGGCCTCGTGCACCTGCGCCAGCGTGGCGCCATCGATCGGCGAGCGGGCGGCGAGGGCGCCGCCTTTGAGTGCGCCGGCGTGCACGCCAAGGCCGGTGAGCAGGGGGTAGGCAGTGTTCATGAGCGGTCTCGTTCAGCCGATGGATTCCACCTGGCGCGACTGCTGGTAGGCACGCCCGAAGCGGTTGGCCAGGAAGGCCGGCAACTCTACCTGCTCCTGCCGGATGAAGCCGCTGGGCGGAAGCCGGCCGTCGCGGAACAGATCCACCGCCGCGCAAATGCCCGCGGCGGTGGTGATCTGGATGGCCGAGAGGGGCGCTGCCTCGCTTCGGTCGGCGAAGATCTTGCGCGCGAACACCTCCTGCACCAGGCTGCCTTGGCGCATGCCGCTGACGGTGACGAACACCAGCACCACGTCCTGCATGGTGCCGGGCACGCTCCTGCGCAGGATGTCCTTCAGCGTCTGTTGATCGTCTTTCAGCTGCAGGTCTTCCAGCAGCATCTTCATCAGCGCGCAGTGCCCGGGATAGCGCACGCTCTTGTAGTCGAGCGTGCGCACACGGCCCTCCAGCGTCTCGCACAGCGTGCCCAGGCCGCCCGAGGTGTTGAAGGCCTCGTACTCGGTGCCGTCGAGCGAGAAATGCTCCAGGCCCTCGAGCGCCAGCACGTCCAGGCGCTCGCCGTCGCGGATGGCCTCGCAAGGGTGGCAGTATTCGTTGATCAGGCCGTCCACGCTCCAGGTGAGGTTGTACTTCAGCGCATTGGTCGGGAAGGCGGGCAGCGCGCCCACGCGCATCTTCACGTCCTGCAAGCTTTCGAAGCCTTTGGTGAGGTGGTGCGCCACGATGCCGATGAAGCCGGGCGCCAGGCCGCACTGCGGCATGAACGCGGTGTGCGCGCCCTGCGCCAGCTGCTTGATGGCCCGGGTGGCGGCCACGTCTTCGGTCAGGTCAAAGTAATGGCAGCCGGCGTCGCGTGCCACCGTGGCAGTGGCCACGGCCAGGTGGTAGGGCAGGGCGTTGACCACGGTGTCCTGGTCGGTCAGCGCCCCCAGCAACGCGGTGCCGTCTTCGGTGTCGACCACGCGGGTGGCGATGCGCTCGCCTTCGATCCGCACCAGTGCCGCAGGGTTCTTGTCGAACACGGTGACCTGGTAGTCGCCGGTGTCGGCCAGCAGGTGGGCGATGGTCTGGCCAATGTGGCCGGCGCCGAGCAGGGCGATGCGCATGGTTTGTCTCCGATCAAGCAGCAGCGTCCAGTCTAGGCAGGGCCGATGACGAAAAAAAGCCAGAAATCGTCGAATGGAATAGTAAAGTGGCCGATATGGCTCAATGCGATGACGATTTGTATTGAAATCCAACCCCCATTCGGGCGCTCCGAGCGCCGATCGCGCATCGGGCGAGGATGTCAACATCGGACGGTGTGTACTGCTTGCTTTGTGTCAAAACCATGACATGGGCACTGCTGGACACTGAAAAATTGCGATCCAACGCATGTCGGATCACCGGGCGGGCCCAGCAGCGCAGGTCCCGTTTGACCCCTTGCCAGCTTCATGGGCAGCCTTGCCGTGACAGCTGGGCGACACGGGGGTAGTGCATCACTGAATTTCAAAAGTCCGATTTGAGGAGAAGCCATGTTCAGCAGTCTGATGCCCCAGCGCAAGGAGTTCTATGAGCTCATGGCCGCGCACAGTGAACGGGTGGTGGCGGGTGCCAACGCCACCCTGCGGCTGATGAATGGTCTGGGTCAGGGCACCGAGGACATCCCGGTGCTGGTGGCCGAGGTGAACATGAACGAACAGAGCGGCGACAAGATCAAGGCCGAGCTGATCGCACTGCTGCACCGATCCTTCACCACGCCAATCAATCGCGACCAGATCCACACGCTCACCATCGAGCTCGATCAGGTGCTCAATGCGCTGCAGGACGTGGCCAACGCGGTGGGCATGTACAACATTGCCGAGTCGACGGCCGAGGCGCGCGAGATGGCCTCGCTGGGCGCCGACGCCTGCATGCGCCTGAATCGCGCGGTGATTGCCTTGCCCGACAAGCAGCGCAAGGAAGAGACCATGGGCCTGTGCAAGGAGATCGACGCCATCGAGTCGCAGGCCGACCGGGTGCAGCGCAAGGCCATCACCAACCTGTTCGGCGGCAGTTGCACGCTGTGGACGGCGCTGAAGATGCGCGAGTTCTACGCGCTGCAGGAAGAGGTGCTCGACCGCTGCGAAGACGCGGCCAAGACCATCGAAGAAATCTTGATCGAGAACTCCTGAGCCGGGGCGCAGCATGGATCACCTCACCATCAGCGTTTGGTCGCTGGCCCTGCTGGTTGTCGTCGCACTGGCGTTCGATTTCATGAACGGCTTCCACGACGGCGCGAATTCCATCTCCACCATCGTCGCCACCGGCGCGCTCACGCCCAAGCAGGCGGTGCTGTTTGCCGCCGCCTTCAACTTTCTCGCGCTGTGGATCTTCCAGCTCAAGGTGGCGGCCACCATCGGCAAGGGCACGGTGGACCCGCAATTCGTCGATCACTACGTGATCTTCGGCGCCCTCATGGGGGCCCTGGCGTGGAACATCATCACCTGGTACTACGGCATCCCGTCGTCCTCGTCGCACGCCCTGGTGGGCGGGCTGGTGGGGGCCACGGTGGTGAAAGCTGGCGGCTTCTCGCCCATCGTCTGGAGCGGCTTCGGCAAGATCCTGGCCTTCATCATCGTCTCGCCGCTGGTGGGATTCTTCATCGGCGGCATGCTGATGGTGGGGGTGGCCTGGGCCTTCAAGAACAAGACACCGCACCAGGCCAGCAGCTGGTTCCGCGTGGGGCAGCTGGTGGCCGCCGGCGCCTACAGCTTGGGCCACGGCGGCAACGATGCGCAAAAGACCATCGGCATCATCTGGCTGCTGATGATCACCGCGGGCGCGGCCACCTCAGACGTGAAGACCTTGCCGATGTGGGTGGTGTACGCCTGCTACGGCGCCATTGCCTGGGGCACCTACCTGGGTGGCTGGCGCATCGTCAAGACCATGGGCAGCAAGATCACCAAGCTCAATTCGGTGAGCGGTTCTTGCGCCTCCATGGGTGGCGCCATCAGTCTGGGGCTGGCCACGTTCGGCGGCATCCCGGTGTCTACCACGCACACCATCACCGGCGCGATCGTCGGTGTGGGAACGGCGCAGGACGTGAAGGCGGTGCGCTGGGCCATGACCTTCAACCTGGTCGTGGCCTGGGTGCTCACGATACCCGCTTCGGGGCTGATCGCTGCCCTGTTCTGGTACGTTGGCCGCAGCTTTCTCTGACGCACGGAGAACCCATCATGCTCAACAACGTGATGCCGCAACGCGGCACCTTCTTCGACCTGCTCAGTTCGCACACCGAGCGCCTGGTGGCCGGGGCGAATGCCACGCTGCGCCTGATCGGTAGCCTGGGCAACACGCCCGACCAGCACACGGCGTTGATCGAAGAGGTGAACACCGACGAGACCAGCGCCGACCAGATCAAGGCCGATTTCATCCACCTGCTGTACGAGTCCTTCACCACGCCGATCAACCGCGACCAGTTGCACACGCTGATCCTCGATCTGGACCGGGTGCTCGACACGCTGCAAAGCGTGGCCAACGCGATCACCATGTACAACATCACCAGCTCCACCCCGGAGGCCCGCACCATGGCCTCGCTGGGGGCGGATGCCTGCCTGCGCCTGAACCGCGCGGTCATCGGCCTGTCCGACCGCAATGCCGGGCCGTCGATCGTGTCGCTGTGCCGCGAGATCGACGCGCTGGAAACCCAAAGCAGTGCGGCCATGCGCGAGGCAGTGACCAAGCTCTTCCAGCATGAAGGCAACGAGGCGGCCGCGTGGAACGCCATGAAGATGCGGCGTTTCTACTTCACCCAGGAAGCGGTGCTGGACGGCTGCAAGCGCGCGTCCAAAACCATCGAAGAGATCCTGATCGAGAACGCCTGAGGCCGCGGCTCCAAGCCCACCTGCGTGGGCTTGGACGGCCGAAGGAGTGCCGCGTCTCGCGGCACGCGGCCTGCAAGGCTGAGGCCGCGGCTCGAAACCCACCTGCGTGGGCTTGGACGGCCGAAGGGGTGCCGCGTCTCGTGGCACGCGGCCTGCAAGGCGGAGGCCGACCCAGCTACTGCTCGTCCCAGTCCTTCCAGTCCACGGCGTGCTGGCTGCGGTAGACATTGACCGCGCGGCCCACGGTGGGCGAGAAGTTGTCGGCGCCCAGGCGGTCCCTCAGGCCGTAGTGGGTCAAGCGGTCCTTCACCGGGCCCTTCATGCCGGCGAAGTGCAGCACGACGCCGCGTTGGCTGAGCTCCTCGTGCAGTTCGGCCAGCGCGTCTGCAGCGGTGATGTCCACATCGGTGATCGCATCGGCCGCCACCACCACCCAGAGGGCGGGGGGTGTGGCGCGGTCAACAGCGCGCAGCAACTGCTGGTGGAATATCTCGGCATTGGCGAAGAACAGCTGCGCGTCCCAGCGGAAGATCACCAGGCCAGGCACCGAGCGCCCTTCCGGATGGCGCTGCGCATCGTGGTAGCCCTTCTGCCCTGACACGCGTACCAGCGTGGCGAAGTGCGGGTGCCAGGCGTTCCACACCAGCACCAGCATGGCCAGCACGATGGTGATGACGATGCCCTCGATCACCCCGACGAAGGCCACGCCCAGGAAGCTGATCAGCGACAGCACGAACTCCATGCGCCGCAGCCGGTACAGCTCCGCCATGCCCGGCACATCGGCAAAGGACAGGCAGGCCGCGATCACCACCGCGCCCAGCACCGCGCTGGGCAGGTGGCGCAGCAGGTTGGGCGCCAGGATCAGCAGCAGGGAAATCGCCGCCGCGCCCACCAGGCCGGTGACCTGGGAGCGCGAGCCCGCCGCCTCGGCCACCGGCGTGCGCGAAGCGCTGCTGCTGAGCGAAAACCCCTGGAACAGGCCGGAGGCGATGTTGGCGACGCCCAGGGCCAGCATTTCCTGGTCCTGGCTGACGCGGTAGCCGCCGCGTGCGGCCAGCGAGCGCGACAACACGCTGGTGTCGGCAAATGACAGCACGGCGATGATGGCCGCACCGGGCAGCAGTTGGGTGATGTCGTGCCAGCTCACCCACGGCAGCTGCAGCGAAGGCAGGCCCTGCGGCATGGACCCCAGTACGCTCAGGTTTGCCGTTTGATTCAGGCCCATGAGGGCAGAGGCCAACGTGGCGCCCACCACGGCCAGCAGCACGCCAGGCCACTGCGGCCGGTAGTGCTTGACCAGCAGGATCAGGGCCAGGCTGCCCAGCCCGATGGTCAGGGCCACCGGGTTGAGCTTGCCGCCCAACACGCCCTGCACCAGCAGCGTGGCGCGCTCCACCAGGCCGTCGGCCTTGGTGGAAAAGCCCAGCACCTTGGGCAGCTGCCCCACGATCACCGTGAGCGCGATGGCGTTGAGAAAACCGATGCGTATCGGCTTGGAAAACAGATCGGCCACGATGCCCAGCCGCGCAAAGCCGATCAGCAGCGAGCAGCTGCCCGACAGCAGCGCCAGCATGCCCGCCAGGGCCACGGCGCGTTCGACGCTGCCGCCGGCCAGCGGCAGGATCAGTGCGGCGATCACGGCCGACAGGGTGGAGTCTGGCCCCAGCACCATGATGCGGCTGGGCCCGAACAGCGCATAGGCAATCAAGGGGATGATGGTGGCGTACAGGCCGTGGATCGCCGGCACGCCCGAGGCTTCGGCATAGCCCATGCCCACCGGGATCAACACGGCCGTGAGTGCCACGCCGGCCACCAGGTCGTTGAGCAGCCAGGCGCGCGGGTAGTTCAACAGCGTGTGCAGGCCAGGGGCCCAGCGCAGCAGGGCGCCCGGCGGGTGCGCCGCCCGCATCGCGCCGGAGCTCAGGCCGCCGCTGGCGTCGCGGTCGGTGTCCTGGGAGGGCTGTGATGGTGCGGACATGGCGGTACCTCTTCGTCAGGGCGGTATCGGTGGCGCGGCGCAGGCGCCGCCTTGGGTGGGTGGTGTCCGCTCAAAGGCCTGCACTGCCTTGCCGACCGACACATAGAAGTCCTGCGCGCTGAGAAGGCCCAGCGCCTGCAGGCGCGCCAGTTGCTCGCGCACCGGGCGCGGGCAGTCGGCGAACTTCATGGACACGCCGCGCTCGGTGAGCTCGCGCTGCAGCTGGGCCAGGCGGTCGGCGGCGGTGATGTCGATGTCGGTGATGGCCTGGGCATCGATCACCAGCCAGCGCGTGCCGGGGCCGGCCTCGTCCACCAACGCCTCGATGCGGCCCATCACGTGGCGCGCGTTGGCGAAGAACAGCGGCGCATAGGGGCGGTACACCAGCAGGCCGGGCACGGTCTCGCCGTCATCGGTCTCGTGGCAATCGTGGAATTTGCCGTCCTGGGGCAGGCGCCGCAGCACGGCATCGCGTGGGCGCGACAGCTCCACCATCACCGCAATCAGCGACAGCCCCATGCCCAGGATGATGCCGGGCACCACGCCGGCCACCAGGATGGCCGCGGTGACGCCCACGGCGATGCCAAATTCCACGCGGTCGATGCGGTAGAGCTGGCGCAGCGAGGCCATCTCCAGCATGCCCAGCGCGGTGACCACCAGGATGGCGCCCAGCGCCACGCGCGGCAGCAGCGCGATCAGCCCGGTGAGCAGCAGCAGGAACAGCAGCAACCCGCCCGCGGCCACCAGCTGCGCCACCTGCGAGCGCGCACCCGCTGCGTCCGCCACCGCGGTGCGCGATTGGCTTGCCGACACCGCAAAGCCCTGCCACAGCGAGGCCAGCACATTGGCCGAGCCCAGCGCCGCCAGCTCCTGGTTGGGGTTGACCTCGTCGCCGTGCTTCTCGGCAAAGGTCTGCGCGATCAGGATGCCGTCCGAGAACGCCAGGAACGACAGTGCCAGTGCGGCCGGCGCCATTGCCGCGATGTCGGTCAAATGAATCATTGGGACCACCAGGCTGGGCAGCCCGGTGGGCACCTGGCCCACCAGGGCGATGCCCAGGCTGCGCAGGTCAAAGGCGGCCGCCAGCGCCACCGCCACCGCGCTGACCACCAATGCGGCAGGCAGCTTGGGCCACCATCGCGCCAGGGCCCACAGCAGCGCCACCAGCAGGGCGCCCAGCACCATGGTGGCGGGGTGGGCCTGGGGCAACTGGCTCCACACCGAATGCAGCAGCTCGAAGAAGGCCTCGCCCTGGGTCTTCACCCCGAACAGCTTGCCCAGCTGTGTGGCCATCAATACCAGCGAGGCGCCATTGAGGTAGCCCACCAGCACCGGTCGCGACAGCAGATCGGCGATCGTGCCCAGGCGCAGCCGCGCGGCCAGCAGCAGCATGGCGCCGGACAGCAGCGCCAGCTCGGCCGCGAGGCCGGCGATGCGCCCCGGGTCACCTCCGGCCAGCGGCAGGATGGCGGATCCGGCCAGCAGGCCGATGGCCGCATCGGGCCCGGCGATCACCTGACGCGAGCTGGCAAACAGCGCAAAGCCGATGCAGGCGGCCAGCGCCGCGTACAGGCCGGTGACCGGCGGCAGCTGCACCAGCTCAGCGTAGGCGATGACCGACGGGATCATCACCACGCAGGCCGACAGCCCGGCGATGACGTCGCGACCCAGCCACTCTGGCCGGTAGCTCTGGAGCACGCCCAACAGCGGCAGCCAGCGCACTGCAGGCGCACGATGGCCGTTGGTGGGCGGGTCGCTCAGCGGGTCTTGCCCCCGACGCGGATTGGTCACTGCAAGCGCGAGGCGATCAGCTCGACTTCTTCGTGCCGCCGGTCCGCGTGGCGATCCTGTCGCCGGACTGGGCGGTGGCGCCTGCGGCCAAGGGGTCGGCGCCGACCAGCGGGTCGCCGCCAACGGGCAGTTTGTAGGCGTCCTTCACGCGGGCCACCAGCAGGGGGTCGATGGCGCCGACATTCTTGTCGTCCTTGTACTCGTAGGGCAGCAAGTTGAGCAGGTAGCGCATGGCATTCAGCCGAGCGCGCTTCTTGCAATCCGAGCTGATCACCACCCAGGGCGCGAAGTGGGTGTCGGTCACGTCGAACATGGCCTCCTTGGCCTTGGTGTACTCGTTCCACTTGTCCATCGATGCGAGGTCTACCGGGCTGAGCTTCCATTGCTTGAGCGGATCGCGCTCGCGGCGTTTGAAGCGCTTGCGCTGCTCGGTGCGGCTGACCGAGAACCAGAACTTCACCAGGCGCACGCCGCTGTTGACCAATTGCTGCTCAAAGGTCGGCGCGTCGACCATGAAGGTCTCGTACTCGTGCTTGGTGCAAAAACCCATCACCCGCTCGACACCGGCGCGGTTGTACCAGGAGCGGTCGAACAGCACGATCTCGCCGGCCGTGGGCAGGTGCTGCACATAGCGCTGGAAGTACCACTGGCCGCGTTCCACCTCGCTGGGCTTTTCCAGCGCCACCACGCGTGCGCCGCGCGGGTTCAGGTGTTCCATCAAGCGCTTGATGGTGCCGCCCTTGCCCGCCGCGTCGCGGCCCTCGAACAGGATGACGATGCGCTGGCCGGTCTCCTTCACCCAGCGCGCCATCTTCAGCAGTTCCACCTGCAGCTGGTACTTCTGCGCCTCGTAGCTGCGCGTGGACAGGCTGTGGCGGTAGGGGTAGGCGCCGGGCTTGCGGTTGGGGATGAGTTCGAAGTCCGGGTCGATGCGGTTGTTGCGGCGCGTTGTCTTGCGCTCGGTGGCCAGTGCCTTGAGGGCGCGGCGGAAGACGCGTGCGTCCTCAGGCGCCACATCGCGCAGCACGTCGCGCAGTTGCTGCGGGCCTTCGCCGCCATTGCTGTGCGTCATCACGTAACGCAGCGCGGCCATGGATTCCTCCAGTCGCGACGCCATCAGCACACGCACGGCGGCGGGTTCGCCCCGGCTGGCGAGCGTGGAGTCGGCAGCCTTGCCGAGCTTGCGGGCGCGCGCGGCCTTGGCCGCAGGCTTGGTGGATGCGGGCTCGTGGGTGACGGGCTTGTTGGTGAAGGCCTTGCCCGCTGGCCGGGCCGGCGCGCTGCGTGGCCGACGACTGTCGCTGCGCTGGGCCGAGGTGATGTGGGCCTGGGTCCGGTCGGTCGATTGCGTCATGGCCACCGCCTAAAAGGTAAACGTGTCATTCTGATGACAGTACTGGCACGATGTTTGATATCAATCAATGGCGGGTGACCAAGCCAGGCATCGCGGCCAATGGCCGCTGCTCAGGGCGTGCGGCAGCGGCCCGTGGCGCCGCGCAGATCGCAATGCGCCAGCGGCCGGCCGTCCGCGCCCCAGGCGGTGAGTGCCCAGCCGCCGTCTGCGCGGTCGAGCGTGGTGAAGCCGTGGTCGGCGTGCGTGGTGATGCGGGCGAGCTGCGCGCCGGGCCACACCACGGGCGCGGCGGGCAGCGGCGATGGCAGGGGCACATCAGCGGCCGAGCCCGAGTTGCCCACCACCAGCGTGAAGGGGTGGTTGCTGGCGAATTCCAGCGCCTCGAACAAATGCACGTGGCCGTGCCAGGCCATGTCCACCTGCGGCGCAAACAAGCGCAGGCCATGCTGCCGCGCGAACACCGATTGCAGGCCCGCATTGCCCGGCCACACCGCAGTGCCGCCATCGCGCGGCGCATAGGCCAGCAGCGGGTGGTGGTTGAGAAAGAGGTTGTGTGGCGCGCGCTGTGCCAGGGCATCGGCTTGCGCGAGCAGGCGCGCATAGCGCTGTCCGGTGGCGTCCTGCGCGCCGTAGGGCTTCAGGCCAGCCAGTGACGAGTCGAATACGACCAGCTGCGTCTGCGCATCCAGTGGCACCGCGAAGGGCTCGGAGAAATCGCCCTGCGCATCGTTGCGGGGGTCGTTGCACGAACGCAGCTCGGTCAAGGGCTGCGGGTCCATGAAGCGGAACCAGCCCTGGCCGCCGCGGGCGCAGCTCTCGTGGTTGCCGCGCACCACCACCCACGGCGCGGCGGCCAGCAATGGCGCGGCGGGGTGGAACAGATCGGCCTCCCAGGTGTCGTCACCATAGCCCCAGGGGCTGCCGGCGCAGCCTGGCCGCGTGACCGGGCAGGGGCCCTCGCGGTAGTGCATGTCGCCGAGGTGGATCACCAGATCGGGCTTCATCGCCGCGGCCCGCTCGGCGATGCGGGCGAAGGGCCAGGCCGCGGGGTCGTTGCAATCCTGGTTGAGTTGCTGGCTCAGCCGGCAGCCGGTGTCGCCGACGATCACCACGCGGCGGATCTCGCGCCGGGGCAGCGGCAGCGTGAGGCCATCCACCGACAGCGTTTGCGTGTCGGGCGGCAACACGGTTTCGCAGCTGCGCAACCGGAAGACGGCGGGCCGATCGCTGGCCTCGGTGCCACCCATGCGCGCCGGCAAGGTCGCCGGCCCGGCGCGCTCGGACATGGGTTGCGGTGCGGCGCCGTCCAGTCGGATCTCGGGGCACCGGGCGGCCCGCGTCACCACACGGGCCACCAGGCCAGCATCACCGGTGTGCAGCACGTACGCGGCGCGGATGGCGTCGCGGCCCGGGCTGTGCCGGAGTGCCGGGGCGGGCGCGATGCCGCAGCCGGCCAAGACCAGGGCCAGGACCAGGACCCGGGTCGGCCCCGCCATGGCGGATGGCTCGGAGCGCGGCGCCAAGGCGGGGCTCATGCCTTGGCGGACCTGGCCGAGGCCAAGGGGGCATGGTCCAGATCTGGTCGGCGCCAGGGGTCGATGTGGGTCATCAGGTTGAGCACGCGGTGGCGCTGAAGCACGCGCTGGCGTGCCTCCACCGCGATGTTGTGACCGGCCTCCACGCTCATGTCGGCGTTGACCTCGAGGTGTGCATCGACCACGATCATGTCGCCCATCTTGCGGGTGCGCACGTCGTGCACGCCGGCCACGCCGGGGGTTTCGAGCAGGGTGGCGCGGATGGCCGCCACCTCCTGGTCGTCGGCCGCGCGGTCCATCAGGTCGTGCATGGCGTCCCAGCCGAACGACCAGCCCATCTTGGCCACCATGAAGCCCACGATCAGTGCGGCAATCGGGTCGAGGATCGGGTAGCCCGCGAGGTTGCCGATGATGCCCAGGCCCACGACCAGCGACGAGGCGGCGTCCGAGCGCGCATGCCAGGCATTGGCCACCAGCATGCTGGACTTCACCCGCTTGGCCACGGACAGCATGTAGCGGAACAGCAGCTCCTTGGCCACGAGCGCGCCGCCGGCCACCCACAAGGCTGCGGCGTGCACCGTGGGGATGGACTCGGGGGCCTGCAGCTTGTGCGCCGCCGACCACAGCATGCCCAAGCCCACCGCCAGCAGCAGCCCGCCCAGCGCCAGCGAGGCGGCGGTTTCGAAGCGGTGGTGGCCATAGGGGTGGTCCGCGTCGGCGTCTTTCTGGCTGTGGTGATTGGCCAGCAGCACGACAAAGTCGGCCACCAGATCGGACAGCGAGTGGATGCCGTCGGCCACCAGGCCTTGCGACTTGGTGATCAGCCCCGCGGCGATCTGTCCGGTGGTGAGCAGCAGGTTCACTCCCACGCTGACCCAGGTGCTGCGCGAGGCCGCCGCTGCACGCTCGGCAGCGGTGAATTGGCCGTCTTCGTCTTCGTCGTCGCGAAAGTCGTCGGTGTTCATGGGATTCGGGGCTCGGTGAGGGCGAGGGGCCGAGGTCCATACTCGCCCGAAGGCCAGAGCCTACCCGCCCAGGCTGAGCTTGGCCTGAACATCGACGCCCGCTGCCGGCGCCGGTCGGGCGCTGCGCCTGTGCCGCCCATAATCGGCCAATGCCGCCCAGCCCGCGCTTCTCGCCTGCCGTGCCCCACCCCAAGGACCAGATCGACCGCGACCTGATCGCCCTGCTGCAGGCCAATGCGCGCGAGAGCACCGCCAACCTGGCGCGCAAGCTGGGCATCGCGCGCACCACGGTGGTGGCGCGCCTGGCACGGCTGGAGCGCGATGGCGTGGTGGTGGGCTACACCGTGCGCCTGGGCCAGGACGACGAGCGCCCGCAGGTGCGCGCCCACGTGGGCATCACCTTGCAACCCAAGAGCTCGCGCGACGTGCTGCGCCGGCTGCAGAAGATCCCCGAGCTGCTGCAGCTCAGCTCGGTGAGTGGCGAGTTCGACTACATCGCCATCCTGCGCGCCGACACCACGGCCCGGCTGGACGCGCTGCTCGACGAGATCGGCGAGATCGAGGGCGTGCACAAGACCACCACCTCGGTGGTACTGGCCTTGCGCATCGATCGTGGCAGCTGACATGCCCCCCCGAAGCGCCTTCGGCGCCTCCCCCCAGGGGGCGACCCCGGCGGCCCGGCGAAGCCGGTTCCGCGGCGTCCGCTGAGGCAGGCCTGGGGCTTCGATCAGGCGCAGTGTGCGTCCGCTGGGCGGTGCCATTGCTTGTACAACGTTTGAAACAATGTAATCCGACATGACGAAATTCAAGACCACCTTGCTCGCCGCCGCGCTGCTGGCCCTGTCGACCGGTGCCAGCGCGCAGGACGAGCAGATCAACATCCTGTGCTCGGTGCAGGTGGACTGGTGCAACCTGATCCAGACCACCTTCTCGCGCGTGGCCGGTGTCAAGGTCAACATCGTCCAGCGCAGCACGGGGGAGGCACTGGCGCAGATCAACGCCGAGCGCGCCAACCCCAAGACCGATCTCTGGTTCGGCGGCACCGGTGACCCGCACCTGCAGGCCGCCGAACAAGGCCTGACGCAGCCCTATGAATCCCCCTCGCTGGCGCAACTGCACCCCTGGGCGCAGCGACAGGCCAGGCAATCGGGCCAACGCAGCGTGGGCATCTACCTCGGGCCGCTGGGCTTTGCCTACAACACCGAGATGCTGGCCAAGCGCAAGCTGCCAGTGCCGCGCAGCTGGGCCGATCTGCTGCGCCCCGAGTTCAAGGGCGAGGTGCAGATGGCCAATCCGGCCACCAGCGGTGGCGCCTACACCGCGGTGGCCACGCTGGTGCAGCTGATGGGCGAGGACCAGGCCTGGGACTACATGGCCAGGCTGCACAAGAACATCAGCGCCTATCCGCGCTCGGGCGAGGCGCCGATCAAGGCCGTGTCGCGCGGCGAGGCTTCGGCGGCGATCGTGTTCGTGGCACTCGGCCCGGGCGAGCGCGCGCTGGGCTTTCCCACAGAAACGCTCACGCCGGTGGAAGGCACCGGGGCCGAGATCGGCGCGATGTCCATCGTCAAGGGTGCGCCGCACTTGGCCGTGGCGAAGAAGTTCTACGAATGGGCGCTCACCCCGCAGGCCCAGCAGTTCGCCTTCGCGGCGCGCGGCTTCCAGGTGCCGTCCAACAAGGCCACGCCGGTGGATGCGCGCGTGCCCGACCTCCGCAAGATCAAGCTGATCGACTACGACTACGCCAAGTACGGCAGCAGCGCCGAACGCAAGCGCCTGATCGGACTTTGGGAACAGAAGATCCGATCGCTGCCGCAGTGAGGCCCCCGGTGCGCCGTTGGGGTGCCTTGAGGTCGGACATGTGTGGATGTGGCTGGGCTCCGACTCGCAGGTGTTGCTGTATCGCGCGGCGGCCGGCGCCAAATTGGACCTGATGCCGGAAACTGAGCGCAGAAGGATTGGCACCGAGTTCAAATTCCCTGCTGCGCCAAGGTGACAAAGGGCTGCTGGCAAGTCTGCAACGATGCGGGCGTGGACCACGCCCATATCGTGGCCACCGTGCGCAGCACAGGGCCGATGGCCGAACGCGTGGATGTGCGTTGCCGCTGAGTTGCCCTTCGGTTGAGCATGCGCGCACGGCGCGCATCGACCCGCAAACAAGTGACCTCAACGCTGGCAGGCAGGGCAGCGCGCCATGGCCCAAACTGGCCACCCTTCAGGACGCCACTGTCGCCGGCAATTGCCCGCACCTGCGGCGAAACTCTGACAAAGTCAGTGACCGTGCGACATCTCATCAAACGAAAGGCTCAGCCATGAAGAAGATCGATAGCCCGTTTGGATTGCTTGGCAACCTCAAGATCGGTGCGGTGTACGCCGTTGGCGACTCTGTTGATGCTTTCCACATGGACAGCTCGGGCAATGCCGACGAGACACAGCGTGCGGATTGGGAGTCATTCGGTTCAGTCTCGATTTCAGTCGCGGTTGAGTATGAACTCATCAACCCGATTGGCATGGCCAAGGGTGAGGGCAAGTTCGGATTCAAGGCACTCTGGAAAGCGTCGTTCTCGGATGACGGCATCGAGTTGGCGCGCGATGGCGTTCAACCCAAAATGCTGGGAACCAGCAAAAGTGACGGATCAATTGTCGTGGCTGCCCACGCGGACTTGGCCGAAAGCCGGGCTGGGAGCAAAAAGCCGTTCGTCGAAATGGTCATCTCGATTGGTGCTGGCTCAGAGGCGGAGGGCGTGCAGGTTGGTCTTCAGGCCGGGCCGCTCTCGTTGGGCTTGCCTCTTGGTGGATCCAAAGGGAGCGCGCAGCGCGAATTCACGCTCAAGCTCACCCTCCTCGCCGAGCAGCCGCGTCGCCAGGCGGCACCGCCGAAGATTCCTGCCAGCCTGCTGGAGCCCGCGCCCATCCTCTTCGAGGACGAGGATCAAGACACTCTCTCGCGGCAAAGCACACGCGAGCTGCACGACTGGGTCAGCAAAATCAAGGATCAGTTTCCGCAATTGAGCGCAGTGATCGCGCTCGGCGAGGTGCCGATCCAGGTCCAGGCGTTCGCTTCCACTACCGGCAGCAAAGGCTACAACAAGAAGGAAACCGATCAACGAGCCGAGGCAGTCAAGCGAGTGCTGAAGTCAAGCCAGTACTTCAACAGCTCAAAGCTTGCGTTCGACACCAAATCGCATGGCAAGGCTCTGGCTGAAGGCAAGGGGCCCAAGCATGGGTTCAACCGGCGCGTCGAAGTCAAGATTGATGGAGCCAAGGCGACAAGATCGATTCAACAGCTGATCATTGGAAGGTGACCGTAAGGGGTCACGACTGCAGAGGTTTAGTCGGCCGCCGAGTCCCGCAAGCCAATGCCGGTGTTGCGCTTCTCCTGTCAGGCCCATGCTCACCCATGCTCGCGCAGATCGGCAGTGTGTAGCGCGGTCGCGTAAGTCGGTCGGCAGCTGTGGGTACACTCAGGCCCAGGTGCCGCAGGGGCGCCTGCCCGCACAAGAGGCTCTCACCCTGTCAGCGTCGCCATCACTTTGATCTGGCAAGCACCCCATGTTTCGTTCGGCCACAAGCGGGAGTGGTCGCCCAACGAACCGGAGTGTTGTCATGAGCCCTTCCCCATCCCTTGTCTCCACCGATGCGGGCGCCCAGGCGCTGATCGCCGAAGTGAAGACGCGTGCCCGGCTGCGTCTGAACGCCGCGCGCGGTGCGTCCACCGAACCAGCCGCCGCCGAACCCGCCGGCACCGACCCGCGCCTGCGCGACTGCCTGATCCAGGTGTCGCGCGAGTTGGGTTTCCAGAACTGGGACCACGCCCGCCGCGTCTTGGGCGGCCAGGCCGAACCGGGGGACGACTTCGGCGCCTTCTGGCACGCGCCGCGCTGCAATGGCCTGCTCAGCCACTGGTTCGCCAGCCACGTGCGCGCGCACGAAGCCCTGAGCGCCGGCGCGCACCGTGTGCTGCTGCCCTACCGCAAGCAGTTCGTGGTGGTGGACGAGCATTACCTGCGCGAGCTGGGCTTGTCGATCGACGACCCGGCCTGGGCGCTGATCGGCCGCGACCTGGCCTGCGGCTATGGCAGCCAAGCCTGGGTGGCCCTGTGCCGGCAACGGCTGTTGGCCACCCGGGGCAGGCCGATCGACGGAGCCTGACCCTTGCGCCCGGTGGTGCCGAGCCGATCACCGGGGGTTCGCTCATTCTTTGTAGTAGACCACCTGTTGCGTCGTCGCCAGCAGATGCCGGTCGGTGCTCCAGACCTCGGCCGTCTGGTCAAAGTAGCCCGCGCGAAAGTGCTGCGCTCGGGCGCGGCCCAGCACGGGCTGCGTGCCCTGCGCAGCCAGTTGCGCGGCACCGGCGTGGAAGTAGATGGTCATCGACACCGTGCCCGCCGGCGTGGGCCGCTGGCGGCGCAGGAAGATGCGCGGGATGAACACGTCGCAGATCGCGGCCAGGGCGGGGAAGTCCAGCACGCGCGGGGGGTCGTCGCGCACCCACAGCGTGCTGGTGGTGTCGTACGGCGTGGTGTCGTCGGCGGGTGGCGCCACGCGGAAGTCCGGCATGCCGCCTTCGATGAAGCGCATCTCGTATTGACGGAACCAGGCCACGCGAGCGGGCATGGGGTTCACCGGCACCTCGGCCGCGGGCGCGACCTCGGGGAACCCGATCTCGGTGGCCGACCAGGTCTCGCGCCGCGCCGCGAACACCGCGGTGGCCGTGGCGGCGATGGCGCCGCCTTGTTCCAGATCCACGCGCCAGTGTTGGGTGGATCGGTTGGTGCGCACGGGCACGGTGTGCAGGCGGAAAGCGCCATCGGACACCGGGCCGGCATAGTTGACGGTGAGCGCGAGCGGCTCACCCAGGCGCGCCGGGTGCAGGCAGATGGCGCCCAGCAGCGTGGCGGCGGTGATGCCACCAAAGGGCCCGACCATGTTGGCGTAGGCCGGGCTGGTGTGGCCGGTGAAGTGGTTGTCCGCGTCGGCATTCAGGGCGGTGGCGGCGTCGAAGGGATGGGACGGTGCGGCGGGCAAATCGGCTCTCCGGCTTCTGCATGACCAGGCATGGTAGGCGATGCGACCGAGCCTCGTGCCGCGCGTCGTCTCACCGATACTGGCGCGCATGACGAGCTACGCCGCGCTGCTGGCCGATGCCCTCACCCGGGTACGCGAAATCATGCCCTGGGATCTGAGCGGGCTGCTGGCGCAGCCGACGCCGCCCCTGGTGCTGGACGTGCGCGAGCCGGCCGAGTTTGCCCAGGCCCACGTTCCGGGCTCGATCAACGTGCCGCGTGGCCTGCTCGAGGCGGCCTGCGACTGGGGCTACGACGACACCGTGCCGTTGCTCGCGGGTGGGCGTGAGCACGCGGTCGTGGTGGTGTGTCGTTCGGGCAACCGGTCGGTGCTGGCCGCCGACCTGATGCAGCGCATGGGATTCGTCCATGTGGTCTCGCTGAAGACCGGCGTGCGCGGCTGGAACGATTTCGAGCAGCCGCTCGTCGATGGCGACGAGCACCTGCTCAGTGCCGATGCGGCCGAACCCCTGCTCGCAACGCGGGTGCGCGCGGACCAGCTGCGACCACGGTGAAGGGGCGGGTTGACAGTTCGCGCAGGTGTTTCGCTCACACGCTGTCGGGCAGATGGCTGTGGCGTTCGGCCGGCCGCGTCAGGCCGGATCGCCCGGGGGTTCGTGAAGACGCCGCAGCAATTGAATGAGGGACTCCACCTCCTCATCGGACCAGGCGGCTGTCCAGGCAGCCACGTGGCTGAAGTCCTGCGGGTTTCGCTGGGCCCAGAACTGGCGGTGGTGTTCGGTCAGCACGAGGCGACGGGCCCGGCGGTCTGAAGCATCGACGACGATGGCCAGAAAGGCCTTGCGTTCAAGTGCTGCGGCGATCTGCTTGACGTTCTGGTGGGTCATGCGCAGGCCAGCTGCCACGGCCGAGATCGTGGGTGCCTCGGGCTGAGCCTCGATCCATTGCAGCATGGCGCCCTGCTGCGTGGTTACCCCGCTGGGCGCCAGTTCCTTGTCGAGCCGCGTGCGCAGCGCGGCGGCCTTGGCCAGCAGCAGGCGAAACAGGCGCACGCGATTGGCCAGCGGGGGGGCCTGACCCTTCAGGCCGAGTTCGAGCCATTGACTGTTCTTTGTCATATCCAATATATTACCTAAATAGAGATCGCACCCGCGCCGAACACTGCAGAAAGGGCCCTCGAATGATCGCGCTGTTCCCGAATTGCGGCTTCTTGTCAGAGACCTCGCGCATGCTGAGCATTGCCAAGGCCCTGCAAGCTCAGGGCGAACCCGTTTGCATCGCTACCCACGGTGGACCGTATACCAGGGTGCTTGACGAAGCCGGCATGCCCTATACCTTGCTCGAACCACGCATGGACGACACCCGCTGCCGCCAGTTCCTGCGTGATCTGGTGCAGATCGGCCGCCCCGGTGTTCGTCTCCTGTCCGCCGATGAAGTGCGACGCAGCGTTGCCGCCGAGGCCGACTTCCTGCGTGCCCAGGGCGCCCGCATGCTGGTCATCGGCTTCACCTTGACGGGTTTTCTGTCATCGAGGGTCGCCGGCATTCCCTTGGCCGCCTCGCATGGTGCATCGTATGTGCCCCCGGTGTTTGAGCGCGGCCTGGCTCCGGTACCCACCACCATGTCGATCCCGGGCACCGAATGGCTGCCGGCCTGGCTGAAGCGCAGGATCGCCAACGGCGGCGCGCAGCGGCTCACCGACCCTGTTCGTTTTCTGAACGACGTGGCCAGTGAGTTGGGTGTGGAGCCTGTGCCCACCCTGGCGGCCCTGATGCTGGGGGATCTGACGCTGGTGACCGATGTGCCCGAGGTGCTGGGCATCCCATCAGCCGATCTGGAGGCCTGGCGACCCACACGCCCCAAGACCTATCGGCCTGCCACCCGGCTGGTCTACACGGGGCCGCTGTTTGCCAAATTGGATCTGCCCATCCCTGCGCAGGCGCTGTCCTTCTTGGATGGCGCCCAACCGACGGCCTATGTGGTGCTGTCGTCAGCGTCGCCGCGCATGCTGCGCTCAGCGGTGCAGCGTGTGCGGCAGGCGGGTTTGCGGGTGCTTGTGGGCGCCACCATCCATGACTTCGGCCCAGTGGACGACCCCGGCATCGTGGTCTGCGGCATCCTGCCCAGTCACTTGATCATGTCCAAGGTCGACCTCGCCGTCACCATGGGCGGCCAGGGCTCGGTACAGACCGCAATGGCCAGCGGCACGCCGGTGATCGGCATCCCGCTGCATGCAGAGCAAGAGCTGAACATCGACCTGGCCGCACGCCATGGCGCGGGTCTGGCCATCGCACCACGCCATGTGGACAGCCAGCGACTGACCGCCGCAGTGCGCCGGGTGATGGGCGATGCCCGCTTTGCTGCAGGCGCCGCGCAGGTGAAGGCCTGGTACGCCGGGGTGGATGGTGCGTCCCTGGCAGCGCAGGCGATTCGAGCCAGCCTGGATCACACCCCGTCTTACTGGGACCGCGCCGCGGCGTGATGCCGAGTCGGCCCTGGGTGGCCGTCCTCAGAATTGACGGCCGACCCTCCCACGTCACCGTGGCCGCTGACCAAGTGTGTTGCCGCCCGCACCTGGCTCAAGTCGGCGGTAGCGCACAAGCCAGCCCTACCGCCGCCCGAACATCATCTGTCGCGCCAACGCGCTTTTCAGCGGCGGCACCGCCTGCAGCAGGGCCAGGGCCAGGCCGCGCGCGGCCGGCAGGCCGGGCCAGCGCCAGGTGAAGCTGCGGGCCAGGAAATCGGTGGCGGCGATCATCGCCCAGCGGTCGGGCGCGCGCGACCATTCCACGCGGCGCAGGGCCGCGCTCATGCTGGGTGGTCTTGCCAGCGCGTTGGCATCGCCCGGCGGCTGGGTCGACCGACCCGGTCCGAACTCGCGCCGCAGCGCCTGCACCAGCTCCACCGCGTCGCGCAGGCCCAGGTTCATGCCCTGGCCGGCCACCGGGTGCAGGGTTTGCGCGGCATTGCCGATGCGCACGGTGGCGCCGTCGACCAGCGTGCGCTCGGCGTTCAGGCCCAGTGCAAAGCGCTTGAGCGGGCCGATGCCCACCAGTTGCCCGGCCACGTCGGGCAGGCTGTGCCGCAGCACCGTCAGGCGCTGCGCATCGGTCAAATCAGCCACCGGGTCGTCGGCGACCGGCACGCACCACACCAGTGCGGCTCGTGCGGGGCCATCGGCGGGTTGGTCGGCGTCATCGCGCAGCGGCAGCAGCGCCAGCGGGCCGTTGCGGGTGAAGCGCTCCACCGCCAGGCCGGGTGTGGTGTCGGTGAGCGTCACCGTGCCCACCCAGGCGGCCTGGGCGTAGTCCCGCGTCACTGACTTGCGGTCCTGCTCGGCAAACACACCGCCCTCGGCGATCACGGCCAGATCGAAGGCTTCGACCACACCGGCGTCGACTTCCACCCCATGCTCCAGCGGCTTGATGGCCGACACCGACGTGCCGAATCGGGTGGCCAGGCGCCGTGGCTGGCTGGCGGCCAACGCCAACCAGGCGGACTGCATCGGCGCCACCACCTGGCCATAGCTCAGCACGGCACCGAGCATGGGCACCTTCTCCTCGCTGGCGCGGATGTGCACGGCGGACTCCACAGCGCCCCAATCCAGCGTGGGCGGCGCTTGCGAGACATGCACCTGCAGGATGGGCTGCGCCAAGCGCTCGGACCACACGCCCAGGCGCTGCAGCAGCTGCACACTGCCCAGCGACAGCGCCAGCGTGCGCGGGTCGCCGGCCACGTCGCGGTCGGCGGGGCGCGCGTCGAACAGCGTGACGTGCGCCTCGGGAAGTTGCTGCGCAGCGTGCAGTGCCAGCGCCAGACCCACCGGGCCGGCGCCCACCACAGCGATGGTCAAGGCAGGCTTCAAGGTGTCCTGGGGCATGGTGGCTTTCGATCTGGAGTGGAACGCCCGGCAATCAAGGCAGCGATGCGCCGCCCAGCATTCGGGCGGACGGCGCGCTGCTCACAGGGCGATGCACGTATTATTCGCCGCACCCGGATTGTCGGGTGAGCCCCAGCGCAAGGAGTGGACATGAGCCTGATGGACTTCATCAAGAAACAGTTCATAGACATCCTCCAGTGGACCGAGGAGGGCGATGGCGTGCTGGCCTGGCGCTATCCGATGGCCGACATGGAAATCCAGTACGGCGGCTCACTCACCGTGCGCGAGAGCCAGATGGCCGTCTTCGTCAACGAAGGCAAGGTGGCCGATGTTTTCGGCCCCGGCATGTACAGGCTCACCACGCAGACGCTGCCGGTGCTGACCTACCTGAAGAACTGGGACAAGCTGTTCGAGAGCCCGTTCAAGAGCGACGTCTACTTCTTCAGCACGCGCCAGCAGATCGACCAGCGCTGGGGCACGCAGCAACCGGTGACGATCCGCGACAAGGATTTCGGCGCCGTGCGCCTGCGCGCCTTCGGCAACTTCGCGTACCGCATTGCCGACCCGAAGAAGTTCCACACCGAGATCTCCGGCACGCGCGGCACCTACACGCAAGCCGATCTCGATGGCCAGCTGCGCGGCATGATGCTGCAGCACATCAGTGACGCAGTGGCCGGCAGCGGCATCGCCTTCCTCGACCTGGCGGCCAACCAGATCGAGTTCGCCAAGCAGATCCAGTCCGCCACGGGGCCCGCCTTCGAGGCCATCGGCCTGAAGCTCGAAACGGTGACGGTGCAGAACGTGTCCTTGCCCGAGGAGCTGCAGAAGATCCTCGACCAGAAGATCGGCATGGGCATGGTCGGCAACGACATGGGCAAGTTCATGCAGTACCAGACGGCGCAGGCCATGCCCGAGCTGGCCAAGGGCGCGGCCGAGGGCGGCGGCGGCCTGGCCGGCAGCGCGATGGGCCTGGGCGCCGGCGTGGCGCTGGGCCAGGTGATGGCGCAGCAGCTGGGCACGGCACTCAACACGGGCGGCGCAGCCGCTGCTGCTGCGGCAGCCGCGCCGGCCGGCGTGAAGGCCGACGACGTGATGGCCTTGCTGGAGAAACTCGGCGACCTGAAGGCCAAGGGCATCCTCACCGACGAGGAATTCAGCGCCAAGAAGGCCGAGCTGCTGAAGAAGCTGGTCTAGCACCAAAAGACAGTGGCCACCTCCCCGCAGCGCGTCTGGCGCGCTGCCTGCCCCAATTGCGGCGCTGCGGTCGAGTTTGCCTCGGCCGCGTCGATGAGCGCCGTCTGCGGCTTCTGCCGGTCCACGCTGCTGCGCGACGGTGAAGCGCTCAAGCGCATCGGCATCAGCGCCGAGCTGTTCGACGACCATTCGCCGCTGCAGTTGGGCGCCAGCGGCCAGCACATGGGCAAGGCCTTCACCATCGTGGGCCGCCAGCAGCTTGGCTATATGGAGCCCCCAGATGCCGCCTTCAGCGACCTCGCTCCCCAAGGGGGTCAAGGCAGCTTGGGGCGGCCCGGCGCTGCCTTGGGCGGCAGCTGGAACGAATGGCATGTGCTGTTCGGCGGCGATGCGACGCTGCGCAGCGGCTGGCTGTCGGAGGACAACGGCAGCTACGTGATGGCCTTCGATGCGCCGCTGCAGGGCGCCGCACCGCTGCCCGACAACCTGCATCCGGGCGAGCAGCGCCTGGTCAACGGCGCCACCTGGTCGGTGGCCTCGGTGCAGCGCGCCAGGTTGCTGGCCGCCGAGGGCGAGTTGCCCAGGCCGCCGCGGCTGGATGGCGCTGAGTTCGTCGTGGCCGACCTGCGCAACCAGAAAGACGAGGTGGCCACGCTCGATTGGCGCGACCCGCAGCAGGTGGGCTGGTCACAGGGTCGCGCGGTGCGTCTGGCCGATCTGAAGCTGACCGGGCTGCGCGAGCAGGGCGAGAAGACGCTCAAGGGCCGCAGCATCGAGTGCCCCAGCTGCGGTGCGCCGCTGGAACCCAGGCTCGGCACGACCCAGTCCATCGTCTGCGGCCAGTGCCAGGCGGTGGTGGACATCTCCAAGGGCGTGGGCGGTGAGCTGGCCCACTATGCGCAGCAGAACTCAGGGCTGCAGCCGCAGATTCCGCTGGGGCGCAGCGGCACGCTGGCCCTCGGTGGCGCGCCGTTGCCCTGGCAGGTGGTCGGTTACGTCGAGCGTTGCGAGGTGGATGTCGATCCCGGCGAGGAACAGACCGCCTGGCGCGAGTACCTGCTCTACCACCCGACCGAAGGCTTCAACTTCCTGGTCGACGCCGAAGACGGCTGGAGCTATGCCCGGCCCGTCACCGGTGTGCCGCAGGTGCGCGGCGATACGGTCGGTTGGCAGGGCCAGAGCTATGTCAAGCTGTACGGCTACACCGGCGCGGTCACGCACGTGCTGGGCGAGTTCTACTGGCGACTGCAACGCGGTGAGCGCACGCGCAACACCGACTTCGCGGCGGGCAAGAAACGGCTCAACCGCGAGGAGGCCGGCAACGAGGTCACCTGGTCGGCCGGCGAGGCACTGGATTCGGCCGTGGTGGCCAAGGCCTTTGGCCTGGACGACGCACAGGCCCGCACGCTGCAGCGCGATGTGTCGCCGGTGTCCGGCGCCAGCGTGGGCAGCAGCCTCAAGGTGTTTCTCATCATTGCCGTCGTGATGGTGGTGATGGTGTTGATGATGAGCCAATGCAGCAGCAGCGACGATTGCAGCAGCACGCTGCAGGCCTTCGGCGAAAACAGCAACGAGTACCAGCAGTGCCTGCGCAACCGCAGCAGCAGTTCGGGCGCGCGCACCAGTGGCGGGTCTTTTGGCGGCTTCAGTTCAGGTGGCGGCGGCCACAAGTAGGCCGCTCATTTCATTTCCGCATTGAAGGAGGTCCACACCATGGGCTTTGAAATCCTCAAGCCGGGCGTCATGCTCGCGTCGGTGCTGTATGCCTTGATCGGCGTCGTCGTGCTGTGGCTCAGCTTTGTCGCCATCGACAAGCTCACGCCCTACAAGCTCTGGGAAGAGATCTGCGAGAAGAAGAACGTGGCCCTGGCCATCGTGGTGGCCGGCATGTTCATCGCCATCGGGCAGATCGTGGGCGCTGCGATCCACGGCTAGCCCGGTGAACGAAGACGCGGGCACCCGACCCGCGCCGCCATCCGAAGCCCAGGCCTCGCCGCCGTCTCGCACGCCCGAGACCAGCGCCGGCGTCGCGCCGGCCGAGGTCGCGCTGCTGGCCTCGGTGTTCATCGTCGCTGCCTGCGGCCTGGTCTACGAACTGGCCGCAGGCGCCTTGGCCAGCTACCTGCTGGGCGACACGGTACTGCAGTTCTCCACCGTCATCGGCACCTATCTGGCGGCCATGGGCATCGGCTCCTGGCTGTCGCGCTACATCGAGCGGCAACTGGTGGCGCAATTCCTGCGCATCGAGTTGCTGGTGGGCCTGGTGGGCGGACTGTTGCCGGCAGCGCTGTTCGCGGCGCACAGCCTGTTGCCGGGGGGGCATGGCGCGTCATTTCGAGTGTTGTTGTATGGCCTGGTGCTGCTGGTGGGCACGCTGGTGGGGCTGGAGATCCCGCTGGTGATGCGCATCCTCAAGCGCCAGTTCCAGCACCGCTATGCCTTGAAAGACCTGGTCTCGCAGGTGCTCACCTTCGATTACCTCGGCGCGCTGGTGGTGTCGGTGGCTTTTCCGCTGCTGCTGGTGCCGCACCTGGGCTTGATCCGCACGGGCGTGTTCTTTGGCCTGCTCAACGTGCTGGTGGCCGCCTGGGCGGTGTGGTTGTTCCGCGCCGATCTGCGCGCGCTGCGCAGCCATGCCATCGCCTGTGCGGCGGTGTTTGCGGTGCTGGTGCTGGCCATGTGGCAGGCCGATCACCTCAACACCTGGGCCGAGGACCGCTTCTACGGCGACCGCGTCGTGCTGCGTGAATCCAGCCCCTACCAGCGCGTGGTGGTCACCTCGGGCCCGGCGGGCGTGCGCCTGTTCCTCAACGGCAACCTGCAATTCCATTCGCGCGACGAATACCGCTACCACGAGGCCCTGGTGCACCCGGCCATGGCCGCGCACGGGTGCGCCGAAACGGGTGCTGGTGCTGGGCGGCGGCGACGGCATGGCGGTGCGCGAGATCCTCAAGTACCCGGGTGTGGAGAAGGTGACCCTGGTGGAGCTGGACCCGCACATGACCCAGCTGTTCAGCCAGACGCCACTGCTCACCGCGCTGAACGGCAACTCGTTGCTTTCGCCGAAGCTGGAGATCGTCAATGCCGATGCCTTCGGCTGGCTCGAAGGCCAGGCGCGCCAGTTCGATGTGATCGTGATCGACTTCCCGGACCCCAGCAACTTCGCGCTGGGCAAGCTCTACACCACCAGCTTCTATCAACTGGTGGACCAGCACCTCGCCGCCAGCGGCTACGCGGTGGTGCAGACCACCTCGCCGCTGGTGGCGCGCAAGAGCTTCTGGACGGTGGTGGCCACGCTCGAGGCCGTGGGCCTGGCCACCACGCCTTACCACGTGCACGTGCCCAGCTTTGGCGAATGGGGATTCGTGCTGGCCAGCCGCCGGCCGTGGCGCGCACCCACGGCACTGCCGCCCGGCCTGCGGTTTCTCACGCCCGATGGCCTGCCGGCGTTGCTGCAGTTTCCGCCGGACATGGCGCGGGTCAGCGCCGAGCCCAACCGCCTGTCCAACCAGACGCTGGTGCACACCTTCGAAGAGGAATGGGGCAAGGTGCACGAGTGAGACATGCCAACCCAGCGCGCCGCCGGTTCTTGATCGGCTCGACCGGCCTCTTGGCGGCCTGCGGTGATCGCTCGGGCGAGGGACGAGGTGCATCGAGGTCGGCGTCGACCGAACTGTCCGATCCAGGTCGGCGCTGGCGCGCGACCTGGGTGGGCACCAGCCCCGCACGGGGGCACCGCCTGCGCGAGGTGCGGTCCGGCGCCCTGCCCGTGCCGGCGGCGCAACGCCATTGCAGCGTGCTGATCGTCGGCGGTGGCATTGCCGGCCTGGCCGCGGCCCGCGCCTTCGCCCGCGCCGGGCACGACGACGTGCACCTGCTGGAGCTGGAAGACCAGGCCGGGGGCAACAGCCGTGGCCACCGCATCGCTGGCCTGGCCTGCCCCATCGGGGCGCACTACCTGCCACTGCCCGGTCCACAGGCGCGCGAAGTGAGCGAACTGCTGCATGAACTGGGCCTGCTGCGCCATGAACTCGGGCGCACCGTGGCCGAGGAGCGGCACCTGTGCCACAGCCCGCAGGAACGCCTGTTCATCGACGGCGCCTGGATCGACGGCCTGCTCCCGCCGGCCGAGCCCGGCTCGCCTGCGCACGCGCAATACCGCGCCTTCGCGGCCGCCGTGGCGCAGGCCCAACGCGAGCTTGGCTTCGCCCTGCCCAGCCACCGTGCGCCCTGGACGGCGGCGCACCAGGCGCTGGATGCCATGCCCTTCGCCCAATGGCTGCAGGTCCGCGGCCTGACCGACGCGCGCCTGCGCTGGTACCTCGACTACAGCTGCCGCGACGACTATGGCGCACCGGCCGACAGCGTGTCTGCCTGGGCCGGCCTGCACTACTTCGCCAGCCGCCACGGCTTCCACGCGCCGGGCGATGCGGACGGCGAACGTGATCCGGTCTTCACCTGGCCCGAGGGCAACGCCTGGCTGTCCGAACGATTGGCCCGACCATTGGGCGACCGTCTGCTGCCGGGCCGCACCGTGCTGCAGGTGGACGAGGGCCGTCACGGCGTGCAGGTGCTGGCCTGGGACGAGGCGCTTCAGCAGATCGAGGCCTGGCAGGCCGACACCGTGGTGCTGGCCGTGCCGCTGTACATCGCCGCGCGCCTGCTGCGCAGCCTGCCCGCTGCGCTGGCCCAGGTCGTGCCACTGCAGCCGCACGCCCCCTGGCTGGTGGCCAACCTGCAGGTCGCCGAGCCGCTGCTGCAGCGCCAGGGCGCGCCGCCCGCCTGGGACAACGTGGTCTATGGCAGCGACGCGCTGGGCTATGTGGACGCCACGCACCAATCGCTGTCGCCCGTGGCCGGCGCCACGGTGCTCACGGCCTATCACGCATTGAGCGCGAACCAGCGGCCCGCCCTGCTGGCCGACGATGCCGACACCTGGGCACAGCGCGTGGTGCAGGGCCTGGCAGCACTGCATCCGGATTTGCCGGCCAAGCTGCGCCACGTCGCGCTCACGCGCCACGGTCACGCCATGAGCATCCCCATGCCGGGCCTGCGCGGCCATCCGGCGCTGGCGGCACTGCGCGCGCAGCGTGGCCGCGTGCGATTCGCGCACGCCGATCTGGCGGGGTACTCGGTGTTCGAGGAGGCGTTCACCCTGGGCTGCGAGGTGGCCTTGGCGGGCAGGGCCGAGCGACGGAATTGATACAGACCCGGTCTCGCCGAGACCGGGTCGACGACCAGCATTCGCAGAACAAGACATCAGGGAGACAGGGGTCCCAGGCGGAGCGGCTTTATCGCATCAAGCATCTCTTGAGCGACGCTGGCGGTGTCACCAAAGCTCGACTGCTCGGCGACCTGGGCATCTCTCGGGCCACACTGACGCGCAACCTGACTCATTTGCGCGATCGCATGAACATGCCGGTGGTGTACGTTCGGGATAGCGACGTCTATCGCATTGATCCGAGCCAAACACTGCCGGGTGCCCAGTATGAGTTGCCGGGTCTTTGGTTCAGCGCCGAAGAAATCCACGCGCTGCTCACCATGCAGCACCTGCTCGCCAACCTGGACGCTGGTGGCCTGCTCGGGCCCCACATCGCACCGCTGACGCTACGCCTTGGCAAGCTGTTGGGGCAGGGCGCGCCGGCGGGCGCCGAGGTTGTGCGCCGCATCCGCGTTCAGACGGTGGGCGCCCGCAAAGTGCATTTGCCGCACTTCCAGGCTGTGGGCACCGCCTTGCTGCAGCGACGCCGCCTGGCCATCGACTATCACGCCCGTGGCCGCGATCAGCGAAGCCAGCGGACCGTGTCGCCGCAGCGATTGATTCACTATCGCGACAACTGGTACCTCGATGGCTGGTGCCACCAGCGCCGCGCACTGCGCAGCTTCAGCGTCGATGCCATCCAGCGAGCCCAGGTGCTCGACCAACCTGCCATCGACGTACCAGACACGGAACTCGACGACGTCCTGGGCGCGGGGTATGGCATCTTTGCCGGCAGAGCGGTCACCTGGGCCACGCTGCGCTTCAGCCCGGAGCGCGCGCGTTGGGTGGCCGCCGAGACCTGGCACCCGCAGCAGCGTGGACGTTGGGACGGGCAAGGCTGCTGGGTGTTGGAACTGCCCTATGCCGATCCGCGTGAATTGGTGATGGACATCCTGCGGCATGTGCCGGAGGTGGAGGTCATGAGCCCACCCAGCCTCAGCGACTCGGTGCGGAAAAGGCTTGTGAAAGCGCTTCAAGCGATGGCGCCACTGGACGAACGATCAGTAGTGTCCGATGGCACGGGCTCATTCCCTGAGCCTGCGTGAGCACAACATCTGTCGCCATGACCCGACAAGCACACACCACGACCGATTGGGCCCATGCGCCGCCAGCAGGCGTGTCGATGGCACCGCATGAGCTCGACATGCACTTGCGCGCCGTGAGTGATCTGGCCGCGAGCATGGCCTGCGACAGCGGGCGGGGCTTCGCAGCACTGGCCGGCCTGTGGCACGACCTGGGCAAGCGCCGCAGCGGCTTCCAGCGCTACATCCGCCAGGCGGGTGGCGCCGAAGCTCACATCGAAGGGCGAGTGGCCGATCGCGACAAGACCCACTCGGCGGCCGGCGCGTTGTGGGCCGAAAGCGAACTCGTGCGGCAACTGGGCGCGCAAGGCCGCTTGTTCAGTCGATTGCTGCAGTACGTCATCGCCGGACACCACGCCGGGCTGGACAACTGGGAAGGCAAGGGCCTCGCCGCACGTTTGGCCGGTGAAGACGCGCAACGAGTTCAACGAGGCCTTGGCGCAGGCCTGCCCCGACGACATCCTGCACCCGGACTTGTCGCGGCTGGACTTGCGCGCCTTGCCCCCACTGAACGAGCACGCAACGGCGCAGCCGGGCCGCCTGGCGCTGTGGCTGCGCATGCTGTTCTCCGCACTGGTGGACGCTGACTTTCTGGACACCGAGGCCTACTTCAACCCGGGCCGCATGGCTCAGCGACAAGGTCTTTCCGACATCGCCGTCTTGCGAGAAGTCTGCGATGCGCATTTGGTCCGTCTGAGCGTCGGTGCCGCTGGCCCGGTCAATCGCCTGCGGGCCGATGTGTTGCTGCGATGTCAGCGGGCCGCCGAGCTGCCCAGTGGCATCTTCAGTCTGACCGTGCCAACCGGTGGGGGCAAGACCTTGTCCAGCCTGGCATTCGCGTTGGCGCATGCCGCACGGCATGGCAAGCGCCGCGTGGTCTACGCCATCCCCTACACCAGCATCATTGAACAGACCGCCGACGTGTTCCGCGAGGTCTTCAAGTCGCTGGGGGATGAGGTTGTGATCGAGCACCACAGCAACGCCGAGGCCGAGCCCGGCCAGGAAAACCACCTCTCGCGCCTGGCCTGCGAGAACTGGGATGCGCCGCTGATCGTCACCACCAACGTACAGCTGTTCGAGAGCCTGTTCGCGCGCAAGACGTCGCGCTGCCGAAAGCTGCACAATCTGGCCCACAGCGTCATCGTGCTCGATGAGGCTCAGTTGCTGCCGATGGTTTTCTGCAGCCCATCGTCGATGTGCTGCGCTACCTGGTGCAGGACTTCGGGGTCACGGTGCTGCTGTGCACCGCCACCAAACCGGTGCTCAACGCGGGGCAGAGCGGCGACCCGTTGCGCGGCCTGCGACGCGGCATCGGCCATGTCACCGAGATCATCGAAGACAAGGCCGCGCTGTTCCAGGCGCTGGAGCGGGTGCGGGTTCATTTGCCGCCAGACCTGCAAACCCCACGCGACTATGCCTCGCTCGCCGGCGAGATCGCCAGCCACGAAGCCGTGTTGGCCATCGTCAGCCGTCGTGCCGACGCGGTCGAGCTGTACCGGCTGCTGAAGGCGCGCGGCGATGGTGGCGGTGGGGGCAGTGGTGGTGGGCTGTGGCACCTCTCCGCGTTGATGTGCGCGCAGCACCGCAGCGACGTCATTGCCGACATCAAGGCCGCGCTGGTGGCAAGGCGTCAGGCACAAGCAGAAGGGCGAGCGGGCGAACCCGTGCGCGTGATTTCCACCCAACTGGTGGAAGCCGGCGTCGATCTGGATTTTCCGGTGGTGTTTCGAGCCCTGGCCGGCCTGGACTCCATCGCTCAGGCGGCCGGTCGCTGCAACCGCGAAGGCCGGCTGCCCGAGCCGGGGCAAGTGCATGTCTTCGTTCCTCCCACCAAGGCGCCGCCGGGCCTGCTGGCCCTGGCGCGAGACACCTGCCGCAAGGTCTTGCACGACCTGCCCGCGCAGCCCTTGTCACTGGCACTGGTCCAGCCCTACTTCGAGAGCCTGGTGCACGATGCGCACTCCACCGACGAGAAGCGGATTGGCGACATGCTCAGGCTGCAACTGGATCCTGGCGCCCTCAGCCTGCCGTTGCAACTGCGCGATGCCGCCGAGGCCTTCAAGCTGATCGACAAGGACGACGGAGCCACTGTTCTTGTGCGTTATCGAGGCCCCCATGCGCGTGACGACATCAACGCCTTGATCGGCAGCCTGGAGCGCGACGGCCCCAGCCGTTGGTTGATGCGCAAGCTGCAGCGCTACGGCGTCACGATCTATCGCCATCAAGTACAGCGGCTGGTCGCCGCAGGCGACATCCGCGAGGTGGCCTCGTGTCCCGGGCTGTATGCGCAGATCGCCGAGTGGGACGGCTTCTACGACCCGGTGCTGGGGGCCAAAGTCGATTCGGCACCGGGGGATCCGGCCAGCTATGTGGGTTGAAACAGCAGCAATGAGGGAGGCAACATGAAACCGTTTTGTCTGGAGGTGCGCGGCGACTACGCGTGCTTCACCCGTCCCGAGATGAAGGTGGAGCGGGTGTCCTATGACCTCATCACGCCATCGGCGGCGCGGGCAGTGTTCGAGGCCATCTTGTGGAAGCCCGGCATCCGCTGGCGAATGCGTCGCATCGATGTGTTGGTGCCGGTGCGCTGGATCAGCGTGCGGCGCAACGAGGTGGGCGCGGTGGCCTCCACCCGCAATGCCCAGGCGGCCATGAACGCCGGCCGCGGCGATCTGGCGCTGTACATCGAAGACGAGCGCCAACAGCGTGCCGGCTTGTTCCTTGGGACGTGGCCTATCGCCTGTACGCCGACATGGAAATGCTGAGCGACGACGCTCGCGCCAACCCGAACAAGTACGTGGCCATGTTCAACCGCCGCGCCGACGCCGGGCAGTGCGTGAACCAGCCCTACCTGGGCTGCCGCGAGTTCGCGGCCCGCTTTCGCCGGGTGGAACTGATGGCCGATGGCCGAGCTGGGCTGGAGCCTGGCGCCGATGAACCACCGGCCTTGCAGGAGTGGAGCGCCGACCTCGGCTGGATGCTCTATGACCTGGACTTCAGTTCGCCCGCCTCGCCCCAGCCGCGCTTCTTCCGTGCCAGGGTGGAGCAAGGCGTGGTGGATCTGACGGCGGCGGAGGTGCGGGGATGATTCTTCATGCCTTGCACGACTACTACCAGCGGCGCCAAGCCGATCCCGATCCTGCGCGGCGACGCCGGCCTTCGGTCTGGAGCAACGCGGAAATCCCTTTGTCCTGGAGCTGGACTCTGCGGGAGCCCTGAGAGCCATCACCGATACCCGACGTACCGTGGGGGCGAAGAAGGTGGGCACGAGCTTTCAGGTCCCCATGGGGGTCAAGAAGACCTCAGGGGTGGCGGCCAATCTGCTGTGGGACAACGCAGAGTACGTACTGGGTGTGCCCGATGCGAAGAAGCTGGAAGCCGCAGGCGGGCGAGGGCAAAGCCGATGACTATCGGGATCGCCTCGACGAAATGCGCCGCGTTTTTGGCGCGAATTGAGACATTGCCACAGGGCGTGCGCGATGACCCAGGCATTCACGCTGTGTTGCGTTTTCTGGCTGACGCACCAGGAATTCAGGCCGTGCGCTTCGAGGCATTTCAGGACATTGCTGCCACGAACCCGGTGTTGAGCTTTCGGCTTGTCGAGGACAACGCGCTCGTCTGTCAACGGCCGCAAGTGGCGCCCTGCTTGTTGTCGGCATCGAACGACGGCGGCGAGCAAGACGGTCCGACCCCGGACGTGGCCGAGGCCAAGGCTCTGTGCCTCGTCACCGGCATCGCGGCACCCATTGAGCGTCTGCACACCGCGATCAAAGGAGTGTGGGTGCGCAGACCTCGGGCGCCAACATCGTGTCCTTCAATCTGGATGCCTTCAACTCCTATGCCAAGAGCCAGGGCGCCAACGCCCCGGTGAGCCAGGCCGCTGCCTTTGCCTACACCACAGCCTTGAACGCACTGCTGGCGCGTGACTCGGTGCAACGTGTGCAGGTGGGCGATGCGTCCACCGTGTTCTGGGCGCAAACGCCCGAGCCGATGGAGGACTGGTTGGCCCAGCTCATCGGTGGCGGCACCGATGACCCGGATGCGCACACCCAGCAGGTGAAGGCCTTGTTCGACGCCGTTCGCAGCGGTGGATTTGGCGGAACCCGAGGCGCGACCAAGTTCTACGTGCTCGGCCTGGCACCGAACGCAGCCCGCATCGCGGTGCGGTTCTGGCATGCGGCCCCATTGGCTGAAATCGCGCAGCGCGTGGTCAATTGGTTCGAAGACTTGCGCATGGCCAGGGGGCCGAACGACGCCGAGTTTCCGAGCCTGTTCCGTTTGCTGACCGCGGTGGCCGTGCAAAACAAGGCCGACAACATCCCGCCTCGCCTGGGCGGCGACATCGTGCGCAGCCTGTTCATGGGCACGCCCTATCCAGCCCATTGGCTCCAAGCGGCGGTGCAGCGCTGCCGTGCAGAACGGCAAGTCAATCGATTGCGAGCGGCCGCCATCAAGGCCTGCCTGAACCGCGCTGGTCACACCAAAGGCATCGACAGTCAACAACCCTGGGAGATGAAAGAAATGCTGGACCCCGACAACCCAAGCCCCGGCTACCGATTGGGACGCCTGTTCGCCGCGCTGGAGAAGATTCAGGAAGAAGCCAGCCCCGGGCTCAACACCACCATCCGCGAGCGTTACTACGGTGCGGCATCGAGCACGCCCGTGGCGGCGTTCACCACACTGATGCGGCTGAAGAACCACCACCTGGCCAAGTTGAACAAGGGCACGGTCGAACCTGGAGAAGCTGCTGGCCGAGATCGTGGCCGGCATCAGCGACTTCCCATCTCATCTCAGCCTTCAAGACCAGGGCCGCTTCGCCATCGGCTACTACCACCAGCGGCAAGATTTCTATACCAAGCGTGACGCGTCGAGCGTCGACATCGACAACCCCCAAGGAGGCAACTGAAATGAGCCTGAGCCACCGCTACGACTTCGTGCTGCTGTTCGACGTGAAGGACGGCAACCCCAACGGTGACCCCGACGCCGGCAACCTGCCGCGGCTGGACGCCGAGACAGGCCATGGTCTGATGACCGATGTGGCGTTGAAGCGAAAGTTGCGGAACTCGGTCGGTTTGACCGCGTGACCAGTCTGAAATCGAACCCCAAGCCGGTGAGAAGCGCAGCGAAATCTATGCGCGAGAAGGCGATTCTAACCCTGGGCAAGCATCAGCGGGCTTATTCGGCGTTGAAGCTGGATGCACCGCAGGAGGAAGCTGCGGCAGAAGGCGCCGGCGGCGACGACAAGAAACTGAAGAAGGGCGCCAAGGACAAGCGCAAAGGCAGCGCGAGCGATGTTGATCTGGCCCGCAAGTGGATGTGCCAGAACTTCTTTGACGTTCGCACCTTTGGCGCCGTGATGTCCACCGGGGTGAACTGCGGTCAAGTCTTGGGGGCCGGTCCAATTGACCTTTGCGCGCTCCATCGACCCCATCGTCGCGCTGGAGCATTCGATCACCCGCATGGCGGTGGCGACCGAGGCGGAGGCCGAAAAGCAGCAGGGTGACAACCGCACCATGGGTCGCAAGCACACCGTGCCCTATGGGCTGTATGTGGCCCACGGTTTCGTATCGGCCTTTCTCGCCAAGCAAACCGGCTTCGGCACCGACGACCTCGAACTGCTGTGGCAAGCGCTGGAGCACATGTTCGAGCACGACCGGTCGGCGGCACGCGGCGAAATGTCCACGCGCGGTTTGTATGTGTTCGAGCATGCCAGCGAGCTGGGCAACGCGCACGCGCATGCACTGTTCGAGCGCATCACCGCACGCAAGAAGGTGGACGTGCCGCGCCACTTCTCGGACTACGAGGTGACCGTGAACGAGGTGGGATTGCCGGAGGCCGTCAAGCTGATTCGCCGAGTTGGCTGAGGCGTGTCAGCGACCTCGCCAAAACCCCGGCGCCCTGCGCTGATGCGCTATGGCGATCACCCGAATGTGATCGCCTTGCACCCGATACACCAGCGAAACCGGAAACCGATGGATCGGCAGGATGCGTGTGCCTGCCGCGCCGGGCGTGCCCAGTCCCGGGCTCGCGGCCATACGCCTGAGGGCCCGGCGGATCTCCAACTGCAGTGTCTCGGCGGCCTTCCAGGCGTCCTGTTCGATGTACCAGTCGGTCGCTCGATCGGCGTCGGCAACGCTACTCATCGCTGAGGCTGGACGTTCATGCCGGATCGCCAGTGTGGTTGATGCGGGCGGCCGGTGCCGCCATCGCTTCGTCCATTGGGATGAACCGGGTCCGTCCTGCATCCATCTCCGCCACGCGGCGAGCAATCTCGGCTTCCCAGTCGGGGTGCAGGGATGGTGCGGGAAGCACAGTGTCGGCCAGGGTTTCAATCAGCTCAGCGCGCTCGTCGGGCGTGAGCTTCAAGGCTTGTGCGAGGACGGCGTCGAGTTCGGTCGTCACGGCGGGCTCCGATGGCTGCGTATGCGTTGGAGTGTAGCCAGCCAAGGCCCAGCCTGTCATGGACCCAGCTGACACCATCCCCTTGTCCGCCCTGCAGCACTGGGCCTATTGCCCGCGCCAGTGCGGGCTGATCCACCTGGAGCAGGCCTTCGACGACAACCTGCACACCTTGCGCGGCAATGCCGTGCACGCCAAGGTGGACCAGCCCGGGGTGGAAACCGCCAAGGGGGTGCGTGTGGCGCGCGCGTTGCCGCTGTGGCACGACGCGTTGGGCCTGATCGGCAAGGCTGATGTGGTGGAGTTCGGCCGCGACGGCGCGCCTCACCCGGTGGAGTGCAGTCACGGCAGCCGGCACAAGGCCGCCGACATCGCGGGCGTGCGACGACCTTGCAACTGGCCGCCCAGGCCATCTGTCTGGAGAGCATGACCGGCCGTCCGGTGCCCGAGGGGGCGCTGTACTACGCGAGTTCCAAGCGACGCAGAACGGTTTCCATCGATGGCGCCCTGCGCCAGGGTGTCGAGGCCACGGCGTTGGCGGTGCGCGGCATGCTGGCGGCCGCAACCTTGCCACCACCGCTGGCTGGAGAGCTGGCCGCGCAGCGCTGCAAAGGCTGCTCACTGAAGGACCGTTGCCAACCCGAAGCGGGTGCTTCACCGGCGCTGGAGGCCGTGCGTGCCCATCTCTTCGATCCGGACGCTTGACGCCGCGCCTTGCCATGCAGTTGCTCAACACCCTCTACGTCAACACGCCAGACAGCTACTTCCGCCTGGACAACGACACCTTTGCGCGTGCTGGTGGAGGATGACACTTTGCTGCGCGTGCCGCTGCACCATCTGCAAGCCGTGGTGTGTTTCGGCCGGGTGAGCGTGTCCTTGCCATTGATGCATCGCCTGGCGGACGAAGCCATCGCGCTCGTGCTGTTGGACGACAGCGGCCGATTCAAAGCCCGCCTGGAAGGCGCCGTGTCGGGCAATGTGCTGCTGCGGCGGGCGCAGCACACGCAATCGCTGAACCCTTCGTTCTGTCTCGACCTGGCTCGCGCCTGTGTGGCGGGCAAGGTCAGAACCCAGGCAGGTGCTGCAGCAGCCGCGCGCGCGAAGCCAAAGCCGAGGACGACGTGGTTAGCCTTGACCCGTGGCGCTCAAGACCTGGCGGCCACTTGCGGGCGCTGCCCGATGCCAGTGCCACGGACGGCCCCTGCGGTTCGGAAGGCGAGGCGGCGCGCCAGTACTTCGGCGTGGTTTGCCACTGGTTGGTGAAATCCCGATCTGCGGCCGCAGTCTGGCATGGACGGCCGCAGCCGCCGGCCGCCGAGGGTCGTTTCAACGCGTTGCTGTTGTTCTTGTACGCCATGTGAGAACGATTGCCGCAGCGCTGGAAGCGGTGGGGTTGGACCCGCAGGTCGGCTTCTGCATTAGTGCTGCGTCCCGGCGCGCGGCCCCGGCACTCGATCTCATGGAAGAATCCGACCCTTCGCCGACCGCCTGACGCTGACCCTGATCAACCGCGGTCAATCGAGGCCGACGACTTTCATCGCGCACGAGGGAGTAAGTGGTGTGTCCTTGCTGCCCGATGCGCGCAAGGCCGTGGTGGTCGCCTACCAAGAGCGCAAGCAGGAAGAAATTCAGCACCCCCTGCTGGCCCTGCCCGTGCCACTGGGTCTGGTGCCCTTGGTGCAAGCCCGGTTGATGGCCCGCACGA
>JADKIA010000008.1 GCA_016721465.1 Ideonella sp. | reverse complement strand
CCCCGGTCCTGCATCATGGCCGCGAAGTGAACCATGATGCCGGCCACGGAAAAGCCGAACAGCATGTTCCAGAGGGCCAGCGTCCACCAGATGCGATCGCTCAGGAAGGCGCGCATCGAGACCGGGGGAGCCGAAGGGCCAGTGGTCTCGACTGCCGGCCCCGGCAGTGCGCTGGCAGGCCCCGCGTCGGCCGACCGCTCGCGCACCAGGAACCAGGCCGCCAGGCCGCCGAAGACCAGACTTAGCAGGCCCATCACCTTGAAGGCCTCGCGCCAGCTGGCATGGGTGATCACCAGGCGGACGATCTGCGGGTGGATCACCGCGCCCACCGTGATCAGGGCGAACAGGATGCCTAGCGCCCGGCCGAACGCCTTGTCGAACCAGGTTTGCAGGAGCTTGGACAGCGTGAGGAACGACGCACCCGTGGCGGTGAAGATCATCACCAGGCACAACACGTAGTAGACCCAGACGCTGCCCTGCATGAAGCCAAACGCGGCCAGGCTCGCCGACTGCAGCAACACGCCCCACAGGATCAGCGGGCGCAGCGCCACGCTGTCGACGATCCAGCCCACCAGCGGCAGGATTGCCGGGCCGACCAGCGTCATCAACGTGAGCGAGAACGTGATGTCGCCACGCGACCAACCCAGCGCCTTCTGCATCGGAAGCATCATCAGGCCAAACGTCGAGCCATAGAGCGAAGTGACGCCAAAGATGGCGACGATGCAGCAGCCGGCCAGCACCCGCCAGCTGGCGGGCGAATCGACGGCAGGGGCGGCGTTCAATTCGAATTCAGTAGTCGTAACGCAACGACGCCGACATCGTGCGCGGCCGTTGCAGGAAGTACTGCGCGAAGGCCCCAACCCCGGCCGGTGCGCCAGTGATGCTCAACACGCCCTTCTCGTTGGTCACGTTGCCGACACCGACGGCCAGTGTCAGGTTGTTCTTGGCGAAGTTCAGCCCAAGGTCCACGGTGTCGTAGGCGTCGGCAGGCTTGTTGCCGCCAAGAAACATCACGCGGTCGCCGACATGGGTCATGGTGGCATTGATCCGCCCTTGCGAGTCGAACGGGCCGGCAAACTTCAGATTTCCCTGCAGCGCGGCCTGCAACTTCGGTGTGCCGGGCAGACGCGAACCCGATGGGGCCGTGATCGACCCTCGGCCAGGAGGGAATCGCCGTGTCCGCCTTGGTCTTTGCATCGATGCTGGCCAGCGATGCGCTGAAGTCCAGGCTCGGGCTCATGCGGTAGCGCAGCGCCATTTCCAGACCGGTGCTCCGGGCCTTGCCGACGTTGCCGATGCTCGAACCGGGTAGACCGTTGACGATCCCGAAGTATGTGAACTGCGCGTCCTTCCAGTCGAGCAGATAGGCGCTCAGGTCAGGCTGCAAGCCAGGCACCGGGTTCAGGCGCACACCGCTCTGATGGCTCCACAGCGAGTCCGACTTGACCGTGAACCGGGCCACGCTGTTGACGCCGCCGTAGCGGTAACCCTTGGCGGCCAGCGCGTACCAGAAGCTCTCTCCGAAGCGGTACTTCAACGTCAGCTTGGGCGTGAAGCCGCTGTCGTCGCCATCGAGTGGTCCGAAGTTCGACGGTCCGCCGAAGATGGTGCCCGTCTGCGTGGCCGTGGTGGTCGTGCGGTAGTAGCGGCCGCCTGCGCCGGCGCTCCAGCCGCCGCCGAAGTTGAACTCGGTGTCGGCAAATACCGCCTTCTCCGTGCCGCCGCCCGAGCTGGTGAGATCGACCAGCTCGGCCAAGCCGAACGCCTTGGAAGGATCGATCTGCAGGCCATGGCTGTTGCTCTCGCTGGTCTGGTGGAACACGCCGGCCACGTAGCTGAACGCGCTGCCCGGGTTGCTGGCGATGCGCAACTCCTGCGACTTGGCCGTGCCCGAACCGGATGTCGGCCGGTACACCTGCGGCAGGGCCAGGCCGATGCTGCCGAACAGTTCGGTGTCGTCGATCAGGTTGCTTCCCTTGTTCTTCACGTAGCCGGTGATCGAGGTCAGTGTCTGGCCGCCGAGATCGTAGTCCACCGTCAGGCTGAAGAAGTCGGTGGTGCTGGAGCGTATGGAGTTGTTCGGCGCGGTGTGCACCAGTTGGGTGGCGCTGGGCGAGACGCTGAAGGTGTCGCCCTGTTCGGTCTTCTGGGTGCTGGCCACCACGGTGGCCGTGAGACCCTTGGTCGGCTTGACGGTCAGCAACACGCGGCCTCCGGTCTGATGGACGTCGTTGGCGTCCTTGGTCTTCGTGCCCAGGTTGTCGATGTAGCCCGGATCCTTGCGATCGAAGGCCACCACGCGCAATGCAGCCGTGTCGGTGGACAAGGGCGCGTTGAGCATGCCATACACCGACACGGCACTGGCGCCGTCCGCAACGCTGGCGTACTCGCCCTTCAAGCTGGCCTCGAACGTATTCATGCGCGGCTTGTTGAACAGGTAGCGCACGGCGCCGCCCAAGGAGCCCGATCCGAACAGCACGCCCTGCGGGCCGCGCAGGACTTCCACCCGGTCGAGGTCCCAGGTCAGCGGGTCCAGCACGACACCCTTGCCCTGGGCCGACGCCAGCGGCACGTCCCTCCAGGTACTGGCCCGTCGGGCCCTGCTGAGCGCCGCTGCCCTCGTTGGTAGTGCTGGTGCCGATGCCACGGATGGTGATGGTGTTGCTCGCGACGTCACCCTTGTTGAACTGCACGCCGGGCGTGAGCTTGAGTGAGTCTTCTTGGTCGCGCGCACCGCGGCGTTCCAGGTCGCTGCCGTCGAGCACCGAGACCGTGCCGGCCACTTCGCGCTGCTTCTCGACACGCTTGTTGGCCGTGATCACGACCCTCGACGCGCTGTCTGCTTCGGGCTGGGTTGATGGCCCCTGCTGGGCCGCCGCGGGCAGCGCGGCCAGCAGTCCCGCGGCTGTGAGCGCCGTCACCAGTCCGGTCGGCCGGAACGGAAAGCGTTGCTGCGTCGTCATGGTGTCGGTTCCTCTTCGGGCGGGGTGGATGAACACGTCGACGAACGATAGGTGCGACGCGAACCGACCGCGTTTGCCCTTGCACCGAAGATTTAGGCGATCGGCACGGGCCGTTGCCGCCGTGCATCGCGGCCGCGGGTGAACCCTAGGTTCGGCTGCCTGCGCCGATGGCGGCCGAACTCAGCGGCAGATTGAAGGGCGCGCGGTGCTGGCGATACTGGCGCGGCGACATGCCCACATGGCCACTGAAGGCCGCGGCAAAACTGCTTTGATGCTCGTAGCCCACGCGCTCGGCCACCTGGGCGATGGTCAAGCTGGCTTCGAGCAGCAGCTGTTGCGCCTCGCGCATGCGGCGCTCCAGGCAGTAGTCGGCCATCGTCACGCCAAAGGCCTCCTTGAACACCGCCTTGAGCTTGTTCTGGTTGGTGCCGATCTCGCGTGCCAGGTCGGCAAACAGCGGCGGCCTGCGGTAGTCGCGCTCCAACTGCTGGAGGGCCGCGTGAGCCAGCTCCACATCGCGCATCCGGTTCAGTGCGCCGCCACGCAGCAAAGGCGTGTGTTGCATGGCGTCCAGCGTGTAGGCCACCAGTTCGGCCAGTCGGCCGGCGTACTGCACCACGCGCATCTCGCCGTCCAGGCGTGTATCGATGGTGTCGGCCAACAGTGCGGCCAGGCGGTGGTCGAGCGGGAAGGAGGCGATGCGACCGACGTCGGCCGAACCGGTCACGGCGTCACGCACCACCGGCGGCAGATCCGCCAGCTGCAGCCCATAGCGCGCCGGAAACGCCGCCGCGCGAAAGATCGCCACCATGCCCTGCTGACGCGCTCCGCCGGCAATGTCCACGGTCTGTGGCCGACCTTTGGGCAGACAGACCAGTGTCACCTCCGGGCGGTTGAAGACCAAGGGCGACGCACTGCCGACCTCGAACGCGACATCGCAACACAGCGATGCGCGCAGCATGATCAAGGCCTCGTCGGTGTCGTAGCGCCAGCGCGCCGTGCGCGGCAAGACGCAGTTGATCACCGTCAGCAGGAGGTCGTCGTCCAGTCGCACCGTGTCCGAGGTGCCGCTGCCCCCTTCATGCGCGTGCAGGGTGCGCACGCCCTGGCGCGCGAAGCGCTTGAAGCTCTGTTCGGTGGCGCCGGCGCGGAAGGCTTCCTGGTCGAAGTCCAGCGGCGACCAGGCGTCCTTGGCGGACGACGCAGCTCGATGTGGCATGCGGTCGGTGCTCCTAAATATCCGTGTGCCAAGCCTAACCCAGTCTGGCCCCGCCTGGCCTAAGGTCCACCCTGCATGAACTCGACCACACCGCCGGCCCGCGCAAACGCCGCAGACTTGCTGCGCGACAACGTCGTCTGGGACAACCACGGCTGCATGCCGGTGGGGCGCCCGCACGACAGCTCCTTCATGCCTCAGCTGCAGCGCTACCGGGCGGCCGGGGTCAGTGCCGTGATGCTCAACATCGGGTTCGGCGACATGGACATCGAAGCGCACATCCGCACGCTGGCGAGCATGCGCCACTGGATCAAGGCCCGGCCCGAAGCGTATGTGTTGATGGGCACGGCGGACGACATCGAGCTCGCGCATGCCACGGGCCGCCTGGCCGTGGGCTTCGACATCGAAGGCGCCAACGCAGTGGCCGACCAGCCAAGCCTGGTGGCGCTGTACCACGACCTGGGCGTGCGGTGGATGCTGCTGGCCTACAACAACAACAACCGGGTCGGTGGTGGCTGCCAGGACGAGGACACCGGTCTGACAGCCTACGGTCGCGAGGTGATTGCCGAGATGGAGCGGGTGGGCATGCAGGTCTGCTGCAGCCACACCGGGCACCGCACGGTGCGCGATGTCTTCGACGTGGCGACCAAGCCGGTGATCTTCTCGCACAGCAACCCCAGTGCCGTGCACCCCCACCCGCGCAACATCCCGGACGACTTGATCCGCGCCTGCGCGGCCACCGGCGGTGTGGTCGGCATCAACGGCATCGGCAGCTTCCTGGGCCAGAACGACAACAGCAGCGAGACCTTTGCCCGCCACGTCGACCATGTGGCCCAGCTGGTCGGACCGCAACATGTTGCGCTGGGTCTGGACTATGTGTTCGATGCCCAGGAAATGGACGACTACCTGGCCAAGATGGCGCACACCTTTCCGGCCGAATTGGGGTACGAAAAAGGCGTGCGCATGGTGGCGCCCGAGCAGTTGGAAGGCATCGTGCAGACACTGCAGACCTGGGGCTACAGCGACACGGATCTGCGGCGTGTGCTTGGCGGCAACCTGATGCGGTTGGCGCGATCGGTGTGGAAGCCTCGTGCGGGACCGCAACGCCATGATCGCTCGATGAGAACGTGGTTGCGCGCATGGCGCCGTGCAGCCGTGCTGTCGCGCCACCGAGCGTGCACTGCATAGCTGAGCGCGGTCGCTGACCAAGCGCCGTAGAGTCGGGGCTGGTCTCACGCGATGAAAGGCCAACACCATGCGCATCCGTCAGATCGTCTTCGCGGCGCAGGACCTGCGCCGCGGCAGTGGCTTGCTGGCCTCGTTGCTTGAAATGCCGCCACCATTCCAGGACCCCGGCGTGGCCGAGTTCGGAATCGACAACGCGGTGTTCAACTTCGGCGATCAGTTCATCGAGGTGATCTCGCCGGTGCGGGCCGACACCGCCTGCGGCCGCCACCTGGCGCGGCACGGCGATGGTGGCTACATGCTGATCCTTCAGACCGACAGCCTGGCGCGTGAGCGCGAGCGCTTTGCCGCACTGGGTGTGCGCAGCGTGTGGCAGATCGAGCTGGACGACATCAGCGCCATGCACCTGCACCCCAAGGACGTGGGCGGCGCCATCGTGTCGGTGGACGAGCCCAGGCCTGCGGCGGCCTGGCGCTGGGGCGGGCCGCATTGGCGGGTGCCGCGAGGGCCGAATGGCCAGCAGCGCGTGCGCGGCATCGCCTTGCAGGCCGTCGACCCATCGGCGTTGGCGCAGCGCTGGGCCCAGGTGCTGGGCCGGCCAGCGCCGGTGCCCATGCAAGGGTGCTGGCGCGTTGCATTGACCGAGGGCTTTGCCGATTTCGTGGCCCGCCCCCGCCGGCGCCTGATGGCGTGGCCGGCTTCACGCTGGCGGTGGCGCAACCCGAGGCCGTGCTGGCGCTGCCCGCGGCGCGGGGTTGGCGGTGGACGGCATGCAGCTGGAGGTGCTGGGCACGCGCTGGACGCTGGAGCCCGTCTGAGCGCCCAGGCCGGCCATGGTCGGCCGTCCCCCGATGGCCGTCAGATCGCCAAGGGGTCCACGTCGATCGCCCAGCGCGCCAGGCCCTTGTGCTCGCCGCGCACGGCGTGCAGGCGCGGCAGCCAGTCGGCCAGCAGGCGCTGCAGGCGCATGCGCGAAGGGCATTCGATGAGCATCTGCAGGCGCTCGATGCCGGCCACCTTCTGCACCGTGGGCGGCACGGGCGGGTAGATCATCACCTCGTTGGCGCCGCTCAGCTGCGTCGCGGCAAGGGCCGCCGCGCGCAGGAATCCCATGGCCACCTCGGCATCGCGCGCCTCGGCACGCAGCAACGCCAGGTGGCTGAAGGCGGCAGGCCGGCGCCGCGCCGCTCGGCCAGCTGGCTGGCGGCAAATGCGGCAAAGTCGTGGGTCTTCAAGGCCGCGTACAAGGCGTGTTGGGGATGCCAGGTCTGGATCCACATCTCGCTGCGTTCGGCCGCCGCCGCGTCGCGCCCGGCGCGGCCACCGGCCTGCATCAGCAGCGAGAACAGACGCTCGGGTGCTCGAAAGTCCGCGGCAAACAAGGCCGAATCGGGGTTGATGGCCACCACCAGCGTGATGCGCCGGAAGTCGTCCCTTGGTGACCATCTGCGTGCCCACCAGCACGTCCACCTCGCCGGCGTGCACCTGGCCAGGCGGCTTTCGAGCTGACCCTTGCCGCGCGCGGTGTCGGCGTCGAGCCGCGCGATGCGGGCGCCGGGCAGCAACTCGGCCAGGTGTTCCTCCAGGCGCTCCGTGCCGCGGCCGATGGGGGCGATGTCCAGGTTGCCGCAATCCGGGCAGGCGCGCGGTCCCGTTCGGTGAAGCCGCAGTGGTGACAACGCAGCGTGCGGTCGAGCTTGTGGAACACGCGCCAGGCGCTGCAGTGCGGGCATTGGCTCTTCCAGGCGCAGGCGCCGCAGTGCAGCACCGGCGCGTAGCCGCGTCGATTGAGGAAGACCAGGCTCTGTTCGCCACGCGCCCAGCGCCGCGCAGCGACTGCAGCACCAGCGCCGCCAGCACGGGCGCTGCCTGGCTGCGCGGCAACACGCCCATGTCGGACAGGCGCGCGCGCGGCAGCGCGCCGTCGCCCACGCGCTGCGCGAGCGTGAGCAGCTGATAACGTCCTTCCTGCGCGCGCTGCCAGGTTTCCAGCGAGGGCGTGGCCGAGCCCAGGATCACCGGCACGCGCTCCGGTGGGCGCGGTACACCGCCAGATCGCGCGCCGAATAGCGGGCACCCTCCTGTTGCTTGTAGGACGGGTCATGCTCCTCGTCGACGACCACCAGGCCCAGCTTGGGCAGCGGCGCGAACACCGACAGGCGCGTGCCCAGCACGATGTCGGCACGCCCCAGCAGCGCCTGCAACCAGTGCGACAGCCGCTGCACCGGAGTTAGCCCACTGTGCATGGCCACCAGGCGCCGGCCCGGAAAGCGCTGCTCGAAGCGCGCTTCGAGTTGTGGCGTGAGGTTGATCTCGGGCACCAGCACCAGCACCTGGCGGCCCTGGTCGAGCACCGCCTCGGCCGCGCGCAGGTAGACCTCGGTCTTGCCGCTGCCGGTGACGCCGTGCAACAGCAGCGGCAGCGGCCGCGGCTGGGTGAACGCCGCTTCGATGGCGTTCAGCGCCAGGCGCTGCGCCGTGCCCAGGTCCGGTCTGGGCACCTCGGTGTCGACGGGCGCCAGTTCTGCCTTGTCCAGTCGCTTGATCAGGCGTGCCAGCCTTTTGGCCAGGCCCGGGGCATCCTGTTTGCGCAGCTCGGGCGGCAGCACCGCCAGGGCCAGCTCGCCCAGGCCGCGTTGGTAGTAGGCGGCCGCGAAGTCGACCAGGGTCAACCAGGCGGGTGGCAGCGGCGGCAGGCCTTCGAAGACCGGGCCCACCGGCCGCAGTGCCCCGAATCGGGCACTGCGTGTCCGGGCGTGGCGGCATGCCAGACGATGCCCAGCATGTCGCGCTTGCCCAGCGGCACGCGCAGCAAGGTGCCCGGCGTCAGCGGGTGCTCGCTCAAATAGTCCAGCGCACCGGCCAGGCCGCTGTGCTGCGGGGTCTCCACCGCCACTGAGGTGCGCACCCCCTCAGGCACGGCCCAACCCCCTCAAGCGGGGGTGCTTTTGCCGCAACACATCAAGAAGCTCACTTAAGTCCATGATTGAAAACGGCTTTTCCACCTATCCCCTGTTTCTGTGGATAACTTTGTGGGAAAGCTGCTGGCGGACGCGCTAAGTGCTTGATGTTGCCCGCCTCCGGCTGGTTTGCCCAATCCTGCAGCACACCGGAAAATCTTTTTATTTTTCAAAGACTTAGCACGAATTTCCGCGATTCTTCATGGTGCAGTGCGTTGCAGATGCCGCCCCATGGGGCTGACGCAAATTTTGGGGATAAGTCAAGCCCTGAGCACTCCTTACCCAGAGAAATTGAAGGGCTTGGCCTGGGGTCAACCCTGTTGCCGAATGTGTTGCGAGTGGGCATGCACGGTTTCCACCAGCGCCTGCACGTTCTCGATCGGGGTGTGCTGGTTGATGCCGTGGCCCAGATTGAACAGCATGGCCGCCGCAGCGCCCATCGGCGCGGCGTTGCGGGCCGAAGCCGTCGAGCACCGCGCGGGCCTCGGCCGCCACCGCCTCGGGCGTCGCGAACAGGGCCATCGGATCGAGATTGCCTTGCAGCGCCACCTGATCGTCCACGCGCCGGCGCGCCAGGCCCAGGTCGCAGGTCCAGTCCAGCCCCACCACATCGGCCCCGGTGGCAGCGATCTGCTCCAGCCAGAGGCCCCCGCCCTTGGTGAACACGATGCAGGGCACGCGCTGGCCGTCGTGCTCACGCTTGAGCTGCGCCAGCACCCGACGGGTGTAGGCCAGGCTGAAGGTCTCGAAGGCACGGTGCTCGAGCACGCCCCCAGGAATCGAACACCATCACGGCCTGGGCGCCAGCCTCGATCTGGGCATTGAGGTAGAGGGCCACGGTGTCGGCGGTGACGGCCAGGATGCGGTGCATCAGGTCGGGCCGGCTGTACATCATGGTTTTGACCAGGCGGTAATCGTCCGAGCCTGCGCCTTCGACCATGTAGCAGGCCAAGGTCCAGGGGCTGCCGCTAAAGCCGATCAGCGGCACGCGCCCGACCGGGCGGCCTTGGCGGTCGGTGGTGAGCAGGGCCTTGCGGATGGAGGTGACCGCATCGAACACATAGCGCAGCTTGTCCATGTCCGGAATGGCCAACCTGGCCACGTCGGCCTCGTCGCGCACCGGGTGGGCGAACCGCGGTCCCTCGCCCGCGCCGAAGCTCAGGCCCAAGCCCATGGCGTCGGGCACGGTGAGGATGTCTGAGAACAGGATCGCCGCGTCGAGCGCAAAGCGGTCCAGCGGCTGCAAGGTCACCTCGGTGGCGTATTGCGGGTTGGTGGCCAGGCCCATGAAGCTGTTGCCCGCCTTCACGCGGGTGGCCTTGTATTCGGGCAGGTAGCGCCCAGCTTGGCGCATCAGCCAAAGCGGCGTGTGGTCGGTGGGCTGGCGCAGGCAGGCGCGCAGGAAGGTGTCGTTTTGCAGGGCGGCGTTCATGCGTCGATTATCGCGGGCGGCCCGCGCCGTATGATCCCGCCGGCTCTTCGATTTCAACGGGTTGCATCCCCCCATGTCCAAGCCGGTCAAGATCGTCGTCACGCTGCTGCTGCTGGTCTTGTTCGGCGGCGCGCTCACCTGGTCGCTGCGCGGGCACCAACTGGAGTCGGCACAGAAGCGCGAAGCCATCGCCGTGGCCAACACCACCGCACTGGAAGGGCTGATCGCGGTGGACGTGGAGCCCTACTTCAAGGACGAGCGCGTGCAGCGGGTGCTGGCCGCCAACCGCCTGCCGGTGCATGTGGCGCGGGTGGGCAGCCGCGACATGGCCGGCAAGGTGGTGGCCGGCGCCACGCCCGACTTCTTCTTCCCCAGCGGGGTGGTGGCGGCCAACCAGATCGCCGACGCGGCGCGCAAGGCCAACATCCCCACCGCGCCCGTGTCGCCCTTCCACACGCCGCTGGTCATTGCCTCGTGGGAGCCGATCGCCAAGATCCTGGTGGCCAATGGCCTGGCCACGCCGATGCAGCCCAAGGTCTATGCGGTGGACATGGCCAAGCTCACCGCCCTGATGCTGGCCAAGAAGCGCTGGAAGGATCTGAAGGATTCGAGCGGCTACGATGTGTCGCGCGCCGTGCTCGTGTCCACCACCGACGTGCGGCGCAGCAACTCCGCCGCCATGTACCTGGCGCTCACCAGCTACGCCCTGCACGGTGATCTGGTCACCGACCGTGCCGGCGCACAGGCCGATGCGGCCAAGCTGGCCGAGTTGTTCAAGCGCCAAGGCTATCAAGAAAACTACGTGAACGGCAATTTCGACGACTACGTCGCCATCGGCATCGGCAAGACGCCGATGGCCTTCATCTACGAAAACCAGCTGGTGAGCCACGCGCTGGCCAAGAAGGGCGTGGGCGCCGACATGGTGTTGATGTACCCGCTGCCCACCATCGTCAACAAGGTGGTGTTCGTGGCCACCAACGAGCGCGCCAAGGCGCTGGGTGAGCTGCTGACCAACAATGCCGAGCTGCAGGGCATCGCGGTGGAATACGGCTTTCGCATTGCCGACACCGAGCGCTTCGTCAACTCGGTCAAGCCCACCGGCCTGGCCGTGCAGCCGCGGGTCACCGAAGTGGTGGACCCGCCGTCGTTCGACATCATGGCCGAGATGATCGACCTGGTTTCCAAGGAGATGACGCAATGATCTCGCCGCCGAAGAGCCTGGCCCGCCCCAGGTGGGCGCAAGCCACATTTGCGCTGCTGCTGGATGTTGGTGGCGGGGCCCGCTGGGCTCCGCCTGCGGCCGCAAAGAGCCGCCACCGCCGCCGGCACCACCGGCCGCGGCCATCGCCGCCCCCGAATTCAAGGTGCTGGCCACCAGCGACCTGCGCGACGTGTTGCCGCTGCAGGAGATGGTGGAAAAGGCCACCGGCGTGAAGCTGCGTTTCACCTTCGGCGGGACGATGGAAAGCACCGAGGCCGTGCTCACCGGCAACGCCAAGGCCGACGCGGCGTGGTTTAAAGGCTACAAGCTGCCGGGCGACAACTCCACCTACCTGTCGGAACAGTTCATCGCGCAACAGGGCACGCGCGTCAACGCCTTCATCAACTACGAGAGCTGGCTGCTGTCGCTCAATGCCTCGGGCAAGTTGCGCGAGAAGCTCCGGCTGATCTACCCGCACGAGGGCGTGAGCACCGCCGACTACCCCTTCATGCTGCTCGACGAAGCGCGCCGCGCCGACTACCTGAAGGTGGTGGAGTACCTGAAGAGCGAGACCGCCCAACTGTGGCTGGCCCGGCAAACGCTGCGCCGCCCGATCAAGCCCGAGCTGACGGCCCAATTGAGCGACCTGCTGCCCAAGGAAGGCATGCACGTCGAGCTGCCGTTCTCGCCCGACCGCGCGCTGGCCGACGGCCTGATCGCGGCCTACCTCAATGAGTTCCGCCTGCCCATCGCCAGCACCTTCGTGCTGGACACCAGCGGCAGCATGGAAGGCGGCGGGCGCCGCGCGCAGCTGGTGCAGGCCATCCACTACATTGCCGGTGCCGATGCTTCGCTCACCGGCCGCATCGCCAAGCTTTCCAACCGCGAGAAGCGGGGGATGCAGCCTTTTTCCGAGACGCCCTACGGATTGACCGCCTTCACCGTGCCTGCGGGCACCGCGGCCCAGCGGGGCGTGGAGCTGCAGGCCGACAGCGACGCCAAGCAGCAGGTGCTGGCCGAGGTGCGCAACTTCGCCGACGGCCTGCAGATGAAGGGCGGCACGGCCTTGTACGACGCGGTGTACCAGGCGCTGACGCAGATGCTCGAAGAACGCAAGAGGAACCCGAAGTACCAATACTCGGTGGTCGCCTTCACCGACGGCGAGAACAACAAGGGCCGCGACCTGGCGCGCTTCAAGCAGGACTACGCCGCGCTGCCGGAAGACGTGCGCGGCATCCCTGTCTTCATGGTGCTGTTCGGCGAGGCCAACCCGGCCGCGCTGAACGACCTGGTGGCCACCACCGGCGGCAAGGTGTTCGACGCGCGCCGCACCCCGCTGTACAGCGTGTTCAAGGACATCCGGGCCTATCAATGATCCTGCGCTGGCTCACCTCCCCCGCCAATTGGTGCGGCCTGGGGCTGGCCAGCCTGGTGCTGGTGCTCAAGGCCCTGGGGCTGCTCGGCACCTTGGGGCTGGGCGTGGCGGCGTTGGGCTATGCGGCCGGCTTCGTCGGCGGCGGGTTGTGGCTGGGCTTTCCGTCGAAGCGGGAACCCGAGGGAAGCGCTGCAGTTCAGCGACGAAGGCGATGCGCGTGAAGCCATGGAGCGCGCGCTGAACGGCGTGCGCCGGCTCACCGAGCACAACCCCGACAACCGCATCCCGGCCAGCCTGCAGGCCCGCGTGCTGGACCTGTGCAAGGCGCTCGACGGCCTGTTGCAGCAATGGGAGCGCTCGCGCGGCAGCCTGTCGCTGCAGGACAGCTTCCATGCCCGCCACATCGCCATCCGCTACCTGCCCGGAAGCGCTGAACACCTACCTGTCGATCCCGGCGGCCTGCGCCACCGGCCATGTGCTGGAGAACGGCAAGACGGCGCAGGAAACCTTCAAGGACACCGTCGCCGAGCTCGAAGCCAAGGGTGCGCCAGCTCGGCGACGACCTGGCCCTCGCAGGACGCGCATGCCTTCCTGGTGCATTCCAAGTTCCTGAAACAGAAGTTCGGCGAGGCCGCCGCCCTGCCGGGCCTGGCGCTCGAAGCCGAGTCGCCGGCGCTCAACCTCCCCCAGTCCGCCGCGTTGCCGGCTGGCGCACCGCCCGCCAAGGAGTCCTGACCCATGACCAACCCGTCCTCACCCGCACCCACCTCCGCAAGCTTGGCCCTGCCGCGTTCCGGCTGGAGCCGCCCGAGGTCATCAGCCCGGTGCCGGCCGAATCCAGCCGCGAGGCCGTGCCGCTGAAGCCCAAGCGATGCGGGCGGTGGACCAGCAGGTGCTGCGCTTCATCGACGCGCTGGCCACCGAGGACATTCATTCCGACGCCTTCAAGTCGCGGCTGGACAGCGCCTTCGCACTGGGCCGCGAGGAGGTGTCCAATGCGTCCAGCCTGATGCAGGGCCGCTTCATGCAGCGCAACTTCGCCGGCATCGAGGACACGTCGGCCTACAAGGCCATCGCCGACATCCGTGCGCAGCTGGACGAACTGAACCCCGGCAACGACGGCGACCTGATGCAGCCGCGCAAGCTGCTGGGCATGATCCCCTTCGGCAACAAGCTGGAAGCCTACTTTCGCAAGTACCAGACCGCGGCGGAGCAGCTGAAGACCTCGATGTCGCAGCTCTACGCCGCGCGCGACGACATGCAGAAGGACGTGGTGGACATCGAGGCCACGCGAGGCAAGCTGTGGGACGCGATGCAGAAGCTTGCTGGCGCCGCTCACTTTGCGCGCCAGCTCGACACGCGCCTGGCCGAGAAGGTGGCCGCGCTCGAAACCAGCGACCCGCAGCGCGCCCAGGCGCTGCGCCAGGAGGTGCTCTTCTATGCCCGGCAGAACCTGCAGGACATCCAGACCCAGCAGGCGGTGTGCATCAACGGCTACCTGGCGCTGGATGTGCTGAAGAAGACCGGCCGCGAAATGATGAACGGCTGCACCCGCGTGGCCACCACCGGCATGAGCGCCCTGGCCGTGGCGCAGACCGTGGCCCGCGCCACCGGCAACCAGATCAAGGTGATGGAGATGCTGTCGGGCGTGAACGCCACCATCGGCAACCTGATCAGCGAGACCGGCCGTCAGCTCAACCAGCATGTCGACCAGACCACGCAGTTTGCGCAGAACCCCATGCTGGGCATCGACAAGATGAAGGAGATGTTCGACCAGACCTTCCAGGCCATGGACGCGATGGACAACTTCCGCACCAAGGCGATCGACGTGATGGGGCAGAACAACGCCATCATCCGCGACCAGCTGGCGCGCGCCGACCAGTACGTGGACCGCACGCGCCAACAGCAGGCGCGAGAGGCGGCGTCGCAGGTGGGCGTGCCTTCCGTCGGCGGACCGGTCAAGCTCTAGACTGCGCCGCGCGGCCTCGCCCTACTTGGGCTCGGGCTTCAGGTGCACAGCGAGAAACGCCTCGGCGCGGCGCCAGAAATCGATGCGGTTGTCCGGCCGCTGGAAGCCGTGGGCCTCGTCCGGGTAGAGCAGCCACTCCACCTTCTTGCCATGCTTGAGCAGCGCGTCGCGCATGCGCTCGCCATTCTCGACAGGCACCCGCTGGTCCTTGAAGCCGTGCAGAAGCAGCAGCGGCGCCTTGATGCGGGCCACCTGCTCCACCGGCGAGGTGGCGATGAACTGGGCTTCGTCCTTCTTTGGGTCGCCCATCAGCGTGGGCAGGCTGTATTGGCGCGCCGAATCGGAGATGTCGGACCAGTGCATGCTGAACATGTTCCTCGGGTCGGACACCGCCATGCCCGCGATGCCGCAGCGGTACTGGTCCGGGTCCTTCACCAGGCCCATCAGCGTGGCATAGCCGCCATAGCTGAAACCCATGATGCACACACGGGTCGGGTCGACCCAGCCCTGCCCAACGGCGAATTTGAGCGCATCGCTCACGTCGTCCTGCATGGCCAGGCCCCACTGCTTCCAGCCGGCGCGGAAATGCGACACGCCATAGCCCCGGCTGCCGCGAAACTCGGGCTCGATCACCACGTAGCCGCGAGAGGCGAGGAATTGGGCGTCGGCATCCCAGCCCCAATAGGTGCCGCACATTGGGCCCGCCATGCACCATCACCACGGCGGGCAGCGGCTTTTCCGTGGCGCCGATCGGCCGCGTCACCCACAGCGGCAAGTCCAGGCCATCACGGGCCCTGGTGCGGTGAAAGCTCAAGGGCGACATGCGCTTTTCGTCGATGTCCGGCCGTGAGCTGCCAATCAGCTGCCACTTCTTTTGCTGCGGACGGTAGATCAGGTGATCGCCGGCACTGCGGTCCGAGTAGGACGACACCAACACCACGCGCGGGTCGTCGCAGGGCCGGCAGCTGAGCAGGTTCAGGCGCCCCGGCAGGCCGGCGTCCACTTCGGCTTGGATGCGTTTCATGGTCGGGTTGAACCACACGGTGGCCGTGCCGTCCACGGCCAGGCGCACGCCGTCGACAATGTCGCTATCGCGCCGATCCACGGGCCTCACCGGCCCGTCGAATCCCGGCGTGGCCAGCAGTGCCTCCGGCCCTGGCCGGCCCTTGACCAGGTCGAAGCTGCGCAATTCGGTGTGGCCTTGGGTGTCCCAGGTGCGAACCATCAGGCCCTTGTCGTCGATGTAGGCCAACCCGAAGGGCTGCTCGAAGCGCGGGGCCTTGCTGATCTGGCGCCAGGGCTTGTCCGGCCCGTCCGACCACAGCACGAAGGCGTCCGGCCCGTCGGTGCCCAGCGCGGCTCGGGCGCGCCCCTGGCCATCCAGCAGCCAGTCCGAGGCCTTGGGTGCATCCTTCAGCAGGCTGCGCACCGCGCCGGTGGCCACATTGAGCACCATCGGCACGGTGTGGCTGTACTCGCCACCCGTGTCCCACTTGAACTCGCCGACGACGATCTCGTTGCTGCCCGGCGCGCCGTAGCCAAGAAACTCATGGTTCGGGCCCAGGATCTTGCGCGTGGCAATCGGGTCGTTGAAGCGGTATTCGCGTTGCACCAGCATGCGCGACTCGCCGCCATCGCGCCGCACGGTCATCAGGCCGCGGGAGCGCGGCTTGTCGTCGCGGTTGTCGGGATCGTCGATCGAGAAGATCAACCAGTCGTCGCTGACCCAGCCGAACCACGCCACGTCGGCCGTGGTGGAGGCCTCGATGAAGTGCGGGTCCTGCTTGCCGTCCAGATCCACCATCATCAGGCCGACGCGGCGCTCGGGCAGGCTGGTCAGTGTCGCCAGCCAGCGTCCACTGGGTGACAGCTTGGGCATGCGCAGCTTGGCGGGCTTGAAAAAGGCCTCGATCGGTACCGGATCGAGCGCCGCGTGCGCGGCAAACGGCAGCAGCATCGCCGTGACGACAGCCCACGCCACACGCACGGTGCGGCTCCGCTTGGAATGGTTCATGCCGTTCTCCCTGTGGCTTCGTGCGTCCCACCTGCACTTTGGACGAGTTTGGGCCGGACGTGCGGCGACCTTATTGCCGCCTGGGCCCCGCATTCTGCACGCGCCTTCTCGGTGTTGGGGACACGCGCGGGGTGCGGCCGGCCAGGCGGCCTTCGCCTCCATGGCTTGAAATCCGCCACAGCAGCCCCATACTTCAGCGCGCGGGCCTTTCCGCAAGACAGGAGTCCATCGATGTCGGTTTCTCGCAAAGCCCTCGCCACGACGGCACTCAGCGCGGTGATGTTGCTCTCGGGCTGCGGCTACAACGACTTCCAACGCCAGGACGAGGGCGTCAAGGCCGGTTGGTCCGAGGTGCTCAATCAGTACCAGCGCCGCGCCGACCTGATCCCCAACATCGTGGCCACGGTCAAGGGCGAGGCCGGCTTCGAGCAGGACACGCTCACCAAGGTGATCGAGGCCCGCAGCAAGGCCACCAGCATCCAGGCCACGCCCGAGTTGATCAACAACCCGGAGGCCTTCAAGAAGTTCCAGGCCGCGCAGGGTGAGTTGTCGGGCGCGCTCAGCCGCCTGATGGTGGTGAGCGAGCAGTACCCGAACCTGAAGGCCAACCAGGCCTTCCAGGATCTGCGTGTGCAACTCGAAGGCACCGAAAACCGCATCACCGTGGCGCGCAACCGCTACATCAAGGCGGTGGCGGACTACAACGTGCTGACCCGCAGCTTTCCGACCAACCTGACGGCGATGATGTTCAGCTACAGCGTCAAGCCCAGCTTCACGGTGGAGAACGAGGCCACCATCAGCAAGCCGCCTTCGGTGAGCTTCGACAAGGCACCAGCGCCCGCAGCCTCCAAGTGAGCCTGCCGTGACCAAGGTGCGCGCGCTCTGGGCGCTGCTGTTGTGCTGGGCGCTGGCCGCGCCGGCCCTGGCATTGGCCCAGGACGTGCAAGCCGTGCCCGCACTCAGCGCCCGGGTGGTGGACCTGGCCCAGGTGCTCAGTGCGCCGCAACGCAGCGCGCTGGAGACCAAGCTCGCCGGCTTCGAAGCCGAGGCCGGTCCGCAAATCGTGCTGCTGCTGGTGGCCACCACGCAGCCGGAGGACATCGCCAGCTATGCGCAGCGTGTGGCCGACAGCTGGAAGATCGGCCGCAGGACGGTCGGCGATGGCCTGCTGGTGGTGGTGGCGCGCGACGACCGCAAGATCCGCATCGAGGTGGCCAAGGCCCTGGAGGGCGCGGTCCCCGACCTCGCTGCACGCCAGATCATTGACCGCGCCATCACCCCGGCCTTCAAGCAGGGCGACTACGCCGGCGGCCTGAACGCGGGCGTTGATGGTTTGATGGCGCGCGTGCGGGGCGAACACCTGCCCAGCCCCGCCGCCAAGCCCGACACGACGGTCGGTCTGGACGGCTTCGGGGCGCAGGAGGTGGTGATGATCCTGTTTGTCGCCGTGCCGGTGCTCGCTGGCGTGCTGGGCAGCGTGTTCGGGCGCAAGTTGGGCGCCTTGCTCACCGGCGCCGGCGCCGGGGGCTTGGTCTGGCTGTTCACCGCGAGCCTGTTGTTCGCCGGGGCGGCGGGCGTGGTGGCCCTGCTGGCAGCCATCGTGCTCGGTGCTGGCGGCGGCAGCGGCGGTGGGTCGCGCGGTGGCCGTGGCGGGCCGCCGGTGATCTTCGGTGGCGGCGGCTTCGGCGGCAGCGGGGGCGGGGGCGGGGGCGGGGCGGTTTTTCGTCCGGTGGTGGTGGCGACTTCGGGGGCGGTGGCGCGTCCGGGAGCTGGTGATGAACCGTATCGGACGCATGCTTCGCCACCGCTGGCGCGACCAGACCGACGTGCGCCGCGCGCTGCCCGCCGACGCCTTGTCGCGCCTGACCGACCGAGTGGCCGCCAGCGAACGGCGGCACAGCGGCGAGATCCGCATCTGCATCGAGGCCGGGCTGCCCTGGTCCTACCTGTGGAAGCGGCTGCCGGCGCGGGCCCGGGCGTTGATGATGTTCGGCAAGCTGCGGGTCTGGGACACCGAGCACAACAACGGCGTGCTGATTTACCTGCTGCTGGCCGAGCACACGATCGAGATCGTGGCCGACCGCGGCCTGAACCCGCACGCCACTGCGGCGCAGTGGGCCGCCATCCTTGAGCGCATGAAGCCGGGCCTGCGGGCCGGGCAGTTCGAGACCGGCCTGAACGCGGCGGTGGACGCGGTGGACGAACTGCTGCGCGTGCACTTCGCGCGGCAAGCGCAAGATGCCGACACCAACGAGCTGCCGGACGCGCCTTTGGTGATTTAGGGGGCGGCCGTTGGCGCCTACAGGCGCCGAACCACCACGCTGCCCACCGAATAACCGGCCCCGAAGGAACAGATCACGCCCACGTCGCCCGGCACCATGTCGTCATGGTGTTCGTGAAAGGCGATGATCGAACCCGCCGAGGCGGTGTTGGCGTAGGTGTCCAGGATCAGCGGGGCGATGTCGTTCGTGACGTCCCGGCCCACCAGCTTGCGCAGCACGAACTGGTTCATGCCTTCGTTGGCCTGGTGCAACCAGAAGCGCCGGATCTGCCCGGTCTCGAAGCCGAGGCTCTTCAGGTGGCCCTCGATGTGCGCCGCAGCCAGCGGCACCACTTCCTTGAACACCTTGCGACCCTCCTGCCGGAAGGTCTTGTCGCGGGCGTCCGGATCGGTGTCCTCGCAACGGTTCATGAAACCGAAGTTGTTGCGGATGTTGTTCGAGAACTGCGTGGCGAGCCTGGTGCCCAGCACCTCCCACTGGTCAGCCGACGTGGCGGTGTCGGCCGCCTCGATGATCATCGCCGTGCACACGTCGCCGAAGATGAAGTGGCAATCGCGGTCGCGCCACTCCAGGTGTGCCGAGGTGATCTCGGGGTTGACCATCAGCACGCACTTGGCGGTGCCGCACTTCACCGCGTTCACGGCCTGCTCCATCGCGAACGTGGCGGACGAGCAGGCCACGTTCATGTCGAACCCATAGCCGCCGGCGCCGATGGCCTGCTGGATTTCCACCGCCATGGCCGGGTAGGCGCGCTGCATGTTGGCGCTGGCGCACAGCACCATGTCGACGTCCGATCCCTGCTTGCCGGCGGCGGCCAGCGCCTTGCGCGCCGCGTCGGCCGCGATCTCGGCCATCAGCGAGAGCTGGTCGTCATCGCGCGGCTCGAAATGCGGGCGCATGCGATTCGGGTCGAGCACGCCCTGCTTGTCGATCACGTAGCGTTGCTTGATGCCCGAGGCCTTCTCGATGAACTCCACACTGGAGCTCACCATGGCCTGCACTTCGCCGGACTCGATGCGGGCTGCGTTGTGGCTGTTGAACTGGTTGGCATAGGCATTGAAGGCCTCGACCAGTTCGGCGTTGGTGATGATGTGCGGCGGCTGGTAGAGGCCGGTGCCGCTGATGACGATGCGGGTCATGGTGGCAGGTTTCGTGGGGCTGCGATGGCGGGAAGTCTAGTCAGGCTCGGGCGAATCGACCATCGGCGCTGACCCTGCCGATCGGCACGCGTACGCCCACACGGGCGCACAAAGCACAACGCCCACAGCGAACTGCGGGCGTCGACGGCGGGTGGCGTCGAGCAGCGATTACTTCTTGCGCAGCTTGGTGATCGCAGCGATCTGCGCGGCCATCATCGCGAACTCGCTTTGCGCCTTGGCAAAGTCGATGTCGCTCTTGGCGTTCTTCATCGCCTCTTCGGCCAGGCGCTTGGCCTCGGTGGCCTTGGCCTCGTCCAGGTCATGCCCGCGGATGGCGGTGTCGGCCAGCACGGTGACCGTGCCCGGCTGCACTTCGAGAATGCCGCCCGCGACAAAGACGAACTCTTCGTCGCCATCGGCCTTCTCGATGCGCACCGCACCCGGCCTGATGCGGGTGATCAGCGGCGTGTGACGCGGCAGGATGCCCAGCTCGCCCGCTTCGCCCGGAAGCGCCACGAACTTGGCCTCGCCAGAGAAGATGCTCGCCTCGGCGCTGACCACATCGACGTGAATGGTTGCCATGACGGCTCCTTATTGGATCTTCTTGGCCTTTTCGAAGGCCTCGTCGATCGTACCGACCATGTAGAACGCCTGCTCGGGCAGGTGATCGCACTCGCCGGCCACGATCATCTTGAAGCCACGGATGGTTTCCTTCAGCGGCACGTACTTGCCGGGCGAACCGGTGAACACTTCGGCCACGTGGAAGGGCTGCGACAGGAAGCGCTGGATCTTGCGCGCGCGGGCCACGGCCAGCTTGTCTTCGGGGCTGAGTTCGTCCATGCCCAGGATGGCGATGATGTCGCGCAGTTCCTTGTAGCGCTGCAGCGTGGACTGCACGGCGCGCGTGGTGGTGTAGTGCTCCTCACCCACCACGTTGGGGTCGACCTGGCGGCTGTTGGAGTCCAGCGGGTCCACGGCGGGGTAGATGCCCAGCGAGGCGATGTCCCGCGACAGCACCACGGTGGCGTCCAAGTGGGCGAAGGTGGTCGCGGGCGACGGGTCGGTCAAGTCGTCGGCCGGCACGTACACGGCCTGGATCGAGGTGATCGAGCCGACCTTGGTCGAGGTGATCCGCTCTTGCAGGCGGCCCATTTCCTCGGCCAGCGTCGGCTGGTAGCCCACGGCGGAAGGCATGCGGCCCAGCAGCGCGGACACTTCGGTGCCGGCCAGCGTGTAGCGGTAGATGTTGTCGACGAAGAACAGCACGTCCTTGCCTTCGTCGCGGAACGACTCGGCGATGGTCAGCCCGGTCAGCGCCACGCGCAGACGGTTGCCCGGGGGCTCGTTCATCTGGCCGTAGACCATGGACACCTTGGACTCGCCCAGGTTCTCCAGGTTGACCACGCCCGACTCGGCCATCTCGTGATAGAAGTCGTTGCCCTCGCGGGTGCGCTCGCCCACGCCAGCGAACACCGACAGACCCGAGTGGGCCTTGGCGATGTTGTTGATGAGCTCCATCATGTTCACGGTCTTGCCCACACCGGCGCCGCCGAACAGACCCACCTTGCCGCCCTTGGCGAAGGGGCAGATCAGGTCGATCACCTTGATGCCGGTTTCGAGCAGCTCTTGCGAGGGGCTCAACTCGTCGTAGCTGGGGGCCTTGCGGTGGATGGACGCGGTGAGCGTCTGGTCCACCGGGCCGCGCTCGTCGATGGGCGTGCCCAGCACGTCCATGATGCGGCCCAGCGTGGCCTTGCCCACCGGCACGGTGATGGCTGCGCCGGTGTTGCTGACCATCAGGCCGCGGCGCAGGCCGTCGCTGGATCCCAGCGCAATGGTGCGCACGATGCCGTCGCCGAGCTGCTGCTGGACTTCCAGCGTCAGTGCCGAGCCATCGAGCTTGAGTGCGTCGTACACGCGGGGCATCTTGTCGCGCGGGAACTCCACGTCCACCACGGCGCCGATGCACTGAACGATCTTGCCCTGAGTTTGGGTGCTAGACATTTTTTCAATCCTTCAATCAGTATTCGATTCGTGCGACCGGGTCAGCCGCTGATGGCGGCCGCGCCGCTCACGATTTCAGACAGTTCCTTGGTGATCGCGGCCTGGCGGGTCTTGTTGTAGACCAGCTTCAAGTCGTTGATCAGCGTGCCGGCGTTGTCGGTGGCGGCCTTCATGGCCACCATGCGCGCCGACTGCTCCGAGGCCATGTTCTCGGCCACCGCCTGGTAGACCAGTGCCTCGATGTAGCGCGTGAGCAGGTCTTCGATCACCGTGGGTGCGTCGGGCTCGTAGATGTAGTCCCAGCCGTACTGCGCCTTCTCGGCCGCGGTCTGCTCCAGGCGCGACGAGGACAGCGGCAGCAACTGCTCCACCATCGGCTCCTGCCGCATGGTGTTGATGAACTTGGTGTAGCAAAGGTAGACCGCGTCCGCCTTGCCCTCGACGAAAGCGTCGAGCATCACCTTCACCGGGCCGATCAGCTTGTCCAGGTGCGGCTTGTCGCCCAGCTGGGTGACGTGGCTGACCATCTTCACGCCGATCCGGTTCAGGAAGCCGAAGCCCTTGTTGCCAATGGCCACGGCTTGCGCGCTGCTGCCTGCGACCTGCAGGTCACGCATCTTGTTGGTCACCGCACGCAACACGTTGGTGTTCAGGCCACCGCACAGGCCCTTGTCGGTGCTGACGACGATGTAGCCCACCGACTTGGCGTTGCTGGCCGAGCGCATGTACGGCGACTTGTACTCGGGGTTGGCCTGCGACAGGTTGGCTGCGATGTTGCGGATCTTGTCCGCATAGGGCCGGGCCGCACGCATGCGTTCCTGCGCCTTGCGCATCTTCGAGGCCGAGACCATTTCCATGGCCTTGGTGATCTTCTTCGTGTTCTCGAAGCTCTTGATCTTGCCGCGTATCTCTTTACCGACTGCCATGACGGTGCTCCTTGTCTAGGCGTGCGTGGTCAAGCAAAAGACTTCTTGAACGCCGTGATCGCGTTGGTCATCTCTTCTTCGGCGGCCTTGTCCATCGCCTTGTCGTTTTCCAGCTTGGCCAACAGCGCGGCGTGGCTGGATTTCAGGTGCTGGTACAGACCATGCTCGAACGAGAGGATCTTCTTGACGTCGATGTCGTCCATGAAGCCCTTGTTCACGGCAAACAGCGTGGCGGCCATCAGACTGATCGGCAGTGGCGAGTACTGCGCCTGCTTCAACAACTCGGTGACGCGCGCGCCGCGGTCCAATTGCTTGCGGGTGGCGTCGTCCAGGTCGGAGGCGAACTGCGCGAAGGCGGCCAACTCGCGGTACTGCGCCAGGTCGGTACGGATGCCGCCGGACAGGCCCTTGATCAGCTTGGTCTGGGCGGCACCACCGACGCGCGACACCGAGATGCCGGCGTTGATGGCGGGGCGGATACCGGCGTTGAACAGCGCGGTCTCCAGGAAGATCTGGCCGTCGGTGATCGAGATCACGTTGGTCGGCACGAAGGCAGACACGTCGCCCGCCTGCGTTTCAATGATCGGCAGTGCGGTCAGCGAACCGGTCTTGCCCTTGACTTCACCCTTGGTGAACTTCTCGACGTAGTCGGCGTTCACGCGGGCCGCACGCTCGAGCAGGCGGCTGTGCAGGTAGAACACGTCGCCAGGGTAGGCTTCGCGGCCCGGCGGGCGGCGCAGCAGCAGCGAGACCTGACGGTAGGCCACGGCCTGCTTGGACAGGTCGTCATAGATGATCAACGCGTCCTGGCCGCGGTCGCGGAAGTACTCGCCCATCGTGCAACCGGAGTAGGCCGAGACGTATTGCATGGCCGCCGATTCCGAGGCCGTCGCTGCCACCACGATGGTGTACTCCATCGCGCCGTGGGCTTCGAGTGCGCGCACCACGTTCTTGACCGACGAGGCTTTCTGGCCGATCGCAACGTAGACGCAGGTCATGTTCTGACCCTTCTGGTTGATGATCGCGTCGATCGCCACCGCGGTCTTGCCGGTCTGGCGGTCGCCGATGATCAGCTCGCGCTGGCCGCGACCGATTGGCACCATCGAGTCGATCGACTTCAGGCCGGTCTGCACCGGCTGGCTCACGCTTTGACGTGCGATCACGCCCGGGGCGACCTTCTCGATCACGTCCGTCATCTTGGCGTTGATCGGGCCTTTGCCGTCGATCGGCTGACCCAGCGCGTTGACGACCCGGCCGATCAGCTCGGGGCCGACCGGCACTTCCAGGATGCGGCCCGTGCACTTGACGGTGTCGCCTTCGGAAATGTGCTCGTACTCACCCAGAATCACCGCGCCCACCGAGTCGCGCTCGAGGTTCAGCGCCAGGCCGAAGGTGGGCTGGCCGCTGGCGGTGGCCGGGAACTCCAGCATTTCGCCGGCCATCACGTCGGACAGGCCGTGCACACGCACGATGCCGTCGGTGACGGACACGACGGTGCCCTGGTTCTTGATGTTGGCCGAAGCGCCAAGACCCTCGATGCGGCTCTTGATCAGTTCGGAAATCTCAGCGGGATTCAGTTGCATTGCTTTCTCCTACAGACGGCATTCGGCGCAAGGGAGCCCAGGCTTGGCAGCCTCGGCGCCTGTCACGCCGTCAGAGCGACCTTCATTTGTTCGAGACGGGCCTTGACCGAGGTGTCCAGGACTTCGTCGCCAACCACCACGCGCACGCCCCCGATCAGTTCAGGATCGAGCTCCACGCGGGCGTTGAGCTTGCGGCCAAAGCGCTTTTCCAGCGAAGCGACCACGTCGGCCAGCGCGGCGCCCTCGATCGGGAAAGCGCTGTGGATCACGGCGTCGGACGTGCCCGATTGGGCGTTCACCAGCGACTTGAACTGGGCGGCGATCTCGGGCAGCGCGGCCAGGCGGCCGTTCTCGACCACGGCCTGCAGCAGATTGCTCAGGCGTGAATCGAGGCCTTCGACCTTGGCCGCACCGGTGACGACGTCGAACACCTGCGATGCCCCGACCTTGGGGTTGTCGGCGAACTGGCGCAGCTCATCATTGGCAGCCACGGCCGCCAACGCGCCCAGGGGTCGACGAGACTGGCTGACGCCGTGCCTGCCGCCTTGAACAAGGCTTCGGCATAGGGTCGCGCGATGGTGGCGATCTCGGCCATGATCAGAGTTCCGCCTTGAGGCGACCCAACAGCTCGGCGTGAACGCCAGCGTTGACTTCGCGGCGCAGGATCTGCTCAGCACCCTTGACAGCCAAGCCAGCCACCTGCTCGCGCAGCGCTTCACGCGCCTTCACGGCTTCCTGTTCGGCCTCGGCCTTGGCGGCGGCAATGATCTTGGCGCCTTCTTCAGACGCACGCGTCTTGGCTTCCTCGACCATCTGTTGCGCCAGGCGCTCGGCATCGGCCAGGCGCTTGGCCGAGTCGTTGCGGGCGGTGGCCAGTTGCTGCTCGACCTTGGTGTTGGCTTGCGCCAGATCGGCCTTGGCCTTGTCGGCGGCGGACAAGCCGTCGGCGATCTTCTTCGCACGCTCGTCAAGGGCCTTGACGATCGGCGGCCAGACGAAACTCATCGTGAACCAGACCAGGATCAGGAACACGATCATCTGGGCGATGAGGGTACCGTTGATGTTCACTTTTGATGCCTCAAACGGGTATTGACTGGACCGAACCACTTGCCTAGACAAGCGCCGATCCCCGATGCCGCAACGGCCCCCCCAGCAAACGCCGTGGAACCGGCTCTGCCGGGCCACTGGCGTTGCCCCCTTGAGGGGGCAGCGGCGAAGCCGCTCCGGGGGTGGTCCAACTTACTTTGGCAAGTTGGCGATCTGGCCGATGAACGGGTTGGCCGTGGCAAACCACAGCGCGATACCGGTGCCGATGATGAAGGCCGCGTCGATCAGACCGGCCAGCAGGAACATCTTGGTCTGCAGCGCGTTCATCAGCTCCGGTTGACGGGCGGAAGCCTCGAGGTACTTCGAACCCATGATGCCGATGCCGATACAGGCACCAACGGCGCCCAGACCAATGATCAGGCCGGCGGCGAGAGCGACAAAGCTGATGACTTCCATGATGACTCCTAGTGGGAAAGTTTGAGTGAGAAAGAAAACGAGGGAACCGAACCGAGACGACCTGGGGCCGGTTCTCAGTGAGCGTCGTGAGCCTGACCCAGATACACCAGGGTCAGCATCATGAACACGAAGGCCTGCAACGCAACGATCAGGATGTGGAAGATCGACCACACGGTGCCGGCAATGATGTGGCCGATGAACAGGCCCACGCCGGTCGCGCTCAGCGTCCAGGCGCCGCCCATCAGGGCAATCAGCATGAAGATCAGTTCGCCGGCGTACATGTTGCCGAACAGCCGCATGCCGTGCGAAACGGTCTTGGCGACGAACTCGATCAACTGCATCAGGAAGTTGATCGGATACAGGAAGATCTTGTCGCCAAACGGCGCCGAGAACAGCTCGTGCACCCAGCCGCCGAAGCCCTTGATCTTGACGTTGTAGACCAGGCAGACGATCAGCACCGACACCGACAGGCCCATGGTCACCGACAGGTCGGCCGTGGGCACGACGCGCATGTAGTGGATGCCGAACATGCCGGCAATCGCGGGCACCAGGTCCACGGGCAGGAAGTCCATCGAATTCATCAACAGGATCCAGATGAACACGGTCAGTGCCAACGGGGCCACCAGCTTGCGGCTTTGCGCGTTGTGGATGATGCCCTTGGCCTGGGTGTCGACCATCTCGACCAGCAATTCCACCGCCGCCTGGAATCGACCCGGCACGCCGGACGTGGCCTTGCTGGCGGCACGCCAGAGGAAGAAGCAGGCGATCAGGCCCAGCACGACCGCATAGAAGATGCTGTCGATGTGGAAGACCGAGAAATCGACGATCCCGACCTGCTTCTTGTTCTGCAGGTGCGAGAGGTGGTGAATGATGTATTCACCCGCGGTGGGCGCGTGCTCTGCGACGTGACCTTCGGCTGCCATGAGTGGGTTCCGTTACCTGCTTGTCTTCGACTTCGTGCGGCGCCACAACAGCGCCACCCAATAAACCTTGATGCAGACCACCAGCCCCACCAGCAACGCCGGCCAGACAAGGGGTTGCACCACCCGGTTGGCGATGGCCAGCATCGCAACCGAAACACCGATTTTTGCAAACTCCCACAACATGAAGCTGACGGCGGAGACGCCGGGCGCCATGCTGGACAACTTGCTGGTCATGCCGCGCGCCATCAGGCTTGCCGGCACCACCACCGCAGCCGCGCCATACAACAGCGACCACGCCACCTCGCTCCTCCCGGTGAGCAGCCAGCCCAACAGGGTCGCCACCACACCGACCGCGGCTTGCACCGCGACGACCCGCCAGGGTGAGACCGGCGGCTCTTTCTGCCTCAAGGCCTCTGCCTCTTGACGAGTCAGGCGCCTGAAACCGTGGTCTGCCGCCTCGTCTTCCTGATCGGCCCACCCGTCTGAGGGGCCGTTCTTCACAACAGGCCGCGTGGACATCGGGAACTTTCAGGCGCTCGGTTTCGGCAAACCGCAGAAGTATACGGGCAAACCCGTCCTGTTCGGCCCGCTCCACCCGCCCGAGTTCGTCGGTCCGGATCGCGGCCACCGGCTGCGCCGGGCCTCGGTCAGCTCGAGGCGAAGTTCACCGGCAGCCCCGCCACGGGCACGCGCAGCTGCAGCACCCGGCCCGCCCAGGGCTGCCGCGCCAGTTCGTCGGCCGGGCGGTTCTCGCGGGCGGTGGTGATGTACAGCGTGCGCAGATCGTGCCCGCCGAAGCAGGGCATGGTGGCGCAGCGCAGCGGCAGCTTCAGCTCGGCCAGCACCTGGCCGTCGGGGCCCAGGCGCAACACCCGCGAGCCCTCGAACATGGCCACCCAATACGCGCCCTCGCCATCCACTGCGGCACCGTCCGGCCGGCCGCCGTAGTCGTCCAGCGACTGGCCTTGCGCTCGAGGCGCGAACTGCGCCAACACGTGCCGGCGCGACAAGCTGCCATCATCGGCATCGAAGTCGAAGGCATACACCGTGTGCGCCTTGGTATCGCTCCAGTACATCGTGGCGCCGTCCGGGCTCCACGCCAGCCCGTTGCTCACGGTGATGCCATCGGCCACGCGTCGAAGCTCGCCGCCGTCGTGGCAGTACAGCGCGGCCAGGGGCTCGCGTGGCTCGTCGATCGTGCCGACCCAGAATCGGCCCTGCGGGTCGGCCTTGCCGTCATTGAAGCGCTGGCGTTGGGTGTCGTAGGGCGCCTCGGCCAGACACGTTCGACGGCCCCTGTCGGGATCGAACTGCCACAGCCCATCGCGCATGGCCAGCAGCAGGCCGCCACTTTGCAGCGGCGCGCAGCTGGCCGGCTCCACGTCGAACGACCAGGCCTGGTAAGCCCCTGTGGACGGATCGAAGCGGTTGAGCTGCCGGCCCGGGATGTCGCACCAGTACAGCACCTGCTCGGCCGGGTGCCAGCAGGGTGATTCGCCGAGCAAGGACGCCGGCACGGGCAAGGCCTGCACCAGTGCAGGATCGATCTGCGGCACCGCCATGGATCAGATCGGGGCGATGTCCAGCTTCATCCAGGCTTCGGTGGATTCGCCCGGTTGCAGGGTGACCAGGCCATGCGCCGCCGGGTCGGCCATGTGGATCGCGTTGCTCACGTGGCTGACCGGCTCGACGCAGAAGCAGTCGCGATCGTGTGGCGTGTAGACCACCAGGCGCGACACCGACGCGCTCATCTGCAGCGAGAACTTCTCGTCGCGAATGCGCGCCTGGCCGGCCCAGCCCTCGAAGCAGTTGTCGAAGCCCAGGTGCACCACGTCGCCGTCGATGCCGGGCTGGGCCACCATGCGCGTGGGCAGCTGGGCGTCGTCGTTGTCCCAGCGGTCGGACAACTCGATGTGCAGCCGGCTGCGCTGGCGGCGCGGGAAGTACGGGTGCCAGCCCAGGCCGACGGGCTGCGCCTCGGCACCGGTGTTGGTGACCACCAGCTGCAGCCGCAAGGCGTGCGGGGTGAGGCTGAAATACTGCAGTGCCTCGAAGGAGAAGGGCCAGTGGCCGTCGGCCGTGTGCTGCAGTGCCATCACCGCGTCGAGCGGGCTGTGCGAGCGCAGCGTCCAGGGCTGCTGCCAGCCCACGCCATGCACCGAGTGCGGCGAGCCTTCGAAGTTGGGCTGCGTGGTGTAGTCCTTGCCCTTGAAACGGAACCGCCGGTAGCCCAGGCGGTTGGAGTAGGGCACGAGCGGAAAGCACGCGCCCAGCCGGGGCTGTTGCAGCGCATGCGGCTCGGTGGATCGCAGCACCGGAACGTGGTGGTGCCACAGGCCCGCGATGCTGCCGCCCATGTCGGGTCGCAAGGCCAGCCGCAAGGCGCCGCTGCGCAACTCCACGGTGTCGTCCTGGATCATTTCGGTGCTTGCAGTCATGGGTGGCTTGGTGAGAAGTGTTGGGAAAGGCAGTGGTGGGTCTGGCCGTGCCGCATGCTACGCCAGCGCCTGGCTCGGCCCGCGCAGCGCGAAGGCTCATGCCCTCTTGAGGCAATGTGGCTGTGCCACTTTCCTTGTTCCCCGCGGGGGACGGCCGGCTTTGGCCGGCCTGGGGGCGCGCTCAACCCAGGTCGACCTTCAGGTAGTGCGCCCCGGGGATGGGATTGAAGTAGTACGGCGGCACCTCTTCGAATCCGAGCGCTTCGTACAGGCCGCGCGCCGCTTCCATGTCGTCCAAGGTGTCGAGCAGCATGGCCGAATGGCCTGCCTGGGTGGCACTGTCGATCAAGGCCTGCGCCAGGATGCGGCCCAGCCCGAAGCGGCGGAAGGCGCGGCGCACATACAGGCGCTTCATCTCGCAGGCGTTGGCGTAGTCCACATCGGCCAGCGGGCGGTAGGCACCGCAGCCGGCCAGCTCGCCGTCCACGTAGGCCAGCATCAGCGCACCGTCGGGTGCCGCGTAGTCGCCCGGCAAGGCGGCAAGCTCGGCCTCGAAGTTCTGGAAACACAGATCGATGCCCAGGCCCATGGCGTACTCGCGGAAGATCTCCCGCGTGGCGTCCAGCAGCTCGGGCGTGTCGGGCGACAGCAGGCTTATCTCGGGTGGGGGCATCGTGCGATGGGCGCAACGCTTCAAGCGTGGACCGGACAGCGGCCAGTCTAGCCGCCCTGGCGCGCCACCCAGACGGCCGCCGCCACGCACACCGCCATCACCAGCAGCGCCTTCACACGCGTGGCGGGAGTGTCGGCGGAGGCCGGCACCGTGGCGGGCAGCGCCTTGTCGCCGGTGATCATCGGCGGCACGAGGTTGGTGCCGCGCTTGCGGTAGTAGCCGATGGCGCCCAGGTGCAAGACCACCAGGGCGATGAGCAGCCACTGCCCGAAATCCTTGTGCCAACCGGTGGCCAGCAGGCCGGTGGCGGTGGCGACGAATCGGTTCAGCGGCCCGGTGGTGGCGATCTCGTCGTCGGCCACGAGGCCCGTGGCCACCTGCACCGCCAGCAGGCCGATCAGCGCCAGCACCGAGAAACTGCCCAGGGGGTTGTGGCCGACCTCGAAGTGGTCATCGTGGCGGTGGTCGCCCTTCAGGTAGCGCAGCACCGTGCCCGGCGTGCGCACAAAACTCGCGAACCTCGACCAACGCCCGCCGACGAACCCCCAGACGACACGAAACAGCAGCAGCGCGCCCACCCACAGCCCGATGCGCATGTGCCAGTTCAACGCGTTGCCGCCCACATGGCCGGTGATCACCAGCGCCACCACGCTCAGCGCCAGCAGCCAATGGAACAGTCGGGTGGGCAGATCCCAGACGCGAACCGGGGTGGTACTGGGGTTTTCGCTCATGACGGTGCTTTCGAGGAGGCCTGTCGGGATGGCGCCATGGCCTGCGGGGCGTCGAGCCCGGCGGCCGGCCAGGGCTGCACCATAGCCGAATCGAGGCGACCTCGGGCTCGGTGACAACCGCAAGTCCGACTGCGGAATAAAGACTTGGCCTGGCCCGTACACTGCGCAGCCCCAAGGCCCAGTCGCCACGGGTCCACCCCCTGTCAATGATCCATCGGAGAGTCCGCATGAAACGTCAGCTCGTGGCCGTCGTGGTTGCCCTCGGCACCCTGGCCAGCCTGCCCGCCGCCGCACAGTTCCAGAAACCCGAAGACGCCGTGAAGTACCGCAAGGCCGCCTTCCAGGTGATGGCCATGCACTTTGGCCGCATCGGCGCCATGGTCAGCGGCAAGGCACCTTTCGACGCCGCCGCCGCAGCGTCCAACGCCGAAGTCGCTGCCTTCATGTCCAAGCTGCCCTATGCCGGATTCGTCGACGGCACCTCGGGCACCGAAAAGGGCTCACCCAAGCCCATCGTCTGGACCGAGCGCGCCAAGTTCGACGAAGACGCCAAGAAGATGCAGGACGAAATGGCCAAGCTGGCCGCGGCGGCCAAGGGCGGCAACGCCGACCAGGTCAAGGCCGCGTTCGGCAACACCGCCGGCGCCTGCAAGAACTGCCACGACCACTTCCGCGTTCAATAGGTCGCTGGCCGCTTGAACTCGCAAGCCCGCCGTGTGCGGGCTTGTTTCGTTGTTGGGCACTGCACACGCTGGGCCGCGCAAGTCCGCCAGTCGGCGGCAGCACCGGGCCGTCGCGCCGATCGTTGCCCGGTGCTGGTCGAGCGCGGCGGGGTCGGTCTAGCGAACTGCGGGCGCCCGGTCGCCCCTCAGGTACAGGTGCAGCGCATTCACCTCGAGCTCGCTCAGCCGGGCCAGGGACTCGAAGGGCATCACGGCGACGGCGCTGCCATCCGGGCGCGGCGCCGGATCATCCCGGCATCAGCAGCCCCCAGACCCAAACCAGCGCGATGGCCAGCTGCACGCAGAACGCGGCGAAGCGCAGGTTCACCGCGGGTACGCTGGTGGACACCAGGTGCACACAGGATTGCGTCACTCGCGCGCCCAGCAGCCAGGGGGCCAGCGGGTCGGTCAGGGCCGTGCGCTGCGTCACCAGGGCCAGCAGCAGCAGGCCGCCAAACACCGGCAGCCCTTCGATGCAATTCGCATGTGCCCGGGCCAGTCGCTGCATGAAGGGCGAGAGGTTGGCGTTGTCCGGGCGGAATTCGTTGGGCGCCAGGCGGCCGCGTGCGACCCAGGCCACGCGCAACAGCTCCATCAGGACGAGCAGCAGCAGGGCCCATCCGCACAGGGCGGCCAGGACCAAGGCAGTGGGATGGCTCACGTTGAATGCTCCTCGTTGCTACAAAGGCATCACCGGCGCAAACAGCTCGCTGGCGATTTGTCCCGTGTCCGGGTTGTACCGGCTGGCGGGCGGATAGTGCTCGAAGCAGCTGCGATCGTCCAGTTGCAGACCGCTGCCCGGCAGCCAGCTGCGCAGCAGCCAGCGCAACGTCCAGCACACCTTGGCCAGGCAAGCTGATCAGACGCGAGGCCGCGCGTTCCAGCCGCCGCTGGCGGACATGGTCGCCCAGCGTCTGGCCCATCCAGGCCGCAAACAGGCGGTGAAAATGGAACGGTGAAAAGTGCGCCACTGCAGCCAGCTCGTACAGCTCCAGTGGCTCCGCCAGGTGCGCATCGATGTGCGCCAGCACTTTGTGCAGGCGGGTCTCACAGATGCGGCGGCTGTCCATTGCGGCCATCGCAGGGATGCTACCCCCGGGCCTGGGCCGTGTGCTGTCGTGCCGGTGAGGGGCCGCCCTTAAACTTCACAGCCTCGACAGGGAAGGGACGAAGCGCAGTGCCACGAAGCCGGCGGACAGGTGGTTTGACCATGGCCGGGCTGCCCGCTGCATGGTTGGCGGCCCTGCCCAGGACGGTCGGCCAGCCGTGACCGATCCCCGCTTTGCCCGCGCATTGGCCCTGCATCAGCAGGGCCACATCGCGCAGGCCGTGGCGCTGTATGGCGAGATCCTGGCGGCCCAGCCTCGCCACGCCGATTGCCTGCACATGCTCGGTGTGGCCGAGCTGCAGCGCGGCGAATTCGGCCGCGCCATCGAGCGGCTGGATCGCGCCATCACCATCGCGCCAGGGGTGCCCACCTACCACTTCCACCGGGCGCTGGCTTTGCAGGATCTCGGGCGCCCGGAAGCCGCCGTCGAGGCCTACCAGCGCGCGATCGCACTGCGGCCCGGCGACGCCGATGCGCACTCCAACCTCGGCAGCCTCCAGCGCACCTTGGGGCGGCATGCGCAGGCCCTGGCCAGCTTCGACCAGGCCATTGCGCTGAGGCCCGATCACGCCGGTGCGCATCACAACCGGGCAAACCTGCTGGCGCAGCTGGGCCGGCACGCCGAAGCGATCGACGCCCTTGACCAGGCGATCCGCTTCGCGCCGCAGCGTGCCGAAAGCCATTGCAGCCGGGCGCTGTCGCTGTGCGAGCTCGGACGGCACGGCGAAGCGCTTGCCAGCCTGGACACCGCCCTGCGACTGCGGCCCGATCACCCGCAGGCCCTGCTCAACCGAGGCAACGTGCTGGCCGAGCTGCGGCGCATGGACGCTGCCATTGAGTGCTACTCCAGGGCGGTGCAGGTCGAGCCCGGTTTCGCGCAGGCCCGCGTCAACCTGGGCATGGCCCTCACGGTGAGCGGCCGCCACGAAAGGGCCGTCGAGTGCCTTGACCAGGCGATCCGCCTGCGCCCCGACGATGCGGCCGCCCACCTGCATCGTGGCGATGCGCTGGTCGCCCTGGGCCGAATGGCCGAGGCCATCCAAAGTTACGAGCGGGCACTGGCGCTGCGGCCCGACACCGACGACTTGCCCGGCATGCTCCTGCACACGCGCATGCGTTGCTGCGATTGGTCCGACCACGAGGCCCAGGTGCAGTCCCTTTGCGAGCGGGTGAGCCGGGGCGAGCGGGCCGCCCCTCCGTTCGCGATGCTGGCCATCTGCGATTCACCTGCCCTGCAGCGCCGCGCGGCGAGCAGCCACCTGCAGACCTTGGCGACGCCTCGCCTCGGGCCGGCCGTGACTCGCCCATCAACGGCGGGCGACCGGATACGGGTGGCGTACTACTCGGCCGACTTGCACAACCATGCGACGGCCTACCTGATCGCCGAGGTGATCGAGCGCCATGACCGCAGCCGCTTCGAGGTCGTGGCCTTCTCATTCGGCCCCGAGCGCGATGACGCGATGCGGCGGCGCCTGTCGGCCGCATTCGATCGGTTCATCGACGTGCAGGCGGTGGACGATGCCGAGGTGATCCGGCAATCGCGCCAGATGGGCATCGACATCGCGGTCGACCTCAAGGGCCTGACCCGGGGTTGCCGCCCGGGCATCTTTCTCGGCCGCAGCGCGCCGATCCAGGTCAACTTCCTTGGCTACCCGGGCAGCCTGGGCGCAAGCTGCTTCGACTACATCGTGGGCGATTCCATCGTCATCACGCCCGACTCACGGCCGTTGTTTTCAGAGCAGGTGGTCAGGCTTCCGCACTGCTACCAACCCAACGACGGCCAGCGCCGGGTGTCGGAGCGCGTCTTCACACGCCACGAACTCGGGCTGCCCGAGCAGGCGGTGGTGTTCTGCTGCTTCAACCAGGCCTTCAAGATCACACCTCATGTCTTTGCGATTTGGATGCGCATCCTGCGCAAGGTCGAGCGCAGCGTGCTCTGGCTGTTTGCCGACAACCCGCTGGCCGTCGAGCACCTGAGGCGCTGCGCCACCAGCCAGGGCGTCGATGCGGCGCGGCTGGTGTTCGCCCGCCACCTGCCGCCGGCAGAGCACCTGGCCCGGCATCGTGCGGCCGACCTGTTCCTGGACACCTGGCCCTGCAACGCCCACACCACGGCCAGCGATGCACTGTGGGCCGGCCTGCCGGTGCTCACCCGATGCGGCGAAACGTTCGCGAGCCGGGTGGCGGCCAGCCTGTTGCAGGCGGTGGGCTTGCCCGAACTGGTGACCTGCAGCGACGCCGACTACGAGGCGCTGGCGGTCGACCTGGCCCTGTCACCGCAGCGCTTGCGCGATCTGAAGGACCGCCTGTCGAACCAACGCGCGGAACAGCCGCTGTTCGATGCCGCGCGCTTCACGCATCACCTCGAAAGCGCGTTCGACGCGATGGTCCGGCGTCAGCGGGCCGGGCTGCCGCCCGAGGACATCGATGTCGAACGCTGAACCTGCCCGCGCAGGCGCCAAGTCGGCGGTCCGATCGGCGCCTGCGCGATGTGCACGGCGCCAAGAAGCATCAGTCGCCCGGGGTCCAGGCGGCCAGCGTCACTTCGCCGGCCTTGGCCTGCAGGGTCACCCGCCAGCGCGGTCGGCGGGCCGGCGCGTGCGCCAGGCCGCGCCATTGCAGCAGGGTGGCCACGGGCTCCGGCATGCCCCCGGCCTGCACCGCGAGCAGGCGCACCGGCGAGGCGGGCAGGGCCTCGGCCGGATGCCGGCCCTGCCATTCGATCAACGTGGGCAGCGCGAAATCCGGATCGACGACGCCATCGTCGCGCAACTGGATGCGCCACGACAGCCTGCCCTGCGGCGTGTGCCGCTCGGCGGCCACCGGGGTGCCGGGGTTCAGGCCCAGGTCGACCAGGCCCCAGCGCAGCATCTCCACGTTGGGCGTGCGTGCCACCACATGCACGAAGCGAGGCTCCTCGCGCGCGGCGGCCTGGAGCATCGGATCGTCCATGCCGAACCAGCGCGTGCGCGACGGCGCCGGGGCCGCCGGGTCGATCGCGATCAGTTCGAGGTAGGCATTGGGGTGGGCCTCGCTGGCGATGGACAACAGGCGGTTGTGCGTGCCCATCAGCGCATGCTGGCCGCCCGAGGCGGGCACCAAGCCCAGCGTTGCTTCACACCAGGCGGCGGCCTGGTCCAGCGTGTGGGCGACGACGACGAGGTGATCGGTGGTGGTGTTCATGGTGGGCGAGTTCAAGCTGGCGGCGCGGGTTGGCGGTCCGGGGGTCAGAGCGTCACCGTACCCGTGACCACCGACACCACGTCACCGCCGATCCACACGTCCGCGCCAATGCGCTGCACATGCACCCGGCCGGCGCGGCCCAGTGCAGCGCCTTGCGCGGCCACATAGGCGGGTGGCGCCACGCCGGCGCCGATGAGCCACTGCGCCAGGCCGGCGTTCAGGCTGCCGGTGACGGGGTCTTCGGGCACCCCCAGCGCCGGCACGAAGGCGCGCACCTCGAACTGGCAGTCGCTGCCCGCCGGGTGGGCACCGATCACGCCCAGCTTGAGGCCGTGCATGGCCGCGAAATCGGGCTTCAGCGCCAGCACGGTGGCCGCATCGGGCAGCAAGGCACCGATCCAGCCGGGGCCGTTGTCGATCCATTCGAGTCGCTCCATTTGAGCGTCACTCAACGCCAGGGAGGTCGCGATCCGGGCGCGCAGCGCCGGCTCCACCGGCCCGCTGCGGCGCAGCGGTGGCGCAGCAAAGGCCAGGCGGGTGCGGCCCGCCAGGCTTTCGCGCCGCACGCGCACCAGGCCCACGCCGCACTGCTGCACCACCTCGTCGGCCGATCGCGCCTGCCCGCCAGCCGCCAGCCAGGCCGAGCAACTGCCCAGCGTGGGGTGGCCGGCGAAGGGCAACTCGCCGCCGGGGGTGAAGATGCGCACACGGTAGTCCGCACCGGCGTCGGTGGGCGGCAACAGGAAGGTGGTCTCGGACAGGTTGGTCCAGCGTGCGAACGCGGCCATCTGCGCCTCCGCCAGGCCCTGCGCATCGTGCACCACGGCCAAGGGGTTGCCGAGCATGGGCGTGGCGGTGAACACGTCGAGTTGGGTGAAGCGGTGGCGGCTCATGTGGAATCGAAATGGCAGGATCGGTTGGATGGCGAAGGGGTCAAGGCCCGGCGGCATCGGCCGCCAGGACGCGGGCGAACACGTCGCGATCGACATTGCCACCGCTGAGCACGACCGCCGAGCGGCGGCCCAGTGCCCGCCCGCGTTCTTGCATCAGCGCAGCCCAGGCCGCGGCGCCGGCCCCCTCGGCCACCTGGTGCGTGCATTCGAAGAGCTGGCGCATGGCCCGAGCCACCTCGTCGTCGCTGACGCTCACCACGCGCGCCAGACCGCGGCCCAGCAGCGCCAGCGCCTCGGGTTCGGGCGTGCGGCAGGCCATGCCGTCGGCCAGCACGGTGGTCACCGCGTGCGAGACCAGCTGGCCCTGGGCCAGTGACAGCGCGTAGGCGGGCGCGCCGGTGGACACCACGCCCACCACCTCGCAGCCCAGCTGCAGCGCGTCGCGCGCGGCGATCACACCGCAGGCGCCCGAACCCAGGCCGATGGGCACGTAGACCGTTTGCAGATCCGGTTGGGCACCAAACAGCTCGAGCGCATAGCTCGCAACGCCAGCGACCAGATCGACATGGAAGGACGGCAGCATGGCCCAGCCGCGTGCCATGGCGAGCACCTGCGCATGCTCGCGCGCAGCCTGGAAGTCATCGCCGTGCTCGACCAGCTCGGCCCCGAGCGCGCGCATCGCGGCGTTCTTCTCGCGGCTGTTGCCCAAGGGCACGACGATCAGCGCCGGCACGCCATGCGCCCGCGCCGCCGAGGCGATGGACTGGCCATGGTTGCCGCGGGTGGCGCTGACCACGCCGGCCGGCTTGGCCCCGCACCGCATCAGGCGCTCGAAGTACACCACCCCGCCACGCAACTTGAAGGCGCCCACCGGCGTGTGGTTTTCGTGCTTGACCCACGCTTCAGTACCGTCGCCGGCCCGCGCGCCGAGCGCCGCTTCCAGCAGCGGCCAGCGGTATTGCGGTGTGGGCGGCATGGCCGCGTGCACGGTGCGCGCGGCGGCCTGCAGGTCGGCCAGGCCCAGCGCAGCGGGGGCCGCGGCGTTCGTGTTCAAGGCGTGACCTCGGCCGTGGCGTCCAGGTGCTCGCGCAGCACGCCGCCCAGCAGCGCCACGCCATCGGCGATCTCGGCCGGCGACAAGGTGACGTAGGACAGGCGCAGCGTGCGTGCATCCGGCGCGTGGGCGTAGAAGGCCGCCCCGGGCACGTAGGCCACGCCAGCCGCCACCGCGACGGGCAGCAGGCCCATCGCGTCGCAGCCCTCTGGCAGGCGCAGCCAGAAGAACATGCCGCCCTTGGGCACCTGCCATTCGGTGCCGACTGGCATGTGGCGCGTCAGCGCCGCCGCCATGGCATCGCGCTGCTCGCGGTAGCGCGCGCGAATGGTGGGCACGTGCTGGTCGAGAAAGCCGTTGCGGATCACCTCGAACACCACTCGCTGGTTGAAGCCGGGCGTGTGCAGATCGGCCGCCTGCTTGGCTTGAAGGAGCTTGGGGCACAGATCGGTCGGCGCCACGATGTAGCCCAGGCGAAACCCCGGCGCCAGCACCTTGGAGAACGAGCCCAGGTACACGGTGCCCTCGGGCCAGCGCGCGGCCAGCGGGGCGGGCGGCTCCTCCTCGAACCACAGGTCGCCGTAGGGGTTGTCCTCCACCAAGGGCACGCGCGCCACCTGGGCCGCGGCCACCAGGGCGCTGCGGCGGGCTTCGGTCATGACCCGGCCGGAGGGGTTCTGGAAGTTGGGCAGCAGGTAGGCGAAGCGCGTGCCCGGTGCGTCGTGCGGCAGGGCCGCAATGGCCTCGGGCAGCGGGCCGTCGTCATCGCCGGCCAGGCTGGCGTAAATCGGCTCGAAGGGGTTGAAGGCCTGCAGTGCGCCCAGGTAGGTGGGTGTTTCCACGGCCACCGGCGCGCCGGTGTCCACCATCACCTTGCCCACCAGATCGAGGCCCTGCTGCGAGCCGGACGTGATCAGCACCTGGCCCACGTCGATCTTCAAGCCCATCGCGCCCAGGCGAGCGGCCACCCATTCGCGCAGCGGCCCGAAGCCCTCGCTGGCCGAATACTGCAGCGCCAGGCGTGGCGCGTCGGTCAGCACGCGATCGCAGGCCTCGCGGATGGCCTGGACCGGAAAGGTCTCCGCCGACGGCAGCCCGCCGGCCATCGACAGCACGCCAGGCTGGTCGGTGAGCTTGAGGATCTCGCGGATGATGGACGGGTTGAGCCGGGCGCTGCGGCGCGCTTGTTGCCAGAGGGTCATCGCGTGGTCTCCTGGGTAGGACGTTGTGTTTGCGTGCTGGGTGCGGCCGCCAACCGGCGCGACAAGAAGACGGTGGCCATCACCGCCAGTGCGAAGGCCACCGTCACGGCGTCCAGCGACTCGCCCAGCAGCGGCACGGCCAGCGCCATCGACAGAAACGGTTGAGCCAGCTGCACCTGGCTTACGCCCAGTGTGCCGCCCAAGGCCAGGCCACGGTACCAGGCAAAGAAGCCGAGCCACATCGAGAACACCGCCACGTAGGCGAAGGCGCCCCAGGCCTCGATCCGGACGGGCGCCGTGGGCCAGGTGAACATGGCCACCGGCAGGGTCATGGGCAAGGCCAACACCAGCACCCAGGAGATGACTTCGGCCGGCGGCATGGCCACACCCGGCCCGCCGACCGACAGCCGCGCGCCTTGCACGTAGCCGAAGCCACCGGCGGCCACGGCGCCGAGCAGCAGTGCGTCGGCCGGTTGCCATCCGCCGCCGCCCTTCCACGCCGCGAACGCCAACACCAGCGCCGTGCCCAATGCCGCGCTGGCCCAGAAGCCGGCGCGGGCACGCTGGCGCAGCATCCAGGCGCCGAGCGCGGCCGTGGCCATGGGCAGCAGGCCGGTCACCACCGATGCGTGCGCCGCGTCCACCCGCGTGACCGCCAGGCCCATGAACAGTGGGAAGCCGACCACCACACCGCAGGCGGTGAGCGCCAGGCGGCGCCACTGCTGGGGCCGCGGCCACGCGGCGCGCCGCCATCCGAGCCATGCGGTGGCCAACGCGCCGGCCACCGCCGCACGGCCAATGGCCACGAAGACGGCGGGCAGTTGCGGGTCGGCCAGCGAGCCACTGGCCAGGCGCGTCATGGGAATCGTGAACGCGAAGATCACCACGCCCAGCGCGCCCAGCCACCAGCCGAGCAGGGCATCCGCTGGCGCCGGTGCACCGGGCCGCGCCGGGCCGGCCGTGGTCTGATGGGTGCTTGGGTCCATTGCCAGCAGTCTAGTGGCGCCATCCACACACGACCAGTACACTAGGCAATACAGATCGACACACTGTATTGCTCCCGACAACGGTACATCTGCGCCATGAACGCCCCTGCCGACCTGCCCGCCCGATTGCTGCAGCGCCACAGCGGCCAGACCCTGAGCGAGCAACTGGCGGCGCTGTTTGCCGAGCGCATCGGCCGTCGTGCGCTTGCACCGGGTGCGCGCCTGCCCTCGGTGCGTGAGTGCGCCCGCATGCACGCCGTGAGCCCCAGCACCGTGGTCGCCGCCTACGATCAATTGCAGGCCCAGGGCCTGGCCGAGGCGCACCGCCAACGGGGCTTCTTCGTTCGCGCGGCCACGCCAGCGCGCAGCGCGGCGGCACCCACCACGCTCGCGCCCCGTCTGGCGGCCCCGGTGGACGCCACGGCCCTGATCCGCGGCATGTTCCAGGGCCAGCCGGGCCGCCAGGGCCCTGGCCTGGGCACGCTGCCAGAGCCGTGGCTGGACGCCGCGCTGGTGGACCGCGCGCTGCGCCGGGTGCTGGCGCACAGCGCCGCGTCCCTGCGCTACGGCGACCCGGCCGGGGACCCATCGCTGCGCCAGGCGCTCTCGCGCCGGCTGCAGGGCGACCTGGGCATCGCCGCCAGCCCCGAAGCCATCGTCACCACGGTGGGTGCCACCCACGCGCTGGACCTGATCGCCCGCACGCTGCTGCAACCGGGCGATGCGGTGCTGGTGGACGAGCCCGGCTGGGCGGTGGAGTTCGCCCGCCTGACACGCATGGGCATGCGCTTGTTGCCCGTGCCACGCGGCCCGGCGGGGCCCGATCTGACGGTGATGCGCCGGTTGCTGGCCGAGCACCGGCCGCGCATGTACACCACGGTGTCGGTGTTGCACAACCCGACCGGGCAGTCGCTCTCGCTGGCCACGGCGCACCAGATCCTCACGCTCGCCGAGGCACACGATCTGACCATCGTCGAGGACGACACCTACGCCTGGCTCGCGCCGCAGCACCTGCCCCGCCTCAGCGCGCTCGATGGCCTGCGCCGCACCGTTTACGTGTCAGGCTTCAGCAAGATCCTGGCGCCGAACTGGCGCGTGGGCTATGCCGCCGCGTCGCCGGCAATGACCGAGCGCCTGATCGACACCAAGCTGCTCACCACCCTCACCTCGCCGGCCTGGGCCGAGCGCGCCGTGGCCTGGTGCCTGGACCAGGGCCTGATGCGCCGCCATGCCGACCGTGTGGTGCAGCGCCTGGACGCTGCGCGGCAGCGCGTGGTGCGCCTGGCCGAAGACGTGGGCTGCCAGTTCGCCACGCCGCCGCAAGGGCTTTTCGGATGGATCGAGACCGGTGTGAACACCGACCGGCTGGCCTCCCACCTGGCGGAGCAGGGCTGGTTGCTGGCCCCCGGCAGCCTGTTTCACGCTTCGCCCAGGGCCAGCACGCTGATGCGGGTGAACTTCGCGTCCTCGCAAGACCCCCGCTTCTGGCAGCAGTTCGGCGCCGCACGAAAGGCCCTGTTGCGCGAAGGATGACCGCCCGGCGCCAAGCACCCCAAGGATCAGCGGTACACAGTGCCGCCCGGGCGTCGTACGATTCCACCGATCTCCCCTGCTGCCCATGTTCCATTCCACCTTGCCCCAGGGCGCACCCGACCTGATGCGAGCCAGCGACTTTCGTCGTTATCTGGCCCAGGGCGGCGCCATGCCCAGGCCGGGCGGCGCCAATTCACGCCTGGGTGAGTTGCCCGAATCGCTGCTGCAGGATCTGATGCGTTTCGAGCACCCCGGCCAGCACGGCGAGTTGCTGGAAGTGCTGGCCGCCTGCGTGCGTCACACCCAGGATCTGGCGGTGCACGTGCAATGGGCCGACTTCGTGCTCACGCTCAGTCTCTTTCCGGCCCAGCGCCTGGTCTACGCCCCGGTGCCGATGGAACAGGTGCTGGGCGGCCCGCTCGCGGCACTGCAAGTGCTGCAGGTCGAGCGCGCCACGCTGCGCCCGCCGGGCGACAGCGAAACCGCCCTGGTGGGCGACCCGACGCTGTACCACCCCCTGCACCCCGTGCTCTGGTCCATCGCGTTGCGCGGGCCGCGCGACACGCTGCTGCCCGAAATCAGCGGCCAGGCCGCCTACCGCGTGGCGCCCGGCCTGCTGCTCAACCGCCTGGAAATGCCCAACGCCATGGCCGCCTGCATCAGCCACCTGCGCCGCCAGACCTGCAACCTGCGCGAGATCTGCGCCCTGCCCGGCATGGACCGCGCCCGCGCGGCCCGCATGCTCAACGCGCTGTACCTGCAGGCCGGCCTGATCGTCAGCCGCACCCACCCGGCGGCCACCAACGAGGGCTGGTTCGGGTACCGGTGATCCCCCCGGAAGCGCCTGCGGCGCTTCCCCCCCAGGGGGGCGACCCCGGTGGCCCGGCAAAGCCGGTTCCACGGCGTCTGCTGGGTGGCGCCGGCCGCGGTGACTCAGAGGCGCGTCAACGGGCGCCGAGCAGTTCCCAGCGCTCCAGCGCCGCGAGCAGTTCCTCGTCGATCTGCGCGAAACGGCGCTGCAGTTCGGCGGCGCGCGTGGGCTCGGTGGCGTAGATCTCGGCCCCGCTCAGGGCCTCGGTGATGCCGCGCTGTTCGGCTTCCAGCGCCTCGATCCGGCCGGGCAAGGCCTCGAGCTCGCGCTGCTCCTTGTAGCTGAGCTTGGCGCGCGGTTTGGGGGGGGCGGCCGCGGGTGCCGGTGAGGGCATTGGTGCGGCCGTGGCCTTGCCGGCATCGGCCTTGGTGGCGGCTGCCGATGCGGCCACGCTGCGGGCCCGCTGCACCCGCCAGTCCTCGATGCCACCCTCGTACTCGCGCCAGAACCCTGGGCGCAGATCGCCTTCCCAGACGATCAGGCTGGTGACCACGTTGTCCAGAAAACGCCGGTCGTGGCTGACCAGGAACACCGTGCCGGGGTAGTTCTGCAGCAGCTCTTCCAGCAGCTCGAGCGTGTCGATGTCCAGGTCGTTGGTGGGCTCGTCGAGCACCAGCACATTGGCCGGCAGGGCAAACAGCCGCGCCAGCAGCACGCGGTTGCGCTCGCCGCCCGACAGCGTGCGCACGGGGCTGTTGGCGCGTTCGGGCGAGAACAGGAAGTCATTGAGGTAACTCATGACATGCTTGCGCTGCCCGTTGAACTCGATCCACTCGCTGCCCGGGCTGATGGTGTCGGCCAGCGTGGCGTCCAGGTCGAGCCCGGCGCGCATCTGGTCGAAGTAGGCCACCTCGAGCTTGGTGCCCTGGCGGATCTTGCCGGACGTGGGCTGCAGCTCGCCGAGGATGAGCTTGAGCAGCGTGGTCTTGCCCGCGCCGTTGGGGCCCACGAGGCCGATCTTGTCGCCGCGCAGGATGGTGGCGCTGAAGTCCTTGACGATGAGCTTGTCGCCGAAGCTCATGCACACATCGGTGAGCTCGGCCACGATCTTGCCGCTGGGTGCGCCGGCGTCCACCTCCAGCCGCACCTGGCCCAGCGAGTCGCGTCGCGCCTGGCGTTGCGCGCGCAGCACCTCCAGCCGCTGGATGCGCGCCACGCTGCGCGTGCGGCGCGCTTCCACGCCCTTGCGGATCCACACCTCCTCCTGCGCCAGCAGCTTGTCGGCGCGCGCACTGGCCAGCGCATCGGAAGCGAGCTGCTCTTCCTTCATGCGCTCGTAGGCGCTGAAGTTGCCCGGGTAGCTGCGCAGGATGCCGCGGTCGAGCTCGAGGATGCGCGTGGCCACGCCGTCGAGAAAGGCACGGTCGTGGGTGATCAGCATCACTGACCCAGAGAAGCCACACAGCAGTTCCTGCAGCCAGTCGATCGAATCGAGGTCGAGGTGGTTGGTGGGCTCGTCGAGCAGCAACACATCGGGCACGGCCACCAGCGCCTGGGCCAGCGCGACGCGCTTTTTCATGCCGCCCGAGAGCTCGCCGATCTCGCGGCTGCCGTCCAGGTGCAACTGGGCCAGCGTGGTGTCCACGCGCTGCTCCCAGTTCCAGGCGTCGAGCGCCTCGATGCGGGTCTGCAGCGCATCCAGGTCAACCCCCGGCGCGTGCTCTTCATAGGCCTGGCGCACGGCGCGCGCCTCGGCCACGCCCTCGCTCACCGCCTCGAACACCGTGTGGCCGGATTCGAACTCCGGCTCCTGCGGCACGTAGCAGATGCGCACGCCCTGGGTCATCTGCAGCAGGCCGTCGTCGAGCTTCTCCAGACCGGCGATCACCTTCAGCATCGACGACTTGCCGGCCCCGTTGCGGCCGATCAGGCCCAGGCGTTCGCCGACTTCGATCGAGAAACCGGTGCCATCGAGCAGGGCCACGTGGCCGTAGGCGAGGTGGGCGTTGGAAAGGGAGAGCAGGGCCATGGGGGGATTGTCCCCTGTGGCGAGCCGCCATCGTTGGACGGCGATGGCCCGATGGAACGCGTCATCACGCTTGTACGCAAACGCCAGCAGCCAGCGGCCGATCTGCGCTACTGGCTGTCGCGCCCGATGGCCGAGCGCATTGCCGCGGTCAAGTCGCTGCGTACTGCGGCCTCGCAGCTTGACCGATGCAACGGATGCTGAACCGCGACTTCAAAGCGTTTGCCGGGTGGCTCAGCGCCAGGGGCTTTGAGTACCTCGTGGTCGGTGGCCATGCGCTGGCGGCGCATGGCCACCCGCGCTACACCGGCGATATCGATTTCTGACTGCGGCCGCGAGCGCAGTTGTGCCCGCACGATCGGCGACCGAGGTGGGACCTTGCCATCACCGAATGGGCAAGACACGGACGCGTCGTCACGCTCATGCGCAGGCGGCTGCGTCGGGGCGCCGCTCAACCAGCGTCCGCCCAGTTCTCAAGCCGCAACCCGGGCACGCGTTTGAACTCGCGCAGGTTGTTGGTGACCAGCGTGACCCCCAAGGTCTGGGCGTGGGCGGCGATCTGGGTGTCAAAAGGCCCGATCGGCGTGCGCTGCGATGCCAGCCAGGCTCGGACAGACCCGAAAACCTCGGCCGCCTTGCGATCAAAGGGTGCCACTTCCAGCGAAGCACAGCACTCAGCACCGCCTCGCCACCGATGCGCCGAACATGCACTCAGAGCTTGAGCTGCCGCGCATGGTGCCGCAGGTGATCGTCCACGAAGCTGGCGATGAAGTAGTAGCCATGGTCGTAGCCCGCATGCCGGCGCAGCGTCAGCGGCTGTGCCACGGCGGCGCAGGCGATCTCGAAGGCCTCCGGGTGCAACTGCTCGGCCAGGAACTTGTCGGCCAGGCCCTGGTCGATGAGGATGCCTTGCGGGTAGGGCGCTGCGCGCTGCGTGCGCATCAGCACGGTGGCATCGTGCGCGTCCCAGGCACTGCGATCGGCACCCAGGTAGCCGCTGAAGGCCGTTTGGCCCCAAGGGCATTCGCTGGGCGCACAGATGGGCGCCAAGGCGGACACGCTCCGGAAGCGCCCCGGGTGGCGCAGGGCCAGCGTCAGCGCGCCGTGCCCGCCCATCGAATGACCAAACAGGCCCGTGCGGGCCGCGTCCACGGGCGCGTGGGCGGCCACCTGCGGCAGCAGCTCTTCGAGCAGGTAGCTCTCCATGCGCCAGTGCGCGGCCCAGGGCGCGCGCGTGGCATCGAGGTAGAAGCCGGCCCCCACACCGAAATCCCACGCATCCGCCTCACCGGCCAGGTTGGCGCCGCGCGGGCTGGTGTCGGGCATCAGCAGGGCCAGGCCCAGCTCGGAGGCCAGGCGCTGCGCGCCGGCCTTCATGGTGAAGGTCTCCTCGGTGCAGGTCAGGCCCGCCAGGTAGACCAGCAGCGGCACGCGCTGGGCTGAGCCGCCCAGCGCCTGCGGCGGCAGGTACAGCGCAAAGCGCATCGGCAGGCCGATCTCGCTGGAGGCATGGCGGTGAAAGCGCTGCACGCCGCCGAAGCAGGCGTGTTCGGACATGGTTTCCCAGCTGGCCATGTCAAACGATCAGAACATCACCACCGAGCGGATCGACTCGCCGCGCTTCATCAGCTCGAAGCCCTCGTTGATCTGCTCCAGCTTCAGCTGGTGGGTGATCAGGTCGTCGATGTTGAGCTTGCCGTCCATGTACCAGTCGACGATCTTGGGCACGTCGGTGCGGCCGCGCGCGCCGCCGAAGGCCGAGCCCTCCCACTTGCGGCCGGTCACCAGCTGGAACGGCCGCGTGCTGATCTCGGCGCCGGCCTCGGCCACGCCGATGATGATGCTGCGGCCCCAGCCCTTGTGCGTGCACTCCAGCGCCTGGCGCATCACCTGGGTGTTGCCGATGCACTCGAAGCTGTAGTCGGCGCCGCCATCGGTGAGCTGCACGATGTGGTCGACCACGTTGGGCACGTCCTTGGGGTTGATGAAGTGCGTCATGCCGAACTTGCGCGCCATGGCCTCGCGCGCCGGGTTCAGATCGACGCCGATGATCTTGTCGGCGCCGACCATCTTGGCGCCCTGGATCACGTTCAGGCCGATGCCGCCCAGGCCGAACACCACCACGTTGGCGCCCGCCTCCACCTTGGCGGTGAACAGCACCGCGCCCACGCCGGTGGTCACGCCACATCCGATGTAGCAGACCTTGTCGAAGGGCGCATCGGGCCGGATCTTGGCCAGCGCGATGCCGGGCACGACGATGTGGTTGGCGAAGGTGCTGGTGCCCATGTAGTGCAGGATGGGTTGGCCGCCGATCGAAAAGCGCGACGAGCCATCGGGCATCAGCCCCTTGCCCTGCGTGGCGCGGATCGCCTGGCACAGGTTGGTCTTGCGCGACAGGCAGAACTTGCACTGCCTGCACTCGGGCGTGTAGAGCGGAATCACGTGGTCGCCGGGCTTGAGCCAGGGCACGCCCGCACCCACCTCCAGCACCACACCCGCACCCTCGTGGCCGAGGATGGCGGGGAACAGCCCCTCGGGGTCGGCACCGCTGAGCGTGTAGTGGTCGGTGTGGCAGATGCCGGTGGCCTTCACCTCCACCAGCACCTCGCCCTCGCGCGGGCCGGCCAGGTCGACTTCTTCGATGGTGAGGGGGGCGCCTGCCTTCCAGGCGACGGCTGCACGGGTCTTCACGATTGGGCTGCCTTCTCGAGTGCGTTGATGAACATGTGGGCCACGTCGAAGCCGGTCTGCTGCGTGATTTCCTGGAAGCAGGTGGGGCTGGTGACGTTGATCTCGGTGAGGCTGTCGCCGATGACGTCCAGGCCCACCAGCAGCAGTCCGCGCGCAGCGAGGATGGGGCCGAGCGCGCTGGCGATCTCGCGGTCGCGGTCGCTCAGCGGTTGAGCCACCCCTTTGCCACCGGCCGCCAGGTTGCCCCGGATCTCGCTGCCCTGCGGGATGCGCGCCAGGCAGAAGGGCACCGGCTCGCCGCCGATCACCAGCACGCGCTTGTCGCCCCTGACGATCTCGGGCAGGTATTTCTGCACCATCAGCGTCTGCGCGCCGTCCTTGTTCAGCGTCTCGGTGATCGAGCCCAGGTTCAGGCCGTCGGGGCCGACGCGGAAGATGCCCATGCCGCCCATGCCGTCCAGCGGCTTGAGGATGATGTCCTGGTGCTCGGCGTGGAAGGCGCGCACCGCGTCGGCGCTGCGGGTGACCAGCGTGGGGCCGATGAACTGCGGGAACTCCAGGATCGCGAGTTTCTCGGGGTGGTCGCGCAGCGCTGCCGGGCTGTTGAAGACGCGGGCGCCATCGCGCTCGGCCTGGCTGAGCAGGTGGGTGGCGTAGAAGTACTCGCTGTCGAACGGCGGGTCCTTGCGCATGATCACGGCCTGGGTGTCGGCCAGGGCCAGTTCGCCTTCGGCCACCACATTGAACCAGGCCCGCTCATGGCTGGTGTCGTCGCCGGTGAGCGTGATGGCCCGCGCATCGCGCGCCACCACCCGCGAGCCACGCACCCACACCAGGTCGGCCGGCTCGCAGGCCCAGATCTGGTGGCCGCGCCTGGCGGCCTCGCGCATCATCGAGAACGTCGTGTCCTTGTAGGTCTTGAACGACTCCAAGGGGTCGGCAACGAACAGCAGCTTCATGGCAATGGGGCCGGGCACGGCAGGCTAGGAACGGGGGGCGCGCCAGTGTTGCACAGCCAAGGCAATGCTGCCCGCTGCGACGCCCCAGAAGGCCGAACCGATGCCGCCCATGCTCAGGCCCGACAAGGTGACCAGGAAGGTGAGCGCGGCCGCATCCCGGTGCGCCTCTTCCTTCAGCGCCGTGGCCAGCCCACCGGCGATGGTGCCCAGCAGCGCGAGCCCGGCCACGGTGACCACCAGCTCGCGCGGAAAGGCGGCGAGCAGCCCCACCACCGCCCCGCCGGCCAGACCCAGCGTGGTGTAGAACACGCCCGCCATCACGCTGGCCATGTAGCGCCGCGACGGGTCTTCGTGCGCCTCGCGGCCCATGCAGATCGCCGCCGTGATGGCCGCCAGGTTGATGGCATAGCCACCAAAAGGCGCGAACACCAACGAGACCAGGCCCGTGGTGGTGATCACCGGCGACACCGGCGTGGCGTAGCCGGCGGCGCGTTGTGCGGCCACGCCGGGCAGGTTCTGCGACGCCATGGTGACGATGAACAGCGGCAGCGCCACGCCCACGGTGGCCGCCAGGCTGAAGCTGGGTGCCGTCCACACCGGCTGGGCCCAGGCCCAGTGCACCGTCTGCAAGGCCAGCCGGCCCTGCAGGCCCGCCACCAGCACGCCCGCCAGCAACACGCCCGGCACGGCGTAGCGCGGCCACAGGCGCCGGCCGAGCAGGAAGGCCACCGCCATGCTCAGCACCAGCAGCGGCGCCGTGCGCACGGCCAGCACCGCGTCCAGGCCGAAGCGCGCCAGCACCCCGGCCAGCAGCGCGGCAGCGACGGCCATGGGCACGCGGTCCATCACCCGCTCGAAGGCGCGCGTCATGCCGGCCAGGACGATGAGCACCGCGCAGACGATGAAGGCCCCGGTGGCATCGGCCAGGTTGACACCCTGGGTGGCGGCGATCAGCGCGGCGCCGGGCGTGCTCCAGGCCGTGAGCACCGGCAGGCGCCAGCGCAGCGACAGGCCGATGCAGCTCACCCCCATGGCCAGGCCCAGCGCCCACATCCACGAGGCCGTCTGCGCCGCACTGGCGCCCAGCGCCTGCGCCGCCTGGAACACGATGGCCACCGAGCTGGAATAGCCCACCAGCACCGCCACGAACCCGGCCACCACCGCCGACACCGACAGATCGGCCCACACGCTTCGCATCCCCGCTCCCCCATCCCACTGTTGCAGCCGTGAAGAATAGCGGCTGGCACGCACCGAGCTGCAGCGCCTGCTCGAGATCACCCGGGGGCAGATGGGCCAGCAGGGCGTGGCGGTGCCTGGCCAGGCTCTGATAGTCTGTGCGCATGCCCGCACCGCCCGCGCCCGGCACGTCGCCCGCAGAGCGCGATGCCACGCGCCGCACCCTGATCGCCGCGCTGGCACTGGCGCTCGGCGCGGCCGTCTCGCTCGGGCTGGCGCGCTTCTCCTATGCGCTGCTGCTGCCGCCGATGCGCGCCGATCTGGGCTGGAGCTACTTCACCGCCGGTGCCATGAACACGCTCAACGCCGCGGGCTATCTGGCCGGCGCGCTGGCCGCCCCTTGGCTGATGCGGCGATTCGGCGCGCGCGCAGCACTCATCGGCGGCAGTCTGCTCGCCGCGGTGCTGCTGGCACTGCACGGATTCGTGCGTGCCGAGGCGGCCCTGTACGCCCTGCGCTTGGGCACCGGCATGGCCAGCGCGGCCGTGTTCGTGGCCGGTGGCTTGATGGCCGCGCGGCTGGGCAACCGGCCCGATCTGGGCCCGGGGATCACGCCCAGCCTGGTGCTGGGCCTGTACTACGGCGGCACCGGCATGGGCATCGTGGCCAGCGCGCTGCTGGTGCCCCCGCTGGTGGCCTGGCCGCTGGTGGGCGGCAGCGGGTGGGCCGGGGCATGGATCGCGCTGGCGGCCCTGGCCGCCGTGGCCACCCTGCCGATGGTCCGCTTTGCGCACGACGGCGCGGCGGCGCCGGCACTCGGCGCGGCCGCTGTCGGCAGGGCCCGGCTCGGCCTGCGGCCCTTCGCTTTCGGCCTGGCCGGCTACTTCATGTTCGGCCTGGGCTACATCGGCTACATGACCTTCATCGTCACGCTGCTGCGTGAGCAGCTGCTGGCCACCGGTACCGTGGTGGCCTTCTATGCGGTGCTGGGCCTGGGCGTGATGGCTTCGCCCTGGCTGTGGGCCCGCCTGTTGCAGCGCAGCCGCGGCGGCCAGGCACTGGCGCTGTTGAACGCCTTGCTGGCGGTGGCCACGGCGCTGCCGGTGCTGTGGCCGCATGCCGCGGTGGCTTTCGTCTCGGGGGCGCTGTTCGGCGGCGTGTTCCTGTCGGTGGTGGCCTCCACCACCGCGCTGGTGCGGCACAACCTGCCCCCTGCGGCATGGCCGGCGGGCATCAGCGTGTTCACCATCGTCTTCGCGTTCGGGCAGATCGTCGGCCCCAGCCTGGTGGGCCGCCTGGCCGATGGCCCCGGCGGCCTGCGCATGGGGCTGCTGGTGTCCGCAGCGGCGCTGCTGCTCGGCGCACTGCTGGCCTCGCGACAGCGGCCGCTCAGTTGAGGCGCTAGATCTCGACCTTGGCGCCCAGCTCGACGATGCGGTTGGACGGCAGGTAGAGGAAATCGGCCGCCGCGGCGGCGTTGCGGTGCATGCCGGCGAACAGCTTCTCGCGCCACAGCGACATGCCATCGCCGAAGGTGGGGATCACGATGTCGCGGCTGAGGAAGTAGCTGGTGTCCATGTCCGGCAACGGGATGCCGCGGTCTTCCAGCAGCTTCAGCGCCTCGGGCACGTCGGGGTCGTTCTTGAAGCCGAAGTGCAGCACCACCTGCCAGCAGTCGTGGCCCAGCGATTCCATCTGGATGCGCTTGTCGAAGCCCACCCAGGGCACCTCGTGGTGCTTGACGCTGACGAACAGGTTGTACTCGTGCAGCACCTTGTTGTGCTTCAGGTTGTGCAGCAGGGCGTTGGGTGTCAGGCCCTCTTCGGCGGCCAGGAAGACGGCCGTGCCGGCCACGCGAGTGGGCGGGCTGATGAACACCGCATCGAGGAAGCCCTTCAGCTCGATCGCGTCGTCGCGCAGCCGGGCCTGCATCAGCTTGCGGCCCTGCGCCCAGGTCATCATCAGCAGGAACATGCCGAATCCCAGCACCAGCGGGAACCAGCCGCCGGCCACCAGCTTGAGCATGTTGCTGAGGAAGAAGGTGATGTCGATGACGAAGAAGAAGATCGTGGCCAGCAGGCTGGGGACCAGCGCGTACTTCCAGCCGAAGCGGATCACGAAGAAGGTCATCACGGTGGTGATGGTCATGTCCAGTGTCACCGCAATGCCATAGGCCGAGGCCAGGTTGGACGAGGTCTTGAACAGCGCCACGGCCAGCACGATGAAGGCGAACAGCCCCCAGTTGATCAACGGCACGTAGATCTGGCCGGTGTCGCGCACCGAAGTGTGCTTGATCGCCATGCGGGGCAGCAGGCCCAACTGGATGGCCTGCTTGGTGACCGAGAAGGCCGCCGAGATCAGCGCCTGCGACGCGATCACGGTGGCCGCCGTGGCCAGGAACACCATCGGCAGCTGCGCCCACTCCGGCGTCATCTTGAAGAAGGGGTTGTCCACGGCATCGGGATGGGCCAGCAGCATGGCGCCCTGGCCGAAGTAGTTCACCACCAGCGCGGGCATCACGAAGCCATACCAGGCAATGCGGATGGGCCGCTTGCCAAAGTGGCCCATGTCGGCGTAGAGCGCTTCGCCGCCGGTGACGCACAGCACCACGGCGCCCAGGCCGACGAAGGCCACCGTCGGGTTGTGCACGAAGAACGCGACGGCGTAGGCCGGGTTCAGTGCCACCAGCACGGCCGGGTTGGCCAGGATGTGCGGAATGCCCAATGCCACCAGCACGATGAACCACACCAGGGTGATGGGCCCGAAGAACTTGCCGATGCCGCCGGTGCCGAAGCGCTGCACGGCAAACAAGCCGGTCAGGACGATCAAGGTGAGCGGAATGACCCAGCTGTGCAGCGCCGGGGCGGCCACCTCCAGGCCCTCCACCGCGGACAGCACCGAGATGGCCGGTGTGATCACGCCGTCGCCATAGAAGATGGCCGTGCCGAACAGGCCCACCGTCATCAGCACGCGGCGCAGGGCGGGCCGGTCCTTCACCGCCGTGGTGGCCAGCGCCAGCATGGCGATCAGGCCGCCTTCGCCGTTGTTGTCGGCGCGCAGGATCAGCAGCACGTACTTGAGCGAGACGATGATGGTCATCGTCCAGAAGATCAGCGACAGCACCCCGAGGATGTTGGCCGACGTGGGGGCCACGTGCCCGCCGTGGAAGACTTCCTTCAGCGCATACAGCGGGCTGGTGCCGATGTCGCCATAGACGACGCCCAGTGCGCCGAGCGTCAGCGCGGCCAGGGCGGCCGGGCTCTTGGGGGCGTGTGCCTTGCTCAAAGCAGCTTGGCACCGGGGTCGCCAGCACCGAAAACAAAAGCAGCCATTGTGCGCCGGGCGCGTTGCACCGCGTCAAGGCCCCGCTATGGCAACTACGCCACAGCCGGCTTGACAAACGCGGGCCGCCAGCCCGAAGCGGCGGGCGGGCGCGGGCTCAGTCGTAGACCTCGGCGTCCGGATCGGTGGCCTCGAGCTCGTAGCTGGCGGCCAGCATCGCCAGTCGACCGATCACGCCGTACATGTAGAAACGGTTGGGCGCACTGGCACCGGGCTTCTCGCCCAGCTTGGGCAGGTGGTGGCTCTCGGCGAAGGCCAGCGGCACATAGCTCGCGGTCGCGGAAGTGGCCTCTTCGTCGCCCTGGCCCAGCTCGGCCCGCACCCGGTAGAAGCCGCCCACCACGTAGCGGTCGATCATGTAGACCACCGGCTCGGCCAGCGCCTCGTTCACGCGCTCATTGGTGGGCACGCCCTCCTGCACGATCAACTCGGCCACGCCGGGGCCGTGCAGCGCGGCGTGACGCTGGCAGCGCTCGCGCAGCGCCGGGTCGTCCAGTTCCTTGGCATCGCTGATGGCCTTGATGCCCAGCCCGCTGCCGTTGTCGGCCTTGATGACGACGAAGGGCTTGTCGCTGATGCCGTATTCCTTGTGCTTGCGGCGGATCTTGGTGAGCAGCGCCTCGGCCTGCGCGCGCACGTTGTCCAGCCCCGTGCCGTCGGTGAAATCGACCTCGCCACAGGCGGCGTACATCGGGTTGATCAGCCATGGGTCCATGCCCAGCAGCTTGGCGAACTTCTTGGCCACCTCTTCGTAGCTCTTGAAGTGGTTCGACTTGCGGCGTGTGGCCCAGCCGGCGTGCAGTGGCGGCAGCAGGTACTGCTCGTGCAGCTTTTCCAGCACCTTGGGCACACCGGCGGCCAGGTCGGTGTTGAGCAGGATGGTGCAGGGATCGAAGTCCTTCAGGCCCAGGCGCCCGCGCGTGCGCTTGAGCGGATGCAGCACCAGCTGCTCGCCCTCGGGCAGCAGCAGCGGCGTGGGCGCGGTGATGTCGGCATCCAGCGTGCCCAGTCGCACATTCAGGCCGGCCTGGGTGAACACGCGCATCAGCTGCAGCAGGTTCTGCAGGTAGAACGAGTTGCGGTTGCCTTGCTCGGGGATCAGCAGCAGGTTCTTGGCCTCGGGGCAGATCTTCTCGATGGCGGCCATGGCCGCCTGCACGGCCAGCGGCAGCATCTGCGGCGTGAGGTTGTTGAAGCCGCCGGGAAACAGGTTGGTGGCCACCGGCGCCAGCTTGAAGCCGGCGTTGCGCACGTCCACCGCGGTATAGAACGGCGGCGTGTGTTCCATCCACTCGAGCCGGAACCAGCGCTCGATGGCCGGCATGGACTCCAGGATGCGCTGCTCCAGCTCGTTGATGGGGCTGGCTAGGGCGGTGATCAGGTGGGGAACCATGGCGACGGGCGGGGCGGCAGGGGGTGAACGATTCTGGCAGGGATGGCCACCTGCGCCAGATGGGGGCGCCGCGCCCCGCCACAAGCCCCCAACGCGGCGTCGCCGGCGCTACATCTTGCCGTCGATGATGCCCAACTGCTCGCCCAGCGTGCGATAGAGCTGGTACTGGCTCTGCATGTACTCGCGTGTCTCGTCGGCGGACTTCACGTACGGCAGCGAACCGGTCAGCGCCGTGCCGGCCAACCAGGCGGGGTCGGCGGCGATGGTCTTGAGCGTGGCGGCCAGCTTCTCGCGCACGTCGGCCGGCAGCCTGGGCGGACCGAGCACCGCACTCCAACCCACGATGCGCTCCATGCCGGCAAAGCCCAGCTCGCGCGCCGTCGGCACCTCGGGCAGGCTGGCCATGCGCTCGGCGGTGGTCACCATCAAGGCGCGCAGGGTGCCAGCCTTGATGTGGCTGAGGAACGAGCCCATGCTGCCGCACGAGAAGTCGGTCTCGCCCGCCAGCAGCGATTGCGTGGCCTCGCCGGTGCCCTTGTAGGGGATCTGCGTCGGCGCCTGGTCGGTCAGCTTCAGCAGGCGGAACAGCTCGCGCGGGCCCATGTCGTTGGTGGTGAGCACACCCGCGGTGCCGAAATTGAGCGACTTGCCCTTGCTGCCGATCGCCTTGACCAGGTCGTCGAAGGTCTTGTAGGGCGACTTGGCGTTGACCATGCAGCCGTAGGGGTTCAGCTCCAGCATGCCGATGAAGGTGTAGTCGTCCCACTTGTACTTGGTGGCCGTGGGCTGCACCGCGGGCATGATGGCCTGCGAGCCGGTGCGCGCCAGCAGCAAGGTGTAGCCATCGGGCGCTGCGGCCACCACCTGCGCCGAGCCGATCACACCGCTGGCGCCGGTCTTGTTCACCACCACCACGGCCTGCCCCAGGGCGCGCTGCGCGGCCGCGGCGAAGTTGCGCGCCGCCAGGTCGGCATCGCCGCCGGCGCTGAAGGGCGAGATCACCGTCAGCGTCCGATTCGGGTAGGTGCTCTGCGCCCAGGCCGAAGCGTTGGCGAGCGCCAGGCCGGTCAGCGCGGCGCCGAGCAGCAGGCGCCTCGTCTAGGTGGGGTCGATGGGGTCCATGGGTCTGGTCTCCTTGTGTTGTGAGTCGGGCACGGCCATTGGCTTCAGCGGGCCGGCGCGTGGTTGGTGCCTTGGTGCTGGAGCACCATCACGCAGTCCACGGCCAGCGGGCCAGCGGCGCCCACCAGCACGGGATTGAGGTCCAGTTCGGCCAGCCAGGGCTGCATGGCCGCGGCCCAGTGTGACAGCGCACTGAGCATCTGCGCCAGCGCCCGGCGGTCCACGCCAGGCTGGCCGCGCACACCATCGAGCAGGGCGCCCATGCGCAGCTCGCTCAGCATGGCCAGGCCCTCGTCCGCGCCGAAGGGGGCATGGCGAAAGACCACGTCCTTCAACACCTCCACCAGCACCCCGCCCAGCCCCACCATGACCACCATGCCGAAGACCGGGTCGCGCTGCACCCCCATCACCAGCTCCAGATGGCCTTGCGCCATCGGTTGCACCAGCACGCCATCGAGGCGGGCCTGCGGTGCCGCCGAGCGAGCGCGCTGCATCAGCGTGTGGAAGCCCTCGCGCACGGCGGCCTCGTCGTCGAGCCTCAACAGCACGCCACCCACTTCGGTCTTGTGCGTGATGTCGGGCGACTCGATCTTCAGCGCCACCGCGGTGCCTGCCTCGCGCCACTGCGCCACGGCCTGCGCCTCGTTGCCCGCCAGGGTCACGGCGGCCATCGGCACGCCGGCCGCCTGCAGCCAAGCCGTGGCCTGCACGCTGGGCACCACGCCATCGGTCAACCAACCCTGCATCGAGCGGAGGCAAGAACAGTGGCGGCAGCGCAGGCCCGACCCGACGGCCCGCCGCCTCGGCCATGAAGCAGGCGTAGCGTGCCAGTGCCGCGGCGGCCTCCACCGCGCGCTCGCCCGCACTGGAACACCACGATGCCTTCAGGCGCGCAGGCGCTGCAGGGCCTCGGTGGCGCCGCCACCCAGCAGACGAACCAGGGCTTGGGGTCGCGCCCGGCGCTGCGGTCGCGGATCTCGCAGAAGATGCGCACCAGCGTGTCCACATGCGCCGTCATCAGCTGCAGCCACACGATGCCGATGTGGACGGCGGGGTCGTCCAGCAGCGCCAGCACCGATTCGCGCAGCAGTTCGGGCCGCGCCACGAACTGCCCCGTCACATCCACCGGGTTGCCGGTCGATCCAAAGGCCGGCATCACCTGCGCCAACCGGGCTTGCGAGGCTGGGCTCAGCTCCGGCACCTGCAGGCCCACTTCTTCGGCGCGGTCGGCCATCATCACGCCGGCGCCGCCCGACTGCGTGGCAATGCCCAGGCCCCGGCCACGCGGGCGGCGATCCTGGCTCAGCGCCTGCAGCATGTCGAGCATCTGCTCCTCGTTGCGCGCGCGCAGCACACCCGTACTGGCGCACGACGGCATCGAACACCGCGTCGGCCACCGCCAGCGCGCGGTGTGCGGAGCCGCCGCGCGCTGGCCTGACGCCATGCGGCCCACCTTGGTCAGCACCAGTGGCTTGCCCGGGCGAGGCAACGCCGGGCCAGGCGGATCAACGACGCCCCATCCTCCAACCCTTCAAGGTAGCCAGCGGCCACGCGGATGCGCGGGTCATCGATCACGGCGCCCATCAGCTCGCTGAAGTCCAGGTCGGCCTGGTTGCCGGTGTTGATGAAGTAGCCCAGGCCCAGGCCGCGTTGGCGCGCCAAGGCCGCGATGGCCGTGCCGAAAGCCCCCGACTGCGTGACGAAGGCGATGGGCCCGGGCCCGGTCTCGCCGTCGGCGTACTGGCTGAAGGTGGCATAGACCTTGTCGAAGGCGTTGACGAAGCCCAGGCAGTTGGGGCCGCACAGCACCATGCCGTGGCCACGCGCGCAATCGGCCACCGCGCGTTCCAGCGCCAGGCCGGCCGCACCCGTCTCGCCAAAGCCCGAGCTGAAGACCACCGCCGCGCTCACGCCGAGCCGGCCCAGCGCATCGATGCTGGCCAGCACCTCGGCTGCCGGCACGGCCACGATGGCCAGGTCGGCCGCCTCGGGCAGGGCCTCGATGCTGGGCACGCAGGGCAGGCCGGCGATCTGCGCGTATTTCGGATTCACCGGCAGGATGCGCCCGGCATAGCCCTTTTCCAGCAGGTGCTTGAGCGGCCGGCCGTTGATCTTGGCCAGATCGGCCGAAGCGCCGATGACCGCGATGGAGCGCGGCTGGATCGGTCGGCGGATCGCCTCGGCGCGCACGGTGGATGCGGTGCTCATGTCCGTGTTCAGTTGAATGCCGAGATGCCGGTCTGCGCACGGCCCAGCACCAGGGCATGAATGTCGTGCGTGCCCTCCAGCGTGTTCACCGTCTCCAGGTTCAATACGTGGCGGATGACATGGTAGGTGTCCGCGATGCCGTTGCCACCATGCATGTCGCGCGCCTGGCGCGCGATGTCGAGCGACTTGCCGCAGCTGTTGCGCTTGAGCAGGGACACCATCTCCGGGCTGGCCTGGCCCGCGTCGCGCAGGCGGCTCAGGTGCAGGCAGGCCAAGGTGCCCAGGCTGATCTCGGTCTGCATGTCGGCCAGCTTCTTCTGCACCAGCTGGTTGGCGGCGAGCGGGCGGCCGAACTGCTTGCGGTCCAGCGCGTACTGGCGCGCGGCGTGCCAGCAGAATTCGGCGGCGCCCATGGCGCCCCAGCAGATGCCGAAGCGCGCGTTGTTCAGGCACGCAAACGGCGCGGCCAGACCACTCGCATCCGGCAGGCGGTTGGCCTCGGGCACGAACACCTCGTCCATGTGGATCTCGCCGGTGGGCGAGGCACGCACCGAGAACTTGCCCTCGATCTTGGCGGTGCCCAGGCCCGGCATGCCGCGCTCGAGCAGGTAGCCGCCCACGCGGCCCTCGTCGTTCTTGGCCCAGACCACCATCACATCGGCGACGGGCGCGTGCGTGATCCAGGTCTTGGTGCCGCTCAGGCGCCAGCCGCCTTCGACCTGCCGGGCGCGCGTGGTCATCGAGCCGGGGTCGGAGCCGTGGTCGGGCTCGGTCAGGCCAAAGCAGCCCAGGCGCTCGGCGCGCGCCATCACGGGCAGGAAGCGCTCGCGCTGCGCCTGGCTGCCGAACAGGTAGATCGGCATCATGCTCAGCGTGCTCTGCACGCCCAGGGCCGAGCGGTAGGCGGTGTCCACGCGCTCGAATTCGCGCGCCACCAGGCCGTAGCCCACGTAGCTGATGCCGGCACAGCCGAAGCCCTGGATGGTGGCGCCCAGGAAGCCCAGCTCGCCCATCTCGCGCATCACCGCCAGGGTCGAAGCTCTCGTCGCGGTGCGCCTGCAGGATGCGCGGCATCAGCCGCTGCTGCGCATAAGCGCGCGCTGTCGCGCACCATGCGCTCCTCGTCGCTGAGCAGATCGTCCAGGCGAAGTGCATCCTGCCAATCGAAGGGCACGTCGCGCATGCCAGCCTTGGCCAGCGTCAGCGCATCGGGAGGCGCTTCGCCACTCATCGCTCAACCCGTTTCGAGCGGACGGAACTTGGGGATGCCGGCCTCCTCGCTGATGGCCTCGAAATGCGCCTGCACCCGCATGCCGATGTGCAGGCCCTCGGGCGCGAATGCGTCACCTGGCCGTACATGCGGGCGCCATCGTCCAGGTCGATCAGGCACATCAGCACCGGCAGCTCGGCCTGCCAGCCCTGAAAGTTCATCGCCACCGAGCGCGAGATGGTGGTCGCGTAGACGGTGCCGAAGGGCCTGGCGTCCGTCCACACCAGCTCACGGCTGCCGCAGTCGATGCACCAGGCCTTGGGGTGAAAGTTGAAGACGCCACAGCGCTGGCACTTCTGCAGCACCAGCCGGCCCTCCTTCGCCGCCGTCCAGAACGGGCGCGTGAGGTCGGTGATCGTTGGCAGCGGCTTGCCCGGCGCGGGTGTGGGATTCGGCATGGCCATGATCACGCCTCGTTCGAGAAGACCAGCGAAACGCAGCTGCGGCCGGGCGACCGTAGGGGATGCCGCCGAAGCCGCAGGAAATGCCCACCCGCGCACCCGGCACCTGCCGCGCGCCGGCCTCGCCGCGCAGCTGCGTCACCGCTTCGATCAGCGGCATGAAGCCGCCGATGGCACCGCCCGGCTGGCCGCCGGACAGCTGCCCGCCGTCGGTGGACAGCGGGAAGTCGCCGTCGAAGTGCAGGTCGTGGTCCTGCACGAACCGGCCGCCCTCGCCCTTCTTGCAGAAACCGTGGTCCTCGATGGTCATCATCGCGATGAAGGGGTAGTCGTCGTAGGGCTGCAGGAACTGGATGTCGCGGTGCGTCACGCCGGCCATCGCCATGGCCTGCGGGCCGGTCTGCGTGAAGCCCGTGTACGTGACATCGGGCAGCGCGCGCGAGCCGCGGTAGTAGTTGTTGACCTCACCGAAGCCGCGCAGGTACACCGGCTTGTCGGTGAGCGTGCGTGCGGTCCTGGCCGAGGTGACGATGTAGGCCAGGCCGCCGTTGACGATGGGCACGCAGTCGAGCAGGCGGATCGGGTCGCTGAGCATGCGCGAATCGAGGTAGTCCTGCAACGTGAAAGGCTGGCGATAGATGGCCCCCTCGTGCAAGGAAGCGTGATAGCGCGCATTCACCGCGACCTTGCCCATCTGCTCGGGGGTGACGCCATGCTCGTGCAGGTAGCGGCTGAGCACCAGCGCAAACTGCGCGCTGGCCCCCATCACGCCGAAGGGGCCCTGGAAATCCCAGTACACGCCACGCGTGCGCTCGGGCGAGAGTGGCAGGCCGGGCGCGATCGAGGGCATGTTCAGTGGCGTGTCGGCACCGACCACCAGCACGCGGTCGACGATGCCGCACCGGATCATCGCGGCCGCGCGGATCAGCATCGCCGAGGCCGAGGCGCCACCCTGGTCGGCGCGGATCAGCACCTGCGGGCTGGGCCCCAGGTTCTCCGCCACCGCCGCCGACCAGTTCACCGTGTGGCCACCTCGGCATGGGCCACCCCAGGCCCTGGCCGTCGAAATCGTTCTTGGACAGGCCGGCCTGCTGCAGCGCCAGGTCGGCCGCCCAGGCGATGTAGTCGTCGACCGTGCGCACGGGCTCGCCCGGTTTGGCGCGGCTGTAGGGCGTGCGGCCGCAGCCGACGATGGCGACTTCTGATCGCATGGGTTTCCTCGTTCGTTGGGGACGGACAGCGGGCCAGGGCCCTGGCTCACTCGATGCGCACGTTGGCGGCCTTGACCACCTGGCCCAGCGATCCAGCTCGGCCTGGGTGAAGTTAGCGAACTGCTCGGGCGTGCCGCCCGTCACTGTCCAGCCCTGGCTGCTGAGCTGGTCGCGGATCTCCGGCGTGCGCAGCGCCTCGTTGAACGCGGCGTTGAGCTTGCCCACCAGTTCGCGCGGCAGGCCTGCCGGCGCGTAGATGCCGTACCGGGAGCTGACGTCGAAGCCCTTGATGCCCTGTTCGCCGAGCGTGGGCATGTCCGGCAGCACCGCCGAGCGCTGCGCGGCGGTGACGGCCAGCGCGCGCAGCTTGCCCGATCGGATGTGTTGCAGCGGCAGGGGATGTTGTCGAACGTCACATCGATGCGCCCGGCCATCAGGTCGAGCATGGCGGGTGCGCTGCCCTTGTAGGGCACGTGCTGCAGGCTCAGGCCGTTGGTCTGCGCGAACAGTTCGCCGGTGAGGTGGGCAGACGAGCCGTTGCCGGGTGAGCCGAAGTTGAGCTTGCCGGGGTTGGCCCTGGCGTGATCGATGAATTCCTGGATGGTCTTCACCGGCATGGCCGGGTTGACCACCACCACGTTGGTCATCGTGGCCAGCGAGACGATGGGCGTGAAGTCCTTGACCGCGTCGTAGGGCATCTTGGCATAGGCACTCGGGTTGATCGCGTGCGTGCCGATGGTGCCGATCACCAGCGTGTAGCCGTCGGCGGGCGACTTGGCCGTGGCGTCGGCGCCGATGTTGCCGCCGGCACCGGGGCGGTAGTCGACCACGAAGGTCTGCCCCGGCAGCTGCCCCACCTTGCCGAGCGTGGGCCGCCGGTGCTCCATGTTGCCGCCCGCCCCGCACGCCACCACCCCGCGCACTTGCTTCTTCGGGTAGCCCTGCGCCGACGCCCTGCACGCGCCCAGCGCCAGCAAGGCCCGGGCGGCGAGTTTCCAGAGGCTGCGCATGCGGATCTCCCAGGGCGGGTCACGACGACGGGCCAGTATGGAGTCGCCCCACCATTCATCTACTTCTGATGTCAAATGAGCAGTATTCAAAATCCAAATATTGCAACGCCAACCTCGCCGTGAACCTGCGCACGCTGGATCTGAACCTGCTGCTGGTCTTCGACGCCATCCACGGCGAGCGCAGCATTTCCAAGGCCGCACAGAAGCTGCACCTGTCGCAGCCCACGGTGAGCAATGCGCTGGCCCGGCTGCGCGAGCGGCTCGGCGACCCGCTGTTCGAGCGCAGCGCGCAAGGCATGCTGCCCACGGCCAAGGCCAAGCGCCTGGCCGAGCCCATCCGGCATGCGCTGACCACCCTGGAACGCGGCCTGCGCGGTGACGAGACCTTCGATTTCGCCCTGGCCGAGCGCGAGTTCGTGGTGGCGGTGGAGGACTACGGCGAGGCCGTGATCCTGCCCGGCTTCACGCGCTGGCTGGCCGAGGCGGCGCCCAACCTGCGCATCCGCATCCGTGCCGAATCCAGCGCGCAGCTCAAGGCCGAACTGCGCGAGGGCGCGGTGGATCTGGCCCTGGACTACTTCGCGTTGCCCGAATCCGTCTACCGCAACAAGTGCGTGATGACCGAGACGCTGATGAGCCTGTCGCGGCCCGGCCACCCGGCGTTGGGCGAGCGGCTGAGCCTGGAGCAGTACCTGGCGCAGCGCCACATCGTGCTCGGCGGCCCGTCCAACGCCAGGCCGATGATCGACCTGGCGCTGTCCAAGCGCGGCCTGCAGCGCCGCATCGCGGTGACGGTGCCGCACTTCATCTCCATGCCGCTGATGGTGCAGAGCACGGACATGATCTGCACGCTGCCGCGGCGCATGGCGCAGCTGTACGCCGACAACTTCCGGCTCAGGCTGCACGCGGTGCCGCTGCGCATCCCGCAATTCCCGGTGTACCTGATGTGGCACGAATCGCTGGAGGCGGATGCGGGCCACCAGTGGTTTCGCAACCACCTGATGGCGTTCTGCCAAAGGCTGTGAGTGGCCAGACGAAAAAAGGGCGGCCCGCAGGCCGCCCCAAACTCGCTCGAAAGGAACCCTGATACCGACTTGGCGGGGCTTACTTGCTGTAGGCCGTCTCGCCGTGCGAGCTGATGTCCAGGCCTTCGCGCTCTTCCTCTTCGGAGACACGCAGACCGATGGTCAGGTCGACGATCTTGAAGGCCGCGGCGGCCACGATGCCGGACCACAGGAGGGTCACGCCAACCGCCTTGGCCTGGATCCACACCTGGGCACCGATGCCGTTGGAGCCGACGGTGGCGGTGACCCAATCGGTCACCAGCCCGGGGCCGCCCAGGTCCTGGGTGTTGAACACGCCGGTGAGCAGGGCGCCCACGATGCCGCCCACGCCGTGCACGCCGAACACGTCCAGCGCGTCGTCGGCACCGAGCATGCGCTTGAGGGCATTGACACCCCACAGGCAGGCGAAGCCGGCGACGAAGCCGATGACGATGGCGCCCATCAGGCCGACGTTGCCGGCGGCCGGCGTGATCGCCACCAGACCGGCCACGGCGCCCGAAGCGGCGCCCAGCATCGAGGCCTTGCCGCGCATCATCGCCTCACCCAGACACCAGGCCAGCACGGCGGCGGCTGTGGCGGTGAAGGTGTTCATGAAGGCCAGCACGGCCGAGTTGCCCGCTTCCAGCGCCGAGCCAGCGTTGAACCCGAACCAGCCCACCCACAGCAGCGAGGCACCGACCATCGTCAGCGGCAGGCTGTGCGGCGCCATGGCTTCCTTGCCATAGCCCACGCGCTTGCCGATCATGAAGGCGCCGACCAGCCCCGCCACGGCGGCGTTGATGTGCACCACGGTGCCGCCGGCGAAGTCCAGCGCGCCCCATTGCCACATCATGCCGGCCTTGGCGTTCATCGCGTCGACCACGTCCTTGCTGGCATAGGCGTCCGGACCCATCCAGAACCACACCATGTGGGCGATGGGCGCGTAGCTGAAGGTGAACCACAGCGCCGAGAACAACAGCACCGCGCTGAACTTGATGCGTTCGGCGAAGGCGCCGACGATCAGGCAGCAGGTGATGCCGGCGAACGTGGCCTGGAAGGCTGCGAACAGCAGCTCGGGAATGTAGACCCCCTTGCTGAAGGTGGCGGCCATGGCGAAGTCACCCTTCACTGGATCGAAGATGCCCTTGAGGAACAGGCGATCCAGGCCACCGACGTAGGCGTTGCCCTCGGTGAAGGCCAGGCTGTAGCCGTACACCAACCACAGCACGACGATCAGCGAGAACGTCACCAGCACCTGCATCAGCACCGACAGCATGTTCTTGCTGCGCACCAGGCCGCCGTAGAACAGGGCCAGGCCCGGCACCGTCATCATGATGACCAGCAGGGTGGAGACCAGCATCCAGGCGTTGTCGCCCTTGTTGGCCACCGGGGTGGAGGCGGCGGGCGCAGCCGCGGAGGCCGCAGCCGGCGCCGTGGCCGCAGCAGCGGCTGCCGGAGCGCTGGCGGCGTCCGGCGCCGCGGCGACCGATGCAGCGGCCGCGGGCGCCGAGGCGGCCGCGTCCTGTGCGGACGAGGTGCCCGCAAAGCCCAGGACCGCGAGGCCCAGGGCAAGTGATGCGATGAACTGTCTCATGGGAGTTTGCTTTCCAACGAAGTGGGTGCCGTGGTGGGGTGCGCTCAGAGGGCGTCTTTGCCGACTTCGCCGGTGCGGATGCGCACCACCTGTTCCAGCGGGGAGACGAAGACCTTGCCGTCGCCGATCTTTCCGGTGCGGGCGGAGGCCTCGATGGCCTCGATCACGCGTTCGACGATGGCGTCGTCCACGGCGGCTTCGATCTTCACCTTGGGCAGGAAATCGACCACGTATTCGGCACCGCGGTACAGCTCCGTGTGGCCCTTCTGGCGGCCGAAGCCCTTGACCTCGGTGACGGTGATGCCCTGCACGCCGATGGCGCTGAGGGCTTCACGCACTTCATCAAGCTTGAAGGGCTTGACGATGGCAGTGACCATCTTCATGGACATCTCTCCTTAGAAGTTGTACTTGAGGCCGAGCACCAGCGTCGACTTGCCGAGTGCCTTGTTGTTGACCGGCGACGAATAGAAGCCCTTGTCGGCGTCCGTGCCCACGATCGCGATGCTGGGCACCAGGCCCTTGAAGTCCTTGGACAGCGTCAGCGAATAGTCGGTGTAGCTGCCGACGCCGCTCACCGGGCCACTGATGCGCTGGTGACCGATGTGCGGCACCAGGCTCCATCCATCCGTTACTTCGAACGTTGCTGACAGGTCCAGGTAGTTGCTGTTCTTGCTGTCGGGGTTGGCAAAGGTGTTGGTCACCGAGTGCGAATACTTGGCGGTGACCGGGCCATAGGTCAGCGCGCCATAGATTTCGGTGGTGTTGGCGCTGGGCGTCAGCTTGTTGCTCGAGTACACATAGGCCAGCACGCCCACGTCGTAGCCGAAGTCCTTGGCGATCTCGCCCTTGTAGCCGCCGTACAGGTCGAGCTCGACGTTGGCGTCGCCACCCACGTCCTTGATCCACTTGATGGTCGAGGCCCAGGCGCCCAGGTACAGGCCGTTCGGGTTGCTGTAGTCCACGCCACCCTGCAGCGCAGGCTTCAGACGGGTCTGGGAGATGCCGCGGTAGCGGTAGTCGGTGACCACGCCCACGTTGAAGGTGGTGGACGGGGCGTCCTCGGCGTGCACGGCCACTGGCAGGCTGGTGATCGTGGCGAGGGCCGCAAGGGCGATGAACTGGGTCTTCATGGGCAAGCTCCGGAGGGATGGGTGGATACGGGGGTTCGGAGCAGGTGTTTGCAGCTTCCATGCCACCTCGCAATCGACCGCTTTGCCCCGTCGATGCCCCAAGCCGGTGTGGTCTGGCCCGCGCCCGAGCCCGTCACGCACCGATTCGGGGCGCGGCTGGCGGGCGCACCAAGCGCGTGCGCCGGTTCGTGACATACCCCTCCGATGGCGGCCCTCTGATGGGTGTGCCCCCGCGCCTGGGCGATGCGCCACAGCGCCTGCGGCCAGAAGATGGACAAAGACCACGGAGCTGTCCATGTCATTGGCCGTCATCGCCAGCCGCGCGCTGGACGGGTTGCAAGCGCCCGAAGTGCAGGTGGAGGTGCACCTGGCCAACGGCCTGCCCAGTTTCACGCTGGTGGGCCTGGCCGACACCGAAGTACGCGAGTCGCGCGAGCGCGTGCGCGCCGCACTCACCAACTCGGGCTTTGCGTTCCCGCACCAGAAGCGCATCACCGTGAACCTGGCGCCGGCCGACCTGCCCAAGGAATCGGGTCGCTTCGACCTGCCGATCGCCTTGGGCATCCTGGCCGCGGATGGGCAGCTGGACCCGGCGAAGCTGGCGCAGTGCGAGTTTGCGGGCGAGCTCTCGCTGGCCGGCGAGTTGCGCCCGGTGCGCGGCGCGCTGGCCCTGGCCCTGGCCTTGGGCCGCAGTGGCAGCCATCGGCACCTGGTGCTGCCCGCTGCCAGCGCTGGCGAGGCCGCGCTGGCGACCCACGTGCCTGTGCATGGCGCCGGGCACCTGCTGGAGGTGGTGCGCGCCATGCTGCCCGGCGACGAGGTGCCCGGGTTGCCCCGCGCCCGCGCGGCCGAACCGCTGGCCGGGTTGCGCACCACCGATCTGCGCGAGGTGCGCGGCCAGGCCGCCGCCAAGCGCGCCCTGGAGATCGCCGCCGCCGGCCGCCACAGCCTGCTGATGTGCGGGCCGCCGGGCAGCGGCAAGTCCATGCTGGCCCAGCGCCTGCCGGGCCTGCTGCCGCCGATGAGCGACGAAGAGGCCCTGGCCAGTGCCGCGCTGCAGGGCCTGGCCCCGGGCGGCTTCGACCCCACGCGCTGGCGCGCCCGGCCCACCCGCAGCCCGCACCACTCGGCCAGCGCCGTGGCCCTGGTGGGCGGCGGCTCGCCGCCGCGGCCAGGCGAAATCTCGCTGGCCCATGGCGGCGTGTTGTTCCTGGACGAGCTGCCCGAGTTCCCGCGCGCCGCGCTCGAAGCCCTGCGCGAGCCGCTGGAGACGGGCCAGGTCACCATCTCCCGTGCGGCCCGCCAGGCCACCTTTCCTGCGGGCTTCCAGCTGGTGGCCGCGATGAACCCCTGCGTCTGCGGTTGGCTGGGCGCCAGGGTGCCGGGCCGAAGTTGCCGCTGCACGCCCGAGCAGGTGCTGCGCTACCAATCGCGCCTGTCCGGCCCCTTCCTCGACCGGGTCGACCTGCAGGTGGAGGTGCACGCCGTGGCGCCCGACGAGCTGCTGGCCCAGCCGGAAGGCGAGCCCAGCGAGGTGGTGGCGCGCCGCGTGGACGCGTCACATCAACGTCAGCTGCAGCGCCAGGGTTGTGCCAATGCCCAGCTGCAGGGCACGGCGCTGGACGAGGTCTGCGCGCTCGACGAGGCCGCCCACCGCTTCGTGCAAACCGCCGCCGCGCGGCTGGGCTGGTCTGGCCGCAGCCTGCACCGCGTGCTGAAGGTGGCGCGCACGGTGGCCGACCTTGCCGGTGCCGAGCGCCTGGCCGTCGTTCACCTGGCCGAGGCCATGCAATACCGGCGCGCACTGCCCACCCACTGAACGGCGCGGCCAGCGGCTGTGTCAACATCGGCACAAAACACGGCCTGCTGGGATACCGATCCCCGGGCCACCGCCCACAGTGGATGAGGAGACACGCCTTGGCCGGACAACCCGACGACAACAGCGACATCGCCATCGCGCAGCGCGCCACGCTGCGCCGCATCACCGAACTGGCACGCGATCGGCTCGGCATCGCCGACGAGCACCTGGTGCCCTACGGCCACCACAAGGCCAAGATCAGCCTGCCCTTCATCGACTCGCTGGCCGATCGGCCAGATGGCAAGCTGATCCTCGTCACCGCCATCAGCCCCACGCCCGCCGGCGAGGGCAAGACCACCACCGTGGTGGGCCTCGGCGACGCGCTGAACCGCATCGGCGCGCGCACGGTGATCGCGCTGCGCGAGCCCTCACTCGGGCCGGTGTTCGGCATGAAGGGCGGCGCGGCGGGCGGCGGCCATGCGCAGGTGGTGCCGATGGAAGACATCAACCTGCACTTCACCGGCGACTTCAATGCCATCGGCCTGGCCAACAACCTGTTGGCCGCGGCGATCGACAACCACGTCCACCACGGCAATGCGCTGGGCATCGACGTGCGGCGCATCACCTGGAAACGCGTGGTGGACATGAACGACCGCGCCTTGCGCGACATCACGGTGGGCCTGGGGGGCGTGGCCAATGGCTTCCCGCGGCAGGATGGCTTCGACATCGTCGTGGCCTCGGAGGTGATGGCCATCCTGTGCCTGGCCACCTCGCTGCGCGACTTGAAGACGCGTCTGGGCCACATCATCGTGGCCACGACGCGTGAAGGGCACCCGGTGCGCGCCAGCGACCTGAAGGTGCATGGCGCCATGGCCGTGCTGATGAAGGACGCGCTCGCGCCCAACCTGGTGCAGACGCTGGAGAACAACCCCGCCATCCTGCACGGCGGGCCCTTCGCCAACATCGCGCACGGTTGCAACTCGGTGCTGGCCACGCGCACGGCCCTCAAGCTGGCCGACTACGTGGTCACCGAGGCCGGCTTCGGTGCCGACCTGGGCGCCGAGAAGTTCATCGACATCAAGTGCCGCAAGACCGGCCTGCGGCCCGCCGCGGCGGTGATCGTGGCCACGGTGCGGGCGCTCAAGTTCCATGGCGGCGTGGATGCCAAGCAGCTGCTGCCGGAAGACGTGGCCGCCGTGCGGGCGGGCCTGTGCAATCTGGAACGGCATGTGGACAACCTGCAGCGCGTGTTCGGCCTGCCGTGTGTGGTGGCCGTCAACGAGTTCAGCGCCGACACCCCCGCGGAGCTGGCTGCGCTGCGCGAATGGGCCAGCCGGCACGAAGTGCGCTTGGTCTTCACCCGCCACTGGGCCGAAGGCGGCGCCGGTGCCGAAGACCTGGCCCACGAAGTGGTGCGCCTGGCGGCCACGCCCAGCACGCTGCGCTTTGCCTATGCGGACGACACGCCGTTGTGGGACAAGGTGCTGCAGCTGGCCACCCAGGTCTACCGCGCCAGCGGCATCAGCGCCTCGCCCGCCGTGCGTGAACGCATCGCCAAGCTGCAGGCCGATGGCTTCGGCCACCTGCCGGTGTGCGTGGCCAAGACGCCGTACAGCTTCAGCACCGATGCCAGCCTGCGTGGCGCGCCCACCGGCCACGTGCTCGACATCCGCGAGGTGCGCCTGGCCGCTGGCGCCGAGTTCGTGGTGATGGTGTGCGGCAACATCATGACCATGCCCGGCCTGCCGCGAAAGCCGGCGGCCGAATCCATCGACCTGGACGACAAGGGCCGCGTGGTCGGTCTGTTCTAGGCACGGCCTGCGCCCGTGCCGGCGCACCCCACGGCGGCTGGGCAGGCCATTCGCGCCGCCCACTGTCGATTCGTCGCACGGTCGCCTCGGCCAGCGCCGCGGCCCGCTAGAGTGCGCCGCATGCATTCCAACGGAGCACCCAGCATGCCAGCTGCCCTTCATGTCCAGGGCCTGCGCAAGGCCTATGGCGACCGGCCCGCCGTGGTCGACGTGTCCTTCACCGTGGCCTCCGGCGAAATCCTGGGCCTGCTCGGGCCCAATGGGGCCGGCAAGTCCACCACGGTGAGCATGATCACCGGCCTGACCGAGCCCGATGCCGGCTCGGCCGCCGTGGGCGGCATCACCCTGGCGCAGGACGAGATGGGCTTCAAGCGCCGCGTCGGCCTGGTGCCGCAGGACCTGGCCTTGTTCGAGGACCTGCCCGCCCAGGCCAACATCGAGCTCTTCGGTGCCCTGTACGGATTGCATGGTGCAGGCCTGAAACAGCGTGCCGCCGAGGTGCTGGCGATGGTGGGCCTGGCCGACCGCGCGCGCGACAAGCCCGCCACCTTCAGTGGCGGCATGAAGCGCCGCCTGAACATCGCCTGCGCACTCGTGCACGACCCGGCGGTACTGCTGCTGGACGAACCCACCGCCGGCGTCGATCCGCAAAGCCGCAACGCCATCTTCGACAACCTCGAAGCGCTGCGGCGCGCCGGCAAGGCCCTGGTCTACACCACGCACTACATGGAAGAGGCCGAACGCCTGGCCGACCGCATCGTCATCATCGACCATGGCCAGGTGGTGGCCAGCGGCAGCCTGCCTTCGCTGCTGGCCACGCTGCCCGCCGCCAACACGCTGCAGCTCGACATCGAAGGCGTGCTCGACACGCAGCCGCTGCTGGCCTTGCCCGGGGTGCACGCCGCCAAGCTCGACGCCGGGCGCCTGAGCCTGGCCCTCGACGACCTCACCCGCGACGCCCCCGCCGTCTGGCAGGCCGTGGCCGCGGCGGGCGTGCAGGTGCGGCATGTGAGCTCGGGCCGCGCGAACCTGGAGGACGTGTTCCTCGCGCTCACCGGCCGCCAGCTGCGCGATTGATCCCACGACGGAGCAAGGAATTCACCATGAACGCCCTCATCGCGCTGGTGCGCAAGGACCTGGTCCTGTACTTCTCCAACCGCCGCTCGGTGATCATGAGCATCGCCGCGCCCATCCTCATTGCCGCCTTCTTCGGCAGCCTGTTCGGCAACGGCAGCAGCAAGCCGGCCAACATCCCGATCGCCATCACCGACCTGGACCGCAGCGAGCTGTCTGCCCGCGTGGTGGCCGCCCTGCGGACCGATGCCACGCTCACCGTCAGCGAGGCGGGCGAGTCCGAGGCCTTGGCCCGGGTGAAGGCCGGTGACCTGCGCGCCGCCATCACCCTGCCACAGGGCTTTGGCGCGCAGGCCGGGCGGGCGCTGTTCGGTGGCGCAACCAAGCCGGAGGTGGTGTTGAGCTACGACCCCTCGCAATCGATGGTGCTGCCGCTGGTGCGCGGCCTGCTCGCGCAGCACGTGATGCAGCAGGTGAGCCAGAACCTGTTCAGCAGCGCCGGGGCGCAGATGACGGACCTGCGCGAGCAGGTGCGTGCCAACGCGCAGATGCCGACCGGCCAACGCGAGGACCTGATGGCCATGTTCGACAGCATCGCGCGGGTGCAGGCGCGTGAGGCGTCCGCACCCGCATCGGGTGCCGCGTCCGGCACCGCCACGACCAAGGTCGGTGGCCCGCAGTTCAGCGTGCCCTTCACCACCCGCGAGAACGAGGCCAGCTCACGGCCCGAGGTGAAATACAACAGCTACTCGCATTCGTTCGCCGGCATGGGCGTGCAGTTCATCCTGCTGATGGGCGTGGACATGGCCGTGGGCCTGCTGATGATGCGCCGCCAGGGCCTGTGGAAGCGCCTGCGCGCCGCGCCGCTGTCGCGCGCCCAGCTGCTGGGCAGCCGCATCGCCAGCTGCGCACTGATCGCGGTCGTGATCTTCGCCGTCATCTACGCGGTGGCGGCCGCCGTGTTCAATGTGCGCATCGAGGGCAGCGTGCCCGGCTTCATCCTGGTGCTGCTGTCCTTTGCGCTGCTCACCGCCAGCTTCGGGCTGATGATCGCGGCACTGGGCAAGACGCCAGAGGCCACACGCGGCCTGGCCATCCTGGCCACGCTGCTGATGGTGATGCTGGGCGGCGCCTGGGTGCCGTCCTTCATCTTCCCGGCGTGGCTGCAGACGGTGTCGCTGGCCGTGCCCACGCGCTGGGCCATCGACGGGCTCGATGCCATGACCTGGCGCGGCCTCGGCCTGCAGGCGGCCTGGCTGCCGGTGGCGGTGATGCTGGCCTTCACGGCCGTCTTCTCCGCGATCGCGATCGCCCGCTTTCAGTGGGAAGAATGAGGCGCGCTGCAGACGCCTGTCGGCGCCGCCGCGCGTCGACCGACGGCCTCAGGTCGCTGCACCGGGCCCTGGCTCACCCGGCAGAAACAACACCACCGCCGCCGTGACAAGCGAGATGCCGGCCATCCACAGCAGCAGCGTGTCGAAGCCGGCCGACTTGACCACCGGGCCCAGCACCCAGACCGCACCGGAGCTGATGCCGGCCGACAAGGCCAGGCGCACGCCGGCCACGCGCGAGCGCATGCGATCGTCCACATAGCGCACGATGGTGGCGTCGGTGAAGGGGATGCCGCCGAACACCAGCACCATCGCGGCCAGCAGCGCCGCATACAGCCACCAGCCCTGCGCGTGCGCGGTGAGCGCCAGCAGCGGCGCCTGCACCAGCACCACGATCAGCTGCAGGCGCTTGAGCGGAAAGCGGTCGATCAAGCGGCCCACGATCACCTGGGCCAGCGAGGCCACCGCGTACACCACCGCCAGCAGCAGGCCCAGCGTGGCCGGGTCCTGCACCACGCCACGCATGCGCTCATCGAGCAGGCGGCCATTGCCGTTGGTGGTCAGGTTGAACAGCAGGCCGGCGCAGGTGGAGGTCACCGTCATCACCACCAGCACCCGCGCCAGCTGCCCGGGCGACAGCACCACCGCCGCCTTGCGCGTGCGCTGGTGCGGCGGCTCGCTCTCGTGCGGCACCACGCGAGCAAAGAGCCAGCCCATCGCGAAGCAGGCCAGGCCCGGCACGATGAAGGCCGCACGCCAGCCCAGCGCCTTGACCAGCATGCCGGTGACCAGTGCGGCCAGCGCGATGCCCAGGTTGCCCGACAAGCCGTTGATGCCAATGGTGGCCCCCGGCCGGGCCGAGCCCTGCACCAGCATCGGGATGCCCACCGGGTGGTAGATGGCCGAGAACACGCCCAGCAGCGTGAGCGCGCCGGCCAGCTGCCACGCATTCTGAGCGGCCGCCGCCAGCAGGCTGGAGGCGCCCATGCCGGCGAAGAACACCAGCATCATCTGGCGTCGGCCCCACAGGTCGCCCAGGCGCCCGGCGGGCAGTGAGGCCAGGCCGAACATCAGGAAGGCACCGGCGCCATAGGGCATCAGGTCTTCCCAGCGCGCAAAGCCGAAATCGGCAGCGATCGCCGCCACGGCGGTGGCGAAGATCAGCAGGAACAGGTGGTCGAACGCATGCGCCAGGTTCAGCAGCAGCGCCACCTTGCGCTCGGGTGGGTTCATGCCCGGGATTGTGCCGGGCCGGCGAGATCAGATCATCAACACCGGCGCGCCTCCCGAATCATCGGTTCGCGGGCCCTGGGGCCGGTCGGTCCAGCCCATGGACCCGATGCAAGGGCGCGATGATGTCGGCCATCGGGTGCGGGCCTGTTCCAGGCTGCAGGCGCAGTCACTCAGCCCAGCACCGGCGCCAGCAGGCGACGGGCCAGCGCGACCTCCATGCCTTCACGCTTGGCCCAGTCTTCGAGCTGGTCTTCACCGATGCGGCCCACGTTGAAGTAGGCGGCCTGAGGATGCGCCAGGTAGAAGCCCGAGACGCTGGCCGCGGGTGTCATGGCCAGGCTGTCGGTCAGGCCCATGCCGATGGCCGGCGCATCGAGCACGCGGAACATCGCCCGCTTGACGCTGTGGTCCGGGCAGGCCGGGTAGCCCGGCGCCGGCCGGATGCCCTGGTACTGCTCGGCGATGAGCGCTTCATTGCCCAGTTGCTCGCCCGCCGCGTAGCCCCACAAGTCGGTGCGCACGCGTTGGTGCAGGCGCTCGGCGAAGGCCTCGGCCAGCCGGTCGGCCAGGGCCTTGAGCATGATGGCGGAATAGTCGTCGTGCGCGTCCTCGAACTGCTTCACCTTCTTCTCGACGTTGAGGCCTGCTGTCACCGCGAACAGGCCAACGTGATCCGTGGCCAAGCCCTTGGGCGCGATGAAGTCGGCCAGGCTGCGGTTGGGGCGCTTGACACCCTCGACCACCGGACGCTCGGTCTGCATGCGCAGCGGCCGCCAGTTCATCAGCACCTGCGTGCGGGTCTCGTCGCTGTAGATCTCGATGGTGTCATCGTCGACCGTGTTGGCCGGCCACAGCCCCACCACACCATTGGCCTGCAGCCAGCGGCCGTCGATGGCGCGCTGCAGCAGGCGCTGGCCATCGCTGAACACCCGCGTGGCCTCGGCACCCACGACCTCGTCGCGCAGGATCTCCGGGAATCGGCCGGCCAGGTCCCAGGTCTGGAAGAACGGCGCCCAGTCGATGCAGGCCGCCAGCTCGGTGAGGTCGAAGTTGCGGAACTCACGCCGGCCAATGAACTTCGGAACCGTCGTTTCGAACGTTGACCAATCCAGCACCGCCTTGTTGGCCCGCGCTGCCGCCAGCGTCACCAGCGGCGTGGCCTTCTTGTTGGCGTGCAGCTGGCGCACCCGCTCGTAGTCGGCGTTGAGCTCGGCGACGTAGGCCTTGGCGCGTTCGTCGCTGAGCAGATCGGAGCACACGCCCACCGAGCGCGACGCATCGGGCACGTAGACCACCGGCCCTTCGTAGTGCGGCGCGATCTTCACGGCCGTGTGCACCCGGCTGCAGGTGGCGCCGCCAATCAGCAGCGGGATCTGCTTCTGGCGGAACCACTCGTCGCGCTGCATCTCTGCGGCCACGTGCTGCATCTCTTCGAGGCTGGGCGTGATCAGGCCCGACAGGCCGATGATGTCGGCGTCCTCCACCCGCGCCTTGGCCAGGATGTCCTGGCAGGGCACCATCACACCCATGTTGATGACCTCGAAGTTGTTGCACTGGAGCACGACGGTGACGATGTTCTTGCCGATGTCGTGCACATCGCCCTTGACCGTGGCGATGACGATCTTGCCCTTGGGCTTGACGTCGCCGCCGGCGGCCTCGGTGCGGCGCTTTTCTTCCTCGATGTAGGGCAGCAGGTGGGCCACGGCCTGCTTCATCACCCGCGCGCTCTTGACCACCTGCGGCAGGAACATCTTGCCCGCGCCGAACAGGTCGCCCACGACATTCATGCCGGCCATCAGCGGGCCTTCGATCACATGCAGCGGGCGGCCGCCGGTCGCGCTGATTTGCTGCCAGCATTCCTCGGTGTCGGCCACGATGAAATCGGTGATGCCGTGCACCAGCGCATGCGACAGGCGCTCGCCCACGGTGCCCACGCGCCAGGCCAGCCGGGTGGTCTCGTCCTTGGCCGCACCCTTCACAGAGTCGGCCACTTCCAAGAGGCGCTCGGTGGCGTCTGCCCTGCGGTTCAGCACCACGTCTTCCACGCGCTCGCGCAGGTCGGCGGGCAAGTCGTCGTACACCCCCACCATGCCCGCGTTGACGATGCCCATGTCCATGCCGGCCTGGATGGCGTGGTACAGGAACACGGTGTGGATGGCCTCGCGCACCGGATCGTTGCCGCGAAAGCTGAAGCTCACGTTGCTCACGCCGCCCGAGACCTTGGCGCCCGGCAGGTTCGCCTTGATCCAGCGCGTGGCCTCGATGAAGTCCACCGCGTAGTTGGCGTGCTCCTCGATGCCGGTGGCGATGGCGAAGATGTTGGGGTCGAAGATGATGTCCTCGGCCGGGAAGCCGATCTCGCCGACCAGGATGCGGTAGGCGCGCTCGCAGATCTGTGTCTTGCGCGCGAAGGTGTCGGCCTGGCCCTGCTCGTCGAACGCCATCACCACCGCGGCGGCACCATAGCGCCGCAACAACGTGGCCTGCCTGCAGAACTCGGCCTGGCCCTCCTTCAGCGAGATGGAATTGACGATGCCCTTGCCCTGCAGGCATTTCAGGCCGGCCTCGATCACGCTCCACTTGCTGGAGTCCACCATGATGGGCACGCGCGCGATCTCGGGCTCGCTGGCGATGAGCTTGAGGAAGCGCTCCATCGCCGCCTGGCTGTCGAGCATGGCCTCGTCCATGTTCACGTCGATGATCTGCGCGCCGTTTTCCACCTGTTGCCGTGCCACCGACAGGGCGTCCTCGAAGCGGCCTTCGAGGATCATGCGGGCGAAGGCCTTGGAGCCGGTGACGTTGGTGCGCTCGCCGATGTTGACGAACAGATGGTCGGCACCGATGGTGACGGGCTCCAGACCGGCCAGGCGCATGGGCGCGGCGGCGGCAGATGGGGCGGTGGATGGGGTCATGCGCGGTCACCCTGGGGCAGTTCAGCGAGGGTGAGCGCCGTTGCAGCGCCGGCAGCGGTGCCGGCCCTCCCGAGCCTGGCAGCCTGCATCGGCCGTCGCAACGCTCCTCGGGAAGGGGCGGATTCTATCGGGGCGGCACGCCGCCGCGCTCACGCCTGCTCACCAGCCTTACATCGAACGTGATGGCTGCAACGCACCGGCGGGATGGAATGCCGGGATGCCCTTTGCACCGCGCCCCTGCCCTTCGCGCCTGGCCCTGGTCTGGTGCCTGCTGCTGGCCGCTTGCCACAGCAGCCCGCCGCGACCACCCGCCGCGCCCGCGGCCACATCGGAGCACACCGCCGGGCCCGAGCGGAAGGCCGAGGCCGCCGCCAAAGCCGCGGCGGTGGCGGGCCCGCATCCGGCCGCGCCGACACCGGCCAGTGCCAGCGCGTCCGCACCCAACGTGACCGCGCCCGCGTCGCCATTGGCCGCCGAGCAACGCTGGCTGGCCCGCCTGTACCAGGGCACGCCGGTGCGCGTGGCCGGCGAGCCCGACGGTGCGGTGCGCGTGGAATTGCCCTTGCTCGTGGCCTTCGATGCACGCTCCGACCAGCCCACGCCCGGCTTGCGATCCGTGCTGCAACACCTGGCGCAAAGCCTGGCCCGCCAGCCGCGCACCCGCTTGGGCCTGGCGGCCCCTGGCCAGGACGCCACCGATCGCCAGCAGCGCATGCGCCTGCAGCTGATCGACCGCGGCGTGGCCGCGCACCGCCTCACGCTGCTGCCCTCGGCACCCGATGCCGGCACGGTGAGCCTGCGCCTGGCGCTGGCCCCGGCGGCCATCAGTCGGCTGAAGGACCGCGACCTGCAGACCAGGCCGCGCGCGGTGTTGCCGCCAACGGCGCATTGAGCCCGTGGCGCGGCCGCCTCAGGCGGCCAGCAGCCCGCCGAACAGCGGGTCGTGCCGGGAGCGCGGCCGGTAGGCCGACACGCGCTGCGCGATGGCCGCGATGTGCTCGGGGGTGGTGCCGCAGCAGCCGCCCACGATGTTGACGAAGCCGGCCTGCGCGAACTCGGCCAGCAGGCGCGAGGTGATCGCCGGTGTCTCGTCGAAGCCGGTCTCGGCCATGGGGTTGGGCAGGCCGGCGTTGGGGTAGCAGCTGATGAAGGTGTCGCCCGCCACCTTGGCCAGCTCTTCGATGTAGGGCCGCATCAGCGCCGCGCCAAGTGCGCAGTTCAGGCCCACGGCCAGCGGCCTGGCATGGCGCACCGAATGCCAGAACGCAGCCACGGTCTGGCCCGAGAGGATGCGGCCGGAGGCGTCGGTGACGGTGCCCGAGATGATCACCGGCAGGCGTTCGCCGGTGCGCTCCATCAGTTCGTCCAGCGCAAAGATCGCGGCCTTGGCGTTGAGCGTGTCGAAGATGGTCTCCACCAGGAACAGGTCGACACCGCCTTCGAGCAAGGCCGCGGCCTGTTCGTGATAGGACGCACGCAGCTCGTCGAAGCTGACGTTGCGCGCGCCGGGGTCGTTCACGTCGGGGCTGATGCTGGCCGTGCGCGGCGTCGGCCCGAGTGCGCCGGCCACGTAGCGCGGGTGATCGGGCGTGCTGGCGGCATCGGCCGCCTGGCGGGCAATGCGCGCGGCGGCCAGGTTCATGTCGCGGGCGGTGTGGGCCAGCGCGTAGTCTTCCTGGGCGATGGACGTGGCGCCGAAGGTGTTGGTCTCGATGATGTCGGCGCCGGCGCGCAGGTAGGCGTCGTGGATCTCGCGAACCACCTCGGGCCGGGTGAGCACCAGCAGGTCGTTGTTGCCCTTCAGGTCCTTGGCATGGTCGGCGAAGCGCTCGCCACGAAAGTCCGCCTCGCTCAACTTGTAGCGCTGGACCATGGTGCCCATGGCGCCGTCGATGATGGCGATGCGCTGGGCCAGCAAGGCGGGCAATGTGGCGCCTCGCGTGTAGGCACCGGGCGTGAAGGTGGGAGCAATGACCATGGGCGAATTGTAGAAGCCGTCGCCATGGCGCGCAGGCGCGTGCAGGCTCAGCCCGGCTCGGTGTCGCAGAACAGCGAGGCGCGGAACCCGCCGCCACGGCCACCTGATGACGGCCCGTCGTCTTCATCCGCCCACAGCGACAGGGCCTGGGCGGACATGGGCTTGGCGAACAGGTAGCCCTGCAACTCGTCGCAGCCCGTTCGCACCAGCACATCGCGCTGGAACTGCGTCTCCACGCCCTCGGCCACCACCCGCAGTTTCAGTGCATGGGCCAGCTGCACCACGGCAGCCACGATGGCACGGGCTTCCGTGCTGGTCTCCAGATCGCGCACGAAGCTGGCGTCGATCTTCAGTTCGGCGGCAGGCAGGCGGCGCAGGTACGACAGGCTGGCCTGGCCGACGCCGAAGTCGTCGATCGAGACATGCAGGCCGGCGCGGCGCATGCGGTCAAAGGTGCGGTGGGTGACCTTGGTGTCCTCCATGGCCACCGATTCGGTGATCTCGCAGGTGAATCGGCTGGCGCTCAGGCCGTTGGTGGCCAGCGCGGCGAGCAGCCGGTCCACCAGATCGTCCTGCCGCATCTGGTAGGCCGAGATGTTGATGGCCACGCGCATGCGCAAGCCGGCGCGCCGCCACACCCCGGCCTGGCGACAGGCTTCGTCGATGACCCAGTTGCCGATGGGGCCGATCAGTCCGAAGCGTTCGGCCAAGGGAATGAACACCGTCGGGCTGATCAGGCCGCGCTGCGGATGATGCCAACGCACCAGCGCCTCGGCCGCGGTGATCTGCAGGCTGCGGGCGTCCACTTTGGGCTGGTAGACCAGCGCCAGCTCGCCGCGGGTCACGGCCAAGCGCAGGTCACGCAACAACTCGGTCTGGTCCTTCAGGTCCACGGCCATGCTGGGGTCGAACACCGCGAAGTCGCCGCCACCGACCTGCCGCACGGCGCGCATCGCGGTGCTGGCGTGCCCAACGATGCGGGCACGCGAACCGTGCAAGGGGTAACTGGAGATGCCGATGGAGCAGACCAATCCGGTGCCCGCGCCCTCGCTCCCCGGGCAGTGCGCCACGGTCTTGCCGGCCACCTCGCAGGCGGCCGCGAGCGGCTTGTCGACCATCAGCACGAAGGTGTCGCCACTGTTGCGGGCCAGCAGGGCCCTTGGGCCAGCGTCGCCAAGCAGGCGCTCGACCAGGTCGGCCATGGCGCGATCGCCACAGGCCAGGCCGAAGGCTTCATTGACGGTGTGCAGGTTGTCGAGGTGGACGAACAACAGGCTCAGCTTGCGTTCGCCGCGGTCACAGGCCATCACCGCCTCGTCCAGCGCCGCATCGAAGCGCTGACGGGTCACGGCACCGGCGATGCCCGCGTCCTCGGCCTCGTCGATGCGGGTGGTCAAGGCCTCGACTTCCGATTGCAGGCCCCGGCCCAGCCGTCGTTGCCTGAAATACAGGCCCACGGTGAACGCCAGTGCCGCACCGAGCAAGGCGATGCCGGTCCACATGGCGGTGGCGATGGCCGGGCTGGCCGCGGGCATTGAAGGGTCCATTGCCAGCCTTATCGGTCCGGCCGGCGCCGGCTTGAGCGCGCGCCTCAGCCGGGCGTGCCGGATCCGATGGAACCGTGCAGGCGCATCCTGCGGTGAATCCGATCAGTGCAAGACGACGGGCTGCTGCGCCAGCGTGGTGAAGCTGCCGATGAACTCGTCCAGCGCCTCGGGATTGGGGCCTTGCGCCACCAACTCCTGCACACCCTGCTGGAAGCGTTCGGCCAGTTCGCCTTCGATGAAGATCTCCTTGCGGGCGAACTTGTCGACGATCTCATACCCACCCCTCGAGCGCTGCGTGCCGGCGCCCTCGACAGGAATCTCGAAGGCCACGACCACAAAGCTGTCCGAGTTGTAGAGCATTTCCATGCAGTTCTCTCCTTCGAAGCGGGCCAACGACCGTTGCCGCAGGCCTTGAAGCTGAGGCCGTTGGCGCGGAAATCAATGCCTCGAAGCCCGGCGCGGGCCCAGAGTTGGCGGCTCAGGGCGTCGGCTCGGCCACCAGGCCGAGGTCGAACACCGCCCCGCTGCGGGGCAGGGTCATGCGCAGCCGAGCAGGCCAGTAGCCCCGTTGCGGGTCGAGCCAGGCCTCCACCCGCCAGTCGTAGGGCTGCTGCGGTTCGCGCAGCAGCTTCACCGCCTGGACCAGGCCCAGGCGCGTGGCGATCGGCTCGCCTCCCTGGGATTTGAAAGTCCACAGCCCGCCCGCCCCCCGCGCGTCCACCACGAACAGGCTCAGTTCGGGCGGCACGGCGCCGGCCGCCTGCGCGATGGCGGCCAATTGCACGATCCAGCCCAGCCGGTCCTGCACGCCGGGCCAGGCGGGGTATTCGGTGCGCGGGCCGGAGAAGCGGATGCGGCCGCTGTCACGCTCGAAGTTCGCGCTGCGCGCGCGTCGCCCGCGGCGCTGGTCGACGAAGCGCTCGGGTGCCAGCCCTGCAGCGTCGAACACGCCACTGCTCGTCTGCGTGACCAGCGGTGCGCCGCGGTCCTGGCCCACCAGCGCCAGGCGATAGCGCTCGCCGTCGTGCTGCCAGCTCAATGTGGCCTCGCCGGTGCGTGCGGCGGCGCCGATGCCAATCTGCAAGGCGTAGCGCAGCTGGGCCGGCGCGGGCGTGGCGGTGGGATAGATGGGCGGCGGCGGCACCGACGCGATGCCGTCCGGGCCCGATACCGGGGCCTCGCCGTCGATGTCGGCGGCCGCGTTCGGGCCCGGCGGCTCGGGCGCCGCAGGCAGCGCCGCTGCATCGCCGGACGCAGGCGCCACGGCCAGGGGATGGCGCATCGGCACGGGTTCGGCGGGCGGCGCGCTGCGGCGCGCCGGCGCGGCCAGCGTCATGGCGGGCACCCGCGTCTCGGGCATCGCAGCCCGGTCGGGCTCGGCCCGATGGGCGTTTGTCAGCGGCACCAATTGCAGCGGCCGCGCCTTCGGCGATGGCGGCGCAAGCGACCTGGCTCGCCCGTCGGATCCGCTGCTCCGCGCGGCACCCGGCCATTGCCCCAGCAACCAGGCGTGCCAGACCAGCACGAGCAACAGCAGGCCAGCGCCACCCAGGCGGCGCCTGCCAGCAGGGCTCGGGGTCGGGGCGGCGGCCAGGCTCATCGGACAATGCTGCCACCAAAGCCTCGGCGCAGCACCCACCCCATCCCCCCATGAAACTCGCCACCTACAAGGACGGCTCGCGCGACGGCCAACTGGTCGTCGTCTCGCGCGACCTCGCCACCGCCCACTTCGCCACCGGCATCGCCACGCGCCTGCAGCAGGTGCTGGACGACTGGAACTTCCTCTCGCCCCAACTCGAAGACCTGTTCGTCACGCTCAACCACGGCAAGGCGCGGCACGCGTTCCCGTTCGAGCCGCGCCAGTGCATGGCGCCACTGCCGCGGGCCTACCAGTGGGTCGATGCTTCGGCCTACCTCAACCACGTGGCGCTGGTGCGCAAGGCGCGCCAAGCCGATGCACCCGATGCGCTGAAGACCGACCCGCTGATGTACCAGGGCGGCAGCGACGACTTTCTCGGCCCCTGCGATGACGCCTACTTTGGCGCCGAGGCCTGGGGCATCGATTTCGAGGCGGAGCTGGCGGTGATCACCGGCGACGTGGCCATGGGCGTGAGCCCGGCCCAGGCGCTCGAAGGCGTGCGCCTGATCATGCTCGCCAACGACTGGAGCCTGCGCCACCTGATCCCGCCCGAGCTGGCCAAGGGTTTCGGCTTCCTGCAGGGCAAGCCCGCGACGGCCTTCAGCCCGGTCGCGGCCACGCCGGACGAGCTGGGCGAGGCCTGGGCCCGGGGCCGCGTGCACCTGACGCTGCAATCCGCCTGGAACGGACGCCGCGTGGGCCTGACCGAGGCCGGCCCGGAGATGCACTTCCATTTTGGCCAGTTGATCGCGCACCTGGCGAAGACCCGCAACGTGCGCGCCGGCACGATCGTGGGCTCGGGCACGGTGAGCAACCAGGACGCCTCGCACGGCGCCAGCTGCATCGCCGAGAAGCGTGCCCTCGAGACCATCGCGGACGGCGTGCCCAAGACCGAGTACATGGCCTTCGGCGACACCATCCGGATCGAGATGAAGGGCCGCGACGGCCTGAGCCTGTTCGGTGCCATCGAGCAGCGGGTGACCGGGCCAGGGGCCTTGCCGGGTCGGGCCGGTGCGGACGGCATCGACGAGTAGCCGCACTACTTGGTCGGTATCTTTTTCTTCTTCATCGCAGCCTTCACCTCCTGCTCGATCAGGCGCTTGATCGTGGCATCCGCATCGATCGCCTTCAGACCCAGATCGGCCAGCTTGTCGGAGCTTTCGTCGCCCTTGGCGGCACTGACCATGCCGGCGATGCCCTGCTTGCCCACATCGTCCTTGAGGGCCTTGTAGACGTCCTGCGCGATCTTCTTCACGTCGGCGCTGGACGGCATCGCCCCCGAAACCAGCTTCTTCACCGCGTCGGGCACGTACTTGGTCTCGAAGATCTGGGCCGCCTTGCCCAGAAACTTCTCCTCACCCAGTTCGACACCCTTCATGAATCCGGCCGTCAGCGCGCCGATCAGGAACTTCTCGAAGGCCGCCATCAAGTCATCGCTGGTCGGCGTCTTGCCTTTCTTGGCAATCTCGCCAACCTGCTCGACGGCCGCCGTGGCCGCCGAGATGACAACCGTCTGACCCGATCCCGCCAGGAAGTTCGTCAACATGGTCTGCGCCTGCGCCGCCGTGAAATACGTCAGCTTCGACGCCACCTTCTTGGCCGCCGTCTGTGCCGGGCCTGTGAAGACCTTGATGTCGAGCTTCGTGGCGATCGCCCCGGTGGCGGCAGCGACCGTGCCGTCGATCACCACCCTTTCCACCGACCCCATCACCGTGACGTCCTGCCCCAGCGCCGCCTTGCCCAATTCTTCCGCGCCCGATTGAAGCACCTTCACCCCGGCAGCCGAGGCCGCTGCGGCCGCTGTGGCCGACAGACCCAGCCCCGCCGCCAGCGGTGCCGCCGCCAGTGCGCCGATGATGGCGAAGCCGACCGAGGTGGTGACATTCAGCGCCACGCCCGTCTTGTAGGCCGTCCCACTCAGCTCGGTCAGGAATCGCTCGGTATCGGTGCGATAGGCGTTGATCGCGGCCTCGGCCGCCTCCAGAGCGGGGGCCACGTCCATGATCTTCTTGCCCGACATCGCACTGTCCAGCTTGGCCATCGCCGCCGTTGCCTTGCTGGCCAGGCTGTCGCTGGGCATCCGGATGTTGCCGACGTTCATCACCACGAACAGGCTGACCGCCTTGAGGAAGCCTTCCTTCTGCTCGGCGGTCTCGATGTACTCCTTGTGAATCTTGAGGTTGAGCTTCGTGGACTTCGACAAGGTGTCGACATAGGGGCGCAGCCGGTCGAACACGCTCGCCTTGACAGCGTCGTAGTCGTCGCGTGTGACGTAGTGGGTCTTGCCCTTCCACTGCACCTCATACATCTCCGGGACTTGTTCGTCAGCCATGTGCACACGCCTTCGTCGGTTGGGTTGTCAAGGGGTCGTTGCGGCCTCGCGGGGCAGCAGCAGCTCCACCGTCGTGCCCTGCGCGCTGTGCAGCCAGCGCAGGCGGGCCCTCAGGCGCATGGCCCGGGCCTTCATGTTGCCCAGCCCGCGGCCAGTCGCAGCCTGTGCCGGGTCAAAGCCGCGGCCGTTGTCGTGCACGCTCACCCGCGTGCCATCGGCCACCGTGGCCAACGACATCTGCACCGCCGTGGCGCCACTGTGCTTGAGGGTGTTGCTCAGGGCTTCCTGCACGATGCGCAGCAGGTCCAGCGCGCCTGGCGCGTCCAGCGCCGGCAGCTCGCCCAGCTCGGGCGCGACCTCCCAGCGCAGGCTCAGTCCCACCGACTCGAAGCGCGGTGCCATGCGAAAGCGCAGCGATCCCAGCAGGGCCAGCGGATCGCGCTCCTGCTCGTCGAGCGAATCGATGGCCACGCGCAGGTCGTCCATGCAATCCTGCAAGGTGTTCACCAGGGGTTCGCGCGCGTCGGATGCCGTTCGGGCCTGGCGCAGTGCCGTGGCCAGGTGCAGGCCCAGTCCGTCGTGCAGATCGCCCATCAGCCGCCCGCGCTCTTCGGCGCGCGCCTGTTCGCGTTCGGCCTCGCGCAGTCGCTCGAAGCTCACCTGCAGCTGGCGCCGCTGCTCGTCCACCTGGCCTTGCAGCGACGCGGCCAGCTCGTGCGCCGTGCGCAGCGCCACCAGATAACGCCGCGCCAGCGTGGCCGTGATGGCGATGAACAGAGGCAGCGTCGCGTATTGCCGGATGTAGACCTCGCCCAGGCTGGTGCGGTCGATGGCGATGGAGTAGTCGTTGATCAGCAGCACCAGGTAGATCACTGCGCCGGCGGCCACCGCCAACAGGTCAGCGCGCGGCTTGAGCGTGGCCAGGCGCACCAGGCGCCAGCCGCTCCACAGCGTGAGCACGATACCCACAGCGGCCATCGGCGCGAAGGCCGCGTTGGCCTTGGTATAGGTGTCGGCCGCGACGAAGTAGGCGGTGGTTCCGATGGCATACACCAGCGTGACCGCAACGAAGTACGGCGGCCCGCGATAGCCCGGCTGGTGCGCCTGCGAGAAGCGCAAGGCGAAGATGGCAAACAGGCCGATGAACCACATCGCGCCAGCCACGCACAGCTCGGCGAACAGCAGGTCGGGAATGACCGGTTCGACCACCACGTAGATCAGGTTGCGCAGGGCCCAGACCGCCGCCGCCGCGCCAAACCACAGGTAGGCCGAGTGCTCGCGATCGCGCCAGCCAATGGCCAGCACGAAGACGGCGATGGCCAGGTTGATGACGCTGGTGATGCCCGAGCCATCGTTCTGCCAAAAGCCGCGCCAGCGCCAGGCCGGATACAGCTCGGCATGGCTGCCCACCCACACCGGCGCCAGGCCGCTGCGGTAGTTGGCGTGGCCCACCACCACGACCCAAAGCTGGTCGGCCTGGCCATCGGTGCGAAACAGGCCGGGCGACAGCTCGACCAACTGCGGCGTATAGAAGTGTCGGCTGGGCGGCATTTGCATGCGCCCCAGCCCACCGGCACGTTGGCCGTTGAGCCAGACCTCGGCGTTCATGCCTGCGGCCGGCAGGTAGATGGCAGGCCGCTCGCGTTGCGCCAGGCCGGGCGGCAAGGCCATGTGGTAGCCCACATAGCCGGTGTAGCCTGGCCGACGCGTGTCCCAGTTGTCGGGCAGGTCAATCCAGGGCGCAGCCTCTGCAAGGCCCGGTGCCTGCCCGGGATGGACCGGCCCGAGTTCCAGCACCCTGGCCCGCGCCACGCGTTGCGCCTGGCCACCGACGTGCTCGCTGACATGGCCCAAACGGGCCCACAGCACCGCGGACATCAGTGCCAGCAACGCCAGACCCAGGGCCACGGCGGTCGATGTCCGACGGTGCGATGTTGCGCTCGACATCAGCGGATCGGCGTCTGGCCCTGCTCCACCATGCGCCGGTTGTACTCGTACAGCGCTTCGGCACGGGAATTCACGGCCAGCTTCTCGTAGAGGTGCCGCACATGGGTGCGCACCGTGTTGGTGGTGATCTTCAGCGCCTCGGCCACCTCGGCGTAGCTGAAGCCTTTGCCGATGCCGGTGAGCACGTCGCGCTCGCGCTCGGACAACAGCGGCTCTGCCGTGCCATCGGGGACGACCCGCTCCGCCGCCAGTGCGGCCTCCTGCGCCCGGGTGCGCCGGATCAGCGTGCGGGCGATGCGTGGCGACAGCGGCGATCCACCGCTCTTCAGGCAATCCAGATGTTCGCGGATCGAATCCAGGCTGCCGTCCTTGAGCAGGTAGCCGCTCGCGCCGGCATCGATGGCCGCCAGCACGTTGGACTCGTCGCCAAAGATCGACAGCACCAGCACGTCGCAGTTCGCACGCCGCGACGCCGCCCGGATCACCTGAAGCCCGCTGCCGTCGGGCAGGCCCAGATCGGTGAGCACGATGTCCACCCGGTGGCCTGCGTGCAGCCAGGCCAGGGCCTCGGCCACCGTGCCGCAGGCATGCGCCACCTGCACACCGCCCTCACCCGAGAGCAGCCCGGCCAGCCAGTCGCGCGTGGCCACGTCGTCTTCGACCAGCAGCACTTGGTCCATGGTGCGGGCCAGTTTACGTGTCGCCCCGCAAGCACGGGTCGCATGTGAATGCGATGGTGTTGGCCGGTATGCATGGCCAAGATGCGCATCGACAAGCGCCCGCAACGCCAGCAGCAACGCATCGAACCGGGCGTGGCCTCGGGCGAGCTGAACAAGCGCGAGGCCGCTCGCCTGCAGCGCCAACAAGACGCGGTGCAGACCGCCGACAGCAACAAGCCTTGTGAGCGCCCCCAGGCTGGCCGAAGCCGGCTGCGCCTTGCGGCTGGTCAGTGCTCGTAGACCCGGTCCAGCGAGCTGAAACCCTTCACCTCGATCGGGTTGCCCGAAGGGTCGCGGAAGAACATCGTCCATTGCTCGCCGGGCTGGCCCGCGAAGCGCAGGTGCGGCTCGATCACGAACTGCAGCCCGCCTGCGCGCAGGCGCTGGGCCAGGGCCTGCCATTCCGGCACCTCGAGGATCACGCCCAGGTGCGGCATGGGCACCCGGTGCTCGGCCACTTGCCCGGTGTTGGTGGTGGCGAAGGGCTCGCCCAGGTGCATGGAGAGCTGGTGGCCGAAGAAGTCGAAATCGACCCAGGTGGCGGTGGAGCGGCCCTCGCGGCAACCGAGCAGATCGCCGTAGAAGCGGCGCGTCTCGTCCAGGTCGCGTACGTGGAATGCAAGGTGGAACAGGCTGCGCATGGTGGGCCAGGCAATGGGCTTGAACTGTGGCATCGTAGCGCGCTGCCAATGTCCTCGGAACCTGTTGATGCCCACCCGCCCTGCCCTCGATCCACCCACGCGACGCCCGACCATGGCATGGCGCCGCGCCCTGGCCGCGTTGGCCCTGGTGGGCGGCATGTGGGCGGTCGTCGACGCGCGGGCACAGAGTGCCGCAGCGGCCGATGCTGGATCGTGCCCGCCCGCCGTGCCCGCGCTCACGGGCGAGCAGATGAACGCCGCCGCGCGCCGCGCGCTCGACCGTGGCTTTCTCTGGCGCTTGAGCAAGGACGGTCGCACGGCCTGGCTGTTCGGCACCATCCATGTCGGCCGCCTGGAATGGATCTTCCTCGGCCCGCAGCTGCGCGCGGCCCTGACGGCCGCCGACACCGTCGCACTCGAGATCGACGTGAGCGACCCCGCCATCGCGCAGCAGGCCGCCGAGCTCAGCCGTGCACCGGCCGACCTGCCGCCGCTGCCTGCGGCACTGCGCGATCGCCTGGCGCGCCAGGTGGCGGCGGCCTGCCTGCCGGCCCAGGCGTTCGACGGCCAGCACCCCGTGATGCAGGCCATGACACTCACGGCGCTGGCCGGCCGCTGGGACGGGCTGGAGGCGCCCTTTGCGCAGGAGGTGGTACTCAGCAGCTTCGCCAAGTCACAGGGCAAGCCACTGGTGTCGCTGGAATCGGTGGCGCTGCAGATGAGCGTGTTGATCCCGTCGGACGCCGCCAAGGTGGTCGAGCTCACCGACCACACCTTGGCCCAGCTGGAACAGGGCAAGTCGCGCAGCATGCTGGCGCGCCTGGCCCGCATCTGGGAACTCGGCCTGCTCGACGAGCTGTCGCAGTACGAGCGTTGGTGCGATTGCGTGCAGGACGACGACGACCGCGCGCAGCTCAAGCAGCTCAACGACGACCGCAATCCGCAGCTCGCGGCCGGCATCGACGCCCTGCATGCCCAGGGCAAGACGGTGTTCGCCGCGGTGGGCGCGCTGCACATGGTGGGTGAGCAAGGCCTGCCCAAGCTGATGCGTCAGCTTGGCTACACGGTGGAGCGCGTGGCGTTCACGCCGCAGTGAAGCCAGCGGGTGTGAAACCGCGTCGCCCTGGGGCTACCATCGGCGCCAGACGACGTCCCCCCACCCTTGATTGAAGGAGTACCGATGACCGACCCGACCGCGATGTTCGCCAAGATGGTGCCTGGATTCGATTTCCTGCAGGGCCTGGTGAAGAACGCTGGCAGCGCGATGCCCAGCGTGGGCCAGTGGGTCGCGCCGACGCTGAACCCCGAGGAGATCGAAAAGCGCATCGGCGAGCTCAAGACCGTGCAGTTCTGGCTGGAGCAGAACGCGCGCATGCTGGGCGCCACCATCCAGGCGCTGGAGGTGCAGCGCATGACGCTGTCCACGTTGCAGAGCATGAACGTGTCGATGGGCGATCTGACCGAGTCGCTGAAGATCCGCATGCCCACGCCCGCCGCACCGGAACCCGAGGCCGCGCCCGCCCCGGCGCCGCGGCCCGAGCCCAAAGCGGCCGAGCCCAGGCCAACGGTCGAGACGGCCGCCGGCAGCGGGGTGCCGGCGGGGGTGGTCGATCCGATGCAGTGGTGGGGCGCACTCACCAAGCAATTCACCGAGCTGGCCAGCTCGGCCATGAAGGAGGGCAGCGCCAGCGCCGCCACCAGCCTGGCCGGCGACATGGTCAAGCAAGGCATGGACGCGGCCAGCCAAACCTTCAAAAAGGCCGCCAGCGTGCCCATGGCGGTGGCCAAGTCCGCGGCCTCCGCCGCCAAGGCGGCGGCCGGCGGGAAGAGCGCACCCGCGGCGCGCAAGAAGCCGGCGGCCAAGCGCCGCTGAGCGGGCCTGCCACGATCCTGCCGGCGCGGCCACCGCACTGCCCCATGTCGCGTTTCATCAGCGCCCATGCCACCCACCCGGACGCCCGGATGGCCCTGGCCCTGGCTGCCGCGCAGATCGATGCCCAGCGCGCCGTGCGCGTGCCGTTCCATGCGCCCACGCTGGGCCTGGTGTACTTCACCGACCACTTCGCCGCGCAGGCCGAAGACCTGTTGGCCGAACTGCGCCAGCGCTGGCCCGGGGTGGCCTGGGCTGGTGGCGTGGGGGTGGGCATCCTGGCCAGTGGCGTGGAGTACCACGACGAGCCCGCGCTGGCATTGATGCTGGCGGATCTGCCCGCCACGCAGTTCCAGGTGTTCAGTGGCCGACAACCGATCGACGGCCGCTTGGCCCACACGGCACTCGTGCACGCCGATGCGCAGACGCACGATGTGGCCGAGTTGATCCATGAACTCGCCGACCGCACCGCGACGGGCTATCTGTTCGGCGGCCTGACCAGTTCCCGCGGCCGCAGCCTGCACCTGGCCGAAGGGGTGTGCGAAGGCGGGCTGTCCGGCGTGGCCTTTGGCGATGAGGTGACGCTGATCTCGCGCGTCACCCAGGGCAGCCAGCCGGTGGGCCCCACGCGCGTGATCACGGCGTGCGACAACAACCTGGTGCTCGGGCTCGATGGTGAACCCGCCCTGCCCAAGCTGCTGGCGGACCTGGGCGTCACCCTGCAGAACCCGCAGCAAGCCCTGGCGGCGATGCGCATCACGCTGGTCGGATTGACCGACCGCAATGCCAGCCCGCTGGCCCGTGGGGGTCAGTTCGGCACCGACACCCGGGTGCGCCACCTGGTGGGCATCGACCCTGGCCGCGACGCCCTGGCCGTGGCCGACCGTGTGGAGGTCGGTCAGCAACTCGCGTTCTGCCGCCGCGACGTGCAGGCCGCACGGCGCGACCTGGTGCGCATCTGCACCGAGATCCGCGACGAGGTGGAAGCGGTCGAACCCGTGGCCAGCAGTGCCGGGCGGATGGGCGCGGCCGACAACGGGCCTTCGCGCATCGCCGGCGCGGTGTATGTCAGCTGCACCGGCCGCGGTGGCGCACATTTCGGCGGCCCCTCGGCCGAGGCCCTGATCGTGCAGCGGGCACTGGGCGATGTGCCCCTGGTCGGGTTCTTTGCCAACGGCGAGATTGCGCGCAACCAGCTCTATGGCTACACCGGCGTGCTCACGGTGTTCACGGCCTGAGCCTGCGCCACCCGGCGGCCTGACCCCGGGGCCAGCCCCCTTGTGGCGCAGCGCCGCACGCGCCTAGAGTCGGCCGCATGGCTGCGCCGCGAATTCCGCCGATCCAGTGCCTGCAGGCCTTCGAGGCCCTGGCGCGCCTGCACAGCGTGAGCCACGCGGCCGAAGAGCTGAGCGTCACGCCCAGCGCGGTGAGCCACCGCATCCGCCAGCTCGAGACGCAACTGGGCATCAAGCTGTTCGCACGCGGCGACTTCACGCTCACCGGCGATGGCGCGGCCTACCTCACCCAGGTGCGCCAGGCCCTCACCGCCTTGCAGCAGGTGCCCGGCCAGCGCTCAGCCGCCGACACCAGCGTGCGCTTGCGCCTGGCGGTGACGCCCACCTTCTCGCGCTCGATGCTGATGCCGCGCCTGGCCGGGTTCCGCCGCGCCTTTCCGGAGGTGGAGCTCACGCTGCAGGTGGCCATCCCGTTGCTGGACGTGAAGGCCGAGGAAGCCGACCTGGAGGTGCGCTTCGGCACCGGGCCCTACGCCGGCGTGGAGCAGGTGCGGCTGATGAGCGACGAGATCACGCCCGTCTGCAGCCCCGACTACCTGGCCGAGCACGGGCCCTTCGCGGGCCACTTCGAGACCCTCGACGAAGTGGGCCGCGTGCGCCTGATCCGCAGCCCGCTCGAACCCTGGGGCACCTGGTTTCGCGCTTGCGGCATCGCCCTGCCCGAGCCGCGCGAGGGCGCGCAGTTCAACGACGTGGGCCTGATGCTCGACGCGGCCGCGGGCGGCTTCGGCGTCACGCTGCTGCGGCTGCGCCTGGGCGCCAGCTGGCTGGACAGCGGGCGGCTGCAGCGCCTGTCGCCGCGCTCGCTGGCGTCGCCGCACCACCACTTCCTGTGCTGGAAGCCCGGCACGCTGCAGCGCTGGGAATGCGCGGCCTTCGTCGACTGGCTGACCGGCTCGCTGAACGCGGCCACCTGAGCCGGCTGGCCCGCCCGCAGGCGGTCGGCGACGGGTCGGCGTGAAAAACCCTCACGCGACGAGGGACCAAGTTTCACGACCGGGACGGGTCGGCTAACGCACCATCGCGTCCGCTGCGACGAATCCAGCGGGCGATCAAGACCCGGCACGCGCCTCGCGAGCAATTCATACAGCCCGAGGAGACAAGCAATGGCATGGCAACAGGTCTACAACCCGGCGGGCAGCATGGTGGTGTCCACCTTGCTGGCTGCGATACCGGTGGTGGTGATGCTGGTGGGGCTGGGCTTCCTGCACCTCAAGGCGCACCTCGCCGCGGCCGCAGGCCTGGCGGCAGCGCTGCTGGTGGCGGTGTTCGTCTACGGCATGCCCGCAGGCATGGCCGGCAACGCGGCATTGTTGGGCGGCCTGACCGGACTGCTGCCCATCGGCTGGATCGTGCTCAACATCATCTTCCTGCACCAGCTGACCGAGCAGAACGGCTCGTTCAAGATCCTGCAGGACTCGATCGCCGGCATCACCGAGGACCGGCGCCTGCAGCTGCTGCTGATCGCCTTTGCCTTCGGCGCGTTCTTCGAGGGCGCGGCCGGCTTCGGCACGCCGGTGGCCGTGACGGCGGCGATCCTCATCGGCCTGGGCTTCTCGCCCTTGGCTGCCTCGGGCCTGAGCCTGATCGCCAACACCGCGCCGGTGGCCTATGGCGCGCTGGGCACGCCGGTGATCACGCTGGCCAAGGTGCACGGCTACGACCTGATGGCGGTGTCGGCCATGATCGGTCGGCAGTTGCCGCTGTTCTCGCTGATGGTGCCGTTCTGGTTGATCTGGGCCTTTGCCGGGCGCAAGGCCATGATGGAGATCTGGCCGGCGATCCTGGTCACGGGCCTGAGCTTCGCCATCCCGCAGTTCCTGGTCTCCAACTACATCGGGCCGGAGCTGGTGGACGTGATTGCCGCGATGGTGTCGATGACCTCGCTGGTGCTGTTCCTGCGCGTGTGGCAGCCCAAGACCATCTGGCGCTCGGTGTCACTCAAGGGGCACGAGCAGGATGGTGGCGAAGGCCATGTGGCCGAAGCGCCCAAGAAGCACCCCGCCGCCGACGTGATCCGCGCCTGGACACCCTGGGCCATCCTCACCGTGTTCGTCTTCATCTGGGGCTTGCCCGACGTGAAGAAGTACTTCAACGGCATCTTTGCCCCGGCCTTCCCGATCGACGGCCTGCACAACCTGATCGAGAAGATGCCGCCGGTGGTGGCCAAGCCCACCAAGGAGGGCGCGGTCTATGTCTTCGGCCTGCTCTCGGCCACGGGCACGGGCATCCTGCTGTCGGCCATCGTTGGCGGGCTGGTGATGAAGTACAACCCGGTGCAGCTGGTGACGCAGTTCTTCCGCACCATCTGGCTGGTGCGCTACTCGCTGCTCACCATCGTGCTGATGCTGGCGCTGGGCACGCTCACGCGCTTCTCGGGCACCGACACCACGCTGGGCCTGGCCTTTGCCAACTCCGGCGTGCTGTATCCGTTCTTCGGCACGCTGATGGGCTGGATGGGTGTGGCGCTCACCGGTTCGGACACGGCCAGCAACGTGCTGTTTGGCGGCATGCAGAAGGTGGCGGCGGAGCAGTTGGGCCTGAGCCCCAACCTGATGGGTGCGGCCAACTCGTCCGGCGGCGTGATGGGCAAGATGATCGACGCGCAGAGCATCGTGGTGGCCTCCACCGCCACGCGCTGGTTCGACCACGAGGGCGACATCCTGCGCTACGTGTTCTTCCACTCGATCGCGCTGGCCTGCCTGGTGGGCCTGTTCGTCACGCTGCAGGCCTATGTGTGGCCCTTCACCGCGATGGTGGTGCGCTGAAGCGGCCCGCGGGGTGCAATAGACTGTTCGAGCCGCCGACCGAAGGCTTCCCGCATGAACGCACCCCGCGAACTCCCCACGCCGCAGCCGGCCGAACCGGCCTCGCAGCGGGCCGCCCGCCAGACCGAGGTGGTGGCCGCCCTGGCCGCCGTGCTGCCGAGCCACGCGCTGCTGTATCGGCGCGAGGACACCACGCCCTACGAGTGCGACGGCCTCACCGCCTACCGCGAGACCCCGCTGGTCGTGGCCCTGCCCGAGACCGATGCGCAGGTGGCCGCGGTGCTCAAGACCTGCCACGCGATGGGCGTGCCGGTGGTGGCGCGCGGCGCGGGCACGGGCCTGTCGGGCGGCGCCATGCCGCATGCGCTGGGCGTGACGCTGTCGCTGGCCAAGTTCAACCAGATCCTGAAGCTGGACGTGCTCGCGCGCACCGCCACCGTGCAGTGTGGCGTGCGCAACCTGGCCATCAGCGAGTCGGCCGCGCCACATCAGCTTTATTACGCGCCGGACCCGAGCAGCCAGATTGCCTGCACCATCGGCGGCAACGTGGCCGAGAACTCCGGCGGCGTGCATTGCCTGAAGTACGGCCTCACCCTGCACAACGTGTTCAAGGTGAAGGGCTACACGGTGGAAGGCGAGGCCGTGGCGTTCGGCAGCGATGCGCTCGATGCACCAGGCCTCGACCTGCTGGCCGTGGTGGTGGGCAGCGAGGGCATGCTGGTGGTGATCACCGAGGTCACCGTCAAGCTCACGCCCAAGCCGCAGCTGGCGCGCTGCATCATGGCCAGCTTCGACGACATCCGCAAGGCCGGCGACGCGGTGGCCGCCATCGTGGCCGCCGGCATCATCCCGGCCGGGCTGGAGATGATGGACAAACCGATGACGGCGGCGGTGGAAGATTTCGTGCATGCCGGCTACGACCTCAGCGCCGAGGCCATCCTGCTGTGCGAGAGCGACGGCACGCCCGAAGAGGTGGCCGAGGAGATCGCCCGCATGCTCGATGTGCTCTCGGGCTGCGGTGCCACGCGCCTGGAGGTGAGCAAGGACGAGGCGCAGCGGCTGAAGTTCTGGTCCGGCCGCAAGAACGCCTTCCCGGCCTCGGGCCGCATCAGCCCGGACTACATGTGCATGGACTCGACCATCCCGCGCAAGCGTCTGGCCGACATCCTGTTGGCCATTGCGCAGATGGAGAAGAAGTACCGGCTGCGCTGCTGCAACGTCTTCCACGCCGGCGACGGCAACCTGCATCCGTTGATCCTGTTCGATGCCAACGATCCCGATGAGCTGCACCGCTGCGAACAGTTCGGCGCCGACATCCTGGAGACCAGCGTGGCCCTGGGCGGCACCGTCACCGGCGAACATGGCGTGGGCATCGAGAAGCTCAGCAGCATGTGCGTGCAGTTCTCGCCTGAAGAGCGCGAGCAGATGATGGCGCTCAAACGTGCCTTCGACCCGACAGGCCTGCTCAACCCGGGCAAGGTGATCCCCACGCTGCACCGCTGCGCCGAGTACGGCCGCATGCACGTGAAGAAGGGGCTGCTGCCCTTCCCGGAACTGGAGCGGTTCTGATGCCGGCCACCGATCCGGCGCTGGCCGCCCTCATCGACCGCGTGCGCGCCGCCCGCGCCGACAAGACCGCGCTCGACATCCGTGGCGGCGGCACCAAGGCCTTCTATGGCGAGGCGCCGCAGGGCGTGCCGCTGGACCTGAGCCCGCTGGCCGGCATCAGCAGCTACGAGCCGAGTGAACTGGTGGTGACCGCCCGCGCGGGTACGCCGCTGTCGGAATTGGAGGCGGCCCTGGCCGAGAAGGACCAGTGCCTGGCCTTCGAGCCGCCGCGCTTTGCCGAGCGCGGCACCGTGGGCGGCATGGTGGCAGCGGGCCTGTCGGGCCCGTCCCGTCCGTCGGCCGGCGGCGTGCGCGACCACGTGCTCGGCGCCACGCTGCTCAGTGGCCGGGCCGAGGTGATGGGCTTCGGTGGCCAGGTGATGAAGAACGTGGCGGGCTACGACGTCTCCCGGCTGCTGGCCGGCTCGATGGGCACGCTGGGCGTGATCCTGGAGGTCTCGCTCAAGGTGTTGCCGCGGCCACCCGCCGTGGCCACGCTGCGCTTCGAGCTCGATGAGGCCGAGGCGCTGAAGCGCCTGAACAGCTGGGGCGGCCAGCCCCTGCCCATCCACGCCAGCGCCTGGTGGAGCGGCATGCTGGTGCTGCGCCTGGCCGGCGCCAGCGCGGCGGTGCAATCGGCCCAAGGCCGGCTGGGCGGCGAGGTGGTCGATGCCGATCTCGCAGCCGGCTTCTGGACCGGGCTGCGCGACCACACCGACGAGTTCTTCGTCGGTGCTGCCAAGGCCGTGGCGGCCGGTGCCACGTTGTGGCGCCTGGCCGTGCCGCAAACCGCGGCGCCCATCGCCGCACCGGGCGAGCACCTGGTGGAGTGGGGCGGTGCGCAGCGCTGGGTGGTCACCACTGCGCCCGCCGCCACGCTGCGCGAGGCGGCGGCCCGAGCAGGGGGGCACGCCACGGCCTTTCGCGGCAGCAAGGCGGCGGGCGCGTTCACGCCCTTGTCCGCATCGCTGGCACGCATCCACCGACAAACCAAGGCGGCATTCGACCCCGACGGGGTATTCAACCCCGGCCGCCTCTATCCGGGACTGTGATGGCTGCGCCCGCCCCTCACCCCAGCAATGCACCGGCCATCGAAGCGCGCATGGCCGACTACTACGTCAAGCGAGCGTCCTACTACGAACGCGTCTATCACAAGCCCGAGCGGCAGGTGGACCTGCGCGCGATGGAGCGCTGGCTGCCGCTGCAGTTCATCGGCCGCCGCGTGCTGGAGATCGCCTGCGGCACCGGCTGGTGGACCCCGCACGGCGCGCAGCGGGCCGCACGCTGGCTGGCCACCGATCTGAACCCCGAGACCATGGCGGTGGCGCAGGCCAAGGCCATGCCGACACACGCCGACGGCTCGGCCATCGTCGAGTTCCGCGCGGTGGACGCCTACACGCTGGCCGAGCTGGGCGGCGAGACCTTCGACGCCGCCTTTGCCGGCTGCTGGTGGAGCCATGTACCGCTGCAGCGCCTGCCGGACTGGCTGGACACGCTGCACACCCGGCTGGAGCCCGGCGCGCGGGTGGTGATGCTGGACAACAGCTTCGTGCAGACCAGCAGCACGCCCATCACGCACGGCGACGAGCACGGCAACACCTACCAGACACGCCCGCTCGACGACGGCAGCACGCACGAGGTGTTGAAGAATTTCCCAAGCCCCGGGCAGGCCTTTGCCGCGCTGGGCCCGCGCGCCCGCGAGCCGCAGTGGCTGCCCTTCGAGCACTACTGGGTGTTGCACTACACATTGGCATGACCCTGCTCCAAGGCCTGGCCGTGTTGCTGCTGTGCCAATCGGCCGGCGAGGCCCTGACGCGCCTGGCCCACCTGCCCTTGCCGGGCCCGGTGCTGGGCATGCTGCTGCTGGCCGGCGCACTGGCCTGGGCGCCACTGCGCGAGCCGGTGCGCGCGGCGTCCGATGGGCTGCTGCAACACCTGTCGCTGCTGTTCGTGCCGGTGGGCGTGGGCGTGATGACGCACCTGGCGCTGCTGTCCGAATACGGCGCCCGCATTGCCGTGGCGCTGGTGCTGTCCACCTGGGTGGGCCTGGCGGTGTCGGCCCTGGTGCTGCGCGCCACGCTGAAGGTGCCGGTCGATCCGGCGGGTGCGGGACACGGCCATGCGTGATTTCGTCGAGCTCTGGGTCTACCTGTCGGCCACGCCGCTGTTCGGCCTGACCGCCACGCTGGTGACCTATGTGCTGGCGCAGATGCTGTACCAGCGCGCGGGCCAGGCGCCATGGGCCAACCCGGTGTTGTGGACGGTGCTGGCATTGGCAGCCCTGCTCGGCCTGAGCGGCACGCCCTACCCCACCTACTTCTCCGGTGCGCAGTTCATCCACTTCCTGCTCGGGCCCGCCGTGGTGGCCCTGGCCTGGCCGCTCTGGCAGCGGCGTGCGCAGTTGCGCCGGCAGGGCGCGGCCCTGCTCGCCGCCGGCCTGGCCGGCGGCCTCGCGGCCGGCGGCAGCGCTGTGGCCATTGGCTGGGCGCTGGGATTGCCCGGCGACGTGCTGCGCTCGCTGGCGCCGAAGTCCGTCACCGCACCGGTGGCCATGGGCATCGCGGAGCAGCTGGGCGGCATCCCGGCACTGGCGGCGGTGTTCGCGGTGCTCACCGGACTGGTGGGCGCCGTGAGCGGGAAGTACCTGTTCGATGCACTGCGCATCGCGGCCTGGCCCGTGCGCGGCTTCGCGCTCGGCACCGCCTCGCATGGCATCGGCGCCGCGCGGGCCTTGCAAGTGCACCCCGAAGCGGGTGCCTACGCGGGCCTGGCCTTGGGCCTGCAGGTGGTGCTGGCCTCCTTGCTGATGCCCCTGGTGCTCAGGCTGCTGCACCTGTTCTGACCGATCACACCCCATGCAAACCACCCTCGCCCCCCAGTTCAGAGGCACGCCCGATGGCGACGCCGCCGAGGCCATCCTGCGCAAGTGCGTGCACTGCGGCTTCTGCACCGCCACCTGCCCCACCTACCAACTGTTGGGCGACGAGCTCGACGGCCCGCGCGGTCGCATCTACCTGATGAAACAGGTGCTCGAGGGCGCCACGCCCACGCGAGCCACGCAGTTGCACCTGGATCGCTGCCTGACCTGCCGCAACTGCGAGAGCACCTGTCCGTCCGGCGTGCAGTACGGGCACCTGGTGGACATCGGCCGCAAGCTCGTCGAGCAGCAGGTGTCGCGACCCGCGGGCGAGCGGGCCGTGCGCTGGCTGCTGAAGGAAGGCCTGACCTCGCCGCTGTTCAAGACCGCCATGGCGCTGGGCAAGCTGGCCCGCCCGCTGCTGCCCGCAAACCTGCAGGACAAGGTGCCCGCCGCTTCGCATCCCCGCGCCAAGCTGTGGCCGCAGCGCGAGCACCCGCGCAAGGTGTTGATGCTGATGGGCTGCGTGCAGCCCTCGATGCTGCCCAACATCAACTCGGCCACCGCGCGCGTGCTCGACGCCGCCGGCATCCAGACCGTGGTGGCCGACGACGCCGGCTGCTGCGGTGCGCTGCGCACGCACCTGAACGACCACGACGGCGGCCTGAAGGACATGCGCCGCAACATCGACGCCTGGTGGCCGCTGGTGTCCACCGGCAAGGTCGAAGCGATCGTGATGAACGCCTCGGGCTGCGGTGTCACGGTGAAGGAATACGCACACGCGCTGGCCAGCGATCCGGACTATGCCGACAAGGCGCGGCTGGTATCGGAGCTGACACGCGATCTGAGCGAACTGCTGCCCGAACTGGTGGCGGCGCTCAAGCCGCGCCTGTCGCGGCAAGCCCAGGCCATGCGCGTGGCCTTCCACCCGCCGTGCTCGCTGCAGCACGGCATGCAGCTGCGCGGCGGCGTCGAGACGGGCCTGCGCGAGCTGGGCTTCGAGGTGTCGGTGGCCGGCACCGAGAGCCACCTGTGCTGCGGCTCGGCCGGCACCTACTCGGTGCTGCAGCCCGAGCTCGCGCACCAGCTGCGCGACCGCAAGCTGGGGCACCTGGGCGAGCTGCAGGCCGAGGTCATCGCCTCGGCCAACATCGGCTGCATCCAGCACCTGCAAAGCGGCACGGTCACGCCGGTGAAGCACTGGGTGGAGTTGCTGGACGAGCGTCTGGCCGGGTAACGCGCCGCCCCTGGCGGGTTCCACCCAACCCGTGCCAAGGTCTAGGTGCTTTCCCTGGGTTTGGGGTGTGGCTTGTCGCAACGGGCCTGAACGCAGCGTCTGTTCCAGCAAGAGGCCATCGCTGCATTGGCCTGGTCGCCACCGCTGGAGTCCCCCCATGAGCGCTTGCCTGAGCCTGAACCCGCCCGCCCCCGCCTTGCCCGACCTGAACCGCCTGTTTCGCGGCCTGGTTCAACAGCACGGTGAACGGCTGCGGCGCTTCGTGGCCCGGCACGTGGGCAACCCCAGCGAGGCCGAGGAACTGGCGCAGCAGGCCTTCGTCGAGGCCGCCTGCACCTACGCCAGCTTTCGCGGTGATTCGCAGGCCTCGACCTGGCTCTATGGCATTGCCCTGAACCTGGTGCGCAACCACCTGTCTCGTGCGCCCTCACGGCGCTACGAGTTCGACGGCGAGGACGCGCTGGCCGATCACGCGTGCAGCCGGCCCGACCCGTCCCAGCAACTGGCGCTGACGCAGCGCATGCGCTTGCTGCAGGCTGAACTGGATGGCCTGGTGCCGGAGGTGCGCGAAGTCTTGCTGCTGGTGTCGCTGGATGAGCTCAGCTACGAGCAGGCTGCAGCGCGGCTGGACATTCCCGTGGGCACCGTACGCAGCCGGGTCTCGCGCGCACGCGCCCAGTTGCGCCAGCGCCTGTTGGCCGCCTGAGCAGCCTGCGGCGGGGCCGATTCAGAACAGCAACCCGGTCAAGGCCGGCGGCATGCCACCCGCCGGACGGCGATAGGCCTGCGCCACCGCGGCGGCGGCGGCCCGATGGAGCACGGCGCCATCGGCCGGGCCGGCCAGGCGCCCCAGCAATTGGGCGTGGATGACGTCGAACGGGTGCCCTGCGGCGAGCCCTGGCGGGCGCAGCTCGGCGGCCCGGGCCAGCACGTCGGCCGCCGCCGGATCGCCAGCCGCCACCAGGGTGGCGGCCCAATCCAGGTGCGCCGCCCAGGTGGACACGATGCGGCGGTCCGGCAATTGCGCCAGCGGCGAGGCCACCTCGGCCAGCAGCCGTGCACTGGTCGGCAGGTCGCCCTGCAGCCGCTGCAGTTCGGCCTCCAGCTGTTTCAGCCGCCGGCCCAGCGCGGTGGTGTCGGCCAGCATCAGCCCGCCGTCGGCGCGCAGGCGCTGCAGCACCTGCGACACCAGGCCGGCATCGCCCTGCAGCAGCCCGACGCGGGCCAGGGCAATCCAGGTCTCGGCCCGGCGCAGGCCCGACACGGTGGGCTCGGCCTCGAGCGCCTTGCGCAGTTGCCAGGCCTGGGCCAGCGCGTCGGCCCGCGCCACGCGGTTCGACAAGACCTGCGTCAGCAGCCGCCCCGCCAGTGGCGGCAGGCGCGCGGCCGGGTGCGTGATGCCGGCCGCGTCCAGGCGCTGCACGGCCTGCTGATCCCAGTCGGCGGCCTGCTCGAGCAGGCCTTGGTCGACCGCCACGCGGGACAGTTCGGCGCACATGCCCAGGCTCATGTCGTTGCCGGGCCCCATCAACGCGTCCATGTCGGCCAGCAAGGCACGCCCCCGGTCGTTCAGGCCGTCGAAGCGACCCAACTGTCCCTGCAAGCGGAACAGCCCGCGCCGCAGCGACAGCACATGCCGCGCGTGCCGGGCCGGTACGCTCGCCCAATGCGGCTGTGTCTGGCGCAGCAGGGCCTCGGCCTCGCCCAGGTGGCCCTGCGCCGAGCGCAGCAGGCTGACGTAGTTGGCGAAATACACGCGCTCGAAATCGCCGGGCTGATAGAGACGCTCGACCAGGCCACGGGCCTCGTCCAAGGTCTGCTGGGCTGCATCGAAGCGGCCAATGCGCAGGTAACCCAGCGCCAGCATGTACAGCAGGGAGTCGTAGCCGTCCGGACTGGAGGCGTGGCGTTGCCGCTCCAGATCGCGCCAGGGCTCCAGCAGGTCCACCACGCGTTGTGGCGAGGGCTGCGAGGTGAACACCCGGGCCAGATCGATGCGCGCATCGACCGAGCGCTCGTCGGCCTCGCCGTGGTGCTGCACCGCATGCGCCAGACGTCGCTCCAGGATCGGGATCGCCAGGTCGAACCGGTTCAGCTGTGCGTAGGTGTTGCCCAACACATCCTCGAGCTTGAGCTCGACCGCGGGATCGTCGGGGAAGCTGGTCTGCAGGTTGCGCGCGCTGCGCTCCAGCAGGTCCATCATGCTGGGCATCTTGCCGCCGTTGGTGTCCGGGCTGGCGGAGGCCAGCATGTCGCCCAGGTATTGCGTGACCTGCTCGGCCTGCCGCGCCGCCAGTTCGGCCCGGCGCCATTGCCAGGTGGTGGTCACCAGACCGGCGCTGAGGCTGGTCAGCACCAAGCCCGTGGCGCCGGCCAGCACGGCATGCCGGCGCAGCCACAGGCCGCTGCGGTGGCGCCAGTCGTCGCGTCGCACGCTCACCGGCCGGTGCGTCAGCCAGCGCTGCAGATCGTCCACGAGCTCGCGCACGCTGCCGTAGCGCTGCGCCGGGTCCTTGCGCAAGGCCTTGGCCACCACCGCTTCCAGGTCGCCCAGCGCGCGCCGCGCATCCGTCGGACGGCCCGGGCCGCCCGCGTCCGGCGGCTCGGCCGCCGGTGCGCCCAGCACCAGCGCCATCCGCTTGGGCTCGTCGTGCAGCACCGCCTGCTCGATCACCGGCCGCGGGCTGTGCCTGGGCGCGAACGGCAACTCGCCGGTGAGCAGCTCGAACAGCATCACCCCCAGCGAGAACACATCCGCCGCCGTGCCGATCGGTTGCCCCAGGATCTGCTCGGGCGCGGCGTAGCCCAGCGTCAGGCCCCGCCCCGTCTGCTTGGTCAGGTCGGTGTCCACCGGCCCGTCGTCGTCCAGCAGCCCGGCAATGCCGAAGTCCAGCAGCTTGGGCTCCCCGCCAGCGGTCACCATCACGTTCGACGGCTTCAGGTCGCGGTGCACGATCAGCTGCGCGTGCGCGTGGTCCACGCCTTCGGCCACCTCGATCAGCAGCCTCACGCGCTCGATCACCGTCGCGCAATCCGTCCGGGCGTGTGCGGTGAGCGTGCGGCCGGCGACGTACTCCAGCACGAGATAGGCCTGGCCATCCTCGGCGATGCCGGCGTCCAGCAACCGAGCCACCGACGGGTGGTTGAGCCTGGCCAGCACGGCACGCTCGCGCGCGAACCGCGCCGCCAGGCTCGCTGCCGGCAGGTCGCTGCGCAGCAGCTTGATCGCCGCCTGCGCCTCGAACAGCCCGTCTGCGCGGCTGGCCAGCCACACCTCGCCCATGCCGCCGGCGCCAATCTGGTACATCAGTGCCCACGGGCCCATGCGCTGGCCCGCCTTTGGCGCGTGTTCGGCCGTCCCCGACCGAGGCCCTGCCAGGGCCGGCATCAAGTGCTGTTCGAACGCCGAAATGTGCGGCTGATGCAGCGTGGTCTCGAGATCATCGCCGGCGGCGTCCAGCATCGGCTCGAGCTGCTCGGCGACTTCGCGGTCGCGCACGCGCAGCGCAGCCAGCCACGCGCCGCGCTCGCCGGCCGGCAGCGCCAACACCTCATCCAGCAGAGCAGACAGCTGCTCCCAGCGCTTGCGGTCGATCATCTCCGTCTACAGACGTTTTCGGCCGGCCCGGTGCGACAGCACCGCCACGGACCACGGGCCTTCAGTCCGCTTCGCCCAGCAGTGCGTGCAACAGCCCGCGCGCCTTGATCAGGTCGCGGTTGATGGTGCGGCTGGACACGCCCCGAAGTTCTGCCACCTCGGCGATCGTGAGGCCGGCGAAGGACAGCATCTCCAGCAACTCGTACAGGGCCGGATCGAGCTCGCGCATGCCCACGAGGGCCCGGTCGATGGCGATGAGGTCGGTGGCCGAGGACTGCGCGGCCGGCACCAGCTCGGCGGCGGACAGGGTGACCATGACCTGGTCGCCGCCACGCTTGTCGCGCCCCTGCGAGCGCAGGTGGTCGATCACCACCGAGCGCAACACCTGCCCCACATAGGCAAAGAATTGCCCGCGCGACCCGCCCTGCAGGCCCGCCTGCTCGGCCATGCGCAGGAAGCCTTCGTGTACCAGGGCCGTGGTGTTCAGCCCGGTGACACCGCCGGCGCTGGCCAGGCGTGCCCTTGCCACGCGCTTGATCTCCGGATAAAGCTGCGCATAGAGCTGCTGCACAGCATCGGCTTGGCCCTCTTGGGATCGTGACAACAGTTCGGTGATCGAAGCCATGGTTCGGCGTGCGCAAACGAACGCCGATTGTGCATGGCCACAGGGCTCGACCACTGCACCCCGGCATGGTCAGCAAGCGCGCGGTGGCACGATCACCGGATTGGCAGCCAGGCAGCGCCCGGGCGACGCCCGGGCCACGGCTCTGCGTCTGGCGGCGTGGTGCTCAGATCGCGATCGGATCCACCAGCCGAGCCAGCTCGGCGGCGCGGCGGCGCAGGCGCTGATCCATGCGCGCATCGGCCGCCACGGACAGGAAGGCATTGCAGGCCTGGGCCGGTTCATCCAGCAACGCGTGGCAGCAGGCCACCTGGAACAGCGCGTCCCTGGTGCGCGGCGACATCGCCACCACCAGACGCCACAGGCGCAGCGCCTCGCGGACGTCACCCCGGTCGAAGGCCGCGATCGCGTCCGCCCGAAGGGTTTGCACATCGGCCAGCGCTTCCGGATCGGTGCGGTCGGCCCAGATGCCGGCACCCGCCGCCAGCATCGGATGAGGAGACGACGACGGCATCGATTGAGCGCTGTTCATGACGCTGGCTCCTTGGGCGTGGATGGGGCTGAACTCGGCGGGCACCGGTCTCGCCATGGTGGTGTGTGGCAAGGCGGGGGCGTTGGTTCCCGTGCCGGACAAAGATCGGCGGCTTGGCCCGCCTTCGCCCGGATGGATCCCGACAGGCCGCCCGCCGATGCGAGGCGCTAATGTGGCCTGGGCCCGCCACGCTGCACATCCCTAACCTGTCGGACGGAAACCGCCGCCCTGCGTGCGCGCAAGGGCAATGCGGCACTTCAGTGCGCGGGCTGGTTCAGCCGTTCGGGCCGCACCCGCAGCGCCCACACCACGCCGGTCACCAGCAGCGCGATGCCCGCCAGGGTGGCGGCATCCGGCCATTGGCGGCGCAGCCCGAAGGCAAAGGCCAGGGCGAACAGGGTTTCAAACACGATCAGCTGCCCCACCAGGGTCGTGGGCAAGCGTTGGCTGGCTTCGTTCCAGCACAAGGTGCCCAGCCACGACGCCAGCAGGCCGATGGCGAACATCAACGCCAGGAAACGCTCCGGCTCGGGCCCAAAGGGCATGTCGAAGGCCTGCCCGGTGCCGGCCGACCAGACCCAGTAGGCCAGGTAGCCCGCCAGGGCCGTCGGCAGCGTGGCCACGCCTTGCGCCGTGGCCCAGGCGCGTGGGCTGCGGCCGGGGTGGGCGCGCAGCCAGTCGGCATTGCGCAGCGGGTACCAGGTCCAGCAGGCCACGGCACCGACCGTGAGCAGCGCACCCCAGGCATAGCGCGATACATCAGCAGACTGGTCTGCGCGCAGGTGCGTCAACTCCACCTGGTTGACGCAGGCGATGCCGGCGGCGACGAGGCCCAGCGAAGGCAGCAGGCGCCGCCAGGGCAGCTGCCCATCGCGCGCGCCGTCGCGCAGGTTGGAGCTGACGGCGATCACCACCGGCAGCGTGCCGATGATCATCGTCGGCAGCGGCCCGCCGGCGCGCTGGATGCCACTGGCCAGGAACAGGTAGTAGACGATGTTGCCGACCAGGCCCAGCTTGCCCGCCTCCAACCAATCGTCGCGCGTGAACTGCGACAGCAGCCGCCGATCGGCCCAGGCCAGCGGCAACGCGATCAGGCCGAAGGCCACGTAGCGGCCGAAGCTCTGCAGCGCCGCCGGGTAGTCGGGCAGCAGCAGCGGGCCGATGAACACCAGCCCCCACATCAGGCCGGCGGCCAGCGCGAACAGGGTGCCGCTGAACAACTTCGGTGCGGGCATCAAGCGTCTTTGAGCAGATCGCGCAGCTCGTCCGCCCGCAGCGGTGCCGCGCTGTCCTGGCCCTCGAGAATCCCGTCGGCCAGCGTGCGCTTGTCGCGGTGCAGCTCGACGATGCGCTCTTCGATCGATCCGGCGGTCACGAGGCGGTAGACCGTCACTGGCCGCAGTTGGCCGATGCGGTGGGCGCGGCCCATGGCCTGGTCTTCGGCGGCGGGGTTCCACCAGGGGTCGACGATCAGCACATAGTCGGCCGCGGTGAGGTTCAGGCCGAAGCCGCCGGCCTTCAGGCTGATGAGGAACAGGTCGCCCTCGCCGCGCTGGAACGCGGCGACGCGCTTGGTGCGCTCGGCCGCGGGCGTGCTGCCATCGAGGTATTGGTGGGCGATGCCGGCCGAATCGAGCCGCTCGCCCAGCAGCTTCAAGAAGTCGGTGAACTGGCTGAACACCAGCGCCTTGTGGCGGCCGGCCACCAGCTCCAGCGCGAGCTGCTCGAACTCGGCCGCCTTGGCGCCGATCAGGCCCAGCTCGGGCGACACCAGGCGCGGGTCGCAGGCCGCACGGCGCAGCCGCGTCAGCTCGGCCAGCACGTGGAACGAGGCCTGACCATCGCCGGTGTCGCTGGCCAGCGCCGCCACGCGCTCGATGGCGTTGCGGCGCAGCGCTTCGAGAAAGCTGCGCTCCTCGGGGCCGGGTTCGACGCGGTGGATGATCTCGGTGCGCGGCGGCAGGTCGGTCAGCACCTGGGCCTTGGTGCGCCGCAGCAGGAAAGGCGCCACCAGCCGACGCAGGCGCACGCGCGAGGGCTCGTCGCGCTCGCGCTCGATGGGCCCAGCGAAACGCTCGTTGAACTGCGTGGCGCTGCCCAGCAGCCCGGGATTGAGCAGGTTCATGATCGACCACAGGTCGGACAGCCGGTTTTCCACCGGTGTGCCGCTGAGCGCGAGCTTGAAGCCGGCGTTCAACGTGCCGATCGCCTTGGCGCGCTTGGTGGCCGCGTTCTTCAGCGCCTGGGCTTCGTCCAGCACCAGCGTCGCCCATTCCTTGCCCGCAAACGCGTCGGACTCGATCTGCGCCAGCGCGTAGGACGCGATCACCAGATCACCCGGCCCGGCCTGCTCGATGGCGAAGCGGCGGTCGCCCTCGCCGAAGACCTTCACGTTCAGGCTGGGCGCAAAGCGCTCAGCTTCAGCCGCCCAGTTGCCGCACACCGAGGTGGGCGCGATCACCAGCGCGGGACCGATCTCGGCGCGCTGCAGGAGCAGAGCCAAGGTCTGCACCGTCTTGCCCAGGCCCATGTCATCGGCCAGGCAGGCACCCAGGCCGGCGTGCGCCAGCCGCGCCATCCAGCTGTAGCCCTCGGCCTGATAACCGCGCAATTGAGCCTGCAGGGCCTTGGGCAATTCGGGCTGCAACGCGGCAGCCTCGTCCAGGCGCGCCAGACGCTGGCCCCAGCGCTTGTCGCCCGAGACCTCGGCGCCGTCCAGCGTCTCGGCCAGCCAGGCAGCGGCCGCGCCGGGCAGCACCAGCTTGCCCTTGTCGGCGCGCGCCATGGCCTGCAGGTCGGCCAGCTGCTGGCGCAGGCGGTCGGTCAGTGCCAGCACCTCGCCCTCGCCCAGCGTGACGAAGCGGCCACGCTTGGATTCGTGCGCCAGCTGCATCAGGCGCTGCAGGCCGATGACGCGGGTCTCGTCGATGCGCAACTCGCCGTCGATGGCAAACCAGTCCGCGCCGCTGCCCACCTTGATCTGCAGCGCATCGCCCTGCGGGGTGATGACGCTCACCGGCTTGCCGCGCGGCCAGTCCAGCCCGGTGACGGCGGACAGGCGCGAGAGCTGCTCGATGGCGGCCAGCGCATCCTCCGGGTCGTCGAGCTGCCACGTGGCCTCGCCAGTTGCGCAACCTTCGAGCAGCGGCAAGGCTTCGAGCACCTCGGCCAGGTGCTGGCGTTCGACCACCAGGTCGCGCTCGGTGGACAGGCTCAGGCCCTCGTGCTGCGTGATCAGGCGGGCGCGGCCGCCACCGGGGGCCAGCGCGGGGCCGAAGGCGCCGAAGGGTTGCGCCACCAGGCGCAGCAGCAGCCCGCTGGCGTTGGGGCTCAACTGCGCGCGCAGACGGGGCTCGCTGGGCACGGCCTGGCCGGCGTCGGCATCGCTGTGCAGCTGGAAGTGGCCAGCCAGCACACGCAGCGCGGCCTCCAGCTCGGCCTTGGCGTCCACCGGCACGGCCCAGCGCTTGGACACCAGCTCGGCCACGCGCCGCTGCGCCGCGCTGATGCGGATCAGCCGAGCGCCATCGGGTCCGTCACGGACCACCCGCAGGCTGTTGCGCCGCTCACTTTCGGTGCTGGCATCGCTGGCGGTGAAACGCACGCCGGCCTCGGGTGGGCGGGCGCTCAGCAGCGCATCGGCCAGCAGAAAGACGAAACTCTCGACGCCGTCCTCGCCGCGGTGGCGCTGCACTTCCAGCACCGGCAGGGATTCGCGCAGGTCCACGCTCTGCTCCGGTGAGTCGGCCGGCTCCGGCCCGCGGGGTCCGGCCAACATCAGCCCGGGGTGGCCCACCAGCGCGATGGTCGCGCCGGTGACGTCGATGGCCAGCTGGCCCGGCGACCAGCGCGAGCTGTCGATGCAGCGCGCCACGGCCGCGTCGCGTGGGTCGAGCCGGGCGCTTTTCTTCACCCGCGACAAGGTCACGGCCTTGGGTTTGCTCAGTCCGCGCGCGCCCTGCAGGCGTTCGAAGGCCTCCACGTCGATCGGACGGCCTTCGTCGTCCAGTGTCAGGCGCCATTGCAGCGTCGGCGGCGCCGCACCACCGGCGTCGCCAGCGCGCGTCTCACCCAGCGCCTCGATCGCGGCCAGCGCGTCGCGCCACGCTTCCTGCGGGCGACCGAAGAAGGCCGCCGTCCAGGGCGCGCCGTCGCCCGCTTCGCGCGGCGGCACGGCCAGGCCGAGGCGCTCGCCGGCCTGGCGCAGCAGATCGGCCTTCCAGGGCTTGCCAGCGGCGTGCAGCGCGCGCACGGTGGTGTGCAGCGCGGCGGCGGTCCAGTCCTTCGGCTCATGGCCCAGCCACGCCGCCAGGATCAGGCGATTGGCGTTCTCGTCGGCTTGCGCCTGGCGATAGGGCGAGGCCGGCCACGCAAATGCCGAGGCCACCAACGTCGCGTCGCCCAGACGCACGGCGGCGGCATGCGCCCACAGGCCCCAACCTTCATCGGGCGGCGGCGTGCGCGTGCCGGATTCGGCCACGGCGAATTTCTGCGCCTGCGTCCAGGCGGCGGCATCGGGCTGCGCCAACAGACTCAGCGCGTACCACTGGCCCAGGTTCAGATCGACGATGCCACGCTTGGCATGCAGGGCCTTGCTGGCCTCCTTCAAGGCCGTTGCGAAGGCCATGGCGGCCTCGGCCCAACGCCCGGCCCAGGCCAGGTGCGCGGCGCGGATCAGTGGCAGGCCGACGCCGGAGAGGCCCTGCAGGGCGGCCTCGCTGCCGGCAATGTCGCCCAGCTGCAGCCGACGTTCGGCGATGCGCATGCGCAGTGCGGGTGGCACCTCGCCGGGCGCCACCGTCAGGCGCGCCTCGAACCAGGCCGTCATGGCCTGCCAGATCGGGGTGTCGAGAATGAATCGGGCCGTGAAGGTGTCGATCAGGTGCGCGCGGAGTTCGCCGTCCATGCGTTCCCACAGCGCGGGCATGAAGGGCTGGTTGAGCGCCTCGGCCAGCACATCGGGCTCGGCCGCCGCGCCCATCACGCGCAGGCTCAGCTGCCGAAAGCGCGCCAGGCTCAGTCCGCTGTAGAGCACCAGCCGCGCAAACGCCACCAGCTCACGACGATGGCGAAACTGCGGCACCGCCGGGTGCGCGATCTGGTAGCCATAGGGCGAGGATGCGCGCGCCCAGGGCTCCCACACCGGCGCGGTCGTCACCTGGGCCAGCAGCAGGCGCGGCAGGTGCTCGGCGCGGGGTGCGGCGCCGATGTCGAAGCCCATGCCGTCGCTGTCGTCGATGCGGCCAGCCTGGCGCAAGCCGCGCAGCGCCGCATCGACATCGGCGGGCGTGAAAGGGTGGCCCGCCACGGTGCGCCGCTCCAGCCCCTTCAGAAAGGCCAGCAGCCAGGCCTTGCCACGCGGGCCGCCGGCCAGGCACAGCGCGTCCCAGACGGTGTCGAGGTCGGTGGGGTCCACCTTTTCAGATGGCGCGGGCTGGCCGGGTAGTGCCTCGACGACGGGCTCCTGCGGGGCCGCTCGAGCCTGGAGACTGCGCAGATCCAGGGGCTCACCACGCAGGTTGACGAACGCGGGGGGAGAGATCGGGCGCTTCGGTGGGCGGGCCATGGGGCGGGGGCAGGGTCGGCGGCAAAGCGGCGATTATCGAGGGGTGGGGCTGTCGACCCACGCCGCCGGCGCCCGATCGGCAGTTCCCCGGATCGCCGCCCCGGGCTGTGCGCGCTACCCTGCCGAGATGACCTACCTGCTCGCACTCGACCAAGGCACCTCCAGTTCCCGCAGCATCGTCTTCGATCGAGACGGCCGCATCAAGGCCATGGCGCAGCGCGAATTCCGGCAGGTCTACCCGCAGCCAGGCTGGGTCGAGCACGACCCCGAGGAGATCTGGCAGACCCAGCTGGCCACCGCGCAGGAGGCCATTGCCAAGGCGGGCTTGAGCGCGCGCGACATCCGCGCCATCGGCATCACCAACCAGCGCGAGACCACGGTGCTGTGGAACCGCCGCACCGGCCGCGCCATCCACAACGCCATCGTCTGGCAGGACCGGCGCGGCGAGCCGCTGTGTGCCCAGCTGCGCGAGCAGGGCCACGCGGCGCAGATCCAGCACAGCACGGGCCTGGTGGTGGACTCGTACTTTTCGGCCACCAAGATCCGCTGGCTGCTGGACCACGTGAGCGGCGCACACCTGGCCGCCGCCCAGGGCGAGCTGGCTTTCGGCACCATCGACAGCTGGCTGCTGTGGAAGCTCACCGGTGGGCGGGTGCACGCCACCGATGTGAGCAACGCCTCGCGCACCATGCTGTTCGACATCCGCCACAACGTCTGGGACCACGAGCTGCTGAAGCTGCTGCACGTGCCCGACAGCGTGTTGCCGCAGGTGCATCCGTCCTCGCATGTCTATGGCGAAAGCGATGCCGCCTTGCTCGGCGCAGCCATCCCCATCGCCGGCATCGCGGGCGACCAGCAGAGCGCCCTGTTCGGCCAGGCCTGCTTTCACGCCGGGCTGGCCAAGAACACCTATGGCACCGGCTGCTTCATGCTGATGCACACGGGCGAGCACTTCCAGAGCTCGCGCAATGGCCTGCTCACCACCAGCGCAGCGCAGGTGGCGAACACGCCCCAGTTCGCGCTGGAAGGCAGCGTGTTCATCGGCGGCGCGGTGGTGCAGTGGCTGCGTGACGGCCTGAAGGCCATCCAGGCCAGTGGCGAGGTGCAGGCGCTGGCCGAAAGCGTGCCCGATGCCGGGGGCGTGATGTTCGTGCCTGCCTTCACCGGCCTGGGCGCGCCCTACTGGAATGCCGACGCGCGCGGCGCCATCGTCGGCCTGACGCGCGGCAGCACGGTGGCCCACATCGCCCGCGCCGCGCTGGAGAGCATCGCCTACCAGAGCACCGCACTGCTGCAGGCCATGGGCCGCGACATGTCAGCCCCTCGCCCGGCGGGTACGCCGGACGGTCCCCCGGGGGGACGCGGGCTGGCTTCGGAGCGGCCGGGCGCCCGGCCCGCTGAGGTCGCCATGGCTTGCCGCGTGACCGAGCTGCGGGTGGATGGCGGCGCTTGCGTGAACAACCTGCTGATGCAGTTCCAGGCCGATCTGCTGGGCATCCCGGTGGTGCGTCCCGAGGTGATCGAGACCACGGCGCTCGGTGCCGCTTACCTGGCGGGTCTGGCCACCGGCGTGTATGCGGGCCTGGACGAGCTGGCCGCGCATTGGCGGGCCGAGCGCCGCTTCGAGCCCACCATGTCGCGCACCCATGCGGCCGAGCTGATGGCCGGCTGGGAGCACGCGGTGCGGCAGGCGGTGGCGGGCTGAGCGCGTCAGCGCTTGCTGCGCTGCCCCAGGCGCTCCATGTCCAGATCGGCCAGCGACACCCGTTGGGCACCGGCGTCCACCGCCTTCAGCGAATCGCCCGCAACCGCCAAGTCGCCCGCGATCACGGCGCGCAGCTGCTTGCCCTGCCAATGGCTGCGGGCGAACTCGCGCACCTGTTCCGGCGTGACGGCCAGGACATCGGTCACGTAGCGGTTCAGGTCGGCCAGCGGCCGGCCCTGCGCCTTCTGGCCCAGCACCAGCATGGCCAGGCCGCTCGTGGTGTCCAGTCGGCGCGCGAAGCTGCCCACCAGGGTGGCCTGACGTGCGGCCAGCTCGTCAGCGGCGGGCGGCGCGTCGCCCAGGCGCTGCATCTCGTCGCGCATCAGCTGCAGCACCTGCGCCGCCGTGGGGTGGTGCGTCTGCGTGCGGGCCGAGAACATGCCGCCGGTGGGTTGCGATTCGGCCTCGCTGAAGGCGCCATAGCTCAGGCCGCGCTTGATGCGCACCTCCTGGTTCAGACGCGCGGAATAACCCCCACCCAGCACGGCACTGGCCACCTGGCCGATGCGGCGATCGGCATCGCCCTCGGCGGCGAAGGGCGCGGACACCAGCACGCTGCTCTGGCCGCTGCCGGGCATGTCGATCAGCAACAGCGGCGCATCGATGGGCTCGGGCGGCTTGAGCACGGCCGGCAGCGCGGCCTCGGACGCCGGCAGCCACACGCCGAAGTAGCGCTGCGCCAGCTCGCGGCCCTGCTCGGGGCTCACGTCACCCGCCAGCACCAGCACCGTGCGGTTGGGCAACAGCTGGCGCGCGTGAAAGCCGAGCACCTGGTGGCGCACGATGCGCTTCAATGCCTTGGGTGGCGCCACGCTGCCGAAGGGCGTGTCGCCCCAGAACACGCGGCGCATGGCCATGCGCGCCACCTCGCCGGGGTTGCCGAGCGACACGCGCATGGCGTCCAGCGCCTGCGCCCGGGCACGCTCCAGTTCGTCCGGGCCGAGCAAGGGGCGGCGCAGCGAATCGGCCATCAGCGCCAGCGCCTCTTCGAGCCGGGGCACCGTGACCGTCATCGACAAGGTGGTGGCGCGCCAGCTGCAGCCGCTGTCCAGCGTGGCGCCCAGCGCCTCGGCCTGCCTCGCGATGGCGGTGGCGCCTTTCTTCACGCCGTCGCGCGTGGCGCCCTTGGTGAGCAGGGCCGCGGTCATGGCGGCCACGCCGGCCTGGCCGGGCGGCTCGCTCTCCGGCCCGGCGCGCACCAGCAAGGCCGCGGTGACCAGCGGCGTGTTGTTGCGCGGCACCACCACCACGGTCACGCCGCTGCGCAGCGTGCTCTCGTGAAACGCGGGCAGCGTCACCGCACGCGGCGGTTGCGGCGCCGGCGGTGCGTCCACACCGGGCGTGGTCGCCCGGACCAGGCCTGGTGCGGACAACGCGTACAGGCCCAGCTGCCGCCGGCTGATCAGGGTTGGGTTCATGCGGCCGCCTGGGTGTATTCCACCGTCATGCGGCGGGTCTGCAGCACATGCTGCTTGAGCACGCGCTGCACATCGGCGGCGCTCACCGCCTGCAAGCGCTGCAAGGTCTCATCGGCCATGCGGGCCTCGCCCAGCAACAGCACGGCATTGCCGATGGCATCGGCCAGGCCTTGCGGCGTCTGCCGTGCGCTGAGCGTGGAGGTGAGCAGCTGGGTGCGCACCTTGTCCATCTCGGCCGCGTCGGGCCCGCTGGCGGCCAGGCGCTGGATCTGTGCCAGCAGCGCGGCCTCGAGCCTGGCCAACGGCTGGCCGTTGGCAGCGATGGCGTAGGCGCCCAGCAGGCCGGCCTCGGCGTACAGATCGGCACTGAAGCCGACCGCCTGGGCCATCTGCGTGTCGTGCACCAGCGCCTCGTTCAGGCGCGACGAATCTCCGTTGGACAGCAGCGCCGAGGCCACGCGCAACGCCGCCGCATCGGCGTGCGAGGCCCTGGGGCCCTTCCAGAGCAGCGCCACGGCGGGCAGGGGCACGTTGGGCGCAGTCAGCGCCACGCGGCCGTCCTGCGCGCGTGGCGGCTCCACGGCCTGCACGCGCGGTATCGCGGCCTGCGGCGCGCGCAGGGGTGCGAAGTAACGGTCCACCCAGGCGTCGAGCTGCGGCGGATCGAAGTCGCCCACCACCACCAGCACGGCGTTGTCCGGCCGGTAGTAGGTGGTGTGGAATTGCTGCACGTCGGCAAGCGTGGCGGCATTCAGGTCGGCCTCGTTGCCGATGCCGGGCCGGCGATAGGGGTGCACCTCGAAGCCCTGCGCCGGCAGGGCGTTGAACAGGCGGCCGTAGGGGTCGGCCAGCACGCGCTCGCGCAGTTCTTCCACCACCACCTTGCGCTCACTCTCGAAGCTGGCCTGATCCACCTGCAGGTGCACCAGGCGCTCGGCCTCGGCCCACAGCAGGCGCTCGAGGTGGTTGAACGGCACCTCGTTCTGGTAGACCGTCATGTCCTCGGCCGTGAAGGCGTTGTTCTGGCCGCCCACGTCCTCGGTGAGGCGGTCGAACATCTCGTTCGGCATGTGCTGCGTGCGCTTGAACATCAGGTGCTCGAACAGGTGCGCAAAGCCCGATCGGCCCGCCGGGTCGTCCTTGCTGCCCACTCGGTACCAGACCTGGATGCTGACGCTGGCGGTGGCCTGGTTGGCCAGGCTGATGACTTGCAGGCCGTTGCCAAGGCGGCGCTCGCGCAGCGGCAGCGGCGGCAGCCGGATCGGGCTCGCCCGCGCCGGGGCGGCGGCCCTGGCCGGGGTTGCGGCCCAGGGCAAGGTGGCCGAGGCGGCGGCCAACGACAGCCACCCGCGGCGCGAGAGCTGGCCAGACAGGAACAGTGGCATGCGTTCAGACTCCGGTGCGCAGGTCATGGGTGTGATCATCGCCGATCAGGGCGCGGGCCGCGCCGACTTGGGCGCCCGATAGTGCCACCATGGCAAGGCCTGGGTGAGCGACAGCACCTCGCCCGAATGCGAGGCGGCGTAGCCCGGCAAGGCGGCCAGCGCACGCAGCCAATCCGGGCTGTCCATCGATTGGCGCAGCTTGAGCACGGCCGGATGATCCAGCGCGTCCTTCAGGCAGACCAGGAAATAGTCCTCCACGACCAGCGGCACGAAGTCCAGCCCGAACTGCCGCGCGGCGGCCTCGATGCCCGGGCCCACGTCGCCCTGGCCACTGGCAATCGCCGCGGCCAGGGCCACGTGGCTGTCCTCCGACCGCGTGTCGTAGCCTTGAATGGCCGCGCTCTTGATGTGTTGGGTCTGCAGCAGGTGGTCCATCAGCAGCCGCGTGCCCGAGCCGGCCTGGCGATTGATGAAGCGCGCGTGCAGCGCCGCCACGTCGGCCAGGCTGCGCAAGCGCAGCGGGTTGCCCGGCCGAACCATCAGGCCCTGTGCACGGCGAAGGCAACCGATGAGCTTGTGCAGGCCGGGCTTCAGCCGTGGCTTCATGGCCTTGGAGAACAGCGGCGAGCCGCCTTCGAGCGGCGGCACATGGAAGCCGGCCACCAGGCAGCGCCCTTCAGACAACGCCTGCAGCGCGTCCACGCTGCCGGCGAAGCGCAGATCGATGTGCAGGCGGTGACGCTGGCTGGCGATGTCGCGCAGCGCGGGCAGGGCCAGGTCGTGGCTGGCGAAGATGGTGAGCACGTGTTGGCTGCCATCCAGCGCCTCGTCCAGCACGCGCTCCAGTTCGGCGCGCAGGGCTTCGATGTGCGGCGTCAGGCGCGTGCGCGCGCGGGTCTCGGCCCACAGCAGGCGCTCGGCAAAGGGCGTGAGCCGCGCGGGCTGGCCCTGGGCCCAGGTGACGAGCGACTCACCGAGCGATTCCTCCCAACGTTTGAGAGCACCCCAGACGTGGCGGTAAGACGCACCCAGGGCCTTGGCCGCATGCTGGATCGAACCATGCTCGTGCACCGCCGACAGCAGGTCGAACAGCGGGTTGTGGATGTCCGCGCCGCGCTGGTCGGCGGTGGCCAGGGTGTATTGCAGCTGGACGCCGCGGGCCTTCATCGCGCCACGGCCACCGGATCAACCACCAAACAGCCTGCGCAGCCAGGCACCCAGTCGGGCGAGCAGGCCTTGCGGCGCGGCCACCGGGGCCGGTGCGGCCGCTGCAGCGGCGGGGTACTTCTCTTGCAGCCGCGCGTTGAAGCTCTCGAAGAACTCGGTGGCCATCTTCTGCGCGGCCATGTCCACCAGGCGCGAGCCGATCTGCGCAATCTTGCCGCCCACGCTGGCGTGCGCGGTGTAGTGCAGCGTGGTGATGGCGACGTCGGTCGCCTCGAGCCGGATGTCGGCATGGCCCTTGCCATGGCCGGCGGCGCCGCCCTGGCCCTCGAAGCGCAGCGTGTAGGACGTGGGTGGCTGCAGGTTCTCGAGCTGCAGCTTGCCCTTGAACTTGGCCTTCACCGGGCCGATGGCCGCCAAGACCAGCACCTCGTACTGGTTCTCGCCAGTGGGGGTGATGCCCTCGCAGCCCGGGATGGCCGCTTGCAGCAGGGCGATGTCGTTCAGGGCCTCCCAGGCCTGGGCCTGGGGAACGGGCAAGGTTTGCTGGTTGGTGAGTTGCATGGTGGGGGATTGTCCAAGGCTTTGCCCCAGAGTGCGCCGAGGACGCCCATCGGGTGCATGAAAGAACAGGTTGTCAGGGCGGTGTTTGCAGCACCTGCACCAGATTGGCCAGGCTGTCGAGGTTGTGCGCCGGCACGAAGCGGTCGACATGCGGCAGCATGGCCTTGATGCCGCCGGCGCGCGGCTCGAACCGGTCGAAGCGCAGCAGCGGGTTGAGCCACACCAGGCGGCGGCAGCTCTTGTGCAGGCGCTCCATCTCGAGGCCGAGCTGGCGCGTGTCGCCATGCTCCAGGCCGTCCGAGATGAGCAGCACGGTGGCACGGCTGTTGAGCACCCGGCGCGACCAGTGCTGGTTGAAATCGTGCAGGCTGGTGGTGATGCGGGTGCCGCCGGACCAGTCCTCCACCGCGCGCACCACCTGGGCCACGGCAACGTCGGGATCGCGGCTGCGCAGCGCCCGTGTGGTGCGTGTCAAGCGCGTGCCGAAGACGAAGCTTTCCACCCGCGTGCCCGTGCGGCCCCCGGCCTGGCCCAGGCCATGGGCGAAGTGCAGCAGCATGCGCGAATAGCGGCTCATGGAGCCGGAGATGTCGGCCAGCACCACCAGCGGCGCGGGCTTCTCACGCGGGGCGCGCCAGCGCAAGCCTCCCTGCAGCTCGCCGCCGTGCCGAGCCATCGCGGCCAGCGTCGCGCGCCAATCGGGGCGGCCGGGGTGCGCGGCCTTGCGGCTGCGGCGCGTGGGCAGGGCTTCGGTGAGCAGTGGCAGCTGGGCGAGCAGGCGCTTGGCCTCGCGCCACTCGTCGGCGGTCATGGTGTCGAAATCGGCCTTGCGCAGCACCTCACGATCGTTCCAGGTGAGCTGGGCGTCGATCTCGAACTGGTCTTGCTCGGGCTCGGGATGCGGGCCCCGGGGCCCTTGCGGAAACAGCGCTTCGCCGAGCCGGCGGTTCTGCGGTGGCTCGGGCCGGGCGCCGGGCTGCAGGCGCACCTTGGGCAGCAGCAGGGCGCGCATGCGGCCCATCAGGTCGGGGTCGCGCCAGAACAGTGCGAAGGCCTGGTCGAAGAGCTCGCGGTGCTCGATGCGGTCGATCATGCAGGCGCCGAGCACGCTGTGAAAATCGCGCTTGGATTCCAGGCCCGCCACCTGCAGTGCCTGCAGGGCGAGCTGCACGCGGTCGGTGCCCACGGGCATGCCGGCGGTGCGCAGCACACGGGCAAAGTGCATCACGTTCTCGGCCAGTCGGCCGGGAGAGCCCTTGGCGACCCACATCGCTGAGCCGTGTGCCGCCGGATCAGAAGCCGGTGTGCGCCGCGGCGCGCACTTCGTCCAGAAGCCGGGCCACCTCGCTGCCCTGCATCCGCGCAATGTCGTCCTGGTACTTGAGCAGCACGCCCAGCGTGTCCTGGATCACCTGCGGGTCGAGCACCAGCGTGTCCAGCTCCATCAGCGCACGGGTCCAGTCGATGGTTTCGGCGATGCCGGGCAGCTTGTACAGCTCCACCTCGCGCAGCTTTTGCACAAAGGCCACGATCTGCTGCGCCAGCGCGGCACCGGCCCCAGGCACGCGCCGCTGCAGGATCTGCAACTCGCGCGTCGCGTCGGGGAAGCCGACCCAGTGGTAGAGGCAGCGCCGCTTGACCGCATCGTGGATCTCGCGGGTGCGGTTGGAGGTGAGGATGACGATCGGCGGCTGCGCCGCCTTCACCGTGCCCAGTTCGGGGATGGTGATCTGGAAATCGGACAGCACTTCGAGCAGGAACGCCTCGAAGGGCTCGTCGGCCCGGTCGATTTCGTCGATCAACAGCACGGGCGGCACGGTGCGTGCAGGGTCGATGGCTTGCAGCAACGCGCGCTTGGTGAGGAAGCGCTCACTGAACAGTTCGGCGGCCAAGGTGTCGCGGTCGACGTGAGCGGATTCGGCCAGCCGGATCTCCATCATCTGCCGGCCGTAGTTCCATTCGTAGGCCGCGCCCGTGAGATCCAGGCCCTCGTGGCACTGCAGGCGGATCAGCTCGCGCCCCAGCATCGCCGCCAAGGTGCGCGCGATCTCGGTCTTGCCGGTGCCGGGTTCACCCTCCAGGAACAGCGGGCGCTGCAGCTTCAGGGCCAGGTAGACGCAGGTGGCCAGTTGCCGGTCGGCGACGTAGTCCTGCGCCAGCAGGCGGGCTTGGGTGTCGGCGATGCTGGTGGGCGGGGCGATCGGGGTCACGGTCGACGCCCCCAAGCGGCCGCCGCGGAACCGGCCTTGCCGGGCCGCCGGCGGCGCGCCCCTTGGGGGGTGGCGCCGAAGGCGCTTCGGGGGGGAGCCATTCAGCTGGCGGCGACTGCTCGCTTGGCCAGCACGGGGATCAGCGCAGCGCGGTATTCGGCCGAGCCGTGCAGGTCGGTGTTCAGGCCGTCGGCACTGACCGTGGCGCCGTCCAGTGCGGCGGCGGACCAGTCGGCGGCCAGTTTGGCCTCCAAGGTCTTGGCGCGGAACACCCCCGCGCCCGCGCCGGTGACCGCCACTCGCACCCCTTGCGGCCCGGTGCTGACGAACACACCGACGAGCGAGAAGCGCGAGGCCGGCTGCTTGAACTTCTGCCAGGCGGCCTTGGTCGGCACCGGAAAGCTCACCGCCGTGATCACCTCGCCCTCGGACAACGCGGTCTCGTACAGGCCCTTGAAGAAGTCATCGGCCGCGATGCTGCGGGTGTGGGTGTGCACGGTGGCGCCCAGGCCCAGCACCGCGGCGGGGTAGCAGGCGGCCGGATCGTTGTTGGCCAGGCTGCCGCCGAGCGTGCCGCGGTTGCGCACCTGGCGGTCGCCGATGTTGCCGGCCAGGTCGGCCAACGCGGGGATGGCCTGGGCCACGTCCGCATTGGCAGCCACTTCTGCGTGCGTGGTCATGGCGCCGATCTTGACGATGCCACCGGCCACCGTGATGCCTTTGAGTTCGGTGATGGCGGCCAAATCCACCAAGGCATCGGGTGCGGCGAGGCCGAGCTTCATCGAGCCCAGCAGCGACTGGCCGCCGGCGATGATCTTGGTGTTGTCGGCCTTGGCCGCCTGGGCAGCATCGGCCAGCGTGGCGGGTTTGGCGTAAGCGAAGGCTTGCATGGTCGGGTGTCCTTGGCTGCAGGTCGTTCAGCGGGCCGGGGCGTTCAGCCACGATCTGCGCAGTGTAGAGGGTGGATACGACATCGGCGGGCATCGGCGGGCCCGGTTGTCAGCCGGCGCCACTTGCTCGCCGACGTATGCTGCTGGTCTCGCAAGCACTTGCGCTGCCGATGCTCTTTGCAGTGTCGCCGCCATCCGATACGCCATGGACAACGTCGATCTGAATGTGCTGCGCCAGGTGTCGCAGTGGCTGGCCAGCGGGCACCGCGTGGTGCTGGGCACCATCACCCGCACGTGGGGATCGGCACCGCGCCCGCCGGGCTCGGCCGTGGCCGTGCGCGACGACGGCCTGGTGGCCGGCTCGGTGTCCGGCGGCTGCATCGAGGACGACCTGATCGACAAGGCGCGCGAAGGCGTGCTGGTGGCGGGCGTGCCCCAAGTGGTGCGCTACGGCGTCGATGCCGATGCGGCGCAGCGCTTCGGCCTGCCCTGTGGCGGCCTGATCGAGCTGGTGCTCGAACCCGTGCTGGCCCACACGCGACTGGATGAGCTGCTGGACCGCCTGTCACGTGGCGAACGCGTGCGCCGTGTGCTCACGTTGGCCACGGGCGCGGTGGAGCTTCAAGCCGCCGGCGATACCGATGACCTGCTGCTCGACGACACCACGCTGACCACCAACCATGGCCCGCACTGGCGCCTGCTGGTGATCGGCGCCGGACAGATGACGCAGTACCTGGCGCAGATGGCCACCGCGCTGGACTACCAGGTGATCGTCTGCGACCCGCGCGAGGAGTACGCCACGGCCTTTGCGGTGCCCGGCGCGACGCTGGTGCGCAGCATGCCCGACGACACCGTCACCTCCATGGCCCCCGACGGCCACACCGCCATCATCGCGCTCACCCACGACCCCAAGCTGGACGACCTGGCGCTGATGGAGGCGCTGAAGAGCGAGGCCTTCTACATCGGGGCCATCGGCTCGCGCGCCAACCAGGCCAAGCGGAAACTTCGCTTGATGGAACACTTCGGCCTCACGGCAGCGCAGCTCGACCGCCTGCACGGCCCGGTGGGCCTGAAGAACGGCGCCCGCACGCCACCCGAGATCGCGGTGAGCATCCTGGCCGAACTGACCGCCGTGCGCTACGGTTACCGCATTCCCGATCCGGTGGTCGTGAGACCCCAGGCCAGCAGCGCTGCCGGCTGCGTGGCCTGACGCGCGCCGTTCAACGCATCGCCACGCGCATCGGCACCAGGCGTCGCCCCAAGGCGGGCGGCGTGCTGGCGAAGCGGCCAGCCAGCGCCGTGCCGCAGCGGCGGCAGCGGCCCGGCCCGTCCAGCTCATAGCGCAGCAGCGCGTGCCAGTCGCGCTCGATCAGCGGCGCACCGCAGCCGGTGCAGGCGGTGGTGCCTCCGCTGCGGTCGTGCACGTTGCCGGTGTACACATGTGCCAGACCATTGGCCAACGCAATCTCGCGCGCGCGCTGAACGGTGGCCAGCGGCGTGCTCTGCACATGCGTGAACTTGTGGTCGGGATGGAAGGCAGTGAAGTGCAAGGGCACCTCGCGCCCCAGTGACTCGGCCACCCAGCGCGTGAGCGCGTCGATCTCTGCCGCGCTGTCGTTGTGGCCGGGGATCAGCAGCGTGGTGATCTCGAGCCAGCAGTTGGTCTCGTGCACGATGAATTGCAGCGTGTCGAGCACCGGCGCCAGGTGCGCGCCGGTGTGCTGGAAGTAGAAGTCCTCGGTGAAGGCCTTCAGATCGACATTGGCCGCGTCCATCTTCGAATAGAACTCGCGGCGTGGCTCGGCGTGCATGTAGCCCGCCGTCACCGCCACCGTCTGCACACCCAGGGCGTGGCAAGCGTCCGCAGCGTCCATCGCGTACTCGGCAAACACCACCGGGTCGTTGTAGGTGAAGGCCACGCTGGCGCACTGCGCCGCCTGTGCGGCCTGTGCGATGCGCTCGGGCGTGGCGAGGTCCATCAGGCGGTCCATCTCGCGGCTCTTGGAGATGTCCCAGTTCTGGCAGAACTTGCAGGCCAGGTTGCAGCCGGCGGTGCCGAACGAGAACACGCGGCTGCCGGGCAAGAAGTGATTCAGCGGCTTCTTCTCGATCGGATCGACGGCGAAGCCCGAACTGCGGCCGTGGGTGGTGAGCACGATCGCATCGTTCACGCGTTGGCGCACGAAGCACAGGCCGCGCTGGCCCTCGTGCAGGCGGCAGTCGCGCGGACACAGGTCGCACTGGATGCGGCCGTCGGGCAGCGCATGCCACCAACGGGTGGGGTGCGTGTCCGCAGCGAGCTCGGTGACGGCGGTGTTCATGGTTCCGTTCCGATCGGCGCCGCCTGGAACTTGCGCACGCGATAGCGCCACAGCTTGACATCCGGCGCCCAGAAATCCGGCGCCAAGCCCGCCTTGCGCTTGAGCGCGGCCATGAAGGCCCGCGGCTGTGGCAGCTGCTCCCACACCTGCGGCAGGAAGGTGGCGCGGTGCCCCTGCCACTCGAAAATCACGCCGTCGATCTGGGGCTCGAACTGCGCCAGCGCCTCGGCCTCGGTGGCAAAGGCCGGCAGCGCCTGCGCGGGCTCCAGCAGCGACACCTCGATGGACAGGCCACGCCACTCGGCCGCGGTGAGCGGCGCAAAGCGCGGGTCGCGGAAGGCCGCCGCCAGCGCGTTCTGGCACACATCGGTGTGCAAGGGCTGGCTGGCCTGCAGGCTGCCGATGCAGCCGCGCAGCTGGCCGTCCTGCTTCAGCGTCACGAAGGTGGCGCCGGGCGCCTCGAGCGCGGCGTGCGGCGGCTCCTTGACCAGCGCCTGGCCCAGCACTTGGGCCATCGCGTTGTACGCACGGGACAGCAGCGCGGCCCCGAGCGCGCGGTCCGTCGGGGCATGGCCCGGCGTCCGCCGAGCTGCGCCGCCAGCCGCCTCGAAGGCCACCGCCGCGTAGCCGACCACACGCGCCTTGTCGCCCGCGGTGTCGCCCGAGTTGCGCAGATCGAGCAGCCGAGCGCCCAAGCCGCGTTGCCGGGCCAGTCTCAAGGCGCCGCGCAAGGGCGAGGCCCCGCAGGCCTGCTCGTGGGACAGGCGGCCATCGAGCCGCAGCACCTGATCAATGGTGGCGCGGTCCAGCGCCTGGGCCTGCGCATAGGCCTGGTAGTGCGACAGGTCGGAGCTGATCAGGATCAGTGTTTCGTCGCCGCCCCACAGCCGCTCGAGCACCTGCGCCACCTCGTCCTCGCTGGCTCGCCCAACCACCAGGGGCACCAACGTGAAGCCCGGCTCGAGCACAGTCTGCAAGAACGGCAGCTGCACCTCAAGCGAGTGCTCCTGGGCATGGGCGGCGGCACTGATCGTCACCTGCGGCAGATCGGCGAGGCTGGCCATGGCCGTGGCATCGACCGCCACGCGGCCCAACGGCGTCTCGAAGCTCGATGCCTGTGGCGCCGCCAGCCCCTGCACCGCCACCCGATGCGCCGGGCCGAGCAGCACCACGCGCCGGATCTGCGTCCGCCAGCGGGCGAGCAAGGCATAGGCGCGCGCCGCCACCGGACCGGAATAGACGAAACCCGCGTGCGGCACCAGCAGCATCTTCGGGCACACCGCGACAGGCTCGGCGGGCCCGATCTCGGACCGGGCTTCGGCCAGCTGTGCACCGACGATGCGGCCCAGCTCAGCGGGGTCGGCCGGATAGAACATTCCGGCAACAGCGGCGGGGCGTGTGGCAATGGGCATGGTGGGTCTCTCCAGATACCAACATACAGCGTCGCGGCCAAACTTCAAGGGGGCCGCGTCAGTTCTTCGGCAACGCCCTCGAATCCGGGTCTGCGGTACAACCGGGCATGACCACCGACGAGTACCAGATCCCGATTCCGCCATCGTTCCACGCGGTCCACGCCGACGCACGGGGCCGGCTGACCGTGCCGTTGAAGGACTTTCGCGCGCGCTACGAGCTGTGCGAGGACATGGCGCAGATGTTGGTGGGCCACGCGCAGGCGGTGCACCACGACCAGGGCGTGTCGGAGGACCTGGTGCTTGAGCGCATCCGGGCCGGACTGGTCACGCCCGAATCGGGCTTTGGCGAGGCTGAGGCGGTGTGGGTGGTGACGCGGCTGGCGGAACTGCTGGGCTGGGATGTACCGAGCAACTTGGGCCTCGCCTCTTAATGAAACTCAACCGCGCAGCCCGATCAATTCGAACGCCGGTATTGGCCTTTGGAAGCCCTTGAGCAGCAAGTCGCCGATGTGTCGCACATCCACCAGGTGCTCGGTCTGCGCCAGCACGCGCCGCGACATCAACGTTTGGCCAGGAAGGGCTTCGCCACATAGACGCGCCGCCAGATTGGTGACCGAGCCGATGGCGCCATAGTCCCAGCGTCCCTCGAAGCCGATCGCGCCAATCGTCGCATAGCCCTGCGCGATGCCGATGCCCAGCCCCAGTTCGTAGCCGTAACGGCGCCAGCGTTGGATCAGCTGTGACGCGCTCAGATGCATCTCGGTTGCCATGCGCACCACGCGCTCGCCCGGGTTCGGCACGGGCACGGGGTCATTGAAGAAGACCATCATCCCGTCGCCTGTGAAGCGCTCCAGTGTGCCTTCGTGCATCATGATCAGACGACCCATTTCAGCGTGGTACTCGCGCAACACCGACATCACCTCCTCGGGCTCGGACGCCTCCGCGAAGGCAGTGAAACCTCGGAGATCCAGAAAGCACACGGTCACCTCGCGACGGTGGGTTTCGAGAGGATCGTCCCGTCCGCCGGCCACGATGGCCTCGGCAAGTTGAGGCGAGAAGAAGCGCTTCAGCCGAGCCATGCGCTCGAGCAAGGCCACCTGCTCGCCAACGCGCTGCTCCAGCGCATTGTTCCATTCGGCCAGGCGACGCCGGTGCTCAACCTCGCGGTCGCGCAGACGCTTGCGCTCGATGGCGGCGCCAACTCGGGCCCGCATCAACACACGGTCGAATGGCTTGGGCAGATAGTCCTCGGCACCTGCCTCGATGCATTGCACTGCACTGTGCGCTTCGTCGTAGGCCGAAATCACCAGCACCGGCGGTCGGCTTTCGGCCGGTTCGGCCTTCAGCGCACCCAGAACATCCAGGCCGCTTTGATCGGGCATCATCATGTCGAGCAGCATCAGGTCGACAGATTGCTCACGCAGGACGGCCAGCGCCTCGTGGCCGCTGCCGGCGAGGAGCACTTGGTGCCCGTCGCGCACCAGCCACCGCCGGAGAATTTCACGGTTGTTCGGGTCGTCGTCCACGACCAGAACGCAACCCACGTCAGTGGCCGGCGCAACTGCATGCTCGGGTGGCCACTCACGCGCGTCCGGCAGGAATGACGGCGGCTGATCCAGACCACTCGCCGCCAGCTGACGCAGCGCTGCCGCCGCGGATGCGATTCGAGCAAGGTCGAGGGCCAACTGCGGTCGCGCCGAAGACACGTGATGCGACTGCAGTTGGGCAACGTCAACCACCATCGTATCCACCAGCAGCCTAAGCTCACTTGCCAGTGTGCTCAGATCGGGCTCGCCGGCTTCATCCCACATTGAGCCCAGGTAGCTGTTGATGCGTGACTGCACGACGCGCGCGTTGACATGCACGCGGCGCAACGCTGCCAGGAAATCGGCGTGCTCACTCTCAGGCATGTCCTCGAGCAGCATCTCGCTGTAGCCGATCACGTGGTTCAACGGCGTGCGCAACTCGTGTCGCAGGTGGGCCAGCCAGGCCGGGTCAACGCTCATGGCGGCGGTGCTCGGCCGAGCAATGCGTCGAGCTTGGCAAGCAATCGGTCGAACTCGACTGGCTTGGTGTCGAAGTCGTCGCAACCAGCGGCCAAGGCCGAGTCGCGGTCGCTGACCATCGCATGCGCAGTCAAGGCGACCACCGGGATCGCATGCGTTGCCGGGTTCGCCTTCAGGCGACGCGTGGCCTCCCAACCGTCCATGCCAGGCAGGCTCATGTCCATCAGGATCAAAGCCGGCGCCGCCGTGGAAGCGATTTGGAGCGCCTGTTCGCCATCAATCGCCAGCAGCACGTCGTAACCCTTGCGCATCAGTCGGCGCGACAGCATGTCCCGGTTGAGTTCGTTGTCCTCGACCAGAAGGATCTTGTTCATGCCACCGTTCCCCTTCTTGCTCCCAGCGAGGCCGCCACCAATGCCCGCACGTCTGTCAGCAGCTGCTCGTGGCTGGTCGCGCATTTCTGCAGCACCCTTGCCACCGAGCCGTTCAGACGCGCGCGCTCCTCGACTGTGATTTCCTTGGCCGTGACAATCACGACTGGAGTCGTGCGCCAGGCGGGATCCTGTCGCATCGTCGAAAGGAACTCGAAGCCATCCATTCCCGGCATCAGCAGGTCAAGCAGAATCATGCCAGGCGGGTTCTGGGCCAAGACCGTCAGCGCGGCCAGTCCGTTTTCGGCCTCCACGACCGCATGCCCTTCAGCTTCCAACAGCCGGCGCAGAAGTGTGCGCATCATCGAGTCGTCGTCAACCACCAGCACCGGCTTTTCGCGCCGGTGGTGGCGCAACGCCGCCAGAAGGCGCTCACGGTCGATGGGCTTGGTCAGGTAGTCCGCCGCGCCCAGCGCATAGCCGGTCCGGTGATCGTCCAGCATGCTGAGGATGACCACCGGAATGTCGGCCAACGCCGGATCGGCACCCAGTGCCGCCAGCACGGTCCAGCCATCCATGCCCGGCATCACCAGATCCAGTGTGATCACGTCCGGACATTGCGCCCTGGCCACCTCCATGCCCTGCTCACCATTGGAGGCCCGCAACACCCGATAGCCCTCCTTGGCAAGGAAGCGATCGAGCAGGTCACGCACGACGGCATCGTCATCGATCACCAGCACCGTGCCATATGCCTGCAAGGGCGCCACCTGGTCCGCTCTCTCGGTTTCCGCCAAGAGCGGCAGGCGGGCGACAAAGACACTGCCGGCACCTGGCGTGCTGTGAACGCTGATGTCCCCACCCATCAGATGGCACAGGCGACGACTCAAGGCCAGGCCTAGCCCGGTGCCACCGTATTGGCGCGCTGTACCGTTGTCGGCCTGAGAGAAGTCCTTGAACAAGCGATCCAGCTGGGTTGGCGTGATGCCGATACCGGTGTCCGAAACGGCAAACTCGATCCAGTCGCCATCATCGTCGCGTCGCCGATCGGCCGTCAGTCGAACTTGGCCCTCTCGGGTGAACTTGCAGGCATTGCTGAGCAGGTTCAGCAGCACTTGCCGCAGCTTCAAGCGATCAGTTAGATACCGATCCAACCCGATCGGAACGGCGAAATGGAGATGATTCTGATTGCGCTTTGCCAACGGTCGGACTACCCCCTCGATCTCAGCGAGCAGCATCGGCAAGTCGGTGGATTCAAGATTCACCTCCATTCGGCCAGCTTCGATCTTGGAAAGGTCGAGCACCGAATTGATCATCTCCAGCAGATGGTGGCCCGCCCCATGGATCTTCTTGAGATCCGGCACAAGAGCGGCGGCGCCCTGTTCGATGGCGTCCTCCTGCAGCATCTCGCTGTAGCCGATGATGGCGTTCAGCGGCGTGCGCAGCTCGTGCGACATGTTGGCCAGGAATTCCGACTTGTGGCGATTGGCCTGCTCAAGCACCTGTGTGCGTTCGCGGACACGCTGCTCCGTAAGCGCCTCGTTCAATGCCCGGTTCTCGAATTGCATACGGATCGAGCCGAGGATCAGGCGGTTCAAGCGGTTGGCAAATACCGACAGCACCACCAACATGACCACCGTAACGGCAGACGCGACGGTGCCGATCAGCGAGCCGTCAATCGCCGCTCGCCAGACAAACGGCAGCATCAGCGGCAACATATAGCCATACATGCTGGGCAGGTGCATGCCGGTGTAAGCAAGCGCAGCGATGGACTGGGCGAGGATGGCAATGAGCAGCGTCGCCACGCGGATGGGCTCGGTGCCAAAGAACATCACGACGGCGAGACCCCAAACGACCCCGAAGACCACGCCGGGCGCCGCGTGAACGAGGTGCACTGACCAAGCCTGCTCGCGAACCACCTCGCAGTCACGCAGCCACCACATCAACACGAACCAACCCACGGCCACCACCGTAGCGCCTGCCGCCCAGACCCGGAACGACACCGGCCAGTGCCAGCCGAACAACGCAAACCCAAACAGTACGATCCCACACACGGCGCCCGGCATGCCGATGCGGACATTGGCATTGAGCCACCCGATTTGCTTGGCGAATACCTCGTCGTCGAGGATGGTGTGGGTCGATGTCACTATCGCGCGCAAGGTCTGTCCGCCGATTCTGAGTCACACCACGCCCTTGGGCAAACCCCCGTTGCGAGGACAAACCCGAGGCCCCCAGACTCCCTCACCCCCCGCCGCGCTGCATGTACAGGTCGAAGTAGCGCATGAAGGTGGCCCGCTCGTTGGCATCCAGCCCGTCGAAGCGGTAGCGCATCATCAGGCGTGGGAACCGCGCCAGGCCCAGCCGGCGAGGTTCGAGCGCATGCCATTGAAGCGACAACGAGCCGCCATGGATCGTCACGCTCGCCTGGCCAGGCACGCCTGTGTCGAGCGCATGATTGCGCACCGCCCCCGGCAGCCAGCCGAGCCACTCGGCTTCGGTGCAACCGTGCTCGCGCTCGAATTGCATCGGGAACTCAGGCCGCATGGCCGTCATCCGAAGCAACACCGCCCAAGCCGACGCCGCGGAACCGGCTTTGCCGGGCCGCCAGCGTCCGCCAGCCGTCAAGCATGCCGGCTGGCCCTCGCTGGCGAGGATCAGTCCGCAGGGACTGATCCTCGTCCGGGCTCGGCCCCCTCGGGGGGATGCGCCGAAGGCGCTCCGGGGGGAACGACATCACCCGCCGGCGATGGGAGGCCAGATGGCCAGCACGTCACCCTCGACCAAGGTGCGCGTGGCACGGTCCTCCGGCGCGACGAACACGCCGTTGACCAACACCAGGTGCAGCAGCTTGGGCGGCATGTTGAACGGCGCCACGATGTCGGCAATGGTGGCCGTGGGGGCCACGGTCATCGGCATTCGGTTGTCGCGGCGCGCGTCGGGCGGCAGGTGGTCGGTGAGGCTGGCGTAGAGCTTGAAGGTGATGTTGATCGTCATCGTGCTGGCACTGTGCACCATCCCGCCTCAGCGCACGTGCGCAGGGGCTTGCGCGCCCTGGGCATTGGCCAGGTAGGCCTCCATCAGCTGCGTGGGGTCGGCCAGCAGGCGTTGCTTCCACTCGTTGCTGAGTTGAACCTCGCCTTCCACCAGGCCGCGCATCACGCCCACGTGGTCGGTCCAGCCCACCGAGTTGCAGCCCACCATCCTGTCGCCACTGAACTGCAGGCTCAAGTGGCGGCGGGCGGCCTGGTCGGTCAACTCCACATGCTCGCCACCGGGCACGCCCTGCCAGTTGCCGAAGCTGGTGGAAATCAGGCCCAAGGTATCGAGCACGTTGATCTGCGTGACGCCTTTGAGTTCGGCCGCCTGGCCCACCATGTTCAACGCAGCCACGCGGGCCTGCTCGGCGGCATTGGGCTGGATGGCGCTGACGATGGTCTTGCCGCTGACCTTGTCGAAGGCCTCGGCGCAATCGCCGGCGGCGTAGATGCCGGAGACGTTGGTCTGCAGGTGCTCGTCGGTGAGCACGCCCACCAGGCAGCGGATGCCGGAGTGCTCGAGGAAGCCGATGTTGGGTCGCACACCCGTGGCGCTGATGACCAGGTCGGCCTCCAGGCGCTGGCCGGTGGACAGCCGCACGGTCATCGGCGCGTTGGACGCGGCCGGCGCAGGCGCCACGGGCGGTGGTGTGGGCGCCGCGCCCAGGCCGATGGCCTGCGCGATCTTGCCCAGCAGGCCGGGCTCATGGGCTGCGGCCGGCGGGGCCGCCGGGGCCACCGCGCCTGGCCGCTCGATGGCCTCGACGCGCGCGCCGGTGTACACGGTCACGCCCTTGGCTTCGCACCAGGCCTTGATCATGCCGCCCGCCGTGGGACCCATCATGCGCGGCACCATGCGGTCGCCCATCTCCACGACGGACAGCTTGACGCCGCGCGTCGCCAGTGCCTCCATGATGATGCAGCCGATGAAGCCCGCACCCATCTGCAGCACGCGGGCACCGGGCTTGGCCAGGGCCATGATGGCGCGGGCGTCGGCCAAGGTCCAGCACGAGTGCACGCCCGGGCCCTGGATGCCGGGGATGGGCGGCGTGGCCGGTGAGGAGCCGGTGGTGATGAGCAGCTTGTCGAAGGCCACGGTGCTGCCGTCTTCCAGCAGCACCGTGCGGCGCGCCGAGTCCACGGACTTGGCCTTGCCGCGCTGCAGCGCAATGCGCTGACGCGCAAAGTGATCGGCCGCGTGGCGCAGGTGCGTGCCGGGCTCGCCCACCTTGCCGATCAGCAGGTAGGGGATGGCCATGCGCGAGTAGGGCGCCTCCGGCTCGTCGCCGATGACGACGATCTCGTCCGTGGGGGCATGCTTGCGGATGGTTTCGGCGGCGATGACGCCGGCCGGGCCGGCGCCGAGGATGACGTGCTTCATGGATGGGCTCCAGGATGAAAAAAGGCGGTCCGAGAACCGCCTTGGCTTTGGCTTGGGGGCCGCGGATCAGAGACCGAGCTTGGCCCGGGTCTGCGCCGTGAGCGTGCCGTCGGCGTTCCAGCCGCGCACGTTGTAGTACTTGGGCAGCATCTCCGGCAGCTTGCTCACCAGGCCTTTGGCCGGGCCGGTCTTGGCCGGCTCGTTCAGCAGGCGCGGAGGCAGCGTGTCGTCCTTGGCGGTGAAGCCGGCGCGGTTGTTGAAGTCGCGCTCCATGTTCCACACGCGCTCGCCGATCAAGGCCATGTTCTCCAGCGTGAACTCGTCTCCACAGGCGGCGGCCACCTGCGGTTGCAGGTCCGCCAGGCCCCAGGCAAAGGTGGTGAACACACACACGCCGGCCGAGTCGAACGCCGCGGTGGCGTCCTGGAAGGCCATCACCAGCTCGGGCTTGCCTTCGGCCACCAGCGGGTCGGTCTTGACGGGGATGCCCATCACTTCCGAGGCCACGGTGTAGCTGCGCAGGTGGCAGGCGCCGCGGTTGCTGGTGGCGTAGGTCAGGCCCATGCCCTGGATGCCGCGCGCGTCGTAGGCCGGGAACTCCTGGCCCTTGACGCTCATGCTCAGCTCGGGGTGGCCGTACTTGGCGCACAGGCGCTTGGAGCCCATGCCGATTTCCTTGCCGAAGCCCACGCCCTTGGCGGTCATCTCGGCAAACTCGCACAGCGCCTTGGCCGAGCCGAACGGGGCCTCGATGCCGAGCTGTTCCTTCTTGATGACGCCCATTTCATAGAGCTCCATCACCGCACCAATGGTGGCGCCGAAGGAGATCGGGTCCATGCCCTGCTCGTTGCACAGCAGGTTGGCGTACTGCAGCGCTTCCAGGTCGTTGACGCCGTTGGCGGCGCCGAGGGCCCAGGCCGCTTCGTATTCCAGTCCGCCAGAGGCACCCCAGTATTCGGGCTTGTTCTGCACCGAGAAGTGGGTCTGGTCCATCTTGCTGATGCGGCCGCAGGCGATGGTGCAGCCAAAGCAGGCCTGGTTGGTCACCAGGTGCTTCTTGCCATCGGTGGCGCGCGGCGTGCCCATGGCCTCGGCGCCGATGTCCTTGGCGCCTTCGAACTGGCTGTCGCGGTGGTTGCGGGTGGGCAGCGCGCCCACTTCGTTGATCACCGCCATCAGCACCTGGGTGCCGTAGGCCGGCAGGCCCTGGCCGGTGACGGCGTTGTCGGCGAGGATCTTCTTCTTCTCGGCCACGACCTTCATGAACTCCTTCGGGTTCACCAGGTTGCCCACGCCCTTGGTGCCGCGCACGGCGATGGCCTTCAGGTTCTTGCTGCCCATCACGGCGCCCACGCCCGAGCGGCCGGCGGCGCGGTGCAGGTCGTTCACCACGGCGGCGAACAGCACCTGGTTCTCACCGGCCAGGCCGATGGAGCTGATGCGCAGTTGCGGATCCTGGTGCTGCTTCTTCAGCTGGCTTTCAGTTTCCCAGACGCTCTTGCCCCACAGGTGGGAGGCGTCCTTCAACTCGGCCACGTCGTCGCTGATCGACAGGTACACCGGCTTGGCCGAGGCGCCTTCGAAGATGACCATGTCCCAGCCCGCCATCTTCAGCTCGGCGCCCCAATAGCCGCCCGAGTTGGAGCAGGCAATGGCGCCGGTGAGGGGGCCCTTGGTGACGACGGTGTAGCGGCCGCCGGTGGAGGCCATGGTGCCGGTGAGCGGGCCGGTGGCCCAGATGATCTTGTTGTCGGCCGACAGCGGGTCGACGGATGCGTTGATCTCTTCGATCAGGTACTTCGAAGCCAGACCACGCGAGCCCAGGTACTGCTTGGCCCAGGTCATGTTCAGCGGCTCGGACTTGACCGTGCCGGCGGTGAGGTTGACGCGAAGGATTTTTCCTGCCCAGGACATGATGATTTCTCCTTTGACGTCGGGTTAGGCCGATGCGGGCTGGTTGCCGAGCTTGTCCGCCCAGGCGGCCATCTTGTTCAGGCCCGTCCAGTTGGCATCGATGTAGGTGATGGCGCCGGTGGGGCAGGCCGTGGCGCAGGCGGGGTCGCCGCCGCACAGGTCGCACTTCTGCACCTTGCCGGTTTCCTGCACGTAGTTGATGGTGCCGAAGGGGCAGCTGATGGTGCAGACCTTGCAGCCCACGCAGGTGGTCTCGTTGACCACCTTGGCGCCGGTGGCCTTGTCCACGCTGATGGCATCCACCGGGCAGGCGTGCAGGCACCAGGCCTCGTCGCACTGAGTGCAGGTGTAAGGCACCTTGCGGCCGGTGTGGTGGAAGTCGAACACCTTGATGCGCGACTTGGCCGGGGCGTAGGTGGCGTAGTTCTCGAACGAACAGGCCATTTCGCATTGCAGGCACCCGGTGCACTTGTCCGGGTTGATGTGCAGGCTTTTCTGCATGGTGTTCTTCTCCAGGAAGGGCGTGGACAGACAGGCCCCCCACACACATGGCAAGAGGCGCTATGCAATCATCTGCATAGGGTCCGGCCATGGATACCTGGGCATAACCCTAATGGGCCAAGCGCGAGGAACCGCAGTGCTCCACCCTGGAACGTACACCACCGCACCCAAGCCAGCAGCCGCCGCGGACCCGGCTTTGCCGGGCCGCCAGCGGCCCGCCCCCCTTGGGGCGAAGCGACCGAAGGGCGCTCCGGGGGGTCACCTAAAGTTCGGAAAGAACACCTGCTCGCCGCCGATCTTGTAGGCCGCGATCGAGGCCTGGCCGCTCGGCGACACCACCCAGTCGGCGAACTGTTGCGCCAGGGCCTGCTTCACCTGCGGGTGCTTGGCCGGGTTGACCACCATCACGCCATATTGGTTGAACAGGCGCTTGTCGCCTTCCACCAGCACGGCCAGGTCGGCGCGGTTCTTGAAACTGAGCCAGGTGCCTCGGTCGGCCAGCACGTAGGCGCCGGTGGATGCGGCCATGTTCAGCGCCGGGCCCATGCCGCAGCCGCATTCCTTGTAGCCGGCTGGCCGGACGGCTTGCCCAGCTTCACCCGCTGGCTTGGCCGCAGCCACGACCGTGCCTGCGGCCTTCCAGTAGCGCAGTTCGGCGGCATGCGTGCCGCTCTTGTCGCCGCGCGAGATGAACGAGGCGCCCGAGGCGGCCAGCTTCTGCAGCGCGGCGGTGATGTCGTTGCCACGGGTCCTGGACGGGTCGGCCAACGGGCCGATGAGCACGAAATCGTTGTACATCACCGGCAGTCGCTTCAGCCCGAAGCCTTCGGCGGCGAACTTCTCCTCCGCCGCCTGGTCGTGCACGAAGACCACGTCGGCATCGCCGCGCCGGCCCATGTCCAGCGCCTGGCCGGTGCCCAGTGCCACCACGCGCGCCTCGATGCCGGTGGCCGCCTTGAACTGCGGCAGCAGGTGGCTGAACAGGCCGGACTGCTCGGTGGAGGTGGTGGAGGCGACCACGATGAACTTGTCCTGGGCGCACGCGGTGCCGGTGGCAGCAAGAAAGCCCAGCGCCAGGATCAGGCGGCGCCAGGCCAAAGGGACGTTCAAGTCCAAGGCAGTTCTCCCTTGAGGAATTGCGCCGCCTCGGGCGGCAGTGCGTCGTGGTTGAAGAATGGTTCGGTCGGCAGGTCCACCACCAGTCGGCCGGCATCCAGGTGCACCACGCGGCTGGCCAGGCGCTTGACCTGGCCCAGGTTGTGCGAGCTCATCACCAGCGTCATGCCGTCGCGGGCGAACTCCTCGATCAGCGCTTCGACCTCGCGCTTGGCCGACGGGTCGAGGCTGGCGGTGGGTTCGTCCAGGAACAGGATGTCGGGCCGCACACCCCAGGCGCGGGCCAGCGCCAGGCGCTGCTGTTGACCGCCGGAGAGCGATCGCGCCGGGCGGTCGGCCAACGCCTGCAGGCCCACGCGGTCCAGCGCCAGCGGCAGGCGCGCCACACGCTCGGCGGCGGGCACGCCGGCCAGCCAGAACGCAAGTTGCAGGTTGCGCCGCACCGACAGGTTGAGCAGGAAGGGCCGCTGGAACAACATCGCCGATACCGGCGGGCGACCATGGCCCGCCAGTGAACGCTCGCCGCTGCTGGGCGATATCTGGCCGTTGAGCAGGCGCAGCAGCGTGGTCTTGCCCGAGCCATTGGCGCCCACCAGCGCCAGGCGGTCACCGCGGTACAAGGTCAAGGTCACCGGGCGCAGGGCCTGGACATCGCCGAACCGGACGCTGGCAGCGTTCAGGCGCAGCAGGGCCGTGCCGGCAACCGCCGCCACAGGCGAGGCCGACGCGCCATGGGTCAGCGGCCGGGCCGCCTCGCGCACCAGATCGCTCATGCCAGACCGCCCACCACGGCGCCCTGACGCGGCTGCGCCAGCGCCACGGCCAGGTTCACCAGCGCCACCACGCCCAGCAGCACCAGGCCCAGCGCCAGGGCCAACGGCAAATCGCCCTTGCTGGTCTCGAGCGCAATGGCCGTGGTCATCACCCGCGTGACGCCATCGATGTTGCCGCCCACGATCATCACCGCGCCCACCTCGGCCACGGCACGGCCAAAGGCGGTGAGCAGCACCGTCAGCACCGCGCGGCGCTCGTGGATCAGCAGCAGCACCGCGGCCAGCAGCGGCCGCGCACCCATGGCCTGCAACTGGTCGCCACCCTCGCGCAGCGCATCGGCCACCGTTTGCCGGGACAGGGCCGCGATCAAGGGCACCACCAGGATGCTCTGCGCGATCACCATCGCCGTGGGCGTGAACAGGATGCCCCACGCGCCGAGTGGCCCGGAACGCGACAGCAGCAGGTAGACGATCAGGCCGACCACCACCGAGGGCAGGGCCAGCAGCGTGTTCAGGGCCCCCACCACGGCGCCCTGACCGCGGAAGCGCACCACGGCCAGCCAGGCCCCGGCCAACAGGCCCAGCAGCGCGCCCACCGCACAGGCCGTTGCGCTGACGCGCAACGACAGCCCCACGATGTGCCACAGCGCGGCGTCGGCGTGCGTGATGAGTTGGGCCGCCAGGGCCAGGCTGTCGGAGAAGGCGTTCATGGCTTCGGGTGTCGGGCCGCGATTCTTGCCGCCTTGCCGCGGCGTGGCGATATGCAGGTGGATGCATAGGTGATCACCCGGTCTGGCCAGCCAAGCCGGCATGCACCCCGTGCCCGGCTTCGGGCAAGATCGCCAACCCAGCCACCGCCAAAACGGGCCTCGCCATGATCGAACTGCACTACTTCCCCGGCAACGCCAGCCTGGCGCCGCACATCGTGCTGCAGGAGCTGGGCCTGCCCTTCACCAAGGTGCTGGTGGACCGCACCGTGCAGGCGCACAAGGCACCGGCCTACCTGGCGCTGAACCCCAACGGCCAGATCCCGGTGCTGCGCGACGGCGATCTGGTGCTGTACGAAGCCGCCGCCATTTGCCTGCACCTGGCCGACCGCTGCGCGGTGGCGGGCCTGATGCCGGCGCTGGGCACCCACCAGCGAGCGCAGGCCTACAAGTGGCTGATGTGGATGACCAACACGCTGCAGGCCCACCTGATGCATTACTTCTACCCCGAGCGCCTGGTGGACGAGGACAACCTGGCCGGTGCCGCACAGATCAAGGCGCATGCGCAAGCCCGCATCGGCGGCCTGCTCGATCAGTTGGACGCCGAATTGGCACGCCATGGCCAAGCCTGGTTGCTGGGCGGTGACTACAGCATCGTCGACGCCTACGCCTTCATGTTGTGCCGCTGGACGCGCGGCTTCGAGGGCTCGGCCTCGGCGCCGGCACGCACTCGTGCGCAACTCGGCCCGTACCTGCAGCGCCTGCTGCAGCGCCCGGCGGTGCAGCGCACGCTGGCCGACGAAGGCATCGTCGCGCCGCTGGTGTGAAGTGGCTGCGAGGTCACCAGCCGGGGTTGGCCACAATCGCGACATGACCCGAATTGCCCCCGCCCTGCCCAGCCCAGCCCGACTGAGCGCCCATCTGGCAGCACTCGAGCACCAGTTGCTCGAACGCCAGACCACCACGCGCCTGCTGTTGCTGGCCGCGCTGGCGGGCGAACACGTGCTGCTGATCGGCCCGCCCGGCACCGCCAAGAGCGAGTTGGCGCGGCGTCTGCACCGCGCCTTCGATGGCGCGCGCTATTTCGAGCGCCTGCTCACGCGGTTTTCCACCCCCGAGGAGTTGTTCGGCCCCTTGTCGCTGAAGGCGCTGGAGGATGACCGCTACGAGCGCCTGATCGACGGCTACCTGCCCACCGCCGGCATCGCCTTCCTCGACGAGGTGTTCAAGGCCAACTCGGCCATCCTCAACGCGCTGCTGACGCTGCTGAACGAACGCGAATTCGACAACGGCGCCGGCCGCCTGCGCGTGCCGCTGGTCAGCGTGATCGGCGCCAGCAACGAGGCGCCCAGCGACGACTCCTTGCTCGCCTTCCACGACCGCTTCCTGCTGCGCGTGCCGGTGGCGCCGGTGAGCGATGACGGCTTTGCCGCGCTGCTCCTGTTGGGCGACCGGGAGGCGTCCGCCGCCCCCGAACCCATCACCGCCGCCGAGCGTCGCGCCATCGCCGGCGCAACGCGACGCCGTCTCGCTCGGTGACGAGGCCTTGCACGCGCTGTCCGCATTGCGCGGCCTGGTGTCGCGGCACGATTGGCCGGTGTCCGACCGCCGCTGGCGCCAGCTGGTGGCCTTGCTGCGCTGCGCGGCCTGCACCGAAGGCCGCTCCGAGGTGGACGCGCTGGACCTGTGGCTGGCGCCTTACGTGCTCAGCCCCGACGCCGAAGCCGTGCCACAGGTGGTGGCCTGGGTGGCCGAGCACCTGGTACAGGCCGTGCCGCAGGACGCCACGTGGCTGACCCGGGCCGTGGAGGCCTTCGAGAAACAGCTCGACATCGAGCGGCAACTGCCCGCAGAAGACGCAGACGACAGCGCCGGCAAACTCGCGCTGGCCCGCACCTTGAGCGGCAACGACGACCAGGGCGGCATGACACGCATCGTGTCGGTGGTGCTCGAAGAGAAGCTGCGTCGCCGCTTCAGCCCCGTGCATGTGGCGGCCCGCCTGGCGCAGGTGGACGAGGTGCTGTCGCGCGCTCAAGCCGCACGCGCCCCGGTGCAGGTCGCGCACGACACCTTGCAGGCGCGTCTGGCCGGTCGCCTGTGGCTGCCACCAGAGCTGGCCGATGCCTGGCTGGGCGCGCACCGCCACACGCTCGCCGTGCTGGACGCACTGCTGGCGCGCCTGCAACACACCCGCGCCGGCTTTGCCGCGATGCCGGTGGACGAACAGGCGCCGGCGATCGCGCCCGCAGCGCCGATCACCGAATAACTCGCCATGGACGCGCCCTACGACCGGCTGGCGTCGCTGCCGCGCACGTTGTGGCTGCCCACGCTGATCACTGCGGTGGGCGCCAGCGCGCAGCGCCTGGCCGACGTGCAGCGCTGGCGCCTGGCGCTGAACGAGGGTGCGCTGCCTCCCGTCGAGGCGCATTTCGGCGACGCCGATGCCTTGGCGCCCTTGCGCACAGCGGTGGGCGAGCTGCGCCTGCCTGCGCTGTGCCGCGGGGCACCGGCGATGGTCGAGCAGGTGCTGCGCACTGCCCTGTGGCACCTGGACCGGCTGATCGACCTGCAGCCCAGGCTGTCGCGTGGCGAGGCCATCGCGCAGACCACGCAGGATTTCCGCGACGCCTGGCAGGAAGAAAAGGCCGACTGGGACGAACTGCTGGCCCTGCTGCAAGGCCTGGGCGATCTGGCCAGCCTGCGCTGGGATGAACTGCGCGGCCACCTGAACTCGCGCGAATTTCACGAGGCCCAACGCATGGCCGAGCGCCTGGCGCAAATGCCCGCACTGGCCGAGCTGATCCGGCGCCTGGGCCGCGCCGAACGCGCGGCAGACCCATTGGCCTTGCCACCGCAACCCATCGAATCGCCCGCGCCGCGGGCCCTGGGCGTGAAGGTGGTGGAAACGCGCCTGCCCGATGCGCCTGGCGAGCTGCGCGGCATCCGCCTGTCCGACCGCATCGAGGGCATGCTGGGCAGCGAGGCGGCCATGCTGATGCACCCGGTGCTGCACAAGCTGTGGCGCGCGCGGCGCGCCGAGGCGCGGTTGCTCACCTACGACAGCGAGGCCGTGCTGCTGGACCAGCGCCCCGACCCGTCGCGACCGCCGAGCCAGGCGCTGGCACCGCCGTGCCCGCAAGCCCTGGAGCGCGGCCCCATCATCCTGTGCCTGGACACCTCGGGCTCGATGCGCGGCGCGCCCGAGAACATCGCCAAGGCCGTCGCGCTGGAGGCCATGCGCACGGCCCACCGCGAACAGCGCGGCTGCCTGCTGATTGCCTTTGGCGGCCCGGACGAGTTGATCGAGCGCGAGCTCACCCACACGCGCGAGGGCCTGGCCGCGCTGATGGCGCTGATGGGCCAGGCCTTCGATGGCGGCACCGATGTGCAAAGCCCCATCGAGCGCGCCATCGAGTGCGTGCATGAGGAGCGTTGGGCCAGCGCCGACCTGGTGATCGTCAGCGACGGCGAGTTCGGCTGCACCCCGGCCACGCTCGATCGCCTGGACGACGCCCGCGCCCGCCTCGGCCTGCGGGTTCAGGGCGTGCTGGTGGGCGACCGCGAGACGCTGGGCCTGATGGACGTGGCCGACGACATCTTCTGGGTGCGCGACTGGCGACGCCACGGCCAGCCTTCGGCCCACCACGGCAACTTCTCGCCAGTGCACAGCAAGAGCCTGACGGCCCTGTTCTTCCCGAACGCGCTGTCGAGCCGCGCCGCCCGCCACCGGCCGACCTGATACCGATTTGCAGTCAATGCGATAAATAGGCGCGAAGCCGCAGACAGTGCTGTAGCACGGCAAGGCGAAGCAACGAAGTTAGCGCGTTGAATGCAAGTCGGTATGAGCCCACGCCGGAGGTAAGCTTGCGGCGCTTCAGCCAAAGCGGCACCGCCGCGTCGCGTGATCCCCTCGGGGCACTTCAGCAGGAACACCATCGATGGATCTGTCTTGGCTCCCCCGCAAACGCCCGCTCGCGGCCACGGCGCTGGCGCTGGCGGGCCTGTGTGGCCCGCTCGAGGCCGCGATGCCATGGTCGGGCACCAAGGCCGTGCTGCTGCACGCCCGCGACGGGCAGGCGACGCAGATCGCCACGGTGCAGTTCGAACCGCGCAGCGATGGGCGCATCGGCTTCCGCCTGGTCACGGACACGTCGCGCTTCAAGGATTTCTTCCTGTCGATGAAGGAATTCAAGTGTCTGGAGGGCGGCGGCGAGGTGATGTGCCATGTGCCTTACCCCTATCCGCAGCCGGGCACGATCACGCCCAGCGATCTGGCCTGGCTGGAGCACAGCCTGCTGTTCCTGTTCAAGAAGCCGGGCGAGTTCGGTGCCAAGCTCTGGAACGGCCTGTACTTCAGGCTCGAGGCCAAGGGCGACGGGCTCGAAGGCACGCCGCAGGCGATTGACCTTAACCTGATCAGTGCCCCACCCGATCGACCCGCGCTGCCGCCCTATCGCCCGGCGCTGCGCGACGACATTGCGCCGGGGTCGCGCTGGTTCCAGCGCCTGACCATCGAATGAGCGGCGCGATGCGCTGGCGCTGGCGCTGGTGGCTGGTCGGCGCAGCCGCCAGCCTGCTGGCCGCCGTGCTGGGCATGGCGCTGTATGCCGTGGTGCAGCTGCCCGAGTTGCCCGCACTGGATCGGGTGACCGACTACCAACCGCGCCAACCCTTGCAGGTGCTCACCAGCGACGGTGCCGAGATCGCGCAGTTCGGCACCGAGCGACGTCAGTTCACACCCATTGCCGACATGCCCAAGCTGATGCGCGACGCGCTGCTTTCGGTGGAGGATGCGCGCTTCTATCGGCATTTCGGCATCGACCTGCTGGGTCTGGCCCGCGCCGTGCTGGCCATGGCCAGCGGTGGCATGCGCCAGGGTGCGTCCACCATCACGCAGCAGGTGGCGCGCACCTTCTTCCTGTCGCCGCGCATCACGGCCGAGCGCAAGGTCAAGGAAGCGCTGCTGTCGCTGCAGATCGAGCAGCGGCTGAGCAAGGACCAGATCCTCGAGCTGTACATGAACCAGATCTACCTGGGGCAGCGCGCCTACGGCTTCTCGGCCGCCTCGCAGGTGTATTTCGGCAAGCCCTTGCACGCGCTGTCGGTGGCCGAAGTGGCCATGTTGGCCGGGCTGCCGCAGAACCCGAATTACGCCAACCCGATCACCAACTTCGAGCGCGCCCGCCAGCGCCAGCGCACCGTGCTCAAGCGCATGCTGGACACCGGCGTCATCACCACCGCACAGTGGACCGAGGCCCGCGAGCAGGTGCTGCGCATCCGCTCGCCCGCCTCCGGCGGCGACTTGCATGCCGAGTACGTGGCCGAAATGGCCCGCCGCATCGTGGTCGAGCGCTTCGGCACCGAGGTGTATTCGCAGGGCATCCGCGTGGTGACATCGATCCGCGCCGCCGACCAGGCCGCCGCCTGGGCCGCGCTGCGCCGCGGCGTGCTCGACCACGATCGCAAGCAGGCCTGGCGCGGCCCCGAAGACCAGGAAAGCCTGGCTGACAAACTGAGCGGCGCCGAGCTGGAACGCGCTGCCGCCTTGGCGCTGCGCGAGCACCGCGACGATGAGACCTTGCGCGTGGCCATCGTGCTCAACGCCACGCCGCGTGAGCTGCGCGCGCAGCTGGCCACCGGCGAGGCCATCGTGCTCAGCGGCGAGGGCCTGCGCTGGGCGCAGGCGGGCCTGGTGGCCAAGCCGCCGGCCGATCTGGCGATCCGGCGCGGCAGCGTGATCCGTGTCGTTCGCGCCGAGGCGCCCAATGGCAAGGCCCCTGCCGGCGGCGCCAACGACGCGCGTTGGGCGATCTCGCAATGGCCCGAAGCGCAGGCCGCGCTGGTGGCCATGGACCCGGGCACCGGCCGCGTGCGCGCCTGGGTCGGTGGCTTCGATTTCCACCAGCAGCCCTTCGACCACGTCAGCCAGGCCTGGCGCCAGCCAGGCTCCAGCTTCAAGCCCTTCCTCTATTCGGCGGCGCTGGAACACGGCGTGATGCCGGCCACGCAGATCCTCGACGCGCCGCTCACCGGCGCCGCCACCGAGGGCGGCTGGGATCCGCAGAACTCCGACGGCAAGTTCGACGGGCCGCTGAGCCTGCGGCAGGGCCTGGTCAAGTCCAAGAACCTGGTCAGCATCCGGCTGCTGCAGCAGATTGGGCTGGGTCCGGTGCGTGACTGGGTGGCCCGTTTCGGCTTCGAGGGGGACCGCCAACCCGACAACCTGACCCTGGCGCTGGGCGCGGGCAGCACGACGCCCTTGCAGATGGCGCAGGCCTACGCCGTGCTGGCCAATGGCGGTCAACGGGTGACGCCGGTGGTCATCGAGCGCATCACCGACGCCAAGGGCCAGGTGCTGTTCGAGGTGCCGGCGGCCAGCGCCGCGGTCGCCGAGCCGGTGATCCCGGCGCGCAACCTGTTCATCACCAACAGCATGCTGGGCGACGTGACGCGCATCGGCACGGCCGCCAAGGCGCAGGCGCAACTCAACCGCGCCGACCTGTACGGCAAGACCGGCACCACCAACGATGCGGTGGACGCGTGGTTTGCGGGTTTCCAGCCCAGCCTGGTGGCGGTGGTGTGGATGGGCCACGACGAGCCGCGCAGCCTGGGCGAGCGCGAATCGGGCGGCGGGCTGGCGCTGCCGATCTGGATCAACTACATGCGCCTGGCCCTGGCGCATGTGCCGGTGGCGCCGCTACCGGTGCCGCCCGATGGCGTGCAGCGGCTGGGCGAGGATTGGGTCTACAGCGAGTGGGCCGGCGGCGGCTTCGTGCAGCGCATTGGCATCGCCGACCCGGCAGTCGAGGCGACAGGCTCGGCCGCGGCGGCGGCTTCGGCGCCGTCGGTGGCGCCTGATCTGCCGCGCCAATGAGGCGATAGGCAAGCTCAGGCCGAAGCGACGCCTCGGCTGCCGCCGGCAGGCCTCACTTGGCTGTCGGCATCACGAACTCGGCACCCTTGCCGATGCTGTCCGGCCAGCGCTGCATCACGCTCTTCTGCTTGGTGTAGAAGCGCACGCCTTCTTCGCCGTAGGCGTGCATGTCGCCGAACAGGCTGCGTTTCCAGCCGCCGAAGCCATGCCAGGCCATGGGCACCGGAATGGGCACGTTCACGCCCACCATGCCCACCTGCACCCGGCGGGCAAACTCGCGCGCCACGCCGCCGTCGCTGGTGAACAGCGAGACGCCGTTGCCGAACTCGTGATCGTTGACCAGCTGGATGGCGCTGGCGAAATCGGCCACGCGCACGCAGACCAGCACCGGGCCGAAGATCTCCTCCTTGTAGATGCGCATCGTCGGCTTGACGTGGTCGAACAGCGTGCCGCCGGTGAAGAAGCCGCCCTCCAGGCCGGGCACCTTCAGGCCGCGGCCGTCCACCACCAATTGCGCGCCCTCTTCCACGCCGGTGCCGATGTAGCCCTCGATGCGTTCCTTGGCCTGCTGCGTGACGATGGGGCCCATCTCGGCGGCCAGGTCCATCGGGTCGATCACCTTCAGCGCCTTGGCGCGCTCGGCCAGCTTGGGCACGATCTGGTCGGCGATGTCGCCCACCAGCACGGCCACGCTGATGGCCATGCAGCGCTCGCCGGCCGAGCCATAGGCGCTGCCGATGAGCGCGTCCACCGCCTGCTCGATGTCGGCGTCGGGCATCACGATCATGTGGTTCTTGGCGCCGCCCAGCGCCTGCACGCGCTTGCCGTTGCGCGCGCCGGTTTCATAGATGTATTGCGCGATCGGCGTGGAGCCGACGAAGCTCACCGCCTTCACCTCGGGGTGGTTGAGCAGCGCGTCCACGGCCACCTTGTCGCCCTGCACCACATTGAACACGCCATCGGGCAGGCCGGCCTGCCTGAGCAACTCGGCAATGAACATCGAGCAGCTCGGGTCGCGCTCGCTGGGCTTGAGGATGAAGGCATTGCCCGCGGCCAGCGCCATCGGGAACATCCACATCGGCACCATGCACGGGAAGTTGAAGGGCGTGATGCCCGCCACCACGCCCAACGGTTGACGGAAGGTCCAGTTGTCGATGGCGGTGGACACCTGGTCGGTGAACGCGCCCTTGAGCAGCTGCGGCGCGCCACAGGCGAACTCCACCACATCGATGCCGCGCGTGACCTCGCCCTGCGCATCGGTGAACACCTTGCCGTGTTCGGCGGTGATCATGGCTGCCAGCGTGTCGCGGTGCTGGTTGAGCAGCTGCAGGAATTGGTTGAGGATGCGCGCGCGGCGGATCGGTGGCGTGTCGCCCCAGGCCGGCGCGGCGGCGCGGGCCGAGGCCACGGCGGCGTTGACTTCGTCGGTGGAGGCCAGCGCCACCTGGCGCGCGACGCGGCCGGTGCTGGGGTTGAAGACCGCCTGCTGGCGGCCGCTGGCCCCGGCGACGGCGCGGCCATCGATCCAGTGGCCGACGTCGGCGGTGGCGGTGAACGGGGTGGGCTTGGCCATGGTGTGGTCTCCTGCGAATTCGTGGGCTGAAACCTGGCAGTCTAGGCTGCATCGCGGACCGATCGGATGCGCTCGACAGGATCCGGGGCTTGATTCCATGCACAGCGACCCACTGGGATCCTGGAATCCATTGGCCCGGTGCTCGCCATGCCACTGCCCGGCGCCGATCGCGGCGCTGAATCACCGGGCCCGCCGGACACTGCGCGGCCTGGCTGCCAATTTGGCAGGTCGGCCTGCCAGGCTGACAGGTCGAAACCGCCCCTGCCACCGCTAAGTCCTTGATTCGGCGGGCATTGGGCTGCACCGCCATGGCGGCACGCGGCTTGCGGGTCCTTGGGCATGAAGAAGCTCAAGCGCCTCGATCCATGGCCGGTGGCGTTGGCCCTGGCAGCGGCCATGCTCGCCATCACGCAGGCACCCGAGGCGAGCGCACAAACCGCACAAACGCCTCGGGCAGCGCCCTGGGTGGCCGGCCTGACACCCGACCGTCGCCCCGAAGCCGCGCCCACCGTGGCTGCGTCTGCGGACGACGCCGATTCACGCCAGCAACGCCTGGCCGGCATCGAGCGCCCATGGCCGGGCCAGATCGAGCGTGTCGCCGCCGAGCAAGGGCGCTGGTACTCGCCACTGTTCCAGCCCGGCATGCCCGGTCGTTACGACCTGCGTTCCCTGCATGGCCAAGCCCGCCCGTGAATGCCACGGCTTCTGGAGTTCAACGCGCACCGGCACGGGCCGGTCGCGGTGATGGCCTTGCACTGGCGCGTCGCCATTGCGGGCACAGGGGTCATTCGACCCGATTTTCTTGAACCAGACGGAGAAAACAGATGAAGCAGATCAGCAAAGTTGCAGCCGCCTTGACGGTGATGGCCGCCCTCGTTTCCAGTGCCCACGCGCAAGCAGCCGCCGACCAGAAGGGCATGGCCGGCATGAGTGGCATGCAGGGCCAGAATGGCATGGCCGGCATGTCGGGCATGGAAGGCCAGAAGGGCATGAGTGGCATGTCGGGTATGGAAGGCCAGAAAGGCATGAGCGGCATGCAGGGCCAAAAGGGCATGGCCGGCATGTCGGGCATGGAAGGCCAGAAGGGCATGAGTGGCATGTCGGGCATGGAAGGCCAGAAGGGCATGTCCGGCATGAGTGGCATGGAAGGCAAGACCAAGGCCAAGGCCAAGAAGCGGGTCAAGAAGAGTGGGCAGCAAGGCATGTCCGGTATGTCCGGCATGGAAGGCCAGAAGGGCATGTCCGGCATGAGCGGCATGCAGGGCCAGAAGGGCATGAGCGGCATGTCCGGCATGGAAGGCCAGAAAGGCATGTCCGGCATGAGCGGCATGCAGGGCCAGAAGGGCATGAGCGGCATGTCTGGCATGGAAGGCCAGAAGGGGATGTCTGGCATGGAAGGCAAGAAGTAAGCCTCCCGCCTGTATCAGCCCCGGGCGGGCTCGTCCTTGAGTTGTCCTCAGGGAGGGCCCGCTTCACGAAGAGGCCGCAGTTCCCGGTCCGAAGGAGACCCCATGCATCACAGTGCGCCGCCGCCCGTTTGGGCTGCTGCTCGTGCGTTTCTTGCCTTGGTCATGGCTGCCCTGGTATTGACCGGTGCGGGCTACGCCGCGCCCGCTGTGGACTACCAGCGCGCGCGCTACGACGCGATCCACTTCAAGCCGGCCATCGCCCAGGCCACCGATGCGCAATGCCTGGCCTGCCATGCCGAGGTGCTGCGGCCGTCTGTTCGCGAGCATTCGCCCGCTGGCGTGAACGCCAAGACGGCGCTCGCCTGGTACCAGCAGACCAGCACCTACCAGGGTACGCAGGAGACCTTTCATCGGCGCCACCTCAGCACGCCACTGGCCACCAGCCTGATGGATTTGCGCTGCAACACCTGTCATGAGGGCAACGATCCGCGCGACAGGCATCCACTGAATTCGGCGACTTCGCAGCGCGAAGGCGGCTTCCCCTTGCGCAAGACCGTGAATGCGGAAACCACCTGCCTGAAGTGCCATGGTCAGATGAACTTCACCGTGATGGGCATGCCCGAACCCTGGCCCAAGAGCAAGGAGACGTTCCAGAACAACTGCCTGCTGTGCCACGCGGCGATCCGCACCGCACGGCATCAGGTGAACTACCTCAAGGCCGACGCCATCGAGACAGCCTCCGCCGGCAATGGCGACGTGTGCTACGGCTGCCACGGCGGCCGCGCGTGGTACCGCACCCACTACCCCTACCCGCGCCATGCATGGGACGGCATGGACAGCAGCGTTCCCGACTGGGCACAGCAGCGGCCCACGCAGTCGGAGCCTCGCTTCCGTCTCCCGAACACGACCACCAGTGCGGTCCCGACCGCCAGCAAGGGCACGCCATGAGCGCAGACGACCAAGCCAGCCTCGACCACCCCTTGCCCGAATTGGCCACCGACCGGCGTGACTTCCTGAAGCTGGTCGGCGCCACCGGCCTGGTGGGCGTTGGCGCGACCGCCACCCAGGACGCCAAGGCCTTCGCCTACGCACCCTACCCCACCGACGACGAGTTGACCACGGTGGTCACGTCCTGCGCGCACAACTGCGGCTCGCGCCACATGTTGGTGGCCCACAAGAAGGGCGATGTGATCGTCCGCTTGTCCACCGACGATGGGCGCTATCAGAAAGGCGGCTTTTTCGGCAAGGACACCATCGAAGAGCCGCAGTTGCGCGCCTGCCTGCGTGGCCGCTCGTACCGCTCGCGCCTGTACTCGCCCGAGCGGCTGCTGTACCCCATGATCCGCGTGGGCGAACGCGGCGAGGGAAAGTTCAAGCGCGTTTCGTGGGACGAAGCGCTGGACTTCGTGGCCAAGAAGATGACGCAGCTGAAGGCCACCTACGGCCCCACCGCCATCCTCGACCAGAGCTATGCCGGTGCGAGCTACGGCGTGCTGCACAAGAGCGACCAGATCGAGGGCCTGCTGGGCCGCTTCCTCGGCATGTTCGGCTGCCGCACCAACTCGTGGAGCGTGCCGAGCTACCAGGGCACCACCTTCAGCAGCCGCATCACCTTCGGCACCATCGAGGACGGCAACGAGGACGATGCCTACGCCCACAGCAAGCTGATCATCATGTGGGGCTGGAACCCGGCCTACACCTTCCACGGCGGCAACACCTTCTACTACATGCGCATGGCCAAGCAGCGCGGCTGCAAGTTCGTGCTGGTGGACCCGCAGTACACCGACTCGGCCGCCGTCTACGACGCCTGGTGGATCCCGATCAAGCCCGGCACCGACGCGGCCATGATGGCCGGCATGGCCCACACGCTGTTCAGCGAGAACCTGCACGACCAGGCGTTCATCGACAAGTTCACCCTTGGCATGGACCGCGGCACCATGCCCAAGGAGCATGCCGACAAGGAAAACTTCAAGGACTACATCCTGGGCACCAGCGACGGCGTGCCCAAGACCGCGGAATGGGCCGCTGCCCTTTGTGGCGTCAAGGCCGAAGACATCCGCAAGCTGGCGCGCCTGTACGCCGGTACCAAGCCGGCCGCGCTGAAGGCCTCGTGGGCGCCGGGCCGCGCCTCCTATGGCGAGCAGTACAACCGCATGGCCGCCGCGCTGCAGGCCATGACTGGCAACATCGGCAAGCTGGGCGGCTGCGCCGAGGGCGTGGGCAAGGCCTGGCATTCCGAGTCGACGGCCTACCCCTACGACGAGAACGCCAACATCTGGTTCGGCTCGATCAAGTCCGACCGCTGGGCGCACTGCGTCATCCACTACCCCAACCTCAAACGTGAGGAGATTGGACTCTGGCCGCGCGACGACGCACTGGACGGCAAGATCCCCAACATCAAGGCCATCTTCTGGCAGGGCTCGGACTGGTTCAACCAGCTCACCAACATCAACAAGGAGATCGAGGCCATCAAGAAGCTGGAGTTGGTGGTGTGCATGGACGCCACCATCACGCCCTCTGGCCTGTGGGCCGACGTGCTGTTTCCGATTGCCACCCACTTCGAGCGTCATGACGTGGCCTTGCCCTGGTACAAGGGCCACTACTACATCCACCGGCCCAAGGTGATCGAGCCGCTGGGGGAGAGCAAGACCGATTTCCAGGTCTTCACCGAACTGGCCTACAGGCTCGAGAAGCTCGACCCCAAGCTCAAGGGCTTCGGCAAGCGCTACAACCCGCGCGCCACGCGCGAGTACTTCCGCAAGTCCGACGTGGTGGACGAGGCCTATCTGGTCGCCTGGTGGGACAAGGTCAAGCGCCACCAGGGAGTGACCATGAGCTGGGCCGACTTCAAAAAGCACGGCGTCTACAAGTTCACTTTCAAGGAGCCGCTGGTCGCCTTCCGTGCCCAGATCGAAAAGGGCGAGAAATTCGAGACCAGCTCGGGCAAGATCGAGATCTTCTCGCCCTACCTGGCCGGCATCAAGGACTGGACCCAGACCCAGTACGGCTACCCGATCCCGGCCATCCCCAAGTGGATCGAGCCCTTCGAGTCGCTGAACCATCCCAAGGCCAAGGAGTTCCCGTTCCACCTGGTCACGCCGCACCCGCGCGAGCGCACGCATTCGATCTATCACAACATCCCCTGGCTGCGCGAGACCTGCAACCAGGAGGTGACCATCAACGCCAGCGATGCCAAACGCATGGGCATCGTCACCGGCGACACGGTGGAGGTCTGGAACGAGCGCGGCCGCTGCGTGGTGCTGGCCTACGTCACCGAGCGCCTGATGCCCAGCACGGCCGTGTTGTACGAAGGCGCGTGGATGGATCTGGACGCCAATGGCGTGGACCGCTCGGGCAACCCCGACTTCCTGACACTCGACGAGCCCAGCCCGGCCGGTGCGTTTGCCTACAACACCGTGCTGGTCAACATCCGCAAGACCGATCTGGTGCACCGCCCTGGCTGGGACCAACTGGCCACCGCGCGGTCTGGCGTTTTCCGCCGTGACTACTGAGCGCTCCGAGGCCGGACCGGCCCCTGCGCATTCAACTGAGAGACGACATGGCTGAGAAACTTGTCATCCGCAAGCTCGGGGCCGACGCCAAGGCCGCTGTGCCCGAGGCCCAGGCCCGACGCGACGCCACCACCTACGAGCCGGTGAAGCCGGCCAAGCAGCTCGGCTTCGTGCACAACAACATGGACTGCATCGGCTGCCGTGCCTGTGAGATCGCCTGCAAGGACAAGAACGGCCTGGCGCCCGGGCCGCGTTTTCGCCGCGTGATGTCTGTCGAAGGGGGCAGCTTTCCGGACGTGTTTGCCTACAAGGTGAACATGTCGTGCAACCACTGCGCCGAGCCGGCTTGCCTGCCGACCTGCCCCACTGGCGCCATCTGGAAGCGGGCCGACAACGGCATCGTCGACATCGATTCCACGCTGTGCATCGGCTGCCGCCGTTGCGAGGCCGCCTGCCCGTACGGCGCACCGCAGTACGACCCGTCGGACAACCTGGTGAAGAAGTGCAATGGCTGTGTGGACGAGATCGACGCCGGCCGCAAGCCCTACTGCGTCATGGCCTGCATGATGCGCGTGCTCGACTTCGCGCCCATCGACGAATTGCGTGCCGGCACCTGGCAGACCAAGGCCGTGGGCCCCAACAACACCGTGGTCGGGCAGGTCAAGCACATGGCCGATCCCAAGCTCACCGGGCCCTCGATCGTCTTCGTGGCCCATCCGCAAGGCATGGTGGAGTGATGGTGCAGACACCGCCCTGCACGAGCGCCGAAGTGGCCCCCGGGTCACTGCGCGCCATCGCGGAAGACCTGCGCACCCTGGCCTGGCTGCATGCCAGCGAGCACCGTCCGGACACCTGGTTGGCCCTCCATGCCGCGGGGTTCCCGCGCGGTCTCGTGGCGGTGCCGGCGCGCTGCGCCGAGGCGCAGGCCATGGCCCAGGCGCTGACCCGCTTGCGCGTCGATGTCGAGGCCAACCCCCAACGCGCAGCAGACGAGCTCGACGTCGATTACGCCGACATCTACCTCACCCATGCGCTGCGGGCCTCGCCGTGCGAGTCGGTCTGGTGCGATGACGACCATCTGGTCATGCAAGGGCCCACCTTTGCAGTGCGCGAGTTCTATCGACAGCACGGTGCGATGGTGGCCGATCGACGCCGCATGTCCGATGACCATTTGTCTCATCAACTGGAGTTCCTGGGTCGGCTGCTCGATGGCGGGCAGCAGGCCGTGGCCGCACAGTTCCTGCACCAGCATCTGATGGTGTGGCTGCCCCGCTTTGCTGCCCGGGTGGCCGAGCGCGCCGCCACACCGGTGTACGCCGCGCTGGCCGCGCTGACGCTGCGCGCGGGGCTGACCTTGCAGGCGCAGTTGGCTGATTCGGCTGCTTCGGCTGCTGCGGCGGATTGATTTGGTGGTTCAACGAGCGGGCGGCCAGCCTTTGCTCGTGTTTGCGGGGTGTTGCCCGGTGGTGACACCCCGCCCTTTTCTCGTCCCTGGTTCGAACCGCATCACCGGACCCACCCTATCACCACGGCGATCCATTCATCCATGTTGAGCGTCGACGGCGCGCGCTGCGTGCATCAGCGGTCCTCCCAGGCGGCTTGTCGGGCCTGTGTGGACAGTTGCCCGCGAGCGGCCTGGGCCTGGTCCGGCGCGGGACTGGGCTTCGATGCCGAGCGCTGCGACGGATGCGGCCTGTGCCTGCCCGCCTGCCCCACCCAGGCCCTGCAGGCGCTGCGGACGATGCCCCGGTTGTCGCCCGCCCCCATGGCCGGGCCGGTGCTGCGCCTGGCCTGTGACAAGGTCGGTGCGCCTGCCGCGGGCGTTGCCGGTTGGCCTTGTGTGCACGCGGTGGACGAGGCCAGCCTGCTGCGCTGGCATGCCGACGGCGTGGTCACCTTGTTGGTGCTCCACACCGGCTGCGCACACTGCGAACGCCAACCCACCACCACATTGGCGCAACGCCTGTCGACCGTCAATGCGGCCTTGCGGGCGCGAGGTGCACGCGGCATGACGCTGCAATTCAGCAGCGCCGCGGCACCGGGCCCTCCCGGCGCTGCATCAGCCGCGATCGCCAGCCCATCCGCCGAGCCCGACGTGCATCGCCCAGCACGCCGCGCCTGGCTGGGCCTGCCGTCGGCCGCCGCGCCAGCGGTGCCGGCGCGCCCGACCGACTCGGGCGGTCGACGTGAAGCCGTGGCCCGGCTGCACTCGCTTGGCCCTGGGCCGGCACTCTGGGCGGTTCAGCTCGCGCCGTCACGGTGCGATGGCTGCTGCGCCTGTGCCCGCCTGTGCCCGACCGGTGCCATCACGGCAACGCAGGCGCTGCCGAAGACGCCGGCCTCGCTGCAGCTGGCGATGTCGCGTTGCGTCGGCTGCGGCCTGTGCGTGGACGCTTGCGCACCGAAGGCCCTGTCCATTGCCCCCCCAGGGCAGGGCAGCACGGCCACCAGGCAGTGGAAGCTGACATCGCTCAAGTGCCAGCACTGCGGCAAGGTCTATCGTGGAGGGCTTGTCGACATGCCCATGGGCTGCCCCACCTGCCCGGCCTGCCGCTCGTTGGCCGCACGGCGATCCGATCGCGTGGTCCAACAGCCCCCTCCACCGGCCCATTGGCCCATTGGCCCCCCCGAGATCCTCGAATGATCTTGCGTCCAGCGCCTGCCGTTGCCTCCTTGTCCCGCCGCCTGGCGCTGTGGTGGACCGTGGCGCTGCTCGCCGCCGCCGCCGGCCTGGCGGCCACCTGGGGTTGGATCGGTCAGCGTGCCCTGCACGATGAACACGAGGCCTCGGCCCTGCGCATGGCCACCCTGTTCGAGGCCAGCCTGCGCAATGCGATGCTGGCGCGCGATCTGCCAGGGCTGCAGCGCCTCATTGACGCGCTGGGCGGCATGCCCGGCCTGAAGGCGGCTGCGCTGCTCGCGCCAACGGGCCAGGTGCGGTTTGCATCCTCGCCCGGCCGCCTGGGCAGCGACGAGCGCGCCAGCATCGCCAGCCACTGCCTGGATGCCCCATGCACCGCGGTGACCCCGCCGTCGCTGCTCTGGGCCGTCGACTCGGGCGGCAGCGCCCTGCGGGTGACCTACCCGGTGCGCAACGAACCGCGCTGTGGCGGCTGCCATGGCGGGGTGGACAAGCAGCCCGTCAACGGCGTGCTCGTGCTGGACTTCACGCCCATGGCGGGCGAGCAGCTGGCGCGCCAACGCGCCGGCACCTGGCTCCTTCCGGCCAGCCTGTGTGTGCTGGCGCTGCTGGGGCTGTCGATGGCCTGGGTGCTGCGGCGCGAGGTGTTGCGACCGGTGGCTGCCCTGTCGGCACTGGTGGACCGGTTCGCGGCCGGTGACCTGCAGGCCCGCAGCGGGTTGGGCGATCACCGTGGCGAAGAGCTTCAGCGTCTGGCCCAAGGCTTTGATCGCATGGCCGCTCAGGTGCAGAGTCATGTGTCGACATTGCGCGCGCAGGGCGATTTCATCCAGGCCATGCTCGACGCCGCACCGGACCCGATGCTGGTGATCGACGACCAGCACCGCATCGTGATGGCCAACCGCGCCTACGGTCAACTGCTGGGTCATGCGCCCGCCGCGGTGGTGGGCCAGCCCTGCCACCGCATCAGTCGGGGCCAGTCGGAGCCCTGTCCCACCACCATGGTGAACTGCCCCGTGGCGATGTGCCGCAGCGGCCAGCCCTCGTTGCGCACGGTGATGGCCTTCACCCGGGCCGACGGCAGCCAGACGGATGTGGAGATCGACGCCGCGCCACTCGTCGGCTCCGATGGTCGCCGCCTGGTGATCGAGGTGATCCGGCCGCTGGGCGAGCAGCTGCGCTTCTCTCAGGAGCAGCGCCTGTCAGCCATTGGCCTGCTGGCCAACGGGGTGGCGCATGAAATCCACAACCCCCTGGCCTCGATTCGCCTGGCCTTGCAGGCCAGCCTCAAAGGCCTGCGCGACGGTTCCATGGAACGCGACGAACTCATGGCCTACCTGCAACTGGTGGATGAGCAGATCGACCGTTGTGTGCTCATCACGCAGCGCCTGCTGCGCCTGAGTCAGCCATCGGCCGACACCCCCCAGCCCGTGGCGGTGCGCCCCGCCGTGGACGACGTGCTGGCGCTGCTGGCCGAAGACGCGCGACAGGCCGGCGTCCACAGCCGCGTCAGCCTCCAACCCGAGACCGCCCGTGTGCTGATGGACGAGAGCGAACTTCGACAGCTGCTGCTGAACCTGGTGCAAAACGCCATCCACGCCATGCCTTACGGCGGGCGGCTGACCATCGATGGCCGACGCGACGCGGGACGCTTCTGTCTGCGAATCAGCGACACCGGCGTGGGCATCGATCCGGACGCGCTGCCTTTGATCTTCCTGCCGTTCTACAGCCGGCGTGCCGATGGCCATCGAGGCACCGGCCTGGGCCTGGCCATTTGCAAGACCCTCGTGGAGCAGCGCGGCGGGCAGCTGCGCGCGGTCAGCCAACCCGGCCAGGGCAGCACCTTCGAGGCCACGCTCATCGATGCCGACGCCGAACATGCCCACAACCGCGATGTCCTCGCGGCAAGCCATGAAGCGAGCGCGCCATGAAGCCCAGCGTGTTGGTGGTGGAAGACGACGCCGTGCTCAACCAGATGCTGGTGATGGCGCTGGGCAAGGCCGGCTACGACATGGGCAGTGCGCGCACCTGGGCCGATGCCCGCCGCAAGCTCGACGCTCAGGCACCCGACCTGGTGCTGCTGGACATGAACCTGCCGGATGCGGAGGACTTCGGCCCGCTGGCCGAGATCGCGCAGCAGCGGCCAACGGTGATGCTCACCGCCTACGGCTCGATCGACAACGCCGTGCGCGCCATCCGCATGGGGGCGGTGGACTACCTGGTCAAGCCGGTGAACCTGGACGAGCTGGATCTGGTGATCCGTCGCGCCCTGGACGGCAACCGACTGAATGCCGGGCGTGCCGTGGACACAGCTACCAGCGCGGCGCGGCGCACCCCCGACCTGCTGGGCAACTGCGCCGCCATGCAGGGCCTGTGGCAGATGGTGAACGCCGTGGCCGACAGCGATGTCACCGTGCTGGTCACGGGCGAGAGCGGAGTCGGCAAGGAGCTGGTGGCCCATGCTTTGCACCGCACCAGCCAGCGACGCGCCGAGCGCTTCGTGGCGGTGGACTGCTGCACGCTGCAGGAGAGCCTGTTCGAGTCCGAGTTGTTCGGCCACGAGCGCGGTGCTTTCACCGGCGCCGACCGCCGCAAACCCGGCCTGATCGAGGCCGCATCGGGTGGCACGATCTTTCTCGATGAAATTGGCGACATCGGCCCGGCGCTGCAGGCCAAGTTGCTGCGCGTGCTGGAGACCGGCCGCTTCCGCCGGGTGGGCGGCACGGCCGATTTGCGCACGGACGCGCGCGTGGTGGCCGCGACCAACCGCGACCTGCCGCGCATGGTGCAGGACGGCAAGTTCCGCGCCGACCTGTACTACCGCCTGAGCGCCTTTGTCATTGAGGTCCCGCCCTTGCGCGAGCGGGCGCAAGACATCCCCTTGCTGGTGCAGCACTTCGCCACGCACCGAGCCGGAAACACCACCCCACCGCCAGCCTTCAGCGAAGCCACGATGCAACGCCTGCTCGACTACGAGTGGCCCGGCAATGTTCGCGAGCTGCGCAACGTCGTGGAGCGTGCCGTGCTGCTGGCCGGGCGCAGCGGGAAGGTGGAGCCGCAGCACCTGCCGGTGTTCCGGCCCGGCGAGTTGGCCGTGGCCCCGGGCGGCCCTTCGCTCTTGCTGCAAGGCGAGCCCACGCTGGACGAGATCGAGCAGCGCTACATCGCCATGCTGCTGGACCGCTACGAGGGCAACAGACGCCGCGTGGCGGAAGTGCTGGGGGTGTCCGAGCGCACCGCCTATCGGATGCTGGACCGTCACGGTTTCAGGTGACTTCGTGGCAGCGCCAAAAAAATGGCCCGCCGATTGCTCGGACGGGCCTCAAGTCCTCCGAGAGGACGTCGTTGGGACTGGTGCGGTACCACGGGTACCTGCATGGGGGTGGACTGTGCCGCCGCGGTGCCGGGCTGCACATCCCTAGAACCTGGGTAACCCTCAGTGGCGCCCGGTTCCCGCCGTGTTGAAGAAAAGTCGATCGGCCACACAGCGCGCCGCCGCCAGATCCCACAGCGCCGACCCACAGCTCTTGAACAGCACCGGGCCCCCATCGCGCCGCGCGGGGGCGTCGCCCAGCGTGGGCAGGGCCGCCAGGTCCAGCCCGGCGGCGATCAGATCGCCCGCCTCATGCCGCGCGGCCGCACTGTCCAGCACCACCTGGCCGCGCCGGGCGATGTCGCGCGTGAGGGCCGGATCGAGCTCGATCATCTGTGGCGAGAAGGCGCCGATGGCGGCGACGAAGGCGTCGTCGCGGACATGACCACCGAGGCAGATGGCCTTGGCGCTGGTGGCGGTGACCACCATCGGGCAGCGCGCCAGGGCGGCACTCAGATCGGTCACCGGCTCAGCGTACAGCCCTTGCTGGTGCAGGTTCTGCGCAAAGGCCTGGGCCGAGGCCTGCGTGCGCCCGCCCACCCACACCTCGTCCACGCCCAAGGCCTCGGTGAAGGCCTGCACATGGGACAGCGCCTGCACGCCGGTGCCCAGCACCAGCAGCGGCCCGGTGGGCAGCGGCGCCAGGCGGCGCGCCGCCAGCAGGCTGACCGCCGCGGTACGGCGGGCAGTGACGGTGGGGCCTTCCAGCAGGGCCAGGCGCTCTCCCGTGCTGGCACGCATCACGATCACATCGCCCAGGATGGCGGGCAACCCGTGGACGCCGTTGCCGGCGGCGTAGGTGATGAGCTTGATGGCGGCCAGATCGGGCGCAGGCGGCGTGAGCCAGGCCGGCATCAGGAACCACGAGGTGGCACTTGACACGGGCAACACCCAGCGCTCGGGCACCTGGACATGCCCGGCGGCCTGGTCGGCCAGCGTCTGCTCGAGGGCTTCGAGCAGCTGGCGCCAGGGCAGGGCCCGGGCGGTGGCGACGGCGTCGAGGACCTTCATGGCCGCATCATAGGCAAGCGACAATGCCGCGCATGACTTCCGCATCGGACGACCGGCCGCGCCGGCCCGCCAAGGGCCGCGCGCCAGCGCAGTCCCGCCGCACGCGGGCTGCACAGCCCGCCGCGGTCAGCCAGGGCGAAAGTCCCGGCGGCCTGCTCAGCGCTGCCGAGCTCGACGCGCTGGAGGCCCTGCTCGACCAGTTGCCCGACACGCTGGAGCCATTGGACGTCGTCATGATCGACGGCTACCTGTGCGGCGTGCTGCTGCAGCCCCGGCCCGTACCCGAAGCGCAGTGGCTGATGCGCATCGTGGATGTGGACGGCCGCGCCGCCCCCGCGCGCTTCCCGCTCGACCGACTGGCCGGCCTGGTGCGCCGGCGCCATGCCGAGCTGAACCAGGCCATCGTGCGCCGCGACTGGTTCGACCCCTGGGTCTACGAGCTGGACGACGCGGCCAGCCCGTCGGAGACCGTGCTGCCCTGGGTGGCCGGCTTTGCCGCCGCCGTCGAGGCCTTCCCCGATCTGCTGGCCAGGCACGAGCCCGAGTTGCTGGAACCCCTGGCCACGCTGTACCGGCACTTCGACCCCGAAGACCTGGAAGACGCCGACGAGTTGCTGGCCGAGATCGACACCCTGGAGCCGCCCCAGCACCTGGCCGAAGCGGTGGAAGACCTGGTGCGCAGCGTGCTGCTGATCGCCGATGTGTCGAGGCCGGCTTTGCGGCCGACGGCGAGTCGGGGCCCCGTCAGGCGAACACCCGCCGGGCATGGACGCCCAGGCCCTGGGCCACGCTCGCGAAGCGGTGACGTCAAGCGATAGGAATATCGATGACCAGGTTTGGACCTGTGCAGCTTCAGACGATGTCGTTAGCGGCGCCCGGCCTCAGACGTTGACCTTTGAGACCAGCGGAAACGACGACGGATCGCGAATCGACTCGACCGAAAGATCCGCGTCAAGTTGCGGCCAGTAAAGGTGATTGGGGGCCGGCCACTGCACATCGGAGAGCTGCTCGATCGTGGCCTGCCTGAACCACGGGAACAGCTCAAACGGCACCAGCAATTCCTCGGTGTCCAGCAGCAACCAGAAGCCGTGCTTGGAAACATGGGTGACTTCAGCGGCCTAAGTGACGGGACCAGGCATCCTGAATCTCCTTGAGATGCGCTTCGACAATGACTTGGGCATCCCGCAATTGCCGGGGCGAAAGACCGGTGTGGTCTGCCACGATGACATCAGGGGTCAGCCAGAACTTCGCCTCACCGTCCGGATGTGCCACATGGACATGGATGCGAACTTCTTCGCGTGAGAAGAAGAACAAGCGGAACTGCCCAACACGGACAACGGTCGGCGCCATGCGCCTAATGTATCGGCTACACCGGGCAGCGGGCTTGGTGGTTGAGTGAACGCAAAGCTTCAGGCGAACACCCGCCGGGCATGGACGCCCAGGCCCTGGGCCACGCTGGCGAAGCGGTCGCCGCGCTTGACCAGGGCGCCCGGGAAGCGCGCGGCGATGCGGTCGGCCAGGGGCTTGAATCCCGTTGAGCCGCCGGTGAAGTAGAGGGCGTCCACGCGCGAATGGTCCAGCCCCGCCCGGGCCAGGGTTTCATCGGCCGCGCGCACGATGCGCTGCAGATCGGCATCGAGGGCCTGCACGGTCGTCGCCTCATCCACCGAGGCGCTCAGGCCCGGCTCGATCCAGGACAGGTCGATCGGAATGGACGCGCCGGCGCCATCGGCCACCGCAATCTTGGCGGCCTCGGCCTGCCCGATCAAGGCGTGGCCCAACTGCTCGTCCACCACTGTCATCAGGCGGCGGTGCTGCACCAGGTCGGCATAGAAGCCCTTCATCTGCCGCAGCTCGCCCACGCGCGCCGGCGCGTAGACGGTGTTGATCAGGTGCCAGGTGGCCAGGTCGAAGTACACCTTGCTCGGCACCTCGCGGCCATTGGGGCCGATGCCGCGGTAGCCACAGGCCGGCAGGATGTTGGCCAGCTCGATGTGGCGGTCGAAATCGGTGCCGGCGATGTGCACGCCATGGTTGGCCAGGATGTCGGCGCGGCGGTCCAGGCGCGTGCGGCGCTGCGGGCCGACACGCACCAGCGAAAAGTCCGAGGTGCCCCCGCCGATGTCGGCCACCAGCACCAGTTGCTCGCGATCGATGCTGGTCTCGTAGTCCAGCGCAGCAGCGATCGGCTCGTACTGGAAGTGCACTTCGGCAAAGCCCACGGCGCGTGCCGCCTGCTCCAGCACGGCTTGCGCCTTGGCGTCGCGTTCGGGGTCGTCGTCCACAAAGAAGACCGGCCGGCCCAAGACCACGCGGGTCAGCCGGGCGCCGGCCTCCTGCTCGGCCAGCGCCTTCAGGTGCCGCAGGTAGCCGGACACCACATCGAGATAGCGCACCGAGCGGCCCGCACCCACCTCGGTGGCCTGGTCCGCCAAGGTGGAGCCCAGGATGCTCTTCATCGAGCGCATCAGCCGGCCTTCGATGCCCTCGACGTAAGCGGCCACTGCGGCACGGCCGTAGTAACGGTGCGGGTCCTCGTGCGCGGCCAGGCCCTCGACCGCATAGAACAGCGCGGTGGGCATGGTGCCTTGGCCGGCTTCGAGCTCGACCAGTCGAACGCCCGCGCCATGCGGCAGCGCGATGGCCGAATTGGAGGTGCCGAAGTCGATCGCGCAGAAAGACGTCATGGGGGTCCGTGGTCGGGAGCCTCGGCAGGATCGTCCTGGCGAAGGGGCGGGATTCTAGGGCGATCGGCCAAGTCTGCAGGTGATCGGTGCTGGGTCTATAGGCCAACAGATCACTTCGATGCAAGTCCAGCTGGGTTTGGACCAGATGGCAAAAAGGCCATCCGACGGGATGGCCTTTTCAGCGGCTTTTGTCGGCCGAGAAGGCCGACGCTGTGCAAGAACGCGGCGCTCAGACCACCTTGCCCGCCTGGGCTTGCCGTCGACGCGATCCCACCCACACCAGCCCGGCCATCGCAGCCAGCAAGCCAGTGCCCGGCTCGGGCACTGGGGTGTTGGTTTGGTTGCCCGTGGTGCTCGACGTCACCCTCAAAAAGGTCTGCGTCGAGCCCGTTGGCGTCGCTTGGTAGACGGTGTAGTTGTAGTCGGAAGTTGAGCTCAGGTTCAACGAGGCCCAGGTGGAAGTGCCATTCAGCGCCGCGAGGTAGTTATCGGCCTTTGTCTGCACGCTTGTTGACGCCGCAGTCATCGTCAAGCCACCGGACGTTCTAGAGTACGACCCTGCCGTCTCCCCTTCAATCTCCCAGATGGCGTACTGGAACGCTGCCGCATTGACGGCGTTGTTCACGGTACTGGCGTACGCATGAGAGTACAGCTCCAAGAGCTTGTTCAATACCGATGTCGAACCCGCCCCACCGGGCGTGGCTTGGGCCTTGTAGTACGGCGAGATGTTGGCGTCGGTGTAAGGCACGGTATTGAACTGCTTGGCGTAGCCGTCACTCCCGATCGGCGCCGTCAGGTAGTTGCTCAGACCAACTACCGTGTAGACGGTGGGGTTGCCCGGAGTGCCAGTGCTGAACCAGGTCAGCGGATCCAGGCAAAAGACCGAAAAGCTGCTCGTGCCGTCATTGACGATGTAGCTTCCCGCCGATACCGTCCTGGTCAAGGCAGGGGTCGTTGAGCTTGGGAGGTGGCCAACATTCAACGTCTCGTTGGACGTCGTATTGGGGCCGGGCATGGTCAAGGTCAAAGCCCACGCGCTGCCGGACGAAAACGCGGCGGCCGCCATCACGGTCAGCCCGGCAATCTTGACAAGATTCTTCAGTGGCGCAGTGAAACTCATGTTCTAAACCTCATTTGCAAGCGCTCCGAAACGGCGCAGCTCAAGACACATAGACTAACAACTCGGCTGGCCCGGTCAACCCCGCAGTTCGGTGGCGCAAGTGCAGACTGCCGAGCATTTCATTCTTGTGCTTGTCCGTAGACAGCCCCCAAGCCCAGGGAAGCATGTTTAATGCCACTTCGCCAAGCTATTGAATCACAAGGGGTTTCTTGAAAATCCGGCGAGTCGATCCCAGATTCGTCAAGTTTCCCGACACTTCTTGCGTTCGCTCAAAGCCCCAACTCGGCCTTCAAACGATCGACACCCTCGCTGCGCTGCACCCGCGTCGGCCCGGTCAGCGCCGTCGAGAGCTCTTGCTTGGCCTCGCTCGTTCGGCCCGTCTTGGCCAACGCCACCGCAAGGTGGTATCGAATCTCGCCGTTGGCAGGCGCACGCAACCGGGCCTCGCGCAAATGGCGCAGGCCCAGCTCCGTGCTGCCACGCTGCACCAGGATCCAGCCCAGCACATCGGCGAAGTCAGGATTGCCTGGCGCCAACTTGAGGGCCTTTTCGGCTGTAGGGACGGCAGCCGGGTCATTGAGCTGCTGCAAGAGCACGGCGTAGCTGCTCAGGCTCTGGGCATCGTCCGGCTCGGCGGCCAGAACCCGGTTGTAGCTCTTGCGCGCGGCGTCGTGCTGGCCGTTCTGCAATTGCACCTCGGCCAAGGCTTTGAGCGCCACCCGATCATCCGGTCGCTTCCTGGACCAGGACTCCAGCATGCCCACCGCCTTCTTGGTGTCCCCTGTCGCGATCTGTGCACGCGCCAGCATGAGTGCGGCAGGCGTGCTGGGCTCGCGGTCCATCGCCGCCTGGTAGTTGGTCTGCGCCACACTGAACTGCCCCCGCGACATGGCTACGTTGGCGGTGGTCAGCAGGGCGGGAATGGACCCACCGTGCTTGGCGTTGAGCGCCTTGAGGGCGGCGTCGGTCTTGGCCGCGTCGCCGCGGCGCGCTTCCAGTTCCACTTGAAGCACCAGGGCGCCCAAGTGGTCCGGGCGGGCCTGCAGCGCCTTGACCAGGTTGTAGGCCGCACCGTCGGGGTTGGCGGCCATCAATTGCATGCGCCCGATCGCTACCTGTTTGTCGGCGTCGAACTCCGCCAGCCGAGTGGCCTCCTGCAGGGTCTGGCGGGTGTTGGCCATATCTCCAACAGCCGAGTAGGCGCGTCCCAGCGCCAGCTGCACCAGCAATTGGCTGGGGTACTTCGACGCCAGCAGTTTGGCGGCCTCCAGCGCCTTGTCGTACTGGGTCTGGCTGCCCAGCAGATCGGCGATCGCCAGGCCCGGCCGGAAGTCCTGGCGCTGGATTTCATCGGCGCGGGTCCAATGCCGGAGGGCCTCGGCGGGGTGCTTGGCCCTTTGCTCGAGGGCGCCCAGCTCGAACAGCATGTCGGGGTCGTCCTTGGTTTGGGCCAGGGCCTGATTGAGCCGATTGCGTGCATCGTCGAGCCGGCCTTCTTCCATGTCCAACCAGCTCAGATTGATGACCACTGGTCGAAAGGCCGGGTCTTTGGCCAATACTTGCTGAAACGCCGCACGTGCGCCAGCCTTGTCTCCCAACCGGCCTTTGACATTGCCCAGAAAGTTGAGCATGGTCAGGTTGGCCGGATCCAGCTTCACGATGGCTTCCGCAGTCTGCAGCGCCTTGGCCGATTGGCCCTGTTGGGCGTAGATCGTGGCCAGCTGCACACCCGCCCGCGTGTCGTTCGGATTGCTTGCAAACGCCCTTTCTAGGTTGGCCAGCCCCAACTTGTCCTGCCCCAAGCCCAGTTGACTGAAGCCCAGCTCGCGCACGGCATCCGACGCCCCGTTCCGGGCCGCCGACTTCTCGAACAGCTCGCTGGCCTGCACGTAGTGCTTTCTTGCCAACTGCACCGAGCCCAGCAAGAACAAGACATGCGGGTCGTCCGGGATGGCACGCTGCAGCGACTCCAAAAGGGGAAGAGCGCGACCATATTCCCTGGAGTCGACATAGACCGAGGCCAGCAACACCATGCCGGCAAGGTGTCGGCCATTGCGCGCGACCAAGGTTTCAAGGTACTCGCGCGCCTTGGACAAGTTGCCCAGCGCACGATGGGACAGGGCGCCCGTCATCAACAGTGGCTCGTTGGCGGCCAGCCAAGCGGGCGGCGCGCTGTCGATCATGCCGACCGCCTCGCTGTACCCAGCTTTGGCCGCGGCCACGTCACCTTTGCGATTGGCCAGCAGGGCGCGCATGTACGACGTTCTGGGATCAACCACCGACGCCGCCTTGAGGGCTGCCAGTTCTTGCTCGGCTTCTTTGTCTCTGCGCAAGCCCACCAGCAAGGTGGCGCGGCCAACACGTGCCTCGGCGAACTTGGGCTCCAGGCTCAGCGCGCGATCGTAGGCAGCCAAAGCGCCGGTTGAGTCTTGCAGCGTCTGCAATGTGGATCCCAGGGTGTACCAACTCCCTGGCGTCTTGGGGGCCAACTCGGTCGCCTTGATGGCCATCGCCTTGGCCTTATCGCGCTCGCCCGCCCGTAGCAGCATGGGGATTTCGGCCACCAAGGGCGCTGCTGATTGGGGCGCAGCAGTGCGGGCATCGGCAAAACTCTTGGTTGCGGAAGATGGGTTGCCCGACATCGCAAAGGCCGTACCACGCGCCGTCAGCACCTCCGCCTGCAGCGCAGGCGACAGGGCCTCGGGCGTGACTTGATCGAGCAGTTTCTTGTACTCACCCAACTGGAGATAGAGCTGGGCCAGGGAAACCGCCAACTCGGTGCGGCTGACCCCTTGACGCAAGGCCTCCTCGAACGCCGCCTCGGCACCTTTCAACTCGCCTGTGCGGAGCAATACCTTGCCCAGCAACAGGTGGGCCGCAAGCATCTTGCGGTCTTCCTGGATCGTGTTCTTCAATTGGACAACGGCACCCGGCAGATCCTCCTTTTCGTAGCGCTTCAGCGCATCTTCATAGAACTTCGCCGCCTTCTCCGGCGTGGCATGAACAACGGGCGCAGCACATGCCAGCACCACGGCCGCCAGCAGCAGGCTGCGTCCCTTCCACGCTGCGGTTTCAAAGGTCTTGCAACGGCGGCTCATGGCGTATTTCATGCACTTCATTTGGGCGGCGGCGTCATCGGCGCCGGATGGCGCGAGTCTGAGTGATTTTGCGAACGGCCGGCGTCGCCGACCGAGGCTGCATTGCACCAATGTGCCAAAGTTGTCGCGGGCTCATCCCCTGTTCGGGTGGCGCGGGCAGCTTGGCTGTGTGGCATTGTCGACAGACGGCCTGGCGGCGCGGAACAAACCCACACACGGGGTTCTTATGCGTCAAACGCGGGATAGGCAAGGGGTCAAACTTGTCCCACACTGGTTTGCCTTGGAGTTTTGCAATGCCGGACATCCCCTCGTCATCGCTGCTCGCCCGTCGTGCCCGTGCACGGCGCAAGCCGCGCGCGCCGGAGGCGGCCGACATGGGCACGGCCTTCGGCATGGAATACACACTCGACCAACTGGCGCCTGCGCCCGACGGCGCTAAGCCGGCGCCAGCCGAGAACCCGATCTGGTGGCCACGCTGGCTGCGGGGTGTTACGCGGGACTGAGGCGCCGCGCGCGCAGACGACTCAGCGCACGATCAGCACCGGCGTGCTGCAATTGGCCATCACCTTGTTGGTCACCGAGCCCATCACCAGCGTGGTCAGGCTGCCGTGGCCGTGCGAGCCCATCATCACCAGATCGAACTTGCCCTTGGTCGCCATGTCGGCAATCACATCCGCAGCAACGCCCACCTTGGCGACGAAGCTGGCCTGAATGCGCTGCTTGCCGAAGAACGCGCGCAGGGGCTTGAAGACCTTTTCGGACTCGTCGGTGTAGTAGCCGCGCAGCACCGACTTGTCGATGACGGCGGCCGCGCGCGAGGGCACTGCCGGCGCCACGTGCAGCAGGGTGTATTGCTGGTGGTCACCCAACCATTCGTCGTGGGCGGCCAGGTAGGCCAGCATGCGTTTGGTGAACGAGCTTCCGTCCACGGGCACAAGGATCTTCATGGTCTGGGTCTCCGGGTTTGGCGAGTCGGTTCAGTTTGGCACGGGCCGCGGAGCCATGCTTGAGCAACGTCACGCGCCGCGCGGCAGCTCGATGAGGCGCAACGGGTCGAAGCCCTCGGCCTCGCCCTTGGCGATCAGCCCCATCGATTGGCACACCACGCGGGTTGGACGGCGCCCCGGTCGATCAAGCTCATAGTCATGTCGGCAATGCAGGTGCCCGTGCAGCCACAGGTCGGCCAGTGGCAAGAGGTCGTCGTCGGCATTGCAGAAGCTGGCGGTGCCCGGCTGCTTGCCGTAGCGCGGATCGGCGCTGCGCACGCTGGGTGCGAAATGGGTGATCACCACCGTGTCGTCCCATCGGCCTTGGGACGGCACGCGCAGTTCGGCTTCGAGCCATTGCCGACACGCCAGGCTTTCGGCGCGCATGCGCTCGGCGTCGAGCGCCTGGCCGTCACGGGTGGATTGCATCAGGCGCAGAAAGTAGCCGGCCGCGCGCATCGCATGGGCCCGGCGCACCTCACCCAGGCCATCGAAATCCGACCAGCGCACCGTGCCCACGAAACGCACCCTTCGGCCCGAAGCGCTGGTGAAGATGAAGCGTACGCATTCGAGCAGGCGGATGTTGAGCGTGAGGCAGCGTTCGCGCAGCTCCGGCCAAGCCTGGGTCAGGTCCCGCCCGTCGAACTCGTGGTTGCCCGCCACCATCAGCACCGGCACGGGCCACTGCGCGAAGTGGTCCAGGCGGGCCCAGGTGGCATCGATGTCGCCCGCCAGCACCAACACCTCGGCCCCCGGTGCGGGCTGCGCTACGAACGCTTCTGTTTCGAGGTGGAGGTCTGACAGCAACTGCAACCGCATGGCGGCGCAGTCTACTCAACAGCCTGCGAGCCTGCTGTCGGATCGCTCGGGGAACCGCTTATGCCTTGGTGAGGCGCATGCGCCGAAGGGCAGCCAACGCGGGAATCAGCAGCAGAGCACTGCTTGGTTCCGGAATCGAGGTGTCGGAGACGATGCGGTCATAGCCCAGCACGTCCATCATCGTCAGCTCAACATTGCTGTAGTCAACAAGCACCCCAGGGCTGCCACAGGCGTTCTGAACCAGCACCGCAGGCGTGGCCCCTGGGCCGCAGCTGTAGAAATCACCATAGTCCCCGCTGGCCAACTGGTTGAAGCGGGCCAGATCAGTGACACCGCCATCGATGGACAGGTAGGCATCATCGCCCGCGGCGGTGAACGTGCGAGCGCCGCCAGCGGTGTACCGGAACAAATCCTGCACTCGACCCTCAGCAGGGTTGGTGCTCTGACCTATCCAAGACCCGCTTCCCATGACCTCGTCAATCTCGTGGAGCACGACCGACATCATGTCGTATTTGCCCGCTCCGATCCCATCAGAGCGATCAGCGTCGGTCAAGGTTGTGTTGATGTTGATCGTCCCGTCAAAGCCATCGCCGCCCTGACCACAACCCATGCCGAGCACTCGACACTGTGCAGTAGACAGAATAATGCTCCTGAAGAAGGAATCCGTACTACCCAGCGTACCGAGCGCCGAGGTATCGCTGGCGGTCGTTGCATCTGAGGTCATTTTGGTGTGTACGGTGCTGTATGCCTGGGATGTGATCCAAGTGCTGCTCCCGCCCAAACCTGTCGCTAGGTTGGTGAACTTGATCTTGATGGTGTACGGATCGCTGAACGATGACTCGATCACATTGATGGCAGCATCAATGGATGCCTTCTCGGCTGCAGTGAAAGTCGAGTTTGCATCATAGCTGGCAGAGATCACCAAACCCGCATGCGCCGAGAAACTCACGGATGACGCGACAAGGCCAACAAGGGCCGTCACACGCTTGGCTGCGCTGCCCAACGAAGTGAGCTGGTTGAAGGTCATGTTCGTTTCCGCCTGAGAAAGTTGAAGTTGGGGCAAAGCCGAGCAATATTCACACCAGGCGCAAAAATTTATTCTTGATCAATCACTTGCCTGCGAATGGCTTCACTTTTCGTCGACAAGTGTCAGGTTTCTCGACAATTACTTGGCGCGCGGTATGAGCTATCACGGGTAGACGCGGACCCGCGTTCAGCAGTGACCCCATTAGGGAACAGCTTGAACTTTTCTTGATGGCCACCCCGGTCAAACAAGAGATCGGTTCTGGCGCTCAGGCCGCCAGTGCGAGTCGAGCTTCGATCTGCGCCTTGGTGGCCAGCAGTTGCGCCGGCAGCCGCTTGGCCAGCTGCTGGAACAACTCACCGTGCAGCGTCATCTCCTGCGCCCAGGCGGCGCGATCGATCGAGATCACCGAGCGGTACTGCTCGCGGCTGAAATCCAGCCCGGTCCAGTTCAGGTCGTCGTACCGCGGGCTCAGGCCAAAGATGTTCTCTTCGCCGCTGGCCGTGCCGTCCACGCGTTCGAGCATCCAGCGCAGCACGCGCATGTTGTCGCCGTAGCCCGGCCAGACGAACTTGCCGTCGGCGCCCTTGCGGAACCAGTTGACGCAGTAGATGCGCGGCAGCTTGGCTGCGCCCGGGCCGGCGCTGAGCTGCTCGCCCATCTTCAGCCAGTGGGCGAAGTGGTCGCCCATGTGGTAGCCCATGAAGGGCAGCATGGCAAACGGGTCACGCCGCACCACGCCCTGCTGGCCCGCGGCGGCGGCGGTGGTCTCGGAGCCCATGGTGGCAGCCATGTAGACGCCCTCGGCCCAGCTGCGTGCCTCGGTCACCAGCGGCACCGTGGTGGAGCGGCGGCCGCCGAAGATGAAGGCGTCGATCGGGTAGCCGGTGGGCGAATCCCACTGCGGGTCGAGCACCGGGTTGTTGGTGGCGGCCACGGTGAAGCGCGCGTTGGGGTGCGCGGCCTTGGCACCGGTTTCCTTGGCCAGTTGGGGTGTCCAGTCCTTGCCCTGCCAATCGGTCAGGTGGGCAGGCGCTTCGCCGTCGATGCCTTCCCACCACACGTCGCCGTCGTCGGTGAGGGCCACGTTGGTGAAGATCACGTCGCGCTTGAGCGAATCCATGCAGTTGGGATTCGTCTTGTAGTTGGTGCCCGGGGCCACGCCGAAGTAGCCCGACTCGGGGTTGATTGCATGCAGGCGGCCATCGGCGCCGGGCTTGATCCAGGCGATGTCGTCGCCGACGGTGGTGACCTTCCACCCATCGAAGCTCTTGGGCGGCACCAGCATGGCGAAATTGGTCTTGCCGCAGGCGCTGGGGAAGGCGGCGGCGACGTGGTATTTCTTGCCCGCCGGCGAGGTGACGCCCAGGATCAGCATGTGCTCGGCCAGCCAACCCTGGTCGCGGCCCATGGTGCTGGCAATGCGCAGCGCAAAGCACTTCTTGCCCAGCAACGCGTTGCCGCCGTAGCCCGAGCCGTAACTCCAGATCTCGCGCGTTTCGGGGTAGTGGACGATGTACTTGGTGGTGTTGCAGGGCCAGGTGGCGCTCTTCTGCCCCGGCTGCAGCGGCGCGCCCACGGTGTGCATGCAGGGCACGAAGGCACCGTCCTCGCCCAGCACCTCGAACACGGCCTTGCCCATGCGGGTCATGATGCGCATGTTCACGGCCACGTAGGCCGAGTCGGAAAGCTCCACGCCGACATGCGCAATGTGCGAGCCCAGCGGGCCCATCGAGAACGGCACCACGTACATGGTGCGGCCGCGCATGCAGCCCTTGAACAGCGCCTTCGGCCCGGTCTGCAGCAGCTCGCGCATTTCGGCCGGTGCCATCCAGTTGTTGGTGGGGCCGGCATCTTCCGCGTGCTCGCAGCAGATGTAGGTGCGGTCTTCCACGCGCGCCACATCGCTCGGGTCACTGCAGGCCAGGTAGCTGTTGGGGCGAAGCTCGGGGTTGAGCTTCTTGAAGGTGCCGGCGGCCACGAGCTCGGCGCACAGGCGGTCGTACTCGGCCTGCGAGCCGTCGCACCAGACGACGTTGGCAGCGCCGGTCAGGGCGGCCATTTCGGCCACCCAGGCCACGAGCCGAGGGTGCTTCACGTAAGCGGGAACGTTCAGGCGCAGGCCTTCCATCACGGGCTGGTTCATCTCACAACTCCAATCGACAAGGATGCAGAAAACAGGATTGGGCCAATTCCGCCTTGCTGGCGAGACTGGCCCAATGCCGCATCGGGGCAAGGTCCTCGGTGAGGTGGGCCGCGAGTCTGTGGTGTGGTTTCGGCGGGTTACCGTGCGACGCGCGCTCGGGGTAGCCGGCGCAGCAGTGGCGGAATTGTCATTTGAGTGTAATGGCGAGGTAACCACCGCGGTCCAGGGGGTCATGCGTAATCGGTATAACTTGATGCGCTGTCTGGCCGATCTTTGATGTGGCGCAGCGGAAGACCTGGGCTCAGGCGCCCGAGCCCCTGGAAATGGTTCAATCGGCAGTCGCGCCGAGGCCCGTGCCGCCCAGCGCGGATCCAAGGCTTTCTGCCCGATTCCACCCCTCTTCGCGCCCCATGCCCCTGCCCCCGCCCGACTGCGCCCGCCAAGCCTCGCACCAGCGTTCGATCGTCGTCCGCGCCTACGCCCGCAGCGACGGGATGTGGGACATCGAAGGCCACCTCACCGACGCCTGGCCAGAGCCGGTTCCGGCGGCCGACCGGGTCTTGCCCGCCGGCGAACCCATGCATGCGATGTGGTTGCGCCTGACGGTGGACCGCACCGCGACCATCGTGGCCGCCTTGGCCGTCACCGACGCCGGGCCCTACGGCGAGGCCTGTGGCACCATCGCGCCGGACTACGGCCAACTCGTGGGTGTGCAGATCGCGCGCGGCTACCGCGATGCGGTGCGCCGCCTGTTTGGCCGCACGGCGGGCTGCACGCACATGAACGAGCTGGCCGGGGCGATGGGCAGCGCCGCCTTGCAGGCGCTGTGGACCGAAATGACGCAAGACCCCGAGCAGAAACCCTTCAGCATCGACGGCTGCCACGCGCTGAAGTCGTCCGGGCCGCAGGTGGCGAAATACTTCCCGCGCTGGTTCAAGGCCGAGGTCCAGGGCGGCTGACGGCACGAGCCCATGCAGCGCGCGCCGGACTTCGCCTGGGCCCTCATCGGCCCGGGCAGCATCGCCCACCGGTTTGCAGACGCGGTACAGCGCCTGCCGGGCACCCGCCTGCACAGCGTCTGTGGCCGAGACCCGCTGCGCGCCGCCGCGTTTGCGCGACAGTGGTCATGCGAGGGCAAGCCCGCGCCGGTGGTGGCCAGGGACCTGTCGGTGATGCTGGCCGATGACCGCATCGATGCGGTCTACATCGCCACGCCGCACGCCAGCCACGCCGAGGGCATCCGCCGCTGCCTGGAGGCCGGCAAGGCCGTGTTGTGCGAGAAGCCCCTGGTCACGCACCTGCCCCAGGCCCAGGCACTGGTGGCGCTGTCACGCGATCGGGATGTGTTCCTGATGGAGGCCCTGTGGACCCGGTTCCTGCCTGTTTACGGCACGGTACGCCGCTGGCTCGCCAGCGGCGCCATTGGCGCGGTGCAGTCCATCCAGTCGAGCTTCTGTTTCACCGCGCCGTTCGATCCGCACAGCCGCCTGTTTGACCCGGCCCTGGCCGGCGGCACCTTGCTGGACATCGGCATCTACAACGTGGCCATGACGCGCTGCGTGCTGGAAAGCCAGCTGGGCGCCTGCCCGCCAGTGGAGCACCTTGGCGCGCAGGCCGTGCTGGCCCCCACCGGGGTGGACCAGCGCGTGGCGGCCACCTTGGTGTTTCACGGCGGAGCCGTTGCGCAGTTCGTCTGCGCTGTGGACGGCCATGCGGACAATGCGCTGCACATCTCTGGCGAGCGCGGCCACATCGAACTGCGTGGCAACTTCTGGGAGGCCACCGAGGCCGGGCTGTACCCGCCGGGCCTGCCGCCCGAGCAGGCACATGCGCCATTGCGCATCAACGGCTTCGAGGGCGAAATCGAGGAGACCATGCACTGCGTGCGCGCCGGGCTGATCGAGAGCCCGACCATGCCGCACGCCGAGACGCTGGCGATTGTGGCCAGCCTGGACGCGCTGCGACGCGCCATCGGCGTGCACTACCCTTTCGAGTGACCCGCCGACGAGGACAACGAACGCATGACAGCGCCACCCATTCGCGTGCTCAGCGTCAGCACCGCCCTGGCCCAGCAGGTGATCATCCAGGGCCGGCCGGTGCTCACGGCGATCCACAAGCGCGCTCAGACGGGTCGGGTGGCGGTGACCTTGCTGGGGTTGGCGGGCGACGAGCAGGCGGATCAGACCGTGCATGGCGGCCTGTCCAAGGCCATCTACGCCTACCCGGCGGCGCACTACGCGTTCTGGCAGACGGTGCGCGCGCAGGCTCGGGTCGCCTCATTCGGCGAGACCTTGCCGCCGGGCGCGCTGGGCGAGAACCTCACGTTGGACGGCGCCCTGGAGTCCGGGCTGTGGATCGGCGACCGGCTGCGCTTTGCCGACTGCGTGCTCGCGGTGAGCGAGCCACGCCGGCCCTGCTTCAAGTTCAATGCGGCCATGGGCTTCACGCAAGCATCGAAGCTGATGGCGCAATCGGGCTATTGCGGCAGTTACCTGGCCGTGGTCGAGCCCGGCAGCATCGGCCCCGGCGACACGGCGGAGCTGCTGCCCGGCCCGCGCGAGGTGAACCTGCGCGAGCTGTTCCTGGCCCGCATGGGCCGGCAGTGATCGCCCGGTCGCGGCAAGCGATCGGGGTCTTGAGCTACAGCGGTGGCCTCACGCCGGCGGCAGCGTGGCGTAGTCGGTGTAGCCAGCGGCACCGCCGCCATACAAGCGGGACGCATCGAGCTTGGCCCAGGGCGCGTCGTCGCGCAGGCGCCGCACCAGGTCCGGGTTGCCGATGAAGGGCCGGCCAAAAGCCACCAGATCGGCCGCGCCGCTGGCCACCGCCTCCAGCGCCATCGCTCGCGTGTAGGCGTTGTTCACCATCCAGGCGCCCTTGAACTCGCGGTGCAGTGCCGCGTAGTCGAACGCGGGCACGCCCTGGTCGGTCAAGTCGCGCGCGCCGCCGGTCTGGCCCTCGATCACGTGCAGGAAGGCCAGGTTCAACGGTGCCAGGGCGCGCACCACATGGCCGTAGAGTGCCGCGGGATGGCTGTCCTGCGCCGCGTCGTTAACGGGCGTGATGGGCGACAGGCGCAACCCCGTGCGGCCACCGCCGATCTCGGCCGTGACGGCCGCCATCACCTCCAGCAGCAGGCGCGCACGGTTCTCGATCGAACCGCCATACGCATCGCTGCGGTCGTTGATGCTGTCGCGCAGGAACTGCTCGAGCAGGTAACCGTTGGCGCCATGCACTTCCACGCCGTCGAAGCCGGCGTCGATGGCGTTGCGGGCGGCTTGCCGGTAGGCGGCCACCACCGCGGGCAGCTCGTCGGTGCGCAGGGCGCGCGGGGTGGACGTGGGGACGAAGCCCTCGGTGGTGAAGGTCTTGCCATTGGCAGCGCGCGCGGTGGACGACACCGGCGCCGCGCCACCGGGTTGCAGGCTGGTGTGCGAGATGCGCCCCACGTGCCACAGCTGGATGACGATGCGGCCGCCGGCCGCGTGGACGGCGTCGGTGACCTGGCGCCAGCCGGCCACCTGCTCGGGTGAATGAATGCCTGGGGTGTCGAGGTAGCCCTGGCCCTGCGGGCAGACCTGGCTGGCCTCGGTGACGATCAGGCCGGCGCTGGCGCGCTGGCGGTAGTACTCCACCATCAGCGCATTGGGCAGCGCGCCCGGTGCGCGGTTGCGCGTGAGTGGCGCCATGACGATGCGGTTGGCCAGGGCGATGTCGCCGACTTGGATGGGATCGAACAGAGTGCTCATGGCGTCGAGCTTACCTGTGCACCCGGGACCGGCGCTGTCACCTCGGTGCCCGGCGCCCGTGCGACGCGCTACATTGCTGCGGCCATGACCGACACCACCGCACCCACTCTTGCATCGCACCCGTCCAGCGGACCCCTGGCCGGCCTCAAAGTGCTCGAGCTCGGCCAGCTCATCGCCGGGCCCTTTGCCGGCAAGACCCTGGCCGACTTCGGTGCCGATGTGGTCAAGGTCGAGCCGCCAGGCACCGCATCGTCTGAAGGTGGCGACCCGCTGCGCAAATGGCGCCTGCTGCACGATGGCACGAGCGTGTGGTGGCAGGTGCAGAGCCGCAACAAGCGCAGCGTGGTGCTCGATTTGCGCACCGACGCGGGTCGCGCCGACGTGCGTCGGCTGGCCAGGGAGGCCGACGTGCTGATCGAGAACTTCAAGCCCGGCACCATGGAAAAGTGGGGGCTGGGCCCGGACACGCTGGCCGCCGACAACCCGGGCCTGATCATGCTGCGCATCAGCGGCTATGGCCAGACCGGCCCCTACCGCGATCTGCCCGGCTTTGCCGTGGTGGCCGAGGCCATGGGCGGCATGCGCCACCTGATGGGCGAACCCGGCCGCGTGCCGGTGCGCGCCGGCGTCAGCCTGGGCGACACGCTGGCGGCGCTGCACGGCGTGATCGGCGTGCTGCTGGCCCTGCAGGCGCGACAGCAAAGCATCGGCCCGGCAGCGCCCAAAGGACGCGGCCAGGTGGTGGACGTGGCGCTGTACGAGGCGGTGTTCAATTGCATGGAAAGCCTGTTGCCCGAGTACAGCGCCTTCGGCGCCGTGCGCCAGCCCGCCGGTTCGGCCCTGCCCGGCATCGCGCCCAGCAATGCCTACCGCTGCGCCGACGGGCAGGTGGTGATCGGCGGCAATGGCGATTCGATCTTCAAGCGCTTGATGCAGGCCATCGGCCGCGACGATCTCGCCCAGGACCCGGGCCTGGCCGACAACGCGTTGCGCGCCGCGCGCGTCGATGAGCTGGACGCCGCCATCACCGCCTGGACCGTGCAACGCCCGGTGGCCGAGGTGGTGGCCACGCTGCAGTCCGCCAGCGTGCCGGTGGGTCGCATCTACACCGTGCAGGACATCGCCGAAGACCCGCACTACCGGGCGCGCGACATGACCCTGCGCATCACCACCGCCTCCGGCCTGGGCCTGGACGTGCCCGGCATCTGCCCCAAGCTCAGCGCCACGCCGGGCAGCATCCGGCACGCGGCACCCACGCTGGGCCAGCACACCGCCGAAGTGCTGGCAGCCCTGCCCGCGCAAGGTGGCCCCCACGGAACCCGCACATGAGCGCCACCCAGGCCCTGGCCAACCTGCGCGCACGCTTTGATCGTGTGGCCTTGCAGCCGCCCGCCCGCACGCCGCGCACGGCAGAGCAGGCGCTGGCGTCGGCCGACCCCGAAGCCTGGGCACGGCTTCTGACGTGGTGCCACTCGCCCAGCCAACAGGCCGACCACGCCGCGTGGCACGGCAAGGCGTCGAACGATTTCGCGGTGGCCACGCTCTGTGGCCCGGCGGCCGCAGCGAGCGCCGCCTGGGCCAATGCCTTCGCCCGCAGCCTCGACGGCAGCACCGCGCTCGAGGCCCTGCCCGGCCGGGCCGCGGGCCTGCTCTGGCGCGCCCGCATCAAGCTCCACGACGCGATGTGGTGGCGGCCACGCCAGCCCTCGGACCCCTGGGACGCCGGCTGGGCCTCCACCGCGCCGCCGGCCGAGCGGCAACTGCAGCACCACTTTCTGCCGCGACGCGCCACGCTGATCCTGGCGGCGGGTGAAGACAGCCCGGGCCTGGCCATGGCGCTGGCCGCACTCGCTCAGCGCGGCGCCGAGTTGCAGCATCCGCTGCGTTGGTTGTGGGTGGGTGAACCGCAGGCGCCGGCTGCCGCCCACCTGCGATCGACGCTGACGGTGCCGCTCAAGATCGGCGTTTGAACGGCGCTGCCTGGCCGCGTTTCAGAGGCGGTGCCGCTGGGGCACGTGCGGCGGCGCCGAAACGGCGATCGTCGGCCCATCGGGCTCGCGCTTGAGGTCGCGGAAGGCGCCGAACAACCACGAGCGCATGCCGATCACCAGCGTGTAGGCCCGCTTCTGGTCGGGTGGCAGGCGCTGATCCGAGAGTTGCTGGTGGGCAAAGTCCTGCGCCACGCGCTGCAGGCGCTCGTTGAACATCGCCGCCAGGCTGCGGCCGATCTGGCCGTGCACCAGCATCAGCAGCTCGCCCTCGCCATCGAAGCCGCCGCTGTAGTAGTCGCCCACCACCTGCTTGCGGAAGTAGGCCATCACCGGTCCGTCCGGCCGCCAGCGGAAGGTCTTGGCCACGTGCAGGCGGTAGCGGTTCAGGGGCTTCAATTCGATGATGCCCAGCTTGTCCAGCCGCGCCAGGTACTTCACCGCTTCGGCCTCGGTGAGGCGATAGGTGGCCACCATCTGCTCCAGCGTCCATTGGCTGAGCGCGCAGATGGCCACCAGCAGCAGCTTGGGGTCGGCCACCACCGCCGCCTCCTGCTCGGCGGTGAGCTCGTGGCGTTGCGGAGCCGCGTCGGCCACCTGGCGCGACAGCTCGGCATAGTCGGTGCGCAGCACGCGGCAGATCTCGTCCAGGCGCGACAGCGTCATCTCGCCTTTGGAGAACATGCGCTTGACGCTCGACTCGGCCAGGCCCAGCTCGCGCGCCAGTGCCGCGTAGGTCAGCCCGGCCGCCTTCAGCTCGGCCTTGAGCACGGTGATCAGGGTCTGGGTGGTGGACATCGTGGCGTCGCTTCCTGCAGGCAAACAGCTGCAACGGTATCAGTTTTCGATACTGATCCGGTCGTTTGGCACCACGTCGTGGCTTCCCGTTGCACCGCTTGGGCCCGGCTTGCAACATCGCGTCCACATTCAACCCACCGCCCGGAGTGCCCACATGAACCCTGCCAATCACCCGCTCATCCGCCGCGACACCCGTGCCTGGCGCACGCAGGTGTGGCTGTCCTTCGGCATCGCGGTCTCGCTGTGCGCCATCGGCCTGTCGTGGCTGCCAGGCGACGACATCGACCGCGCCTTCATGGTGATGGGCTACGTGTTCTGCCTGTCCACCGCCTTCGCGTTGGCCAAGTTCATCCGCGACAACCAGGCCCGCCCGGTGGACACGCCGATGTGGCGGCTGGTGGTGTGGGGCGGCTTTGCCTTCGCGATGGCGCTCACCGGCTGGGGCCTGTGGCGCATGGGCATCCAGCCGGTGTGGAAGGCCTACCTGCTGGTGTGCTGGCTGTTCCTGATTTCGTCGGTGTTCACGCTGGCCAAGACCCTGCGCGATGCGCACGACGCCGATCTGCTGGAAGCCCGCATGGCCGGCCGCATGGACGCCGCACCCGCCACGGCCCACCGGCGCGACGAGCTGCAGGCCGCCGCCTGATGGGCAAGACACCCTTCGATCAACCAGGAGCCACCGACATGACAACGTTCAAACTGCGCGCACTGTGCGCCATGCTCGCCAGCGCCGTGCTGCTGAGCACCACCGCCCCCAGCTTCGCCCACGGCACCGACCCGTCCACCGCCAGCAGTGCGCTGTCGCTGCTGCCCGTGGCGGTGGTGGTGGCCGCACCGGCGGCGCTGCTGTCGGGCGGCGTGGTGTTGACCGTGGTGGCCGTGCAGGCCTCGGCCGTCGGCACCGTGTGGGTGCTGGAGCGCGCCTCCGATGGCGCCCGCGCCTCGGTCGAACTGGCCGGCAGCGCGGCCATGGCGCTGGGCACCGGCCTGGTGGTCACGGCGCTGAGCACCGGCTGGGTGCTCAGCGCCGCCAGTGCCGCCGTGGCCTTCATCCCCAACGAGATCGGCGCCTCGCTGCTCTACAACGAACGGGTGACGCGATGAGCCCCGTGCGGCCGCCCGAAGGGGCCACCCCTGGCCGGGCCCCCCCGCCCCCGGGACCCCCAAACCTGCACAGGCTCTTGCTGACGGCCACCGTGGCCGCCGCCTTGGCCACCCCAGCGGCCCATGCCGGCCGCCCCTGCGAAGCCAAGCCCATCGAGGTGGACGCGATCACCAAGGGCATGGCGCTGGCACAGCGCACCGCTGCAGCGCTGGAGCGCAGCGGCGCGCAGGTGCTGGTGCTGGCCCGCGCGGGGCAGGACCTGTCGAAGTACGGCCTGCGCTACTCGCACCTGGGGTTCGCCTACCGCGACGGCGAGCACTGGCGCGTGCTGCACAAGCTCAACCATTGCGGCACGGCCGACTCGGCGCTGTATCGCCAGGGCCTGGGCGAGTTCTTCATGGACAGCCCCTTCCGCTACGAGGCCGCGCTGGTGCCACTCACGCCCAACCTGCAGGCCCGGCTGCTGCCCATCCTGCAGGACAACGCGCGCGCCGCGCAGCTCAACGAGCGCCGCTACAACATGCTGGCCTACCCCTGGTCCACCGCCTACCAGCAGAGCAACCAGTGGGCCATCGAGACCCTGGCCATGGCCGCTGCAGACCCATCGGCCAACACCCGTCCTGCCGCGCAGCTGTGGCTGCAACAGCACGGCTACCAGCCGACCACGCTGCGTCTGGGCCTGCTCACACGCCTGGGCGCGCGGGTCACGGCCGCCAACGTGGCCTTCGACGACCACCCCGACGCGCTGCGGTTCAGCGACCGCATCAACACCGTCACGGTCGATTCGGTCTTCGACTGGCTCACCCGCAGCGGGCTGGGCACAGCCGCCACCACGGTGCGCTGACTTCGTGCGCTGAAATCCACGCGCGCCGCTTCTGCCCCGGCACCAACGACTGCGCAACTCGCCCTACAGTCCGGAACTTGCCGGCCCCACCCGCCCCTGCCCGCCGCCACGGAGTCCGCTTGAGCCCACACGACCACCCCAATCAGTTCGCGCTGCTCCGCCAGCGTCGGTTCGCGCCCTTCTTCTGGACGCAATTCCTCGGCGCGGGCAACGACAACCTGTTCAAGTTTGCGTTCACGGTGATGGTGACCTACCAGCTGCAGGTGTCGTGGATGAAGCCCGAACAGGCCGGCCTGATCATCGGCGCGCTGTTCATCCTGCCCTTCCTGCTGTTCTCGGCCACCAGCGGCCAGCTCACCGACAAGTACGACAAGACGGCGGTGATCCGCTTCGTCAAGAACCTTGAGATCGTGGTGATGGCGCTGGCCGGCTTCGGCTTCATCACGCACAACGTGCCGGTGCTGCTGGCCTGCGTGTTCCTGATGGGCCTGCACTCCACGCTGTTCGGCCCGGTCAAGTTCGCCTACCTGCCGCAGCACCTGAACGAGCGCGAGCTCACCGGCGGCAACGGCATGGTGGAGATGGGCACCTTCGTCGCCATCCTGCTGGGCAACGTGGCCGGCGGCCTGCTGATCGCCCTGCCCGAGGTGGGCGCGCGCTATGTGGCCATCGGCTGCGTGGCCGCGGCGCTGCTGGGCCGCTTCACCGCGCAGCTGGTGCCGCCCACGCCGGCCACCGACCCGAGGCTCAAGATCAACTGGAACCCGGTGAGCGAAACCCTGCGCAACCTCAAGCTCGCGCACGGCAACATCGTGGTCTTTCGCTCGCTGCTGGGCATCAGCTGGATGTGGTTCTTCGGTGCGGTGTTCCTCAGCAACTTCCCGGTCTTCGCCAAGACCGTGCTGCATGGCGACGAGCACGTGGCCTCGCTGCTGCTGGTGGTGTTCTCGATCGGCATCGGCACCGGCTCGCTGCTGTGCGAGGTGCTGAGCAAGCGGCATGTGGAGATCGGCCTGGTGCCCTTCGGCGCCATCGGCATGAGCGTGTTCTCGATCGACCTGTACTTCGCCTCGCGCAACCTGCCACCGGTGGCCGCGCAAACGGCGGCCCAGTTCATGGCCCAGGCCGCGCACTGGCGCGTGATGGCCGACCTGCTGCTGCTCAGCCTGTTCGCGGGCCTTTACAGCGTGCCCATGTACGCGCTGATCCAGCTGCGCAGCGAGCCCTCGCACCGTGCCCGCATCATCGCGGCCAACAACATCCTCAACGCGCTGTTCATGATCGTCAGCAGCGTGGCTGCCGGCGCACTGCTGGGCGCGGGTTTCACGGTGCCGCAGGTGTTCCTGTTCACCGGCATCGCCAATGCACTGGTGGCGGGCTACATCTTCCTGCTGGTGCCCGAGTACCTGCTGCGCTTCGTCGCCTTCATGGTCACGCGTTGCGTCTACCGCTTCAAGGTGCGCGGCGATGAGCACATCCCCACCACCGGCGCGGCCATCATCGCGGCCAACCACGTGAGCTTCGTCGACGCCATCGTGCTGATGGCCGCCAGCCCGCGCCCGATCCGCTTCATCATGGACCACCGCATCTTCCAGGTGCCGGTGCTGGGCTGGCTGTTCCGCCTGGCCAAGGCGATCCCGATCGCGCCGCAGAAGGAAGACCCGGCCGTGTACGCCGCCGCCTTCGCTGCCGCCGAGCAGGTGCTGGCCGAGGGCGACCTGCTCGGCATCTTCCCCGAAGGCGGCATCACCCGCGACGGCGAATTGCAGCCCTTCAAGGGCGGCATCATGAAGATCCTCGAGCGTCAACCCGTGCCCGTGGTGCCGGTGGCGCTGCAGAACCTGTGGGGCTCGTACTTCTCGCGCATCGAAGGTGGCGCGGCGATGGCCCGGCCCTTCCGCCGCGGGCTGTTCAGCCCGGTGACACTGGTGGCCGGCCAGGCGGTGTTGCCACAACAGGTGAGCCCCGAGGCGTTGCGTGTCCGGGTGCAAGGTTTGCTGGAGGTCTGAGATGTCGTTCTGGCGCGGTTTGGCATTGGTGCTGCTCGGGCTTGGCGTGGCCGGCTTTGGGCTGTGCTCGCTGTGCGGTGGTGTGATGGGTTTGTCGATGCTGAGCGGCAACACACGTGATGCGCAGTTCGCCTCGACGGCCTTTGTCGCAGGGGCCCTGGGGGCGGTGGCTGCCGCGCTGTGCTGGTGGGGCGTGCGCAAGCTGCGGCGCAAGCCGGTCGATGCCCAGGCCCTCGCATCGCACGGCCCTTCGGCCGACGCGCCCGCGCCAGCCCGGGCAGCACACGACGAACCGCCCGGCCCTGCCGCATGATCCAGCACCCGCTGCTGGCGGCCCTGGTGCACGCCGCCTTCGAGTACGGCGGCATCGCGCTCGGCGTGGCCTGGTACCGCCGACAACGCGTGGCCAGCGGCCAGGGCGGCCTGACCCAGGCGGGAAGCTTCGCCATCGTCGCCGGCTTGCTTGGCGGGGCCGCGCTGGGCAACAAGGCGGTGTTCCTGGTCGAGCGGCCCGAAGTGCTGCAGCAACTGCTGGCCGGCCAGTGGCTGATGCCCGGCCAGTCCATCGTCGGCGGTCTGCTCGGCGGCCTGATCGGCGTGGAGGCGGCCAAGGCCCTGACGCGGCAGACGCAGTCCACCGGCGACGCGATGGTGTGGCCCATCGCCATGGGCCTGGTGCTGGGGCGCATCGGCTGCTTCCTGGCCGGGCTGCACGACGACACTTACGGTCTGCCGACCGATCTGCCCTGGGGCATCGACTTTGGCGACGGCGTGCCGCGCCATCCGACCCAGCTCTACGACATGGCCATCGTGCTGGCGCTGGCCCTGGCGGTGGACAGGCGCTTCGCTCAGGTGCCAGGCCTGGCCTTCAAGCTGTTCCTGGCCGGCTACCTCGCGTGGCGCCTGGGCATCGACACGCTCAAGCCCGTGCGCCACGCCTATGCCGGCGGGCTGAGCGGCATCCAGTGGGTGTGCGCACTGGCCCTGGCCGTCTACTTGCCCATCGTCGCGCGCGCCTGGCGCGGCCGACCTCTCCAACAGGCCGCACGGACATGACCCGCAAGACCCGCCCCTACCTGTTCTACGACACCACGCAATCGGTGTGCACGCAGTGCCTGCGCCAGGTCGAAGCCAAGATCGTGATCAAAGCCCCCTGGGCCGACGAAATACATCGGCCCGCCCCCCGAGGGGGTCAGGAACCTTGGGGCGGCCCAGACGTTCCTGGCAAGGACGACCACGTCTACATGGACAAGTGGTGCCCAATTCACGGCGCCGAGCGCGTGCTGATCGCCGACGATGCGGCCTACTACCGCCTGGGCCGCGAGGTCTTCGTCAAGGCGCCGGAGATGCCGCGAAGCTTTTCCACCGAGATGCGCCATGGCTGCCCCTACGACTGCGGCCTGTGCCCCGACCACATGCAGCACGCCTGCCTGGCCGTGGTCGAGATCACCGACCACTGCAACCTGCGCTGCCCCACCTGCTACGCCAGCTCGGGGCCCGAGCGCCTGACGCACCGCACGCTGGACGAGGTGCGCGCCATGCTGGACGCAGTGGTGGCCAGCGAAGGCGAGCCCGACGTGGTGCAACTCAGTGGCGGCGAACCCACGCTGCACCCGCAGTTCTTCGAGGTGCTGGCCGAGGCACGCGCGCGACCCATCCGCCACCTGATGCTCAACACCAACGGCATCCGCATTGCGCAGGACGCACACTTTGCGCAGCAGCTGGCCGACACCTTGAAGGGGCCACGCTCCGGCCCGCCGCAGGGTTTCGAGGTCTACCTGCAGTTCGATTCGCTGCAACGCGAGCCGCTGATGGACCTGCGCGGCGCCGACCTGCGCCGCGTGCGCGACCAGGCGCTGGCGCGGCTGAACGCGCTGGACCTGTCCACCACGCTGGTGATGACGGTCAAGCGCGGCGTGAACGACCAGGAGATCGGCGAGGTGATTCGCTTCGCCGCGCAGCAGCCCTGTGTGCGCGGCGTGACGCTGCAGCCCGTGCAGGACGCCGGCCGCGTCGAGGGCTATGACCCGCGCCTGCACCGCCTCACCGTGAGCGAGGTGCGCCGGCGCATCGTCGAGCAAAGTGGCCTGTTCACCGCCGAGGACGTGGTGCCCGTGCCCTGCAACCCCGACACCCTGGCCATGGCCTATGCGGTGAAGACAGCGGACGGCCTGCAGCCCCTGACCCGCTTTCTCGACCCGCGCACGCTGGTGGAGTCGGCCGGCAACACCATCGTCTTCGAGCGCGACGAAAGCCTCAAGCAACAGGTGTTCAAGCTGTTCTCCACCAACCACTCGCCCGAGTCGCAGGCCGGAGCCTTAAGTGAGCTGATGTGCTGCCTGCCGCAGATCGCCGCGCCGGCCGGGCTGGGCTACCGCAACGTCTTCCGCGTGCTGATCGTGCAGTTCATGGACGCCCTGTCGCTGGACATCCGCGCACTGAAGAAGAGCTGCATCCACATGGCCCGGCCGGATGGGCGGCTGATCCCGTTCGAGAGCTACAACCTGTTCTACCGCGACGACAAGGCGCTGTTGCTGGACCAGCTGCGCGCCGAGCTCGACGGCTTCCACGCCCACCGCCGCATCCCGATCGATTCGACGCCATGAACCTGTCCCGCGCCGCCTGGCAACGTGTGTTGCCCTTCGCCGTCTTCATGGGCCTGCTGGCCCTTCGCGGCGTGGCGCCCCAGGACGACCGCTGGGGCTTTGACACACGCTGGCTCTATGGCCTGAACCTGCTGCTGGTGGGTGGGCTGCTGGCCTGGCATTGGCGCGACTACGGCGAGCTGGTGCGCCAGAACTGGCCCGGCGCCATGGAGCTGCTGGTGGCCGTGGCCGTGGGCCTGGGGGTGTTCGGGCTGTGGATCACGCTCACGGCGCCCTGGATGCAGATCGGCCAGGCCACGGCCGCCTTCGTGCCGGTGGACGCGCAAGGCCGGCTGCTGTGGCCACTGATTGCCGTGCGCTGGCTGGGCGCCACGCTGCTGGTGCCGGTGATGGAGGAGCTGTTCTGGCGCTCGTTCCTGATGCGCTGGTTCGACCAGCCGCAATTCGAGCGGGTGGACCCGCAAGCCGCCACGCTCAAGGCCATGGCCTTGTCCACCTTTGTCTTCGTGCTCGCGCACCCACTGTGGCTGGCGGCCGCGGTGGCGGGGCTGGCCTACGCCGCGCTGTACCGTTGGCGGGGCAAGTTGTGGATGGCGGTGATCGCGCATGCCGTGACCAACGGCGTGCTCGGTGCCTGGGTGGTGCACAGCGGGCGCTGGGAATTCTGGTGATCAGCGAAAGATCGCCGCGCGCCACTGCGCCACGCGGCGTTGCACGGCGCGCTTGAGCGCGCGGCTGGCGCGCCAGACCCAGGACGCGCGCACGCGCTCGAGCAACTCGGACTTCCAGCGGGTCCAGCGGGCATAGAGGCGAGCGAACCAGGGCATGCGCATCAGCGCGGGTCGCGTCAGCGTGAACAGGCGCGCCACGATCGCCGTGCCCACCACCTTGGCGAGCACGATGACCGACACGCCGAGCAGCCGATGCCCATTGGCGATGAGCCACAGCGCGCCCAGCTTCGCCGGAACCAGCAGCACGGATGGCAACAGCAGCAGGCCCAAGGCCGCCAACGGCGGCAGGAGCCGGATCAGCACCTCGATCTGGCGCAGCACCGGCAGCCGACCGACCCAGGCCAGAGCCCGTTGCAGCGGGTCCCAGCCCCATTCCTCGAACAGGATCAGCAGCGCCAGCAGGCCGATGAACAGACCGCGGAGGGCTCGGGCACCGGTGCGCAGCAGGCCCGGTTTCGGGTCGGTCGTCATGGGGCGGATGTCAAGCGCCGGGCCGGTGCCATCGAAGCCTGCCGATCGGGTTCCGGGCGGGCCCGTCAGCCCGCCTGGGCGGCGCGCAGCGCGGCGTCCACCGCCCCGAGATAGGCCTGCAGGCGGTCGCCACTGAGGAAACCGCGTGCCTCTTCGGCCATGCCCCGCGGCGTGTCGCGGCGGCCATCCAGCGTGTCGTACAAGCCACTGTCGAAGCCGCGCTCGGCCACCAGGTGGATGCAGCGCCACAGGGCCAGATCGGGCGCGCCGCGCATGGGTCGCCAGGGCACGCCCATGCGCACCAGCACGGCCGCCTCGTCGGGAACATCGTGCACCGAGGCCACCACGCTGAGGCCCGGGCGTTCGCCCAGGCGCGCGGTGACGCCGTCCAGGTCGGCCTCTTCGGGGCAGCACACGGCCACCGCCGAAGTCGCTGCGCCGTTGGCGGGCAGCAGCTCGTCGATCAAGGCCACCAGGGCGGCCAGCGTGGGCTCGGCCAGCGGCGCATGCGGCGATTCGCGGTGGCACAGGGCCTGCATTTCGCGCACGTCGACATCCAGCTGCCACTGGTCCAGATCGGGCAACAGGCCGGTGCGTCGCCAGCGCGCCAGCAGCTCGGTGGCGCGCGTGGCGCGCAGGTCGTGGGCCTGGCGCTGCGCTGCGGCCATGGGCACGATGCGCGCGCTGAGCACCAATGCCGGCAGCTGGGCGCGCACCTCTTCGCGCGTGCGCTGCAAGGCCACCGAGGCCATCGCCGTCTCCAGCGACTGGCGTTCGGACGGCAGCCACTCCCAGGCCGCGCCGCGGCGCGGGCCATCCAGGTACTGCACGATGCGTTGCAGCAGCGCGGGGTCACAGTCGTCGGTGGCGCCACACAGCACCAGGGCGTGGCGCGACGGGATCGCGGCCCAGGCGCCCAGGCGCTGCGGCTCGTCGATGACGACCAGGTCGGGCGCCCAGGTGAGCAGCTCGGCAGCGCCGGCTTCGCCCAGCGAGCTGGCACCCAGGATGCGCGTACTCGACGTGGCGCTGGCACCGGTGAAGCGCTGCCACTCGCGCTGCCAGGTGGGCACGGCCGCATCGGCGCACAGCACCAGCACGCGATCGATGCCCACGTGGCGGTGCATCAACTCGGCAACGGCAACAGCCTGGGCTGTCTTGCCCAGGCCAGGCTCGTCGGCAATCAGCGCGCGGCCTGCACACGTGGCAAACAGTGCGCCCTCGGCCTGGTAGCCTGCCAGCGGCACCTGCAACAAGTGCTGCAGGGCCGTGCTGGCGGGGCCCTGCGGGTAGGCCCGCTCCAGCGCGTGCAGACGGTGCAGCGCATCGCGGTGCCAGGCCAGCTGCAACCACAGGTCCGGGGCGACGCGCAGCTCGTGCTGGGCTTCGCGGGCCAGGCGGATCAGCAGCGGCAACGCATCGTCATCGTCCAGGCGCAGCAGGCCCTCGTCGCTCATCCGGTCACGGGCCGCCTCGTCGAGCGACGCCGGACAGGCCTTGCCTGGTTGCCACAGCAGGCCCGGGCGACCGGTGGGGTCCAGCAGCACGGCGCTGTGCGGCGGCCGCAAGTCGGGCGGCGGGGGCGGAGGTGGTGGCAGCGAAGCCGGCAAGGATGCCGCTGCGGTGGCCTGGGGTTCCGGCAGCGCAGCCATCCGGCCTGCTGGCTTCCTGGCAGCGGTCTTCTTGCCTGCCGCCTTCTTGTCCGAGGCCTTCTTGCCCACGGTTTTCTTGCCCGCGGGCTGCGTCGTGGGTGCCTCCTTCGCGGTCGTCTTGGCCACCGGGGTCGGTGCCTTGGGCGCCGGCGCGTCGTCCGACACGGACTTGGCCGGCCGGGCCTTGGGCCTGGCCTTGGGCGGTGCTTCCGGCTCCAACGCGGGCGCTGCTGCAGGCTCGAACGAGACCGCCGGCAGCTCCACGCTCAACGGCCTGCGTGCGCTGCGCTTGGGGGCCTTGCGCGGGCTGTCGTCGTCCACGGCAGCACGGGTTGTGGGCTCAGGCGTCGGCAGAGCCACCGGCGCCGCCGACTTGGCGGTGCGCCGGCGGGCCGGTGGGGCCTCGGCCGCCGCCTGGGGTGCCGGGGGTGCTGGCGGTGCCGGGGGTGCGGGCGCTGCGGTTGCGGTCGGCAACACCGGCGCGGCCTGCGATCGACGGGCCTTCTTCTCAGGGGCCGCCGGTGCGGCGACCTTGGCCTGTCGGCGTGCCGTGGGTTGGTCTGCCGTCTTGCGGGGCGTGGAGGTGCGGGTGGCCATGGATGGGTTCGAACACGCTCTGGGCGTGTCGCTGAGAGGAAGAGGAGGAAGGCCGAGGGTGCGGTGTCGATGACCGGTCAAATGCCCCGGGCTCGGTCGGCCTTGAATTGTTGGCGGAAGGCTTCGAAGCGGTGGCTGTCCAGCGCTTCACGCACCTCGTGCATCAGGTTCAGGTAGTAGTGCAGGTTGTGGATGCTGGACAGCATGGGGCCCAGCATTTCGCCACAGCGATCCAGGTGGTGCAGGTAGGCGCGCGAGACCGTGCGACAGGCCTGGCAGGCGCAGGTGTCGTCGATCGGGCGATCGTCCAGCTTGTAGCGGGCGTTGCGCAGGCGCAGGTCGCCGAAGCGGGTGAACAGGTGGCCATTGCGCGCGTTGCGGGTGGGCATCACGCAATCGAACATGTCCACGCCGCAGGCCACGCCCTCGACCAGGTCCTCCGGCGTGCCCACGCCCATCAGGTAGCGAGGCTTGTGGGCGGGCAGGCGGTGCGGGGTGTGCGCCATGATGCGCAGCATCTCGTCTTTGGGCTCGCCCACGCTCACGCCGCCGACGGCATAACCCGGAAGAGCCATGTCCACCAATGCGGCCAGCGAGGCCTCGCGCAGCGGCTCGAACATGCCGCCCTGCACGATGCCGAACAGTGCGTTCGGGTTTTGCAGGCGTTCGAATTCGGTGATGCAGCGCCGCGCCCAGCGCAGACTCAGCTCCATCGAACTGCGCGCCTGGCCTTCGGTGGTGAGTTGGCCCTTGGTCTCGTAGGGCGTGCACTCGTCGAACTGCATGACGATGTCGCTGTTCAGCGCGCGCTGGATCTGCATGCTCACTTCGGGCGTGAGGAACAGCTTGTCGCCATTCACCGGCGAGGCGAACTTGACGCCCTCCTCGCTGATCTTGCGCATCTCGCCGAGCGACCAGACCTGGAAGCCACCGGAATCGGTGAGGATCGGCCTGGTCCAGGCCTCGAAGCCGTGCAGGCCCTTGAACTGCTCGATCACCTCCAGGCCCGGACGCAGCCACAGGTGAAAGGTGTTGCCCAGGATGATCTGGGCGCCCATGTCGTGCAGCGACTGCGGCAACACGCCCTTGACGGTGCCGTAGGTGCCCACGGGCATGAAGATCGGCGTCTCGACGACACCGTGGTTCAGGGTGAGGCGGCCGCGGCGTGCATGCCCTTCAGTGGCCAGCAACTCGAATGTCAACATGGCCGCGATTGTCGCAGTGCGCGGCGGGGCGCCTGGCGCGGCACCGAGCACCTCGCCGGGCGGGGGCGGGCGGGGCTTACTTGCCGGCTTCCAGTCCCAGGATCCACGCCACCAGCTTCTTGGCGTCCGGCTCCTTGATGGCCACGGCATTGGGCGGCATCGCCAGGCCCGAGACCTTGCCCTTCCAGTGGCTCTCGTAGGGGTTGGAGCCGGTGAGCACGGTGTGGGTGAGCTGCGTGGCCGCAGCCTTCTGGCCCTTGTACTTGGCCGACACGTCACGCCAGGCCGGGCCGATCGGGGCCAGGCCGTCGGGGCCCTTGGCGCCGGGCTCGATGTGGTGGCAGGTCATGCAGCCGGCGCTGGTGGCCAGTTTGACCATGGCGTCGTGGTTGGCCTGGGCCTGGGCCAGGGCCGGCCCGACCGACAGGGCCGAGGCCGCCAGGGCCAAGGTGGGTACAAGACGAAGTGACGATGTCATGGCAGTTCTCCAATGCTGTGAGCGGGTCGATGGTCGCATCGTTGCGGCATGCGGCAGTGCGACATTTGACGCCGCTCAAGTGCCACGGGCATTTCGCCATTCTGGGACACCCTGTCCGAACCACCGGGCACCGGCTGTGGCGCGGTGGAGCAGCACTCGTCGCGGCCGCGCTACGATCCGCCGACGAACAACGAAACGGAGACGGCCAATGCGCGTGCACTGCCCCACCACCCACCCGGTCCTGCTGGCGCTGGCCGCCAGCGGGTTGCTGCTCACCGCCGGCTGCGGCGCGCCCACGCTGGAGGCCAGCGCGGCGCCTGCACCCGCCGGCGTTGCCCCCGCGCTGCAGCGCGTGAAACACCTGGTGGTGATCTACGCCGAGAACCACAGCTTCGACAACCTCTACGGCCTGTTCCCCGGCGCCGACGGCATTGCCAACGCCACGGCCGAGCAGCGCACTCAGCTCGACCACGACGGCAAGCCGCTGCCCGAGCTGATCGTCTTCGGCAACGACGGCAAGCCGGCGGCGGGCTTCCCAAGGATGCCCAACGGGCCCTTCCGCATCGATGCGCCGCCCGTGAACCGGCGCCATGACGAGATCGTGCCCAGCGGCATCCACGCCTTCTGGCACAACCAGGAGCAGATCAACGGCGGGCGCAACAACCTGTTCGCGGCCATGTCCAACGTCGGCGGCTGGACCATGGGCTACTACGACACCTCCAGCCTCAAGCTCTGGCAATGGGCCAAGGAGTACACCTTGGCCGACCGGTTCTTCCAGGGCGCTTTCGGTGGCAGCTACCTCAACCACCAGTACCTGATCTGCGCCTGCGCGCCGCGCCACGACGATGCGCCCGACACCATGCGCGTCAAACTCGACGCCAACGGCAAGCTCGCCAAGCTGCCCGATTCGCCCTCGGCCGCCGTGGCTGCGGTGAAGGTGGTGAGCCGCGGTGGCGGCCAGGTGTCGCCCGACGGCTGGTCGGTCAACACCTCGCAGCCGGCCTACCAGCCCAGCGGGCTCAAACCCGCCGCTGGAGGCTCACCGGACCTGGCCGATCCCCAGGGCGACCACGGCCAGGTGCCTGTGCCGCCGCAGCGCGCCCGGACCATCGGCGACACGCTGAGTGCCAAGGGCGTGAGCTGGGCCTGGTATTCGGGTGGCTGGAACGCGGCCCTGGTCGATGGGCGCCAGGCCCCCGAGGTGAAGCGCAAGGTGATCTACACCGGGAGCGAAGGCGCCCTGAACTTCCAGCCCCACCACCAGCCCTTCAACTACCACGCGCGCTTCGCCCCCGGGACGCCCGACCGTGCGCGCCACCTCCTCGACGGCGAGCAGCTGGTCACCGACGCCGCCGCCGGCAAGCTGCCCGCCGTGAGCTTCTACAAACCGGCTGGCCGCTACACCCAGCACCCGTCCTACACCGACGTGAAGAGCGGCGACGAGCACATGGCCGGCGTGCTGGAAGCCTTGCGCAAGAGCCCGCAGTGGAAGGACATGCTGGTGGTGCTGACCTACGACGAGAACGGCGGCTATTGGGACCATGCCGCCCCGCCCAGCGGCCCGGGTTGGGGTGATCGCTTCGGCCCCGGCTCGCGTGTGCCGACCCTGCTGATCGGCCCGCACGTCAAGCGCGGCTTCGTCGATCACACGCCCTACGACACGACCAGCGTCCTGAAGTTCATCACCGAGCGCTGGGGCCTGGAGCCGCTGCCCGGCGTGCGCGCCAAGCCCGGCAACCTGGCCGCTGCATTGCAGTGAGGCGCCGCTGGCGCAACGCCCACCCCGGCCGCGATCAGTTCGTTGCCACCAGCGACGACAGCACCGAATCGATCGCTTCCTTGAGCTTGGCCGCAGCCAGGTCCTTGCATTGCTGCTGCGAGGCATTGGCCTGCGCGTCGAAGGCCATCGCCGACTTCCTGGGCGTGAACACCAGGGCCTTGCCGCTGCGCGGCACCAACATGGCGCGCGCGGTCACCACGCAGGTCTTGGCTTCGGTGAATCCGCCTTCCACCTGGGTGATGAAGCCGAACCGACCCACCGGGTACAGCTTGGCCAGGCGCGCGGCCAGCTTCTGCGGCACAGCGGCCTTGAAAACGGCGTCGGCGCCGGCCTTGTCCATCAGCGTGGCGGACGAATGGTCCACCGTGAGGTAGCTCACCGGTGCGGCAAGGGCAAGGGACGACGCAGCGCTGAACAGCAGGGCGGTGAGGAGCTTGTGGGCGGCCATGGGGACTCTCGTTGCTAAGGGTGGGCGAACGGGCGGGAGTTTACGCAGGCCCCCGCCGCAGGGCATCGGGTGAACACCTGTGCGCGGGCGGTGGGGCTCAACGCCGCTGCAGCAGCATCGCGTCGCCGTAGCTGAAGAACCGATACCGCGCAGCGATGGCATGCCGGTAAATCGCGCGTACGGCGTCGTAGCCGGCAAAGGCGGAGACCAGCATCAGCAAGGTGCTCTTGGGCAGGTGGAAGTTGGTGACCAGGCGGTCCACCACCTGAAACCGGAAGCCCGGCGTGATGAACAGCTGCGTTTCACGCGCGCCCGCCTGCAGCCGCCCCGAGAGGGCCGCCGATTCCAGCGCCCGCAAGGTCGTGGTGCCGGCCGCCACGATGCGCCCGCCGCGTTGCCGCGCGGCCTCGATCGCGGCCACCGTCGCCTCGGGCACCTCGAACCACTCGCTGTGCATCTGGTGCTCGGCCAGGATCTCGCTGCGCACGGGCTGAAAGGTGCCGGCACCCACGTGCAGCGTGACGCGCGCCGACCCCACACCGCGCTCGGCCAGCGCACCCAGCACGCCGGCGTCGAAGTGCAGCGACGCGGTGGGCGCCGCGACCGCGCCAGGGCTTGCGGCGAACACGGTCTGATAACGCTCGATGTCCTCGTCCGCATCGACGTGGGTGATGTAGGGCGGCAAGGGCACGTGGCCATGCGCTTCGAGCAGCGCAAAGGGATCTGAAGGGAATCGCAGGTGGAACATCCCGTTGTCCGGCCCGCCGCGTCCCAGCACTTCGGCCGTGAACGCAGCGCCGGCGAACCGCAGCAAGGCACCCGCGCGTGGCGCCTTGCTGGCGCGCAGGTGGGCCATCACCTCGTGGCCCGGCAGCACGCGCTCCACCAGCGCCTCCACCGCGCCGCCGGTGTCCTTGTGGCCATGCAGCCGCGCGCGGATCACCTTGGTGTCGTTGAACACCAGCAGGTCGCCCGGCAGCAGCAGGCCCGGCAGGTCGCGGAAAGCGCGGTCCACCAACACATCGCCCGCGCCGTCGAGCAGGCGCGAGCCGCTGCGCTGTGGGGCCGGGTGCTGGGCAATCAGCTCGGGCGGCAGCTCGTAGTCGAAGTCCGACAGCGTGTAGCTGCGCGCCGGATGCGGTGCGGACATGGTCATGGCCTGCAGGCTTTACCGGCCTGGGAAAGAACAGGCGCGGATTGTTTCATGGGCACCCATCCGCCAGCGCATCGCCGCGGCCAAGCGCCGCACGACGTGCGCCCTGAGCGGTGCGGAATCAAGCCCCGGAAACGAAAGAAGGCAGGGGCCAGGCCCTGCCTTCTCGTGGCGGGATCGAAGGATTACTTCGTCGCGGCCGAGGCAGCCGCCTTGGCGTGCTTCTTGTGCGCGGCCTTCTTGTGCTTGGCCGGTGCGCTGGCCTTGGCCTCTGGCGCGCTGGCAGCCTTCATCGGTGCACCTGCGTGCGAGGCCGCGTTGGCGCTGAAAGAGACCGCGGCGAAGGCGGAGAGGACCAGGGTGGCGAGGATCTTGTTCATGCGGTTTGCCTTGAAGGTGGTTTGCGTTTTGCGTGCCGGGCTCGTTGCCCTGCCTGCGGCCCGCGTTGGGGATGGGAGGTCTGTCTTGCCGAGCCCTTCGCAAACAACCGCGCGAACCCGCTGGACCGCCGGCTAACGCTTGGCAGGCAGATTGGTTGACACGCTGCACTGCATCCGCGGCAGCGGCGGCGCCGTATCCCGGCCTGAAGTCATACTCCACCAGCCACTCCCCACCCATGCCGCCGATTCCCGCCAAGGTCCTGACACTGCTCCTGCCCGTGGTGCTGCTGGTGGCCGGCACCGCGCTGGCCGCGCCGCGCCAGCCCGCTTCGGACGCCGAGGTGCTGGAACGCCTGCCCGCGCGTGCGCTCGACCCGCGCCAGCGCGACATGGGCGAGCTGCGCCGACAGCTCATCGCGCGCCCGAACGACCTGGATCTGGCATTGCGGCTGGCCAAGAGCTACCACGCCGAGGTGGCGGCCGAGGGCGATCCGCGCTACATCGGTTACGCCCAGGCGGCGCTGGCGCCCTGGTGGAACCTGCCCGACCCGCCGCAGCGCGCGCGCGTGATGCGCGCCATCCTGTTGCAGTTCAACCACCAGTTCGACGCCGCCATGGCCGACCTGCAGGCCGCAACCAAGGCCAAGCCGGACGATGACGAGGCCTGGGCCTGGCTGGCGGCCATCGCCATGGTGCGCGGCGACTACGCGCTGGCCCGCGACGCCTGCGCGCGCCTGGCACCGCAGGCCACGCCGGTCATCACCGCCGGCTGCCGCGCGCATGTCGATGCCACCACGGGGCACGCTGCGGCGGCGGCCGACGCGCTGCGCGCGGCCTTGCGCGACGACCCCCGGGCCGATGCCGGCGAGCGGCTGTGGGCGCTGACCCGGCTGGCCGAGATCGAGCAACGGCGGGGCCAGGACGCCGCCGCTGAAGCCGCCTACCGCGAGGCACTGGCGCTGGGCATCACCGACGGCTATCTGCTGGCCGCGTATGCCGACCTGCTGCTCGACCAGGGACGCGCCACCGAAGTGCTGGCGCTGCTGCAGGGCCGCGAGCGCTCGGACCTGCTGCTGCTGCGCCTGGCATTGGCGGCCAAGGCCAGCGCCGATCAGCGGCAAGGCCACTGGCAACGCGACCTGGCGGCGCGTTTCGACGCCGCGCGGCTGCGCGGTGACACCGTGCACCAGAAGGAGGAATCGCGCTTTGCATTGCAGCTGCTCGGCGACGCGCCACGTGCGCTGGCGCTGGCGCGCGAAAACTACGCCGTGCAGCGTGAGCCTTCGGATGCGCGCATCCTGCTCGAAGCCGCGCTGGCCACGCGACAAGCCGAAGCGGCCACGCCGGTGCGCGACTGGATGAAAAGCAGCCGCATCGAGAGCGTCGTGCTGCAGGCCCTGGCCCAGAAGCTGTGGGGCGGATCTTGATGACCGCGGCGCTGCCCTGGCCGTGGCGCGCGCTGTGGCGCCTGACTTGGCTGGCCGTGCTGTGGGCGGCGCTGCCGGTGCAGGCGCACAAGCCGTCGGACAGCTACCTGGCCCTGACCGTCCAGGGCTCGGCGGTCACCGGGCAATGGGACATCGCACTGCGCGACCTCGACTTCGCGCTCGGGCTGGACGCCGACGGCGATGGTCAGATCACCTGGGGCGAGCTGCGCACGCGCCACGCCGCAATCGCGGCCTATGCGTTGGCACGGCTGCGCGTGGACGCAGATGGCGCGACCTGCCCACTGGAGGCGGGCCGGCAATTGGTGGACGAGCACACCGACGGCGCCTACACCGTGCTCGAATTCAGCGCCCGCTGCCCCCAAGCGCCCCATTCGCTCGCGCTGGGCTACACCCTGTTCGCCGAACTCGATCCACAGCACCGCGGGCTGCTGCGGCTGGAGTTTGCGGGCCGGACACGCACGGCGGTGCTGGGCCCACAAGCGGCCACGCAGGCTTTCGAGCTCAAGGCCGTCGGCCGGCTCGGTCAGTTCCTGGACTACGGCCGCGAGGGCGTCGGTCACATCTGGGTCGGCTACGACCACATCCTGTTCCTGCTCTCGCTGCTGCTGCCGGCGGTGCTGTTGTGGGGCGCGGCAGGCTGGCGCCCGGCCGAGCGATTTGGCCAGGCCTTCTACGACGTGCTGCGCATCGTCACCGCATTCACGGTGGCACACTCGATCACCTTGTCGCTGGCCACGCTCGGCGTGCTGGCACCGCCTTCGCGCTGGGTGGAGTCGGCGATTGCCCTGTCGGTGGTGCTGGCCGCGCTGAACAACGTCTGGCCGCTGTTCCACGGCCGGCGCTGGATGGTGGCGTTTTGCTTCGGCCTGATCCACGGCTTCGGCTTCGCCAGCGTGCTGCAGGACCTGGGCCTGCCGCGCGAGGCCCTGGTGCTGGCGCTGGTGGGCTTCAACCTGGGCGTGGAGGTCGGGCAACTCACGATCGTCGCCATCTTTCTGCCGCTGGCCTTTGCCGCCCGGCGGACCGTCTTCTACCGCCAGGGCGTGCTCGTGGGCGGTTCGCTGCTCATCGCCGCCGTGGCCGGCATCTGGCTGGCCGAAAGGGCGTTCAACCTCCAGCTGCTGCCGGCCTGAGTGCCGGCTCGCGCGGGCGAACTTCGAACGCAAGGTTGAAGAAGCGGCTCTCGAACTGGTCTGGCACGCTGTCCGAACGGCGCAGGTCGGTGCCGCGCAGCACCCAGCGGCCGGGCCAGGGCACATCGATGCGGGCGCGGCCCTCGGCGTCGGTGCGGTGCCAGATCGCCAGCGGGCTCATGTCGCCGCGCAGCTCGACCGCCTGGCCAGGCAAGGGCTGGCCGTCGCGCAGCACCTGAAAGCCCAAGCTCTGGCCCACCCTCGGCGCACGCTCGTCCAGCAGCACGTCCATGGCCATCGCCGCCGGCTGCCCCGGGCCGCTGGCGCCGGGCAGTTCGATGCGCGCGTGCTTGGCGTAGCGCTCCTTCCACGGCAAGCCGGCCGCCTGCAAGCGCACCCATTCGCCACGCGCCCAGGCGGGCGCGTTGATCTCGCGCAGGTAGAGGGCCACCTTGTCGGCCGGCAACTCGACTTCGAAACTCGCCTGCTGGCCCCAGCAGGTGAGTGCGCCGGCCACCGGTGGGCGCAGCCGCAGCGCCGTGGCGGTCTCGCGCAACACGCGCAACGGCGCGACGCGGCCATCGCGGCCCCGGCAGCCGCTCTCGACCAGACTGGCGGCGCCGACCGGCACCTCCTGGATCGGGAATTGGTTGCCCGTGCCCAGCGCCAACTGCGGCGCGCCCGGCCCCGGCACGGGCTGGAACCAGGTGTCGTGGGCGGTGGCCGGGCCGGCGATGGTCAGGGTCAGCAGCACGCCGGCCGCAAAGAGGAAGGGGTTTCGCACCCCCGGACATACGCAGCGGCAGCGTCACTGGATGCGCCGCGCCGAAACTGTGGTGCGCAACGATTGAGGCGAGACGGGCCCTCGGCCCCGGGGTGGAGCATGGTCCGAGGATGTGAAGATCATCGCGATGGCGGCACGCTTCGAGCCGGCAAGACCGTCGGCAAGCCATGGCCGACACGCCGTTCCTGCTGCCCCGTCGCATGACGCAGCGGGGCTGCTCGCGGCCCTCGGGGACCGTGCTACCGTCCTCGTCGTTCGAGATCGGTCGCATCGCACCCGATGCGACCGGTCCCGGCGCACCAGCCGCGCAAGCACCGGGGATCCACGACGATGGCCTTGCACACCTACCTCCCGCAGGATCGGCGGCGCGCCCTCGCGCGGGGTGAGTCGCTGCCCGATCGCACTTCCGGCTCGGCACTGTTCGCCGACATTTCGGGGTTCACGGCCATGACGGAGGCGCTGACGCGCGAGCACGGCGAGCGGCGTGGCATCGAAGCCATGACGCTGCGTGTCAACGCCGTCTACGAGGCCTTGATCGGCGAGGTCGAGCGCTTTGGTGGCAGTGTGATCGGTTTCTCGGGCGATGCCATCACTTGCTGGTTCGATGCGCGGGAGCCCGAGCCCACGCAACGTGCGGCGCAATGCGCGCAGGCGATGCAAGCGAGCATGCGCCAGTTCCCCACGCTGTTCGTCAAGGTGGCCGTGAGCACGGGGCCGGCGCGGCGGTTTGCCATCGGCCATCCGGAGATCCAGCTGATCGACGTGGTGGCGGGCGCCACCGTGGCCCGCGTGTCGATGGCGGAGGGTATGGCGCAGGCCGGCGAAGTGCTGATCGACCAGGCCACCGCCACCCTGCTGCAGGCGCCGCTGCACGGGTCGCGCGCCAGCGATTGCGGTGAGCGCTTCTTCGTGCTCGACCCGGCGTGGTTCAGTGGCCTGCAGCCCACCGGTCCTGTTGCCGCGCAGGCCGCGCCACTCGATGTCGAGGTGCTCCGGCCCTGGGTGCTGCCGTTCGTGGTTCAGCGCGAGTCTGCGGGCCAGGGTCTGTTCGTCACCGACCTGCGTCCGGCCACGGCCCTGTTCGCCCGCTTCACGGGCCTGGACTACGACAACGACGAGCGTGCAGCGCAGGCCCTGGAAGCGCTGGTCAGCCAGGCGCAGCTGGTGTTGCAGCGCCATGGCGGCGTGTTGCTGGAGCTGACCATCGGCGACAAGGGCAGCTATCTGTACGGCTCCTTCGGCGCAGCCCAGGTGCATGAGGACGACGCCAGCCGGGCACTGCGCGCGGCCATGGCCCTGCGACAGTTCTTCAGCACCTCGCCCTACTCGGTGCAGATCGGGCTGGCCAGCGGCACCATGCGCGTGGGCGGGTATGGCAGCTCGACGCGGCAATCGTTCGGCGCGATGGGCGACGACGTGAACTTCGCTGCCCGCCTGATGAGCATCGCCCAGCCGGGCGAGATCCTCATCTCGGGCCGGGTGCGCCAGGCGGTTGCGGCCGAGTTCACGCTGGAGGCCCGCCCGCCGATGCCGCTCAGGGGCAAGGCCGAGCCCTTGCCGGTGTTTGCCGTCATGGGCTTGCGCCAACAGCGCGCCATCCGCCTGCAGGAGCCGGCGTTCGCGCTGCCCATGGTTGGGCGCGAGGCCGAGATGGCGCTGCTGGCCGACAGGCTGTCGGCCGCGGTGCAGGGCCGCGGGCAGATCCTGGGCATCACCGCGGAGGCCGGCATGGGCAAGTCGCGGCTGCTGGCCGAAGGCATCCGCCTGGCCCGTCGCCAGCAGTGGATCGGCTATGGCGGCACGTGCCAGCTGGATGGCATCCACACCCCTTACCTGGTGTGGCAGTCGATCTGGACCGCGTTCTTCGACCTCGACCCGGCGCTGCCGCTGCGCAAGCGCATCCGATCGATCGAATCCGAGCTGGAAGACCGCGCGCCGGAGCACGCCGAGGCCTGGCCCTTGCTGGGCGCGGTGCTGGGCCTGGAGCTGCCCGACAACGACTTCACGCGCGCGCTGCAGCCCAAGGATCGCAAGGCGCTGCTGGAAACCGTCTTGCTCCAGTGCCTGGCATCCGCCGCGCATGAGGCCGCCGGCGACGGCAGCGGCGTGCTGCTGGTGCTGGAAGACCTGCATGCGGCGGACCCGCTGTCGCTCGACTTGCTGGCACTGGTGGCCCGCGCCATCGAGCACCTGCCCGTGCTCGTCCTGCTGAGCTACCGGCCAGCCGACACGGCCTCGCCGCAGCCGGCCAGCGCGCGCTTCGACACGCTGGCGCACTTCGGGCAGATCGAGCTGAACGGGTTGGATGCCGCGCAGGCCGAACAGGTCGTCCGGGCCAAGGTGGCCGGCCTGTTTCCCGAGCGGGTGGGCGCTGTCCCGTCGGCCCTGATCGAGCGCATCACAAGCCGCGCGCAGGGCAACCCCTTCTATGTGGAGGAGCTGCTGAACTACCTGCACGACCGCGGCATCGACCCCCGCAACGCAGCCGCGCTGGCGGCGCTGGATCTGCCGGCCAGCCTGCACAGCCTGTTGCTCAGTCGCATCGATCAGCTGCCGGTCTCGCAACAGCGCTCGCTCAAGGTGGCCAGCATCATCGGCCGCGTGTTCCGTGCCACGGATCTGCACGACTACTACCCCGCCCTGGGTGCCTTGGAGACCCTCAAGGCCGATCTGCGCGAGCTGGACCGGTTGGGCTTCACGCCCCTGGAATCGCCCGACCCGGAGCTGACCTACCTGTTCAGGCACCTGGTCACGCTCGAGGTGGGCTACGAGAGCCTGCCGCACGCCACGCGCAGGCAGCTGCATGGTCTGTATGCACATTATCTCGAGTCCCGATATCCGGATCGGGTGAGCCAGCTCACACCCCAGCTGGCGCACCACTTCGTGCGCGCCGAAGTCCACGACAAGGCCTGCCACTACTCGCGCAAGGCCGGCGAACAGGCCGCCGCCGGCTTCGCCAACGACGAGGCCCTGGCCCACTTCGCCCGTGCGCTGCAATGGCTGCCGCTCGCGGACGCGCCGGCGCGCTTTGACGTGCTGCTCAGGTGCGAGGCGATTCACGACCTTCAAGGACAGCACGAAAAGCGCCGCGGCGACCTGGACGAGCTCGAAGCGCTCGCACGGCAGATGGACGAGGTCGCGCTGGCGCAGGCACGCGTCGCCACGCGACGCGCCAAACTGGCCATCGATGGGGGTGACGGCGCTGCGGCGCGGGTCAGTGCACAGCGCGCCATCCAGCTCATCGAAGCCGACGACCAGGCTCGGGCGCGGGCCTGCGACCTGCTGGTGGATGCCTTGCTGCTGGACGCCCGCGCGATGTTCTTTGCCGGCGAGGCGGCCGCCGCCCGACCGCAACTCGACCGCGCGCTGGCGCTGGCACGTGAGCACCAGTACCCGCGCGGTGAATACCACAGCCTGTCCCGGCTGGGCCTGCTGCACTGGCATGCCGGCGACTACCTGGCCGCACAGGACTGGCTGGGGCGGGCCTTGCAGCTGATTCAGGCCGTTGGCGACGCCCGGCCACAGATCGACGTCCTGAACAACCTGGGCGTGGTCGCCAAGGCGTGCTCGCGCCATGCGCAGGCCGTGGCCCACTACGAGCAGGCGCAAAGGGTGGCGCGCAAGATCGGTGACCGTTCCGGCGAGGCCATGCTGTTCAACAACATGGGCAGTGCCTGCCTGGTGTCGGGGGACTTCTACCAGGCGAGCAAGCATTGCGAACAGGCGGCCAGGATCTTTGCCGAGCTGAACGAGCCCATACCGCATGGCCTGGCGCTGATCAATCGCGCCGAGGCGCACCGCGAGCTGGGGCAGTACGGCCTGTCCCGGGAGCTGTCCGGCCAGACGCTGGCGCTGCTGCGCACCAGCGGCTTTCGACGCGGCGAGGCCGTGGTGCTGGAAAACCTGGGCCTGGTCGAGCATGCGCTGGGCCACCTCGAGCAGGCACTGCAGGTCACCGCTCAGGCCATGGCCATCGCGCACGAGATCGGATCGCGGGCCCTCGAAGCCAGCACCTTGCACCACCTGGGCGTGATCCACACGGCGGCGGGCGACTACGCCCAGGCCCAGCAGGCGCTGGAGGCTGCGAGCGAGCTGGTGCGCGAGCTGGGCACCGAGCGGCCAGCGCTCGAAGTGCATGGCGCACTCGCCCAACTGGCGCTGGCGCGTGGTGGCGACGAGTGGCACCGGCAAGCCCTCGCGCACCTGAGCGGGCTGTTGCCGGTGCTGCTGCCGCCCACGCCGACGGCAAACCCCCCGTTTCTGCCGATGGGCCTGTACCTCGTGGCCCACCGCGCCCTGGTGGCCTGCAAGGACCCGCGTGCCGACACCCTGATGGCGCGTGCGCGGCTGGAACTGCAGACCCGCAGCGAGCGGATTCCGGACGCCACCCTGCGGCGCGACTACCTGGCGCTGGCCGAGCACCGCGCCATAGCGCAGGGCGTCGACTGAACACTCGCCACCTTCCAGGAGCCGTCCATGGCCGATCCCGTCCCGTCGTACGAAGCCTTCTTCAAGCTCGACACCGGCACGCACACCGGCGACATCCGGCAGATCGTCGTCTCGCCCGACGGCCAGACGCTGATCACCGCCGGCGAATGCACGATCCGGGTGTGGGACCTCAAGACACGGCAATTGCTGCGCATGCTGCTGGGTCAGGTGGCCGACCGTTCGCAAGAGGTCTTCGGCGACGGCAATGTCCGCCGGATGGCCCTCAGTCCCAATGGCTTGTGGCTCGTCGCCCTCAAGGCCTGGAGCCAGCAGACCTCGAGGGCCAGCGATGCGGGCCAGGTCACGGAGGTCCAGGTCTTCGAGCTGGCCACCGGCAACCTGCAGGCCGCGTTTCGCCATCCAGGGCTGCTGTTCGACCTCGACTTCAGCCCGGATGGCCGCTTGCTCGCCCTGGTCGGCAACGAGTGCGAGCGCCGCATCCGGCGCGCCGTGGTGTCGGTGTATGCGGCCCGCGACGTCTTGCGGGGCGGGTTCGAGCCCACGCGCAAGCCGCTCGCCTCCCAGGCCTTCAGCACCGGGCCGCGCCAGGACGAATTGCCCGCGGCGGTGCGCTTCATTCCCGGCAGGCGCAAGGGGCACGGCGGCCATCGGCTGGTGGTCGCATCGCAAGGCAAGGGCCTTGGCACGGGCCCTCGCACCCACCCGCGCACCGGCCAGCGCAAGGGCGCGGGCCAGCCCGCCGGGGTGCTGGCCTGGTACACCTTTGGCGGGGGCAAGAGCCTGCGACAGGACCGGTGCGTGGAAACCGACGTCGCCATCGCACCCGGCACACTGGCCGTCAGCCACGAGCTGGTGGTGGCGGGCGCCGCCCGCATGCCCCGGCACGCGCAGCGGTTCGGGCACTTCCTGTGCCACGACCACCAGGGCCAGTTGGTCGGCACCGTGTTGACCGAGTCCAGCCCGGCTTCCATTCTCTTTTCGTCCTCCGGCAAGCAACTGCTGGTCGGCATGGCGGCCGAAAACCCTGGTCAACGAGCGGCTGCCGCCGGCGGCCCGCCGATTCCGTTCAGCACCTACGACCCGGGGCGCAAGGGCCCGGACTTGCCCGGTGCCGATGTGGCGAGCCTGGCCGCCGCGATGATTTCACCGAACGACGAGGTCGAGCCCGGCATGCCGCCTGTGGCCGGCGACCAGACGGTTCAGGTCAACGCCTACGCCACCGGGTTTGGCGACTTCGAACTCAGGAGCAGCTACTACGGCCACGACGGCAGCATCACCGCCCTGGCCTGCCTGGACGACGGCACGGTGATCAGCGCGGGCGGCGACAACCAGGCGATCCACTTCTGGAGCGCCAGCCACCGCGTGGGCGAGCTCAAGGCGGCGATCCGCGGCGTCGGCAGCACCTGCTACGCGCCCGGCATCAATGCGCTCGAGAACGTCCTGTTCGGCACCCTTCCGATGCGGCTGCTGCCGCCCAACCATGCGCCGCGGCAACAGAGCTTCGATCTGCGGGCCATGGCCCTGAAGACCACCTGTCCCAGCGAGGTGGACGAGTCCGATTTCGAGTCCGACAAGTGGAGCATCCTCGCGTGGGAGCCGGCACAGACCATACCCTTGCGCTTCAACGAGCCTGCGATGGATCCGGACCTGCCACCCGATCTGACGCTGTTCGTCGGGACCGACGACGAATGGGTGATCTGGAGCCGCAGCGGCTACTACGACACCAGCCCCAACGGCGCGCAGCGCGTGGGCTACCACGTGAACCGCGGCGCGGACAAGGAGGCCCTGTTCTTCCCCGCCGATCGCTTCAAGCCCTTCTATCGCCCCGACATCATCCGGGCCGTCGTCGAGCATGGCACCGAGGACCGGGCGCGTGCGGCCGGGATCGAGATCCCGCGGGTCGATGTCGCGCAGATCCTGCCCCCGATCGTGGAGCTGGCCAATGAAGGCGTGGTGGCGGGCCCAGCGCATGTGAGCCTGCACTTCACTGTGACTGCGCTGCGCCAGGCCAATCCGGTGAAACGGGTCTGGATCCTGAGGAACGATCGCTTCGTCTGGTCCGAGCCCGCCCCGGCGCCCAAGGCCAGGGCCCGCTACAAGCTGCAGTTGCCGCTGCTGCCCGGGCGCAATGTGTTCAGCATCCGGGCGGAGAACCAGGACGCCAAGTCGATGCCGGTGGTGTTCGAGGTCGCCGGGCCCGAAGCGACCGTGCGCGCGGGATCGCAGGACGCCGCCTCGGGCAATCTGTACCTGCTGAGCGTGGGCGTCTCGGACTTTGCCGTGGCCAACACGGCGGACGCCGCTGGCTTCAAGCCGCTGAAATATGCGCACCAGGATGCCATCGCCATCTACAACGCCTTTGCCAAGTCCAGGCGCTCGGGCCAGCACGACAGGCGAACCAAGTTGAAGAACAGGGCCTTCGATGCCGTCGAGGCGACGCTGCTGCTGAACGGGCAGGCGACCAAGGCCGCGATCCTGGGCGCGCTGGACGGTCTGTGCACGCTCATCCGTGAACGCAGCCAGACCGAAGGCGCCGAGCGCGACGTGCTCTTCGTCTTCCTGTCCGGCCACGGCACGCGGTTCAAGGGCGAGCCCGACCTTTACTTCTGGAACTACGACCTGCGGCCGACCTCGAGCGACCTGGCCACGACCGGCCTGTCGATGACCGATCTGGGCGACCTCATCACCTCGGTGCCGGCCGAGGTGGTGCTGGTCATCGACGCCTGCCACGCCGGCATGGCCGGCGGCAACCTGATGAGCGGGCTGGACGCGGAAGAGCTCGCCCGGCGCATTCAAGCGGTGAACGAGCGCGGCATGTATGTGCTGAATGGGGCGCGCAGCGAAGAGAAGGCCCGCGAGAGTGATGCGGCGGGCCAGGGCGTCTTCACCAGCGCCCTGCTGGGCGCGCTGAAGTCCGAGCGCTACCTCGTGCCCGAGCAGCCCGGCAGCAAGCGGCGCGCCATCAGCATGCTCGGCCTCATCGCCGGCACGCAGGAACTGGTGCCGTTCTTCTCGGCCCGGGCGCAGGTGCCGGCACAGACCCCGGTGTGCCGCATGTATGGCGATCTGCTGCCCCTGACCATCTACAAGACCTGAGGACGGCGGGACCGGCCCGTCCCAGGTGACAGGGCGAGGGATGCGCCGACTCGGGCACGCTCTGCGCACCTGGCTTGCACCCGACCGCCCGTTCTTGTAACCTGATCTTTCAGAGGCCATTCTCTGAGCCTGGAAGGAGAAGCCCGTGGCAACCAACAAGAAGGCGCCTGTGAAGAAGGCGCCCGTGAAGGCCCCGACCGGCAAGAAGCAGACGTCGAAAGCCGGCAGCACGCCGCCAGGACGGCGCGGCCCGGCGCCCCCCGCGACCGACGACGACGACGGCAAGGGCGGCATCGACATCGTGCGCGACTGACGACGACGCCAAGGGCGGCATCGCCACGCTGCGCTGAAGCCCGCACCAGGCCGGCGTCCCGGCTGCCTCAGCCGGCGCGGCCCAGCGTCTTCAGCCGCCCGCGCAGTTCAGCCGCAGCCGCCTCGAGGCTGCGCACGAAGTCGGCCAGCAGCGGGTTGGGCGCGCGCAGCGCCGGCTGCACCAGGCTGACGTGAAAGGGTATGGCCACCGACAGCGGCCGGATGTGCAGTTCGGGCCCTGCCAGCTCCAATGCCGTGAGCGGGTTGACGATGGCCAGCCCCAGGCCCTGGCGCACGAGGGCACACACCGACACCGCACTGGCCGTGTCCAGCACCATTTGCCGCTGCACGCCGTGCTGCGCGAACATCGCGTCCACCGCCTGGCGGTAGGCGTCGGCCGGTGCCAAACTCACAAAGCACGCGTCCTGAAAATCCCTGGGCCGCAGCACGCGCCGCGCCAGCAAAGGGTGACCAGCCGGCAGCACCGCCACCTCGTCGGCCTGCAGCAGGGGCTTCACGGTGGTGGCCGCGGGCGCCTCGCGCGCCTCGGTGAGGCCCAGATCGAAGCGCTGCTCGCTCAGCCACTGCTCCAGCAACGGCGACTCCTGCGGCGTGATCGACAGGCCGGCCTGGGGGTGCTGGCCCAGGAAGCGTCGCGCGGCCATGGGCAGCAGCGCCTGCGACAGCGCCGGCAAGCAGGCGATGGCCAGGCGCCCTTGCGCAAACTCGCGCAGCGTGAGCGCGGTGGCGGCGATGCGATCCAGCCCGATGTAGCTGCGCTCCACTTCCTGCAGCAGCGCCTGCGCACGCACGGTGGGACGCAGGCGTCCACGCACGCGCTCGAACAGCGCCATGCCCAACACATGCTCCAGCCGGGCCAACTCGCGGCTGATGGTGGGCTGCGAACTGCCCAGGCGCTCGGCCGCGCGGGTGACGTGGCCTGTGCCCATCACGGTGCGGAACACCTCGATCTGGCGGTGGGTGAGTGACGGTGCCCTTGGCTTCATGGCATATCCAATTTGCATGAACAAGGCAATTCTCTGTCATTGCTTGAATGAGTGGTCGCGAGCAACATGCCTGCCATGAATCCCTTCACGCCCGCGCAACTGCGCCCCATCGCCCAGACCCACGGCACGCCGCTGTGGGTGTACGACGCCGCCACCATCCGCGAGCGCATCGCCTCGCTGAAATCCTTCGACGTGATCCGCTATGCCCAGAAGGCCAACTCCAACCTGCAGGTGCTGCGCCTGATGCGCGAGCAAGGCGTGCGCGTGGATGCGGTGTCGCTGGGCGAGATCGAGCGCGCGCAGGCCGCCGGCTACGACAGCGCCGACCCGCAACCGCCCGGCGGGACGCCCAAGGCGGGCGCCCACGCCGCCGGCCTGGTGCTCACCGCCGACCTGCTGGACCAGGCCACGCTGGCCAGGGTGGTGGCCGACGGCATCCCCGTGAACGCCGGCTCCATCGACATGCTGCGCCAGCTGGGCGCCACCTCGCCAGGCCACCGTGTCTGGCTGCGCATCAACCCCGGATTCGGCCACGGCCACAGCAACAAGACCAACACCGGCGGCGAGCACAGCAAGCATGGCATCTGGCATGGCGATCTGGAGGAGGCGCTGGGCGTGATCCGCGCCACCGGCCTGCACCTGGTGGGCCTGCACATGCACATCGGCTCGGGTGTCGACTACAGCCACCTGGCGCAGGTGTGCGGCGCGATGGTGGATCTGGTGGCACGGGTGAACCTGCCCATCGAAGCCATCTCCACCGGCGGCGGTCTGAGCATCCCTTACCGGCCGGGCGAGACACGCATCGACGTGGCGCACTACTTCGGGTTGTGGGACGCGGCGCGCCAACGCATCCAGGCCGCGCGCGGCCACGCCATCACGCTGGAGATCGAACCGGGCCGCTACCTGGTGGCCGAGTCGGGCGTGCTGGTGAGTGAAGTACGCGCCGTCAAGAAGCAGGGCCACCAACATTTCGTGCTGGTCGACGCGGGTTTCAACGACCTGATGCGCCCGTCGATGTACGGCGCGCACCACGGCATCCAGCTGCTGCCATCGGACGACGCGCCCCGCGCCAGCGTGCCCACCGTGGTGGGCGGCCCGCTGTGCGAATCGGGCGATGTGTTCACGCAGGGCGACGGCGGCGTGGTGCTCACGCGCCAGCTGCCCGCCGCGAAAGTGGGCGACCTGCTGGTGTTCGAGGACGCGGGGGCCTACGGCGCCTCGATGTCCAGCAACTACAACAGCCGGCCGTTGATTCCCGAGGTGCTGGTGGACGGCGGCCAGGCCCGGCTCATTCGCAGGCGCCAGACCATGCAGGAGTTGCTGGCCCTGGAACTCGACCTTGCCCATTGAACCCGCCACCCGATCCTGAAGGCCCCCATGAACACCGCCACGTTCCCCGCCCCACCCGCCCTGCTGCCGCTGTGCCAGGTGCGCTGTGAAGTGAAACCCCTGGTCACGCTCGGGCCAGCGCCGTTGGGCGAGCGCCGCTTCATTCCCCTGGGCGGCGGCACCGTGCGCGGCCTCGAGCTCAACGGCACGCTGGTCGAAGGCGGCGTGGACTGGCAGATCGCGCGTGCCGACGGCGTGCTGGAGATCGCCGCGCACTACGTGATCCGCGCCGACGATGGCGCACTGATCGAGGTGCAGAGCAACGGCATGCGCCACGGTCCGGCCGGCGTGATGGCACGGCTGGCGCGCGGCGAGGCGGTGGCGCGCGACGAGTACTTCTTCCGCACCGGGGTGCGCTTCACCACCGGGGCGCCGCAATGGGCGCACCTGAACAAGGTGATGGCGCTGGCGGTCGGGCAGCGCGAGGCGGCGATGGTGGTGCTCGACTTCTATCGCATCACCTGAGCGCCCTCGCGCCAGGCCTTCAGCGGTACAGCGGCAAGCGATCCAGCCGCGACTCGATGTCGGCGAGCAGCCGCTTGTAGGCCGGCGAGCCGATGGCGCCGTAGCGCTCGGTGAACTCGGCCGGGCGCAGCGACTCGGGCAGGTCGCGGATGTCGGGCAGGAAGTCCTCGTCGCTCAGGCCCACGGCGAGTCGGGCCTGCAACTGCTTGGGCTCGCGCAGCGCCAGCAGGCCGAAGCGCGTGCCAGCGCGGTCGGCCGCCAGATCGTTGAAGCTGAAGCCACTGGCGCCGCGGGCGTCGAGCACTTCCTTGAACACGCCCACGGCGTCGGCGAAGGGCCCGCCGGCCTCGGCGGCCAGCGCGGCCGAGATCAGGTAGTGCAGCGGGAAGTCCTCGCGCCCGGCCAGCGCCAGACGCCAGGGCGTGGGCAGGCGCCAGCGGCGCGCGGCCGGCAGCACCGTGACCAGCTCGCGCGGGAACGAGGCGAAGGCCAGCGCGAGGATGGCGCTGCGGTTTTCCAGGGCCGCGTCCGCACCCGCCGCCGTGCGCTGCTGGGCCAGCGCAAAGGCGGGCTGCAGCAGCTGCACCATGGGGATGCGGCCGCCCGCCACCGACTTGAGTTTCTGGCTGGCCAGGTGCGCCAGGTACAGGCGCAGCCGATCCTGGTCGGCCCTGGGCACCAGCACGGCCATCATGCGGCGCAGGTTGCCGGCGCGCCAGACGTAGCTCAGGCGCAGCTTGTCGGGCGTGAAGCGCACGCCCTTGACCATCTCGCGGGCCAGGCGGAGCTGGTCGGGGCCGAAGTGCTGTTCGAGTTGGTTGCGCAGCAGCCATTCGCCCAGCCAGGCCGGCACCGGCAGGCGGCCGACGCGCAGGTGCTCGATGTCGGGCAGCGCAGCCGTTTCGCGCAGGCCCAGGTCGACATTGAGCCAGTGGCCCGCCAGCCAGGGCCGCAGCAAGACCGGCAGCAGGCCCGGGTAGGCGCTCATCAGCTCGGTGATCGACACGCTGGCCTGCAGCCGGGCATGCTGGGCCTGCACGCCGACGCGCGCCGCCATCGGCAGCGTGGCGCGCTGCGCACCTTGGTCGATCAGCAGCTCCAGCTCGCGCTGGCTGAGTGCCATCTCGCGCGGGCCCTCGCCGCCCTGCTGGCGCGGATCGATCGCGCGCAGCAGCCGCATGGCTCGCACGAGATCCAGTACCGAGGCCTGGGGGTCGCGAGGCACCTGCGGCGCATCGTCCAAGGCCAGCCACGCTGCTCCTGCGCCGGCGAGTCCGACCAGCAAGGTGCCTGCCAGCAGCCCAAGCGACACGCGCGCCGCGAGCCTGCCCAAGACCAGGCGCCAGGTGAGCATTCAGAGTTTCTCGGTCTCGCCGCTGCGCGGCTGCCACTTCAGCAGCTTGCGCTCCAGGCGCCCCACGCCATCGTCCAGCGCCAGCGCAAACGCGGTGAGCACCAGGATGCCGGCCATCACCGTGTTGATGTCGAACACGCCCTCGGCCTGGTGGATCAGGTAGCCCACGCCGCTGGCCGAGCCCAGGTATTCGCCCACCACCGCGCCGACGAAAGCCAGGCCCACGCTGGTGTGCAGCGAGCTGAAGACCCAGCTGGTGGCGCTGGGCAGGTAGACGTGGCGCAGCAACTGCTTCGGGTTGGCACCCAGCATGCGCGCGTTGGCCAGCACCACCGGGCTCACCTCCTTCACGCCCTGGTAGACGTTGAAGAAGACGATGAAGAACACCAGCGTCACACCCAGCGCCACCTTGCTGGCGATGCCCAGCCCGAACCACACCGCGAAGATGGGCGCCAGGATGATGCGCGGCATCGAGTTCATGGCCTTGATGTAGGGCTCGAGGATGGCGCTGGCCATCGGCGCCAGCGCCAGCCACAGGCCGCCGGCCAGCCCCAGGCCCGCGCCGAGCACGAAGGCCAGCAAGGTCTCGATCAAGGTCACGGCCAGGTGCTGATAGATGTCGGCATCGACCACGAACCACTTCCAGACGCGCCCGAAGATCTGCAGCGGTTCACCGAAGAAGAAGGCCGCCTGCTTGTCGTTCTCGAACACCAGCGGCGGGATCAGGCCCGGTGTGGTGCACAGGTGCCAGAACACGAAGATCGCCACCAGCAGGCCCAGCTGCCACACCCTGAGGTTGCCCGGGCGGGGCTTGAACCATCGCCACATCACGCGGCCTTCACCTGAAGTTGCTGCGCGTAGCCCTTGAGCACCTCGTCGCGCAGCACCGCCCAGATGGCCTGGTGCAGCTCGATGAAGCGCGGCGTGGCGCGCACCTCGGCCACGTCGCGAGGACGCTCCAGATCGATGTTGAACTCGCCGATGGGGTGGCTGCCCGGCCCGGCCGACAGCACCACCACGCGGTCGCTCATGGCGATCGCTTCATCCAAATCATGCGTGATGAACAAGACCGCCTTCTTCTTGGATTGCCAGATCTCCAGCACCTCGTTCTCCATCAGCTGTCGCGTCTGGATGTCCAGCGCCGAGAAGGGCTCGTCCATCAGGATGATGTCGGGGTCGAGCGCCAGCGTCTGCGCCAGGCTCACGCGCTTGCGCATGCCGCCGGACAGCTGATGCGGGTAGCGGTCGCCGAAACCACCCAGGCCGACACGGCGCAGCCAATCCTCGCCCTGGTTGCGCGCTTGCTCCACCGGCACCCCACGAAACTCGAGGCCGGCCACCACGTTGCCCAGCGCCGTGCGCCAGGGCATCAGGCTCTCGGCCTGGAACATGTAGCCGGCGCGCGCGTTGATGCCCTGCAGCGGCAGCCCGAACACTTCCACGCGGCCGGTGCTGGGTTGCAACAGCCCGGCGCCCACGTTCAGCAGCGTGCTCTTGCCGCAGCCCGTGGGCCCGACCACCGAGACGAACTCGCCCGCGCCCACGCTGAGCGTGACCTCTTGCACCGCCGTGTAGCGCTGGCCGGGGTCGTGCTTGTCGACGAAGGTGCAGGCGACGTCGTGCAGGGCCAGGGCGGGCGTGGGCATGTTCGACGGCGGACTGCTCAGTGCGCCGCCTTGGCCCGGTATTCAACGCCGGGCAAGCCTTTGAAGTGCGCATCGCAACTGACCAGGGTGGCCTTGTTTCGAACCGCGCTGGCCAAGATCAACGCATCCAGCGCCGCCAGGCGATGCACGCTCGCCAGTTCGGCGGCATGGGCTGCCGTCACCTCGTCCAGTGTCAAGACGCGCGATTGACGTTGCATGGCCAGGATGCGGTCCGCAGCGTCCATGTCGAGTTCACGCAGTGCCCAGCGTCGGACTTCGTAGATCACCAGCGTTGGCACCAACAATTGGTCCGGCTTGCTCAACACAGGCAGGTAGCGACGGCCGGTCGGCGTATCCGCCAATGCTTCGATCCAGACACAGGAGTCGGGCAGCTTCATGACTTCGCTGCACGCGGCTTGCGCGCAGCGGGCTTGGTGGTCTTTGCCGCCTTGGGCCAGCGCCTTTCACGGTGATCATCACGGTCACGGATCTCGTCGGTGGACGCGCCGTGCCCAATGCCGACCAACTCGGCCATGGTGGGCTGCGCCATCAGCTTGATGGCCGTGCCTGTGTTGATGAACACCAGCTTTTGCCCGGCCTTGAGGTTGAGCGCGTCGCGCACGTCCTTGGGCACCGAAACTTGAAACTTGCTGGACAGTGTGACGATGGTCATGACTTTACCTCGCGCGCATCGATCGGCCCATTGTAAAGCCGATCGCGATGACCGTCACCCCTTCGGGTACTTCAGGTTGGCCGCCTTGGCGAAGTCGTTGGTGAACACGGCCTTCAGGTCGAGCGTGGCCTTGGCGATCTCGGGGTCGATGCTGGCCAGCGCGCGGAAGGCGGTCTCGGGGCCCTTCTCCGGGAACAGGCCATCGGGCGAGAGCGCACCCTTGGCGGCGAGAAAGGCGTCGATGTAGACGGCGCGATCGCCCAGCAGATAGGACTCGGGCACGGCCTTGATGATGTCGCCGGGGCCGGCCGCCTGGATCCACTTGTCGGCGCGCACGATGGCGTTGGCCAGGGCCTGCACGGTGCGCGGGTGCTTGTCGATGAAGCTTTGCGGCAGGTACAGGCAGGCCGCGGGCATGGGGCCGCCGAACACCTTCTCGGACTCGGCCACGATCCGCGTGTCGGAGACGATCTTCAGGTCGTGGCTGCGCGTCAGCTGTGTGATCACCGGGTCGAGGTTGGACATGGCATCGATCTGCCCCGAGCGCATGGCCGCGATCGCGCCGCTGCCTGCGCCCACGCCGACGATGCTCACGTCCGTGGGCTTCAGGCCCGCCTTGGCGAGCACGAAGTTGGCCATCACGTTGGTGGAGCTGCCCGGCGCGGTGACACCGATGCGCTTGCCCTTCAGGTCCGCCACGGTCTTGAAGTTGGGCATGGTCTTCGGGTTCACGCCCAGCACGATCTGCGGCGCACGGCCCATCAACGCCACGGCACGCAGGCGCTGGCCCTTGGCCTGCATGTTCACCGTGTGTTCGAAGGCGCCACTGACCACGTCGGCGCTGCCGCCGATCAATGCGCGCAGGGCTTGCGAGCCGCCAGCGAAGTCGACGATCTTCAGCTCCAGGCCCTCGGCCTTGAAGTAGCCCAGCTGCTCGGCCACGGTGAGCGGCAGGTAATAGAGCAGGTTCTTGCCGCCCACGGCGAGCGTGAGGTTGGCCTTCTCCAGCGCCTGGGCGCGGACGACGGCAGGCGCGGCCAGCAGGGCGGGCAAGGCGGTGAGGAGGGTGCGTCGGCGCAGGTTCATGTGGGCATACTCCGGCTGGGCAATCCCGCACTGTAACCAAGCGCCCTGGATCGGCCCGTGCCTTTGCACAGGCGGCCCGCCCTTCCAACACCGAGCAAGGAACCCCCATGACCCAAGCTGCCTCCACCTTGCTCGTCACCGGCGCCAGCCGCGGCATCGGCGCCGCCACCGCGCTGCTGGCCGCCCAGCGCGGCTGGAACGTCGCCGTCAACTACACCAGCAATGCCGCAGCCGCCGAAGACGTGGCGGCGCAGGTGCGCGCGCTGGGCCGGCTGGCCATCACCGCGCAGGCGGACGTGGCCGACGAGACCGCCGTGCGCGCGATGTTCGCCCGCATCGATGCCGAGATGCCACCGCTGGGCGGCCTGGTCAACAACGCCGGCATCGTGGGCATGAAGGCACGCCTGGACGAGATGGAGTCCGCGCGCTGGCGCCGGCTGCTGGACGTGAACGTGTTCGGCAGCCTGCTGTGCGCGCAGCTGGCGCTGCTGCGCATGAGCACCCGGCATGGCGGCCAGGGCGGCGCCATCGTCAACCTCTCCAGCATGGCCGCCACGCTGGGCTCGCCGGCGATGTACGTGGACTACGCCGCCACCAAGGGCGCGATCGACAGCTTCACCATCGGGCTGGCGCGCGAACTGGCGGGCGAAGGCATTCGCGTCAACGCCATCCGCCCCGGCATCATCGATACCGACATCCACACCGCCAGCGGCGAACCCGACCGCGCGCAGACCGCCGCCGGCATGATCCCGATGAAGCGCGCCGGCACCGCAAGCGAGGTGGCCCACGCCATCGTCTGGCTGCTCTCCGACGAGGCGAGCTACACCACGGGCACCATCTTCGATGTGAGTGGGGGGCGCTGAGGCGCCCGGCGGGCGTCTGCTCGCTCAGTGCGTCGCCTTGGGCCAGCGCTTCAGCGCCGCCGCGAGGAAATCGAACACCGTGCGCAGCCGCCGGTTGTGGTGCAGCTCGCGGTGTGCGGTGAGCCACACCGGCAGCACGGGCAGCACCGGCGCGGCCAGCTCGGGCAGCACGCGCACGAGTTGTGGCTGCGCGTCGCCCAGGTGCGCGATGGCGATGCCCACACCCACGCCGGCGCGCAGCGCCTCGAAGTTGACGAGCTGGCTGTCGCAGCGGAACGCGAAGTAGCGCCGGTCGATCTGGAAGCCGGCGCGACGGAAGCCCTCGATCATCAGCGTCGACTGGTCGAAGCCGATCTTGCGCACCTGGTCCAGCCGCGGCAGCGTGATGGCACCACCGGCCGCAGCCAGCAGATCGCGGTGGGCATAGAAGGCCAGCGGCCAGTCGGCCAGGTGGCGGGTGATCACCGCGCCCTGCGTGGGCTGCACCATGCGCACGGCGATGTCGGCCTCGCGTTCGAGCAGATTGTCCAGCGCGTCGCTGGCCACCAGCTCCACCTGGATCTCGGGGTGCGCCTGGGCCAGCTTGACCAGCATGGGCGGCAGCACATGGGCCGAGACGACCTCGCTGGCGGTCAGCCGCACGGTGCCCGCCAGTTGCTCGGCGGGCGCCGCAGCGGCCTGTGCACAGGCCTGCGCAGCGGCCAGCATGCGCGCGGCCGGCTCGGCCATGGCGCGGGCCTGGGCGCTGGGCACCAGGCGGCGCGCGGTGCGCTCGAACAAGGGCACGCCGGCGGCCGATTCCAGCGCCGCGATCTGCCGGCTGAGCGTGGGTTGGCTCGTGCCCAGGTGATGCGCGGCGCGCGTGAGCGAGCCCTGCTCCACCACCGCGACGAAGGCACGCAGCAGGTTCCAGTCGAGGCGGGCGGGGTCGAAGGCGGCGGCCATGGTCATTCAATTATGAATGCCAGACATGCTGGCATCCATCTTTCCACCGCCGGGAGTGATCGGCACCATCGCGGCATCGGTTCATGGTCAAGGGGCGCAAGATGGCAGCGGCGATGGTGTTGGGTGCAAACGGGCGACTGGGCCATGCGGCGGTGCAGGCCTTTGCCGCTGCCGGCTGGCAAGTGTGGGCACAGGCGCGCCAGGCGCCACGCCAGCCTTTGCCAAAGGGCGTGACCAGCGTGCAGGCCGATGCGCTGGACCTGCCCGCACTGCGCGCCGCCGCGCCGCGCCTGGACCTGATCGTCAACGCGCTGAATCCGCACTACACGCAGTGGGATGCCCTGGTTCCGCCGCTCACTTCGGCCGTCATCCAGCTGGCCGAAGCCACCGGCGGCACGATCATGCTGCCGGGCAACGTCTACAACTTCGGCAACCAGCTGCCGCCCGTGCTCACCGAGCAGACGCCCTTTGCCGACACCAACGCCAAGGCGGGCCAGCGCATCCGGCTGGAAGCCGCCTTGGCCGATGCCGCCCGGCGCGGCGTGCGCAGCATCGTGGTGCGGGCGGGGGATTTCCTGGGCGACAGCGGCACCTGGCTCGACTTGGGGCTCGGCCGCGCCCTGAAGGCCGGCAAAGTGACCCACCTGGCGCCCGAGGACGTGCCGCACGCCTGGGCCTACCTGCCCGACCTGGCGCGGGTGTTCGTGGCGGTGGCCGAGGGGCGCGCGCAGCTGCCGGCCCACGCGGTGCTGCACTACGCCGGGCTCACGCTCACCGGGGCCGAGCTGCACCGCCTGATCGAAGGCGCGATGGGCAAGCCGCTGCAGCGCGCCAGCTTCCCCTGGTGGCTGATGAAGCTGATCGCCCCGGTCGCGGCCATGCCCCGCGCGCTGCTGGAGATGCGCCACCTGTGGCTGCGCCCGCACCGCCTGGATGAGGCGCGGCTGGTGCAGCTGATCGGCAGCGTGCCGCACACGCCCGCCGAGCAGGTGCTGCGCGACAGCCTCGCGCAGTTGCCCGGCGTCACCGTGCCGGGCACCCCCGTCAGAAGCGCAACTCGAAGCGCAGCGTGACGGTGGTGTAGGTGCGCGACAAGGTGTCCTGCGCGTACGCACTGCCGTCGGGCAGCAGCATGGTGGTGCCGGTCTCGTAGTCGCGCGCCGACGCGTTGGTGAAGGACAGACGCGCACTGGCCTCGGTGCCGAAGCGCCACAGCGCATAGCCGTCGATCACCCGCTTGACCCCCTGGCGGTAGATCTGCGAATCGATCTGCTGCACCACGTAGCTGGGCGTGAAGTTGAGGTTGCTGCCCAGGGTGATGGGCGTGCCGCGCAGCGGCCAGTCGAAACCGAAGTTGGCGGTGTAGCGCGGCTGCTGGTCGAGCCGGTTGTTGGGGCCGGGCACACCGTCCACACGCGACCAGAGCAGGCTGCCATTGGTGCGCAAGGTGATCGGCCAATCGGTGTCCCAAAGGTCGGACGCGCGCAGCTTGGCCTCCAGTTCCAGCCCGCCGGCCAGCGCCGTGCCGATGTTCTGCGGCCGCGCCACCCAGCGCGGCACGCTGGCCCAGCTGACCGCTTCTTCGGCACGTACCGTGCGGATCAGGTTGTCGATGCTGCGCGCGAACACGTTGGCGCTGACGATGCCGCCGGCATCGAGGTAATGCTCGAAGGCCAGGTCCAGGCCCCAGGCCAGCTCGGGCTTGAGTTCGGGGTTGCCGGCACGGTCGGGGCTGACGGCCAGGTTGGGTTTGCTGGTGTCGGAATACAGGTTGGAGATCGAAGGCCGGGCGATCAGCTGCGCCGTGGTGGGCGACTTGTAGCTGCGCGTGAGGCTCAGGCGGATCTGGTCGCGCGGCGCATCGGGCAGCTTCCACACCATGTGGCCCAGCGGCGTGAGCACGCTGCTCAGGTTGCTGACATGCTGGCCCAATGAGTCGCTCTTGGTCTGGATGCCTTCCCAGCGCAAGCCGGCATAGAACGAGAAGGTCTTGCTCCACTCCCACTCGTCCTGGGCGTAGGCGGCCAGGCGCAGTGTGCGGGCTTCCAGCGTGTCGCCGAATTCGGTGAGCGTGGGCAGGCCGTTCTCGGTGGTGATGCGCTGGTCGCTGCGGCGGCCGCCCTGCACCTCCCAGCCGGCCGACATGCTGTGGCGGTCGGCGATGAGCTGCGAGAACTTGCCGTTCATGTCCACCGACAGGTCGCGCACCGAGCCATCGTCCACCTTCTCGCGCACCAGCGGCCCGCCGGACGCGTATTCCTGGCGTTGGGTCAGGCTGTTGCTCTGTGCCAGCGAGGTACCGAAGCGCAGCTGCAGCCGGCCGCCACTGTCCAGCGTGCGCACCCAGGTGCCGTTCAGGCGGCCCATGTTGGTGTCGCCGCGGGTGTTGTAGTCGGCCGAGGCGAAGGCTGCGGGCGGAAAGCCGATGGGCTGGTCCAGCGTGGCGTGGCCGCTGCTGCGGCTGCGGCTGAGGTTGGCAAAGGGCTGCAGGTCCAGCGTGTTGCCTTGCCCCAGCCTGAATTGCAGGCGGCCGTTGAGAAACACCCCTTCGCGGCGGCTGCGGCTCAGGTTGTGGCTGAACTGCTCCAGCGAGGTGCGCCCGTCGGCCTCGGTGCCCACGGTGTGGCCAAAGGACTCGTCGCCATGGTTCTGCCGCGTGAGCGCGGCCGACAGGTTGTAGCCCAGCGCGTCGTTTTGCCCGCTGGTGTTCCAGTTGGCGCCGAACTGCGGCCGATCGCCGTCCTCCACGCCGCCGCCGAAGCGGAACTCGTTGGCCTTGCGCTTGAAGTCCTCGCGCATGACCACGTTGATGATGCCGGCGATGGCCCGCGCGCCATGCTCGGCCACCGGTGCCCGCATGATCTCGATGCGTTCGATCTGCTCGGGTGCGATCGAATCGAGCGAGAAGCCGAAGGGCATGCGCTGTCCGTCGATCAGGATCGCCGTGTAGCCGCCGCCCATGCCGCGCATGCTGGGGTTGCCGCCACGCCCGGGGGTGCCGCCCATGGTGACGCCCGGCAGGCGTTTGAGCACCTCGCCCAGGGTGCTGTCGCCCATGCGGTCGATCTCCTCGCGGCCGTAGATCACCTTGGCGGCGGTGGAGCGGCGGCGGTCGGTGTTGCTGTCCACGGTGCCGCTGATTTCCACGCGCTGGGCAGCGGGCTTGCCGTCGGTCTTCTGGGCCGCGGGCGCCGCCGTTGGGGCAGAGGCGGGCGCGTCCGGCGGCGCCACGGTTTGCGCCTGGGCGGCACCGCCCAGCAACACCAGGCCTTGCCAGGCGCAGCGGCGAAAGTGGGTGAGGGCAGAGGTCATGCGGGCGGTCGATTGGGCCGGTGATGGCCGTCGGAGCAGACGAGGCCGCCATTGTGTGTACTTTTTGTTGCTCCTCGGTTGCTGGCCCACCTTCATACAGCGCCCAGCGGTGCCGATACCCCTTGACGAGGACCACATGCCCAGAGCCGACGAACGCACCGAAGAACTCGCCAATGCGTTCAGCCATGGCTTGGGCGGCGTGCTGGCCTTGGCCGCCTGGCCGGTGTTGGCGGGCCCGCTGGATCAGCCCGCCCCGGCCAGCCTTCAGCAAACCGGCAGCACGGTGTTCGCCATCACCATGCTGCTGATGTTCGTGGTCTCGTCCGCCTACCACGCCTCACCGGTGGGCCCGGGCCGTCGGCGCCTGCAGCGCCTGGACCACGCCACGATCTACCTGTTCATTGCCGGCAGTTGCACGCCCTTTGCACTGGGTGGCGCGGACCACCCCGAAACCTGGCCGCTGCTCGGTGCCGTGTGGGCCATGGCCTTGGCCGGCATGCTGCTGAAGCTGGCCGACCGGCTGCGCCGTCCGTTCACGTCCACGCTGCTGTACCTGGCCTTCGGATGGATGGCTGCAGCGGCCGCCCTGCCGGCAGTGGCCCAGATGCCCGACCGCAGCTTCACCCTGATGGTGGCGGGCGGGCTGGCCTACACGGTGGGTGCGGGCTTCTACCTGCTCGGCCGCCGCATGCCATACGGCCACCTGGTCTGGCACCTGCTGGTCATGGCAGGTTGCGGCTGCCACCTGCTGGCGGTTTGGCCGCCGGGCGGCTGAGCGACATCAGCTCATCGTCTTCGGCCGCCACGCGCCGGGCGATGTCGCCGATGGGGTCGGCGGCGCCCGCCACCGGCTGCGGCGCAGCGGCCAGGCCCGGGTCGCCCTTGGGGCGGCGCCAGCTGCCGGTGCGGATGGCTTCGTGCGTGATGCGCTCCACCTCCACCGGCGCCACGCCCCCCAACACGCCGAGCTTGAGCGCGGCGGTGTAGCTCAGGTCGATGACGCGGCTGGAATGAAACGGGCCGCGGTCATTGATGCGCACCAGCACCTCGCGGCCGTTGGCCGGGTTGCGCACCCTGGCGTAGCTGGGCAGCGGCATGGTGCGGTGCGCCGCCGTCATGGCGTACATGTCGTAGGGCTCGCCGCTGGCCGTGGCGCGGCCGTGAAACTTGCGGCCATACCAGGAGGCCAGCCCACGCTCGACCACCGTCGGATCACCCAGCTGCGGTGCGTAGGTCTGCCCCAGCACCTCGTAGGGCTTGTTCGGTCCACCGCTGCGCATTGGTTCGACGCGCGGCTCTGCATCGGGCACCAGCAGCAGGCCGGACGGGATGTCTTCGCCCGGACCGTCCTGATTTGGGGCGGTCACTGGACGCTGACTTGGCGTGCTGGGCTTCTGCCCCGCCGTCACCGGTGCCGTGCGCGGCCCGGCGCAACCCGCCAGCAGCAGCGCGCCCGCCATCGCCGAGCACGACAAGGCGCGGATGCAGGCGGACGGGCGCGAGGGGCTCACCCTGCGATCGTAAGGGCTCGCACTGCGCACTGCGGTGTGGTCACCGCTGACGCAACCCGACGGCGTCACGCCGGCTCGCACCGCAGGCTGCGCCGAGCCGCTTCGATCGAGGGCAGCTCGTGCTGTGGATCGGACACCAGCAGCCGCATCAGCAGCAGGCCGCGTCGGCTCGGTGATCGAACCAGCGTGGCGCCGGCGCTGCCTTGGGCGAGGGCCGGGTCCTGGCCCGGGCCCACCAGCAGCACGTTCAGCGGACGGCCGCCAGCATCGCTGTCGTTGGCGACCCAGAAGTTGTCCGAGTTGTCGGCGTACAGCGCCACCGACCAGTAGTGCGGCACATGTGGATCGGCCTGTACGCGCCAGGGCCGGCCGCCCAGGTCGAACGCGCAAAGTGCGTACATCAGATCGGGGCTGGGCATCACCACGCGGCGCTGCAGGTGATCGGTCATCGCGGGCAGGAACACGCCACGGGCACGCTCCATGTCGGCCGGCGTGGCGCGGGCCAGGCGCCACATGATCAGCCGTGGCAGTGCCCACACCGTGGCCAGGTGCGTGGCCACGGCCAGCACGCCGGCCACCAGCAGAAGGCGCGCCCAGCTGCGCCTCATCGGCGCACCTGCGCAGGCTCGACCGGCCGCGCGAGGCTCATCCACAGGCCCCGAGCAGGTCGATGCGTGGCGCTTCCAGTCGGGCGGGCTCGCGCACCAGCAGCGGGTCGGGCTTGTACAGACGCAGCGCGAACACCAGTCCGCGGTCGCCCGGGGTCGGCAGCCAGGTGCGCGTGGCCAGGTCGGCCGGGGCCACCGGAGCGCTGGTCAGCTGAAAGTGGCCTTGTCGATCGAGCACCGCCTGTTGACCATTCAGGCTGTAGCGGTGTTGCGCATCGGGGAACAGGAACAGGTCATCGGCATAGGCGGTCACGCTCCACCAGCGCGCCCGCGGCGCCGGGCCGGAAACCCGGTAGGTGCAGCGCGAGCGCAGCGCGTGCCCGGCGCTGTCCACCTGCGCCACGTAGTACATGGTCTCGCTGCGGTTCAGCGCCAGCAGGCCGCCCAGGGCCACCCTTGCCCGGGTGTACAGGTCGGCATCGACGCTGCCCGCCAACGTGCTGGTGCGCCAGGGGCCCACGGCCACTCCCAGGCCCGCGCTGCGCTGGAGCAAGGCCCAGGCCGAGCCCACGCCCAACGCCATGGCCAGGCCGCAGACCAGCCCGGCCATGGGCCGGCTCACGCGCCGTACGCCGCGGAACAATGGTTTCATGCGCGCCGCCACGGCGGGCGGGCCGGGGTCAGGCAACCGGCCGTGGCCATCGGCTCTGTTGCCCGGCGAAGCCACTGGTCGCCCGCTTTGGAGGGAAGGTGCATGTCCGCTATTCCCGCACAGCCACGCCGACAGACCCATCGTGGTTTTCCAGACCGGCCGCCGCCACACCCGCCACCGTGTGCCGTGACGGATTGACGCCTGTGGCCAAATCGAGCCTTGCCTTGTGTCATGACATGGTCTTGGGCCGGCGCCTAGACTTGCCGAAATGAAGTGAGTGCCCGCCGCGATGGCCGGCCCGCCCGATCGAACCCATGGACAAACACTTTCTCACCCCGCTGTTCTCCCCCGAATCCATCGTTGTCTTTGCCGGCGCGGCCGACGAGCCCGCCAGCCAGACTGCCCATGCCCGCGCGCTGACCGAGGGTCTGCGGGCCCAGCGCTATACAGGCACCTTGCTGTTCGTGGACATCCACACCAGCGGCACGCTGGCCGACCTGGCGCAGACCAAGGCCGACCTGGCCATCATCGCCTTGCCGCCACAGGACTTGGCCGCTGCATTGGAAATCGCCGGCCGCATGGCCTGCAAGGCCGCATTGGTGGTGGCCTCGGGCATCAACGCCGAGCACGCCGCCGAGTTGCACAAGATCGCCCGGCGCGAGGGCATGCACCTGCTCGGCCCGAACGGGCTGGGCTTTCAACGACCGCAACTGCAGCTCAACGCCAGCACCTGTGGCGCGCTGGCGCGCAAAGGCTCGCTGGCGCTGGTGTCGCAATCGGGTGCCCTCACGGCGTCCATGCTCGACTGGGCCGCCAACAACGCGGTCGGCTTCTCGTCCGTGGTCTCGCTCGGGCCGCACACGGCGGTGGACATCGCCCAGGTGCTGGACTTCCTGGCCAATGATGCCCAGACGCACAGCATCATCGTCTACCTCGAGGGCATCTCCAACGCGCGGCGCTTCATGAGCGCGCTGCGCTCGGCGGCCAACGCCAAGCCGGTGGTGATCCTGAAGGCCGGCCGCCGGCCGGCCGGCAACGCAGCCGCCCAGACCCACAGCGGCACCATCGTCGGCAGCGACGATGTGTTCGACGCCGCCTTGCGCCGCGCCGGCGCGGTGCGCGTGCGCTCATTCGTGGAGTTGTTCTCCGCCGCGAAGTGCCTGGCCTCGCGCTACCGGCCGGTGGGCAAGCGCCTGGCCATCGTCACCAATGGCGGCGGCCCCGGCGTGCTGGCCGCCGACTGGGTGAACGAGATTGCGCTGCAACTGGGCCGGCTGTCGGCCGAGTCGGCCGCCGCGCTGCTGCCGCAGCTGCCCGCACACGCCTCGCTGGCCGACCTGATCGACGTGTCCGAGGGCGCCGAGCCCGCGCACTACCGCCTGGCCGTGGAGGCCGCGGCCAAGGACCGCCAGATCGACGGCGTGCTGGTGATCCACTCGCCCAAGACCGACGTCGACGCGGTGCACGTGGCCCAGGTGCTGGTGGATGTGAAGCGCGCCATCGGCAAGCCGCTGCTGACCTGCTGGATGGGCGATGCCTCGGTGCAGGCCGCGCGCAAGCTGCTCAACGAGGCCAGCATCCCCAGCTTCCGCACGCCCGAGGCGGCCGTGGGTGCGTTCGGCAACATCGCCTCGTTCTATCAGAACCAGCAGCTGCTGCAGCAGACGCCGCCGCCGCTGTCCACGCTGGCCAAGCCCGACATCGAAGGCGCGCGCCTGGTGATCGAGAGCGTGCTGGCCGAGCGCCGCAAGGTGCTCACCGAGATGGAATCGAAGACCCTGCTGTCGGCCTTCCACATCCCGGTCACGCACACCATCCTGGCGCGCAGCGCCAACGAGGCGATGATGATCGCCACGCAGATCGGCTTTCCGGTGGCGCTGAAGATCGATTCGCCCGACATCAGCCACAAGTCCGACGTGCAGGGCGTGGCGCTGAACGTGATGAACGGCGCCAGCGCCCGCGACACCTACAACGACATGGTCGAGCGCGTGGCTCGTCTGCAGCCCAACGCCCGAATCAACGGGGTGACGGTGCAGCGCATGGCGCGCAACCGGCGCGGCCGCGAGATCCACGTGGGCCTGGTCACCGACGACCCGTTCGGCCCGGTGATCGTGTTCGGGGCCGGCGGCACGATGATCGAGCTGATCGACGACCGCGCGATGGAGTTGCCGCCACTGAACCAGTTCCTGGCGCACCGGCTGATCGAGCGTTCGCGCGTGGCCGAAACCCTGGGCGAATGGCGCGGCGCCAGCGCGGTGAACCTGGACGCGCTGGAGCAGGTGCTGCTGCGGGTGTCCGAGATGGTGTGCGAGCTGCCGCAGCTGCGCGAGATGGACATCAACCCCATCATCGTGGACGAGTCCGGTGCCGTGGCCGTGGACGCACGCATCGTGATTGACAGCGCCGTGCAGGCCGGCGGTGGCCGCGGCAACCCCTACAACCACCTCGCCATCCTGCCCTACCCGGCGCGCTACGAGCAGGTGTGGCCGATGCGCGGCGGTGGCGAGTACACCGTGCGCCCGATCCACCCCGACGACGCGCAGATGCTGCAGGACCTGATGCACCACCTCTCGCCCGAGAGCCGCTACTTCCGCTTCGTCTCGTCCATCGCCGAATTGCCGCCCGCCATGCTGGCCCGCTTCACGCTGATCGACTACGACCGCGAGATGGCCCTGGTGGCCGTCTGCAAGGAGCGCAGCGCCGGCCCGGACGGGGACATCACCGAGAGCGAACGCATCATCGGCGTGTCGCGCTACATCACCAACCCCGATCAATCGAGCTGCGAGTTCTCGCTGGTGGTGTCCGACGACTTTGCGGGCAAGGGCCTGGGCTCGCGGCTGATGGAAAGCATCATGGAAGTGGCCCGCGACAAGGGCCTGGCCGAGATCGAAGGCCTGGTGCTGGCCAACAACCACAGCATGCTCAAGCTGATGCGCGGCCTGGGCTACACCGAGAAGACCTTCGCCGAGGACCCGGACTTCAAGCTGGTGACCCACACCCTGTGAGCGAGGCGCTCAACGGGGGACGTCGTTGAGCTTCCAGTCGTAGTCCAGATGGGCCACGCTGACCTGACCCGAGCGGATGCGCTCACGGTCGGCCGGCGCATCGGCCAGCCGGTCCGCATGCCGCGCGTAGAAGGCGTTGGCGCTGGCAATGCCCTTGTGGCCCTGGCGGAAGTCCTCGCCGAACCAGTCGAAGATCTTCGATACCTCCAGCCGCTGGCGCTGCGCGTTCCAGCGGTTGCGGCTGCGGTCGGCCATGAAGCGTTGGGCTTGTTCCTCAAGCTGGGCGTCGAGCCGTTCTGCCACGTAAGCCTCCTCGCGCAGCATGGGGCAGCCGATGGAGGCGCAATTCACCGCGAAATGCACCCGCGGGTCGTCGAAGCGACCGCGCGCGCGCAGCATGTCGTGCTCGATGTCGTCCAGCGAGACCATCCCGCCCAGCAGCGGCACGGTCTTGGGTTTCCAGGCGCTGCTCAGCAGGCTGCCCAGGTCCTTGATGGATTCCAGTTTGGGGTAACGCGTGAGGATCAGCGCCACGGTGAATGCGTTGTAGGCGTTGATGAGAAAGGCCATCTGCTGCGGCCGACTGAAGGCCTCGTGGGCCGCCGCACCCACGCCCGACAGCGTGGCCAGGTAGGCCTTGAGCGCATCCTGGTCGGCCGCCATGCCCGCATAGCGCAGCTGCGAGGCCTTGCCGGCATCCAGCACCAGCACGTGCTTTCTCAGCAGCGCGGTCCAGGCGGCATGGCCGTGGTCGAAGCGCTGCGCCTGGGACGACGACCAGGCCATCGGCAGCACGGCCAGGCCAAGAAGTTGGATCAAGTTGCGACGAGAAGGCATCACGGTCTCCGGATCCTGCCAGCGCTCGATTGTGGGCGGGCGCCTGGGCTGACGGGCGCCCCACCCGCCGGGCGCGACGATTTTTCCGCCCGGGCGTGCCGGGCCCCTGAACTTGGGCATCATCGCGCCGATGCCGAACGCCAGCCCAGCCGCCGAACCCGCCCAAAGCCAATGGCTGCGCGGCGAGGGCGGCTGCACGTTGCGGCTGGCCGGCGACTGGCGCGGCGCCTCCGCGCAGCAACTGGCCATGGCGCCCTGGCCGGTACCCGACGGGCGTTTGCTGGTGGACGGTGCCGCACTGGCGGCATGGGACAGCACCCTGATCGCCCTGCTCTGGGACCGGCTTGCGCCGCTGCGCCGCGATGGCCTCGTGCTCGACATCGAGGCCTTGCCCGAAGACCTGCGCGCCGTGCTCGAGCAATCCCTCTCGCCGCAGACCCCGGCGGCCGGCCAGGACGACACCCGCCAAGGCGCCGACGGGCTGCTGAGCGGTCTGCGCGCCTGGGGAACCGACGCCTTGACCACGATCGCCTTCATCGGCGAGGTGCTGCTCGCGCTGGGCCGGCTGGCGCGCGGGCGAAGCGATCTTCGCGGGTCGGACCTGCTGCGCCAGGTGGACCAGACTGGCCCGCTGTCGCTGCCCATCGTGCTGCTCACCTGCGCCCTGGTGGGCCTGATGCTGGCCTACATGGGCGGCGCGCAGCTGGACAGCATCGGTGCCCAGTCGCTGATCGCCGACGTGGTGACCGTGGGCATGGTGCGCGAAATGGCCGGACTGATGACCGGCGTGATCCTGTCCGGCCGCCTGGGCGCCTCCTTCGCCGCGCAGTTGGCCAGCATGCAGGCCAACGAGGAGATCGATGCGCTGCGCGCGCTGGGCGTGGACCCGGTGGACTACCTGGTGCTGCCGCGCCTGCTGGCGCTGCTGATCGTGGCCCCGCCGCTGCTGGCCTGTGCCGCGCTGGTGGGCGTGGTGGCCGGGCTGCCCGCCGCCAGCGCGATCTACGGCGTGCCGCCGCACGAATACCTGCAGGCCTGCCTGAACGCGCTCACCTGGACGCACCTGTGGATCGGGCTGTTCAAGGGCGTGCTCTACGCCGCGCTGGTGGCGCTGGCCGGCTGCCGCGAGGGCCTGTACGCCGGGCGCAATGCCCAGGCGGTGGGCGTGGCCACGACCTCGGCCGTGGTCAAGGCACTGGTGTGGATCGTGACGGCCGCCTGCGGCACCACCGCGGTCTTTCAGGCGCTGGGGTTCTGACGGTGTTGCGCCCCACCACCGACGTGCTGGTGCAGGTCCTGGGCCTGACCATGGCCCATGGCGCGCAACTGGTGCAGCGCGACCTGCAGTTCGACATCCGGCACGGCGAGGTGCTGGCCATCGTCGGCCCCAGCGGCTGTGGCAAGAGCACGCTGCTGCGCCACCTGGTGGGTCTGCAGACGCCACGCGCCGGGCGCATCCTCTACGGCCAGGACGATCTGTACGACGCCGACGACGACACCGTGGCTGCGCTGCGCCGGCGCTTCGGCGTGATGTTCCAGGCCGGCGCCCTGTGGAGCTCGATGACCGTGGGCGACAACGTGATGCTGCCCATGCGCTTGTTTGGAAGCCTGGGTCCGCGCGAGCGGGCGCTGCAGGCGCGCTTCAAGCTCGCCCTGGTCGGGCTGGACGGCTGCTTCGACCTGGAGCCTTCGGCCCTGTCGGGCGGCATGCGCAAGCGCGCCGCCATTGCACGAGCGCTGGCGCTGGACCCGACCCTGCTGTACCTGGACGAGCCCTCCTCCGGTCTCGATCCGCTGAACGCGGCCCGCCTGGACGAGCTGATACTGCGCCTGCGCGATCACCTCGCCACCACGGTGGTGATGGTGACCCACGACATCGACAGCGCCTTCGCGGTGAGCGATCGCCTGCTGTACCTGGACGAACGGGAGAAGACCATGACCGCACTCGACCACCCCGCCACACTGCTGCAACACGGGCCGCCGACCGTGCGCGAGTTTCTGAGCCGCGGCCGCAGCGCGGCCCGTCTGCCGTGAAGCGCCAGGCCAATCCGCTGCGCGTGGGCTTGTTCGCCCTGGTCGGCCTGGCGGTGCTCGCCGCCGGTCTGGTGGTGGTGGGTGGGGGCATGCTGTTCGCCAGCCGCGCCGAGCAGGCGGTGTTGTATTTCAAGGGCTCGATCTACGGGCTGCGCGTCGGCGCGCCGGTGGTGTTTCGCGGCGTGCGCATCGGCAACGTGTCGTCGATCGACGTCGAGCCGGATGCGCGCAGCCCGGGCGGCTTCAACGTGCCGGTGGTGGTGCGCATCGACAGCGCGCAGTTCGGCGCCGCCCAGGGCCCGCGCAACGCGGAGGCACCCAGCCTGAAGGCACTGGTGCAGCAGGGCCTGCGGGCGCAACTGCAGACACAGAGCCTGCTCACCGGTCAGCTGTACGTGGAGCTGGACATGGACGGCCAGGCACGCGTGCCCTCGGCCCTCGCCGGCAGCACCTTCCTGGGCCTGCCGGAAATCCCCGCGGCCGCTGCGCCGTTGTCGATCCAGACCCAGCTTCAGGCCCTGAACCTGCAACAACTCGTGAAGGACGTGTCCGGCGCAGCCGCTGCCGCCAGGCAACTGCTCGGTGGCCCCGAAGCCCGGCACACGCTCGAAGACCTGGCGCGCCTGAGTGCCAGCCTGGCCCGCATCAGCGCCACGCTGGACCAGCGCCTGGGGCCGCTGGCCGATGGCGTGCAAGCCACGGTGCGCGAGACGCGCAGCGCCGTGGCCAGCCTGGGCGCGGCCGCCGAGCGCACCGGCAGCGCCGTGGACCGCGTGGGCGCGGCGGCGGGCCGGGTGGACGCGCTGCTGGCGCCGGACTCCGCCCTGCTGGGCAGCCTGAAGCAGGCCAGCGACGAACTCGGCCGCAGCGCGGCCACGCTGCGCCAGGCCCTGGGCGAGGATTCGGCCCTGATGCAGAACACCGAAGGCGCGATGCAGGAACTGCGCCGCAGCGCGCGCTCGGTGCGCAACCTGGTGGACGTGCTGGAACGCAACCCCGAAGCCTTGCTGCGTGGGCGCCCCGCCTCGCCATGACACGCCCCATGCCCCGCGCGGCGCCACGCGCCTCACCCAAGGAGTCTTCGATGGCCCCGCTCCGCAACACCGCGCCTGTGGCTCGCTGCCTCGTCGCCCACACTCGGGTCGCGCCAGGCCGTGCCGCCTTGGCCGCGCTGTGCCTGGCCAGCCTGGCCGCCTGCGCCAGTGCGCCCGCGCCGCAACTGGTGCGACTGCCGGCGGCCACGCCGCTGTCGGGCCCGGAAGCCGGCGCGGCCCCCGCCGCGGCCAGCGCGCTCACCTGGCAGTTGATGCTGCCGGTGCGCCTGCCCGACTACCTGGACCGCGACGCGTTGCTCGCGCCCCAGGGCGAGGCCGGCCTGCAGGCCCTGCCCGGCGTCGCCTGGGCCGAGCCGCTGCGCGAGAGCGTGCCGCGCCTGCTGCGCCAGGACCTGGCCGCCCTGCTTGGTGAATCGCAGGTGTGGACCGCCCCGTTGCCGCCCGGCCTGGCGGTGCAGCAGCAGCTCAGGGTCGAATTGCTGGAGCTGCAGGCCGACGCGGATCGCCTGAGCGTGCTGCTGCGCGCGCGCTGGTCGCTGGTGGACCCGAGTGGCCAGCGCCCACCCCGCATGGAATCGGCCTTGCTGCAGGTGCCGGCCAATGGGCGTGGCGTGGACGGCCTGGTGCTGGCCCACCGGCTGGCGCTGTGGCAGCTGGCTCAGCGCATCGTGCACGGCAAGCTGGACGCGCCTTTTAAAAGGTAGCAATCGCCGACCCGCGGGATCGCTTCAGTCCTGGTGCAGGGCCTTCACGCGCGCGGCCGCGGCCATCGTCGCCCGGTAGCCCGCCGCGATCGCACGCTCGCGGAACTCGCGCGAAAAGCTCACGTAGTAGCCGAACTCCGGGTGCAGCAGCACATCGGCGGCCTGCGCGTCGGGGCGGGTCAGGGCGCGCTTGCGCTCGTCGCCGGCGCGATAGCGCTGCGCGCCCTCGGGGGCCTGCTCCTCGTGGGCTGAAGCGTCCACCGCCAACACCCGGCGCACGCCCAGGCCGCGGGCCAGGCGCACGGGCAAGGGCAGGCGCAGATCGGCATCGGCATAGCGTTCGCCGCGGATGCGCACCGGCGTGAACTGCCCCTCGATCGCGCAGGCGGCCTGCACGGCCAGGCCCAGGTCCCCCCGATTGAAGTGGATCGCCGCCTGGTCGCTGATGCGCTGTGCCACGCACACCATGGGCGTGGGCAGGCGCTGAAGCAGGTTCACCCGGGCCTGCGTGCGCACCAGGTCGGCGATGGCGGAGCCGCTCACCCTTTCCGGGCCACTCGGGTTCCAGCGCACCAGTTGCCAGGGTTGGAGCTCCAGCGCCAGCCTTTGCAGTTCCGCCGCCGGCAGACCGGCGGCACACAGTGCGCCGACCATCGCGCCCACCGAGCTGCCCACGATCAGGTCCGGTTTGCAGCCCAACTCTTCCAGGGCCTTGATCACGCCGACGTGCACGAAGCCCCGCGGTCCGCCGGAGCTGAACACCCAAGCCGTGCGCAGCGGCCCCGGCAATGGGCCGGCCTCGGGCGCGTCGGGCCCGGCGTGGTCCGCGTCGGGTTCCAGTGCACAGCCAGCACCCAGTGCGGCCCCCGCGGCACCCAGCATCCACTGGCGGCGCGAGAGCGCTCGCCCGGACAGGGCCTGGAGCGGCGTGCTCACGGGCCCCATCCCGGTCGACTCAAGGTTTGCCGCTCGCCTTGCTGGCCGCCACGGCGCGCGCCAGGTCCTCGCCGCTCTGGTAGTGCGGCACCCGCACCACGAGCCGCCAGGTGCGCTGGATGAAGCTGTTGCTGCCGGCCACCTCTTCCTTCCAGTACTTGTCGGCCAGCGCGGTGTTGGCGGCCACGTTCAGCTCGAACGCGTCCTTCGAGCCCTGGCCGCCGAAGATGTAGAGCTTGCCCTGGTCGATGCGCCAGGTGTCGGCGTCACCGCCCCAGGGAATGCCATAGGCGATGCCATTGGCGCAGAAGCCGCCGTATTGCGGCAGGTACTTGGCCGGCGCGGCATCGAACAGTGCCTTGTGCTCGGCGCTGGCAAAGCGGAAGCTCACGCCCTCGTAGACGCTGCGGTACTGCGCCTGGCCGAGCGCATGCCGTCCCAGCGTGAAGTAGGCCACCACGTCGTGGCCCTTGAGCATCAGGCGCTCCTCGCCTTCGGGCACGGCATTCACCGGCTTGAGCAGCGACGACGGGTTCTGCGCCCGCATCGCCGAGCAGCCACCCAGCACCACGCCGGCCAGCATGAGCACGGCGGCCACCTTGATCAGGCGAGACAGGCGTTGGCGGTTCATGGTGCGGCTCCTGTGGCGGACAAGGTCGAGGCGCGCCAGTGTGCCGCAAGTTCGCCCATGGCGGGCGAGCGCTCCAGTCGTGGCTCGAAGTAGGGCGCAGGCCAGCCCAGCAGGCTGCTGGCGCGCAGGGCGCGGGCCCGCAAATCCTGGGCATCGTGGCCGCCCAGGTGCACGATGCCGTAGCGGTGGCTGCCCAACCACTTGAAGTCGCGCGCCAGGCCGTGGCCGCGCTTGGGCATCGCGAACAGCAGGCCGTCTGGGAACTCGGCCGTGAACGCGGCCCGCCGCCGGGCATCTGGCATGGGCGGCACGACGTCCGCCGAGAATGCACGATAGACCAGACTGGCCGCCGCACCGTCCTTGCGGCGCACGCCGGCCAGTGCGGCAGGGTCCTGCCCCATGGCCAGCGCGATCGACATGGCATGGGGATCAAGCCCGCGCACGCGCCGGTACAGGTCGCCGAACTGCGACGCCAGGCGCGGGTTGAACTCGATCACGCTCAGGCGCTGCGTGGCGGGATCGAAGAAGAACTCCATGTTGAACATGCCATGGGTGAAGTCGATGGCCGCCAGGAACTTCTGCGCCACCGCCAGGGCGCGCCGCTGCACCGCCTCGGGCAGCCGGCTGGGGTGGTCCCAGCGCATGAAGGCTTGCGTGCCGGGGTACATCACCGCATCGACCACACCCAGCGCTTGCGCCCGGCCCTGGAACACCCAGCCGTCGAGGTTGAACTGCGGCGCCTGCACCGGCGCCTCCAGCAGCATGCGGTGGGCCGTGCCCGCCTCGGGCAAGCGCGCCCGACAGACACGATCGAAGGGCTCGACCAGCCGGCGGATCACCCACAGCTCGCGTCGGCCAAAGCGGGTATGGGCGTGCAACTCCTGGTGGCCATTGACTTGCCGCGCCAGCACCGAAAACGCGGCCTTCACCGGCTTCACGTACGCGGGGTAGCGCAGGCCTTGCGGAATCTCGCCGCCATACTCCGTGTCCAGCTCGGCGAAGTCCAGGCTGGCCTCGGGCACCACTTGCTGCATCACGCGCCGCGCATGCAGCTTGTGCTGCGCCGCAAGGATGGCCTCGGGCGCGGTGCCCGGCAGCCCCAGCTGCTCGGCCACCAAGGCGGCCGCCAGGGCGCCGAATTGCTCGTGGTGCGACAGCACGCCCACCCAGCCACGGCGGCGCCCGCGCTTGGCCTGGGCGCGGGCGAAGCGCTGCAAGTCGAAACCCACCAGCCGGGCGTTGCTCGGAAAGCTGAACAGGTCGAACCCCGCCGTGTCGAAGGCAAAGCGGTCGGCGTGCAATGCGAAGCCCAGCGCGTCCCAGTCGTGGTTGAACAACAGGCCCAGGCGGGGGAGCATGGTGGCAGACATGGGCTGGCGCGCGATCGATCAGCCCAGCAGGTCGCAAGCCAGCCGCAGCCCGTTGAACTGCCAGCGCGCATCGGCGGGAAAGAAGTTGCGGTAGCTGGCGCGGATGTGCTCGCGCGGCGTGGCACAGGAGCCCCCGCGCAGCACGATCTGGTTGACCATGAACTTCGCGTTGTACTCGCCGATCGCACCGGGCGGCGCCCGGAAGCCGGGGTAGGCGGTGTAGGCACTGCCGGTCCATTCCCACACGTCGCCGAACATCTGCTGCAGGCCGGACCCACCGGCCGTCGCGGGCAGGGGGCACAGCACCCCGGAGGACGCGTCGGCCAGGTGGCCGCTGGCCACCGCGGCAGGCGCCAGCGGCGCGGCGGCATGCTCCCATTCGGTCTCGGTGGGCAAGCGAGCCGGCCCGTGGCCGGCGGCCAGGTGCTGCTCCGACCACCAACGCGCAAACGCATCGGCCTCGAAACAGCTGATGTGCACGACCGGCGCCTGCGCAACGATGGGCGATGTGCCGTGCAGGGTGAACGATTGCCAACGCGCAGATTGCGCGTCCCCTCGCCGCCAATACAAGGGCGCCTCGACACGGTTGGCGCGCACCCAGTCCCAGCCGGCCGAAAGCCACCAGCGCGGATCGCGGTAGCCACCATCGGCCATGAACTCGGACCACTCGCCCTGGGTGACGAGCCGGTTGGCCAGCGCGTAGGGGCGCAGGAACTGCCGGTGTCGCGGCGCTTCGTTGTCGAACGCAAAGCCCGCGCCGGCATGGCCGATCTCGACCAGGCCGCCAGCCGAGCCGGCGGTGCCCGGCAAGGGGGGTGCCACCCAGCTCATGGCCAGCGGCGCGCCGCCGGCGCTGGCCGGGCGGGGCCGGTACACCGGTGCCAAGGGATTGCAGGCCAGCAGGTGCAGCAGGTCGGTGAGCATCAACTCCTGATGCTGCTGCTCGTGTTGCAGCCCCAGCTCGATCAAGGCGGCCAGCGCCGCATCGGCCGGCGCAGCGAGCAGTGCCTCCATGCGCTGGTCCACCGCCACGCGCCAGGCCAGCACCTCGGCCAGTCCTGGTCGTGTGATCAGGCCACGCTGCGCCCGGGGATGCTGCTCGCCAACACCGTTGTAGTAGCTGTTGAACAGGACTCGAAAGGCCGGGTGGTGCGGCCGGAAGCCGGGCTCGGAGGGCTCGAGGACGAAGGTCTCGAAGAACCAGGTGACATGCGCCAGGTGCCACTTGATCGGGCTGGCATCGGGCATGGACTGCACCTGGCAGTCGGCCTCGCTCAGCGGCAACGCGATCTCGCAGCTGCGGGCCCGGATCCTCCGATAGCGGTCGATCAAGGTCATGGTCTCATCCGCTCAACGCGACATCAGGCGACGACCGAGGTGGCTGAGCGCATCCACCAGGGCCACCAGCAGGAGCATACCGGCCAGGATGGTGGCCGTCTTGTTCATGTGGAACAGGCCCATGTGAAAGGCCAGCAACTGCCCCAGGCCGCCCGCGCCCACCACCCCCAGCACCGCGGCGGCGCGAATGTTGTTTTCCCAACGGTAAAGCGTGTAGCTCAACAGCTGGGGCAGCACCTGCGGCAGCGTGGCATAGAGGAACACCGACACCGGGCCCACCCCCTGGGTGCGCAAGGCCTCACCGGGCCCCGGCGGGGCATTCTCGATCGCCTCGGCAAACAAGCGGCCCAGCACACCCGTGGTGTGAAAGGCCAGGGCCAGCGTGCCTGCGAAGGGACCCAGGCCGGCGGAAATCAGCAGCAAGGCGGCCCACACCAGCTCCGGGATCGAGCGCAGGGCATTGAGCAGCCAGCGCGTGGGCACGCGGGCCAGGGCCGCATCCCCCGGGTGGGTGCGGCTGGCCGGCAGGGCAAGCAGCAGCCCGCCAGCGGCCGCCAGGGCGGTGCCGAGCGCCGACATGGCCAGCGTCTCCACCGCGCCATCGGCCACCTTGGCCAGGAAGCCCGGGCTGACATCCGGCGGAAAGAATTCGCCCAGAAACCGGCCCATGCTGCGGGCCGCGTCCAGGGACAGGAACTGCGCCCATTGCAGGTCCAGCGACCAGAAGCTGGCCAGCACGAGCGCCAGCAGGCCCACGCTGAACCAGCAGGCGCGGCAGCGCGCGTCGAACAAGGGCGGGGGCAGTTGTGCCGGGCTCATCCCAACGCCCTGCGCAGCCAGGCGCTGGTGTGGTCGGCCAGGGCGACCAATGCCACGAAGACCAGCAGCATCGTGGCCACCTCCCCACCGTTGAACATCTTCATCGAATTGTCCATCTGCTGGCCCAGGCCGCCCGCACCCACGAAACCCAGCACCACCGAGGAGCGGATGGCGCACTCCCAGCGGTAGACGGTGTAGGACGTGAGCTCGGCGGCGTTCTGCGGCAGCAGGCCGTAGCAGAAGGCCTGCAGGCGCCCGCTGCCATTGCGCAGCAGCGTCTGCGTGACATGCGCCTCGCCGCTTTCCAGGATCTCGCCGTACACCTTGCCCAGCATGCCGCCATAGGTGAGCGCGATGGCCAGCACGCCGGCGGTGGCACCCAGGCCCACCACGCGCACGAACACCAGCGCCCACACCAGCTCGGGCACGCTGCGCAGCACGATCAGCAACCAGCGCAGCGCCTGCCGCACCAGCGCCGGCACAGGCGCCATGCGGCCGGACAGCGCCGAAATGGACAGTGCACGAGTGGACAGCAAAGTGAGCGGAATCGCCAGCCCCAGCGCCAGCGTGATGCCAGCCGTGGCGATGGCCACGGTGCGCCAGGTCTCGCGCGCCACCAGGGCCAGGAACGACGGCTCGATCGCCGGCGGAAAGAAGCTGCCGACGAAGCGCCGACTCATGCGCAGGCTTTCGGCCTCGAACAGCATCCAGGGCTTGAATTCAGTGGCCACGCCCAGCGGCCAGAGCAGCACCAGGGCCAGCGCCATCCAGCCCAGGCGGCCCAGCCAAGCCGGGTCGCGCTGCGGGGCGGGCGTGGCGAGGTCGCTCATCGGCAATGCATGACCGCCGGGGCCGCAGGCGTGGGCGCGGCATCGAAGCGCTCGGGCGCCGGGCCGCTGAGCTCATCCTCATGCTGCGCATACAGCGCGGCCAGGTGCTGCCGCGTGACCTGGGCGGCCGGCAGATCGAAGGCCACCGACCCATCGCGCAGGCCGACGATGCGCGGGAAGTGGGCCAGCGCCATGTCCACCTGGTGCAAGGTGGCCACCAGCGTGATGCCGCGCTCGGCCGCCCCGCCCACCAGGGCGGCCATGGCCTGGCGGGCGCGCGTGGGGTCCAGCGCAGACAAGGGCTCGTCGATCAGCCAAAGGCGGGCCGGCGCCAGCAGCGCCCGCGCCAGGCCCACCCGCTGGCGCTCACCGCCGGACAGGCGGTCCACGCGCTCGAACAGCTTGTCGCCCAGGTCGAAGCGCTGCAACGCTGCGTATGCCGCGCCAATGTCGACGGGATAGAACAGCGAGCGCAGGCTCCTGGGCAATCCCCAGGCGGGCAAGCGGCCGGCCAGCACGGCCGTGATCACGCGTTGCCGCGGCGGCAGGGGCGGCACCTGCGGCGCCAGAAACAGGCGCCCACGCAGCCGCTGCAGTTCGGGCCGCGGCAGGGCCCAGGGCACGAGATCGTCCAACTGCAATTGGCCAGCGGTGGGCGGCAGCGCGCAGGCCAGCACCTGCAGCAGCGTGGTCTTGCCCGCGCCCGACGGGCCGATCACCGCCACCTGCTCGGCATCGGCCACCTGCAAGCCCAGCCCATGCAGCGCGGGCGCCGCACCGGCTCGGGCCGCCGGGTGCCGCGCGGCAACGGCGTGCAGCGCGATCTTCATCGGCAGCCCGGCCGCGGCGCCGGAACGACGGCCAGGCTCACAGCAGGCCGGCGCTGCGCGCTGCGGCCTCGATGCCCTTGTAGTTGTCCACCTTGGTCGGCACGAACCGGGTGGCGCGCTGCAGCTCGAGGATCTCCTTGCCTTCGGCCGTGTCGCGGCTCAGGGCCAACAGCGCTTGCGTCAACTTCTCGCGCAGCGCGGCCGGCATGTCGGCATGCACGGTCCAGTTGTAGTCGTAGTAGGTGGGGGTGGTGAAAAACACGCGCACCTTGCCGGGCTCGACCTTCTTGTCGGCCACGAACTTGTCCCACACCGAGATGTTGAGTGCACCGGCCTGCACCTTGCCCGAGGCCACGGCCGCAATGGTGGCGTCGTGTGCGCCGCTGTAGGCCACGCGCTTGAAATCCTTGTCGGGGTTCAGTCCGGCCTGCAGCAGGAAGCTGCGCGGCATCAGGTGGCCCGACGTGGAGCTTTGCGAGCCGAAGCTCACGTCCTTGCCCTTCAGGTCGGCCAGCGCGTTGATGGTCGGGTCGCTGGTGATGAACACCGAGCGGAACTTTTCGTCCTCTTCGCGCTGCACCAGCGGCAGCACCTTGCCGCCCGAGCGCACGTGGGCCTGCACGAAGGTGAAGCCGCCGAACCAGGCCAGGTCGATCTTCTTGTTCACCAGCGCCTCCACCGACGCGGCGTAGTCGGTGACCGGCGTGTACTCCACCTTCATGCCCAGCCTGGCTTCCAGGTATTTCATCAACGGCGCGGCCTTGCGCGCGAGCTCGCTGGGCGACTCGTCGGGAATCGCGCTGACGCGGAACACCGCCTGCGCGTGGGCGACCGCGCCGAAGGTGACGAGGGCACAGGTCATCAAAGCCTTGAGCGTGCGCGAGGGGGACAGGCTGATCATGGAAGCTCCTGATGGGGACAGCAGACACGGTGGTCGGGCATCTTAGCCACGGATCGCCGGGGGCGTTCGGGCGCGGGGCTTGCTGCCGGCTCCGGCGCGCCATTGGCGATACTGAGCGGCCGCCCGCCCATCCCAAGGTCCCACCGCCATGCGCAGCCCGCAGTTCATTCAACTTCACCAGGACGACGACGCAGCCGCCCGTGCCGAGTTGGCTGCAGGCCTGCAGGCGCAACCGGCCCATGTGGCGCCGAAGTTCCTGTACGACGCGCTGGGCTCGCGCCTGTTCGACGCCATCACCGAGCTGCCGGAGTACTACCCCACGCGCACCGAGCGGGCCATCTTCGAATCGCACCGTGCGGCGATTGCCGAGGCCGTGGGCCGCGGCCGCACGCTGGTGGACCTGGGCGCGGGCAACTGCGAGAAGGCCGCCGCATGGTTCCACGCGCTGGCCCCACGCGCCTATGTGGCGGTGGACATCTCGGTGGCCTACCTGCGCCAGACCCTGGCCACACTGCAGCAGCGGCACCCCCGCCTGCCGATGTGGGGCGTGGGGCTGGACTTCTCGGCGGCGCTGCACCTGCCGTCCGAATTGGCCGTGGGCGACAGCGCCGGCGAACGCCTGCTGTTCTATCCCGGCAGCAGCATCGGCAACTTCACGCCAGCGCAGGCGCTGGGCTTTCTGCGCGAGACCCGGCGCGAGGCACGGGGCGGGGCGCTGCTGATCGGCGTGGACCTGGTCAAGGCCAGGCCGCTGCTGGAGCGGGCCTACGACGACCCGCTGCAGGTGACCGCGGCCTTCAACCGCAATCTGTTGCGCCGCCTGAACACGCTGCTGGGCACCGACGCCCAGGTGGAGGACTTCGAGCATGTGGCGCGGTACGACGAAGGCCTGCAGCGCATCGAGATGCATCTGCAGGCGCGCCGCGCGCTGCGCCTGCGCTGGCCGGGTGGCGAACGCCAGCTGAGCGCCGGCGAGCGCATCCACACCGAGAATTCGTACAAGTACACGACCACCGGTTTCGGTGCCCTGCTGGCCCAGGCCGGCTACCAGGACCCGCGCTGCTGGACCGACGAGCAGGGCTGGTTCGCGGTGTTCAGCGCGCAAGCCGGCTGATCAAGGCACCTGGCCTGGTGCCTCGATCGCGCAGCTGCGGAAGCCCGCGAACAGGTCGTTGCGCTCGGCCGGAAAGTAGTTGCGGTAGCGCAGCGACTTCAGCCGCGGCGCGGTGGCGAACGAGGCCCCGCGCAGCACCGGCCGGCCGTCGAACCACGGCGCTGAATAGTCGCGATAGGGGTGCGGCTCGAAACCCGGGTAGGGCGCGAAGCGGCTGGCGGTCCATTCCCACACCTGGCCCCACTCGAAGCGCTGGCCTTCATCGGTGGCGCGCTGCGCTGCGGCCTCCCACTCGGCTTCAGCGGGCAGGCGACGCCCGGCCCAGCGGCACCAGGCCTGCGCCTCGTGCCAGCTCAGGTGCAGCACTGGCGCCTCGGGCTGCAGCGGCCGCCACCGGCCAAAGCAGGCGCGCTGCCAGGCGCCGTCTTCGGCCTGCGACAGATAGCGCGGCCGGTTCAGCCCTTGCGATTGACGCCAGGCCCAGCCCTCGGGCGTCCACCATTGCGCGTCCTGGTAGCCACCGGCCTCGATGAAGGGCAGGTAGCGCGCCCAGCTCACCGGCGCGCGGTCGATGCTGAAGGCGTCCAGCGCCACATCGTGGGCGCCCAGCTCGTTGTCGAACACGAAACCACCCGGCTCGCTGCCCAGGCGGTGCGTGTGGGCGGGCAGCGCCCAATCGCCGGTGGCCCTGCTGGCGGCAGGCTCCAGCGGCTCGGGCGTGCCCTCGAGCGAGAGGCCCAGCGTCTGCGCCATATAGACCCAGGCCTCGGCGTGCATGTCTTCGTGGTGCAGGGCCAGCCGAAAGAAGTACAGGTGCGCATCGTCCTCCGGCGTGCTGGCCAGCAAGGCCAGCGTGCGCTGGCGCACCCCGGCGGCGTAGGCCAGCGCGCGGCGGGCGTCCGGCAGGTCGAGGTGCCAGCGCCGCGTGTGCGCCACCTGCCCCGAGTGGAACAGGCTGTCGGCGCACGCCAAGAGTGGTGCAGCGCGGGCGACGTCCGGGTCGGCCGCCACGCCGTGCGCGCGCAACGGGTTGCGGCCGATCCAGTACTCCTCGAACCAGGCCACGTGGCCCAGTTCCCACAGCGGCGGGTTCAGCTCGGTCAGGTAGCGCACCTCGAAACGCGCAGCGCCCAGGGCGCGCTCGTAGGCCTGCCAGAGGCGCAGCAGGCGGCTGCGGGCGTCGCCCAGCGCGTGTGCCAGCAGGGCACGGTCGCCGTGCCGCACGGCATCGGCGTCGTGGATCGAAGTGGTCATCTGGAAGCTATGCTGGAGGCCATGCACCGTCCCGCCCTGGTCATCGTGACCCCCGCGCTGGCCGCCGCCAACAACGGCAACTGGCAGACGGCACAGCGCTGGGCGCGGATGCTTCGCAACGATTATGCGGTGACGCTCACCGACCGATGGGCCGGCGGCGACGAGCAACTGATGATCGCGCTGCATGCCCGGCGCTCGGCCGTATCGGTAAGCGCCTGGCGTGCGGCGCATCCGCATCGCCCCTTGGTGCTGGTGCTCACCGGCACCGATCTGTACCGCGACATTGCCCGTGACGTCGATGCCCAACGATCGCTGCAACTGGCCGACCGCCTGGTGGTGCTCAACGAGCGCGGTCTGGCCGCCTTGCCAGAGCCGCTGCGCGCCAAGGGCGTGGTGTGCCTTCAATCCGCCAGCCGGCGCCGCGTGCTGCGAAAGACCTCGCGCCACCTGCGCGCGCTGATGGTCGGCCACCTGCGCGAAGAAAAATCGCCGCAGACCTACTTCGACACCGCACGCAGGCTGGCCGCGCGGCACGACATCCTGCTGGACCACATCGGCGGCGAACTCGACCCCGCGCTCGGTCGAGCCGCCCGGGCACTGATGGCCTCGGTTCGCACCTACCGTTGGCTGGGTGCCCTGCCGCATGCCGCCACGCGCGCCCGCATCCAGGCCGCCCACGTGCTGGTGCACCCCAGCCGGCTGGAGGGGGGCGCCCATGTGGTGATCGAGGCGGTGAGCAGCGGCACGCCGGTGATCGCCTCGCGCATCGATGGCAACGTGGGCCTGCTGGGCACCGACTTTGGCGGTTACTTCGAGCCCGGCGACGATCTGCGGCTGGCAACCCTGCTGCGGCAAGCCCGGGACGATGCCGCTATGCTGCCGCTGCTGCAAGCCCAGTGCGCAGCGCGCGCGCCGCTGTTTGCCCCCGAGGCAGAGCGGGCCACGCTGCGGCAACTGCTGGCTTCCCTCACCTGTCTTCGAACCCGCACCGAGGCCCCGCCATGAACGCTCCCGACCCGATCGCCGCCGAACCCCGCCTGACCTCGCTGTCCCACGGCGGCGGCTGCGGCTGCAAGATCGCGCCCGGGGTGCTGTCCGAGATCCTCAAGGGCACGGCCGCCATGCCCATCCCCAAGGAGCTGCTGGTGGGCATCGAGACGGCCGACGATGCCGCGGTCTACCAGCTCAACGACGAGCAGGCCCTGATCGCGACGACGGACTTCTTCATGCCGATCGTGGACGACCCCTTCGAGTTCGGCCGCATCGCCGCCACCAACGCCATCAGCGACGTGTATGCGATGGGGGGCAAGCCCATCATGGCGCTGGCTCTGGTGGGCATGCCGATCAACGTGCTGTCCACCGCCACCATCGGCCGGGTGCTGGAGGGCGGCGCCTCGGTGTGCCGCGCGGCGGGCATCCCGATCGCCGGTGGCCACACCATCGACTCGGTGGAGGCCATCTACGGCCTGGTCGCGCTGGGCCTGGTGCACCCCAAGCGCGTCAAGCGCAATGCCGACGCGCGGCCCGGCGATGTGCTGGTGCTGGGCAAGCCGCTGGGCGTGGGCGTGATGTCCGCCGCGCTGAAGAAAGAGCAGCTCAGTGCCGAAGGCTACGCCTGCATGATCGCCAGCACGACCCAGCTCAACACGCCGGGGCCCGATCTGGCTGCGCTGGACGGCGTGCATGCACTGACCGACGTCACCGGCTTCGGTCTGGCTGGCCACGCCCTGGAGCTGGCCAAGGGCTCGGGCTGCCAGGTGCAGATCGATTGGGCCAAGGTGCCACTGCACCCGGGCGTGCGCGAGCTGGCCGCGCAAGGCCTGGTCACCGGCGCCTCGGGCCGCAACTGGGCGGGCTACGGCGCGGACGTGGCACTCGCCGACGGCTTTGCCGCCGCCGACCAGGCCCTGCTCACCGACCCGCAGACCAGCGGCGGCCTGCTGGTGTCCTGCGACCCGGCGGCGCTGAGTGAGGTGCTGGCGATCTTCCACCGCCACGGTTTCGCGGCCGCGGCGGCGATGGGCCGGGTGGCCCGGGCCAACGGCCCCGCGCGGCTGGTGGTGGGCTGACCACGCTGGCCTGACGGGCCGCATCGGCCGGCATGGTTCCCGCCCTCGACACTGCCGCCTGCCTGGCCACGGCCTGGCAAGTGACGCCAGACCTGTCGCTTCGCGTGGTCGTGATCGGCGGGATCATGGCCTTGGCCGGCTGGAGCGGCGCGCAACGCCACTTTCCAGGCCGCCACGCGTTCCTGGGGGTGCACCTGATGCTGGCCCTGTGGATCGCCGGCACCACGGCCGAACATGCCGCCGTGGACGCCGCGTGCAAGGCCACCATCGCCGTGCTGGCCTGGCCGCTGATCCTGCTGCAACCCGCCCTTTGGGCGCTGTTCCTGCACCAGTACGTCCGCGGCGACAACCGAGCGCCACCCGCGCGCACCTGGGTGCCCGCCGGGGTGAGCTTCGCGCTGCTGGCCGCATGCGCCTGGTCCAATGGCCAGCATGGGTGGCTCTATGGCCCGGCGACGCACCTGGGCGAGCCCATCCTGGGCCTGCCGCGCATGCGCTATGACTACGGGCCGGCGTTCTACCTGGGGGCGGCCTGGGCCTATGGTTGGCTGTTGTCCGCCACCCTGATCATCGTGCACGCCATCGCCAAGTGCGCGCCCGAAGACCGGCGCCAGTGGCAGGCCTTCCTCGTCATGATGATGGTGCCCTGGGCAGCGAACATCGCCTACCTCGGATTCGGCCTGCGGCTGTTCGGTGGCGACCCCACGCCACTGAGCTTTGCGGTGGCGGTGGTGGGCTTTGCATGGCTGATCCGCAGCAGCCGCCTGCACAAGGTGGTGCCCTTGTCGAGGCGACTTTTGTTCAGTGCCCTGCCCGATCCGGTGCTGGTGCTCGACTCGTTGAACCGCGTGGTGGACTGCAACACGGCTGGCCACGACCTGGCCGGCCGGGACATGCCGCGCGACCTGCCGCTGGCGCAGTGGCCGGTGTTCGGTGCGGCATTGGCCGAATTGCTGACCCACGGCGAGCCCGGCGACGGCACGCTGGTGCTCCAGGCCGGCACCCTGGTGCTGGATGTGCGATGCCGCGACATGGGAGAGGGGCCGCGCCGAATCGGCCGCTTGCTGCAGCTGCGCAACGTGACCGAACGCCACCTGGCGCAGGCGCGACTGGCGGCGGCGCTGGCCGAGCGCGACGCGCAACTGCTGCAGGTGGCCCAGCTGGAGGCCGAGCTGCGCGAGCAGACGCTGCGCGATCCGCTCACCGGTCTGCACAACCGACGTGCGCTGGCGCTGCACTTCGCGCGGGAGCGGCAACGGCCCGGCGCCCAAGGCCAGCCGCTGACACTCGCGTTGCTGGACATCGACCATTTCAAGCACATCAACGACAACTTCGGCCATGCGGCGGGCGACACGGTGCTGCAAGCCCTGGGCCGCCTGCTGAGCGAGGGCCTGCGCACCAGCGACGTCGTGTACCGGGTCGGCGGCGAGGAGTTCGCGCTGCTGATGCCGCAGGCCAACGCCGAGCAGGCCCTGCAGCGCCTGCGGGTGCTGCGCGACACCGCCCGTGGCCACCCCCTGCGGCCGGACGGCGCACCGGTGACTTTCTCGGCCGGCATCGCGACCTGCCACGACGGCCAGCGCACGCTGGACGACCTGCTGCGCGCTGCCGATGCGGCGCTGTACGCCGCCAAGGCCGCCGGACGCGACCGCTTCGTGCTGGAAGCGCCGGCCCCCAGCCCCGCCTCCGGCCCTGCCGGCGCACCATGACCGTGCGTCGCTGACGCGGTCGGACCACCGTGCGGGTTCAGGCGCTCGCTTGACCGGTTTTGGCGGCGCTTTTCGGCGCCTGGCCGTTGCCCGCGGTCGGCCATGATGGCTCGGTCGTGACACCCGCCTGTCGAGGCGGCCGGCGGCGTCCGCTGCGGCGGAGCGTTGCAACCGTCAAGGAAATCGCCGTGCGCTTGATCAACTCGAAGATCTGGGTCCAGCTCCTGGTCACCATCGCTGCTGCGCTGGCCGTGGTCTGGGCCGGCGTCATCACCTGGGAGGCGCGGGCCAACCGCAGCGCCGCCATCGAACAGGCGCGCAGCTTCTCGCTCAGCATGCACCAGGCCACGATGGCCGGGCTCACCGGCATGATGGTCACCGGCACCGTGGCCCAAAGGGCGGTGTTCCTGGACCAGGTCAAGCAGCTCAACGGCATCCGCGACGTGCGCGTGCTGCGCGGCGACAACGTGTCCAAGGTCTTCGGCCCCGGGACGGCGGGCGCTTCGCCGGCACCCGACGCGGTGGAGCAGCAGGTGCTGGCCTCGGGCAAGGAAGACGTGCGCGTGGAGTCCGATGGCCAAGGCGAATACCTGCGCGCCGTGCGCCCGGCACTGGCCGGCAAGGCCTATCTCGGCAAGGACTGCACCACCTGCCACCAGGTGCCCGAGGGCGCGGTGCTGGGCGTGGTGAGCATGAAGATGTCGCTCGACGAATCGAATGCGGCCTTGGCCGAGCAACGCGCCAAGTCCATCATCGCGGCCATCGTCACCTGCATTCCCGTGCTGCTGTTGATCTACCCCTTCATCCAGAAGGTGGTGACCCGACCACTGGAGCAAGGCGTGGCCATCGCTCGTGGCATTGCGGCGGGCGACCTCACGCAGACCATCCGCGTGCAGACCTGCAACGAAACCGGCCACCTGCTGCAGGCGCTGAAGGACATGAGCGAGAGCCTGGTGGGCGTGGTGGGCCAGGTGCGCGTGGGCAGCGAGACCATCGCCACCGCCTCCGGCGAGCTGGCCCATGGCAATGGCGACCTGTCGGCCCGCACGGAGTCGCAGAAGCAGGCGCTGCAGGAAGCCGCCGGCTCGATGGCCCGTTTGACCGACACCGCGCGGCAGAACGCCGACGGCGCACGCCAGGCCAACCTGCTCGCCAACTCGGCCTCGGAAGTGGCCGTCAAGGGCGGCGAGGTGGTGACGCGCGTGATCGGCTCGATGGAGTCCATCCACGGCTCGTCGCGGCGCATCGCCGACATCATCGGCGTGATCGACGGCATCGCGTTCCAGACCAACATCCTGGCACTCAACGCCGCCGTCGAGGCCGCACGGGCCGGCGAGCAGGGCCGCGGCTTCGCCGTGGTGGCGGCCGAGGTGCGCATGCTGGCGCGGCGCTCGGCCGCCGCCGCCAACGAGATCAAGGCCCTCATCGGCACCTCGGTGGGCGAGGTGGAAGCGGGCACGAAGCTGGTCCACCAGGCCGGCGCCACGATGAAGGAAGTGGTGCAGAGCGTGGTGCGGCTGAACGACATCATGGGCGGCATCTCGCAGGCCAGCCTGGAGCAGATCAAGGGTATCGAGCAGGTGAACCAGTCCATCACCCACATCGACAGCGTGACACTGCGCAACGCGGCCCTGGTGGAGCAGGCCAGTGCGGCCACACAGGCCTTGCAGCAGCAGGCGGTGCACCTGGAATCGGTGGTGCGGGTGTTCAAGCTGGACGCGGCAGCCGGCATGGCCGCCTGACCGGTCGCGGGTCACCGCGCCGAGCTCCGGTGCCCGGCGGGCTGGCCTGGCGCCGCTGCTTGGGCGTGATCGCTCAGAATACGGCGCATGCCCAGCCCCCGTTTCACCCATCGCCCATGGGGCCGGCCGCGCCGCATGTGCGCGTTGGTGGTCCTCGGCCTGGGCTTGACCGCGCCGCCGGCGCTGGCCGCTGAAGTGAACGTGGCCGTGGCAGCGAACTTCGCTGGCCCCTTGCGCCCGCTGGCCGAGGCCTTCACCGCCGCCACCGGCCACAGCCTGAGGGTGTCGTCCGGTGCCACCGGCAAGTTCTACACGCAGATCAGGGCCGGCGCGCCCTTCGAGGTGCTGATCGCCGCCGACGACGAGACGCCCAAGAAACTCGTCGCCGAGGGCCATGCCGTGGCTGGCAGCAACTTCACTTATGCCATCGGCAGGCTGGTGCTGTGGAGCGCGCAGCCGGGCTTCGTCGACGACCAGGGTGCCGTGCTGGCGTCGGGCAAGTTCGCGCACCTGGCCATCGCCAACCCCAAGATTGCGCCCTATGGCGCGGCAGGCCTGGAGGTGATCAAGGCGCGCGGCCTCAGCGCAGCCATCACGCCCAAGCTGGTGACGGCCGAGAGCATTGCGCAGGCCCAGCAGTTCGTGGCCACGGGCAATGCCGAGTTGGGCTTCGTGGCCTTGGCCCAGGTGGCTGTCCCTGGCAAACCGGTGGTGGGGTCCTACTGGCTGGTGCCGTCGTCGCTGTACGGCGAGATCCGGCAGGACGCGGTGCTGTTGAAGGCGGGCGAGAAGAAGTCTGCCGCCGTCGCCTTGTTGGCCTACCTGAAGACAGCGCCGGCCAAGGCCGTGATCCAGTCCCATGGCTACGGTCAGTGACGCCACGCATCAATATCACTTGAAAAGCGCGCACTGTCCATGACCCCCGCCGACTGGACAGCGATCCGCCTCACCGCCGAACTGGCGGCGCTGACCACGCTGCTGCTGCTGGCGCTGGGCACGCCGCTGGCCTGGTGGCTGGCGCGCACGCGCTCGGCCTTCAAGCCGCTGTTGGCGTCGCTGGTGGCCATGCCGCTGGTGCTGCCGCCCTCGGTGCTGGGCTTCTACCTGCTGCTGCTGATGGGGCCGCAGGGGCCGGTGGGCCAGTTCACGCAATGGCTGGGCCTGGGGCGGCTGCCCTTCACCTTCGGCGGGCTGGTGGTGGCCTCGGTGCTGTATTCGATGCCCTTCGTGGTGCAGCCGCTGCAACAGGCCTTCGAGGCCATCCCCGAGCGCACGCTGGAAGCCGCCGCGACGCTGCGCGCCGGCCCGCTGGACCGCTTCTTCAGCGTGGCGCTGCCGCTGGCTCGGCCCGGCTTCGTCACCGCCAGCGTGCTGGGCTTTGCGCACACCGTCGGCGAATTCGGCGTGGTGCTGATGATCGGCGGCAACATCCCGGGCGCCACGCGGGTGCTGTCGGTGGCGATCTACGACCATGTCGAGGCCAATGAATACGCCGACGCGCACCGCCTGGCCGCCGGCATGGTGGGGTTCGCGCTGGTGGTGCTGGTCGCGCTGTACGTGCTGAACCGGCCGCGCGGCGACGATCGCGAGGGCAGGCGGTGATCGTCGCCCGCCTGCAGCTGGCGCGCCGCGACTTCCACCTCGACGTGGCGCTGGACCTGCCCGGGCAAGGCATCACCGCGCTCTTCGGCCCCTCGGGTTGCGGCAAGACCACGGTGCTGCGCGCCCTGGCCGGGCTCGAGCGCGCGACGGGCCACGTCGCCTTGGGCGACGAGTTGTGGCAGGACGATGCGCAGCAGTTCTTCGTGCCCACACACCAGCGCCCCATCGGCTATGTGATCCAGGAGGCGGCGCTGTTCCCGCACCTGGACGTGCAGGGCAACCTGCACTACGGCCTGCGGCGCGTGGCAGCCAGCGAGCGCCGCATCGCGCTGGACCAGGCCGTCGAGTTGCTGGGCATCGGCGCCTTGATGGCACGACGACCGGCCACGCTGTCGGGCGGCGAACGCCAGCGCGTGGCCATCGCGCGCGCGCTGGTCACCAGCCCGCGCCTGCTGCTGATGGACGAGCCGCTGGCCGCGCTGGACGCCGCGCGCAAGGCCGAGATCCTGCCCCACCTGGAGCGCCTGCACCGCGAGCTGGCCTTGCCCATCGTTTACGTCACCCACGCGATGGATGAGGTGGCTCGACTGGCCGATCACCTGGTGCTGATGCAGGCAGGCCGTGTCGAGGCCTGCGGGCCGTTGAACGAGTTGCTGGCGCGGGTGGACCTGCCCTTGGCGCGCCAGGACGATGCGGGTGTGGTGATCGCGGCGCAACTCGTCGAGCACGATGCGCCCTTCGGTTTGTCGCGCATCGCTTTCGATGGCGGCGCACTGTGGCTGGGGCAGTCCGACGCGGCCATCGGCCAGGCCGTGCGCGCGCGGGTGCTGGCACGCGATGTGAGCGTGACACGGCAGGTTCCGGCGCAGACCAGCATCCTCAACGTACTGCCCGTGGTGCTCGAAGGCCTGCAGGCCGACCGCAGCACCGCGCTGCTGAGGCTGCGCCTGGGTGCGCCCGGTGCGGCTGGTGGCACGCCCCTGCTGGCGCGCATCACCCGCAAGAGCTGCGAGGCGTTGGCGCTCGCGCCCGGCGACGTGCTCTACGCGCAGATCAAGGGTGTGGCGCTGATGTAGTGGCGCCAGGCCCGCCGGACCAGGCAGGCCGTGAACGGCCCGTCAAATAGGCATTAAATTGCATCATGTCGCCGTTGCCGTCCTTGACGTCACCGCGCCGGCCATCCGAGATTTCCCTGAACTTGCCTACTGCGCGCCAGGTTTTCTGATGCAGATCAAAGCCCGAATCAATGCAGGCACTATCGTGCACTTCGCTGCGTCAATTGGCATTATTTTGCATTGTCGGCGGCATCCCTTTCGCGCAGCCGACCCTGCCGCGCGCCCCGAACCTGCCCCTTCTGGAGCCGACATGAGCAACGCCCCCGACACCCTGATCGAAACCCCCGAGTCCGTGCGCGCCGACGCCTTCGTCGAGGTGAGCTACGACGACGCCATCCCCAACAACGTGGACCTGGCCTCCGACAAGCAGTTGTTGCGGGCGCTGGAAACCTGGCACCCGAACTACCTGGAGTGGTGGAAGGACATGGGCCCGGACGGCTTCCAGAACGCCGAGGTCTACCTGCGCACGGCCGTGGGTGTGGACCCCAGCGGCTGGGCCAAGTTCGGCCACGTGAAGATGCCCGACTACCGCTGGGGCATCCTGCTGGCGCCCAAGGTCGAGGGCCGCACCATCCCCTGTGGCCGCCACAAGGGCGAGCCGGCCTGGCAAGAGGTGCCGGGCGAATACCGCTCGCTGCTGCGCCGCCTGATCGTGGTGCAGGGCGACACCGAGCCGGCCTCGGTGGAGCAGCAGCGCTTCCTGGGCAAGACCGCGCCCAGCCTGTACGACATGCGCAACCTGTTCCAGGTGAACGTCGAGGAAGGCCGCCACCTGTGGGCCATGGTCTACCTGCTGGTCAAGCACTTCGGCAAGGACGGCCGCGAGGAAGCCCAGGCGCTGCTCGAGCGCCGCAGTGGCCAGCAGGACAACCCGCGCATCCTGGGTGCCTTCAACGAGCGCACGCCGGATTGGCTGAGCTTCTTCATGTTCACCTACTTCACCGACCGCGACGGCAAGATGCAGCTCGCCGCATTGGCCGAGAGCGGCTTCGATCCGCTGTCGCGCAGCTGCCGCTTCATGCTCACCGAAGAGGCGCACCACCTGTTCGTCGGCGAGACCGGCGTGGGCCGCACCATCGAAGCCACCTGCGCGGCCATGAACAAGGCCGGCATCAAGGACCCGCACGACGTGGCGGCGATCCGCAAGCTGGGCGTGGTGGACCTGCCGCTGCTTCAGCGCAAGGCCAACTTCCACATGAGCGTGACGCGCGACCTGTTTGGCAGCGAGGTCTCCAGCAACGCCGCCGAGGCCTTCAGCTCGGGCCTGAAGGGCCGCTTCAACGAGGCCAACCTGAAGGGCGACGACCACCAATTGCAGGACGCCTTCTACACCGTGACGCGGGTCGTGGACGGACAGCTCCGTGACGAGCAGGTGCCCGCGCTGCGCGCCATCAACTGCCGCCTGCTCGACGACTACATGGCCGACTGCCAGGGCGGCATCGACCGCTGGAACAAGGTGATCGAGAAGGCCGGCATCGACTTCAAGATCACGCAGCCCTACAAGGGCTTCAACCGGCGCATCGGTGAATTTGCCGGCACTCGCATCGGCCCGGACGGCAAGATCCTGTCGCAGGCCGAGTGGGATGCGGGCCGGGCCGCCTGGCTGCCGAACGACGCGGACATGGCTTTCATCGTCTCGCTGATGCAGCCCTGCCACCAGCCCGGCCAGTACGCCAGCTGGATCGCCCCGCCGGCACGCGGCATCAACAACCAGGCCGGCGATTTCGAGTACGTGAAGATCGATTGAGCGCGCCCGGCGCGCCGGGCTGAACATTCCGCATATCCGATCGCAACCGAGCCAAGTCCTTGATTTGGCTCGGTTTTTCATTTTCACGACCGCCCAGGTGTGCAAAGCATCTGTACTTCGGGGCGCACTGCCGACGGTCAGGAGGTCGGTGCGAGGCACCCCGGACACGCCAAGTCCTTGATTTCACAACGTTTTTCGTGCTCTCGCAGGCCCTGGCACGCCTGATGCATTGCTTGGTTCGAACACCAGAACAAACCTACGGAGCACACCATGAGCGCCACCCTGAACATCCGGATCGGTCACGACTACGCCGCCTTCCGCACCCCCTTCACCCCGCTGACCGGCCCGCAACGCCGCGTGCTGCAAGCGCTGAAGAATGTCGCTCTGTTCCTCGCCGCCCCGTTCATCGGTTTGGCCTACATCGCGTTGACCCCCTTCGTCGGCCTCGGCTTCATCGCCTGGATGGCCGCCCGCGCGCTGCTGCAACACAAGACCGCCCTGCGGCGCGTCGGCCTGCTGATCGCCGCCCCCTTCATCGGTCTGGCCTTCATCGTCCTGCTGCCCTTCGCCGGCCTGGTCACCTTGGCCGCCGTCGCAGTCGGTACCCCCACGCCCGCGCAGTGAATCCCAGGCCCTCGCGGTCTCGATCAACATCCACCTCAGCGCCCCGGTCACCCCGGGGCGCTTCGCCTTTGGCGGGCCGACCGGCTCAGGGCGTGGCTGCCAGGACGTCCGCCACGATGCGGTCGGTCTCTTCGATGTCGTCGCCACGCTCGGGCGCCGAGCTGAGCCGCACGATCACCAGCCGCCGCGAGGGCACGACCACCACGAACTGCCCCATGTAGCCGCGGGCGAAGAAGGTGTCGCGGGGGGCGCTGGGCAGGCCCCAGGGCACGCCCCAGCCGGGCACCGGGCCCGCCAGGCGATTCGTCCACCAACCGGCGCCATAGCCGGTCTTCAGGGTGGGCGTGGTGCTCCAGCGCACCCAGCCCTCGGGCAGGACGCGCTGGCCGGCCACGACGCCATCGTCCAGGTACAGCTGGCCCAGGCGCGCCCAGTCGCGCGCGGAGGCCAGCACGTGCGACGCACCCACGGCGGTGCCGGTGCTGTCGAAGTCGACCCGCATGTGGCGCATGCCGAGCGGCGTTGACAGTTCCGTCTGCATGAATCGCTGCACGTCGGCAGCGGTGCCGCCCACCGTGTCGCGCACAACGCGCGAGAGCAGCAGGTAGTTGGTGTCGGCATAGGCCCAGCGCGTGCCGGGCGGCGCCGCCAGCCCGGCCTCGGCCGCCATGGCAGCCTTGTCGCGCACGCGGTACATGATCTGCGAGCTGGCGTCGAAGCCGCTGTTGTCCTGCAGCAGGTCCAGGCCCGCGGTCTGGCGCAGCAGGTGCTCGGGCGTGATCGCGCGGCGTGGGTCGGCCGGATCCTGCCAGGCCGGCAGCAGCGCGGTCTGGTCCAGCCGCAGGCGGCCCTGCCGAACCAGGATGCCGAGCAGCGCATTGGTGACCGACTTGCTGGCGGAAAAGCCCATCAACGGTGTTTCCACCCCAAAGCCCGCGCCGTAGCGTTCGCCCAGGATGCGGCCGTCCTGCATCACCACCACGGCGCGGGTGCGGTGGCGGTCCTGCGGCACGGGCACGGCGCGCAGCAGCGCCGCGTGCAGGCGCGGATCGGCGGCGATGATCTCGGCCGATCCAATGGGGTCGGGTGGCGGCGGCGCACCGGCGGCGACATCCTGCGCCGATGGCCACGCGGCCTCGGACGCAGGTTGCGTCCTGCAACCCTGCCCCGGGCTGAACTGTGCCCGGCTTTCGAACGCACCGGCCAGCGTCACCGCCACTTCACGCCGCTCGGCATCCACCCGGTGGCCCAGCGCCCACACCACCGCGCCCTGCCCGGGCAAGGGGCGGATGCGTTCGTCGAAGGCGCGTTGGGCACTGATGCCGGTGATGAACACCTCGTCGCACAGCACATGGCTGGCAAAGCCGGTGGCGGTCTGGGCCGCCCGGTCCAGGTGCCACGATGAGCAACCGGACACGGACACGGACAGGGCCAGGGCCAGGGTGGCCGTGCCGGGCCAAGGTTTCGAGCAAAGGGTGGGCATGACAGCTCCGCGCAGTAAAGGAGCTGCCGATGCTGGACGCCGCCCTGGCCCGGGTCTGGCCGATTCCTGGCAAACCCTGGCCGATTCGTCGCGACATCAGGCCGAATCAGGCGGAGGAGCGATTCAGGCGGCCAGCGACGCGGTATTCGGTCGGCGTCATGCCCAGGCGCTGCTTGAAGGCGCGGTTGAAGGGCCCGATCGAGCCATAGCCGCATTCCAGCGCCACTGTGAGGATCGGCAAGTCCTCCGTCACCAGGCGCGCCGCCGCTTCCTGCAAGCGGTGGTGGTGCAGAAAATCATTGAAGTTGCGAAAGCCCAGGCGTTGGTTGATCAGCTCGCGCAGGGCCCCTTCGGCCATGCCCAGGGTCCCGGCCAGATCGGCCAGCGTCAGTCCCTCGCGGCGGTAGGCGTGCTGCCGGACCATGGCTTCGTCGAGCCGGGCCAGGGCCTCGGCGGCCCGGGCGGCGGGCCCGGTCCCGGCAGCGGTGGCCGTCGTCGGCGCGGTGGCCGCAGGCGCCGGCTCGGCCCGGGCCGCCGGGCCCAGCACGTCCGCCAGCGAGCCGCGCGCCACCACCACCGACAAGGCCAGCGCCACCAAGCCGATGCCAGCCACGTGCAGCGCCGGCAGCAGCGGGCCCACCGCCACGCCACGCAACGCGAGGTCGATCACCAGCGCCACGGCCGAATACAGCACGATGCCCAGCGCCACCCAGCGCCGCACCGCCCGGCGCGAGGCCACCAGATCGTCGCGCCAGCCGTGCGCCACCTCCCACAGCGCGGCGGCGGTGAAGCCCAGCGACGCCAGAGCGTGCAGGTGGCCCACCCGCACCACGGTGGAGCCCGGCGCGTGGTTCAGATAGGGTCCTTCGCCGGCCGGAAAGTACGGCAGGTTGGCCGCCAGTCCCAGCACCAGCATGGCCAGCAAGGCCGCCGCCACCCAGCCCACGAAGGTGAATCCGTCATCGAACAGCGCCCGCGACGCCGCCCACATCCAGGCTGGCGAGCTGACGCAGCCGGCGAGCAGCAGCCAGGCCAGCGGCCGCGGCAGATTCAACAGCACCTGCGCCTGCTGGCAGAACAGATACGCCAGCACCGACAGCGCAAACGCCGCCAGCGCCAGCCGCGCAGCGGGCCGCGGGCCAGGGCACAGCAAGTGCACCACGTGGTGCAGCAGCAGCCCGGCGACGGCGCCGCGGAGGAACAGGTCCCAGTGCTGGGGGCTGAGGATCAGCATGGCTGAGGGGATTGTGGGGCCCAGCCGGCGCGATGTTCGGCTGCAGGGAACTCCGACCGCGGCGCAGGCGCGTATTTCACGACCGGTGTGCCAAGAGCACTGGCGTCAGGACGGCGTCAGCAAACTGGACAATGCTGCACTGCAACATGAACGCATCCACTGTTCGACTGCAACTCGGCCTCGAGGACCTGCTGGGCGATCTCCAATGCGCGCGCCGCGGCGCAGACCTGGGTCGACTGGCCTTGTTGGCCTACTGCGAGGTCCGGCGCTGGGCCCGGCTGGCCGGCGAGCACGAACTGGCCGAGCACTCGTCGGAACTCATCACGCATTCGCCGCACGCGAGCCGTGAGCAGTTTCTGGCCGAGGTCGACGAACTCATCGTCGAGCTGGAACAAGCGCGATCCCGCGTGTCGGACCCGGCACCGACCGCGAAGGACTGAGGCGCGGCGTTGGCCGCACAGGCCCCGGGGATCGCCCGCTTGGCGCGGCGGCGGCGACCTCGTACGATTCGCCGATGAACCCAGGCGCGCCCGACCACTCTGCCCCGCTGACGACCCTCCTTCGACGCGCCGCCGCACACGCCGTGCTGGCCGGGCTGATCCTGGGCAGTGCGCTCGCGCAGGCCGCCGACATCCTGTTCATCGGCAACAGCTTTACCTATGCCGCCGGATCGGCAGTGCGCACCTGGCGCGCCGATTCGGTCAACGACCTGAACGCGCAGGGCATCGGCGGCATGCCGGCGCTGTTCAAGGCCTTCACCCAGCAGGCGGGGCTGAAGTACGACGTGTCGCTGGAGACCCAGGGTGGCGTCGGCATCGAGTGGCACCTGGAAAACAAGCTCGGCGTGATCGGTCAGCGCCCCTGGGACGTGGTGGTGATGCACGGCTACTCGACGCTGGACGAAAAGAAGCCCGGCGACCCGGCCACGCTGATCGCCAGCACGAAGCGCATGGCCGAGTTCCTGGCCGACCGCAGCCCGGGCGTGGACGTGCGGCTGCTGGCCACCTGGACCCGGGCGGACCAGACCTACGAGGCCAAGGGCGCCTGGTACGGCAAACCGATCGAGGCCATGGGCCGAGACTTGCGCGTCGGCTACGACCAGGCCGCGGCAGCGGCAGCGCCCATCGTCAAGGGCGTGATCCCGGTGGGCGATGCCTGGCTGCGTGCGATGGCCAGCGGCGTGGCCGACCCCAATCCCTACGACGGGCTGGAGCCTGGCAAGCTCGACCTCTGGACCTACGACCGGTATCACGCCAGCACCTACGGCTATTACCTGGAGGCACTGGTGGTCTTCGGTGCCATCACCGGCCGCGATCCGCGCTCGCTCGGCAACAACGAATGCGCTGCCTTCGAGTTGGGGCTGTCGACGGCCCAAACTGCCGCGTTGCAGCAGGTGGCCTTCGAAGAACTCGCTGGTCGCGGCGCCGTCAAGGCGAACCCGCTGAAGCCCACTCCAGCGGGCAGGCCGATGAACTGCCCCCGTTGGCACTGAGCCCCGCGTTCGGCCATTCGTGGCCCACGGCTCCCGCGCGTGGTTTTTCGCATGGCGCGACAGATTGGTCAGGACATGGCGCCGAACTGGTGCGACCGGCAAGAATCGAACTTGCGACGTGGCCTTCGGAGGGCCGCATGATATCCACTTCACCACGGTCGCCGCGGTCAGCAAGCGTCGGATTCTAGTGCATGGCTTGGTGCGCGAAGGGGCCCCCTATAATCGACTGGTTTTGCTCAGGGCCTGCGGGCCCTGGCATGTAGCAGCCGCAGCAACCCACAGACGCCAGCGCAGACCGAGGACCCCATGAGCGACGCCCAGCACTCCGATCACGCAGCCCACGAAGAAAACCACGAAGGCCCGATCAAGACGCCCAAGCAGTTGATCGCCGCGGTGCTGGCTTCCTTCGTGGTGCCGATCATCGTGATCATCATGCTGATCAACTACGTGGGCCTGGGCTCCAAGCCGGCAGCCGGCAGCGATGGCCTGTCGGCCGAAGCCGTGGCCCGGCGCATCCAGCCGATCGGCAGCATCGAGATCAAGGACGTGTCGGACACCGCCTCGCTGAAGACCGGCGAGCAGGTGTTCACGGCCCAGTGCTCGGCCTGCCACGCCACGGGCGCTGCCGGTGCGCCGAAGGTGGGCGACGAGGCCGCCTGGGGTCCGCGCGTGAAGACGGGTTATGAGGCGCTGCTGACGTCCGCCATGAAGGGCAAGGGCGCAATGACGCCGCAGGGCGGCGGCGACTTCAACGCCGTGGAAATTGCTCGCGCCGTGGTGTACATGGCCAACAAGGGCGGCGCCAAGTTCGATGAACCCAAGCTGCCGGCCGCTGCGGCCAGTGGCGCGGCGGGTGCCGCCAGCGCGGCCACCAAATAGCGCGCGCCTGCACGCCGCAGGCCCCGCGTCCCGAGCAGCAGGAAGCCGGTCCGAGTGACCGGCTTTTTTCATGGCGCGCCCGCGCAGCGCGCGGTGCTCAGGGTTGCGGATCCAGCGAGTAGCCGAAGCGCTGTGGTGCCTGCGCGAAGGCCAGCGGCTCGGGCGCCCACAGGCCTTGCTCCACCGCCTGCGCCGCGTCCAGCACGTCCTGGGTGTGCACGATGCCGAAGCCGAGATCGGTGTGCAGGAACAGCCGCCCGGCTTCGTCCAGCCACACGCTTTGCACCTGCGCCGGGCGACCGGTGTGGCTCACCACCACCAGCGTGGCGCCAAGCCACTGCAAGCGCCACACCCAGGGCGCGGCTTCGAGCTGCACGTAGACGCGCTGCGGGCCGTTCTGGAAGTACCAGTGACCGTGCTCGTCGGCCTGGTAGTTGCGCTCGATGAACTCGCGCAGTTTCTCGTGCTGGATGCGGCTGCCCTTGACCCGCGGAAACGGGCCGGCGTGCTGGATGCGTTCATCGCGCATGTACCAGTCGCCGCGCGCGTCCAGCGCCAGCCAGTGGTAGCAATGCGGCACATTGGGCCACTTCTTCAGCGCGGCCTTGACGATGTCATCCATGGCCGGGGATCGTGCCTGAAATCGTCGGCGGCGGTGCCGCACCGCGCATCCACCCCATCACCGCCTGGGGCAGGGTCTGCACGTGGCCGGGGAAGCGTCCGCCCGGAAAACCGACGTGCCCGCCGTGCGCGGGCTGCCACAGCGTGACGCAAGGGCCGACCTCGTGCGGCCGCGGCAGGTGCTGGCCCGGCACGAAGGGGTCGTTGCGCGCATTGAGCACCAGCGTGGGGATGCGGATGTGGTGCAGGTGCGGCTGGGCCGAGCCGCGCCGCCAGTAGTCGTCGGTGTCCTTGAAGCCGTGCAGCGGCGCGGTGAAGACGTTGTCGAACTCGTACAGGTCGCGCGCGGCCAGCAGGCGCTCGCGGTCGAACAGGCCCGGGTGCTGCGCCAGCTTGGCCAGCGCCTTGGGCTTCATCGAGCGCAGGAACATGCGCGTGTAGACCAGCCGGTTGAACCCACGGCCGATGGCGCGCCCGCCCGCCGCCAGGTCGATGGGCGAGCTGATGGCCGCCACCGCGGCGGCCGTGGCGGCAGCGCTGTCGCCGGCCTCCTCGGCCCAGCGCAGCAGCGCATTGCCGCCAAGCGAGACGCCCACGGCGCGCAGCGGTCCGGCGCAGCGCTGGCGCAGGCGGGCCAGCACCCAGCCGATCTCTTCGAAATCGCCCGAGTGGTAGGCGCGCGGCGCCAGGTTCAGCTCGCCCGAGCAACCGCGAAAGTGCGGCACGGCAAAGCGCCAGCCGGTCTGCCGCGCCCAATGGCCGAAAGACTGCGCATAGTGGCTGCGCGACGATCCTTCGAGGCCGTGGAACAGCACCAGCAGCGGCCTGGCCGCCTCAGACGATGCATCAGCCGGCGAATCGGCGGGCGGGCCCGCGAGCAAGTCCACATCGACGAAATCACCGTCCGGCGTGGTCCAGCGCTCGCGCTCGAAGCGCAAGGGCGGGCCATGGTGCGGGCCATGGTGTGGACGCGAGAACAGCGCGGGCCAGATGGTCTGCGCGTTGCCGCCGGGCAACCACCAGGGCGCCGTGAAATCGTGCATGGCCGCAACCGCTCAATGCAGCATGGACGGCGGCGTGGCGATCTCCGGCACCTCGTCACCCGTGCCCGGGCTGGCGTGGTGGGCCACCATGCGCCAGCCTTGCGTGGTCCGGACGTACACGTTGGTGGCGATGACGAAGCCCTGGCGCTGGCCCTCGGCGCTGGTGATGGCAATGCGCTCAACGACGTTGTGCACCGCGCAATCGAGCGCATGCACGCGCCGCACCTGCTCGGCCTGCGCCACGATGTGGCCGGCGGCAAACACCGCCTCGAAGGCCGAGCGGATGGCCTGCACACCCACCACCCGCGGGCCACCGGGGTGCACGCAGACCACGTCGTCGTCGTCGGACCACAGGGCCATCAGCTTGTCGATGTCGCCCTCGCGCAGCGCCTCGTAGAACTGCGCCTCGACATCCTCGGGCGAGGCCATCAGGTGCGCGGTCTGCGGCTTGCTGGGCGGCATGGCGGGCCTACTGGAACACGACCGACTTGTGCCCGTTCATCAGCACCCGGCGTTGCACGTGCCAGCGCACGGCGCGGGCCAGCACCACGCATTCGACGTCGCGGCCCACGGCCGTCATCTGCTCGGCCGACATGGCGTGGTCCACCCGGGCGACGTCCTGCTCGATGATGGGGCCTTCGTCGAGATCGGCCGTCACATAGTGCGCCGTGGCGCCGATGAGCTTGACACCGCGCGCGTGGGCCTGAAAGTAAGGTTTGGCGCCCTTGAAGCTGGGCAGGAAGCTGTGGTGGATGTTGATGGCGCGGCCCTTGAGCGCGGCACAGAACTCGGGGCTGAGGATCTGCATGTAGCGCGCCAGCACCACCAGGTCGATGCGCTCGCGCTCGACCAGCGCCTCCACCTGCTGCTCCTGCGCCCGCTTGGTGGCCGCGTCGCTGCCGATGGGCAGCGGCAGGTGGTGAAAGGCGATGCCGTAGCTTTGCGCCAGCGACGCGTAGTCGGGGTGGTTGGAGACGATGGCCGGGATGTCCACGCCGAGCTGGCCGCTCTTCCAGCGGAACAGCAGGTCGTTGAGGCAATGGCCATGCTGGCTCACCATCAGCAGCAGGCGCGGGCGCTCGGCCACGGCGTGAAAGCGCGCGTCCATGCCGTACTGGCCACGCACGTGCGCGAACAGGTTGTCCAGCATCTGCGCCGAGGCCAGGTGCGGCGGCGCGGCGAAGTGCACGCGCATGAAGAACAGGCCCGTGGCGTCCTCGCCCTGCACGTCGCCGAACTGCTGCGAATCGATGATGTTGCAGCCGGCCTGGAACAGCAGCCCGGACACCGCGTAGACGATGCCCGTGGTGTCCTTGCAGGCCAGCGTGAGGATGAATTCCTGGGCGCCGCTCATGCCGCGCTCAATGCCCCGCGTGCAGCTTCTCGCCCGCCTTCAGGCGGTACACCGTGCCGCAATACGAGCACTTGCCTTCGCCCTGCGACGCCACGTCGATGAACACCTTGGGGTGGGCACTCCACAGCGTCATCTTCGGGTTGGGGCAGGCCACCACGCCGGGGCCTTGCAAATCCTTGGCGGTCACTTCGACCACTGCTTTGGGATCGGTCATGGGTTTCACACCTTGCTCAGCCATTCGGCGTACTTGGGATTGCGGCCATTGACGATGTCGAAGAACGCCGCCTGGATGCGCGTGGTGATGGGGCCGCGCTCGCCGGCACCGATCTGGATGCGGTCCAGCTCACGGATCGGCGTCACCTCGGCCGCCGTGCCGGTGAAGAAGGCCTCGTCGCAGATGTAGACCTCGTCGCGGGTGATGCGCTTTTCCTTCAGCGTCAGGCCCAGGTCCTGGCAGATCGAGAAGACGGTGTTGCGCGTGATGCCGTTGAGCGCACCGGCCGAAAGATCGGGCGTGTAGACCACGCCGCCCTTGATGACGAAGATGTTCTCGCCGGCGCCTTCGCTGACGAAGCCCGAGGCGTCGAGCAGCAGGGCCTCGTCGTAGCCCTCGTCGGTGGCTTCCATGTTGGCCAGGATCGAGTTGGTGTAGTTGCTCACCGCCTTGGCCTGCGTCATCGTGATGTTGACGTGGTGGCGCGTGTAGCTGCTGGTCTTGACGCGGATGCCGCGCTTCAGGCCTTCTTCGCCCAGGTAGGCGCCCCATTCCCAGGCCGCCACCATCAGGTGGATGGTGTTGCCCTTGGGGCTGACGCCCAGCTTCTGGTCGCCGATCCACACCAGCGGGCGCAGGTAGCAACTGCGCAGCTTGTTCTCGCGCACCACGGCCTTCTGTGCTTCCTCGACCTGCTCCATCGAGAAGGGGATCTTCATGCGCAGGATCTTGGCCGAGTTGAACAGCCGCTCGGTGTGCTCGTGCAGGCGGAAGATCGCGGTGCCGGAGGCCGTGTTGTAGGCCCGCACGCCTTCGAAGGCGCCGCAGCCATAGTGCAGGGTATGGCTCAGCACATGGATCTTGGCGTCGCGCCAATCGACCATCTGCCCATCCATCCAGATCTTGCCGTCGCGGTCGGACATGGACATGGGGAAAGTCTCCTTCGAATGCGGGGGGGTTTGGTGTGAACCGCTGATTTTAGGCGCTCGGGGTGGGCGCGTCGTCTTCGGCCGGGCGCTGCAATTTCCAATCGATGACCCGCCCGTCGTGCAACACCACGGTGACCCGAGCGCCGCCTTCGTCGCGCCAGACCCAGGTCTCGGGCTCATCCGACAGCTTTTCGCCCAGGCTCTTGGTGAGCAGGATCACGTCCATCAGCCGCTGGCCCCGCTTCAGCTTGGCATGCAGCATCACCGCGCTGGGCACCCGGCCCACCGGCGCCTGACCGGCGATGCGCATCACCCGCATCGCGCGGCTGAACTGCAGCAGCAGCCAGAACACCACCACCGAAACGGCCATGGCCACGCCGGGCCAGCCATAGACGGCATACCCCAGCGCAATGCCGATGACGGCCAGCGCCCAACCCAGTGTTGCACTCATGTGGAAGACACCTTGTTCATGGCCCTGGTCGATGGGTCGGCGGCCCGTTCACAGCGAGCGCACCACCGCAATGGCCTCTTCGATGCGCTCGATGGCGTGCACCGTCAAGCCCTCGATGGCCTTCTTCGGCGCATTCGCCTTGGGCACCATGGCCACCGAGAAACCGAGCTTGGCGGCCTCTTTCAGCCGCTCCTGCCCGCGCGGCGCAGGCCGCACCTCGCCCGCCAGCCCCACCTCGCCAAAGGCCAGGAAGCCCTGCGGCAGCGCCTTGCCGCGCAGGCTGCTCTGGATGGCCAGCAGCACGGCCAGGTCGGCCGCCGGCTCGCTGATGCGCACACCGCCCACGGCGTTGACGAACACATCCTGATCGAGGCTGTCCACGCCCGCGTGGCGGTGCAGCACGGCCAGCAGCATGGCCAGGCGGTCGCGGTCCAGTCCAACACTCAAACGACGCGGACTCGGCCCGCCGGAATCGACCAGCGCCTGGATCTCCACCAGCAGCGGCCTCGTGCCCTCCAGCGTGACCAGCACGCAGGAGCCCGGCACCGGCGCCCCGTGCGTGGACAGGAAGATCGCGCTGGGGTTGCTCACGCCCTTCAGGCCGCGCTCGGTCATCGCGAACACGCCGATCTCGTTGACGGCGCCGAAGCGGTTCTTGATGGCGCGCACCAGGCGGTAGCTGCTGTGGGTGTCGCCCTCGAAATACAGCACGGTGTCGACGATGTGCTCCAGCACGCGCGGGCCGGCGAGCGTGCCTTCCTTGGTCACGTGGCCCACCAGCACGATGGCGCAGCCGCTGGCCTTGGCCGTGCGCGTGAGTTGCGCCGCGCATTCGCGCACCTGGGCCACCGAGCCCGGCGCGCTGGTGAGCTGGTCGGAGTACACCGTCTGGATCGAATCGATCACGCAGAAGGCAGGCGTCTCGGCGGCCAGCGCGGCCTGGATCTTTTCCAGCTGGATCTCGGCCAGCACGCGCAGCCGGGTGCCGGCCAGGCCGAGCCGGCGCGCCCGCAGGGCGACCTGTGCACCCGACTCCTCGCCGGTGACGTACAGGACCTTGATGTGGCTGGACAGCGTCTCGGCCGCCTGCAGCAGCAGCGTGCTCTTGCCGATGCCCGGGTCGCCCCCGATCAGCACCACGCCGCCCTCGACGATGCCGCCACCGAGCACCCGGTCCAGCTCGGGTTGGCCGGTGGGCGTGCGGTCGACGTCGGCCGCCTCGATCTCGGACAGCGTGGCCACCGCCTGGGTCTTGGCCAGCGACTGGTAGCGGTGCTTGGGGCCGCTGGCGGACTCGACCACGGCCTCTTCCAAGGTGTTCCATTCATTGCAGTGCGGGCACTTGCCCAGCCACTTGGGGCTGGCGCCGCCACAGGCGTTGCAGACGTACTGGGTCTTGGGGGATCGGGGCGCGGTGCTCACGGGCCGCACTTTAGCTGGGCCGTCCAAGGCGTCGGCGGCGGGCAATGCAGGGCCTGTGCTACAACCGCCGGCCCACTGGTCCGCACACCCCCTTGCTCACCGCCATCGCCCGATCGCCCCGCCTGCTGTTCTGGGGGCCCACACTGATCTGGGCGTCCACCTGGCATGTGATCCTGTACCAGCTGGGCACGGTGCCGGTGCTCAACTCGGTGGCCTGGCGCTTTCTGCTGGCGTCCGTCGGCCTGTTCGCACTGGCCGTGTGGCGCGGCGATGCCTGGCGTGTGCCGGCGCGGATGCACCCCTGGCTGGTGCTCACCGGGGGCGTGCAGTACGGGCTGAACTACTGGAGCGTGTACGAGGCCGAGCGCCACATTCCGTCGGGTCTGGTCGCGGTGCTGTTCGCCTTGATGGTGTTCGGCAACGCGCTCAGCGGCGCGTGGCTGTTTGGCAAGCCGATGACGAAGCGTTTCCTGGGCGCTGCGGCCGCGGGCGTGCTGGGCGTGGCACTGATCTTCTGGCCCGAGTTGCGCTCGGCCGGTGCGCGCCCGCAGGCGGGGCTGGGCCTGGCCCTGGGCGTGCTGGCGGTGACCTGCGCCTGCACCGGCAACGCGCTGACGCTCAGGCTGGGCCAGCGCGGCATCGCGCTGGTGCCGATGTTGGCCTGGAGCATGGGCTATGGCGCATTGGGCCTGTTGGCGGTGGCCGGCCTGCAGGGCATCGGCTGGCAAGTCGGGCACACGCTGGCCTGGTGGGGCTCGCTGCTGTACCTGGCGGCGCTGGGCTCGGTGACGGCCTTCCTGCTGTATTTCAAGCTCGCGCAGCGCGAGGGGCCGGGCCGCGCAGCACTCACCGGGGTGTTGACGCCGGTGATCGCGCTGGGGGTGTCGGCCACGCTGGAAGGCTGGCAGCCCACGTGGCTGGCCGGCGCGGGTGTGGCCTTGTGCCTGGGCAGTGTGTTCGTGGCCACGCGGCCGCCGTCCGCCGCGGCCTGAGGGCTGCGATGGCGCTCAGACCACCGTCACCGGCACACGCTGCGCCAGCGCGCACATCAGCTCGTAGCCGATGGTGCCGGCGGCGCGCGCCACCTCGTCGATGGCCAGCACGCTTTGCCTCGGGCCACGACCCCACAGCGTCACCTCGCTGCCCAGGCCGGCCTGCGGCACCGGGCTCAAATCCACCGCCAGCATGTCCATCGACACGCGACCCACCGTGCCGCTGCGCACGCCGTCCACCAGCACCGGTGTGCCGGTGCCACACAGGCGCGGGTACCCATCGGCATAGCCACAGGACACCACGCCGATGCGCATGGGTCGATCGGCGGTGAAGCGGCTGGCATAGCCCACCGTGTCGCCCGGCTGCAGCTGCTGCGTGCCGATGATCCTGGCGCGCAGCGTCATGGCCGGCTGCAGACCCCAGTGCGCCAGATCGTGTTCGGGAAAATCCGGTGCGCTGCCGTAGGTGAGGATGCCGGCGCGCACCCAGTCGGCTTTCAGGCCAGGGTGGCGCAGGATGGCGGCGCTGTTGGCCAGGCTGCGCTCGCCGGGCAGGTCGCGCGTGGCCGTGTCGAACACCGCCACCTGGTGCGCAATGCCGCGCGGACCATCGGCATCCGAGAAATGGCTGACCAGCGAGATCTCGTCCACCTGCGGCAACGCGTTCAGTCGCGCCCAGGCGCTGCGCAAGGCGGTGGGGGTGAAGCCCAGGCGGTTCATGCCACTGTTCATCTTCAGGAACACGCGGTGGCCCTGGTGCGTCTTGTGGCGACCAAGCCAGTCGATCTGGGCCTCGCAGTGCACCACGTGCCACAGGTTCAGGCGCGAGCACAGCTCCAGGTCGCGCGGCTCGAACGCGCCCTCCAGCAACAGGACCGGGCCGCGCCAGCCCAGCTCGCGCAGGCGGCTGGCCTCGTCCAGATCGAGCAGCGCAAAGCCATCGGCGGCGCGCAGCGGCTCGTACACCCGCTCCAGCCCGTGGCCGTAGGCATTGGCCTTGACCACCACCCACAGGCGCGCGTCGGGCGCGGCGGCACGGGCGCGCGCCAGGTTGTGTGCCAATGCGTCGGTGTGGATCAGGGCTTCGATGGGGCGGGGCATGTCGGCGTCGGCATTGGCATGGGGCTTGGTGCTCCCCGCAAGCGGGCCGCCGATTCTGCCAGTGCCCCCGGTTGACGGGGGTGTGGCGGCGGCCGGGCAACCGGTCCGCGTGCTATAACCGCGCCGCGTTCGACACTTGGGTGCCGGGCGCCTTTGACTGGTGGATGGCGGCCGCATGGGCAAAAGTTGCTTGGCCACTTTGCTCATCCCCCTTGGGGGGTGGACGACGTAGGTCGTCGGCCCGGGGGCGCTGTCCCGCCCTTGGCTCCGATCGGCAAAACGAACAGCGCGTTGGGTCGCGCCAAGCGAGCGAATGAAAAAGGGCTTCTACACCGTCATGGCTGCGCAGTTCTTCAGCTCGTTGGCTGACAACGCGCTGTTGGTGGCGGCGATCGAGTTGCTCAAAAGTTCCAACGCACCCGCCTGGCAGGTGCCGGCGCTGGCGCCGATGTTTGCACTGTTCTACGTCATCCTGGCGCCATTCGTGGGCGCCTTCGCCGACGCCGTGCCCAAGGGCCGCGTCATGTTCATCAGCAACAGCATCAAGGTGGTGGGCTGCCTGATGATGCTGTTCGGCAGCCACCCACTGCTGTCCTATGCCGTGGTCGGGCTGGGCGCGGCAGCCTATTCGCCCGCCAAGTACGGCATCGTCACCGAGCTGCTGCCGCCCTCGCAACTGGTCAAGGGCAACGGCTGGATCGAGGGCCTGACCGTGGGCTCCATCGTGCTCGGCATCGTCACTGGCGGCCTGCTGATCGGGCCCAGGCTGTCGCCTTGGCTGCTGGGGTTTGACCTCCCGATGATCGACACCGGTGTGGACACGCCGCCCGAGGCCGCCATCGCCTGCATGGTGGCCGTGTACATCGTGGCCGCGGTGTTCAACCTGCGCATTCCGCGCACCGAGGCGCCCTTGCATGCGCTGTCGCTCAATGCGGCGGTGCTGGTGCGCGACTTCGCGCAGTGCAATGCCAAGCTGTGGGCCGACAAGCTGGGCCAGATCACCCTGGCCACCACCACGCTGCTGTGGGGCGTGTTCGGCAACCTGCGGGTGATCGTGTTCGCCTGGGCGGCGGCGGCGCTGGGCTACGGCACGGCGCAGGCGTCGAGCCTGGCCGGGGTGGTGATCATCGGCTCGGCCATCGGGGCGGTGCTGGCCTCGGCGCGCATGCGGCTGGACCGCGCCGTGGGCGTCATCCCGCTGGGCATCGGTGTGGGCTTCCTGATGATCGGCCTGAACGTGCTCACCAACGTGTGGGTGGCAGCGCCCTTCCTGATCGTGCTGGGTGGCCTGTGCGGCTTCCTGATCGTGCCGATGAACGCGCTGCTGCAGCACCGGGGCCACAACCTGATGGGCGCGGGCCGGTCCATCGCGGTACAGAACTTCAACGAGCAGGCCTGCATCCTGGCCATCGGCGGCTTCAATGCCGGCATGACCAAGCTGGGCCTGTCCGCCTTTGCGGCCATCACCGTGCTGGGCCTGACGGTGGCCGGGGTGATGGAGCTGATCCGCCGCTGGCATGTGAACAACGGCGTCACCCACCGCGACGAGGTGGAGCGCCTGCTGGCCATCGCCCGGTCGGACAAGGCGCATTGAGCGCGCACCTGCCGACGCACAGTGGGGGCGTGGCCGGGCTCGCCACCAGCCGGCTGTTGCCGGCGCTGGCGCTGGTGTTCAACGCCTTCACCTGGGGCGTTTCGTGGTGGCCCTTTCGGCAGCTGGAACAACGTGGCCTGCACCCGCTGTGGGTGACGGCAACCACTTACCTGGTGGCCGTGGCCGTGCTGCTGCTGGCCCGGCCCCGCGCCCTGCTGGAGGTGCTGCGCACCCCCACGCTGTGGGTGCTGGTGGTGGCCGCCGGCACCACCAACGCCACCTTCAACTGGGCGGTAACGGTGGGCGACGTGGTGCGCGTGGTGCTGCTGTTCTACCTGATGCCGCTGTGGGCCGTGCTGCTGGCCCGGCCGCTGCTGGGCGAGCGCATCCACCCGCAGGCCCTGCTGCGTGTGGCGCTGGCGCTGGCCGGCGCACTGGTGGTGCTGTGGCCGACCGATGGCCACGGGTCGCTCGCGCTCGGCGCCGCCGATGCGCTGGCGCTGCTGGGTGGCTTCAGCTTCGCGCTGAACAACGTGATGCTGCGACGCGAATCGCAGCGCAGCGAGTCCGCCCGCGCCATGGCCATGTTCGGTGGCGGCGCGGTGGTGAGTCTGGCGGTCGCGCTGCTGCTCACCCACTCGGGCCAGGCATCGGCACCACCCGCCCCAACGGCCGCGGTCGTCGCCTCGATCCTGGCGCTGGCGGCTTGGTTCCTGGCCTCGAACCTGGCACTGCAATTCGGCGCTGCGCGACTGGCGGCGCACACGACGGCGGTGGTGATGATCACCGAGGTGTTCTTTGCCAGCGGCTCGGCCATCGCGCTGGGTGCCGGCCACCTCAATGGTCAGAACGCGGTGGGCGGTGTCCTGATCGTCTCAGCCGCCGCGCTGGCCGCCTGGCAAGGCGACTGACGGCAGGCTGCCGGCTACGGCGCCGCGACCCGTTCGATGCCGTGGGCGTCGAGCAGACGCTCCAATGCCGGGATGTCCAGCGGCTTGCCAAGTTGCTCATCGGCGCCCGCCAGCGTGCCGCGCACGCGGTCCACGGCTTCGTGAAAGGCGGACACCAGCACCACCACTGGCGCGCGGCCTCCTGGGTGGGTGTGGCGGCGCTTGATGTGCTGGCACAGCTCCAGGCCGTCCATGTCGCTCTTCTCGCCCAGATCGACGTCGAGGAAGACGAAGCCGTAGGGGCGCTGCGACATCAGCTCCAGCGCCTTGTTGCTGTTCATGGCCCAGTCGGCGGCCACGCCCAGGCGCACCAGGTGCCGCTCCAGGAACGCCAGCGCAATCTCGCTGTCGTCGACCAGCAACGCACGCCGCACCGTGACCGGCCGCAGCGAGGCCAGGCGCCGCTCGCGGCGGGCCGCCGCATCGGCGCGGCGCGCCGCCATGTCCACCGGCACGGCTTGGTCGTCCGCCGCACGGCGCGACAGGGCGCCACGCTCGCCGAAGGTGGAATTTGCCGCCGCGCGTGCCCGCGAGGTGGACATCGTGCTCATGGGCAGCGGGCCGGTGCCCGTGGTGGGGTTCTCGCGCTGGGTGAGCAGGTTGTCCAGCTCGCGCAGCACCTGGGCCGGGTCGATGGGCCGCATCATCCATGCGGCGGCAGCGTCCGGGCTCTGCGTGCCGATGAACACGGCGTCACCGACGCGGCCCAAGGCGTCGAGCAGTTCGGGCACACCGGCCTGGTCGGAGTCGGCCACGACAAAGCGGGCGTCGTCCACGTCGAGCACATGCACGTAGCTCGGCTGGCTGCGCGGCGCCAGGCGGAAGTACGACGCGAGCGCATTGCGCTCGAAGGTGCTGAAGCCCAGCAAGGCCACGGGAATGGGCGCGGACATCAGGCGGCTCGGTTGCAGATCATGGAATCACCCGCTGGGCAACAGCGTGGCGCAAGCCCAGGCAAGCGGCTTGCAGTGGGGGTGGATAACATCGGCGGCCCTTCAACCGCCACACTCGGAGTGTCGCAGCCATGGCCGAACTTTCTATTGGGGATTTCGACGCCGAGACCATCGACGGCAAGCCCGTCAAGCTCTCCAAGTATCAGGGCAAGGTGCTGCTCATCGTCAACACCGCGAGCCAGTGTGGTTTCACCCCTCAATTCAAGGGGCTGGAGGCCCTGTGGAACACCTACAAGGACCGCGGCCTGGTGGTGGTGGGCTTCCCCAGCAACCAGTTTGGCGCGCAGGACCCGGGCAGCAACGACGAGATCGCCTCGTTCTGCGAGCTGAACTACGGCGTGAGCTTTCCGATGATGGGCAAGGTCGACGTCAACGGCGCGGCAGCGCACCCGCTGTACCAGTGGCTCTCGGCCGAGGCGCCCGGGCTGTTGGGCACCAAGGCCATCAAGTGGAACTTCACCAAGTTCCTGGTCGGCAAGGACGGCCAGGTGCGCAAGCGCTATGCACCACAGGACGCGCCGGAGCAACTGGCCGGCGACATCGAAGCGGCGCTGGCTGCGTGACAGCAGGGGCCGTGCCCGCCACCGACCCCACGTCGGCCCGGGCCGAAGGGCTGGGCACCGACCGGCTGGGCCGGCGTCGCCAGCAGTTCGAACGCTTTGCCCGGACCGAGTGTGCGCACGAGCCGGTGTACGTCGCGCTGTGCCAGCTGCTCGCGCACAGGCCCGATGCGTTGGCCTGGCTGGACGCAGCCGAGCCCATGCAGCAGCGACCCAACCTGCTATTGGCCGCCCTCCATGATCGCGTGCTGGCCGGAGCCGGGGGCGCCTTGGCGGCCTACTTTCCCAGCGCAGGCGGTGAGCGTCCCGTCGACGCTGGAGTCGCGGCCGCACTTGATGAGCTGCTGGACCAACAGCAAGGCGCGCTCCAGTCCGCCATCGCGCACAACGCCACGCAGACCAACGAGATCGGCCGCTGCGCCGTGCTGTGGCCCGCGCTGGGCGAGATCGCCCGCATCACGCGTCGCGCCCGTCTGGCCCTGCTGGACTTCGGCTGCAGCGCCGGCCTGAACCTGGGCGTCGATGGCTACACCTATCGCCACGGCGCGGTGTCCATGGGCGCAGCGGCCGGCCCGGACGTGCCCCTCGTCACCTGCCACCCGGTGGATGGCATCCCGCCGCCCTCGCCCGGGGACGATCTGCACATCGCCTTTCGCGCCGGCCTCGACCTGAACCCGGTGGACGTGCGCGACCCCGCCGCTCGGCGTTGGCTGCGCGCCTGCCTGTGGCCACACGACCTGGCGCGCGCACAGCGCTTCGATCAGGCCGCCGCCATCGTGGCCCACCACGACTGGCCATTGATGCGCTCCACCGAAGGCGTGGACGCCATCGAGCGCTGGCTCGACACGCTGCCCGCCACGGGCGCCGGTGCGGCGCTGCCGGTGGTGTTCAACAGCTGGGTGCTGGCCTACTTCGACGCCGACGCGCTGGCCACCCACGTGGCACAGATGCGCGGGCTGGTGCAGCGGCGCGGCGTGGCCTGGCTCAGTGCCGAGGGCCCGGGCCTGCAACTCGGCTCGCCACGGGCGCCGGGCCCGGGTGACGCCGCGGTGAGCGCCGCCGAGCTGGCCAATGGCACGCTTTGGTGGCTGAGCCTGACGGGCGATGGCACACCCCAAACCCGGTTGCTGGCCCGCAGCCATGCGCACGGCCGTTGGGTGAAGTGGGTGGCCTGAACCACCGCGCGGCTCGCCTCGATAATCCGGGCTTCAGCCCATCCCCAGAAAGCCCGCGATGTTCCAGCACGTGCAGCCCTATGCCGGCGACCCGATCTTTGCGCTCGTCGATGCCTTCCACGCCGATCCCCGGCCGCAGAAGGTGAACCTGTCGATCGGCATCTACTTCGACGAGCAGGGCCGCCTGCCCGTGCTGCCCAGCGTGCAGCTGGCCGAGCAGCGCATCCTGGCCGAGGGCGGCCCCAAACCCTACCTGGCGATGGAGGGCGATGCGGCCGCCCGCCGCGAAGTGGCTGCGCTGCTGCTCGGTCGCGACCACGCCGCCATCGCCGCCGGACGCGTGGCCACCATCCAGACGGTGGGCTCCAGTGGCGGACTGAAGGTGGGTGCCGATTTCCTGAAGGCCTGGCTGCCCGGCAGTGCCGTGTGGGTGAGCGACCCCACCTGGGACAACCACCGCTCGATGTTCGAGGGCAGTGGCTTCCAGGTGAACCCCTACCCCTACTACGACGCCAAGACCGGCGGCGTGCGCTTCGATGACCTGCTGGCCACGATGCGCAGCCTGCCCCAACGCAGCATCGTGCTGCTGCACGCCTGCTGCCACAACCCCACGGGCGTGGACCTCAGCCGCGCGCAGTGGGACGCCCTGATCCCCGTGCTGCGCGAGCGCGAGCTGCTGCCCTACCTCGACCTGGCCTACCAGGGCTTTGGCGACGGCATCGTCGAGGACGCCTACGCGGTGCGTGCACTGGCCAACGCCGGCCTGACCTTCTTCGTGGCCAATTCGTTCTCGAAGAGCATGAGCGTGTACGGCGAGCGTTGCGGCGCGCTCAGCGCGGTGTGCGCGGACAAGGCCGAGGCCGACCTGGTGATGGGCCAGCTGCGCTTCACCGTGCGGCGCCTGTATTCCAGCCCGGCCATCCACGCGGCGAAGATCGTCTCGCATGTGCTGGCCGATGCCGATCTGCGCCCGCTGTGGGAGGCCGAGCTGGCTGCCATGCGCGAGCGCATCGCAGCCATGCGCCGCGCGCTGCATGCGCGCCTGGTGACGCTGCTGCCCGGCCGCGACTTCAACTACTTCCTCACCCAGCGCGGCATGTTCAGCTACACCGGCCTGAGCGCAGCCCAGGTGGATCGCCTGCGCGAAGAGCACGCGGTGTACCTGATCCGCTCCGGCCGCATCTGCGTGGCCGGCTTGAACAACGACAACGTGGGGCGCACCGCCGAAGCCATGGCGGCGGTGATCGGCACGCCGGGCTGATCGGCCCGAGGCGAAGCGCGGCCAGGGAAGGCCGCGCAACCCGGCGCCAAGACGCCGCGCGATTTTTCTCGGGCGCCTGTAAGGACCGGCGACCCATTGACGACAGACGTCCGTCCCCAGTGTCGACCGGCGCTCAGCCGAGCGTGCTGGGGCTCCACCCCTGAGTCCGTCCATCGTCCCGAAAGGATCGCCCCATGTCCACCCATCTGAAATCCGGCATCGCCATCGCCACCGCCGCCGCTGCCTTGTTCTCCGCCGGTCTGCTGGCCACCTCCACCGTGCAAGCCGCCGACATGGGCGTGAAGTGCACCGGCACCAACAGCTGCAAGGGCACCAGCGAGTGCAAGACCGCCAAGAGCGAGTGCAAGGGCCAGAACAGCTGCAAGGGCATGGGCTGGGTCAGCGCCAAGTCGGCCAAGGAATGCACCGACGCCGGCGGCAAGGTCGCCAAGTAAGCGCTTGCCCCCGACAGGCCCTGCCGGCGAGGCCGCGGGGCCTGTCGCCACCAGCCACGACGCCAAGCGGGAGCCCGTCCATGACCACCGACCGCGTGCAGGGCTTCGGCCTGGGTCTGCGCACCGAACACTACCGCGACTTCCATGAACGTCGTCCGGCGGTGGACTGGCTGGAGATCATCAGCGAGAACCACCTGGTGCCCGGCGGCTCGCCCATGCACCACCTGGACCGCATCCGGGCCGACTACCCGATGGTGATGCATGGCGTGTCGCTGTCGATCGGGGGCACGGACGCGCTGAACCTCGACCACCTGCGCGAACTGAAGGCGCTGACCCAACGCGTGCAGCCCGGCTGGGTGTCCGATCACCTGTGCTTCACCGGCGTGTCCGGCCGCAACCTGCACGACCTGTTGCCGCTGCCGCACACCGAGACCACGCTGCACCACCTGTGCCAGCGCATCGGACGCGTACAAGATCTGTTGGGCCGGCGCCTGGTGCTGGAGAACCTGTCCAGCTATGTGCGCTTCGCCGCCGACGAGATGGCCGAACATGAATTCATTGCCGAGCTGCTGCGCCGCAGCGATTGCGCCTTGCTGCTGGACGTGAACAACGTCTACGTCAACAGCGTGAACCACGGCTTCGACGCCAAGCGATTCATCGACGCCATCCCGGCGGACCGCGTGCTGCAGATCCACCTGGCCGGGCATGCCATGGCCGATGGCTTTCTCGTCGACACGCACGATGCGCCGGTGTGCGCCGCCGTGTGGGCACTGTACGAGCACACTGTGCGACGCCTGGGCCCCAAACCCACGATGATCGAGCGCGACGACCACATCCCGGCCCTCGACGAGCTGCTGGCCGAGCTGGACACCGCGCGCCAGATCACCCGGCGGGTGCTGGACGAACAGGCTGCGGTCGAGGAGGCCTGGGCATGATGGGCGCACCGACCTCGCTGCGTGCACAGCAGCAGGCGCTGGCCCATGCGATCGTGGGCGAGGCCACGGGCAGCGGCGCCTGGCTGCAGCCGCGCGCCGATGGCTCGCCAGCGCTGATCGACGTCTATCGGCACGCGCACGCGGCCCGGCTGGTGCGCGCACTGCGCGACAACTTCGAGGTGCTGGCCCGTGCGATGGGTGACGACGCCTTCGAGGCCCTGGCCCGCGCCTACCTGCAGGCCCATCCGCCAACCCAGCCGTCGATCCGTTGGTTCGGTGATCGCCTGGCCGACCACATGGCCCGGGCCGACGAGGCCCTGGTGCCCCACCCGGCCCTGGTGGACCTGGCGCGCATGGACTGGGCACTGCGCGCGGCCTTCGATGCCGCCGATGCGGCGGTGCTGGACGTGGCCGCGCTGCGGCCGATCGACCCGGCGGATTGGCCCGCGCTGCGCCTGCGCTTCCACCCCAGCGTGGTGCTGCTGCGCCTTCAGTGGGCGGTGGAATCATCGTGGCGCGCACTCGACGCCCAGGACGGCAGCACCGGTGCCGAACCCGATCTGCCGGCCCCGCAGGCCCGGCCGCACGCCCTGCTGGTCTGGCGTCGCGAGCTGGCCACGCAATGGCGGTCGCTGGACGATGACGAGGCCGAGTTGCTCGAGGCCGCGCTCGTCGGCGAGCGCTTCGGAGCACTCTGCGAGCGCGCCGCAGCCCGATCCGGCTCGGCCGACGCGGCCATTTCGCGCATGGCCGGGCTGATGCAGGTGTGGCTGATCGAAGGCCTGGTCAGCGCTTGCCCGAGCTGAGCGCGGCCGCGTCGGCCTGACGCCATCGGGCCTGCGCCCGATCAGTCGTGCTTGATCGCGATGGTCTTCAGTGACGAGAAGCCGTACAGCGCCTCGAAGCCCTTCTCGCGACCGTGGCCCGAGTGCTTGACGCCGCCGAAGGGCAGCTCGATGCCACCGCCTGCACCGTAGTTGTTGATGAACACCTGCCCGCATTGCAGCTTGCGCGCCATGCGCAACTGGCGGCCGCCATCACGCGTCCACACGCCCGCGACCAGGCCGTAGCTGGTGCCGTTGGCGATGTTCAGGGCCTGCGCCTCGCCATCGAATGGAATGACCACCTGCACCGGGCCGAAGATCTCTTCCTGCGCCAGGCGGTGGTCCGGTGCCGCCGGCGCCAGCAGCGTGGGCGCCACGTAGCAGCCCCCGGCAGGCAGGTCGGCCGGCAGCACCGCCTGCGCGGCCACCTTCAAGCCCGTGTCGCGGGCCACGCCGAGGTAGCCCTGCACGATCTCGCGCTGGCGCGCGCTGATCACCGGTCCCACGTCCAGGTCGTCCATGGCCGGGCCGACGCGCAAGGCGCGGTAGCGATCGGCCATGCGCGAGACCACCGCGTCGAACACCGCGCGCTCGACCAGGATGCGCGACGCGGCCGAGCAGGTCTGCCCGCAGTTCTGGATGCCGGCATTGACCAGGAAGGGCAGCGCGGCGTCCAGGTCGGCATCGGCAAAGACGATCTGCGGACTCTTGCCGCCCAGCTCCAGCGTGACGGGGATGGTGTTCTGCGCCGCCGCGGTCTGGATCATCTGCCCCACCGCGACCGAGCCGGTGAAGGACAGGTGCGACACGCCCCGGTGCGCCGACAGCGCCGCGCCCGCCTCCTCCCCCAGGCCAGTGACGATGTTGATGGCGCCGGCCGGGAATCCCGCCTCTTGCGCGATCCGGCCGAAAGCCAGCGCGGTGAGGCAGGCTTCCTCGGCCGGCTTGAGCACGCAGGCGTTGCCCATGGCGAGCGCCGCGCCCACCGAGCGGCCGATGATCTGCATCGGATAGTTCCAGGGCACGATGTGGCCGGTGACGCCATGGGGCTCGCGGATCGTCAGCGCGGTGTAGCCGTTGGCGAACGGGATGGTCTCACCGTGCACCTTGTCGGCCGCACCGCCATAGAACTCCAGGTAGCGCGCCATGGCCAGCGCATCGGCACGGCCCTGCTTCACGGGCTTGCCCACGTCCAGCGCCTCCAGCCGCGCGAGCTCATCGGCCTGGGCCATGACGAGTGCGCTCATCTTCAGCATCAGGCGACCGCGCTCGGCGGCGGTGAGGCGCCCCCAGTCACCGTCGAGGGCGGCCTGCGCGGCGGCCACCGCGGCGTCGATGTCCGCGGCCTGGCCGCGCCCGATCTCGGCCAGCAGCGTGCCGTCGCTGGGGTTCATCAAGGGCAGGGTCTGGCCACTGGCGGCGTGTCGCCACTGGCCGCCGATGAGCAGCTGGCGGGTATCGAATGGAAGGGCGTGCATCGCGGGCTCCACTGGGGTTTCGGGCATGATAGATCGCCCCAAGGCCCGCTCCCGCCCCGATCCCGCCGTCGCCCATGAGTGTCTTCCTCGCCAAGCGCATCGTCACCTTCGTGGCCACGCTGGTCATCGCGTCGATGCTGGTGTTCGCGGTGCTGGAGTTGTTGCCGGGCAACGTGGCGCAGGTGATCCTGGGCGACACCGCCACGCCGGAATCGCTGGCGGCGCTGCAGCGCAAGCTGGGGCTCGATCGGGCCCCGCTGCAGCGCTACCTGGGCTGGGTGGGCGGCCTGCTGCAAGGCCACACCGTGGACAGCTACGCGTATGGCACGCCCACCGCCGAGCTGATCGTCGAGCGCCTGCAGGTCACGCTGCCGCTGGCCCTGCTGGCCATGGGCTTGACCACCGTGCTGGCACTGGCGCTGGGTCTGTACGCCGCATCGCGCCACAACCGCCTGGGCGATGTGGGCGTGATGGCCCTCAGCCAGGTGGGCATCGCGATCCCCAGCTTCTGGTTCGCCATCCTGCTGATCCTGCTGTTCGCGGTGAAGCTGCAGTGGGTGAGCGCCGGCGGCTTTCCGGGCTGGGCCGAGGACGACGGCGGAGGGCTGTGGCCCGGCCTTCGCGCCCTGCTGCTGCCGGCCGTGGCACTGGCCCTGGTGCAGGCGGCGATCCTGACGCGCGTGACGCGGTCCAGCGTGCTGGAGGTGATGCGCGAGGATTTCGTGCGCACCGCGCGCGCCAAGGGCCTGTCGCGCCGCGCCACGCTGTGGAAGCATGTGCTGCGCAACGCGATGATCCCGGTGCTCACCATCATGGGCCTGCAGTTCGCCAACCTGATCACCGGCACCATCGTGCTGGAAAACGTCTTCGTGCTGCCCGGCATCGGTCGGCTGATCTTCCAGGCCATCGCCAACCGCGACCTGGTGGTGGTGCGCGACGTGGTGATGCTGCTGGTGGCGGTGGTGGTGGTGGTGAACTTCGCGGTCGATGTGCTCTACGCGCTGATCGATCCCCGCTTGAAGGCCAGTGATGCTTAGGCCCCCCCCCGGAGCGCCTTCGGCGCCTCCCCCGAGTGCCCGACCGGGACTCTCCGAGTCCTTGGGGGGCGACCCCAGCGGCCCGGCCAAGCCGGTTCCGCGGCGTCTGCTGGGTGGAGCGGCGGCGCCCGGCTTTCTTGACCGTGCGCGGCGGCATCCGAGCTTTCTGCTGGGCGCGGTGCTCAGCGTGCTGCTGGTGCTGGCCGCCAGCGTGTCGCTGCTGTGGGCGCCTTATCCGCCGGCCGAGATGGACATCCCGCACAAGCTGCAGGGGCCGAGCGCGGCGCACTGGCTGGGCACCGACAACTATGGCCGAGACATCGCCTCGCAGCTGCTGGTGGGCTCGCAGAATTCCATCGTGGTGGGTGTCATCGCCGTGGGCATCGGCCTGGCCGCGGGCGTGCTGCTGGGTTGCCTGGCCTCGGCCCGGCGCGGCTGGGTGGAAGAGCTGGTGATGCGCGCCGCCGATTTCACCTTCGCCTTCCCGGCGCTGCTGTCGGCCATCATGCTGGGTGCCATCTACGGGCCGGGGCTGGTGACGGGCATCGTCGCCATCGGCATCTTCAACATCCCGGTGTTCGCGCGCATCACGCGCGGTGCGGCAAATGCGGTGTGGTCACGCGAATACGTGCTGGCCGCGCGAGCCGCCGGCCATGGCGCGTGGCGCATCACGCTCGATCACGTGCTGCCCAACATCGCCAGCGTGCTGATCGTGCAGGCCACCATCTCGTTCGCCACGGCGATCCTGGCCGAGGCCGCCTTGAGCTACCTGGGCCTGGGCACCCAACCCCCGCAGCCCAGCTGGGGCCGCATGCTCAACGAGGCGCAGACGCTGATGTTCCAGGCGCCCATGCTGGCCGTCTACCCCGGCGTGGCGATTGCGCTCAGCGTGCTGGGGCTGAACCTGATGGGCGACGGGCTGCGCGACCTGCTCGACCCCAAGCTGGCACGCAAGCGCTGAGCTTGCCATGCAAGCGATTCGACCGGTCAACGGGTCATCGTGGAGGTCGATGTCAGCGTGCACATCTGGCTGAATCCGTCGTTGAACACACCACCGAGCTGGCCGACGCCGGTGGCCGTGATTCGCCGCGCATCGGCGGAAATGTTGCCTGTGATGGTGATCGTGTTGGCGGTCAGCGTGATGTCCGGGCCCGCAACCGCCACCGGACCGGTGAGCGTCAACGTGAACCCGGTGACCTTGCCCGTGCGCGGGATGCCGGCCACCGTGTAGCTGATGTTGCAGCCGTTCTGTACGATCGTCCCGGTGCCCGAGACGGTGCCTGAGTCATAGTCGTCGGCAGGCACGCAGGTGCCGATCACCCGCGCGGTTTCAGTCCATACCCCACCGATCTGGGCACAGGCGATGTCGGTGACGTTCACGGTCACCGTCGAGCTGGCGCTGCCGCCCGCCCCGGTGCAGGTCAACGTGAAGGTACGTGAGCCCGCCGCGGTGCCTGCCTGCACCGACTCGGCTCCCGAGCTGGCCTTGCTGCCGGCCCAAGCGCCCGAAGCCGTGCAGCTGCTGGCGTTGGTGGAATTCCACTGCAAGGCGATGACCGACCCAGCCGGGGCCGAAGCGCTGCCGGCACTCAGGCTGACCGTTGGCACTGGCGGCGGGATTTGCACGACCACCGTCGCTGCTGCGCTGGCGGTGCCGCCGGGACCGGTACAGGACAGGTTGTAGCTCAAGGTGCCCGACGTCGCGGGCGTGATGGACTGCGCGCCAGATGTGGCGCGCGACCCGCTCCAGCTGCCAGTGGCCGAACAGCTGTCGGCCGACGTGGAGGACCAGCGCAAGGTGGTGGAGGCGCCCAGCAACAGGCTGGGGGGCTCGGCGCTGAGGGTCACCGTGGGCTTGGCCGTCACCACCGCGGGCTTGAAGACCTCGGCCGTATCGAGGATGACGAAGCTGCCGTTGGCGCCGGATGAGATGCCGCCGACGAGCAGCACGGAGCCGTCGCTCAACAAGGCCGCGGCATGGGTCGCCCTGGGAACCACCATGGTGGCTGAAAGGGGCGAAAAGGCGCTCGTCGCTGGATCGAAGGCCTCGGCGGACCTCAAGGCGGTCAGTTGCGTGGGGCTGAAGACCGTGGCTCCGCCACTGACGAGGACCGCTCCCGTGGGCAGCCGGGTCGATTCGTGGCCGCCACGCGGCGTGGACATTCGAGCCGAGCTGGCGGAAAAGGTCTGCGTCACCGGGTCGAACAGTTCCGGCACGAGGCGAATCGAGTTCGAAGCTGCACCGCCGGTGATCAGGACCTTGCCGTCGGGCAGCAGCGTGGCGCGATGGCCTTCTGTCAGCAGCAGCATCTTCGCGCTCAATGCAGCAAAGGTCCGGGCGACGGGGTCGTAGAGTTCGGCGTCCGACTTGAGCGTGCCGGCGCCCCGGTTGAATCCGCCGACAAGCAGGACCTTGCCGCTGGGCAGCAAGGTCGCCGCATGGCCGCCTCGGGGCGAGGCCATCGAAGCCGCCAAGCTGGTGAAGGTCTGTGTCGTGGGGTCGAACAGCTCGGCGGTGGCGACGCCGTCCCCATCGTTGGTGTCGGCCTGGCCCCCCGCCAACAACACCTTGCCATCGGCGAGCAGGGTGGCCGTGTGCTGGACGCGCGGCGACCGCAGCCTGGCGGTGAGTGCGCGGAAGGTGCCGGCGACGGGATCGTAGATTTCCGCCGTGTTCAGCGCCGGGCCGGGGAAGGCGTTGGTGCTGGTGCCGCCGGTGACCAGCACCTTGCCATCGGCCAAAGTGGTGGCGGTGTGCATCGCCCGCGGCACGGTCATCTTCGCTGCGATGGCGGAGAAGGCATAGCTGCCAATGACCGGATAGACCGACAGCGTGGCGGCCGAACTGGTGGCCGAGCCAGCCGCATTGGCAATCACCACGCGGAAACGCTTGCCATGGTCGGCCAGCGCGGTCGTTGCCAGGCTGTACGACGGGGACTTGGCGCCTTCGATGTTCGTGTAGCTCGAACCATCGCTGCTGACCTGCCACTGGTAGCTTGGCGCCGGACTGCCACCTGCGGCGACCGTGAACACGGCGGCCGCGGGTGCGGTCACCGACACCGACGCGGGCTGCGCGCTGATCGAGGGTGGGCTGCAGGTCGTCGGGCGGACCTGGCAGGCGAAGTCAGCGACCTGCCCGACCGTGTGGATCACGCCATCGGTCATCGGGCCAAGCACGGCAACCGTGGTGCCCGACACACCGACGTAGTTGCCGGACTCGGGGTAGTACCGATACACCCACGGCGGCGACGTGCGATTGGACTGCTGGCTCGGGAAGTACTCTGGGTAGGTCCGCTCCGCCCAGTCGAACAGCGCGGTGACGTCGAGCGATGGCGGAGATGCCAGCGCGGCGAGCGCCGTCACGCTGCCCAGCCCGACGGGGGTCTGCACCCCGTTGGCGGGATCGATCCGGGCCAACAAATTACTGTAGTTCGTGTGATACAGGTAGCCGTCCGGTGCGAAGTCCAGATCGCCCACCATGAACGAGCCATTGATGTCGATCTGGCGTGTCACGGCCTTGGTCTCAGGATCGATCGACACCAGCGTCTGCTTCCCGCTCGGCCTTGAGTTGTAGACCGCATAGAGGACGCCGGAAGGCGACATTTCGATGCTGGTCACATACTCGGTTGCCGGCAGGACCAAGAGTTCGGTGTACCTGTAGGTGGAACGATCGACACGGCCAATCGTCGCCAAGGCGGCCACATACATGGTGCCGTCAGCCGCAAAAGTCAGGCCACCCATGGTGACCACCTGGCCAGCAACATCGCGAACCGTGCCCACCGTGGTCGACAGCCCCGTCTTCAGGTCGATGCCCAGCAGCGCGCCGGGCGTGGCCGATCCGTCCACCCCATACAGCGCACCGGTCAGCGGATCGACATCGATGGCATTGGCGGCGCGGGTGCTGCCGGCGACGGTGCCCAGCAGGGCTTGGCGACCGTCCACTGGCGAAATGCTGACCAGGGTGCTCGGGTACGGCCCTGAACCTGGGTAGGTCGTGCCGTAGAACAGGAACGCGGGCTCGACAGCTGCAGTCGTCGCAGCAGCCGCCTTGAGCTTTCGCTCCGGGTTCGCGTCTCCACCACCGCAGCCAAGCTGCACGAGGGTGATGATCAGCAGCGCCAGCGACAGACCCCATCGCAAGAAACGAATACCGCGCATTCGACTTCTCCTCAGGCGCGCCCCGATGCCTGTGAGACCTCGTTGGCGCGCCGCTGCGCTCCGGCTGAACCTCCTCGAGGTCGGCCGGAGCCTGTGGCCCGACCAGCTCACACGCAGAAAAAGACTCGGCGGATCGTCTCGAACGTTGGGTGCCAGCGAAAAGGCCCTTCACCCTTGGTCGCTGAGGCCGATCAACGCCTTTTCTCGATCTGTAGTTGGAGTGGCCGCTCGAATGAGTGTAGGGCGGCCCAGCCGGTTCAGCCAGCACTGTTCAGCCGCATGTTTCGTCGCTTCGGGAGCGGCCCTTCGTTGACTCAAGCGCTTGGAGCCTGGCGCCTTGATTTGCGACAGGCCCAGTCAACACCCATGCCGAGCTGCGGCAGCCGGTTCGCTCATCGGCGGGGCGCGATCAGGCCTGGTAGAGCTCACTGCGGCTGGAAGCCGCTGGCCTTGATGATGCGCGACCACACCGCCGTGTAGGCATGCTCGCGTGCGGCGAATTGCGCCTGGCTCATGAAGCCGACCGCCAGGCCCATCGCGGTGAGCCGCTCCTTCACCTCGGCCTGCGCCACCACCTTGGCCAGCGCGGCCGAGAAGCTGTCCAGCGCCGCCTTGGGCGTGCCCGTGGGCGCGAAGAAGCCATAGAACGGCAGCTCTTCGAAGCCGGCCAGCCCCACCTCGGCCAGCGTGGGCACGTCGGGCAGAGTGGCCTGCCGCGCCGAGCCCATCACCGCCACCACACGCAACTTGCCGCTGCGGTGGTTCTCGATGAAATCGGGGATCGAGGCCACACCGGCATTGATCTGGTTGCCCAGCATGTCGGCCATCATCGGCGCGCTGCCGCGGTAGGGCGCAGCCACCAGGTCGAGCTGGAATTTCTCGCCCAGCACCTTGACCAGGAACTCGGGCACCGAGGCCGGCGCCGGCACGCCCACCGCGCCCTTGCCGCCACCCGCAGACTTGACCCAGGCCACGTACTCGGCCACCGACTTGGCCGGCGTGCCGCCGGACAAGGCCAGCGCATTGGCGAAGTTGGCAAAGCCGGCCACGGGCACGAAATCCCTCGCGGTGTCGAAGCCCGGGGCCTTGACCACCAGCGGCAGGATCGAGACGGTGTGGTCGTGCGTGAGGAAGTAGGTGGTGCCGTCCGGTGCAGCGGCCTTCAGCGCCTGCGCGGCCAGCTGGCCACCGGCGCCGGGCTTGTTCTCGACAATGACGGGCACGCCCAGCTCGTCCTTCAAGCGCTCGGCCAGCAGGCGCGCGATGGCGTCGGTGCCACCGCCGGCCGGAAAACCGACCAACAGGCGCACGGGCTTGCGGTCCTGCGCCCAGGTGGGCGCGGCCAGCGGCAGAGACACGGCGGTGGCGCCCAGCCATTGCAGGGCGCGGCGGCGATTTGTCGGGATCATCGGAACTCCAGTGGGCCAAAGGTTTCGGGCGTGCCGGCGAGCACCGGGCGCGATGGATCGAATGATGCCTGAAGGCCGAGTGAAGCGGCGGGGCGTCGCGCTGGCCGCGCCGGCCGTACCGTACAGTCGCCCACCATGCCCGCCAACGTCGAGATCAAAGCCCGCATCGCCAGCGTGACGGCCCTGTTGCCACTTGCCCAGGCGCTGTCGGACGACGAGCACGCGCAGCTCATCCACCAGGACGACACCTTCTTCACCGTGCCCCACGGGCGGCTCAAGCTGCGGGTGTTTGCCGACGGCACCGGTGAGCTGATCCACTACCACCGCGCGAACGCCGACGGCCCGAAGGTGTCCGACTACGCAATCAGCACCGTCAGCGAGCCCGACTCCCTGCGCGAGGTGCTGGAGCGGGCCTGCGGCCTGCTGGGCCGGGTGCGCAAGGAGCGCATCCTGGTGTTGGTGGGCCAGACCCGCATCCACCTCGACCGCGTGGAGGGGCTGGGCGACTTCCTGGAGCTGGAGGTGGTGCTGCGCCCGGGGCAGCCGCACGCCGAAGGGCACGCCATCGCCCGCTCGTTGATGCAGCAGTTGGGTGTTGCCGAGTCGGACCTGGTGTCCGTCGCCTACCTCGACTTGTTGCGCGACCGCGCCGCCTGAACGCGCCCCGTCGGGGAGGGCGAGCGCCGCGGCCACGCCACATTGGCGCCTGTGCCCACCGCGCCGCGCGAAGTGCGGCCGGTCCACCGGCCTTTTCATGCAATCGAACCGGGACGCGGGGCCTTAGCCTGCGGGGGTCTTTCACGCGCCGCAGGTTTCGATGTCCATCGCCACGCTCTCGAGGTCCAGCGCCAAGCTGGACGACGCGGAAATCCTCGCCGGGGCCCGTGCGATGAACCTGGCCCCTGGCGGCGGCGTGGGCCAGGCCCAACGAATGGCCGCGCTGTACCGGCCCGGCATCGAGTTGGCCGAACTCACCGCACTGATCGCCGCCGAGCCTGCCCTGGCACTGCGCACCTTGAAGGTCGCCAACTCGGCCTACTACCGTCGCTGTGGCGAGGTCGGCACGGTGCAGCGTGCCGTGCAGGTGCTGGGCGCCACCACCGTCAAGGGCATTGCCGCCGCAGCGTGCCTGGATCGTGTGATGACCACCCACGCGGGCATGGCCGCCGCCGAGGCCGCCCGGCTGCGCCGCCACAGCATTGCCGCCGCGCTCGCCGCCCAGGCGCTGGCCCGGCGGTGCGCGCCGGCCCTGGAAGCCGAGGCCTTCATGGCCGGCGTGCTGCACGAAGTGGGCATGCTGGTGTTTTGGGCCTTGCGACCGGACGAAATGGCCCGCCAGGCGGCTCTGGGCCTGGCCCGACCCGATCTGGGCCTGAGCCACGCCCATTGCGGGCAACTGGTGATGCACGCCTGGCAACTGCCGGTGTGGCTGCAGCTGACCGTGGCGCACCACGCCGCCGGTGGCTTGCCCGAGGCCATGGCGGGCGACTTGTGCGCCATCACCCGCCTGGCCGACGCGCTGGCCACGCGCAGCGGATTTGGCCTCGGCGACGAGTGCGCCCGCGCCGACCTGGACCTGGCCCTGGCCCGCTGCGGCCTGTCCGAGGCGGATCTCGACGCCTTGGCCGGAGAGTTGCCCGAGTCGGTCGAAGCCTTCATCGGCGCACTGAACACATGACCGCAGCGCTCGCCCCATCGACAGCGGCGCCGTGCGAAGGCGCGAACCTGCGCGAGCAGGTCGAGCGCCTGCAAGGCCTGCTCGACGGCGCCCTGGCTGGCGTTTGGGAATGGAACGTGCAGACCGGCGCGATGAGCGTCAACCAGCGCTGGGCCGAGATGCTGGGCCACACGCTCGACGAGCTGCAGCCCATCAGCGTGCAGACCTGGGCCGATCGGCTGCAGCACGATGACCGAGAACAGGTCAAACGCCGCTGGCGCGAACACTTCGATGGCCAGCGCGCGCATTGCGAGATCGAGAGCCGCCTGCGCCACCACGATGGCCACTGGGTTTGGGTGAAGAACTGCGGCCACGTGGCCACACGCACCGCAGAGGGCCATCCGCTGCTGGTGGTGGGCACGCAGATGGACATCACCGAGCGCAAGGCACTGGAGCATCAGCTCTTCCACGCCAGGCACACCGACCGCCTGACCGGCCTGCCCAACCGCGCCATGCTGCTGCAGCGCCTGGAACGGGCCGTGGCCTCGCTGCAAGCCAACCCGAACGAGCGCTTCGCCCTGCTGTTCGTCGACTTCGACCGCTTCAAGAACGTCAACGCCACCTGGGGCCATGCGGCCGGCGACCAGTTGTTGATCCAGATCGCCGATCGCCTGCGCGGCGCGCTGGGCGCGGGCGATGTGCGCAACGGCGGCAACACCGTGGCGAGTTTCGGAGGCGACGAGTTCGTGGTGTTGCTGCCCGACGCGCGCACGCCAGAAGACGCCCTGCGCGTGGCCAAGCGGCTGCTCGCCGTGTTCGCCGAGCCTTACCCGCTGGCCGGCCAGGAAGTGCACTCCAGCGCCAGCATCGGCATCGCCATGGCCGAGCCCGATGGCCGCAGCGCCGACGACCTGCTGCGCGACGCCGACATCGCCATGGTCGAGGCCAAACGCGCCGGGCGCGCCACGGCCGTCTTCTTCGACCCCTGCATGAACGCCCGACTGGAGCGCGATCTGGCGGTGGAGGAGGCGCTGCGCCAAGCCATCGAGCGGCGCGAGTTCTCGCTGGTCTACCAGCCCATCATCGACCTGGAAACCGGTGCCGTCATCGCCGTGGAGGCCTTGCTGCGCTGGACCCACCCCGAGCTGGGCGAGGTGGAGCCCACCGAGTTCGTGCCACTGGCCGAGGACAGCTCGCTCATCCTGCCCATTGGCGAGTGGGTGCTGCGAGCGGCCTGCCAGCACTGGATGGGTTGGTGGCGCATGCTCGGCGACAAGGCACCGCCCTTGCTCAGCGTGAACGTTTCGCGCATGCAGATGCTGCAGGCCGACCGCCTCGTGGCGCACGTGCTGGCGGTGCTGGCAGAAACCGGCATGCCGGCGAATCGCCTGCAGCTGGAGGTGACCGAACGCGAGCTCACCCGGGATCCGCTGACCGGCCGTGCGCTGATGCGCCGCCTGCGCGACCTCGGTGTGCGCCTGGCGATGGACGACTTCGGCACGGGTGGCTCCACGCTGACCTGCCTGCGCGACCACCCCTTCGATCTGGTCAAGATCGACAAGTCCTTGTTGAACGGCATCGCAGACAACCCCGACGTGCTGGCCGTGGTGCACGCCACGGTGACGCTGATCGAGAACCTGGGGCTGGCCAGCGTGGCCGAGGGTGTCGAGGACGCCGCCCAGATCGGCATCCTGCAGGCCATCGGATGCCGCTATGCGCAGGGCTACCTGTTCGCGCTGCCCATGTCGCCCGACGAGGTCGCCACCCTGCCGCTGGCCGCCGCCGCCACGGCGTAAGCGGCAGCGGGCCGCGCATTGCCGGGGGCCGGGCGTGCAAAGGCGGTATCGTCGGGGCTGATTCCCCGACCCGTCCATCCGCTTGGCCCTGCTCGAAGTCGATCAACTGCGCGTCGCACTGCGCACCCCCCGCGGGCCCGCAGAGGCCTTGCGCGGCGTGTCCTTGGCGCTGGAGCGGGGCAGCACGCTGGGCCTGATCGGTGAATCGGGTTGCGGCAAGTCGATCACCGCGCTGGCGCTGATGGGGCTGCTGCCCGAAGGCGCGCAGGTCAGCGGCTCGATCCGCCTGGACGGCCGCGAGCTGATCGGCGCGCCCGAAGACGATTGGTGCCAGCTGCGCGGCAACCGCATGGCGATGATCTTCCAGGAGCCCATGACGGCGCTGAATCCGCTGCACACGATCGGCCGGCAGATTGGCGAATCGCTGCGCCTGCACCGGGGTCTGGATGCCCGCAGCGCCCGCGCCGAGGCGCTGCGCCTGCTCGAGCGCGTGCAACTGCCGCAGGCGGCGCAGCGGCTGGACGCGCACCCGCACCAGCTGTCCGGCGGCCAGCGCCAGCGCGTGGTGATCGCCATCGCCCTGGCCTGCGGGCCCGATGTGTTGATCGCGGACGAGCCCACCACCGCACTGGACGTGACCATCCAGCGCGAGGTGCTGTCGCTCATCGGCCAACTGGTGGCCGAGGATGGCATGGCGCTGCTGCTGATCAGCCACGACCTGGGTGTGATGGCCGAATCGGTGCAGCGCATGTTGGTGATGTATGGCGGCACGGTGGTCGAGAGCGGCCCCACGGCCAGTGTGTTCACACGCCTGGCGCACCCCTACACCCGCGGCTTGTTCGCCGCACGTCCCCGGCTCGGGCTGGCGCGTGGCACGCGCCTGGCCACCATCCGCGGTCGGGTGCCCGAGCTGCTGGACATGCCCGCCGGCTGCCCCTTCGTCGACCGCTGCGATCTGGCGCAAGCGGCCTGTGGCAGTGCGCTTCCCGAGCCGCACGGGGTGGCGCCCGGGCACGCCGCCCGCTGCATCCGCCTCGACGCGGCCGACCGCCTGCCGGCGGCCCGGGACGGCTGAATGACGATATTGCTCGAAGTACGCGACCTGGTGCGCCACTATCGCCTGCCGCGCGAGCGCCTGCTCTCGGCGGCACCGGTGGTCACCGCGCTGCAGGGGGTGAGCTTCCAGCTGCAGGCCGGGCGCAGCCTTGGGGTGGTGGGCGAATCGGGCTCGGGCAAGAGCACGCTGGCGCGGCTGGTGATGGCGCTCGAAGCGCCCACGGCTGGCCAGGTGCTGATGGGCGGGCGCGACCTGCAGGCCCTGTCGGCGCGCGACTTGAAACGCGCCCGCGCCGATTTCCAGATGGTGTTCCAGGACCCGTTCGGCTCGCTGGACCCGCGCCAGACCGTGGAGCGCATCGTCCGCGAACCCTTGATCGCCCAGGGCGAGACCAACGTCGAAACGCAGCGCGATCGCGCCGCCAGGATGCTTGAATCGGTGGGTCTGCGGGCGGCCGATCTGTCCAAGTACCCGCACGAGTTTTCTGGCGGGCAGCGCCAGCGCATCGCCATTGCACGGGCGCTGGTGACCGGCCCCAAACTCATCGTGGCCGACGAGCCTGTGAGCGCACTCGATGTGTCGGTACAGGCGCAGGTGCTCAACCTGATGCAGGACCTGCAGGACCAGCTGGGCGTCACCTACCTGTTCATCAGCCACGACCTGGCGGTGGTGGACCTGGTCTGCGACGAGGTGCTGGTGCTCTACCAGGGCCGCGTGGTCGAGCAGGGCCGCCCCGATGTGCTTTTTCACGCCGCCGCGCACCCCTACACCCGCGCGCTGATCGACGCGGTGCCACGGGCACGGCCGGGCGCAGAGCGCAGCCTGGCCGCCGTGGTGGAACCCGTGGCGGCCCCAGGCGGCTGCGCGTTCGCGCCGCGCTGCGCCTTCCGTCAGGTCGAATGCCTCACCCGGGCGCCCGCCCTGCGCGCCTTGGCCGACGGGCACCAGGCTGCCTGCCACCACGCCGAGCGGGTACGCTCGCAGCCCGTCCCCCTGCGCGAGGCCCTTGCATGAACCGCGACACCATCACCCGCTTCTACGCCGCCTTTGCACAACTCGACGGCGACACCATGCAGGCCTGCTACGCAGCGGATGCCGAGTTCGAGGACCCCGTGTTCACGCTCGAAGGCCGGCACCAAGTGGGCGGCATGTGGCGCATGCTGTGCGAGGCCACGCGCAGCAAGGGTCGTGACGCGTGGCGGCTGGAAGCCAGCCAGATCACCGACCACGGTGCGCACTGGGAGGCGCACTACCGCTTCTCCGCCACCGGCCGCCTGGTGCACAACATCATCGATGCCGAATTCGAGTTCACGCCCGCCGGGCTGATCCGCAGGCACCGCGACCGCTTCAGCTTCTGGCGCTGGTCGCGCCAGGCGCTGGGTGCGCCCGGCGTGCTGCTGGGCTGGTCACCCATCGTGCGCAACAAGGTGCGGGCCCAGGCGGCGGCGAACCTGGCGCTGTTCCTCGCGCGGCAGCCGGCCAAGCCGCGCTGACCCGTCACCCGCACCAGCAAAGGTCACCATGTCCGAACTGCACACGCTCAGCGCCTGCGAACTCGCCGACGCCTATGCCGCCGGCCGCCTCTCGCCGGTGGAAGTCACGCGTGCGGTGATCGCGCAGATCGATCGCCGCGAGCCCGAGCTCTGCGCGCTGTATGCGTACGACCCCGAGGTCGCACTCGAGCAAGCCCGTGCCAGCCAGGCGCGCTGGCACCAGGGCCAGCCCCTGTCGCCCATCGACGGCGTGCCCGGCACCTTGAAGGAGAACATCGCCACCCGAGGCTGCCCCATGCCGGTGGGCACCGCCGCCACCGAGCTGGTGCCGTCAGCGGTTGACTCGCCCCCGGCCGCCCGCTGGCGCGAGGCCGGCCTGGTGCTGCTGGCCAAGACCACGATGCCGGACTACGGCATGCTGTCCTCCGGCCTGTCCAGCTTCCACAAGCTGGCGCGCAACCCTTGGGAACTGAGCAAGAACCCGGGCGGCTCCAGCGCCGGGGCCGGCGCAGCCGCTGCGGCCGGCTACGGCCCCTTGCACGTGGGCACCGACATCGGCGGCTCGGTGCGCCTGCCCGCCGGCTGGTGCGGACTGTTCGGCCTGAAGCCCAGCAACGGCCGCATCCCCATCAAGCCGCCCTACGCCGGCCGCGTGGCCGGGCCCATGACGCGCGACGTGCGCGACGCCGCCTGGCTGATGACCGTGCTCACCCGGCCCGACTGGCGCGACACCATGAGCCTGCCCTACCAGGGCATTCCCTGGTTGCAGCTGGACCGCGACCTGCGCGGCCTGAAGCTCGGCCTGCACCTGGACGCCGGCTGGGGCACCCCGGTCGAGCCCGAGACCCGCGCCGCGGTGGAGGCCGCTGCGCGAAGATTCGAGGCCGCCGGCGCCATCGTCGAGCGCGTCCCGGCCTTCTGCACGCGCGAGATGGCCGATGGCATGGACCGCTTCTGGCGCATGCGCAGTTACCTGGACATGAGTGCGCTGCCGCTGGAGCGCCAGCAGAAGGTGCTGCCCTACATCCGCGACTGGGTGGCCACCGGCGCCACGCTCACCGCGGCCGAGGTGTTCAGCGGCTACAGCCAGATGGGCGCGCTGCGCGAGGCGGCCGTGGCCGCTTGCCAGCCCTTTGACTTCGTGCTCTCGCCCACCGCCCCCGAGCCCAGCTACCCGGCCGAATGGGCCAGCCCCAGCAACGATGCCGCGCGTCCCTTCGAGCACATCGCCTTCACCCTGCCCTACAACATGAGCGAGCAGCCGGCCGCGTCGATCCACTGTGGCTTCACCCGGGCCGGGCTGCCCATCGGTCTGCAGATCGCTGGACACCGGCACGACGATCTCGGCGTGATGCAGCTGGCGCGCGCCTGGGAGCTGTTGCGCGGCGACGCGCTGCGCTGGCCGATGTGAACTGAAGCGCGCGCCGAGCCGGCGGCAGAATCGCGCCATGCCCGAGGCCTCCGCCAACCCAGCCGCACCACCTGCCAAGGCGGCAGAGCGCTCGGGGCCGCAGCGGGCGATGGACAAGCTGGGCCTGAAACGCGACATCGATCTGGCGCTGCACTTGCCGTTGCGCTACGAGGACGAGACACGCCTCGTGCCCATTGCACACTTGCGCGATGGCACGCCCGCGCAGGTGGAAGGCCAGGTCACCGACGCGCGCATCGAGCAGCGCCCGCGCCGGCAACTGGTGGTGCGGCTGCGCGACGACAGCGGCGAGCTGCTGCTGCGCTTCCTGCACTTCTACCCCTCGCACCAAAAGAGCCTGGTCGAAGGCGCCCGTGTGCGTGCCCGCGGCGAGCCGCGCGATGGCTTCTTCGGGCTGGAGATGGTGCACCCGCAGTTCAAGGCCGTGGACCTGGGCGCGCCGCTGGCCCAGTCCTTGACGCCCGTGTACCCCAGCAGCGCGCAGCTGCCACAGGCCTATCTTCGAAAAGCCGTTGCCTCGGCCCTGGGCCGCGCGCCATTGCACGAGATCCTGCCGCCCGGTGCCGTGCCGCACGGCCTGCCGCCGCTGCGAGAGGCGCTGCACTGGCTGCACCACCCGCCGCCATCGGCCTCGATGGCGGCACTGGAAGACCACAGCCACCCGGCCTGGCAACGGCTGAAGTACGAGGAACTGCTGGCGCAGCAGCTGTCGCAGCTGTGGGCCCGGCAGGAGCGCGCCAAGCTGGGCGCGCCGGCCATGCCTCGGCGGCGCGGCGCGCTTCACGACCAATTCCTCGCTGCGCTGCCCTTCCAGCTCACCGCCGCGCAGCAGCGCGTGGTGGACGAGATCGCGACGGACCTGGCGCTGGCCCAACCCATGCACCGGCTGCTGCAGGGCGACGTGGGCTCGGGCAAGACCGTGGTGGCCGCGCTGGCCGCTGCCATCACCATCGACGCCGGCTGGCAGTGCGCGCTGATGGCGCCCACCGAGATCCTGGCCGAACAGCACTTCCGCAAGCTGGTGCAGTGGCTGGCGCCACTGGGCATCGAGGTGGCCTGGCTCACCGGCAGCCGCAAGGGCAAGGCGCGCACGGCCATGGTCGAGCGCGTGGCCAGTGGCCAGGCGCGCCTGGTGATCGGCACCCACGCCGTGATCCAGAAGGACGTGCAGTTCGCGCGTTTGGGCCTGGCCATCGTCGACGAGCAGCACCGCTTCGGCGTGGCCCAGCGCCTGGCCTTGCGCGAGAAGCTGGCCCACGCCACGCTGGAGCCGCACCTGCTGATGATGAGCGCCACCCCCATCCCGCGCACGCTGGCCATGAGCTACTTCGCCGACCTGGCCGTGAGCACCATCGACGAGCTGCCGCCCGGCCGCACGCCGGTGCTCACCAAGCTGTTTGCCGACAACCGGCGCGCCGAGGTGATCAGCAAGATCGGCGCCGAGGTAGCGCAGGGCCGGCAGGTGTACTGGGTGTGCCCGCTGATCGAGGAAAGCGAGACGCTGGATCTGCAGAACGCCACCGAAACGCACGCCCAGCTCAGCGCCGCGTTGCCCGGCCGCATGGTGGGCCTGCTGCACGGGCGCATGCCGTCGGCCGAGAAGGCCGCGGTGATGTCGCTGTTCGCCAGTGGCGAGATGGCCGTGCTGGTGGCCACCACCGTGATCGAGGTGGGCGTGGACGTGCCCAACGCCAGCCTGATGGTGATCGAGCACGCCGAGCGCTTCGGCCTGAGCCAGCTGCACCAGCTGCGCGGCCGCGTGGGCCGCGGCGCCACGGCCAGCGTCTGCGTGCTGCTTTACAGCGGCCCGTTGTCACCCTCGGCCAAGGACCGCCTGCGCGCCATGGCCGAGACCAACGACGGCTTCGAGATTGCCCGGCGCGACCTGGACATCCGCGGGCCGGGTGAGTTCATGGGCGCCCGGCAGAGCGGGGACGCGCTGCTGCGCTTTGCCGACCTGGCCGAGGACGCCGCGCTGCTGGAACGGGCGCGGCGGGCCGCCGCCACGCTGATCGAACAGGATGCGCGCGCCGCCCATGCGCATGTGGAACGCTGGCTGGACAGCCGGCTGGATTTCCTGAAGGCCTGAGTGGCGTCTTCTGGGCGGGACTGCCGGTCGGTGCCGGATAATCCACGCCATGACGCTCACCGAATTGCGCTACATCGTCGCGGTGGCGCGCGAGAAGCACTTCGGCCGCGCGGCCGAGGCCTGCTTTGTCTCGCAGCCCACGCTGTCGGTGGCAATCAAGAAGCTCGAGGAAGAGCTCGACGTGAAGCTGTTCGAGCGCGGCTCGGCCGAGGTGAGCGTCACGCCCCTTGGTGAGGCCATCGTGCGCCAGGCGCAGTCGGTGATCGAGCAGGCGGCGGGGATCAAGGAGATCGCCAAGCGCGGCAAGGATCCGCTGTCGGGCCCGCTTCGGCTGGGCATCATCTACACCATCGGCCCCTACCTGCTGCCGGATCTGGTGAAGCAGACGATCGAGCGCATGCCGCAGATGCCGCTGATGCTGCAGGAGAACTTCACCGTCAGGCTGCTGGAGATGCTGCGCACCGGCGAGCTGGACTGCGCCATCATGGCCGAGCCTTTCCCCGACACCGGGCTGGCCGTGGCGGCGCTCTACGACGAGCCCTTTCTGGTGGCGGTGCCCGCCACCCACCCGCTGGCCAAGCGCAAACGCATCAGCGCGGAAGAGTTGAAGCAGGAGACCATGCTGCTGCTCGGCACGGGCCATTGCTTCCGCGACCACGTGCTCGAGGTGTGCCCCGAATTCGCGCGCTTCGCCAGCGACGCCGAAGGCATCCGCAAGAGCTTCGAGGGCTCGTCGCTCGAGACCATCCGCTACATGGTGGCCTCGGGCATGGGCGTCACGGTGGTGCCACGCCTGAGCGTGCCGGCCGAGCGCCAGGAGCATATCCGCTACATCCCCTTCGAGGCGCCGGTGCCCTCGCGCCGCGTGGTGCTGGCCTGGCGCCGCAGCTTCACGCGCTACGAGGCCATTGCGGCACTGCGCAATGCCGTGTATGCCTGCCCCCTGAACGGCGTGACGCGGCTGTCCTGATCGATACCGAGGAGCCACCCACACCATGAGCGATCCATCCGCACACTTCCCCGCCGACATCTACACCGAGCCGAGCGACATCGACGTCCATACGCTGGCCAACCTGGGCCCGCTGCGCGCCTTGGCCGGCGTCTGGCAGGGCACGCGCGGGCTGGATGTGAAGCCCAAGGCCGATGGCCCGAAGAAGCAGGCCTATGTGGAGCGCATCGAGCTGCAGCCCATCGACCCGCAGACCAACGGCCCACAGCTGCTGTACGGCCTGCGCTATCACACGCATGTCACCAAGCCCGACCAGGTGAAGACCTACCACGACCAGGTGGGCTACTGGCTGTGGGAGCCGGCCACCGGTTGCATCATCCACACGCTGACCATCCCGCGCGGGCAGACCGCGATGGCCAGTGGCACGGCGGCGGCCGACGCCACGAGCTTCGAGCTCAAGGCCACGCAGGGGCTGGAAACCTGGGGCATCTGCTCGGCGCCTTTCCTGCTGCACGCCTTCAGGACCACCGAGTTCCGCATCCAGGTCACGGCCTACGACGACGGCAGCTGGGGCTACGAGGAAGACACGGTGCTGCAGATCCACGGCCAGGCCGAGCCCTTCCACCACACCGACCGCAACCGGCTGAGCAAGATCGCCGAGCCCACGCCGAATCCGCTGGCGCGCTGAAACCGGCGGGTCGCCGGCCCCGCCGCGCCCGCCAGGCGTTCGATCGGAATCGCTGTGCCGACAATGGCGTCGAGCATCGCCCTGATGTCGTCGGCCGGCGCATCCGAGACGCTCCCGGGGCAGCGCCTGCCGGGCTTTGCGCCGCTGCGTGAGATGGCTGGCGACGTGCTGGACTATGCCTCGAACCCGTAGGCGCGTTCGACCTTGGCGATGCGCAGCGTGTATTGCCGATACCACTGATCGCGCCCGGTTTCGCGGGCCACCGTGTGCTCGGCGTGGGCACGCCAGGCGCTGATGGCGTCCAGGCTGGCCCAGTACGACACGGTGATGCCGAAACCGTCGGCGCCGCGGGCGCTGTCGATGCCCAGGAAGCCGGGCTGCTGCGCACCGAGCAAGACCATGCGCTCGGCCATCGCCGCGTAGCCGGTGTCGTCGGACGGCGTGCGCAGCGAGGCGAAGATCACCGCGTAGTACGGTGGCTCGGGCAAGGGAGCGAATGCGGGTGCGACGGGATCGGACATGTCGGCGTCTCGGCGGTGCCGCCTGGCGGCAAGGAGGTGGGAGCCGATAATCCCACCTTTCCCCTGCCTTGTTGAGGTGGCGCCGCTCGATGCCGGCGCCAACGCCTGCCCATGTCCGATCCCACGCCCAACCCACTGGCTTCGCAAGTACGCCGCCGCCGCACCTTCGCCATCATCAGCCACCCCGACGCAGGCAAGACCACGCTGACGGAAAAGCTGCTGCTGTTCTCGGGCGCGATCCAGATCGCCGGCTCGGTGAAGGCGCGCAAGGCCACCCGCCACGCCACGAGCGACTGGATGGAGATCGAAAAGCAGCGCGGCATCTCGGTGGCCTCGAGCGTGATGCAGATGGAATACCGCGACTGCGTGATCAACCTGCTCGACACGCCGGGCCACCAGGACTTCAGCGAAGACACCTACCGCGTGCTCACCGCCGTGGACGCCGCGCTGATGGTGATCGACGCGGCCAACGGCGTGGAGCCGCAGACCCGCCGCCTGCTGCAGGTGTGCCGCGCCCGCAACACGCCCATCCTCACCTTCGTGAACAAGATGGACCGCGAAGTGCAGGACCCACTGAACCTGATGGACGAGATCGAGCGCGAGCTGGGCATGACCGTGGTGCCCTTCACCTGGCCGGTGGGCATGGGCAAGATGTTCGGCGGCGTGATGGACCTGCGCAAGAACCAGATGCGCGTGTTCAGGCCGGGAGAAGACCGGGCCAACCGGAACGACGACGGTAGCGACGAGATCATCGACGGCCTGGGCAACCCGCTGTTGGCCGAGCGCTTTGGCAGTTACTACGATCAGGCCAACAGCGAAGTGGAGCTGGTGCGCGACGCCGCGCCGGCCTTCGATGAAGCGCAGTTCCTGGCCGGCCAGATGACGCCGATGTTCTTCGGCTCCGCGGTGAACAACTTCGGCGTGCAGGAGATCCTGGACTCGCTGGTGGACCTGGCCCCGCCACCGGGCGACCGACCCGCGCTGCAACGTTTGGTCAAACCCGAAGAGCCCAGGTTCAGTGGCGTGGTGTTCAAGATCCAGGCCAACATGGACCCGGCGCACCGCGACCGCATCGCCTTCCTGCGCGTGGCCTCGGGCCATTTCGAACGCGGCATGCGGCTGAAGGTGGTGCGCTCGGGCAAGGAGTTGCGGCCCAACACCGTGGTGAGCTTCCTCAGCCAGCGCCGCGAGCTGCTCGACGAGGCCTTTGCCGGCGACATCATCGGCATCCCCAACCACGGCGTGCTGCAGCTGGGTGACACGCTCACCGAAGGCGAGGCCCTGCAGTTCACCGGCTTGCCCTTCTTTGCGCCCGAGATGTTCCGCATGGTCGAGGTGGCCGATCCGCTCAAGACCAAGCAGTTGAAGGCCGGCCTCACCCAGCTGGGCGAGGAGGGCGCGATCCAGGTCTTCCGCCCCGTCTCGGGTTCCGTCCTGATGCTGGGCGCCGTGGGCCAGCTGCAGTTCGAGGTGGTGGCGCATCGGCTGGAGCACGAATACGGCTGCAAGGCGCGCATCAGCCCCTGCCGCTTCTCCATGGCGCGCTGGGTGACTTGCGGCACGGCCACTGGCAGCGGCGACGGCGCCGCCGCCGACGAGCGCGAACTGGCCCGCTTCATCGACGGCAACAGCCACCGCATGGCCTACGACGCGGTGAATGCGCCCACGCTGCTGGTGGAATATGCGCCCGAGCTGCGCGCCATCGAGGCCAACTGGCCCAAGATCAAGTTCCACGCGCTGCGCGAGCACGCGGGCTTGGTGTTCCAGAAGCGCTTGGAGGGGTGAGTGTGGACACAAGACCGTGCCTGCGCACTGTCTTGTGCCTCACGAACCGGCCGACCTCCGCGTGGGCGTGGGGGGTGTCACGCCACCTCACGCGGCAAGCCCGCAAACGCCACCGCCACCGCCGCACCGAGCCGCGCGTTGTTGAGCACCAACTCGATGTTGCTGGCCAGGCTGTCGCCACCGGTCAAGTCGGTCACACGGGCCAGCAGGAAGGGCGTGCTGGCCTTGCCGCTGATGCCTTGGGCCTTGGCTTCGGCCAGGGCTTGCGCGATCGCCGCGTCGATGCGTTCGCGCGGCATCGCATGCTCGGGCGGGATGGGGTTGGCGATGACCAGGCCGGCGGAGAGGCCCAGTGCCCACTGCGCCTGCATCACGCGGGCGATGTCGCTGGGCGCATCCATCCGCGCGTCCACGGCAAAGCCGCTGTCGCGGGTGAAGAAGGCTGGCAGCTCGGCGGTGCGGTAGCCGAGCACGGGCACGCCGTGGGTCTCCAGGTATTCGAGGGTGAGGCCCAGATCGAGGATGCTCTTGGCGCCGGCGCAGACCACGGCCACCGGGGTGCGGGCCAGCTCCTGCAGATCGGCAGAGACATCGAAGGTGAGCGGCGCGCCGCGGTGCACACCACCGATGCCGCCGGTGGCAAAAACGCGGATGCCGGCCAGCGCGGCAATGATCATCGTCGCGGCCACCGTGGTGGCACCAGTGCCCTGTCGCGCCACGAGCAGCGCCATGTCCCTGCGGCTGACCTTGGCCACCGCGTGGCCGGCGCGGCCGAGTTGCTCGATCTGCTCGCGGCTGAGGCCGGCCTTCAGCCGCCCGTCGATGATGGCGATGGTGGCTGGCACGGCACCGTGGACGCGTATTTCGTCTTCCACTCGAAGCGCCGTCTCGGCATTGCGCGGCCAGGGCATGCCGTGGCTGATGATGGTGGATTCCAGCGCCACCACGGGGCGGCGTGCGGCCAGGGCGGTGGCCACGTCGGGGTGGAGGTCGAGCAGGGCGTGCATGCGGGCAGCTTAGCAAAGGCCGCGTCCGTGGCCTGCCGATAATGCCCAGGTGAGCCAAGCGTCCCGCGTTTCCCTGTACCTCGACCTGATCCGCTGGGACCGTCCGGCCGGCTGGCTGCTGCTGCTGTGGCCCACCCTGTCGGCGCTGTGGATTGCGCACGACGGCTTCCCGGGCTGGCATCTGTTGCTGGTGTTTGTGTTCGGCACGATCCTGATGCGGTCGGCCGGTTGCTGCGCCAACGACGTGGCCGACCGCGAGTTCGACCGGCATGTCAAGCGCACCGCCCAGCGCCCGGTCACCAGCGGCGCGGTGGGTGTGCGCGAGGCGCTGGCGCTGGGCGCCGTGCTGGCGCTCGCGGCCTTTGTGCTGGTGCTCAGCACCAACCCACCGACGATCCTGCTGTCCTTCGCGGCGCTGGCGATTGCACTGGCCTACCCCTACGCCAAGCGCGTGGTGGCGATGCCGCAGGCGGTGCTGGGCGTGGCCTTCAGCTTCGGCATCCCGATGGCGTTCTCGGCGGCGCTGGGCGGCCGCGACTGGGGCCTTTCGGCCATCGGCGCCGCCGTGCCGCCCCAGGCCTGGCTGCTGCTGCTGGGCAACCTGTGCTGGGTGCTGGCCTACGACACCGAATACGCGATGGTCGACCGCGACGACGATCTGGTGATCGGCATCCAGACCTCGGCCATCACGCTGGGCCGCTTCGACGTGGCCGCGGTGATGGGGTTCTATGCGCTGTACCTGGCGTCCTGGGCGGCATTGGGTCGGTCGCTGGGCCTGGGGCTGGTGTTCCTGCTGGGCATCGCAGTGGCAGCCGCTCAAGTGGCGTGGCACTACACCCTCATTCGCGACCGCTCACGCGACGGCTGTTTCAAGGCCTTTCGCTTGAACCACTGGGTGGGGTTTGCGGTGTTCGCCGGCGTGGCGCTGGACTTGGCGGGCCGTTGAAAGGCAGAGCATCCCTCTGGCCGGTCACTGCACCAAGTGGCCGCCGCGGAACCGGCTTTGCCGGGCCGCCAGCGGCCGCCCCCTGGGGGGAGGCGACCGGAGGTCGCTCCGGGGGGAGCGATGTCACCCGCCGAACTCGTCACCCAACTCCCTGGCGCGCAGCTGCGCTGCCTTCACTGCCTTGGTGATCGCCTGGCCCACCGCATCGGCGCGCAGCGACTGCAGCGCGGCGTAGGTGGTGCCGCCCTTGCTGGTGACGCGCTCGCGCAGCACCGCCGGGGATTCGTCGCTTTGCGCCGCCAGTGCGGTCGCGCCGTCGAAGGTGGCCAGCGCCAGGCGCTGGCCTTGCTCGGCCGTGAGGCCCATCTCGGTGGCGGCGGCCACCATGGCCTCGACGAAATAGAAGACATAGGCCGGGCCGGAGCCGGACAGCGCGGTCACCGCATCCAGATCGGCCTCGCGCGGCACCCAGAGCGTCTGCCCGGTGGGGGCCAGCACCTGCTCCACCAGGCCGCGCTCGTCGGCCGTGACCGCCGGCGTTGCAAACAGCCCGGCGATGCCCCGGCCGATCAGCGCCGGCGTGTTGGGCATGCTGCGCACGATGCGCTGGCTGCCGGTGGCACGCGCGATGGCATCGCTGCGGATGCCGGCCATCACGCTGAGCTGCAGGGCACCGGCCACATGCGCCGCGCAGGGCCGGGCCGCCTCGGCGAACAACTGCGGCTTGACCGCCCAAACGACCAGGCTGGCCTGGGCCAGCGTGACATCGGCCGAGGCCAAGGTGCGCACGCCGAAATCGGCCACCAGGCGCTGGCGCTGTGCCTCGAAGGGCTCGATGACGAGGATGGAGCCGGCCGCGCGGCCGGTCTTGCACAGGCCACCGATCAGCGCGCTGGCCATGTTGCCGCCGCCGATGAAGGCCAGGATGTCGTGGGCTGGGATGCTCATCCATTCAGTGTACGGCCGGGCTTTCTCGCCGCATCTCACCGCTTGCGGGCCCATGTCGCACGGCAGCTCATTGATGCAAGTCATGCATAACCCGCCACAAAGCGCGTCGCGACGCCTACATTGATGCCCCAACGGATCGGCACGTGCCCACGAGGCACAGACACGGTCCGGTGAATGAGCACCCCTCAACTCGGAGACCACACGCCATGACGCTTTCCTACATCAACCCCACCTCGGACAGCCCCTGGGCCACCTACATCTCGCAAGTGGACCGCGTGATTCCCTACCTGGGCACGCTGGGTCGCTGGGCCGAGACGCTCAAGCGCCCCAAGCGCGCGCTCATCGTGGACGTGCCGATCGAGCTGGACGATGGCAGCGTGCGGCACTTCGAGGGCTTCCGGGTGCAGCACAGCCTGACGCGCGGCCCGGGCAAGGGCGGCGTGCGTTTCCACCCGGATGTGACGCTGGAAGAAGTGATGGCCCTGTCCGCATGGATGAGCATCAAGAATGCGGCGGTGAACCTGCCCTACGGGGGCGCCAAGGGCGGCATCCGCGTCGATCCGAAGTTGCTCTCACGCAAGGAGCTGGAGCGCATGACCCGTCGCTACACCAGCGAGATCGGCATCATCATCGGCCCGCACCAGGACATCCCCGCGCCGGACGTCAATACCGACGGCCAGATCATGGCCTGGATGATGGACACGTATTCGATGAACACCGGCTCCACCGCCACCGGCGTGGTGACCGGCAAGCCGATCCACCTGGGCGGCTCACTGGGCCGCGTCAAGGCCACCGGTCGTGGCGTGTTCGTCACCGGCCGTGAGGCGGCCCGCCGCATCGGGCTGGATTTGAACGGCGCCCGCGTGGCGGTGCAGGGCTTTGGCAACGTGGGCTCGTCGGCGGCCGAGTTGTTCGGCCAGGCCGGCGGCCTGATCGTTGCGGCGCAGGACCACACCGGCAGCATCATCAACGAGCAGGGCATGGACCTGTCGCTGCTGATCCCGCATGTGCGCGCCACCGGTGGCGTGGCCGGCTTCAAGGGCGCCGAGCCGATGGACAACGAGGCCTTCTGGGACGTGCGCTGCGACATCATGATCCCCGCTGCGCTGGAAAACCAGATCACGGCCGACCGCGCCCGCCGCCTGAAAGCCCGCCTGGTGCTCGAAGGCGCGAATGGCCCGACGGGCCGCGCCGCAGACGATGTGCTGGCCGATCGCAACATCCTGGTGGTGCCCGACGTGATCTGCAACGCCGGCGGCGTGACGGTGAGCTACTTCGAATGGGTGCAGGACTTCTCGTCGTTCTTCTGGACCGAGGACGAGATCAACGTGCGCCTGGACAAGATCATGATCGGCGCGCTGAAGAAGATCTGGGACACGGCCGACCAGCACAAGATCACGCTGCGCACCGCCACCTTCGCCGTGGCCTGCGAGCGCATCCTCACCGCACGGCAGGAACGCGGTCTGTATCCTTGACCCACCCCCGGAGCGCCTTCGGCGCTTCCCCCTCAAGGGGGCAGCAGCCAACGGCCCGGCCAAGCCGGTTCCGTGGCTGCTGCGCGGCCAGAGCCGCTGCGCAAGCAACACCATGACCGACGACAGCACTTCGCGCGAACTGGACAAGATCGATCTGCGCATCCTGCGGGTGCTGCAGGCCGATGGCCGCATCAGCAACCTGAAGCTGGCCGAGAGCGTGCACCTTTCGGCCACGGCCGTGCTCGAGCGCGTGAAACGCCTGCACCGTGACGGCTACATCCTGGGCTACGAGGCGCGGCTGAACCCGGTGAAGCTGGGTGCGGGACTGATGGTGTTCGTCGAAATCCTGCTCGACCGCACGGTGCACGACGTGATGGACACCTTCAAGGCCGCCGTGCAGGTGCGCCCGGAGATCCTGGAATGCCACCTGGTGGCCGGTGGCTTCGACTACCTGCTCAAGACCCGCGTGGCCGACATGGCCGCGTACCGCGAGTTCATCGGCAGCGTGATCTGGACGCTGCCGGGCGTGCGCGAAACACGCACCTATGCGGTGATGGAAGAGGTCAAGTCCAGCACCCAGATTCCGCTGTAGCGCGCCAGCCCCACGACGGGGGCTGGGCACCGAGGGCTCAACTCGCCGGGCAGCTCTGCCCCAATTGCTGGATCAGGCCGCGCAGGGTGCGGGTGCTGCCGGCTGCCTCGTCCACCGGGTGGAAGACGTTCTTGGTGTACTTGCAGCCATAGGTCGGCGCGGCCACGGTGGCGGGTGTCAGCACGTCGTCGCCCGCGGGCTTGGTGCCCTGCTTGACCCACTTGATCATGTCGTCGAATGCCGCTTCCATCTCGGCGTTGGTGAAGTCGCAATGCGTTGCGCCCCGGATGGCGCGTTGCACGACGCGATCTGCCCGCGCCACTCCGGTGGCGTTGAGGCGGTTGCGGTAGACCTGCTGCATGCTGAAAGGCACGAACAGATCGCCCAGCGTGTGCAGGGTGACCATCGGCGCATACGGCCGCCCGGCGGTCAGCGGCACCCAACGCAGGCCATCGCGTCGCAACGGGTTGTTGTTGGCGTCCTGGGACACGCGCGGCGCGCCGGCATTGAGGGCTGCGGTCGCCGCCGCATCGCCGTCGATGGCGTACACCGTCTTGCCGGTGTCCAGGCTGTACTTGGTGAGCAGGCCGGTGAGCGTGCCATCGACGCCGAAATTGGCATAGGTGCCGCCGACATAGCTGCCGCCGTAGGACAGGCCGATGTCGAACAACGGTCGGCTGCCGCCAGTCAGGTTCTTCATGACACTGGCGTACTGCGCGCCGGCGGTGCCCTTCGGCGTGAAGCCCGTGCTCGGAAAGTTGGTGAACAGCGCGTTGTGCACCGGCACCTTCACCGAATTGGGGTTCTGCTCGGCAGCGAGCAGCATCTGGTAGCGCTGCCGGGCCGTGAGGGCCGCCGGCAGCGCGGCATTGAAGCCCGACAGGCTGAGTGCAGCCAGGCCTTGCGCGGCCATGCCATTGAACAGCTCGACGTCGCCCAGCACGGCACACATCGGCACCGCACCCGCATAGCGCACCTTGTTCTGTGCCGTGGCCAGGGTCTCCTCCTCGACGGCGGCAGCAGCGATGTGCCCGCCCATCGAGTGACCGATGATGAAGGTGCGCGTCGGCGCGGCCTTGCCGGTGATGGTGCTGAAGGCCAAGGCCAGCTTGTTGGTGTCCTCGATGCCGGCGCGCACGTCATAGGAGTTCTTGCTGTAGCCCGAGGCAGCCCAGGCATAGCCGGCCTGGATCAGGTGGCGGCGGATCGAGCTGATGGTGGCGCCCAGCGTCGAGCCTTCCCCCGCATAGCCGTGGGTGTACATCACCAACTCGCCGTTCCAGTTGGCCGGCACCTCGACGTTGTAGGCCGCGAACGGGCTCTTCGGGTTGTTGTCGTACGAGGCCAGCTTGCCCGCGAAACGCAGCGTGCTGCTCATGTCCATCGTGTCACCGGCCGCGGCCGCCATCGCCGGGAAGGTCGTGGCCGATGCTGCGTCGGCGTTCAAGGTGTAGCCCGCGGCGTCGTGGCCGCGCGCTTCTTCGGCCGGCAATGTGGACAGCAGCGCCGTGCCGGACGCGGCCGCGGCGACCAGCGAAGCCAGGGTGGACGAGGCATTGGTGAGTGAGGCGCCCAGTGTGTCGAGGGCCTTGTCGTCGTCGTCGCCGACGGCGAATGCCATCGTCATCGGGTTGCCGGTGGGCGTCCAGCCCATCAGTCGGCTCGACTCGGCGACGATCGAGGTGGTGGCGGCGGCGATGTTGTCGCTCAGCGTCACCCCGGCCGGTGGGGCAAACGAGGCAAATGCCGTCGACGGATTGGCGCGCAGCGCCCGTGCGGTGATCAATTCGGTCAAGGGCGTCAGGTTGACACGGCCACCTGACGTGGCGATGGCGTGCAGCTTACCCATGGCGCCGGCGTCGACCTCGAGCATGCAAGGCAGTCGATGGGCCGACACTTCGATGCTGAATCCGCCCGTGCTGCCGGTGGTGACACTGGCTTCCCCCGAGGCGCACTTGATGGCAACGACCTTGCCGGCCACCGCGGCACCGGTGGAGGCCACCCCGCTCAGCGCGAAGGGCGCGGTGTTGATGTCACTGCCACCGCCGCAACTGGCCAGCAGTGCCGCGGTGGTGATCAGCCCTGGCGCAAAACGGATTCTTTGCATGGAGTCTCCTCGGAGTTTTCGGTATGGGGGCTCGTCCATTCTCGACGCCAAGGCACCACTCGAGCCGCTGCCCGCGCCTAGGGATTGCACCGATGTGGCAGCGTCTCGCGTTCGTTGCCGACGCAGCCGTGCTCAGCCCCGAGCGCCAAAGATCGCGGTGCCGATGCGCAGCATCGTCGAGCCCTCGGCGACGGCTGCTTCCAGGTCGGCGCTCATGCCCATGCTGAGCGTGTCCAAGGCCAGGCCCATCGCCTGCAGTCGGGCCAGCAACTCGCGCAGCGCCCGGTGCGGCACACGCTGCGCCAACGGGTCGGCCACCGGCTCGGGAATCGACATCAGGCCGCGCAAGGTCACGTGCGGCAGGGTCGCCACGGCCTGGGCGAGAGCGGGCACGTCGGCCGGCGCCACGCCGCTCTTGCTGGCCTCGCCACTGACGTTGACCTGCAGGCACAACTGCAATGGGCCCAGGTGCGGCGGGCGCTGTTCGGACAGGCGCTGCGCAATCTTCAGCCGGTCGACCGAGTGCACCCAGTCGAAGGCCGCAGCCACCACGCGGGTCTTGTTGCTTTGCAGCGGGCCGATCAGGTGCCATTGCAGCTGTGCGCGCAGGTCGGCCAGCGCCGCGATCTTGTCCAGCGCCTCCTGCACGTAGTTCTCGCCAAAGGCCTGCTGGCCAGCGGCGACGGCCTCGCGCACCGCGGCGGCGCCTTGGGTCTTGCTCACCGCCAGCAACGTGACGGCCTGCACAGGGCGCCCGGCGCTGGCACAGGCGGATGCAATCCGGCTGCGGACTTCTTGTAAGTTGCCGATAACGCTCGTCATAATCCCCCGAGCCTATCTCAAGCCCCCGGGCCACATCCCCCATGGACATCACCCAGCTGCTGGCCTTTTCGGTCAAGAACAAGGCGTCGGACCTGCACCTGTCCGCGGGTCTGCCCCCGATGATCCGGGTGCACGGCGATGTCAGGCGTATCAATGTCGAGGCACTGGACCACAAGCAGGTCCATGCGATGGTCTACGACATCATGAACGACAACCAGCGCAAGCACTACGAAGACACGCTGGAATGCGACTTCTCGTTCGAGATCCAGGGGCTGGCGCGCTTTCGCGTCAATGCCTTCAACCAGAACCGCGGTGCGGGCGCGGTGTTCCGCACCATTCCGAGCAAGATCCTCACGCTCGAACAGCTGGGCACACCAAAGATCTTTGCCGAGCTGGCACTCAAACCACGCGGCCTGGTGCTGGTCACCGGGCCCACCGGCTCGGGCAAGAGCACCACGCTGGCGGCCATGGTGAACCACCTGAACGAGAACGAGTTCGGCCACGTGCTCACGGTCGAAGACCCGATCGAATTCGTGCACGAGAGCAAGAAGTGCCTGGTCAACCAGCGCGAAGTGGGCCCGCACACGTTGAGCTTTGCCAACGCGCTGCGCTCGGCGCTGCGCGAGGACCCGGACGCCATCCTGGTGGGCGAGCTGCGCGACCTGGAAACCATCCGCCTGGCGCTCACCGCCGCAGAGACCGGCCACCTGGTGTTCGGCACCTTGCACACCAGCAGCGCGGCCAAGACGGTGGACCGCATCATCGACGTGTTCCCGGGGGCCGAGAAGGAGATGGTGCGCTCGATGTTGTCCGAGTCGCTCATCGCGGTGATTTCGCAGACGCTGTGCAAGCTGAAGGACGGCTCTGGCCGCGCTGCGGCGCACGAGATCATGGTCGCCACCGCCGCCATCCGAAACCTGATCCGCGAGAACAAGATCGCGCAGATGTACTCGTCCATCCAGACCGGCAGCAGCCTGGGCATGCAGACCCTGGACCAGAACCTGGCCGACCTGGTGCGCCGCAACATCATCTCGCCGGCCGAGGCGCGCGGTCGTGCCAAGACCCCCGAGAATTTCCCCGGCTAGATGAAGCCCCCCCGAAGCGCCTGCGGCGCCTCCCCCCAGGGGGCGCCGCCAGTGGCCCGGCCAAGCCGGTTCCACGGCAGCCTCTGGGTCAGGACCGCAGCGCACCAACTTGCAAGGCAGTGCCATGGAACGCGACCAAGCATCGAAATTCGTCAACGACCTGCTGCGGCTGATGGTGTCGCGCAATGGCTCGGACCTGTTCCTCACCTGTGATTTCCCGCCCGCCATCAAGGTGGACGGCAAGATCTCCAAGGTCTCGCCACAGCCGCTGACCGGCCAGCACACGCTGGCGTTGGCCCGCGCGGTGATGAACGACAAGCAGGCCGCCGAGTTCGAGCGCACCAAGGAATGCAACTTCGCGATCTCGCCGCAGGGCATCGGGCGTTTCCGCGTCAATGCCTTCGTGCAGATGGGCTCCATCGGCCTGGTGATGCGCACCATCCCGCAGACCCTGCCGACGATCGACGGCCTGGGCCTGCCCAAGATCATGAAAGACATCACCATGACCAAGCGCGGTCTGGTGATCATGGTGGGCGCCACCGGCTCGGGCAAGAGCACGTCGTTGGCAGCGCTGGTGGACTACCGCAACGAGAACAGCTTTGGCCACATCATCACCATCGAAGATCCGGTGGAGTTCGTGCACCCGCACAAGAACTGCATCGTCACCCAGCGCGAGGTCGGCATCGACACCGACGGCTGGGAAGCGGCGCTGAAGAACACGCTGCGCCAGGCGCCGGACGTGATCCTGATGGGCGAAATACGCGACCGCGAGACCATGGAACACGCGGTGGCCTTCGCCGAGACCGGCCACCTGTGCATGGCCACGCTGCACGCCAACAGCTCGAACCAGGCGCTGGACCGCATCATCAACTTCTTCCCCGAGGAGCGGCGCGCACAACTGCTGATGGACTTGTCGCTCAACTTGAAGGGCATCGTCTCGCAGCGGTTGCTGCCGCGCGAGGAGGGCAAGGGCCGCATCGCCGCGGTGGAGATCATGCTCAACACGCCCTTGGTATCGGACATGATCTTCAAGGGCGAGGTCGGCGACATCAAGGAGCTGATGAAGCGCTCCCGCGAAGCCGGCATGCAGACCTTCGACCAGGCGCTGTTCGATCTGTACGAGGCCAACTTGGTGAGCTACGAGGACGCGCTGCGCAATGCCGATTCGGTGAACGACCTGCGCCTGAACATCAAGCTCAACAGCAGCCGCGCACGCAACCGCGACCTGTCCGCAGGCACGGAGCACATGAGCATCATGTAGGCTTCGGGGGATGAAGACCTACGACTCCACCCTCGCCCGTCGCGTCGCATTCCTCGGCCTGGGCGTCATGGGCGACCCCATGGCCGGACACTTGGCGCGCGCCGGGCACAGCGTCACCGTCTACAACCGCACGACGGGCAAGGCCGCGGCCTGGGTGGGGGAATACGGCGGCGCCTGTGCCGCCACGCCGCGCGAGGCGACAGCGGGTGCCGACTTCGTGTTTGCCTGTGTGGGCAACGACGATGACCTGCGCTCGGTGGTGCTGGGCGCCGATGGGGCCATGGCCGGCATGAAGCCCGGTGCGGTCTTCATCGACCACACCACCGCCTCGGCCGAAGTCGCCCGCGAGTTGTGGGCGCAGGCGCGGGCCAAGGGTCTGCAGTTTGTCGATGCACCGGTTTCCGGCGGCCAGGCTGGCGCCGTGAACGGCCTGCTCACCGTGATGTGTGGCGGCGATGCCGCGCCTTTCGAGGCCATGAGGCCGGTGGCGATGGCCTTCTCGCGCGCGGTCACGCTGGTGGGCGGCAGCGGCGCCGGGCAGTTGGCCAAGATGGTCAATCAGGTGTGCATCGCGGGCCTGGTGCAAGGATTGTCCGAGGCCATCGCTTTCGGCCAGAAGGCCGGGCTGGACATGAAGCAAGTGCTGGAGGTCATCGGCAAGGGCGCCGCCCAGAGCTGGCAGATGGACAACCGCGGCGGCACGATGGTCGACGACCAGTTCAACTTCGGTTTCGCAGTCGATTGGATGCGCAAGGACCTGGGCCTGGTGCTGGACGAAGGCCGGCGCAACGGCGCCAGGCTGCCGGTGACCGCACTGGTGGACCAGTTCTACGCCGACGTGCAAGGCCAGGGCGGCGGGCGCTGGGACACCTCCAGCCTGATCCGGCGCCTGAAGTAGTCCCACCTCGGCTGCGGCTGCGGCCCGGCTGGGTCGGCTTACTTCTGCGCAGGGGCGCGCAGGTTGGCGAGTTCGGCCTCGGTGATCATGTCGAACACGCGCACCACCTTCTTCACGCCGGACACGCCGCGCGCCACCTCGGACGAGCGTGTGGCCTCGCGTTCGGTGACGCGGCCCATCAGGTGCACCACGCCGCGCTCGGTGACCACCTTGAGGGCGGAGGCTTGCAGGTCCGCCGCGTCCACGAAGCTGGCCTTGACCTTGCTGGTCAGCACGGCATCGCTGGAGCGCGAGCCCACGGTCGAGGCTTCCATCACCGCCACCTCGTTGACCACGTTGCGCACGTTCTCGATTTGCTTCACGGCGTTCTCGGCGGCCGCGCGGTCGGCGTCGCTGGCGGCCTCTCCGGTGAGCAGCACGACCCGGTTGTAGCTGGTGATGCTGATGTGCCCGCGGCCGCCGCCGGTGGCTTCGTGGACGCGGTTGATGCCCTTGAGTTCGATGCTCTGGTCCTCGAGTTGCGTGCCAGACGTACGACGGTCCACGGCCACCATCCCGCCCATCACCGCGCCCCCCATCACGAGCGGGAAGCAGCCGCTCAGCAGTTGGGTGGACACCAGGGCCGCCAGGCCCCAGGCCAGACGCGACATCTTGAAGTTGCCAACGAGGGTGGTGCGATTCATGTGGGTTCCATTTCACCAAGCAGTTGCAGATCGATGGTGTCGCACAGGCAGTGCAGCACCAGCAGTTGGGTCTCGAGTACGCGCGCACGCCGGTCGTGCGGCACCGAGATCACCACGTCGGTTTCGCCCAGGGCCTCGCGCAGCATGCTGCCCTGGCGGCCGGTGAGCGCGATCACGGTCATTTCCTTGCCTTGTGCGGCCTGGGCCACGGCGTGCAGGCCCAATCGGTCGCCATCCGGGTCGATCAGCAGCAGCAAATCGCCGGGCTGCCCCAGCGTTTGCACCTGACGCGCCAACACGGCGTCCAGATCGCCCGCCGATGCCAGCGCCGCCAGTGCCGCACCATCGGTGCCCAGCGCCAAGGCGGCCAGGCCCGGGCGATCGCGCTCGAAACGGCCCAGCAGTTGACTGGCCATCAATTGCGCCAGGCCGGCAGCGGGGCCGAAGCCAGCGACGTAGACGCGGCCACCCGCAGTGATGCCGGCCACCACCGCCTGCGCGGCCTCGGCAATGGGCCGGGCCAGCAGATCCGCGGCCTGGTACTGGAGGTCCGCGCTCTCGAAAAAGTGTTGTTGGATGCGCTGCTCAAGCATGGGTCATTATCTTCCCCCCGGAGCGCCTTCGGCGCCGCCCCCCAGGGGGCGACGCCAGTGGCCCGGCGGAGCCGGTTCCACGGCGTCCACTGGGTGCGTGGTGCTGCGCGTTGTTTCTGGGTCCAGTCGTGCATGGTTGGCTACGCGCTGAAGGCGCCGCGCAGCCAGCTCAGTTCGTCGCCGTCGATGGCCACCACGTCGAAGCGGCATGGCGGCAACCGGCTGAAACGCATCAGGTAGTGCGATGCGGCGCGCACGATGCGCGCCTGCTTGGTGGCACCGACGGTGGCGGCCGCCCCGCCATGCGCGCGGTTCGCGCGGGCACGCACTTCGCAGAACACCAGCGTGCCATCGCGCTCGCGCAGGACCAGGTCGATCTCTGCGCCGCGCCGGTGCGGGCCTCCGGCCAGCCGATAATTGCGGCACTCCAGTGTCAGCCCCTGCCGCAACAGGTGGGCCAGCGCGCGGTCTTCGGCCGCATCGCCCGTTGACTTGGTGCTCATGCCCGACTCCTTTGCACATCGACCCCTCGAACTGGCCTGCGCCTTGAAGCTCGACACCGACCTGCTGTTGCAAGCCGCCGCCCAGGCCGCGGGTGCGCAGCAGTATCCGGCAGGCACCTTGTACTTGGTGGCCACACCCATCGGCAACCTCGCGGACATCACGCTGCGCGCCATCCACGTGCTGGCTCGGGTGGACGCGGTGGCTTGCGAGGACACGCGGGTGAGCGGCCAACTGCTGCGCCACCTCGGGCTGGACAAACCGCTGCTGCCGGTGCATCGACACAACGAGCGCGAGGGCGCGGCTCGGGTGTTGGAGCGCCTGGCACGCGGCGAGAGTGTGGCCTACGTCAGCGACGCCGGCACGCCGGTGATTTCGGATCCCGGCGCCACGGTGGTCGCGGCAGCCGCCGCCCAGGGCCATCGCGTGGTGCCCATCCCGGGGGCCAGTGCCATGGCAGCGGCGCTCAGTGTGTGCGGGGACGAGCAAGGCACCGCCTTTCACTTCACCGGATTCCTGCCGGCCAAGGGCGCCGAGCGCCAGTCTGCGTTGGTGGCCGCTGCCGACGCGGCCTCGACCCAGGTGCTGTTCGAGGCCCCACACCGCATCCTGGCACTGGCGCAGGCCCTGGCCGCGCGGGTGCCTCAGCGCCGAATCACACTCGGCCGCGAATTGACGAAGCAATTTGAAACCGTGGCGACGATGGCCTGCGAGGACCTGCCGGCATGGCTCGCGGCCGACAGCCACCGCGAGCGGGGCGAGTTTGTGCTGGTGCTGCATGCCCAGGCCCCATCGCCGGCCGCGGACGGCTTGCCGTCCGACATCGAACGAACGCTAACGATATTGATGCGCGACCTGCCCCTGAAGCAAGCCGTTTCCATGGCCGCCGAACTCACTGGCGCAGCGCGAAACGCCTTGTACGAGCGGGCGTTGGCGCTGCGCGGCAGCTGAGCCTCAAGCACGGCTCAGGGCTTGGCGGCGCTGGCGGCGCCCGGCCGATGTTGGGCGTCGTGCTTCTGACGATGGATGTCGCGGCTCGAGCGGTTCTGCATCTTGGTCAGGTGCCGACGTTCACCCGCGGTCACGACACCGTCGGCCTTGGCGCGGTTTTCGGCGCGATTGATGGCGCGCTGCTCACGTTCCAATCGGTGCGCTTCGCGCCGATTCAGCTGGCCAGAGGCCACGCCCTGATCGATGCGCTTTTCCTGGTTGGCCTGGCGCTGGTCGATGCGTGGCGTCGAGGCCGCCGGTGCCGGCTGCGCCATCGCGGCCGTGCCCGCCAGAGCGAGGGCGATCGAGGCAATCAATGTCTTGACGTTGGAGTTCATGGCAAGTCCTTTGCGAATCGGTTGAAGTGGGGGTTGAAGCAGGCTGCCCCGTACCAACGGTTGGGTCGACCGGTTGGCGCACCAAGGGCGCGTGAAGTTCCCGTAAAGAAGCGCAAACGGTCACGGTTCGGTGCGATGACCCCGCCGCCAGCGCGCGCAAAACCCGATCCTACAATCGCGGCCACCATGGCAAGAGCCATCGGAACGAAAGGCCTGACCATGATTTCGCGCGAACCCACGATCGAGCGCCTGGCCGTGGCGCAAGCCGCCCTGCTCACCCCGTTCGATCTGTCCGAAGCCTCGCTGGCGCAGGCACTCGGCGTGATCGGCGAACACCGCATCGACGACGCCGACCTGTACTTCCAACTCACCCGCCACGAGGGCTGGAGCCTGGAGGAGGGCATCGTCAAGAGCGGCAGCTTCAGCATCGACCAGGGCGTGGGCGTGCGTGCGGTGGCGGGCGAGAAGACCGCGTTCGCCTACTCCGACGACATCTCGCTCGAAGCCCTGCTCGACGCCGCCCGCACCGTGCGCACCATTGCCGCCGCCGGGCAAAGCCGGCGCGTGAAGGTGGGCAAGGCAGCGCAGACCGCCAAGAGCCGGCGCCTGTATGGCACCACCGACCCCATCGCCACGCTGGACAGCGTGCAGAAGGTGGCCCTGCTGGAGCGCATCGAGCAGATGGCCCGCTCGCGCGACCCGCGTGTGGTGCAGGTGATGGCGGGCCTGGCTGCCGAATTCGACGTGGTGCTGGTGGCCCGCGCCGATGGCACGCGCGCGGCCGATGTGCGCCCGCTGGTGCGCCTGTCAATCACCGTGATCGCCGAGTCCAACGGTCGACGTGAGGTGGGATCGGGCGGTGGCGGCGGCCGCTTCGGCCTGGGTTACTTCCAGGATGCGCAGCTGTCGGAATACGTGGACCAGGCCGTGAACGCGGCGCTCACCAACCTCGACGCCCGACCCGCACCGGCCGGCGTGATGCCCGTGGTGCTGGGCCCGGGCTGGCCCGGCGTGCTGCTGCACGAGGCGGTGGGCCACGGACTGGAGGGCGACTTCAACCGCAAGGGCTCGTCGGCGTTCTCTGGCCGCGTCGGACAGCGCGTGGCGGCCAAGGGTGTCACCGTGCTCGACGACGGCACCCTGCCCGACCGCCGCGGTTCGCTCAATGTGGACGATGAGGGCAACCCCTCGCAGCGCAATGTGCTGATCGAGGACGGCATCCTGCGTGGCTATATCCAGGACTCGATGAACGCGCGCCTGATGGGCGTGGCGCCCACCGGCAATGGCCGTCGCGAGAGCTATGCCAACGTGCCGATGCCACGCATGACCAACACTTACATGCTCAGCGGCGGCTGCACGCGCGACGAGATCGTCGGCAGCCTGAAGCGCGGCCTGTACGCCACCAACTTTGGCGGCGGGCAGGTGGACATCACCAGTGGCAAGTTCGTGTTCTCGGCCAGCGAGGCCTTCTGGGTCGAGAACGGACGCATCCAGTACCCCGTGAAAGGCGCCACCATCATCGGCAACGGCCCCGACGCGCTCAAGCAGGTGAAGATGATCGGCAACGACATGGCACTGGACACCGGTGTGGGCGTGTGCGGCAAGGAAGGCCAGAGCGTGCCGGTGGGTGTGGGCCAGCCCACCTTGCGCATCGACGGCCTGACCGTGGGCGGCACGGCATGAACTTTGCGCCCCCCCGGAGCGCCTTCGGCGCTTCCCCCCCGAGGGGGCGACTCCGGTGGCCCGGCAAAGCCGGTTCCACGGCGTCTGCTGGGTGGCGCAGTGACGGGCGCGCGGTCACAACGCGGCCATGACGGCCCTGGACGTCACCCTCGCCGACATCGAGGCCGCCGCCCGGCGGCTCGACGGGCAAGTGCTGGACACGCCCTGCGTCGAGTCAAAGACGCTGTCGCAGCTGACTGGTGCGCGGGTGTTCCTGAAGTTCGAGAACCTGCAGTTCACCGCGTCGTTCAAGGAGCGGGGTGCGCTGAACAAGTTGCTGGCCTTGACCGAAGACGCCATGGCGCGCGGCGAAACCCTTCGTGGCGTGATCGCCGCATCTGCCGGCAACCACGCCCAGGGCGTGGCGCACCATGCGCAGCGCCTGGGTCTGCGCGCGGTGATCGTGATGCCGATCACCACCCCGATGGTGAAGGTGGAACGCACACGCGGTTTCGCGGCCGAGGTGGTTCTGCACGGCGACAACTTCGATGCCGCGCGCGACCACGCGCTGATGCTGGCCGAGCAACAGGGCCTGAGCTTCGTGCACCCCTTCGATGATCCGTCGGTGATCGCCGGCCAGGGCACCATCGCACTGGAGATGTTGCGCGCGCAACCCATGCTGGACACCCTGGTGATTGCCGTGGGTGGTGGGGGCCTGATCAGTGGCATCGCCACCGCTGTGCGCGCCTTGAAGCCGACGATCGAGATCATCGGCGTGCAGACCTCGCATTTCCCGGCCATGGTCAATGCCGTGAAGGGCACGCACCACCCCCAAGGCAGCAGCACCATCGCCGAGGGCATTGCCGTGGGACAGCCCGGCGCGATCACGCGCCGCCTGATCGCCGAGCGGGTGGACGACCTGGTGCTGGTGGACGAAGGCGACATCGAGCAGGCCATCGTGATGCTGCTCGAGATCGAGAAGACACTGGTCGAAGGTGCCGGCGCGGCCGGGCTGGCCGCGCTGCTGAAGGACCCGGCGCGCTTTGCCGGCCGCACCGTGGGCCTGGTGCTGTGTGGCGGCAACATCGATCCGATGCTGCTGTCGTCCATCATTGGCCGCGGCATGGTGCGGGCGGGGCGGCTGGCCCGCATCCGGGTCGGCGCCCGCGACACGCCCGGCGTGCTAACGCGCATCACCGCCGTCGTGGCCCAGGCCGGCGCCAACATCGACGAGGTCCACCACCAGCGCGCGTTCTCGAACCTGTCGGCGCAAAACGTGGAGGTCGAGCTGGTGCTGCAGACGCGCAACCTGGCGCATGTGCACGATGTGCTGGCGCAACTGCAGCAGGCCGGCTTCGAGGCCAAAGCCTATTGAAACCTTGCTGTGCTAGCATCGCGCCCCATGCGTGCAGCGTCGTTCTTCTTTGCGTATTTTTGGATCTCGCCCCTCACCGGCGGCTGGAGATGCAAGCGCGCGTAAAGCGAACTTCAAGCACAACCAACCGCCGGCAGCCCCGGCGGTTTTTTTTCGTCCGCACCCGCCCTAACGTCACACGCCCATCCCAGGAGCACTCCATGGCCCCCAAGTCCCCCAGCGCTGCACCCCCGTCGGTCGACGGGGCCCGCAGCTACTCGCTGAGCGAGAAGACCAGCCAGACCGACGACCAGCGCATCAAGGAAGTCACGCCGCTGCCGCCGCCGGAGCACCTGATCCGCTTCTTCCCGATCGCCGGCACGCCGGTGGAAAAGCTGGTGGGCCAAACGCGCTCGGCCGTGCGCAACATCATGACTGGCAGGGACGACCGGCTGTTGGTGGTGATCGGCCCGTGTTCGATCCACGATCCCGATGCGGCCCTCACCTATGCCCGCCGCCTCAAGGAGCAACGCGATAAATACGCGGACACTCTCGAGATCGTGATGCGCGTCTACTTCGAGAAGCCGCGCACCACGGTCGGCTGGAAGGGCCTGATCAACGACCCTTACCTGGACGAGACCTACCGCATCCACGAGGGCCTGCGCATCGCGCGCCAGTTGCTGGTGGACATCAACCGCCTGGGCATGCCCGCCGGCAGCGAGTTTCTCGACGTGATCAGCCCGCAATACATCGCCGACCTGATCAGCTGGGGCGCCATCGGTGCGCGCACCACCGAGAGTCAGGTGCACCGCGAGCTGGCTTCGGGGCTGTCCGCGCCGGTCGGGTTCAAGAACGGCACCGACGGCAACCTGAAGATCGCCACCGACGCGATCCAGGCCGCCTCGCGGCCGCACCATTTCCTGTCGGTGCACAAGAACGGCCAGGTGGCCATCGTGCAGACCAACGGCAACACCGATTGCCATGTGATCCTGCGCGGCGGCAAGGCGCCCAACTACGACGCCGCCGGCGTGGCCGCTGCCTGCAAGGAGCTGGAAGCCGCCAAACTGCCGCGCCCGTTGATGATCGACTGCAGCCACGCCAACAGCAGCAAGCAACATGAGCGGCAAGTGGTGGTGGCGCGCGACATCGCGGCGCAGTTGGCCGCCGGCAGCCGCGACATCTTTGGCGTGATGGTGGAAAGCCACCTGGTGGGCGGGGCACAGAAGTTCAGCCCCGGCAAGGATGACCCGACCAAGCTCGTGGCCGGGCAGAGCATCACTGACGCCTGCATCGGCTGGGACGATTCGCTCACCGTGCTGCAGGTCCTGAGCGATGCGGTGAAGGCGCGGCGCGCGGCCTGACCAAGCCAGGCCGGCGCACGGCCCTTGGAGCAATGCGCCAGCGCTCTGATCGAGCACAGACCGGCACCACGCGAGACCTGCCACACTTCACTCAGGCCTCATTCAGGAGAACCGACATGCAGAAGGAAGTCTTCATCCGCTTCAGCGCCGACCAGGAAACGGTGGTGCCGCTGAGTGCCAGCGAAGGCATGAGCAACGCGGAAGCGCGCCGCTGGCTGGACGACCAGTTCATCGCCAACGAGTGCGAGCCGTTGCGCGCCAGCGGCAAGGTGCTGACCGGCGACAAATTGATGGCCATTGCCGAAGCCGCCGGCGCCAAGCGCTTTGCGGATGACGCCGAGTTCCGCCACGGCTTTGCCCAGGCCGCCGTGGCCGCCACGGGCAAGTCGGTGGTGCGTGTGGACCTGGAAGCCGGCCGCGTCAGCTTCTGATCCGGCGTCGAATCAGGCGCCGCGCGCCAGCTTCTCGCTGCGCCAGTACACATCGTCGCCGCCCAGCCCATCCAGGTTGGCACGGTTGAGCACGCGCGCCAGCACGAACAGCAGGTCGGACAGGCGGTTGAGGTATTGCCGCGGAGCCTCGTTCACCGTCTCCTGCGCGGCCAGCGCCACCACCGCACGCTCGGCGCGCCGCGCCACAGTGCGGCTCACATGGGCCAGCGCGGCGCTGCGCGTACCCGCCGGCAGGATGAACTCGGCCAGGCGCGGCAGCGTGGCGTTGTGCAGCGCCAGGGCCTCATCGAGCTGCGCCACCGCCTCGGGTTTGAGCAATTCGTAGCCCGGGATCGAGAGCTCGCCACCCAGGTTGAACAGCTCGTGCTGGATCACCACCAGCAGGTCGCGCACGCCACCGGGCAAGGGCTCGCACAGCAACACCCCCAGCCCGGAGTTGAGTTCGTCCACATCGCCCATGGCCTGAACGCGCAGCGCGTCCTTGGACACCCGGGTGCCGTCGCCCAGGCCGGTGGTGCCGTCGTCGCCAGTGCGCGTGGCGATTTGCGTCAATCGATTGCTCATGGGGTGATGCTACCGGCAGTGTCGTCAAACCGCCGCACGGATGCCTTCGCTGTCAACGACCGGTCCACTACCATGGGCGAATGTCGTCGCCCGCCCGTCCGCTGACCCACGAGCTGCGCTTCACCCACCTGCCCTCGGGTGCGCGCATTGCCTGGGCGCGCAGCGGCCGCTTGGGCGCCCCGGTACTGCTGCGTGTGGCCCACTGGATGACGCATGTCGAACATGACCTCCTTTCGCCTCTGTGGAAGCCGCTGATCGAGCGGCTCGGACACCGGCTGGAGTTGGTGCGCTACGACGAGCGCGGTTGCGGGCTGTCCACCGCGGACGACGTGTCGCTCGGCCTTGACGCGTCGGTGGAAGAGCTGGAGGTCGTCGCTCAGGCCCGTGGCGCAGAACGTTTTGCCTTGCTGGGTATCTCGGGCGGCGCCGGCGCGGCGGTGGCCTATGCAGCACGCCACCCGGAGCGGGTCTCGCACCTGGTGCTGTTGGCCGGCTACACCCACGGCCTGCTGCATCGCAACCCTTCCCCCGAAGCGCTCGCCTTTCATGAGGCGCAGCTCAAACTCATCGAACTGGGCTGGGGCCGCAAGGACGCCGGCGTGCAGCACATGTTCACCAGCCGCTTCATGCCCGATGGCACGCCCGAGCAATTGGCCTCGTTCAATGAACACCAGCGCATGAGCTGCAACGGCATGCGCGCCGCGGCCATTCTTCGCGCACGCTCTGAGCTGGACGTGCGGCCACTGGCCGGGTCATTGCGCGTGCCCACGCTGGTGCTGCATTGTGAAGGTGACCTGGCCGTTCCTCTGGCCTTGGGGCACGAGTTGGCCGCCAGCATTCCAAATGCCCGCTTCGAAGCCTTGCGTTCGCGCAACCACATTCCTGCGCAGCCCGAGGCGGCGCTTGAGCGGCTGTGCCAGGTCATCACCGAGTTCATCGCGCAGGGTGCGGCGCCCCCGCAACTGACGCCTCGCGAGCGCCAACTCGCTGCCCTGGTTGGGCAGGGTCTGGACAATCTGCAGATGGCGGCTCGGCTCGGCATCGCCGACAAGACCGTGCGCAACATGCTGTCGGCCCTGTACACCAAACTCGGCGTGGAAGGTCGCGCCATGGCCGTCGTGAAGGCACGGGACATGGGCTTGTAGTCCGGGACTGCCAGGGCCCATTCGGGACACCTGTCCCGTGGCCACGACATGGGTGCGGCGGTGCAATGCCTTCACCCCCGACTCCGAAAGCCCGCCATGTTCATCCAACGTCCCGGCGCACAGCTGCATGCCCTGAGTTTCGGCCAAGGCCCACTGACCCTTCTGGCGGTGGGGGGCTGGACCGCCGGAGGCGAGATCTGGCACCCGCTGTTCGGGCACCTGGCGCATTGGCGCTGCATCAGCGTCGACCACCGCGGCGCCGGGGCCAGCACGCGCAGCGGCCCAATCACGGTGGACGACATGGCCAACGACCTGCTCGCGGTGGCCGATGCGATGAACGTGGGCCCCTGTGTACTCGCCGCCGAATCCAGCGGCGCGGCAGCGGCCCTGCTCGCGGTGCAGCGCGCGCCGCGCCGCTTCGTGGCACAGGTGCTGGTCGGTGCGGCATGGCAACGCACCGAACCGGGCGCTTCCGATCCGTTCATCGCCAGCCTGCGGCGCGATCAGGCCAGCGCGCTGCGCAGCTTCATCGACAACAGCCTGCCCGAGACACACAGCGTCGAGCTCAGACGCTGGGGCCAGCAGGTGTTGATGCGTTCCAGCGTCGACGATGCCGTGGACCTGCTGCGCAGCCGCGAACAGATCGCGTCGACCGACACGCTTCGCCACCTCACGCTGCCCACGCTGCTGATCCATGGGGCAGACGACCGCATCGTGCCGCCGCAGAGTTCGCGCTTGCTGGCTGAGCTCCTGCCGCACGCCGAGCTCCAGGTCCTGCCTGGGCTTGGCCATGTGCCCATCGTCACGGCGCCCACCATGGTGGCGGCCCTGATCGACGCCTTCGCCACACGCGTGTCGCTGCACGCCTGAGCGATGCCTCTGCGGGTCGCGCCGCCGCTGGAGCGCCGCGTGGCCCGTTCGACACCGTTGCCATGCATTGCCGGTTGGACACATGGCGCCGCGCCATCGAAGCGCAGCGGCCCGCCATCCTGGCGCCGCTGCGCCGCGCACCGGCTCTGGCCGTGGCGTGCCGCTCGAGGCCCAGAAAATCCACAGCTCGGGCAGGTGGTTCATAGAATGGCGCTCCCCTCCCGGAGCCGCCACCATGAACGCACCCCTGCCCTCGCATCTCTTGCCGCATGTGGAGCCGCGTCCGGTGCCAGCGGTGCTGGTCGACGCGCTGCGGGCCCGCTTCGGCGAGCGTTTCTCCACCGCCAACGCGGTGCGCGAGCAGCACGGACGCGATGAGTCGCCCTTCGCCGTGCGCGCGCCGGATGGCGTGGTGTTCTGCGAAAGCACCAGCGAGGTGTCCGATGCCGTGCGCCTGGCGGCCGAGCACGCCGTGCCAGTGATCGCCTACGGCACTGGCTCGTCGCTGGAAGGCCATTTGCTGGCGGTGCAAGGGGGCATCAGCCTGGACCTGGCGCGCATGGACAAGGTGTTGAAGGTGAACCCCGAAGACCTGCTGGTCACGGTGCAGCCGGGCGTCACGCGCGAGCAGCTCAACCGCGAGATCAAGGACACCGGGCTGTTCTTCCCCATCGACCCGGGCGCCAACGCCTCGCTCGGCGGCATGGCCGCCACCCGCGCCAGCGGCACCAACGCCGTGCGCTACGGCACCATGCGCGAGAACGTGCTGGCCCTCGAGGTGGTGACGGCCAGCGGCGAGGTCATCCGCACCGGCACGCGAGCGCGCAAGTCCAGCGCCGGCTATGACCTCACGCGCCTGATGGTGGGCAGCGAGGGCACGTTGGGCATCATCACCGAAGTCACCCTCAAGCTCTACCCGTTGCCCGAGGCGGTGAGCGCGGCCATCTGCCACTTCCCCGATGAGGGATCGGCCGTCAATGCAACGATCCAGTTGATCCAGCTGGGCGTGCCGATCGCCCGCTGCGAATTGCTCGATGCCAACGCCGTGGTGGCCGTGAACCGCCACGCCAAGCTGCAGTTGCGCGAGGCGACCATGCTGCTGATGGAGTTCCACGGCTCGCCGGCCAGCGTGGCCGAGCAGGCGCAGACGGTGCAGGAGATTGCCAGCGGATTTGGCGGTGAGAACTTCGAGTGGGCCACCACGCCGGAAGAGCGAAGCAAGCTCTGGTCCGCGCGACACCAGGCCTACTTCGCCGCGATGAGCATGAACCCGGGTTGCCGCACGGTGACCACCGACACCTGCGTACCGATCTCGAAACTGGCCGAGTGCGTGGTGGCAGCCAAGCGCGAGGCACAGGAAGCAGGACTGCCGCACTACATCGTCGGCCACGTGGGCGACGGCAACTTCCACATTGCCTACCTGGTGAACCCTGACCGACCCGAAGAGCGCGAACGCGCCGAAGCGCTGAACGACCGCGTGGTGCGGCGCGCCATCGCCTGTGGCGGTACCTGCACCGGAGAACACGGCATCGGCCTGCACAAGCAGGGTTTTCTCATCGACGAGGCCGGTGAGGGTGCGGTGGAAATGATGCGCCTGCTCAAGCGCGCGCTCGACCCCAGGAACATCCTCAACCCAGGCAAGATCTTCGCGCTTTAGCGCGTGGATCGGCCGGCAAGGCCTAGGTTGGTATTGGCGCGGCCTCCACGCTCCAGCGCTTGGTCACGTCGTTTGCACCGTTGGTGCTCTCCAGGTGCACGCCAAAGCCCCACAGGCGGCTGACGTGCTTGAGAACCTCGAGCGCGCTGTCGTCCAGCGGCCGGTCGTTGTGCTGGAAATGGCGCAGTGTGAGCGAGCGGTCGCCACGCAGGTTCACGTTCCAGACCTGGATGTTGGGCTCGCGCGAGCCCAGGTCGTACTGCCGCGACAGCGCCTCGCGCACGCGGCGGTAGCCGCTCTCGTCGTGGATGGCGCTCACCTCCAACTCGCTGCGCTTCTCGTCGTCGTGGATGGCGAACAGGCGGAAGTCGCGCATCAGCTTGGGTGACAGGAACTGCCCGATGAAGCTCTCGTCCTTGTAGTTGCGCATGGCCTGGTCGAGCGTGGGCAACCAGTCGGCGCCGGCAATATCGGGGAACCACTGGCGGTCTTCTTCGGTGGGCGCTTCGCAGATGCGCTTGATGTCGGTGTACATCGCAAAGCCCAGGGCATAGGGGTTCAGGCCACTGTAGCCGCGGTCGCCCACTTTCGGCTGGTAGACCACGTTGGTGTGCGACTTGAGCCACTCGATCATCACGCCGTCCGACAGGTAGCCGTCGTCGTACATGGTGTTGAGCAGATGGTGGTGCCAGAAGGTGGCCCAGCCCTCGTTCATCACCTGGGTCTGGCGCTGCGGGTAGAAGTACTGCGCCACCTTGCGCACGATGCGCACGATCTCGCGCTGCCAGGGCTCGAGCAGCGGCGCGTGCTTCTCGATGAAGTACAGCAGGTTCTCCTCCGGCTCCTCGGGGAAGCGGCGGGTCTCGGCCGGGCCATCGGCCGCCGATGCGCGCTTGGGCAGCGTGCGCCACAGGTCGTTCACCTGCTGCTGCGCATAGGCCTCGCGGTCGCGCGCCTCCGCCAGTTCTTGCGCCAGGGATTTTCGGCTGGGCCGGCGATAGCGGTCCACGCCGTGGTTCTGCAGCGCGTGGCACGAGTCGAGGAACAGCTCCACCGTCTCGATGCCATGCTTCTCTTCGCAGTCGGCCACGTACTTCTTGGCATAGACCAGATAGTCGATGATCGACGACGCATCGGTCCACATGCGGAACAGGTAGTTGCCCTTGAAGAAGCTGTTGTGGCCGTAGGCGGCGTGGGCGATCACCAGCGCCTGCATCGCCATCGTGTTTTCCTCCATCAGGTAGCTGATGCAGGGGTTGCTGTTGATGACGATCTCGTAGGCCAGGCCCATGTGGCCGCGCTTGTAGTTCTTCTCGGTGGCAATGAACTCCTTGCCGTAGCTCCAGTGTCGATAGTTCACCGGCATGCCCACGCTGGCGTAGGCGTCCATCATCTGCTCGGCGGTGATGATCTCCAGCTGGTTCGGATAGGTGTCCAGGCCATGGCGCCGGGCCGTCTCTCGGATCACCTCGTGGTAGCGCTCGATCAGCTCGAACGACCAATCGCTGGGCGACGGCAATGGCGCTGCGGGCCGCACCGCCAGGGTGCGCGGCACGCGCAACGCGGCATGCCCGGCCCGACGGTCGCCGGCAGTCGGGATCATCTCGGGGTGATGCACCCGGCGGCGTTCTCTGAACTCGCTCATGCCGCCATCCCTTCCTTCTTGAACAGATCACGGAACACCGGGTAGATCTGCGAAGCCTCCACCGCCTTGCGCATCGCGAAGTGGCGGTGCTCTGCCACGAGCTGGGTGTACTCCTCCCAAAGGTTCTGCTCTTCCTCGGCCACCTGCACATAGGCGAAGTAGCGGCACAGCGGCAGGATCTTCTCGTTCAGCAGCTCGCGGCAGCGGCCGGAATCGTGGTGCCAGTTGTCGCCGTCGCTGGCCTGCGCGCCGTAGATGTTCCACTCCGCCGGCGAGTAGCGCGCCTTGATGATCTCTTCCATCAACACCAGCGCACTGGACACCACGGTGCCCCCGGTCTCCCGGGCGTGGAAGAAGTTCTCCTCGTCCACCTCCTGCGCCTGGGTGTGGTGGCGGATGAAGACCAGGTCGATCTTCTCGTAGTGCCGCGTGAGGAACAGGTAGAGCAGGATGAAGAAGCGCTTGGACAGGTCCTTGCGCGCCTCGTCCATCGAGCCGGAGACGTCCATCAGGCAGAACATCACCGCCTTGCTGGTGGGCACCGGCACGCGCACCCGGCTGCGGTAGCGCAGGTCGATCGGGTCGAGGAAGGGGATGCGTGCGATGCGCCCACGCAGCGCTTCGATGGCCAGGCGCAATTCCGGGACCTCGCGCTCGGCGGCCACGTCGCCGCGCGCAACGGCACGCTGCAGTTCGACCAGACGCGCTTCCATCTCGCGCAATTCGCGTCGCGACGTGGCGCCCAGCGCGATGCGCCGACCGATGGCGCCGCGCATCGAGCGCACCACGTGCAGGTTGTTGGGCGTGCCGTCGCTGGAGTAGCCGGCGCGGTGGGTCTTCCACTCCGGCGTTTCGGCGAGTTGGGTCTTCACGAGATTGGGCAGCGCCAGATCCTCGAAGAAGATCTGCATGAACTCGTCCTTGCTCAGCGCGAAACTGAAGTCGTCCTCGCCCTCGCCGGAATCACTGGCCTGGCCCTTGCCCGGGCCGCCGCCAGAGCCGCCGTCTGGCCGCTTGATGCGGTCGCCGCGCACGTACTCCTGGTTGCCGGGGTGCACGACGTCGCGCACACCCCCCTGGGCGTGGTGGAACACGGGCTCCTGAAGGTCCTTCTTCGGAATATGAACGTCCTCGCCGCGCTGCATGTCGCGGATGCCGCGGCCGTCCACTGCACGCTTGACGGCCTCGCGGATCTGCTCCTTGTGGCGCCGCAAGAAGCGCTCGCGGTTGCCGATGGACTTGTTCTTTCCAGCCAGCCGGCGATCGATGATTTGCTGGATCATGGCTCCCCCCCGGAGCGGGCTGCGCCCGCCTCCCCCCCAAGGGGGCACCGCCAGCGGCCTGGCCAAGCCAGTTCCGCGGCGGTCACTGGGCAATGCTTGCTGGCCAAGGTGGTGATCGCCATCAGCTCGACTTGCGCACGCGCAGGTACCACTCGCACAACAGCCGCACCTGCTTGCTGGTGTAGCCCTTGGCCACCATGCGGGCGACGAAGTCCTCGTGCTTCTTGGCTTCGTCGGCACTGGCCTTGGCATTGAAGCTGATCACCGGCAACAACTCTTCGGTGTTGGAGAACATCTTCTTCTCGATCACCGCGCGCAGCTTCTCGTAGCTGGTCCACACCGGGTTGTTGCCCTGGTTGTTGGCGCGAGCGCGCAGCACGAAGTTGACGATCTCGTTGCGGAAGTCCTTGGGGTTGCTGATGCCCGCTGGCTTCTCGATCTTCTCCAGCTCGGCGTTCAGCGAGCCGCGATCGAACACCTCACCCGTGTCGGTGTCGCGGTACTCCTGGTCCTGGATCCAGTAGTCGGCGTAGGTGACATAGCGATCGAAGATGTTTTGGCCGTATTCGGAGTAGCTTTCAAGGTAAGCGGTCTGGATCTCCTTGCCGATGAACTCGGCGTACTTGGGTGCCAGCTGCTCCTTGATGAAGCCCACGTACTTCTGCTCGAGCTCCGGCGAGAACTGCTCGCGCTCGATTTGCTGCTCCAGCACGTACATCAGGTGCACCGGGTTGGCGGCCACTTCCTGGCTGTCGAAGTTGAAGACCTTGCTCAGGATCTTGTAGGCGAATCGCGTGGAAATGCCGCTCATGCCCTCGTCCACGCCGGCGTAGTCGCGGTACTCCTGGTAGCTCTTGGCGCGCGGGTCGGTGTCCTTGAGGTTGTCGCCGTCGTAGACCATCATCTTGGAATACAGCGACGAGTTCTCCGGCTCCTTCAGGCGCGTGAGGATGGCGAACTGGCTCATCATCTTCAGCGTGCCCGGCGCGCACTTGGCCTGGCCCAGCGAGCTGCCGTTGATCAGCTTCTCGTAGATCTTCACCTCCTCGCTCACGCGCAGGCAATAGGGCACCTTGACGATGTAGATGCGATCCAGGAAGGCCTCGTTGTTCTTGTTGTTGCGGAAGGCCTTCCACTCGCTCTCATTGCTGTGCGCGAGCACGATGCCATCGAAGGGGATGGCGCCAAAACCTTCGGTGCCCTTGAAGTTGCCTTCCTGCGTGGCGGTGAGCAAGGGGTGCAACACCTTGATCGGCGCCTTGAACATTTCGACGAACTCGAGCAGGCCTTGGTTGGCCAGGCACAGGCCACCCGAGTAGCTGTAGGCATCGGGGTCGTCCTGCGCGTAGGTCTCGAGCTTGCGGATGTCCACCTTGCCCACGAGCGACGAGATGTCCTGGTTGTTCTCGTCGCCAGGCTCGGTCTTGGCAATGCCCACCTGCTTCAAGATGCTGGGGTGGCGCTTGATCACCTTGAACTGGCGGATGTCGCCGCCAAACTCTTCCAGCCGCTTCACCGCCCAGGGACTGAGGATGCGGTTGAGGTAGCGGCGCGGGATGCCGTATTCGGCTTCGAGGATGGGGCCATCTTCGGCCGGGTCGAACAGGCCCAGCGGTGACTCGTTCACCGGTGAGCCCTTGATGGCGTAGAACGGCACTTCCTGCATCAGCGCCTTCAGTCGCTCGGCGATGGAGCTCTTGCCGCCGCCCACTGGGCCGAGCAGGTAGAGGATCTGTTTGCGCTCTTCCAGCCCCTGCGCGGCATGGCGGAAGTAGCTCACCACCTGCTCGATGGCGTCCTCCATGCCGTAGAACTCGGCAAAGGCCGGGTAGATCTTGATGACCTTGTTGGCGAAGATGCGCGACAGCCGGGGGTCGTTGCGCGTGTCCACCATCTGCGGCTCGCCGATGGCCTTGAGCATGCGCTCGGCAGCGGTGGCGTAGGCCAGCGGATTGCGCTTGCATTCCGCCAGGTAGTCTTCGAGTGAAATTTCTTCTTCGCGGGTGCGCTCGAACCGGGCGGCGAAGCTCTTGATCACGTCCATGCGGACCTCCTTGGTCGGACAAGGCACCGGTGCCGGGCCATGTGGCGGCCCTGCCGGTGTCGGGGGAAGTTCTGATGGAACCCGGGTGCTGTCGGGCCAGGTGCCATCAGAGCTTTCCGCCGCGCATGTGCTGCGTGATCTCGTTGCTGCAATCGTTACTTGGTGGACTCCAGCATCCTTGATTCTGCGGCCGGTGCAAGATCCGAAAAGGCGCCTGTTTGAGCCGCTGTTCACTGTCGTGCTCAGCAAGTGTCGCGCCAACTACCGCTCAAGAAACCACAGCACGGTCTTTGGCCTCAACGCACCATGGGCTGCTCGCGACGACAGGCATGCGGTCGCCGCAGCAAGCCATGGTGCAGCCTTGCCCCGGGACGAGGCGTCAGAGCGCGCGGCATTGGTGCGCGCGCGCCCATGCCGCGCACCACGCAAGGGTTCAGCGCTCGGTGGCGCCGAGCTTGTCGAGCAAACCGTTGAGCTCGTCCAGTGAGCCGAAGGAGATGGCGACCTCGCCCTGTTCGCCGCGCTTGGTCTTGCGGTGGATGCGGATCTCCACCTGCGCGGCCAGCGCATCGGCGATCTGCTCTTCCAGTCGGACGATGTCGCGCGACTTCTCCTTCTTCACCCGCAGCAGCGTGGCCTGGCGGCCATTGCCCAGGGTGCGTGCGACGAGCTTCTCGGCGTCGCGCACCGACAACTTCTTGGCGGTGACTTCGTTGGCACACAGAATCTGCTGTGCGGCATCGAGTGACAGCAGGGATCGTGCATGCCCCATGTCCAGGTCGCCCGCCATCAGCATCTGCTGCACCGGTGCGGTGAGGTTGAGCAGCCGCAGCAGGTTGCTGGCCGCGCTGCGCGAGCGGCCGACGGCCTGCGCGGCTTGCTCGTGCGTCATCTTGAATTCGCTCACCAGCCGCTGCAGGCCCTGGGCTTCTTCCAGTGGGTTCAAGTCCTCGCGCTGGATGTTCTCGATGAGCGCCATCACGGCGGCGGTCTCATCGGGCACGTCCTTGACGAGCACGGGCACCTCGTCCAGCCCGGCCAGACGGGCGGCACGGAAGCGCCGCTCGCCGGCGATGATCTCGTAACCGCTGGCCCCCACCGGCCGCACGAGGATGGGCTGCATCACCCCCTGGCTCTTGATGCTCTCGGCCAGTTCGTAGAGCGAGCCCTCGTCCATGCGCGTGCGCGGCTGGTACCTTCCGGCGCGCAACTGGCTGAGCTTGAGCGTGCTGGGGCGGGAGGCGTCGGGCGGCGCAGCGTCGCTGACCGTGGGGCCGAGCAGTGCTTCGAGGCCCATGCCCAGACCCTTGGGTTTCTTGGTGACCATGGCCGCGATTGTCACCGACGAGCCCGCCGCTGCCCCTGTGGGAACAGCACTTCTCGCTCCAGGTAGACGCGAAAGCGGATGGTGCCTGGGTCCATGCGGCTGGGCCGCTCGGCCAGATGGCGCACCACGGCATCCACGCGCAGCATCAGCCGCCCACGGTCGTTGCGGCGCGAGCGGCCGGGCATGCGTGCCGCAAGCACGTCGTCCCGGTCGCGCGTGCCCAGCACGGCCTGCAAGCCCGCGGCGTCGATCCATGAATACCTGGCGTCATGCTCGATGCGCAGCGACACCCCGTTGAAAGCATGGTGCTTGCCTTCGACCTCGGCGAACTGTCGTTCGCGCACACGTTGCCGCCCCGCACTGGCGCCTTGCAGGATGAACCAGGGCGCACCGACCACCAAGACGGCCAGCACGACGCCGAACGCAATGTTGGCCCAAAGCCCACGAATGAAAATCACGTCCACGATCGCACCCAACATGGCCATCAAGATGCCCAGCAGCAGCGCCGCGCGGCCACGGCTCACAATGCGCCCCCGATGGTGCCCGCCAACGCCCGGACCCAGGCCTGGCCCTCGGGCCAATCGCCCAAACCCGATTCCGCATTGACATGCCCGCGAAGGCCGAGGCCGTGTGCCTCGGCGCACCAGGCGTCTGCCATGGCCCTGGCTCGGTCGGCGGCACAGAACGGGTCGTCACTGCTGTAGGCCACGCGCGCCGGGAACGGCAAGCGTTGCAAGCGCAGGGGCCGCCAGTTGAACAACTGCGGCGGGGTGTCCGCACGCTCGGTGTCGGGTGGCGCCACCAGCAGCGCGCCACGGACACGAGCCGTGTGCTGCGAGTGGGCGGCCCAGGCCGCCACCAAGTGGCAACCCAGGCTGTGGGCCACCAGGACCGCCGGCCGATCGCTGGCCAGCAGGGTGTCTTCCAGCCGCGCCATCCAGTCGCCACGGCGCGGCCACAGCCAGTCGTCCTGCGTCACGCGCAGCCAGCCCAGGGCCTGTTCCCACCGCGTCTGCCAGTGCCCCGGGCCCGAGTCGAGCCAACCCGGCAGCAGCAGGACCCGCACCCCAGCGGCATCGTTCGGGCCATTGGAAGCTGGATGCATCGCGCTTGCCTTATCCTTGGCGTTTCCCGCATCCTACCCATCAGGTTTCACGCCATGACACACCGCGTCTTCGTCGACGGCCAAGAGGGCACCACCGGTCTGCGCATCCACGAGATGCTGGCACGCCGCCCCGAGATCGAGGTGCTGCGCATCGATGCCGACAAACGCAAGGACGCGGCCGAGCGTGCTCGCCTGCTCAATGCCGCCGACGTGGCCTTTCTGTGCCTGCCAGACGCTGCAGCACGTGAAGCGGCCGCGATGGTGACCAACCCCAAGACCTGCGTCATCGACGCCAGCACGGCGCACCGCACCGTGGCCGGCTGGGGCTATGGCCTGCCCGAATTGGCAAAGGGCCAGCGCGAAAAGATCCGTGCGGCCAAACGCATCGCCAACCCCGGCTGCCACGCCACGGCCTTCGTGCTGTTGATGCGGCCGCTGGTGGACGCGGGCCTGGTGCCGGCCGGATTGGCCGTGTCCGCCACCTCGATCACCGGCTATTCCGGTGGCGGCAAGAAGATGATCGAGCAGTACCAGGCCGGCGGCGACGCCCGGCTCGAATCGCCTCGCCCCTACGCCTTGAGCCTGGCCCACAAGCACATTCCGGAGATGATGACCCACACGGGCCTCACCCAGCGTCCCACCTTCCTGCCGATGGTGGCCAATTTCTACAAGGGTTTGGCGGTAAGTGTGGGCTTGCATTGTTCGCAACTGAAGACCGGCACCGACGGCGGGGTGCTGCAGCGAGCGCTGTCCGAACACTACGCCGGTGAAGGCTTCGTCCGGGTGATGCCGCTGTCCGATCCGGCGACGCTGGAAGACGGCTTCCTTGACATCCAGGCCTGCAACGACACCAACCGTGCGGACCTGTTCGTGTTCGCCAACGAACAGCAGGTGGTGCTGCTCGCGCGACTGGACAACCTGGGCAAGGGTGCGAGCGGTGCAGCGGTGCAATCGATGAACGTGCACTTGGGCGTGGACGAAGCACTGGGCCTTTGAGGAGGTCGTGAGCGCCGCCTTTGGACGCCCGTGGCCCGTTGGTCAGTCGGTCTGGCCCGCGCGCCCGCGATAGTGGTAGCGGTAGCCGTCCACGAAACCCAGGCGGCGGTAGACGGACACGGCGGGTGCGTTGTCGGCCTGCACCTGCAGGTAGCCCAGGCGTGCCCCGTTGCCCCGCGCTTGCGCCAGCAGCTTGGCGCACAACCGGCGTGACAGGGCCTGGCCCCGGGCGGCAGGGTGCACGAAAACGTCGTACAGGCCAACCATGTCGCCATCGCGCGCCGTCTGCGCACAGGCCACGATGGCGCCATCCGTCGGCCGGCGGACGAGCCATCCCTGGTAGGGCACTGGCGACAACACCAGCCGTTCGGCGTGGCTGCGGCGGTGCGCGGGCGGTGAGGCGCGCAATTCGCCCACGGCATCGGCAAAGTCGACGTGGCAGGGCGACTCCAACGTCAATCCATCGGGCAAGGTATCGGCATGCTCCGGCAGCACGGGGCAATACAGCACCAGGGTCTCGTCGACCCGCACGAAGCCACGCCGGTCCAGCTCACCATCCAGACCAGCAGGCTGAGTGAAGGGCGTGATCCGAAAGATCAAGGGCAGGCCCGCCGCGCGATACACGGTTTCTGCATCGGCCAGACGCTCGTCCAAAGGCAGGTGTCCGTCGAACAGGGCGTGAACGCTGCGCGCCCGGCGGGCCTTGCCTGGCGAGAGGCGCATCAGCCAACCATCCAGCCAACGCTGCTGCGGCGGCGCGCTGGCGTTCAGGCAGGCGTCTTCTATGCGCGCGAGCCATGCGGGCGAGGCCGCAGCAGGACGGGAGGTCACGCTTCGCCCCCTTCACATGGTCTTGACGCGCTCGACCAGCTCGCGTGCGAATTCCACATAGGCCTGGGCACCCTTGGATGATGGATCGAACACCACACCGGGCTGCCCGTAACTCGGCGCCTCGGCCAGGCGCACGTTGCGCGGGATCACGGCACTGAACACCTTGTCGCCGAAGTGGCCCTTGAGTTGGTCGCTCACCTGCTGTTGCAGCGTGATGCGCGGGTCGAACATCACCCGCAGCAGACCGATGACCTGCAGGTCACGGTTCAGGTTGGCGTGCACCTGCTTGATGGTGTTCACCAGATCGGTGAGTCCTTCCAGCGCAAAGTACTCGCACTGCATGGGCACGATCACACCATGGGCGCTGCACAGACCGTTCAGCGTGAGCAGGCTCAGCGACGGTGGACAGTCGATCAACACGAAATCGTAGTCGGCGGCAGTCACTGCGAGGGCCTCGCGCAGGCGCTCGTTGCGCCGATCGAGTGCCACCAACTCCACCTCGGCGCCGGCCAACTCGCGGTTGGCACCCAACACATCGTAGCCGCCGTGCTCCGAGCGTTGGACCGCTTCGGCCACGGCTGCTGACTCCAACAGCACGTCGTACACGGACAGCGCCATCCTGCGCTTGTCGATGCCCGAGCCCATGGTGGCGTTGCCCTGGGGGTCCAGATCGACCACCAGCACGCGCTGGCCGACCCGCGCCAGGCCAGCCGCCAGATTCACCGTGGTGGTGGTCTTGCCGACGCCGCCCTTCTGGTTTGCGATGCAGAAAATTTTGAGCATGGGGCAGAAGTATCGCCGCACCGGCCAGCCAAACCCGTGTGGCGCACACTGAACTTTCGTCGCTGGGCGCGGTGTTCGGTTTCAGTCCTGGCGGCGCCGCATCCAGATCAGGCAACGCTGGGCGTCGAGTCCAGGCACCAAGAGTGGTTCCACGTGAAACACGTCGATGTCCGCCGGGAGCGCACTCAGCTCGTCGCCGGGCTGGCGGCCTTTCATGGCCATCCACTCGCCCGACGGTGCCAACAAATGGCGGGTGAGCTGGACAAAGTCGCTCAGCGAAGCAAAGGCCCGGGAGGTGACCACGTCGTAGCCGGCGCCTGGCGGCGTCAGCGTCTCGACCCGTGCATGAAAGCCCTGCAGATTGGGCATTCGCAACTCAGCCGCCACTTGCCGTATGAAGGTGGCTTTCTTGCCCACCGCGTCGACACAGCTCACCTGCCAGTTGGGCTCCACGGCGGCCAGCACGACGCCAGGCAGCCCCCCGCCGCTGCCGACGTCCAGGATCCGCAGCGTCGCCTTCCCGGTGCCGGCCGCGTGCTGGCGCAGCGCTGGCACAACCGCCAAGCAGTCCAACAGATGGTGGCTCAACATCTCGTCCGCGTGGCGCAATGCGGTGAGGTTGTAGACCTTGTTCCAGCGCTGCATCAGGGCCAGATAGGCCATCAGGCGATCTGCGACCGCGTCTGTGAGCGGCATGTGCATGGCGCCAGACGCGGCCGTCAACACAGCTCGACGACGGGCATCTGAATCGGGGCCTGCGTCCCACTTGGACGCGCGATCGGGCGCTCCGGCAGTCATGACGCGTCCTGCACGTCAGTCGCGGGACCAGCTCCGGCACCCATCTCGGGCACTGTCGTCCGAGCGGCCGCGACGCCGTCCTTCGCATGATCGCTCGCCCGACCCTTGCTGGGATGCAAGGCGCCAGCGAATCCTTTGAACCGCCCCTTCTTCAGATGCACCAGCAGCAGCGAAATTGCGGCCGGTGTCACACCTGAAATGCGCGCCGCTTGTCCCAGGGTTTCCGGCCGGTGATGGCCCAACTTCTGTCGCACCTCGAAGCTGAGCGCCGGCACCTGGGCGTAGTCCATCTCTGCCGGCAGCTTCAGATGCTCGAAGTAGGCGGCGCGCTCGACCTCTTCGACCTGCTTGCCAATGTAGCCGGCGTACTTCACGACGATCTCGATCTGCTCGATCACCGTGCTTGCCAGGTCAGCACCCAATTCGCCGGCCAACGATTCGCGTGAAACTCCGGCGTCTGGCCGGCTCAGGCCAGCCACCTCTGCCACCGTGTCGAACAACACCCCGGGCCTGCGCAGCAGATCCGCCAGGCTGTACTCGCGCTCAAGCGCCTTGCCCAGCAAACGCTCCGCATCGGTGGCGGCCAGGATACCCGGGTGCACCCAGGTGGACTTCAGGCGCTCTGTTTCACGTGAAACTGCGTCGCGCTTTTGGTTGAACGCCGCCCATCGCGCCTCATTCACCAACCCCAGTTGGTGTCCCAATTCGGTCAGGCGCGCATCGGCATTGTCTTCACGCAACTGCAGCCGAAACTCGGCTCGGCTGGTGAACATGCGGTACGGCTCGCTCACGCCCTTGGTGATCAGGTCATCGACCAATACACCGAGGTAGGCCTGGTCCCGCCCCAGCGAGATCGGCGCCTTTCCCTTGGCCTGCAGCGCGGCATTCACCCCGGCGTACAGACCCTGCGCCGCCGCCTCTTCATAGCCCGTCGTGCCATTGATCTGGCCAGCGAAGAACAAGCCATGGATCGAACGCGTCTCGAAACTGGATCTCAACTCTCGCGGGTCGAAGTAGTCGTACTCGATCGCGTAGCCGGGCCTCAAGATGTGGGCGCGCTCCAAGCCTGCCATGGACCGCACTGCGGCGAGCTGGACGTCGAAGGGCAGCGACGTGGAGATGCCGTTCGGATAGAACTCGTGGGTGGTCAGCCCTTCTGGCTCCAGGAAGATCTGGTGCGAATCCTTGTCCGCAAAGCGGTTCACCTTGTCCTCGATGCTGGGGCAGTAGCGCGGCCCCACCCCTTCAATCACACCCGTGAACATGGGGCTGCGATCAAAGCCGGAGCGGATGATCTCGTGAGTGCGGGCATTGGTGTGGGTGATCCAGCAGGGCACTTGGCGCGGATGCTGCGCAGCCGAACCCATGAAACTGAACACGGGCACAGGCGACACATCTCCGGGCTGTTCGGCGAGCCGGCTGAAATCGATGCTGCGCCCGTCCAGCCGCGGTGGCGTGCCGGTCTTCAACCGACCCTGCGGCAGCTTCAATTCCTTCAAGCGCGCCGACAGGCTCACTGCCGGTGGATCTCCGGCGCGTCCGGCCGGGTGGTTCTGAAGCCCCACATGCACGCGCCCGTCCAGAAAGGTCCCCGCCGTCAGCACCACCGTCCGCGCCCGAAACCGGATGCCCACCTGGGTGACGGCGCCCACCACCCGGTCGGCCTCCACCATCAGGTCATCCACCGCCTGCTGGAACAGCCAGAGGTTTGGTTGATTCTCCAGACGCCGCCGAATGGCCGCCTTGTAGAGAATGCGATCGGCCTGAGCACGCGTGGCCCGCACCGCGGGCCCTTTCGACGAGTTGAGGATCCGGAATTGGATGCCAGCCTCGTCGGTGGCGGCTGCCATCGCGCCGCCCAACGCGTCCACCTCCTTCACCAGATGGCCTTTGCCGATGCCGCCAATCGATGGGTTGCAGCTCATCTGCCCCAGCGTTTCGATGTTGTGGGTGAGCAGCAGCGTCACGCAGCCCATGCGTGCTGCAGCCAAAGCCGCCTCGGTGCCAGCATGGCCACCACCGACGACGATGACATCAAATTCTTGGGGATGGAGCACGAGGCATGGCCAGCGCGGGCGGCGCACGGCAAGGGGTGAGCGAACCGCATTGTAAAAACTGCGCTGCTCTTGCGCTTGCCGATCGCCGGGATACCCACCCGCCTAGAGGCCCGGCCTGCGGATGCACCCAGCCGGCGCATTCCGCCCGCCATGGTGCCCGCTATCATCCACACGCCATGAACTGCCGCCCAGCCTGCGCCGCCTGCTGCATCGAACCATCGATCAGCTCACCCATTCCCGGCATGCCGCACGGGAAGCCGGCGGGCGTTCCATGCCGACAGTTGGATGAGCAGTTGCGCTGCCAACTCTTCGACTCTCCCTTGCGCCCGGCGGTTTGTAGGTCATTGCGACCGTCCCTCGACATGTGTGGCACCAACCGCACGCAAGCCATGCAGTGGTTGCAGCGTCTGGACGTGCAGACAACCCCTGATTTCTCGGCCTGGCCTGCACACCGGCATTGAGCACACGTCATGTCGCGATCCACGCTTGCCAGCCGGCTCGAGGCGCTCTACCCCGCATTGACCGAGTTGCCAACGGCCATGCGAGACGAGGTGCTGCGAACGCAGCTCAGCCACATGGAGGTGCCAGCAGGGCACTTGCTGTTCGAAGAAGGCGCACCCTGTCGAGGGTTCCCGATGGTGCTGGCCGGTGAAATACGGGTCGCGCGCGGCACGCCAAACGGCCGCTCTCTCGACCTCTATCGCGTGACGCCCGGTGAGCTTTGCGTCGCATCGACCTCCTGCCTGTTCGGCCACAGCATGTTGATGGCCCACGGCATGGCCGTGGCACCAACCGAACTGGCCGTGCTTTCACCAGCAGCGTTTCAACGCTGGACCGAACATGCACCGTTTCGACGCTATGTCTTCGGAATCTTTGCCGACCGCTTGGTCGATCTGATGACCCTGGCCGAAGCGGTCGCTTTTCAACGGCTTGATCAGCGTTTGGCGGCCGCCCTTCTGGGGCACGGCAGTGCCGTGCTGCGCACGCACCAATCGCTGGCAGACGAATTGGGCACCGTGCGAGAGATCGTCACGCGCCTGCTCAGGCGCTTCGAGCACGCTGGCTGGATCACCCTGGGTCGCGAGCGCATCGAACTGCTGAACCCGCAGGGCTTGCGTGCATTGGCCGCCGGCCGGATCGCTGAGTGACCCTGGTCACAGACGATTTTCCGCACACGGCGCACAGTGCACATCATCGGCGCTCGGCCGACAACCACCAGAGGATGAGCACAAATGAAATTGAACGTTGGCGGCCTGGACCGCATTCTTCGCGTCGTCGCTGGCCTGGCCTTGGTCGGCCTGGCTGCTACCCACACAGTGGGTGCGTGGGGCTACATCGGCGTGGTGTTGGTGCTCACTGGCGCCGTGGGGTTCTGCCCTGCTTATCCGCTGCTGGGCATCAACACCTGCTCGATCAAACAGAAGTAGACGATCACGTCATCGCTCAGCGGTCGTGTGCAAGGCATGCACACCCCGCTGCCCGATACAAGGATCAAGCCCATCCGCAAGACCGAAGCCGGCAGCTCAAGTGCCCATGCGCGGCAGGGATACGTTTTGGTTGCTAACACGAATCTTGATTGCTTGCATGGTGAGTCTCCTGGCTGAGGTGCGAAAAACGTCACGATTGACGCCTTCAGCCATTGGAACCACCAACAATCAACTTGGATAGTGTCAGGTCTTACAGGTCCGTGATCGGTTGTAACCGACCGGCCTTCAATGGATCAAACCCAACTTGAGCGCCTTGACGACCGCATGGTGCTTGTTCGCTGCATCGAGCTTGTGCATGGCGTTGTTCAAGTGCATGACGGCTGTGCGTTCTGAGATCCCCAGAATCGCGCCCACCTCCCAGGCCGTCTTTCCCTCCATGGTCCACTGCAGTACCTCGACCTCGCGCAGCGTCAACTTGGGCACCACGATCTCGGTGACGTTGGGACACAGCAGCCGCGTGGCAGCCTCCTGCGCATAGACGGCAAAGAGCTGCAGGTCCGCCACCAGCCGCGTCAGTTCCTGGCGATCCCTCGGCAAGGGTCGATCGCGATCGACCCCCAACGTGAAGTGCTTTCCCTCTGGGAGGTGCAGCGACATCGCAATGCCGTTGACATACCCAAAGCGGGCTTGCTCTTCCCACATCTCACCCAAGCCTTGTTCGGTGTAGGTTGCCTGGTCCCAGATGATCGGAACCGACTGGCGCCGACAGTGTTGAAGCACCGGATCACGACGTACGCTCTGCAGGTCCTGCATGGCCTCTTCGTACCCAGGCGGCGCATTGTGCACACCGTCGAAATCCGCCCGGCCGATGCCTCGGTCGATCACCAGCATGGCGCCCACGCTGGTGAAACCGAGCGAATGGGCAAAGCGCACTACTTCATCCCGGAAGTCTTCCCGACTTCGGGCTCCCTGCACCGAGGCATAGCTGCCTTGCAACATGCGCAGTGTTTAACGGTTCTGTGCCGGCTGAACGACGCCCTGACAGTGTTTACAGTTGTTGCAAATGTCAAGCCCGCAGAACACTACGAGCCCCGCAACCCAGGTATTGGCTAATCATGCTGACATCACCTCTTCCGTCCTGCCCACCATGGACATTGCGCGCATGGCCGCCGGTATTGTGGCAGCTCGGCGCCAGAACCCGGTTGCAACTCCATCACGTCGGGACACATGTGACACACAACGGTGACGAAATTAACCCCCTGGCCGGACAGACCATTTGGGCCGCCAGCGCCGAAGACGGTGAAGCCGGGCTGGCCTGGGACTGGATTCAGCTGCCCTTGGGCATCGTGGCCATGGCCGATCCGATGGCGGTGATGAGCAATCTGCGCCTGGTCGGCCCGGAAGGCGACACACTCACCGCCTATGAGGCAGTCAAGCACCTCAACGCCATCGTCCACACCCTGCCATGGCAGGACGAGGTCGAACGGGCGCTGTCGACCAATCTGGTGAACTGACCACCGGGCCCGCGAGTCGACGCTTGGTGCCTGCCAAGTGGCGCCAAGTGCCGTTCGTCAACGCACGGCGGCCCGACGCAGTTGCCGCGCGACGAAGGCCACGCACAGCACCGTCATCACCGCGGCCACCGCCAGCGGTGGCAACAGGTCGACCGCGCCCATCGCCTCGCCCTTGAGCACGCGCCCCATCAAGGTGATCTGGGCCAGCGCAGGGGTCCAGAGGTGCCAGGGCTTTTCGCCCTCCTGGTTGAACAGCGTGGTCAACGGCAACAGGGACACCGCCAGGATCACCACGGTGCTGTTGGCCTGCGCCTCCTTGAAGGTCTTGCAGCGGATCGCCACCGCCATCAGCAGCGCCGACAGCGCCGCCGCCAGCGGCAGCAGCAAGGCCAGGAACAGCAGGGCCTCGCGCACGCCGTACTGGAACATGGCGGCCAGCGTCTCGCTGCGCAGCAACCACTGGGCTGGCAGGAAGCTCAGGCTCGACAGCACCGCGATCAGCATGCCCACGCAGGCCACCGCACCCCACTTGCCCAGCACCAGGGCGGCGCGCGGTGCCGGATTCATCAGCAGAGGTTCTAACGAACCGCGCTCGCGCTCGCCCGCGGTGGTGTCCAACGCGGCGTTGAGCGCACCATAGAGCACCGCCATCAGCACGAAGAAAGGCAGCATGCCCGTCAGCTGCGCCGCGCGTGCACGGGGGTCGGCGAGATCGCGCTCCTCGATCTGAACCGGCTGCAGCAGTGCCGGTGCCACGCCACGATGCGCCAGCCGCAGGCTGGCCTGCTCCTGATTGAAGCCGCGCAGCAACTGCGCAATGCGCCCCACACTCCCCTGCGCACGCTGGTTGGCGCTGGCGCTCACCACTTCCACCACGGGTGAGAGGCCTTGGGCCAGATCGCGTTCGAAACCGCTCGGCACCAACAGCACCGGATCGCCAAAGCGTCGAGACACCAACTGCTTTTCGTGGTCGAGGGGAGCCATCTTGATCGTGTAGCCCTGACGCTCCATGTGATTGCGCAAAGTGGGCGCTCGCTCAATGCCCACGACATAGACCTCGCGCGCTTCCGCGCGCTCTTCCATGCCAGCAATCAGCGCTGACAGCGCCACCAGGATCAATGGGCCGATCGCCACGGACGACAGCACCACCATCAACAGCGTGCGCCGATCACGCAGCGCATCGGTCAACTCCTTGAGGAAGACGATCCAGGCCAAGCTCATGCCGCAGCCCCTTGAGACGCCGAAGAAACGTTGTCGAACGCGAGGCTGACGAAGCAGGCCTCGAAGTCCGTGTGGCCCGTGCGCGCCAACAGCTGCGACACCGTCCCCTCGGCCACCGTGCGGCCGTGCGCCACCACCACCACCTGGTCGCACAGGCGCTCCACCTCCTGCATGATGTGGGTGGAGAACACGATGCACTTGCCGTGCTCGTCGCGCAGCCGGCGCAGCGATTCGCGCAGCGCACGCGTGGCCAACACGTCCAGGCCGTTGGTGGGTTCGTCCAGGATGATGTGCGAGGGGTCGTGCACCAACGCTCGCGCCAGGGCCGTCTTCATGCGCTCCCCTTGGCTGAAACCGTCGGTGCGACGATCCAGCAAGGCCTTCATCTCCAGCATGTCCGCCAGGGTTTCGGCGCGCGCCTGGGCAGCAACCGCCGCCATGCCCTGCAGGCGACCGTAGTAGACGATGTTCTCGCGCGCGGTGAGACGCGGATACAAGCCACGCGCATCGGACAACACACCCATGCGGGACAAGGCGCGGGCAGGCTGATTCCTCACGTCAACGCCATCGACCTGAATGCGCCCTGCATCCGGTTCGACCAGCGCCGCGATCATGCGCAGCGTGGTCGTCTTGCCGGCCCCATTGGGCCCGAGCAAGCCGGTGATGGCGCCGTTTTCGGCACGAAAGCTCAAACCCTGCACGGCCGCTACAGTGCGCGCCGAGCGCCCCCGACCCTGGGTGAAGCGCTTGACCAGATCCTGCACCTCGATCATTTCAGTTGCTCCACCGCGCCGAGCGGCACGAACACCGTGGGGCGTGGCATGCCGGCCGCACAGGTCGCTTCGACCTTCAAGGCCTCTTTGTCACTGGCCGCGTCGACGAAACGCACCACCGCGTCGCGCATGCAAGCCAACGCCAAGGTGCCATGCCCCGCCTGCGGCACCAGCACATGCCGAGCCTTGGCACCCAGCAAAGCGGTCACCCGCTCGCCATGCCGCGGCGGTGTGGCCGGGTCGGCGCCGCCGGACAGCACCAGCGTGGCCGACGGCGCCGGGCCAACCCGGTAGAAATCGGCCGGCGGCTGACCACGCGGCCAATCGGCACAGACCTTGACGTAGAACGCCGCGAACCCGCCACCGAAATCCATGCCCGCCGCGTCAGTGGCATTGGCCATGCGCGGCGCATCTTCGGCGCAGACCACGGAAAAGTGCATGCCGGTGGCCATGCCCCCCCCCGCGCCACCCAGTGCGCTGGACAGGCCCACCAGCGGCGAAAAGCGTCGCTGAGCCGCCTGGTGGATGGCCTCCGGCAGCCCGGACGCCAGTGACGGCACATACAGGGGCCCGCGAACGGCCCCCAATACCGCGTCCCGCGTGAGGGTGAGCTGCTCCTCGCGTCCACTGAGCGGGTGCTGTACCGTGGTGACCAGGGGCAGACTGCGCAGCAGACGTTGCCAGTCGTCGCGCAGACCCGGATAGCGCCTCCTGCACGCGTCCTCCTTTTCGCATCCGACGAACACTGCCTCCAATGCCGCCTGGTTGTCGATCGAGAACGACACCGGCAACACCATGTCGGGCGGCGCCACGCCGTCGATGACGGCACGACGCACGCGCTGGGGAAACAGTCGCTGGTATTCGAGCACCGCGCGGGTGCCATACGAGGCACCTATGGCATTGATGCGTTCCACCCCGAGCGCCGAGCGCACGGCATCGATGTCGGCCATCGCAATGGTGGTGGTGTACTGCCGCAGATCACCATGCGGGAGCTTCTGCAAGGCTGCACCGCAGTCCTTCACCTTCTGCAGGCGTCGTGCCTCGTCCAGGCCCTCGGCCAGCGGCTGCAGCGCCTGGCGCTCGTCATCGTCGGCGCACTTCAGCGGCGCAGTGCGGCCGGTGCCGCGCTGATCGACAAACACCAAGTCACGGCGATGGCCGAAGCGGGCATAGCGTCTGGACAAGGCGCCCGCCAGATCGATCGCGCTTTGCCCCGGGCCACCGGCGAAGAAGAACACCGGATCGTCGGCCTTGCGCCGCGCCATGGCGGGCAGCACGGCGAAGTGCACATCGATCGCAGTGCCTTGCGGCTTGGTGGGGTCCAGGGCTCGCCGCACGCTGCCGCACAGGGCTTCGTGCTCCACTCCCTTCAGGCGGCAGGGTTTGGTGGCCGCTTCGTCAGCGGCCATCGCCAGCGGCATCGTCGCCATCAACACCAGGGTCGGCCAACTGGACAGCAGGCTCGAACGGGCTGGAAATCTCATGGCCGGCATTCTGCGGTGGGCAAATGGCTCGGCGCGCCCGATCGGGCGAACGGCAGCTTCAGCAGCATGAATGGCCTGAACCCGCCACGACGCAGTCCGGCGATGCAACCTCAAGCTGCCAGCAATTGCTTCAGTTCTCCACTGTCGATCAACTGGCGCACATCGTCGGCACCGCCGACCAGCGAGCCCCTGACGAAGACCATCGGGAAAGTGGGCCATCCCGTCCACAGCTTGAGCGTGTTTCGCCGGCGCCATTGGTTCAGGTAGCCGCCGTAGTCCAGGTCGAGGTGCACCACGCCTGCGGCGTCCAGCGCGCGCCTTGCCTTGCGCACGAAGGGGTTGCCCGCCATGCCCACCACCACCACCGGGTGGCTGACGACGGCGTCTTGCACCTCCTTCAGCACGTCGGCATGCAGCCCCGTGATCTTGGTGCGGATCGCAGGGTGGATCCGGTCTTCGGCGAGGATGGGGCGGGGCATGGGCAGAGGTCCGTCCAGTCGTGAGAGACGGTCATTGTGCGCCCGGCGCCGTGTCGCCGCAGTGGCGATGTCGAGCCCCGGCAAGGCGCGACGATTGGCCACCGCGCAAGCAAGGGCTGGCGCAGTGCGCTATCGTGCCGGTCCCTCACCGACCAACCGGAGACATCGATGAAGCTCTACTACAGCCCCGGCGCCTGCTCGCTCAGCCCGCACATCGTCCTGCACGAGTCCGGCCTGAAGTTCGAAGCCGTCCTGGCCAGCACCAAAACCCACAAGCTGGCCGACGGCACCGACTACTACACCATCAACCCCAAGGGCTACGTGCCACTGCTGGAGCTGGACGACGGCCAGCGCCTGTCCGAAGGCCCGGCCATCGTGCAGTACATCGCCGACCAGGCGCCCGCGTCCGGCCTGGCCCCCGCGGCGGGCACGATGGCGCGCTATCGCCTGATCGAGTGGCTGAACTTCATCTCCACCGAATTGCACAAGGGCTTCTCGCCGCTGTTCAACCCGGCGATGGTGGAGGACGCCAAGCCCATCTTCCGCGCCCGCCTGGTGGACCGCTTCAAGTACGTGAACGAGCAGCTCGAGGGCAAGGCCTACCTCACCGGTGACACCTTCACCGTCGCCGATGCCTATCTGTTCACCGTGACCAACTGGTGCCAGTACGTGGGTGTGGACATCAGCGGTTTCGCGCACCTGGGCGCCTTCATGGGCCGTGTGGCCGCCCGCCCGGCCGTACAGGCCGCGCTGAAGGCCGAAGGCCTGCTGAAGTAAGCGCACGCAACCCACGCCACGAGGCCAAAAGGGCGACCCGAGGGTCGCCCTGGTTCATTGCGTGCCGACGCAGCGCTTCGTGCCGTTCAGCCGGCCGGGGCCTGCATGCCTTTGGCGATCGACTCGCAAGTGGCACGCTGCGCATCGGCCGCCTCGATCTTGCCGCACACCGCATCCAGCTGCTTCTTCAGCCGTTCCACCACGGCCGCCTGTGCGCCGCCCTGGTTCCAGGCGTTGAGCTTGCTGCCCACGCGCTGCAGCGAGCGCGCACTGCGCTCGTAGAAAGCGCCCTTGTCCTGCGCCGCCTCGCTGATCATTTGCGCAGCGGTCTTCTCGATGCGCACAACGTCCTTCGGCGCCAGTTCCACCAACGCGCTGAAGTAGCTTGCACCCCACTGAAGTCGCGTGGCCGGGCCTTCACTCTTGTCGAAGGCTTGGCCGTACCAGTTCAACGCCTCGTCCTTGCGACCCAGCTTGCGCGCATTGCCGGCGAGCTGGCTCATCAGGTAGTAGGGCGAATGGCTGCGCGCCAGGTTGGCCTTGAGCAGCGCATCGCTGTCGGCCCACAGTCCTGTCTGGCCCAACAGGTGCGCCGCGCCGGTGATGACGGCTTGGCGCTCGTAGCCATCGGTGATCTCGCGGTCCGCACGCGCCACCTGTTCACGCACCTGCTTGACGAGCGCGGCATCGATCTTGGGATGCAGCTCGGCCTTGGCCAAACCGAGCCGGGCCAGGTCCACACGGCCCGAAAGGGCGCCCATGCGATCGGCGCGCGACAGGGTTTCATCGACTTGCAACCGGCGCAAGGCAGCGTCGTACTGGCCGGCGAACGCACGCCGATCGGCGCCCGCGTCGGGCGCCAGGGCCTTGGTGATCTCGGCGGCGTAGTTCACCAGCGTGTCGATCTGCGCGCGACTGGCGGCCGGGTCGGCCAAGACCTTGCGCACGCGCTCGCGCAACGCCGCATCGGCCTTCAGTCCCTTGCCCTCGTCGGTGTTGGCCAGCGCCTTGAGCAGCAGGCGGGTTGCGGCATCCCCTTCGGCTGCCGGGCAGTTGGCCGACAGCTGCGCCAGCATCGCCGGCCGCTCGGATTCGGACACCAGCTGATCCTGGTCCGTGTCCCACGAATACAGTGCCAGCGCACGCCACTCGCCAGCACTCAGCCGCTTGCCGGCGCGGGCATCGGCCAGCGCGGCCTTCACCGGCCGGCCACCGGCCAGGCCCTGCTGCAGCAGGGCCACCACCTGGGGCGCATCGGCCTCGCCCGGCAGGCGGGTGATCTCGGCGCCGTCGGGCGACATCAGGATCATCGTCGGGTAGCCACGCACCTTGAAGCGCGTGCCCAGCTTCTGCGCGCCGGGCAGGTCCCCATCCACGTAGACCGGCACCACGGCCTTCGAGCGTTCGATGAAGTCCTGCCGATTGAACAGCGTGGCCTTGAGCTGATTGCAGGGCGGGCACCACCTGGCGCCCCAATACAGCAACACCGGCTTCTTCTCGGCACGGGCCTGCGCGAAGGCCTTGTCCACGTCCGCGTCGGCCGCCGCCGGGAGCCAGGCCACACCGGCCGGCGCAGTGGCCGCGTGCAGCGGCGTTGTCAGGCCCAAGGACAACGTGGCCGCGAGGCACAGTGTGGCAATCGGCGGGCGATGACGCATGGCGGGCTCCAGTTCTTCAACGGACCGCCATTGTGCGATCAATGCGCTGGGCGCGCACCCCCACGCCAGCCTCAGGCCAGCGGGGCCTGCGCATCGTCGTCGAAGGGCTCGGGCGTGGCGCGTGCCAGCGCCATCCAGATCGCAAACGGCAGCCGCATCGCGCGTCGCGGCGCGGGCCGCGCCACGTCCAGTGTGCCGTCGCCCTGCGCCACCATCACGCCGTAGGCAGGCGGGACTTCTTCCGGCTGCGCTATGCCGGCCCGGATCACATACCAGCACTCGCCGCCCATCCAGCGGTAGGCCTCGCCCTTGGCCGGTTGCCGCAGGTCGGACAAGAGATCGGCGCGGCGCACCTTGATCTCGTGCACCACGGGCTCGACGTAGGCTTCCACCGTGGTGTGGCGGATGGAGTAGACATCGGGCATGGCCATGGCCCAACGCGCCTGGTCAGCGTCCTGGTCGCACTCGCCCACCCGCGCCCGCAGGCTCAGCCCGCGCCACACCACGCGGCCGGCCCGTTGCATCTCGCGCGCCACGCGGGCCACCAGCTGCTCGTGCTCGTCGCGTGCCGCGCGGTTGCGGTGCAGGGTGGCGGCGATCTCGGCCACACCAGCGTCCGTCACCCGCACCGTCTCGCGGCCGTCCGCCATGCGGCAGCGCTCGAGCAGCCCTGCGGCGAGCAGCTCCACCTCCAGCAGATCCTGAAACGGCCAACCAGCCGAGCGCCACACCTCGCGCAGGCGGCGGCGGTGCGCCGTGGTGATGGTGATCGGGGTGTCCGCCGCGCTCATGCGGCGCAGCGTAACGCGTCCACGCGTTCCCGGAATCCGTCACACCCACTGAACCGCGCATTCAAATCCATTCGGTGTTCAGGCCCATGCCGACATGCCACCATTGCGGCATGCATATCCCACGCTCCTCTGCCGTTTCCAACCCCCGCAGCGTCGAGCGCCTGGTCACTGGCCAGGCCACGCAGGACGGTGCGGGCGTCAAGCTCACCCGCGTGCTCACCCAGCCGCTGCAGCACCGGCTCGACCCGTTCCTGATGCTCGACGCCTTCGGCTCCGACCAGCCGGGCGACTACATTGCCGGCTTCCCCGACCACCCGCACCGTGGCTTCGAGACCGTGACCTACATGATTGCCGGCCGCATGCGGCATCGCGATTCGGCCGGCCACGAGGGCCTGCTCACCAATGGCGGCGTGCAGTGGATGACGGCCGGTCGCGGCGTGATCCACAGCGAGATGCCCGAGCAGGAGGAAGGCGTGATGGAAGGCTTCCAGCTCTGGCTGAACCTGCCCGCCCAGCGCAAGATGATCCCCGCGTGGTACCGCGACATCCCGGCCCCCGAGATCCCGGTGGCGCAGGTGGATGGCGTGCGGGTGCATGTGATCGCCGGCCAGGCATTGGGCGTCACCGGCGCCATGCAGCGCGAGGTGACCGAGCCGCTGTACCTGGACATCCACCTGCGGCCCGGCGCCAGCTTTTCGCAGGCCCTGCCCGAGTCGCACAACGCCTTCGTCTATGTGTACCGCGGTGCGCTGGACATCGGTGGCAGCCCCGTGCCGGCGCAGCGCATGGCCATCCTGACCAACACCGCGGGCAGCGACGGCGTGGTGCTGCAGGCGGGCGAATTGCCCACCCGCGCGCTGCTGATTGCGGGTCGACCGCTGAAGGAGCCGATTGCGCAGTACGGCCCTTTCGTGATGAACACGCGGGCAGAACTGATGCAGGCCGTGGAAGACTTTCAGGCCGGCCGGCTGGCTTGACCGCGTTCGCGCCTCACTCGACCTTGACGCCCTTCCAGAACGCCACGCGGCCCTTGATGTTGGCGGCGGCCTCGCTGGGTTCCGGGTAGTACCAGACCGCGTCCGCATTCATCTCGCCATTGACGAACAGGCTCTTGTAGTAGGCCTGGCCTTTCCAGGGGCAACTGGTGCGGTGGTTGCTGAAGCTCACGTACTTGTCGTTCAAGGCCTCGGCCGGAAAATAGTGGTTGCCTTCGACCACCACCACGTCATCGCTCTCGGCGATGACCACGCCGTTCCAGATCGCCTTCATGACCGTTCCTCGCCGATGTTCGATGGGCACGGATCTTCGCACTGCACTTTGCCGACCGTGCCGCCTGGACGGAAAAAAACCCGCGCGGCGGTGAAGCCGGCGGGTGCAAGAACCCCTGCGATTGACGGGAAGGAGACAGGGGTCGGGTGACGGAGACAATGGGCCCGGCGACCACTCAGACGCGCGCTGCGCTGATCGTGCTGGCCAGCTGTTGCGCGCTGCTGGCTTCGCTTGCGGCCAGGCCGTTGAGGCCGAACAACACCCCGACGGTCATCACGACGGCGAAGGTAAAGGAAGCGATCTGCTGGCTGATCTTGGTGGTGGTCATGCTGCGTTCTCCTGGAGGTGCCCGCTGCTGGCAGCGAGGCGAAGTGGTTGGTCGATGGGTGCACTGTAGGCAGCACACGCCGCCACTTCCACCGACTTGCGACGAAGCTGCGTCCGCGCCGCATGAGTGGCAGGCAACTCCGACGAACCGCATGCGCCGCGGATGACTTGCCACGCTGATAAGCTGCCCATCGCCATGGACACCGCCCCGACCAGCGCCCAGCCCGACCACGCCACCAGCGCGCTGGCGATCGACGGCCTGCGCTACCGCTGGCCAGGCGCAGCAGCGGACGTGCTGGACCTCCCCGAGCTGCACGTCGCCGCGGGCGACACCGTCTTCATCCGTGGCCCGAGCGGCTGCGGCAAGAGCACGCTGCTGTCGTTGATGGCCGGCGTGCTGGTGGCCGACAGCGGGCAGGTGAGCGCCCTGGGTCAGTCGTGGGCGGCCCTGTCCGCCTCGCGCCGCGACCGCCACCGCGCCGACCACCTGGGCTACATCTTCCAGCAGTTCAACCTGCTGCCTTACCTGTCGGTGCTGGACAACGTGCGCCTGCCCTGCCGCTTCTCGGCGCGCCGGGCGCAGCGTGCCGGTGCGGGCGCGGCCGAATCGCTGCTGCGGCGCGCCGGGCTGGCGCAGACGCATTGGCATGCGCCCGCCGGGCAGTTGTCCATCGGCCAGCAGCAGCGAGTGGCCGCCGCGCGCGCCCTGATCGGCTCGCCCGAGCTGGTGATCGCCGACGAGCCCACCTCGGCGCTGGATGAAGGCCTGCGCGAGTCCTTCATGGCCATGTTGCTTGGTGCTTGCGCCGAGAGCCGCAGCGCACTGGTCTTCGTCAGCCACGATTCGCGCCTGGCCGCGCGCTTCGCACGCATCATCGACCTGCCCACGCTCAACCGCGCGGCCTCCGCGGAGATCGCAACATGAGCGCGCCGGGCCGCCCCAAGGGCGAATTCCGAAGTGCGCAGCACGACGGTACCCCAGTGACCGCGCTGCTCACCCTGGCCATGCGCAGCGCCTGGAACCGGCGCTTCGTGCTGGCGCTGGTCAGCGCCTCGATCGCGCTGTCCACGCTGCTGTTGCTGGGCATCGAGCGCCTGCGCCACGACGTGCGCGAGAACTTCTCGCAGGCCGTTTCGGGCACCGACCTGATCGTGGGTGCACGCACCGGGCCCGTGCAGCTGCTGCTGTACTCGGTGTTCCACATCGGCAACGCCACCAACAACATCCGCTGGACCAGTGCGCAGGCCCTGGCCCAACACCGCGCCGTGGCCTGGATGGTGCCGATCTCGCTGGGCGACAGCCACCGCGGCTTCGCGGTGATGGGCACCACGCTCGACTACTTCGAGCGTTTTCGCCACGGTGACCGCGAGCGGCTGAAGCTCGCGCAAGGCAAGCCCTTCGAGGGCGTGTTCGAGGCCGTGCTCGGCGCCGAGGTCGCTCATCGATTGGGCTATCACCTGGGCGACGCCATCGTGCTCAGCCATGGCGACGGTGCCTTCCATGACAACGACCACGACGACAAGCCCTTCAAGGTGGTCGGCATCCTGGCACCCACCGGCACGCCGGTGGACCGCACCGTGCACATCGGCCTGAACGCGATGGAGGCGGTGCACCTCGATTGGCAGGCCGGCGCCCACCTGCCCGGCCGCAAGGTCACGGCCGAGGAGGCCGAGCACGACCACGACCTCACGCCCAAGACCCTCACCGCCGTGTTGCTGGGCCTGAAGAACCGCGCGGCGGTGTTCAGCGTGCAGCGCGAGGTGGCGGCCTTCCGCGACGAGCCGTTGCTGGCCATCCTGCCCGGCGTGGCGCTGGACGAGCTGTGGGACGTGGTCGGCGTGGGCGAGCGCGGCCTGCTGGCCATGAGCGCGCTGGTGTCGGTGGTGAGCCTGGCCGGCCTGGTGGCGGTGATCCTGGCCGGCCTGAACGAGCGACGGCGCGAGCTGGCCATCCTGCGCGCCGTGGGGGCCGGTCCACGCCAGGTGCTGCTGCTGCTGGCGCTGGAAGGTGCGCTGGTCACCGCCGTCGGCGTGGCATTCGGCCTGCTGCTGGGCGCCTTGGCGCTGGCGCTGGGTGCCGGCTGGGTGCAGGCGCGCTTTGGCATCGGCCTGGGGCTGGCCGCGCCATCGGCCGCAGAATGGCAGCTCGTCGGCGCCCTGCTGGGCGCCGGCTGGTTGGCCAGCCTGTTGCCGGGTTGGCGCGCCTATCGCCTGTCGCTGAACGACGGCCTGTCCCCGAGGATCTGAAGCCATGAACTCGCTCCCGCGTCCCGATGAAGTGGCTCGCCGCCAGTGGCTGATGCAGGCCGGCGCCACGCTGGCCAGCTGGTCGATGCTCGGCCCGGCGCTCGCCCAGGCGGTCAAGCCGCCCGCCAAGACCGGCGAGCCGGTGGAAATCAAGTGGGACGACCTCGTCCCCAAGGGCTGGGACCCGATGAAAGGGTTGCCCGCCAACGCCGGCAACCTCGCCATCCTGGGTGATGGTGATCCCAAGGCGCAGGACATGTACAACAAGCTGCGTGACGCCTGGGACAACGCGCCCACGGTGGCCGCACTGGACGGCGCGGCGATCAAGCTGCCCGGCTACCTGGTACCGCTGGACGAGAGCAAGGCCGGCATCACCGAGTTCCTGCTGGTGCCCTACTTCGGCGCCTGCATCCACACCCCGCCGCCGCCGGCCAACCAGATCGTGTTGGTGGTGCCGGGCAAGGCGCTGCAAGGCTACCGGTCCATGGACACGGTGTGGGTGCGCGGTACGCTGCGCGCCGCCCGCAACCCCTCGCCCATGGGCACCAGCGCCTACCGGCTGGAGGCCGCGGTGGTCGATCGCTACACCACGCCCGTCAAGTGAGGCCCCACGCGGGCGCAGCGGCCTGCCCGGCCACCGTGGCCACCGGCCGCCGCCGCACGGTGCCCTGCAACTCCCTCACCGCCAGACCGCGCTGCAATTCGAAGCTCGACTCGAACCAGCCGCAAGGCGGTGTCGAATCTTCGCTGCCGTCCTTCGCCGCGGATTCGTCTGCCCAGTCGCGCAGGCGGCGCGCGCGGCAGGCTGCCACGCTGGGTGTTTCGTGTCTGGCGCTCGGCCAAAGTCTGAGCCAGGTTCCCATCGCTGCTTCTCCCCGTCGTGGCGAGCCCGAGGTGGGTCTCGATGGCCGTCATCTTCGGCATCCGACGCTGCGCGCACCATCGCCCGCGCTGGGGAACGAGGGGGGTTCCCACCAAGGGGGGACTCCACCGCCACCTGTGCGACGATCCCCCCATGTGCGGACGCTATGTGGTGGCCTACGACCCCGAGACGCTGGTCTCGGGCTTCAGTCTCACGCGCATCCAGCCCTTCGATCGGCGCTGGAACATCGCGCCGCAATCGATGGTGCCCGTGGTCTATGAGACCAAGCACGGCGAGCGCGTGGCCGAGCTGATGCGCTGGGGCCTGGTGCCGCATTGGGCCAAGGACCAATCCATGGCCGCCAAGCTGAACAACGCGCGCAGCGAGGGCATGGCCGAGAAGCCCTCGTTTCGCCAAGCCGTGCGCCGCCGCCGCTGCCTGTTGCCGGCCAGCGGGTTCTATGAGTGGCAAGTCGTCACACCCGCCTCTGCCAAGCCGTACAAGCAGCCCTGGTTCATCAGCCCGAGCGCGGCCCCGTTCTTCGCGATGGCCGGCCTGTTCGAGGCCTGGCGTGCACCTGGCTCGCCCGAAGACACGCCCTGGCTGCTCACCTGCTGCGTGGTCACCACGGCGCCCAACGCCCTGATGGCCAGCATCCACGACCGCATGCCGGTGATGGTGCCGCCCGAACGGTGGGCCGCCTGGCTGGCCCGTGACCAGCAGGACCCCGCCGCGCTGCCCGCACTGATGCAAGGCCTGCCGGATGGCGCCATGCAAGCCTGGCCGGTCGACCGGGCCGTGGGGCGCTCCAGCGCCGAGGGCGAGCAGTTGACTGCGCCGATCCTGCTGCCAGGCGCCGCAAGCTGAGCGGCGCGCGGTGGCTCATACCGATTTGCAGTCAATGCGATAAATAGGCGCGGAGCCGCAGACAGTGCTGTGGCACGGCAAGGCGAAGCAACGAAGTTAGCGCGTTGAATGCAAGTCGGTATCAGGCGCCGCCGAACGGCCGCACGCCCAGCCAGGCCGCGTGCGCCCAGAAGGCCATTGCCGCATAGGCCACGACGCCCACCACCACCGTGATCGCCGTGCCCGCAAGGGTGCCGGCGGGATAGACCGTCTGGTTGGCTCGATCGCGCCCGCGCGCGGCCCGGAAGGACAGGACCGACCAGACCAGGAAGCTGCCGAACAACAGCACATCGGCCAGCGTGTTGTTGGCCAGCAGGTGCGCCAACGCCCACACCTTCACGCTCAGCACCATCGGGTGGTGCAAACGGGCCTTGATGCCATTGCGCGGTACATACGCGGCCACCAGCAGCACGAAGGCCACCAGCACCAGCAGTGCCGCCACATGGCGTGTCCAGCCCGGCGTGGCCCACAGCACCACGGGCTGCAGGCGCGCCTGCGCGAAGCCTGTGACGATGAGCGCAAAGCCCAGCAGCGACACCAGCGTGTACAGGCCCTTCCAGGCACCGGCGCCGCGCTGCTCGATGAAGCGCTGGCGCGCACCCTCGGCCACGACGCGCACCGAGTGCATGCCCAGGAACATCACCAGGCCCAGGATCAACCAGGTCATCGCAGCACTCCGCTCAGTTGAAAGCTTGGGTTCAGCGCTTGGCGCCGGCGATGAAGAGCGTCCACACGCGCGCCAGGTCCGGGGCACCGTCGCTGCCCTTCACGGCCGCAAAGCTGCGCAAGGCCTCGTCCTTGCGGCCGGCACGCCATTGCGCCAGGGCCAGGTGCAGCTGGGCTTCATCGGGCCGGCGCAGGCCACCCCTGGCGATGCCATCGGTCGTGAGTGCGAGCGCCTTGTCGTGCTGGCCCATGCCAGACAGCGCGAAGCCCAGATTGACCAAGGCGTTGCCATCCTTGCCAGCCTGTGCCGACTTCTCGCTGTCGGCCAGCGACTTCGCATCCTGGCTCGCCGCCTTCTGGATCTGCTGGCGCAGCTGCTGGTGCAGTGTGGCGTCCTTGCCCTTGCCCAGCACGCCGGCGGCAAAGCCTTCGTCGGCCAGCGCCTGGGCCTCGCCCGGCAAGCCGGCCTGCAAGGCGCGCGAGGCCATGTCGGCCAGCTCGGCGCCCTCGAGCTCGATGCCCACGGCGCGCTGCAAGCGGTAGACATCCAGGCGCAGACGCTCGCTGTTGAAGCCCGGCTTGCGCTCCACACGGCCGATCAGGTCGGCAAAGTAGTCGGGCTTGGGGTGCTGCTGGGCCAGGCGCTCGATCGTGGCCACGTAGCCCGCCGTGTCGCCCAGCTTGTTCTGGCTGAAGCCCAGGTTGCGCAACAGGTTTTCGGCCGACCCGCGTCCGGCCGCATCGTCGGCCGCCACGAGCAGCTGCGACTCGCGCACCGCGCCCGCGTGATCGCCGGTCTCGGCCAGCACCTGCGGCAGGATGCGGCGCAGCGCCGGATCGGTGCCGCCTGCGTCCTTGTAGCGTGTGAGCAGGCCAATGGCTCGCGGGTACTCCTTGAGCTCGATCGCCAGCCGCGACGCACCGTCGAGCAGGGCCGTCCGGTCGGCTGCTGGCAAGAACTCGGACGCCAGCGAGCGCTCGAAGGCGGCCAGCGCCAACGGGTAGTCCCCGGCGTCCACGGCCGCCACGGCACGCAGCCGCGCGATCACGTAGTTTTCGTAGTTGGTCACGCCGGGCATGGCCTCGGCCTCGACCAGCTTCGGCAAGGCCTCCTTGCCCTTCTTGTTGGTGATCAGCTCACGTGCGGCCTGCAGTGGCGCGGCAATCTCGGCACGCACCGTGGGGCCGGCCGGGGCACTGGCCGCCGCAGCCGGCGCTGTGGTCTGCGCCTGGCTGACGGCACCGGCCAGCACCAGCAGCATCAGGGCCATGGGAGTCCGCAAGGCGGCACGGTGAGTGGGGCGTTGGTTCACGGCGTTGAAAGGTTTGGTTGCGCGATAGCGCGCAAGTGTAGGGTGGCAGACACCAGGTGGTGCGCCGCGTGGTGCTCGTGATGCACACGCCGGACGTGAAAGCGGCGGCCCGCAGGCCGCCGCAAGGACCGCCGCGCGGCGAATCAGTTGGTCGGCGCGATGCCGGCAATGGCCCAATCGCCGCTGCCACCCACCGGGCGCACCAGATGCCACAGCTCGTCGAAGGGTTCGGCACCCGCATCGGCGGCTTCACGGATCAGACCCTGGAAGCGCACGGTGGCGATGTGCTGGCCGTTCTCTTCAGCGGTTTCCACCAGCTTGGCGTCGAGTTGCACCACGTCGGTCTTCTGCGTGGCGCTGCCGCGCTCGAGCAGGTCGGCCTTGAGCGAAGCAAACAGCTCGGGCGTGGTGAAACGGCGCAGGTCCTCGGCATTGCCAGCGTCGTTGGCAGCCTGAAGGCGGATGAACACCTGCTTGGCGATGCGCTCGAACTCGGAAGCGGCCATGCCGCCAGGCAGGGACACCACGGCTGCGAGCGGCGCGGCCGCGGCCGCACCGACCGCCGCAGGGGCCGGTGCGATGGCCTCGCGCCGCATCGTGGGCTCCTGGCGGTCCAGGTTGCCGAACGGGCTCGCGTTGCCCGACCCGGCGCCCGCGCCGGCACCCGCCAGCTGTGGTCCGCCATTGCTGCGAGCGCCACCCGCCAGGCGACCCATCAACCAGCGGATGGCCACGAACGCCACCACGGCCAGCAAGGCGATCATCACGAAATTGCCCAGGCCGGCGCCCATGCCGAAATGGCTGAACAGTGCGGCGATGCCCAGACCAGCGGCCAAGCCCGCCAACGGGCCCATCCAGTTGCGCTTGGGCGCGGCCGCGGGTGCGGCCGCCGGAGCCGCCGCATTGGCCCCGGGCGTGGCGGCCGGTGTGGCGGGCGTGCCCGGGGTGGCGTCAGCCGACTTGGCCGGCGCCTGGCGCTGCATGCCGGCGGGCTTGCCGCCGCCGAGCCGCTTGGCCTCGACATCCATTGGCACCATGCCCAATGACAGGCCCGCGAAGGCCACCGAAACTGCAACCAGCAAAGTCTTCAATCGAGTCTCCATCCAACAAGAAGCCAGCGGCGCTGGCGTCGCCATGGGACCTTGGGTGTTCACTTTGGTTCCCTTGGCACGTCGTGACGCAACCAAGCGGTGCGGACGTACGATGCCGCGATCATCCCATGCACTTCAATGCCCATGTCGCTCGAAACGATTGAACTCTGCCCCGCCGCCGAACCGGTGGCCTCGTTGATCATCCTGCACGGACTCGGCGCCGACGGCACCGACTTCCTGCCGCTGTGCGACGAGCTCGACCTGAGCGCCATCGGGCCCGTGCGCTGCGTGCTGCCGCGCGCGCCGGTGCGCCCGGTGACGCTGAACAACGGCCAACCGATGCGCGCCTGGTACGACATCCTGGGCATGAACGGCGCCGGTGGAGAGGACGAAGCCGGTCTGCGCCAGTCGGCGCGCGCGGTGCACGCCCTGATCGACCGCGAGCGGGCTCGCGGCGTGCCGGCACGACGGGTGGTGCTTGCCGGCTTCTCGCAAGGCTGTGCGGTGACATTGCTCGCGGGCCTGCGCTGCCCGCACCGGCTGGCGGGGCTGGCCGGGCTGTCGGGCTACCTGCCACTGGCCGGCACAACGGCCAGCGAGCGCCATCCTGTCAACGCCGATGTGCCGCTGTTCCTGGCGCATGGCAACCAGGACGACATGGTGCGCCCGGCGCGTGGCATCGCCAGTCGCGACGCGCTGCAAGCGCTGGGCTACCAGGCCGAGTGGCACGACTACCCCATGGGCCACGCCGTGTGCATGGAAGAGATCGCCGCGCTCAACCAGTGGTTGCTCCGGGTGCTGGCGCACTGATGGCCCGACGCCGATCGCCACGTCGGCCGTCGGGCTGCTGGTGAACACCGATGCGCCCGCGTCGAGGCCCGGCGCATGATCGCCCCCGATGCCCAACGGAGACCTTCATCCATGCCCACGCTCAACGTCAATGGCAGTGCGCGCACGCACGACGCCGAGGCCGACACACCCCTGTTGTGGGTGCTGCGCGAGCAGCTCGGCCTGACCGGCACCAAGTACGGCTGCGGCATCGCGCAATGCGGTTCCTGCACCGTGCACCTCAACGGCGAACCGGTGCGCAGCTGTGTGCGACCGGTGTCCTCCATCGAACCCGGTGACAAGATCACCACCATCGAGGGCCTGTCTGCCGATGGCGCCTCGCACCCGCTGCAGAAGGCCTGGGCGCAGATCGACGTGCCGCAGTGCGGCTTCTGCCAGAGCGGCATGCTGATGACCGCCGCGGCACTGTTGAAGAACAAGCCCAAACCCACGGACGCCGACATCGACGAGCAGGTGACCAACATCTGCCGCTGCGGCACCTACAACCGAGTCCGCGCGGCCATCCACATCGCGGCCAAGGGCTGAGGGAGCAACGCATGCGTTCCAACGACTTCGATGCCGGGCCGCAGGCCGCGAGCCGGGCCACTGCCAAGCCGGCCCGCACGTCCGCGGGAGATCGTCCGATGCCTGATTCGGACGGGGCGGCCATCTCTCGGCGCAGGTTCATCACCTCGGGCACCACCACCGCTGGCGGTCTGATGATCGGCCTGCAATTGCCTGGGCTGATGCCCGCGGCGCAGGCGCAGGCTGCCAATCCCGAGGTCAACGCCTGGGTGCTGATCCAGCCCGACGACACCGTCGTGGTGCGCATCGCGCGCAGCGAGATGGGGCAGGGCACGCTCACGGGCCTGGCCCAGCTCGTCGCCGAGGAGCTCGATTGCGACTGGGCCAAGGTGACCACCGAATACCCCACGCCCGGGCAGAACCTGGCGCGCAACCGCATCTGGGGCAACTTCTCCACGGGCGGCAGCCGCGGCATCCGCGAATCGCACGACTATGTACGCAAGGGCGGCGCCGCCGCCAAGCGGATGCTGGTGCAGGCCGCCGCCGACGAATGGAAGGTGCCCGCCGCCGACTGCCAGGCCTCGCACAGCGTGATCACCCACGCGGCCAGCGGCAGGCGCACCACCTATGGCCAGGTGGCCGCCGCCGCCGCCAGGCTCACGCCACCCACCGACGTGAAGCTGAAGGACCCGAAAGACTGGAAACTCGCCGGCCGGCCGCTCAAGCGCCTCGATACGCGCGACAAGCTCAACGGCCGACAGGTCTACGGCATGGATCTGAAGCTGCCCGGCCTGCTCAACGCCGCCATCCGCGACTGCCCGGTGTTCGGCGGCAAGCTCAGGTCCTTCGATGCCGCGGCAGTGGCCAATCGACCCGGCGTGAAGAAGATCGTGAGGGTGGGCGACAGCGCCGTGGCCGTGGTGGCCGACACCTGGTGGCACGCCAAGACCGCCTTGGATGCGCTGCCGGTGGTGTGGGACGAAGGCGCCCACGCCAAGGCCAGCAGTGCCGAATTCGCCGCCACGCTGCGCGCCGCACTCGATGCGCCCGAGGCGGCTGCGGCCAACACAGTGGGCGATGTGAAGGCCGCGCTGGCCGCTGCCGCACGCACCGTGGAAGCGGTGTACTCGTACCCGCACCAGAACCACGCGTGCATGGAGACGATGAACGCCACGGCAAAGTGGACCTCGCAGCGCTGCGAGGTGTGGTGCCCCACGCAGAACGGCGAGGCCGCCCTGGCCGCCGCCGCCGAGGCCGCTGGCCTGCCGCCGGCCCAATGCGAGGTCTACAAGATCCACCTCGGCGGCGGCTTCGGCCGGCGTGGCCTGCCCGACTACGTGCGTCAGGCGGTGGACATCGCCAAGCAGATGCCCGGCACGCCGATCAAGCTGATCTGGTCGCGTGAAGAGGACATGCTGCATGGTCGTTATCACCCGATCACGCAATGCAAGCTGCAGGCCGGCCTGGACGCCCAGGGCAAGCTCACGGCGCTGCACCTGCGGCTGGCGGGCCAGTCCATCCTCGCCGGCCTGGCGCCGCAGAACGTCAAGAATGGGCTGGATCCCGTGGCCTTCCAGGGCCTGAACGCCGGCGGGCCCGAGGCCGCCATCGGCTACACCATCCCCAACCTGCTGGTCGATCACGCCATGCGCAACCCGCATGTCCCGCCCGGTTTCTGGCGCGGCGTGAACCTCAACCACAACGCCATCTACCTCGAGTGCTTCATGGACGAGCTGGCCCATGCGGCGGGGCAGGACCCGCTGGCCTTCCGGCGCCAGCTGATGCAGTCACACCCGAGGCACCGCGCGGTGCTGGAGGCCGTGGCCGAACGCGCTGGCTGGGGCAAGCCCGCACCCGACGTCGGTGGGCAGAAGGTGTTCCGTGGCCTGGCGCAGACCATGGGCTTCGGCAGTTACGTGGCCGCCTGCGCCGAGGTGTCGGTCAGCGCCAAGGGCGCCTTGAAGATCCACCGCATCGTTGCCGCCACGGACAGTGGCCATGCCGTCAACCCGCAGCAGATCGAGGCCCAGGTCGAGGGCTCCTTTGCCTACGGCCTGTCGGCAGCGCTGTACGGCGAATGCACGGTGAAGGATGGCCGCATCGAGCAACAGAACTTCGACACCTACCCGGTGTTGAAGATGGCCGACATGCCCAAGGTGGAGACCCTCGTGATGCCCTCGGGCGGCTTCTGGGGTGGCGTGGGCGAGCCCACCATCGCGGTGGCCGCGCCGGCGGTACTCAATGCCATCTTCGCGGCCACCGGCAAGCGCATCCGCCAGTTGCCGTTGAAGGACCAGCTGCAGGCCAGGGCCTGAGCGCGACGGACACCAGCGGCACGAGAGCAACACGCCCCATGCACGCACCCGTGTTGGCCGCCGTCGCGGGCTGGGCCCTGGCGCTGGGTACAACAGCGGCGTGCGCCGATGCAGCCGCGTCGCCGGACAACGCCGCGCGCGGCGCCGCCCTGGTGGCCAACCGCAACCAGGGCCTGTGCGTGTTGTGCCATGCCGTACCCGGCGTGGCCGCGCCCTTGCACGGCAGCCTGGCGCCCGACCTCGCCGGGGTGGGCGCGCGCCTGTCGACGGCACAGCTGCGCGAACGCCTCACGGCGCCCGAACGCTTCAACCCCGACAGCCTGATGCCCAGTTACCGGCGCAGCGAGGGTTTGACCCGCGTCGCCGCCCAGCGCCAGGGCCAGCCGCTGTTCAGCGAGGCGCAACTGGACGACGTGGTGGCCTACCTGGCCACACTGCGATGAGCCCGACGGCCCGCCGACCTCATGGCCGCCCCACGCGCCGCCAGCTGCTGGCCGCTGGCGGCCTGCTCGCCTTGACAATGCGCCCCTGCGCCGCGCAGGCCATGCTGGAGCCCGAACTGCGCGACGCCATCGGCCGCTGGTGCAATGGCGCCGTGCCGCAGACCGGCCGCATCACCTTGGACATCGCCCCGCTGGTGGAGAACGGCAACGCGGTGCCGGTGACGCTGCGCGTGCACAGCCCCATGAGCGCCACCGACCATGTGCGCGAGATCGCCATGTTCAACGAACGCAACCCCTTGCGCGACGTGGTGCGCTTTCAGCTGGGCCCGGCCAACGGCCGCGCCGAAGTTTCCACCCGCATACGACTGGCGACCACCCAGCACCTGGTGGCGCTGGCGCGCCTGTCCGACGGCAGCGTGTGGCAGCACGGCCTGGAGGTGATTGTCACGCTGGCCGCGTGCATCGAGAGTTAGCTCATGGCGCGCACGCTGATCCACATCCCGCCCAACCCGAAACGCGGCCAGATCATCGACATCCAGGTCACCATCGCCCATCCGATGGAGACCGGCTTTCGCAGCAACGACCTGGGCCAGCCGATGCCGCGCGACATCCTCACCCGCTTCGAGTGCCGCTTCGACGGGCGTCCGGTATTCGGCGCCGAGCTGCACCCCGCCATCGCGGCCAACCCCTACCTCGCGTTTGCGTGGCGGGTGGAGGGCAGCGGCACGCTGAGCTTCACCTGGGAAGGCGACAACGGCTTCCGGCAAACCGAGACCGTGGTGCTGCAAGCGACATGAAGCGAGCGCGCGGGCTTGGCGGCAACGTCGCCACCACCCTTGGCATCGCGTTGGAGCTGTTCGGCCTCGCCACGGCAGCGCAGGCCGACGGGCCGGCCCTGCGGCGCAGCGGCACCGAATTCATGAGCCCGGCACTGCAGACCCTGCAACGCGACGATGCACAGAACCCAGCCCAGCTCTGGGTGAAGGACGGCGAGGCCTTGTGGGCCCGCACCGAGCCCGGTGGCCCGGCCTGCGCCAGCTGCCACGCCGACGGCAGTCAACGCGGCATGGCCGCCCGCCACCCGGCCTGGGACGACCGTCTCGGCCGCCCCGTCACGCTGGCCGATCGCATCGACCAATGTCGGCAGCGGCACCAGGGCCTGCCGCCGCAAGGCCCCGACGGGGCCGAGCTGCTGTCGCTGGCGGCCTACCTCGCCCAGGCGTCGCGCGGCCAGCCCATGGCCCCGGCGAGCGACGCGCGACTGCTGCCTTGGCGGGCCCGGGGCGAGCGCCTGTGGCAACAGCGCATGGGCCAGCTCAACCTGGCCTGCAGGCATTGTCACGACCAGCACGCCGGGGCCAGGCTCGGGGGCGCCACCATCCCGCAGGCCCACCCCACGGGCTACCCCAGCTACCGGCTGGAGTGGCAGACCCTCGGTTCATTGCCACGGCGCCTGCGCGGCTGCCTCGTGGGCGTGCGCGCCGAACCTTTCGCATCGGGCGCTGACGAATGGCTGGCGCTGGAGTTGTTCCTGGCGCAGCGCGCCGCCGGCATGCTGCTCGAAGGACCGGCACTCCGGCCCTGACCGGCGAGGGCGGGGTGCGGCGCGGGTCGGCAAGGACCGGCCCTGCGCCCGGTCTCGCGCTGCCGATCAGAACAGACGGCCGACGTTCAGCAGTGTGAGCACGCCCAGCACCGCGAAGATGCCCGCGGCGATGGCATGCACCACGGGCATCGACACCCGCCTGGCCACCTGATCGCCCAGCAGCACGGCGGGCACGTTGGCCAGCATCATGCCCAGCGTGGTGCCAGTGACCACCGGCAGCAGGTCGTGATAACGCGCCGCCAACGCGACCGTGGCGATCTGGGTCTTGTCGCCCATTTCCGCCAGAAAGAAGGCCACCACCGTGGTGCCGAACACCCCGAAGCGCTGGGTGCCGCCCTCGGCATCGTCGATCTCGTCGGGCACCAGCATCCACACCGCCATGGCCAGGAACGAGCCGCCGATGACCCAGCGCAGCACCTCCGGCCCCAGTGCTCGCGCAATGCCCTCGCCCACTGCGCCGGCCAGGCCGTGGTTCACCAGCGTGGCCACCAGGATGCCCAGGATGATCGGCACCGGCTTGCGAAATCGCGCGGCCAGCAGCAAGGCCAGCAGCTGGGTCTTGTCACCCATTTCACCGAGCGCGACGATGCCGGTCGAGACGAGGAAAGCTTCCAAGGACGATGTGCACGCTGGGGCCGACGAAGACGGCATTGTCACCGTGGCTCCAGCACCCACCGTCGGGCCGGCGCGCGCCACGCACATCCATGTCGCTTTGCGCCTGCGGCCCGCCCCGCCCAGCGGGAGCAAGCCCGTCCGGGTCAACGTGCGGGGATCATCCGCCGCGCTGCTGGCTGTGCACGAAGGCGTCGAACACCGGCCACAGGGCATCCAGTGCCCGGGGCTCGGCCTCCAGCGCCTGCAGGGCCAGCAAGGCCGCCTCGAAGGTGGAACGCTGGCCCTGGCCGCGTGCACGGCGGATCGGCGCATAGCGCGAGGGCGGCGGAGCGTCCAGGCTGAAACGCGGCAGGCCCTGCAACCACGGGCTGTCGTAGAGCATGCGGCGGCTCTTTCGCCAGGTGCCGTCGAGCACCACCAAACGAATGGATGGAGGCGATTGCAGCCAGGCGGGGTCGATGGCCGGGGTCGCCGGCAGCGCCGCATCGCCCGGCGTGGGCGGATACAGCAGCAGCTCGCGGCGCAGGTCCCCGGGCGGCGGCCCCGGCCATCGCTCACCCACCAACAGGCGGCTGCCCGACACGGCCAGGTGCAACAAGCGGGCCGTGCCCTTGGCCTCGCGCTGCTCGCGCGGATGCTGCAGGATCAGCAGCTCCACCGCGCACCGCACCGGCACGCCAGGCTGGCGCAGGCAGGCACAGGCACAGGCCGCGCGCAGGCACTGCACGCACACCGGGCGGCACGCCGCCCGGCCACCGGTCACTTGTGCAGCACCTTGGGCACCGGCGCCGGCCGCAGGCGATAGGCGTCGGGCATGCCCGAGCCCAGCAGCGGGCGCAGGTACATGCGGAAGGCATCGGTCACGTCGGTGCCATTGCCGGCGATGAACTCGTCTTCCATCACGCGCGTCTTGCCGGCCACCGCCTCCAGCGGCACCAGCTCGTAGTCGGCGGCGTAGTAGCCGGCACGCTTGATGGCCACCGAGCCATCACGGTCGCCCCACATCGCAAACTGCACGGCCTTCTCGCCCACCTCGCGCGCCTCGCGCTGGTCCACGTCGCTGACGCAACCCACGAAGCTGCGCTGCACATAGCCGAAGGTGTCTCCGCGCACGCGCTTGATGCCCAGCCGGGCCTTGATCTCCTCGCACAGCAGATCGGCCAGCGCGCCATTGCCCGAGAGCTGCACATTGCCGTGCGCGTCGTGCTCCAGATCCTTGGCCAGTTGCGCCGCAATCGGCCGGCCCGAGGCGTCGTGGATGCCTTCGGACACCGCGATCACACAGCGACCGTAGCGCTCGTGCACCGCCTTGACGTCGGCCAGGAACTTCGGGATCTCGAAGGTGCGCTCAGGCAGGTAGATCAGGTGCGGGCCATCGTCGGCGAACTTCTTGCCCAGCGCCGAGGCGGCCGTCAGGAAGCCCGCATGCCGGCCCATCACCACCGCCACGTAGACACCCGGCAGCGCGGCATTGTCCAGGTTGGCCCCGGCAAAGGCCTGGGCCACGAAACGCGCCGCCGAAGGGAAACCCGGCGTGTGGTCGTTGCCCACCAGGTCGTTGTCGATGGTCTTGGGGATGTGGATGCAGCGCAGCGCGTAGGCCGCCTTCTTCGCCTCCTCGCTGACGATGCGCACCGTGTCCGAGGAGTCGTTGCCCCCGATGTAGAAGAAGTGGCCGATGCCGTGCGCGCGCAGCACCTTGAAGATCTCCTGGCAATAGGCCAGGTCGGGCTTGTCGCGGGTCGACCCCAGCGCCGAGGCGGGCGTGCTGGCCACCATTTCCAGGTTGTGGCTGGTCTCCTGGGTGAGGTCGACGAAGTCCTCGTTGACGATGCCGCGCACACCGTGGCGCGCGCCGTAGACGAGATCGATGGACTTGTGGCGTCGCGCTTCGAGCACCACGCCCACCAAGGACTGGTTGATCACGGCGGTGGGGCCACCGCCTTGGGCGACGAGGATCTTTCCGGGTTTGCTCATGCTGCGTGCTCTCCAGGGCTTGCCGGCCCCAAGGCCGGTCACAGCCGATAGCGTAGCCGCAAAGCCCCGAAGTGTTGACGACCGAACCTGGCGCAAGGCCGATTCAACACACTGCGCTAAAGTGACCCTGCGGTACGGCTTCTTGTTTGGCTCTGGAGGTGCGACGTGTGATGCGCGAGGCCTGGAGCTCGGGTTGGCGGCATGGCGCCACGCTGGCCGCTGCTGTAGCGGCGCTATGGACCTGGCCGGGCGTGCCACTGGCACAGCAGGTCGCGCCGGCCGCGCAGCATCTGCGCATCGTCGGTGGCCTGGCCGGCCTCAACCAGTACACGCGGCACGAGGAGCCCTTCTGGACGCGCGAGCTCGCACGCCTGAGCGGCGGCCAACTCACGGCCGAGATCGTGCCCTTCGATCGCGCCGGCATCCGTGGCCAGGAGATGCTGCGTCTGATGAACCTCGGCGTGGTGCCCTTCGGCACTGCCCTGCTCAGCCAGAGCGTCACCGAGTTGCCCGAGGTCACCGCACCGGACCTGGCCGGCCTGAGCCCTGACGTGGCCACCTTGAAGCGCGTGATTGCTGCGTTCCGACCGCACCTGGAGGCCACGTTGAAGAAGCGCTTCGGCATCGAGGTGCTGGCCGTGTACGCCTACCCGGCCCAGGTGGTGTTCTGCAACAAGCCCTTCGCTGGACTGTCCGGGCTGGCCGAGCGCCGGGTGCGCGTGTCGAGTCCCACGCAGGCCGACTGGGTGCAGGCGCTGGGAGGCCGGCCCGTGCTGGTCGGCTTTGCCGACATCATGGCGCAGATGCGCGGCGGCAACCTCGATTGCGCCATCACCGGCACCATGTCCGGCAACACCATCGGCCTGCACAAGCTCACCTCGCACGTGCACGCCATGGCGGTGAGTTGGGGTCTGGCCGTCTTCGGCGCCAATGGCGCCGCCTGGCTCTCGCTGGTGCCCGAGCAGCAGGCCTTGCTGCGTCGCGAATTGCAGCGCCTGGAGCGTGACATCTGGGCCGAGTCCGAGCGCGAGACCGGTGAGGGCCTGGCCTGCAACACCGGCGCCGCGGGCTGCAAGAACGGCAACCCGGGCCAGATGATCGAAGTGCGCACCAGCCCCGCCGACGAACTGCGCCGCCGCCAGATCTTCGTGCAGAGCGTGTTGCCGCGCTGGGTGCAGCGCTGCGGACCGTCCTGCGCCGAGGTGTGGAACCAGACCATCGGCCCGGCCGTCGGCATCGAGGCGCGGAGCAGCCGCTGATGCGCCCGGCAACGAAAGTGCGCTGGCTGATCTGGGGTGGCGCGCTGCTGTTCCTCGCCGCGGTCTGCGCTGCCGCGCTCGGCCTGATCGCGGCCGAGCGCGACGAGGAGCTGGAACAGGGCGAACACCGGCTTCGGCGCTTCGTGGCCAGCGCAGAAGCCAACGCCAACCGCACCCTGTTGGCCATGGACATGACCCTGGCCAGCATCGACGGCCTGCTGGCAGAGCCGCAAGACGCCGAGGGACGGACCGATCCCGCGGCACTGCGCCTGCGGCTGCGGCAGATGCTCCGGCAAGGCCTGCTGCTGGGCGACCTGGCCGTGCTCGACGAGAACGGCCAGCTCGTGGCCGCGGCACAGGAAAGCAGCCACCGGCTCGGCCTGGCCTTGCCCGAGGGCTTTGTCCGCGAGGTGATGACGCGCCAGGTTCCGGCCATGGTGGTGAGTGCACCCAGCTTCAGCCCGGCCAGCGCCGAGCGCGTGATCTTTCTGGCCCGCCCGGTCCATCTCGGTGGCCCGTTGCGCGGATTGGCCGTGGCCCAGGTGGCGGTGGCGGACCTGGGGCAGATCCTGGGCCAATCGGTCGACGATCGCGAACTGGAGATCACACTGGAGCGTGAAGACGGCCTGCTCTTGTCCAGCCGCCCTGCGGCCGAGCGCCTGACGGGCAGCTTCCTCACGCCCGAGCTGCCGAGCGGCTGGGCCGATGCGCCGTTCATGCACACGCCCGCTCGCCTGGGCGGGCAAGCGGCCCTGGTGGCCGCCCGACCACTGCTGTACCGGCAACTTCGGGTGGTGGGATCGCTGCCGGTCGAGTTGGCCTTGGCGCAGTGGGCGCGCAGCCGCTGGATCATCGGCATCGGTGCGGCGGCCTTCGGTGCCCTGGTGTTGGCATTCGCCGCCATCGCCCAGCGCCAGACCGATCGCATGGCGCATGCGCGGGCCGAGCTGGCCGAGTCCAAGCAGACGCTGGAGCGGGCCCTGGAGTTCATGCACGACGGTTTGCTGCTGTGCGACGCCGAGGACCGCGTGGTCATCTGGAATCAGCGTTATGAGGAACTGTTCCCGTGGCTGCTGCCGGTGCTGCACCCCGGGGCGGCCTTCAGGGCATTGGCCGAGGCCGCAGCGGTCGCGCTGATCCCTCCCGACGACCCTGCGGGCCGCACGGCCTGGGTGGCCGAGCGCTTGTCGCAGCGCGGCAAGGACCGCACCATGCACACGCGCACGGCCACGGGCCAGCGCCTGGTGCATGCCATCGAGCGGCGCACCCCTGACGGCGGCATGGTCAGTGTCTACCGCGACAGCACCTTGGTCGAGTTGGAGCTGGCGCGCCTGAAGGAGGCTGCCGAAGCGGCCAACGAGGCCAAGTCGCGCTTCCTGGCGGCCATGAGCCACGAGATCCGCACGCCATTGAACGCTGTGCTGGGCATGAACGGGCTGTTGCTCGCCAGCCCGCTCAACCCGCAGCAACGTCGCCAGGCCGAGTTGATCCGCAGCTCGGGCCAGAGCCTGCTGGCGCTGATCAACGACATTCTCGACCTGTCCAAGATCGAGGCTGGCCGCATGGCGCTGGAGATCGTGGACTTCCCCTTGCGCGAGACCGTGTCGCAAGTCGTCGAACTGCTCGAGGCGCGCGCCCAGGCGAAGCACCTGGTGTTGCGGCTGAGCAGCGCGGCCGACCTGCCGGCCCATGTGAGTGGCGATCCGAGCCGCCTGCGCCAGGTGCTGTTCAACCTGGTGGGCAATGCGCTGAAGTTCACCGACACCGGCCAGGTGGAGGTGCGCCTGGCCCACCGCTGGCTGGACGACTCGCGCATCGAGCTCACCGTGGCGGTGGAAGACACCGGCGTGGGTATTGCACCCGAGGTGCTGCCCTTGCTGTTCGAGCCGTTCTCGCAGGCCGACAGTTCGGTGGCGCGGCGCTTTGGCGGCACGGGTCTCGGCCTGGCCATCACCCGCCAGATTGCCGAGCTGATGGGTGGCGGCGTGGACGCGACGAGCGTGCCCGGCAAGGGCAGCGTGTTCACGGCCCGCCTGGTCCTGGGCAAAGCGGCAAACGCGCCGAACATGGACACGGACCCCACGTTGGTCGTGCCGATGAGCAGCGCTCCCAGGCGCATCCTGGTGGCCGAAGACAACGCCGTGAACCAGATCCTGATCAAGGCCATGCTGGACCGCATGGGCCACTTCCACGACGTGGTCGCCGATGGCGTGGAGGTCTTGCGCCAGGTGCAGGCCGCGCCTTACGACCTGGTGCTGATGGACATCCAGATGCCGCAGATGGACGGCATCACTGCCGCGCGGGCCATCCGAGCCCTGCCCGCGCCATTCAACCAGCTGCCCATCATCGCCATGACCGCCAACGCGCAGCCTGAAGACCGTGACGCCTGCTTTGCGGCGGGCATGAACGCCTACGTGTCCAAGCCCATCGACATCCAGGTGCTGGCGCAGACCATCGAACGCATCGGCGCTGCGGCCGCTTCGGTCTGAGCGCGCTGCCGCGGCGCACGGCCCCGGCACGCGTCATTCCAGCGCTAGGCAAACAGGCCCGGCGCCCGGCCCGCATCGCCCTCGTCGTCGGCATAGAAGCACGACGGGCACACCGCACGGTAGCGCTCGTTGCCGCCGATCTCCACCTGCTCGCCCTCCTTCACCCGGCGACCATCGGCCCCGAGGCGGATGTTCATCGTGGCCTTGCGCGCACAGGCGCAGATGGTCTTCATCTCTTCCACGTCGTCGGCCAAGGTCAGCAGCATGGCGCTGCCAGGGAAGGCATCGCCGCGAAAATCGCTGCGCAGGCCGTAACAGATCACCGGCACGTGCCCGGCATGCGCCAGCCGGTGCAACTGGCGCACCTGATCGGGCGAGAGGAACTGGGCCTCGTCAATGAGCACGCAGGCCGTGGCCTGCGCCAGCCCGGCACGGTCGAACACCGTGTCGCGGCCGAAGGTGTCGGCCGCGCGCGTCAGGCCCAGCCGCGAGCCGATCAGGCCGTGGCCGGAGCGCTCGTCGTGCGCGGCGGTGAACAGGCGCACGGCCATGCCGCGCTCTTCGTAGTTGTAGGCCACCTGCAGCAAGGCAGTGGACTTGCCCGCGTTCATCGCGGCATAGCGGAAGTAGAGCTTGCTCATGGGCGAGGAAACCTCGGCGGGGAAACCTGGGCGGGAAGTTCGGCCGACAGCGCCTGGTGCGGATCCACGTCGATTGTCGGCGCATTGCCCACAGCGGCGCGCGGACCGCCGGAATGCGGCACCATCGGGCCACCCTGGCAAAGCCCGAGGCGGGCCCCTTCGATGAAGTCACTTGGACAACGCGCACAAGGCCTGCGGCTCGAACGCATGCAGTCGTCCCCACTGTGGGCGGGGGAGGGCTTTCGCAACCGGCATCCGGTGCTGCCAGGCCTGCGCGACGCCACGGCGCCCCGCCCCAGTCTGAGCGAGTTCCTCTGCGGTGGCCCGCGCCGCACACCGAGCGGCCCCTTGCCACTGCTCGACCCGCGCACCACCTGGCAGCGCCCCGCCGACACCGGCCTGCGCGCCACGTGGCTCGGGCACTCCACCGTGCTGATCGAGATCGACGGCTGGCGCGTGCTCACCGATCCGGTGTGGGGCGCTCGCGCCTCGCCCACGCGCCTGGCCGGTCCCAAGCGCTTCCAGCCGGTGCCCGTGTCGCTGGCCGCGTTGCCGGAGGTGGACGTGGTGCTCATCTCGCACGACCACTACGACCACCTCTGCCACCCCACCATCCGTGCACTGCGCAACAGCCCGGTGCCGTTCGTCACCAGCCTGGGCGTGGGTGCGCACCTGGAGGCCTGGGGCATCGCGCCCGAGCGCATCACCGAGCTCGACTGGTGGCAGAACCACACCGTGCCCGGCACCGGCCTGCAGATCAGCGCCGCGCCCTCGCAGCACTTCTCGGGCCGCGGCCTGAAGGACCGCAACGCCACCCTGTGGTCCTCCCTCGTGGTGCGCGGCGACCGGCACGCGGTGTTCTTCAGCGGCGACACCGGCCTGACCACCGAATACGCCCGCATCCGCGAGCACTTTGGCCCCTTCGACCTGGCCATGTTGGAGGTGGGCGCCTTCCACCCCAGCTGGGGTGACATCCACCTCGGCCCGGCCAACGCCTTGAAGGCCCTGGCCTTGCTCGGCCACCCGCCGCTGCTGCCCATCCATTGGGGCACCTTCAGCCTCGCCCTGCACGACTGGGACGAACCGGTCGAGACGCTGCTGGCGCTGGCGCCGCAGCAAAGCGCCCGCCTGGTGATGCCCCGGCTCGGCGAGCCCGCACAGCCGGCCCGGGTGGACGCCGTGCTGCCCTGGTGGCGCCCCATGGCCGCCGGACCACGCCCGCCCGCCAACACCAGCCCCCCGCCGCCATCCGCCAACGAGCGCCCGCTGCCCGCCAGCGTGCCCTGGCCGCTGGACTGACGCCGGCCCGGTGACACGCGGCATGCTGAAATCGGCCGTCCCGCACCCTGCCGGCCGCCGCTCGCCAACGGGGGCGCGCCGGGCCGCTCCCCGCACGAAGGCTGCCCCATGGACCCGCGCACCGAACTCCTGATCATTGACCCGCAGAACGACTTCTGCGACCTGCCCGCCGGCTGGTGCCCCATCGACCCCGCCACTGGCCAGCCCTGCGCGCCGGCCCTGCCCGTGCCAGGCGCCCACGCCGACATGCAAGGCCTGGCCGCGTTCGTCGCGCGGGTCGGCGACACCTTGAGTGCCATCACCCTCACGCTCGACTCGCACCACCGCCACGACATCGCCCACCCCGGCTTCTGGCAGCACGGCGACGGCAGCGCCGTTGCGCCCTTCACGCCCATCACCGCCGCCCAGGTGCGCGCAGGCCACTACCGGCCTTTCCATGCCAGCGCCTTGCCACGCACGCTGAGCTACCTGGATGCCCTGGAAGCCGGCGGGCGCTACACGCTGATGGTGTGGCCGGTGCATTGCCAGATCGGCAGCTGGGGCCACGCGGTGCACGCCAGCGTGCAAGCCGCCTGCAGCGCCTGGGAAGACCGCCACCAGCAAGCCGTGCACGCCGTGTTCAAGGGCCGCAACCCCTGGACCGAGCACTACAGTGCCGTGCAGGCCGAGGTGCCCGACCCGGCCGATCCCGACACCGGCCTGAACCACGCGCTGTTGGCACGGCTGGACTCCGCCGATCGCATCCTGGTGGCCGGAGAGGCGGGCAGCCATTGCGTCAAGGCCAGCGTCGAACACCTGGTGGCGCACCTGCCCAAGGGCCGCCCCGAGCGCATCACGCTGCTCACCGACGGCATGAGCCCGGTGGCGGGATTCGCGGCGCAGCAGGTGCTGTTCTTCGACGCCATGCGCGCGGCGGGCGTGCACCTGGCCCGCATGGACCAGGTGGCTTGAGCTACAGGTTGCGGATCACCGGCGCCAGCTGCGCCATCACGAAGCTGAAGAACGGCGCCACGCAGCCCAGGTGGCTGGCCGGCGTGGCCGTGCAATCGGTCAGCGACACATCGGGCGCCGCACGCAATTGCATGGCCTTGATCGTGGCCGTGGACGACGCATAGGGCACCGTGCCGTCGTCGCGACCGTGGTACAGCCGCAGGGGCTTGGCCGGCCTCCAGTCGTGCACATTGCTCTCCCGCTCGATGGCGCCGGTATCGTCGGCGAGGAAGTTGTCGATGAATGTGGTCTGGAAACTCACGTCGGCGTCGTCGGGCATCACCGCCTTGACCAGGTTGCGCCGCACCTCGTCGCGCAGCGTGGAGCCCAGGTGGCTGAGGAAGCCGGGGTCGATCAGCGCGCCGAGCAGGCGATTTTCCTGCCGCACGCGCTCGAGCAGCGCGTCCATGGTCACGCCCACATGGTAGGGGCCGGCACCATCCACCGCGCCCACCAGCTGCGCCAGGTGGGCGCTGCCAGCGGACTGCATCGCGCGGTGCGCAGCCATGCTGGCGTAACCGCCTTCCGAATAGCCCACGAGGAACAGCTGATCGTTGTCCACCACCGCGTTCTTGCGCCGCCAGGTCTTCGCCGCCGTGATCAGGTCCACCACCGCGGCGGCCGTTGGCGCCGACAGCAGGTAGGGATGCTGCATGCCCTTGGATGTTCCATAACCAACGTAATCAGCGGCCACGACGATCGCGCCGAGCGAGGCCAGCACCATCGGCGCCTCGGATGCCTCCACCTTGTTGCTGGGCGCCTCGGCGTCCTTGAACGTGGTGCCGTGCTGGTAGCTCAACACCGGGCTGCTCGCGCCCGCGGGCTTGACCGGCAGGCTGATCAGGCCAGAGGCGGTGACCGGCAGGCCACGGCCGTCGATCGTGAGGTAGTTGATGCGCCAGGACACCACGTCGTAGCGCGGCACGATGGCCGTGCCCGCGGGCAATCGCCCCTCGGACGACTTCAGTGCCACGGCAATGCTCGCGGCGGTCACCGTGGCCAGTGGGGTGGCGCCCTTCAATTCGCCCGCGCCGGTGACTTCCACGACTGGCGGCGGCGCAGGCGTCACGGGCGGTGGCGTGGCGCCGGTGCTGCTGTCGCTGCCGCCGCCGCCGCAGGCACTGAGCAACAGGCCCGAGGCCCAGGCGGCCCATGCCATCCGTCGCCAACCCGCTCCACTCCCAAGCATCGTCATCACCCTTGCTCCAGCCACCAGCCCGCATGGACCGGCCCACCAGGGGATTGTGTCGTGGCGCAGACCATCCCAGCGCAGCAGAGGGCAATGGTGCCACCCGCCGAAGCGGCCCCGGCGCACGCTGGCGGCGCCGAGCCCGCGGGCATCACCGCGGCAGGGCCAGGGCGACCTTCAGCGCGCCGACGCCGTTGCGCATTCCGCGGCACTGGTCGCGACCAGGCGGTTCAACAGCGCCTGCTGCTCCGCATTGAAGCGTTCCGGAAAAACCGGCACCACGGTCACCAGCAGGTCGCCACGCTCGCCACGCCGTTGCACCGGGAAGCCCTGGCCCTTGAGGCGGTGACAGCGCAGCTCGCGCTGCAGGCGCACGGGCCGCAGGCCCTCGAGTGTGGGCACGGCCACCTCGTGCTGTGCCACCCAGTCAAAGCCGTTGACCTTGATGGTGCAGCGCAAGGTGCCGTCGTCATCGAGCTCGAAGGTGTCGTGGGGCAGCAGCTGTACGCGCAAGTCGATGTCACCCGGTGAGGGCTGGCCCGCCAGGCGGCGGGCCGGCACGTGCAGCCGATCCCCATCCCGTGCGCCATGGGGTATGCGCACGCTGATGCGGTAGCTGCGTGCGCCCAGCCGACCTTCGCCAGCGCATTGCGCGCAGGCCCGTTGCGCGCGGCCGCTGCCATGGCATGCGTTGCACTCGGCCGAGTTGCCAAACAGCCCATACCAACCCGCCTGGCGCACGGCGCCCGAGCCGCCGCAAGGCGCGCAGGCACCACCCAGCACCGCGTGGCCAAGGCCCGCGCAGCCACCACACACCGGGTTGAATCGACCGCGCAGCACCACCGTGCAACCCAAGGCGGCTTGCTCGAGTGTCAACTTCACCTTGCGGTGAATGGCGCGCGACGCGGTGGCATCGGCGTGCGGCGTCGACGCATCCTTGGTCTTGTCCGAAGCGGGAGGAGGAGGTGGTGGTGGTGGCGCTGTCGCGCGACGGTGCGGCGCGGGCCGACTGGCGGGCCTGCGCGCCGGCTGGCCGGGCGTCGAGGCCGCGCTGAATCCGGCTTGGCGGATCGCCTCCAGCGCCTGGTTGATGCGTTGCATGCGTGCCACTGCGCTGGCGCTGGCGTTCCGATCGGGGTGCCACTGCGACACCAGGCGCCGCCAGGCGGCCTTCACATCGGCCTCGGTGGCGTCGGGTTTCAGGCCCAGTTCGGCGTAGGCGGTGGAAGTGGCGGAGTTCAAGCGACGATGGCGACGATTCGGATGCCGTCGATGCTACGACATCGCTGCGCCCGTCGGCGCGATCAGTCGAGTGCGAGCACCGTGTCCTGCGCACCCGCCTTGCAGCCATCGGCAATCGGCTCCCAGCCGCGCCGCACCACCACCTGCCGGCCGTTCTGGCAGAACTCCAGGTGCGTAGCGCCCGGCACGGTGGCCCGAACGAAGGCTTCCACCGAGGCCGGCATGCTCACGCGATAACGCCATCGGGACACGTCCTCAGGGGGGTGGTCGTCGTGGTGCACGAAGGGGATGAAGCTGCCCAGCGCCATCAGCGCCGGGTTTCCCACCTTCATCAGCGCGGGCTGGTAGCCCTGGCGCTTCAACCAGGCCTGGGCGTTGCCGCGCGTGGCTTGGGCCAGCTCGGCATCGGGCGCCCCCCAGGCCGAGGCCAGCAGCTCCATCACCCACTGGTTGCAGTTCTGGTAACGCAGGTCGAAGGGGTAGGCGTTGGCGCTGTAGTTCGGGCTCAGCAGTTGCAGTGCGCGCGGCTTGTCCAGCGCGTGGCGGGCCAGATCGGCACCCGCGGCATCCGGCACGAACACCACGGACACGTAGCCCAGGCCAGGGTTGTCGGTGCCCATCAGGAAGCCCGCGATGCCCTGGTCGAAGATGCGCGACTGGCCTTCGTCGCAGGCGTAGTACAGCTGGCGCACCGACCAGGGCGCATTGGGGTTGTCCAACAAGCCGATGCCTGCGTGCGAGTAGCGCTGCCCGAAGCGGCTCAAGTCCATGCCCGAGCGCGAGACGATGGCCGCACTGTGGCCGGATTGCTCCAGCTCGCCCTTGATGACGGCCGCAAAGCGCAACAGCTTGTCCTGCTGCGCAGCGCTGAGCTCGGCGTGGCGATCACAAAAGCGCATGGCGCCCGCGTGGCTGGCCACCCATGGCGTCACCAGCACGCCGCACACCACCCACAGCCGCAGTGCGCGGCCCAGCAACGCGGTCATCGAGCGAGGCCGCTCAAAGCGACACAGGCTGGGTTTGCAGCTCGCGCTGCAAGGCGTCGTCGATCACCAGGAAGAACGGCTGCCGCGGCTCACCCTGGGCAAAGGCCACGCCATAGGGGCGCGGCTGCGCCTGCACCAGCTGACCCTGGGCCAGGCGCTGACGCTCGACCACAGGCTGGGGAAGGTAGAGGTAGAACTCGGTGTCTTCGCCACGGTCCGTGGTGGCCTGCAGCGTCAGACGCGCCATGCCCGGGCGGCCTTCCGCTGCCGCCAGGTCGATCACCTTGTAGTCGCCCTGCGCATGGCGAAAGCCATGGCGGCGGTGGTGCGAGGACGCATCGCTCGAGTGCCCGAACGAGGCCGAGCTGGTGCCCAGCGAAATCGCCACGCTGTCCGAGGCGGCGAAGGAGATGAAGGTGTCCGCCATGGCCGGCAGGCCGATCGCGCCAGTCAACAGCATGGCGGTGGTGACAAGGCGGTGGCGAAGTGAGCTCATGGCGTGGTCCATCCTGGGCAGGCATCGTGGCGGCGCGGGGCCGGGCCCATGGCCGGCCGCTGGGCCTGCCGTTTGGGGTGTGGGCTCAACGCCGCGCCGCGCCACCGAGTTGACCCGATGGATGCCGGCGCCCCAGGCTTCACACGGCAGCAACAAGCGCGCCAGGTGCATTTGCCCGGCATCCGCTGTCACCAGTGAGAGGGATCGATACCGAAGTAACGCACAAATTCACCGTACAGCGCGGGGTACTCGGCTTCCAGCGCACAGGGCTGCTCGAAGAAGGCCTCGGTGGCCACGGCAAAGAACTCGGCCTCGTCGGTGGTGCCGTAGTCGCTGAGCACACTGGGCAGCCCCGCCGCGGCCAGCGCCTGCAGGTGCGCAAAGGCTGTGCTCATCACCCGAGCCCAGCGCTCGGCCAGCTCCCGGTCGCCCTGGTGGGGCGCGCCATTGGCCGCGCCGGTCTGTTGATCCAACTGGTGGGCGAACTCGTGCAGCACGACATTGCGACCATCGTCGGGCACGGCGCCGCCCTGCACCACGTCGGCCCAAGACAGGATCACCTGGCCGCGCTGCCAGGATTCGCCGGCCAGCACGCGGCGCTGATCCTGCAGCACACCGCCGCCCAGCATGCGCACCCGGTCCACGACGAAGGCGTCGGGGTACAACAGCACCTGGCGCAGCGCTGGGAAGTAGTCGGGCCTCGCCTGGCCCAGCAGCAGCAGGCAGGCCTGCGCAGCCACGGTCACGCGCATGTCGTCGTCCACCCGCAGACCCTGGCAACCGATCAAGGGTTTCTCGGCCAGGAACACCTGCATGTGACCCTTCAGGCGCCGCTGCAGGGGCGGTGGCAGGCGCGCCACCAGCGGCACGCGGCGGCGCAGGATGCGCCGCCAGGCCGCCGGGAAAGTCTGGGCGCGCACGTGCGCACGCCGCCGCGCCACCCACCAAGGCTGCGCCAGCCAGGCCGCGCCGCCGAGCAACACCGCCAGGCTCAGGCCCATCATCGTCAGCGCGGCGGGCAGGTTGACATCCATCCCGCTCACATGGGCGCGATGCGCGGCGATTCAAGTCCACCGGCCGGGTGGGCCGCGGCGCGCCGCGCAGCGCCCGAAGGCCCGCGCCTGTGGTCTTCGCAGGCCGACGCGTTGCTCAACGGCTGCGGGCCCCGGCCCGGCGCTTGGTCAGCGGCCGACCGACTGCAGGCTCTGCCCCAGCAGATTCAGCCGGTGCGTGTCGCCCTCGGACAGCGTGCCGGCCTTCAGCCACGCAGCCCGCTCGATGGCGCACAGGCGGTGGATCAGCTCGTCCTCGATGGCCTCGACCTCGGCCGCGTCTTCCGACGCGATGGCCTCCACCGACCACAGGCCGCTGGCATACCAGCCGGTGCGCAGGCGATCGAGCAGGCCGTCGGACAACTTCAGCGCGCCCAGCAGCGACTCCGACTCGGCGCTGGTGGCCAGCACCTCGATGCTGTCGTGTGCTTCCGTCAGCGCCGCATCCAGCCGGGTCAGGCGGTCGGCCAGTTCGGCCTTGTCGCGGTGTGCGGACACGGTCGTCTCCTGCTGCGCCAGCCGGGCGATCTCACCCACCCAGCCCAAGTCGAACTCGCCCGGCACCACGCGCAGGGCGATGCTCAGGCGCGCGAGCTGGGCCTCGGGATCGCGCAGCACGGCCAGCGTCGCCTCGGCCACGGCCAGCATCTTGCCGAGCGTGGACACGTCCTCGCGCTTGGCGCCGCGCGGGTAGCCCGAGCCGTCCAGCCGCTCGTGGTGCTCGGCAATGGCTTGGGCCACCGATTTCGGATAGTTCGTCAACTGAGCGACCAGCAACTGCCCGACGTGCGGATGCACCACCAGCTGCTGGTAGCTTTCGAAATCCAGCGATTGCTCGGCATCGGCCTCGCCGAACTTCGGGTCGATGTACATCTCGCCCAGGTCGTGCAGCAGGCCGCAGAGCATGGCCGCGCGCAGCTCGGCCGGGTTGCCGCCGTGGGCGTCCATCAGCGCGCCACACAACAGCATGGCCGCCACCGCGTGCTCGAAGGCCTGCGGCCGCGAGGCCTGGGTGGCCGTGAGCAGCAGCTGCGCGACCGAATGCAGGTTGAGCTGCGGCACCTCGCGCAGCACCTTGGTGGCGTGCGGCTTGAGCAGGCGCACCAGCGGCGTTTGCTGCGCCAGCAATGCCAGCGCCGCCTCGCCGAGCGAGGCGGTGGTGACCCCGTCCTCGGCCATCAGGCTGGTTTCCAGCGGATCGCGCAACTGGCGATCGAGCAGCTTGCGTTGCAACTCGGCCGACACGGGCCGGTCGCGCGCCCAGAGCTTGATGCCCGAGATGTCGAAGATGTCGGTCGAGGCGATGATCTGCTTGGTCTCCGCCGCTTCCAGGATGGTGGCCAACGCATGCGGGTTGGCGGTGGAGAAGACCGTACTGCGTGCCGTTGTGTTCATGGCGATTTCCATTGAGGCCGCACTCACCAGGGATATCGGCTGCGGGCGCGGTCGGCGCAGCCCGCGAACGGCAACCGTTCGCAAGCCCAGTGTCCAACCGCGACCGCCGGCTGGTGGCCTGAAGTGCGCCGTATTTGGTGGCCAGTTCCGCCGCCGCTTGCCAGGGATCAAGGCCGCGCCGCCTTGGCAGCCCTGGCCGCCTTGGCTTCGGCGTAGCGCGCCAGGCTGTCGGCTGGCCAGGTGCCGGCCACGTCGTAGTACGCGGCAAAGGCCGGTACGGCCGGCTCCAGCACCATCCAGGGCAGCTTGGACCGCACGAAGATGTGCGCCTGGGGCGGCCAGGCCTGCGGCGCCTCGAGCGTGCCCACACGCAGGTAGACGATCACGGGCGAGCGCGAGCCGTGCGCGTTCCACAACAGCGTGTGGCACCGCGGGCAGCACGCCGCCCAATGCCGGTTGCCGCTGTCGGTGGGCAGCTTGGCGAACTGGGCATGCCCGCGCAGCACGGTGAGCTGGCTGGTCTCGATCATCGCGTTGAGCGCAAAGGCCGTGCCGGTCTCGCGCTGGCAGCGCGTGCAGTGGCAGGCGTGCACGTACAGCGGTGGGCGCTCCAGCTGGTAGGCCACTTCACCGCAGGCGCATTGCCCGCGGATCGGCTTCATTTCGACCCCGCCGATGGCCCGCCGGTGCGCACAAAGCGCATGTGCCAGGTCAACTGCCAGCTCTGGCCATCGTCGCGCGAGAAGAACTGCTCCCAGGTCACCTCGTCGGGCGACAACCGCCGCCACACGCCGCGCGCCAGGATCACCAGATCCTTGTAGGTGTCCGGCGTGGTGAAGGTGCCCACCGGGCCGTTGAAGCGCCCGATCACGCCGGGTTGCAGGACGCCGTCGCGCACCCCCACCCAGCTGTCGGACCACACGCGACGCTCGCGGTCGAAGGTGCGCATGGCGCCGCCGAAGGGCTTGCCCTGGGCATCGCGCAGCTCCTCCACGCTGACCACGCCGTCCACCAGGGACATGAACGTCGCACTGCCGTCGAACTCGTTCCATTCTTCGGTGCCGCTCAACGGATCCTTCAGCTTGCGGTGCTGCACACGCCAGTGGCCGGCCAGGAAGGCAAAGCCCTCGGCATCGCTGGGCAGCGCACCGGGTTCTGCGGCGGCCCATGCCGTCGGGCCGGCCAGGCCCGCTGCCAAGGCGAGGGTCAACGCCAGGGCAACCAGTGACGCGCTCGTGACGCGCCCGGTACGGCGCGCGCCGTTGATGGTGTTGGTCATCCCACTCTCCATGCAATCGATGATGCCGACACCTTAGGCGCGCAATCACGCCAAGAGGTGTCATGTTTTCTGCCAGACTGCAGCATGCGCGCCAGCCGGTTGCTGTCCATCCTGATGCTGCTGCAGACCCGCGGCCGCCTGAGCGCCCCCGCCCTGGCGGCAGAGCTGGCCGTGTCGCAACGCACCGTGCTGCGCGACATCGATCAGCTCTCCGCCGCCGGCGTGCCGGTCTGGGCCGAACGCGGCAGAGACGGCGGCTTTCAGTTGCGTCCGGGCTGGAGCACCCAACTCACCGGCCTGACCGAAGCCGAAGCGCAGGCCCTCTTTCTGGCCGGCCTGCCCGGCCCCGCCACCGAACTGGGCTTGGGCAGCGCGTCGTCGTCGGCCCGGCTGAAGATGCTGGCCGCCCTGCCCGAAGCCCTGCGCGCGGACGCCAGCCGCGTCACCGCCCGCCTGCACATCGACCCGATGGATTGGTACCGTGCCGCCACGCCGCCGGCCCACCTGCAAGCCGTGGCCCGCGCCGTGTGGCAGCAGCGGGTGGTCAACATGCGCTACGACAGCTGGCAGGCCGTGCGCGAGCGCAGCGTCAAGCCGCTGGGCCTGGTGCTCAAGGCCGGTGTCTGGTACCTGGTGGCGCTGGCCGAGGGCCGCACGGAGCCCCGCACCTACCGGCTGTCGAACCTGCTGTCGCTCAACGTGCTGGACAAGACCTTCAGCTATCCCAAGCGCTTTCACCTGCCCGGTTTCTGGCAGGCGAGCACGCGTCGCTTCGAGGCCGGGATCTACACCGGCGAGGCCAAGTTGCGCACCACGGGGCGGGGCCTGCGGCTGCTGAAGGAGCTGAGTGCGGCGGTGGCCGAGGCCGCGGCGCGCAGCGCCGTGACGGATCCCCGGCACGCCGACTTCACCTGCGTCACCGTGCCGATCGAATCGATCGACCACGCCGCCCGGCAGTTCCTGGGCCTGGGCGTCGACGCGGAGGTACTGGGGCCGCCGGCCCTGCGCGAGCGCATGGGCCGGCTCGCCTCAGCGCTCGCCGCGGCCTACAGCCACTGACTGAACCTGTGGGTGGTGGTCAACCCGCACTTCAGTTGCCAGTTGCATGGTGGGCATTGCCCGCACCGAGATGGCACAGGGCACGCTCACCGGCCGGGCACCCTGGCCTGGGCGACAGCCGGGCGCCGTGCTCAGGTCCGAGGCATGCGGTACAGGCCGCACAGCTTGTTGCCATCGGGGTCGCGCAGGTAGGCCAGGTAGAGCTTGCCGTTGGCGCCTTCGCGCACACCGGGCGGGTCTTCGCAGGTCGTGCCGCCATGGGCCACCCCGGCCGCATGCCAGGCATCGGCCTGCTCGGCCGACTGGCAGGCAAAGCCGACGGTGGTGCCATTGCCCACCGTGGCCGGCTGCCCGTTGATGGGCACGGTCACCGAAAAGACGCCGGTCGATGTGCGCCAGAAGACGCGGTGGCGGTCCACCGCGCCGGCAGGCACCCCCAGGGTGCCCAACACGGCGTCGTAGAACGCCTTGGCCCGGTCCAGGTCGTTGGTGCCGATCATGATGTGCGAAAACATGCTGTGTGTGCCTCCAGGTGGGGGTGCGAAGCGCTGGGTTGAAGGGGACGGGCACCGAGCAAGTGGGCGGCCGCCCGGTCGATTGTGGACGCTTGGCGTTCGAGCCGCCCCAACACCGCAGTCCTATGATCGCGGCGGCCCATGTCGGCCAACCAAAGCTCACGAGGCTTCCTTTCATGCTCAAGCCACTGCTCCTTGCCTGCGCGCTGTCCGGCGCCGCCACGACCCATGCCGCCGAAGGGATGTGGACGCTCGACAACCTGCCGCTGGCGCAGATGAAGGCCGAATACGGGTTCGTGCCCGACGCGGCCTGGATCCAGCGGGTGATGCGTGCGTCCGTGCGCCTGGCGGGCGGTTGCTCCGGCTCGTTCGTGTCGCGCAATGGTCTGGTCATGACGAACCACCACTGCGTTTCGGACTGCATCGAAGACCTCTCGACCGCCAGTCGCAATCTGTTGCGCGACGGCTTTCTCGCCGCCAAACCCGAGCACGAGCTGCGCTGCCCCGAGCTCGAACTCAACCGGCTTGAGCAGACCAGCGACGTGACCGGCCAAGTGCTTGCCGCTACCCGCGGACTGCAGGGCCAGGCCTTCACGCTTGCGTTCAACGCCGTTCGCGCGCGGCTCACTTCGGCCTGCGTGGGCGCCGACCAGGCCAGCACGCGCTGCGACCTGGTCACGCTGTACCAGGGCGGCCTCTACCACCTGTACCGATACCACCGCTTCAGCGATGCACGCCTGGTCTGGGCACCGGAAAACGCCATCGCCGATTTCGGCGGCGACCCCGACAACTTCAACTTCCCGCGCTATGCGCTCGACATGGCGCTGCTGCGGGCCTATGAAGACGGCAGGCCGGTGACGGTCAAGGACCACCTGCCCTTCAGCCGCAACGGCGCTGCGCCTGGCGAGCTGACGCTGGTCACCGGCCACCCCGGCAGCACGAGCCGATTGCGCACCGTGGCCGAACTCGAGACCACGCGCGACGCGACGCTGGTGCCCGCGCTGATGCGCTTGTCCGAACTGCGTGGCCTGCTGATCCAGTACGGCAACCAGGGTGCAGAAGCGCAGCGCGTGGCGAAGTCGGAGCTCGACGGCATCGAGAACACCCTCAAGGTCTTGACCGGCGAGCTCGAAGCGCTGCAAGACGCCGAGCTGATGCGCCGCAAGCGGTCTGAAGAACAGTCGCTGAAGGATTTCGTCGCGGCCGACGCAGCGCTGCAGGCCAGCACCGGCGGCGCGTGGGCGGCGATCGAACAGGCGCAGACGCAGTACCGCAGGCTCCACGGCGAATTCCGGTCGCTCGAAGCACATGGTGACTACCAGAGCCGGCATTTCGCCTACGCGCGCATGCTCGTGCGCGGTGCCATCGAGCGCGGCAAGCCGAACGGCGAGCGTCTGCCCGAATTCGTCGACTCGAGGCTGCCCGAAGTCGAGCAGGCGCTCTTTTCAACGGCGCCGATCTACCCCGACTTCGAAAAGCTGCGCTTCAGTTGGGCCCTGACCAAGGTGCGTGAGCGGCTCGGCCCGGACCACGCCCAGGTGAAACTGCTGCTGGGCAAGGAGTCGCCGGCGCAGCTCGCCGAGCGGCTGCTCAAGACCAGCACCCTGGCCGACGTGGCGGTGCGCCGGGCGCTGTGGACCGGCGGCCCGCAGGCGGTGGCTCAATCGTCCGATCCGTTCATCCAGCTCGCGCTGGCCATCGACCCTGCGGCGCGCGCCGTGCGCCAGCGATTCGAGGCCGAGGTCAGTGCGGTCGTGCGGTCGTGCGGAAGAACTCCGAGCTGATCGCGCAGGCCCGGTTCGCCCAGCACGGCACCCACACCTACCCCGACGCCACGTTCTCGCTGCGGCTGTCCTACGGCGCCGTCAAGGGCTGGACCGAGCAGGGCCAGGTGGTGCCCGCCTTCACCACGCTCGGCGGCGCCTTTGCGCGCCACACGGGTGCCGATCCTTTCGCATTGCCAGCCGCCTGGCTGGCCGCCAAGGACCGGCTCGACCTGACCCAGCCCATGAACTTCCTCACCGACAACGACATCGTTGGCGGCAACTCCGGCAGCCCGGTCATCGACCGCCATGGGCAGATCGTGGGCCTGGCGTTCGACGGCAACCTGCCGTCGATCGGTGGCTCGTACGGTTTCGACGAACGCCGCAACCGCCTGGTGGCCGTGCACAGCGGCTTCATGCTCGAAGCCTTGCGCCAGGTCTATGGCGCTGAGACGCTGCTGGAAGAAATCTCGGGGCGCTGACTCACGACGGCAGGGCCCAGGCCTTGCACCACCTCGGTCACGAACGCCACCGTCGCGGCCGCCACCGTCACGGGCAGCATGTGCCCGCCCTCGACCAGCTTCAGTTGCGCGCCAGGCAGCTCGTCCACCAGCGCCTGGCCCTGTTCGACGGGGTCGAGGATGCGGTCGCCGCGGCCGTAGAGCACGCTCACCGGCAGGTGCATCGACGGGTAGCCGGCGATCACCGTGGGCAAGTCCTGCCCCACTTCCGCCAGGTCGGCGCAGGCGGCAACGAAGTGGCTGGGGCGGATGCCGAGCAGGCCGCCGCCGCGCGTGGGGAAATCGTCGGGCACTGGCTCGGGTCCGAAGACGATGGCGAGAATCTTGTCGCGCTGGGCCAGTGTGGCTGGCAAGGCGAGGGTCCAGGCCACCACGGTGCGCAACCAGGGCCAGCGGATCTGCAGGCCGGCGAAGGCGGGCGAGATCGCCGTGGGCGCATGCGTCAGCGGCGCAATGAGCGCCAGCGCGGCCACGCGCCCGGGATGGCGCTGCGCCAGCGTGAGTGCGACCGCGCCGCCGAGCGAGTGGCCCACCACCACCACCCGACCAAGTTGCAGCGTTTCAATGAGCGCAGCCATCGCATCCGCCTGCGCGCTGAGCGTGGCCGCGGTACCGGGCAAGCGCTCGGAGTAGCCCGAGCCTGGGCGGTCCACCGCCACCACGCGGTAATGCGCCGCCAGTGGGTCCACGACGCCGCAACTGAAGTGGCACAGGTTGCCTGCCAAACCATGGATCAGCAGCAACGCCGGTCGCTGGGCGGCCCCGTCGGCCGGGCCCTTGTCCAGCACATGCAGCCGCGCACCCGGCACCTCGACAAAGCGGCCCTGCGGCGGCAGCGCGAGCTCCACACGGCGCACGCTGCGCCAGGTGAACAGCACCAGACACGCAGGCACGGCCGCGACAAGCAACAAGACAATGAGCAACAGCTTCACATTCCCACCAGTCTGGCGAGCAAGCGCCAATAGTGAACGGGCATCAGGCGCTCGAGCAACCCGATGAACTGGGCGTCGCCGCCCACCAGCACGCGCGCACGGCCTTGCTCGACCGCACGCACGATGATCTCGGCTGCGCGCGCGGGCGGCAGGCGCAGCATCTTCTCGGCTTGGGCCATGCGCCGCGTCAGCTCCTCGGGCGCCACGCCCGGGGCCACGCGGGCACGGCGCGCGATGGCCGTGGCCACGCCGCCCGGGTGCACGACCGTGACGCCCACCGTGCTGCCGGCCAACTCGTGCCGCAGGGCGTTGGAGAAGCCGCGCACGGCGAACTTGCTGGCCGAGTAAGCGGCCTGCCCCGGCGGCGAGATCAGGCCGTACACGCTGGAGAGGTTGACGATGCGGGCCTCGTCGCTGGCGCGCAGCGCGGGCAGGAAGGCGCGCGTCATGCGCACGAGGCCATGGAAGTTGATCTCCATCAGCCAGTCGAAATCGGCCTCGCTCACCTGTTCGAACAGACCGCCCAGGGCCACGCCAGCGTTGTTGACGAGCAGGTCCACCCGGCCGTGCGCCGCCAGCACCGCGGCCGGCAACGCGGCCACGGCCTCGCGGCTGGCCACGTCCAGCGGGTGGCGGCTCACAGGCAGGCCGGGGATGCCGACGGCGATCGTTTCGGCGATGCTGCGATCCAGCCCGACCTCGTCGATGTCGGCCAGCGCCAGGTGGCAGCCGCGCCGCGCGAGGCCGAGCGCGAGCGCCCGACCGATCCCGCTGCCGGCCCCGGTGACCACGGCCACGCGGCCACTGAGTTTCATCGTCATGTGCTCTTCGGACTTGTTGCACTGTCCAGGCGGCCGAAGCCGACCGACATCGGCGCCCTCGGGCCGCTGGTGCAGCGCCAGCGTTGTTGACGTCAACTATCGCTCATCCGGCGACAGGCCCGCCAACGGCGCTGTGGCGCCCGACCGGTCGCGCTGGCGCTGGTCGGGCGCGTCCCCACCTACGGCCCACTAGCCGTGGCCGCTGATGACGCCGGTCAATGACCAAGGCGGCGCGCGATCTAGGATCGACCTCACATGAACGCCGGCCGATGGCGCGCCGGCCTTGGGCGCGCCAATCGGGTCGGCATCGAGAGGCAACGATGACGACTTACCGCATGACGGCTGCGGATGCAGCCTGGTTCCACAACGACGGCCCGGCGAATCTCGCCATCGTGATGGGCGTCGTCCTGACAAAGAAGCCGCTGGATTTCAAGCGCGTGCGCAAGATCTACAGCGAGCGCCTGATGGGCTTCGACCGCTTTCGTCAACGCGTGGTCGAAACCGGCTTTCCCATGGCCACGCCGCATTGGCAGGACATGCCGCACTTCGACATCGACCAGCACCTGCACCACATCGCCCTGGCGGCGCCGCACGACCAGGCCGCCCTGATCCGTCTGGTCAACGACCTCGCCAGCATGCCCTTGGACCACGCCCTGCCGCTGTGGCAGGCGTACGTGGTGGACGACGTCGAGGGCGGCAGCGCGCTGATCACGCGGTGCCACCACTGCATGGCCGACGGCACGGCCATGATGACCGTGACCCAGCGCCTGTTCGACCCGGCACCCGGTGCAAAGCCCTTGCCTGCGCCCCGGGCGCGCGGGGCTTCGGTCGGCAGCCGGTCGGCCAAGGGCCTGTTTGCTCCGGCGATCGATCTGATCGCCGAGTCGGCCCGGGACGCCATCGCGCTGGCCGGCGGGGCGGGCATGCTGGTGGGCGAACTGCTGCGGGCCGACGACCCGCCATCGCCGCTGAAAGGCGATTTCGCGCTGGGCAAGCATGTGGCCTGGTCGAAGCCGGTGCCCATTCGCGACATCAAGGTGATCGGCAAGCGCTACGACGCCAAGGTCAACGACGTGCTGGTGGCGGCCATGACCGGCGCCTTGCGCACCTACCTGAGACGGCGTGGCGTCGACGTGAACCAGACGACGGTGCGGGCGATGGTGCCGGTCGATCTGCGCCCGCCCGAGCGCATCGGCCAGCTGGGCAACGAGTTCGGCCTGGTGGTGCTCGATCTGGCGGTGACCAAGGCCCGCGCCGATCATCGGCTGGCGCTGACCAAGGCGCGCATGGACGCGCTCAAGCGCTCGCCGGAGGCACTGGCCACGAAGGCCCTGCTCAATCTGCTCGGGCGCGGACCCAAGCTGCTGGAGCAATTCTCCAACGACCTGTTTGGCCGCAAGGCCAGCGTCGTCATGACCAATGTCGTCGGCCCGCAAGAGGTGCTCTATCTCGCGGGCGTGCCCATCGACCGCATCCTGCCCTGGGCACCGCACCCGGGCAAGCAGCTCGGCATGGCGGTCAGCATCCTGAGCTACCGCGGCATGGCCTCGCTGACCGTCATCGGCGACGCGCATCTGGTGCCCGACCCTGAAAGCATCACGAGCGAGTTCAACCGCGAGTTCGAGAAGATGCTCAAGAGCGCCACCACCGGCGCCGCCGGCTTGCGCAAGCTCAAGCTGCGTGCTGATCGGGCGTGACGTCGCGTGACGGCCAGCGCAACATCGCAAAAACAATTGGAGACTGTCATGCCCGTTCTTGCCGCACCCGAAAAGCTGGCGCTGCAGCGCCTGTACTACTGGGAGAAGACCGCGCCCGACCGGATCGCGTTCACGCAGCCTCTGGGCGGTGGCGCCGTGCGCGACTACCGCTGGGGCGAGGTCGTCGACCAGGCCCGCCGCATGGCGGCGCACCTGAAGTCGGTGGGCATCGCCCCGGGCGATCGGGTGGCAATCCTGTCCAAGAACACCGTGCACTGGATGCTCAGCGACTACGCCATCTTCATGGCCGGCGCCGTGTCGGTGCCGCTGTATCCGACACTGGCGCCGACCACGATCCAGCAGATCCTCGAGCACAGCGGCGCCAAGCTGCTGTTCGTCGGCAAGCTCGACACCTGGGAGCAGATGAAGCCGGGTGTCCCGGCCGGTTTGCCCTGCATCGCGCACCCCCTCGCGAGCGCGGACGCGAAGAACAGCTTCGCGCAGTGGGACGACATCATCGCCCGCACCTCGCCTCTGGCCGGCGAACCGGTGCGGCCGGCCGACGAGCTGTGCACGATCATCTACACCTCGGGCACCACGGGCATGCCCAAGGGCGTCGAGCACACGTTCGGCACCCTGGCCTTCGCTGTGCAGACCGGGCTGACGCGTCTGCCGCTGAACGCCGATTCGCGCATGCTGTCGTACCTGCCGCTGGCGCACGTGGTCGAGCGCGGCCTGGTCGAGCATGGTCAGCTCGGCACCGGGTTCCGTGTCTACTTCGCCGACAGCCTGCAGACCTTCACCGAGGACATGCAGCGCGCGCGTCCGACCATCTTCTTCAGCGTGCCGCGGCTGTGGGTCAAGTTCCAGCAGGCGGTGCTGCACAAGATGCCGCAGAAGAAACTCGACCTGCTGCTCAGCCTGCCGATCATCAGTGGCATCGTGAAGAAGAAGATCATGACCACGCTCGGGCTGGACCATTGCGTCATGGCCATCAGCGGGGCCGCGCCGATCCCGCCCGACCTGTTGCGCTGGTACGGCCGCGTCGGCCTGAAGATCGCCGAGGGCTATGGGCTGACCGAGAACTGTGCGCTCAGCCACATCACCGCGCCTGGCGAGGACATCGGCACGGTCGGTCGCCCCTACGATGGCGTCGAATGCCGGATCGACCCGGCCAGCGGCGAGATCCAGGTCAAGAGCGCCGCGACGATGACCGGCTACTACCGGCAGCCCGAACTCACGCAGCAGGTGTTCACCGCCGACGGCTTCCTGCACACGGGTGACAAGGGGGTGATCGATGCCCGCGGCACCTTGAAGATCACCGGCCGCGTGAAGGACCTGTTCAAGACCAGCAAGGGCAAGTACGTCGCGCCGGCCCCGATCGAGGAAAAGCTGGTCATGCACGCCGCCGTCGAGGCCTGCTGCGTGACCGGTGCCAACCTCGGCCAACCGCTCGCGATGGTGATGCTCAACCTCGAGGCCATGCAGGAAGCCGCCGAAGCCGACGGGCGCAGCGCGCTGGAGCGGTCGCTGGCCGAACACCTGCAGCGCGTCAATGCCACGCTCGACCCGCACGAGCAACTCGAATGCATCGTGGTCACGAACGAGGCCTGGACGGTCGACAACGATCTGATCACGCCCACGTTCAAGGTCAAGCGCAACCGCATCGAAGAGCGCTTTGCCGCCAGCTACGAGCAGTGGGAGAGCACGCGCAGCAAGGTGATCTGGCACGGGGCTTGAGGCGGCCCGGCCGGCCCCGTGCTGGCCTCAATCCGCTGTGCTGGCGGTGGCGCGCGCCCGGGCCGCCGCGGCGGTATCGAACATGCCGAAGAACCGTGCGATGCGCGCATCGCGCAGTTGCCACACGTGCACCCATGAAGTCTCGAACAGGCCCCCGGCGGGCAGCGCCTGCGTGCGCTCCCAGCCGATCACGGTGACGTGATCGGGGCCGGCGAACATCTGCCGAGGCTCGAACGCCTGGATGCCGTCGACCGCCATGACCTGTGCGAACCAGCGCGTCACGTCTGCCTTGCCACGCGCGGTTCTCATGTAGGCATCGCCGGTGCTGCCGTCGAAGGTCCACTCGACATCGTCGGTGAGTTGGTCCAGCAGCGCAGGAATGTCGCCACGGCCGAAGGCCTCGTAGGCGGTTTGTACGGTTTCGATCGGTGTGGGCATGGTCGTCTCCAGGACAGGGTGTTTCGACCGATCTGGATACGGCGCCACCGGCTCGGTGGATGCATCGGCGATGCATCCGATCGCAACGCCGGTCCGTAGAACGTCGCAGGCCTCTGTCCACCACCCTGGAGCCACCCGTGCACCCACCGAACCCGCGCATGCCCCGACGCTGGAGCCGTGTGGCGCTGCTGGCGGCACTGATTCCCGGCCTCGCCTGGTCTGCCGCATCGGCGGCCCTCTGGTTCGGCCAGGAGCGGCTGCTGTTCAAGCCGGTCGCGCTGGCGCCGGACGAGCGCCTGTCGGCAGACCCTGACGTGCACGAGCGTTTCGTCGACGTGCCCGGCGCCCGGCTGTCGGTGCTGGAGCTCCGGCGGCCCGATGCCAAGGGCGTTGTGTTCTACCTGCATGGCAACAGCGACAACCTGAAGGCGTGGTTCGTCGACGCCGACTTCTACCGGCGTGCCAACTTCGACCTGGTGATGATGGACTACCGCGGCTTCGGCAAGAGCAGCGGCCAGATCGACAGCGAGGCACAGCTGCATGCGGACGTGCGGGCCGTGTGGGAGAGCGTGGCACCGCGCTACCAGGGCCGCGCCAGGGTGGTCCTTGGCCGGTCCTTGGGCACGGGCCTGGCCGCCGAGCTGGCGACCCGCGTGCGGCCCGCGCTGACCATCCTCGTCTCGCCGTACCTCAGCATGCGTGAGCTGGCCAGCCTGCACTATCCCTGGGTACCGGAGCGCGTGCTGCGCTATCCGATGCGCACCGACACGGCGGTGACCCGGCTCGATCAGCCCTTGCTGCTGATGCACGGCGACCGCGACGGCCTGATCCCCTTCGCCCATGCCGAATGGCTCGCGGCCCATGCGCAGCAGGCTCGCCTGGTGCGCATCGAGGGCGCCGCGCATGCCGACGTGCACCAGTTCGCCCGCTATCGCGAGACCCTGGCTGCCGCACTGGCTGGCTTGCGTTGAGCCGCTTCAACCCCGCGGGCCCGGCGGGCCTGCCAGGTAGCGCGTCAGGCCGGCCTCGCCGGCGCGCATCACGCCCGCGTGGTTCCACCGGAACAAGGGCGCCAGCAAGGGCGCCAGCCAGCGCATCCAGGGGCTGGACAGCTCGACGCGCCACACATAGGTCACGTCGGTCAGATCGCCTGCCGCGCGCAGCAGCCAGATGCCTTCGCCGCGGAGTTGGCCCCGCGAGCGAGCCCGCAGGCGCTCGTGCCGCAGTGACTCCACCGCTTCGACCTCGATGACGATCTCGTACGGCAGCCGGGTCGCCCACTGGATGCGGCGGACGCGGCCCAGCCCGCTGGCGTCGCCTGGGCGCAGTGTGTGCACCGAACGCACGTTGGACCACCAGTTCGGCCAGCCTTCCGGGGTGGCAAGAGCGTTCCAGACGCGGTCCACCCGCGCCGGAATGCGCCAGTGGCTGATCAGATCGAAATGCACCGCGGGCCCGGCGGCGGCAGCCGGTCGCATCAGCATCGGCCCGGCTGGGTTGACAAGGCGGGGCCAGCCCCCTCGACCAGGTAGCCGCCCCCCTCGATGTCGGCCTTGTCTTCGAGTGCGGCAGCGCGCACTTCCTTGCGGATCTGCGCCTCCAGCAGAGGCCGCACGAATGGGCCGATCACGGGCGGCAGCGGCAGGCGGATCGTGATCTCGACCTGCGTTGCGGCCTGGGCGTCGACGCTGGCTGGCGCAAAACGAATGCTCAAGCGGCCCCCACGGTTGAAGCCCTCGACCGAGCGGTCTTCGATGCTGCCGTCCGACCCGATGCTGCGTTCAAAGACATCGCGTTGGCGGACGCCGAGCAGCCGCACTTCCTGCACGAAGCGCGCGCCGCGTGCACGACGCTCCAGCACCTCGAAGCGCAACTTGGGGTGAACGTTGTGGTGGATGTGGTGGTCCAGATCGGCGAACTGTGCACGAACGGTCTCGACCGGGGCGGCAATCAACTCTCGGTGGGTCACTTCGACAAATCGGGTCATGGCGGGACGCTCCGGTTGGGGATGGTGGATCCTGGTACGGCCGGCCGCAGCGTCCGGATGCAAGCGACATCGGAAAGCGGCGTTGCCTTGCAAGGGAAGTTCGCCGACAGTTCGCTCACCAGCCCCACCCACAACACCACCAGGGATTTGAATCCGCGGCGCCGACCGCACCGTAGCCACGTCATGGACATCCCCGACCCCCAGCAGCTGGAGGCTCCCCCCTCCGGCACGCCGAATCAGGCGCGGAGCATCCGGCGGCGCCTGATGGAACGTGTCGCCGACGCGGACTCGTCGCACCTGACGATCGACGGCGACGCGGGTGAATGGCAGGCTTTCGTCGAAGGCGTGGCCATCAAGGTGCTGCGCGAGCACGCCGGTGTGCTGTCCTACCTGTTGCGGCTCGAGCCCGGTGCCGTGCTGCCGCCGCATCGCCACCCGCACGACGAGGAGTGCCTGGTGCTGGAGGGCCATGTGCAGGTGGGGTCGAAGATCGTGGTCGGCCCCGGTGGCTACCACCTGGCCCACGGCGGCGCGCTGCACGCCACGATCCGCTCGACATCGGGGGCGACGATCTTCCTGCGCGGTGCCGTGCCCGACGCGAGCCAGTTGCTCGGCTGAACATGGCCGCCCTGCCGTTCATTGGCTCCGCCATGCATCCGGTCTTGGCTTTGCGCCGTATGGGCTGCATCCCCGCGGACATCCCTTGCCAGCGGCAAAGGCCGCCGCCACCATGCCCCATGGGTATCCCTGACGAGGTTGTTGCATGAACCCTTCAACGATGGCGGCCGGTTCCACCGGCGACGCGGCGTCGCCCCCCGACCTCGACGGCGTACCGGTGTCGTGGCCGGTGAGCGCCGACGAATCGGACGACGAAGCCCTGCACGACTTCGACGAACGCGCGGCGGCACGTCCGATGTCCTCGGGGACGGGCCTGACGCAACGGGCCACCGAACAGCAGCTGGTGGCGTGGATCGAGGCCATCGTCGACCAGGACGAGCGGGCCCTGGCGGCGCTCTACGACGCCACGTTCTCGCGCACCTTCGGCATCGTCAAACGCATCGTGCGTCGCACGGCGCTGGCCGAGGAGGTCGTCGAGGACACCTACTTCCAGGTGTGGCGGCAGGCCGTCCGGTTCAATCCGCAGCGGGGTCAGGCCCTCACCTGGCTGCTGGCGATCGCCCGTTCGCGCGCGATCGACGCCCTTCGACATGAAGCTCGCTTCCAGCACGAAAGCGTGGACGAGCTGATCGCCAGCGAGACCGCAGACGAGACCCGATCGAGCGATGAACTGCTCGACCTGGCGCGGTGCCAGGCCGACCTGCATCAGGCCCTGATGCTGCTGGGCGCGCAGCCCCGCCAGCTCGTCTCGCTGGCCTTCTTTCGTGGCCTCAGCCATGAAGAGATCGCCCAGCAGACATGCCTGCCGCTGGGCACCGTCAAGTCGCAGATCCGTCGGGCCTTGCAGACCTTGCGCCAGATCCTCGGCGACAGCGGGCCTGCGATGCTGGCCATGTGAGCGGCCCGACCGATCCGCCGCGGACCTATCTCAGCCTTGCCGAAAATCCACACCATGAACAAGCCCCACCTGCCGCTGCCTGTGAGCCAGGCGCCCGATCCGGTCGACCGCGAGCTCGAGCCCCTGCTGGGCGAGCCCTTTGCCACGGCCTGGGCCGACGAGGCCCCTGGCCCGCAGGGCACCGCCGCTGCACTGCGCCGCCGGCTGCTGGATCGACTGGCCGTGTCACGCGCCGAGGCGAGCGCCATGTTCACCGTGCGGCGCTCGCGCTTGGCAAGCGTCGAATTGGCGCCTGGCGTCCAGGCGCTCACGCTGTACGCCGCGGCCAAGGACCGTGCCCTGCGGCCTGGTGAGCCCATGCTGGCCCGCCTGATCGAGCTGAAGGCCGGAAGCCGGTGGACAGGCCCGGCGCCCGATCGCCACCGCGAGTGGCTCGTGCTGCAAGGCTCGGTTCAACTGGGTGACGAGCGTCTGCATCTGCGCGACTACCACGTGGCACCGGCCGCCAGCGCCGTGTGCGGCGTGCGATCGGACGAAGGTGCCGTGCTCTTCCTGCGCGAGTCGCCTGCCCAGGTGGGAGACGACCCGGCTTGCTTCACCTTGCGCGACGAGGACGCCGGCTGGCCCGACTTCGCGCCCGGCATCCAGCGCCGCATTCTGTGGCAGCACGCGGGCCAGGCCGCCATGCTGTACTACGCGCAACCCGGTGCCTCCGTGCCGCTGCACACCCATGGCCATGACGAGGAGTGCCTGATGGTGCAAGGCGAACTCTTCCTCGACGACGTGCTGCTTCAAGCCGGCGACTACCAGCTTGCACCGGCCGGCACGGGGCACCGGATCACCCAGACCGACACCGGGGTGGTGATTTACGCCCATGGCGATCTGGACCTGAGGTTCGTTGCCTGAGTCGACTGGCGGCTGAGCGCCAGGGCCGGCAACGGCCTCGTCGCACGCCCAGCGCCCTCACCGAGCGAGGCGGTGGACGTGCCCGGTGGGCCTGCGGGCGAAGAAGTGCGTTGTCACCCACTTCAACCAGGCCGCAGAATCCCGCATGGCCACCGACCCCCTCTCCGCCCTGCAAACGGCCATCGATGCACTCGAATCGCAGCGCGCGATGCTGGGGGACGCCGTGGTCGATGCCGCGCTCGCGCCGCTGCGCGCGCGCCTGGCCGCGCTGGTGCCGCTCGGTGCGCCGCAACAGCAACTGCGCCAGGTGAGCGTGCTCTTCCTGGACATGGTGGGCTCGACACAGCTGGCGGGCAAGCTGGACCCCGAGACCGTGCACGATGTGCTCGACGGTGCGCTGCAGCAGCTCAGCGACGTGGTGCGCGAGCAAGGCGGCGAGGTGCTGCAGTACGCCGGCGACAACCTCATGGCCGCCTTCGGCGCCTCAGGGGCACGCGAGGACGACACCGAACGCGCCGTGCGCTGCGGCCTGAACTTGCTCGCCGAGGGCAAGCGCCTGGGCGAACAGGTGGCTCAGCAGCATGGCCATGCGGGTTTCGGCGTGCGAGTGGGCATCCACACCGGAACGGTGCTGCGCGGCGGCGGCGTCGACGGCGACAACACGCTGCGTGGCCAGGCCGTGCACATTGCCGCGCGCATGGAACAAACCGCGCCGCCGGGCGGCCTGCGCATCAGCCACGACACCTGGAATCTCGTGCGTGGCGTGTTCGACGTGCAGGCGCAGGAGCCCATCAGCGTCAAGGGCGTGGAAGCGCCGATCCGCAGCTGGCTTGTCGAGCGGATCAAGCCGCGCCAGTTCCGCCTGCCTGCACGGGGCGTCGAAGGTCAGGAAACACCGCTGGTCGGGCGCAGCGATGAACTGGGTCAACTGCTGCGTGCCTTCGAGGCCGTGTGCAAGACACCGTCGGCCCATTGCCTGACCGTGTTGGCCGACCCGGGCATCGGCAAGAGCCGCCTGCTGCACGAGCTGCAGCACCTGCTGGCCACTCACACCCGCAGCGCCTGGCTCTTGCTGGCGCGATTGCAGCCGGCCAGCTTCATGCAGCCCTATGGCCTGCTGCGCGAGCTGCTCGCCTGGCGTCTGGCCATCGCCGACAGCGACGGCGCCGAGGTGGCTCGCAGCAAGCTGCTCGAGGGCCTCTTGCCCTGGTTGAACGAGCCGGGTGACCCACCGGCCGCAGCGCTGGGCCAGCTGGTGGGCATCGACTTCGGCGACGACCCGACGCTGGCGGGCTTGCGCAACGATGCGCGGCTGCTGCGCGAAAGCGCGCTGGCGGCGTTCGCGCTGTGGCTGCGCCGGCTGGCCGCCAGCGACGGCTCGCCCGTGGTGCTGCTGCTCGACGACGTGCAATGGGCAGACGACGCCTCGCTGGACGCGCTGCAGCAGCTGTGTGCCCAGGCCACGGGGCCCTTTCTCGCGGTGATGGGTGCGCGCCCGCAGCTCATCGACCGCCGCCCGAGCTGGGGCCAGGGCCTGCCGCAGCATGAGCTGCTCAGCCTGCAGCCGCTGGCCGACGCGCAGCGCGAGCTGCTCACCCGGGCGCTGCTGCGCCATCTGCCGGTGGTGCCGCCCGCGTTGGCCAGGCTGATCGATGGGCAGGCCGAAGGCAACCCCTTCTACGCCGAAGAGATCGTCCGCATGCTCATTGACGACGGCGCCATCGTCGTCGCCGAGGCGGGCTGGCGGGTCGACGAGCAGCGCCTGGGCGCAGCGCGCGTGCCGCCCACGCTCACCGGCGTGCTGCAGGCACGCATCGATGCGCTGAGCGAGGGCGAGCGCCGCGCCTTGCAATCGGCAGCCATCGTCGGCCCGGTGTTCTGGGACGATGCCTTGCTGCAACTGCGCGCCGATGCGGGGCGCGAACTGCCGGCCCTGGTCAAGCGCGGCATGGTGCAGCGTCGGCCGACGACGGCCTTCGAGGGCAGCGTGGAGGAAAGCTTCCACCACCATCTGCTGCACCAGGTGAGCTACGACACCGTGCTGCCGTCGGTGCGCCGCGAGGGCCATTCCCGCGCGGCGGCCTGGCTGGCCGACCGCGTGGGCGACCGTGCCGCCGAGTACCTGGCCGTGACCGCCGACCACTACGAGCGTGCCGGCGACCTGCCGCGGGCTTTCGACTGGTACCGGCGCGCCGCGGTGCATGCGAGCAAGCGGCACGCCAATGCGCTGGCCGAGCTGTACTGCCAGCGCGCCTTGCACCTGCCCTTCGAGCCTGACGCACGGCCGCGCTTTGCGCTGCAGATGGTGCGCACCCGGGCCTGCGATGTGGTCGGCGATCGCGCCACGCAGCAGTTGGCTTTGGAAGACGGGTGGCGCATTGCCGAATCGCTGGACGACGACCGGCTGCGTGCCGAAGTGTTGACGCAGCGTGCGCTGCTGGCCGATCGCCTGGGCGACTATGCGGGCGCGCTGCCGCTGGCCGAGGCCGCGGTGCAGGCCAGCGAGCGTTGCGATGATGCCTTGCACGCGGCGCTCGCCTGGGGCGAGGTGGCCTGGCTGGCCATCGTGCGGCGCGACTTCGATCGCGCGCACAGTGCGTTGCAAACGGGCCTGCGCTGGGCACGCCTGACGGCCGAGCGCGGCAAGGGCAGCAGCCAGGGCATCTATGAGGTGCAGCTGCTGCTCGTTGCCGTGGAGCTGTACGGCAAGACCCACGACAGCGCCGCGCGCGTGCGCACCTTGTCCGAGGCATCACTGAAGGCGCGTGTCTGTGGGGAGGTGCGGCTGGAGGCACTCTGCGAAGGCGCCTTGGCCGACTGCGCGCTCGAGCACGCCGATTTCGCGGCAACTCAATTCCACGGCGACAACGCCCTGCGCCTGGGGTCGAGCATCGGGCTGCTGGCGCAGTCGGCCCAGGCGCACAACGTCGCGGCCTTGCTCGCGCTGGCCCAGGGCGACCCGGCACGCGCGCTCGAGCGTTCGGAGCAGGCCATTGCCGTGTACCGGCGCATCGGGCATCGCGTCAACTTTGCGGAGGCGCGTGCGGTGAAGGCCTGGGCCCTGGCCGAGTCGGGTGAGCACGCCGCAGCGCAGGCTGAATGGCAGGCCCTCGAGCACGACTTCGCCGAGCGTGGCGAGGCGCCCGGCGCGCTGTCGGTGCGGCTGCGTCAGGCCGAGGCGCGCGCGGCACGCGGCGAGCTGGCCACCGCCCTGCAGACGGTGCTGCAGGCGCTGCCTTCGATCACCGAACCCGGGTCGCTGGATGCTGGCGTCCAGTCACTCGCCACGCGCCTGGCCGTGCACAAGGTGCTGGCTGCGGCCGGCCATGAACAGGCCCGGGCACAGCTCGAACTGGCGCATGCCGAGTTGATGCGGCAGGTGCAGGCCATCGCCTTGCCTGAAGTCCGCAACCGGGTGCTCGGCGCGGTGAAGCTGCACCGCGAGATCGTGCAACGTTGGGGCGAGGGCAGTAGCGCGGCTTGAGCGCCACCAAGAGGCCGACAAGAACCGTAGGGCGCCAGATTACTTGCTCTGGCAGGTGAGACCTGACAAGGACTTGGCTAGGGCCGCGCCACAGGGCAAATCGAGGGCGTGCATGAGTTGTTGCGACTGACCTACCCGCGCGCCAAAGTTGTTGCCCTCGAATGTCGGCCAGACGGATTCTTCCCAAAGAGCAGCGCCTCGAGCGAGTCTTGTTCTTATGTTCGCACACGGGCCTGCGCTACTCAGGTAACGTTGCCGCGCTTTGTCGCGATACTGATCGAATTAGTCGATCAGCAAATTGTCCAATTGAGTGACTTGCAGCCAAAGCCAGTCCAGCAAGTCCAATTGCCATGCCGCGTCAGGCAGAGACTGCGCTCGAGCAGCACGGAGCTTGACCAGAAACACTCCTACCCTTCCCAGCCTACTGACAATCGGGACATTTGCCGCAACTGCCGCGCATCCGTCCAGGTACTCGCGCAACAACAGTCGCACCGCAGGCATCCGGATGGAGGGAGCGCAGCTAGTCGTTCTATAAGCTTCCGCCAGAAATGCCGTAACGTTCCGGGTATTCGCACGCGACCCTGTCGCGGCGGCGCGAGCCACAATTTGCGCTCTTTGTTGGAGATCTATGGGCTTCATTCTTGTCAGCCCATCCGCGTCGCGATCAAGAAGACCGCAACGCGTATGGGCCTAGCTTGTCCTACGTAGCCAGGCACTCGCCAAGGAAGGGTCTATGGGTGATGAGTTCCTCATACAAGGCGACCTTCCAATTCAGAGGACCTAAGGTTTCCTTGCGCCTCTCGAGGAATTGCAGCAAGAACCTTCGTAGTGTCGCGACGGTGTTTGCCTCTCGAGCAAGCGCCGCATCGCGAAGAATTGTGAATTCCGAGTGCGACTGGTCCTTGTAGCGATCCAATAGCTCAAGCTTTTCGAAGTGCTTTTCGATGATTCTGAATTTTCCAGCTCGGAAATGTGCCGGCCTAACCAGCGCATAGGAAACCTTCGGTACGCTTCTTCCACCTCTGATTGACCAAGTGACGCTCGGCTTGAGCATAGGCGCCGTGGGAAGCGAGTCGATGTAAATGTTAAGAAATACCCGAACCCCGGCCTCAAGCCACGTTTCGCTCTTGAGCCCATTGCACGGACCACAGCATGGCACCAGGTTGTAGGAATGGACGCTGAACTCGGGATATCTGGCCTTTGGCAGATAGTGATCGAATTGGACAGCTGGTCCGATTCCACAGTAAGGGCACAAATCCCTGAGTCCCTCGGGTTGGCGCTGCTTGATGAGGGACTTGAGTGTCTCAAGGGACTTTACGGTGCTCTCATAGCAGTGCAGCAAGTCGCTGCGTGCTGCAGGCGTCCACGTAGAAACTGCCACGCCGCCCAGATCTGCGACTGTATAGGCGGCCTCCAGCACGGCGTAGCGATTGGCAAGACGCGACTTCAAAGCCTCCAATCGGTCGCCCCTGTCCCCGGACTTGCAATCGATGATTTCTGCAAGGTAGCCACTCGGACTACCTTTAACACGCCTCAGCTTATGCATCGTTATCCTCGTACAACGACGCTAGGTAGGCCGTGGCATGCAAACTAAGTCGGTTGTCGAAAAGCGCCGCCACCTCTTCCAAAGTCCGTTTCTTGACCAGAGCCTTAAACGTCTCCTTGTAAAAATTGGGGATCTCAACAGTCTCAAACACCTGCCGAGTCAGCTCAGCTATGTTTTCTCCAAAGGACTCTTGATCCAATTGATGAGCCGTCGTAAAGTTCCCCTCACGTTCAAAGCGAATTACCCGCTTACGGGGAACCTCTTGTATGACCACCGGAGAATGCGTCGCAACAATTGCGTAAGAGTCGAACTCCTTCAGCAACTCTTGAAGCGTCTGCATCAACAAGGCCACTGCATTTGGATGCAGGTGAATCTCGGGCTCGTCAAACAGGACCAGTGAGTCTTCCTTTAGATAAGCCAATGCAGCAGAAATAAAGTAGGTCAAGATTGACTGACCCGAGCTCATCGACAGTGTTTTTCCCTCTTCAAGCTCCTGAATTGTGCGCTTGAGGGAAACCGCGCCAACCGACACACCCATCACGTTCGCCACGTGTTCATCCCAAAGGTAGCCGCGGTCCTGCTCTTTGATGCGCTTCAGGTACTGAAGGTGCCTTGCCTCGAGGGCTGTGCGCGATAAACCCCCGCTGTCGTCCCTAACTCCACAATAAATGTAGCTAAAGAACTCCTTTGGCTCAGGCCGCTGAAATCTATCGAACGCACTAAACGACAGGGCTACAACTCGAGAGAACAGTGGTCGCGTGGGATCAAACGCGGCCTCTATCTGATCGACGGTTTCCTTGGACATGCGCTTGGGCGTCGCCAGGTCTCGCGCAAGCTTGGCAAGAAACTGAGTCTTACCGACACCGTTTCTGCCAATAATTGCAAGAACTCTGCCGGGCACAGGGTCCTTCGGCTTCAGATCCACTTGGATGGATATTCCGGCTTGAGCTCCAGGAATCTCTCCTGTATAGCGGAAGCTGTACCCCTTCTCACGCGCGCCGCCTTCGAGAACTGCCTGACCGTCGCGGAGAGCGATCTTCGCATCGTTGAAACGAATTAGAGAGTTCCGAAATCCACTTGTAGTTTCTACGGCGTCCAAGAGCTGCGGCTTCACCACTACGTCGTTGAGCGCACCAAGCAGACTTCGATGGGTCCTAGGGAACGAATTTCTGAAGTTCTTGTAATACGCAAGTTCCTGACCGAGACTAAAGAAGTCTGGGCCGAGATCCGTAAATTCTTTCGGCAGCTCGGTGACTTGAGCGTCCTTCATGAGGATCTTGACATCCCCGAGGAATACGGTTGTGCCGTCCTTCTTGCAGTAGGTCAAGTGATATAGGGTCTTGTAGCTGTAGTCGTCCCAGTTGTCATACCAGTAGACTATGCACGGGTATTGCGCATTGACAGGCGCCACGGCGCTGCGCTGCATCGCGCTTCTGTAGAAGTTCATCTTGCTTCTCCCTATCCTTTGACCACCTAGCAGTTTGCACGACAGTCAATGCAAAGCCGTGGCGGAGCGACGTTTCGCTCGACTGGTAGTTGGCACTGCGGCCAATCACGAGGTGATCGGCTATCGCTCATCTGGGCTCTTCCACGCGAGTAGCGCGCGCATCGGGCAATGGTGGCTGAGGTTCGGCCTTTCCGAACTCGATTTTTGCCCAGTAGCCGCGGGGCGGACGGCACGTTCATCACCGTGCATACCCTGCCCAGGAAGCTCGACGAGACGCCGCGCCGCTCTATTACATGCAACATGGGTTCGTGCCAGACTTGCTGGTAGAGGTCTTCGCGGGTCGCATGTGGAGCAGAAGCATGCTCGGGAACCGATGGACTACGTGCGTTCATCTACCTGCTGTCATTTCCCAGGTTAGTTCACTCGAGCCTGAGGAACTCGACTGAACGCCAAACTCGTGAGCACCCGGGCGCCTCCTAGAAGAAGTCAAGCAGCCTCCTCCATATTGACCGCTGGACTTCATGCTCAGGTCGAGGGGCAGATGCCGGCACATCCGGCACCAGGGGTTCAGACGCAGCGGTGGCCATTCGGCCTACCCGCTGCCCGTAGTAGCGTGCCTTGTCTCTAGCGTCGCTCTCCCGTACGACACGAATCTGCCCCGCTGACATGGGCCCGGCCCAGACGACCCTATTACCGCGCAAGATGTAGTGTGACCGACAGGGGTAGCTCCAGTTGCCGACCGAAGGGTCGAGCGAGACGGTGTCGCCGTTGAATGTCAGCCGCCAGTCTGTGGGCGACAGCGGCGTCACCACCTTCATGCCGCAGCCGCAGAAACACTGGTGGCTGGCCGTGGCGTATGTCATCGAGACGTACAGGACGCCTTCGTCGAGAGCCTTTGGCATGTACTCCACGAACTGGAAGGTGTAGTGCAGCTGCTTCACCGTGTCACGTCGCTCGTGAGGAGGTTTGTATTGGTCGTGTAGGTGGAATCGTGTTCGCGGTCGTCGTCGACGTAGAAGCCGCACAACTTCTTCCACTTGGTCACTGCCATCACCGCACATAGCGCGTTCAGTTCCGCCAGTTGGATGTTGCGGGCGTACAGATCGTCGTCGTTCTCTGCACACGAGACGCGCTGGGCAACGTGATCATGCTGCGCCGGGGTGCTGGTAGTCACGCGGCAGATTCCCCAGAGTTGGAGCCTGGCCGGGAGCAGTTCCACGCCGATTCCTGTGTCGATGAACGTGCGTCCGGCGGCTTGGAGCGTGTCGATGATGAGCCGCTTCGCCGGGCTGCTGTCCATGCAGAGAAAGACGAAGTCGAACTGCAGAAGCTCGCCGACGTTGGCCGCATCGATGTTGACCGGGTGTGGGACGACCCCTCGCCGCATCTTGGCGTACAGCCCTGACAGGTAGCCGACTTTCGTCGGCTGAGCGTGAAGGTCTTCCAGCGATGCCGCCGAGGGCGCTCGAAAGGCGTTGTGTTGCAGGAACAGGTCGCCGTCGTAAAGGTGGATCTCACGAACCGGCGTCTTGGCAATGAAGTCCAGGAGGTAGGCCCCCGTGCCGCCCAGGCCAACGATCCCGACGCGGAGATTCGACAGCTTGGCACTGACGGCTGCGATCCCAGCGCGGCTGGAGGCGGAGTCGATGTAGCGAAAGACGGATTCAGCCTCATCCGCTGGCACCGGCGTGTAGGTACGTGCGGTGACGCCCGGCTGCACCGACTGCGCCGGGGCACTGACGATTTCGATGTAGCGGGTCAACTTGGCGTGGTAGTCGGGATAGCCGGCGCCTGGTTTGTTCGAGAAGGCGTGCTGGGCCGTGATGTCCGCCGCAAGCTGGTAGGTTGCCGTGCCGTGCTTGATCGCGGTGATCTCGCGCCCCGCCCGGTCGCACGGGTGATCTCCGATGAACCAGACCACGTGGTTGGCCGGTCGCGCCGTCGCGTCGCCAGCCAACGTCAGGTCCGAAATGATCGTGCCGCGTACCACCTGCCCGCTCGCATTCACGTATGGAACGCTGTGCACGAGGAGATGTCCGGACCGAACTTCCACTTCGTAGCCCTCGTCGCGCAGCCTGAGCAGGTCAGGATTACGACTTGTCAGTGCGCTTTGCATTGAAGATCATCCCGTTGGTGATGGAAACAGCGTCGCCTGCCACGAGCGAGCCTTCGCGGTTCTGGTGCGGCCCGCGCTTGTAGGTGACGGTGTAGACGATGTCGTCGTTGAAGACTGCGTCCGCGAAGGCCAGTCGGACAATATCTTCGAACGTCAGTCGGTGGACCCGCACGACGTGCTGTTCGGCGTTGACGACGATCTCGACCTCGCGGCGGTGCCCTTCTTTGGCTTCTTCGATTTCTGCATTCATACTGGTGCTCCAGGTTGGTTCGCACCGTGTAGGACTCCCGACAGCCCCAGCCAGGATGCCAGCGAATTCTTCTGATGCGCGCGTCCAAGCCGCGCTTGTCAAGAGTCATACGGTTCGGAAGCCGAGATATGGAACCACCAAAACCGACCGACGACGAAGAGCTATCCAGGGCCGAACGGGAGGCATTGCTGGGTGCGATGCCACCTGGTGACTGGGCTCGCGCCAACAGCCTTGCGCGTATGGCGGCGTACGGATTGGCTGAGATGGGCCCGGACGACTTGCTTCAAGAGGCGATGACTGATCTGGTGAGCTTGGACCGAACCTGGCGCCGCGGTGTTGCGCCGCTGGTGACACTTAAGGTGGCCATGCGCAGCATCGCCAGCAATGCCCGCAAGAAGGCAGCGAACGCGCCGATCGATCAATACGCGACGGTGTCCACAGGTGAAGACGATCCGCCAGACAGTGGCCCAAGGCCCGTACATGCGCTGGACGAACTGAGCCCTGCCGACATTGCCGATGGCCGCGAGCAATTGGCCTGGATTGAGCGAGCTGTTGAGGGTGATTCCGAGGCCGAGCTGGTCCTGATGGCGTGGATCATGGGATACAGCGGCCAGGAAGCGCGCTCGGAAACCGGCCTTGACGCCAAGCAATTTGATGCGGCACGACAGCGCTTGATGCGAAAGCTGAAGCCGCTCGCCGCCGTGAGGAACACAAAATGACTGCGCCTCAAAAGCCGCAGGATGATCTGGAAGTCCTGCTGGATGCATTTCTCGCAGAGTTGATGACGATGTCGGATCAGCAGATCTTCGACGGCGAAGACGCGGCAGCCGTGCAGGCCAAGGGTCTGGCCATGCTCAGCAGCGCCAAGCAGGCAGCAGCCAAGCGACGGCTCGCTTCTGCAAAGGCTGGTGTTGCTATGGCCCGAGCCGATACGCGCTTCAACGCCGATAAGCCAGTAACTGGCGCCCAGGCCAAGGCCTATCTACGCACCCTGGGCGACGCTGCCAATGCTGGCAAGTACACATTGGCAGCGCGCCAGTTGGTCGACATGTCGGACGAGGATGCGCTCGCAATCTATAGAAAACTCCTTCGCCTAGGCGCAAAGCCGGCCGTGACCGACGATTAGCCATGAGCCCTGGACAGTTGGCGGAGACGCGCATCGCGGAACTGGGCATCACCGATCCCGGTGACATCGATGTAGAGGCGATCGCCTATGACGCACAGATGCTCGTTGAGTACGAGGCCCTCGAGGGTTGCGAAGCTACCCTGGTGGGGGTCGGCGATCGTGCGATTGCGACTGTTCGGCCTTCAGGGGTGAGGGGCCGCGATCGGTTTTCGATAGGGCACGAGCTCGGCCACTGGGAGATGCACCGGGGAAGATCGTTTTCCTGCCGCGTCGAAGATCCGGACAGAAACCTGACTTCAGACAAGCCGCTGGAGAAGGAGGCGGACGAGTACTCTGCCCACCTCTTGATGCCGTCGACCATTTTCAATCCTGTGGTGAGATCTTTGGGGAAACCAGGATTCCGGGAGTTGGACGACCTCTCGAAGCACTTCGAGTCCAGCCTGCTGGCCACCTGCATCCGACTGGCGGACATCGACGCGCTTCCTGTCGTGATTGCGTGCTATTCCAACTCAGGACGCCGCTGGAGCAAGGTCGCCGCACATGTGCCGCGCCGGTGGTGGCTGCGCGACAAGTTGGACGACGACTCGTTTGCCCACAGCCTCCTATTCAGCGGGACTCGGACCGTATCCGCGCGCAAACAGCCGGGCGAAGTTTGGTTTGAGAACGGTGATGCAGAGAACTACGAAGTCACCGAGGAATGCATGCCAGGTAAGGCCGGTGAAGTACTCGTGCTGCTGTATCTATCGTCACCGATGCTCGACGCGCGCTACGACCCTAACGTCGGGGTGAGGCGTTTCAACGACCAAGGGTCCTATGTCAAACGCCGGTAGTTTCTCATTCGCCCGGCGTAGCCTCCGGTTCATGCCACTCTCCCCGCGTCTTCAACTCAATGATTGGATACCGTGTCGACTTCCAGCGAGCCATTTCGTGCCCGCATACGACACAAGCCGCCGAGTCCACGTCCTTAACCGGCACTTGGTGATACTTCACAGAGTAGACAGAGCCACATTGCGGACAAGTCATGTCCTCACCCTTCTGAATGTCCCAAGTTGCCATGATTCCTTCTGGATTGGTAGTTTTGACACGCGTGAGACTGTGCTTGGGTCCCAGGCATGCGCCGCACGAGCGATTTCGGCGCGTTCGACTGTCGGTACCCCGGTACGACTCAAGTACGCGGGAGTACTGTGCAGCTAACGGCAGTCCGAAGAAAAACCGGCCTCAATGGCGGTCGGGAATCTGTCTACCCGTCGGGGGCCTTACATTCGAAGCCTGGCACCTTCGATCGCGGAGCGTCTTACGGCCTCGGTATCAAGCATGACTACCTGAAACGCCTGCGAGAGTTTGGCCGCACAATTTTGGGCAAAGATGACATTGTCAAATAGCGCCATCATCGGCCTCAAGTCATTATGCACAGCCCGCAGGGATTCAAAGTTGCTCATCACCTGCTCAAAGCTGGTTTGTGGCATGTCATAGGTAATTGCGCCTAGCCGACCAAGGATGTCGCGATACTCGATACCAAAACTACCAAATAGCTCGAAAGCTTGGCTTCTAACCGGTCTAACGAAATCGAGCCTAGGCGCAACTCGCATGTCAACGAGCACGTCGGGCATAGTCGCATTGCAGAAGTTGAGGAAGTCGTCCGGAAACGCAAAATCACCAGCGAAAGCGAAAAGGACTACTGACGAACCGTCAAATTGAAGTTCCAGCTGAGTAGCAAGCTCGGATTTGAGTGTATTGCCCGAGTCAACAGTTCTCGCGCGCTTCCTATCCAAGAAACTAATTACGTTTGAGCTCATGTTTCGTCCCCCAAAACCTTTTCGATTTCGAGATAACTCTTTTGCAGCAGGCCGGGAGCCCACTTCGGCTTACTCACTTCCTGTTCGCCCGCTTTGTTCTTCAGATCTCGGTTCTTCAAGAAGGCCCTAACGTACAACCTCGGCGCAACGCCAGTGAAAGGGCGAAAGAGTACCTTCTCCGGCTTCGCCGGTGGCGATCGATACCAATCTGAGTAAATGTGCTCAATCGCGTCTCCATGCAGTTCAAACGCTTTGCTCTTCGGGTAAGGCTCAATGAACTGCACTTCGTCAATTCCTGAGGCAACGATGTGGCGAGCGCAGTAGTGGCAGGGGAACGTTGTGACAAATAGCTTCGCTCCCACCGTAGAACTGCCTTCGCGAGTGGCTGACAAGATGGCATCCATCTCAGCATGAACGGCTCGACTGAACTCTAACAAGCGGCCCAAACTTGTCTTCTGCAGCGCCCTCCTAATTGCGTCTTTGTCCTCAGCGTCGCGAAGTTGTGCTATCGAGTTGATCACTTCGTCCATGATGACGCTCTGGACTCGTGTGTTACTGCAATAGTGCTTCGTCACCGAGCAGCGATGATCAGCCACGGCGCCGCCAGCCTCGGACTCAAAGCCACCTCCATACACACCGCCACCGGCTTTCGGCACCTCGTTGGTACCAGTTGCGATGACATTTCCCTTGGCATCTGTCAGCGCCGCTCCGACTTGCCTGGAAAGGCAGGCGCTCCGGAGTTGGGCGCCATTTGCATGGAACATCCCTGTTTCACTCGGCAATGGCCGCACAATCTTGTCAGCGACCAGCACGTCCAAGAGTCTGCCCAATTTGTCCGGAACCACCCATGATTTATTTTCTTTGTCTTTAATGAAGCGATCGGGTGTGTTATCGACGAAGAAGTCAGACATGTGAAAAGTCTTCGACACCTTCTGTCCCCAGTCCTCCACGGCGTCTTCGTCACGCTTCATCAGAGCTCGAATCTCTAACAGGCTCGAATCTTTGCACTTCGCGGACGCAAGTCTCCGTTCACGCACCTCTTCCTCACATACGACACCCACGAGACAGAATGCCTCTCGATACACAGCGCGAAGCAGTTCTACTTCTGCTGGGTGCTTGAGCGAGTCAATGATGTAGACCCGATAGAGGTCCGATCTAGTTCTCTTCGGGTGAAGCACGCTCACTTCCGGAACCTGGGGCGCCTGATCTTGTGCGTCAAACAAGGCTCGTCGAGCCTTGATCTCCGCAACAAGTAGCGCGCCCACCGCAGGCTCATCGCCCTTTCGCAGTTCGTCGCCCGCGTTCTGAAGCAAATTGGCTCTCTGAAGGGGTCCAAGGCCTGCCAAGGCATCGGGGTTCACCGACCGGCTGATCACTTGGCTCGCCTTCAGGCGGGTCACGTGCGGGGTGTGCAACGATGTTCCGGCCAGTTGAGCGAGGATTGCGGCCACCTCCGTCGTGCCAGACCCTACAGGCCCGACAACCGCGAAGATGAGCTCCTTTGAGGCGTGCTCGTTGACCAGATCGCGCGTGTTACTGCGTCGCCTGCTGACGATCACTTTTTGTTCACTTGGAAGCGACACGTGTACCTGCCTTTGACAACCCTGCCGCTTTCGGCGGTCGTGCGCGGGAGTCTACCCATGAACCACCATTCTTCGACGGTTTCTTCAGAGCCTGTGCAAGGTGACGTCCTGACGTTCCACACCTCCAGATCAAGCTTGCGATTTGCGACGAGCTTCTCGACGACCTGACCCGTTCGGGTGCTGCTTTGATGGTGAGACCCACACCGCAGCGGTCAGGGTCAGTGCGGATGTAGAGCCACAGTGCTTGGTCTGCCGATCGTGTTGGCTTCCCGAGCAGGTCAGTCGCCGCCGCCTCCCATGCGAGCACCTGTTTGCCCTGCGTCGAACCGCAAGCAACTACTCCGAGCTAGCCCTGCGCGCAGGTCGACGGAGCGTCTGCACCAAAGTTGGGCGGTACCGACTCGGCTCCAGCGTTGTGTCAACGTTTCCGACGCGGTTGGTAGGATAGTGCATGGCCTAGCAAACCAACCTCGGGACACGGACAGGCAGATGGTCCTGCCCCGAAGGTTGAGTTTCGGTATGTGCACGCGGTGCCTACTGGTCGATGGACGAGAAGTCCACGATCGCCTTGAATTGCTCGAACACCTCCGGCTGCTGCTGTTTCAGGTACCTGGCCACCCGAGCGTTTTCCAGAAGCTTGGTCAGATAACCCTTGGCCAGGACGAAGTTCAACACGTCCTGCCCGTACGTGTGCTCGACAAGCCGGTACTGGGTTTGCAGGTTGGCCATCTCCCGCTCCATCTTGAGCATTTGCTCAGGGGTGGCGCCAGCCAGTTTCATCGGGCGCTTGCCGCCGACAAGCATCTCGGCCGGCGTGGCGACCAGTAGCGCTTCCGCATACGAGACCGTCAGGTTGTTCGCGGAGGCCATGAGTTCGGCGCACTCGATCTGCCGGTTAGGCTTCATCTTGCGAATCACTCGCCCAAGCTCAACCGAGAACTGCCGGTCCTTGAGGATGTCGATCGCTTCTTGGCAGATGCCCTCCAACAGGTTGGTCTTCTTGGTGATGTGGCTGATGTCGACACACAGGGCCTTGGCCAGGCGCTGGGGCGAAAGTCCGCTGGCGATGGCCCGGCGGATCATGAAATGCTCTTGGATGGTCGACAGCCGGTTGACCCGGCTGTTGTACGTATAGGCCTCGTCGTCGGTCGCGACGAGGCAGGGTGCCGACTCATGCCCGAGGTCACGCAATGCAATGAGCCGCATGTGCCCGTCCAGCAGCAGGTACTGTCCGTCGCTGGCCGGGACCGGGGACACAGACAGCGGCTCGATCAGGCCAACCTCATCGATGGAAGCTCGGATCTGCTTGTACTTTCTGGAGGCAGGCAGGCCGGTCGGCACTTTGCGACACGGCAGCACTTGATCGAGCCTCAGCGCTATGGGTTCCAGCTTGAAGCCGAGCGAGACGCCGGTCATGGCCGCCGCCCCTTGGCCCAGACGCGCTCGTCGATGAACTTCGGCAGAGTCTCCAGTCCCTCGGCGCGAAGTAGGTTCGTGAAGTTCTCGTCCACGAAGAGTTGTTGCAGGGCGCTGACCGTGAACAGCAGTTGCTGCTGCGTGAAGGCGGCCTTGCGTACCAGTGCCTTCTGCCGGTCCACTTCCCGCTGATAGTTGCGCACCAGGCTCGACGAGGTCACGTCGCCCATCTTGCGGGGCGCTCGGCGGGCGAGCGTCGCGCCCAGGCTTTCGCGGCGCTCCATCAGCCGACGGGCATCGATGAGGCGACGGCCGCGCAGGGTGCCGGCCTCGTAGGCCTCTTGCAGCACTGCCTGAACCGCAGTGGTGTCGTTGCCAGCGCCGACGATGGCCAGCGCAGCATTGAGCGGGATCGCACCCTTCTCGACGGCTTCCACCAGACGCTGCTCACCCTGTTGGAGCAGGGTCAGGATGCCCTGAACGTACTTTTGCGCGAGTCCCGTCTTGGCGGCGATCTGCTTGGCGTTGTAGCCGCGAGTCCGTAGTTCCTCGACACCGGCGAGCAGTTCCAGCGGTCGACACTGCCGGCGCGCGATGTTCTCGCTCAGGCTCATGATGAACGCATCCTCGTCGCTGGCGGTCACCACCAGCGCTGGAATCTCACGCTCGCCCAATGTTCGGAATGCGTTGAGCCGGCCCTCGCCGCAGATCAGCAGGTAGTGTTCGGTGCCGTCGGGCTTTGGCCGCGGCGTCACCACGATCGGCTTCTTCAACCCGATGGTCTTGATGTTGGTGACGATCTCGGCAAAGGCCCGTCCGTTTCGCTCACGGGTGTTCAGTACCTCGATCTGATCGATCGGCAACAGCCTGACCGGCTGGACGGACACCTCGTCGCTCATGCCGCCAACCTCAATCGCGCGCGCTGGGCCATGCGGTACAGATAGTCGAGCGACTCGAACCGGTAGCTTTCGAACTCGACTGGGTTGCGGTCGGCCAGGCTGATGCGCGACGGACCGAAGTCAATCCGCGGCAGCAGGTAGTAGTCCAGGATCGACTTGTTGTCCTGGTCGAGGCGCGCCGCCACCGAGATGTCCGGGGCCAGGCTGGTATCCAGACGGATGCGCCAGCGTCCAGCGCCGGTCGCGGTCGGCTGGCAGCGAGCGAGCACGATCGACACGCTGAACTCCCGGTTGACCATCAGTAGGTCGGTCGCCGGGTCGCGCACGATGCTACCGCCCAGGTCGGCGATGCCGTGCTCGATCTTCTGCACGGTCTCCGGGTACATGCGCCGCAGGAGTCGGTTGATTTCCAGGTACCGATAGTCCCGGTCCGGTGTGAAGCCCACCATCTGGTAGGCGCGGATCAGGCTGCCGAAGCGGTGGACGTAGATCGACGTCGAGGGCATACCGTCAGCTTCGTCAATCACCAGGCCGGACAGGAAACCTCGGTGCTGGTACAGCCCGCGAAGGCGTTCGATTAGTTCCTCGTCGCTGTAGCGGCGAGCTGCCGCCCGAATGATGCCTTGCGCGGTGTAAAAGACCTCCGCCGGCACGATGCCCTCGAAGGCGCTCTCCTTGCGGATCCACATGTCGGGCGGGTTCTCCACCCGCAGTTTCTTCAGCTTGAACGACACGCGGTTGTAGACGTTGTGCCCGAGGTACTTCTCGTTGGTCAGGACCTCATGCACGGTGGAGCGAGACCAGTCGCGGCCGAAGTCGGTTCGCACGCCCATGCGGTTCAGGCGGCTGGCGATTTCCGGTGCGCTGAGCCCGTCATCGACGAACCAGCGGTACATGTCGTTGACGATGCGCACTTCGTCGTCCGGGCCCGGCATCAAGATCACGCGGTCGGTCTGAAGGCACTTGTGCTCGCCGCGCGTCAGTTCGGCCTTCATGACGCCATTGACGTCCACCAGCGTTCGCCGCAGTCCGAATCCAGCGGGACCGCCTTGACGAAAACCGTGCTCGATCAGGCGGCACTGGCCGGCGAACACCTTCGCCGACAACTCGCGGCTGTACTCGCCGGCCATCGCCCGCTTGACGCCCTTGACAATGGTGGACACCGGCGAGCCGTCGTTTTCGAACTGCTCGGCGCAGTAGGCAACCTGGATGCCAGCGCGCCGACAGATGTACTCGTAGTAGGCACTCTCGTCCGCGTCCTGGAAGCGCCCCCACCGGCTGACGTCGTAGACCAGGATGATCTGGAAGTCGACACCGCCGGCCTGCACGTCCTGCAAAAGCCGCTGCAATGCCTGCCGTCCGTCTATGCGCAGGCCACTCTTGCCCTCGTCTGCGTAGGTGGTGACGATTTCGATGCCGCGCCGGGCCGCGTACTCCCGAATCTTGTCGCCCTGGTTCTCGGTCGAGTACTGCTGGTGCTCAGTTGACATGCGCACGTATTCGGCGGCACGCAGTCGTAGTGGTGGAGGAGGCAGATCGCTTGGGTGTTCGTCGCTGTCCATGATCCCCATGTCCTTTCCGGCAACACCGCCGGGCCAGGCCGGTCGGGGCGTCAACCTCAAGGCCAGGTAGCACTGGCTCACTGCTGTTTCGGCGGTGACATGAGGTCGACGGGGCGGAAAAGTTAGCAGCGGCTTCCGCAGCCGTCTATAGCGTCCATCTTTGCAATCACCGAGAAGCGCCGCTAAGCCGTTGTCAGAACAGTGATTTCGACCGTGTACGCGTCCATCTTTGCAACTCCTTCGGCGTTCTTGAGCTCCAGTCGGTAAGTGCCTGAGGGCAGTGGCAAAGTGGGTGGTGACGCGTCCATCTTTGCAATCGGTGAGCCCGAACGCTGGGACGCATTTCTGACCCGTTGTTGGCTGCGATTGCGGTCCGCGTAGTCGGGGTGCTGCTCGCGGTAGCGGTGCCAGTAGTCGATGTGACGTTCCGCCCAGGCTCTCTGGGCGCATGCCTGGGCTTCCCTATAGGTCGGATCGAGAAGCTTCTTTTCTCGCTGCCAGAGCTTGCGGCGTTCACGCTGACACTCCTGGCAGGAGCAGTAGGTCTGGTCCGGAATCCGGCTGTTCAGCGGGAGCGGATCGCCGCAGGCCAGACATCGCTTGATCCCCATGGTGCAGCCCTTCGCTTTGACTCGAAGCGAGCCGCGACGACGGAGGCAGGCCATCCGAACTTGGCGGCTGCACGGCCAATTCGACCGTGAATCGAGACTTGGACGGTGTCGCTGCCGAGTCCACATCGCCGGCGGTCCAGCCGGGCCCGACGCCACCAACGTCGTTTCGACAAGACGGGCGCCTCTGCGATCGGCAGCACCTGGTAGGCTGCAGTGCGCCAATTCTGCGCAAGTCGGTCGCCGGCCTCCCGCCTCTTAGATGGACGAGAACACCGAGTACTACAACCAGAACGCCAGCGGCTTCTTCGACTCCACGGTCGCCGTCGACATGTCGGCGCTGCATGAGGCATTCCTTGCCAAACTGCCCGTTGGTGCTCGGATCCTCGATGCCGGCTGCGGATCAGGCCGTGACGCGCGGGCGTTCGCGGTCCGGGGCTTCGACGTAACCGCTTTCGATGCATCGCCCGAGTTGGCGAAACTTGCCAGCGAGCACTGCGGATTCGATGTTGCAGTGCGGACCTTCTCCACCGTGGACGAGGTCGAGGCCTACGACGGCATCTGGTCGTGCGCCAGCTTGCTACACGTCACCGCGCTCGAAATTCCGAGCGCTATCAGCGGGCTATGGCGTGCGCTTCGGCCCGGCGGCTGCTTCTACTTGAGCTTCAAGCTGGGAGCGGGTGAGCGCAGCCATGGAGGTCGACGCTTCACCGATGCGAACGACGCCACCCTGCGGGACTGGTTCGCCGTGATGCCGCAGGTCTGTTCGATCGAGACCTGGGTCACCCAGGACAACCGGCCAGATCGCGCCGAGCAATGGATCAATGCGCTGGTCGTTCGATCACCTGCGCCGCCCAGAAAGCTGGTCACCGGCGGCGACGACCCTTTCCTGCCGCACCTGTCACAGGCGATGGCGCGGGCAACCGAAATCGACATCGCCGTCGCATTTATCAAGACCACCGGCATCCGGTTGCTGTTGCCCGACCTGCTCGCGGCACTGGAGCCGCCCAACGACACCCCCGCGCCAACCCGTCGCCTTCGGGTTCTCACCAGCGACTACCTCGACGTCACCGATCCAGAGGCGTTGCGACTGCTGTTGCTGCTCCGAGACCAAGGCGGCGAAGTCCGGGTCTACGCGACGCAGGGGACCAGTTTTCACCTCAAAGCCTACGTCTTCGCGAGGACCGTCGATGGCGAGTTGATCGAGGGCACCGCCTTCATCGGATCGAGCAACATCAGCCGGCAGGCATTGCAAGACGGGTTGGAGTGGAACTATCGCGTCGCATATCCTGGCGATCGGGGCTTCCTCGAAGCCCGACAGCGATTCGCCGAGTTGTTCGTGCACCCTCGAACCGTTGCGTTGACCGACGGCTGGATCGACAACTACGAGCAGCGTCGGGTGCCTCCGCCTCGGGCGATCGCGCCGGGCAGCCAGGAACAGGACCCGCCACCCGAGCCCACGTCCGTGCAAGTCGACGCGCTCGAGGCACTGTCCGCTTCAAGAGGCTCAGGGTTCAGGCGTGGTCTGGTGGTGCTGGCCACCGGCTTGGGCAAGACCTGGCTTGCGGCCTTCGATTCCTCACGCATGGGCGCACGCCGCGTCCTCTTCGTGGCCCACCGCGAGGAGATCTTGAGCCAGGCGGCGCAAACCTTCATTCGTATCCGGTCGAAGAGCAGGGTGGGCCTGTACATGGGTCAAAGTCACGACGCCGAGGTGGACGTGTTGTGTGCCTCCGTCCAGACGCTGGCAAGGGCGGCACATCTGGAGCGCTTTGCGCCGCAGCACTTCGACTATGTCGTCATCGACGAGTTTCATCACGCTGCGGCGGCAACCTACCGCCGCCTGCTCGGGCACTTTGCGCCCGCGTTTCTGCTGGGGCTGACCGCAACCCCCGACCGCACGGATCAGTCCGACATCCTTTCCTTGTGTGACGACAATCTGGTCTTCACGCGCAACCTGTTCGAAGGCATACAGGCCAAGCTGCTGGCACCGTTCCACTACTACGGCATCCTCGACGAGTCGGTCGACTACCGCGAGGTGCCGTGGCGCAACGGGCGGTTCGATCCCGAGCAGTTGTCGAACAAGCTGGCAACACTGGCCCGCGCGCGGCACGCCATCAGGGAGTGGCGTTCACGAGCGCAGAAGCGCACGTTGGCCTTCTGTGTTTCGATCAGGCATGCCGAGTACATGGCGGCGCAGTTTCAGAAGGCAGGTGTCGCATCGGCTGCCGTGTACGCGGGATCGGTTGGCGCCGACCGAAAACTGAGCCACTTTTGAGGGTTGTGCCGACCCAAAACTGAGCCAGGTGAACAACCTACCCTGCTGCATTTTTGTGCAGCAGGGACGAGGAGTGATCACCATGGACATGATTGGCAGGATCCGGCGTTTGCATGCCCGGAAGAACAAGTCGGAGCGCGAGATCTCGCGCATGACGGGGCTGTCGCGCAACACGGTTGCGAAGTGGCTGCACGGCGAGGTGGATGGCCCGCCGAAGTACCGGCGCGGGGAGCAGCCGAACAAGCTCACTGCGTTCCACGAGGCGCTCAGGCAGGCGTTGAAGGCCGACGCCCGGCGGCCCAAGCGCGAGCGTCGCACGGCCAAGGCGCTGTACGCCGAGATCAGGGGCGCTGGCTACGACGGTGGCTACACGCGGGTGACCGACTTCATCCGGGCGTGGCGCCAGGGCGAAGGTCAGGGTGCTGCGGTGAATGCCTTCGTGCCCGCTGGCCTTCGAGCTCGGCGAGGCATTCCAGTTCGACTGGAGCGAAGAAGGCCTGGTGGTGGGCGGCATCTACTACCGGGCGCAGGTCTCGCACATGAAGCTGTGCGCCTCGCGGGCGTTCTGGCTGGTGGCCTACCCCAGCCAGGGCCACGAGATGCTGTTCGATGCCCACACGCGCTCGTTTGCGGCGCTGGGCGGGGTGGCCCGCCGGGGCATCTACGACAACATGAAGACGGCGGTGGACAAGGTCAAGAAGGGCAAGGGCCGCATCGTCAACGCGCGCTTCGCGGCCATGTGCAGCCACTACCTGTTCGACCCCGACTTCTGCAACGTCGCCTCCGGCTGGGAGAAGGGCGTCGTCGAGAAGAACGTGCAGGACAGCCGCCGGCGCATCTGGATCGACGCGGCCAAGGAACGCTTCGGCAGCTTCACCGAGCTCAATGCCTGGCTGGGCCAGCGATGCCGGGCGTTGTGGGACGAGGTCCGCCACCCCGAGCATGAGCAGTTCAGCGTGGCCGAGATGCTGGAGCACGAGCGGGCGCATCTGATGCCCATGCCGGCGCCGTTCGACGGCTACGTCGAGAAGCCGGCGCGGGTGTCCAGCACCTGCCTGGTGTCGGTGGCGCGCAACCGCTACTCGGTGCCGTGCGAGCTGTACGGGCAGATGGTCAGCACGCGGCTGTACCCGGCCAGCGTGGTCATCGTGGCCGACGACAAGATCGTGGCCCGCCACGACCGGCTGAGCAACGCCGGCGAGACCCGGTACGACTGGCAGCACTACATCCCGCTGCTGCAGAGGAAGCCCGGCGCGCTGAGGAATGGCGCGCCGTTTGCCGACATGCCCGAGCCGCTGCAGCGGCTGCGCCGGGGCTGCTGCGCAACCCGGGTGGCGACCGCGTGATGGCGCAGGTGCTGGCCATCGTGCTGACAGCCGGGCTGGACGCGGTGCTGGTGGCGGTGGAACTGGCGCTGGAGACCGGGCCGCCCGGCAAGGTCAGCGTGGAGCACGTGGTCAACGTGCTGGGCAGGCTGAACGCGCAGCCGGCGCCGCCGACCGCAGCCACGCACATGAAGGCCACCACGCCGCCGCTGGCCGACACGGCGCGCTACGACAGCCTGCGCGCTGACAGCACAACGACTGATGTCGTCGACGCCACCACGGAGGGAGCCGGCCATGAAGCCTGACGTGTTGGTCGAGTTGAAGTCGCTGCGCCTGCACGGCATGGCCGGCGCCTGGGCCGATCTGGTCGAGCAAGGCGGTGGTGGGGAGGAGGCCGGCATCGAGTCCTCGCGCTGGCTCATCGAGCACCTGCTGCAGGCCGAGGGCACGGACCGGCGATGCGCTCGGTCAGCCACCAGATGAAGGCGGCGAAGTTCCCAGTGCATCGCGACATGGCAGGCTTCGACTTCGAGGTCTCGCCGGTGGATCGCAAGCTGGTGAACACGCTGGCCACCACCGCCTTCACCGACGATGCACACAACGTCGTGCTGGTGGGTGGGCCGGGCACGGGCAAGACGCATCTGGCCACGGCCATCGGCGTCTCGGGCATCACCCGGCATGGCAAGCGGGTGCGGTTCTACTCCACGGTCGATCTGGTCAATGCGCTGGAGCAGGAGAAGGCGCAAGGCAAGGCCGGCCGCATCGCCACCAGCTTGCTGCGCATGGACCTCGTGGTGCTCGATGAGCTGGGCTACCTGCCCTTCAGCCAGGCCGGCGGGGCGTTGCTGTTCCACCTGCTCAGCCGCCTGTACGAGCACACCAGCGTGATGATCACGACCAACCTGGACTTCGCCGAGTGGTCCAGCGTGTTCGGCGACGCGAAGATGACCACGGCGCTGCTGGACCGCCTGACGCACCACTGCCACATCGTGGAGACCGGCAACGAGTCGATCCGCTTCAGCCGCAGCACGGCCGAGGCCAAGAAGCGGATCAAGGCGCGCGAGCAGGCGCGCAAGGGCTCCAAGAGCGAGGCCGAGACCGAGCCGTTCTGATCGGGCGCCGCGGCGGGGAAGACGCTACGGGCTACGCCCTGCGCGACTTCCCCCGCGCGATCAACACGGCACCAAGGAGGTCAACGAACCAGGCCAAGACCTACACTTATCCACAGCCGACCCTCTCAAAGTCGGCTTCCACCCCTGGCTCAATATTCGGTCGGCACGGTGGCTCAGATTTGGATCGGCGCCGACACCTACAGCGTCAAACGTCGATGTTCGCCGCCCGCAGCGCGTTGCTCTCGATGAACTCGCGCCGCGGTTCCACCTCGTCGCCCATCAGCATCGTGAACACGCGGTCGGCTTCGATGGCGTCGTCGATCTGCACCTTGAGCAGGCGGCGCACGGTGGGGTCCATCGTGGTTTCCCAGAGCTGCCCGGGATTCATTTCGCCCAGGCCCTTGTAGCGCTGCCGGCCCACGGCGTGCTCGGCCTGGGCCATGAGCCAGGCCATGGCGGCGCGGAAGTCGCTCACCTTCTGCTCCTTCATGCGCTCGCCTTCGCCGCGCCGCACCAGGGCATCGGCGCCCAGCAGGCCCTTGAAGGTGACGCCGGCTTCCATCAGCGCGGCGTAGTCCGCACCGTGCACGAAGTCCTGCGTGATCACGCTGGCCTTCACATTGCCATGGTGACGGCGGCTGATGCGCAGCAGGTGCTTGTCGGTGCGTGCATCGAACTGGGCCTCCACCTGCGCATCGTGCACCGCGGCCTGCAGCGCCACGGCGCTGGCTTCGGCGGTGGCGGCGCTGTCCAGGTCCAGCACCAGGCCATTGGCCAGAGCGCGCAGGGCCTGCAGGTCCATCCAGTTGCCCAGTCGGTCCATCACGTGGTTGGCCACGATGTACTTGCGTGCCAGCTCTTCCAGCGCGCTGCCGCTGAGCGCCGGGCGCGCAGGCGCCTGTCCTGCGTCGGCTCCATCGGGCAGCACCACCGCGCCATCGAGCGCCACCTTCAGCAGGAAGCCGTCGAGCTCCAGCCCGTCCTTCAGGTACTGCTCGTGCTTGCCCACCTTCACCTTGTACAGCGGTGGTTGCGCAATGTAGATGTGGCCGCGCTCCACCAGCACCGGCATCTGCCGGTAGAAGAAGGTGAGCAGCAGGGTGCGGATGTGGGCGCCGTCCACGTCGGCATCGGTCATGATGATGATGCGGTGGTAGCGCAGCTTGTCGACGTTGAACTCCTCGGGGCCGATGCTGGTGCCCAGCGCAGTGATCAGCGTGACGATGGAGTCGCTGGACAGCAGCTTCTCATAACGCGCTTTCTCCACGTTCAGGATCTTGCCGCGCAGTGGCAGGATGGCCTGGAACTTCCGGTCTCGGCCCTGCTTGGCGCTGCCACCGGCGGAGTCGCCCTCGACGATGTAGATCTCGCACAGCGCCGGGTCTTTCTCCTGGCAATCGGCCAGCTTGCCGGGCAGGCCCATGCCGTCGAGCACGCCCTTGCGGCGCGTCATTTCGCGTGCCTTGCGCGCGGCCTCACGGGCGCGGGCAGCGTCGACGATCTTGCCGCAGATGATCTTGGCATCGATGGGGTTCTCGAGCAGCCAGTCGGTGAGCAGCTTGCTCACGATCTCTTCCACCGGGCCGCGCACTTCGCTGGATACGAGCTTGTCCTTGGTCTGGCTGCTGAACTTGGGCTCGGGCACCTTCACGCTGACGATGCAGGCCAGGCCCTCACGCATGTCGTCACCGGCCACTTCCACCTTGGCCTTCTTGGCGATCTCGTTTTCTTCGATGTACTTGTTGATCACCCGCGTCATCGCCGCGCGCAGGCCGGTGAGGTGGGTGCCACCGTCGCGCTGCGGGATGTTGTTGGTGAAGCACAGCACGTTCTCGCTGTAGCCGTCGTTCCATTGCATCGCCACTTCAACACCCACGTTGGTGTTGTTGTCGCTCATCTTGTCGCCCATGGCGTGGAAGATGTTGGGGTGCAGGACCTTCTTGCCCTGGTTGATGAATTCGACAAAGCCCTTCACCCCACCGGCATAGGCGAAGTTGTCTTCCTTGTTGTTGCGCTCATCAACCAGGCGGATCTTCACGCCGTTGTTCAGGAAGCTCAGTTCGCGCAGGCGCTTGGCCAGCACGTCGTAGTGGAAGTCGATGTTGCTGAAAATCGTGTCGTCGGGCAGGAAGTGCACCTCGGTGCCACGCTTCTCGGTGTCGCCCACGATCTTCATCGGGCTGGTCTCGAAGCCGTCCACCACCTCGATCAGGCGATCCTGCGGAATGCCCATCGCGAAATCGATCGCGTGCACCTTGCCGTCTCGGCGCACGATCAGGCGCAGCCATTTGCTCAGCCCATTGACGCAACTCACGCCCACGCCGTGCAGGCCGCCGGAGACCTTGTAGCTGTTCTGGTTGAACTTGCCGCCGGCGTGCAGTTCGGTCAGCGCGATCTCGGCGGCACTGCGCTTGGGCTCGTGCTTGTCGTCCATCTTCACGCCGGTGGGGATGCCGCGGCCGTTGTCGATGACGCTGATGCTGTTGTCCGAGTGGATGGTGACGATGATGTCGTCGCAGTGCCCGGCCAGGGCCTCGTCGATGGAGTTGTCCACCACCTCGAACACCAGGTGGTGCAGGCCGGTTCCATCCGATGTATCGCCGATGTACATGCCCGGCCGCTTGCGCACGGCCTCCAGGCCCTCGAGGATCTGGATGCTGTCCGACCCATAGGCGTCCGACGCTTCAGAGCCCGTGGACACCGCCTGCCCCTCGGCCGAGGGCACGTCGCGCTGGGTCACGCCCTTGTCGGGATCGTTGTTGGAGGGGGTGTTCTTTGCGTCGGTCATCGGTTCACTTTCGGGCGCCGCAGCGCCGCTCTTTGGCCAGCACACGCCGCAGAACCGGCTTTGCCGGGCTGCTGGGGTGGCCCCCTTGAGGGGGAAGCGCCGCAGGCGCTTCGGGGGTGGGTCAAATCCGCATGGGCATCACGACGTACTTGAAGCCGGTCTGCTCGGGCACGGTGATCAGCGCGCTGGAATTGCCGTCCTGCAACTCGATCTTGATCATGTCCTGCGGGATGTTGGCCAGCACGTCCATCAGGTAGGTGACGTTGAAGCCGATCTCGATGGCATCGCCGCCGTAGTCGACTTCGAGTTCTTCCTTGGCCTCTTCCTGCTCGGCATTGCTGGAGGCGATGCGCAGCGTGCCCGGGTCGAGGTTGACGCGCACGCCCTTGAACTTCTCACTCGTCAGGATGGCCGCGCGCTGCAGGCTGGACAGCAGCGGCTGGCGGCCGAGCGTGACCGAGTTCTTGTGGCCCTTGGGGATGACGCGGTTGTAGTCGGGAAACTTCCCCTCCACCAGCTTGGTGACGAACTCCATGCCCGAGAAACCGAACTTGGCCTGATTGCCGGCAAAGCGCATCTCGATGGGGGTGTCTTCGTCCCTGAGCAGGCGCTGCAACTCGAGCACGGTCTTGCGCGGCAGGATGACTTCCTGCTTCGGGATGTCGCTTTCCAGCTGGGCCTGCGCCAGGCCCAGGCGGTGGCCGTCGGTGGCCACCAGCGTGAGGGCCTTGCCTTCGGCAACGAACAGGATGCCGTTCAAGTAATAACGGATGTCGTGCACGGCCATCGCGAAGTGCACCTGGTTGATCAGGCCCTTGAGCACCTTCTGCGGCACCGAGAACACCGGCCCGAAATCCACCGCCTCGTTCACCAGCGGGAAGTCGTCCGCGGGCAGCGTCTGCAGCGTGAAGCGGCTCTTGCCACCGGTGAGGGTGAGCTTGTTCTGCGCCGAGCTCAGCGTGACCACCTGGTCGTTGGGCAGGCTGCGCAGGATGTCGATCATCTTGCGCGCACCGACGGTGGTGGAGAAGCTGCCCGCGTCACCACCCAGGTCGGCCTGGGTGCGCACCTGGATTTCCAGGTCGCTGGTGGTGAACTCGATGTGTTCGCCGTTCTTGCGCATCAGCACGTTGGCCAGGATGGGCAGGGTGTGACGCCGCTCCACGATGCCCGCCACCGATTGCAGGGCTTCGAGCAATTTCTGTTGTGGAGCTTTTAGAACAATCATGTCTTCCTCTTTGAACTTAGTGGTTCTAGTAGGGGGCCGGTTCGGCTGTGGAGAAGGCTATTTTCGCTTGTATTTTCAAGGGCTTAGCACGGCATGAACCCTGTGGGCAGCTGGCCTTGAGCCAGGCGGATTGCCGACAACAACTTCGGCATGGCGCTCTGGCCTGTGGACTGCGGGGTACTTGCTCAAGACTTGTCCACAGCGTTGTGCCTTGACAGGGTCGATCCGCTTCACCCCTTGAGCGTCTGTTCGAGCACGTGCAACTGCTGGTTGAGTTCGGTGTCCTTGGTGCGATCGCCACCGATCTTGCGCACGGCGTGCAGCACGGTGGTGTGGTCGCGGCCGCCGAAGAGTTCGCCAATCTCGGGCAAGCTCTTCTGCGTCATTTCCTTGGCCAGGTACATGGCAATCTGGCGCGGCTTGGCGATCGAGGCCGGGCGCTTCTTGCTGTACATGTCGGCCACCTTGATCTTGTAGAAGTCGGCCACGGTCTTCTGGATGTTCTCCACGCCCACCTGCCGGTTCTGGATCGAGAGCAGATCCTTCAGCGCCTCGCGTGCCAGGCCGATGTTGATGTCCTTGTGCGAGAAGCGGCTGTAGGCCAGCACCTTGCGCAACGCCCCTTCGAGCTCGCGCACGTTGGCACGCACGTTCTTGGCCACGAAGAAGGCCACGTCCTCGGGCATCTCGGCACCTTCGGCCAGGGCCTTGCGGATCAGGATGGCCACGCGCATTTCCAGCTCGGGCGGTTCGATGGCCACCGTCAGGCCCGCCTCGAAGCGGCTGGTCAGGCGCGCATCGATGTCCACCAGGCCCTTGGGGTAGGTGTCGCTGGTCATGATGATGTGGGCGCGCTTGGCCAGAAGCGCCTCGAAGGCGTTGAAGAACTCCTCCTGGGTGCGGTCCTTGCCGGCGAAGAACTGCACGTCGTCGATCAGCAGCAGGTCGAGCGAGTGGTACTTGGCCTTGAGTTCATCGAAAGTCTTGCGTTGGTAGTTCTTCACCACGTCGCTGATGAACTGCTCGGCGTGCAGGTACAGCACACGCGCGTCGGGCCGGTCTTTCAGCAGCGCATTGCCCACGGCATGGATCAGGTGCGTCTTGCCCAGGCCCACACCACCGTAGATGAACAAGGGGTTGTACATGACGCCTGGCGCACCGGCCACATGCAGCGCTGCGGTGCGGGCCATCTGGTTGGCCCGACCGGCCACCAGGGTGTCGAAGGTGAGCGCGGTGTTCAGCTTGTGGCTGCTGGCCGATGGCGGCTGAAACGGCGCCGGCCCGTTGCCTGGGCCCGGCGGTGAGGTCGGGCGCACACTGGTCGATGGCGCCAGCGCGTTGCCGTTCAGCAGGGCGGCCGCGCGCACGGGTTGGTTGGCCGCCAGTGGCGCCCGGGTCGGCAAGGCCTCGCGCGGCGCCAGGGTCAGTTCGAGGCGCGCGGCCTTGCCGGCCAGTTCGGTCAGCAGGCCCTCGATGCGGGTGGCGTATTGCGAGCGGATCCAGTCCAGCTTGAAGCGGTTCGGCACGCGCACCGACACGACCACGGCGTCGCCTGCATCGGTCACTTCGGCCGGCGGCAACGGACGGATCCAGGTGTTGAATTGCTGTTCGGGCAATTCGAGGGCCAACTGCTCGCACCCTCGAAGCCAGAGGTCTGGGCTCATTGTGGACAAGTTGTTCTGAGAGCGGCGGGATTGTAGGGCCAGGATGGGCTCGGAAAGCGGGTTATCCACAGTTTGATGCGCCGGGTCAATCCCCCTGCCAACCCGCATGCTGTGGTGCAAGTGTTTGACCGATAAGGCTCTTTTTGCTCTAATCATGGGTTTCCCCAACGCCAGCCAGATCGTCACACCATCTGAACGGCATCGCCTGGGGCCGCAGTGCGCCGAGTTCTTGAGCCCTGGTTCTTCATGGGGCAACTCGACTTGGCAGCCGCTGCGCCCGAAGAAGACTTTCATCGCCGCGCAGTCCATGACCGCAAGGCGAGCAGTCGACAGGTAAACCAGGGCCAACCCAAGGGGCCCACTCCCCTCGAAGGATCTTGAAATGAAGCGCACCTATCAGCCTTCCAAAGTTCGCCGCGCCCGCACGCACGGCTTCCTCGTGCGCATGAAGACGCGTGGCGGCCGTGCCGTCATCGCCGCTCGCCGCGCCAAGGGCCGCAAGCGTCTGTCGCAGGTCTGATCGGCCGAGCCTGTCCAAGGCACTGGCAGTCACACCGTGGTCGGGCGCATCCTGCGTACGGCCGACTTTGAGCGCGCGCTGGCTCAAGCGCCGCGTTCCCGCAGCACCCACTTCGCTGCCCACCATGTGGCGGCCGGCCCTGCTGCGCCTGCGCGGGGCGGCTCCAAGCCCAGTTGTACAGAGTTATCCACAGACAGTGCACCAAGTTGCCCACCGGCTGTGGATGACTTGCCTGGCGGATGGTGGTTGGGCACCGTGGTGCCCAAGCGCCATGCGCGCCGTTCGGTCACACGCAACCTGATCAAGCGCCAGATGCGCGAGGTCATGCAGACGGCGGCAGCGCAACTGCCTCAGGGGCTTTGGGTGCTGCGCCTGAAGTCGGTGTTCGACCCCAAGCAGTTTCCCAGCCCGGCCTCCGGGCCGCTGCGGCAGGCGGCGCGCGAGGAGATCGCCTTGCTGCTGTCGCGTGCCGCGTCGCCGCGCACGGCGGGCTCGGGCGAGCCGCGGCGGCGCAGTCGCGCCGAGTCTGCCGCTCCGGCGACGCCCGCCACACCGGCATGAGCCGCGCCGCGCCATGATCGACTTCATGATCGCCTTGCCCGCGCGCGCGTTGATGCTGCTGGTGCGGGCCTATCGTTTCTTTCTCAAGCCTTGGCTGGGCAACGCCTGCCGCTTCGAGCCCACCTGCTCGGCCTATTCGCTGCAGGCGCTCGAGCGCCATGGCGCCGCCGCCGGCAGCTACCTCACGGTTCATCGCCTGCTGCGCTGTCACCCCTGGTGTGCGGGTGGCTGCGATCCGGTGCCCACCGAGGCACCCGCCTTCTTCACCCGTTTGATTTCGAAGACCCGCCCATGAATGACATGCGTCGCACCATCCTGTGGGTGGTGTTCTCCGTCTCCCTGTTCCTGCTGTGGGATGCCTGGCAAAAGCACAACGGACACCCTTCCTTGTTCAGCCCGGCGGTGCCTCGGCCGGTGGCTGCCGGGTCTGCTCCGTCGCCGGCCGTGGCGGGCGGCGTGCCCAATGCGGTGGCCACACCCGGAGCTGCCGTGGTGGCACCCGCCACGGCGGCCAGCGCGGTGCTCGCCCCCAGCGAGAAGGTGGTGATCAGCACCGACGTGCTCAAGGCCACGCTGGACAGCACCGGCGGCAGCCTGGTGCGGCTGGAACTCACCAAGAATGCCGACGTCAGCGATCCGACCAAGCCGCTGGTGTTGTTCGACCAGAGCGCGCAGCGGGTCTATCTGGCCCAGACCGGCCTGGTCACCCAGCAACCCGGCGTCACCCTGCCCAACCACCTGACGGTCATGCAGTTGCAGCCGGGCGAGCGAGCGCTGAAGGACGGCGCCAAGGAATTGAGCGTGGTGTTCGAGGCCATCAATGAGACCGGCCTGAGCCTGACCAAGACCTACACCTTCCGCCGCGGCGACTACAGCGTGGCCGTGCGCCACGAGTTGCGCAACGCCGGCCCGGCGCCGGTGACGCCGCAGCTCTACCTGCAGCTGGCCCGCGATGGCAAGGTCGACGGCAACACCAGCGTCTTCATGGGCCCCACCAGCTACACCGGACCGGCCATGTATTCGGAGGCCGGCAAGTTCCAGAAGGTGGAGTTCACCGACCTGGACAAGGCCAAGGCCGAGTACGAGAAGGCCGCCGACAACGGCTGGGTGGCGATGATCCAGCATTACTTCACCTCGGCCTGGCTGGTCAATGCCCAGGCCAAGCGCGATTTCAAGTTCGACCGCATCGAGGGCAATGCCAGCACCTTCGGCCAGCCGCTTTACCGCGTGGCCATGGTCTTCGGGTTGGGCGAGGTGGCCGCCGGCGCCACCACCCGCCACGAGGCCGTGCTCTACGCCGGCCCGCAGGCCGAGAAGCAGCTCGAGACCCTGGCCCCCGGCCTGGAGCTGGTGAAGGACTACGGCTGGCTGCGCATGCTGGCCAAGCCGCTGTTCTGGCTGCTGGATCAGCTGCACTCGCTGCTGCAGAACTGGGGCTGGGCCATCGTGGCCCTGGTGGTGCTGCTGAAGATCGCCTTCTACTGGCTCAACGCCAGCGCCTACAAGTCGATGGCCAAGATGAAGGCCATCAACCCCAAGGTGATGGAGCTGCGCGAGCGCTACAAGGACAAGCCGCAGCAGATGCAGCAGGAGATGATGCGCATCTACCGCGAGGAGAAGGTCAATCCGCTCGGCGGCTGCCTGCCCATATTCGTGCAGATGCCGTTCTTCATTGCGCTGTACTCGGTGCTGCTGTCGTCGGTGGAGATGCGCAACGCGCCATGGGTGGGCTGGATCACCGACCTGGCCACGAAGGACCCCTACTACATCCTGCCGCTGCTGATGACCGCCAGCACGATGTTCCAGACCTGGCTCAACCCCACGCCGCCCGATCCCGTGCAGGCCAAGATGATGTGGATCATGCCGCTGGCTTTCAGCGTGATGTTCTTCTACTTCCCGGCCGGCCTGGTGCTGTATTGGCTGACGAACAACATCCTGGGCATTGCCCAGCAGTGGTTCATCAACCGGCGCCTGGGCGTCAACAAGTAGCGCGCGCGATCGGCCCGGCGCCTGCCGAGCGCCGCTGCGCGCGACTTTTTGCACATTGCTGCACTGCAACCCCGTGAAAACGGGGTATTGCGTGCGGGCGGCCGTGCCGATCATCCGAGGTCGGTGTCGGCTGAAGCGCAGGGGCTTGCGCCCGCCACACCCCCGGTCATGCGGGGCAACGCTGTACGCAAGCCGCGTCGGCCCTGGGGCGTCTAGAAAGCAGTCTGCTCTCGCGAAAGGACTGCAGCGCCCCACCCCGCGCCATTCGCCGGCAACCCGATCGCGGGTTGCCGGCGACGGGCTGACGGCACCGCGCGCGCCCCGGCGACAATCGGCGGGCCTTGTCCCGGACTCCACTTCCCCGCCATCACGAGCCCATCGTGGCTGTGGCCACCGCGCCCGGCCGTGGGGCCGTGGGCATCGTGCGGGTGTCCGGTGCCCGTCTCGACGCCTTGATCCTGGCCTTGTGCGGCCGCGCGGTGGCGCCGCGCCGCGCCACGTACACGCCCTTCCTGGCCGCCGACGGGCAGGCCATCGACCAGGGCCTGGCGATCCACTTTCCCGCGCCGCAGTCCTACACCGGCGAGGACGTGCTGGAGCTGCAAGCCCATGGCGGACCGGTGGTGCTGCAACTGCTGCTGGCACGCTGTCTCGAAGCCGCCGCCGAAGTCGATGCCGCAACCGGCATGGCGCGGCTGCCGCGCCTGCGCCTGGCCGAGCCTGGCGAGTTCACCGAGCGCGCTTTCCTCAACGACAAGATCGACCTGGCCCAGGCCGAGGCCGTGGCCGACCTGATCGAGGCCAGCACCGAAGCCGCCGCGCGTTCGGCCAGCCGCTCGTTGGCCGGTGCCTTCTCCACCGAGATCGACCTGCTGCGCCAGCGCGTGGTCAACCTGCGCCTGCTGGTGGAGGCCACGCTGGACTTTCCGGAAGAGGAGATCGACTTCCTGCAGCAGGCCGACGCCCGCGGCCAGCTGGCCAAGATAACGCAATCATTGAGCGACGTGCTCGATCGTGCCAGGCAAGGCGCCTTGCTGCGCGAGGGTCTTCAGGTGGTGCTGGCCGGCCAACCCAACGTGGGCAAGAGCTCGTTGCTGAATGCGCTGGCCGGGGCCGAGCTGGCCATCGTCACGCCCATTCCCGGCACCACGCGCGACAAGGTCAGCGAGACCATCCAGATCGAGGGTGTGCCCTTGCACGTGATCGACACCGCGGGCTTGCGCGACATCGGCGTCGCTGGCGACGACGCGGCGGACACGGTCGAGCGCATCGGCATCGCCCGCAGCTGGGACGCCATTGCCCAGGCCGATGCGGTCCTGTTCCTGCACGACCTCACGCGGCGTGGCGAGCTGGCCTACGAGCAGGCCGAGCAAGCCATCGCCGAGCGTCTGCACGCCGAGTCGCTGACTCGGCTGATCCATGTCCACAACAAGGCCGACGCCGCGGGCGCCACGCCACCACCGGCCGAGGGTCTCGCCATCTCGGCCAAGACCGGCCAGGGCCTGGACGCGCTGCGCCACGCGCTGTTGCAGCGCGCCGGCTGGCACGATTCGCCCGATGGCGTGTACCTCGCCCGCAAACGCCACGTGCAGGCACTGCAGCGCTGTCGCGAGCACCTGGCCGCTGCGCATTCGCACGCCGATCGCGACGACACCGCGCTCGATCTCTTCGCCGAAGAGCTGCGCCTGGCGCACGACGCGCTGGCCACCATCACCGGCGCCTTCACCAGCGACGATCTTCTCGGTGAGATCTTCGGGCGTTTCTGCATTGGGAAGTAGCTTCGATTCCTAGTGGTTCCAAAGGAGCCCTAAGGTCCGCCATAACTCATTGTCAGTAAACGACTTACTCGTCCAACGCCGTCTATTGAGATTTCCGTAAATCATGACAACCGCTGAAGCCATGATGCGTTGTACCGATACTTGGCAAGTATTGGGCACGGAACATGGTCACGAAGCGATTGGACGAAACGGTATTGAGACGCTTGCGGGCGGGGCGGATGATGCTTGCGGGCAAGACGCCGGCGCAGGCCGCGCACGCGGTGGGCGTGGCTCGGCAGACCGCGTACACGTGGAAGGCGTTGCTCGATGAAGGCGGCATCGACGCGCTTCGGGCCATGCCCACGCGGGGTCGCCCGGCGCGCCTGGATGACGAGCAACTCCAGGCACTGGGACGCGCGCTGCTGGACAAGCCCACCGAGCATGGCTTCGGCACTGAGTTGTGGACACTCAAGCGAGTGGGCGTGCTTATCGAGCAGCTGTACGGTGTCAAGTTCAGCCAGACGCAAGTCTGGCGCATCCTGGGCAACCTTGGGTTCTCGGTGCAAAAGCCCGAGCGTCGCGCGATCGAGCGCGACGAGGATGCCGTGCAGACCTGGAAGCGCAAGACCTGGCCTGCGCTCAAAAAAAAGCCAGGCGCGAGGGACGGCTGATCGTCTTCATCGACGAGTCCGGGTTGAGCGAGCGCCCCACGCGGATTCGCACCTGGGCGCCCAAGGGCCAGACACCGATCATCCAGTTCCACTTCAACTGGACGCACATCTCGGTCATCGCCGGCCTGTCGCGCACGAACTGCTTGTTCCGGCTGCACGAGGGCTCGATCAAGAAGGAGCAGCACGTCGAGTTCCTCAAGGCGCTGCGGGCGCACTTGAAGCAGCCGCTGCTGGTCATCTGGGACGGCCTGAAGGCCCATCGCAGCAAGCTCGTGCGCGAGTACCTGGACTCCACGGGCGGCGACATCCAGATGGCGTTCCTGCCACCGTACTCGCCGGACCTGAACCCGGTCGAATACCTGTGGGCCTGGCTCAAGCGACATGCGCTGGCCAACTTCTGCCCTGCCAATCTCGACGAACTCAACGCTACCGCGCGCGCCAAGCTCAAGAGCGCTCAACGCCGGCCATCGATCATCGCCGCGTGCTGGGTTCAGGCTGGGCTGTGGTGATGTCGCCATTTACGGAAAGATCAATAGGCTGTTCCGGCTGAAGCCGGCGATTGGTGGGTGTTGGCGCCGACCGAAAACGGAGCCACGGGGGTGCGGCCAAAAACTCTGACTGGTTAAACAGCGATCCCCAGGCGCCTGCGGTGCTCGACGGGACTGCGGAAGCCGAGTGAGATCTTGATCCGCGCGTCGTTGTACCAGCGGATGTACGCGTCCAAGGCAGCGACGAATTCCTCGATGGTTGTGGATAGCCAGTCGCGCGAGAAGAACATCTCGATCTTCAGGCGACCGGAAAAGCCTTCGCACGCTGCGTTGTCTGGCGAGTACCCCTTGCGGGACATCGAGTGAGCTGCTGTTCCAGTTCGGATCGATCAGGGCTTACCGGGGCGTCTTTCTGGCGCTTCATGGGTGCGGATGCTTCGTGGCCGAGCAATTGATTCTTCCACCTGTACAGCGAGCCTCGAGACACGCCCAGCTCTTCAGCCACCACCTGCGCGCGCGCTGGTCGCATGCACAAGGCGATGACAGCAGATTGCTTGGCCTCAGGCGCCAGTTCCTGGGATCGACCAACGACGCGTGTGCGCTCCTGCGGATAGAGCTCCTGCAGCCACTCGGACAGCAACGACCTCGATGGATAGCCCAGCGCCCTGATCGTCGCCGCAATGCAGCGGCCGTGCTCGAGGTAGTGCCCGACGGCCAGTTCCTTGTGCGCCGGCGAGTACCTCAACTGGCGCACGCAGCCGGCGGGTAGGTCAAGGCACTGCTCGTACTCGCGATGCCAAATCAAAAGCGCGTTCTTCGTCGGACAGCCGAGATGACGGATGGTCATGCCGATGCGCTTGCCCAGCTTGATGTAGAGCTGCACGGCTCGAAGCCGGTCCTCGTATGAAAACATGAACTACCCTCCAAGTAGTCCAAGAAATCGTCCGCACCCCCGGTGGCTCAGATTTGGATCGGTGCCGACAGCATGGAGCGTGAAGCGGTGGCGCAGGCCTTCAGCGAATTGATCGCCGGCACCCAAGCCACGCCTGACCAAATCGAGTTCATCGAATTGATCGTTTCCGAGCTGACGACCAACGGCGTGATGGAGGCGGGGCGGCTGTACGAGTCACCGTTCCTCGACATCAGCCCGCAGGGGCCGGAGGGGCTGTTCCCGGTGGCCAAGGTCGATCGGATGGTGCAGGTGCTCGACGAGATCTGGCAGCGGGCCGCGGCATAGTAGAGGCAGCCGGAGTGCGTGTAGTTCCTGTGGTGGACTGCGGTGATGCTCGTGGAAAGAGAACAGACTGCGCATCTACAAACGGCCCTGTTGCGCCTGCCGGTGCGGACCCAGACAAGAACCGCGCAGCTGGGCTCTATTCGCTCCACCGGGGTTGGCCTCGATTGCCGCCGCGCAGGAGGCGCGCCTAAACCCATGGCTTCGCAAGGTCCGGCGCCCTGTGGTCATCAAGCTTGGGGCAGGCCCATCCGGCCCATTGCCCTGGGAAGATCGAACTGGCCGTTCGCAGGCAACCTGCGCGCGGGCAAGCGCGCCGCGGCGGTGATGAGCCTGATGCACTCGGCCAGGATCAACGGGCACGACCCATACGCCTATTTGAAGGACATCCTCGAGCGGCTGCCGACCCATCCGGCCAACCGCATCGACGACTTGCTGCCGCACCGCTGGACGCCGATGATGACCCCTATCTGAGCCTCGTCGCATTCGTCAAGATGCGTTCGCCGGACGTACATGGACGCCTCCGTTTGCCAAGCTGTCACTTGATGGCGGCATGAAGGAGAAGAGTGCACCCGCATACGATTCAGCTGACGTTACGCCCCGCAACGACTCCATCGTGCTCATCTTGCCACTCCCTTCGAGTGACGACTTCTGTTAAGGGTTGTCGGCGGCCAACCTGGCGTTGCCGGGCCGAAGGCTGCGACCGGTCGACGCCCGCCCCGGATTTGTTGTACAGGGTTCCCTGAGGTTCGACGGCCCGTCCCGTCTTGATCGGTGTAGCCAACCGGCTTTCGGCTGGCGCCAACAAGAAAGGACGTTTGTCATGTCTTCCGATGCTTCCCTTCCCGACACGGCCAGCGCCATCGAGCCCGCCGGTGCCATCGCTCCGGTGCTGATCGCTCCCCGCGTCAATGCGGCGGTCGGCGAGTTCATCCACGAGGAGGCGCTGAACGCCGACTTGCTGCTGCGTCTGTTCCGGCAGGCCTTCATGCCGGTGGAATCGTTGTCCGGCCAGGCGCTATTGGTCACCGCCGAATCCGGCATGCGCCTGTCGGTGACGGTGGACACCGACCGCAAGCACCTGGTGCTGCGCACGCGCTACACGCTGCGGCCCGAGGCCGAGATGGCGGCCAAGCTGGACTTTGCGCACCGGGCCAACGTCGGCGTGATCGCCGTGCGGTTTGCCATCGCCTCACCTGGCACGCTGCAGGCCGACTTCACGATGTCGTTCAAGGGCGGCGCCGTCACGCTGCAGATCATGGAGGCGGTGCGCCTGTTGTCCGTGGTGGTGCGCGGGACGATTCGCGACCAGGACAAGGATGGGGTGGTGTCTTGACCAGGCTGTGGGCCCGGTAGAGGCCCTGTCTTGAACGAGCCCGTCAGGCTGCGCAGGGAACGAAACACTGCAGTAGAGTACCCACATGTATCGCAGCTTGACCTGTGTTCTGATCGCCATTGGCGCGCAGTCTGCCCTGGCAGATGATGGATTGCTGATCACGGCGGGATTGCGGTTGTGGTCCAACGCGTGGACGAGCTGGGATGTCTACCCGCCATTGCAGACGCCGCTGGGATCGATTCCCGGGGCCGCGGAGAATTTCACCGCTGGCTCACGCGTGACCGCAATCCCGACCATCAGCGCACGGTTTGGCGATCTGCTCTTGTCGGCCAGCCAGTTCAGCCCGACGCGTTACACGTTCGAAGGCAATGCAGGGGCGTTCACTGCGCGACGCGACGAAGCCGACGTGCTGGCCGGGTACTACCTTTTGCCGACGTTGGCTGCAACGCTGGGCTACAAGCAGGTCAGGCAGGATTTTGGTGCCAACGCGAAGTTTCGCTACAGCGGGCCCACGCTTGGCGCCGTCGCCTCGGCGCCGTTGACCGCTGGCTTCACGCTTTATGGCAGCTTCGGGCTGGGCCGCATGCGCACGCAACTGCCGTTGCGCGATGCAGAGGGACGTAGCACCTTCGACGCGAACTACCTGCTGGGCGAACTGGGCTTGGCATATTCGCTGAGCCCCGGCAAGCTTTGGCCGCAGGCAAAGGCCGTCGCGCTGACGGCGGGCTATCGCAGCCAGGTCTTGTCGACGAGCGGGTTTCGAATCGCGCTGGACACGTCCAATGCGTCGGCCAGCCGCGGCACGAAGCTGCGGGATACGACAGAAGGGTTGACCTTGGGATTGAGCCTGAGCTTCTGACGGTGCGATGGCCCGCATCTCGATCGCGCTGACCCTCCTGACGCTTTGCGCTTGGCTTGCACTGGCGCCGCTGACGGCTGCCGCCCAGGCGCCCGAGGTCGGCCGCCGGCACGCGCTTGTTGTCGGCAACGCCAACTACATGGGCATGAAGCCGCTGAAGAACCCGGTCAACGACAGCGCAGCGATATGCGAAGCGCTGAATGGCCTGCGCTTCCAGACCCAGTGCCTGAACGACGTCACCAGCCTGCCCGAACTGGGCAATGCGGTCCGTGAGTTCGCCCGTCGCCTCCAGCCCAGCGACGTGGCCTTGTTCTACTTTGCAGGGCATGGGCTCGAGGTCGAAGGCCAGAACTACCTGATCCCGACCGCAGCACGCATTGAGTCAGGTCCTGAGGTGGAGGCAGAAGCGCTGCGCCTGGGCTTCGTCTTCGACTTGTTGCGCGCCTCTGGGGTTCGGCTGTCGATCATCATCCTCGACGCCTGCCGCAACAACCCCTACGGCGGGGTCCGGGCGATCCGCGGCGCGGGCCTGGCCGCACCGACCCGGATGCCTGGAGGCAGCGTGCTGTTCTTTCCGACGGCACCCGGCGACGTTGCGAACGACGGCCGCGGAGCCAACGGCCTGTTCACCTCGCACCTGCTGCGGCATCTCAAAGCGCCGGACATCACGGTCGAGGAGATGTTCAAGCGCGTGATCGACGATGTGCGAGTCGAGTCCAGGCGCGACTATCCCAGAGAGCAGGTGCCTTGGATGAACCTGTCCTTCAGCGGCGAGTTCTGCTTCACAGGCTGCAGCGCTCGCGTGAGCAGCGAGCAGTTCAAGGCCCTGCTGCGAGAGAAACAACAGGTCGAACGCATGGTGGGCGACCTGCAGGCCCAGTTGGTCGAGCGCCAGACCGAGGTGGCCGCATTCCGTTTGCGCATGACCGAGCTGGAGCTGCGGCTTGGCCGTCAAGGTGCCGATGCCAGCCTGAGCCAGGCGCAGCGCGATGCGCTCGAGTGGGAGCGCGCGGAACATGCCCGCAAGTCGGTGCGGTTGAAGGAGCAGGAAGTCGAGATCGCCCGCCTGGGCGAGGAGCTCAGACGATTCGAACAAGAACGCGCCCGGATCCGCCCGCAGGAGGCCGAGGTCGCGAGCGCAGCGCAGCGTCTGGTCGAGCAGCAGCGCGATCCGCAGCGCATGGTGCTGGCGCAGGCCGAGCGCGACGAGCTGGAGCGGCAGCAGGCACGCAGTGCAGGGCTGCGCCAGGACCTGGCCGAAGCACGCGGCAAGCTCGACCGGCTGCAGGAGGCGCTGGATGTCGTCCAGCGCCAGCAGCGCGAGCTTGACGAGTACCGGCTGCGGGTGGCCCGGCTCGAAGCCGAATCGCAGGGCAAGGACCGCGCCATCGAGGCAATGCGGGCAGGGCTCGAATCACGTGAACGAGAGCTCGAGGCCGTGCGCTCGCGGCTCGGCTTGTTGCAGCAGCAGCTGGACCTGGGCTGGCGCGAGCGCGACATCTCGCAACAGGTGCTTGCCAAGCTGCGGGAGGAGCGCGATCAGCTCGTCGAGTCGTCCCGACAGTTGGCGGCGCGCGACCGCGAGCTGGCGGCGGTGCGGCAGGAGCTGCTTCGGCTCGAGGGCCTGCGCAGCGCCATGGCTGCAGCCGAACGACAGCTTGCCGACACCGGCTCGCGCACGCGCTCGATCGAGGCCCGGCTGGCGAGCCCCGAGGCCGAACGCATTCCGCCCGAGGAGCTGGCCGAGTTGCGCCGCGAGCGCGATCAGCTCGCAGCGAGCAACGAGGCCTTGCGCCGCACCGTGGCCAGCCAGCAGTCGGCACGCGCCGAACTCGACGATCTGCGTCAGCGCCTGGCCCGCTACGACCAGCAACAGGTCGAGCTGGCGAGCTACCGGTCGCGCTTGGCGGATGCGGAGAAGCGGCTGCAGGACGCCGCCACGGCGACTGTCAAGGGTGCGGCATTCGTCGCGCCGGCGCTGTGAGCCGCTGCCTGCGGACCGATGTGCGGTCATTGTTCGTGTTGGGAGCCATCGTGATTCGTGAAGCGCAGGCTTGCGTCGCCCGCCGGGGCCTGGAGTTTCTTCCGGCTGTCGCTCCTGCCTTTGTCTGGCTCATGCTGTGCTGGCTTGCGCTTCCAGGCACCGCGCTGAGCCAGATGCTTGCCGGTGGCAACGAATCGAGCTTCGCCGTGACCCGCTCGGGCGCGACCTATGCCTGGGGCGGCGACGCCTTCGGGCAATTGGGCTTTGGCAGGGAGACGATTCGCACACTCCCGCGCCAGGTGTCCGACTGGAAAGTGTTGGGTGTCGCCCTGGGATACCAGCACACGCTGGTGCTGAAGACAGACGGCACGCTCTGGGCCTGGGGCGGCAACAGCGACGGACAGCTGGGCAACGGCTCGACGACGCAAAGCAGCGTCCCCGTGCTGGTCGGGGGCGGGTTCCGTTCGGTGTTCACGGCAAGTTCCACTTCGTTCGCCATCAAGCATGATGGAACGCTGTGGGCCTGGGGCCTCAACCACAACGGCCAGCTCGGCGACGGGACAAGCACGTCGCGAAGCAGGCCGGTGATGATCGCCAGCGGATTCGAGTCCGTCGCGCCTGGATTCAGCTGCACCTTTGCGATCAAGACAGACGGTAGCTTGTGGCGCTGGGGTTACTGCGGCGACAAGCAAGGCGACGCCGGGCCCATCGTCACCGATCGGTTTCCGGTCCAGATCGGAACGGGCTACGCGGCGATCTCGGCCAGCGACAACCACGTCGCGGCAGTCAAGCGCGATGGCAGCCTGTGGACCTGGGGCTCGAACAGCTATGGCGAGCTGGGTGACGGGACCACGGCGTCGAGCCGTGTGCCGGTAAAGATCGGTGTCGGATTCAGCAGCGCCGCCGCCGGGACCATCCGCACGATCGCGTTGCGCAAGGACGGGACCTTGCTGTCCTGGGGTGACAACCGATGGGGTACCCTTGGCTACGGGGAGACGCGCTACTACTACCCCAGTCCCGGAATCGTGGGCACCGGCTTTCGCGCGATCGCACTTGAGCATGGTCACGCCGTCGCGCTCAAGACCGACGGCTCGGTCTGGACCTGGGGCTACAACATCGACGGCCGGCTCGGCGATGGAACCACGCAGCAGCGCACCCTGCCCCTCCAGGTGGCCACGGGCTTCGTCGCGGTGGCGGCTTCGTCCAGCTTTTCCGGCGCAATCAAGGCCGACCAGACGCTCTGGCTCTGGGGCAACAACGACACTGGTCAGTTGCAGGGCTTGCCCACGCGATATGTGACACCGAAACGAATGCCCATGGACTTCGTCTCGATCGAGTCGAGCAAGGACACCGCGTTCGGAGAGTTCCACTCACAGAGCTTCGGCATCCGGCAGGACGGCAGTCTCTGGGCCTGGGGTGACAACCGATTCGGGCAACTGGGCGACGGCACGACCACCTCCCGGCCTTCACCTGTCCAGGTGGGCACCGGCTTCGTTCAGGTGGCAGCTGGAGGGCACCACACCTTGGGCGTCAAGTCCGATGGCAGCCTGTGGGCCTGGGGTGAGAACACTCAGGGCGAGCTGGGCAAGGGCAATTTGACGGCGTCGCTCATTCCGGTGCGCATCGGCGAGGGGTATACCATGGTCGGTGCCAGAACCTGGGGCTCCGTTGCCCTCAAACGCGATGGGACGGTCTGGACTTGGGGCAATTCGTTTGGCGGCCTGCTGGGTGACGGTGTGTCGACCACCAATCGGCTGACCCCCGGGATCGTTTCGGGATTGACCGGCGTGACGGCCATTGTTGCGGTGGGCTTCAAGACGCTGGCGCTGAAATCGGACGGGACCGTCTGGGCTTGGGGATTGAACAGCTTCGGCGTCCTCGGGGACGGAACGACCACCGATCGCAGCACGCCCGGAAGGGTCGTTGGGCTCACCCAGGTGACCGCGATCGCGGCGAGCAGCGTCACCAGCCTGGCCCTGAAAGCGGGCGGCGGCTTGTGGACCTGGGGATCCAGTTCGTTCGGTACGTTGGGCGACGGCACCACGCAGATCGCGTTGGTGCCGAAGCAGATCGGTACCGGGTTCGTCTCGATCGGTGCCGGCCGCCAACATGTGCTGGCGCTCAAGAGTGACGGCACCGTGCGGAGTTGGGGGTGGAACCAATACGGGCAGTTGGGCGACGGCGGCTTGAGCAATCTGTCCATTCCGCAGCCGGTGGTCAACACGGCGGCCACGGGCTTCCTGTCGCTGACCGGCAGCGATGCCGGCAACGCACTGGACCCGCAGCGCGTGCTGCAGATCACGGGAAGCACGACCGCAGAACTCACTTCGACGCTCACCGACCTGCGGGCCGCCGGCCTGTCCGGGGACATCTACTTCACCGCGCTGTTGCCGCCGAATTCGCCGCTGTTGCAGGCCTGCCAGGCCGGGCTCTGCTCGAGCGTCGCGGCCGCTGCAACCTCCGGCACCCGGGCGCGAAGGGGCAGCCTGGCTGCGGTTGCAGGCAGCAGCGAGCGCAAGCGCGTCACCGCCGAGGGCGCCGCCGGCGCCATGGTGGTCGGCTCGATTGGCCGAGACGGCTTCAAGCAGACGGGCGGCACCGGCTACGTGCAGGCCGAAAGCGCCTACACCGGCGCACTGGCCGACAGCGGCACGCTCGTACTCGGCAGCACTTCGGTCCTGCAGGACTCCAACGCCCTCATTTGCATGGGCGTGACATTGCCCGAACTCTCCGCGAAAGGCCAGGCGCTGCTGAGACCGATCGCCAGTGGCTCGCGGGAGTCGGTCCGTGGTGTCGAGCAGTGCGCGCCGGTACAGACTGCAGCCACGATCGCCCTGTTCCGTGGCGAATCCACGGGCCCGGTGTCGGCCCGTACGGTCACGGCCATCATCAGCCCATTGGACGAAGATCGGGGCCAGGTCCGCCAGGTGTATTCGTGGGCCGTCACTCCGAATGGGCTGCAATACATGCAGACCGGACCTGATGAATGGGAACCGATGACGGAGCCGATGCGACCGGCCGCGACGATCACGGTTCCGATGACCGGGTCCTATCGCCACGCCACCACGCGCGCCTTGGATCTGAGTGGCCTGATAGGAACCCTTGTATTCGTCGGGCTGGGAGAGTCGTGGGAACAGGTGCGCCAGCTCAACAAGGCGGGCTTCTACCAGACGATTCAGTGACGCTCCAGCGGCTCAGACATTGCTAACCGCTATTGCCAACCGTTGTTGGCCGGAAGCCGTGGTGTGCGGGCCGGCATCAGCGGGCCGTGCCCATGCAGGGACTGCGCCGGGTCGGACTTGAGCTTCGTTTGCGGCCGCGAGCCCACGCCGCGAGCGGCCGGTGAGTACAGCTTGATCTGATGGCGCCGTGGTCGAGAACATGTGTCCGCGAAGAAGGAAACGACACGCAAACGCTGATGGCGTCGAACCGAGGGCTCGGCGGCTTCGGCGCCGGCCCCCTCACTTCACTTGAAAGGTGAAGACCCGCAGGGCGGTCCGGTCCGGCGAGGCCACCAACTTGGCACCACGCGACCGCGGGTCGTCGCCCAGGCCGGCGTCGTCGAACATCCGGACGATGTCGTCGGCGGGCGCGGTGGCCGAGCGCATCCGCTCCACCCGCGCCTGGGCCAGGTAGCTGAAGTCGTAGTGCGCCTGCTGCGACTTGGCCTCGACGCCGATCAGCAGCAGGCGCTCCAGGCCGCTCGGGTCGGTGTTGATCTGGGCCTTGACCGTGGCCACGGCGTTGGGCTCCAGCCGGTTGCTCGACCCGGCCGGCTCGGGAAACAGGGCCGTGATGCCGTTTTCGGCATCGATGTACAGGGCGGTGAGGTCGATGGCCGTTCGGCCGACATTGCGCACGGTGAGCTCAAGCGCATCGCCGGTGGTGGCGGGCATGGCCGACACGGCCTCAACTGGCCGCGGGTCCCCCGCCTTCGACGCCAGGGTGCCTGTCACCTGCAGGTTGCTGGCCGCGCTCGTGGCTTGCAAGGCACTGGCAATCCGCAGCAGGTTCTGCGCGCGGCCCATCTTGTGGAGGTTCTCGACCAGCTTGTCCCGGAATTCGGGCTGATGGATCCGGATCGACGGCGCCCTCTGCCCGCCGGCCTTGTAGAGCTGCCCCGTCGGCGGCACCTGCCACAGCAGCCCGTCCTCGACCACGAGGCGCAGATCGTGCGCCTGGCCGGCCTGCACCCACTGCACGGCCATGCCCGCGGCGGGATCTTTCTGCAGGGCCTCGATCTCGCGGCGCACGAGCTGGACATCGGCGCCCGACGCGGCCGGAGGCGGGACGACCCGCAACTGGAAGGTCGGGCGCACCGGCTGCGTCAGCCGCGCGACGGCTTGCCGGGGCAGCTTGGACAGGTCCACGGTCGGCCTGCCAGGCTGCGCTGAAGGCCCCAGCTGTGACCGCATCGCGTCCACCGACACCACGCGCAAGGTGCCCAGCGCATCGGCCCCGTTGGACAGCGGGTTGGGCAGGATGTCCAGCTCGGTGCCGACCGTCAATTGGCTCAGCTGCCCGGCTGGCAGCGTCGCGCCGTCGCTGTCGATGCCCAGCGGCCATTGGCGCACGGCGGACTGGCGCTGACTGCCAAAGACGGGGGCGTCCAGGTGGCTGCCCGTGAACAGCGGGGTCGGCGAATTGATGTTCTGCGCGCCATAGCGGCCGAGCACGAACTGAGCCAACTGCCGGTAGCTGGCGCCGTCGACCGTGGACAGCGCCTCGGCCAGCGAGTAGCTGAACAGGCCGTAGGGCTTGCGGTCGGGGCTGCCGGCGGGCAGACGCATCTCCGGCGTGGTCTGCGTCGTCTGCGCCGCATAGAACGCGACATAACCCCCGGGGCCAGTGGCCTCCGCGCCCGTCCCGCGCGTTCGCTGGGCTTGCACCCGAGCCATCGCGGGGACCGCATCGCTGGCGGTCGGCGACTCGGACGGTGCACCCGGCACGCCCAGCAGCAACGGGTCCACGTGCCGGTACCGGATCTGCGGGTCGCCGGTGCTGCGCATGAGTGTGGCCGAGTGGCAGGCGTCGAACACGGCCCACACGAAGACATCCTTGGCCAGGAACTGGTCCAGCCGCGCGACCAGCTCGTCATCGGCGATCGCGTTCCTGACCTGTCGCGTGCCGGCCTCCCACGGGCCCACGTCGCTGGGCAGGAAGATCTCGCGCCAACCATCGACGCTGGACTTGCCGCCCTTGGCCGTCGACTCTGCCGGGACGCGCGAGCCGTGCCCGGCGAAGTACAGGAACACGAAGTCGCCCCGCTTCGCAAGCTTCACCAGGTGATCGAGCGTGTCCAGGATGGCCGCCCGCGTCGGCACCTGTCCGCCGGCCACCTGGTCGGCCAGCACGCGGATGTGGTCCGCCTGAAACCCCCGCTGCTCCAGCAGGGACCGGATCATCGGCACGTCGTTGCGCGGCCCCTGCAACTGCATCGGACTGTCGGCCGGGAAGGCCGCGTAGTTGGACACGCCGACCAGGGCCGCGTAGCGTTCGGCTGAGGCGGGCCGGGGCATGAAGGCTGTGCACACCACGACGGCCAGCCATGCGAGGGTCCGAAATGTGGTCTTCATGGTGACCTCTCCTTGAAATGAAGAACCAAAGTCCTCCGGCGCAGCAACCGGCGATCATCGTGCGGGTCGATCGGATTTTCGCTGTTCGGATACTGGCCCGGCGCGGAGAATCTCGGGCAAGGCCATGGTGGCGCCGACTTGCCCGACCCTTGACCAACCCTGCAATGTGGACCCGTTGCGAGAACGCTTCGGCAGCGCGACCCGTCGGGCGGTCAGTCTTTGGAGCGTGGACGACGCGGCAACGGCCGCGCTCATGACCCAATTCGCGCAGGCGCTGTCCAGGCCGGAGCCCTACCGCTACTTCCCGGCCGAAGCGCTTCGACGGGCCATGTTGGAGGTTCGACGGCGGCGCCCGGATCCGGCGCACTGGGCAAGCTTCACGACATTCGGCGTTCCGAATGCATTGCGCGCCGAGCCGTGATCCGGCCCTGCATCCAATGCCCACGCCAAGTGGACGGTGCACCGGTTCACTTGTTCAGCGTCCTGCAATAGGCCTCGTCCTTCTCCATCTCCTGGTAACCCCAGCGTGGCACGTTGGTTTCACGCGGCGAGTACCGGCATTGAATCGCCTTGGAGCTGTCGTTGCTCAACTCTTCCTCTCGGTCAGTCAACAGCACGACCAGGTGGCTGGGCTCGTTTCCTCTGGGTCGGCTCAGGCACGCAGGCGATTCCTTGCACATGGCCATCGCCAGCGCCACCGTGGCTTCCAGGGTTCTGCCGCAGGCATAGCCGAGTGCCAGGTCGAACCGCTGGATGTCACCCGGTACCTGGCGCTGGCCCAAGGTCGTCACGAAGGCGTACACCATGCCCGATGGGCAAGTGAGCCCGCCGCTGCGCAACGGCAGTGCGCGCACCTGGAAGTTTCCGTCGCTGTACTCGGGAAAGCCCTTGACCCTTTCACGCAAACTGGCCTCTGCAGCCGCTGCGTTAGCGCCCAGCACCATCTCGGTGTGCTGGTTGCCGGCATTCGAGGTCACCGACAAGAACGTGACCCCTGCCAAGCACTGCGTCGCGGCGGCCATCAGCACGCCCCCCGCCCATGACCGGCGCACAAACAACGACGACATGATCTCTCCTTGAACGAACGAACCCAGATGCTGCAGGCCGTCTTGTGGCCTACATCCAATTCCCGCTCAACACGAACGGTGCCCAGAAATACGGATGGGCCCAGGGGCGCGAGGGATCCCCGGCCGAGCCCGGCGGCGGCGCGGCCGCCGTGACGCCCCGCTCGGCGTCGGCGCTGCGCTGCGCCGGCGAAGCGTCCAGCGCCGCCCGGCCGCCCAGCAACTGCAGCTGCGCCTGCCGCAGCGCCTGCGCGCGTGACAGCGGGTTGGCCCCGGCCCGGGCCTGGTAGAAGCGCTGCATCAACACCGCCGTGCTCGCGTCCGACACCTTCCACAGGCTGGCCAGCACGGCCTGCGCGCCTTGCTGCTGCACGGCGGCGGCCAGGCCTTCGACCTCCATGCCGTTCTCGTTGGTGCCGCCGCCGGTGGCCGTGTCGCAGGCCGACAGGGTGAGCTGCTGCACGCTGCTGAAGTCCATCGCGCGCAGCGTCTTCAGCGGCATCGGCTCGCCCGTGCCCAGCAGCAGCGCCGAGCGGCTCTCGTCACCCGGCACGAAGTTGAAGTGGCTGGCCAGGTGCACCACGCTGTAGCGGCCTTGCAGCACCGCGTTGTTGAGCTGGGGCTGCCCGAAGGCCTCGTCCAGCGCGATGCTGCCTGGCAACACGCCGGTGCTGGCCGCGCCGGTCTTGACGATGGCGTTGAGCTCGCTGGCCACGCCGGGCAGCGCCGGGTAGCCCTGCCGCGCCTGCGTCACGCCCAGCGCGGCCACCTGCCAGGCCGCGTCGCTGGCCTGTGGCCGCACGCCGCCCGCGCTGGCGTGCAGGCTCAGCGCGTGGCGCTGCACCAGGTACTGCTGCCCGTCGTGCAGGGCCGCGAACGGCAGGTAGCGCAGCACGTCGGTCAGCGACAGCACCAGCGTGCCGGCCTGGGCGTCCTTCAGGTCCTGCTCGACGGGCGCGATCAGCATGCGGTACAGCGCCTGGGCATGCTCAAGCACGCTGCCGTCGCGTGCCACGATGGCGCGGCGGAACTGGCCGATGCGCGCGTTCAGCGCGCTGCGCGGCACGTTGCTGTAGCGCCCGAACGAGCCGCGCGCGGTGGAGACGATGATGGCGATGCGCTCGTCGGTCACCACGTAGTGCAGCCCCACCGCGTTGGACTCGGCGCGCACCAGGGTCTGCAGGCGCTGGGCCTGCTGGGCCGGGTCGGGCTCGGCACCGCGCACGCCGGCAGCGGCGAAGCGCTGCGGCAGGCTCTGCTGCCAGCGCTCGAACTCGGCCTGCCAGGCCTCGACGGCCTTCTGCAGTTCGGCCAGGCGGGCTTCGTCGGTCGCGCCCAGGGTCTCGCCGAACTTCTTGCGCCGCTCCAGGGCGGCCAGCTCGGTGGAGTGCCTGACGCCGCGGGCGGACAACTCATCGCTCTCACGCGAGACGGTCTGCTCCAGGCCCACGTCGCTGACGGTGGTGCGCCGCAGTTCGGAGCGCTGGGTCAGCTCGGACAGCTCGCGTTCCTTGAGCATGGCCAGCACCTGCTCGGCTTCGGGGATGCGGCCTTGCTCGATCAGCAGGTCGGCCAGGCGGTTGTAGTACCAGGAATTCAATTTCAGAAAGCTTTGCTGCGTGCCTGCGTCCAGCGATTGCAGGTTGGCACGCACCGATTGCAGCGCGTTGACGGCCTGCTTTCCGTGCCAGGTGGCCAGGGGCTTGTTGGGGCTGAGGCCGGCAACGGGTTTGGTTGGACTGAGTGCCTCCATCAGGTTGCCGTTCGCGGCCCAAACCAGATCGGGCTTGCCTGCGCGCTGGGCGATGCGCAAGGCCCGCATGTGCAGCGGCAAGGCCTGCGCGTACTGGCCCATCGTCCGGTGCAAATTTGCCAGATTGTTCAAGCTGGTCGCGGTGGCGGCATGCTCTGGCCCCAGGACCTTTTCGTTGATGGCCAGGGCCCGCGTGTACAACGGCAGCGCCTGGGTGTACTGGCCCATCGTCTGGTGCAGAACTGCCAGGTCGTTCAGGCTGGTCGCAGTGTCGGCATGTTCTGGACCCAGAACCTTCTCGCGGATTGTCAGAGCACGCGTGTACAACGGCCGCGCCTGGGCGTACTGGCCCATCGTCCGGTGCAGATTGGCCAGATTGTTCAGGCTGGTCGCGGTGTTGGCATGCTCTGGCCCGAGGACCTGTTCGCGAATTGCCAAGGCCCGCTGGTAGAGCGGCAGCGCCTGGGCGTACTGGCCCATCGCCTGGTGCACCCCCGCCAGGTTGCTCAGGCCATTCGCGGTGTCGGCATGCTCTGGCCCCAGGACCCTTTCGCGGATCGCCAGAGCACGCGCGTACAACGACAGCGCCTGGGCGTACTGGCCCATCGCTTGCCGCAGCCCTGCCAGGTTGCTCAGGCCGTTCGCGGTGTCAGCATGCTCTGGTCCCAGGACCTTTTCGCGGATCGCCAAGGCCCGCGTGGCCAGCGGCAGCGCCAGGGCGTACTGGCCCATCGTCCAGTGCAAGAGTGCCAGATTGCTCAGGCCGTTCGCGGTGTCAGCATGCTCCGGCCCCAGGAGCTCTTCGCGGATTGCCAAGGCCTGCGTGTACAACGGCAGCGCCTGCGTGTACTGGCCCATCGTCTGGTACAGAACTGCCAGGTCGTTCAGGCTGGCCGCGGAGTCGGCATGCTCTGGCCCCAGGACCTTTTCGCGGATTGCCAGAGCACGCGTGTACAACGGCAGCGCCTGGGCGTACTGGCCCATCGTCCGGTTCAGATTGGCCAGATTGTTCAGGCTGGTCGCGGTGTCAGCATGCTCCGGCCCCAGGAGCTTTTCGCGGATCGCCAAGGCCCGCGAGTGCAGCTGCAGCGCCTGGGCGTACTGGCCCGTCGTCCGGTGCAGAACGGCTAGGTCGCTCAAGCTGGTCGCGGTCTCGGCATGCTCTGGCCCCAGCAGCTTTTCGCGGATCGCCAAGGCTCGCGTGTACAGCGGCAGCGCCTGGGCGTACTGGCCCATCGTCCGGTGCAGATTGGCGAGGCTGTTCAAGCTGGTTGCCGTGGCGACATGCTTGGGCCCCAGGACCTTCTCGCGGATCGCCAAGGCCCGCGTGAACAACGGCAGCGCCTGGGCGTACTGGCCTTGCCGATACAGCGCAGTCCCCTGCGCAGAGAGGTTCTCGGCCTCAGAGGCATCGTCTGCGGCCCGCCCGCTGGCAGGCACCAGCAGACCCAGCGCCAGGGCGCCGATGACAGCCATTCGCCCCAGGTGCAACCACACCGGGGATCTCCGGAAAGCGTCTCGCTGGTCGTTGGCCTGCATGGCTCTGATCTCCCCGACGATCTACAGCAGTTCCTCACCCACGAACAACGACATCCACCAGCGCCGCCAGCGCGCCAGCCAGTGGTCGTTCGGCTCCTCGACCTCGACGGTGGTCTGGCCTTCGGCATCCACGCTGACCCATTCCAGCCGCTGGCCATCGGCCGCCCGCCGCACGCGGTACATGCTGCCGAACGCGTCGCCGGCGATGACGCGCAGCGCCGATGCGGCCACCGGCGGGCAGTCGATGGCCACGCCGATCTCGGTGTTGTAGAGGGCCGAGCGGGCGTCCAGGTTGACCGAGCCGACCAGCAGCCAGCGGCGGTCGACGACGGCCAGCTTGGCGTGCAACCGGCCGAGGGAGCCCTTGAAGTTGCCCAGGCGCCCGGAGTCCCGCGCCAGCGTGGGGCCCAGTTCGTACAGCTCGACGCCCAGGCGCAGCAGTTCTGGCCGGTACCGGGCATAGCCCATGTGGGCCAGCGGCTCGTCGGTGGAACCCAGCGAGTTGGTCAGGACCAGAGTCTGGATACCACGCTGCCGGGCGTCCTGGATCAGCCCCATGCCCAGCGTGCTGGGCAGGAAGTAGGGCGACGACACCGCCACGTCGGTGCGGGCCTGCGACAGCACCTGCAGTTGCCCCTGCATGGCCGCCGAAGGCTGCTGCAGCACCACGGGCGAGACCACCTTGGCGGGCGGGTCGGTGAACACGCGGGCCGACCCGTGGTGCAGCGCCAGGCGCCCCTCGCGGAGCTGTTCCTCCACCGGCCGCTGGCCCAGCCTGTCCAGCGGCGGCTCCGCGGCGATGTCAATGGCGTCGGCGTTGCCGGCGCCCAGGCGCCCCAACACCTCGGTGTGCGGCAGCGGCGGCGGCGCCGACCCCAGCACCTGCGCGATCGGGTACGCCTGCTCGCTGTTCCAGAACTGGTCGAACGACGCCGAGAGGTCGTGTACCACCTGCCCGGTGGACAGCACGTCCAGGTCCACGAAGTTGGCCTTGCCGTCGCGCATGAAGTACTCGTCGGCGATGTTGCGGCCGCCGTAGACGGCCACCGCGTTGTCCACCACGAACAACTTGTTGTGCATGCGGTGATTCACGCGCTCGAACTCGGGCCACGAGAGCAGCATGCGCAGCACCGGACTGCCCACCCGCGCCGGAATGGGGTTGAACAGGCGTACCTCCGCGTTTCGCTGCGCAGACAGCGCGGCCAGCAGGTCCTGCGCGCCCAGAGCGTAGAAGTCGTCCACCAGCAGGCGCACCCGCACGCCGCGCTTGGCCGCGGCCGCAAGCGCCTGCACAAAAGCCTGGCCTGCCGAATCGGCGCGCAGGTCGTAGTACTGCGCGTCGATGGCGCGCTCGGCGCGGGCCACCAGGGCCATGCGGGCCGCGAAGGCCGACTCGCCCGTGGGGAGCAGCCTGAAGCCTGAGGGGTCGGTCTCGCCGTCCGGACGACTGCGAGCGGCGATCCTGCCGAGTGAGGTGCTGGCGCCGTCGGAGATGGCCACGGTGGGCGTCACGGCTGCGCGCTGGGGCAGGCCGGCGCAGGCGCCGAGCAAGGCGGACAGGGTCAGGACCGCGGCAATGCGCCAATGGATGGTCATGGTCACGGCTTCGGGCGATCGGAGCCGATTGAAGGCGACGGGAAGAAGACCAGCTCGCCACCGTCATGCCCTTCCTTCATCGCGAACAACTGCGGCAGCTGCTTCGAGCGCGAGCCCACGTTTGACACCAGGTGCCGCGTGAACAACTCGTTGGCGGTGAAAGGCTTGGCCTCGGCCCGCAAGGCATCAATCAGCGCCCTGGCAAACACCGAGTGCCCCGCTCCTCCGCCATCGGAAACAGGCTCGTTGGCGCCACTGCTGATGAACCTGCGCGACGAGCGCAGCATCAGGTTGCCGAGCAACGCCTGCCGGTCGGCACCAGAGTCGGTGTTGGCTTCACCTCGCTGCACAAAGGCACCGGAAAAGCAACTGTCGGCAATCACCAGGACATGCCGGACATTCAGTCTGGCGATCGAGGTCTGGATGTCATGGGCGGACAGCCACGTGTGCGGCTCATCCCGATTGGCATCCACCGGCAACCAGTAGGCCTGGCCCGTCTCGCGCTCGTAGACACCGTGGCCGGCATAGAAGACCAGCAACGAGTCCTCTGGCTGGAGCGTTCGCCGCAGGGACGAAAGGGCACCCAACATCTCAGCTCGAGTGGAGTCCTTCAACACCAGCGGGCTGGCAGGCGCGTCAGCACCTCTGGGCAAGGTGGTGATGAAGCCGTATCGGCTGGTCAACAGGTCGGCCAGTGCCTGGGCGTCCGCATGGGGTGTGGCCAACGCGTCGTAGCCGCCGTCCTGGTAGCGTTGATTGGCGATGACCACGGCGCAGCGCTTGCCGGGCGGCGTCAGAACGCCGGCGTCGTTGGCCATCACCGTGAAGGCCTTGGGCAGGAAGTCGACCTCGCTCCACCAGGCCACCACCGCGATGCGGTTCTCGCCCTTCTGGATCGGCAGGTCCAGACTGAACGTGCCGTCGGGATTGAGCCGGGCCACGCTCTGATTCGCCGTGACGGACTTGGGCAGCGGGTCACCCCGGACCCGGCCCTGAATCGACAGCGTCGACCTCGACACCGCGGTGGCCCCGCGTTGGAGCGGGGGAGACGTGATGTCGATGCTGCGGTCTTCCCGTCCGCGCATCAAGGGCACGTCGCGCCGGCTGTTGGGTGCGCCCAGGGCCAGCATCGGGCGATCGGGATGGGTTGACTCGAATACCGGACCGGTTCCTTGCTTGCGCATGGATTCGAGGGACTGGCCAGAGCTGGTCTCGAAGATTGCCTGCGCCGTCGACGCGAGTTTTCGGAAGGTGCCCTGGCCGCCCTCGGAGAGCAACGCGTTGGCCACGGCATAGGTCCAAAGCCCAAAGACCTTGCCGTTGACGTCTCCGGGCGGCAGCCTGCCTTCACTGGCGGCCGCTGGGGCAAAAACGCCGTAGAACGCACCTCGCTCCGGCATTGCCTCCTGGGGCGAAGCGAGCTTGCTTGACCAGGGCTGCCAGGTCCACGCGTCTTCACCCCTTGCGACAGGGCCCGCGTGCCCGGAAAAGCCCGGTGCATGGAACGTGTCAGCCACGAATGCCACGTTGACGCCGCGATCTCGCAACCAATCAAACAGGCCGATCAGGGCCTGTCCGTCCAATGCGCCTCGGCCGCCCCGCCGCGCGTCATCGACGCTCTCGAAGTCGGAGAACACCATCGACGGAAGCCGTCCCGCCAACATGCCTGCATGACCGCTGTAGGCGATGACCAAGGTGTCCGAGCAGCGCGCACGCAGAGCCAAGGTCTGGAGGGCCTGGACAAACTGGGACTGGGTGACATGCCCGACCAGGTTGACCACCTTCTCGCCGGGCACGCCCGAGTTCCTGAGCGCCTGCCCGAACAGCGAAACGTCGTTCCCAGGCCCGCTCAACCGACCCAGTCCCCCGCCCGAATAGTCGGTGACCCCCACCAGCAGCGCATGGACGCTGGCCGTGTGGCTGGCGGGGCAAGCGGCAGGCACCACTTGCGCGCTGGGTATCAAGGCCGGCAACACGCCTTCTGCCGCCCCAACCGGGGTGACGGCGACCGCGACGATCCAGGTCGCAAGCGTCTGCATCGGGCCCAGCCGAAGGCCCCGGTGGATCACGCGACGAATGCAGGTGAGGACTTTGCGCATGGGCTTGGGCAGGTCGATGCAATCATGGAGTTCAACCGTGGAAAGCGGTGTCCACCGCTTGCATGAGAACAAAGAATACATGCTCGCCCTGGCCTTCAGGATGGGCAAATGCCCGCTGGCCGCGATGGAGGAGGAATCGGGTCACTTGGTGGCGCCAACTGCGGGGTAGGCCGGCGGCTTCGCCCCGATGCCCTCGCGCTGAGGCGGCGAGTAGTGCCACGTCAGCGCCGTCGCATCGCGCAAGCACCAGTGCAGGTAGTCCAGCAAGGGCGCGTGCCCCTCGCACATCTCGTTCCACATACGCTCGGACACGCCGAACGACGCCTGCTCGTCAGCATCCAGCCGGCCCAATGTCGCCAGACCGAAGGCGCCCAGCGTCGGCACCACGGGCCAACCGTAGGCGCGGACATTGGCCTCCATGATGGCCGCCATGGACGGTGGCAAGGGCAGCCGTTCGAGCCAGGGGCGAATCTTCTCGGCGCGACTGCCGGCATCCATGGCCCCGGTCTCTTCCGGACCGGTGAACATCGTGGTCAGGCTGGCCAACGATCGCACCAGCGCGCGGGGCGAGAGGCGCTCGCGCTCGAGTGCCCGGGCCGCGCGCTGGGCCTCGTCGCAGCGTTGTCGTTCGGCTGCGGCGGCCGCTTCACGTTCGGGCCAGTCGGGCGCGGCACGCTCGGCCTGGCCCACGGTATGGCAGGCCGTGTCCTTCTGCCATGCCAACTGAACCTGGTAGCGCAGCATGTCTTCCACCGTGCGATTCACGCCACCCATGGCCTTGAGCACGAGGCCTGCACTGGCCAGCGAGACGGCCATGTCGAAACGGCCCGCACGACGCCAGAGGTCCGCCATCAAGGCATGGCTCATGCCTCGTTCTTCAAACGGCATCTGCCTGGCCGAAATGGCACGATCGAAGCGGTCGGCCGCCAGTTCCCGGAACTGCTTGGCAGCCCCCTGCTTGCTGGCGTCATCGCACGCCCACGCCGCCTTGAGCGCCGCCCAACCCGCGCGCAGGGGTTGGTCCGCGGCCTCTTCCAGCATGCCCCAGCACGCCATGTGACTGGCGGTCGAAGGCAAGCCGTTGCCCAACAGCATGGCGCGGTAGGCCGCACGCTTCATGGTCGCGCCAGCACTGGCATGGGGCCGTTGGCCGATCGACGGGGCGCAATAGCCGCACGCGGTGCAGCTCTGCACCTGTGCGTGCAAGGTCTCCCTTTCCATGGACGGCGGCCGCAGGTCCAGATCGGGGCTTCCCGAACGGTTGGTGCTGGCGAGCACGCTCAGGATTTGCGAGTGGCCGCAAACCCCGCAGTCGATGCGTTGGCTGCTGAATGAAGTCATGTCATTCCTCCGATGAGGTCCCGTGCGTCAACGGACCAGGCCTGATTTGTCGAACTGCCGAATCGCGCCCAGGCTGGTGCGCACCAGGCGCCGCAGGCCTTCGATGATCTGGACGGTCGGTATGCCGCCATCGAGGGCCAGCGTGCTGTCGAACATCAGGTGTTTGGGCGGCCGCACGGCCGCGCGCACGAACGCAACACCATCGTTGATGGCATTGGCCAGCAGCAGTTGATCGAACAGCTCACGGTCTGGATTGAGCAAGAACCAGCAGGCGATGGTGATCTGTTTGCGCTCGGCGCCCAGGTACAGGTCAACGTCGACGTGGTTGTCGCTGCGCACCCGCAATGCAGGGCCCTTGATCACTTCGACCGGCATGTATGCCTGCCGAAAGAGTTGAAGTAGCCGCTCCAGGGTGACGGCCTCTTCGTGCAGGAAGTCTGCCAGCAGGCCGCTGAAGCCTGGAGGGTGCAGCAATGGCGGCGGATGGGCCAGCGAACCGCTGGCGGGCTGCGATGCGGCGGTTGGCGAACCTGCCGGCAATTCGTTGGACATGGTGGACTTTCTCCTGTGCTGGATTGGCTGCCCCGAAGGAGCAGCACGGCCTGACACCATTCATGACGGCGCAGAAGCACGGATCTCAGGGAAGCCCGGTTGACCTTGGTTTCCGCCTGCGATGAAAATGCCGGCGCTCGAGATGTCCAGGCGGCCGGGGCGCCCGCAAGCAAGACGACGAGGCGGAGGGAACGGATGGTGGAGCGGAGGATGCAATCGGGTGCCTGGCGCCGTGCGCTCAGCGCGCTGGTGCAGGCGGGGTTGGTGGCGAGTCTGGTGGCGGTTGCGCCGCTCCCGGCCCGGGCCCAGTCAGACGGCGGTCGATCCTTCAAGGAAGGGCAAGCTGACTTTCGGTTGGTCCGCGATCTGGTCCGGTACGGGGAGGAGCGGAAGGACCCTCTGAGCCTTCTGGTCGCCGTCAAGGTGCTCGACACGAGCGGCCTGTTGCCCTCGGTCGTTCGCGTCCTGAAGGGCAGGCCGGTCGATCCGGTGCACTCGGTGCCGACGCGGGGCGATCTGCTTCAGAAGGCCGCCGCCCTGGTGACCGACAACCCGGCCCATGCCGGGTTGTTGCCCCTGATCGAAGACCTTCGAATCGCCAAGCCCAGGGGCGCAACGGGTGGTTGGCAGAAGTTCACGTCGGTGGTCGATGCGCGCGGCGAGGCCGTGTTCGACGTGCAGTTCGAGCCCGGCAAGTACGCGCACCTTGAGTTGATCAGCGAAGGCCTGCATCAGCTGGCCATCGAGGTGTGGGACTCGACCAGGAAGGTGTGCCCTCCGGTGAAGGGGCTGCAGCCATTGACTTGCGAGTGGCGTCATTCGTCGGGCGACGAGGCCCGCATCATCCTGCGCAATGCCTCGGGCAAACCGGTCAGCTTCGAGTGGGGGACCAACTGAGGCTCTGAGGGACCCCGGCAGTCGATACTTCAGCCATGCGCCATCTTTGTCTCTGGTTGGTCTGCACACTCGCGGCGGGCTGCACCGTGGTACCCGCCCGCCTGGGTCTGAGCTACCAGAATCGCCCGGATGAGGGCCAAAGCGTCCTGCGCCCCAAGTACCCGGTGCCACGAGCACCTGCCACGTGGCCGTCCGACAAGCCCACCTTCATCGGCCTGGCCATCAGCGGGGGAGGCAGCCGCTCTGCCAACTTCGGCATGGCGGTGCTGGGCGAGTTGGACCGCATTGGCGTGCTCCAACACGTGGACGCCGTGTCGGCGGTCAGCGGCGGATCGATTCCAGCTGCCTGGCTTGCGACGCAGGGAACCACGCCGGATTGGGCAGACCGCGGCCGCGAGGTAGCGGGCCACGACTACCTTCTGCACCTGATCGGCAAGTTGGCCAGTCCGCTGGACACCTTGAGTCGCGTGTTCACGGACCGTGACCGTACCGACACATTGGCAGAGGTGTTCGACGACGTGCTTTTTGGTGGGCGGAGGCCGACCTTTGCCGACCTGGGGGCGCCCGGTCCGATGCGGCCCGCGGTCTACTTCAATGCCACGGACACCACCTCCGGCGGACGGCGATTCGTGTTCTCGGACCAGGCCTTTTTCGATGCCCTGGCCTCGGACCTGAGTGCCTATCCGCTCGCCTGGGCCATGGCCTCGAGCGGGGCGTTTCCTGGCATCTTCAATTCCGTCACGATGCGCCGATACCGCGGAGATCCGATGCTGCGCGCCGCTGACGACCATCGCACGGACCACCGGTACGTGCACCTCATCGATGGCGGCGCCGCCGAGAACATGGGGGTCGAAACCCTCATCGACTTGGCCCGACAGCACCACGTCAAACAGGTATCCCGCGATCCCGCGGCTGGCAACGCGTCGGACGCGTGCATGATCATCGTCGTCGATGCGCATGTGCCGAACAACGCGGTGATTGAGGGGCGCCAGTCGGATCGCAGAAACGTGGCGTCGACCTTGCTCGACCTGAACTTTCTCGACGCGATCGACGCGATGTTCACCAGCAATCGCGACTCGACGCTGGCACGCCTGGACATCAGGCGAGACCTTCCGATCGGCAGATTCGACATCCGATTGCGCAACGCGATGCAGATGGTCGAGTACGACGTACGTCCCTACGCACGGGTCGGCCACTTCAACATTGACCACTATGTCTACAAGCGACCGACCGGTGAGTCGGCGTCGGACCGGCTGCTGGACCAGAACGTGTCGACGCTGGAATATGCCGAGCCCCAACGGCCGAACCTGCGGTCGTTCAAGTGCCGCTCTTGGCACATCGCCCTGGAAGGCGTGCAGGGCATCGTCCCGTGGCGCGGGTTGGGCGCTGATGCCAAGCCCCTCAGTCCCGGAAAGAAGGAGGACCAACCGGTATTTGCGTACCGTGCGGCGCTGGACCGGCTGACCGCCCAGGTCTCGACGAACTATCGGTTGAGTGGCCCCCCGCATTGCTCCAATGAGCTTGTGCAGCGGTCCCTTTATGACGTCGCCCACATCGCGGTGAGGCAGGACAAGGCTTCACTGGACAAGGTCTGCGGGTGGTTTGCTGGCAATGGATTGGGTACGGAGGCGTGCAGGCCGGAAGTCGAGCCGCTGCATCGCGAGGACCTGGACCTGGAGCCGATCCGCGTGCCTTTGAACCAGTCGAGGCATGAACAGGCCCTGGATCGTTTCGTCCAGTGCCGACTTCCGTAGCGCAGATCGGGCTTCGAGTTCAGCGCGACGCGAAATCCACCCGAGTCAATCCGTCGGGTAGTGGCCCGTCCAGATCGGGCAGGCCGACGAGGCCATCTCTGTTGGCAGCCGAGACTTCAAGGTCGACCACGTAGCGGCCGTCCTCCGAATAGATGGACGCCAGCAGTCCTCGCTTTCGAACGGCGGCGGCCAGCGCCTCGGCACGCTGCCTGGGATGAGCGGTCACGATCCGTCGGATATTGATTTCACTTCGGTAGCGCGGCGGCTCGGTATAGGGCTCACCGGTCTCCGTTAGCGCCTCGGGCGGCGCATAAGACCATCGCACCAGCGGCAGGCCGATGGTCGCCACCAGCAGGACCGCGACGCCCCAGCGCGCCCAAGCGGGGACCTCCCGGACCCAGGTACCTCGGCGCCGGGCGGGAGCACTCGCCTGCGGTTCCAGCAACCGCGTGGCCCGCAGACGATCAAGGAGTTTGCCGGCTGCGGCTCGATCGGCCTGTGGGTCGGTCGGCAGCACATCGTCCTGCGGTGCCGTGCTCATCACACTTTGACGCAACAGCGCGGCCTCAAGGTCGTCATGGGACGCGCCGCGCAGCCCGTCGGCCCAGCGCTTCAGGTCATCGTGGTCGGGTTCGCGGCCAGTCATGGGGTTCGATCAGGCCGCGCGAGACGCCAGCGCAAGGCAAGGCTCGATGTATGGGCGCAACTTCTTTCGGCATTGGGAAAGGTATTCGAACGTGGCCGCTTCCGTGCGTTGGAGGTATTGGGCAATGTCGCGCACGGTCCACTTGTCCAATACCTGCCTTCGAACGACCTCCGCGCGGTCCGGATGGTCCTGTGAATAGCGTTGAAAACCATCCGCGACGCAATCATCGGTGGAATCCTGCACGGCGCGGTGCGCGGGCGCAGAGATCGTGGCACTGATCCATTCCCAGCCGTCATCGTCCAGATGGGTCTCCGGCTTGGTCTTTCGAAGTTCATCCATCCAGCAATTGCGCACGATCGTGTACAGCCAGGCACGAACGCTGCCGTCGCCGCGATGCTGGCCGGCGGCATGAACCAGCTTCATGAACGCCAGCTGAACGATGTCGTCTGCATCGTTGGGATTGACCTGATGGCGCTTGAGCCACCCCAGCAACGCACCGCGGTACGCCATGAACAGCCCTGTCACGGCGCGCTCACTGGCGGCCCCGCCGGCGGCAATTTCCTTGAGCCACGTGCGGTCACGCTCATGAACATCGAACGATTCCTCGTCTTTCGCTGTCATGGGTCGGTAGGCGGCATCGATCCGGGGTCTCAGGGCGCCAGGACGCCGATCGCCTTCAACGTGACCAGCGCGTCGTACTCGTACTGGTTTTCGGCCAACCACGCTGCGCGCATCATGGCAGTTGCCAGAGGGCCGGCCCGTTGCCGATCGAAGGCTCGCCAATGCGCGCGAACTTCATCAACCTGCCGGGCGGTCGCCATCCGAAACTGTCGAGGAGTCTGGGTGGGCAGCGGGCTGGGGGTCATCACGGCCCAATAGTCCTGCCCGGGCGCCAGGTCCTTTGCGTGCAGTCGCACCAGACCTTCAGCGTGATCGGAACGGTCCGCGCGCAAGACCATCGGTCCGTCCAGGTTGTCGCGGCGGATTTCCACGGACTCCACGCCGCGCAGACCCTTGTCGCCGAAGTCGATCCAGACCTTTTGGTCCAGGAGCAGGACGGTCTGCTCCGGCAGCATGGCTTCCAGGCCCCGACTCTGTCCGATCTGGGCGCCCGGATTGCCACGCAGCAAGTGATCCAGTGAACTGATCAATGAGCCTAGCCCCGATGTCCCCAACGCCTTTGCCGAAATGACATCGCCGGTCTTGAAGGTTCTGCAAACCGGCTGGCCCCGCGCATCGGCCTGGCAAGCGATCACCTGACCTCGGACCACCCGCGCCGCGCGGCAATCGTCGACCGACGCGGGAATGGGCAGATCTGCGCCCCGCAGTTGAACCAGGGCCGGGCCTCTCGAGGCGAGCGTGCAAGGCCAGGGCGGTGACGGGTCCGCGGCAAACGCTGCGTGCGCAATGGCCATCATCGCGCACAGCCACCCAAGTGCCTTCACGTTCAAGGTTGAATCCTCGGTCAGGTCAGTGATGAAGTACCACGGTGGCCACCCCTGCGGCCACGATCAAGATCACCGCGCTGCGCTCGATCCACATGGTCGCCGCACGTGAGTTCGCGATGCCGTTGTCGTGGCTCGGATCACGCCTGGCCAACATGAATTTGATGTACACACCGATCACGATCGGTCCAGGGTTGATCCAGAGATTGCCCGGGATGAACAACTTTCGCGCCACCACGACCAGGCCCAGTACCGCGAGCAGCAGCAAGACCAAGTTGACCGCCCACAGACCATGCGTGCCGAGGTAGTTGACCAGATTGCCATGCTGACGCCAACGATGGTGCTGCCGTCTTTGAATACCCCAGACGAGATCGAAAAAGCTCGCGGCCGCGATGCCGACGATGATGTCGATCAGAAACGCGGCCGCCCCATTGACCTCTGGCACCGGCGAGCGCAGACTGGACTGAATCGCCGCATGTACTTCGACCCCATCCGCGACGCCGCTGGCCGTGGCCAACGGCAGTTCAAACTTGTCGGATGGGTTGAAGCCGCTGCCCAGAAAGACCGTTTGGCCTTGAAGGTTCAACGGCATTCCGGAGGCATTCGACGGCAGCGCTCCCACGGAGGTCAGCTCATGACGGAGCTCATGCGCGTGCGAAAAGAAGCCTGCATTGAAGTTCTTGAGACTGGATCCGAATCCGACGCTGTATCGGAACGACTCCAAGAAAGCCGGCGCAAGGAGAAGGTCCGCCCATTCGCCGCCGGCTTGGACAAGTTGTCCGCACAAGCCGTGCCCACCGTCGCTGCCCTTGGTCAAGGCGCGATGCGCGACCACACCCACAGACGGTGACTGGTCGTCGAACATCAGCACGGTGCCCGAGTGGGTGACCAGGTCGGCGGACGCGACATCGACTCCGGGGACGGCGCACAGTTCCTTCAGCCACTTGAACTTGGCCGCTCGCAGGGATGGGTTGACGACGCGAAAAGGCAGTGTGAATACGACTTTGGTGCCTGCCGCGGCTGCCTTCGACAGGGCTTCGAACAGCGCAGTCTGCCCAGCATCCGGGCCGTCGCTGCTCGGCGAGAGATCCAGATCAATCGCCAGCAACGCGGGCCGCGCCTTCAGGATCGTCTCGACCAATTGGGCCAGTTGTGCCCGGTCGAGCGGCGAAGTCTGTCGAAACGCCGTCTCATACAGACCAGGCCCGATCAAGAGTACATGCGGCAAATTGGCCGGCACCGTGCCTGACGACGCCGCCGTTGAAGTGCCGAGCAGGCGCAGGATCGTCGCATCCAGCCAACCAAGGTAGCCGACGAAGTGAAGCACGCCAACCAGCGACGCGACCACGGCGGCGACCAACCCATGATGGAAGACATGGTGGAACCACCCAGGCTCGGTGTCGGCTGTCGACCCGTCGATCGCCGTCATGCCCTCTGACCTTGCCGATGGGGGGCAATTGCCCGGCGGTACAACGGACAAATCTGACCGGAACGCGAGTACATCGAACGATTTCAGCGACAGTCGCGCGCCGCCACCATGCCCTTAAGGAATCCCCTGCGGATCGATCCGGCCGTGATGGCGGCTGTGACCTCGCGTGAATACCTCTCTGCACCGGAGACCTTGCGTATCCAGCCCCTGAACGGCACGACGCCTTCCGCGGCACTCTTGACCGCACTGCCCGCCATGTCTCCTCCGCGCTCCAGCAAGCCGGGGTTGCCGGGAGTTGCCAGCGCATCAATATCCGGCCCGAGTACTTCGTCGAGTGACCGGATCGCCACCGAAAGCCCCTGGCAGGAGATGTCGGTCGGCGTCTGGTAGGGCTGCTTCCGCGCATCGTCCAGGACCACAGGTATCGTCCCGTGCACCAGGTTCAGGTCGTTGAGGGGCGTCGCGACCGCGCCGGCAACGCCGGACTTGTCCTGGGCCACCGAGGCCGTGACCGCAATCGAGAGAATGATCGAGACAAGGTGCTTCATCGGAGTGGGCCTTTCAGTCGGGATCTGCGGCGAGGTGACGACTCTACCCGGTCGCCGGCTCGCGCCCTGACAACACCTCCTCGCCCAGCAATCCAATCGCCTGCATTGGTTGCCTGGCATGGGAACGCAGATTCCACGTGCTCGTCGGTAACACACCTTCGGCCTATGGCGGGATGGTCTGGTCCGATGGCTATGGTCATGTCGACTCGCTTAACCGCCCCATCGAGTGACAGCAGTGCAAGCATGTCTTGATGCTGGCCGAGTGCTACAGGGACGCCGGGTGTCGGCACCGATTCGATTCTGAGCCACCGCTGGCTCAGTATTCGGTCGACGCCAACAACTGGCCCGTCAATCTTCAAGCCGATTTGACGATTGCAGGCGGTGTGCTGGCGAAGCAGAACGACGAGTGGAGCCTGAACCGCCGGTACATGCAGCTTGAGGGCCTGCAAAGCCTCAGCGAAACTGCCCCGACTCGGGCCCCAGCCTTCCAGCGCTGAGCCCGAGACCCGTGTATCTCAGCGCCTTACGGGCTCACTGAGTTACACCACTCCGCGGGACGCAATCGCCAGCCGCCAAGCTTGGGCAGCGCGGTAGCGGACAGTGGCAAGCAGTTTGCGTGTACACGTCCGGGTACACATTCAGATTGATGAAGTCAAGGAACAAGCATTCATGCGGCTTCCGGACTCTTCTCTACATCCTGCATTGGCAAGTGACAGCGCGTCTTCGCAGGTTCGCCGAGACTCCTTTGAGCGTGGCAATGCGCCAGGGCGCTGCCGCTCAGCGGATCACATCGTCGGCGCGCACCAGCACGGCTGGCGGGATGGTGATGCCCAGGGCCTTGGCGGACTTCAGGTTGATGACCAACTCGTAGCGGTTGGGCTGCTCCACCGGCAGGTCGGCGGGCTTGGCGCCTTTCAAGATCTTGTCGATGAAGCGCGCCGACTGGCGCCAGAGGTCGACCAGGTCCGCGCCATAGGAAATCAGCCCGCCGGCGTCGACGTAGGGGCGCATGTCGAACATGGCGGGCAGGCGGTTGCGCAGCGCCAGCTCGGCAATGCGCTGCCGGTTCGGGAATGCAATCAGGCCGGTGAGCACGAACAGCGCGCCTGCGCGCGCCTCGGCGGCCGACTTCAAGGCGGCCTCGATCTCGCTGGCGTCCTTGATCTCGAGCGACAGCAGCTTCCAGCCCCGCGGTGCCGCGGCGGCTTGCGCGGCTTCCCACACCGAGCGTGAGCCACGGTCCCACAACACCGCCACCGGTGCAGAGCCCGGGACGACCTCCTTGAGCATCTCGAGCAGCTTGCCCGCCGTGCCGGCCCACTGGTGGCTCAGCCCGGTGAAGTTGGTGCCGGGGCGACTCAAGCTCTGCACCAGGCCGTCGGCGACAGGATCGATGGCCGCCGACATCACCACCGGAATCGTCGTCTTGGCCGCCTGGAGCGCGAACAGCGCCGGCCCGGAGGCGACGATCACATCCACCCCGAGCGCGACCAGCTCGGCGGTGAGGACCGGATACCGCTCCAGCTTGCCCTCGGCGCCGCGAGGCTCGGTCACGTAGTGCTGCCCATGGGTGTAGCCCAGATCGGCCAGCCCGCGCAGCAAGGCCTTGGCCAAGGGGCTTTCGGGCTGCGGCCCGGCAAATTCGGAGCCGCGCGCCGTGACCAGAATGCCGATCCGGGCGATCTTTCGCGTCGCCTGGGCTCGCGCGGCCGTCCCGGCCAGCAACAGACTGCCGGCGCCGACCAAGGTGCGTCTCTTCATCGTTTCGCTTCCTGCTTGCTGAATGGGTTGAATGCCAATGGGCCGTCGCTCAGTCGATCACCTCGTCCGCCTGCAGCATCAATGCCGCGGGGAGGGTCAGGCCCAGCGTCTGGGCGGTCTTGCGATTGATGACCCACTCGAACCGAGTCGGTTGCTCGACCGGCAGATCGCTGGGCCTGGCACCCTTGGCGATCTTGTCGACGTAGACCGCGAGCTGAAAGAAGTCGTCGGCCAGACGGGCGCCATAGCTCATCAGGCAGCCGGCGTGCACGAAGCCACGCTCGCCCGCGATGGTGGGCCAGCGGTGCTGGGCGGCCAAGCTCGCGATCTGGTTGCGTTGCTGGTTGAACAGCGGCGTGAAGGGCACGATCAAGGCGCCCACCTTGTCCCGCGCCAGGGCGGCAAACGCGGCGTCGATGTCCTGCGGGGTTGCGACGTCCGCGCGTACCACCGCGACGCGGCGCAACCGCCCGGCCGCTTGCAGGCTCTCGGCGACGTGCACCTGCGCCGCGCTGTTGGCGTCCACCAGCACGGCGATGCGCGACTTCTGCGGCGCCACCGCCAGCAGCAATTCCAGCCGCTTGGGGCCGAGGTCGTGGGTGATGTTGGCGCGTCCGGTGATGTTGCGGCCCGGCCGCGCGAGGCTGGTGACCAGGCCCAGGCCGACCGGGTCATCGACGGCGGCGAAGACCACGGGAATCCCGCTTGTGGCCCGTTGCGCGGCACGCGAAGCCGATGACGCCGAGGTCACGATGACATCGACCTTCAGGCGCACCAGTTCCTCGGCCAATCCAGCCAGGCGCTCGCGCTGGCCATCGGCGAAGCGCCACTCGAGCGCGAGGTTCCTGCCTTCGACATAGCCCAGCACACGCAGGCCGCGGACCAGCCCGCCAAAGGCATGGGCATCGAGGTCAGCCGGGCGCGCCGACGAGGCCAGGAAGCCGACACGCCAGACCTTGCCTGCGGCTTGGGCCAGGGCGCGCAGGGGCGGCACGAGCCCACCCGCTCCGATGGCGAGCAACAGCTTGCGGCGCTTGTTCAGGCCGGATGCCATGCGTTGCTGCCGGCCCTGTCACGCCCGTGCTGGACCAGACAGGGGGAACGCTGCGCAGCGCCGCGCCGCGCAGTCTGGTCGAGGCTTGCGCTCACCCCGCCACCCAGCCCAACACGTGAAACGCCGGCACCGGCTGGGCCAGCCCTTTCAGTGCAAACGGCCCGGCCGGCTGGGCGTCGACCAGGGTCTCCAGCCGCGCCATGATCTTGCGGTCGACCAGCACCTGGCCGGCGGCGGCCTCACCGCACAGTCGGGCCGCCAGGTTGGTGACGTTGCCGATGGCGGCGTAGTCCCAGCGGCCCTCGAAGCCGATGGTGCCCAGCGTGGCATAACCCTGCGCCACGCCGCAGCCCAGGCCCAGGCTGAAGCCGCGCTTGCGCCAGGCCTCGCCCAGCGGCACGAAGGCCGCCTGCATCGCCAGCGCCATGCGCACGGCGGCCTCGGCCGGGCGGTCGATGGGCACCGGGTCGTTGAAGAACACCATCACCGAATCACCGGCAAAGCGCTCCAGCGTGCCCTCGTGGGCCACCACGATCGCGCCCATGGCGGCGTGGTACTCGTGCAGCAGCTCCATCACCTCCTCGGGCTCGGCGCTTTCAGTGAAGGCGGTGAAGCCGCGCAAGTCGATGAAGACCACGCTGATCTCGCGCCGATGCGTCTTGATCATCTCGTCACCACCGGCGAGGATGGCCTCGGCCAGGGGTGCCGAGAAGAAGCGCTTCAAGCGGCCAAGGCGGTCCAGCTGCGAGAGCTGGTCCTGCACCCGTTGCTCCAGCGTGGTGTTCCAGTCGGCCAGTTGCGCGGCCTGCTGCTTCACCTCGTCCTGCAAGGTCTTGATGCGCAGCAGCGATTTCACCCGCGCATACAGCTCGGCGCGGTTCACCGGCTTGGTGAGGAAGTCGTCGGCGCCGGCCTCGATGCCGTTGACGCGCTCTTGCGTGGCGTCCAGCGAAGTGCACAGCACCACCGGCAGCAACGCGGTGGCGGGGTTGGCGCGCAGCTGCCGGCACACGTCGTAGCCCGACAGGCCCGGCATCATGATGTCCAGCAGCACCAGATCGGGCGGCGCCGCGGCGATCATGGCCAGCGCGTCCGCGCCGTTGCTGGCCGCCGAAACCTCGTAGCCCTTGGCCGCCAGCACATCGACCAGCAGCTTCACGTTGGCCGGCGTGTCGTCGACCACCAGGATGCGCGCGGGCGTGCTCACCGCGCAGCCTCGCCCAGTTGCTGGCGCACCGTGGCCAGAAAGCTTTGCAGCTCGATCGGCTTGCCCAGAAAACCGTTGAAGCCGGCGTCGGTGATGCGCTGGCGGTCGGTCACGGTCACCGACGCAGTGAACGCCACGATCGGAATCGCGGCGCAGCCGGCATCGGCGCGGATGCGCGAAGTGGCCTCGTAGCCGTTGATGTCGGGCAGCTGGATGTCCATCAGGATCAGGTCGGGACGGTGCTGCAGCGCCAGCGCCACGCCGTCCAGGCCATTCACGGCCTCGAGCGTCGCATAGCCCTTGGCCTGCAGCACGTCGCGCGCCAGCTTCATGTTCTTGTCGTTGTCTTCGACGATCAGGATGGTCTTCATGGCGGTCCGATCGGCAAGGTGAAGGTGAAGGTCGAGCCCTGGCCCAATACGCTCTGCAGCGTCAGCGTGCCACCGTGCAGCTCGACGAATCGCTTGGTCAGCGCCAGCCCCAGGCCGGTGCCCTCCTGCTTGTTGGTGTAGTGGCGACCGACCTGGCGGAATTCGTCGAACACCACGGCTTGATCGTCCGCCGCGATGCCGATGCCGGTGTCGATGACCGACACCGCCAGCATGTCGCCTTGCACCCGTGCATGCACCGTCACGTGCCCGCCGTCGGGCGTGAACTTGACGGCGTTGGACAGCAGGTTCAGCAGGATCTGCTTGAACTTGCGCTGGTCGGCGCGCATCTCGCTCACCTCCTGTTCGACCTTCAGGTCGAGCGCGATTCCGTGGCGCTGCGCACGCTCGCGCACCAGGCTCATCGCGTTGCCCAGTGCCGCCGGTGCGTCGAAGTTCTCCAGGTCCAGCTCCATGTGGCCGGCTTCGATCTTGGACAGGTCGAGGATGTCGTTGATCAGCGACAGCAGGTGCTTGCCCGACGAATGGATGTCGGCCAGGTAGTCGGCCTGCTTGTCGTTGACCTCGCCGAACATGCGCTCGATCAGCACCTCGGAGAAACCGATGATCGCGTTCAACGGAGTGCGCAGCTCGTGGCTCATGTTGGCCAGGAACTCCGACTTGTGCTGGTTGGCGATCTCCAACTGCTGGCTCTTGGCCTGGATCTCGTTGAACAGCCGCGCGTTCTGGACCGCAATCACCGCTTGTTCGGCGAAGGTCTTCAACAGGCTGATTTCGTCGTCGGAGAAGGGCTGCAAGGCCGTGCGCGAGACCAGGATCGCACCGACACCCCGCTCTTGCCAGATCAGCGGCGCAAACACCACCGAACGGGTGCCCGTGCGCTCAGACGCGCGCCGCACGAACAGCGGCACATCGGGCAGGCTGACATCGGGGTAGTGCATCACGCGGCGTTCGCGCATGGCAAGGGCCGATCCGCTTTCGTCGCTGTTGGGCACCGGGAACATGGCGTGGACTTGCTCGGCGCCCGGACCGGCGTAGGCGGCATTGATCACCATGCCGTCGTCGTGAAGCAGGTTGATGCCGACGCGCGAGCCATTGAACAGGCGCTGGCAGCTGGCGACGATCTTGTCGAACACCGGCTGCGCGTCGGCGACCGAGTGGCTGATCACCTGTAGGATCTCGGCGGTGGCGGTCTGGCGCGACAGGGCCACCGTCAACTCGGCCGTGCGTTCGTCGACCTTGCGCTCCAGCCCGGCGTACGACTCGCGCAGCTGCGCCGTCATGCGGTTGAACTGGTCGGCCAGGCCTTCCAGCTCGTCGCCGGTGCGCACCACGATCTGCTGGTCGAGGTCACCCTGGCCGATGCGCCGTGCGCCTTCGTCCAGCGTGCGGATCGGCCGCACCATGCTGCGTGCCAGCGCCAGCGCGGCCAAGGCCGACATCACCAGGCCGGCCAGCAACAGCAGCACCGTGCGCAGGATGGCCGCATCCAGCCGGGCATAGACCTCGGCCACCGGCTGCTCGACAAACACCCGCCAGTCCAATGCAGCGATCGGTGCCACCGCGGTCAGCACCCGGGTGCCCGCCAGATCGTGCGAGACCATCGCCGGGGCATCGTCCTTGTTCGTGCCGATGGGCGCCCGCACATGGGCCAGCGCGGCCAGGCTGGTCTTGCGCAGCACCAGGCCGATGTCGGGATCGGCCACCAGGTTGCCGGCGCCGTCCACCACATAGGCCTTGCCCTTGCTGCCGATCTGGATGCGCGACACCACGTCCCAGATGAACTTCAGGTTCACCTCGGCCACCGTCAGCGGGCCCTTGTCGCTGCCGGAGCGGATGGCCAGCGTCATGTAGGGCTCGGTCTCCTTGCGGAAGTAGACCGGGCCATACCAGGGCTGGCCGCGCCGGGCGCTGACGAACGCGGCTTCGCCCGAGCGGTCGCGGCCCGAGCCCGTGACGTCCATGCCCAGGCGGGAGACCGCATTGCGCTCCTTGCCCTCGGCATCCAGCCAGGCGATGTCGGTCACCTCGGGCACCTGGCGCAGCAGCTTCAGAAACTCGACCCGTCGCAGCTCGGTATCGGCCGCGTCCAGCTGCGGCAGCGCGGCAAAGCTCAGCTGCTGCGTGACCTGCCGCATGTACTGCTCGATGCGCGCGGCCGCCGCCACGGCCTTTTCGGCCTGCAGGCTGGCCAGCGCCGCCTGCGTCTCCTGGTAGGAGAAGTAAAGGCCAATGCCGCCCGAGGCCAGCAGCGCCGTGCCCACCAGCGACATGATCAGCAGCAGGTATTTGCGGAACAGGCTCCCGCGGTGCGTGTCGGGAGGCGTCCCAACGCCTGAGTTGACGGCCGAGCGTTCACTCACTGGATCACCTCGTCTGCGCGTAGCGACGAGATCGACGGCAGCCCGTGTCGCATCAGCGCATCGACCAGCGGCCCGGCGCTGGTCGCGAACCAGCGCTGGACCACCGCGGCCATCAGGGTTCGGGTGAGCTCACGGCGGTTCGCCCCTTGCCTTGGTCCCTTGAACATGGTCGTTGGATCCAATTCCTTGTCGGCAGCTGAGGCCCTGAATGCCACGCGAGTGTAGGGCGGTTGGGTCGAGCCCAAGTCCCTGTGGCCCGAGTCCCGACCCGAAGTCCCGGCCATTCGATCCATCGTCCGGCCCGTTGCAATGCGGTTGTCGCTACCGGCCAATGACCGGGCACAACAGCCACCGTCCCCGGCATACTGCGCCACATCATGCCACCCAACGCCGTCCGAAACGTGGCCCCGATCGACACCTGGGGCCCGCGCAGTGAAGCGCTGGCCCAGGTGCTGGCACGCACCGCCTTGGGTGATCGGGTGGCCTTTGCCACGCTGTACCGCGAGACCAGTGCACATCTGTTCGGGGTGATCCTGCGTATCAACCCGGACCGCGCACAGGGCGAGGTCTCTTGCAAGAACAGTGCGTGGCCTTGGCTTTCTTCCGGGGCCTGTCGCATGCCGAGGTGGCCGAACACCTGGCCCAGGCGCTGGGCACGGTGAAGAGCGGGCTGGGCCTGGTGCAGCCCGGCGGCGAAACGCGCCTGCTGCGCACGCAGCTGTTGCGTGACACGGCGGCCTTCGCCGTCAGCCTGGAGCCGCCAGGCGGCTCGCCCACTGGCGCGCCGACCGGGCCCATCGTCTCCGTGGGCAAACTGCAAGTCTGAGCGCAGCGCCGCCGACGGCGCGGCCGGTGTGTCAAGCCACTGCATCCGATCCGGTGCGGGCTGCGTAAAGCCCTGCATGACGCCGAATCCCGGCGCCAGCCTTCGGCGCCAACCTTGCGCCGTCCACCGATCGAAGGAGCAGCAATGAGCATTCACTCCCAGCGCCGCCGCAGCGGCCTGGCCACGGCCGTTGGCCTGGCACTCGTCACCCTGGCCGGCGGCGCCGCAGCTTCCAGCCACCGCGAGGCGCCATTCATCACCACCGCGCCCAAGGTGGACGGCACCGATTTCTACATGTTCCGCAGCTACGAGACCGGACGCTCCGATTTCGTGACACTGATCGCCAACTACATGCCGCTGCAGGATGGCTACGGCGGCCCCAACTACTTCGCCTTCGACCCGAATGCGCTGTACGAGATCCACATCGACAACAACGGCGACGCGAAGGAAGACATCACCTTCCAGTTCCGCTTCAAGAACGCGCTGGCCGGCAATGGCGCGGGCGTCAACCTCAACATCGGCGGCAAGTCGGTGGGCATCCCATTGATCCAGGCGGGCGCGGTGTCCAACGTCAAGGACGCCAACCTGCAGGTGGCCGAGAGCTACACCCTCACCGTGGTGCGCGGCGATCGGCGCAGTGGGGCGGCGCAGGCCGTGACCAACGCCAACAACGGCAGCAGCACCTTCGACAAGCCGGTGGACAACATCGGCAAGAAGACCATCGCCGACTACCCGGCCTATGCCGCCAAGCACTTGTACAGCGTCAACATCCCCGGCTGCGGCACGCCGGCGCGGGTGTTCGTCGGCCAGCGTCAGGACCCGTTCGCAGTGAACCTGGGCACCATTTTCGACTTGGTCAACGCGCCGGTGGCGGTGATCACCGACCCGGCGCTGATCAATGCCGCGCCCAACACCATTGGCGACAAGAATGTCAGCACCTTGGCGCTGGAAGTGCACAAGAGTTGCCTGACGAACGGTGACGATGTGATCGGCGGCTGGACGACGGCCAGCCTGCGCCAGGCGCGGCTGCTCAACGGCAAACCGCCCTCGGGCCACCAGACCACCGAGAAGGCCGGTGGCGCCTGGGTGCAGGTCTCGCGCCTGGGCATGCCCTTGGTCAACGAGGTGGTGATCGGCCTGAAGGACAAGGACAAGTTCAACGGCTCCAAGCCGAGCGCGGACGCGCAGTTTGCGGACTATGTGACCAACCCGACGCTGCCGGCGCTGCTGGAGATTGCGCTGGGCCTGCCCAACACGGCACCCACCAACTTCCCGCGCACCGACCTGGTCACCACCTTCCTCACCGGCATCAAGGGCGTGAACCAGCCCAAGAACGTGGTGGCTTCCGAGATGCTGCGGCTGAACACGGCGATCGCGCCGGTGCCCTTCGCGCAGCAGAACCGGCTGGGCATCGTCGGCAACATTCTGGCGGGCGGCAGTGACAACGCCGGTTTCCCGAACGGCCGGCGCCCCAAGGACGACGTGGTCGACGTCTCGCTGGTTGCGGTGATGGGCGGCCTGTGCATGGCCAACGGCAGCACCGACGCGCTGGGCTTTGGTGCCGCCTGCAAGCCCGCAGCCGTGCCTTTGGGGGCCACCGCCTTCAAGCTGCACGACGCGGTGGACCAGGCCGTGGTGCCCCTGCTGCCGGGTTTCCCGTACCTCAACACGCCGATCCCCGGCACCAAGTGAGGAGCGCACGATGACCTGCAAACCCCTGCTTTCGGTGCTGATGGTGTGTGCGGCGCTGGCCGGTTGCTTTGGCGGTGGTGGTGGCGACGAAGCCCCGGCGCCACCGGCACCGCCGCCCGTGGTGAGCAACGAGGTGCCCGCCAGCGCCACGGTGTCGGCCACGGCCTACAGCCAATACGCGGGCGGCCTGGCCGCCAGCGACAGCACCGAGCCGTTGGATGTGGACAAGGTTGCGGCCCCCAGCAGCGAGACCGACGAGCCCATCGACGTGGTCTGACCGGCCGAGCGCGCGGCCGACCGCTCGGCCGACGCATGCGCGCTCAGTCAGCGTGCTTGATGTGCCCTGGGCTCATGACATGGCCGGGGCGCCGGCATGGGGCCCCAGCAGGGCCACCGCCAGCGCCTCGGCCACCTCGATGCCATCCACGCCGGCGGACATGATGCCGCCGGCATAGCCCGCACCTTCGCCGGCCGGATACAGGCCGGCCACGTTCACGCTCTGGAAGTTGCGACCGCGGGTGATGCGCAGCGGCGAGGAGGTTCGCGTCTCCACGCCGGTGAGCACGGCGTCGGGCATCGAGAAGCCCTTGATCTGGCGCTCGAAGGCGGGCAGGGCCTCCCGGATGGCGGCCAGTGCATCGTCGGGCAGGCTGCCGCGGCCGGGCTGGTTCAGGTCCGTCAACTGCACGCCGGGTCGGTAGGACGGCAACACCGATCCCAGAACCGTCGAAGGCTGGCCCTTGATGAAATCGCCCACGAGCTGGGCAGGGGCCCGGTAGCCGCCGCCGCCGAGTTCGTATGCGCGGGATTCCCAGTGGCGCTGAAAGGCCACGCCATCGAGCGGGTTCACCGGGCTGCCCGGCAAGGCGGACGCTTTGTCCTGGCGATAGTCCTCCGGCGCGATGCCCACCACGATGCCGGCATTGGCATTGCGCTCGTTGCGCGAGTACTGGCTCATGCCGTTGGTGACCACGCGCTTGGCCTCGGACGTGGCCGCCACCACCGTGCCACCCGGGCACATGCAGAAGCTGTAGACCGAGCGGCCATTGCTGGCATGGTGCACCAGCTTGTAGTCGGCCGCGCCCAGGATCGGGTTGCCGGCATTGGGGCCGAAGCGCGCCCGGTCGATCAGGCTCTGCGGGTGCTCGATGCGAAAGCCGACCGAGAAGGGCTTGGCCTCCAGGTGCACACCGCGCCGCTGCAACATCGCGAAGGTGTCGCGTGCACTGTGGCCAAGGGCCAGCACGACGTGGTCGGCGACGATCTGCTCGCCGCTGGCCAGCACCACACCGCGCACCTGGCCGGCCTCGATGCGCAGATCGGCCACGCGTTGCTCGAAGCGGATCTCGCCGCCCAGCGACTCGATCTCGGCGCGCATCTTCTCGATCATGCTCACCAGCCGGAAGGTGCCGATGTGCGGCTTGGCCACGAACAGGATCTCCTCCGGCGCGCCGGCCTTGACGAACTCGGTGAGCACCTTGCGCGTCAGGTGCCGCGGGTCGCTGATCTGACTCCACAGCTTGCCGTCGCTGAAGGTGCCGGCGCCGCCCTCGCCGAACTGCACGTTCGACTCAGGATCGAGCACGCCCTGCCGCCACAGGCCCCAGGTGTCCTTGGTGCGTTCGCGCACGGCGCGGCCGCGCTCCAGCACCAGCGGGTGCAGGCCCATCTGGGCCAGGATCAGCGCGGCAAACAGGCCGCAGGGGCCGAAGCCGACCACCACCGGCCTTGCACGGCCCGCCGAGCCGAAGTCGGCCGGCGCGTGCGCCAGCAAGCGGTAGCGCGTGTCCGGGCTGGGCCGGATGTGGCTGTCGCTGGCGTGGCGGGCCAACACGGCCGCCTCGTCGACGCCCTCGGCCAGCTCGCAGTCCAGCGTGTAGATCAGCACCACGGCCGTCTTTTTGCGCGCGTCGTAGCTGCGCTTGAAGACCGTGAACCGAGCCAGCTCGGCGTCGGTCAAACCCAGCCGCACCAGCACCGCCGGGCGCAACGCGCCCTCGGCATGGCCCAGCGGCAGCCGCAGCTCAGTGATCCGCAGCATGGGGTGGCTGTTGCAGGGGGAGGTGCGGGGCCCGAGCGATCGACACACGCGTCCATGGACGCTGTGCCCAAGGCGGACCCATCAGAAGCCTGGCCTGCGGTCCGACGCGCACGGGTCGGCAGCGCAGGTCAGCAAGGCTGGTTCAGCCGCCCTTGCCGGCGCGCTTGCCGGGATTTTTCTTGCTGCGCGTGTGCGAACCACGCTCCAGGCTCACCTTCTGGCCGTGGCCGGTGGTGGGCGTGGTGCCATTGGGGGACGCGGGACGCGGGGTGGCCTTGCGGTCGGCTTCGGTACGGATCTTGTTGGCCATGGGGGCTCCGATGAGGTTCAAGCAAACCCCGTATTAGGCCACAGTGGCCGAACCGGCCCGGTGCTCAACCGCCAGAAGCCTTGGCGGCCCACTGCGTGCGCAGCGATTCGATGCGCGCCCGGTTCACGCCGAAGTCCTTGCGGCCGATGCGCGAGGCGGAGCGCACCTGCACCACCCCGGCCGACGGGTCGACCCAGAACTCGACGTCGTCGACGAACTGGAGCGCGGGCGTCGTGAACTGGGCGTAAAGGTAGTCCGGGCCCTGCTCGACCACGGCGGCACCGCGTTGGGCCGCCACCACTTGCTGCAGCCCGCGGATCGTGGCAGCGGCATCGCCGTGCAAGGGCAGGGGCGCGATGGTGGCATCGGCGGCCATCGGGTGGCCCGGGTGCAGCGCGGTCTGGCTCGACACGCTGTTGGGGGTGTTCGACGGCGGCTTCAGGCGCCCGTTCTTCACACCCAGGTCCGCCGGGCGCGTGCCCTTGAGTGCGCCCATCTGGCCGGCCGCCAGCAAGCCGACCGCGAGGGCGATGGCGGCCAGAACCAGCCATTTCAGGAGGATCAGCATGGGCAGGCCCCGGCATGACGAGGGGGCCAGTGTGCCACCCGCGGCGTACGCCTCAAGCCCGGCTTCAGTCCGGCTTCAGTCCGCCACGAACACCACCGCGCTGCGCCCGGGGATGTCGAAACGCCCGGTGGCCGGATCGAAGGCGGCACCGGCCGAGCGCTGGTCGGCCGCACCGGGCGCGCGGTGCACCGGGTGCAGGACCAGCGGCTTGCCCGCCAAGGCGGGCACCGTGGTCGATGCCGGCTGCGCATGGGCATTGAGCAAGTAGACGACCTGCGCGAAGCCTGCGCCGGCCAGGCCCTGGCCATCGAGCTGGCCCACGATGAGGCCCGGCACCTGCCCTGGCCCGGTGTTGTGGAAGCGCAGGTGCTGGCTCACCTCGTCGGCCGTGCGCAGGCGGAACAGCGTGCTGCTGGCGCGGATCTTCAGCAGATCGCGGAAGGCGTCGCGCGCCCAGGCGATCTCGGTGGCGGTCGGCTTGATTCGATCGTTGGCCAGCAACGGGCGCCAGTATGGCCAGTCCCTGCGGTTGTCGTCGGCTGGCGGCAGGCCGGCAGCGAAGCCGTTGTCCTGGTAGGTCCAATCGAGCCGGTTGAACCAGTCGCCCGAGTCGAAGCTGTTGCGGTCGCCGCTCTTGCTGCGCAGGATGTCCTGGCCAGCATGGAAGTAAGCGATGCCCTGGCTGAACGCAACGATGGCCGCACCCAGGTGCTGCACCCGCGCCCGGTCCTCGCGCGAGGTGTCGGCGGGCAGCCGCTGCGCGCTGATGTCGAACAGCGTGTGGTTGTCGTGGTTCTCGACGTAGTTGACGGTCTCGGCGGGCTGGCTGGCGAAGCCGGCGGGCTGGTTGCCGCCGTAGGGCATCTCGCCCAGCGTGCGTTCGATCCCGGACGCGTCGGTCATGCGATAGCTTTTCAGCGCGCCGGCCAGGCCCACGCGCAGGCCATCGGCCAGCGGGCCGTCGATGCGTGCCTCACCGCGCGGGCCATGGATCCAGCCCTTGGCCGAGGCCAGCGCCTCGCCGCCATCGCCGTGGCCGCCACCACGCACGGCGTCGCGCCCGCGGTCGCTGAACGAGCCGATGCCGGTGCCGTTCAGACTGAGCTGCGAGGCTTGCACGAAGCGGGCGCCATTGCCCACCTCGCCGAAGTTCCAGCCCTCGCCGATGAGCGCGATGTCACGGCCGGTTTCGGCCTTCAGGCGGCGCTGCAGCGCTTGCATCACGGCGCGCGGCTGGTGGCCCATCAGGTCGAAGCGGAAGGAGTCGATGCGGTAGTCCTTGGCCCAGACCAGCACCGAATCGAGCATCAGCTTGGCCATCATCGCGTGCTCGGTGGCGGTGTTGTCGCAGCAGGTGCTGTGCTCGACCTTTCCGGACGCGTCCAATCGGTGATAGTAGCCGGGCACCAAGCGGTCCAGCACCGACCTGGCCTGCTGGCCGGACGCGGGCGTGTGGTTGTAGACCACGTCCATGCCCACGCGCAGCCCGGCGCGGTGCAGGGCCTGCACCATGGCGCGGAACTCTCGGACGCGAACGGCACCATCGGCCGCGTTGGTGGCGTAGCTGCCTTCGGGAGCGGTGTAGTGCAATGGGTCGTAGCCCCAGTTGAAGCAGTCCTGCGCCTTGCCGGCCATGGCCGCGGCCTGCTGGCCTTCGCCATCGGGCGCGCCGGCGGGGATGGCCGGGGTGGTGCAATCGCGCTCGGGGATGCTGGCGATGTCGAACACCGGCAGCAGGTGCACGTCGGTCAGGCCCGCCTTGGCCAGTGCCTGCAGGTGGCGCATGCCGTTGGCCTGCGGCTCGGTGAAGGCAGCGTACTTGCCGCGGTGCGGCGCGCTGACGCTGGCGTCGCCGATGGAGAAGTCGCGCACGTGCAGCTCGTAGATCACCATGTCGGTGGGCGCGGCCACGGTCGCGGGTGTGGGCGTGTCGTCCCAGGCCTCGGGCTTCAGTGCCGGCGTGTCCAGCCGCGTGAAGACGGAGTGGCCAGAGTCGGCGGTCAGGCTCAGCGAATACGGGTCGGTGACCCGATTGCGCACCAGGCCGGTGCCGCGCACGAACACCTCCACCAGGTAGGTGTAGGACCGCCCAGAAAGGTCGCCCGCCCGGTGGGCGCGCCAGATGCCGGTGGCGGGATCGCGCCGCAGCGGCAGCGCTTGGGTCGCACGCGCCGCACCACCGCCGTGCAAACAGACCCAGGCCTGCTGCGCCGTGGGGGCCCAAAGCGCGAAGGATGAGCGTCCATGGCCAGTGCTCGCGAAGGAAGAACGCCCGGCGCGCCAGGTGGCGCCCAGATCGGTGGCCCGGGTGGCTGCGGCAAAGCGGTCGTCCAGGGCGCCAGCCAGCTGCAGCGCCGTGGCCCGACGCACGGTGCCATCGGCGGCTTCATCGACCAGCACCAACTCGCCCTGCAGCCATTCGGGTAGCCGCCCCAGGGCCTGCTCAGGCAGTCTGAGGTCGGCACCGGGTGCCACGAATTTGAAGCGTTGCGCGAGCGGCGCGGGCAAGGCCGCCTTGAGGCGCTGCAGCAACAGAGCCGCCCGAAATCCGCCGGCCCGTGAACCCGTTTGGGCCGTGATGCCGCCGCGCGGCGCCCACAGCAAGCGGAAACGGCTGTCGGGCGTTGCGGTGCCCGGCCAGCGGATCAGCCGTTGACTGAGCCAATGGGCTTGCGCTTCGGCCTGGCCCATGGCGGGTTGAAGCACGCGTGCGAAAGCCGCCGCATCGCAATCGGCACGCTGTGCCCAGGCCGATCCAGCCGCCGCAGCGAGCGCCAGAAAAGTAGCAAAACTACAAATCGAGGGACGCACCGTATTCCGATCTATAGGCAAAGGCGCTATCCTGCCGGCAATTTTCGAGCGCGACAACGAGTAATTTTCCTACACCCATGCGTTCTTCACATCGATCTGAGCGACCGGCCGTACTGAGTGCCTGGATCATGTCCCTGGCCTTGGTGGGCTGTGGTGGCGGGGGAGGTGGCAGCACGGCGCCGGTGGCGCCGACCCCATCACCTGCACCAGCCCCCGCGCCCACCCCGGCGCCTGCACCCTCGTTGCCGGTGGTGGACGCCAGCCCGGTGGCGGTGGCCGACCCGGGCAGCCCGCTGCAGGCCGGTTGGGAATACGGCGCCACGATGCAGATCTTCGTACGCAGCTACGCCGACAGCGATGGCGACGGCATGGGCGACCTGCGTGGCCTCACCGCCCGGTTGGACTACCTGAAGGACCTGGGCGTCAAGGGCCTGTGGCTGTTGCCGGTGAATCGCAGCCAGGATGGCGACCACGGCTACGCGGTGGCCGACTACCGCGCCATCGAGCCGGCCTACGGCAGCCTGGCCGACTTCGACGAGCTCATCAGGCAGGCCCACGCGCGTGGCATCGGCGTGACGGTGGACTACGTGATGAACCACAGCGCGGGCACGCATCCGGCCTTCGTCAATGCCAAGGATGGCGCGGCCAACCCCTTTCGCGACTGGTATGTCTGGGCCAACCCGGCCCCCAGCGGCTGGAGTGTGTTCGGCGGCAACCCCTGGCGCAGCACGGCCAACGGTGCCTACTACGCGCCCTTCTGGGACCAGATGCCCGACTGGAACCTGCTCAACCCGGCGGTGGTGGCCTACCACCTGGACAACCAGCGCTTCTGGCTCAATCGGGGCGTGGACGGCTTCCGCTTCGATGCGGTGGGCAACCTGGTGGAAAACGGCCCGGCCGCGTGGCTGAACCAGCCACGCAACTACACGCTGATGCAGCAGATGCAGGCGCTGGCGGCCGGCTACACCCGGCGCACGATCGTGTGCGAAGCGCCGGACGACCCGCAAGGCTTTGCCGCCAGCAGCGCCTGCGGCAGCGCCTTTGCCTTCGGGCTGCAAGGCCAGATCATCAATGCGGCGCGCGGCCAGGCCTCGGCCATCCAGAAGGTGAGCGACTACTTCAGCACCGCACCGGCCAGCATGGCCACCTTTTTGTCCAACCACGACGCCTTCGCCGGTGAACGCCCCTGGGACCAACTCGGCGGCAACGTGGCGCAACTGAAGATGGCCGCGGCCACGCTGCTGCTGCTGCCGGGGCGACCCTTCGTCTACTACGGCGAAGAAGTCGGCCTGGGGGGCGCCCAGCTGCCAGATGACGGCCGCCTGCGCTCGCCGATGGGCTGGACCGCCAATGCGGTGAACGCCGGCTTCACTTCGGGCACACCCTACCGCGCCCTGGCCACCAATGTGCTCACCGCCAACGTGCAGACGCAATCTGCCGATCCGGCTTCGCTGCTGGCGCACTACAAGGCGCTGATGGCCTTGCGCAACGGCTCACCGGCCGTTGCACGCGGGGCCTATGTCGCGCCCTTCGTGTCCGGCCAGGTGATGGGCTTCCAGCGCACGCTGGGGACCGAGCGCGTGCTGGTGCTGCTGAACTACGGCGGTGCGGTGGCCAACGTGGATGTCGCCGCCCTGCCTGCCGGTGCCAGCCTGATCTCGGGCTTTCCCGCTGCCGGCGTGGGCACCAGTGCGGACGGCACGGGCCATGCCCGCATCGATCTGCCCGCGCAATCCGTGCGGGTCTTTCAGGTGCATTGATGAGCGAACCCGTCTGCCGCCCCGCACCCCAGGCCGCGCGTGCCGCGTGGTCGCTGGCCGGCCTGGCCGCCGCCGTCGCCTTGGCCGGCGGATGCGCCACTGCGCCCCCACCACCCGGCCTGGACACCTCGCCCGTGCGAGCGCAACACGGCGCCAGCGCCATGGCCGAGGGCTGGCACCACGGAGCGTTCATGGAGGTCTTCGTGCGCGCCTACCAGGACAGCGACGGCGACGGCATCGGCGACCTGCGCGGCCTGATCTCGCGCCTGGACTACCTCAAGGACCTGGGCATCAAGGGCCTCTGGCTGATGCCCGTGACGGCCAGTGCCGACCGCGACCACGGCTACGCCACCACCGATTTCCGCGCCATCGAGCGCGACTACGGTTCGATGGCCGATCTGGACGAGCTGCTCGTGCAAGCGCATGCGCGAGGCATCGGCGTGATCATGGACTACGTGATCAACCACGCGGCCGCCAGCCACCCCATGTTCGTCAGTGCGCGCCAGGACGCCCGAGCACCCTTCCGCGACTGGTTCGTCTGGTCCGACGACGCCCCGCCAGGCTGGGACATCTGGGGGCAGAACCCCTGGTACCACACCGCCAGCCAGCCCTGGGAATTCAAAGGCCCGCTGAAGGCGCTGCCCAGGCCGGCCGCCGATGCCAAGGGCTACTACTTCGGCACCTTCGGCCCGCACATGCCGGATTTCAACTTTCGCAATCCAGCGGTCCAGTCCTACCACTTCGACAGTTTGCGTTTCTGGCTCAACCGGGGCCTGGACGGCTACCGGCTCGATGCCGTGCCACACCTGATCGAGAACAACGCGAAGGACTGGAACGACCAGCCCGAAAGCCGCCGCATCACCAAGCAGGTGCAAGACCTGATCAAGGGCTACCCGCAACGTTACGTGGTGTGCGAAGCCACGGCCAAGCCCACGGACTATGGCGACCCCCAGCTGTGCGGCGGCGCCTTCGCCTTCGGCTACGTGGACCATTTCGTCAAAGCAGCGCAGGGCCAGCCGGATTCGGTCAAGCGCCTGGCCGAGTACTACCGGACGGCCTCGCCCACGATGGCCACCTTTGTCAGCAGCCACGACATCTTTGCCGGCAAGCGCCTGTGGGACCAGGTCAGCGGTGACCTCGCGCAATACAAGCTGTCCGCTGCAGGCTATCTGCTGCAGCCGGGCACCCCCTTCATCTACTACGGCGAGGAAGTGGGCCAGGCCGGCGTGCACAGCCTGCAGGGCGATTTTCCGCTGCGCGCGCCGATGAGCTGGACCGCTGACACGGCCAATGCGGGGTTCACGACAGGGCAGCCCTTCCGCCCCGTCTCACCGAACGTCGCGACGCACAACGCGCAGGCGCAAATGCAGGACCCGAACGGCATTCACGCCTTCTACAAGGCCATGCTGAGTCTGCGCAACACCCTGCCGTCCATCGCACGCGGCAGCTTCGAGCACTCGTTCGCCGAAGGCCTGGTGCTGGGGTTCCAGCGCCGTTGGGACCAGGAGCGCACACTGGTGCTCATCAACTACGGCACCACCGAGGCGACCGCCAGCGTGCCCGGCCTGTCGCCGAACATGGCGCTGCGCCGGCTCTATCCGAACGCGCCACTGGGCCGCGATGGGGGTGCCGCGCCGTTGCCATCGTCGCGCGTCACGGTGCCGCCGCAATCGGTGCAGGTGTGGCGGGTGCTGCCGGGCTGATTCGCGCGACGGGTCTGGCGTCTCACAGGCTCAGTTGAACGACACCTTGCTCAGGATCTGCAGGTCGTCGCGGTCGACATACAACAGCACGAACTCGGCGTAGGCCTTGCTCGACATGGCCGCCAGTTTGGGTGAAACCGGCCAGCCGCTGGCCGACAGGGCTTTGCTGCCGGGGAAGTACTCGATGAACGAGCGGTAGCCCGGGGTGCTGGCGCCGCCCGCGTTGCCGGTCTTGGCGCCCTGGAAGTACTCCCACAGGTCGTAGACGCGGAAGGGGCCGCCCGCGGGCAAGGCGGTCCAACTCGCACCCATCGCTGCCGGGCTGGCGCTGAGCAGGTTGCTGCGCACCTGCGCGATGGACATGCCGCCGAAGCTCAGGCGAGGGAACTTGTCCGCCGTGGCACCCGCGCCCGCCATGTCGACGAAGCGCATGGGAAGGCTCTCCAGGACATCGGTGTAGACCGCGATCGGCGTGCGGCCTGCATGCCCGTTGATGGTCTTCCAGCCATCGTCGTTGTAGACGGCGAAGGTGTAGAGGCCGCCGGCCACGAAACCCAGGCTGTCGAACGAGGCATCGGCAGTCGAGTTGAGCGTCGAGCTGACAAAGCCATAGGCATTGTCCTTGGCGCCCTGGGCCGTGCAATCGGCCAGGGCGGCGACCGGCACACCCGACCCGGCAATGCGGCAGAAGCGGAAGGTGTCGGCGTCCAGCCAGTTGAGGAAGTTGCCGGTCTTGCCCGCCAACTCGGGCGCGCTGCGCAGCAGACGTGGCGAGACCATCTTCAGCGAGAACGGGCTTGCCACGCCTCCGACGGTGGCCGCCGGCCCCGGGCCGCTGACCACCACGTAGGTGGCATTGCCCATCGGGTCGCTGATGGACCACTGCACGTCGCGCGTGTAGTAAACGCCGGGCGAGGCGACATTGCCCGTCGACATCAGATAGCGCTCGTCGCGGATGTTGCGCGAGCGCGCCGCGACCTGCACCAGCTGCTGGTTGCCGAAGTAGCGCCAGTTGGACGCCGATTGCCCCGTGCTGCAGCCGGGCACGCCCAGCGTGCTGCCGCTGACCACCGTGGCCAGCACCGCATGCGCCACCGAGCCGTCGCCGTAGGTGGCGTCGTACTGCACATCCAGTTCCTCGCGGTTGCCGGCGCCGGGCACGGTGACGCTGCGGCGGGCCAGCACCTGAAGGTTGCCGAGCTTCTCTCCGACGAGGTAGGCGTACTGGCCGCGAAAGTTGGCCGGGTCGGCATCGGCCTCGCTGACCAGGTAGGCGCGGGTGCGGCCATCGTTGCGGTAGCAGCCATCGGTCAATGACATGCGGGCCGCACCGCTGACCGGCGCTGCCGTGGCCCAGAGCGTCTCGGTCTTTCGCAACAGATCGTTCACCGCGCCCAGTGTTTCGGCGGGCAGCAAGTCGGCCGTCTGCAGTGCAAAGGTGAAGCTGCCAACGTTGAGCAGCGTGACATCGAGGTAGACCTCGGTGCCCACCTTCACGGCTGGAATGGCCAGCAGGCCCGAGGCCGCGTCATAGCGCGCGACGGCGGTTCCTGGTGGGGTCTGCAGGTCGGCGGTCTGCAGCGCGAACCGAAAGCCGCCGAGGTTGAGCAGGCGCACGTTCGTGTAGACCTCGGCCCCGACCTGCACCGATGGAACGACCAGCATGCCCGACGCGGCGTCGTAGCTGGTCGGCTGCGCCGCCGAGGTGCTGCCGACCAGGGCCAGTGCCAGACCGAGCATGGCCTGGATCCAGACCCGCCAGTGCCGAGAAGGCACGGCAAGGGCGCGCTTGCTTGAAGGGGGCATGGGGGTCTCCGAAATCTGCCGAGGTCCGATGGCGAGCCCGATGTCCACCTGGGGCCCGACGTCGTGCAGTGTCAAAGACCACCGTTAGCCAAACGCTAGACAGGGCCACACCGAGCCCGGCGGCGCGCCGGGCTCGGTGGTCTTGGCGGCTCAGTTGAACGACACCTTGCTGCGGATCTGCTGGTCCTTGCGATCGGTGTACAGCAGCAGGAACTCGGAGTAGGCCTTGCTCGACATGGCGGATGGCTTGGGCGAGACGGGCCAATTGCCGACCGACTGAACGTTGCTGCCCGGAAACAGTTCGGCGAGTGAACGGTACGCCGGGAAGAACACGCCGCTCGCATTGCCGACCTTCGCGCCCTGGAAATACTCCCAGACCTCGTACACGCGGTAGGGGTTGCCGGCCGGCAGCGCTGTCCAGCTGACGTTCATCGCGGCGGGCGTTGCGCTCAGCAGGTTGGTCCTTACTTGGGCGATGGACATCGCGCCGAACTTCAGGTGCGGGAACAAGTCCGCCGAGGCCCCCGTGCTCGCCACGTCGACGAAGCGGTAGGGCAGGCTTTCCAGCACATCGGTGTAGACGGCGATCGGCGTGCGGCCCGCGTGGCCGTTGACGGTCTTCCAGCCATCGTCGTTGTAGACGGCAAAGGTGTAGAGGCCACTGACCACGAAGCCCAGGTTGTCGAACGAGGCATCGGCCGCCGCGCTCAGCGTCGAAGTGGTCCAGCCCCAGCTGGTGTCCTTGGCGCCTTGGCCGGCACAGTCGGCCAGCGCGGCCAATGGCACACCCGAGCCGGCAATACGGCAATAGCGGAAGCCATCGTCGTCCATCCAGTTGAGGTAGTTCCCCGTCACCCCTGCCAATTCGGCGGCGCTGCGCAACAGTCGCGGCGAGATCATCTTCAGCGAGAACGCCGTCGGCACGCCGCCCACCGAGGCTGCCGGCCCCGGGCCGCTGACGATGACGTAGGTGGCATTGCCCATCGGGTCGTTCACCACCCAATCCACCGCGCGGGTGTAGTTGACGGCCGGGGACGCAACGTTGCCGCTCGACATCAGGTAGCGCTCGTCGCGGATGTTGAGCGCCCGCGCGCCCACCTGGACCAGTTGCTGGTTGCCGAAGTAGCGCCAGGTCGACGAGGCTTGACCCGTGCGACAGCCCGGCGAACCCGCCGTGTTGCCACTGACCACCGTGGCGGTCACGGCGGCGACCGCCGACCCATCGGTGAGGCTGGCGTCGTATTGCACATCGAGTTCCTGGCGCGTACCCCCGCCTGGCACAGTGGTCGTGCGCTGCGCCAGCACCTGCAGATTGGCCAGCTTCTCGCCGACGCGGTAGGCATACTGGCTGCGGAAACCACTGGGGTCGGTGTCGACCTCGGTGACGAGGTAGTCCCGGGTGCGTCCGTCGTTGCGGTAGCACGCGTCGCTCAACGACATACGGGCCGCCCCGCTCGTCGGCACAGCCGTGGCCCAGAGCGTCTCGCTCTTGCGCAGCAGCTCATTGACCGCCGCCAAGGTCTCGGTGGGCAGCAAGGTGGCGGTCTGCAGCGTGAACGTGAAGCTGCCGAGGTTCAGGAGCGTGACATCAAGGTAGGTCTCGGCGCCCACCTTCACCGCGGGGATGCTGAGCAGCCCCGAGGCCGGGTCGTAGCGCGCCACGCTGGCGCCCGGCGGGTTCTGCAGGTCCGCCGTTTGCAGGATGAACCGGAAGCTGCCGAGGTTGAGCAGGCGCACGTTCGCGTACACCTCGGCGCCAACCTGCACGGACGGGATGACCAACATGCCCGAGACCGCGTCGTAGCCCGTCGGCTGGGCCGGGGCCGTGCCGCCCGTCAGTGCCAGCAGCAGCCCGAGCACGCCTTGAAGTGGGCTGAGCCACCGCCGCGGGATGGTCCAGTTCGAAGCTCCGAACGAACGGGTCATGATGGTCCTCCAATGTTGCGCCATGAACTGACCGGCCGGGCCGAACCGTCGAGGCCGTTCCAGCCTGCATCCTGGGGCCGCCTTCAACCGCGCCCACCAGACAAGGCCAAGCGGACCACATCGGTCGCCGTCATGGATTGAGCTGGCTCATTGCGCGGCGTCGCCGCGCGGCTGGTGGGCCGGGCGTTGACCGGCAACAAAGTGCCGGCCCGTCGGTCCATCGAGTCGGCACGCCGATGGGCGCCCGGGCCGCGACGCGGGCCTGCCGGCGCGCTCAGTACGACGCCGCGCTGCCTCCGCCGGACGCACGCCGCGGCAGACCCAGCGGGTCGATCGGTCCGCGCCCGCTGGCGGCGGTGATCAGGGCCAGCACGCGGCCGGGTTCGGTGCCCAGCATGGCCCAGCTGAAGCGCCAGGTCCAGTTCGGGTCGCCCAGGGTGCCGGGCACATTCATGCGGTGTTCCGTGCCCAGGCCGAGCACGTCCTGCAGCGGGAACACGGCCATCGCGGCCACCGAGTTGCTGGCCGCCCGGATCATGGCCCAGTGCACGTCGGACGCTGAACACGCGAGGTAGGTGCCGGCATAGCGGCGCTCGTGTTCCGGGGCGGCGTCCCACCAGCCGCGCGCGGTGTCGTTGTCGTGCGTGCCGCTGTAGACGATGCAGTTGGGCCGGTAGTTGTGTGGCAGGAAGTCGCTGCTGGCGTCGCCGCCAAAGGCGAAGCAGATCAGCTTCATGCCCGGGAAACCCGTCTGCGCCAGCAGCTCGGTCACGTCGGGCGTGACCAACCCCAGGTCCTCGGCCACGATGGGCAGCGGCCCCAGCGCCTTGGTGATGGCGTCGAACAACGCGCGTCTGGGGCCGGGCACCCATCGGCCGATCTGCGCCGTGGGGCTGGATGCCGGGATCTCGTAGTAGCCGGCAAAGCCGCGGAAGTGGTCGATGCGGAAGATGTCGGCCTGGTCCAGTGCGCGCTGCACGCGCGAAGTCCACCAGGCGAAGTCTTCGGCGGCCATGCGGTCCCAGCGGTACAAGGGGTTGCCCCAGCGTTGTCCCAGCGGACCCAGGTCGTCGGGCGGGCAACCGGCCACCACGGTGGGCTGGCATTGATCGTCCAGGTGATACAGGTCGGGCCGCGCCCAGCAGTCGGCACTGTGGTGGGCGATGAAGATCGGCAGGTCGCCCATCAACGCGATGCCGCGCTGGTTGCAGTAGGCCTTGAGCGCCGCGCACTGGGTGTCGAAACACCATTGCACGAAGCGCCAGAAACCAATCTCGCCACCGTGCTGCGCGGTGGCCTCGGCCAGCGCAAGCGGATCGCGGTCGCGCAGCGCCGCCGACCAGGTCCACCAGGGCTGGCCAGCATGGGCGGTTTCCAGCGCCATGAACAGTGTGTAGTCGTCCAGCCAGTAGGCGTGCAGGTCCGCCCACTCCTGCAGTTGGGCCCGGTCGGCCGCGGTGGCCCGCGCCTCGAAGCCGGCAAAGGCCTCGCGCAACTGGGTCAGGCGCCATGGCACCACGCGCTCGAAGTGCACGCGCAGCTCGTCAAAACCGCCGACGGGTGCGGCGGGAGGCTTGAGCCAGCCGTGCTCCACCAGAGGCTCGAGGGCCACCATCAAGGGGCTGCCGGCGAAGGCCGACACGCTCTGGTACGGCGAATTGCCGGGTCCGATGGGCGTGGTGGGCAGCCATTGCCAGATGTGTTGGCCGGTGCGCTGCAGCCAGTCGGCGAAGCGGTAGGCCGCCGGGCCGAAGTCACCGATGCCGTGCGGGCCGGGCAGGGAGGTGATGTGCAGCAGCACGCCGCTGGAGCGGGCGGGGGTCTTCATGTCAGTTGCTCCGTGGCGCCGCGCGCCTTCGTTGATGCATCGACCTGGCGCAACCAAGCAGACGCCGTGGAGCCGGCTTTGCCGGGCCACTGGCGTCGCCCCCTTGAGGGGGCAGCGCCGAAGGTGCTCCGGGGTGGGTCACGCATTGCGCAGCACCAGCAGGCAGCGCTGCGGAACGGTGAGTGCCCGCGTGGCCTGCAGAGCAGGCTCGCGTGGCAGCTCGGCGCTGGAATCCAGCGCCACTTCCCAGCGACCGGGGGGCAGCGTGAACGGGATGTCCAGCGGCTCGGGGTTGAAGCAGATCAGCAGCGGGGCGCTGCCCGAGGCGCCGCCGCCGGAGATGAGGCAGGCGAAACCCAGGCTGGCGCTGTGATGCCAATCGTCCACCTGCATGTCGTGGCCACCCGGGGCCAGCCAGCGCAAGGTGAAGGCGCCGCGGTCGGGCAGGAACCAGGCGTCGTGGCGCAGCGCGGGCTCGGCGCGGCGCAGCGCCAGGGCCTCGGCCACGAAGGCCATCAGGCCGGTGTCGGCCTCGGACCAGTCCAGCCAGCTGGTCGCGTTGTCCTGGCACCAGGCGTTGTTGTTGCCGCCCTGGGTCTTGCCGATCTCGTCGCCGGCACACAGCATTGGCGTGCCTTGTGACAGCAACAGCGTGGCCAGCATGGCGCGTCGCACGCGGTTGCGGATGGCTTTGATCGACGGGTCGGTGCTCGGCCCTTCGTCGCCGAAGGCCGCGCAAGGTTCGCCGTCGCGCCCGTCGCGGTTGCCTTCGCCGTTGGCGGCGTTGTGCTTGGTTTGATAACACACCACATCGGCGAGCGTGAAACCGTCGTGGGCGGCGATGAAGTTGACGCTGGCACTCGGCCGGCGGGTATCGTGGTGGAACAGGTCGCTGGATGCGGTGAATCGACGCGCGAACTCACCGCGGCCGACGCGCGGGCCTTGGGGCTGGTTCAGCCAATACAGGCGCACGCTGTCGCGAAACTTGTCGTTCCATTCCTGAAAGCCCGGCGGGAAGCGGCCCACCTGGTAGCCGCCATGGCCGGCATCCCAGCTCTCGGAGATCAGGTGCACGGGGGCCAGCACCGGGTCCTGCCGCAGCGCCGTGAAGAACGCCGCGTGGGCGTCGTAGCCGTGCGCGGTGCGGCCCAGCACCGGGGCCAGGTCGAAGCGGAAACCGTCCACCCCAAACTCCTGCACCCAGCAGCGCAGCGAATCGAGCACCCATTGCGTGACGCGCGGGTGGGCCACCTGCACCGTGTTGCCGCATCCGGTGGTGTTGTCGCAGCGGCTGCGATCCTCGGGCACGGCCCGGTACCAGCTGGCGTTGTCCAGGCCGCGCATGCTGAGCGTGGCACCGAATTCGCTGGCTTCGGCGGTGTGGTTGTAGACCACGTCGAGCACCACCTCCAGGCCGTGCTGGTGCAGCGTGTGCACCATCGACCGAAACTCTTGGGCCACCTCCGCCGGGTCGTCATGGCGCTGCGCCAGACGCGGGTCGGGGCAAAAGAAGCCGATCGTGTTGTAGCCCCAGTAGTTGACCCTGTGGTGCTCGGCCAGGCCGGGCTCGTCCAGGTGGTAGTGCACCGGCAGCAGCGACAGCGTGGTCACCCCCAACGCCTTGAAGTGCGCGATCGCGGCCGGATGAGCCAGTCCGGCATAGGTGCCGCGCAGGCCTTCGGGAACACCGGGCAAGCGCTGGCTGAAGCCCTTGACATGCACCTCGTAGAGCACCATGTCCGCAGACGCGATGCGCGGCGCGTTGTGCCAGGCCGGCGCCACGCTGGGTGGCGCGGCCACGCGGGCCTTGAGCGCAATGCCCGCGTTGTCCCGCGTGTCGAAGGAGCGGTGGCCGTCCGGGTGGCCCGGACTGTGACCGCAGTGCTCGGGCCGCCAGACATGGCGCCCAACGATCTCGCGTGCCCAGGGGTCCAGCAGCAGCTTGTTGGCGTTGAAGCGGTGGCCGGCCTCCGGCTGATGGGGCCCATGCGCCCGCAGGCCGTAGACCAGGCCCGGTCCCAGGCCTGGCAGGAAGCCGTGGAACAGGCCATCGTGCGGGCCGTGCAAGCGGTAGCGGCGCAACTCTCGGGATCCCGAGGTGTCGAAGATGCACAGCTCGATGCTCAGCGCATGGTCGGAGAACACCACGAAGTTCACACCGCCGTCGCGAGCCAGCGCACCCATGGGTGCGCTGCGGCCGTCCTGCAGCCGATCGGGCAAGAGACTCATCATGCGTCTGGGGTGAGGTAGAGCGTGGCCAGCGGCGGCAGCGTGAGCACGATGGACCGCGCCCGCCCATGCGCGGGCACCGCCTGCACGGCCAGGCGCGCCGCGCCGTTGCCCAGGTTGCTGCCGCCGTAGTGCGCGGAATCGGTGTTGAGCGCCTCGCGCCAGACCGCGGGGCTGCCGGCTTGATCGGGCACGCCCAGGCGCCAGCCTTCGCGGGGCACGGGCGTGAGGTTGCACACCACCAGCACCATCTGGCCCGCGGCGTCGCGGCGCAGCCAGGAGTAGACCGAATGATCAGCGTCCTCCGCATCGATCCACTCGAAGCCGGCGGACTCGGTGTCCAGCTGGTGCAGCGCGGGCCGTTGGCGGTAGAGCCGGTTCAGGTCGCGCAGCAGGGCGTGCACGCCGGCGTGTTTCGGGTCGGCCAGCAGGCCCCAGGGCAGCTCGGCCTCGTGGTTCCATTCGCCGGGCTGGGCGAATTCCTGGCCCATGAACAGCAGCTTCTTGCCGGGGTGGGCCCACATGAAGCCGTAGTAGGCGCGCAGGTTGGCGAAGCGCTGCCACTCATCGCCGGGCATCTTGCTCAGCAGCGAGCCCTTGCCGTGCACCACCTCGTCGTGCGAGAGCGGCAGCACGAAGTTCTCGCTGTAGGCGTACACCAGCCCGAAGGTCATCTGGTGGTGGTGGTAGCGGCGGTGCACCGGGTCCTGTGCCATGTAGGCCAGGGTGTCGTGCATCCAGCCCATGTTCCACTTGTAGTGGAAGCCCAGGCCGCCTGCCCAGGTGGGTGCGGACACCTTGGGGAACGCGGTGGACTCTTCGGCCAGCGTGACCGCGCCGGGTGTCTCGGCGCCCAGGATCTCGTTCACGCGCTGCAACAGCGAGATGGCTTCGAGGTTCTCGCGCCCGCCATGCACGTTGGGCACCCATTCGCCCGGCTGGCGGCTGTAGTCCCGGTAGAGCATCGAGGCCACGGCGTCCACGCGCAGGCCGTCCAGCCCGAAGCGCTCCACCCAGAACAGCGCGCTGCCGGCCAGGAAGTTGCGCACCTCGCGGCGGGCGAAGTTGAAGATCAGCGTGTTCCAGTCCTTGTGGTAGCCCTCGCGCAGGTCGGCGTATTCGTACAGCGCGGTGCCGTCGAACTGGGCCAGGCCGAAGGCGTCGGACGGGAAATGCGCCGGCACCCAGTCGAGCAGCACACCGATGCCCTGGGCATGGCAGGCGTCGACAAAGCGGGAGAAGCCCTCGGGCGAACCGAAACGCGCGGTGGCGGCGTACTGCCCCAGCGTCTGGTAGCCCCAGGAGCCCGAGAACGGGTGCTCGGTGATGGGCAGCAGCTCGATGTGCGTGAATCCCAGGTCGGCCACATAACCGGGCAGCGACGTGGCCAACATGTCCCAGTCGTGGTAGCTGCCATCGGGGTGGCGGCGCCATGAGCCGGCATGCAGCTCGTAGATCGACATGGGTGCGCCGCGCGCATTGGCCGCCGCACGTTCGGCCGAAAGGGGCTTGCGCCCGGGCATCGGCGCCACGATGCTGGCCTGGGCCGGCGGCAGCTGGCAGGCGCGGGCGTACGGATCGGCCTTCAGCGGCAACAGGCGGCCATCGGCGGCCACGATCTCGAAGTGGTAGGCGTCGCCCACCGCGGCGTGCGGCACCCACAGCTCCCACACGCCCGAGGCGCCACGCGAGCGCATCGGGTGGCGGCGGCCGTCCCAGTTGTTGAAGCTGCCGACCACGCTGATGCGCTGCGCATTGGGCGCCCAGACGGCGAAGCGCACGCCGTCCACCGCATACACGCCCTCGCCCAAGCGCATGGGGATGGCGCCAAGCACCTCGAAGGGCCGCAGGTGCGTGCCTTCGGACAGGTAGTGCAGGTCGGCGTCGTCAATCAGCGGGCCATGCGCATAGGCGTCGGCATAGCGGCCATGCTGGCCATCGGCCCAGGTCACCTGCAGGCGGTAGTCGAAGCGCTGGCGCCGCCGCGGCAGTGTGCCCTCGAACAGGCCCCGTTCATCGCGCAAGGCCAGCCCAGCGATGCGCCGGCCGGTGGCGGTGTCGTGCACCACCACCGATGTGGCGCCCGGCAGCATGGCCCGCACCCACAACACGCCATCGGCATCGGCGTGCAGGCCCAGCGCTGCAAATGGGTCACCGTGGCGGGCTTCGAGCAGGGCGTGGACTTGCGCTTCGGAGAGCATGGGGGCGCGGCGCCTGGGCGCCGATGAGGTCAGTGCGGGGAGCCCGCGGGCGCCGCCCAGATCAGGCGGCGGTATTCATCGACCGTTCGGTCGACGCTGAATGCACCCATGCCCGCCAGGTTGCGGATGGCGCATTCGGCCCAGGCGGCCCGGTCCTCGTAGAGCTCGTCCACGCGGGATTGGGTGCGCACGTAGTCGGCGAAGTCGGCCATCAGCATGTAGGGGTCGTGGTGCAGCAGGGGCTGCACCAGGGCGCGGTAGCGGTCGGGCTCGCTGTGCGAGAACAAGCCGCTGCCAATGGCGTCGAGCACGCGACGAAGGGCGAGGTTTTCTTCCACATACAAGCTCGGATCGTAGCCCAGTGCCTTGGTGCGGGCCACCGCGTCCGCGCGAAGGCCGAACACGAACATGTTTTCCGCGCCCATGGCCTCGGCCATCTCGATGTTGGCGCCGTCCCAGGTGCCGATGGTGCAGGCGCCGTTGAGCGCGAACTTCATGTTGCCCGTGCCCGAGGCCTCGGTGCCGGCGGTGGAGACCTGCTCGGACAGGTCGGCCGCGGGCAGGATGCCCTCGGCCAGGCTCACGCCGTAGTTGGGCAGGAACACCACCTTGAGCAGCTTGCCCACCCGGGCATCGCTGTTCACCACGCGGGCCACGTCGTGGATCAGCTGGACGATCAGCTTGGCCGCGTGGTAGGCCGAGGCCGCCTTGCCGGCGAAGATCACGGTGCGCGGCGTCCAGCCCGCGTGCGGCTGCGAGACGATGGCCTGGTAGCGCGCCACGACGTGCAGCACGTTGAGCAGCTGGCGCTTGTACTCGTGGATGCGCTTGATGTGCACGTCGAACAGGCTGTCCGGCTCCACCGCGATGCCCAGCTCCTGGCGGATGTGGTCGGCCAGGCGCTGCTTGTTGGCGCGCTTGACCGCCAGAAAGGCCTTGCCGATGCCGGCGCCGGCGGCGATGGGTTTCAGCCTGGCGAGCTGCGACAGATCGCGGCGCCAGCCGTTGCCGATGTGCTTGTCGAGCAGCTCGGACAGGCCAGGGTTGGCCTGCTCCAGCCAGCGCCTGGGCGTCACCCCGTTCGTGACGTTGATGAAGCGGTCCGGCCAGATCCTGGCCTGGTCGGCGAAGATCGTGCGCACCATCAGATCCGAGTGCAGCGCCGAGACGCCGTTGACCTTGTGCGAGGCCACGATGGCCAGCGCGGCCATGCGCACGCGGCGCTCGCCCGATTCGTCGATCAACGACACGCGCGCGGCCATGGCGTCGTCGCCGGGGAATCGCTCGTGCACCAGGGCCAGGAATCGCCGGTTGATCTCGTAGACGATCTCCAGGTGGCGCGGCAGCATGGCCTCGAACAGGCGCACCGGCCAAGTCTCCAGCGCCTCGGGCATCAAGGTGTGGTTGGTGTAGCTCACCGCGTCGGTGGTCACCTTCCAGGCGGCATTCCAGTCGAGGCCGTGTTCATCCATCAACAGGCGCATCAGCTCGGCCGGGGCCAGCGCGGGGTGGGTGTCGTTCAGGTGCACGGCGTTGTGGCGGCCAAAGGTGGTGATGCTGCTGTGCTCGCGCAGATGCCGGGCCAGCATGTCCTGCAACGAGGCGCTGACCAGGAAGAACTCCTGGCGCAGGCGCAGCTCGCGACCGGCGGGCGTGGAGTCGTCCGGATACAGCACCCAGTTCAGCGCCTCGGCTGCCAGCAGGTGCTGCGCTGCTGCGGCGTGCTCGCCGCGACAGAAGGCGGTGAAGTCGATCGGCCGGTCGGCCTGGGCCTGCCACTTGCGCAGCGTGCTCACGTGCTGGGTGCCATGCCCCGGCACGATGAAGTCGTGGGCCAGGGCGTTGATGGTTTCGGCCGGCACCCAGCGGCACTGGCCCCCGGCCGAGTCCACCCGGCCGCCGAAGCCCACCATGTAGCGCACGTCGTCGCGCTGCAGCTCCCAGGGGTTGCCGTGCTTCAGCCACTCGTCGGGCCGCTCCACCTGGCGGCCATCCTGGATGGCCTGTGCAAACATGCCGTGCTTGTAGAACAGGCCGTAGCCGAAGCTGGGCAGGCCCAAGGTGGCGAAGGCATCCAGAAAACACGCGGCCAGCCGCCCCAGGCCGCCGTTGCCGAGGGCCGCGTCGGGCTCGCGCTCGAGCAGTTCGCCCAGGGCCGGGCCGTGCCGCTCACGCAGCGTGGCCTGCAGCGTGTCGGTCAGGCCCAGCGCCGAGACAGCGTTGTTCATGGCCCGGCCGATCAGGAACTCGAGCGACAGGTAGTGCACCCGGCGCACGGTGGCGCCGCGTTGCGCATCGGCCGCCTGCGTGGCGGCCCAGCGCTCGGCGAGCAATTGGCGGCTGGCCACCGCGGCGGCGTGCAGGGCAGATTCGGCGCTGGCCGGGTCGACACGCTGCGACAGCTCCTGCGCGATCGTGGCGCAGAAGGCGGCCTGCTCGGCAGGCACCGACGCCGGCGGGTGAGACGCCGCGGTGGCTGGGTCGGCCAGCGCGTTGGCAAGCATGGGGTGGGGGGTGGTCATGGTGGGGTCCTCGCGGGTGGTGCCGTGCGGCGGCTGCGGATCGCTTCCGGTCGATCTCGCGCATGGCGCCAAGTATGAAACGTCCGGACAAGTAACCGTGTAGTAATCCTACATCTGGAATACCCGAATGGAGGCCGAAGTGGCCGTTCTCCCCGGGCAAATGGGCATTTGACCGGGGTCGAACCGCATTGCGAAATGACCGCACAGGAATGTATATTGGCTACATCTCGGGCCTCGGCGCTGGGTGCTTGACGAAACAGATGGCCGCGGGATCCACCGGCGGCGCGGAGACATGACATGGCAGACGTGCGGCTGGTGAAGGTGCAGAAGTCCTACGGCGACGTGCAGGTGCTCAAGGACATCAACCTGCACGTGCGCGACGGCGAGTTCATGGTCTTCGTCGGTCCGTCGGGCTGCGGCAAGTCCACGCTCTTGCGCAGCATCGCCGGGCTGGAGGAGATCACCGGCGGCACCTTGTCCATCGGTGACAAGGTGGTCAACGAGGTTCCGCCGGCCGAGCGCGGCATCGCGATGGTGTTCCAGAGCTACGCGTTGTACCCGCACATGAACCTGTACGAAAACATGGCGTTCGGCTTGCAGTTGGCCAAGGTGCCCAAGGACGAGATCGACCGGCAGGTGAAGCACGCCGCCAAGATCCTCAACATCGAGCACCTGCTGCAGCGCAAGCCCAAGGATCTGTCGGGCGGGCAACGCCAGCGCGTGGCCATTGGCCGGGCGATCGTGCGCAAGCCCGAGGTCTTCCTGTTCGACGAGCCGCTGTCCAACCTGGACGCGGCCTTGCGCGTGCGCATGCGCTACGAGTTCGCCAAGCTGCACGAGGACCTGAAGTCGACCATGATCTACGTGACGCACGACCAGGTCGAGGCCATGACCCTGGCCGACCGCATCGTGGTGCTGTCGGCCGGCAAGATCGAGCAGGTCGGCTCGCCGCTGGAGCTGTACGAGCATCCGGACAACCTGTTCGTGGCCGGCTTCATCGGCTCGCCGCGCATGAACTTCATCGCGGCCGAACTGGTGGACGCAGGGGCCAGCCGCGCCACCGTGCGCCTGCAAGGCGGTGGCTTGATCCGCTGCGCCGTGAACGGCCAGGCGCTCAAGCCCGGCGCCAAGCTGACCCTGGGCGTGCGCCCCGAGCACCTCGAGCCCGCCGGCGTCGGCACCGACAACCGCATCGAGATGGCCGTCACCTTCGTCGAGTCGCTGGGCAGCACCACGCACGCCTATGGCGATTTCCCGGGCGTGGAAGAGCAGCTCACCTGCGAACTGGATGGCGCCACGCGCGTCAAGGGGGGCCAGACGCTGGGCCTGGTGATTCCGGAGCACAGGGCCTATCTCTTCGACGACAAGGGCCTGGCCTGCCGGCGCATCGCGGCGGCGGAGCTGGCGGCGTGAGCCTTCAGCCCAAGGCATTGGCCGCCGTGGCGGCGCTGGCGCTGGGCATGGTGCCCTGCATCGCAGCCCATGCGGCCGACAAGCCGCCGCAGTTGCTGGTGTGGATCAACGGCGACAAGGGCTACAACGGCCTGCAGAAGGTGGGCGACGGCTTCGAGCGGGTTTCGGGCGTGAAGGTGGTGGTGCAGCACCCCGAGGGCGCGCCGGACAAGTTCCAGGCCGCCGCCGGCGCGGGCAAGGGCCCGGACATCTTCTGCTGGCCGCACGACCGGGTGGGCGAGTGGGCCAAGTCCGGCCTGATCGTTCCGGTGGCGCCCAACCAGCGCGTTCGCGACCAGATCGACGATTCGGCCTGGAAGGCCTTCAGCTACCGCGGCAAGGTCTGGGGCTATCCGCTGTCCATCGAGGCCATTGGCCTGATCGTCAACCGCGCGCTGGTGAAGACACCGCCGGCCACCTTCGACGAGGTGATGGCGCTGGACAAGGCGCTGCAAGGCCAGGGCAAGCGTGCCCTTCTGTGGGACTACAACAAGAGCTTCTTCACCTGGCCGCTGCTGGCTGGTGCGGGCGGCTTTGTCTTTGCGCGCAATGCCGCCGGCGAACTCGACCCCACGGTCGTGGGCGTGAACAACGCCGGCGCCCTGGCCGGCGCGCAGATGCTGGCCAGGCTGATTGAAGGCGGCCACATGCCGCGCGGCGCGCGCTACGCCGAGATGGAAGCCGGCTTCGCCCGCGGCGAGGTGGCGATGATGATCACCGGCCCCTGGGCCTGGGACAATGCGCAAAAGGCGAAGATCGATTTCGCCGTGGCACCCATCCCGGCCGTCGTGGCCGGCCAGCCCACCAAGCCCTTCGTCGGCGTGCTCGGCTGCATGGTGGCCGCGCCCAGCAAGCACAAGGACATCGCCCGCGAATTCATCGAGCACCACCTGCTGAAGGTGGACCAGCTCAAGCTCATCTCCGCCGACGTGCCGCTGGGCACGCCGGCCAACAAGGCCTACTACGCCGAGCTCTCTGCCGACGCACGCATCCTGGCCACGATGAACAACGCCCGCGCTGGCGAGCCCCTGCCCAACATCCCCGAGGTGGGCCGCTTCTGGCCGGCGATGGACGCGGCGCTCGAAGCCATCAGCCAGGGCCGGCAGAGCCCCAAGGCGGCGCTGGACGGGGCCGCGGCGCGCATGCTGGTGAAATGACCTCCCCCAAAAACGCCTTCGACGCCTCCCCGGCAGGTGAGCGCCCCCAGCGGACCGGCGAAGCCGGTTCCGCGGCGGCTGCTGGACGGCGGCGTGCTTCGCCGTGGCTCGGCCGGTCGCTCGCCGCGCTGGTGGCGCTGGCCTTCGCGTGGATCGCCTTCAGCCTCCATGCGCAAGGCCAGCCAGTGTGGGCCGTGGTGACGCTGGCCGTTGGCATGCTGGCGCTGTACGTCTACCTGTCGGCGCGCACGCTGGCCTGGCGCTACCTGTTTCCTGGCGTGGCCGCGATGCTGGCCTTCGTGGCGTTCCCGCTGGTCTACACGGTGCAGATCGGCTTCACCAACTACTCGTCCAGCAACCTGCTGAGCGAGGACCGCGCCCGCGCCTACCTGCTGGACCAAGCGGATGTGGACGAGGCTGGGGCGATGGCCTTCACGCTGCACGCCGCAGACGGCGGCGCGGTGCGTCTGCAGCTCGCGCCCGCGGAGGGCGCCGAGGGCGCGCGCTTCGTTTCCGCGCCCATGGTGTTGACCGAGGCCGGTCGAGTGAACTCGCCGGTGACCATGCAGGCGCAGGCCGATGGCGCTGCGCTCGGCCCCGCTTTGGATTTGCGCGCGCTGATCGCGCAGCGCCCGGGGCTGCAGATGCTCAAGCTGCAGCTGCCCGATCGGCGGGTGCTGGCCTACGCCGGCCTGCGCGAGTTCGCGCCATTCAGGCCGGTGTGGGCGGCCGAGCCTGGTGGCGGTCTGCTGGACATGACCAGCAAGGCCAGCTATCGGCCCAACCGCGACACTGGCTATTTCGAAGGCCAGGACGGCCCCAGCAAGGGCCTGCGCCTGCAGCCCGGCTTCAAGGTGAATGTGGGACTGGCCAACTACACCCGCATGTTCGGCGACCCGGACATGCGCGGCCCCTTCGTCTCGATCTTCGTCTGGACGGTGCTGTTCGCCGCGCTCACGGTGCTGCTGACCACCGCCATCGGCATGACGCTGGCCGTGGTGCTGAACTGGGAGGCGCTGAAGTACCGCACGCTCTACCGCACGCTGCTGTTCCTGCCCTACGCGGTGCCGGGTTTCATCTCCATCCTCGTCTTCAAGGGCCTGTTCAACCAGAACTTCGGCGAGATCAATGCCATCCTCGACGCGGTGTTTGGTGTGAAGCCCGCCTGGTTTGCCGACCCCACCTTGGCCAAGGCGATGATCCTCATCGTCAACACCTGGCTCGGCTACCCGTACATCATGGTGTTGTGCACCGGCCTGATCAAGGCCATACCGGCGGACCTGTACGAAGCCTCGGCCATCGTCGGTGCCAAGCCGCTGACCAACTTCTTCCGCATCACCGCGCCCCTGATCGTCAAACCCTTGACGCCGCTGCTGATCTCGGCCTTTGCCTTCAACTTCAACAACTTCGTGCTCATTTCCTTGCTCACCGACGGCCGGCCGGATTACCTGAACACCAAGCTGCCCGCCGGCACCACGGACATCCTGGTGTCCTACACCTACCGCATCGCCTTCACCGACGCCGGCGCGAACTTCGGCCTGGCGGCGGCGATCTCGACGGTGATCTTCTTCCTCGTGGCCTTGATGTCGATGCTGAACCTGAAGTTCACGCAGGGCACGCCGCAGCGCAAAGGATAAGCCACCATGGCCATCGTCACGGGAAAAAGCCAACGCTGGCGCGTCCTCGGTGCGCACCTCGGTCTTTGGGCACTCATCGCCGTCACGCTGTTTCCGTTGCTGGCCGTGGTGTCCATCTCGCTGCGCCCGGGCAATTTCGCCACAGGCTCGCTGATCCCCAGCGAGATCAGCTTCGAGCACTGGAGCCTTGCGCTCGGCATCCCCTACACCCGCGTCGATGGCAGCGTGGTGCAGCCGCCCTTCCCGGTGCTGCTGTGGCTGTGGAACTCGATCAAGATCGCCACGCTGTCCTCGCTGCTGATCGTGGCCGTGTCCACCACCGCCGCCTATGGCTTTGCGCGGCTGAAGTTCCGCTTCAAGACCGGCATCCTCAACAGCATGCTGCTGCTGCAGATGTTCCCGGTGGCCGTGGCCCTGGTGGCGGTGTACGCCATCTTCGAGGGGCTGGGCGGCGTGGTGCCCTGGCTGGGTGTGGAAACCCACGGCGGTCTGATCGTGGCCTACGTCGGCGGCGTGGCCATGCACATCTGGACCATCAAGGGCTACTTCGAGACGGTGCCGGTGGAGATCGAGGAGTGCGCCAAGGTGGACGGCGCCACCTCGTGGCAGGCCTTCTACCGCGTGCTGCTGCCCATGGCCGTGCCCATCCTGATGGTGGTGTTCGTGCTGGCCTTCATCGGCACGATCATCGAGTACCCCATTGCCTCGGTGCTGCTGCGCGAAGAGCCCAACCTCACGCTGGCCGTGGGCAGCAAGTACTACCTCTACGAGCAGCGCTACCTGTGGGGCGACTTCGCCGCCGCGGCCGTGCTGTCGGGCCTGCCGATCACGCTGGTGTTCCTGGCCGCACAGCGCTGGATCGTCTCGGGCCTCACCTCGGGTGGAGTCAAAGGTTGATGAGGCAGACCCTCACCGCCGCCGCCCTCGCCGCCGCGCTTGCCGGAACCCTCGCGATGACGCCATCCCATGCGGCCACCACCGTGGCCAACGAATCAGACAACGTACTCGCCGGCGTTTTCGAGGCGCGTGAGCGGGATTGGCGCAACGGCGCCGTCGTCTACCAGGTGCTGGTGGACCGCTTCGCGCCGGCGGCCAATCTCGATGCCAAGAGGCACCTCTACCCCGCGCCCAAGGTGCTGCGCCGCTGGGACGAGCTGCCCCGCGCCGGCCACTACCTCGAGGCGCAGAAGGTGTGGAGCCACGAGGTCGACTTCTGGGGTGGCGATCTGCAAAGCACCATGGGCAGGCTGGACCACGTGCAGCAGTTGGGCGCCGATGTGCTGTACCTCAACCCGATCCACGGCGGCTACACCAACCACAAGTACGACTCGCTGGATTTCAACGCGGTCTCGCCCGAGTTCGGCAGCCGGGCCGATGTGGCCACGCTGGCCCGCAACCTGCATGCGCGCGGCATGAAGCTGGTGCTCGATGGCGTGTTCAACCACATGGGCCGCGCCTCAGCCGCCTTCCGGAGTGCCGAGGCCGACCCGAGCAGCCCGTACCGCAGCTGGTTCTACTTCGGCCACGAGTACCCTGGTGGCGCCCGCGCCTGGGCCGGCGCGCAGAACCTGCCCGAGCTCAACCTGGAGAACCCGGCCGTGCGCGAGCACCTCTGGGGCGGGGCCGACTCGCCCGTGCGCAGCCTGCTGCGCGAGGGTGTCGACGGCTGGCGGCTCGACGTGGCCTACGACATCGGCTTCGAGTACCTGCACCAGCTCACGCAGGCCGCGCATGCCGAGAAGCCGGGCTCGCTGGTGGTCGGGGAGATCTGGAGTTATCCCAAGGAATGGATGCCCGCGCTCGACGGGGTGATGAACTTCACCCTGCGCGAGGTGGTGATGCGCACCGCGCGTGGCCAGATCGCACCGGCCACGGCCGCGCGCATGATCGAGCGGGTGGTGTCGGAGACCGGCATCGAGCGCACGCTCAAGAGCTGGATGCTGCTGGACAACCACGACACGGCGCGCGTGGCCACCACGCTGCCCAACCCGGCGCAGCGGCGCCTGGCCCAGCTGCTGCAGTTCACGCTGCCCGGCTCGCCCAACCTGTACTACGGCAGCGAAGTCGGCATGGCCGGCGGCAACGACCCGGAAATGCGTGCGCCGATGCGCTGGGACCTGGTGACCGAGGCCAACCCCGAGCTGCGCTGGACCAGGCAGCTGATCCAGCTGCGCCGCGAGCACCGCGCGCTGCGCGTCGGCAATTTCAGGCGCATCGAGTCGAATCAATTGCTGGCCTTCGAGCGCCACACCGACCGCGTCGCCGATGCGGTGATCGTGATCGTCAACCCCGGCAGCAGCACGGTGAGCGAAAGCGTGCTGGTGCCCGACTCCAAGCTGATGAACGCGGCGCCGCTGCTGAACCTGCTGGAGCCGTCCGCCAGGACCGAGCCCTTCACGGCCGGCCTGCTGTCGGTGACCTTGCCAGCGCACGGCCTGCTCGTGCTGGCGCCCGACACCCGGCCACATGGGGGCTACACCACCTACAAGCGCGTGCAGTGAATGCCCCGCAGGCGGCAGGGGCGCCACAGGCGTCCCACAATCAAGGCCTGCCCAAAGCCTTGAAAGTGCCCCCCATGATCGTCGTCCACCACCTCAACGATTCACGCTCGCAGCGCGTGCTGTGGCTGCTGGAAGAGCTGGGCGTGCCCTACGAGATCCGCCAGCATGCGCGCGACGCGAAGACGCGGCTGGCACCACCGGCACTGCAGGCGGTGCACCCATTGGGCAAGTCGCCAGTGATCGAAGACGAGGGTTTCACGGTGATCGAGTCCGGGGCCATCGTCGACTACCTGATCCGCCGCCACGGCTCCGGCCGTCTGCAGCCGGCGCAGGGCACGCAGGATTTCGAGGTCTACAACCAGTGGCTGCACTACGCTGAAGGCTCGGCCATGCTGCCCCTGATGCTCAAGCTGTATGTCTCGCGCCTGGGCGAGGCCGGCGCGCCCCTGGCCCCGCGCATCGACAGCGAGCTGGCCAACCACCTGGGCTATGTCGACCGCTCGCTGCAGGGCCGCTCCTTCCTGGTGGGCGATTCGCTCACGGGTGCCGACGTGCAGATGAGCTTCGTCGGCGAAGCCGCGCGTGGCCTGCGTGCCAGCTACCCGGCAATGGATGCCTGGGTGCGCCGGCTGCAGGCCCGTCCGGCCTACCAGCGCGCGTTGGAGCGCGGCGGGCCTTACACGCTGGCCGGCTGAGGCCGTTGCCGGTCAGGCGCGCAGCGGCTTCACCCGCCTCCCCGGTGCACCGGGCGTCCGGGAAATTGCTGCAGGTCAACGCATCGGGGACGACCATGCCAACGGATGTGGTGCGGCGCCTGGCCATGGCGCATGATGGGCAGGCCCGTCGGCCCTGCTGGAGGCCCGCGGCCTGATCGAAACCCAGCCAAGGAGGCTTCCCATGTCTGCCCTCGCCAACTTCAGCCCGGCGGCCGTCACCGTTGTCAAGCTCCTGGCCTATCCGTTTCGCGCGGCGCCCACCGCCGACATCGTGGCCGACGGGGTGGCCTTTCTGGCCGGTGGCGGCACGGCGGCGCAGCTGCTGAACTTCCTGTTCAACCTGAAGGTGCCGCAATCGCCGTTCACGGCCTATGCGTCCACCTCGACCGACGGCACCTTTGCGTCGGCGCTGGTCGACAACCTGACGGACGGCAGCGCCATCGGTGTGGCGAAGAAGGCCGCCTGGGTGGCCGAATTGACGCCCATGGTGGCGCAGTCCGCCACGCGCGGCGACCTGGTCATGGCGGTCATTGCCGTGGTCGAGTCCTACCAGGGTACGGACGCGGACGTGGGCAGCCTGAAGGCGCTCTTCGCCGCCCGCGTCGCCACGGCGACGGCCTTTGCGCAGTCGGCGGCCGGTGCGCTCTACAACGGGCAGGGTTTCGCGCAGTTGCTGGCGCCGATGGCCCCGCCCAGTTACCACCTCAGCGCCGATGCCGACGTGTTCAACGAAGGAACGAGCATCACGCTGAGCCTCGCCACGACCAACGTGCCGGCCGGGACCAACCTGGCCTATACCCTGAGCGGCGCGGGCATCACCGCGGCCGACCTGGTTGGCGGTTCGCTCAGCGGCACGATGACGGTCGACACGAGCGGCAAGGCCCACGCCACGCTGAACCTGGTGGCCGATGCCACCACCGAGGGCGCCGAGACCTTGCATGTGAGCCTGGGCAACGGGGCCGCGCAGCTGGACCTGAAGATCAACGACAGCAGCGTCGCGCCGGCGCCCACGCCCACTTACTCGCTCGTTGCCAGCCCGGTCGCCCAGAACGAGGGCAGTGACATCGTCTTCACCCTGTCGACCACCCAAGTGGCGGCCGGCACGGCGCTGGCCTACAGCCTGTCCGGCACGGGCATCACGGCCGCCGACGTGGTGGGCGGCCTGTTGAGCGGCCTGTTCACGGTGGGGGCCGACGGCACGGCCAGCAGCACGGTCCACCTGGCTGCCGATGCCACCACCGAAGGCACCGAGGTGCTGCGGCTGCAGTTGTCGGGCAATCTGGCGCAGATCGACGCCACGGTCAACGACACCAGCCTGACGCCGCCGCCCGCGCCCACGCCGGACCTGGTGCTGATCGCGGACGCCATGACCAGTTCCCACGCCGGCCCGCCCGCCACACCGGCGGAGGGCGAGATCAAGATCAACACCTACCTCAGCGCCGACCTGCTCGATCAGCGCGGCGCCGTGCCCTTGCGCATGTCGCTGGCCGACCTGGTGGCCACCAGCGCCACCGCCGGTGCTCCGCTCGACACCACCAACCACCGGGCCGACCGCGGCAACATTGCGCAGCTCAGCAACCAGGCCTTGTTCAAGTTCGACCTGGGCGGCGGCATCGATCGCGTGGACTACAGCGCGGAGAGCGGTCGCATCGTCGCCGTGGTGAGCAACGAGGTCGCTGCGGATACGCAATACGTGCTGGTCAACGACAACGCCACGGACCGCGTGTTCGATCAGGCCAGCGACCGCATGGACCTGCTCAAGGGCGTGGAAGAGGTGGTCGCCTCCGCAGGTGGGGGCGTTCTGGACCTCACCGCGTGGGGCCGTGATCTCACGCTGAACTTCAGCCGCAACTTCCGGCCCGCCTTCGACACCGACATGGTCAAGGATCGCGAGCAGCACCGCATTGAGCTCGTCGATACCGCCACGGGCGTGCCGCTGGACCGTGCCTACTTTGAGTACCGCGATGCGGGCTTCGACGCCGGTGTCATCCAGCCCTTGGCCATCTGGTCCGTGGTGGAGGGCAGCGATCGAAATGAGACCCTGGTGTTCACCAGCTTCGAGGCCCAGGACCAGCGCGCCAGCCACTTGCGCGGCGGCATCAACAGCGTCAAGTTCAACGAGCTCACGGCCAGCATCCTGGTGGACGTGGGCATCGCGCCCTGGGTCGCCAGCACCAACCTGGCCGACGACACCAATGCCAGCGGCGTGGTCACCGCCACCACGCTGTTCACGGTTGGCGATGGGGTGACCCTGCTCGGGGTGAACGGCAACATCACCACCAGCCACACACCGGACAACGCCGTGGCGCCGGGCCTGCTGAAGATCGCGGGCTCGCAGGATGCCGAAGACGCGGTGAGCTTCCAGGCCACAAACCTGCCCAAGCTGATCACGCTCGGCCAGACCATCAACGGCAGCGATGTGCTCAGTGTGCGCCTGGTGGCCGGCCCTTCGAGCAGCGCGATCGAGCTGTCCGGGTTCGAGCTGTTGCGCGACAACGGCGCCAGCGATGACGTCTATGTGGTGGCCAACATCGTCAAGGCCACGCTGGGCCACCCCAAGCTGGTGGATGCAGCGGGCGACCACGACACCGTCCGCCTGGCCACCGAAGCGCTGGCCTCCACTGCCGTGGGCGGCGTGGCGGGCACCGTGCAGCTGGACACGCTCAACGCGGTCGGTACCGGCTTCAATTTCGACTTTGACGTGCTCGACCTGAGTGCGGTCAACGCCACGGCGCTCACGGTGGTGGGCACGGCGGGCACCGACGACGAGCTGGTGGTGGGCGCGCTCTCGACGCTGGCGGCGGTGTCGCAGTTCGAGTCGCTGGTGCTCACCGACGCCTCGATCGACAAGGGCGCAGCCCTGATCTTCGATCTCGACGGCGGCGCCGTTCGCGCCGGCGCCACCAAGTTGTTCAACTACAGCGGCTCCGTGCTCAGCGCGGGGGGCGAGGTGTTCGGCACGGCCGGCCAGGCGGCCGCCGTGGCACCGGTGGCCACCGGCATGAGCTTCACGGTGATCGACAGCGGTGCCGGCGCGGGCGCCACGGTCTGGGGTGGTCGAGGGCCGGACATCCTCATCGGCGGTGCCGGCGACGACACGCTGCGGGGGGGCTCCGGCAACGACACGCTCAGCGGCGGCTTGCTCGCCGAGACCTGGTCGTTCTCGCTCGGCGGCACACCCGATGCCGTGGCGGCGGCGGCCAATCGCCTCACCATCACGATGACCATCGATGGCACCGTGCTCACCCTGGTCGAAGCGGCCGTGGCCGACACGGCCTATGGCGACGGCAACGGCGCCGTGGTCGACGGCTCGTCCGTCTCGGTCATCGGCCCGGCGCTGGCCGGGCTGGTCAATGGCAACCTGGCCGCAATCAATGCCGGCCCCGGCAGCGGCCTGCTCACCGACGCCAGCTACAACCCGATCACGGGCTCGCTGCTGCTGAGCTTTGCGCCTGGCGTGAATGCCAACGATGTGGTCTCGGTGGCACTGAACAGCGGGACGGGCCCGGATGTCGGCAGCTTCAGCCTGCTGGCGGGGCCACACCGCGATGGCAGCGACGGGGGCGCGGACACGATGGTCTTCGAGGCCACTGGCACCCTGAACGGATCCGACACCGTGGTCGACTTCACCAAGGCCTCGGACAAGCTGCGCGTCACCGCCTTCACGGGCGGCGCCGTGACGTCCGCCGGCGTACCCATCAGTGGCGCCACGGGGGGCGCCTTCGGCGGGCTGTCCAGGCAGGTGGAGCTGGTGTTCGCCAAGGCCTCGGGCAGCCTCTCGGCGGCCGACTTTGCCACGGCCGCAACGACGGGCAAGTTCACGCTGCCCGAGGGCAGCAAGTGCGTGGTGGCCGTCACGGCCGACCCGACCGGCAGCCTCGGCGATGCCGCCAACACTCCGGTGAACCTGTACTACGTGGACAACGGTGCCGCAGCGGGCTTGTCCGATCTCAGCGTGGCGCTGGTGGCCACGATCAGCGGGCCAACCGAGTTGTCGCTGTCGGACATCTATTGGGGCCTGGGCTGAGGGACGTCATGTGGTTCGGCCCTTGTTCGCCGGGGGATCGAACTCCACCTTGACTACTCAGCCTTGGCACCCGACTCCTTCACCACCTTGGCCCACTTGACGATCTCGGCGGCCTGGAATTTGCTCAGTTCGTCGGGCGACGAGATCCACGGCTCCAGGCCCAAGGTCTTCAGGCGCTCCTGCACGTCGGGCAGCGCGAACACACGCTTGAACTCGGCGTTGAGCCTGGCCACCGCCTCGCGCGGCATGCCCGCCGGGCCGAACACGGCAAACCAGGTGGTGGCTTCGAAGCCCGGGATGGTCTCGGCCACCGTGGGCACATCGGGTGCGGCGGCGGAGCGTTTGGCCGTGGTTTGCGCCACTGCGCGGATCTTGCCTTCCTTGGCCATCGGCAAGGCCGAGGGCATGTTGTCGAACATCAGCTGGATCTGGCCGCCGATCAGGTCGGGGATGGCCGCGGCGCGGCCCTTGTAAGGCACGTGCGTCATCGACGTGCCGGTCATGGACTTGAACAGCTCGCCCGAGACGTGTACCGACGATCCGATGCCCGGCGAGCCGAACGACAGCTTGTTCGGGTTGGCTTTCATGTAGGCGATGAGCTCGGGCACGGTCTTCACCGGCAGTTCGTTGTTCACCACCAGCAGGTTGGGCGCCGAGGCGATGTGCGCGATGGCGGTGAAGTCCTTCACCATGTCGTAGGGCATCTTGCCGTACAGGCTGCCATTGATCGAATGCGTGCCCACCGTGCCCATCACCAGCGTGTAGCCGTCGGCGGGGGACTTGGCCACGAAGTCGGCCCCGGTGTTGCCACCGGCCCCGGGCTTGTTGTCCACCACCACGTTCTGGCCCAACTGGGCCTTCTCGCTGAACACACGCGCCAGGATGTCCGGCGCGCCGCCCGGCGTGAAGGTGACCACCATGCGGATGGGCTTGGTGGGGAAGCTCTGGGCCATCACCGTTGGAACGGCGGACAGCGCAGTGCAACCGAGCAGCGTGGCGAGAACGGTGCGGCAGAGGGGGTACATGCCTGGATCCTGACGGTGGTGGGATGCGGGTCAGCATAGGCCCACCGGAGGGCCTGCCGCCTCAGGATTCGCCCGGGCTGCGGCCTTCAGGGCGCCAGGTTTCGCGCCAGGAACTTCTCGAACCGGCCCCAGCATCGATGCGCGGTTGGACGGTCAGCAACAGGTTCAGGCCAGCAACGCGCCCAGCACCGCCAAGCGCGCGGACTCGCCCTTCGTGCCAACGCGCAAGGCCAGCGATCGGCCATTCGGTGAAAGCGATGCGCCGCCGAACATAGGCTCCTCGAAGAAGGCTTCGATCGGCGGCAGCGACGCTGCCGCAGCGTCGGCCGCCGCGGCGACCAGGGCCATCAGCGCCAGGGCTGCGGCGACCAGGGCCATCAGCGCCAGGGCCGCGGCACAGAGCGTGTCGGCGACATGACGTCGGCGCGTGAGGCTCATCACTTTGCGGGTTGGGCGCTGCAGTGCTGCGCAATGTACTCCACATGCGTGGGCATCACGTCCACGCACTTGCCGATCACGCTGCCGATGCCCAGCTTGAAGGTGGCCTGGGTCTCGCGCATGAACTCGTCCTCGTCCAGCTCCACGGTCTGGTTGAAGCGCCTGATCATCGCGATCGTGGCCTCGCCCACACCGATGGTGCCGATGTCGTCGCTCTCGACCAGGTGGATCTTGAATCGACCCCGAAGCACCTTGGCCAGGCTGGCGGCGCTCATCCAGCCGGAGGTGCCGCCGCCGACGACCACGATGGTCTGGAGGGGGGAGTTGGCGTTGGTGTACATGTTGTGCAAGAAGGCAAACGACCCGCGCCAGCAAGCACTGGCGCGGGTCGTCCAAGGCGACTACGTTGGGAGCTCAGAACTTGTAGTTGGCGCCCAGCAGCAGAGTGCGCCCGTACTTGATGTACTCATAGGGCTTGTCCTTGCTTCCCGCATAGGTCTGGTAGGCTGCATCCGTCAGGTTGTTGACCTGCAGCAGGAGGCCCAGGCCCTTGAGGGATCCGGTCTCAAACGTGTAGCCAATCTGGGCATCCACGATGTTTTCGCCGACCACATAGCGCAGCGTGCGGTTGTTGGCGAAGTTCCCGATCTCGCCGACGAAGTCAGAGCGCTTGCGCTGGCTGATCCGTGCCGAGAAGCCGGCCTTCTCATAGTAGGCGGTCAGGTTGGTGACATGCTTGGACAAGCCTGGCAGCGGGATGTTCTCGGTGCCGGTGTTGCTGGCGGGGTCCTTGATGGTGATGTTGCTGTCGTTGAAGCTGGCACTGGCCACGATACCGAAGCCGTCCAGTTCTTTCGACAGCATGTTCAAGGGCAGCGACGCGGTCAGCTCGATGCCTTTGAGTTTGCCGCCCTGGCCGTTGTACGGAGCGGTGTAGTTGCCGAAGTTGGTGGTGGCAGGTGTACCCGGGGTGAACTTCGAGAAATCGTAGGTCTTGGTCTGCTCGTAGATGTAGCTGGTGAGGTTCTTGTAGAAGCCAGCGGCGGCCACGTAGGCCTTGTTGCCGAAGTACTTCTCGTAGGAGATGTCGAAGGCATTGGCGCGCCACGGGTCCAATCGGGCGTTACCGCCGCTGGCGCCCGGCTCGAGCTTGCCTGCGGCGTTGGGGGTGGTACTGACACCAAACTCCAGTGCAGCGCGCAATTGGTCGACACGCGGGCGGGCCATTTGCTTGGCCAGACCCAGGCGCACGGTTTGCTCGGCACCCAGATCGAAGGCCAGATTCAAACTTGGCAACACGTCGGTGTAAGCCTTGCCGTCACTCACCGGCTTGACTTCCTTGCCAGCGGCTGCCGAGCTGTCCCAGTAGTTGGCGGACGAGGACTGGTCGGTGTGAATGACTTGCACCCCAACATTGCCGCGCACGCTCATCGAGCCCACTTTGGAGTCGATGTTGGCCTTGAGGAAGCTCGTCGTGATCTTCTCGTTTACATCCCATGCCTTGCCGACCAGGTAGTTGGCCTTGTCGCTGGGATTGAAGGTCATGTATTTCGCGACCACTGCCGGAACGTTCCAGGCCGGAATCATGCCGGTGCCTGAAAAGCCGAGATCGACAGGCGAGTACTGCAGGTCTGCGGAAATCGTGGTCGGACCCTGCGCACCCAGATTGATCGAGCCCTCGGGCTGGCGTTTGGCCTTTGAGCGCTCGGCGTAGTTGACGCCTATGTCGGCATCGGCGAACACGCCGGCCAGTGCGCCGGGTGCCGGCAAGTTGGCAACCAGCTTGAAGCCCTTGAGCTCGTCTTCGACGCGAGGCACCTTGCCGTAGCCCGAGCCGTAGATGGTGTTGTCAATGAAGAGCTTGCCGGGGTCGCTGTAGTTTTTGGTGCCAGCCAAGGTTGGGAAACCGCCAGTGGCCCAATTCAGCGTTAACGAATCCAGCGGTGCCACGCCACCTACCTTGGCAAGTTGCAGATTGTTTTCCAGGCTCACCTCGTCGCGCTTGGCCTTGGAGTAATTCAGGTCTGCCGTCAGCGTGGCACCGGCGAGCTTGAACTTGTTGTTCCAACCGATGGCGTCGATCTTGTCTTCTCGTCTGTTGTACATGCCACGCACCAATGGGTAGACGCCACTGGCTACGCCACCGGACAGCACGCCACTGCCGTTGACCGTGGTCGAAGTGAAATTCAAGCCCGGGCTGTAGCCGCCGTTGTATCCGCCGATGTGCACTTCAAACTGGTTGGCGGTGTCCTCGCGGGTGAACTTCGAGGTGTACAGGTCCAGCACACTGGTCCACTCCTTGGACGGGCGCCACTCCAGCACGCCCATCAGGCCATCGCGCTTGTTGACGCCGCTGCGCGCCAAGGACTTGATGCCATCGGTGATGTAGGTGCCGGCCTTGACGCCAGGGCGGGAATCCTGCTTCCAGGGCTCGTAGACACCGACCTGATGCTCCAAGACCGGCGACTCCAGGTGAGCAAAGCCCAGCGCCACTCCAACCGTGCGATTGGCATACTGATCGATGTAGCTGGCACTGAAGCGGTTGCCATTGGCCGAAGCATTGGCCGTGGAGCCCAGCGAGTTCTTCTCAAGTCGCGCGTTCACGGAGACCGTACGCGCACCAAACGACAGTGGGCGCACCGTCTGCATATCCAAGGTGCCCGACAAACCCTGGCCGACCAACCCGGCATCGGGCGTTTTGTACACCGTCACGCCGCTGAGCAATTCCGAAGGGTACTGGTCGAACTCCACGCTGCGGTTGTCGCCGGTACTTACCTGCTCACGACCGTTGAGCAAGGTGGTGGCGAAGTCAGGCGACAGGCCTCGCACGCTGATGACCTGGGCCCTGCCGGCCACGCGTTGCGCCGCCAGGCCCGGTAGGCGGGCGATGGACTCTGCGATGCTGGAGTCGGGCAACTTACCGATGTCCTCGGCGCTGACCGCCTCGACGATGCTGTCGGAGCTTTTCTTGACCGAGATGGCGCCTTCGATGCCGCGCCGAATGCCGGTTACTGTGACGGTCTGTTCGGCGGTTTGCGCGAACACCTCGCCCGTGCCCAACACGAGCAGCGTGACGCCCACAGCCGTGGCGCTGAGTCGCAGCGCCGTGCGCCGGGGGGCGGCTTGGCCCCGCTTCTTGCTTGAATCGTTCACCCGATGTCTCCTTGCGAAAAGGCAATCACAAACCCGTTGAATACGCGCCCCGTCGACGCATGCCGGCCCGGAGTGGCCCAGGCTTCGAGCCGTTTGTACCAAAACTAGATTCTCGGGCGCCCTTGGGAAAACCCTGCTTGTTGCTGAATTGCGACCGAAACACCGGGTGAAAACCCCAATCTCGACCCGCGATTTCGCCGATTTGCGGCCAGCACAACACCAAGCCGGTGCCACGCCTGATTGGATTTGTAGTCAGACTACATGACTCGGCACTACACTGGCCCCAGGGCTGACCGGTGGTGTTGGTGCTGCTTGCCCGCGTGGAGTCATGAGCATCGAGTTGCCGTATCGCCCCTGCCTCGTCGCGCGATGGATCGCTGCCCTCGCGGTGTCGACGGCGTTGTCGAGTGCGACGCCGGTCGTCGCGGCCGGCCTGAAGCTGCATGTGCCCTCGCCAGACTGGCGCGACCAGGTCATCTATTTCGTGATGACCGACCGCTTCGACGATGGTGACGCCGGCAACAACGACCAGCATGCCGGTGAATTCGACCCGAAGCGGGCGGATCGCTACCAAGGTGGGGACCTGCGTGGCGTGACCAGGCGCCTGGACTACATCCGCGGCCTGGGTGCCACGGCGGTGTGGATCACCCCGCCGGTGGCCAACCAGTGGATCGGGCCCAACAACGGCCATGGCGGCTACCACGGCTACTGGGCCGAGCACTTCATGCAGGTGGACAAGCACCTGGGCGCGTTGGCCGACTACCAGCAACTGTCACACCAACTGCATCGGCGCGGCATGTATCTGGTGCAGGACATCGTCGTCAACCACACCGGCAACTACTTCGGTCATTCAGGCCCGTGGTCGGCCACCGATCCGGCGGCCAACATCGAACGCTACCTGGACACGCCGCCGGTGAAGGGCCCGCGCCAGGCGCCATTTCACTTGAACGACCCGCGTGACCCGGCGCAGCGCGACGCGGCGATCTACCACTGGACCCCCGACGTCACCGACTACAACGATCCGTACCAGGAGCGCAATCACCAGATGTCCGGCCTGGACGACCTGAACACCGAGAACCCGGTGGTGCTCAAGGCCTTGCGCCGGAGTTACGCGCACTGGATCCACTCGGTGGGCGTGGACGCATTCCGGGTGGACACCGCCTTCTATGTGCCGCCCGAGACCTTCGTCGATTTCATGGGTGCGCGCGACGCTGCCGCGCCCGGCATGCGCGCGGCAGCCCGGCAAACCGGCCGTCGGCGGTTTCATGTCTTCGGCGAAGGCTTCGGCATCGACAAGCCGATGCAGGACACGCAGGCGCGCAAGATCGAAAGCTACATGACCGACGCCGCGGGCCGTCCGGTGCTGCCGGGCATGCTGAACTTCCCGCTGTATGGGGCGTTCAACGACGCCTTTGCGCGTGGGCACCCCAGCGCCGAGCTGGGCCACCGCATCCGCAGCCTCGCGCGCCTGCATGCCCGGCCGCACCTGATGCCCACCTTCGTGGACAACCACGACGTGGACCGCTTCCTGGCCGGCGGCTCGCAGCCGGCGCTGAAGCAGGCCTTGCTGGCCATGTTCACGCTGCCGGGCATCCCGACCCTCTACTACGGCACCGAGCAGGCCTTCAGCGAACAGCGCGCGTCGATGTTTGCCGGCGGCTGGGGCTCGGGCGGGCGCGACCACTTCGACCGTGCCGCACCGCTGTACCGCAGCATCGCCGAGATGGCGGCGCTGCGGCGCACGCACCGCCTGTTCTCGCGCGGCGTGCCCGAGGTCTTGCGCGACAACGCCGGCGGCCCGGGCGTGCTGGCCTATCTGGTCCGGCACGGCCGGGAACGGGCACTGGTGGCCTTCAACACCGCCGAGCACGAGGTCTTGCTGGATGGCCTGGAGCTGGGCGCCGGCGCACAACTGAGAGGCCTGTTCGGCATCGACGGCCGACCGGCAGACCAGCGCGTGCTCGCCCAGGGGCGCCTGAATCTGGTGCTGCCGGCGCGCAGCGGGCAGGTGTGGCTGCTGGCTGCCGCGGCATCGCCGACGTTGAGAACACCGACCGAACCGCCAACGCTCAAGGTGAATGCGCTGGACCAGTCGGTCGTGGGCGGGGACTTCGCCGTCAGCGGCGAGGCGCCGGGTATGGGTTCGCTGTTGTTGGTGATCGACGGCGACCTGGCCCAGGCGCAGCGCATCACACCGCAGGCCGATGGGCGCTGGCAGGCGGTGGTGGACACCTCGCGTTTCGTCGATGCCGCCGCCAACCACCGCCTGGTGGCGATGGCCCGGGACGGCAACGCTGCGCCGGTGCGCGCCACGCCGGCGCAGACCTTCCGCGTGGAACGCGACTGGCTGCCGCTGGCCGACGTGACCGATCCGGCGGGTGACGATCACGGGCCGACCGGACGCTATGTCTATCCCACGGACGCCAGCTTTGGCGCGCGCCGGCCAATGGACCTGCGGCGCGTGCAGGTGGCGGGCTCTGGTGGCGCCTTGCGGGTGGACCTCACGATGGCCGAGCTCAGCACCGTCTGGAACCCGGCCAACGGTTTCGACCACGTGGCCTTCACGCTGTTCATCGAGTTGCCGGGTCAAGGCGGCGGCGCACGCAGCATGCCGTTGCAAGTGGGCGATCTGCCCGAGGGCGTGCGCTGGCATCGACGCCTGCGCGTGCATGGCTGGTCCAACGCACTGTTCAGCTCGGACGGCGCCGGCGCCGCCCACGAGGGCACCCCCATCACGCCCGGAGCCAGCGTCGAGGTCGACGCCGCCGCCCGGCGTGTTCGCTTCACGCTGCCGGCGGCAGCGCTGGGTGGCCTGCGTTCGCTCCGCGGCGTGCGCCTGTACATCAACACCTGGGACTACGATGGCGGCTATCGCCCCTTGTCGCTGTTGCCTCAGGCCTGGAGCATCGGCGGCGGCGACCCGGCCACCGATGCCAAGGTGATGGACGACACGGCCGTGATCACCCTGCCCTGAGCTGCACGCCGAAACGAATCGCTTCATTCATGAGCGTCCACCGCTCGATCAAGCCGCCGCCGCTGTTGTCCATCGCGGGCCCGCTGTTCCTGGAGCTGTGCCTGGGCATCAGCGTGGGCGTGATCGGCACTGCGCTGGCGGCCAAGCTGTCGGATCAGGCCGCGGCGTCGTTCGCGCTGGGCAACCACGTGCTGGCGATGTTGTTCATCCTGTTCCGCATCGTCGGCGCGGGGGTCAGCGTGGTGGTCTCGCAATGCCTGGGCGGTGGCCGCCGCGAGGCTGCCGACGCGGTGGCCCGCGCCACGCTGGGTGCCAGCACCTGGGTCGGCGGCTTCGCTGCGCTGTGCGCACTGTCCGGCGCCGGCGCGCTGCTGCACCTGCTCAATGCGCCGACCGATCTGTTGCCACTGGCCTTGCCCTACCTGCAGATGCTGGCGCCGGCCCTGCTGCTGGACGCCTGGAACGCGACCATGGCCAGCGTGATGCGGGCTCACCTTCGGGTGCGCGACACGCTGGCCGTCATCCTGACGATGCACGCCACGCACCTGCTGCTGGCGCTGCTGCTGATGCCGCGCCTGGGGCTGACCGGCTTCGCGGTGGCGCTGGCCGCCAGCCGGGTGCTGGGCATCGCGCTGCACCTGGTGTTGTGGCATGCGCGGCTGAACCTTCGCCCGCGCGCCATCGATTGGTGGCGGCTCAACCGCCCGGCGCTGGCCTCGGTGCTGCGCATCGGCCTGCCGGGCGCGGCGGAGAACATCGCCTGGCGCCTGTCGTTCATGGTCAGCGTGGCGGTGGCCGGCCAACTCGGTGCCAAGGCGCTGGCCACGCAGGCCTATGCGCTGCAGGTGACACACGTGGCCTTGCTCAGCGCCTTGGCCACCGGGCTGGCGGTGGAGATCGTGGTGGGCCATCTGGTGGGTGCCGGCAACCTGCATGCGGCCAACCGTCTCGTGCGGCGTGCCCTGGGCTGGGGCCTCGGCCTGGCGGTCACGGTGGCCTGTGGCGCGGCCCTGATGGGCCCGTGGCTGCTGGGCCAATTCACGCACGACGCCGGGATCATCGCCACCGGTGCCGTGTTGCTGTGGTGGATGGTGCTGCTCGAACCCGGCCGCTGCTTCAACCTGGTGGTGATCAATGCCTTGCGCGCCGCTGGCGATGCTCGTTATCCCTTGTACGCTGGGGTGGTGTCGATGGTGGTGGTGCTGGCCGGAGGCAGCTGGCTGCTCGGGCAATACTTCGGCCTGGGGCTGGCCGGCATCTGGATCGCCTATGCCACCGATGAATGGCTGCGCGGCCTGCTGATGTGGCGCCGCTGGGTGACGCTGGGCTGGGTGCCGCACGCGCGGGCTGCGCACCGCAGGTTGCGGCTGCAGCAGGCGGACTCAACGGCGGAAGCCGAGGCGGCGTTGGAGGACGTGGAGGCGGCGGCAACCTGAGGCGCGAGCCGAGCGGGGCGGCGTGGCGCTGTGCGCAGCGAAATAAAGGAAGAGCCAGCGGCCTTCAGGCCGATGGCGGGGGACTTTCGCGGAGTACAGCGCCACGCCGCCCCGCTCGGCGGATGACCGCAAGGCCTCAGGCCGTGGCTTGCTCGATCGCCACGGCCGCGCCTGTCAACGCCACCAGCGTGTCCGTGATCAACGCGGTGGGGATGGCTTCCAGGTAGCTGCGGAAGCGCCCTTGGCCTCGAAGCGTTCACGGAAGCGCGAGGCGAAGAAGTAGTCGCCCAGGCGCGGCACGATGCCCCCCCCGATGTAGACGCCACCTCTTGCACCCAAAGTGAGCGCCACGTTGCCGGCAAAGCCACCCAGCAGCGCGCAAAAGGCGTCGAGCGTGCGCTCGCACAGGGGATCCTCGCCGGCGCAGCCTCGCGCCACGATGTCCTGGGCGCTGAGCTGGGGTGTGCGCTGGCTCAGCACGGCGGCCACGGCCTGGTGCAGCGTGGGCAGGCCGATGCCCGACAACAGCCGTTCGGCCGACACGTGCTCATGGTGCCGCCTGACGTGGGCCAGCAGCTGCGCCTCGAAATCGTCCGCTGCGCTCAAGGTGGCATGGCCGCCCTCGCCCGGAAGGGCCGTCCAGCCATGGGCCGTCTGCACCACGCCGGCCACGCCCAGGCCGGTGCCGGGGCCGATGACCGCCATGGTGCCGTGGGGCCGCACCGGCAGGCCGTGCGATCGCAACTGCTGGGGCCCGAGGCGGGGCAGGGACAGGGCCAACGCCTCGAAGTCGTTCAGCACCGCCAGCGACTGGAGGCCGAGTTGGCGCTGCAGCGCCTGGCGCGAAAACCGCCAGGGGCTGTTCGTCATTTCGACCGTGTCGCCGGTGATGGCCGTGGCCACCGCCAGCGCGGCGTGCCTTGGCACCCGGGAGGCGCCTGGCCGCAAGGGCAGCCCGGCGAGGTAGGCCTTCACGGCCGCGGCCGGGTCGGCGTGCTCGGCCACGGGCAGCGTGCGCACATGCTCGGCGGGCAAGGCCGGGTCGGTGACCCAACCCAGGCGGGCATTGGTGCCGCCGATGTCGCCCACCAGCCAGGGCAGGCCACGCGCCGCATGGGCCGCCGCCATGGCCAGGTGCGGGTCCATGGCGTTCACCGTGGGCACCATGGCAGGGCACTGGTATAAGCCGGCCAGCGTCCCTTACCATCCCCGACGGCCCGCGCCGCTGCTTTCGATTCAAACCCAACCATGGCTGTTCGTATCCGACTTGACCGCGGCCCGACCCCATGGTCGGCGCGATGACACAGTGAGAAGGTAGCAAAACTACAGCATCCCGGCAAGACAGGCTTACGCGATACTGTGGCGATGCACTAGGGCAACAACGCGCTTGGCGTCGTCCCTCATGTAGTCATGTTACTTCGAGGTTTCATGCGCCAGAGCCCATCCCAGGCGCATTGGCACACCGGATGTCCATCACCATGACCGATTTCGACTCGCCCCGCCTGATTGCCGACATCGGCGGCACCTACGCGCGCTTTGCGTTGGAAACAGCGATCGGCCGCTTCGAACACCGGGCCTCGCTGCGCTGCGCCGAGCACGCCGATTTCCACGCGGCCGTGAGTGCCTACCTGGCGACCTTGCCGGCGAATCTGGGGCGGATCCTGCATTCGGCCGTGGCCATCGCCAACCCGGTGGAGGGTGACTCGGTGCGCATGACCAACTACCACTGGCAGTTCTCCATCGAGGAGATGCGCGAGCGCCTGAAGTTCGACACGCTGGTGGTGGTGAACGACTTCACCGCGTTGGCCATGGCCGTGCCCCGCCTGGGGCCGCAGGAACGTCGGCAAGTGGGCGGTGGAGAGCCGCGCCAGCAAAGCGTGGTGGGTGTGCTGGGCGCGGGCACGGGGCTGGGCGTCTCGGGGCTGATCCCCGCGGCCGACGGTTGGGTGGCGCTGGGCACCGAGGGTGGACACGCCAACTTCGCGCCGCGCGACGAGCGAGAGCTGGCGATCCTTCGCTACGCGTGGCAGAAGTACCGCCATGTGTCCTTCGAGCGCCTGTTGTCCGGCCCGGGCCTGGAGCTGATCTACCGCGCGTTGGCCGATCGAGCGGGCCGGCCCGATGCGGCCGACCTGTCGGCGCCCGACATCACCGCGCGCGCGATGGATGGCAGCGACGCGCTGGCGGCCGAGGCGATCGAGGTGTTCTGTCTCCTGCTTGGCACCGCCGCGGCCAATCTGGCGGTGACGCTGGGCGCGCTGGGCGGCATCTACATCGGCGGCGGCATCGTGCCGCGGCTGGGCGAGCATTTCGTGAACTCGGGTTTCCGTGCCCGCTTCGAAGACAAGGGTCGATTCACCGACTACGTGCGTGGCATCCCCACCTTCGTGATCACCGCCGAGAACGCCACCTTCGTCGGTGCCTCCGCCATCCTGCAGTCGCAGCTGCGCGCGCTGCAAGGCGCGCCGCGTTCGGCCATCCTCGATCAGATCCAGCGCGGTCTGGCCGACCTCTCGCCCGCCGAGAAGCGCGTGGCCGAGCAGGTGCTGGCGCACCCCCGCGCCGCGCTCAACGACCCCATTGCCGAGATCGCCAGGGCGGCCAACGTCAGCCAGCCCACGGTGATCCGGTTCTGTCGATCGTTGGGCTGCGAGGGCTTGTCGGATTTCAAGCTGCGCCTGGCCTCGGGCCTCACCGGCACCGTGCCCTTGATGCATGCCCAGGTGACCGGCGACGACTCGATGGCCGAGCTCGGCGACAAGGTGCTGGGCAACACCGCGGCCGCCATCCTGCAGCTGCGCGACCAGCTCAACCGCGACACGATCGACCGTGCCATCGAGCTGCTCAACGGCGCGCAGCGCATCGAGTTTCATGCCGTTGGCCACTACAGCGTGGTGGCCAACGATGCTCAGTTCAAGTTCCTGCGCTTCGGCATCGCCTGCAATGCCTGCACCGACCCGCGCCTGCAACTGCTCAGCGCCAACGTGCTGGGTGCACGCGACGTGGCCGTGCTGGTCAGCGGCCATGGCCGCGTTCCCGAGCTGCTGGAGGCGGCCGACTGCGCCAAGGCGCGCGGTGCCACGGTGGTGGCGATCACCGCGAGCCAGTCACCGCTGGCGCGCAAGGCCGACCTGGCGTTGATCGTCGACCATGTCGAGGACGTGGCCACGCAGTTGCCGATGGTCAGCCGCATCCTGCACCTGCTGGTGATTGACATCCTGGCCGTCGGGGTGGCCATGCGCCGCAGTGCAAGGGCGCTGCAGAACATGGGCGATGGCGATGAGCCGGGCGGCGCTGCGGCTGCTGTGGCGGCCGCGGCCCCCGGCGCGCCGGCGACACCGGCGCGCCGTCGAGGCAGCAGCACGCCGGGGGTAAGCGCGTCCACGCCGTTGGCGCGCCTGACCTCGCACAGCAGCTGATCGCCACTGGCTTGGGCCGGCCTGGGGTCATCAGTGTCCGCCGAAATCCACCAAGGTGAACAGCGGCAGGCCGGCGTCGCGCAGTCGGGCCGAGCCGCCAAGCTCGGGCAGATCGACGATGGCGGCGCCTTCGATCACCGTGGCGCCCAGCTTTTCCAGCAGGCGCTTGCCGGCCATCATGGTGCCGCCGGTGGCGATCAGGTCATCGATCAGCACCACGCGGTCACCGGGTTTCACGGCATCGGTGTGCATCTCCACCGTGGCCGATCCGTACTCGAGCTCATAGCTCTCCTCAACCGTTGTGTAGGGCAGCTTGCCCTTCTTGCGGATGGGCACGAAGCCGACGTTCAGCTCGTAGGCCAGCACCGAGCCGATGATGAAGCCACGCGCATCCAGCCCGGCGATGGTCGCAGGCCGCACGTCGAAGTAGCGGTGAACGAATTCATCGATCAACACGCGGAAGACGCGTGGGTTGGACAGCAGCGGCGTGATGTCGCGAAATTGCACGCCCGGTGCCGGCCAGTCCGGCACGGTGCGGATGTGGCTGCGGATGTACTCGGCGGGCAGGGTCTGGGCTCGTTCGTGTTTCATGGGGTCAGCCTCGCATCAGTTTGGCTTCGGCCAGAGCCAGCGGCTCGGGCAGGCCGGACAGCACCAGGGTGTCGCCGGCGCTCAACAGCAGCGTGTCGGCGCCGGGCACCACGCGGCCTCCGGCATGGCGCACCGTCACCACCTGCACGCCGATGGCATGCAGGGCCAGTGCCGACAGCGGGCGCCCCAGGCAGGCTGCGGCCATCGGCAGGGTGACGCTGGCCAGGCGGGCCTGATGCAGCTCTTCGGCGGTGTCGTCGTCGGCGCCGTGGAAGTAGCCGCGCAGCAGGGAGTAGCGCGCATCACGAGCGTCCCGCGTCAGGCGCACCACGCGGCGCATCGGCACACCCACCAGCACCAGCGCCTGGGCGGCCAGCATCAGCGATCCTTCGATGGCCTCGGGCACCACCTCGGTGGCACCGGCTTCGCGCAGGCGTTCGAGGTCGCTGTCGTCGATGGTGCGCACGATCACCGGCACCCTGGGCGCATGCTCGCGCACCAGCTGCAGGATCTTCAGCGCCGACGGCGTGTCGGGATAGCTCACCACGACCGCGGACGCCCGTGCCAGCCCGGCGGCCATCAGGCTGGGCAGGCGGGCAGCGTCGCCGAAGACCACGCTTTGCCCCGCGGCGGCGGCCTGGCGCACGCGGTCCGGGTCCAGGTCCAGCGCCATGTAGGGGATGCCCTCGGGTTCCAGCAGGCGCGCCAGGTTCTGGCCGCTGCGGCCGTAGCCGCAGATGATCACATGCGACTCGGTGTGGATGGCCTTCTTGGCGATGGACGTGAGCTGCAGCGATTGCAGCATCCACTCGTTGGCCGACAGCTTCATCACGATCCAGCCGCTGGCCATCACGATGAAGGGCGTGGCCAGCATCGACAACACCATGCTGGCCAGCACGGGGCTCAGCCACTGGTGGCCAACCAGGCCTTCGTCGGCGCCGAGGGTGAGCAGCACGAAGCCGAACTCGCCGGCTTGCGCCAGGTACAGGCCTGTGCGGATGGCCACGCCCGGTGTGGCCTGGAAGGCGCGCGCCAGCAGGGCCACGAGCGCGGCCTTGGCCACCACCGGGCCGGTGGTGAGCATCAGCACGAGCAACCATTGGTCCCACACCGGATGCCAGTCCAGCTTCATGCCGATGGTGATGAAGAACAGGCCCAGCAGCACGTCGTGGAAGGGACGGATGTCGGTCTCGACCTGGTGCTTGTACTCGGTCTCGGCGATCAACATGCCGGCGACGAAGGCGCCCAGCGCCAGCGACAGACCGGCGTGCTCGGTGAGGTAGGCCAGGCCCAGCGTCACCAACAGCAGGTTCAGCACGAACAGTTCTTCGCTCTTGCGCCGCGCTACCAAGGTGAGCCACCAGCGCATCACGCGCTGGCCGCCGACCAGCAGCAGCGTGAGCAGCACGGCGGCCTTGGCCAGAGCGAACAGCAGCGTGCGCACCATCGTCTCGCCGCTGTCGCCAAGCGCCGGAATCAACACCAGCAGGGGCACCACGGCCAGGTCCTGGAACAGCAGCACGCCCATCACGCGCTTGCCGTGTTCGGACTCCAGCTCCAGGCGCTCCGACATCAGCTTGACGACGATGGCCGTGGACGACATGGCCATCGCCGCACCCAAGGCGATCGCGCCCTGCCATCCCAGCTGCCAGCTGCGCCCGAGCCACGCGAAGGCCGCCGCCAACAGGACATTGCCCAGCACGGCGCCCAGTGTGGTGAGCACCACCTGCGACATGCCCAGCCCGAACACCAGCGTGCGCATGCTGCGCAGCTTGGGCAGGTTGAACTCCAGCCCGATCACGAACATCAGGAACACCACGCCGAACTCGGCCAGGTACTTTACGCCGGCCGAATCCTTGGCCAGCGCCAGCGCGTTCGGGCCGATCAACACGCCCACCACCAGGTAGCCCAGCATCGGTGGCAGTTTGAGCATGCGGCACACCACCACGCCCGCCACCGCGGCCATCAGGTACAGCAACACGAGTTCGAGGGTGGTGGCCATGGGCTCCGAAGGCGAGACATTGAGTCGACGGCAACGCGGTGGGCTGGCCGCACCCGGCGCTGCAGGCCCCACCTAGAATGGGCCATCCTAAGCGACGGGCGCGCGATGCCGACCAGCGTGCAGCGATGTCCGACATGCCGACCCCACCGACCTTTGATCCGCAGCGCGCCTTGCGTCTGGCCGCCGAGACCTTCGAGATCGAGGCGGCGGCGCTGCGCGGGCTGATCCCGCGCCAGGGCGAGGGCTTCACCCAGGCCGTGGCGGCCATGTTGGCCTGTCGAGGTCGTGTCGTGGTGATGGGCATGGGCAAGAGTGGTCATGTCGGCCGCAAGATCGCCGCGACCTTCGCCTCCACCGGCACGCCGGCGTTCTTTGTGCACCCGGCCGAAGCCAGCCATGGTGATCTGGGCATGGTCACGGCCGGGGACGTGGTGCTGGCCATTTCCAACTCAGGCGAAAGCGCCGAGCTCGACGCCATCCTGCCCACCATGCGCCGCCTGGGCGTCACCGTGGTGGGCATGACTGGCCGGGCCGAGTCCACGCTGGCTGCGCATGCGCACATCGTGCTGTCCTCGGCCGTGGACCAGGAGGCCTGTCCGCTCAACCTGGCGCCCACGGCCAGCACCACCGCGCAGATGGCGCTGGGAGATGCACTGGCCGTGGCCCTGCTCGACGCACGGGGCTTTCGCGAAGAGGACTTTGCGCGCTCGCACCCCGGTGGCGCGCTGGGCCGCAAGCTGCTGGTGCGCGTGAGCGACCTGATGGTCAGCGGCGATGCGTTGCCCTGCGTGTCGGCCGGCACGGCCTGTGTGGACATGATGCGCGAGATGTCGGGCAAGGGCCTGGGCGCGGCCGTCGTGGTCGATGCTGCGCGCCAGGTGCTGGGCATCTTCACCGACGGCGACCTGCGCCGCCAGGTCGAGCGTGGTGCCGACCTGCGCACGCTCACCGCCGGCGAGGTGATGCACACCCAACCGCGCACGATCCGCGACGACGCACTGGCGGCGGCAGCAGCCGAGCTGATGGAGGCCCACCGCATCACCTCGGTGCTGGTGTTGGACGCGCAGCGCACGCTGGTGGGCATGCTCAGCATCGGGCAGTTGCTGCGTGCCAAAGTCATCTGATCCGACAACCCACGCCGTGACCGCCTTGAGCTTTCCACCCGAACTGCTGCTGCGTGCCCAGGGCAAGGGACTGGGCGTCAGGGTGGCGCTGTTCGACGTGGATGGCGTGCTCACCGACGGGCACCTGTTCATCGGCGAACAGGGCGAGGTGTTCAAGGCCTTCCATGCGCTGGACGGACACGGACTGAAGTTGCTGGGCCAGGGTGGCATCGAGCCGGTGATCATCACGGGCCGCGATTCGGCCGCCGTGCGCCGCCGTGTGGCCGACTTGGGCTTGCGCCATGCGCACTACGGTGTGGCCGACAAGCTGGCGTTGGCGCAGCAGGTGTTGGCCGAATTGCAGCTGGGCTGGGACGAGGTGGCGGCGATGGGCGACGATTGGCCCGACCTTCCGCTGCTCACGCGGGCTGCCTTTGCCTGCGCACCTGCCAATGCGCATGCCGAGGTGCGTGCCGTGGCCCACCACGTCACGGCCGCCCACGGCGGCGCCGGGGCGGCGCGCGAGTTCTGCGATCTGCTGCTGATGGCCAACGGCCGCTATGCCGCGCTGCTGCAGGGGCACCGCATCACCCTGGATTCGCGGTGAAGGTCCATGCTCAGCCGCCCGAAGGGGCTGGTTCCTGCCCGGTGGCACGGGCCGCCGGCCCCAGGGTGCCGCAATGAACGCGACCGCCACCCCGGCACCCGAACTGCACCTGCCGGACCTGCCCGAGGTGCCCGTGTCCCTCGGCCCCTTGGGCCTGGGAGCCGTCGCGCAACGGCACCCTGTGCCCTGGTCGGCCCGATGGCGTGACGCGCTGTCGAGCTACCTGCCACTGCTGTTGATGGCCTTGTTGGCCACCGGCACCTGGTGGCTGGTCAAGCACACGCCTGGCATCGAGGGGCCCTCCGCCATCAAGCCGCTGCGCACCGATCCCGACTACACCATGCGCGGCTTCAACCTGACGCGCTTCGCGCCTGACGGGCGGTTCGCCGTGCGCATCGAGGGCGACATGCTGCGCCACTACCCCGACACCGACCGCCTCGAGATCGACGGCGTGCGCATCGAGTCGGTGTCGCCCGATGGCCGCATCACCCGCGCCAGCGCCAAGCGCGCGTTGGCCAACGGCGATGTCAGCGAAGTGCAGCTCCTGGGCGAGGCCAAGGTCGTGTCCCAGGTGAGCCCCACCGACACGATCGAGCTGGAGGGCGAATTCCTGCACGCCTTCGTGCGCTTCGAGCGGCTGCGCTCGCACCTGCCGGTGGTGGTCAGGCGCGCCGGCAGCGTGACGCGTGCAGGTGGGCTGGACTACGATCACCTGCAGAGCATGCTGCGCCTGGACGGGCCCGTCCGGATCGTGCTGCCGGCCGTCCAACGCAAGGGCAAATGATGACCCAAGGCACTCCGCCGCTGGTCTACATCACGGGCGCTTCCAGTGGCATCGGCCAGGCGCTGGCCTTGCGCTTCCACCAAGCGGGCTGGCGCCTGGCCCTGGTGGCGCGGCGCGCGCCAGAGATCGAGCAGTGGGCGCGCGAACACGCGCTCGCACCGGATCGTGTGGCGGTGTACGCCGCCGACGTGCGCAGCGTCCCGTCCATAACCGGCGCGGGCCGCGCCTGCATCGCGGCCCAGGGCTTGCCCGATGCCGTGATCGCCTGTGCGGGCATCAGCGTCGGCGTGGACACCGCCGATGCGGCCGATCTGGAGGTGATCCGGGCCACCTACGAGACCAACAACCTCGGCATGGCGGCCACCTTCCAGCCGTTCGTCGGGCCGATGTGCCAGCGCCGTTCGGGCCGCCTGGTGGGCATTGCCAGCGTGTCGGGCATCCGCGGCCTGCCAGGGCACGGCGCCTATTGCGCCAGCAAGGCTGCCACCATCAGCTATTGCGAGAGCCTGCGGGTCGAATGCCGCTCGCAGGGCGTCAAGGTGGTGACCATTTCGCCCGGCTACGTCGACACCCCGCTGACGCGCGGCAACCGCTACCGCATGCCGTTCATGATGTCCGCCAAGGATTTCGCCGACCAGGCGTTTCGCGCCATCGAGGCGGGTGCCAGCTATCGGGTGATCCCCTGGCAGATGGCGGTGGTGGCCAAGCTGCTGCGGGCATTGCCCAATGTCGTGTTCGATCGGGTGATGGCCGGCCGCGGCCGCAAGCGCCGGCAGCACGAGTAGCGCTGCGGGATGGCCGTGCCGGGCCAATGGAAGCCACGACGAGCCGATCAGGACGGGTCAACAATGACAAAGGGCGCCCGAAGGCGCCCTATTGATACATCAACGCTCATCACGCCAATGCGATGAACCGGCTGGATCAGTAGCCCTGGCTTCCACCACCGTAGCCACCACCACTGCCGCCACCGCCACGCGGACCGCGGCCCGTGCCGTAGGGGCTGCGGCCACCGCCGCCACCGCCGGCGCCACCACCACCACCACCACCACCGTAGCCACCACCACCGCCGCCGCTGCCACCGTAGCCGCCGCCACCGCCGCTGCGACCACCACCACCGCCGCCGCCATAGCCGCCGCCACCACCGCCGTAGCCGCCACCGCCGCTGCGACCACCGCCGCCGCCGCCGAAGCCGCCCGGGCGCTCTTCACGCGGTCGGGCTTCGTTGACGACGATCGCGCGGCCTTCCAGCGGCTGACCGTTCATGGCGTTCATCGCGGCCTGCGCCTCAGCGGGCGAAGACATTTCGACAAAGCCGAAACCCTTGGACCGACCGGTTTCGCGATCCATCATGACCTTGGCGGACGTGACGGAACCGAATTGCGAGAACGTTTCCTGCAGGGACTCATCCCGCACCGAATAGGCCAGATTGCCTACGTAAAGCTTATTTCCCATGAGGGGAAGCTCCTTCTCAAGAACAGTAAACCATGTGGAGCTTCTACCCAGCGTGAAACACTCAAGCCAAAGGGACCGTCTCCAGACACGGGCCGGGGGACCATGGCACCCCTCTTTAACATTATGGGCTCAAAGCCGCACAGGCACCATCCGACCGGCCAAGGACTAACCCGGACGTGTCATGATTGTTGTGATGCGGGTACAACGCCCGCGCTTGGTCGGGCGTTTGCCCGGACGAACCTACTGCCTGGCCAACCGATGGACCCGAGCTTCGATTTCGTCATCGTGGGCGCCGGCACGGCGGGCTGCCTGCTGGCCAACCGCCTGAGCGCCGACCCCACCTGCCGCGTGCTGCTGCTCGAAGCTGGCGGCCAGGACAACTATGTCTGGGTGCACATTCCCGTGGGTTATCTGTACTGCATCGGCAACCCCCGCACCGATTGGCTCTACTTCACCGAACCCGATCCGGGATTGAACGGGCGCCAGCTGCGCTATCCGCGCGGCAAGGTGCTGGGTGGTTGCTCCAGCATCAACGGCATGATCTACATGCGCGGCCAAAGCCGGGACTACGACGCTTGGGCGCAGGCCAGTGGCGACGCGCAGTGGCGCTGGGAGCATTGCCTGCCGGTGTTCCGGCAGCACGAAAGCCATTGGCGCGGCGATGGTGGGCAGGCCCACGGCACGCAAGGCGAATGGCGCGTCGAACGACAGCGGCTGTCGTGGGAGATCCTCGATGCCTTCGCGGCCGCCGCGCAGCAGGCCGGCATCCCGGCCACCGACGACTTCAACCGTGGCAACAACGAAGGCGTGGGCTACTTCGAGGTGAACCAGCGCAGCGGGGTGCGCTGGAACGCCACCAAGGCCTTCCTGCGGCCAGTGCAGCAGCGCCCCAACCTCAGCGTGTGGACCGGCGCCCAAGTGACGCGCCTGTTGGTCGACACCGATGCGGCCACCGGTCCCCGCGCCTCGGGTGTCGAGCTGCGCCGCAACGGCGAACTGCTGAAGGTGCATGCCACCGGAGAGGTGGTGATGGCGGCGGGCGCGGTGGGCACGCCGCAACTCCTGCAGCTGTCGGGTATTGGCCCGGCGGCGCTGCTGCAGTCGCATGGCATCGCGGTGCGACATGCCTTGCCTGGTGTCGGCGAGAACCTGCAAGACCACTTGCAGATCCGCGCCGTGTTCGAAGTCCAGGGCGTGAAGACACTCAACGGCCAAGCCAACTCCTTGTTCGGCAAGGCAGCGATCGGGCTGGAGTACTTGTTCAGGCGCAGTGGGCCCATGAGCATGGCGCCTTCTCAGCTGGGTTGCTTCACGCGTTCGTCGGCCGAACACGAGTGGCCGAACGTGGAATACCACGTGCAGCCGCTGTCGCTGGACGCCTTTGGCGAGCCGCTGCACCGCTTCAATGCCTTCACCGCCAGCGTGTGCAACCTCAACCCCACGTCGCGTGGGCATGTGCGCATCCGTTCGGCCCGGCCCGAGGACGCGCCGGCCATCCTGGCCAACTACCTGTCCACCGACGCCGACCGCCTGGTGGCGGCCGATTCGCTGCGCCTGACCCGTCGCATCGCCGGCCAGGCTGCGTTGGCGCGCTACCAGCCGCGCGAGGTCAAGCCCGGTGTGCAGTTCCAGAGCGACGACGACCTGGCCAGGCTGGCTGGCGACATCGGCACCACCATCTTCCACCCCGTGGGCACCTGCAAGATGGGTCGCGCCGACGACGCGATGGCGGTGGTGGACAGCCGCCTGCGCGTTCGCGGCATGGCCGGCCTGCGCGTGGCCGATGCCAGCGTCATGCCCAGCATCACCAGTGGCAACACCAATTCACCCACGCTGATGATCGCCGAACGCGCGGCCGGCTGGATCGTGGCCGACCGACAAGGCGCGGTCCGCAGTGCCCAGGTGCAAAGTGCGGGTTAAACCCGACTGACGGTCGACCTGCGGATGCCTACATTGCGCGCACTCGGTGCGCTCGGCGCGGTCAAGGCCAGCCAGTGCACCCGGGGGACTGAGGAGACAACAGCAAGCGGTGCAGGGTGCCAACCACCTGCAGCACCGGCCGGGCATCCAACGCTGGATGCAGGAAAAACCAGCCATTCAGGCCAGCGCCGGGCTCACCAGGTCCGGCGCTTTTTCTTTGTCTGCCGCCCAAGCCCTCGCTTCTCGCACTGCGCGGTCACCACCAGATGTTCGAACTGATCGCCGTCGTTGCGGCCTCCGGCTTGGCAGGATTCATCGATGCCGTCGTCGGCGGCGGGGGCCTCGTGCTGGTGCCCGCGCTGTTCAGCGCGTACCCCGGCGCCGCGCCGGCCACGTTGTTCGGTACCAACAAGGCGGCGGCCGTCTGGGGCACGGCCTGGTCTTGTGTCCAGTATTTCAAGCGCATTGAGATGAGCGTGCGCTCACTCTTGCCGGCTGTTTTCACTGCCGTACTGGGTTCGTGGCTCGGCGCCGGGCTGGTGACGCGGGTGGATGGCAGCAGCCTGCGCCGTGCCCTGCCATTGATCCTGCTGTCCTTGCTGGCCTACACGCTGGCGCGCAAGGACCTGGGCCGGCACCACGCGCCGCGCGGGTCCGTCCGGGCGCAATCGGCTTTGGCCGCGGCCATCGGGCTGCTGATCGGCGGCTACGACGGCTTCTTCGGCCCGGGCACCGGCAGCTTCTTCGTGTTCCTGTTCGTGCGTGTGCTGGGCTACGACTTCCTGCACGCCTCGGCGGCAGCCAAGCTGTTGAACACCGCAACCAATGCCTCAGCGCTGGTGCGTTTCAGTCTCGCGGGCCATGTGTGGTGGGAGATCGGGCTGATGTTGGCGCTTGCCAACTTGGCCGGCAGCCTGTTGGGTACGCGCATGGCCTTGAAGCATGGGTCGGGCTTTGTGCGCACGCTGTTCGTCGGCGTGGTGACGGCGCTGATCCTGAAGACCGGCTACGACGGCTACCTGCGCTGAAGTGCCGCACCCGGTTGCGGGAAACGCCCGGCAGATCCCCCGGTGTTCGGCCGTTCGATCGCCCGGCCTCGCCCCTAAGCTGGACGCATGCCAGTCGACGCCGACCTTCGCTCCCTCGACATCGACGTGCCCGCCAGGCCGGATGCGCTGGTGCGCATGTCGCTGCTGCTGGCCGACGAGGAAATCAACCTCGTCGCGGTGGGCAGCCTGGTCGAAAGCGACATGGCGCTGGCTGCGGCGGTGATGAAGGCGGTGAACTCGTCGCTCTACGGTCTGAAGGGCCGTGTGAACAGCGTGCACCAGGCCGTCACCTACCTGGGCACGCGCGAGGTGGCCGGCATCACCTTCGAGATGGGCCTGCGAGCGGCGTTCGCGTCGTCACCCGATCTGGAGCCGATCTGGACCCGTGCGGGGCAGCGTGGCCTGATCATGGGTCGCCTGGGCGAAGCGCTGGGCCTGGACGCCTGGGCCGCGCATTCGGCCGGCCTGTTCGAGGAATGCGGCAAGGCCGTGCTGTATCGGCATGCACCGGATCACTACCCCGCAATGCTGCGCGCCGCGGCCAGCGACGTCGAACTGCGCGAGATCGAACGCATGGGCTTCGGCGTCTGCCACGACGTGCTCGGCGCGGCGCTGTGCGACAGCTGGGGGCTGAGTGCGGTGGCCGTGGCCTGCGTGCGCCAACACATCGAGGCGCAGACGCAGCAGCGCATCGAAGGGCCCGCGCCACGCCGGCAGGTGCTGGCGTTGTCGGTGCTGGCCCACGCGATGATGCGGCATCCCGACCAGCTCGACGCGCTGGCCGAGGCGCTGGCGCCCAGGGCCGATCTGGACGGCGCCGCGGTGCTGCGCGTCGCACGCAGACTGCAGGCCACGCTGGCACAGAACGCCGAGCACGGTCGGTAAACGGGTCCCCCCCCCGGAGCGCCTTCGGCGCTTCCCCCCCAGGGGGGCGCCGCCAGCGGCCCGGCGATGCCGGTTCCGCGGCGGCCGGTTGGTGCGGCGGGTGCGTGCGGCGGGTGGGTGCGGTGGGTGTGTGCGGCGGGTGCGTGCGGCGGGTGGGTGCGACCTGTCATCTGCTGGTAAGTCCGCTGCGACGAAGCCCGAGCATTCGGTAGGCTGCGCGACTGAGTCAGTCGGCCGTCGCCGACGTTCCGGAGTCCAGCCCATGACCGCAGAAGTTCGCATCCAACCCGAAGTGCTGGCCTTGCAGCGCCTTTACCACTGGGAGGCCACGGCGCCGAACCGGGTGATCTTCACCCAGCCCATGGGAGGCGGCCGGGTGCAGACCTTCACCTGGGCGCAGGCGATGGACCAGACCCGCCGCGTGGCGCAGTACCTGCGCGAGGTGGGCATCCAGCCCGGTGACCGTGTGGCGCTGATGTCCAAGAATACCGCCTGGTGGATGATGGTCGACTGGGCCATCTGGCTGGCCGGCGGCGTGTCGGTGCCCCTGTATCCCACGCTGGCGGCCGAGACCGTGCGCCAGATCCTGGAGCACAGCGAGTCCAAGTTGCTGTTCATCGGCAAGCTCGACGGCTGGGATGGCATGAAGGCCGGGGTGCCGGTCACCTTGCGCTGCGTACAGATGCCGTTGGCACCGGCCACCGGTTGCCCCAAGTGGGACGACATCGTGGCCAACACCAAGCCTCAAGCCGAGTCGCCGGTGCGTGGCGCCGACGAGTTGGCCACCATCATGTACACCTCCGGCACCACGGGCATGCCCAAGGGCGTGATGCACAGCCTGGGCAACTTTGCCTGGTCGCTGGCCACGGCGCTGCGCCGTGGCGCGGTGGTGCCCGACACGCGCATGCTCAGCTACCTGCCGCTGTCGCACGTGGCCGAGCGGGCGCTGGTGGAGTTCGGCCTGCTCGAAACCGGCATGCACGTGTACTTTGCCGAGAGCCTGGACACCTTCGCGCAGGACCTGCAGCGCGCACGGCCCACCACCTTCTTCTCGGTGCCGCGCCTGTGGGTCAAGTTCCAGCAGGGTGTGCACGCCAAGATGCCCCCGGCCAAGCTGCAGCGGCTGCTGCGCATCCCCATCGTGCGAGGCCTGGTGCGCAGGAAGATCCTCAAGGCGCTGGGCCTGGACCAATGCACCTATGCCGTCGGCGGCGCCGCGCCGATGCCACCCGAGCTGCTCGACTGGTACGCCAAGCTCGGCCTGCCCATCATCGAGGGCTACGGCATGACCGAGAACTGTGCCGTGTCCCACGCCACGTTGCCCGGCGTGCAGCGGCCCGGCACCGTGGGCCCCCCGTACGACGGCGTGGAGCAGCGCATCGACCCGGTCAGCGGCGAGGTGCAATTGCGCAGCGCCAACGTGATGCTGGGCTACTACAAGGAGCCGGGCCTCACGGCCGAGGCCTTCACCGCCGACGGCTGGCTGCGCACCGGTGACAAGGGCTCGGTCGATCGGGAAGGCAACCTCAGCATCACCGGCCGGGTGAAGGACCTGTTCAAGACCAGCAAGGGCAAATACGTCTCGCCGGCCCACATCGAGGACCGTTTGGTGATGCACCCCGCCGTGGAGGCCTGCTGCGTCACTGGCGCCAACCTGGGCCAGCCGCTCGGCATCGTGATGCTCAACCCCGAGGCCATCGCCAAGGCGCGCACACCCGAGGGTCGGGCCGAACTCGAAGCCTCGCTGGGTGAGCACCTGGCGGCGATCAACCCGACGTTCGACCCGCACGAGCAGCTCGACGCGCTGATCCTGGTCACCGAGCCCTGGAGCGTGGACAACGGCTTCATCACGCCCACGCTCAAGGTCAAGCGCAACCGGATCGAAGAAGTCTATGCCGCCAAATACGCGGCCTGGGCCGACTCGCGCAAGAAGGTGATCTGGATGGATCGCTGAGGTCCGACGCTCAAGCCAAGGCCTCGGTCCCGGCCTTGTGCTGCAGCAAGGCCTTCACCGCCGGCAGGCAGGAGCCGCACTCCGTGCCACAGCGCAGGCGGGATTGAAGCTGGGCCAGCCGCGCGGGTGCGTCGCCATGGCAGCCAGGCAACGCCGCCAGGATGGTGGCCTCGCTCACGTCGTGGCAGGCGCACACCTGCGGACTTCGCGCGGCCAGGGTCTGCGGCGGCTGCGCACGTGCAGCAAGCAGGGCGCGGCCGAAGCCCACGGCAGGCAAGCCCTGCTGCAGCAGATTGAGCACCCAGGCTTGCGCGGCCAGGTCGCCGGCCAGCACAAAGGCACGCAGCTGGCCGTCGGGCGCCACGGCCATGGTTCGATGTTGCCCGCGCTGCGGGTCGGCATAGCGCATCAATTCGGGGGCGGAGAGCTGCAGCGCGCGCTCGATGGCCTGCAAGACCTCGGTCGAGCCTGCTTGTGTGCTGGCCGCACGGAACAGCAGGCCGACGCGCGCGGCTGCCGGGTCGGGCCCGCCGTGCGCGGTCTCGGTGCCCGCGGCGGGTGACAGGGCGGTTTCGCGCCCGAAGGGCACACAGCTGGCGAACTCGAACGCAGGCATCAGCGCCTGCAGCTGGCGACGAGCGGCCACCCAGCGGTCGGCGGGCAGCCAGGCGGCAGCCAGCAGCCCCCAGGCCAGCTTGGCGTGCTCCAGGCGCACCGCGGCGTGCTTGAGTTCGGGCTGACGCGATTGCGGGCAGTGCCGGCCCGTGGTGAGGGCGTTCACGCCGGCGGCTTGCGCACCGCCCAGGAACTCGTCGCCCCAGTGCATCGCGATGAAGGCCTGTGCCGGGGCCAAGCTGTCGCTGCCCTGCACGGGAAGCACCAGGCTGCCGCGGCGGGATTGCACGCGGATGAGTTCGCCATCGGTCCACCCGCGGCGCTGCAGCTCCTGTGGGTTCAACTGCAATGCCGGCTCTGGGGTGTGCGCAAACAGCCGACCCAGGTTGCCGGTGCGGCTCATGCCGTGCCATTGGTCGCGCAGGCGGCCGGTGTTCAAGGCGATGGGGTAACGCGCGTCGCGCGGCTCGGCTGGCGGCGTCCAGGCCGGTGCGGTGAAACGGGCGCGGCCGTCGGGTGTGGCGAAGCGGTGGTCGGTGTACAGGCGCGCCGTGCCTTCGGTGGCGCCGTCGGCAAAGGGCCATTGCCGTGGCTGCTCCAGCCCGGCCCAGCTCAGGCCGGCGATGTCCAGGTCGCGGCCACGGGTGGATTCGCGGTGCTCGTTCCAAACGCTCTCTGCCTCCGCGTAGGGGAACAAGGTGCCGCCCTTGCCACCCGCGGTGCGACGAGTGGGCAGCAAGGCCTCCATGCGCCGCGCGACGTCCACCGCGATGGCCCAATCATGGCGGGCCTCGCCCATCGGGGGCAGCGCCGCGCGGACGCGGCTGATGCGTCGCTCACTGTTGGTCACCGTGCCGCTCTTCTCGCCCCAGGTGGTGGCGGGCAGCAACAGATCGGCATACCGCGCCGTGGACGTGTCTTGCTGCGCCTCCTGCAGCACCACGAACTCGCAGCGCTGCAGCGCCGCGCGCACCGTGGCCTGGTCGGGCATCGACTGGGCGGGGTTGGTGCACACGATCCACAACGCGTGGATCTCGCCATCCGCCGCGGCCTGGAACATCTCCACCGCGCTCTTGCCGGGCCGCTCCGGTACCGTGCTCACCCCCCACAGCGCCGCCACCTCGGCACGGTGGCTGGCATTGGCCAGATCGCGGTGGCCACTGAGCAGGTTGGCCAGTCCGCCCACCTCGCGCCCGCCCATGGCATTGGGCTGGCCGGTGAGCGACAGCGGCCCGGCGCCGGGTCGGCCGATCTGGCCGGTGGCCAGGTGCAGGTTGATCAGCGCGGTGTTCTTGTCGGTGCCGCTGCTGCTCTGGTTCAGGCCCTGGCAGTACAGCGACAGCGTGGGCCGCCGCTGCTCGCCCGAAGCGCCCATTGCAGCCGCTTCGTCCACGCCGGCGAACCAGCGCGCGGCCTGCACGATGTCGGCCTCCTGCAGGCCACAGACCTTGGCCGCATGCGCCGGGGTGAATTCGCGCACCCGGTCGCGCAGGGTCGCGAAGCCGCTGGTGTGCTGCTCGATGAAGGTGGTGTCGGTCAGGCCGTCCCACAGCATCACATGCAGCATCGCGTGAAACAACACCAGGTCGGTGCCGGGCAGCAGCGGCAGGTGCAGATGGCTTTCAGCGGCGGTCTCGGTGCGACGCGGATCGACCACGATCACCTTGAGCGACGGGTTGGCGCGGCGCGCGTCCTCCAGCCGGCGGTACAGCACCGGGTGCGCCCAGGCGGTGTTGGCGCCGGCAATGAAGACCGTGCCCGCCAGAGCGATGTCGTCATAGCACGCCGGTGGTGCGTCCGAGCCCAGGCTGGCCTTGTAGCCCGCCACGGCGCTGCTCATGCACAGGCGCGAGTTGCTGTCGACGTTGTTGGTGCCGATCAGGCCCTTGGCCAGTTTGTTGAAGACGTAGTAGTCCTCGGTGAGCAGCTGCCCTGAGAGGTACAGGCCCACCGAATCGGGGCCGTGCCGCAGCACGCTGTCGGCGAAGCGTTGCGCCACCTCGTCCAGCGCGGCATCCCAGGCCACGGCTTGCAGGGCGCCGCCACGCTCGGCGCGCCGCATGGGCTGCAGCAGGCGGGTCTGTTGCTGCAGCAGCGGCGCCGCGGTCAGGTGCAGCGTGCTGCCCTTGGTGCACAGGCGGCCGAAGTTGGCGGGGTGATCCGGGTCGCCGCGCACGCCGGTGATCTGCTGCTCATCGTGCTCGATGACCACGCCACAGCCGACGCCGCAGTAGGGGCAGGTGGAGCGGGTTTCGCGCATGTGGGCGGCCGATCGGTTCAGGCCGTGGCGCAGCGGCGCGTGCAAGGGCCGGCCACGGGCAGGGCGAGGTCCAGCGCCTGCGTCGCCAACTCGTCGGCGTCGAGGAAGACCTGCCCCGCATCCACCCGGCAGGTGAAGCTGGGCGTGTGGCCCTCGTCGGGCGCGGCGGCATGGCCATCGGCCAGCCCGATGGTCCAGTTGTGCAGCGGGCAGGCCACCGCGTCGCCGAAGACGATGCCCTGCGACAGCGGACCACCCTTGTGCGGGCAGCGGTCCAGCAGCGCGAAGACGCGATCGTCGGCAGTGCGGAACACGGCCACCGCGGCACCAACGTTTCGCGCCACCCGACGGGCGCCCAACACGGGAATGTCGTCAAGGGCGCAGATGGCGATCCAGTTCGTCATGCAATCTCCTTGAGGGCGCCGGCCGGCGCCAAGGCCTTGAACTGCCGCAAATCCACCGCAGCCTGCGCATGCTCGAACCAGGGGTCGGGCTCGCCGTCCAGGCTGAACTGCAGGCGTTCCCACAACGCCACGCGGCCCGCAGCGTCGTCCAGCACCTTGCGCTTGACATGGTCCAGGCCGACGCGGTTCACGTAGTGCACCGTGCGCTCCAGGTACCAGCCCTCCTCGCGGTAGAGCTGCATGAAGGCGCCGGTGTACTCCATCACCTCGGCGGCGGTCTTGAGCTTGACGAGAAAGTGAGCGACCTCGGTCTTGATGCCGCCGTTGCCGGCGATGTACATCTCCCAGCCGCTGTCCACGCCGATGATGCCCACGTCCTTGATGCCGGCCTCGGCGCAGTTGCGCGGGCAGCCCGAGACGGCAAACTTCACCTTGTGCGGCGCGTACATGCGCCACATCGCGCGCTCCAGGTCTTTGCCCATCTGCGTCGAGTCCTGCGTGCCCATGCGGCACCACTCGCTGCCCACGCAGGTCTTCACCGTGCGCAGCGCCTTGGCGTAGGCGTGGCCCGAGGGCATGGCAATGTCTTTCCAGACGTTGACCAGGTCCTCCTTCTTCACGCCCAGCAGGTCGATGCGTTGCCCGCCGGTGACCTTGACGGTGGGAATCTGGTACTTGTCCACCGCATCGGCGATGCGGCGCAGCTCGGCCGCGGTGGTCTCGCCGCCCCACATGCGCGGGATCACGGAATAGGTGCCGTCCTTCTGGATGTTGGCGTGGCTGCGCTCGTTGATGAAGCGGCTTTGCGGATCGTCCTGCGCCTGTTTGGGCCAGGTGCTGATGAGGTAATAGTTGATGGCCGGGCGGCACGACGGGCAACCGTTGGGCGTGCGCCAGGCCAGGGTCTGGTAGACGCTGGCGATGCTCAGCAGGTGCCGCTCGCGGATGGCGTCGCGCACCTCCTGGTGGCTGTGGTCGGTGCAAGCGCACACGGCCTTCTTTTTCGGCGTGGCGCTGTAGTCGCCACCGGCCGTGAACATGATGAGCTGCTCGACCAGGCCGGTGCAGGATCCGCAGGACGCACTGGCCTTGGTGTGCTTGCGCACCTCCTCGATCGTGAACAGGCCCTTGTCCTTGATGGACTTGCAGATCGTGCCCTTGGTCACGCCGTTGCAACCGCAGACCTCGTCGCTGTCGGCCATCACGGCGGCCTTGCTGTGGCCCTGGTGGCCCACGTCGCCAATGTTGCTTTCGCCAAACATCAGCTTGTCGCGGATGTCGTGCACGGTGCGTCCTTCGCGCAGCAGCTTGAAGTACCAGCTGCCGTCCACCGTGTCGCCGTACAGGCAGGCGCCGACGAGTTTGTCGTTCTGGATGACGAGCTTCTTGTAGACCCCTCCGGCGGGATCGCTCATCACGATTTCTTCGAAGCCCTCGCCCCCCGTGAAGTTGCCGGCAGAGAACAGGTCGATGCCCGTGACCTTGAGCTTGGTGCTCACCTGGCTGCCGCTGTAGCGACCGATCCCGAATTGCGCCAGGTGCGTGGCGCAGACCTTGCCCTGCTCGAACAACGGCGCCACCAGGCCGTAGGCGATGCCGCGGTGGGCCGCGCATTCGCCCACCGCATAGATGCGCGCGTCGGTGAGTGTTTGCAGGGTGTCGTTGACGACGATGCCGCGCTGGCAGTGCAGGCCCATGGCTTCGGCCAGCACGGTGTTGGGGCGGATGCCCGCGGCCATCACCACCAGGTCGGCGGGCACGGACGCGCCGTCCTTGAATTGCACATCGGTGACGCGACCGGACGGGTCGCCCACCAGCGCCTGCGTCTGTGCGCCGATCAGGAACTTCAGGCCGCGCGCTTCGAGCGAGGCGCGCAGCATGCCGCCGGCCACGTCGTCGAGCTGGCGTTCCATCAGCCAGGGCGCGATGTGCACCACGGTGACCTGCATGCCGCGCTTCATCAGCCCGTTGGCGGCCTCCAGGCCAAGCAGGCCACCGCCGATCACCACGGCGTGCCGATAGCGCGTGGCGGCGTCGATCATGGCTTGCGTGTCAGCGATGTCGCGGTAGGCGATCACGCCGGCCAGCTCTTTGCCAGGCACCGGCAGGATGAAGGGCAGCGAGCCGGTGGCCAGCAGCAGCCGGTCGTAGGGCGCGGTGATCTCGCTGCCGTCGGCCGCCGTGGCGTGCACCGTTCGGCGCACGCGATCCACGCGCGTCACCATCTGGCCGGTGTGCAGGGTGATGCCGTGCTCGGCATACCAGGCCAGCGGGTTGAGCACGATCTCGTCCAGCGTCTGTTCGCCGGCCAGCACCGGCGAGAGCAGGATGCGGTTGTAGTTGGGGTGCGGCTCGCTGCCGAAGATGGTGATGTCGTAGAGATCGGGGGCGATCTTCAGCAACTCCTCCACTGCGCGCACGCCGGCCATGCCGTTGCCGACGACGACGAGCTTCTGGCGCTGGCCCAGGATCGGGTCATTCTTCACAGGTTCTCCTTTGATCGGTCAGGTGCATGTTGCAAGCGGGCGCCGCGGATCCGGCTTGGCCGGTCCGCTGGGGCCGCCCCCTTTGAGGGGGAAGCGCCGAAGGCGCTGCGGGGGTGGTCCATATCAGGCCGCTTGGGCTTCGACGTGGGCTTGCTTGCGGTACAGGAACTCCAGCACCGATTCGCGGGCCTGCAGGTAGCCGCTGTCGTGGGCCATTTCCAGCCGGTGGCGCAGCTTCTCCCGCACCGGCGGCAGCGGCACCTTCAACACTTCGCCGATGGTGGCCGCGGGGCCATTGGTGAGCATCACGATGCGGTCGGACAGCAGCACCGCCTCGTCCACGTCGTGCGTCACCATCATGACGGTGGAGCCCTGATCCTTGGACTCGGCGACGATCCGCATCAGCTCGTCCTGCAGCTTGGCGCGCGTCAGTGCGTCCAGCGCACCGAAGGGCTCGTCCATCAGCAGCATCTTGGGCTTCATGGCCAGCGCACGGGCGATGCCCACGCGCTGTTTCATGCCGCCGGAGATCTCGCCGGGCAGCTTGTCCTTGGCGTGCGTCAGGCCCACCAGCTCCAGCGCATCGAGCGAGCGTTGGCGCAGCTGGGCCTTGTTTTCTGTGGCGCCGAACACGCGTTCCACCGCCAGGTGCACGTTGTCGGTGCAGCTCAGCCAGGGCAGCAGCGAATGGTTCTGGAACACCACGCCGCGGTCCGGGCCGGGGCCCTTCAGCTCGCGGTCGTCGAGCAGCAGCACGCCGCTGGTGGGCGTGGTCAGTCCGGCCACCAGGTTCAGCAACGTGGACTTGCCGCAGCCTGAATGGCCGATCAGCGTGACGAATTCACCGCGCTCCACGTCCAGGTTGATCTCGCGCAGCGCGGTGAACGGCCCGCGCTTGGTGGTGAAGGTCATGCCGACGTCGCTGATCTGCAGCATCGCCTTGCCGTTCATTCTGATCGTTGGGTCGTTCATGGGGTGGCTCCGTGGATCAAGAGAATTCGAATCGCTTGGCCACCGCCATCAAGACCCATTCGAGCAGCAGCCCGACGATGCCGATGACGAAGATGGCGATGATGATGTGGGCCACGTTGAGGTTGTTCCACTCGTCCCAGACCCAGAAGCCGATGCCCACGCCGCCGGTCAGCATCTCGGCGGCCACGATCACCAGCCAGGCCGTGCCCACCGACAGGCGCACGCCGGTCAGCAGGTAGGGCATCACCGCGGGCAGCAGGATGCGGGTGGCGATCTTCCATTCGCTCAGGTTCAGCACGCGGGCCACGTTCAGGTAGTCCTGCGGCACGCGCTGCACGCCCACTGCGGTGTTGATCACCATGGGCCAGATCGAGCAGATGAAGATGGTCCAGATCGCGGCCGGGTTGGCGGCCTTGAACACCAGCAGGCCGATGGGCAACCAGGCCAGTGGCGACACGGGCTTGAGCAGGCTGATCAGCGGCGAGACCATGCGATTGAGCAGCTCGAAGCGCCCGATCACGAAGCCCAAAGGGATGCCGACCACGGCGGCCAGGCCGAAACCGACGCCCACGCGTTCCAGCGAGTTCAGGATGTTCCAGCCGATGCCCTGGTCGTTCGGGCCGTTGCGGTAGAACGGGTGCGCGAACAGCTTGACGGCGGCCTCGAAGGTGGCGGCCGGCGTCGGGAATGCGCCGCCCTTTTGCGTCAGCAGCGCCCACACGCCGATCAGCAGCGCCAGGCCGACCATGGGCGGCAGCACCTTGCCAAAGAGCGCGCGCCAGTCGAAGGCGTCGCGCTTGGCACCATCGGCCTTCGCTGACGTCGATGCGGACACGTCGTTGGCGGGTTGCTGTGCAGCGGCCACCGGCCTGGCCGGTGCCTTGGGCTCGGTGGCCAGCGCGGCCTCGGCGGGGGAATGGAACACGGCGCTCACCATGAGGATCTCCTGGGCGGAACGGGTGGAACTGGGCTCGGCCCCCTCGAGGGGGAGGCGTCGAAGGCGCATTGGGGGTGGGTCATGCCTTCACCTTGAAGCCGTCGGCGTACTTGGCCGGGTCCTTGCCGTCCCAGACCACGCCGTCGATGAACTTCGACGAGCGCATGTCGCTCTTGGGCAGGTTGACTTTCACTTGTGCCGCGGCCTGCTTGTAGAGCTCGGTCTGGTTCACCGCCTTGGCCACGGCCAGGTAGTCGGGGTGGTCCTTCAGCAGGCCCCAGCGCTTGTGCTGGGTGAGGAACCACATGCCGTCGCTCAGGTAGGGGTAGTTCACCGTGCCGTCGTTGAAGAACTTCATGTGGTTGGGGTCGTCCCAGGTCTTGCCCAGGCCGTTCTGGTAGCGGCCCAGGATGCGCTGGTTGATCGCGTCCACGCTGGTGTTGACGTAGGACTTCTCAGCGATCACCTCGGCCATCTTCATCTTGTTGGACAGGCTGGCGTCGATCCAGCGGCTGGCGTCGAGCACGGCCATGATCACGGCGCGCGCGGTGTTGGGGTACTTCTTGACGAATTCGCCGGTGGTGCCCAGCACCTTCTCGGGGTGGTCCTTCCACACCTCTTGCGTGGTGGCCGCGGTGATGCCGATGCCGTCGATGATGGCGCGGTGGTTCCAGGGCTCGCCCACGCAGAAGCCGTCCATGTTGCCCACGCGCATGTTGGCCACCATCTGCGGCGGCGGCACGGTGATGACCTTGGCGTCTTTCATCGGGTTGATGCCGCCCGAGGCCAGCCAGTAGTACAGCCACATCGCGTGCGTGCCGGTGGGGAAGGTCTGCGCGAAGGTGTATTCGCGCTTCTCGGCGGCCATCGCCTTGGCCAGCGAGGCGACATCGACGGCGCCCTTGTCGGCGAGCTTCTTCGACAGCGTGATGGCCTGGCCGTTGTGGTTCAGGTTCATCAGCACGGCCATGTCTTTCTTCGGGCCACCCACACCATGGTGGACGCCGTAGACCAGGCCGTACAGCACATGCGCCATGTCCAGCTCGCCGTTGACGAGCTTGTCGCGCACCCCCGCCCACGAGGCTTCCTTGGTGGGGATGATCCGAACACCGTACTTCTCGTCGAACTTCATCACCGAGGCCATCACCACCGACGCGCAGTCGGTCAGCGGGATGAAGCCGATGCGCACTTCCTTCTTCTCCGGCGCATCGGAGCCGGCTGCCCAGGCGCCGGGGCTCGCAGCGCCACCCACGGCCGCGGTGGCGGCCATGACGGCCGTGCCCTGGATGAATGTGCGGCGCTCTTCGCTCATCAGACCCTCGCGTTTGAACATGTGTGCTCCCTGCCAACGAATACGGAAATGAAAAAAGGCGCCTCGACCGTGCGCACCCACCGCATGCAGCGGGGCTCACGAGTCGGACGCCTTTGCCCGAAGAAATCGCTTGCACCGCCCACGCCGTTGTGTGCAGTGCCTGGCGTCACACATGCACGTGGCGTGCCAGCGCGCTTCGGCTGGTTTTGCACCGTTGTGTGGCGCTGGACGGGCCGGCACGCCTCGCCGTGGTGCGCCGCAGCATGGCGGTCGGCGCGGGCCTGTCGATGGCCTCTCAGGGCTCAGCCGGGCGGGCGCAGCAGGTCGCGGGCTTCGACGATGCGCTCGGCCACCTGGGCCAGGCGCTGGCCGCGGTCCATGGCCAACTTTCTGAGTTGACGGAAGGCCTGCTCCTCGGTGAGGCCCACCTCGTCCATCAGGATGCCCTTGGCGCGCTCGATCAGCTTGCGGTCGCTCAGCTGCCCATGGGCCTGGTCGAGCTGCTCGCGCAGCGCCCGATCCTGCTCGAAGCGGGCAATGGCCACCTGAAGCACCGGCACCAGCCGCTGCGGCTGCAGCCCGGCGATCACGTAGGCGCTGACGCCGGCGCGCAGGGCCTCGCGCATGGGCCCGTGGGCCGGGTCTTCGCTGAATACCACCACGGGGCGCGGGCAATCGGCGGACACCGTGGCCAGATGCTCCAGCGTGTCACGCGAGGGCGATTCGCTGTCGACGATCACGACGTCGGGTTGCAGGCGCAGCACGCAATCGTGGATCAGCAGCGCCGAGTCCACCACGCCCACCACCAGGTGACCCTGGCGAGAGAGCTCATCGCGGATGAGTGCCGAACGGTGCGCGCCGTCGTCGATCAGCAGCACGCGCAAGGCCGGGGCGTCGGGCGCTGCAGACGGTGCGGTGGTGGGGGTGGTTGGACGCCGGGTCACTGCCTGGGCAGTGCAAGACCCGTGCCGCCTCTCAGATCACCGCTTCGATCAGAAAGGGCCCGGCACGACCGAGGGCGGCCGCCAACAGGTCGTTGAAGGCTTCAGCGGTGTCGGCCCGAGCGGCCTCCACGCCCATGCCCTTGGCCAGCGAAACCCAGTCGATCACCGGATCGTCGAGGTCGAGCATGCGGCGGGCATTGACGCCTGGCTCGCCGGCGCCCACCTGCTGCAGCTCGCCACGCAGGATGGCGTAGCGGCGGTTGGCGTAGATGATGGTCAGCACGTTCAATCGCTCGCGCGCCTGCGTCCACAGGGCCTGCACGGTGTACATCGCGCTGCCGTCGGCCTGCAGCGTGATCACCTGGCGCTGCGGCGCGGCCAATGCGGCCCCAGCGGCCAGCGGCAGGCCGATGCCGATGGCCCCGCCAGTGATTTGCAGGTAGTCGTGCGGCGCGGCCTGGTAGCTGAGCGGAAAGAAATCGCGGCCGGAGCTGACGCTCTCGTCCACGATGATGGACTGTGCCGGCATCTGCGCCACCACGCTCTGCGCCACGGTGCTGGCGCTGAGCACGCCGCTGGGCAAGGGCAGCTCGCGGGTCTGGGCCAGCAGCGGGGCGTGTGCGGTGCCGTGTTGCAACTCGGCGGGCACACCCACGGCATCGGCCAGCTGGCGCAACGCGGCGATCAGGTCTTCATCCGGCCGTGCCGCGCAGATCACTTCGCAGTCCGGCGGCAGCATGCTGCTGGGCTTGCCTGGGTAGCCGAAGAAACCCACGGGCGCCTTCGAGCCGATCAGGATCAGGCGCTTGACCGTGCCCAGCTTCTGCAGGGCCGCGTCCACCACATACGGCACGCGATCGATCATCACGCGGCCCAGTCCACGCTGCACGCGGGCATTGGCCTGCGGCGCGAGCAGGCGCGCGCCGGTGGTCGCGGCGATCTGCGAGGCCAAGGCCAGGCCTTCGTCGCGCAGCGCCCTGCCACCGACGAGGATCATGGTGTTGGACGCGTCGGTGGCGTGTTGCTTCAATGCGCGCGCCGCCTGGGCGATGGCCTCTGGCGACGGCGCCTTCAGCGCGACGGCGGGCAGCGGGGCACTCGGCGGCGCGCTTGTGCTGCCCCAGGCGTGATCGGCCGCGAGGATCAGCGTGGCGATGCGGCCCGGCGCGGTGCCGGCCTCGCGCACCGCCTGTTGCGCCAGCGTGCCCAGGGCATCGGCGCTGCTGCTGCGGCCGATCCAGTGCGACATGGGTCGGGCCAGGCCTTCGATGTCCGAGGTGAGCGGCGCGTCGAAGGCCAGGTGCTGCGTGGCGTGGTCACCCACCACGTTGACCATCGGCGTGCCGGCGCGCTTGGCGTTGTGCAGGTTGGCCAGGCCGTTGGCCAGGCCGGGGCCGGTGTGCAGCAGCGTGCAGGCGGGCCGGTCGGCCATGCGCGCATAGCCGTCGGCCGCCCCGGTGACCACGCCCTCGAACAGACCCAGCACGCACTTCATCGCCGGCTGGCGGTCGAGCGCGGCCACGAAATGCATCTCCGAGGTGCCAGGATTCGCAAAGCAGTGGTCCACACCGTTGGCCAGCAGGGTTTCGCACAGCAGGTCAGCGCCGGTGCGCAGGGGGGTGGTGCGCAGGGGGTTGGCTTGGGTCAAGGTAGGCTCCAGGGCGACAGGTCGTGCGGGCAGGGGGGGCGCGACGATTATGGGTTCGGCTGCCCCACACTCAATTGAATTGCGGTGGGGACCAGGTGAGCGGGTACGAGAAGGAAGCGAACGGCCAGGTGCTGCCGTTTGGGCCGCGGGCCGAGCGTCGGCCGCCGATCGGTTGCTTTCGATCATGGGCATCATGTCTATGGCGGGTACCGACCCATTGCAGCCGGTAGCCGAGGGTGGACAGCCGTCGGTCAAAACCCGAAAGACCGGCCATAAAGAGACACTCGAGTCGCCCGCAAGCCGTCATCCACGCGCGTGTCCTGGTCCACCTGGCTCACCGCCTCGCCCACCCGCACCGCGCCGGTGCGCGGGTCGATGCCGGCGCTGCTGATTGCACCAACGATGTCGGACCATTGACCGATGTTGATCAGGCCGCGGCCAGCGGTCGATGTGCAGTTCAAGTGCCCGATCAAGCGGCCGATATCCAGACGACGGACCGGCATCGTCGAGTGGTGTCCCAACACGAAAACCCATCAATTCGAAGCACCAGATCGCCATGAACCAAGGACTCCCACGCTGTGAATGCCCGTTGGGCTCACTCGCCGCGGTTCGCGTGTTGCGGCCGTTGCTGTTTGGCGCCGCGCTGGCGGCCGTCTACCCGGCCCACGCCGCACAGCCCGCCGATCTGACCTCGTTGAGCCTGGAAAGCCTGATGGAGCTCACCGTCGTGGGCGCCTCCAAATACGAGCAGAAACAGAGCGAGGTGGCCGCCGCCGTGAGCGTTGTCACGCGCGGCGAGATCAAGGCCTTCGGCTGGCGCACGCTGGCCCAGGCGTTGGCCAGCCTGCCCGGAGTGCACACCACCTACGACCGCCAGTACACCTACCTCGGCACGCGCGGCTTTGGCCTGCCCGGCGACCTGACCGCACGGCTGTTGATCACCATCAACGGCAACCGCGTCAACGACCCCGTCTATGACGGCGGGCCTGCGGGCCGCGAATTCCCGCTCGACCTGGACCTGGTCGAGCGCATCGAGTTCATTCCCGGACCAGGCGGCGCGGTGTACGGCCAGAACGCGATGTTCGGTGTAGTCAACGTGATCACCCGCATCGGCGACGATGTGGGCGGCACGGAACTGGCGCTGGCCACACAGCAGCCGCAGCGCCTGCGCGACGGGCGCGCAAGTTGGGGCAGCAAGCTCGACAATGGCATCGACATGTTGGTTTCGGCCTCGGTCCTGCGCGCGCGGGGCAGCGACCACAACATGGACTTCGGCACAGCCGGCGTAGCAGGGCGGGCGGTCGGCCTGGACGGCGAACGGCTGACCCAAATCTTCGGGCGCGTAGCCAGAAGCGCTTGGTCGTTCGACTTCGTGCACGGCGACCGCAGGAAGTCTGACCCCACCGCTGCGTTCTTCAGCGACCCGCTGGTGCCTGGCCAGTTCAACCGCGACGCCTACACCCTGGCGCAAATTCATTTCAAGAGCAGCTTCGCCAGCGACACGCTGGAGCTGTCGGGTCGGATGTTCGCCGGCCGCTACCGCTACGACTCGGCGTTTGTCTACAGCGGCAGCTGGACGGCCTCGCCGGCACAGGGCGACTGGCAAGGCACCGAATTGCGCCTGCTGTCGACCGCAGTGGCCGACCACAAGCTGATGCTGGGCCTGGAGGCGCAGAACAACCTGCGCACGGACCAAGCGCTGCTGGACCGCACCGACCCGGCCAACGACGTGCGCATTCCCGGCTCGGGCCACCGCATCGGCCTGTACCTGCAGGACGAATGGCGCATCACGCCGGCCCTGAGCGCCACGCTCGGCTTGCGCGCCGATCGCAACAAGACCACCGGCACCAGCACCAGCCCGCGCGCGGCGCTGATCTGGCAGGCGTCGCCGGGCACGACGTTGAAGGCGCTCTACGGGCGCGCGCACCGGGCGCCGAACGCCTATGAACGCGACTACGACGATACCTACTCCCAGGTGGCCAACCCGGCGCTCAAAGGCGAACGCATCGACACCATGGAGCTGGTGGCCGACCACCGCGTGGGCACCGACCTGAACCTGCGCGGCACGGTCTACCAGTGGACCATGCACGACATCGTCGTGCTGGGCATCGATGCCGTCAGTGGCCTGACGCAGTACCAGTCGGGCCAGACCGTCAAGGCACGCGGGCTCGAACTGTCGGCCGACAAGACTTGGGGCCTGGGCGCACGGCTGCGCGGCAGCATGTCGTTTCAGGACGTGGCCTACGCGGGCGGCGGCGGGTTGCCCAACTCGCCCAAGCTGCTGGCCAAGCTCAACCTGTCGGCCCCGCTGCCTTGGGCTGGCCTGCGCGCCGGATATGAACTGCGCCGCGACAGCCGGCGCCTGAGCCTCGATGGCACCCGGCTCGGTGGCTACGCCGTGTCGAACCTGCACCTGAGCACCGAGGCGTTGGCCAAAGGACTGGAGCTGTCGCTGAACATCAGCAACCTGTTCGACAAGCGCTACTCGCAGCCCGCTGCCGATTCCAACTGGCAGAACGCGCTTGAGCAGGACGGCCGCAGCATTGCGGCGCGCGTGAGCTACCGGTTTTGACTGACATGACAACCGAGATAGGCATGAGCCATCGCGCGCCTTCGCGCCTGTGCGGTGGCTTGCATGCGCCGATGCTGCAGATGCTTTGGGTAGCAGCGAGCCTGGCCTTCGCAGCCCCGGTGCTTGCCGCAGACGACCTGACCACGCTGAGCCTCGAGCAGCTGCTCCAGCTCACTGTGGTCGGTGCCTCCAAGTACGAGCAGAAGCAAAGCGAGGTGGCGGCCGCGGTCAGCGTCATCACCCGGCAGGAGATCAGGTCCTTTGGCTGGCGCACGCTGGACGAGGCGCTGGCCAGCCTGCCCGGTGTCTACACCAGCTACGACCGCCAGTACGTGTACCTGGGCGCGCGTGGCCTGGGCTTGCCGGGGGACTATTCCAAGCGCGTGCTCGTCACCATCGACGGCAATCGCGCCAACGATCCAGGTTATGACGGTGGGCCCGTGGGTCAGCAGTTGCCGCTGGACATGGACCTGGTCGAGCGCATCGAATTCATCCCCGGCCCGGGCGGCGCCGTCTACGGCCAGAACGCCATGTTCGGCGTCGTCAACATCGTGACCCGCCGAGGCAGCGATCTGGATGGCGGCGAACTGGCTTTGGCGGGCCAGAGCCCGCAGTCGCTGCGCGCAGGGCGCGTGAGCTGGGGTCGACGGCTGGACAACGGCCTCGATGTGCTGATGTCTGTCTCGGCCATGCGCTCGCGCGGACAGGACCGCACCTACGACTTCGGCGCCGCCGGTATTTCGGGCGTGGCCACCGGGTTGGACGGCGAGAAGGACAGGGAACTGTTCGTGCGCCTAGCCGCCGGTGATTGGTCGTTCGGCCTCATGCACGCCGATCGCCGCAAGGACGACCCCGCCGCGAACTACCTGTCGGACCCGCTGGTGCCGGGCCAGTATCAGACTGACGGCTACACGCTGGGGCAACTGGCCTACCAGGGCCGGTTTCTCGACGGCGCGCTGCAGGTGTCGGGCAGGCTGTTCGCCGGCGAGGAGCGCTACCGAAGCACGCTGAGCTACGGAGGCACCGCGCTTTCGTTTCCGGAGACAAGCAACTGGTACGGCATAGAGGCCCGGCTGTTGTCCACCGTCATAGAGCGGCACAAGCTGATGTTTGGGGTGGAAGCCCAGGACAATGTTCGCTACAACCAATCCATCCTCGACGCTGCCAACCCGGCCAACGACATCTACATCCCGGGATCGGGTTACCGCATCGGTGTGTACGCACAGGACGAGTGGCAGGTGGCCGATTCGCTGACGGCCACGCTGGGCCTGCGGATGGATCGAAACAGCATCACCGGAACCCACTCGAGCCCGCGCGCGGCGTTGATCTGGCAGGCCAGCGCGGCGACGACGCTCAAGGCACTGTCCGGCCGCGCGCACCGTGCGCCCAACACGCTGGAGCACGACTACTACGACGGTGTGGCGTTTGTGGCCAATCCGTCGCTGCGCGGCGAACGCATCGACACGCTCGAACTCGTCGTCGACCACCGCGTCGGCAGCGATCTGACCTTGCGCGCTTCGGTGTACCAATGGACGCTGCACGACCTCATCACGCAAATCACCGATACCGCCAGCGGCCTGACGCAGTACCAGTCAGGCGACGCCGTCAAGGCGCGCGGGCTGGAGTTGTCGGCCGACAAGACCTGGTCCCAGGGCGCCCGGCTGCGCGGCAGCGTATCGCTGCAGAGCGCGGCGTATGCCCACGGCGAAGGCCTGCTGAACTCTCCCAAGCTGCTGGGCAAGCTCAATGCGTCCTCGCCTCTGCCGTGGCTGGGACTGCACGCCGGCTACGAATGGCGTTATGACGCTCGGCGCCTCAGCGTCGACGGCAGTCGGCTCGGTGGCTACGCGGTGTCGAACCTGACTCTGAGCACAGCGGCCCTTGCCAAGGGCTTGGAGCTGTCATTGAGCATCCACAACCTGCTTGACAAGCGCTACGCGCAGCCCGGCGCCAAGACCAACTGGCAAAACGCGCTCGAGCAGGATGGCCGCAGCGTCCGCGCGCAACTGATCTGTAAATTCTGAACTCCCGATGTCGATCAGCCCTGCTCTCACGCTCCCTTGCCGCAATCGGCAGCGACTGTTGCCCCACGCGCTGCCGCGCTGCCTGCTGGCGCTGGCACTGGCGCTGCCAGGGGCGGCCTACCCGATCAGCCTGTCGCATCTGCTGCGGCTGCCGCTGGAAGAACTGCTGCGCCTGGAGATCTCCGGTCCCGCCTCGGCCCCGCGTCTGCGGTCGGGCGCCCCGATGACCTCACCCATGGCCGCAGAAAGGCGCATCACATGAAATCGCCTGCCCGCGAGGTGACAGAGGTGATGGCGGCGCTGTGGCTGGCCACCTTGCTGCTGTTCGCGACCGGTGCGCGCGCCGACGACCTGCCCGAATACCGGCTGAAGTCCGCCTTTGTCTACAACTTCATGTTGTTCACCGAATGGCCCGCCGCCACTGGCAACACGCTGAACCTGTGCATCTACGGCAAGGATCCGTTCGGCGCCGAGATCGACGGGCTGCAAGGCAAGGCGGTGGTCGGCCGCAGCATCGCCCTGCACCGCAAGGCCACCGGCGAGTCGCTCAAGAACTGCCAGGCGGTCTTCATTGCCGCGTCGGTGATGGGCAGCCTGCCGAACATCCTGGAAAGCCTCAAGGGCCAGTCCACGCTCACCCTGGCCGACAGCCCCGGTGCCATGCGCCAGGGCGTGGCGCTGAACATGGGCGTTGCGCAGGGCAAGGTCAGCTTCGAGGCCAATCTGCAGGTCGCGCGCAGCGCCGGACTCAACCTGAGCTCGAAGCTGTTGCGCCTGGCCACGGAGGTGCAGCAGTGACGCCGCACATTGCGCTGGGTCAGTTGCTGCGCCGGATCAATGGCCTGGCGCTGGCCGTGGCGGTGGGCCTGGTGGCGCTGGTGGTCGTCATCAGCAGTTTCAGCCTGGGCCTGTGGGCGCTGGCCGATGCCAGCCGCGTGCAGGCGCGCGTGCTGTCGGAGAACGCCGCCGCGGCGCTCGCCTTCGGTGACGCCAAGGCGGCGCGCGAGTTGCTGCAGTCCTTGCGCAACGCGCCCGACATCCAGGCCGCCGCGCTCTTCGGCGCGGACGGCAAGCCGTTTGCCGCCTATCGGCGCGACGCCGCAGCGTCGCTTGAGACAGTCGAAGACAGTGCGACCGATCTGTTGATTCAACCGGCGTCTCTGATGGTGGCGCAGCCCGTGGGCGCCGTGCCTGAGATCACCGGCCGGCTGGTGCTGAAGGTCGGCCTGGCCAGCCTGTACCGGCAGACCGCCTGGCAAGTGACGGCCACGATATTGGCTGCGATGCTGGCCCTGGTTGCCAGCAGATTCCTGCTGCGGCGCCTGAACGCGAGCATCCTGCAACCGCTGGACAGCTTGAACGGGTTGATGGCGCATGTGTCGGATGAAGGCGACTACAGCGTGCGCGCGCAGCGCAGCCGGGTCGCTGAGCTCGACGCGCTGGGCCGTGGCTTCAACGTCATGCTCGAACAGATCGACGAACGCGACGCGCGCCTGGCTGCCCACCGTGACCACCTGGAGGAGGAGGTGGCTGCGCGCACCGCGCAGCTTCAGTTCGCCAAGGAGGCCGCCGAGGCCGCCAGCCAGGCCAAGAGCGAATTCCTGGCCACCATGAGCCACGAGATCCGCACGCCGATGAACGGCGTGCTGGGCATGAACGAACTGCTCATCGACAGCGAACTGCAGCCGCAACAGCGCGCCTGGGCCGAAGCGGTTCAGACGTCCGGCCGTCACTTGTTGGGTGTTATCAACGACATCCTGGACTTCTCCAAGATCGAGTCGGGGCACCTGGAACTGGAAGCCGTCGACTTCAGCCTGGTCGACGCAGTCGAAGAGGCCGTGGCGATGTTCGCGCAGCCGGCCGAGGCCAAAGGCCTCGAGCTGGCGGTGGAGTTCACGCCCAACGATGCGCCTCTTCTGCAGCGCGGTGACCCGTTCCGCTTGCGCCAGGTGGTCTCGAACCTGGTGGGCAACGCCATCAAGTTCACCGAGGAGGGCGAAGTGGTGGTGCGCGTCGCGCTGCTGGCGCCGGCCGCGGTCGACAGCGGTGGCGAGGCGGCGGTGCGCATCAGCGTCGAAGACACCGGCATCGGCATCGCGCCCGAAGCACGCGAGAAGATCTTCGAGCACTTCTCGCAGGCCGATGGCTCCACCACACGCCAGTACGGTGGCACCGGCCTCGGCCTGGCCATCTGCCGACGCCTGCTGTCGCTGATGGGCGGACGCATCCACGTCGAGAGTGCGCCGGGCGTGGGGTCGAAGTTCATCATCGACCTGCAGCTGCCGCCGGCGCGTTCTTCGGTGCCGGTCCCGATGGACGTGAGCGGCTTGCACGACGTGCGGGTGCTGGTGGTCGACGACAACCAGACCAACCGCAGCATCCTGCAGCAGCAGTTGCAGGGCTGGCAGATGCGGGTGCACTGCGTCGACGGCGGCACGCCCGCGTTGCAGGCCATGGCCGCAGCGGCGGCAGCCGGCAGGGCGTTCGATCTGGCGGTGCTGGACATGCACATGCCGGGCATGGACGGCCTGCAGCTGGCCCAGCAGATCCAGACCGAGCCGGCGCTGGCGCGCACGCGGCTGATGATGCTGAGTTCCACCTACGCCAACGCCGACGAGCGCACGCGCGCCCAGGCGGGCATCCTGCGCTACCTGAACAAGCCGATCCGCCGCGCCGACCTGCAGCGCGCAGTGACGGGTGTGCTGGCGGCCGTACCGGTCGATGTGCCGCCGCGGCCGCTGCCGGAAACGCCGGTGCGCAGGCTGCAGGGCCGTGTCCTGCTGGTCGAAGACAACCCCATCAACCAGGGCGTGGCCAAAGCCATGCTGGGCAAACTCGGGCTGCAGTGGCAGCTGGCCAACGACGGCGCGGAGGCTGTCGACCAGGTGCGCGAAACCGACTTCGATCTCGTGCTGATGGACTGCCAGATGCCGGTGATGGACGGCTACCAGGCCACGGCCGCCATCCGGGCCCTGCCCGCCGGCCGCGGCCTGAACTTGCCAATCGTCGCGCTGACGGCCAACGCCATGCAGGGTGACGAACAGATCTGCCTGGACGCTGGCATGAACGCCTTCCTGGCCAAGCCCTACACCCTGGCCGCCCTGCACGCCACGCTGGCGGGTTGGTTGCGAGGCAGCGGCGACGTGGTGGCCTCGCCGCCTGCAGCCGTTTCGCCGGGGGCCGCTGCGCGCAACGACGGGTCCGGGCCGGCCATCAACCCCGCGGCCATCGAGACCCTGCGCGAACTCGACGAACCGGGCAGCACCGAACTGGTCACCCAGCTCGTCAGCTCGTTCCTGAAATCTGCCGATGGCAACCTGGAGCGTGTGGCCGCCGCGCTGGCCGAGGGCAATGCCAAGGCCTGGGCGCAGGCCGCGCACTCGCTGAAGTCGAGCGCCGCCAACCTGGGTGCCGACGCGCTGGCGGGCTGCTACCGCGAGCTCGAGAAGTGCGGGCGCGAGGGGCGGATCGACGACGCCCGCAGCCTGCTCGAGCCGACCCGGCGCGAACAGCAGCGGGCGCTGCTCGAACTGCGCGAATTGCTGGCAGAGACCGCATGACAGAACGTCGCTACACGATCCTGGTCGTCGACGACGACGCCGATGCACGCATGGTCATGCGTGCCGCGCTGCGCAAGGCCGGTTTCGACGTGCGCATGGCCGAGGGTGGCCAGGACGCCTTGCGTCAGTTTCGCAGCGATCCCTGCGATCTTGTGATGCTCGACGTCGACATGCCCGACCTCGGCGGTCACGAGGTCTGCGCCATCCTGCGCGCAGAAGCCGGGCCGCTGCTGCCGATCGTGATGGTGACGGGCATGGACGACGTGGCCTCGGTCGAGACAGCCTATCAGCACGGCGCCACCGACTTCATCGCCAAGCCGGTGCACTGGGCCCTTTTGGGCCACCGTGTGCGTTACATCTTCCGCAGCCACCAGGCCATGCTGGACTTGCGCGCGGCCGAAGCCCGCAATGCCGCGGTATTGAACGCGATTCCCGACCTGTTGTTCGAGGTGGACATCGATGGGCGCTACCTCGACTACCGCGCGCCGCGCGCCGACCTGCTGGCCGCGCCCGCCGAAACACTGATCGGCAGAACGGTGGCCGAAGTGATGCCGCCTGCGGCGGCCGAGGTGTGCATGGCGGCCCTGCACAGTGCGCTCGAGAACGGCTTCTCGAGCGGCGCTCAGATCGAATTGCAGCTCGCCGTGGGCAGCACCTGGTTCGAGATGTCGGTGTCGCGCAAGAGCGTGAACGCAGGCGAAAAGCCGCGTTTCATCGTCTTGTCGCGCGACATCACCGCGCGCAAGGTGGCCGAGGCGCACGTCGCGCGTCTGGCCTACTACGACAGCCTGACCGGCCTGCCCAACCGGCAGTCCTTCCTTGACCGGGTCGACCGCGAAATCCTGCGCTCCGGACAACAAAGCGAGAAGCTGGCCGTCCTGTTCATGGACCTGGACGGTTTCAAGACCGTCAACGACACCCTGGGCCATGCCACTGGGGACCTGATCCTGCAGTGGGCCGCCGACCGGCTGCGCGATGGCTTGCGCCCCGCCGACCTGTTGTCACGCCCGACGGGCTTCGGCGACTTCGATCGCGCCGACCCCAAACTCGAACTCGCCCGCCTGGGGGGCGACGAATTCACCGCGCTGCTGCTCAACATTGAACACCCTGACGACGCGGTGGCGGTCGCGCAGCGCATCGGCAAGCTGATGCGCAAGCCCTTCGTGGTCGACGGCCGCGATGTCATGCTGTCCACCAGCATCGGCATCGCGCTGTACCCCGAAGACGGTGCAGACGGGGTGACCCTGCTCAAGCACGCCGACACGGCGATGTACCACGCCAAGAACTCGGGCCGCGACAACGCGCAGGTCTACAGTGCCTCGCTCACCCGGGAGATCCTGCAGCGCCTGGAACTCGACGCGCACTTGCGCGCGGCGCTCGGCCGCAACGAGTTCCACCTGGTCTACCAACCGCAGGTCGACGTGGTCAGCGGGCGCATCTACTCGGTCGAGGCGCTGATCCGCTGGAATCATCCGACACGCGGCTTGGTGTCGCCGCTGGAATTCATCCCCCTGGCCGAGGAAAACGGCCTCATCGAGCGCATCGGCAACTGGGTGCTGGAGACCGCCAGCGTCCAGGCAGCGTGTTGGCACAAGGCAGGGCTGTCGGTCAGCATCGCCGTGAACCTCTCGCCGCTGCAGTTCGGCACGCCGGACCTGCCGCGCATGGTGATGCAGGCGCTGGCGAAGGCCGGCCTGGCGCCGCAGCACCTGGAACTCGAGGTCACCGAAAGCGCGCTGATGGAGAACTCGGTGGCCACACGCGCGGCACTGCAAGCCTTGCGCGCTCATGGTGTTCGCATTGCCCTGGATGACTTCGGCACCGGCTACTCGTCGCTGGCCTATCTGACGCGCATGCCGATCAGCCACATCAAGGTCGACCGCTGCTTCGTCACTGGCCTGCTCGAGGGCGGCGAAAGCGAAGCCATCGTGCGCGCCGTGCTGGCGATGGCGCGCAGCCTGGGCATGCGCGTGACGGCCGAGGGCGTGGAGAGCGTCGAGCAGGCCCGCGCCCTGAAAGCCATGGCCTGCGACTCCCTGCAGGGCTACTACTTCAGTCGGCCGGTGTCGGCTGACGACATCCCGGCCCTGTTGTCGCGGCACTGGGCGCTGGGCACTGCCGGCCCGGCTGGTGGCGACGACTGCAGCGCAACCCAGCGGCGGCTGACGGTCGTTCGATGACATGATCATCCGCTACACCCAGTCCAGGGAGCGCTGCGCCGAGGTGCTGCGCGCGGCGTTGGGCCACATCGGGCAGCACGAGGCGTGCTGCAACCCGGTCACCTTCAGCGTCTGGTACGAGTACGCCGCAGGCATGAATGCCGGGCTGAGCCAGGCCATCGATGCGTGCCTGCGCGCGAAAGCGAGACTGGGTGACGAAGCGATGCTGCGCCTGCACCGCGAGCACGTCGCGGACCCGGACCTGGATGCGGTGCAGCAGATCAACACCGAAATGCAGCGTGTGATGTCGGGTGTGGCCGCCAACGCATCGCGCACGGGTGACTCAGCCGGCAGCTTCGGCGCGCAGATCGACAAACTGGCCGTGGCCCTGGCGCAGGCGGCGTCGGGCGACTTGCCGGCCTTGCTCAGCGGTGCGTCAGCGGGCGCACAGGCGATGAAGGGCTCCACGGCCGCGCTGGTGCAGCAGATTCGCGAGGGGCAGATCGAGATAGAGCGGCTGCGCACCGACCTCGTTCGCGCACGCGACGAGGTGCTGCTCGACCCGCTGACGGGTGTGCTCAACCGACGGGGATTCGACAAGCGGCTTGCCGCGCTTGTGCGGCAGCCGGCGCGAGACGGCTTGTCGCACAACCTGGTGATGATCGACATCGACCACTTCAAGAGAGTCAACGACACCCATGGCCATGTCATCGGCGACCAGGTCATCCGGGGTCTGGCAGAGCTGTTGCGCCGCAGCGTTCCCGATGGCGAGCACTGTGTCGCGCGCTATGGCGGCGAGGAGTTCGCGCTTCTGTTGCCGGACACCGCGGCGGTGGAGGGTATGCGCTTGGCCGACGCAGTTCGCAAGCAGGTCGGCGCGATGAAGATCCGCGACAGGCGCACGCAACAGGTGCTGACGCAGGTGACCATCTCCGCGGGCGTGGCGACACTGGCGCCCGACGATGACCCCATCAACTGGATCGCGCGCGCCGACGCTGCGCTCTACCGATCCAAGCAGGCGGGGCGCAACCGGGTAATGTGTTGAACGAGATGTGCCTCGACATCCACAGCCGGGATTCGTGGCAATCGCGTCGAATGAGGGCGGTGAGAAGGAGGCCGGACCCGCCAGCCAACAACCGCTTGTGACGTTCGGCGGTGTCCTTGTTCGAGCGCAACAAGACTGGTTTGGCGATCACGGATCGAGTGACAGGTTTGGCGTCACTTGGAGCGGGGCGGCGAGTGACACCAAGGGGCGGTCGCGGCGTCGAACGACCGTACATGGACGCCCCCGGTTTGCCAAGCTTTCAGTTCATGACGGTTGGAAGGGAAGATTGCACCCGTACATCCGGACTTTCGTTGCGGCATGGCCGCTGTCCCTGATGGGATTTGCTGGTTGGCTCCTCAATCGCTGTCTTGCACTCGAGGTGCTGCGGTCGTTCTGGGTTTCGCCAACCCCGGTCTAACCTGTCTTGCCATCACTGCGTGATCGCCTGAGCAATCGGTGGTGTGTGTGCTCCTTCGTCGAGTCTGTCTTGTCGATCCGCCGATGCGGCTACGCGGCCGAGACCTCGGGCGCGTAGTCGGCTCGGAACTCCCGGTCATGCGCAAGCAGCGCCCAGACCGCTCGCGCGTTCTTGTTGGCCAGCGCGACCGCCGCAATGTTCGGATGACGCCGGTCGAGCAGCTTGGCCAACCAGACGTTCGTGTTGACGCTCTTGCGCTGCGCCGCCAGGATCGCCGAGCGCGCACCGTGGATCAGCAAGGTTCGCAGGTACACGTCGCCGCGCTTGCTGATGCCCAGCAGCTTGGGCTTGCCGCCGCTGGAGTCCTGCCTGGGTGTGAACGCTGGTCAGGAAGCGCGTCTATTCGCTGGTAAGGCGGCGGATTTGATCTTGAGCTGATCGACCGGTGAGTTCGAGGGTTGCGCCTGCCCGGCCGCCCTGCAGGGCGGCCGGGCAGGCGCTGCCGATGGCGTGGGCGCTATGCCGACGCAGTCGACGCGGATCAGGGTGAGGTTGTGATTTCGGCGGTGCGCGCGCAGTACGGGGCGGCGCTCGGGATACAACAGCGCTCATGCCGAAGAAGGTGGGCGCGGCAGCGGTCTCTCTGGCGGGGAAGCTTGAACGACCGTACCGCGCCCTACACCGTGCCGATGAAGGCGGTGCCGCGTCAGTGTGGCACCGCTCGGACGCGTCCGTCCAGCACTGCAGCTTCGGTTCTCGACCGGGGTGTGCATGGATGCTCCAGGGCGCCTGTTCCTGTGCGCGCGTTGCCGCGTCCAGGTCGTGCTGTGCAGCCACTGCGATCGTGGCAACCGCTACTGTGGCCGGCAGTGTCGGCGCCTGGCGCGCGACGCGGCTAGGCGCGAGTGCAAGCCGATACCAGCGGTCTCGGCGCGGCCGGCTTGCCCACGCCGAGCGGTCGCGGCGCTGGCGCCAACGCTGCCGTGCTCGCGGTGATGGCGGCGGTGGCGGCGATGGCAGCGGCGGGGACCTCCAGCAGAACGTGACGCACCAGGGTTGCCCGCTCGGGGTGGCTGCGGCTCCACTGGCCGCATGGACACACCACACCACCTCGGCACCCGAGCCTGCGGACACGGCGGCCACCACCCCGATGTCCGTGGCGACCACCGCCACCACGCCCTGGCTGTGCCGGCGCTGTGCCAGGGCGCAGCCGGCCTGGGTGCGCCAGGGCTTCCTTCGTCATGGCCTGCGCCCCGCGCGTCCAGGGTGGCGCCATGACCATAGCCCCTGACCTGGTTGTGCAGATCCTGCGTCTGCATGCGGCGGAGAGGTGGCGGGTTGGCACCATCGCCCGGCAGTTGCATGTGCACCGCGACACCGTGCGCCGGGTGCTGGCGGAGGGCGGGCAAGCCGTGCCGCCATCACCGCTGCGGCCCAGCCGCATCGATGTGTACCGGCCCTTCATCCTCGCGACGCTGGCGAAGTTCCCCACGCTCACCGCGGCGCGGCTCTACGCCATGGTCGGCGAGCGCGGCTACGTGGGCTGCGACTCGCACTTCCGCCACCTCATCGCTGAGTTGCGCCCGAGGCCGGCAGCCGAGGCCTACTTGCGCCTGCGCACGCTGCCGGGTGAGCAGGCGCAGGTCGATTGGGCTCACTTCGGCCACTTGGCAGTAGGCCGCGCCCGGCGCCCACTGATGGCCTTCGTCATGGTGCTCAGCCACAGCCGCATGATCTTCCTGCGCTTCTTCCTGGACGCTCGCATGGACAGCTTCCTGCGCGGCCATGTCGAGGCCTTCTGCGCCTTCAACGGCTGCCCCCGGGTCGTCCTGTACGACAACCTGAAGAGCGCGGTGCTCGAGCGCGTGGATCATGTCAGCGGTAGTGCGATCCGCTTCAACCCCGAGCTGCTGGCGCTGGCCGGCCACTGCCGCTTCGAGCCGCGCCCGGTGGCGGTGGCCCGCGGGAATCAAAAGGGTCGGGTCGAACGCTCGATACGCTTCATCCGCGACAGCTTCTTCGCCGGGCGCAGCTTCACCGACCTGGACGACCTCAACGCGCAGGCCCGAGCTTGGGCAACCGGCCTGGCCGCCGACCGGCGCTGGCCCGAAGACAGCCGCCTGAGCGTGCGCCAGGCCTTCGAGGCTGAGGGCCGAAGTCTGCTGGCGCTGCCCGAAGTGGCCTTCGCCCTGGGCGAGCGCGTGGCCGTCAAGGTGGGCAAGACGCCCTACGTCCGGTTCGACACCAACGACTATTCGGTGCCCCACACCCATGTGCAGCGCACGCTGACCGTGCTGGCCGACGAGCAATGGGTGCGCGTGCTGGACGGCAGCACCGAGCTGGCGCGCCACCGGCGCTGCTGGGACAGCCACGTGCAGGTCGAGGATGACAGCCATGTGCAGCGCCTGGTCGATGTCAAGCGGGCGGCGCGCGCCCACCGCGCCTGCGATCGCTTGGCGCAGGCCGCACCGGCCAGTGCCGTCTTGCTGCAACGCGCCGGCGCGCGTGGCGAGAACCTGGGCTCGATCACTGCAGCGCTGATGCGCCTGCTCGACCGCTGGGGCGCCGCCGCACTGCAGGCGGCCATCACCGAGGCGCTGGCGCGCGACGTGGCGCACCCCAACGCCGTGCGCCTGGCGCTGGAGCGCGCCCGCGCGGCCAGCGGCGAGCCCCCGCCGGTGGCCCTGGTGCTGCCCGAGCACGTGGCCAAGCGCGACGCGCCGGTGCGCACCCACGACCTGCGCTCGTATGACCGCCAGCACAACCGGGATCACGACCGAGAACTTGGCAGCCCGGACGACCTACCACAGCCCACCCCACCGGAGCACCCCGATGAATGACCTCACCACGCCACTGGCCGCGCTTCGCGAGCAGGCCGGCACCCTTCGCCTGCACGGCCTGCTCGAGCACTGGGGCGAGGTGATGGCCCAGCCCGAGCAGGCGCGCTGGGTGGCGCAGATGCTGGGCTGGGAGGCCGCCGAGCGCAGCCGTCGCAGCCTGGAACGCCGACTTCGCGACGCCCACATCGGCCGCTTCAAGCCGCTGGCCGACTTCGACTGGGCCTGGCCCAAGAGCATCGACCGCGGCGCCGTCGAGGAGCTGATGACGCTGGACTTCGTCAAGGACGCCAGCAATGTGGTTCTGGTCGGCCCGAACGGCGTGGGGCAAGACCATGTGCGCATGCAACATCGGCTACCAGGCGGTGCTGGCCGGGCACACGGCCCTGTTCACCACCGCCGGGCAGTTGCTGGGCGAACTCGCCGCGCTCGACAGCGACTCAGGGCTGCGTCGCAAGCTGCGCCAGTACGCCGCCCCGACGTGCTGCTCATCGACGAGGTGGGCTACCTGTCGTATTCGAACCGGCACGCCGACCTGCTGTTCGAGTTGGTCAGCCGGCGCTACCAGCACAAGAGCACGGTGGTGACGACGAACCGGGCGTTCGTCGACTGGGGCGAGGTCTTCCCCAACGCGGCCTGCGTGGTCTCGCTGATCGATCGGCTGATGCACCGTGCCGAGGTCGTGCGCATCGATGGCGACTCGTACCGAGCCAAGGAAGCCCAGGAGCGCGAGGCGCAGCGCCTGGCCGAGCGCTCGGCCAAGGCGGGCACCGTGCGATCACGCAAGGCCGGCCGATGAACTCGGGCCCATCGTCACCGCCGACGACGTCGACCACGCCGGTCGTACCCACGCACTGGACGCCCGAGCAAGCGCTGGCCGTCGCCGAGTGCCTGCAGGCCATGCGCGAGGCGCTGTGGGCCCTCTACGGGCCGCAAATGCAGCAGGCCTGGTGCGAGCAACTCATGCCCCCGGCACGCCGCCTGAGTTCGATCCCGACGTGCCGTTCTGAACATCGTCGCTGCGTTGCCCTTCGGCATCAGCAACACCACACCCCAATACCCCAATACATCAGGGTCCGCATGCGGGCCCTGATCTTCTTGGGCCTTCACAACATCACCGCAAGCAAACGCCGGCAGGCAAATCCGACACCTCACCAGCGAATAGACGCGGGTCTACACCAGCGCCAACAGCCTGGGCACCAATCCCAGCCAGGCCGACAGCTGCCGGCCGTTTTCGAAGCTGTTCGCATCGGCGATTGACGCGACCAGTGCGCTGGCCCCCAGGGGACCGATCCCGGGGATCTTCTCCAACTTGCGGCTGAGCTCGCTGCCGCGATGCCACGCCTTGATCTGCGTCTCCAACTCGTCAACCTGCCGATCGAGTTCCTTGAGGTGACCGGTCAAGCGCTCGATCAACTGTCGGAACGACGCCGGTAACTCGTCGCCTGCATCCTCGAGCAGGGTAGGCACTCGCTTGGTCACGTTGACAATGCCTTTAGGCATGATCAGTCCGAACTCACCGAGCAAGCCACGAATCTGGTTGCCTTGCGCGGTGCGAGCCCTCACGAAGCCCTGTCGCACCCGGTGCAGCGCCAGCACCGCCTGCTGCTCGACGCTCTTGATCGGCACGAAGCGCATGTTCGGTCGAGCCACCGCTTCGCAGATCGCCTCGGCGTCGGCGACGTCGTTCTTGTTCGACTTCACGTAGGGTTTGACGAACTGCGGTGCCATCAGGCGCACGGTATGACCGAACCTCTGCAGTGTGCGGGCCCAGTGGTGGGCGCTGGCGCAAGCCTCCATTCCGATCAGGCATGGCGGCAGGTTCGCGAAGAACGCCGTCATCTGATCACGCCGAAGCTGCTTGCGCAGCACCGCTCGGCCACGTTCATCGACCGCGTGCACCTGGAACACGCTCTTTGCCAGATCGATACCAACAGCCGTAATCTTCATGGTGGACGCCCCTTTCCGGTTCAAGTGGTTGCACACACCTCCACTTTGGCACTTCGATGCCGGTTACGGGTGGGGGCGTCCATCCCATTGCTGACCGGCGGCACCGCCGAATGACTGTTGATGGCCGGTAGGTTGAATTCGCACAGTGCTCGCGGCCGCCCGCTCACCTCGGATCGCCGATGCTCTCTGCAGCCGCCCGCCGGTTGCAGCAATTCGAAGTCGGTGGGCCGTGGTGCCCAACCAAGGCTTGGTGGCGTGCCGAGCGCGCCGCACCTGTGCCTCAATCCACCTTGGCCCCCGAGGCCTTCACCACCTTGGCCCACTTGGTGGTCTCGGCGGCGATGAACTTGGCGAACTCGGCGCTGGTGATGCCGCTGGGGATGGCGCCTTGCGATTGCAGGCGGTCCTTCAGCGCGGGCGTGGCCATGGCCTTGGTGGCCTCCTGCTGGATGCGGTTGACGATGTCCATCGGCGTGCCCGCCGGTGCGACCAGGCCGAACCACGAGGTGGCTTCGTAGCCCTTGAGCGCCGGCCCGCCGGCTTCTTCGATCGTTGGGATGTCGGGCAGCGCGGATGAACGCTTGGCGCTGGTCACGCCCAGCGCCATCAGCTTGCCGCTCTTGATGTGCGGCAGCGCCGAGGGCAGGTTGTCGAACATCACGTCCATGCTGCCGCCCATCAGGTCGATGAGCGCGGGGCCGGAGCCGCGGTACGGGATGTGCAGCATGAAGGTGCCGGTCATGCTCTTGAACAGCTCGCCCGAGAGGTGGATGGACGTGCCGTTGCCCGAGCTGGCCATGTTGAACTTGCCCGGGTTGGCCTTGGCGGCCTTGACAAAATCGGCCACGCTCTTGATGCCGTATTTCTGCGCCATCGCAGGGTTGACGACCATCACGTTGGGCACGCCAGCCACCAGCGTGACGGGCACGAAGTCCTTCACGTGGTCGAAGGGCATCTTCGGGTAGAGCGCGGCGTTGATGGCGTGTGTGCCCACGGTGCCCATCAGCAGCGTGAGGCCATCGGGCGGGGCCTTGGCCACTTCGTTGGCGCCGTTGTTGCCGCCAGCGCCGGGCTTGTTGTCCACCACGAAGGGCTGGCCAAAGGCCTTCTGCAGCTCGGGCGCCATCGCGCGGGCCAGGAGGTCGGTCGTCCCGCCGGCGGCGAAGGGCACGACGATGCGCACCGGCTTGGTCGGCCAGGTGGTCTGGGCGTGAACGCCGGCTGCGCCCAAGGCGATGGCGACGGCGGTCAGTACGGCCTGCCGGCGGGTGCTGGTCATGGTGTGGGTCTCCTGTGGATCGTTGGGGCGAAGCGCAAGCGGGTCAGGTGGCGGCCGGTCGCCAGCCGCGCGGCACGGCGCCCATCAGGCGCCGCGTGTACTCCTGCTGCGGCGCGGCCATGATCTGAGCGGCACTGGCCTGCTCGACCACCTCGCCGTCCTTCATCACCAGCACCTCGTCGCTGATGAAGCGCACCACGGCCAGATCGTGGCTGATGAAGACATAGGCCAGGCCCAGCTCGTCCTGCAGGTCGCGCAGCAGGTTGAGCACCTGGGCCTGCACCGACACGTCGAGTGCGCTCACCGCCTCGTCCAGCACCAGCACCTCGGGGTTGAGCGTGAGGCAGCGTGCGATGGCCACGCGCTGGCGCTGGCCGCCGGAGAACTCGTGCGGGTACTTGCCCATGGCGCTGGCGTCCAGGCCCACCTTGGCCAGCAGGCTGCGCGCGCGCTCCTCGCGCTCGGCCGGGTCGGCGCCGATGCCGTGGATGACCATGGGCTCGACCAGGGTCTGGCCGATGGTGAAGCGCGGGTTCAGCGACGCATAGGGATTCTGGAAGACGATCTGGATGCGGCGGCGCATGGCCTGTCGTTCGCTGTCTTTCAGCGTCAGCAGATTCCGGCCATCGAAGATCACCTCACCGGCCGTGGGCTCGTGCAGGCGCAGCAGCGTCAGTCCCATGGTGGTCTTGCCCGAGCCCGATTCGCCGACCACGCCCAAGGTGTGGCCGCGCCGCAGCTGGAAGTTCACGTCGCGCACGGCGCGGAACTCGCGCTTGCCGAACACGCCCTGGCGCAGGAAGAAGCTCTTGGCCAGCGACTTCACTTCCAGCACCACCGGCGCGGCCGGGTCCTTGGGCTTGATCACGGCGGTCGATGCGGCCGCGGTGGCATCGTCCTGGCCGGCGATGTGCTCGTCGATCACCGTCAGCCGGGCGCTGGTGCCGGTGAGGCTGGGGCGGCAGGCCAGCAGCGCCTTCGTGTATGCATCCTGGGGCCGGCTGAAGATCTGTGCCACTGCGCCCTGCTCGCGCACCACGCCATGGCGCATCACCACCACGTGGTCGGAGATCTCGCCCACCACACCCAGGTCGTGGCTGATGAACAGCACGCTCATCTGCTTGCGCGTCTTCAGGCCCGCCAGCAGCTCCAGGATCTGGCGTTGGATCGTCACGTCCAGCGCGGTGGTGGGCTCGTCGGCGATCAGCAGCTTGGGCTCGCAGGCCAGCGCCATGGCGATCATCACGCGCTGCTGCTGCCCGCCGGACAACTGGTGCGGGTACACCCCCAGCCGGCGCCTGGGCTCGGGCATGCCCACTTCCTCGAGCAGTGCTTCGGCGCGCGCGATGGCGGCGCGGCGGCCGAGGCCCATGTGGCGGATCAGTGGCTCACTCAGCTGCTGGCCCACGGTGAACACCGGGTTGAGCGAGCTCATCGGGTCCTGGAACACGCAGGCGATCTCGCGGCCGCGCAGGTCCTGCAGCTCGTGCAGGCTGGAGCGCAGCAGGTCGCGGCCCTGGTAGAGGATGCGCCCTTCGCGCACCGCGTTGTCGGGCAACAGGTTGAGCACGCTCATCGCGGTGACGCTCTTGCCCGAGCCCGATTCACCCACCAGCGCGACGGTGGTGTTCTCGGGGATGTCGAAACTCACGCCCTTGACGGCCGACGCCAGGATCTTGGCGCCGCGCTCGCCCAGGCGGAACGAGACCTTCAGGTCCTGGATGCTCAGCAGCATTACTCGGCTCCGCGCAGTTTGGGGTCCAGCGCGTCACGCCAGGCATCGGCCATCAGCGAGAAGGCGGTGACGAAGGTGGCCATGAACACCGTGGCCGTGGCCAGCTGCCACCAGTGGCCCAGGATCAGCTCGCTTTGCGCCTCGGCCAGCATGGTGCCCCAGCTCACCTGGTCCACCGGCACGCCCAGGCCCAGGTAGGACAGGATCACCTCGCTCTTGATGAAGCCCACCACCAGCAGGCTCATGCGCACCAGGATCACATGGCTCACGTTGGGCAGGATGTGGCGGAACATGCGTGAGGTCGAGCTCGCGCCAATGGCCTCGGCAGCGCGCACGTACTCGCGGCTCGAATGCTTGATGAACTCGGCGCGCACCTGGCGATAAAGCCCCGTCCAGCCGGTGAGTGCGAGGATCAGCACCACCGTGCTCACGCCGCGCCCCAGCACCGCCGCGAAGGCGAAGATCAGCAGGATGTCGGGGATGGCGGTGAACACGTTGTAGAGCCACTCCAGGAAGTCGCCCACGCGCTTGCCGAAGAAGCCTGCCAGCGCGCCCAGCAGGGTGCCGATCACCGTGGCCAGCAGGGCGGCCAGCACGCCCACGAACACCGAAACCTGGGTGCCCTTGATGGCCTTGGCCAGCACGTCGCGGCCGAAGTGGTCGGCGCCCAGCGGCAGGGTCAAGGCCTTGGCCTGCTCGGTGGTGTGCAGCTTGGCGGCGCGCTCGGCCCATTCCTTGTAGCGCGGGGCCAGCGGGTCGATGTCGCTCAGGTCCACGGGCGGCCCCTTCGGGCCTTCGATCACGCTCGTGGCTTCGGCCGCGGCGGGGCCCATGAAGCCCGGTGGCGCATTGGGCACCGCGCGCTCGCGTTGCCAGTCGGTGGCCACCAGGCCGGAGGCCGCAGCGGCAATCAGCAGCAGGAAGCCGCACACCACCAGCAGCGAGATCATGCCCACGCGGTCGCTGCGAAAGCGCCGCCACGCGATGCGCCAGACACCTTCTGAGCGTTGCGTGGCGGCGGCGCTGTTCATCGCGACGGTGTTCACTTGAGCACCACCCGGGGATCGACGACCGTGTACAAGAGGTCGGTGGCCAGGTTGATCAGCATGGTCAGCATCGCCAGGTACACCGTGGCGGCCTGGATGACGGGATAGTCGCTGCGATTGACGGCCAGCAACACCTCGCGGCCCATGCCGGGGATGGAGAAGAACACCTCGATGAGGAAAGAGCCGACGAAGATGCCCGGCAGCGCCAGCCCCACGTTGGTGAGGATCGGGATCATCGCGTTGCGCAGCACGTGCTTGAACAGCACCGAGCCCTCGCGCAGGCCCTTGGCGCGCGCGGTGCGCACGTAGTCCTGGCCCAGCTCGTCGAGGAAGAAGCTGCGGTACAGGCGCGTCTGCGGGCTCACGCCGACCATCACCGCCAGCAGCACCGGCAGCGGCACATAGGTGCCCAGGTTGGTGGCCAGGCTGTCGCTCCAGCCCTGCACCGGAAACCAGCCGAGCTGGAAGCCGAACACGTACTGGCCCACGATCACATAGACCAGGAAGCTGATCGACAGTGCCACCGTGGTCACCACCATCAGCGTGCGGTCGGTGAGCGAGCCGCGAACATAGGCCACGCCCAGCGCGATGGGCACGGCGATCAGCGTGTCCAGGATCAGGATGGGCAGCATCACCGTCATGGTGGCCGGCATGCGCGTGCGGAACAGGCTGCTCACCGCCTCGTTGGTGGCCCAGCTGCGGCCCCAGTCGAAGCTGGCGATCTGCTTCAGGAAGATCCAGAACTGCACGTAGGCCGGCTGGTCCAGGCCCAGCTGCTGGCGGATCGCGGCAATCTGCTCGGCGGTGGCGTTCTGTCCGGCCAGGATGACGGACGGATCGCTGCCGAAGTAGTGGAACAGCAGGAACACCAGCAGCACCACGCCCAGCAGCGTGGGCACCATCTGCCACAGGCGTCGAATCACATAGGCGAGCATCGCGGTCGCACTCCCAGAGGGCGCCTGGCTGGTGGCGACGCGCCCGATTTTGTCAAGCGGCGAGTGTAGGGTGCCGCGGCGCCCGGCCCCGGCATGGCAAACCCCCGGGGCCTGCGCGGCCGATCGGGGCGGTGAAGGGTCTTCAGCGATGTGCCCCACGGGGCCGCGCCGCTAGACTCGCCCCCTTGGCTCGCCGCCCGACCTCAGCCGCTCGATGACCTTGCCCGACCGCTTCTCGCCACGCCGCCGCACCGTGCTCGCCGGGCCCTTGCTGGCCGCGCTGCCCTGGTCGCGGGCCGAGGCCGCCGCGGTGGCCGATGCCGGCCGGAAGGTGCTGCGCGTGCCGTTCTACGGCGCCGAAACCAGCCTGGATCCGGTGCAGTCGGGCGACATCTATTCGGCCACGCTCACCGCGCACATCTTCGAGGCGCTGTACGCCTACGACCACCTGGCCCGGCCGATCCGGCTCAAGCCCTTGCTGGCCGAGGGCATGCCCGAGGTGTCGGCCGACTTCCGCGTGTGGACCGTGCGCGTGCGGCGCGGCATCTTCTTTGCCGACGACCCGGCCTTCAAGGGCCGCAAGCGCGAGCTGGTGGCCGCCGACGTGGCCTATGGCTTCAAGCGCATGGTGGATCCGGCCAACAAGAGCCAGGGCGCCACGGGTTTGCTGGAGGAGGGCATCCTTGGTCTGGAGCCGCTGCGCCACGCGGCGCTGGAGGGGCGCAAGCCCTTCGACTACGACGCACCGATCGAGGGCCTGGCGGTGCTCGATTCGAACACCCTGCGCTTCACCCTGGCCCAGCCCCGCCCGCGGTTTCTGATCACGCTGGGGCAGTCCGGCCACCTCGTGGCACAGGCGCGCGAGGTGATCGAGTTCTACGGGGCCAATGCCGGCGAGCACCCGGTGGGCACCGGGCCCTTCCGCCTCAAGCAGTGGGTGCGCAGCAGCAAGATCGTGTTGGAGCGCAATCCGCAATACCGCGAGCGCTATTACGAGGCCGAGCCCGCCGCCGCCGACGCCGAGGCCCAGGCCATCCTGGCCCGGCTGAAGGGCCGGCGCCTGCCCATGGTGGACGAGGTGCAGGTCTCGGTGATCGAGGAGACGCAGCCGCTGTGGCTGTCCTTCATGAACGGCGAGGTGGACGGCCTGGTCGCCGCCTCGGGCCCGCTGCCGCCCGAGTTCGCGCCGATTGCGGTGCCCAATGGCAAGCTTGCACCGCACCTGGCCAAGCGCGGCATCGCCCTGCACCGCGTGCCGCGGGCCGACACGGCCTACATGTACTTCAACATGAACGACCCGGTGGTCGGCGGCATGGCGCCCGAGAAGATCGCGCTGCGCCGCGCCTTGTCGCTGGCCTACGACGTCGACCGCGAGATCCGCCTGGCCCGGCGCGGCCAGGCCATTCGCGCGCAGGGGCCCACCGTGCCTTTCACCAGCGGCTACGACCCCGCCTACAAGAGCGACATGAGCAGCTATGACCCGGCGCGCGCTCGCGCCCTGCTGGACATGTACGGCTACCTCGACCGCGATGGCGACGGCTACCGCGAGATGCCCGATGGCAAGCCGCTGAAGATCGTCTATTCCACCGAGCCGGGGCAGATCTACCGCACCTACAACGACATCTGGCGCAAGTGCATGGCCGAGATCAACATCCGCACCGAGTTCGAGACCCAGCAGTGGCCCGCACACTACAAGCAGGCCCAGGCGGGTACGCTGCAGATGTGGATGCTGGGGGGCACGGCCAGCTCGCCGGATGGGCAGGACCAGCTCAAGGACATGTACGGCCCGCAGGCCGGGCAGCAGAACTTTTCGCGCTTTCAGCTGCCCGCCTTCGACGCGCTGTACGAGCGCATGCTGTCCCTGCCCGACGGCCCCGAGCGCGAGCAATTGTTCTTGCAGGCCAAGCGCATCGCCGCGGTCTTCATGCCCAACCGCTATCTGGTGCACCGCATCGCCAACGACCTGGTCCATCCCTGGGTGATCGGCTACCGTCGGCCGGTGTTCTGGAACGAGTGGTGGCACATGGTGGATGTGGACAACACGCGGCGTCCCGCCAAGGCCTGAGGCGATGAAGTCCGTGCAAGCACTCCGCGCCGCTGCCGCGCTGGTCATGGCGGGCCTGCTGGCCAGCTTCGGCGCCGGCCCCCTGTTCGCCGCGCCGGCCCTCTCGCCGGCCGGCGCCGGGTCCGCCAAGGTATTTCGTTATGCTTTTCGCGTGGCCGAGACCGGTTTCGATCCGGCGCGCATCACCGACTTGTACTCGCGCACCGTCACTGCGCAGATCTTCGAGTCGCTCTACTTCTACGATCACCTGGCGCGACCGGCGGACATCCGCCCGCTCACGGCCGTGGGCATGCCCGAGGCGGATGCCGAGTTCAAGACCTTCACCATCCGCATTCAACCCGGCATCTACTTTGCCGACGACCCGGCCTTCAAGGGTGCGCGGCGCGAGTTGGTCGCTCAGGACTATGTTTATGCCATCAAGCGCATGGCCGATCCGGCCATCAAGAGCCAGCGCTGGAGTTCGGTGCAGGAATGGGGTCTGGTGGGCCTGGCCGAGCAGCGCAGCGAGACCGTGGCCAAGCGCGTGGCGTTCGATTTCGACCGTGAGCTGCCCGGCCTGCGTGCCCTGGACCGCTACACCCTGCAGCTGCGCACGGTCGCTCCGCGCCCGCGCATGGTCGAGGAGCTGGCGGATTCCGGATCGCTCGGCGCCGTGGCCCGCGAGGTGGTGGAGTTCTATGGCGAGCAGATCGCCGCCCACCCGGTGGGCACCGGGGCATTCCGGCTGAAGTCGTGGCGCCGCAGCTCCGAAATCGTGCTCGAGCGCAACCCCGGTTACCGCGAGCGCCACTATGAGGACGAGGCCCACCCGGCCCCCGGTGACGCCGCTGGCCAGGCCCTGCTGGCGCGCTTCAAGGGCCGGCGCCTGCCCATGGTGGACGAGGTGGTGGTGTCCATCATCGAGGAGAACCAGCCGCGTTGGCTCAGCTTCCTCAACGGCCAGCATGATTTCATGGAGCGCCTGCCCGAGGAGTTCACGTCGGTGGCCTTGCCCGGTGGCAAGGTGGCCCCCAATCTGGCGCGGCGTGGCGTCCAGGCCGTGAGCACCGTGGGCCCGGAGAGTTGGTTCACGGTCTACAACATGGAAGATCCGGTGATCGGCGGCTACACGCCGGAGAAGGTGGCGCTGCGCCGCGCCATCGGCCTGGCACTGGACCTGCCCGGCGAGATCGCGGTGGTGCGCCGCGGCCAGGCGATTCCCGCGCAATCGATGGCCTCGCCGCACACCACCGGCTACGACCCCAATTTCAAGTCGGACACCACGGTGTACGACCCCGCCAGGGCCAAGGCCTTGCTGGACATGTACGGCTACATCGACCGCGATGGCGACGGCTGGCGCGAGCTGCCGGACGGGCAGCCGCTGAAGCTGGTGCGCCGCACCCATGCCGATGCGCTGCAGCGCGAGCTCGATGCCCACTGGCAGAAGAGCATGAAGGCGGTGGGCATCCGCGTGGAGTTCGAGGTGGCGCAGTGGCCGCAGAACCTCAAGGCGGCGTACGCCGGCAAGTTCCAGGTGTGGGTGCTGGGCTCGTCGGCCTCTCAGCTCGATGGCCAGAGCGCACTGCAGTATTTCTATGGGCCGGCCGTGGGCAGCGGCAACCTGGCCCGGTTTCGCAACGATCGATTCGACGCGATCTTCGAGCGCATGTCCATGTTGCCCAACGGCCCCGAGCGTGACGCCCTGTTTCTCGAGGCCAAGCGCATCGCACTGGCCTATGCGCCCTACCGCCACCATGTGCACCGCTTCTACAACGACCTGACCCAACCCTGGCTGCTGGGTTACCGGCGCGGGCTGTTCTGGCACCGCTGGTGGCATCTGATCGACATCGACAACAGCAAGCGTCCCCGATCGTGATCGAAGCGCAGATCACCCGCTACCAGACCTGGCTGCGTGAGCAGCGCGGCCTGCAATTCGACAGCTACGACGCGCTGTGGCGCTGGTCGGTCGACGACCTGGAGGGCTTCTGGCGCTCGATCTGGGATTTCTTCGACATCCAGTCGCCCACGCCCGTGGGCCGTGTGCTGGCCGATGCGCACATGCCGGGCGCGCGCTGGTTCGAGGGCACCCAGCTCAACTACGCGCAGCAGGTGCTGCGCCATGCCGACGCGCTGCACGCGGCCGGGCACCCGGCCATCGTGTGGGCGGACGAGACCCAGCTGGCGCAGGGCCAGCTGGGCGAGCTGAGCTGGCCCGAGCTGAAGCGCCAGGTGGGCGCAATGGCCGCCGCGCTGCGCCGCATGGGCGTGGGGCGCGGTGACCGTGTCTGCGCCGTGCTGCCGAATCGGCCCGAGACGGCGGTGGTGTTTCTCGCGGCGGCCAGCCTGGGCGCGATCTGGTCCATCTGCTCGCCCGACATGGGCCCGGTGGCCGTGCTCGATCGCTTCCGCCAGATCGAGCCCAAGGTGCTGGTGGCCTGCGACGGCTACCGCTGGGCCGGCCAGGCGCACGACCGTCAGGCGTTGCTGCGCGAGCTGCTGGCGGGCCTGCCCAGCGTGAAGCACGTGGCACTGTGGCGCCTGCTGGACGCCGCAAGCCAGCCGCAACAGTACGCCCACGTTGAGCGTCAGGCGCATGACCTGGCTGCCCTGCTGCAAGGCAGCGATCGTGTCGAACCCGAATGGCTGCCTTTCGACCACCCGCTGTGGGTGGTGTACTCCAGCGGCACCACCGGCCTGCCCAAGCCCATCGTGCACGGGCATGGCGGCGTGGTGCTCGAATGCCTGAAGCTCGGCACCCTGCACAACAACCTCGGCCCCACCCTGCTCACCGGCGATCGCTACCACTGGTTCAGCAGCACGGGCTGGATCATGTGGAACAGCCAGATTGGTGCGCTGCTGGGTGGCACCACGATCTGCCTGTTCGACGGCAACCCGGCCGGTGCGGGATCGGGCGCGGCCAAGGCGGCGGACTGGTCCACGCTGTGGCGCTTCGTGGGCCTGAGCGGCGCCACGTTCTTCGGGGCCGGCGCGGCCTTCTACGCCTCCTGCCTCAAGGCCGATGTGCAGCCCATGCAGGTGGCCGACCTGTCACGCCTGCGCGCCATCGGCTCCACCGGCTCGCCGCTGGCCGACGAGTGCTACCGCTGGGTGTGGGACCACTGCCCCCAGGTGGACGGCCACGACATCTGGCTCACCCCGATGAGCGGCGGCACCGACTTCGCCGGGGCCTTCATCGCCGGCCTGCCCACGCTGCCCACCGTGGCGGGCGAGATGCAGTGCCGCTGCCTCGGGGCGGCGGTGGAGGCCTGGGACGAGCAGGGTCGATCGCTGACGGACGAAGTGGGCGAACTCGTCTGCGTGAAACCGATGCCGTCGATGCCGTTGCGCCTGTGGGGCGACCACGACGGCTCGCGCCTGCACGAGAGCTACTTCGACGTCTACCCCGGCATCTGGCGCCATGGCGACTGGATCCGCATCACCCCGCGCGGGGGCGCCATCATCTATGGCCGCAGCGATGCCACCATCAACCGCCACGGCGTGCGCATGGGCACCTCCGAGCTCTACCGTGCGGTGGAGGCCCTGCCCGAAGTGCTGGACTGTCTGGTGGTCGATCTCGAATACCTGGGCCGCGAATCCTGGATGCCGCTGTTCGTGGTGCTGCGCGAAGGCCTGGTGCTGGACGAGGCCATGAGCGCGCGCATCAAGCAGGCCGTGCGTCAGGCCCTGTCGCCGCGGCACGTGCCCAACGACGTGTTCCAGGTCAGCGCGGTGCCCCGCACCTTGTCCGGCAAGAAGATGGAGCTGCCGGTGAAAAAGCTGCTGATGGGCGCCGACCCCGATGCCGTGATGAAGCGCGACGCGATGGCCAACGCCGCCTGCGTGGACTGGTTCATCGCGCTGGCGCGCGAGCGCGCCCGGCGCGAGTGACCGCGCGCCTTCTCAGCGACCCGCGAACGCCACGATCTGCGCCGCCGGCAACGCGCCCGATTGGCGCCCCACCTCGCGGCCGCCATCCAGGCGCAGCAGGGTGGGGATGCTGCGGATGCCGAAGCGCTGCGACAGCTGCGGGCTGGCATCCGAATCCACCTTGACGAACAGCGCCCGGCCCTTCAGCTGCCGCGCCGCCGCGTCGAACTGCGGCGCCATCTGACGGCAGGGCCCGCACCACGCGGCCCAGAAGTCAACCACCACCGGCAGCGTGGTGGCGCTGACCACGCGATCGAAGTCGGCGTCGCCCAGCGCCACCGGCTCGCCGGTGAGCAGCGGCTGGTGACAACGGCCACAGTTCGGATCGTCGCCCAGCCGGGCGGTGGGGATGCGGTTGGCGGCACCGCAATGGGCACAGGCCACCTGCTGTGTGGGAGTGTTCATCGCATCCAATTGAGACCTTGTGCCGGTATTTCAAGGCCCGACGTTGCGGGCCTTGATGCGGGTCAGAGGCCTTCCATGAAGCAAGCTCGGCGTGCGGCCCGTTCTGTCAGACTGAACATACATCTTGTTGCATCGTCGACATGGACACCATCCCCCTCGCACTCGATCCCCTGGGCGCCCCGTTGCACAGCGACGCGGCGGCCCTGCCGGACACGCTCGATGCGCTGCGCCGGACACTGGACCAGCCACCGCACCGCCGCGCCCGCCACCTGGGCGAGGCGCTGATCGAGTGCGGCCTGATCGACGCCGACACCCTGGCGCGCATGCTGCAGGCGCAAACCCACGTGCAGCCGCACCGTCTGCTGGGCCAGTTGCTGCTGGACGCGGGCGTGCTCAACCCGCTGCAACTGCAGGCCGCGCTGGCCGCCTGGATGGGCGTGCCGCTGATTGATCCGCGTCGCATGCAGCCCGAGGCCGAGGCGCTGCGCCGCGTGCCGCGCGCCCTGGCCGAACGCGAGGGCCTGCTGCCGCTGATGCAGCATGGCGACGCGCTGGTGGTGGCCTTGCCCGACCCCTGGGACCAGCCCCTGCTGGAGCAGCTGCGCTTTGCCTGCGAGCAACGCGTGCGCCCGGTGATGGCCCTGCCCGGAACCCTGGCGCCCGCCGTGGCCCGCGCTTACGCCGGCCAGAACCGACCCATGGGCATGGCCAGCACGCCCGGCACGGCCGGGGCCGATGCGGCCCACGCCGACACGCAGGACGTGAACGCGCTGGCGCACGCGCTGGGCAACGATGCCGACTCGGCCGAGCCCGTCGATGGCGTGGCCATCAACGAGTCCGACAACAAGCTGGTGCGCCTGGTCAATGCCCTCATCGCCGATGCCGTGCGCCTGCGCGCCAGCGACATCCACATCGAGACCAGCGCAGCGCGCCCGGTGCGTGTGCGCATGCGCATCGACGGCGAGTTGCAGCCCTACCTCGAGCTGCCCATGCGCCTGCGCTTTGCCCTGGTGGCGCGGCTGAAGATCATGGCCGAGCTCGACATCAGCGAGCACCGCAAGCCGCAGGACGGCAAGATCGCCTTCGCGCGCTTCGGCGGCGCCAAGGTCGAGTTGCGCATGGTCACCGTGCCCACCCAGCAGGGACTGGAGGACGTGGTGCTGCGCCTGCTCTCGGGCCTGAAGCCCATGCCCATCGAGACCATCGGCCTGTCCGCCGCCAACCTGGCCGGCCTGCGCTCGGTGATGAACAAGCCCTACGGCCTGGTGCTGATCTGCGGCCCCACCGGTTGCGGCAAGACCACCACGCTGCACTCGGTGCTGCGCGAGCTCAACACCGACCAGCGCAAGATATGGACGGCGGAGGATCCGGTGGAGATCACCCAGGAGGGCCTGCGCCAGGTGCAGGTCAATGCGCGCATCGGCTGGACCTTTGCGCAGGCCATGCGCACCTTCCTGCGCGCCGACCCCGACGTCATCATGATCGGCGAGATGCGCGACGCCGAGACCGCCCGCATCGCGGTGGAGGCCTCGCTCACCGGGCACTTGGTGCTGTCCACGCTGCACACCAATTCGGCCCCCGAGAGCATCACGCGGCTGCTCGAGATCGGCCTGGACCCGTTCATGTTCTCCGATTCGCTGCTGGCCATCCTGGCCCAACGTTTGGTGCGACGCCTGTGCAGCCATTGCCGTCAGCCGCACGAGCTGGACCAGGCCGGCCTGGTGGGCCTGGCCCACCTGTGGGTGGAAAGCAGCGGTGGCCGCGGCGACACGGCCGAGGCGCTGTTGGCGCACTGGCGCCAGCGCCATGCCGACCCGCAGGGCCGCGTGCGCATTCATCGCAAGCAGGGTTGCCCGAAGTGCGATGGCACCGGCTACCTGGGCCGCTTGGGCCTGCACGAGCTGATGCTCGCCAGCGAGGCGGGGCGCGAGCTGATCCGCCACCGCGCCAGTGCGGGTGAGATGCAGGCCGCGGCCCTGTCGGCCGGCATGGTCACGCTGCGGCAGGACGGCATCGACAAGGTGCTGGCCGGGCTGACCGACCTGCCCGAGGTGATCGCGGCCACCAACCAGTGACGGTGGCGCATCGGGCCGCGCTCACGCCTTGATCTGGGCCGCGATCCCGTCGCCCACGTGCTGCATGAAGGCGCGCACGCGGGCCGTTTGGCGCAGGTCGGGGTGGGTCAGCATCCACACCGGCACCGACAACTCGGGGATCGGATCCGACACCGCCACCAGCTCCGGGTGGCGCGGCTCCATGAAGCTGGGCAGCAGCCCCACACCGATGCCCGTGCGCAGCACGGCGGCCAGCGCATTGAAGATGTCCACGCGCAGCCGCACTTGGGCGGGCACCAGGTGCTGGCGCATCCACTGGTCGTAGACCCGTGATTGCGCATCGCGTTCGAAGGCCACCCAGGGCGCGTCGCGCAGCAGCGCAGCCATCGGCTGCACGGTCTGCGGCAGGCCCGCTGCGCCGCGCAGCGCATAGACGCGGCAGTGCGTCATGCCCAGCGGCCGGCCCACCAGGTGCTCGGCCACCTGGGCCGACAGGCGCAGCGCCACGTCGGCCTCGCGCCGGGTCCAGTTGGACGAGTCGTCGGCGTGCCGGCGCGACAGATCGAGCAGGTTGGCGTTCTCCACCACCTCCACCTCGATGCCCGGGTAGGCCCGTGCAAAAGCGGCCAGCGGCTGCGGCAGCAGGTGCTCCATCACCACGAAGGCGGTGGTCACGCGCAGCAGGCCGGTGAGCTCGCGGTCGCGGCCCATCACGCGGCGCTCGATCTCGTCGGCCTGGTCGGCCATGCGCCGGGCCTGCTCCAGCAGCAGCGCGCCGGCATCGGTGGGGTGGTAACCGTGGCGGGTGCGCTCGAACAGCCGCGCGCCCAGGCGTGTCTCCAGCGCGTCCAGCCGCCGCAACACGGTGGTGTGGTTCACGCCCAGTTGCCGCGCCGCACCCGCCAGGCTGCCCGTGGCGCCGACCGCCAGCGCGTAGCGCAGATCACTCCAGTCCAGTTCCGCCATGGGCGCCAGTATGCCGGCCCGGCTTGCGTTGCTGCATTCCAGGCGCGCAATGCACGGCGTGGTGTGCAGGGTTGCTGCAGCATTGATCGTGGCAGCGGAATAATCGGCCCCACGCCCGCGTATGCCCCTTGTGCCCGCCCCCGAACACTTCCGCCAGCAGCTGATCAGCGCCATGCCGCGCCTGCGCCGCTATGCGCGTTCGCTGGTGTTCGACACCGGCGTGGCGGACGATCTGGTGCAAACCGCGTTGGAGCGCGCCCTGCAGCGCTGGCGGCAGTTCGACCCGCAGCGCGAATTGCTGGTGTGGCTGCTGTCCATCGCCCACAACGCCTTTCTCGACGGGTTGCGCCGCGATGCGCGCTTCACGGTGGTGGATCCGCAGGACGCCAGCGACCGGCAGGATGTGCTGCAGGCCGACGCGGGCGTGGACATCGGGCTGCGCCTGGACCTGGTGGCCGCACTGGGCCGGCTCTCGCCCGAGCAGCGCGAGCCGCTGCTGCTGGTGACGCTGGAGCAGCTCAGCTACGCCGAATGCGCCGAGGTGCTGGGCATCCCCATCGGCACGGTGATGTCGCGCATCTCGCGTGCCCGGGTGGCGCTGCGCGCCGCGCTCGATGGCCGTGCCCGCAGCCCCCAAGCCGCCGTCCTGCGACGGGTGGTGTGAGCATGAACTCGACCCTGCCCCAAGACGATCAACGCAGCGCCTGGCTGGATGGCGAAGGCTCGGCCGCCCAGCGCGCCGAGATCGACGCCTGGCTGTGCGATCACCCGGAACAGGCCGCCACCGTGCGCCTGTGGGCCGCCGACCGCGACGCCTTGCGCGCCCGCTTCGACCCCGTGCTCGACGAGCCCCTGCCCGAGGCCCTGCTGGCCACCGTGCGCGACGGCGGGCGCCGGTCGGCCTGGCCCTGGGCACAGGCAGCCATGGCGGCGGGGCTGCTGGTGGCCGGTGGCCTGCTCGGCGCTGGCGTGATGTGGCAATGGCAGGCGCAGGCCGAGGGCCAGCAGGCCAGTGTCCCCGGCACCTGGACCCACCGCGCCGCCGTGGCCCACGCCGTCTACTCGCCCGAAGTGAAGCACCCGGTGGAGGTGAGCGTGGTCGAGGGCACCGCCGCCGAGCAGCGCGCGCAAGAACAGCACCTGGCCCGCTGGCTGACCAAGCGACTGGACATGCCCGTGCGCCTGTTCGACCTGCGCACGCAAGGCTTCGAGCTGGTGGGCGGCCGCCTGCTGCCCGACGTGGCCGGCCCCAGCGCCCAGCTGATGTACCAGAACGGCGGTGGCCAGCGCGTCACCGTCTACCTGCGCAAGCCCGAGGCTGGCGCCAGCACGGCCTTCCGCTACCAGCGCGATGGCGAGGTCGGCATGTTCTATTGGGCCGAGGACGGCTACGGCTGCGCCCTGGTGGGCACGCTGCCGCGCGAGCGCCTGCTGGCGCTGGCCGAGGCGGTGTATCGGCAGGTGGAGGCGTCGATCCAGCCGAGCGCGCCCGCCGGCTCGGCGCCACCGGCCGGCGCGCCGCCCGCGCCAATCAAGCCGATGTCCTGAGGCCGCTGGCCTCGACGCGGGTCACCGGCGCGGATGCTGGCTGGGCGCGCCACGCGCGAATGGCCGGCAGCGACCCCCAGGTGCCATTCGGCGCCGCGCCGCCGTCGGCGACAGTGCAGCGGTTGCGGTCGGTGGACGCCGGACGTCGAACCCTCGCTCTGTGACCCATTGCTGTCGGCAAGGCGTTCATGCTGCCTCGCATTCGATGGCACGCAGTACCATCGTGCCATGGAACCCACCACACAGAATGAAGTGGTTCCGCGCGAGGTTCTGCGCCAGGTCGTCGCATGCATCGAGGCGGCGCGATCGTGCCGCTACTTCGACCTCGACCGAGCACGACGCGACGCGCAGCTCGGGCTCGAGTTGCTGCGCCAGCTGCCACCGCCAAAGGGCCGTCACGACGCCGAAGAGGCCGAGTTGCTGGCGCTTCTCGCCAGCTTCGATCGGCAGGACGGACAAATCGAGTCAGCGGTTGTTCAGTACCACGAGGCACTGAAGCTGATCGGGAACGGGTCGCCATCGCGGGTCGCCTGCGACGCGTGGATCGGCCTGGGCTGGGCGTATGCGCAGATCGGCGAGTTCAGCCGCGCGCTGCGCTATTCGCTGCGGGGCCTGAAGACGGCGCGCACGCTGGGCGCGCACGACGGCGAAGCGCATGCACTCGATGTCCTTGGTTGCGTCTACGTGATATCCGGAGATTCCGTGGAGGGGCTGCGGCACCTCGAGGAAGCCGCGCGCATTGCCCGAGACACCAGCGACCGCAGGCGGCTGTGCTCGGTCCTCAACAACCTCGCGATGACCCTGCTTGGCAAGGGCGATCTCGCACCGGCCCTTGCAGCAGGGCGGGAAAGTCAGCGAATCGCACAGGAGGACTCGCTTTCGGTGGCTTGGCTCAACGTTGTCGACACGGTCGCGAGCATCCTGACCGCGATGGGCGAGCTGTCGGAGGCAGAGAGCTACCTCGTTCCCGCGGTGTCCGAAGGCCGCAAGCGCCCGCCCAACAAGGCGCTCGCCAACCTGCTCGGCAGCCTCGGAGCGATCCGCGCCGCCTCGGGCGACTCCGTTCAGGCCGATTCGCTTTACTCGGCAGCGCTGGGCATCGCAACGCAGATCGGCGACCCCGTACTGGCAACGCAGTGCCGCAAGCGACGTGCGGACCTGTATGCGGGCATCGGCCGCTGGCAGGAGGCCTATGACGAGTTCCGCCTTTACCACGAGCTCAACGAATCGATTGCCGGCGCCAAGGCCGCCAAGCGGCTCACGATCGTACGCATTGCCGGCGAGGTGGATGCACTGTACGGCGTCATCGAGCCGACGGGCACACTCGCAGAAGGAGCTTCTGCCGTCGACGCGCTGGAGGCACTGACAGCACGGCTGCGCGCACAGAATCGGGAGTTGACCGATGCCAAGCAGGCGGCCGATGCGGCCAGCAGGACCAAGTCGCGGTTCCTGGCCAACATGAGTCACGAGCTCAGGACGCCGCTCAACGGCGTGCTGGGCATGGCGGGCGTGCTGTTGCGCACGCCGCTCAACGATGCCCAGCAGCGCTACTGCCACGCGATCGTGAAGTCTGGGCAGGCTCTGGACGGCCTCGTCACCGACATCCTGGACTACACGAGAATCGAGGCAGCCCGTCTGCTCATCGAGACAGTCGAATTCGAACCGGCGCGTGTGATCGAGGAGGTGCTCGACTCCGTGCGCCCGGCGGCCACGGCCCGCGGCCTGCGCATCGGATGCCACATCGACGGTGGCGTGCCACGCACGCTGTTCGGGGACCGCAAGCGGGTTCGGCAGAGCCTGCAGCACCTCGTGAGCAATGCCGTGAAGTTCACGAATGAGGGTGCCGTCGAGATTGACGTCAGCCACCTCCCGCCGCGTGACGGCGACCCGCGCACATGGGTCCGAATGGCCGTGCACGACACGGGAATCGGTGTCGGCCCCGATGTCGCTGCCACTCTGTTCCGGCCTTTCGTCCAGGCGGACGACTCGTCTACGAGGCCCTATGGTGGAAGCGGGCTGGGCCTGGCGATCAGCAAGCAACTGGTCGAGCTCATGGGCGGCACGATCGATGTCCAGAGCGAACCCGGCAAGGGCTCGACGTTCTGGTTCGATATTCCACTGCGTGCGTGGCTGGAGGCCGGACCGAACGGCTAGCGCTGCGGCTCGCGCCGTTCTGTGCGACAGGGTTCGATGGAGTTGGCCCCCTCAACCCGGCAGGAGACCGCCATGGAATCCAATGCCAGCGCTGATCACAGCGAGCCGTGCACCACGGGCAAAGTCGCTCGGCAAAATGAATGGCCGGGAGACGAGCGGCTGCTTCCTGGCAGGGCCTGTACCGACAGTGCCGGCCAATATCGAGAGCCCCACACAGTGGCCGGTAGCGCCAGGTCGCGGGTCAAGGGAACTGTCATTGGTCGCCACAAGTCTTGGCCGCACGGTCACTCGTCCACAGAACTGTGGACGAAGGGCCGGTTTCTGTGACAACCGGCCTGCCACACCTTCGATGCCTGAGCGCCAGGTAACGGCGCCCGCCGACATTGGTCAGCGAATTCCCAACAGCTGCACCCCGTCTCAAGCGCGTGCTCGCGCAGCGCCGGCACCGGTCGGCTCATGGCCCCCAGCAGCCAAGGGTCACCGCCTGGGGTTTCCTAGAATCTCCCATGCCCCTTCCCCACGAAGCCGCCGGCGCGCCGGCTCGCCGGCCAGCCCCAACGCCCCGCGGCCTGGCCGCCACCTACCGCCTGTTCGTCGTCGCCGTGCTGGGCTTCGCCTCGGGGCTGCCGCTGGCCCTGTCCGGCCAGGCGCTGCAGGCCTGGTTGAGCATGGAGGGGCTGGACATCGCCACCATCGGCTTCCTGAGCCTGGTGGGCCTGCCCTACACCTTCAAGTTCCTGTGGGCGCCGCTGATGGACCGCTTCGAGCTGCTGCCTCGCTTCGGCCGCCGTCGCGGCTGGCTGGTGTTCACGCAGCTGCTCACGGCCGGCGCGCTGCTGGCGCTGGCGGCCACGCCGCCGCAGGGTGCGCTGCAGGCCTTTGCGCTGCTGGCGGTGGTGCTGGCCTTCATCTCCGCCTCGCAGGACGTGGTGATCGATGCCTACCGCACCGATCTGCTGCCCGCCGCCGAGCGCGGCCTGGGCTCGTCGGTCAACGTGCTGGGCTACCGGCTGGCGATGATCGTGTCGGGCGGCGTGGCCTTGATCTGGACCGACGCGGCCGCGGGCAGCGGCATGAGCTGGCCTCAGGTCTACCGCATCATGGCCGCCATCATGGCCGGTGCGGCGCTGTTCTCGGCCGTGGCGCTGCCGCGGCTGTCGCTGGCGGCCGTGCCGAGCTCGGTGGCGCGCAACGATGTCATCGGCTTCGTCGCCGTGCTGGCCGCTGCGGTAACGGGTTATCTGTTCACGCGCCACCTGGCCAATCCGTTGGCCGGAGAGCTGCTGGGCCCCTGGCTGCGCGGCGGCAGCCTGTCGCCCGCCCTGCAGACGCGCTGGGTCGACCTGCTGGCGCTGGGCTTGGGCATCGTCTTCACGCTGCCGCTGGCCACCTGGGCGGCGCGGCGCGCGCGCTTCGAGACTTTGCTGGGCGGCGTGCGCGGCTACTTCTCGCAGCCGGGCGCGACGGCCTTCCTGTTCTTCATCGTGCTCTACAAGCTCACCGATGCGTTTGCGATGGCGCTGCTCACGCCCTTCCTGCTGCAGGCCATGCATTTCAGCCCGGCCGAGGTGGGCGTGGTGAACAAGGTGATCGGGCTGTGGGTCACCATCGGCGGGGCGCTGCTGGGTGGCGTGTTGATGCTGCACCTGAAGCTGTGGCGTTCGCTGATGCTGTTCGGGCTGCTGCAGGGCCTGGGCAACCTGGCCTTCTGGTGGCTGGCCACGCAGGGCAAGGGCAGCCTGCCCGGTTTGGTGATCCCGGCCTTCGATTTCGGCATCGTGCAGCTCAAGCAGGCCACCCAGGTGGATGGCGGCCTGCTGCTGGCGGTGGTGAGCGAGAACCTCACCAGCGGCATGGGCACGGCCGCTTTCGTGGCCTTCCTGATGAGCCTGACCCAGCAGCGCTTCACCGCCACGCAGTTCGCGCTGCTCTCGGCCTTTGCGTCGGTGGGCCGCGTGTGGGTGGGGCCGCTGGCGGGCGTGCTGGCGTCGTCCATCGGCTGGCCCCGTTTCTTCGTGCTGGCGGCCGCCCTGGCCATCCCGCCCCTGGTGCTGCTGTGGGTGCTGCGCGATGCGGTGCGGCGGCTGGAGGCCGATCCCGCCGCTGGTTGAAGCCGACGGTTGCGGCGGCCCAGCCGCAAGTCTGGGCAGCAAATCGGCCCCGGTGCAAGAATCTGCGCTTGTCGTCCTCTCAGCCAGCCGCTGGCTGGTCCCACCGATGAGCACCCCGTTCCACACCGACGCCCACATCGCCGCGCCCGCCTTGGCCCACGCCGCCGGCTGTGGCTGCCACCTGCACGCGCGCCGCCGCTGGGGCACGGCCGCGTTGGCCACGCTGGCCGCGCCCGGCGTCTGGGCGCAAGGCCCGCAGCAGGACTGGCTGCAGCAGCCTTCGTCGCCTGCGCCTGCCGCGTTGGCATCGACCGGGTCGCAGAACTGGGACGAGTGCAAGCGCTCCACCTTCGCCAAGGTGGGCTCGGCCAACCAGGTGGAGCAGACGGCCACGCAGCAATACACGCAGATGCTGCAACAGGCCTCGAGCAAGAAGGCCTTGGGCCCGCAGAACCACCCGCAGGTGCAGCGCCTGCGCTACATCGCCCAGCGCATCATCCCGTTCACCTACGGGTGCAACCCGCGCGCCAGGGATTGGCAATGGGACGTGAACCTCATCGGCAGCGACCAGCTCAACGCCTTCTGCATGCCCGGCGGCAAGATCGCCTTCTACTACGGCATCCTGGCCAAGCTGCAATTGAGCGACGACGAGGTGGCCATGATCATGGGCCACGAGGTGGCGCATGCGCTGCTCGAGCACGCGCGCGAGCGCATGGGCAAGACCCTGGCCACGCGCGGCGCGATCGAGATCGGTGCGGCCCTGCTGGGCGTGGGCAACCTGGGCCGTGCGGCGGCCGATGCGGGCGGCCAGTTGCTGACCCTGACCTTCTCGCGCAGCGACGAATCCGAGGCCGATGCGCTGGGCCTGGTGCTGGCGGCCAACGCTGGATATGACCCGCAGGCCGGCGTCACGCTGTGGCAGAAGATGATGTCGGCGAACAAGGGCGCGCCGCCGCAGTGGCTGTCCACGCACCCCTCGGGCAAGACGCGCATCAAGGACATGGAAGACCACATGGGCCGGGTGCAGCCGATGTTTGCGCGCGCGGCCAGGCCCGATCGGCATTTCGGGCCGCCGGTGCCCAAGGCGGCCGCGTCCTGATCGTTTGCGGCCGCGCGGGCCGCGCCGACTACCAGCGCGCCGGCAGCGCGCGGGTGAGCACCAGCTGCCCGCCATCGCTGTGCAGGTAGCCGCCGCGTTCCAGGTCCTTCATCAGGCGGCTCACCATCTCGCGCGAGCAGCCCAGGCGGTTCGACATGTCGCGGTGCGTCAGCCGCTCGTGGACGACGCGGCTGCCATCGGCCCGCGCCGGCTCGGCCAGCGCTTCCAGCAGCAGCTTGAGCCGCCCGTAGGCGTCGTTCAGCGCCAGCTGCCGGGCCGACAGCGTGGCCACGCGGGCACGCCGGATCACCTTGGCCAGCAGCTCGAAGGCGAACTGCGGCCGCTCGGCAATGAAGGCTTCCAGCGTCTGCCGCGTCACCACCACGCAGGTGCTGGCTTCGAGCGTGATCACGTTGGCCGAGCGGCGGCCACCGTCCAGGCTCATCTCGCCCAGGTATTCGCCGGGGCCATACACGCCGTAGGTGATCTCGCGCTCGTTCTCGCCCTCGCTGAAGCTGCGCAGCCGGCCCGACAGGATGATGAACAGGGTCTCGCCCTGGTCGCCCTCCTGGATCAGCAGCGTGCCCTTGCGGTAGCGCCGCACTTCGCCTCGTCGGGCGAGTGCGCTCAAATCATCGCTTAGGCAGGAGAAATCGGCTGACATGGTGCTGCGGTCGGGTTGCCGCTCAGGTGCCGGCGACAAAGGGATTGCTGCGCCGCTACCGGCCGAAGCTGCTCTCCGGGCCATGCCCGGGGATGAACACCGTGGCATCGCCCATCGGCCAGAGCCGTCCGCTGATGCTGGCGATCAGCGTGTCGTGGTCGCCGCCGGGGAAATCCGTGCGGCCGATGCTGCCCGCGAACAGCACATCGCCCACGAAGGCGCGCTGCGCCTCGGCGCTGTGAAACACCACATGGCCCGGCGTGTGCCCCGGGCAGTGGCGCACGTTCAGCACGCTGCGGCCCACGGCCACGGTGTCGCCATCGGCCAGCCAGCGCGTGGGCGTGAAGGCCTCGGCCGGTGCAAAACCGAACATGCGTGCCTGCTCGGCCAGCCCGTCGATCCAGAACTGGTCGCCCGGGTGCGGCCCCACGATCGGCAGGCCCAGTTCGCGCGCCAGCGTGCCGGTGCCGCCCGCGTGATCGATGTGCGCGTGGGTGAGCAGGATCTGCTTGAGCGTGACGCCCTGCTTCTTCGCGGTGCCCGTCAAGCGTGGCAGGTCACCGCCGGGGTCGATGACGGCGCCTTCCATGGTCTGGTCGCACCAGACGATGGACGAGTTCTGCTGGAACGGGGTGACGGGAACGATCTGGTAGCGGAGCATGTGTGGCGTTGTGGATGCGCGCTCCACAAGTTCCATTGTCTAAGTTGATTTCTACCCTCGCAGGATAGCTGCACACGGTGAGTCGAATGGTCCAGCCCGGTCGGTGTGCCGATCAAATTCTTCGCAAGGGCAAGCGCACCAGCTGTCCGTCGCTGACCGCGTTCATCCGCAACGAGAAGATCGACGGAGGCTGGCCGAGAGCCGATTGGAGCCGAGCTGCGGCTTGTCGGCAAAGCAGCGTGAGGAGCCGGTCGCCGCTGGTGGGCCTGCTCACGGTAAGCGCCATCAAGCCGACGTTCGGTTCGGTCACCGATGCTGGCCCCAGCGGCAGCTATGCGAGGTACAGCTGATCCCGGAATTCGAGCGGGTGGTCCCGCGGCTCCGACGACTGCTTCCCTACCGTGCGAACTGGCAGCACCGACCCAGACCCGCCCGCCAGGCTTCTCCAAAGCTGCCTGACGCTCTGACCGACTTCTCTCGGGTTCTACGTCTCCGAAGCAGCCGTTCGTGGCCACCACGACGCGGCCAGCGGTCGCACGAATACCCACTCCATAGCAGTCTGTCGAAAGGACATTGGTCGGTTGGGGCCCAGCAAAGCTGAGACCGCATGCAGAACGCAAGACGTATCAGTGCTGGCCGCGGGATTCAACTGCTGGAGTTCGCCTCGCCAAGACGCCGTGGTCGTTCCATTGACGCCACTGCAAAGAATCAGCACGTGGATGGCTTGGCTTCAGGAAGCCGCGGTGACCGTGAACTCAACAAGCAAGTCTTCAGTCGCCAGCGCGGCCTGAACCGTGGTCCGGGCCGGTGTGGCCACGCCGGCAAGCCAGCGTTCCCAACACGCATTCATCTTCGCGAAGTCGGCCATCGACTTCAGATGGACGGTCACCGACAGCAGGCGGCTGCGGTCGCTGCCGGCCTCGGCCAGCAACGCATCGATGCGGGACAGGGCCTCGCGGGTCTGGGTGTCGATGTCCGCAGCACTCGACCCACTGCTGGTCTGGCCACAGAGGAAGACCAGCCCGCCGTGTTGAACGATCTTGCTCATTCGGGCGTTCGTGTGCTTGCGTTCGATGTCGCTCATCTAGTCTCCCGTGTCTCAGCTACGTCGGCGGCGCTCGAACTCGACAGTGCTGCGATCGATGCCAGCGGAATGGGTTTCAAGGGCGCGCGAATGTGATATGCACCCACTTCTTCCGGCTCCTTGCCGAGCGCGCGCGACAGGATCTGGGTGACGGCCAGCCCGCACATGCGGCCCTGGCACGGTCCCATGCCGCAGCGACTGAAGAACTTGGTCTGGTTCGGCCCTTGGCAGCCCAGCCGGGCCATCTCACGGATACGACCGGCGGTCACTTCCTCGCAACGGCACACCACCGTCTCGTCGCCCGGATCGGTCAGCCATTCGGGTGGCCGATAGAGCGTGTCGAGGAACGGGCGGATGCGTCCCTGCTGCCGCAGCGTGCGGCGCAGCGGCGCCGCGCGAGACTCAGTCTCTTCCGCGCTCAGCCGACCCAGCGCCACGGCCGAGCCCAGCGCCGCCAGGGCGCCGGCTGGCTCGGCGGCCAGCGCGCCGGCAATGGACACCCCATCGCCGGCCATGCGCAAGCCGGTCAGCGAAGTCTCACCCCAGGCATCGACGAGGGGGCGCCACGCCAGTTGCACGGGATCCCACTCATGGTCGACGCGCATCAGGCGGCTGAGCTGGGTGTTTGGCACCACGCCGTGGTGTAGCAGCACGACGTCGGCGTCCAAGCGATGGGCTTTGCCGCCTGCTTCAAAACTCAGTGCCTGAGCCCGGTCGCTGCCTTCGACGCGCGGCGCGGTAGCTGCCGCAAACATCGGGACGCCGGCGCGGTGCAGACGCCACAGTATGCGCAGGCCCCTGGCCAGGTAGGCCGGCACGCCAACCGCAGCCGGCAGGTGCTGCAGCGCTCGCCAGCGATTGGCCGCCGGAGAGGTTTCGACGATGCCGGCCAGCTCGGCTCCAGCGTCCAGCAGTTGGCAGGCCACCAACAGCAGCAGGGGGCCACCGCCGGCCAGCACGACGCGCCCCGCGGGCAGGCTGCCTGCGCTCTTCATCGCCAGTTGCACCGCACCGGCATTGAGCACGCCAGGCAGTGTCCAGCCCGGTAGCGGCGATGCGCGCTCCATGGCGCCAGTGGCCGCAATCAGCTGCGGCGCATGGAGCTGGAACGATCGCCCGTTCTGTTGCGCCGTGACCGTCAGGTCACGTGCCACATCCCAGACGAGGCTGCCGAAGAGCAACTCCACACCCGAATTCGTCAGGCGCGCAGCCAACGACGCGCCATGACGGTAGTCGGGGCCCAGCAGCGCCGCGATCGTGGGGCGGACTTCGGTGATGTTGCGGTAGATCTGCCCGCCCGGGCGGGGCTGTTCGTCGAGCAGCACGGTCTTCAGGCCACACGACGCAGCCGTCAATGCCGCTGACATGCCTGCGGGACCGGCACCAATGACCACCAGGTCGTGGGTATGCGAACTCATGTTGAACGTCCAACGTGGCGTGCGCCGGTCAACAAACGGACTTGCATGCCTTCACGCACCTCGACCAGGCACGACTGCATGTTGGGCGCGCCATCGACCTCGACCAGGCAGTCAAAGCACACACCCATCAGGCACATTGGCGCGCGCGCTTGGCCCGAGACCGGCGTATGCCGGAACGGCACGACGCCGGCGTTGAGCAACGCGACCGCCAGCGTATCGCCCTCTCGGGTTGGCACAGGCCGGCCTTCGACCATGATCTGGATGGCGCGCCGCTGTTCGATGGCAGGAAGTTTCATCGGCTTAAACATCGAAGCGCTCCGCCTTGAAACCCTGGATGTCGTTTGGCTCGGCGCCACCGCGCAACCAGTTCACGAGCGGACCCGCATGCAAGGACGCCAGCGTGATCCCGCTGTGGCAGGTGACGAGGAACGCGCCGGGGCAGGCGCTCGAGGCCTGATAGATCGGGAAGCCATCCGGGCTCATGACGCGCAGCGCGCCCCAGGTGCGAACCACGTTGACGTTGGCCAGGATTGGAAAACAGCGCGTGGCCCGCAGCGCGATTCGCGACAGCTGTTCCAGCGTGGTGCCGTCATCGAAGCCGGCATCCTCTTTCGAGTCGCCGATCTGCAGCACGCCCTCGCCCGTCTGGCGCACATACAGCGACGGGTGGCGCAGGAAGGGCTGCACCCGCTCGCTGACCAGGATCTGCCCCCGGCTGGGACTGACCGGCGCCTTCAGTCCGACCATGGGCGCGAGCTCGCGATTGCCCAGCCCGGCAGCCAGCACCACGCGGCCGGCGACATGCTCGGTGCCACCGGCCCACACGTGGAATGCACCCGAGCGCCGTTCGATGCGGTTGACGTGCACACCGGCAACAAGCTCGCCGCCGCGCAACGCGAAGCCCTGTACCAGCGCGCGCAGCAGGCGCAGCGGGCTGACATGGCCATCGAGCGGACCAAAGACCGCGCCGACCACATCAGGGCCGACCAGCGGCGAGATCGCCCGCAGGCTGTTGGCGTCGAGGATCTCGTACGGATACTGCCCACCGAGCGACTTCCGCAGCGACTCGAGGCTGGCTGCACGAGCGGCCAGTTCGTGGTCGTCCAGGCACATCGTGAGGCCACCGATCTGCGAGAGCTCGACATCGACACCCGTCAATGCAGCGAGCTCCTGCGCGAAGGCGGGCCAGCGCTCAGCCGCCGCCATGGACCAGCGGGCGTAGGCGGGGTTGCCCAGGCCTTTGCCCTGCACCCAGACGAGGCCGAAGTTGCCCCGCGCAGCGCGAAACGCATCGTCGCCTTCGTCGAGCAGCTGCACACGCTCACCGGCGCCGGCCAAGCCGTAGGCGATCGCCATCCCCACCACGCCGCCGCCCAGCACCAGGGTGTCGACCTCAGGTGCGGCGGTCATGGCTTGCCTGCCAGCACGCGGTCCAGACCGTAGAAGCGATCGAGCACCATCATCAGCACCAGCGTCAGCACGATCAGCACGGTGGAGATCGAGGCCAGCAGTGGGTCGATGGTGTTGGCGATGTGGTTGTACATCTTGACCGGCAGCGTCTGCGTGCCCGCCGATGCGACGAAGATCGACATCGTCAACTCGTCGAAGCTGTTGATGAAGGCGATGAGCCAGCCACCCGCCACGCCGGGCACGATCAGCGGCAACTCGATCCGGCGGAACACGGTCCACGCCGAGGCGCCCAACGACTCGGCCGCCTGGGCCACGTTGCGGTCGAAACCGGTCGCCGCCGCGACGACCAGGCGCAGTACATAGGGCAGTACGAGCACGGTGTGCGCAGCCGTCAGGCCCCACATCGTTCCAGACGCGCCGATCTGGGTGAGGAAGCGCAGCAGTGCGATGCCCAGCACCACATGCGGCACCATCAGCGGCGACAGCAACAGGCCGAGCACGACTTCGCGCCCCACAAAGCGGTGCCAGGCGATGGCCATGCCCGCGGGCACGGCCAGCAACGTGGCCAAGGTCGCCGCAGAGGCACCGAGGGCCAGGCTGCGCCAGAAGGCGTCGACGAAGTCGTCATCTCTCAAGATCGCCACGTACCAGCGCCATGAGGCGCCGCCGAACGGCATCGCGATGTAGCCCTTGTCGGTGAACGACACCAGGGCCACCATCACCAGCGGCGCCAGCATGAAGGCTGCGAACAACCAGTGAAAGGCCAGCAGCAGGCGGGGTGTGCCGTTCACTGGAACACCTGCTTGTAGCGACGTTCGACCAACCGGTTCATGCCCAGAGAGACCACCAGAACGATGACGACCAGCACCACGGCCAGCGCCGCACCCAGAGGCCAGTTCAAGTTGCCCAGGAACTCGTCGTAGATCGTGGTCGGGACCACCTTCAAGCGCCGACCACCGATGATGGCCGGCGTTGCAAAGGCGCTGGCGGCCAGGGCAAACACGATCAAGCCGCCAGACAGCACGCCGGGAATCACCTGCGGGAAAACGATTCGGCGCATCACCGTGGTCAAGCCGGCCCCGAGCGACTGCGCCGCCTGCTCGGTGGAGGCGTCGAGCTTCTGCAACGAAGCCCACACCGCGAGCACCATGAAGGGCACCAGCACATGCACCAGCGCGACGACGACGCCGGTGAACGTGAACATCATCTTCACCGGTTCGTTGACGAGGCCGCTGCCCAGCAGCAGCTTGTTGATCACGCCCTCATTGCCGAGCAGCACCGCCCAACCCAGGGTACGGACCACAACCGAGATCAGCATCGGGCCGAGCACGATCACGATCGACACCGCGCGCCAGCGCGCCGACAGCCGGCTCAGCACATAGGCCTCCGGCACACCGATCACGATGCAGATGAGCGTGACAAGGCTTGCCATGCCGAAGGTGCGCGCGAAGATGACATGGAAGTACTCGTCGCGAGCGACATCAGCGTAGTTGGCGATCGTCATCTGGTCACCGACGCCGCCTCCCGGCAGGAAGGGATACAGGCTGAGCGACAGGGTGATGACCAGCGGCAGCGCGACAAAGGCCAGCGCCATCAAGACGCCTGGCGCCGTGAGCCAGTAGGGCAGCCAGTTGCGCTGCGGGTTCATGGTGCCACCGCAGCCGCCGCGCGAGGCACGAGACGCGCGTTCTCGGGCGCCCAACGCAAGCCCACCTCGTCACCCTCGTTGGCTTGCGGCAATCCGGTATTCGCATGCGTCAGTTGCATGGTGCCCAACGGGGTGTCGACCTGGAACAGCCAGTGGTTGCCGAGGAACACGCGCGCACCCACGCGGCCCTTGACAAGGGCGCTCGCATCGGCAGCGAACTCGATTCTTTCGGGTCGGACGATGTACTCAAGTGGGCCGATGCGTTCCGTGTCGCTGGTCGGCAGACGGTAGCCCGATACCTCGACCGTGGCACCCGACCGCGCGCGCGTGGTCTCGAACACGTTCGCCTTGCCCAGGAAGGTGGACGAAAAGCGGCCATTCGGGCGCTCATACATCTCGAAGGGCTTGCCGACCTGCTCGATGCTGCCCATGTTCATCAACACCACCCGGTCAGCCAAGGTCATGGCCTCGGCCTGGTCGTGCGTCACCATGATCGTCGTGACACCCACCCGGTGCTGCAGCGCTCGCAGTTCGATCTGCATCTCCTCGCGCAGCTTGGCGTCGAGCGCACCCATCGGTTCGTCGAGCAGCAGCACCGGTGGCTGGATCGCCAGTGCGCGCGCCAATGCCACGCGTTGGCGCTGCCCGCCCGACAACTCGCGTGGGTAGCGGCTGGCCATGGCGCCCAGGTGCACCAACTCCAGCGTGGCGTCAACGCGCTTGCGCCTCTCGCCCGACGGCACGCGGCGCATCTCCAGGCCGAACGCGACGTTGTCGGCCACGGTCATGTGGGGAAACAAGGCGTAGCTCTGGAACACGATTCCCAGCCCGCGTTGGTTGGGCTTGACGTTGGTGATGTCGGCGCCGTTGAGCAGGATGCGTCCACCGGTGGGCTCCACGAAGCCCGCCACCATCTGCAGCGTCGTGGTCTTGCCGCAGCCGGAAGGCCCGAGCAAGCAGACGAACTCTCCCTTGGCCACGGCGAGGTCGCATGCGGCCACGGCCACCACGTTGCCGTAGTGCTTGGACAGGCCCTTCAGTTCGAGGAAGCTCATTGGGTTACCTCCGTGCTGTGCACTGCGGTATTCGCCTTGGGAGCGGCCCGGCGGCTCATGGCGTGTGCCTCGAGTGAAGCGCGCTCAGCGCTCGACCGCGCGATTCCAGCGGTTGGTCCACTCGGCGCGCTTGGCGTTGATCACGTCGTAGTTGGGCGAAATCAGTGCATTGACCTTGTCCGGGCCGAATACCACCTTCTTCACGATTTCGGGCGCAAGCTTGGCGGTCTTGTTCACCGGGCCAAACCCCACCGTACTGGCCAGCAGGGCCTGTGACTCTGCGGAGACCACGTGTTGCAGGAACTGCTGCCCGAGCTTGGCTTGCGGCGCGCCTTCGACCACGCAGCCCGCCACCATGAGGGCCACCGCGCCTTCTTTCGGATAGACGAACTCCACCGGCGCACCTTGGTCGACGACCGCTTGGACACGTCCGTTGCCCCACACCACCAGTGCGGCCTCACCGGTTTGCAGCATCTGCGCCATCTTGCCGGGTGAGGGCTCCCAGGCCAGCACGTTGGGGGCGACCTTCTTGGCCATCACGTCGAAGCCGGGATCCATCTTGTCTTCGCCGCCGCCGTTGAGTCTGGACATCATCACCAGCGTCAGCAGGCCGTAGCCATTGGTGATGGGCGGGATCACCACCTTCTGCTTGTACTTCGGATCGGTCAGGTCCAGCCACGAGGTCGGTGCCTTCCAGCCGTTCTTCGCGAAGGCGTCCTTGTTGTAGGCCAGGCCGGTGGCGATGAAGCCGATGCCCACCGACTTATCACCGATCATGCGGGCGTTCGGGTACAGCTCCTTGATCGATCCGCTTTCCTCGACCTTGGCGCACAGGCCCTGGCCGACCGCCTGGTACATCGGGCCGTCGTCGATCAGCGCGACCGACATCTCCTGCTTGCCCTTCTGCGCCTGCAGCTTGGCCAGGATGTCGGTGGAGTTGCCCGGCACGTAGACCACCCTGGCGCCCGTCTTCGCTTCGAAGGCGGGGATGATCCTTTCCTTGAACAGCTGTTCGTTCGAGCCTCCAGCGCCGCCGACGTAGATCGTCTCGGCGGCCTGCACGCAGAACGCCGCCGCCGTCGCCAGCAGGCTCATGACACAGAGGTATTTGCGCATCGAGGTCTCCTAGAGGAAGGATTTGTTGAGGGAAATTCCCTGGATGCAAGGCTGCTGGGGCCAAGGATGCGCAAATGGTAGTGATCCGGTCGCAGAAAGAAAAATCAAATCTCGCCTGCTGCTTATGCTCAAATGGTATGTGTGAAAGCAGCCCTCAACCTGAGGCAGATCGAAGCCTTTCGCTCGGTGATGCTCGCCGGCACCGTCGTCGGGGCGGCACGGTTGATGAACGTCACCCAGCCAGGGGTCAGCCGGTCGATCGGGTTGTTCGAACTGCGGATCGGATACAAGCTCTTCGAACGTCACGGTCGGCGGCTCGTACCGACCGCTGAGGCGGAGGCCCTGTACCGGGAGATCGAGCCGCTCTATGGCAGTCTCGATCGCATCGCACAGGTTGCGCAGGACATTCACTTTCAGCGGGCCGGCGCCTTGCGCGTGGCAACGTTGCCGGCGTTGGCGCAATGGCTCGTGCCGCGTGGGATTGCACGCTTAATGTCCTCGCGCCCCAAGGTCACGGTCTTCGTCCAGAGCCTGCCGTCGCGGCAGATTGCGGAACTGGTGTCCACGAAGCAGTTCGATGTGGGGGTCGTCGAGCTGCCCCTGTCGCGGCCGGCCATCGTGATCGAGCAACTGGAGCCAGTTAGCTCGATGGTGGTCCTCCCGGCGACGCATCGCTTGGCCGGCAAGAATCAGATCTCGTTGAAGGACCTCGACGGCGAACGCATGGTGCTGCTGTCGCAGCACAGCTTCGTTCGCTACCAGATCGATGATGCCTTCTCGAGCCTCGGTGTTGCGCCCAACGTGGTCCTGGAGACGCCGAGTTCATCCATCGCCTGCGCGCTGGTCGCCGCTGGCGCCGGTGTCACCTTGGTTTCCAAGTGGACTGCGGAGCCGTTTGCCGGTCCGCTGGTGGTGGTGCGTCCGCTCAAGGAGGCGCTCGCGTCGCGCTACGGGATCATCTTTCCGGAATCGGGGGCACGACTTCCGCTCGCGGACGCCTTTGCGATTGAACTCCGGGAGGAGATTCGCCTTTCAGAGCACCCGTGACGCTTGAGCCTGTCTGGCGGGTGCCCAGGTGTGTGGCCCTGGCTCGCGAGTGTTCGTTGTCGTTCGGGCTGACGGCGCCAGGGCTCGATCTTGGCGCAGAAGCGTCTTGGCTGAGTGACGAGGGTCAATTGAAGGACAGCGTCGGGTCGGCCACCGACAGCAGGGTAAGCGATCTCACCCCCGGAAAGCTGACCTCCAAGTTGAGCGACGGCATAGCCGACGGCCGCGGTCGGCAGTGGCCGACCCATTGCCGAACTTCCGTTGCCTGAAGAGCTGACGTCCGCTGCGCCTGCTGCACGGCCTGGTGGCGAGTGAACCTTCTGCAGCGGTAGGCTACAGATTCTGACGGATCGCATTACAATGGCTCTTCGAGTAAGGAGATGTGCCATGACGGAATCCACCATCACTGCGAAGGGGCAGACCACCGTGCCCGCCGACATCCGGGCTCTCGTACATGCCAAGCCTGGTACGCGCCTGGTCTGGTCGGTGATGCCCGACGGCACCATCATCGTCCGGGCCAAGACCAAGTCCATCCTCGACATGGCCGGCATGCTCAAGGCACCGAAGGGCAAGCGCGTCAGCGTCGACGACATGAACCCCTGGCGCTGATGGCGGCGCTCGACACCAACGTCCTGGTGCGCTACATCGTCCAGGACGACGCCGCGCAACTCGCTTCGGCGAAGCGGCTGATCAGCCGCTGCGTCAGCGAGGGCCTGACGCTGTTTGTTCCAGTGACCGTCGTGTTGGAACTCGAATGGGTGCTGAGGTCCAGCTTCGAGTTCGGGAAGAGCGACGTGCTGCTGACACTGTCCAGCCTATTTTCTGCAGCTGAGCTGAGCTTCGAGTCCGAGCGAGCACTCGAAGTGGCACTGCAGTTGTTCCGCAAGAACTCGGCGGACTTCGCTGACTGCCTTCACGTCGCGTTGGCCACCCATGCCAACGAACAGCCGCTGTGGACCTTCGACAAGGGCGCCGCCAAGGTCAGTGGCGCTCAACTGCTGGCCAAGGCACAGGTACCCCATCCGAACTGAACAACGACACTTGCCTGGAACGACTGCCGGCAATCTGGCCGCGAGACGACTGACGGCTCATGGCCGGGACGGGCCAAAGCGGAGTTCAAGTTGGCCGCCGTAAACCAGTCATCCAAGGCGGGCCAGCAGGGGAAATTCTGAGCTGGTCACCAGCGGCCGGTTTTGGCCGGGACCGGGTTTCCCCGGAGGTCGCCGTAAGCTGACTTTGGCCGGCAGTGCCATCGCGTCGAAGGTCAGGTTCCTGGCGCAGCCTCGTACTCACACTGGCGGCCAGCAGCGGTCGTTCGTGAACGCCAGCTCCCTGGCATCTCCTCTGCAAACCCAGCGTCGAGTCGCGAGGCGGTCACCGGTGCCTAAGGGGCGGCAGCATCCAGAACAAGAGGGCTTGGATGCAGATTCAAGGAATGCAGAGTGAGGCCCGACGGCAAAACCGGCGTTTGGCGCCGGGCTGTTCGCAGGTCCGCGAGGCGAAGTCGCTGTCGGAATACTTTACAAACGCCGACGCCAGCCGGAGTCCAAACCTCGCAAGTCCTTGATTGAGAGAGGAAATGTGTCGTAGGCTCAACATTTGCTAAATCGCCTGTGCCCGATCTCGAATTGTCTTCAATGTCACAACTGCCGAAGAGGAACACCCGGAATGAAAACGCTCCTAACAGCTCTGGCATTCGCGTCAGTACTTTCCCTTTCACCAGTGCAAGCTGCCATCGTCAACATCGATATCTCTGGCGCAGCCACAGGCACCACGATTAACGGCATCGGCGCTGATTTCACGCAGTCATTCTTGGGCCAGTCAGTGTCTGGCACTTCACTTACCGGCGCGCCCACCAACCCGCTGACCTTGCAGGCATCCGGCACGATAACCGTTGCCAGCTTCGACCCTGGGGTGTCACCCGCGGGCAACTCCCTGCTGTCGCAGCCGGGCAATCTAGCGCCGCTGGCGGTGCTGCTGGACACGCTGGCCGACTCCTTCGACTGGACCATGGGTTCTGCATCCGCAGGCTCCACCATATTGGCTAGTCTCTATGATGGGGCGGGAGCGCTGGTAGGCTCGCAAAGCATCGTTATGATCAACGGCTATGGGTTGTACAGCCTGTCGGGTTTGGGCTCGTTCCGAGGTATCGCCTTCTCCAACAACAACGATCCTAGTGGCGTGCGCTTCATGAACATGTCCTATAACTCGACGGCGGGTACTGTTCCAGAGCCGGGTTCGCTGGCGCTGGTCGCGCTGGGAATCCTGGCGGCAGGTGCTGCACGCAGCCGACGGGCAGCATGAACGGCTGAGTGCCGCTGCCCGCGCACCCAGGGGCGATGGGGGAGATGCCCTTCGAAGCAATTGTCCCGGTTCGTCCGTGTCAAGTTCTCCTCCGAGCCCGCTTTCAGGCAATCAGCGTGGGCCAAGACCGCGCCCCCGCCTTGGCAAGTCTCTGGTGGCGGATGCGGGCAGGAGGTAGATCTGCTGTCGCTGAAGGTCGCCACGGCGATGGAGTACCGCATCAGCGGGAATACCGGCGCCTGTCACGAGCCGGTGATCATCAGCAGGATGGTCTCGCGCGAAGCTTGCCCGAAATACCAACCACCATGACCCGCCGCATCGTTGCAGTGGTTCCAGTCGCTGGATGGGCGGCAATTCGGCGTCGATTTGCAACACCTCTATGACTGCAATGGGTCGGGACCGCCAGTTCGCACGGCAGGGAAGCAGTCGTAGGAAAAGCGGGATCGCCCAGCCGCAACCGGAGGACAGCTTCCGCAGCTGTACCTCGTATAGCTGCCGCTCGTGCCAGCGCTGCTGGCCGAACCGAACGTCAGCTCGATGGCGGATACCGTGAGTACGCCCGCCGGCGCCGACCGGCTCCTTGCGCTGCTCAGCGAACTGCTGCAGCGCCACCGCCGGCGGCAGACCCTCGATGCTGGCCACGGCAACTCCCGACAAGAGGCGCTGAACCGGCCGCGGCTGTCGCACGGCCCACCCGCGTGTGCGACTCAGTAGCGCGCTTCCAGCGTGCTGCGCCCAGCGCCACCATCGAGCCGGGCGCCCTGCAAGGCGTCGGACAGGTCGGCCAGATAGCGCCCCACCACGGGCTCATGCGTCAGATTCAGCATGTGGTGGATGCCGGGCGGCTCGGTGACATGGCCCATCACCCAGCCGCGCGCGGTCATGGCGCGACTGACCGCCGGCACGTCGTGGTCGGGGCAGCCGTAGGCCAGGATCGACAGCTGCGGGTCGCCCAGCGTGGGCAAACCCAATGCGGCTGCGCCTTGCTGCAGGGCCTGGCGGGTGGCAAGCACACGTTCGGTGACGCGCAGGTAGCCTTCTTCGCCCAGGTACTTCATGACCGCCCACGCCGCTGCGATGGCGCCACCGGCGCGCGTGCCCACCAGCGTGTGGGTGAAGTACTGGCCGCGCGGCCAGTTGTCGAAGCTCCAGCCCATGCCGGCAAAGGACTCGGCATCGCGGAAGAACAGGGTCGATGCGCCTTTGGCCGCATAACCGTACTTGTGCAGGTCGGCCGAGATCGAGGTGACGCCGGGCAGGGCGAAATCCCAGTCGGGCACCACGGCGCCCAGCTGTCGTGCAAAGGGTGCGAAGTAGCCGCCCACGCAGGCGTCCACGTGCATCCACAGCCCGCGCGACTGCGCCAGCGCCGCCAGTTCGCCGATCGGGTCGATGACACCATGCGGATAGGCTGGCACCGAACCGACGATCATCACCGTCTGCGGCGTGATGGCTGCTGCCATGGCCGCCGGGTCGGCGCGGTAGTCGGCCTGCAGCGGGGTGCGCACGGTGTCCAGGCCCATGAAGTGCGCCGCCTTGTCGAAAGCAGGGTGGGCGCTGCGGGCTAGCACGATCTGCGCCCGGCCGGGCCGCGGGTCGCGCGCGTGGGCCAGGTCGCGCGCGGCCTTCACGGCCAGGAAGATGCTTTCGGTGCCGCCGGTGGTCATCGCGCCCTTTGCCGCCGCGCCGCCATGCAGCAGGCCCAGCCCCATCTGCACCACTTCCGACTCGAAGCGCGCCAGGCTGCGGAAGGCGCGCAGGCCGAGGCCGTTTTCGCTGAAGTACATCAGGTAGGCCTGCTTGGCCACGTCCAGCACATCGTCGCCGGCGTAGTGGATGAACATGGGCACGCGGCCATTGCGCCAGTCGACGTCGTCCTTGGCGGCGCCCTGCATCTCTTGCTGCAGCTCGGGCCACGGGGTTCCTTGTCGGGGCAGCGTCGTCATCTCAGCCTTCCTTCCCGCCCCAATGGACGATGTGGTTTTCAAGCGCACGTGCGCACAGGTCCAGCGTGTAGCCCAGGGTGGCCATCATCAGCGCACCTACGATGACGACGTTGGTCAGCAGAAAGTCGGAAGCCGACATCGCCATGAAGGCGATGCCCGCGCTGGTGGCGATCATTTCGGCGCCGACGAGCATGGTGACGCCCAGCCCGATGCTCACGCGCACGCTGGTGAAGATGCCCGGCAGGCTGGCCGGAAAGATGACGCGGCGGAAGATCATGGTGCGCGACGCACCCAGCGCCATCGCGGCCTGCACCTTGCGCCGGCCGACGCTGCGCACCGCCTGCATGGCGCTGATCGACAGGATGGGGAACAGCGCCAGCACGATGATCACCACCTTGGCCACCTCGCCGATGCCGAACCAGATGATCAGCAGCGGCAGCAACGCCAGCTTGGGCATCGGGCGGCTGATCTCGATGGGCGGGTCGAGCACCGCCTTCACGGTCTCGTTCATGCCCATCCACAGGCCCAGCGGCACCGCCACCAGCACCGTGATCGTGAAGGCCAGCCCGAAGCGGAACAGGCTGATGCCCAGGTGGTACCACAGGCTCTTGCCCTGGTAGCCGTTCTGCGTCAGCGTGATGAAGGTGTTCCACACCGAGCCCGGTGACGGCAGGAACAGCGGTTGCACCAGCGGCTTGTCGCCCAGCGGTGTCGTCACCAGCACCCACAAGGCCAGCAACGCGCCGAAAGAGGCCAGGTTGATCCAGCGCGAACGCCGCGTGCGCACGGCGGCGCTCACAGGGCCGCCTCCTGGCGCTGCGCGGCCAGCGCCTCGTCGCGCAGCATGCCGAAGATCTCGGCCTTCATGCGCACGAACTCGGCGCTGGCCACCACTGCGGGGTCGCGGCTAAGTGCGAACTGCGGCGACAAGCGGGCCTTGATGCGGCCCGGGCGCGCCGTCATGACCACGATGTCGGTGGCCAGGAACAGCGCTTCCTCGATGCTGTGGGTGATCCACAGCACGGTTTTGCGCGTCTCCTGCCAGATCTGCTTGATCTCTTCCTGCAGCAACTCGCGCGTCTGTGCGTCCAGTGCGGCGAAGGGCTCGTCCATCAGCAGCAGTTCGGGGTCGTTGGCGAGCGCGCGCGCAATGCCCACGCGCTGCTGCATGCCGCCGGAAAGTTCATACGGGTAGCGCCGGGCGAAGCTGGCCAGCCCCACCATGCCCAGGTAGTGGTCGGCGATGCGCGTGGCCTCGGCCGGTGGCTTGCCGGTGGCCAGCGGACCGAAGGCCACGTTGTCGCGCACCGTCATCCAGGTGAACAGGGCGCCTTGCTGAAAGACCACGCCGCGCCGCGGATCGGGGCCGGCGATGGGCAGCTCGTCCATCATCGCCACGCCGCTGGTGGGGGTCTCGAAGCCCGCCAGGATGTTCAGCAAGGTGCTCTTGCCGCAGCCCGACGGCCCCACCAGGCAAACGAAGGCGTTCTTCGGGATCTCCAGCGTGATCGGTTCCAGTGCCAGGACCGAATCGGGCCCGCTGCCGAAACGCTTGGAAACCGCGTCGAAGCGCGCCTTGATCTCGACGGCGGCCACCACCTGGCTTAGACCATCTGCGCGACGAAGCTGGCGTCGATCAGGCCGTTCATGTCCTTGGGCAGCGCATTGATCTGGCCGGTGTCCTTCAGGAACTGCGCCTGCACCTGGAGCGTCTTCACCACGGCTGAGTCGCGCTCGCCCGGCTTGCCCAGCCACTTGGCGGTGAGCTGCTCGCGCGCCGGCACGGGGTAGAAGGTGTTCAGCGAGCGCATCACGGTCGCCTCGTCGACACCCAGGAACTTCGTCATCGTGTCGACCGCGTCCTTGGGGTTCTGCTTGAAGGCCGCCGCGATCTGCTCGAAGTCCTTCAGGAAGGCAAGCACCAGTTCGGGGTTCTTCTTCTTGAACTCGTCGCGCACCAGGAAGGCGTCGAACATGACCAGCCCTGTGGCGTTCAGGTCACCGGTCTTGAAGAGGATGGTGCCGGCGTCTTCCACCAGCTTGGGCACGACGGGGATCCAGATGTAGCTGGCGTCGATCTCGCGGCGCGTCCACGCCGACGCGATGGTGTCGGCGCGCATGTTGATGAGCTGCACGTCGTTGAGCCCCAGGCCCGCGGTCTTGAAGGCCGCCAGCGCGGCGAAGTGCACCGAGGTGTTGAAAGGCAGCCCGACGCGTTTGCCCTTCAAGTCGGCCAGCTTCTTGATGTTGGCGCTGTTCTGCACCACCAACGCTTCGCTGTCGATGATGTTCTTGTAGACGTACACCAGCGAGGCCTGCACGCCGTTGGCGTAGCCCACGACCATGGGGCTGGAGCCCAGGTTGCACATGTCCAAGCTGTTGCCGGCCATGGCTGCGATGACTTCCGACCCGGCACGCACGGTTACGAAGTCGACCTTGGTGCCGGCGCCGAAGGTCTTGGCCGCCAAGCCCTTGGCGCGCATGTAGTTCTGTGCGTCGACGGCGCCGAAGGTGCCCAGGTTGACCGTCTTCTGCTGCGCCTGCGCGCTGCCGGCGCCGAACAGCCCTGCACCGAGCACCGAGCCTGTGAGCATCTGGGCGGCCGTGAGGCTGAAGTCACGGCGGGAGAGGTTGAGCTTCATGGGATACACACCTTCGGATAGGTGGGGTGGGGGGGCGTTCGCCGACAACAGCCGGGCCGGGGCCCGGGCGCGCAGATGCACAGGCGTGGCAGAGCCTAAGTCATCTTGAATATATCGTCAACGCCGATCGTTGAAGCGCCACTTCGACCGACCGGGCGGCGTTCAGGGCTTGAGCAGGCGCACCAGGAACCGGGACCCGTGTGCGAGGTCGTCGCGCACGGCGCGCGCCAGCGCATCGCCGTCGCGGCGGCGCAGGGCGTCCACCGCCTCCAGGTGCATCTCCACACCCGTCAGGCTGCCGCAATAGGTGGGGAACAACAGGTTCAGCGTCGGCCCTATGCGCAGCCACAGGCTCTCTATCAGCCCCGTCAACACGGGTTGTTGCGAAGCCCGATATATCGAGATGTGGAAATCGGTGTTGGCAGCCAGGGTGCGGTGCGCCTCTCCGGCCACGATGGCTTCGCGGTGCAGGTGGGCCAGCGCCTCGACCCGGTCCATCTCGGCGTTGTCCATGCGCACCGCCGCGTCGCGCGCCGCCATCGGTTCGAGTTCGAGCCGGATCTTCAGGATCTCCCGGTAGGTCTCGACGTCGAGCCTGGGCACGCGGATCGTGCGTCCGTTCTCGACCACCAGCGCATGCTCGGCCACCAGGCGCTGAATGGCCTCGCGCACGGGCGTCAGGCTGACGCCGTAGGCCTCGGCCAGGCCGCGCACCGTCAGCACCTGCTCGGGCAGCAGCCCGCCCGTCATCAGCGACCGGTGCAGGCGCTGGTAAGCCTGATCGGACAGGGTGTCGTTGCGGACGGCGGACTCTTCGTTCAACACAGCGGTCATGGGTGCGTACCAGCCAAAGAACGGCGCTTGGCGAGCGACGGGCGCCCCGGAGGCGGCGGATATATTTTGCACCTTCGTGCTGTCTGCCGCCAGAAACACTGCAACGCCCGGTGTGGCGGTGCAGCGAACCCGGCGGCCCCGGGGCGGCGACTCAGCGAGGTCCTGCGGGCAGTGCAAGTGCGATCACGTATCGCCCGGGCGGGTGCCTGTGTGCGGGTCCGACCGGCGGCTTCGGGGCGCCGAGATCAGGAAAGCGGGTGACTCTTCTGGGTCGTCAGCGCCAGTCCGTAGGTTGAGGGAGCAGTCCTTGGCCGGCGACCGCGATGCCGGCCGGGACGCTTGCCTCCACGCTGCGGACGAAGGGCCGGTTCCTGCAAGAGCAGCCGACCGCGGCGCCGACCGTTGAGCGGCAGGTATCGGCGGCCGCCGACATTGGCCCGCGAAATCTGTCCGACCGCACCCAGTCTGACGCCGACTACCGGTCAGCCACGTGGTCCTATGTCCACTTGGGTTCAAGCCCCCTATCGAGCCGACTGCACCGCCGCGCCTACAGCCTGAAATGACCTCGGGTTTGGAAGACACTTGAGTCCCGGGTTGGAGCACCGGATCCACCCGACACTGAGGGTTGGTTGTCGACGAAAGAGGGGAGCGCAATGAGCGACTGGGACTTCTTGCGCCGGTCATCGCGGTGCGGGACGGTTGGCGACACGGGTGGCCGGTCGGATCTGTTCCGGGGCTACCCAACGAGCCCCGCCGCGCAAGGCAAACCTGCGTGGGCGGCACTCAGCGAGATTGAGACGCGCCATCGGACCTGAGGCCGTTGGGGGCATGCGCCACCGGAAGACCACCGTGGCGGTTCGGCCTCGCATACTCGACAGGGCGCGGGACTTCAGTCGCCGGCGCGCCCGGCGCGAAGGCATCATTCAACCTTCGACCACGACCTGCGGAAGGACCTCCACGATGAGCCCCGTCAACCGCCGCGACATGCTCGCTGGCGCCGCCGCGCTGGCCGCCGCTGGCAGCGCACCCGCCGCCGGCAACGCAACCGCCGCCGATGCCCTCGAGTACCAGTCGGCCGCGCAACTCGCCGATGCGCTGCGCGCCAAGCGCCTGTCCTCGCTCGAGCTCACCGACCGGTTGATCGCACGCATCGAGCGGCTCGACACGCGCCTGAACGCGGTGATTGCCCGCGACTTCGACCGCGCGCGCGACGCCGCGAAGGCCGCCGACGCCGCGTTGTCGCGCGGCGACACCGGGCCGCTGCTGGGCGTGCCGATGACGGTGAAGGAGTCGTTCAACGTCGCCGGCCTGCCGACCACCTGGGGCATCCCGGAGGCCAAGGGCTTCCGCGCACGCGACGACGCGCTGATCGTCTCCCGCGTGCGCGCTGCCGGCGCCGTGATCCTCGGCAAGACCAACGTGCCGCTGGTGCTGGGTGACTGGCAGAGCTACAACGCGATCCACGGCGTCACGCGCAATCCGTGGGACCTCGAGCGCACGCCGGGCGGATCGTCGGGCGGGTCGGCGGCGGCACTCGCGGCCGGGTTCGGCCCGCTGTCGCTGGGCTCGGACATCGGCGGCTCGCTGCGCGTGCCGGCGCACTTCTGCGGTGTCGCGGCGCTCAAGCCCACGCACGGCCTCGTGCCCTCGCGCGGCCAGGTGCCACCGGGTGCCCCGGCGCTGCCGCGCGACCCGGACCTCGCGGTGGTCGGCCCGATGGCGCGCACCGTCGACGACCTGGTGCGGCTGTTCGACGTCATCGCCGGCCCGGACGAACAGGGCCTCGGCGTAGGCTACCGGCTCGCGCTGCGCCCGCCGCGCCAGGGGGCGCTGAAGGACTACCGTGTGCTGCTGCTGGACACCCATCCGATGGCACCGACAGCGCAGGCGATCCGGCAGGCGCTCGACCGACTCGGCGGCCGCCTCGAGCGGGCCGGCGTGCGCGTGCTGCGCAGCCACCCGCGGCTGCCCGACCTGGCCGAGGTGGCACGCGTCTACGCGCGGCTCCTGATGTCGTTCACGGCCGCCTTCTGGCCGCAGCAGGTCTTCGAGCAGTCCCGCGCCGCGGCGGCGGCCATTCCCGCCGACGACCGCAGCCTCGGCGCCGAGCTCGCGCGCGGCATCGGGCTCAGCCACCGCGACTGGGTGGCGGCCGACAACGCGCGCGCCACGCACCAGCAGCAGTTCCGCTCGCTGTTCGAGCAGGTCGACGTGGTGCTCTGCCCGGCGATGGCGGTCACCGCCTTTCGGCATGACCACAGCGAGCCCCAGCACCTGCGCCGGCTCGACGTCGACGGCCAGCCGGCGCCCTACAGCAGCACCGGCCTCGTCTGGGCCTCGGCGGCCACCAGCACCGGGCTGCCCGCTGCGGTGGTGCCGATCGAGCGCGGCGAGAGCGCGCTGCCGATCGGCGTGCAGGTCATCGGCCCGAACCTCGAGGACCGCAGCGTGCTCGCGTTCGCGGCGCACCTCGAGCGCGAGTTCGGCGGCTTCGTGCCGCCGCCCGGCTACGCCTGAGCGACAGCGTCGCGCGTCACGCCGCCATTGGCTGCGCCGCGAGCACAGCCTGCCGCGCTCGGTCGAGGAAGGCGCGTTTTTTCTCGCCGGGTTCCAGCCCGCTGGAGTTCACGCAGCCACTGGTGGCGCTGGTGCCGCCTCGCACTTGCGCTGCCGGCCATTGTGGAGAGCTCTCCACAATGGCCGGCTGCCTGAGTCCGTATGGTTCAGTCAGGCGCCATTCGGGATGATCCTGTGCCTGCTTTCCCGCGTCGTCGCGAATTGACGCAGCACAAGCCGGGTTCGTCCATCGTGCGTAGGCTCGTCGGTATCGATTGGTCCTCGCGCAGGCAAATGCCATGAAGATGAACTGGAAGACTTGGGCCCCCATCGGGGTCTGGTTGGTGCTGTATTTCGTGCCCGTGCCGGAAGGTCTCAAGCCCAACCAGTGGCACTACTTCGCCGTCTTCGCCGCCGTGATAGCGGGGCTGATCCTCGAATCCATGCCCGTGGGCGCCGTCGGCCTCATCGGGCTCACGTTCGCGGCGATCATGGGGTATGTCGAGAAGGACCCGAACAAGGCGCTTCGCTGGGCGCTGAGCGGATTCTCGGAAAGCACTGTGTGGCTGATCGTGGGCGCCTTCATCTTCGCGATCGGTTACCGCAAGAGCGGACTCGGGCGCCGGATCGCCCTGCTTCTGGTGCGTGTGCTGGGCAAGAAGACGCTCGGACTGGGATATGCCGTCCTGTTCGCCGATCTGGTGCTCGCACCCGCGACGCCGTCGAACACTGCGCGAAGCGGCGGCACGATCTTCCCGATCGTGAGCAACATCCCGAAGATCTACGGTTCCGAACCCGGACCGACTGCCGGCAAGATCGGCACATACGTGATGTGGACGGCCTTCGCCGCCACCGCAGTAACGAGTTCGCTCTTCCTCACTGCGCTCGCACCGAACGTGGCGGGGCTTGCCATCGCCAAGAAGACGGTCGGCGTGGACGTGGCCTGGAGCCAGTGGTTCATCGGCTTCCTGCCGCTCGGGCTGCTGCTCATCGTGCTCGTGCCGGTGCTGAGCTATGTCGTCTGCAAGCCCGAGATCAAGGACAGTCCGGAAATCCCGGTCTGGGCGGGCAGCGAGTTGAAGGCCATGGGGCCGATGTCGCGCAATGAGTGGGTGATGACGGCGCTCGTGATCCTTGCGATGTTCCTCTGGATCACCGGCTCCAACCCCAACATTGCCCTGCCGTGGCTCGGCGCCAACTACATCAACGCGACGATGGTGGTGCTCGTGATCATCTCCCTGCTGCTCATCACCGGCGTCGTGGAATTCAACGACATCATCTCGGAGAAGAGCGCATGGGAAGTGTTCTTCTACTTCACCTCGCTCCTCACCCTCGCCTCGGGGCTGAACGAAATCGGCTTCGTCAAATGGCTCGCGGAAAGCTTCGCCAGCAACCTCGGATCGATGTCGCCCACGATGGTGACGATCATGCTCGTGACGCTCTTCTTTTGGATCCACTACGGCTTCTCGAGCATCACCTCGCATGTCGCGGCCGTCCTGCCCGTCGTTCTCGCGGTCGGCACGGGGATGGCCGGCGTGGACGTGCCCATCCTGACGATGCTGTGCCTCTATTCACTGGGCCTGATGGGTGTCATTTCGCCGTTCGCGACGGGGCCGGCGCCGATGTACTTCGGCAGCGGCTTCATCGGCAAGCGGGATTTCTGGAAGTTCGGGCTCATATTCGGCCTGCTGTACTTCGCCGGCCTCATCGCAATCGTGTACCCATGGCTCAGGATGATTCGCTGAGCGCGCGGATTGCTGCTCGTCGAGGGCGTCGGCTGCCCTTGATTGGGGAGCGCCGCGCCTTGCCACGCCTCTTGGGGCTTTGGCCCTGGAGAGTCTGACAAGCGCGGCACTTGAACATGCAGCAGCAACTGCCGCGCCGTGACCCGATGTCAAGCGCTGCTTCCGGGCGTCCAGATAGAAACATCGACAGGCGGGATTGGGTCGAAGTACCGCCAGTTCGAGCCGTGCGGAAGCCGTCCTCGGCACCGCGAACCGCCTCGCGAGTGGCCAGCGACCGCTGCACCTCGAACAGCGGCCATTCGAGGCGGCGTCTGTCGCGGGGCCCAGCGGCCGCTTCACGTGCGGCAGTTGTTCCCAGGCTTGCGCGCCGAGCGCGAAGGGCACGGCGCGGGCCCAGCCCCAAACGGCCATGTCCAGCAGCGTGTAGCTTCCGCTCACCATCCACGGCCGGTCTGCCAGGTGCGCATCGAGGATCTTCCAGTGCCGCCAGGCTTCGAAGTCGTAGCGGTTGATGGCGTAGGGATGGGGCTCGGGCGCGCAATGCTTGAAGTGCACGCACTGCCCGGTGAAGTGGCCGACCCCGGACGCCACGAACATCAGCCACGACAGCATGGGGCCACGGTCCTGCGGCGCGGGCAGGAACTGTCCTGACTTCTCTGCCTGGTAGAGCAGGATCGCATTGCTGTCGAAGACGGTGGTGGCGCCGTCCACGATCACCGGCACCTTGGCGTTCGGGAACTTCGGGCGCCACAGGCCCGTTCAGCGGCTTTCGCCGAATGCCAGCATGTGCCCCAGCCGCGGGTCGCCCTGGCCGCCCAGCACCGCCGCATAGGCCGTTGCGACGGCCTCGGCGCCGCGGTGGGACTGCACCACCAGCCAGGGTGCTGTCTGGGCGCTCACCTGGGCGCGAAAGCCGTGCCAGGCCGCCACCAGGCGCTGGCTGAACTCGGCGGCACCCCAGTCGGCATGGCGCTTCTTCACCTGCGCCGGCGCGAAGAACAGCGTGGCCTTGGGGCCGGGCAGGTCCCGTGCGCCGCCCAGGTTCTCCACATGCGTGCCGCCGATCGAGCAGCTGTAGGCCAGTCCGGCGAATCGGGTGTGAATGGCCTTGCGCAAGGCGCCGTTGCCGGCGAAGTCGACGTACACGCAGGACGTGTCGGCCGGCAGCGTGTCGAGCTGTTCGTAGCTCAGCACGCGGCTGTAGACGCCCAGGCCTTGGCAAAAGGCGACGTTGGCCGCCGAGGTCAGGCCCACCACCTCCACCTCGGGCCGCTTCGCCAGCTGCGCGGCGGTGGCACAGGCGGTCTTGCTGCTGGCCGACGACAGCAGCATCACGCCGCGCCGCCCTGGCGCGGTGGTGCCGAAGAAGCCGTTGTCGGCCAGGAAGTCGTCGATCAGCCAGGCCGTGAGGAACAACGGCCGCAGCAGCGCCTGCAGGGCCTCGCTGTCGGCGGTGTAGAACGGATCGGCGCTGCAGCGCTGGTACTGGTTGTAGACCGCATGCAGCGTGGCGCGGTGTGGCGCGCCATCCGAGAAGCTGGCCGGCGTCAGCCTGGTGGGCTGCAGTACCGCGTGGCTGGCCATCGGCCAGTAGCCGTACAGCCGTTCGCCCACCGCCACGCCGGGGTGCAGCGACTGCACCACGTCGCCGAAACCCCACACCGGAATGCAGCCCCAGGCCGTGCCATCGGCATCGGCCGGCACCGGGAAGAACTGCCAGTAGTTCATCGCGTCACCGAAGGCGGCGTAGGTGATGTTGTTCGAGGTCAGCGCGAACTTGTCGATCCGCACCCGCACCTGGCCGTCGGCCAGCGCCACATCGGGGTCCGTCCGCAAGCGGGTGGTCGGCAGTTGGTTCTTGCGGACCTGCAATGTCGTTGTGCTCATCGCGCCACCCTATGCCATGGCGATCGCCGCGGCAATCGGGGTCGGCCTCGGGTCTGCGGGCGAATCGGCCGCCGCAACCATCCGGATCGGCTGCGCGGGCGCGGTCAAGGGGAGCAAGGCGACACCTGGCGGGCCGCATCGTGGGCTTGCGCCCCCGCCCATCAGCCCGGCTCGGTCGTGAATGGTTGCGGCGGCGCGTCGAGGCCGCCCGTGCCGATGCGCTCGTACTCCGAGATCACCTGCGCACCCATCAGGAGCAGGGTCGCTGCGAGCTCCAGGCTCAACAGGATCGTGATCGCCGTGGTCAGCGATCCATAGACGGTGCTGATCTGCGACAGGGTGCGGAAGTACCAAGCAGCACACGAGAGCTCCCACAGCAAGGTGGCGGTGAGCGCACCCAGCAATGCATGCTGCAGCGATGGCCGGCTCGACGGCATCACCAGGTAGATCGAGGTGAGCACGAAGATCTCGCCGAGCAGGCCGAGGAGGTAGAGCAGCACGCCGGACATGCCGCCGAGCGACCAGCGGCGCCCCAGGAACTCGACGCTTTCCTGGCCCATGGCCTGCAGGCTGCCGGCCACCAGGGTCACCAGCAACAGCCCGAGCCCGAGCGACACGATGTAGCAGTACGGGATCACGGCGGAGACGAGGAAATGGCGCCGCCGTATCGCCACGCGGTGGAAGAAGATCACCGACATCGCGTTCTCGAGCACGGTGAACGCGAGCGAGCTGAAGAACAGCATGGTCACCAGCAAGACCCAGCCGATGACGTCGCGGTGCGCCAGGAAGTTCGCCAGTTCGGCCACGATCACCGCGGACTGGGCTGGCACCAGCCATTCGAGGTAGCGGCCCAGGGTCTGCAGCAACTCGCGCTGATCGACGAGGTGCGACAGCACGATCATCGTGAGAATGAGCAGCGGCACGATCGAGAGCAGCGCGTAGTACGCGACGGCCCCGGCCAGCAGCAGCCCCTGATTCGCACGGAACGCCTTGGAGCGTTCGGACGACGAATGCGGCGGGGTGCTTGAGCACCTGAGCGGCTCTGGGGCCGAGGACTGTCATGGCGGTGGCGATCGGGCTTCGGCCCCATGGCCGACATGCAGCGCGAGACTACACCGATGTCGAGGTCCGTGCCGCCGCGCGATCAGCGGCTAGGGGCAGTCGCCGAGCCGACGGGCGAGCAGCACTTCGTGGGTCTTCATTTCGGCCGAGCTGGAGTCGACCGTGAGCGTGTAGGCCTCGGCACCCTGGACGACCAGTGTCGAGCGCGACTGGCTGGTCATGCCGGCGACCTTGCAGCTGGCCGCGTATTGATAGGTCGAGCCACTTTGCGTGATCGGGGTGAACTGGCAGCCCGCCTGCGTCAACTGCGCCTGCTGCTTCTTGTGGTTGGCGGTCGGATCGCCGCACTCGGTCCTCGACACCTTCTGCGGCTTGGGCCCCATGCCGTCGATGTTGCGGTCGTACTGCCAGCGGCCGGGTTTGAAGGTCGGCCAGTCGGCCGCGCGGGCGCCCGTGGCTGCCAGCGCCAGCGCCGCCAGCAAGGTCAGCGTCGCGCTCCGAGTAGACATCGTGCCAGTGGATGCATTGGTCATGGTTGCTCCCAGCTCAGGTCGGCGGCCGATCGTGCGAGCACGCATGCAACGGCGATGCATCGACCGCGCCACCCATTCTCAGAGTCCGGGCCGATCGCATCGATGAGTGTGGTCAACGAAGCGCGCCTGCCGGCCGCGCGCCGACGCAGGCCCCGGTGTGGCATGACCTGGGCTAGAGTGCCGCGACACGGCATCCTGCTTGGGGCCGCCCAAGCGCGCTGGCAGAAACGGGCGATGCACGAAATCGAACTCAAGTTCCAGGTGCCGGCCGCTCAACTGGTCGCGGTGCGGCGCGCCGTCGCCACGGCCAGTGCCAGCACCATCCGCCTGCAGGCCCTCTATGTCGACACCCCCGATCGCCGCCTGGCGGCCGCCGGGCTGGCGCTGCGTCTGCGCAAGGAAGGCGCGCGCTGGGTGCAGACCGTCAAGGGCCCGGGCGACGGCCTGATGCACCGGCTCGAGCACGAGGTGGTGCTGCCGCGCTCGCGCACGGTGCCGACGATCGATGTCGCGCTGCACGCCGGCAGCGCCCTGGGGTCATTGCTGGCGCGCGCCCTGGGCGATTCGGGCTCGATGCTCGGCGTGGTCTTCTCCACCGACATTCGCCGCACGCAGCGCAGTATTCGCCTGGTCGGTGGCACGATCGTCGAACTGACCTTCGACGAGGGAGAGATTCGCGCTGGCGATGCGCGTTTGGCCGTGTGCGAACTGGCGTTCGAGCTGAATCGCGGCACGACATCGGCAGTGCCCGCGCTGGCCAGCCGCTGGGTCGCGCGCCATGGCCTGTGGCTGGATGTGCGCAGCAAGGCCGAACGCGGCGAACGCCTGGCACGCGGGCTGTCGACCTCGGCCGCTGCGAAGTTCAGCCCGCCGGCCCTGCACCCCGCCATGAGCGGCGACCAGGCGCTGCGGGCCATGCTCGGCGCGGCGCTGAATCAGGTCCTGGCGAATGCCTCCGAACTCGCGGGCAACGGCGGGTCGGTGGAACACCTGCACCAGTGCCGCGTCGGGCTGCGCCGCCTGCGCTGCGTGCTGCGCGACTTCGCGGCGTTGGCCGGCGAGCCCGTGCCGGCGGACTTCGCCGACTGGTCCGAGCGCCTGGCGCAGCTGTTCGATCGGCTGGGCCGTGCACGCGATCAGGATGCCTTGTGTGAAACCTTGCTGCCGGCGCTGCAAGCGGCCGGCGCCCCGCACTTCGAATTCCTGCCCGAGTCGGTGGGTTCCGAAGAACCCGGCGCCATGCTGCGCGAGGCCGGCTGCAATCGGCTGTGGCTGGACATGCTGGTCTGGCTGAATGCGCCGCCGCTGCAGGAGGGCGTGGCGTCGGCGCCGCCTTTGGTCGCGACGGCGCGCGCAACGCTGCGCCGACTGCAGCGACAGGTGGCGACCCGCGGCGCGCGGTTCGCGTCGCTGGACGAGGTGGCCCAGCACCGCGTGCGCAAGCGCCTGAAGCGCCTGCGCTACGGCCTGGACGCCTGCGCCGCTCTTTTTGCGCGCAAGGCGATGCAGCGCCGCATGGCCGTGCTGTCACCGGCCCAGGACGCGCTGGGCAACTACAACAACCTGCTGGTGGCCAGGGCCCTGTTCGAATCGCGGCTGGCCGGGCACCCTCAGGCCTGGTTCGCCCTGGGCTGGTTGGCGGCGCAACGCGAGGGCGCCGTCAGGGCCTGCGTCAAGTCCCTGGCCAGGGTGGCTCGCCTGCCCAGGCTCTGATCGGCGCCGCTGCTGGAAGCCGCCTGGGCCTGCCATGCCGACGCGGTGCGCCAAGCCCAGCGCCTGCACCAGCGAGCCCCTGCCCGACGGTGGTCACGCCGCTGCCAGGCTCTGGCACACGCTGCAGCCGACCCACCTGGCACCGATTGAGGAGCCGGTGAACCCGCGTCTTGCACTGCCGGTGGACGAGCTTCGCTGCGACTTCGCCGGCACAATCGCCCGATGAGCGCAGCCCGCGTCGATCGACCGCAAACCGTTGGCGAGGAAATCGCCAACGCCATCAGCCACGGCCTGGGGTGCCTGCTGGCGGTTGCTTCGCTGCCGATCCTGGTGAGTCGCGCGGCCCGCCAAGGCACGGCGCTCGACGTGGCCGCCGCGGCGGTGTTTGCCGGCACCATGATCCTGCTGTACGGCGTGTCCACGCTGTACCACGCCCTGCCCGCCAGCCGGGCCAAGCGCTGGCTGAACCGGATGGACCACGCCGCCATCTACCTGTTCATCGCCGGCAGCTACACGCCGTTCACCCTTGGCGTGCTGCGTGGCGGCTGGGGATGGACGCTGTTCACCGTCGTCTGGGCGCTAGCGGCCTTCGGTGTGGCCGTCAAGCTGCTGAACCGGCTGAAACACCCGCTGCTGTCCACGGGGCTGTACCTGGCCATGGGTTGGCTGGCCGTGGTGGCCGCCGCACCGATGGTGGCGCGTCTGCCGGGTGCCGGCCTGGCCTGGCTGGTGGCTGGCGGGCTGTGCTACACGCTGGGCGCCGTCGTGTTCCTGTGGGATCACCGCGTGCGGTACGCTCACTTCGTGTGGCACTTGTTTGTGATGGGCGGCACGGCCTGCCACTTCTTTGCGGCGCTCTGGTACGCGCACGGGGCGGCCTGACCGGGGCGGCCCCGGGCCGAGGCCCGACGCCGAAGGTGCACCTCGCCAGCCTCGGTTGCGGGATAGGATGGCGCTGCCAGGCACACAGCGTTGGCGAGGCGTTGCAATCAACAGGAGCGTGCGATGGCGAAGACACCCGATCAGCGAGTGCAGGAACTGAAGGGCGGTGTCATGTGGGTGCTGGCCAATGTCTGGGACGCAGAAACCTCAAAGGTCCGCAAGGACCTGGATGCCTCGGCCTACAAGACCATTGCCGGCCTGGCGAAGCGGTTCGATGCGGCCCAAGACAAGTTTAGCCAAGGCATCGACAAGAAGGACAAGTCGAAGGACATCTTCAAGAAGTTGTCGGGCGATCTCGAAAAAACCATCAATCAGATTGATGCCCTGCACCAAACTCTCGAAGAGTTGCGCACTGACGCCGAAGCCACTGTGAAGAACAAGTCCGGCGACAGCCTTGATGACCTCATCAGCGAATGGGAAGAGGGCCTGAAGGAAAACCAGGCTGTAACCAAGGAACAGAAGGCCTGTTTTGACCAGCTGACCAAGCTGAATGAGAGCATGAACAAGGTGCTGGCCGACACACTCGGAAAGGCCCGGGCACAGGCCGATGCCGTCAAGTCTGAGATGAGCAGCGCCAACAACGAATTGAACGCCCTTGAGGCGCAGATTCGAAGCGCGGTGATCAGCAGCGAAGCGGCCGCGATCAAGCAGAACAAGCTGGACGTGGCCAAGGCCGTGAAGGCCGTGCTGAAGGTTTTCGGCGGCAAGTGAGGCCGGGCGCTGCGCAGTCGAGCGGCACGCGGTGCACCGGCCAACGCCAGATTCGATGCGGGGCCGGGCTGCTGGGTGCTCCCGGCTGAGGGCTCAGCGCTCGGCGCCCCAACTCGTGTAGTGCACGGCCAGCAGCGTGGCCAGTCCGTACGCGGCCATGCCGACGGCCACCAGCGCAAAGATCGTCCAGGGCGGCGTCTGTGCCAGCGCCAGGGCCCAGCCGCCTAGGGCCACCAGTGCCAGCCGAAGCGTGCCGGCCAGCACCGGGCCGACCACCTGCCGGCGCCCAGCGACGAGAAGTACAGGCACAGCCCCAGGCCGGACAGGCCAAGCCGGCCCGGCCCACTGGAAGTAGCGCCGCCGAGGCCAGCACCGCTGGCTCATGCGTGAAGCGGCTCGTCCACAGATCCGGCGCCAGCGCCAGCACGGTGCCCAGCAGGCCGAGCAGGCCGGCGGCCATGGCCGATGCGGTCCAGGCCGCACGCCGGGCGCGCGCCACCTTGCCGGCGCCAATGGCCATGCCCACCAGCGGCACCGAGGCCACGCCGATGGCAAAGGCGATGGGCACCAGCAGGAACTCCAGCCGGGTGCCGATGCCGTAGCCGGCCAGCGCTTCGGTGCCGAACTGGGCCACCAGCCAGGTCAGGATCAGGATCGTCAGCACAGTCTGCAAGGGAGATGCAGGCAAAGCCGCCGACCTTCAGGATGTCGCGCAGCAGCGGCCATTGCAGCGGCGTGGCGCGCACCCGCAGCTGCACCCGGGCCCGACCCGAGCGCAGGTAGGCGTAAAGAAAGACCGCGCCCGCGCCGTAGGCAAGCACCTGCCCGGCCGCCACGCCGGGCATGCCCCAACGCGGAAACGGCCCCCAGCCCAGTCCCAGCGCGCCGCTAATGCCCACCTGCCCCAGCGCCACCAGCAGCAAGGTGGCCGACGGCACGGTCATGTTGCCCGAGCCCCGGATCACCGATGAGAAGGTGTTGACCAGCCAGATGAAGATCGAGCCCACAAAGGCCACGTTGGCATAGGCCACCGCCTGCGACAACGCTTCGCCACGACCACCGAGCGCCGCAAACAGCGTCGGGCCGAGGGTCAGCATCAGCGCCATGTACGGCAGGCCGGCGCCAAGGCCGATCCACAGCGCGTGCACCGCCAGCGCGTTGGCGCGCTGCATCGCCGGCGCCGAAGGCCTGGCTCACCGCCGAAGACACGCCGCCGCCCATCGCGCCGGCCGACAGCATCATCTGCAGCATGACCAGGAAACACCAGCGCCATGCCGGCCAGCGACGGCACACCAAAGCTGCCGACGTAGCTGGTCTCGGCAATCGCCGCCAGCGCCGTGGCCAGCATCGCCAGCATGTTGGCAGCGCAAAGCGCAGCAGCATGGGCAGCAGCGGCGCGTTCAGCAGAGGTCGGGCGCCGTGCGGGCCGCGGCGGGTGGACGGGTCGGGAGGCTGGCCGGGTTCATGCTGCTATCCTGCGCTTTGAGTTTGCTGCAATTGCAATCATTGCATATACAAAGTGACATGTGAAACCGCCAAGGCGCCCGGGCCGACCGCCACCGGGCTGCCAGCCCAGGCCTGCACGAATTTCAAGCTGCGCCAGTTGCTGCGCAGCGTGTCGCGGCTGTACGACGGGCAGATCGCCCAGGCAGGGCCTGGGGGTTCGCAGTTCTCGCTGCTCTCGCATGTGCTGGCGCTCGGGCCGATCGCGCCGTCCGAGTTGGCCGGCCGCATGGGCATGGACGCCTCCACGCTGACGCGCAACCTGCGCCCGCTGATCGACAAGGGCTGGGTGCTGCAAGGCCCAGGCACCGATGCCCGCAGCCGCTTGATCACCATCTCGGCGGACGGGGTGACCAAGCATGCGCAAGCACGGCGGCACTGGAAGCGCGCCAGCAATTGCTGGCCGACCGGCCGGGCGACGACGAGCTGGCCGCGCTGCACCGGATGATCGAGCACGCGCAATCTCGCCTGCAGGCGGTCGATGCGAACGAGCCCGTCGGGCGGACGAGCAAGACCGGTCGCTGAGCTCGCCATGGGTGACACAGAAACCCGTCGCGGTTGCCCGGCACAAAGACCGTGCCGGTGCCCTTGCGCGCCTTGCGCAGGCCCTTCTGGGTGGCTTGCCGACCCGCTGCATCCAGCGCAGCTCGGGCATGCACCAGCGCGCAGCCCGGGTCTGCGCGCTCAGCCGCCGGCCCGGCCGACATCGAGCAGGCGCGCCAGCACGGCGTCGAGCGCCGCCAGATCGATCGGTTTGGCGAGGTAGTCGTCGAAGCCCGCGTCCCGTGCGCTGTTCATCGCTGGGCATGGCATTGGCGGTCACGGCCACCGTCGGGATGTCGCGGGTACGGGCGTCGGCGCGCAGCTCGGCCAGCACGGCATGGCCGTCCCTGTCGGGCAGGTTGATGTCGAGCAGGATCAGGTCGGGCCGGTGCGCGCGCGCAGACGCCAAGCCGGCCGCGGCCGACGTGGCGCAGCGCAATTGCCAACCGGTGTGGCGGCCGATGAAGTCCTGCATCAGTTGCAGGTTGGCCGCGTTGTCCTCCACGTAGAGCAGTTCAGCCGCGCGGCCCGGCGTGGGTGCGGGGCCTCGGGCGTGACGGCATGGCGCTGCCCCGGCTCGATCTTGGCACCAAGGTCGCGGCGCAGGTCGACCAGAACTTGCTGCCCTCGCCGGCCGGCTGCTCACCCCGATGTGCCCCACCCATCAACTCGACCAGGCGCTTACAGATGCTCAGGCCGATGCCGGTGCCTTCGATCGACCCCGACTCGGCTCCCAGCCGATTGAACGGCTCGAACACCTGCGACAGGCGCTCCGGGCGCAATGCCCACCCCGGTGTCGCGCACGGTGATGCGAACCGTCTGGCTCATCCAGCGCGGTGGTTTCCACCGACACACGGCCAGCCGGGCGGTTGTACTTGATTGCGTTGGACACGATGTTGACCAGCACCTGCCAGCCGCATGCGGTCGGCGCGCACGACCAGCCCGTCGAAGGCGCCGGCCTGCAGCGTGACCCCGCGCTGGTTGGCCAGTGGCTGCATCAGGGTCAGCACTTCCTGGCCGATCGCGCCGGGTGCAGCGCTTCGGGCGTCAACGCGATCCGGCCCGACTCCGGACCTGGGCGAGGTCGGGCACCTCGTTGATCAAGTGCAGCAAGTGCTTGCCCTGCATTCAATATCTCCCTTTGCGAACCGCAGCGAACGGGCGACAGTTCACGGTCGAGCTCGAGCAGTGCGAGAAGCCCATGATGGCGTTCAGCGGCGTGCGCAACTCGTGGCTCATGCTCGACAGGAACTCGCTCTTCGCTCGGCTGGCGGCCACCGCCACGTCACGCGCATCGACCAGCTCACGCGAGCGCGCTTGCACCAGCCGCTCCAGCTCGTCGCGGTGCTGGGTCAGGGCCGCCTCGGCGCGCTTGCGCTGGCTGATGTCTTCGACGACGGCAAGGAAGCGCTCGGCCTGACCTTGCTCGTTGCGTTCACAGCGCACCGCGATCGAGGCGTGGAGCACCTCACCATCCTTGCGGATGAAGCGCTTGTCCATCGTGCAGCCATCGGTTTGCCCGGCCATCACGCGCTGGAAGTTTCGCTTCGTCGGCGGCCAGCGTCGGGATGGGTGAGCCCAGACCAGGTCAGGTCGTTCAGCTCTTTGGGGGCTGTAGCCGAACATTTCGCCAGGCGCTGGTTGAACTTGCCCCAGTGCTTGTCGGGCACGGTGATCGCCATGCCCACCAGGCCGGCCTCGAAGAAATGGCGGAAGCTCTGTTCGCTCTGTTGCAGCGCGGTCTCCGCACGCTTGCGATCGGTGATGTCGCGGGACAGCACCACGAAGCGCTCGCCCTCGACCGACCCGCTGCGTTTGCGTGCAATCGACAACTCGAACCAATGCTCGCCCTGCGGCAAGTCGAGACGAAACTGGGCGCCCGTCGAGCGTCCGTGGCGCGACGCCTGGCGCAGCGCCTCAAGGATCGACTGCGCCGCCGCTGCGGGCATCACGTCGCTGACCGTGCGCCCGATCAACTGCTCGGGCGGGAGGACGAGCAAGTCGGCCCGGCCGGCGCGGTGGTCGAGGTAACGGCCCTCGATGTCGGTCTCGAAGAGCAGGTCGGGGATGGCCCCGAGCGTGGCGTCGAGTTGCGCGAGTGCTTGCTCGGCCGAGCGCTTGGCCGCACCGAGCGCCTCGAGCGATTGCGACAACTCTGCGGTCTTCGCCGCCACGCGGCGGCGCAGCGCCAGGCTCCAGACCGTCAAGATCAGGGCCGCGACCACCGCGCCGAGCAAGGCGTAGGCGCCATAGCGGAAGAACGGCGGGATGTCGCGCTGGTTCACCGACCCGTACCACTTGTCCTCGATCGCCTGACGCTCTGATGCGGTGATCTGCCCAAAGCCGGCTTCCAGCACCTTCAGCAGCGCGGCATTGCCCTTCGCCACCGCGCGGTGAAACTCACCCGAATACAAGGGCCCGAACCGGCGAAGTCCTTCTCGACGCCGAGCTGGTTGAGCAGGTACAGCGCGGGCGGCTGGTCCACGCAGAAGACGCGCACCTCGCCGGCGCTGGCGGCCGAGATGACGGCCGCGTAGCTCGGGTAGTCTTCATGCTGTCGACGCCATGCCTGCGCAGCACGTCGATGCAGGCGTCGCCATCCTTCACGCCGACCGTGAACCCTTCAACGAATCGGCGTTGACGATGCCGCTGATGCTCTGGTGGAAGATGAGGATCGGGACAGAGCTGGCGTATGGCGCGGTGAAGTCGTAGCAGGCGCCTGCGCGGCCCGGTCACGAAGATGGTGTCGATGACGTCGGCCTGGCCGGCCAGCATCGCCCGCTGCGCCTGGCTCCAGTCCATCGCCTGCAGGCGGACGGCGATGCCGGTGTGTGCCTGCCACAGCGCCCAGGTGTCCTTGAGGATCCCCTGCAGCTGACCGTTCGAGTCGCGAAAGACGAACGGCGGGTAGTTGTCGTCCATCACCACCGTGATCGACTTGGGCGGCGCGCTCGACGGTGGCGCCTGGCCCAGGGCGACGCTGGCCGCACCCAACAGCCACAGCAGGGCCAACGCAGCCGTGCGCCACCGGCGCAAAATGACGCCCGGCGCCTGGCCGATTCACGCTGGCGCCGCGCCGCCCTGCACCTCGGCACCTTGCCCTGCGGCCAATGCGTCGGCAGCCTCCATTCTGCAGCGGCGTGCACCTGGCCGGATTGAGCGCAAGGGGGTGCATGGCTTGCGCAAGGCCAAAGGAGGCGCTCGGCTTCGGCCTCAACGACCGCTGAATTTCGGTGGCCGCTTTTCCTGAAGGCCAGGATGCCTTGCGCGGTAGTCGGCGCTGTCGTGCACGATGCGGCGCAGGCCTGGATGCGCTCGAAGCCACGCGGGGTCATGGGGTTGGCGCCTGTCAGCACGCGCAGTTGCTCCTTCATCGCGCGGATCGACAGCGGCGAGTTGCCCGGCGATGACACGGGCCATGTTGTCCGGTGAAGGCCAGCAGTTCGTCGCCGCCGACGGGTGGTTGATCATGCCCATGCGCTCCGCACGCTCTGGCGCCCACGGGCTGTGCGGTGAAGGCCATCTCCTGATGATGCGGATGTTGGCCGCATTCATGAAGGTGTTCATGCCACTGACGTTGGTAGGCACGCCCAGCCGTGCCGGCGTGACCGCAAAGGTGGCGCTGGGCGCAGCGATGACCACGTCGCAGGCCAGCACGACCTCGCAGGCCCCACCCCACACGCCGCCTTCGACCATGGCGATCACCGGGCAGGAAGTTCTCGATCGTCCGCACCAGATGGCGCAGGGGATCGTCCCAGCCCAAGGGGTCACGGCCATCCAGCGGCAGTTCGTCGACATCGTGTCCGGCCGACCACACCTGGCACCGCTTGCTGCCACCCGCAGGACAACGACCCTGACCTCGGCCGCCTGCATGGCTTCGGAAGACGCGATCAGTTCCCTGACGAGGGCTTCGCTCAGCGCATTGCGCTTGTGCGGGTTGTTCAGCGTCAGCGTGCCGATGGACGCCTCAATGTTCGAAACGACGAAGCTCATGCGGGCTTTCTCGAGGGCGTGGCGTGCACATGCCGGGGATGGGCCA
>JADKIA010000007.1 GCA_016721465.1 Ideonella sp. | reverse complement strand
GCACCGGTGTTGGCCAGCCTGGCGCGCGGCGCCATCCTTGTTCTTCGCCGCCGCGTTGGCGCTGCGGCAGGTCGGTTCGCCGTCGGTGATCGTCACCATTGCCTTTGCGGCCGGTGCCATCGCGTCGTGGGGTGGCCGTGGCCGTGGGCATGGGCGACGGCACGGGCCGAGCGCCTCCTGGAGCGGGTGATACAGCCCTTCGCCGACGACCCGGAACCCCGGATGACGACCAGCCCTTTGACCGCTGAAGGCCGACCCGCCGCCGTGGCGCGACCTCGTGTCGGCCGCGTGCGCCGTCTGTTCGACGACCGGTCCTGCCCACGCAGACCATGGCCGTGGGCGCCCGTGGTGCTGGCGGCCTGCGGCGTGCTGGCCTGGATGCATCAGCAGGCCGACCACGCCACGGTGCTCACCGCGCTGGCCACCGGCCTGTTGGCCGTGGTGGCCTGCGCCTGGCTCGCCAGCCGCACCGGCGACGCCTTGCTGCGCGTGCGGTGGCCAGCCGTGCGCTGCGCCGGGATGACGCCCGGACGACACCAACATCCCGCTCATCGAGCACAGCGCCGAGTTGCGCCAGGCCACGATGCGCCTGCGCCGCATGGTGGAGGCCGCGCGCGAACGCCGCATGGCGCTGCTCGAAGCGCAACGCCGTGCTGGGCACGCAGCTGCAGGTGCGCACGCACGAGCTGTCCACGCTGCAGGACCCGTCGGTGGGCCTGCCTCAAGACCGACCTGCACGAGCTGGTGGACGAAGCCCTGAAGGCGCTGGAACAGACGCTGGACTATGGCAGCGCCTCGGTCTGGTCGAGAGAACATGATGCCGGCCGAGCCCGTGGTGTTGATGGGTTATCGCAGTGCCGACACCGACGCGACCGACGCACGCACCCGGGCCCTGCTGGCATGCGGCTGTCGCGCCCCAACGTGCAGCACTACGAGCAGATCGAGCGCGAGCGCGAATCCATCATCGAGAACAACGCGCGCCAGAGCCTGCTGTCCTGGCTGTGGGCCAAGGTGGTGGACGACCCGCGCACCTCGGCCCTCTACCGCACCACGCGCGCCTGGATGGGCGTGCTGCTCGTTCCACGACCATGTGCTGGGCGTGTTGCGGGTGGACCACCAGGAACCAGGCTCCCAATCCCCGAGCGGGCCCGCCTGCTCACCGCGGTGTGCAGCCAGACCGCGCTGGCCATCGCCACGCCCAGCTGCTGGGCAAGGAGCGCGAGGTGGCAGTGGCCGCCGAGCGCAACCGGGCATTGCGCGCGATCTGCTACGACGCCGTCGCAGACGCTGTTCGCGTCAACGTGGTGGCCGGCACTCTGGCCCGCATCACCGGCCGCGATGCCCGGCCGGCAATGCCGGCCTGCTCAAGCAGGCGCAGACGCTGGAGCGATTGAACCCCGGCGGCTGGCCGAAATGCGCATGCTGATGTACGAGCTGCGGCCAGACGCCTTGGCCCAGACCCCGCTGTCCGAGTTGCTGCAACTGGCCATCGAAGCCCTGGTGTGCCGGGGCGACATCCAGGTCGACACCTCGCTCAGCAAGGACGACCCGCTGCCCGTTGAGACGCGTTTGCAGCAGTACCGCATCGCGCAGGAGGCCTTGTCCAACATCGGCAAGCGCAGCGCCGCCACCCATGCGGTGGTGCAGTGGCAATTCGAGTCCGGCAAGGCGCTGCTGCATTGCCGACGACGGCCACGGTTTCGACCCGCAGCGGCCGCGGCCTGGCACTTCGGCCTGGGCAAGATGGCAGAACGTGCCCGAGAGATCGGCGCGAGCCACACCTGACCAGCGCACCCGGCGAAGGCACCGAGTTGCGCATCACCTGCGTGAGCAGTCCATGATCCACCACAGCGCCCCGATCCGAATCTTCCTGGTGGATGACCACCCCATGATCCGGCATGGCCTGGCCGCGATGATCGAGGGCGAGGACGACTTCATCCTGGTCGGCGACGCCGCCAGCGGCGACGAAGCGCTGGACCGCATCCCGCCCCTGCGCCCGGACGTGGTGCTGATGGACCTGGTGATGCCGGGCACCGACGGCATCACCACCATCGAGCGCCTGCACCCGGGCCTGCCCGAAACGCGATTCGTCGTCCTGACCAGTCTGCTCGAACCCGGCGAGATCCGCCGCGCCATCAAGGCCCGGCGCCAGCGGCTACCTGCTGAAGAACGCGACCTCGCAGGAGCTGATCACCGTGCTGCGCGAGACCCACGCGGGCCGCCGCGTGCTGGCTCCCGAGGCCACCGGACGCCATCATCGCCGCTTCGCGCAGAAACCGCCCCGGCGCCGACCTGACGCAGCGCGAACGCGAGTTGCTGGCCCTGATGTCGCGCGGCATGAGCAACCAGCAGATCGCGGATGCGCTGTCCATCGCCCTGCCGACGGTGAAGTTCCACATCACCAACATCCTCAGCAAGCTGCACGCCGACAACCGCACCGAGGCGGTGCTGGTGGCGCTGAAGCACAAGTTGGTGGTCGCGGCCTGAGGGGAACGGGCCAGCGCCACCCAGGCCTTGGGATGGGGCCTGGCCATACCACCGCCCGGCGCGCTGCGCCAACACGACCGCCAACATTCCTTCATTGCGTCCACCCCTCGGTGGACCAACAAAGGAGGTGTGGCGGATGAACCGGTATGGCGCAGAACTGATCGGCACGTTCTGGTTGGTCTGGGCGGGTGCGGCAGTGCCGTGATCGCCGCCACGTTTCCTGGCGTCGGCATCGGCCTGCTGGTGAGTCGTTGGCCTTCGGCCTGAGCGTGCTGACCCTGGCCTATGCCATCGGGCACATCTCCGGCTGCCACCTCAATCCCGCCGTGACGGTCGGTCTGTGGGTCAGCGGCCGCTTCGATTCGCGCGACGTGCCCATGTACCTCATCGCCCAGGTGCTGGGCGCCGTGGCGGCCGGCGGAGTGCTGTTCCTCATCGCCAGTGGTCCACCGGGTTTCGACGTGACGGCCGGTTTCGCGTCCAACGGCTACGGTGCGCATTCCCCGGCGGCTATTCGATGCTGGCGGCGCTGGTGACCGAGGTGGTGATGACCGCGATGTTCCTGGTGGTCATCCTCGGCGCCACTCGACGAGCGCGCCCCCAGCAGCCTGGCCCCCGTGGCATCGGCCTGTGCCTGACCCTGATCCACCTGATCAGCATCCCGGTGACCAATACCTCGGTGAACCCGGCGCGCAGCACCGGCGTGGCCTTGTTTGCCAAGGGCTGGGCGCTGGAGCAGCTCTGGCTGTTCTGGGTGGCCCCGATCGCCGGCGCCGTGTTGGGCGCGGGCCTCCATCGGCTCATCGGCGACGGCTACCGCCGGCGCTGAGCGCCCGCGCTTCGCCCATGGCCTTCGACAGGGAGACGCCGTGATCATGACCTCGGTCCTGCTCTTGCCTTCGTCGCCTTGAGCATCGTTGCCGCAGCCATCGCGCTGCTGGCCTGGCGCAGTTGGCGCCGACGCCAACAAGGCATCGACGGCCCGCCTCGGCCGTGCCCAGCGTCTGGCAGGAGGTGACGCAGCGCTACCGCGCGTCGCGCATCGAAGCGGTGCGCGACTGGATGGGCGAGGACCGCGAGCTGGTGCGCGAGCTGCCGGCTCAAGCCAGGCGCAGCGCCATCACTTCGCCCACCATCACCGGCGTGCCCAGCACGGCGGCAAACAGCACCGAAGTCTCGCGCAGCGCGCCACGCTGGCCACCGGCGCGCGGGTCGAGCCCACAGCGATCGAATACGAACCGATGGACGCCGCGCCGCCCAGCGCCGCCAAATGCCAGCGCTTGCGCGCATAGGGCAGGATGGCCCGCTCGGCGGCTGATTGCGGCCATCGCCCAGGTCGTGCGCGAGGCTGCATCGCTGCGCGCCGCCTCGGCGAGGTGGACGGCAGGTGCCCGGTGGCGGCCATCTTGCCTCTGGTCGACCAACTGCTTGCGGCCAACATGCATGGATTTGCATGACGGCCATGAAGAGGCATTCGATCCTGGGCCCTTCGCACCTGACGCGAGGCCGTTGAGGTCAAACTGGCGTCACGAGGCGCCCGCGTGTCAGAACGCCATGGCCGGTCAGCGCCCGTCGATCGAGACATCTTCGTCCAGTACTTCCCAGTGAATGCCGCACGGGCTGAGCACGAACTGGGTGCGCAGTTCGGGCGCGGCAATCAACAACCAGCGGAACCATGCCAGTGGGACAGCAATGACCCGGCGTCATCCAGGTTGACCCGCATGCTGTCGTCGTCGAGTCGCACCACCTCTTGCCGCGGCAGAGGTGCGCAAGCCAGCTTCGCCAAGAGTTCGGCAAACGCTTTGTGGCGCTGCGAGGCGGCACTGCGAAGTTCGAACACCTCGGGCCGGGCCGAATCGACCTCGCTGCGGCAATTCGAAGCAATCGACGCGTGGAGCATGCCATTCCACCTCGTCAGTCTTCGGGCGGCTGCATCCTCTCCAACATGAGCACGGCTCGAGAACACAAAACTCCGCAACCCGCCTCGCGCGACCAACTTGCCAGCAGCACCTACGGCTCACCAACAGGTTGCGATGCACTGCCAAAGTGGGCCGATGCGTGTCGGCTCTGGCTCGCCAAGCAAACATTGCGTCCTGTGCACAAGGTCGGCCACCGACGGCCAGGCGCGCGAATTCACCGCCAGACAGCAGACAGCCATGATGGGTGGCCAGATTGCCGCCTCTCATGGCTGCCCGGCCGGCCTGGGCCCAGCAAGGATCAGGAACGTTGACGTAGTAGCCCGACACCATCAGCAAGGCACCGCCCGAGGCCAGATCGCCAAAGATCTGCATCGTGGCCCGCGGCGATTCACCCACGTTGAAGTAGGCCAGTACCTGCTGGTTGATGAAGTAGCGCGCGCCCAACGCGGAGGTCGGCCCGCGCACGCCGGTGAAAGGCACGGTCGCGTAGGCTGAACCACCCAAGGTGGATTGGAAGAAGCCGTTGGGGGGCACGCCGGACGCCGTGTCGATGTAGCCGCTGATGTGGGTGACCACCAGACGCTTGCCAGCCGCCACTGGCGCAAATTCGAAGCTGCAGACCGTCGTCCCGCGGCAGGTGGAGTTGAACTGAACCTCCTGATAGGGGTTGCGCGCGGGCTCATCGACCGACTGCACCAGCGCGGCACGGGTTTGTGCGGCCACCGGTGCAGCGCACACGGTGCATGCCACAGCAACAGCCAGGGCCAGCGCGGCCGGCGGGGTTTGAAAAGACTTCAGCACTGATTTCATCATCGTCCTCCGTTGGGGGTCTGGGATTTGCGGCGCCTGCTGGCTAATACGGCCGCCAAGGCGGCGGTCAAGGTCAAGCTGGCGCCTTCGGGTTCGGGCGCGGTTTGGGAATCGGGCAGCGTCACAGTGAGCATGTACGAGCCGTCACCGAAGTAGCCTGCGCCGCCCAGGCCGATGAAGCCGTCGGCCGGAAGCCGCTGCCCAGGTTTTCAGCGAACGACAAGTTCTCGAACGTGCCGATGGCCACCGTGTAGTCACCCGCGCTCAAGGTCTCGGTCTGCGTGAAGTCGCCACCCAAGGCCAGCGCGTGGATGTAGTTCGAGGCCACGAACGTGGCGGTGGCGCTGTAGATACCGCGAAACAGCGTGAAATAGGGATCGATGCCGCCAGCTGAATAGCCCGTGCTCGTGAAGCCGACCGAGCCGCCAACCGGGACAGTCAACACTCGGTTCGCAGGGTGGCGGGCCATTCCGTATTCGCAAGGGCGGTGCCGCTGCGGGTGAGGAGAAGCTCTCAGAAGGGAATACGCAATCGGCAGACGCAAACCGCCACAGCGGAGCCCTTCAAACAAGCGGGCCAAGCGCCGACTGGCACTTGCGAGAGCCGAAAGCGCAGCCTTCGCTGGCGCGAAATCAAAAAGCCATGCGCATCGCCATCACTTCGCTCACGATCACCAGCGTGCCCAGCGCCGCGAAGGGCCAGCGTTTGCGCACGTAGGCCAGGACGACCTGCCGGGTCAATGCAACGGGGCGAGTAAGCTCAACGATCGACCGTTGCTGGGCGTGGCCGCGGCCCGGGCGCTCGCCAAGGGACCACCGCTGCCCGGGGCCGATGAGCCGACGAGGCAGACAAGTCAAACAAGGCGACGATGAACAAGGTTCTCACGCAGGGCTTCAGCACCTTCCTTCGCCGCCGCCGCGCGAAGAAGCATTTCGAGCGTCGCCCCCTGCTGGAATCGTTGACGGCAGCGCCCGCAGTCGTGCCACCCTGGCGCCGCTGGCACCACGCCATTGGGGCAGGACCTGCTGGCAGCGGCCCAGGAGGAACCCGCGCAGGCATTGGCCCGCCTGCGGTCGCAGGCCGACGGGCTGGACAGCGCTGAGGCTGCCCGACGCCTGGCCCGCGACGGCCCGAACGAGGTGCAGCACGAACCGCCGCTGCCCGGCTGGTTGCGGCTGTGGCGCTGCTACCTCAACCCGTTCAACCTGCTGCTCACGGCACTGGCGCTGCTGTCCTTTCTCAGCGCCGACAGCAAGGCCACGGTGGTGATCGGCGCCATGGTTGCGCTGAGCACCGGCATCCGCTTCATCCAGGAAGGCCGATCCCACCGTGCAGCGGAGGGTTTGCGGGCGATGGTCACGAACACCGCGACGGTGATCCGCCGCGGCGCTGCGGCGTCCGCGGCCGCACAGCCGTCCAGGACTCGGGAGATTGCGGTGCGCGAACTGGTGTCCGGTGATGTCGTGGCGCTGTCGGCCGGCGACATGATCCCCGCGGACTGCCGCGTGTTGAGCGCACGCGACCTGTTCGTCGCCCAGTCGGCGATGACGGGGGAATCGCTGCCGGTGGAGAAGTTCGTCGAGGGCGCGGCCCAGGGGGCGGCACCCGCCGCGGCCACCGGTGCGCTGGACCAGCGCAACCTGGTCTTCATGGGCACCAACGTCGTCTCCGGCACGGCCACCGCGCTGGTGGTGGCCACCGGTGGGCGGAGCTACTTCGGCACGCTGGCCGCGCATGCCACGGCCTCGGAGACCACGCCCAACGCCTTCCAGGCCGGCGTCAACAGCGTCAGCTGGCTGCTCATCCGCTTCGCGGCGGTGATGGTGCCGATCGTGTTCTTCGTCAACGGCCTCACCAAGGGCGACTGGCTGGAGGCCTTTCTTTTCGCCCTGTCGGTGGCCGTGGGCCTGACGCCCGAGATGCTGCCGATGATCGTCACCAGCACGCTGGCCAAGGGCGCGGTGCTGCTGTCGCGCAAGAAGGTCGTGGTCAAACGCCTCGATGCGATCCAGAACTTCGGCGCGATGGACATCCTGTGCACCGACAAGACCGGCACGCTGACGCAGGACAAGATCGCCCTGGCTCGCCACGCCGATGCCTACGGCCAGGACACCGACGAGGTGCTGAACTTCGCCTATCTCAACAGCTTCTATCAGACCGGGCTGAAGAATCTTCTCGACCACGCCGTGCTCGAGCATGTCGAGCTGGCAGCCGAGCTCAAGCTGAAGGACGCCTACCGCAAGGTCGACGAGATCCCCTTCGACTTCGAGCGCCGGCGCATGTCGGTGGTGGTGGCGGCCCTGGTGGACGGCAAGGACCATCACCACGAGCTGATCTGCAAAGGCGCGGTGGAAGAGGTGCTGGCCGCCTGCACGGAGGTCCGCATCGAGGAGGCGACCGATGCCAGCCTGGACGGTGAACGCGCGATGCCCACGTTGGCGCTGGACGCCGCCCTGCTGGCCCGTACGCAGGCCGTGACCGCCGGGCTCAATGCCGAAGGCCTGCGCGTGGTGGCCGTGGCCGTCAAGACGCTGCCGCCGGGCCAGACCACCTACTCGGTGGCGGACGAAACGGACCTGACGCTGATCGGCTACATCGCCTTCCTCGACCCGCCGAAGGAGTCGGCCGCGCCGGCACTGAAGCAGCTTGCCGCGCACGGCATCACGGTCAAGGTGCTGACCGGCGACAACGAGCCCGTGGCCGTGCACGTGAGCGGCCAGGTCGGCCTGCCGACCGACCGGGTGCTGCTGCGCAGGTCGAAGCCCTGAGCGACGAGGCGCTGATGGCCGCGGCCGAGTCGCACAGCCTGTTCGCCAAGCTGACGCCGCTGCACATGAACGCATCGTGCGTGCGCTGCGGGCCAGCGGCCGGTGGTGGGCTTCATGGGCGACGGCATCAACGACGCACCCGCGCTGCGTGCGGCCGACATCGGCATCTCGGTGGACAGCGCAGTGGACATCGCCAAGGAAGCGGCCGACATCATCCTGCTCGAGAAAAGCCTGCTGGTGCTGGACGAAGGCGTGGTCGAGGGCCGTGCCACCTTCAGCAACATGCTGAAGTACATCCGCATGACGGCCAGCAGCAACTTCGGCAACGTGCTGAGCGTGCTGGTCGCCAGCGCCTTCCTGCCCTTCCTGCCCATGCTGCCGCTGCAGCTGCTGGTGCAGAACCTGCTTTACGACATCGGACAGACGGGCATTCCCTTCGACAACGTCGACCCCGAGCTGGTGACCCACCCGCTGAAGTGGAACCCAGCCGACATCGGTCGCTTCATGCTTTTCTTCGGGCCCATCAGCTCGCTGTTCGACATCCTCACCTTCGCCACGATGTGGTGGGTGTTCGACGCCAACAGCGTCGCACGGCAGACGCTGTTCCAGTCGGGCTGGTTCGTGGTCGGCCTGCTCACCCAGACGCTGGTGGTGCACCTGGTGCGCACGCCCAAGCTGCCTTTCGTGCAAAGCCATGCCGCGGCGCCGCTGATGGGGATGACGCTGGCCATCATGGTGGTCGGCCTGTGGCTGCCGATCGGACCGCTGGCCGGGTACTTCAAGCTGCAGGCTCTGCCGGCGCCCTACTATCTTTGTCTGCTGGGCATCTTGCTGGACTGCACGCTGACCACCTTGATGAAGCGCGTCTACATTCGGCGCTACGGTTGGCAATGAATGCTGGAAATGACCGCCAGGCCCGAGTGCCCACGGCACGATGAGTTCGACAGCGCACAGACGCCGCGCGGCCATGCGCCTACAAGACCCAGCATGGTGCGGTCTTTCGCCGCATCACCAACACGCGGAGGGATTTGACATGGACATGACCAAGCTGGTTGGGGTGCTGCTGATCGTCGCCGGGGTTCTGGGCCTGGCCTACGGGAACTTCAGCTACACCAAACAGACCCACGAGGTGAAGTTGGGACCGATCGAGATGTCGGTCAGGGGAAAGCAGACCGTCAATGTGCCGGCTGGGCGGGCGCAGGCGCCATCGTGGCCGGCGTCGCGCTGCTGATCCTTGGCGGCAGCAAGCGCTAACGACCTTGATCGAGCCGCTGCTGCTGACCACTGCCCGCGTATCGACGTTCTTCGGCACGCAGTTGCTCACCGGAGCGACCGGCTTCTTCTTTGAGCGTGACGATCGTTTGTACCTGGTCACCAACCGGCATGTCCTGATCGACCGACCGAGCGGCCACCTGCCCGACCGGATCGAGATCGAGGTGCACACCGATGCGGACAACCTCACCCGTGCCGCCGTCATGTCGGTCTTGCTGTACCGCGATGGCCAAAGCATCTGGCATCAGGGGCGCGACGCCGCTGGCGACATCGACGTGGCGGCGATCGAGCTGGACCGAGCGGCCCTGCCGGACACGGTTGCGCTGCGCTGTTTCACCCCGGCCCACCTGCAGCACTCGCTGCAGGAAGTCAGGGTCGGCACACCCCTGCTCGTCGTTGGATTCCCGCTGGGCTTTCACGACACGCTGCACCACCTGCCGGTGGTGCGGCAGGCGGTGATTGCCTCGTCATTCGGTCTGCGCTTTCAGGGGCAGGGCTTCTTCCTCACCGATGCACGCACGCACCGTGGCACCAGCGGCGCCCCCGTGGTGATGCAGCACGACGCCGGCGAACTGCCACTGACCTGGAAGCTGCTCGGCGTGCACTCCGCCCGCATGGAAATGGGGGGCCGCGACATGCGCGTCGACGAGTCGCTGGGCCTGAACTGCGCCTGGTATGCCGACATCCTGCTCACGTTGACGGCCGGTGCGGCGCCCGAACGGGCCTGACCACTGCGGCGGCTGTGGCCGCGGGTTTCCGCTTCACCTTGCCCTCGGGCCGCCGGAGCCATCCGGGTTATCCATCGGCGCCTCTGCCTCGCGCCGATGGCCGCGCCGGCGAGGCCGCGTTGATCCAATCCGGATTGCAGCAGCTTCTGTCGGCCAACGCACAGATCGATCGATCGATGCAGCCCTAGGCTTCGACCTTCACCCCATTCAGTCCGCAGGAGCCCCCTCATGACCGCACTCAGCAACCTCAGCCCCGACCCCATCACCGTCGTCAAACTCATCTCATCGGTGTTCCGCGCCGCGCCCACGGCCGACATCGTGACCGACGGCGCCGCCTACCTGCACGGCGGCGGCACGGGTTGCTGGACGTGCTGTTCGCCAAGGAGATTCCGCTCTCGCCCTTCACGGCCTATGGGCCAACGACGACGAACAGCGCCTTTGCCCGCGCATTGGTGGACAACCTCGCGCAGGGTGCCAACATCGACGCGGCCAAGCTGAACGCCTGGGCCAATGAACTGACCCCGGTGGTCGGTCAATATGCGACCCGCGGCACCTTCGTCGTGACCATCCTGGCCGTGGTCGAAGCCAACCGCGGCGGACACCGACCTGTCGGCCCTGAAGACACTGCTGGCACGCGTGCCCGCTGCGGCGTTTGCGCGGTCGCCCGCGTGCGTCTACGACGGCTCGGCTTGCCCAGTCTCGATCCGCTGGCGCCCGACCTACCTGCTCGGCGCCAGCCAGTCGGCCGTCGATGAAGGCGGCAGCTTCGTCGTGACGCTGAACACGACCCATGTGGCGGCCGGTACGAGCGTGCCGTTCAGCCTGAGCGGCACCGGCATCACCGCATCCGACGTGGTGGGTGGCCAGCTCAGCGGCAACCTGGTGATCGACGCGAACGGCGTGGGTCGCACCACCTTGGTCCTGGCCGCCGATGCCACCACCGAGGGTCGTGAATCGCTGCGGGTGGCACTGCTCAACGGTGCCGCACACGTCGATGTGTCGATCGCCGACACCAGCCTCACCCCGCCGCCGACGCCGACCTATGCACTGAGCGTGGATGTCGCCAGCCAGAACGAAGGCGGCGACCTGGTGTACACACTCAGGACCACCCTGCTCGCCGCCGGCACCACCGTCGCCTACAGCCTGTCGGGCAGCGGCATCACGACCGCCGATGTGGTGGGCGGCGTGCTGGGCGGGGTGTTCACCGTCGATGCCGCCGGCTTGGCGACGTCCACGGTTCACCTCAGCGCCGACGCGACCCTCGAAGGCGCCGAAGTCCTGCACCTGCAATTGGCGGGCAATGCCGGACAGATCGACGCCACGATCAACGACACCAGCGTGCCGCCGCCGCCTTCGCCCACGAACGACGTGGTGCTGATCGCCGACACGATGAGCAACGCGCACGCCGGGCCCCCGGCAAACGCACTGGAAGGCGAGATCGGCATCAACACGTTTCTGAGCGCAGACCTGCTCAACCAGAGCGGCGCCGCGCCGCTGCGCATGTCGCTGGCGGACCTGCGTTCCACCAACGTTATCGCTGGCGCGCCCCTGAACACCACCAACCACAGCGCCGACCGAGGCAACATCCCTCAGGTCAGCAACCAGAGGCTGTTCACCTTCGACCTTGGCGGCGGCACCGATCGGGTCGACTACAGCGCCGAGAGCGGCCGCATCGTGGACGTGTTCAGCACCGAATCCCCGGCCAACACGCAGTATGTGCTGGTCAACGACAACGCCGTGGACCGGGTGTTCAACCAGGCCACCGACCGCATCGACACCCTGGTCAATGTCGAGGAAGTGGTGGCTTCGGCCGGAGGCGGCGTGATCGACCTGACGCGCTCGGCGCGCGACTGGACGATCAACTACAGCCGAGCCTTCAACGCCACCACCGACATCGACCTGGCGCACGACCGCGAGCAGCGCCGCGTGGTGCTGACCGACCAGGCCACGGGTCTGTCGGCCGACCGGGTGCTCGTCGAATACCGCGACGCCGGCCTTGACCCGGCCATCGTCCAGCCCCTTGCCACCTGGAGCATCGTGGAAGGCAGCGACCGCAACGAGACCCTGATCTTCACCGGCGTCGAGGCCCAGGACGAACGCGCCAGCCACCTGCGCGGCGGCGTCAACAGCGTCAAGTTCAATGAACTGACGCGCAGCATCCTGGTCGACGTGGCCATCGTGCCCTGGGCGGCGAGCACCAACCTGGCCGACGACGGCAATGCCAGCGGCATGATCACCGCGACCACCAGGTTCACCAATGGCGATGGCGTGACCTTGGCCGGCGCGCAAACCAACGTCACCACCAGCCACACGCCGGACAACGCCGTCGCGGCCGGCCTGCTGAGGATCGCCGGTTCGCAGGACGCCGAGGACGCCATCGGCTTTGGCGCCACGCCCGGGCCGAAGCTGTTCGTGCTGGGCCAGACCATCGGTGGCAGCGATGTGCTGACGGCCAGGCTGGTCTCGGGCTCGTCGGCCAATGCGCTGGAATTGACCGGCTTCGAGTTGTTGCGCGACAACGGCACCACCGACGACGTGTACGTGATCAACAACATCGTCAAGGCCACCACCGGCAGCCCCAAGCTGGTCGATGCCGGGGCCGACCACGACACCATTCGCCTGGCCACCGAAGCACTCGGCGCTGCCGCCGTGGGCGGCGTGGCCGCCACGATCAACCTGGCCACGCTCAACGCGATCGGCACGGGGTTCAATTTCGACTTCGACGTGCTCGACCTGAGCGCGGTCAGCGCCGTCGCCCTGACGGTGATCGGCACCGCCGGCATCGATGACGAGCTGGTGGTGGGTGCCCTGTCCACCCTGGGCGGCGTGACCCAGTTCGAATCGCTGGTGCTGACCGATGCGTCACTCGACAAGGGCGCAGCGCTGACGCTGGACCTCGACGCCGGCGCGGTGAAGGCCGGCAGCACCCTGCTGTTCGGCTACACCGGCGCCACGCTCAGTGCCGGCGGCACGGTCTACGGCAGCGCCGGACAGGCAGGCGCCGTCGCTGCGCTGGGTTCCAGCGTGAGCATGGGCGTGATCGACAGCAGCGCCGGCGCAGGCGCCACGCTGTGGGGCGGCAGCGCAGCCGACATCCTCACCGGCGGCGCCGGCAACGACACCTTGCGCGGCGGAGGCGGCAACGACACGCTGAGCGGCGGCCTGTCGGCCGAGAGCTGGAGCTATACCCTCGGCGGCACGCCCGACGCGGTCGCCGCGGCAGCCAATCGCATCGCCATCACGATGACCATCGACGGCACCGTGCTGACGCTCACCGAGGCCGCGGTGGCCGACACCGCCTACGGTGACGGCAACGGGGCGGTGGTCGACGGCGCAGCGCTGTTGACGATTGGCCAGGCCATGGTCGGGCTGGTCAATGCCAACCTGGCGGCCATCAACAGCGGTCCCGGCACGGGCCATCTGGACGAGGCCAGCTACAACATGAGCACGGGTCAATTCCTTCTGAGCTTCGCGCCCGGTGTCAATGCGAGCGACGTGGTCACGGTGTCCTTGAACAGCGGCACCGGCCCGGATGGCGGGGGCTTCGTGCTCGTCGCCGGCCCGCACCGCGACGGCAGCAATGGTGGCGCCGACACGTTGGTGTTCGAGGCGACCGGCGTGCTCAACGGATCCGACACCATCCTGGACTTCACGAAGGCATCGGACAAGCTCGTGGTCACCGCCTTCACCGGCGGCGCCATCTCGGCGCCGGCGCACCGATCAACGGCGCGGTCGGCGGCACCTTCGCCGGACTGTCGACGACGGCGGAGCTGGTCTTCAACAAACCCAACGCGATCCTGCTGGTGTCGGACTTCGCCGCCAGCGCGGCTGCCGGCAAGTTCGTCATGCCCGACGGCACCCACGTCGTGGTGGCCGTCACCGCCGACCCCACGGGTGCGCTGGGCGATGCCGCCAACACCCCTGGCTCTACTCGTCGAGAACGGCGCCGCGCCGGCCTGTCGGATCTGGGCGTGTCGCTGGTGGGCACGATCAGCGGCCCGGAAGAGCTGGCGCTGCTCGACATCTATGGCAGCTTGAGCTGAGCGACCGTCAACCCGCCACCGCGCCGAACCAGGCCCCCACGCCGGCCGTGACGGCCATGGCCAGTGCGCCCCAGAAGGTGACGCGCCACGCGCCTTTCGCCACCGGGGCGCCGCCGGTGCGTGCCGCCAGCACGCCCAGCGCCGCCAGGAAGGCGATCGAGGCGCCCGACACCCAGGCAATCAGCCCGGGCCCGGTGACCAGTGCCGTCACGCCCAGCGGCAGCGCGGCGCCCACCGCGAAGCTGGCGGCCGACGACAGCGCGGCCTGGATCGGCTGCGCGCCCATCGCCTCGGACAAGCCGAGCTCATCGCGCGCATGCGCGCCCAGCGCGTCGTGGGCCATCAGCTGCACGGCCACCTGCTGCGCGAGCTCGGGTGCCAGGCCGCGGGCGGCGTAGATGGCGGCCAGCTCGTTGCGCTCGGCCTCCGGCTGGGCCGCGAGCTCGGCCCGCTCGCGGGTCAGGTCGGCCTGCTCGGTGTCGGCCTGCGAATGCACAGACACATACTCGCCGGCCGCCATCGACATGGCCCCGGCCACCAGGCCGGCCACGCCGGTGATCATCAACTGCGCGTGACTCGGGTTGGCCGCGGCCACGCCCACCACCAGGCTGGCGGTGGAGACGATGCCGTCGTTCGCGCCAAGCACGGCGGCACGCAGCCAGCCAATGCGGTGGGTGCGGTGACGTTCCAGGTGACGCATGGCCATGGCCGTTCCTCGGTGCGTTGGAGATCGCCCGAGCATGCCTGAGGCGCGGCAGGCCCAGGCACACGCCAGATCAAGGCTCGGTCGTGAGGACGCCGGTTCCGCGCATCAACCGGCGAGCAGCTGCCGCAGCACAAAGGGCAGGATGCCGCCGTGCTGGTAGTACTGCACCTCGATGGCGGTATCGATGCGCAAGCTCACCACCACTTCGCGCCGCGAACCGTCGGGCGCCGTGATCACCAGCAGTCCGTCCGACAAGGGCTGGACGAGTTCGGCCAGCTGTACATCCACGACTTCGTCGCCCGTCAAGCCCAGCGACTGCCAGGAATCGCTGCCCTTGAATTGCAGCGGCAGCACACCCATGCCAATGAGGTTGCTGCGGTGGATGCGCTCGAAACTGCGGGCCACCACGGCCTTGATGCCCAGCAGCGCCGTGCCCTTGGCGGCCCAGTCGCGGCTGGAGCCGGTGCCGTATTCGTCGCCGGCAAACACCACCGTGGGGGTGCCGGCCGCCAGGTACTGCATGGCCGCGTCGTAGATCGGCATCTGCACGGCGCCGATGCGAGTGAAGCCGCCCTCGACGCGTGAACCGTTGGCCAGAGCGGGCAGCATCAGGTTCTTGATGCGCACGTTGGCGAAGGTGCCACGCAGCATCACCTCGTGGTGGCCGCGGCGCGCGCCGTAGCTGTTGAAGTCGGCCTTGGCCACGCCCCGGTGCAGCAGGTACTGGCCGGCGGGCGTGTTCTCGGCAAAGCTGCCGGCCGGGCTGATGTGGTCGGTGGTGATGCTGTCGCCAAACAAGCCCATGATGCGGGCACCCTTCACGCCAGGCACAAGCGGTGCTGGCGCAGGCTTGAAGCCGTCAAAGAACGGCGGCTCGGCGATGTAGGTGCTGGGCGGCCAGCTGTAGACCGCGCCTTTCACGCCTTCGATCTGGCGCCACAGCTTGCCGGGCTTGGCCCGCACCTTTTCGTAGTTGCTGCGGTAGGCCTTGCCGTCCATGGCAAACCCCATCAGCGCTTCGATCTCCTGGCTGCTGGGCCAGATGTCACCCAGGTACACGTCGCGTCCGTTGCGGCCCTGGCCCACCGGTTCGGTCATCAGGTTGCGCCGCATGCTGCCGGCCAGCGCGTAGGCCACCACCAGCGGCGGGCTGGCCAGGAAGTTGGCCTTCAGGTTGGGGTGGATGCGGGCTTCGAAGTTGCGGTTGCCCGACAGCACCGCCGCGCACACCAGCCCGTTGTCGCGATGGCTTCGTTGAGCTCCGGCGTCAGGTCGCCGGCATTGCCGATGCAGGTGGTGCAGCCGTAAGCCGCCAGGTTGAACCCCAGCTTGTCCAGGTAGGGCAGCAGGCCGGCCTTCTCGAGGTATTCGGTGACGATGCGCGAGCCGGGCGCGAGCGAGGTCTTGACGTGCGGGCCCACGCGCAGCCCGGCTTTCACTGCTTTCTTGGCCAGCAGGCCGGCGGCCAGCATCACGCCCGGATTGCTCGTATTGGTGCAGCTGGTGATGGCGGCAATGAGCACGTCGCCGTGGCGCAGCGGCGTGCCATCGGGCAGCGCCGCTGCCGAGTCGATGGCCGCTGCGGGCAGGTGGTAGCCGTCCTCGGCTGGTGGCGCCGTCAGCAGGTGCAGCAGCCGCGTGGCGACGTGACCCAGTTCGATGCGATCCTGGGGCCGCCTCGGCCCGCTCAGGCTGGGCGCCACGCTGGCCAGGTCCAGGCGCATCAAGCGGCTGTAGTCGATGTCCGCCGCCTGCGGTGCGCCGAACAGGCCCTGCGCCTTGAAGTAGGCCTCGAAGGCCTCGATCTCGCTCCGGCGCCGGCCCGTGCCCTTGAAGTAGCTGATGGTCCTGTCGTCGACCGGGAAGAAGCCCATCGTGGCGCCGTATTCGGGTGCCATGTTGGCGATGGTCGCGCGGTCGGGCAAGCTCAGGCTGCGTGTGCCTTCGCCACAGAACTCCACGAACTTGCCCACCACCTTGGCGCTGCGCAGCAACTCGGTCACGGTCAGCACCAGGTCGGTGGCGGTGACACCTTCACGCAGGCGGCCGGTCAGTTCCACACCCACCACGTCGGGCGTCAGCAGGTGCACCGGCTGGCCCAGCATGGCGGCCTCGGCTTCGATGCCGCCCACACCCCAGCCGACCACGCCGATGCCGTTGATCATGGTGGTGTGGCTGTCGGTGCCCACCAGGGTGTCGGGGTAACAGACCTTGTCCTTGCTGCAGTGGATGCCCCTGGGCCAGGTACTCCAGGTTCACCTGGGGCACGATGCCGAAGCCCGGCGGCACCACGCCAAAGGTCTTGAAGGCGTTCATGCCCCACTTCATGAACTGGTAGCGCTCGCGGTTGCGGCTGAACTCCAGCTTCATGTTCAGGTCCAGCGCTCTGCTGCTGCCGTAGTGGTCGATCATCACGCTGTGGTCCACCACCAGGTCCACGGGCACCAGCGGCTCGATGCGGCGCGGATCCTGTCCAAGCCGCACGGCCGCATTGCGCATGGCGGCCAGATCGGCCAGCAACGGCACGCCGGTGAAGTCCTGCAGCAGCACACGCGCCACGACAAAGGGAATCTCTTCGAGGCGCGGCGCGTCGGCGCGCCAGGAGGCGAGTTGTGCCACATGCTGCGGCGTCACCTTTTGACCATCGCAGTGGCGCAGCACACTTTCCAGCACGATGCGCAGGCTGTGCGGTAAACGTGCCACACCGGGGTGGCTGGCGGCCAGCACGGGCAGCGAAAAAAGGCGCGCCGTCTTGCCCGAGGCGGTGGTGAAGCTTTGCAGCGTGTGGGCGTAAGGGTGGGTCGTGTTGGTCTTCCTGGAAGTACGGGTTGATCAAGACAGCGGCGTTGGCCTGGCCCTGCCCACCATGGCGGCTGGTTGCACCCAGGCGTCGAAATCGGCGGCACTCACCTCGCCACTGGCCAGCGCCGCATCGCGCAGCGTCATGCCCTGTTGCTGGGCATGCTTGGCCACGCGCGCCGCACGGTCATAACCGATGTGCGGCGACAGCGCCGTCACCAGCATCAGAGACCGCGCCAGCAACTCGGACGTGTGCCTGGTGTCGGCCTCGAGACCCTGCACGCAGTGCGTGGCGAAGCTGTGCATCGCGTCGCGCAGCAGCCCGATGCTGTCGAGCACGTCCAGCGCGATCAGGGGCTTGTAGACATTGAGCTCAAACTGGCCCAGCCCAGCGGCGATGCCGATGGCAACGTCGTGCCCCATGACCTGGGCGCAAACCATCGTCAGTGCCTCCACCTGCGTGGGGTTGACTTTGCCAGGCATGATGGAACTGCCGGGTTCGTTTTCCGGCAGCCGCAACTCGCCGAGGCCGGCGCGTGGGCCGCTGCCCATCAGACGGATGTCGTTGGCGATCTTGTTCAGCGCGATGGCCAGCATGCGCAAGGCCCCATGCAGGCCCACCAGCGCCTCGTGCCCGGCCATGGCGGCAAACAGGTTGGGTGCCACGGTGAACGGCAAGCCCAGGCGCGCGGCCAGCACCTGCGCCACGCGCCAGCCGAACTCCGGATGGGTGTTCAGACCGGTGCCGACGGCCGTGCCACCGATGGCCAGTGCATGCACGGCCGGCAGGCTGTGGCCGAGGGCCGTTTCTGCCAGGGCCAGTTGCGCGTCATAACCACCAAACTCCTGACCCAGCGTGACCGGTGTCGCGTCCTGCAGGTGGGTGCGGCCGACCTTCAGCAGCTCGGCAAATGCCGCTGCCTTGTGCTGCAGCGCCCGCCGCAGGAAGCCCAGCGACTGCAGCAGCGGGCCACAGGCCAGCGCCACCGCCACATGCATGGCCGTGGGGAAGACATCGTTGGACGACTGCCCCCTGTTCACGTCGTCGTTGGGGTGCACCAACGGCGCGCCGTCCAGCTGGCCGCCCAGGGCAAGCGTGGCCAGGTGGGCCAGCACCTCGTTCACGTTCATGTGGGTCTGCGTGCCCGAGCCGGTCTGCCACACCGACAGCGGAAACTCGGCATCGAACTCGCCCGCTGCCACACGCGTGGCAGCGGCTGCGATGGCCGCCGCCTTGGCCGCATCCAACTCGCCCAGCGATCCATTGACCTCGGCCGCGGCGCGCTTGACCTGCGCCAGCGCGTGCACCACCGCCATGGGCATGCGCTGCTCGCCTATCGCGAAGAACTGCAGGCTGCGCTGGGTCTGCGCGCCCCACAAGGCCTGCGCCGGCACTTCGATGGGGCCGAAGCTGTCGGATTCGGTGCGGCTTGGCCCGGTGCTCACACGACCCGCCGCGCCGCCGGCCGGCGGCTTCAATTGGCAACTGTCCAGTGGGTGCACACGGTGGCTCCGGTGTCGTCGGCGCATGCTGCGCAGACCAGCGCTCAGAATGCGCGCCACCCCATGCGCCGTCAGTGCGCCACCGCACAGTGTGCCAAAGGCAGTGCGCACAGGCCTGCGCCGAGACGGGCATGGCGAGGCTATCGGGCCGTCACTGTTGGCCGTGTTGCCGTCGAACCCCGACCCAAGGCGGACGCCACGAGCTCTCGCACGGCGGTCGTCGTGCTGGCACTGGGCGCCGTGATCGCCCACGGCATCCGTTGAAGATCGCTTGCAAGCCTCGAGGCGACCCCGCGGAATCGGCCCGCGTCGAAAAGAAATTCAATGCCAATGCCACTCCATCTGGCTGCGATCTGCATCACAGCCCATCAATCCACGCGAAGCAGCGCCTCGAAGCGGCGCGCGAAGTGCTCCAGCACGGTGATGCGCACACGCCGCTTGTCGATGTGCAGACCTTCGCGCTGCAGGGCCGAGAACGCGCGACTGATGGTCTCGTGCGAGAGGCCCAGGAAGCTGGCGATTTCGATGCGGCTCATGCGCAGGTTGAACTCCCTCGCGGAGTAGCCGTGGGCGCTGAAGCGCTGAGACAGGTCGAGGAGAAAGGCAGCCAGCCTCTCCTGCGCGGTGAACGGTCCCATCAAAAGCAGCAACCTGCGACCGCGCGCGAGCTCGTAGCCCATTTGGCGGTTCACTCGCCGCTGGAAAGCCGGATCGCGCGCCAGCAGGTCGACCAGAGGCGCGACGCGATGGCACAGACCCGGGGCATCGTCGGTGCGGTCACGGTGCTGGCGCATTGGCCCGAGGCCACGCCGTCCATGCCAATGATGTCCCCGCACATCGGAAAGGCGCAGATCTGCTGGTGCCCGTTGGACAAGCTCAGGCTCGACTTGAAGGTGCCGCTGCGAACCGCGTAGATGAATCGGAATGGTCGCCCTGGCGACACAGGTCGTGGCCCATCGCAACGCGGCGCCAATCGACCAACACACCGCCTCCCGATCACTGCCGGCGGAAGGAGGCTGCACGGCAGGCACCGTTCCGACAGGTGGCAGGCCGTGCACATCGGCCTGAGCGGGGCGGGCGGTGGAGCCAGGCCGCTTCGGCGCGGCGGCGTCGCAAGAGGCTGTGGACGCAGTGGTGCGGACTGGATTGGGCATGCCCGTTTCTTCCACAGGATCGATCGCCCTCGTGGCTGCACGGTGCCATGCGCGCGCCCTGCGCACTGTGCGCCAGCGTACAAAGGGCGGGTCGGCCGCGTGCTGCGTCGACCGCGGGCCCGCGGCGCGATGCCTGGCGAGACACCTGGACGCGCACTGCGCCGGCGCGGGCGGCAACCCACCAGCCGTCGTCGACGTGGGAATCTGGCATCTGCGGACGGAACGCAATGCCGGGTGTGGGCGTCCGGCGGGCCGCGCCTCTAATACCTGGAATGGCCCGAAGGCCTTGCCCGCACGAGGGCAGCCAGGGCTTGGTCTGACCGGCCGCTTGGCGCGGACGTTCGGTTTGAAGGGCGTCGTTATCGCTGTCGCATCGCGTCGGCAAGTGAGCAAAGCATGTCGACCGACACCGAGCCCGACGGTGACTCATCGGAGTCTCTGGGCTGTCCTGCTGTCCCTCCCTGTTCGCGGCCCATGGCTCTCGCCCAGCCCGCTGCGCCGAGAAACCTGCGCCCCGATCTGTCGCAGACCGAGCGCGATCTTGCCGCGATGCAATCGGAGATCGACTTCTGGGAGCGGATCACGCTCGATCGCGACGTGCTGGTGTTGCCGGTGCAGACCAACATGGGCTCGATCGCGATACCCGCTCGGCGG
>JADKIA010000006.1 GCA_016721465.1 Ideonella sp. | reverse complement strand
CCACACCCGCCAGCCGGTCCATGATGGTCGTCAGGTTCATGCGTGCGCGCATGCCGATGTCGGCAGCGGCCGGGCCGTTGATTTGCGGCATGCCCGCAATGGGCTGGGCCGGGTTGGTCAGCCAATAGCTGTTGTTGGCATTGGCCACATAGTCGTCGCGACGCAAGAAGGGCAGCTTGCCCATCGGCAACAGGCCGGGCTGGCGGGTGGACGGGTCGTTCTCGGGGCTGCAGTTGGATTTGGAGCCGTCCATCGTCGGGCGCCCAGCGGCCGTGTTGGTCTGGCCCGCACCCGGCAAGGCACAAGCCATCAACTGCGCATCTGACAAGTTGGGCTTGGTCGTGTAGTCCATGTACACCGCGTCGCCTGCAGCGTCTGCAATCAAGGTGTTGAGCAGCGGCGAGCCCAGAACAGCGCCCATGACCTGACGACCTTCCTCGGCCGTGCGGGCGCGACCCATGGCGAGGTACTGCTCCATCATGCGGTTGTTCGGCAGATTGATGTCCGTGAATGCAAATGCCTTGCGTGAGGTCCAGTCAAGGCCAAGCGCTGCACTCTTCAGCAGTGGCCCGAATTCGGTGGAGTAGTACGTCCGTGTCACGGGCGCCCCGCCCTTCACCTCGACCGTTAGCGTTCGCGCCGTCATGGCCTTGGTCACGCCGTCCACCACATAGGTCGCAGGTGAAGTACCCAGCGTCATCTCGCGAATGACAAAGCGTGGGCCGGTGGAAACCGTCCCTGTCCAGCCCAAGTCCTTGTTGAACCCTGTCAGCGGCACGGGTGAGCCCGGATAGGCAATTCCCATCACGTCGATCTGACCCGGGATCGTCAAATGCAACAGGTAAAACTTGGTCAGCGCACGCCACGGCCAATGCGGATTGGTCAACAACATGCCTTTGCCATTTTCAGTGACCTTGCCGCCAAAGGCCCAACCGTTGCTGCCGGAGTCGCCCAGGCTGGCCTCTCTGGCCATGGCCTGGCCCGCGCTGGCCAACATCATCCGGGTGTCCATGGGCGGTGCATCAGCCAGAACCGCGTCGGTGGTACTTGCTCTGCCCGTGCCGACCACGGCCGGAAGCTGATGACCGCCGTCGACAATGGATTGTGCAAATGCCTGGCTGCCGGCAACCGTCGTGAAGGATGCCCACCACAGATACAGGTCGTCGGCAGCAATCGGCCGCACCCAGGCCGCGCCACGGCACTCGACTGGCAGGTTTGCCGCCCCCGTTTCCGAAAGATACCGGTTGTACCCGGCAGCGTAACCGTCAGCCAACTCTTGCGTCTGCGGATCGGCTTTGGACCAAAGTGCTTTGATCGTCGCCTTGTCGTACTGAAGTTTGTAAAGGAAATCGGAGGTCAGCGATGTGATCGAGCCGATCGGGTTGCCCGCAGTCGTCGCAAGTGTGGTTGCGCCAAAGTACCTGGACCGCTCGCCGTTGACCTGGTTGATCTTTTCAGCCAACGCACAGAAGTTGTCCTGCGCAAACGCATGGCCTGCCCCATAGCCCAGACCTCTGTAATCCTTGGCGGTAATGTGGGGAATACCAAAGCTGGTTCGACGGATCTCCACGACGGAGTCCGTCGAATCGAGGCTCGCGCATCCGGCCAGAATCAAGGCCGCCATCACGGCTGCGAAACAGGACCTTGTACTGGCGGCCACTCCGGCCTTGGGGCGCAGGCACGTTTTCGAAATCATGGTGTTCTTGCCGCCTTGTGCTTCGGGTGCCGAACTCATGCCAGCCCCGCACGCCGATGCGCGACAGCGACGTTGGCGGGTTCGATGAGATGCGCAGGCGAAGGCCACGCCGCCGCGCCTACGCGCGAACGCCGACGACGAAGCTGCACACCGTGGCACAGCTGCCACCGATGTTCAGCGTGGCGAAGGTGCGTGCGCCGTCAACCTGGTATTCACCAGCGCGGCCGGTCACCTGGCGTGCAGCGTCCAGCAGCATGCGCGCGCCGGTGGCGCCCACCGGATGGCCCCCGCCGATCAATCCGCCGCTGGGGTTCACCGGCAGCCTGCCGCCAAAATCGATCAGCCCGCTTTCCACCGCTTGCCAGCTTTGGCCCGGTGGGGTCAGGCCAAAGTGGTCGATGGCCATGTACTCGGTGGTGGTGAAGCAATCGTGGGTTTCGATGCCATCGAGCTGATGCACATCGGCCAGGCCAGCACGGGAAAAGGCGTCGGTGATGGTCTGGCGCACGTGTGGGAAGACATAGGGCTGATCGGCGCTCTGTGCCAGCTTGTCCTTCAGACGCAGCGGCGCATTGTGGTGGCCCCAGCCCAGGATGCGCGGCAGCTGCTCCATGCGCAGGCCCAGGCGTGTGGCATGGGCGGCGGCGAAGCGCGGGCCGGCCAAGACCAGGGCCGCCGCACCGTCGGTGATCTGGCCACAGTCCTGCCGCCTGGTGCCGGGCTCAATCACCGGGTTGAGCTCGTCGTCGTCGGTGAACGCGCCAGGCTCGAAATTCCACTTTCGCGTTTGCGCATTCGGGTTGCGCTTGGCGTTGCGGTAGTTGATCTCGGCGATGCGGTTCAGGTGGGCGCGGTTCAGCCCGTAGCGGCGCTCGTACTCCTGGGCCATCAGGCCGAAGGCTGCTGGCCACATGAAACGGCAATCGATGTCTTCATGGCCTTGCCAGGCGGCCGCGTTCTGGTTGATCGAGCTCTGGTCGCCGGGCAGGTTTTTCAGCTCTTCTGCGCCCAGCACCAGCACGCAGTCGTAACGCCCGGCCTCGATCTCGGCCATGGCCGTCAACACCGCCAGTGAGGCCGAGGCGCAGGCGCCTTCGTGGCGCATGGCGGGTACGCCCCACAGCCCGGGCACCATCTGCGCCACCATCGACCCCAAGTGGGCCTGGCCGCGCTGCAGCTCGGCAAAGGCATTGCCGACGTGAATGCTTTGCACCGCGGCGGGCTCGATGCATGCATCGTGCAGGGCACTCAACGTGGCCTCGCGCACCATGTCCGAGATGTCCTGGCCGTTGCGCGACCAGGCCTTGGCAAAGTCGCTCTGCCAGCCGCCCAGGATGTAGGTCGGGGTGGTCATGAATAAACGTCCCAGCCCGCGATGCGTTGCGCGCCGATCCAGCAGCCGTGGAAGCCGGTGGGGATGTGGCGCGGCATGGCCACCTGGGCCACGGGGCCGCGGCTGAGGTCGCGGGCATCGAAGATATCCAGGGTTTCGCGCTGCGTCTGGTCATTGAACTGGAAGGCGATGACGTAGCCGTGGTCTTCGGACTGCGGGTTGTCGGCCGCCGCAAACCAGGGCTCGGAATACCAGCTGTGGTCAGCGTCGTCGGACCAGGCCGACAGGCTGGCGCCGGTGTCCAGGTCGTACTTGCGCACGCCGGTCCACTGCAGGGTGGAGGTGAGGTGGTGGTCCACCAGGTAGCCAAAGCGCGTGCGGCGGCCGGTGAGCGCACCGTTGTAGGTGGGAAATTCAACATTGCGCTCGGCGTCCAGGCATTGCTCGGACGCCTCGCCGGTGCGCAGGTTCATGGTCCAGCGCCACAGCCGCGCGGTCATCACCAGCTCGGCCACGTTGCGGGCGGTGCGCTGGGCGTCGATCGACCCGTCGGCCTTTTGTGCCGGCATGTAGCGGCAACCCACCATCACGATGGTGTCGCCTTCTTCCCAGGAGTTGACCACGTGGTAGATGAAGCAGGGCGTGAAGTCGAACCAGCGAATTTCGTCGCCCCGGCCGTAGCGCGGGATCACGCCCATGCGGGTGGGCAGCTCGGGGTGGAAGTCGATCTTGTGGCGCCCCAGCTTCATCGCCTCGTGGTCATGGAACAGCGGCAGGTCGTGCAGCACGGAGTAGTGCTCGGTCACCGCCATGTCGTGCGGCAAGCGCGGGCCCGGCAGGTCGATGGGCACATGGTGCTTGAGGCGGCCTTCGGCATCGAGCACACCGTAGTGCATGTAGGGGGCCACGTTGCCGTAGTCGAAATACATCAGCTCGCCGGTGATCTCGTCGACCTTGGCATGCGCCGAGATCTTGCCGCCGGTGCTGGCAATGGCCGCGTGCTTGCCCAAGGTTTCAAGTGTCACGGGGTCGAACTCGTAGGCGTCGCCCGACATGTACCACAGCGCCAGGGCGCGGCCGGCATGGCCCACCAGATCGGTGTTGGCGGCGTCGCGCAGCGGCTTGTCGTCGCGCCCGACGATGGTTTCCCGAATGCCCCAGTGCGCTGCAGCGCCAGCCGCGTCTTCGCGCTGCCAGGCCTCGGTGCGCACCCAGCGGTTGCGCACGGTCAGCCGGCCCTGGCGGAACTCGGCCGCGTGGACCATGCCGTCCCCGTCAAAGGGGTGGTAACGGCCCTTGGGCGTGAAGCGCGGGTTGGGCCCGGTGCGCATGTACACGCCGTTCAAATCGGCCGGTATCTGGCCTTTGACCAGCGGCAGGTCGGTGAGCACCGATTCGTCGGCCAAGGGGGCAAAGGGCCCCGTGAGTTGGGGGCCGAATTCATCGCCGAAGGGGGCGAATTCGTCACTGCGGGCGGGTGCGTTCATGCTGTGGGCTCCTGGGCTGTGGGCGCGGCGGGGCGCCGCGACTGCGTGATGCGAAACCGCCCGGCCACGAAGGCCAGGTCGGTGAGGCTGGCGTTGCCGGCGGGGTTCAAGCCGGTGACGTGGTAATCGCTGTACGCGGCGGCAAAGTTCAGCGGCATCGGCCCGCTGAGGTTGATGGTCAACTGTGCGCCGGCCTGTGCATAGGCGGCTTCGGCTTGGCTGATGAAGCACTCGTCGCGGCTGTACAAGAAGGCCGTCAAGCCGCCGTGGCGCTGCACGTCGTTGGTGGCTTGCGTCAGGGCATCGTCGGCGTCCTCGCATTCGATGACGAAGCCCATCGGACCAAAACGCTCCTCGCGATAGAGCTCGCCATGGCGCGTGCTGGTCTGCACCAGCAGCGGGGTGCTGGTGCGGGCGTTGGCAAAGTCGGGGTGCACGTAGGGCTGGGGTTCGAGCAGCACCCGGCCACTGCGGCCGGCGGCACTGCGCATCTGGTCGATCAAGGCCAGGGTCGATGGCGATTGGATCGCCGCCAGGATCATCGCCGCCTTCTTGGGCTCGTTGCCCACGGCGTCGATGGCCTCGGCCAGCCGCTCGCTCACTTCATCGAACGGCACTTGCCCACCGGGTGTGGCCACGCCGCCGCGCGGCACGTAAACGTTCTGCGGGCTGGTGCACATCTGCGCGCTGAACATGCACATGGTGGTGGCCAGGGCGCGCAGCGCGGCGTCCAGGTCGTCGGTGGATTCCAGCACCACGGTGTTGCAGCCCGAGGTCTCGGTGAACACCAGCGCCGGATGCGCGTTTCGCTCCACCCACTGGCCAAAGGCTGCGCTACCGGTGAAGTCAACAATGGCGGTGGCCGGGTGTTGCACCAGCCGTTTGCCCAGCGGCGCCTCGACGGAGTCCACCGCCAGCGTGACCAGGTTGGGATCAAAGCCTGCAGCGTCGAGCACCCGGCGCAGGGCGCGCACCGTGATGGCCATCGGCAGCACCGATCCGGGGTGCGGCTTGACGATGACGGCGTTGCCGGTGGCCAGGCTGGCCAGCATCGAGGGCCACGCGTTCCAGGTCGGAAAGGTGGCGCAGGCGAAGCACACCGCCACCCCACGCGGCGTGGCACGGTAGGATTTTTCTAGCACGATCTGGGCGGCGCCAAAGCGGCGCTCCCAGCGCGCATGGGGCGTCACGGCCTGCAGCGCCTGCGCGGCGTAGACCAGGGCCTCGATGCCGCGGTCCAGCGCGTTCACGCCCGAGCCGGCATAGGCCATGTTGGCGCTTTGGCCGGCGGTGTGCATCACCGCCTGCTGGATCTCGAACAGGTGCTCGCGGTACAGCACATCCAGCGCCTCCATCAACACGCCCACGCGGTGCTGGGGGCTCGCCGCCGCCCAGCCGCGCATGGCGTGGCGAGCGGCGTGGAACAGCACATCGATGTCGGCCTGCGGGTAGGCAATGCCCAGCGGCTGCTGCGTGTAGGGTGAGCACTCCTGGCCCAGCTGCCCAATGCGCCCAGGCTGGTCGAGTTCGAAGGCCCGGCCCAACTGGGCGCCGAAGGCGGCGGCGCCCCGGGGCTGGGCGGCGGCGGCGTCCGGGTACTTGGCCGGCATGTCCGGAAACGGGCTCCAGCAATCGCGCACGCGGCAGACCTGCTGCGCTCGTTCGAAGCGGCTGCGGTGCTTCTCGAACAAGGCGGAACTCATGGCCGCTCGCCGCTCGCCGCTTGGCGGCTGTGCTGGCGGCGCACATTCGTCTGTCCTCACCGGGCTCTCCTTGAAAAGACGGGCGCCCAGCCCACGCTGAACGCGAGGCAGCATAGGGCGCGCAGCCTTTCGCGTGCACGTGGGATTTTGATATTCTGACAAGCCGTTCGATATTCTGACAACAGCCGATCCCCACTGTCAGGCCTTGGGGTGCCGCGTCAGCCTGCAAAGCCAACACAACGCCCGCATTGCCTTCAGTTCGCGCGCGACTCTTTAAGCCGGTAGATCATGGCCATCAGCCGCGGCCCGACGTCCTTGCGCAGCCAATCCTCGCGCGACTGATTGCCTGGCATGGGCGCCGCGAAAGCGCAGTTGAAGGCGATCACTTCGCCCGAAGCGGTTCGCCCGTAGGCGGCGCCCACGGCGCAGATGTCGGTGATCAGGCTGCCTGCGCTGAAGCAGAAGCCCAGCTTTGTGCAGTCCTCCAGGGATCGGTGGATGTCGGTCTCGAAGCGGGCCCAGTCGTCGGGCGCCTTCACGCGCAGCTCATTGAGCACCGCAGCCCGGGTGGCGTCGTCGCAGGCGGCCAGCCAGGCGCGGCCGATCGCGGTGCCTGCGATGGGCAGTGACAAGCCGATGTCGGCCATGGGCCCCAGCGGCCGAACCAGGTTGCGGGCATGGCTGCGGCTGGTTTCGATGAGCACCACGTTGAGGCGGTCGCGGATGCCCATGGACACCTCGCCGCCGGTCTCGTCGGCCAACTGGTTCATCAAACCGCGGGCATGCTGGCGCAGACCGATCGATGACATCAGCGGATAGGTGGCCGAGATCAGCGCCGAGCCCAATTGGTACTTGCCGTATTTCAGGCTGGGTTTGAGGTAACCCAGGATCACCAAGGTGTAGGTCAGGCGCGAAATGGTTGGGCGCGGCAGCCCCGTGCGCTCGGCCATCTCGGCGTTGGACAGCGTGGTGTCGTTGGCACTGAAGCAACGGATCAGCTCGATGCCGCGTGCCAAGGTGGTGGCGAACTGGCGGTCGCCAGCGTGTTCCTCGAAACCCAGCGGCACCCGCCGCGGCTGGTTGAGCAGGTATTTTTCGCGGTCGGTGTCGTCGGCGCCCATGTGACTTTGTCTGAATATCGAACGGCCTGAAGATATATCAAAACGCACGTTGTCGGGCCTGGGCGCTGCCCTTAGCCTGCGGCGGCATTGATGCCCAGTCCCTGCCGCCCACCAAAGGCAGGGCAACAAGAAGCCGCCAGAGCCCACCAAAACCGGAGACAACCTTGACCCCATCGACCCCAACCCCACACTGCGCCCGCACCTGGATTGCCTTGGCAAGCCTGGTTGCCATGGGTGCTGCCCAGGCGCAAACCACCCCCACCACCGCCGGCAGCGAAGCGAGCGAAAGCGGCTTGCAGACCGTGGTGGTGACCTCGCAGAAGCGGCGTGAATCGCTGCAGCTCGTGCCGATCCCGGTCACTGCGTTCGATTCAGTCACGCTTGAGAAGACCGGGGCGATCGACATGCGCGACATCGCGTCGCGCACGCCGGGCTTCACGATGACGCAGTTCAACATTGGCGAGCCGTCGTACTCGGTGCGCGGCATCAGCTCCAATTCCGACTCGGCGGCCGGTGAAGCGTCGGTGGCGGTGTTCGTCGATGAGGTGTTCATCGGGCGGCCCGCCGGCGCCAACTTCTCGTTCCTCGACCTCGAGCGCATCGAGGTGCTGCGAGGCCCGCAGGGCACGCTGTTCGGCCGCAACACCGCGGGCGGCGCACTCAGCGTGACCACGGCGCGCCCGTCCCAGAAGGAATCGACCAAGTTCCTCGCCTCGTATGGCAACTACAACGCGTTGGAAGCCGCAGCCGTGATCAACCGGCCGCTGAGCGATGCGGTGTCCGCCAAGTTGTCGGTGGGCTACCGCGGCCACGACGGCTACTCCAGCAACCTGCGCACCGGTGACAGCCTCGACGGCGGCAAGAACACCAGCGCACGCCTGCAGTTCATGATCAACGCCTCGGACAAGACCACGGTCTTGCTCAGCGCCGACGCCGCCGTCGACCGCGGCGAAGGGCTGGCGCGGGTGCCGTACCCGGTGCTGACGACCACCGGGCCCAATGCGTCCATCCCTTCGCTCTACCCGCCCGGCACCGACATCCGCCTGGCCTATTCGGACCCCAGTTCGTTTCAGAACCGGGATGTGCACGGCCTGAGCGCGCGCGTCGAGCACGACTTGAGTTTCGCCACGCTGACCTCGATTTCGGCCTATCGCCAGACCAAGCTGAACCAGTTCGAAGATCTCTCGGGCTTGCCGCCACCCTTTGTGCTGGTGAACCTGGACAAGGTCCAGGAAAAGGCCACCCAGTACAGCCAGGAGTTTCGGCTGGGATCGCCCGCAGGCAGTGCCACCAAGTGGGTGGCGGGCCTGTACTACTTCAACGAATCGGTCAATCGCGACGAATCCTTCTACACGCGCTTCACGGTGCTGCCCGGCAGCCGGCGGCAACGTGAACTTCAACCAGACGGTGAAGAACAAGAGCGCGGCCGTGTTCGGACAGACCGACTTTGCGCTGACCCAACAGCTCAACCTGTCAACTGGCCTGCGCTACACACGCGACACCAAGGATGCCGATCAGGCGGCCGTCAACCTCGATCCGAGCGATGCCACTCCGGGCATTCCGCTGTTCCCGGGCCAGCCGTACCACATCGTGGCGAGCAAGAGCTGGGGTGCCCTCACCGGCAAGCTGGGGCTGGATTACCGCATCGACCGCGACAAGATGGTCTACGCCTCGGTGAGCCGCGGATACAAGTCGGGCTTGTTCCCCAGCCAGAACAACTCGGTGCAATCGGTGGGCGTGGCCCTGGATCCCGAAAAGGTCTGGAACTACGAGGTGGGCGCCAAGACCGAGTGGCTGGACCGGCGGCTGCGCGTGAATGCCACCGTGTTCTCGCTGGACTACAAGGACCTGCAGCAGTTCAGCCTGACCCCGGGCCTGGTGCTGGTGAGCTACAACGTTGACGCCAAGATCAAGGGCGCTGAGATCGAGGTGCTGGCCGCACCCACGAACTGGCTGACCCTGGGTGGCAACGTGGCGCAACTCGACACCGAGGTCACCCGTGGCAGCTTCAACAATGCCAGCCTGGTGGGCAAGCAACTGGCCAAGGCGCCAAAGCTGACCTACAGCCTGTTTGCCGAGGTCACGCAGGCGATGGCCGGGGGTCAGGTGGCCGCGCGTCTGGAGTACAGCCACAAGGATGCTTACTTCACTGCAACCTCGAATACCCTGGCGGGCGCCTTTCCCGCTGTGGGCCTGGTCGATGGCCGCTTGAGCTACAAGATGTCCGGCCGCGATCTCGAGGTGTCGCTGTGGGGCAAGAACCTGGGCAACAAGGTGTACCAGGCGCATGTCATCGAGTTCTTGGGCAACGGCTTCTCGACCTTTGCGCCGCCGCGCACCTACGGCGTCTCGCTGAACTGGAAGTTTGGCGGCTGACCCATCATGTTGGCCTACATCCACGACGCGTTGCGCACGCCCCGCGGCAAGGCCCGCCCCGACGGTGGGCTGGCCTCGCTGACGCCCCAGGAACTGGTGCGCCAGCTGGTCGACGGGCTGCGGCAGCGCAGCCCGGAGGCGGCCGCCCAGGCCCAGGCCCTGCTGTTGGGTTGCGTCGGGCAGGTGGGTGCGCAAGGCGGGCACATCGCCCTGGTGGCCAAGCTGCATGCAGGTTTGCCCGATGCCTGCAGTGCGGTCAGTCTCAACAACTATTGCGTGTCGGGGCTGTCGGCCATCGGCCAGGCCGCCGCCATGGTGTCCTCGGGCCAGGCCCGCTGCGTGTGGGCCAGCGGCGTGGAGATGATGTCGCAGGTGGGCTTCATGGCCGACCGCGCCAGCTATTACACCGATGCGTCGTTCCCCCCGCGCACGCGTTACGTGCCGGTGGCGCTGGCCGCCGACCGCCTGGCCGCCGCCGAAGGCATCACGCGCCAGGCGCTGGACGCCGTCGCACTGGCCTCGCAGCAGCGCGCGGCGGCCAGCCAGGACAACGCCGTGCTGCAGCGCTCGCGCCTGGCCATCACCCATGCCGACGGCCGCGTGGCCCTGGCGCTGGACGAATGCATCCGCGCACAAACCAGCGCCGAAGGCCTGGCCGCCATGGCGCCGGCCTTCGCTGCCTTGGCCGAACCCTACGCCGCCGCCCTGGGCGATGCCCGCTTTGCGGCCCTGCACACCATTTCGCACGCGCCCCCGGTGTGCGACGGCGCGGCGATTGCCCTGGTGGGCACCGAGGCACTGACGGCCTCGCGCCCCAGGGCGCGCATCGTGGGCTTTGCCGATGTGGGGGGCGACCCTGCAGCCTCGTTGCTGGCGGGCATGGCGGCGATGGACCAGGTGCTGGCGACCACGGGCCTGCGGCTGGCAGACATGGACCGCATCGAGTTCATGGAGTCCTTTGGCGTCACGCTGGTCAAATTCCTGCGCGACTGCCCGGTCGATGCGGCACGGGTCAATGTGGGCGGCGGCCACATGGCCAAGGGCCACCCGCTGGGGGCATCGGGGGCCATCTTGCTGTCGACGCTGTTGGACAGCCTGGACGAGGCGAAGGGCCGCTTTGGCCTGGTGGTGTGCACGGGGGCCTCGGGCACCGGCGCGGCGATGGTCGTTGAGCGCCTGGGTTGATGCACAGACCACAAGACCGAGCATCCACGATGGCCGACAACCCCTTGCTGGGCACTTGGCAGCTGCAGCGTTGGCAGATCACCTACGCCGACGGCCGGCCACCCACGCTGCCCTTTGGCGCCCAGGCCACCGGCTTGATCGTCTACAGCCATGACGGCTGGATGAACGCCTGCATCGCCACCGCCGCGCGGCCCCGCCTGTCCAGCGACAGCGTGCGCAGCGCCCCCGTGCCCGAGCGCCTGGCCGCGTTCGAGAGCTTTTTTCAGTACGCCGGCCGCTACCACTTGCAGCAAGGCCCCGCAGGCCTTGAGGTGGTGCACGCGGTGACGCACGCGCTCAACCCCAACTTCGTGGGCACGCAGCAAGTTCGCGCGGTGCAGTTCGATGCGCAGGGCGTGCTCAGCCTGTCGGCCAGCGACACGGTGCCAGGCTCTGCCGTTGCGCGGCATCACGTGCTGGCCTGGGCACGTGCCGTCCAATGACCCCATGCCAGGCTGAGCCGGCGGCACTCGCATCCGGTGCCGCGATGGCCAGACGCATGGGTGGCCACCCCTTCTCAAGGAGAGCAGAAAATGATCCTTTGTCAGCCTGAGCGCATCCAGCAGATGGTGGCCGCTGGCCATTGGGGCACCCGCACGCTGTGGGATATGTTCATCACCAACGTCGAGCGCACGCCCAACCAGGAAGCCGTGATCGACCCCCCCAACCGCGAGACCTTCACCGATGGGGCGCCGCGCCGGCTGAGCTGGGCCGCGTTGTTTGACGAGGTCGAGCGCCTGGCCGCGATGTTTCACCGCCATGGCCTGCGCCGCGACGACGTGGTCATCGTGCAGCTGCCCAATGGCTGCGAGCAGGTGGCCACCTACCTGGCCTGCCACCGGTTGGGGCTGGTGGTGTCGCCGCTGGCGGCGGCCTACCGCGAGCACGAGATCGGCCACGCCTTGCGCACCACCGGGGCCAAGTCCCTGGTCACGTCGGCGCGCATCGGCAAGCACCTGCATGGCGAGATGATGGCCGCGCTGCGCACCAGCCACCCCTCGGTGCAAACGGTGTTTGTGTTTGGCGACGCGGTGCCGCCCGGCACCATCGGCGTGGCGGCGGAATTGGCCAGTGCGCAGCCGCTGGGCGACATGCGGGTCTATGCCGCCGGCATCGGCCTGAGCGCCGACGATGTGGTGACGATCTGCTGGACCTCGGGCACCGAGGCCGACGCCAAGGGCGTGCCGCGCAGCAGCAACGAGTGGTACTGGCAGGCCAAGGGCACGGTCGATGCCGTGGACGTCCAGCCCGGCGCGCGGCTTCTCAACCCCTTCCCGCTGGTCAACATGGGTGGCATGAGCTGGGCCTTCGTCGGCTGGCTGATCAAGGGCGCCACGCTGGTGCAGCACCACCCCTTCGATCTGCCGGTGTACCTGCAGCAGTTGCGCGAAGAGCGCATTGACTACACGGTGGCGCCGCCGGCCATCCTGAACCTGTTGCTGGCCAAGCCGGAACTGCTCCAGGGCATTGATTTCCAGCGCCTGAAACGCATCGGCTCGGGCTCGGCGCCGCTGTCGCCGTTGATGATCGACGCCTTTGCCCAGAAATACGGCGTCGAGGTACTGAACTACTTTGGCTCCAACGAAGGCGCGGCCCTGTGCGGCAGTGCCGCCGACATCGCCGACGCGGCCGATCGCGCAGTGCTCTTTCCGCGCCCGGGCCTGGCGGGCCGGCCGCCCTGGGCCCTGCAGATCAACAACATCGTGCAGACCCGCCTGGTGTCGCCCGACACTGGCAAGGACATCACCGAGCCCGGCCAACCTGGCGAGATGCGCATCGCCGGACCCACTGTCTTGACGTGCTATTACAACGCGCCGGAAATCAGCGCCCGCTCGTTCGATGAACAGGGTTACTTCAAGACCGGCGACCTGTTCGAGATTGCCGGGGCCGACAACCAGTACCTGCGCTTCGTCGGCCGCTTGAAGGACGTCGTCATCCGCGGCGGCATGAAGATCTCGGCCGAGGAGGTGGAGATGCTGGTGGCCAGCCACCCCAGCGTGGCCGAGGCCGCCGTGGTGGGCTACCCGGACGCCATGCTGGGCGAAAAGCTGTGCGCCTGCGTGGTGCTCAAGCCCGGTCAAAGCCTGGACCTGCCCACGCTGACGGCCTATTTGCAAGACCACAAGCAGGTGGCCGCCTTCAAGCTGCCCGAGCGTCTGATGCCAGTGGCCGCGCTGCCGCGCAACCCGGTGGGCAAGATCCTGAAGCGTGTTCTGCGCGACGAGGCCAAGAGTGGCGCCTGACCAAGCCCCGGCGATGCGCGGGGTGCACCGGCTTGCGCGCGGCTTGCGCTTGCCCGTGTGCGCAGCGCCCATGTTCCTGGTCAGTGGCCCTGAGCTGGTGCTGGCGGCCTGCCGGGCCGGCATCATGGGCTCGTTTCCCACCAACAACTGCCGATCGGTGGGCGAGCTCGAGCGCTGGATGCAGCAAATCAGCAGCGGCTGCGCCGATGCCCAGCGCCAAGGCCTGCAAACCGGCCCCTGGTGCGCCAACCTGATCACCCATTCCACCAACACCCGCCTGGCCGATGACCTGGCGCTGGTGGCGCGCTTTCAGCCGCCGGTGGTGATCACGGCCCTGGGCAGCCCGAAGCCGGCGATCGAGGTCGTGCACGGCTACGGTGGCCTGGTGGTGGCCGATGTGGTGAACCTGCCCCTGGCCCGCAAGGCGGTGGCCGCAGGGGCCGACGGTTTGGCCTGCATCAGTGCCGGCGCCGGTGGTCACACCGGTTTCATGTCGCCCTTTGCCTTCGTCAGTGCCCTGCGTGAATTCTTCGATGGCCTGTTGATCATCGGCGGTGGCATCGGCGATGGCTACGGTGTGGCCGGCGCGGTGGCCGCCGGTGCCGACCTGGTGTACATGGGCACCCGCTTCATCCCCACCACCGAGAGCCTGGCCGACCCCGAGTACAAGCAGATGGTGGTCGACTGCGATGTCGATGACCTGACCGTCAGCCCGGCCATCAGCGGCACCGCCGCGTCCTGGCTCAAGCCCAGCCTGGTGCGCGCGGGCCTGGACCCAGCCCAACTCGGTGCTGGCCCCCAGTCGCGCGTCTACGATGCCAACGACCAAGGTGCCAAGCGTTGGAAAGACACCTGGGCCGCGGGGCAAGGTCTGGGCTGCATCCGCGCCATCGAGCCGGTACAGCAGGTGGTGGACCGATTGGACGCCGAATACCGCGCCGCACTGCAACGCGTGAGGGCGCTGCAATGACCTCGGCTGAACACAAGACCACGCTGCCGGCGCCCGGCGCGGTTGGATGAGCATGGCCGCCGGCATCAGCCCTGCGCTCGCCGCCCTGTTCATTTGGGCGCTGCTGTTGCTGCCCTGGCTGGGGCGGCTGACGGCGTTGAAGGCCCCGCCCAGCGCCTGGCTGTTCCCGCTGCTGCCGCTGCCGCTGGCCGCGCTGCCCGCACTGTGGCCCGAGCTGGCCCGCAGTGCCGGTCTGGCGGCATGGTTTGATGCGGCCTTGTTCATCTGGGGGGCGGTCTCGCTGGTCTGGCTGCTCAGTCTGGTCAAACGCGACAGCAGCATCATGGACGTGGCCTATGGCGCGGTGCTGCTGGCCTTGCCCTGGTGGCTGCAGTGGCGCGGCGGCCAGGCCGCATCACCGCAGGCGCTGCTGTTGTTGGGGCTGGTAACGCTGGGCTTCGGCCGCAACTGCGCCTACATCCTGTGGCGCAACCTGCCGCATGGCGAAGACCCGCGCTACGGCCGCTGGCGAGCGCGCCATGGTTCGACCTGGTGGTGGTGGAGCTACTTCCAGGTATTTGCCCTGCAGGGTGTGCTCTTGTGGGGCTGGTCGCTGCCACTGGTGCTGGCGCTGCACGCCAGCGGCCCGATCGGCGCCACCAGCGCGGCCGGTGCGGCGCTGTGGCTGCTCGGCTTCGTTTTCGAGGCCGGCGGTGACTGGCAACTCGCGCGCTTCAAGGCGCAGCGCCGCGATGCGGGCCAGGTGCTCGACACCGGGCTGTGGTCGCTGACGCGCCACCCCAACTACTTCGGACATGCTGCCATGTGGTGCGGCTATGCGCTGCTGTCGCTGGCCCACCCGCTGGGCTGGCTGGGTCTGCCGGTGGCCGCCTGGGTCAGCTGGTTCATGTACCGCGGCTCGGCCACGCGCATGACCGAGCAACACCTGCGCAAGACCAAGCCGGCCTATGCGGCGTATTGCGCGCGGGTGCCGCAGTTTCTGCCGTGGCCGCGCACCAGCGAGCAGCCGTGATGCCACGGCGCCGGTGCCCCAAGCGCCCAAGCGCCGTCAGCGCGGCGCCGCACGCGGCCAAGCGGCCCCATTGCGCCAAGTCACTGCCATGACCAGCCAGGCCGACGTCATCGAGACCATCCTGGGCAACGCCTCGTTCCAGACCGAGGTGCAGCGCGTCGCGGCGCAGTTGCAGATGGAGCCCGCCAAGGCTGCGCAAGGGGTGCGGGCCTGCCTGCGAGAAATGGTGGCCGTGCAGCGGCCTTGGGCGGTGCGCCTGTACGAGCGGCTCATGCGCCCCCTGCACGCCCACGCCTGGAAGGTGCAGGCCGACGCGGCGGCATTCGACAAGCTGGCGCAGCTCAACCGCCAGCACGCACTGGTGTTCCTGCCTTCGCACCGCTCCTATGCCGACCCGCTGGTGCTGGGCGCGGCCCTGCGCGCGCACGGCTTTGCGCCCAACTTCACGCTGCCAGGCGCCAACATGGGCTTCTGGCCGCTGGGCGCGCTGTTGCGGCGGGTGGGCGGCATCACCATCCGCCGCAGCTTTCGCGACGATGCGCTGTACAAGCTGGCCCTGCGCGAGTACTTCGGCCACCTGGCGGCCGCGCGCACCAACCTCGAGTGGTACATCGAAGGTGGCCGCTCGCGCACCGGCAAGCTGCGGCCGCCGCGCTATGGCCTGCTGGGCTACCTGGTTGACGCCATCCGGGCCCGACGGGCCGAGGATGTGCTGCTGGTGCCGGTGTCGATGACCTACGACCAACTGGCCGAGGTGCGCAGCATGGCGGCCGAAGAACAAGGCGCCTCCAAGCTGGCCGAAGGCCCGCGCTGGTTCTGGCGCTACCTGCGCCAGCAGCGCCGCCACGTGGGCTCGGTGCACCTGCGCTTTGGCGAGCCGCTGCTGTTGTCGCAGGCGCTGGCCTGGGGCGACGCTGGAGCGGCCAACCCGCGCCTGGTGGTCGAGCGCACTGCCTTCGAGTTGTGTGACCGCATCAACAACGCCACGCCGGTGCTGGCCAACGCGCTGGTCACGCTGGCCTTGCTGGGTGTGGGCGGCCGCGCGCTGACCCTGCCGCAGGTGCTGGCCTTGCTGACGCCCCTGCTGGACTATTGCCAACAGCGCGGCCTGCCCCTGATCGGCGCCGAGGCCTTGCGCACCGGGGACGGCGCCCAGGCGGTGCTGCTGGCGCTGCAGCGCGCCGGCGTGGTCAGCTGCCATGCCGCGGGCACCGAGCCGGTGTACAGCATCCAGGCCGGGCAGCACAACGTGGCCGCGTTCTACCGCAACAGTGCGGTGCATTGGTTCGTGGGCCGCGCCATCGTGGAGCTGGCCTTTCTGCAGGTGGCCCAGCACCCTGGCACCGACCCGGTCGATACCGCCTGGCAAGAGGCGCTGCGCCTGCGCGACCTGCTCAAGTTCGAGTTCTTCTTTGCCCGCAAGCAGGTGTTTGCAACGCAGCTGGTCGCCGAGCTGTCGCTGATCGACCCCGACTGGCAGGCCCACGCCGCCACGCCCGAGGACGCACACGCCCTGTTCGCGCGTTGCGGCTTCCTGCTGGCCCACCGCGTGCTGCGCTCCTTCATCGAGTCTTACCTGGTGGTGGCTGATCTGCTGGTGGCCGAAGACCCCCTGCGTGCCGTCGAGCCCGCGGCCTTGCTGGCCCGCTGCGTGGGTGTGGGCCAGCAATACCGGCTGCAGGGCCGCCTGGTTGACCCCGAGGCGGTCTCGCGCGAAGGCTTTGGCAACGGCCTGGCGCTGGCTGGCAACCTGGGCCTGTTGGGGCCGGAGGCCACGCCGCAGGCTTCACCCGCCACTGCCAGCACTGCCAGCACTGCCAGCACGCCCGCAACCCTGCTGGCGCGACGCCAGGCCTGGCGGGCGCAACTGGAGGATGTGCTGGCGCGCATCGCGGCCATCGATGCCATCGAGAACCATCGCAGCGGGGCCGCACATGCCCACGCTTGACGCCGCCATCGACCGCATCAACGCGGGGCCACGGGGCGCCCACATCGGCGCCTTCTTCGATTTCGACGGCACCTTGATCGACGGCTATTCGGTCGGCGAGTTCTACAAGCACCGTTTGCGCCAGCGTGAAGTGGGCTGGGGCGAAGCGGCGCTGCTGTTGCTGCAGGGCTTGCAGGGGGTGGCCACCCGCGAGCGCTTCACCGCCTTCGTCAAGCAGGGCTTCAAGGCCTACAAGGGCCAGACCGTTGAGCAGATGCAGGCCCTGGGCGAGCAGCTGTTTTCCAAGGCCATTGCCAACCGCCTGTTCCCCGAGGCCTGGCGCCTGGTGCAGGCCCACCAGCGCATGGGCCACACGCTGGTGGTGGCGTCGTCGGCGACGCGCTTTCAGATCGAACCCATGGCCCGCGAACTGGGCATCCCGCACGTGCTGTGCACGGCCGTGGAAGTGCGCCGGGGCGTGCTCACCGGCCGCATTGCGGGCGAGGTGGCCTGGGGCGAGGGCAAAGCCGCTGCAGTGCGCGCGTTGGCCGCGCGCCGCCGCATTGACCTGACGCGCAGCCACGCCTACGCCAATGGCGACGAGGACCTGGCGTTCTTGCAGACCGCGGGCCTGCCCTGCGCCATCAACCCGCAGCCGGCGCTGGCCGCCGCCGCTCAGGCCCAGGCGTGGCCGGTGCTGCAATTCGCCGCGCGCGCGGGCACGCCCGAGCTGCGCACCGCAGCGCGCAGCGTGGCGGCCTACACCGGCATGGCCTGGGCGGCGGCGCTGGGCATCGGCGCGGGCTGGCTGGGCGGCGGGCGGCGCGATGCGGTGAACCTGGCCGCCACGCTCACCAGCGAGGTCGGGCTGGCATTGGCCGGCATCCGGCTGAACGTGCAGGGCGAGCAGCACCTGTGGGCGGCGCGACCGGCGGTGTTCGTCTTCAACCACCAGAGCCAGCTCGACCTGCTGATCATGGCCAAGCTGCTGCGGCAAGACTTCAGCGGTGTGGCCAAGATGCACACCAAGAACGTGCCCGGCTTCGGCCCCTTCCTGCAGTTTGCCGGCGTGGCCTTTGTCGAGCCCGGTGCCGGCCAGCAGAACCGGCGTGCGCTCGAACCGGCGCTGCACAAGCTCGCGCAAGGCCTGTCCATGGCCATGGCCCCGGAAGGCACGCGCTCGGCGACGCCGCGACTGGGGGCCTTTCGCAAGGGCGCCTTTCACCTGGCCCGGCAGGCGGGCGTGCCCATCGTGCCCGTGGTGCTGCGCAACGCCGGCGACCTGCTGCGGCGCGGCGAGCTCGCGCTGCGTGCCGGCAGCGTGGATGTGCAGGTGCTGCCCCCCGTACCCACCGCCGGCTGGCGTGCGGCCGACATCGACACCCATGTGGCACGGGTGAGGCAGATGTTCGTCGACACGCTCGAGGCCTGGTCGGCGCCGGCGCCGCCGCCACCGGGTCACCGGCTGCCAGCCGTCGACGCCGAAGGATCGCTCCGATGACGCAGCATGGAAGACCCGCGCCGGTCCCTGACGGGGCCGCCGCGCCCGATGCATGGGGCGCCGAGCGCGCGATGAACGCCTTGGAAACGCTGCTGTGGCGCATCGAGGCCGACCCTCGTTTTCGCTCCACGCTGATGACGGTGGAGATCCTCGACTGCGTGCCGCAGTGGGATCGAATGCACGCCGCGCACGAATGGGGCTCACGCATGGTGCCGCGCTTTCGTCAACGTGTCATCGAGCCCGCCATGGGGCTGGGCAGCCCGGTCTGGGCCACCGATCCGAACTTCGACCTGGCCTACCACCTGCGCCGCGTCTGCCTGCCGCCGCCCGGTACGATGCAGCAGGTGCTGGAGCTGGCGCAGACGATGGCGATGGCGCCGTTCGACCGCGCCCGCCCGCCCTGGGAAGCGATGCTGGTCGAGGGCTTGGCAGGCGGCCAGGCGGCCTACCTTCTGAAGATGCACCACAGCGTGACCGACGGCATCGGTGGCATCCAGCTGCTGGCGCGCATGCACAGCCGCTCGCGCCAGCGCGACCCCCACAAGCCGCAGCCTGCACCGCCGCCTGCCGACCCCAGCACCCCGGTCACGGTGCTCGGTGAGAGCATGCAACGCAGGGCCAAGGCCGGCATGGGGGCGCTGACCAGCTGGTCCAGCGCTGCGAGCGCCTGGAGCCGGCGGCTGGCCGCCCAGCCCAGGCAGGTGCTGGCCGAGGCGGCTGCGCTGGGTGAGTCGGTGGCGCGGCAGCTCAGGGCGCCGGCGCCGCCGTCACCGCTGCTGGCCGGGCGCAGCCTGTCCTACCGCTACGACGCGCATGAAGTGCCGCTGGCCGATTTCAAGGCGGCCGCCAAGGCGGCGGGTGGTTCGATCAACGATGCCTTCTTGGCCGCCGTCACCGGCGCCTTCGCGCGCTACCACCGGGCCTGCCGCGCCAAGGTGGACGAACTGGCGATGAGCATGCCGATCAACCTGCGCAAGGCCGACGAACCGATGGGCGGCAACCGCATCGGCGCGGCACGCCTGGCCGGGCCGATGGACGAGCCCAGCGCGGTGCGGCGCATGCAGCTGCTGCACGAGCAGGTGGAGCAGGCACGCGCAGACACAGCCTTCGACCTCACCGGCGCGGTGGCGCCCATGCTGGCGTTGCTGCCGGCCGCCACGCTGGCGCAGGTGTTCTCCAGGATGGCGCAGGGCAACGATGTGCAGACCAGCAACGTGCCCGGCATTGCCGAGCCGGTCTACTTTGCCGGTGCGCAGGTGACGCACATGTTCCCGTTCGGGCCGCTGCCCGGATGCGCAGCGATGGTGACATTGGTGTCGCACAACGGCATCTGCTGCATCGGCGTCAATGTCGACCCGGCTGCGGTGACGCGACAGGATCTCTTCGCCCAGTGCCTGAGGGCAGCTTCGATGAGGTGCTGGCGCTGGCCCGTCCCGTGCCGGCCAGTGCCACTCCCACCCGCCGTCGGCGGGCCGCGCGGGACCCAATGGTTGCCAATTCCACCACCCGCCGAAAGCGCCCCCTGCCGTGAATACCTCCACCACGACGACCCCATCGCACCTGCGTGAGTTTGCCGGCAAGCAGGCGCGCATCAGTGTGCGTGAATGGCCCCACTACCACGCACGTTATGTTGCTGTACTGGCGCACGGCGCGGGCGAGCACATCGGCCGCTACGAGCCGGTGGCTGCAGCGCTGCACCAGCACGGCGCGGCCGTGAGCGGTGCCGACCACCTGGGACATGGCCGATCTGGCGGCGAGCGCATGGGCATCGCCGACTTCGACGACGTGGTGGCCGACTTGCAGGCCGTGATCGAGCAGGCCGCTGCCATTCACCCGGGCCTGCCCCTGGTGCTGATCGGGCATTCCATGGGCGGGATGATCGCCGCGCGCTGTGCGCAGTTGCACGGGGCAGGTCTGGCAGCGCTGGTGCTTTCCGCACCCTTGCTGGGCCCCTGGCCGCTGGCGCAAATGCTGCTGGCGATGGACCCGATGCCCGACGTGCCGATCGACCCCGCAGTGCTTTCGCGCGACCCCGAGGTCGGGCGCGCTTACGCAGACGACCCCTTGGTTTGGCATGGTGGCTTGCCGCGTGTCAGCCTGCAGGCCACGGTGCGATGCCTGGCGGCCATCGACGCCGGGCCAGACCTGGGCAACCTGCCCACGCTGTGGATTCACGGCGGTGACGATGCCTTGGTCAGCGCCGACGTGGTGCGCCAAGGCCTGGCCAAAACCGGCGGGCCGCGGCTCGAGCAGCATCTTTACGCCGGTGCCCGGCACGAGGTGTTCAACGAAACCAACCGCAGTGAGGTGCTGGCCGATGTGCTGGGCTTCATCGGCCGCGCACTGCGCCTGGGCTGACGGGGCCGAGCCGGTCATGGGCGTCACCAACCTCAACCAGGCACGCGCCTCATTCTGCGATGCCAACAAAAGGCGCTGTTCGCGTTGAGTGTGAGCGGCGTCAGATTCCGGATGGCCGGCATCAGGCTCTGCTGGGCGTCGACGCAGGCACTGCCTTGGCGCGCGACCGCGGTCGGCGCTTGGTGCCGGGTTTGTTCTTGGAAACACCGGGCGGACGCTGGTGTTGGCGTCCCGTCAGGGCGCCTGGGATCTGCTGCCGGATGAACTCGCCAATGCGTGCCACCGCTGCCTTGGTTTCGGGCAGGAAGGGCCAGACATGCCAGACATGGGGCACCTGCTCCCACACCTCGACCTCGAAGTCCACACCATGCGCGCGTGCACGCTCACCGACGTGCCTCGTGTCGTCGAGCAGGATCTCGGTGCTGCCGACCTGGGCCAGGATCGGCGGCAGGTCGCGGTAGTCGCCGTACACCGGTGACACCAGTGGATGGTCGTGCGCGGTGTCATCGAGGTAGATGGCGCCAATCTCCTTCACGCCGTCGGCCGAGAGCATGGGATCGAAGCGGGCATTGTCGAAGCGCGAATTGCCACCCATGCTGAAGTCGGTGAAGGGCGAGATCAGCACTGCGGCCGCAGGCAGCGGATCACCGTCGTCGCGCAAGGCCAGCAGCGTCGACAGTGTCAGACCGCCCCCTGCGGAGTCGCCGGCGATGACAATGCTTTTCGGGTCGGTGCCCAGATCCAGCAGATGGCGGTAGGCCGCCAGGCAGTCCTCCAGACCTGCCGGGAATGGATGCTCAGGCGCCAGCCGGTAGTGGACAAGCATCGCGCGCGTGCCGGCCGCGCGGTTGATGTGGGCCACCAGCAGCGGTATCTGAGCCGAGGCAGGCAACATGAATCCGCCGCCCGGCAGGTACAGCAGGGTGCGGGCGTCACTGGATTGCGACGTGCGAATCCACTCACCACGAAAGGCCTGTGCCTTCACGGGCGCAATCTCCACGCCTGGTGGCACAGGGGGCTTGCCCTTGGCTTCGATGAAGCGACGTGTCTCCGCGACGCTGCCGCCGGTGGACACCAGCTTCTTGATCGTCAGATGCAGCACCCGGTTCAGCGCCTTGGTTTGCCAGCTCACCACGTTCTTGCCTCCCTTGAGAGCGCCCCCAGGCGGCGTTGCCGCCGCCCCCCGAGGGGGATGAGCAAAGTAGCCAAGTGACATTTGCTCATGAGCTACCCTTGCTCGGCCGTGTCGGCCGTGTCGGCGGTTCGGCGCCGCCGGCGTCGCGCCAGCTTCGGTGCGTAAGGGCCAGGCTCGACGTTGTAGGGGCGCCGGACGGCCTCCCAGGTGTTGGACCAAAGCTGGGTCATCCGGCCATGGATATCGCCGAACATCCGTACGTTGCTTACACACAGCTCGCCGAACAGGCGGCCTCGCTTGGCCAGTGGCATGGACCGCATCAAGTTGCGCGTCAGCTGCGCGTTCTGCTGCAAGGCCTGCACATTGTGTTGTCTCATGGTGTTGCGCAAGGCGGACATGCCGGAGATCAACGCCGCCACGGCCTCGATCAGGGCGGTGGCTTCGATCAGTCCGACCCCTATCTTGCCCGGCGATCCGAGAACGGGTTTGGCGGTGGCCTGGCTGTGCAGCGCCTCGTAGCCTGTCTTCACCTGTTGGCCGAATACCGGGTCGAGAATGGGCCTCATCGCCGCATCGACTTCGCGCCAATCGCCCGGCAGCAGAGTCTTCAGAGCCTGCGGAAACATGTGCAGCGACTCGATGTCCATGTGGCGGCGCAGCGTTCCGATGTACCGGTGAGCACTCTTGCGAAGGGGGTCGCGCAGCGCCTCGGCCTCGCCTTCGTCCACCCCTCTGCGCGAGCGATCGACCAGATCAAACAGCTCGGCTCCGGCAGCCACGATGTCCAGATGGGCACGTCGCAATTGCGCCACTGACCCCGCCGAGGCCGGGTCGCGCAGCAGCACCTTGTCGAAGATCAGGTCTTCCTTCGGGTGGTGATAGCGGTCGGGAACCTGCGTCATGTAGCGCATGACGTCGTGCATCACTTCGTAGTCAGGCAGCTTGCGTTGATTGAGCAGCCCGACTTGGCGCTCCATCACGCCGAGCAGGCGCGCCTGGTACTTGTGTTCATCGATCAGTGCCGCCACGATGTCGGGCATCTGGGCATCGCAGGGCGCGCGCCTGCGGGCGCGTGAAGGGGCGCGACGAGACTCGGCCGATTTGGTTTGCTCAACCATGTTCACTCGGCGGCGGTTCGCTTGGACGATTTCTTGATGCGCGGCATCCTGTCGGGCGTGGCGGTCGTGGAATCGGACTGGGATGGGATGCTGGCCATGGCGACTCTCCCGCGTACCTGATCGGGCTGCATGTACTTGGCTGCCCACTCCAATGCTAGACGCAGCACGTAGAGCAATCACCTCAAAGCATGTGCCCGAAGCGAGGCACTGGCAATTCGCCCACTGCTGCTGGCCGCCGTGGGCCGATCAACCAGCCGTGGAAATCAGACCCCGCTGTACCTCACACCCATGCATGCTGAAGTGGGCTTGATCAGGTCGATGATCGCCAATGTCAACGCGGCCATCAAACACGTCAAGGCCGATGCGGAGCAGTTTCCCAACCTCGACCGATGGCGAACGCTGCTGACCTGCATCTGCCAACGCATCGCCGGCCAAATCGGCCTGTCGACCCCACCGCCAGCGACTACGGTGCATGGGTAACTGTGGTTCTCAGGTTCACCCAAGAGGTTGAGTGGGTGTTTGCTGCAAGCATCAAGCTGCATGCGGCCTTCACTGCAAAGCAAAGCGGTCAGCTGCTTGACGGGCATCCGCCTGCAGCAGGTTGGGGGGCGCCCTTTGCCGGTTGATCTTGTCGGTTCACCAGTGCCGCGCCCGGTGCGCAGGCGCCCCTGCTTCAGCCCAGCAGCGCGCTGAGCTCACCGCTGGCCAGCAACTCGGGCAGATCGCGCGGCGGCGCTGGGGCTGGATCGCCGGGGCGTGGCGTGCGCAGTGCCAGACCCAGCGTGGCCACGTCGTGCCAGGCGCCGAGCTTGAAACCCACGTTGCGGTGCAGGCCCACGGGCTCGAAGCCCAGGGCGCGGTGCAGGCCGATGCTGCCGTCGTTGGGCACGGTGATGCCGCCATAGGCGTTGTAGAAACCCCTGCCGGCGCAGGATGTCGAACAGGCGCTCGTACAGCTGGCGCCCCACCCCTTGGCGCTGCAGGCCCGGCGCCACGTACACCGACACCCCGACCGACCACTGGTAGCACGCCCGATCGCTGTGCGCGCCGGCATAGGCGTAGCCCTGAACGCCGTCGGCGTCGGTCCACACCAGCCAGGGCCAGCGCTTCACGGTCTTGGCGATGCGGGCAGCGATCTCGGCCGCGTCGGGCGGCACCAGCTCGAACGAGGTGGGCCGGTCGGTGACATAGGGCGCGTAGATTTCAGCGATGCGCGCGGCATCTTCGAGGCGAACCAGACGGATCGGCGGGGGCATGGTGAGGTGGCCAGCAAGTGGACGGGCCCGCAATGGTAGGCTGGCGCGCTGTTTTTCAGCGCGACCCACCCCATGACGGACTTCTCGCAGCTTTCCGGCCGCAGCGCCCAGCGCCTGGTTGCCTGGTCGGCACTGCTGGCCTTGCAGGCCTGTGTCACGCCGACGGGTGGCCCGCCCGCTGGCGCGGCGTCTGCAGTGGCGGCCGCTGCGCCGGCCCAGGTCGCTGCCGCGCCCGTGCCCAAGCCGATGCCGGCCCATGCCTTGCCGGCGGCGCGCCCGGCCAGCGCGAACGGTGTGGCCAGCGCGGCCTCCAGCCCCATTGCCGCGGCGCCCACGCCGCCCGTGCCGAGCCAACCGCCATTTGCCGTCGTGATCAAGGACGCCACCAGGATCGACGGCCTGCTCACGCTGTACCAGAAGGACGACAAGGTCTGGATCGAGCTGCAGCCCGCGGATTTCGGCAAACTGTTCTTCCTGTCGCCCAAGATCGCGCGCGGGATCGGTGAAGGCCGGGTCTTCGGCGGCACCATGATCGGCCGCGACGGCAGTTTCGGCCGTTCGCAGGTGGTGGCGTTCCGCAAGCTGCACAACCAGTGCATCTGCTGGCTCGCAACCAGCAGTACCTGGCCGATGCCGGCACGCCGCAGGCGCGCGCGGTGGACGCCGCGTTCTCGGACAGCCTGCTGGGCAGCGTGCCACTGGCCAGCCAGGCCCACCCCGATCGCAAGAGCGTGCTGATCGAGGCCTCGCCGCTGTTCCTGGGCGACATGCTGGGCATCGGCTCGATCCTGCAGCGCGCGTATCGCCAGAGTTATTCTCTCGACCGCAGCAACACCGGCTTTGCCTCGGTACGTGGACTGCCCGACCGGTGGTGTTCAACGTGCAGGCGCACTTCGCCACGGCCAGCCTGGCCACACCCACGCCGGGCGCGCCACCGGGCGCACCGGTGCCCAGCGTGCCGGGCACGCTGCCCGACGCGCGCAGCATGTTCATTGGCCTGTACTACTCCTGGCCAAGCTGCCCGACCAGGTGATGCGGCCCCGCGCCTCCGACCCGCGGGTGGGCTACTTCACCACCGCCGTCAACAACTTCAGCACCGACATCAAGGTGTCGCCGCGACAGCGTTTCGTCAATCGTTGGCGACTGGAGAAGAAGGAGCCGGCCGCCGAGCTGTCCGAGCCGGTCAAGCCCATCGTGTTCTGGATCGACCGCACCGTGCCGCTGGCCTACCGCGATGCGGTCACGCGCGGCATCCTCGAATGGAACAAGGCCTTCGAGAAGATCGGTTTCAAGCATGCGGTGCAGGCGCGCCAGCAGCCCGATGACGCCAGCTTCGACACGCTGGACGTGGGCGTGGCCTCGGTGCGCTTCATCACCTCGGCCGAGGCGGCCTTCGACGGCTCCGGCCCCAGCGTCACCGACCCGCGCAGCGGTGAGATCCTGGATGCCGACATCGCCATCGACGGCAACGCCGCGCGCAGCATGCGTGGCCTGCGCACGCAGGTCTACAGCCGCGCCGATGCCATGGATCCCGCCGACAAGGAAGGCCTGGCCGAGTTGATGCAGTTTGGCAGCCCCGAGCGGCTGGCCGCCCTGCAGGCCGCGCAGCACCTGCATGCCGATGGCGCCTGGTGCGATTACGCGGCCCACACGTCCGAACAGTTCGGCTATGCGCTGGACGTGCTCGAATCGCGCGGCGACATTGCGCCCGACAGCCCCGAGGCCCAGGCCTTCGCGGTGGAGCGCATCTTTGCCATCACCACCCACGAGGTGGGCCACGCGCTGGGCTGCGCCAGAACTTCCGGGCCTCGCGCGCCTACACGCTGGCGCAACTCGCCGACCCGGCCTTCACGGCCGCCAATGGCACGGCCGCCTCGGTGATGGACTATTCGGCGCTCAACCTGCCGCCGCCGGGCGTGCCCTTCGAGCGCCATGGCGCGGTGCACCGCAGCGCCTTGGGGCCCTATGACTACTGGGCCATCGAGTACGCCTACAAGCCCATCGCGCCGGCCGAGGAGGCCGCCGAGTTGCAGCGCATCGCCGCGCGCAGCAAGGCGCCCGAGCTGAGCTACGGCACCGACGAGGACAACGCGCTGGGCATCGACCCCGAGTCGCTGTCCTTCGACCTCGGTGACGACCCGGTGGCCTATGCCAAGAGCCGCTTCGCGATCGCCCGTGACCTGCTGGCCCGCCAGGAAACCCGCCGCCTGGCCGAAGACGCCGACTACACGCCACTGCGACGCGCGGTGCGCTATGCGCTGCGCGACATGGCCTCGGCCGCCGGCGTGCTGGTGCGGCAGATCGGTGGCGTGCGCACGCTGCGCGACTTTCCGGGCAGTGGCCGCGACCCGCTGCAGCCCGTGCCCGCGGGCCTGCAGCGCGAGGCGCTGGACACACTGGCGCGCGAGGTGCTCGCGGCCGATGCCGTGCGGGTGTCGCCGGCGCTGTTGCGTCGCCTGGCGCCCAACTTCGAGGAGCGCGGCGAGGGCCAGGACATCTCCACCGACTACCCCGTGGGCGAGGTCGTCACGTCGATCCAGCGCGCCCTGCTCGGCCAGCTGATGAGTGACGGCCTGGCCGCGCGCATCCTCGACAGCGAAGCCAAAGCCGAGCCGTCCAGGGCAGGCCAGCGGCCCGATGCCTTCCGCCTCTCGGAGCTGTATGGCCGCCTGGCCCGCGAGCTGTGGTCCGAGCTGGACCGGCCACGGGGCGACATCGACATGACCCGCCGGGAGCTGCAGCGCGAGCACGTGAACCGCATCGCCAGCCAATTGATGCGGCCCAGCGCGGGCAGCCGCGCCGACGCGCGGGCGCTGCTGCGTTCACAGGCCAGGGCGCTGTTGCCCAGGCTGAACGCCGCTGCCCATCGCGCAGCGTTGAGCGAAGAAACACGCGCTCACCTGCAGGAGGCCGCCAACACGCTCGGCCTGGCGCTGGCCGCGCCCTTGGTGCGCATGGGGGTTTGACGGCCTGCGCTGGCGCCGGGCGCGCGGCGGCCTGTTGGCGCAGCCGTTGGGGTCACGGCCGCCACAGCCACGCGGCGCCGCGCACGCCTGAGGCGTCGCCATGCACGCTGGGACGCAACGCTGTGCGCACCGGGTCTTTCAGCCCGCCGGAGAACACCCAGCGGCCCCACAGCGTGGGCACCGCTTCATAGGTGCTGGCCACGCGCGACAGGCCGCCGCCCAGCACGATCACGTCCGGGTCCAGCAGGTTGATCACGTGGGCCAGCGCGCGGGCCAGGCGGTGGTGCCAGCGCTCGAGGGTGGCGATGCAGGCACTGTTGCCTTGCGCGGCGGCCAAGGCGATCTGCGCTGCGCTGAGTGATCGGCCGGTGCGCGCCTTGTGTTCGGCCGCCAGGCCGGGTCCGCTCAGCAAGGTCTCGATGCAGCCCTGCTGGCCGCAATAGCAATCGGGCCAGGGGTCCGTGGCCTCGCGCCAGGGCAAGGGTTGTGGCCCCATTCACCCGCCAGGTGGTTGGGACCGGTGAGCACCCGTGCGTCGATGGCGATGCCCGCGCCGGTGCCCGTGCCCAGGATGGCCGCAAACACCACGCCCGCGCCGGCCCCGGCACCGTCCGGCCTCGGACAAGGCCAGGCAGTTGGCGTCGTTGGCCGGGCGCACCGGCCGGCCAGGCGCTGGGCCAGTCGCGGGCCAGGGGCGGCCATTCAGGCACACCGTGTTGGCGTTCTTCATCAGGCCCTCGGGCGTGCTGCTGCCAGCGTGCCCAGGCCGACGCTCATCGGCCCGGGCACGGCGGCCTGCGCGTCCACCCGTGCGGCAATCGCACCAGCATTGCCGCGTGGTCGTCGAACGGCGAGGGCACGCGTTGGCGCCACGGGCCTGGCCTTGCGGGTTCAGCAGCACGGCCTCGATCTTGGTGCCGCCCACGTCGATGCCCAGGGCATTGCGGTGGCGGTCGGAAGGGGTGGCTGCGTCATCGCCGCAAGCCCTGGCAGGCCGCTCGGTGCGGAAATGCGCCACTGCAAGCGCTCTATTCGGCGATTCCGGTTTCTGGGCCAACGTGAAGAATCAAGGCTCACGAGGGAGTGGTTGCACCCGCAGCGCTCGAAGTTGTACTCGGCAGGCTGTCCCACCGGCGTTTCCGGCGCCGCAGACATTCGAATCTGACGTCAACCTGGAGATGCGATGACGCATCTGCAACCGAATTTCCTCGCCGCCGCGGTGGCGGCATCCCTGTGCCTGCTGGCCCCGGCCGCGCTGGCCGCTGGCAATGCCACGCAGGCCGAGGCCACGGCCATGGTGAAGAAGGGCGTGGCCTTCATCAAGGCCAACGGCAAGGACAAGGCCTACGCCGAGATCAGCAACAAGCAGGGCCAGTTCATCGACCGCGACCTCTGCGGTGGTCTATGGCCTGGACGGCGTGGTGCGTGCCCATGGTGCCAACGAGAAGATGGTCGGCAAGAACCTCATGGAGCTGAAGGACGTGGACGGCAAGGCCTTCGTCAAGGACGCGCGTCGAATTGGCCAGCGCCAAGGGCACGTTCTGGCAGGACTACAAGTTCACCAACCCGGTGACCAAGAAGATCGAGCCCAAGAGCGCCTACTGCGAAAAGCTCGACGACACCGCGGTCTGCGGCGGCGTCTACAAGTGAGGTGTGCACCGACGGACGCCACCCCACGGCACCCGTCCGGATCTTCTGACCGACCCGCGGCGGCTGTCGCCGGGGTCCAATCCTTCCAGGGCCGCAGCACGCAGGCCGCGGCAACACCATCATGAAACTGCGCAGCAAGTTTTGTTGGCCCCGTGCTCAGCGGGGTGATGCTGGTGCTGGTGCTCGCCGCCTCGCTGTGGACCTCGCACCGGGCGCTGGACGACGCGGCCATGGCCCAGGCCACGGCCAGCGGCGAGCTCGGCAATTGCTCGAACGGCAGCGCAGCATGGCCGACGCGCACACCCGGCTCTACCGCACGATGACCATCATCGGCTCGATGGACGACAACGCCACCAAGGCGTTCCGCACCGAGCAGGGCCGCACCCTGGGCGCCCTGGCGGCGCAGTTCGACGCGGCCGGCAAGCTGCCCTCCGGATGCCCCGATCGTGCGGCGCTCGGCCGCCCTGGCCAGCTGGTGAAGAAGTACGACAAGACGGCCGACAGCGCCATCGACCCGGCCACGGTGGACCCTGAACACCGGCGTGGCGGCCGTAAGAGGTGCCGACGCGGACTACAAGGGCCATGGCCGCCCTGATGACCAGTGCAGAGCGCCAGCACGCTGCGCAACGCCAGCGCAGCGACGAGTTGCAGGCCGCCGCCGATCGCGCCTCGGTGTGGGTGGTGCTGTTTGGCGTGCTTGCCCTGGCCGCCAGCATCGCCTTCGCCTGGTCACGCAGCGCCGCATCGTGGTGGACCTGGCCGCGGGATCGCAGGCCGCGCAACGCGTGGCCCGGGGCGACCTCAGCCACCAGCCGCAAAGCGACGCCAGCGACGAGATCGGCGACACGGTGCGCGCCATCGGCAGCATGGTGGGCCAGTTGCGCAGCACCATCCACAGCGTGCAGCAGTCGTCGGAGTCCATCGGCAACGCCTCGTCCGAGATCGCCACCGGCAACCTCGACCGAGTCAGCGCACCGAAGAAACCGCCAGCAGCCTGCAGCAGGCGGCCAGCTCGATGGTGCAGCTCACCGCCACCGTGCGGCAGAGTGCCGACGCCGCGGCCACCGCCAACCAGTTGGCTACCAGCGCGGCCCAGGTGGCCCAAAGCGCGGTGGCAACGGTGGTGGCGCAGGTGGTGAGCACCATGGACGAGATCAACACCAGCTCGAAGAAGATCGCCGACATCATCGGCGTGATCGACGGCATTGCCTTCAGACCAACATCCTGGCCTTGAACGCTGCGGTGGAAGCCGCTCGCGCCGGCGAGCAGGGCCCGCGGCTTTGCCGTGGTGGCCGGCGAGGTGCGCAGCCTGGCGCAACGCAGCGCCGAGGCCGCCCGCGAGATCAAGGCGCTGATCGCCACCAGCGTGTCCAAGGTGGAAGCCGGTGCCCGCCAGGTGCAGACGCCGGCACCACGATGAGCGAAATCGTGGCCATGTGCAGGCGCGTCACCGATGTGATCGGCGAGATCTCGGCCGCCACCAGCGAGCAGAGTGCCGCCTGGGCCAGGTGAACGACGGTGTCGCAGCTCGACCAGATGACCCAGCGCAACGCGGCCCTGGGTGGAGCAGCGCTGCCGCTGCCGACAGCATGCGCGACGAGGCCCAGCGCATGGCGTATGCGTGGTGGCGACCTCCGAGCTGGGGCCGCAGACGCCTGCCATGGCCGGTGGCCGCGCCCCGGCCCGCGCGGCCCACGCCGCCGCCCGTCGCGGCCGGTTCGGCTGCCCCTGCCGGTGGGGCGGCCTGCCAGCAGCGGCCGCGAAGGCGCCGCCCAGCCGCCTAGCCGGCCGCCGCCGTCAGCCACGACAGCGACTGGGAAAGCTTTCAACCTTTGCGTCGCGCGCCGCCCGGCGCTGCGGCGGCAAGGCCTCAGATCGGCTGCGTGCGCGTGCAGGCGGGCTGATGCTGCGCCGCTCACTTTGGGTGACAGGCGTTCA
>JADKIA010000005.1 GCA_016721465.1 Ideonella sp. | reverse complement strand
CGCGATGCGCTGCGCAAGATCGACGGAGGGCCACTTCGATCTGGTCATCCTGGACATCATGATGCCGCAGATGGACGGGCTGGAGGTGCTGCAGCAGGTGAAAGAGCGACACCCCGAGGTCGACGGGACCATGGTCACTGGCCCGTCGCAGATCCAGACCGCGGTGAAGGGGTACGCTGGGGCCTCCGACCACCTGCCCAAGCCCTTCGACCCCCGACGAGCTCAAGCGCACGTGGTGGACCGCGCGCTCGAGCGTCGCCGCCTGCTGCGCGAAACCAGTCGCTGAAGGAAGCCAGGGGCGCCGGGTACCGCTTCGAGAACATCATCAGCGCGAGTCCGGCGATGCAGCACGTGTTCGGGCTGGATCGCCAAATGCGCGCCGACCAACAGCACGGTGCTGATCACCGGCGAGAGCGCGGGCACTGGCAAGGAGTGATTGCTCCGTGCCATCCACCAAAACAGCCTGCGCAAGTGACCAGCCGTTTGTCACGGTGGATTGCAACACGCTGTCTGAAAACTTGCTCGAGAGTGAACTGTTTGGGTACGTCAAGGGCCTCGCTCACGGGTGCCGTGTCCAACAAACGGCGGGCATGTTCGAGGTGGCCAACCAGGGCACCTTTGTTTCTCGACGAGTTCTGGCAATATCCCGCTCGCTGCCACCCAGCTGCTGTTGCGGATCCAGGAGCGCTGCTGAGCTCCGGGTGTCGTGGGCGGTGCACCGCCACCCAGGTCGCACCAACGTGAGGTGCCGCCTGGTCACGCCACCAACGGGGCGAGACCGCGAAGGCTGCGTGCCGCCGAGGGAACCTTCCGCGAGTGAACTGGTACTTACCGCATCAACGTGTCCTGGATCCAGGTGCCTCGGCCTTGAGAGCAGCGTCGCGAGGACATCCCGGCCCTGGCCTTTCATTTCCCCGGAAGAAATCCCACAGCCGATGTGGTCGAAAAGCCTGTGGTCGCGAAATTTCGGACGCGGCCATGAGCCCGCTGGGTGAACCATGCCGACGCCCGGCAATGTGAGGGAGCTTGAAAACCGACCATCGACGCGCGGTGATCCTCGCCTCGGACCACACCATCCGCCAAGCGACTTGTCGGATTTGGTAAGCGCGCACCCCGATTTCGACGTACCCTGAACCAGCGACGAACCTTCAAGAGATCAGCTGAAAAGGCAGTCGCGAGAGCTCGGTTGAGGACGTGGAGAGGTCCTTCGTGCAGGAAACGCTCCGCCGCAATGACTAGAACGTCACCCGCAGCAGCTGAAGAGACTGGCATGCAGCGTAGCAACTTCCAAGCGCTGATGAAGAAGTACGACATCCGCCGATCAGCTGCCTCCTGATCGCGGCGATTGGCGGAAGCCGGCAAAGGGCATTCAAGAGCGCCGTGACCAAGCGCGTGTGCGCGAACCGGCCAGAGATGGCGTCTGCCAACGGTGTCAAGTGCAACTGAGGCTCAAACGACGGGTGGCGAGTCTTCCACGTCCTCGTAGCCGGTGATCATGGCCTTGAAGTGCGCGCTCGGCGTGCCCCAGGCTGGCCAGAGTACATGCACGATGATGAAGCCGCAGAAGAAGATGAACAGCAGCACGTGCACGGTGTCCACCACGCGCACGCCGCCCAGGCGTTCGACCACGGTGCCGAAGCGCGCCACGTCCCACAGCAGACGCCGGTGACGAACTGCAGCGGCACCACCAGCATCATGATGATCTGATACATCATGCTCTGCAGCGCGTTGAACTTGCGGTAGGCGCTGACGTGGTGCGGGTTCGGATCTCCGCGGAAGATGCCGTAGCCGTAGTACTGCATCTGGCGGAAGCTGGCGCAACTTCACCGGGCTCAGCTCGGGGTGGTAGACCTTGATCTTGTCGGTGAACAGGTAAAAGCCCAGCCAGACGAAGAAGTTGGCGATCACCACGAAGCCGATCCAGTTGTGCAGCACCACCGCGCTCCGGAACGACAGCAGGTCGAACTGGCCGACATAGCGGATCTGCAGGCCGGTGAGGATCAGCGCACGAAGCCGATGGCGTTGGTCCAGTGCCAGATGCGCACGGGCAGCGGGTTCGCATAGAGCTTGGTCATGGTCGTCTCCGCTACTTCGTGGGGTTGCCGGGGTCGCGAAGCGGGCGCGGCGGGCGCCGCCTGCCGCCGCCAGCGCTTCAGCAGCGCGGCGCTCGCGCACGCCCTTGAACAGGCGCTTGATGGTCATGTGGCCCAGCGGCACGCTCAAGGCGCCGGCGACGACCCAGCACCAGCAGCATCGAGCGGCTTGATGCGGGTGCTGCCGATGGCGTAGAAGCCGCGCACCGATTCCATCGCAGAGCGAGCTCAGCACTTCCTTCTGCACCCCATGGCGCAGCGGGCGGCCGTCCGGGCCGGCGATGGTGACGATCACGCTCTGGAAGGGCTCGGCCCCTGCTGGTGGCAGGTGGCGCAATCCTTCAGCGCCTTGCCTTTTCGGTGAGTTGGTGCGCTCGACGCCGAGCGCACTTCGAGGCGCCCACGCAACACGGTCTGGCCTGGCCGGCGTCCTGGTTGAATTCGCTGGCAGGCTCCACAGGGCGCGTTCGTCCAGACCCCTGTTGGCCGTGTCGCCCGCGTTGGCGCGTTGCACGAAGCGCGGCACGCCCACCTTCTCGGACAACTGCTTTGCGTGCCCGCGTCGTCCAGCCGCAGGTTCACCCGGCGCTGCGAGGTGGGGGCGTGGCAGGTCGGACAGGAGATGGCCGCGAAGTGCAGATCGGTGTTGGGCAGCCAGTCCTTGTGCAGCTGCGCCGCGTCCTTGTGGCAGACCAGGCAGGCATCCTTCTGCCCATCGCCCATTGAAGCCGCCTTGTTGTCGTGGGCCTGGTGGCAATCGGCGCAGATCGGCGCGGTCTTGCTCGCTGGCGATGCGCTCCTGGCCATGCACATCCTTGGCGTAGGCCTTGAAGATCTCGTCGTGGCATTTGGCGCAGGGCACCGGCTCGATCGGCGTGACGATCTTCACCGAGCGCAGGGTGTGCGGCGCGTGGCAGTCCGGGCACAGCGGGGCCTTGTCGCTGCCCTGCTTGACCTGGGACGCATGGATGCCGTCGTCGTACTGCTTGACCTTTTCTTGTGGCAGGTGACGCAGCTGGGCTGCATCGACTCAGACAGCTCGCGGCGGCTGCCCAGCGCGGTCTTGACCTTGCCGTGGGTCTTGCCGTCGAGGCTGTCGTGGCAGTCCTCGCAACTGGTGCCGTTGTGCATCGACTCGATGAAGTCGCGGCTCGAGATGTCCAGCGACAAGGTCTTGCCGTCGCCCAGTTTTCTTCTCAGACGCTCCTTGCCGACCTCGTGGTCGTGGCACCTGAGGCAGGCCTCGTCTTCCTTGGTGAGCTTGGACTCGACGGCGAGCGCCACGGGCGCCAGGGCCCACAGGGCCACCGCGATCGCCCCGGCACCAACCATGCCCCTGGACCAGGGCGTGAGCGACGCCCCTGCGCGGATGGCCTTTTGCTTCATCGTGGTTCCTGGCGCTTGATGTCAGCGCTGCCCGGGGCAGGATCGTGTCTGGTTTGAGCGGCGCTTGACGAAACTCTATAGAACCACATCGGTGCAATCCTTGTCTTGGGGTCTAGATCATGGTCAATTCATGGGCCCGCGGGCGGCGTGTCGTTCACAGCGCACGGGCGAGCCCCGCACCGGCTTCAATGCATCAGGGCTTGCGCGGGAGAGGGTTCGCGGCGCAGGGCCCAGCGCTTGCTGAGCAAGGCCTTGTTGGTCGCGCTGATCACCTCGTCCGGCCCGACGGGCTTGGCGAATAGTCGTGCGCGCCGAGCGTGACGGATTCCTGGCGGTTTCAGCATCGGGTGGCCGGTGATGATGATCACCTCGCACTCGGGCCAGCGCGCCTTGATCGCCTTCAGGACGTTCATGCCACCCATGCCGGGCATGCGCAGGTCGAGCAGCACGACCTCGCAGCGCTGATCTTGCATCCGTTGCAGCGCCTCGAAGCCGTTGCGGGCCGTCTCGACCACACAACGCTCGCTGGCCAGCGTGCGGACGTCAGCAGCGACGCACCACGTCCTCATCATCCACCACCAGGATCCTGACCTTGTCGTTCATGGTGTCACCTCTTGTTCTTGCCTGTGGGGTGTCTGGCAATCGATCGCTTGTCTCGGCCGGGCTTACTCGGCGGCCTTGGATCCGAACAATCCCACCGAGCAGCGTGCCGAGCGCGACGAAGGGGCCGAGGACGATAAAGCCCAGGCCGATGAACGGGGCAGCGGCGAGCTTGCCCATCATCGTCAAGCCACGCATCACGCGGCTGCGTTGCTGCGGCGTGGCCAATTCTTCGCCGGCCATCCAGACCAGCACGCCCAGCCCGACGATGGGCATGAACCTGGCGTAGACCAAGCCGATGAACGGGGCTGCCAGAACAGGGCCACGTTCTTTAGGCGGCTTTCACGCACGGGGTGATGGCTTCAACCGCCACCGGTGCCGGTTCGACTGCGCCACCTCGGCCGCCACTGGCGCCCGTTGCGCCTGCTGCCGTGCCCTGCTGCAGCGCTTCGGTCGCGCTGTCCTCGATCATCTCGGGCGACAGCGGCTTGTGCAGAAAGGCCGTCACGCCGGCGTCCATCGCACGCCGCTCGTTGTCGACGGTGCCATGTCCGGTCACGATCACCACCGGCGTCCAGGGGCGACGCGCCTTGACCTTCTCGGCCAGTTCCAGCCCGTCCATGCCCGGCATGCGGATGTCGGTGTACACCACGTCGTATTCGCTCTTGCGCATGCGCTCCAGCGCTTCGGCGGCGTTGTGCGCCATCACCACTTCGTAACCCTTGTTGGTCAACACCTGGTCAAAGCTCTTGCCGACCACGGGGTCGTCGTCCACCACCAAGATCTTGCGCAGCGCGGTCATGATTTGCTCCAGTCGATTGAAAGTCGTGTCGCAAGGCTCATTGCATCAGGCGTGCCACATCCCGGGCACACGACAATTCGCAACAAAATCGGCACTCGCGATTGGCAGGTGCCGATGGCTCGGCTTGCGGCGGCGCCGCGGCGGCCTGAAGTACAGGCGCGCCATACACCGGCCGAGCGGGCCTCGCGCAAGAAGCCTTTGAACTCCAGCACTTGCAAGCGGCACCCATTGCCTGCTTTTTGTACAGGCGGGCACGGGTGGGACCGGCCGGCACCCTTGGTCGACGGCGTCTGGCGATGCACGCCTTCAGTGCGTTGACCGATGTCAAGGACTGGCGCCGCGTTCGGGGCCACAGTCGACTCCGTGAAACATCCAGTCGTCCGGATTCAAGCCCTCAACCTCCGCGCCGCGCTGGGCGGAACGGGTGTGACGCGTGCCATCAGGGCAGCCTGGGGCCCGACTGCAAGTTCACGCTCGGCCCGCGCAGCGGCCCGCCCACGCTGAATGGCCCCGAAGACGATGTGAAGGCCGTCCTCGACGCATTGGCCCGGGCCCTGGGCAGCGGCCAGCTGGATGGCACGCACTGGGTTCAATCCGTGACTGTGGGTGAAGGCGAAGTCGAAGTCATGCTCACCGCCGATACGCTGCGCCGGCGCCGAGCTGGCCGACACCGCCTTTCAAACCCTGAAACGCCTGTTCGCCGACACGGACATCTACGTGATGCTGGCCGGCGCCTGATACCCCGTGCCGGGCCCGCATCGGGCCGGCACGACAACCTGGACATCGACATGAGCATTCTTGGCATCGTGGTGCGCGCGCGCGCCGCCGATCTGCCCGCGGTGGAAGCTGCACTGCGGCAACTGCCCGGCCTGGAGATCGCCGAACGGCAGACCGGCGCCGGCAGCCCCGAAGACGGCCGCCCTGGTGGTGGTGGTCGAGGACACGCCCGAGCGTGCAGCGGCCGCCACGATGGCCGAAATCGCCATGTGGCCCGAAGTGTTGAACACCTCGCTGGTGTACGAATACCCGGGCCCCGATGCGCCGTCCACCAGCACGCCGGTGGAGGCCTACACCGATTGGCGGTCCAGCCTCAGCGACAGCGGCCCGCCGTTCGGGCTTGGACCCTACTCGAAGCGAAAGTTGAATCAGTTCCACGGACAAGCGCGGCGCAGCGTCGCAAACTGTCCGAGATCAAGAATTTCAATGCTTCGCCACAGTCCCGCTACACGTCCAGGATACGGAGCCCCAGATGCCTGCCAATCGTCGGATTTCATCAAGTCCTGCGGGCCCTCGCCGCCACGGCCGCTGCCGCAGGCATCCCCATCGTCGTGCATGCGGCCAACCCGCCCGCGGCGGCGCAGAACGCGGCCGACGTGGCCGTGCGCTGACAGGCGCCGTGCCGCTTCTGCGGCACTGGCTGCGCCGTCATGGTGGGCGTGCAGGATGGCAAGGTGGTGGCCACGCAGGGCGACCCGGACGCGCCGGTGAACCGCGGCCTGAACTGCATCGAGGGCTACTTCCTGTCCAAGATCATGTACGGCAGGACCGCCTGACCACGCCCTTGATGCGCAAGAAGGACGGCAAGGTACGACAAGAACGGCGAGTTCGCGCCGGTGGGCTGGGACGAGGCCTTCGACCTGATGGCCGCCAGTGGAAGGAGTCGCTGGCCAAGGACGGCCCGACCAGCGTGGGCATGTTCGGCTCCGGCCAGTGGACGGTGTGGGAAGGCTATGCCGCCGCCAAGCTGGGAAGGCGGCTTCCGCTCCAACAACCTCGACCCGAATGCTCGCCACTGCATGGCCAGCGCCGTCACCGGCTTCATGCGCACCTGGCATCGACGAACCCATGGGTTGCTACGACGACATCGAGCAGGCCGACGCCTTCGTGCTGTGGGCAGCAACATGGCCGAGATGCACCCGGTGCTGTGGAGCCGCATCACCGACCGGCGCCTGAGCAACCCGAACAGCAAGGTGGCCGTGCTGTCCACCTATGAGCACCGCGAGCTTCGACCTGGCGGACTTGGGGATGGTGTTCAACCGCAGACCGATCTGGCCATCCTCAACTTCATCGCGAACTACCCTCATCACCAACAAGATGGTGAACACCGAGTTCGTGAAGAAGAACGTCAACTTCAAGAAAGGCGCCATCGACATCGGCTACGGCCTGCGCCCGGCGCACGCGCTGGAGAAGGACGCCACGGCCAACGGCTACCCTGGCGCCGATGGCAAACCCAAGGCCAACCCGGACGACTCCGCCGATCAATTTCGACGAATACGCCAAGTTCGTCAGCGAGTACACGGCAGACAAGGTGAGGCACTGTCGGGCGTGCCGGTCAAGCAGCTGATCGACCTGGCCAAAGCTCTACGCCGACCCGAAGATCAAGGTGATGGAGCCTGTGGACCATGGGCTTCAACCAGCACACGCGCGGCACCTGGGCCAACAACATGGTCTACAACATCCACCTGCTCACCGGCAAGATCAGCCAGCCGGGCAACAGCCCCTTCAGCCTCACCGGCCAGCCCAGCGCCTGCGGCACCGCGCGCGGCGCCGACCTGATCCTGCCGCAGCGATGTGGGTCGAGAAGGAGGGCGCCTTCGGCAATGCCGAGCGCCGCACGCAGTTCTGGCGCCAGCAGGTCAGCGCGCCAGGCCAGGCGCGCTCGGACCTGTGGCAGATGATGGAGTTCAGCAAGCGCTTCCAGAGATCGAGGAGGTGGGCCTGCTGAGTTGCTGGCCAAGAAGCCCGAATTGAAGGGCAAGACCCTGTTCGACGTGCTCTACAAGAACGGCAAGGTCAACAAGTTCCCGGCCGCCGACCTGACCAAGGTGAACGCCAAGTACATCAAGGACTACAGCAACGACGAGTCCAAGGCCTTTGGCTTCGCGTAGAAGGCCCTGTTCTGAGAGTACGCCGAATTCGGCCGTGGCCACGCGCACGATCTGGCCGACTTGACGTCTACCACGAGGTGCGCGGCCTGCGCTGGCCGGTGGTGAACGGAAAGGAGACGCTGTGGCGCTTCCGCGAAGGCTGCGACCCCTACGTGAAGGCCGGCGAGGGCCTGCGCTTCTACGGCAACAAGGACAGCAAGGCCAACATCTTCGCCCTGCCCTACCAGCCTGCGGCCGAGAGCCCCGACAAGGAATACGACCTGTGGCTGTGCACCGGCCGCGTGCTGGAGCACTGGCACACCGGCTCGATGACACGCCGCGTGCCCGAGCTGCACCGCGCGGTGCCCGGAAGCGGTGGTGTTCATGCACCCCGACGACGCGCAGCAACGCGGCATCCAGCGCGGCATGAAGATCAAGGTGGCCCTCGCGCCGCGGCGAGATCACCGCGCAGGTGGAGACCAAGGGCCGCAACAAGGTGCCCAAGGGCTTGATCTTCGTGCCCTTCTTCGATGAAGGCCGGCTGGTGAACAAGCTCACGCTGGACGCCACCTGCCCGATCTCGAAGGAGACCGACTTCGAAGAGTGCGCCGTGAAAGTGGCCCGCGCCTGAAGGCGTGGAGGTGATGCATGTTGAAGCTTCTTCCATGCGGCTGGTGCCGCCGCCCTGCAAGGCCGCAATCTCCTCGGGGACCGCCTGGCGTACCCGCCGGGCGAGGGGCTGACATTGAACCGCCGCCAGGTGCTGCAAGCCAGCGCCAGCGCCACCACCGCTGGCTTGATCGCCGGCGGCGCGGCGCTGCTCGGGCGGCCGGCGCAGGCCTTGCCGGCACAGGCCTTGCGCCCCCCCGGCGCCCTGCACGAGGACCAGTTCCTCGGCACCTGCATCCGCTGCGGCCTGTGCGTGCGCGACTGCCCGCCGCAGAACCTCAAGCTCAGCCAATGGGGCGACGGCCTGGCGCGCGACGTGGCCATCGGCACGCCCTATTTCGAGGCCCGCGCGGTGCCCTGCGAGATGCGCGAGGACCTGCCCCTGCGTGAAGGCCTGCCCGACTGGCGCCCTCGACCACCGGCTCACCGACATCACCAAGGCGCGCATGGGCCTGGCCGTGCTGATCGACCAGGAGAACTGCCTGAACTTCCTGGGCCTGCGCTGCGATGTCTGCTACCGCGTGTGCCCGCTGATCGACAAGGCCATCAGCCTGCAGAAGATCAGCAACGCCCGAAGTGACCGGCACGCGATGTTCCTGCCCACGGTGCACGAGGATGCCTGCACCGGCTGCGGCAAGTGCGAGAAGGCCTGCGTGCTGGAGAAAGCCGCGATCAAGGTGCTGCCGGTGGCGGTGGCACGCGGTGAACTCGGCCACCACTACCGCAAGGGCTGGGAGGCCGGCAACCGAGGCGGCCGACCCCAGTTCGACCAGCCCGTGCAGAACCTGCCCGCCACGCCGGTGCCGGGTGACCTGGCGCCGCTGCGCTCCGGGGCACAGCCCTATGCGCCGGCCTCGGGGGTTGCGCCGTGAACACGACCTCGATGGCTGCGCCCGCTGCACCCAGGCCAGGGGCAGAACCGCATCGGCCGGGACGCCGTGCGCGACAAAGGCTGGTGGCTGGCGCACCGCTTTCTCGTCCTGCGGCGCCTGTCGCAACTGGCCATCTTCGCGCTGTTCCTGCTCGGCCCTGGCCGGTGTGTGGGTGATCTGGCGCAACCTGTCGTCGAGCTTGACGCTCGGCATCTTGCCGCTCACCGACCCGCTGGCGTTGGCCCAGGTGCTGGCTGCACGTCACTGGCCCGAAGCCAGTGCGCTGACTGGCGTGGCCATCGTCATCGCCTTCTACGCGGCGGTGGGCGGCCGCGTGTTCTGCAGCTGGGTGGCCTGGTGAACGCCGTCACCGATGGCGCGGCCTGGTTGCGCCAAACCTTCAAGCTGCGCACCGGCCGCTCGCCGCGCGCGGATTTGCGCTATTGGCTGCTGGGTGCCGTGTTGTTGGCCTGCGCCGTCACCGGCCAGGCGGTGTGGGAGTTCGTCAACCCGGTTTCCGGCGACCCAGCGCGCGCTGATCTTCGGCGGCACGGTGGCCTGGGGCGCACGCTGGGCGTGTTCGTGTTCGATCTGCCCATTGCGCCGCGCGCGGCTGGTGCGGCCATGTCTGCCCCGTGGGTGCGGCCTATGCACTCATCGGACACAAGGCCTTGCTGCGCGTGGCGGCCACGCACGCGAGCCGCTGCAACGATTGCGCCGACTGCTTCGCCGTCTGCCCCGAACCGCAGGTGATCAGCCTGCCGCTGAAGGGCAAGGGCGGCGCCTCGCCAGTGATCACCGACGCCAACTGCACCAACTGCGGACGCTGCATCGACGTGCGGCCCGGACGTCTTTCGCTACACCCACCGTTTCGATCTGAAAAGGCAATGACCATGCGAGTCCAGACCATCGCCAAACTCATCCTGGCCTGCGGCCTTGCCGTGCTCGGCGCGCAAACCATGACCAGCGTGGCCCAGGCCCAGGAAGGCCCGGTGAAGCTGCAGGGCCTGCGCGGCGGCACCCCGGTGAACCAGGACAACCCGCCAGCCGCCTCGCACCAGGAGCGCGACCACGCCGTGGGCGACCGCGATTTCGTGCAGCAGCCGCCGCTGATCCCGCACAACACGCAGGGCTACCAGATCACCAGGAACTTCAACAAGTGCATGGACTGCCATGCCTGGGGGCAAGACCAAGGCCAGCGGCGCCACCAAGGTCAGCGTCACCCACTTCCGCACGGGCACCGGCACCGAACTGGACAACATCAGCCCGCGCCGCTACTTCTGCACGCAATGCCACGTGCCGCAGACCGACGCCAAGGTCCTGGTGGACAACACCTTCACCCGCGCCCGCGGCCTGCGCCGAGGATCCGCGGCCATGTCCAACCTGATCCACCGCCTCTGGGCCTTCGCGAAGACCCCGAAGTTCGCGCTGATCGCCATTGCGTTCGTCGCCGGCATCGTCTTCTGGGGTGGCTTTCACGGCCCTGGAGCTGACCAACCGCGAGGAGTTCTGCATCTCCTGCCACGAGATGCGCGACAACGTGTTCGTCGAGTACCGCAACACCATCCACTATCAGAACCGCACCGGCGTGCGCGCCACGTGCCCCGACTGCCATGTGCCGCGCGAATGGGGCCCGAAGATCATCCGCAAGATCCAGGCGAGCAACGAGGTGCTGCACAAGCTCCTGGGCCTGATCGACACACCCGAAAAATTCAATGCCAAGCGCGCCGAACTGGCCGGACACGAGTGGGCCCGCATGAAGGCCAACGACAGCCAGGAATGCCGCAACTGCCACAACTACAGCTACATGGACTACGCCGAACAGAACAGGCGCTCGGCCGCCAAGCACCAGGTGGCGTTCAACGAAGGCCAGACCTGCATCGACTGCCACAAGGGCATCGCGCACACGCTGCCGTCCATCGAGCAGAACATCGGTGCGCCCAAGGTGGGTGCAGCAGAGATGCCCGCCAACACCGCCGCCTCGGCCATGCCGGCCGCGTCGATGGCGGCGTCGGCGGCGTCGAACTGATCGAGCAGCTCAGCCGCCCGGAATCGGGAACCAGGCCGGATCCAGTGGCAGGGTCTGGCCGATGATGCCCACGACCTCGATGGCGTTCTCGTCAATGACGGCCACGCGCTCGAGCAGCGAGGCCTGGGTGAAGGTGCCGTTCGCGACCAGGCCGACGAAATAGCTCAGCATGTCCGGCGGAATCGGTGTCTCGATGATCGTGCTCCAGAGGTGGGCGACCAGAACCTCGTTGGGCACGCCTGGCGCGTAGAAGTTGATCATGGTCTGCGCCAGATCGCGTGTGTTGCCACCCAGCCGATCGAGTTGCGCGGTCCATTGGCTCAATTCCTGCGCTGACGGTGCGCGATCGAATGCCGCGTTGATCATGGCATAGGCTTTGTAGGTGTTGCCGTCGAGCAAGGTGTCGCTGGCCAGGATCTGGTCGCTGAACTGCAGCCGCTCGATCGAGAATAGCGTGTCGGTGCCGTCCACGCCACCCGAAACCGTGCGCAATGCCGTGTCGCCGACCAGTGCATAGGACGCCCGAGGCCCGGAGAAGACCACCGTGTCGATGCCCTCCTTGCCATCGAAGGTGTTGTTGACGGAGGTGCCGCGAAAGATGTTGTTGCCGGCATTGCCGAAGCCGCTGAGTGCGGCCCCCGAGAGCACCAGGTTCTCGACGTTGTCTGGCAGGCTGTAGCTGACGCTCGAACGGGCCGTGTCGATGCCACCGTTCACGCTCTCCGCAATGCGGTCGGAGACGCTGGCCACCGTGTATTGATCGTTGCCGATGCCGTAGCTGTAGGTCGTGGCGCCGTCGTTGTCGATGATGGTCGCAGACATGCGCGCCTGCGGAATCGTCGCGTTGACCGCCCCCGACAGATCGAGCCAGAACGCCTCCGTTTGCTCGACCACCGTGTCATTGAGCAGCAGCACTCGCACGGTCTGCGTCGTCTGGCCCGGCTCGAAACTGAGCGTGCCGGTGCGACCCTGCACATCCGAATTCCCGACCGCCGTGCCATTGGCGGTCGAAAAATTCACGCGCACTTGATTGGCGGACGGTGCGCTCAACTGAACCAAGAAGTCCGCACTGGTGTCGCCTTCACTGACCACCACGGGCCCGAGCAACACTTGCGGTTGGCTGACCAATGCGGTGTCGCTGCGCCCGATCATGCCGGCCCCGACACCGTCTGCGATCGTGGCGTTGGACGCACCGCTCAGCAGCACCTGGAACGACTCATCGACCTCGGCGAGTGCGTCGTTGACGATGTCGACGGCCACTGTCTTGACCACCTCGCCCGGTGCGAAGCTCAGCGTGCCGGCGCCGGCCAGGAAATCCTGTCCCGCTTTGGCGGTATCGTCAGCGGTGCTGTAGCGCACTGTCACGGTCGAGGTCGACGGGCGATCGAGCCAGACCGAAAAGCGGGCAATGTTGGTGCTCTCATCGACCGCCATGTCCGCGATGGAGATCGCAGGAGTACCCGTGGTGCCGTCGTTGTCGTAGATCGTCGCTGTGGTGCTCGCCTGTGCGAGGGTGGCATTGACCGGGCCGCTCAGATTGAGCCAGAAGGCCTGCGCCTGCTCCGCGACGGTGTCGTCGAGCAGCAGCACGCGAACCGAGCCGGTCGTTTCGCCCGGCGCAAACACCAGCGTGCCGGTTCGACCCTGGACATCCGAGTTTCCGACCGCGGTGCCATTGGCGGTAGAGAAGTCCACCCGCACTTCATTGAGCGACGGCGCGCTCAGTTGCACCAAGAAATCGGCACTGGACTGATTTTCGCCGACAGCCACCGGCGTGAGCAGAATCTGTGGCGTGCTGGTCGGCGGCGCATCGTTGTGTCCGATCATCGCCACGCCGATTGGGTCGGCCATCGTGGCAGCACTCGGGTTGGCCAGCACCAGCTTGAAGAACTCGTCGTTCTCCGCGATCAAGTCATTGATCAGGTCGACGGTCACGGCCTTGACCATCTCGCCGGGCACAAAGTTCAGGATTCCGTTCGCGCCGACGAAGTCCTGTGCCGTGAACGCAGTGTCACTGGTGGTGCCGTAGCTGACCGACACCGGCAGGATCGACGGCTTGTCCAGGGACACGAGGAACGTCGCTGTCTTGCCAGACTCATCGACCACGACATCACTGACCGAAATGGCCGGCGTGCCCGGTGTACCGTCATTGTCGAAGATCGTGGCGGTCGCGCTCGCCTGAGTGATCGTGGCGTTGACCGCGCTGGAGAGGTTGAGCCAGAAGGCCTCGGTCCGCTCGGCCACCGTGCCGTCGAGCAACAGCACGTGAATCGACTTGCTCGTTTCACCGGGAGCAAAGGTCAACGTGCCGGCCTGGCCGATCACGTCGCTGTTGCCGACTGCCGTGCCGTTGGCGGTCGAAAAATTGACCGTGACTTGATTGAGTGACGGCGCATCGAGTCGGACCACGAAATCAACCGCAGTTGCACTTTCCGACACCGCGACGTTGTTCACATAGAGATAGGACATGGCATCCTCCTCGGAGCGCCATTGGCGACTCCCGGACTGTTGGGACGCTCGACGGAGCGTCACCGATCCGGGCGACCATCGCCCGGATCCGAGGGCCAATTTAGGCACCCCCCCGTTACCGCGGTGTTACTGCGCGGGTCAGGGCCCTGGGCCCATCAGGGCCACTGCCGACCGGCGGCAGCGAGCAGGGCGCGGTTGGTGGCATTGCGATGCAGGAAGCTGTCACGAAAAGCCTCGGGCACCCTTGGCAAAGCCACCTGATGAATCCAGCGCGCACCCCGCGCCAATGCCATCGCGGCCTCGTCGCGGACGCCACTGGCTTCGAACACCTGGACGGCAATCCACCAGGCCTGCGGCAGGTACATGTCGGCCGGCTGCACCTGGTCCAGTCGAGGCAGCAATTCGCGCAACTGCGCCAATGCATCGGCGGAGCGCCGTGCGCCCAGCAACGCGAGCGAGCGCAGCAGGCCCGCGCGCATCGAGACGCCGCCGAATTCGAGGTCGCCTGCCATTTGCTGCACTTCGTCGCAGCGCTCAATCGCAGCACCCGGCTCGAGCGTCGTCGCCAGATCGAGCAGCGCTTGCATGCGCACATGCGCGTCACCGCCCCGCTCAAGCAACCGCAACGCACCACTCAACTCGCGCTCGCCGTCCTGGCCAAGGGCACGATCGATGCGCGCCGCCACCGTGGCCCGACGAGCCTGCACCGATTCGACCGCCGGTGGCTGGTATTCGAGCGCCTGCCGTGCGCGCGCGAATTGGCCCAGGTCGATCAGCAACTGGGCCTTGTGGTTACTCGCCACGGCAATCCACAGAACCTGGTCATCGCGTTGAAAGCCTGCCAGCGCGCCATCGAGCCGCTCCAGCGCCTCGTCGTAGCGCCCAACCATGCCGCAATACAGGCCCACATAGGTTTCAACCACACCGCCGGTCGGCCCGCCCGTGATGCCCAGTTCGTTCTGCAATGCCCAAGCCCGTCGAGCCAGGGTCAGCGCCTCGTCCACGTTGCCCAGGTTGCCTTTGACGGTGGCAAGGTTCGATGTGAGGGTGGCCAGTTCGGCCAGGTCGCCCAGCGCCTTGGCATTGGCCATGGCTCGCTCCAGCGCGACCGCCGTGTCACGCAGTCGCCGTGCGGTGTTCAAGACGTAGGCGCAGTCGGCCCAGAAGTGACCCCTCTGCGCCGCATCGCCGTCGCGCTCGACCTGTTCTCGGAACGCTTCGATGACGGCCAGGCCCTCGATGGCGCGTCCGGCCTGGGCCAGGCCGACCGCATGCAGTCGCGCAGCCTCGAAGCGCGGCCAAGGCGATTCGAGCTGCTGGGCCAATTCAGCCGCACGCACGGCCGCTGCGATGCCAAGCGGGTAGTTGGCGGACATCAGCGCAGCGGTGGCACGCGCCGTCCAGGCGGATGCACGTTGTCGATCCGAGGTGGCATCCGACAGCAGCGAATCGATCATCCCGACCGCTTGTGCGACACCATGCACCACGATGATGGCCTGCACACTGTCGCAGCGCGCGTCGAACGATCGCTCGCTGTCACCAGCCTGGTCGAAGCACAGGCGCGCCTGTTGCCACTGCTCGACTTCGTGGCCACGCTGCGAGGCATTCTGGGCGAGGCGTGCCGCCTGCGCGTGTGCCTGACCGGCCAGCGCCCATTCGAGGGCGCCGGCCCAATGAGGCGCGATGCTTGCGGGCGGTGCATGCCGGGCCTGAAGATACTGGGCGATGCGTCGGTGCAGCAACTGCGCAATCGGCAAGGGCACCGACGCCCTCGTGGCCTCGCCGATCAGGTCGTGTGCGAACGCACTTTCGCGCAGCACTTGCGCCGATTCGAGTTCGCGCCAGGGCTCGGCCAGATCGAGCGGATGAGCCTCGAGCACAGCGGCGGCCAGTTCCGCAGAAAAGTTGGCGCCCGCCAGTGCTGCGGTGCGCGCCAGCTTGAGGCCGGCCGGCGAAAGTTGCGCCAAGCGTCGTTCCACCAGCGCTGCGACCGTGGTCGGTTGCGGCAGTCGATCCGTGCCCTGCACGTGTCCGGACAGCAGCATGTCCTTCAAGGTCTCGAGCACGAACATCGGATTGCCGCCGGTGTGTGTCAGCAGCGCCGGTGCCAGGCACCCAGCATCGAAGCCCGGCAAGGCCAGCGAGTCGATCAACCTGGCCGTTTGTGCCGTGTCCAGCGGGGCCAGCGACACCAACTCCAGTCGCTGCGACTCCTCCAGTGCGGTTCTCAACGCCCTGGCCGCCGTTCCCGCGTCCGCTGGCCGTTGCGCGAAACCCCAGTTCAGCCCCGACAGGGCCTCCGAGTGCGACAGCGATTGGATGAGTTCAATGCTCGCGTCGTCCGCGAAGTGCAGGTCGTCGACGATGACGGCGCGCAGGTCGAGGCGAACCGCGTCGGCCAGTGTCGCGTCCACGGCGCGGTGCAACAGCAGGCGCTGCGCCTGGCCCGACACGGCGACCGCGGCGCCCAGCTCGGGCAGCAACAGGGCGAGTTCCCGGCGCCGCGCATCGTCGGGTGCGATGCCATGCCGTCCCAGCACGGCCCGCAGCAAACGCGCCAACACGGCATAGGCGATTCCGGCGTCACCGGGTCGCGCCTGCACCATGACCACCCCGTCGTTGCGAGCGACCAGATCCTGCAGCAAGCGGGTCTTGCCAATGCCCGCCTCGCCCTGCAGGGCAAACGCGCGCCGGCCAGACCAGGCGCGGGCCAGTGCTGCGGAATCGGCCTCCCGACCGATCAGGCGCGGCGGCCGGCTCAGGCTGGCCGGCACGACGGCGCGGCGCACCGGCAGCGTGGCCGCACCGCGCTCGATGGTCTGGAGCAATTCCACCGTTTCGGCGGACGGCCGCGCACCGAGCTCGTCCTTCAACTTGAGCTCGAAGCGCTCGAAAGCGGCGATCGCCGCACTGCAATCGCCACGCAGGTAATGCAAGCGCATCACGCGGCGCTGGGCGTGTTCTGACATGGGGTCGCTGTCGATCAGGCGCTGGGCGTAGACCAGGCAACGCGCGATGGCTCCGCTCGCCTCGCATTGGGCGGCGGCAGCGGCCAGTGCGGCATCGCGCTGCTCGCGCCATCGTCGTCGCGCTTGGTGAACCCAGCTGGCGAGCTCGGCTTGGTCTTCGAAGTCCAGATCACCGAGGAATGCCTCATGGCCAGCATGCTCATCGGTACCAATGCGCAACAAGGTGGGGGCCAGATCGGTCTGCACCTGCGGGCCGAGCCGCAACAAGGCGCCACTGACGATCAGGTTGGTGCCAATCTCGCGCCGCATCCTGAACAGGCGCTGGCGCAGGTTGGTGTCGGCCTTCCTGCGTTCCAGATCGGGCCAGATCAGCGCCGCGACATGGTCTGTGGCCAATGGGCCATCGAGCGCCACCACCGCCAGCAATGCTGCATCCTTCGGCGAGAGCCTGACCATGACAGCAGGATCATCACCGACCAGGCAGGGCAAGCCGAGCAGGCACACACGCCAATGCTGTTGCGCTGGTCGACCGGACACGGCGGGCACGGCTGCTGACGTCATCGTCCACGATCCCCCGGGTCATCGCCGGTCTCGGTCAATGCGACCAGGACCCGGTGATGACGCCGTGGATTGTGTTGTAGGTGCGCTGCCGTTACCAGCTGGTTACCAGGCCTGCGTGTCCGTGGGCAGCACGAACTCAGTCCGCCTTGATGCCAGCGCGCTTGACGATCTCCTTCCAGATCTTCTGCTGCTGCGCAATGTAGGCGGCAAATTCGGCCGGCGGGCCGCCGCCGCCGATGGCGCTGTCGCTGGCAAAGCGCTCGGTGACCGAGTTGGACTTCAGCGCCTTGAGCGATTCCTCCTGCAGGCGCTTGACGATGTCCGCCGGCGTGCCCGCCGGCGCCAGGATGCCGTACCACTGCGAGGTCTCGAAATCCTTGAACCCCATCTCCGCCACGGTGGGCACGTCGGGCAGGGCCGCCAGGCGCTGCGGTGTGCCGACGGCGATGGGTCGAAGCTTGCCGCTCTTGATGTGTGACAGCAAGGCCGGCAGGCCGGCCGAACTGGCCTGGGTGCGGCCGGCCAGCAGATCGGTGAGTTGCGGACCGGTGCCGCGATATGGGATGTGGGTGATGAACATGCCTGTCACCAGCTTCAGGTATTCCATCGCCAGGTGCCCGGCACTGGCGTTGCCGGCCGAGCCGTAGTTGAGCTGGCCGGGGTGCTTCTTCACGTGGGCCACGAACTCGCGGAAGTTCTTCGCCGGCACGTCGGGGTGGATCACGAACAGGTTGGGCACCTTGGCCAGCAAGGTGACGGGCATGAAGTCCCGGTTCACGTCGAATGGCTGGTTGGGAAAGATGTAGGGGTTCACCGCCAAGGAGCCCACGTGGCCCAGGATGATGGTGTGGCCGTCGGGCGTGGCCTTGGACACCTCGATCATGGCGGGCAGGCCCGCGCCGCCGCCCTTGTTGTCCACATAGACGGTCTGGCCCAGCTGCTTGGTGAGCTCGTTGGCCACCGTGCGCGCCACGATCTCCGAGGTGCCACCCGGCGCGAACGGCACCACGAAGCGGATGGACTGGCGCGGCCACGCGGACTGTGCCGCGGCCAGGCGATCGATGGACAGCGCAGCGCCAGCGCCCAGCGTGACCGTGAGGGCAGTGCGGCGGGTGATGGTCATGGCGTTCTCCAGCAGGCAGGCGAGGCCCGGGTTCGAGGGAAGCAATGGCGCCGCCAGCGCCAGGTCATGCGCTGCTGGTCAGGCCCAGGCTGGCCTCGATCTGGGCGATCAGCGCGTCGTCGTCATAGGGCTTGCCCAACAGCAGATCGACACCGGCGTCCTTGGCCCGTTGGCGCAGCGTGTCATCGGCCGAGGTGACCATGATGATGGGGATGCTGGCCGTGCGCGCATCGGCGCGCACGCGGCGCGTGAGTTCGAAGCCGTCCAGGCCGGGCATTTCCACGTCGGTGATCAGCACGTCGGGCGGCGCCTGCTCGATCTGGCGCAGCGCGTCCAGGCCGTCCTCGGCCAGCACGATGCGGTACTGGTGCTTGGCCAGCACGCGGCTGGTCTTCACGCGCACCACCTTTGAATCGTCCGCCACCATCACGGTGGTGAGCTCGGGGGGCTTCGGCGCCGGCCGAGGCGCGACCACCGGCGGCGCAGGCGGGGCCAGCAAGGCCTGCTGTTGCCGCTGCGCTTCTTGCTCGGCGGCCATGCGCATGGCCTCTTCGTTGGCCGCCTGTTCGGCCGCCGCCCAGGCGGCGGCCTCCACCGCCCTCTGCGCGGCCTCATGGGCTGCCTGCGCCGCCTGCGCTGCCGCGAGTTCTTCTGCCTGCCGTGCGGCTTGCACAGCAGCGGCCTGTGCCGCCCTGGCTTGCGCCGCGGCGGCCGCTTCGGCCTCGGCCGCCTCGTGCGCCTCGCGCGCCGCCACTTCAGCGGCACGCTGTTCTTCCGCCCGCTGTTCGGCTTCCCGCCTGGCGGCCTCCTCGGCGGCTCGGCGCTGCGCTTCGGCCGCTGCGCGTTGTTCGGCAGCCAGGCGCTCGGCACGCAACTCGGCCTCGAGGCGCGCAGCGGCCTCGGCCCTGTGGCGCTCGCTGTCCACACGATGGGCTTCTTCGGCCTCGCGCCGCTGAGCTTCCTGCCGGGCAAGCGCATCGGCCGCCTGCTGCTCGGCGGCCCGCGCTTCGGCGGCCTGGCGGACACGCTCTTCAGCCGCTCGCTGCTCGGTGTCCCGCTCTTCGGCCGCTCGGTGCTCGGCGGCCAGGCGTTGCGCTTCCGCGGCGGTGCGGCGCTCCGCCGCCTCGGCAGCCAACTCGGCGGCCCTGCGCTCGGCCAGTGCGTCCGCGTCGGCCTGCTCCTCGGCCGCTCGCTCCTCCAGTGTGGACTCGTCCAGGCCCGCCAGGAGCACGCTGGTGTTGGCCTCGTCGCGACGGGCACGTCGGCGCAACCACCACACGAGGGCGCCCACCAGCAGCGCGAACACCAAGCCCCAGGCCACAAGTTCTTTCATCGCGGTCAACTCCCGCAGACCGCGTCCACACGCGCGGGCTGTAGTGAATGACGGCGAGCATACCGCCCCATGCCCGAATCGCAGCGGCTGTGCCCTGCGTCCAGCCGGCGCGAGCGTGACGCTTTGGTCGCGCGGACCGCGGCCGCGCGACACCGGCACCAGACCTCGCCGCGAATCGGGTGCCATCGCGCCGACCGGGAACCGATGTCAGGGCGCCCCGCCGTCGAGCTTCAGGGTTGACCATCTGCCGCCCGACACGGGGCCTGCGTTAACCTGGGGGTTTTGCGCAAGCCGGTGGTGCCGTTGGGGCACCCCGTTCCCAAAGGAGCAAACCCCATGAAGATTCCCCGCATCGCCCTGGCCGCCGTGGCCGCATTGGCCCTGGTCGGCGCCGCGCAAGCGCAGCAGTTCTTCCGCATCGGCACTGGCGGCACTGCCGGCACCTACTACCCGGTGGGCGGCATGATCGCCAACGCGGTATCACAGCCTGGCAAGATCGTGGTCACGGCCCAGGCCGCCAACGGCTCGGTGGCCAATGTCACCGGCATCGCTGGCGGCGCCATCGAGTCGGGCTTCAGCCAGGCCGACGTGGCCGCCTGGGCCTACACCGGCAAGGGCGTTTACGAGGGCAAGGGCAACGTGCCCGGCCTGCGGCTGATCGCCAACCTGTACCCCGAGAGCGTGCACCTGGTGGTGCGCAAGGGCTCGGGCATCAAGTCCGTGGCCGACCTGAAGGGCAAGCGCGTGGCGCTGGACGAGCCGGGCTCGGGCACGCTGGTGGACGCGCGCATCATCCTGGCCGCCTACGGCCTGAAGGACGCCGACCTGAAGCCCGAGTACATCAAGCCCAACCAGGCCGGCGACAAGATGAAGGACGGCGCGCTCGACGCCTTCTTCTTCGTAGGCGGTGCGCCGGCCGGCGCCATCGCCGAGCTGGCCTCGGCGGGCACCGGCATCGAGCTGGTGTCGATCGACGGTCCGCAGGCCGACGCCATCCGCAAGACCGACACCTTCTTCGCCGCAGACCTGATCCCCGAAGGCACCTACAAGGGCGTGGGCGCCACGCGCACGCTGGCCGTGGGCGCGCAGTGGGTCACCAGCGACAAGGCCGATGCCAACACGGTCTACGAGATCACCAAGGCGCTGTACAGCGACGCGGCGCAGAAGATGCTGGCCTCGGGCCACGCCAAGGGCAAGCTCATCACCAAGGACAACGCCGTGAAGGGTGCGGGCATCCCGTTCCACCCCGGTGCAGAACGCTTCTACAAGGAAGCCGGCTTGATCAAGTAGGCCACGCGCCAGCGCAGCGCGCGCAGGGCAGCTCCAACGCTGCCCTGTGTTGTTTTCAATGCCCGAGTGAGCACCAGCCCCCATGAGCACCAGCCTGCCCGACGACGAAAGCTGAAAGAGCTGGAACAGAAGTTCGACCCAGAGATGCGTTTCCGGCCGCTGGTCGCGCCAGCGGCCACCATCGTCGGCACCCTGCTGATCCTGCTGTCGATCTTCCACTACTACACGGCCGGCTTCGGGTTGCTGCAGGAGGTGACGCACCGCGGCGTGCACCTGGCCTTCGTGCTGGGCTTGATCTTCCTGGTCTTCCCGCACCACAAGGCGCTGCTGGAGCGCGATGCGCAGCACCGCCTGACCGCCCCGGGCGGCGTGCCCTGGTTCGACTGGCTGCTGGCCCTGGCGATCGCCGCCTCGGTGCTCTACATCCCCTGGATCTTCGAGGACCTGGCCTTCCGCGTCGGCAACCCCGGCACGCTGGACGTGGCCATGGGCTCGATCCTGATCGTGCTGCTGCTGGAGGCCACGCGCCGCGCGATGGGCTGGCCGCTGCCCATCATCGCCATGGTCTTCATGGCCTACGCACTGGCCGGCCCGGTGTTCCCCGGCCTGCTCAAGCACGCCGGGGCCAGCTGGAGCCAACTGGTCAACCACCAGTACCTCACCAGCCAGGGCATCTACGGCGTGGCGGTGGGCGTGGTGGCCACCTACGTCTTCCACTTCGTGCTGTTCGGCGTGCTGGCCACGCGCATCGGGCTGGGCCAGCTGTTCCTCGACGTGGCCTCGACCATCGCCGGGCGCTATGCCGGCGGGCCGGCCAAGGTGAGCGTGTTCGGCTCGGCGATGTTCGGCATGCTGTCGGGCTCGTCGGTGGCCAACGCGGTGACAGTGGGCTCGCTCACCATCCCGGCCATGATCCGCGTGGGCTACCGGCGCGAGTTCGCCGCCGCCGTGGAAGCAGCCTCGTCCACCGCCGGGCAGATCACGCCGCCGGTGCTGGGAGCCGCGGCCTTCCTGATGATCGAGTTCCTGGCGGTGCCCTACCAGACCATCATCACGGCCGCCGCCGTGCCGGCCTTCATGCACTTCTTCGGCGTGTTCATGCAGGTGCACTTCGAGGCCAAGCGCTTCGGCTTGCGCGGCTTGACCGAAGAAGAAATGCCCAAGCTGCGAGAGCCTGCGCCAGCGTTGGCCCACGCTGATCCCGCTGGCGCTGCTGATCAGCATCCTGGTCACGGGCCGCACGCCCTACCTGGCGGCGTTCTCGGGCATCACTTCTTGCGTGATCGTCGGTCTGGTGACGCGCATGGAGGACAACCGCCCGGTGCAATGGGCGGTGATGGCCGCGCTGCACGCGGTGCTGTTGGCCTTGGTCTTTGGCGGGCTGCAGAACGAGGCGGCCAAGCTGGGCCTGTTTGCCGCCGGCGTGGCGGGCGGCGCCATGGCCATCCGGGGCCTGAAGATCGAGGGCCGCATCGCGCCAGCGCCCTGATCGAAGCCTTCGAGACCGGTGCCAAGTACGCGCTGGCGGTGGGCGCGGCGGCGGCCACGGTGGGCATCGTCATCGGCGTGGTCACGCTCACCGGCGTGGGCTTCAAGATCAGCTACATCATCACCGGCGCCGCCACCTCGATGGCCGGCGGCGTGGGCTCGTTCATCCCCGCGTCGCTGATCGCGCCGCAGTCGCTGGCGCTGGCAGTGGCCCTGGTGATGACCGGCCTGGTCTGCATCCTGCTGGGCTGCGGCATTCCCACCACGGCCAACTACATCATCATGGTGACGGTGGCCGCCCCACGCTGGTGCAGATGGGCGTGGAGCCGCTGGTGGCGCACTTCTTCGTCTTCTACTACGGCGTGCTGGCCGACATCACGCCGCCGGTGGCGATGGCCGCCTACGCGGCGGCGGGCATGGCCGGCAGCGACCCGTTCAAGACCGGCAACATGGCCTTCCGGCTGGGCCTGGCCAAGGCGCTGGTGCCCTTCGTGTTCGTGTTCTCGCCTTCGCTGCTGATGGCCAAGGGCTTCACAGGCCAGGACTTCGCCATCACCTTCATCGGCTGCATCGTCGGCATCGTCTTCCTGGCCGCTGCTTTATCACGCTATCTGCTGGTCGAGATGAAACGTTGGGAGCAGGTGCTGTGCGGCATCGGCGCGGTGTTGCTGGTGGCGCCGGGCATCGCCAGCGGCCTGATCGGCATCGCGGTGACGGTGCCCTCGCTGCTGCGCCAGCTGGCGGCGCGCACGGCGTTGATCAAGCCGCGGGTTGCTGGATGAATGCGTCGGACGATCAGCGCCGTTCACTGTTGCTGCCACCATCGCTGTTGCGCTTGAGTTGACTCGTGTCCGCGCCGACCCCGTCGGGCGCGGATGGCCACTGGAGCCACCAGTAGCTCATCACTGCAACCAGCATCAGCGCAGCCACGCTGCGCCAGGCGCTGCGAATGCCTTGCTCCGGCGCACCGGCCTTGCGTCCCGTGATCATCGATGCCACGAGGTTCTCTTGACGCAACCAACTGGCCACCACCACGCCAAGCAGGTGAACACCAACCACCGCAAGCATCACTGACGCAGCGATGTCGTGTGCCGCACTCAGCCAATCGCCACCCAACTGTTCGTAGACTGCCCAACCGGTCACGGCACTGAGGCTGCCCAAGGTCAGCAAGGCCATGATCGCCAGCGCGCCGGCTGGATTGTGGCCAACATGATGCTCTGGCCGCCCTCGCAGCAGCGCCACCACATAGCGACGCACAGCGCCAGGACCGCGCACGAAGTCGGCAAAACGGGCATGGCGGGTGCCGATCAAACCCCACAGCAGTCGGAACACCAATAGTCCGGCCAGGGTGTAGCCCAGCGTGACGTGCAGCAGGCGCCAGCGTTCGGTCTCCGCCGTCAACCAGGCACCTGCAAAGCTCAGTGCGGCCATCCAGTGAAAAAGCCGCAGGGGCAGGTCCCAGACCAAAATCGATGATTTGGGGCTTGTCATCGAAAGCCTCATTTGGGCATATAGACGTCGTGCTCGCTGAACTGGCCTTGTTCCGCAGCACTGTGGCACGCGTCACATCGGGCGGCACTTCCAATCGCTGGTCGCCGCCACACCCTGGCGTCGATTTCGCGGTGCTTCTGAACAAACCAAGTCGATTGGCTGATGCGATCTTGTGGCGGCTGGACTGGATCACGCACCACCCGCCTGAAGCTGCCGGCGTTGGCCACCAGCCACTCCGACAGGACCTTGAGCGTTCTCGGGTCGAGCGAGGCGTCGGTGCCGAAGTGGCGCGGCAAGTTGGCCATCAGGTGTTGCCAAGAAGTTGCAGGCAGCAACCCTGGTGGGTAGGCCATGTGGCAGGCGGCGCAATCCTGGACATAGGCCGGCAGTTGCGGTGCTGCGACAGTGTCGTCGCGATCGATCACGCCGGCGGCAGCGCAAGCGGCGGCTGCTGCGGTCAGCAGCAAGCACAGGCCAGTGCGGCGTAGTGGGCTGGCGTGGCGCGGGCGTTGGCGTGGGCGTGGGCGGTGCGGGGCAGGCATGGGGCACTTCATTGGATGGGCACGGGGATCTTTGCTCGCAGTTGGAATGTCGTGTCAGTCAGTGTCCAGGCGAGGTGGCGGGTCGAGCCCTCACGGCCTGATCGACATCAGCCACGCCAGCAAGTCGGCCTTCTCGGCAGCACTGCACTCACGTCCGACCACGTCATTGCAGTTGCGGCGGAACCATTTCTCCACCTTGGCCGGGTCGGTAAAGCGTTCAGGATTGAAGGCTGGAGCTAAGGCGCTGATCGGCTTGGCCGTCGAGGCATGTTTGCCGGCTTGGGTGGGCACAGCACCGTGGCAAGTGGCGCATTGCCACTCGCGCCCTTGCGTGGTGTTAAAGAATTGCTGGCCACGCGCTGGCACTGGCGTCGCGCCGGCCTGCGCGCCGTAAGTTGCCAGCATCTCCGCTGCCGTGGCGGCCTGGGCGACGTTCAAGGCGCATGCGGCGAGCAGCACGCCAAGTGCGGCACGACGTGCCCACCCAGCATGGGGGCAAACGCAACTCGACAACGTTGGCTTCATGGCTGCTCCTGGGTCACCATGGTAAGAGATGGCTTGTTCCGACTAATTTTTCCACGTGCACGCCGGCGGTCCCCGGTTGCCTGACGCAAGGTGGGCAACAACGCTGTCACGCGCACAGCACGCGCAGGCCTCTTCGCGCCGTCCGCATGGCGTTTGATCATCGCGAAACATTGCCTTGAATTTCCCGCACGATCGACCGCCATTTCAATCAGCTCGACGTGCTTTCGGCGATGTCGGCCTTTGTGCCGGACTTCGCCTCATGTCGGGTGGCTTATTCTCCAGCCCCATCGCGTCCGACACTTCACCGCCAAATGGTCCTCAACCTCGTCTGGGTCGGCTTCATCCTGGTCGGCTTCGTGGTCGCCCTGCTTCGCCTGGCCCAGGGCGACGCAGCCATCTTCACCAAGGTGCTCACGGCGCTGTTCGACACGGCCAAGACGGGCTTCGACATCTCGCTCGGGCTGGTGGGCATCATGAGCCTGTGGCTGGGCATCATGAAGATCGGTGAGTCCGCCGGCATGATCCAGCTTTTCGCCCGGGCGATGGCGCCGCTGTTTCGCCGCCTGTTCCCCGAAGTGCCACCCGGCCATCCGGCCGGCGGCAGCATCGTGATGAACTTCAGCGCCAACATGCTGGGCCTGGACAACGCGGCCACGCCGCTGGGCCTGAAGGCCATGCGCGAGCTGCAGGAGATCAATCCCGACAAGGACGTGGCCAGCAACGCGATGATCATGTTCCTGGTGCTCAACACGGCCGGCATCACCTTGATCCCGACCTCGGTGATCGCCATGCGGCAGAGCATCGCGGCCGAGCAGGGGCTGGTGGGCTTCAACGGCGCCGACATCTTCCTGCCCACGCTGATCGGCACCTTCATTTCGTTCGCCTCCGGGCTGATCGCGGTGGCCTGGGTGCAGCGCATCCGCCTGCTGCAATGGCCGGTGATGGCGCTGTTCGGCGGCTTTGCGGCCGTGATGGGTGGCCTGTACCTCGCCCTGCGCGGCCTGCCGCCCGAGCAGATGTCGCAGGCCATCGGCGTGCTGGGCATCGGCGTGATCTTCGGCGTGATCGTGCTGTTCGTGGCCGCCGGCGCTTGGCGGCGCATCAATGTCTACGAGACGTTTGTGGAGGTGCCAAGGAAGGCTTCGGCGTGGCCATCCAGATCGTGCCCTACCTGATCGCCATGCTGGCCGCGATCTCGGTGTTTCGCAGCACGGGCTGCATGGACATCCTGGTGGGCGCCATCGCTGCGGCCGTGTCGGCCGTGGGGCTGAACACCGACTTCGTGCCGGCGCTGCCGGTGGGCCTGATGAAGACGCTGTCGGGCAGCGGCGCGCGTGGCCTGATGATCGACGTGATGAAGACCTACGGCGTCGACTCGTTTCAGGGCAAGCTCGCCGCCATCATCCAGGGCTCGACCGAGACCACCTTCTACGTGCTGGCGGTGTACTTCGGCAGCGTGAACATCCGCAAGACGCGCTATGCGCTCGGCTGCGGGCTGTTTGCCGACGCGGTGGGCCTGGTGGGCGCGATACTCGTCGGCTACGCGTTCTACCACTGAGCGCCTCAAGGATGCCGCCATGCGGCGCCCGTCCCCGCGGGAGTCGAGGGTGCAGCATGCACCGTGATCAAGGTGGCATCGTTGGCGTGGCTGTTTCGACGGCTTCGGCCACGAGGGTCGACGGCAGGATGTCCCAGCGGGTTTGACACTGGGCCGCCGCTTCGGTTTGAATCCAGTGCAACGAACGAAGGGTGGCGATGATCAAATCCAAGTCCCTGAGCGACACCGGCTGGAAGAGCGTGGTGTCGAAGAACAAGGTCAAGGACAACGGGCTGCTGAAGACGCTCGAAAAGCTGAAGAAGCTCGACGATGACCAGCACGACGATGCCACCGAGCTGCTGACCGTTGCGCGCAAGCTGGCCGAGCAGCTGCAAAAGGACAAGGCCGTCGCCGCCGTGAAGGCGGTGGCGACGTACCTTGGCGACCTCGTCGACGAGGTGGGGTCCGCGTTGCGCCAGGTGGCCAAGGACAAGGCCGCACACGACAAGGCCCAGGCGGCCAGGGGCCAAGGCCGAGAAGGACGACGACGACGAGGAGTCGCCCGATCTGCTGAGCACGAAGATGGTGCCGCTGCTGCGCAAGGCGACGCAGGGCAAGACGATGCAGGCGCTGGTGGCCAAGTCTGGCAAGCAGGTCGTGGTGATGCTCTCACCCAAGCCGATACCGCCGGCGCGGCGCAAGATGCTGGCCGAGCAGCTCGGCGGCGGCACCATCAAGTACTACCCGGGCACCTGTGGTCTGGAAGCCGGCGCGATGACGTTTGCGCTGAACGCGGAGGTCACCGGCCTGGCCAAGCTGATCAAGATCGCTCTGCTCCAGCAGACCGGACTGCGCATCAACAAGGTCCAATGCCGCGGTGACGACGGCGACGACCACGACGGGGATTGAGGCCCCGTTTCGAGAACAGCCCTGTCCCGCTGGCCCCTGTGTTGGGCGCCTGCCGGGGCCTGATCGTGGTCAGCCAGGCTCGTGCGCGAGCCTGAACACCGCCACCGCCTGCACCAGCTGCTCGGCCTGGCCGCGCAGACTCTCCGCCGCGGCGGCACTCTCCTCCACCAACGCCGCGTTCTGCTGCGTGTTGTGGTCCATCTGGCTCACGGCCTGTCCGACCTGGGCCACGCCACTGCTCTGCTCCGCAGTGGCCGAGTTGATCTCGCCCATGATGGACGAGACGCGGTTGATGGCCGACACGATCTCCTGCATGGTGCGACCGGCCTGATCGACCAGGGTCGTGCCCTGTTCCACCTGTTCCACGCTGGCATTGATCAGCGCCTTGATTTCGCGCGCGGCCTCGGCGCTGCGCTGCGCCAGGCTGCGCACCTCGCCAGCCACCACGGCAAAGCCGCGGCCCTGCTCGCCGGCGCGGGCGGCTTCCACGGCCGCGTTCAGCGCCAGGATGTTGGTCTGGAAGGCAATGCCGTCGATCACGCCGATGATGTCGGCGATCTTCTTGCTGCTGTCGTTGATGCCCTTCATGGTGTCCACCACCTGGCTCACCACATCGCCGCCCTTGACGGCGATCTCGCTCGCCCCTGAGGCCAGTGAGTTGGCCTGACGCGCGTTCTCGGCGTTGTGCAGCACGGTGGAACCCAGCTCTTCCATCGACGCGGCCGTTTCCTGCAAGGCCGAGGCCTGCTGCTCGGTGCGCTGGCTCAGGTCCTGGTTGCCTTGCGCGATTTGCGCACTGGCCGTGGCCACGCTTTCGGCGTTGCGGCGCACGGCACCCACGGTGTCGGTCAGCGAGGCCTGCATGGCCTGCATGGCCGACAGCAACTGGCCCATCTCGTCGCGCGAGTGAGCCACCACCGGCACGGTCAGGTCGCCGGCGGCGATGCGTACAGCCGCATCCTTGGCGTCGACGGACGAGCGGATGATGGACCGCGCCACCGCCACGCCGATCCACAGGCCGGCCACCAACAGCAAGGTCATGACCCCGAGTACCAGCGCGCCGACCTGCAGATCATGGGTCTTGCGCTGGCGCAGCGCTGCTTCGGTGGCCTGGTCGGCCTCGCGCATCAATGCGAACACGCCGTCGATGACGTTCGTGGCCGACTTGAAGAACTCTGCCGAGGAGTGATCCAGGTTTTCCGCGAAGATGACTTTCTGGCGCATCAACTTGGTGAACTCGGCCACTTCGGTCTGTGTCGCTTTGAGCCTGGCATCCAGGTTGCCCTTGAAAGCAGCGTCGGCGTCAAAGGCCTTGCCCAACGTGAGTTGCACCTCTTGCAGGGTGGCATTGGCCCGGTCGCCGAGCGAGGTCAGGCCGGCCAACTCGTCGGGCGTGGCCGCGTGCTTGGCCAGCAGCAGCGAACCACGCGCACGGGCTTGATCGAGCACCTCGGTCAGGCGCGGCATCTGCTGCAAGGTGCCCACGATGAGGAAGTACGTGGCCGCCTCCGGGTCCAGTGACAGCCCGAAGTGATCCACCACCTGATCGTGCACCTGCAGTTGCAAGGCGATGAGGGCCGTGTGGTCGGCAAAACTCTGCGGCCCCTGGATCGAGCGAGCGGGCACCGCCTTGGCCAGCGCCTGCCACTGGTCCACTGACCGCTGCCAATCGGCACGCAGCGTGGCCTTGGCAATGTCCTGCTTGACGATGGCATCGAAGCGCTGGATCGCCTGTTCGATTTCGGTCTGCTTGGCCGCACGCTGTGGTTCGGCATCCGCGCGCCCGCCCAGCACGTTGGCCGACAGGCCCCGGTGCTGCTGCGTGAGTTGCATCACCGTGCGCAAAGCGCGTGACGGCTCCAGGCCCGACAATTCGCCGTTGGTGGTGGCGATGTCCTGGAAGGTGCGCACCCCGTACAGCGACATCGGCACACCCGTCAACACGGCGGCGATGAGGCCGAGCAGCCCCAGCTTTCGGGACAGGCGAAGGTTGGCGATCAGGTTCTTCATGGCGGGGGCCTGTGTGCATGGGCGTTTGCGCCGCCCGGTGTTGGGCTCGGCGCAGACTGCACGCCACAGTCCTATATTGGTGCATCGCAAACCAGACGATCGCTCGAACAGGCGGGCTCCCGCCCCGCTGTATCGCGAAATGACGGGGCACCGGTCGGCGGCACGCCCGCCAGCATTCAGACCGGCATGCGCGCCAGCACCCGGTCGACCATCAGGCCCGATTGCCCCAGGTAGTTGACCGGATCGCACAGCTTCGCCAGGGCCTCTCGATCGAGGTGGCGGCTGATCTCGGCGTTCTCGCACAACAGATCCAGCAAGGGCCGCTGCTGCTTCAGCGCATCGCGGCACAGGTCATAAACCAGATCATGTGCGACCTCTCGGCCAATGCAGGGCCCAGGCCCATCATCACCGCCTCGCTCATCACCAGGCCGTGGGTCAGTCCCAAGTTGCGGCGCATGGCGGCCGTGTCGACCTCCAGGCCTTCGAGCACCGCCAGAGATTGCTTCAGCGCACCGGCCATCAGGCAGAACGCCTCGGGCAGCACGATCCACTCGATCTCCCAGGGACCGGTGCTGCGCTCGTGGTCGGCCACCATCGCGTCCAACAGCGCGGCAGCGTGCTGGCGCACCACGCTGATGGCGGCGTGGATGTAGCAGCTGCTGATCGGGTTGCGCTTCTGCGGCATGGTGCTGCTGCTGCCGCGGCCGTGGTGGAAGGGTTCGAAGGCTTCGGCCACCTCGGTCTGCATCAGCAGCTTGACGTCCATGCTCAGCTTGCCCAGCGTGCCGCCCACCAGGCCGAGAAAGGTGCCCACCTCGGCGATGTTGTCGCGGATGGTGTGCCAGGCGATCACCGGCTGCTGCAGCCCCAGCTCGGCGCACAGGCCGGCCTGCGTTTCCATGGCGCCCGTTTCCAGCGAGGCCAGGGTGCCCGCCGCCCCGGCAAACTCGCCCACCAGCACGCGCGCCTTCAGCTGCTGCAGCCGCTCCTGGTGGCGCTGCACCGCCGACAGCAGCCCGGCCATCTTGTAGCCGAAGGTGATGGGAATGGCCTGCTGCAGGTTGCTGCGCCCAATCATCGGCGTGAGCCGGTGCTCGCTCGCCAGCCTGGCCAGCGCGCGGGCGATCGCGGCGAGATCGGCCTCGACCAGTTCGAGCGCCTGGCGGATCTGCAGCACGGTGGCGGTGTCGGTGATGTCCTGCGTGGTGGCGCCCCAGTGGCAGTACTCGCCCAGCTTGTCGCGACACAAGGCATTGATCTGCGAGACGACCCCGAGGATGGGGTAACCGATGCGCTCGGTCTGGGCCTTGGAGCTTGACCATGTCGATGTTGCGGATGTCGCACACGCGCATGATCTCGGCGGCCGCCTCGGCCGGGATCAGGCCGAGTGCACCCTGCACCTTGGCCAGTGCCTTCTCGATGGCCACGTACTGCGCGGTGCGGTTCTCGTCGGACCACACCTGGCGCATCGCGGCAGCACTGAAGATGTCGCCGAAGATGGCGGAGTCGATGAGGGTGGAGGGCATGGTGTGGGCTTTCCGTATGACGATTGAAATGAATGCGTTGCCGTCGCAGGCACGGTCAACTCCGCTCGCGCGCCAGCAGCGCCTGCGCACGCAGCAGCACCGGCTTGTCGACCATGCGGCCGTCCACCTGCACAGCGCCACCGGCGCCCAGCGCCGCCTCCTGAACTCCGCCGTGCATCGCGGCCACCACCCGGCGCGCCCAGTCCAGCTCGCCCGCACTGGGTCGCAGAGCGCCGTGGACCGGCAGCAGCTGCGCGGGGTGGATGCACAGCTTGGCCGTGAAGCCGTGGACACGGGCACGCTGCAGGTCGGCCAGCAGCGGCTCGGTGTCCTGGATGTCGGGCGTGACCCCGGCCACGGGGCCAGGCAGACCCGCCGCGCGCGAGGCCAGCGCCAGCCGGCTGGCGGCATGGTCGAAGCCGATGGGATCGCCCGAGAGGTTCATGTCCAGCGCGAAATCGATGGTGCCGAACACCAGCCGCACGACGCCCGGCGCCTCGGCCAGCGCCTCGGCGCGCAGCACGCCGCGCGCGGTCTCGATCAGCGCCAGCACGGCAATGCCAGTGCAGGCCGTGCGCAGGCGTGCCACGGTCTGCACGCGCTCGGCCTTGGGCAGCATCACCTGCGCGGCTCCGCAGGCCTGCAGCAAAGGCCAGGTCGGCTTCGAAGTGCGCCGTGGCCTCGTCGTTGACGCGCACCACGCAGCGAGCCCGGGCCTCGGGCGCCAGCGCCATCAGCCAGGCGGCGACGGCTACTCGGGCGCCGGCCTTGTTGGTGGCAGACACCGCATCTTCCAGATCGAGGATCACCGCGTCGGCGGCCGAGGCCAGGGCCTTGTCGAAGCGCTCGGGGCGGTCACCGGGAACGAAGAGGTAGCTGCGCGGGTCGGGTCGGCTCATCCGCCTATGTTGCCCTCAAATCGCGCCGGCAGCGCGCAGGGCGGCGATGCCGTCCGCATCCAGCCCCAGCTCGGCCAGGATGGCCTCGGTGTGTTCGCCCAGCGCCGGAATGGGCGACATGCGCGGGCCATCGCCATCGTCCCAGCTGCCGGGGGGCAGCAGCGCCGGCAGCGGGCCGACCGATGAACCCACCTCGCGCCAACGCCCGCGCGAGCGCAACTGCGGGTGAGCCCACCTCGGCCATGGTGTTGACCTGGGCGTTGGCAATCTGCGCGCTGTCCAGGCGGGCCAGCACCTGGGTGGCGCTGAGGGGGCAAAGGTGTCGACGATGAGGGCACGCAGCGCCGCGCGATTGGCGCTGCGCCGCGGGTTGCTGGCGAAGCGTTCGTCCCTGGCCAGCGCCGGCTGCAGCAGCACATGCTCGCAGAACGCAGCCCACTCACGCTCGTTCTGCAGACCCAGCATCACCGTCTTGCCATCACCCGCCGGGAAGGGCCCGTAGGGGTAGATGGTGGCGTGCGCTGGCGCCGCTGCGCGGTGGCGGAGCGGCGCCCTGGTACGCGTAATAAATCGGGTAGCTCATCCATTCGCCCAGGGCTTCGAGCATGGAGATGTCGATGCGCCGCCCTTTGCCATCCAGGTTGCGCTGCAACAGCGCGGCCAGGATGTTGGTGTGCGCGTACATGCCCGCGGCGATGTCGGCGATGGGTTGCCGGCCTTGCTGGGCTCGTCGGGCGTGCCCGTGATCGACCGAAGCCGGCCTCGCTCTGCACCAGCAGGTCGTAGGCCTTCTTGTCGCGGTACGGGCCGGGCGAATTCGGGTCGTCGCCATAGCCGGAGATGTCGCAGACGATGATGCCGGGCTTGCGGGACGACAAGGCCTCGAAGGACAGGCCCAGCCGCGCCGCCGCGCCAGGGGGCGAGGTTCTGCACCACCACATCGGCTTTCTCGATGATCAAGCGCTGCAGCAGCGCCAGCGCCTCGGGGTGCTTGACGTCGAGCGTGAGGCTCTCCTTCGAGCGGTTGGTCCACACGAAGTGCGAGGCCAGGCCATTGACGCGCTCGTCGTAGGCGCGTGCAAAGTCTCCACTGCCGGGGCGCTCGATCTTGATCACGCGCGCACCCAGGTCGGCCAGCTGTCGGGTGGCGAAAGGTGCGGCGATCGCGTGCTCCAGCGCCACGACGGTGAGGCCTTTCAGGGGTTGCATGGTCGACCTTGTGTCAGCGCAGTGTGGCGGTGGCGTCCATCGTCAACCATCCTTCATGGTCGTTGGCCCAAAGGTGCACGCTTCGGCCGTCGGCTGAAGGCTGGCCGTTCACGTGCATGGGCTGCCCATCGAAGGTGGGTCGCACGGCCTTGAACTGGAAGCTCGCCAGTGGCGCATCGGGCATTTCCCGGCGCAGCAAATCGAGCAGCAGCGTGGCAATGAGCGGGCCATGCACCACGAGCCGGGTAGCCTTCCACCTCGGTGACATAGCGCCGGTCGTAGTGAATCCGGTGGCCGTTGAAGGTGAGCGCCGAGTAGCGGAACAGCAGCACGTCGTCGGGCAGCAACTCGCGCCGCCACGCGCCATCGGCGGCGGCGGGCTGAGGCGGTGGCGGCACATCGCCCGGCTTCTGCGCATCGCGGTAGACGATGTCGTGAAACTCCACCAGCGCGGCGTCGGCCGCGTCGTTGCAGCGCAGCTCGTGTCTGACCTTCACGAACACCAGATTGCCGGTGCGGCCGGACTTGGACGTCACGTCCACGATCGTGGACGTGCGCGCCACACGGTCGCCCACACACACCGGCGAACGGAACTCGAACTGGCTGCCCGCCCACATGCGCCGTGGCAACGGCACCGGCGGAAGGAAGCCGCCGCGCTTGGCGTGGCCATCCGCACCGATCTCGCTCTGTCGGTGCATGGGCAGGAAGTACAACCAGTGCCACAGTGGCGGCAGCGGCGTGCCCACCGCCACAGGCACAGCGGGGTGGTCGAGGGTGGCCGTGAGCGCCACCACCGGCGTGGGGCCGATGGTGTCCAGTACGGTTTCGCTGCGGCCGATCCAGTCGTTGAGTTGGGTCATCGCTGCCATGGCTCAGGTGGGTTGAAACACTGCAGATTCCACCACGGCCAGCAAACCCGGGCCGGCCCGAAAGCGATACTCCGCCGCATGATTTCTGCACTCCTGCCCATCGTCTGCGTGCTGCTGGTGGTGCTGGCCAAGAACCAGCGCGACAACACCGGGCTGCGCCGCTGCTGGTGGCAGTGCTGCAAGGACGAGAACATCAACCCGCGCAAGCCCACCCGGCTGCCGGTGCTGTTCGCCCTGGACGCCAAGCTCGGCATCGCCGACGGCTTCAAGTACCTGCCCGACTGCCAGGCGCTGCGCGCCGGAGGCGATGGTGGCGTGTATTGCGGCGGCGACTTCGCTGCGGGCGGCAGCGAGGGCATCGGCGGCAGCACCGATGGCTTTGGTGATGGCAGCGCCAGCGACAGCGGTGGCAGCGACGGCGGTGGCGATGGGGGCGGCTGCGGCGGTGGCGGCGGGGATTGAAGGCCGCCGAGGCCGCGCGCGCTCATAAGGCAACCTCTCGGCCCATGAGAGCCGTTGAAGTAACGGGATGCAGGGTTGTCCACGGCGGCGGGCGGTCGGCGCTTGCGACGAACCGAGCGACCGCCGCGGTGGGCAACCCGTGTTTGACACGCGGTACCTCGCTTGCCGCGTTCTTGACACCTTGGCGTGTTGCCGCCGATGGTGTCCACCGACTTCCGTGCCCCTGCGGTGACTGCCCGGTGCGCTTGCCTCTCGAAGGCCCGAGTGAGACCCGCAGCCCGCAGGGTGCCGGAAGGCCACGACGGGCCCCAAGATGTAGCGCCAGGCCGGACAAGCTGGAGCGCCTGTTTATGAGCTCCCCGCCGCGCCTTCCGACACGGGCAGTCATACCGCAACTACAAGGAGTCTGTCCATGAGCAACGATGCTTCTGCTGCAGTGTTTGTCGGGCTGGACTGGGCCGTGCACACCCATGCGGTGTGCCTCATCGACGGCGCCGGCGCGGCTCTCGATCGCTTCGAGGTCACCCACGATCGCGACGGCCTGGCCGAGTTGATGCGCCGCCTGGCTCGCCACGGCCAGCGCCTGCGCATCGCCATCGAGCGTCCTTCGGGCCTGATCGTCGATGCGCTGGTGGAGGCCGGCCACGAGGTCTTCCCGATCCACCCCAACGCCGTCAAGGCCAGCCGCCCTCGCTACCGCAGCCACGGTGCCAAGAGCGACGCCAGCGATGCCTACCTGCTGGCTGACCTGCTGCGCACCGACGGTCACCGCTGGCGTGCACTGGCCCCGCAGTCCGATGACGTCCGCGCGCTGCGTGCCCTGGTGCGTTCGCGTGATGACTTGGTGGCGGCTCGCGTCGCTGCAGCCAACCAGCTCACCAGCACCTTGCAGGCGTTCTGGCCTGGCGCCGCAGTGATCTTCGCCGACGTGGCCTCGCCGATCGCGCTGGCCTTCCTGCGGCGCTACCCCTCGCCCCTGTCTGCCAAGCGACTGACCGAAGCGCAGCTGCAGCGCTTCTGCAAGGCCCAGCACTACAGTGGTCGGCGCAGCGCCGCCGACCTGCTCGCCAGGCTGCGTGCCGCGGCCACCGGCCACGTGGGTGCACACCGAGCAGGCCATGGCCGAGGTCGTGCGTGCACAGGTGGCTGTGCTCGCGCCCATCGTGACTCAGATCACCGAGCTCACGCGTCGCATCGAACAGTTCATGCACTCGCTGCCCGACGGTTTGCTGATGATGTCTTTCCCGCGCGCGGGCCAAGTCTGCGCAGCCCAGATCCTGGCCGAACTGGGCGACGTGCGCGAGCGCTTCCCCAGCGCCGATCAGCTCGCCGCCGAGGCCGGCACCGTGCCGGTGACGTACCAATCGGGCAAGACGCGCAGCGTGGCCTTCCGATGGGCCTGCAATCACCGACTGCGCCAAGCCATCACCTGCCTGGCCGACAACTCGCGTCACGCCAACGACTGGGCAAAGGGCGTCTACCAAGCCGCTCGAGCCAGGGGTTGCGATCACACACACGCCATCCGCATCTTGGCCAGAGCTTGGCTGCGCGTAATCTGGCGTGCATGGACTGACCGCAAACACTACGACCCGGCCCTTCACGGCAGCGCTCTCGCGCTTGCCTCGACACAGGGAGGTTGACCCAGGATGTCTCACTGCTGCATCTGGTACTTCGACAGCCGCTGCACGTCCAGGATGCGGATCTCGCGCCGGTCGATCTCGATCAGGCCGGCGCCTTCGAGCTCGTGCAGCACGCGCGAGAAATACTGGGCGTGAGCGACAGGCGCGAGGCGATGGTGGCCTTACTCACGGGCAGGGACACAGATCGCCTCCTGCGGGGCATCTTCGTCAATGACGTGCTCGCGCAGCAGGTAGCCGATCACACGCTGCAGGCCACTGTGCAGGGCATAGGCCTCCACGTCGTGCACCAGGCCGTGCAGGCGGCGCGAGATGCCGGCCAGCATGCGCAGCGCGAACTTGGGCTCGCGCTCGATCTCGCCCACCACGGCCTGCTTGCTCACGGACAGCAGCAAGGTGTCGGTGAGCGCTTGCGCATTCACGATGTACGGTTTGCCGGTGAACATCAGCGCCTCAGCGGCAAAGCTGTGGCCCGGGCCCACCAGCTCGATCACCTTCTCCTGGCCCGCCGGCGAGATGGCGAACAGCATGGCCTGCCCGATCACCGTGACATGAAACTCCTCGCAGGGCTGGCCGACGTGGAACACCATGTCACCGCGCGCCAGGCGGCGCAGCTGGCAGCCCAGGGCCAGGCGCTCCAGTTCGGTCGGGCTCAGCTCGTTAAACAGCGGCAGCACCGACAGGTAGCGCGGCAGGTCGAAGGCTCGGGGGTCCATGGATGCATCGGCTCCTGATCGTGTTGCAGCGTGGGGCACCGGGGTCGCTGGCGCTGCCGCGACAGAATCTGCGTTCTTGAATTTATCGCCGGTCAAGTCTCGCACCGTGGCGCTGGCACCGCGCCCCGGCGCACAAAAATCCGTCCCCGCCGTCCTGCACCTTCGCCCGCCCCCAATGCACCTGAGTCGTTTCCAGGCCGATGGCCTGCTGTTGTTCGTCGCCTTGATCTGGGGTTCGGCCTTTGTCGCCCAAAACTGGGGCATGGCCTCGGTGGGTCCGATGAGCTTCACCGGCGTGCGCTTCCTCATCGGAGCGCTGGTGGTGTTGCCCCTGGCCTGGCGCGAACAGCGCGCGCTGCGCCGGCGCGGGCTGGCCTTGAAGCACCTCGATCGCGTGCGCATCACCGGCCTGGGCTTGCTGCTGTACGCCGGCGCGGCACTGCAGCAGATCGGCATCCTGCACACCACCGTCACCAATGCCGGATTCCTCACGGCCTTGCTGTGCCCTGGTGCCGCTGTGCGCTTGGTGGCTGTTGGGTGAGCGGCCGCATGCGCTGGTGTGGCCCTGTGCCTTGGCCTGCCTGATCGGCACGGGGCTGCTGTCGGGTGCCGGCGCAGTGGCCTTCAACCGGGGTGACGCCTGGTGCTGGCCTCCGTGCTGCCCTGGACGCTGCACGTGCTGCTGGTGGCCGGGTGGCCGAAAAGCGCCTGGCCGCGCCCTTCACGGTGGCGTGCGGGCAGTTCATCGCCTGCAGCGTGGCGGCGCTGGCCATCGGGCTCGCCACCGAGCCCATCACCGGGGCCCGGCCTGCAGCAGGCCTGGGGCGCCATCGTCTGCGCACCGTGTGGTCTCGGTGGGCATTGGCTTCACCGGCCAGGTGGTGGGGCAACGTTGGACGAAACCCTGCGGACGCCGCCATCGTGCTGTCGTCCGAGACCCTGTTCGCCGCCGGCTTCGGCGCGGTGCTGATGGGAGACCACCTGGGCCCGGCCGGCTGGCTGGGCTGCGCCGTGATGCTGGCCAGCATCGTGACGGTGCAACTGCTGCCGCGTCAGAACGAGTAGCGGCCCATCAGGTCGAGAAGCGCGACATCGTGCCCGTGTCCTTGTCGAAGGTCTTGCGCGTGCCGTGGATGTATTCGGCGCCCAGCTCGATGTTCTTGATCGGCGCGTAGATGAAGCCGGCGTGCAGCTGCGTCAGGCGGCGGTTGTCGAAGGACTCGTCGCCCTGGAGCGGTTCATGCCCAGCGCCACGTTGCTGCGCAGCTGCGGGCTGAAGGTGTGGGCCCAGCCCAGGATCACACCGTCGTTCTTGTCGAAGCGGATGGCACCTTGGCATCGGTGTTGTAGCCCAGCGAGCCGTACATCATGTCGTAGTCGCCATTCACGCGCGCCCATTGCGCCATCAGCAGGTCGTCGCCGGTGAGCTTGTAGGCTGCCGCCGATGCCGAAGCCGGTGCCACGGCGGCTCTCGGTGCCCACGCGCTTTTCGTGCCAGGCAACGCGCGCGTTGATGGCGCCCCAATCGAAGCTGTGGTCGTAGCGCGCCACCAGGTTGGGCATGCGGGCGCTGTCTTCCGGGTCCTCGGCCGCCACGGTGTTTGATGCCGGCCTCGGGGTCGCCATAGGTGTAGCGGATCATCATGCGGCGCGAGAACGGCGAGCCGATCGGGCCGTTGAAGTCCACCGTCTCGGGCGGTCGTCCAGGTCCATGAAGGTGACCAGGTCTGGCCGATCAGGAAGCCGGCGTACTCGCCGTGGGCATGGCGCAGGCGCAGGCGATTGCGGTTGCATTCGCTGCCGCAATAGGCGTAGAAATCGGCCTCGACCTTGGTGTTGAAGGTGCCGTAGGCCGAGGGGTGGACGACTCGAAGCCCAGGCGCGAGGTCTGCGCTGTCATCTTGGTCTTGCCCTTAGCGACCGGCGTCGCGGCCGTTCAGCGGCTGCTCCATCAGGTTGGTGAAGTTGTCGCCGGGCGAGTGCCTTTGAGGTCGTGGATCAGTTGCGCTTCGGCATAACCGTAGATGCGAACCGATGTCTCCGGAACCCGGCAGCCGGAAACTGCCGCCGATGTCGCCCCCCGACCACC
>JADKIA010000004.1 GCA_016721465.1 Ideonella sp. | reverse complement strand
CGCGCAGAACGGGCAGTGGGGCCGCTCCCTGTCCGTGCGACTGGCAAGAAAACCGGCGTGGCACTTGGGACATGACAGCAGGTCGAACGAGGGCTCGGCTGCGCCCCAGCGGGCATCGAACATCGAGATGACCTCGAAGCAGCGGTCGAAGGACAGCGGCTCCACCGTCGGGAACATGGCGGAGACGTGGACGAATGCGGCCCGGACCGCGTCCGCGGGTTCGAAGTCGGCGGCAAGCAGACGGGTGTAGGCGGTCGCGACCAGCGAGAACTGCGCGCGCTGGACCGTCTTGACCGCGACACCCCAGCGGATCAGATTGACCGCTCGTCCGACGTGCGTTGGCCCCTCGCGATGGCGCGACGATGCCCTCCTGTCGGACGACGCTGACTCGCCGGTGAGTGTGGCCACCACACGCGGATGCGCGCCCAGCTGTTCGAACATGCGCTCGGTGCGCAGGGATCGGATCTGGGCCTCCAGTGCAGCAGGGACCGTCACCGCTTCTGCGTCGGTGCCTGATGCTGGCGCCGTGATCCGCATGCGGCCGCCCACGCGCCGGCGCGCGTTCCGTACGGTGGGGTCGGCAATAGGGACAACCGGCCACCGCCGGCGCGGCACCGTGCGGGAGCAGGTGAAGGCGGCCGCAACGGCGGCAGGCGGCGAGTTCGAGGGTACGGATGGAAGCGGCCCAGATGCCGTCGAGGTTGGAGACGACGAAGAACGCCTCGTCGAACGAGAACGATGGCTGGTGGACAACCGACCTGTAGTGCCTGAACGCGGTGATCAGGGCCTGGGCGGGCGCAATGCCTTCGGCGGTGAGCAGGCGGTACTTGGTCGCGAACATGCCGACCTCGGCCTGCACCCTGAGAGAGCACCGGTAGATGAAGTCCTCGGTATAGGGCGGGCGCCCTCGTGGCGGCAGATGTTCCGCGTCGTAGATGTTGTGGAAGATGAAGCTCGTCGGCAGGCCCGTGAGCAAGGCGATCGTGCGCTGCCTGGCTCCGAGACGCACGCACTCGCGCGCGGTCTCCAGCGACCTGATCCGTGTGTCCGCCCTTGCCACAACCGCCACCACGAGCGTGCCCCGCGGCCAGGCGCTTCACGCCGAAGCCGATCGTTGCGCCGCGCTCTTCGCTCCCCGGGCGGCCGGCAGGCGCGCGGTCGCCGACACGAGCACCGCCGACACCGCGGGCGGCAACTGGAGCAGGCGGTCGAGATCCTCGCGCGGAAAGAACAGGGCCTCGTTGCCCATGCCGGTGACGATGGCCATGACCCCGTCCGGCGGCAAGTCGCTGATCGCCTTCAACTGCGCGAGCGTCATCCCGAAGCGGCAGCAGGCCGTGCCGGGGTCCGCCCGCGCGGCATCGCGGATCAGGCTGAGGATGATGAAGTTGGCGTGCTGGACGTCATTGAGAGGTGATGAGGCCATGGTGCTCACTCCCGGTCTGCCGACTGGCGGGTCGACGCGGGAGCGGGATGGCCACCGCGTCAGGCCGGCGTTCGCTGTACGTTGCCGACTTGACGAATAGCGTAATCATGTGGACCGTAAAATGTCAATGATTAGCTTACACACTGTCAAAAACTAGATCGCTGGACGCAGGCGCCCTGCCGCGAGACCGGGCAGGCCGGCAGGGCGCGGCAGGGGTGCTTGGTGGTTGGCCAAGTCGAGTCGCGCAGTACCGACTCAGCCAGCGCGCGGGGCGGGTTCGAAGCCCAGGTCGAGCGCGGTGAAGAGGCTCAGCATGCGGGTCGGCTTCTCGTACAGCTGCGCACGGTAGGCGGCGAGCGTCGATTCCAGCTCGTCTTCCTGGGCGCCTCCCGCCTTGATCTGGCCGGTTAGGATGATGATGGGCGCACCCGGACTTCTAGTCCGCACCGCGGGCAGCAGATCCCTGATGTTGCCCTCACCCAGCATCCAGTCGAGGATGAAGCCGTCGAAACGCGAGGTCTCAAGGGCAGCCAGGAGGTTCTCGCCTGTCCGGTACGAGATCGCGTCGAGCCCCTTCTCGCGCAGGAACTGGACGATGCTGGCTGCCAGGTCGTCGTCGTCGTCAACGATGGCCACGCGCCTGGGGGGCGCCGCCTCAAAGATGAGCCGCTTGATCTCGTGGGCCTGGCGCTCGCCGGCCTCCGCAGCGGCACGACGTTCCAGTGGTCGGCCGACTCCCCAGCGACGGCGACGAGGGGCCGATGCGTGTCTTGGGTGGCGCCTGCGGGCCGAGCCAGATCGAACAGGGGAGCGCGACGCCACCGAGATGCAGCGTCGCCTGATGGCCCACGTCGTCGACGAGCGTTGCAAGCAGCCCGAACAGCGGTTCGCCGAAGTGCGAGGCGAGTCGCTTGATCTCGTCGACGTTCCACGGGCTTTCACCCGTCATCCGTCGGCGCACCTGCTGGTAGGACATTTCAACGGCGGCCTGGAGCGTCGCCAGCCGCTGCCTCTCGGGAACCGCATGCCTGTCGAGGACGGCGAGGATCGCCTTCGAGATGGGCAGTCTGGGCTCGCTGGAACCGGAATCTTGATCCATGTGTTGGACTCTTCTGCTGGTCCTGGAGGTCGGGAAACCGTCGGCGAGTGTACGGCGAGCATGGATGCATGAACCCGAAACCGACTGCCGGCGAGTGTCTTGTATCAGCAATGTAACGACAAGAAGCGTCCAAATACTTGAGGCGTCGCATGATCACTTGTTAACGAAAAATGTAAAAATACGGGACACCAACCCTTTGATGGGCTGGCGTCCCGCGAGGTTCTGACTTCGGTGCGCCGGTCACGCAGGACCGGCACATCCGGGCTCACGCCGCTTCCGCGAGCGTGTCCCATTCGGCCTTCGATTGCTCGAGCAGCCTGCCGCCCAGTGCCTCGAACTCGGTGGCGCGGTCGTAGTCGTCCACGTCCTGGGCGAAGTGCGTCACGGCGTTGACCAGGCCGTAGGCCGAGAGGTCGCCGCCTTCGATCAGGTGGCGCAACAGGCCGGACCGCTCGCCCTCGTTGAGGAGGTAGCGCGTCCCGACGACCTCGATGGTCCGCACCGGGTCGCCCTTCAGGCGGATGCCCATCGTGCGGCGCATCTTCTCGGCGATCTGCTGGAAGGTCGCTTCCGACACGGCGGCCTCGACCACGTCGCGGACCTTGAGGAAGAAGGCCTTGTCCTCGGCCTGCAGCGTGTCGTCCCTGAACACCGTGACTTCGTCGGAGGACGCATCGCTCATGCGGCCCACGTGCGTCTTGCGCATCGCGCGGTCGGCCGCGATCAGGCCGTTGCGGCAGATCAGGCGGTAGACCAGCGGCTGGACCGAGAGCGTGCCCTGGCCCACCTCGGAATTGCTGATCACCACGCCGGCCTGGACGATGTCGCCGGGCTGGATCTCGATCTGCACGCGCGGCGTCACCACCTTCAGGTAAAGGCGCGTCGGCGTGAGCTCGGTGGATTCGAACCTGGCGTCGGGCAGGCGCTGCAGCATCGGCAGCACGTGCTCGCACAGGTCGTAGTTGTCGAGCCGGCGGTAGCGGTCCGACAGGAAGGCGCGCGCCTGGCCGTCCAGGGTGCGCACCATGCGCAGTTCCGGCTCGTGGTGCAGCCAGGTGTCGACGTTGCGGTCGAGCAGCGGCGCCTGCTCGTTGCGCATGCGCTCGAAGTAGGCGAACGGGATCTTCAGCTTGTCGGCCACCTGGCGGCGGAAGAGTTCCGTGGTGGGATACGTCTTCATGCCGTCCGGCGTCTCGACGCGGATGCGGGTGCTGCCGTCGGCAGCGGTCTCGTGGTGCATCAGGCCGGTGGGCACGATCATGTCGCGCTTGCTGGCCAGTTGGCGCTCGAGTTCGGTTGCCAGGGCAACCAGGGAACGTCCGTTCTTCATGGAAATGCTCCAGATGAAAAGCGGTGACGCCATCGCCCCTGCTGGGGCTGCGTCCCCGCGGGGTGGTGGTCCGGGATGTCCGCAAGGACAAGCCGGGCCGGGATGTACGGCGACGCCAGGGTCGCCGTCGGGATTCGTGTGCTGCTTGCGCCGCGTGTGCGGCCTGGTGCGGCAGCTGCCAGTCGGGAAATCGGAACCCTCGTCGCTGGGTCCGCCGGGGCAGGCCCACTGAAGAGGGGCGGCATGGGCTGTCTGCTACGACAGGAACCCCACGCCGCCCTGGAAATGGCTATGCCGCTCGCCTCGAGGTGGCGAGGCGGGCGAGCCAGATGTCGGCCCAGTCGGTGCCGTCCTGTCTGGGGACGAACACCTGGACCTCGCGGGTCGGGCGATCCGGTTGATCCGGATTGGCGCCCCCTAGCTTCCTGGCGTCGCGTTTCAGGCGGTGCGCCAGGGCATAGGCCGAGGCCTGGCCGTCGAACTCGGCGTTGGCGTCGTTGTCCGCGTAGATGCAGACGCGGGCGACCGGGTCCGGGATCCAGAGCTTCTCCAGGTTCCCGCAGTTCAGGGCGGCCCAGACCGGCTTGCCGGTGCTCAGGTGCACCGCCAGCGCCGTCTCGATGCCTTCGGCCACGGCAAGTTCGTCGCCTGCCTCGAAAAGCCCTGACTGCGGCGCCATTGATGCCGGACGACAGCACCTTGCGCGACTGCGCGCCCAGCGCCTTGCGACCGTCCCGCAGGTAGGTTCGGTGCAGGGTGACGGCATGTCCGTCGCTGCCCTGCACAACGGCCAGCATCGCCGGGTACTCGGCGATCTTCTTCGACCGCTGCTGCCCGGCCGGCTTCTCGAAATAGCCCAGCGCCGGATGGAAGCGCAGCGTGCGCGGGTAGGCGGACAACTGCAGCCCGCGGTTGCGCAGGTAGCGGTCCACCTCGTCGCCCTGTGTGACGGGCCTGGCTTCGTGCCAGATGTGCTGGCACAGACGCTTCATCTTCTCCGGCGACGGGCCGCCGGGCAACTGCGCCGTCGTGGCGCGCACGGCGCCCAGCTGCCTTTCCAGGCGGGCGAGCAGTTCGCCGAACTTCAGCCCCAGCGCGCCTTGAGCCAGCTTCAGGCCGCCACCGGCACCGCACGAGCGGCAGTGGTAGTTGCCTTCGCCGAACTTGTCGGTGTACTGGAAGCGGTCGGTGCCGCCACACAGCGGGCAGGGCTGGTTCCTGCCGTTGAGGATGCGCTCGTCGACGCCCAGCGCCCCGAGCAATGGGGTCCAGTGACCATGCGCGCGGGCCTTGAGGTCCCTGACGCGCGATTCGAAATCATCGTTCATGATGTCCTCGCTTCGATGTTGATGTCACACCGCTGCGGTGCTGCCACAGGCCCGGCGACGGTGTCGTCGCCGTGCCCGTGCTGCTGCAGCCCGCATGGATGCCGCATGGGTGTCAGCCGCAGCTGCCGATGTGGTGGCAGTTCGCGCATCGCAGGCAGCCGTCGACCTTGTGCTGCGCGTGCGCGCCGCACTCGGGGCACTTCTTGCCGCTGCTCAGATTCGCGACGTTCGCCAGGTTCGAGTTCTCGACCCCGGCTTGCGCAGTAGCGGCTGCCAACCTGCCCGGAACTGTTGCTTCCGTCGATGCTTGATCCCGCGCCGCCAACCGACGCGCCAGCGCGGCCACCGGCACCTGGTTGCCCAGGCTGTCCAGGAAACCGCGTCGTGCGAGGATCTGCTGCAGCGCATGTCCGATGGCTGCAACCTCGGAGTCGTGGAAGCGCGGCGCCTGCGCGCCGTCCTCCCTGGTCACGAAGCCGCAGCGCACGGGGCCCTTGTCCCAGACCACTTCGCACATGTTGGCCAGTGCCTTGGAGATCGACGCACCGGAGCGCGCGACCATCGACAGCAGCCGCATGTTCGACGAGATCCATTGCTGGCCCTCGTCACGCTGGCCGGCCGGCACGAAGAACTCGACCGGCCGCTCGATCACGACCGGTTGGCCGCCCACGATGCCGGACACCTGCACGAAGTTGACCGTCAGGTAGACCGACTTCTTGCCTTCCACGGTCCAGAACTCGACCTTGGAAGTCAGGCCTTCGAGTTCGCCCGCCGGACGGCTGGCGAACTGCCTGCCCAGCGGATCGTCATCGGGCACCGCATCGATCGCAGTGGCTGTGTCGACCGACAGCACCGCACCCGTGACCGCGTTCGGTCGGTAGGTCGCCAGGCCCTTGAGCCCGGCCTTCCAGGCCTGCATGTACAGGCCCCTGAACGACTCGAACGGATAGTCGGCGGGCACGTTCACAGTCTTGGAGATCGACGAGTCGATGAACGGCTGCACCGCCACCAGCATCTGCAGGTGCTGTTCGGCCGTCATGTCCAGCGCGGACACGAATGCGGCGGGCAGGCACAGCTTGTCGCCGCCGCGCTCCCGGAATAGCCGGTAGGCGTGATCCTCGACCGCGTATTCCCGGGCCGAACCGTCGGCCATGCGCTTCCTGCGCGTGTAGCTCCAGGCGAACGCCGGCTCGATGCCGTTCGACGCGTTGTCCGCGAAGGCCAGTGCGATCGTGCCCGTGGGCGCGATCGACAGCAGATGGCTGTTGCGGATGCCGCGTTCGGCCACCGCGCTGCGGATGTCGTCGGGCAGGCGCCTGGCGAACCCGCTCTGCAGGTAGCGCTCCGCATCGAGCGCCGGAAACGCCCCCTTCTCGACGGCCAGATCGACCGAAGCGCGGTACGCCTCGTCCCGCATCGCCTGCGCCACTGCGGCACCGAAGGCCAACCCCTGTTCGGAGTCGTAGCGGATGCCGAGCATCACCAGCGCGCTGCCCAGGCCCAGGAAGCCCAGGCCGATGCGGCGCTTGGCCATGGCTTCGCGGCGCTGCTCGGGCAGCGGCCACCAGGTCACCTCGAGCACGTTGTCCAGCATGCGCACGGCGGTGCGGACCACGTCCTTGAATCCCGTCCAGTCGAAGCCGGCATCGGACTCGAAGGCCCGCTCGACGAACCGCGTGAGGTCGATGGAGCCGAGGCAGCAGCAGCCGTAGTCGGGCAGCGATTGCTCGCTGCAGGGGTTCGTCGCCTCGATCACCTCGACGTACCAGAGGTTGTTCTCCTGGTTCATGCGATCCAGGAACACTACGCCGGGGTCGGCATGGTCGTAGGTGGCGTGCACGATGTCGTTCATCAGCGCACGGGCACGGACCGTGCGGTAGACCCACAGGCCGTCGGACGGGCGCTGGTGGGCGCCTTGCTCGATCAGGGCCGCACCCGGTTGCGCCGGGTGCACCAGTTCGAATTCGGCGTCGTCTTCGACGGCCTGCATGAACGCATCCGTGACGCCGACCGAGATGTTGAAGTTCGCCAGCCCGTTGTCGTCCTTGGCGTGAATGAACTCGTCGAGGTCGGGGTGGTCGCAGCGCAGGACGCCCATCTGGGCACCGCGGCGCGCGCCGGCCGACTCGACCGTCTCGCAGGAGCGGTCGAAGACACGCATGTAGCTCACCGGCCCGGAGGCGTTCGAGTGCGTGCCCTTGACCATCGCACCCCGTGGGCGGATGCGGCTGAAGTCGTAGCCGACGCCGCCACCGCGACGCATGGTTTCTGCCGCCTGCGCCAGCGCCTTGTAGATGCTGGGCTTGCCGGCCACGTCTTCGGAGACGCTGTCGCCGACCGGCTGCACGAAGCAGTTGATCAGCGTGGCCCGGATGTCGGTGCCACCGGCAGAGTTGATGCGGCCGGCGGGGATGAAGCCGCGGGCCAGGGCCGCGAGGAACCGGGCCTGCCAAGTTTCCTGCTCTGCCGGCTGTTCGACCGCGGCGAGCGCGAGACTGACGCGGTGGTGGATGTCTTCGGCCGAGGACTCGGTGCCCTTGGCGTACTTCTCGAGCAGGACATCGGTCGAGATGGCTTGCGGCGCGAGCGCCGCATCGATCTTGGGAAGGTCATTGAGTTTCATGACGAACTCCTGAGGAACGGGTCGGATGGATACCCACGCGGCAAGGCCTGTCCGGGGCGGCATCGCACGCGGCGATGCAGCAGGACGGGCTCGGATGCGCTGTGTGGGCGGCGAGGGCGCCAGGTGCGGATGCCGGCGCGACGCAGAGGTCGCGACGGTGATCCGCCTGGTGCATGGAAGACGGGCGGATCGCCCGATGCGGTCACTTGCGCGCGAGCTTTCTCGAACGGCGCTCGTGGACCGGGAGGCTTCGTGTTGCCGACCCTTGAAGGGACGGCAGCGGGGATGCTTGGGCTGACTTCGCGCCGATGGCGCCAGGTGGGTCAGCTACCTGTGGGGAAACCGTTCTTTCCGGAGCAGGCCTGGGGCCCCGCTCTGGAAAGAACCGCCCGGGGGCAGTTCTTTCGTGAGGTCGATCAGGTCAGGAGACCAGGTCGACCGAGGCTTCATCGGCTGACGTTCCGAGTGCGACGCGGAAGGTCCGTCCGACCAGGGCCGCGTAGTCGTTGAGCGGCAGGTCCTGCAACAGGCAGCGCAGCATGCTGGCGGGATCCGGGCAGCGCAGGGTGCGCACCAGCCGATCCAGCCGGCGCATGTCCTCGTCGCAGGCCGTGTCGTCGAAGTGGTCGTACTCGCCGGTGTAGGCCGAGACCTGCTTGACCACGGCGCCGCCTCGACAACCAGCAGGGCAGAGGATCACTTCGTCGTGGAACAGCGCGTCGTCGCTGATCGTCACGACATCGGCGCCGTGCCGGATCTCGATGCGGTCGCACAGCCGGACCTTCTCGCAGATGAAGATGCCGTCGAAACGCTCCTCGGCGCCAGGCTCGACTGCGACGACTTCGATGTCCTCGACATCGAGATCACGCAGCTCGCGTGTCACCCAGTGCTCGAAGCCGAGCAGGTAGGTGTGCACCAGGGTCAGCCCGGCCGCACGCGCGTACATCAGCGTCGCGTGCGATTCGTCCTTCTGGTACGGGCTGAATGCCGCCAGCCGGGTCGTTCCGTTCTCGACTTCCTCGCGCGTCACATGGCTGTCCGGGCTCTGCAGGTATTGCTCCTGCTCGTCCGCCGTGGTCGGGTAGTCGACCACCACGGAACAGGCCTGGCGCGGCACCACCGGGACGTCGTCGAGAACGTCCAGCAGGTTCTGCCTCCGGGCGACCGCGTAGTAGCGTTCGACGAACTCGGCCGGCGGCAGCTTCTGCTTCCGGTCCTCGAGGACCGTCCGCCACAGCTGCCTGACCGCGCCGTCGATGCGCTTGCCCTGTTCCTCGGCGTCGATCAGTTCGGTGCGATCCGGCATGCGGGCCATGAAGAGCGCGGAATCCAGGTGGATCACGTCGACCTTCTGATGCTCCCAGTGGAGATGCCGATCCGGACTGCCGATCAGCAGGCCCTGGAGGTACATCGCGCTTGCCGTTGCCGGCTCGCCGCCGTCGGTGCCCCAGAGATGCACCTGCCCGATGTCGGTGGCCGTGAATGCCATCGCTGCCAGGCTGTGCTGCCGGGCCTGCGACACCCCGTTGTAGACCACGGGAAGCGGAAACCCGCGCGTGATGCGGTCGATCAGCTGATCGAGTTGCGGCAGGTCCGCGCCTTCGAGCTCCACCGTGGTGAGGCCCGGGTCGGCATCGGGCGCTGGCTCGACATCGAGTTCGGCCTGGTCCAGGGCGTCGTCGCACTGGAAAGCCAGGCGCTGGCCGCGCGAGGTCACCGTGACCCGACTGGCGGCGTACAGGCACTTCGAGAAGCCGAGCCCGAAGGCGTGCTCGGTCCGGATCGTGTCTTCGTCCCAGCCGCTCTCGTTGAAGGTCAGCAGCCGCTGGAAGTCCTCGATGCCGCAACCGTCGTCGATGACGGTCAGGCGCCTGGCCGTCGCGTCATGGTTGATGATCACCTGCGTCGCGCCGGCGCGGCGTGCGTTCTGCAGCAGCTCCGAGACCAGCGTGAGCTTGTTCGTGAAGGCGAAGCGCCCGTTGCGCAGGGCGCCGCGCTCGTTGACTCTGACTTGCACTTTCATGAATCTCTCCTTGTGCAAGCGGGAGGGCACCCCGAGGGGTGACCCCGCTCGGGGTGATGAAGGGCGTCCGGCTGCGCATGCATGGTTGTGACTTGCGATGTGGATGCCGGACGCGGTGACGATCAGCAGGCCGATGCCATGGCCGCCGTGCGATCCGACCCGGAGCGCCGCCCCGGGACGGGCGGCACGTTGGCGGGATCCTTGATCCGCCAGACCGGCGCGACGACGTGGCCGGACGGCACGCGCCTGCCGGTGTCCTCGAACAGGCCGGTGGCGAGCATCGGTGCGACGAGGACCTCGTTCTCGCTCCAGGTCTTGACGCAGAACTCGTCCTCGGCGGCCGACGCACCGTAGGGCACGAGGTTGGTCGAGAACGTGGCCATGGGCTCGGACGGATCCTCGTCGTCGACGAGCTGGATGGCGATCGCGCCACCCGATGGGTAGCGCCCGACCAGGATGGCGGCGTCGCCGTAGGGGGTCGAGATGTGACCGATGCAATGCTGGGGTGCGCTCATGGGCGACTCTCCTGAAAAGGGCTGTCCGACCTGCCGCTGCCGCGTGTGCTCGAATGCACTTCCGCGGTCGACGCCGGACCGGACAACCCGGGTTGCAGATGTGGCGCTCACTGCAGCGCCGTGGTGAAGAGCTGGCCGCGTGCCAGGGCATCGCCCAGGGCGTGCTGGACCAGCTCAGGTGCGGTCGCGCAGACTGGCGCCGCCGCTTGTTCGCCGCGGTCAACGCGGGCGATCTGGTAGCCGACGTGGTCGAGGTGGATCCGGAACGTCGGCCGGTCGGCACCGGCGACGACGAACTCGCGGCCGGGGTTGCCGGTGATGATTTCGCTCTCCTTCACGAACCAGTCGAGGTCGTTCAGCGAGCGGACGGGCAGCAGGTCCCGGAGGGGAGCGCTGCGGATGGCTGTCTGTCGATCCATGGTGATCTCCTCATTCGTCGATGACGAAGCAGCGCAGGGAACGGGAGGGCCATTCGGTGTGCCGGTGTCGATCTCCCTGCGATTCACGAAAGGACACCAGGCGGATGAGCGGCTCGCCGCGTCGATATCCCGGCTGCGGCGTTCCCGGACCCTCGGGTTCGAGGTGGCACCGCAGGTGCAGGGGCGGCTCAGTGGGTGCCGGCTGTTCGATGGCAGGGCCCTCGGAGGGCTCGCCGTCGTCCAACGGCTGATCCAGCGCGCCGGCCAGCCCCCACAGAAGGGCGATGGCGACAAGCGCCCAGCCCGGACTGATGGGGGCCGGGTTCATGACGGCACCTGGCTCGGCAGGCCGGCGTCACAAGCGGCGAACAGGTCGTCCTGCTGCGTCGCCTGGCGGGCCTTGATCTGCTCGTTGACCCACTGCGGGTTCCTGGCGAGCTGCTTGGCGACCCAGTCGGGCTGCGCCTTGATCAGCGACTGGACCCAGTCGGGATAGCGCGCGATGGTGGCGTCGATCCACCTGCGCGAGTTCGTCCGCAGCCAGGCCCTGATCTCGTCGACCTGGATCAGGCCGAAGTAGGGCGTGGGCGACATCGGGCTGGTGCCGACGACGCGCAGGCAGTTCGCGAAAGAGAACGGCCGACCGTCGAGGCTCGGGTCCGTGAGGGCCCAGGCCAGGGTGTCGAGCTTCTCCTCCAGCGGCGTCTCCGGGTCGGGGAGCCTGCGCAGTTCGAGGAGCAGGCGCCAGTGCAGGTGCACGACGTCCTCCTCGGTCCACTCGGGCGCAGCGTCTGCGTCACCGGGGTTGTCCAGGTAAGCGCTGATCGCGTTCTGGGCCTGCGGCGGCATGTCCTGCAGCCGTACCGGATCGGACGTGACTGCGGGTGCCTGGGGATTCGCGAAGAACGCCTGCAACAGCGGATCGCGCGGGGATTGGTGAATCGGATGGGGATGGGTTGGGCTCGTTGCGAGCATGGCAGCCTCCGGTGCGGAAGCGGCGGCAATGCGCGGCCCATGCGGGGCGCAATGCCCCGCGGGGTGATGTGAAGTGCCGGTCGTGAACCGGCCGCCTGGACTGGCTTGATGGCGGCATGAGCCGCTGGATCGGTGTGCCAGCTACCGATCAGGGAAACCTTTCGGCGCGAACCAGCACGTGGTCACGCCTCGAAAGGTCGATCGGCAGGGAGGATGTGCCCCGTGGGGCGGCGCGGGCGGGCCCGCGCGTTTGGAAGGGCTTGCCGGGTTTGAGTGCGAGGCCAGCTATCGCACGGACGAAACAGTAATTCGGCCTTGGCGGGCTGTCAACAAGAAATGGCGGTGCATCGCTGCCACGCCCGCTGTCCCCCGGTTTCCGGTCCTGAAACGACGGGATTTCTGCTGGCGCGGGTTGGTGCTGGTGTGGAAGATCGAAACCATGTCACCACCCACACCCGCAGGGAGACCCGGCATGAGCAAGATCCAACTGGCGGTGATGGACACGGGTGAGGCGAACCGCCGCATCCTGAACAAGGACGAGTACCGGGCGGACTTCAGGCGTGTCGAGGCAGCGTCGCTGAAGCGCAAGACGCGGCTCGCCAGTGCCGAGGGCAAGCGCACCTTCGCCCGCTGCTTCTACAGCTTCCAGGCGAGTCTGTACTTCGTGTCGGCGCTGGGCCGGACCAAGGTGCCGCACGAGTACGTCGAGCAGATCGAGCAGGCTGTCCGCAACAAGATGGACGAGGGCACCAAGGAACTCAACCAGGCCATCGATGGCGCCGAACTGCTCTTCAAGAACCACAGCATCGAGACGGTGGCGACCTATGACACGGTGCCGCTGGAAGTCGAAGTGGGCATCACGTCAGCCCTCGGACGTCGCTACTTCGAGCTGATCCACAAGCTGGACCAGCTGATGCCGCTGCTGCAGACCCTTGAGATCGAGGAGGTGATCACCGAGAAGCAGGTCGAGCAGCAGCGCTCGAGGTTCAAGCGGATCGTCCTCGCGATGTCCTCGATGATGCGCAACTTTGCGATGGGCTGCCGAAGGCGGATGAACGAGGCCGATAGCAAGAAGGACGAGGCGGAGGCCAAGCGGGCCAAGACCGGTACTGCAAGGACTGCAACTGCCGAAGACGTCACGCTGGTCGAGGGATCACAGGCATCAATTCCGTCGATCGAACTTGAACAATCTGCGCAAGGGCAGGCGACGCCCGAGCAAACCGCAGCAGAAGTCACGACCTGATCTCATCGAGCAGCTTGGTGCCAGCCCACAAGCATGTGGCCAGCGCTTCGGCCCGTGCGCTTGATGCGCGCCGCTCGTCGCAGAAGCCGAGCCGAGCCGATGCGAAGCGCCCGGCATCGGGCCAGATGGACCTGCTTCGGCTTGCAGCCTATTGCTTCTGTAGATCGAGCGCTGCCGTGTACTCCGCACCGAAGTCCGCGCCGGTGTCCATCGTGGGATCGATCTGCCGGAATGCCGTGTACATGATGGCCAGCAGGTGCAGGCCCGAGAAGCTTCCGGGCAGCGCCTTCAACGTGTACTTGTCGGTCGGGTCGTTGATGTCCAGGCCGTTGCGTCCGAGCATGGCGATTTCCAGCGCAATGGTCCGGCACTGCTGCGGGCCAAGCTGCTTGAAGGTCTGCAGCGCGCTCGAGATGTACATCATCACGTCCGGCCGGAAGCCGCCCACCGCGCTGGACTTCAGCCGCCTGTGCGCAAAGGCCGTGCGGGCCTTCTCGGCCTGCTCGGCCATCGGCGAGTTCGGGTGCTCTTCAATGAAGCGCAGGTAGAGGCCGTCTGCTTCCTCATCGGCCTCGCGCGTGCTCAATTGCTCCAGGGCGGTAGCCAGGCCGAAGATCGCCTGAGGATCGTCGGGCATCAGGTCCAGGGCTCGGCGAAGGTGCTTCACCGCCTCGTCGATGCGTTTGAAGCCGATCAGCAGGCCGCCCAGGTTGCGGCGCGTGTAGCCATCGTCGGGATTGGCTTCGACCGCCTTCTCGAAGGCTGCGAGCGCTTGTTCCGGTTTGCGCATGCGGTGATACGCCGTACCGATGCCGACCCAGGCATGGGCGTGGCCGGGGTCCAGTTGCACGGCACGCTTCAGCCGGATGATGGCCTCGTCGTACTGGCCCAGCTCGCTGTACGCAATGCCCAGGTTGTAGAGCACCTCGGCATTGGCCGGCGCCGACTTGGTCAGGCTCTCCAGGTAGGGCACGGCCTCGGCGATCTTGCCGGCCTTCAGCATCGGCATCACGAAGTCCAGCGCCGACGCTTCCGCCGGAAACGCCATGACGGTGATCTCCTGGTCGTCCACCGTGACTATCGCCGTCTGGCCCTGCGCCGCGTACTCGGCGGCGAAGTGCATCATGACGGCGGTCTTGAACGCGTCGGTTCCCACCTGGCGCGCATCGGCCGGCAGCAAGTTGGTGTCGAAGCGGTGCAGCGGGATCGTGAATTCGGTCGCCATGGGGATCAGGGCTTGTAAGGGATCCAGGCGTACCAGCCTGTCATGCCGATGGCAGCCGCCCAAGCGTCCACCAGGTCTCGGTCGTGTGCGGCACCCGGCGGCACCTTGTCGAGGATGGCCAGGAGCTCGGCGCCAAGGTCCAGCACGCCGGCAGCCCGGTACGGTATCGCATAGGCCGTTTTGTCCAGCAGCCGGTCGGCAAACAGCGCGTACGCCGCCACCGGGCCCAGCAGCGGCACCGGGATCGACATCTTGCCCATGCGCTTGGATAGCAGCCGCACGTTCTCTTGCTGCAGCGAGTCCATGCCGGCGGCCTGCAGTGCGCGCAGCTCGGGGTGCTCGTCCGCCAGCCACTGGTCGATGCGCATGCCGATGGCATACGACCGAAGGTTCAGCATGGCCCAGTGCGCCGTCATCTCGGCGAACTGCGTCAGTGTCGACCGGGCGTCGTCGGCCTGTGGCTGTCCGGTGGCCAGCAGCTCCTCCACCTGGCCGGGCGCGGTGCCGGTGCCGGCGAAATCGAAGCGCTCGGACGGCGGCAGTTCCAGCAGGCGCAGCAGGTAGCCAGCCTGGTAGGCCACCCAGTAGTCCAGCGGCTCGTTCGTCGGCCGGTAGCGCAGCACGTGGGACGCGGCCCCGTTTCTGGCCAACTGCAGGGTGGCGCGCAGCGTCAGGGCGCCGTCGGGCTTGAACTCGACGGGCCGGCCGCTCAGGGCCTCGATGCGCTGCAGGATGCCCAGCGTCTCTGGGCGAAGGTTTTTCATGAGGCGATTATCGGTGGCGTGCGTGGACGCCCTGGCCGCGGACGCGCGTCACTCGACAATGGCGACATCGTGGAACGGCACCGCAGGCGGAGCGTGATCATGGCAAGTGCCCCCGGCTCGAAGCCGCAGTTCGAAGAGGCCTACCCCAAGGACTGGGATGTGTTTAATGCCTGGCTGTCGGGCCCGACTGCCGTGACACGCACGGACGCAGCGCGTGGTCTGCAGCGAGCCCGGCGCCGCGCGGCTGGTGTTCATAGAAGGCGCGCACAGCTACCGCCTGGTTGGCATGAACACGGTGCTTCTGCGCCCGATCCAGCACAAGGCCGGATCTCCAGGAGCCTGAATCGAGGGACTTGCCGGCCTGCGGTGCGTCAGGCCATGCCCGCCTGCTGCAGAACCTCGACCAGGCCGTTGCTCATCTTCTCCAGCTCATCTTCAGGGAAGCCGAACCGGTCGAAGACGATGTTCATGCCGCCGAAGCCGCGCGCCAGGGCGGTCGCCACCAAGTCAGCGTCCATCTCAACCGCGCCGCGGCCCAGGAATCGGCAGCCGGCCACGCAAGACAGCAGCAGCTTGATGCTGTCGTCCACCTGGTTGAAGAAGTACGCCCAGTAGGGCCACTCCGCTTCCAGGCCGCGAAGCAGGGCGCGTACCTCAGGGATGTCGACCAGCTCGCGCGGATCGTTGTTGTAGCCGTCCACCACGAGGGTCATCTGTCCGCGGTAGCGCCAGGCATCCTCTCGGGTGGCCAGGAAGACCTTCAGCCGCGACAAGACGGAGGCCAGGTCGGCGGCTTCAACCTCTCGCCGCGAGATCATCAGGACGACAGGCTCGCTGACGCCGGGGCGCAGGTCAATCCGAGGGCGCTGCGTCATGTTGAGGGGCTCTCTGGCTTCGGCAAGCAGCGCGCAGGCGCGTCGAGGCTGCGACGTTCCGTCAGACTGCGCTCGCCAGCGCGACTGACTGATGTCCTGCCCCTTCGGACCGCAACTCGAGCATCGGACTGTTCGAGGCCACGTATCCCAGGGGGCGGTCCAACACGAACGGGAAGATCACGGCCATGGCGGGCAGGCTCGCCACCGATACCGCTTTACCGCTGTACCGCAAGGCGGCTTCAATGAGCCAGGCAACGGCACGATCGTCCTGAACCGTGGTCGGCGTCCGGCGGATCAGGCGCTTGCCCTTTTCCGCGCGCTCGATCGCTCCCCAACTGGCCTGAGACTGCAGGACCATATTGGTCATGCGGTAGGTGCCCTCGCGCTCGCCGTAGGTCTCGCTCATGCGCCGGTGAACCTCAGCGGCAGCGCAGTCGCCTTGCAGTGCCGACAGCCGGCCGACCAGTTCAGCCACCTTGCCAAAGAACGGATAGCTGGCGATGGCCATACCCCAGCTCAGCGCTGCCACGGACACATCGGAGGCGGACTCGTGGATCTCCAAACCGCGGGCTGCCAATGCCGCCAGCTCGGGCCGGGGCTCCAGCCAAAGGCGATTCAGCACGGTGCGTGTCTTCTTCCTGGCCGCAAGACTGAGCCCCGCTGCTTCGAGCATCGCGCTCAGTTCGTCCACGCTGCTCCGTCCGGCGCGAACTTCCAGCGCCGCCGTCACCCAATCAAGATGGATGAAGCGGTCGAAACCGATCTGAGGAACGGTAGTGGACATTGGACTCAGCTTACGCGTGTGACTTTGACGAAGGGCACCAGCAGTTCTTCCACCGAGATGCCTCCATGGACAACCGCAGGCTCGCCCTGCTGCATGAAGGCAGACCTGCCGCCTGCAAACAGTGGCATGAAGTTGGCAGGCAGTCCAGCGATCTCAAGGCGGTAGGTGTTTGGGTTTGTTGCCGCCGATGCGGCCACGAGATTTTCGCTCCGGTACGTACGTACGCGTTCGCCGCGCATATCCGGCGTCACGCCTTGGTTGATCCGCCCCTGGCCAACGGCTTCCACGTTGCCGTGGTCGGCAGTCAAGTAGATGTGGAAGCGCTGGTCGAGCAGTCGATCGAACAACTGATCGACGAAGCCCGACTCACACCAGCTCTCGATCAGCGCGGTGATGCCGCGCTTTCCCATCGTGGCGCCGTGCACGATCTCGTCGACCATATCCACCACGATGCCAGCCACCTTGACTGAAGGGGTCGAGATGGCGCCAAGCAAGGCGTCAAGCTGGTCGGCTCGCTTGATCCCCTTTTCGTACAGCACTTCGTTGCCGCGCAGGCCGTTGTCCGACCAGAAGCGCGCCCACTGCGTGGGCTCGGCAGCTGTGCCTTCAATCGTGTCTGAAAACTCACGGGGCTTCAGCCCAGAGAACAGCGCCTGCCGTGAGACCGAGGTCAAGGTCGGCAGCCATGCGAAACAGGCACCCTCGTCGAAGGCCAACTTCGGCGCACGACGAGCCAGCGCTTCCCGAATCTGCACCCACTGATCGATGGCCAGGCCGTCAAAGACAAGCAGCGCGATCTTCGTCTCGCCCGCGCTGCGCCGATTCGCGAGGAACCTCGGTACGTGATGGACCATGATCGGCGCCTTCGCTGGCGACAGCGAAGGCAGCACGGCGTAGTCCTTGGCGACCCAGCTGCGAAGACGCTCATCGAGCATCGACTGAACTTCTTCGATGCCTACTTTCAGGCCTGACGCCCGTTCTGTATCCAGCGCGTGATACCGGGCGAGCACTTCGCCCCATCGGCGTGCCAGCGCAATCCAGTCGCGATAGGTGAACTCGGCCGCCGGCAGCTTGTCGCGGATGCCATTGATGCCGTCCGCCACCAGGTTCCGCAGCGCCAGCGGGTCTTGGACGATGCCGACCTTGGCCCAGTCCGGCACGCTGGGCAGCACGCCCTGCACGGCGAGCGGGTGCAGCAGGCCGTCGAGGAACATCGAATCGACGATCACCCGGACATCATCGTGTTCAAACGGAATCTGGATGTTCGGGGTCAAGTCAGCGGGTATTGGCTCGCCCGTTCGCGTTCCGGTGACACCCAAAGTGGCGAGGTATCGGTACCAAGCATCCTGCACCGCCCGCAGCAGAAAGCTGCGCGACGAGAAAAGCTCGCTCAGGGGCAGGTCTGCGAACTGCTTGTTGTCGCTCAGCACAAAGGCCACGTGCTTGGCCAGCAGCTGCGGCAGCCCGGCTTCGCGGTAGTGCAGTCGCAGCAGATCACGCCACAGATCCGCCGGCCTCAGCATCAGGTGCGGGTTCAACCCGTAGATGTGCGTGAGGATGAATTCTTTCGTTGAAGCTTCCCCCATCACCTGCGGCGCGTGCCGCGACTGGGCCGCGAACAGCGCCTCGTGATGTTCAGGCCCGATCTGCCGAATGACGGCGTAGCTGAGTTTGGGGAACAGGGTCGCCAGGCTCATGCTCACGCGCCTGGCTTGTCGCAGGTAGTCCCACGGCAGCACATCGAGGTCGGTGCCGCGCAACTGCAGGACCAGGGCCTTGGCTGGCGCTGGTTCGCCGCGATCCCAGGCGGTGCGGTACCGGTCCTCGTACTCGGAACGAAAGGTCACCGAGTCTTCGAACGGGAGCAGCTCGAACCCTCGTTCGCGGAGGCTCGCAAGAACTTGCTCGTTCAGCAGCACATCGTCCGGGTCGGCGGCGATCCACAGGCGAGACAAGTCCGCCGGAAACTCCAGCAGGATGCGGTCTATCCATTCACTCATACGGACCCACCCGAAGCATCATCACGGCATTGAGGTCCGGCACGCTGGCCTCAGCGTCATCCAAAGCTGCCATCCGTGCCTGGTGCTCGGCATTCAGCCGCTTGCGGCGATGCTCGCGAACAGCAGGCAAGCCGATTCGACCAATGGCCTGGTAGCGTGCGTCGTAGGCGTACTTGGCGCGCTCTCGCTCTTCCTTCAGCCGTGACCGGTGCTCCCCGAGCAGTTCGGAAAACAGGCGTTCGCCTTGGGTCTTGGCCGCCGTCATGGAAGCCTCGAACCACTGGACCGCCTGCTCGGTCGTGGTGGCACCGGTGATCTCGACCGCCTCAGTCAACAGCAGGTCCCAGATGCGCTTGGCCGTTGGCACAAAGGTCCGCCCGTCGTCTGTAGCGAAGACCGGCAGGAAGCGCTTTCGATTGAGGCCTTCTGCGGACAGGCTGATCTCCCACAGTGACCAGACACCCTGTACAGCTTCAGGCAGGCCGGCGATCTTGACCACCGGCAACGGCTGCCCAGCAACGCAACGTGACAGCTCGCTGATCACCGCTCTGGCGCGTGGGTCCTCCAACGTGACCCATTCCAGGTCCGGGTTCTGTTCCGCCGTCCTGGCGTCAAAGCAAACCTTGGTCGATTCGCTGCCGTCCACCCACTTCACGCGCCATGCGTCACCCGTCTTCACGGCACTGCCGCCACGTGCCGGCAAGCCGGATGTGATGGCGCGCTCCAGCCAAAACTGCGCAGGGTGGTCGCGCCACTTGCGGGCATCGTCGGCATCCAGCGCATGGGCATCCGCCAGGAGGTCGCTGTTCTTGCGTTCGTCGGCGACCTTGTCGCGTACCTGATTGATCACGGCGTCGCAGGCCTTGTCGATCGAGCCAGGGTCTTGCAGGCCCTGAATGAACACATCGTCGAACATTGCCTCCGCCTCGACCGAGTCCATCACGTCGGAGGCTTTGTCCACGCCGAATTCCTGGGCGATGACTTCGAGCTTGGTCTCCAGCACCTGACGGACGCGGTGCTCCACCGTGTCTTCGAGAACGAAGTTGATGGCCCGCACCACATGGCGCTGGCCGATACGGTCCACGCGGCCAATGCGCTGCTCGATGCGCATCGGGTTCCACGGCATGTCGAAGTTGACGATGACATGGCAGAACTGCAGGTTAAGACCCTCTCCACCCGCGTCGGTGGAGACTAGAACGCGAACGTCCCGCGAGAAGGCCTGCTGCGCCTTGGTGCGCGCATCCAGGTCCATGCTGCCGTTGAGCAGGGTCACCGAGAAGCCACGGCTCTCCAGAAAGCCCGCCAGCATGGCCTGCGTCGGCACGAACTCCGTGAAGATCAGGACCTTCATAGTCGGATCGTTCTCTTCCTGCTGCAGCTTGTAGATCAGCTCCAGCAGCGCCTCGGCCTTCGCGTCAGTGCCCTGGGCCTCGGTTTCCCGGGCCAGGGTCAGCAGCAGGTCCACCTCGGCTTTCTCCTGCGCCCACCCCGAGGTCTGCACCGCGATGTCCACTTGACTCTGACCGTCCAGCTCGGCCCACTCGTCCATCTCGGTGGAGTCGAACAAGGATGCCTGCGGCTGGGGTTCATTGAGCAGTGCTTGCCGCTTCTCCAGCGTGGTTCGAATGGCAGCCGTACTGGATGTCACCAGCCGCTGCATCAGGATCATCAAGAACCCGATGTGCCGCTGCTTGGCCGCCAACGCCTGGTTGTAGCCGTGGCGCACATAGTCGGTGACCGCCTCGTACAGCCGCTGCTGCGCGCCGTGCCGGGCTTGCCACGCCACGGCCTGGAGCCTGGTGACGCGAGGCTTGAACAGCGGCTGGCCGTCCGCATCGATGGCGTTGCGCTTTTCGGTCCGGATGACGAACGGGCGCACGCGATCTCGGCTGACGCTGCCTTCATCCGGGAAGGACTCCCGGTCAATCAACTGCATCAGGCGCATGAACTGGTCGGTCTTGCCCTGGTGCGGCGTGGCAGACAGCAGAAGCAGGTAGGGCGCCGCTTCGGCCAAGGCAGCGCCCAGCTTGTAGCGGGCCACCTGGTCGGTGCTGCCACCCATGCGGTGCGACTCGTCGATGATCACCAGGTCCCACGACGCCGAGATCAGGTCTTCGAACCGCTCACGGTTGTAGTTGTTCAGCTGCTCCAGGCTCCAACCTTTGCGACCTTCGATCGGCTTGACCGAGTCCAGTGAGCAGATCACCTGGTCGTGCAGGCGCCAGAGGTTTTCTTCGTCGTTGCGCCATTGCCGGAAGGCGGCCAGTTCTGCCGGGTCGACGAACTGCAACTTCTCCCCGAAGTGCAGGCGCATCTCGGCCTGCCACTGTCGCACCAGCCCCTTGGGTGCCACCACCAGCACGCGCTTGGCCATGCCACGCAACTTCAGTTCGCGAAGGATCAACCCGGCCTCGATGGTCTTGCCCAGGCCCACCTCGTCCGCCAGCAGGTAGCGAATGCGGTGCTGGCTCATCGCGCGGTTCAGCGCATAGAGCTGGTGCGGCAACGGGACCACGCTGGACTGGATGGGCGCCAGCAGCAGGTTGTCCTCCAGGGCATCCAGCAGCTTGGCCGCCGCTGCGGCGTGGAGGATGTGCTCTACCGTGGGCTGGATGCTGTCGAGCTGGGCCAAATCCTGCGAGCGCGCGCGCACCACCGCGTCTTTGGTCGGCAGCCACACGCGGTAGGCGGTTTCACCCCACATGTCCTGTCTGTCCACCACGCGGCAAGGCGCGGCGTGGCGCGCGTGCCAGCACCACGCGCCTACGGCGTGCCCAACCGCAGATTGGCCGCTCTCCGCCATCAGGCCCCGGCCTCCGTGCGCGTGAGCGCCTGGTCGTACCAGAGCAGCAGCTTCTCGTCTTCTTGCAGTGCCTCTTCTGGGATCTTCTGGGCGATCGCGATGATGGCCTTGTAGTTCTTGGCAGCCCAAGCCGCCTTAAAGCCAGCGCGAAGCACTTCGAGACGGATTCCCTTCAACTTGCGGCTGGTAGAGGCCTGATATTCTTCGAATTCCTTTAGCAGCGCCTTCTCTCGCTTCTTTTCAAGGTCCTGAGCCTTATTCGGGTCGGGAACATACTAGCGGTCCTTGGCCTTCGATCTGAAGGATGGGCTATCGTTTCCTATGCCGCTTAGGCCTTTGTGGTTGCTGGATAGATAACTTTGAATCTGGCTAGGCACTTCTCCGTCGCCATCGTATCGCAGGAAATTGGCTTCAAGCAGATCTTGCAACTCCGGCTTGTTCTCATGCTTTTTCCATCCGGCGCCCAATTGGCTAACGAACTCCGGATGAATCTCTCGATAAGTCGATGGGCGCTTCTTTAGATGGTCGCTCAACCAGTCAATTGCAGATCGCTCATCAGACACGAATAGTTCCATCTGAGGTTGCTGCTGGAAACGTGATCGATCCTTCTCGTATTGAGATACTTGGGCCTCCAGGAAAAACATCTCATCTCTTTCAGCAAACCTCTGCCTCATTCCAGCCTGGAATTCCTGCGAGGCCAATGGAACCATTGCGCCATGCTTGATGAACCAACCAACCATTCGATCGTAAATTATTCGTGAGCTTCGTTCTGGAAGGTAGACTAGTTCACCTCCTTTAATATTTGACACCGGCAAGTGTTGTAGATGACTTTCCACAAAACTCCACGCAGCGTCAGGTGATCCACCAGTAAGATGGAATTTGTCCTCTAACCCCCCGTTGGGCTTGTACGCAGAAATTATCAGATCCTGGACTACCGCGCCTGGTCGAATGTCCGCGAGGATCGTTGTAGAGCCCTTATCAAGCTTTCCAACTTGGGCAACAATAAATCCGGCCTCAGCAAGATTTGTCTGGATGAGGTTCCAGACACTCGCCATGGTGTTGTGAAACTCAACTGTGATCCATCGGCCGGGCTTCAGCACTCGAAAATATTCATTGAAGACGCGTCGCATCAGCCGACCGTAATCATCAAAGCTCTTGTCCCGCACTTCGTTGATAACGGCCTCCGATTTCTCCATAGAGCGCACTTTTAGCCAGCCCTCCAGCATCAAGTTCATTTCGCTATAGATTATGTTTGCTCCAAAAGGAGGATCCGTATAAATATAGTCAATTGAGCCGCTCGGTATTGCGCTTAGATTGGTAGACGACTGCGCTGAAACAGCGCATGGGGCGCTTGAGGTTGGCTTTGCCGCTTCTGAGTCGATCATTTTCTTGATCTTTCTCTCTAGCGAGTCGTAGATGTTTTTCTCCATTCGAACGATAGGCATATAGAGGTTGCCCGACATGCCGCCGCCGCCGCCAAAGTAACCTTGCCTTTCTGAAACGACGGTAAATATCGATGTCAAGCAAGCTCTGGCCACATTGCGAATTGCCCCATCCTGAATTCTTGAAACACGTTCCCACAAATCGGCGAATACCAAACCATTCCTCTCGGACAAAAATCGACTTACATCTGTGATTCCCTTGTCCCCAGTTGTGCAAGCTTTGCCGAATAGCCGTCTGGATCGATTGAATCGGTAGGTTTCCACTTGGTGTTATCAAGTGCTCTAATCTTTTCAATACCGTCTGATCGAACGAGTTAGCCTCTCTGTTAATTCTGGTGCGACCGGTCCCTGCATTTGTCCAAACTAACGCCTTCTTCTTGCCTGAGGAAGTTATTACGCGTTCCACCTTTCGTACATTCAAATCGGCCGCACAGGAAGGACAAGTGAATGATTTCCGAGTCTCTACTTTATTGCCGTGATGTACGACTCCATGTGGGAAGAAGGGAAATTCAAACACGCATTCGGGGCAAGTAAACACATCAGCCCATACGAAGTAGTTAACTTCATACCTGCGTCCAGATTCCTCGGTTTCATACACCCATCCCAATTCTTTCTTAGATGCTGAAATGATCTGGGTTAAGGCAAGGGCGGCTGGATTCGCCGGATTCGTTGTTCCGTTTACGGATGCAATGAAGGTCGCAATCGGTGACAGGTCAATAACAATCCCCGTTCTACCAGATTCCCTGGCAGCGACGCCTGTCATTCCCGTTCCACAGAAGGCATCAAGAACGATTTCTCCGGGTCTTGTGTAGTGCTCAATCAGCCTTCTAATGATTTCTGGTGGAACCTTCGTGTGATAGGGATGGAAGGAATAGACGGGGTGCCGGCTCTCCGCGGCTAGATCGCCTGCGAAGGGGAGTTTTGTCTTGCCATCCTTTTCTTTGGTCAGATAATGAGTGACAAACTCAGTCAGGAAGGGATTTGGGCATGCGGTGTAATAGGGGGGGTCCGATAGGTCCAGGATGGCCTGATCCGTCGCGTCAGGAAATCCCTCAGTCTTTCGGAATTCAGGATCTTGGAGTTTTTCGACAAGGAGTTTGCTGAAATATTCCCGACGTGCTGCCTCGTTGGGAAAACCCTTACCCAAGCATTCGACCGATTTCGAAGTGGGTTTGCTGCTGGAGAAGAGATCACTCATAGTTAAATTCGTGCCGGTTAGAGATTGGGGCGCACTTGGCGCACGTAGGTAGCTTTGTCGATGCCCACGTGGTGCAGGAACGTCTTGAAGACGCCCGTACTCACCGGGTCGCGCGTGGGAAGAATGAAGGCACGTTGGTCCGGCCCCGTCCACTTCTGGTGGCCGCCTTTGCCGCCCGATGCGTCCAGGCTGTGGCGGAAGTGTTTGAGGGCCCGTTCAAGTTCGCGACGCGGTGGCACGTTGAACGTGGCCGGGTGGCTTTGCAGACGGTCAGCGATAACGCCGGGGCCCACGAAGCGCAGCGGGATGTCGGCGGGCCGGAAGTCATACGGCAGCGGGCCGGTCAGCGCGCTTTCAAGTGGCAGGCCAATCCCGGCGGGGTTGCTCTTGGGGTTGCCGGTGCTGAGCTGGTTGGCGAAGGTGCGCCACGTGCAAGGCTGGTGACCCAGCCGCCATTCCTGATACCCCGGTGGGGCCAGGTCCAGCGACGCTTCCACGACTCGGTCCAAGCCATCAGCGTTCGACGCCATGCGTGCGACCAGTGACTGGATGCCCGGTGCCTTGAACCAGTTCCATGCTGACCAGTTGGCCAGCGCCTCTTCGAGCCAATCGGGCGTTTCGCGCAGCGCCTGGTAGACGCGTTGCTTGTAGCGCAGGTGCCGGGGCTGCTGGGCGTTGATCTCGGCCCAGGAGAGTGCGGCCTCGACCCGGGCGTGGAACAGTTCGTGGGCATAGGTCAGGCCAAAGGCCAGCAGCGCAGCAAGGCTGTGTGACCCATGAACACGCGCCGACTTGAAGTCGTCCAGAAAGCTGAGCGCCAGATCGTCCAGCTTGCGGGCGTCGAAGTAGATGCCCCAGGTTTCCTCGGTCCAGACGTGATACGGCTGGAACCAGGCGATGGCCTCGAAGCCCTGTCCTTTGGCATCCTTGCGAACGTCGTCCACCCGGTTGCGGGAGTCGCTTTGATCGAGCTGCAGATCGTCCAGCGCATCCTGGAGGTCGTTCGACTCCGGATCAATGCCATGGACCTGAACCGAGTCCTGTACGGGCTGTGTGCCCGTGTCGAACTTGGGGTTGCCCACCTGCTCGATGCGCGGCTTGCGCAACGCCGCAGGCAGGCGCTTCTGAACAGCCCAGCGGACCTCTGGAGTACGAGGGTAGGCCTGTGTGAGGCACCCATGAGACGAGGCCTTGAGTGCGGCGGCCAGCAGCGCCGGGAAGAATGCCGGCGTAGTTGCCATCGCGGGATGGCGGCCAGCCGGAGGCGGCGATCGCGGTACTTGCCGCGCGTGCGAGTTTTTCAGGGTCGCCCGATGTCGGCTGTGTGAACTTCGCGGCGCGTGGCAATGAAGGCAACAGTGGTCCAACGATCACTACCGGGCGGTGGTGGAGTTCCTCGATGGCGACCATCGCTTCGCCCCACGCGCCAAAGTTCCGATCGGATTTGTAGTGCTCCTTGAGCGCGTCGTTCGCCTGCTTCTTGACTTCGATGTGTTTGTCGAACTCAGCAACCTTGGCGTGATGTTCCGCCAGCAGTGCGTCCGCGTCGGCCTTCAGTCAGGCCGATATCCAGGCATCCGGCGCCACCGGCTTCGATCGCCCCACCACCACGCTCAGAGTCTTGCAGTCCGGCAGCAAGAACACGGCGTGGCAATGCGCGACAACTTTGGTGCCGGCATTGATGCGTGAGTCGGTCGGCTTGAGCTTGGCTGGCGCCCATACGGCTTCTTCCAACTGGCCGCTTAGCGCTTCTTTGCCGATCGCTGCTGCAGCCAGCAGCGCGATCTTCCTGGTGCCACAGACCGTAACTTCACGCGTCCCCGTCGAGATGAACTCGACGATGTCCGGATCGCCGAGCGGCACTTCGATGCAGAACACATCAGGCGCGGTCGTCCACGCGAAGCTGGGGGGAATCCAGCTTTGCAGGCGGCGTCGTGTACCAGTGCTGCTCATCAGAACATGCGCATGGGTCAGGGATTGCCGAGCCTCGCTCGGATTTCAGGGTAGGAGTAGCGCGCGTCGGCTTTTCCTTCGTTCCGAACCGTCATTGCATCGACGAAGCCTTGCCAAATGGGGCGCGACTGATCAATGAGCCCTGGCGTTAGCCTAAAAAGCTCCAGCATGAGGTCCGGTGAGCCAGTTGCGTAGGAGATCTGGCTATTGCCAAGAACGGCGTCGAGGGTGCGCGTCACATCCTCCACCGTAAAGAATGACGCCAGTGGGACGATCAGTGCCTGGCCGTACTGCTCCGCCTGTCGAGCGCTTGTCGCCGAAGAATAGATCGTGATGGCCGTGCTAACGAACTCCTTGCGGGGAGCATCTGAGATAAGTGCGACCTGACCGTCCTGTTCCAAGCCCGAGAACTTGGCGAGCAGGAAGTCGGCCAGGTCAGGAACAGCGAACGCATCGAAGGCCATGAACAGCTTCAAGGTTGCTACGTCAGCGTTCTCTAGAAGTCGCGTCACGCGCATACGAACGGGCTCGGACAGCCAGGTCCAGATACGAGGTTCCGCGCCCAAGTACACGCACAGATGTAATAGATTCGCGTCATCGACTCCTTCGAAGTAGGTCGCCACCATTGGGCGCGCCACCTCCTCGTAGATCGCAGTCTTGGACGTGGCGACCTCGCTCAATGTCCAAGCGAGTTGCCTACGCTTGGGCAGGAAGTCTTGTCCGTCCGGCAGGAACAGTGCTTTGAGCAGTACTTTGACCAGATTCGAAACCAGAGCGTCCTTTGCGCGGTTCAAGTACTTGGCAGCGACGTAGGTGCCAATGCTGTCGCGCGTGACAGGATAAGAGGGACTGAGTATGTCGACACGGATGCGGTTCAACGCACTCTTGCCTTGCAATGGCGCATGAACCAGCAAGCATTGCAGCGCATGCACCAGGTGAGACCGGACCAGATCCGGAGCTGGTTGGAATAGTTCATCTTCGGTCACAAAGGCCGGATGTGCGCAAAGATTTCGATCGTCCTGTGTTCGCTTGAGTACATCGAATTCGTGCTGCGTGACAAGCTGCAGGTTCACGCGCGCGGTGTTTAGCAGTTCGCGCTCAATGGCCTGCATTTGCGGAACGCTCTTGTGCTCAATCGCTGCATCAAGGGTGTTCATGAAAGTCGTCGCGGCCGGATCTCCCTGGCCTGCTAGTTCTCGGGCCTTTGAGAAGATGTCGTGGACGACCGCAATCCAGATCGACATGATGGCCGAGCGAAGCGCCCCACCACGGTATGCCGTGATGGCCTCAACGATGAGCCGCCGTGACTCCCGGTCGCGAACCGATAGAGCAAGTACGTCGATGTCAGTCACGCCATAAGTTGCCATGGGGAATCTCACTCCACCACGAAGCGCAACTTGCTGGCTTCCTTGCCTTTGCATCGATCGCCTAGGAACTTCTCAAACCGCGCCCGCAGCTCGTCGGGCTTCGCCGGTGAGCCGCCACTTAGCAGCGCCTGCTTGATGTCCTCCGCGCTGATCCTGATCTTCTCCAGCCCGGACAGCGCTTCCTGGATGGCACTGACGAACTCGGGGGGGATGGGGTCCGGCAGCTTCTTGGCCGCTGTGAACTTCGTGATCAGCTCGCGGGCCGGTGCCTGCAGCAAATCGAAGTTGCCCTTGGTGATGGGGTCGTCCAGGTTTTCGAGCAGGGTGTGCTGCCAGCCTCGAGCAGGCGGTCCAATTCTTCGTCCAACTGTTTGAGGACGTTGGCTGCCGGCAGCAGGTCGCCTTGCTCGTTGGCAGGCCGGAAGCCGCAGTGTGGGCAGTACGGGCTGGCGGTCAGTTCGACTCCACAAGCGCAGCACAGCTCTTAAGCTTGTCGAGCTTGTCGTGGAAGATGGTGAGTTGGCTGGTCGGCATCAGCGCAATGCCGGCTAGTGCCCGCATCGCAACCAACCGCGAGTCCTTGCGCAACGCGGACTTGGTCTTGTCCTCGGCCACGCCCAGCCGGGCCTTACTGTGCTGGGCGACGTATGCGAGCAAGTAGTCCTTCTTCAGCTTGGCCAAGGTCTGGCGGTACTCCGCTGCGTGCTGTGCGTTGCGGTCGGCCGCGAGCTTGTCGAGGACGTCTTTGCGGGCGCCCTGGGCCTGCTTCACCCACGCATGGTCGCTGGACAGGACCATCTCGGCTTGTGAGAGGTAGGCAGCCGACCCGCCAAGCTCGGTGATGAGATCTTGGAGCTTCTCGACGGCGCCAAGCACTTCCAGGTTCTTCTTCTGTGCATCGATATCGTCGGACCCGATGCGCAAGTTCTTCAGCTTGCCGACCGTGTTGTACGGTGTCAGCCCTTCCGCAAACGTCTTCAACGCCCTCCAGGCGTGCGCGCCAGTCGCGCATTTCGTCGTCTGTCAGCAGCGGCTTACCCCAGAAGGTGAGCTTGCCCTGAAGATCGGTGCCGGCGGTCAGCACGCGGCCGACCAGCTTGGCCACGGCTTCGAGCAGTTGTTTGACGGGCTCTTCGGAGCCTTGCGTGGCGAGTTGCGCCAGGCCCGGGGTTAGCCCCAGCAACTCGAAAAGCGCTCTTAGGACAGCGACGTTGATTTCCTTGGGTGCTTCGACGTGCTTGAACTGCTTGAGTTCTTCGAGCGAGCGTTCGGCCAGTTGGGTGACCTTGCCGGAATCAATCTTGTCGCCGGTGACGGCCAGTACGATGTCACCCGAATAGACGAGGCCGCCGAGTACGGCGGCGAGCAAGTCAGGCTCTAGCCTGAACTTGACTGGGTGGAAGTACTCCACGTCGGTCTGCCCGTTCAGCAGTTCGCTGCGGTTGAGTACCTGCCCGTGGCCTTTGGCTTTCAGACGACTGAGCACCTCCTTCGAATACCGCGAACGGCCCGGGTCAATACGATCTCCGTCCAGCATTTCGAGTGCGTCGAGAACCGCCGTTGCGTCCTTGGTGCGCGTGCCGCCTGCAAGCGCCTTCAACGCATTGCCAACCAGTTGCCGGCGGTTGGACTCTGTCACCAACACCGAGAAGGTAGGGTATTCGGGCGAGGTCTCACTGAACTGCTGGTTGAGGGCCAGGCCAGAGACGACGTTGACGATGTCGCGGAAGTTGGCACGCTCGTCAGATCCCAGGCGCAGCTTGTCGCGGATGGAGACGCCCTTGGCCCAGTTCTGCAAATTCTTTGACTTGCCCTGGTAGGTGACTTCCAGCGCAGTCATCTGCTTTTCTTGCAGCCACTTGCTCATCTCGCGCAATGCGTCCTTGGCCTTGTCCAAGTAAACGGCCTTTGCGCCGCCACTGGCGGTTGATGCAAGGTCTTGCGCCGCGGCGTAGAACGACAGGTGGCGCTTGATGGCGTCATCGCGACCCTTCAGACGAACAAACACTTCGTCTGCCTTGTTCTCGTCGCGGAAGCGCGGCGGCTCAAGGGGCTGATAAAGTAGACGTAGAAGTCTCGCTCGGGCTGCGCGGTGGGGCGGTCGTTGGGGCGCCGAAGAACAGGTAGCCGTTGCGCTCAACGCGATGTTCCTGCCACTCGATCTGGTACTGCCAGATCTGGTGCCCAGACACATAAGTGTTCTCGTCGGTACGCTCCATCAGTTGCTTGATGGCTCCGTAGTAGGCCCTGTCCAGCGCGTCGTCAGACAGGGCTTCAGCTCGCTTCTCTATTTGTGTGGCGTAGTCAACGTCCTTCTTCAGGTCGAGGTAGTACTGCTCCGTATCGGGTGCTTTGGAGATGAACTGGCCATTGACGGTTTTGACGATCTCGCGCAGCGTGGTTTGCACGGCGGTGAGCAAATCGTCCGATGGATCGCCTCCCAGATCTTCGATGCCGGGCTGGTACAAGCAAAGGGTGTCGCGCAGCTCGGCAGCGGTGGGCCCCACGGGAACGTAGATGTCGCCACCAGTGGTGAGCCGGTGCACCGACAGGCCTGCGATCACACGTTGCGCCATGGCCTTGTAGGCGGGGCGGGTGAATGCCTTCAACACACGCTCGGCCAGCACTTCGGAGACCTTCAGAACAGGGCCGATGCTAGGGTCGGAGCGCAGCACCGAGTTCGAGGTGACGGTCTCCCAGAACTTGTCATAGCCGATCAGGCCAGGGCGATCGTTGGGCACCTCGTCGTCGAGGACGGCCTGAATCTGGTCACGCAAGGTGACGAGAGCGCCGCGCTTCTCGGTGAAGATCAGGCGCTCGAAGGTGCCGATGTACTCGGGGTGCACGGGAAACAGGCGCACGTATTCGTCCATGCGCTCGTTCATCGAGCCATAGAACTTGGCGTACTTGGTCAGGTAGGTGCGGATCTTGTTCTGTTGATCTGCTGTCTTCTTCAGCAGGCGTTCAGCGACCACGAAGCTCACGTCCTGCCGAGCCAGCAAGACTTGCGTGAAGCGGTCTTTCACGCGCCGCAGGCTGTCGGCGACATGCTGGAAGCGGTTGCTATCGAATATGGCTTCCTGCACACCAGCCACGAAACGGAACCGCAGGTGCTTGGTGACCTCGCCAATCTCGCGCAGGAAAGAGAGGTCCAGCACCAGGTCGTGGTCCTTGCGCGAACGCAGGTAGTCCAGGAACTCGTCCACCACCAGCAGCACGCCGTGGTTCGGGTGGACATCGGCAAACGCGGCCATCATCTCCTCGAAGGCGGCCTTGTTGTTGACCACCTTGTCTGCCGGCGGGAACGAGTAGCTCACGCCACTCCTTTCGAGGAACAGCTCAAGCTCCTGAGTGATGATGTCCCGCAGCGACATCTGGCTCGAAATCTCGATGCGGTGAACCTTGAACTTGCCGGCGATGGCCGTGGCGGCTTCCGCGACCTTGGGGTGGCGAAGCATGGGCCGATAGGCCGCGTCCTCCGCCACGAGGGACAGCACCGACATCAAGTGCGACTTACCCGTGCCGTAGTTGCCGACCACGAGGACGCCCATGTGGTCGACGGACTCGTCGAACGACAGCTGCGGAATCATTTGCTTGGCGATCCGCTCGGCCATGTCGTCGGACATGACATAGGTGGCCACGAGCTTCTTGGCCTCGTCGGGCCGGTTGGCGTCGAGCAGCTGGATGACCGATTCAATCGGCTCGAATTGGATGAGATCGCTGTAGCGCATGTTTTTCGCTTCCCTGTTATTCAAGTTCGAAGGGGACCCAGCCGGCCGTGCCGTGGTCCTGATGTTCTGGGTGGCCCAATGCCGCGTAGGTGAGGCGACCGTCGCTGAACTCGCCCGGCCATGCCGCCACCACGCGACGAGCGTGTGCATGCCGCTTGAGCGTATCGAGCGGGTTCAGGTGCAGACTTCTATCGAAGAGGAGTTCGATGTTGTCCAACAGCAGTACGTCGTCTTTGGCGTGCTCGCTGGCCAGCTCGCGCAGAACGGTGCTGACCTGAAGGTGCCTTTGTTTCTGAGGCAACGCCGCCAGGCGTGCACCCAAGACCACGCCTGCGTTGAGAGTACCTCCATGCCGCGGTGGTCGGCCAGGTCGCGCAGCAGCGCGGTCTTGCCAGCGCCTGGCGCGCCGATGAGCAACAGCAGCTTGCTCTGAAGCGTGCCGATCTCTTCGACCCGACGGTTCAGACGTTCAAGCATCTTCGTAGCTCCCCTCGCTCGGGGCTGGCTCTTGCCGCTGCTGGTCGGGTGCGCGGTAGCCGGGCGCCAAGACAGCGTTCCTCACGCCGTAGATCGCCAGGCAGTCTTTCAACCAAAGGCGAAACTCGTGGCCCCGCATGCTGTGATCCGGGGAGCAGTCCACGCTCCATTTGCGCAGGATGTACCCGGCCGTGGCGGCGCGCAGCTTCAGGCGCAGAACGCCGTCCTGCATGCCGTAGTCCATCTCGGTGATTTCCGGCCGCGGTTGGTCGGGGTGTGGGCACCAGTTCCAGTTCAACGATGCGGCTCCACTGGATGTCCTGGGCGCTGGATTCATGGGCACCCACAGGCTTGCCCTTGAGCACTTCCGCCCGCCGGATGCGGGTGATGACGAAATCGCGGAACTCCTGCGCTTTGCGGTCGTAGGCACGCACATGCCAGCGCAGGCCGTTGTCAAGCAGCGCGAAGGGAACGATCTCGCGCTGGGTACGGCCGCTGGTGATCGAGTGGTATTCGATGGCGAGTGGGCAGGCCTGGTGAATGGCCCGGGTGACGAAGGCCAGCGTCGCGAGCGCAGGCTGCGTCAGGCGCGAAGGCGTCTCGCTGGGGACCCAGGCCTTTATGTGCGTCGGCTCACCGTCACCGAAGCCCTGTGTGAGCCAGGACAGCACGCGCTCTGGCGGAAACTCGAAGACAGGCTTGAAGTGAGGCCCGATCAGGTACGACTTGGCCTTTGCGTCGTACTCGATGTTGCCCGGGGCCAGGTCCTTATAGACCGCGAGGTCTCGTGTGGCCGCTGCGGACTGGATGCCAAAGCGGGAAACCAGGTCCTGGCGACGAATTTCGCCGATGAACCGCACGCGCAACTCCACGAAAGCGAGCCGGTCGCGTTGCGGCTGGGTGAGATCCAGAAGCTGGTCGTTCGCCATGTGTGCCAACGCGTAGGTTGAATGCCGCGGTTGTGGTCTGACGGATGACAGCTTTTCCGCCCGGCCCCAGTTGTTCCTGATCTCTAATGATGTGGAGTGCGTTGCATTTTGATCATAATACTCGACAATCAGGCCGCTCGGTCCAGATCGGTTGCGTCCAGTGTTCAGCGCGTCGGGGCATCGACGATGACATGTGAACTGGACTGGCTTGACCAACGAGGAACGCAACCTACCGCTCGACAGTACGGAGGTCGTGCGGGAACTCCGTTTCGAATGCAATTGCGGGGGTATCGCAAACGCGCGCTTCACTCCGCTGCAGTCGGCTCGGATTCGCGTCGACCCAGACTGCACCCATCAGTTCGCCGACCCGGCACCCGGTCGAGAGGATCAGCCAGAGGCCCAGCACCGTCCGTTTGTGGAGGTTCGCCGACGGGAGCTGGGTGACCAGGTCAGCCAACTCGACGATGGAGAGGACGCGGTCGCGTTTGACGTCCTTGCCGCCGATCTTCTTTTTCTGGAGCAGTTCGATGGGGGCCCTCGCAGAGCGGTTCCAAATCGCCCGTGAGCCAGCGGGGTCCTGCGGAGACGGTCCTTGACGCAGCGAACGGTCGAGCTGTCGATTGCCGATGGGGCAGTGAGCGGCGCCCGTCCGGTGCAGCGGGCGGGCGGCGGAGCCGGGAAGCAGCGCGAAGCGGTGGGCTGCGCGCGTCGGATGCGCGTGTCAGCGACCGCCGCACGGGGGCCGAATATCAGACAACTGTCTCCGGCCTCGCGCCACCGTAAAAAAAGGGGGTTCGTTCGCACGTAACCCCTGATTTTTTGGGTCCCCGACCTGGGCTCGAACCAGGGACCTACGGATTAACAGTCCGGCGCTCTACCAACTGAGCTATCGGGGAACAGCCTTGGAGTTTAGCACGGGATTGTGGGGCTCCGGCTCACAGTGACAGCTGTGCAGACAGATGCGCTCCGCGCGGTGCCAGCGGGTAGAGGTAGGTGTGGCCGTACTGGAACGGGGCTTCCTTCCAGGCGCGGGCGTTGGCCAGGTTGTCGATGCCGGCGCGCCAGACGATGGTGTTGGTGCCCAGGCGCTGGGTGTAGCGGGCGTCCACGTCGATTCGGGTCCAGCCGGGTGTCTGCACGCTGTTGTCGGGCACCACCATGCGGTTGCCCTCGCGGGTGATGAAGCCCATCAGGGCCAGGCCGGGCACGGCGGCCACGTTGAAGGCAGCCTGCGCTTTCAGGCTGCTGCCGGGCACGTTGGTGGGGCGCGCTCCGTTGGCGCTGGCGTCTGCAGCACCTTCGCGGCGCGCTTTCAGCAGCATGGCGCTGCCGCGCAGGCTCCATGGGCCGCTGCGCCACTCTGCGTCGGCTTCGATGCCGCGATGGCGCGACGCGCCGTCGAGTGTGCGCATGCAACTGCCAGCCACGTCGCAGGTGCCCATGTCGATCCATTCGGGGTGGCGGATGTCGAATGCGGCGAGGTTCCAATCCAGCGCCGTGCCGTGGTGCTTGTAGCCGGCTTCGACTTGACGGCTCTTCATTGCCGGCAAGGCCTGCCCGGCGTTGGTGTAGCGGCTGCGCCCCGGGGCCACGGCGGATTCCACGCCCTCGCCCCAGCTCGTGTAGGCCATGCCGTGCGGGCCGACCGCGTGGCTCAGCGCCAGCCAGGGCGTGGTGAAGGATTGGGTGTAAGCGGTGGCGCGCGAGCCGTCGGTGCGAACACTGCGACGATCGAGTGCGCTGTGGCGCAGTCCGAACCAGGCGCTGGCCTCGCGGGTGATCGAAACGGCATCCTGCAGGCGCCACTCGTTGCTGCGCTCGTCGCGGTGGGTGTTTTCGTCGCTGAGGCTGGGGTCGGGTGGCGTGAGGCTGAGACCATCCAGCGTGCCCACGCCCACCCAGTTGTAGGCCTGGCGGTTGAAGCGGGCGGTGAATCGGCTGCGCAGCAGTCCAACGCTGTAGCGGTGTTCCATGCCCGCCAGCATGGCCTTGCCGTTGATCGCCAGGTCCATCGCCTCGGTGGTGCGGCGCTCACCCTCGCTGCGGAAGTCGTAGAGGTCGAAGCTGCCGTCGCTGCAATAGCGCGTGTAGTTGTCCTCGGCGCTGCAGCCGAAGGGGAAGGCGATGCGGTCGTCCGTGCCCAGGCGTTGGCGCATGGCGTGTGCGCTGAACTGCAGATCGGTGGACAGTGTTTGCGTCAGGCGCAGCGAGCCGGTGTTGCCTTGCATCACCACGGGCAGGCGCCAGGCTTGAATGTTGAGGTTTGTACGCGGGTCGATCGATGCGGCATCGGGCAAGCGCGGGCCCAACAGGCTGATGCCGGGTGTGCTCGGCTGCTGTTGAGCACTGTGCTCGAACTCGGCCTCCAGCAGCGTGCCCTGGATGGGTTGCGCATCGACCGCCAAGGCCAGCAAGTTGCGGTGGCCACGGCTGTCGAAGGTGGACGGCCGCAGGTGGGTGTACTCGGCATTGACACGCCAGCCCAGCTGGGCGTCGCCATCGCCCAGGTCGATCGCGAAGCTGCGCGTGTCCTGCTCCGCCCAACCCAGGCTCAGGTTGCGCAAGTGGCCGGCCGGGCGCTTGACCACCAGGTTCAGCAGGCCACCGGGCGCGCTGGTGCCGGCTTGCAGGCCGCTGGTGCCCTTGAGCAACTCCAGGCCCTGCTTGTTGGTCAGCGGCAGCATGGTCTCGGCATTGATGGGCAGCCCGTCACGTCGATAGTTGAATTGAGGGTCGAGCGTGAAGCCGCGCACCGCCAGCATGCCCCAGTAGCCGGGCGCGTTGTAGGCATCGGTGGTGCCGGCGTCCAGGCGGGTGAGGTCGCCCAGTCCACTGATGCCTGCGTCGCTCAATTGGCCCGTGGTGATGACCGTGGCCGAGAAGGGCGAACGGTACAGCGGTACGTCGCCGAAACCGGCAATGCCAGCCGCGTTGGCGCTGCTGCGGCCGGTGACCGTGACGGCCTGAGGCGCGACCTCTTGCGCCGTCGCGAGGGTTGGCCAGGCCGCCAACGCGGCGGCCAGGGCCAACGGGTGCCGTTGGATGCGCGCGGCGGGCTGGAAAGGTGTGCGGAATGCCATCGTGTGCTCTCGTAGCGATGGCAGGTGGGCAATCTGGAGGCACCCATGGGCAAGCCGTGGGTCGATTCAGGCTGCTTCCCTGCGCGAGGATTACCTCAATCAGGTTCAAAGGGACTGTCTCAGCCGCGCTTCGGAAACCGTCGCGCAACACCCCTAGCGAAGCCACGCAGGCCAAGGCCAACGTGGAGACTGGATTCTCACACGTGCAGCGTCGGTGCCACGCGACACCGGGCCGGCGAAAAGGCCTTTGTGGCCCGATCAGACACCCAGCAGCTTGTGCAGGCGCGGGCTGGTGGTCGTGTATTGCAGCAGCACAGGCTCCCCCGGCCGCAAGCGTTGCGCCGCGCCATAGGCCGCGAGCGTGGCTTCGTGGAAGCCGCAGGTGATGAGCTTGCGCTTGCCTGGGTAGGTGTTGATGTCGCCCACGGCGTGGATGCCAGGCACGTTGGTCTGGAACTGCTCGGTGTCCACCTGCAATTGGCGTTTGGCCATCGCCAGGCCCCAATGGGCGATGGGGCCCAACTTGGGGCTCAAGCCCAGCAGGGCCAGCACCATGTCGGCCGGTTGCACGAACGTCGCGCCGTCCACACCGATCAACAACATCGATGTGAGGCGTCCAGCATTCGTTTCAACGCCAACCGCTTGCGCGGCGACAAACCGCATCTGCTGTGCGTCGCAGGCAGCGCGCAGGCGGGCCACCACGTCCGGTGCGGCGCTGAAGGCATCGCGGCGGTGCACGAGCGTGACACTGGCGGGCCGTTGTGGCCGTGGCGACGTGGCCAGCGCCACGGCCTCGCTGAGCGCCACGTCGTCGTCGCCGAACACCAGCACCTGCTGGCCGCTGAGCGTGCCTGCGGCGGGGGCCTGGTGCAGCACCTGGGTGCCTTCGAAGGCGTCGAGGCCAATCACCTTCAAGGCGCGCGGCTGAAAGGCACCGACGCCAGCGGCGATGAATACGCTGCGCGCGTTGAAGACCAGGCCAGCGCTGGTGGTCAGCGCAAATCGGCCATCAGGCTGCGTCGCCAGCTCTGCGACCAGGTGGCCGAAATGCATGGCTGTGTTGAACGGGCGGACCTGCGCCTGCAAGCGCTCGGCGAGTTCCCGGCCACTGCATTGCACGATGCCGGGGATGTCGTAGATCGGCTTGTCCGGGTACAGCTCGATGCATTGCCCACCGGGTGCAGGCAGGGCATCCACGATGTGCGCGCCGATCTCCAGCAGGCCGAGCTGGAAGGCCTGGTACAGGCCCACGGGGCCGGCGCCGATGATGACGGCGTCGGTCTCGATCATGGTGGTCTGCAGCCGCTTCAGCGGATCAGCTCGGACAGCTTGCCCTTGCGGTCTTTCCAGTCATCGGCATCGGGCAGCGGGGCCTTGCGCTTGGTGATGCTGGGCCAGCCCTTGGCCAGGTCGGCATTGAGCTTGATGAAGGCGACCTGGTCGCCGGGCACGTCTTCCTCGGGCAGGATGGCGTTCACCGGGCACTCGGGGATGCACACCGCACAGTCGATGCACTCATCGGGGTCGATGGTGAGGAAGTTGGGGCCTTCGCGGAAGCAATCCACCGGGCACACGTCGACACAGTCGGTGTACTTGCAGCGGATGCAGGATTCGAGGACGACGTGTGTCATGGGCGGTCAGGGCAGGGTTGAGCGGTGCAAACCCCGCATTTTAGAGGGTGGGGCCTGGCCCGAAGATTGAAGTGGGTCACGCAGCAGGGTCTTGCGGCGATGTCGCCACAGACGGGCCCGCCCCTGCGCCGACGGTGACCACGGCCGGGCGGCCGGCGTGCAGAGGCTCGGCGTCGGCCAGGTCGGCCACGCGGTGCTCGCTCACCAGCGCATCGGGCCAGCCCGCGCGCGACACCACCAGGGCCGGCGCATCGGCCGGCCAGCCGGCCTGCATCAGCTTGTCGGCCAGCGCGCCGAGCTGGCGCCCGGCCATGTAGAACACCTCGGTGTCGGCCGTGCGTGTGGCCTGCAACACACCCAGTTGCGTCATTGCCGTGGTGAGGCTCACGCTGCGGCCATGGCCACGGCGCGTGAGCGGCCGACGGGTGTGCGCGGCAGCGGCCAGTGCCGCCGTGACACCCGGCACCACCTCGCAGTCGATGCCGTGCGTGGCCAGTGCCTGCAGCTCTTCCTCCAGGCGACCGAGCACACTGGGGTCGCCACCTTTGAGGCGCACGACGCGCTCATGGGTCAAGGCTTCGTGCACCAGCATTTCATTGATTGCCGCTTGGCCGGTGGCATGGCCGAAACCCCGCTTGCCCACATCCACCCACCGGGCCTGCGGCGCGTGCTCGCGCAGCGCAGGGTCGGTGAGGGCGTCGAACAACACCACCTGCGCCTGGCTCAGCAGGCGGGCACCGCGCACGGTGATGAGGTCGGCCGAGCCGGGGCCGGCGCCGATGAAGACGACATGGGGCATGCACCGCAGGTTACCGCAGGTGGCGGTGCCTCAGCGCACCAGCAGCGCGCCGCTGGTGCGGTTGCTGCTGGGGTCGACCACGATCAGCGCGCCGCCGATGCGGTTGTCGGCATAGGCTTCCAGCGGCAGGGCCTGCTGTACCTCGATGACCACGTGGCCGATCTCGTTCACGGCCAACTCGGTGGCGACGGCTTCTTGCAGCGTGTGGATGTCCAGGCGGTGCTCGATGGCGCTGATGCGTGCCTGGCTCCAGCGGTTGCCGTGCCGAACCCAGTACTTGCGTCCGATCTGGGCCGGCTCGGTGTCCAGCCAGGCCAGCGTGGCCTCGAAACGCTGCCTGGTCTTCAGGCTGCCGGGGCTGGCGATCCAGTCGCCGCGCGAGATGTCGAGTTGGCGGTCAAGCACGATGCCGGCCGATTCCCCCGCCTGTGCGCTGGCCACGGTGCTGCCGGCGCGGTGCACCTGCGCCACGGTGGACAACTCGCCGCTGGGGAACACCTGGATCGCATCGCCAGCGCGGATGCTGCCGTGGGCGATGCGGCCCCAGAAAGTTCGCGGTTGGTGGCCGGTGCCATCGCCCTGCTCGCCGGCGTCGCGGGCCACGTACTGCACGGGCAAGCGAAGTTCACCGGCGGTGCGCTCTTGCGTGGTGGGCAGGCGCTCCAGCAACTGCAGCAGCGATGGGCCCTGGTACCAGTCGGTCTTCAAGGGCGTGGCCACGTTATCGCCGCGCAGCGCGCTCACCGGAACGATGCCGGCCACGCCCGCAATGCCCGCCTCGCGTACGAAGGCCAGCAAGGCCTCGCGGGTGGCCTCGTAGGCGGCCTGGGGCTGATCCACCGCGTCGAGCTTGTTCACCGCGAACACGATGCTGGGCACGCGCAAGAGATGCGCCAGAAGGGCATGGCGACGGGTCTGGGGCAGGAGTTGCGCCGGGCGCACGCGCCACTCGATCTTGGTGATGTCCACCAACACCACGGCGGCGTCGCTGCCCGCGGCAGCGGTGACCATGTTGCGGGTGTACTGCTCGTGGCCCGGCGCATCGGCAATGATGAACTTGCGCCGCGGCGTCGCGAAATAGCGGTAGGCCACGTCGATGGTGATGCCCTGCTCGCGTTCTGCCTCCAGGCCGTCGGTGAGCAGCGAGAGATCGATGGCCTCGCCGGCGGCGCGCTTTTCCAGCGTGTCCAACTGGTCGGCCAGGATGGCGCGGCTGTCGTACAGCAGTCGGCCGATCAGCGTGCTCTTGCCGTCGTCCACACTGCCCGCCGTGAGAAAGCGCAGGGCGCGATGGTCGAGGACGCTCGGTTCGACTGGCGCCGGTGCCGCCGTCAGCCCAACGGATTTCAACACGGCGCTCATCAGAAATACCCTTCCTTCTTGCGGCGCTCCATCGAGGCGTCCGAGGTTCTGTCGTCCATGCGGGTGGCGCCGCGCTCGCTGACCGTGACGGTGAGCGTCTCGGCCACGATCTCGGCCGCGTTGGCGGCCGAGCTTTCCACCGGGCATGTGCAGGTCATGTCGCCCACGGTGCGGAAGCGCACCGTGGCGGTCTCCACCGTCTCGCCCGCCTGCAGCGGTGTCACCTCGGTCAGCGGCACCAGCAGGCCCTTGCGGCGGATCACCTGGCGCTCGTGCGCGTAGTAGAGGTTCGGCAGCGGGATGGCCTCGCGCGCCAGGTACAGCCACACGTCCAGCTCGGTCCAGTTGCTGATCGGGAAGGCACGGAAGTGCTCACCGGGGCGGTGGCGGGTATTGAACAGCGTCCACAGCTCGGGCCGCTGCTCCTTGGGCTGCCATTGGCCAAAGCTGTCGCGGTGGCTGAAGATGCGCTCCTTCGCCCGGGCCTTTTCCTCGTCGCGGCGCGCACCGCCGATCAAGGCATCGAAGCGGTGTTCTTCGATGGCCTCGAGCAGGGTCACGGTCTGGTGGCCGTTGCGTGATTCGAGCGGATGCGCCAGGCGCACCGTGCCGCGCTGCATGCTGTCTTCGAGGTGGCTCACCACCAGGCGTTCGCCCATCTCGGCCACGCGGCGATCGCGGAACTCGATCACCTCGGGGAAGTTGTGGCCGGTGTCCACGTGCAGCAGCGGGAATGGGAGCTTGCCTTTGAATCCACCGCCCTGGCTTCGGGACTTGAAGGCCTTCTCGGCCAGGCGCAGCACCACGCAGGAGTCCTTGCCGCCAGAGAACAGCAGCGCCGGGCGTTCGAACGAGGCAGCCACTTCGCGCAGGATGAAGATGGCCTCTTCCTCCAGCCAGTCGAGGTGGCGATGGTCCAGGTCGGGCAGCAGTTGGTCGAGGTTGACGCGTGCGTTCATGCCGTCATTTCCTGGGTCGATGTTGTGCTGACATGCAGCCCGCACTCCTTGGCAAGACCTTGCTCCCACCACCAACGGCCAGCGCGGAAGTCCTCGCCCACGGCGATGGCGCGTGTGCAGGGCGCACAGCCGATGCTGGGCATGAACTGGTCGTGAAGCGGGTTGTAGGGCACGTCGTGGGTGGCGATGTAGTGCCACACGTCGTTCCAGCTCCAGTCGGCCAGCGGGTTGAGCTTGGTGCGGCCGGCGTCGTCGTGTTCCGTGTAGGGCACGCCGCCACGGGTGTTGCTCTGCTCGCGGCGCAGGCCGGTGACCCAGGCCGTGCGTTGCTGAAGCATGCGCGACAGCGGCTCGAGCTTGCGCATCTGGCAGCAGGCCTTGCGCAGCTCGATGCTGCGGAACATGGCGTCCTGGCCATGGGTGTCGACGAATTGGACGACCGCATCGGCGGCCGGGCGATACGTCTCGACCTGCAGGCCGTAGCGCACCACGATGCGCCCGACCAGCGCTGAAGTCTGTGGGTGCAAGGCGCCCGTGTCCAGCGTGCCGATGGCAATGGGCAGATGGTGCCGCGCGATCAGGTCGGTGAGCACCATGTCCTCGGCGCCGAGGCTGGTGGCCTGCACGATGGCGCCCGCATGGTCCACGGCGGCGGACTGCAGCACCGCCAGCGCATGGGCCACGCGTTCATCGTGGTTCGGCGTGGGACGGGCGTAGAGCGAAATCGCGGACACGGTCAAGCCGCCTTCGACTCGAGGGTGCGAACGAAATGCGGCTTGGGTTGCAGCACATCACCCTGGTAGTGCGCCATGCCGGTGAACTGCCCCAGGCCCTCGAAGTGGCTCAACGAGTGACGTGCCGAATCGAGGTTCTGGTCGGTGCGCAGCTTGGCGGCGTCGAAGCCGCAGCGGGCGAGCAGAGGCACCATGTCCACCAGCACCTCGCCAACGGCCCGGATCTCGCCCAAGAAGCGGTGGCGCGCGCGCAGCACGCGGGCTTGCGTATAGGCACGGCCGTCCACCCACTTCGGGAACTCCAGCGCCACCAATCTCAAACGCGGCAGATCCGCGGCCAGGTCGGCCACGTCGGCAGTGTTGGGCAGGATTACGCCGGTGGCGAAGTGCGCCGGCCAGGTGTCGCGCACGGCATGCCATTGCTCCAAGGTGAGCAAGGCGTGTCCATAAGGCAACGGATGAGCCACCGGGCCGTCCTCGTCGGTGCGGGTGTGCCACAGGTCGTGCTGGGTGCGGATGAATTGCATGTGGGTCTCCAGGGCGGTCAGGCGGCAATGGCGTGGTGGGCGGACGCGGCGGCTGTCGCGGTGCGCTGCGCGTCGGCCGCAGCCTTGAAAGGCGTCAGGCCAATGCGGCGCACGGTGTCGATGAATCGCTCGCCGGACGTGCGCTTGGCGCGATAGGTATCGATCAGCGCCTCGATCACATCGGGCACCTCATCGGCGGCGAACGAGGGGCCGATCACCTTGCCGGCGACTGCTGGCCCGCTCAGCGTTGAGCCGTCCGAGCCGGCCAGCGTCACCTGGTACCACTCGCTGCCGTCCTTGTCCACGCCCAGGATGCCGATGTGACCGCTGTGGTGGTGGCCGCAGCTGTTGATGCAGCCGCTGATGTGCAGGTCGATGTCGCCGATGTCGTAGACCGCGTCGAGGTCATGGAAGCGCTCGGTGATGGCGGCGGCCACGGGGATGGAGCGTGCGTTGGCCAGCGCGCAGAAGTCGCCACCCGGACAATTGATCATGTCGGTGAGCAGGCCGATGTTGGGGGTGGCGAAGCCGGCCGCCCGAGCGGCCTTCCACAGCGCCGGCAGATCGGTCTCGCGCACCCAGGGCAGCAGCAGGTTCTGGTCGTGCGTGACGCGCAGCTCACCGAGGCTGAAGCCGTCGGACAGTGCGGCGGCCTGGTCCATCTGGTCGGCGGTGGTGTCGCCTGGTGGCTGGCCGGCGCGCTTGAGCGACAGTGTCACCGCGCGGTAGCCGCTCACCTGGTGCGCATGCACGTTGCGTTCCAGCCAGCGGCTGTAGGCCAGCGGTCGGTCGGTGTCGTCGCCCGCTGCGGCGATGGCGAGCGTGACCGGTTTGATGCCCGCCGGGCGCACGAAGCTGGCGGCCACGCGGTCGTACTCTGCCTGCGGGATCAGGTGGGCCCCGCCCTCCACGTCGTCTTCGAGGATCTGGCGGAACTCGGCCGAGACTGCGTCGAAGAACTTCTTGCCTTCGGCCCGCACCAGGATCTTGATGCGCGCCTTGTAGGCGTTGTCGCGCCGGCCGAAGCGGTTGTAGACCCGCACGATGGCCTCGATGAAGACCAGGATCTGCTGCCAGGGCACGAACTCGCTGATGACGCTGCCAATCACCGGCGTGCGGCCCATGCCACCGCCCACCAGCACCTGGAAGCCGACCTCGCCGGCCACGTTTCGCAGCAGCTTCAAACCAATGTCGTGCCAGGCGATGGCGGCGCGGTCTTCGCTGGCGCCGGTGACTGCGATCTTGAACTTGCGCGGCAGGAAGGCGAACTCGGGGTGCAGCGTGCTCCACTGCCGCAGCACCTCGCAGTAGGGGCGAGGATCGATCTGCTCGTCGGCGGCGATGCCGGCCAGCGCGTCGGTGGTGATGTTGCGGATGCAGTTGCCGCTGGTCTGGATGCCGTGCATGTCCACCGCTGCCAGCTTGTCCATCACGTCGGCGGCCTGGGTGAGGGGGATCCAGTTGAATTGCAGGTTCTGGCGTGTGGTGAAGTGGCCATAGCCTTGGTCGTGCTCACGGGCGATGCGGGCCAGTTGGCGCAGCTGCGCGCTGTTCAGTTCGCCATAGGGCACGGCCACGCGCAGCATGGGGGCGTGGCGTTGCACATACCAGCCGTTCTGCAGGCGCAGCGGGCGGAACTCGTCGTCGCCGAGCTTGCCCTTCAGGTTGCGAACGAGTTGGTCGCGGAACTGCGCGGCGCGGGCGCGGACGAATTGGCGGTCGAAGTCGGTGTAGGCGTACATGGCAGACGTCTCAGCGGTGAATCAGTGGATGACCTTGAGGCCGGCGGTGACCAGCGACACGCACAGCAGCGTGCGCACCAGCCGCTCGGGCAAGGCCTTGGTGAGTTGCGCGCCCAGCCAGATGCCGGGCAGCGAGCCCAGCAGCAGCGCGGCCAGCAAGGCCCAGTCGATGTGGCCCAGCGTGGCGTGGCCGAGACCGGCCACCAGCGTGAGCGGCACGGCGTGGGCGATGTCGGTGCCCACCAGGCGCTGGGCCGGCAGGCGCGGGTACAGCAGCAGGATCAGCGTGGCGCCCACCGCACCAGCGCCAATGGAGCTGAGCGAGACCAGCACGCCCAGCAGCACGCCTGCGGCGATCGTCAGATGACGTTGGTGCGAGGCAGGCAGCCAGCGCTCCAGGCGCAGTGCCACGCGCTGCCAGGCCGCCCGGTAGGCCACCGTGACGGCGGTGAGCAACAGGGCAATGCCGAGCGAGACGGTCAGCGCACTGGCCCAGCCCTTGGTGACGCCGGTGAAGTGCATCAAGGCGATGGTGGCGATCGAGGCCGGGATGCTGCCGGCCAGCAGCAGGCCGGTGATGCGGTAGTCCACATGGCCGTGCCGGTGGTGCGCCCAGGCGCCGCCGGACTTGGTGGCGGCGGCAAACCACAGGTCGGTGCCGATGGCCACCGCCGGGTTGAGCTTGAATGCGCCGATCAGCAAGGGCGTCATCAGCGATCCGCCACCCACGCCGGTCATGCCGACGATGGCGCCGATGCCAAAACCGCTGATGATCGCAATGAGGTCCATGGATGTCCGACAGGCGAGCCCCTTGGCCCGCGCAGGTCGCGACTGTAGAAAGAACCCATATATTTGAGAACTACGAAATCGTTGTCTGCTTATTTCTCCCTGGTATATAAGGTCGTTTTCTACAATGTGTCGATGAAACGACGCCTTGCCCTGGCCGGACTGGGTGCGCTGCTGGCGGCGTGCCAGACACCGCCGCCGAAGCCCATTCCGGTACCGGTGTCTGCGCCGCCGCCGGCCGCGCCCCTCCGGCCTCCGCGCATTGGTCTGGCCCTGGGCGGCGGCGCCGCCCGAGGGTTTGCCCACATTGGCGTGATTCAGGTGCTGGAGGAAGCGGGCATCCCGCTCAGTCTGGTGGCCGGCACGTCCGCCGGCAGCCTGGTGGCGGCGATGTACGCCTCGGGCAAGGGCGGCGTCGAACTGGCCAAGGTCGCGTTGGCAATGGACGAGTCGGCGATCACCGATTGGTCCTTTCCGGGGCGTGGCCTGATCCGTGGCGAGGCATTGGCGCGCTACGTCCGCGAGCAGACCGGCGGCAAGCTCATCGAGCAACTGCCCATGCCACTGGGCATCGTGGCCACCGATCTGGACAGTGGTGAGCCGGTGCTTTTCCGGCGCGGCGACGTCGGCGCGGCGGTGCGCGCGTCCAGCGCCGTGCCGGCGGTGTTTCAACCGGTGAAGATCGGTACCCGCGAGTATGTGGACGGCGGCCTGGCGTCACCGGTGCCGGTGCGCTTCGCGAGGCAGATGGGGGCCGAGCTGGTGCTGGCGGTGGACATCTCGTCCGCGCCCGAGGGCAACCCGACCGGCGACGTCATGCGACTGCTGCTGCAGACCTTTGCCATCATGGGGCGCAGCATCAATCACTTCGAGTTGCGCGATGCCGATGTGGTGGTGCGGCCCAAGCTCAACGGCGTGGGCGGTGCCGATTTCACGGCGCGCAAGCGGGCCATCGACGCCGGTCGCGAGGCTGCGCTGGTCATGCTGCCGCAACTGCGGCAACGCATCGCGGCACTCATGCGCTGATGCGGTTGATCAGTCTGCTGCGCCGGACGCGCGGTCTTACCGAGTGATCGTGAGACCTTCGGCGTCCAGGCGGCAAGGCAAGAAAAAAGCCCAGTGGCAAGCCACTGGGCTGAAGGGTACCTGGAACCTAGATTCGCGGGGTACCGAGGAGACAACTTGTGGGCCCGGCTCGACGCACCTTGCGGTGCGGGCGCCGGGCGGCGCAGTGTCGGTCCTGATGCGGATCAGGCGGCGCGGCGGGCCGGCTTCGAAGAAGCCTTGGTCGCCTTGACGGCGGTGTCGGTCACGGCCGTGAAGTTGGCTTCGGCCATGTCAGCGGCTTGCTTGGCGGCCTTGTGCACGCTTTCATAGGCGTTGTTGGCGGCGGTGATCGCCGACTTGACCAGCGCCACGGCGCTTTCGCTGCCGGCGGGAGCGTTCTTCACGGCGCCGTCGATGGCGCCCATGAACTTCTTCTGCACGTCGGCAAATTGAGCTTCGGCCGACTTGGTGACTTCGGCGCTCGTGGAGGCGGCGATGTCATACAGGTGGCGGCTGTAGGCAGCGGCCTTCTCGGCCGACGGCTGCAGCATGGCGGCTTGCAGTGCCAGCAGCTCTTGCGCGTCCTTCACGGCCATGATGGCCTTGGCGTTGTCGGCGGCTTCGCCCAGGGCGGCCTTGGCGACTTGCAGGTTCAGTTCGACCAGCTTTTCGACGCCTTCAAAGGCCTTGTTCGTCAGACCGAACAGGGTCTCGAGGTTGGCCTTGTTGGCAGCGGCGAATTGCTCGGGGGTCAGATAGGACATGGTGTAACTCCTTGAGGGGTGGATTGAATCGGGGTCTGCAGTTATGTTGCACTGCAACATGGATCGAAGTATAGGCACTCGGCGGCGCATTGCAAGCGATTTTTGTTGCACCGCAACAAAACAGGGGCCAAATCCCAGAAACCACGCCGTGGCGGCGCTCGTCACAATGGCGTGCACCATGCGCGTGTACAGCAATGACCGCTTTTCCTTGGCCTTGCCGGCGGGGCATCGCTTCCCAATGTCCAAGTACCAGTTGCTGCGTGAGCGGGTGCAGGCGAGGGCCGCCGAGGGACCAGTTGTCGACGCTGCAGCGGTGCCGCTGCGACTGTTCGAAGCCGAGGCGGCGACCGACGGCGAGCTGGCGCTGGCCCACGACCCGGACTACATCACTGCCGTGGTGGAAGGCACGCTGTCGGTCGCCGCCCAGCGCGAGATCGGGTTCCCCTGGTCCGAGCGCATGGTGGAGCGCTCGCGCCGCTCGGTCGGCGCCACCATTGCGGCGGCCCGCGCGGCGCTGGCGGATGGCGTGGCACTGCAGCTGGGCGGCGGCACGCACCACGCCCACGCGCACAAGGGTTCGGGTTTCTGCGTGTTCAACGACGTCGCCGTTGCGGCGCGGCTCATGCAGGCGGAGGTGCACCGCCTCCAGCGCCGTCTGCTGCGGGTTTGGGTGATTGATCTCGATGTGCACCAAGGCAACGGCACCGCAGCGATCTTTCGCGATGACCCAACGGTGTTCACGCTGTCGATGCACGGCGCGCGCAACTTCCCTTTTCGCAAGGAGGCGAGCGACCTGGACGTGGACCTGCCCGACGGTTGCACCGATGCGCCTTACCTCGCCGCGCTGGACGTCGCCTTGGCCGAGGCCTGGCGTCGACAACAGCTCGCTGAGCCACCAGGACTGGCGTTCTACCTGGCCGGGGCCGACCCGCACCAGGACGACCGCCTGGGCCGGCTGAAGCTCAGCACCGAAGGCCTGGCAGAACGCGATCGCCGAGTGCTTCGAGCCTTGCGGGGGTGGCGCGTACCGGTGGCATTGAGCATGGCGGGCGGCTATGGCCACAACACCGAGACCACGGTGGCCGTTCACGAGCGCACCGTGGCGCTCGCGGCCGAAGCCTGGAGTGATTGGCCGAAGGCGCCGAACACTGGGTGACAGCGGACCTGGGCATCTGCTGGAACAATGCCGTGGATGAGCAAACGCCCCCAGCCCGACCGACGCGAGGACTACCGCCACCAGAGCGTCATCAGCACCCGCTGGATGGACAACGACCTCTATGGCCACATCAACAACGTGCAGTACTACAGCTTCTTCGACACCGTGGTCAATCGCTACTTGATCGAGGCGGGGGCGCTGGACATCCACGGCGGCGAGGTGATCGGCCTGGTGATCGAGACCCACTGCAACTACTTCGCGCCGCTGGCCTTTCCGCAGGACGTACAGGCCTGCCTGCGGGTGGCGCACCTGGGCAGCTCAAGCGTACGCTATGAAGTGGGCCTGTTCGCCGCGGGGCAGGCCACTGCTGCGGCGGCCGGCCATTTCGTGCACGTCTACGTGGACCGCGCCACGCGCCGGCCGGTGCCCTTGCCGTCGAGCCTGCTGTCTGCGCTGCAGCCCTTGCGCGTGGCGTGACGAGCGGGCGCCGCCCGCTGCCTAGAATCGCCGGCACGGCTTCCGGCGGGATGCCGAGCCAAAACGAAAAGAGGAGACCATGAGGCAAACGCTGGGTCGGGCCGCGAGATGTGCGGCCATGGGTGCATCCGTTGTGCTGTCATTCTTGCCGGGTTGGGCAATGGCCGCGGGCCAGGCGGTGGCGCGCCCGTCGGTGGTCGGCGTACCGCTCGATTTCATCCTGTTTGCGCTGGTGCTTCTTGGCGTGGCGCTGTTTCACCACCACACGCTGAGGGTGGCGGTGACGGGTGCCGTGGTGCTCACGCTCTATCAAGCGCTGGTGACGGGCTTCAAGGCAGGCGCTGGCGCGGCCGGTCTGGCAGGGCACTTCGGCCACGAGTGGGTGACGCTGGCCAACTTGCTGGGCCTGCTGCTTGGCTTCGCCTTGTTGGCGGATCACTTCGAGAAAAGCCGACTGCCCGAGGTGTTGCCTAAGTACCTGCCGGACGATTGGAAGGGCGGTTTCGTGCTGCTGCTGGGCGTGTTCGTGATGTCGTCGTTCCTCGACAACATTGCGGCGGCCATGATTGGCGGCACGATGGCCTCGGTCTTGTTCCAGCGGCGAGTGCACATTGGCTACCTGGCGGCCATCGTGGCCGCATCGAATGCCGGCGGCGCAGGCAGTGTGGTGGGCGACACCACGACCACGATGATCTGGATTGCGGGCGCCAGCCCGCTGGCCGTGCTGGAGGCCTACGTCGGCGGCATCGTCGCCATCGGCATCTTCGGCGTCATCGCATCCCGCCAGCAACACGCCTACCAACCGATCCAGAAGGACGACACACCAGGCGCCAAGGTGGAATATGGACGCGTGGCGGTGGTGGCGGTGATCCTGCTCGCGGCCATTTGCGCCAACGTCTGGTTCAACCTGCACGATGTGTCCGTGCTCGATCGGTTCCCGGTGATCGGCAGCGCCGTCATGGTCGCGCTGCTGGTGACGGCACCCTTTCGCGCGCCCACCTGGAGCCTGCTGCCCGGCGCCTTCAAGGGCAGTGTGTTCCTGCTCAGCCTGGTGTGGTGCGCGTCGCTGATGCCCGTGGACCACCTGCCCTCGCCCAGCTGGGGCAGCACGATGGGGCTGGGCTTCCTGTCGGCGGTGTTCGACAACATCCCGCTCACCGCGCTGGCCATTCGGCAGGATGGCTACGACTGGGGCTTCCTCGCGTTTGGCGTCGGCTTTGGCGGGTCGATGGTCTGGTTTGGCTCATCGGCGGGCGTGGCCTTGTCCAACATGTTTCCCGAGGCCAGATCGGCGCTGGCCTGGATCAAGGGCGGCTGGCACGTGGCACTCGGTTACGTGGCGGGCTACCTGGTGATGGTGGCTGTGGTCGGCTGGCATCCGACGCCGATCAAGCAGAGCATGGGCGCTGCTGCGACCGCCACCGTGCCAGTGGCGGCCGCCTCGGGAGTCCGGCCATGAGCCGCCGGGCCGTCCCCAAGGCGAATACCGCAGTGCGATGCACGGAGGTTGCCTGATGAGCCGCCGGGCCGCTGTGCTGGTGGCGCGTGGCGTCTTCCCAGAGGTGCTGGAGCGACTGGTGCAGCACTTCGACGTCGAGGCCAATGCCGACGACAGCGTCTGGCCCGCCGCCGAGTTGTCTGCGCGGCTGCTGGGCAAGGCGGGCGTGTTCACCACCGGCAGCGAGCGCATCGATGCCGAGTTGCTCGACGCCCACCCGCAGCTTCGCGCCGTGTGCAACATGGCCGTGGGCTACAACAACATCGACCTCGACGCCTGCACCGCGCGCGGCGTGCTCGTGAGCAACACGCCGGACGTGCTCACCGAGACCACGGCCGACTTCGGCTTCGCACTGATGATGGCCGCCGCGCGGCGCATCACCGAGGGCGAGCATTTCCTGCGCGCGGGCCAGTGGACCAAATGGTCCTTCGACATGCTGGCCGGCGCCGAGGTGCATGGCACCAGGTTGGGCGTGCTGGGCATGGGCCGCATCGGCCAGGCGATCGCACGGCGCGGCGCCCTGGGTTTTGGCATGCCGGTGATCTACCACAACCGCTCGCGCCTGGACCCGGCCATCGAGCAGCAACTCGGGGCGCGTTGGGTCGGCAAGGCCGAGCTGCTGCGCGAGGCCGACCACCTGGTGATCGTGGTGCCGTACAGCCCACAATCCCATCACCTGATCGGCGCGGCCGAGTTGGCGCAGATGAAGCCTGGCGCCACGCTCACCAACATCGCCCGCGGCGGCGTGGTGGACGATGCCGCCTTGGCGCAGGCGCTGCGCGATCGGCGCATCGCTGCAGCAGGGCTGGATGTGTTCGAGGGCGAACCCAGCGTGCATCCCGACCTGCTCACCCTGCCCAACGTGGTGCTCACGCCGCACATCGCCAGTGCCAGCATTGCCACGCGCCTTGCCATGGCCAACCTGGCCGCGGACAACTTGATTGCGGCGCTCGGCTGCGGTCCCCAGGCGGGCCGGCCCCCCACGGCGCTGAACCCCCAGGTGCTGGCGGCGCAGCCATGAGGCGAGGCACCGCACGCACTGACAGAATGCGTCCATGACCGAATGGCTCGTGCCGGCGCTGCTGGTGCTCAATCTGGTGTTGCTGGTGTTGCTGTTTTTGCGGCCTGGCGACAAGGCACGGCGGCAACGCGACGAGCAGTCGCAGCGCGAGCTGCGCGGCGAGCTGCAGGACAGCGCGCGCTCGACGCGCCAGGAGCTGGCGGGCTCCCTGTCGCTGTTCCAGCAGACCATGCTGACGCAAAGCGGCGACGTCGCGCGCACGCAAAACGAGCAGATCGATTCGTTCCGCACCCAGCTCGCCGCGATGCAGCAGGCGGTGGCGCAGGCACTTCAATCGGCCACGGCGCAATTGGGCAGCCAGTCCCAGGCCGGGCGCGAGGCCATGGACGCTGCGCTCAAGCGCCAGGCCGACAGCGCGGCCGAGACCCTGCAGCGCTTTGGCGCCAACCTGGCCGAGCAGTTGCGTGCCTTGTCCGAGGCGAACGAGCGGCGGCTCACCGAGGTTCGCGCCGCCGTCGAGGGACGCCTGGTGGCCCTGCAGGAGGGCAATGAGAAGAAGCTCGAGCAGATGCGCGCCACCGTCGACGAGAAGTTGCACGCCACGCTGGAGCAGCGCCTGGGTGAGAGCTTCAAGCACGTGGCCGAGCGCCTGGAGCAGGTGCATCAGGGCCTGGGCGAAATGAAGAACCTGGCGCGCGACGTGGGCTCGCTCAATCGCGTGCTCACCAACGTGAAGACCCGTGGCATCTATGGCGAGGTTCAACTCGCCGGGCTGCTGGAACAGGTGTTCACGCCAGAGCAGTACGCCGCCAACGTGGAGACCGTGCCCGGCAGTGGCGCGCGCGTGGAATTCGCGATCCGCCTGCCTGGCCGGCGAGACGACGGTCTGCCGTTGTGGCTGCCCATCGACGCCAAGTTCCCGCGCGAGGACTACGAGCGCCTGCTCGATGCGCAGGAGCGGGCCGACCCGGTGGGTGCCGAGGCCGCCGCCAAAGCCATCGAGGCGCGCCTGAAGCTGGAGGCCAGGACCATTCGCGACAAGTACATCGCGGCGCCGCACACCACGGATTTCGGCCTGCTGTTCGTGCCCACCGAAGGCCTGTACGCCGAGGCCCTGCGCCGGCCGGGGCTGGTGGAATCCCTGCAGCGCGACTTCCGCATCACGCTGGTGGGGCCGACCACGTTGCTGGCCACCTTGTCCAGCCTGCAGATGGGCTTTCGCACCCTGGCGCTGGAAAAGCGCAGTGCCGAGGTCTGGCAGGTGCTGGGCGCGGTGAAGACCGAGTTCGGCAAGTTCGGCGACGTGCTGGCCAAGACCAAGAAGAAGCTGGAGGAGGCCACCGACACCATCGACAAGGCCGAGGTGCGAACGCGCGCGATGACGCGGCAGCTGCGCACGGTGGAGGCGCTGCCCGAGCACCAGGCGCAGGCCTTGCTGCCGGGGCTGGGCGAAGACAGCGAGCCCGGGGGTTGAGCGTTTGAGCGATCCGCACGCGCAGGGCAAGCCAACCACTGCATCGCCCCCCCTGCCGCGGCAGGTGTTGCTGTCGCTGATTCTTGGCCAGATCTCGGTGCACGCCGCGATGGCCGGCCAGCGGATGGCCGCACCCTTGCAGGCCCTGGAAGCCGGCTACCACGCCTGGGCCGTCGGCCTGCTGCTGGCCTTGTTCGCGGCGCTGCCGGTGTTGACCGCCATGGGCGCTGGGCGCATGGCCGATCGGCATGGCTACCACCGTCCCGTGCGCGTGGCCGTGGCCTTGACCGTGTTGGGCACCGGGCTGGCGGTGGTGGCGTGCTGGTTGCCGAGTTGGTGGCGTTTCGGCCTGCTGTGCGTGGGGGCTGCTGCCAGCGGCGTGGGCACCAACCTGGCGCTGATCGCGATCCAGCGCACGGCCGGGCAATTGGTCACCGATTCCACCGAACGGCTCAAGGTGTTCAGCTGGCTGGGCATGGCGCCTTCGCTGGCCAACGTGGTCGGCCCGGTGGTCGCAGGGTTCATGATCGACTGGGGCGGGTTTGCCAGCGCCTATGCGGTGATGATGGTGCTGCCCTTCATGGCGCTGTGGTTTGCACGCGGTGTGCCGTCCGAGTCAGGCCGCTCGCGGGCCACGCGGGGCGACGAAGGCGGCAGCATGTGGGATCTGTTGCGGGTGCCTGGCCTGAAGCGCCTGCTGATCGTGAATTGGCTGTTTTCCGCCAGCTGGGACGTGCACAGCTTCGCGGTGCCCGTGCTGGGTCACGCGCGCAGCTACAACGCCTCCACCATTGGCCTGGTGCTGGGCACCTTCACGATGGCCGTCACCGTGGTGCGCTTCATCATCCCCTTGCTGGCGCACCGGCTCAACGAGGTGGTGGTGCTGCGCTCGGCCATGCTGCTCACGGGCGTGGTCTTCTCGGCCTATCCGTTTGCCACCACGCCCTGGCACATGGCCCTGTGCGCCACGCTGCTGGGGCTGACGCTGGGCTCGGTGCAACCGATGATCATGTCCACGCTGCACCACCTGACGCCGGCCAGCAGGCACGGCGAGGCGCTGGCCTTTCGGTCGATGGCCATCAATGCCTCCAGCAGTGTGATGCCCCTGGCCTTCGGCCTGGCGGGCACGGCCTTGGGGCCGGGCGTGATGTTCTGGATCATGGGGGCTGCCGTGGGCTCGGGCAGCTGGGTGGCCCGTGGTCTGCGTCAGGCGTTCGACCAACGCGACCGGCCCGTCGACCCGGGTTGAGCCCCATGGGGGACGGGCGCCGCATGGCGGCGTCCTTGGGGCGCTCAGAAGCGGATGGACGGGCCTGGCGTCTCGGCCTGAGCCGGCGCGGGTTCCGTCGCTGCGGGCGACGTGGGCTCGACCGTCGCGGGCCTCGGTGCCACGGCAACCTTGGGTGTGAGTGCTGCGGCTGGCGCCTGCACGTAGTTGCGCGGCAGGCGCGATTCGCGCGGATAGCTGGCCAGATCCAGCGTGGATTGCCAGTCGGCTTCCGAGAAACCCCGGAGCACCTGTTTGCCCACGGTGAGCACGGGCACGGTGCGCGCATCGCTGAGACGCAGCAATGCTTCGGCATCGGCGTCGTCGTTGATCAGGCGCTCGGTGTAGGGAATGCCGCGTGTCTGCAGCAGGCGCCGGCCGCTGTCGCAGGGGGCGCAGTCGGCGGCGCTGTACAGCGTCACTGGAAAGCGGTTGGTCGCCTGGCGCAGCTCCAGCGGCAGTGGTGCATTCGAGGCGGCCGCAGCGCCATCGCGGCGCAGCGGTATGACCTGCGTGCTGGGCGCGGCCGCGGGCGGTCGGTCGGTGTAGGTGACATGGCCGTCCGGCCCCACGATCTTGTACTGCGCGATGGCCGGCGCAACCAGGCCAATCAGGCCGAGGGCCAGTGCGAAGGTGGTGTGCAGGGCGGTGCGCGGGGTCATGGGGGCGGGTCGTTGGAGCTGTGGATGGCTCCGAATGTATTGCAGACCGGCGCGGGGCTCAACGCATGGTCATGTCGCGGTGGCCGACATGCCCTGATGCCGAAGCAAGGCATCGATGCTCGGTTCGCGGCCACGGAAGGCCTTGAAGCTGTCCATCGCCGGGCGGCTGCCGCCGGCCTCGAGGATTTCGCGGCGGTAGCGGCGGCCGGTTTCGGCATCGAACACGCCGGCCTCCTCGAACGCCGCGTAGGCATCGGCCGACAGCACCTCGGCCCACTTGTAGCTGTAGTAGCCCGCCGCATAGCCGCCTGCAAAGATGTGCGAGAAGGCATGCTGGAAGCGGTTGTCCGCGGTGCTGGGCATCACGGCCACCTCGGATCGCACTTCGTCGAGGATCGCCTGCACGCGGGAAGCGCTGTCGGCCTCGGCGTGGATGCGCATGTCGAACAGGGCAAACTCCATCTGCCGCAAGGTCTGCATGCCACTCTGGAAGTTGCGGGCGGCGAGCATGCGATCGAACAACTCGCGTGGCAGCGTCGCGCCAGTGTCGACATGGGCGCTCATGCGCGACAGCACCTCCCACTCCCAGCAGAAGTTCTCCATGAACTGGCTGGGCAGCTCCACCGCGTCCCATTCGACGCCGGCGATTCCCGACACCGCCATGTCGTCGACCTGGGTGAGCATGTGGTGCAGGCCATGACCGAACTCATGGAACAGGGTGATCACGTCGTCGTGCGTCAGCAGCGCGGGTTTGTCGCCCACCGGCGCGGAAAAATTGCACACCAGGTGAGCGACCGGCGTCTGCAGGCCAGTGAGGGGCAGGCTGCCTTCGGGCCGCATCCAGCGGCTGCGCACACCATCCATCCAGGCCCCGGGACGTTTGCCGGCGCGGGCGTATGGGTCCAGGTAGAACTGGCCCACCAGCCGGGGCGGCTGGCCATGGCCCACGCTGCGCTCGATGCGGAAGAAGCGCACGCTGTGGTGCCACACCGGCGCCTGGTCGGCACGGATGCTCACGTCGAACAGGGTCTCGATGAGGTGAAAAAGACCTTCCAGCACTCGCGGCTCGGTGAAGTACTGCTTCACCGCCTGCTCGCTGAAGGCGTAGCGCGCTTCCTTGAGCTTTTCGGACGAGTAATTCAGGTCCCAGGGCTGCAGATCGATCAAACCCAGGTGCTGGGCCGCGAACTCGCGCAGTTCGGCCAGATCGTTGTTGGCGTGCTGGCGCGCACGGGCGGCGATGTCGCGCAGAAACGCCATCACCTGGGCCGCGGACTCGGCCATCTTGGGCACCAGCGACAGATCGGCATAGCTGCGATGGCCCAGCAATTGCGCAACCTCGCGCCGCAGTGAGAGCAGCTCGGCCATCAGCGCGGTGTTGTCGAGGGCTGGCGGGCCAAGCTCGCTGGCGCGGGTGACGTAGGCGCGGTACATCCGCTCGCGCAAGTCCCGATCGTGGGCGTACTGCATCACCGGCATCCAGCAAGGCATGTGCAGCGTGAGCTTGTGGCCAGTTGCACCGGCGGCCTGGGCCGCGTCTCGGGTGGCCTGGGCCACGTCGTCGGGCACGCCCGCCATCTGCGCTTCGGTGGCCAGCAGGGTGAATCCATCGGTGGCATCGAGCACATGCTCGGAATACTGCTGCTCCACGTCGGCCGTGCGGGCCTGGATGGCCGCGTAGCGGTCTCGATCCGCCCCTTGCAGTTCGGCACCCGACATCACGAAGTCGCGGATGGCGTTGCCCAGCGCTCGCTGGCGGGGCGCGCTGAGCCGCTCGGCATGCTCGGCGACGGCCTTGTACTTGGCGTACAGCCGCTCGTCGGCCCCGAGGCGGGTATGGAACTCGGTGACGCGCGCCAGGTTGTCGGTGTAGGCCTGGCGCAGCTCGGGCGTGTCGGCCACGCCTTGCAGGTGCGACACGGCACCCCAGGCCACCGCCAGCCGCTCCAGCGGCACGTCGAGCACGGCCGAGAGCGCGTCGTAGTCTGCTGCCACGTCAGCGCTCACCGCACGTTCAAGTGCAGCCTCTGCCTCGGGCAGCAGCACGTCCAGCGCCGGGCCGACGTGCTCGGGCCGAATGTCGGCAAAGGCGGGCAGGGCTTGCGTGGCGAGCAGGGGGTTGTTCATGGCGTTGCGGGTGGCGAATCGGTTGAAGGCGGGTCGCTAGGCCTGGGCGCGTGCGACACGCTCCGCCGATTCAATGGTGTTGACCAGCAGCATTGTGATGGTCATCGGGCCGACCCCGCCGGGCACGGGGGTGATCCAGCCGGCGATGTCCCTCACCCCGGCCGTGTCCACGTCGCCGCACAACTTGCCTTCGTCGTTGCGGTTCATGCCCACGTCGATGACGATGGCGCCGGGCTTGACCATGTCGGCCCTGAGCGTGTTGCGCCGGCCGACCGCCACCACCACCACATCGGCCTGTCGGGTGTGGTGGCCAATGTCGACGGTGGCGCTGTGACACACGGTCACCGTGGCGTTGGCCTGCAGCAGCAGCAGGGCCATCGGCTTGCCCACGGTGTTGCTGCGCCCGATGACCACCGCGTGCTTGCCCTTGAGCGGCACGCCCGTCGATTCGATCAGCTTCATGCAGCCATATGGCGTGCATGGACGAAAGCCTGGCAGGCCGGCCATCAGGTCACCGGCGCTTTGCACCGAATAGCCGTCCACATCCTTGGCCGTGGCGATGGTCTCGATCACCTTGGTCGAGTCGATGTGCTTGGGCAGCGGCATCTGCACCAGGATGCCGTGGATCGCCGGGTCGGCGTTGAGGGCCCGGATGCGTGCCAGCAGGTCGGCCTCGCTCATCGTGGCGTCGTATTTCTCGAACACCGAGTGCAGGCCGTGTTCCTGGCAGGCCTTGACCTTGTTGCGCACGTACACGGCCGAGGCCGGGTCCTCGCCCACCAGGATCACGGCCAGGCCGGGTGTCACGCCGCGGGCACTGAGTGCGGCCGCGCGGGTGCCGACCTCGGCGCGGATCTGTTGCGAAAGGGCGGTGCCGTTGATGAGCTGTGCGGTCATGGTGGATGCGAGGGTCATTGGCCAAAGGCCGTTGCGGTGAAGCTCAGATCGCGTCGGGATGTGTTGCCGGAACCCAATGCAAGAGGCCGCTGGGTTGGCAGCGGCCTCACAGCTGAAGTTCGTTGTGGATCAGGCCTTGACCGTGTTGGCGCCCAGCGCAATCTTCAGCAGATCGGCCACGGTGTTGGCATTGAGCTTTTCCATGATGTTGGCGCGGTGCGCCTCGACGGTCTTGATGCTGATGCCCAGGTCGTCGGCAATCTGCTTGTTCAAGCGACCGGCAACGATGCGCTCCAGCACCTGGGCTTCGCGCGTGGTCAGGCGGCTGAGCAGGGCGTCTCGGCTGGCCTGCTCCTGATGTTGGCTGAAGGACGATCGTGCCTGGTCCAGCATGCGTTCCACCAGCCCCAGCAGATCGTTTTCCTTGAAGGGTTTCTCGATGAAATCCATCGCCCCCTTCTTCATCGTGGTCACGGCCATGGGCACATCGCCATGGCCGGTGATGAACACCACCGGCAACGGGCTCTTGCGCTCGAGCAGGCGGTCCTGCAGTTCGAGGCCGCTCATGCCGTCCATCCGGATGTCTGCGATGAGGCAGGCCACCTCGCGCGGGTCGAAGCGCGACAGGAATGATTCGGCCGAGTCGAAACACTTGACGCGGTAGTCCTTGCCTTCCAGCAACCATTGCAGGGAATCGCGCACCGCCTCGTCGTCGTCGACGACGTACACGGTGCCTTTCTTCGGGATCAGGCTCATGGATCGGTCTTGGAAGGTTGGCGTGGCAAGGGGAAGGCTCGGTGGGATTCGGCCGCAGTCTCCGGGAAGGGCTGGGCCTGCGTCGTCGCTTCCTCGTGTCGTGCCAGGGTTTCGACAGGCAGTGTGAAGGCGAACCGACACCCTGCCACCGTGTCGGCATTGTAGAGGTTCTGCCCCTTGATCCGGCCTTGGTGCGACTCGATGATCGAGCGGCACAAGGACAGGCCGATGCCCATGCCATCGGCCTTGGTGGAGAAGAAGGCTTCGTACAGACGCGCCAGCACTTCCTCGGGCAGACCGGGGCCCATGTCGGTGACGCTGAACTCGATCACGCCGCCCTTGTCGGGCATGTGGCGCGGGATCACGCGCAACTCGATGTGGCGGCGCGATGGCGGCAGCTTGGCGCTGTCAATGGCCTCGGCCGCGTTCTTCAGCAGGTTGAGCAGCACCTGTTCGATCAGGATGGGGTCGCAGCGCAGCATGGGCAGGCGCTGCGCCACATAGTGGTGGATGGCCACGTTGCGTCGGCGCAGCTCGATGCTGGCCAGTTCCACCGCGTCCTCCACGATGTCCTTGGCGTGGGCCGGCTGGCGCTGGGGCTCGCTCTTCTTCACGAAGGCGCGGATGCGGTGGATGATCTGGCCCGCCCGCTCGGCCTGCCGGGCGGTCTTCTCCAGCGCAGCGACGAGCGCGGTGCGATCGATGGTCTCGGCCTTCACGCGCGAGACCATGCCGCTGCAGTAGTTGGTGATGGCGGTGAGTGGCTGGTTCAGCTCGTGCGCCACCGACGAGGCCATCTCGCCCATCGTGATCAGTCGACTCGACTGCTGCGCTTTTTCGGCCTGCTGGGCCGACTGCTCCTCCGCGCGGCGGCGCGCCGTGACGTCGGTGGCGATCAGCATCTGCGCCAGGCGGCCGTCGGTCCACTGCAGATAGCGTGAGCGCACGTCGAACCACTTGTCCAGCACATGCACGTACACCTCGCGCGGGTTGGCTCCCAGGCCGGCCAGCTCTTGCGTGGGCAGGCCCGACAGGCTGTCCACCGACTCATCGTTTTCGGCCAGGACGGGCAGCGCCGGTCCGGTGCCCGCTGCCAGCTGCGCGTGGCCTTGCGCATCGGCACCAAACCACAGGCGGTACGAACGGTTGCAGAAGAGCAACTCGTTGTGCTGCACCGACAGCACCGACACGGCGGCGTCCAAGCCCTCCAGCACCGTGGTGAACCGCTCGTGCGAGGCAGACAACTGGTCGCGGATGCGCTTGGCCTCGGTGATGTTGGTCATCGAGGTCATCCAGCCGGTCTGCTGGCTCTTGGCATCGACCAGGGGCGAGACGTACATGCGTGCGTCGAACAAGGTGCCGTTCTTGCGCATCACCTTCACCTCGATGCCGCCAGCCGGGCTGCGGCCTTGCAGCTCCTGTTGCAGCAGTCGGGCGTTCTCGTCGATGCGGTCGGTGGGCCAGTAGGGGTAGGGCGGCAGCTTGTCGACGAGCTCGACTTCGGTGAACCCGGTCATCGCGCAGAAGGCGGGATTCACGTAGGTGACGCGGCCCTCGAGATCGAGGGCGCGCATGCCCGTGAGCATGGAGTTCTCCATCGCCCGGCGGAAATTGGTCTCCTGCACCAGCGCGCCCTGGATCTGCGCGCGGCGGCGCATGTGGCGCCAGGTGCCCAGCAGCATCCACACGGTCAGTACCGACAGGGCCACCACCATCCAGAACAACGTGTTGCCGATCAGGCCCACCGAGGTGCGGTAGCCGGTGCCACGCAACACCAGGCCGTTGGCTGCCGGTGTGAGCGGCACGTCGTGAACGATGGCGGCGCGCTGCGGCCGCGGGCCTGGCATGGCGGTGACGGTGCTGGCCAACAGTTGCTCGCGCTCGTCGATCACCGCCAGCGGGTGGCGCCGGGTGACATCCAGCGGCACCAGGTGGCGCAGCAGGGCGTCGATGCCGATGTCCGCCACCAGTGCGCCGGTGAAGCGGTCCTGCTCGAGCACGGGCACATGCAGCTGGAACACCATCGAGCGATCGGCGTTCTGATAAGGCCGCGAATACACCGGCATGCGCAGGTCGTGCACGGTGATGAAGGCCCATTCCGCTTCGCTGCGGGCGGTGCTGCCGGCGGGGGCGGGTGCGGATGCCGGCGATGGGGCCTCGGTGCTGCCTTCGGCATTGCTGTCGCCGGGCGAATAGATGGCGCGGACCCGGCGGCGCGCGTCCAGCCAGGTCACCTTCAGCACCTCGGGACGCTCGGCGGCAAAGGTGGCGGCCATGCGCTGGAAGTCGGCCATGGGCTGGCCGCGGGACAGCGCCTCGCGCGTCATGCGCACGAGTTGCTCCTGGCTGTCCATCAGGCCGAGTCGCACCTGTTGCTGGGCGATTTCCACGTCGCGCTTGACCGCCTCGGCCTCACGCTCGATTTCCTCGTTGCGCAGGTACCAGAACGCGGAAATGATCGCGGCAAGGAACAACAGCACCGACACCAGCGGCGCCAAGGTGGCAAATCGATCCTGGCGTGCGGGCGATTGGCTCCGCCACCAACGGCGCAGCAACCGGCGACCGCTGGCGGCGATGGTGGACAGCCAGTGCGGGATGCGCAAGCTCATGGGCCCGGATTATCCCGGCCCATGGCGCCGTGACCGGCCGCTCAGCGATCTACGTAGATGCCACAATACGAAATGACTTCGCACCATTTGAAAATTTGAGAAGGCTGTGCCAAACTCCGGCCCCAGCATCCACCACCAACCGGATTCAGGAGACCACCGATGTCCGCCGTGCCCCAGTCGCCCCTTGACGCGAACCCATCGGCCGTCGACGCCGACACCCAGGAAACCCGCGAGTGGCTTGAAGCGCTCGAAGCCGTCATCGCCAATGAAGGTCCGAAGCGTGCGCACTACCTGTTGGAACAGCTGCTCGATGAAGCGCGCCAGTCCGGCATCGACCAGCCCTTCTCGGCCAACACGGCCTACGTGAACACCATCCCCACGGACGAGGAAGAGCGCTGCCCCGGCAACATCGAGATCGAAGAGCGCCTGCGCGCCTACATGCGCTGGAATGCAATGGCCATGGTGGTCAAGGCCAACCGCCACAACCCCGAGGACGGCGGTGATCTGGGCGGCCACATCGGCTCCTTCGCCTCGCTGGCGCACATGTTCGGCGCTGGTTTCAACCACTTCTGGCATGCCGAGAGCAAGGACCACGGCGGCGACTGCCTCTACATCCAGGGCCACGTGGCGCCCGGCGTCTACGCCCGCGCTTACCTGGAAGGGCGCCTGACCGAAGAGCAACTGCTGCACTTCCGCCAGGAGGTGGGTGGCAAGGGCTTGTCGAGCTATCCGCATCCGAAGCTGATGCCCGAGTTCTGGCAGTTCCCCACGGTGTCGATGGGCCTGGGCCCCTTGATGGCCATCTACCAGGCGCGCTTCCTGAAGTACCTGCACGCCCGCGGCATCGCCGACACCAGCAACCGCAAGGTCTGGGTGTTCTGCGGTGATGGCGAGATGGACGAGGTGGAGTCGCTGGGCGCCATCGGCCTGGCCGCTCGCGAGAAGCTGGACAACCTGATCTTCGTCGTCAACTGCAACCTGCAGCGCCTGGACGGGCCCGTGCGCGGCAACGGCAAGATCGTGCAGGAGCTCGAGGGCGAGTTCCGCGGCTCGGGCTGGAACGTGATCAAGCTGCTGTGGGGCAGCAACTGGGATCCGCTGCTGGCGCGCGACAAGGATGGTGCCCTGCGCAAGATCATGATGGACACGCTGGACGGCGACTTCCAGGCCTTCAAGGCCAACGACGGCGCCTTCGTCCGCAAGCATTTCTTCGGACGCTCTTCCGCCACGCTGGAGATGGTGGCCAAGATGTCCGACGACGACATCTGGAACCTGCGCCGCGGCGGCCACGACCCACAGAAGGTCTATGCCGCGTACCACCGGGCCGTGAACCACCAGGGCCAACCCACGGTGCTGCTGATCAAGACCGTCAAGGGCTTCGGCATGGGCAAGGCGGGCGAGGGCAAGAACAACGTCCACCAGACCAAGAAGCTCACCGACGACGACATCAAGCTGTTCCGCGATCGCTTCAACATCCCGATCCCCGACAGCCAGCTGGCCCAGCTGCCGTTCTACAAGCCGGCCGACGACACGCCCGAGATGCGCTACCTGCACGAGCGCCGCCAGGCGCTGGGCGGCTACCTGCCGCACCGCCGCACCAAGGCCGACGAGAGCTTCACCGTGCCGGCGCTGGACAACTTCAAGAGCGTGATCGAGCCCACCGCGGAAGGACGCGAGATCTCGACGACGCAGGCCTATGTGCGCTTCCTCACCCAGTTGCTGCGCGATCAGGCCCTGGGCCCGCGCGTGGTGCCCATCCTGGTGGACGAGGCCCGCACCTTTGGCATGGAAGGCCTGTTCCGCCAGGTCGGCATCTACAACCCCGCAGGACAGCAATACACGCCGGTCGACAAGGACCAGGTGATGTATTACCGCGAGGACAAGGCCGGCCAGATCCTGCAGGAAGGCATCAACGAGGCCGGCGGCATGGCCAGCTGGATCGCCGCGGCCACCAGTTACAGCACCAGCAACCGCATCATGGTGCCGTTCTATGTCTATTACTCGATGTTCGGCTTCCAGCGCATCGGCGACCTGGCCTGGGCGGCGGGCGACATGCAGGCGCGCGGTTTCCTGTTGGGCGGCACTTCGGGCCGCACCACGCTGAACGGCGAAGGCCTGCAGCACGAGGATGGCCACAGCCACATCCTGGCCGGCACCATCCCCAACTGCGTCAGCTACGACCCCACCTTCGCGCACGAGGTGGGCGTGATCCTGCACCATGGCCTTGAAGCGCATGGTGGAGAAGCAGGACAACGTCTACTACTACATCACCCTGCTCAACGAGAACTACCCGATGCCCGGCCTTCGAGCCGGCACCGAGGAGCAGATCATCAAGGGCATGTACCTGCTGGAGGATGCCGACGCGGCCGGCCGCCCGCAGGTGAACCTGCTGGGCTCGGGCACCATCCTGCGCGAGAGCATCGAGGCCCGCAAGCTGCTGGCTGCCGACTGGGGCGTGGCCGCCAAGGTGTGGAGCTGCCCCAGCTTCAACGAGCTGGCGCGCGACGGCCAGGACGCCGAGCGCTGGAACCTGCTGCACCCCACCGACGCGCAGCGCATGTCTTTCGTCGCGCAGCAGCTCGGCGCGCATGCCGGCCCGGTGATCGTGTCCACCGACTACATCAAGGCCTATGGCGAGCAGATTCGCGCCTTCGTGCCCAAGGGACGCTCATTCAAGGTGTTGGGCACCGACGGCTATGGCCGCAGCGATTTCCGCAGCAAGCTGCGCGAGCACTTCGAGGTGAACCGCCACTACATCGTCGTGGCCGCGCTCAAGACCCTGGCCGACGATGGTGTGTTGCCATTGGCCAAGGTGGCCGAGGCGATCGCCAAGTACGACCTGAACACCGCCAAGATCAACCCGCTGTACGCCTGAGTACCCGCACGGAGACACGAACATGGCATTGGTTGAAGTCAAGGTTCCCGACATCGGGGATTTCAAGGATGTGGCGGTGATCGAGCTGCTGGTCAAGCCCGGCGACGCAGTCAAGGCCGAGCAGAGCCTGATCACGGTGGAGAGCGACAAGGCCTCGATGGAGATTCCCTCGTCGCACGCCGGCGTGGTCAGGGAGCTCATCGTGGCGCTTGGCGACAAGGTCAATGAAGGCACGCTGCTGTTGATGCTGGAATCCGACGCGGGCCCGATGGTGGCGCCGGCCCCGCCGCGGCAGGTGGAGTTGCCGACGCTGACGGACACCGTGTCGGCGCCCCTGTCGGCACCCGCGAGCGCACCGGTGGCGGCTGCGGCCGTGGTGGTGTCCGGGCCGGTCGAGGTGCTGGTGCCCGACATCGGCGACTTTTCCGAAGTGGCTGTCATCGAGGTGATGGTCAAGCCGGGCGACTCGGTCAAGGTGGAGCAGAGCCTGGTCACGGTGGAAAGCGACAAGGCTTCGATGGAGATCCCGTCCTCGCACGCCGGCGTGGTGCGCGAGATCAGGGTCCGACTCGGCGACAAGGTGTCCAAGGGCTCCCTGCTGCTGATCCTGGATGCTGCGGGAGTGGCACCGGCCGCAGCGCCGATGCCCGTTGCCACGGCCGATGTGGTGACAACGACGTCGACCGCTGCGGCCGCGATCCAGGCTGCACCGGGGGCCGCAATGCCCTCGCACGATCCCACGGCACCCAAGGGCGCGCTGGCCCACGCGTCGCCCTCGGTTCGCAAGTTCGCACGCGAGCTGGGCGTGCCCCTGGCCGAGGTCAGGGGCTCGGGCCCCAAGGGCCGCATCACGCAGGACGATGTACAGGCCTTCGTCAAGGGCGTGATGGGCGGCGCGGTGCAGACCGCGGCGCAGAAGGCCAAGGCGCCCGCAGCGGCAGCTGCCGCTGCGGGAGGGGCATTCCCCGGTCTGCTGCCCTGGCCGCAGGTGGATTTCAGCAAGTTCGGCCCCATCGAGCGCAAGGACTTGTCGCGCATCCAGAAGATCAGCGGTGCCAACCTGCACCGCAACTGGGTGATCATTCCGCACGTCACCAACCACGACGACGCCGACATCACCGATCTGGAGGCCTTCCGAGTTCAACTCAACAAGGAGAACGAGAAGTCCGGTGTCAAGGTCACGATGCTGGCTTTCATGATCAAGGCGGCTGTGGCGGCGCTGAAGAAGTTTCCGCAGTTCAACGCGTCGCTCGATGGCGATCAGCTGGTCTTGAAGCAGTACTTCCACATTGGCTTTGCGGCGGACACACCCAATGGCCTGGTGGTGCCGGTGATCAAGGACGCCGACAAGAAGGGCGTGTTCCAGATCAGCGCCGAGATGGGTGAGCTGGCCAAGAAGGCACGCGACGGCAAGCTGGGCCCGGCCGACATGAGCGGCGGCTGCTTCAGCATCAGCTCGCTGGGTGGCATTGGCGGGCGCTACTTCACCCCGATCATCAATGCGCCAGAGGTGTCGATCATGGGGGTGTGCAAGAGCAGCATCGAGCCGCGATGGGACGGCCAGCAGTTCGCGCCGCGCCTGATCCTGCCCCTGTCCCTGAGCTGGGACCACCGTGTCATCGACGGTGCCGCGGCCGCGCGCTTCAATGTGTACTTCGCCAGCCTGCTGGCGGACTTCCGCCGCATCCTGCTGTGAAGCAGCTCGCCCCACGCCTGTACGGATCCGCTCGATGACCACCATCGCCGTTGCCCGCAAGGCAGGCCAGGTCGCCATCGTGGCCGATTCGCTCGTCACTTTCGGCGATACACGTCTCGGCCACGGCTACGAGGCCAACGCGAAGGTGTTTCGCATCGGCGACTCGTGGGTGGGCATGGCCGGCACCACCGCGCACTTCCCAGTGCTGCGGCGTGCGCTCGGCACGCTGCCCGCGGACGAGCTGAAGCTGCACTCCCGCGATGATGTGTTCGACACCTTCCTGAAGCTGCACCCCAAGCTGAAGGACAGCTATTACCTCAACACCAAGGAAGAAGACGCCGACCCCTACGAGAGCAGCCAGTTCACGGTGCTGATCGCCAATGCCAGCGGCATCTTCGGCGTGTATTCGTACCGCGAGGTGTTCGAGTTCGAGCGTTTCTGGGCCATCGGCTCGGGCCGCAGCTTTGCACTGGGCGCGATGCACGCGGTCTGGGACAAGGCCAGGACCGCGCGCGAAGTGGCCGAGACCGGCGCCCGTGCGGGCTGCGAGTTCGACAAGAACTCCGGTGGCCCGCTGCAGACCCACACCCTGAAACTGCGCGCCTGAACCCCAGGCCCGCGCGATCCACCCCAATCAAGAGGACGACAAACCATGGCATTGATGGATGTGCTGGTGCCCGACATCGGCGACTTCAAGGACGTTGCCGTGATCGAGATTCTGGTCAAGCCTGGCGACACGATCGCGGCGGAGCAGAGTCTGGTCACGGTGGAGAGCGACAAGGCTTCGATGGAGATTCCGTCGTCGCATGCCGGCGTGGTGAAGGAGCTCAAGCTCAAGCTGGGTGACAAGGTGAACCAGGGTTCGCTGGTGCTGACGTTGGAAGTGAGCGGTGCCGTGCCCGCGTCTGCACCGGCGGCTGTCGCACCTGCGCCGGCTGCATCCGGCGCTGCCGCGGCCGTGGCGGCCCCCGCCGCGGCCAGCTACAGCGGCAGTGCAGACATCGAGTGCGACATGCTGGTGCTGGGTGCCGGCCCTGGCGGCTATTCGGCCGCTTTCCGATCGGCCGACCTGGGCCTGAAGACCGTGATCGTGGAGCGTTATGCCTCGTTGGGCGGGGTGTGCCTGAACGTGGGTTGCATCCCGTCCAAGGCCTTGCTGCACGTGGCCGCGGTGATGGACGAGGTGAAGCACTTCGCCGACCTGGGCGTCACGTTTGCCGAGCCGCAGGTCGACCTGCCCAAGCTGCTGGGTCACAAGAACAAGGTCGTGAGCAAGCTCACCGGTGGTTTGGCCGCCATGGCCAAGATGCGCAAGGTCACGGTGGTGCGTGGCTATGGCAGCTTCGCCGATCCACACCATGTGACGGTGGAAGAGACCACCGGCGACGCGCAGGCCAAGACCGGCAAGACGCAGACCATCCGCTTCAAGCAGTGCATCATCGCCGCCGGCTCGCAGGCCATGCGGCTGCCCTTCCTGCAGTCCAACGGATTGAATGAGGATCCGCGCATCGTGGACAGCACCGGCGCGTTGCAGTTGCGCCAGGCGCCCAAGAAGATGCTCATCGTGGGTGGCGGCATCATCGGCCTGGAAATGGGCACCGTGTACTCCACGCTCGGCGCGCGCTTGGATGTGGTGGAAATGCTCGATGGCCTGATGCAAGGTGCCGACCGGGACCTGGTCAAGGTGTGGCAGAAGATGAACGCGCACCGTTTCGACAACATCATGTTGAAGACCAAGACCGTGGGCGCCGTGGCCAGGCCCGAGGGCATCGAGGTCGAGTTCATGGCCGCGGACGGCAAGACCAGCCGAAGCATGTACGACCTGGTGCTGCAGGCCGTGGGCCGCAGCCCCAATGGCAAGAAGATCGGCGCGGACAAGGCCGGCGTGGCCGTCACCGACCGTGGGTTCATCCCGGTGGATGTGCAGATGCGCACCAACATGCCCCACATCTTTGCCATCGGCGACGTGGTGGGCCAGCCCATGCTGGCGCACAAGGCGGTGCATGAAGCGCATGTGGCGGCGGAGGTGGCGGCGGGTACGGCGCTGGGCGACCTCAGCCTCGGCAAGGCGCAATTCGATGCCCGGGTGATCCCCAGCGTGGCCTACACCGACCCCGAAGTGGCTTGGGTGGGCCTGACCGAGGACGACGCCAAGGCGCGCGGCATCAAGGTGAAGAAGGGCCTGTTCCCATGGACGGCCTCGGGCCGCGCCATCGCCAACGGGCGCGACGAAGGCTTCACCAAGCTGCTGTTCGACGATGGCCCCGAGGCGCACGGCCATGGCCGCATCCTGGGTGGCGGCATCGTCGGCACCCACGCCGGGGACATGATTGGCGAGATCGCGCTGGCCATCGAGATGGGCGCCGATGCGGTGGACATCGGCAAGACCATCCATCCGCACCCGACCTTGGGCGAATCGATCGGCATGGCGGCCGAAGTCGCCCATGGCAGTTGCACCGACCTGCCGCCGCCGCGGCGCTGAGGCATTCCGCCCCCCTGCCTCGGGACTGGTCGACGACCGTGCCGACGTGTCAACATGTCAGGTCATGTCGCCGGGATTGGGTGGTTGTGGGCCACGCCGGTCGGCGCAATCGACCAGACAGGACCGGATCGGGATGTGGCACAGGACAAGGGCCTCGGTGATCAGAGCCGCGGCGCGCCAAGGCTGCGCAGGCCGGATTGAGCGCCGCGTGGTCGGCGGCAGGCGCGCACCATGGTGAGCGCGGCCCGGCACACGGCCCAACATGCTGCCGACCGGTTGCAGCGTGGCCTCGGGCGCACCATGGCCTGGCTCATGCTGTTGACCGCGCTGGCGATGATCGGGGCACAAGCTTGGACCGCACGCGAAACGCTGCGTCTGCAGGCCGTCCAGCAAGGCGAGCTGTTGGCCCGGCGCGCCGCCGGTGTGATCGAGTCCGCCGGTGGCGTCGCGCAGAAGCGCGACGCCGTGCTCCATGCGCTGTTCGAGGAGCAGCGCCTGAGGCGTCTGGAATTGGTCGACGGCCAGGGCAATCTGGTCTTCCAGCGACAGACGCCGCCGGGCCGGATCGGGCCGCTGGCAGCGTTGGATCAGGCCCTGCGCCCCCATGCGCTGCTGGCCGACGTGCCGGTCCAGCTGCAAGGGCCAGGCGCGCCCGCTGCCCGCCTGCGGGTTGAGACCGCCGATCCGGATACGGGCACCTTGGTCTGGCGCGCGCTCTGGCAGTCGAGCCTGGCCTGGGTTGTGGCGCTGATGCTGCCCGGTGCCTGGGCGGTATGGAAGGTCAAGCGCTTGCGCAAGGACACCGATCGCCTGGCGCTGCGCATGGCCGAAGCCAATGCAGCGCTGGGCCGCGTGACGCCCGTCAAGGCGCGGCGGCCTGAGCTGAGCGAGGAAATGGCTCACCTGCAGTCCGAGTTGAAGCAGCGCGCGGACGAACTGGAGCAATTGCGCCGGGCGGCCGTGGCCGACCCACTCACCGGCCTGCCCAAGCGCGCCCATTTCCTGGCGCGGCTGGAGCAGGCGCTGGAAGGGGAGGGCGCCTGGCCGGTGGGCACCTTGCTTCTGCTGCGCGTTCGGGACCTCGAGGGCATCAATCGACGCGTGGGTCACGACGCGGGCAATCATTTGCTGCAGGGGTTGGCTCGACACCTGAGGGCCTTGTTGGCCGCTGACCAGAGCACCGGCGGCCTCGTCGGCCGGCTCAATGGGGCCGATTTCGCGGTGCTGTTGCCGGGCACCAGTGCGGCTGGTCGCAAGGCGCGACTGGCCCTGAATGCCGGGCGGGAACTGATCGCCGGCCTGGACCCCAGGCCGGCTTGGTGGTGGCCGCCGTGGACCTGATGGTGGGCCTTTCGGTGAACCAGGCGATGGCGCTGGCCGATGAGACCCTGGCCGAGGCCATGGCCGGCGCGCCCTTCACGATGGTGGTGGGCCGGCCGCCACAGAACCACATCGCGCACGGCGAGACGCTCTGGCAGCAATTGCTGACGGAGGCATTGGCGCACCGGCGCGCGCGCTTGGCCGAGTACCCGGTCTGTGATGCCGAGGGCCAGGTGGTCTATCTGGACTGCCCGCTGCGCGTGCAATGCGTGCTGGGGGGCGTCTACGAAGGCGCGCGGCGATGGCTGGCCCCCGCATTGCGGGGCCGCTGCCATGCCGACTTCGACTTGTTGGCCATCCAGCTGACGCTGGACGCCATCCTGCGTGACGGGCGCCCGCGTTGCGCCAACCTGTCGCACCAGTCCATGGCGTCCAGCGATTTCATGGCGCGCGTCACGCAGGCGCTCGAATCGCAACCGCAAGGCGCGCAGGGTCTGTGGATCGACCTGCCTGAAGTGATGGCGTTCGAACACGCCGTGATCGTGCGCGAGGCCTCGCGGCGCTGGCGCCCGCTGGGCGTGCGCCTGTCGCTCGAACATGCGGGCGAACGCCTGACCCAGGTGGAGCAGTTGCAGCACCTGGGCCTGGACAACGTGCGGGTGGACGGCGCCTTGGTGACCGGGCTGCGCGGCCCCGAGCATGCCCAGGTGCGCGAGCACCTTCAAGGCATCGTCCGGCTGGTGCACGAGGCGGGGCTGACGGTGACCGCCGAGGCGGTGTCGGGTTCGGCCGAGCTGGCCTCGGTCTGGGCGCTGGGCTTCGATGCCGCGACCGGGCCCGCCGTTCGGCCACGTCGGCCTCCAAGGCCGAAGGATCAGTCGATGTCGCCGCAGTGAAAGGCGAATTCTCCTGATCGGTGGCACTCGAAGAAGTGCTTGAGGGTCACCTTCACGGTGCGGAAGGCGATCTGATCCCAGGGAATCTCGTGCTCGTGGAACAACCGGGCCTCGATGGTCTCCGGGCCGGGGTTCAGGCTGGTGTCCAGCATGCGGGCGCGGTAGAAAAGATGCACCTGCCCCACGCGCACCACGTTGAGCATCGTGAACAGGCCCTGCAGCTCGATGCGCGCGCCGGCTTCCTCCTCGGTCTCGCGCAGGGCCCCATGGGCCACGGTCTCGCCCAGTTCCATGAAACCGGCGGGCAGGGTCCAGAAGCCGAACCGCGGCTCGATGTTGCGACGGCACAGCAGCACCTGATCGCCCCACACGGGCACGGTGCCCACCACGTTCAGCGGGTTCTCGTAGTGGATCTCCGCGCATCCGGTGCACACGGCACGCTCGCGGTTGTCATCTGCGGGCACCCGGTAGTCGACGACGGCGCCGCAACGGCGGCAATGCTTGATTCGGCGGGGCTCCAGCATGGTGTGGTCGAGTGTAGCGGGCGTGACCAAGCGCACCTTGCCAGCGGCGACTGCCATGGCATCATCGAAAACTCTGTCCAACCCTTGTTCTTGGAGACTCGGCAATGTCCCTCGTTATTCCGGCGGCTGCACCCGCCACAGTGGCCGTGCATGGCGGCGGCGAATTCCCGGTGCGGCGCATCTACTGCGTGGGCCGGAACTACGCCGAGCATGCCCAGGAGATGGGTTTCACCGGCCGCGAGCAGCCGTTCTTCTTCATGAAGCCGGCCGACGCGGTCGTGAACGTGGCCGACGGCAGCACCGCAGGCATGGCCTATCCACCGCAGACCAAGAACCTGCACCACGAGGTCGAACTGGTCGTGGCCATCGGCGCGGGCGGGCGGGACATCGCCGTGGCCGATGCCGCCAAGCACATCTGGGGCTATGCCATTGGGCTGGACATGACCCGCCGCGACCTGCAGAACGAGATGAAGAAACAGGGGCGCCCCTGGTGCATCGGCAAGGCCTTCGACCAATCGGCACCCATCGGCCCCCTGCACTCGATCGCCCGCACCGGCGAACTGAACAAGGGCGCCATCACCCTGTCCGTGAATGGCGCGATCAAGCAAAAGGGCGACCTGTCCGAATTGATCTGGAACGTGGCCGAGACGATCTCCATCTTGTCCGCCGCCTGGGAGCTGAAGGCCGGCGATCTGATATTCACCGGCACACCGGCGGGCGTGGGTGCCGTGGTCCCGGGCGACCTGATGGAGGGCGCCATCGAGGGCCTCGGGCAGTTGCGCGTGGTGGTGAAGTGACGGGGAGGCCGAAGTGAAGCTCTACAACTATTTCCGATCATCGGCGTCCTACCGCGTGCGCATTGCATTGGCGCTGAAAGGCCTGAGCTATGACTACGTGCCGGTGCACCTGGTCAAGCGCGAGCACCTGGACGAGTCCTATGCGTCGGTGTCCGCCGCACGCCTGGTGCCGCTGCTGGACGACGCGGGCGCTCGCGTGACCCAGTCGCTGGCCATCATGGAATACCTGGACGAGACGCATCCGCAGCCGCCACTGCTGCCGGCCGATCCGCTGGGCCGGGCACGCGTGCGTGCCATCGCGATGGACATCGCTTGCGAGATCCACCCGCTCAACAACCTGCGGGTGTTGCGCTACCTGGTGCACGACCTCAAGCTCAGCGAGGACGACAAGGATCGCTGGTATCGCCATTGGGTGGAAAGCGGGCTGGAGGCGGTGGAGCGGCAATTGGCCGCGTCTCCATCGCGTTACTGCCACGGCGACGCGCCGACACTGGCCGACTGCACCTTGGTGCCGCAAATCTTCAATGCGCAGCGCTTCAATTGCCGGGTCGACCACGTGCCCAACGTGATGCGGGTCTTCGAGGCCTGCATGCAACTGGACGCCTTCAGCAAGACTCAACCCTCGGCCTGCCCGGATGCGGCCTGAGGTGCCTGGACCACCGGCGGAGCGTCCGGCGCTGGAACTGCTGAGGCCCGACTGGGCTGCGACCGCGCGCGTGCTGGCGGGCATGAGCACGCGCCAAGGCGGTGTCAGCCGCCCGCCCTTCGACAGCCTCAATCTGCGCCCGCCTTGCCTTCCCGGCGAGGCCTTGGACGAAGTCGCGCACGTGCTCGAAAACCAGCAACGCTTCGCGGCCGCCCTCGGCGCCGTCCCGGTGTGGCTGGATCAGGTGCACGGCGCCGATGTGGCGCTGCTGGAGCACGGTGACTTGCAGCCAGGTCGGCCCCTGCGTCGCGCCGATGCGGCCGTGACCGCTGTGCCAGGGTTGGCCTGCACGGTGCTGGTCGCCGACTGCCTGCCGGTGCTGCTGTGCGCCGACAACGGGCGGGCAGTCGGCGCAGCGCACGCGGGCTGGCGCGGCTTGGCGGGCGGCGTGGTCGAGAACTGCCTGACGACCTTGTGTGCGGTGGCGGCTTGCGAGCCGGCCCAGGTGCAGGCCTGGCTGGGGGCCTGCATCGGCCCACGTGAATTCGAAGTCGGTGCCGATGTGTTGCAGGCCTTTGGCGTCGAGCCACGGACTGCCGATCAGCCCCACTTTGCCTACCAGCCCAGGCCGACGGGTGAGGCGCGTTGGCGGGCCGACCTGCCGGCATTGGCCCGTGAGCGATTGCGGCGGGCGGGCCTGACCCGTGTGAGTGGCGGTCGATGGTGCACGGTGGCCTCGCCTTCAAGGTTCTTTTCGTTCCGGCGCGACGCCCGTACTGGCCGGATGGCCGCCGCCGTGGCGTTGCGCGCCTGACGCGGGCAGCGCGCGCTCATCGGTCGCCGGCCGAGACGCTTCCTTCGCTTGCCGTGCCCGACGGCGCATTGGCGTGCCCATCAGGTAGAGCACGATCGACAAGGGCAGCAGCCCATACAACACGAGCGTGAAGATGGCGCCAAGCACGGTGCCCTGGCTGGACGTGGCTTCCGCCAAGGCCATCAGGACCACCACGAACATCCAGGCCAAGGCAACGATGTGCATTTCAAATCGTGATACGCAATATCACTTATCGAAAAGTGAAGTCATCCCATGGTAAGCTAGTCCACGTACAAAGTGCGCCATTGCACACAGGCGAACAGATACATGCGGCCAACCCGCGGGGTGTTGTCGCCACCAGGAGACGCCAATGACCAAGACCACCGCCAACCCGCTCGAAGCGATGGCCGCGCAGGCCAACGCCATGACCGACCAATTGAAGACGCTGTCGGGCCTCAACGTGCCGATGGATGCCTTGACCAAACTGCAGGCCGACTACGTGAATCAGGCCACGGCGCTGTGGAACGATGCGCTGGCCAATGCCGCCAAGACGTCGTCCGGCCAGGCCGAAGCTGGCAAGCCCTTGGCGGACAAACGCTTCGCTTCGCAGGCCTGGGCGCAGAACCCGATGGCCGCCATGTCGGCACAGACCTACCTGCTCAATGCACGCACGATGATGCAGTTGGCCGAAGCGGTGCAGGGCGATGCCAAGACCAAGGCCCGCATCCGCTTTGCCGTGCAACAGCTGGTGGATGCGGCCAGCCCGGCCAACTTCCTGGCGCTGAATCCAGACGCGCTGAACAAGGCGATCGAAACCAAGGGCCAGAGCATTGCCCATGGCATGCAGCTGCTGCTGCAGGACATCGGCAAGGGTCACATGTCGCAGACCGACGAGAGTGTCTTCGAGGTGGGCCGCAACGTGGCCACCACCGCGGGCTCGGTGGTGTTCGAGAACGAGCTGTTTCAGCTGATCGAGTACAAGCCCCTCAGCGCCAAGGTGCACGAGCGGCCGATGCTGTTCGTGCCGCCCTGCATCAACAAGTACTACATCCTCGATCTGCAGCCCGAGAACTCGGTGATCCGTTACACCGTCGAGCAGGGCCACCGCACATTCGTGGTCAGCTGGCGCAATCCCGATGAGTCGATGGTGGCCAAGACCTGGGACGACTACATCGCCCAGGGTGCACTCGAAGCCATCCGCGTGGTACAGGACATCACCGGCCAGGACAGCATCAACACCCTCGGCTTCTGCGTGGGCGGCACCATCCTCGCCACGGCACTGGCGGTGTTGGCCGCCCGTGGTGAACAGCCCGCGCATTCGGTCACCTTGCTGACCACGCTGCTCGACTTCAGCGACACCGGCATCCTCGACGTCTTCGTCGACGAGCCCTCGGTGCAGTTGCGCGAGATGACGCTCGGCGCCGATGCGCCCAACGGCCCCGGCCTGCTCAAGGGGCAGGAGTTGGCCACCACCTTCAGCTTCCTGCGCCCGAACGATCTGGTGTGGAACTACGTGGTGGGCAACTACCTGAAGGGCGAAGATCCGCCGCCCTTCGACCTGTTGTACTGGAATGGCGATTCCACCAACCTGCCGGGGCCCATGTACTGCTGGTACCTGCGCCACACCTACCTGCAAAACGACTTGAAGCAGGCCAACAAGCTCAACGTGTGTGGCGAGCCGGTCGACTTCGGTGCGATCAAGGCGCCGGTGTTCATCTACGCCTCGCGTGAAGACCACATCGTGCCGTGGAATGCGGCTTACCTGTCCACCGCACTGTTCAAGGGCAAGAAGCGCTTCGTGCTCGGTGCGTCGGGGCACATTGCCGGCGTGATCAATCCGCCGTCCAAGGGCAAGCGCAACTATTGGGTCAACGACAAACTGCCGGCCAAGGCCAGCGACTGGTTTGCCGGCGCGACCGAAAAGCCCGGCAGCTGGTGGACCGACTGGACCGCCTGGCTCACGCCGCTGGGAGGCAAGTTGGTGCCAGCGCCCAAGGTCCTGGGCAGCCGCGAGTACAAGCCCACCGAGGCCGCACCGGGCCGCTACGTCAAGGCCAAAGCCTGAGGCACGCGGTTTGCGATGCGGCCTGGCGGCCGGCATGGCGAACACGGGCATGACAAACTTCCATATTCATCGGCACACCAAGGAGACATTTCAAGCATGACCGACATCGTAATCGTCGCAGCCGCTCGCACGGCCGTGGGCAAGTTCGGCGGCAGCCTGGCCAAGACATCGGCCCCGGAACTCGGCGCCACCGTGATCAAGGCACTGCTCGAGCGGTCCGGCCTGTCGGGCGAGCAGATTGGCGAGGTCATCCTTGGCCAGGTGCTCACGGCCGGTTCGGGCCAGAACCCGGCGCGGCAATCCATCATCAAGTCGGGCCTGCCGCAAACGGTCCCGGGCATGACCATCAACAAGGTGTGCGGCTCGGGCTTGAAGGCCGTGATGCTGGCCGCCCAGGCCATTCGCGATGGCGACAGCGAGATCGTCATCGCCGGGGGCCAGGAGAACATGTCCCTCGCGCCGCACGTGTTGCCTGGCAGCCGCGACGGCCAGCGCATGGGCGACTGGAAGCTGATCGACACCATGATCACCGACGGTCTTTGGGACGTCTACAACCAGTACCACATGGGCATCACCGCCGAGAACGTCGCCAAGCAGTACGGCATCACGCGAGAAGCGCAGGACGCACTGGCCCTGGCTTCGCAGCAGAAGGCCTCGGCCGCGCAAGAGGCCGGCCGTTTCAAGGACGAGATCGTGCCGGTGGTCATCCCGCAGAAGAAGGGTGACCCGTTGGTGTTTGCCGCCGACGAGTTCATCAACAAGAAGACCAGTGCCGAAGCGCTGGCAGGCCTGCGTCCCGCTTTCGACAAGGCCGGCAGCGTGACCGCTGGCAATGCCTCGGGCATCAACGATGGTGCGGCCGCCGTGATGGTGATGTCGGCCGCCAAGGCCGCAGCGTTGGGCCTGAAGCCGCTGGCCCGAATTGCCAGCTACGCCTCCGCCGGGCTGGACCCCAAGATCATGGGCATGGGCCCGGTGCCGGCCGCGCGCAGGGCGCTGGAGCGTGCTGGCTGGAAGGCCACGGATCTGGACCTGCTGGAGATCAACGAAGCCTTCGCCGCCCAGGCCTGCGCCGTGCACCAGGAAATGGGCTGGGACACCACCAAGGTCAACGTCAACGGTGGCGCCATCGCCATCGGCCACCCGATCGGTGCGTCCGGCTGCCGCATCCTGGTGACCTTGCTGCACGAAATGCAAAAGCGAGACGCCAAGCGAGGGATCGCTTCGCTGTGTATCGGCGGTGGCATGGGCGTGGCCCTCACCGTCGAGCGCTGAGCCCGACGATCGAAACGACAGATACCCCATCGCCCGCAATGTCGGGCTTCGCTTCCACCAACGAGGAGATAGACAAATGACCCAGAAAGTAGCGTATGTCACCGGCGGCATGGGCGGCATCGGAACCGCGATCTGCCAGCGCCTGCACAAGGATGGATTCAAGGTCATCGCCGGCTGCGGCCCAAGCCGCGATTACGCCAAGTGGCTCGACGAGCAAAAGGCTCTGGGCTACACCTTCTACGCTTCGGTGGGCAACGTGGCGGACTGGCAGTCCACCGTGGATGCCTTCACCAAGGCCGTGGCCGAGCATGGCGTGATCGATGTGCTGGTGAACAATGCCGGCATCACCAAGGACCGCATGTTCCTGAAGATGACGCCCGAGGACTGGAAGGCCGTCATCGACACCAACCTGAACAGCATGTTCTACGTCACCAAGCAAGTGGTGCCGGGCATGGTCGAGAAGGGCTGGGGCCGCATCGTCCAGATCAGTTCGGTCAACGGTGAGAAGGGCCAGGCCGGCCAGACCAACTACTCGGCCGCCAAGGCCGGGATGCACGGCTTCACGATGGCCCTGGCGCAGGAAGTGGCGGCCAAGGGCGTGACGGTCAACACCGTGAGCCCGGGCTACATCGGCACCGAGATGGTTCGCGCCATCAAGCCCGAGGTGCTGGAGAAGATCATCTCCACGATCCCCGTCAAGCGCCTGGGCACACCGGACGAGATCGGCTCGATCGTCGCCTGGCTGGCCAGCGAAGATTCGGGCTTCTCCACCGGCGCCGACTTCAGCTGCAACGGCGGCATGCACATGGGGTGAATGTGGACGAGAAACCGTCCTGAGGACGGCTTCTCCCCTCACGCACCGGGCGAGCTCTGCGAGCCCGTTGGAGCGCCTTGGCGCTCAACCCTTCGGGTCAACGTTGGGCTCCCCCAAGCCCCCTCCGCGAAGGGGGCTCCAGCATGATGTTCGAGGGCCGGCTTTGCCGGCTTTCGTTTTCACAGCGCCGAATGGCATTCGGTGCCGTGCTAGCACTGGCAGTGCAGGCTCAGTCCCCCTCGACCCACTCGATCTTTGCCCCCAGGCTGCACAGGTTTTCGACAAAGCGCGGATGTGCACGCCTGATCGGTGTGGCATTGCGGATCATGCTGCGGCCCGGCACGCTGGCGGCGATCATCAGCAGTGCGATCGCCACCCGGATGATGTAGGGGCTTTCCACTTCGGCCGCGTGCAGGGGCTTGCCACCAAAGGTGACGAGGCGGTGCGGGTCGGATTGGAAGACATGGGCGCCGAACTTGGACAACTCGGTGGTCCAGCCCATCGCGCCGTCGTAGACCTTGTTCCAGAACATCATGCTGCCATTGGCCTTCACACCGAGGGCCACGAAGATGGGCAGCAGGTCCACCGGCAGGTAGGGCCAGGGTGCGGCCTCCACCTTCTGCAGGATGTTGCGGGTGAAGGGCTCGCGCACCTTCAGGCCGTCGGGGATTTCGGTGCGTGACCAGCCGTCCTCGTGGTGCACCACCACGCCCATCTTGGCGAACGTGCGGTCGATCAGCGGGAACTGGCCGGGCGCCGAGTTCTTCACCCGCACGTCGCCACCGGTGACCGCGCCCAACGCGAGGAAGGTGACGATCTCGTGGAAGTCCTCGGCGAAGCTGAACTCGCCGCCACCCAGCGTGTCGACGCCAGTCACGGTGATCTTGGACGTGCCGCGGCCCTCGATCTTCGCGCCCAGCCGGTGCAGGAAATCGCACAGCTCCTGCACGTGCGGTTCGCTGGCGGCGTTGGTGAGCGTGGAGGTGCCTTGGGCCAAGGTGGCACAAAGCACGAAGTTCTCGGTGGTGGTGACGCTGGCGTAGTCGAGCCAGTGGTGGTTCGACTGCAACCGGCCCGGGCTGCGCACCAGCAGGGCATTCTCGCCCCGGGTGACCAAGGCACCGAAGCGCTCCATCACCTCCACGTGCGGATCGATCTCACGCACGCCGAGCGTGCAGCCTTGGACATCGTCCTCGATTCGCGCCACGCCAAATCGTGCCAGCAGCGGTGGCACCAGCATGATCGACGAGCGCATCTCCATCGGCAGCGTGTGGCGCATGGGGTCGAACAGCGCCTGGCCATGGTCCACGTCCAGTACGCCCGTGCTGTAGTCGATGTCCACCTTGCTGCCGATCTGGCGGTAGAAGTCCAGGATCTTGCGCACATCGGTGATTTCAGGCAGTCCGCGCAGGCGCACCGGCGCCCGCGTGAGCAGTGTGGCGCAGAGGATGGGCAGCACCGCGTTCTTGTTGGCCGAAGGGACGATGCGGCCGGTCAAGGGCGTGCCGCCGTGGACGATCAAGTGGGACATGGGCGTGAGGGGGCAGGGATCAGTGCACGGGAGATGGTGCGGGGCGCGCCGGCGAGCGCGCCCAGGCCGCCATTGTCCCTGACTCCGCGGTCGACGGCACGGTGCAGGTGTCTGTGACGCTCAGAATGCGGTATAGCGCCCGGGCTTGTGCTTCACCGCCAGCGTAAAGTTCACGGCCACGGCACCCAGCGCCGGGCCGGGGTTCATTCAACGATGCCGCTCATGAAGAACTTGATCAGGCCCTTGGCAGCAAAGCCGACCAGGCCCACGCCCAGGCCAAGAAAGAGCACAAAGGCGCCGAACTTGCCTGCCTTGGATTCGCGTGCCAGCTGGAAGATGATGAACACCATGTACAGCATGAATGCACTGACCCCGAAGGTCAGGCCAAACCAGGCAACTTGTTCTTCGTTGAAACCGAACACTGGTGGGCCTCGTGGATGTCAGCGCTGTTCGGACAGCCCCGAGGTGTCGACCAGATCGCGATAGGCATGCCAGCTCGCATGGGACAGCCAGGGCACGACGACGACCAGGCCCAGCAGGCCGGTGACCATGCCGGCCACCGTGAGCAGCATCAGCAGCCCGGCCCAGATGGCCATGGGCAGGGGATGGGCCTGCACCACGCGCCAGCTCGTGAGCACGGCCGCGAGTACGCCCACCTTGCGATCCAGCAACAGCGGGATGGCCACCACGCTGCTGGCAAACACCGGTGCGGCCAGGAAGGCGCCCAGCGCCAGCCAGATCTCGAACAGGTGGGTCTTGTCGTTGAGCACCACGACGCGAAGGAAGTCGGCCGGGCCATTCACCGGCGCCGGCGCAAAGCCGGTGATCAGCGAGGCAGAGGTCATGACCCAGCCCGTGCCGGCGAATGCCAGCAGCAGGCCGAACACGATCAGCCGACCCTCGGGCTTCCAGGCGCCCAGCGCCACGCCCAGGTCGGCGCGTTGCTTGCGCTCAAGGGCGCGGCTGACGGCATACAGGCCCGTGGCCAGGATCGGCGCCACCAGCAGGAAACCAGTGAACGCGCCGGCCAGCAACCAGAAACGATGCCGGGCCACATAGATGAGCGCGGCGCCGAACAAGGCCAGCGCCAAGCCATGCAGCAGGCCTGGGACCGGGCAGGCCATCAGATCGGACCATCCACGCGCCAACCAGCCCAATGGCCGCAAGGCCGGGATTTGGCGCACGCCAAAGGCGCGGGACTCGATCAGTGCGGGGCTTTCACGCATGGGGTCTCCATCATGCCGGTGCCATGGGTGGGTGGCCTTGACCAAGCGCAAGACGCTGGGCGAGGTCTTGCGGCGGCGTGCGCATCAACACAGCGCTGCCATCAAATGGCTGGCCGCAGCCTGCATCGTCTCGGCGTCGCCGTCGGGCAGCGCCACTTCTTGGGCCAGAAGATAACCACTGAAATGACTGTCCATCGAGCGAAGATAGAGCGGGTCGTAGTGGTCGCGCATCAACTGGGCAAACAGTTCGGGCCATTCGCCAGCGCGCGCCATGGCCTGCCAATGCGCCACGCGTTCGCGCCCGCGCAGCACGGTCAGGCCGTCCAGCAAACCGCAGAAGCGCTCGGTGTCCTGGGCAAAGAAGCCGTATTCCTGCAGCAGCAATTGCACGCGGGCGGCCTGCGGCATCTCGACCCGCAGCACCTGGCCGTGCTCTCGCATGTGCAGCACCAGGCTGTCGGGCAACTGCAGGCGGCCGATCTTCTTGCTCTCGCTTTCCACGAACACGGGGCGAGCTGGGTCGAGGCGCTGCAAGGCCGTCCACAGCTGCGTGTCGAAGGCCTTCTGCGTGGGCTGCGGGTCGTCGGGCAGGCCGCCCAGCACCGAGCCGCGGTGGTGCGCCAGCGCCTCCAGATCCAGCGTCTGCGCGCCTGCGTCGGCCAAGGCCTGCAACAGGCGGGTCTTGCCACTGCCGGTGCGGCCGGCCAGCACCTGGAACTGAAAGCGTGCGGGCAAGCTGGTCAGTGCGTGGCGCACCACGGCTCGAAAGCCCTTGTAGCCGCCGGTCAGCTTCGTCGTGCGAAAGCCGATCTGATCCAGGAACCAGGCCAGCGAGCCCGAGCGCTGGCCGCCGCGCCAGCAATACACCAGCGGCTGCCATTCGCGCGGCTTGTCCTGCACCCAGCGCTCGATGTGCTGGGCCACGTTTCGCGCCACCATGGCCGAGCCGACCTTGCGTGCGGCCAGGGCCGAGTCCTGCACATACAACGTGCCGACGATGCGCCGCTGCTCGTCGTCCAGCACCGGCCAGTTGATGGCGCCAGGCAGGTGGTCCTCGGCAAACTCGGCGGGCGAGCGCGCGTCGATGATGGCGTCGTAGTCGGCCAGGTGGGCGGCAACCGTGGCGCCGTCGATGGACTGCAAGGACATGTTGGGGTCAGCGCGGCGCGGCGGCGTCCAGCAGTTCGGTTTCGATCTGCAGCTGTGCTCGGGTCTGCTGCAACACCGGGCCATCGACGAGGAAAGTGTCCTCCACCCGTTCACCGAGCGTGGTGACCTTGGCCAGCTGCAAGTTCACATGGTGGCGGGCCAATACGCGGGCGATGGCATAGAGCAGGCCAGTGCGGTCGCTGGTGCTGACCGACAGCAGCCAGCGCTGCGCTCGCTCGTCGGGCCGCAACGACACGCGCGGGGTGATCGGAAAGGACTTGACGCGGCGCGACAGGCGGCCGCGGCTGGGCTCGGGCAGTGGACCATCGCTGTTCAGGGCCATCGCCAACTGGTGCTCGATCAGCGAGATCAGGTCGCGGTAGCAACTGGCATCGCCGGTGTCGCAATTGGGATGGGCCACCTGGAAGGTGTCCAGCGCGTAGCCGCTGCGGCTGGTGTGGATCTTGGCGTCCTGGATCGAGAAGCCGGCGCCATCGAAGTAACCGCAAATGCGAGCGAACAGGTCGGGCCGGTCGGGCGAATACACCAGCACCTGCAGGCCGTCGCCGATGGGCGATGGGCGCGCACTGACCACCGGCACCTGCGTGGCGATGTGGCGCCAGAGGGCGCGGGCGTGCCAGGCGATCTCGGTGGCGTCGTGGCGTGCGAAGTAGCTCAGCTCCAGCGTTTTCCACAACGGGCCTTCGGTACCGGGCAGGGCCGAATGCAGGGCCAGGATGTGAATCGCCTCCTGCTTGCGCGCTTCCAGGTCGGCGACCAGGTTGGGCTGGGCGCCGCCGAGCGCCCGCAGCGTGATGCGGTACAGGTCCTCGAGCAGCTTGCCTTTCCACGCGTTCCACACCTTGGGGCTGGTGCCGCGGATGTCGGCCACCGTCAGCAGGTAGAGCGCCGTCAGGCGTTGCGTCGTGCCGACGCTGTCGGCGAACTTGCGGATCACGTCGGCGTCGGACAGGTCTTCCTTCTGCGCCACGGTGCTCATCGTCAGGTGGTTGCGCACCAGGAACTCGATCAGGTTGGCATCGTCGCGGCCCACGTCATGGTCGCGGCAGAAGCGGCGCACTTCCACGGCGCCGAGGGCCGAATGGTCACCGCCGCGGCCCTTGGCCACGTCGTGGAACAGCGCGGCCACGTACAGCACCCAGGGGTGGTCCCACTGGCTGGCCAGCTGCGAGCAGAACGGGTATTCGTGCGCGTGCTCGGGGATGAAGAAGCGGCGCACGTTGCGCAGCACCATCAGGATGTGCTGGTCCACCGTGTAGACGTGGAACAGGTCGTGCTGCATGCGTCCGACGATGCGGCGAAACACCCAGAGGTAGCGACCCAGCACCGAGGTCTGGTTGAGCAGCCGCATCGCGTGCGTGATGCCTTGTGGCTGGCGCAGGATCTCCATGAACATCGCGCGATTGGCAGGGTCGCGGCGGAAGCTGCCGTCCATGATGTTGCGGGCGTTGTACAGCGCCCGCAGCGTGCGCGCCGACAACCCCTGGATGCCTGGCGTCTGCTCGAACACCAGAAAGGTTTCGAGGATCGCATGCGGGTAGTTCACGTACAGGTCGTCGCGCGCCACTTCGAGCATGCCGGCGCGGTCGAGAAAGTGCGCATTGATCGGTCGCATCGGCGCGGCGCCGCTGCCGTTGACGCGCTCTTCGATGTTGAGCATCAGGATCTGGTTGAGCTGCGTCACCGCCTTGGCCGCCCAGTAGTAGCGGTGCATCAGCACTTCCGACGAGCGGTGCGTGCGGCTCGACGCGTAGCCGATGCTCTCGGCCACGGCCGTCTGCAGGTCGAACACCAGGCGATCCTCGCGCCGGCCCGCCACGGCATGCAGCCGGGCACGGATCAGGCGCAAGGTGCCCTCCTGGCGCTGCAACTGCTTGACCTCGAAGGCGGTGATCAGCCCATTGGCGGCCAGTTCCGACCAACTGCGCCCCAGGCCGGCCGCGCGGGCCACCCACATCACCAGTTGCAGATCGCGCAGGCCACCGGGGCTTTCCTTGCAGTTGGGCTCCAGCGAGTAAGGCGTGTCCTCGTACTTGGTGTGGCGCTGGCTCATTTCCAGCATCTTGGCGCGCAGGAAGGCCGGCGGGTCCATCACCGCTGACGTGGCCCGGCCGAAGCTGGCAAACAGGCGCTTGGCACCGGTGAGCAGGCGCGATTCCAGCATCGCGGTCTGCACCGTCACGTCGCTCCTGGCTTCGGCCACGCAGTCGGCCACCGTGCGCACCGACGAGCCGATCTCCAGGCCGATGTCCCAGCAGCTGGTGATGAATACTTCCACCGTGGCCTTCAGCGTGTGCGCTTCGCTGCCTTCAAGCACTTGATCGATGTCCCAACCCTCGGGCATCAGCAGCAGCACGTCCACGTCGCTGTGCGGGAACAGTTCGCCGCGGCCGTAGCCGCCCACCGCCACCAGGGCCGCTGCGCTGGGCATCGCGGCGTGGCGCCAAAGCTCTGCAAGCGTCTGGTCCACGTGCCTGGTGAGCGCCTTGATCAGCTGCGTGGCGGCGGTGGCCGACGCACGCGACTGCAGGAAATGCTCGATCAGCGCACGCTTGCCGTCACGGAATTGCACACGCATGTCCGCCAGGGTGGGCGGATTCGTCTGCGCCGGGCGTGCCGCCACCATGTGCACTGCCAGGTCGCCGCTCAAACGCCGCCGATGAAAGCCGGCGGCGGCGGCGTGCCGGCAGACAGCGTGAGCACCTCGTAGCCGGTGTCGGTGACCAGCACGGTGTGCTCCCACTGCGCCGACAGCGAGCGGTCCTTGGTGACGATGGTCCAGCCGTCGCCCATTTCGCGGATCTCGCGCCGGCCTGCATTGATCATCGGCTCGATGGTGAAGATCATGCCGGGCACCAACTCGTCCAGCGTGCCGGGGCGGCCGTAGTGCAGCACCTGCGGGTCCTCGTGGAAATTGCGACCGATGCCATGCCCGCAGAACTCGCGCACCACCGAAAAGCCCTGGTTCTCGGCAAAGGTCTGGATGGCGTGGCCGATGTCGCCCAGGCGTGCGCCGGGTTTGACCTTGGCAATGCCCTTCCACATCGCGTCGTGCGTGATGCTGCACAGGCGCGTGGCGGCGATCGAGCCCTCACCGACGATGAACATGCGGCTGGAGTCCCCATGCCAGCCGTCCTTGATGACCGTGACATCGATGTTCACGATGTCGCCCAGCTTCAGTGACCGGTCGTTCGGAATGCCGTGACAGACCTGGTGGTTGATCGAGGTGCAGATCGACTTGGGATAGGGCTTGTAGCCCGGTGGCGCATAGTTCAGCGGCGCGGGAATGGCCTGCTGTTCGTACACGATGTGGTCATGGCAGAGCTTGTCGATCTGCTCGGTGGTGATGCCGGGCTTGACGTGCGGCACCAGCATGTCCAGCACTTCGGAGGTCAGGCGACCAGCGATGCGCATGCCTTCGATGTCGGCAGCGGTCTTGAGGGAGATGGGCATGGGCCAAATTATCCCACCGCAACCTAGAATGCCGGGTTTCCCCTGGCATCACCCCCACGCCATGTCGCCCGCCGCCAAACAACTGATGCATTTCGAGGGCGGCAATGCCCTGTCCGAGTTCCGCGCCAAGGCCGTGCTGCCGCGCTTGCAGGCCGTGCAGGCGCGCATCACCGGGCTGGTGGCGCGGCATGTGCACTGGGTGTGGACCGATGGCGCGGTGGATCGCGACAAGCTGCAGGGCCTGCTGCACTACGGGGAGGCCTATGCCGGCGGCGGCGAGGGCACGCTGATCGTGGTGATGCCGCGGCTGGGCACCGTGTCGCCCTGGGCCAGCAAGGCCACCGACATCGCCCACAACTGCGGCTTGGGTGCGGCCGTGCACCGCATCGAGCGCGTCACCGAATTCCGAGTGCTGCTCAAGCCCGGGCTGCTGGGCGGTGCGGGCAAACCGCTCACCGCCGACGAACGGGCCGCCTGTGCTGCCTTGCTGCACGACCGCATGACCGAGCACGTGGCTTTCGAGCGCGATGCCGCACGGCATCTGTTCGACGAGCAGACCGCCACACCGCTGGCCCATGTGGACGTGCTGGGCAGCGGACCAAACAGTGGCAGGGTGGCGCTGGCACGGGCCAACACCGAATTCGGCCTGGCCCTGTCCGACGAAGAGATCGACTACCTGGTCGACAACTTCCGCAAGCTGCGGCGCAATCCCAGCGATGTGGAGCTGATGATGTTCGCCCAGGCCAACAGCGAGCATTGCCGGCACAAGATCTTCAATGCCGACTTCAGCATCGACGGTGAACGCCAGCCGCTGAGCATGTTCGGCATGATCCGCAACACCGAGAAGCTGCAGCCCCAGCACAGCATCGTGGCCTACAGCGACAACGCCGCGGTGATGGAAGGGGGCATGACCGAGCGCTGGCTGCCGCAGGGCTTCACCAACGCGCCACTCTATGGGCCGCGCAATGAGTTGGTGCATGTGCTGATGAAGGTGGAGACGCACAACCACCCCACGGCGATCTCCCCGTTTCCGGGGGCCTCCACCGGCGCGGGTGGCGAGATTCGCGACGAAGGTGCGACCGGGCGTGGCTCCAGGCCCAAGGCGGGGTTGACGGGCTTTTCGGTGTCCAACCTGCACCTGCCCGGCCTGGCCGAACCGTGGGAGGCCCACCCCGTCGGCAAGCCCGAGCACATCGCCAGCCCGCTGCAGATCATGATCGAGGGGCCACTGGGCGGCGCGGCCTTCAACAACGAGTTCGGCCGGCCCAACCTGGCCGGCTATTTCAGAGTTTATGAGCAAGTGGTGGCCGGCGTGCGGCGCGGCTACCACAAGCCCATCATGATCGCCGGCGGGCTGGGCACCATCAGCGACGGCCAGACCCACAAGCTGCCCTTTGGCGCCGGCACGCTGTTGATCCAGCTGGGCGGCCCGGGCATGCGCATTGGCATGGGCGGCGGCGCGGCCAGCTCGATGGCCGCGGGCAGCAACACCGCGGCGCTGGACTTCGATTCGGTGCAGCGCGGCAACCCGGAGATCCAGCGCCGGGCCCAGGAGGTCATCAACCACTGCTGGGCCCTGGGGGAGATGAACCCCGTGGTCGCCATCCACGACGTGGGTGCGGGCGGCATCAGCAATGCGTTCCCCGAGTTGGTCGATGGTGCTGGCAAGGGCGCGTGCTTCGATCTGACAAAAGTGCCCCTTGAAGAGAGCGGCCTCGCGCCCAAGGAAATCTGGTGCAACGAAAGCCAGGAGCGCTACACACTGGCCGTGAACCCCGATCTGCTGCCTTTGTTCGAGCAGATGTGCGCGCGAGAGCGCTGTCCATTTGCCATCGTCGGGGTGGCCACGGACGAGCGACAGCTGATCCTCGAAGCGGGCCCCGGTGGCGAGCGCGCCATCGACATGCCGATGGACGTGCTGCTGGGCAAGCCCCCCAGGATGCACCGAGACGTGCAGCGCGTGGCCCGCAGCGAGGCGCCGCTGGAGCTCACCGGCGTCAGCCTGGCGCAGGCGTGCCACGCCGTGCTGCGCCACCCCTCGGTGGGCAGCAAGCGTTTCCTGGTCACGATCGGCGACCGCACCGTCGGTGGCCTGAGCCACCGCGATCCGATGGTGGGCCCCTGGCAGGTGCCGGTGGCCGATTGCGCGGTGACCTTGGCCGATCACGGCGGATTCCGCGGCGAAGCCATGAGCCTGGGTGAGCGCACCCCGCTGGCGGCGCTGGACGCGCCCGCCTCGGGCCGCATGGCCGTGGGCGAAGCCATCACCAACCTGCTCGCGGCACCGATCGAGCTCTCACGCGTCAAGCTCAGCGCCAACTGGATGGCGGCCTGTGGCGAGCCAGGCGAAGACGCGGCGCTGTACGACACCGTGAAAGCCGTGGGCATGGCGCTGTGCCCGGCATTGGGGATCGGCATCCCGGTGGGCAAGGATTCGCTGTCGATGCGCACGCGCTGGGCGATGGACGGCGCGGCCATGCAGGTGACCGCACCGGTGAGCCTGATCGTCACCGCTTTCGCCACGCTGGGCGATGTGCGCGGCACGCTCACGCCGCAACTGCAGGCGGGGGACACTTGCCTGATCCTGATCGACCTGGGCGCCGGCCGCCAACGCCTGGCCGGCTCGATGCTGGCGCAGGTGACGGGTCAGTTCGGTGACGTCGTGCCGGATCTGGACGACCCCGCGCAGCTCAAGGCGCTGGTGGCCGCGATCAACCAGTTGCGCGGCGAAGGCAAGCTGCTGGCCTACCACGACCGGAGCGACGGCGGCCTCTGGGCAGCGGTGTGCGAGATGGCCTTTGCCGGCCAGCTGGGGGTGAGCCTGAACGTGGACCTGCTGGTGACCGAGGGCGACGGCATCGGTGACAGCCGCGCCGAATACGGCGACACGAAGAACTGGGCCTCCCAGGTCGGCGAGCGCCGCAACGAGCTCACCCTCAAGGCCTTGTTCAACGAGGAGCTGGGCGCCGTGATCCAGGTGCCGCGTGCCGAGCGCGATGCGGTGATGGCGGTGCTGCGTGCGCACGGGCTGTCGCGCCACAGCCATGTGATCGGCCGCACCAACGACAAGCGCGTGATCGAGGTCTGGCGCGATGCCAAGGCGCAATTCAGCGCGCCCTTGCGCGAGCTGCAGCAAAGCTGGGATGAGGTGAGCTGGCGCATCGCGCAATTGCGCGACCGGCCTGCAGGCGCCGACAGCGAGCACGATGCGGCGGGCGCCGATGGCGACCCCGGCCTGCACCTGCAGCTGAGCTTCGACCCGGCCGACAACGTGGCCGCGCCATTCATTTGGCGGCGCCCGACCCAGGCTGGCCATCCTTCGGGAGCAGGGTGTGAATTCGCATGTGGAGATGAGCCGGGCCATGGCCGAGGCCGGCTTCGACACCTTCGATGTGCACATGACCGATCTGCAGGCCGGCCGCGCGCGCCTGGATCAGTTCAAGGGCTTCATCGCGTGTGGCGGTTTCAGCTATGGCGACACGCTGGGCGCGGGCGAAGGCTGGGCCCGGTCCGTCCTGTTCAACCCCGCACTGGCAGACCAGTTTGCCGCCTTCTTCGGCCGCACCGACAGCTTCGCGCTCGGCGTGTGCAATGGCTGCCAGATGATGGCGGCGCTGTCGCCCATCATCCCGGGTGCCCAGGCCTGGCCCAGATTCACCCGCAACAAGAGCGAGCAGTTCGAGGCAAGGCTGTCGCTCGTGGAGGTGCTGGACAGCCCCTCGCTGTTCTTCCAGGGCATGGCTGGCAGCCGCTTGCCGATTGCGGTCGCTCATGGTGAGGGCTGTGCCGATTTCAGCCAGCGTGGCGATGCCCGTCAGGTCCATCGTGCGATGCGATTCGTGGACCACCACGGCCAAGCCACTGAAGGCTACCCCTTCAACCCCAACGGCAGCCCGGATGGCCTCACCTCGGTGACCACCGCCGATGGCCGTTTCACGGTGTTGATGCCGCACCCCGAGCGCGTGTTCCGCAACGTGCAGATGAGCTGGACTTCGGGTGACCTATCGGCCCTCAGCCCCTGGATGCGCATGTTCCGCAATGCGCGGAAGTGGGTGGGTTGAAGACCTGCTGCGTTCGCACCGAGTGCATCAACCCGGCCTGCGGAACTCGTTCTCGATCCAGGCCATGCCGCTGGCCTGGTTCAGCTTGAAGCTGGCGGGCACGCGCACTTTGGCCAGCGGCTCCCCGTTGGCGTCGAGGGCGGCCAGCAGCGCATGCGGTTCGTCGTCGTCCGGCACGATGTCCAGCGTCACGTTCACGCGGCCGTTCGGGCCCATCAGGTAGAGGCTGCGGTGCAACTGGGCGTGCAGCTGCTGCTCGTGCCGACGCACCACCTCGGCCGCGGTCTTGACCAGGGTGTTGAAGGCGTTGGTGTCGAGCGGCTTGGGGTTCTTCTTGTCGCGCCCCATCGTCCACGGGCCGACCAGTGCAGGTTCGGGCTCGCCGTCCTTGACCATCGCCACGGCCCAGCCATCGTCGTCTTCGTTCTTGATGACGCGGGCGGTCCAGCCTTTGTCGCGCCAGAGGCGGTCCTGTTGAATCGGCTCGTCGGTCTCGGGTATGCGGTCGATGCTCATGCCGGCATGGTACGGCCGCGGCGCGCTGACAAGCCGGGCGCGATCGACGCCAGCAACTCATAACTGCGCAATCGAGCGTGGTGGTCGTGCACGGCGCCCGCAACGATCAATTCGTCGGCCCGGGTGCTGTCAAGGATGGCATTGAGTTGTTCGCGCACGGCGTCGGGGCCACCACAGGCGCTGGCCGCGAGCATGCGTTGCACGCCGACCTTCTCGCGCGGTGTCCACATCGCTTCAAGTTCGGCCGGATCGATCGGGCGCTGCAGCGCGCCGCGCACACCGCGCTGCATGCCCAGGAAGCGCTGCTGGATCGAGGTGAACAGCCGGGCGGCCTCGGCATCCGTGTCGGCGCAGACAACATTCACCCCCACCATCGCGTGGGGCTGCGGCCAACGCTCGGACGGGCGGTAGGTGCTGCGGTAGACGTCCAGCGCCTGCAGCAGCATGTCCGGCGCGAAGTGCGAGGCGAAAGCATAGGGCAGGCCCAGGTAGGCCGCCAGTTGCGCACCGTAGAGGCTGGAGCCCAGGATCCAGATCGGCACCTCGGTGCCCATGCCGGGGATGGCGCGCACGGCCTGGCCCGGCAGCGGCGCCGCGAGGTAGGCCTGCAACTCCATCACGTCCTGCGGGAAGGCGTCCTCGCCCTGCGTGGCCAGGTGCTGGCGCAGGGCGCGTGCGGTCATCTGGTCGGTGCCGGGCGCGCGGCCCAACCCGAGGTCGATGCGGCCGGGGTACAGCGTGGCCAGCGTGCCGAACTGTTCGGCCACCACCAGGGGCGAGTGGTTGGGCAGCATGACGCCGCCCGAGCCCACGCGGATGGTCTTGGTGCCGCCGGCCACGTGGCCCACCAGCACGGCGGTGGCCGAGCAGGCCACGCCGTCCATGTTGTGGTGCTCGGCAAGCCAGTAGCGCAGGTAGCCCCAGGCTTCGGCGTGCCGGGCCAGATCGAGCGCGTTGCGCAGCGATTCGGCGGCGTCGCTGCCTTCGACGATGGGGGCGAGATCGAGGATGGACAAGGGGATCATGCGGCGATGATGCCTGCATCCACGGCCAAGCGCGGTCGCCAGGGTGATATCGTCAGCGTTGCCCTGGGCCCGGGATCGGGTCGAACTGGAGTTCACGCGTCATGAGCGATCTGGTTGTCCGCCGCCTGTTGATCGACCTGGAGACCCCACCCGCACGGCATTGGATGGCGGGCGATGCCTTCCTCACCGCGTACTTCAATGCCTTGTCGATGAGCTTCCCGGTGGGTGAGCAGTTCTTCATCGATTCGGTGCGGCTGGGGTTGGCGCAACTGCCGCCTGAGCAGCGCGCCCGCTTCGAGCCCGAAGTGCGCGGCTTCATCGGCCAGGAGGCCACGCACCGGCGTGTGCACCAACGCTTCAACGCCCACCTGGAGCAGCAGGGTCTGGTGAACGAGTGGCAGGTGCGCATCACCCAGCGCCTGCGCCGCCTGGAGGGTGTGGACGCGCGTGCCTGGGTGGCATTGACCGCTGCCACCGAGCACTTCACCGCCATCCTGGCCGAGCACATGCTGGCCCACCGCGAGCAGATGCAGGGCACCGAGGAGCGCCTGCAGACCATGTGGCTTTGGCATGCCAGCGAGGAGACCGAGCACCGCAGCGTGGCGTTCGACCTGTACCGGGCGCTGGGCGGCAGCGAGCGCTGGCGGCTGCGCCTGTTCCACTACGTCACCTTCCGCTTCCTCACCGACCTGATGCTGCAGACCTGGCGCAACCTGCGGCGCGACGGCACGCTGTGGCAGCGCAGCACCTGGGCCAGCGGCTGGCGCTTCGTCTTCGGGCGTGGCGGCCTGGTGCGTGAACTGAGCGGCCCCTGGGCGCGCTATCGTCGTGCCGATTTTCACCCCGACCAGCAGAATGCCGAGCCGGCCCTGGGCTGGCTGCGCGCCCATGCGGATGTGGCCGTGCCTGTGGGCGGCGTTGCGAGCCGCTCTGCCGCTTGATCCGGTCGGTCGGGGCGCCAGTCGGCCAGATGGCGGGGTCAGCCCGGGGCCGTGGGCCGTGCGCGATAGAAGTTGATCGGCTGGGCTGAAGCCTGCTGCAGCACGTTCTTGCGCATCTTGCCCACCACGTGCATTTCGCAGGGCTTGCAATCGAAGCGCAAGGTGAGCGTGTCGTCGCCGTGCCGCAGCGTGAGCGGCTCGGCGCGGATCGTGCCCTGCACGCCGGTCACGCCCTTGGCTTGCTTGGGGCACAGGCTCAGCGAATAGCGCACGCAGTGCTTGGTGATCATCAGCGAGGCCTCGCCCAGCAGCTCGTGACTCTCATACGCCGATTCGATCACCTTCACGCCATGGCGCGCATAGAAGTCGCGCGCTCGATGGTTGAAGACATTCGCCAGGTAGCTCAACGCGTCGTCCGGATAGGGCACTGGCGGCTGCACCGGCTGGGCGCGCGGCGGGCGCAGGCGTGCCGCCTCGCGCGCGGCCTCCAGCGCGGCCACCGCATCGCGCCGCAGGGCGTTGATGACGCCCGCCGGCAGGAACCACGGTCGAGACGTGGCGATGTCCACCTGCCGTGCCTGGAAGATCGTGTTGCCCAGCTTGGCGAGGCCTTCTCGCAGTTGGCTTTCTGCGCGGTCAGCGTTTTGCGCCGGCTCGTGCGCGTGGGCAATTTCAGCCTGGGCGATGTGGCCATCCTCGTCGCTGAGCGTGAGCACGAAGCCCTCGGGCGTCTCGTCGAAACGCAGGTCCACCGCCATGCGCCGGTCGGCCGTCCTGCGCTCGAGCGCGCGGTCCCAGGCCATGTCGCGATTGCGGTAGAGCACCGTGTGGCGGCGCAGGTCCTTCAGCTCGCTGATGGGCTCGTTGGGCCACACGCGCCATTGCGCCTTGGCCGCATCGAGCAGCTTCACGACATTGAGTGGCACGCCGTTCAACTCGCCCTGCAAGTCCCACCAGGTGAGGCCGTCGCCGTTGTTCATCACGGCGTCGTCGGCATCGGTTTCCAGGTCGAAGTGGTCGGTGCCGACACGCACCACACTGCCGAATGGCACGCCGGCGTGCTTGGGGCTGTCGAAGGCGCCGATGTCGTCCTGGCGGCCGTTGACGAAGTAGTCGGTGCCGCTGCGGTTGAAGTTGCGCTCGGGGTCGGGTGTGAAGCCGAAACTGCAACGCCCTGACGACTCACGGGCCAGAGCGGGGTCCTTGTCGATGAGTTCGTCGAACAACAAGCGGTAGTGCGCGGTGGCGTTCTTGACGTAGGCGATGTCCTTGTAACGGCCTTCGATCTTGAAGCTGCGGATGCCGGCGTCCACCAGCGCGCGAGGTTGGCGCTCTGGTTGTTGTCCTTCAGGCTCAGCACGTGCTTGTCGTGCGCCACGATGCGGCCCTGGCCGTCGGTGACGGTGTAGGGCAGGCGGCACTCCTGCGAGCAATTGCCCCGGTTGGCGCTGCGGCCGGTGTGCGCATGGCTGATGAAGCATTGCCCCGAGTACGCCACGCACAGTGCGCCATGAATGAAGAATTCGAGCTTGGCGTCACCCACCTGTGCGCCGATCGCCTCGATCTGCTGCAGTGTCAACTCGCGCGCCAGCACCATCTGCGAGAAGCCCACGTCCTGCAGGAAGCGCGCCTTCTCCGGCGTGCGGATGTCGGTCTGTGTGCTGGCGTGCAGCTGGATCGGCGGCAGGTCGAGCTGCAGCAGGCCCATGTCCTGCACGATCAGTGCATCGGCGCCGGCCTCAAACAGCTGCCACACCAGACGACGAGCCGGCTCCAATTCGTCGTCGCGCAGGATGGTGTTGAGCGTGACGAAGATCTTGGCGGCATAACGGTGGGAATAAGCGCACAGCCGCTCGATGTCGGCCACCGTGTTGACGGCGTTGGCACGGGCGCCGAAATCCGGGCCACCGATGTAGACGGCGTCCGCGCCATGGTCGATGGCCGCGATGCCGATGTCGGCGTCGCGGGCCGGGGCCAGCAGCTCGAGCGTTCGGCGTGCCGCCATGGCCAGGCTCGATCGACTCAGCGCGTCGCAGCCAGCAGACGGGCCGCGGCGCCGTCGATCGAGGCCTTCAGCTCGGCATAGCTGTGGTTCACGGGGAACTGCGGAAACTGCGCCACGATGTTCTCGGGCGGGTGGATGAAGAAGCCCGCATCGGCCGCGCCCAGCATGCCCGTGTCGTTGTACGAATCACCCGCCGCGATCACTTGGAAATTCAGGCCCTTCAGTGCATGGACCGCGTGGGCCTTCTGGTTGGGCTGGCGCAGCCTGTAGTCGCGCACGAAGCCGGACTCGTCGATCACCAGCTTGTGGCAGAACAGCGTGGGACGGCCCAGCTGGCGCATCATCGGATCGGCGAATTCGTAGAAGGTGTCCGACAGGATGATCACCTGGAAGCGCGTGCGCAGCTCGTCGAGAAAGGCCTTGGCGCCGTCCATCGGCGCCATGCCGCCGATCACGTTCTGGATGTCGGCCAGCTTCAGGCCATGCTGCTCGAGCAATGCAATGCGAAAGCGCATCAGCTTGTCGTAGTCGGGCTCGTCCCGGGTGGTGCGCCTGAACTCGGCGATGCCGGTGCGCTTGGAGAACTCGATCCAGATCTCGGGGATCAGCACGCCTTCGAGATCGAGGCAGACGACTTGCATGGGGGGCTCCGTGTTTTTCGGGCGGGATGGTACCAGTGCGCATTGTCGCGCCGTCCACCCCGCGGCCGCCCTGCTGGCCGTCTTCCGCGATGCGATCCAGCGCAGGACCTGCCATGCCCGACGCCCGCAGGAGGTCAAGCCGCCCTGAGCCGCGGCGGCCTGCCGCGATCCGCGCCGATCAGGCAGCCGCCAGCGCCGGTGCGCGTCCCGGCGCGGCGCGGCGAACAGTACCTGCCACGACCGAGCGGCCTTGGCCGATGAGCGATCACGGGGCTGCCGGTTCAGCGCCAAGTTGCGATCAGCGCCCGCGCGTCAACCGCATGCGGTCAACCGGGGGCCAGCCGCATCCGACCGCGTGGCCACATCGAGGGCCTGCGAGTGGCAAACAGTCAACTCACGATGTAAGCGGCCGCAGCGGTGGCGATCAGCGTGCCCTCGTCGTTGACCAGCCGCATCTGCGTGGAGCCCACGCGTCCCCCCAGTCGGGTGACCTCGGCCGAAGCGATGAAGTGCTTGCCCACGCCCTGGCGCAGGAAGTCCACCCGCAGGTCGATCGTGCCCATCTTCAGGAAACGGTGCATCACCTGCTCCGCACTCTCGGTCGGGTGCTTTTCGGCGATGGCCAGCATCAGCACGCAGCCGCCCAGCGCATCCAGCGTGGCCGAGATCACGCCGCCGTGCAGGCGACCGTAGTGGGCGTGGCCCACCAGTTCAGGCCGCATGTCGAAGCGCACCAGGTACTGCGGCCGCAATGACACCACCTTCAGACCCAGCACCTGGTTGAAGGTGATCCTGTGTTCCACGAGGTCGACGAATTCGGCATCGAGCCGGGCCTGCTCTTCGGCTGAGCGGAGGGTCTGGGCATTGGTCATGGGGAACAAGGATAGCGCCGTCTGATGCACTCAAGATCCGGCGCGAGCGGCCGAAACCATCCGTCATGACACGCCTGGACGCCTTCCTGCTGCTCTTGCTCGCCGCCATCGGCTGGGCTTGCGGCTTCGCGCTGGTCGGCCTGGCCGCGTTCAGGGGCCTGCCCGACAACCATGTGGCGGCGGCCGTGTTCGCGGCCCATGGCTTCGTGGCAGGCGCGGCGCTCGCCGGTCTGCGGCTGGCCATGGCGCAAGGCTTGCCGCGCCTATGGTCGCGCAGCCTGCGCGAGGGGCAGGAAGGGCGTCGCAACGAGCCCGCTGAGCCCGCCCGTGCCAGTGCCTTCGGCACCTGACCGGTCCGAAATCGTCGATACGCCATGCCGCCCCAACTGATCCAGATCCAGATTGCCAGTGTCCTGTCGGAAGAGGGCGTGGGCGACATCCGTTGGGTGCTGCTCGACCCCAGCGACGGTGATGATGCGCCCATGTTGCCCGTGCCGCCGGCCGGCTTGGTGCCAGTGGCCTGCGCGATGCCGTTTGCCGTGACCCCGTCTCAAGCCGCAGGGTCGGCACCCGAGGCTGCCACCGACGCGCCGCCAAACCCTCAAGATGAGCGCCACGCTGCCTGGACCTACCAGGTGCTGCGCGCGGTGATCGTGGTGGCGGCATTGACGCTGGCCTGGTGGGCCGCCGGATCGCTGCTGGAACATCGGGTCGCGCCGCCCACTGGCCCACAGGCCGACAACCGCAGCACCCCATGAGCACCGATCAAAGCCCGACGCCCTTGACCTGGCACGCCCAAACCCGGCTGCTGGGCGTGCAGGTCCAGGCCTACTTCTTCGACCCCGTGGAGGTGGACGCGCGGGCCAGCTTTGTTGAGCGCTACTTGCCGGTGTTCACGCGGGCAAGGCCACGTCGCGTGGGCGAGGACAACGATCGCATGTCCTACCAGGCGGGCGATCTGCTGGCGCAGCCCGATGCGGTGCTGGAACATGGCAACGGCTTGATCTGCCTGACCTACCGGCACACCGACCGCCTGTTCGTCGAGCAGGAGCGCTGGACCGGGCAACTGCGTGCCGATCTGATGTTGCAGGCCATCGCTGGTGCGATGGCCGTGGCCGGGTCTCGGCAACGGCCCGCCGTGGCCTTGCTGCGCATCGGCAATGCCCTGTTCCAGTTCGCCCCCAGCCCACCGGTGCTGGAGTGCCTGGCCACCAGCGTGTCCGCCGCCCGCCGCTATTGGAGCGCGCCCAAGGCCGTCAACGCCTCGCAGTTGGCGGGCTTTTGCGAGCCCAGGTTGCGCAACTTGCCGGGCATTGCGGTGAGCACCTCGCCGGCCGGCTGGGCGGGTGTGGCGGCCGGCAACTGGACATAGCCTGAGGATTCGAGCGCCCAGCCTTCGGTGGCGTGCTCCAGGCTCATCCACTGCGACGCCTGACCCATCAGGCCGTGCTGTGCCGCACGCTGCAGCAACTGCTCGCACTGGGTTTCGGTCAGGCGCAAGGCCAGGCGTTGCCAGCGCCGATTCACCAAGGGGTCGGCCCAGATGTCTTCCATGGCGCATCGCGTCGCCAGGGCGTCCAAGGCAGGGCCGGCATCCAGCCTGCGCGCCAGCAGCGTGTGCATGAACACCTGGAAGGCCTGGCGCACCTCGCTGCCGGGCATCAACGCCGCCAGCGCCACCAGCCGACGCGCGCAGCCGGCGCGGGTGAACTGCAAGGTGAGCATCACCTGCAGGGCCTGCACCGGGTTCAGCACGCGCAGGCGGTTGGGTGGCAGCACCCGCAGCGGCAGCAGCGCCGCCGTGGCGTGGGACAGTGGTGTGACGAGACTCATCAACACCCCGAGGCGGGACCATTGCGGCTCGTCCAGCCCGTCGATGCATGGCGTCGCACCAGGCTCGGCATCGGCCAATTGCCGCGCGTTGGCCATCGCCGCGGCCCAGTCCAGGCCGGCCTTGGCCGTGGCGACCTGGGTACTCATGGCGGCCAGGTTGCCGGCCGCCGCCGCCGCCGACCCGTTGACGCGTGTCACCGTCGCGTCGCTGCCGCTGCCCGTGGCCCGGGTCAGGGCCTGGCGCGTCACGGGGCAGTGCGGGCTTCCCAACTGCTGCAGGTGATGCGGTGTGACCTGCACGTCCTCGAAGACGATGCCTTGCACCCAGGCCTGCAAACGAAGTTGCAGCCACTGGCGCACCGCCGGCGTGGCCGTCAGGGTGCGGTGGCCGAAAACGGCCCGGCCCGTGCGCCAACCCACATGCACCGGGCTTTCGGCCTGCAAGTGCGCCAGCGGCGGCGTGACGCGGTGGCGGGCGAAATCCCAGCCGATTTCGTACGCGATCGGGTCCGCGCAGGTCCGGTGCGGCGAGGTCATCGGCCGGCACGTGCCCATGGCCCGTGGCGCATCGGCTGGCAGGTCGAACGAGAAGCTGGCTTGGGCCATGACGGGGTCCTTTGAGAACGGCACCGGGACGTCCCCGGCAAATGAAGTCTGCGGGTTGGCTGGCTCAAATCATGAGCCAGCACGTGCGGATATTTCTTTTTCGGGTGGCTCATGTTTTGAGCCACTCGCGTGGCAGACTGCGGGCACGGCCCGCGCCGCATGCCCTGTTGGCCACATCAGTCCGGGCCGATCCAAACCCACCACATGTCCAAGACCGCACGCCTGTACAAGATCGAGATGCTGATCCGGCAACGCGGGCAGGTCAGCTTTGCCACACTGTTGGATGAGCTCGAAGTCTCGCCCGCCACGCTCAAGCGCGATCTGGAATACCTGCGCGACCAGCTCGGCGCACCGATCGAATACGACCGTGACCTGAACGGCTACCGCTTCGGCAGCGACTTGCGCAGCCAGAAGCATGAGCTGCCTGGCCTGTGGTTCAACGAGCGCGAGCTGTATTCGCTGCTCATGGCCCACCAGCTGCTGAGCGGCCTGGACAGCGAAGGCCTGCTCAGCCGGCACCTGCAGCCGCTGCTGGAGCGCATCCACGATCTGCTGGGTCCGGGCGGCGAGAACGACGCCAAGGCACTGATGAAGCGGGTAAAGATCATCAGCGCCCTGCGCCGCCCGGTGGCCAGCGAGTTCTTCGAGCGCGTGGGCGAAGCGCTGATCCGTCGCCGGCGCTTGAGCATGCGCTACCTCACCCGCGGCCGGGGCGAGGTGAGCGAGCGGCAGGTGTCACCGCAGCGCCTGGTGCACTACAAGAACACCTGGTACCTGGATGCCTGGTGCCACACGCGCGAGAAGCTGCTGCGCTTTGCGCTCGACGCCATCCAGACGGCGCAGCTCGATGAGACACGTGCCAAGGACGTGGCGCTCAAGCAGGTCGAGGCGGAGATGGACGCGGGCTATGGCATCTATGCCGGCGGAACGCGGCAATGGGCCACGCTGTGCTTCAGCGCGCAGGCGGCGCCCTGGATCAGCCGTGAGGAGTGGCACCCCGAACAACAGGGCCGCTGGCTGGCCGATGGCAGCTATGAGTTGACGCTGCCCTACGTGGATGAAACGGAGCTGGTCATGGATGTGCTGCGCCAAGGCGAGCAGGTGAAGGTGCTGCAGCCGGAGGGCTTGCGGCAAGCCGTGAAGAAGCGCCTCGACCTGGCCTTGCGATCGTATGAGTGAATCCGTTCCAGTGCTGCGCCTGCCAGTCCCGCTGCACGCCAGGCGCATCCCTTCGCACATCGACATCGCATCGTTCGAGCGCATCCGGCAGGCGGCCTATCTGTTGCCGCAGACCGTCACACCCCTGGATTTCGATGAACTGAGCACGCCGCAGGCCGAGGCTCGGCTGGAAGCCGAGGGCCTGATCCTGCTGCAAAAAGGCCTGGCTGAGCACCGGGCCAGCCGCTGGATTGCGCCGGACACGCTGGACGCGGCCCTGCGCCAGCTGGAGGCGGTGGGCACCGGCCCTGGTGTGCGCGTGCTGATGGCGCAGCGCACCGGTGTGCTCGACGCGATGGGCCTGTCGCGCCAAGGCACCCGCTGGGATCGCCTGGTGTCCCAGCCGCTCGCCTTGGCCGTGCCGGGCGGCGCCACGGATTGGCGGGTGATGGTGGCGTTTCGCGTGCCCGTGCCGCAAGACGCGGTGTGGGCCTTTTATCTCGATGGAGACGCGTCCAGGTTCGAGGCTGGCCTGGGGGATGTGCCGGCGCATCCGCAGGCCGCCGAGCTCCAGGCGCACCTGCACTCGTTGATCGAACGCAGTGCATCGTCGGCACCGCAGCAGCTGGACGCGCTGCTGCCGCGCCTGCAGTCCGAGTGCGCCACGCCACAGCCCTTGAACGATCTGTTGGCCGCCTGCACCCGGGCGCAGGATCGCTGGGAACACCAGGTGGCCGAGCAGGCCACCTTGGCCGGCTTGACGCGCGAGCTGGCTTTCCAGGGCTACCCCGACAGCTTCGACCTGGCGCGCCAGTTGCAACGCACGGTGACGCTGTACGTCGGCCCGCCCAACAGCGGCAAGACCTACGCGGCGTTCGAGCGCCTGGCGCAGGCCGAGGACGGTGCCTACCTGGCCCCATTGCGCTTGCTGGCCTTGGAGGGCCGCGATCGCCTCGTGGGGCGCGGCGTGCCCTGCAGCCTGCTCACCGGTGAAGAGAACGTGCCGGCCGATGGCGCCCGGGTGGTCTCGTCCACCATCGAGATGGTGAACACCCGCAAGGCCATCGACGTGGCGGTGATCGATGAGGCGCAGATGATCTTCGACGCCAGCCGCGGCTGGGCCTGGACCCAGGCCATCGTCGCCGTGCCGGCCAATGAAGTGATCGTGATCTGCTCGGCCCATGCCGTGCCGGCCATCGAAAGTCTGCTGGGCCTGTGCGGCGAGCGCTGCACGGTGCGCGAGTTCGAGCGCAAGCAGCACGTGGACCTGCTGCCCGCTGCCGTGCCCATCAACGCCTTGCGCGACGGCGACGCGGTGGTGGCCTTCAGCCGCCGCGACGTGCTGATGCTGCGCGACCAGGTGGCGGCCAATGGCAAGTCGGTGTCGGTGATCTATGGCGCGCTGCCACCCGAAGTACGCAGGCGCGAGGCCGAACGTTTCGCGCAGGGCGAGTCGCAGGTGCTCGTGGCCACCGACGCCATCGGCATGGGCCTGAACCTGCCGATCCGTCGGGTGCTGTTCAGCACGCTGGTCAAGTTCGATGGCGAGGCCGACCGGCCACTGAGCGTGGGCGAGGTGCACCAGATCGCCGGGCGGGCCGGCCGCTTCGGCATCCACGAGGAAGGCTTCGTCGGCGTGCTGCGCGAGGCCGAACCCACCGCCGCGCGCACGCTCAAGGACTTGTTGCCCCGCGTGCCGCGTGCGCCGCGCGACTTCAAGGCCCCGGTGGCGCCCAACCCTTGGCATGTGGAGACCATCGCCACACGGTTGGGCCGGCGCAAACTGCGCGAGGTGCTGGAGGTGTTCCGCAGCCAGCTGGCACTGGACAACGCGCATTTCGCGGTGGCCGATCTCGATCCGATGATCGAACTGGCCACGCAGCTGGACGAGCAGGCGTCGGGCCTGAGCCTGCGCGATCGCTTCATCTACGCCCAGGCGCCGGTGGACACCCGCACCGATGCGCAGGTGACCCAGTTTCTGGATTGGGCCCATGGCCACGCGCGCAACGGCAAGGCGGGCGTGCCCTGGTTCCTGGATGCCGTGGACAGCCACAGCCGCCTGGACCGCATGGAGCAGGCGCTGCGCTCGTGCACCTTGTGGTTGTGGCTGGACCTGCGCTTTCCCGGTATCTACGGCGAGGTGCCCGAGGTGCTGGCGCTGCGATCGGTGCTCAATGACGGCATCGAGCGGCAGCTCAAGGGGCAGCGCCCGTTGTGGCAGGCCCGTGGCCAGGCGCGGGCTCGGCGCTGAGCCTGCCCGCGCAGTGCATCCGAGCTACAGGCTTCGCACCTTGACGCTGCGGCCCTTCACCTTGCCGGCATTCAAGCCGCGCAGGGCGTCGCGGGCGATGCTGCGATCCACGGCCACGTAGGTCGAGAACTCGTTGACACTGATCTTGCCGATCTGGGCGGCATCGAAGCCCAGCTCCTTGGTCAGGGCACCCAGCACGTCGCCGGGACGGATCTTCTCCTTGCGCCCGCCCAGGATCTGCAGCGTGACCATCGGCGCCTTCATCGGCTCGTCGCTCTGAGGCGTGAGCTCGCTCAAGGGGTGCCACTGGCTGGCCGTGCCCTGCATCTCGTCGATGCGGCCCACGCGGCCCATGTCGTCGACGCTGGCCAGGCTGAAGGCCCAGCCCTGCTCGTCGCCTCGGCCGGTGCGGCCAATGCGGTGGGTGTGCACCTCGATGTCGGGCGTGATGTCGACGTTGACCACGGCTTCGAGCTGCGCGATGTCCAGGCCACGCGCGGCCACGTCGGTGGCCACGAGCACGCTGCAGCTGCGGTTGGCAAACTGCACCAGCACCTGGTCACGCTCGCGCTGGTCCAGGTCGCCATGCAACTCGAGCGCAGCGATGCCCTGCGCCTGCAGCACGGCCACCAGATCGCGGCACTGCTGCTTGGTGTTGCAGAAGGCCAGCGTGCTCACGGGTCGAAAGTGGTTCAACAACAGGCCCACGGCGTGCAGGCGCTGCGACTCGGTCACCTCATAGAAGCGCTGGCGAATCTTGCTGGCCGCGTGGCGCTCGGTCAGCTTCACTTCCTTGGGATCGCGCATGAACTTCTTTGCCAGTGTGGCGATTCCTTCCGGGTAGGTGGCCGAGAACAGCAGCGTCTGGCGTTGCTTGGGGCAGGCCTTGAGCACGGTGGCGATGTCCTCGGCAAAACCCATGTCCAGCATGCGATCGGCCTCATCCAGCACCAGCGTGTTCAGCGCGTCGAGCTTCAGGCTGTCGCGCGAGAGGTGATCGAGGATGCGACCTGGCGTGCCCACCACGATGTGCGCGCCATGTTCCAGGCTGGCCAGTTGCGGGCGCATCGTGGCTCCGCCGCAAAGCGTGAGGATCTTGATGTTGTCCTCTGCGCGGGCCAGCCTGCGTATTTCCTGCGTCACCTGGTCCGCCAACTCGCGCGTGGGGCACAGCACCAGGGCCTGCACGGCAAAACGGCGCGGGTTCAGGTTGGCCAGCAGCGGCAGGCCAAAGGCGGCGGTCTTGCCGCTGCCGGTCTTGGCCTGGGCGATCAGGTCGGCGCCGGCCAGGGCCAGCGGCAGGCTGGCCGCCTGGATCGGCGTCATGCGCTCATAGCCGAGCTGCTGCAGATTGGCCAGCACGGCGGGTGAGAGCGGCAGGCGGCTGAACGATGCGGGGTCGTTGGCCGGCGGGGCGGCCGTGGTGGCTTCGGGCGAGCGGGCAGGCGTGGTCATGCCGGATTGTCGGCCACGGCCCCCAGCGTGTGCAGCCATCGGTCTTGCAACAGGGTCTCCAGGCATTGCTCGCGGATGCCGTAGAAGGCCTTGATCTCGGCAATCTGCGCCAACACGGGCTCAGGCGGCCTGGGGCTGGCGCGTTTGACGGCGAGGATCATCTTGTTCTTGTTGGTGTGCTCCAGCGAGATGAACTCGAACACCTGGGTGTCGTAGCCCGCGGCGTCGAGCAACAGCGCGCGCAGGCCGTCGGTGAGCATTTCGGCCTCCTGTCCCAGGTGGACGCCGTGCTGCAGGATGGGCCGCAAGGGGTGGGGTGAGAGCAGCTGCGGCCGCAGCTGCTTGTGGCAGCAGGGCGAGCACAGGATGATGTCGGCGCCGCCGCGGATGCCCAGATCGATGGCGTGGTCGGTGGCGGTGTCGCAGGCGTGCAGCGCGATTACCACGTTCAGCGCGGCCGGCGTCCAGCTGCGCACGTCGCCCTGCTCGATGCGCAGGCCGTGCAGGCCGAGCTTGCCGATGGCCGCATTGCACAGCGCCACCAGGTCGGGGCGCAGCTCCACGCCGACGACCTGCGCCTCCACCCCCTTGACCTGGCGCAACCAGTCGTGGATGGCGAAGGTGAGGTAGCCCTTGCCGCTGCCGAAGTCGACGATGTGCAGCTGCGGCGCATTGGCCAGGCGCGAGGCCGCAAGGGCGCTGGCAAACACCTCGATGAACTTGTTGATCTGCTTCCACTTGCGCGCCATGGCGGGCACCAGCGTGTGCTGCGCGGTGGTCACACCCAGTTCGGTGAGGAAGGGGCGGTCGATGGCCAGCATGCGGTGCTTCTCGCGGTTGTGGGCGGCGTTGGCCGGCGCCGGGATCGAGGACGCCGGGGTCTGGTGGCGCAGGTGGGCCTGGCCGCGCCGTGTGATGCTCAGCTCGAAGTCACCCGTGCCGGTGTGCAGGTGGGCATTGCGAAACTGCCCGTCAATCAGCAGCTGGCGGACCAGGTCCACCGCTTCGGCGACCGGGTGGTTGTGGGTGACATCGCGCGTCGCATGGCGGTAGACGAGCTGCAATTGCTGCTGCCCGCGCAACAGCACGCTGCGCAGGTTGATGCGCAGCAGGTCGGCGTCGGGGCCGCGGTACTTGGCGAGCACCGCCTGGTGCAGCGTGCCGGCCAAGGCGCCGTCCTGCAGTGCCTTGACAAATGCCTGGATCGGGTCGGAGGGGATGTTCATGGCGCCATGGGTTCCGTGCGGATTGTCGCGCTTGGGCGGGCACCGGCCTGCTCACGGACTTAGGTAGGGCGACAAGCCTCATTGGGGCTGATATCGTGTCGGGATGTACTTGAGCCAGTTCCTTGCCATCGTTCAGCTGCTGATCCTGGTGGCCATGGTGCCAGTGGTGATGATGGCCAAGCGCACCTCGCGCCGGCGGCGTTCCAGGCAGAAGACTTTCTTTTCGATGGCCGTCATGCTGACGGGCCTGTCCTTGCTGGGCCTGCTCTGGATCCTGCTGGCCACCTCGGAGGCCGTGTCGGGCGAAGACCTGGCGTACTGGATCGCGATGCTGATTCCCGGGGCCGTGCTGCCGCTGTGCGTGTGGACGATCTGGCGCACCCTGGACAAGCGCCCGCTGAAGGCCCAGGCCAGCCGTGCCAAGTACAACGGGCAAAGCCGCCTCTAGCCGTCTTTGTCGGCCTTTGACTGACACTTCGCCACCTGCACAGGTGGCTGCGGCCTCAAGTTTGCAGCATGACCGGTCGTAAAGGATGGCATTGCGCCCGATCGTTGACGTTGCTGAACCATCCCGATGCACCCGCTGCCCGATAAATTGAACCGCCTTTCCCGGCTGGCCTGGCGCGCGCCGGGCGAGGCGATTGCGGCGGGGCCAGGCTCCAATGGCGCGGTGGGCACGCGTGGATGACCCCGATCGCTGAGGCGCCTTCGGCCACCATCATGGCTGCCCAGGTGGCGGCGGTGCAGGTGCACATGGTGTATGGGCGGCTGCGTACCAATGTGCTGCTCACTTTGGGTGCTTGCCTGCCGTTCTTCGCACTGTTGTATCCGTTCTTCGACGCACGGCAGATGCAGGTCTGGCTGGCGGTGATCTTGCTGGTGTCCGCTGGGCGTTACCTGCTTTGGCACCGATTCATGGCCAGCCGACCCGAGGGCGATTCGCTCAAGGCATGGGACCATTGGTTCACCGCCTGGTCGATTGCGGCCGGTGCCAGTTGGGCCTATGGGCCGTTGGTGCTGATGCCGGCGGCCGGTCGGATCGAGTCGATCCTGTTGCTGGGCTGCCTGCTCAGCGTCTGTTCGGTTGCCGCCGTGACGCAGTCGGTTCGCAGGACATCCATGATGCTGTTCCTCAGTGCCGCACTCATGCCCACGGTGTGGGCCCTGCACCGCACTGGCGGGCGTGTCGAGGGGATGGCCGCGCTGGAAGTCGTGGCCGGCTTCTGTGCCATGGCCCTGGTCGGCACACGTTTGCACCAGATGATCGGCGCCTCGATCCAGACCGAGCTGGAGCTGTCGCAGACGGTGACGCAGTTGGAGCAGGCCCGTGAACGTGCCGAGGCGGCGTCGGTGGCAAAGACGCGCTTTCTGGCCAACATGAGCCACGAGCTGCGCAGCCCGCTCAACGCGGTGATCGGTGCGGCACAGCTGATGAAGTCCGGGCAGCAAGATGCTGCGGGCCAGGCCGTGCTGGTGGACGCCATCCACCACAGTGGCAGCAACCTGCTTGGCCTGATCGAGAACATCATGGATTTGTCACGCATTGAGGCGGGCCGGCTGAGCCTGGCCGATGCGCCTTTCGATTTGGCCGAATCCGTGCAGGCGGCCATGGTCACGGCCGCGGTGGCCGGGCGCGCCAAGGGCCTGACCGTAAGCTGCCAGATCGAGCCGGACATGCCTCTGTGGCGGCGGGGCGACGCGCTTCGCGTTCGCCAGCTGCTTTTGAACCTGTTGGGCAACGCCGTGAAGTTCACCCCGCAGGGCGAAGTGAGCGTGCGTGTGCGCGCCGGCGGTGACGCGGATGCGGTTTCCATCGCGGTCAGCGACACCGGCGTCGGCATTTCGGCCGAGGCCCTGCCGACGGTGTTCGACGCCTTTCGCCAAGCCGACGACGGGGCCGATCGTCGCTTCGGTGGGTCCGGCTTGGGCCTGGCCATCGTCCGCCAGTTGGTGGACGCGATGGGCGGCCACATCTCGGTGCGCAGCGTGGTGGGGCAGGGCACTGAGTTTGAGTTGATGTTGCCCCTGCCGCGCACCTGTCCCGAGGTGGCGGTGGCCCCTTCCCATGCAATGCCCGCAGTGGACCGGTCAGCCCTCGCACGGCCATCGGCGCCGGCCGTGGCGGCCGGCCGCACCAAAGTGTTGGTGGTGGAGGATGATTCGCTCAACCAGACCATCGTCTGCAGCCTGCTTCGTCACGCAGGCCACTTGGCCGTAGCGGCCAGTGATGGCGCCACGGCCTTGTCGATGGTGGCGGCGGGAGATTTCGACCTGGTGCTGATGGACTGGCAGATGCCGGACATGGACGGCCTGGAAGTCACGCGCCGGATGCGCAGTGGCGCCGCCGGCCCGCTGGGCATGGTGGTGCCTGTGGTGGCGCTCACCGCCAACGCGTTCGCCGAAGACCGTGCTGCCTGCCTGGCGGCGGGCATGAACGATTTTCTCAGCAAGCCCGTTCAGAACGGCTTGCTGCAGGCGGCCGTGAGCCGCTGGGCCACGGTGTTGCGCGACGACGAGCCCCGAGCCAAGGCCTGAGCGTCGACCCGGGCGTCGCCTGGTACCAGGCGAGTGCATGGCGCTTGACTATGATGGGTGGCATGGATCTCGCCCGCACAACCGCAGGAGCGCCTTCAATGATCACGCCACGGTGCGCTGGTGACTGAAGTGAGCGTGCAGCGCTTCGACCGGCTGGACGCGTTGCGTGGCCTGGCGATGGTCTGGATGGCGCTGTTTCACTTTGGATTCGACCTGAACCATTTTGGCCTGTTGGTGCCGCGGCAGAACTTCCATGGCGACGCGCTCTGGACCATGCAGCGCACCGCCATCGTCAGCCTGTTCCTGCTCTGCGCTGGCCTGGGGCAAGCCACGGCGCTGGCGACGGGGCAGGGCTGGCCGCGCTTCTGGCGCCGATGGCTGCAGGTGGCCGCCTGCGCGCTGCTGGTGTCGGCCGCGTCGGCATGGATGTTTCCGCGCAGCTGGATCAGCTTTGGTGTCTTGCACGGCATGGCGCTGATGCTGATCGTGGTGCGCCTGGCCGCGCCGCTGCGTCGATTGCTTTGGCCCTTGGGTGCACTGTGCATGGCCTTGCCACGCTGGGTGCAGGCCCCGGTATTCGACACGCCCTGGCTGAACTGGGTGGGCCTGGTGACTCACAAGCCGATCACCGAAGACTACGTGCCGATCCTGCCCTGGCTGGGCGTGATGCTGTGGGGCCTGGCGCTGGGCCAGTGGCTGCTGGCCGGCCGGTCACACCTGCTGGCCGGCGCGATACCTGCTTCGCTGCGGCCCTTGGCCGTCCTGGGCCGATGGTCGCTCAGCTTTTACATGCTGCACCAACCGGCGCTGATCGGCGCACTGATGGCCTGGATCGGTTGGCGTGGCGGTGCGCATTGAACGCCTTCGTGGAGAACACCTTGAATCAAACTGCAACGAACACGCCCGTGGCCGTCATCACCGGTGGCGCGCGCGGCATCGGCCTGGCCGTCTCCGAATGGTTCCTGGCCCACGGTTACCGCGTGGCCCTGATCGACATCGATGCGGCCACGCTGGCTGCCACCGAGGCGCGCCTGGCCGACCCGCAGCGGGTGCTGGCGCTCCATGCCGACGTGTCGCAGCCGGCTCAGGTGAACGCGGCCATCGCCCGGGTGGGCGAATGCCTGGGCCGCATCGATGCCCTTGTCAACAACGCCGGCATCGCGGTGTTCAAGCCGGTGCTGCAGACCTCCTACGACGAATGGCGTGCGGTGCTGGCCACCAACCTCGACGGGCCGTTCCTGTGCACCCAGGCCTGCGTGCCCTGGATGCTGCGCAGTGGCGGCGGCTCGGTGGTCAACATCGCGTCGATCTCGGGCCTGCGTGCCAGCACCTTGCGGGTGGCCTACGGCACCAGCAAGGCCGCGCTGATCCATCTCACGCGCCAGCAGGCGGTGGAGTTGGGCACGATCGGCGTTCGCGTCAATGCCATTGCCCCCGGTCCGGTGGACACCGAGATGGCCAAGCAGGTGCACACACCCGCCATCCGTGCCGACTACCACGACGTGATCCCGCTCAACCGCTACGGCACGCCCGAGGAGATCGCCGCCGCGGTCGGTTTCCTGTGCAGCCCCGGGGCCAGCTATGTGAACGGGCAGGTGCTGGCGGTCGACGGGGGCTTCGATGCGGCGGGCGTCGGCCTGCCCACGCTGCGGCGCGACGCAGCGCCCTGATTCCGCCCGTCCGGCTACCATCGCTGGATGAGCATCAAGATCCTTTTCGGCTTTCACGCCGTCACCGTGCGCTTGAAGACTGCGCCCGAGTCCATCGTCGAACTGCATGTGGACGCCTCGCGGCGCGATGCCCGCATGCGCCAGTTCGTCGAGCGCGCCAAGGAGGCCGGTGCCAAGTTGATCGACAGCGACGACGATCGGCTGATCCGCCTGGCCGGCAGCCCGCGCCACCAGGGCGTGGTGGCCCGTGTCAATCCCTTGCCGGCGCGGCATTCGCTTGACGACCTGCTGGATGCGGTCACCGGACCGGCCCTGCTGCTGGTGCTGGACAGCGTGACCGATCCGCACAACCTGGGCGCCTGCCTGCGGGTGGCCGACGGCGCGGGCGCGCACGCGGTGCTGGCGCCGAAGGACCACGCCGTGGGCCTGAACGCCACGGTGGCCAAGGTGGCCAGCGGAGCAGCCGAGACGGTGCCCTACCTGATGGTGACCAACCTGGCGCGCACCCTGGGCGAATTGAAGGAGCGCGACATCCGCATCATTGGCACCAGTGACGATGCCGAGCAATCGCTCTACGACGTGGACCTGACCGGTCCGGTGGCCTTGGTGCTGGGCGCCGAAGGCACCGGCATGCGTCAACTCACGCGCAAGAGCTGCGACGAGCTGGTGCACATCCCCATGGCCGGCGCGGTGGAGAGCCTGAACGTGTCGGTGGCCTCGGGCGTATGCCTGTACGAGGCGCTGCGCCAGCGGCGGCTGAAGGCCTGAGTGTTGGCGCCACATGGGCGCCCTTGGGCGGGTGCCTTCGCTACACTGGGGTGAACCCCTTGCCCGAGAGATGCCCCCATGCCCGTCCATGCCATTGCCCACCCGCTGGTTCGCCACAAGGTCGGACTGCTGCGCGAAGACGACATCTCGACCAAGAAATTCCGCGAGCTGACGCACGAGATCGCACGCCTGCTGGCCTATGAGGCCACGGCCGACTTTCCGCTGGAGAAGACCATGATCCAGTGCTGGAGCGGCCCGGTGGAGATCGACCAGATCGCCGGCCGCAAGGTCACCATCGTGCCGATCCTGCGCGCCGGGCTGGGCATGCTCGATGGCGTGCTCGATCTGGTGCCCAACGCCAAGGTGAGCGTGGTGGGCCTGTCGCGCGATCACGAGACCTTGCAGCCCGTGCACTACTTCGAACGATTCGTCGGCCACCTGTCGGAGCGCACCGCGATCATCGTGGACCCGATGCTGGCCACCGCCGGCTCGATGATCGCCACGGTGGACCTGCTCAAAAAACGTGGCTGTCGCGACATCCGCGCACTGGTGCTGGTGGCCGCGCCCGAGGGCATCGCCGCGCTGGAAAAGGCCCACCCCGACGTGCGCTGCTGGACCGCGGCCATCGACAGCCACCTCAATGAGATCGGCTACATCATTCCAGGCCTGGGCGACGCGGGCGACAAGATCTTCGGCACCAAGGAAGATGCCTGAGACGACGCGCCGGCCGCGTCGGCACGCGGATCAATGCAGGTGGGTGCCGTCCCGCAGCAGATCACCGACGGCCTGAGCCGTCATCGGTGTGGCCAGGTGGAAGCCCTGGCCTTGCACGCAGCCCATGTCGCGCAGCATGGACATCTGGTCGGCCGATTCGATGCCCTCGGCCACGACGGTCTTCTGCAGCGTCCGGCCCAGCTCGATGATGGCCTGCACCACAGCCATCTCGTTGGGACCGCTGCGCAACTGCCCAATGAAGGACCGGTCGATCTTCAGGCTGTTGATCGGCAGCCGGGCGAGCTGGCTGAGGGACGAGTAGCCGGTGCCGAAGTCATCCACCGCCAGCTGGACGCCCAGGTCACGCAAGCGGTCCAGCGTGTCCCTGGCGCCCACGATGGACGACATCAGGATGTTCTCGGTCAGCTCGAGCGTGAGGTGCGCCGGGCTCAGGTGCGCCTCGACCAGGGCACGGCCCACCTGGGCCACGAAGGCCGGGTTGGACAGGTCATTGGCCGACACGTTGACGCTCATCGTCAGAGCGCCATGCGCCGGTGACGAGATCTGCCATTGCCGCAGCTGCTGGCAGGCGCAATGCAGGACGAAGTCGCTCAGTTGCAGCATCAGGCCGGTTTCCTCGGCCATGGGCAGGAAGGCCATCGGGTCGAGCATGCCGTGAACTGGATGGTTCCAGCGCACCAGGGCCTCGAAACCGATCAGCCGGCCCTTGACCAGGTCGAACAGGGGCTGGTAGGCCACAGTCAACTGCCGGTGATCGATGGCCTGGCGCAGTTCACCTTCCAGGCGCAATCGGTCGGAAACGGCGGTGTGCAAGGCGGTGTCGAACAGCGCATAGCCGGCGCGGCCCTGGGCCTTGGCGCGGTACATCGCGGTGTCGGCGTCGCGCAGCACCTCCTCGGCGGATTCGTAGCCGAAGGCGCTGAACGTGATGCCGATGCTGGCGCTGGCCACGATCTCGATGGCCCCAAGCTGGAACGGGCGCTTGAGCGCCTCCATCAGGCGCTCGGCCAACACAATGGTGTCGCGCTCGCGCTCGGCACGCTCGATCAGCACGGCAAACTCGTCGCCACCGAGGCGGGCGACGATGTCGCCCGGTCGAAGGTTCTCCTGGATGCGCCGTGCCATCTGGATCAGCAATTCGTCACCGGCGTTGTGGCCCAGGCTGTCATTGACCAGCTTGAAGCGGTCGAAGTCCAGGAACATCACCGAGTAGGTGTGCGCGTGTTCCACCCTGGCGCGCTCGACGGCGCCCGTCAGGCACTCGAGAAAACGGCGCCGATTGGCCAGCCCAGTGAGGCTGTCGTGGAAGGCCAGGTGTTGCAGGCCGTCCTCGGCCGCGCGCCGGGCCGTCACGTTTTGCGCCTGCAGAATCAGGCAGGGCAGCGACGCGCCAGGCTCGGTGAAGAAGCCGCAGTGCACGTCGAGCCACACGACGCTGCCGTCGCGGTGGTGGCAGCGCAGCTCGCAGTGGAAGCCCTCGAAATCATCCTCTGCTGCCAGGCCGAGCTGGGTGCTCAGCAGAGGTTGGTCGTCCTCGACCACCAGCGCCTGAATCCGCGAAGCCAGCAGTGCCTGCGGATCGGCGCCGAGCAGGGCGCACATGGCCGGGTTCACCTGCAGCAGCCGGCCGTCGAAGGCCATCAGGGCCATGCCAATGGAGGCATGGGTGAAGGCCGCATGGAAGCGCTGCTCGCTGGCCTGCAATTCACGCAGGTGTTGCTCGGCGACCGCGGTGGCGCGGGCCGACATGGCAGCCTCGCGCGCCACCATTTCGGCATTGACGTCGCGTGCCGATTCGGCCGCTTCCTGCTGGCGGAAATAGAAATGCAGCGTGACCAGCAGCATCCCCACCAGGGGCAGCATGACCATCAACACGGACGCGCCAGATTGCCGATAGGCCACAAAGAGCAAGCTTGCCATCGATGCACTGCCGGCGAAGGCAATGCCCACCCAGCGGAAGACACTGAGCAGGCTGGCGATCTGGAAGAAGGGCTCGCCCCGCTTCAGGCGTGGTACGCCCGATACCCCCAGCGCGGTGAGCAGGAAATACAGCGCTGAGAACGCCATGGCGCAGGCCAGCAGGGTTGCCGCGTCGTCACGACCGACGGCCTGCAGGCTGGCCAGGACCCAGGACAGGCCGGTGCCTGCCACGGTCATCGAAATCGACGCGATGGCGGGGCTGACCAGCCGGCTGGTCCAGCGTTTGGACGTGCGGCAAGAGGCCACGAAGGCCTCGCCCGCTGCGGCCACGGTGGCGGCGGCAGGGCCTTGCACCAGGAGCAGCAGGAAGATGAAGATCTCGCCTGCAACGAAGGAGTTCTTCGATCGCGGCACGCGCATCGGGAACAGGCCTGCCAGCAACGCCAGCAGCATCGCGGCGGCGGTTTGCAGCCATGCGGTCCACGCCTGGCCAGACAGAGCTGCCAAGGCCACGGCAAGCACTGCGGCGCCGCCGACGATCGCGCTCCACCAGAAGGCGGTGGCGCGCGGGTTGTAGTCCGGCATCAGCGCATGATGCAAGCGGGCCAGTGGCCCGATGGCGTCGCTGCGTTTCGTGGTGCTCATGGGATTGTCTGCGCGGACCGCCGGTCAAGTCACTGCAGACGATGCCGGCCGCGTGCGCGTGGTCGTTTTCGCCAGCGATCCCGATCCGATGTCAAACGTCCGAAGTTGCGAAATCACTTTGTCGATATGGTGGGAATGGTGCCATTGCTGGCATAGGGGGCCATTTTCGACGCACCGCTGTGCGTTAGAGGTTTGCTGCCAAAGTTTCGAATACCGATTGCGGTGCAAATTGACAATTTGACATTTCCGGCATTTCGAGAGACCAAATCCAGCGATTCGTTCGGGGTTTTCGGCCGGCGCGCTGGAAACCTGAGGCCGAAGGCCGCGGCAGCGACTGGCCAGCGAGTGTCGGCATTGCGGCTTGGGTACCATCGCGCCCAGTTTTTGCAAACCTGACGCGACAAGGAACGGAATCATCATGGCCATGGATGTGGTGGACTACGAGATCAAGGGCTCGGAAATGCAGTTCGTCGAGGTGGAACTCGACCCGGGCGAGGCGGCGGTGGGCGAGGCTGGCAGCCTGTTCTTCATGGACGCCGGTATCAGCATGGACACGGTGTTCGGCGATGGCTCGCAGGGGCAGGCGGGCAGCGGTCTGTTCGGCAAACTGCTCGGTGCAGGCAAACGGTTGATCACCGGCGAATCCTTGTTCACCACGGTTTACACGAACCAGGGCACCGCCAAGCTGCGCGTGGCCTTTGCCGCACCGTACCCGGGCAAGATCCTGCCGATGGACCTGCGCCAATTGGGCGGCACCTTGTTGTGCCAGAAGGATGCATTCCTGTGTGCAGCCCGTGGCGTGTCGCTGGGCATTGCCTTCCAGAAGAAGATGTCGGTGGGCTTCTTCGGCGGCGAAGGCTTCGTGATGCAGAAGCTCGAAGGCGATGGCCTCGCCTTCGTTCACGCCGGCGGCACCTGCATCAAGCGCGACCTGCCGCCCGGACATACGCTGTTCGTGGACACCGGCTGCGTGGTGGCCTACACCCCCAGCGTCGATTTCGAGATCCAGTACGTCGGCAAGGTCAAGACGGCGCTGTTCGGCGGCGAGGGCCTGTTCTTTGCCAAGCTGACCGGGCCGGGCACCATCTGGTTGCAGAGCCTGCCGTTCTCGCGCCTGGCCAGCCGGGTCTTTGCCGCGGCACCCCAGACCGGTGGTGGTGGCAAGGAGGAGGGCTCGCTCCTGGGTGGCCTGGCCGGCGGCGCTGTGCTGGGCGGCCTGCTGGGTGATCGTGATGAATAGTGTGCAAAAGAAGTGGCCAATCAACGGCCAAGGTTCAGGGTGGTGCTGATGCGCCGGGCCTGCCTGTGGGCCGCCATGCTGCTGTGGTGCGGGGCGGCCATGTCGGCGCCTGGCGCCGACAGCCTCTACATCGAGGATCTGACCTGGACCGAACTGCGCGACCGTGTTCGCAGCGGCGCGACCACCATCCTCGTGCCCATTGGTGGCACCGAGCAAAACGGGCCGCACATGGTGCTTGGCAAGCACAACGCCCGCGTTCGCCTGCTGGCCGGGCGCATTGCGCAATCGCTGGGCCAGGCCTTGGTGGCGCCGGTGCTGGCCTACGTGCCCGAAGGTTCGATCGAGCCGCCCGCGGCGCACATGCGGTTTCCCGGCACGATCTCAATTCCGGAGCCGGTCTTCGAGGCGGTGCTGGAGTCCGCAGCGCGCAGCTTCCGCCGCCATGGCTTTCGTGACGTGGTTTTTCTCGGTGACCATGGCGGCTACCAGGCCAGCGAGCAACGGGTCGCCGCCAAGCTCAACCGCGAATGGGCCGGAAAGAGTGCTGGCTCGACCGTTCGGGTGCACGCCCCTGCCGAGTTCTACCAGGCGGCGGCAACTGGCTACGCGCAATGGCTGGCTGGCAAAGGCCACAGTCGCGACGAGATTGGCACCCATGCCGGGCTGGCGGACACCTCGCTCGCCTTGGCCGTGGACCCGGGCCTGGTGCGCAAGGATCGCCTGCTTGGGCCCAAAGCGGGTGAAGGCGAAGGCGTCTGGGGTGATCCGCGACGGGCCAGCGTCGAACTGGGACAGGCCGGGCTGGAGCAGATCGTGACCAAGACCGTGGCCAACCTGAGGGCGCGGATCGAGGCGCGCTGATCGGGTTTCCTACAATCATTGGTTTTTTGTGCTCGACAGGGACTTGAAGTGAACATGAGCAAGAATTCCAAAGCGGATCGGATTGCTGTCGCGTGGGCGTCTGCAAGCGTGTGGGCGGTGGCTGCCGTGCTGGCCAGTGTGGTTGTTTCCGCGCAGGGGCAAGGTGCCAAGCCAGCTCCAGCGTCCAGCCCGGCTGCAGGCACCGAGGTGCTCACCGTCCCAGGCATGCCGCCCGTGCGGGAGGCGCGAAATCTCTACAGCGAGACGACTGCAGACAAAGTCGATCCGCGCTTGCGCGACGATCTGGAACGCATCTACGTGCCCAACCTGCGCTCGGGCGATGTGGTGGTTGTCGACCCCAAGCAGATGAAGGTGGTGGACCGGTTCAAGGTCGGCATCGGGCCGCAGCACATCGTGCCGTCGTGGGACCTGCGTACGCTGTGGGTCACCAACAATGCCGAAGGCCGGACCGACGGCAGCCTCACGCCCATCGACCCCCGCACCGGCAAGCCGGGCAAGTCCGTGCCGGTGGATGACCCGTACAACATGTACTCGACGCCCGATGGCCGCTCCGCCATCGTGGTGGCCGAGGCGCGAAAACGGCTGGACTTTCGTGATCCGAAGACGATGGCCCTGCAGTACGCCATCCAGGTGCCGCAGTGCCCCGGTATCAATCACGCCGACTTCTCGATCGACGGCAAGTTCGCAATCTTCACCTGCGAGTTCTCGGGCACGGTGGCCAAGATCGATCTGCTCCAGCGCAAGGTGGTGGGCTATCTGCAACTGAAGATGCCGAGCACTCGTTTCGTCGAGGCGCCCAGTGTGCCTCGCGCCGTTGCTGGCAAGGTGTGGGAGCCTGGTGCAACGGAGATCTGTACGGTGGTCAAAGGCATGCCGCAGGACATCCGCAGTTCTCCCGACGGCAAACGCTTCTACATCGCCGACATGCATGCCGATGGGGTGCACATCGTCGACGCCGAGTCATTCACCGAGGTGGGCTTCATCGCCACCGGCGTGGGCGCACATGGTCTTTACCCCAGCCGCGATGGCAAGCGCTTGTATGTCGCCAACCGTGGGTCGCACAAGATCCATGGCCCCAAACTTGGCATCGGCAGCGTGACGGTGCTCGATTTCGCCACCGAAAAGGTGGTGGCCCAATGGGGTGTGCCCGGAGGCGGCAGCCCGGACATGGGCAACGTCAGTGCGGACGGCAAATGGTTGTGGCTGGCGGCACGCTTCGACGATGTGATCTATCGCTTCGACACCAGTACCGGCGATGTGGCCCAGGTGCGGGTGGGGTCCGAACCGCATGGGTTGACGGTGTGGCCTCAGCCTGGCCGTTATTCGCTCGGTCACACCGGCAACTTGCGCTGAGCCGTGCGGGCGTCGACATGAAGCCTTTGCTCGACGCCTTCTGGCGCGCCGTTGCCTATTGCCTGCACCCCAAGGTGATCGGACTGTCGCTGCTGCCGCTGCTCATTGGCGCGGGACTGGCGGTCGGCCTGGGATGGTTCTTCTGGGAGCCCGCGGTGGCGGGTGTGCGTGCCTGGCTGGAGAGCTGGTCGCTGGTCGAGGCCGGGCTGAAGATGGTCGAGTCCCACCTCGGCCCGTCGTTTCGCACCATGCTGGCGCCGCTGCTGGTGGTGTTGCTGGCGGCACCGGTGATCGTCGTACTGTCGGTGCTGCTGGTGTCGGTGCTGATGTCGCCGGCCATTGCTGGCCTCGTGGCGGCGCGGCGCTTTCCCGACCTGGAGCGGCGCCGCGGCGCCGGCATGTTGCGAAGCGTGCTCTGGTCCTTCTTTTGCACCATCGTGACACTGATCGCACTGGTGGTGAGCATCCCGCTGTGGTTCATCCCGCCCTTGGTGCTGATCGTGCCACCCTTGATCTGGGGCTGGCTCACCTACCGGGTGATGAGCTTCGACATGCTGGCCGAGCACGCCGACGCCCAGGAGCGTCGCACGCTGATGCGCCGCCACCACTGGCAATTGCTGGCCATTGGCGTGGTCAGCGGTTACCTGGGCGCCGCGCCGTCGCTGATCTGGGCCGCCAGCGCCGCCACGCTGGTGTTCGCACCGCTGCTGATCGGGGTTTCGGTGTGGCTGTACACCCTGGTGTTTGCTTTCAGCGCGCTGTGGTTCGCCCATTTCTGCCTCGGGGCCCTGGCGGCGTTGCGCGCCGAAACCGAGCCCGCCGCGGCGAAGCCCGCAAGTGGCTCCGCAAGCGTGATCGATGTGCTCCCCAAAGGCGCCTCGTCGGACCGCTCGTTGCCCGTCATCACGCCTCCACCTCCGACCTGAGCGCTCTGCACATGCCCCACATCGGCCTGATCATCATTGGCGACGAAATCCTGTCCGGCAAGCGCCAGGACAAGCACATGGCGAAGGTGATCGAACTGCTCACCGCGCGTGGCCTGTCGCTCAGCTGGGCCCGCTATCTGGGTGACCACCGCGGCCACATCACGGCGGCACTGCGCGATGCCTTTGCCAGCGGAGACATCGTGTTCAGCTGCGGTGGCATTGGCGCCACACCGGACGACCACACACGCCAATGTGCGGCTGCCGCACTTGGGCGTCCATTGGCGCTGCACGCCATGGCGCGCGACCTGATCCTCGAGCGCATGCGCGACGTGGCCGCCGAACAGGGCCTCGTCCATGACCCAGAGCGCGCCGACAACCAGCATCGACTGAACATGGGCATGTTCCCCGAGGGCGCGAGCATCATTCCCAACCCCTACAACAAGATCCCGGGGTTCTCGGTCGGCGACGTCCACTTCGTGCCCGGTTTCCCGGTCATGGCGCACCCGATGATCGAGGGCTTGCTGGACGGCCGCTACGCGCCACTGCACGGCAGCCAGCGGCAACGCGAACGTGCGGCCATCGTTCAAGGGGCCATGGAAGCGACACTCACGCCGCTGATGGAGGCCTTGGAGGCTCGGTACCCTGGCATCAAGGTCTTCAGCCTGCCCAGTGTCGACCACCCCACGCTGGGTCGGCACATCGAGCTGGGTGTCAAAGGCGGAACCGACGCGGTCGACCTGGCCTTTGCCGACCTGTGCACGGGGCTGGATCAACTCGGCGCCCAATTCAGCACCAACCTGGTGCAATGAAGGTCGTCTGAGGCGCGCCGTATCGGTGCATTTGAGTGCTGCAAATTGGTGCGGCCTGGTGCTTGGTGGCGGGTCGATTCCCATGCGCCCAGCAGCCCTCGCTTGCCCGGGATCAGGCACGCTTTCTGCTACATTCCTGTGCGCCTTTGCCCTGGGGTTCGCCCTGTGGCCAGCGATGTTTGCACCACCCTCATCCCACAACCCCTGCTACCCGCGTCCTGCTAGGAGATTCTGATGGCCAAGACCGTCGCCGACGTGATGTCGATGGTGAAGGAAAACGAAGTCAAGTTCGTTGATTTCCGTTTCACCGACACCCGCGGCAAGGAACAGCACGTTTCCGTGCCTGTTTCCCATTTCGATGAAGACAAGTTCACGTCGGGCCATGCGTTCGACGGTTCCTCGATCGCCGGCTGGAAGGGCATCGAGGCCTCGGACATGCTGCTGATGCCCGACCCGAACACCGCGAACATCGACCCGTTCTTCGAAGAGCCGACCATCATCCTGACCTGTGATGTGATCGACCCGGCCGACCACAAGCCCTACGAGCGCGATCCGCGCTCGCTGGCCAAGCGCGCCGAGGCCTACATGAAGAGCACCGGCCTGGGTGACACCGCCTTCTTCGGCCCGGAGCCTGAGTTCTTCGTCTTCGACAGCGTGCGTTGGGGCAACGACATGTCGGGCTGCTTCTCGAAGATCGAAGCCGAGGAAGCCGCCTGGAACACCGGCAAGGAATACGAGCACGGCAATTCGGGCTTCCGTCCGTCGGTCAAGGGGGGCTACTTTCCCGTGCCACCGGTCGATTCGGGCCAGGATCTGCGTTCGGAGATGTGCCTGATCCTCGAATCGATGGGCATCCCGGTCGAAGTGCATCACCACGAAGTGGCCAACGCCGGGCAGATGGAGATCGGCACCCGTTTCTCCACGCTGATCCAGCGCGCCGATTGGGTGCAGTTGCAGAAGTACGTGATCCACAACGTGGCCCACGCCTATGGCAAAACGGCCACCTTCATGCCCAAGCCCATCGTCGGCGACAACGGCAGCGGCATGCACGTGCACCAGTCGGTCTGGAAGGACGGCAAGAACCTGTTCGCCGGTGACGGCTATGCCGGCCTGTCGGATTTCGCGCTGTACTACATCGGCGGCATCATCAAGCACGCCCGCGCGCTGAATGCGATCACGAACCCCGGCACCAACAGCTACAAGCGCCTGGTGCCTGGCTTCGAAGCCCCGGTGAAGCTGGCCTATTCGGCCAAGAACCGCTCGGCCTCGATCCGCATCCCGTACGTGGCCAACCCCAAGGGCCGTCGCGTCGAAGCGCGCTTCCCCGATCCGCTGATGAACCCCTACCTGGGCTTCTCGGCGATGCTGATGGCGGGTCTGGACGGTGTGGAAAACAAGATCCACCCGGGCGAAGCCGCCACCAAGGACCTGTACCACCTGCCGCCGGAAGAAGACGCGAAGATCCCCACCGTGTGCCACAGCCTGGACCAGGCGCTGGAATACCTGGACAAGGACCGCGCGTTCCTCACCAAGGGTGGTGTGTTCACCGACACGTACCTCGATGCCTACATTGAGCTGAAGATGCAGGAAGTCACGCGTTTCCGCATGGCCACGCACCCCGTGGAGTTCGACATGTACTACACGCTCTGATCGCGCGGCGATCTCGGCAAGCAGGGCGGCCACAGGCCGCCCTTTTTCATGGTGCACTGCGTCACAATGCGCTCGGGCGGCCGTGGTGCCGCCATGGAGTTCGCTGGATGATTCGCAGGCTCGTGATCGGTATTGCCGCGACGGTGCTGGGCGGCTTGGCCTGGGCACAGGCCTCGGCACCCTCGGCCAATGTCTACCGGTGCCCCGGGCCGCCGGTGCTGTACACCGATGCGATGAGCGTGACCGAGGCGCGAGAGAAGGGCTGCCGCCTGGTGGAAGGAACACCCATCACCGTGATCCAGATGCCACGCCCGAAAGCGGGTGTGGCGGCGCCGGCTTCGGCTGCACGGGCCGCCGACAGCAAGGTCGACCCGTCGGCCCAGCGCCAACGCGACGCGGACGCGCGTCGCATCCTCGAAGACGAGCTGCGGCGCGAAGAAGAGAAGCTGGCGGCGCTCAAGCTCGAGTACAACAACGGTGAACCTGAGCGGCGTGGTGAAGAGCGCAACTACCAGCGCTATCTGGATCGGGTCTCGTCGCTCAAGGCCAGCATCACCCGCACCGACAGCGACATCGCCGCCATCAAGCGCGAATTGGCCAAGATCGCACCATGACGCGAGTCCGTTCTGGCGCGACTCCACCGGCGGTGGTGGCGCCTGCTCCTGGGGGGGGCGAATCGGGCAGCCCGAGCAGCGAGCCGGGGTCCTATGGCGCACTCGACCTGCTGGCCACCATGGTGGCCGTGGTCGGGCCCGACGGCAGCCTGCTCTACGTCAACGCGATGCTGGAGACGGTGGCGGGCCTGTCGCGCCGCACCTTGATGCGCAGCAGCCTGCTCGAGTGGTTCGTCGACCCGCGGCCCATGCGCGACACGCTGGCGGCCGTGGTGCGCAACGAGGTGGCCACGGCGCGCTTTGACGCGGTGATGAAGCGCGCGCCCGTGGCGGCCCACGAGCAGCTGCCGGTGCACGTGATCGTCACCCAGATCGACCACCGCACAGACCGCGTGGTCGTGGAGATGTTGGAGATCGAACAGCAGACACGCCAGGACCGCGAGGAACGCGCGCTCGGTCAGGTGCAGGTCACCAAGGAGTTGATCCGCAACCTGGCGCACGAGATCAAGAATCCCTTGGGGGGCATCCGCGGCGCGGCGCAGTTGCTCGAGATGGAACTGAGCTCAAGAGAACTCACCGAGTACACCCAGGTCATCATCCGCGAGGCCGATCGCCTGCAGGCCCTGGTGGATCGCCTGCTGGCACCGCACCGCCGGCCGCACGTGGTGGGCGACGTGAACGTGCACGAGGTGTGCGAGCGGGTGAGGGCACTGATCCTGGCCGAGTTTCCACGTGGGCTGAAGGTGCAGCGCGACTACGACACCTCGCTGCCCGAGTTTCGCGGCGACCGCGAGCAGTTGATCCAGGCGGTACTCAACATCGCCCACAACGCGGCGCAGGCCTTGTCCGAGCGGATGGAATCGGGCGATGCCGTCATCGTGCTGCGCACCCGTGCGGCCCGACAGGTGACGATTGGCAAGCAGCGCTTCAAACTGGCATTGGAATTGCATATCGAGGACAACGGGCCCGGTGTGCCCGAGGAGATCCAGGATCGCATCTTCTACCCGCTGGTATCGGGGCGCGATGGTGGATCCGGCCTCGGGCTCACACTGGCGCAGACCTTCGTGCAACAACACCAGGGCACGATCGAATGCACCAGCGAGCCCGGCCGGACGATCTTCCACATCGTCATACCGCTGCCCTGACACGACTTCGAGTTGGCGTGGCAGCCCGAGCAGTCGCAGCACGAACCGGACCTTGAAGCCACATGAAACCCATCTGGATCGTTGACGACGACCAATCCATCCGCTTTGTGCTGGAACGAGCGCTGGCGCGCGAACAGCTGGCGGTGCGCAGCTTCTCCAATCCGCGCGACGTACTGGCCGCGTTGGTCGATGACACGCCACAGGTGCTGGTCAGCGACATTCGCATGCCTGGCGGCTCGGGCATCGACCTGCTCAACAAGGTCAAGGAGAAGCTGCCTGGGCTGCCGGTCATCATCATGACCGCCTACTCCGACCTGGACAGCGCGGTGTCGGCCTTCCAGGGCGGCGCATTCGAGTACCTGCCCAAGCCTTTCGATTTGCCCAAGGCCGTGGAGCTGATCCGCCGTGCGCTCGAAGAGAGCCTGCGCGAGGCCGTGGGCGATGCGGCCAGTGCAGAGATGCCCGAGATGCTGGGTCAGGCACCGGCCATGCAAGACGTGTTTCGTGCCATTGGCCGTTTGTCGCAGAGCAATGTCACCGTGCTCATCACTGGCGAATCGGGTTCGGGCAAGGAACTGGTGGCCCGCGCGCTGCACAAGCACAGCCCGCGCGGCGATGCTGGCAGCAAGGGGCCGTTCATCGCCATCAACACCGCGGCCATTCCGAAGGACCTGCTCGAGTCCGAGCTGTTCGGTCATGAGCGTGGAGCCTTCACCGGCGCGCAGGCCACGCGCCGCGGGCGCTTCGAGCAGGCCGATGGCGGCACGCTGTTTCTCGACGAAATCGGCGACATGCCCTTCGATCTGCAGACGCGTCTGTTGCGCGTGTTGTCCGATGGGCAGTTCTACCGCGTTGGCGGCCACCAGCCGCTGCGTGCCAATGTGCGCGTGATTGCTGCCACGCACCAGAACCTGGAGCAGCGCGTCCGCGAGGGTGCGTTCCGCGAAGACCTGTTTCACCGTCTCAACGTGATTCGCCTGCGCTTGCCCCCACTGCGCGAGCGTCGCGAGGACATTCCAGCGCTGACGCGATTCTTTCTCGGCAAGAGCGCCAAGGAACTCGGTGTGGAGCCCAAACGCATCACCGATGCCGCGCTGGACCAGTTGATGGCGTTCGACTTCCCCGGCAACGTACGCCAGCTGGAAAACGTGTGCCACTGGTTGACGGTGATGGCGCCCGCACAGGTGATCGAACCGAAGGACCTGCCACCCGAACTGAGCGGCCAGGAATCTGCAGCGGCGGAGTCGATGGCACCATCATCGGGTGTGATGGGTGGCATGGCATCCTCATCAGCGCCGGTGGTCGCAGCCGAGATCGCTGCGCTGCCGCAGATGGCGGGTGGGCTGACAGGTGCCTGGCTGCCCGACCTGCAACGCGAAGCGCGCCGCATGCTCGAAGGCGATGAGCCCGATGTGTGGAACGCCTTGTCCCGTCAGTTCGAGGGCGCGCTGATCCAGGTGGCGCTGGACCTCACCCGCGGACGTCGCATCGAAGCGGCATTGAAGCTGGGCATCGGCCGCAACACCATCACCCGCAAGATCCAGGACCTGAAACTGGACTGACCAGGTCATCCAGGCGACGCGGAAGCCAGCTCAGGCGAGCGCCGAAAAGCCGACTACTGCCGCCGCGGCGGCTGGCGTGACCCGGCAGTGGTCCAGTGGCGCTCGGCCTCATTGAATGCCGAGTGCGAGCCTTCCTGCACCTCGACCCCGAACATCGACAGCGGCACGCCCGGCCCCGAGCCGGGTCCGGTGTCGGTCGGCGTGATCACGCTGCGCAGAGCCAGGGTTTCGACCAGGCGTGTCCGGAGCGTGGCGAGGTCCACGTGGTTCTCGCTGGTCTGCAGGTCTTCCAGCTGTTCAAGGGCCCGGTGCAGCACCTGGGTCGGCAGCCGCCGCAGCGCCTTCGAGCCCTTGCGACCCAGCGCCTGTTCCAACAAGCTCAGGTGAGGCAGCACTTGCCGCAATCCCTCTTGCTGGCCAAACAGTTCATGCAGGGCCCGATGTGCCAGACGCAGGGCATGGCCGCGGCCGAGCGGAGGCGGAAAGGCCACCAGCGTGATGGCTTCACGCGGCGGCCGCTTGGTTCGGGGCTTGAACAGTCGCCGACGCAGCCAGCTGAGCGGCTCAAAGCCCTTGCCACCGCCAGTCCCCGGCGGGGAATCCAGCGGCATGGATTGGGTCGACACTTTGCTCATGGAGACTGACGGCCGGGACAGAGCGTGCAAGGAATCGAAGCGCCAAGGCTCGGTTTCGAATCATGCCACGGGCACGCGTCGGTGTTCACCGCAATGTGTGACGCGACTCAGGCGCCCAACTCCACCACCACCGGGGCGTGGTCGCTGGGCCGCTCGTTGCGGCGCGGTGCCTTGTCCACCTGGCAGGCCTGAAGCCGGGGCAACAAGGCCTGGCTGAGCAGGATGTGATCGATGCGCAGCCCCTGGTTCTTGCGAAACGCCAGGTTACGATAATCCCACCAGCTCCAGGTGCGCGGCGGCTGTTCGAATTGCCGAAAGGCATCGGTCAGTCCCAGGCCGAGCAGGCCGCGGAAGTGCTCGCGCTCGGCGTCGGTGCAATGAATCTGGCCGGCCCAGGCCACCGGGTCGAACACATCGCGGTCTTCGGGCGCAATGTTGAAGTCGCCCATCAGCACCAACTGCGGGTGAGCTGTCAGCTCGGCGCGCAACCAAGCGTGCAGCGCATCCATCCAGCGCAGCTTGTAGACGAACTTGTCGCTGTCAGGGGCCTGGCCGTTCGGGAAATAGGCGCCAATGATTCGGATGCCCGCCACGGTGCCAGCAATCACGCGCGCCTGCTCGTCGGCAAAGCCTGGGATGTTGCGCACGACGTCGCTTGCTTCCTCACGTGCCAGCAGCGCCACGCCGTTGTAGGTCTTCTGCCCGAACCAAACGCTGCGCCAGCCGGCCGCGGCCAATTCGGCCTGCGGAAACTTGTCGTCGGTGAGCTTGGTCTCCTGCAGCACCAGCGCGTCGGGCTGGTGAGCCTGCAGCCAGTCCAGCAATTGGGGCAGCCGCACAGTGAGCGAATTGACGTTCCAGGTGGCGAGTTTCATGGCAGTGCCTTGGGTGGGCTCGAGGATGTGCCTCTGGTCGGCGTTCTACCGCACCCAGGTTTCGCTGCGCTGCCACAGCTCGCCGGCCAGCGCCGTGTTCTGTGCCACCGCGCTGGGTGGGCGCGGAGCGCACTGGTCGTAGTACAGGCCGGTCTCGCTGGACAAGGCTGGGGCGGTGGCGCAGTGCAGCGTCGTGGCCGCACCTTCCTCGGGCGAGATCATGGCCAGCTTCATCAGCGAGCGCAGCGGCCAGGGCACCGAGCGCCAGACGTCGGAGGCGACCACGCCGGGATGCAGGGCATAGGTGGTCACGCCACTGCCCGCGAGCCGGCGGCCCAGCTCGGCGCTGAACAGCACATTGGCCAGCTTGGACACGCCATATTCCAGGACGCCCGTGCGTGTGCGGGTGCCCTGGCGCAGTGCGTCCCACTGCAGACCATTCACGCGCTTGTGGGCGCGACTGGCCACGGTCACGATGCGGGCCGGCGCCGATTGACGCAGGCGATCCAGCAGTAATTGCGTGAGCAGGAAATGGCCCATGTGATTGACACCAAAGGCCAGCTCGAAGCCCGAGGCCGTGAGCCCGCGCGAGCCCGCCAGCCCGGCGTTGTTGATGAGCAGGTGCAAGGGCAGGTCGCGTGCCAGAAAGGCCTGGGCGCAGGCCCGCACCGAGGCGAAGTCGCCCAGATCGAGCGGCAGCAGTTCCATGCTGCCAGCCAGGCCCAGGCCGCGAAGCTCGTCGATCACCGGCTGGGCGCGCGCCGCAGAGCGGCAGGCGATGAACACCTGCGCACCCTGCCGCGCCAACTCCCGGGCCGTGACGCGGCCGATGCCGGTGTTTGCACCGGTGATCAGCGCCACCTTGCCAAGCAGCGGGCGGCTCGAATCAGCCATCACCGTGGACCGCTCGTTCACTTGTGCAGCATGGCCATGATGCCCAGCACGACACCAACACCCGCCACGCCGAACACCCCGTATTCCAGCCACTTGCGCCGCGTGAGCAGCGCGATGGCGGCCAGCGCGATGGAGATCTGCAGCGCCGTGGTGGCCTGGGCCCAGCGGTGGTGCAGGTGCAATTGCGCCTCGGACCGCTTGTCCCATTCGGTGGATTCGGCCTCGAGCTTTTCAGCCGCGGTCTTGATCTCGGCCTTTTCCTTCTTGTAGCGCTCGACCTCATCCTTGTAGAGGTGCTTCTTGTCCTCGGCCACCAGGGCCTGTGCCAGTTCGGCCAGGTTTTGCTTGCTGCTCTTGGCCTGGTAGTAGTTCCATTGGTTGCTGGCCTCTGTCTTCTTGATGGCCGCGTCGTTCTTGAACAGGCCGGCGTTGGCCTGAGTGAGGCCGCCCATGTAGGAGAACAGCGCGCCGATGGTGGCCAGGATGGCCGTGGCCACCGCGATCATGCCGGCGAAGCTGTCCTTGTTGCCATGCTGCGCGGCGTGCTCCAACTCGTGGTCGTGCGGGCCGTGAACGTGAAAACCGTGTCCTGACATGGGGCGTGCTCCTCAGTGCTGAATGCGTTGGTAGGTGACGAAAGAAAAGGCGAAGTCGTTGGCGGTGGAGGCCTGGTGCTGGTCGCGCCGCAGCTCGGCGAACTGCTCGCGCGGCCAGGCGGGAAAGTGGGCGTCGCCCTCGAAGTCGGCGTCGATTTCGGTGAGCATGAGCTCATCGGCCAAGGGCAAAGCCGCCGCGTAGAGCGACGCACCGCCGATCACGAACACCTTGGGTGCCGGCGCCGCCGCAGCCAGCGCTGCAGGCAAGTCATGCACCGCCGTGGCACCCGAGGCGTGCCAATTCTGCTGGCGTGTGACGACAATGTTGTGACGTCCGGGCAGCGGGCGAAAGCGTTCGGGCAGCGAGTCCCAGGTCTTGCGTCCCATGATCACCGGGCAGCCCAGCGTGGCGGCGCGAAAGTGCGCCATGTCCTGCGGCAGGTGCCAGGGCAACCGGTTGCGGACGCCCACGGTGCCGTTGCGCGCCACTGCTGCAATCAGCGACAAGGTGCTCATACCGCCACCGGCGCCTTGATGGCCGGGTGGTGCTGATAGTCCTGCACTTCAAAGTCAGCGACCTCGTACTCGAACAGGGATGCCGGCCTGCGGCCGATCTTCAGCACTGGGTAAGGCAAGGGCGTGCGCTGCAACTGGGTCTGCACCTGCTCCACGTGGTTGTCGTAGATGTGGCAGTCACCGCCGGTCCAGATGAGCTCGCCCACATCCAGATCGCATTGCTGCGCCAGCATGTGGGTGAGCAGCGCATAGCTGGCGATGTTGAAGGGCACGCCGAGGAAGATGTCGGCGCTGCGCTGGTAGAGCTGGCAACTCAGCCTTCCGTCCGCAACGTAGAACTGGAAGAAGGCGTGGCAGGGCATCAGCGCCATCTTCGGCAAGTCGGCCACGTTCCAGGCGCTGACGATGATGCGGCGCGAGTCGGGGTTGGTCTTGAGCTGCTGGATCACCTCGGCGATCTGGTCGATGTGACGGCCATCGGGCGTGGGCCAGTTGCGCCACTGCACGCCGTAGACCGGCCCCAGGTCGCCGTCCTCGCGCGCCCATTCATCCCAGATCGTGCAGCCACGCTCTTGCAGCCACTTCACGTTGCTGTCGCCACGCAGGAACCACAGCAGCTCGACGATCACCGCCTTCAGGAACACCTTCTTGGTGGTGACCAAGGGGAAGCCTTCATGCAGGTCGAAGCGCATCTGGTGGCCGAACACGCTGCGTGTGCCGGTGCCGGTGCGGTCGCCCTTGGCCACGCCGTGCTCGAACACATGACGCATGAAGTCTTCGTATTGGTTGCGCACGGGGCGTCGTGTGGGCTGGTTCATTCGCGGGTCTCGTGACGGGCGCTGCGCTGAGCGCAGCGCCCGGAATTATGCGTTCGCTGGCGCCGGGCCGGCCACGATCGCGCCCTCCGGCGCCTCCATGCCGAATTGCATGGCCGCCAGCCGCGCATAGAGCCCGCCGCGGGCCACGAGTTCGTCGTGGCGCCCGATGTCCACGATGCGCCCGGCCTCCATCACCACGATGCGGTCGGCGCGTTGCACGGTGGCCAGGCGGTGCGCGATCACCAGCGTGGTGCGGTCGGCCATCGCGCTTTCGAGCGCGGCCTGCACCATGCGTTCGCTTTCGGCGTCCAGCGCGCTGGTGGCCTCGTCCAGCAGCAGCAGCGGCGGGTTCTTCAGCATCGCGCGGGCGATGCTGATGCGCTGACGTTGCCCACCGGACAGGCGCACGCCGCGCTCGCCCAGAAAGCTGTGGTAGCCCTCGGGCAGCGCGCTGATGAAGTCGTGCGCAAAGGCGGCCCGGGCGGCGGCGATCACCTGCGCTTCGGTCGCCTCCGGCTGACCGTAGCGGATGTTGTCCAGCGCGGTGCTGGAGAAGATCGTGCTGTCCTGCGGCACGATGCCGATGCGCTGGCGCAGCGCCAGCAGCGAGGTGGCGCGCACCTCCACACCGTCGAGGCGGATCTGACCGCTTTGCGCGTCGTAGAAACGCAGCAGCAACTGGAACACCGTGCTCTTGCCCGCCCCGCTCGGGCCCACCAGGGCCACGGTCTCGCCAGGCCGCACGTCCAGGTTGAAATCCAGCAACGCCGGGTGCTTCGGGCGCGAGGGGTAGTGGAAGTTCACGCCGCTCAAGTGCAGCGCCGAGCCGCCGCGCGTGGGTGGCATCGGCTGGGGCGAGGTCGGCTCGGCCACTGGAGACTCGGCCGACAGCAACTCCATCAGCCGTTCGGTGGCACCGGCTGCGCGCAGCAGGTCGCCGTACACCTCGGACAGCACCGCCACGCTGCTCACCAGGATGATCACGAACACCACGGTTTGCCCCAGGTGGCCGGCGCTGATGCGGTTCTGGATCACGGCTTGCGTGCCCTGGTACAGGCCCCACAGCAGCGCGCCGAAGGTGGCGGTGATGATGAAGGCCACCAGCATCGAGCGCACCAGGGTGCGCTTGCGGGCGGTTTCGAAGGCACGCTCGGTGGATGCATCGAAGCGCCGGGCTTCGCGCGCCTCCTGGGTGTGGCTTTGCACCACCGGGATGGCATTGAGCACCTCGGCGGCGATGGCGCTGGAATCGGCCACGCGGTCCTGGCTGGCGCGGCTGAGCTTGCGCACGCGGCGGCCGAAGTACAGGCTGGGCAGCACCACCAGCACCAGGATGCCCAGCACCTGCGTCATCACATACGGGTTGGTGACGACCAGCATGGCCAGCGCGCCGATGCCCATCACCGCGTTGCGCAAGCCCATGCTCAGCGAGGAGCCGACGACGGTCTGCACCAGCGTGGTGTCGGTGGTCAGGCGAGACAGCACCTCGCCGGTGGCGTTGGACTCGAAGAACTCCGGACTTTGCCGCACCACGTGCGCATAGACGGCGTTGCGCAGGTCGGCCGTGACGCGCTCGCCCAGCCAGGTGACCATGTAGAAGCGCAGCGCCGAGAACAGGCCGAGTGCGGCACCCACTGCAAACAGGGCGAGGAAGTGGCCACGCAGGGCCATCACGCGGCTGGCCGGGTCGGCGGCGACCACGCCTTCGTCGATCAACAATTTGAGCGCCATCGGGAACACCAGCGTGCTCACCGCAGCCATCACCAGGAACAGCAGCGCCAACGCGATGCGGCCGCGATAGGGTCGCAGAAAGGGCAGCAGACCAGAGATGGATTTGACTTGCTTGGCCGCCGGGCGGCTCTTGGCGGCGTCGCTTGGGATGGGGGCGGGCTGGGAGGATGGTTCGGGCGACGGCATGGGGCGCGAGTGTAGGCGGCGCCCTCAATCCTTGCCGGGCCCCGGCTTCTTCAGGCCGCTCATCGACTCGGGCAGCCGCCCACGCCGCGCCAGGGCCTCGCGCAACAGGTATTCGACCTGGGCGTTGGCGCTGCGCAGCTCTTGCGCGGCCAGGCGCTCCACCTCGGCCCACAGGGCCGGATCGATGCGCAACGCGAACGCCTTCTTGTCAGGGCTGGCCATGATGCAGCGCCGCCGTGTCTGAACCGCCGGTGCCTCAGTTGTAGAGCGTGCCGGTGTTGATGATGGGCTGCGCATCCTTGTCCGAGCACAGCACCACCAGCAGGTTGCTCACCATCGCGGCCTTGCGCTCGTCGTCCAGTGTGACGATGTCGCGTTCATACAAGGCCTTGAGCGCGGCCTCGACCATGCTCACTGCGCCGTGCACGATCTTGGATCGCGCGCTGATGATGGCCTCGGCCTGCTGCCGGCGCAGCATCACCTGGGCAATCTCGGGCGAGTAGGCCAGGTGGCTGATCTTGGCGTCAAGCACCTCCACGCCGGCGGCCTCGAAGCGCTTCTGCAATTCCTCGCGCAAGGCTTGCGACACCTCGTCCAGTCCGCCACGCAGCGTGTGCTCGCCGGCGGCCAGGTCCTCGCCGTCGTCGTAGGCGTAGCGCGAGGCCAGGTGGCGGATGGCGGCCTCGGCCTGCACACCGACATAACGTTCGAAATCATCGACATCGAACAGGGCCTGCGCCGTGTCGCTCACGCGCCAGACCACCACCGCGCCGATCTCCACCGGGTTGCCGCGCTTGTCGTTCACCTTGAGCGTCGGGGCATTCAGATTGCGGGCGCGCAGCGAGAGCTTGCGGTGCCGATAGAACGGGTTGGCCCAGCGCAGGCCCTCGTGGCGATCGGTGCCCACGTATTGGCCAAACAGCGTCAGGATGGCCGCCTCGTTGGGCTGCAGCATGTACATCCCGGCCAGCAGCAAGCCGCCGCAGATCAGCAGCACTGCCATCGCCACCACCCCCACGCCACCCACCGCCAACCTGGCCACGAGCATGCCCACGCCGCCGGCAATGCACAGCATGCCCAGGGCCGCCATCACATAGCCGTTGCCCGTGGTGGCTGCCGTCTCATGGCGTCTGGATTGAACCATCATGCAGATCTCCTTTGACATCAAAGTGATATCACTCTAGTGTCATCGGCCCTGCGCGTCAAGCCCCCTGGTCGCCGAGCGCGTTGCGGTGAACGGCCTGTGGATGAGCCGGCCTTGAAGGCGGGGGCGTTGGCCAAGCCAGCGCGCTCCGGCTGATCGCCTGGCCGCCGCTGGCCCTGGCACACACCGCGCGTGGTGCGTCACCGGTCTCCACAGGGACGAACGGGCGTGCCTTTGTCACAGTTCGTGCCCGGCGCACCCCCCTCAGCTTGATGTCTGGCCTTGGCTGCCGAAACCCCATGTTCACGCCCCACCAAGGCCGGCTTGTGCTTGAATCGAAGTCCATGGAAACGCATCCGTCCCAATCCACTGCAGTACCCGCCGGCCCCCGCCGCCCGATCTGGGCTCAGTTGCTCGCAGCCTTGGCGGCTGGCGCCGTGCTCGGTGCCCTGGTGGGCGCCTTGGCCAGCACCTTGCCGGCGGACTGGCTGCGCGCCGCCGCGACGTCGTCGTCCGGTGCGTTGGCGCTGGCGAGCGGTCTGGGTGCCTTGACGGGCGCCGTGGCCGCAGCCGGCATCTGGGCATGGCTGGCGGTGTCCCCGAGCGATGTCGGCGCTGCACCGCAGGCGATGGCCGAGCACGCCGCCCCGGAGCCCGCGCCGGCCGTGGTCGAGACAGCGCGTGCCATGGCGGACACCGAACCGATGATGTTGCCCGCGGCCGTGCCCAGCTCGTTCGACACGCCGTCCGACATTCGCGACGCGCTGACCGGCGCCTACACGCAGCGCTACTTCATCGCCGCTGCCGACCGCGAGTGGTCGCGCATCCGCCGGCACGGCGAGGACGCTGCGCTGCTGATGATCGACGCCGACCACCTGCGCCGCATCAACGAGTTGCATGGCCAGGCCTGCGGCGACGCGGTGCTGGTGCAACTCACGCGCCTGGTGATCGCCACGCTGCGCCAGTACGACCTGATGGCGCGCTTCAATGCGGGCGTGCTGGTGGTGTACCTGCCGCAGACCGATCCGATCGGCGCGATCGACGTCGCTGAGCGCATCCGTGAGCGGATCCACAACTTCCGCATGAGCTGGCCCACGGGTTCAGTGGCGGTGACCGTGAGCGTGGGCGTGGCCTCGATCGGGGCCAACCATGCCGAGCTGGACCAGGTGATCGGCGATGCCGGCGCTGCCCTGCGCGCCGCCAAGCAGGCGGGCCGCAACTGTGTGCGCGCCGCGCCGGTGCCGCCCAAGCGCAGCCCGGCCACGATGGGTGGCGATCGCCGCGTGCCGGGCAGCCCCTGAGCGTGCCAGGACGGCGCCCTGCGGCGACCGTCGAACAGCTCAGCCGAGGCGCAAAGCGCCGACGTAGCCCGTCATTTCCAGGTAGCCCAGGCCCATGCGCTGCCCCGTGACGCCGCGCAGCTCGGCCAGGCCCTCCCAGTACACCGCACCCGTGCTGCGCCGGCTGTCCAGCTCCTGGGCGTCCAGCAGCGCCTCCAGCTCGTGCGTGCCCGCCGGTGTGGTCAAGTGCCAGCGCACCGGGTAGCGACCGCCGGTCGTCGGGCTCAGCCAGTGGCGCTGTGCGACGAAATGCACCTCGCCAGGTGCGAAGACCCGCAGGCCGCCGCCCGCCGCGCGGTGGCTGCCCCCGGCCCACAGCGCGTGGCCGTCGGCCGTGCGCAGCACAAACGCGGTGAGTGCACCGCCATCGAGGAGGTTGATGCCGATCCAGTCCCAACCCACGGCCGCCACGGGCATCAGGGACTGGCTCCATTCGTGGTCCAGCCAGGCCTTGCCGCTCACGGCCCGCTCGCGTCCGTCGAGCGTGACCAGGCCTTGCACCGCCAGTTGGGGTTGCGAGTAGTAGTGACTGGCGTGCGCGGGCTCGCCCGCCGCACCCGGCGGGCCTTTGAGCGAGTAGCCCTGGTCGCCTTGCAGCAGCACCGCTTGGGTGCCGGCCAGTTGCAGCGCAAGCGTGAAACCGGCCTCCGGCGCAGCCAGCCGGGCGCGGTAGACGCTGCGGCCGGTGGCGTCGGTGCGCGTCAGCTGCCAGGCCCCCAGTCGCAAGTGGGTGTCGTTGCGTGAAGCGCCCGTGCCCAGCGAACCGGCTGCGGCTTCGTCGCCGCTCCAACGCGCCAGGCGCTGGGCGTGGCGATGGCCGCCGGGCTTCAGCTCGGTGATGGCCGCATGGGCGAACAGCAGCTGCCGTGGCACCTGTCGGCCCTGCAGCGCATCGCCCAGGCCCGTGCGGCTGCGGAAGAATGTGAGCTGAAAGCCCATCGGCATGGCGCCCTCTTCGGGGGCTGTCCATCCAGTTGCGTACCACCACTCGATGCGGCTGCCGGGGTGGGCACCGTGGTCGCGCGGGAAGCTCAGCGCACGCTTGGGCCGCACGTCATCGCCGTCGGCGATGGCGGTGCTGGGCGTTGGCGACGATGCGCTGATGGCGTGCGCGGCCTGACCGGCCGTCATGGCGGCGGGCCATGCCAGCATCCAGCGGCGCAGCGGGTTCACCAGTCCTCCTTCACGGCCTGCACCGCATGGCGCGACGCGGCGCGGCGCGCACTGAAGGCGGCTGTGACGCCACCAGCCACCAGCACCGCCCCGGCCAGCGCCACCAGGCGCCAACCGGGCACCTGCATGGGCATGGTCCAGTGGAAGCTCTGCGGGTTGACCACCTGCACCAGCACCACCGCGATGGCCAGGCCGAGCGCCACGCCGACGATGCAGCCGGCGGCCAGCCAGGCGAGCGATTCGAGCGTCACCAGCACGATCGTCTGGCGCCGGGTGAAGCCCAGGTGGGCCAGCAGGCCGAATTCCTTGCGCCGGGCCAGCACCTGCGCCGACAGGCTGGCCGCCACGCCCACCAGCCCGACCGCGATGGCCACCACCTGCAGGTAGCGCGTGACGGCAAAGCTGCGGTCGAAGATGGTCAGCGAGATGCGTCGCAGGTCGGCCGTGCTGGCGGTGTCCAGCGGGTGGTCGGGGCCGGCCAGGCGGCGCAGGGCGCTGTCCACCGCGCTCGGTGGCACACCGGGCTTGAGCCACAGGGCCAGGTCGTTCAGGCGTCGGTCACCGGTGAGCGCCTGGTAATCCGCCAGATCGATGGCCACGGCGCCGAACTGGCGCGAATAGTCGCGCCAGATGCCTCGCACGCGGGCCGTGCGATCGCCGCCCGGCAAGGGCAGGCGGATCACCGCGCCGGCCGTCCATCCGTGGATGGCGGCGGCGGGCTCGCTGACGAAGACGCCCAACTCGCCGGCCTGGGTCGGCCGCACGCCGCCCAGCAAGGCCAGGTTGCGTTCCGGGTCGGGCAGCGGGCGGGCGATCAGCACCACCGCCGGTTGGCGGGGGTCGATGGCCATGGGCACCACGCGAGAGGCCTGCACCTGCTGCACACCCGGCAGCGCATTGGCGGCCTCGGCAAAGCCCTCGGGCAAGGCGGTCTGGTCCGCGGCGGCGGCACTGGCCGAGCTGCGGGCGTAAAGGTCGGCGGGCAACACCGTGTCGAGCCAAACGTTGACCGCATCGCGAAAGCTGCCGACCATCACCGTCAACGCCACCGACAGGGCCAGGCTGGCCACCACGCCGGCCACCGTGGCGCTGGCGGTCTGGCGTGCAAAGCGCGCGCGGCGCCAGGCCAGCCAGGCGAGCACGCTGCGGCGCCAGCCGTGGGTCGCTTCGGTCGAAGTCCGCATGCGCTGCCAGGCCAGCAGCGCCTGCACCGCCCAAGGCACCGCAGCCACTCCGCCGGCCAGCAGCAAGGCCACCGAGGCATAGGCCGCCAGCGGCAACCCGCCCACCGGGGGCAGGGTTGCCAGCACGACACCGGCCGCCAGCAAGACCAGCACCGGCCACCGCGGTGCCGCCGTGCCGGCGCCACTGCCCATGCCTTTCAGCGCCAGGGCAGGCTTCAGGCTTTCGGCCTGGCGAGCCGGCCACCAGGCGCCCACCACCGCGGCGGCGGTGCCAATGGCCCAGCACGCAAACAGCGCGAGCGGCGGCCAGGCGAGTTGCGGCGCCACGCCCGGGAAGTAGCCGCCGCCCAGATCGCCGCCCAACAGCTGCAAGGCCAGCGCGGCCAGGCCGGCGCCGGCACCCAGCCCCAGCGCACTGCCGACGGCGCCAAGCACTGCGCTTTCTGCCAGCACCCAGCTGCGGCGTTCGCGCGCGGCCAGGCCCAGCACGCCCAGCAAGGCCAGCTGCGGCGTGCGCTGCGCGACGGACAGCGAGACCACCGAGTACACCAGGAATCCACCCACCAGCAGCGCCACCAGGGCCAGCACCCCCAGGTTGACGCGGTAGGCGCGCGACAGGTTGGACACCCGCTGCACCGCGTCGTCGGCCGCCACCACCTGCGCGTCCGCAGGCAGCTGCAGTGCGGCGCGCCAGGTGTCGCGGTCCACGCCCGCGACCAGTTGCACGTCGATGCGGGTGAAGCGGCCGTCGCGGCCGAACAGCGCCTGCGCCGCGGCCAGATCCAGCACCACCAACGGGCTGCCGCCCGCGGCCACCGAGCCGCCCACGCGCAGGCGCTGCCAACCCGCAGCCGATTGCAGCTCGAGGCTGTCGCCGTCCAGCAGGCCGAGCCGCGCCCGTGCGGCCGGGTTGAGCCAGGCCAGCGCCGGGTCGATGGCGGTGGTCATCGACGCGCCCGAGGCCGGCCGTGGCAGCAGCGCGGGTGCGACGCGGGCCACCTGCAAGGCGTCGATGCCGATCAGGCGCACGCTCACCCGCGGGTCACCGGGCTGGCGCAGGCTGGTCTGGCTGTCGAGCGGCTGGCGACGGGCCATGGCAGTGCGCTCGCTTTGCACGTCAGGCACCGGGCGGGCCTGGCTGTCCAGCTCCAGCACGGGGCTGGCGGTGGCCACCTGTTCGTCGGCCAGCAGGGTGTCGAGCAGGCTGTCGGCCAGGCCGCTGCGCTCGCGCGCGGCCAGCACCAGGTCGGGCTCACCGTTGGCCGAGCGCACGGCCTGCGAGAACTCCGACAAGGCCGAGTGGTTGATCAACTGCACCGAACTGGCCAGCGCCACGCCGAGCGCCACCGCCAGCAGCGCCACGCCGTGGCGCCAGGGGTGGTGGCGCCACTCGGCCAGGGTCAGGGGGAACAGGCGGCGCCACATCGGTGGCGCATGTTACGGGCGATCGACCGGATGGGCGCCCGGCCGCTCATGCCTTCAGGCGGGCACTTGGTAGTCGCGGGGTCCCATCAGGTCCACGCCGCAGGGCAGTTCGCGCGTCCAGGCGATGAACTCCTGAACCGCCGGGCCGGCCAGTGGTGCGCCATGCTGCGGCACGATCATGTCGATCTTCAGCGTGCTCACCATGTCGGCCCACAGGCGCAGGATCTTGTTGGACACCATGTAGCGGCGGTGAAAGCCTTCCATGTGCGGCAGCAGCTTGGCCAGCGAATGCACGGGCTTGCCGCAATCGGCGCCGGGGACCAGCGAGACACCGAGGTCGCCCGAGAACAACAGGCGCGAGATCGGGTCGTAGAACTGGAAGTTGCCTTCGGCGTGCAGGAAGTGCGCCGGCAGGGCCAGCAGGTGGCTGCTGCCCACGGGGATGCGCATGCCGGCGTCCGGGATGCCGATCACCCGGCCCTGCGTCTTGCCGGCCTTGCAGAAGTGCGGCACGAAGCGCTCCCACAACTTGGACACGTAGATCGGTGCCGGTGTGGCCGTGGTCCAGCGATCGAGCGAGGCAATGATGTCCGGGTCGGCATGCGAGGCGATGATGGCGCTCAGCCGGCTGGGCGGGAAATGCCGGGTCATGCCCATGTACAGCTCGTTGTAGGCCAGGTTGCCGCCCGGGTCGATGATCGCGCCGGTGTCCTCGTTGACGATCAGGAACTGGTTGGCTTGAACCGCCTCGCCGCCGACGTCGCACAGGTCGTGGAACATCAGGCAGCGGTGGCCATCGTGGTTGAAGAGCTCTGCAGGCATGGCCGCGACTTTAGTCTGGGCCGATCTGTATCAATTGACGCCCATCAAGAATCAATGCCCAAGGGCGTCAATCGCAGCACCCGATCGGCCCGCGCGGCCGCGGCGGCCGAATGTGTCACCAGGAGGCAGGCCGCCCCTTCGGCGCGCACCTGCGCCAGCAGCACGTCCAGCATGCGTTCGGCGGTGGCTGGGTCGAGATTGCCGGTGGGTTCGTCGGCCAGGATGAGCAGCGGCCGATGCACCAGCGCCCGGGCCAGTGCCACGCGTTGCAACTGCCCACCCGACAGCTGCGCTGGCGACCGCCCGCCCAGGCCACCCAGCCCGACGGATTGCAGCAAGGATTCGACCCGCCGGGGATCCGGCCGGCCCAGCAGGCGCAAGGGCAGTTCCACGTTCTCGGCCACCGACAGGTGCGGCAACAGGTGAAAGGCCTGAAAGACGAAACCCAGCTTGGCGCGACGCAACTCGGCCCGCTGGGCCTCGGGCAGGCTGCCGACCACCACGCCATCGAGCAGCACCTGGCCGGCATCCGCGTCGTCCAGGCCGGCGATGCAGTTCAGCAGCGTGGACTTGCCCACGCCCGATTCGCCGAGCATGGCCACGAACTCGCCCGGCACCAGGCTCAGCTCGACATTGGCAAACACGGGCGTGTCGGCGTAGGCCTTGGTCAAGCCCTGCACCCGAAGCAGCGCGGGTGGGTTCATTGCAGCAAGCGTTCGAGGTGGGCGAGCGCCTGCGCCGGCGCGTCGGGCGCATCGCAGGCCACCACGGTGCGGGCGGGCATCGAGCGCAACCAGGTCAGCTGCCGCTTGGCCAGTTGACGGGTGGCAGCGATGCCCCGTTCGCGCAAGGGCGAAACATCGCCAGCGTCCAGGCATTCCCAGGCCTGCCGGTAGCCCACACAGCGCATGGACGGCAGGCCCAGGTGCAGGTCATCACGCGCACGCAGGTGCCGCACTTCGTCGACCAGGCCAGCGGCCAGCATGGCCTCGAAGCGTTGGGCGATGCGTTCATGCAGCCAGGCCCGCGAGCCGGGCTCCAGCGACAACATGGGCAGCGCCATGGCCGGCATCGCGCGGCGGCCATGCCAGGCCGACAGCGGCTCGCCACTGAGCTGCCAGACCTCCAGCGCGCGCTGGATGCGCTGGGCGTCGTTCGGTGCCAGGCGGGCGGCGGTGATGGCGTCCACGCGCTGCAGCTCGGCGTGCAGGGCCGGCCAGCCTTCACTGGCCGCGCGGGCATCGATGGCGGCGCGGACGGTGGGGTCGGCACCGGGCATTGCATCGAGCCCGTTCACCAGCGCCTTGAAGTACAGCATGGTGCCGCCCACCAGCAGCGCATGGCGGCCACGCCCGTGCACCTCGGCGATGAGGCGGGCGGCATCGGCCACGAACTGCGCCGCCGAGTAGGCCTCGGTCGGGTCGAGGATGTCGATCAGGTGGTGTGGCGCGGCGGCCAACTCGGCGGCACTGGGTTTGGCCGTACCGATGTCCATGCCGCGAAACACCAGCGCCGAATCCACGCTGATGATCTCGATGGGCCAGCGCTGCGCGGCGGACAGCGCGAGCGCACTCTTGCCGCTGGCCGTGGGGCCGGCAATGGCGAGGGTCTTGGTCATCCGGCCACGGGTCTCGCGGCACCCGGCAGCACGGGGGGCAGCGGCTCGCCATGGCGGCGCACGAGCGTCCAGGCCACCAAGGCGCTGAGGCTGGCGCCCGCCGCCACGCCCGTGGCCAACGGCCGCACGCTGCCGTCCAGGGCTTGGCCCAGCCACAGGCCGACGCCGAAGGCCACCAGCGCCAAGGCAAAGCCTGCCAGCGCCGAGGCCAGCCCGGCCGCATGCGGGAAGGCCGACACGGCGCCCGTCTGTCCACAAGGCTGGTGCATGCCGTGGCCCACCGAGAACACGCACAGCGACAGCATCAACAGCCAGACCGAGCGCACATCGGTCACCGCCACCGCCGCCAGCATCGCGCCGGCTGCCAGCGAGAACCAGGCCGCCCGGCCCACCGTGCCGACGAGCCCATGGCGCGGCAGCCAGCGCCGGCACAACAGCGTGCCGCCGATGTAGGACGTGCCCATCAGGCTGAGCACCAGGCCGGCCATCGTGGTGCTGAGTTGCAGCACCTGGATCATCACGATGCCCGCGCTGGCCAGCGTGGTGTACAGGCCGCCGTAAGTGCAGGCCACCAGCAGCGTCCAGGCGCGGAATCCCGGGTGGCGCAGGATGGCCAGGCTCTGGTGCAGCAGCGGTGCAGCGCGGGTGGCGTGGCGGTTGCGCTGGCGGATGGTCTCCGGGAGCTGCGACGCGATGGTGGCCGTGAGCGCCACGGCGCACACCCCCATGCCGGCGATGGCCGCGCGCCAACCGAAGGCGCTGACCAACAGGCCACCCAGCAAGGGGCAGAGGATGGCAACCACGCCCAGGCCGGTGAGCGCACGCGCCATGACGCCGGCACCCTCGTGCGGCTCGTACAGGTCGCGCACCATGGCGCGGGCGCAGACCACGGCGGCGGCCATCGCGGCGCCCTGTGCGGCACGCCACAGCACCAGCGTCTCGATGTTCATCGACGTCCAGGCACCGACGCAGGCCAACGAGTAGCCGACCAGACCCAGCAACATCACCGGCCGCCGGCCGAAGCGGTCGGCCACCGGGCCCCAGAACAGCTGAGCCAACCCGAAGGCCAGCACCGTGGCCGACAGCGTGAGTTGCACCGGCGCCATCGGCGCCTTCAGGTCGGCCGCCAGCGAGGGCAGCGCGGTGAGCATCAGGTCGGTGGTGACCGGCTGCAGGCTCAGCAGCAGCGTGAGCATCAGCGCGGCGGTGGCCGGCGTCAGGCCGGGCCGCATCAGAAGCGCTCGTCCGGCCGCAGGTAGCGCCAGGCGCCCGCGGGCAGCTTGCCCAGCACCACGCTGCCGATGCGCACACGCTTCAGGCCGGTGACCTGCAGGCCCACCAATTCGCACATGCGGCGGATCTGGCGCTTGCGGCCCTCGCGCAGCACGAAACGCAGCTGGTCTTCGTTGGCCCAGCTCACGCGGGCGGGTTTCAGGCGCCGGCCATCGAGCTCCAGGCCCTGCTGCAACAGCGCGATCTTGTCGGGCGACCAGGCGCCGCCCGGGTGGGGCAGCACGCGCACCAGGTATTCCTTTTCGACCTGGCTGTCCTCGCCGATCAGCTGCTTGGCGATGCGGCCGTCCTGCGTCAGCACCAACAGCCCGGTGGAATCGATGTCCAGCCGCCCGGCCGGGGCCAGGCCGCGCTGCTGACCTGGGTGGAATCGGATCGGTGCCTTGTCCTCATTCCAACGGTTGGGCCCGGTGAACAACACGCTGGCGGGCTGGTGGCCGTCCTCGGCCTGCCCCGACACATAGCCGATGGGCTTGTGCAGCAGGATGGTCACGCGCTGCGCCTGCTCGGTGTGCGCGGCCGGGTCGATGTCGATGGCCACATCGGCGAGCACGCGCTGGCCCAGCACCGCAGGCACGCCATTCACCTTCACCCAGCCGGCTTCGATCCATTCGTCGGCTTCACGGCGCGAGGCCAGGCCGCGCTCGGCCAGCACCTTGGACAGGCGCACGCCGTCCACAGCGGCATTGGCGGATGTGCCGTTGCTGGCACCGGCGGCTGAACCTGCGCTCGGTGTGGGCCCACGCCATGCTTCAGGCGCACGCTGCGGGGCTGCAGAGGCGGGCCGCCGGGGGTCATGCGGACGTTGCGGTGCACCTTGGTGCAAACGGCGCGGCGCGCGGGGCGGTGCGGCGGGGGGACGGTTCATCGGGGGCTTTTCGGTTGCGCGGCGTGGCCGCCACTGCCGCACGGCCGGTGCGGACGCTCAAAGCCGCGATTTTGCCTGCTTGGCCACGAAGCGCGCGAGCTGCGGGTCGGTGCGCTCCAAGGGCAGGTCGTCGAAGCCGAACCAGCGCACGCCGTGGAACTCGCCGCGGTCGAAGCGGATGGCCTGGTCGCGCGGCGCGTGCACCACATACCAAAGCGACACATCGGTGTGGCCGGGCGTCAGGCCCACCGTTTCAGTGCGCGTGACCATCAGGGGCGCGGAGATGGGGTGGCTGGCCGTGAAGCCGAGCTCTTCCTGCAACTCCCGCTGCACCGTTTCGCGCGGATGTTCGCCGGGCTCCACGTGGCCACCGGGCGGCAGCCAGCGTTGGGCGCCCTTGTGGTCCACCAGCAGCAGGTGCAGTGCCGACACCACGGCGAAGTAGGCGATCAGGTGCTTGGGTGGCGTAGCGGGCTTGACGCGCCGGCAAAGCTCGGTGCCGGAGTCCACCCAGGCCAGCGCATCGGCGCGGTGCTCGCGCTCCAGCTCGTCCATGGCCTGGATCGCCAGCAACTCCGCGCGGACGGCGATGCGCTGTGGATCCTGCCAGTGGCCGGCCCGTCCCTGCAGGCCGAAAGGCGCCTCATCGGGCGGCGGTGCGGATTTCATTGGGGGTGCACTACAGGAAGTAAAAGCCCAGCGCGGCCACCAGCGTGGGCGCTGCGGCACCCACCAGCAGGCCCAGCGGGCTGATGGCGCCGCCCTCGAAACGCCCGCGCAGGATGGACACCCCTGCCGGATTGGGTGCGTTGGCGATCACGGTGAGCCCGCCGCCGGTGACGGCGCCGGCCACCAGCATCAGCTTGAACTGGGGTGACAGGCCGTCGACCAGGGAACCCAGGTAGGTGAGGGCGGCGTTGTCGGTGATGGCGGTGAGGCCGATGGCACCCAGGTACACGGCATTGGCGTCCATGCCCAGCAACAGCGGCTGCAGCCACCAGCGCTGCTGGCCACCGAGCACCACCAGGCCGGCCAGGAAGAAGGCCACCAGCAGGCCTTCGCGCAGCATCAGCTTGTCCTGGTGTCGTTCGTAGGCCGTGGTGAAACCCAGGAAGAACATCAGCAGGCCGATGAACACCACCGGATGGTGCGCAAAGACGACCACGGCGCCCAGGAACAACAGGTGCACCAGGATCACGGCTGCGGGCACCGCGGGCAACGGCGCCTCGGCGGACCCGGGCAGTGCGCTCAGTTCACGCCGCAGCACCAGGGTCGCCCCGAGGGCATTGACGGCCACGAGCAGCATCGCCTTCCAGCCGAAGTGGCTGAGCATGAAGGCAAAGTCCCAGCCCCAGGCGCCCGCCACCATCAGCACCGGTGGCGCGGCGAAGGGCGTGAGCGTGCCGCCGATCGAGATGTTGACGAACAGCACGCCCAGGGTGCCGTACTTCAGCCGGGCCGAAGCGGCGGGCTGAAAGTAGCGGTCGCGCAGCATCAGCGCGGCCAAGGTCATCGCGGCCGGCTCGGTGATGAACGAGCCCAGCAAAGGCACCAGCGTCAACAGCACCAGGTAGGTGCCCAGCGCCGGGTTCACGGGCAGGACGCGGCACAGCCCGTGCACGCAGGTGCCCGCCAGGGAAAGCACTGGCCGCGTGCCCGCAATCACCATGATCACGAACACGAACATGGGCTCGGTGAAGTTCAGCGCCTCGAGGTAGGCAATGGTGTCGTGGCGGCCCGACAGCGCGCCCATCACCAGCACGAGCACCAGCGCCCAGAAGCCGAACACCACCTCCACCTCGCCGAGCAGGTGCCACAGGCCGGCATGACGCGCACTGGCATGCGCCAGCCGCTCGAACACCGGGGTGGAAAAGGTGTGCAGCACGGCCAGCGCAAAGAGCGCAGCCGCCGTGATTTCAATGGTTGATGCGCTCATCGCCCGCGCAGGAAGAGCTTGTCCAGCTCGTTCATCGTCACCTGGCGCCAGGTGGGCCGGCCGTGGTTGCACTGGTCGGCACGGTCGGTGCGTTCCATGTCGCGCAGCAGGGCATTCATCTCTGGCAGCGTGAGCCGGCGGTTGGCGCGCACGGCACCGTGGCAGGCCATGGTGGCCAGCAACTCGTCGCGCGCACGCTGCACGATGCGCGAGCCCTCCACCTCGGCCAGTTCGGCCAGCACGGTGCGGGCCAGCGCGGCCGGGTCGGCGTCTGGCAGCGCGGCCGGGCGCGAGCGCACGGCCAGCACGCCGGGGGACAGCGGCGCCACGTCCAGACCCAGGGCGTGCAGGGTCGCGGCGGCGCCCTCGGCCGTGGCCATTTCAGTGGGCGTGGCGGCGAAAGTGGCGGGGATCAGCAGGGGCTGCGCAGGAATCGCCTCGCCACCTTGCGTGGCCTTCAGCCGCTCATAGACGATGCGCTCGTGTGCAGCGTGCATGTCCACCACCACCAGTCCCTGGGAGTTCTCGGCCAGGATGTAGACACCGCCCAGCTGCGCGATGGCGCGGCCCAGTGGCCAGGCGTGGCCGTCTGCGCCGATCGATTCGGTGGACGCGTCGGCTTGAAGCTGGGTGTCGGCCACTGCACCTGCTGCCGGTGGCCACCGCGGTGGCGGCTCCTGCGCGTACAGCACGGCCAGGTCTTGCAGGCCCAGGCGCGTCTGCGCGCCCGACGTGGCGCGCCAGGCGGACGCGGCGGGCTCGCCCGGCTGGGGCTGGGCCCATGCCGAGGGCGAGGGTGCATCGACGGGCGAAGCCGCACCCACCGCGGCGGCATGCAGGGCCGCTGGTGCCGGTTCGGGTGCCCGCGACAGGGCCAACGCCGCTTCCACGGCCCCGCGCACCGCCTGGTGCACTTCGCGGCCATCGCGGAAACGCACCTCGATCTTGGTCGGGTGCACGTTCACGTCCACGCGCAGCGGGTCGATCTCGATGAACAGCACCCAACTCGGCTGGCGGCCGCCGTGCAGCACGTCCTCATAGGCCGAGCGCGCGCCATGGGTGACGACGCGGTCGCGAACGTAACGCGCATTGACGTAGGCGTATTGCTGATCGCCGCGCGCCCGGGCGGCGTCGGGCAGGCCCACGCGGCCATGCACGCGCACGGCCTGGGCCTGCAGGCTCAGCGGCAGGTCGACGCGGCGGCTGTTGGCGATGAAATCTGCGCCCAGCACGTCGGCAATGCGCTGGTCCAGGCTCGTGGCGCGCCATTGTTCGATCAGCTTGCCTTCATGCCAGACGGCGAAGGCCACGTCGGGCCGCACCAGGGCGTGCCGACGCACCGCCTCCAGGCAATGCGCGAGCTCGGTGGCGTCGGTCTTGAGGAACTTGCGCCGCGCCGGCGTGGCGAAGAACAGCTCGCGCACCTCGATGCTGGTGCCGGTGGCGCGGGCTGCGGCCTGCAGCTCGCCGCTGCGCGCGTCCAGGCGCGAGGCGTGGGGGGCGTCGGCCGTGCGGCTGGCAATGGACAGGTCGGCCACCGAGGCGATGGCGGCCAGGGCTTCACCGCGAAAGCCCATCGTGGCCACGCTCTCCAGTTCGTGCAGGCTGGCAATCTTGCTGGTGGCGTGGCGCTTGAGCGCGAGCGGCAACTGGTCCACCGGGATGCCGCTGCCGTTGTCCTCGACCACGATGCTGCGCACGCCGCCCGCCATCAGGCGCACGGTGATTTGCGTGGCACCGGCGTCCAGCGCGTTGTCCACCAGTTCGCGCACTGCAGCCGCCGGCCGGTCCACCACCTCGCCGGCGGCGATCTGGCTGATCAGCTCGTCGGGCAGTTCACGGATCGGGCGTTGCGGCGGCAGACTCATGCCGCGGATTATCCGGCCCGCCCTCGAAGCATCATGCCGGGCCGGGATAATGCCCGCATGGAAAGCTTGATGTGGTTGCTGGATTTCATCCTGCACGTGGACGCTCATCTGCGGCACTTCGTGGAGGCCTATGGTGGTTGGGTCTATGCGCTGCTGTTCCTGATCATCTTCGTGGAAACCGGCCTGGTGGTGATGCCCTTCCTGCCGGGCGATTCACTGCTCTTCGTCGTGGGGGCGCTGGCCGGTCTGGGGCTGATGAGCTACCCGCTGGTGATGGCCGTGATGGTGGCCGCCGCCGTGGCCGGCAACCAGACCAACTACAGCATCGGCCGCGCCATCGGCCCCAAGGTCTTCCAGTGGGAGGATTCACGCTGGTTCAACAAGCGGGCCTTCGATCAGGCGCACGCGTTCTATGAGCAATATGGCGGCATCACCATCGTGGCGGCGCGCTTCATGCCTTTCCTGCGCACCTTCGCACCCTTCGTGGCCGGCGTGGCGCAGATGACCCGCTCCAAGTTCAGTTTCTACGACGTGACCGGCGGCGCGCTGTGGGTGGTGAGCCTGGTCACCGTGGGCTACCTGTTCGGCAACATCCCTTGGGTGGCCATGAACCTGAGCAAGATCATCTGGGCCATGATCCTGATTCCTGGCGTGGTGATCATCGTCGGGGCGCTGCGTTCGCGTTTCAAGTCCAAGCCCAAGGCGGCCTGATACCTGTCAGAGCACGCGCTGTCGCGCCAGTGGCGGGTTGCGCGCGAAGTAGCGCCGGATGCCGGTGAACAGCGCTTCGACCAGGCGCTGCTGGTAGGCCGGGTCGCGCAGGCGGGCCTCTTCCTCGGGGTTGGAAATGAAGGCGGTTTCCACCAGGATGCTGGGGATGTCCGGCGCCTTCAGCACCGCAAAGCCGGCCTGCTCGACGTCGCGCTTGTGCAGGCGGCCGACCCGGCCCATGCGCTCCAGCACCTCGCGGCCGATGCGCAGGCTGTCCTTGATCTGCGCGGCCGTGCTCATGTCCAGCAGGGTCTGCATCACCTGCGGATCCTTGGCGCCCAGGTTCACGCCGCCCACCGCGTCGGCGGCGTTCTCGCGTTGCGCCATCCAGCGTGCGGTGGCGCTGGTGGCGCCCTTGTCGGACAACGCGAAGACCGAAGCCCCGCGGGCGGCCGGTGTGATGAAGGCATCGGCATGGATGGACACGAACAGGTCCGCCTGCACGCGCCGCGCCTTGCGCACGCGCTCGTGCAGCGGCACGAAGTAGTCGTCGTCGCGGGTCAGCATGGCGCGCATGCCGGGCACGCTGTTGAGTCGGTCGCGCAGTTGCTGGGCCACGGCCAGCACCACGTCCTTCTCGCGCAAGCCGCTGGGGCCGATCGCGCCAGGATCCTCGCCGCCATGGCCCGGGTCGAGTGCGATGACCACCAGGCGGTCGATGCGCTGCTGGGCCTCGGCGCTGATGACGGGCGGTGTGTGCGGTGGGTGCGTGGCCTCGGCCTCGGCCGTCGGCGTGGCGGACGAGGCCGTCGCGGCTGGACTCGACCCAGGCGCGGCGACGGCCGATGCCGCCCGCGCGTGAGGGCCGGGCTCTGGCGACGAGGCCGCCAACCTGGGCAGCCTGGCGCCCGCGGTGTCGATGCGTCCGATGAACTCGCCGAGCGCGTCCTGCATGGTGTGTGCGGCCAGGGCTTCGGCGCGGTCGCGCTCGCGGATCAGGGCCAGCAGGGGGTCGGGCGCCTGGGTCGGATACAGGTCGAACAGCAGCCGGTGCCGGTAGGCCGCGACCGGGGTGAGCGTGAACTGTTGCGGCGCCACGGGCTGCTTCAGGTCCACCACCAGGCGCACCACGCGTGGCTGGTTCTGGCCGATGCGCACGCCGGCGATGTAGGGATCGTCCGGCCGCACCTTGCCCACCAGCTCGCGCAGCGCGGCGTTGAGTTCGAGCTGATCGATGTCCACCACCAGGCGGTGCGGGTTGTCGGTGAGGAAGTGCCTGGCGACCAAGGCCGTGTCCGACTCGATCGTGACGCGGCTGTAGTCGCTGGCCGGCCAGACGCGCACCGCCAGGATCGTGGCACCGAAGGCCAGATCGCTGGCGCCGAGCAGCAGTGCGGCGCTGCCGACCCGCGCGATGGCGGCACGACGGTTCATCGGGTGCGTGCTCATTGCAGCAGCGCCTGGCCCAGCGGGGTGAAGGCCCGCACCAGCACGCCGCGCTGTTCGTCGTCGAGCACGTCGAGGGTGATGCTCAGGTCCGGCGTGGGCAACAGGCCGGCCACCTTGTCGGGCCATTCGGCGAGTTTCAGGCCGGGTGCAGCGAACACGTCACGAAAGCCGGCGTCCAGCCACTCGCGCGGATCGGCGAAACGATAGAAATCAAAGTGCGCGGCCTGGCCGCCGCCGGGTAATTCATGCGGCTCCAGCACGGCATAGGTCGGGCTCTTGATCCGCCCGGTGACGCCCAGCGCTCGCAGCAGGTGGCGCACGAAGGTGGTCTTGCCCGCGCCCAGCGTGCCATGCAACTCGATGAAGGCGTCGGCAAACCCAGGCCTGACGGCCAGTTGTCGCGCGAAGGCCTCGCACGCCGCCTCGTCGGGCCAGCGCAGTTGCAGGGTTTCTAGAATCGGCGGATGCAAGAGGATCAGGCGGAAGGCGATCGGGCGTTGGTTGGGCAGCCGCCCGCGGCAGGCCAGTGGCTCGTCCGGATACGGCAGTGGGCGCGGTCGCTGGGATTCTCCCAGATCGGTGTGGCCGACGTGGACCTGCGCGACGCCGAGCCCGGCATGCTGGCCTGGCTTGCCGCCGGCTTCCACGGCCAGATGGGCTACATGCAAGCGCATGGCCTGAAGCGCGCCAGGCCGGCCGAGTTGGTGCCGGGCACGCTGCGTGTGATCACCGCGCGCATGGATTACCTGCCGCGCGATGCCGCGACCGGCTGGCAGGCGCAGGCCCTGGCACGCACGCGGTACCCTGGCGAGGCCGTGATCTCGCTCTATGCCCAGGGCCGCGACTACCACAAGGTGCTGCGCCATCGCCTGCAGAAGCTGGTGGACTTGATGCAGGCCGAGTTGGGGCCGTTCGGCCACCGCGTGTTCACCGATTCGGCGCCGGTGCTGGAAGTGGAGCTGGCGCAGCGCAGCGGCCTGGGCTGGCGCGGCAAGCACACCTTGGCGCTGTCCCGCGAGGCGGGCTCGATGTTCTTTCTGGGCGACGTGTTTGTCGATCTGCCTTTGCCGCTCACATCAAGTGTCAGCGATCATTGCGGACAGTGCACGGCCTGCCTGGCCGCCTGCCCCACTGGGGCCATCGTCGCGCCCTACCGGCTGGACGCGCGGCGCTGCATCTCCTACCTCACCATCGAACACGAGGGACCGATCCCGCCGGAATTTCGCGTGGCCATGGGCAACCGCATCTATGGCTGCGACGACTGCCAACTGGTGTGCCCGTGGAACAAGTACGCGCAGCGCAGCGTCTTGCCGGACTTCGATGCGCGCGACGCCCTGGCCACACCAGACCTGCTCACCCTGTGGGCCTGGGACGAGGCCGAGTTCCTGCATCGCACCGAGGGCAGCCCCATCCGGCGCATCGGCCATGCCCGCTGGCGCCGAAACCTGGCCGTGGCCATGGGCAATGCCTGGCGCGAAGGCGGCCATGCCGCCGTGGCGCAAGCGCTGCACGCGGCCTGGGACGGTGCGGATGCGCCCTTGCGCGAGCACATCGCCTGGGCCTTGTCGCAACGGCCTTGAGTTCCCCAAGGCCGCCGCTGTGGCGGTGCCCGCCCCACTTGGCGATCAGGCCTTGGCGGCGCGCTTGGCCTTGCGGTGGGCCATGCCCTTGGTCGCCGCCTGCCCCACCACTTCGAGCCTGGCCTCCACCACACCCGAGCGCAGCATCTTCAGCCGCGCCGCGGCGGCGCGGGACACGTCGCCAATGCGGCCGGCCGTGGTCGGGCCGCGATCGTTCACGCGCACGACCACGCTGCGGTTGTTCTTGGTGTTGGTCACCTTCACCAGCGTGCCGAAGGGCAGGCTGGGGTGCGCCATGGTCAGCGCGCCCGGGTTGAAGCGCTGGCCGCTTGCGGTCTTGCGGCCGGCGAACTTGCGGCCGTAGTAAGCGATCTTGCCGCTTTGAGCGTCGGTGCTGGCGGCTGCGCTGGTGCCCGCTGCAGCCGCGGCCTTGACGGCAGCGGCCGACTCGGCCACGGCCGATTTGGCGGATGAGGCGGCTTCGACCACCGCCGCCTTGGCGGCGGCCATGGGTGCGGATGCGGCCGTCTGGGCCTGGGCCAAACCGGTGCCGAGCAAGGTGGCCAGGGTGGCGGCGATGAGGGTCAAACGCATGGGGACTTCTCCGAGTGTGGGGTTGGGCGACGTGAGCGATCCGCCGGTGCGGAACTCAGCCGGCCAGTCTAGGCAGGCGGCGGACTCGTCGCGCTGCGCCATGGGATGGGTCTGGCCTGTACCTTGGCATTGCCCGCGACGCCAGCACCATCGGCTGCCACGCAGGCCACGCAGGTCCACGAGACGCCGGCGCAGGCGCAGGCTCAGGCACCGGCCAATCGGCCCAACCACTCGTGCAGTGCCAGGCGCGTGGCCACGAAGCCTTCCGCCGTGGGCAGGAAATCGCCGAAGCCGATCGGGCCGGACGCATTCAGCCCCATGGGTGCAGGCACGACCGCGATGCGCATGCCGGCCTTGTCGATCGCCCGCTGGAAACCAGCCAGGGCACGCCGCTGGTGAAAGCCGTGCGTGACCAGCACGATCTGCTCGATGCCTTCATCGCGCAGCAGGGCCACAGTGAAGATGGCGTTCTCGTTGGTGTCGCGCGACTTGTTCTCGGCCCAGCGCAAGCGCGAGCCGAAATCGCGTTCCAGCACCCGCTTGGCGATCTCGGCCTCGGTGGGGCCGGGCAGGCTGGCGTGGGCCAAGCCGCCGCTGTAGGCCAGCGGCAGATTGGTCTGGCGCGCCAGCCACGCGCCGTAGCGCAGGCGGTCCACTGTCATGGGCTTGAGGTCGGCGCTGCCGTATTCGCGGGCGAAGCGTCGTTGGCCTGCGCCCAGCACCACGATGGCGGTGTGCGGCGCACGATTCAGCCGGGCGATCTGCGTGCTGTCCAGCGCCTGAGGTGGGCGGGTCAGCCATTGGGTCAGGCCGTCGCCGACCAGCGAGGTGCACATGGCCCACAGGCAGCCCAGGCTCAGCAGCACCAAGGGCCAGCCACCGGCCCGGCGGCGCCCGATCAGCCAGGCGCCCCACAGCACCAGCAGCAGCAGCGGTCCGGGCGGCAGCACGAGTGTGCCCAGCAAGGGTTTCCAACCCAGGAGGCCGACCGAGGCGAAGAAATCATTCATGTTTGGTGGTTTCGAGCAGCGGCCATGTCGGCCCGACACGCATTGTCGGCCTGCAAACTGGCGGCGCCACCCCCGCACCTGCCGGTGCCGGGCGGGGACCAGCGGCGATACTGCCGCCGCACCCGCCGCCCGCGCACCGCGCATCGCGCCCCATGGCGCCCTCGGCGGTCATCGCGACACAGGAGACCACCGATGGATCGCTTCCAACCCGCCCGCCGAGCAGCTTGCCTGGCCAGGTCCTTGCTCGCCGCCTGGCCGCTGGACTGGGCAGCGGCCGATGGCTATCCGGAGCCCGGCGAGGTGATCCGCCTGGGCCGCGTGGTGCGCGAGACCGGTGCGGTCGCGGAATGAGCAACAGCACCATGGCCCGATTGCCCAACGTGGAAGCCGATACCCCCGGCGTGGACGCCGAGCTGGTGCGCGCCGTGCAGCAACGGCGCGGCGGCGAGTTGCTCAACCTGGACCGCATGCTGCTGCACAGTGCGCCAGTGGCGCGGGGCTGGAACGGCTACATGGGTGCCATCCGCACCGGCTGCGCACTGGCCGGTGACTTGCGCGAGCTGGTGATCCTGCAGGTGGCGGTGCTCAATCGCGCGCCCTATGAGTTTGCGCAGCACGTGCCGGTGGCGCTGGCCGAGGGCCTCAGCCAGGCCAGGATCGATGCATTGGCGCAGTGGCGCGATGCGACGGTCTTCAGCGAGCGCGAGCGCGACGTGCTGGCCTATGCCGAGGCCATGACGCTGCAGGTGCAGGTGAGCGATGCGCTGTTCCAGGCCGTGCACCGCCACTTCAGCGACCGCGAACTGGTCGAGCTCACTGCCACCGTGGCCAGCTACAACATGGTGTCGCGCTTTCTGGAAGCCTTGGGTGTGCAGATCGAGACTTGAATCGACCCGCTGGCCCGCTGCCTGAAAGCCATGGTGCGCCGCAACCGCAGCGGCCTGGGCACCACCGGCACGCACCTCACCCGATGGGCTCTTCAGGCCCGCCGAAGGGTTGGCCGATCTTGAAGATGCCGCTGGCGCGCACGGCCGGCGTGCCATCCGCACAGACCAGCGCCTGCGCGAAGACCAAGGAACGCGTCACGCGCAGCACCTGCACCTCGCCCTGCACCCAGCTGCCCACGGGGCAGGGCGCCAGGTAGTCGATCTGCAGGTTGATGGTGGGCAGGAAGCGGTGGCCGACCTCCTTGCTCAGCCGGTGGATGGACAGCGGCAGCAGCATGTCGCAGAAGGTGGCGAGCATGCCGCCGTGACAATTGTTCATCGGGTTGGCATGGCGCGCCTCGACGCGAAAGCCGATGTGCACCAGGTCACCGCCCTCGCGCACCACATGCCGCAGGTACAAAGGGCCATTGACCCCGATGAAGCCGCTGCTCGCGGCAATGGGGCGGAAGCCCTCGGGAATGGGAGGCAGGTTGCTGCTCATCGGATCTCGCGTTCGACGTCGCTGAGGAAATCCGCGTCGGCCATGGACGTCGGTTTGTGGTGCTCGGTGCTGCCGGAAATCCAGCGCGGGTAGACGAGCTGGAAGTCGGCCACGATGCGATCGAGGGGCATGTCGTCGAAGGCGCCGCGCTGGTTCACGTATTCCATGTGCCGGTTGCCAGACGCGTCGAATGGGTGATAGATCGAATCATCGTGGCCGTTGAATTCGAGCGGCAGCAGGCCGAAGCGCTCGCACAGCGAGAGGTTGAAGGCCGGCGTGGCCTTGCGCCAGGCGCCGTCGATCCACAGATCGGCGTAGCCGTGCCAGATGAACAGGTCGGTCTGCATGGTCTGGCGCATGCGCTCGGTGCTGAGGTGGTTGCGCACGTCGGCATAGCCCAGGCGCGCCGGGATGCCCGCGGCGCGGCACACGGCCGCCAGCAGCGCCGCCTTGGGCACGCACCAGCCGGCCTTCAACTCGACGACATGGCTGGCACGCATGCCGGCCACCGACAGATCCACCTGGTAGGGGTCGTAGCGAAACCCATCGCGCACGGCCAGGTACAGGGCAACGGCACGCTCGCGGTCGGTGTTGCCGGCCGCACATTGGCGTGCCACCTCGATCACTGCCGGGTGGTCGCTGTCGATCAGCGCCGTGGGGGCGAGGTCCGCGGCCGTCGGGGGCACCAGCGCGCTGCCGGCTGGGTACTCGCCCGCCTGGGGCACTGAGGGGCTGGGGTTCATTCGCATCTCCTGACGTCAAGTGTGAGGTTACCCTGTGCCATCTGGCTGTCACCTGGGCGCAAAGCGGGCGCGAGCCGCGTGAAGCAGCAGGCCGAACCCAGATGTCCCCCACCGGAGCCCCGACATGATCGAATGCTTCTTTGATTGCTCCAGCCCCTGGACCTGGCTGGCATTCCGCAACCTGCAGCCCATCGCCGCCGAGATGGGGGTGTCCATTGCCTGGAGGCCGGTGCTGGTGGGCGGCATCTTCAATGCCGTGAACCCCAGCGTCTACGAATCGCGCGAGAAGGGCGTCCCGGCCAAGCAGGCCTACCTCAAGAAGGACCTGGGCGATTGGGCGCGGCGCAGCGGCGTGCGCATTCTGTTCCCGCCCAGCGTCTTTCCGGTCAACAGCGTGAAGGCCATGCGCGGCTGCCTCTGGCTGGCGCCGCAGGGCCGGCTGGTGCCCTTTGCCGAAGCCGTGTTCCAGGCCTACTGGAGCAACGACCAGGACATCTCGCAGGACGCCGTGCTGGGCGCGATCTGCCGCTCGCTCGGCATCGACGAGGCCGCCTTCTTCGAGGGCATTGCGCGGCCCGAGATCAAGGCGCAGCTGAAGGCCAACACCGACGAAGTGATCGCGCGCGGTGGCTTCGGCTCGCCCACGATGTTCGTGGGCGGGGACGACATGTACTTCGGCAACGACCGCTTGCCGCTGCTGCACGAGGCCGTTCAGCAGCGCATCAACGCACCCTGATTTGCGTCAGGTTCAGCAGCCGTGGAAGTTGGCGAAATCCGCCAGCGGTGCCCGGTCGGCCACCAGCGTGTTGACCGGGTGATCGGGATTGCGGTGGCCAATGGACATGCCGCAAAACAGCATGCGTTCGGGCGGGAGGCCGATGAACTGGCCCACCGTCTTCGGGTAGACCGACCAGCATTCCTGCGGACAGCTGTCCAGCCCTTCCTCGCGCAGCAGCAGCATCACCGATTGCAGGAACATGCCCAGGTCGCTCCATTGAGGCGGGCCCATTCGGCGGTCGAGCGAGCAGAACAGCGCCATCGGTGCGCCGAAGAACGCGAAGTTGCGCGCGAACCAGCGCAGCCGGGTGGCCTTGTCCTCGCGCGAAATGCCCATCGTGGCGTACATGTCCTCACCCAGCTTGAAACGGTAGTCGCGGTGCGGTGACACCAGCTCCTTGGGGTAGATGTCGTACTCGGGCTGCTCGCTGTGGTCGCCCTGCGCCACCTCGGCCAGGCGGCGCTGCATGACGGCCTTCAGTTCATCCAGTTGAGTGCCCGCCACGACGTCGATGCGCCAAGGTTGAACGTTGCCACCGGATGGCGCGCGCGAGGCCAGGGTGAGCACGCGGCGAATCACATCGCCGGGCACGGGGGTGGGAAGGAAGTCGCGGATGGACTTTCGGCTGGCCAGGGCTTCGGCCACGGTCATGGGCATCTCCAGGAAGAGGTTCGGGGGCTCAACGATAACCGGTGACCGCCTTCCAGCGACCGTCCTGGATCTGGCTCAGGCGCGACAGGTTCGAGCCCTGCCGACAGTGGATCGAAGTTGACGGCGCCCTGGTCGAGCAACATCGGCCTGGGCCAGGCCAGTGTCTTGCGTCCATCGGCTGCCCCCCCATCGGGCAAACCCGGAGCGCACGTCCAGCCAGTGCGCGCAAGACTCGGGGCCACCTGAGCGCCGAACATCCGGCATCCTGCCGCCATGCCGCCCCGATGAGCCTTCTCGACACCCCACCTGCGCCGCACTATTTCAAGCCCGAGCACGAGCAGTTCCGCGCCATGTTGCGCGACTGGGTGGCGCGCGAGATCGCGCCGTTCGTCAACGACTGGGACGAGGCCGAGACCTTCCCGCGCGAGCTGTACCGCAAGGCCTCCGAGATCGGCCTGCTGGGCATGGGCTACCCGGAGGAATACGGCGGCACCCCCATCGACATCTTCTACCGTCTGGTGGCGGCCGAAGAGCTGGCGCGGCCCGGCTGCGGCGGCGTCAACGCCTCGCTGAACTCGCACACCATCGGCCTGCCGCCGGTGCTGGCCCATGGCAGCGCCGAGCTCAAGGCGCGCACCATTCCACCGGTGCTGCGGGGCGACAAGATCGCCGCGCTGGCCGTCACCGAGCCCAGCGGTGGATCGGACGTGGCGGCGCTGAAGACCACCGCCATCCGGGACGCGGACCACTACGTCGTCAATGGCGAGAAGGTGTTCATCACCTCGGGCATGCGCGCCGACTTCATCACCGTGGCCGTGCGCACCGATCCGGCGAGCAAGGGCCCCAACGGCATCTCGGCGCTGCTGATTCCCGGCGACACGCCGGGACTGACGCGCACGCCGCTGAAGAAGATGGGCTGGTGGGCCAGCGACACCGCGCACCTGCGCTTCGACCATTGCCGCGTGCCGGTGGCCAACCTCATCGGCGAGGAGCACCGGGGCTTTCGCATCTTCATGGCCAATTTCAACAGCGAGCGCCTGAGCATGGCGGCCGGCGCCATCGGCCAGGCGCAGGCCTGCTTCGACGAGGCGCTCGACTGGGCGCGGCAGCGCGTCACCTTCGGCCAGCCGCTGTCGGAGCGCCAGGTCATCCGCCACAAGCTGATGGACATGGTGCGCAAGATCGACGTGGCGCGCTGTCTGGTCTACGACCTGTCCTCGGCGCTGCAGCACGATCGGGGCGATCCCAACCAGCTGGTGGCGCGCATCTGCATGGCCAAGGTGGAGGCCACGCAGTGCATGCAGTTCTGTGCCGATACCGCCGTGCAGATCCTGGGCGGCATGGGCTTCATGCGCGGCACCCGCAGCGAGCGCATCTACCGCGAGGTCAAGGTGATGATGATCGGTGGCGGCTCGGAAGAAATCATGAAAGACCTGGCCGCACGCCAGCTCGGCATCTGACAGGCAATCGACATGGCCACCATCGAATCGTCCATTTCCACCAACGCAACGGCCTTTGCCGAGAACCGCTCCGGCATGCTGGCGCTGCTGGATCGCGTGCGCGCGGCCGAGGCGCGCGCCGCCGCTGCCAGCAACAGCAGCCGTGAGCGATTCGAGAAACGCGGCCAGTTGCTGCCGCGCGAACGCGTGGCGCTGTTGCTCGACCCCGGCATGCCCTTTCTGCCGCTGTGCACGCTGGCTGGCCTGGGTCACGACCACACCGACCTGGAGCGCAGCGTGCCTGGCGGCGGCGTGATCTGCGGCATCGGCACCGTGGCCGGCATCCGCTGCATGGTCAGTGCCTCGGATTCCGGCATCGACGCCGGTGCGCTGCAGCCGATGGGGCTGGACAAGAAGCTGCGCATCCAGGAACTGGTGCTCGAAAACAAGCTGCCCTATGTTCAGCTGGTGGAAAGCGCTGGCGCCAACCTGCTGAAGTACGAGGTGCAGCACTTCATCCACGGCGGCAGCACCTTCCGCAATCTGGCGCGCATGTCGGCGGCGGGGCTGCCGGTGGTCACGGTCACGCACGGCTCGTCCACCGCCGGCGGTGCCTATCAGACCGGGCTGTCGGACTACATCATCATGGTGCGCGGCCGCTCGCGCGCCTTCCTGGCCGGCCCGCCGCTGCTGATGGCCGCCACGGGCGAGGTGGCCACCGAAGAAGAACTGGGTGGCGCCGAAATGCACACCACCATCTCGGGCCTGGGCGACTACCTGGCCGAGGACGATCGCGATGCCATCCGCCTGGCGCGCGAGGTGCTGGGTCACATCGATTGGCCGGCGGGTCCGAGCGCAGTCGCCCGGCCATTCAAGCCGCCGCGCTTCGATGCCGACGAACTGCTGGGCATCATGCCGATGGACCACAAGCGGCCGGTCGACATGCGCCAGGTGATCGCGCGCATCGTGGACGACAGCGAGTTCCTCGAGTTTGGCGAAAACTACGGCAGTGCCACGGTGTGCGGCCACGCCCACATCGAAGGCTGGCCGGTGGGCCTCATCACCAACAACGGCCCCATCGACAACGCCGGCGCCACCAAGGCCACGCACTTCATCCAGGCCTGCTGCCAGAGCCGCACGCCCATCCTCTACCTGCAGAACACCACGGGCTACATGGTGGGCAAGGCGGTGGAAGAGGGCGGCATGATCAAGCACGGCAGCAAGATGATCCAGGCCGTCACCAATGCCACGGTGCCGCAGGTCACGCTGCACTGCGGGGCCAGCTTCGGCGCAGGCAACTACGGCATGTGCGGGCGGGGGTTTCATCCGCGTTTTTGCTTCAGTTGGCCCAATGCCAAGACGGCGGTGATGGGCGGCGAGCAGGCGGCGCGCACCATGGCCATCGTCACCGAGGCAGCGATGAAGCGCAAGGGTGGCGTCGACCAGGCCAAGCTCGACGCACTGCAGGCGCAGATCATCCAGCGCTTCGACAGCCAGATGAGTGTGTTCAGCACCAGCGCCCAATTGCTCGATGACGGCGTGATCGACCCACGCGACACGCGCAGCGTGCTGGCCACCGTGCTGGCCGTGTGCCGCGATGGCGATGCGCGCCAACCCCAGCCCATGCAGTTCGGCGTGGCCAGGCCCTGAGCCCGCCGCGCTGCCCCGATTCCTTGCACCATTCCGGAGCGACCTCATGCAACTCACCCCCGAGCACGAAGCCCTGCGCGACACCGTCAAGCGCTTTGCCGACGAGCACATCAACCCCTACGTGGACGAGTGGGAGAAGGCCGGCATCTTCCCCGCGCACCAGGTGTTCAAGGGCATGGGCAATCTGGGCCTGCTGGGCTTGAACAAACCGGTCGAGAACGGTGGCCTGGGGCTGGACTACAGCTTTGGCGCGGTGTTTGCCGAGGCCATGTCGGCGATCAACTGCGGTGGCATCCCGATGGCCATCGGCGTGCAGACCGACATGGCCACGCCGGCGCTGGCCAAGCATGGCAGCGCCGAGTTGCGCGCCGAGTTCCTGACGCCGGCGATTGCCGGCGACATGGTGGCCTGCCTGGGCGTGAGCGAGGTGGGCTCGGGCTCTGACGTGGCCAGCATCAAGACCCGCGCCCGCAAGGACGGCGACGACTACATCGTCGACGGCGGCAAGATGTGGACCACCAGCGGCACGCAAGCCGACTTCTGCTGCGTGCTGGCCAACACCGGCGACGGCGCGGCACACAAGAACAAGAGCCTGATCATTGTGCCCATGAAGACCAAGGGCGTGAGCGTGGCGCGCAAGCTCGACAAGATCGGCATGGATTCGAGCGACACCGCCCAGCTGTACTTCGATGGCGTGCGCGTGCCGCAGCGCTACCGCATCGGGGCCGAAGGGATGGGCTTCACCTACCAGATGGAGCAGTTTCAATATGAACGCCTGTGGGCCGCGGTGAAGTCCGCCAGCGGCTGCCAGCGCAGCATCGACCTCACCATCGACTACACCCGCGAACGCCAGGCCTTCGGCCGCAGCATCCTCGACAACCAGTGGGTGCACTACAAGCTGGCCGAGATGCAGAGCGAGGTCGACGCCTTGCACGCGCTGGCCTGGCGCGGTGTGGAGATGATCGTGCGCGGTGAAGACGCCACGCGCCTGGCCACCTCGGCCAAGTTGAAGGCCGGCCGCCTGGTGCGCGAGGTGGCCGACGGCTGCCTGCAGTTCTGGGGCGGCATGGGCTACATGAACGACAGCCCGATCTCGCGCATCTACCGCGACTCGCGCCTGACCAGCATCGGTGGGGGTGCGGACGAGGTGATGATGCAGATCCTGTGCAAGTTCATGGGCACTTTTCCGATGAAGGGTTGAGGGTGAGCGCCGTGTCGATCCTGTCCACCCCGTTCCACAAGATCCTGATCGCCAACCGTGGCGAGATTGCGCTGCGGGTGATGCGCAGCGCCCGCGCCCTGGGCTACGACACCGTGGCGGTGTATTCCACGGCCGATGCCGGGGCCCGACACGTGCTGGAGGCCGACCAGGCGGTCTGCATTGGCGAACCCGCGCCGCGTGAGAGTTACCTCAACATCGGTGCCGTCATAGCGGCGGCGAAACTCAGCGGGGCGGATGCCGTGCACCCCGGCTATGGCTTCCTGGCCGAGAACGAAGGCTTCGCGGCCGCGTGTCGCGAGGCCGGGCTGGTGTTCATCGGCCCCTCGCCCGAGGCCATCCGAGCCATGGGCGACAAGGCCGGCGCCAAGGCGCTGATGATGCAGGCCGGTGTGCCCTGCATTCCGGGCTACCAGGGCGAAGATCAGAGCGAGGCACGGCTGGCCAGCGAGGCTGCGGCCATCGGGTGGCCGGTGATGATCAAGGCCACGGCCGGCGGAGGCGGTCGCGGGATGCGGCTGGTGGGCTGCGCCGAAGACTTTGCCGCCGCACTCACCAGCGCGCGCAGCGAGGCACGCAGCGCCTTCGGCGACGACACCGTGCTGCTGGAGCGCGCCATTGCCGAGCCGCGTCACATCGAGATCCAGGTCTTCGCCGACCGCCACGGCCATGCCGTGCACCTGGGCGAGCGCGACTGCTCGGTGCAGCGCCGGCACCAGAAGCTGATCGAGGAGGCGCCGTCGCCCGCGGTCACGCCGGCCCTGCGCGAGCGCATGGGCGCCGTGGCGGTGGCCGCGGCCAAGGCCATCGGTTACGAAGGGGCCGGCACGCTGGAGTTCCTGCTCGACCGCGACGGCCACTTCTATTTCATGGAGATGAACACCCGCCTGCAGGTGGAGCATGCCGTCACCGAGGCCATCACCGGGCTGGACCTGGTGGCATGGCAGCTGCGCGTGGCCGCGGGGGAGCCCCTGCCGCTGGCACAGGAGGGAATCTGCTTTCAGGGCCACGCCATCGAGGTGCGCCTGTGCGCCGAGGACGCGCAGCAGCAATTCATGCCGCAGAGTGGCCGCATGCTGCGCTGGCAGATGCCCGAGACCGGCCCTGGCGCGCTGCGGGTGGACCACGCCCTGCGCAGTGGCGATGAGATTGCGCCGTATTACGACTCGATGATCGCCAAGCTGGTGGGCCATGGTGCCACGCGCGACGAAGCCCGCCGCAAGCTGGTGCGCGGCCTGCGCGAGACGCTGGCCTTGGGGGTCACCACCAACCAGGCCTTCCTGGTCGATGCCCTGCTGCACCCGGTGTTTGCGGCCGGCGAGGCCACCACCGCCTTCATCGGCCAGCAGGGCACTGAGCTGCTGGCCCGGCCGGATACAGAACTCGTGCGGCAGGCGGCGGCGGTGGCCGCCGTGCTGTTGAACCTGGGGCCGGGGCGTGGACACGCCATGCCCGTGTTGCTGAGCTTCGATCTGGATGGGCAGCGCCTGCGCGGCCACCTCACCCAGCGCAGCGCCAGCGAGCGGGTGGTCGAGCTGGCGGGCATCGAGCGGGTGGCCTCGCTGACGACCCTGGCGGGCGAGAACCAGGCGCGGGTCACCCTCGGCGGGCTCGGCAGCCGGGTGGCCTGGCAACGCGACGGGCACCGTTTGCTGATGCTGTGGGGCGGCCGAACCTGGGCCATCGAGGACCATGGACGGGCCATCGCCGAGACCCAGGCCAGCACCGCCAGCGACGGCAGCCTGCGCGCCAGCATGAACGGCCGGGTCGTGGCCGTGCGTGTGGCGGTGGGCGATACCGTGCAGGCCGGGCAGGCCCTGGTGACGCTTGAGGCCATGAAGATGGAGCACGTGCATGCCGCGCCGCGAGCCGGCGTGGTGACCGCGCTGAACGTCGGCGTGGGCGACCAGGTGGCCACGCGGCGCGTGCTGGCGCAGATCGGCGATGCGGCATGAGTGCATCGAAGGCCGGGCATTGCGCCGCGGCCATGCGGACTTTCCCGCTGGCAGATTGATGCGACAAGCTGCAGCATCTCGGCACACGACGCACGGGGTCGGGCGCCCCTAGGCAAACGGGTCTGCACCACCCCCGTGCCAGCGCTGCAGCCTGCGGCCCGGCACACCTCGGAGAAAAAAGCGCTTGGCCTTTCTGCAACTGTTGATCTCGGGCATTGCCCTGGGCTGCATCTACGCCTTGATCGCACTCGGTTTCGTGCTGATCTACAAGGCCACCGAGACCGTCAACTTCGCGCAGGGCGAGTTGATGATGCTGGGCGCCTTTGGCGCCTTGGCGCTGATGAAGTTCGGCGGCCTTTCGTTCTGGCTGGCCGCGCCGGTGGCGGTGGGCGGCATGATGGCCGTGGGCGTGGTGATCGAGCGCCTGGTGATCCGCCCCATCCTCGGCCAGCCGCAGTTCACCGTGGTGATGCTCACCATTGGGCTGGGCTACCTGTGCCGCGGGCTGATCACCATGCTGCCGGGCATCGGCTCGGAGACCAGTGCGCTGGACGCGCCCTACAAGGGCCAGGTGATCGACCTGGGCGGCGCGGTGATCAGCCTCGACCAGTTGATCGTGATCCTGGCCACGGCGGTGTTGTGTGCGGTGCTGTTCGCGATGTTCCGCTTCAGCAAGATCGGCATTGCCATGCAGGCCTCGTCGCAGAACCAGCTGGCGGCCTACTACATGGGCATTCCGGTGCGGCGGCTCAACGGGCTGGTGTGGGGGCTGTCGGCCGGCGTGGCCGCGCTGGCCGGCCTGCTGCTGGCACCCATCACCTTCGTGCACGTCAACATGGGCTTCATCGGGTTGAAGGCGTTTCCGGCCGCGGTGGTGGGGGGCTTCGGCAGCCTGCCCGGGGCCATCGTCGGTGGCCTGACCATCGGCCTGGTGGAGGCCTTGGCCGGCTTCTATCTGCCGGAAGGCTTCAAGGACATCGCCGCGTATGTGGTGGTGCTGGTGATGCTGGTGGTCAAGCCCAACGGCCTGTTCGGCGGCAATGCCCGCAAGAAGGTGTAGTCATGTGCCCCCACGCTCACTTCGTTCGCTGCCCCCAAGGGATTCGCAGAAGCCCCTGCGGGTCTCTGGGGCGCTCAGTGCCTTTCGGGCGGCCGGGCAGGCATTGATATGCGCTTCATCTTCAAGACCGACTACGAGCAGGACATCCGCATCGTCAAGCACGGCGGGCAGGGGTTCTGGTATTCGCTGCTGGTGCTGGCCGCGCTCACAGCGCCGCTGTGGGCGGGCGACTACTGGCTGTCGCAGTTGAGCTTCGTGCTGGTGTACGCGATTGCGGGCCTGGGGCTGATGGTGCTGTCCGGCTTCACCGGCCTGGCGTCCATTGGCCATGCGGCCTTCCTGGGGGTGGGGGCGTATGTCGAGGCGGTGCTCAGTGCACGCGGCTGGCCGTTCCCGGTGGCCATGGCCTTTGCGGCGGCACTGTCGGCGGGGGTGGGCGTGGTGGTGGGTTTGCCGGCACTGCGCGTCAAGGGCATCTACCTGTCGATTGCCACCTTGTCCTTCGGTTTCATCGTCGAGGAGGTGCTGGCCCGTTGGGAGAGCGTCACCAAGGGCAACGCCGGTCTGGCGGTGGGCGCGCCGCAGTTGTTTGGCCTCGACCTGGGCTCATCCGAGGCCTTCTACTTCATCGCGCTGGGCACCTGCATCGTCGTGACGCTGGGGGTGATCAACCTGATGCGCTCGGCCACCGGGCGGGCCTTCATTGCCATCCGTGATTCCGAGGTGTCGGCGCAGAGCATGGGAATCCACCTGGCGGGCTACAAGACGCTGGCCTTCGCGCTGTCGGCCGCCATCGTGGGCATCGCCGGCGCGCTCTATGGCCACAAGCTGCGCTTCATCTCGCCCGACCAGTTCGGCATCGTGCAGTCCATCGACCTGCTGCTGCTGGTCGTGGTGGGTGGCCTGGGCTCGATCCACGGGGCATTTCTCGGTGCCATCTTCCTGATCACCATGCCGCAGCTCATCGCGCTGGGCAAGGACTGGCTGCCCCCGGCCATCGGACAGGCCTCGGGCCTGCAGGCGGTGGTCTATGGCGCGGTGCTGATGGCCTTCGTGCTGTTCGAGCCGATGGGGCTGTATGGCCGATGGCTCAAGGTGCGCACCTGGCTGCAGCTGTTCCCCTTCTACCGGCGCGGCATGTTCAAGCGGCAGAAGTCGTTCACCAAGTCCGAACGTTTGAAATGAGCGATTCCGAGATTCTCCTGCAGGCCAAGGACCTGAGCGTGCGCTTCGGCGGCGTGCTGGCCGTCAACAAGGTCAGCTTCGACGTGCGTCGCGGCGAGGTGTTCACGCTGATCGGCCCCAATGGCGCGGGCAAGACCACGGTGTTCAACCTGATCAGCCGCATCTACACGCCCACCACCGGCAGCATACGGTTCGAAGGCGAGGTGCTCACCGAGCAACCGCCGCACGCCATCGCGGCGATGGGCATCGCCCGCACCTTCCAGAACATCGAGCTGTTCGAGAACGCCACCGTGCTGCAGAACCTGTTGATCGGCAGCCACATCCACTGTCGGGCGGGCTTCTGGAGCAACCTGTTGTTCCTGCCTTCGGCACGCGCGTCCGAGTTGGCCGCGCGCGAGCGCGCCGAACGCGTGATCGATCTCCTGGACCTCCAGCCCTTGCGCGATTCCCACGTGGCCGGGCTGCCCTACGGCAAGCGCAAGGTGGTGGAGCTGGCCCGCGCGCTGTGCACCGGCCCCAAGCTGCTGCTGCTGGACGAACCCAGTTCAGGCCTGAACGTGGAGGAGACCGAGGACATGGCCTGGTGGATCCAGGACATCCAGCACGACCTGGGCATCACCGTGCTGATGGTCGAGCACGACATGACCCTGGTTTCGCGCGTCAGCGACCGGGTGCTGGCCATGAACCAGGGCGAGGTGCTGGCGATGGGCACGCCGGCCGAGGTGCAATCGCATCCCGGCGTGATCGAGGCCTACCTCGGCTCGGTCGACGATGTGTCGTCGCTGCGGCGCCAGCCCGCGGAGGCCTCGGCATGAGCGAAGAGATCCTGCTCAGCCTGGCCAACGTCGAAAGCGCCTATGGCCCGATCAAGGCCATCCGCGGCGTGAGCCTGAAGGTGCGGCGTGGGGAAATTGCCACCGTGCTGGGCAGCAATGGCGCGGGCAAGAGCACGATCCTGAAGACCATCTCCGGCGTGCTCGACCCGACGCGCGGCAACGTGGTCTTCAAGGGCGAGGACATCACCGCGCAGGACCCGGCACACATCGTGCGCCGCGGCCTGGTGCACGTGCCCGAAGGCCGCGAGGTGTTCCCGCTGCTCAGCGTGCACGACAACCTGCTGATGGGCGCCTACACCCGCAGCGACCGCGATGGCGTGGCGCGCGATCTGGCGCAGGTGTTCGGCTACTTCCCGATCCTGAAGGACCGCGAGCGGCAGGACGCCGGATTGTTGTCTGGCGGCCAGCAGCAGATGCTGGCGATCAGCCGTGCGCTGATGTCGCAGCCCGAGCTGATCCTGCTCGATGAACCGAGCCTGGGCCTGAGCCCCAAGCTCACCAAGGAGATCTTCGAGATCGTGGTGCGCATCAACCGCGAGCGCGGCACCACCATCCTGCTGGTGGAGCAGAACGCCAACATGGCGCTGAATGCGGCCGACTACGGCTACGTACTGGAGAATGGGCGCATCGTGATGGAAGACAGCTGCGAGCGCCTGCGCGAGAAGGAGGACATCCAGGAGTTCTACCTTGGCATGAAGGACGCCGGCGTGCGCGGCGAGCGGCGCTGGAAGAAGAAGAAGACATGGCGATGAACTTCAGCCCCCCCGAAGCGCCTTCGGTGCCGCCCCCCGGGGGGCGGACGCCAGCGGCCCGGCGAAGCCGGTTCCGCGGCGTTCGCTTGTTTGCGCTCTGGCGCTCCGGATCAGGCTCATGAACGCACATCGAATCGTCAGCGGCGACCAGATCGGATGGAAGCCCGAAACGCTGCCCTTCGACACCATCCCGAAGCTGTTCCAGCTGCGGGTGCGCGAGCTCGGCGACGCCACCATGATGCGCCAGAAGGACCTGGGCCTGTGGAAGTCCTATTCCTGGAATGAGGTGGCCACGATCGCCAGCGAGATCGGGGCGGGCCTGGTGAGCCTGGGCTTCGCGCCGGGTGAGGTGGCTGCGGTGCTGGCCAACACCTGCCGCGAGTGGGTGTGGTGCGATCTGGCCGTGCTGTCGATGGGCGGCGTCTGCAACGGCATCTACCCGACCGACGCCGCCTCACAAGTCGAGTACCTCAGCACCGATTCGGGCAGTGTTTATCTGTTCGTCGAGGACGACGAGCAGCTCGACAAGGTGCTGGAGGTGCGCGAGCGCTGCCCCAAATTGCGCCAGGTGATCGTCTTCGACATGGAGGGCCTGGCCAAACTGGACGACCCGCAGGTGATGTCGCTCGACCGCCTGCGCGAGATCGGGCGCGAGTACTTGTTGTCGCATCCTCGGCTGCTGGAGGAACGCATCGCCACGCGCGGCCCGGGCGACGTGGCCATCCTGGTCTACACCTCGGGCACCACCGGCCGACCGAAGGGCGCCATGATCAGTCATGGCAACCTGTGTGCGGCGCTGGCGGGTCAGCAGTCCAGTCTGTTCGAGGGCCTGCCCGCGGGTGGTGAGCGCGTGGCCTTCCTGCCGCTGTGCCACATCGCCGAGCGCATGATCGGCGAGTACGTCACCATCATGCGCCGCGAGATCGTCAACTTCGTCGAAAACCCCGAGACGGTGTTCGAGAACCTGCGCGAGGTGCAGCCCCATGTGTTCTTCGCGGTGCCGCGGGTGTGGGAGAAGATCTACTCACAGGTCACCATCTCCATCCGCGAGGCCGGCCGCCTGCAGCAGATGGCCTACGCCTGGGCGGTGAAGGTGGGCATGGCGGTGGCCGAATGCGGCCTGACCAAGACCGCGCCGTCTGCCGCGCTGAAGGCGAGTTATGCCCTGGCCCGTTTGCTGGTGCTGAACAACGTGCGCCGCATGGTGGGGCTGAACCGCGTTCGCCTGGCGCTGACCGGCGCGGCGCCGATCTCGCCGCAGTTGATCCGCTGGTACCTGGCGCTGGGCATCCCGCTGCGCGAAGGCTGGGGCATGACCGAGACCTGCGGCGGTGGCACCGTGAGCCCGCGCCAGGCGATGCGGCCCGGCAGCATCGGGCAGCCCGGCCCTGGCATCGAGATGCGCATCGCCGAAGGCAGCAACGAGATCCTGCTGCGGGGCAAGAACGTGATCCTGGGTTACCTCAACCAACCCGAGAAGACCGCCGAGACCATCGATGCGCAGGGGTGGCTGCACACGGGCGACGTGGGTCGCGTGGACGACGAGGGCTACTTCTACATCACCGATCGGATGAAGGACATCATCATCACCGCCGGTGGCAAGAACGTGACCCCCAGCGAATGGGAGAACCAGCTCAAGTTCAGCCCCTACGTGACCGACGCGGTGGTCATCGGCGACAAGCGCGCTTACCTCTCGTGCCTGGTGATGATCGACGAGGACAACGTGGCGCAATGGGCGCTGGAGCGCGACGTGCAGTTCTCCGACTTCAAGAGCATGTGCCGTGCGCCCGAGGTGGTGGCGCTGATCGGCGAGGAAATCGAGAAGGTGAACAAGCAGTTCGCCCGCGTCGAGCAGATCAAGCAGTTCCGCCTGATCGAGCAGCGGCTCACCGCCGAGGACGAAGAGCTCACGCCGACGATGAAGCTGAAGCGGGCACTGGTGAGCAAGAAGTACTCGGAGCTGATCGAGGGCATGTACCGCGGCCAGGCTGCCGCCTGAGGCGCGCCGCTGCGCGGCGTCGGTCAGGGTTTGTGCCGAGGCCCCGGTGTCGCTCCGGCGAACTGGAAATGGCGGTGCGTGGGGTAGTCTCCTGCCATCGTCACTGCCGCGAATCGTCACCGTGCCCAGCCCCATCAATGTCACCGGTTTGACCCTGGCCGCCGATCGGCGGCCGGAGATGGCGCTGGCCGATCGAGCCAACCGGGTGATGTGGATCAATGACGAGCGGGTGCTCTACGCGGGTTTGCTCGGTGCGATGAGCGCGCGCACCATGGGAGGCTGGCACCTCTACGTGGCGCTCGGCGCGCCCATCCGCATTTCGGTGGACGGTGCGCCGTGGCAGACCACCGATCTGGCCGTGGTGCCGCCCTATCGACCGCACCGTGTGGATTGCGACGAGCGCCTGATTGGCGACCTGGTGATCGAGCCCGAGACCGTGGACACCGCCACCTTGCCGGCCTTCGTGCTTGGCGGTTGCGGGGCGGTGCAGGAGGCATCCGAGTTCGTGCACCGGGTGCGTGAATTGCACGCGTGGTTGTGCACGCGCGGTCGTGAATCGCCACTGTCCTCGGCCGATGCCGATGCCTTCCTGTTCGGCCGCGCGCTGACGCCACGCAGGCTGGACCCGCGCATTGCCAAGGTGCTGCAGGCCATCAACCGCGACCCGGCCGCGCCGCTCACGGCCATTGATTGCGCGGCGCAGGCGGGTCTGTCGTTCTCGCGCTTCCTGCACCTGTTCAAGCAGCAGACGGGCGCCTCGTTTCGCAACCTGCGCGCGTGGAAGCGTGCGCGCAGCCTGCTGCACCACGTCACCCGCGATGCCAACCTGTTGAACGTGGCGCTGGACACCGGCTACCCGGACTCCACGCACTTCAGCCACACCATCCGGCAGGTGTACGGCCTGCGCCCGCGCGACATCTTCGCCGGCTCACGCCGGCTCACGGTATTGGGCGTCGCGAGCTCCTGAAGCCCATCCGGCCCGGGCCGGATGCGGCATGGCTCACTTGGCGGCGGCTGGCCCGCCCGCCTTGCTGAGCATGAACTCGACCGCGCTGCGCATTTCCACGTCGCTCATGCCGGCCAGGCCACCGCGGGCCGGCATCGAGTTGTGGCCCTTGATGGCCGAGCGCACCAGCGGTGCCACGCCTTGCGTCAAGCGGGCACGCCAATCGTTCATCTCGCCGATCCTGGGCGCGCCGTTCGTGCCGGCCACATGGCATTCCTGGCAGCGCTCCTGCACCAACTGGGCGCCGGGGCGCACGTGCGACGGCGTGTAGGCCTTGTTGGTGTCCGCCGCGGTGCCGTTGCTGACCATGTAGGCCACCGCACGCGTCAGTTCCAGGTCGCTCAGCTGGGCCTGCCCGCCATGGGCTGGCATGGAGCGCACGCCGGTGATGGCGTTCTTGGTCAGCTTGTCCAGCCCCTTGGAGGCGCGCTGCCGCCACGCGGCCTGGTCGCCGATCTTTGGAGCCCCATCCTTGCCCGTGGTGTGACAGTCCTGGCAGACGGTTTCCACCACCACCTTGCCCGAGCGCTCTTGGCTGGGTGCCGCATTGGCCCAACCGATCCCGGACAGCGCGAGCAATGCCGTGGTCCAAGCGATGCGAGTGGTGTTCATGGGGGCTCCGAAAAAAGGGTGGTTCATCAATGTTGTCGCTCTTGCCCTACGGCCAACAATGCGCAGCAGGCGCGGTGAAATTACGCCCAAGCCGGGGCCACCGCAAGGCGTGAAAGCGGTGGACATTGAGATGGCTCAATGACCGCCCCGGACGAGGCGATCGCCTCGCCTGGATCGCCGCGGAACGCTTCACGGCAAAATCGCGCGATGAGCACCTCTTCCAGCCCAGCAAGTCCCGCCGAGGCGACCAACGCGCGGCCCCATGCCGACGGACGCCCGGACGAGACCCACGGTCTGCGATACCCCTGTGGTGCGCCGCCGGCACCTGGCGAGGTGCGCGAGGTGGCGCCCGGCGTGCTGTGGCTGCGCATGCCGCTGCCGTTTTCGCTGAACCACATCAACCTGTGGGCCCTGGCCGACGAGGACGAACACGGACCTGGCTGGGCCATCGTGGACACCGGCACCAAGACCCCCGAGGTGGTCTCGGCCTGGCGCCAGCTGCTGGCCGCCGATGGGCCACTGGCGGCCACGCCGCAGGGCGCCCGGCTGACGCGTGTGCTGGTCACGCACATGCATCCGGATCACGTGGGCATGTCGGGGTGGCTGACGCGCAAGTTCGGCATCCGGCTGTGGATGACGCGGCTCGAGTACCTCACCTGCCGCACGCTGGCAGCCGACACCGGCCGCGAGGCGCCAGATGACGCGATCGCCTTCTACCGCCGTGCCGGCTGGCCGGACGCGGCGCTGGACATCTACCGCGCCCGTTTCGGCGGCTTTGGCAAGTACCTGCACCGTCTGCCCGACAGCTTCCAGCGCATCGGCGACGGCGAGGTCTTGCGCATCGGCGGGCAATGCTGGCGCGTGATCGTCGGCCGCGGCCACTCGCCAGAGCACGCCTGCCTGGCCAACGACGCACTCAAGGTGCTGATCTCCGGCGACCAGGTGCTGCCGCGCATCTCGTCCAACGTGTCGGTGTTCCCCACCGAGCCCGAGGCCGATCCGCTGGGCGATTGGATCGACTCGCTGAATCACCTGCTGGCCAGCTTGCCCGATGAGCTGCTGGTGCTGCCGGCGCATGGCGACCCGTTCCTGGGCCTGCACGCGCGGCTCGGGCGCCTGATCGGGGGCCACAGCAAGGGGCTGGAACGGCTCAAGCGCAGCCTGGCCGAACCCAAGCGCGCCGTCGATGTCTTCGGTGCGCTGTTCGCACGCCCCATCACCACCGACAGCGACCTGCTGAGCATGGCCACCGGCGAAAGCCTGGCCCACCTGAACCACCTGCGCAGGCTCGGGCAGGTGAGCCGCGAGCTGGACGCCGATGGCGCGCATCGCTACCGCGTGAGTTGAGCGTCCCACCTCAGGCCATGGTGCGCCCGGCGGTGACCCGCACCGAACACACCGTCGCCATGGTGCAGGTTCGCAGCGTGCTCGAAGGCGCGATGGCGCATGGCCTGCCGACCGCGCCGCTGCTCGAGCGCGCCGGCATCGCGCCGGGCCTGCTGGAGTCGCCGCTGGCCCGTGTCTCGCAGCAGCAATACGCGCAGCTGATCCGCGTGCTGCGCCGGACCATGCGCGATGAGCTCTGGGGCCTGTGCAGCCAGGCGGTGCCGGTGGGCAGCTTTGGCCACTGCGCGGCCCGGCTGGTGCAGTGCACGGACCTGCGCCAGGCGCTGCGCGAGGGCTTGCGCACTTACCATGGCCTGATCCCGGACTTTGCAGCGCGCCTGGTGGAACAAGGTGCCGAGGCGCAGGTGCGCATCACGACCCGGCCGCGGATCGGCGCGGCGCAGACCGACCTGGCCGCTGCGCGTCGACTCGACTACGCCCAAAAGGCGTTCCTGCTGTTCGCCCACGGATTCGCTTCGTGGCTCGTGGCACGGCGCGTGCCGCTGCGCGAGGTGGTCTACACGGCGCCAAGCCAGGGCGGCGAGGTGTCGCGCGTCTACCAGGCGCCCATCCGTTTCAACCAGCCGCACATCGGCTTCGTCTTTGACGCGCGCTGGCTCGATCTGCCCGTGGTGCAGAGCCCGCAAAGCCTGCGCGAGTACCTCGCCCAGGCGCCGGCCAACCTGCTGGTGCGCTACCGCGACGTGGGCACCACCACCGAGCGCATCCGTCGCCTGCTGCGCCGGCAACTCGACCGCGACGACCTGTCGCTCGACGCCATTGCCGCGCTCTGGGCCATGGCGCCGCAGACCCTGCGCCGTCACCTTCGCGACGAGGGCCAGGGTTTCCAGCAGATCAAGGATGAGCTGCGCCGCGACGCAGCCATCGCCTGCCTGGCCCGGCCTGAACTCACGCTGCCGGAGATCGCGCAGCGCCTGGGCTTTTCCGAAGCCAGTACCTTCCACCGCGCGTTCAAGAAATGGACCGGCGTGGCGCCGGGGGAATATCGGCAAGGGCAGCGCCGATGGCAGGTCTCGGTGTAAACCCGCGCTGAGCGGATTGGCCAATGCCCTTGGCCGGAAAGGCCATTGCCGGCGCGTGCGAGGCGCCGCAAGCTGCGAGCCTTGGTGCGTGGCCGGATCGAGGCTGCGCCGCCCGACAAGGAGACCGGCATGACGCAAGCCGTTTGCGTGGTGGGTGTGGGCATGATCCCCTTCACCAAGCCCGGGGCCAGCGACCCCTACCTGATGATGGGCCAGCGCGCCGCGCGCGCCGCGTTGGACGATGCCGGCCTGCCCTACGAGCGCATCGAGCAGGCCTACGTGGGCTATGTCTACGGCGATTCCACCGCCGGCCAGGCGGCCGTCTATGGCGTGGGCCTCACCGGCATCCCGGTGATCAACGTCAACAACAACTGCTCCACCGGCTCCACCGCGTTGTATCTCGCGCGGCAGGCGGTGGCCAGCGGCGCGGCCGAGTGCGTGCTGGCACTGGGCTTCGAACAGATGGTGCCTGGCGCGCTCAAGGGCGCCTACGATGACCGCCCCTCGCCGCTGGCACGTTTTGCCGAGACGATGGAGCGCGAGCAGGGCATTGACGCGGTCGCCCCCCGCGCCGCGCAGTTCTTCGGTGGCGCCGCGCGCGCCTACATCGCCGAGCACGGCATCCGCGCCGACACCTTCGCGCGCATTTCGGTCAAGGCCCGCCAGCATGCCGCGCGCAACCCGCTGGCCGTGTTCCGCCAGACCGTCACGCTCGACGAGGTGCTGGCCGCGCCCACGGTGTTCGATCCGCTCACCCGGCTGCAGTGCTGCCCGCCCACCTGCGGCGCGGCTGCGGCGGTGGTGTGCAGCGAGGCCTTCGCCCGTCGGCATGGCCTGGACCGGCGCGTGCGCATTGCCGCCCAGGCCATGACCACCGACACGGCCAGCACCTTCGAGGGCCACGACATGCGCAAGCTGGTGGGCTTCGACATGGCCCGCGCCGCCGCCGACAAGGTCTACGCCGCCGCCGGCATCGGCCCGGACGACGTGGACGTGGTCGAGTTGCACGATTGCTTCACCGCCAACGAACTGATCACCTACGAAGCGCTGGGCCTCACACCGGATGGCACGGCCGAGAAGTTCATCGTCGATGGCGACAACACCTATGGCGGCCGCGTGGTCACCAACCCGTCGGGCGGATTGCTGTCCAAGGGCCACCCGCTGGGCGCCACGGGGCTGGCGCAATGCGCCGAGCTGACATGGCAATTGCGCGGCCAGGGCGACCAGCGCCAGGTCGAAGGCGCGCGGCTGGCGCTGCAGCACAACCTGGGCCTGGGCGGCGCCTGCGTCGTGACGCTCTATCAGCGGGTGGACGGATGAGCCTCAACCGCGCCATGGTCGGTCACTGCGCGCCGGAATTCACGCTGCCCGTGGAGGCCTCGCGCCTGCGCCTGTTCGCCAAAGCCATCGGAGAAACCGATCCGATCTACACCGAAGAGTCCGCCGCCCGCGCCGCCGGCCACCCGGCGCTGCCCGTACCGCCCACCTACCTGTTTTGCCTGGAGAGCGAGTCGCCGCACGCCAATGGCTTGCGCGCGCAACTGGGGGTGGACTACACGCGCCTGCTGCACGGCGAGCAGCGCTTCCGCTACCACCGCATGTGCTTTGCGGGGGACACACTCACGTTCCGCCAACGCATCGCCGACATCTACGACAAGAAGGGCGGGGCGCTTGAATTCGCCGTGCGCGAGACCGAGGTCCGCAACCAGCGCGGCGAGCCCGTGGCCACGCTGACCAACACCCTGGTGCAGCGCCATGCATGACCGGCCCTTCACGCCCGTCGAGGTGGGCGACGTCTTGCCGGCCTTCACCACCGAGCCGGTGTCGCGCTGGAACCTGGCGCTTTACATGGGCGCGTCGGCGGATCACAACCCCATTCACGTGGACATCGACTTTGCGCGCCAGGCGGGCATGCCCGATGTCTTCGCGCACGGCATGCTGTCGATGGCCTGGCTGGGCCGCGTGCTCACGCGCTGGGTGCCGCAGGCGCGCATCCGCGAGTACGGCGTGCGCTTCACCGCCATCACCCAGGTCGGTGAGCGCATCAACTGCCGTGGCGAGGTGGCGGAGATCTTCGAGGTCGATGGTGAACACCGCGCCCGCATCAGTCTGCAGACCACCAACGAGCAAGGCGAGCTCAAGCTCAGCGGCGACGCGGTGATCGCGCTGGCCTGACAAATCCCACACCGGAGACACACGATGAGCGCACTCGGTTCCGCCCGCGCGGCCTGGATGGACGACGATCTGGAGCAACTGGCCGACACCGCCGCCAGGTTCTTCGAGCGCGAGTGCGTGCCGCACGACATGCGCTGGCGCGAGCAGCGCCACGGTGACCGCAAGATCTGGAACCAGGCCGGTGCGGCCGGGCTGCTGTGCGTGAGCATTCCCGAGGCCTACGGTGGTGGCGGTGGCCACTTCGGCCACGAGATCGTCGTCAACCAGGCCCATGCCGCGGCGGGCGTCGGGGGCTTTTCCAACAGCGTGCACTCGGGCATCGTCGCGCACTACATCCTGCGCTATGGCACCCAGGCGCAGAAGCAGCGTTGGCTGCCCCGGATGGCCACCGGCGAGATGGTGGCCGCCATCGCGATGACCGAGCCTGGCGCCGGCACCGATCTGCAGGCCATCCGCACCCAGGCGCGCAAGGAGGACGGGTGCTATGTGATCAATGGCGCCAAGACCTTCATCACCAATGGCCTGCACGCCAACCTCATCGTGATCGTCACCCGCACCGGTGCCGAGGCCGGCGGCAAGGGCCTTTCATTGATCGTGGTCGAGACGGACGACCAGGCTGGCTTTCGCCGCGGCCGCCTGCTCGACAAGGTGGGCCAGCACAGCATCGACACCTGCGAGCTGTTCTTCGACGAGATGCGCGTGCCCCAGCACCAGCTGCTGGGCACCGAGGAAGGCCGCGGCTTTGCGCAGCTGATGGACCAGCTGCCGCGCGAGCGCCTGCTGATCGCCGCCGGCGGCGTGGCCACCTTGCAGCGCGCGGTGGACCATACGCTGGCCTATGTGATGCAGCGCAAGGTGTTCGGGCAGACGCTGATGAGCATGCAGAACACGCGCTTCAAGCTGGCTGAGTGCCAGACCCTGGCCACCATCGCCAAGAGCTTTGTCGACGACTGCATCGTGCGCGCCTTGCGCGACGAACTCGACCTGCCCACCTCGGCCATGGCCAAGAGTTGGGTCACCGAGGCGGTGGGCAAGGTGGTGGACGAATGCCTGCAATTGCACGGTGGCTATGGCTACATGAACGAGTACCCGATCGCCCGCATGTACGCGGACGCCCGCGTGGGCCGCATCTACGGGGGCAGCAACGAGGTGATGAAGGAACTGATCGCGCGCAGCATGGAGCGCTCGGTCCGTTGATCCATGGTGGCCACCCCAACGGTTCAATCCACCGGACCGCGTTCGCCGCGGTATTGGCCCGAGGGCATGCCGCGTGAGCTGACCTTGCCCGAAGCCACGCTGTTCGACAACCTGCACCGCGTGGCGCAAAGCCAGCCGGCCAAGCCCTTGGTGATCTTCGACGACAAGGCGCTCCGCTATGGCCAGGCCCTGGCCCATGTCGAGGCGCTGGCAGCCTGGCTGCAACAGCGCTGTGGCGTGCAGCGCGGTGACCGCGTGCTGCTGTTCAGCCAGAACTGCCCGGCCTACGTGGTGGCCTACTACGCGGTGCTGCGGGCCGACGCCGTGGTGGTGCCCGTGAATGCCATGTGCACCGCCGACGAACTGGGCTACCAGGCCCAGGATGCTTCGGCCCGAGTGGCGCTGGTGGGCCGCGAGTTGGCCGATCGTGCACTGGCCTGCGCCGAGATCGATCACGTGCTGGTGCACGATGCCGACAGCCTGCACGCCGAGGCCCCGACGGGCATGGCTGGCACCATCGGCTGGCACGAGGTGATGGCGGCGGCGCTGCGGCCGGCGCCGCACGCCGCGATGGCCGATGACCTTTGCGTGTTGCCCTACACCTCGGGCACCACCGGGCGGCCCAAAGGCTGCCGGCACACGCACCGCTCGATTCAGGCGGCCGTCTACGGTTCACGGCGCTGGCGCCAATTGGGCGCGGATCTGGTGACGCTGGCCGTTGCGCCCTTGTTTCACCTGCTGGGCATGCAGAACGGCATGAACCTGCCCATCCTGTGCGGTGGCACGCTGGTGATGCTGGCGCGTTGGGATGCCGCAGCGGCGGCGCAGCTGATCCAGCGCCATCGCGTCACCCACTGGGCGGCCGCGCCGGCGATGGTGGTGGACTTCTTCGCGCAACCTGGCCTGGACGCCATCGATCTGAGCAGCCTGAAACTGCTGGTCAGTGGCGGTGCGGCAGTGCCCGATGCAGTGTCGCGCAGGCTGCTGGATCGCTACGGCCTGGTGCTCAACGAGTCCTATGGCATGACCGAGACGGCCGCTTTCCTGCACTGCAACCCGGTGGGGCGCGAGAAACCGTGCTGCCTGGGCGTGCCCACCTTTGGCGTCGATTCGCGCGTGATCGATCCCGAAACCTTGCAGGAATTGGCTGCCAACGAGGTGGGCGAGCTCGTCACCAGCGGCCGGCAGATCATGCAAGGCTATTGGCAGCGGCCCGAGGCCGACCGCGAGGTCTTCATCGAGCTCGACGGCAAGCGCTTCCTGCGCACGGGTGACCTGTGCCATGTGGACGATGAAGGCTACTTCTTCATGCGCGACCGGCTCAAGCGCATGATCAGCGTGTCCGGCTACAAGGTGTGGCCGGCCGAGGTGGAGAACCAGCTGTATGCGCACCCGGCCGTGCACGAGGCCTGCGTGATCGGCACGCCCGATGCGCGCAGCGGTGAGGCGGTGAAGGCCTTGCTGGTGCTCAAGCCCGGTGCCCAGCTGCAGACCGATGAGTTCATCGCCTGGGCGCGCGAGCACATGGCGGTGTACAAGGCGCCGCGTTTCGTGGAAGTGGTGGACCGTCTGCCCAAGTCGGGCACGGGCAAGATCCTGTGGCGCGAGCTGCAGAATGAGGAAAACAGCAGAGGAGTTCGCTCATGAAGCACGTCATTCAGCGCCGAGAGGCGCTGGTCACCCTGGCCGCAGGCCTGTCGGCGATCACCTGCGCGACCTCGGCATTGGCGCAGGCCAACTACCCGAGCAAGCCGATCAGGGTGATCGTGCCCTACGCGCCCGGCGGCGCCACGGACATCCTGGCCCGCATGGTGGCCGCCAAGCTGCAGGAGTCCTGGGGGCAGACCGTGGTGGTGGAGAACAAGCCCGGCGCCAGCGGGGTGCTGGGCAACGACGCCGTGGCCAAGTCGGCACCGGACGGCTACACCGTGCTGCTGGGCATCACCGCCATGGTGCAGTTGGCCACGCTGATGAAACTGCCCTACGACACGGCCAAGGACTTCATCCCGGTGACGCAACTGGCGGTGTCCACCAGCGTGCTGGCGGTGCCCGCCGCCACGCCGGTGAAGACCCTGGCCGAGTACATCGCTCTGCTCAAGGCGCAGCCGGGCAAGCATGGCTATGGCACGTTCGGCGCCGGCACCAGCGCACACATCCAGGGCGAACTGTTCAAGTCACAGACCGGCACCGATCTGGCCCACGTGCCCTACAAGGGCTCGGCGCCGATGGTCAATGACCTGCTGGGCGGTCAGCTCAGCTGCGCCTTCCTGGATGTGGGGTCCAGCCGTGGGCACTTCAAGTCCGGGGCCTTGCGACCGCTGGCTTCCACCGGCACCGAGCGCCTGAAGATCCTGCCCGAGGTGCCCACGTTTGCCGAAGCCGGGCTGAAGAACTTCGAGCCGCGTGGCTGGTTCGCGTACTTCTTGCCGGCGGGCACACCGGCGCCGGTGGTGAACAAGCTGGCCACCGAGTTGGCGCGCATCATCCGGCTGCCCGATGTCAGCGCGCGCATCGACGAACTGGGCCTGCTGCCCGTGGGCAACACGCCGGAGCAGTTCGCGGCCATCGTGCGCAACGAGAGCTTGCTCTACGCCAAACTGATCAAAGACCTGAACATCCGCATCGAGTGAGGAGACCGCAATGAGTGACCTGCAATTCGCGATCGACGAGGGCGTGGCCACGCTCACGATGAACCGGCCGGCCGCGCGCAATGCGTTGAGCACGTCGATGAGGGACGAGTTCGCACGCATCGTGCCGCAGCTGGCCCGCGACAAGGCCATTCGCGCGGTGATCCTCACCGGCGAGGGTGGCACCTTCTGCGCCGGCGGCGACCTGCGCGGCATGGCCGAGGCGCGGCCGACGATGAATATCGAGACCTGGCGCGAGCGCATGCTCGACGTGCAGCCCTGGCTGCGCCAGCTGGTGCTGCTGGACAAGCCTCTGATCGCTGCGGTGGATGGCTTCGCCTTCGGCGCCGGCTTCAGCCTGGCACTGATGGCCGACTTCGTGCTCGCCACGCCGCGCGCGCGCTTTTGCCTGTCCTTCATGCGCGTCGGCCTGGGCCCCGATTTCGCGGCGATGTACACCTTGCCGCGCATCGTGGGCGTGCAGCGTGCCAAGGAACTGATGCTCACCGCGCGGGAGGTGCCGGCCGATGAGGCGCTGCGGCTGGGGATCGCGATGGAGCTGGTGCCGCCAGAAGGCTTGATGGAGCGTGCCCGCGCGCTGGCCCGCAGCTTCGTCGGGGCCTCGCCGGTGGCCACCGCGCTGATCAAGCGCGACGTGGGCATGTCGCTGGCGACCGATCTGCATGGCCTGCTGTCGCTGGAGGCCGATCACCAGGCCATGTGCTTCGAGACGCCGTACCAGGCGGAGGCGGTGAACCGCTTCCTGAACAAGCAGCCCGCCATGTTCCAGTGGCCGGCCGCCGACACATCCAAGAAGGAGTGAATGAGCATGGCCCGCATGATGGAAGGCAAGGTGGTGGTGGTGACGGGTGCCGGTGGCGGCATCGGGCGCGACATCGCGCTGCAATGCGCCGCAGCCGGCGCCAAGGTGGTGGTCAACGACATCGGCGCCTCGGTGGCTGGCGAGGGCCACGACAGCGCGCCGGCGCACCAGGTCTGCGCAGAGATCCGCGCCGCCGGGGGCGAGGCCACGCCCAACGCCGACAGCGTGGCTGAAGCCGCCGCCGCCGGCCGCATCATCCAGTGCGCCTTGGACACGTTTGGCCGCATCGATGCGGTGGTGAACAACGCCGGCATCCTGCGCGACCGCTTCTTCCACAAGATGAGCCTGGACGAGTGGGACGCGGTGATCAAGGTGCACCTGTACGGCGCCTTCCACGTCAGTCGCGCCGCGGCCACACACTTCAAGGAGCAGGCCTCGGGCGCCTTCGTGCACATGACGTCCACGTCGGGCCTGATCGGCAACTACGGCCAGGCCAACTACATGGCGGCCAAGCTCGGCATTGCGGCGTTGTCCAAGTCCATCGCGCTGGACATGCGCAAGTTCAACGTGCGCAGCAACAGCATCGCGCCTTTCGCCTGGAGCCGCATGATCGACAGCATGCCCAGCGACACGCCCGAGCAGGTGGCGCGCCTGGCGCGCATGCAGCAGATGACGCCGGCCAAGATCGCGCCGGTGGCGGTCTATCTCGCGAGTGACGCGTCAAGCGAAGTGAACGGGCAGATCTTCGCCGTGCGCAACAACGAGATCTTCCTGATGAGCCAGCCGCGCCCCGAGCGCAGCGTGCACCGCAGCGAGGGCTGGACGGCCGAGACCGTGGCCAGCCACGGCATGCCGGCGTTGATGGCGGGTTTCTACCCGCTGGACCGCTCGGGCGACGTGTTCACCTGGGACCCGGTCTGAGCGCCCCAGGGCCGTCCGTCCCCCGGGGGTCGGCGGCCGGGCTTCATTCGATCTCGATGCCCTTGCTGACGGTGCCCCAGAGCTCCAACTCCTTGCGCGCCTGCGCGGCGAGTTGTTCGCCGGTGCCCACCCAGGTGGTGTAGCCCAGGTCGGCCATGCGCGCCTGCATCTCGGGCGAGGCCTGCACGCGGTGCGTGGCATCGGCCAGGCGCGTGGCCATCGTGGCCGGCAGCCTGGGCGGCGCATACAGGCCATACCAGCCGCCCACCTCGTAGGCGGGCAGGCCGGATTCGCGCATGGTGGGCACCTCAGGCAGCATGGGGTTGCGCTGTGCCGAGGTGACCGCCAGCGCGCGCACCTGGCCGGCGGTGATGTACTTTCGCGCGCCGCCGACGATGTCGAACATCATCGTCAACTGGCCGCCCATCACGTCGTTCATGGCCGGGGCATTGCCCTTGTAGGGCACGTGCACCAGCTTGACCTTGGCTTGCGTGGCCAGCAGCTCGCCGCTCAGGTGATTGCTGGCGCCCACGCCGGCCGAGCCGTAGAAGACCTTGCCCGGGTTGGCACGTGCCTGGCCGAGCAGGTCTTCCAGCGTGCGCGCCGGGTTGTCCTTGTTCACCACCAGCACGTTGGCATAGCTGAGCAGCGGCACCACGGCCATGAGGTCCCGGTTGGGGTCGTAGCGCATCTTCTTCTGGATGTGCGGCACGATGGTGATGGTGGGGCTGGCGGCAAAGAACAGCGTGAGGCCATCGGGCGCCGCACCCACCGTGAGTTCCCCGGCCAGGGCGCCACTGGCGCCTGGCTTGTTCTCGACGACGACGGGCTGGCCCAGCTCCTTGGCGAACATGGGCGCGAAGATGCGCGCCATCGCGTCCACCGGCCCGCCGGCGGCGTAGCCCACCAACAGCTTCACGGGCTTGTCGGACTGGGCCGCGGCGGGCATGAGCGGGTCGGCACACAGTGCGGCAACGACGGTGGTGGCCAGCAAGTGGCGGCGGGTGTGCAGGGACATACAGGCGGCTCCGGCGGGATTCAATGGGCCCCAGCTTCGCGCGGGCGCGCGCCGTCGGCAATCGGGGTTAACGGCGCCAAGCGATTGCCGTCATGCGAGATCGAGCTTGGTCTCCACTGCGCGCGCGAAGAAGGCCGCGCCCAGCGGCAGCGCCTCGTCATTGAAGTCGTAGCCCGGGTTGTGCACCTCACAGCCGCTGGGCCCGCTGGCGTTGCCGATGTTGATGTAGCAGCCGGGCACCTGCTCCAGCATGGCCGAGAAATCTTCGGAGCCCATCACCAGCGGCGGGTTGCGGTTCACGTTCTCGGGGCCGACCAGCTCGTCGCAGATGCGGGCCGCAAAGGCCGCTTGCTCGACGTCGTTGATGGTGGGCGAGAACAGCGCGCGGAATTCGACCTCGGCGGTGGCGCCCAGGCCTTCGGCCACGCCCTTGGCGACCCGCCTCATGGCGGTTTCCATCTGCTGCATCACGCCGCGCGAGAAGGCGCGCGCCGTGCCGGCCAGGTGCGCAGTCTGCGGGATGACGTTGTAGGCGTCGCCGGCGGTGATCATGGTGACGGAGAGCACCGCCGTGTCCAGCGGCGCGACGTTGCGCGAGACGACGGTCTGCAGCGCGACGGCGATGTGCGCCGCCACCATCACCGCGTCCACGCCGGTCTCGGGCCGAGCGCCGTGCGCGCCCTTGCCGGTGACGTGGATGTCGAAAAAGGCGCCGCCGGCCATCATCGGGCCGGCCTTCACGTTGAACTGGCCCAGGTCGAGGCTGGGCCGGTTGTGCATGCCGAAGATGCTGTCGCAGGGGAAGCGCGTGAACAGGCCGTCGTCGATCATGGCCTGTGCTCCGCCGATGCCCTCTTCGGCCGGCTGGAAGATGAAATGTGCCGTGCCGTCGAATTGCCGCGTGGCGGCCAGGTAACGCGCGGCGCCCAGCAGCATGGTGGTGTGGCCATCGTGGCCGCAGGCGTGCATCTTGCCGGTGAACACCGAACGGTGCGCGAAGGTGTTGGCCTCGGCCATGGGCAGCGCGTCCATGTCGGCGCGCAGGCCGATGCGGCGTGCGCTGCTGCCGCCCCGCAGCACGCCAACCACACCGGTCTTGCCCACGCCTTCATGCACCTCGTCGAAGCCGAACTCGCGCAGCTTGGCGGCCACGATGCCCGCAGTGCGGGTCTCCTCGAAGCCCAGCTCGGGGTGTGCGTGGATGTCGCGCCGCCAGGTGGTCATGTCGGCATGAAAGCGGGCGATTTGGGCGAGGGCGGTCATGGGGTGGTCCTTGAATGGGTGGCGAAGCGCACACAGCACCCGTTTGGGCTCTTTGGTCAGGCAGGCGTTGCGGTACGGCAGCGCAAGCATGGCGGGCAGTGTCGCATCCACGGCCACTGCCAAACACTGCCAAGCACTGACAAACGCCGGTTGCTGCCGCGCTGCCGGGCCAGCGTGATACAACTTCGGTTGCCATTCACCTCCGCCCGCCGACCCGCGGCCTTGCCCTGGACGATGCCCTCGCCCTTGCCCCTGTTGTTGATCGTCGATGACAACCCCGAAAACCTGACGGTCGTCGGGGAGTTGTTGCAGCCGCACTATCGCGTGCGCGCGGCCAACACCGGGCCAAGGGCGCTGCGCCTGGCGGCGTTGGCACCGCAGCCCGAACTGATCCTGCTGGACGTGATGATGCCGGACATGGATGGCCATGAAGTGCTGTCCCGCCTGCGTGCCGACCCACAGACCAGCGACATCCCGGTCGTGTTTCTCACCGCACTGGACAGCACGGCCGATGAGGAGCGGGGGCTGCAACTGGGCGCCGCCGACTACATCACCAAGCCCATTCGACCGACGGTGCTGCTGGCCCGGGTGCGACTGCAACTGGAACTGAGGCAGGCGCGCGACCGATTGCTGGCGCGCAACCGCCTGCTCGAAGCCGAAGATCGAGCGCCGGTGCACGACCCGGCTGCCTTGCCGGCCGGTGATCTGGCCCGCTACGCCCGGGCACTGGAGCACCGTGACCCGTCCACCGCGAAGCACCTGCAACGCTGCCAGGCCTACATGGGCGTGCTCACGCGGCACCTTCTTCGACAGTCGTCCTCGCCACTGACCTTGGATGGGGACCTGGCCGAGCATCTGGTGCGGTCGGCCGCCTTGCACGACATCGGCATCGGGACCATGCCGCAGCATGTGCTGCGCCTGGTTGGGGACCCGTCCACCGACGAGGCACAGGCCTTGCGCGACCACGCCAGGCTGGGCAGCGAACTGTTCGCGCAGGCCGAGCAGCGCATGCTGCGGGAGCTGCAGTTCCTGCGCACAGCGCGACTGATGGCGCGCCACCATCACGAGCGCTGGGACGGTGGCGGCTACCCCGATCGGTTGAGTGGGGCGGACATCCCGCTGCCGGCACGCCTGATGGCGGTGCTGGGCAGCTTCGATGCGCTGGTCTGGCCCGGCGGCGGGTTGCCCGGGGCGACGATCGAAGCCGCGCGTGAGCAGCTGCGCCACGGGCGGGCCACGAAGTTCGACCCGGCGGTGCTGGACGCGTGCGAGGCCTGCTTTGACGAACTCGCCGCCATCGCCGCTGGCCAGCGCATCGACGACTGGCAGGTGGCGTCATCATGAACGTGGCGCCATGGCTGGTGCCATTCTCCCTGGGCGTGGGCGCCGGCGCAGCCGGGCTGATCATCGTGCGGCGTTGGCTTTGGCCGCGGCGAGCTGCGGCCGGGCGCGGCCAAACCGACGCGGCGCACGTTGGCACCGAGACCGGTGAGCCCGAGGCTGTGAGATCCGGCACCGATGACACGCAACGCCGCGATGCCGAGCAGCGCCTGCAACTGCTGAACGAGCAACTGATCCTGGCGCGCGATCGGGCCGAAGCCGCCAGCCGCGCCAAGAGCGTGTTCCTGGCCAACATGAGCCACGAGATCCGCACGCCGATGAACGCCATCATCGGCCTGACGCACCTGATGCAGCGCGACAGCCGCGATGCCACCCACATGGAGCGCCTGGGCAAGGTGACCCAGGCGGCAAGCCACTTGCTGGATGTGATCAACGATGTCCTCGACCTGTCCAAGATCGAGTCCGGCAAGCTGCGCCTGGAACACACCAACTTCGGCCTTGGTCCACTGCTGTCCCGCCTGTGCGTGCTGGTGGGCGAGCGCGCCCGCGCGAAGGGCCTGGAGCTGGTGGTGGCCATCGACCCGACCGTGCCCGATTCGCTGCACGGGGACCCGATGCGGGTGTCCCAGTCCCTGTTGAACCTGGCCACCAACGCCGTCAAGTTCACGGAAGTCGGATCGGTGGTGATCCATGTCGATCTGCTCGAACGTGAGCCCGGGCGGGTCAAGCTCCAGTTCCTGGTGCGCGACACCGGCATCGGCGTGCCGGCCGAGAAGCTGCCCGCCTTGTTCCGCGTGTTCGAGCAGGCCGACAGCAGCACCACTCGGCGCTTTGGGGGCGCGGGCCTGGGCTTGGCGATCACCCGGCGTCTGGCCCAACTGATGGACGGAGAGGTCGGCGCGCGCAGCACGCCGGGTCAAGGCAGCGAGTTCTGGCTCAGCTGTTGGCTGGCGCTGGGCCCGCCACCAGCGCAGTTGCCAGAGCCGCTGCCCTGCTCGGGCGGCCGCACGCTGCTGGTGGACGACATGGCGCCTGCTCGCCAGGCCCTGACGACTTTGGGTGGAGCACTGGGATTGCGGATCGATGCCGTCGGCGACGCGGACGAAGCGCGCCAGGTGCTCTGCGCTGCCCGGGCCAACGGTCAGCCGTTCGAGCTGCTGCTGCTGGACTGGCCGATGCCGGGCTTGGACCGGCTCGACGCCTTGCACCGGCTCTGTGTGGAAACCGGCTTGCCGCCGTCGCGGGTGGTCCTGCTCAGCGTGCTGGACGATCCGCACTTGCGTCGGGCGGTACTCGATGCCGGGTTTGCTGCGCAGATCACCAAGCCCGTACTGCAAGCGGACCTGCGTGCCGCATTGCGGCGCATGGCCGATCCGGGTGCGGCGGCCCGACAGGTCACCTCGGTCACCGAGCGGCGCGCCGATGGATCGCGGCGGCGCAGCTTTCGGGGGCAACGCGTGCTGCTCGCGGAGGACAACCTCGTTAATCAGGAGGTGGCCTGTGAGGTGCTGGCCGGTGCCGGGTTCAGCGTCGACCTGGCCGTGGACGGACAAGAGGCCGTCGAACAGGCGCGTGAGCGCCAGTACGATCTGATCCTGATGGATGTGCAGATGCCCGGGCTGAACGGCCTGGAAGCGACGGAGCAGATCCGGCGCTTCGAGCACCATGCCCGCACACCCATCGTGGCGATGACCGCCAATGTCTTTGGCGAAGATCGTCGCGCCTGCCTGGCAGCGGGCATGAACGACCACATTGCCAAACCCGTCGACATCCGCGCCTTGTTCGAGACCTTGGCCCGCTGGTTGCCGGTCGAGGCGGGCCCGGTGGCGGCCGTCGCTGACCTGGTCACGACCGGGCAGCAGGGGCTCACCGATTCGGCCCATGGGCGCCTGGACGGCGTGCCTGGGCTGAATGTGAAGGGCACCTTGCTCTATGTGCCTGGCCGCGAGGACATCATCGAAAGGGTACTGCGCCAGTTTTGCCAGGCCTATCGCGACGGCCTGCCAAAGGTGCTGGCGCACCTCGCAGCCGGCGACGCACGCGCCGCGGCCAAGCTGGTGCATGCGCTGCGTGGTGCCGCTGGTGCTGTCGGTGCGCAGGAGGTGCAGGCGCAATGCAAGCGTGTTGAACAGCACTTGCTCGACCTGCCCGACGGCGCGCCGGTCGCCGACGAGGTCCTGTCCGAGGCCAGGGCCCTGGAGCACACCTTGGTTCAACTGCTGGCCAATCTGGATGCACGCCTGGCCGTGCCGTCTGTCGACGGTTCACCCGCACAGGCACTGGACGACGCCGGCCTGGGGCAGGGCGTGCGTGACCTGGCCCAGATGCTGGAGACGGGTGACTTCCAGGCCGGCAGGCTTTATCGGACCTTGGAGCCCCAGCTGAGAACACGGCTGGACGAATCCGCCGCGCGTGTGCTGGGCAGGGCCATGCAGGCCCACGACTACGAAGCCGCACTGGCGGCACTGCAGACCTGGGGCCAGGCGGCTTCGGTTCAGTAGCGGTACACGCCTCGGCCCGTCTTGCGGCCCAACCAGCCGGCGGCCACCATCTCCTTGAGCAGCGGGCAGGGGCGGTACTTGGAGTCCGCGTACTCCTCGACATAGACGTTCATCACCGCCAGGCACACGTCCAGACCGATCATGTCGGCCAGGGCCAGCGGGCCGATCGGGTGGTTGCAGCCCAGCTTCATGCCGGCGTCGATGTCCTCTGGCGTGGCCAGGCCCTCGGCCAGCACGAAGAAGGCCTCGTTGATCATCGGCACCAGGATGCGGTTGACGACGAAGCCCGGCGCGTTCTTCACGGTGATCGGGGTCTTTCCCAGGGCCACCGCCATGGACTTCACCGCGTCGTGCGTGGCATCGCTGGTGGCCAGTCCGCGGATGATCTCCACCAGCGCCATCATGGGCACCGGGTTGAAGAAGTGCATGCCGATGAAGCGGTCGGCGCGCTTCGTGGCCGCGGCCAGCTTGGTGATCGAGATCGAGCTGGTGTTGGTGGCGATGATGGTGTCTGCCGGGAGCAGGCTGTCGAGTTGGCCCAGGATCTTGACCTTGAGCGCCTCGTTCTCCGTGGCGGCCTCGATCACCAGTTGCGCCGCCTTGAGGTCGTCGTAGTTCGTGCTGCCCGTGATGCGGCCCAGCGCGGCATCCTTGTCGGCGGCGCTGATCTTGTCCTTCTTGATCAGGCGGTCCAGGCTGGCGGCGACGGTGCCCAGGCCTCGCTGTACCGCGGCCTCGTTGATGTCGACCATGACGACGCGGATGCCACAGGTGGCACAGGCCTGGGCAATGCCATTGCCCATGGTGCCGGCGCCGACGATGCCAACGGTGGTGATGCTCATGATTTCGCTCCGAAAGAAGGACAGTGGTTCAATGTGGAAGTGTAGAACCCGCCTTCGTTCACGCGCCGGTGCCCTTGCCCGACGGGGCGCATGCTGCCCGGCGCTATGCTTGCCGCGATGTTCTGGAAACGTTCACCCCCTGATGCGTTCGAAACCGCCGTGCTGATGGTGTGCATGGGCAACATCTGTCGTTCGCCCATGGCCGAAGCGGTGCTGCGCGGCAAGCTGCAGCGTGCCGGCCTGGCCGAACGGGTGCGCGTCGGGTCGGTGGGAACCCATGCCACCAAGGGAACATCACCCGATCCGCGTGCCATGGCGGCAGCGGCGCGGCGCGGCCATGACTTGTCGAGCATGCGCACGCGGCGGCTTGAGCCGGTGGACTTCGAGCGCTTCGACCTCGTCATTGCCATGGACGACGACAACCTGGCCAACCTGAAGGCGGTGTGTCCCGAGGCACTGCAGGATCGGCTGGTCCTGCTGTTGGAATTGGCGCCCAACGCCGATGGCGTGCGGGAGGTCCCAGACCCGTACTACGGCGCGCCCGCGGGCTTTGATCGTGTGCTCGACCTGATCGAGCCCGCCTGCGATGCCTTGGTGCTTCGTCTGCGAGAACGCCTGGATCGCCGCCCCTGAGCTGGGTCATTGAGACATAGCCGAGCAATTCAGTCGGCTTCCGCTATACTTGACCAAGGCAGTGGGACAAGCCACTGCCGTCGCTGGCGAACCGACCGGGTTGCGCTGGCACAACGAGAGGTCCGGTTGAAGTCTGGACCGCGTCGTCGAGTTGCCGAAAGGCCATCAGGAGAATTTCATGCGTCTGACCACCAAAGGCCGCTTTGCGGTCACTGCGATGATCGATCTGGCACTGCGCTCGAACAATGGCCCGGTGGCCTTGGCAGCGATCAGCCAGCGCCAGCAGATTTCCTTGTCCTACCTGGAGCAGTTGTTCGGCAAGCTGCGCCGGCACGAGCTGGTGGAAAGCACCCGCGGCCCCGGCGGCGGCTACTCGCTGGGCCGCAAGATCGACGAGATCACCGTGGCCGACATCATCGTCGCCGTGGACGAGCCCATCGATGCCACCGGCTGCGGTGGCAAGGAAAACTGCATGGGCGAGGACGCCGGGCGTTGCATGACGCACGACCTGTGGGCCAGCCTGAACACGAAGATGATCGAGTACCTCGATTCCATCTCGCTGAAGAAGCTGGTCGACGACCAGTTGGCCAAGGGCGTGTCGGTGGAGGAGGCGTCGATCAAGCGCGCGATTTCCAGCGTGCCGGTGGTCAAGCCCATCAAGATCACGGCGCCCAATTCGGTGTTCGCCCTGGGTGGTTCGCTCGCGAAGTGAGCGCGCTGCCCGCAGGCTCGTCCCTTTCACCATCGTTCCGGCCATGACCCCGCACTTTCCCATCTACCTGGACTACGGTGCCACCACGCCGGTGGACCCGCGCGTCGTCGACGCGATGATTCCCTGGTTGCGCGAGCACTTCGGCAACCCCGCTTCGCGCAGCCATGCCTGGGGCTGGGAGGCCGAGGCCATCGTCGAGAAATCGCGCGAGCAGGTGGCCGCACTGGTCAATGCCGACCCACGAGAGATCGTGTGGACCTCGGGCGCCACCGAATCGATCAACCTGGCCTTGAAGGGCGCGGCGCAGTTCTACAAGACGCGCGGCAAGCACCTGATCACGTTGAAGACCGAGCACAAGGCCACGCTGGACACCCTGCGCGAGCTGGAGCGCCAGGGCTTCGAGGTCACTTTCCTCGATGTGCAGGAGAACGGCCTGGTCGATCTGGACCGCCTGAAGGACGCGATCCGCAAGGACACGATCCTGATCTCGATCCTGTTCGTCAACAACGAGATCGGCGTCATCCAGGACATCCCGACGATCGGCGCCATCTGTCGCGAGCGCGGCATCATCTTCCACGTCGATGCGGCGCAGGCCACCGGCAAGGTGGCCATCGACTTGGGCCAGCTTCCCGTCGACCTGATGAGCCTGGCGTCGCACAAGACCTATGGCCCCAAGGGCGTCGGTGCACTGTTCGTTCGGCGCAAGCCGCGTGTGCGCATCGAGGCGCAGATGCACGGTGGCGGGCATGAACGGGGCATGCGCTCGGGCACGCTGGCCACGCACCAGATCGTGGGCATGGGCGAGGCCTTCCGCATCGCCGGCGAGGAGATGGGCACCGAGATCGAGCGCATCCGCATGTTGCAGCACAAGCTGCTGAGCGGCCTTCAGGGCATCGAGCAGGTGTTCGTCAATGGCGACCTGGAGCGGCGCGTTCCGCACAACCTGAACATCTCCTTCAATTTCGTCGAAGGCGAGTCGTTGATCATGGGTGTAAAGGGCCTGGCGGTGTCATCCGGCTCGGCCTGCACCTCGGCCAGCCTGGAGCCGAGCTACGTGTTGCGCGCGCTGGGCCGCAGTGACGAGCTGGCGCATTCGTCCTTGCGCATGACCATTGGCCGCTTCACCACCGAGGCCGAGATCGACTACGCCGTGGACACGCTGCAGCGCCAGGTGGCCAAGCTGCGCGAGCTGTCGCCGCTGTGGGAGATGTACCGCGACGGCATCGACATCAGCAAGATCCAGTGGTCGGCACATTGAGTAATTTGGAGAATTGACATGGCATACAGCGACAAGGTCATCGACCACTACGAGAACCCGCGCAACGTTGGCTCGTTTGAAAAGGGCGACGACTCGGTGGGCACCGGCATGGTGGGCGCGCCGGCCTGCGGCGATGTGATGAAACTGCAGATCAAGGTGAACCCGGCCACCGGCCTGATCGAGGATGCGCGCTTCAAGACCTACGGCTGTGGCTCGGCCATCGCGTCCAGCTCGCTGGTGACCGAGTGGGTCAAGGGCAAGACGCTCGACCAGGCACTCGAGATCAAGAACACCAACATCGCCGAAGAGTTGGCACTGCCTCCGGTGAAGATCCACTGTTCCATCCTGGCCGAAGACGCCATCAAGGCGGCCGTGGACGACTACAAGGCCAAGCACGGCGCTGCGGCGCCAGCGGCCGCTGAAAAGACCCACTGATCCCATGGCCGTCACCCTGTCCGAAGCCGCGGCACGCCACGTGTCGCGCTACATCGCCAAGCGTGGCAAGGGCGTGGGCGTGCGCCTGGGCGTGAAGACCACCGGTTGCTCGGGCCTGGCCTACAAGCTCGAGTACGCGGATGAGGTGGCGCCCGAAGACCACGTGTTCGAGGGCCACGGTGTCAAGGTGCTGATCGACCCGAAGAGCCTGCCCTACCTCGATGGCACCGAACTGGATTTCGTGCGCGAGGGCCTGAACGAGGGATTCAAGTTCCACAACCCGCGCGAGAAGGACCGCTGCGGCTGCGGGGAATCCTTCCGGGTCTGACGCCCGCCGGCTCGTTTGGCGACGGCTGAACCACTGGCCGCCGCGTCAGCCCTGCATCCACGCTCCCATGAACCTCACCGACGACGACTTCACGCTGTTTGGCCTGACGCCGCGCTTTGCGCTGGACCGTCAGGCGCTGGATGCGCAATGGCGTGCGCTGCAAGGCGAAGTGCACCCGGACCGCTTCGTTGGCGAGGGTGGCGCTGCACAGCGGATCGCCATGCAATGGGCCGTGCGTGTGAACGAGGCCTACCAACGGCTGAAGGACCCGCTCAAGCGCGGCGCCTACCTTTGCGAGTTGCGCGGTGCGCCCATCCATGCCGAGCGAAACACGGCCATGCCCGGGCCCTTCCTGATGCAGCAAATGAGCTGGCGCGAAGCCCTGGAGGAGGCGACCGACCTGAAGGCGGTCGAACGACTCGACGACAGCGTCGCCACCCATGAATCGGCACTGTTGGCCGAATTGGGCGTGCTGCTCGATGACCGCAACGATGCCAGCGCCGCAGCACAGCAGGTGAGGGCGCTGATGTTCACGGCCAAGTTCCGGGACGACATCCGGCGGCGCCTCGAAGCGCTGGACGACTGACACCACAATTACGCCATGGCCCTGCTGCAAATTTCCGAGCCCGGGCAGACGCCCGACCCGCATTCGCGGCGTGTGGCCGTCGGCATCGACCTGGGCACCACCCATTCGCTGGTCGCGTCCGTTCGGCATGGCGTTGCCGAGTGCCTGCCCGACGGCCAGGGTCGCGCCATCCTGCCTTCCGTGGTGCGTTACCTCGAAGGCGCAGGCCGCCAGATTGGATTCGATGCCCGTGCAATGCAGGCCGAGGATTCCGAGAACACGATCTCGTCGGTGAAACGCTTCATGGGCCGCCGGCTGGCCGATGTGCTGGGCCACGATCGCTTGCCTTACCGCTTCGTGGACCAGCCCGGCATGGTCGGCATCGACACACGCGCCGGTGTGAAGAGCCCGGTGGAGGTCTCGGCGGAGATCCTGGCCACCTTGCGCTACCGGGCCGAAGACACCTTCAACGACGACCTGTTCGGTGCGGTGATCACCGTACCGGCCTATTTCGACGACGCCCAGCGCCAGGCCACCAAGGACGCCGCGCAGCTGGCGGGTCTGAACGTGCTGCGCCTCATCAACGAGCCCACGGCGGCCGCGGTGGCCTACGGTCTGGACAACGGCAGCGAGGGCCTGTATGCCGTCTACGACCTGGGCGGCGGCACCTTCGACATCTCGCTGCTGCGCCTGGCGCGCGGCGTGTTCGAGGTCGTGGCCACCGGCGGTGATGCCGCCTTGGGCGGTGACGACTTCGATCAGTTGCTGGCCGATTGGGCGCTGCAACAGGCTGGCCGGACAGTGAGCACACCGCACGACAAGCGCAGCGTGCTGGTGGCGGCGCGCGCCGCCAAGGAGGCGCTCACCGAGGCCGATGCCACGCAACTGCGTTGTGCCTTGGGCAACGGTGAAATCGTGGTGCCGGTGACGCGAGCCCAGTTCGATCAGATCACCAGACCGCTGGTCGACAGGACGCTGGCCGCCGTGCGCAAGGTCTTGCGCGACGCACGCGTGGGCAAGGCCGATGTGCAGGGCGTGGTGATGGTGGGCGGCTCCACCCGGATGCCGGCGGTGCGCTCGGCCGTGGGTGCCCTGTTCGAACGTGAGCCGCTGGTCAACGTCAACCCCGATGAAGTCGTGGCCATCGGCGCGGCGATCCAGGCCAATGCCTTGGCCGGCAATGCGAAGGACGGCGACCTGCTGCTGCTCGATGTGATCCCGCTGTCACTCGGGCTGGAGACCATGGGCGGGCTGGTGGAGCGCATCATCGAGCGCAACACCACCATCCCGGTGGCCAAGGCGCAGGAGTTCACCACCTTCAAGGACGGCCAGACCGCGATGGCCATCCACGTGCTGCAGGGCGAGCGCGAATTGGTTGCGGACTGCCGCTCGCTGGCGCGTTTCGAGCTGCGTGGCATTCCGCCGATGGTGGCCGGAGCCGCACGCATTCGCGTCACCTTCCAGGTGGACGCGGACGGCCTGCTGAGCGTGAGTGCGCGCGAGATGGGCTCGGGCGTCGAGGCCGCGGTGGTGGTCAAGCCCAGCTACGGCCTGGCCGACGACGACATCGCGCGCATGTTGCGGGAGGGCTTCGCAAGTGCCGACGCCGACATGGTCGCCCGTTCGTTGCGCGAGTCGCGCGTGGAGGCCGAACGCATGACCTTGGCCACGCGCGCCGCGCTCGCCGTCGACGGTGACTTGCTGCGCCCCGAAGAGCGCCAGGACATCGAAGCCTTGCTGGTGGTGCTGCAGCGCATCGCCGCCGGCACCGACCACGCCGCCATCGACAAGGCGGTGGAAGCATTGGCCGATGGCACCGAGGCCTTTGCGGCGATGCGCATGAACCGCGGCATCCAGGCCGCGCTCACCGGCCGCAAGGTCGAAGACCTCTGACCTCTCCCATGCCAGTCATCAAGATCCTGCCGCACGCCGAATACTGCCCCGAAGGCACCAGCATCGAGGCGCCACGCGGCACATCGATCTGCGAGGCCCTGCTGGAGCACGGCATCGCCATCGAGCACGCCTGCGAGATGAGCTGCGCCTGCACCACCTGCCACGTCATCGTGCGCGACGGCTTTGATTCGCTGGGCGAGGCCGATGAAAGCGAAGAAGACCTGCTCGACCGCGCCTGGGGACTGGAAGCCCAGTCCCGCCTGAGCTGCCAGGCCATCCTGGCCGGCAGCGACGTGACCATCGAGATTCCCAAGTACACGATCAACCACGCCCGTGAGCACCACTGATGCCGCGCCGACGGGCCGGCCATCAGGCGTAGCTCACCCAGTCCTTGTAGTCGTCGCCGTCCAGGTGCGGCAGGGTGTTGTAGGTGACCAGCATGTGTCGCTTGGGTGTGTAGGCAAACTCGGTGATCGAGCTGTTGCGAAGGCGCATGTTCAGATCGATCGTCACCTCGGGCGCCAGCCCCAGGATCAACCCCATGGCGGTGGCGATGGGCCCGCCACTGGACACCAGCAGCACGCGGGCATCGTCCTGCTCGCGGACTTCATCGAGCACGCCGGCCACGCCGTTGGCGAATTCACGGTAGGTCGGCATGCCCGCTGGTTCGGACCGACCGTCCATCCAGCGCTTCAGCCCGTCTCGCAACAGGCGGAAGTGGTTGCGATACGACTCGGGTGAATCCGGCCGCTGCAGCGGCTCGGGGTGCACGGCAGCGATCAGCGCATGGCTGTCGTATTCGTTCAGCCCGGGCCGGCGCAAGGGCTCGTGCTGCACTTGCAGGCCGCGCGCCAAGGCGTCGTGAGTCTGCAGGTGGCGTTGCAGCGTGCCCGTGATCACCGTGTCGAATTGATGACCACGCTGGCGCAGGTACTCACCCAGACGTTGGCTCTGCTGTTCGCCCAAGGGGCTGAGCTGGTCGTAGTTGTCGGCGCCAAACGAGGCCTGGCCGTGGCGCACGAGGTAAAGCGTTCCCATCGGGACATTCTCGCGGCTGGGCGAGGCGCACTGCTGTCGCGGCGGCGACCGCGCAGCCGACCGCGCGGCGACAGGGCCACTACACTGCCGCCGCATGGTGCCAATGTGCTGGGCATTGAATCCTCCTGCGACGAGACCGGCGTGGCCCTGGTGCGCTTTGATGGCGCTGCCTTGCCGGTGCTGCGGGCGCATGCGCTGCACACTCAGGTGCAGATGCACGCCGCCTATGGCGGCGTCGTGCCCGAGCTGGCGTCACGCGACCACATCCGCCGCGTGTTGCCATTGACCACGACGGTGTTGGCGCAAGCCGGTGCCTCGCTCTCGGAGCTGGACGTGGTGGCCTACACCCGAGGTCCGGGGCTGGCCGGCGCGTTGTTGGTCGGTGCTGGCGTGGCCTGTGCTTTGGCGGCTGCGCTGGACAAGCCGGTCCTGGGCGTGCATCACCTGGAGGGCCACCTGCTGTCGCCATTCCTGTCGACCGATGCGCCGCAGTTTCCCTTCGTTGCGTTGCTGGTGTCGGGAGGTCACACACAGTTGATGCGCGTGGATGCCGTGGGCCAGTACACGCTGCTCGGCGAGACCATCGACGATGCCGCTGGTGAAGCCTTCGACAAGTCCGCCAAGCTCATGGGGTTGGGCTACCCAGGCGGGCCCGCGTTGTCGCGACTGGCCACCGGTGGACGTGCAGATGCCTTTGCCTTGCCGCGGCCGCTGTTGCACAGCGGCAACCTGGACTTCTCGTTCGCCGGGCTCAAGACGGCGGTGCTGACGCAGCACCGCCGACTGGGCGCGTCACCGTCCGCGGAGCAACTCGCCGGTCTGGCCGCGTCCACCCAGGCGGCCATCGTGGAGGTGCTGGTGAAGAAGTCGTTGGCCGCACTCAAGGCCACGGGGCTGAAACGCCTGGTGGTCTCTGGCGGCGTGGGTGCAAACGCCGAACTTCGAAAGCGGCTGAACGACGCAACCATGCGCCGCGGCTGGCAGGTTCACTACCCCGAGCTCGACCTGTGCACCGACAACGGCGCCATGATTGCCATGGCCGCGGCGATGCGCTTGCAAGCCGGCGCGGCGCAGGCGTCTCGGCACTATGCCTTTGACGTGCGGCCGCGCTGGCCACTGGACCAGATCAGCTGACCGTGATCTGCGCGCTCTTTCCAGCGCCACGCTTGGCCAGCGTGAGGTTCAACACACCGTGCTCCAGCTTGGCGCTGGATTCGGCCTCGTTCAACTCCACGGGCAGGTCGAAGCTGCGCGCATAACTGGTTGCCGTGCGCTCGCTGTAGACCACGCGTTCGCCTTCCTTCTTCTCGTCGGCGGTGCTGGCGCTGGCCGTCACCGTGACGCGCTTGCCATCGATCGTGATCTTCACGTCGTCCTTCGTCACGCCCGGCATGTCGAGCTTGACGCTGAAGGCGTTGTCGGCCTCGGTCACGTCCAGGGCCGGGCTGCGAGCCACCAGCGCATCGGGACGTGCCATCGGAGCAAAGAATCGATCGAAGAGCTGCTCGTCGAACAGGCGATCCATCGAGCGGCCGAGTTCATTGGTGCGGCGGGACATCGGGACAAGAAACATGGTCGTGCTCCTAAAATGGGTTGGCGGGCTCTGCGGTCTTCTGAGTGCATCGCCCATGCCCAACCACTTTGGCGCGCCCGTTTGGATTTCAAGTCGCGCGTCGTTTGCGATGTCTCAACATTTTTCGCTGCGCCGCGGCCTTGCCTTCTCGGTGCTTGGCGCCATATCGGCGCCGGTCATCCTTGCTCCGGCGGCGGCCAAGCTGTCTGGCGCCGAGCCGATCCGACTGGCCTTGATCGAGGGCCTGTCCGGCCCGTTTGCCAACGCCGGTGAGGCCGTGCACCGCAACCTGCTTTGGGCAGTGGAACGTGTCAACCAGCGTGGTGGGGTGAGGCTGCCCGGCGGCAGTCGTGCCTTGGCGCTGTTGCGCATGGACAGCAAGGGCAGCATCGACGAGGCACTGGGGCAATTGCGCAGCGCCACCGATCAACGCATCGGCTTCGTGCTGCAAGGCAACAGTTCGGCCGTCGCGCAGGCCTTGGTTTCGGCATTGGACAAGCACAACGAGCGCGAGCCGCAGCACCGCGCCTTGCTGTTGAACTATTCGGCGGTGGACCCGGCACTGACCAACGAGCGCTGCAGCTTCTGGCACTTCCGCTTCGACGCCCACGCCGACATGCGCCTGGCCGCTTTGATGAGCGTGCTGCAGGACGACAAGGCGCTCAAGCGGGTCTACCTCGTTGGCCAGGACTACAGCTTTGGCCAGCAGGTGCTCAAGGCCGCTCGTGTACAGATCGGCATGCGTCGGCCGGACATCGAGATCGTCGGCGACGAACTGCACCCCATGGGCCGGGTGAAGGACTTCCTGCCCTATGCGACGAAGATCCGCGCCAGTGGCGCGCAGGCGATCGTCACGGCCAACTGGGGCAACGACCTGACCCTGCTGGTCAAGGCCTTGCGCGACCTGGGGGCGCCGATGAAGTTCTATACGTTCTATGGCAATGCGCTGGGCGTGCCGGCCACGCTGGGCGATGCGGGCGTGGGCTCGGTGCTGGCGGTGGCCGAGTGGCATCCCAACTCGGGCGGCACGGCGTCCGACGCGCTGGTGGCTGGGTTCCGTCATCGCTTTCCCGATCCTCGCGACGACTACCTGCACGCCCGCATGCAGGTGATGATCGAGCTGCTGGTGCAGGCCATCGAGCGGGCACGAACCGACGACCCGGTGGCCGTGGCCCGAGCACTTGAAGGCTTGCGTTTCCATGCGACGCCCTTGGGCGGCGCACACCAGGGCACGATGCGCGCGGATGATCACCAGTTCCAGCAGCCCTTGGTGGTCAGCGTGATGGCGCGCGCTGGATCGCCGGGCGTGCCCCATGACGTGGAAGGCTCGGGCTATGGCTTTCGCACGGTGCGGCGCTTCGAGGCGCCGCAGGTCGAATTGCCGCACACCTGCCGCATGTCGCGGCCTTGACAGGAGACAGCGCCATGCGCCAAGCCATTGCCAGACTTCCGGGCTCGATGATCCGCGAGGTCGCCAACGCCGGCCTGGGCCGCAGCGATGTGTTGGCGTTCTGGTTCGGCGAAAGCGACGAGGTCACGGCCACACCCGTGCGCGAGGCCGCCGCCGCGTCGTTGATGCGTGGCGAGACCTTCTATTCACACAACCTCGGTCTGGCGGAATTGCGGGCGGCATTGCGCGACTACACGGCGGCCTTGCACGGCGACCCGGGCGACGACCGCATCGTGGTCACTTCCGCTGGGGTGAACGGCCTGATGCTGGCCATGCAGTTGCTGGTGGATCCGGGCGACGAGGTGCTTGTCGTGGCGCCGGTGTGGCCGAACCTGCCGTCGCAGCCCTTGATCCTCGGTGGAGTGGTGAAGCGTGCGGCGCTGAGGCCTGACGCGCAGGGGGCCTGGCGCCTTGACCTGCAGGCCCTGCTGGCCTCGATCACGCCGGCCACGCGGGTGCTGCTGGTCAATGCCCCGAACAACCCCACCGGCTGGACGCTGACCCGCGCCGAGCAACAGGCGATCCTGGAGCATTGCCGCCGCACGGGCACGTGGATCGTGGCGGATGAGGTGTACGAGCGGGTCTGGTTCGGGCCAGAGGCGTGTGCCCCCAGCTTCCTGGACATTGCCGATGCCGCCGATCGGCTCATCGTGGTCCACAGCTTCTCCAAGAGTTTCCTGATGACCGGCTGGCGTCTGGGTTGGCTCGTCTTGCCGCGTGGCCACCTGGACGCCATCGGCACGCTGATCGAATTCAACACCTCTTGCGCGCCGGTGTTTGCGCAGCGCGGTGCGCTGGCGGCATTGGCCAGTGCAGGCGAGTCGGTAGCGCCGCTGGTCGCCCATTGGCGGGCCTGCCGAGACACCTTGTGCGATGCGCTGGCGCCGCTGCCCGGTGTGCTGGTGGCGCGTCCGCCGGGCGGTCTGTATGCATTCCTGCAGCTCGAGGGCGGCACCGATTCACTCGGGCTGGCCAAGCGCTTGGTGAACGAGCATGGGCTTGGCCTGGCCCCTGGCGTGGCCTTCGGCCCGGAGGGTGAAGGCTGGTTGCGCTGGTGCTTCGCATCGCGCGACGCAGGCCGGCTGCTGGACGGTGTCGCCCGCCTGCGGCATGCCTTGGGTCTATAATCCGCCGGTTTTGCCGATCAGCCCTGCGCCGACCGGTGAAATTCCAGGCACGACGTGGGTCGGTTTCACCCGCTGTCGCAAGTAACGCCCCTGACTTTCAGGGGCAACCGGAAACCGCAGTGGTTCGCAACGGGCCCGCGCGGCTTCCATTCACAGGAAACGCAAATGTCCGTGACCCTTGCCATTCGGGCTGACGTCGTCAAGTCCAACGCCCGCGCCGCCAACGATACCGGCTCGCCGGAAGTCCAGGTTGCGCTGCTGACTGCCCGCATCAACGATCTCACCCCCCACTTCAAGACCCACTTGAAGGACCACCACGGCCGCCGTGGCCTGCTGCGCATGGTCAGCCGTCGCCGCAAGCTGCTCGACTACCTGAAGGGCAAGGACGCCGAGCGCTACACCGCGCTGATCCAGAAGCTCGGCCTGCGCAAGTAAGCTGGGGCACGCATGAAAGAGCCTGTCTGGAATTGCCAGCACAGGCTCTTTCACGTTCTAGCCATCCCCCAGACACGCGCTGCGCGCGTGTCGCCCCCAGGGGGGAGTTCATCCGGGACGGCCCGGCTTGGACTCAGGAGCGGCCCCATCCAGTTGCAGCTGTGTCATTCCACCGGCGCCAGGCCCACTGGCTTCATTGGAATGGCATGCCGCTGATGCCGGCCACCAAGCTCCCGGTTTCGTCGCCGCGCCGCCGCAAGTGCGCTGCATCCTCCACCGGAGACGTTTCATGAGCCTGTTCAACAAAGTCACCAAGACCTTCACCTGGGGTCAGCACCAAGTCACGATGGAAACGGGTGAAATCGCCCGTCAATCGTCGGGCGCTGTGGTCGTCGACATCGAGGGCACCGTGGTGCTGGCCACCGTGGTGGCCAAGACCACGGCCAAGGCCGGCCAGGACTTCTTCCCGCTCACCGTCGACTACATCGAGAAGACCTACGCCGCCGGCAGCATCCCCGGCAGCTTCTTCAAGCGCGAGGGCCGCCCGAGCGAGCTCGAAACGCTGACCAGCCGCCTGATCGACCGCCCGATCCGTCCGCTCTTTCCCGAAGGCTTCTTCAACGAAGTGCAAGTGGTGGTGCACGTGCTGAGCCTGAACCCCGAAGTGCAGGCCGACATTGCCGCGATGATTGGCACCAGCGCTGCGCTGTCGCTGTCGGGCATCCCCTTCAATGGGCCCATTGGCGCCGCGCGCGTGGGCTACATCAACGGCGAGTACGTGCTGAACCCAGGCAAGACCCAACTGGCCGAGAGCAAGTTGGAACTGGTGGTGGCCGGCACCGAGGCCGCCGTGCTGATGGTCGAGTCCGAAGCCGACCAGCTGAGCGAAGAGGTCATGCTCGGCGGTGTGGTGTTCGGCCACGAACAGGGCAACATCGCCATCAACGCGATCCACGAGCTGGTGCGCGATGCGGGCAAGGCCGAATGGGCCTGGACGGCACCGGCCAAGAACGAGCCCTTCATCGCCAGGGTCAACGCGCTGGCCGAAGACAAGCTGCGCGCCGCGTACCAGATCCGCAGCAAGCAGGCACGCACCCAAGCCTGCCGCGGCGTCACGTCCGACGTGGTCGCGGCATTGAAGGCCGACGGCGTCGAGTTCGACAAGGTCGAAGTCGAGGGCCTGCTGTTCGAGATCGAAGCCCGCATCGTGCGTGGCCAGATCCTGGCCGGCGAGCCGCGCATCGACGGCCGTGATACGCGCACCGTGCGCCCGATCGAGATCCGCACCGGCGTGCTGCCCCGCACCCACGGCTCGGCGCTGTTCACGCGCGGCGAGACGCAAGCCTTGGTCATCGCCACGCTGGGCACCGACCGCGACGCGCAGCGCATCGATGCACTGGCCGGCGACTTTGAAGACCGCTTCATGCTGCACTACAACATGCCCCCCTTCGCCACCGGCGAAACGGGCCGCGTGGGCAGCCCCAAGCGCCGCGAGATCGGCCACGGCCGTCTGGCCAAGCGTTCGCTGATTGCTGCGCTGCCGAGCAAGGAAGACTTCCCCTACACCATCCGCGTGGTTTCCGAGATCACCGAATCCAATGGTTCCTCGTCGATGGCCTCGGTGTGCGGCGGTTGCCTGGCATTGATGGACGCTGGCGTGCCGATGAAGGCCCATGTGGCCGGCATTGCCATGGGCCTGATCAAGGAAGGCAATCGTTTCGCCGTGCTGACCGACATCCTGGGCGATGAAGATCACCTTGGCGACATGGACTTCAAGGTGGCCGGCACGACCGGCGGCATCACGGCCCTGCAGATGGACATCAAGATCCAAGGCATCACCAAGGAAATCATGCAAGTCGCCTTGGCGCAGGCCAAGGAAGCCCGCATGCACATCCTGGGCTGCATGCAGGCCTCGGTGGGCGAGGCCAAGGCCGAGGTGTCCGTGTTCGCGCCGCGCCTGTACACCATGAAGATCAATCCGGAGAAGATCCGCGACGTGATCGGCAAGGGAGGCTCCACCATCCGTGCGCTGACCGAAGAAACCGGCTGCACCATCGACATCGGCGAGGACGGCACGATCACGATCGCCTCCACCGACGGCGACAAGGCCGAGTTTGCCAAGAAGCGCATCGCCGAGATCACCGCCGAGGCCGAGATCGGCAAGGTCTACGAAGGCGCCATCACCAAGATCCTGGACTTCGGTGCGCTGGTCAACATCCTGCCGGGCAAGGACGGCCTGCTGCACATCAGCCAGATCGCGCACCAGCGCGTCGAAAAGGTCGAGGACTTCCTGAAAGAAGGCCAGATCGTCAAGGTCAAGGTGCTGGAAACCGACGAGAAGGGGCGCATCAAGCTGTCGATGAAGGCCTTGCTCGACAAGCCCGAGGGCTATGAAGAGCCCGAGCGCAGCGAGCGTCCGCGTCGCGAGTATGGCGACCGGCCGGACCGCGGCCCGCGTGGCGATCGTGGCGATCGCCCCCGTCGTGAGCGCAGTGAGCGCAGCGAGCAGCCGCGCGACGGTGGCGAGGCACCGGCGGCCGATGCGGCTGCGCCGGCGCCTGCCGCGCCTGCGCCCGATACGCAAGGCTGATTCCTCCGAGCAGCCAGTACAGCCATGCGCGCCATTGCCATCACGTCGTTCGGTGCGCCGGAGGTGCTGGTCGAGACCTCACGTCCCGACCCGCAGCCCGGTGCCGGAGAGCTGCTGGTGCGCGTCACGGCATCGGGCATCAATCGGCCCGATGTGCTGCAGCGCAAGGGAGCCTATGCACCTCCGGCCGGTGCATCCGATCTGCCAGGCCTGGAGATCGCCGGCACCGTGGCCGGTGGCGATGCCGCCGAGTTGGCTGCGGCCGGCTTCAAGCTCGGCGACCGCGTGTGTGCCCTGGTGGCAGGGGGCGGCTATGCCGAGCGCTGCACCGCACCGATCGCGCAGTGCCTGCCGTCACCGGGGAACCTCGGCGATGTGCAGGCGGCGAGCCTGCCGGAGACCTTCTTCACCGTCTGGTCCAATGTCTTTGACCGCGCGAACTTGCAGCCAGGCGAAACCTTGTTGGTGCAAGGGGGCTCCAGCGGCATCGGCGTCACGGCCATCCAGTTGGGCAAGGCGTTCGGTGCCAAGGTGCTGGTCACGGCGGGCAGCGATGACAAGGTCGCCGCTTGCATGGCCATGGGCGCCGATGCCGGCATCAATTACCGCACGCAGGACTTCGTCGCCGAGGTCAAGGCGCTGACGCAGGGCCGCGGAGTCGACGTGGTGCTGGACATGGTGGCGGGCGACTACATTGGCCGCGAACTGCAATGCCTGGCCGACGACGGCCGCATCGTGGTGATTGCGGTGCAGGGCGGTGTGAAGAGCGAGATCAACGCCGGCGAGTTGCTGCGCCGCCGTCTCACCATCACCGGCTCGACCTTGCGTCCAAGATCAGCGGCCTTCAAAGGCGCCATTGCCAAGGCACTGCGCGAGCGGGTCTGGCCACTCATTGAGTCGGGCCGCATCAGCCCGGTGATCCACACGGTGTTTCCAGCGTCCCAGGCGGCACAGGCCCATGCGCTGATGGAATCGGGCCAGCACATTGGCAAGATTGTGCTCGACTGGACAATATGAAAGGCAGATGAACATGCGACGCAAACTGGTGGCAGGCAACTGGAAGATGCATGGCAGCCACACGGCCAACGCCGAGTTGCTGGCGGGCATCATCGCATCAGGCCCCTACGGCTGCGACGTGGCGGTGTGCGTGCCCTTTCCCTACCTGTCGGAGTCAGCGGTTGCGCTGGCCCGCAGCGAAGTGCGCTGGGGCGCGCAGGATTGCTCGGCACACGAGCAAGGTGCGTACACCGGCGAGGTGTCGGTGGGCATGCTGGTCGAATTCGGTTGCCGCTACGTGATCGTCGGCCATTCGGAGCGCCGCCAGTACCACGCCGAGAGCGATCAACTCGTGGCCGACAAGGCCAAGGCGGCGCTGGCACGAGGCGTCACACCCATCGTCTGCGTGGGTGAGACGCTGGCGCAACGCGAAGCGGGTGAAACCGAGACGGTGGTGAAGCGCCAACTGTCGGCCGTGATCCACACGCTGGGCCATTGCGCAGGCGAGATGGTCGTGGCCTATGAGCCAGTCTGGGCCATTGGCACCGGCCGCACCGCCTCGCCGGAACAGGCGCAAGCGGTGCATGCCTTGCTGCGCGCTCAACTGCGCGCGGCCACGCCTCAGGCCGATGGCATGAAGATCCTGTACGGCGGCAGCGTGAAGCCCGACAACGCGACCGTGCTGTTCGCACAGCCCGACATCGATGGCGGCCTCATCGGCGGTGCTGCCCTGAAGGCGGCGGACTTCGTCGCCATTTGCCGCGCTGCATAGCGTGGCGGGGGCAGAGTTGGCCCCTCAACCCAAGATTCCCTGGAGTTCTCGACAAATGCAAATCTGGATGAACCTCGTGCTGGCCGTGCAGCTGCTGGCGGCCATCGTGATGATCGGCCTGGTGCTGGTCCAGCATGGCAAGGGAGCCGACATGGGCGCCTCGTTCGGCAGCGGTGCATCAGGCAGCCTGTTCGGGGCCACGGGCAGTGCCAACTTCCTGTCTCGATCCACGGCGGTTTGCGCCGGTGTGTTCTTTGTCTCCACGCTGTCGCTGGCGTTCCTCACCAATGGCGGTCTCAATCGTGCGCCCGCCAGCGGCGGAAGCGTTCTGGATCGTGCCGCGGTGACCGCGCCGGCAGCGTCCGCCGCACTGGGTTCTGTCGGCGCCGGCATCCCGGGTGCCGTGCCATCGACTGGGGCCTCTCAAGCCGCGGTGGTGGCGACGCCGGCTTCGGCGGCACCGGGTGCCATCCCGACCAAATGAGCGGGCGCCGTTGACGTGGCGCTGCGTCGTCACGCACCCGCACAAACCCGAAGAAGGACCCTCTTTTCAGTTTAGAATTTGCGGCTGTTCAGCGAGCCATTCCTCATGCAAGCTGAGCAGCGTCGAGCGAGAGCCCGACACGATGTGCCGTCGTGGTGAAATTGGTAGACACGCTATCTTGAGGGGGTAGTGGCGAAAGCTGTGCGAGTTCGAGTCTCGCCGACGGCACCATGCTCTTTGTGGCAGTTCAGGTCCTCATCCGGTGCCTGGGCTGCGCGCCCTCTTTGCGAGCTGTCAAGGCAGGGAAGTGATCGGGCGCGATCCGTTGGCAACCCAACCGTTGCATGCGGCGCGCCCCTTCTTTTGTCCGGACGTTTCATTGACGCCAAACAACACACGCCACCATGGACCTGCAACAGTACCTTCCTGTCCTTCTGTTCATCTTGGTTGGTGCTGCGGTCGGTGTCGCGCCGCAGGTTCTGGGCTTCCTGTTGGGGCCGCAGCGGCCTGATGCGGCCAAGAACAGTCCCTACGAGTGTGGCTTCGAGGCCTTCGACGATGCGCGCATGAAGTTCGATGTGCGCTATTACCTCGTGGCCATCCTCTTCATCTTGTTCGACCTGGAAATCGCGTTCCTGTTTCCTTGGGCCGTGGCCATTCGTGAAATCGGCGCGTCAGGCTTTTGGGCGATGATGATCTTTCTGGCCATCCTGGTGGTGGGCTTCATCTACGAATGGAAAAAGGGCGCGCTGGATTGGGAATGATCCGGCACTGAAACCCAATTCGAAGAATCTAGAGGACCAAGCTCCATGGGCATCGAAGGCGTCTTGAAAGAAGGCTTCATCACCACGTCGGTGGATACGCTGATCAACTGGTCGAAAACGGGCTCGCTGTGGCCCATGACCTTTGGTTTGGCCTGTTGCGCCGTCGAGATGATGCACGCGGGCGCGGCGCGCTACGACATCGACCGCTTCGGCATGTTGTTCCGCCCCAGTCCCCGACAAAGCGACCTGATGGTCGTTGCCGGCACGCTGTGCAACAAGATGGGCCCCGCATTGCGCAAGGTCTACGACCAGATGGCCGAGCCGCGCTGGGTCATCTCGATGGGCTCATGCGCCAACGGCGGTGGCTATTACCACTACAGCTATTCGGTGGTGCGTGGCTGTGACCGCGTCGTGCCGGTGGATGTGTACGTGCCGGGCTGTCCGCCCACGGCCGAAGCGCTGCTCTACGGCATTCTGCAACTGCAGTCCAAGATCTGGCGCGAAAACACCATCGCGCGGGCATGACATGACAGCACGTCTAGACAACCTCCAGGCCGCGCTGCAAGCCGCGCTCGGCGACAAGATCCAGACCTTCAAGCGCGAGCGTGGCGAGATCACGATCACCGTGACCGCAGGCGACTACCTGGCCGTTGCGCGCAGCCTGCGGGACACCGCCGCGCTGAAGTTTGAGCAATTGATCGATCTCTGCGGCCTGGACTACAGCAGCTACAAGGACCGCCCCTGGGATGGCCCGCGCTACTGCATCGTGTCGCATCTGCTCAGCGTGAGCCACAACTGGCGTGTGCGCCTGAAGGTCTTCGCGCCAGACGATGCTGTACCGGTGGTGGCTTCGCTCACCGAACTGTGGTCGTCGGCCGACTGGTTCGAGCGCGAAGCCTTCGACATGGTCGGCGTGATATTCGACGGGCACAACGACCTGCGTCGCATCCTCACCGACTATGGCTTCATCGGGCATCCATTGCGCAAGGACTTCCCGGCGGTCGGGCATGTCGAGATGCGCTACGACCCCGAACAGAAACGTGTCATCTACGAACCCGTGACGATCGAGCAGCGCGAAATCACGCCGCGCATCATCCGCGAAGACAACTACGGCGGGCTGCACTGAAGCCGCAGGTGAACGAGAGTCCTTCATGGCTGAAATCAAGAACTACACCCTGAACTTCGGGCCGCAGCACCCGGCGGCGCATGGCGTGCTGCGCCTGGTGCTGGAACTGGACGGCGAAGTGATTCAACGTGCCGACCCGCACGTCGGACTGCTGCACCGTGCCACCGAGAAGCTGGCCGAGACCAAGACCTACATCCAGGCGTTGCCCTACATGGACCGCCTCGACTACATGTCGATGATGTGCAACGAACAGGCCTATTGCCTGGCCGTGGAGCGTCTGCTGGGTGTGGACGTGCCGATTCGCGCACAGTACATCCGCGTGATGTACGCCGAAATCACCCGCCTGCTGAATCACCTGTTGTGGCTGGGCGCGCATGGGCTGGACTGCGGCGCGATGAACATCCTCATCTATTGCTTCCGCGAGCGCGAGGATCTGCTCGACATGTACGAGGCGGTGTCAGGGGCGCGCATGCATGCGGCGTACTTCCGCCCGGGTGGGGTGTACCGCGACCTGCCGGACACGATGGCCCAGTACCAGCCAAGCAAGGTGCGCAACGCGAAGACGATGAAGGCACTGAACGAGAACCGCTCGGGCAGTCTGCTGGACTTCATCGACGACTTCACGCGCCGATTCCCTGGTCTGGTGGACGAGTACGAGACCCTGCTCACCGACAACCGCATCTGGAAGCAGCGCACGGTGGGCATCGGCGTGGTCAGCCCCGAGCGCGCCTTGAGCATGGGCTTCACCGGGCCGATGCTGCGCGGCTCCGGCATCGAGTGGGACCTGCGCAAGAAGCAGCCCTACGATGCCTACGGCCAGTTGGATTTCGACATCCCTGTCGGCGTTAACGGCGACACCTACGACCGCTACCTGTGCCGCGTCGAGGAACTGCGCCAGTCCAACCGCATCATCAAGCAGTGCGTCGACTGGCTGCGGGTCAATCCCGGTCCGGTGATCACCGACAACCACAAGGTGGCGCCGCCTTCTCGTGTGGACATGAAGTCCAACATGGAAGAGCTGATCCACCACTTCAAGCTCTTCACCGAAGGCTTCCACGTGCCCGAGGGCGAGGCCTATGCCGCCATCGAGCACCCGAAGGGCGAGTTCGGCATCTACATGGTCAGCGACGGTGCCAACAAACCCTATCGCATGAAGATTCGACCGCCAGGCTTCGTGCACCTCTCGGGCCTGAACGAGATGGCCCGGGGCCACATGCTGGCCGACGCGGTGGCCATCATCGGCACCATGGACATCGTGTTCGGGGAGATTGATCGATGAGCGCCGCTGGGCCGCTTCCAAGGCGCTCGCTTCCCCACTGGGGAACCGCGCGCAGCGCCAAAGGGATCTCGTATGTTTTCTGAAGCCACCCTGGCGCGCTTTGCGCGCGAGACCGCCAAGTACCCGGCCGATCAACGGCAATCGGCGGTGATGGCGTGCCTGGCCATCGTTCAGCACGAACAAGGTCATGTATCGGCCGAGTCCGAAGAGGCCATCGCCAAGCACCTCGGCATGGCGCCGATGGCGGTGCGTGAGGTGACCACGTTCTACAACATGTACAACCAGCACCCGGTGGGCCAATACAAGCTCAACGTGTGCACCAACCTTCCGTGTCAGTTGCGCAATGGCCAGCAGGCCCTGGAGCATCTGTGCAGGAAGCTGGGCATCGAGGACGGTGGAACCACGCCGGACGGCCTGTTCACCGTGGCCAAGTGCGAGTGCCTGGGCGCCTGCGCCGACGCACCCGTGATGCTGGTCAATGATCGGCAGATGGTCAGCTACATGAGCAGTGACCGCATCGACGAGCTCGTCGATCTGCTCAAGCTGCAAGCAAAGTGAGCGGACCCATGCTGGATCTGTCCAAATTCCAATCCAAGGGCGTGGAGACCTGCTTCCACGATCGCCATCTCAACGCCCAGATCTATGCCGGCCTGAACGGTGGCAACTGGCGCTTGAAGGACTACGAGGCGCGCGGCGGCTACCAGGCCCTGCGCAAGATCCTGGCGGCCGAGGGCGGCATGACGCCGGACCAGGTGGTGGCCGAAGTCAAGGGCTCGGGTCTGCGTGGTCGTGGCGGTGCGGGCTTCCCGACGGGGCTGAAGTGGAGCTTCATGCCGCGTGCCTTGCCGGTGCAGAAGTACCTGGTGTGCAACTCCGACGAGGGCGAGCCGGGCACCTGCAAGGACCGCGACATCCTCGCCTACAACCCGCACATCGTCATCGAGGGCATGATCATCGCGGCCTACGCGATGGGCATCTCGGTGGGCTACAACTACATCCACGGCGAGATCTTCGAGGTCTACGACCGCTTCGAAGAAGCGCTCGAAGAGGCGCGCGCTGCAGGCTACCTGGGCGACAACATCCTCGGCAGCAAGCTCTCGTTTCAGTTGCACGCCCACCATGGCTTCGGCGCCTACATCTGTGGCGAGGAAACGGCGCTGCTCGAATCGCTGGAAGGCAAGAAGGGCCAGCCGCGTTTCAAGCCGCCGTTCCCGGCCAGTTTCGGCATGTACGGCAAGCCGACCACCATCAACAACACCGAGACCTTTGCGGCGGTGCCTTGGATCATTCGCAACGGCGGCCAGGCTTACCTGGAATGCGGCAAGCCCAACAATGGGGGCACCAAGATCTTCTCGATGGTCGGTGATGTCGAGCGGCCGGGGAACTACGAGGTCCCGATGGGCACTCCGTTCGCCAAGTTGCTGGAACTCGCCGGCGGCGTGGCCGGCGGCCGAAGGCTCAAGGCCGTGATCCCCGGAGGCTCATCGGCACCGGTGCTGCCGGCCGGCGTGATCATGGACTGCACGATGGACTACGACAGCATCGCCAAGGCGGGCTCCATGCTGGGTTCTGGCGCGGTGATCGTGATGGACGAAACGCGATGCATGGTCAAGAGCTTGCTGCGCCTGTCCTACTTCTACAGCCATGAGTCCTGCGGCCAGTGCACGCCATGCCGCGAGGGCACGGGCTGGCTCTGGCGGCTGGTCAATCGCATCGAGCATGGTGAAGCGTTGGCCGAAGACCTCGCGCTGCTCGACTCGGTGGCAGAAAACATCATGGGCCGCACCATTTGCGCGTTGGGCGACGCCGCCGCAATGCCGGTGCGCGGCATGCTCAAGCACTTCCGCGACGAGTTTGTCTATCACGTCGAGCACAAGACCTGCATGGTCCCGGCGTATGTTTGACCATCCCGTGGCTGCTGCTTGGTATTCGTCCAGCCACCTCGGTGCTGCGATGTCTTTGGGCTTGGATTGACATGATCGAAATCGAACTCGACGGTAACAAGGTCTCGGTGGCCGAAGGCAGCACGGTGATGCATGCGGCCGATGCGGCAGGCGTGACCATCCCGCACTTCTGCTACCACCGCAAGCTCAGCATCGCGGCCAACTGCCGCATGTGCCTGGTCGAAATCGAGAAGGCACCCAAGCCGATGCCGGCCTGCGCCACTCCGGTGACATCGGGCATGGTCGTTCGCACCAAGAGCGAGAAGGCCTTGAAGGCGCAGCAGTCGGTGATGGAGTTCCTGCTCATCAATCACCCGCTGGACTGTCCCATCTGCGACCAAGGCGGTGAGTGCCAGTTGCAGGATCTGGCCGTGGGCTACGGCGGCACGTCTTCACGCTACGCCGAAGAGAAGCGCGTGGTGTTCCACAAGAGCGTCGGGCCGCTGATCTCGATGGAAGAGATGAGCCGTTGCATTCATTGCACCCGCTGCGTTCGCTTTGGCCAGGAAATTGCCGGCGTCATGGAACTCGGCATGCAGCACCGGGGCGAGCACAGCGAGATCACCACCTTCATCGGGCGCAGCGTCGACAGCGAGCTGTCGGGCAACATGATCGATGTGTGCCCGGTGGGTGCACTGACCAGCAAGCCCTTCCGCTATGCGGCGCGCACCTGGGAACTGGCACGACGCAAGAGCGTGAGCCCGCACGATTCCACAGGCGCCAATCTGGTGGTGCAGGTCAAGAACAACAAGGTGCTTCGCATCGTCCCGCTCGAGAACGAGGCGGTGAACGAGTGCTGGCTTGCCGATCGCGACCGCTTCAGCTACGAAGCGTTGAACAGCGAACAACGCTTGACGCAACCGATGATCAAGCAGGGCGGCCAGTGGCAGGCGGTGGACTGGAACACCGCGCTGGGCTACGTGGCCGATGGGCTCAAGCGCATCAAGGTCGAGCATGGTGCCGCCAGCATCGGCGCGGTGGCATCTGCGCACCGCAGCGTAGAAGAACTTCACCTGCTGGCTCAATTGGTGCGGGGCCTGGGCAGCCAGAGCATCGATCACCGCACGCGGCATGCCGATTTCGGCAACACCGCCGGCGCGCCGCGGGCGCGTTGGCTGGGCACGTCGATTGCATCGCTGAGCCAGCTGAGTGCGGCGCTGGTGGTGGGATCGTTCCTGCGCAAGGATCACCCATTGTTCGCGCAACGCATCCGCCAGGCCGCGCGCAAGGGTGGCCAGGTGTTCAGCCTGAATGCGGTGCATGACGATTGGGCCATGACTCTGGCCGGGCGGCTCACGGCAGCCCCCAGCGGCTGGGCTCAGCAACTGGCCGATGTGGCGGGCTACGTCGCCTCCGCCAAGGGCATTGCCGCACCGGCCATGGCGTTGGTCAACGACGCTGCCAAGGCGGTCGCCGATGCCCTTCTGTCTGGCGAACACAAGGCCGTCCTGCTGGGCAATGCCGCCGCGCAACACCCGCAAGCCGGCACCTTGTTGGCGCTGGCCAACTGGCTGGGTGAGCACACTGGCGCCACGGTGGGCTACCTCACCGAGGCAGCCAACAGCGTGGGCGCGCAGTTGGTCAACGCCCAGCCCGGCGCATCTGGCCTCAACGCCGGCCAGATGCTGAGTCAACCGATGAAGGCGCTGTTGCTGCTGGACGTGGAACCCACGCTCGACGCCGCCGATGCGGCCGCAGCCAAGGCCGCGATGGCCGGGGCCGGTCTGGTGGTGGCGTTCACCTCGTTCAAGGATGCGGCCGTCGACAACGCCGATGTGCTGCTGCCGATCGCTCCGTTCACCGAAACCGCGGGCTGCTTTGTCAATGCCGAAGGGCGCGTGCAAGCGTTCCAAGGTGTGGTGCCGCCGCTGGGCGATGCGCGGCCGGGCTGGAAGGTGCTGCGGGTGCTGGGCAATCTGCTGGACCTGGCAGGTTTCGACCAGGAAACCGTCGACGAAGTCCGTGGCCAGGCCTTGGGCGATCTGGCGGCGCTGCCGACGCGTCTCGACAACCGCAGTGTGGCGGGGCCCCAGGTGGTGCAGCTGGTGCACGGCTTGGAGCGCATTGCGGATGTCCCCATCTACGCGACCGACGCCTTGGTGCGCCGCGCCACTTCCCTGCAGCTGACCAACGATGCCCGAGCGCCGCAGGTGGGCCTGCCCACGTCGTTGTGGCGACAGCTGGGGCTGAAGGCCGGTGACAAGGTGCGAGTTGCTCAGGGCGCTGCCTCGGCGGTGCTGGCAGCGCGTGAAGATGCCAGCCTGGATGCCAAGGCCGTGCGTGTGCCGGCAGGGCATCCAGACACGGCGACGCTGGGCGCGATGTTTGGCAGCCTGACGGTCGAGAAGGCATGACCATGATCGAACAATTCAACCAATTCGGCGGGTCGCTGTTCGGCAGCTACCTGTGGCCGGTGATCTGGAGCCTCATCAAGATCATCGTGGTGGTCGCGCCCCTGATGGGCCTGGTGGCCTATCTCACGCTGTGGGAGCGGGTGGCCATCGGCTGGACCCAGATCCGCAAGGGCCCCAATCGTGTCGGCCCCTATGGGTTGCTGACGCCAATCGCCGACGCGGTCAAGCTGATCTTCAAGGAAATCGTTCGCCCGACTGCCGCCAGCAAGGGCCTGTTCTTCCTGGCGCCGGTGTTGACCATCATGCCGGCGCTCGCCGCCTGGGTCGTCATCCCGTTTGGCCCGGAAGTGGCGGTGAGCAACGTCAATGCGGGTTTGCTGTTGCTGATGACCATCACCTCGATCGAGGTCTACGGCATCATCATTGCGGGCTGGGCATCGAATTCGAAGTACGCGTTCCTTGGTGCGCTGCGGGCCTCGGCACAGATGGTGAGCTACGAGATCCCGCTGGGCTTTGCGATGGTCGTCGTGCTGATGGTCACCGGCAGCCTGAACATGACCGACATCGTGATGAGTCAGCAGCGCGGCATGATGGCCAACATGGGGCTGAACTTCCTGTCCTGGAACTGGCTGCCCCTGTTGCCGATCTTCGTCATCTACTTCATTTCGGGTCTGGCCGAGACCAACCGCGCCCCCTTCGACGTGGTGGAAGGTGAATCCGAAATCGTCGCCGGCCACATGGTCGAGTACGCGGGCATGTCGTACGCGATGTTCATGTTGTCCGAGTACGCCAACATGATCCTGGTCTCGATCCTGGCCACCACCATGTTCCTGGGTGGTTGGGCCTCGCCGATCGACAGTGTGCTGTTCAACTGGATCCCGGGTTGGATCTGGCTGGGGCTGAAGGTGTTCGTGATGGTCACGATGTTCCTCTGGGTGCGCGCCACGTTCCCGCGCTATCGCTACGACCAGATCATGCGCCTGGGCTGGAAGATCTTCATACCGGTCACCTTGGTGTGGCTGGTGATCGTCGGTCTGTGGATGCAGACGCCGTTGAACATTTGGAAGTGAAATGACGCCCCCACGCTCACTTTGTTCGCTGCCTCCCGGCCCTGGCAAGCGCCCCTTCGAGACCCAAGGGGCGCAGGCCTCCTTTGGGGCGGCCCGGCAGGAGGCCTGACATGGCTGCACAGACCGCATCACTCAAGGACTTCTTCTCCAGCTTCATGCTGCTGGAGTTGCTCAAGGGCATGAAGCTCACGGGGCGCTACTTCTTCGCAAAGAAGCTGACCATCCAGTACCCGGAGGAGCGCACACCGCTCAGCCCGCGCTTTCGCGGCCTGCACGCCTTGCGGCGCTACGAGAACGGTGAAGAGCGATGCATCGCCTGCAAGCTTTGTGAGGCGGTCTGCCCGGCGATGGCCATCACCATCGAGAGCGACCAGCGCGCCGACGGCTCGCGGCGCACCACGCGCTACGACATCGATCTGACCAAGTGCATCTTCTGCGGCTTCTGCGAGGAAAGCTGCCCGGTGGACTCCATCGTCGAGACCCACATCTTCGACTACCACGGCGAAAAGCGCGGCGACCTGTACTTCACCAAGGACATGTTGCTCGCCGTCGGCGACCGCTACGAGCGCGAGATCGCCGCCAACAAGGAGGCCGACGCGAAATACCGCTGATTTCCTCGTGGCGCGGCAACCGGTGCTGGACACCGGAACGCGCTGGGAGGCGGGCGGCCAGAACGCGGCAACAACATGAACACCATCGGCGCAATCTTCTACTTCTTCTCGGCAGTGCTGCTGTTCGCTTCGTTCCGTGTCATCACGGCGAAGAGCACGGTGCATGCGGTGCTCTTCCTGGTGCTGGCCTTCGCCAATGCCTCTGCCATCTGGCTGCTGCTCAGGGCCGAGTTCCTGGCCATCGCGCTGGTGCTGGTGTACGTGGGTGCAGTGATGGTGCTGTTCCTTTTCGTCGTGATGATGCTGGACCTGAAGGGCGACGATTTCCGCGAGGGCTTCTGGCAGCACATGCCTTTGGCCGGCTTCGTGGGTGCGCTGATCGCGCTGGAGATGGCGCTGGTGCTGATGGGCGGGTTCCGTCTCACCGAGGCGCCGGTGCTCGATGCCGTGCAGATGAAGATGGGCAACACCAAGTTGCTGGGCATCGAGGTCTACACCAGGTACCTCTACCCGCTGCAACTGGCCGCCGTGCTGCTGCTGGTGGCGATCATCGCGGCCATCGCGCTCACGCTGCGACGCCGCAAGGACAGCCGGTATCAGAACCCCTCGGTGCAGGTGCTGGCCAAGAAGGCCGACCGGATGCGCGTGGTGAAGATGGCGCCGGTGGTCGAGCAGCCTTCGGTGCCCGCTGCAGCGGATGCGCCAGCAGGAGAGAAGAAATGAGTCTGGGTCCCATCACGCTGGGTCACTACCTGTCGCTGGGCGGCTTGCTGTTCGCGCTGTCGGTGATCGGCATCTACCTGAATCGTCGCAACCTGATCGTGTTGCTGATGGCCATCGAGCTGATGCTGCTGGCGGTCAACATGAACTTCATCGCCTTTTCGCACTATCTGGGCGACATGGCGGGGCAGGTGTTCGTGTTCTTCATTCTCACGGTGGCGGCCGCCGAGTCGGCCATCGGCCTGGCCATCCTGGTGGTGCTGTTCCGCAATCGGGCCACCATCAACGTCGAAGAGCTCGACGCACTGAAGGGGTGAGCATGGACACGAGACTTTGCATGCGCAAAGGCGAGTGCCTTGCGAACGGACGACGCGTCTCGCGGCGTCCTGGGGGATCCAATTGATGTCTGCACAACTCTCTCAAAACCTGCTTCTGGTCGTTCCGATGGCCCCCTTGGCCGGTGCCATCCTCGCCGGGTTCTTCGGCAAGGCCATCGGCCGCAGTGGTGCGCACATCGTCACCGTGCTCGGCGTGCTGATCTCCTTCATCGTGTCGGCCATGGTGCTGCAGGATGTGTTGGGCGGCGCGCGCTTCAACGCCACCGTCTACGAATGGATGAACCTGGGCGGGCTGAAGATGGAGGTCGGCTTCCTGGTCGATGGCCTCACCGCAATGATGATGTGCGTGGTGACCTTCGTGTCGCTGATGGTGCACGTCTACACCATCGGCTACATGCACGAAGACCCGGGCTACCAACGCTTCTTCTCGTACATCTCGCTGTTCACCTTCAGCATGTTGATGCTGGTGATGAGCAACAACTTCCTGCAACTGTTCTTCGGCTGGGAGGCCGTGGGCCTGGTGTCCTACCTGCTGATCGGCTTCTGGTACAAGAAACCCACCGCGATCTTTGCCAACATGAAGGCCTTCCTGGTCAATCGCGTGGGCGACTTCGGCTTCATCCTGGGCATTGGCCTGATCGTCACCTATGCCGGCACGCTGAGCTACAGCGAGGCCTTTGCCAAGGGCCCCGAGCTGGCCAAGATGGTCTTCCCGGCGGCCAGCCTGTGGGGCGGTGAGTGGATGCTGATCACGGTCACGTGCATCTGCCTGTTCATCGGTGCCATGGGCAAGAGTGCACAGTTTCCCTTGCACGTCTGGCTGCCGGATTCGATGGAGGGCCCGACCCCCATCTCGGCCCTGATCCACGCCGCCACGATGGTGACCGCCGGCATCTTCATGGTGGCGCGCATGTCGCCGCTGTTCGAGCTGTCGGACACGGCCTTGAACTTCGTCCTCGTCATTGGCGCCATCACCGCGCTGTTCATGGGCTTTCTGGGCATCATCCAGAACGACATCAAGCGGGTGGTGGCCTATTCCACGCTGTCGCAACTGGGCTACATGACGGTGGCCCTTGGCGCATCGGCCTACTCGGTGGCTGTGTTCCACCTGATGACCCATGCGTTCTTCAAGGCGCTGCTGTTCCTGGGTGCGGGCTCGGTGATCATCGGCATGCACCACGACCAGGACATCCGCAACATGGGTGGCCTGTGGAAGCGCATGCCCATCACCTGGATCACTTCGCTGATCGGCTCCCTGGCCCTGATCGGTACACCGTTCTTCTCTGGCTTCTACTCCAAGGACTCGATCATCGAGGCCGTGCACGCCAGCCACCTGCCGGCAGCGCACTGGGCTTATTACGCGGTGGTTGCCGGCGTGTTCGTGACGGCCTTCTACTCGTTCCGGATGTACTTTCTGGTGTTCCATGGCAAGGAGCGTTTCCACCACAAGCCCTTCCCCGGTGAGCACGACCATCCGGACGCACATGGCCATGTCCATGTACACACCCCGCACGAGTCACCCTGGGTGGTGTGGTTGCCGCTGGTCCTGCTGGCCATTCCCTCGGTGGTGATCGGCTACATGACGATCGGCCCGATGCTGTTTGGCGACTTCTTCAAGGATGCCATCGTGGTCAATGCCACCCAGCACGAGGCCATGAAGGATCTCGCCCAGCACTTCCACAGTGCCAGCGCGATGGCAATGCACGCATTGCAAACGGTGCCCTTCCTGCTGGCCTTGGCTGGTGTCGTCACGGCCTACGTGTTCTACATGGTGGCGCCCGCGATCCCGGCCGCCATCGGCAAGGCGCTGTCACCGCTGATGCGTGTGCTGGAGAACAAGTACTACCTGGACTGGTTCAATGAAAACGTCCTGGCGGCTGCGGCTCGGGGCGTTGGTGTGGGCCTGTGGAAGGGTGGTGATCAAGGCCTGATCGATGGCGGCATCATCAACGGCTCGGTTCGTGCCGTGGGTGGCCTGGCCGGTCTGGCGCGTCTGGTGCAGTCGGGCTATGTGTACTGGTATGCGTTGGTCATGCTGCTGGGCTTGTTCGGCCTTCTGACTTGGCAGCTGTGGCCCGATCTGTCCGGCCTCATTCGTCGATGACGCGCCGCTGACAAGACGGACCGGAGAATAACAATGGGTCTTCTGAGTGTTTCCATCTGGCTGCCGATCGCCTTCGGTGTGCTGCTTCTCGCGCTGGGGCGCGACAACAATCCGGGCATGGCACGCGGCCTGGCACTGATTGGCGCCGTGGCCAGCTTCCTGGTCACGATTCCACTGATCACCGGGTTCGACACCAGCCAGGTGGCGATGCAGTTCCAGGAAAACCTGCCCTGGATCGCGCGCTTCAATGTGCGCTATCACCTGGGCGTGGATGGCATCTCGGTGTGGTTCGTGCTGCTCACGGCGTTCATCACGGTCGTGGTGGTGGTGGCTGGCTGGGAGTCGGTCACGGACCGGGTGCACCAGTACATGGGCGCCTTCCTGATCCTGTCTGGCCTGATGGTGGGCGTGTTCGCTGCGGCCGATGGCATGCTCTTCTACGTGTTCTTCGAGGCCACGCTGATCCCGATGTACATCATCATCGGCGTGTGGGGTGGCCCGCGCCGGGTGTATGCGGCGTTCAAGTTCTTCCTCTACACGCTGGCGGGCTCGCTGCTGATGCTGGTGGCGCTGGTCTACCTGTACTCCAAGTCGGGCGGCAGCTTCGACATCGCCACCTGGCACAAGCTGCCGCTGGCCATGCCGGCGCAGGTGTTGCTCTTCTTCGCTTTCTTTGCGGCTTTCTCGGTCAAGGTGCCGATGTGGCCGGTGCACACGTGGTTGCCCGATGCCCACGTCGAGGCGCCCACGGGCGGCTCGGTGGTGCTGGCCGCGATCATGCTGAAGCTCGGTGCCTACGGCTTCCTGCGCTTCTCGATGCCCATCGCGCCCGACGCCTCGCGTGAATATGCCTGGTTCATCATCGCGCTCAGCCTGATCGCGGTGGTCTACATCGGTCTGGTGGCGCTGGTGCAGCAGGACATGAAGAAGCTGGTGGCCTATTCGTCCATCGCGCACATGGGTTTCGTCACGCTGGGCTTCTTCATCTTCAGTGAACTGGGTGTGTCCGGTGGCCTGGTGCAGATGATCTCGCACGGTTTCGTGTCGGGCGCCATGTTCCTGGCCATCGGCGTGCTCTACGACCGGGTCCACTCGCGCGACATCGCGGCCTATGGCGGCGTGGTCAACACCATGCCCAAGTTCGCGGCGTTTGCCATGTTCTTCACGATGGCCAACTGCGGCCTGCCGGGCACTGGCGGCTTCGTCGGCGAGTGGATGGTGATCCTGGGCACGGTGAAGGCCAACTTCTGGCTGGCAGCGATCGCGGCCACCGCGCTGATCCTGGGCGCCGCCTACTCACTGTGGATGTACAAGCGGGTCTACTTCGGTGAGGTGGCCAACGAGCATGTGCGCGAACTCACTGACATCAATGCCCGGGAATTCCTGGTGATGGCCGTCCTGGCCATCGCCACGCTGTGGATGGGCGTGTACCCGAAGCCATTCACGGACGTGATGCACACCTCGGTGGATTCGTTGCTGAAGCACGTGGCGCAGTCGAAGCTGGAAGTCCTCACGCTGAAGTGACGTCCCGGAGAACAAGAACATGAATGCTATGAACTGGCTCGTCGTCTACCCCCAGGCGCTTTTGCTGGTGGCCGCCTGCTCGGTGGCGCTGGTGGATCTGTTCGTCACCGACCCGCAGCGCCGGCCCACCTACTGGCTGACCCAACTGGGTTTCGCTGCAGTGGCCGCGCTGTACCTGTCGTTCTGGGACAGCGGCATCACCGTGTACGGCATGCAGCGCATGGTGGTTGCCGACCCGATGGGCAACCTGCTGGGCTTCTTTGCCGCCTTGGCGATGATGATCACCACCGCCTATGCGCAGCCCTACATTGGCGCGCGTGAGCTGCAGAAGGGCGAGTTCTATTCGCTGTCGATGTTCGTGCTGCTGGGCATCTCGGTGATGATCTCGGCCAACAACTTGCTGGTGGTGTATCTGGGCCTCGAAGTGATGAGCCTGTCGCTTTATGCATTGACGGCCATGCGGCGTGACCACGGTGTGTCCACCGAAGCCGCCATGAAGTATTTCGTGCTGGGCGCCATGGCGTCGGGCTTCCTGCTGTATGGCATGTCGATGATGTACGGTGCCACCAGGTCGCTGGAGATCAACGAGATCTTCAATGCCATCGGCAGGGGCGGCATCAACGGCACGGTATTGACTTTCGGCGTGGTGTTCATCGTCGCCGGCCTGGGTTTCAAGCTCGGTGCCGTGCCCTTCCACATGTGGGTGCCGGACGTCTACCACGGTGCACCGACGGCCGTCACCTTGCTGATCGGCGGCGCGCCAAAACTGGCGGCATTTGCCATCACCATCCGTCTGCTGGTCGAAGGCCTGCTGGGCCTGGCGGTCGATTGGCAGCAGATGCTGGTGGTGCTGGCGGTGGGCTCGTTGGTGGTGGGCAACCTGGCCGCCATCGCGCAGACCAACCTCAAGCGCATGTTGGCCTACTCCACCATCTCGCAGATGGGCTTCATGCTGCTCGGCCTGACGGCCGGCGTCGTGAGCGGCAACACGCTGTCGGCCGGCAATGCCTACAGTTCGGCGATGTTCTATGTGGTCACCTACGTGCTGACCACGCTGGGCACGTTCGGGCTGATCATGTTCCTGTCCCGGCAGGGCTTCGAAAGCGACGAGATCGCCGATCTGTCTGGCCTGGCCCGGCGGGCCCCGTGGCTGGCCGGCGTGATGACGCTGTTCATGTTCTCCTTGGCAGGCGTGCCGCCCATGGTGGGTTTCTACGCCAAGCTGTCCATCCTGCAGGCACTGATCACCACCAACGTGACCGGCTATGTGGTGTTGGCCGTCGTGGCGGTGATGCTGTCGCTGATCGGTGCGTTCTACTACCTGCGCATCGTCAAGGTGATGTATTTCGACAAGCCGACAGACACCAGCCATCCGGTGCAAGCCACGGGCGTCAGTGCTTTGCTGGCCATCAATGGCGCTGCCGTGTTGGTGTTCGGCCTCTTGCCAGGCGGCCTGATGGCCATGTGCAGAGATGCCGTCCTGAAGGCGCTGGCCACCTGACCGATCGATGGGTGCATCGGCCACCGTCTGGATGCTGCTCGGCGTCGGATTCGTTGCCGCCAACCTGCCGTTCTTCAACGAGCGCATCCTGCTGCTGGGCCCGCGCCGGCCGGACAAGGGAGTGGGTTGGCGCCTGATCGAACTGCTGCTCCTGGCCGCGTTGACGGTGGCCCTGGGCATGCTGGTGGAAGAGCGATCGGGGCAGCACCATGCACAGGGATGGCCGTTCTACACGGTCGCGCTGTGCCTGTTCATCACCTTCGCCTTTCCGGGCTTTGTCTGGCGTCATCTGCGCCGAGGGGCGCTCGCGCATGACCGATGACCACCTGATCGAACGCCGCCGCGAAGGCGAACAGGTATTTCTCGGGCGCCTGCTCGATGTACGCCGCGACACCGTGGCCCTGCCCGATGCGTCGCAGGCCACGCGCGAGTACATCGTTCACCCTGGCGCCGTGATGGTGGTGCCGGTTCTGGACGATGGCCGGCTGCTGATGGAGCGGCAGTTTCGCTATCCGGTAGGCACGGTGCTGCTGGAGTTCCCCGCCGGCAAACTCGACGCTGGCGAGAGTGTGCAGTTCTGCGCCCAGCGTGAGTTGGCCGAAGAGACCGGATACCGCGCCGCCGAATGGGCGCGCGCCGGGGTGCTGCACAACGCGCCCGCCTATGCCACCGAGGTGATCGAGATCTGGTTCGCCCGTGGCCTGAGGTCGGGACCGCGCTCGCTCGATGTGGGTGAATTCATCGAGGTCACCACATTGGACGAAGCGGAGCTGGACGCCGCAGCCGGGCGCGGCGAGGTCACCGACGCCAAGACGCTCATTGGCCTGCTCTGGCTGCAAAAGTGGCGTGCCGGTCGCTGGCCTTTGCACTGGCGCGCGCCGGTTTGACGCCGGACGGCACAATGGTGGCCGAATGAAGGTTCTGAATCTGCGCTGTGGTCACGGACATCTGTTCGAGGGATGGTTTGCGTCCGAGGGCGATTTCCTGGATCAGAACGGTCGTGGTTTGATCGAGTGTCCGATGTGCGCCGACAAGCTGATCACCCGAATGCCATCGGCGCCAAGGCTGAATCTCTCGCATGCCCGATCCGTGGGCGCTGACGGGGCCGCTGGGCCTGCGAAGCCCGAGGCCGTCGCTGCGGCGGTCGCGTCGCCGCAGAGCAACGAGGCCACCATGCAAGCCCACTTCCTGAACGCCGTGCGTCAGGTGCTCAGCCAGACCGAGGACGTGGGGCATCGGTTTCCCGAAGAGGCGCGCCGCATTCACCACGGTGAGATCGAGCCGCGTGGCATCCGGGGGCAAGCCACGCCCGAGGAGCGTGCCGCGTTGGCCGATGAAGGCATCGAGGTGATGCCGCTGCCGCTGCCTTCGGCCTGGAAGGGCAGGTCGCACTGAGCTTGCGCAGGGGCGCGCTCAAACCACCCGGTTCGGGTTCAACACCCCTTGGGGGTCCAAAGCCAACTTGATGGCGCGCATCATCTGCAGGGCCACCGGGGACTTGCGAGAGGCGAGTTCGTCGCGCTTGAGCACCCCGATGCCATGCTCGGCCGAGATCGAGCCCGACGCCGCTTGCACCGCGTCGAACACGATGCGGTTGATGTCGTGCTCGTGCCGGGCCAGGAAGTCCGCGGCCTGAGCGCCAGGCGGGCATTGAACGTTGTAGTGCAGGTTGCCGTCACCCAGGTGACCGAAGTTCACCAGGCGAGCCCCTGGGAAGGCCAGACCCAGCGCTTCGTCGGTCTGTGTGCAGAAGGACGGGATGGCCGACACCGGCAGGGCGATGTCGTGCTTCACGTTCAGCCCCTCTTCGCTTTGGGCCAGCGGGATCGACTCGCGCAGGTGCCACAGGCTCGCCGACTGGGCCAGGCTCTCCGCCACCACGGCGTCGTCAATCAAATTGGCCTCGAGCGCGGCCTCCAGCAAGGCCTCGAAGCGCATGCGCGCCTGGGCTTGCCCTTCGGCATCGGCGCACTCGATCAGGACCGTCCAGGGTGCGGCCGGCAAGGGCTGCTGCAGTTGGGGGAAGTGCTGCTTCACCAACGACAGCGAAAACGCGTTCATCACCTCGAAGCCCGTGAGCCCCGCGCCCAGGCGCGCCTGGGCCAGGCCCAGCAAGGCCACACATTGCCCCAGGTCCTGGGTGATGGCCAACGCCGTGAGGCTGGCCGCCGGTCGCGGGAACAGCTTGAGCGTGGCGCCGGTGATGATGCCCAGCGTGCCTTCGCTGCCAATCATCAGGTCGCGCAGGTCGTAGCCGGTGTTGTCCTTGCGCAGACCGGTGAGGCCGTCCCAGATCTCGCCCTGTGCGGTCACCACTTCCAGGCCCAGGCAAAGCTCACGTGCATTGCCGTAGCGCAGCACCTGGGTGCCGCCGGCATTGGTGGCCAGGTTGCCGCCAATGGTGCAACTGCCCTCGGCGGCCAGGCTCAGGGGAAACAGCAGGCCGTTGTCGTCGGCCGCGGCCTGCAGGGCTTGCAGCACGCAGCCGGCGTCCGCCGTCATGGTGAGGTTGGCGCGGTCGACGTGTCGCACGCGGTGCATGCGTTGCAGGCTGAGCAGAATCTGGGTACCGCTGTCGTCGGGCACACCGCCACCCACCAATCCGGTGTTGCCCCCTTGGGGCACGATGGACACACCGTGCAGCAGGCACAGCTTCACCACGGCGGCCACTTCGACCGTCGAGCCCGGTCGCACCACCGCCAGGGCCTTGCCGTTCCATCGTTTGCGCCAATCGCGCTCCCAGGCCGAAAGATCGCCGCCGTGCATGACGTTGGCGTCTCCCACGGCGCTGCGCAGCGCCGACAGCAGCGGCCCGGCTTGCCCAGGCCTCGGCGGCGCACGCAGGGGCACTTGGCGCTGGCCTTGCGGGGCGGAACGAGTCCCCTCGGGTGGTTGGGCGGAGCTCATCGCGAGGACGCCTCTTGGCGGTCAGCGGGCAAGGGTCCGCGGTGCTTGGCCTGTTGCAGGCGCCACCGCACATGCGTCGCGCAGGCCACGAACAGCAACACGCACAACAGCACCTCGATCCAGGCCAGCGGCACGGACGGGCCATGTCCGCTGGTGGCCCGCACCGTGCCTTCGATGAAATACAACCACACCATCAGGCTGACCCAGCGGTAGGTGTAGAGCCGATGCTTCAGCAAGCCGGCCAGCGGGATGATCAGTGGCAGCACCTTGAGCGCCAACGTGCGCTGCCCGGTGGGCGCCAGCCACAGCTCCCAGGCCAGGCCCAGCACGATGAGGCCCAGCAGGCTGGTCACCGCTATGGCGCGGGTGAGCTCGGTGACCGCGTCGGCACGGGTGGCCGCCGGCGCGGAACCGAGCAGGCCGACGGGTGCCGCAGCATCGGGCGAGGCGGGGTCGACTGGGGCACTGGCAGGCATGGCTGGCATGATAGACGGATGTCCGCGTCACCCACGTCCACCTCGCCCAGGGCATTGGTGCGAGCGCGCATTCAGCGGCAGGTGGCTGAGTTGGCAACCCTGCTGCGCACCTGGCCCTGGTTCGACACCTTGCGCACCTTGCGCCTGCGCTTCAGGGAGGATCACCTGGGCCTCACGGCCAGCAGCCTGACCTTCACCACGGTGATCAGCCTGGTGCCGTTGATGACGGTGATGCTGGCGCTGTTCACCGCGTTCCCGATGTTCGCCAAGTTCCAGGTCGCGCTGCAGCAGTACCTGGTGGAGAGCCTGGTGCCCGACACCATCGCACGCCCGGTGCTCCAGGCCCTGACCACCTTCGCCGGCAAGGCCAACCGGCTGGGCACTGCGGGCCTGGTGGCCCTGCTGGTGACCGCGCTGGCGCTGATGTTCACCATCGACCGGACGCTGAACAGCATCTGGCGCGTGCCCAAGCCGCGCTTGCTGGCTCAGCGAGTGCTGGTGTACTGGGCTGCGCTGACCTTGGGGCCGCTGCTGCTCGGCATCAGCCTGACCATGACGTCCTACGCCATCTCGGTGTCCAAAGGCATCGTCGACACGCTGCCCGGCGGCGTGGGGCTGCTGCTGGGCCTGATCGAGTTCGTGCTGTTGGCCGCTGGCATGGCCTCGCTGTTTCGCTATGTTCCCAACACCCATGTGAGGTGGGTGCATGCCTGGTCGGGCGGGCTGTTCGTGTCCATCGGGTTCGAAGTGGCCAAGCGTCTGCTGGCCTGGTACGTGGCCAGCGTGCCCACCTACTCGGTGGTCTATGGCGCCTTTGCCGCCTTGCCGATCTTCCTGCTGTGGATCTACCTCGGCTGGGTCATCGTGTTGCTGGGTGCCGTGATCGCCGCGTATGCGCCCAGCCTGGCCATGCGGGTGGTGCGAATCCCCGATCGCCCGGGACAGCGATTTGCCCTCGCGGTGGCGCTGCTGCGCGAGTTCGACGCGGCGCGCCAGCGCGGGGAAACGGGCGTGCCCGCGCTGGGCCTGGCCGCCAGGTTGCGGGTCGATCCACTGCAGGTGGAGCCCGTGCTCGACGAACTGGTGGCGATGGATTGGGTGGGTCGCCTGGACGAAGAAGGCATGCAGCGCCATGTGCTGCTGATCGATCCAGGCCACACGGGCGTGACGCCATTGGTGGACCACCTGTTGCTGGAAGACCATCGTGCCACCCAGGCCTTCCGCGCGCGCGCCGGACTCGCGCACATGAAGGTCGCCGACCTGCTCGCCTGACGGACGGGCGCTCACCGCCAGCGATGGCGAGACAACGTGGGCGCACGGCCGGTGGGCGGGCACCCGGGCGCCAACGGTCTATGCTTGCCACCCATGAACGATCGAATCGCACAGATCCTGTCCCAGATGGCCGCGCTCGAGAACGAGCTGCGCAACGCCGTGCACGAGCAGGAAAGCCGGATGTTCTTCCAGATCAAGGGCAAGCGCGTGGAGTTCGAGCGCTCGGTGAGGGACGCCCACCGAAAGCTCAAGACCAACTTCTTTCGCTGGCTGGTGACCAACCGGCCGCAGAACCTGATCACGGGGCCGTTCATCTACGGCATGGCGTTCCCGTTGCTCGTGATCGATGCGTTGGTCACGCTGTACCAGTGGGTGTGCTTTCCGATCTACGGCATCACCAAGGTCCGCCGCAGTGACTACCTCGTCTATGACCGCCGCCACCTCGGCTACCTGAACTTCATCGAGAAGTTCCACTGCACCTATTGCGAATACGCCAATGGGCTGATCGGCTACCTGCGTGAAATCGTGGCCCGCACCGAAGAGTATTTCTGCCCCATCAAGCATGCCCACAAGATCCTGGGAACGCATGAGCGCTACCAGCGATTCCTGGAGTACGGTGACGCCGACGCCTATGAAGCCAAGCTGGAAGAATTCCGGCTGGCATTGGGCAAGGTCAAGTAGCACGGTCGGGCGCTGCATGGTCACGCGGACGGTCGGCGGGTCGGACGGCTAGAGTTCCCCCATGGAATCGCATGACCTTCGCATCCGCCGCGTGGCGATCGACACCTGGCGCGAGAACGTCGCCTACCTGCACCGCGATTGCGCCGTGGTGCGAGCGGCCGGCTTCCAGGCCCTGTCCAAGGTGATGGTCCGGGCCAATGGCATGACGATCAGCGCGGTGCTCAACGTGGTGGATGACGTGGCCATCGTGCAGACCGACGAACTGGGCTTGTCCGAGGACGCTTTCGCGCGATTGAATGTCGCGACGGGGCACGCCGCGCGGGTGTCGCCGTCGGAGCCGCCGGAGTCCTTGTCGGCGCTGCACCGCAAGATCGTGGGTGAGCGCCTGTCGCGCAAGGACCTGCACGACATCATCCAGGACGTGGCGCAGGCGCGTTATTCGAAAATCGAGCTGGCCGCGTTCGTGGTGGCCACCAACGGCTACGACCTCGAACGAGACGAGGTGCTGTACCTGACCGAAGCGATGATCGACAGCGGGCGCAGGCTGGACTGGCAGCGGGCCGTGCGTGGCGGACCGGTGGTGGACAAGCACTGCATCGGCGGCATTCCGGGCAACCGCACCTCGATGCTGGTGGTGCCCATCGTTGCCGCACACGGCATGCTGTGCCCCAAGACCTCGTCGCGCGCCATCACGTCGCCAGCGGGCACCGCCGACACCATGGAGGTGCTGGCCGAGGTCGAACTGCCCATCGAGCGCCTGCAACAGATCGTTCGCGACACCAACGCCTGCCTGGCCTGGGGAGGCACGGCAGAGTTGTCGCCGGCCGACGATATCCTGATTTCGGTCGAGCGACCGCTGGGCATCGACTCGCCGGGTCAGATGGTGGCCTCCATCCTGTCGAAGAAGATCGCGGCCGGGTCCACCCACCTCGTGCTGGACATCCCGGTCGGACCGACCGCCAAGGTGCGCTCAATGCCGGCGGCCCAGCGCTTGCGCAAGCTCTTCGAATACGTCGCGTCGATCCTCAACCTGCACCTGGAAGTGATGATCACGGACGGCAGCCAGCCAATCGGCAACGGCATCGGTCCGGTGCTCGAGGCCCGCGACGTGATGCAGGTGCTGCGAAATGACCCGTTCGCACCGGCCGACCTGCGCGAGAAGTCCTTGCGCCTGGCCGGCCGGGTGATCGAGTTCGATCCCGATGTGCGCGGTGGCGATGGCTGGCGGATCGCCCGCGACATCCTCGAATCCGGCCGCGCACTGGCGCAGATGGAGGCCATCATCTCGGCGCAGGGTCGGCGCGCCGAGAGGCCCTCGCTCGGTGAGTTGACGCACGAAGTGGTCGCCATCGGTGCCGGCAGCGTCGGCGCGATCGACAATCTGCGCCTGGCCCGCATCGCCCGCCTGGCTGGGGCGCCGCAGGTCCCTGGCGCTGGGGTGGACCTGCTGCGCAAGGTGGGCGACCCGGTCACCGCAGGGCAGGCGCTCTACCGCGTCCACGCCCGCTACCCCGCCGACCTGAGCTTTGCCCGTGATTTGGCGGCACGCGACAGCGGCTACCTGCTGGATCCGGCGGCGGCCACCCCATGATCGGCACCACAGCGCCCGGCTGCGTGCTGGCCTTCGACGACGAACGCGGTTTCGCTGCGGCCTTGGCCGGCGCGCTGCAGGTGCCGCTGGCGCTGATCGAGCGTCATCGCTTCCCGGACGGAGAGCTCAGGTTGCGCCTGCCTGCCACCTTGCCCCGCAGCGTGGTGCTGCTGCGCAGTCTGCATCAGCCCAATGAAAAACTGGTGGAGCTGTTGATCGCCGCGCCGGCCGCTCGTGAACTGGGCGCGCAACGCGTGGTGCTGGTGTGTCCGTATCTGGCCTACATGCGCCAGGACATCGCTTTCTCGCCCGGCGAGGCCGTCAGTCAGCGCCACGTCGCCGGCTTGCTGGCACGCCATTTCGATGCGGTGCTGACCGTCGATCCGCACCTGCACCGCATTGCGGCCTTGCAGGACGTGATGCCGGGGTGCCGTGCCGTGTCGATGTCGGCCGCGGCGCTGGTGGGTGCCTGGGTTGCGCAACGGGTGAAGCGGCCCTTGCTGCTCGGGCCGGACGAGGAGTCCGCGCAATGGGTGCGTGAAGCGGCACGCGCCTGCAGCCCGGTGCCCGATCATGCGTGGTGCGTGAAGCAGCGCCATGGCGACCACGATGTGCAGGTCACCTTGCCGCCCGGGCTGCGCTGCGAGGGCAGGGCCGTCGTGCTGATCGACGACATGGCCAGCACCGGCCGCACCCTGATGGCCGCGGCACGGCTGGCGCTGGCGGCGGGCGCGGCCACGGTGGATGCGGCCGTGACCCACGCGCTGTTCACCGGCGATGCGATGGAGGCGCTCAAGGCCACCGGCGTCGGCCAGGTGTGGAGCACCAACTGTGTGCCGCACGCCAGCAATTCGATCAGCGTGGTGCCGCTGCTGGCGGATGCCGTGCTGCAGTGCTGAGTGGGGTGAGTGCGGTGAAGCCGTGGCGGCAGCATCGCCGGTGCATGCAGGCCACGGCCCACGGATAATGCGCAGCTCGTGAATCCCACTGCTCCACCGCCGCGTCCCGCGCGGCCGCCACGCCCGCCCCGGCCGGCGACCCCCGTCCCGACCATCACCTACCCCGAATCGCTGCCGGTCTCCGGCCGGCGAGACGAGATAGCGCGCGCGATCAGCGAACACCAGGTGGTCATCGTCTGTGGCGAGACCGGTTCCGGCAAGACCACCCAATTGCCCAAGATCGCACTACAGCTGGGTCGCGGTCTGGGCGCAGGCGGGCGCGGGTTGATCGGCCACACCCAGCCGCGCCGCATCGCCGCCTCCAGCGTGGCCAAGCGCATCGCCGACGAGTTGAACTCGCCGCTGGGTGAGGTGGTGGGCTACAAGGTGCGCTTCAACGACCGGCTGCAGCCCGGCGCCTCGGTCAAGCTCATGACCGACGGCATCCTGCTCGCCGAGACCCAGCGCGACCCCGAGCTGCGGGCCTACGACACGCTGATCATCGACGAGGCCCACGAGCGCAGCCTGAACATCGACTTCCTGCTCGGCTACCTGCGGCAGCTGCTGCCGCGTCGGCCGGACCTGAAGGTGATCGTCACCTCGGCCACGATCGATGCCGATCGGTTCGCGCAGCATTTCGCGTCCAGGCTCGGGCCGGCCCCGGTCATCCAGGTCTCGGGGCGGCTGTACCCGGTGGAGCAGCGCTGGCGGCCGTTCGAATGGGACGGTGCCCCCAAGGCGGCTTCGCCGCCGGCCTCCCAGGGGGGCGCACAGGCCCTGGGGCGGCCCGGCGTCCGGCCGCGCGAGGCCGACCTGAACTCGGCCATTGCGGCCGGCGTGGACGAACTGTGGCGCGAGGGCTCGGGCGACATCCTCGTCTTCCTGCCCGGCGAGCGCGAGATTCGCGAGGCCGCCGATCACCTGAACAAGCACCTGGCCCAGCATGGCGTGGGCGGCCGCCGCGGTGGCCCGGCTCCCGACATCCTGCCGCTGTTTGCCCGCCTATCGCAGGCCGAGCAGGACCGCGTCTTCGAGGCCGGCAATGGCCGGCGCATCGTGCTGGCGACCAACGTGGCCGAGACCTCGCTCACCGTGCCCGGCATCCGCTACGTGATCGATTCCGGTCTGGCTCGCGTCAAACGTTACAGCTACCGCAACAAGGTCGAGCAGCTGCAGATCGAGCCGGTCAGCCAGGCGGCGGCCAACCAGCGCGCGGGCCGCTGCGGCCGTGTGGCCAACGGCATCTGCATCCGGCTGTACGACGAGAAGGATTTTTCCGAGCGGCCGCGCTTCACCGACCCGGAGATCCTGCGCTCGTCGCTGGCCGGCGTGATCCTGCGCATGAAGAGCCTGCGCTTCGGGCAGGTGGAGCAGTTTCCGTTCCTGGAACCACCGCGTGCCAAGGCCATCGCCGATGGCTACGCGCTGCTGGGCGAGCTCAATGCGGTGGACGACGACAACGAGCTCACGCCGATTGGCGTGGAGCTGTCCAAGCTGCCGCTGGACCCGCGCATCGGCCGCATGATCCTGGAAGGCCGGGATCGCGGTGCGCTGCACGAGGTGCTGATCATCGCCAGCGCGCTGAGCGGGCAGGACGTGCGCGACCGGCCGCTCGAACATCAGCAGGCCGCGGACGAGAAGCACAAGATCTTCGACGACGAAAAGTCGGAGTTCATGGGTTACCTCAAGCTGTGGCAATGGATCGAAGCGGGACGAGGCGTGCACGGGCATCCCGGTGCCGCCGATCGGCCCTCCGCCAACCCGACCGACAGCCACAAGCTCAGCAACCGCCAGCAGGAGCAGCGCTTGCGGGAGCACTTCGTCAACGCGCGCCGTGTGCGCGAATGGCGCGACATCCACACGCAGCTGCACACGGTGGTGGCCGAACACGGCTGGCGTTTGAACGGCAGCCCGGCCACGTACGAGCAGATCCACCTGGCCATGTTGGCCGGCTTGCTGGGCAACATCGGCTGCAAGGCCGCCGCCGCCGAGCCGCCTCAAGGCAGGACGGCACCCCCTCGGGGGGATGGGGGTAGGCACGGTCGCGATGACGAGGATTGGTACCTGGGTGCACGCGGCATCAAGTTCTGGCGCCACCCCGGTGCCCACCTGAGCAAGAAGCCCGGTCGCTGGTTGATCGCGGCCGAGCTGGTGGAGACCACGCGGTTGTTCGGCCGTGGCCTGGCCGGCATCGAGCCGCAGTGGATTCCCGGCGTGGCCGGGCATCTGCTGAAGACCCAGCTGCTCGATCCGCACTGGGAGAAGAAGGCCGCCGAAGTGGTGGCCCTGCAGCGAGCCACGCTCTACGGCCTGGTGGTCTACAACAACCGCCGGGTGAACTTCGGCAAGGTGGACCCGAAGGCGGCACGCGAGATCTTCATCCGCGCCGCACTGGTGGAGGGCGACTGGGACACGCGCCTGCCGTTCATTGGCCACAACGCCCGGCTGCTCAAGCAGGTGGAAGAGCTGGAACACAAGTCGCGGCGGCAGGACGTGCTGGTCGATGACGAGCTGATCTTCGCCTTCTACGACCAGCAGCTGCCGGCCGAGGTGCACTCGGGCGCCACCTTGGAGCGCTGGTACAAGGAAGAGTGCCGACGCAATCCCCTGGCGTTGCAGCTCACGCGCGACGAGCTGATGCGCCACGAGGCAGCGGGCATCACCACCGCAGCGTTTCCCAAGACCATTCGCCTGGGTGGTGTGGATTGCGGCGTGCACTACCTGCACGAACCCGGTGACGCCAAGGACGGCATCACCGTGGAGGTGCCGATCTACGCGCTCAACCAGGTCAGCGAAGAGCGCTGCGAATGGCTGGTGCCGGGTATGCTGGCCAACAAAGTGAGCGCACTGTGCAAGAGCCTGCATCAGCGGCCTCGCTCGAGGCTGCAGCCCTTGGCCGAATTCGTGGCCGAGTTCGCCGAGCTGCACCCCTTTGGGCAGGGCGCCCTGATGGACGTGCTGCTCAAGGCCGTGCGCGAGCGCACCCAGGTGGCGGTGCAGCGCAACGACTTCAAGCTGGACATGCTGCAGCCCCACTTGTTCATGAACTTCCGCGTCGTGGACGAACACGGTCGGCAGCTGGGCATGGGCCGAAACATCGCCACGCTGAAGGCCGAGTTGGGTGGGCAGGCGCGCAGCGCCTTCCAGGCCTTGGCGGCGCTGAAGCTGGGCAGCATCAATGCGCCGGCGCATGCACCGGCGCTTGCCGCGGTGGACCCGCGGCCGGCCGGCCCGGGCCAGGCGCGGCGCGCGCCTGCGGCGCCGCCGCCGGCGAGTGCGCCCATTCCGGCCTCGCCCGCCAGCTACACCCGCTGGGCCTTTGGCGAACTGCCGGAGCTGATGGAAATCCGCAAGGGAAATCAGACACTGCTGGGCTTTCCGGCATTGATCGACAAGCTCACGCACGTCGAGATCGAGGTTTTCGACGAACCCGACGTGGCCGCTGCAAAGCACCGCGCCGGATTGCGCCGCCTGGTGGCGCTGGCCATCAAGGAGCCACTGAAGTACCTGGAGAAGAACATTCCCGACCTGCCCAAGATGGGGGTGGCCTACATGCAGGTGGGCCGCGGCGCCGACGGCGCCGGCGGTGGCGCGGTGGAGGAATTGCGCCAGCAGATCATCGACGTGGCGCTCGACCGCGCCTTCCTCGCCGAACCCTTGCCCGCCGATGAGGCCGCGTTCAAGGCGCGCATCGATGAAGGCCGGGCCCGCCTGAACCTGATCGCGCAGGAGGTGGCGCGGCTGGCGGGCGTGGTGCTGGCCGAGCATGCCGTGGCCTCGCGCAAGCTCAAGGACAGCCGCCCGGCCAAGGAGGTGGCCGACGATGTGGCCGCCCAGTTGCAACGCTTGGTGCCCAAGCGTTTTCTGACCGAGACACCCTGGCCGCAGCTGCAACACTTTGCGCGTTACCTGAAGGCGATCACGGCGCGGCTGGACAAGCTGCGTGCCGACCCGGCGCGCGATGCGCAACGCCTGGCCGAATTGCGACCGTTGGAACAGCGCCTGCTGCGCACCGTGGCCGAGCGCCGTGGCCAGGCCGATGCCCGGCTGAGCGAGTTTCGCTGGCTGCTCGAGGAACTGCGCGTCAGCCTGTTTGCGCAGGAGCTGCGCACCCCGCAACCCGTGAGCGTGAAGCGGCTGGAAAAGGTCTGGTCTCAGCTGTCGAGCTAGCCCAAAGGCTTAAGCGATTGCCCTCGGGCCCGGGCGCGGTTCTGCGGCTAAAGTGCTCGCACGGACCCGCCGCAATGGGCGGCGGGCAGGCTGGAGGAAAGCACATGCACTACGTTTGGATGGCCCTGGTGGGCTTCGTGGTCGGTCTCATTGCCCGGGCGGTGCTGCCCGGGACGCAAAGCGTCGGGCTGATCCTCACGGCCGTGCTCGGCATCGTCGGCTCCTTCGTCGCCGGATTCATCGGTCAGGCGGTGGGTTGGTACCAGGCGGGCCAAGGCGCCGGCTTCATCGGCTCGGTGGTGGGCGCCGTTCTGGTGCTGTTCATCTACAGCAAGGTCACCGCCAGTCAGGGCGGCTCGGGCAGCTGAACGGGCCTGCGCTCGCCACAGGCGAGGTGGCCGCCAAAGGTCGGATTGCGCCGGCCCGGTCTGCGCAAGAAGAAACGCCCCGAGGTGACTCGGGGCGTTTTGCATTCCGTGTGGACTGGGTCTTACTTCAACTCGTCGGCCAGGCGCTTGGCGATGGCCTGGGCCGCGTCGCCATTGTCCGCGGCACCGGCGCTGTTCTGCACCGTGACCATCGTTTTCGCACCGGCCGCTTTGACCACAACCCGGTAGCGTTGCAGCATCTTGGCCGTGTCCTTGTCGCCACCGAACAGCTTGCTGAAGAAGCCTGGCTCTTCCTGGCCCGCCAGCTTCGGGTCCACATAGCGCACGAAGTACAGGCCGGCCGCGCGATCGCGGTCTTCTACGGTGAAACCGCTGCGGTCCAGACCCAGGCCCACCCGGCGCCACGAGCGGTCGAAGTTGTCGTCGACCTCGACGGTGGCCGCGGCTTGGCCGGCCACGATGCGTGCACGGGCGGGCTGATCGGGCGCCTGGGTCACGGCGGTCTTGGCCACTTCGTCCTTGGCGCCCAGCTTGACCATCAGGCGGCTGAGGAACTCGGCTTCCAGTTGGGGATCTGCCGGGCGCGGCTGCCAGATGGTCGTGTCCTTGCGCTCGTTGGTGTAGACCTCCTGCATGCCGCGGTGGCTGATGAACACCTCGGTGCCCGTGGGCAGGCGCTCGACGCGGGTGCGGAACCGATCGCGTTCGCCGGTTGAATACAGTGAGTCGAACACACTGCCCAGCGCCTTGCGGATGAAGTCCTGCGGCAGCTTGGCGCGGTTCTCGCCCCACTCGGTTTCCATCACGCCGATCTCGGCGTTGTCGGTCGACAGCGCAAAGCCACGCTCCTGCCAGAACTGGCGCAATTGAGGCCACAGCTTTTCCGGCGGCAGGCTGCTCACCAGCCAACGCTGGTTGCCCTGGCGCTCGACGCGCACATCGCCCAGTGCGCTGGGCGCCACCGTGCTTGCGGTCGACGTGGCGGGCGCCGGCCCGCTCGCACCTTGCTTCTGGATGGCATTGGCACTGACCACGCCGGACTGCGGCTGGTAGCGTGAATCGCGCGCCAACTGATTCAGATCGGGGGGCACCTCCAGCGGCGGCGTCTTGTTGGCCTGGGTGCGGTAGTCCAGCTTTTCGCCGCCCAGGAAGTTCTCGATGGTGGAACAACCTGCGAGGGACAGGGCCAGGCCCAGGGCGGCGGCCCGGATCGGGGTGACGGCGTGCGCACGAATCACGTTGGAATACTCCAGGGCGGGCCCGGCGGTGCGGGCTGCCCAATCAGGGTTGGAACGGCGAACGGGTCGGATTAAAGCACCACGGCGTCGCGCATGGCGCGATCCACCAAGGCTTGGCCGGCTTCGGTGAGTGGCGTGATCGGCAGGCGCACGTCAGGTCGGCACTTGCCCAGGCGCGACATCGCCCACTTGGTGGGGGCCGGGCTGGGCTCGCAGAACAATTGCTTGTGCAAGGGCAGCAATTGCAGGTGGATCTCGCGGGCGCGCTGCAGGCGGCCCTCGACGGCGGCCATGCACATCTCGTGCATCAGCCGCGGTGCGACATTGGCCGTGACACTCACGTTGCCGTGGCCGCCCAGCAGCATCAGCGCAACGGCCGTGCCGTCGTCGCCGGAATAGATCGAGAAGCCCTTGGGTGCGTGCTTGATGAGCTGCGCCGCGCGTTCGATGTTGCCCGAAGCTTCCTTGATGCCGACGATGCCCGGCACCTGAGCCAGGCGCAGCGCGGTCTCGGGCTGCATATCGGCCACGGTGCGGCCGGGCACGTTGTACAGCACCATCGGCAGGTCCACCGCCTCGGCGATGGCCTTGAAGTGCAGGTAGATGCCTTCCTGCGAGGGCTTGTTGTAGTAGGGCACGACCTGCAGCGAACAGTCGGCTCCCACTTCCTTGGAGAAGCGCGTCAGCTCGATCGCCTCGCGCGTGGAATTCGCGCCGGCGCCGGCCATGATGGGCACCCGGCCCGCCGCGTGCTTCACGGACACCTTGATGATCTCGCAGTGCTCTTCCACCGAGACCGTGGGCGATTCGCCCGTCGTGCCGACCACGCCGATGCAGTCGGTGCCTTCGGCGATGTGCCAGTCGATCAATGCGCGCAGACCGTCGTAGTCGACGTTGCCGTTCTCGTGCATCGGGGTGACCAGGGCCACGATGCTGCCAACAATGGGTTTCATGCGGTTTCCTTGCGAACCCACGATTTTAGCCGTGCTCAGAGCGGCCACCGGCGCACGCCGTCGAACGACGCATCAGGGCGTGCGGCCACGATGCGTTGAACGAAGCGATCCGGCGATCCGAGAAACCCGTCTTCATAGGCGACGATGCGCAGCGCCTGGCAGCGCGCCAGCAGTTCGCCGGGTTGAAGCAGGAAATCCGACCGAGCCGGGCGGCCCACGGTTTCGTTGCCCGCCGCGAAGGTTTCGTAGATCAGCAGGCCACCGGGTGCCAGCGATTCCAGGATGCGAGGCCACAGCGGCCGCCACAGGTAGTTGGTGACCAGCACGGCACCGAACTGCCGCCCGGTGCAGGGCCATGGCCCATGCTCGACGTCGGCAACGATCACCTCGGCCACGTCACGCAGGGGCTCGCAGGCGGTGGCGTCGCGGTCGATGGCCGTCAACTGGTGACCCTGCGCTGCCAGCCAGCGCACGTGTCGTCCGCCACCGCAGGCCAGGTCCAGCACCCTGGATCCGGCGGGCAGCAGGGGCGTCCAGCGCGTCACCCAGGCAGAAGGTGCACCGAGACCATGCGCCATCAGAAGCAGCTCCAGAGGCGATTGGCCAGGTCGACGGCCAGGTGCGGGCTCAGGTAGGCCATGAACACCAGCGCAAGCACCACGCCGGTCGCGGCCCAAAGCGCCAGTCGGGTCGGGCGCCGCATGGCCATCCGCCTTCAGGCCGTCGCTCTGGCGCTGCGCACCAACGGCGCATCGCGCACCGGCAGGTTGATCAGCGCTGCAAACACGCCAAAGGCCACCGACAGCCACCACACCACGGCGTAGCTGCCCGTGCTGTCGAACAGCTTTCCGCCCAACCACACGCCCATGAACGAGCCGACCTGGTGGCTCAGGAACACGAAGCCACTCAACATCGACATGTACTGCACACCGAAGATTTGAGCCACGACGGCGTTGGTGGGCGGCACGGTGGACAGCCACAGCGCACCCATGGCCGCAGAGAACAGGTAAACCGCCGTCGGCGACAGGGGCGCCAAGACGAACACCGTGATGACCACGGCCCGCAAGGCATAGATGGCCGAGAGGATGAAAGGCTTGGGCCAGCGCTGGCCCAGTTGCCCGACCGCGTAGGTGCCAACGATGTTGAACAGGCCGATCAGCGCCAGCGCCGTGGTGGCCACCTCGGGGCCGAGGCCCTTGTCCTTCAGATAGCTGGGCATGTGAACGCCGACGAACGCCAGCTGGAATCCGCAGACGAAGTAGCCCGCCGTCAGCAGCAGGAAGTTGCGGTTGGAAACCGCCTCGCGAACGGCCTCGCCGGGGCTTTGCCTTGGGCCGCCACTGGCCACGCCGATGTGCTCGCGCAGGCCGAAGGCCAAGGGGATGATCAGCAGTGCCGAGCCCGCGAGCACGAACAAGGCGTTCTGCCAGTTCAGGTGGCCGATCAGCCAGCTCTCCACCGGCACCATCATGAATTGCCCGAACGAGCCCGCGGCGGCCGCCATGCCCATGGCCCACGAACGCCGGTCGGCGGGCACGTTGCGGCCGATCACGCCGTAGATCACCGCGTAGGTGGTGCCGGCCTGCGCCGCGCCCACCAGCAAGCCGGCGCTGCCCGCAAAGGCCAGGCCGGTGGTGGACACCGCCATCAGCGCCAGTCCCAGCGCATAGACCAGGGCGCCGACGATCAGCGTGCGCCAGGCGCCGAAGCGATCGGCGAAAACGCCGGCCACCGGACCGACGAGGCCCCAAGCGAGGTTTTGCACCGCCATCGCGAAGGAGAAGGTCTCGCGCGTCCAGCCACGCTCCATGGTGATCGGCGCCAGCCACAGGCCGAACCCGTGGCGGATGCCCATCGACAGGGTGACGACGGCCGCGCCGCACAGCAGCACCTGGGCCAGGGACAAGGGCCGCGCATGGCCGGTCGAGGGTGCGTTCATCGAGCCGAACTGTACCGAACGAAGCCACCCAGACACGTCGGCAAGGATGCAATGCGACGCTGCAGGACTGGATGGATGTCCAGCTGTCGGGCCGCGCCTGCCTACAATCCACCGCCATGGCAAGCAACCCGAAGCTCGGCGGTTCCTCAGGCAGGTCACCGGGCCAGTCCCCCGGTCACTACGGCGAAGACTCGATCCGCGTCCTCAAGGGCCTGGAGCCCGTCAAGCAGCGGCCGGGCATGTACACGCGCACCGAAACGCCCCTGCACATCGTCCAGGAGGTGATCGACAACGCTGCCGACGAGGCCCTGGCCGGCGTCTGCAAGCGCATCGCGCTCACGCTGCACACCGATGGATCGGTGAGCGTGGACGACGACGGCCGCGGCATCCCCTTCGGCCTGCACCCCGAAGAGCAGGTGCCGGTGGTGGAAATCGTGTTCACGCGCCTGCATGCGGGCGGCAAGTTCGACAAGGGTGCGGGCGGCGCCTACAGCTTCTCCGGTGGCCTGCACGGCGTGGGCGTGAGCGTGACGAACGCGCTGGCCCGGCGACTGCAGGTGACGGTGTGGCGCGAAGGCCAGGTGGCCTCGCTGGCGTTTTCCGGCGGCGACGTGATCGAGCCCCTGGCGCTGCGCAAGGCCGCGTCGGGCGACCGCAAGCATGGCACCACCGTGCGGGTGTGGCCCGATGCCAAGTACTTCGAGGCGACCGAGCTGCCCAGGAACGAGTTGGTGCACTTGCTGCGCAGCAAGGCCGTGCTGATGCCCGGCGTGACGGTGACGCTCACGCACGAGAAGACCGGCGAGACGCAGACCTGGGCCTACCAGGGCGGCCTGCGCGACTACCTGATGCAGGGCCTGGCCGCCGAACCCTTGATCCCCTTGCTCGAAGGCGCCAACTACGCCTCGGGCAACGAGACCGAGAATTTCGCCGAAGGCGAGGGCGCGGCCTGGGTGCTGGCCTTCACCGAAGACGGCAACGTGTTGCGCGAGAGCTATGTCAACCTGATTCCCACGGTGGCCGGCGGCACGCACGAGTCGGGGTTGAAGGACGGCCTGTTCGGCGCCATCAAGGCCTTCATCGATCTGCACTCGCTGTTGCCCAAGGGCGTGAAGCTGATGCCCGAGGACGTGTTCTCGCGCGCCAGTTTCGTGCTCTCGGCCAAGGTGCTCGACCCGCAGTTCCAGGGCCAGACCAAGGAGCGCCTGAACAGCCGGGATGCGCTGCGCCTGGTCAGCGCCTTCACCCGCGCGCCGTTGGAGCTCTGGCTGAACCAGCATGTGGAGCAGGGCAAGAAGCTGGCCGAGTTGGTGATCAAGCAGGCGCAGACCCGCCAGCGCGCCAGCCAGAGGGTGGAAAAGCGCAAGGGCTCCGGCGTGGCCGTGCTGCCCGGCAAGCTCACCGATTGCGAGAGCCGCGACCTTGCGCTCAATGAAGTCTTCCTGGTCGAGGGCGATTCGGCCGGCGGCTCGGCCAAGATGGGGCGTGACAAGGAGACCCAGGCCATCCTGCCGCTGCGCGGCAAGGTGCTCAACGCCTGGGAGGTGGAGCGCGACCGATTGTTCGCCAACAACGAGATCCACGACATCGCCGTGGCCATCGGGGTGGACCCGCACGGCCCCAACGATTCACCCGACCTGAGCGGCCTGCGCTACGGCAAGGTGTGCATCTTGAGCGATGCCGACGTCGACGGCTCGCACATCCAGGTGCTGTTGCTCACGCTGTTCTTCCGGCACTTCCCCAAGCTGATCGAGGCGGGCCACGTCTACATCGCCAAGCCGCCGCTGTTTCGCGTGGATGCGCCCGCCCGTGGCAAGAAGCCCGCGGCCAAGCTGTACGCGCTCGATCAGGGCGAGCTCGACGCCACGCTGGACAAGCTGCGCAAGGAGGGCGCCCGCGAGAGCGCCTGGAGCATCAGCCGCTTCAAGGGCCTGGGCGAGATGAACGCCGGGCAGCTGTGGGAGACCACGCTCAACCCCGAGACGCGGCGCCTGCTGCCGGTGGCCTACGGCGAGCTGGACTTCGCGGGAACGGTCGACTCGTTCACCAAGCTGATGGGCAAGGGCGAGGCGGCTGCGCGGCGCGAACTGATGGAACTGCATGGCGATGCGGTCGAGATCGATGTCTGAGCAAGAAACCGAGCACCGGCTGCGGCTGCGCCCGACGATGTTGTCGGACCTGGACTTCGTCATTTCGGTCGAGACCGATTCGCACAACATCCCCTTCATCACGCCCTGGGAGCGGCCGCAGCACGAGGGCGCGCTGCGCATCCCGGATTTCCGCCACTTCATCGTCGAAGCCGGCCCCGACTACGAGCGGGCCGGCTTCGTCATCCTGCAAGGGTGCCGCAACCAGCACCGCAGCGTGGAGATGAAGCGCATCGTGCTTCAGCCCAAGGGCTTTGGGCTGGGCCGAGCCTGCGTGCGGCAACTCAAGCGCATGGCCTTTCGCGATCTGCATGCCCACCGCTTCTGGCTGGACGTGAAGCTGCTCAACACCCGCGCCCTGGCCCTCTATGCCAGCGAGGGCTTCATCGAGGAGGGTCGCCTGCGCGAAAGCGTGCGCCTGAGCATCGACGGCGTGGACGGCTACGACAGCCTGGTGGTGATGAGCATGCTCGACCGCGAGTTTCAAGCCCGCGTGGCCATGGGCCTCGAAGCCACATGAGCCTTTGGACGGCAGTCTCGCTGAATCGTTTGCACCCACTGGCCGCCTCGTCGGTTGAATCGCTGAATGTCTGAACAACTCTCCCTGATCAATCCGCCCGGCGAGCCGGGCGACAACATCACGCTGGCGCACTACGCCCAGCGGGCCTACCTGGAATATGCGCTCTCGGTGGTGAAGGGCCGCGCGCTGCCGGATGTCTGCGATGGTGCCAAGCCGGTGCAGCGTCGCATCCTCTACGCCATGCAGCGCATGGGACTGGGGCATGGCAATGCCGGAGCACCCAAACCGGTGAAGAGCGCTCGCGTGGTGGGTGACGTGCTGGGCCGCTACCACCCGCACGGCGACACGGCCGCCTACGACGCCATGGTGCGCATGGCGCAGGACTTCTCGCTGCGCTACCCGCTCATCGACGGGCAGGGCAACTTCGGCAGCCGCGACGGCGACGGCGCGGCGGCCATGCGCTACACCGAGGCGCGGCTCAGCCCCATCTCGCGCCTGCTGCTCGACGAGATCGACGAGGGCACGGTCGACTTCATCCCCAACTACGACGGCTCCACCGAAGAGCCGAGGCTGCTGCCGGCACGGCTGCCCTTCGTGTTGCTCAATGGTGCCTCCGGCATCGCCGTGGGCCTGGCCACCGAGATCCCCAGCCACAACCTGCGCGAGGTGGCGGCCGCCGCGGTGGCGCTGATCCGCAACGAGCGGCTCGGTGACGACGAACTGCATGCCCTGCTGCCGGGCCCCGACTATCCGGGCGGCGGCCAGATCATCAGCAGCGCGGCCGACATCCGCGACGCCTATGCCAGCGGCCGTGGCAGCCTGAAGGTGCGTGCCCGCTGGAAGATCGAGGACCTGGCCCGTGGCCAGTGGCAACTGGTGGTGACCGAGTTGCCGCCGGGTACCAGTGCGCAGAAGGTGCTGGAGGAAATCGAGGAGCTGACCAACCCCAAGGTCAAGACCGGCAAGAAGGCGCTGTCGTCCGACCAGGTGCAGCTCAAGGCCAGCGTGCTGGCCGTGCTGGACGCGGTGCGCGATGAGTCAGGCAAGGAAGCCGCGGTGCGTCTGGTCTTCGAGCCCAAGAGCCGCACGGTGGAGCAGCAGGAACTGATCACCACGCTGCTGGCCCACACCAGCCTGGAGACCAACGCGCCGATCAACCTCACCATGGTCGGTGCCGATGGCCGACCGACGCAGAAGAGCCTGCGCCAGATGCTGGTGGAGTGGGTGGCCTTCCGCCAGGCCACGGTGCAGCGCCGTTCGCAGCACCGGCTGGACAAGGTGCGCGACCGCATCCACGTGCTCGAAGGCCGGCAACTGGTGCTGTTGAACATCGACGAGGTGATCCGCATCATCCGCAACGCGGACGAGCCCAAGCCCGCCTTGATCGAACGCTTCCGCCTGAGCGATCGGCAGGCGGAGGACATCCTCGAGATCCGCTTGCGCCAGTTGGCGCGGCTGGAGGCGATCAAGATCGAGCAGGAGCTCAAGGCCTTGCGCGAGGAGGCGGCCAGGCTGGAGGAGATCCTGGGCAGCCCGGCCGCGCTGAAGCGGCTGCTGATCAAGGAGATCGAGTCCGACACGAAAGTGCATGGCGACGAGCGTCGCACGCTGATCCAGGCCGAGAAGCGCGCGGTGGCCGAGATCAAGGTGGTGGACGAGCCCGTCACCGTGGTGGTGAGCCTGAAGGGCTGGGTCAGGGCACTCAAGGGGCACGAGGTGGATGCCGGCACGCTCGCGTTCAAGGCGGGCGATGCACTCTACGGCACCTTTGCGTGTCGAAGCGTCGACACCTTGCTGGTGTTCGGCACCGCGGCCAAGGGTTCCGGCCGGGTGTATTCGGTCGGGGTCAGCGGCCTGCCTGGCGGGCGCGGCGATGGCGTGCCCGTCACCAGCCTGATCGACCTGGAGCCCGGCACGCAGCCGGCGCACTACTTTGCCGGCGCGGCCGACGCGCTGCTGCTGCTGGCCAACACCGGTGGCTTCGGCCTGCTGGCCCAGGCGGCCGACATGCACGGCCGGCAGAAGGCGGGCAAGGCCTTCCTCACGCTCGACGATGCCGACCGCGTGCTGCCGCCGGTGGTCGTGCAGGCCGGCCAGACCCAGGTGGCCTGCCTGGCGCTGGACGGACGCTTGCTGGTGTTCGCGCTGGACGAGCTCAAGCGCCAGGCCAATGGCGGCAAGGGCCTGACCTTGATGGACGTGGACGCCAAGATCCCGCTCGTGTCGGTGGCGACCTGCGGCCTGACGCTCAAAGTGATCGGCAGCGGCCGCGGCGGCAAACCCAAGGAGGAAGACCTGAAAGCCGCGGCGCTGCAGCAGCATGTCGGCAAGCGCGCGCGCAAGGGGCGCAAGGTCGACGGCCTGCAGAAGGTGCTGCGCGTGGTGGCGCCGGGTTGAGTGGCCCGGCCGCGTCGACGCCACCAGCGGGCTCGCCGTCGCCGCTGTGGCGTCAGCGCGAGTTCATGCTGCTGTGGAGCGGCATGCTGGTGTCGACGCTGGGCTCCAATGCGTCGGCCATCGTCTACCCGCTGCTGATCCTGGCACTCACGCAGTCGCCCATGGCCGTGGGCGTGGCCACCGCGCTGCGTGTCGTGCCCTTCGTGCTGTTGTGCCTGCCGGTGGGCGCGCTGGTCGACCGTTGGGACCGCCGTCGCTTGATGTTGCGCTGCGAACTGGGCCGCGGCCTGGCCGTGGCCAGCCTGCCGCTGGCCATGGCCTTCGCGCCGGTGCAGGTGGCGCACATCTACGCGGTGATGCTGATCGAAGGCGTGCTGATGGTGTTCTACAACCTGGCCGAGGTCGCCGCGCTGCCGCGCGTGGTGGGCACCGCCCAACTGCCTCAGGCCATGGCGCAGAACCATGCCGGATTCTCGGGCGCGGAGATCGCCGGGCCGGCGCTCGGCACGGCGCTGTACAGCCTGTGGCGCGGCCTGCCCTTCGTGGCCGATGCGCTGAGCTTTCTGGCCTCGGCCTGGACGCTTTGGCGCCTGCAGACCCGCTTCGATCCGCCACCCAGGGCCACCGAGCGTCGTGATCTGCTGGCCGAAGTGCGGCAAGGGCTGCGCTGGCTTTGGGACGAGCGCCTGGTGCGGCACATGGCGTTCATCACCGGCCTGGGCAACTTCGTGCATTCGGCGGTGCCACTGCTGCTGATCGTGATCGCCAAGCAGCAGGGTGCCAGCGAGTCGCAGATCGGCCTCGTGTTCAGTCTGGCGGGCTTGGGCGGGCTGCTGGGTGCGATGGTGGGTGGCGTGGTGCAGCGACGCTTCAGCTTCGGGCAGGTGATCGTCGGCACCATGCTGGCGCGGGCGCTGTTGTTCCCGATGTACGCGCTGTGCCCCGGGCCTTTGTCGCTGGGTGCCGTGTTCGGACTGATCATGTTCTTCGGCCCCATCTACAACGTCACGCAGCTGAGCTACCGCGTCGCACTGATTCCCGATGGGCTGCAGGGCCGCGTCAATGCCGGCTACCGCTTCGTTGCGCACCTGCTGGTGCCGGTGGGGGCGGTGCTGTGCGGAGTGCTGATCGAGCGCGCCGGCACCGGCGTGGCGCTGGCGGTGTTTGCTGGCAGCTATGGCTTGCTCACCCTGGCCACGATGGCCGATCCGGTCGTGCGCAAGGCACCGCACCTGCTGCCGGGCAGGCCGACCAGCATCGGCTGAACGCCTCACCTGGCGCCGCCCGCGAATGTGGCCCGACCTTGACCCAACGCGCCCCTTGAGGCTTGCCAGCGGACGTAGACTTGCCTTATGACAAGGAGCGCCAACCGAGGCAGCCGCGTCGGCTGGCACGGGCATTCCCGGCGTTCCACACAAGGAGACCACCGCTCGTGCGACCCACCAACGTGGCCGACCCGGAATATTTCCACAAGGTCGTCGATTGCCAATGGGCGTGTCCCGCCCACACCCCCGTCCCCGAATACATCCGCCTGATCGCGCAAGGTCGTTACGACCAGGCGTACATGGTGAATTGGGTCTCCAACGTATTCCCCGGCGTGCTGGGTCGAACCTGTGATCGCCCATGCGAACCGGCCTGCCGGCGTGGGCGGGTCGAGGAAGAGAACGCCGCCAAACCGGAGCCGGTGGCCATCTGCCGTCTCAAGCGCGTGGCGGCCGACAACAAGAACGGCGACAGCGTGCGGGCGATGATGCCCAAGCCCTTGCCGCGCAATGGCAAGCGCGTGGCCTGTGTCGGTGCGGGCCCGGCTTCGCTGACGGTGGCGCGCGACCTGGCTGCGCAGGGCTATGCCGTCACGGTGTTCGATGGCGAAGCCAAGGCCGGCGGCTTCATCCGCTCGCAGATCCCGCGCTTCCGGCTGCCCGAAACCGTGATCGACGAGGAGTGCGGCCACATCCTCGACCTCGGCGTCGAGTTCCGATCCGGCCAGCGGGTCGAATCGATGAAGGCCTTGATGGCCGAAGGCTGGGACGCGATCTTCGTCGGCTGCGGCGCGCCCCGCGGCCGTGATTTGGACGTGCCGGGCCGACAGGAGGCCGCAGCGGACATCCACATCGGCATCGACTGGCTGGCCTCGGTGTCGTTCGGGCACGTCACCAGCGTGAAGAAACGGGTCATCGTGCTCGGTGGTGGCAACACGGCGATGGACTGCTGTCGCTCGGCACGCCGGCTGGGCGCCGACGATGTGAAGGTGATCGTGCGCTCCGGCTTCGAGGAGATGAAGGCCTCGCCCTGGGAAAAGGAAGACGCCCAGCACGAAGGCATTCCCATCGTCAACTGCCATGTGCCCAAGGCCTGCCTGCTCGAAGACGGCAAGCTGGTGGGCATGAGCTTCCAGATCGTCACGCCGGTCTACGACGACAAGGGCCGACGCACCCTGAAGCCCACCGGCGAAACCGATGTGGTCTTCGAGTGCGACGAGGTGCTGGTGGCCATCGGCCAGGAGAACGCCTTCCCCTGGATCGAGGCCGACAGCGGCATTGCCTTCGACAAGTGGGGCCTGCCGACACTGGATGCCAAGACCTTCCGGTCCACGGTTGCGAATGTCTTCTTTGGCGGTGACGCCGCTTTCGGTCCGAAGAACATCATCACCGCCGTGGCCCATGGGCACGAGGCGGCGGTGTCGATCGACCGCTTCCTGCACGGCGAGCCGGTCACGCAACGGCCGCCGCCGCACGTGAACCTGGTGTCGCAGAAGATGGGCATCCACGAGTGGAGCTACGACAACGACATCTCCAACGACCTGCGCAACAAGGTGCCCTGGGCCAAGGCCGAGATGGCGCTGGCCAGCATCAAGATCGAGGTCGAGCTGGGCTTCGACGCGGCCACCGCCTTCAAGGAGGCCGAGCGCTGCCTCAACTGCGATGTGCAGACCGTGTTCAGCGACCGCCTGTGCATCGAGTGCGACGCCTGCGTGGACATCTGCCCGATGGATTGCATCAGCTTCACCGCCGACGGCGACGAGGCCGATCTGCGCACGCGCCTCAAGGCGCCGGCCACCAACACCGAGCAGGCGCTGTATGTCAGCGCCCCACTGAAGACACACCGGGTGATGGTCAAGGACGAAGACGTCTGCCTGCATTGCGGCCTGTGCGCCGAGCGTTGCCCCACCGGGGCCTGGGACATGCAGAAGTTCCTGCTGCTCACCACCAAGGCCGGCCCGGACTGTCGAGACCGAAAACCCAGCGCGCACAAAGTGGAGACAACGGCATGAAGCGCATTGAAGCCGTCAACGATTTCGTCATCAAGTTCGCCAACGTCAACGGTTCGGGCTCGGCCTCTGCCAACGAGCTGTTCGCCAAGGCGGTGATGCGCATGGGCGTGCCCGTGAGCCCGCGCAACATCTTCCCCAGCAACATCCAGGGCATGCCCACCTGGTACGAAGCGCGGGTGTGCGAGCAGGGCTACCACGGACGCCGCGGTGGCGTGGACATGATGGTGGCGATGAACCCGCAGACCTGGGCTGCCGACGTGGCCGAGATCGAGCCCGGCGGCTACCTGCTGTACGACAGCACGCGGCCGCTGCCACCGTCGAGCTTTCGCGACGATGTGCAGGTGATCGGCGTGCCGCTGACCGAGATCGCCAATGCCGCGTACTCGGATCCGCGGCAGCGTCAGCTGTTCAAGAACATCATCTACGTCGGCGCGCTGTCGGTGTTGCTGGACATGGATCCGGCGGTGTTCGAAAAGCTCTTTGCCGAGCAGTACCGCGGCAAGGAGCGCTTGCTGGATGCCAACCTGCAGGCGCTCAATCTGGGCCGCCAGTACGTGCAGGACCATCTGGTGGCGCCGCTTGGTTTGCGCGTCAGGCGCTCCGACATGGTCGGCGACCAGATCTTCACCGATGGCAACAGCGCCGCCGCGCTGGGTTGCATCTACGGCGGCGCGACGGTGGCCGCCTGGTACCCGATCACGCCCTCGTCGTCGGTGCCCGAAGCCTTCCAGAAATACTGCGACAAGTTCCGGGTCGATCCGTCCACCGGCCAGAACCGCTTTGCCATCGTGCAAGCCGAGGACGAACTGGCCTCGATCGGCATGGTGGTGGGCGCGGGCTGGAATGGCGCCCGAGCCTTCACCGCCACGTCCGGGCCGGGCATCAGCCTGATGCAGGAGTTCATCGGCCTGGCCTACTTCGCCGAGATCCCGGTCACCATCATCAATGTGCAGCGCGGCGGGCCCTCCACCGGCATGCCCACCCGCACCCAGCAGTCCGATCTTCTGTCCTGTGCCTATGCCTCGCACGGCGACACCAAGCACGTGATGCTGCTGCCGCAGGACCCGCACGAGTGCTTCCTGCATTCGGCGGCGGCGCTCGACCTGGCCGATCGACTGCAGACGCCGATCTTCGTGATGACCGATCTGGACATCGGCATGAACCAGCGCCTGTGCAAGCCCTTTGTCTGGGACGACGCGCGACGCTACGACACCGGCAAGGTGATGAGCGCGCAAGAGCTGGAGGCCGGCAAGGACTTCGGCCGCTACAAGGACGTGGACGGCGATGGCATCCCTTGGCGCACGTTGCCCGGTACCCACCCCAGCAAAGGCGCCTATTTCACGCGCGGCACCACACGCAATCCCTATGCGCAGTACTCCGAGCGCGGGCCGGACTACATCTACAACATGGAGCGCTTGCTGAAGAAATTCCGCACCGCCGCCGATCTGGTACCGCAACCGGTGCTGCGCCGTGCTGCGCAGCCCACGCGCTTCGGGGTCGTCTACTTCGGCTCCACCAGCCCGGCCATGCGCGAGGCACTGGATGTGCTGGACGCCGAAGGGCTGCACCTGGATGCGCTGCGGCTGCTGGCCTTCCCCTTCCCGCAGTCGGTGTCCGATTTCATTGCCGCGCACGACAAGGTCTTCGTGGTCGAGCAGAACCGGGACGGGCAGATGCAGTCCTTGCTGGTCAACGAGTTGGAAGTCGATCCGGCGCGCCTGCCCAAGGTGCTGCACTACGACGGCACGCCGATCACCGCGCGATTCATTGCCGCGGCCATCCGCAAGAACCTGGGCGTGCAACAGCAACAACAAAAGGAGGCGGCATGACCTTCATCACCAAACCTCGCCTGCATCATCCGACACTGCACACCAACAAGGTCGGCTACACGCGGCGCGACTACGAGGGCCGCATCTCCACGCTGTGTGCCGGCTGCGGCCACGATTCGATCTCGGCAGCGATCATCCAGGCCTGCTGGGAACTCGACATCGAGCCGCACCGCGTGGCCAAGCTGTCGGGCATCGGCTGCAGTTCCAAGACGCCGGATTACTTTCTTGGTGCATCGCACGGCTTCAACACGGTGCACGGGCGCATGCCTTCGGTGCTCACCGGGGCGAACCTGGCCAACCGTGCGCTGCTGTACCTGGGCGTGTCGGGCGATGGCGATTCGGCTTCGATTGGCCTGGGGCAGTTCGCCAACGCCATGCGGCGCGGCGTGCGCATGGCCTACATCGTCGAGAACAATGGCGTCTACGGCCTGACCAAGGGGCAGTTCTCGGCCACGGCCGATCTCGGCTCGAAGAGCAAGAAGGGCGTGGTCAACAGCGATTCGCCCGTCGACCTGGTCGGCCTCGCATTGCAGCTTGGCGCCACCTTCGTCGCGCGCAGCTTCTCCGGCGACAAGGAACAGCTGGTGCCGCTGATCAAGGGGGCCATGGCGCATGGTGGCGCGGCGTTCATCGACGTGATCAGCCCCTGTGTCACCTTCAACAACCACAGCGGCAGCACCAAGAGCTACGACTACGTCCGCCACCACAACGAGGCGGTCAGCCGTATCGATTTCATGACGCCGGGCTCCGAGGTCACCGCCACCTATGCGCCTGGCGAGGTGGTGGAGGTGCCGCAGCACGACGGCACCATGCTGCGCCTGCGCAAGCTTCACGCCGACTACGACCCCACCGACCGCTATGCCGCGATGAATTACATGCAGAAACATGGCGAACGGGGCGAGCTGGTCACAGGCTTGCTTTACCTGGATTCCTTGGCCACCGATCTGCACACCTCGCTCAACACCTGCGCCGCGCCGCTCAACACGCTGGGCGTGGCGCAGTTGTGCCCTGGTGCTGCGGCGTTGGACAAGATCAACGCGGCGCTGCGCTGACGGCGCACAGACCGCCTTCACCACCTCTGTAAAGGATCGACACCATGCCCGAACGCACCGTCTTTCAAGCGATGTCCATTCGCCGCGTCATCAGTCTGGCGCCGGCAGCGTCGGTGCACGAGGCGGCCTGCGTGATGACGCGCGCCAATTGCAGCAGCGTTTTGGTCATCGAGCACGGCGCCAGCACCATGCTGGGCATCGTGACCGAGCGCGACATGATGACCCGCGTGGTGGCCAAGGCGCTTGATCCGGTCACGACGCTGGTCTCCTCGGTCATGACCGCCGACCCGGACAGCGTCACGCCGGAGACCCGGGTGGCCGACGCCGTGCTGATCATGATTGAACGCGGTTTCCGCCACCTGCCGGTCGTGGCCAGCAACGGCAAGTTGCTGGGGGTGTTCTCGGTGCGCGACGCACTGCCGCGCGAGGTGAACACCGCCTTCGGCCTGTCGGAGTTCAACGAGCAGGTGAACGACGCGCTGGGTTGATGGCCGGTGTTCGAAAAGTGCTGTCTTGGTGCGTCGGATTCGGTCTCGATTGACCTGCCTCAAGGGGTGACGGGCGAGGCTCGTTAGGCTGTGCGCTGACACTGATCACGCGGCTTCCGGCCTTGGCGTGACTTCCCGCGCACAAGGCGAGCAGCCACGTCGACGGAGAACCGCAACCCAAGGGGTTGCCATGTCCAATTTCGAGATCGTCTCGCGCTCGGATTTCTCCGACGTCACCTATCTGCTGGAGATCCTGCACCCGCAGATGGCCAAGGCAGCCAAGCCTGGCCAGTTCGTCATCGTGATGGAGCATGAACATGGTGAGCGCATTCCGCTGACCATCGCCGACTTCGACCGCGACAAGGGCACCATCACACTGGTCATTCAAGCCGTGGGCAAGACCACCCGCGAGATGCAGCAGAACTGCCGGGTCGGCACGCACCTGCATGCGATGGTGGGTCCGATGGGCATCCCCAGCCACGTCGGCCAGGCGAAGAAGGTGGTCTGCGTCGGCGGCGGCCTCGGGGTGGCGCCGATCTACCCGCAGGCGCGCGCCTACAAGGACAGCGGCGCCTACGTCATTGGCGTGCTGGGATTTCGAAACCGGGCGCTGATGTTCTGGGAAGACAAGTTCCGCGCCTGCTGCGATGAACTGATCGTCTGCACCGACGATGGCTCGGCCGGCATCAAGGGCCTGGTCACCGAGGGCATCAAGCAGGCCATCGCCAAGCACGCCGACATCGACGAGGTGGTGGCCATCGGCCCGCCGATCATGATGAAGGGCTGCGCCGACGCCACGCGCGCGCACGGCATCAAGACCATGGTCAGCCTGAACCCGGTGATGGTCGACGGCACCGGCATGTGCGGCGGCTGCCGCGTGAAGATCGGCGAGCAGATCAAGTTCGCCTGTGTCGACGGGCCGGATTTCGACGGTCACCAGGTTGATTTCGACGACCTCATGGCCCGACTCGGACGCTACAAGCCGACCGAGCAGGCCGCGCTGGAAAGCTGGAAGGAAAGCTGCCGCATCCGCGGTGGTGCCGGGCACTGACCCACCAGACAACGCGAGCAGGAGCCGACGATGGCCAAGAAGAAGACGATCCGCACCATCCCGCAGGCCCGCACGGCCATGCCCGAGCAGAGCCCCGAGGCACGCGTCAAGAATTTCGAAGAGGTGGCCTGCGGCTACCGGCTGGAGGACGCGCTGCTCGAGGCCGAGCGCTGTCTGGACTGCGCCGACCGGCCCTGCGTGCGGGGCTGCCCGGTGGGCATCGACATTCCGGGCTTCATCCTGAAGATGGCGGGCAAGAACTTCCACGGCGCCTACGACGTGATCACCGACACCAACCTGCTGCCTTCGGTGTGTGGCCGCGTCTGTCCGCAGGAGAACCAATGCGAGGGTGTGTGCACCGTGGGTGAGTCGCTGGAGCCGGTGGCCATCGGCCGGCTCGAGCGTTTCGTCGGCGACATGGCCATTGCCGAAGGCTGGGCCAACGTGCCCTACATCGAGCGCAACCATTTCAAGGTCGGCATCGTCGGCTCCGGCCCGGCGGGCATGGCCTGCGCGGCCGACATGGCCAAGGCCGGCTGCGAGGTCACCGTGTACGAGGCCTTCCACGAGCCGGGCGGCGTGCTCAAGTACGGCATCCCCGACTTCCGCCTGCCCAACCGCGTGGTCGATGTCGAGATCGAGAAGCTCACGCGCCTGGGCATCCGGTTCGAGTGCAACACCTTGGTCGGCCGGCTGTTCACCGTGGAGCAGATGCTCACCGAAATGGGGTTCCACGCGGTGTTCATCGGCACCGGCGCGGGCTACCCCAGCTTCATGGGCATCCCGGGTGAATCACTGGGTGGCGTGCTGTCGGCCAACGAGTGGCTGACCCGCTGCAACCTGATGCGCGGGCGCGACTTTCCGAATTTCGACACGCCCTTGCAGCCGGGCAAGCGAGTCGCGGTGATCGGTGCCGGCAACACCGCGATGGACGCGATGCGTGTCTCGCTGCGGGTGGGTGCCGACAAGGTCTACTGCATCTACCGGCGCAGCGCGGCCGAGGCGCCGGCGCGCGCCGAGGAGATCCACCACGCGCAGCAAGAGGGCGTCGACTTCCAGTGGCTGACCAGCCCGGTCGAACTGCTGGGCGACGCCAACCACAATGTGCGCGCGATGCGCTGCGAGCGCATGGAGCTCGGCGAGCCCGATGCGTCGGGCCGGCGGCGTCCGGTGGCCGTGCATGGCAGCGCGTTCGAGTTCGAATGCGACATGGTGGTGTTCGCGATCGGCACCAATGCCAACCCCATCCTGGGGCAGACCTCGGGCCTGAAGCTCGACAAGCGTGGCTACATCGCCACCGACGCCGACCTGGCCACCTCGATCGCGGGCGTCTATGCCGGTGGTGACATCGTCACCGGCGCCGCCACCGTGATCGAGGCCATGGGCGCCGGCCGCAAGGCGGCGCGTGGCATGAAGGCCTACCTGGGCCTGCGCGACACCGACTCCGTCTACCTTCCCGACAGCAACGCCGCCGCCGATCGTCTCTTCGGCATCGACCGCCGTGAACGCGGATTCGCCCGCGTTCACCTGGCCTGAGGACCCCCCCCATGAACAGCACGCTCACGCTCGATCCACCTGTGGCCAAGGCCACGCCTGCGGCGCAGTCGATTGCCGAACACATCGTCGAGGTCATCAGCGATTCGGGCGAAGGCGCCCAGCGCTGCGGCCAGTCGCTGGCGGCCATCGCGGCGCGCATGGGCAACGGCATCTGGACCACCGAGATCATCCCGGCCGAGATCCAGCCGCCGGCGCGCAGCGTGGCCGGCGCCAGTGGCATCCGCATCCGCATCGGTTCGCAGCGCGTCACCAACGGCGGCGACCAGACCGACCTGGTGGTGGCCTTCAACGAGCAGGTGCTGATCGGCCGCGTCCAGGCCAAGGAGCTCAAGCCCGGCGCCACGATCCTGCTGGAGAGCATGTGGCGCCAGCACCGCGATCCGACCGTGGTCAGCTCCTATGTCAAGACGGTCGAGGCGCTGCGCGGCGATGGCTACAAGGTCTTCGAGGTGCCGCTCGAGGACCGGTGCAAGGAACTGGTGAGCGATCCGCGCAAGGGCAAGAACATGTTCGTGCTCGGGCTGCTGTGCAACCTGTACGGCCTGGACGCCGGCCTGGCACGCGAGCAGATTGCACGCATCTTCGGCAAGAAGGACGACAAGGTCATCCAGAGCAACGTCGCGCTGTACGAAGCCGGTGCGGCCTGGGGCGAGGCCCACCTTGACTTCAAGTACCGCATTCCGGCGCAGCGCTCGAGTCAGGCGCAGATCGTGATCAACGGCAACACGGCCATCGCCTTGGGCGTGATGGCCTCGGGCATGGACATCTGTGCCATGTACCCGATCACACCGGCCACCTCGGCCTCGCACTACCTGAGCGAGGTGTTCGAGAAGGTCGGCGGCCTGGTGCACCAGGCCGAGGACGAGATCGCTGCCTGTGCGTTTGCCATCGGTGCGTCCTATGCCGGCAAGTGCGCGGTGACCATCACCTCGGGGCCGGGCTACTCGCTCAAGCAGGAGGCGATCGGCCTGGCGGTGATGGCCGAGATCCCGCTGGTGGTCGTCAACGTGCAGCGCGGTGGGCCCAGCACCGGCCAGCCCACCAAGGTGGAGCAGGGTGATCTGCCGGCGGCCGTGTTCGGCAGCCATGGCGATGCGCCCAAGGTGGTGATGGCACCCTGCAGCATCGAGGATTGCTTCTACTCGGTGATCACCGCGCGCAAGATCGCCGAGACCTTCGGCATGGTGGTGGTGGTGCTGTCGGACGCCAGTCTGTCGACGGCGCAGCAACCCTTCCCGCGCCCGCAGTTCAGCGAGGAGTGGCTGGCGCCACCGGTCGACCAGACGCCCGTGCCGCCCGGCGCCAAGCCCTACGACTGGGATCCGGTCACCGGCCTGTCGCGCCGCTTCCAGCCCGGTCAGCCGGGGGGCATGCACACGCTCACCGGTCTGGCCCACGACCGCAACAGCAAGGTGGCCTACGACCCCAGCATCAACGAGGAAGGCCTGCGCGCACGCAGCCTGAAGCTCGCGGCACTGCAGAAGACGCTGAAGGCGCCGCCGGTGGTCGGTGGCGATGATGGCGACATGCTGCTGATCGGCTGGGGCAGCACCATGGGTGCGATCGAAGAGGCGGTGAGCCGGCTGCGGGCCGAAGGCCTGGCGGTGTCGTCGATGCACCTGCGTTTCATCCAGCCGATGCCTTCGGGCATCCGCGAGATCCTCCGGCGCTTCAAGCAGGTGATGACGATCGAGGGCAACTGGTCCGACCGCCTCGAGGACGAGCTGATCGACGAGGACAACCGCCGCTACTCGGCGCTGGCCATGATGCTGCGTTCGCGTTTCCTGGTCGATATCGATTGCTGGAGCGAAGCGCGCGGCCAGCCCATCAAGCCCGGCGACATCTGCCGCGTCGTGCGGCTTGCCTTGCAAAAGAAGGGCCAATCATCATGAATCGCTCCCTGAGCCAGTGCGTGATCAAGCTGCACGAGGAACACCACGCCCTCGAGGAATACCAGGGCGGCGTGCCGCGCTGGTGCAGCGGCTGCGGTGACAACGCCATCCTCGCGGCCATGCAGCGCTTGTGCAGCGAAGAGGATCTGGCGCCCGAGAACACCGTGTTCGTCTCCGGCATCGGCTGCTCGAGCCGGCTGCCGCACTACATGAAGACCTACGGTTTTCACGGCATCCACGGCCGCGCGTTCCCGGTCGCCGAGGGCATCAAGATGGCCCGGCCGGACCTGAACGTGTTCGTCAGCACCGGCGACGGCGACTGCTGCAGCATCGGCGCCGCGCACTGGATCCACGCCATCCGCTACAACATGAACATCACCGTCGTGTTGCACGACAACCACGTCTACGGCCTGACCAAGAAGCAGGCCTCGCCGACTTCACCGCGTGGCCTGAAGAGCAACACCACGCCCTACGGCGCGACGCTGGAGCCGATGAACCCGCTGACGGTGACGCTGGGCGTGCAGGGGGCATCGTTTGTGGCGCAAGGCGTGGACTGGGTGCCCGAAGTGCTCTACGACATCATGCGCGCGGCGTTCAAGCACCGCGGCTTCTCGTTCGTTCGCATCCTGCAGCGGTGCCCGGAGTTCATGCCCAAGGCCTTCGACCCGTGGCTGCACGATCCGCAGCGCACCATGCTGCTCACGCACCCGGATGGCCTGCAGCTCAGCCCCAGCCTGTCCAGCACCTACCGCAACCAGCGCCCGCACGACCCGATCAACATCGACCGTGCCCGCGAAATCGCCTCGATGGATGACCCGATCCCGGTGGGCATCCTCTACCGCAACCCGGATGCGCCCTGCTACGAAGACCTGCGGCATGCCGGCCAGATGCGCTCGCCGGAATACATCCGCGCTGGCCTGAACCGCGAGTTCGACAAGTACACCGTCTGGCCCGAGGGCGAAGAGCCCTCGCCGCAGGCCGCCTGAGCCTGCGCTTCGCTGCAGCGGTCAACCCACAACGAGAACGTGTCATGGACATGCATGCCAAGCCCCAGGATCAGCTGATCTTCCACCTCACCGGCCAACGCCAGGGCGATGGCGTGACGTCGACGGCCGGCGTCGATTTGCGTCCCGCGCTGCTGGCACCGTACCGTGACCTGAATGGGCTGCGGCACGACTTTCCGGTGGTGTTGGTGCAACACGCCAGCGGGCCCGAGTTCGTGCGCTCGCTGTCCAGCCTGGTCGACACCATGCTCAAGGACCTGGCGCCGCGAGGCATCGAGGGCGAGCGGCTGCGCCGTCACGGCTTGCAGCTCGAACGCGAGATCCGCACCGACGTGGCGCAGGGCGCTGGCGGCACTTTGGCCGAGCTGTGGGACGCGGCCGCATCTCGCCTGGGCGCGCGCGACGGCGAGACCATGGAGAAGGTGCTGGCGCATGCCGGTGGTGCCGTGAGTGCCGAAGGCGAGGTGCTGGGTTGCACGCACCAGATGCCGGCGCGGCTGATCACGCACGCCTGGCATGCCGCTCGGCGGGCCAAGGCCAGGCAGTTCCACGCCGACCTGAGCCGACTGGCGCTGAAGCTGTCGGACATCCTGCGTGCCGCGCACAGCCACTCGCAGGCCGGGCGGCAACCGCAAAGCCTGAAGGCGGCCTTCGGTGGGTCGCACCAGGAGGCGTTCGACTTCGACATGCTGTCGCGCATCGTCGGCAAGGGCGTGCCGCGCGACGAGCTGCCGGCCCCTCGGCGCGAGCGACTGGAGCGCAGCTTGCGCGTGCTGGAGTCGCAGCGCTTTTTTGCCGCGCCCGGGCACGAGCTCGACGAGGACGTCGACTGCCTCGACTTCGTGTTCGACAACTGCGCCGCGGCGGCGCAGGCCTTCCGGCAGCGCCTGGACGACGTGGCCGAGTTGGTGAAGGCAATCTCGATCTCCGAGTTGGAGGTCCGTGGCCACTATGTGGAGGCCGAACACGACCTGGTCTTCGAGGCCTTCGATGGGCAGTCGCTCACGGCCGACGATCTGGCGCGCTTCCCGGACTACCTGGTGTGCATCCCGCCGGACCGCAACGACGCGCCCGAGAACGCCAACCTGATGGAGATGCTGTCCTCGGGCCTGCCGGTGAAGGTGCTGGTGCAGACCTCCGATCTGCTCGAAGAGGCTTCGATCGGCACCGGTCACTTCGCCTTCGGGGTGCGCAGCGCACGGCTGGCCACTGCAGCCATGGGCCTGGGCGGCATGTTCGTGCTGCAGTCGACCAGCGCCAACCTGTTTGCATTGCGCGCGCAGATCGGCCAGGGCCTGGCGTGTCGCGGACCGGCGCTGTTCAGTGTCTTTGCTGGATCGGCCCAGCCGGCCAGCCAGTTGCCGCCTTACCTCACCGCCGCTGCGGCCATGCAGTCACGGGCCTTCCCGGCCTTCAGCTACGACGCAGCGGGCGGCGCCAATTGGGCCACGCGGTTTTCGCTGGAGAACAACCCTTGCCCCGATGACGACTGGGCGGTCGAGGCCCTGGCCTACATGGACCCTGCGTTGCAGCACGGCACCGAGCCTTGCGCATTCACCTTTGCCGATTTCGTCTTCTGCGACACGCGCTACACCGCGCACTTCGCGCTGGTGCCCCGCGAGCGCTGGAACGCCGCGATGTTGCCGGTGGCCGACTGGCTGTCGCTCGCCGAGCCTGAGGCGCAACATCGCGTGCCGTACTTGCTGGCCGTCGATGGCCACGACGTGCTGCATCGGGTGATCGTCGATGCCCGGCTGATGCAGGCCACTCGCCGCTGCCTGCTGCTGTGGCACCGCCTGCAAGAGCATGGTGGCGTGCACGATTCGCACGCCGAGCGCTTGCTGGTGCGCGAAAAGGCCGCATGGCAGGCGGCGCAACAGGCACAGGCGCCGGCAGCGCCGGCAGCGCAGGTGGCGGCGGTGCAGGCACCGTCCACGGTCGCCACGGCGCCAGCCGCACCGGAGCCCGCCGAGGCCGCACCAGAGGCGCCGACGCGATCGCGCGACGAGGCCTGGATCGACACCTCGCGCTGCCCGAGTTGCAACGAATGCCAGCTGATCAACGACCGGATGTTCGGCTACGACGAGCGCAAGCAGGCCTTCATCAAGGACCTCACGGCCGGCACCTACCGCCAATTGGTCGAGGCGGCCGAGAGCTGCCAGGTGGCGATCATCCACCCTGGCCAGCCGCGCGATCCGAACGAGCCGGGCCTCGACGATTTGCTGGTGCGGGCCGAGCCCTTCCGCTGAGCGGCGGGCCCCAGGCGCCGCGGCCGATCAGGTCGCGCGCGCCGCGCCACCCATCAGCTGTCGGGTGATGGCGTGCTTGATCACGCCGCTCAGCCCGGGCGCGCGTTCGGCCACCGCCAACACCGCACGCCGCGCCAGCCTGGCCGGTGAGCGCTCGTCGGTGAACAAGGCCACCACCGCGTTCGTGCCCAGGTACACCGGCAGCGTGGTGCGCCGGTGTTCACGCTCATAGGCCTGCAGCACCGGCAGGGCGCCCAGCGCGCGGCCAGACTTGCGAGCCTGCGCCAATTCGCGTGTCAGCACCTCCACGCCGTACAGGCCGAAGTTGTAGCCGTGCGCCGTGACGGGGTGCATGCCCACGGCCGCATCACCGATCAGCGCGAAGCCTGCTGCGGCAAAGCGGTGCGCGTACACGCCCACCAAGGGGTAGTGGTGGCGCGCGCCGGCCGCACGCAGGGTGCCGAGCTTGCCGCCCGTTTGCGCCTGGATGCGGGCCGCGAAGTCTTCGTCCGACAAGGCCAGCCACTCGGGCGCCTTGTCGCTGGGCAGCGTGACGACGGCCGAGCATTGGCGGTCGTTCATCGGCAACAAGGCGAGCGTGTTGCCATAGCGGAAGCACTCCCAGGCGATGCCCTGGTTGTCGCCTTCATGGGCCACGCGACCGACCACCACGCTGCGGCCGAAATCGTGCATCGACGCACCGATGCCCGCCATGCGACGGGTCAGCGACAGGCGGCTGTCGGCGGCCACCACCAGGGGCGCACCGAGGCGCTGCCCGTCGGCCAGCGTGACGCTGGAGCCGCCCGCACCGCATTGCACGGCGGCCACGCGCGCGTCGCACTGAAGCCGCACGCCGGGCCGGGCCAGCGCCGCCTCGAGCGCGGCCTGCCGGATCAGGTGGTTGGGCACCAACCAGCCCAGCGATTCATCGCCCTTGCCGATGCTGGCAAAGCGCAGCGCGTCGGGCGAATCACCATCGAGCACCCTTGCCTCGCGCAGCGGAGCGACGTGCTCGACCGGCAGGCGCTGCCACAGGCCCAGCGCCTGCATGATGCTGCGCGAGCGGTGGGTGAGCGCGATGTCGCGGCCATCCTCGGCCGGGTGCTCCAGCGCCGCGCGCGCTTGCTGCTCCAGCACGTGAGCACGCAGGCCGGCGTCGGCCACGGCGCAGGCCAGGGCCAGCCCGGCGGGCCCAGCGCCGATGATCAGGAGGTCGGGGGGTGGGGTCAGGGTGGTTTCAGGCATCGGCGGATGATGCCCAGCCCACCCCTGAAGCACCTTGATGCGCATCACGGCAGTCGGCCGTGGCGCACGATCAGCGAGGCTTGACCAGGGCCAGCAGCAGCAGCGCGTTGATCAGCACGAACAGCGCCAGGCTGCCGAACTCGTAGGGCACGCCCATCAGGGTGACCTTGGCCTCGGCGCAGGAGGCGTAGGCGGCGAACACCTGTGGCCACGCAGCGTCCAGACCGGTGGCGCTCATCACGCGGTCGGCGAACGTGAGGTTGCAGGATGCCGACTGGGCCGCCACGAAATGCTGCCACAGCGCGGTGATCACGCCCAGGTCGGCCAACACCAGGCCCAGCAGCGCACCCACACGTCCGCCCAGGCGCGAGCGCCAGAGCAGGCCCAAGCCCGCCGCCAGCGCGACCAGCACGAAGAGCAGCCGCTGCAGCGCGCACCAGGGGCAGGGCATGATGTCGTAGACGTGTTGCGACACCAGCGCGCTGCCCACCGCGGCCAGCGCGATGATCAGCGAAGCCCCCAGCAGCGCGTCCGCTCGCTCGAGGCTCATCAGAAAACCTCCGTGCGTCGCACTGCGCCATTCGCCTTGGCAGCGGCCCGGCGGCTCATTCCACTTCGGCGATCAACTCGATCTCGACGCAGGCGCCCATCGGGATCTGCGCCACGCCAAAGGCACTGCGGGCATGCGCGCCCTGGGTGCCGAACACCTCACCCACCAGCTCGGACGCGCCGTTGGTCACCAGGTGCTGCTCGGTGAAGGTGGCGGTGCTGTTCACCAGGCTCATCAGCTTGACGATGCGCTTGACCTTGTTCAGATCGCCCACCGCAGCATGCAGCGTGCCCATCAGATCGATCGCAATCGCGCGCGCGGCGGCCTTGCCCTCGTCGGTGGTCATGGTCAGGCCGAGTTGGCCCACCCAGGCCTTGCCGTCCTTCTTGGCAATGTGGCCGGACACGAACACCAGGTTGCCCGTGCGCACGAAGGGCACATAGGCGGCCGCGGGGGTGGCCACCGGGGGCAGGGTGATGCCCAACTGGGCGAGCTTGTCGTAGACGGACATGGGACGGTGCCTTTCAAGGATTTGCCGGCCCGTTCCGATGCACGGTTCAACCCCCTCCAGGGGCACCGCGAGCACAGGGGACGGGCCGGCATCCTACCGCGCCCGCGCCCGCCTCACGTGGCCAGGAGGCCAGTCATGCTGGATCCGCGGCTGGGCCGGCCGTCGGCCATGGAACGACGCCGAGACCAGCCAACCCCGGCCAGCCCCAGCAAGGCCAGGGGCAGCGTCGCGGGCAGAGGCAGCGCCACGCCGGCGTTGCGGGCGATGAAGGTCAACACGCCATCGGCGCCGGTCTCCACCACGAAGTCGAGACCGGCGGCCAGGCCGGTGTAGCTGAAATGCAGGTTCTGCAAGTCCGCCAACACCTGCTTCGAGTTCAGGAAGTCGAAGCGGAATCCGGCCTGCGGCACGAAGCCCTCGATGAAATGGAAGTCGATGTTGGTGCCGTTCATCGACACCGGGCCGTTGACGACCAGCAGGTCCTGGCCGCTCAGGCCGAACTCGATCTCCAGGTGACCGCCGACATCGGTGTAGGCGCCGTCGATGGTGAGCGTGCCTGGCGAATGGCCCGGGCCGATGACCCCGCCGTAGTTGCTCAGGCTGCCCACGTGGCCGTAGCCGGTGAGCGTGCCACCCGTGCCCAAGATGAGCGCGCCGTTGAGGAAGCCGAACTGGCCGACGTCGACCCAGGCGGTGCCATGCGCGCTGCTGTTCGGGTCGGCCTGGCCGGTGAGCCCGTTCAGGCCGATGCCGGCGTACACCGCACCGGCGTTCAGCGTCGATTGGTAGCCCACGCCCAGGATGCCATGGCCCGTCGGGCCGAACGAGGCGACATAGACCGTGTTGGCATTGACGGTGGCGTTGCGGAACAAGTCCACCGCTCCGGTGCCTTGGCGACCGATCGACAGGTTGCCGCCGGTGGTCAACGTGGCGCCCAGAGCTGCGCTGCCAAATCCGCCGATGCCGCCATCCAGCACCAGTGAGCTGTTCGATCCCAGCCCGTAGCCCACGCCCACCGCGGCGGAAATGCCGGCACCGCCTTGCTTGGTGACGCTCACCGCGCCGCCGTTGGCGATGAACGCCGTGGTCGATGCCTGGGGTGTGCCGCCCAGTCCGAGTGGGGCGTCGTTCGGGGCGGCGAACAGGCCCAGCAGCAGCCCGCCCGGCCCGTTCTGGGCGTTGATGTTCAATTGCCCACCGTCGACCACACTCAACGAGCCGGCCCGGCCCACGTCGGCCCCCACGACCATTGCGGCCGGGTTGGTGGCGCCATTGAGGTTGAGCAAGGCGCCGCTGCCGATCACCAGGCCGCCGCCGTTGTTGTAGCCCGAGCTGAGCTGGCCGAGGCGGACCTCGTCGAAGCTGCCCACCGGCCCGAGCACCTGGGCCGCGCCTTCGACCACACACAGGTAGCCCTGGCCCGAGAATGGGCAACCCGGCAGGGCTTGCGGGTTCGGCCCGATGGTCACGATCTGGGCCTGGCTGGCGGCGAGCAGACAGGCCAGCGAAACGCCGGCCAGTGCTTGGCGGCTGTGGCGTGCAGTGGGCAGTGCGAAACGGTGGGTCATGGCAGGTTCCCTTTGAGCAATGGCAGCGGGTGCAGGTGGATGGCCGCCATCGTCGCGTGGATCGGCGTCACCGGGTGGCGCGGGCAGGTGACATGCAGGTGACATGCGCAGGCCGTGCGCGCCGCCCGGTGATCCCTTAGAGTGCGACACATCCCGGCAACGGCCCATGACGTCCCATCCACCCGACCACCAAGACCCGCTGGCCGCACAAGCAGAGGGCGTCTTGGCGGGCGTCTTGGCGGGCATCGAGCACAGCCGGGCCTTCAAGGCCTCGCCGCGCCACCGTGTCCTGCTGCGGCACCTGGTCGAACGCGCGCAGGCCAAGGACACCGCGTCGCTCAAGGAGAGCGTCATCGCGGTCGAGGTGTTCGGCCGTTCGGCGAGCGGCTTCGATCCGCGGCTGGACAGCATCGTTCGCGTCGAGACCCGTCGCCTGCGGGGGCGGCTGGCGCGCTACTTCAAATCGGAGGGACGCGACAGCGCCTTGCGCATCGAGTTGCCGGTGGGCAGCTATGTGCCGCTGATGCTCCCGCGCACCGAGCCGGCCTACGTGATCGAATCATCGCGTCGGGCCCGCGACCTGGTCGAGCGGGGCCAGCATTTCCTGCGCCAGCGCCTGTCGCAGCAGGTGCTGGAGCAGGCGCTCGAGCGTTTCAACGCGGCGCTGTGCGAGTCACCGGACTTTGTCCCGGCGCTGGTGGGGGCTGGTCGTGCATGGCTGAACCTGGCGTTGGGTTGGTACCAGGCTCCGCTGGCCGCCGCCGACCACGCGGCCGAGCTGCTGCGCCAGGCGCTGAAGCTCGAGCCCACGCATGCCGAGGCGCATGCGCTGCTGGGCTCGATCGAGCACAGCTTCGAGCGCAACTGGCCGGCGGCACAGCGCAGCTTTCGGCGCGCCGTCGCCGAAGCACCGGGCTCGGCCTTTGTGCACTCGGCCTATGGGCGTCACCTGCTCTTTCGTGGGGAGCTGGACACGGCCGAGCGACACCTGCTGCTGGCGCGACAGCTCGATCCGCACTACGTCACCACGCGCATGCACATGGTCAATCTGCGCCTGCTGCAGGGAAGTTTCGACGACGCCCAGGCCGAGATCGACGGCATGGACGACATCGCGCCCGACAGCATGCCGCTGACCGGCTTGCGCGGCCTCGTGGCGTTCATGCGCGGCGACATGGCCGCTTCTCTGGCCCACTACCAACGGGCCTGCGGGCTGGCACCGGGCTACCCGGGCTGTGTCGCCAGCGTGGCCGGCGTGCTGGCAGCCATGGGCCGCCAGCCTGAGGCCGATGAGATGATGGCTCCGATCGAAGCCGTGGGATCGCTGTCGCCCTATGTGCTTGCGATCGTGGCCGCACGCAGTTCGCGCCCGGATCGCGCCTTCGAACATCTGCAGCGGGCGATCACGCTGGCTGATCCGAACGTGGCGATGCTGCCGGCCGATCCGAGCTTCACGCCACTGTGGGACGACCCGCGCTGGCCACTGTTGTTGGCCCAGGCGCAGACGCCCCGCAAGGGCTGAGCCGCGGCCTACACTGCATCGATGGTCAGGTCAGGGCTTGATGTCGGGTGGCGCCTGGCCTTGACGGGTTTGGCCTGGCTGGCGGGCATCGGGTGGCAGCTGCAGCAGGCGCAGGTCTGGCCTGTGCGGTTGGACGGCGGGCTGCTGGCGGCCGCGCTCGCATTGGCCGCGGTTGCCTGTGGTCTCGCGAGTTGGCGAAGGGTGCGCGAATCGGCGTTGGCTGGCGGCGCCATCTGGATCGCCGTGGTCGCCGCCGCCGGCTTGCTCGGGGCGGCGACCACCGATCTGCGGGCGCATGGGCGCCTGGCCGATGCGCTGGACCCGGCGCTGGAAGGACAGGATCTGCTGCTCACGGGCGTGGTGGCCAGCCTGCCGCATGCCGGCCCGTCGGGCACCCGCTTCAACTTCGAGGTCGAGTCGGCGCGCCGCCTTGGCCGGGCGTCCACCGAGGCGACCTCGATCGAAGCCGCCCCGAAGCTGCCCGCCACGGTGTCGCTGGGCTGGTACCTCAACGATCACGACGAAGCCTTGCTGGCCAACCCGCGCACCGAACTGCGCGCCGGCGAGCGCTGGCGTTTGCCGGTGCGCCTGAAGCGCCCGCACGGCTCGATGAACCCCGAAGGTTTCGACGTGGAGCTTTGGTGGTGGGAGCAGGGGGTGCGTGCCAACGGCTACGTTCGTGTGGTGCAGGGGTGGTCGGCGGCCGAGCGTCTGGACACCCAGGTCGGCCACCCGGTGGAGCGACTGCGGCAGGCCTTGCGTGACGCCATCCTGCGCCACCTGAGCGATCCTCGCCTCGCGGGCATCATCGCTGCGCTGGTGGTGGGCGATCAGGCCGCGATCGAGCGCGAGGACTGGGAACTGTTCCGCAACACCGGCATCGCGCACCTGATGAGCATCAGCGGCCTGCACATCACCATGTTCGCGTGGGTGGCCGGTGCCGGCGTGGGGTGGGCGTGGCGACGCAGCGCCCGCCTGATGTTGCACCTGCCCGCCCCGCAGGCAGCGCGCTGGGGCGGGTTGGCGGTGGCCACCGCCTATGCCCTGCTGGCCGGTTGGGGCGTTCCGGCCGAGCGCACGTTGCTGATGCTGGCCTGCACCGTGCTGTTGCGCAGCCTGGGCGCGCGCTGGCCTTTTGCGCTGGTCTTGCTCGCGGCCGCCGTGGTGGTCACGCTGTTCGATCCCTGGGCGTTGCTGCAGGCCGGCTTCTGGCTGTCCTTTGCCGCCGTGGGCCTGTTGCTGGCGTCCGAAGGGGCTGGGTCCCGGGCCGTGGACGGTGGATCCGTGTCCGGCTGGCGCGACCGGATTCGAGCCCAGTGGCAGGGCCACCTGCGCTCGCAGACCGTCGCCACACTCGGTCTGGCCCCGCTGTCGCTGGTGTTCTTCCAGCAGTTGTCGATCGTGGGCTTTCTGGCCAACCTGGTGGCGATCCCGCTGGTCACCTTGCTGATCACCCCGTTGGCCTTGCTCGGCGTGCTTTTCGCGCCTCTTTGGACCGGGGCGGCCTGGGTGGTGCAGTGGTTGGTGACTGGCCTGGGCTGGCTGGCCGCCTGGCCCATGGCGGTCTGGGCCGTGCCTGCCGCACCCCTGTGGGCACAGTGCAGTGGCTTGGCCGGCGCGCTGCTGGGTGTCATGCCCTGGCCCTGGCGCTTGCGGGCGGCCGCCGTGCCCTTGATGCTGCCGCTGCTGTGGCCCGCAGCGCCCAGGCCAGCCGAGGGCCAGTTCGACGCCGTGGTGGCCGACATCGGCCAGGGCACGGCGGTGCTCATCCGCACACGCGAGCACCTGCTGGTGTACGACGCCGGCCCGCAGTATTCGCGCGAAAGCGATGCCGGCCAGCGGGTGCTGCTGCCACTGCTGCGGGCGCGAGGCGAGCACCAGGTCGACCTGCTGATGCTGAGCCACCGCGACATCGACCACGTGGGCGGTGCGGCCAGCTTGTACAAGGCGCTGCCGGTGTTGGACACCAGCAGCTCGCTCGCCGACGACCATCCGCTCCTGCAAGGGCGGCCGCACCGCCGCTGCGAGGACGGGCAGTCCTGGCTGTGGGCGGGCGTGCGTTTCGACGTATTGCATCCAACGCCTGCCGAGCATGCCGCCGCGCAAAAGCCGAATGCGGTGTCTTGTGTGCTGAAGGTGACCGACGCGCAAGGCCGCAGCCTGCTGCTCACCGGTGACATCGAAGCTGCGCAAGAAACCGCGCTGCTGCAACGCCACGCGGCCGAGTTGTCCAGCCATTGGCTGCTGGTGCCCCACCACGGCAGCCGCACCTCGTCGTCGGTGGCTTTCCTGGATGCGGTGCGTCCGCAACGGGCCTTGGTGCAGGCGGGCTACCGCAGCCGTTTCGGGCATCCGGCACCGGACGTGGTGGCGCGCTATGACGCGCGCCAGATCGAGGTCGTCCGCACGGACCGATGTGGTGCATGGATGTGGCACGATGGTGCGACCAGCTGCACCCGCGAGGTGCGCCGGCGCTATTGGCACTGGAATTCAGCCCCTGAAGGCGCCAATGCTGGTGCGAATGTTGCTAAGAACCCTGTGCGAGGAGAAGATCAACGATGAAACCCAGCTTCGACGAAATGCACGCCAGCTCCACATGGGTGCGCGAGCATTACCAGGGCTACGACCAATGGCTGGCACGGCAGCCCCGCGACCTGATGGCGGCGCGGCGCGACGAGGCCGAGATGATTTTCCGCCGGGTGGGCATCACCTTTGCGGTGTATGGCGCGAAGGACGAAGACGGCTCGGGCACCGAACGCCTGATTCCCTTCGACCTGATTCCGCGCATCATCCCAAGCGATGAGTGGGCCAGCATGCAGCGCGGCCTGGTGCAGCGTGTCACCGCCCTCAACCGCTTCATCCACGACGTCTACCACGACCAGGAGATCCTCAAGGCCGGCATCGTGCCCACGGAGGCGGTGGTGAACAACAGCCAGTTCCGTCCCGAGATGAAGGGCGTGGACGTGCCCGGTGGCATCTACTCGCACATCAGTGGCATCGACATCGTGCGTGCTGCCCAACCGGACGGCAGCGGCAACTACTACGTGCTCGAGGACAACTTGCGGGTGCCCAGTGGTGTGAGCTACATGCTCGAGAACCGCAAGATGATGATGCGCTTGTTCCCTGAGCTGTTTGCGCAGCACCGTGTCGCCCCGGTGGCGCACTACCCCGATCTGCTGCTCGAGACCCTGCGCGACGTGGCCCCGGCCTCGGCCGACGAGCCGCACGTGGTGGTGCTCACGCCCGGCATGTACAACAGTGCCTACTTCGAGCACGCCTTCCTGGCCCAGCAGATGGGCATCGAACTGGTGGAAGGGCAGGATCTGTTCGTCAAGGACCAGTTCGTCTACATGCGCACGACGCGCGGCCCCAAGCGCGTGGACGTGATCTACCGCCGCGTCGACGACGACTTCATGGACCCGCTGGCCTTTCGCTCCGATTCCACGCTGGGCTGTGCCGGCCTGCTCGATGTCTACCGCCGCGGCAACATCACGCTGTGCAATGCCATCGGCACCGGCGTGGCGGACGACAAGTCCATCTACCCCTACGTGCCCAAGATGGTCGAGTTCTACCTGGGTGAGAAGCCCATCCTCGAGAACGTGCCCACCTACCTGTGCCGCGAGCCGGACGACCTGAAATACGTGCTGGCCCACCTGCCCGAGCTGGTGGTGAAGGAGGTGCACGGCGCCGGTGGCTACGGCATGCTGGTCGGGCCGGCCGCCAGCAAGGACGAGATCGAGGCATTCCGCGCGCAGCTGCTGGCCAATCCCAGCAACTACATCGGGCAACCCACGCTGGCCCTGTCCAGTTGCCCCACCTTCGTGGAAAGCGGCATCGCGCCTCGTCACATCGACCTGCGCCCCTTCGTGCTGTCGGGCAAGAAGCATGTGCAGATGGTGCCGGGCGGTCTCACCCGCGTGGCATTGAAGGAAGGTTCGCTGGTGGTCAATTCGTCCCAGGGTGGAGGCACCAAGGACACCTGGGTGTTGGAGAGCTGAAGATGCTATCGAGAACTGCAGACCATCTCTTCTGGATGTCGCGCTACATGGAGCGGGCGGAGAACACCGCCCGCATGTTGGACGTCAACTACCAGACCTCGCTGCTGCCGCAATCGGCCGATCGCGCGTCTGAGGGCTGGGAAGGCATCCTGGGCATTTCCGAGCTCACGCAGGCCTTCCAGAAGAAGCACGATCAGGTCGATGCGCGCAACGTCATGCAGTTCATGGTGCGCGACGCGGGCAACTACTCGTCCATCGTGTCGTGCCTGAGCGCGGCCCGCGAGAACGCCCGCGCGGTGCGCGGCACGCTGACCACCGAACTGTGGGAGACCACCAACCAGACCTGGCTGGAGTTTCAGCGCATGCTGAGCGACGGCGGCTTCGAGCGCGACCCGGCGGCATTGTTCGAGTGGGTGAAGTTCCGCTCGCACCTGTCGCGCGGCGTGGCCGTGGGCACCATGCTGCAGGACGAGGCCTTGCACTTCATCCGCATCGGCACCTTCCTGGAGCGTGCCGACAACACCGCGCGCATGCTCGACGTGAAGTTCCATGCCCTGGCTGGCGACTACTTCGGCACCTGGGGCGACAACGACGCACCCGAGGTCGATTTCTACCACTGGTCCGCCATCCTGCGTTCGGTGTCCGGCTTCGAGATCTACCGCAAGGTCTACCGCAACGTCATCCGGCCGGACAAGGTGGCCGAGCTGCTGATCCTGCGGCCCGACATGCCGCGCTCGCTGGCCGCCTGCATGAACGAGGTGGTGACCAACCTGCACCTGGTCGCCAACGAGCAAAGTGAAGAGACCCAGCGCCGCGCCGGACGCCTGCGCAGCGATCTGCAGTTCGGCCGCATCGACGAGATCCTGTCCACCGGTCTGCACGCCTATCTCACGCAGTTCCTGGACCGCGTCAACGACATCGGTGCCGGCATCAGCCGCGATTTTCTTGTTCCTGCATGAGCAAACCCATGACCTTCACTGACACGCCGCGGGCCGAGCGCCGGGCCGTTCCCAAGCCGGCCCGCATTCCCTCGGGGGATCGGGCGGTGTACTCAGCGACCGAGGGCCTCACATGAGCATCCACGTCGCACTGAACCACGTCACGCACTACCGCTACGACCGGCGGGTCAACCTGTCGCCGCAGATCGTGCGGCTGCGCCCGGCGCCGCATTGCCGCACGCGCATCCTGTCGTATTCGCTGACCATCGAACCCGAGGGTCACTTCATCAATTGGCAGCAGGATGCGTTTGCCAACTACCAGGCGCGCCTGGTGTTCCCGGACAAGACCACCGAGTTCAAGGTGACGGTGGACCTGGTGGCCGAGATGTCGGTGTTCAACCCCTTCGACTTCTTCCTGGAGCCTTCGGCCGAGAACTTCCCGTTCGCCTATGCGCCCGAGCTGAAGGACGAACTGCAGCCCTATCTCGTCAAGGAGGCGTCCACGCCGGCCCTGGCCGCCTTCCTGAAGACGGTCGACACCACGCCACAGCGCAACATCGATTTCCTGGTGGGCATCAACCAGCGCCTGCAACAGGACATCCGCTACGTGGTGCGCATGGAGCCGGGCGTGCAGACGCCGGAGGAGACCCTCACGCTGCGCAGCGGCTCATGCCGGGACACCGGCTGGCTGCTGGTGCAGGCGCTGCGCCACCTGGGCCTGGCCGCGCGCTTCGTGTCGGGCTACCTGATCCAGCTGAAGCCCGATGTGCAGGCGCTGGACGGCCCGAGTGGCGCCGAAGTGGATTTCACCGACCTGCACGCCTGGTGCGAGGTCTACCTCCCCGGCGCCGGTTGGATTGGCCTGGACCCCACCTCCGGACTGTTGGCCGGCGAGGGCCACATTCCGCTGGCCTGCACGCCCCAGCCTGGCAGCGCGGCGCCGGTCAGCGGCGGCGTGGACGATTGCGAGGTCGAATTTGGCCACCACATGGCCATCCACCGCATCTGGGAATCGCCGCGGGTCACCAAGCCCTACACCGAGGACCAGTGGGCCGAGGTGCTGGCCCTGGGCGAGCAGGTGGACGAGGCCCTGGTGGCTGGTGATGTCCGCCTGACCATGGGCGGCGAGCCCACTTTCGTGGCCGTGGACGACCGCGACGGCGCCGAATGGAACACCGAGGCCCTGGGTCCCACCAAGCGCATGCGCGCGCAGGAGCTGGTGCACCGCCTGCGCGAGCACTACGGCCAGGGTGGCTTCCTGCACTATGGCCAGGGCAAGTGGTATCCGGGTGAGCAGTTGCCCCGCTGGGCGCTGAGCATCTGCTGGCGTGCGGACGGGCAGCCTTGCTGGCAAGACCCGTCGCTGTTTGCCGACGAGCGCGACCAACATCAGTACACCTCCGCCGATGCGAAGGCCTTCGTGCGCGGACTGGCCGAGCGGCTGGGCGTCGTGCCCGACCATGTGCAGACCGGCTACGAGGACACCTGGTACTACCTCTGGCGTGAACGCCGCTTGCCGGTGAACGTCGATCCTTTCGACTCCAAGCTCGACGATGAACTGGAGCGCATCCGCCTGCGTCGGGTGTTCGAGCAGGGCCTGCAGCACGAGGTCGGCTTTGCGCTGCCGCTCAAGCCGGCCGAGGGGCCGGCACTGGCGGGTGCGCGCTGGGTCACCGGCCCCTGGTTCTTCCGCGACGAACGCATGCTGCTGATGCCTGGCGACTCACCGATGGGCTATCGCCTGCCGCTGGACAGCCTGCCTTGGGTGAAGGCGGGTGACTACCCTTACCATGTGGAGCTCGACCCCTTCGCACAGCGTGATGCCTTGCCGGCGGCCGCTCGCATCAAGTCGCAGGCGACCCTGCCGTCCGGTGGCCTGTTGGCCGAAGGCGGCGTGGTCGCCTGGCATGGCGACCCGTTTGCCGAGGGGCGGTCGGACGGCGCAGGCGGTGCCGGCGGCGCCGGTGCTGCTGGCGGCCCGGGCCGTGCCAGCGCGACAGATGAGCGCACCATCACGCGCTCGCCGCACCGTTTCGAGTCGGCCTACTGGATCACGCGCAGCGCCCTGGTGGTGGAAGTGCGCGACCCACGACGCAGCAATGGCCCGAAGGCCGAAGCCCAGGGCGTGGCCAGCGGCGTGATGTACGTGTTCATGCCGCCGCTGCAACGCCTGGAGGACTACCTCGAATTGCTTTCGGCAGTGGAAGCCACGGCCGCCAGTCAGGGCGTGAAGGTCGTGCTCGAGGGCTATCCGCCGCCGCGCGACCCCCGCCTGAAGCTGCTGCAGGTCACGCCCGACCCGGGTGTGATCGAGGTGAACATCCACCCTGCGAACGACTGGGACGAGCTCGTCGAGCACACCGAGTTCCTCTACGACGCGGCTTGGCAATCGCGCCTGTCCAGCGAGAAGTTCATGCTCGACGGCCGCCACACCGGCACTGGCGGGGGCAACCATTTCGTGATGGGCGGCGCCACGCCCGCCGACAGCCCGTTCCTGCGCCGGCCCGATGTGCTGGCTTCCTTGCTCACCTACTGGCACAACCACCCGGCGCTGAGCTACCTGTTCAGTGGCATGTTCATCGGCCCCACCAGCCAGGCCCCGCGTGTGGACGAGGCGCGCAACGACCAACTCTACGAGCTGGAGATCGCGTTGGGCGAGATCGAGCGCAACAAGTCGGTGTACGGTGCCAACATGCCCCCATGGCTGGTGGACCGCACGCTGCGCCACATCCTGGTCGATGTCACCGGCAACACGCACCGCAGCGAGTTCTGCATCGACAAGCTGTACTCGCCCGACAGCAGCACCGGGCGCCTGGGCCTGCTCGAGCTGCGGGCCTTCGAAATGCCACCGCACGCGCGCATGAGCATCGTGCAGCAGCTGCTGTTGCGTTCGCTGGTCGCGCGATTCTGGGCCGAGCCCTATCGAGGTGATCTGGTGCGTTGGGGCACCGAGCTGCACGACCGCTTCCTGCTGCCCAGCTTCGTCTGGATGGATTTCGAGGACGTGATCGCCGAGATGGGCGAGGCTGGCTTCGCCTTCCAGGCCGACTGGTTCGCACCGCACTTCGAGTTCCGCTTCCCCAAGGTGGGCGAGTTCAGTGCCCGCGGCGTGAACGTGGTGCTGCGCAACGCGCTGGAGCCCTGGCACGTGATGGGTGAAGAGGGCGCCCCGGGCGGCACCGTGCGCTATGTCGATTCATCGCTCGAGCGCCTGGAGCTGCGCGCCACCGGGTTGGTCGACCCCAGGCATGCCCTCACCGCCAACGGTGTGGCCATGCCCATGCAGCCCACCGGCCGCGTCGGTGAGTTCGTCTGCGGCGTGCGTTATCGCGCCTGGCAGCCGCCGTCGGCCCTGCACCCCACCATTGGCGTGAACGTGCCCCTCACCTTCGACCTGGTGGACCGCTGGATGCAGCGCTCGATGGGGGGCTGCCAGTACCACGTGGCCCACCCCGGTGGGCGCAACTACGACACCTTGCCGGTCAATGCCTTCGAGGCCGAGAGCCGGCGCCTGGCGCGTTTCTTCACCACCGGGCACACGCCCGGCCGCATGCAGGTGGGCCAGGCGCAACGCAGTCTGGAGTTCCCATTCACGTTGGATTTGCGCACGGCGTGACCTTGCCAGGGCGGCCGGGCAAGGCATGATGTGGCCATGTCCGACCGCCTGACCCGCAGCATCCTGCCCATCGAGCCCGCCGTTGCCCTGGCCAGCGCGGCCACCGTTGCCGGTACGCCCGGGCGCTTCAACGAGTGGTTGGGCAGCGCCGAGCCCGGGGCGAGCGAGCCGTCCGCGCGGTGGCAGGCCTTTTTTCGCAGCCTGGGCGAGCAAGGCTGGGCGGACCTGGCGGCTCGCCGGCAGCGCGTGCAACAGCGCGTGCGCGACGACGGTGCCAGCTACAACGTCTATGCCGACCAAAGCGCACGGCCCTGGCCGATCGAGCTGCTGCCGCTGATCCTGGACGCCGGCGAATGGGCGGTCATCGAGCATGGCGTGCTGCAGCGCGCCCGCCTGCTCGAAGCCACGGTGACCGATCTCTACAGCGCGCGGACCCTGCTGCGCGATGCCTTGCTGCCGGCCTCGCTGATCTACGCGCATCCGCAATACCTGCGGGCGGCCCATGGACTGAAACCGCTGGGCGGCACTCACCTTCACGTCGTGGCCTTCGACCTGGCGCGCGCGCCCGAGGGTGGCTTTTGCGTGCTGGCGCAGCGCGTGCAGGCGCCGTCCGGCCTGGGGTATCTGCTGGAGAACCGCCTCATCGCCGCGCCCTTGTTGCAGGACCCGTTCAGCGACCTGCGCGTGCAGCGTCTGGCATCGAGCTTTCGCTCGCTGCTGGATGGCCTCATGCGTGCCAGCCCCGCTGGCGAGCGCAGCCGCATCGTGCTGCTCACGCCCGGCCCGCACAACGAGACCTATTTCGAGCAGGTGTTCCTGGCGCGCTATCTGGGCGTGTCGTTGGTCGAGGGCAGCGACCTCACCGTGCGCGCCAACAAGCTGTACCTGAAGACCCTGCACGGCCTGGAGCGCGTGCATGTGGTGCTGCGTCGCGTGGACGACGAGTTTCTCGACCCCCTGGAGCTGCGCGCCGACTCCACGCTGGGCGTGCCCGGCCTGCTGCAGGCCCTGCGCGCCGGTGAGGTGGTGATGGCCAACGCACCGGGCGTGGGCTTTCTGGAGAGCCCGGGCCTCACCGCCTTCTGGCCCGGCGTGGCCGAACGCTTGCTGGACGAGGACCTGCTGCTGCCCGCCAGCACCAGCTGGTGGTGCGGCGAGGCGGCGGTGTGGGCGAGGCAAAGGCCGCGCCTGGCCGAGTACGTGGTCTCGCCCACCTTCCCGGACAGCCAGGACGACGCCAGCATCCAGCGCAGCTTCGGTGCCTGCGTTGCCAGCCAACTCACACCGGCCGAACTGGATGCCTTGGCGCGCAGGATCGATGCGCACCCGGCCGACTACACCTTGCAGGCACGGGTGCTGCCGTCCGAAACACCAGTGTGGGCGAATGGCCAATTGCAGCCGCGCGCCGCGGTGATGCGCGTGTTTGCCCTGGCCGATGGGCAGGGCGGCTGGCGCGTGTTGCCTGGTGGCCTGACCCGCGTGGCCGGCAAGGACGAAGGCGCGCACGACCCCTGGCTGAGCATGCAGCATGGCAGTGCCAGTGTGGACACCTGGGTCGTTGCGCGTGGCCAGATCGATGCCACGTCGATGCTGCCCAAGCCCTTGTCGGCCACCGAGCTGGACGGCTGGCGCCGCACCGTCACCAGCCGTTCGGCCGAGAACCTGTTCTGGCTGGGCCGCTATACCGAGCGCGCCGAGAACTCCGTGCGTCTGGCGCGCCTGACCCTGGAGGCCCTGCCCGATGCCAGCGACCCGGTTCGCCGCCTGCTGGACGCGCTGGCGCGATGTCATTCCCTGGTCGGCGCGCAGGTGCCGACGGCCATGCAGGCCCCGCGCGTGTTCGAGCGGGCGCTGGTGCATGCACTCGGGGCGGCCAAGCCCGACGTCGCGACGGCCGGCGTTGCGCACGAGCTGCGCGCCCTGCGTGCCTGCGCTCAGGCCTTGCGCGAGCGGCTGTCGCCCGAGCACTGGAAGCTGATCTTCGAGGTGGGCGAGCATTTCGATCAGCACGTGGCGCATGCCCTGGGCCAGGCCACTGGCCGCGCCGCCACGCCGGACGTGATGGGCGTGCTGGCCCGCGCCGCCACCCACCTGTCGGCCATCACCGGCGCGCAGACCGACCGCATGACCCGCGACGATGGCTGGCGGTTGATGAGCGTGGGTCGCCAGATCGAGCGCCTGGACATGCTGAGCCACGCCCTGGCGCTGGGCTTCCAGCACCGCGTGCACGAGGCCGACGATGGCTTTGCGCTGCTGTTGGCGCTGTTCGACAGCGTCATCACCTACCGGGCCCAGTTTCAGGCCCGCCGCGAGGTGCTGCCGCTGTTGCACCTGGTGGTGCACGACACCGACAACCCGCGCTCGCTGGCCTGGGTGGCGCGCACCATGCGTGACCGGCTGCGCAAGCTGGCTCGTCACCATGCCGCGTGGGTGGAGGCGGCCACGGCGGATCTGCCCATGCCCGAGGCCTGGAGCCTGGCCGAGCTGGACCAGCGCGACGCCCAGGGCCGCCACGCCAACCTGATTGCCAGCCTGCAGCTGTGCAATCGCACGGCGCGCGAACTGTCCGATGCCATTGGTCGCCAGTTGTTCGTGCACGTGGACGCGGCCGACCGCACGGTGTGGCAATGAAGCCCTCGTCCGTCCTGCCCAAGGCGGCAACCGCTGCAACGATCACTCGACGCTTGGCCGTGCGCCACGAAACCCTTTACGAGTACGACACGCCTGTCGAGGTGGCCCACCACAGCGCCTGGCTTCGGCCGCGTGACACCGCTTGGCAGCGCGTGCTCGAGTGGCACATGAGCATCCAGCCCGAGCCCGAGTGCGCTGTGCAGGAAAGCCTGGATGCCTTCGGCAACTGGCGCCACGGCTTCAGCCACGCCCGCGTGCACGACCGCCTGGAGGTGGTCTCCGCCTTCGAGGTCGATGTCACGGCGCCCGTTGCCGCCGACGAGGCGTTTGCAGGCGTCAGCTGGGAGGAGGCCGCGCGGGCCTTGCGTTATCGAGCCGGCATGCAACAGCCCGAGGCCGTGGCCTTTGTGCTCGGCAGCCACTTCGCGCCCCAGGACGAGCGTCTGGCGGCCTTCGGCCTTGGTCTGTTCACCCCCGATCGCCCGCTGGCCGAAGTGGCCCGCGCGCTGATGGGCCGCGTGCATGAGCGCATGCACTACAAGCCCCTGTCCACCGACGTGGCCACCAGTGCGCTGGACGCCCTGGCCCAGGGGCAGGGCGTGTGTCAGGATTTCGCGCACCTGATGATCGGCGTGTTGCGCAGCCATGGCCTGGCTGCACGTTACGTCAGTGGTTACCTGCTCACCCAGCCACCGCCTGGGCAGCCTCGCCTGGTGGGGGCCGACGCCAGTCACGCCTGGGTGGCCGTGTGGTGCCCGCAGAGTGGTTGGCTGGCGCTGGACCCGACCAACGACGTGGCAGCCGGGCTGGACCACGTCACGCTCGCCTGGGGGCGTGACTATGCCGATGTGGCGCCGCTGCGCGGAGTGATCCGAGGCGGCGGGGCGGCCCTGCCCAGCGTGGCAGTGTCGGTGACGGAGGTCGGCGACGCGGGCTGATCGCTTGGGCCCGCGGGCTCAGGTTTGCGGCTCGCCCAAGCCGTCGACCCGTACCTCGCAGACGATGCCCTTGGGCGAGCGCTCCTTCCACTGCACTTGCCCGCCCAGGAGTTTGACGCGCTTGCGCACACCGCCCAGGCCCAGGCCATGCGCCCACGTCTTCGGATCGCGCCCATGGCCGTCGTCGGCCACCTTGAGTTGCAGGACACCCTGGTCGAACCGCGCATCGATCTCCACCTGGCTGGCACCGGCGTGGGCGATCACGTTGTTGACCAGTTCGCGCAGGATGCGTGTCAGGCCCGACCATTGCACCACGCTCAGTGGCACATCGCCGGTGGTCTCGAAGTGCCAGGCCAGGCTGCAGTGGCTGGCCGCCAGGCGCTGCGAGATGTCGGCCTTCCACTCGGCCGCCGCGTGCGACAAGGGGTGTTCGGCAGCAGCCAGCCCGCGCGTCAAGGTCTTCAGGTCCTGCAGCGTGTGGCGAACGTATTCCTCCATCTCCGGGTTTTGCGCCTTGTACATCAGGGTGAGCAGACGCGCACCGATGTCGTCGTGCAGGTCCTGCGCCAGGCGCATGCGCTCTTCGCTGCGGCCCTGCTCCACGGCGCGGTCGTAGACCACGGCGGTGCGCAATTGGCCGAGCATGCGGTTGGCCAGCCGCGCATCCTCTTGGGTGAACAAGCGGCGTCCGCGCCGGGCATGGCGCAGCACCAAGGTGCCGGACACGTCGGCATGCGGCACCGGCAACTGCTGCAGCGGCACGGCCATCTGCGTGCCATTGGCGTCGATCACGGCCTCGGGCACCTGGCGCGGATCGCGCCGGATCTCCAAAGGCTCGAACAGCTCGTTCACCATGCGCGCCACGTGATCGACCGCCTGGGCCGGCGTGGTCTCGATGGCCCGCGCGGCCTTGTACAGGCTTTCGAAGCTGCGCTCGGCCGTCATCATGCGGGTGCCGGCCAGGTGGTTGAGCAGCCATTGCCGAACACCTGCATACAGGCCGATGGACACGAACAGCGCCAGGGTCAGCGAGGTGAACTGGCCGAACGCAAACACCGTGATGAACAGCAGGTCCAGTGAGGTGGCCACCGTGCTCAGGCCCGCGAGCATGGCGAACTCGCGCATCACGTGTTGCGAGCGCGAGAGGAAGGGCACCAGCAGCAGCAGCGAGGCAAAGAACACGTACCAGATCACCGAGCCGATGCTGGCGGCCTGGTACTGGTCCGGGCCCAGGCGCTCGGTGAGCGCGATGGCCAGGGTCAACAGCATCAGCGTTGCGGATGCGGCCATGGCCAGCCGCTGAAGCACCAGCGCCACCGGGTGCGGCTCGTTGCGAATGTTCCAGGCCTGCACGGCCCACAGCGTCAGGCCGTAGACGATGAGCAGTGCCTGCGTCCACCACCACTGGTTTTGCACGCCTGCCGTGCTGGTCAGCGTGGCGTAGACCAGCAGCGCCAGCCAGAATCCTGCGATCAGGCGACGAGCACCGCCGACCCGGCGCGGGTGGATCAAGCCCACGTGCACGATGGCGCCAGCGGTGACCAGGTCGAACAAGGTGCGCAGCCGGAAGTCCAGCGCGATGAAGCCGGAAGGCAGCCCCCAGCCGGGCGTGCTCTCGACGGCGATCAGCAGCAGGTTGCCGCTTTGTGCCAGGGTCATCAGTGCGTAGAGCAGGTTCTTCGGGCCTGGTCGCGACAGGTAGACCACCGCAGCGATCAGGTACAACGCCAGCGCCAGTGCACTGATCAGCCAGAACGTGGCCCCGACGCCGCCGAAGCCACGCGGCACGGGCCTGACCTGCACCGTGGTGCCGTCGGCAAAACCCAGCGTCACCTGCGCATGCTGCACCAGTTGCGCCAGGCCCTGCTGATCAGCGAGGATCAGCGTGCGGTCGCCGTCGCTCACCGCCCAGCGCGGCGATTGATGCAGCAGCGCGCTGCGGGCCTCCAGGCGGGGCTGGCCCTCGGCCTCCAGATAGACCAGCTGACTTCGCGCCTTGCTCAGCAGCTCGGGGTGCCCACTGGCGACCAGCTCGAGTCCGACGGTCCCTGCGCGGCGAAAGCTGGCATCCAGGTGCGGGCCCAGGGCCAGCAGACGAAGCAGCAGGAACAGGCCGAAACAGCCCAGCAGCGCCAGCACCACCAGCGCGCGCAGCCGCCATCCCATCCAGCCTGCTTGCCCACCGGCCTGGCCGGGCCAGCCAGGCTCATCGCCCGAAGTGTCCATCGCTGCCACGAAGCCTGCCGAGGCCGACGGATTGAAGGGCTGGCCCATTCGGCCGTGGGTGCCGGGCTTGGCGCGGGTCCAGGCGTTCGACCGCGACTCAGACCAAGCCGTGCTTGGTGGCCAGCACGGCCGCTTCGGCCCGGCTGGACACGTTGAGCTTCTTGTAGATGGACTTGATGTGGTCGTTGACCGTGAACCACTTGATGCCCATCAGACTGGCGATTTCCTTGATCGTGAAGCCCTTGCTGAGGTAGGTGAGCACCTCGGTCTCGCGCGGCGTCAGCCGGTCATGCTCCGGTGGTTTTTCGATCGGCACCGGGCGGCTGGTGCTGACGAAATCCGAAGGCATGGAGAAGCCGGACTCGCCTGGGCGTGCATCACTGCGCGCGCCCTGGCGAAAGTGACCGAGCAATCGCCGCGCAATGGCAGGCGACAAAGGCGGCTGTCCGCGCACGATCTTCTGCAGTTCTTCGACCAGCACCTCGAAGCGGTCTTCCTTCAGCAGGTAGCCATCGGCACCGCGCTGCAGGGCCGGAAACAGGTGGTCGTCGTCGGAATACAGCGTGGTCACGACCTTGGTGGCAGGGTACTCGGACAACTCGGACAGCAGTTCCATGCCATTGCCGTCCGGCAACTCCAGGTCGAGCAGGATCAGCTTGAACGGGTCCACCCCATGCATGCCGTTCGAGCCGCCGGTGAGGTTGATCTGCGCGCGCGCCGCTTCCAGGTCACCCGCCTCGGTGATGGCAATGGAATCGCTGAAGCTCTCGCGCACCACGCGGCACAGAAAGCTGCGGGCCACCGGGTTGTCTTCCAGAATGAGGACCTTGACGGCCATGTTGCGCTGTTCCCCTCGAATGGAGCGCCGATGCTAGCTCAGTGTGGACGCCCGTGCGGCCACAGCGACCGCGATGTGGTGCTGGTGATACCAATGCTTACCCGTTGACCATCACCACCTTGCCCAGGACCTGACGGCCGTTCATTCGCGCGTACGCCTCATGCAGCCGGCTCATCGGCAGTTGCTGGTCGATCACCGGGCGCACTTTGCCCTCGGCATACCACTTCGCGAGTTGGGCCAGCGAGGCCGCATTGGCCTTGGGCTCGCGGCGCACGAATTCGCCCCAGAACACGCCGACGATGGACGCCCCCTTGAGCAGCGCGAGGTTCAGTGGCAAGGCCGGGATGCCGCCGCCCGCAAAGCCGATCACCAGGTAGCGGCCACGCCAGGCCATCGAGCGAAACGCCGGCTCGGCCAGGTCGCCGCCCACGGGGTCGTAGACCACGTCCACGCCCTGGCCGTTGGTGAGTGCCTTGACGGCGTCGCGCAGGTTCTGGGTCGTGTAGTTGATGGTGTCGTCGGCACCGATGGACTTGCACAGCGCACACTTCTCGTCGGTGGAGGCGGCCGCGATGACCCGCGCGCCCATGGCCTTGGCGATCTGCACTGCGGCGGTGCCCACGCCGCCTGCGGCACCGAGCACCAGCACGGTCTCGCCGGCCTTGAGCTCGCCGCGGTCGGCCAACGCATGGTGCGAGGTGCCATAGGTGAACGCGAACGCGGCGGCGTGCTCCAGCGTCAGCGCGTCGGGCAGGGGCATCAGCTTGTCGGTGCGCACGATGGCGTGGGTGCCGAAGCCACCGGTGCCCGCCAAAGCGGCCACGCGATCGCCCGGCTTGAAGGCCGTGACGCCTTCGCCCACGGCCTCGATCACGCCGGCGTACTCCGAGCCCGGCACGAAGGGCAGCGGCGGCTTGAACTGGTACTTGTTTTGCACGATCAGCAGGTCGGGAAAGTTCAGGCTCGCCGCGCGGATGGCCAGTCGCACCTCGCCTGCGCCGGGCTGCGGCGTGGGCAGGTCCTGCCATTGCAATGCGTCCACGCCGATGGGGTTGTCGCAGATCCATGCTTGCATATTGGTCGCCCTCTTGGCTTGGTCAAAGCGCGCATGATAGGCATGGGCGGCGGCTTGGCCCGTCGCCGGCGCGACGCGAAGGCGCGTCGTCAATGAAGTCCGTCGGTGCGCGGTGCCTGCCTACAATCGCGCCGATGCGCATCCTCATCGCAAACGACGACGGTTATCTCGCCCCCGGGCTGGCGGCCTTGGTGGAAGCCGTGCGGGGCCTGGGCGAGATCGATGTGATCGCACCGGAGCGCAATGCCAGTGGCACCTCCAATGCATTGACCTTGGACCGCCCGCTGCAGGCCTTCGAGGCCCGCGAAGGCCAGCAGACCGGCTACCGCTTCGTCAATGGCACGCCATCCGACTGTGTGCACGTGGCCCTCACCGGGCTGATGGCGCATCGGCCCGACCTGGTGCTGTCGGGCATCAACCAGGGCGCCAACATGGGCGACGACACGCTCTATTCGGGCACGGTGGCGGCGGCAATGGAAGGCCACCTGTTCGGCATGCCGGCCATCGCGTTCTCGCAGACGACCAAGGGCTGGGCCCACCTCGATGCCGCGGCACGCACGGCGCGGGCGATCGTCGAGCATGTGATTGGCGGTGGCCTGGGCGGCGCGCCCTGGCTCTTGAACGTCAACATCCCGAACCGCGCGGACGCCGACCGCCTGCCCTGGCAGGTGACGCGCCTCGGCCGGCGCCATGCCAGTGAGCCCGTCGTCAAGCAGACCAGCCCGCGCGGCGAAGCCATCTACTGGATCGGCCCTGCGGGCGATGCGCGTGACGCGGGGCAGGGCACCGATTTCCACGCCACGGCGGGCGGCCACGTATCGATCACGCCGCTGCAGGTGGATCTCACCGACCATGCCCGGCTGGGCGACTGGCAACAGCGCCTCGGCAACAGGGCGCCTCGATGAGCCAGCGCGGCGCGCCCAAGCCCGCGCGCTTTCCGCTGGCCCTGAACCGCCTGCACGTCGACGCGCCCAGCTCCGCGGCGCGACAGCCCCTGCGACCCCAGCGCTTGTTGCGCGAAGCCGCGCAGGACGCGGCGCGCCACGTACCACCGACGGGCATCGGGCTGGATTCGGCACCGGTGCGCATGAGCATGGTGGCCCGATTGAGGGCCGAGGGCCTGGGCGGCGAGGCCGTGCTGGCGGCCATGGCCCAGGTGCATCGCCATGCCTTCGTGGACACTGCGCTGGCCCCACAGGCCTACGAGGACACCAGTCTGCCCATAGGCCATGGCCAGACCATCTCCAAGCCCTCGGTGGTGGCCCGCATGCTGGGCCTGTTGTTCGAGGGAGAAACGGCTCGCGCAAGTGGGCAACTGGGCCGCGTGCTGGAAATCGGCACGGGATGCGGCTATCAGGCGGCGCTGTTGGCGGCACTGGCCCACGAGGTGGTGTCGATCGAGCGACTGACCGCGCTGCATGAGCGGGCCCGTTTGGCTCTGGCGCACTGGCCGAGAAGTCGGTTGCGCCTGGTGCATGGCGACGGCATGCTGGGGCACGCAGCACGCGCGCCCTACCAGAGCATCATCGCGGCCGCAGGGGGTGAATCGCTGCCCACCGCGTGGCTGGATCAGTTGTTGCCCGGTGGCCGCCTGGTCGCCCCCATGTGGCAGGGCAGCGCCAGCAGGCAGGTGCTGATGGTGGTGGACAAGGCCGCCGACGGCACGGTGCGTCAGCGCGCCCATGATGGCGTGCTGTTCGTTCCCTTAAAATCGGGCACTGTGTGAGCGGGCTGCGCTTGCCACTGTCCCAACCGGTCTGATTTCCATGCCCCGCATTCATCGGCTCTCAAGTTCTGCCCTGTGGTTGACCGTGGTGGTCATGGCCGGGTGCGCGAGCACCCGCAACAACGCGCCTGTCGTCGAGCGCAGCGTGGTGGTGAAGCCTGCCGAACCGGTGCTGCCGTCGCCTGACGTTGCGCCGCGCCCGGCGCCTGGCGCCGAAAACCTGGGCAAGCCGGGCTACTACACCGTCAAGCCTGGCGACACGCTCATCCGCATCGGCTTGGACAATGGCCAGAATTGGCGCGATGTGGCGCGCTGGAACGGGATTGAGAACCCGAACCTGATCGAGGTGGGCCAGACGCTGCGGGTGGTGCCTCCAGGCGTCGATGCTGCGGTCGCCACGGCGCGCCCGGTGACCGTGGCACGGGCTGAGGCGCGGCCCCTGGCTGCGCCGCCGGCCGCGGCGGCGTCCAGTGCGGTGCCCGCTGCCGTGGCGTCGGCACCTGCAACAGCGCCGGTGGCGGCGGCCTCGACGCGTGAAGGCGACGAGGACGTCAATTGGATGTGGCCCTCCACGGGTGCGATTGCCGGCACCTTCGAGGAGGGTCGCAGCAAGGGGCTGGCGATCCTGGGCAAGGCGGGCGATCCGGTGTTCGCGGCGGCGGACGGTCGGGTGGTGTATGCCGGCTCCGGACTGCGCGGCTACGGCAATCTGGTGATCGTCAAGCACAACGCCACCTACCTCACGGCCTACGCCCACAACCAGACCCTGCTGGTCAAGGAGGACCAAGCGGTGCGTCGCGGGCAGAAGATCGCCGAGATGGGCTCCAGCGACGCCGAACGGGTGCAACTGCACTTCGAGGTGCGGCGCCAGGGCAAGCCGATCGATCCCCTGCGCTTGATGCCGCAACGCTGAGCGATCAGGCCAGCGCCGCTCCCGGCGGTGGCGCGCGTTCGAGTTCCTGCGTGTTTCCCTGCATACCGCGCAGGCGGTGTCACGCCTAGCATGCGCGGCTGATTCAACGCCCGCTCAGGGCAAGGAGCACCACCACCATGAAGACCGTTCACATCGCGTTCAGCCTGGCGGCTGCCTTGTTGGCCAGCCAGGCCACCGCGCAGTCGCAGGGCGTCAGCAAGACCGAGATCGTCCTCGGCTCGATACAGGACCTCTCCGGGCCACTGGCCGGCTATGGCAAGCAGGCTCGCCTGGGCATGATGCTGCGCATCGATGAGCTCAACGAGCAGGGTGGCCTGCATGGTCGCAAGATCAAGCTGTTGGTCGAGGACTCGGGCTACGACCCCAAGCGCGCTGTGCTGGCGGCGCAGAAGCTGGTGAACCAGGACAAGATCTTCCTGATGGCCGGTCACCTGGGCACCGCCCAGAACAACGCGGCCATGCCGGTGCAGTTCGAGAAGAACGTCATCAACTTCATGCCGATCACGGCGGCACGCGAGATGTACGAGCCCTTCCACAAGCTCAAGTATTCGTTCGCGGCCACCTACTACGACCAGATTCGCACATCCTTGCCCAAGATGGTGAAGGACAAGGGCGCGAAGAAGGTGTGCGCCATCTACCAGGACGACGAGTTCGGGCTCGAAGTGGTGCGCGGTGCCGAAGCAGGCATGAAGGCGCTCGGTGCAGAGCTCGCGGAGAAGACGTCCTACAAGCGTGGCGCCACCGATTTCTCGTCGCAGGTGGCCAAGATGAAGGCCGCCGGTTGCGATCTGGTGGCCATGGGCACGATCATCCGCGAGACCATTGGCACGATCGCCGAGGCCCGCAAGACGGGATTCAACCCGACCTTCCTGGGCACCAGCGCGGCCTACACCGACCTGATTCACAAGCTGGGTGGCAAGGCGATGGACGGCCTGTACACCACGATGACGGTGCAACATCCCTACCTGGATGAAGCCTCGCAACCGATCCGCTTCTGGGCCACCAAGTACAAGACCAAGTTCAACGAGGACCCGACGGTGTTCTCGGTCTATGGCTACGACATCATCGACATGTTCATCAAGGCAGCGCAGAAGGCCGGCCCCAACCTGACCACGGAGTCCTTCATCAAGGCCATGGACACGCTGGTGGTGCCGGCGGACATCTTTGGCAGCGCCGAGCTCAGCTTCGGTCCGCAGAAGCGCCTGGGCAGCGACATGTCGCGCTTGTCGCAAATCCAGGATGGCCGCTGGAAGCCGATCAGCGAGTACGTCAAGCCCTGATGGTTCTCGATGGGGCTGGATAATCCGCCCCATGACGTGGAATCCAGAGTGGTTGAAGGTCGAGTCCATCGACCTTGAAGCGCAGGGCGTGGCGCGCAACGCCGAGGGCAAGGTGGTCTTCATCGAAGGCGCCTTGCCGGGCGAGGAAGTCCAGGCCAGCATCGGCCGAAAGAAGAACCAGTGGGAGCAGGGCACCATGACGGCGATGCGCCGCGAGAGTGCCCTGCGGGTGCGCCCGGGCTGCCCGCACTTCGGTCTGCACGCGGGAGCGTGTGGCGGCTGCAAGATGCAGCACCTGGATGCGGCGGCGCAGGTGGCCGTGAAACAGCGGGTGCTGGAGGACAACCTGCAGCACTTGGCCAAACTGCGTCCCGAACGAATGCTCCGGCCCATCGAGGGCCCGACCTGGGGCTACCGCTATCGCGCGCGCCTGTCGGTGCGGCATGTGACCAAGAAGGGCACGGTGCTCATCGGCTTTCATGAGCGCAAGAGTCGCTATGTGGCCGACATGTCGGTCTGTCCGGTGCTGCCTCCAAAAGTAAGCGCCATGCTGTTGCCGCTGAGAAGCTTGATTGGCGCCATGGACCAGCGCGATCGGCTGCCGCAGATCGAACTGGCGATCGGACAGCGCGACGAAGGCCCGGTGATTGCGTTGGTGCTGCGACACCTGGAGCCCTTGACACTTGCCGATCAGGACCGACTTCGTGCCTTTGGCACCGAGCATGGCGTGCAATGGTGGCTCCAGCCCAAGGGGCCGGAGACCGTGCGCCTGCTGGACGAGGGTGGGCCGGAACTGGCGTACACGCTGCCCGAGTTCGGCGTGCTGATGCCCTTCAAGCCCACCGACTTCACGCAGGTCAACCACCACATCAACAGCGTGCTGGTGGGCCGCGCGCTGCGCTTGCTGGACCCGCGGTCGACGGAACGCGTCATCGACTGGTTCTGCGGCTTGGGCAACTTCACGTTGCCCATTGCCACCCGGGCGCGCGAGGTGCTGGGGCTGGAAGGCAGCGAGACCCTGGTGCAGCGCTCACGAGAGAACGCGGTTCTCAACCGGGTGGCGGACCGAGCCAGCTTCGGCGCGCGCAATCTGTTCGAACTGACGACCGACGACCTGGTCGCCTTTGGTCAGGCGGACAAGTGGCTGGTGGATCCGCCGCGCGAAGGCGCCTTCGCACTGGCCAAGGCCCTGGCCGATCTGCATGCCCAGCCGCGCGCGGGCTGGACGCCGCCGCGACGCATCGTCTACGTGAGCTGCAATCCGGCCACGCTGGCACGCGATGCAGGCTTGTTGGTACATCAAGCGGGTTACCGGTGTACGGCGGCCGGCGTGGTGAACATGTTCCCGCACACGGCGCACGTCGAGTCGATCGCCTTGTTCGAGCGAAGCTGAAATGCAACGAGGCCCCGCAGGGCCTCGCATTCAATCAACGCGCGGCAAGCTTATTCGCGTTCGCCGCCGAAGATGCCCAGCAGGGCCAGCAGGTTCTGGAAGATGTTGTACAGATCCAGGTAGACCGCCAGCGTGGCCGAAATGTAGTTCGTTTCGCCACCATCGATGATGCGCTTCAGGTCGTACAGCAGGAAGGCCGAGAAGATCCCGATGGCCAGCACCGACAGCGTGATCATCAACGCGCTGGACTGGATGAAGATGTTGGCGATGCCGGCGATGATCAGCAGCACCACACCGACGATCAGGAAGTTGCCCATCTTGCTCATGTCGCGCTTGATCACCGTGGCCACCGAGGCCACGGTGAAGAACACGGCCGCCGTGCCGCCAAAGGCGGTCATGACCAAGGACGGGCCATTCTTGAAGCCCAGCACCATGGCCAGCATGCGCGACAGCATCAAGCCCATGAAGAAGGTGAACCCCAGCAGCACGTACACGCCGGTGGATGATTCCTTGGTCTTCTCGATTGCATACATGAAGCCGAATGCGCCGCCGAGGAACAGCACCAGGCTCAGGCCCGTGCCCATCGTGGCCAGGATGCCGGTGGTCACGCCCACCCAGGCGCCCAGCACCGTGGGCACCAGCGAAAGCGCCAACAGCCAGTAGGTGTTGCGCAGGACTCGATTGCGTTGCGCCACGGCCGTGCCGGCGTAGGCGCTGAAAGTGTCCAGACCTTGTTCGTTCATGTCGATCTCCTGTCGATGCATCTGCAAGGGCAAGCCGAAGCGGCTGCCGTTCGATTGACGATGGTCATTGTAAGTTCCACAAGTCAGTTCTGAACATGCGACGCAGAATGACCGGGCGATGCTGCGGCACACTCGGGCCGACATCAACCGAGGAGCCCCGAATGAAGACCCGCCCGTACCTGACACTCGACGATGCTCGCGCCATCGCCGCCGCCGCCGAGCTCGAAGCCAATGCCCATGGATGGGCTGTGAGCATCGCCATCGTGGACGAAGGCGGCCACTTGCTGTGGCTGCAGCGCCTGGACGGTGCCGCGCCGATCACCGCGCAGATCGCTCCAGCCAAGGCGCGCACAGCGGCCATGGGCCGGCGCGAGAGCAAGGCTTACGAGGACGTGATCAACCAGGGCCGCACCTCGTTCCTGAGCGCCCCTGGCCTCGAAGGCATGCTCGAAGGCGGCGTGCCGGTGAGCGTGGATGGCCAGTGCATCGGTGCGGTGGGCGTGAGTGGCGTGAAATCCACCGAGGACGCTCAGGTTGCGCGCGCTGGCATCGCGGGGCTGGGGCTTTGACCTGATGTGGGCATGGCCAGCGGGGTCCGACGGCTATAATTCACAGGTTTACCCCGCCACCAACGCAGCCCCAGCGAAACTCCGAGCCAGTTTCACCCGCCGGACTCACCGCTTCGAGTACGACTCATGAGCGGTCCTGGGCGCGCGCGACTTCCGGAGCCATTCTCTTGCTGCCCCTTCTGCCTCCCGCCCTGCTCGCCCTCGCAGACGGCACGGTCTTCCAAGGCACTTCGATCGGCGCGGCCGGTCAGACGGTCGGTGAAGTGGTGTTCAACACTGCGCTCACCGGCTATCAGGAAATCCTCACCGACCCCAGCTACTGCCGGCAGATCGTCACCCTGACGTATCCCCACGTCGGCAGCTATGGCGTCAACGAGGAAGACGTCGAAGCCTCGAAGGTCCACGCCGCGGGCTTGATCATCAAGGATCTGCCCGCGCGCATGTCCAACTTCCGTGCCACGCTCACCTTGGCGCAGTACCTGCAACGCGAGGGGACGGTGGCCATCTCCAACATCGACACGCGACGGCTGACAAGGCTGCTGCGCACGTCGGGCGCGCAGAACGGCTGCATCGTTTCGTTGGCGGTCGGCCAGGTGATCACCCAGACCGACAAGGACGCGGCCATCGCAGCGGCCAGGGCAGCGCCGGAAATGGCCGGGCAGGATCTGGCCCAGGTCGTGACGGTGCGCGAGCCTTACGCATGGCGTGAAACCGAATGGGCCCTCGGCCGAGGCTATGGCCAACTGGCCGAGTCGCGCTTCCATGTGGTGGCCTACGACTTTGGCGTCAAGCGCAACATCCTGCGCATGCTGGCCAGTCGAGGTTGCCGCGTCACCGTCGTGCCGGCCCGGACCCCAGCCACCGAGGTATTGAAACTGAAGCCCGATGGGATCTTCCTGAGCAACGGCCCAGGTGACCCGCAGCCGTGCGACTACGCGATCGAAGCCACGCGCCAACTCATAGACACCGGCATTCCCACTTTCGGCATCTGCCTGGGCCACCAGATCATGGCGCTGGCGTCGGGCGCGCGCAGCTTCAAGATGAAGTTCGGCCACCACGGCGCCAATCACCCGGTGAAGGACCTGGACTCCGGCCGCGTCTCGATCACCAGCCAGAACCATGGTTTCGCGGTGGATGAGAAGACCTTGCCGGCCACTTTGCGCGCCACCCACCTGAGCCTGTTCGACGGCACGCTGCAGGGCCTGGCCCGTACCGACCGGCCGGCATTTTCCTTCCAGGGCCACCCGGAGGCCTCGCCTGGCCCGCACGACATCGCCTACTTGTTCGATCGCTTCACTGCACTGATGACGGCGAGCCTTGCGGAGAAGACCAATGCCTAAGCGCAGTGACCTGAAATCCATCCTCATCATCGGCGCAGGCCCGATCATCATCGGCCAGGCCTGTGAGTTCGACTATTCCGGCGCCCAGGCCTGCAAGGCGCTGCGCCAGGAGGGCTACCGTGTGGTGCTGGTCAACAGCAATCCGGCCACCATCATGACCGATCCGGAGATGGCCGACGCCACCTACATCGAGCCCATCACCTGGCAGGTGCTGGAGAAGATCATCGCCAAGGAGCGCGCCGCACGCCCGAATGAAAAGATGGCCCTGCTGCCCACCATGGGCGGCCAGACGGCGCTGAACTGCGCACTCGATCTGCACAAGCACGGCGTGCTGGCCAAGTACGACGTGGAAATGATTGGCGCCAACGAGCACGCCATCGAGAAAGCCGAAGACCGCCTGAAGTTCAAGGATGCGATGACCTCCATCGGCCTGGACTCGGCCAGAAGCGGCATTGCGCATTCGATGGATGACGCCTGGGCCGTGCAGAAGCGCATCACGGCCCAGATCGGCGGCACGGGTTTCCCGATGGTCATTCGACCCAGTTTCACGCTCGGTGGCACCGGTGGCGGCATTGCCTACAACCCGGAGGAGTTCGAAGAAATCTGCAAGCGCGGCATCGACCTCTCACCCACCAACGAGTTGCTGATCGAAGAGTCGCTCATTGGCTGGAAAGAGTTCGAGATGGAGGTGGTGCGGGACAGGTCAGACAACTGCATCATCGTCTGCGCCATCGAGAACCTGGACCCGATGGGCATCCACACCGGCGACTCGATCACGGTCGCGCCGGCGCAGACGCTCACCGACAAGGAATACCAGTTGCTGCGCAACGCCTCGATCGCCATCCTGCGCGAAATCGGCGTGGACACGGGCGGCTCGAACGTGCAGTTCTCGATCAACCCGCGCGACGGACGCATGGTGGTGATCGAGATGAATCCGCGCGTGTCTCGGTCATCGGCGTTGGCCTCGAAGGCCACGGGTTTCCCCATCGCCAAGATCGCCGCCAAGCTGGCCGTGGGCTATACGCTCGATGAGTTGCGCAACGACATCACGGGCGGTGCCACGCCGGCATCGTTCGAGCCCAGCATCGACTACGTCGTCACCAAGATCCCGCGCTTCGCCTTCGAGAAATTCCCGGCTGCGGATGCGCGCCTGACCACGCAGATGAAGTCCGTCGGTGAAGTGATGGCCATGGGCCGCACCTTCCAGGAGAGTTTCCAGAAGGCCTTGCGCGGGCTGGAGACGGGCATCGATGGCATGTCCGAGCGCACCACCTGCCAAGACGGCGACCGTGACGAGATCATCGAAGCGATCGGCAATGCCGGCCCGGAGCGCATCCTCTACGTCGGTGACGCCTTCCGCATCGGCATGAGCCTGGAGGAGATCTTCGAAGAGACGGCCATCGATCCCTGGTTCCTGGCGCAGATCGAAGAAATCATTGCCACCGAAGCGCAGTTGAAGACCCGCACGCTGGCGAGTCTGTGCGCCGCCGAGCTGCGCCACGTGAAGCAGAAGGGCTTCTCGGACCGCCGACTGGGCAAGCTGATGGGGAGCAACCAGCACGAAGTGCGCAAGGCGCGGCATGCGCTGGCCGTGCGCCCGGTCTACAAGCGGGTGGACACCTGTGCGGCCGAGTTCGCCACGCAGACGGCCTACCTCTATTCGTGTTATGAGACGCTCGACGGCGAGTGCGAAGCCGAGCCCAGCGACCGCAAGAAGATCATGGTGCTGGGTGGCGGCCCCAACCGCATCGGCCAGGGCATCGAGTTCGACTATTGCTGCGTGCACGCCGCGCTGGCGATGCGCGAGGATGGCTACGAGACCATCATGGTCAACTGCAACCCGGAGACCGTCTCCACCGATTACGACACCTCCGACCGCCTGTATTTCGAGCCGGTGACGCTGGAAGACGTGCTGGAGATCGTCGACAAGGAGAAGCCGGTCGGCGTGATCGTGCAGTATGGCGGCCAGACGCCGTTGAAGCTGGCACTCGACCTCGAATCCTATGGCGTGCCCATCATTGGCACCACGCCGGATTCGATCGACATCGCAGAAGACCGGGAACGCTTCCAGAAGCTGCTCAACGAGCTGGGTCTGCGGCAGCCGCCCAACCGCACGGCGCGCACCGAAGAGGCCGCGCTGTTGCTGGCCCACGAGATCGGCTATCCGTTGGTGGTGCGCCCCAGCTACGTGTTGGGTGGCCGCGCGATGGAAATCGTGCATGGCGACAAGGACCTGCAGCGCTACATGCGCGAGGCCGTGCGCGTGTCCGAGAAGTCGCCGGTGCTGCTGGACCGCTTCCTCGACGACGCCATCGAGGTGGACGTGGACTGCATCAGCGACGGCACCGACGTGATGATCGGCGGCATCATGGAGCACATCGAACAGGCTGGCGTTCATTCCGGCGACTCGGCCTGCTCGCTGCCGCCGTATTCGCTGAGCCCCAAGTTGCAGAACGAGCTGCGCCGGCAGGCAACGCTGATGGCCAAGGCCTTGAAGGTGGTGGGCCTGATGAACACGCAGTTCGCGATCCAGGGCGTTGGCGACGACGCCGTGGTCTACGTGCTGGAGGTGAATCCGCGTGCCTCACGCACGGTGCCCTACGTCAGCAAGGCCACGGGTCAGGCCCTGGCAAAGATTGCGGCGCGCTGCATGGCCGGACAGCGGCTGTCGGATCAGAAGGGCGCCGGTGGCAAGCCGCCGCACGAGGTGATTCCACCGTACTTCAGCATCAAGGAGGCGGTGTTCCCGTTCAACAAGTTCCCGGGCGTCGATCCGATCCTCGGGCCCGAGATGCGCTCCACCGGCGAGGTGATGGGGACGGGTCGCAGCTTCGGCGAGGCCATGCTCAAGAGCCAGCTCGGTGCCGGTTCACGCCTGCCTACCAAGGGAACCGTGGTGATCTCGGTGAAGGACGCCGACAAGGCGCGGGGCGTGAAGGTGGCGCAGTCGCTGGTGGCCTTGGGCTTCCAGGTCGTGGCCACCAAGGGCACGGCGGCTGCGATCGCCGAGGCCGGCATTGCGGTGAAGGTCGTCAACAAGGTCAAGGACGGGCGCCCGCACATTGCCGACATGGTCAAGGCCGGCGACATTCAGCTGGTGTTCACCACGGTGGACGAGACGCGCACGGCCATTGGCGACTCGCGCTACATCCGCACCGCAGCACTGGCCAATCGCGTCACGTACTACACCACGATGGCGGGCTGCGAGGCAGCCACCGAGGCGATGAAGCACCAGCAAGGGATGACGGTGAAGTCCCTGCAGGAGTTGCACGCGGAACTGCACTAAGATTCGTCGCGTTGTCTGCCGCCGCCGGTGCCACTGTCGTGGCCCTGGCGGCGATCTCATTTTGCGTCTACCTCTTTCACGACCATGGCCACCATTCCCCTTACCAAGCGCGGCGCCGAGAAGCTCAAGGACGAGTTGCAGCGGCTCAAGTCCGTCGAGCGGCATGCCGTGATCCGGGCGATCGCCGAAGCGCGCGCGCAAGGCGACCTGTCTGAAAACGCCGAGTACGAGGCCGCCAAGGACAAGCAGGGCTTCATCGAAGGCCGCATCCTCGAAATCGAAAGCAAGTTGGCGGCGGCGCAGGTGATCGACCCCAGCACGCTGGATGCCGGTGGCCGCGTGGTGTTTGGCTGCACGGTCGACCTGGAAGAAGAAGCATCCGGTCAGGAGGTCACCTACCAGATCGTTGGTGATGACGAGGCCGATCTGAAGCAGGGCCTGATCTCGATCAGTTCGCCCATCGCGCGGTCGATGATTGGCAAGGAAGCCGGCGATGTGGCCGAGGTGCAGGCACCGGGCGGCATCAAGCGCTACGAGATCGTGGAAGTGCGCTACCGGTGAGTGCGGCATCGCGATGCTGATGGATCGCCTGCATCGCCTGCTGCCGGCCGCCTGGGCCGGCGCGCTGCTCTGTGTCGGCTTCATCGCCACCCCTGCGCCCTTCGCCACCTTGGCGACGGCCGACGCGGGCAGGGTGGTTGCGCGCATCCTGGCTCAGGAAGCATGGCTGAGCCTGGTACTCGGGGTGTGGTTGCTGCTGGCCGAGCGTCGCAGGGCGCGCGACGCTGCCGGGGCGGGTCAGGGCTCGGTGCTGTCCACCGACGTGTTGCTGCTGCTGGGCACGGTGTTCTGTACCGTGTCGGGCTATTTCGCCATCCAGCCGATGTTGCCGGCGGCGCGGGCCGGGCAAGGCGCTTTCACCTTTGGCCAGCTGCACCTGGCCAGTGCCGCGATGTTTGTGGTGAAGGGCTTGCTGGTGCTGGTCTTGGCGTGGCGCTCGACAGCGCCACGTTCGGGAATCAGCCCTGGGCCTTCTTCTTGACGCTGGTCACCCGCAACTTGGCGCGTTTGACCTCGCCACCGGCCGTGACACGCTGGTTGCCGAACACCGTGACCTTCTTGATTTGTGCGCGGTGATTGCCGCTCTTGGAGAACTTCAGGATCTTCACCACGCGCGGGCCGGCCAAGCGAGCGTCGGCTTCCACCGACGCCTTCTCGGGAATCGGGCGCCACAGCACCAGCAACTTGCCGATGTGCTGCACCGGCGCAGCGCCGAGTTGTTCGGCCAACTGCGACAGCGCGGCCTCTCGATCAGGCCGGCTGTCCGAGAACATCCGCACCTTGATCAGGCCGTGGGCGCGCAAGGCGGTGTCGATTTCCTTCACGACGGCAGGCGTCAAGCCGTCCGATCCGATCAACACGACCGGGTTCAGGTGATGGGCTTCGCCACGCTTGTCTTTGCGTTCGGCGGGTGTCAGTGAAATGGCAGGCATCACCGTATTATCCCCCTCAGCACCCCGCCATCGCATTCGATGAAATTCAAGACAAAGAGCAAGAAGGTCAACAAGGCCTGGCTGAACGATCACATGAACGACCCCTACGTCAAGTTGGCGCTGCGGGAGGGGTTCCGTGCGCGAGCCGCTTACAAGCTCAAGGAGATCGACGAGACCGTGGCACTGTTCAAGCCCGGCCAGATCGTGGTCGATCTGGGCTCGGCGCCCGGCGCCTGGAGCCAGTACTTGCGGCGCCGCTTTGCTCCGAAGGCGGCCGGTGCTGGTGGCGCCGCGGTGGGCGAGCTCGATGGCGTGATCATCGCGCTGGACATCTTGCCGATGGAGGCGATCGAGGGCGTGCAGTTCATCCAGGGCGACTTTCGCGACGACGCGGTCTTGGCTCAGCTGAATGCTGCCGTGGATGGCCGTCCGGTCGATGTGGTCGTCTCGGACATGGCGCCCAACTTGTCTGGCATCGAGTCGGCCGACGCCGCACGCATCGAGCATCTGGTGGAACTGGCGCTGGAGTTTTCGGTCCAGCATCTCAAACCCGGAGGCGCCTTGGTGGCCAAGGTATTTCACGGCAGTGGTTACAGCCAGCTGGTGGACCGTTTCAAGAAGACCTTTCGCGTGGTCAAGCCCATCAAACCCAAAGCATCGCGTGACCGATCGGCTGAAACCTTTCTGGTCGGTATGGGTCTCAAACCCCAGTGACGGGTTTGCCTTCGCGCAGCAATGCGTTGAATTCGGGGCGTATTCCCCTGTTTCAAAGGCGGTCGATTGCCTCGGCGGCGCCTCTTGCGTCTACTAGAATCCGCCCCACATACCGAGGAATTGCGTTCGCTTTGGGTGGCATCCCGCACCCGCGGCGCAGTTCGGAATGGCTAAAGGAGCCGCGGTGAACAATCAATGGTTCTCGAAGGTCGCTGTCTGGCTGGTGATCGCACTGGTGCTGTTCACCGTGTTCAAGCAGTTCGACCGCGGGGTGGCGCAGGGCAGCCAGATTGGCTACTCCGAGTTTCTGGATGAGGTGGCGGCCAAGCGCATCAAGTCCGTCACGCTGCAAGAAGGCGGCGGTGGCACCGAGATCCTCGCCACGACCACCGACGACAAGCGCCTGCGCGTCACCGCCACCTATCTCGATCGCGGCCTGGTGGGTGATCTGCGCAACAACGGGGTCAAGTTCGACGTCAAGCCGCGCGAAGAACCCTCGATGCTGATGACCCTGCTGCTCAGCTGGGGCCCGATGCTGTTGCTCATTGGCGTGTGGGTGTACTTCATGCGCCAGATGCAAGGCGGCGGCAAGGGTGGCGCGTTCAGCTTCGGCAAGAGCAAGGCGCGCATGCTGGACGAGGCCAACAACACCACCACCTTTGCCGACGTGGCCGGCTGCGACGAAGCCAAGGAAGAGGTGAAGGAACTGGTCGACTTCCTGAAGGACCCGCAGAAGTTCCAGAAGCTGGGTGGGCGCATTCCGCGAGGTGTGCTGCTGGTCGGCCCCCCGGGCACCGGCAAGACACTGCTGGCCAAGGCCATTGCGGGTGAAGCCAAGGTGCCGTTCTTCAGCATCTCGGGTTCCGACTTCGTCGAAATGTTCGTCGGCGTGGGCGCCGCCCGAGTGCGGGACATGTTCGAGCAGGCCAAGAAGAGTGCGCCCTGCATCATCTTCGTCGACGAGATCGACGCCGTGGGGCGCCACCGTGGCGCTGGCCTCGGTGGCGGCAACGACGAGCGCGAGCAGACGCTGAATCAGATGCTGGTCGAGATGGACGGCTTCGAGACCAACCTCGGCGTGATCGTGATGGCGGCCACGAACCGACCCGACATCCTCGACCCCGCGTTGCTGCGTCCCGGCCGTTTCGACCGGCAGGTCTACGTGACGCTGCCCGACGTGCGTGGCCGCGAGCAGATCCTCAATGTGCACATGCGCAAGGTGCCGGTCGGGCAGGACATCCGCGCCGACATCCTGGCACGCGGCACGCCGGGGTTTTCCGGTGCCGACCTGGCCAACCTGGTGAATGAAGCGGCGCTGTTTGCCGCGCGCCGCAACGGCCGCGTCGTGGAGATGGTGGACTTCGAGAAGGCCAAGGACAAGATCATGATGGGCCCCGAGCGCCGGTCCATGGTCATGCCGGAAGAGGAGCGCAAGAACACGGCTTACCACGAGGCGGGCCATGCGCTGGTCGCCCGGCTGATGCCCAAGACCGACCCGGTGCACAAGGTCACTGTCATCCCTCGGGGCCGAGCCCTGGGTGTGACCATGCAGTTGCCCGAAGGTGACCGCTACAGCATGGACAAGGAACGCATGCTCAGCACGATCTCCGTGCTCTTTGGCGGCCGCATCGCCGAAGAAGTGTTCATGCACCAGATGACCACTGGTGCGAGCAACGACTTCGAGCGCGCCACGGCGATCGCCCGCGACATGGTCACACGCTATGGCATGACCGACGAACTGGGTCCGATGGTCTACGCCGAAAACGAAGGCGAGGTGTTCCTGGGGCGCTCGGTGACCAAGACCACCACGATGTCCGAGGAGACCATGCGCAAGGTGGACGCGGTGATCCGCCGCATCATCGACGAGCAGTACAGCATTGCCCGCAAGCACATCGAGGACAACCAGGACAAGATGCACACGATGGCCAAGGCCCTGCTCGAGTGGGAAACCATCGACAGCGATCAGATCGAGGACATCATGACGGGCAAGCCGCCACGCCCGCCCAAGGACTGGGCACCATCCAGTACCAACAAGGCCAGCGGTCCCCCAAGCGGCAGCGGCCCGGTGAGCACCGATGGCAAGCCGGCCACCGTGGCCTGATCGGGCCCTTCGACACATCTATCGCCGGGGCCCGAGAGGGCCCTGTTGCATTTCAGGGCCTGAACCAAATGTCGCATTGGCAGACCACCCGGTTTCGCGTCCCGCTGAACCAACCGCTGGTGATGGGGATCGTCAATGTCACGCCCGATTCATTCTCGGACGGCGGCGCGTTCGCCACCACAGCGGCCGCGCAAGCGCACTGCGATCGCCTGCTGGCCGATGGCGCCGACATCCTCGACATCGGCGGCGAGTCCACCCGCCCTGGCGCGGCCACACCCGATCTGGACGCGGAATTGGCGCGCGTGCTGCCCGTGCTGCACCATGCGGTGGGGCTGGGCGTGCCGGTGTCTGTGGACACCAGCCGGCCCGAGGTGATGCGTCAGGCGCTCGACCTGGGCGTGGACATCGTCAACGACGTTCGTGCGCTGCAGCGTCCGGGCGCGCTGGCGCTGCTGGCTGAGCATGCCATGGCCGGCGTGTGCCTGATGCACATGCGTGGCGAGCCGGGCACGATGCAGACCGACGCACACTACGACGACGTGGTGGCGGAGGCGTGTGGCTGGCTGGCGTCGCGCTGCCGTGACGTTCTCGCCGCTGGTGTGGCATTGGACCGCATCGTGCTCGATCCAGGCATCGGCTTTGCCAAGACCGCCGATCACAATTGGGCGCTGTTGCAACGGCAGGCCGAATTGCTCGCCCTCGGGCAGCCGCTGTTGGTGGGATGGTCACGCAAGAGCACGCTGGGTCGGCTGACGGGCCGCGCTGTGCAGCATCGGCAATCGGCCAGCGTGGCAGCGGCGCTTGCCAGTGTCGTGCGGGGTGCGGCCATCGTTCGGGTCCACGATGTGGCCGAGACCGTGGACGCGTTGAAAGTTTGGCGCGCCGCCGGGCTGTTGCCGGCGGTGTGAAGTCGGGTTTGGTTCAGGAGCAATCACAGATGGCAAGGCAGTATTTCGGCACCGATGGCATCCGCGGCGCAGTGGGCCAGGCGCCCATCACGCCGGATTTCATGCTGCGATTGGGGCATGCCGTTGGTCGCGTGCTGAGGCGCCAATCTGCGCGGCCCACGGTGTTGATCGGCAAGGACACGCGCATCTCCGGCTACATGATCGAGTCCTCTCTGGAGGCCGGGCTGGCCTCTGCCGGCGTGGACACGCTGCTCACCGGCCCCTTGCCAACGCCGGGTGTGGCCTACCTGACGCGCGCGTTGCGCCTCGACCTGGGTGCGGTGATCAGCGCGTCACACAACCCTTACCAGGACAACGGCATCAAGTTCTTCTCGGCCAAGGGCGAGAAGCTGCCCGACGAATGGGAATTGGCGGTGGAGGCCGCGCTCAACGAGCCGCCGCAATGGGTGGACGCGGCCAGCCTGGGCAAGGCGCGGCGGGTCAACGACGCCAGCGGCCGCTACATCGAGTTCTGCAAGAGCACGGTGAGCAAGGACTTGTCGCTTCGGGGTTTGAAGATCGTCGTCGATGCCGCCCATGGTGCGGCCTATCACGTGGCGCCGGATGTGTTCCACGAGTTGGGGGCCCAGGTCATTTCCATCGGCTGCAAGCCCGATGGCATCAACATCAACGCCGGGTTTGGCGCGACGTCGCCGCAAGCCCTGGTCCGTGCCGTGGCCGAGCACCAGGCCGACTACGGCGTGGCGCTCGATGGCGACGCCGACCGCCTGCAACTGGTCGATCGCAGCGGACGGCTGTTCAACGGTGACGAGATCTTGTACGCCATGGTGGTCGATCGCCTGGCGCAGGGGCAAGCCGTGCCCGGCGCCGTCGGCACGCTGATGACCAACATGGCCGTCGAACTGGCCCTGAAGGCACGCGGCGTGGAACTGGTGCGCGCCAAGGTGGGTGACCGCTATGTGCTGGAGGAACTGGCTGCCCGCGGCTGGCTGCTGGGTGGCGAAGGCTCGGGCCATTTGCTGGCGCTGGACAAGCACACCACCGGTGACGGCATCATCAGTGCACTCCAGGTCTTGCAGGCGGTGCGCCGCAGCGGCCAGTCAGTCGGCGAGATGCTGGCCGATGTGACGCTGTTCCCGCAGACCCTGATCAACGTGCGCCTGGCCGAGATGGGCGACTGGCGTCAGAACCCGCGCCTGGTGGCCGAAGCCATGGCCGTGGAGCAAGGGCTGACAGGCGAAGGACGCGTTCTCATCCGCGCGTCCGGCACCGAGCCGGTGCTGCGCGTGATGGTGGAGGCGCGCGAGGCGAGCCGTGCCCAGGCCGACGCGGAGCGCCTGGCCGCCGCTGCGCTGCCCTGAGGTCGTCCATCCGCGCTGTGCACCGCGCTTCCTGGGCCAGGCGCCTGGGATCAGCCGTGGCGCTGAGTGGTCGACGGCAGGGCGGCGTAGCGCCCCATCAGCGCACGCTGCGCCGACAAGCCGCCACCATTCGAAGGCTGGTACTCGCCATCGGTCTTCAACAGCCAGGCGTCGACGCGGTCATGCAAGTAGGGCACCAGGCATTCGTCGATGACACGTTGGCGCAAGTGGGCGTCGCGGATCGGCCAGGCGACTTCCACCCGGCGAAACATGTTGCGACTCATCCAGTCCGCGCTGCTCAGGAACAGTTCCTCGTCGGCCTCGCCGTTGCCCCAACGGAAGTAGACGATGCGCGTGTGCTCCAGGAATCGCCCCACCACCGAGCGCACCCGGATGCGCTCGCTGTGTCCCGGCACGCCGGGGCGCAGCATGCAGGCACCCCGGATGACGAGGTCGATTTCAGCGCCCGCCTGGCCCGCTGCGAGCAGCGCGTCGATCAAACCGGGGTCGGTCAGCGCATTGGCTTTGAGGACCACGCGCGCCGGGCGACCGCGCCGCGCCGCGGCAGCGACCCGCATCAGGCATCGAACGAAGTGGGCGTGCATCTGATTGGGCGCGGACAGCAGTGAGCGGTGCGCTCGCGCCGGCACGCCGCTGGCCAGGTGCAGGAACACGTCGTCCACCTCGGAGGTGAGCCTGTCGTCCGCGCTGAGAAAGCCGATGTCGGTGTAGAGCCGGGCCGTGCGCGGGTTGTAGTTGCCGGTGGACAGGTGGGCATATCGGCGCAACACCGGGCCGGACCGGCCGCGCTGCTCGCGGCGGGTGATCAGCAGCAGCTTGGCGTGGGTCTTCAAGCCCACGATGCCGTACACGACCTGCGCGCCCACGGCCTCCAGTCGCTCAGCCCAGTTGATATTGGCTTCTTCGTCGAAGCGGGCCTTCAACTCCAGCACCACCATGACTTCCTTGCCACGGCGCACGGCCTCGAGCAACAGGTCCATCAGCACACTCTCGCTGCCGGTGCGGTAGATGGTCTGCTTGATGGCCAGCACGTCGGGGTCGTCCACGGCCTCGCGCAGGAACTGGATCACCGGCTCGAAGCTCTCGAAAGGATGGTGCAGCAGAACATCGCCGGCCTGAAGTCGTACGAACATGGTCGCGCCCTGTGGTGGCTGCATCGACGCCGGCCAAGCGGGCTCGAAGTGGTCGAATCGCAGCAGTGGCGCATCGGCCAGCTCGATCAGCTGGTTCAGCCGCACCAAGTTCACGGGGCCATGCACCGGGTACAAGGCGGCGCGCGGCAGGCCGCAGTGTTCCAGCAGCAGGGCAGACAATTCCGCTGGGCAGGTGCTCACGACCTCCAGGCGCACGGCCTGGCCGAAATGCCGCGTGCTCAGGCCCGATCGCAAGGCCTGCCGCAGGTTGGTGACATCGTCTTCGTCGACATCCAGTTCGGAATCTCGGGTGATGCGGAACTGCGAGAACGCCAGCACTTCCCGCTCGGGGAAGAGCTCTGCCAGGTGCGCGCGGATGACGCTGGTCAGGAGCACGAAGCCCTGCTCGCCGGGACCGACCAGGGCATCCGGCAGGCGCATCACGCGCGGCAGCACGCGCGGCACCTTGACGATGGCCACCGTCTGCCCACTTCGGGACGCGGTTCGGTCGATGAGCTTGGCAATGAAGTTCAAGCTCTTGTTGGCCACCAACGGAAATGGATGGGCCGGGTCCAGCGCCACCGGGACCAGCAGCGGGCGCACCTGGACATCGAACAGGCGTGCCACCCAACGCCGCTGCTCGGCATTGCGTTGCGCATGATTGATGATCCGGATGCGCTGCCGCTCCAGGGCGGGCATCACTTCGTCGTTGAAGATGCGGTATTGCGCGTCGATGATGGCGTGCGCTGCGGCAGCAATGGAGTCGACCGTGAGGTCCGGGCCATCGCCACCGCGCTCGCGCAAGGTTTCCAGGACCTCGGCAAACCGCACCTCGAAGAACTCGTCCATGTTGGACGACACGATGGTGATGTACCTCATGCGCTCAAGCAGCGGAACATCGGCCCTTTGAGCCTGAGCCAGCACGCGCCGATTGAATGCCAGGATGGCGCGTTCCCGATTCAAGGGCAGCGTGGCAAGAGTGGTTTCGGTGTCCGGGATGGCCATGGGCTGGAATGGGGCGGTCATCGCCTTGGCTGCGAACGCAGGGATCGAGGAGCATATGAGCGCCGTGTGACGATCCCGTGACATCGTCATGTCACCCGGACCGAGGCCGATGGGCGGGTGGGTCCTGTGCTGGTCGAGCGCCGGGGGTCACGGTTCTGTCATGGTGCTGCGGCAGCATGCGAGGACATGGACTTGCACCCGCAGCTGGCCGACATCGGCACCTATGGCGCCGATGGGTTTGGGCTGATCTGCGGCTATCGCTTTGAGCATGGTCGGCCTGGCCAAGCGGTGACCGCCACGGCTGCCATGGCGTGGCTGGGCCAGGGGGATTTGGCGCAAGGAAGTTTCGTCTGGCTGCACTTCAACCTGTCGCATGCGCAGGCCGAAGCATGGTTGCACGCCAACGCGGACTTACCCGACGACTTCTACGACGCCCTGCGGGGTGATTCACGCGCCAGCCGCATTCACCGCGATAGCGACCATGTGTTCGCGGTCATCAATGATGTGACCTTCGACTTCTCGTTCGACGCCACCGACATGGCGACCCTGTGGGTGAATGTGCGCCAGGGCCTGGTGGTGAGTGCCAGGCGTCACCCGCTGCGCAGTGTGGACCGGTTGCGCGCCGCCGTAAAAAGGGGTGAACGCTTCCACACCGGCGTCGCCCTGTTGGGCCATCTCCTGCGCGACCAGGCCGACGAGCTGCAACACATTGCCCGCAAGGCGGGCGATCGGGTGGACGACATCGAGGACCAGATGCTCGCGCGCCGCGGCAGTCCACATGGCGCCGAGTTGGCACGGCTGCGCCACCTGGCCGTGCGCCTGAACCGTTTGATGTCGCCCGAGCCGGGCGCGCTGCTGCGCATGTTGTCCAACCCGCCCACCTGGATGAAGGCCGACGACGCACAGCGCCTTCGCGAAGCCAGCGACGATTTCGGCATTGCCTTGCGCGACGTGACCGCGCTGCAGGATCGCATCAAGCTGCTGCAGGACGAGACGGCAAGCCGCGTGGCCGAGGAGAACAACCGCAGCCTGTTCCTGCTGACCATGGTGACGGTGCTGGCGTTGCCCATCAACCTGGCTGCCGGTCTGTTGGGCATGAATGTCGGTGGCATCCCGTTGGCGCAGCACCCCGAGGGTTTCTGGATCGTGGTGATCGCCATCGCTGCGGCCACCGGTTTGATTGCCGTGCTGGCCTGGCGCAAACTGCATACCAAGCGATAAGCAGGGCCGCCGCAGTTGCCGCGGCGGTTCAGATCAGCTCGGGTGACAGCGCTGCGTGCAGCACCACCTCGTCGCCGGCTTCGCGCTTGCGCGAACGCAGCCACCAGACCGCGCCCTTGCGCACGACCCAGGGCTGGGTGGCACCGGCCAGCAAATAGGCGGCCGTCAGGCCCAGCGTGAACTGGTGGCCCACCACGAGCACGGGGTCGGGTGCGTCTGGCCAGCGTGCGGCCGTGAGCAGGGCGTCGACGGTCTGATCGGGTGCCAGGCCGGGCACCAGCTTGAACTTGCGCTCCAGGGCCTGGGCCGTTTGCTGGGTGCGCAGCGTGGGGCTCACCAGCACGCGCGTGCCTTGCGGCATTTGCTGGTTCAGCCAGTCGGCCATCCGGCGGGCCTGCCGCTCGCCCTTCTTGGTCAACGGGCGATCTGCGTCACTCTGATCGTCACGCAACTCGCGTGAATCGGCATGGCGCCAAAGGATGAGGTCCATGGTGGGGTGAGCCGTGTCTGGGTGGTGTGGCGCCTGCGGAGGCGGGGGTGATGGGGCCAGTGCAAACCGAACGCCAACCGAAGGACGATCGGGCTGCCGCATCGATCTGCTCAGCCAGGCCATGTGGCCACCGGCTGAGATTGAGCGTGCAGCGGCGTGAGTCGACACCATCGAAAGGCCATGCCCGACATCAATAGAGCTCCGGCACCAGCATGGAATCGGGCACGGGCTGTCGCGTGTAGTCGGCGTGTCGCTCGCGCTGTGGCAGCTCGATGGGCGGGCGTTCGACCTCGTGGTAGTCGAACTGCTTCAACAGGTGCGCGATGCAGTTGAGCCGCGCACGCTTCTTGTCCACCGCCTGGACCACCCACCACGGCGCTTCAGCGATGTGGGTGCGCTCGAGCATGTCTTCCTTGGCCTTGGTGTAGCCCTCCCATCGACGGCGGGATTCCAGGTCCATCGGGCTCAGCTTCCACTGTTTCAGGTGATCGTGAATGCGACCCAGGAAACGCAGATGCTGCTCGTCGTCGGTGATCGAGAACCAGTACTTGACGAGCTGGATGCCCGAGCGCGCCAGCATGCGCTCGAACTCGGGCACCGAGCGGAAGAACTCCTCCACGTCGTCCTCGGTGCAAAAGCCCATCACCCGCTCGACGCCGGCGCGGTTGTACCAGCTGCGGTCGAACAGCACCATTTCCCCGGCGGCCGGAAGATGGGCCACGTAGCGCTGGAAGTACCACTGGGTCCGCTCGCGGTCGTTTGGCGCCGGCAGGGCCACCACCCGGCAGACACGCGGATTCAGCCGCTGGGTGATGCGCTTGATCACGCCACCCTTGCCCGCGGCGTCGCGTCCTTCGAACAGGATCACCACCTTGTGCCTGGTGGCCGCCACCCAGTCCTGCAGCTTGACCAGTTCACCCTGCAGCTCGAACAAGGCCTTGAAGTAGGAAAGGCGCGACGCACGTTCGGCATCCGCCTGGCCGTCGCCACCCAGCACGTCCTCCGCAACGCGATCGTCGATCTCCATTTCCAGCTCTTCGTCGTAACTGTCAATGAGGTCGCGGCGGATGTCTTTCCAGAGTTCGCGGGGCGGCGATGTCTTGGGCATGGGGTTCCGAAGGGAATGCAGCCGGAGGGTTTGGCAGTGCGCGATTCTTTGACCTCAATGTGACAGTGCGGTGACGGAGAGTCGCGTCAGGTCGAAACCTGAACGGGCCACACCCACGGTGACAGCGCGTCATGACACTGTCACATTCGATTTCTACAGTGTGTTGCATCGGCAAGAACCCTTGCCTCCAGCCCTGAAAGGCCGAACCATGATCACGTCGATCTTCGTGCGCGTTGCGGTTGCCGCAGCTGCCGCTTTCTCGATCTCTGCGCATGCGCAGGAAGTCACCGGCGCAGGTGCCACGTTCCCGGCGCCTGTCTACGCCCAGTGGGCCGACGCCTACCACAAGGCCACCGGTGCCCGTGTCAACTACCAATCGGTGGGTTCGGGTGCCGGTATCAAGCAGATCAAGTCCAAGACGGTGGACTTCGGCGCCTCGGACATGCCGCTGAAGGACGAGGAACTGAAGGCCGACGGCCTCGTTCAGTTCCCCACAGTGATCGGCGGCGTGGTGCCGGTGATCAACGTCGTCGGCATTCAGCCCGGTGCACTGAAACTCACGGGCCAGGTGCTCGGCGACATCTATCTTGGCAAGGTGACCAAGTGGAATGACGCGGCCATCGTGACGCTGAACCCCGGCGTCAAGCTGCCGGATGCAGCGATCTCGCCAGTGCGCCGCGCCGATGGCTCGGGCACCAGCTTCATCTTCACGAACTATTTGTCCAAAGTGAATGCCGAATGGAAGACCAAGGTGGGTGAGGGCACGGCCGTCAACTGGCCGGCGGGCGCCGGCGGCAAGGGCAATGAGGGCGTATCGGCCTTCGTGCAGCGCCTGCCCAATTCGATTGGCTACGTGGAGTACGCCTACGCCAAGCAGAACAAGATGAACACGGTGCAGATGAAGAACCAGGCCGGCGTGTTCGTGGCGCCGGATGACCTGAACTTCAAGGCCGCGGCCGCGAACGCCGACTGGGCCAAGACCTTCTATCAAGTGCTGACCGACCAACCGGGCAAGGATTCCTGGCCCCTGACTGGTGCCACCTTTATCCTGATGCACAAGACGCAAGACAAGCCGGCCCAGGCCACGACTGCCCTGAAGTTCTTCGACTGGGCCTACGCCAGTGGCGACAAGGCGGCGGCCGACCTGGAGTACGTGCCCTTGCCCGACTCGCTGAAGGCCCTGGTGCACAAGCTGTGGGCCGCCGAGATCAAGGATGCGGCCGGCAAGCCGGTCGCGCTGAAGTAAGCCCTGCGCCAACGCAATCCGCGATCGACGCCATGGCCGCTACACTGCCCGCCACTTCGTTTCCTGACAAGGACGATGCTGTGCCAAGAGCTTCGCCGTCGGGCAGACCGGCGCCACGAGCCATGCGTTCGCCGTGGGCCGACCGATTGTTCGCCTCGCTGGCGCTTGGCGCCGCTTGCCTGACGCTCGCGCTGCTGGCGGGCATCATCGGCTCGCTGGTGGTGGGCGCGATGCCGGCCATCCGCGAATACGGCCTGGGCTTTCTGACCCACAGCGAGTGGGATCCGGTGCAGGACCGCTATGGTGGCTTGGTGATGATCTACGGCACCCTGGTGACCTCGCTCATCGCCTTGCTGATTGCCGTGCCGGTGAGCTTCGGCATCGCGCTGTTCCTCACAGAGATGTCGCCGCGCTGGTTGAAGCGCCCGCTCGGCACGGCCATCGAATTGCTGGCGGCGGTGCCCTCGATCGTCTACGGCATGTGGGGCCTGATGGTCTTCGGCCCGATCCTCGCGCGGTTCGTGCAGCAGCCGCTGCAGGCGGCATTCAACGGCGTGCCGGTGCTCGGGGCGCTGGTGTCCGGTCCGCCGGTGGGCATCGGCATACTGTCGGCCGGCATCATCCTGGCGATCATGATCATTCCGTACATCGCGGCGGTGATGCGCGATGTCTTCGAGGTGACGCCGCCGATGCTGAAGGAGTCCGCCTACGGCCTGGGTGCCACGACCTGGGAGGTCGTGTCCTCGATCGTGCTGCCCTACACCAAGGCCGGCGTGGTCGGCGGCATCATGTTGGGGCTGGGCCGTGCGCTGGGCGAGACCATGGCCGTCACCTTCGTCATCGGCAACATGAATCAGCTGAACTCGATCTCGGTGTTCGAAGCAGCCAACAGCATCACCTCGGCCTTGGCGAACGAGTTCGCCGAGGCTGGCGCGGGCCTGCACCAGGCCTCGCTGATCTACCTGGCCCTGGTGCTGTTCTTCATCACCTTCGTGGTGCTGTCGCTGTCCAAACTGCTGCTGGCGCAATTGCGCAAGGGTGAAGGAAAGCGCTCATGAGCATCGCCGCGCTCGACAGTTCGCGCATGGCGCACCACCGCCGCCGCAAGGTGGTGAACGCCATCGCTTTGACTCTGGCCTTGTCAGCCATGGCCTTCGGTGTGTTCTGGCTGATCTGGATTCTGTGGGACACCATTGCCCTGGGCCTGGGCGGCCTGAACCTGATGGTGTTCACTGAAATGACGCCGCCGCCTCAGGCTGAGGTGGGTGGCCTGGCCAACGCGATCTTTGGCTCCTTGCTGATGGTGAGCCTGGCCACGCTGCTGGGCACGCCCATCGGCATCATGGCGGGCGTTTACCTGGCCGAGTACGGCCGCAATCAGTGGCTGGGCCGACTGACGCACTTCATCAACGACATCCTGCTGTCCGCCCCGTCGATCGTGATCGGCCTGTTCATCTACTCGGCCGTGGTGGCGCGCGCCAAGACCTTCTCGGGCGGTGCGGGCGTGCTGGCGCTGGCGCTGATCGTCATTCCGGTGGTGGTGAACACCACCCAGAACATGCTGAGCCTGGTGCCGCCTGCCCTGCGCGAGGCCGCCTATGCCCTTGGGGCTCCGAAGTGGAAGGTCATTCTCTCGATCACGCTGCGCGCCGCCCGCGCCGGAGTGATCACCGGCGTATTGCTGGCCGTGGCGCGCATCGCGGGTGAAACCGCGCCGCTGCTGTTCACGGCCTTGTCGAACCAGTTCTGGACCAGCTCGCTGGGCGAGCCCATGGCCAGCCTGCCGGTGACCATCTTCAAGTTCGCGATGAGCCCCTACGAAAACTGGCAAAAGCTGGCCTGGGCGGGGGTGTTCCTGATCACAACGGGGGTGTTGGCCCTCAACATCGTGGCCCGCGTGTTCTTCCGCAACAAACACTGAAAGACGAGCATGGATGCACGCGTCGACACGGTCATCACCGAGCAGCCCAAGCTGTCGGTGCGGGACCTGAATTTCTACTACGGCGGCTTTCATGCGCTGAAGCACATCAACCTCGATCTGCCCGAGAAGAAGGTCACCGCCTTCATCGGACCGTCGGGCTGCGGCAAGAGCACGCTGCTGCGCACCTTCAATCGCATGTTCGAGCTGTATCCCGAGCAGCGTGCAGAGGGCCAGATCCTGCTCGACGGCGAGAACGTGCTCGACCGCAAGCTCGATGTGAGCCTGCTGCGAGCCAAGGTGGGCATGGTGTTCCAGAAGCCCACGCCGTTCCCGATGTCCATCTACGACAACATTGCGTTTGGCGTGAAGCTGTTCGAAAGCCTGTCGCGCGTGGAGATGGACGAGCGTGTGGAGTGGGCGCTGAAGAAGGCTGCGCTGTGGAACGAGGCGAAGGACAAGCTTGACCAGAGCGGCTCGGGCCTTTCCGGCGGCCAGCAGCAGCGCCTGTGCATCGCCCGCGGCATCGCCATCAAGCCCGAAGTGCTGTTGCTCGACGAGCCCTGCTCTGCGCTGGACCCGATTTCCACCGGCAAGATCGAAGAGCTGATCACCGAGCTGAAGAGCGACTACACCGTGGTCATCGTCACCCACAACATGCAGCAGGCCGCCCGCTGCAGCGACTACACGGCCTACATGTACCTGGGCGACCTGGTCGAATTCGGCCGCACCGCGGACCTGTTCATGAAGCCCAAGCGCAAGGACACCGAAGACTACATCACCGGGAGATTCGGATGACCGACAAGCACCTTTCAACGCAATTCGACGCCGAACTCAGCGGCATTTCCACGCGTGTGCTGGAAATGGGCGGCATCGTCGAGGCCCAGGTGGTCAACGCGGTCTACGCGCTGTCCAACTTCAGTGCCGAAACGGCGGTGCAGGTGCTCAAGCAGGAGGAGCGTGTCAACGCGATGGAGGTGGAGATCGATCGCGATCTCTCGTCCATCATCGCGCGCCGCCAACCCACCGCGCGCGACCTGCGCCTGCTGATTGCCGTGTCCAAGACCATTGCCAACCTGGAACGCATCGGCGACGAGGCCGCGCGCATTGCGCGCATGGTTCAGCGCTTGCTCGACGCCGGCATGTCCACGCGCATGCAGCTGCCGGTGTCGGACCTCACCTACGAGGCCGAGTTGGCGACGCGGCAGCTGCGCCAGGCGCTCAATGCATTTGCCCGCCTCGATGTCGAGGCGGCACTCGAGGTTCTGAAGCACGACGACCAGATCGACCAGGAATTCGAAGGCCTGATGCGCAAGCTGATCACCTACATGATGGAAGACCCACGCACCATCTCGGCGGCCATCGATTTGGTGTTCGTGGCCAAGGCCATCGAGCGCGTTGGCGACCATGCCAAGAACCTGGCCGAGGTCATCATCTACATCGTCAAGGGGACCGACGTTCGGCACAATTCCATCGAGACCGTCGAGTCGCTGGCGCGCTGAGATGAGCCCCCCCCCGAAGCGCCTTCGGTGCCTCCCCCCGACGGGGGCGCCCCCGGTGGCCCGGCAGAGCCGGTTCCACGGCGTCTGCTTGGTTGCCGTTGCGTCGTTCGCCTGCAGAGGATAGAGCAGCATGAGCAAGATCGTGGTGGTGGAGGACGAGCCGGCCATCGCCGAACTCATCGCCATCAACCTGAAACACGCTGGGCACGAAGTGACCCTGGCGGGCACCGCCGAGCAGGCCCGTTTCGAGATCGACGGCGAATTGCCGGACCTGGTGGTTCTGGATTGGATGCTCCCTGGCCAATCGGGGCTGGCCCTGGCGCGTCAATGGCGCAGCGACGTACGCACGCGCGAACTGCCCATCATCATGCTGACGGCGCGGGGCGAGGAGGGCGACAAGATCGCCGGCCTGGATGCCGGCGCCGACGACTACCTGGCCAAGCCGTTCTCCACCAATGAGTTGATGGCCCGCATTCGCGCCGTACTGCGGCGCAAAGCCCCGCAGGCCCTGGACGAAGCGGTGGAAGTCGCCGGGTTGAAGCTGGATCCGGTGACGCACCGTGTCAGCCACGGCGGGGTGGAATTGCGCCTCGGGCCGACGGAGTTTCGGCTGCTGCACTTCATGATGGCCCATCCCGAGCGCGTGCACAGCCGCTCGCAGTTGCTGGACAAGGTCTGGGGTGATCACGTCTTCATCGAAGAGCGAACCGTGGACGTGCACGTGAAGCGCTTGCGCGAGGCGCTGGCGCCGGCGCAATGCGCCTGGATGATCGACACGGTACGGGGCGCGGGCTACCGGTTGACGCGCAACGCCGGCTCATTGTTGACGTGATCGCCGGCTGCGCATGATCGCCTGGTTGCCTCGCCTGGTGGTGGCCCTGCTGGTGCTGGTGGCTGGCGGCACAGCGGGGCATTGGGCGGGTGCCTCGGTGGGTGCGCCCATGGCGGGCCTGTGTGCCGGCGCAGTGCTTGCGCTGTCGGCCTGGTTGGTGGCGGACGAGTGGCGGGTGCAACGGCTGATGCGCTGGCTGCACACGGCCAGCGAAACCGAGGCACCAGGTCGGGTCGGGCTTTGGGCCGACATGGGTTACCGCATTGAACGCGAACTGCGCGTCCGCGAACAGGCCTTGGCCGACGAACGTGAGCGGCTGGCGCAGTTCCTGTCGGGCATCGAGGCCTCGCCCAATGGCGTGTTGCTGCTCGATGCCGAAGACCAGATTGCATGGTGCAGCCGCGTGGCGGCCGAACACCTGGGGCTGGATGCCCGGCGCGACCTGCTGCAGCCCATCACGAACCTGGTGCGCAATCCCGATTTCGTCGCCTGCGTGAAGGCCTCTGCCGGCGATGAAGCGGTGGTCATCGCGTCTCCCGTGCCTGGCACGACGCTTTCGGTGCTGGTGCGCCGGCACGGCGCCGGACAGAAACTCGTGCTCACCCAGGACGTGACCGAGCGGCACCGCCTGGAGACCATGCGCCGGGATTTCGTGGCCAACGTTTCACATGAGATCAGAACGCCACTCACAGTCTTGGCCGGTTTCGTCGAGACCATGGCCAGCTTGCCGCTCAGCGACACGGAGCGGCGCCGTGTGCTGGCGCTGATGCAGGAACAGACGACCCGCATGCAGGTGCTGGTGGCGGACCTGTTGACGCTTTCGCAGTTGGAGGGCAGCCCGCGGCCCACTGTGGACCGATGGGTTTCGCTGGACGCATTGGTCCGGCGTGCCATGGGTGATGCGCGCGGCCTGTCGAAGGGGCGGCACGGCCTGGTGGCGCCGGCGGACACCCACCTGCTGATCGCGGGTGCCGAGTCGGAGTTGCAGAGTGCCCTGGGCAACCTTCTGAGCAATGCCGTGCGCTACACGCCCGAGGGCGGCCGCATCGAAGTGCGCTGGCGTCGGCTGGGTGATGGCAGCGGCAGCCTGTCGGTGGTGGACAACGGTCCCGGCATCGCGCGCGAACACCTGCCACGACTGACCGAGCGGTTCTATCGTGTGGACGGCAGCCGCTCACGCGAGACTGGTGGAACGGGTCTGGGCCTGTCCATCGTGAAGCACGTGATGCAGCGCCACGGCGGCGAGTTGCAGATCGACAGCGAGCCAGGGCGAGGTTCATCGTTCACCCTGCACCTTCCTTCGGTGCGTCTGGGCACCGAACAGCCGACCGCCCTCAGCGCCGATACACCAGCGTGAACTCGTTGCGCTCGGTGGGGCGCTGCTCGGTTGCCAGGGTCTGCCAACCGACGGGCGCTGGGGGTGGCGCGGTGCCGCGCCGAACCAGCACCAGCACCTCGCAGCGGCCATTCGCGGCTTGAGGCGATGCGTCGACTCGCCGATGCGCGTGATATTCCAGTGCCGCCACCAGCGAGGGTGAGCCATCGGGTGCCGCGATGCAGGCGTCGGCGGGCAGGTTGCGGCTGATGCGCTCGATCAGCGGGCGGTAGCTGCGGGCATGGTCGATGGCCGGCAGCCACAAGGTCATGGCCAGCAGCCAGCACAACGCCACACCGCCCGCGGGCAGGACCAGGCTCTTCCAGATGACGGCCCGGTGGTGGCTGGTGCGCCAGCGCACCAGCCACAGCCAGGCCAGGGTGCCGGCCGCGGCGAACAGCAGTTCGATCGGTGACCAGCGGGCTTCAAATCCGCGCACCAGGCGTGCCACGCTGTTGGCCGCTGGTGCTGGGGTGCCCGTCTGGGCAGCCACGTAGTAGAACCAGATCACGAACGCCGCCAGGCTGAAGAAGAAGACCGAGAACCAATCGATGGCGGCTGCTGCACGCCGGCGCAGCGTGGGCAGGGCGAAGGCCGCCAGGACGGCGATGCCGGGCAGGCCCAGCAACAGCGGACGGTCTGCGCCGTCCATCACCACGCTGGCTGCCAGCGCGACAGCGAACGACAGCAAGGGCAGGGCCAGGTGCCAGTGCATCAGGTGGCGGCGCCAGCGCCAAAGTGTCCATGCCGCCAGGGCCGACGCGGGCCACAGGAACCACAGCCACAGGCGGGCCAATGACTGAAGGTCGAGCCGCGGCGCCAGGCGCCAGGCCCAGCCGTGCACGGGCCATGCGGCCAACGCCGCCAGCGCCGCTGAGCCGACGAGCCACGGCGCCAGGCTGCGCCATGCTGGTTCGCGCTGGCGCAGGCTCAGCACCACGGCGCCCAGCGCCAGCACCATGGCCATGGTCGGCGCGCCACTGGCGGCCAACGCAGGCAGGGCGATCAGCAGGCCGGCTCGCGCGCTGCGCGGTCGCCTGACCCCTGCCGACAAGGCCCACTGGAACGACGCCACCGCGGCCAATTGCGCGATTTCCGGCGTCGTCTGATGGCCCAGCCACAGCAGGCCCAGGGTGGCGATCAGCGCCAGCAAGGCGCCGTCGGCCATCGCGCGGGCATAGTCCACCGCGTTGGCCTCACCGCCAAAGGCGAAGGGCAGGGGCTGCGCCGGTTCGCTGAGCGACAGGTTGAAGCAGGCACGCCACACCGCCAGCAAGGTGAGCACCAACAGCAAGGCGAACGGGATGCGCGCGGCCAGGGCGGGGTCCAGCCAGGGTGCACCCAGCGCAATGCTGGCGGCACCGATCCAATGTGGCAGCAGGGCGCCGTCGGTGGGCACGCCTCCCAATGCGGGTGCCAGCCAGGACGCCCGGCCCTGCGCCATGGCCAACATCTGGCCAAAGGCACTGAGATCAGCGCCCCGCCAGGGGTCGCGGCCGAAGAGCCCCGGCAGCACATAGGCCGCGCAAAACAGCAGCAGGGCCAAGCGCGGCAGGCGCTGCGCCGCGTCGCGGCTGACCAGTGCAGGGCGGGTGGGTGAAGTCACGAATGAGTCGACCTGCGCATGGCCGTGATGGACATGGCCATGAAAAAGGGCAGCCGCAGCTGCCCTGTTGTCTGACACGCGATCAACACGGGGTTGACCGAGGCTGGGCCATGCGATCCCAGTATCGGCCGACCGTCAGGCCGACTTCTTGCTGATGCCCACGCGCGCGAACTTGTTGCGAAACTTCTCAACCCGACCACCCAGGCTGTCGATGCTCTTTTGCGTGCCCGTGTAGAACGGGTGGGTCTCGCTGGTGGTTTCCAGCTTGACGAGGGGCAACTCGCGGCCATCGTCCATCTTCACGGTTTCCTTGGTCTGCACCGTCGAGCGGGTGACGAACTTGAAGCCGTTGGACAGGTCCACGAAGCACACATCGCGGTAGTTGGGGTGAATGCCTTCTTTCATGGGAGACCCTTATTCAGTATCACGTCGGCAGCCACCGCGCGCACCATGCGCACTGCACTTACCAGGAAGATTGCCGCAAGCGGAAAACCCGGAATTATAGCCACGAATCATGGCTCGCCACGCTCGTGCATGACTTGGGTGCGTCGCCGGGCACTCCAACGCGCGCAGGCAATTCGTGTGTCCGGGCTCAGCCACCACGGCGCATCATGTCGAAGAAGTCGAGGTTGTTCTTGGTCGACTTCATCTTGTCCAGCACAAACTCCATCGCCTCGATTTCGTCCATGTTGTACAGCAGCTTGCGCAGGATCCAGGTCTTTTGCAGGATCTCCGGCTTGAGCAACAGTTCTTCGCGGCGCGTGCCGGTCTTGTTGATCAAGATGGATGGGTACACGCGCTTCTCGGCCATGCGGCGGTCGAGGTGGATTTCACAATTGCCGGTGCCCTTGAATTCTTCGTAGATCACTTCGTCCATGCGGCTGCCGGTGTCGATCAATGCGGTGCCGATGATGGTGAGCGAGCCGCCTTCCTCCACGTTGCGAGCGGCGCCGAAGAAGCGCTTGGGACGCTGCAGCGCATTGGCGTCCACGCCGCCGGTGAGCACCTTGCCGCTGGAAGGCAGCACGTTGTTGTAGGCCCGGGCCAGCCGGGTGATGGAGTCGAGCAGGATGACCACGTCCTTGCCGAGTTCGACCAGGCGCTTGGCACGCTCGATCACCATCTCGGCCACCTGCACGTGGCGCGCGGCGGGCTCGTCGAAGGTGGAGCTGATGACCTCGCCGCGCACGGTGCGGATCATCTCGGTCACCTCCTCCGGGCGCTCGTCCACCAGCAGCACGATGAGGTGGATCTCGGGGTGATTGGCCACCAGCGAGTGGGCGATGTGCTGCATCATCACCGTCTTGCCGGTCTTGGGCTGCGCCACGAGCAATGCGCGCTGGCCTTTGCCGATGGGCGCGATCAGGTCGATGATGCGGCTGGTGACATTTTCTTCGGCCTTGGTGTCGCGTTCGAGCTTGAACTGTTCCTTCGGGAACAGCGGTGTCAAGTTCTCGAACATGATCTTGTGCTTGTTCTCCTCGGGCGTGAGCCCGTTCACGCGGTCCACCTTGACCAGGGCGAAGTAGCGTTCGCCGTCCTTGGGCACGCGCACCTCGCCTTCGATCAGGTCACCGGTGTGCAGGTTGAAGCGGCGCACCTGGCTGGGCGAGAGGTAGATGTCGTCGGTGGACGCCATGTAGCTCGCCTCGATCGAGCGCAGGAAGCCGAAGCCGTCGGGCAGCACCTCCAGCACGCCATCGCCGAACACCTGCTCGCCGGCCTTGGCGCGCTTTTTCATGATGGCGAACATCAACTCCTGCTTGCGCAAGCGAGCGACGTTGTCGATCTCCAGCGCCTCGCCCATCGTGATGAGTGCGGAGACGTGGAGCGCCTTCAGTTCGGAAAGATGCATTTAAGGAATCACCCTTGGGTGGTGGGCCGGCGCCTTGCCAGGGACGCTTGAGGCCATCTTCAGCGGAACCACACGCCGATCGGCTGCGACAAGGCTCGCCGGGTGGGCGAGTGGTGGCAGGAGCGCTTGGGGTGGTGGCCGGAACCGTGCCTTTTTCATCCGGGAACCGACCCGGCGACACGGTGGCAGAACTTGTGGCAACGGCGACCGGTCGATACAGCCCAACTTGCGGTGGCTGCCGTTGCAATGGGCCGATTATAGATGCGGCTCGATGAAGGCCGTCAACTGCGCCTTGGAAAGCACGCCGACTTTCGTTGCGGCCAACTGACCACCCTTGAACAACATCAAGGTCGGGATGCCGCGGATGCCGAACTTCGCCGGCACATCGCGGTTCTCGTCGACGTTCATCTTGGCGATCTGCAGGCGAGCGCCCATTTCCTTGGCGGTCTCGTCCAGGATCGGGGCAATCATCTTGCAGGGACCGCACCACTCGGCCCAATAGTCCACGAGCACGGGTGTCGGGGACTGAAGCACGTCGCTGTCAAAGGACGCGTCGGTGACATGTTTGATCAATTCGCTGGCCATGTAGGGTTCCTCGGTGGCTGAAGAATTCTGACACAAAGGCCATGGTGTCGCTGTGGGCGACACTGTGCACCTGCCCGGGTACCCGCCAGGACGCGCACCCGCGTGAATCCGGCAGGGCGCGCGCCGCAGGGACCTCGTTGAGCACGATCACCACGTACCACATGCCTGCCGAGTTGTCGCCCACCGCGATGTGGCCGCGGGTGGCTCGACACACCTTGGCCTGGTTGGACAGCGTCGGCGCTGTACCGCGCGACGCGGTCCTGGTGTTGCCGTTTGCCGAATTGCTGCCGCCCTGCCGCCGCGCCCTGGCTGCCGAGGGGGGCTGGATGCCGCGGGTTGAGACGCTGCGCACGCTCGCTGCGTCGCTGGGCCCGGCCGAGGCGCCGGCCGCCGAATCGCCCAGCGGCGATAGGGCCCTGGATCAGTTGCTGGCCGAGCGCTGGCTGGCCTCGCTGCCTGGCCTGCGCGATTGGCGCGGACGCGACCCGGCCGCCCATGCCCAAGCCATTGCCGACGTGGTGGACGCTGCGCATGCCCTGATGCGGGCTGCCGCCGGGCAGTCCCCGCCGCAACGCGCCGATTGGTGGGCGGCTGCAGCGTTGGCGCTGCCAGCCACAGACGGGCCGGGCGCTCGGGAGGCGGCCTTGGGCCGGCTCGCAGTGCACTGGGCCAGCCTGAGCGCCGCCCCCGCCACCGACCGCTTGCACGATCTGGCGCCATCGGCATGGGTGGTACTGCAGGCAGGCGGCAAGGATGGCCTGGCCGAGGCCCTGATGCAGCGCGACAGCGATCGTGGCGTTCCTTGTCTGCGCCTGGTCGCCGATGCCGACATGGCGGACCCGTTCGAGGCCCACTCGGCAGCAGCGCCGCGGCTGGCAGCCGTGCCCTCGATGGAGGATGAGGCCTGGGCGGGTGCTGCAGCGGTGATCGATGCAGTGAGTGGCGGCGACACGCCAGTCGCCCTGATCGCACAGGACCGGCTGCTGGTGCGCCGCATCCGTGCACTGCTCGAGCGCTGCGACTTGCGCGTGGCGGACGAATCGGGTTGGGCCTTGTCCACCACTCGGGCGGCATCGCACCTGATGGCCTTGCTCAGGGCCACCCGCCCGGCGGCCGGCCCCGATGCCTGGCTGGACGGCCTGAAAGCCTGCGCCGCTCCAGGCGCCACGCCGTGGCTGGATCAGTTGGAGCGCCATTGGCGTCGCGCGGGCATCGAGGCGCCAGCGGGTGGTGGTCTGGACGCGTCTTTTGAGCGTTGGCAAACGCATCGGACACACTGGCAGGCCTTTGCAGCGCCCCAGCGCCAGTCGCTGAAACGGTGGCTGCAGGCGCTGTCTGAGCTGGCGACCACCTTGCTGCCGGCCTCGTTCTGGGCCGAAGACCCGGTGGCCGAACGGGTCCGTGCCGCCTTGCGACTGGACCAGGCCAGCGTGCGTGGCGATGTCGATGGCCTGGCCCTGTCGCTGGACGATTTCATCGCCTGGGTGGGCCGGGTGCTGGAGCAGGCCACCTACATCGCGCCGGTGTCGGTGGACGCTGCACAGGTGGTCATCACGCCGCTGGCTCGCGCCATCCTTCGGCCCTTCGGGGCGGTGGTGTTGCCGGGCGCCGATGAACGCCAACTGGGCGTGCCGCAGCCGGCGCCAGAGTTGCTGCCCGAGGCCTCGTTGCGCGCGATGGGCATGGACGATGCCACGGCCCGGCAGCAACGCGCGGCATTGGGTTTCACACAGCTGCTGCGGCACCCGAAACTGCTGCTGCTGCGCCGCAGGGCCGAGGGCAGTGAACCAGTGGGCAGTTCCCGCTGGGTGGATCGCCTGCAGGCCGCGCGTGCCTTGCGGGGCCTGGCACCCTTGCCCGAATCCGAAGCGCCGCTGCACCTGGTGCGGTGTCTGCCGCAGCCCACCGCCCAACCGGCACCGATCGCCGCCCAGGCCCTGCCCGATGCGGTGAGCGCCACTGCCGTGGAGGCGCTGCGCGCTTGCCCCTATCGATTTTTCGCCCGCGCGGTGCTGCGCCTTTCGGAAGCCGAGGAGTTGGAAGCCGACCCCGGCAAGCGCGATTTCGGCAGCCTCTTGCACGAGGCCTTGTACCGGTTCCACGAAACCCGAGACGCTGCTGGCACGCCGGAAGCGCAATGCCAGCACCTCGTGGGGCTGGCGCGTGCATCGGCGGCCCGGGCGGGGCTGGACGGGCCGGCGATGCTGCCATTCGCCGCAGGGTTGGCGGCTTTCGCCGAGCGCTACCTGGTCTGGCTGCTGGCGCGCGACGCCGAGGGCTGGCAGTACCAGTGCGGCGAGACCGACATGCTGGTTGCGCCCGTTGGCCTGGACGGCCTGCGTCTGCGCGGCCGCATCGATCGCATCGATCGTCAACGTGGAGGCGCCGTCCAGGTCATCGACTACAAGACCGGCAGTGCTGCGGGCCTGCGCGACAAACTGCGCGAACCGCTGGAGGACACCCAGCTTGCGTTCTATGCCGCCCAAGTGCTGTCGTCCGAGCCGGTGCCACCCGTGCTGTCGGCGCTCTATGTGGCGCTCGACGACCGCCAGGCGATCGAAACGGTGCTGCACCCCGAGGTGACGGCCAGCGCGCAGGCGTTGCTGAACGGCCTGGCTCGGGATTGGCAGCGGTTGCGCCAGGGCGCCGCGCTGCGGGCGCTGGGCGAAGGCATGGTCTGCGACACCTGTGAAGCGCGCGGGTTGTGCCGTCGCGACCACTGGGCCGACCCGGCGCTCGATGCCATCGGCTTCGATGGGCCTTCGAGCCCGGAAGCGGACGCATGATGGCCATCGATCCCACCCACGATCCCACCCACCAGGCGGCGGCCTACACCGCCGCGGGCCAGCCTTGCAGTCGCGAGGCGTTCTACGCCACCGCCTGCGATCCGGCGCGCAGCGTGGTCGTTGAAGCTTGTGCAGGCTCAGGCAAGACCTGGTTGCTGGTGTCGCGCATGCTGCGTGCGCTGCTTCAAGGCGCACAACCGCAGGAGATCCTGGCCATCACCTTCACCCGCAAGGCCGCGGGCGAGATGCGCGAGCGGCTGCACCAGTGGCTGGCCGAGCTGGCCGCAGCCCCGCTGCATGAACAGATCGAGGCGCTGCGCCAGCGCGGCATGAGCGAGGCTCAGGCGCAGCTGCACGCCCCTGGACTCACGACGCTGCACCACCGTGTGCTGGGCACCGGCCGCGCAGTGGCCATCGATACCTTTCACGCCTGGTTCTCCAAGCTGATGCGCTCCTCGCCCCGGGTCTTGCTGGACCGTCTGGGCCTGCACGCCGGCATGGCCCTGGTGGACGATCCCGAAGAACTGCGGCCCGCGCTGATGCGCCGCTTTCACGCCGCAATTTCGGCTGACTCGGCCATGCTGGACGACTTCACCGCCCTGCTGCGCGGGCATGGGCGCCAGCGCCTGGCCGACTGGTTGGCTGCCGCATTGCACAAGCGCGTCGAGTTCGAGCTGGCCGACACTGCCACCAATCTTGAAGCGAGCGTGCCGCCGGCGCAGGCGCTGTGGCCCGATCGCGCCAAATGGGGCGATGCCAATGTGCTGGATCTGTTGTCCGAGACCGCAAGGGTTCTGGGAGGCCAGCCTGGCAAGAAGGCGGTTGACGCGGGCGTGGCCCTGCGCGCGGCCTTGGACATGCCCGATGGCGTGAGTGGCTTCGAGGCCGCCTGGCATGCCCTGTTCACCAAGGCTGCAAGCGGGCGCAAGGGCAGCGCACGCAAACTGGGCGAGCTTGCCGTGCTGGCCGATGCCGTGAGCTTGATGCAGCAACTGGACCTGCGCGACCAACAGCAAACGGCCCACGAAGACCATGCCCGCATGGTGCGCCTGACGCGCCAGATGTTGCGCTGCTGGCGTGAGTTGAAGCGCGAGCGCTCGGTGGCCGACATGGCCGACCTGGAACAGTGTGCGCTGGCCCTGATGGCCGACCCGGAGTTGTCGGGCTGGGTGCAGCAACGGCTGGACGCGCAGGTGCGTCATCTGCTGATCGACGAGTTCCAGGACACCAGCCCGCTGCAATGGCACGCGCTGTGGAACTGGCTGTCGTCGTACGCTGGCGCTGGCGGCGGCGCCAGTGGGCAGCGGCCGCCGGCCGTGTTCATCGTGGGCGACCCCAAGCAGAGCATCTACCGATTCCGGGGAGCCGAGCCACGCGTGTTCGAGGCGGCGCGCGAGGGCGTGGTGCAGGGCCTGGACGGCGTGGTGCTGGCCTGCGACCACACCCGCCGCAATTCGATCGGAGTGATCGATGGCCTGAATCGCGTGTTCTCGGCGGCCGAGCTGGCGGGTGATTTCAGCGGGTTCCGCGCCCATACCACCGAGGTGAAGGCGGTCGACGCGCCGGCGGCCGGATCGGCCTGGCGATGTCTGCCCACGGCACCTCGCACCAAGGCGCAGCGCCTGAGGCCGGCCAACGAATGGCGTGACACCCTGCAGCTGCCGCGCACCGAGCCCGAGACCGTGCTGCGCAGCCTTGAAGCCGCGCACGCCGCCGATGCCATCGGCGAGTTGGTGCAGCGGGGCGTTGCGCCGGGCCGCATCATGGTGCTGGCGCGCAAGCGCAGCATGCTCGGCTGGCTGTCGCGTGCCTTGCGCGAGCGCGGCCTGGACCATGTGGCGGCCGAGGACATGCCTCTGGCCGATCTGCCCGAGGCGCGCGACCTCATCGCATTGCTGGAGGCGATTGCATCGCCCGGACAGGACCTGGCTTTGGCGCAGGCCTTGAAGTGCCCGTACTTCGGCGCCAGCGATGCGCAGCTGCTGGCGCTGTCACAACGCGCGCTGCAGCAGCGCAGCACCTGGTGGGTGGCACTGCAGGACTGGCCCGACGCCCCCGCCGAGTTGTCGCGGGCCGCTGGCCTGCTGCAGGGGTGGGCTGGAGCCGCGCAGTGGCTGCCGCCGCACGATCTGCTGGACCGCATGCTGCACGAAGGCAAGCTGCTCGCCCGCGCGATGGTCGCTGCGCCACCCGCACGGCGCGACCTGGTGCGGCTGGCGGTGGAGGCCGTGCTGGCCCAGGCGCTGGCGCTGGACGGCGGCCGCTACACCACGCCCTACAACCTGGTGCGCGCGCTGCGCAATCGTCCGATCAAGGTGGCGGCCCGGGCACGGGCCGATGCGGTGCAGCTGCTCACCGTGCACGGTGCCAAAGGCCTGGAGGCCGACATCGTGTTCCTGCTCGATACCGATACTCCGGCCGAGAAGTCCAGGCGCGCGATGGTCCTGGTGGACTGGCCAGTGCACGAGGCGACGCCGCAGGCCATCGCCTTCGTGCCCAGCGAATACCGCATTCCGCCGTCCTTGCAGCGGTATCACGAGGCCGAGCAGGCGATGCACGCCCGCGAGGCCATGAACCTGCTCTATGTGGCGGTGACACGGGCACGGCAGCAGGTCGTGTTCAGCCGAACGCAGCCGCACCGCCCTGGGGAGGACACGACTTGGTGGGGACGGGTCGAGGGGCTGGCCGAGCCCTGGCTGCCTGCCATGGCCGCCACGCTGGGCACAGCCGCCGCAGCGGTGCTGGTGCCCAGCCTGCCGGCGGTGTTGGCGCCAGGAGCGATGGTGGCGGAGGCCGCACGCCGTCGCGAGTCGGCCACCAACCCGAGCGCGGCACGTCTGGGCCAGGCCATCCACCGGGTGCTGGAATGGGCAGCTGGCCCGGGGCAGGCCCAACCGGCCGACCGCGCCCGCTTGGCAGAAGCCGCGGCAGCCGAGTTCGGCGTGCCGGCCGAGGGCACTGCTCAGGTGTTGCGGTTGGCAAGCCAGGTGTTGGGAAGCGCGGACTGCGCCCGGTTCTTCGATGCACGCGGACTTCGTTGGGCCGGCAACGAGGTGCCCATCGCCGACCACGGTGAGACCTTGCGCATCGATCGCCTGGTGCAGTTGGACGCGGGCGGCGTCTGGTGGGTGCTGGACTACAAGTTGCACAGCACGCCTGACGAATTGCACGACAACCTGCTGCAGTTGCAGCGCTACCGCAAGGCCGTGCAGGCCTTGCAGCCGGGCGAGTCGGTGCGAGCCGCGTTCATCACCGCCGAGGGCCGGCTGGTGGAGCCGGAACCACCGGAGCAGTGAACAGGCGCGGCCGCGACCCGTCTCGGTCCAGGCTCGGTTGCGCACGCAAGGCCACAAATGGCAGCGCTTGACCCGTTTGATCGGGCCATTGACGCACGCGCTGGTTCGGTCCAATGGACTCGCCCATCGAACATTGCCCATGACCGCCACGCCGTCCACGTCCGCTGCCTCGCCGTCTGCCGCCCGGCCCCAGGCCGTGCGCCACTTCGGGCGCTTTCAGCTGCTGCGCTTGGTCGGCAAGAGCGCGCGCACCATGGTGTGGCTGGTGGACGACCCCCGCGTGGGGCAGGAACTGCTGCTGGCCATGCCGCGCACGCGGCCTGCGAACGAGGGGGCCTTGGAGCTGTGGCGGCAGGCCGCGCGCCGAGCCACACGAACCGATCACCCATCGCTGGCCCACGTCGTGGAGGTGGGTGAGCACGACCATTGGCCCTTCATCGCCTATGAACTGGGCCTGGCCACGATGTTGTCCGACCGGCTTGACAGCAAGGGCATACCGGGGCAGGAGTCCGTGCCCTGGATGCTGGACGTGCTGCAAGGCCTGGCTTTCGCACATGAAGGCGGCGTGGCGCACCACGACATTCAACCCTACATGGTGCTGGTGCCCCCGACCGGACCGGCCCGCCTGCTCGGCCTGGGTGTGGCGCTTGACCCGGCGCAGCGCAACGGCGCCAGTCCTGCAGCCCATCGTCTGGCCAGTGAGCGCGACCTGTTGGCCGTGGGGCTGGTGATGCACCACGTGCTGGCCGGCATGCCGGCCTTGGATCAGCCCGATGTGGCCCAGGTCATCGACCATTTGCCGCCGCTGGGCCGGGAAATCGTGCGCCTGCCTTGGAGCACCTCGCACCCGGTGCCCGAGGCCCTGCGCGCCATCGTCAACCGCGCCACCGATCGCCAGGAACGGCAGCGCTATCACAACGCGCGCACCGTGGCCAGAGCACTCGAAGGATGGGTGCGCAGCGATGTGGAGCAGGGCGGTGGGCCCTTGGCTCTGCTGCAGGACCGCATGCGACTGCATGGCCTGCTGCCGGCCATGCCCGGTGCAGGGCAATGTTCGGCACGCCTGGCGAAGATGGAACGCGAGCGCAACGACGAGATGGCCAACCTGGTGCTGCAGGACCTGGCCCTGTGCTTCGAGCTGATGCGCATGGTCAACAGTGCGCAGGTGGCCGGCACTTCGGGCAATGGCCCGATCCTCACCGTGCGGCGCACCATCGACATGCTGGGGCTGGACGGCGTTCGCCGTGCCACCAATGCGCTGCGACCCTGGCCCGGACCGCTGAATGAGGGCCATGCGGCGCGCCTGGAGCGTCTGATCGAGCAGGTGCGCCGTGCCGGGCAGATCGCCCAGTGGCTGCGGCCGGCCGGCTACGACCCCGAACTGGTGTACCTGCTGGCCACGCTGCAGAACCTGGGGCGCCTGGTCTTGCGCTACCACTTCCCCGACGAGGCGGCGCAGATCGATCACCTGATGAAGCCGGCGGCGGCCGAACAGGCCGGCGAACCCGAACAGCCGGGCATGACCGAGGAGGCCGCGTCCTTTGCAGTGCTGGGCATCGACATTCATGCGGTCGCCATGGCCATCGGTCGCCAATGGGGCCTGGACGATGCCGTGCTGCACATGATCCAGCGTGCACCGATGAACGTGGCGGTCCGGGTCACCGAATCCGACGACGAGGCATTGCGCCTGACGGCCAGCTGCGCCAATGAGGTGGTGGACGCCACGGCGCAGGCCGCACACCATGTGCTCAGCTCGTTGCAGAAGGTGGTCCAGCGCTACGGCCGTGTGCTGGGCGTGAGCTTGCGCGACCTGCAAATGGTGGCCCAGGGCCAGGCGCCAGAGCCCAAGAGCCCACAAGAGGCGCGCGCCACCAATTTCACCCCGCTGTAGGCGGGTTGGTCATCGGTTTGAAGCGGGGGAGGGTGACGAGCCTTGCCCTCGGCACTGGTCGCAACGGTTAGGGCTGCTTGGTTCCCCACCTGACCCGGTTGGCCGCGCTTCCATGCGAGGAGGCCCGTCGGGTGCAATTGTAGGCGACGGGCCCATTCCGCCGCCGGGCGAGGGTCAGCGCAGTTGAAGGTCGTCGTCGCTGAAGCGGATGTTCAAGGGCTCGATCAACACCTGCTTCTCACCCGCTTCGACCTGCCCCGCCACCCGCGCTCCGACGCCCAGCGCTTGCGCAATCTGCACCGTGCGCTCGGCGTCCCGGGCCGCCACGAACAGCGCGAAACCAGCGCCCATGTTGAGGGTGCTGTAGGCCTCGCGGTCGTCCTGCCTGGCGTGCTGCTGGATGAAGCGCAGCACCGGCGGCACCGGCGGCACGGTGTGGATGCGGTAGCTGAACCGGCCCGGGTGTCGCAGCAGCTTGCGCCAACCATGGCCAGTGATGTTGGCGCAATAGTGCGGCACGATGCCGGCCTGCCACAGCCCTTCGGTCACCGGCGAATACAGCACCGTGGGGGCCAGCAGCGCCTCGCCGTAGCTCAGGCCCGGTTGCACCTCGGTGAGCCAGCCCTGCGGCAGGCGCTCGACCAGCTTGCGCGCCAGGCTCAAGCCGTTGGCATGGATGCCGCTGGAGTCCAGCAGCACGATGGCATCACCGGGGGCCAGCCGCTCGCCCACCGACAGGCGCTCCTTGGGGTTGATCAGCCCGGTGCAGGATGCGGCCAGATCGATGCGCCCGGCCTCGACGATGCCGGCCAGTGCCGGCGTCTCGCCACCGCCCCAGGCCACCTGGCAGACCTCGCAGGCGCGTTTCCAGCCTGCGACCAGGGCCTGGGCACGTGCCGCGTCACCAAACCAATCGGAGCCGCCAGCGGCCCAATAGGCCTGCACCACCAGCGGTGTGGCGCCGACCGTGATCAGATCATTCACCGCCATGGCGATGGTGTCCTGGGCAATGCCCTCGTACCAGCTTCGGCCGGTGAGGGCGGCCATCTCGTCCGCCACCAGCGCTTTGGAGCCCAGGCACTCGACGATCGAGGCGATGTAGAACGGCCCCACGTCCACGACATAGGCCGATTCGCCGCGCGAGGCCTTCACCTCGCTGAAACCATGCTGGGCCAGGTGCACCGCGGTGGCGGCCGCAGCGCGCTGCGCACTCACTTTGAGCGGGTCGATCAGGTCGTAGTTGACGCCGGACTGCTCGTAGCTGAGCGTGCCGGAGGTGGCCGGCGAAGTGGAGGAAGTCATGCGCTGATTATCGGGCAGGGCCCGGGCATCCACCGCTGCTGGAGGCCGGCTGGCGGAGGCGGTCCGTCAGAGGCGATGCCCGAGGGGGCGCCCCGTAGAATGCACGGATGAGTGATGTCGTCCTGGCCCGCAAGTACCGCCCGCGCAGCTTCGACCAGATGGTCGGGCAGGCGCATGTGGTGCAGGCCCTGACCAACGCGCTGCAAAGCGGCCGCCTGCACCACGCCTACCTGTTCACCGGCACGCGCGGCATTGGCAAGACCACGGTCAGCCGCATCCTGGCCAAGAGCCTGAATTGCGTGGGCGAGGACGGGCAAGGCGGCGTCACGGCGCACCCCTGCGGTGTGTGCCAGGCCTGCACCGAGATCGATGCCGACCGTTTCATCGACTACATCGAGCTCGACGCTGCCAGCAACCGCAGCATCGACGAGATCCGCGACCTGATCGAGCGCGCCGCCTACAAGCCGAGCGTGGGCCGCTACAAGGTCTTCATGATCGACGAGGCGCATCAGCTCACCAAGGACGCGTTCAACGCCCTGCTCAAGACCCTGGAAGAGCCGCCGGACTACCTGAAGTTCGTGCTGGCCACCACCGACCCCGAGAAGATGCTGCCCACGGTGCTGAGCCGCTGCCTGCAGTTCAACCTGCGGCCCATGCCGCCCGAGGTGGTGCATGCGCACCTGCAGGCGGTGCTGCAGGCCGAAGGGGTGGATTGCGATGCCGGCTCGCTGCGCCTGCTGTCGCGCGCCGCGCGGGGCTCCATGCGCGATGGCCTGTCGCTCACCGACCAGGCCATCGCCTATGGCGCCGGCAAGCTCGAGGAAACCGGCGTGCGCGCCATGCTCGGCACGGTGGACCGCCAACACGCGGCACGCCTGGTGCAAGCCCTGGCCCAGCGCGATGGGGCGGCCGTGCTGGACAGCGTGGACACCTTGCGCGCGATGGGCTTGTCCGCCGCCGGCACGCTGGAGGAAGTGGCGATGCTGCTGCAGCAGATGGCCATCGAGCAGGCCGTGCCTGGCGCGCTGGACGACAACGATCCCGACACGGCCGGTGCCCGCCAACTGGCGGCCCAGATGCCGGCCGACGAGACCCAGTTGCTCTACAGCATCGCCGTGAACGGCCGGCCCGAATTGCACCTGCTGGCAGACGATTACGCGGCGCTCACCATGGTGTTGCTGCGCCTGCTGGCGTTCCCGCCTCGGGGGCCCGCGCCAGGCGGCGCGGCACGGGCCGCGCCCTTGGCCGCCGCGCCGCGTGAGTCACGTTCGCGCAGCCCGGTGCCACCGGCCGTGGCGCCGCCACCCAAGGCCATGCCCAGCAGTGTGCGGCCGCCCAGCCCGGCGCCAAAGGCTGTGGCGCCGGGGCCCGTGGCGGTGCCGGGCAACGCCCCGGTGGCCAGGGCCATTGAGCCGATCCCGACGCGCCAGGCGGCCCCGGTCGCTGTCACAGCTGCCGCTGCCGCCGAGCCTCGCGGCACGCCATCCGACGAACCGCCGCCCTGGCTCGATGACGCACCGCCTGAAGAAGGCTATGAGCCGGCGCGCACGGGCAGCCAGGCCACGACGCCAGGGGCGCGTACAGCCGCGCCGTCGCCGGCACCTGCCGCGCCGCAGTGGCAACGAACGGCCTTGGGCGACCAATGGGCGGCCGCAATCCGGACGCTTATTTCTGGCGGCAGCATCGCCGCACTCGTGCGCGAGCTGGCGCTGCAGGCCGAGCTGGTTTCGGTGGAGGCGGCGGAAGGCATCCCGCTGTGGCGCCTGCGGGTGGAGCGCGAATCGCTGCGTGCCGACCCGCTGCGCGAGAAGTTGCTGGCCGCGCTTCAAGCCTCGGGCCTCGAGCCGCTGCGCCTGGTGGTCGAGGCCGGGGCCGTGCAGGACACGGTGGCACGCCGCGACACCGAGGCGCGCGAGGCGGCCCAGCGCGACGCTGAAACGCTGATCCGCAACGACCCGGCCGTGCGCGAGCTGATGTCCCAGTTCTCCAGCGCGCGCATCGTGCCCGGATCGATCAAACCGCGCACCCCATCCGACATCGAACCGCAAAGGACCGACCCACCATGATGAAGAACCAACTCGCCGGGCTGATGAAGCAGGCCCAGGCGATGCAGGACAACCTGAAGAAGGCACAGGACGAGCTGGCCACCATCGAGGTGGAGGGCCAGAGCGGCGCTGGCCTGGTGAAGGTGCAGATGACCTGCAAGCACGACGTCAAGCGCGTCACCATCGATCCCAGTTTGCTCGCCGACGACAAGGACATGCTCGAAGACCTCGTGGCGGCCGCCTTCAATGACGCCGTGCGCCGCGCCGAAACCACCACGCAGGAGAAGATGGGCAAGCTCACTGCAGGCATGCCGCAGATCCCCGGCATGAAGTTCCCGTTCTGACGGCCACTCACCTCACGCCCTCAGCACTGTGAGCGAACGCAGCCTCGAGGCCTTGATCGAGGCCCTGCGCCGCCTGCCCGGCGTGGGTGTGAAGTCTGCGCAGCGCATGGCGTTTCATTTGCTGCAACATGACCGAGACGGCGCTCAGCGCCTGGCTCACGCGCTCACCCAGGCCGTGCAGGGCGTCCACCACTGCCAGCGCTGCCACACCTTCACCGAGGCCCCGGTGTGCGGCCTTTGCGAAGACCCCGGACGCGACACGCGCCAGCTGCTGGTGGTGGAAACGCCGGCGGACCAGGCGGCCATGGAGCGCACCGGCAGCTATCGCGGCCTGTATTTCGTGCTGATGGGGCGCCTGAGCCCGCTCGATGGCGTGGGACTGGACGACATCGGCGTGCACCCCTTGCTGGAGCGGGCCACCGACGGCGTCGTCGAGGAAGTGATCCTGGCCACCGGCTTCAGCGCCGAGGGCGAAGCCACGGCGCACGTGCTGTCCCAAGCGCTCAAAGTGCGCGGTCTCACCGTGACCCGATTGGCGCGCGGCGTGCCGGCGGGCAGCGAGCTGGAGTATGTGGACTTGTCCACCATCGCCCACGCGCTGAGTGATCGGCGTTGAGGGCGCATCGCCATGCATCCCTTTGCCGATCTCATCGATCTCAAGGTCCAGTCGCAGAGTGCTGGATGCAGTACGCTGAGCCTGGCGGTGGCCGATTGCCACCTGAACCCGCACGGCGTGGTGCATGGCGCCGTGATCTTCGCGATGGCAGACACCGGCATGGGCGCCGCGTTGTACCCCACGCTCGCCGATGGCGAGATCTGTGCCACCATCGAGATCAAGATCAACTTTTTCAAGCCGGTGGTGGCTGGGCTGTTGAGGTGCCAGACCGAGTTGGTGAATCGCGGCAGGACCGTTGCCAACCTCGAATCGCGGGTGTTCGCCGATGACCGGCTTGTCGCCCAGGCCAACGGCAACTACGCCATCTTCAAGCCCGGCAAATCCGCCGCATGACACCATGCACCGCAAGTTCAAACCGCTCCTTGTTGCCCTCCCGCTGCTCTGCACCATGGTCGACTGCCACGCCGAGAGCTGCGAGGTCTTGAAAGGCCAGATCGAGGCCAAGATCCGCGCCGGTGGCGTGAGCCAGTTTTCGCTCACGATCGTCGACGCAGCGGCCCCGGCCTCAGGGCGCACCGTGGGCACCTGCGGCCTGGGCAAGCAGCGCATCGTGTACAGCGTCGCAGCCAACGAACAGGCTGCGCCGGCCCCCACGCCAGGCAGCGCTGCGCGCGTGCCGGCCCGGCCGCGCAACGACGTCATCATCACCGAGTGCAAGGACGGCTCGTCGCGGCCGGACTGCGGCAGGAAGGCGCCGTAGCACCAGCACGCCGGCCGTGCGTCGGCGGGCGCGCACCGATCAATTCTTGGTGATGCCCAGCAGTTCCACCTCGAACAGCAGCGTGGCGTTGGGCGGGATCACGCCGCCAGCGCCACGCTCACCATAGGCGATGGGTGCCGGGCAGGTGAGCTTGGCCTTGCCGCCGATCTGCATGCGCTGCACGCCTTCGGTCCAGCACTTGATCACGCGGTTGAGCGGGAACTCGATCGGCTTGCCGCGGCTGTGGCTGCTGTCGAACTCCTTGCCATCGGCAAAGGTGCCGCGGTAGTGCACCTTGACCACGTCCGTGGCCTTGGGGCTGTCACCCTTGCCGTCCTTGAGGGATCGGTAGACGAGGCCGGTCTCGCTGACCACCGCGCCAGGCTCCTTGGCCGATTTGGCCGCGGTGGGATCGGCTGGCGCCATGGCCGGCGCGGCGGCCACCGATGGGGCGGGTTGCTGCGCATGGGCCGCAGGCGCCAGGAGCCACAGCGCTGACGAGGCGCCCAGCAGGGCCATGGCGCTGACGAAGCGCCGCGAGGCGTGGCGGTGCAGAGGGACAGGGTTCAAAGCGGGCTCCGGGCTGTCGGTGACCGAGGTCGAGATCGAAGACCGCATCATCGCATCGCCAGGCGGCTCAGGCGGCGGCTTCGGCATTGGCCCGGGCCGCCACGGCCGCCGGCACCTGGATCGGCATGTCCAGCAGGATCTGCGCCATGCCCTTGCCCAGTGGATCGAGCCGCAGCGAGATGGGGCCGCCGCCGTCCAGCGCTTCGTGCAACACCAGATTCATGGCCGCGATGCCGGGCAGGTGAAAGCGCTCCACGCGGCCGTGGGCCAGGTGGCCCAGCCAGGCGGACACGGCCGCGGGCGTCACCTGCTGCCACAGCAGCGGCAGCCACTCGGCGTGCCGCGCAATGAGGCCGATGTTGGACAGGTCGCCCTTGTCGCCGCTGCGGCCCCAGGCCAGGCGCACCAAGGGCACGGGCACCGTTTCGGCAGACGGCGTGGGCAGCGCGGGCTCGGGCAGACTGGGGCGCGCCGACAGCGCCGCGGCCGTGGCCTGCAGCGGCACGGCTGCGCCGGTCTCGCCCATCCGCACCATCGGCGCAACAGCGTCGCGGGGCACGGCGAAGCTGCAGGGCACGATCAGCGGTTGCACCGGCGGCCGGCCGCCGCCGGCACCGGTGGTGCCGGGCGACCACGAGGTGCCGGCGGGCGAGATTTCGCGGGCGAACAACTCCAGCGCCTCCCGCGATTCGTGGTGCACCGCAATGCGCAGCATCACCTCGCGCGGCGGATGAGGGGTGGCATGCGGGCCGTAGAGGGCCTCGCTGCCCAGCACCTCGAGGTGGCTGCGTGTGAACGGTGCAAGGCCACGCTGCGCGAACAATTCGCCCACGCGCTCCAGGATGGCCTCGCCGCTGCGTTGCGCCTTGGCCGCCGCATCGATGCCGACGATGGTGAGCGCGCCCGTGCAACGCCAGCCGCGCATGGCCGTGGCGCTCACTTTCAGGGTTGGGGGTGGCGCAAAGCCCTTGGCGCCACTCACCCGCACGCGGCTCGGCCCGGTCTGAACCATTTGCACGGTGCGGAAATCGCAACCCACGTCGGGCAGCAGATAGGCCGCAGGGTCGCCGATCTCGTAGAGCATCTGCTCGCCCACGGTGGCGGGGGTCACCAGGCCGCCGGTGCCGGGCACCTTGGTGACGGTGAAGCTGCCGTCGGCCTCGCACTCGACGATGGGGTAGCCGATGTGCGCCCAGTCGGGCACAAGATGCCAGTCTGTGAACAGGCCACCCGTGGCCTGGCAGCCGCACTCGATGATGTGGCCGGCCAGGCTGGCGCCAGCCAGTCGGTCGAACTCTTCCAGGCCCCAACCGAAATGGTGGATCAGCGGGCCCAGCGTCACGGCGCTGTCCACGCAACGGCCGGTGATCACCACGTCCGCACCGGCAGCCAGCGCCTGGGCGATGGGCAGCGCGCCCAGGTAGGCGTTGGCACTGAGCAGCTTTTCGGGCAAGGGCTCGCCGCTGAACATGTCCACGACCAGCCCGGCGGCGCGCAGTGCGGGCAACTGCGGGCGCAGGTCGTCGCCTTCGATCACTGCGATCTTCACGCTCACACCCATTTCGGCGGCCATGGCCGCCAGTGCATCGGCGCAGCCGCGCGGGTTCACGCCGCCGGCGTTGGCCACCACGCGCAGGCCGCGCTTGACCACCTCGGGCAGCACCTGCTTCATCGCGGTGTCGACGAAATCGGTGGCGTAGCCGGCGGCCGGGTTCTTGCGCTGGGCGCCCACCAGGATGGCCATCGTGGTCTCGGCCAGATAGTCGAACACCAGCACGTCGATCAGGCCGCTGCTCACCAACTGCGGTGCACCCACGCTGGAATCGCCCCAGAAACCGGACGCGCCACCGATGCGCAAGGGTGCGGGTTGGGACATGGGGTCGACTCCGTGGCTGCCAAGGGAAGGCGACAGCTTAAGCCTTGGCGGCCGTGCAGGTCTTGCGACGACTGGTTGGGGCGATCGCGCTGCACGGCCAGGCCGCGCGCAGCCAATGCCCGCAAGACGGCGGGGGCTGGTAGCGTCTAGGGTGCTGGCCTGCCGCACACCAAACCCCCTCCCAGGACTCCGCCATGACCGATGCCACCGCCTCGCCACCGACTGCCCCGCCCGCCGTGCTGCACGAGCGCCGGGGGGCTGCCTTCTGGATCACGATCAACCGCCCGGACAAGCGCAATGCGCTCAACGCCGGCGTGGTGGCCGGCCTGCGTGCCGGGCTGGCACGGGCGCATGCCGACGCTGAAGTGCGCGTGATCGTCGTCACCGGCGCCGGCGATAGAGCCTTCTGCGCCGGGGCCGACCTGCAGCCAGGCCAGTCTTTTTCGTTCGACCTGTCGCAACCCAACAGTGACTACGCCGACCTGTTGCGCGAAGCCACCAATGCCACGCTGCCCATCATCGCGCGTGTCAACGGCGCCTGCATGGCCGGCGGCATGGGGCTGCTGTGCATGGCCGACTTGGCGGTCGCGGCCGACTCTGCGATCTTCGGCCTGCCCGAGGTGAAGATCGGGCTGTTTCCGATGCAGGTGTTGAGTCTGCTGCACCGCCTGGTCGCGCCACGGCTGGTGCGCGAATGGAGCCTGGCCGGCGAACCCTTCGAGGCCGCTGAGGCGCTGGCTGCCGGCCTGCTGAACCACGTGGTGCCCACTGCCGAACTGGACGCCAAGACCGACTGGCTGGTGGCGCGCCTGGCCGACAAGTCACCCACCGCGATCCGACGTGGCAAGTATGCGTTGCGGGCCATCGATGCGATGTCCTTCGACGAGGCCATCCGCTACACCGAAAGCCAGATCGCGTTGATGGCCATGACCGAAGACGCGCGCGAGGGCCGCGCCGCGTTCAATGAGAAGCGCAAGCCACTGTGGACAGGGCGTTGAGCCAAGCCCGAAACCGCCGGGGCATTTCACCCAGGTTGGGGTAAATGACCCGTTGTGGGGCAAATGCCCCTCGGCCGGCTCGTGCATCAAGCCCAGCTGCGACGGCCTCGCCCCGCGTGACCGGCGCATTCCCTCGCCCGCAGGCCCTGACGGAGCATGGCACGACACCTGCTGTGGCTGTCCTGGCCTCCCGCCAATGGCCGTCCGGGTTGCCGATGGGCCCGAACAGTACATTCCAGCCTGGAAAGGGCATGACCCCACCGTGAGCCGCGCTTCGAACTGGATGCATTGGCTGGCCGGCCGCGATGCCGGGGGCGACGGCCGCTATGCGCTGACGCGCTGGTTCGCGGCCGTCGGCGCCTTGTCGATCGGCTTGTTCAGCCTGGGCATGGGTTGGCTGCTCAGCAGCTACCTGCAGGGCCGCATGCTGGAGCGCGACGCGGCCATCGGGCGCGACTTCGTGCAGAGCATCGCCAACATCCAGCAGGTGGTGGGGTACTTCCGTTCGCCGAAGGGTCAGCCGCCGGCCTCCGTGGCCGAATTCTTCGCCCACGTCGCGGCCATGCCGGATGTGCTGCGCGCCAACGTCTATGCGCCGGATCGGCGTGTGCTGTGGTCGAGCCGGCCTGAACTGATCGGCCAGACCTTCGCGGCCAACGATGAACTGGATGAGTCGCTCAAGGGCAAGGTGGTGGTCAATCTGGACGAGGACGGCCACGAGGCGTCCAAGGCCGAGCACCAGGGCCTGGCGGTCAGGAACGTGGGCTATGTGGAGAACTACCTGCCGGTGTTCGACGAGCGCAGCCGCGACCTGATCGGTGTCATCGAGGTCTACCGCCAGCCGGTGGCGCTGTTCGCGGCCATCCACGCTGGCCAACGCCTGATCTGGCTGGGCTCTGCCGGTGGCGGGCTGTGCCTGTTTGCGGTCCTGCTGTGGTTCGTGTTACGCACCGAGCGTGCCTTGCAGCAGCAACAGAAGCGCCTGGTCGAGGCCGAAACACTGGCCATCGTCGGCGAACTGTCGGCGGCGGTGGCGCACAGCATCCGCAACCCGCTGGTGTCGATCCGCACCTCGGCCGAACTGCAGCGCGAGATCACCGGCGACGAAGGTGGCGTGAACAGCGAGATCATGCGCAACGTGGACCGCATCGAGCACCTGGTGCGCACTCTGCTCACCTACGCGGGCGATCCCACCGAGCGGCAGGCCAGTGCCGACCTGGGCGACGTGCTGCGCGAAGCCTCGCAACGCTTCGCACCCGACCTGCAGACCCACGGCAAGCAGCTGGAACTGGACCTGCCCGCCGACCTGGGCAAGGTGTCGGCCGACCCGGTGGTGCTGGCCCAGGTGTTCAACTCGCTGCTGGCCAACGCCGTCGAGGCCACGGCCCGGGGCGATCGGGTGCGTCTGAGTGCCCAGCGAGACGCTTTGCACGCTCACATCGAGCTGGCCGACAACGGCGCTGGCATTGCGCCTGGCCAGTTGCAGAACATCTTCAAGCCCTTTTTCACCACCAAACCGCGCGGCATGGGCATGGGGCTGCCGTTGGCGCGGCGCATCGTGCTGCGCCTGGGTGGCCAGATCCAAATCGACAGCCGGGCCGGTCGCGGCACGGTGGTACGCCTCCAACTGCCTTTGATCCCGGAATAAAGATGTCCTCCACTTCGAGCCTTGCCGCTTCCGCGACCCCGTCAACCGGCGCGCCGACGGGTGCGCATGCCCGTCCCACGGCCCATGGCCGCGCCGTGCTGATCATCGACGACGAGGCCACCCTGGCCCGCAATGTGGCGGTCTATTTGGAGCGCCTGGGCTGGGCCACCCAGGTCGCCGGGTCGGCCGAAGAGGGTCTGGCCATGTTCGGCGAGTTCCGTCCGGATGTCGTGCTGCTGGATCACAACCTGCCCGGCATGAACGGCCTGGAGGCGCTGGGACGCATCCGCACCATGGATCCGCAGGCCCGCGTGGTGCTGATGACCGGCTTCGGCAGCATCGACCTGGCGGTGTCGGCCATGAAGCAGGGCGCAGCGGACTATCTGGCCAAGCCACTGGCACTGAGTGAACTCAAGCTGCTGCTGGAGCGCCTGATCGCCCAGCACCGGCTGGAAAGCGCGGTGGACTACTACCGCGGTCGCGAGGCCGGCGGCAGTGGCCTGGACAAGATCCTCGGCTTGTCCGCACCCATGGAGACCCTGCGCGAGCGCATCAGCCTGCTGCTCGAAGCCGAAGGCCGGCTCACTGATGGCGATGTGCCCACGGTGCTGATCCACGGCGAGACCGGCTGCGGCAAGGAACTGGTGGCGCGCGCGCTGCATTTCGACGGGGTGCGCTCCAGCGCACCGTTTGTCGAACTGAACTGCGGCGCGCTGCCGCAGCAGCTGGTGGAGGCAGAGCTGTTTGGCTATGAAAAAGGGGCCTTCACCGACGCGCGCCAGCGCAAGGTGGGCCTGGTGGAAACCGCCGAGGGGGGCACGCTGTTTCTCGACGAGATCGGCGAGGCCGACGCGTCCACGCAAGTCAAGCTGCTCAAGCTGCTGGAGGACCGTCGCTTTCGCCGCCTGGGCGGCCTGCGCGAGCAGCAGGTGAATGTGCGCATCGTCAGTGCCACGCACCGGCCACTGGAGCAGATGGTGCGCGAGGGCAGCTTCCGAGCCGACCTGTACTTCCGCTTGCGCATCGTCGAAATCACCGTGCCGCCGTTGCGCGAGCGGGCCGGCGACATCAGCTTCCTGGCGGATCATTTCTTGCGTTACCACGCCCATCGTTACCGGCGGCCCGAGCCGCGCCTCACGCCCGAGGCCATCGCCGCGCTCGAGCGTTACCGCTGGCCCGGCAACGTGCGCGAGCTGCGCAACACCATGGAGCAGGCGCTGATGCTGGCGCGCGGCAACGAGATCGGCCCGCGTGAGCTGCCGTTCCTGGCGCTGGATCTTTCGCCGGCCGCACCGCCTGCCATCGAGGTGTTGAGTGCCGACACCGACCTGAACCTGGAACGCACCGAGCGTCGCCTGATCCTGGCCGCGCTCGAGCGCTCTTCCGACAACGTGACGCAGGCCGCCAAGCTGCTGGGCGTGTCGCGCGACACCCTGCGGTATCGGCTCGAGCGGCTGCAGCTGCGCGGCGGCAACGACAGCTGAGCAGGTCGCCGAGCTGAGCTCATGGCGGCGGCGCCTCAAGCAGAGTTGGCGTCGTCCTTGCACTGCCGTTGCAGAGCCGCCCAGCCCTCGGGCCCCAGCCGCTCCATCGTGGCCAGGTTGGTCTCGAAGATCGACTCGGCCTCCGGAAACGCGGCCACCGCGCGGTCGATGCTGCTCTCGCGAATCAGGTGCAGCGTGGGGTAGGGCGAGCGGTTGGTGGCGTTGGTGATGTCGTCGAACTCGGTGTCGGCGAACTGGTACTGCGGGTGGAAGCTGGCGATCTGCAGGATGCCGTCGAGCTTCAACGCGGCCAGCGTGGCATCGGCCACGTCGAGGAAGGCGTTGTAGTCGCCGAAATCCTGCAGCACCAACGGATGGATCAGCAGCGTGGTGTCGGTGACATCCGGGTCGGCCTGGGCCAGGTGTTCGAGCTCATCGAACAGCTGAGCCTGCAGCGCGTCGGTGTCGGTCGCCTCGCTGACGACATAGCGCAGTTGGCGCTTCGACTGCACGGCCTTGGCGAAGGGGCACAGGTTCAGGCCAATGACGGCGCGGTCCACCCAGGCACGGGTTTCGGCGATCACGAGTTCTGGGGTCATCGGTGAATTCTGCCTCCCGCTGGAGCGAGGTGGGCGGGAGGTCAGCTGGTGCTGGAGCCGCCCCCCCCCCCCCCCCCCCCCCCCCCCCCCCCCCCCCCCGCCCGCCCCCCCGGGCCCGGGGCGGCCGGGGGGGGGGGGGGGGGGGCGCCGCCGGCGCGGCGCGCGGCCCCCCCCCCCCCCCCCCCGGGCGGGGCCGCGCGGCCCCCCGCCGGGCGGTTGCGGACGACTTCGTGGTATGGCCGAACGGCTCAGGCGGGCGCGGCCGCATGAGCCCCCCCCCCCACCCCCCCCCCCCCCCCCCCCCCCCCCCCCCCCCCCCCCCCCCCCCCACCCCCCCCCCCCCCCCCCAACCCCCCCCCCCCCCCCCCCCCCCCCCCCCCCAACCACGCCCCCCCCCCCCCCCCCCCCCCCCCCCCCCCCCCCCCCCCCCCCCCCCCCCCCCCCCCCCCCCCCCCCCCCCACCCCCCCCCCCCCCCCCCCCCCCCCCCCCCCCCAAACCACCCCCCCCCCCCCCCCCCCCCCCCCCCCCACCCCCCCCCCCCCCCCCCCCCCCCCCCCCACCCCCCCCCCCCCCCCCCCCCCCCCAACCCCCACCCCCGCCCCCCCCCCACCCCCCCCCCAACCCCCCCACACCCCCCCCCCCAACGAACCCCCAAAACCCCCCCCCCCCCCCCCCCCCCAAACCCCCCCCCCCCCCCGGCCTCTGTGACTGACCTTCGGGCCTGAACAGGGCCAACATCTACCAATGATTCTGTTGGCGCCCATGGAGGGCTTGCTCGACCACTGCCTGCGCGACGTGCTCACTCGGGTGGGTGGCGTCGATCGCTGTGTGTCCGAGTTCATCCGCGTCACCGATCGCCTGCTGCCCGATCGCGTGTTCAAGCGCATCGTGCCGGAGCTGCTGAATGGCGGGCGCACGCCGGCGGGTGTGCCGGTGTGGGCGCAGTTGTTGGGCTCGGATGTGGCCTGCCTGGCCGACAACGCGGCGGCGTTGGCGCGGCTGCAGCCAGCGGGCATCGACCTGAACTTCGGTTGTCCGGCCAAGATCGTCAACCGCCACCGCGGTGGGGCGGTGCTGCTGGACGAGCCCGAACTGGTGCAGTCCATCGTGGCCGCGGTGCGCCGCGCGGTGCCGGCCGGCATCCCGGTTTCGGCCAAGATGCGCCTGGGCAACCAGGACGATTCGCGCATGCTCGACTGCGCCCGCGCGATCGAGGCGGGCGGAGCGGCCGAGCTGGTGGTGCACGCCCGCACCAAGCTGCACGGCTACCGGCCGCCGGCCTACTGGGAGCGCATCGCCCACGTCCGCGAGGTGGTGACCATGCCCGTGATCGCCAACGGCGAGATCTGGACCGTCGCCGACGCGCGGCGCTGCCGCGACCTGTCGGGTTGCACCTCACTCATGCTGGGCCGTGGCATGGTGGCCGACCCTGGCCTGGCGCTGGCCATTCGAGCACCTGATGCCCCCAGTGTGGCCTGGCTGCAGCTGGTGCCGCTGCTGTCGCACTACTGGCGGTTGATCGCCGGCCATGCCGCGCCGCGGCACCGCGCCGGGCGGCTCAAGCAGTGGCTGAACCTGCTGCGTCGAAGGTTCCCTGAGGCCCAGGTCGCTTTCGATCTGGTGCGCACCACGAACGACTGCGACCAGGTCGCCGCCAGGATGTTCGATGAGTGATGCGGCGTGGGCGCGAGCCGGTCCGCCTGGTTGCCGAACGCAGGCTCATTTCGCCCAGCCGTCCTTCAGCCCCGTGATGCGATTGAACACCGGCGATTCGGCGCGGTGGTCGACGCGGTCGGTGACGAAGTAGCCGTGGCGCTCGAATTGGAAGCGCATGTCGGCGGGCAGTGCGGCGAGTGAAGGCTCGACGAAGCCACGCAGCACCTGCTTGCTGCCGGGATTGAGCACCTCGCGAAAGTCGCGGCCGCCCGCATCGGGCTGCGCCTCGGTGAACAGACGGTCGTACAGGTTGAGCGTGGCGGCCACGCCGTCGTGCATGCCGACCCAGGTGATCGTGCCCTTGACCTTGACCGCATCGGCGCCGGGCGTGCCGCTCTTGGTGTCGGGCACCACATTGGCCAGCACCGATGTGACGCGTCCGTCGGCGTCTTTCTCGCAGCCGCGGCATTCGATCACCATGCCGTATTTCAGCCGCACCCGGTTGCCCGGGAAGAGACGGAAGAAGCCCTTGGGCGGTGTCTCGGCAAAGTCCTCGCGTTCGATCCACACCTGCGGGCCGAGACTGAATCTGCGTTGGCCGAGTTCCGGGTGCTGCGGGTGGGCCGGCGCGCTGCAGGGCTCACGGTGTTCCGCGCCAAACAGCTCCGCCCAGTTGCCGAGCTTGAGCGGCACGGGATCGATCACGGCCATGGCACGCGGGGCCTGCGCTTCCAGGTCACCGCGCACGGCGCCTTCCAGCACCCCATAGTCGATCCAGGCATTGGTCTTGCTGGCGCCGGTGTCCTCGGCCATCTTGCGCACGGCCGCTGGTGTGTAGCCGCGGCGGCGCAGGCCGGCCAGCGTGGGCATGCGCGGGTCGTCCCAACCGTCGACGATGCGCTCGTCCACGAGTGCGCGCAATTTGCGCTTGCTGGTGATCACATAGCTGAGGTTCAGGCGCCCGAACTCGTGCTGCTTGGGCAACGGACGATTCAACAGGCCACCCACGACGCGACCGTCCGGCAACGTCAGCGTATCTGCCAGCTTGTTCAGCAGCCAGTCGTACCAGGGGCGCTGGTCCTCGAACTCGAGCGTGCAGATGCTGTGGGTGATGTTCTCCAGCGCGTCCTCGATGGGGTGCGCGTAGGCGTACATCGGGTAGATGCACCAGGTGTCGCCGGTGTTGTGGTGGTGCGCGCGCTTGATGCGGTAGAGGGCCGGGTCGCGAAGATTGATGTTGGGCGAAGCCATGTCGATCCTGGCGCGCAACACCATGCTGCCGTCGGCATGCCGGCCATCGCGCATCTCGCGGAAGCGGGCCAGGTTCTCGGCCACCGGCCGGTCGCGCCAGGGGCTGTTGGTGCCAGGCGTCGTGAAGTCGCCCCGACTGGCGCGCATTTGATCGGCGGACTGTTCGTCCACATAGGCCAGCCCAGCCTCGATCAGGTGTTCGGCCGCGCGGTACATGAAATCGAAGTAGTTGCTGGCGTAGTAGAGGTGGGACGTGCCGCCCACGTCCCAACTCCAGCCCAGCCAGCGCACCATCTCGATGATGGCGTCGACGTATTCCTGCTCCTCGGCCTCGGGGTTGGTGTCGTCGAAACGCAGGTGACACACGCCGCCAAAATCGCGCGCCAGGCCGAAATTCAGGCAAATGCTCTTCGCGTGGCCGATGTGCAGGTAGCCATTGGGCTCGGGCGGAAAGCGCAGTCGCACTTTGGCGGGATCGGCCGGGCCGGCGGCGTGGTGGGCCCCGTCGCCCGGCGTGCCACCCCAGTGGCGCTGGGCATAGACACCGTCCTGCACCTCGCGCTCGATCAGGGTGCGCAGGAAGTTGGCGGGTTTGGCGGTGGTGTCGTTCTTGGAGGGCGCGGACATGGGAGCGAGGCGGCTGGTCTGCAGAGGGGGACCATCGATTCTATCGACGGGGTCTCGCCGCCCTGCAGTGGGCCTGGCTCAGCCCGCGTCCAGGCGGCGCAGGGTTTCCATTTCGTGGGCCAGCCGGCGCTTTTGCAGGCTGTCGCCCTGCAACTTGAGCAGAACCACCAGGCCGTGGATCGCCAGGCCCAAGCCCCAACCCCACAGTGGCAGGCCATGCCGAAGCGCAGGGCCTGAAGCGGCCAGGCTCCACCCCAGCCAGAGGCCCAGGTTGACCAGCGCGAAGACGGTGGCGTGAGTGAACCAGCCGGACTTCAGGGCGAGGCGGCGCGCGGCGCGTCGTTCGAGCGTGAGCGGTGTGGTGTCGAGGTGGCTCATGGCGGGGACCTTTCCTTGGGAGGCGTGCTGTTGAAGCACCATGGGTCGAATGCTAGGCGGCGCGTCATGAATCGGCCAGACCTCAGCGATCAGACGCGATACAAGGCGACGAAATGGTGGTGGCGCGGCGCGAAATGCGGCCCGCAGCACGCCACTTGCAGGCGGTTCACATGCCCCTGAACAAGTGGGCGTACAGCCGGCTGGCGGTGAGCCGCTCCGAGCGACCGCGCAAGGTGAGATGGACCTTGCCCGTCTCGTCGCGCAGCGCCGTGGTGATGGCGGTGGCGCGCACCACCACGCTGCGGTGCACCTGCCAGAACACGCCGGGGTCCAACTGCGGCAGCAACTCCCGCAGCGACAGGCGGATCAGGTGTTCGCGCTCGGCGGTGACCACGCGCAGGTACTTGTCGGCGGCCTCGAAATACAGCACCTCGGCCACTGGCACCATGTGCACCGTGTTGCCCACGCCCGCCTGGATCACCTCCAGCCTGGGCTGCGCCGTCCCACCGGGCACGTTGGCAAGCAAGGCGCGCAGTTGGGCGAGGGTGTGGTCGGCCATGCGCGTGGCGGATGCCGCGACGCCGGCATCCGGCTGGGCATGGACCGAGGTGGCGTCGGCAGGCGTTCCGGCCCGATCAGTCAAGCGACGGCGCAGGCGATCGATGCATGCAGCCAGACGCCTGGGCTCCACGGGCTTGACGAGGTAGTCCACCGCCTGCGCCTCGAAGGCTTGCAGCGCGTACTGGTCGTAGGCGGTGACGAACACCAGCAGCGGAAAAGGCGTGTCGTCAGGCCAGTCCTCGGCCAGCGCTTGGGCTGCGTCCAGCCCGCTCTGGCCGGGCATGCGAATATCCAGAAAGCAAACGGCCGGCTTGAGCGCCATGGCCTGGGTGACCGCGCTCAGCCCGTCGGGCACGCTGGCAACGATGTCCAGCTCGGGCCAGGCCTTGGCCAGCTCGGCCTGCAGGCTCGCCGCCAGCAGCGGTTCGTCTTCGGCAATCAGGGCGGTGGGCTTCATGCGGCGGGCTCGGCCAAGGGCAAGGTGATGGTGGCGAGTGCGCCGCCCTCGGCGTCGTGGGCCGCAGTGAGCGTGAAGGCGGCGCGGTCACCAAACAGCGCCGACAGGCGCTCGCGCACCTGGGTCGTGCCGAAGCCCGTGCCCCGCGAGGCCGGTGTGTCATCCAGCCCCACGCCGGTGTCACGCACGGTGATCTGCAAGGTCGAGCCGTTGCGGCTTGCACGCAACTCGATGCGGCCGCCCGCCACCTTGGGCTCCAGGCCGTGGTGAATGCAGTTCTCCACCAGCGGCTGCAACAACAGCGGTGGCACGGGCAGGCTGCGCAGATCGTCGGGCAGTTCCATGCGGACCTGCAGACGCGGGCCCATGCGGATGGCCAAAAGGGCAAGGTAATCCGACACCCGGTCGAACTCCGACGCCAGCGGGTGTCTGGCCGCACGTGAAGCGCTGAGCGTGGCCCGCAGGTAGGCGATCAGGTGGTCCAGCATGGCCTGGGCGCGGCTGGCGTCCAGCCCGATCAGCACGCGCAGGTTGGCCAAGGTGTTGAACAGCATGTGCGGTTCGAGTTGCGATTCGATGAGCTTGAGCTGGCTCTCCGCCGCCAGGCGCCGGGCCGCTTCGGCGGCCGCCTGCTCCTGGTGCAGGCGCTCGTTGGCATAGAAGAAGTAGGTGGCGCCGATGGCCGCAATCAGGCTGATCACCATGGCCGGCCGGTTCTCCAGCAGGCTGGGCGTGCGAAAGCCCGTCAGCAGGTCGCCGATCTGGCTGCCCAGGCTGTAGCCAGCGACCGTGCCGCCCAGGATGCACAACATCATCCAGGCCAGCCCGGGCCATCGCGAGCGCAGGGCCGGGTCGCCGGGCGCACAGCGCACCAGCCAGCGGGACAGCAGCATGCGGCTGCCGTCGATGAAGAACCAGCAGAGGGTGCCGATGGCGATGGAGTACACGCAGGCGATGAACAGACTCTGCTGCGCCGGCCCCATCAACCAGATGAGCACGGCAATCACCAGGCACACCAGCAGGTTGCGCAGGCCGCGCCGGACAAACCCCCGCCACCATGGGTCGGTGTTGGCGTCCGGGGTGGCAGCGGCGGTCAGGTTCATCGCGCAATTGTCGGGCACGGTGGTGGCCCGATCGGGCTGGGCAGCGCGCAGGCGCCGGTACGTCCGTGTCAGAACGCCCATGTGGCCGCGACCAGGCCGCTGCGACGCTGGGGCAGTTGCGCCATCACGGCGTTGGCGGGTCCGCCATAGAGGCGCCAGCTGGCGTTGAGCTTGATCCGGTCGCCCTGCCACTGCAAGCCGGCGGTGAGCAGGCGGCCCCCGTCGGCGGGCTGAACCAGCGCGTCCAGCGTCCACAGCCAGGGGCCGGGTTGCCACGAGGCGCGTATGAACAGGTTGTCGCGTCGCAGCGAGGCGCTGTCGAAAGGCGAGGCCTGCCAGGCCAGGTTGCCGGCCACCGCGGGCATGGGGGCCGGCGCATGACGCAGGCCTCGGTTGCGGGCCAGCCAGGCATCCCAGGCCGAGTCTGGAAGGGCGGTGCCGTCGTGCCAGGCCTCCACCATCAAGCCCTGTTGCTGTTGCCCGGTCCAGTTCAGGCCGAGCAACCATTGCCGTGCATTGCCCAGGGTCTGCAACTGCCAAGGATTGATGCGCACCGGGGCGGCTGCCGCCGTGCCATCGATGCGCCAGCCATCGTGCCGCTGCATCGCGCGCCATGACGCGTGCAGCTCGACTTCGTCACCGGCGACCCAGGCCACGGCCGCACCCACCGAGACACGGGTGTGTTCGCCGATGCGGCCGAAGGCGTGCCAGTCCACCGCACCGCTGCGTTGGTACCAGCGGCCGGCCAGGGCGCTTTCCTGCGCCCGCCATGGGATGGACGCGCTGTTCAGGCGCTGGGGATTCACCCACACCAGGGTGCTGGCGCTGTCGCTGCCGAAGTGCTCCAGCTCGATCAGCGGGCGGCCTTCGGGCGTGACGCTGAGCTGGGTGCGACGGGTTTCCTGTTGCACCACGTCATTGGGGCGAAAGCCATGGCCGACGTCCCAGCCCAGCACTTTCTTGCCGGCGGCCAGGCCCCAGGCGCCCAGCTCGGTGCCGAGGTGCAGCTCGTTGACGCGGGCGTGGCTGTTGGCGCCAGCGCCGGACATGCGCTCCTGCCATGCCAGTAGGTTGGTGCCCAGGGACCAGGGTTGGCCGCCGACTTTGGCGTGCAGGGTGTGACGAAGCTCCGCCTCGGCCACCGCCGCGCTGGGTGTGGGCGGGGTGACGCCAGGTTGCAGGCGGTTGGCCTCGGCCAGCGGGCCTTGGCCGGCGGCCTGCCGATCGTCCCAGTGCAAGCGCAATTCACCCGTGGGCCCGTCGTCGGCAGCCGAGGCCGGCGGCAATCCCGCACACAGGCCGGCGAGAGCGAGGGCACGCCATGGCAGTGTCATGGCCTCAATCCAATGACGGGTTGCGTGCCAGGAACATCGGGTTCAGCCAGGTGTCCGGCACCTGCTTGCCTGCGCGGGACAGGTAGCGCACGCGTGTCTCCTTGTGATTGCTCAACTGATCGAGCAGCACCATCTCGGTCACCATCGTCGGCGCCACAGGCCTGTCGAGCACGAAGCGCGCCTGCTTGGCCAACTTCTCCGACAGCACGAAAAGGTCGGCAGCGATCGGCTCGTGCTTGGCCTTGCCGATCCACAGCTCGATGCGCTGGTAGCTCAGTCCCTTGCGCGATGCGGTGAGCGCCAGATGCAGGCAGGGTTTGCCGTCGCAGGATTCCTCGCCCACCAGCGTGCCGGTGTAGTCGTCGGCCCAGCTCATGGTGGCGATGTCGCCGGTGGAGGCGTCGCCCAACAGCTTCTGCGAGGGCGTGATGCGCAGTGCCCGGGCGCTGCCGGGCAGCATCAGCCAGAAGTCGTCTCCCAGCATCAGCACCTTCTGGCCAGCCTCGGCGGGCGAGCGCATCAGCACCAGCGACTTGTGCTGGGCCTGCACGAAGACGGTGTAGCGGCGCTCCTTGTCCACGCTGCCATCCTTGTTGAGCACAGTGACCTGGGTCTCCACCTGCAGGTTCTCGGCACTGGTGCGGTAACGGTCGGCGTCCTTCAGCAGCAGGGTGATGTCGGCCGCCAGGGCGGGTGATGCGAGCAGCAGCAGCTTGGCCAACCAGGCCAGGCCCAGGCTGCGGGCGTGACGATGGATGCGCGTGTTCATGATGGGTGTGCCTTTCAGGTGTGAGCCAGTGCATCGACGATGGGCTGGTGCACGGTGCGCCGCGCCACCCAGGCCGAGGCCACCGTGGCCAGGGCCACCATGGCCAGCAGCGTGCCGATGTAGAGCAGCGGGTCGATGGCCACGTTGAGCGGGTAGCCGTCGCTGCGTCCGGGCGGGGGCGGCATCTGCATGGGGAAGATCAAGAGTGCCACTGAGACCGAGAGCGACAGGACGGCACCGAGCATGGCGCCCATGCCGCCCAGGATCAGTCCTTCCAGTGCAAAGCTGCCCACCAGCTGCGAGGGCAGCGTGCCCAACGCGCGCAGCGTGCCGATCTCGCGGGTGCGTTCGATGATGGCCATGGCCATGGCGTTGGTGACCACGAAGACCACGATCACGCCGATGATCAGCCCAAGGGCACCGAAGATGCGGTTGTACAGGTCCTTCACGCTGCGGTAGAAGGTGGCCTGGTCCAGCCAGGTGAGCACTTTCAGCTGCGGGGTGGCGGCCTGCAGCCGGGTCTGCGCCGGGCCCGTGGCCTCCATCCGGTCCAGGAACACGCCCAGGCTGGACACGCGCTGCGTGCCGAGCAGCTTCTGCGCGGTGACCACGTCGGTGTAGACCAGGCGCTTGTCGATGTCGGGGATGCCGGTGGAGAACACGCCGGCCACGGTCACGTCCAGCGCATTGAGCGCGCCTTCGGTGGTGCTGGCCATCAGCGTGAGGTTGGCGCCAGGGGTGGCCTTCATGCTGCGCGCGAGGCCCTCACCCAGCATCACATGCAGGCGCTGGTCCGAAGCGAGCACCTTGCCCTGGGTGATCTTGAGGAAGGGGCCCTTGACCGCAAACTCGGCGTCCGGGTCGATGCCGGCGGCCATCATCACGGTGCTCTTGTCGCCGTTGCTGATCAGGCCGCTGAACTCCACTCGCGGCAGCACCTGGCGCACATGCTCGTCGGCGAGCAATTGCGTGCGCAGCTGGGCCACGTTCTCCAGGCCGTGTTGCAGCGGGACGTCCTCGTCCGTGCTGAATTGTTCGGGCCTGGCCAGGATCAAGTGACCGGTGGTGCGTGCCGACGATTGGGCCAGCCCTTCGTATGTGAAGATCGCAAAGCCACCGGCCAGCAGGATGGCGGCGGTGCCCAGCGCAGCGATGATGACCGTGACGCCTGAGCGCCGTCGATTGCGCAAGGTGTTGCGCCAGGCGAATTGGAGCCAGCGGGCGTTCATTCGTGCACTCCTTGGTCGTCCTGGATCTGGCCATCGAGCAAGGCGATGGCACGGTCGCAACGGCGCAGCAGGCGCGCGTCGTGCGTGGCGATCAGGAAGGCGGCCCCATGGGCATGGCCCTGTTCGCGCATCAGGTCCAGCACCTGGTCGGCGGTGTGGGAGTCGAGGCTGGCGGTGGGCTCGTCGGCGATCACCAGCGTCGGGCGTTTGACCAGCGCGCGGGCGATGGCCACGCGCTGGCGCTGGCCGCCCGACAGCGCATCGGGACGGTGCTGGGCATGGTCGTGCAGGCCCACGGCCAGCAGGATCTCGGCCACCCGCTCACGGCGCTCGGCGGTGGGTGTGCCGTTCAGCAGCAAGGGGAAGTCGACGTTCTCGGCCACGGTCATCACCGGCACCAGGTTGAAGCTCTGGAAGATGAAGCCGATGGCGTCGCGGCGCAGCAGCGTGGCCTCGGTTTCGCGCATTGGGCCGATGAGTTGTCCGCGCAAGGTGATCTGGCCCTGGTCGGCGTGGTCGATCAGGCCGGCCAGGTTGAGGATCGTGCTCTTGCCACTGCCGGAGGGTCCGGTGAGCGCCAGCATCTCGCCGGCCTGCAGGTCCAGATCCACGCCGCGAAGCGCGGGCACGATGTGCTCGCCCAGGCGATAGGTCTTGTGCACACCGCGCAGGCAAAGCACCGTTGGGGTGGGGCCGATCGGCGGAGGCGAGGTGCTCGGATTCATGTCACAGCGCCTTCAGCTTGGCCTGGGCGGCGGCCGCCTGCGGCGCGCCACTGCTGGCGGCCTTCTGCAGCCACTGACGTGCGTCGTCATGGCGCTTTTCCTTGGCGGCGGCGTCGCCGGCAGCCAGCCACACGGCGGCACGGAATTCCAAGGGTGCGGTCAGCAGCAGCGGGCTGCTGGTCACCTCGTCCAGCAGCTTGGCCCCGCGGGCGTTGCGGTTGAACATGGACGGCAGGCCGAGGAAGGTATTGGCCGCGACGAAGCGCGTTTCCAGGCTGGCCGGCACGCTGCGATGGGCCGGCGTGTCGTGCGCCGGCGACAGTTGGGCCAGCGCCTTGTCGATCATCGCCAGGCCGTCTTCGGCGAAGCCCATCTTGCGCCAGGGCAGCCACGTGGTGGTGGCCTGCATCGCCGTGGCGGCGCCGGCGTAGGCGCGCAGCACGGGATCGGTGGGTTCGGCGGCGGACAACTCGCGCCATTGCGCCGCAGCGTCGTCCACGGCCGAGCTCTGGCCCTGCAGCGCGCGCTGAAACTGCGTGAAGGCCGTGTCGTAGGTGGTGGCGTTGCCGGCTTGCGCGGCGGGTGTGACCAGCGCCGCGAAGGCGACGGCCGCGACCAGGGCGGTGGCGGCGGTGAGGGTGGTGAGGCGGGACATGGGCGCTCCAGTGACAGGGGATGGAGCGCAGTCTGGCTTCGACAAGGCGCCGGCGCAGCGGTGTCGCGACGAAACGCCCATGGCTGTCGCGAAACGACGGCGCCGCGCGCGAAATGCGGCGGGGCTTTGCACTGCTTTACGTCAACGCAAGCGCTGGCTCGCGCCGTTAAGTCACCATGCATGCCATGAACAGCCCTGTTTGCATCCCCGCGCGCGCTTCCTCGCGGCGGCCCCTGTCCCTGCTGGCCGGCGGCGCTGCCGCTGTGCTGTTGGCGGGTTGTGTCATCGCGCCGCCCTTGCAGGCACCGCCGCCACCGCCAGGCGCCACGCAGCAGGTGCCGATGGCAGGTGTCGGCCAGGCCGGCAGCACCTTGCCGCCGCCGGTGCTCTCGCCGAGCGCGCCGCCCATGGCGCCGCAGGCGGCCCGCCCGCCGGTGCACGCACCGTCCGGGCCGCAAGACCTGCCGATGTACTTCTATCCCGAGCGCAATCAAGCCGAGGCACAGCAGGATCGTGATCGCTTCGAGTGCTATCGATGGGCTGTGCGTGAAACGGGTGTGGACCCTGGCATGACCACCGTGCGGCAGCCGATGATGGAACTGCAACCCATCCAGCCCCTGCGCGACGGCACGCCGGTACTGCAAGGTGCCACGCAAGGCGCGCTGCTGGGGGCCTTGGTGTCCTCGCCCCGGCAGTCTGGAGCCAATGCCGTCATCGGCGCGATCTTCGGCGCGGTGCTTGGCGCCGCGGCGCAGGAATCGCGCGCGCAGTACATCGAACGGGCGCAGTCCCGGCAACAGCAGGCCGTGGCCGCCGCCAACGCCGCCTCGCGCGTGCCGACCGACAACTTCCGCCGGGCCATGTCGGCCTGCATGGCGGGCCGCGGCTACCGCGTGGGTTGATGCCTTTCACTGGAGTGCCTGCGATGTCTTCGAACCATTCTTCACGGCCATGGCCCGGCCTGTTGGCCGCCCTGTTCTGTCTGTCCGCGGGTTTGGCGCTGGCCGCTCCCGATGAGGGCCGCGGCGGGCCGCGTGGCCATGACAACAGCCCGCGCGAGCGGGCGCCTGCCGATACGGCGCGCGGCCAAGTGCATGGTGCGCCGGCTCCCGGGCCGGCACATGGTGCGGCGCCGGGCGCCAACCGATGGTATGACGGTGCCCATGGTCATGGGCGCTACTACCCGACGCCAGGCTGGGCCGTGCGGAGCTTGCCGCCACGGACGAGCATTGTCTTCTGGGGTGGCGTGAGCTACGGTTTCTTCGACGGCATCTGGTATTCGCCCGGGCCGCGCGGCTACGTGGTGGTGCGGCCGCCCTATGGCATCGTCGTGGCCGACCTGCCCTTGTTCCGAACCGTGGTCACGGTCGGAGGCATCGGCTACCTTTACGCCGATGGTGTGTACTACCGCGAGCGCACCGAGGGTGGCTATGAAGTGGTGCCGCCGCCCGTGGCCGGCGACGCAGCGGCGGCCAATGGCGTGACGGTGGGCAATTCGCCAGCGTCCGGTGGGCGCATGTACATCTATCCGCGCCAGGCCCAGACGGCCCAGCAACAGGCCACCGACGAATACGAATGCCATCGCTGGGCGGTGACTCAATCGGGCTTCGACCCTTCTGCGGCCGCCACCGCAACGATGGGTTCGGCGCAGGCCAGGCGCGGCGACTACCAGCGTGCCCAGAGCGCCTGTCTGGAAGGTCGCGGCTACACCGTCCGCTGAAGGCGAGGCCGGGGTGTCGCCCGACCATGCATCACCGGCGCCCGCCCAGGATCGACCCCAGCACCCCGCGGATGATTTCGCGGCCCACCGACGAGCCGATCGAGCGCATGGCCGAACGCGCCGCCGATTCGGCCAGGCCTTCGTGCTTGCCGCCACGCGGGCCGGTGCTGCCGAACAACACGTCCTTCAGCCCGCCCATCAGGCCACCGCCCGCGTCGGCCGCCGGCGGCGTCGAGGCCGTGCCAGTGGGCAGGCGCAGCTGCGTGGCCGCGCCGGCCTCGTCGGCCATGGCGGGGCCGTTGCCATTCGCGTGGGCGGGTGCACCTTGCGGCGAGGCCGCAGCTCGGCCCTTGAGCTTTTCGTAGGCTGAATCCCGATCCACGGTTTTTTCGTAGACGCCGGCCACCAGCGACTGGGCCACGAGCGCCTTGCGCTGCTCAATGCTGATGGGTCCGATCTGGCTGCCGGGCGGCAGCACGAACACCCGCTCGGTGACACTGGGCCGGCCCTTGGCGTCGAGAAAGCTCACCAGCGCCTCGCCCACCGCGAGCTCGGTGATGGCGGTGGCCATGTCGCCGATCTTGGGGTTGGCGCGCATGGTGTCGGCGGCTGATTTCACCGCCTTCTGGTCGCGCGGCGTGAACGCGCGCAGCGCGTGCTGCACGCGGTTGCCCAGTTGCGCCAGCACGGTGTCGGGCACGTCGAGCGGGTTCTGCGTCACGAAGAACACACCCACGCCCTTGCTGCGCACCAGGCGCACCACCAGCTCGATGCGCTCGATCAGGGCAGCGGGTGCGTCCTTGAACAGGAGGTGCGCCTCGTCGAAGAAGAACACCAGCTTGGGCTTGTCCAGGTCACCGACTTCGGGCAGCAGCTCGAACAGCTCGCTCAACATCCACAGCAGGAAGGTGGCATACAGGCGCGGAGCGTTCATCAGCTTGTCGGCGGCGAGGATGTTGATCACGCCCTGGCCATCGACGGTCTGCATGAAGTCGCCGATGTTGAGCATGGGCTCGCCGAAGAAGCGGTCCCCGCCCTGCTGCTCGATCTGCAGCAGCCCACGTTGGATGGCGCCCACGCTGGCGGCGCTGACGTTGCCGTACTCGGTGGTGAACTGGCTGCCGTTGTCGCCCACGTACTGCAGCATCGCGCGCAGGTCCTTCATGTCCAGCAGCAGCAGTCCGTTGTCGTCGGCGATCTTGAACACCAGGTTGAGCACGCCGGCCTGTGTCTCATTGAGTGCCAGCATGCGCGAGAGCAGCAGCGGGCCCATGTCGGACACGGTGGCGCGCACCGGGTGGCCCTGCTCGCCGAACACGTCCCACAGCGTTGCGGGGCAGGCGACGGGTGTCGGGTCTGGCAGTGCGCGTTCCTTCAGGATGGCGGCGAGCTTGGGGCTGATCGTCCCGGCCTGGGTGATGCCCGTGAGGTCGCCCTTCACATCGGCCATGAACACGGGCACGCCGATGCGGCTGAAGTTCTCGGCCAGCGTCTGCAGGGTGATGGTCTTGCCGGTGCCGGTGGCGCCGGTGATCAGGCCATGGCGATTGGCCAGGGCGGGCAGCAACTCGCAGGTGATGTCGCCATGCTGGGCGATGAGCAAGGGGTCGGCCATGGTGGTGGGGCAACTGACGCCAGGTTGAGGATTGGGCCAGTCTATTGCAGTCGACTCGGCCAGGCTTGTCGTCCCGCCACCGGCCTGCGCTGCGCGCTGCAGCCGGGCCGCCTGGGCGCCTGCCGCATCGACAAGGCCGACCGCTACAATGCGCGGTTGCTTTTGCAGCCCCTCCCACTGACCACCCGCAGCGCCTGCCGACCATTGCGCAGCGCGCCAGGAGACGATTTCCCATGGCCGGACATTCCAAATGGGCCAACATCCAGCACCGCAAGGGGCGCCAGGATGAGAAGCGCGGCAAGATCTGGACCCGCATCATCCGTGAGATCACCGTCGCTGCCCGCCAGGGCGGTGCCGACATCAGTGCGAACCCGCGCCTGCGCCTGGCCATCGACAAGGCCAAGGCCGCCAACATGCCGGCCGACCGCATCAAGTACAACGTGGACAAGGCCTCAGGCAACCTCGAAGGCGTCAACTACGAGGAAATTCGCTACGAGGGCTACGGCATCGGTGGCGCGGCGATCATCGTCGACACGATGACCGACAACCGGGTGCGCACCGTGGCCGAGGTGCGCCACGCCTTCAGCAAGTACGGCGGCAACTTGGGCACCGAGGGCTCGGTGGCCTTTCAGTTCAAGCACTGCGGGCAGTTCGTTTTTGCCCCGGACACGTCCGAAGACCAGGTGATGGAAGTGGCGCTCGAAGCGGGCGCCGAAGACGTGATCAGCGGTGACGACGGTTCGGTCGAGGTGCTGTGTGCTGCCGCCGATTTCGAAGCGGTGAAGACGGCGCTCGAGACTGCCGGCTTGAAGCCCGAGATTGCTGAAGTGACCATGCGCGCTGAAAACACCATCCCGCTCACGGGCGAGGACGCCGAGCGCATGCGCAAGCTGCTGGATGTGATCGAGGACCTCGACGACGTGCAGGACGTGTTCCACAACGCCGAGATCGACGGGTGAGCACGCGATGAAAGTGCTGGTGATTGGCGGCGGTGGCCGCGAGCACGCGCTGGCCTGGAAGCTCGCCGGCAGCCCCCGTGTGCAGCGGGTCTACGTGGCGCCGGGCAATGGCGGCACGGCGCGCAATGGTGACCTGCAGAACCTGCCCATCACCGACCCGGCGGCGCTGGCCGATTTTGCCGAGCACGAAAAGGTCGGACTCACGGTGGTCGGCCCCGAGGCGCCGCTGGCCGCAGGCGTGGTGGATGTGTTCCGCGCCCGCAAGTTGCGCATCTTCGGCCCGACCAAGGCGGCGGCGCAGTTGGAAAGCTCGAAGGCCTTCGCCAAGGACTTCATGCAGCGCCACGGCATCCCGACCGCGTTGTACGCCACGTTCCACGAGCCTGCGGCCGCGCATGCCCATGTGGACAAGGTGGGCGCACCTGTCGTGATCAAGGCCGACGGCCTGGCCGCCGGCAAGGGCGTGGTGGTGGCCATGAGCCTGGTCGAAGCCCACGAGGCCATCGATTTCATGCTGGTGGACAACACGTTGGGTGTGCAGCACAACCTTGGCGGCGCGCGGGTGGTGATCGAAGAGTTCATGCCCGGCGAAGAAGCCAGCTTCATCGTCGTGAGCGATGGCCGCCAGGTGGTGGCGCTGGCCACCAGCCAGGATCACAAACGCATCGGCGAGGGCGACGTCGGCCCCAACACCGGCGGCATGGGCGCATATTCGCCGGCACCGGTGGTCACGCCCAACGTGCATGCCAAGGTGATGCAGGACATCGTGATGCCCACCATCGTCGGCATGAGCGCCGATGGGGCGCCCTTCACCGGTTTCCTGTACGCCGGATTGATGATCGATGGTGCCGGCAACCCGCGCGTGGTGGAGTTCAACGCCCGATTGGGCGACCCGGAGGCCCAGGTGCTGCTGATGCGCCTGAAGAGCGATCTGGTGGACCTGCTGATGCACGCCACCGACGGCACGCTCGATCAGGTCGAGCTGCAATGGGACCGGCGCGTGGCCCTCGGCGTGGTGATGGCCGCTGCCGGCTACCCGGCTGCGCCGCGCAAGGGAGACGTGATCACGGGCCTGCCGGCCGACACCGACGAGGCGGTGGTCTTCCATGCCGGCACGGCCTTGCTGGACGGCAAATTGCAGGTCACCGGTGGCCGCGTGTTGTGTGTCACGGCGTTGGGCGATTCGGTCAAGCTGGCCCAGCAACACGCGCTGCAGGCACTGTCCGGGATCCACTTTGATGGCGCGCAGTACCGACGCGACATCGGACACCGTGCCATCAAGCGCTGAGATCCTGTCGGGTCGGTCGGTGCAACTGCGCGGCAGCCGCTGGGCCGCCGCCGTGCTGCGGACGCTGGGGTGGCGGATTGAGTTCGATGGACTGCCCGAGCGGCAGGGCGTGCTGATCCTGTACCCGCACACGTCCAATTGGGACTTCGTGTTCGCGATGCTCGCGCGCTCGGCCATTGGCATGCCGGCCAAGGTGTGGGGCAAGGATTCCCTGTTTCGCGTGCCCCTGTTGGGTGCCTGGATGCGCTGGCTGGGTGTCGTGCCGGTGCTGCGCAACTCGCCGCGCGGCATGGTGGGCGAGATGGTGGCGCACATGACCGAGGCACGCGAACGTGACGAGTTTTATTGGCTGGCCCTGGCTCCCGAAGGCACGAGGTCGCAGGCCACTGGCTGGCGCAGTGGCTTCTATCAGGTGGCGCTGCACGCCAACGTGCCGCTGGCGTTGGCCTACATCGACTACGCGAATCGCATGCTGGGTGTCTGCGCGCACATCCGCCTGGGCGGCGATGTGGATGCCGACTTGGCGCTGATCGCCGAACACCTCAAGGCCCACCACGGCAAATGCCCCGAGCTGGCTTCGCCGATCCGCCTGAACAAGTGAGAACACGATCCATGGACACCCAAGCCGTTCGGAACTACCTGCTGGGCCTGCAACAGGCCATCGTCACGACGATGGAGCGGGTCGATGGTCACGCCTTCCAGACCGACGCCTGGACGCGCCCGGCCGGCGAGCGATTGCAGGGCGACGGCAAGACCCAGTTGGTGGAGGAGGGCGGCCTGCTGGAGCGCGGCGGCTGCAACTTCAGCCACGTCCAGGGCGCGGCGATGCCGCCCTCGGCCACCGCGCATCGGCCCGAGCTGGCCGGGGCGCCCTTCGAGGCCATGGGCGTGTCGCTGGTGTTCCACCCGCGCAACCCGATGGTGCCCACGGTGCACATGAACGTGCGCATGTTTGCCGCCATGCCGGCCGGGCGCGAGCCGGTGGTGTGGTTTGGCGGCGGCATGGACCTGACGCCCTACTACGGCGTGGAGGAAGACGCGCGTCATTTCCACGCCACCTGCCGCGGCGCCCTGCAGCCCTTTGGCGACGGGCTGCACCCGCGCTTCAAGCGCTGGTGCGATGAGTACTTTTTCCTGAAGCACCGCAACGAGCCTCGCGGCATCGGCGGCATCTTCTTCGACGATTTTTCCGAGCTGGGCTTCGAGCGCAGCTTCGAGATGCTGCGTTCGGTGGGCGATGCCTTCCTGCCGGCCTATCTGCCCATCGTGGAGCGCCGCCGCCAGATGCCCTTTGGTCAGCGCGAGCGCGACTTCCAGGCCTATCGCCGCGGTCGCTATGTCGAATTCAACCTGGTGTTCGACCGCGGCACGCTGTTCGGCCTGCAATCCGGCGGCCGCACCGAGAGCATCCTGATGTCCATGCCGCCGATCGTGAAGTGGCGCTACGACTGGAAGCCCGAGGCCGGTACGCCCGAGGCGCGTCTGTACACCGATTTCCTTCGCCCACGCGATTGGGCCGGCGAACTGGCGGCTGGATGAGCCCAGGGGCCGAACCCGCCGGCACGAATGCGCCAGCCCGCCGGGTGGGCGTGTTGGGCGGCAGCTTTGATCCGCCGCACCTGGCGCATCTCGCCCTTGCGCGGCTGGCCTTGCAGGCCTTGGCGCTGGACGAACTGCGTTGGCTGCCGGCCGGGGTGCCCTGGCAAAAGGCCGACCGCCAGCGGGCCCCGGGTGAGCAGCGTGAGGCCATGCTGCGCCTGCTGACCGCGGGCGAACCCAGGTTCACGGTCGACACGCGCGAACTGCGCCGCGCCGGCCTCACCTACACCATCGACACCGTGCGCGAGCTGAACGCCGAGGCGCCAGGCACCGAGTGGTGGCTGGTGATCGGCCAGGACCAGTACCGGCGTTTCGACACCTGGCGCGACTGGCCCGAGATCGTTGCCAGATTCGGCCTGGCTGTTGCCGCGCGGGCGGGCGAGGCCCCACAGGCACCACCCGCCGTGGCGGCCGTGCCACACCGTGTGCAGGTGCTGCACCTGCCCTCGATGGACATCGCCGCCAGTGACATCCGCACACGCTGCGCCGAAGGCCGTGAGATTGCCTCACTGGTCGGCCAGCCCGTGGCGCGCTATATTGACCAACACGCCCTCTACACCGGGCGACCCAGGAGCTGAATGGACATCCGCAAGCTGCAACGAGCCATCGTCGATGGACTCGAGGACGTGAAGGCGCAAGACATCGTCGTCTTCAACACCGAGCACCTCTCTCCGCTGTTCGAGCGCGTGATCATCGCCTCGGGCACCAGCAACCGGCAGACCAAGGCCCTGGCCGCCAGCGTGCGTGATGCGGTCAAGACCGCTGGCATGCCCGTGCTCAGCACCGAGGGCGGCGAAAACGGCGAGTGGATCATCGTGGACTGCGGCGCTGCGGTGGCCCACGTCATGCAGCCCTCGTTCCGCGACTACTACCGGCTCGAAGAAATCTGGGGCGGCAAGCCCGTCAAGATGAAGCTGGGCGATGGGCCGAAGGGCTTGGTGAAGGCTGCGGACCAGGACGATGACGAGGACGATGTGCCGCAGCCGAACAAAGCGGTCGCGAAGAAGGCATCGGCCAAGCAAGCACCTGCCAAGCAAGCACCTGCCAAGAAAGCAGCTGCCAAGAAGGTCGCCGCACCGCCCGCTGCGGCCAAGAAGCCGGCCGCCAAGACAGACGCTCGACGCAGTGCAAGGAGCGCTCCAGTGAGGGCGACGACCAAGTCGGCCACACCATCGGCCTCTGCCAAACGCGCTGCGCCGGCGAAAAAGGCAGCGTCGGCGAAAAGCACCGCACCAGCGCGCTCGGCACCGATCAAGACCTTGGTGGTCAACGCGCCCGTGAAGAAGGCCAAGCCGGGCCCTGCCACCAAGCGGCCCGGTACGCGCAGGACGCCGTCGCGCGGCTGATCGACCGCCGGAGCCAGCATGCGCCTGGTGCTTGTCACCGTGGGCCAGCGTCTGCCCGCTTGGGCGGACGCGGCCTATGAGGACTTCGCCAAGCGCTTTCCGCCCGAACTGAAGCTGGACTGCAAGGCCATCAAGGCCGAGCCCCGTACGTCTGGCAAGACCGCTGCGCAGATGATGGCGGCCGAGGCGCTGCGCATCGAGGCGGCGATTCCAAAAGGGGCGCGCCGCGTGGTGCTGGACGAGCACGGCACGCGCCGAACCACCATGCAGCTGGCCGAGCGGCTGCGCTTCTGGCTGGGCGATGGACGCGATGTGGCCTTGCTGGTGGGCGGCCCTGACGGCTTGGCACCCGAGCTCAAATCGACCGGCGATGAAACCCTTCGCCTGTCCGACCTGACCCTGCCCCACGCCTTCGTGCGTGTGCAGCTGGCCGAAGGCTTGTACCGCGCCTGGTCGGTGACGGTGGGGCACCCCTATCATCGCGAGTGAGTGACCTGAAAACCGACATGATCCACCAGCAGATCCACCTCGCGTCGCAAAGCCCCCGTCGCCGGCAGCTGCTCGATCAATTGGGTGTGCGCCATGCGCCGCTGCTGGCCGATCCGGAGGAAGATGCCGAGGCCCTCGAGGCGGTGTTTCCCGGCGAACGGGTGGCCGACTACGTGCAACGAGTGACCGCCTTGAAGCTGGACGCCGCGCGCCGACGCCAGCGCCGACGCAGCTTGCCCGGCTGGCCCATCCTGTGCGCCGACACCACCGTCGTCGTCGGGCTGCGCATCCTGGGCAAGCCGGCCGATGCCAACGAGGCCATCGAGATGCTGGCCGCGCTGTCGGGCCGCACGCACCGCGTGCTCACCGCGGTGGCGCTTTGGGCGGGGCACAGCGCGCATGCGGCGTTGAGCGAATCCAGGGTGATGGTGGGCGATCTGTCGGCCGACGACATTGCGCGCTATGTCGCCAGTGGAGAGCCGTTCGGCAAAGCCGGCGCCTACGCCATCCAGAGCCAGTTTGCGGCCCACATCCGGCGCATCGAGGGCAGTCACTCCGGTATCATGGGCTTGCCTCTGTACGAGACGGCCCGGTTGCTGAAGGCCGCGCGCGTGAGCTTCGGATGAACTGCTGCGGCGAGCGGTCCACAGAACAACAATCCCGCCAGGCGTGCATGCAGCACATCGGCGCCACATCGTGATATGCACGACATCCTGATCAACTGGGCCCCGCAGGAGACGCGGGTGGCCATCATCGAAAACGGCGCGGTGCAGGAGCTGCACATCGAGCGCAACCTCGAGCGCGGCCTGGTCGGCAACATCTACCTCGGCAAGGTGGCGCGCGTGTTGCCTGGCATGCAGAGCACCTTCATCGACGTCGGGCTGGAGCGCGCCGCCTTTCTGCATGTGGCCGACCTGCATGGCAGCGGCCACCATCAAGGCCATCCCGCGCGCGGCGACGTGGTGGTGCCCGTGCCCATCGAGCGCCAGGTGTTCGAGGGCCAGACGCTGATGGTGCAGGTGATCAAGGACCCCATCGGCACCAAGGGCGCGCGCCTGTCCACGCAGATCAGCATTGCCGGGCGCATGCTGGTGTTTCTGCCGCAGGACAACCACATCGGCATCTCGCAGAAGATCGGCTCGCCAGAGGCACGCGAGCAGCTTCGCGCCCGCATGCTCAACCTGGCGGGCGATCCCGCCGAGGGCGGCGGGGGCTTCATCTTGCGCACCAATGCCGAGGACGCCAGCGACGAGGCGCTGTCCGACGACATCGCCTACCTGCGCAAGACCTGGAACGCCATTCGTGAACAAGGCCTGGCCAAGCCACCGGGTACCTTGCTGCACGAAGACCTGAACCTGGCCCAGCGCGTGCTTCGCGACCTGACCAACGACGCCACGCAGACCATCCGCATCGATTCCAGGATGCAGTACGACGACCTGCAGGCGTTCGGCGCGGTGTACTCGCCCTCCTCGGTGGCCAAGCTGGAGCACTACAAGGGCGAGCGGCCGATCTTCGATCTGTTCAACATCGAGGAAGAGATTGCCCGAGCCCTGTCGCGTCGGGTCGACCTGAAGAGCGGCGGCTACCTCGTCATCGATCAGACCGAGGCGTTGACCACGGTGGATGTGAACACGGGCGGCTTCGTCGGTGCTCGCAATTTCGACGACACCATCTTCAAGACCAACCTCGAGGCCGCGGGCGCCATCGCACGCCAGCTGCGATTGCGCAACCTGGGCGGCATCATCATCGCCGACTTCATCGACATGACGCGCGAGGAGCACCAGGCGGCGGTGCTGGCCGAGTTCCGCAAGCAGCTCAGCAAGGACCGCACCAAGATCACCGTCAGTGGCTTCACCCAGCTGGGGCTGATCGAGCTCACCCGCAAGCGCACGCGCGAGAGCCTCGCCCACATGCTGTGCGAGCCCTGCCCAACCTGCCAAGGACGCGGCCAGGTCAAGACCGCGCGCAGTGTCTGCTACGACATCCTGAGGGAGATCTTGCGCGAGGCCAGGCAATTCAGCCCCAAGGAGTTCCGGATCATCGCCAGCGCCGGCGTGGTGGAAATGCTGCTGGACGAAGAAAGCGTGCACCTGGCGGGTCTGAGCGAATTCATTGGCAAGCCGATCTCGCTGTCCACCGAGCCCTCGCTCAATCCGGAGCAGTACGACATTGTTTTGATGTGACATTTCACGGGGTCTCACCCCGTGTCAATTGCCACGCGTAAACGCCTGTCGCACAAGGGATTTTCGGTAGGAGAGCTGTCTTCTGGTGTCGTGGAGTGCCACCCGGTCGCAACAAGATTGGGTGACCAGATGGGTGACCAGCCGGGCGACTCGCCCGCTGCCCCTCCGGCACCGGGAGATCCGAAATGGCTAGCAAAGGTGGGCTGCTTTCTGACCTGCAGCTCAAACAATGGATCAAGGCGGGCAAGCCGCTGTCGATGACAGACGGCGGCGGGCTGATCTTCACACTGTCGGCGGCGGGCAATGCGGCGTGGGTACTGCGGTATCGACACGGTACGCGGCGCCCAGAGATGACCTTGGGTCCGTATCCAGCCATCAGCCTGTCCGAAGCCCGGACGATGGCGCTGGTCAAGCGGGCGGAAATTGCGCAAGGCAAGAACCCGATCGCTGAGCGGCTCAAGGCGAAGGCCGCGCTCGCGAAGGATTGGACGGTCCGTCAGTTGAGCAAGGACTACCGCGAGAAGGTACTCGTCACGCTGGCCAAGAGCACGAGGGTCTGCTACTCGCGACACCTCAAGCGGATCGAAAACAGGTTCGGCTCGCTCGGCGTGCGCGAGGTCGAATCCAGTGACATCGTGGCCCTGATCGAGGACTGCAAGCTCACATGGGGCGAGTCGAGCCTCCTGCACATCACGGCCAAGTGCCTGTTCACCCACGCCTGCGGCAAGCGGCTGATCAACGCGAACCCGTGCGTGGGGATCTTGATAAGTGCACTGCTGGGGCCAAGACCGCCGGTCCGCAAGCGCCTGATGCTGACCCGCGAGGAACTGCACTTGCTGCTGAACGCACCGATGCGCCGGCCGAACGCACTGGCGATTCGCGTTCTGCTGAGCACGGGGGTGCGCGGGTCTGAGCTCTTCACGGCCAGGTGGAAAGACGTGCGTCTCGACGAGGCTCTTTGGCATATCCCCGCAAGCAAGACAGGGCCCGCGATGGACGTGCCGCTCGCTGCAGTGCTCATCGATTGGTTCAAGGAGCTCCGAACCTACGTCTCTCGGTCGGACTACGTCTTGCCGGCAAGGGCACGGAGCCGCGCCGAGCGAAACGGAGGTGACACCCATCTGAGCAAGGACACCGTGCGCGAGGCAATCGACTACTGGATCGCGCACTACCAGCCGAAGGTGCGCCGCTTCACGCCGCATGACCTGCGCAGCACGATGAAGTCACACATGCGCGCGCTCGGCGTGCCGCGCGACATCTCGGAGATGTGCTTGAACCACAAGCTCACGGGCGTGGAGGGTATCTACGACCGGCACACCTACTACTCTGAACGCTGCGAGGCCCTCCTGACCTGGGTCCAGTTCCTGATGGACTGCGAGGCTGGCGACAAGACTGTTGCAGCCAAGGATCCGGTTGCGAGCCACGTGGTCGGAGGATGACTGCGCGTACAGATAAGTGATTAGATAATGACGCAAAATTCATACAAGGCGCTCTGTTTGCCGAAAAATCTAATCGGCTTGCTTGCGATTGATTAGAAGTGGTGATATTTTTCTAGCATGACAGGAAATCCAAGGCACTCCCTGCTCAAGAAGCTCCAGTCCGACCTGCCGCGCGGCGCGCCGTTTGATCTGGGCGCACTGGATCGCCTGGGGATCTCATCGAAGCTGGCGGCCCACTATGCCGACAGCGGCTGGTTGATACGGCTGGCGCAAGGTGTGTATGCCTTCCCAGGAGACGAGTTGAAGGCGCACGGTGCCATCAAGCTCCTGCAAGGCCGCGTGGCAGGCCTGCACGTCGGCGGCAAGAGTGCATTGGCCCTGCAGGGTGTGCGGCACAACCTGGCGACACGCGAGCAGTGGGTGTTGTGGGGCGAGGTACGCTTTGACGTGCCGGCATGGTTCACCACGCGTTTTCCGGCCCGCTACGTGTCGGCTCGACTGTTCGACTGGTCTGACGACGCCTTGGCCACGAAGAGCCTGACGGTCCCGCCGGGACTGCCGGATGGCCTGCAGGTCTCCGTGCCGGAACGCGCGGTCCTTGAAATGCTGTACGAGGTGGGTACGCATCAAAGCCTGGAAGAGGCACGCAACCTGTTTGATGGCCTGCGCAACCTGCGCAAGGACGTGCTCGGGCAACTACTGACCCGCTGCACAAGCGTGAAGACCGTGCGCCTGTTCTTGACCTGGGCGCGCGAGACCAGCTTGGTGGACGTGGACGAATTTCGCCAACGCTACACGCTCCCCGTTGGCAGCGACAAGCGCTGGATGACGCGCCTCAAAGACGGCACCCTGTTGACGCTGAAGCCCCATGGATAAGGTTTACGCCGACACCGTTCGCCTGCTGTTGCAGGTGGCGCCAGACGTGTTCGCCAACGACGTCTTTGCGATGAAGGGCGGCACGGCCATCAACCTGTTCGTACGTGACATGCCTCGTTTGTCGGTGGACATCGATGTGGTCTACACGCCATGGCAGACGCCGCGCGAGCAGGCCCTGGCAGGTATCGCCAATGAATTGGATGCCGTCGGGGTACGTCTTACCAAGCTTGGCCTCAGCACTCGCAAGGTGAGCACCAAAGACCTTGGCGACACGAAGCTGCTGATCGAGAACGCCCAGTGCCAGGTCAAGGTCGAAGTCAACGTCGTGTTTCGTGGCACGGTGCTGCCCACCGAAAGGCGTGCCCTGACCCCCAGAACCGCCGCAATGTTCAGCGCGGAAATGAATCTGCCCGTGCTGGCTGCGGCCGAACTCTACGGCAGCAAACTGGTGGCGGCGATGGACCGCCAGCACCCACGCGATCTGTTCGACGTCTGGCAGATGTTCGAGAGTGACGGACTCTCGGATGCCGCGCTCGAATGCTTCGTGACCTATCTGGCCGGGCACAACCGTCCGACCCATGAGGTGCTGTTCGGTAGCGAGAAGGACATCACCGGCGAATATCAGAACAACTTCGTGGGCATGACGACCGAGCCTGTCAGCCTTGACACCTTGCTGTCGACGCGTGCGCGCCTGCGCACGGAGTTGCGGCAACGACTGACCAACAACCACCGCAAATTTCTGAGTGGACTCGCGCGAGCGCAACCCGATTGGGCCCTGCTGAAATGTGCGCACTCAGCAGAGTTGCCGGCCTTGCGTTGGAAGCTGGCCAACCTGCACACGTTTCAGAAGCGTCGGCCTGATGACTTCGAACGCCAGGCCCGTGCCTTGGACGACAGGTTGTGATCGCGCCAACGGAGGACCAGCTTCCATCGCAAACCAGCCGGAACCAGGGTGCCTTCGCCGTGGAGCTACCGTGTCATGCACGCAGTGACACATTGAGCCTTGCAAGTGATGCATGGGCCTGTAGGCTGTCGGGCAGGGGAGACCCGCGAATGCGAAAACTCATTTTCTTCTCTTTTGTCGTGCTCGGCGCGGCCATCGGCCTGTTTTCGGCCCTGCACGACGACTGGAGCGTCAAGGTCGTGATGATGACAATCGGTGCTGTGGTGGGCACCGTGCTCGGTGGAGCGTTGACCAGCACGGGAAGACGAGAGCGTGCGCGGAGAAGTATCGAACCAGACGACGCGCCTCTGGAGGAACTGGATCGCAACTACTGGCGAGACAAGGGCCATCCGCCATTCATGAAGCCACCGAATGCCGATCCTGATCACCACATGTTCGACCCGGATCGGCAGGACTGATCAGGGTTTCCTTCTGAACAGATCCTTGACGGCATCCTTGGCCACGTCGATTGACGCGCCAGCGTCGCTCCCGACCTGCTTGGCAGTCTGCTTCAGCAGCGACTTCTTCGATGCGAGAGTTCCGTCAGAAGTTGGGACGATCTCGGCATTGGAGTCAAAGCTGTCCCGGGAAACTTCGGCTTGGTGGCGTATTTCGGCCGCCTTTGTTTGGATCTCGTTGCGCAGCGACGAGGCCGATGAGGGTGTCTCGGCGACCGGTGCCGCGTTGCCGAAGCGTGTAACTTGGCGTCGATGCTCGCGATCAGCGCCGACGAGATCGGGATTGAAGGCTGGCTCATTGGCCTCGTTCGTATGTTGACGACGCAGGCTCTCAAACGAGCTTGGCAAGGCAGACCCGTTCGAGAAGACGCGGGTGGGTCGCAATCCTTGACGAGCGACTTCCGCGTCGAACATGGCGGCTGCGGCCGCACTGTTGCCACCATACTGTTCGGCGTAGCGCATGAACATCTCTAGGTTGTGCGGATCCTGGGCGATGTCGATCGACAAGGTCTCGCCATGTTCGCGAGCCGACGACAAACGTTCAACCAACGCGGTGCGTTCCGCGAAGCTGGCGTCAGCCCGCTCGGAACGAGAGGCCGTTGTCGCGAGCCGTGAAGCCAGCTCCCGAGCCTCACGCGAATCATCGCCCACGGAGTTGCTAAAGCTGGCGTCCCGCGACACACGGTCACCGAACTGCTTGAACTCTGCGATCTGCTCGCTAGTCATCGAACCCAGAACCTTGCGCTGCTCATCAGACAAACCTGCTTGGTAGGTCTTCCCCGCGTTTGACCTCAACGACGCGCTGGCTGAAACTGGACCAAATGAGGGCGTGCTCAGGCCGAGATTCGCGGCGGCCCCAAAGGCGATGCTTGCGACTTGCGATTGCGAGAGCCCGGTGCTGTCGGCCACGCCTCTTGTGATTTGATCCAGACGGTTCATCGTCTCGCCGAGTTGCTCGAAGCTGCTGGAGGTCGATCCGGACGAACTTCGCGCCGAGCGGACTTTGGCAAGCCCCCGCGTGAAGGCCTCGGTGAGCACGGCAGAACGCTGCTGGCCTGCGGACACCGCCTCGCTGCGCGCACTATCGGCCTGCCGACTCGCTTCCGTCACATCCTGCTCGCTCACCCGCATCGACACCACCCGCGACGCGAACCCCTGGTTACGCAGCAAGCTGACCGCCGTGCGCCCCGTCAGCGCGTTCGAGGAGAACGTGTTCCCGCTCAGATCGTTCTGCATGCTGCCCATGAACGCCGACGTCCGATTCGGCGCCAACTGCATCTGATCCATCGAGGCGTTGCCCAGGCTCACGTTGCCGGTCGCCGCCGAACCCGTGCTGCCCGACAGCGCGCCCTGCAATCCCGACAGCCCGCCTACCAGTGCCGTTCCGAAGTTCTCCATCCGCTTTAGTGCCGCCCAGGCGATGAACGGAATGCTGATGGCCAGGTAGCCCACGATGGCCTCGCCCGAGATCGCGCCGGAGTAGATCGTCGACGCGGTCTGAAGCGACAAGGCCTTGGTCCCGGTGCCGAGGTCGGCCGCGGCGGCCAGGTCGTAGGCCGCGTAGATCGAAGCCATGTAGTTCAGTACCGCATAGAGCGGCGGCCACAGCTGAATCCAGATCAGAATGGCCGCGTAGCCTTTGAAGGCGATCATCGTTTCGCGTCCGCTGGTCAGCAAGAGCAGCAACACCAGCAGCGGGAACAGGGCATACGTCAACGCTTCGATGACGTTGCGGAAAACGGGCAGTGCCTGCTCCGCAACCTTGCCATAGTTGAGCCATGCCGCGTTCTGCTGGGCCACCGCCTGCGCCCGGCCAACGGCCAGCACCATCGCCGCCGGATCGTTGACCTTCTGGCCGATGATCGTGCTGGTGTCGTTGATCGCATTGATCACCGCGTTCTGCCGGATCAGGTCGGCAGCGGTTGCGGAAGCATCCGCGATGCTGTTCTTGAAGTAAGCCTGCTGGATCTGGGTCGCGATCACGCCAGCCGCTGCCGCGCCCGGCAACGTCGGGTTCAACTGGAACGCGAGTTGTCCCTGGATTCTGGTGATCTGAGCCGGCAGCCGGCCGTTCAGGCTGGTGTAGATGTTCGGGCAGGTGTCCACGTCAACACCGCCAGCACCGGTGACCGTGCTGAATCGCGCCGGGTTCGGCGTCGCCATCAGCGGCCAGACATCGCCCGAGCTGGAGAAGACCGACGGACTGATCGTGCCGTCGATCAGGTCGTACATCGTGCAGTTGTTGATGAAGTTGATCAGGTCGGTGCGGAAGTTCGGGTCCTGGAATACCACCTTGCCGGTCGCGCGGATCAGGCGGTTGCCGAACATCAGCCCGTTCTTCTCATAGGTCAGCTCGCTCGGCAATCCGCCGACACCGGGGAGCACCTGGAAGGCGGTCTCGAAGAGGCTGGTCAGCGTGTGGCCGATGGTGCTGGTCAGGCTGCCCAGCATGGCCACGCCGAAAGGCACATTACTCACCACCTTGACTGGAGCGCCGCCGGTCTTGTCGACGATGCCGACCGTGACCTTGGGGACGATCAACACCGAGAACACGAGCAGAGCGGTGGCGAGCCACTTCCAGCCCTGCAGCTTTTCCGGCGCGAAGGCATAGGCGATCAGGGCTGCCACGAAGCCGCAGAAGGCGACAGCAGCCACGGCGGCCAGGTAGTCGCTCGATGCGTTGATGGCGGCGGCGGCATTGAAGATGCCGAACAGGCTGTCCGCGTTCTGATAGGCGTAGATCTCCCACATGGCGACTGTCCCGGTGGCTTCTGCTGCTCGCGCTCAGCGGCTCATGTGCGCCGCCTGCTGCCCGAGCATGTCCATCACATGCTGCGGCATGCTGGAGCGCAACTGCCGCTCGAGCTGTTCCAGGTGGCTGGACACGGCGCGGTACGAACCCACCTTCTGGTACAGCAGGTTCTTCTCCTGCGAGATCTGCTGGAGCATCGCCTGCGCGCGTTGGCGGACCTGGCGCGCCTGGTCGCGCTGGGTTTGCTGCAGCTGGAAATCCTTGTCCAGCGCCGCCATGCCGAGGCGCAGGTTGCGCTCCAGGAAGACATACGCGTAGTCGGCGGCGATCACGTCGCGGTACTGCGCGATCAGGCTGTCGGCCAGGCCAGAACCCGGAATGGTCGAGCCGACCGACAGCATCTTGTAGACCGGCTCGGTGGTCTGGTTCACAAACCCCACTTCGGCCGAGTTGTTCGGGATCGCCGTGCGCGTGGCAATCTTGTCGGCGATCGAGCGCATCAGTGTCTCGACCTTGGCAGTGAACGGCGTGTGCGTGTACGCCGTATTCAGCGTCACGACATTGCAGTTGGTGTAGTCGTTGCACCGGAGCAGGTGCTGCGTCACATTGGTCCCGGCCGCAGCGGCCTGCCCGTAAAGCAGCTGGCTGATCGACGTGAGTGTCGGCGCGATCGGCTCAGGGTCGCGCCCGTCCTCTTCGGGGTGGTAGATGATCGTGCCGACCATGCTCATGACCAGTTCGCGCTCGGAATCGTCGAGTGCCACGCCGGTGTACTGCAGTGCCTTCCAGGTCAGGTTGCCGACGAAGGGAGCCTTGTTCTTCACGTTCGGGTCGCCCGAGGAGCGCGCCGAGGCCAGGATGCTCGGCCGGTCGGTCGCGCAACGTCGGCGCGCCGCATCGCGGTCGCTCTCCAGCCCCATCTCGACGGCGAGGTCGGCGCAGGTCTCCTGCGAGCTGTAGCCGGTGGCCTCGGCCGCTGTGCTGACGATGGCCTTGGCGGTTTCGCAAGAGTTGATGCGTGCGTTGTTGATCCAGGTTTCCAGGCCCTTGGCCCACTTCGTCAAGCCGCCCAGCAATGGCGATACGGCCTCCAGCGCGAGCTGGAACGCGATGCCCGGCAATGCGGCGGTGATGTTCTTCAGCATGTTTTTGAACTCGGTGGCCGAGATGTGCGAAAACGAGCCACCGAACACGTCGATGCCGCCGCAGCCCGCCTTCGCGCTCGGAAACTGGATGGCCGCGAGCTGGTACACCTTGTTCGGCGAGCGCATGAAGAGGCTGCCGCCGGTGTAGGTGTTGAAGGTCTGGCCGCGGAACGCTCCGGGCGCGGTGTAGTTGCCGATGGCGCCGAGGCTGTTGAACATGTTGTTGACCTCGGCGTTGAGGTCTCCGGCACGTAGGGGCAGCGGCGAGACGACCAGCAGTGCAGCCATCAGGACGGCACCTGCTTTCTTCAAAGGCTGATTCGGCAAACGCGCAACCATGATCGACTCCTACTGAAGTGAGACGTGCCGGCTCGCGCTTGGCAACATGGCTTCTGCGGCCGGCGTGGCGACCGTGGCAATGCGCTCGACGAGTTCGGCCTCTGACAGCACGCCGAAGCCGATCGGCGTGATCTTTCCGGTGTAGGGCTGGGCTAGGTAGACGGCGGGAACCTGGGTCACTTTCAGCGTGGCGGCGATGCCGTTGTCGCGTCGTGCATCGGCGAAGCCCGGCATCGATCCACCATCAACACTGATTGCGACCACCTTGATGCCGTGCCGCGCCTCGAACGCTCCCAGCGTCGGCGCGAACGCGTGGCAATACGGGCAGTCACCACGGAAGAAGAAGAACAACACATGGTCCTTGCCGAGCGCGCTGATCGACTGCGAGCGTCCGGACATCTGCTCGCGGTCGAAGACCTCCAGCGCCTTCGCGTTCACCGGACGGCCCTGAAGCGTTGGGTCGAGTTCGGGCGTGGCCCATGCCACGCGCTGCGCGATGTCGGCGAAGTAGGAAGCCCGCGCCACGACCTTCGATTCCAGCTCCATGTAGCGGCGCACGTTGGCCTCGGTCGGCCGCATGATTGCGATGTTGCGATAGGACTCGACCGCCTTCTGGAGACGCTCGAACTCGACCAGTTCAGGGGCCTTGGCTGGCACGGGCTTCGGCGCCGGTGCGGATGTCTTCGGCGGTGCCGCCGGCACTTCCTCGGCGTCCGGCTCTTCGTAGAAGTGCCAGCCGCGCCAGGTGTCAGACCAATACGGAGCTGTCGGCGAGGTGGCACCGTCTCTGCGAGCGCCGTCCTGTGCGAGCGTGTCGGCAGGGAGCCAGCCAAGCAGCATCGTGACGGCCGCGGCCAGGGCAGGCGCGAGGAAATGGTGTCGCATGGCTATGCCCTTCAGCTCAGTGACTTCGGCGGCATGCCGTCGAGGCAGTAGTTGATGCCGAACTCGATGGACTGCTTGCGCGGCGCTTTGGCGCCGGGCAGCAGCACACCGTCCTGCCAGAAACTGAGCCTGAGGCGACTGCATCCGGCTTGGGCGTAGCGCTTCTCTGTGGTGACGTCGATGAAGATCGGCGTGGTCGCAGAGAAGCGTTTGCCGATCGCGTCGGCGATGTCGCCGGTCAACAGACCGTGAGCCTGCCCGTCAGGAGATCGGAGCGCGGCCAGCATCAACAGTCGCGCGTCGGTCACTGGAGCGCGCTCGGAGCTCTGGGCGGCGCATTGCAGCGCGACTGCGCCCAGCACGATGACGAAGATCGACTTCATTGGCACCGTCCCTGCCCGTAGTAACAGTTCGGCACCTTGCCGCTGTTGCCTGTCTGGATCGCGCCCAGGTCCGGCAAAGTCGGCACGATGGACGCATAGAACTCCGTGAGGTCCATCGCCGCGAAGTTGAGGCTTTGCAACTGCGCGATCGTGAAGCCCGAGCAGTCCGGGTCCTGGGCAGTACCCCAGCCCTTGCCGACCTGCACGCGGCCCTGCTCGTTGACGATGCGCGCGAGCTTGCTGTTGAAACAGCACTTGCCCGTCCTGTGTTCGAGGCAGGACACGCAGGAACCGAAGATCCTGATGCAGGAGGAGCACCAGGTGCCGGTGCTGTGGCACAGCCCGGCGCCTTCCTTCATCGCGAGCTTTCCTTCTTCCTCGTTGCACGACATCATCGACAGGATGATGTAGATGATGATCGCGATGACCAGCGACCAGGGGTCGAATGCGACGACGAGGCTGTCGCCCGCATAAAGCACTGACGAGCCTGCGGGCAACGCGGTGCCATTGACCGCGACCGTGACGCCATAGCTCGTGAAGGAGCCACTGAAGCCACCGCTCGTCAGCAACGCCGACATGCCCTGATACAGGAACTCCCGGTTCTCCGAGTTCATCAGCACGTCGTAGACCAGGCGCGAGCCGGTGCCGAACAGACTCTGGTTGGTCATGCCCGCGCCGGCGCCGTCGGAGTAGCAGCAGTTCTTCAGCAGCCGGTCGCGGCAACTGTTGGCCTCGCCCTTGAACACCTGCATGCGGTTGGTGTCGAGATACACCCCGGCCTCGCGCGCGGCCTCCAGCATCGACATGCTGCGGGCGAAATCGGCATCGTTGGTGTGGCTGATGTCGAAGCAATTGCCCTGCAGGCAGAACACGTTGGACGGGCAGTTGCTGGCGCTGGTGACGGACTGCGCCGGCACCGGGCAGGTGTAGGTGGCTTCAACGATTTCGCACAAGCCGCTCAAGGCGTTGGTCTGCTTGCACGCCGATGTTGTCGGTGTGCATCCGCTGGCTGCCAATGGTGCGCACTGGTCTGCCGGCGCCGCACTGCTGCAGGACATCGTGCTGTCGTATTGCCAGCAGTCACGGGTAACGGTGACGCCATCGACAACCTTGGCGCCGGGACCGTCGGCGCAGATGGCTGCGGTGTTGAGGGTGCAGCGACCGCCGGCGACCAGGGCGGGGCACTGGTCATCCCATCGATCGGTCGCCGCGACGCTGGTCAGCGCCTTCACGTAGCTGAGCCGCATCGTCGGAATCGGGCCGAACGCCGGGTTCACATCCCAGCCGACCACGGCGCGGTCTGCGTCGATGTTCCAGTAGTTGCCCAGCACCGTGCCGGTGATGTCGATGCCGGTGTACGGTGTCCACCCACCGGACGGGGCGTAGCACTTGGTGCCATCCAGCACGGTCGTCGTGCAGCCGCTGTCGCCGGAGCAGACCGAGTCCTGGATGTTGTCGCCGCTTTGGGTCCCTGCAGGGCAGGCGGCATAGCGCTTCAGGAAGGGCTCGACCGTGGTGCAGGAGTAGCCGGAGTCGCCGCTGCCTGTGCAGGTCTCCTGGCTCTCCGCTGCGATCATGCCTGTCAGGCTGCAGGTGGTGCCGGCGCAGGACTTGTCGGCAACCCATACGCCGGTGCGGATCGGCAGGCCGGTCATGCCGGAGTAGCTGGTTCCCAGCACGGCCACCATCTCGGGAAAGACCACGGGCGTCGTCATGTCCACGTCGAAGAAGCTCAACGGCGAGCCGCTCTGCGTGACCCGGAAATGCTGGGCCGTATCGGGCCGGTCCGGCACACATTGCGCGTCCAGCCCGGCGCTGCCCGAGCCGGCATGGGCAAACCAGTCGCCGGGCGTGCAGTTGGTCGAGCGCGCGATGGCCACACTCAGCGTCCGTGAGCAGCTGTAGTTACCGACACCCTGGTAGCGCAGGCAGGTGCGTGCCTGTGTGGTCGCGGGCAGGCTCGTCGTCGACGTGGTGCAGCCGCTGTAGTACGAGGCCAGATCGTCCAGAACGCTCGAAGGGCTGCGCGTGATCCCGCGCGCGGCTGCCACCGCAGGATCGTTAGCGCCGATGGCCGGCCGCGGCGTGTTGGCCGAATTCAGCGCACCGCGCTGTGCTTGACACACCGGGTCGTTCGGCATCGTGGCGCAAAGCGTCAAGCGCGCGTTGCCCTGCGCTGCCAGGTTGGGCTGGCCGTAGTACGCCCTCTCGGGCGGGGTCGTGGTGTAACCCGGCACGTTGGCCGTGGCGCTCGGTGTGTTGACCGTGCCGCGAATGACCGGATTGGCGGCTTGCCCGGCGGCAGTACCCTCGTCATGCGGGCCGGCGACAGCGGCCGTCTGCGTCGTGACGAAGCAGAAGAGCGTGAACCAGACGATGAGGCGGCTGCCTTTGGAGCAGAACATGCGGGGCTCTCCTCTATCCCTTGAGCCGCTTCAGGAAGCCATTGGCATCCTTCGCGAAGCGCGGCGCAGCACGCTGCATGTGTTCCAGCGCGTAGCCCAGGCTCACGTCGCCGGCCGCACGCACGAATCCATCGGACGGCACGCACAGGCCCGTGGCGCACGCCGTGGCGCGCGTGCCGTCACGCACCAGCACAAAGCTCGGCACCCGGTCGATGGCGTAGCGGTCGAAGGCCTGTGGGTCGATCTGGACGGCCACCTGGCGCTGGCCGATCAAGCCCTGCACGCGCGCTGCCGTGTCGCGGATCGAGCCGTTGACCAACCCCCGGATCACGACCGATGCCTTCGCACGTGCGGCCTGATCGACGAGGCGTTGCAGCGTGGCTTCGGGCATCGACAGGCTGACGAAGACAAGCAAGCCCGGGCCCGATACGAGGCCTTGCGCCTGCGCCATCGCATCGCTCTGGGAGGCGTAGCCCTTGGCGAGCGCTTCCAGGTCGATCGGCGCGGAGAACCGGGGCTGTGGCAGGGCGTCGATCTTCGGGCTTCCCGATATCGGCACGCGGCCCAGCTCCGCATCGCTTGGCATGCGATTGGTTTTCCGCGCCCGCTCCATGTCCTTCTCGGTGATCGTTGGTTGCGCGCGTCGCGCACGTTCGATGTCAGCTTCGGTCACCGTGGGTGCTGGTTGCGAGCGGGCGCCGACGGTACAGAGCAGCACAGCCGCGCTGGCCAGCATCCCGCCTTGGCGGCAAAGGAAGTCAGTAGCCCACACAGCAATTCCTCTTCCTGAACAGCATGAACGCGAAGTCCTCGCCGCGCACCGGGTACTCCTTGCCGGCGCCCCAGGTGACCGTGGTGCGCCCGAAGGGCTGACAGCACTTGCCGCCTTCCTTGCCGGTGCTCGGAACCGGGTAAGTGAGCTGGGTCTTGTAGGCGGTCTTGTCCATCACCGGCTCGAAGTACGGGCCGCACAGACCAGGCGTGCCGTGCCAGCCCCAGGCGAGCAGTTCGCGGTGCATCTTGGTGGTCAGGCGCTGGGCCAACAGCGCGGCGGTGCGCACACCACCCATGTGATACGGCACCTGGCCGTCGAGCGGATAGATGCCACCCTGGCAGCCGGCACACCAGAACATTTCCTTGATGCCGAAGCCGAGCGATGCCGCAACGCAATCGGCCGCGCACGCGGCGACCGCCACCGGATTGGCGAACAACACCGCGTCCGGGTTCAGGATCAACGTCAGCTCATCGTCGTTCCATAGCGGATCGACTTCGGTCAGGTAGGCCAGGTCGAACGAGCCGCGTTCCAGGCAAGGAAAATCCGCCACCACGTCGAGCCAGTAGAGGACGGGGTTCACATAGAAGTGCGCCTGATAGAAGCTGCCGCCGTCGCCATCCCCTTCGGCCCGTGTGTAGCGCGCGGCAGCGGGTGCAGCGATGCCTGGATCGAGATCGACGCCACCCAGCGAGACGAGACAGAAGGGCTTGCGCACCACCTCGACGTGGCGCGCCGGTTCCCAGAAGCCGACCGACACGCCAATGGTCGGGTTGACGCCGCAACTGCACACGGGGCTGCTCGGGTTGTCGATGTCCTCCTGGTCGCCGACGTTGGCGATGCGGGCGCTGCCGATGCTGATCGGCAGGATGCAGCTCCAGCAGATGTCGGTGATGGGGTTGGGGAAGGCGCCGGTGCAGGTGATGCTGTCGGCGGCGTTGCTCGACAGGGCGTGCAGCGCAACCAGCAGCACGACCGACCACGCGACCACCCGGCGCAGCAGGGTCAGGACGCAGTTCACTTCGCGACCTCCAGCTCGTCGATGCGCAGGCGCATGCCTTCCTGCGACACGAGCGCAGGCACTTGCGTGATGCCGAAGCGGCGGACCAGGACGCCTTGCTGGTCGTAGTAGACGGGCGTGCGCCACGACTTCATCAGGTCCAGGTAGGAGCCTGCCGTCAGGATCGGCTTCACCTTGCCCTGATAGCTGGCGATCAGCTCGCGGGCGCGGGCCACCTGGCGACGATCCCGTGCATCGAAGAACAGCAGGTGCTTGGACAGCGAGACGACCTCGAGTGGGTTCTTGCGCAGCCCGGCCGCGAACAGCAGATGGCCCTGCGCATCGAGGATGTTGCGGTCCAACGTGAAACTCGGGTCAAAGTAGAAGCTGCGCGCGGTCTCGGTGGCGCGCAAACCGGCAACCGGTTTGGGCTGCGTGACGGCCTCGGTGCCACGGACGCGGGCTTGCGCTTCGAGCCGAGCCAGTTCGCCGCTGCGTTCCTTCTCACGCAGGCGCTGCTCGATGAAGGCCAGCAGGTTCGGCTCGGTGATCGCATGGGTCGGGCCGATCGTGCCGAGGTCTTCGGCATGGGCTGCGTGGCCCCACATCCCGATGAGTACCGCGGCACCGAACGCGATCGACCGGAGCGGCTTCATCGGCCACTCCGCTGGTCGCAGCGAATGCGCTGCGCGAGTTGCTGCAGCGTGACGTCGCGTTGGGCTTGTTGGCTAGGGTGGTTCGCGCGGATCATGCCCATCAGGACCGGCTCGCCGTCGCCGTCCGACACAGCGCGCCGCAGCTCCTGCGTCGTGAGCACACGGCCGCAGCGACGCTGGAAGGCCTGCAGATAGCCCTGCGCACCCTCGCGTGCGGCCGGCGAGATCTGGGCCAGCAGGCCGAGGTAGTCGTCCATCGGAACGTCGTCCGCCTGCGTAGCGGTGACGCTGCTGGCGGTCTGGGCCCTTGATCCGTTGGTCAGGAGGCCGGCGGCGAGGGCAAGAGCGGTGACGAGCAGAGCGCTGCGCATGGTGAACACCTTCAGAACAAGGGCTGCACGACGCCGATGACCTGCTCGACGCGGACCAGCCCGCTGCTGCGGTAGCGCGAGTCGAAGCTGTCGGGGCTCGTGCCTTGCACGTAGTAGTGGCCAGGCGGAATGACGGTGGGCTGTATCGGCTCCAGCGCACGATGGTCGTAGGCCCGGACCTTGGCCAGTCCGACCGGCTCGCCGTTCACGGCGACGACACGGTCAGCCACTGTGACCGCGTCGCCGGGCAAGCCACGCACGATCTTGAAGAACGGCTGGCCGCGTAAGCCAGGGTAGTCGGTCTGCGCGTCGCCGGCGAACGCGAACACGATGTAGTCGCCGCGATGCAAGGCCGCCGGAACGGCATGCACCAGTGCCACCCGGTACGGCAGGCTCGGCGTCCAGTTGAAGACCACGGGCACACGCGGTGTCGGATCGACGAAGAGCCGCGTGTAGGCCAGACCCCAGATCGCGAACACCGGAACGTACAGGTACCAGCGCCGACGCATGTGCCGCAGAAACTCGCTGAACGACGCAACGGCGCGTTGCAGCCTGCTGCGAGGCACGGGCGGATCGATGACCGGAACAGCCTCGGCAATCATGGTGTGTCCACCTTTCTGCGTAGTTGGGCGGTAAGGTCCACGGTATGCGGTGTCGGCCCGGCGACAGCGCTCTTGAGCACCACCAGGCAGCCGCAATCACGCGGCAGTTCTTCCAGCGCGGCGGGCAGGCGCTGCGCAAAGGCGCGCGCCATCAGCAGGGCCTTCTGCCGATCGTCCTCGGAGCTGGTTTTTGTGAGCAGCAAGGTGAACTCGGCTTCCTTCTGCCGGTACACCTCGGCGACATCGACCATGCCGACGCGCTGGGCCGGCCGCACCACAGCGCGGTCGTAGAACAGCATTGCGCCTGCGACGATGAACAGCGTGAACATCGCGTGTGCCAGAAACTGAACGACAGGCAGCTTCATACTGCATGCCCTCTGCGGCGCAACAACTCGGCAATCGCCTCGTCGATGCTCAGGCCCTGCGCGCGCAACTCGTCGATCGGTGCGTTGTCCTCCATCTTGTTAGAGAACAGCAGGTGCGTCGCTGGATCGAGGATGTTGCGGGCCACGCCTTCACCGACCGGCGACGAGATGTACAGCTCCGAGTAGGCCCCGGCCTCTGTCCGCAGTGAGTTCAGCAGCCGCTTCTTCGGCTCATCCATCGTCAGCCGGCCCTTGCGGTCGAGCATCTCGATGGACTCGGGCTTCTGCCGCAACAGGAACACCCAATCCGAGCAGTTGAACGCCGCCTCCATCTGCGCCGAGCCGTAGTAATCGTCGGCGCTTTGCGTTGCGGTGCCGAGCGAGCCGCCGTACTTGCGTGCGCGTCGCGCCGCCTCTTCGACCACCGCCGCCTTGACCGGATCGTCGGCGCCGATGTCGCCGAGCTGCTGCTTGAGTTCGTCGATGAACAGTACCTTGCGGCGGTTGCGCGTCAGGTACATCTCGCCGGTGATCTGGTGCAGCAGCAGGATGTTGACGACCGCATGCAGGTCGGGCCGGCGTTTCAGTTCCTCGTTCTCGATGACGATGAAATCGTTGCTGAAGTCGACGTTGCTGCGTCCGTCGAAAAACCGCTCGTACTGACCGCCCTTCGCGTACGGGTTCAGCATGATCGCCAGGTCCTTGATGCGTGGGTCGTTGAGGACGCCCAGCTCTTCGATCGTCCCGCCCTTGAAGGCGTCGCGCAGGCCGGTGATGGTCAGGTCGTTACCGTGCTGCCGGAACAGTTTGAGCACCATCGCCGAGATCGCCTTGTACTGAACCTCGTCGAGCGCGCGCTGCATCGAGCACATCTTCGAGATCGCCGGCACCAGCATGTCGATGTCTTCGTTGATATCGACGATGTTGGAGAACGGGTTCAGGCAGATGTCCACATCGGGTTTGAACTCGATGTAGGTGCCCTTGGCCTTGCGGCACAGCTTCTCGAAACTGCGGCCCAGGTCCAGCATCCAGACCTTGGCGTTGATGGCGCGGTAGGACCAGGCCATCTCGTTCATCAACACCGACTTGCCCGAGCCCGGCGCGCCGATGATGGCGAAGTTGTAGTTGCCCAGGTCGTTGTCGAAGATGTCCAGGGTCATCAGCTGCCCACGGCGCCCGCCGAACACCAGGGCGGGTGTGCGCGTGCCGCGCCACTCGGCGATCAACGGCGCCAGGTGGATCGCGTTGGCCATGGTCTTGCGCGAGACGCGGCGCATCTTGGCCAGGTCGCGGTGGAACTTCTCCGACAGCGTCATCGGCAGGCTGGCCAGCAGCGCCTGCCGGTGCATGTAGACGTCGGCATTGAGCTGGAAACCCCGGCCGCGCCAGATTGCGTTGGCGGTCTCGTGCGCGGCGATGGCCTTCCCCGGCGGCGAGAAGATCGCAAGCTGGTGGTACAGGCTTACCAGGCTGCCGCCGGTGTCGATGGCGTGTGCTGCGGCCGTCCAGTCCTGCAGCTTCTTGCCCACATCGGGCATCACGTCGGCCATCTTGCTCTTGGCGTTCTGCGTGGCGCGAACGTGGTTCGCAGTGATCGTCGCCTTTGTGGCGTTCGGGTCGAGCACGTGCACGCCCATCGTCAGCAGGAAGGGCGCGCTGTACTGCAGGGCCGGTTGCATCAGGTCGCCGATCAGCGAACCCATCTGCCACAGCGAGAAGCGTTCCGGGAAGGACTTGATCGAGTAGAAGCGCGCCTCCAGTACGTCGTCGCCGCTTTCCTTCCACAGGCGCAGGCCACTGGGGGTCGGGTCCTGGATCGTGTCGAAATCGACGATCTGGTCGCGCAGCTCGCGGCCATCGTCGTAGTGCAGGTCCGGTGCGTCAGTCTGCGAGATACGGTCGGGGTTGGTGAACAGCGCGCACCAGTTGATCAGGTCCGCCGCGTCGCAGACGCGATTGGGAAGCGAAGCCGACCGCAGCGTGGACGACATCGACTCGCGCATCGCCAACAGCTCATCGCGCCGGTTCAGGTCTTCCGCATCGGCTGGCAGCGTGACGCTCATCATCAGCCGGAAGTCACGCAGTGTGTAGTGGAAGCCCGAGGTCAACGAGGACTGCGCGCCCTGAAGCAAATGGCCGGTACGTTGCCGCGCCAGCGTGCGGAACAGGTTCTCGTTGCGCGCAGGCCGGCCCCAGCGCTTCGCTTTCTCCGACTGATCATCGTCTTCGACACGCAGGTTGGCGTACTGGCGCAACTGGTCGCGTATATGCGGCGAGGCGAACAGGTGGAACTGGATGCCGGTGGCTGCCGGGCAGTTCGAGTACAGCGAGATCAGCACCTCGGCCATGCGCTCGTCAGCGCCCGACTGCGGCATCACCTCCAGCATGAAACCCAGACTGTCCCGGTTGACGAAGAGCTTCTCGGTGGCGAGGTAGGCAGAGTAAGGAAGCCAGGCCGCAAATTGCTCGGCGGGTGTGTCGGGCGTGGCGCCGAGGCCCAGGGTTTCGAAGAGGCTGGGGCGGGCCGGCGTGGGGCGTGGCGGCGTTGCGGTCGGCGTGTCGGGGGTGCGCATGGGCGGTGCTCTCAGTCGGTGCTCTCGGCGGGGGCAGGGAGCGGCGGCAGCAAGGAGTCGAACTCGGTCGAAGGCCGCTGCAGCGGCAACGGTCGTTGCGGCATCTGCGACGGCATTGCATCCTTGTTGTCCACGGTCGAGGGCTTGACGCCCTTCGGCGGCGGGCGCAGCGGCGCGTAGGCATCCCGGATCTGGCGCTGCGCGTGGTCGACGAGCCATTGGCCGGCGTCGATCTGCACGTAGACGTAGCCCTGGTCGTAAAGGTCGCGGTCGGCGTCCTCCCACGGCTTGAACCACAGGCGCAGGATGCGCGCCGATGAGCGCAGTGGGGACACCAGCGCTGCGGGCGCTGCAACTGTCGTGGCCGATGCGGCAGACGCCACTGCCGGGGCTGCGCTGCGCATCGGGGCAGCACCATCACCTGGGCCGGCAACGGCAGGACGCCGTGTGCGTTGGCTTGGCAGGTTGTTGTGGATCGCGTTGGCATAGGTGCCGGACACCGAATCGCAGGTGACGCCTTCGGGCGCCTTGCAGGCGTAGTCGGAACTCCCGTTGAGGCCCGACAGGCTGGTGCAGCCGCCGAGCGCGAGCGGAAGCGCGAAGCACAGGCCGCTCGCCGCCGACCACATGCGGCTCGTCCGTGCGCGAGGATCGGCGTTCATGGCTGCGCTCCCGCACCAGCCTGAGTCAGTCGAGCCTCGATGACGCTGCGATCAACGTAGCCCTCGGTGCGGCTGCCGTCGGCCCAAACCAGCGTGGGTGTTCCCTGCACACCGAGGCGGCGCGCGAGCGCGAAGTTGCGCTCGATCGGGTGATCGCAGGTCGCGGAGCCGTTCAGCGTCGCTGTATCGCCTTGCTGCATGTAGCGCTGCCAGGCTTGCTCGCGGTCGGCCGAACACCAGATCGCAATCGGTTTGGCCTCGCCCTGGAAGGGCACGAGGAAGGTGTAGACGGTGACGTTGTCGAGCCTGGCCAACTCGGGCTCTAGCTGTTTGCAGTAGCCGCAGGCCGGGTCGCTGAACACGACGACCTTGCGCTGCCCGCTGCCGCGCACGGTCTTGATCGCATCGGTCAGAGGCAGCTGGTCGAAGGACACGTTCGCCGGCGCCGTCGCCGCTGACTTGGCCGCGGTTGGCGACGACTGGGCCACCATCGCCAGCTTGGGCCCGGTCAGGTCTTTCATGGTCTGCGTGTCGAACACGCGGCCGAAGACGAAGTAGCGCGGCTGCCTTGCCGAGACGTAGGCGACGTTGCCGTTCATCCAGACCTCGTAGAGGCCATCGACCGGCGAACGCAACACCTGCGTGAATTGCGTGCCCGGGTTGGCCTTCTGCAACGCTGCCAGCAGGCGTGCTTCGTCCTTGGTGGCAGCCGCGGCGGGCATCGCGGCGGCAACGACCGCCGTGGCGAACGCTGCGGCCAGCGCACGACGCCGCAACGGGCGGATGAGTTCAATAGGTTTCATCGTCGGACACCTTTGTGTAGCGGTCGTCGGGGGAGGGTGCGGTGGTGGTCGAGCGCTGGGCGTCCGCCGACATCGGCACGTCGATGCGCACGCCCTTGGTGATGACCACGTCGATTTCGCGGCCGGCATCGACCTCGATCACCGGGAAGGTGTTCTCGGCCAGCTTGATGTAGTACTGGGCGAGGCGGTCCAGTGCCTTGCCAACGCCTGTACCGAGGCCGGCCTTGTAGGCCTCGCCGCCGGAGGCGCTCGCGATGGTCCCGAGCGCGGAAGTGCTGTAGGTCGTGGACGAGGTGGCCAGCCCCTGGCCGATGCCGCTGACGACACCGGCCAGCAGTGCGTTGGCGAGCATCTGGCCCTGCTTGGTGACGAGCCGGCCGCGCATGCCGACCTTGCCGTCTTCGCCGTACACGCTGCCCTGGATCTTGACCTCCAGCGTGGCGCCGTCTGCGCGCACGCACGACAGGTTTTCAGTGCGAAGGTAGGCGCGTTCGGAGCTGATGTCGCCGTAGCCGGCGGCGATCACGAAGCAGTCGCGGTACTCGCCGCGGAAACGATTCGGCAGTACCGAGTTGTCGGACAGACGGATCAGCACCGGATGTGGGTTGGACTGCGACTGCCCACCCGTCGGCGCGTCCAGGCCGCCGAGCAGGGTGCCTCGCGTGAAGCTCACCGGCAGGAAGGTGGACACGGTGCGCGCTTCTCGCGAAGCATCTGGCGAGGTGGTCGTTCCCGATGCGGCAGCGCTCGAGGGCTTGGAGCGATCGACCAGCGTGATACGAGTCAACGTCGGTGCCGAATTGGGTAACTGCGGGGCAGCGTCACGCAAGCCCATCCCGGGGTCACCTGGTGGCATGCCGCCGACGGGTGATGTCCTCGGGGGTGGGGGTGGCGGGAGGCTTGCTGCCGGCGGCATCGCCGGGGCGGCAGGAGCCTGCACCGGAGGAGGGGCGGGTACGGGCTGAGCGTTCGCCGTCTGGCTGGCCGACGTGAGCCTCTGCTCCAGCTCTGCAAAGCGCTTCATGGTCTGCGCCTCGAAGGCCTGCCGATCCTTGTTGAGCCGGGTCTGCTCGTCGCGCTCGCTCTCGTACTGCGCCAGCTTGCGGCCGGCCGTGCCGACCCACTGGTCCACCGGGTTTACTTGCTGTCCAGGGGGCATCACACCGATGTTGGTGACGGCGCTCGGCGTGCCGTTGCCGGCGGCCTTCGCATCCGCAGCTCTCGACCGCGTGTCGGTGAGCGCGAAGATCAGCCACAGCAGTCCGACGCCGCAGACGAGGATCGCGACGAGCGTGGCGTACTGGCGCTGCCGCGGCGACAGGCGTTCGAACAGGCCATTCACGCGGCCGTTCGCGGCACCGTTGGCGTTGCTGCTGCCGGCAGCACTCCCACCCGCGCGTCTGGCGAAGGGGTTGTTCATCGCGCACTCCCTCGCCGGATGACGAAGACGTTGGTCGTTTCGCCGGGTCGCAGGTTGTGGTTCTCGATGGCCACGCCGGTGACGTTGCCGTCCTCGCGGTCGAACTCCTGCTCGGCGAGCACCATCACTGTGGGGCTCATGTTTTGAAGGAGGTACTTCTCGCCGAGGAAGCCGCGGCCTTCGTAGCGGCGCATCAGCGAGAACTTCGCCTCGGCCCACAGGGTGACGGGTCGATTGACCTCATCGACGCGCACGTCGGCAGGCACCCGGTCGGAGGCCATCGCGACCAGCATCGCCTTCATCGCGCGGACGTGGTTTGCCGAGATGCCGAGCGGGCCCTGGAGCGAGGACTCCGGCCTAGTCTGCCGGGGCGACGAGTCACGGATCACGATGGTGTCTGCGGGCGTGTCGGAGCGGCGCAGCAGCAGCGTGTAGGTCGCCTGCGCCGAGGACACGAACAGGTTGACCGGCTTGGCCGACGTGCCGACGGGGCGGATGTAGACCTCGCCCTTGTCGCGGTCGCATTCGAGGACGATCTCGCCCGCGGGATTGATCGCGGGGCTGGCCGGGCTCGCGCTCATGCCGTTGGCCATTGGAGCCGCAGCCACCGCGCTGCCGCAGTTGCTCGAATAGATGTTGCCGAACACGTCCGTGATCGGCGCGCCTTCGATGCGGATGCGCGTTGGCTCCTTGATCGACAGGATCGCTTCGACCGACACGCCGTCGCGCGCATCGATGACTTGCAGCGCGTGCGCCGAGAGGACCGCGAAAAGCAGTGCGGCTGCCAGCGCCGCAGCTGGACGCAGCACGTCTGCAAGACCGCCCGCTTCGACTTCAGTTCGCATTGGGAAGCTCCTTGAACGTCTTGAGGTGCATGCGCGCGCCGTTGAAACTGAACTCGACCAGGTAGGCCTTCAAGTCGTTGGCAGTCTCGAAGCCGTTGACCAGCGTGCGCAGCCGCCCGCGCACGACGACGGTCTGTGCGTCTTCGCTGGGCACCAGTTGCTGCGGCATGAAGAGGGTGCTGGCGTTGATGCGCTTCAGGCGCTCCGCTTCGACTTCCTGCCGGGTCTTCAGCGCGCCGTACTGGCCGGGTTCGACATAGCCCAGCAGCACACCCTTCTTCCAGTCGATGGACGACGGCGTCACGTCCAGCACCAGCCAGGCGATGAAGCTGCCCATCTGCTCCAGGTACTCGCTGCTCGCCTTGTCTCGGCTGACCCAGAAGGACTTGTCGATCGAGGGCGGCACGATCACGGTGCGCACAGTGCCGATCAGGTTGAGGATCACGATCAGCGCTACAACGTGGCCGACGGCCAGGGCACCCACCGTGAGCCCCAGGCTGCGGTTGCGCCTGCGCATTTCCTTGATGTCGCCGTTGAGTCGTTCGAAGTCCATATGCGTGCTCCGGGTGCGCGGGGTTGGTCAGCGCTCAGCCGACCATGCGGCGGATGTACGAGGGCGGCGTGGCGCGCATCGCGGTCAGCGGGCTGGGCGGCAGGTGCCAGTACAGCCAGTGCATCGCGAAGGCCGGGTGCTTGTCGGCCTTGACGCGGGCGATCCAGCGCGACAGCGAGATGCCGATGACGGCGCAGACGGCGAAGGCCAGCTTGGTGCCGGACATGTAGCCGACGAAGAAGCAGAAGAGCACGGGTGCCGCGACATCGATGTCCCAGAAACCGATCTTCCAGGTGTCGTCGAGGCGACGTGGGATGTAGGTGTCGGCTTGCATGCCGTGCTCCCAGCCTGCGCGGCACGCGTCAGACGACCGCGCCCATGATCGCGCCGGCAATCACCAGGCCCACCGCCGCAAAGATCGCCAGGCCGACGTAGAACAGCACCGGCCCGAAGTTGCGCAGCGCGGACAGCGAGATCAACGCGACGACGAAGCCAACGAAGCCGACCAAGGCCTTGATGCCCGGCCCCAGCGCGGAGATCTGCGTGAGCGCCGAGGTCATCGGCCCGGTGATGCCAGTGAAGGCCACGAGGTCGAGCGCATAGCCCGGGAAGGCGACGCCAAGGCCCAAGGCGAGCAGCGTCAGAAGGGACAGAACCGCCATCGGCCGGCGCGCCGAAGCGCGGAAGGTGGATGGGATGTAGAGAAGTGCAGTGCTCATGAAGTCCTCCAGGAAGGGTTTGAGGGTGAGTCGGATGCGAAGCGGGTTAGGCCAGGTCGGCGGGGGTGAAAGCAGGTGTTGGAAACCGCACCGGGCGCGGCGTTGGATGCCCGCGCATCACAGGTCCTGCGCGTCGCGCTCGAAGACGATCTCGACGCGCCGGTTCAGGGCACGCCCGTCGGCCGTCTCGTTCGACGCCGCAAAGCAGCACGCACCCTCGGCGTGCAGCGTCACGGCCGGGGACAGGTGGGGGTAGCGGACGCGCAGGTGGTCTCGGACGGCGTGAGCGCGGTCCAGCGCCAGTGCCTGATTGACTTGGGGTGGCCCGACGTTGTCGGTGCGCCCGGAAATCGCGACACGGGCCACGCGACGGGTGGCGTCCAGCCCCCGCACCGCTTCGTCGATCTGCCCTCGCGCGGCAGCGCTCAGCACGGCGCTGCCGAACGCGAAGCGCACCGTCACCTGCTTCGATGCGGGTTCGGCAGTGCCTGCAACCTCCTGGGCGGCGGCTGGCGTCGACGGGATCGCTGGGCGCGCATCGGAAGGCACGAGCACTTCGCCAACGTCGAGCGACGCGGTCGTGCCGATGGCGCGTGGCGGCACTGCGACGGGCGGCACAGCACTGGTCAGCGTCTTCGGCGTCACGGCCGGGCAGGCGGGTGGCTGGCAGGTCGCGTATGCGGCGCTGCGCCCGAAATCCATCTGGGCGACTTGCGTGACCGGGGAGGGTGAAAACGCTCGCGCCGGCGGGTGTGAATCAACCCTCGGACGAAGCGGCACGCTGCACGAGGCAGCGAAGGCCGTGCTCACCGCAGCCAGGCCAAGAGCGCCAGTCGCTCGACGCCCCGTGTGCCTCATGGCGACACCCACGCGGAAATCAGGATCGGGGCGACCGCGGGCATGGCTCCGGGGCGCTGGCTTTGCGAGGCGGCAGGCCGTTCCTCGCGCGGCTGCGAGCCTGGCAGCTTGCGATACACCTGCCAGGCGTACCTCGCCCGGGCCTCGGCGCACGCAGCCCCCTTGAGCTGGGAGCAAGCGGCGTTGTACGCGCCGACACCGTCCCAGGTGTTGCCGTGCCGGGCGAAGGTGTCGGCCAGCAGCCAGGCACCCACCTGGATGTTGGTGCACGGGTCGTAGAGCTGGGCTTCGCTGATGCCGTGACGGGCCAGCGTGCGCAGGTGCGAGCTGTTGATCTGCATGAGCCCGATGTCATAGGACCCGGTGCGCTGCAAGTGCGAGCGGTTGACCGCCCGCGGGTTCAGGTTCGATTCGACCCGGGCGATCGCGTAGAGCAACTCTGTCGCCAGGCCGTAGCGCTGCGCGGCCTGCTCCCAGCAGGCCCACGCCTGCAGCGGCACGCACAGCGAAAGAACCCATCCGGCAAAGAGAAGCAAGCGCATGGCTCAACCCGTCGCGAAGTGCGAGACATCGACAACACCCGCCGAACCCAAGTTCAAGGCGAGCAACGAGGTCGGGACCGGGAGTCCGGCCAGGGTGGGGCTCGGGTGAGCCGGGTGGGCCAGGTGAGACGGCTGGAGGGCCGGCGGGGTCGAATCAGGTGGTGGCGCGAGTGATGCTGGATATCCCAGCGCGGGTGGTGGCTAACGGCATCGTCAGCCAGGGGGAGGCAGCCGCCATCGCGCCGACCGCTGGGCCATGTTGAGCCGAGCCTGCCGCAGCACGAGGGCGTCCGCGTCATCCCGCACGCGGCACAGTGCCACGCAGGCCGTGGTCAACTGGTCGAGTTGGAACTTGGGGTTTGGGTGCCGATTGGCCGGCGAGCGCTGCACGGCCAGCAGCAAGTCGTACTGCTGCCGCCACATCGATTCCCGTCGGCGTGGCGTCTGCGGTGATCGCAGGACGAGTTGGGTACCCAGGAAGTCGAAGATGCGCGCTGCGGCATCGTCGTGCATGAAGACCACCGAAACGCAAGCGCTGATCAGGTCTGGAAAGCGGAACGTCGGTGAGACGTTGTCGTCGCTTCGCAGCAGGCTGTACAGCCACTCGTGCTCTTCGAGCCAGAGGCGGGTTTCGATGGTGTCCCGGTGCTCGGCGTCCAGGGCGCCTTGGTTGGGATTCGCGGCTTGGTCCTGGCGGGCGACTTGCAAGGCGGAGAACATGGCGCTTCCCTCGGGGCTGTGGCTGCGGGCGGATGCTCTGTTGAGCGCGTAGCCGAAGGGTAGGCGGGTGTGCCTGGCGGGGCCGTTGGGAATGCTGCGTTTGTGAGGGGGGTTTCGGGATTGGTGCGGCTTCGAGTCGATAAACCACTTGCTGTCCATCACCATCGACCGGAATCGAATTGGCAGGCTGCGATAGCGATAGCGATTGAGATCGCTCCTTACTGGCGGCGGTCTCGTCCACCGCCGATGGCAGGCCGGAACAGGTGTACCCGTCGCAGCAGCCAGCAGCCAGCAGACCAAGCCAGTCTCGTCATAGTTTGTGGCCAGTCAGCAGTGGGCACGGAGGCCACTGCGGGTCCAGCAGTAGCGTATGGGCACGGGCCCGCGTGATCCCCACGCGAAGCACTCGTCGGCTCTTGGGGTACGGCGGATCGTCGCCTCGCCAGACAAAGGATGAGTCGACGCCGGTCTTCGTCCTTCGCGCCTCCCGAACAATGATGACACCGTCGAACTGTTTGCCCTTGGCCTTGTGGAAGTTCATCACCTGCAACCCTGTCGGCGCTTCCACACCATCCAGGATCTGTTCTTGCGCCAGGGCCTGATCCAATGCCACGCGGGCGTTCGTGTAGGTTCCATCGCGTAGCCATTCCGCGGCCAGACCCGCGGAGATTCGGTGTCCTCTGCGAAAAGCCACCAGATAGTCCAGCTGATTGGCAACGCGAGCAAGTTCATCTTGTCCCGAGGCACGCAGCAGTTGTTTGATCGTCAGCCAATCCTCGGCGGGGTCGCCAGTGAACTCGGACAGGCTCAGCTCGGTGATCAGGCTTCGCAACGACTTGGCAATATTGATGTTGAGCGCCTTGCCGTTGCGAATCTTGATCGCTTGCTCCTGCAGCTTTGCGACCTCGGTTCGCGCCTGGCCGGTCGCTCGCCGCGCGGCGGCGATCATGTCCATGCTGGTCGCCACATCGTCCTCAAGGTGCGCGAGATCCTTCGGTTCAAGCAGGAATGCTGCGAGTCGTGCCGACAGTAGCGACTCAGCCTCGTCGAACAGCAACTTGTGGCGCACCGGCTTTCCAACGTTGGTCCCGAGGGCATTGAGAGCATTCGACATCTTCAATGCACTTCGATTGTTCGACACCAAAATCGCGACAGTTTCGGGAAACGATCCAGTTTGGTCGCGGATCGCCTTGAACAGCCGAAAGAGGGCATGTCGGAGCAGGTGATTCCAGTTTGGCGGAGGCTTCTCCGGGCGGTAAGCCAGAGCTGAAACACCTTTGTAGGGTGCGCCGCGGACCATGCCAGTCAAGATGTCGTTTCCGAAGGCCAATATTTCAGATTCGGGGCTGCGGTGGTTCTGTGTCCCGAGGTCGATCTCGTGTGGCTGTAGCGCTTCCCGTATGGCAATGACACGCTCAGGCCCTACGCCCGGCAGGTAGTCGAAAATTTGCTGCTCGAGGTCCGCCAAGCACAACACCTGGGTGTGTGGAGCTAGCATCTGGATGCACTGCCACGCGAACTTTCCCGTGTCCTGTGCTTCGTCCACGACGACGATGGGGTGCCGCCTTGCGATCGACATCAGCAAGTGCGAACTGGTCGCCAACAGCTCGGTTGCATATGGTGCAAACAAGTCGAAGGCGATGCGGCCTTCCTCGCGGAACAACCGCTCGCGCTCAACCAGCCACTCGTCCCAGCCCTCATCTTCGTCATCGATCCCGCCAGAGAAGGCCTTCTCATCCTGGGGCAGCAGAATCGAGAGCCTCGCGGGGGAGCCCAGCAGATAGGCGTGGGCCTTCAAGACGCCCCAGAAGAATGAGTGAAAGGTCTGGATCGAAAGTAGCTCGCGATCTTCCTTCGTCGCTTCGAGTTTTGCCGCATCGAGAATTCGGGCCACCGCAGCGCGCGAGAAGCTGAGGAACAGCGCCGATTGGCCCGGCTGCATGCCCTGCTTGATGCGATGGACCGCCTTGCGCAGTGCGACGGTTGTCTTCCCGCTGCCGGGCCCTCCCACGACCAAGATGTGGCTGTCGCATGCCAACACGCTGTCGCGCAGCGCACACGGCTCGTTCATAGCGCGTCGGGGTCGGCTGGTACCTCGACTTCGTCACCGTTCTCGTTGATGGGCGGCGGCGCTGGGAACAACGCGAACACTGAAGACAAGAAGATGGTCACTGTGGCGGGCAGTTCGTTCAACTCGCACTCTTCAAACAGGCGCGCCGCCCATCCGGCACCTTTGTTACCGCCCAAAGCTTCCTTAGCAAGTGCCTTGACGGCGTCGTCGGCGGGTCGCACATCCGGGATGGCGAGATTGCCGTTCTCGTCGTTTGCTTTCAACGTGGACAGAAATGACCATAGACGGTCTAGCGGCACTTCCGAGACGATGAGGTCTTCGAAGCCTTTGTACGCGTGCTCGACATTTATGTCGAAGTTGTCTGCGAGCGCCTGTGCTTGATCGGCTTTGCGCTTCTTCTTGTAGTCGTTGTCATAGAAGGCAAACGTGCGCAGGCCCAGGGTCTTGAAGAACTTGCCGAACTTGGGCATGTTCGACTCGCCATCTGCATCGAAGAAGGCCACGCCTGCGATGTCCAGCGCCTGCAAGGTTTGATCGTTTTCTTCCATGCGCCGAGCTACAACTGGCAGTGCGTGCAGTTCGGTGACGCCTTCAACAACGATGGCGGCACGGCCGAGCATGCACTCCGACAGCCCCGATCGCGAGAACCTCTTGTAATCGTTGTCCTTGAGTCCAGTCGCATCAGACACCCGGCGAGCGGTGAGCACGCCATCCTTGCGTGCCAACAGCAAGGTCTTCGACGGCTCGAATTTCTCGATGACAAACGGCGAGTGAGACGTAACGAACGCCTGCGTGGTCTTGGTGAGAAGGTACTCTGCGATCCGGCGCTGCGTGTGCGGAGGAACGGCGATTTCGGGCTCCTCCATCGCGAAGATCACAGTCTCAGGCTTCAAGTCCGCAATGAACGAAAGAAGCGCCAAGACCAAGGTGTTGATAGTGCCGGTGCCGGCATGCGGGAACGGAACGTGACCCTGGTCCGCCGACAAGGCAAGAAAGAACGTCATCGTCTTGCGCAGGTGCTCGCGCGTCAGTTCCGAGACGTGGAGCTTGGTGGCATTGCCGGGGTACTCCAGGGCGATGTAGCGGGCCAGGCGCCTTTCGACGGAACGCAGTACGGGCGCAATTTCGGCGGCGTCAGCTTCGATGTCCAGACCGCGCAAGCGGTCGATGGTCTTCTCCCACAGGGAGGTGCGGACGCCCTTGGTGCGGAGAATGATGTCTAGCAGTGAGCCGCGCTCAAGGCTGAGGGCGCGCGATCCTGTCCGAAGAGCGCGGAGGTAGAGGAAGCCAAATAGCCGTTTGATCGGCTTGGGAACCGCAGTCAGTTCCCCTGCAGGCGCGTCGGGGCTGTGGGAGAAGAAGGTTTTGGCCTCGAACTCGTCCTCATCGGGGTCGTACCTGCCGACGGTTTCCACCCGGAGACAGGGGACGACAGCCGGCGGGTTTGCAGCGGCTAGCTCGCCGGGCCCGAGGAGCCGCTGTTCGGCAAGATGCCAGAACTCCATGTTGCCGCCGCACTTGGCTGCGATCTCGGCGCCGGGCTCGATCAGCACCGCCTCGATTCGCAGCGGCACGATCTGAGGCTGTTCGCCGTCGGCCGCCGGCGGAACAATGTAGGTTGCGTTGTAGAAGTCGAACTCGTCAACAGGCGGGAAGCGGTTGAGCCTGTCCGGGCCCAGAACAAGGTCGAGCGCTTCGCACAACGTGCTCTTGCCCACGTTGTTCGTGCCCACCATCAAGGTGTGTCCGTCGAACAGCAGCTCCGCGGACTTGATGCCCCTGAAGTTATCGATGGTGAGGCGGACGACTTTCATGCTTTCCCTTCACGTTCTTGTGGGGCCTTAGGTCGGGGCTCTATAGCCCCGGGGAGGCGCGATCTTCCGGTACCTGGTTGGCAACGCCAGGTGTTCGAGTGGCAAAGCGTCAAGCCAGTCATCCCTCCGCCGCTCTAAGGCTGGTTCATGCCGATTCTAGAAATCGTCAATAAAAACATGCATCTAACTGCATTCGATCACCGCGCGCGGCACCGCGTCAGACGCGTCGCGGCAATCAGGCTCAAGGTCGATGAGTTGACGCATAGGCTTGACGCTCTCTGCCGCAAGCGTCTGTTACAGAGCTGCTGCGAAATGCTATCCTGCGCAACACCCCAGCACAAGGTCGCATGTTGATCCGCTCCAATTTGATCGCTCTTATGCACCAGCGCCGGTTCAAGGCGGCCGAGCTGGCGCGCGCCGCCGGCGTCAACCGCAGCGCAGTGACAGCGCTCGCCAACAACCGCGCGAGCCGGGTTGAGCTGGCGACCCTGGAGCGCCTTTGCATCGTCCTCGGTTGCCAGTTGGCAGACCTGCTGGAAATCGTTCCGGACGATGTTTCGCGTGCCCGCCCATCGGTGCGTGAGGGAGCGATCTAGATGCCGATGAGCACCACGCGCTGGCAGGCGGTTTCCCAGTCTCAGTTCGCCTGGGAGCGCGAGGCGCTGGACTGGCTGCGCAATCATCTCCCCGATCGCGAGCCCTGGCACGCCTGGACCAACTTCGAGTTCATCGACGAGGAAGGCAGGGTCAACGAGGTCGACGCGTTGATCCTCACGCCTGCCGGCCTGTTCCTGGTTGAGATCAAGAGCCGCCCCGGCACGGTGAGCGGTGACGCGCACACTTGGTCGTGGGTCACCGACGGCCGCGAGCGTGCCTATGACAACCCGCTGATCCTGGCAAACCGCAAGTCGAAGTGCCTGGCCAGCCTGTTGCGGCGCCAGTCATCGGTGTTCAAGGCCAAGGTGCGATTGCCCTTCGTCGAGCCCCTGATCTTCCTGTCCGCCACCAGCCTGAACTGCAAGCTCGCCGGAACGGCCCGGTCGGGTACCTACCTGCGCGGCCAGCCCGGCGCCGAGACTGACCCCGGCATCATCGCCGCGCTCCAAAACGGCACCGGCAGCGTCCGCGACATCGAGCCCAGCCGCGTCGACCAGCAGCACGCCCGCGTGCTGGCCCGCGCCATGGCCGAGGCCGGCATCCGCCCGTCGAACAAGCACCGAAAGGTGGGCGACTACCAGCTCGGCGCGCTGCTGTCTGAGGGTGCTTCGTACCAGGACTGGGAAGGGACACACACGGCGATGGACACCGTGCGCCGCCGCGTCCGCATCTACACCGTGTCCACTGCCGCCACGGCGGAGGCCCGCAAGTCGCTCGTCCGCCAGGCACAACGCGAATTCCAGATCCTCGAAGGCATCGACCACCCCGGCATCGTCAAGGTCAAGGAATACCACGACAGCGAGCTTGGCCCGGCCCTCACTTTCGATCACGAGCCCAAGTCCATCCGTCTGGACTTCCTGCTGCGCGAGATGGGCCAACTGCTCAGCGTCGACCAGCGCCTGCAGATCGTGCGCGACTTGGCCGAGACCCTGAAGTACGCCCACCAGAAGAAGCTGTACCACCGCGCCTTGTGCCCGCAGAGCGTGCTGGTGCAAGACGTCGCCGGTGCCACGCCCCGCCCACGCATCATGAACTGGCAGACCGGCACGCGCGAGGGCACGCAGAGCAGCGACACCATCGACCCGGCGCGCCGCACCGTTGGCGGCACCATGCATGTCGAGGAGTACGTCGAGGACCCCGGCCTGGTCTACCTAGCCCCGGAAACCTCGCAGGCCGAGGCGCAGCACGGCCCCAGCCTGGACGTGTTCAGCCTCGGTGCCATCACGTACCACGTCTTCTCCGGCCGCCCGCCCGCGGGCTCAGTGCTGGAACTGGCCGAAAAGCTGCGCATCGGCCAAGGTCTGCGGCTGTCGGATGTGCTGGACGGCTGCGGCAAACAGCTGCAAGACCTGATTCAGTACAGCACCAACCCGGACGTGATGGGCCGCTACGGCAACGTCGACGAGTTCCTTCAAGACCTCGACAAGGTGGTTGATGAACTGACGACACCTGAGCCCGAGGCCACGGTCGATCCCGCCGAAGCCAAGCCCGAAGAGCGCATCGAAGGTGGCTTCACCGTCATCCGCAAGATGGGCCGTGGCTCGTCGGCCGACGTGCTGCTGGTGCGCCCGGACGGCAGCGCCGAAGAGATGGTGCTGAAGGTGGCACTCGATGTCGGCCTGAATGACCGCATCGCTGCCGAAGGCGAGGCGCTGTCCAAGCTGCGCCACCCGAACATCGTCGAGTGGCAGCGCACGCTCACCGTCAATGGCCGCACCGCGCTGCTGATGCGCAAGGCCGGTGACACCACGCTGTCGCACCGCATTCGCGAAGAAGCCCGCCTGTCGCTCGACCTCCTGCAGCGCTTCGGCGAAGAGCTGATCCAGGCGGTCGACTACCTCGAACAGCAGGGCGTTGCGCACCGCGACATCAAGCCCGACAACATCGGCATGTCCCAGGCTGGCACCCGGGGCAAGTTGCAACTGGTGTTGTTCGACTTCTCGCTCACCCGCACCTCGGCCGAGAACATCTCCGCCGGCACGCACCCGTACCTCGACCCCTTCCTCTCGCTGCGCAAACCGCCGCGCTGGGACCTGCAGGCCGAGCGCTTTGCCCTCGGCGTCACGCTGCATGAGATGGTAACCGGCGTGCTGCCGCGCTGGGGCGATGGCAAGACGCAGGCCTCGATGCTCGACTGCGAAGCCACCTTGGCCACCGAGCGTTTCGACCCCCTGCTGCGCGACGGCTTCACCGCCTTCTTCGCCAGGGCGCTGAACCGCAACCCGCTCAAACGCTTCGACAACGCCGAAGACATGCTGCGCGACTGGCGACGGGTGTTCGAGGCCGGCGCGTCGACCGCACAGCAGGCGTCCGACCCGTTCGAGGCCGTGGCCCGCCTGGCCACCGCCAACACCAACATGGCCGAGCTGGGCTACAGCGTGGAAGCGCAGAACGTGCTCGAAGCCATGGCCATCCACAACGCCCGCGAACTGCTGGCTGTGGACCGGGTGCGGTTCCGTTACCTGCGCGGCGTGGGTGACCGCATCCGCAAGGAAATTCGGCTCAAGGCCAAGGCCCTGGCCGCCATTCGGCCCGACCTGGTGCAAGGCCGGCCGACACTTCATGAAGCCGATGACGACACCGCATCCGCCGGCGCAACCAGCGTCAACGAACTGGCCGCACAGCTGCTGCCACGTCGGCCGGCCGGTGACGACCGACCTGAAGAAGCCGCGTTGGCCGTCTACCTTGGCCTCGAAGAGGCCGAGGGCTCCACGCTGTGGACGCCCCTGGGCGTGGCGGCGACGGCCCTCTCCATCGACCGCAACGAGGTCTCTGGCGCGCTGCTGAAGGCCCGTGAGCGCTGGCTCAAGACGCCGCAGCTCACCGAACTGCGCAACCACTTCGAAAGCCTGCTCTCCACCCAGGGCGGCGTGTTGACGGTGCCTGAACTGGCGTCGGCGCTGCTGGTCGAGCGGGGTTGCGCCTCCCAGGACGACGCCGAACGCATGCGCCTGGCCACCGCCGTCGTTCGCGCCTGCTGCGAAGCCGAGGCCCACCTGGAGCGCCTGCGCTTCCAGGAATTCGACCACCGCCCTTTGCCGCTGATCGCCTTGTCTGCCGAACTGGCCGAATACGCTCGGCGCCTGGGCAGTTCGGCCGATGCCTGTGCGCAGGCCGAGCCACTGCTCACACCACAACGCGCCCTCGAAACGCTGGAGTCAGTGCCCGCCCCTGCAGCCAACCCGGCGCTGTCGGCACAGCGCTTGCTGCGCCTGGCCACCGCATCGTCACAGCGTGCGGCACTGTCCAGCCGGCAAGAGATCTACCCGCGCGGCATGGCAGCGTCCCTGGCCCTGCGGCAATCGCTGGGTGCGCTGATGGGCGTGCGCTTCCTCAAGCTGAAAGACGTGCAAGACCGGGTGGCCGGCCGCTACCCCGAGGCACAACCGCTGCCACCACGGCCGCTGCTGGACACGCTGTTGGGCGATGTTGGCGCGTTGTTGGTCTGGCGTGACGACGAGCCCACCGGCCCGGGCTACGTGCCTTCCACGCAGGCACTCGGCCCTTCCGCCGGCACCACCACCCAATACTCTCGCGCCAGCACGGTCATGGACCGTGGCCAGCATGTGCCTGCTGCGGGCTCCGACGAAGAATCCGCGCCGGCCATCGAGGCACAGAAGCTGGAAGACCGGCTGGCCTACGCGCACAAGGCCGGCGGCTTCCTGGTGCTGACCGTCGAGCCCCGCATGGCGCACCACGTTGAAGCCGAGTTGCTGCGCCGTTTCGGCCGTCAGCGCATGAGCTTCGACACGCTGATGATCAAGGCGCTGCGCCAGCAGGCCGATGCGCTGAAGGTCAACTGGAACGTGGTGCTGATGGCCGATGGCGCGGCGCCCACCAGCGCCGACTGGGGCCGCCTGATGCGCCTGGTGCACAAGGCCTTGCCGCAAGTGAAGCAGGCCCTGCTCGAAGCCACGGCGCCGGTGCTGTTGGTCAACGCCGGGCTTATCGCGCGCTACGGCCTGATGCCGCTGATCGATGACCTGCGCGACGAGGTGGGGCGGCCCGGCAAGCTCAGCAGCCTCTGGATGCTGCTGCCGATGGCGGCCAACGGCCTGCCGACGATCGACGACGTGCCCGTCCCCGTTCTCACCTCCACCCAGTGGGCTTCCGTGCCTGTGGCTTGGGCCAAGAACCTGCACCGCGCAGCGGCCTGAACCAGAACCGCGCCCGAACCGCACGAATTGAAGCCCACCGATGATCGATGCCAAAGTCCTGCTCACTGACCTGACCCGCCTGCTCAAGCGGCTGGAAGACGATCTGCGCGAGCGCGCCCTCAGCCCCAGCAGTGAGGTGCCCGAACTTCGCGGCCAGTTGCAGGCCGAGTGGCAAGCGGCCCGTGATGCCGAGCGCACGGCCGAGACCTTCGAGTCCTGGGCCGAACAGGTCATCACGCAGGCGGGGGTGCACTGGCTGCTCAGCTGCGTCTTCCTGCGCTTCATCGAAGACAACGGGCTGGTGGACCGGCCCTGGATCAGCGGCACGCCGCAGTCGGGCCGGCTGGCTCTGGCGCGCGACAGCCATGACGCGTACTTTCGCGCGCACCCGCACCAAAACGATCGCGACTTCCTGATTGCCAGCTTCCGCGAAGCCGGCGCGCTACCCGGCCTGCACACCTTCTTCGACGAAGCCCACAACCCGGTCTTCCGGCTGGGCATCAGTGGCGATGCGGCGGTGGCGGTGATGCAGTTCTGGCAGGACGTCGCCGCCGATTCCGGCTTGCTGGTCCGTGACTTCACCGACCCCGCCTGGAACACACGCTTCCTCGGCGACCTGTACCAGGACCTGTCCGAGGCCACGCGCAAGCGTTATGCACTGTTACAGACGCCTGAGTTCGTCGAGGAATTCATCCTCGACCGTACCTTGACGCCGGCCATCCATGAGTTCGGCTACCGCGAAACACGGCTGATCGACCCGACCTGCGGCTCGGGCCACTTCCTGCTCGGCGCGTTCTACCGTCTGGTCGAGGAATGGGCGCGCAACGAGCCTGGCCGCAACCCGACCGACTTGGCGCAGAAGGCGCTCGACGCGGTGGCCGGCGTCGACTTGAACCCTTTTGCCGTGGCCATCGCGCGCTTCCGGCTGTTGCTTGCAGCGCTGAAGGTCAGCCAGGTGCAGCGCATAGCCAATGCGCCCGACTTCAGGATCGACGTCGCCATAGGCGACAGTCTGCTACATGGCACCCGCTTCGGGCTCACGAGCACGCAGAGCCTGCTGGAAGACCACCATTTTGCTGATACTGGCTTGGCCCACGCCTACGCCAGCGAAGACTTGGACGACGTGCGGCGCATTCTGAGCCGGCAGTATCACGCGGTCGTTGGAAATCCACCTTACATCGTGGTCAAGGATGCGGCGCTAAACGCCGCGTACCGAGCCAGTTACGCCAGCTGCCATCGGCAGTATTCGCTCGGTTGCCCTTTCACGGAGCGCTTCTTTGATCTGGCGGTCTCCGGACACGGGACGGCTTCGAAGACCGCTGGCTTCGTGGGTCTGATCACCGCCAACAGTTTTATGAGGCGTGAGTTTGGGAGCAAGCTCATCGAGCAAGTGCTGCCGCGGCTGGACCTTACCCACATCATCGACACCTCCGGCGCCTACATTCCTGGCCACGGCACGCCCACAGTAATCATGCTTGGAAGGCACCAGCCTCCAGTGGCTGAAAACGTGCGAGCCGTTATGGGCATCAAGGGCGAACCCTCGAGGCCCGCAATCGGGAAGGAGGGATTGGTATGGCGTGCCATCGTGAATCAAATCGATCGGCCTGGGAGCGAGAGCGAATTTGTAAGCGTATCCGAGCTAAAGAGGCTGACGTTGAGCAGCCACCCCTGGAGCATTGGCGGTGGCGGCGCTGCAGAGCTAAAGTCTCTCCTGGAATTTAAGAATCCGTTGTGCTTAAAGCACCTCGAGGCAGACCTTGGGTACGTGGCGGTCACGCGCGAAAACGAGGCATATCTTCTCGGCCAGGCCACCCTTTCCCGCTGTGGCATCGACGCCAAGTACATGCGGCCGCTCGTAGATGGTGAAATTGTTCGAGACTGGAGTCTTGGCCTACCAGCACTTGCGCTGTGGCCCTATGGAGAAGGTGACTTGGAGGCAAGTCCATCCAAGCCAATTGAGGCACTTCTCTGGAGCTATCGAACTGGGCTTTCCCAACGAGTTGCGTACGGAAAGTCTCAGATCGAACGGCAGCTCAAATGGTTCGAATACTCGATGTTCTTTAAGCATCGCTTCTCTTCACCGTTGGCCATCACCTTTTCTTTCGTTGCCACACACAATCACTTCGTCCTCGATCGAGGCGGTAAAGTTTTCATTCAGTCCGCGCCAGTCATAAAGTTGCCTTCTGGTTGCGATGAAGCTGTGTGGCTTGGACTACTGGGCCTGCTGAACTCTTCGACTGCTTGCTTCTGGATGAAGCAAGTAATGCATGACAAGGGTAACGGCGGTATTGGAGGCGGCATCGCCTCGGAGGACTGGGAACGCTTTTATGAGTACGTCAGCACGGCACTCAAGGAGTTTCCGTTACCTGGCGATCGACCGCACGCCGCGGCAAAAGTGTTGGACGAATATGCAAGGGAACTCTCCGGTTGCATGCCAAGTGCTGTGCTGCGCGCTGCGGGGACAAGAGCAAAGAGCGAACTGGATTCGGGTCGCGACGAAGCCGTGAGGCTTCGCTCTCGAATGATCGCGGCACAAGAAGAATTGGACTGGCACTGCTATCGCCTTTACGGGCTGCTGCCGACGGGGAGCGCGGCAGCGGATTTTGAGTTCGCGGCCCCACCTAACCTACAGCTAGGCGAACGCGCCTTCGAGATCGTGTTGGCTCGCAAGATTGCCGCAGGCGATGAGACCACCACTTGGTTTGAGCGCCACGGTAGCAATCCCACAACTAAGCTACCCGCTCACTGGCCCACCGATTACTGCACCGTGGTGGAGCGCCGCATTGAGTTGATCTTGAACGACCGAGACATAGGCCTGATCGAGCAACCGGAATTCAAACGTCGCTGGAATTCGCCCAGGTGGGAAGACCTAGAACAGAGCGCACTCCGTGAGTGGCTGCTGGACCGCCTTGAGGCACCCGCGCTGTGGCCCGCATCGGTCGACCATCCGCCGCAGCTGATGTCCGCTCACCGGTTGGCTGATGCGGTGCAGCGCGATGCCGACTTCATGCAGGTGGCGACGCTGTACGCCGGCCGCACCGATTTTCAACTGCCGCAGTTGGTGTCGGACCTGGTGGCCGCCGAGTCGGTGCCATTCCTGCCCGTGCTGCGCTACGCCGACAGTGGCTTGCGCAAGCGCGAACAGTGGGAAGCGACCTGGGCCTTGCAGCGGCATGAAGACCGCATCGATGCCGAGGTGGACGCCGAGGCGCCGGGGTGGCGCGAGGAACTGCAGCCGCAGGCCGTGAAGCGCTTCGGCAGCGCCACAACGCCCGAAGCATTGGCCTGGGTCGAGGACCAGTTGGCGCAGGAGATCGCCCGGCAGAAGGTCGAGCGCAAGGAGAACGAAGTCGGCAGGATCCCCGTGCCGCCCAAGTACCAAAGCAAGGACTTCCTCAAGTCCGACATCTGGCGCCTGCGCGGCAGCCTGGATGTGCCCAAGGAACGCTGGGTGAGCTATCCCGGCTGCGAACGCGGCGCCGACGGCAGCCTGCCCATCGCCTGGGCGGGCTGGGACCATCTGCAACGAGCCATGGCCCTGGCCTCGTACTTCATCGACATGAAGGAACGCGAAGGCTGGAGCCCCGAGCGTCTGCAGCCCTTGCTGGCCGGCCTGCTGGAACTGGTGCCCTGGCTCAAGCAGTGGCACAACGAGATGAACCCCGACTTCGGCGCACGCATGGGCGACTACTACGAGAGCTTCGTGACCGACGAGGCACGGGCCCTGCAGTTCACGCTGGACGACCTGCGCGCCTGGAAGCCGCCGGTGACCGCAGCAAAACGTGGACGCAAGAAGGCGGCCTGACCCGCACGACACATCGCCCATGAGCAAGACCCAGGGAGAACAACCAACATGACACTGATTAGAGAACTGATCGCGATCCCGGAGCAGGTGCACCAAGGCGACTTCGTGCTGAAGCTGGCCGACGGCGTGGCGCATGCCGAAGCGACGTTGCGCGACTACGTGGTGACGAAGGAACTGAGCGGATGCTTCGACGACGCGCTGACCTTCATCAAACAATCGGTGCAGGGGGGCAGCAGCAAGGCGGCCTACCTGCATGGCAGCTTCGGTTCCGGCAAGAGCCACTTCATGGCCGTGCTGAACCTGCTGCTCGACAACAACGTCACGGCACGTTCCATTCCCGAGCTGGCCAGCGTCGTGGCCCAGCACAACGGGTGGACGAAGGGCCGCAAGTTCCTTCTCGTGCCGTACCACATGATCGGCGCGCGCAGCATGGAGTCGGCCATCCTGGGCGGCTATGCCGAGTTCGTGCGCAAGCGGCATCCGGACGCACCGATGCCGGGCTTCTACCTGTCGGAGCGGCTCTTCGAGGATGCGGTCCGCATGCGCAAGCGCAGCGGCGACGAGGCCTTTTTCCGTGACCTGAACGCGGGCTCAGAAGCCGGCGGCGACAGCAGCGGCTGGGGCGAACTCAGCGGCGGCTGGGATGCCGCCAGCTTCGAAGCCGCGATGCTGGAGCCACCCGCCGGTGACGACCGTGTGCGCCTGGTCGGCGACCTGATCAGCCACTTCTTCACCGCCATCGCCGACGTGGCCGAAAGCCGCGGTGAGGCCTTCGTGCCGCTGGACGACGGGCTCAGCATCATGAGCCGCCATGCCAAGGCGCTGGGTTACGACGCGGTGATCCTGTTCCTGGACGAACTGATCTTGTGGCTGGCCAGCCGTGCGGCCGATGCCAGCTTTGTCAGCAGCGAGGGCACCAAGCTCGTCAAGCTGGTGGAAGCCAGCAACGCCGACCGTCCCATTCCGCTGGTGAGCTTTGTGGCGCGCCAGCGTGACCTGCGGGAGCTGGTGGGCGAGAACCTGGCCGGCTCGCTGCAACTGCAGTTCAGCGATTCGCTGCGGCACTGGGAGGCCCGGTTCCACACCATCAAGCTCGAGGACCGGAACCTGCCTGCCATCGTCGAGAAGCGTGTGCTCAAGCCCGTGTCCGAGGCAGCGCGCCAGACCCTGGGCAACGCCTTCGATGAGTTCCAGAAGGTCAGGCCCGAGGTCTGGAACACGCTGCTGACCGAGACCGCGGACAAGGAGATGTTCCGCAAGGTCTACCCGTTCAGCCCGGCCCTGGTGCAGACCTTGATTGCGGTGTCGGCCGCGCTGCAGCGCGAGCGCACGGCCTTGAAGCTGATGTTGCAGCTGCTGGTGGACCGGCGCGACGACCTGGAACTGGGCCAGATCATCCCGGTGGGCGACCTGTTCGACGTGATCGCTGACGGCGACGAGCCGTTCTCGGAGGCGATGCGCATCCACTTCGACAACGCCAAGCGGCTGTACAAGCAGAAGTTGCTGCCGCACCTGGAGCGGCAGCATGGCGTGACCTGGGAGAACATCCGCATCGGCAATGCCGACCCGGCCAAGGCCAAGCTGCTGCGCAACGATGCGCGGCTGATCAAGACGCTGCTGCTGAGCGCGCTGGTGCCGGAAGTGGAATCGCTGAAGGCCTTGACGGCGCAGCGCCTGGCCGCGCTGAACCACGGCACGATCCGCTCGCCCATCCCCGGCCGCGAGACGCAGGACGTGCTGCGCAAGTGCAAGGAGTGGGCAGCCGACATCGGCGAGATCAAGGTCACCGACGACACCAACTCGCTGATCTCGATCCAGGTCACCGGCGTCGACATCGAGCCCATCGTGCGCGGGCCGGCAGCGTCCAGCGACAACCCGGGCAACCGGCGGCGTCGAATCCGCGAGATGCTGTTCGAGCAGCTGGGCGTGACCGACACCAACGACATGTTCGCCACCTACCCGGTGCTGTGGCGCGGCACCCGGCGCGAGGTGGAGGTGCTGTACGAAAACGTCCGCGAGATGTCGGACGAAAAGCTGCGCGGACGCGCGGGCACCTGGACGGTGGTGATCGACTTCCCGTTCGATGACCAGAAGTTCACGCCCGCCGACGACCTGGCGCGCTTGGCGGCCTACCGCGGTGACGACACGCAGACGCTGGTGTGGATGCCGTCGTTCTTCAGCGCCAAGGCCCAGCACGACCTGGGCCGCCTGGTGGTGCTGGACTACATCCTGACAGGCGAGCGCTTCAATGAACTGGCCGCCCACCTGGCCCTGGTGGACCGTGGCCCTGCACAGGCCCTGCTGCGCAACCAACGTGACCAGCTGGTGCAGCGGGTGCGGCAGTACCTGGAAGTGGCCTACGGGATTGCCGGGGATTCACGCGACGCGGTCGTGAACCCGCTGTCGCCCGAAGACCAGTTCCGGTCGCTGGACCAGACGCTGACGCCGCTGCCGCCAGTGGGCGCGAATCTGAAGTCAGCCTTCGAGGCGCTGCTGGACCAGTTGTTCAGGCACCAGTATCCGGCGCACCCGGTCTTCGATGCCGAGGTGAAACCGGCGGCGGTGAAGAAAGTGTGGCCGGAGCTGGAGCGGGCCATCGGCACAACCGACGGGCGAGCGCCGGTGGGCGACCGCGTGGTGCGGCAACTGATCCGCTCGATCGCCGACCCGGTGCAGCTGGGCAAGACCGGCGAGACGCACTTTGTGCTGGGCGACCACTGGCGCTCGCATTTCCTGCGCGAACAGTCGAAGAAGCAGGAGCCGTTCACGGTGGGCAACCTGCGCCGCTGGATGAACGAGCCGCTGGCCATGGGGCTGCCGGTTGAGGCGCAGAACCTGATCATCCTGACGTTTGCGGGGCAGACCAATCGCAGCTTTGTGAAGGGCAACGCGCCGTATCCGGCCAGCATCGACCAGATGGCCGATGACCTGGAGCTGCGTGAGCAGACCCTGCCCGAGCCGGGTGACTGGGAGACGGCCTGCAAGCGTGCTGCGGCGCTGTTCGGCCTGACGATCCCGACCTCGCGCAACGCCAGCAATGTGGCCAAGCTGGTGGAAGACGTCCAGGCCAAGGCGCGTGAGGTGCGTGAGTCGATGGGCAGCCTGGTCAGGACCCTGGACGAGAAGTCGGCGCTGTTCCCTTCAGGCAGCGACAACCATCGGCTGCAGACGGCGCGCTCGGCGCTGGCCCTGCTAGCCGGTTTGCTGAGCGCAGAAGGCGCGGCGGTGGTGACGACGCTCGCCCGTGCGACGGTCGAGACGTCCGAGGTGGCGATGCGCCAGACGCTGGCCAAAGCGCGTGAGTTGGATGAAGCGGTGCGCACCGGCGCCTGGGAAATCTTCGAGGCGATGAAGGCGCTGACTGACGCGCGGCAGACGGCGGCAAGGGCCATCGTGGCGAAGGTGAGCGAGACCCTGGCGGCCGATGAGCATGCGATCGGGCTGAAGGCAGCACTGGACGACCAGCGCAGCAAGGCGGTGCGGTTGTTGACGGTGGCGCCGCCGCCGCCGCCGCCACCGCCGCCGCCACCACCCCAGCCACCGCCGCCTCCGCAGCCAACTCCGCAGCCGCCGGCACCGCCTGCGCCCCCATTGCCACCGGCAGAGCCCGGCGACAAAGGCGCAAAGCCTGCGGTCGTCGTGCAAGAGTCCACCGCGGCCGATCTGGAAAGCACGCAGGCGCTGGCCCTGTTGGACGACCTGCACGCCAAGCTGGACGGCGACGCAGACCTTCGGCTTTCGATCTCGTGGCGTCTTGAGAAGCCGGGGTCCGCCAAGTGACCACGGCGGCAGTGCCCCTGTCTTTGCCTCAGATCGAGGCACAGGCGCTCGCGGTGCTGGACCGTGTGGGCGACGCCAAGGTCATCGCCATCCAGGCCAAGACGAAGGCACTGTGGCCGGACGCGATCACGCTGTCGGGCAGGCCCTTCCAGGTGCGCTGGTGTGAGAGCCCCTTGATGGCCAGGGAGGCCCTGTCTGCACTGGACGAGGTATCGGAGAACCAGGTGGCGCCGGGGCTCATCTTGTTGACGCCGCTGGCTTCACGCGAGCTGGGCGGCGACGTGGTGGCCAGGCTGGCGCGAGCCCAGGTCTTCCAGCCCGATGCCTGGGGCATGGTGCAGCAGCTCTTCAAGGCGCGGGAGATCGACGCACGACTCAGCCGCTTTCGGTGGATGGCGCAGGTGCTGGTCGAGCGCTTCGGCATGGGTGCCTACCCACCCGTGGCCAATGGATTCCTGGACATGGATACGGCGTGGCGCCACGTTTTGAGCCGCTGCTTGAGGCTGGATGCATCGAAGCCAGACGCGGCGATGCTGCTGAACTGGTCACTGGGTGCCGAATCGGCAGCGCTGTTCGACGACCTGCCTGACACCGCGAAACTGCAGATCGCGGCCTGGCTGGGCGACTCCGCTGGGGCCGTCGGCACGCTGGTCATGCAGTGCGTTCTGGCCGGCAACACGCAGGACGCGGTGCCGCTCGGCCTGGTCTGCGGCGTGGTGTTGTCGTCGCAAGGTGAAGGTGTTCATGAGCTTGCGGCGGCAGCGATTCGCCTTGAGCGCTTCATGGGCGACAAGCGGATCGGCATCGCCGACGGCCGGGCCTGGGCCAGCGATGCAGCGAAGCTGTTGAGCGCAAGTGCATTGCCCCCCTTGGCACCAGCCATGCGCCACGCGGTGAACGAACGTGCTGAGTCGCTGCTGCGTGAGTTGCACGTCGAGACCTACGCGCACCTGAGCGACGTGCTGCCAATGGGCCTGGAGCAGCGGCTCGGCCTGCTGGCAGAGGCGTTGAAGGTCTTCATCGCCGAACCGTCGACGGTGCTGCTGCAAGCGGCGGAACGCGCTGCGGACGCAGCAGCGCGGCATGCTCATGCCGACGCAGCCAGCACACGCATGCTGCGCGTGAAGATGGCGGTGCGCCTGTGCCGCTGGATGGTGGCGGACCGGCCCGAGGGCAAGGGCCGCGGCGGGCGGGCAGCGCCTGGATTTCAGGATCTGGCGCAGATGTACGCCCGTGAAGGTGCCTTCGTCGACTGGGCGCGCTTCAAGCTGATCGGCGGCGACGACTTGCCTGGTCTGTCGTCCGCCTACGTCGCGCTTCGCGATGCGGCGCGCAGGAAGGCCGACACCTTCAACCAGGCATTCGCGCAGGCGCTGCAGGTGTGGAACCGCGAGCCCAGGGCCGAGGCCGCCTGCATGCCCGTGGAGGCGATCCTGGAGCGGCTGGTGGCCCCGCTGGCGCAACAAGCGCCTGTGCTGTTGCTGGTGGCTGATGGCCTGAGCTACAGCATCTTCCGCGAGCTCTGTGAGGACCTGGAGGCGCTGGGGTGGGACGAGCATGTGGCCGGGCCGCCACCAACCTTGGCAGTCGGCGTTGCGGCATTGCCGACCATTACCGAGGTGAGCCGAACCAGCTTGCTGTCGGGGCGGCTCGTCGTGGGGGCGGCATCGCAGGAGAGGTCTGCTTTCGCCAACCACGCGGCTTTGGTGGCTGCGTCTCGAGCAGGCGCCGCGCCGGTGGTGTTCCACAAAGGGGATCTCGCTGACTCCGAGGGCCTGTCGTCCACGGTGCGCGATGCCATCGCTTCGATGCAGCAGCAGGTGGTGGCCGTGGTCTACAACGCCGTGGATGACCATCTGAGCGGCTCGAACCAAATCCATGTCCGCTGGACGATTGACGATCTCAGGTTACTTGGACCGCTGCTGAGCGAAGCACGGCGGGCACGACGTGTGGTGATCGTCACCGCCGACCATGGTCATGTAATCGACGATGGCACGGTGCAGCGCGGCCAAGGGGATGGAGACCGCTGGCGGCTGCCGGCAGGCGCGCCAGATGAGAGCGAACTGGTCTACGAAGGTGGACGCGTGAAGACGGCCTCTGGCAACACGGTGGCCTGCTCCTGGTCGGAAGGCGTGAGGCACGGCGCCAAGAAAAACGGATACCACGGTGGCGTTTCGGCGCAGGAGGTGGTGGTGCCCTTGAGTGTGTTCACCCCGAGAAACATGGCGCTGAAAGGCTGGCAGGTGGCGGCGGCTCCGCAACCGGACTGGTGGACACCGCTGGAAGCTGTTGCACCGGCGCTTGCACCCGAAGCACCGGCATTGGCTCGCAAGCCCCCGAAACCAAAGCCGGTGCCTTTGCCACAGCCCGACCTGTTCGGTGGAGCCGCTGCCGTGGTGGCGCCGGCGCCCGGCGTGCACTGGATCGACGCACTGCAGGCATCACCCGCCTACTTGGCGCAGAAGGCCTTGGCCGCGCGGGTGGCACCTGCGGATGCCGATGTGCGATCGCTGCTGGACGCGCTGGCGGCCCGTGGCGGGCAAGCTGTCGAAAGCGGCGCTCGCGCAGCGCCTGGGCATGCCCGCGATGCGCATCAGCGGCTTCGTCAACGCCGCGAAGCGCGTGCTGAACGTCGACCAGGCCGCGGTGCTGGTGCTCGATGAGACGGCCGGCACGGTGGAACTGAACAGGGACCTGCTGTCCCGCCAGTTCCGGGTGACGGTGCGATGAGGTACGCCACATGATCAGCCCACAACGCAGAGCCGAAATCGTCGAGGCCTTGAGGCGTGGCACGGTGCCCAAGGCCGGGTTGGATGCGCTGGCCGTTGGCTACGGTCGGCTGCAAGGCACGCTCGACGAGGAACTGGACGCAGTCGCCGCGGGTCGTGGCGCCTTCAAAGCCATTCGCGGCGAGTACGGCTCAGGTAAGACGTTTTTCGGCCGCTGGCTGCAGGAGCGGGCGCGGGCGCGCGGCCTAGCCACCAGCGAAGTGCAGATCTCGGAGACCGAAACGCCGCTGCATCGCCTGGAAACGGTCTACCGCCGCCTGGTGGAGCGCATCGCCACGGCGGACAGCGGCGAAGGCGCGTTCCGCGGGATCGTGGACGGCTGGTTCTATGCCCTGGAACGCGATGTTCTGGAAGACACCAGCCTGGACCCGACCGACGAGGCCACGTTGCTCGCCAAGACCGAGGCGCTGATGGAGGCACGGCTGGCCAGCGTGACCAAGGTAGCGCCGGCCTTCTCCGCCACGCTTCGGGCCTACCGTCGCGCACTCCAAGCCGATGACAACGCGACCGCCGACGGCTTGATGTCTTGGTTGAGCGGCCAACCCAACGTGTCGGCTTCGATCAAGCGTGCCGCTGGCGTGAAGGGTGACATCGACCACTTTGGCGCGACCAACTTCCTATCCGGGTTGTTGACCATGCTGCGCGACTCAGGGTATGGCGGCCTGCTCTTGGTGCTGGACGAAGTCGAGACTTTACAGCGCATGCGGGCTGACACTCGCGAAAAGGGCCTGAACGCGCTGCGGCAGTGGATCGATGAGATCGATGCCGGCCACTTCCCCGGCCTGTACCTCTTGATCACTGGCACCCAGGCCTTCTACGAGGGCGCACAGGGCGTTCAGCGCCTGGCACCACTGGCCCAGCGACTGCATGTCGACTTCGGCACGGACTCGCGGTTCGACAACCCGCGCGCGGTGCAGGTTCGCCTGCCGGCCTTTGGTCACGAGTCCTTGCTCGAAGTCGGCCGCAAGGTGCGAGACATCTACGCGGAGGGTGCCGCGGCAGGCGACAGGGTCCGCGCCCTGGTCGACGATGGTTACGTCGAATCTCTGGCCAAGGCGGTCACCGGAAACCTGGGCGGGAAGGTGGGCGTGTCGCCCAGGCTGTTCCTGAAGAAGCTGGTGGCGGACGTGATGGACCGCGTCGACCAGTTCGAGGACTTCGAACCCCGCAAGCACTATGCCTTGACCATCACCGAGACGGAGATGACGGCACAAGAGCGTGCATCGGTCGGCGTGGGCTCGGTCGATGACATTGAACTGTAGGCCGCCGAAGGCTGACGGGGGCGGCTCATGAGCCAGGAGGCTTTCGACCGCCTGCATGGCGCGCTGCAATACCACATCGTCAATTCGATGGGCTGGACGGGCCTACGCCCGACACAGGCCGATGCGGTCGAGCCCATCCTGGCTGGCAAGCACTGCCTGATCCTCGCGCCCACGGCCGGTGGCAAGACCGAGGCGGCCACCATCCCCGTGCTGTCGCGCATGGCCACAGAGGAGTGGCCCGGGCCGAGCGTGCTGTACGTGTGCCCGATCAAGGCGCTGCTGAACAACCTGGAATCTCGCCTCTCGCGCTACGCCGGCTTCGTCGGTAGAACCGTGCAGGTTTGGCACGGCGATGTTGGGCAAGGCGTAAAGGCACGTTCGAAGCGCACGCCGCCGGACATCCTACTGACCACGCCTGAGTCACTCGAGGGGATGCTGATTTCCACCAAAGTGGACCGAGCATCCTGGTTCGGTAACGTGCGCGTGGTCATCGTTGACGAGTTGCACGCGTTTGCCGGCGACGACCGCGGCTGGCACCTGCGCGCCGTGATCAAGCGCGTCGAGGCCTATGCCAGGCAGCCGGTCCAGCGCATCGGCCTGTCGGCGACGGTGGGCAACCCAGGCGAATTGCTGGACTGGTTCGCCGGGTCGGGCGAGCGGCAGATCGTCGGCTCATCGTCGGTGACCACGGATGCCGACGTCACGATCGACCATGTCGGCTCGATGGCCAACGCGGCGACGGTGATCTCGAGGCTGCACCGGGGGGCCAAGCGCCTGGTCTTCTGCGACAGCCGATCGAAAGTGGAAGAGCTGGCGGTGTCGTTGCGCACGATGAACACCCGCACCTTCGTTTCGCATTCATCGCTGAGCGCCTCGGAGCGCAAGCTGGCCGAGACTGCATTCGCTGAGGAGCGGGACTGCGTGATCGTCGCCACCAGCACGCTGGAATTGGGCATTGACGTGGGTGACCTGGACTATGTGATCCAGATCGATGCGCCCAGCACCGTATCGTCGTTCCTGCAGCGCATGGGGCGAACCGGCCGGCGCAGCGGCAGCCGCAGAAGCTTCCTGTTCTTGACCACGAGCGATGAGGCGTTCCTGCTGGCCTGCGCGATCACCACACTGTGGCGCGAGAAGTTTGTCGAGCACATCAAACCGCCACCTCTGCCATGGCACATGGTGGCGCAGCAGATGATGGCGCTCGTCCTGGAGCGGCCCGGCCTGCCCGCACATGAGGTCGTGGCTGTGGCGCGAGCGCAGTTCCCCGAGCTCGACCCCGCGACGGTGGCAACCGTCTTCGACTTCATGGTCGGCAAGGGCATCCTGTTCATCAGCAGCGGCCTGGCATCGATGGGGCCCGAGGGCGAGAAGCTGTTCGGACGCGGCCACTTCCTCGACTTGCTGTCGGCGTTTGCCAGCCCGATGGCTCTGGCAGCGCGGCACGGCGCAACTGAGCTGGGATACGTGGACCCGATGGCCGTGCAGCAGCAGAGGGATGGGCCTACCGTCCTTCTGCTCGGCGGCCGAAGCTGGAAAGTGACCGCCGTGGATTGGTCTAAGCGAACAGTGTCGGTTGAGCCGACGGACGACCGGGGCAAGTCAAGATGGCTCGGTACTTCGCGATGGTTGGGCTTCGAGGTTTGCCAGGCTATGCGCCGCGTGTTGCTGCGTGAGGGTGACGCGGAACTGGGTCTGTCGAAGCGCGGTACTCAGCAGCTTGAGGAGGTCCGCGATCTGATCACAGCGCCAGAGCGGCACGGGTCGCTCCTACTTGAGCACTTGCCGTCAGGGAGGCTTCGTTGGTGGACGTTTGCTGGCGGTGCCGTCAATAGTTCCTTAGCACTCCGACTTGGAGAGATGGGCAGCACACGAGTTGACGATCTGTGGGTCGAGACTAGCTCGGGTGTTTCAGTGCCGGCACTGATGCAGTCCCAGGTCACGCCTTCCGCCATGACCGCGTTGTCCGAGAGCATGGCGGAGCGCAGCGAGCTTAAGTTTGCTGCTTGCCTTTGCCAAGAACAGTTGACCGCGGTGGTTACCAGCCGATCTCTCGACGAGGCGAGCCTGCGACGCCTTGCGTCGATTTGACAAAGGAGACCCGAGTTGTTCACAGTCGTTCGCAGTATGTCCAATATCGCCACAAGAACACGGCGCCACGTCTACCTCGTGCTGGACAACTGGGACGATTGGGGGAAGTTTCGGACCATGTTCACCCTCTACGTTGTGGACGCCGATGGCGCAACGCACGAGCCGGGCTCAGTGAAGATCGGGGAAGTGGGACTTCAGGCGCGAAGCGGACGCGAACCGATCGAGCCCGGATTCAGGGCTCCCACCTTGCCGCAGGAGTTCGATGGACTGGAGGTCAATCATTTTTCGATCGGGCAGACCGAGAACTTCTACGAAACTTTAAATGCGCTGGAGCCCGAATTCAAGGACGAGATCCTTGTTGGGCTTCGTGACTGCGCTTTTGATCTCGCGATCTTTGAGGCTCATCACGACGAAGAAGTGATGTCGGAGTCACTGCTCCGAAACGTCCCCGAGAGGAACGTTCGAAACCGGTTCAATCGACTCGCGCACGGAAACGCATTGCTGACACGCTTCGAGTTCGAGTTTGAATTTCCTGATCCAGGGCTCGATGGTGTCGATCCGCCAACCCTCAGCTTTGTTGTGCAACCAGACTCGGAACCGCCCACCAATGTTCACGTCCTAATTGGTCGAAACGGTGTAGGCAAGACACGATGCGTGCAGAACCTGTCACGCGCAGTTCTTGGCGTCGCCGATGAGGCGCACCCCAGCGGTGAGTTGCGCCTGTTGGGTGACAACGCGGAGGATTGGACGTTCGCGGGTCTGGTCTCTGTCTCGTTCAGTGTGTTCGATGACTTCGACTTGCCGGCACCTGAGTCGACCGAGATTCGGTCGACTCAGGTTGGCCTTCGCTTCGTGGAAGATCCCGCCAGACCTGGACCTGCTCAGGTTAAGACCCCAGAACGACTTGGCGAAGATTTTGCAGCCAGTCTCGGCAATTGCCGAACGGGACCGCGCTCATTGCGGTGGCTGGCGGCAGTCGAAACCTTGGAGGCCGACCCGCTGTTTGCAGAGGCGGCAGTAGGTGAGCTATTGACCTTGCCTGACAACGAATGGGAAGTTGAGGCCAAGCACCTCTTCAAACGACTCAGTTCCGGGCATGCCATCGTCCTTCTAACGACGACCCGACTGGTTGAGCTTGTCGATGAACGTACCTTGGTGATTCTCGATGAACCCGAAGGGCACCTGCACCCGCCACTCTTGGCAGCGTTCGTCAGAACCATCGCCGACTTGATGGTGAAGCGAAACGGCGTGGCACTGATCGCGACACATTCGCCAGTCGTGCTGCAGGAGGTTCCACAGTCATGCGTATGGAAGCTTCGCCGCGCTGGAGCTGTGGCAGTTGCAGAGCGGCCGCTCATTGAAACATTCGGCGAGAACGTGAGCGTGCTAACCAGGGAAGTGTTTGGCCTAGAGGTCACGAATTCAGGGTTTCACAATCTTCTGCGAAAGGCGCTGGCCGCAAACGGAAGCTATGAAGCGACCCTCCAGCACTTTGATGACCAGCTTGGTGCAGAGGCTCGAGCCATCTTGATGGCGCTTGCTGCTGCACTGCGGCAGCCATGAAGTCCTTGCCGCTACCCAAGTTCACGGTCCGCGAGGTCCTAGATGTGTGTGTGTCAGGGGTGCGTGATCGGAGCCATGCTTTACGCCTGGCCAGCGTGATGCCCGCCGTCGAGGCTGCCGAAGGCGAGTACTTACGGCTTGGGTTGCAAGCAAGGCTATTCGAGGTAGAGCAGACGCCCGATGTTGCTGGGGTGATCTCATCGCTGGAAATGTCGAAGCTGTACAAAGGCAACCTGGCGCGTAAGGGTTCTCGCAGCCGGAGGTTCTACGATCGGCTGAAGATGGCCGCACCGGGAGACATTTGTCCTCTGTGCAATCAGCGCGTTGTGAAGACACTTGATCACTACCTGCCGAAGGCCGACTATCCATCGCTGGCTGTGACGCCCTTGAATTTGGTACCGGCTTGCTCGGACTGCAACAAAGACAAGCTCGATCGCAACGCAGCCTCTGCCGCCGAGCAGACTCTGCATCCGTATTTCGACGCGGTCGATGATGCAGTCTGGCTGGTGGCCGAGATCCAGGAGTCATCGCCTCCTGCAGCGGTCTTCGCTGTTCGTGCGCCGGCCTCTTGGGATGCGACGAAGCGTCGGCGGGTGGAAACCCACTTTTTGGCGTTTGGCCTGGGTGTTCTTTATGCCGCTCAGTCTGGTGCAGAACTGGTGAGCATTCGGTACGCACTTGCCGAGGTCGCCGAATGCGGTGGCGCTGATGCCGTGCGGGCGTTTCTGAATCAGCAGGCCAGGTCACGAGCTATGGTTTCAAGGAACTCTTGGAGCGCGGCGCTGTACTCTGCGTTGTCTGCGTCCCAATGGTTCTGCTCGGAAGGGTTCCTGGAGTTGGGGTAACCAGCCTTGTTTGTGAACCTATCTAATGTTCACCGAACATCCATGTTCCTGCGAGGTTGCAGAGCTGGCAATCCCGCGACCTACGGATTCGCGGGTCGAACCTACCCGCGCCGATGAAAACTCCCCAGCGCCCGACTGATCAACACCCCGACCACCAACGGCACGCAAGGCAAGACCAGCGGATGCAGGTTGACCGGCAACACAAACGCCAGAACTGTCGCGCAGCCCGCCACGATGGCCCCGCTCGCATACACCGCAAACAGCTCCGGGTCGTGGTGCAAGAACTCCTTGGCCTTGATCGACCGCACGAAGTAGCCATCGAGCATCGCCGCTGCCACGAAGGCCAGTAGCCAGGGCAGCCATTCCAGCAGCGTCGCCAGCCTGAAGCTCGCCAACAGCAACAGGGCATCAATGGAACGGAAGTACGCGCTGTTGAACAAGCGCTGGTTGACGGAGGCCATCTCGTTGGCGACCGCGCCGTTGACGCCCTTGATATCCGGCGCGTCGCCAGATGACGGAAGCGGCGTTGCACTGCGCGCCGATTCCTGGACGCGCAGTGCGCGCGACAACATGTGCGTGGCCGGTGCCTCGCCCCAGAAGGCCGCCGCCGCAGAGTGCTCTACACGCAGCTGCGCGACAAAGCGCTCGGGCGGGTGCGCCGATGGCAGGTAGAGCACCAGCACCAGCAGCGCGATCAGCGACACGAGCGCCACGCCACGAATCACGATGCTGCCCGGCTGCCTGATCGCGCCGCCGCCGACGCGTCCGGATCGAGGATCGGAAACCGCCCCTTGATGATCCGCCCGCCCGATACGGACGCGAAGTACTGCAGGTTCGGCAGCTTGCCCAGCACATCGGCCGGCACCATCTCCTCGAAGGTCTCGGTGAGCTGGGTCGAGTAGCTGGCCGAGAAATCGCCGAGGTGCGTGTCGGCGCCGTGGGTCAGGCCGACGCGAAGCGAGTGGATCGCGGTCTTGCCGAAGGTCTCGACGATGAAGTCCTGGGTTGGCCGGTCCTTCGAGCGCAGGGCGATCAGGTTGTTCAGGTTGCCCAGCGCCATGCGCGCGGCAGCTTCGCTGCCCAGGCGCTTGGCCAGGTCCGCCAGCGTCTGCATCGCGCAGGTCGTGAAGATGCCGCCCTCGGCGCCTTTGTTGAGGATCTCGATCAGCGGCTGGTTGATGACATTCGAGACCTCGTCAACGAACAACGAGATGCGCCGATAGCCGCCGAGGTTGTAGCGCATGCCGGCACGCGCCGCGAGGTCGGCCAGCGCCAGCGCGCCGATGGCAGACGCCACCGACGGGTCGGGCAGCGAATCCAGGCACATGTAGAGCACCTGCCCGCCGCGCTCAATCTTCTCGAAGTTCATGATCGGACGCGTGTCCTTCGCGTCGAAGGGGTCGGGCGACAGGCTGCGCCCCAGGTCGCCGGAGGTCAGCATGGACAGCACTGGCAACAGGTTCGCGGTGATCTTTTGGTAGTGCTCGCGGTTGTGCCGGAAGGTGCGCACCTGCGCGTCAACCACCTTGTTGCGCTGGGACTGTGCGACGTGGTGTTCGTAGAAGGCGACGAAGGCCAACAGGTCGTTGCTCGCAGCTTCCGATGGCCGCTTCATATTGCCGCGGTGAGCGTCCTGCAGCAGCTTCTTCATCTCGGGCAGTTCGCGCCAGGCAGCGCCCAGGGTCTCGGCGTAGAAGCGGCGCAATGAGCCTTCCAGCACCGGCTCGATGCCGCCCTCGATGTAGCGGGTCAGCTTGGCAAGGTTCGGGCGTTCTTCGATCTCGACCAAGCCCTGGACCACGACGTTCACCGCGTCCCACCCGAAGGCCGAGAACGCGCCCGCCGTGTCCGGCGGCATGATCGACTGAATACGTGAGGCTATCTCCGTCGGCTTCTGCCAGTTGAAGGTGAAGTCGAGTCGAACGCCAACCTCGGGGAACGCCGGGTGGAATTCCATGAAGGTGTCCGGCTCGCGCCAGTCTTCGCACGCCCGCTCGACCACGCGTTTGAGCCGGCGGCTGTTCTTCGGATCGATGACGATCACCACGTCGCCGCGCCGCACCGCCTGCGTGACCAGGTTGGCCAGCGCCACGCCCTTGCCGGACTGCGTGGTGCCGACCAGCAGCGTGCCACCCTCGAAGTTCTGCAGCGGTCGGTGCAGCGCCACTTCTCGGGGCTCGACACCATGGATGTAGGCCAGGCCAATCTCGGCATCGGGTTGAGGGACGCTGTCGTAGCCGAGCACGCGCAGCAGGCGTGGCGAGACGGTGAACTCCCGATAGTCGATCTTGGCGAGTTCGTAGAGCCGCTGCGAATGAACCGGGCGCCACTCGAAACCGAAGCCGAGGAACACTTCGCCCGGGTTCCTGCACCACTGGGCCTGAATATCTGTCCCTATCACCTGGATGCCTCGACCGGCGAGCGACGCGCGGAGCACGAGGACGTGCAGCGCCTGCGCCAGGCGCAGCAGGCCCATGGCAAAGCAGACGAGCGACAGCGGAAGTGCGAGCGGCCTCGGCAACCAGCCGGTGACGCCTACCGCCAGAAAGAAGACCAGCGCCACGCCCCAGCCGATGCCGGCATAGACCTCATAGGCGCGCCGCCAGGGCATTTCATAGCGGCGCGCCAGCATTTCACGCTCCCAGCGGCTCGGGTAGCACGAAGGCGTCCGGATCAAGGCCCTCGACAAACCGTGGATCGAGCAAGAGGCCGACGGTCGGCGAACCGTTGAACTCGCGTGAGAGGGTAGGCGGACTTTTGGGGTCGGCCATGGCGAGCATCCGCACCTCGGCCAGCGCTCGCAGCGCCAGCGCGGGTGGCACGGAGCGTTGCTCGAACTGCGCCAGAGGGACGAAGATGCCCTGCGCCACCGTGCAGCACTGCGCCGGACCGTATGACGCTCGCAGCGTCTGAAGGATCGCAGCCACGGCATCGCGGACCACAGGGTTGAGGCGCATCGGAGCCTGCAGGGCGAAGGATGGCGATGCAGTTTCAGCAGATGCCGAATCTGCCGGCGATCGCGCGACGTCGTTCGGGGCTGCGGCTTCGGGTGGCGGCGCTGGCGGGAGCAGCGAAAGCTGTGTTCCTGCAGTCGCCATGACCGGCGCCACCGTCGTCGCAGGCGAGGGCGAAGGTGAAGGCGGCGGGCCAGGCTTGCTGACCAGCATCACATCGAGCGGCACCGGCTCAGTCTCGATCCCCGAAAACAGAATCGCTGCCGAGGCCAGTCGTACCGCCTCCAGTGTGATCTTGGAGCCGGGTGGCCTAATGGTCCACGTCGCGTGCTCGGCATCCTGCGCCTTGAACACGCCGGCTGCGAGCAGCAACTCCAGCATGGTCTCTGGAGCCTTCGGGATGCTGGCCAGTTGGTCGGCTTCCAGCATCTCGATCACATCGTTGGCAGCGTTCGGCCAAATCAGGAACAGGCCATCGGCGCCGAACCAGACGCGCGACTTCTCGCGGTTGGGCACCCAGGCCGAGTTTGCGATGACCAGGCGCCTGAGCGCGTCCACCAGATAGCGTTCGAGATGAGAGCCGAACTGGGGTGCGCCGTAGCGGTCGGCGTTCGCCACCAGGTTGCGGTCGATGACGAGGGCGAGCGAGCGCCGCACCAACTCGTCGAGGACGTTGCGGTCGCGGTAGAGCGCCACGCCGGAGATGCTGGCCATCAGGTAGGGGACGATGACCGTGTTGCCTTCCGCGAGGTACTGAAGCACCGCAGGCGGCACCACCTGGGCCAGAGCGAAGACACCGAGGCCGCGTGTTTCGATGGCTTGCGGCTGCCAGTGCAGGAAGTAGCGCTCCGCACTGCGAGCCTGCAACCAGCCGAACAGGGGCTGCAGGTAGCTCGGCCATGCCTCGCCGGTGTTGTCGGTCACTGTCAGGTGGCTCAGCACGCGGTGCGATTCGGTGCACAGGCCGGCAATGAAGGTGGCGAGACGCCAGCGCGGTTCCAGATGGCGCCGCGCCGTGATGGTCGAACGCCCGGAGAAAATGTGCGCGTCAGTGCCTTGCAGGCTGAAGAAGCTGGTTTCGAGGCCGAGACGCAGAAGACCCCCGGGCGCGCTGAAGTAGTTGTCGGCCGTCGCCGGCAGCAGGTGCACGAACTCGGCGAAGCGGCGGACAAGAATCAGCACCTCACGTTCGAAGTCTTCTCGGCTTGACCCGTAGCACAGCTTGATGCGGGCGATCAGTTCAGCGTGGGAGGCCAGCAGCTCATCGATCGGCAGACACGCGAACCCGGGGTCGGACGCCGGGTAGGGCCCGCTCGCAGCTTGGGGGATGACCATCGCCGATGCTCCATACGCCATCGACGCAGCGCCATGGCTTCGGCGCATTCTTCAGCTCCGGGGAATCGTTGTCCCTGCCGAATGCGGCCTATCGAACGGGGCTATCGACATCGGCCGGGCCTCGGCTGCGAGCTGATCGTGGGAGACCGAATCCATGATCTGGCACAGGATCGCCATGGGGTCGCCGAGCGGGACATTGGGGAACGAGAGCTTGATGCGCTGGTCGGTGTTGTGGCGCTGGACCAGCTTGCAGAACGGGCAGTCCTCGTTCGTCGTCGCAACGGCGCCGAACGTCGCCAGGAACTCGCTGCGACAGGCCGGGCAGGTCACCACCGCGAACACCGACGTCTTGGCCACCCAGATTCCGTCGGTGTGCGAGGCGAGGTCAAAAGCCCGATCGAAGCTGATGCGGTACGGGCACTGGCAAAAGGTCCGGTAGTGCCGGTACGCACCGACCAGGGTCTCCCCGGCCGCGAAGCCCGACGAGCGCAGCCGCCGATAGATGGCGACGAAGATCGACGCTTCGGCGCGGTACAGCAGGTTGGCGCCGTGGTACCACTCGGGCGAGTCGGGCGCGCGGCCGCGCGGTGTGGTCTGCGGGTCGGTGAAGAACAGCCGCTGCACGTCACGCGGCGTGAGTCCGGTAACGTGATGGATCGTTCGAGAACGCGCCCCGAGTTCGCAGCAATCCTTGGCCTGGCGCATGGCCCGAAGGTGCCTTTCTGCACGCGTGTGCATGTGTCGCTCCCGTCACGATTTTGAAACGGAAGACGCCGACCAAGGCGTGCGGACAACAGCCAGTGGCCCGGCCAACGGTGCGGGCGCCTGCAGCAGTGCGAGCAGATCGTGGCGCGGAGGGAAGAGACTGGCCTGTCCGACATGCGCGACGATGGACCAAAGCTGCTGGTGGTCCAGCGACTGCAGGTGGTCGGCCAGCGCGGCGCTGATCGCGAACTTGCTGCAGGTCGTGACCCGGTCACGCTCAATGCCCAGCCTGATCGCGAAGAGCATGTTCAGGTTGGTCGCTTGGACGTCGGTCAGCTGAAGCTGGCTCATGTTGTCTCTCCCTGGGGTTTGCCCTTGACTGGGCGAGGTGTGTTGGGTGGTGGGTGCTGGGTATAGGTCGTGGTGTCTGCAAGCGCGGGTGCCTCTGACACCGCCCAATGGATTCAGAAAATTCAGCATATTCGTGACTGCATTCGGCGATCAATAGCAATTGCTGGAACGTGCAATTGCTTACCTCATTGCCATCCAAAACGCCCGGCGAATTTCGGCCTTTGCGGAACTCGATAACGCCAGCGCACTGACGCGTTCGCAAGGAGCGGCTAAACATGGAGAAATGATCATGAAGGCCAAGCCCAACAATCCTCCAGATGGAATGCATGCATTGCGCAAGAGACTCAGGACAACCGGAAACGACACGAGACGTTCCGAGACGACCTCCGATCCAGCCGCCGTGCGAGCCCTGGACCTCACGCCCGGCTTTCGGGACCGACTGATCGAGTCGCTCAACGAGGTGGGGGTGCCGGCGCGGGGTAAGCGCGGCCTATGTTGCATCGATGACAGACCGTGCGGTGCAAACGGTCAGCCGCTGGCTTGACCCGCGTGAGCCAGGCCTGCCCGACCTGGAGTCCTGCGCGCGCCTGTGCGATGGCCTCGGGCGCAATAGCGTGCGTATTCCGGATCAAAAGCGCAAGGGTTTCCGATTCAAACCCGCCACCATTTCCGATGCGATACCGCCACCGAGATGGCCCGCTGAGGGCCTGGGACGGGCATCGGCCGCTGAGGCCCCAGAGAACCCTGCCAGGTAAACGTCAGCTTGATGCGGGAAAGCGCCCGTTCAAGCGCGCAGCTCGAAGACCCGGACCCGACCCCTATGCACAGGTATCGACTATGCGCAGAAGAGGAGCGCTCCTGCGCTGTGATCGAGGAGTTGCGCTGCTCTGGCCCAAGCGCGGGCAATCGGACCTCGACATAGTTTTCGCGCACAGGAGGTCATGCGACGCAGCGGGCGATCTTCCCGGCCAGTTGCCGCTTTCGACAGTAGTCATCCAACCTATGGCGCCGACGACCGCGATCGTCTCGCAACAACGCCAGCATTTGCAGGGCTTCCCGACTGTTCCGCGTTGAGATGCGAAGTTGCTCGACGAGTTCGGCCCTCGTAGCGCACACGAAGTCAACAGACGCTGGCACCGCGCAACGCGGATGCTCATGGCGACCGAAACTATGCGAAGAAGTTGCCGGGGCTTGCGGGCCATCCTCATAGGATAAATCGTGTCGCCACTGACTCGATCTGCGCATAGTTGCGCCCTGTGCATAGGGGTCGCTGAACTAAACCGCTGAAGCGGTGGTGGCGTGCGCAGGATTCAGGGAGCGCTGCGGATGTGAGTCGTACCTTGGCTGCGGGGACTGTTCCCCGGACCTCGGAGACGACGATGACACCGCTTCGCCTACGCATGATCGATGCGATGGTGCTGCGCGGCTTTGCTGCGCGCACCCAAGAGACCTACCTGATCGCCGTCGGGCAAATGGCCCGTCACCACCACTGCAGCCCTGACCGATTGAGCGACGAGCAGATTCAGGCGTACCTGCTGTACCTGCTGCAAGAACGGCATCGATCGCGTTCCACCGTCAACCTCACCTCGTGCGCCATGCGTTTCCTGGTCTGCGAGGTACTGGGCCAGACCGAGCGCCGGCCGCAGATCCCGCTGGGACGCACCCCGCAGCGCCTGCCGGAGGTGTTGTCTCGTGCCGAAGTGGCCGCGCTGCTGGCCGTGCCCATGCCTGCGAAGGCCCGCACCTTCCTGACGACGGCCTATGCCAGCGGGCTGCGCGTGAGCGAGTTGTGTCAGCTGCGCGGCTGCGACATCGACTCCGCCCCCGACCGCATGTGCATCCGCGTGGTCCAGGGTAAGGGCGGACAGGACCGTTACGGCCTGCTCACCCCGGAACTGCTCGACCAACTGCGGCTGTACTGGCGTGCCTGTCGAGGCCACGCCAGCGGCGTGGACTGGTTGTTCCCGGCCCGCTCGAATCCATCACGGTCCTTGGACCGCGCGAGCGGCCAGCGCTACTACCACCTCGCTCGCGACGGCGCCGGCATCACCAAGTCGGGCGGCATTCATACGCTTCGACATTGCTTCGCCACACACCTGCTGGAGGCCGGCGTCGATCTCAACAGCATCAGCAAGTTGCTCGGCCATGCCCAATTGAGCACCACCAGCCGCTACCTGCGCATGGCACGCCCCGGCTACAGCGCCGGCGGTGACGCGCTGTCACTGCTGTCGCAGTTGCCCAAGACGTCACCTCCGCCACCGTCGCCGCAGCCCCGACACTGAACCCAGCCGCGCTGGAGCATCGTTCAGTGGGCGCCACCCTGGCCAGGTGCTGCGCACCTTCGGGCCGGCCTACCTTCGCGAGCATGCGCTGAGCACGGCGCAGGCGCGCGTCTGGCGGGCCATCGATGCCTGCCGCACGCCGGCGCTGGGCGGTACGTTGCAGCAGTGCGACCAGTGTGGGCGCCAGCAGCGGCTGTTCCACTCCTGCCGCGACCGCCACTGCCCGCAGTGCCAGAGCGGCGCCCGGGATGCGTGGCGCCAGGCGCGGCTGGCCGAGTTGCTGCCGGTGCCTTACTGTCACCTCGTCTTCACGCTGCCGCATGCGCTCAACGGCTTGGCGCAACGGCACGCGCGCTGGGTGTACCGCACGCTGATGCAGTGCGCCGCGGCCACGCTGAACGAGTTCGCCGCCAACCCGCGCTGGCTGGGCGCCATGGGCGCGTTCACCCTGGTGCTGCACACCTGGACGCAGGACCTGCGCCGCCACGTTCATGTGCACGCGTTGATGGCCTGCGGAGGACTCGACGCCGACGGGCGGTGGTGAACGCCCAAGCGAAGCCCTACGTTCCTGTTCCCGGTGCACGCGCTGTCGCGCGTGTTTCGCGGCAAGGTCCTCGATGCACTGCGATGCGCCAGCCTGGCCGGCGAGTTGCCACTCGATCCGGCGGACACGGCCCTGGCGCGGCAGACCCGGCTGAAGGAACTCATGCGTCACGACTGGGTGGTGTACGCGAAGACGCCGCTGGCCGGACCCGAGGTGGTGCTGGACTACCTGTCTCGGTACACGCACCGCGTGGCGGTCTCCAATGAGCGCATCGTGAGCATGGACGCCAAGGGGGTGCGTCTGCGCGTTCGCGCCGACGCGCACGGCGGCAAGCGCACGACGGTGATCGACGGCGAGACGTTCATCGCTCGCTTCCTGCAGCACGTTCTGCCGCCGGGCTTCAAGCGCATTCGTCACTACGGGCTGCTCAGCGCAGCGACCAAGACCGATCGGCTGGCCCGGGCGCGCGAGGCGTTGGCCATGCCGGCGGCGAACGCTCAGGCTCGAGAAGACGCGGCCGCCTTCATCAAGCGCGTGGCGGGTATCGAGGTCTCGTGCTGCCCGCACTGCCGGCTGGGGCACTGGCTGACCATCGAGGCGCTGCCGGCCGCGACCGGCCGGCGCCACGCCGACGCCGTTCAATGCAGGGGGCCCCCGTGAATCGGCCCGGGGTCTTCTGCGTCGCTCGGATTGCTCGCCCATCGCAGCGCAGCAGCGGGATGGCTCGTGCGTATCGACTCGACGCCTGCGCCCGCGCACGCAATTGCGATCGAGAACACGACTCGCGCGAGGCATCGATGACCGCTCACTGCGACACAGCCAGCGGCACCACCATGCAGACGCGCCACCCGATTCACGGAACGCGCTGCTGAACCTTACATTCCCCAAGGGCTCCGTGCGCCAGCACCGAGCGGCGGTTCAGTCCAACGAGGTTTATCCGACGCCACCCGCATCAGCGCGCTTGACCAACTTCGGCAGGGCGTCGGATAAACGCTTTCCACTATGGAGAGCTCTGCATAGCGACCCTGAACCGACACTCAGTGCACTGAATTGGTTTCCGCGAACCAGTCGCTCGAGCATGCGCCTGTCGCGCCATCCAGGGACTCCCACTCGGGCGCGGCACCAGGCCAGCCAGTCGTTCATGAAATTCAAAGAGAAGCACTTTGAGATGGCTGGGGCATATCTACTAGGCTCGGGGTGTCACACTCGACGATCTATCGCGCCGGGCTCGCCTCACGTCCGGTGCAGTAGCCATCACGGCTTGAACTGCGCCGCGGTCATCGAGAGCACTCGTACCTTGCAAGTCAGGCCCACCGACTCAGGGAAGCACACTGAGCCATCGTGTTGGCGCCGACTGAAATTTGACCCACTGGTCAAAGTTCGGTCGGCGCGGACAGCGTGGCCCAGCAGCTGACTGATGCTGTTCAGGTCGACGCCGGCTTCGAGCAGGTGTGTCGCGAAGCAGTGGCGCATCGTGTGGATGCCGCCGACCTTGTCGATGCCCGCCGCATTGCGCGCGATGTGGAAGTAGCGCCCGGCGCTGCGGGTGTCCAGCGCCTTGGACGGATCCAGCCGCGCGGGAAACAACCAGTCCTCGGGCCGCGCATGGCGTCGGCACTGCCGCCAGTACAGCCGCAACTGCTCGAGCAGTTCGGGTGTCAGCAGGCTGTAGCGATCGTGCCCACCCTTGCCCGCGACGACGCGGATGCACATGCGGTCGGGCGATGAGTCGATGTCGCAGCCGCGCAGGTTGCACAACTCGCTCACGCGCATCCCGGTGGCGTAGGCGGTCATCAACAGGGTGCGGGCCTTGAGGGACATCGGCGCGGCGAGCACGGCCGCGACCTCGGCTCGCGACAACACCTCGGGCAGGCGCTGCGGTGTCAGCGCCATGGGGATCCGCGAGCGCCGGTCGGCCTGCCCCAGCACCTCGCAGATCAGGAAGCGCGTGGCGCTGGAGACCTGGTTGACGCTGGTTCGAGCCAGTTGCCGATCACGCACGAGGTGCAGCAAGTACGCCTGCACCTCTTGGTCCGTGATCAGTTCGGGACTGCGGTGGTAGTGGCGGGCCATCTGCGAGACGGCCCTGAGGTAAGACACCTGGGTGCGCGGCCGAAAGCCGCGCAAGACCATCGCATCGATCATGCGTTGACGCAGCAACGTTGTCATCGTCGTCTCCGGGTTCCGGGGAACAGTCCCCGGAAGCCAAGCTACGACTCAACACCCCGCTGAGTACAGGGGGCCGATCAACCGCGCACCACCACCGCGCTAGCGGTTTGGTTCATCGACCCCGAGCTGACATCCGAGTGACTTGATTGAGCGCCCTGAAGCTGTCGTTGGCCGACGCAGACCGCGGGGCTCAGCATGCCTCGGCGCGACGCGCAATGGGTCTTGTCGCCCCAGTCGCCGAAGCCGCCCCCAGGCCAAAGCAGATCGCGAGTCAGGATCAACTCTTGGGGCCGCCCGTCGCCAACGGGGCGCCGCTGCGTTGGCGCGTAGAGCGCCAACTTGGCTACAAGCACGCGAAGTCCGTGATGCGCCTTGAGCTGGTCGAAGACTTCAAGCACATCGATAAGGAGCGCGGCGGCTACTGGGAAGACCAGGGCCCCCAGTGGTACGCTGGGATCCAAGGCCACGCTGCAAGCTCAATTCATCGGCATGGGTTGTATCGCCCAGAGAGCATGCGCTCCACGGCGCCCTCAAAGAATCACCGCAGCAACTCGCGTTTCCAGGCCGCAAAGTCCGAAGTTGCAGAGGCCGGCCAGGTGATCTTCATCATCACTGCGCCTTGAACTCAAGGCTGTGCCGCCGCCGGGTCGCCGTCGTGTCGCTCGCCATCGTGTCCACTAAGTACGACGTCGACATGATCGTTCTCGAAGGCTCGGCCAAACTCAGGATGGAATCGCCGCACGCTTACGTTGCGCGGAGGCAAGGTCAGCATGTGCGGGTTGTGACGCACCTGATGTTGCGCCTGGTCTCTGAGCCAAGCGGCACCGTCGGTCGCGATTGCGGCGGTCGGCCGGGCATCGTACGGCTTGGCCCGGACCACTGCCGCCCGCACGCCGGGATCAAAGTCCGCTGAAGTCGGGTTTGCGCTTCTCGCCGAAGGCCGCCACTGCTTCGCGGTTGGCAGGGCCGCCGACCAGCGGGCCGAAGACGGCGTCTTCACGTGCGCGAGCGGCTTGGCTTGACGGCACGCGCGCGTCGAGCATCAAGGTCTTGGTCGCCACCAATGAAGCCACCGGCACCGAGGCGATCTCATCGGCCAAGGCCAGCGCCTGGTTCATCAGGTCGGCCGCCGCGACCTTGCGGTAGGCGATGCCGCTGCGCAAGGCCTCGTCGGCATCGATCCAATGTGCGCTGAACAGGGCATGGGCCGCCGCCTGCCAGCCCATGCGTTGCGGCAACAGGAAACTGCTGCCGGCTTCTGCCGTCAGCCCCAGCGCTGCAAACGGGGCGCGCAGGCGCGCCGCATCTGACACCAGCACCAGGTCGCAATGCGGCAGCATGGTCATGCCGATGCCTACGCCCAGGCCATTGACCGCAGCGATCAGCGGTTTCGGGAACGACTCCAGCGCACGGATGAAGGGCCTGAATCCATCGTGCTGGCGCTGCTCGTGGCTGCGTCCATCGGACAGTTCGGCAAGATCCTGGCCGGCGCTGAAAGCGCGTCCCTCGCCCGTGATCACGACCACCGCCACGTCGGGGCTCGCGGCCGCATCGCGCAAGGCCTGAGCTAGTGCAGTGCGCCGCTCTGTTCTGTACTTATCCAGCGGCGGCCGCCAAGGCCGCCTTGGCCCGGGTCACCTTGGCCAGGATGTCCTTGGCGCTGGCGGTCCAGATGAACGGCTTGGGATCGCTGTTGTGATGCGCGACGTACAGGTCGATGGCCAGTTCTAACTCCTGCACGCTGGTGAAGCTGTCGCGCCGGATACGCTTGTCGGTGATGTCGCGGAAGAAGCGCTCGACCATGTTCAGCCACGAGGCGCTGGTGGGCGTGAAGTGCATGACGAAGCGCGGGTGGCGCGCCAGCCACTTCTGCACCTCTGGGTGGCTGTGCGTGGCGTAGTTGTCCACGATCAGATGCAGGCTCAGATGCTTGGGCGTGCTGCGATTGATCAGCCTCAGGAACTTCAACCATTCGCTATGGCGGTGCCGCGGCTGGCACATCGAGATCACGCTGCCGTCCAGAGTGTTGAGCGCAGCGAACAGCGTGGTCGTGCCGTGGCGCTTGTAGTCGTGGGTGACGGTGCCGGCACGCCCGCGCTTCATCGGCAGGCCCGGCTGCGTGCGGTTCAGCGCCTGGATCTGGCTCTTCTCGTCGCAGCTCAGCACCAGGGCGTGCTCGGGCGGGTTCATGTACAGGCCCACCACGTCCAGCAGCTTGTCCTCGAAGCGCGGGTCGCGCGAGAGCTTGAAGGTCCTGCTCAGGTGCGGCTTCAGGCCGTTGCTCTGCCAGACGCGGCGGATGGTCGTTGCGCCCACACCCAGGTGCTCGGCCAGGGTGCGCGTGCTCCAGTGCGTGGCGTTGACCCCTGGTGGCCACCCAAACTCCCCCACCCGTGGCCACCTCAAATTCCCCCACCCTGACCGTGCTTCGATGAGGCGCTGAGCAGGCCGGCGAGGCCGGCCGGTCGGGGCTGAGCAGGACGTTACTTTCCACCCCTCTATGTCGAGGGGAAGCAAGGAGTGAACGTCTTGAAGCCACATCTACAGACAACCGTCTGGACGCTGCTGGAGGCCGGCGCCAGCCAGCGCGACATCCAGCGCGTCACGGGGATCGATCGCAAGACGATCCGCGGTTACCAGAAGCGGTTCGCCGCTGCCGCTGCAGCAAATTCCCCCGGGGTGGCCACCGGCTCCCTGGGTGTGGCCGCCGGCGCGGCGGAGCAAATTCCCCCACCCCGGCCACCGGCACCGGCTCCGGCCGTGACGCCGGCAGTGACGCCGCCCGCCGTTACGCCAACGGCATCGGCCTGCGAACCCCACCGCGCCTTCATCGAGGCCCAGCTTCGGCTGCGTCGCAACGCCGTGGCCATCTACCAGGACCTGGTGGATCTGCACGGCTACGCCGGCGCCTACAACTCGGTCAAGCGCTTCGCCAACAAGCTGCGCCACCGCGAGCCCGAGCAGTTCGACCGTCTGGCCTTCCTGCCGGGCGAAGAGATGCAGGTCGACTACGGCGAGGGCGCTCTCACGCGCGTGCCCGGCACCGACCGCTGGCGCAAGCCGCGGCTGTTCGTGGCCACGCTGCGCTACTCGCGGCGCAGCTACCGCTGTGTGGTCTGGCGCTCCAGCCAGGAGGTCTGGGCGCGGCTGCACGAGCAGGCCTGGCGTCACTTCGGCGGCAGCTGCCACTACGTCGTGCTCGACAACCTCAAGGAGGGCGTGCTCAAGCCCGACCTGTACGAGCCCGAGCTCAACCCGGTCTACGCCGCGGCCCTGGCGCACTACGGCGTGGTGGCCGACCCGGCGCGCGTGCGTGACCCCAACCGCAAGGGCAGCGTGGAGAACGCCATCGGCCACACCCAGGCCACGGCACTGAAGGGCCGGCGCTTCGAGTCGATCGAAGAGCAGAACACCTTCCTGGAGCACTGGGAGGCCAAGTGGGCTGCCTTGCGCATCCACGGCAGCGAACGCCGCCAGGTGCGGGCCATGTTCGAGGAGGAGAAGCCGCATCTGCAGCCCTTGCCGCTGCTGGGGATGCAGTACTTCACCGAGGCCCAGCGAACGGTCTGCGACGACAGCTGCGTGCGCGTCGACCACAGCAGCTATGCCGCACGCCCGGCACCTATAGGAAGCCGGGTGCTGGTGCGCGTGTTCGAGCGCCGCATCGAGATCCGCGACCTGAAGACACAGGCCCTGCTGCGCACCCACGCCCGTGCCGAGCGCCCAGGCACCGTGGTGCTGCCCGACGACGAGCGCGTGTTCAACCCCTCGCGCGAGACGCGGCACATCCTGGCCCAGGCCAAGGCCATCGGGGCCGACGCGGCCCGGCTGTGCGAGCTGCTGTTCGCCATCGAAGGCCGCGTCGGGCAACGCAAGCTGTGGGGCATCGTCAGCCTGGCCGAGCGCTACCCCCGCCGCCTGGTCAACAGCGCCTGCGCGCGGGCCCTGGCCGACGGCATCTACAGCTACCGGCACGTCAAGGTCGCCACCGAGCGGCTGGTCACCGAGGCACTGGCGGCCATCGACCGCGCCGATGCCGCCCCGGTGCAGGGCGAGCTCGCGCTGACCCAGGACCACCCGCTGATCCGCAGCGCCGACGACTACGCAGAGCTGTTCGCGCGCGGCGCCGCACAGCCCGGCACCGGCACCCCGAACACCACCATCACCGAGATCAACCCATGAACATGCAAGAGATCGAGCGCGCCCTGCGCGAGCTGCGCCTGTCGGGCATCGCCGCCACCCTGAGCACCCGGGTCATGCAAGCCCAGAGCACCCAGGAGCCCTTCCTGGACACCTTCGCGGCGATGCTGCAGGACGAGCTCGACCGGCGCCGCTCGCGCCTGACCGAGCGGCGCTTCAAGCAGTCACGCCTGGACGAGCGGCCCACACTCGCCGACTTCGACTGGCGCTTCAACCCCAAGCTGCCGCGCCAGGCCTGCTTCGAGTTGCACACCCTGAAGTTCATCGGCGAAGGTGGCAATGCGCTGATCATCGGCAAGCCCGGCACCGGCAAGAGCCATGTTGCGAAGGCCGTGGCCTACCAGGCCACGCTGCAGGGCTTCGACGTGCGCTACGTCGAGGCCGACACCGAGTTCGCCCGCTACGGGCTGGGCAGCACCGCCGAGCAGGCCGCGCTGCTGCGCAGCTTCGTCGAGCCCGACCTCGTCGTGCTGGACGATCTGTTCCTGGCCAGGCGCATCTCCGAGGCCAGCGCCGAGTTGCTGCAGACCGTCGTGCACCAGCGCTACAAGCAGCGCCGCAGCATCGTCGTCACCTCAAACCGTGTCGTGCAGGACTGGGGCAAGTACCTCGGCGACGCCACCATGGCCACCACCATCCTGGACCGCCTCATGCACCGCGCGGCCATGCTGGAGTTCGAGGGCAAGAGCTATCGCCTCAAGGAGGCGGCCTCGCGCATCGCGCTGAACGCCACCGACTGCCCCTGAGCAGGCGCCCTGGCCGCTCACGCAGACCCGCAGCAACGGCCCAGCAGGGCCGACACCCCTCGATCCAGTCCAGGCAACTCGCGCCCGCCGTGGACAAGCCACCCGCCCACAGGACAAGCCTGTGGACGGCCCCTGCGGGGTCCGTGGCTTGCCCACCGCTCCCCGGCCGATGCCTACGGCCTGACGCGCTTCGCTTGCCCGAACAGCCGATTGAAAAAGGGGAATCAAAACACCCCCCGATGGACGCCGCCCCGCACCAGGCCAACAGGCGACAGAAGCCCGCTCAGGCAGCCCCCGGCATCACAGCCTCGCAGGTCAACTCAGACAGGGGCAGGAAACCCATAATCCGACCGTCCTGCCTGGGGGAGTTTGAGTGGCCACAGGTGGGGGAATTTGAAGTGGCCATCAGGGGTTGACCGGTCTATCGTGCAGCGTGGCCCGCACGATGCGCGACTCGATCTCGGCCGTGATCGTGGCCGGCCGACCGCTGCGCGGGGCGTCCTTGCGCAGCGCATCGATGCCGCCAGCCAGGAAGCGCTCGCGCCACAGTGCTACCTGGCGCCGATCCAGTCCGGCCTCAACGGCGATGTCCTTGTTCTGCAGCCCCTCGGCAGCCAGCAACACGACCAGTGCTCGCTGCTGCAGCCGGGCCTCCACCGTACGGCGCTTGGCAAGCACACGAAGCTCTCGCTCGGTGTGCTCATCCAGTTCAATCGTCTTCGCAACTCGCACTGCTCCAGCCTCCTGGAGCGTATGAGTATGCCGACGGAAATAAGTTCTATGAATTCACGCGCACTGCACTAGGGCCATGTACAGCGCATCGTTGAAGGCATTCAAGGCGCCGGGGCGGTTCAGCGTGAGCACACAAACGCGGCCGCGCCTGTCAATGCGAAGGACATCGGTGGTGGTATTCATGTCTTGACGGCCCTGGTGTGTGTGAACGAATGGCAGCTTGATCTCCGCGCCGGGCTTCGTGCTGCCGACGCGCTCGAAAGCGCCGCCGTGGCGGCCGGCCGCCCGTGCACCGCTCCGCTGGCCTTGCGCCCAAGCGCCCAAGCTGAACGCAAGCGCAAGAGGCTGCCCTGGCGTGAGCTCAGTCCTGCTTGAGCTCGAGGTGTGTCAGCAGCGGGCCAAAACCGTCGACGGCATCGCGGATGCCGTTGCTGCGCAGCGCATGCCAGTAGGTGGCGGTGTTGATGGCAATCACCGGCTTGCCCAGAAAGGCCTCGGCAACGGGCGCCATGCGGGCCATGCTGAGGTTGGTACCCACCTGAACGATGGCATCGATGTCGTCGCCGTCGAGCTGCTTCAGCGCATCGGCAATCTGTCGCTCGGTGACACGCGAGATGTCGGTCCAGCTCTTGCAGCGCAGCGGCAGGTCGCGCACGGTATCGATGCCGAAGTCCGAGAAGTAGCGCTTCACGTGCTCGTTGGCCATCGGGTAGTAAGGCGAAAGCACCGCGATGCGCCGGATGCCACCGTAGGCCTTCATGGCCTCGACGCAGGAAACCGAACCGACGCTGACCTGCTTGCCGGTCTGCTCGTGCACGTGGGTGACAAAGCGCTCGCAGGCCGGCGCACCACCAATGAAGGTGATGGCCGAGACCCCCATCACCAGGTAGTCCGGCTCGCAGGTCATGGCTGTGCGCAGCGCCGCGTCGACCGCGCCCGTGATGATCTCGGCGCCCGCCATGAAGGCCTCGTCCGACAGCGCCTTGGCGTTTTCGATGTAGATGTCGCGGTACTGGTTGGTCACCCCGGCCGGCCGCATCGCGGCAAACTCGGGTTCGACCACGGTATTGGTGGACGGGCCGAGAACCGCGAAGACGCGGCGCCAGCCCAGCGTGTCGCGACCGCTCATTGGTAGGCCGGATCTTTCATGGGGCCGATCGAGCGCGAACGTGTCGGCTGCAGCAGCACCGGTGGCTCCGAGCCCGGGAATTCAGGCCCCCAGTTGACCGGCTTGCCATGCATCTCGACACGGGCCTCGTCGGTGTACCAGTCGACCAGGCGGCCGTCGCAGCGCAGCAGCCAGGTGGTGCCCTCGGGGCCCGAGGTGAAGTCGCCGTGACGCACGCCGGCTGGGCGGAAGAAGTAGGTGCCCGGCCACATCTGGCCGTAGTTGTAGTCGAAGCTGCCCTGCAGGCAGTAGGACTCTTCGTAGCAGGGGTGATGGGCCAGGGGATGCTCAACCCAGTCCGGCTTGGCCCTGATGAGCCGGGTGTAGAAGCCCGTGACCTTGTCATGGTGCAGCAGCTTGATGTACAGGCCCGGCACCGGCGTGCCGCCGCGCGAAAAGTCCATCGGGCTGCCATGGACCGGGTCGGTCACCTCGAACCAGTCCATCTGGCTGGCACGTTTGATCGCCAGCTCATGTGCCGGGTTGCGCTGGGCGCCATGGGCGCCGGCAGGCGTGAAGGTCCAGTCGCCAAACTCGCGGAACAGCAGCACCCGCGTGCCGGCCTTGACCTGCAATGACGGGGTCAGCACGTCCACCGGGGCGATGAGGTAGTCGTCCTTGACCAGCAACTCGTCGCCCACGCGAACTTCGCCCTCCAGCACAAACCACTCGGTCTGCGCCGCATGCACGCCGGCTGGCCGCGACCAGTCGCTCTGGAACTCGACCAGCAGCGAGGCCTCGCCCTTTTCTTCGCAGTAGTTCAGGTTGCGCTGGCGCGCCTGCCCCGTGCTGTGCGGCAGCTCGGCCACGTGCCAAATCAGGTCTTTCTCGTCGATCAATTCCACATGCGGTCGCATCAGGGGTCTCCGGTTGTGCAAGGTGTTGCAATGGGCCGATTTCGGCTCGCTGAAACTTCATAGCAATTGGCGCGCCAGCCCGGGCCGTTCGAATCGATTGCCGCGATGTTGCAAGCTCGTTGCAGCGCGACTTTCGTGTTTCAGCGCGGACCGCGCGATGATGCCAGTGCACCGAAGCGCGGCCAGGCGGTGACGCTCAAGCCCGCGCGCGATGCCGCAGCACGCCGAACCGTCGCTGGTCCGGGCGATTCGGCAACACTCACTGCGCCGCACCGGACATCAATACCGCCAGCGCGCTGGCCAGCGGGCGCTGGCGGTTGCGCCAGGCGGTCGAGCCCACCAGTGTGCAGACCCTGCCCACGGCCTCCTCGATGCCCACGGTCTTCAACTTGGCGACCGAATCCAGCCCCACAGCCTCGAGGCGGCGGATGACCTGTGGGCCCACGCGCGGCGTGCGCAGCAGAATCTGAGCCTCTTCGAAGCTAAAGGCCATGAGGTCTTCTTTCAGTAGGGGTGGTGCTGACAATGAGGAGGAACGAGCAGGGCGCCGGTTGCCCGCGCTTTCGCGCCCTCACGCACGCGGCGGCAGCAGCCGGCAAGAGCGGATGGCGCCGCTTCAGAGGAGGCTGCCAACCTGGCCTTCGACGACGCCCTGTCGCATCACGCAAGCTTCAGCAAGAACCACACCTGTTTCAGCAGGTCCTGAGCGCTGCCTTCGGTCAGGCCGCGTCGCACCGCAGGGCCTAGCCATGTCGACCTGCAAGCCTGGAACTACTTGGTGGGCCCCGTGGCGGCCTTCTTGGGTGAAAACAGGCCCTTCACCAGCAGCTTGATGATGGCCAGCTTCATGCCCAGTCGCATGACCTGCAGCGCTTCCTCGGGCGAGATGATGGTTTCGCAGGGCATGGCGCCCGCGAAGCCGTTCATGACGATGTTGCCGTCCTTGACGCCGGCTTCCTCGATGCGCAGCGACACCTTCATCGAAATGGTGTTGACGCGCATATCAGTCCCAAGCCTTCTGAGCGAGGGCGCTCTTGGCGGCGGCGCGGCCGGAGATCATCGCTTCGGTCAGGTAGCAACCGTTTTGGTAGAGGTGAGAGAACATCGAACCGCATTCGCCGGCTTCGTAGAGGCGCGGGATGGTCGTGCCGCTGGTCGAGAAGACTTCGCCTTCCATATTGCGCTTTCCGCCGCCGCTGGTGCAGACCACGGCCGGCACGATCTTCAGCGCGTAGAACGGGCCTTGGGCAATCGGCTGCAGCGTGACCGGGTGACGACCGAATTCGTCCTCGCCCTTGGCGCAGTCGGCGTTGTACTTGGCCACCGTGGCCTCGACAGCGGCTGGGTCGCGGCCCATCTTGACGGCCAACTCAGCGATGGTGTCGGCCTTCAGGATCCAGCCCTTCTCGACTTCCACGCTGTTGTCGTCGCTCCACTCGAACTCCTCGGTGGCAATGTTCCAGGTGAAGGCCTTGACGACCAGGCAGTTGTTCTCGCGCGTGACCTCGTCGAAGATCATGTGTACCGGCTGCGCGCTGATGTGCGGCGTGTCGGTAAAGTGGCCGTGCTTCTTTTCCTTGTAGTGGGTCAGCTGCAGCTCGGCGGTCTCGTTGTAGAAGCGCTGGTTGTCGGCGGCGATCTCCAGCCAGCTGAAGGTCTGCATGAAGATGTTGCGCAGGAACACGGTGTTCACTGCGGGGTGCTGGATGCCGGGCCAGATGCCGCCCGACTGCCCCTTGTTGCGCATGTGCCAGAGCTCGGCGCCGGCCTTCTGCAGGATCTTGATGCCGTCACCAGTATTGCCCGGCGTGCCCAGCGGGTAGATGTCCTGGTAACCGCAGTAGTTGCGCTGCATGTCCAGATTATTTTCGTAGCCACCGACGGCGATGATGACGCCGCGGCGCGCCTTGATGTTGACGCGCTGACCGTTCTGCTCGACGACGGCACCGAACACTTCCAGCGTGTCGGGATCCTGGATCAGGTCGACCAGCGGGGTCTCGTACATCACCTGCACCGGACGCTTGTCGACGTTGGCCTTGAAGGCCAGCCAGACACCGGCCGGGATCGGCAGGATGGTCGAGGTGTAGGCCACCGCCTCGCGGGCACCAAACTCGGGGAACTCAAGCACCGCCTCGCGTTCGCTGAAGCCCGTGCCCTTGATGAACTTGGCGCCGACTTCCTCGGCTCGGGCTTGGATCCAGGGCTCGAGCTGGGACATGCGGGTGGCCCAGATGTCGAGCATGTCTTCCGGGATCGGGTTGGGCGCGCTCATGGCGCGCTGGTATGCCTTCAGCGCTTCGGGGTTCTTGTTGATCATCAGCGACTGACCCGACGCACGTGCGTTGCCGCCGGCATAGCGCTCGGACATCTTTTCGATGATCAGCACCTTGGCGCTCGGGTCGGCGTCGATCGCGTCGATGGCCGCCGACGAGCCGGCCATGCCAAATCCACAAATCAACACATCAACTTCGTGGTGCCACTGCGTGACGGACGCCAGGCTGCTCATGTCATTCTCCTGAAGGGGGTTGAACGCGGCAGCGTGGCGCCGCGTGGCTCATAAAGCGGATTCGACAAATTCCAGCCACGCGCCGTCCGGGCTGCGCAGCGCCAGCAAACGCACCGGGCCCAGCGGGGCCAGCTCCAGCCGGGTCAGCGGCATGGCGGGTTTGTGGCCCAGGCGGGCAAGGTGTTCTGCGAAGACCTCGATGCCGCGCACCGGGAAACGCAGCGCGGCCATGCCGTAGTGGGGCGGCCCGGCATCGGCACTCAGGTCCCGGCCCTGCGCGCCCGGGTTGGTCACCAGCTCGATGGAGCCTTCGTTCTTGCCCTGGGGATGCAGGATGACGAGGTGCAGCCCGATGTGCTCCGACACCCCGGGCGGAATGCCGAACAGGTTGGGGCCCGGCGGGAACTGCGGCACCTCGTACTGCATCACCGTCTGGAAGCCCAGCACGTCGCGATAGAAGGCCACGGCCTTGTCCATGTTGCGCACGATCTGGCTGGAATTGAAAACCTGGCTGAACTCACGGATGTGGTCGATGCCCGCAAGCGGCGGCGCGACACGCTCGATCAGCGCCAGGCGCACGTTGTCCGGCCCGCGCACCAGCCACTCGCGGACCTTCAGCGCGCCGAAGTCCCAGGTGATGGGCGGCGCGCCGCCGTGCCAGTGCAGGGCGCGCATGCGCTCGGCCTGCCGCGCCAGGTCGAGCACACGCACGTTGAGATCGAAGATGCCGCCCACGTCCCAGCACTGGTCGTCCTGGCGGATGTCGGTCTGCGGTGCAGCGCCGTTCAGCCTCATCAGGCGCACCAGGCCAGTCTTGCAATCCGGGTGCGCCAGCAGCCACTCGCGGCCGGTGGCGCCGGGGCGTCCCCAGGCCTGCAGCAGGCGCGGGTCGACGGCGCCCTCATGGCGCAGTTCCCATGCGCCCTGGCCCAGCCAGCAGTCCAGATGCGGCCGCTCGTCGCGCACGATCAACACGGCTTCGTTGAAACCGAAAATCTCGAATGGGGCGCGGGTCATGGGCGTTTGCCGTTCAGGTGGGCGTCGATCATCGAAATGAGCTCAGGTTCAAGGCTTCGTCGGTGGCTGCCGATTGAAACGCACGTAATGGCCTTCCTCGAGGCCGAAGGCCAGTGAGCCGTCTTCGCCAAAGGCGCCTTCGCGGAACCAGGCACCGGAAGGAAAGACGATTTCTTCGGCAAACAGCCGGCGCTTCTCGTTCTTGTACTTCGACTGAATGACACAGTTCGCCGGGTCGATGCGGCCGATGAACTGCTCGCCCTGCGGGGTCCATCGCGTGACGCAGGCTTCAGGCATGACCATGCTGATCTGCTGCGGGCTGATCTGTTGCAGGAACTCCTCACTCGGCGTTCCCTGCTGCGTGATGGCGGGTTCGTTGAAACGCCAGGGGCGCGAGAAGATCTGACCGTCCTTGACGAAGAACTGCTGCAGCGTCTGGCGGTAGACCTTGCTCTTGCGGGTGTCGCCCGGTTCGATCTTTTCGGTCTGTCCGTAGATCCAGGTGCCGTCGAGCTGCTTGCTGTTGACGGGCCTGGATTGGCTGCGCATGGCCTCGACGTGATTCCTCTTGTCGCCAGCGGGCCGCGAGGCAACAAACGCCATCTGTTGCAGGTTGTCGAACCGGCCGGTGAGCAGGGCGATCAGGCGCGGCAGTGCCGGCGCTGCGTCCGCTGCCACGCCATCGGCACCGAAGGCGAGTCCGTTCAGGGCGGTGCTGGCAGCCAGCCAAACCACAGCCTGTCGGCTGCAAAGCTGGATTCCCATCCTCATGGTTTCCGGGAACGCCTTGAACATGGGAATCCAGTCCTTGCAAATCGCTATCGGCCCTTGAAATCTCAGCGCCAGGTGTTCTTCTCGTCGAGAAAACGCGCGGCATCCTTCAGGTCGGTGGGCAAGTACTTGTTGAACAGACCCGGGGTCTGGCGCGGCTGATAGCGCTCAAACACCGGCATGTACAGCGCCGGATGAAAGTTGGGAATCTGGTGTGTGCGGCGGTAGGCGGCCAGAGGCAGCCGCGCGACGACCTCTTGTTCGGCCTTGCCGTTCGCCTTGGCCAGCGACTCACCTTTCGGCCCGTGGATTTCGGTGCCGCCGGCACCACCACCCGGATCATCCAGGAAGCCCGGGTTGTCGGGCGACACAGCGTTGTTGACGATCACCGAGTAGATCTGGTTGTACATCGATGTCATGCGCACATCGTCTGCATTGAAGCTGCCCGTGGCCGTGCGCAGCACGAGCTCGGCGCCCTTGAGCGCCATGGCACGGAACAGCTCCGGCTCGAGCTGTGTCGACGAAACGGCGAGGTTGCCGATGTCGGTGCGGTGCACCGGAATCACGGCGTCAACGCCGTACATCTCAACGAAACGGTCCAGCACGTTGTAGACCGTGGTCGTGAGGAGCTCAAAACCCGGGAACACGCCCACGATGTTGCGTGCCTTCCAGTCGCGCGCGACGATTTGGCCCTGTGGGCCGATGATCGAGGTCACGCTGAGGATGTGACCGGGCCAGTCCTTGTCGACAGCGTAAGAGCCGAACTGGATGTAGCAGTTGTACTGGCGGGCCTTGGCCGAGAGAACCTCGGTCTCGGGCCCTGGAATGGTGATGGCAATGCGCTCCAGTTCCTTGCGGCTCCAGGTGTTCCAGCCCTGCAGCGGAAACTCGTGGAAACACAGCAAGTCCTTGGCGCCACCAAAACCCTGCACCTTGTCGATCAACTCCACCATGTGCGCCAGGTTGGCGCGAATGCCTGGCGCCGGTGTCTGGCCGTTCACGGAGCGAACCCGCGATTGCACTGCGGCCACCGAGATGACGTCCGAGCGCAAGGGCTTGCGCTCGTAGGCACGGCCGTTGGCCGGCACACCCGTGACTTCTGCCTTCGCGCCTGGTGCGGGCTTGTCGGCCGCCGAGGAAGCGGTCGACGCGCCACCCAGCGCGCCGATGCCCGCCAGACCCGTGATGCCGGTGATCAGCCGGCGGCGATCAATACCAGAACTCTTCGTCATTGCCTTGCTCCTGTGGTCATGAAATGGCCGCCTGCGTGGGGAATGCGCGTGCGGCAGCGGCCAACGCCGGAATCGCAGCGCTCCCGTGATGGCGTGGTCGATGCCGGCCTGCGGTCACACCTCACCGGGGTGTGCGTTAACCGCGAGGCCAGCGTCCGCCGATCAGAAGTCGTACGACCCCGTCACACCGAACTGGCGCATGCGGACGGGGAAGTCCACCACCGTGCGACGGAAGGTGTTCGCGTCGAGGTAGGAGAAGGCGTTGCCGGCTGTCAGGTCGTTGGTGGCGTTGCGTACAAAGCCGACCAAACGCCAATTCTTGCCACGCACGCCGGCATTCAAATTGACACGGGTGAACGGATCGGCCCAGCTGAGGTTCTTCAGGTCGGCGTAACGACGCGATTGGTAAACCACGTCGACGCGCGACACGAAGCTCAGCGCGCTGCCTTGGATCGGCAAGTCCACCGCAGCGGAAAGGGCTGCCGAGTGTTCCGGCGAACGCGTCAGGTTGAAACCTGCGACCGACATGTTGCCACCGAATACTGAACCTTGACCGGCTTCGGTGCCGGCCAGCGCCTTGGCGTGGGTGTAGGCATAGTTGCCGGACAACTGCAGCCACTTGTTGGCCTGATACATGACTTCGGCCTCAAGCCCGCGGGTGCGTGCCTTGCCGACGTTGACCGTCGCGGTGTCGTTCTGCAATGCGCCGGTGAAAGGGTTGGTCAGCGTCACGCCGTTGGACAGCTGCAAACCGGTGACATCGTTCTGGAACAGCGCCAGGTTCACCAGCAGGCGGCCGCCCAGCAAGCGGTTCTTGGCGCCGAACTCCATGGCGCGGATGCTCTCACCGTTGAAGGTCAGGTAGTTGGAATCGAGCCCGGGCAGCGTGTTGAATCCGCCGGCCTTGCTGCCCTTGGCCACCTGGGCGTAGAGCATCGTTTCCGCGTTCAGCTTGTAGTCCACCGTGAAGCGCGGGGCGAAGTCGGAGAAGGTGCGGTCACCTTTGATGCCACAGGGCTGACCGGCCACGCACGGGCCGGTGGTGACGACGGCGATGCCCTGCGATGGGCCACCGACCTGGACACGTTCCCGCGAGTAGCGGCCTTCCAGCGACACGCGCAGCGCATTGCTGAACTTGTACTGCACGGTGGCAAAGGGCGCGACGTTCGTCACGGTGCTTTCAGGCTTGAGTCGCATCGTGTCGGGGACGACCGCAGCACCTCTTTGCACAAGCAGGTTCGTCGTCAGGCCTTCGGCTTCTTCCTTGTAATAGAACAGGCCCGCTGCCCAGGTCAGACTGCGGTCGACGGGCGAGGACAAACGGAACTCTTGCGACTTGTAGTCGAGCTTGTCACGGGTGTAGCTGAGCCACGAGGTGCCAAGCGCAAGCTGGACGCCTTTATAGGACTGATCGGTGCCCGCGTTGTTGGCCGTCTTGGTGTAGGCCGTTAGCGACGTCAGCTGATAGCCGTCGCCAAGCCAGTAGCTGAGCGTGAGCGCGCCGCGATCAACGCTGCGACGGGTGCCGCTGACATCACCATAGGCAATGCCCGTCACCGGATCGGTGTAGTTCTTCAAGGCGGGCCCGCCGACTGGAAAACTGGTGCCGACAATCGATACCGCGCCGCAGGGCCAGCCGTTCGCCCTGGTCGTTGCCGAGGCTGGCACGCTCGCGCTAGGCAGCCTGGTGATCGGGTCGTTGCCCACCAGGTTGATCAGGTGGCCGTTGCACATCGTGAGGTTGGCGGCGTTGGACGAGCCATTCTGGTTGGTGACAACGCCACCGGCCTGCAAGGGGATCGGCCGCACTTGGGTGACGAACAGGCCATCGTTGGTGCGCGCAGTGTCGAGCGCCAGCGAGGCATTGAAGTTCTCACCCACCTGCAGCGAGAACTTCACGCCACCCGAATCAGAATTCTCGGTGCCCAGCTTGCTGCCATCAAGCGAGTTGGTGTACTGGCCGCCGTATTCCGAGTGCTTCAGGCGCACGCGCATCGAGAGCACGTCCGTCATCAGCGGCACGGTCAAGGCGCCGAAGACGGAGCGCTCACCGTCGCTGGCGATGGTGGTGTTGATCTTGCCCGTCAGCACGTTACCGGGATCGGCCGTCACATAGTTGATGGCGCCGGCATAGGTCGCGCGGCCATAGAGTGCCGACTGCGGGCCCTTGATCACCTCGATGCGCCGCGCGTCGTCGATGCCCAGGGCTAGGACGCCGTCGCGAACATAGACACCGTCGATGAAGACAGACACCGGCTGGGGCGCGTCCAGGCGTGACACCGAAATGCCGCGCACCGTCGGACGCTCACCGACACGACCAAAGTCGGTCGAATAGCTCAGGCCGGGCGTCAGCAGCGCCAGATCAACCAGCGAGTTCACACCGCGCTCCAGCAGGTCTTTGTCGGTCAGGGCCACGATGGAAATCGGCACGTCCTGCAGCCGCTCGGCGACGCGCCGTGACGTGACGACGATGGATTGGATTGCCAGCGGGGCGTCGGCGTCCGCGGCCTTGACTGGCTCAGCCTTGACGGGTGCCGCTTTGACGGGCTCTGCCTTGCTCGGGTCCGCGGTCGTTGTCTGAGCAACAGCGGGATATGCCGCCAGGATGGCGGCGATCAGCAGCAACGGCTTAGAAGGTGACATTGGAGGCTCCGTATATTTGAGGTATCAGTGACGACGCGCTGTTGACATCGATGTCAGGCCGCCTGCGACATGACAGCTGGCGTGAAACACTGGAGAGCAAGACGCGCGCCAGGGCTGACAAAGATGCAGTCTCTTCCGGCCTGGGATAAACCCTGGCACCCAGTCGCATAACACCAAGTGACATGAGCCTGGGGAGCACAACAGCTATCGAGCCGTGCTCCCGCGCCGGGCACCCTCAGGCCCCGTCGCCGACGGCTTCAGGCGGCTGTCTTGGCAGCAGCCGGCAAGAAGGTCTTGGGCAGCCCCGCATCGGGCACAAAGCCGTACAGCATCTCGCCGGGCAACGCCGCCTGCACCAGGCGTCTGACGGCCAACAAGCGGTCAATGTCGATGCCGGTGCGGTAGCCCATGGCCTCAAGCAAGAACACCAGGTCTTCGGTGACGATGTTGCCGCTGGCGCCGGGAGCGAAAGGGCAGCCGCCGATGCCCCCCAGCGACGCATCCAGCGTCGTCAGGCCGATGTCCAACGCCGCCACCACGTTGGCCAGGCCCTGGCCGCGCGTGTTGTGCAGGTGCAGCCCGGTGAGCCGGTCGCGGCCCACGGCCGCCCAGACGGCACGCGTGAGGCTGCGCACCTGGGTCGGGTTGGCGTAGCCGGTGGTGTCGGACAGACCGACCTCGTTGCAGCCGGCCGCCATCAGCGCCTCGGCCAGTTCCACCACCTTGGCCTCGGGCACCACACCTTCGATGGTGCAGCCGAAGGCCGTCGACAACGCGCCTTCGAAACACGGGCGGCGCGCCTCGGGCAGGCTGCGCAACAGTTCGCCGATGGCGCGTGCTTCGTCCAGCACCTGCGCGTGCGTGCGGCGCAGGTTCTTCAGGCTGTGGCTTTCACTGCACGACAAGGGCAGCGTGATCTTGTGGGCGCCGCATTCGATGGCGCGTTGTGCGCCCTTGAAGTTGGGCACCAGCACGGCCACCGACAGGCCCTTGATCGTCAGCGCATGGGCCACCAGCTCGGCCGTGTCGGCCAGCTGCGGCAGCAGCGACGCCGGCACGAAGGAGCCGACCTCGATCTCGCGCACGCCGGCGGCGGCCTCGGCGCTGATCCAGGCCTTCTTGGCCGCGGTGGGCATCACCGTGGCGATGCTCTGCAGCCCGTCGCGCGGGCCGACCTCGCTGACGAGGATGTCGATGTCGGAAGCGGGTGCGTGTGCCTGTGCCTGATTCATGCCTGGCTGACGAAGCTGTCGAGGATCTCGCCCGCGCCGGCGCACCAGACCGCGGGCTCTGCGCTGAGCGCTTCGAGCACGGTTTCAAGGTGCTTGATGCGGTGCGGCTGTCCGAGAACCCAGGGGTGGATGGACAGGGCCAGAATGCGCCCGCCTTCCTGTCGCGCTTCGGCCAGCAACATCTGGCCGGCGTCGATCACCTGCTGCGCCCAGGACGCCTCGGCGTGCTGGTTGTCCATGATGACGAAGCGGTCCTCGATCTCGGTCGGCAGCGGCATCGCCCACAGGTCGCCGTGGCGCGTATGAAAGGGGTAAGGCATGTCATCGTTGACCCAGTCGCAGAAGTACTCGATGCCATGCGACTTGAGCAACTCGGGCGTGTTCGGGCTCTCGAGCCGGCCCGGGCTCAGCCAGCCGCGCACCGGCTGGCCGCTGATCGCACGCAGCCTGTCGAGCGAACGCCGGATGGTGTCGGCCTCCAGCGTTTCGTCCAGGCCGCCCGCGTGCGGCGTGTCCATGTTCCACGAATGGCCCAGCACCTCGCCGCCGTGGGCCAGCACGTCATGCAACAGCGCCGGGTAGCGTTCGGCCAGCTGCGCATTGATGGCAAACGTGGGCTTGATGCCATAACGCGTGAAGGCGTCGAGGAAACGGTAGATGCCCACGCGGTTGCCGTAGTCGCGCAGCGTGAAGTGCCGCAGGTCCGGATAGGGCATGGTCATCGAACCGGGCAGCTTCACGGGCTTGCCGGCCGGGTTCATCGGAAAGTGCTGCAGGCTCACGTTGACCCACAGCGCCAGCTTCTTGCCGCCGGGCCAGGCCACGGGTTTGCGCGTGCTGAGCATGGACCACGCGTAGCGCTCGTGGTCCATGCCGTAGCGGCGCAACGGGTATTCCAGGTTTGCGGGGTCGAGTGCCATGTTCATTGCCCCCCGTTGCGCGCGGCGATGTCGGCCGCGCAGCGGTCGTAGCCGTGCGCGAGGTAATGCTCGGCGATCTCGCGCCCTGTGGTGACCCACACGTCGGGGTGGCCGGTGATGTACTCCAGCGCCTCTTCAAAGGCCTTCATGCGGTGCGGGCAGCTGACCTGGTAGTTGTGCGTGGGGATGCACATCACGGTGCCGGAGTTCGCGCCCTCGGCGTAAAGGCGGTCGAAGCTGTCCTTGATCATCTGGCCGTAGCGGCGCGGCTCGATCTTGTTGACCACATAGACGATGGTGTCGTTGAGCTCCAGCGAGTACGGCACCGACACAAAACGCTGCCCGCCACGCACCTTGACCGGCGTGGGCTGGTCGTCATGGAAGAGGTCGCAGGTGTAGATGCCGCCAAGTTCGGCGAACAGGTCGACCGTCACTTCACTGTGCGAGAGCGCCGGCGCCAGATAGCCCGCCGGCATGCGACCCACTGCGCGTTCGATGGTCTCCATCGACTCGAGGATCATCGCGCGCTCTTGCGCCTCGGACATGCCGTAGGTGTAGCGCGTGTTGTAGATGCCGTGGGTGAAAAACTCCCAGTCGCGTTCCTTGCACAGCTCGATGATCTCGGGGTGGTGCGTGCACAGCGCGGTGGACAGCGAGATCGAGCCGCGGATGCCGTACTTCTCGAGCAGCTTCATCTGCCGCATGTGGCCGACGCGGTTGCCGTAGTCACGGATGGAGTAGCCCGGCACCGGCGGATACGGGTGTGGCCACGCCGCGCGCGCCGGGTTCTTGGGCGGGTCGAGCTCGTAGAACTCGATGTTCGGCGCCACCCAGAAGGCCACCCGGGCGCCGCCCGGCCATTTGATCTTCGGCCGGTCGCGGTAGGGCCAATGCGCGTAGTAGCCGGTGTCTTCTCTCATCGGGGCCTCTTGCAAAATCAGACCAAGTCGCGCTCAGGCGCTTACTTCGAAGGCGCCACCGTGCGGTCCAGCCAGGCCAGCGTGTCGGCCACGTCCACGACATCGGCGTACTTCAGCATCATGTCGGTCAGGTTGGCGAAGTGGTAGCTCTCGTGTTTGTCGGCCACGCACTGCTCGGGCACGATGGTGCGGTAGCCACGCGACAGCGAGTCCACTGCCGCGGCGCGCACGCAGCCCGAGGTCGATCCGCCGGTGATGACCACCGTGTCCACCTGGTGCCAGACCAGCAGAGACTGCAGCGGCGTCTCGAAGAAGGGCGAGGGCATGCGCTTGCAATACACCAGATCACGCCCGTGCTGCACCTCGCAGCGGTCGTCGAGTTCGGCGCGCCGCGAGCCGTGTTTGATGTTCTGCAACGAATCGGGTGTGTTTGTGCGTGTGCCCCAGACACCGGCGTCCTCGGCCGATTCGGCATAGGCGACGTGGGTCCAGACCACCGGCCAACCGAGCTGGCGAAAGCGCTGCGCCAGCGCGTTGACGTGCTCGATCTGGCGCGGATCGGTCTCGTAGGCGGTCTTGAACTCGTCCGGTCGCGTGTAGGCGCGCTGGAAGTCGATGTTGACCAGCACGGCTTTCTTGCCATAGCCAAACCGCGCGCGGCTCGGGTTGGCCTTGACCTCGGCCCAGATCTGGCGGGCGGTCTTGTCGGACATTTCCATCGCACGGTCTCCTGTCAGTGGTTGCGAACCAGTTCGGTCAGCTCGTAGTAGGTCTGCATGTAGCCGCCGACCGCGCCCCTTAGGAAGACGCAGTCGCCGTCGTCGGTGCACCATACATCGTAGGGCGGATGTTCCTCGGGCAGCTGGCCTGCGGTGTCCACATAGCGGAAATGCAGCGCACCGAAACTGCCGGCGGCCACCGTGACCTGCTCGCGCCCCACAAACTCCAGACCCCAACCGGCCGCGAACAGCAGCGGGCCGGTCGCCCCGCGATGGTCAGGCGAGGTGAGCATCATGTTCGGATAGAACTCGCGCCCCGGGCCCTTGGCCAGGTCGTAGATGCACAGGCCCAGCGCGTCGCCGATGATCGGGTGCGCACCCAGCCAGCGCACGCGCGCTGGTGTGGCGATGCGCTGGGTGATGCGCCCGTCACGCCGGTTGAAGGTTTCGCACTCGGCATGGTCGGCGGCAAAACGGAACAGGCCCGTGCCCTCGTATTTGTCGCCCACGCTCAGGCGCACCGAACAGTCGATGGGGTAGCGCTCCTTGTCCAGGCTGAGCACCACGTCGCGGATCACGTTGGGCTCGTCGTCGATCTCGCAGTGCGCATGCACCACCATCACGCCGTCGCTCTGTTTCGTGAGGGTGAAATACTCACGCCCCCGCTCCTGGCCCAGCCGCTCGGGCTTGTTGCTGGTGTAGCGGATGGTGCCTCGAATGGTGCGGTGTTTCATGGCAAGTGGCACCGGTCAGAAGGGCTTCGTGGCGCCCAGGAAGGCGACCGACAGGATGATGATCCAGTACAGGTAGGCGATGAGCTTGCTGCGGCGCAACTCCTTCTCGAGCTTCGCTTCGACCTCGGCATTTGGCCCCTGCGCCAGCACCCGGAACATCACCGTCCATTCACGCATCACGAAGCGCAGATAGAGACCGATGCACAGCGCGCCCGAGTACAGCAGGATCTTGGCCGAGAACCAGAGCTGGCCCGCGGCGGTGCCGAAGGGTCCGTGGCCCAGCAACGAGGCGATCGCACAGATCATCAGGGCAGGAATGACGATGAAGCGGACACGCTCGTCCATCATCGTCAGCCGCATGCCGGTATCGGATTCGCGGTAGTAGAAGGCCGCCAGGCACAGGCCCCACCAGGCCAGCGCCAGCACCCACATGCCTGTGATCCAGGCGCCGCCCAGCGGCTGCACGCCCCAGTAGAAGCCCATGTGCAGGCCCAGCGGCAGCAAGAGAATGATGCCGGAGCGGGCCAGGATGTCGATGCGATAGGCCGTCTGCATGTGACGCCTGCGCTCTTCCATCGACAGCTTGCGGTCGACGACGTAAGTGGACGAGTTGAACACGCCCCACTCGCCGCCCAGCCAATACACCATGGCAACGATGTGCAGCCATCGCAGCACGGGAAGGATGTGGATTTCCATTTTTCTTGACTCTCAGTTGACGGTGGCCGGAGCCACCAGTTCAGTGTTCGTGGCCGTGGGCTTTGCCGTCGCCGTGGTGGTGATGACCGCCTTCACCGTGGCTGTGCGTGAAGGCCTGCTTCGGATCAGGTTCGCGCGACGCGAGCGAGCCACCCATGCGTGGCATCGTCAGCTCGAAGTCCTCGGGACCGTGCGGATGGTTGTGGCTGTTGCTGACCATCCACTGGTAGAGCTGGGGGTCGCGCTGGGCCAGTCGGGCGGCGGCGCGCTGCTGGTTCTCGTCCACCGTGGCCCAGGGGTTGTAGTGGAAGTAGTTGAAGAGCTTGGAGTCGACGCGGCCCAGGGCCACGCAGCCCCGTTCGCTGGCAAAGGCACCGTGGCTGATGTAGGCCGGGCGCCAGAAATAGCCACCGGTGGGCACGGTGCCGAACTGCATCATCCAGGAGTCGCCCCACAGGTGGTAGGACTCCTCGGCGCAGTCGTGGTAAGAGATGTTGTCCTGCCAAAAATGCGGCGTCATGCAGTACAGGAAGGTCAAGGCATGCGTGCGGTCGTTGAAGTTCAGCAGCTTGATCATGCAACCCGTGGCCACCGAGGGCTTGGCGATGTTGCCCATCGCCCAAGGCACGTCGTTGTACGAGTCGGTCTGGTGAAAACGGTCGACGCGGCACAGCGCGTGGTTCGTGTCCGACTCGACCAGGCTGGGCTCGCCGGTGTTGTACATCATCAGCAGCAAACAGCCCTGGGGCGACGACATCGCGGGCTGCGCATAGCCGGCCGGGAAGAACACATAGTGCCCGCGGCCGACCTTCTTGTTGCCGAGCTGCAGTTCACCTTCCATCACCAGCACTTCCAGCTCTGACCAGCTGAAGCCCGGCTTCTGGCTGTAGCCGGCGTCGAGCTGCACGGTCATCGTGCAGGCGCCGGTGTCGGTGTCCAGGCTGAGCATCTTGTATTGCATGCCGGCGGGGAAACCCTTCATGTTCATCTTCTTGAAGGGGACGTCGCGGTCGCAGAACGGTTCGATATGTGGGCGTGCCATGGCAATGGTTCTCCAGGTGGATGCGGGCTGTGCGAGAGGTCAGCGAGCGATCAGTAAACGACCTTGTGCGGGCCATCGGGCCGGATCGGGATGTCGGCCAGCGGAATCTTCACGCGCGTGTCACCGTCGACGTTGAAACCGCGCTCCTGGATGCGCTGCAGGAATTCCGCGTACCAGATCTCGCGCTGCGGGCCCATGTCCTCCATCGCCTTGACGATGATGTTGTAGCGGGCCTGCTGCTCGGCGATTTCGCCTTTCAGCCACTGCGCTTCTTCGGCGCTGCGCTCGTGAGGAATGAAGAGGTTGTGAAACGTCATTTCCTGACTCCTTGGGTTTGGGCTCTGGCAACGGCAGCGCCGCTGTCAGCCGGGGTTGCTCAGATCTGGCGGGCCTGGTCTTTCCAGTAGGGTTCGCGCAGTTGCCGGTGCAGAACCTTGCCGGTTGCATTTCGCGGCAGCGTCGGCACGAAATCGATGGTCTTGGGCTTCTTGTAGCCAGCGATGCGTCCGTCGCACCACTGGATGAGTTCGGCCGCCGTGGCGCTGTGCCCGGGGCGCAACACCACCACGGCCTTGATCGCTTCACCCCACTCGGCCGAGGGCACACCGATGACGGCGACCTCGTAGACGGCGTCGTGGGCCTGCAGCACACGCTCGACCTCCGACGGGTAGACGTTGAAGGCGCCGGTGACGATGAGGTCCTTCTTGCGGTCGACGAGGTAGACGTAGCCGTCCTCGTCGATGCGCGCCATGTCGCCGGTGAAGACCCATCCGTCGCGGATGTTCTCGGCCGTGGCCTCGGCATTGCCCCAGAAGCCGGTGATGTTGGCTTCAGTGCGCACGCCGATCTCGCCCACCGTGCCGGCCGGCAGAGGCTGACCCTGCTCGTCGAACACCGCCACTTCCACCGCCACCTGCGGTTTGCCGCAGGACAGCAGACGGTGGGCGTAGGCCGGGTCATTCAACGCCAGGTCGTGGTCGGCGGGTTCGAGCACGGTGCCGGCGGTGCCGGTTTCGGTGGACGCGAAGGTCTGGCGGAAGCGGCAGCGCGGCAGCTTGCGCCGCGCGTCCAGCAGCACCGGCACCGGCATCGGCGAGCCGCCGTAGAGGATGGTGTCGAGTGCGCTGAGGTCGTAGCGCTCGAAGTCCTCGCGCGCCAGCAGGCGCTGGATGGTCGTCGGCACGAGGTTGGTGAAGGTGATGCGTTCGCGCGCCAGCGTGGCCAGCGCCTGCTCGGCGTCGAAGTTGACGATCACGCTGGTCGAACCCACGTACACCGCGCAGTAGATGCCGGCCGTGCCCGCCGCCGAATACAGCGGCGACGGCAGCATGACCCGGTGCGTGCCGCGGCTGCCGATGGCGTGCACGTGCACGAACATGCCCAGCAGCGTGCTGCCGTGGGTGTAGGTGGCGCCCTTGGGGAAGCCTGTGGTGCCGCTGGTGTAGAGCAGCATCGAGGGCTCATCGTGGGCCAGAGGCCGGTCCAGCTCGGGCTCGGCATCGCTGCCGGCTGCGACCAGCGCCTCGTAGTCGATGAGCGCGGCATCGCCAGTCTCGATGCCGATCAGCAAAGTGCATCCGGGAACTTCTGCCAGTGCTTGGCGCGCGGCCGCGAGTTCGGGTCTGGCCACGATCAGCGCCGTGGCACCGGCGTTGTTCAGGATGTAGGCCACTTCGGGCGGCGACAGACGGTTGTTCACCGTGACGGTGACGGCGCCGAGCTTGGCCAGCGCAAAAGTGGCTTCCACCCACTGATGGCTGTTGCGCGCAAAGATGCCGACGCGGTCGCCGCGTTTGACGCCCAAACCGCGCAGTGCGTTGGCGAAGCGGCAGCAGCGCGCATTGACCTCGTGCCACGTCAGCCGGGTGTCTTCGAACACCAGGCCGAGCTTGTTGCCCGACACCTGCGCGTTTCGCCGCAGCATGTCGCCCACGCCGGCCATGCCGCCGAAGATGCCCGCGGCCTTGCTCACGATCGAATGCCCGCTGTCATCGCGCCCGGCCCCGTTACTGGATGGACCGCGCGCTGCGCAGGCTGGCGATGCGCTCGTCGTCATAGCCCAGGGTCTGTCGCAGCACGGCCTCGGTGTGCTCGCCCAGCAGCGGCGGCGGCGTGACTTCACCTGAGGTGTCACCCGAAAACTTGACCGGGTTGCCCGGCATGCGCACGGTTTCACCGTTATGCAGTGGCACCTCGATCACCATGTCGCGCGCCAGCACTTGCGGGTCGGTCAGGGCCTGCGCAAAGTCATTCACCGGGCCGCAGGGGATGCGCGCTTCACGCAGCCGCGCCAGCCAGTCTTGCGCCGTGCCCTTGAGCAGTTCTTCCTGCACGATGGCATCGATGCGCTCACGGTCGACCAGACGCGCCGGCTGATTCACGTAGGCCGGGTCGTTGAGCTCCGCACGCCCCAGCATGTCGCGGAACTTGATGAAAAAGGCGTCGCCGATGCAGGCCACGATGATGTGGCCCGTCTGCGTGCGGTAGGCGTTGTAGGGCACGTGCACGAAGTGGCTGTTGCCGACGCGCCCGGGGACCTCGCCCGACATCAGGTGCATCGTGGCCATGTAGTTCAGCAGCGAGATCTGCACGTCGAGCATCGAGACGTCGACATGACGCCCCACGCCCGTGGTGCCACGCTCGGTCAGCGCGGCCAGCACGCCGATGACCCCGAACACGCCGCCACCGAGGTCGCCCATCGGGATGCCCGAACGCACCGGGTCGCGGTCGGCAAAACCCGTGATCGACATGCCGCCACCCATGCCCTGCACCACCTGATCAAACGCCGGACGGTTGGGCTCGGGACCCGTTTCGCCGAAGCCTGATACCGAGCAGGTCACGATGCGGGGGTTGATCTTGGCCAGCGTGTCGTGGTTGATCTTCAGGCGCCGCGTGACGCCGTAGCCGAAGTTATCGAAGACCACGTCGGCCTGGCGCACGAGGTCATAGAAAACCTCGAGGCCGGCTTCGCTCTTGAGGTCGATACAGACACTTTCCTTGCCGCGGTTGAGCGTCAGGAAATAGGCGCCCATGCCCTGGCGCGAGAACTCGGCGCTGCCCGACAGCAAGGCCCGTGTTCCCTCGCCATGTTGCAGGGGTTCGACCTTGATCGTTCGCGCGCCGAGATCGGTGAGGATCATCGCGCCGTAGGGGCCTGACAGCATGTGCGTCAGGTCCAACATCAATATTCCCTGGAGTGGCTTCATCTTCTTGGCTTTGCGACCGTTTCAGCGGAGGTGCCGCGACAGTGATTAGCAAGTTGCCTGCCAGCAGCGTTTGCCCTGCACGAAACGCCGGCCCTTGGGGCGGCCAGCCCGCGCCGGCATCAGCCGGATACGGGCGCCAGGCTCAGCGCGGGCCGGCAGCCCGCCCGTTGCGTGCAATGTCCTGCAACGCACGTTCCAAGCTCACCACCTCGGCGTACTTGGCCTGCAGATCGAAGAGATTGGCCTCCTGGGGGCGCACATCACGTTCGCCGCAGGCCTCACGCACAACAAAGGGGGCGAAGCCGTTCTGCAGCGCGTCCAGCGCCGTGGCGCGCACGCAGCCCGAGGTGGAGAACCCGGTGATCAACACGGTGTCGATGCCGCCGGCCCGCAGCGTGGAGGCCAACGAGGTGCCGAAAAACGCCGAGGCGTACTGCTTGGTGACGACGGTTTCGGTCGGCAGTGGTTCCAGCCCAGGTGCGAAGGCACCCAGCGGTGAACCGGTCACGAAGCAGCGCAAGGCAGGGACCTTGCGGAAGAACAGGCCGCCATCGCGGCCCTGGGCGTCGTAGACCACGCGCGTGAAGATGACCGGCACGCCGGCGGCACGCGCGGCCGCCACCAGACATCGGTTGGGCTCCAGCGCAGCGACAAAGCCCGGCGCAAACAATGGGCTGCCGGGTTCGATGTAGGCCGCCACCACGTCCACCACCACCAGGGCCGGGCTGCGGCCGAAAGGCAGGCTGCCGTCGAAGCCGGCCTGTGCGTAGTCGGCCTGCAGGTCAGCGGGTTCAGAGCGGCGGGTGGTCATGATGCGGCGTGAAACATGGCGTTGCAGCACGGCAGGCACTGCGTCGGCAGAGTGAAACAGGCGTGATGAGGCAGCCGCATCAGCGCTTGAAAGTCTGATACCGGCCCAGGAACAGCAAGGACACCGCGCCGATGATCAGCAGCACAGCCGAGGTGCCGAGGACGGGGCCGTAGCTGCCGGTCTTGTCGAAGACCTTGCCGAAGACGACCGGGCCGGTGCCTGCGCCCAGCGCAAAAAAGCCGTAGAGGGAGCCGTAGATCGCGCTGTAGCTCTTCATACCGAAGTAACGCGCCACCAGGAAGGCCATCAGGTCGAACTCAACACCGGCGGCGAAGCCGATGAGAAAGATCGCTACACCGGCCACCGGCACGGACATGCCGCCGCCGGCCATCAACCAACAGGACAAGGCGGGCAGGCTCAGCATCACGAAGGCCACGCCAGGGGCCCAGAAACGATCGATCAGCCAACCGCCGACGATGCGCCCGGCAATCACCGACAAGCCGATCAGCGCCACCAGGCTGACCGTGTCCTCGAGCGTGAAGCCGGCCACCTTGAGGATGTTCTCCATGTTCGGAATCGGACCGCCAACGCCGAAAGAGACGAAGACGAAGGCAAAAGCCAGCACCCAGTAGCGCCACGACTTGACCGCCTGGCCCAGCGTCATCCCCGGTGTGGCCAGCAGCCGCGCAGCCGTCGCATCGCGTCGTTCAGCAGCGGTTCGTATCGATCGCGAGCCCACGTCGTGGAACGCGAAGTAGGCGATCGGCAGGGCCAGCACCAGCGGCAGCATGCCGATCACGACGTAGGCGGTGCGCCAGCCGTAGGCCAGGATCAGCCAGGCGGTAAAGGGTTTGATCAGGAAGCCGAAGATGCCCGTGCCGAGCAGCGAGAAGCCCAGCGCCAGGCCCTTGCGGGTGTCGAAGTGGTTGTTCACGGCCCGTGTCCACGTCACCGGCAGCGTGCCGGCGCCCACCAATGCCATCACGCCCCAGTTGATGTAGAAAAGCACGATCGAGCCATTGCTCAGCGAGAAGGCCATGAAGGACAGCGCGAACAGCACGACCGATATCAGCGCCACGCGACGCACGCCGAAGCGGTCACCGAGATAGCCGACCACAGTGCTGGCGACCAGAACCCCCAGGGTCATGATCATCAGGCCGATCATGATGGCGCCGAACTCCCAGCCGAAGGCCTTGTTCAGCTCCGGCGCCAACATGCCGATGGTGTAGAACGGCACCGGCGACAAGCCCAGCCCGATGCCAAACATCGACGCCACCACGACGGGCCAACCGGGTTTGAACTCACCGTATCCGGCTGCCTTTTCCGTGCTGTCGTTCATTGCTTCTCCGTCTTGATCAAGGGGTGGTTGGCGCGTTACCGGAACTTGTAGCGCAGGTCCAGGCCAAAGGTGCGTGGGACGTTCAGGTAGGCATCGGCTATGCCGACACCCGTGTGTCGAAGCCACCTGTGATGTGGCGCTTGTCGGTCAGGTTCTTGGCCCACAGGTTGAAGCCCATGCAACGAAGCGCAGAAACGTTCAGCAAGAAGCTTGCCAGCCGTACGGCGATGGTCGCAACAGGGGCTGAAACACCCCCTTCCCGCGCCTAGCCCAGGTTGGCGAACGCGGCAGCCACGGTGTCGGGGTGGGTCATCATGCCCATGCGGTCGGCGGGCAGGTCGATCAGCTTCCATCCCGGGCCTGTGGCCGGCCCCCTCCAGCCGCCGAGCCAGATGCCACAGGCGAGGACGTAGGTCTTCGGCCTTTGTGCTGCCGACGCTTCGACCGCAAGGCTGCCGACTGCGGCGGCCAGCGCGGAGGTGCCGGAGGCCCTCATGCAGTCTCTGCGATCCATGTGGGATTCGCCTCGATTCAGGCCCGCCCGGCGATCCTTGTTGCCGAGCTTGGCGGCGAGCGCCGAAGGTTTCCCGCGCCGACTTTTTTGATCAGGTCGCGCATGCTGCCGCGCCAAGCCTCAGGTGATCACTCCGGCCGCCACCAGCCGCGCCAGCGCGTCTGCCTGTTGCTCGCGAAAATAACCACGCGCCGGCACGATCACGCGCCCGTCCTTCAGCAAGCCGTTCTTGCGCCGGATATCGAGCCCGGCGAAGCCGGCCTGAAACACGTCGAAGGGCAAGCGCGACAGCAGATTGCCCATGCCGGAACGACGGCGGTATTCGCGCAGGCCGGCGAGATCGATGCGCGCGTTGGCGGTCATGGTTTCGCCCTGCCCCACTGCGACCACCGTATGGCCGAGGTGGTCGACGATCTCCGAGCCGCCATTCGCCTAGTCGATCGAAATGTCGATGTTGTCGATGCCGGCCGTATTTGCCGAGACAACCCACGTGAGGTTCTCCACGGCCCGCGCCAAGCGACCGATGCGTTTGGGCGTCATCGTTGCCGTGTAGGCCTCGCTCGAGGAATGCAGGAACAACTCGGCGCCGCGAACTGCGTGGCAGCGCGCGATTTCCGGATACAGGATTTCTTCGCTCGCGATGGCCGCAAGATTGCCGATGTCCGTGCGCGCGACGGGAAAGACGCCATCGATGCCATAGGCGTCGAGATAGGCGTCCCAGACGTCGACTGGAGAAGGCACAAAGGTCGAGATCAGGCGCCGATAACGCAGCACCGTTTTGCCCGTCGGGTCGATCACCCAGGCGCACTGAAAGAAGATGCCCGGAAACTTGGGGTCGGCCTCATACGAACTGCCCGCCAGAAAGACGGCGTTGCGCTGTGCAAGAGCGGCCAGCGCGGTGTACTCCGGGCCATCAATCGTCAACACCGCCTTGTCGAGCCACTCGGGGATCGATTCGCGTGACGGAAAACTGGTCAAGATGTATTCGGGCAAGACCACCAGCTTGAGATCAGCACCGATCCAGGATTTCGCGCCGCGCAGTTGCTGTTCGATGCGCGCGATCGAGGCCCGCATGCGTGCGCGGGCAGACTCGGTCGATGTGTCGCGGTTGACCGCATCCACCCGGACCTGCAGCGCACAGGCGTAGTAGGCGCCCGATGCAGTGGCGACCTGCGAAGCCCCGATGCGCGGCGGTGCAAGTCCTTCGGGCGATCTGTCGGCGGCGCGCGCCGGGCTCAGGGCAGCAACGGATGCGCCGGCGAAAGCGGCAAGTGTCTGTCGCCGGTTGATCTTGCCTGGGGGGGAGTTCATCAGCGGCCTCGTGTCAGTGTGCTTGCGTGATCCACCGCGCTGCACCGACAGCGCGGACTGTGCTCAGAAGCCGTAACGCAGGCGCAGGCCGACAGCGCGTGCGTCCTGCGACATGGCGATGAGGCCCATGTTCGAGAAGTTGTTCAGTGGCGTCACGCCCAGGTTGGGCGAACGTGTGATGCTGGTCCAGTTCTGATCGTCGGCCAGGTTGCGCACGAAGACTTCGATCATGGTCTCGCCCTTCTCGAAGCCCACACGGAGGTCGACGCGTGAGTAGGCGTTGGCTTGCGTGAAGTTGAAGTCCGTTTCCCACTGCTTGCCGACATAGCTTAGGTCGCCGCGAACGTAGCTGCCCCAGCCGCTGCTCAAGTTCATGCGGTAAGTGGCATTGGCAGCCACGGTGATCTTGGGTATGCGGGCCATGACGTTGCCGTGGAAGGCCACGGCTGTGCCGGTCAGCGCGCGCACGCCGTTGGAGCCAAAAATCGATTGACCACCGCTGTCGAAGCGGTCCCAGGTGCCGCGTTTGACGTCGATGTAGGCGCCAGCGTTGAACTGCGGCGTCAGCTGCGATTCGATCGAGAGTTCCATCCCGCGCAGACGGGCCTGGTTGCCCACCGAAATCTGCGAGCCGGCTGCCGAGAGCGGGCAGGCCGGTGTCGAGAAGGTGCCGGTGCCGCAGGCCGCGGGGTTGAAGAGAGTGGTGATCGACAGGCGGTCAGTCCACTTCTGGTCGTACAGGGCCAGCGCGTACAGGAACTGGTCGTTCACACGCTGCTTCACGCCGATCTCGATCGAAGTGAGCTTGGGCTGCGGCGTGAAGTCGTCAGCGCTCGGGTAGAGCGTGCGAATGTAGGCTTTGCCGGCGGGGCTGGCGTTGGCATAACCCCCGTTGACGGTAAGCGGCTGAACGCCGCTGGCCAGGGTGAGGTAGGTCGAGAGGCTGGCGCTGGGCTTGTAGCGCAAGCTCAGGCGGGGCAGCCAGTTCTTCTTCTCGTTGGACGTGGTGCTGGTGTTCGCGAAGTTCGTGAATTCAACCTTGTCGGACTGGTAGCGCGCCTCGACCGACGCCGTCACTGTCTTGGTCAAATCGTATTCCACCGAGCCGTACAGCGCGGGCACCGTCGACACGTTGTTGACAAAGGTGCCGGCATTGCGCGCGGGCGCGGTGGCGCCCAGGCCGAGGTTGTAGTCAATCTGTGGGAGCTGGTAGGTGGACTTGAAATAGCTGGCACCGATGAGGGCCCGCAGCGCGGCCTTGGCGTCGGTGGCCAGGCGCGCGTCCAGCGTCATGTCCTTGGTGTAGTTCGTCTGCAAGTTGTAGAGGTTGGGCGTCTTGGTCCGGTCGAGGTCGTAGATGCCGTTCTGACCGGCCTCATTGAATCCCAGGTTGACCGCCAGGTCCATGCCGCGCGGCAGGAGGTATCCCATCTGGGCCGAGAGTCGCGTGATGTCACGGCGCATGCCGGTGTGGTCGAGCCTGGGCCCCTTGCCCAGAAACGGATCGTTCAGCGTGTTGTCGACAAACGCCGGGTAGGCGGCTGCCGGAAGCACGGTGTTGGCGTCAATGGCGCCATTGCCCAGGGTCTTCAGCGTCGGGATGCCGTCGCAGAAGTAGGCCGTGCCCGGGATGTAGTCAACCCTATTGCCGGCGCGGTCGATGCCGCTGTAAACCTTGCCCGTGCAGCTGGTGTTGCCCGTGGACGAGACCAGCGCAGTGGCGGCGGAGGAGTCGTCGTCCTTCTGAAAGTGGCCGCGCAGGCGCAGCCATAGATCGTCTGTCGGCGTCAGGTACACGGTGCCGGTGACGAAACGTGAGCTCTCTGCGCCCAGCTCGCCGCCATCGGAGGCGCGGAATCGGGCTGCCTTGGTGTGGTTGCCGAAGGTCACGCGTCCCGCGGCCAAGCCTTCGGACAGCGGCCCTTCGATGGTTGCGTCCACGCCGACCGAGCCGTGGTGGTCGAGCATCGCGTTGACGCTGCCCTTGAGCGTGTCTGACGGGTTCTTGGTGATGAAGTTCACCGCGCCGCCGAAGGTGCTGCGGCCGAAGAAGGCGTTTTGAGGGCCCTTCAGAACCTCGACGCGAGCCACGTCGGTCATGCCGATGCTGCCGACGCCGCCGGAGATGAAGATGCCGTCAATGAAGACACCGCCCGAGTTTTCCCAGGGGTAGTTCAGCTCCCCTTGAAGGCCACGGAAGGTCGTGACACCGAAGGCCCGCCCCTGTGCGCCGTTGCCCTGCGCGGAAGTGAAGCTGAAGCCCGACTTGGTGGTCAGGTCGGCGATATCGGTGATGGCCGCAGCCCGCAAGTCCTTTTCCGAGAGAGACTGGATCGAGACCGGCACTTCGATCAGCGTTTCGTTGCGCTTGCGCGCGGTCACGACGATTTCTTGCACCGCATCTGGCGAGGCGGCTGCGGCCGACGCGGTCTGGGCATGGGTGTCGCCCATCATCAGCAGGCCGGCACTGGGCAAACCCAGGCCGTACAGCGCCAGCATCAACTGGCTCAGGGGGTGGCGCTTGCAAGAAGTGCGTGCGTCCGAGTAGCGATGCTGGGTCATGGTCTTCTCACTTGGGTGATGTAGGCGGTCACGGCCTTGCCTGGAAGCGCAGCCAAACTCCGGGAAAAAGCGCGGTTGGACTTGAGGAGATGAGCGCAGCAGCCGTCAAGACTTCGGTTTCGGACGGGTGGCAACGCGTACCGCCGTCCACAGCCCCGCCGCTCAAACAGGTGCCCCGGCGGCTCGGGCAAACCACCAGGGCGACGGCGTGCCGTCGTTGACCAGGAAGGCCTGCTGTCGATAGAAGCGATGCAGGCTGGGTTTGCCCATGCGCGAGCCACCCAGGCCTGACTGCTTGAAGGATTGCTTGGGCGCGTCGTAGACCATCGCCGTGAGCGCGGCGTCGTTGATCGAGATGGCACCCGCCTGCATGCGTGAGGCAATGGCCCGCGCGTGGTCGAGATCACGCGAGAACACGCATCCCGACAGACCGTAGTCGGTGCCGTTGGCCCAGGCCACGGCCTGGTCTTCATCGTCGAAGGGCATCACCGGCAACACAGCAGCGAAGGTCTCTTCGGTCATCACGGCCATCTCGTGCGTGACGTCCACCAACACCGTGGGTTCGCACCAGGCGCCACCGCCCTTGTTGACCACCTGGCCGCCGGTCAGTGCGCGTGCGCCCTTGGCCAGCGCATCGGCCAGATGGCGCTGCACGATGGGCACCTGCACCGAAGAAATGATGGGGCCGATGTGCCCGGCCGTGATGTCGGGCCAGCAGTGCTGCAGGTCGGCCACTTCGGCCACCAAGGCCGCGACAAAGTCGTCGTACACCGAACGGTGCACGTAGCAGCGTTCGATGGACATGCAGCTCTGGCCGGCCGCACCCATGCTGCCCCAGGCCAGCGCGCGCGCCGCGCGCGGAATGTCGGCGTCAGCACAGACGATGGCCGCGTCCTTGCCGCCCAGTTCAAGGTGCACGGGCACGAAGACCTCGGCCGCCAGCAGGCCCACGCGGCGGCCGGTGCGCACGCTGCCCGTGAAACACACGACATCGCTTTGGCGCACAAGGGCTTCACCCGTGGCGCCGGCCCCGGTGACGAAGCGCAGCACCGAGGCCAGGCCGTCGACGCGCGCGATGATGCGTTCCAGCACGACCACGAAACGCGGCGTGGCCTCCGACGGCTTGACCATGACCGCGCAGCCGGCCACCAGCGCCGGGATGGCGTCGATCATCGACAGGATGAGCGGGAAGTTCCAGGGGCTGATGATCCCGGCCACACCATAGGGCCGGCGCTGCGGTTCGACCGTGATGTGCGCAACCCGCGACCGGAAAGGCGTCTCCTCGGCCAGCAGGCCCGGCGCATCGTCCAGCCAGCGCCGGATGGTGCCCACGGTGCCCTGCACCTCCATGGCTGATTCGCTGCGCCGACCGGTGTCGGCGGCAATCGCATCGACCAGGGCCGCGGCGTCGGCCGTCATGGCGTCGGCCAGCTGCGCCAGGCGGGCCAGGCGCTCGGCCAGTGGCAAGGCTGCCCAGGCCGGCTGCGCCTGGCGCAGGTCCTGCGCCACGGCCGCCACCTGCGCGGCATCGAACACCGGCATGTCGTGGTCGGCTTCGCCGCTGCGTGGGTTGCGCGTGGCCAGCATCTGCTTGTCACTCATGGCCGAAAACTCCGCGCTGGGTCAAAGCATCGATCACGCCGCGCTGCGTGGCAGTGAACTGGGCGCGCTCGGGCACGAAGAACTGACCCTTTGCGTCGAGCATGGTGTTGGGTGGGTGCACGGTGCCGGCGTAGGTGGCGGCAAACAGTTCCAGCCGCTGGCGCGACAACAGGTTGCTCATGCCCGGGGTGCGCCGCTGGCGGCGCAGCGCAACGATGTCGATCAACGCGTTGGCCACCATCGACTCGCCGGGCCCGGCCTCGACCATCACCTCGCCGCGGTAGTCGACGATCTTGGACATGCCGTCGGTCGAGCCGGCGGGGAAGTCGACACCGACGAGTCCCCCGGTGTTGGCCGAGACCAGGAAGGCGCCGTTTTCGTAGGCACGCGCCCGCTTGGCGATGTCCTTGGGCGTCAGCCGCGGGCTGCCGACCTCGCTCGTCGAATGCAGGAAGACCTCGGCGCCGCGCAAGGCCAGCGCGCGCGCGATCTCGGGGTAGCAGATTTCTTCCGACGCGATGCAGGCCAGGCGCCCGAGCGCGGTGTCGGCCACCGGGAACACGGCGTCGAGGCCGTAGATCTCGAGATAGCGATCCCACACATCGTGCGGTGTCGGCGCGTAAAGCGAAACCAGCCTGCGATAGCGCAGCACCACCTTTCCGCTGTCGTCGATGACGAAGCTGGTCTGGAAGTACAGCCCGGGGAAGTGAACATCGGTCTCGTAGACATTGCCGCAGAAGTGGATGCCCAGTGTCTGGCACATCTGCCCGAGCCGTTGGTATTCAGGCCCGTCGGGTGCAAAGGCGGCCTTCTCGGCCCACGCCGGCAGCGTGTCGCCCAGCGGATAGCCGGTGAGGAAGTACTCGGGCGCCACGACCAGCTTCAGGCCCATGCCGATGAAGGCGCGGCTGGCCACGATCTGCCGTTGCACACGATCGATGTTTTCATCATCGTGGCGCGCGCGCTGGCCACATTGGGGCACTGATTGACCGCGTGGCAGGCCGTCTGCAGCGCCAGCGCCAGGTAGGGCGCAGGCGCCGGGCGGGCGACGGCCGTGTCTTGATTCATGAATGGCGCTCCAGGTTACGAGGGGCCGGCGCGAGCTTCAGGCGAAGACGCCCGACTTCTTCATCCACTTGGCGAACACCGGCGGCTTGGGCGGCTCCAGGTGGGTCTCTGCCTTGCAGCGCGCACGCAGTTCTTCAACCGTGCCGCCGCGGTCGAACATTTCGATCGGCGGCCGCTCGGCTTCGATGCGGGTGCGCAGGCGCTGCGTGGCCTCGCTGTCCAGGGCGCCGTTCGCGCCGAGCACGACGCCGTAGCGCAAGGCGCCTTCTTTCGTGACCAGGCCACGACGGCAGTCCAGCGCCACCAGTTCGGCGTCGCGTTGCAGCGGGTCGCCCCAGCCGCCGCCGCCCCAGGTGTTGTAGTACAGGACATCGCCATCGCTCACCTTGATGCGGTCGCACTTGGCCGGCAACCATTCCTGCGTGCCGTCGACGCGCTTGAGCAGCTTGCTGCTGCGCCCGCCCGGCTTGCCGCCGTTCACGCCCCAGGGGTGGGTGAGCCAGCGGTCGTCGTGGATCGAGATCTGGCCTTCGGCCAGGAACTCGTAGGCCGTGCACACGCCGTTGCCGCCGCGGTGCTTGCCGGCGCCGCCCGAGTCCGGGATCGAGCTGTACTCGTTGATGCGCAGCGGGAAGTTGCTCTCGAGGAATTCATTGGGCACGTTGGTGAACGCCGGCCACAGCGAATGCCCGTCGGGCCCGTCGCCGGCGGGCCGGCCCGGGATGCCACCGAAGCCGATCTGGAACAGCTGGTACCAGTCGCCGTTCTTGTCGTAGCCCGAGTACATGAGGTGCGGACTGTCGGAGAAGCCCGCTGCGTTCAGCGCTTCAGGGGCACCCTGACCCAGCACACCGCCCATGATGTCGAAGATGCGGCCCAGCAAGTGGGTGCGGCACGACAGCGCCGCCGGACGGCGCGGCTTGATGATGGTGGCTTCGGGGATGCGCACGTCCACCAGTTCGTAGAAGCCGTCGTTGAACAGGATCTGTGGATCGAACAGGTTGATGAAGAAGGCGCCCAGGAACATCTTGAACATCTCTTCGTTCAAGAGGAAGTTCACCGAACTGATCGACTGCGGGTCGGTACCGGCGAAGTCGAAGATGGCCTTGTCGCCCTCGCGCCACATGCGGCAGGCGATCTTGTAGGGGCCCATGCCGACGCCGTCGTCGTCGATGTAGTCCTCGAAGGTCTGCGTTTTCTCGGGCACCACCATCTGGATGATGGCGCTCATGGCGCGGCGGTTGCGGTCGAGCATCTCGCGCATGGCGGCGATGTACTCGTCGACGCCGAAGCGCGCGATGATCTCGTGCACACGGCGCTCGGCCAGCCGCAGCGCGGCGACGATGGCGTCGAAGTCGGCCCGGTTCCAGTGCGGCATGCGGCTGTTGCGCAGCAGCAGTGCGTGCATCTCGGTGTTGAGCTTGCCGTTGCGGTAGATCTTGATCGGCGGGATCTGCAGGCCTTCTTCGAAGATCTGCGCGGCGTCGGTGGGCAGGCTGCCCGGCACCTTGCCGCCGACGTCGGTCATGTGGCCGAACATGGCCGCCCAGCTGACGATGCGGCCCTTGTGATAGATCGGCATCATGGTCAGCCAATCGTTCAAGTGGCTGACCGCGCCGTTGCACGAATAGGGGTCGTTGGTGAGGAAGATGTCGCCTTCCTCGATCGTGCCCTCATAGCCGTGCACGAAGCCGTGGATGAAGGAGCCGAACTGACCGACGACCATCTTGCCGTCGTTGTTGGCGATCATCGGGAAGGCGTCGTGCTGCTCACGGATGCCGGGCGACATGGCGGTTCGGAACAGCACCGCGTCCATCTCGGTGCGCGCGTTGCGCAGCGCGTTCTCGATGATGTCCAGCGCGATCGAATCGAGCGCAACAGACTTGAACGGGGTGGCATCGGTCTGGATGATCTTGGCGGCCATGGTGATGTCCTTTCGCGTTGCCGCTCAGGTGTTCGGTTGGATCAGGATGTTGCCCACGGCGTCGATCTCGCCGGTGTGCCCGGGCAGGATCAGCGTCGTCGAGTCCATCTGGCAGACCACGGCAGGGCCGGCGATGCGGTTGCCCGCAGCGAACTTGCTGCGGTCGTAGATCTTGGCCGCGCGCATGGCACCGTCGACGTAGACCTTCGACTCCTCGATGACAGCAGCCGATGCATCGGCGCCACCCTGGGGCAGCGTCTCTGCGCGCACCTGGGTCTCGGGGCCCTGCACGATGGCGCGCAGGCTGACCAGTTCGGCTTCGATGTCCAGCGCAAAGGTGTAGAGCTGGGTGTGCATGTCGTCGAAGCGCTTGGCCACCGCCGCCAAGCCCCCGCGATCGAGGTCTTCAAGCGCCACATCGACGCTCAAGCTCATGACCTGACCGTGGTAGCGCACATCGAGCTGGTAACTCACGCTCTGGTCGGCGTCACTCACGTCTTCTGCGACCAGAGTGCGCCGCGCGGTTGTGGTGAGGTCCTCGAGGATGCCCTTGACCTCCGCGTCCGTGGTCTCGCTGAAACGGCGCACGAAGGTGCGTGAAGCCTCGTCGCGCAAGCGCGTCGTGGCGTCGCCGTAGGCACACAGCACCCCCGGCCCCGGCGGGATGATGACCGGCCACGAACCCGTCAAGCGGCCCAGGGCATTGGCGTGCAGGGGCCCGGCACCACCGAAGCCGATGAGCGCAAATTCACGCGGATCGTGGCCCTGCTCGATCGAGACCAGCCGCAGCGCGCCGAACATGTTCTCGTTGACGATGTTGATGATGCCCTCGGCGGCTTCGTGCAGCGACTTGCCCAGCGCGTCGGCCACCGACTTGACGGCACGCTCGGCCGCTGCGAGGTCGATCTTCATGTCGCCACCCAGACGTGTGGAGGCCGGCAGATAGCCCAGCACCACGTTGGCGTCGGTCACGGTGGGCTTCTCGCCGCCCTTGCCGTAGGCGGCCGGGCCGGGCGCGGCGCCCGCGCTTTGTGGGCCCACACGCAGCGCCTTGGTCAGCTCGGGCACGTAGGCGATGGAGCCGCCGCCGGCGCCCACGGTGCGCACGTCGATCGAGGGTGCGCGCACCGTCACGTCAGCGACCCGGGTCTCGCGGCGCGTCTGCGCGACCTCGTTCTGGATCAGGGCCACGTCGGTCGACGTGCCGCCCATGTCGAAGGTCAGCAGGTTGTGAAAGCCGGATTGGCGCGCAATCCATTGCGCCCCGGTGACACCGCCGGCGGGTCCGCTCATCAGCAGCGCCACGGGCTTGTCCTGTGCCGCCTGCACGGTGGCCAGGCCGCCATCCGAGCGCAGCACGTGCAGCTTGACGCCGGCCATGGTCCGGTTGACTTCGCGGTGCAGGTTGCTCATGTAACGCGCGACGATCGGGCGCACATAGGAATTCACCACCGTGGTCTCGGTGCGCTCGTACTCGTACATCTCGGGGATCACGGCCGACGAGATCGACACGGGGATGCCGGGCAGCACCTCTTCGCAGATCTCGCGCACGCGTTGCTCGTGCGCGTCGTTGGCATAGGCGTGGATCAGCGAGACGGTCATGGCCTCGATGCCCTGGCCGCGCAGGCCAGCCAGGCTTGCACGCAGCGCCGACTCGTCAAGCGGGCGGATGACCGTGCCGCGCGCGTTCATGCGTTCGTCGGCCTCGATCGTCAGTTCCAGCGGCGCCAGCAGCGGCCGCTTGTTGTAGATCACCCAGCCGCCCAGGCCCCCCGGCACGAAGGAACGCGCCATCTGCAGCACCTGCCGGTAGCCCTTGGTGGTGACGAGGCCGACGCGCGCGCCCTTGCCTTCCAGTACGGTGTTGGTCGCCACCGTCGTGCCGTGCATCACATGGGTGATGCGCTTCGGGTCGATGGCGTGGCGCTCGCACAGGCTGGCAATGCCGTTGAGCACGCCGATGGACGAATCGGCTGGCGTGGACGGCACCTTGCCCGGATAGGTTTCGCCCGTGGTCTCGTTGATCAGCAGCAAGTCAGTGAAGGTGCCACCGACGTCGACCCCTAGCCGGTAGACCGGTGCTTGTGTGTTGGACATGTTGATTTCCTTCGCTTCGAGGGGGTCGACCCCGGCCGGGTAGGGCAGCGCCGCGCGCCGCAGGGTCAGGGCCGGTGGATCGGGTGGCACATTCTGCCGCCGTGAACCGCCTTGCCAGTGGTCACGGTCGGCCGGGCTGCGGCCTCAATCGCACTTCGTCGGCAGCTTGCCGGCCTTTTTCAGCTTGGCGTAATAGGTCCAGCTTGTTTCGTTGGGCTGGGAGAAGCTGTCGGGTGCGGTGACGTAGGTCGGGTAGTTCTTCGTCGTGTAGGCCTTCACCTTCGCCGGCAGTTCGTCGAAGCTGGCGTACTTGTTGCCCTGCCCGCTGTAGATCAGGTAGCCCGGGGTCTGGCCCATCTTCATCCAGGGCAGCCAGGGGCCGGTGCGGAACCACGCGTGGTGGCCGGGGGTCGAGCGCTGCACGTCGGAAAGCAGGTCGGCGCGGCGGGCGAAGAAGATGAAGTGTTCCGACGCCAGGTAGGTCGCCCCGGTCGACTCCTCGGGGTGTTCGGCCACTGGCAGAGCGTTCGGGTAGGCCAGCGGGATGTCCATGCGCAGGGACCCGGTTTCGCCGGCGATGTTGAAGCCCGGTGCGCGGCCGTTGGCCGCTGGCGGCGCGAAGCGGCTGTTGACCGGGTCGTTGGCCACCTGGACGATGCATTGCTTCTGGTTGTTCAGCGGGTTGACCCAGCTCTCGATGATCTCGCCGCTCTGCAGGTCCTGGTAGTAGGCCACCTCGCGCGTCACCCACTCGTGGCTGCCGTCGGGCTTGGCAACCAGGCGACCGGCGTTGAAGCCCTGCATGCGCAGGATGGGCCGCGGCTTGGCGCCGGGCAGCACAGCGAAGATCGTGACGTCCCAGTCCTTGAAGACGGGCTTGCCATCCAGGTCGCCGACGAGGCGCAGCATGGCCTGGTGTGCGTCTGCGGGTTTGCTCAGGTCCAGTGTGCCGGCAGCCGCGTTGGTCGCGAACAAGGCGCTGGCAACGACCGCCGTTGCGGCGGCTGCACAGAGGGATTTGGTGAACTGCTGGAGCGGCATGGGATTTTCCTGGGTTCGGTTGGGTACATGAGTGGCGGCCGGTCTTGGCCCGCCTGTGTTTCGCTGCCGCCCATACACGCAGGCAGGTGTGAAACATCGCAACACTAAGCAAGAGGCTTGCCAGCGCACCACGCGCCACAGCAATGCGCCGACCGAAAGCCTGTGGGGGAGACTGAAAGCGGGTCGCCTGCAAGGCAGAAGACTAAGGAGGCTCGCCTCAGGCCGACGAGCGAAATGGGCGGAGTCCGGGCAGCGGGCGCTTCGGTGTACCTGGAGGGGCTCTCACGGCAAGGAGAGGCGATGCACGAGGTGATTGACTTGCATCGCCATCGCCGATGTCACTCAACGCCGGGATGAATCAGCCCGATGCAACTCGAGAAAGATTGGCACGCGGACCAGGCCAAGAGAGCCGCGTGGACGAGTGCCTGTGCGCTACGTCCAACGCGCGCAAGGCCAGCAAACACCTGCCGGCACAAAATCGACAAAGTAGCGGGCGGTCACACGGCCGCCGGCTCTTTGCCGGAGTCATCGCTAAGGCTTCCTGAGCGCGGCCTCGTAGCCACGATCAAGGAAGCGCAACACCGCCTCGCGTTCGGGCTTGCGCACGCTGATCGTCGGCCCCATTTCCAGCAGTTCATCGCTCACGCGCTGGTACGGAGGCCAGGTGGTCAGTCCGGGCCCGTTCGGGTTGCCGTGTTTCGCGAAATTCACCCAGTAGCTCATCACGGTGGTGGCCATGTTCCGATCGGCGGCCGTGGGCGGTGCATCGCCGCGCCAGCGGCCGCGCAGCCCGAGATCGCCAAAAACAAACGCCACGTCGTCGCTGTGCGCTGCGCCCGGCGCGCTGGCGCGCTGCTTCTCACCGACATAGCTGAACACATACAGCCATGCCGGCTTTGAGACGCGCGGCATCTCGCCGGCAAGAAAGCGCGCGGGACCACGGAAAAGCGAGTCTGCGAAAAAGGCCTTCGCGAGCGTGGCCTCATCAAGACCGGCGTACGCGGCGCGAACGGGCTCGGGGTCAGCGCCGCGCAGCATGTCCACGAGCTTGAACGGGTACGGACCCAGCAAGGATTCTTCCCGGTCGACGGTGCCGGACAAGAACGGCACGGGTTGCTGTTGCCCTGCGCGAAAGATGCGTGAAATGTCGTTCGGCATCACACGCCCGTCGACGACCGGGTTCATCGAGTTCGGAAACTCCTTCTCCGAATACGCAAGAAGGTCGGCAACAGACAAGGCGTGCAGTTTTGCCGGTGCTGCCGTGTCATTGGCGATGCCAAACGACTTCGCCATGCGCAGCCCATCGGATTCGAGCGACTCGATCGGCCCGCCGGTGCCGCGCAGCTGGCGATCGCCTTCAATGCGCGCGGCGCCGCTTTGCGCGATGGCGCCGCTGAACAGCCCGCGCGCGTCGGGCGCTGCCATCAGTGCCGTCACCGACACACCGCCTGCCGACTGACCGAAGACGGTCACGCGCGCCGGATCGCCGCCGAATGCGGCGATGTTGTCGCGCACCCAGCGCAGCGCCGCGATCTGGTCCATCAACGCATAGTTTGCGAGCGGCTCGCCAGGCATCGACGCCGACAAGGCCGGATGGGCGAACAAACCCAGACGCCCGAGTCGGTAGTTGATGGTCACCACCGCAACGCCCTGGTTTGCCAGCACGAACGGTTCGCCGTCGGGCCACGAACCCGCGCCCCAGCGAAAGCTGCCGCCGTGGATCCAAAGCATCACCGGCACGCGCGCGCCACCCGCGAACGCGGCGGCCGGCGCGTAGACGTTGAGTCGCAGACAGTCCTCGCCCATCGGCACGCCGGCGAGGTAAGGCGAGGCACGTTGGGATTGCGGACACACAGGACCGAAGGACGTGGCGTCAAAGACCGTTTTGTGACGCGGCGCGGGCTGGGGTGCCCGCCAGCGCAGATCACCTTCAGGCGCGGCTGCGTAGGGCAGACCGCGGAATACCGCGACACCGTCCTGCATCAGGCCCTGAACGTCACCACTCTGGGTTGCGACCGGGGGCAGGGTTGCGGCGTTCGCCACGGCGGACGCCGTGACCAGCCACAACAGGACGAGACCACACAGGCGATGGAGCGTGCGCATGTCAGAAGCGATAGCTCGCCGTGACACCGTAAGTCCGCAAGCGCGGATACGAAGTGGACGTGCGGTTGAGGAACAGCGCGAGTTGGTTGTCGACATAGTTGTTGAGCCAGGTATCACGGAACGCGCCCGTTGGCGTTGCGTCGTTGGTGAGGTTGTCGCCCCAGAACTCGAAGCGCCAGGCCTCAGACTCCAGACCGACACGCGCATTGACGCGCTTCATCGCGCCGGTTTCGGCCAGGCCGTCCGCCATCGGCTTCTGCGTCGACTTGTAGGAATAGTCGACCCGTCCGAAGAAGTTGTAGCCCGCAAACGCCGGCCGCTTGTAGTCGAGCGCGAGGTTCCACTGCGTTGGCGACGTGCGCGGCAGGTCGAAGCCCGAGATATTGCCGCCCGTGGCGGCAAACGATGGCAGCGCGATCAGGCCGCGATTGAACGCGCTGTCAAACTGGGCACGCGTATACGAGTAGCCCAGACTCGCGGTCAGGCTCCGTGTGAGCGCCGCGCTCAGCGAAAGCTCGAGACCCTTCGACGACGCCGAGCCGACATTGAGGGTGACAGTTTGCGGAACCGACGCACTGGGCGACAGGGCCGGCAACTGCATCGACGTCCAGTCCACGTAGAACAGCGCGGCGTTGAAGGTCACTCGGCCATCCAGCAGCGAACCCTTGGTGCCGACTTCGTAGGTCCAGTTTTGCTCGGGCTTGAACGATTCCTCGGCGGCGACAGAGGCGTTCTCGTTGAAGCCGCCGGCCTTGACCCCCTTGGCCGCTGACGTGTAGATGAGCAAGTCACCCGGCGTGCGGTAGTCGATGGTGAAGCGCGGGGTGAAGAATGACCAGCTGTCGCTGAAGGAGCGCGCGTTGGCAATGACCCGACCATCCTTGATCGGTGTGGTCTGCGTCTTGCCCTCGTGAGTGAAGCGGCCCTCGGCGCGGCCGCGCAGACGATCCGTGAAATCGAATTCAAGGGCGCCGAACACCGCACTCGAATCTGTCTTGCGTTCGAACCGCGAAAAGGGTGGCAGGCCGTCGGTCACGAACCAGGGGCTCGCGATCGCCGTGAAGAAGGGAGGCAGAAAGCCGACAAAATTTGCGGGCAAGGTGCCGAGTGCGCCTGCGTCGAGGCCGCCCTTGTAGTCCTGTGAGTAGTAGAAGAGGCCGGCAGTCCAGCGCAGGCCCTTGCTCTTGCCCCCAAGGCGCAGTTCCTGGCTGAACTCCTTGACGTCATCGACGTCGCCTCGGAAGAGCTTCGAGGTGAACACCTGCGGCACAACGGCATTCGATGGCAACCGGCCGAGGTAGTACCAGGACGCCGGACCGACGAGACGCGTTGCATCCGACAGCGCATCGTGACGCAGCGTGTTGTAACCCGTCAAAGAGGTCAGTTGGCCGATGCCTGTTGTCCAGTCAGCCTGCAGGCTTGTGCGCAACACCTTGCGGACCTCGCCGAACGCACGCGGATCGGAGCCCAGCGCCGTCGGCACCGCTTCGGGCAGCTTGCCGCAGAATGCCTGTGCTAGGCCTGCCGCATTCGGCTCGCAGTTCTGCGCCGTGAATCCCACCGCCGGCGCGCCGATCTGGTCGTCAGAGTAATACGCGTTCAGCCGCAGCCCGAAATTCGCGGTGGGCGCCCAATCGAGACCACCGGAGTAGGTTCGGTACTTGTGTCCACCGAGCTTGCTGCCCGGGGAACTGTAGTTCTCATAGCTGCCATCAAACCCGTCGTAGCCTATCGACAGGCGGCCGTTCAGCGTATCGGTGAGCGGCCCGCCCAGGTGCAAGGCACCGCGCCGTGTGCCGTCGGATCCGGCCGTCGCCGATACCCGGCCTTCGAACGCCGAGGGCGCCCTCCGGCTTACGAAATTGATCGCTCCAGCGAAACTGTTGCGGCCATACAAGGCGCTCTGCGGGCCCTTGACGACCTCAATGCGCTCGACGTCGAGCAGATTGAAATTGAGACCGGACCGGCCCGACACGTTGATGCCGTCGAGGAAAATCTCGACGTTGTTGACGTCACCGAAGAGGTCGTTCTGGGTCAGACCGCGAATGGTGGGGATCGCCAGATACTCACCAATTAGGGTATCGAACACGAGGCCCGGGGTGAGCGCGGCAACGTCGCGCAGGTCGCGGATACCGGCGGCTTCGATGTCCTTGGCCGTGAACGCAGTGATCGCGACCGGCACCGTCAGCAGCTTCTCTGTGGACTTGCGCGCGGTCACGACGATTTCTTGGAGCGCGGGCGCTGCCTGCGTGTCCTGCGCCAGTGCCGCCTCGCCGCCGATTGCCGTTGCGCAGATCGCTACTGCCACCCTGAACCAGATCATGGATTACCCTTAATTGATGGTGCTGAAATGCCAGCAGCATCGACGGCCCGCGATGCGGCAGCAAGCACAATGTCGTGGCCAACGCGCGGTTTTCGCGACTGCCATTGGCGTTCGCGAACTGCAGGAGAATTTTTTGGGGCTGCTTTGCCTCCCAGGAAGGCCGATGGTGAACAGTTCTCGATGGCCGCAATGGTTGCGGTCTGAGTTCGACGGCATGACGTCCGCAGGCGTCGCGCTCTTCGTGGGCGCGCCGCTTCTCGTCGGCGTGCTGCTCGGCTGGAACCGCATGGTGGTCGGGTCGCACATGTCACGCCCCGGCTCCACGCTCTACTGGATCGGCCTCATCGGTATCGTCTGGGTCGCCGCAATCGTTGGCACTCGGCTCGCGCGCGCTCTTGCTCGCCGTTGGCGCCGGTGCTGGCAGGGCTGGGCCACAGCGGCAACTGGCGCGCTGCTTGGCATATTTCTCTTCTACTGGCCGATCTCTGCCTACCGGCACTTCGGTCACATGTGGCTGCCGGCGGAGTCCATTGCGCATGCGCCGCCTCTACCGTGGCCAACGCTTGAGTACCTTCCGCAACTCTTTGCCAACACGCTGCCCGGCGTGCTGTACTGGGTGGCTGTCACCTACTTGGTGGAACGATTTTTCAGTCTGCCGCGCGACGCCGGCCAGCAGTCGACTGCACTTGCAAGCGCCGCCGGTTCTGCAGAATCGACCGCAGCTGTCACATTGTCGGTCGATGCCGAGCCCATATTGCGAGCACGCCTCCCGGCGGATCTCGACGGCGAGATTCTCGCGCTCAAGGCCGAGGACCACTACCTTCGCGTGTACACCGCGAAAGGCGACACGCTCGTGCACTACCGCTTCCGCGACGCGCTGCACGACCTCAAGGAGTTGGACGGCCTGCAGGTGCACCGCTCGTACTGGGTTCGGCGCTCAGCGATCGCGCAGCGGTTCACTGAAAACCAGAAGCACTTCCTGCGCCTCAGCACCAACCTGAAGGTGCCGGTGAGCCGGAGCTATTTGGCTATGCTGGATAGTCTGAGTCACAAGGCGGAGCGCGTTGTGGGGCGTCCTTGTGCCTAGGTAATCAGGGTGAACATAGCCGGCGCCACTCTTGTTGCAGCCGATGTTGCACAGTCAAGACGGCACATCCACATTACTCCGAGGATTGGTGGATATCCCGCGCCAGATTCGCGCCGCGCGGTGTCGGCCTCGCGGCCATGCTTGGCCTCATCGCACTAATGTCCCGCGGACTTCAGGAAAACCAGCAGGGCCTCGATGTCGGCCTCGCCCAACGAGTTCGAGTACGCCATCGACGTGCCCGGCACCAGCGCCGCCGGGTCGCGTATCCACCGCTTCAAGGTGGCATCGTCCCAGCGAAGGTCTGATTGACGCAGGGCCGGCGTGTAGTTGTAGCCCGCCGCCTGTGCCGCGGAGCCGCCGATCACGCCGCGCAGGTTGGGCCCGACCTTGTGCGGCTCACCGGCGCCCAGCGAATGGCAGGCGGCGCACCGCATGAAGGCGATGCGGCCGCGCAGTGCCGCCGAGGGTTCGGCCTGCGCCGCGCCACCCAGCAGGGTCAGGCCGAGCAGCGCCGTTGCAACAAGGCGGGTGGTCTTCACAGTCGCCCCATGATCTCGGCCGCAGCGCGTTCACCTGATTCCATCGCTCCCTCCATGCCGCGCAGGGTGTGCGCGGTGTGTTCGCCGGCGAAGTGCACGCGGCCGTGCGGCACGTCGACGAAGCGGGCGTAGCGCGAGATCTGCCCGGGCAGCCAGTTGGCCCAAGTGCCACCCGCCAGCGGCTCGCGATGCCAGGCCACGCGTGCGGCCATGCGCACCGCACCGCGGGCCTTCGGGTAAACCTTGACCAGCTCGTCGATGGCGAGTTGCGTTGCCTGCGCGTCGCTCAGGGCGTCCCAGCGCGCGGTGCCGGCGCCGTTGATCCAGACCGTCAGGCTCTGGGCCTGGCCATCGCCGCGCGCATCGTTCGGGAAGATGCGCTCCAGCGGCCCGTTGGACCACAGGAAGGGCGACAGCCCCTCGCTCTCCCAGAAGGGTTCGAGCACTTCCAGGTGAAGCTGCGTCACTCGGCCGTAGGCCAGCTGACTCACCGCCTGCGCATGCCGGTCTGGAAGACCGGGCTGCATGCGCACCGTGCGCAGGGCGGGCAGGGGCAAGGCGCAGACCACGAAGCGCGCGCGGTGCTGCGAGCCGTCGGCACAGCGCACAGACACGCCGCTGTCCTTGGAATCGATTTCGGTGACCCGGCTGCCCTTGCGCAGTTCGCCCTTCAGCGCGGCGGCCATCGCCTCGGGCAGCCGCTGGTTGCCACCCTTGACGCTGAGGGTGGGCCCCCTGAACTTCATGATCTCCATGAAGTTGGCGTTGACGTAATGCAGGTTCAGCAGCGAGGTGTCGGCCAGCGTCGGGCCGTAGCTGTTGTTGACCTCGAGCAGGGCCAGCGCGGCAGGGCTCAGGCCACGGGCCCGGAGCTCGTCGAGCACCGGCACGTCGTAGATGAAGTTGGCCGGGTCACGCCAGCCGCTGATCGATTTCAGCGGGTTGCCGCCCAGCAGGCGCCCAAGCGCGCGGTCAGGCGGCATGGGCCGCAGCGCGGGCGGGAAGGGGTTGGCCGGCGAGGCGGCCCACTCGCCGCTGGACATGCGCCGCCCGTCGATGAAGTAGACGAGGCGTTCGTCCTTGAACAGCGGCGACCGCCCCATCGGCAGCAGCTCGACGCCCAGGCGCTTGGCCGTGTCGACGGTGCGCGCATAGGCCAGGCCGATCTGGTTGCCGCCGGCTTCGGGCCGCCCCGCCACGGCGTCCAGCGTGTGCAGTCGGCCACCGATGCGCTGGGACGCTTCGAGCACGCGCACGCGCAAGCCGAAGGCTTCCAGCTGCAGTGCGGCGTTGAGCCCGGCCAGGCCGGCGCCCAGCACGATGACGTCGGGGTCGGCGGCTGCCCACACGGGCCTGTGCAACACCAGTGCCGCCGCCGCAGCGGCCTGCAGTGCGTGGCGGCGTTTCGAATCGATCATGGAATCTCTTTCTTTGCAACTGGAGCGGCGAGCGGGGCTGCTCGACGCGAGGGCGGGGCACGCTTGTTCATTGGCCTGTGCGTGCGCGGTAAGTGTCCTGGATGCCCAGCCAGGCCGTGATGCGGCCGCCCAGCGGGCGCTGGGTCAGGGTCTGCGCCAGGGCGATTGCGCTGCGCAGCGCCGCCATGTCGATGCCGGTGGACAAGCCGCTTTGCGCGGCCAGTTGCACCAGGTCTTCCGTGGCCAGGTTGCCGGCGGCGCCAGGGGCGAAAGGGCAGCCGCCCAGGCCGCCCAGGCTGGTGTCGAATTTGCGGATGCCCGCTTCGATGGCGGCCCAGGCATTGGCCAGCGCAAAGCCGCGTGTGTCGTGCAGGTGGGCCGACAGGCGCGCCGCGCCAAATTCGGCCGCAGCCGCGCCCATCAGGCTGGACACGGCGCGCGGTGCGGCGGCGCCTATGGTGTCGGCGATCACAACCTCGGCGGCGCCGGCGGCGAACATGGCGCGCGTCAGCGCCAGCACGCGCTCGGGCGGCACAGCGCCTTCGAACGGGCACTCGAAGGCCACCGCCACATATGCCTTGGCGCGCATGCCGGCCTTGATGGCGCCGTCCAGGGTCTGGATGCAGACCTCGGTCGCCTGGTCCAGGCTCATGTTGATGTTGCGCTGGTTCATGGTCTCGGTGGCCGAGAGCACAACCGCGATTTCGCGCACCTGGCAGGCCTGTGCACGCTGCAGGCCGCGCACGTTGGGCACCAGCGCCGAATACGCCACACGCTCGGGTTGGGGCAAACGCACAAACAGTTCATCGGCGTCGGCCATCTGTGGCACCGCCTTGGGCGACACGAAGCTGGTGGCCTCGATCGCCCGCAGCCCGGCATCCACCAGCGCCTGGATGAGCCGCAGCTTGTCGTCGCAGCTGACCGCCACGCGCTGGTTCTGCAGCCCGTCGCGCGGCCCGACTTCGTTGATCGTCAAGACATCGTTCATGGCCAGCGGTTCCGTTGCACAAGCAGAGCAACAGCCGACGCAATTTCCTTGCCAGCGCATTCTCCATGCCGCTGCCCTTGCTTCTACCGCCGTTCATTCCTCTGCAACACCGGGCGCTGGAGAGTTGAAACACCGCCAGCCTGGATCGATACTTGCAACATCGACACGATGCAACGGCATGTTGCATCGCGCTGCATGCCAGGCACCTGCAACCATCTCGAAGGCCCCACGTGACGAGCCGGATACTTCCCCGCAAGCCCCGCCTCTGCATCTTCAGTTATGGCGCCTTCACCCCGCTGGTGAATGCTGTCGTGCCGGAGTTCGCGGACCGGGCCGACATCCACGTGCAGGAGGTCGTGCTGGAAGAAGCGCTGCGTGTCGGGCGCGAGATCGACCAGTCGCACGCGCACGACGTGATGATCTCGGCGGGCGCCAACGCGTCGCTGCTGCGCTCGGCGCTGAACATGCCGGTGGTCTCGATCAAGGTCAGCGGCTATGACCTGCTCAAGGCGCTGCACAAGGCGCGCCAGACCTCGGACCGCATCGGCCTGGGCATCTACAAGGAGAAGCTGCCGGAACTCGAAGCCACCAAGGAACTGCTGCAGGTCGAGGTCTCGCAGCAGCCCTACGAGACCATCAAGGACATCGTCGAGAGCTTCAGGCGCTTGAAGGAGGACGGCTACAAGGTCGTCGTCGGCTCCAGCCTTGTGGTGCAACTGGCCGAAGAGAACGGCATCGTCGGCATCCTGGCCTACAGCCTCGAATCGATCCGACTGGCCCTGGCCGAAGCGGTGCAGATCGCCGAACTGGCGGTGCTCGAGGCCACCCGCTACGCCAAGCTCAACGCCGTGCTGCAGAACCTGCACGACGCCGTGCTGGCCACCGACGAGCAACACCGCATCACCGCCATCAACCCGCCGATGGCCCGCATCCTGGGCGCCGCGCCTGGCGAAGTGATTGGGCGCGACCTGCGTGACGTGGCGCCGATGCTGTCGCTGGGCGACCTTCTGACCGACACCGAGCCGACCGTCGACTCGGTCGTCATGATGGGCGGCAAGAGCTACCTGATGACCCGCACGGCATTGCGCGAATCCGGGCAGTTCACGGGTGCGCTGCTCAAGTTGGTTGACGCCCAGACCATCCAGCGTGCCGACACCCTGGTGCGCTCACAACGCAAGCCGCGCGGTCTGACCGCGCGTTATCACTTCGACCACATTTCCGGCTCCAGCCCGGCCTTGCAACGGGCCCGCGTGGTGGCCCAGCGTTGCGCCCAGAGCATGGCCACCGTGCTCATCACCGGCGAAAGCGGCACCGGCAAGGAGTTGTTCGCGCAAGCCATCCACAACGCCAGCCTGCGCTGCGACCGGCCCTTCGTCGCGCTCAATTGCGCATCCTTCCCCGAGTCGCTGCTGGAAAGCGAACTCTTCGGCTACGAGGACGGCGCCTTCACCGGCGCACGCAAGGGCGGCAAGGTCGGGCTGTTCGAGTCTGCGCACACCGGCACCATCTTCCTCGACGAGATCGGCGACATGCCGATCTCGCTGCAGACCCGGCTGTTGCGCGTGCTGCAGGAGCGCGAAGTTGTGCGCCTGGGCAGCCAACAGCCCATCCCTGTCGACTTGCGAGTCATCGCGGCCACCCATTGCCAGCTGCGCGAGTGCATCAAGGAGGGGTCCTTCCGCGCTGACCTGTACTACCGCCTGAACATCCTGCGCGTGTCGATTCCGTCGCTGCGCGAACGGCCGCAGGACATCGGTGTGCTGGCGCTCAAGCTGCTGTTCTCGAGCCTGCGTCGCCAAGGCTGCAGCCTGCCAGCCGACCAGGCGCTGGCCCCGCTGATGCCTGTTCTGCTGCGCTATTCGTGGCCCGGCAACGTGCGCGAACTGGAGAACATCATGGAACGTTTCGCGGCGTTTCTGGGTGCGGCGCGTTCGATCTCGGCCATCGACTATCAGACCTTCCTGGCCGAGGCCGAGGAACTGAGTGAGATCGCGGCATCGGCGAACATCGCGGTGCCGGCGTCCACGGCCGCGCCGTATGCGCCGAGTGTGCCGAATGTCGACCCGGGCTCACGTGACGCGTGGAACGAAAGCCAGTTCGGCGCCGTGCCCGATGACTTCGCCATCGACGAGCAGACCAGCGACGATGTTGTGCCGTCGGTGACGCTCGATGCGGCGACGATCACCGACGCGCTGGCCCGTTCGGGCGGCAACAAGCAGCATGCCGCGACGCTGCTGGGCGTGAGCAGAACCACCTTGTGGCGTCGCATGCGCGACGAGCACTTGCTCTAGGCAAGGGTTCTCGGCAACGGCAACGGCATGGTTCCTGCATTGCCGGGTCTGCCGGGCATGCCGGTCAACAAGCTCAGTGGTCTCAAGGAGTGCAGGATGAAGCGCGTTTTGTTTTCTCTTTTGCTTGCGTTGACGGCACAGGCCGCTGTTGCGCAGAGTTTCCCGACCAAGCCGTTGCGCCTGGTCGTGCCCTATCCCGCCGGCGGTGCAACCGACCTGATGGCGCGTGTCATCGCGCAGAAGCTCTCCGAGAGTTTCAAGCAGCAGGTCGTCGTCGACAACAAGCCCGGCGCCGGCGGCAACATCGGCGTCAGTTTCGTCGCCAGGGCGCCCGCCGATGGCTACACCATCGGCATCTCGGCAACCAACAGTTTTGCCATCAACCCGCACCTCACCAAGACGCTGCCCTACGACGCCCTGAAGGATCTGACGCAGCTCTCGATGGTCGGCATCATCCCGAACGTCATCGTCGTCGGGGCGGATGTACCGGCCAAGACCATCGCCGAGCTCGTCGCCCTGGCGAAGAAGCAGCCGCTTGCGTTTGCCTCGCCGGGGCAGGGCACGTCCTTGCACCTGGCGGGTGAAATGCTCAACGACGCGGCCGGCATCAGCATGACGCACGTGCCCTACAAGGGCGACGTGCCGGCGCTGCAGGATGTGATCGGCGGGCGTGTTCCGGTGATGACATCCAACCTGTCGTCGGTGCTGCCGCATTTGCGCAGCGGCAAGCTGCGTGCGCTGGCCGTCACCACTGCGAAGCGGGCGGCGCAGCTGCCCGAGGTGCCCACCATGGCCGAGGCCGGGTACAAGGACTTCGACATCAGCGTCTGGTTCACGCTGTTCACGGCCACCGGCGTGCCGCGCGACGTGCAAGAGCTGCTCAATCGCGAGATCGTGCTCGCGTTGAACGCACCCGATGTACGGCAGCGTCTGCAGGACGTCAACATCGAACCGTCACCGACATCGCTCGAACAGATTCGCGGCTTCACGCTCGCCGAGTACGAACGCTGGGGCCGCATCGTCAAGAAGACCGGCGTGACCTGGGACTGAGAGCGAGACTGAGGGCGCGGCTGACCTGGCGCGCTCAGCCGGCGGCGCCGCCGGTGCTGGCACGTTGGACACGGGCCAGCCGCATGGCCAGGCCAAAGGCGCAAGCCAGCATCACAATCAGGCCCATGCCGATGGCCAGTTCCTTGCCGTCGCTCCAGCCGTCGACCGCCGGGTTCAGCAGCCGGGCCACGCCGAAGCCCGCCACCAGCAGGCTCATGCTGCCGAGCACCAGACCCAGCACGCGCGATGCGATGCGCGCGGTTTGATCGGCGCGGCGGATCAGGCGCGCGATCCACAGGCCGTTGGCGCCGTCGGCCACCAGCATGCCCAGCATGAACAAGGCGCCCAGCAGCAAGGCCTCGGGCGTGCCGCCGGCACCCTGCGCCGTGACGCCGAAGAGCAGCGCCAGGCTCAGCGTGTCGAAGGACAGCGCAAACAGCATGCCGATGCCGGCGATCAGCAGCGGGTGTTCGGCACGGGTCAGCCGGCCTAGCCATCGCCCCCGGATGCCGCGCAAGGCCACCACCTGCTCAGGCGCGGCCGACAGCACGGCGTACAGGTTCAGCAGCCCCAGGCCGAGCAGGAAGCCGATGGAGATCCAGGCCCCGGTGAGTTCGAACCAGGACGGCACCGCCCACTGGCGGGCCAGCAGGCTGGCGCCCACAGCCACCGCCATCACGACCAGGCCGTGGCCGGCCGAGAACAACGCGCCGCAGTAGTTGGCCAGTTGCGCGCCGCGACTCGAGTGCCAGCGTGTCAGGCCGTCGATGGTGGCCAGGTGGTCGGCATCGAAGCCATGTTTCAGGCCGAGGACAAAGACCAGAAGGATGAGCGAGCTCCAGTCGGGGGTCAGTGCGGGCATGGCAATCTTCCGTCGGTGCGAGTGGGGGTCGATGCAGGACCGAGCAGCTGCCCGTCAGGCGGCAAACAACCAGGGGCGCTCGATGCGCCGCCTGTCCTCGAAGGCCCGGATGAGTGCGGCGTCCTGCAGCGTCAACCCGATTTCGTCCAGGCCACCGAGCAGGCAGTGCTTGTGGAAGGCATCGACCTCGAAGGCATGGCTGTGACCGTCGGCGCGGCGCACGACTTGGCCCGACAAATCCACCGTCAGTTGCGTGCCCGGGGACGCGAGCACGAAGTCGAACAGCGCGTCGATGTCCAGCTTGGGCAGCCGCAGGGCGAGCAAGCCGTTCTTGAAGCAGTTGGAGTGGAAGATGTCGCCGAAGCTGGGCGCGATGAGCACGCGGATGCCGTAGCCGTCCAGCGCCCATGGCGCGTGCTCGCGGCTCGACCCGCAGCCGAAGTTCTCGCGCGCCAGCAGGATGGACGCGCCGGCATAGGCCGGGTCGTTGAGCACGAAGCTGGGGTCGGGTCGACGCCCAGCGTTGTCACCCGCTTCGTCGTGTTTGTCCAGGTAGCGCCAGGTGTCGAACAGGTTCGGGCCGAAGCCGGTGCGCAGAACCGACTTCAGGAACTGCTTGGGCAGGATGGCGTCTGTGTCGACATTCGCGCGGTTCAAGGGCACGACGACGCCGGTGTGGACTTCAAGGGCTTGCATGGGGTGTCACCTACTCAATGGCGTGGGTCGCACAAGCGGCCCGTGACGGCGGCCGCCGCCGCCATGGCCGGGCTCACGAGGTGGGTGCGCGCACCGTGCCCCTGGCGGCCTTCGAAGTTGCGGTTGGAAGTCGACGCACAGCGCTCGCCGGGGCCGAGGCTGTCGGCGTTCATGCCCAGACACATCGAACACCCGGGCTCGCGCCATTCGAAGCCGGCGTCGATGAACACCCGATGCAGGCCTTCAGCCTCGGCCTGGCGCTTGACCAGCCCCGAGCCCGGCACCACCAGCGCCAGTTGCACGCCCGGTGCGCGCTGGCGGCCGCGGATCACCGCGGCGGCGGTGCGCAGGTCTTCGATGCGCGAATTGGTGCACGAGCCGATGAACACCTTGTCGACGGCGATGTCGGTCAGGCGCGTGCCCGGCTCCAGGCCCATGTAGGCCAGCGCCTGGCGCCAGGCATCGCGCCGGATCGGGTCGGGCTGCGAGGCCGGGTCGGGCACCACGCCGCTGATGCCCAGCACCATCTCGGGCGAGGTGCCCCAGGTGACTTGCGGCTCCAGCGTGGCGACGTCGATGGCGACCTCGGCATCGAAGCTGGCGCCGGCGTCGCTGTGCAGCGTGCGCCACCAGGTGCAGGCCTGGTCCCAGGCGGCGCCCACGGGGGCGTGGTTGCGCCCCTTGACGTAGGCCAGCGTGGTTTCGTCCACCGCCACCATGCCCGAACGGGCGCCGGCCTCGATGGCCATGTTGCACAGCGTCATGCGCGCTTCCATGCTCAGCGCGCGCGTGGCGTCGCCGCTGAACTCGATGGCGTGGCCGGTGGCCCCGGCCGTGCCGATGCGGCCGATCAGCGCCAGCGCCATGTCCTTGGCGCTCACGCCGGCCGGCAGCGTGCCGTGGAAGCGCACGCGCATCGTGCGCGCCTTTGTCAGCAGCAAGGTCTGCGTGGCCAGCACATGTTCGACCTCTGAGGTGCCTATGCCCAGGGCCAGGCAGCCCAGGGCCCCGTGCGTGCTGGTGTGTGAATCGCCGCACACGACGGTCATGCCCGGCAGCGTGATGCCCTGCTCGGGGCCGACCACGTGCACGATGCCCTGGCGCGGGTCGTCCAGCGTGTATTCGCTGATGCCGTGGCGGCTACAGTTGGCGTCCAGGGTCTGCACCTGCAAGCGCGCCAGCGGGTCGTCTATGCGCGAGCGGTCGGTGGTGGGCACGTTGTGGTCGGGTACCGCCAGGTTGGCGTCGATGCGCCAGACCTTGCGTCTGGCCTGCACCAGGCCCTCAAAGGCCTGCGCCGAGGTGACTTCGTGCAGCAGGTGGCGGTCGATGTAGATCAGCCCGCTGCCGTCGGCACCGGCGCGCACCAGGTGTTCGTCCCACAGCTTGTCGTATAGCGTTCTGGCGTTGTTCATGCGGTCTTCGAGTGAGCGGTTGGGGCGGGTGCGGCCGGCGCCAGGTAGATCCACGGCCGCTGTGCGCGGTCACGTGTCTGGAACGCGGTGATCTGCGCGTCCAGGCGCAGCGTCAGCGCCACCGGGTCCAGGCCTTCCAGCAGCATCTCGCGCTGGGCGGGGGCGATCTCGAAGCGGAAGGCCTGCCCGTTGGCAGAGAGCACCACCTGGCGCTGCAAGTCCACGGTCATCGGCTGCGGGCCGACCTGCTGCGCCAGCAGCGCCACCTCGGCTTCGGCCAGCACCACGGGCAGGATGCCGTTGCGCATGCAGTTGCTCTGGAAGATGGCGCCGAAGCTCGGCGCCACGATGGCGCGTATGCCGTACTCGCGCAGCGCCCATACCGCGTGTTCGCGCGACGATCCGCAGCCGAAATTGGCGCCGACCAGCAGGATCGACGTGCCGGCAAATTCGGGCTGGTTGAGCACGAAGGCCGGGTCGGGGGTGCGCGCGGCGGCGTCCAGGTAGCGCCAGCCCGCGAACAGCCCGCCGGCCAGGCCGGTCTTGGAGACGAACTTCATCTCGCGCGACGGGATGATGGCGTCGGTGTCGATGTTGGCGCGCAGCAGCGGGGCGGCCACGCCTTGGTGGACAACGAAGGTTTCCAATTCAGTTCCCCAGCAGAGGGCGTGGGTCGGCGATGCGGCCGGCCAGGGCGCTGGCCGCCACCGTCACCGGGCTGGCCAGATGGCTGCGCGTCTGCGGGCCCTGGCGGCTCTCGAAGTTGCGGTTGGTGGTGCTGATGACGCGCTGGCGCAGGCCGAAGCTCTCGCCGCCGGCGTAGAAGCACATCGAGCAGCCCGATTCGCGCCATTCGAAGCCGGCGTCCAGAAAGATGCGATCCAGACCTTCGGATTCGGCGTCGCGCTTGACCTGCATCGAACCGGGCACGCAGATCGCGCGCACGCCCGCGGCCACCTTGCGCCCACGCAGCACCTGCGCGGCGGCGCGCAGATCCGACAGGCGGCTGTTGGTGCACGAGCCGATGAAGGCGGCTTCAATGGGCAGGTCTTGCAGGCGTTGCCCGGGTTGCAGACCCATGTAGTCCAGCGCCCGCGCCATGCCCTTGCGTGAGACGTCGTCACGGCCCTGCGCCGGGTCGGGCACAGCCGCGCTGATGCCCAGCGCATGTTCGGGGCTGGTGCCCCAGGTGACCATGGGCTCGACGGCTGAGACGTCCAGATTCAACTCGCGGTCGAAACGCGCCTGAGGTGCGCTGTGCAGCGTGCGCCAATGCGCCAGGGCCTGCTCCCATTGCGCGCCGGTGGGTGCAAAGCGGCGGCCGGCCAGGTACTGGAAAACGACGTCGTCGGGCGCCACCATGCCGGTGAAGGCCGAGAACTCGACCGCCAGGTTGCACAGCGTCAGCCGTGCCTCGACAGTCAGCGCACGCACGGCCGCGCCGGCAAACTCCACCGCGTGGCCCTTGGCACCGCTGGCGGATTCGCGGCCTATCAGCCACAGCATCAAGTCCTTGGCGCTGACACCCGCACCGAGTGCGCCTTCCAGGTTCACGCGCATCGAGCGCGGCCTGGCTACGCGCAGGGTCTGCGTGGCCAGCACATGTTCGGCCTCGGACGAACCGATGCCCCAGGCCAGCGCGCCCAACGCGCCCTGGGTGCAGGTGTGGCTGTCGGGGCAAACCACCGTGGTGCCCGGCAGCACGATGCCTTGCTCGGGCGAGATCACGTGCACGATGCCCTGCAGCGGGTCGCGCACGTCGTAAAGGCGGATGCCGGCGCGCAGCGCGGTGTCGCGCGTGGTCTGGATGAAGGCCGTGCCGCCCGGCATCAAGGTCTGGTCGCCGCGCCCGGGCAGGGTGTCGACGATGTGGTCCATGGTGCAGAAGGCCAGCTCGGGATGGCGCACCGCGCGCCCGTCCTGCTCCAGCGTCTGCAGCGCGATGCTGCCGGTGCGCTCGTGCAGGAAGACGCGGTCGATGTGCAGCAGGCTCGATTGCGCGTCGAGCTCGGCCACCACGTGCTGCTGCCACAGCTTGTCGAAGAGCGAGTTGCTCATCGTCATTTGGCGTCGGGCAGACGCACAACGCCTTGGGCCACCAGGCGCTCGATGTCGGCCTCGGCGTAGCCGGCCTGGCGCAGCACGTCCTGCGAATGCTCGGCCTCGCGTGGCACGTCGTGGAACAGGTCCATGCGCTGCCCGGCCATCTCGATGGGCAGCGCGGGCAGGCGCGTCTTGGCGCCCGAGGGCAGCGTCAGTTCCACCAGGCCACCGGCGGCGTTCAGGTGCGGGTCGTTGAACAGGTCTTCGGGCTTGGCGACCGGCGCGAAAGGCAGGCCGATGGCCTCGAGCCGTTGCATCAGTTCGGCCTTGTCGAAGCTGCCCAGGCGCTCGCGGATGGCGCCCAGGATGCGGTCACGCTGGCGCACGCGGTCGCTGTTGCCGTCCAGCGTGCGGTCGGCCAGGAAGTCGTGAAACCGAAGGCTTCGCAGAAGGTGCGCCACTGCGAATCGGTGACGACGCCGATGAAGACCTGGTCCTTGTCGCGCGTGTCGAAGATGTCGTACACGGCCCAGGCCGATCGACGAACCGTCATCGGCGGCGCCGGCGTGCCGGTGACGGCCATCTGCGCCATGTGCTGGCCGACGAAGAAGGCGCAGGTCTCGTACAGCGAGGTCTTGACCTCCTGACCCAGGCCCGTGCGTTGGCGCTGCTGCAGCGCGGCCAGGATGCCGATGACGCCGAACATGCCGCCGGCCACGTCGATCACCGAAGCGCCGGCGCGCATCGGCTTGCCCGGCAGGCCGGTCATGTAGGCCAGGCCGCCCATCATCTGCGCCACTTCGTCCAGCGCCGTGCGCTCTTCATAAGGGCCGGCCAGGAAACCCTTGGCCGAACAGTAGACGAGGCCGGGGTTGCGCTGGCTGAGCGTGGCGTAGTCCAGGCCATTGGCAGCCATCGCCCCGGGCCTGAAGTTCTCGATCACGACATCGGCGCCTTCGGCCAGCCGCGCCGCCACGTCGCGCCCTCCGGGCGATTTCAGGTCCAGGCACAGGCTGCGCTTGTTGCGGTTGTACATGGGGAAGTAGCCTGCCCCCGAGCCCTGCAGCCGGCGCGTGTTGTCGCCCTTGATCGGCTCGATCTTGATCACGTCGGCACCCAGGTCGCCCAGGATCACGCCGACCGAGGGGCCCATCACCATGTGGGTGAATTCGATGACGCGGGTGCCTGCCAGCGGCCGTTGTGATGCGTCCATGCGGGGAATCCTTAGCAATCTCGATGAAGGGTGTCCGCCTGCTGCTGCCACCCGAGACGGACGCAATGCAAGAGCCTTGCCAGCGATGGCCTTGAGGCCCTTCCCGTGAGGGTGACCCGGTGTCCGGGTCGTGTACCGCAGGTGTTTCCCGGGCCCGGCTGACGCAGCGAATGCAACACGCATCCGCTTGTGAAACGTGCGCGAAACATGATGATGCGCCCAGCGTTTCAGCGTTCATGCGACTTGCCCCCTCAACTCCAGCCACGCAAGGCGGATTCGAACGGGCTGGGTCAGGGACTATTGGAACCTGGCGGCGGACGGCACGAATGCTGCTTTCCTGACGCCTTGACGCAATTGCTCGGCCACGCCGGCGCCACCTGGAACACCACACCCATGAGCCACGACATTCAAGCCATCGACGCCGTCGTCAACATCTGGACCGCCGAGGCGCTGGCGGCGCGCCCGCCGCGCAAGAACTTCTACGTCGACAAGATGCGCGTCGGCCAGGACACCTTCGACGGCGTCAGCCTCGAATCGATGATCGCGCGCATGGACGCGGCCGGCATCGAGCGCTCTTTCCTCATCGCCGCCAAGGTGGGCACGCTGCACCATCCGGCCTGTTACCACGTGCCCTACAAGCTGGTGGTGGACGCGGTGCAGAAGTACCCCGACCGCTTCTGCGGCCTGGCCGGTGTCGACCCCACCGAAGGCATGGACGGCGTGCGCGAACTGAGCAAGCTGGTCACCGAGTACGGCTTCATCGGCGCCCACACCTATCCGCACTGGTTCGAGCTGGCGCCCGACCACGCGCGCTACTACCCCTTCTATGCCAAGTGCGTCGAACTCGACGTGCCGATCCAGTTGCAGGTGGGGCAGTCGATGGTCTACGACGCGCGCTACCCGCGGCGCAGCGTCGGCCGCCCGATCAGCCTGGACAGCGTGGCTTGCGATTTCCCCGAACTGAAGCTGATCGGCATCCACGTCGGCATTCCCTGGACCGACGAGATGATCGCCATGGCCTGGAAACACGCCAACGTGTACATCGGCTGCGACGCGCACCGGCCGACCTACTGGCCCGAGGCCTTCGTCAAGTACATCAATACCTTCGGGCAAGACAAAGTGCTGTTCGGCACCGATTTCCCGGTGCTCGATTTCGAGCGCACACGCGCCGACATCGAGGCGCTGAACCTGCGCCCCGAACCCAAGCGCAAGCTGCTGCGCGACAACGCGTTGCGCGTCTACAAGCTCGGCGGCAAGGCCGTATGAGTTCACGCCGACTGCTGCACCGCCCATGAATTCACCCGCTGGCGAGCGCCGCCTTCCCGTCGGCCCTGTGCAATGCGGCACCCTGGTCACCCGCGATGCCGATGCGGTGGTGCGTGCCTATCGCGAGGGCCTGGACCTGGTTGTTGTCAGCGACGCCCCGCTGCCGGCTGCCCTGGCCGCTGCGTGGGGCAAACCGGCACTGGCCGGCAGGCGCATGCTCGTGCTGGGCGCTGACGCCGCCGACGCGTCGACGCATTGGCTGCGCGTCATCGAATGGTCCCTGGCCGCAGCGCCGCTGCCGATGCAGCACAGCGGCTGGCTGGCGCTGGAAGTGCTGGTGAAGGATGTCTGCGCGCTGGGCCAGCGGCTCGAAAACGGGCCCTTCACCGTGCTCGGGCCGCCGCGCGCGCTGGCCGTCAACGACAACATCTGGGCCATGCAGGTGGCCGGCCCCGCCGGCGAAACCCTCTACCTGACCGAAGTGCGTGCACCCGTGCAGCCTTTCGAACTGCCGCCCCCGGCGACGCACACCGCCGAGCGCCTGTTCATTCCGGTGCTGAGCGCACGCGAACACGCCGCGGCCATGGACTGGTACGAAGAGCTCGCCGGCTGCAAGGGCCTGCGTTTCGAGACTCGCGTCTCGGCGCTCAACGCCGCGCTCGGTCTCGACCCCGAGTGGCGCCGCCCCGTGGGCACGCTGCAACTGGCCGGGAACTCGATGATCGAGATCGATCACGTGCCCGAACATCGCACGCCCCCTTTCAACGCCAGCGGCCTGCCCAGCGGGCTGGCCATGGTGAGCTTCCACGCCCGCCGTGATCAGAGCCTGCCGGCCGGGGCGACCTGGCACGAACTCGGCGCCACCGCTGTGACCCTGATGCAGGGGCCTGCGGGCGAATGCATCGAACTGCTGGCGCCCTAAGCGGCGTGACGCAAACCTTCAAGGACCCCATGAACCACGTTGACCTCATTGCCGCGCTCAGCGCCGCCATCGGCCCCGAACAAGTCCTGCACGACGAGCGCAGCCGCGCCTACTTCGCGCACGACCTCTTCCACAGCGGCCGGCCACCGGTTTGCGTGGTGGTGCCGCTGACGCCTGAGCACGTGGTCGACGCCGTGCGCGTGGCGACCTCGGCCGGGCACCCGGTGGTGCCGCGCGGCGGCGGCATGTCCTACACCGGCGGCTACGTCGCCGACGACGAAAACGCGGTCATGTTCGACCTGCGCCGGCTCGACCGCGTGCTGGAGATCGACGAGGTCAACCGCTTCGTCACCGTCGAGGCCGGCTGCACCTGGGCCAGCCTGCACGAAGCCCTGGCCGCCAAGGGCCTGCGCACGCCCTACTGGGGCCCCTTGTCGGGGCAACGCGCCAGCATCGGCGGCACGCTGTCGCAGAACAGCGTGTTCTTCGGCTCGGTGCGCCACGGCAGCGCGGCTGAATCGGTGCTCAGCGTCGATGTGGTGCTGGCCGACGGCACGCGCATGCGCACCGGCTCGGCCGGCGACACGGATGGCAAGCCCTTTGTGCGCTGGGGCGGCCCCGACATCACGGGCCTGTTCGTCGGCGATGTCGGCGCCTTCGGCATCAAGGTCGCGGCCAGCCTGCGGCTGATCAAGGTGTCCGAGGCCATCGGCTTCGGCTCCTACGCCTTCGACGATTTCGAGACCATGCTGCGCATGCAGGTCGATCTTGCGCATGCGGGCCATGGTGCCGAGGCGTTTGGCATCGACGCCTACAAGGCGCGCAATTCGGCGCAGACCGGCAAGCAGCTCGGCGCGGCGGCCAAGACCGCCCTCGGCGTGCTGACCAGCGGCAAGACCCTGCTGTCGGGCCTGAAAGATGTGGCCGGCATGGCGCTGGCCGGCACGAGCGCACTGGAACAGGCGGCGTACTCGCTGCACCTGACGGTTGAAGGCGACGACGACGCGCACATCGCGCTGCAGCTGGCGCGCATCGAGGCGCTGGTCAAGCGCAACAAGGGCCGCGTGCTGCCCGCCGTCGTGCCCAAGGGCATGCGCGGCCGGCCCTTCCCGCCGCTGCGCTCGGCGCTGGGCGTCGACGGCCAGCGCTGGGTGCCGGTGCACGGCATCGTGCCGCTGGGCGAGATCGTGGCCACGGTGGCCGAGGTCGAAGCCATGATCAGCGCGCGCCAGGCCGATCTCGACCGTCTGGACGTGCTGTATTCGCCGCTGACCACCAACGTACCCAACGGTGTGCTCTTCGAGCCCTGCTTCTACTGGTACGACGAAGTCACGCCGCTGCACATTGAGGCCACCGAACTGGGCGAAGCGCCAGCCGCGTGGCTGAAGCGCGAGCGGCGCGACGATCGCCGCGCCTTCGTCATGGAACTGTGGCTGGATACGGCGCGCATCCTGGCACGCCACGGTGCGGTGAACTTCCAGATCGGCCGTGCCTATCCGTTCGCTGAAAAACTTTCGGCGCCGACGACGGCGCTGTTGCACGGCCTGAAGGCGCAACTGGACCCGCGCGGCCTGATGAACCCCGGCGCTTTGCTGCCGCGCCAGGCGGGTTGATCACGGCTTGAAGTGGGCACTGCGGCCGCGCTTGCGACGCGCGGCGCTGTGGCCGCCATCGACGACGATGCCGATCCCTATTTCGCTGGTGTGGCCGCTGCCGGCGCTTTGGCAGCCGTGCCTGCGGGCGCGCCGAGCAATTTGTTGAGTTCGATGTAGTTGCCGTCCGCGTCCCAGACGGCGCTGAACAGCACCGGGATCACACCGCCGGCCGGATTCGGGTATTCGACGCGTATCGGCGCCGTCTCGACCTTGATGTGCGGCGTGGCGGCTATCTTGGGCCAGCGCTCGTCAAGGTCGGCCACATTGATGACCATGATCATCTGCCCGACACCGGCCTTCTTGAACTCCGGCGGCGGCGCCGGCGGTTGGTTCAGCCTCTGCATCAGGCCCAGGTTGCCGATGAAGCTGTCGTTGGCACGCAGCAGCACCAGTCGCACGCTGGCGGCGACGGCCTTGCCATCCTTGTCGACACCGCCGCCGATGGGCGTGTCATAGATCAGCTTCAGGCCCAGCGCGTCGCGGTACAGCGGCAGCGACTTCTCGATGTCGCGCACGACGAAGGTGGTGCGACGGATGTCGACCGGGATGCGCTCGGCCGCCGACACCGGCTCGGCGCGCGCCACCGGCAGTGCCGCAAACATCACAAGCGCCGTGAGGGTGAATCGTTTGAACATGGTCGAGCTTTCGAGTTGAGGTTTCACAGCACAACCAGCGCCTTGCCCTGGTTGCGGCCGGCCATCAGCCGGGCAAACGCCGACGGAGTGCTGGCCAGGCCATGGCTGATGTCTTCGCGGAACTGCAGTTGCCCGGCGCGGATGTAGGCGCCAATCTCGGCCACCATCTCGGCGAAGTGGGCCCAATGGTCGTAGACCACCAGGCCACGAACGGTGGCACGGGCGCGGATGATCAGCCCCGGGTTCAGCGGCACCGGCGCCTCGCCGTTGTACTGCGCCATCAGCCCGCACAGCACGACGCGCGCACCCACGGCCAGTTGTTCACACACGGCCAGCAGCACGTCGCCGCCAACGTTGTCGAAGTAGATGTCGACGCCGTCGGGCGCGTGCCGGCGCAGCGCTTCGCGCAGGTCTTCGGCGCGGTAGTCGATGCAGGCGTCGAAGCCCGCCCGGCGGGTCACCCAGGCGCACTTCTCGGGCCCGCCCGCGATGCCGATCACGCGGCAGCCTGCCAGCCGCGCCAGTTGCCCCACGGTGGCGCCCACCGGGCCACTGGCGGCCGACACCACCAGCGTGTCACCCGGTTTGGCGTCGGCCAGGCGCTTGAAACCGGCCCAGGCGGTGAGCCCGGGCATGCCCAGCGCGCCCAACGCCAGCGTGGGCGGCTGCACTTCGGGGCCGACCCGGCGCGCCTGTTCGATCGCCTCGACGCCCAGCAGTGCATGGCTGCGCCAGCCGCATTGCGCCACCCATTGCGTGCCCGGCGTCAGGCGCGGGTGGCGCGACTCCAGCACCTGTACCAGACCTTCGCCACGCACCACGTCGCCGGGGTGGATGGCCGCGCTGAGGTGGCGCCCGGCCATCGCGCTGCGCAGGTAGGGGTCGAGCGACAGCGCCAGCACGCGCACCAGCGCCTGGCCTTCGGCGTGCGCGGGCAGGGTGCCGCTGCCGAACGCGAAGTCGGCCTCGGTGGGTGTGCCCTGCGGTGTGCGCACCAGGGTGATGTGTTCGATCTGCATGCCTTCAGCCGCTCCGGACTTGCGCCAGCATGGCACGCAGGTGGGCCGTCATCGCGGCGTGGCGTTCGGCGGCGGGCGCCGGGATGTCGAGCACGGCCACCTGAGGTGGCAGCGTGAAGCCGAGCAAGCGGTCGATTGGACGCAGCAGGACCGAGCCCTGCCAGCGCAGCAGCGAGGTCGGCACGGTCAAGGCCTGCACCTTGGCTGCGCGTTGGTGCTCGAAAGCGGCGCGGTAGGCCGTGGCGTAGCCCGGCCCGGCGGCCAGCAGATCCTGCAGGATCGTGTGCACGGCAGCGGCCGGCGCCGGGAGCGGCGCGATGCGGTGCGCCTCGTCGGTCTCGTACCAGGGGAAAAACTCCGTCATCTGCGCGCACATCTGCCAGGCCGTGGCCAGATGGCTGCCGTTGGCACGCGGCATCAGATCGGGAAAGTAGCGCGCCAGGATGTGCGCGCACTCGTCGTCGTCGAAGTGCCCGGCGTTGTCCAGCATGAGGTGCACCACGGCCTGCGGATGCGCCAGTGCGTAGGCCATGCCCAGTTGCGCGCCGGTGGCCGAACCGTAGATCACGCAGCGCGGCCCGGCCACCTCTTGCAACAGCTGATGCAATGGGGCGATGTAGTCGGACAGGTTGTCAGGCGGCGTGCTCAGCGCGTCGCTGCCGCCGAAGCCGGGGGTGTCCAGCGCCAGGACGCGAACATGCGCGGCCAGCGTGCGCATCCACGGTTCGTACACGACTGAGCTGCGCGGCGAGGGGTGCAGCAGCACTAGCGGCGGGCCGGCATGGTGGTTGCCAGCTTCGCGGTACTGCCATTGCAGCGCGCCCGCGCGGTGCAAATGCCGCTCGATGCGCACAGCCGCTTCACCTTCTGGCCGGGCTTCGGTTGCTGCGTCGTCGCTGCGTTGAGCGGCGCCAGTATCTGGGATCACACCGAAGATGATAACGAGGATTGCCCTATTTTACACAAGTGGCACGAATATTGCTTATATCTGTTTCACGTGTGATGCCATGTCGCAGTCAGCACGGCATCGACGTCGCCGAGGGAACTGCATGCAAGCGACAACGGTGAGTGCCGTCTCGCCCCCATCTCGCCCTCACCACACGGAACCGCACCCAGTCACCTTGCAGGCCCTTGTTGCTGATTGCCTCCGTTCTCGCGGCCTATCCCGCCGTGGCACAGACCACGCCTGCCGGCGCAGGCGCGGGCGCTGCGCCGACCCGCCGACAGGCGTGAACTGCGGCAACATCGCCGGGCTCGGCCGCGATATCCAACGCAGCTCGCCGACGCTGAACCACAGCTTGCCCGGCGGCGTCACCTTGAGCTCGCAAATCACCGTCACGCGCCGGCGCTCCAATGTCGGTGCTGACCAGTTCTGCAGCTGCGTGCAATCTGCACCGGCCTTTCTGGGCGGCTCGTCGTGGCTGTTGTGTGACCGTATCAAGCTCGAGTGCCTATCGCAGGCGTTTCGCGTCGCCTCGGCGCAGAACCCGGCGCTGACCTGGCTGGGCGGCCTGTTTCATTACAAGGAAGATGGCGAAGGCCTTACGCGACTTCTTCATCATGGTCGATACCAGCGCCGGCCCCCATGCGGCCGAGGACAGATAGGCCCCTCTTGAACGCGTGCCAGAAGCAAATGGGATAGGCGCTGCGCATCGTCGGCTGGTGTGTGTACCGAACATTCTTCCTGACAACCTGGGGCCGAATTCACGGCCAGAACCTATGCCCGCTTACATGATCGTCACCGCCAAGATTGCGGACCGCGAACGTTTCCTGTCTGGTTACGCTACGGCCACCGCGCCGCTGGTGGCCCGCTTTGGCGGCCGCTACGTGCTGCGCGGGCCGGGTGCCAGCTTGCTTGAAGGCGACTTTGGAGACGGCGCATCCATGGTCATCTCCGAGTGGCCCGACAAAGCTGCCGCGCTGCGCTTCTGGAACAGCCCCGAGTACCAACAGGCCAAGAAGCTTCGAGAGGGCGTCGCGCAATGCCAGGTGCTGCTCATAGAAGGCGACAAGATCAATGGCTGACGTCCTCAAACGCACTACTTTCATTGTGCGCGACGCTGAATGCGCCGCGTACTGGTACGAGCAGGTTCTTGGCATGACGGATGGACACAAGATCCACGCGGGGCGGTGCACAACTGGCGGCCGGAGAGAAGGGTGAGCACGCGCGACTCGTCACCCTCAAGTGCGAAGACGCCGGGACCGGCATGGTCGGACTGCTTGAATGGCCGGAGATCCCCTGGTGCGAGCTCGCCGGGTTTCGCAATGTGATCATGCGGGGCTACCTTCGGGTTGACCTTGGAGCGGTTTGGCTCGTCGTCGAACAGGATCTCCCAGCGCTAACCGAAGCGGTGAGCCGCATGTCCACGCGCCTCGGCCGTCACGGCTGATCCGACCGGCTGCTTGGGTGCTGTTCGATCGGCCGCTCCTGGCCGTGACGAGCCATAGGGAACCGCCACGCGACGGCCCGCTATGTGACACATTGCAGACGTTGGTTGGACGCGCCCGACTCAATGAGGGCGACACCGGCGGAGGGGATGCATCTTCGGCGCGGAACACGAGCTGCCCAAGGCGTGCGGTCCCATTCAGGGATTGTGGGTGGCGCAAGCCGATCGGAACCGGTGGCGGGTTTGAATCGGAAATACTGACGGGCTTGGATCGGAATCGGTGGCGGAATTCATCGGAATACGCAATAGCGACTGGATGCTGGGTCTGACAGATGAACCGGGGCGAATCCGCGCCGCGTCGTCTACCGAATGGACGGCCGAGACTGCATGGGCGCGCGAAGCATTCGATGTGCTGCGTCAGGGATCCGGTGCCGGCGAGATCAGGCGCATGACCGGTGACGAAATGGCGCCGCTGATTTGCGACGGCGACCTGATGTTCGTGGACAGCCGCGCCAATCAGTTGGTAGGCAACGGAATCTACGCGCTCGAGCTCGATGGCCGCTGCATGGTGCGCCGCGTTGACAGCCGTCTCGGCACGGGTCTGGTCTTCAAGTGCGACAACGAGCGCTACCCGGAACGCGTCGTCAAGGATGCGGCTGCGGCCAGGCGCCTGGGCCTGCGCGTGATCGGCAAGGTCCGCGCCGCCATTGGCGTGACCCGCTTCTGGCAGGCCTAAGAGAAGCCACCGAGGCGCAGGGCCTCGGTGGTTCAAAGTCTAGCGATCAGAAGACTCAGCGAAAGTCGAGCGCTTCGTAGACGCTCACACGGCTTCAGCCAATCCCTTCCACTCGTTGGCTGGCAGCTCGATCAGCTTGCCTCCGAGCCCTTCGAACTCGGTCGCCCGGTCGTAGTCCTCGATCTCTTGCGAGTAGTGGGTGACTGCATTGACCAGCCCGTAGCCCGACAGGTCGCCTTCGCTGATCAGGTGCCGCAGCACCCCGACACGCTCGCTGTCGTTCAAGGCGTAGCGCTGCGCCAGCACCTCGACGGTCTTCACCGGGTCGCCGATGAGCGGAATGCCCAGCGTCAACTGCATCTTCTGCGCCGCCTGAAGGAAGGTGGTTTCCGAGACGGCCGCCTGCACCACGTCGCGCACCTTCAGGAAGAAGGCCTTGTCGTCGGCGCGCAAGGTGTCGTCCTTGAACACCGTGATGCCGTCATCGTCGGTGCCGAGTGCACGACCGACGTGGGTCTTGCGCAGGGCACGGTCCGACGCGATCAGGCCGTTGCGACACACCAGCCGGTACAGCAGGGGATGCACCGACAGCGTGCCCTGGCCGACCTCGGAGTTCGAGATCACCACGCCAGCCTGCACGATGTCGCCCGGCGACATCTCCAGTTTCAGGCGCGGCGTCACGCACTTCAGGTACATCCGCGTCTCGGTGAGTTCGACCGATTCGAAGCGCACCTCGGGCAGTTGCCGCAGGATGGGCAGCACGCTCTCGGCCAGGTCGAAGTTGTCGAGCCGGCGGTAGCGCTCGGACAGCACCGCACGGACGTTGCCGTCCAGCGTGCGCAGCATGCGACGGTCGTCGTCGCTTTGCAGCCAGGTGTTGACATTGCGGTCCAGCAGCACCGGCTGTTCACCGCGCATGCGCTCGAAGTACGCATACGGAATCTTCAGCTTGTCGGCGAGTTGCCGACGTGCCAACGGGGTGACGCCGTAGCGCACCGGGCCGTTGCCTTCCTCGACGACAAGGCGGGTGGTGCCCGTGTCGTCGGTGTCGTGGCGCATCAGCGCCGTCGGTACGACCAGGTCTTTCTTCGACGCCAGTTGGCGCTCCAGTTCCTGGGCCAGGCTCACAAGGGTACGTCCGCTCTTCATATCGATCTCCGAACATGAAACGCAGGAACGGCATCGCCCACTCGCGGGGATGCACATCCCCGCCAGGGTTGATGACGGATCGGCCGAAGCCGATCCACAAAGCGCGCGAACCGAATCGCGCAAAAACTCCAGGGCTGTCTTCGCCGCGCCAGAGGCACGGCCTGGTGTGACAGCTACCAGGGGAGAACCTTTTCATCGCCACCCGGCAGATGACCTGCGCAGTGGCGCTGAAAAGGCGGGTGCAGTCGCGTGACTGCACCCCCATGACGACCTACTCGGCACGCGCGAGCGTTTGCCTGCGCGCCTGCCAGACATCGGCCCAGTCCATACCGGCTTGCTTGGGCAGGAACACCTGCACCTCGCGCGGCCCGGTCTGTTTCTCTTCTTTCTTCAGGCGACGTGCCAGCGCGAATGCGAAGGCCTGACCGTCGAAATCGCCATCGGCATCGTTGTCGGTGTAGACGCAGATGCGCCGAACCGACTCCGGGAGCCACAGCTTCTCCAGATTGCCGGCGCTGAGCCCCGCCCATACCGGCTTGGCCGTAGCCAGGTGCACCGCCAGACCGGTCTCGATGCCCTCGCTGATCGCAAGTTCATCGGTGGCATCGAAGAGCCGCACCGCCGCACCGTTGATCCCGGCCGACAACACCTTCTTGGCGTCCGGCGCTACCAACTTGCAGCCGTCCTTCAGATAGGTCCGGTGCAGCGTCACGCCATGCCCATCGGGGCCCTGGATGCACGCCAGCATGGCCGGGTATTCGGCAAGCTTGCGCGACTTGCCTTCGCCGTCCTTCTGAAAGTACCCCAGCGACGGATGGAAGCGCAGCACTCTGGGGTACACCGACAGCGCGAGGCCGCGACCCCCCAGATAGCGATCCACTTCGTCACCGGCCGACACCGGCCTGGCTTCTTCCCATATCCGCTGCGCAAGCTTCTTCATGCGTTCCGCGGGCGGCTCGGTGGCCACCGCTGGCCTCGGCACCACCGTTGCGCCCACACATTGCTCGACCTCACGCAGCGCGGTGTTGAAGTCGATCCCCTTCGCCGCTTGCAGCAGCTTGAAGCCGCCGCCGGCGCCACAGGAGCGGCAGTGGTAGTTGCCCTCGCCGAACTTGTCGGTGTACTGAAACCGATCTGTGCCGCCGCAGAGCGGGCAGGGCCCGTTGCGCTTCTTCAGGATGCGTTCTTCGACACCCAGGCTGCCGAGGATTTCGGTCCAGCGCCCGTGGGCGCGTCGTTTGACTTCGTCGACACGGGCGGCGTACTCAAGGTTCTGCATGGAGCCCTCCTTGACCCACGTCACCAACCATTTCGAGCGAATGCCCCGGCGCAGCACCCACGCCCACCGTGAGGTGGAACTGCTTGCCACGAAGCAAGGGGTACTTGCCCAGCTTCAGTCCCTGGAGCAGCGACTCGAGCGTCTGCAAGGGGTCCACCGAGCGAAGCCGCTGGATCAGATCGGCCAGCGCGTCACGGTCGGCATCTCGCTCCGACTCCAGAAACTGGTCGTGCTCGTCAGTGAACGACGAGGCCTGCCGAACCGGCTCGCCTGATGCTTCTTCGGCGGGGATGTACAGGCAGCCGTCGTGATGGACGCCTGCGTCGTGCACGTCCGCCGAATCGTTGCCGACCCGGATGCGCACGGTCTCGCAAAGCACGACGGTCGGCCAGATCCACCGGCCCTCCAACTCCGTGCGATGCTGTTCTGACACCGCTTCGACCTCGACGGGCTCGTCTTCGAGCATGCGCACATGGCGCTGCGCCCAATGGTTGGCATGAAGGCCGATCCAATCGAACACCACGTAGGCCCTGGCGCGCGCCAGCATCCAGCGGGCGGCGTTTTCGTCGTTGACCGAGTCGAGTGCAACGAGGATTACTGCGCCGCCTTCGATGTCGGCGCGCGTTGGCGTCGCCGCCGTCGTCTGCAAGTGGTCGCGCGTGCCGCTGTCGTCCTGAATCGGGTAGCCGACGATGCTGTCGCACAGGCCGCGAGGCAGAACGTCAAGATCGTTCAGCAAGTCCAGGTGGCCCCACGACCGCATCGCCGAGTAGTACGTCTCGACGAAGTGGGTCGCGTCGAGTTGAGTCTTCGCTTCTTCAAGCGTTCGACGCCAGCAAGCCTTCAACTCGGCATCGATGCGCTTGCGCTGCACGTCCTCGTCGATCAATTTCTCCCGGTCCGGCAGGCGCGCCGTGAACTGGCGCGAGTCCAGGTGCACGACGTTGACCTGCCCTTCCTGAAAGTAGATCGGCTTCATCACGCACAGTCCCAGCAGGAAGACCAGCAGATGGCTGCTGTGCGTGCCGTCCCCGGTGCCGGTGAGGTGGATCGAGCCGATGGCGGTTTGCATCCCCGCCAGGTTGGCCTCGGCGTATCGGCGTTCCATGGTCTTGTCGTTGAACACCACCGTGACCGGAAAGCCCTGGCACAGCGACTCGATGCGGTTTGCCAGCTCAGGCAGATCGACTCCTTGCAGTTCGATCACCGTTCCAGTGGTCAGCACTTCGGTGTCGGCCAGCGTGACCACCTCGATGGGTGCCCTGGCCAACGCGGCCTCGGTCTCGAAGTCCACCCGCTGGCGGCCCGAGGCCACGATGCAACGCGAGGCGGCATAGAGGCACTTCGAGAAGCCGATCCCGAAGGGCCGTTCCAGGTCGGCCGTTGCTTCATCCCAGCCCGACTCGTTGAACGTCAGCAATTTCTGGAAGTCGCCGATGCCATGACCGTCGTCGCGCACGCACAACCGCTTTGCGGCGGTGTCGTGCGTGATGTCGATGCGCGTCGCGCCGGCACGCCGGGCGTTCTGCAACAGCTCGGTGACCAGCGTAAAGCGATCCGTGAAGGCGTAGCGCTGGTTGCGCAGCGCGCCTTCTTCATTGATGCGAACTTGTATCTGCATGAATTTCTCCTTGAATGCAGGCGAGCCTGTGCCCGTGGCGGGGCAAGACCCGCCTGCGGGACATGACGATCAGCGCGAGCGGCCGACCGAAGGGGTGAACAACTGGCCAGCGCCGAGAGCCTCGACCAAGCTGTGGTCGACGAACTCCCACGGCAGCAGGTGCCGGGTGTCCATCGGCGATCCCTGGGCATCGAGGCGCTCGACCTTGAAGCCCATGAGTTGCCAGCGGACGCGATAGCTGAGCCGTTCCGCGCCAGCGATCACGAAGATGCGGCCGGGCTGGCCGGTGAGGACCTCGCTTTCCTTGACCAGGAACTCAATGTCTTCCGGTGCCGTCACGGCCAGCAGCGGTGCGCTCTTGCGCAGGGTGTGCAGGTTGGTTTGCATGGCGACGCCCTCATTCCATGACGCAGGGGTCTGCGTTCGTCGGGGCGTCGCCGGGATCGACGAGCTCACGCTCATTCGATTCGGAGGCTGCCGGGATGGCTGTAGGGCAGCCGATGTCGACGGCGAGTGCCGAATGGCGCTGCGCCTCGTCCAACAGCATCGCGTCGTCGTAGTCCATGCGTCCAGCGACGCCGTAGCAAACGACGACGAGCAGCAGGCACAGGAAGTCCTTGATCGTGGACATGGGTACTCCTGGAAATGGCGGGCCCGCACATCAAGTGCCGGCCCGATGGGGTTGAGGGATTCAGACGAACAGGTCGCCCTGCATCGCCATTCGTTTGAGCTGCTCGTTGATCCACTGCGGGTTCGCGGCAAGACGTGCTTCGAACCAGGAAGGGTTCTGGGCGATCGACTCGCGCACCCACTGCGGATAGCGCTCCAACGTGGCGTGAAGCCAGGGCCTGACGCGATTGCGAACGTGGTCCCTGATCTCCTCGGCATCGGTCAGCCCGCAATAGGCGATGGGCGACAGCGGACTGCAGCCCACCACGCGCAGGCAGTTGACGAAGGAGAAGGGCAGGCTGTCCTTCTCGCGCTCGGTGAAGACCCAGCGCAAGGTGTCGAACTTCTCTTCAAGTGGCGTTGCCGGATCGGCCAGGTGGCTGATCTCCTGAAGCAATCGCCAGTGGAGGAAGACGATGTCTTCCTCGCTCCAATCAACGGGCGACGGGTCGTCGTCGAGTCGGTCCAGGTCGGCCGCTTGAGACGGCGACTCGATGGGTGGTCCTGCAAACGCAGGGCGAAACACGTTGAGCAAAGCGCTTGATGCGGTGTGCATCGTTACCTCCATGAAAGATCGAAGGCAACGCGCAGCACGGCTGAGGGCGTTTGCCCTCAGGGGGTGAGGAAAGGTCGGCAGTGATGCCGACGCGAAGGAACTCCAGGGCTGGCTGGGGTGGCGGTTGAACCGCCTGGATCGGTGTGCCAGCTACCGATCAACGAAAGCTTTGGAGGTGAGGGTGGGGAGGGCGCAACGGCTCGGCCGTGCCCCCACCTCGAAAGCTCGCTTCGACGGCGCTATGGAATGGCCACCTCGGGCGGTTCGATCGCTAGGTTCGAGTGGCGACCGGGCCGACGATGGCCAGCGCGCACAAGCTCGACGAGAAAACTCCAGGGCTTGCCTTGTTTGAATGCAGGGCTAGCTACTGCATGGCGCGAAGGTAGCGGTGTGTTGACGCGCGGTCAACAGCGCAGTCGACCCAATCACTTGCCGATGTCGAAAGGGCCTTCAACTGGCGACCAATCCGCGTGGCGATTGCATCGGTGCCTGCGCACGATGGTGCTTCGTCGCGGCTGAACGGAGCACGGGCATGGCGGAACTACAGATCGTCAAGATGGATGAGGGCGGCGTCAACGCCCGGATCATCGCCAAGGAGACGAAGACCGACTTCCGGCGCGTCGAGGCGGCCAGTCTGAAGATGCCGGCGCGCTTCACCAGCGCCGAAGGCAAGCGCTTCTTCGTTCGCCTGTTCAACACCCTGCAACTCAATGCGCACTTCATTTCAGTGATCGCGCGCACGCGGCTCGACCACGACGACATCGCCAACGTTGAGAGTGCCATTCGCACCCAGATGGAGGCGGTGACCGAGAACCTGAACAAGGCCATTGATGGGGCCGAGGCACTGTTCAAGGCGAACGGCATCGGCAGCGCCGCGACCTACGACACCGTGCCGCTCGATGTGCAGGTCGGTGTGTTGTCTTCAAACGGACGCCGCTTCCTGGAGGTTCTGGGCAAACTCGACCAGCTCATGCCCCTGCTTCAGACGCTGGAGATCCACGAGGTCATATCCGCCCAGGCGGTGGACATCCAGCGCGCGGGCTTGAAGCGCCAGGTGCGCGACGTGGCCAATGGCACGCGCAACTTCGCGATGGGTCTGCGCCGACGCATGAATGCACTCGGCGGGCGTGAAAGCGGTGATGGCGTTTCGACCGACGCCGGCGACGACTTACCGTTGCTTGATGCGGAGGCGGTTAGCGAGGCTCCCGCCGATGCGGTCGGAGAAGTGGCCCCGACCAGCGTGGTCGAAGCCGAGGTCGGGCAGGTCGCGTAGCGCGTGTCTTGCGGCACAGTTTCTGGTGCTTAAGCGACTGCGCCGGTGCCCGCTTGGCGAGGAGCGCTGTCGCGCCGGCTCCGCTTGCGAGTCCATACCCGAGCTTGCCACGGATCGCAATAGCATCCCCCGGATGTGGCGAGGTCGGCAACGGCTCCTGCCGGGCAGGTCAATGACGTGCTTGGAAGTGCGCTTCGACCCGTTGCTGTGAACGGCTCTCAGGAAGCGCTGTTTTCTGGCTGTGAGTCTCTCAACCCCGCATTCGGGGCAGGCGTTCGCGGAGAAACGGACTTGCGCTACAAAGTGAACGGCGGCGCCGAGATGACCGACCCGTCAATGGTGCGAGCCAGTGTGCGAGCCCGCGTGTGAGCATGGTCCGGGAGTCGTCGGCGACAGTGGTGAGCGGCGTAAGCCGCATCCTGTTCAAGAGGTCGAGTCGAATTCGACGCTTCCCATGGCGCTGCCGTTCATCAACGATGTTGGAGCATGCCATGGCAGTACGCAAGCGTGAAGACGAGGTATTTCCCAACGCGGCGGGGATTGACGTTGGGGCACCGAGCCACTGGGTGGCGGTGCCCAGGCACTCGACCGACGAGCCCGTGCGCGAATTTGGCGCGATGACCGACGATTTGAACGCGATGGCCGACTGGCTGCTCGCGTGCGGCGTCGATACGGTGGCACTGGAGTCCACCGGCGTCTACTGGATTGCGCTGTACGAACTGCTCGAGCAGCGCGGGCTGAAGGTCTGGCTGGTCGATGCGCGCCAGATGAAGTACGTGCCCGGGCGCAAGAGCGACGTGCAGGACTGCCAGTGGCTGCAAAAGCTGATGAGCCTGGGGTTGCTGCGCGCGGCGTGGCGTCCGGACGGTGAGGTCTGCGTGGTGCGCGCGGTGGCCCGCCAGCGCGAGGTGCTGATCGCCGAGCAGGCGAGCTGGGTGCAGCGCATGCAAAAGGCGCTGGTGCAGATGAACATCCAGCTCACCGAGGTGCTCACCGATGTCATGGGCATAACGGGCCAGGCGATCATCCGCGCGATCGTGGCGGGCGAGCGCGACCCGAAGGTCCTGTCCCGGCACCGCAATAACCGCGTCAAGGCCAGCGCCGAGGAGATCGCACGTGCGTTGACTGGCAACTGGCGCGACGAGCATTTGTTCGTGCTGGGCCAGGCGCTGTCGATGTACGACGACATCGCGCGTCACATGGCCGAGTTCGACGCAAAGCTGCAAGCGCTGCTGGCCGAATTGGGTCAGGCCAAGGTTGACCTGGGCAAGGCGCCGCGCACGGGCGGCAAGCTGCGCGCAGAGTTCGACGTGCGTCAAATGTTGGCCAACTGGGCCGGCGTGGACCTCACGCGCATCAACGGGCTGGAGGTGAACACGGTGATGAAGGTCCTCACCGAGATCGGCCCGGACTTGGGCCGCTTCGCCAACGTCAAGCACTTCTGCTCGTGGCTGGGGCTGTGCCCGGGTACCAAGATCAGCGGCGGCAAGGTGCTTGTTAAGTTGTTTGGACTTGTCGGTGGGTTGGTGACCTTCGGCTGCTACTACTGGCTCAAGCCAAAATTTGGAACCTTCGGCGCTGTTGCTGTGTCCGGCGTTATTGGTGTGGTTGTTGCCATCGGGCTCATGGCGATGATTCGTAACTGACGATTTCCCAGCATCGAAAGGGCGGGGGAACGCGCCCGAAGGCTTCCTGAAGGAGGTTCGCGTTGGCCTTACCTGCTTTTCTCCACCCGCCCTCTATGCTCCTTGGTGATGGCGAAGCTCGCTCGGACCGCACCTCGGTGAATGCCACCAACAACAGCCCACGGCGGCGGGTGCTTTTGACGCGATCTGTTCAGAAGGACTTGAGCGAGCCCAGGCCGCCCGGTAAGGTATCAGCGGGTCGCATGGCTTGCGATCTGTGCGCCCCGCACTCAAGCCCGTCGCCCAGCGACGGCGTCGCAGTCGATACCTGCCTCGCATCACTCCGCCCTTGCCAAGCACGCACCCGCGAGTTCAACTGCGGGCTGGAGCCGAAGACTTCCATTTGATCCCGGATGTGGACCAGCCGCCTTGCGGTCTGGCCCACCCGCTTGCCTCTCCTGACACCGTGCGCCCGGAACGCCCACGGTGGTGTTGTTCTGTACGGCGTTCCTGGCGGCCCGCGTTTCCCTGACCCACGCAGCCGCGAAAGAGCAGGTCATGTCCTTCATCGGCGCCAGCCGCCACAAGGCCAGATCATGCCCAAGTCGACTTCCACTTCCGCCGTCACCGCGGCGGTTTTTCCGCCATCACGTCCGGCCCCTGTGCTTCCTGACACCGGCTTCTTGCGACAACCACAGGTGCTCATATTCGTGCCATTCTCGAAGTCCACCTTGTGGCGACGCATCCAGGCGCGGACCTTTCCGCAGCCGCTGAAGCTTTCCGCGCGGGTCACCGTGTGGAGAGCCGAGGACATCCGAGGCTGGATCGCACGACAGACGCTGTCGTCGTGATGGTGGGGCTGCTGAGTTCGTGGGTGCAGCACGGTCCCGTCGAATGCCCATGAAGCAGATGCTTACGAGGTGTCACGTTGACGGTGCTCCCGCCGCGCCAGAATGACGAGACAGATATGGTTTTGACGAGTGTCGGCATCGATGCGGCATTCGGCGTCCGGGTTTGGTCTGTTCCGGTTGGCCTCGAACACTGCGAGGCACGATGGAAATGCCACAAGCCTGCGCGGTGAGTCGGCAGCAAGCGTCGAGACGTTCCCGATGGGTGCTGCTGGTGCAAACCGGAGGGGATCGACCGATGAAATGCCCGGGCGCGCCTTCGGTGCCCATGGCAGGTTGCCGGCACCGCGACGCGTACCGCCCCAGTGGGCTGTCCGGCCGATGCCGAAACCCCGCGCCTTTGCTCCCGGTTTTGCCTGGCGACTTGAGGCCGGGCGCTTGACCATAGAGGCGTACCACGGTCTTCGCTGCGGAAGGGGAACTGCGTCATGGCAGAGGAACCAGAACCAGAGCATGGCACCGACTCTGCGGCGCATTCCGTGGAGATGCTCAAGGCGGTCATCGATGGCGCCACGTACGAAACCGTCGCCGCCCAGCACGGCGTCACGCGCACAGCGGTCGAGCGGCGGATCAAGACGCTGGCCATCCACTTGAGCAAGGCCGGCAGCATCAAGGGCCTGAACGAGGAAGGTGCTGCCTTTGTACGCCGCCTGCGGCAGCACCGCGACGCCATCCTCACGGCGCTGGCAGGGTTCGAGCCACCAGCACCATTCGGGCCTCGCGAGACGCGGGTGGTGTCGGGCGAAGAAATCGCCCAGGCCGCCCTGCGTATCAAGGGTCGGAGCCAGCGGCCGTGGCACGACCTGTCGCTGTTCTACGTGTTGTTTGCGACCGGTGCCCGGCCGTTGGAGATCGCACGTCTCGAAGTTCGCGACTACCTTGACACCGGTGGCGATGTGCGCCGTGAGTCCGCGCTGCGCGCCGAGGCAGCCATCACCGGCAAGGCGCGCCCGCTGTACTTTCATTGCACACGACTCGACCAGGCCCTCACCCCCTATCTTCAGGAACGCCTGGACCAGCAGCTGGGGCTCGGCGAGGCCGATACCTACCGAGGTCTTGACCCTCACAGCCGGCTCTTCCTCTCGCCGCAGGGCGAGGGGTTCAGGATCACGCCCTACGGCAGCCCTGGACAGCAACGCTTCCTGTGCCGGCCGATCCTTGAAACCTACCGCAAGCTGTTCCGCCATGCGGAGTTGCGCGACGTGACGCCGCTGTCGGTGCGCCACACCGTCGCAGCGAGGCTGTACGCGCGCGGCGCGGACGAAGAGCAGGTGGGCATCCTGCTGGGCATCAGCGACCGAAGTGCGGTGCGCGAATTGTTTCCACGGCCCAGGCCGAAGCTGGCGCAACTGGTCGAAGAGTTGATCTAAACGCCGATGGACAACCAGCGGCTGGCAATCAAGGGTGGCGTGCTGGCGGTCGACGATCCGCGGCTGCAGGACGCACTGTCAGGTGTCTACGAGACCCAGGAGCGGCCGCGATGTTTGTGCGTGCCAGGTGGCGTCGAGATGTACGTCGCCAAGCATCGGCAATACGTCGTCAAGCGTATGCCGGACACTGGCAAACATCATCACCCGGGGTGCTCGTCGTATGAACCCGACCCGCAAGAGTCCGGGCTGGGTGAGTTGATGGGCGAGGCGGTGCTCGAGCGCGAACTCGGCAAGGTCGAACTGCGGGTGGACTTCCCATGGGTGCGAACCATTGGCCGGGCCGTTGCACGCAGCGAGCCACGCGATGTGGCCGAGGTCGGCGTGGTGCGGCGGCGGATGAGCCTGCGCGCGCTGACGCACTACCTGTTCGAGCGCGCCGGGTTCAATCGTTGGAGCCCGGCGATGGAGGGCAAGCGCAGCCAGGGCGTCTTGCACAAGTACTTGCAGGAGGCGGCCGAAGACCTGACGGTCAAGGGCGTGGCGCTGGCCGACCGCCTGTACGTGCCCGAACCTTTCAGCGAGATGACCCGCTTCGAGACTGCCCAGCGGCGTCGGAGCAAGCTTGCAGTGCTCAATGCGGACGATGCACAAGCCCCGCTGGCCATCGTGCTCGGTGAGTTCAAGGCGGTCGATTCAGCGGCACTGGGCAGCCGCGTGTGGATTAAACACATGCCGGATGCGCCGCTCCTCGTGGCGAGCAAGACGTGGGAGCGGATGCTGCGTGTTTTCGCGCCGCTGTTCGAGGCGAGGGACGCCGACACCGGGCACAAGGTGCGACTGGTCATCACGGCGCTGATCCGAGCAAGGCGCGAGCACACCTATGAAATCGACGCCGCCAGCATGATGTTGACCAGCGCGCAGTGGATTCCTATTGAGGGCATACATGAGTTGCCCTTGATCGACGCTCTTGTCGTGGCGCATCGCCGCTTCATCAAGCCGCTTCGGTACGACGCGCGAAGGGATGTTGCGTTCCCGAACGCCTTGCTGCTGGACAGCGGGTCGCAGGCTGTGCCGCTGCACGTCGTCAGTCCGTTCATGGACTCCAAGGAGCGGCAGGCGAAGGAGGCGGCCATCGGCGGCGCGGGACCGGCGGTCTGGTCGTGGCGAACGACCGATGTCATGACCCCGTTTCCGGAGGCGACCGCACGACGATCCGGGTAGTGAGTAACGGGTGGAGCGAACGCCCATGCGGTCATGCGCGGACGTTGAGTGTTCCGCCGCGCCCCATCGCGTGTGCAGCATGTTCAGCCCTTGACGCGACGGCATTGCGCGAGAGCATGAGTCCTCACCCCGACTCATGAAGGAGCACTACATGGCGAACGCCATCGTCACGGTCCACGGCGGCCCGTCTTCCATCGCCACCGTCCTCGGCCAGTCGCCGCCCCGCATTCCCACTGCCGGGAAGATTCGAGCCGGCATCAAGGTTCTCACCCGCACGGCAGCCGATCATCCCCGCGCCTGCGAAATCTACGAGCGAGGTGTCGCTGCCGGCGAGTCGTTCGATCAGATCGAGCGCTTGCTGGCCGAGGCTCTGCCCAAACTGCGCAACCCGCTCGTGCCGCGCAACGTGGCGTGGTTCACCGTGCGGTCGCAGGACTTCGGCAATCCAGTACTCGCACAGCAACTGCTCGACACCCACGGCGAGGATCGGGGCGAGGGACGGCATCTGTACCGCTTCCCGGTGGTGTTTCCGTCTGACCATTGGCAGACGGTGATGCCACACGAACTCGCCGCGTGGGGCGCGAGCGAGCGCCGCTACTGGTCCGAGTACTCGCCGGACGGGCGGGTGCGCCACTGCAAGTGCCATGCGCCCGTGCCGCTGGACACCGGTGGCAAGCGAGCGTTGCGGCTGTTCGGTGGCCGAAAGACCGTGCTGCGCGAGGACAACGGCGGGGTCTGTGAGCCCGAAGCCTGTCGCGAATACCAGGCCGGCCAGTGCAACCTCAGCGGTCGCTTCCTGTTCTTCGTGCCGGGCATCCGTTCGCTCAGTGCCTTCGAACTGCACACGAGCAGCTTCTATGCGATGAACGCTGCGATCCAGAAGTTCGAGACCATCAGCTTCCTGCGGGGCGGGCGCATTTCGGGGTTCCTCGACAGCCAGCGCACGCCGTTCTACTTGAGCAAGAAGCTCATGCAGGTGGCGCGCATCGATGAGCAGGGAAGGCCAGCGCGCGTGCCGCAATGGATCATCGACCTGGAGGCGCCGGTGGATGTGGCGGAGTTGCTGCGCGAGAACGAAGACGTTGAGACGGCCATCGTCCAGGCGCATCGCGCGGCACAGGTGCTCGAGGACCGCAGCTCAGTGACGAACGAAGCCCCACGCGTTGGGGAGGTCGCGCAACCGACAGGGAGCGGCGAAGGCGAGCCGACCTTGGCCAAGGTGCTGGCATTCGCCGACAGGTTGGGCATCCCCGGTGCGGCCTACGGTGCGTATGCCGACCGCCGTTGGGGGCCTGGCTGGAAGCTCAACCCCCACGGGCGCCGGCGTGCGTGGGATGACATCGAGCGACATCGCAACGATCCGTCGGGCTTTCTCGACAAGGTTGACGCCACCGCCCGAGGTGTGGCGTGACCGTCGCGCGTTCTCTGCGCGTCGCGCACTTCTCGGACCTGCACTACGGGCCGAAGAACCTCGTCGAGGCCGACCGATGTTTCGCCGCAGCCATTGACGAAGCGATTGCGCAACAGGCTCAGGTCGCCGTGATTTCGGGGGATTCGACCGACCATGCGCTGGATCTGCATTCGCCTTCGGCGGCACGCCTGGTGGCTCAGGTGCGGCGGCTGGCTGATCACTGCCCGGTGCTGATGTTGCAGGGCACGTTCTCGCACGAGCCGCCGGGCACGTTGGCCGTGTTCCGGTTGCTGGGCGGACGGCATCCGGTTCATGTCGCAGATCGGATCGAGCAGGCGGCGTTGATCCAGGACGGGCAGTGGTGCGCGTCGAGTGGCTGGCGCTTCGACGAATTGCCGACCGGGATGCTGGCGCTGTTCTCGTGCGTGCCCACGGTGAACAAGGCCGTGGTGGCTGCCCAGGTGGGTGCGACCGCCGCCGCCGAAGCGGTCGGCCACCATCTGGCCGAACTGCTGCGTGGGTTCGCACCGAACAACCGTGCGGCACGCACGCAGCATGTACCGACCCTGGCGGTGTCCCATGGCACCGTGTTCGGCTGCATCACCGAGCACGGGGTGCCCATGGCGGGCTTCGATCACGAGTTCACGACGGGCAGCCTGTTCGCCGCCGGAGTTCAGGCGGTGTTGCTTGGTCACATTCACCGGCACCAGTTGTGGCAGGTCGACGGCGTTGGCGGTCAGCAGTGCATCGCTTATCCGGGATCGGTCGGACGGTTTCACCACGGCGAGGATGGCGACAAAGGGTTCCTGATGTGGGACGTGACGGCCGGGGGTGCAACCTGCACCCTGGTGCCGACACCAGCCCGCCGCACCATCGACATCGTGTTCGACGGCAAGCCTGACCTCGATGCCTTGCGCGCAGCGGTAGCACAGCAGCACATCGCTGGAGCCTTCGTTCGGGTGCGGTGGACGGTCGCAGACGAAGACCGGCATGAAGTGGATCGCGGTGCGATCCAGCGCGAACTCGCCGCGGCTGCGGACGTGCAACTGGAGGGCCGCATCGTGCCGGTGGTCCGCTCTCGGGCAGCAGGGATTTCGCAGATGGCGAACCTGGCCGACAAGGTCCGCGTCTGGGCCGAGGTCGCGAAGGCCAAACCGGGCCCGCTGTTGCGATGCCTGGAAGCGCTGGCCAGCGAGACGCCCGACGCCATCGCAGAGCTTGCGTTGCGTGGACTGCTGCCGGGCAACCGAGTCGAGTTCGCCGCCGATGCCACGCAATCACTGGTCGCCGTCGAATCCGAGGCAACCGCACCAGCCTGACGCCGCTCCGCGCCTGCGCGCCTGCGCGCGGGCTTGCAGAGCGCTTGTGCCGCGAGAGACTGGTGTGGCCTTCCCAATCGAGCACGAACATGCAACCTCTTTCACTCACCCTTAAAGGCTTTCGGGGCATCCGCGATGGCCTGGGCCTCGACACCCTAATGCTGGACTTCGAGCGACTCGCAGACGGCGCCGAACTGATCGCCATCGCCGGCGCCAACGGGCGCGGCAAGACCACCGTGATGGACAACATCCGTACCTCACCATGCCGTCACGCGCCTCGGTGGCGGGGCCGGGCGGCTTTTCCTACTACGAGCATGTGTTCCTGCCCGAGAGCGAGAAGGACCTCACCTGGGCACATGAGGGTCGAAGCTATCGCTCGCAGGTGGTGATCCGGCTGAACGGGCGGCGCAGGACCGAGGCGTTTCTGCACTTGCCCGGCGATGACGGACGCTGGCAACCCGTGCGGCTCGACGACGGCACCGTTTCCGATGGCAAGGTGGAGACCTATGACCGCTGCGTCGAAGGCATCTGCGGCAGCGCTGATACCTTCTTCACCTCGGCGTTCTCGGCGCAGGGCAAGCGCCAGCTCAGCACCTACCGCAATGCCGAGATCAAGAGCTTGCTGTCCGACTTGCTCGGCCAGGAAGAAATCCGCGCGCTTGGTCAGAAGGCGAACGACACGGTGAGGCTGCTGAAGGCCGGGCTCACGTCGATCCGCCAGGAGCTTGCCGGTCTTGACCAGGATCGTGCCCGGATCGCGAACGAGCGACAGCGGCAGGCGAATGCGCCGGATCGTGCGGAACAGGCCGGCCTCGCCCGTCTACAAGCGCAACAGGCGCATGAGGTCGCCCGGGCCCGGCACGCGGCGCTGGTGGCCGCGCGCGATCAATCGCGCACGGTGGACGAACGGCGTGCACAGATGGTGGTCGAGCGCAAGTCTGCGACCGAGGCTGGTGAGCAGGCACTGGACGCGCTCAAGCTTCAGGGTCGGGGTGAGGCGCAGCGGCTCGACCGCCTGGAACAACGGATTGCGACCCGGCGCCAACAGCAAGGCAGTCGCCGGCAAGCGCTGTTGCAGGCAAAGCGGCAGTGCCTGGTAACGCTCGATGCAGAACGCAAGGTCCAGCGAGCCGTCGCACGCCAGCCCTTGGTGGAACGCCTGCAGGAGCTGCGTGAGGCGCAGACCGGGGTTTGCCGTCAACAGGTGCAGCGCCTGGCGCAATGTCAAGCCGCCGCGCGCATGGCCGAGCAAACGTTGGTCAGCATCGAACGAGAGGCTGGCAAGGCTGCACTGAGGGCCGAGGAACTCGCGCATCGCTTCGGGTTGGCCGGAGAAGTGCCATGTGTCGGCACCGATCTCCAGGGGCAGTGCAAGCTGTTGGGCGATGCGCGCGAGGCGCAGGCCCTGATCCCCAGCGCGAAGGTACAGATCGCCCGATTGGCGGACGAGCGCACGAGTGCGCAGCGGCAACTTGCGGCTTTGCGAGGGCAATGCGAGGCGCTTGCCGCAGCGCCGACCACGCTGGCAGCAGCCGAACGCCGCGGCCGAGCGACAGCAAGCCATGCATCAAGCGTCAACCGGCTTGCCGCGCGGGCAGCCGAAATGGCGCAGGCGCGAGCGACGCTGACCGAAGTGGAACAGGAGCTTGCGGGCTTGGCGCAAGGTGGTGCGCAGGCGGACGCTGCTGAGACCATCGAGGAACGCGCCGAGCGCCGGCAGATCAGCACATCGCAGCAGGAGAACGCCACCCAGTTGGCACGGCAGTCTCAACAATTGAACGACGTGCTCGACCGCTTCGACCATGCGCTGACCGCGCTGCCGGCGCCGTTCGACAACGAGCAGCTTTGCGCCGCTGCGCGGGCGCTGACTCAGGCGAGCAATGCCGTCTCGGCGGCAGAGCAATCGCATCTGGCTGCCGTTCGCGACGCGCAGGCGCTGGAGGGTTTGTCGCAGCAAGGTGTCGCGCTGGCGGCACGGTGTTCCCAGGTTCAGACGCGCATCGCTGACGTCGAAGACGAGTTGGGTGGCTGGAACTTGTTTGCAAAGTGCATGAGCAACGATGGCTTGATCGCGCTGGCCATCGACGATGCGGGGCCGGCGCTGGCGGGGTTGGCCAACGACCTGCTGTTGGCCTGCTACGGCTCGCGGTTCACGGTGGCCATCCACACGTTGGTGGAGACCGGGAAGCGCGAGCAACGGGAAGGATTCGACATCGTCATTCATGACGGTGAATCGGGCCAGAGCAAGAGCATGGGCCTGATGAGCGGCGGCGAGCGGGTATGGATCAACGAGTGCCTGACCCGCGCCGTGGCGCTGTACCTGGCGCAGCATTCGGGCCGACGCTATGCGACGCTGTTCTCTGACGAGGCCGACGGCCCGCTCGATCCGGACCGCAAGCGCATGTTCATGGCGATGAAGCGCGAGGTGTTGCGCCTGGGCGGGTATCAGCAGGAGTTCTTCGTGTCGCAGACGCCGGAGCTGACGGCGATGGCCGATGCCGTGATCGACCTAGACGCGATGGTGACGACCGGCGCTCTGGTTGTTGACCCCGTGCCCGCCGCCGGTTGATACCGGCGGCGGTTGGGGTGGCTTTCACGGCCGCATCACAAGGCGGCAGGTGTCATCTGAAGACCCGAGGCTCGATGGTCTCGCCACGCATGAACGCGACGTAGGCGCCGGCCTTGCCGATGTCCTGGAAACGCGCAACAGCCTGCTGTGATCGGCTGACCACCCAAGGGCGCGCGGCGTCGGCCGTGGCACGAATGTCGAGATCCGGATGCTTGTAGGCCGCATGCCTGAACAGCCAACGGCCGCTGTCCCATTCGATCACGGCCAGCACACAGGCTGTCAGGATGGCGCCACCACCCGACTCGCCAGCTTCGACCAGCAGCGGCACCTTCAGAGAACCAACCGACCTGCCGATCGTTCCGACCACGTCGTACTCGTCGAGCCAGGCTTCTCCAGTGTTGGCGTCACCGAGAACGAGTCGTACTTTTCGGTTGGACTTTCTGCAACCCTCCAGCACACCCGCCAATTCGGGTGAGGTGCCAGGGTCGAAGTACGTCCGCCGGCTCAGGTCCGATCGGGCCCATGCTTGAACCGCCTGCTCGTGCTTGCGGTAGCCGTCGAGCGTTCCGTGATCACCAGGCGCGAAGGCGAGTTCGGGCTGGCCCAGCCGCTCGGCAATCTGGTTCGTGTGGTCTCGTGCGTTGTCGAAACCGAAGCAGCTGTAGCCGGCGTCGAACGCGATGACGTACAGCTTCTGTTCGAGGTTGAGGGTCACGTTCTGCATGGCGTGACCCTGGATATCGTGGGCAGAGTATTCATCTGAGGACTCCAATGCAAACAGGGTGTCGGCCTGGCGGCGCGACACCCTGTGGGGGACTCGATGCCACCTGTCGGTGGCGCGGGGGTTCAGTGAACAGCGTTCACGTCGAAGCGGCGTCTTCGTCGAAGACGGGAAAACCGTCGACGATGGCTGCGTCGCTGTCGAACTTCAGCCAGACGATGCCGGCCTGCTCGGCGACCGAGAAGATCGCGGCGAGGTCGGACTCCGCCGGGACGTTGTAGCTCGGCGCACCGACGTACACGAAGCCGCCGACTTCATTGGGGTAGGCATTGACCGACAGATCGTCGTCGGCCAGCTTCTGGCGTGTCGTCGGGGTCAGGTGCGCGATGGACAGCGCGGCCAGCGGCTCGGCGTGTGCGAGCAGGTTCGCCACAGTGGTTTTATCCATGGTGGGCTCCTTCTTTCCGGGGTTGTTGATTCTGAGCCGGTATGCGGCCGGATGGGCGATTGAAATCCATCCCGCAGTCCCGGCAGCGGTACCAGCGCAGCCGGCCCAGCGTGCCGAGTGGCACACCATGGCCGGGGCAGATCGGGCAGCGCGGTGCGTTGCTCTGTGTCATGGGGGTTCCCTTCGTTGAGTCGAAGGGCACGCCCGTCCCGTCGGAGCAAGGTGCCCCTCGGGGTTGAAAACAGCGCGCCGCGCCGAGAGCGCGGACATCGGCGCAGATTGGCGGGCGGGAGCGCGCGCCGGTGCATGGCGATGCGCAGTCTGGTCAACGCCGCAACAGGCATGTGGAAGATCGTCCGTGGTGCGATTGGCATCATATGCCGACCATGCCAGCATGCCTATCTCGTCACCCCGACACGCAGACGACCCGGTGCTTGTTGCACTGGGCGCTGCCATTCGGCGGTGCCGGCGGGTGCAGGGCGTCTCTCAGGAAGAACTCGCGCATCGCAGCGCGATCGACCGCTCGTACATGAGCAGCATCGAGCGCGGCGGGCAGAACCCAGGGGTCCTGTCCATCGTCCGTATCGCGAGGGCGATGGACATGACGATGACCGAGCTGATGGCCGAAGCCGAGCTGTGACGCTCGAGATGCGGCGGTTGCGACGCGCTCGCGGTGCATGGCGCTACAGCAAGCCACGTTCGGCGAAGCTGAGCAACTGGTCGCCGGCCACGACGAAGTGGTCGAGCACGGTCACGTCCACCAGTCGCAATGCGCTCTTGAGCGACTGGGTCAGGTGCTCGTCGGCCCGGCTGGGATCGGCGTCGCCCGAGGGGTGGTTGTGTGCCAGTACGACCGCAGCGGCATTGAACGCGAGCGCGGTCTTGACCACCTCTCGGGGATAGACGGCCGTCTGGCTCAGGGTGCCACGGAACATCGGCACCGTGTCGATCAGCACATGGCGGGTGTTCAGGTACAGCACCAGGAACACCTCGTGTTCGAGGCTGGCACAGTACAGGCGCAGCCAGTCACGCAGTGCCTGGGGTGAGCCCATGATTGGGCCGTCTTTCATCTGCGCGTGCAGGTCGCGCATCAGCAACTCGCGCGCCACACCGATCTTGTGGGCCACGAGAGCAGCTTGTGGGTCGGCCATAGCGTAGGCCGGGCGGGCTTCGCACAGCGTCGAGCCATCGAGTTCGACGGCGTCTGGCGCTGGCGAGAGCAACTCGCCGATCAGGTCGGCGCGGGACCAAGTGGACAGGTTCAAGGCGTTCTCCTCTGTGATGAGAAAAGCGGGAACGCCGAACCCCGAACGGGAACGTTGTTCCCGATGGGGTTGATGAGGCAGGTGTCGACTGCGACGCCGGCATTGCGCCGGTGGGCATTCCGCAAGGGAATGCATGGAAGCACTGGAAGTGTGCGGTGGCGGCTCTCAGGGCTCAAGGCCTCGCGGAGTGGTGCCACGCTCAAGGGACGGAACGGCGCCTCGGTTTTGAATGGCTACCGTGACGCGCGGACTGGTGACGTCGGGATGGTGCGACAACCGACTTGCGCCGTGTTTCAGTTTGACTAACACAAAGTCGCTCTTGGCAGCGACTCCAGTGTCAGCGCATTGACACTGCAGAAATCTTTGCGCCGCGCGGCGCAGAACGCGAGACAGGCCTTGCAAATCTCGCCAAGATGTCGGCGATCCATTTTCAACCAAGCCCCATGATCCGCCTCGGCCAGCGCATTCGACTCACCCGCAGGGAGGTCGAGCGCTTCACCAAGATCACCGGCATCGCGCCGGTGAATGTCTGCACGCTCGATGACCTGGCGGCGTATGTGTTGCGCTGCAAGGCGCACTACTGGGGCGTGTCGCGCGAGACGCAGTTTCTGCACTGGCTGATCGACCGCGAGTACGAGCAGTGCCGGCTGGCAGCATGACGGGACGATGAAGAAAGCCCAGGCTTCCACCGAAGTGGAGGCGCCGGGCGATGGAAGACAGGAGAGCGACTGCCGATGTGGTGGAAAGCTCAGGCGGTCTCGGGCAGGTGCTCGAACAAATGGGCGATGCTCGACGTATCGCCGGCCTGCAAGGCGTTGCAGGCCTTGAGCACTGGTGGTTGCACCAACGGAGCCCGGTCGTCGGCCACTCCGATGCGCGCCAGCACCATCTGGCGCGGCGTCGACACCGTCATCTCGCCCTGGTGGTTGGCCCAGGTGGCGGTGATGAGGTAGTGGCCATCGGCGCTCAGCCGGTCGCGCACCAGTTGCACGCCGGCTTCAAACGACCCCAGTGTGACGACATCTTCGAGATCGCCGTACTCGCGGTCGTAGAAGCTCACGCGGTAGGCCGTCGGCATGCTCGGCTCCGACATGCCCAGGGTGAGTGTCGGCATTAGGTAGGTCGGCACCGACGATGGATCGGCTGGTGCGACGGTCTGAGCGCATTCCTGGTGGTCCAGTTTCATCAGCAGGGAGTCGGCGTGCGCGCGATCCTCGAGCACGAGTTGGGTGCGCATGCCGAGGATCTCGTGGGTCATCAGCTGCAGCTCCTGGACGATGGCGCGTTCGGCGCGCGCTTCGATGGCGCGTAGGGTATCGGCCGCCGTGACGGCGGTGATGGTGGCAATGGCAGTGGCAGCAGTAGCCATGGGAAGTCCTTTCATGGGTGAAGCCAACCTGCGCAGTGGGCAGATCGACGGGTAGGGGTGGGGGAGCGTCCTGGGCAATGCCGCAGGCAGGCATCGGAGGCGGCGGGGCGCCTCGCAACGAAAGAGGGAAGAGGGGCGAACGCCTCGCGCACCACCAGGGCGGTGGGCGCGAGCGTTCGACGATCAGGGCACCGCGGCGAGCGCCGAGGTGTCACATGCCAGCGGGCTGGCAGATCAGGCCGCCGTGCGGGCGACCTTGGGCTTCAATGCACCTGACGGCACGGCGCTGGTTTCGGCTGTGGCGGGCGCCACCGTCGAAGCAGCACTGGGTTGAACGAACCCGGCTGCCGCGTTGGCAAACTCCGGGTCGCTGACCAGTCGGCGCACTTGGGGAACGGCCGGCTCCTTGCTCGGCTCAGGCAGACACTCGACGGCGATGTCGCCGCCCGAACTCAGTCCGCGACGCAAGCCCTGCAGCGGCACGATGAACGCGCCGTGGCAGATCCAGCGAACGAACAGGCCGATGCGCTTGTTGCGCGCGTTGCGGACCTTGTGCATGCGCAGGGACTCCTTGCAGCACAGGTACAGCGCCAGGTGGGCGCGTTTGCTCTCCGGATCGGCTTCGAGCTGGGCCAGTACCTCGGTGGCGATGGCCACATCAGTACGGACCCGGCGGTAGAAGCTGACCCAGGCTCGCTCTTCCTCGAACTCGACGCCGGAGCGCTTCGGACGAGGGCGGGGTTTCTCGAAGGACATGGTGTTGACTCCAATGAAAGAGGGAACACCCATCCCCGGCGGGGAGACAGTGGACTCCCTGGTGGTGGTGGTTGAAATGACGTGCGCTGCGTGCAAACCGAACGCCTCGCAATGAACGCCCATGAACAAAGGCCCACATGCTTCGTGCAGGCAAGGCACTACGGTTCACGCCCGACGAAGTCGCGACATACCGATCACTCGGCATCGACTTCGACGGGGCGCGAACGCAGGACGACATCGACCAGGCGCTGACCGCATGGGCCGGCACGCTGGCCGATGAACGTCCTGATCTGCTGGACAGCATCGTCTCGGAGATGGCGAAGGTGAAGGGTGTCAAGCCACCCGTACGGCTTGAGCGGGTGCTGGTACCCGCCAACACGGCCGTGCCTTCAACCGGTTCTCTTCGGCGATCCTGATCCAGCGGTCGGCGATCCGGTCCAGATAGACCAGGTCGTCGCGCTCGATTTCACCCGACTGGCGCAGCCGGGCGATCACTTCCTTGACCAACAGAGGGTCATCCCTGGCGAGTTCAATCGCCAGGGCGGCAATGCGGTTTCGGTACAGGCTGGTCAGCATGGCTGGCCTTCCAGAACTTCGAAAACGCGGTTCTCGGCAACCCAGCAGACCTGCACGGATGCAGACGCGATGGGCTTCAACAACGCGGCGACCTGTGGCGGCTGCGAGGCGGACATCCGGGCCAGCCCGGAGCCTCCCAGCAAGACGCCGACAGGACGCATTTCTCTTGTCGATGGGACAGCGAACATGGTGTTCTCCTTCACGGATGAAAGGGAACACCCATCCCTGGCGGGGAACTTGGGGTTCCCCGTTCGGGATGCTCCGGCCGGTGAGGGCAGAGCGGCTCTGCGGCAGCACCAGGTGGCGCGCCGTTGACGTCGTCAGCCCGAGGGCCGAACGACACACGCAGCCGTTCGCACGGCTGAACCGGACCGAAGCCCGGCGTCTACAAGGCAGGTGACGACTGCGACGCCAGCAAGCTGGACTTCACGGGGACCGAAGTCCTCGATGAAGGCTGTGCAGGCACGATGCCCACGGAAGCATGACCAGTCTGGCAGGGGCGAAGGTCTTGTTCAATGCGTAACTCTTGCCTGGCGAGCAGCGCCATCCAAAACCGCGGCACGCACTGGGCGCTTTTCAGTGGCACTGCAACCTTGGCTGATCACCGGGCACTGAAGCGATCCAATTCACCCAGTGAGCCAGGTGCGCGTGCTCAACTATTGACGGCGGCATCCCACCGGCGATCTCGGGTCGGCTATGCCCGAATGATTCGCCCGTATGCGGCCCAGTCGATGGCCGACACTGTTCCCAGCGACTGAAGGCGTGAAAGCAGGCGGAACAGGAAGAACATCAACGCACCCTGTTCGGTAGCAACCACCAACCCGCCGTCGTGGAAGTCGAAGCTGCCGTGCTCCAGCGCGCAGCCGCAGTCTAGCTTTGAGATGTCCTCGGTACCGAGGTTGCGGCGGAACGATTCCCCAAGTCCATCGGCCCAATCGGCGCTAGGTGCTAACAGGCCGGCGAGTATCCGGAACGGTTCCTTTGGCTTGTAGAGACCACCCGCATGCGCGATGGATACCGACGTGCGATGCATGCGGCGCACCGACTCTGCTTTTGACTGTGCGTATTGGATGTAGGCCTTGTCAATGGTCGGCTTGCACTCGAACATCGCGTAAACAGCTTCGGCCGGGATGTACCGGTGATTCTTCTGGTCAAGCAATGTTGGTGTGAAGTGCCGGTCGAACACAACCACGTCAATCTGATCGCTTCGGTTACCGAGGCTGTCGATGACGATGCCGGTGGCCACGTCGTAGCGATTGGGCAGGTACGACCGAAAGATACCCAGCCAATGCTCTTCGTTGACCGAGCCCATCGTTCCAGCATGGCTGATGGACTGAGACGCCAACTCCATCTGGCCACGCAGATTGGTCTGAACCTTGGCAAAGGCTTCACGCAGCCACGAGACATCGTTGTCTGGTGCCTGGAGGGCCGTCGATGACGCGGGAGTTGGCATGGCGGTCCGAGTAGACGTTTGGGCCGGCGAAGAACCGTCCACGGACCCAAGTGCCGCGGGCACCTGGGGGCTGAGCATGGTGTTGGTCATCAGGACAACGGAAACTTGGGGCCAAACAACTGTCGCCAAGCCTTGAGCGCCTCGCCATTCTGGCCCTTGCGCGCCAAGTTGATGGCGCTCGACGCCTCACGACTTGCAGCCTGAAGCAACTCCTTGGCGCGCCCCTTGCGTTGGGCGTCCATGTCGTCACTCACGGGGGAGCCCAGACCGGCAGGGTCAGGCCACTCATCCTCGATGCGGTCTGCCAGCGCAGAGAAGAAGCCCTGAATCTCGTAGTCGAACCGCCCTTGCCAGCCGCCGTGCAGGCATTGCATGGCCATCACCTCGATGAGAAACGACGGTTTCACCGGCTTGTCTTTGCCGTGTTTGGCGTTGTTGTTCCAGTACTTCACCATCCGCACCAGACCCTTCCACTCGCTGGAATAGGCTTGATGCGCGTCTCTCGCTTCTTGGGCATGAATTTCCGGGTTCGTATTCATCCACTTGCCGGTGTCGGCGTTAGGAATTTCATAGTTCGCGCCGTCGGTGAAGGCCGGTACCACATCAACGCTGAGCACTCGGTAGTCGGTGTTGTCGTCAGAGTCGACAACCACACCGAAGTCCACGTTGACCGACCTGCCCTGCTTGCGCACCGCATCCTTGCCGTACTTGTCGACAAGAGCATTGTGAAAGTCATCCAGCGCCACGGTAGGCGCGCTGTCGCGGTACTTCTTGCGCTCGGACTCCGCCAGCACGAAGAAGATGTCGATGTCCTTCAGTGGCTTGGTCTTGGTGTGGCGCGCATAGGACCCGGTAAGGAAATCTCGGTTGATGGCAAACCGCGACCGGATGTGCTCCCGCACCTCGGTGTGGCGGTTGCTGGCGTTCTTTTGCTCGCGGTCGTTGAGCTCAAGCCGGCTCTTGAACTTCCTGAAGGCTTCATCCAAGGTCAGCATCAGCGAGTCCTCCAATATGCGGCACTGGCGCCCAGCCCGCTGTGTTCAATCGTCGAGCCCAGGCTCTGCCGGACCATGCCATCCGTCGCGCGAAATGAACCCGTTCCCCAGCCCGCAACATCAGGCCGCCCGAGCTTGTTCTTGAGCAGGATGTCGTAGTTCGCGCTGGCCGGTGCGACACCGGCCTTCTTGATGTGGTACCTCAGTTGTTCGGTGTCCGTGTAAAACGCTCCGTCGCTGCTGGACCACTGATAGACGATGTCGATGTCCCAGCGCAAAGCCAACGCGCTGGTCACCGGGTTGTAGACCTCGAGCACGACCTTCTCCAAGTGCTCGCTCGCCAGCCAGGTTCGGATGGCGCGGTGCGTGCTCTCCCACTCGTTGGTGAGCTTGGTCGGGTCCATGCCGCTCAAGCGGATGATGTCCTTCAAGCTCTTGAGCACGTTGTCCGCAACGTAGGTGACGGAGTGGGTGTACGAGTAGGCCGATACGGTGGTCATGATTTCCAAAACCCTTCTACATCCAGCGTCATCGAATTGCTGGCCACGGCCTGCTCTTCCTTCTCGACGGCAATCCCCTCGTTCTTGTCGCGAGCGACGATGCGCGTGCTGTGCTTCTTGAACGCCGACTGCACCCACGCCAGGTCCTCTTCGGCAACCGGCAGCGACACCTGCCAGTCACCCTTGAGGGCATCGAACCCGAGCTTGGCCTCGTTGCTGTTCGAGTCGTCCAGCCCGTCGTCGTCATAGCTGCAGTAGATGCGCGTGCGGGGTCCATCGCAGGTGGCCACGATGGGGCTCTCGCGCGGTCCCTGGTCTGCAATGACGCTGCACGCCACGCCAGCCACGGCCTGGAGTTCGCTGCGCTTTGCGGCGTCACCGCCGGCAGTCAGCAGATCGACAATCGCCGACCAGGTAGCCGATGCATCGCGGTGGGGAATGCTGCGGAAGTCCCGCCGAACCACGGTCGTCATTGGTGTCCCCCCTTGGCGGCAGCCCGGCTGCTCTGCGCATTGCGCGCGGCGGCCTCGAGGTCTGCCAAGGTCAACTTGTTCGGGTCCAGCGCGGTTTCCTTTCGCAGGGCCATCGCGTTGACGATGAGCTTGCGTAGCGTGCGGCCATCGAGACCAGCCGCCGCCTCAGCCACTCGGTCCAAGTCTCGACTGTCGGCCAGCTTGGCAATGGACGGGAACGTCTCGCCGACACTGCGCAGGCACTGATGAAGAATTTGGCGCGCGGCCTGCGCGCCGGGCAGCGGCACCTCGATGACCAGGTCGCATCGCGATGTGAACGCTTGGTCAATCGCGAGGGGGAAGTTGCTCGTCGCCAGGAACAACAACTGCGGATGCGAAGCGGCCAGGGCGTCGAGCTGGACCAGAACTGCGTCGGTCGCGCGATGGATGTCCACCGGGTTGGCTTCCAGGCTCATCCGCGTGCGGTCAGCCGCCAGCGTCTCGACCTCATCCAACAGTACGATGGTGGGCCCGTTAACCGCCTGCTCGGCAATCGACTGAGAAAACAACTCCCCAACAGCCCGCTGCGTCTTCCCCATCGCCGAGCTGGTCAGGGCGTGGGGGTCTACTTCCACCAAGCGGAACTTCGCACCCTTCATCAAGGCAGCGACCGTGCTGGCCAGGCCCTTGGCCAACGAGGTCTTGCCCGTGCCCGGAGGGCCGACCAGCAGGATGACTCCGTGCATCGGCAGAACGCTCCGCGCCACCTTCGGCCGCAGCGTGTAGTTCAAGACGGCCTGAGCGAGGAGTCGCTCCTTGATGCCGTCCTCGACAACGATGCTGTCCCACAGTGCGGCCAACTCGGCGTCGGGCAAGGCTCGAACGGAACTGATGCCGCGAGGTAGGTCCTGGGACTGCACCAGGTGCAGGGGTGGCGGAGTTGTGGACTTCATGGTTTTGCCTCTACGAGGCGGTTCTTGGAATGCTGGGGTGCACCCTGGCTGGTCGCGCCAGGGCGGTTCGTACTTTTGAGCATGGCCGGCCTACTTTTTCTCGCGCCTGACGCCCTTGAACGGCGTCTTGTCCGTGGTCTTCACGTCGAGGAATCGGCCCGTATCTGTATCGCGCTTGACGTAGTGCCCGGACGGGGTGAGCGTCTGGCTGCGTTGCTTGACCGCCCCAACTCGGTGCCCATCGCCGGGCGGGTTGTTCTTTGCCATGCTGACCTTATCTGTTCGTTGAGATCATATTACATGCTCAATGTGATTATGTCATGGACACAGTAAGAGCATCAAGCCTCTACACCCGGGCTATGATCGTCGGATGACCGAAAACCAGACTGGACGCCGCCGACGCGACCTTGAGCGCCTGCCACTAGTTCAACGCGAGCGCCTCTCTCACATTGACTTCAAGCTGTACTTCCTGGGTGAACTGCGTCGCGCCGATGTCGTGGAGCGCTTCGAGACAGGCCCTGCGGGCGCGACCCGGGACATTGCGCAGTACAGGGAGATTGCGCCGGAGAACCTGGAGCTGGACCCGACTACCAAGGCCTACCGGCCCACCCCGGACTTCATCCCGCTTTTCGAGCACTCACCGCATCGGGTGCTGACGGCCCTGTCGCAGGGGTTCGGCGATGGAATCGGGGACCAGCTACAGCCCATGGTGCGGTGCGAATTCCCGAGCGCGCTGAGCCTGCCGAACATGTCGGTGCTCGCGCCGATTACGCGGGCAATCCATCGAGGCAAGGCAATCCGCCTTGGCTACACGTCGATAGATAGCGGCAAGACCGAACGGGAGCTTGTCCCGTTGGCGCTGGTCGACATCGGCATTCGCTGGCATGTGCGCGCCTTCGACCGCCGGAGTCAGCAGTTCCGCGACTTCGTGTTCACGCGGATGGAGAACCCGACCGTACTGGAGGACGGCCCCGTGTCGAAAGAAGAGACAGTCGAGCACGACGTCCAGTGGAGTCGCATCATCGAACTCGAACTCGTGCCCCACCCGGAACACCCGCGACCAGAAGTCGTTCGTATGGACTACGACATGCCGGATGGCGCGTTGAGGGTCAACGTTCGAGCGGCAAACGCAGGCTACATGCTGCGACGGTGGACTGTGGATTGCTCGCCGGACCACAGCCTCAGAGGTCTCGAATACGCACTCTGGCTACCAGACCCGCTGGCACTCTACGGGGCGAGCAACGCTTACCTTGCTCCAGGCTACAAAGACCCAAGGCCCGAGGGGCCGAGCAGGACCATCAAGGCGTTGTGACTCGCGCGAGTCCAGAGGCTCGCTGTGCGAAATTTGGGGGTGGCTGTTCGTGGCACATCTGCGACTTGGTCGGGCGCCAGCCAAAGGCACCGAACGAGCAAGTGCCGCGGCCAGCGCCTGCCTTGCTACGCCTTCCTAAGTGACGGCTTGTGGCCGGCAACGACCCGCGGTCTGAATCCTCTGGAGCAGGCATTCAATGTTTGTCTCGGGCGAACAAAGGCCGAAGGTCGGGCACGAAACAAAACGCCCCCGTCGCCGTGAGGCGAAGGGGGCAACCGATCATGCGGCAAGCCGCTCTTCTGCAGCGTCTGTACTTCGGCTGCCGGCCTCGTCCTTGTCGAGATCCAGCGCCTTGAGCAGCGCCCGTTGTCGCTCCAACAACTCCACCAGCCGCCCTTCGTGTTCAAAGGGCCGGGCCAGTTCCAGCCGGATGTCTTCCAGCCGCTTGCGCCACGTCTTCAGTTGCTCGGTGGCATCGGCGTGATGCCTGGCCACTGAGCCCAACGCTGCCAGCAGTCCCGCCACCAACGCCGGCCCGGTTTGATACGGCTCGGCGTCGTACATGCAACCGCCTGACAGGTAGAACTGCGGCACTTCTTCTCCGCGCCCGGCCCGGATGCCGAGCTCGAATCCACCGAACCGTCCGACGATCCCCTCGACCATGCGATGAGTCGCGCGAACATCTTCCTTGACGGACTTCACCGTCGCCCGCAAGGCGTCACCGACCGTATCGGGCCCTTCGATCCGACGCCCCAGCAACTCCAGCTTGATGCCTTGCATGCTCTCGGGCTCGACGCGTGCTGCGTCCTCCGCATACAGCACCAGCTTCTTCTCCAGCGCCTCGATCAACATCGGCAGCCGGCCCACTTCGCTCTCGTTGGCATAGCGCTGGTTGCGCCACACCGAGAATAGCGTCGAGAGCTTCGCCACCTCCGCATCCACGCCGGCCTTCTCGATCACCATCGGGTTGCCCGAGGCCAAGGCTTTGACTTCGGCGTAGGACAGCGCCGCCAGTTCCACATCTTCCAGCGACCGGATGCCCTTGTCGCCCTTCATCACCTGCGCGATGAAGCGCGCCTTGGTCTCCAGCGTCTGCCACATGTAGCTGTCGAAGCTTCCCTCTGTGACGTACCGGAAGATCTCCACTTCCTCGCACTCATTGCCCTGGCGCAGGATGCGCCCCTCACGCTGCTCGACGTCACACGGACGCCACGGCGCATCGAGGTGATGCAGGGCCACCAAGCGGGTCTGCACGTTGGTGCCGATCCCCATCTTCGCTGTGGACCCGAGCAGTACCCGGGTCCGTCCGTCGCGCACCGCCTTGAACAGCGTCGCCTTCTGGGCGTCCGTCTCGGCGTCGTGCACGAACGCAATCTCCCGCTCCGGGAAGCCGGCTTCGATCAGCCGCTTCCTCACGTCGTCGTAGACGCTGAAGGCGAGTCCGGCCTTCGGTGACGACATGTCGCAGAACACCAGTTGTGCCCCACGAAACTCCGCGCTGCGCTCCCAGACCGCCAGCACCTCACGCACACACGCTGCCACCTTGCCGCGTTCATCAAACTTCGATGACGACGCGACCAGCCGGAAATCCAGCGCCGCCTTGCGGCCATCAGTGGTGATCGCCAGCATGTTGTCGTCCTGCGGCTTGACCCGGCCCATGCGGACCTGTTCGGCCCGCTGCACCAGCGTCTGCACGAAGGCCTTCAATGCCTTGCTCGCCGGGCACGCCACGATGCGTGGCTTCTCGCCCCGCAACTTCGGCACCGGCAGCTTCAGCATCTCCGCGGTGCGGATGTCCGCCACTTCGCCGAACACCGCCATCAACTCCGGCACGTTGATGAAACGTGCGAAACGCGTGTGCATCCGGTAGCCACTGCCGTCCGGTGCAATCTCCAGCGCCGTAACGCTCTCGCCGAAGGTGGCGGCCCAGGCATCGAACTGCTGCAGCCCGAGTTCCTCCAGCCTTCTCGGCTGCAGATACCGCATCATCGTGTGGATCTCAGCCATCGTGTTGGCCACCGGCGTCGCCGTGGCAAACACAACCCCGCGCTGGGCATGCCCGTGAATCTGCATCGTGTAGCGCGTCTTCAGGTACAGATCGAAGGCGCGTTCCGAACTGGTCATCGGCAGCCCCGCCACGCGGGTCATCTTCGTGAACCGGTACAGGTTCTTGTGCAGGTGGGCCTCGTCGACAAACAGCGCGTCGATGCCCAGCAGCTCCCAGGTCAGCAGGTCGTCCTTCTTCTTGTCCGACAGCAGCTTCTCCAGCCGCGCCGCCCAGTTCTTCTTCATCGCCTCCAGTTGCTTGACGATGCGGTTCGAGCGGTCGTTGCGCTTTTCAGCGCGGACCGCCATCTCGATTTCCTGGATGATTTCCTTGATGAAACCTTCCGTGAATTGCGGCGACATCTTGATGCGCTCGAAGCTCGAGTGCGTGATGACCACCGCGTCCCAATCGCCCGTGGCGATGCGTGACACCAGCTCGCGCCGGCGATCGCCCTCCAGGTCTTCCTTCGCGGCCATCAATACCGCCGCGTTGGGGTAGAGCCGAACGAACTCGGCCGTGTACTGCGCCAGCATGTGGTTGGGCACCACGTGACAGGGCTTGCTGATGAACCTCAGGCGGCGCAGTTCCATGCCGGCCGCCACGCACACCGCCGTCTTGCCGGCACCCACCACATGAAACAGCCCCGTGTTGCCGGACTGCACCACCCGCCACACGGCATCCTTCTGATGCGGGTGCAGCTCGAAGCAGTGGGAGAACCCCGGCAGCTTCAGGTGCGAGCCATCGAACTGTCGTGGCCGGGTGGCGTTGAACAGATCGTTGTAGATGCGGCACAGCTTCTCGCGCCGCTCGGCGTCGTCGAATGCCCAGGCCGCAAACCGGTCCTTGATGAGGCCCAGCTTCTCTCGCACCGCCAGCGTCTCGTCCGGGTTGACGAGGGTGCTGTCGCTCTCCGGGTCCGGATCGCGGACCGTCGGCACCTGAACGTTGAGCGCGCACTGCACCAGTTCCATCGCATTCATGCGCGAGGTGCCGAACTCCTGCGTCACCTTGACGTTCTGGCGTGCCTTCCATTCTTCGTACCGCAGCGACCAAGCGCCGGCCTGCGCCGAGTAACCCACTTCGCAGTCGGTGAGCTCGAACACCTCACGGACAAAGGCCTCGACATCCATGGCCGGAATCCACACCGCGCCGAGGCGCGGCTCGATGGCCGTGGGCAGCAGGTCCTCGGGTTGCACCTGCGCCAGCGCGCGTCTGTTGCGCTGGTACGCGGCCCCCGACAGTTCGGCCTGCTTCAGCTTCTCCTTGACGTTGCCCGACAGGTAGTCATCGGCCGTCTTCCAGGCACCATCGGCCGGGTCCAGAAACACCTGACCCACGTCGGCCAGCGCATCGAGCACGGATTGCTCCGACGCCGACAGCAATCCCGCCATGTACGCCGGATCGACACGACCGCGCCACTGGATGGACGCGGCCAGCGCTTCTGCCGGTTCACCGGCAGAGCTTGGCTCCGCCACCCGCGACAAGGTGCGCCGCGTGAACAGCGCCGCTTTCTTCGCCGTGTCGGCTTCTTCGTCGTGGTGCTCCAGCGACAGCAGCAGCGGGTAGTCCGGGTCGCGCCGGAAGGCCAACGCATTCGCCCGTGTACTCAGGCAACCATGCTTCGCGACGAAGCGGTCGTAGGTGCCGTTCAGCATGGTCCGCAGATGGCCCACGCGCCCGTCGTCGCTCTCCAGCAGTTGCGCGTTCAGCAGCGCTCGCGCGTAGTCGCGTATGGCACACAGGCCGGTGATGCGCGCGCGCTGCGTGGCATTGAGCTGGTCATGCACATCGACCATCTCGCTGCCTTCGATCCGGTGCACCCGCCCTTGATGGAGGCGGTAGCTTCCGGGGCGCGCTCCGGCCTCGGCCGGCGCTGCAACCCGGAGTGCGGCTGTCTGGTGAACCACCGGTTGGTACGCACCCTCAGGCAGCAGCGCGATCCGCTCGCGCAGTGCAGCGTCGAGGTCGCCCTCGAACACGGCCACCGGCACTTCCTCGTAACCGTTGCTCGCGCGGCGGATGCGGCCGATACAGAACTGTGGGCGCTCGGCATACCAGGCGTTGATCGCCAGGTAGCGCTCGTGGCACTGCGGATGCCGCAGGCTGTCGGGCACCATGCCGAGCTTCAGCCAATCGGCCTCGACCGCTTCTGCCCGCTGCCGTTTGCGCAGGAACAGGATGTCGGTCTGCACATCTGTCGAGGCAATGTTCGCGAACGCGCCCTGTGGCAGGCGGATCGCGCCCAGCAGGTGAGCCTGCGCCGACAGGAACTCGCGCACGCCATCGTTCTCCGCATCCATCGTGTGGCTGCTGGTGATGAAACACACCAGGCCACCGGGCCGCACCAGGTCGAGCGCGCGGCCGAAGAAGTAGTTGTGGATGCTGAATCGGGCATAGGCCCGGTTGCTCATGTCGGCGGCCTTGTAACGGCCAAACGGCACGTTGCCGATCACCAGGTCGAACCAGTGGTCGGGCAGGACAGTCTTCTCGAATGGAGCGATCCGCACATCGACGTCGCTGGCCGCATACAGCGCTTGCAGCATGCGACCGGACAACTGATCAGTCTCGACGGCGGTGATGCTGCTGCGCTCGGCGATGGCCTGTGGCATCGCGCCGATGAAGTGGCCGATGCCCGCAGCGGGCTCCAGGATGCGGCCGCCTTCGAAGCCGAAGCGCTGCACGGCTTGCCAGATCGCCTCGATCACATGGACGTCGGTGTAGTGGCTGTTGTTGACCGATGCGCGTGCCGACTCGTGGTCGGCGGTGCTCAGCAGATTCTTCAACTGCTCGGCGCGTCGGGCCCAAGCGAGGTCTTTGGCTTCGAGGTTGAAACTCGCCGGCAGGCCACCCCAGCCGGTGTAGCGCAGCAGCGTGCCGCGTTCGGCGGCGGTGATCGGTCGATGCTCGGCTTCGACCTGGCGCAGCACCTCGATGGCGGCCAGGTTGGCGTCGAACTTCATGACGGCGCCGCCCAGGTCTTGCAGATCGGTGCGGGTCAACTGTGGCCACAGGGACCGGGCGGTCACCGAATTGGCCGTGCCGGTGTCGACGCGCCAGTTGGCGCGCGGGTGAATCGGGTCGCTCGTCGATTCGTCGATGTCCTCAGCGAGTTCGCTGGCGGCGGCGAGCGGTGTCAACGCGGGCTCGATGCCCGCAAAGGGTGCTTCAGGCGGCTCCGGATCGAATCCGGGCAGCCACTGGGAAGGCGCGGTAGGGCGTGCCATCGGTGTGTTCTCCAAATGAATGGGGAACGCGGCCGCCCACATGGGGGAGGTGTGTTCCCCGGGGTGGGTTGGACGGAAGAGTCGAAGGCGACTCGGGTCAGGGCGAAAGCCCTGCACAGGCTTCGGCGACAAGGCGCCTGGCGGACAGTGAAGGCGGGTAACGACCGCGACGCCTGAGCAGGCCCAGGTGCGCTCGGGTGAGCGCGGTGACCCGAAGGTCAAGAGGCCGGGTCAGTGTGGCGGGTGGTCAGCCGGTGCAGATCGCCGTGACCTCAAATGCCTGCACAAGCGGTGGCAAGGCCGAGCGCTTTCGCGTGGCAACGTCAGCGGAGACTGGCCGAGCGGATCAGCTACGCCACCATGCCCATCCCAACCAGACGAGCACGAGCCAGATCAGGACGATCACGATGGCGCCGACGTAGCTGCGAGGCGCTTCTTTCCCGGCCAGCAACCAGGCATCTGCGCGCTCGCGACATTCGATCAACACGTCGTTCGGCAGCAGGCGGACCCCCAGCCAGATCAGGCCGGGGAGCAGAAGGACATCGTCTAGGTAGCCGAGGATCGGGATGAAGTCGGGGATCAGGTCGATCGGACTGAGCGCATACGCGACGACAAACAGGCCGAGCAGTTTGACGGCCCAAGGCGTGCCGGGATGACGTGTCGCGAACCACAGGGTGACGCCGTCGCGCTTGATGCGACGGGCCCACTGCCGCAGAGTCTCAAAGACACTCACGCTCCGTCGCTCAACCGCGCGCGATCACCACAAGCCCGGCAATGATCAGCGCTGCGCCGATCAGCTTGGCGGGCGTTATGGCCTCGTGCAGAAGCCACGCGGGCAAACATCAGTACGAACACGAAGACGAAGCAGGTCCGGATGGCCGGTCCGAGGTTGGCCGATATCCCGACCAGACCAAGCTTGGCGATCACCGATGTGAAACCGGCGAAGACCACCGAGAAGAAAGCGTATTGCCCCCAGCGTTCCATTGGCGGTTCCTTCGTGGATCGGAAAGAAGTCAATTGTGGCCAGCAGAGCGAGCCGCGCAGCACTTGCCGCGCAGCCCTTGCATCAGCGAAGTCCGATGAGATGCTGAACGCATGGATACGCGATGCGTGTCCCGTTCACCCAACCCAGGAGACGCCGATGAAATTCACCAAAACCGAAATCGAGGCCGTGATCGCGGCCTTGCCGCGCATCACCGTCCCGTTCAACAAACTGTCGCTGTCGCAGGACTACCAGGTGCGTCCGAGCGGCAGCACATCGAAGATGAGCATCGCCGAACTCGCAGCCTCTATCAAGGCCAGCGGCGTGCTGCAAAACCTGATCGTCATCAAGGGTCTGCGCGGCCAGTTCGACGTCTGCGCCGGAGGCCGGCGCCTAGAAGCGCTGAACTGGCTGGTGACGGGCGGCGACATCCCGGACAACTACCCCGTGCCGGTGCTCGTGGTGCCCGCCGACAAGGCCTTGATCGCCAGCCTCGCCGAGAACTGCTTCCATGTACCGATGCACGCCGCCGACGAATTCATTGCCTTCACCAAGCTGATCGCAGAGGGCAAGTCGGTTGAGGACGTGGCGGCGGCATTCGGCGTGACGCCGTTGGTTGTCAAGCGTCGCATGAAGCTGTCCACCGTGTCGCCGAAGTTGATGGCGCAGTTCCGCGCCGAGAAGATCAGCCTGGACTGCTTGATGGTGCTGGCCTCCATCGACGACCACGAGCGGCAGGAACAGACTTGGGTCAACCAGCCCGAATGGAACCGCAGCCCCGACCACCTGCGGCAGATGCTCACGCGAGGCGAAATCGACTCCGGCAAGGACAGCGTGGCCCGCTTCGTCACGCTCAAAGCCTATGAGAAGGCCGGTGGCATGCTGCGGCGCGATCTGTTCAGCGACAACGACAAGACGGCCTACCTGCTCGATGCGCCCGTGCTGGAGCGTCTGGCCGTCGACAAACTCCAGAAGACCGCCAAGCAGATCGCGGTGGAAGGCTGGAAGTGGACCGAAGTGCGTGCCCGGTACAACTTCGAGGAGTTCTCGAAGCACGGCGAGCTGCGCAAGGCCCGCCGTACGCCCACTGAGCAGGAAGCCGCCGCCATCACGGAACTCGAAGCGCAGATCGCCACGCGCCACGAACGCATGGAGGCGCTGGCGGATCAGGAGAACGATGACGCTGGCGAGGACGAGGAATTCCTCAAGCTCGAAGCCGAAGCGGAAGACTTGCAGGCGCAGGTCACCGTCCTTGAAGACGCTCTGAGCGTGTGGCCCGTCGAGTGGGTGGCCCAGGCCGGATGTGTGGTGTTCGTGGGCAACGCGGGCACCGCCGAAGTCAAGCGCGGCCTGATCCGGCCCGAGGACCGCAACGTCGTCGTCGATGCAGCCCGGGGAGCCGTGAAGGATGGCATCCAGCAGGGCGCGTCCGGCGCCCTGGTCTCGCTGCCCGCCGCGAACACCCGGCCCGTGCATTCGGAGAAGTTGATGCGCCGTCTCACCGCCCACCGCGTGGCGGCGATCCAGGCCGAACTCATGTTTCGGCCCGACGTGGCGCTCGCGGCCATCACCGCGCAGTTGGCGATCAAGCTCATCAAGGATGGCTTTCAACGCTACCGGGGCGGCGACGACGCGTTGAACGTCAGCGCCACCGACACGCACGATGGCCTGCGTAGCGAAGCTGAAGACATGGCCGACAGTCCCGCTTGGAAGCAGTTCGACACCGAACGGCAGACCTGGGTGCAGCGTCTGCCTCGGACGGCCGAAGCGGTGCTGCCGTGGTTGCTGCAGCAGGAGCAAGCGACGGTGATGCAGTTGCTGACCTTGCTAGTCGCCTCCAGCGTGACCGGTGTGTCGGGTGTCGAACGCGACAAGCAGAGCACCGACGCCCTTGCGACCGCGCTGAACCTGGACATGACCCAATGGTGGACCGCGACCGGCACGTCCTACCTGAGCCATGTTTCCAAGTCCCGCATCCTCGACGTGGTGACCGAAGCAGCAGGAGCCAACGCTGCCAGCCCACTGGTTGCATTGAAGAAGGATGACGTAGTGAAGGGTGCCGAGCAGACCATCGCAGGTACCGGCTGGTTGCCGACATGCCTGCGTACGCTGACTCAGACGGTGGCGCAGCAGGAAGCCGAGTCCACGGAAGAAGAAGCCCAGGCCGCATAGGGGAAGGGGCATCGGGTGCGGCGCAGCGAATGCCTGCGCCGCACCCTCGCCGAGGACGTGTCAAGCCGGGACCGGATCGGCGTCGTCCTGGCCGGGGCGGTCGCACGGCAAGGCTCGTTTGTCCAACACGGCGCCTAAATAGGCCCCGGATGCTCTCGTGCGGGAATGCCCCGCCAGCTTGGCCACTGCCAACCGCGCCGCCTTGTCGAGCTCAGGCGGCACCGGGCCGCCGCCACGAACCGGCGAAGGCTGTCCGGTCTTGTCCTCGTAGACATCGTTCAGCATTTCATGGCGCAGGCCGTGGGCGGTCGCACCCAACTGGCGCATCGTGACGCCGAACTTTTCGAGCACGTAATCGAAGCGGCGGAGGTTGCGCTTGAGGTCGCGGTCGGGATCGCCCATGTGCGCGTCCAGGCCGACCGCCACGTCTTGCGCGTGTTTCACTGCGGCCAGCCGCACCGGTGAGTCCAGCGCCACGAAGCGCAAGCGCCCGCCCTTGCTGCCTTCCTTGATTCGCGCGTACCGATCCGCTTCCCGTTCCTCGGGCGGCAGACCCGTCGCCTCGAACGCGACCAGGTTGCGGTGCGGCCTGAACATCACCGACTCCTTGCGCCGCAGGCCCAGCGCCAGGCTGAGCCGAAGCGATGCCCCGACGTAGCGGTCATAGATGCCCACCCTCTCGATCAGCGCGGCCACGTCGATGCCCTGGGCCGACCAGCTCTTGTCCCGTTCGGCCAGGCCGGTTCGCTGGTATTCCGTCAGTTCCAGGCCGTAGTGTTGCGGCTGGTGCACGAACCCGTGCTTGCCCATCCACATCGCCAACCCGCGCAGGAAGCTGAGGTAGGTCTGGATGGTGCCCGGCGCCAGCCTCTCGCGTTGCCACACCTCAACCATCGCCTGGACATGCCTCTGCCCCAGGTTGCGCGGGTCGGGCAGGGTCTTGAAGCCGGCCTTCTTCTTCAGGTCGCGGAAGAAGCGGCGCAGAAACTGCGCGCGCTCCTGGCGGGTCTTGTGGGAGACGGTCTTCTCGAGCGAGGTGTGCAAAGTGTTGAAGAGTTCGAGCAGGACCTCCAGCACCTGGGCTGGCGGCGTATGGCCGATGCGGTAGCGCGCCAGGATGTCCGGCGGGCTCAGGCCCGCCCAGTCCTGGCGGCGGATCGGTTGAAGAGGTGTGGCGCGGCCGGCTCCGTTGGAGCCTTGGACGCGGCGGTTGTGAGGGCGATGTACGCGAGTGTTGGTCATAGCAGTGTTCCGTGATGGCCTGCGTGCTGTCCCGAGCAGCGCGCAGAGGTTGATGAAGAAGCGTGGAATTCCAGAAGTCACCGGCGAGACGGATTCCGTCGTCATGCCGGTCAGCGGTCAGTGCAAGGCGCAACGCTCGACCGCGAATGTCGTTGCGCCTACCCAGGAGTTCGCTGGCCGATACCGGTCCCGCAGGGGGTGGCATCAACCAGCTCGGTCAACCTTAAAAATGAACATGTGATCCGTCCCGTTCGCGCATTTCTGCGACCGTGGGGTTGGGGATGTCGCGCGCCTCAAGGGCGGCGAGCATCAGCGGCGAGGTCGAGCCTCGACGCCTTGTGGTGGATCAGTTCTGTGTCGTAGCGCCATTCGCTCGCAGGGTTCCACCCCTGACCGAAAGTCCAGGGCGGTGTCGAGCTGACGAGCGGTGACGCGCGGGGAGCCCATGAAGGGGCAAACACAACCGCGCGCTGCGTGAGACGCGTGCTCGAAGGAATGGCGGGAACAGTGGTGCGGCATCGGGTGCCGACCAGGTTGTCGAAAGCCGTGGCGCGTTTCAGGAACGCCCAGCGTGGGAACGCTGGCAGGGTCACAGGCAATGCTCTACGAAAACTCCACGAGAAGACCTCGGGGCCATCGCCTCGAAGGACGGTGGCTGGGCCGGTTCAAAGACCGGAGCTTGGAGGGCAGGTAACGACTGCGACGCCTTTTGCTCCGCGAGGGAGCTGGCCAAGGAGTGCCACGGGAGCCGCCAGTAGACGACCGACCCGGCACAGCGTCAATGCGCTGGAGTGCAAAGCGCCGGAAATCGGCGCCGATTGCGGATGGCAATCAGCACATCGGGATGCGCTGCTGATGCCCTTCAATTTCCCGACAGTGACCAGCAGCGAGGCTGCGCGCGGGGTTGACAGGGGAAAGTGCGGCCTCAGGTCCCTACCGGGATTTTGGGCGAGGGTGGGCGAGGGTAGCAGCGCGCGCCATGTCTGGCTGTGTCTGGCTGGATGTGCCCTTGACAGGCCGCTTTCAGGTGAGACCGTGGCTCGACACGCAGGGCTTGCTCATGTGCCTTGGCAGCGGGCTCGTCCTGGACCGAGAACCGAAGACGTTGTACTCGGACTCGGTTCATAGCTGATCCCGAAACCGACCGCTTCGAGGGGGCGTTCTGCGTGGATCGACGGCATCGGTTTGCCGATGCTGATTACCTTGCAACCCTGTCTTGGAGCTTCCCCATGGAAATCATCGTTCGAGCGGTGGATGTCGGATTCGGCAACACCAAGTTCGTCACCGACGCGACGGGCAGCAACCCCGGCGATATCCGCTGCGCCAGTTTCCCGTCGCGGGCCTATCCCAGCGCGCGCGACCCGTCGAAGACGCTTGGCGGGGAAGGGCGGAAGACCTTCGCCATTCCTATCACCGGACTGTTCTACGAAGTCGGGCCGGACGTGATGCTGACTGCCGATGCATTCCGGGCGACGCAGATCCACGGCGACTACATCGACACGCCCCAGTACCTGGCCTTGGCACGTGGTGCACTGCGCATGATGAAGCTCGATGCCATCGACTTGCTGGTGGTCGGTCTGCCAGTGGCGGTGTTCGCTGCGAAGAAGGCCGCACTGGAGAAGTTGATGACGGGTCGCCACGACGTGGGCGGTGGCAAGACCGTGTTGGTACGCAAGGCGTTGGCGATGGCCCAGCCGAACGGCGCGCTGATCGACTACGCGACCCAGCACAACAAGGTCGAGGCGATGGAGCACGAGCACAGTCTGGTCATCGACCCGGGCTCGCGAACATTCGACTGGCTGGTAGCGCGAGGCATGAAGCTCTCGCACAAGCAGAGCTACTCGGTCGATCGCGGCGTCTCGAACATCCTGCAGTTGATCGCCGACGACATCAGCCACGAGATCGGCCGGCCGTACACCAACTTGGACAACATCGACCTGGCGCTGCGCACTGGCAAAGACCTGACCATCTACCAGCGGACCTACAAGCTGGCCCGCATGAAGCCGATGGTCGAGATCATCGCGAAGGAGGCGGTGGCTGCCATGATGCAGCGCATCGGCGAGTCGTACAACGTCCAGCACGTCATCCTCGTCGGGGGCGGCGCCTTCCTGTTCAAGAGGGCAGTGAAGGAAGCGTTTGCGACGCACCAGGTGCTCGCCGTGAAGGAACCGATGTTTGCGAACGTCCGGGGCTATCAGATCGGCGGCACGAACTACGCCCACACGGTGTTGGCAACTGCCGGGCGACCAGCTCGCGCTGTTTCGGGCGAAGGAGAGGTCGCATGACGACGAAGACCCGCCCGAACGACGAGCCGGTGCGCCTGCTGTTCGAGATGACACGCGACGACAACCCGCGCCTGTACGACGATCTGATCCGGTTCAACAAGGGGACGAAGCGGGTCAACCGGCTTCGCTTCCTTGCCCACGAGGGGCTGCTGGCGCAGCTCTGGATGTTGGCGCCGGTTGGGAATGGCATGCCCGTCATGGGAAACGCTGTCCCGCCTGCGCCGCCGGGCGTGAACCCGGTGGCTGCTCGCCATACAAACCATGCCTTTGACGCCCCAACTGTTGGCGAGGAGGCTTGAATGAACGCAGCGGGAAAAAGTTGCCGACCGTCGGCATCAGTCAGCGCATCGGAGTTGGCGCAGATGGGCGTTTGCGAGCGCCTGGTCGTGTTCGAACACCGGTACGGCAAACGACGCTTGCCCGCGCAGCGGGCCGCGATCGAGCGCGGCCGGCGCGAACATGAACGGTTCTATCGTGAAGGGCGGATCGCGTCGACACCGCCTGGTCGCTGCTTCATCGCGACCATGGTGTTCGGCGAAGGGCCGGAGACTCAGACTCTCAGGGCTTTCAGGGACCAGGTTTTGCGGCGCGTGCCGACGGGCCGGCGGCTGATTGGCACCTACTACCGCGTTGCGCCCGGCGTCTGCCGGATGCTGGAGCGACAGCCTTGGGCGCACTCGGTGCTCCGGATCGCGTTGCGACCGGTTGTCTGGCTGGCGCTCCGGTGGCTGAGCGCGACGGAGGCTCGTCGTGCACCATGAACTGCCGGGCGCCATCCTTTGCGGGCTTGTCGCTTGGCTGGTGTGGCGCGCCCTACAGCGGCGAAAGACCAGGACGAGCGATTGGTTGCCCCACGAACTCCGAGCCTCGCGGCTGGCCTACGCCGAGCAGCTTTTCAGGTCGGCAGGGCCTGTGTCGGTGTCCGCCAAGGTAGATCGGGCGTACCGAGACTTCGCGGGTGTCGTGACGTTGGTGGAGCTGAAGACGAGGAAAGCCGACGAGGTCTACTTGTCGGACGTCATCGAGCTGTCGGCACAACGATTCGCACTCAGTAGTCAGACCTGCGAGGTTGTCGACGCGACGGGGTACGTGGTCGTCCGAATCGCAGGTCTCCGTGGCAGCTCTGTCCATCAAGTAGACCTGTTGGCTGCCGACGAAGTCAAGCTTTGGTCGCTCGGAGAAAGGCCTTTGCAGGGAATGGCTAAGCCGCTGCAAACGTGCAGGCCTGGTCTCTGCAGAAGCTGCGCGTTTCTACAGCCTTGCAAACGTTGAACACTGAGCCGACGTTGCTCACCTTCGTCGGACGACTGCGGTCATGGACCGGAAGCCAACGAAGTTGAAGGCCTGCCCTCGGCTGATCGCATCGTTGGTCCACGGAGGGGCACCGTGACCCTGGGCGCGCTCTGGACATCGGAATGGCTTCGATGACAATCAAGCCTGCAGCCGGTCTTCAGCTTGGATCTTTGAGTTCCATAGCGTCCCACGGACGATGGGTAACCGGCTGGGTGGGTAGGGCGAGCCACAACGCGAGAAACGCAGCTAAGCTACTGATGCATAAGCAGAAAATTCCTGGGTCTGAACGATACGACATTGTTCTGATGTAGGGTCCCACCGTGGTGCCTCGACGACTCGGCACGTGGATGTTGGTCGAAGGCAGGTCGGGTCTGGGCATATTGAGAGGAGTTCAGTCTGAGCACGCCTTGAGGCCCCGCGGTGGCCGAAGCGGGCGGGGTCGGTTCGATCACCGACCTTGAGCGAACTCGCCCTCGGCCCGAACGCCGGGCATCCAGGCCGGGGGCTGCCAGGGCCGACCCTCGCGCGCCATCAGCGCCTTGAGGTGCCTCAGACGATGCAGGCCTACAGTGCGCAGATGTTGCGCCACGGCGGCCTGGTCGGGCCACAGCGCCAGTCCGTCGGCCCACAACGCCCGCCCGGCCAGGAAGCCCGCCGCGCCGGCGCGGGCGGCGTGCCCGACCACGCGCTCGAAGGCGCCGGCCGACGCGCCGGCTGAAAGCATGACCCAGGGTCGCCCAGCACAGGCGGCGTTCAACGCGAGGAAGTGCCGCTGGCAGGTGTCGGCGGCCGGCGCGTCGAGCGCGGGCACGTCTTCTGCCGGCAGGGGGCTTTCCAGCTTGAACAGGTCGACCTGGAAACGCGCGGCGGCAAAGGTCTCCACACTTTGCAGCACTTCGTCGGCGCGTTTGGCCAGGTCTTCTCGGTAGGCGCTGGCGTCGTCGGTGTGCAGCGGGTAAAGCAGCAACTCCAGCACGAAGGGCAGTTCGCAGCGCGCGCAGTCTTCCCCGACCTGCTGCACGAAGGCCTGCTGGTGCTCACGCACGGCGGCCGACGCCTGGGGGTGGTACCAGGCCAGCAGCTTGACGGCGTCACCGCCCAAGGCGCGAATCTTGTCGACCGACCAATCGGCAATCGGAGAGGAGCGCCGGTCGGGTGTGGTGCGGTGGTCTTCCAGCGTCATCACCAGGCCGGCGGCCGGGTTCAGCACATCGGCTGCTGCCGGATAGCCCCAGTTCGGATCGACCAGCATCGCGCTGGCCTCGCTGGCAAAGCCCTGCGCCAGCACCCGCTTGGCGGCCACGATGTCGGCAAATGGCACGTCGTCGGGCGCGATGCCGGTGGCCTTGGCCAATTGGGCAAAGATCGGCGGGCGTTGGTCGATGGCCACCATTGAAAAGAAGCCCTTCGCATCGGCCAGGCGGCGCAGGCGCCAGCGTTTGCCGGCACTCGAAACTGCATCCATCACACGGTCTCCATGAATCGGTCGAGTTCGGCCCGGTCTGGGCATTGGCCGCTGCACGCCAGCGCCGCGGCGGCCATCGCACGGCGCAGCGCGGCGGCCGGCGGCCGGCCCTCGGCCAGCGACAGCAGCAGCGCGCCATGCATCACGTCGCCCGCCCCATTGGTGTCGACCACGGGCACCCGGAATGCCGGCAGCACGTGACAGGTGCCGTCGGGTCGATGCCACTGCGCGCCGTCGGCCCCCAAGGTGACGACCAGTTCGACGCCCGAGGTCGCGCGGGCCGCCAGGGCCAGGGCTTCGGCCGCGGGCAGGTCGGCGTCTCCACCCCAGGCCGACAGGCCCGCGCGGGAAAACACACACCAATCGGCCAGCGGCACCAGGGTGCGCAGAACCTCGCGCGGTGCCACTTCGGCATCGAGCACCGACACGATGTGCGCGGCCCGCGCATGGGCCAGCGCCGCCATGGCCGCTGCCGGCCAGCGTGGGTCGACCAGCACGCCGACCACGCCGTCGAAGCTCGCTGCCTCGGGCACCGGCGCCCGCACCAAGGCGTCGCCGCGAAAGTTGTGGATCTGGCGCTCGCCCAGGCTGTCGACCAGCACGGCCGAGACGCTGGTGCGTGCGCCCGCGACGCAGGCCAGGGCGCCCAGATCAATGCCTTCATCGCCGAGGTCTTGTTGCAGCAGCAAGCCTGCTGCATCGTCCCCCACCGCCGAGGCCAGTCGCACCGACAGCTTGTTTGATGGATCGCGCAGGCGCTGCGCTGCCCTGGCCGCGTTGGTCGCCAGGCCACCGGCCTGCGCACGGTGATCGCTGGCTTGGCCCTTGCCTGCCTCCGCGCTCAGCCGTTCGACGCAGAACACCTGGTCGAGCACCGCCTGGCCGACAAACAGCAGCCGACGCGTGGCGCGGCTCACGCCGTGCCCCGCATCAACGGCTTGATGCGCTCGCCGGCCATGAAACGCGCGAACTCGGTGCCCATCTCGGCCATGTCGAACACGCGGTCCACCAGCCGCTCGTAGCTCGCACGGTGCCGGCGCAACAACGCGATGTTGGCCTCGTGATCGGACTTGGGAAAGTAGAACGAGCGCACCAGGAAGAAGTCCTTGCGCCGCACGGGCTTGGTCTCGTGCACCGTCCAGGGCTCGTCGTTTTCGCCCACCCACAGCATCACCCCCTGGGCGGCAACGACTTCCAGGCCCTGGTCGCGCGCGGCCAGGTTGCCGCTGGATTCCAGCACCAGGTCGAAGCGCTGGCTGCGCTCGCCCACCGGGTGGATGCGCGCACCGAGCGAGGCGGCCAGGGCGCAGCGCTGCGGCCGCGGGTCGGCCATGCTGACGTTCGTCGCCCCCATGTCGAGCAAGGCGATCAGGCCGCCCAGGCCGACCGGGCCGGCGCCGGTGATCAGCACCCGCATGGATGCCAGGTTGCGCAGCAAGGGCCGCACCAGGCGCAGCGCATGTGCGGCGGTGCCGATGGTGTCCAGCAGCAGCGGCGCCAGGTCGTCGTCGATGTCCTCGGGCACGGGCAGCAGGCACGGCTCGGGCACGGCCAGCGCTTCGCCATAGCCGCCGTCGCGGTTCCAGCCGATCAGCGTGGACTCGCGCTCGCAGGTGTGGGTCTGGCCTGCCAGACACTGCGCACATTGCCCGCAGTGCACCGGGATGTAGACGACGCATCGCTGGCCATGGCGGGCATGGCCCGGTTGGTCGACGAGGCCGAAGATCTCATGCCCCGGCGTGTGTGCCGCGCCCTTGCGCCAGAGCTTGCCGTCGCTGCCGCACAGCGCGGTGCGCCGCACGCGCAGCAGCACCTCGCCCGGCGCCACCACCGGCCAGGGCCGATGGACCAGCTCGATGCGCTGGTCGCCGGAGAACTGGATGGCCCGCATGTCGACGCCTGTGACCGTGACCGTGCCCGGGCCGGAGAGAGGACGCGCCATTCAGGCGCCAGGCTCCAGCACCACCTTGGCCGAGGCCAGCCGGCCATGGTGCAGGTCGTCGAAGGCCTGCGCACCTTGCGACAGCGGCCGCCGCTCCACCCACGACAGGTCGCCGAACACGCCCCGGTCGAGGGCGGCCACGGTGGCGCGCAGGTCCGCCGTGCTGTAGGTGTAGGTGCCCAGCAGCGTGATCTCGGCCAGCGTCAGCTTGCGCATGTCGATCTCGCTGGCCCAGTCCTGCAGGCCGATGTGCATCACCACGCCGCCCGGTTTGACCGCCGCCAAAGCGCTCTGGCGTGTCTGGATGCTGCCCACGGCGTCGATGACGTAGTCGAAGGCGTTGTCATCGGCGCCGCGCTCGAGTGGGTCGAAGGCGACGCAGCGCGCGTGCTGCTGCAGCGAGGTGCGGCGCAAGGGGTTCACCTCGGCCACCTCCAGGCGATCAACGCCGTAGTGACGCAGCAACAACGCGGCCAGCATGCCGATGGCGCCACCACCCAGCACCAGCACGCGGCATTCGGGCAGCGGGCGCACGAGGCTCTTCATCGACAGGTTGATGGCGTGCAGCGCGGTGGCGGCAGGCTCGGTGAGCGCGGCCTGCAGCGCGCCCAGCGTGTCGGGCAGGGCGATCAGGCACTGGCCCGGGATGCCCATCTGCTCGGCGAACGCGCCGGGCCGAGTCATGCCGACCATGGTGCGTCGGGCGCACAGGTTGTCGCGACCCTGCACGCAGTATTCGCAGTGGCCGCAGGTGATCAGCGGGTTGCCGGTGACGCGCATGCCGGCGCGCCACATCGGGTGTGCGCTGCCCAGCACGGTGCCGGCGAACTCGTGCCCGAGCACCAGCCCGGGCAGGCGGCGTGGATCATGGCCATGGTAGGCGTGCATGTCCGAGCCGCAGATGCCCACGGCGTCGATGCGCAGCACCACCTCGCCGGGTGCCATGGCGGGTGCGTCGCGCTCGAGCAGACGCACTTCGTTCGCTTGGGTGTAGACGAGGGCTTTCATGCTTGCAAATGTCCTGAAAGGTGGACGCGCCGTTCTCGCGCCAGGTTCATTGGCGCCAGCCTCATTGGGCGGTGTAGCCGCCATCGACCATCAGCGTCTGGCCGGTGACGTAGGCGCTGGCCGCGCTGGCGAGGAAGACGGTGGCGCCATGCAGGTCGTCGAGCTGGCCATTGCGGCCGACGGCCGTGCGTTTGGCGTGGAAGTCCGCCAGCGCCGGGTCGGCAAACACCGGCGCGGTCAGGTCGGTGGGGAAGAATCCCGGCCCGATCGCATTGCAGGTGATGCCTTGCGACGACCAGGCCTGTGCGATGGCACGGGTGAGCTGCACCACGCCGCCCTTGCCGGCGCCATAGGGCGCGCCGTTGGCAAAGGCGCGCGTGGATTGCAGCGACGCGATGTTGATGATGCGGCCCCAGCCCCGCTGCGCCATGCCAGGCGCCAAGGCCTGGGTCAGGAAGAAGGGCGCACCCAGGTGCAGCGCCAGCTGCAGGTTCCAGGACTCGGGCGTGACCTCTGCGAAGGGCTGGCGCAAGTTCACACCGGCGGCGTTGACCAGGATGTCCACCGACCCGGCCCGCTCGAGGATCGCCCGGCCCGCAGCGGGCAGGTCGTCGGCGCGGCCGAGATCCAGCGCCAGGGTGTCGACGCTGCTGCCCTCGGCGCGCAGCAGCTCGGCGGTCGCAAGCAGTTGCTCGTCGCGCCGGGCCACCAGCAGCAGCGACGCGCCGGCGCGGCCGAGCGCGGTGGCCATGGCCTTGCCAATGCCGGCGTTGCCACCGGTCACCACCGCGCGGCGACCGGCGAGCGAAAACCATGCGGTCAATGCGGCAAGGTTGGTGGGCATGTCGTGGGGCCCAGGCCTTGTCACACCTTCACCGGCTCGCCCAGGTCGAAACGCTGGCCAGGAAAGTACTTTGCCAGGCGATCGTCGGCGGTGCGTGCGTGCGCTTCCATGCCTTCGAGCCGCGAGATGCGGGCGGTGACCTCACCGATGTCGCGCGCGGCCTCGCGCGTCATGCGCTGCCAGGTGAGGGTCTTCATGAATTTGTGCACCGACAGGCCGCCCGAGTAACGCGCGGCACCCTTGGTCGGCAGCACGTGGTTCGGGCCGCTGGCCTTGTCGCCGTAGGCCACCGTGGTCTCTTCGCCGAGAAAGAGCGAGCCGTAGCAGGTGAGTCGATCGAGCCACCAGTCGAGCTCGCGCGCATGCACCTCCAGGTGTTCGCTGGCGTAGCGGTCGGAGATGGCGGCGACTTCCTCGCGGGTGTCGCAGACGATCACCTCGCCATAGTCGCGCCAGGCTGCGCCGGCCGCGTCGCGGGCCGTGGGCGGCAGCGCGTCGATGAGCACTGGCACGCGGCGCATCACGTCCTCGGCCAAGGCCCGCGAGGTGGTGAACAACCAGGCCGGCGACTCGTGGCCATGCTCGGCCTGGCCCACCAGATCGGATGCCACCATCGCCGGGTCGGCCGAATCGTCGGCGATCACCGCCACCTCGGAGGGCCCGGCGAAGACATCGATGCCCACCTTGCCGAACAGCGCACGCTTGGCCTCGGCGACGAACTTGTTGCCAGGCCCCACCACCACATCGGCCGGCTGTCCGGTGAACAGACCGTAAGCCAGCGAAGCGATGGCCTGCACGCCGCCCAAGGTCATGACCACATCGGCCCCGGCTGCCTTGAAGGCATAGAGCACGTGCGGATGCATGCCGCCGCCGCGGAATGGCGATGAGCAGGCGATCACGGTCTTCACGCCCGCGGCCTTGGCCGTGGCCACGGTCATGTAGGCCGAGGCGATGTGCGCATAGCGGCCGGCAGGCGCGTAGCAGCCGACCACGTTGACCGGCACGACCTTCTGGCCGGCCGTCACACCGGGGTGCAGGGGCGTGACGACGTCGTGCACCGATTGCCGCTGTGCCAGAGCGAAGTCGCGCACCTGCTTGACCGCAAAGTCGATGTCGGCGCGCACCTGGGCCGGCACCTCGGCGATCGCGGTGTCGATCTGGGCTGCACTCATCACGATGTCGCCGGTCCAGTGGTCGAGCTGTTTCGCGTAGTCGCGCACCGCCTGCTCGCGGCCGGCCTCGATCGTGGCCAGCATCTCGGTCACGACCTTCTGCGCCGCGGCGGTCTCGGTCTCGGGGGTCTTGGCGGCTTTCTTCAGGGTGATGGTGCCCATGGCAACTGAGTCCTCGTGGTTGGCGCGCTCAGCGGCCGATGGCAAACATGGAAATCCACGGCACGAAGCCGATCAGCGCGGACACGCCCACCATCACGATGGCAAACGGTGCGGCCCGTGCCGCAATGGCCGATACCGGCACCCGTGTCAGCCCAGACATGACGAACAGGTTCAGACCGAACGGTGGCGTGATGAAGCCCAGGCCCAGCGTGGTGATCATGAACACGCAGAAGTGGATCTGCTCCATGCCCACGGCCTTGGCCAGCGGCCAGAGCAATGGCCCGAAGACCACGATGTTCGGGCCGGTCTCCATGAACATGCCGGCCACCACCCAGATCGCCAGGAACAGCAGGACCACCGTGGTGCGCCCGGTGCCGAAGCCCATCACCCATTCGACGAACAGCTGCGGCACGTTCAGCACGGTCAGCGCCTGGGAGAACAGCAGTGCCACCGCAATGATTGGAAGCACGACGCCACAGACGCGGGCCGAGGTGCCCAGCATCGCCGGAAAGTCGGCCAAGGTGAGCCGCCCCTGGACCATGCCGGTGCCCACGGCCACCGTCACCGCCACCGCGGCCGATTCGGTGGGTGTGAACACGCCGCTGTAGATGCCACCCAGAATGATCAACGGGATCGACAGCGCGAAGCGCGCGTCCCACAGCGCACGCAGCCAGCGTTGCAGCTCGAAATGCCCGGTCGAGGTTTCGTAGCCCCGGATGCGGTTGATCACGGCATTGGTGATCATCACCGAGAGCAGCACGATCACGCCAGGCACGAAGGCGGCCAGGAACAGGGTGGAGCTCGACACGCCGAGCACCAGCCCGATGATGATGTAGGCGATGGACGGCGGGATCAGGATGCCGGTGCAGGCGCCCGAAGCCACCAGCGCACAGGCATAGGGTTTGGGGTAGCCGCGTTCGACCAGGCGGTCCATCGTCAGCCGCCCCACTGCGGCGGCGTCGGCCGCGTCCGAGCCCGAGATGCAGGCGAACAGGCCGCAGCCCATCACGGTGGAGGTGCCGAAGCCCGAGCGCAGCGAGCCGAACGTGGCCTCGGCGAAGTTCAGCAGCTTCTCGCCCAGCCCGGTGCGCACCATGGCATCGCCTGTCAGCACGAACAACGGGATCGCGATCAGCGCGAAGGAGTCCACGCCCTCGAACAGCGCCTCGCCCACCAGCGTGAGCGGCAGCGCCTGCGTGGCGGCGAGCATGACCACGGTGCCCAGGCCCATGGACACCCAGAACGGCACGCCGATCAACAGCAAGGCAATCATGCCGACGACCGACCAGACCACGGGATTCATCATGTTGCGGCGCCCGTTCTCATTCGTCGAACATGGCCTTGCCGGCGTAGGGCTCGCGCCCGGCCCGCAGGTCGCGCCAATCGCGCAACATGGCTTGTGCGCTGCGGAAGACGATCAGCGCAAAGGCGATCGGCACCGCCGCTTCGAACCAGGCCTTGTTGATGCGCAACACCGGTGTGGTGCCCTCGAACTGCAGCAACTGGCGAATGGTGTGCAGGCTCCAGTACAGCGCGATGCACGCGAACACGATGGTCGCCAGCTCGGCGACGATGAACACCAGCGCCTTGCCGCGGGCGCCCATGCGCTGCAGCAGGATGTCGAAGCGGATGTGGGCTCGTTCGCGCACCGCATAGGCCGCGCCGATCCAGCCCAGGTAGATGAAGGCATAGCGCGCCGCCTCTTCACCCCAGGCCGACGAGTAGTTCAAGACGAAACGGCGGATCACCTCCTGCACGATGACGATGCAGCAGAAGGTGTAGAACACCAGCATGACCCAACGCTCGGCGTCGCGGTCCAGCGCTTGAAGAAGGCGTTTCATGGGGGTGCAGGCAGGCCGCAGCGCACCCCTGGGCGGGGTGGCCGCGGCTCGAACCTTCCAGTCCTACAGCTTGAAATCGGCCACCGTGATGGGGCCCTTGGTGTTGGCGGCCTTCTTGAACCCGTCGAAAGCGGCCATCGAGCCGGCAAACTGCAGCTTGAACTCGTCGTATTCCTTGCGCTGTTCGCCACAGGCGTCGACCCACTGCTTCATCTCGGCATCGGTCGGGTTGTAGAACTGGCATCCACCCTCGCGCAGCGTGCGCATCGACTCGGTGCGGGCCTTCTCGATCTGCGCGAAGGTCTCGACCTGCGTCTGTTCGTTGGCGGCGTCGAAGGCATGGCGCAGGTCGTCGGGCAGCTGCTGATACCAGGCCGCGTTGGCCGCGAACATCTGCGCATCGGGCACCGAGCGGATGTACGAGATGTGGGACAGCAGGTCGTTGAAGCCGAAGGTGGCCAGCGCAGCGATGGCCGGGTCGAGGCCGTCGGCCACGCCCTGCTTGATGGCGGTGGCGGTCTCGCCCCAGGGCACCACGGTCGGGTTGGCACCGGCCAGGCGGTAGAAGGTCTGCAGCAGCTTGGACGGCGGCACGCGCATCTTCATGCCCTGCATGTCCGACGGGGTCTTGACCAGCTTGAAGCCCTTGCGGCTGGCAATCACGCGTGGATCAACCGTGAAATAGAACAAGGGCTTGTAGCCCTTGGCCATCACCTTGGGCGTGATCTCGTCGTTCCAGGCCTTGCTGGTGACGAGGTTGGCAAAGCGCTGGTTGTCGCCGCACCAATAGGGGATGTTGATCAGGTCGACCACCGGCGTGTAGGGGCTGAAATTGGACAGTGACACGGCGCCGCCATGCACCGTGCCGGCCTGGATCTTCTGCGCAAGCGCCGCGCCGATGCCCAATTGCCCGGCCGGATGCAGCTTGCAATAGATCTGGCCCTTGGACTGGGTCTCGATGTTCTCCTTGTACTTGGCCTGCATGATCGGATAACGCACATAGTCCTCCACCTTGTATTCGGTGGCGAACAGCATGGTCACCTTGGCGGCCTTCTGCTTCTTCTCCTCGTCGGCCGAGGTTTGTGCGAGTGCCTGGCTGTCGAACAGATAGCCGCCGGCCAGCCCCATCACGGCGACCGTGGTGCCGTAGCGGCGGGCGGCCAGCAGAAAGGCGCGCCGCTGCAGCTGGCGGTGGAGCAGGGTGGTGTCGGGATTCATGCGGTCAGTCTCCTTCTGGTTTCGTTGTGGCGGCGTCAGAGGTCAAGGGTGGTCGGGTCGGCGCGTGGCCTCGTCGGCAAACAGGCCAATGGCAAACGCCGACACGGCCGCCAGCACCAGCCCGAATTCGCCCAGGTCGCCCAGCGGCCCGCCCATCACCCGGTTGGCCAACTTCAGGCCCACCACGTAGATCACATAGACGCTGCCCAGCACCGCAGCGGCGCGGTAGGCCCAGGTGCGCAAACGTGCAGCGGGTGAGGCGGGGGGCATGGTCACGGGCAGGGTCTTGTAAGCGCTTACAGATGATTGGCCGGCGCACCCGCCCTGTCAAGGGCCCGACGGGTACCAATCGGTCGGTGCTTTCCCTATGGTGCAGTGCAACCGGATGGTCCGCCTAGAATACCTGTAAGCGGTTTCTGTCGATGAGCGCCAACCCACCCAACAGCACCCCCACGGTCGAAGACGTGGCCCGCGAAGCCGGGGTCTCCACCGCCACTGTGTCGCGGGCACTGAACAGGCCCGATTCCGTGCGGCCCGCGTTGCGCGACCAGGTGCTGGCCGCCGTCGAGCGACTGGGCTACGTGGCCCATGCGGGTGCCCGGGCGCTCAGTCTGCGGCGCAGCGGCACCGTGGGCGTGATCGTGCCGACGATCGACAACGCCATCTTCGCCCGCGGCATGCAGGCCTTCCAGCACCGCATGGCCGCATCGAGCCACCTGGTGTTGCTGGCCTTCAGTGACTACGACGCGGCCCAGGAGGACGCGCAGGCCCAGGCGCTGCTGGCCCGCGGCGTCGATGCCTTGGCATTCACCGGCCTGAGCCAGCGTCCTGCGCTGCTGCTGCGGCTCGCGCAGCGCGGCCTGCCCTGGGTGCACACCGGCGCCTTCCCGGCACCAGCGGGCACGGCCTGTGTCGGTTTTCGCAACCGGGCGGCGATGGTGCGCGTCGTGACCTACCTGCTCGACCTGGGCCACCGGCGCATCGCCATGCTGGCCGGCATCACCGCCGACAACGACCGTGCGGCCGAACGCGTGGCGGGTTTGCGCGAGGCCTTGGCCGAGGCCGGTGTGGGCTTGCCGGCCGCGGCGGTGGTCGAGGCGCCCTACAACCTGCAGGCGGCGCGCGAGGCCATGCGGGCACTTCTGGCGGCGCCGTCGCCGCCGACGGCAGTGGTCTGCGGCAACGACGTGCTGGCCTGGGGCGCGCTGCTGGAATGCCAGGCCCAGGGCGTTGACGTACCGGGGGCGATGTCCATCGTCGGCTTCGACGACCTGGAACTCTCGCGCCATTTGCGCCCGGCATTGACCACGGTGCACGTGCCCACCGAACACATGTGGACCTTGGCGGCCGACTACCTGCTGGGCCGCCTGGACGGCCAGGTCGGCGTGCCCATGCAGAAGGAGATCGACATCGAACTGGTGGTGCGCGGCTCCACCGCACCGCCGCCCGGGCGCCGCCGGTCGGCCCGCGGCTGACCGCGGTCAGGCTGGCCGCTGCAGCGTGTGCACGTATTCGTGTACCCCGGTGTGGATCGTCGACACGCGCGCCTCCACGGGCCGATCGCCAAAGGTGAGGGCCGTGCGCTGCACTTGCATCACCGGCGTACCGGGCGCCAGGCCCAGGACGCGCGCACTGCCGCGGTCACAAGGCACTGCCCGAGCGCGCTCCTGCGCCCTGACCACGGTGATGCCGAATTCGCTCTGGTAAAGCTGGTAGATCGTGCCGGGACGCTCGCGCAGGCGCTTGTCGCTCAGGCCCTTGAACAGGGCGGCAGGCAGGGTGATGTGATCGTGGACGACGGGGCGGCCCTGCAGCACCAGGCGGTTGTTGAACTGGAACACGGGCGCCCCCGGCTTCAGGCCCAGCGAGCTGGCGATGGCCTCGTCATCGAGTCGGCCGCGCTCGAAGCTCAGCAGTTCGACCGCGGGCACCTCGCGCAGCCCATCGCTGCGCTCGACGTGGAAGAACTGGAACAGGAAACGGTCGGCGCCGTGGGTGGCAACGAAAGTGCCCCGGCCCTGCCGACGCACCAGGATGTGTTCGGCCACCAGTTCGTCCACGGCGTGGCGCAAGGTGCCCACCGAGATGCCGAAGGCGCACGCCAGCACCGCCTCGCTGGGCAGGGCCTCGCCGGGGGGCACCGCACCGCTCTCGATTTGCTGCAGCAGCGCGCGCTTGGCGCTGCGGTACAGCGGCATGCCGCCGGCTTCGGGGGCGATGGCGCTGAACGCGGGCTTGGCCGGGGGCATGGCCCGCGATTGTGACGACCCGCCGGGGACATGCAAGTCATATGGATGACCTGATTGACGCGGAGAATGCGTGGCCCGACGATGCCGCCCAGGCTGCCACCTTGAACCGGCAGATCAGGAGAAGCTCGAATGAATCACTTCGTTTTGCATGCCGCCCACGACACCGTGGCGGTGGTCGTCGTCGAAGGCGTGAAGGCCGGCATGACGCTCAACGGCTGGATCATGGACGAGGACCGGATGATGAGCATCCAGGCCCTGCAGGACATCCCCATCGGCCACAAGGTGGCACTGAAGGACATGGCCGCCGGCGACACCGTCGTCAAGTACGGCATCGACATGGGCAAGGTCGTCGCGCCCATCAAGGTGGGCGAGCACGCGCACGTGCACAACATCAAAACAAAAAGATGGTAACCGGGCCCACCCCGAAGCAGCCTTCGGCTGCCTCCCCCTCAAGGGGCGAACCCGGCGGCCCGGCAAAGCCGGTTCCGCGGCTTCCGCTGGGTGAAGAGCGCATCGGCGCGGCGGACACGTCGTTAACGAATCTGGAGCATCCGACATGAGCATCATCGACAAGAACACCACCTTCCTCGGCTATCGGCGCGAAAACGGCCGGGTCGGCGTGCGCAACCACGTCATCATCCTGCCGCTGGACGACCTGTCCAACGCGGCGGCCGAGGCCGTGGCCCACAACATCAAGGGCGCGATGGCAATCCCACACCCGTACGGACGCCTGCAGTTCGGGGCCGACCTGGACCTGCACTTCCGCACCCTCATCGGCGCGGGTTGCAACCCGAACGTGGCGGCGGTGGTCGTCATCGGCATCGAGGACGGCTGGACGCAGAAGGTGGTGGACGGCATCAAGACCACGGGCAAGCCGGTGTGTGGTTTCGGCATCGAACTGCACGGTGACCACGACACCATCCTGCGCGCCAGCAAGGCCGCGCGCGAGTATGTGCAGTGGGCCAGCGAGAAGCAGCGCGAGCCCTGCAACATCTCCGAGCTGTGGGTCAGCACCAAGTGCGGCGAGAGCGACACCACCAGTGGCTGCGGTGCCAACCCCTCGGTGGGCGATGCCTTCGACAAGCTGCATGCCCTGGGCAACTACCTGTGCTTCGGCGAGACCACCGAGCTCACCGGCGGCGAGCACATCGTGGCCGCGCGCTGTGCCAACGACCAGGTGCGCGAGCAGTTCATGTTCATGTTCGACCGCTACCAGGAGGTGGTGAACCGCCACAAGACCAGCGACCTGTCCGACAGCCAGCCCACCAAGGGCAACATCGCAGGCGGCCTGACCACGATCGAAGAGAAGGCGCTGGGCAACATCCAGAAGATCGGCAAGAAGTGCACGGTGGACGGCGTGATCGACAAGGCCGAGGCGCCCACGCACCCGGGCCTGTGGTTCATGGATTCATCCAGCGCTGCGGCCGAGATGGTGACGCTGTGCGCAGCCTCCGGCTATGCGGTGCACTTCTTTCCCACTGGCCAGGGCAACGTGATTGGCAACCCGATCGTGCCGGTCATCAAGATCTGCGCCAACCCGCGCACGGTGCGCACCATGAGCGAGCACGTGGATGTGGACGTCACCGGCCTGCTGCAGCGCGACATCACGCTCGACCAGGCGGGCGACCAGTTGCTCGAATGCATGTTGCGCACGGCCAATGGACGCCTCACCGCCGCCGAGGCGCTGGGGCATCGCGAGTTCGTGCTGACACGGCTGTACGAGTCGGCCTGATCACCAGGAGCGCGCAGCATGGCCCAGATCGTCATCACCGAGTTCATGGACGAGCGCGCCGTCGCGCGCCTGAAGGCCGCTCACCAGGTGGTCTACGACCCCAAGCTGGTCGACGAGGCCGCGCGCCTGGCCCAACTGGCCGCGGGTGCCGATGCGATCATCGTGCGCAACCGCACGCAGGTGCGCGGCGAGCTGCTGGCCGCGCTGAGGCGGTGCCGGGTGGTGGGGCGCTTGGGTGTGGGCCTGGACAACATCGACGTGCCGGCCTGCGAGGCGCGCGGCATGCAGGTGATTCCGGCCACCGGGGCCAATGCCTTGAGCGTCGCCGAATACGTGATCGCCACCGCCATGGTCTTGCTGCGTGGTGCCTACGGCGCATCGGCGGCGGTGGCGGGCGGCCAATGGCCGCGCAATGCGCTCTCCAACGGGCGTGAGATCCATGGCAAGACGCTGGGTCTGGTGGGCTTTGGCTCCATCGGCCAGCTCACGGCCGGGCTCGCACGTGCGATGGGCATGCAGGTGCAGGCCTTCGACGCGATGATGGACCAGGACCACCCCGCCTTTGCACAAGCGGGTGCGCGCTGTGCCGGGTTGGACGAGGTGATCTCGATGAGTGATGTGGTGAGCCTGCACGTGCCGCTGGTGGACAGCACGCGTGGCCTGTTCAATGCCGAGCGCATCGCGGCCATGAAGCCGGGCGCAGTGCTGATCAACACGGCCCGCGGCGGCATCATCGATGAAGTGGCGCTGGCCGCCGCACTGCGCGACGGCCGGCTCGGCGGCGCTGCCATCGACGTGTTCGGCAGCGAGCCGTTGCCGCTGTCGGCGCACTTCGAGGCCTGCCCCAACCTGATCCTCACGCCGCACATCGCAGGCGTCTCCTTCGAGTCGAACGAACGCGTCAGCGAGCTCATCGCCGACAAGGTGCTGGAGGCCCTGGCATGAAGCTGCCGCTGGACGAAGCGAGGGCGCTGGTCAGCGCCCAACTGCAGCGCGCGGGCGCCAACCCGGTGATGGCCGAAGCCACCGCGCGGGCGCTGGTGCTGGCCGAATCACAAGGCCTGGGCTCGCACGGCCTGAGTCGGGTGTCGCAGTACGCCACGCACTTGCGCAACGGCCGTGCCCTGGGCCAGGCGCAGGCCAGCGTGCTGCGGCGCCACGGCGGCACCCTGGTGGTGGACGCTGGCGAAGGCCTGGCCTTCGCCGCCTGTGAATTGGCCGTGACCGAAGCCGTGGCGGCGGCCAGGTCGCATGGCATTGCCATGGTCGGCGTGGTGCGCAGCCACCACTGCGGCGTGGTGGTGGATCACCTGCGGGCGGTGGCCGCGGCCGGCATGGTGGGACTGGGCTTTTCCAATTCACCCGCAGCCATGCCTGCTGCCGGTGGGCGTCATGCGATCTTCGGCACCAACCCGGTGGCGGCGGTGTTTCCGCGCCGCGGGGCCGACCCGTTGATGATCGACCTGAGCCTGAGCGAGGTGGCCCGTGGCAAGGTGATGGTGGCGGCCAAGAAGGGCGAGCCCATCCCGCTGGGCTGGGCGCTGGACGCCGATGGCCAAGCCACCACCGATGCCCAGGCCGCGCTGCAGGGCTCGATGTTGCCGGTGGGCGCCGCCACTTCGCCCAAGGGCGCGATGCTGGCCCTGGTGGTCGAGCTGCTGGTGACGGCGGTGATCGGTGCCAAGTTCGGCTTTGAGGCCTCGAGCTTCTTCGTCGACGAGGGCAACCGGCCGGGCATCGGCCAGGCCTTCATCGTGATCGACCCGGGCGCGCTGGCCGGACAGGGCGCTTTCCTGGATCGCGTGGAGGTGCTGGTGGCCGAGATGCTCAGCGACGAAGGCGTGCGTTTGCCGGGTGCGCGGCGCGAAGCCTTGCGTCGGCAGGCGGAAGCCGACGGCCTCGAGGTGCCCGATGCGCTGGTGGCGGCCTGGCGCGCGGCCTGAATCGCGCCAGCGTGGGATGGCCTGCGCGCCCTGCGCTCGGACGGATGGGATTGGAGACCCGCATGAATCGACGTGATTGGATCGCCCGGGTGGTGGGCGGCTTGGCATTCGGCCCGATGGCCATGCCGTGGGCGCAGGCGCAGACCGACTACCCCAAGGCGGGCACCACCTTGCGCTACATCGTGCCGTTCCCGCCGGGCGGATTGACCGATGTGATGGCGCGCCTGGTGGGCCAGCAACTCGGCGCCCGCTGGGGCCTGAATGTCGTCATCGACAACAAGCCCGGCAATGGTGGGCAGATCGGCGCGGACGCGGCCGCCAAGGCGCCGGGCGACGGCTACAACCTGTTGGCCATCACGCTCACGCACGCGGCCAACGTGACGCTGTTCAAGGGCAAGGCGCCGTTCGACTTCCAGCGCGACCTCAAGCCGGTGGCCTTGCTGGCGGGCTCGCCCATGCTGGTGGTGGTGCCCGCGGGCAGCGCGATCAAGGACTTCAAGGACTTGGTGGCGCTGGCCCGCGCGGGCAAGCTCAACGCCGGCTCGTCGGGCAATGGCACGCCGCCACACCTGACGCTCGAGTTGTTCAACGACACGGCCAAAGTCAGCGTCCAGCACGTGCCCTACAAAGGCGGGGCGCCCAGCATGACCGACCTCATCGGCGGCCAGCTGGATGTGATCTTCTCGAACATGCCCGAGAGCATCGCGCACGTGAAGGCGGGCAAGCTGCGGGCGCTGGCCATTGCCAGCGCCGCGCGGCATCCCCTGGTGCCGGACGTGCCGACCACGGCCGAGGTGGGCATGCCGGCACTGGCCGTCGAGAACTGGACCGCCATCATGGCGCCGGCCGCGACACCCGATGCCATGGTGGCCAAGCTCAGCGCCGAAGTGGTGTCCATCATGGCGGGGGCCGACATCAACGAGCGGGCGCGCACGCAGGGCTTTCGGGTGGATGCGCGCGGTGCACGCGAGTTCGCCCCGTTCCTGAAGGATGAAGTCGAACGTTGGGCGCGCATCATCAGCGCCGCGCGGATCCAGGCGGACTGAGTCGCCCGGCGGCGGGCCGCTGCGGCTGGCTGACCGCGTGTGAAGTCCTCAGCACACCCGCTGCGTACTGGCGCGTGCCAGCAGCTGCCAGGGCAGGGCCGTACCGCGAGGGCGCTCGCCGCTGGCCAGCGCCTGGGTCAAGAGCTGGGCGGTGACGCGGCCGATTTCGCGGCTGGGCGGGTGCACCGTGGACAGGGCGGGCTGCAGTTGACGGCCCACCGGAAAGTCCCCGAAGCCCATGACCACCAGATCAGCCGGCACCGCGAGGCCCGTGGCCAGCGCCTCCATCATCACCCCGCAGGCGAGGTGATCGTTGGCGCAGGCCACGGCCGAAGGGCGCTCGGGTGGTGACTTGGTCGACGGGCAAAGCGCGTGGAACGCACGGCGGCCCGCATCGAAGGGGTCGCCGGTTTCCGCACGCAGCGTCTGGCAGCGCACCCGGCGCCGACGCGCTTCTGCAGCGAAACCGGCGCCACGTTCGTGGGCACGAAAGTCGGCGTCCACGCCGCTGTCCAGGTAGGCCAGGGCACGGTGGCCGGTGTCGATCAGGTGGGCGGCCATCGCCCGACCGACTGCACCGTGGTCGAAACCGACCTGAGCGAATGGCGAGGCGGCTTGCGGGTGATGGTCCCACACCTCCACCACCGGCGTGCCGGCGCCGTGGGCGTCCAGCAGCAACTGCTGTGCGCCGCCGCTGTGGTGTCGGCCGGTGACCACCAGTGCCGATGGTGCCCAGCCCAGCAGCGCACGCAGTTGCTCCTCCTCCCGGTCGAGCGCGTAGCCTGTCGAGGCCAGCAGCAACTCGAAGCCCGCGGCCTGCAGGCCTTCGCTCAGCGCCTGTACCGTTTCGCCGAAGATCGAATGGCTGAGGTTGGGGATCAGGGCCGCCACGATGTTGGAACGGCCACTGGCCAGCAGGCCCGCCTGCTTGTTCGGCACGTAGCCGGTGGAGGCCAGGGCGGCGCGGATGCGTTCGGCCGTGGCGTCGGCCACCTTGGCGGGTTCACGCAGGTAGCGCGAGACGGTGATCTTGGTCACCTCGGCCATCGCAGCAACGTCGTCCATCGTGGCCCGGCCATGGCCGCGGCGGCTGCGCCGAGTGGGGGTCGAGGCGGTCATGGGCAAGACTTCAGGCTGGACGCCCTGAAGCGCGAGGGCGATACGGCGCGGCGGGTTCCCGGGCGGTGGCTCATGCGGTGGCGATTTCTCGGGTTTGTCTGAATGGACATGCTGCCTCCATTCTCGTAATGTTAGCGGTAACAGTGACAATCGACATGCCCGAGCAAACCCCTCCCCCCTTGCGCAAGCTGCTGTCCCAACTGCGCAGCCGCCGATGGTTCGCCGACACCGGCATGCGCGGCTTCGCGCACCGCCAGCGCATGCAGCAGATGGGGCTGCGTCGCCAGGACGTGATGGAGCGCCCGATCATCGGCATCATCAACACCTGGAGCGATCTGTCGCCGTGCCACGCCCACCTGCGCGAGCGGGCCGAGGCCGTCAAGCGCGGCGTGCTGATGGCGGGCGGCTTCCCCATGGAGCTGCCGGCCATGAGCCTGGGCGAGGTGATGGTCAAACCCACCACCATGCTCTACCGAAACTTCCTGGCGATGGAAGTCGAGGAACTGCTGCGCTCGCACCCGATCGACGGCGTGGTGTTGCTCGCAGGTTGCGACAAGACCACCCCCGGCACCCTGATGGGCGCCATCAGCATGGGCATCCCGCTGCTGTTCTGTGCCGCCGGGCCGATGCTCAACGACCGACTGGTGAAGGACGGCGTCACCCGACAGATTGGCGCCGGCACGCACACCCGCATGTTCTGGGACGACTACCAGGCCGGTGCCATCGACGAGGCGCAATGGGTGGCCCTCGAAGCGCGCATGACGCGCAGCCCGGGCACCTGCAACACCATGGGCACGGCCAGCACCATGACCAGCCTCGTGGAGGCCCTGGGCCTGGCATTGCCGGGCAGCACCTCGATCCCGGCCATGGACGCGGCCCACCCGCGCATGGCCACCGATTGCGGCGAGCGCATCGTGGGCATGGTGTGGGAGGACCTCACGCCGCAGCGATTGCTGACGCGCGGCGCCTTCCTCAATGCGGCCGCGCTGCAGATGGCCCTGGGCGGATCCACCAATGCGGCGGTGCACCTCATCGCCATGGCAAGACGCGCCGGCGTGGCGTTCGCGCTGAACGACCTCGATGCCATGGGCCGGCGCGTGCCGGTGCTGGCCAACCTGTTCCCCAGCGGCGCAGGGTTGATGGAGGACTTCCATTTCGCCGGTGGCGTGCCGGCAATGATGCGGCGCATCGAGGCTGCCCTGTCCCTGGGCGAACTCACGGTCACCGGGCGGACCTTGGGCGAGAACATCGCCTCGGCCGAAGTGCTGGACGATGAGGTCATCCGCCCGCTGCATCGCCCCGTCAGCGCCAACGGAGCCTTGGCCGTGCTGCGCGGCAACCTGGCGCCCGAGGGTGCGGTGATGAAGGCCAGCGCCGCCGACCCGCGGTTCTTCCGACACCGCGGCCGCGCCCTGGTCTTTGATTCGCCGGGCGAGATGAACCTGGCCTGCGCCGATCCCGCGCTCGATGTCGACGAGAACACCGTGCTGGTGTTGCGCAATGGCGGCCCGGTGGGCGCGCCGGGCATGCCCGAATGGGGCAATCTGCCGATCCCCAAGAAACTGCTGGCGCGTGGTGTGCGCGACATGGTCCGCGTGTCGGACGCGCGCATGAGCGGCACGCACTACGGCACCTGCATCCTCCACGTGAGCCCCGAGTCGGCCGTGGGCGGCCCGTTGGCCCTGGTGCGAAGCGGTGACGAGATTGCGTTGGACCTCGAGGCCCGTTCGCTCACCTTGTGTGTTTCTGACGATGAGCTCGATCGCCGCCGCGCCGCCTGGCAGCCCCCAGCGCGCCCGGTGACGCGGGGCTACACCCGGCTGCATCAAGAGCACGTTACCCAGGCCCACGAGGGCTGTGATCTCGATTTTCTGCAAGGCCCGGCCACGACGCCGGAGCCCTTCATTTACTGACAGAGCGCGGCACGCGCCAACCACCAGGAGACTGCAATGACCCATGGCATCCGAAAGAGCAAGCTGGTTCCGTCGCCCCGCCACGCCGTGGCCGTGGCCGCACTGGTCGCGCTGAGCGCTCAGGCCCAGCAGGCGGCGCCAGGCAAGACCGACGCTGACGACACCTTGCAGCAGGTGACGGTGACGGCCACCCGCCGCGCCGAGCCCTTGCAAAAGGTGCCGGTGGCTGTTTCCGTGGTGGGCGGCGACGACATGGAGCGCAGCAACCGCAACACGCTGGGCGCGATCGCCAGCACCGTGCCCAGCGTCAACTTCCGCACCAATGCCTCGAACAAGGACACCACCCTGTTCGTGCGCGGCGTGGGCACCATCTCCACCTCGCCGGGTGTCGAGCCGACGGTCTCCACGGTGGTCGACGGCGTGGTGATGGCGCGCCCGGGTCAGGCCACGCTGGACCTGCTGGATGTCGATCGCATCGAGGTGCTGCGCGGCCCGCAAGGCACATTGTTCGGCCGCAATGCGTCGGCCGGCGTCGTCAGCATCATCACCAAGGCACCCAGCAAATCGCTGGAGCGCTACGTGGATGTCTCCTACTTCAGCGGCAACGAAATGCGCTTGCGTGGCGGCATCTCGGGCGAACTCTCGCCCGGTGGCGCACGCGGCTCGCTCACCGCGCTGGTGGGCAAGTACGACGGCAACGTGAAGAACGTCTTCAATGGCGAGGACGTCAACGGTTACGACAAGAAGGGCCTGCGTGGCCGCCTTGAAATCGATGCCAGCAAGGACCTGAAGATCACCCTGGGTGCCGACGTGCTGAAGTCGGCCGACACGGTGCCCACCGGTGTGGTCACGCGCACCAGCCTGATTGCCTTTCCCAGCGGCGCGGTCAGCACCTTCCCGGCATTCGACGCGGCCTTGGCCCCGGTGGTGGCCAGCCCGACCAACCGCCAGATCAACAGCAACTTCAAGACCCACGTGGAGGACAGCAACGCCGGCGGCTCGATGACCATCGACTGGAAGCTCGGCGGTGGCCACACCCTCACCTCGGTGACAGCGTACCGCACCTGGGACAACGACCAGTTCCAGGACGGTGACCGCTTGGCCGCGCCCACCAGCGCGTTCCCGCAGTCGCACGACACCGGTGCGCTGCGCTTCAAGCAGACCACGCAGGAACTGCGCCTGGCCTCGGCCGGCGGCGAGTCCATCGACTATGTGGCCGGGATGTTCCTGCTCAGCAGCAAGAACGACGAGGTCTACCGCCGCGACGTGCGGCGCGTCCTGACTGCCACATCCACGCAGGACGACAACGGGGTGGCCGACTACGGCACCAAGACCAAGAGCGTGGCGCTGTTCGGCGAAGGCACCGTGCGCTTCTCGCCCGGCTTCCGTGGCGTGATGGGCCTGCGTTACACCAACGACGACCTCGAGTTCCGCCACCAGCGCGTGTCCACCCAGACTGCCGCCTTTCCGGGCGTGCAGCCGGCGGTGTCCAACACCGGCTCCACCAGCACCCACGGCACCTCGGGCCGCATCGGGCCGCAGTTCGACTTTTCAGCCAATGTCAGTGGCTATGCCACCTACTCGCGCGGCTACAAGGGGCCGGCGTTCAACGTGTTCTTCAACATGCTCAATCGCGACACGCTCGCGATCGCGCCCGAGACCTCCGACTCCTACGAGTTGGGCTTGAAATCCACCTTGCTGGACAACAAGCTGCGCCTGAACATCGCCGCCTTCTCCACCAAGTACAAGAACTACCAGGCCAACTTCTTCGACCTGGTGGCCAATGCGGTGGTGACTCGCCTGATCAACGCGGGCGACGTGTCGAGCAAGGGCATCGAAGTCGACTTCGTGGCCAAGCCCATGGCCGGGCTCACGGTCTCTGGCGCGCTGGCCAACATCCAGGCGCGCATCGACAATTTCAATTGCCCCGTGGGCGCCGCCGCCAGTTGCCAGGTCAACGGCAAGCCGCTGCCGTACTCGCCCGATTGGAAGGCCTCGCTGCAGGGCAGCTATCGCTTCAATCTGGCCAACGGCATGGGATTGGAGCTGGGCACCGACTACACCTGGCAGAGCAAGGTGCAATACGACATTGGCCAGTTCGCCGACACGATCCAGCCGTCCTATGGCATCGTCAATGCCTCGATCACGCTCAGCAGCCCCACGGGCTGGCGTGTTTCGGTGCTGGGCAAGAACCTCAGCGACAAGTCCTATGCCTCGTTCCTGGGGCGCGGCGGTGCCTATGTCAACCGCGCGGTGCCGCGCGATGATCAGCGCTACTTCGGTGTGAACCTGCGCTACGACTTCTGAGCCGCACGGCCATGAACCGCTTCAAGCAGCTGCTGCAATCGTCATCCGCTCGGCGGCCTGTCGGTACCTGGGTGATGTCGGCCAGCCCGATCGTCGCCGAGGCCATCGGCCTGGCCGGCTTCGACTGGGCGGTGGTCGACATGGAGCACTCGCCGCTGGGTTTGATGGAGGTGGTGCATGTGCTGCAGGCCGTGGCCGGCACGCCCATGACGCCGGTGCTGCGGGTGCCCTGGAACGACACCGTCACCATCAAGCGCGTGCTCGACGCGGGGGCCACCACCTTGCTGGTGCCCTTCGTGCAGAACGCCGACGAAGCGCGGCGCGCCGTTGCCGCCACGCGCTATCCCCCGCAGGGCATCCGTGGCATGGCCGGCATGAGCCGGGGCTCGCGCTTCGGCACGGCCGCCAACTACCTCACCACGGCCAATGAGGGCATGTGCGTGATCCTGCAACTCGAGACGCCCCAGGCGGTGGAGCAGTTGGAAGCCATCGCTTCGGTGGACGGGGTGGACGCGATCTTCTTGGGGCCGGCGGATCTGTCGGCATCGATGGGCCATGTGGGCCAGCTCACGCACCCGGCCGTCATGGCGCTGATGGCCGACGCCGTCCAGCGCTGCCATGCCCTGGGCAAGCCCGTGGGCATCGTGGGCGGCACGGCCGAGGTCGTGGCGCAGTACCGCGCGCTGGGCTTCGACTTCCTGGCCATCGCGTCCGACCTGGGCCTGTTGATGCGCGCGGCGCAGGCCGCCTCGGCCGCACTGCGGGCGCAGGAGCCAGCGGCCGACGCCGCCGCGGGCGCGGCCGACGGCAAGCCCCCGGCATCGACCACGGGCTACTGACTTGGCCGCCGTCGAACTGCAGCGCGTCGTCAAGAGCTACGACGCCAAGCTCACCGTGATCCACGGTGTGGACCTGCAGATCCGGCACGGCGAGTTCGTGGTCTTCGTGGGCCCGTCGGGCTGCGGCAAGAGCACCTTGCTGCGCATGGTGGCGGGCCTGGAGCCGATCACCGGGGGCACCGTGTCGATCGACGGCCGGGTGGTGAACGCCTTGCCGCCGAGGCATCGCGACATCGCGATGGTCTTCCAGGACTACGCGCTCTATCCCCACAAGACACTGTTCGACAACATGGCCTTTGGCCTGCGATTGCGCAAGACGTCGGAGGACGAGATCCAGCGCCGCGTGATGGACGCCGCGCGCCTGCTGCGCATCGACCACATGCTCGATCGACGTCCTGCCGCGCTGTCGGGTGGCCAGCGCCAGCGCGTGGCGATCGGCCGGGCCATCGTGCGGCAGCCCAAGGTTTTCTTGTTCGACGAGCCGCTGTCCAATCTGGACGCCCAACTGCGCCACGAGATGCGCACCGAGATCAAGCGCCTGCACCAGCGCCTGGGCGCCACCATCATCTACGTGACGCACGATCAGGTCGAGGCGATGACGTTGGCCGACCGCATCGCCGTGCTCTCGGCCGGGCGCTTGATGCAATACGACACCCCGGACGCCATCTACAACCGACCGGCCGCCTTGTTCGTGGCCGGCTTCACCGGCGCACCGCCGATGAACCTGGTCGAGGCCACGCTTGCCGCGCCCGGCACCCTGGACCTGGGCGGCGTGCGTTTTGGTCTGCCTGCGGCGCTGGCAGCTCGCGCGGCGGGTGTGCCGAGCTTGAAGTTCGGCGTGCGGCCCGAGAATCTGAAGCTGGTGCCGGAATCGGCCGACGAGGCGCGCCTGGACGCCGAGGTGGTGTTGCTCGAACCCTTGGGCGCCGAGACCCTGGTCACCTTCAAAGTGGGCGCCACCGAGCTCATCGCCCGTTGCCCTGCGTCATTCCGCGAAGCGCCCGGCACGCCCTGCAGCCTGCACATCCAAACCGGCCACATGCACTTGTTCGATGCCGGCACGGGCCTGGCGTTGTGAACACCTTGTTCGACCATCGGGAGCCGATATGAAGCGACGCCAATCATTGGGCACACTGTTCAGTGCCACGCTCACCCTGCTCGTGGGCTTGTGCCTGGCCACGGGTGCAATCGCACAGACCAAGCTGAGGGTCTTCTCCGGCGGCACCAACCAGCGCCCAGACCTGATGCGGGTGTTGTTCGATCGCTATCAGAAGGCGAACCCCGGGGTGACCATCGACATCGAGACAGGTGGGGCCACGAGTGAGCTGCAGCGCCAGTACCTGAGCACCGTGCTCAACGCCAAGGACGCGGCGATCGACCTGTACATGATCGACATCGTGAACCCGGCGCAGTACTTTGGCGCGGGCTGGCTGGAGCCGCTGAATGGCTATGTCGGCGAGCCGGCCGTGGCGCTCAAGCCCTACCTTCCGGTGTACGCGACCAGCAATGTCATCGATGGCAAGATCGCGGCGATGCCGGCCTTTGCCGATGCGATGTTCATGTTCTACCGCAAGGACCTGCTGACCAAGCACGGCGTTGCCGAGCCCAGGACCTGGGATGAGCTCACCGCGGCGGCGCGCAAGATCCAGCAGGCCGAGGGCAACCCCAACCTGCAAGGCCTGTCGATCCAGGGGGCGCCGATCGAGGGTGCGGTGTGCACCTTCCTGCTGCCCTATTGGGGCCAGGGCAAGGACTTCAACGATGCCGCCGGCAAGATGACGCTGGACAAGGCCGCGGCGGTGAAGGGATTGAACCAATGGCTGGGCATGGTGGATGCCGGCGTGTTGAAGAAGAACGTGGCCGAGGTGAAGACACCCGACACCGTCAATGAGTTCAAGGCCGGGCAGGTGGTCTTTGCCATCAACTGGACCTGGGCCTGGGATCGTTTCAAGGACGACAAGGACAGCATGGTGCAGGGCAAGGTGGGCGTGATGCCCATGCCGGCCATGCCCGGCGGCAAGAGCGCCACCTGCGTGGGCGGCTGGCAGTGGGCCATGAGCGCCTTCTCGAAGAACAAGGCCGAGGCCGCCAAGCTGCTGAAGTACCTGGTCACGCCGGAGGCGAGCCGCTTTCTGGCCGCCGAAGGTGCTCTGCTGCCGACCTACCTGGGCGTGTACACCGACCCCGAGGTGTTGAAGAACGTGCCCTGGTTCAAGGACGCAGCGCCGGTGGCCATGGCCGGCAAGAGCCGACCCATGAGCCGTGACTATGGCCAGGTCAGTGACGTGATCCGCACCACCACCAGCGCGGTGCTGGCACGCACCAAGAAGCCGGCTGAAGGGGTGGACGAGATCGAAAGCCGCCTGCGTCGCGTGATGCGTTGAGCGCACTGGACTGAGCCAAGACATGGTCAAGCCCGGTCTGCTGGACCGCCTGCGCGACCCCAGCGAGCGCACGCTGGGCTTGCTGCTGTTGGCGCCGGCCTTTGCGCTGCTCGCCTTGATCGTGGCTTACCCGATCGGGCGCTTGCTGTTCAACAGCTTTTTCGACCTTCGCCTGTCGGGTGGGGGCGGCGCGGCGGCCAAGTTCGTGGGCTGGGAGAACTACGCCCTGGTGTGGGAAGACAAGGCCTTCTGGAACGCCACCCGGAACACCGTGCTCATCACGCTGATCACCGTGCCTGGCGCCCTGGTGGTGGGCCTGGCGCTGGCCTTGCTGGCCAACCTTCCATTCAAGCGGCAGTGGCCGGTGCGGCTGGCTTTGCTGCTGCCCTGGGCGCTGCCGCTGTCCTTCGTCGGGCTGATCTTCGCGTGGTTCTTCCACACCGAATATGGCGTGGTCAACGACGTGCTGCGGCGGGCGGGCGCCGCCGAGCCCACCATGTGGATGTTGCGGCCCGAGCTGGCCTTCACGGCCATCTGCGGGGCCATCGTGTGGAAGACGAGCTCATTCATGGCGCTCATCCTCTTGGCCGGCCTGCAGATGATCCCCAGATCCTTGTACGAGGCGGCCGAGGTCGACGGCGCGTCGCAGTGGCAGCAGTTCTGGCAGATCACGATCCCGATGCTGATGCCCAGCATCATCGTGGCCCTGATCTTCCGCACCATCACCGCGCTGCAGACCTTCGACATCCCTTACACCATGACCAAGGGCGGGCCTGGCGAATCGACCGAGACCCTGGCCATGCTGATCCACAAGACCACGATCGAATACCTCGACGTGGGCTATGGTTCCACCTTGGCGGTGTTCATGTTCCTGCTGTCGATGGCCGTGACGGCGGTTTATCTGCGGCGCATCGGCCGCAATGCGAACTGACGTGACAGAGCCTGCAGCGGGCACCGGGCTGTTCTCGTCGCCGGGCCTGCGCCTGGCCGCTGCCGCGCTGGTGGTGATCAACGGCTTCTTCCCGGCGCTGTGGATCCTGCTCACTTCGCTCAAGTCCGAGGCCGAGCTGGTGAGCAAGCCCATCACCTGGCTGCCCCACCTGGCCACCATGCACAACTACGTGCAGGCCTTCACCGATCAGCCGCTGCTGCTGTACCTGGGCAACAGCGTGCTGGTGGCCGCACTGGCCACCGTGGGCTCGCTGCTCGTGTCGGCAGGTGCGGCCTATGCCATCGCGCGGCTGAACCTGCCGCATCGGCAGCTCATCCTCACCGCGATCGTGGCCTCGAGCATGTTCCCGCTGGTCACGCTGCTGGTGCCCATCTTCGAGACCATGCGCACGCTGGGCCTGCTCAACACCTACACCGCCCTGGTGCTGCCCTACATCGTGCTGAACTTGCCGGTGTGCACGCTGGTGCTGGTGAGCTTTTTCCAGGCCATCCCGAAGGACCTGGAGAATGCGGCCATGATCGACGGCTGCACCCGCCTGGGTGCGCTGTGGCGGGTGGTGGTGCCGCTGGCCGCGCCGGGGGTGTTCACGGCCGGCATCCTGGCCTTCGTCAACGCCTGGGACGAGTTCCTGCTGGCGCTCAGCCTGAATGCCAACGCCTCGATGCGCACGCTGCCGGTGGGCATCACGCTGTACCAAGGTGAGTTCTCGTTTCCATGGCCGATCATCTCGGCTGCACTGATCGTGGCCATCGTGCCGATTGCGGTGCTCATCGCGGTCTTCCAGGAACGGGTGGTGGGTGGTCTGACTCAAGGGGGCCTGAAGGGCTGAGACATGAACGACAAGATCCGCTACGGCCTCATCGGTTGCGGCAGCATGGGCCGCGAGCACATCCTCAACCTGCACGCCATGGGCGGTGCCGAAGTGACGGCGGTGGCCGACCCGCACGCCGCCAGCCGCGACGCCGCAGCCGCGCTGGTGGACGGCTGGCGCCCCCGTCTGTTCGAGCGTCATGCCGATTTGCTCGGCAGCGGCCTGTGCGACGCGCTGATCATTGCCAGCCCCAACCACACGCATGCCGACGTGATGCGCGATGCCTTGGCCACGGAGTTGCCGATCCTGGTGGAGAAGCCCCTGGTCACCGACATCGCCGACGGCCTGGACCTGTTGCAGCGCACTCAGGCCCGCAAGGCCATCACCTGGGTGGCCCAGGAATACCGTTACATGCCACCGGTGGCCGAGATGATCCGCCTGGCCCACGCGGGCGAGGTCGGACGCATCCACCAGGTGGCCATCCGCGAACACCGCGAACCGTTCTACCCCAAGGTGGGCGACTGGAACCGCTTCACCGCCAACACGGGCGGCACGCTGGTGGAAAAGTGCTGCCACTACTTCAACCTGATGGAGTTCATCCTGGGTGAGCCGGCCCAGCGCGTGTTTGCCTCGGGCGGCCAGCGCGTCAACCACCTGGACGAACGCTACGACGGCCGCACGCCCGACATCCTCGACAGCGCCTATGTGATCGTCGAATTTGCCAGCGGCGCGCGGGCCAGCCTCGATCTGTGCATGTTTGCCGAGAATTCGGTGGACAACGAACACCTCGTGGTGGTCGGTGACGAAGGCAAGCTCGAATCGCTGCTGCCGTCGCTGACCCTGCGCGTGGGCAAGCGAGCCGACTGGGGGCGGCGCGAGGCCTGGGGCCAGCCCTCGGGCACCGGCCGCGGAGTGGACACGCGCCGGGTGTGGGACACGAGGATCCGATATGCCGGTGCGCACTTTGGCGCCAGCTACATCGAGCACCAGAAGTTTGCCGCCGCACTGCGCAGCGGCGGGCCAGCGGAGATCGGCTTGGAGGAAGGCCTGCGCGCCGTGGCGGTGGGCATGGCCGCGCACCGCAGCGTCGATACCGGGCTGCCGGTTCGCGTGGCCGATGTGCTGGGAGAGCTGGCATGACCAGTGAGCGTCCATACACGCGCTACGCCTCACTGGCCGACAAGCTGGTGTTCATCTCCGGTGGCAGCTCGGGCATTGGCGCCGAGCTGGTACGTGCCTTTGCCGGGCAGGGCGCACGCGTGGCCTTCTGCGGCACACGGCCCGATGGCGGGCAGGCCCTGGTCGATGAGTTCGTATCGGTGGGCCATCCGCCGCCCTGGTACGCCGCTTGTGACGTGCGCGACGTGGCGGCCTACCGGGCGGTGCTGGCACGGCTGGTGGCCGAGCTGGGCCCCGTGCAGGTGCTGGTCAACAACGCGGGCCGTGATGACCGCCACCGCATGGAAGACGTGACGCCGGAATTCTGGGACGACCGCCTCGCGCTGAACCTCAAGCACTACTTCTTCGCGATCCAGGCCGTGGCGCCGGGCATGGCGCAAGCCGGCGGCGGCAGCGTCGTCAACATGGGCAGCGTGAGCTGGATGCGGGGCCGGCCCAACCTGGTCGGCTACACCACCGCCAAGGCCGGCATCCTGGGTTTGACGCGCACCCTGGCACGTGAACTGGGTCCGCGCAACATCCGGGTCAACGCCTTGGTGCCAGGCGCCATCGTCACCGAGCGACAGACCGCCTTGCACCGCGACGCGGCTGCGGACCAGGCGTTCCTCGATGCCCAGTGCCTGAAGATCCGGCTGGACAGTCGCCACGTGGCGCGCGCCGCCCTGTTCCTGGCCAGCGACGATGCCGATGGCATGACCGGCCAACACGTGCTGGTGGACGCCGGGATCGCGCAGCAGTCGATCATCTCCTGAGCCGGCTTGGGGCCGCGCCGGCAGCGCATCGATCACGCCCTGCGGGCTGATCATCGAAGGCTCAGGACTTGCCGGGTGTGCGCGGCGTATCGGGTGGCACGGTCGGCACGAACGGGAAGCGTGCCTTGGCCTTGGTGGCCGTGGTGCTGGTGGTCGAGACGCTGCGCACGTACTGCTTCGAAGCGTCCTTGCGCACCTGGAAGTCCCAGGGCGTGTGCTCACCCTTGATCAGGGTTTCGTGCAGGAACCGACGGCGTCGCTGGCTGGCCAGCACCTGGTGCTTGATCTGCGCAGGTTGGTAGCGCTGCTCGATCAGCTCGACGAAGCGCTGCGCCACGGACCCGAAGGCCGGGTCCTGGCACAGGTTGCGCAGCTCCCGTGGGTCCTGCTGCAGGTCGAACAGCATGCCTGGGTCGCCCTCGCAGTAGACGTACTTGTAGCGGCCCTGGCGCAGGATCAGCGCCGGTGCGTACAGGCCTTCTCCAGTGAACTCGATCAAGGCCTCGTCGAGCCAGTCGGGGTCGCTGCCATGCAGCAGCGCAGTCAAGCTGTGGCCATCGCAGTGATCGGCCAGGGCGGGGGGCTTGCCGTCGGTGGCCAGGTCGACCAGCGTGGGCAGCAGATCGACCAGCGAACAGTTCAGGCCCACCCGCTGCCCGCGCTTCGCCCCAGGGGCCTGGATGATCAGCGGGACCTTGATCGACTGCTCGTAGGGGTTGAACTTGAACCACATGCCGCGTTCGCCGAGCATTTCGCCGTGGTCGGCGGTGAACACGATGACGGTGTTGTCTGCGGCGCCCGTCTTCTCCAGGGCATCGAGCAGCAGCCCGATCTTGTGGTCGACGTAGCTGACCATGCCGTAGTAGGCGTGGCGGGCCGAGAGGATCATCGCGTCGGTCACGCGGTGTTCGTCCTGGCGAATGAGCTTGTAGTAGCGCTGGCTCCAGGGGTCACGCTGTTCGTAGGGGATGAACGGCACCGTGGGCATCTCGATCTTCGCGTGGTCGTACAGGTCCCAGTATTCGCGCGAGATCGTGAACGGGTTGTGCGGGTGCGTGAACGAGGCCACCAGCAGGAAGGGCTTGCCCTCGGGGCGCCGCGCATGGTCGTACAGCCATTGCACCGATTGGTGGGCCACATCGTCGTCGTAGTCCATCTGCAGCGAGCGCACGCACAGCCCCGACTCGACGATGCCGCGCATGCTCATCTGGCTGGGCGCATAGGGCTCGATGCGGCGCTCCCAGTCGGCCGTCCAACCAAAGTCCGCCGGGTAGATGTCGGTCGTCACGCGCTCCTCGAAGCCATGCAGCTGGTCGGGGCCGACGAAGTGCATCTTGCCCGACAGGCAGGTGCTGTAGCCGAGCGCACGCAGGTAGTGCGCGAAGGTGGGCACCGAGGCCGGCAATTCGGCCCCGTTGTCGAACGCGCCGATGCGCGACGAGGATTGCCCGGCCATCATCGCAAAGCGCGACGAGGCGCAGATCGGGTTGGGGCTGTAGGCGTTTTCGAACACCGTGCCGCGTGCCGCGAGCCGGTCCAGATGCGGTGTCTTGACCAGTGGGTGCCCATAGGCCGCCAGGGCACTGGCGGCCAATTGGTCGGCCATGATGAACAGGATGTTGGGGCTCTTCATGTCGACTCCGCGATGGGTCAGGAATGCTTCGATGGGGTGCTCGTCGCCAAGGCCTGCACCATGGCGGCACGCAGCGTGTCGGCGATGGACTGGCAGTCGTCGCGGCTCAGGGTCAGGGGCAATCGCAGGTCGCACAGGCCACCGAGGACGCGCCCGGCGTTGTGCAATTGCTGGGCCTCGCCGATGAACTGCCAATGCGCCCACACGCTGGTGAAGCCGGCCGGCGCATCGGCACCGAACCACTTGACGTGCAGGCCGAGGGCGGCGCAGGCCGCGATGAAGCCGGCGATGCGCTCATGCTCGAGACCGATCACCGAGAACTGCAGCGAGCTGGCGACGAATTGCTCCTTCGGCTCGCGCGCCGGCAGCCTGACGTGTGGGATGTCGCTCATCGCTTCCGCCAGCCAGCGGTAGCGTTGATTCCAGCGTTCGCAGCGCTCGCGCAGCACGGCGCCCAGCTGCGGACGCGCCAGTGCGGCGGGCAGGTTGCCCATGCGCAGGCTGAAATTGGGGGTGCGCAACTTCCAGCGCTCGAAGGCCTCGTCGCTGGGGCGCGAGAGGTGCGAGCGGTAGAGCATGTAGCTGCCGGACAGCAGGATTGCCTGCGCGGCCAGGTCTTCGTCGTCGCACACCAGCAGCCCGCCTTCGCCGGCGTTGGCGTGCTTGTAGCTCTGCAGGCTGAAGCAGCCGGCGCGCCCCCAGCGGCCTGTCGGCCGCCCGTTCCACGCCGCACCCATGGTGTGTGCGCAGTCCTCGATCACCTGCACGGCGTGGCGTTCGCACAGCGCCATCAGCCGCTCCATGTCGCAGATGTGGCCGCGCATGTGCGAGAGCAGCAGCGTGCGTGCGCTGCTCGCCACGATCTTGCGTTCGAGGTCGGCCAGGTCGATCAGGTAGTCGTCGGTCACGTCCACCAGCACCGGTTCCGCCAACGCATGCGCGATCGCGCCCGGCACCGGGGCCAGCGTGAAGCAGTTCGTCAGCACGCGGTCGCCCGGGCGCACGCCGGCGGCCTTGAGCGCCACGAACATGGTCGAGCCGCAGGAGTTCATCGCCACGCAAAAGCGCACCCCGATCTCTTGTGCGAACTCGGCCTCGAGCAGCGAGACCTCGCTCGGCACACCACCGGTCTCGCCATAGCGGTGCAGCCGGCCGCTGGACATCAGGCGCAGGGCGGCGTCCACACCGGCAGCGGGGATGGCCTCCTGCTGCGTCAGGTCGAGATCCAGCGATCGGTCAGCGGTGGTCATGGGCTGGCTGGCTTGAAGACAGGCGGGCATGCATGGGCGCTGCGACTCAATCGATCTTCACGCCCAGGTCCTTGATGAGCTTGCCCCACTTGGCGTGCTCGGCCCGCACATGCGCTGCGAATTCGTCGGGCGTGGAGCCGATGGCCTCATCGCCCTGTTTGGCGAAGTTGTCCTTCAGTGTGCGCAGCGACGTGGCCGCGTCGCGTTGCAGCCGTTCGACCACGTCCTTCGGTGTGCCCACAGGCGCGAACAGCCCGAACCAGGTCGTGGCGTCGACGCCGTTGAGGCCGGCTTCGCTCATGGTGGGCACGTCCGGCAGCACCGCCAGTCGGCGGCTGCCGGTCACGGCCAGCGCGCGGGCCTTGCCGCCGACGACTTGCGGCAACACGAGTTCGACGTTGACCACCATGAAGGCGGCCTCGCCGGTGATCAAGGCGTTGACGGCCTGCGGGCCGCCCTTGTAGGGCACGTGCACGACGTCCAGCCGTGCAGCCGACTGCAGCATCGCGCCGGCCAGGTGCACCGCCGTGCCATTGCCGGTGGACGCGTAGTTCAGCTTGCCCGGCTGCGCTCGCGCGGTGGCCAACAATTCGGGCAAGGTCTTCACGTTCAGCGTGGCCGAGCTGGCCAGCAGCAGCGGCGAGGCCGTCACCTGCGTGATGGGTGCGAAGTCCTTCAGCGCATCGTAGGTCAGGTTGCGGTAGACGCCGGGGGCGATGGCGTGGGTGGCCACGGACCCGAGCAGGATGGTGTAGCCGTCGGGCGCCGCACGCGCCACCAGGGCCGAGCCCACCGTGCCACCGGCGCCGGCGCGGTTGTCGACGATCACCGGCTGACCCAGCTGCTTGCGCATCTCTTCGGCCAGCGCGCGGGCCACGATGTCCAGCGCACCGCCGGCCGGGAACGGCACCACGATCGTGACGGGCTTGGACGGGAACGCCGGCTGCGCCCGCGCGGCACCAGGGGCCGCCAAGAGGCCCACCAGACCGAACATGCCGGCGATGCCCATGAGGCCGGAGACGAGCTGCAGACGTCTGTTCATTGGATGCTCCTGTGAATGCGATCGCGTGGTGCTGAGCGGAAACGCTCAGCCGGGGTGCCCGCCCAGGCTGCCGAGGTCGAAGCGCTCTTGCGGGTAGTACTTGTGCAGTCGCACGTCGCCGGTGCGTGCGTGGCCTTCCATGCCTTCCAGGCGCGAGATGCGCGCGGCCACCTGGCCGACTTCGCGCGAAGCACTGCGCGTCAGCCGCTGCCAGGTCACGGTCTTGATGAATTTGCCCACCGACAGGCCACCGGTGTAGCGCGCCGCGCCGCGCGTGGGCAGGATGTGATTCGGGCCACTGCATTTGTCGCCATAGGCCACGGTGGTTTCTTCGCCCAGGAACAGCGAGCCGTAGTTGCTGAGCTTGGCCAACCACCAGTCCAGGTCGGCGGCCATCACCTGCAGGTGTTCGCAGGCATAGCGGTCGCTGACCTCGACCACTTCGTCCCGCGTGTCGCAGAGCACCACTTCAGCGTGATCGCGCCAGGCCGCAGCGGCGGCCTTGCGGGCCAACTCGGGCAGCGCCTCGATGACGCCGGGCGCCAGGCGCATCACCGCCTCGCCGAGTTGGCGTGAGGTGGTGATCAGCCACACGGGGGAGTCGGGGCCATGCTCGGCCTGGCCGATCAGGTCGGCGGTGACGACCACCGGGTCGGCGCTGTCGTCGGCGATCACGGCGGATTCGGTCGGTCCGGCCACCACATCGATGCCCACGCGACCAAAGAGCATGCGCTTGGCCTCGGCCACGAAGCGGTTGCCTGGGCCGACGATGATGTCGGCGGGATGGCCGCTGAAGCTGCCGCAGGCCAATGCCGCCACCGCCTGCACGCCGCCCAATGCCAGCACGGTGTGTGCGCCACACAGCTGCATCGCATAGAGGATGCCGGGGTGCACGCCATGGTCGCGCGTGGCGGGCGAGGTGGCCACGATGTGCTTCACGCCGGCCACCTGGGCCGTGCCGACACTCATGATCGCGCTGGCGGCATGGGCGTAGCGGCCGCCTGGCACATAGCAGCCAGCCGTCTGGCAGGGAATCAGCCGCTGACCCACTTCCAGGCCGGGCAGCAGCTCGGCCCTGAACTCGTGCATCGAGTCGCGCTGGCGGCGGGCGAAATCCTGCACACGGTCACGGGCGAAGCGGATGTCGGCCTTGATGCCCGGCGTGAGGGCACGCTCGGCAGCAGCGAAGTCGGCCTCGCCGAGCACGATCTCGCCGGCATAGCCGTCGAGGTCCCGGGCAAAGCGCCGCACCGCCTCCTCGCCGCCAGCCTGGATCTCGGCCAGCATCCGGGCGACCGTCTCGGCCGTGGCCGTGTCGATGGCTTGCTGCGGCGGGTGGGATTTCTTGAGGTGGGTGATCGCCATGGGACCTTCCGGGTCCGGCCGTGGTTGCGAAACCGAGAGCGGGTCGCAAGCTCATGCCGTGGGCGGACGATAGCGATGTCCACGCGAAGTGCATCGGTCCAGATATGATCAATCGATCAGTCCAGAAACCGCCGGGTTCACCCTGAGAGAGGCGACCATGACGCGCCGCGCACGCACCAGTGAACTGATGTGGCCACGCCTGTTCAGACGCTTCGAAGGCGGCGCGCGCACCTTGCAAGGTCAGTTGCGCGACATGCTGGTGCATGCGGTGATGGAAGGCTTTGTCTCGCCAGGCCAGGCGCTGCCTTCGAGCCGGCTGCTGGCCGCAACGCTCGGCCTGTCGCGCACGACGGTGACCCTGGCGCTGCAGGCGCTGGTCGACAAGGGCCTGATCGATGCCCGTGCGCGCAGCGGACTGTTCGTCAGCGAGCAGCTTCGATCGACCTACCTGGGCGCGCGCCAACGCGCCGATGGCGAGCCCGACAGCGTTGGCGTTCATTGGGCCGAGCGCCTGAAGCTGCGCCCCTCCGAGCAACGCAACATCGAGAAGCCCGGCGACTGGCAGCAGCAGCCTTATCCCTTCATTTACGGCCAATTCGACGCCAGCCTGTTCCCCAGCGCCGACTGGCGTGAGTGCGTGCTCGAATCACTGCAGGGGCGCGCACTGCGGCGCTGGGCGCCCGACCACATCGACCGCGACGACGAATCGCTGGTCGAGCAGATCCACCGCCGGCTGCTGCCGGCCCGCGGCATCTGGGTCGATCGTGACGAGATTCTGGTGACCACCGGCGCGCAGCAGGCGACCTTCCTGCTCTCCACGCTGCTGCTCGGCCCGACCACCGTGGTCGGCATCGAGAACCCCGGCTACCCGGACGCGCGCAACAACTTCCTGCTGCGCACGCGCCATGTGCGGCCGCTGCGCGTGGACGAGCAGGGCCTGGTGCTCGGCGCGGCGCTGGCGGGTTGCCGATATGTCTACGTCACGCCCAGCCACCAGTGCCCCACCACGGTGACGATGCCGCTGCAACGCCGCCTGGATCTGCTGGCCCGCGCCGGGCGCGACGACTTCATCGTCATCGAAGACGACCACGAAAGCGAACTCAACTTCTCCGGCCAGCCGACCCCGGCGCTGAAGAGTCTGGACAGCCAGGCTCGGGTGATCTACCTCGGCAGCCTGTCCAAGACCCTGGCGCACGGCCTGCGGCTGGGCTACGTGGTGGCGCCGGCCGAGCTGATCCGCGAGCTGCGCGCGCTGCGGCGCCTGGTGATGCGCCATGTGGCCACCAACAACCAGCAGGCGGCGGCGAGCTTTATCGGCCATGGCCACCAGGAGGCCTTCGTGCGACGCCTGAACATCGCCTACCGTGATCGCGCACAGGCGCTGCGCAAGGCGCTGGCGCTGCATGCTTCGGGGCTGAGGCCGGTGGCGGCCCACGGCGGCTCGGCCTTGTGGGTCAGCGCCAGCCAGGGTTGCGACACCCGCGAGCTGAGCGCACGTCTGTATCGCCAGGGCGTCGTGGTCGAGCCCGGAGACGTCTTCTTTGCCGGCGCCAGGCCACCGCGGCAGCACTTGCGGATCGGCTATTCGTCGATTCCTGTGGAGCGCATCGAAGCCGGCGTGCGCGTGATCGGCCGCGAGCTCGCGGCCATGAAGCTTGCACAGCGCGCGCCAGGCACGCGGCGGTAGGCCGCAGCAGCGCAAGTCGGGTGCGGGCGCCGCTCATACCGACTTGCATTCAACGCGCTGACTTCGTTGCTTCGCCTTGCCGTGCTACAGCACTGTCTGCGGCTTCGCGCCTATTTATCGCATTGACTGCAAATCGATATCAGCTTGCCGGACGCCAGACCAGCAGCGCTTCCAGCGGCATGGGCCGGGCGATGAGGTAGCCCTGGATGACGTCGCAGCCCTGCTGCGCGAGCAGGGCTCGCTGCGACGGCGTCTCGATGCCTTCGGCCACCACGGTGAGCCCCAGGCCATGGGCCATGGCGATGATCGAGGCGGTGACGGCCGATCGTTCTGGCGCGTGCTGTGCCGCCTGCACCAAGGCCCGGTCGATCTTCAGGCGCTCGAAGTACAAGCGGCTCAAGTAGCTGAAGCTGGAGTAGCCGGCACCGAAGTCGTCCAGCGCGAGGTGGAAACCCAGTTCGCGCAGCTGGCGCAGGCGTTCGAGGCAGCTCGCATCCTCGGCCAGTTGCACCGATTCCGTCAGCTCGAGCTCGATCCAGCGCGGGTCGCCGCCCTCTGCGAGCACCACGTCCATCAGCGTCTGCACCAGGTCGGCATCGGCCAGTTGAACCGGTGAGACGTTGATGGCCACGCGCGCCACGCTGCCCGCCAGCAGCTGACCCCGACAGCGCAAGGCACGCGCCGCGCGCAGCCCTTCGCGCAGTGCCCAGGTTCCCAGGGCGCCGATCAGGCCCGACTCTTCAGCCAGCGGAATGAACTCGGCCGGTGAGACGCTGCCCATCTCGGGGTCGTGCCAGCGCGCCAACAGCTCCACGCCGGCCACCAGACCCGTGCGCAAATCCACCGAGGGCTGAAATGCCGCACGCAGACGACCTCGATCGAGCGCGTCGCCGAGTTCGCGCCGCAGGCGGCCGCGCCGGTCGAGCCGCTGCTGGCCATCGATGTCGAGCGCGCACACCTGGTTGCGGCCAGCGGCCTTGGCCTCGAGCATGGCGCGATCGGCCGCGCGCACCAGTTCGTCGGCCGTGCGCGCATCGCGCGGGCCGTGGGCCACGCCAATGCTGCAAGACAGGCTCACGCGTCGGCCGCTCAGGCGCAACGGCGCCATCACGGCCGCCCGCAGGGCCTGGGCCACGACCGTGGCGGCATCGCCGCCGTTCAGCCCTGGCAACAGCACCACGAACTCGTCTCCGCCGAAGCGCGTGACGGTGGCCCCCGTGGGCGCTACCTTCACCAGCCGGTGCGCGGTGGCGCGCAGCAGGCGGTCGCCCGAGAGGTGGCCGTGCGCATCGTTGACGGCCTTGAAGCCGTCCAGGTCGATGAACAGCAGGCCCAGTTGCGTGCCATCGAGCTGGGCCTGCAACAGCGCAGCAGCCACGTCGGTCTGCAAACGGTGGCGGTTCGGCAGTCTGGTCAGCCAGTCGTGCTCGGCCCAGTAGCGCGCCAAGGCCTCGGCGGCTTCGCGCTCGCGCACCTGCTTGCTCAGCGCCTCGGTGCGCTCCTGCACCCGCTGCTCGAGCTCGGCACGCAGCCGCTCCAGGGCCTTGTTCTCGGCGCGCTGCTCGGCCAGCTCGATGCTGGCCTGCAGCACGCGCACGCGGCCGGCGGTCTGTTCGTCCAGCCACCGGCGCTCGGCAACGCGCAAGGCGCGCTGGTGGGCCAGCGCCGCAGCCAGGTCACCGCAGCCTTCCTCGGCTTCGGACAGGCGATCGAGCAGGTCGATTTCGGCGGCATGCAGGGCCTGCGCCTGGGCAAACGACAGCCCTTCCGTCAGCTGTGTTCGTGCACCGGGGGCGTCGCCGCACATCAGCCGCACGCGACCGCAGGTGAGCAGGTGGTCGGCCCACTGGTAACCGTCGGTGGACGGGTTCAGGCGCGTGCCGATGTCGTCCAGGAGCCGCAGCGCGTCATCCGCCTGGCCACTGCCGGCCCAGGCGATGGCCAGGTTGGATTGGGCGTTGATGCGCCAAAGCCGGTCGCCGACGGCATCCAACAGCCCGAGCGCGCGGTGCAGCAGGGGCACGGCCTGCTCGAATGCACCACGCTGGATTTGCACATAGCCCAGGTTGACCAGGGTGGTGCCATGCGAACGGCGGTCGGGGCCATCGGCCAGGCACTGCAGCGCGGCGCGCAGCTTGGTCTCGGCGTCATCCAGTCGGCCCAGGCGTCCGAACAGCGGGCCCAGGCGTGCCAGCACCATGCCCTGCTCGTAGCGGTCGCCCAGCGCCTCGGCCAGAACGAGGGCCCGTTCGAGGGCTTCCACGGCACCCTGCAGGTCGCCGGTGAGGTTGGTCAGCACGGCGCCCAGATCGCGCAGCACGCGGCACTCGGCCTGCGCCGGGCCGTGGCGATGGAGCGCCGCAGCGGCGTCCTGGAGCAGCGATGCGCCGGGTGCCACGCGCCCTTGCATGCATTCGGCCATGCCCAGCACATGCCGGGCCTCGGCGCACAAGCTGGGCTCGGCCACGGCATCCAGCAGCGCCAGCGCCTGGTCGGCATGCGCCTGCGCCACGGTCGGATCGGCGTTGAGCAGCGCGAATGCTTTCGCCAGGAGCCCTCGGGCTTGCACGGCTGCGCTGCAACCGGCTGGCGCCAAGCTTGCATCGGCAACGGCCGGCGCTGTCAGGGTGTCGATCATGGCTGGGGTATCGGCAGGTTCGGTGTCAAGCCCAACGATTCTCGTCGCCGGCACTGTCGGGGCCGCGTTCCATGTCAATTCCTTGGCGCGCCACGGTGGGCGTGTCTGCCCGGCGATGGCCTCTCGGCCTGGCCTTGACACGATGGCGCGCCTGGCCGAGCCGCGCTGCACACTGTCTCGGGCACCCGGAAGACCGGACCGCTGAAGACTGGCGGGCGATCAAGGGCTGGCGGCGCAGCGCAACGCCTGCGATCGGGGTCGCTGGCACCTGCTCGGGCCTTCGAACAGGCGCAGAATCTGCGCATGCTGCAGTGGCCGGTCTCGGCGCACCCACCTCGTGCTGCAGCACAGCACCCAGGAGCATGACGATGGCATTGCAGCACTCACAACCTGGACAGGTGATCGACGTCGCCCCCTTGGGTGCCCGATTGCGCGAGGGCAAGACCTCGGCGTTGTTCAAGGCGGGGCAATTGGAGCTGGCGCGCATCGTGCTGCGCGCCGGCGAGTCCATGCGCGAGCATCAGGCCCCGGGCGAGATCACGCTGCAATGCCTGGAAGGGCTGCTGGAGTTGACCACCCCAACGGGCTCACAGCTGCTGCGGCCGGGGCAGCTGATTCACCTGCTCAAGCGCGAGCCGCACGCCTTGAAGGCCATCGAGGATTCATCGGCGCTGCTCACCATGTGCCTGCGCACGCTGTGAGCGAGCGCGCCTGCCGGCGCCGCGCCGGCCTCAGGGCACCTCGTGCCCGGCGCCGGCCTGCCACAGCCGGTACCACTGCTGGGCATCCAGATTCAATTGCAGCGCCGCCATGGCCTCGCGCGCCATCTCGACGCGCCGCGTGCCGATCACCGGCAGCGGCCGGCTCGGGTGGCGCAACAGCCACGCAATGAGCAGCGTGACCCAGCCCGCGCCGGTCTCGCGCTGCAACTCGGTGAGCACCTGGCGCACACGTTGAGCGTCCGCCGCGTCGTCACCGAAGATGCGCCCGCCCGCCAGCGGTGACCAGATCATGGGCCGCAGACCCAGGTCCTGGCACTGGTCCAAGGTGCCATCGTGCAAGGGCTGGCGGTGCAGGGGCGACAACTCGATCTGATTGGTCACCAGCGGGCAGCGGCGGTGCAGCGGCGCCAGCTGCGCGGGCGTGAAGTTGGAGACGCCGAAGTGCAGTACCTTGCCTTCGGCGCGCAGCAGGTCGAAGGTGGTGGACAGGGCGTCCACGTCCATCAGCGCGTCGGGTCGGTGGATCAGCAGCACATCCAGGTGATCGGTGCGCAGGGCGCGCAGCGAGTGCTCCACCGACGCCCGCACGTGGGCGGCCGAGGTGTCGTAGTGCTTCACCAGGTTGCCCAGACGGGCTGGCGACACCAACCGGATGCCGCACTTGCTGACCAACTGGATCTTGTGGCGCAGCTTGGGTGCCAGCGCCAAGGCCTCGCCGAACAGGCCTTCGACGCTGTAGCCGCCGTAGATGTCGGCATGGTCGAAGCTGGTGATGCCGAGCTCGATGTTCTGCTCGATCCAGCGCAGGCGTTCGGTCGGCGTCCAGCCCCATTCGGCCATGCGCCAGGCGCCCGCAACGATGGGTGAGAGCTCGGCATTCATCGCATCACCCCGGCTTCTTCTCGCGCGGCAGGCGCCCCATCAGGAAGAACTCGTCATTGGGTCGCATGCCGGTCACGTTGGCCAGGCGGTTGCTCAGGCCGAAGAAGGCGGTGATGGCGGCGATGTCCCAGATGTCCTCGTCGCTGAAGCCATGCGGGCGCAAACGCTCGAAATCAGCGTCCTCCACTGCGGCCGAGTTCTGGCACACCTTCATCGCGAAATCGAGCATGGCGCGCTGGCGCGGCGGGATGTCCGCCTTGCGGTAGTTGATGGCCACCTGATCGGCCACCAGCGGCTTCTTTTCGTAGATGCGCAGGATGGCGCCGTGCGCCACCACGCAATACAGGCACTGGTTGGCGGCCGAGGTGGTCACGATGATCATCTCGCGCTCGCCCTTGGTGAGGCTGCCGGTGTCCTTGACCAGCAGCGCATCGTGATAGGCCATGAAGGCGCGCCACTCGGCCGGGCGGTGCGCCAGCGCCAGGAACACGTTGGGCACGAAGCCGGATCGGGCCTGCACGTCGAGGATGCGCGTGCGCATGTCCTCGGGCAGGTCGTTCAGGTCGGGGATGGGGTAGCGGCTGATGGCGGTCATCTCGGGTCTCCTTCAGGTGCGAAATTGCATGGCATGCAGGCGGGCATACAGGCCACCGAGCGCCAGCAGCTCGGCGTGGGTGCCTTGCTCGGCGACGCGGCCGGCGTCCAGCACCACGATGCGGTGGGCGTGCTCGATGGTGGACAGGCGGTGGGCTATCACCAATGTCGTGCGTCCGCGCATCAGGTCGTCGAGCGCGGCCTGCACGGCGCGTTCGGACTCGCTGTCGAGTGCGGACGTGGCCTCGTCCAGGATCAGGATCGGGGCGTTCTTGTACAGCGCGCGGGCGATGGCCAGGCGCTGGCGCTGACCGCCGGAGAGTTCGCCGCCGTTGTGGCCGATGAGGCTGTCGGCGCCCTGCGGCAGGCCGGCCACGAACTCGGCCAGGTGCGCGCCCTGCAGCGCGGCCTGCACCCGGGCGGGGTCGGGCGTGTCGCCGAGCGCGATGTTGGCGGCGATGCTGTCGTTGAACAGCACCACGTCCTGGCTCACCAGGGCGAACTGGCGGCGCAAGGTGTCGACGTCCCACTGCGCCAGCGCCACGCCATCCAGCGTGATCTGGCCGGCGCCCGGCTCGATGAAGCGCGGCAGCAGGTTGATCAGCGAGGACTTGCCGGCGCCCGACGGGCCCACCAGGGCGACGATCTCACCGGGTTGGATGCACAGGCTCAGGCCGTCCAGCGCATTGGCCTGGTCGTCGCGGTAGCGCAGTGTCACGTCGCGCAGTTCGATCGCGCCCTGGGCACGGGCGGGCGCATGCGAGCCCCCGCGTTCGGCCGGGTGGGCGTCCAGCAGTTCCAGGCCGCGCTCGATGGAGGCCAGGCCGCGGGTCATCGGCGTCATCACATCGCTCAGGTGCTTGATCGGCGCCACCAGCATCAGCATGGCGGTGATGAAGGCCACGAAGCCACCCACCGTGGCACCGTCCGAATGGCTTTGCCACAGCGCCACCACCACCACGGCCGACAGGGCCAGGGCCGCGAAGATCTGCGTCAGCGGTGTGATGGCGGCGCCCGAGGCCACGATCTTCAGCAACACGCGGCGCAGCGCCAGCGCGTGACGCTCGAAACGCGAGGCCTGCGCGGCGGCCGCGCCGTGCATGCGCACGATGCGCCAGGCCAGCACGTTCTCTTCCACCACGTAGGCCAGCTGGTCGGTGGCCTCCTGGCCTTCGCGCGTGAGACGGTGCAGCCGCTTGCCCACCACCTTCATCACCACGGCCACGGCCGGGAACAGCACCGCGACGAACAGCGTGAGCTTCCAGTTCAGCCAGAACAGGTAGACCAGCAGCGCCACGAGTGTGAGGGAGTCCTTCAGCAGCGTCTGCACGGTATTGACCAGCATCGTGGCGCCCGATTGCACTTCGTACACCAGGGTGTTGGTCAGGCTGCTGGTGGAAGTCTGGGTGAACATCGCACCGCTGGCGGTGAGCAGGCGCTGGAAGAGTTGCTGGCGCAAATCCTGCACGCCGCGCTGGGTGGCCCAGGACAGCGCGTACTGCGCGATGAAACCGGCCACGCCGCGCAGCGTGAACAGACCGACGATGGCCACCGGCACGGCCCACAGCGGCAGCTGGCCGGCGCCGAAACCCTGATCGAGCAACGGCTTGAGCAGCGCCGGAATCATGGGCTCTGTGGCCGCCCCGATCAGCGAGCCGACCAGCGCCACCACCAAGCCGATGCGGGCCTGCCGGAAGTGAGGGGCGATGCGGGCAAAGCGCTGCAGCAGGGTGGGCATGGGACCGGCGTGAACCAGGGGAACGCGGCATCTGGCGCAGCGCGGGCGTGATTATCGGCGCTGGTTTCGGGCTTGCCTCGGATACTGTATGGACGTACAGTATTCTGGTGAACCTGTCGCCGACCCTGCCCCTGCCGTTGTTCGACGCCCCGATGCCGAGGCCGGGGGCCTTGGCCGTGGGCGGGCTGGTCGATCCGGATGGGCCTGCGGCCAGGCCGTTCTTCCTGGCCTCGCCCGAGGCACTGCACCCGGCGCTGTGGCGGGCCAACCAGTTGGGCTCGGCCTGCACGGCGGTGACGCCCAGCGGGTTTGAGGTGCTCGATGCGGCGTTGCCTGGTGGGGGCTGGCCGCACCGCGTGCTCACCGAGTTGCTGCTGCCGCACCCAGGTCTGGGTGAGATGCGACTGCTTGCGCCGGCGCTGGCGGCCTTGGCCGTGCGGCCGGGCGGTGCCTCACCGGCTCGCCACAGCGTGATGCTGTTCGAGCCACCGGGGGCGCTGTGCGGCTGGGCGCTCGGGCAGATCGGCATCGACGTGGGCCATTGGCTGGTGGTGCGGGGGCGGGACCTGCTGTGGGCGCTGGAGCAGGCGCTCAAGAGCGGCCACCTGGGCGCGGCCCTGGCCTGGCTGCCGATGGGCCTGAAGTCCGATGCCTTGCGCCGCCTGCAACTGGCGGCTCAGGTGCACGACGGGCCGGTGTTCGTGTTCCGCGACTCGTCTGCGCGCAGCAAGCCCAGCGTGGCGCCGCTGCGCCTGCTGCTGGCGCCTGCGGGCATCGATGCCTTGTCGCTGCGCCTGCTCAAGCGACGCGGGCCGCCGCTGGCCGAACCCTTGCACCTGCCGCTGCCACCGGTGTTGAGCGATCACCTGCGCGAACGGGCCGAGGCTCAAGCACCGACCGGCGTCGCGCTGCGGCCCGCGCTGGCGCGGCGTCTGTGAGGGCGGGGGTGACGCGTGCTGTGGATTGCCCTGCATTTGCCAGCCCTGTCGCTCGAGGCCTTTGCGGCCACGCTCGCACCGGCCCAGGCGGGGCGGCCGGCGGCCCTGGTCGAGGCGCACCGCGTCGTGCAGACCAACACGGCCGCCCGGGCACTGGGCGTGCAGCCCGGGCTGAAGCGTGCCACCGCGCTGGCTCTGGCGCCCGACCTGCTGCTGGGCCAGGCCGATGCCTGGCGCGACACCCAGGCGCTGACCGCGGTGGCGCACGCAGCACTGGCCTTCACCCCGGCGGTGGCGGTGGTGGGGCAGGGCGTGCGGCTGGAAGTGCAGGCCAGCCTGCGCTACTTTGGCGGGCTCGAGGCCTTGTTGCGGCGCTTGCAGGCCGCCCTGCAGCCCCTGGGCCACCAGGTGCAGTGGGCCACGGCACCCACCGCGGCGGGTGCCCACCTGCTGGCGCGTTGGCGCGCTGATCTGGTGCAGGGCCCGCACAGCACCGCCCTGGACCCGCTGCGCAACTTGCTGGACGACGCCCCGGTGGCCCTGCTCGATGCAGGGCGCGAGCACGGTGAGGCCCTGCAGGGCATGGGCCTGCGCACGCTGGCCGATCTGCGCGCCTTGCCGCGCGCAGGCCTGGCGCGGCGCTTCGGGCCCGCCTTGCTGCTCGACCTGGACCGTGCCCGGGGCGACGCCCCCGAACCCCACGAGTGGGTGAATCTGCCGCTGCGATTCACCAGCCGCGTCGAGCTGTTCACGCGTGCCGAGCGCAGCGATCAGGTGGGCTCCGGTGCGGCCATCCTGCTGGCGCGACTGGTGGCCTGGGCGCAGGCACGGCACGGCCGCATCGCGCGCTTCACGCTGCGCATGCACCACGAATCACGGCACCGCCATGCCGTGGACGACGAGCCCGCATTCCACACCGACCTGGACATCGCCCTGGCCGAGCCCGCCATCGACCCGCAGCACTTGCAGCAACTGCTGCGCGAGCGCCTGGGCCGCCTGCCGCTGGCCGCGCCGGCACTGGAGCTCAGCCTGCACTGCGACACCGTGGTGCCGGGCGAGGCGCCGAATGCCGAGTTGTTCCCCACCCGTGCCAGCGAGCACGCCGGGCTCACCCGCCTGGTCGAGCGTCTGCAGGCGCGCCTGGGCCGCGAGCAGGTGCGTGGCCTGCAATTGGCACAGGACCACCGGCCCGAGCGCGCCACCGTATCGCAGCCGGTCGATCCGACGCAACTGGCGCGCCAGTGGGCGGGGCGCGGCGGCAGTGTCCCCACCAAGGCACGACCCTTGGCCGCCAAGCCGAGGGCTGACAACGACATGGTGACTCGCCCGGTGTGGCTGTGTCCCGAGCCCGAGCCGCTGCGGCTGCAAGCGCAGCGACCGTGCCTCGATGGCCGCCCGCTGCAATTGCTGGCTGGGCCCGAGCGCATCGAGTCCGGCTGGTGGGACGGCGCATTGGCGGCACGCGACTACTACGTCGCTCAGGCGGGCGACGATGCGCTGGTGTGGGTCTACCGCAGCCGCCTGCCGGTGGCTGCCGATGCCGTGCCCGATGGCGCCATCGATGGCGCCTCCGGCTGGTTCCTGCATGGCCGCTTCGCATGAAGCCGGTCAGCCGCGTCCGTCAGACGCGATCGCCCAGCGCCAGCTTCAGCCCGAGCGCGATCAACACCGCGCCCGTGCCCCGGGCCAACCAGGCGCCCCAGCGCCCGCCACCGCCGAAGCGCTGCCGCAGCGAGGCCAGGGCGACTGCAAAGCCCAGGTTCACCAGCGTGCCATTGACGCTGAAGACGATGCCCAACAGCGCAAAGGACAGTGCCGGATGCGGGGCGTCCGGCCGCACGAATTGAGGCACGAAGGCGAGGAAGAACATCACCACCTTGGGGTTCAACGCATTGGTCCAGAAGCCCTGCAGGAAGACCCGGCCGAACGAGGCTGGGGGCAGGTCGGCCCCGATCGCGGCCTGCGCCGCCGCCGCGGCACGCAGCATGCCCCAGCCCAGCCACAGCAGGTAAGCCGCACCCGCCCAGCGCAAGGCCGCAAACGCCCAGGGCGAGCCCGCCACCAGGGCCGACAGGCCCAGCGCCGCCGCCAACGCATGCAGGCCGCACCCGGCGCCCACACCCAGGGCGGCCGCAGCGCCCGAACGCGCGCCTTGCCCTGCGCTGCGGGCCGCGATGAGCGCCACGTCCGCCCCGGGGGTCAAATTCAGCAACAGCCCGGCGCCAACGAAGACGGCCAGGCCTTGCACTCCATCGAGCCCCGGCACCGCCAGCCATGGCGTCATCACACCCACCCCAGCATGCCCACCACCGCACCGACGGCCATCATCCACAACACACTGAGGCGCGTGCGGGCTGCCACGGCGGCAGTGCCCAGCACCAACAACCAGGCCACGGGATGGGCGCGCACGGGCGCCGCCAGCAGCCAGCCGGTGGACACCAGCAGACCGAGCGTGATGGGCACCATGCCGCCGGTGAAGGCACGCATCGCCAGTGACTGCGCACGCCGCCGGCCGTAACGAGCCACCGTGATGGCCAGGACCGACGAGGGCAGCAGGATGCCCGTCAGCATGGCCACCACGCCGGCCAGGCCTGCCACCTGCCAGCCCATGAGCGCGACGAACAGCACATTCGGCCCGGGCGCCGACTGGGCGATGGCGACGGCGGCGGTGAAGTCGTCCGCACCCATCCAGCCCCGTTCCTGCACCAGGTAGCGCTGGATGTCGGGCGCGGTGGCCATGGCGCCGCCCACCGCCAGCAGTGACAGCACCATGCAATGCCCGCACAGCTGGGCCAGGTCGACCCAGCCCAGGCCGTGCATGCCCAGCATGGACCAGCCACCGATCACGATCTGCGGGTTGGCACTCAAAGCAGCACCCCATGGCACAGGGCTGTTCCTGCCGGGCCGGCACCGAGCCTTGCACGCGGCTGCATGGGGCTCATGCCTCGGCCACACGCGCCAGCCGTCGCCAAGCGACCGCCATGGCAGCACCACCGATGCCCAGCACCACCCACACCAGTGGCCATCGCAGCAGGCCCACGGCCACGAAGGTGCCCAGGCCGAAGGCCGCACCCAGGGCCAGGCCCATCACACTCTTGTCCAGCGTGGCCGACAGCTTGATGGCGGTGGATGCCACCAGCCCGGCCGCCACGGCGCCCATGCCCCGCAGCGCGCCCACCACCATTGCTTGCGCGGCGAACTGGCGGTACAGCGCTGCGAGCAGCAGCACGATGAGCAGTGGTGCGGCAAGCAAGCCGGCGACACTGGCCACGGCACCGCGCCAGCCGAAGTGCCGGTCGCCGAAGATCAAGGCCAGGTTGATGATGTTCGGCCCGGGCAGCACCTGGCTCAGCGCCAGCAGCTCCACGAACTCCTCGCCACTGAGCCAGTTCTCGCGGTCCACCAGCTCGCGGTGGGCCACCGGCAGCACGCCGCCGAAGCCCTGCAATGCCAGGCGCTGAAACACCCGGAACAATTGGCCGCACGACAGGGGTTTGGCGCGCACCATGAACGGGCCGGCGATATCACTGCTCAAGCAAATGTGGCTCTGCCACTTTGCTTGATCCCCACGGGGGACGGGCGCCGCATGGCGGCCCCCCCATGCGCCACTTTGCTTGATCCCCACGGGGGACGGGCGCCGCATGGCGGCGTCCTTGGGGCGCTCATCAGGCGTCACCGGCATGGCGGACCCGTGCAAGACCATGCCTCACCACAGGCTGCCCAAAGGCCCCGCGCTCAACGGTGCACCTTGAACGAATCCGGATTGACGATCTGCGTGGGCGTGCCCTGGATGAAATTGATGACATTGTCGAAGGCGGCGCCGAAGTACAGCTCGTAGCTGTCCTGCTCGACATAGCCCAGGTGCGGCGTGCAGATCGCGTTTTCCAGGCGCAGCAGCGGATGCCCTTGCAGGATCGGCTCGCTCTCGAAAACGTCCACGGCGGCCATGCCCGGGTGGCCCTTGTTCAGCGCGGAGACCAGCGCGTTGTCCTCGATCAGCTCGGCGCGCGAGGTGTTGACGATCAACGAAGTGGCCTTCATGCGTGCCAGGTCCTCCAGCTTGACGATGCCGCGCGTGGCATCGCCCAGGCGCAAATGCAGCGAGAGCACGTCACTGGTGGCGAAGAAGGCTTCGCGGCTTTCGGCGGCGGCATGGCCATCGGCCACTGCCTTCAGGCGCGAGGCCTCGCTGCCCCACACCATCACCTGCATGCCGAAGGCTCGGCCATACCCGGCCAGCAACTGGCCGATCTTGCCGTAACCCCAGATGCCCAGCGTCTTGCCTCGCAACACCATGCCGAGCGCGAAGTTCGGTGGCATCGACGCAGCCTTCAGGCCGCTCTGCTGCCAGGCGCCGTGCTTGAGGTTGCCGATGTATTGCGGCAGGCGCCGCATCGCCGCCATGATCAACGCCCAGGTGAGCTCGGCCGGCGCGATGGGCGAGCCCACGCCCTCGGCCACGGCGATGCCCAGGCGGGTGCAGGTGTCGACATCGATGTGCGACCCGACCTTGCCGGTCTGGGCGATGAGCTTGAGCTTGGGCAGCTTCTCGAGCAAGGCCCTGGGAAAGTGGGTGCGCTCGCGGATCAGCACCAGCACGTCGGCATCGCGCAGGCGCACCGACAGCTGTCCGATGCCCTTCACGGTGTTGGTGAACACCTTGGCATTGAAGGGTTCCAGCCGTGCAGCGCAGGGCAGCTTGCGCACGGCATCCTGATAGTCGTCGAGGATGATGATGTTCATGGTGCGGCGTCGATTGTGCCGTGTCCTGCAGCCCGCTCAGCTTGCCGCTAGCATGCGAGGCTCACCAACCCGCCCGGAGACTCCATGTCGATTTCAATGCACGCCGCCTGTGTGCCTGTGTTCCTGAAGCAGCTCGGCGCCATGCTCAAGTGGCTGGACAAGGCCGAGGCGCACGCCCAGGCCAAGAAGTTCGACACCGCCGTGTACCTGGGGTTGCGCCTGGCGCCGGACATGTTGCCCTTTGCCTCGCAGATCCGCATCACCAGCGACACCGCCAAGGGCTGCGTGGCGCGCCTGTCGGGTCAGGAGCCGCCCAAGTTCGAGGACAACGAGGCCACGTTGGACGAGCTGCGCCAGCGCATTCGCAAGACCATCGACTACGTGCAGTCCGTGCCGGCTTCGGCCATCGACGGCAGCGAGGAGCGCGACATCACGCTGCCGATGCGCAACCGCGATCCCTTGCATTTCAAGGGCGAGTTCTACCTGAAGCATTGGGCCTTGCCCAACTTCTTCTTCCACTGCACCACGGCCTATGCGCTGCTGCGCCACGCCGGTGTGGAGTTGGGCAAGCCGGACTTCCTGTCGGTGGCTTGAGCCTGGTGCCTGCCCGGCGTGGCCGGGCGGCATTCACGACAGCACGGGCATCAGGGCTTCGTCGTCCGGGAACACGCTGGCCAGTGCGCTGTACAGGTCCAGCCGCGCCAGGCTGGCCCGGTCGCTGTCCAGCTCGCGCAAGGCGCTGAACACGGCGCCGCGCAGCAACCACAGGTCGGACAGCTCCTCGGTCTGGCGCACCTGCACGCGCAGCCAGTCGCCGCGAGAGCCTGGCACGCCGGCGGCCGCCGCGGCATAGCGCTGCTTCAGGTCCACGAAGGTCAGTCGCGCAGCGATCTGTGCCAGCCGTTCCTGTGGCATGCCGGCACCCTGGAGCGGTGCGTTGGCGCTGAAGTCGGGGCGTTGGCAAGGCGTGGGCATCAGGCGTCCAGTGGCATCGGGCCCGGGCGCGGGGCGCGGGTCGGAAAGTGGCGGTTCAGTCGGGCCATGCGGCGCTCGGCTTCAGACTGGCTGTGGGCCAGGGCCAGCACGCCATACAAGGTGGAACGCAGGTGCCAGAGCTCACGCAGCGAACGAGCGCGCTCGATCTGGTACGACAGCTGGCCCGCGTCCACGCCGGTCAACCCGGCCAGACTGTCTTCGAATTCGTTCTTCACCATGGTCAGCCGATTCACAGGGCGTGACGCGGCGGGCGTCCACAGGTGGTCCTTCATCAGCCAGCGACGGGCACGGCCCCACAACGTCAGTGACGACGGCCACAGTTGCGGCGGACACACCTGGATGCGCGTCATCAGGCTGCTGGGCGGCGCGCTTGGCTTGTGCAAGCGCTTGCGAATCAGCAGCGAAGGCAGGAACTGGGCAAGTGGGCTCATGGTGTGGATTTCGGCACGGAGCACCGAAACTGAAACCATTGTGAGCAGTCGTGACGACGGGCATGTGACGAACAAGGGGCGCATCGCCGTTCACTTCGGTGCTCACCAAGGCGGGAGGGCCGCCGTGGCGATCCAGCCCGTTCGCACAGCCAGCCGGGCCGGTCGGCCGCTCGGGACAAGCTGCTAGGCTTGCACCCGGACGAGCTGTCGACGAGGGCCTGCAGATGACGAAGTGGATCAAACGATTGGTCGGTGTGCTGTTGCTGGTGTTGCTGTTGGCAACCGGCGCAGCGTATGTGTACAGCCAGCGCGCGCTGCCGCAAACCCAGGGTGAGTTGCGCCTGGCCGGCCTGTCTGCCGAGGTGAGCATCGAACGTGACGAGCATGGCATCCCCACCATCCGGGCGCAGAACCTGAACGACCTGGCCTTCGGCCTGGGGGTGGCCCATGCGCAGGACCGCCTGTGGCAGATGGAAACCCACCGTCGCATCGGCAGCGGTCGCCTGGCCGAGGCCTTCGGCCCCAAGGCGGTGGACACCGACCGCGTGCTGCGCGCCATAGGCGTTCGTCGGGCGGCGCAGGCCCAGTGGGATCAGACCAAGGGCGCATCCCGCGAACTGCTGCTGGCCTACGCGAGCGGCGTGAATGCCAGCCTGAAGCAGGCCATGCGCGCGCGTCCGCCGGAGTTCGTGCTGATGGGCCTGCAACCCGAGGCCTGGTCGCCGGTGGACAGCATCGCCTGGACCATCATGATGGCCTGGGACCTGGGCGCGAACTGGAACATGGAGTTGCTGCGCCTGCGCCTGGCCATGCACCTGCCCAAGGACCGCATCGACGACGTGCTGCCGCCTTACCCAGGCGAAAAGCCATTGCCGAGCCTGGACTACGCGGCCCTGTACCAATCGCTCAAGCTCAGCCAGAAGACCGCTGGCATCGAGACCTTGGCCGACCGCCTGATGGCCGCCGCGCCGCCCTCGGGCATCGAGGGCGAGGGCTCCAACAACTGGGTGCTGGCTGGCTCGCGCACCACCACCGGGGCACCGTTGCTGGCCAACGACCCGCACCTGAAGCTGTCCGCTCCGGCGCTGTGGTACTTCGCGCGCATGGAAATGCCGGGCCTGAAGCTCGCCGGCGCCACCTTGCCGGGCATGCCCACGCTGGTCATGGGCCAGAACGAACACATCGCCTGGGGCTTCACCAATACCGGGCCCGATGTGCAAGACCTGTACCTCGAGCACGTCAAGCCCGACGATGCCACGCAATACCAGACGCCCGAAGGCTGGGCACGCTTCGAAAGCGTGAACGAGACCATCAAGGTCAAGGGTGCGCCGGACGTGGCGTTCACCGTTCGGCGCACTCGCCATGGTCCAGTGATCTCCGACGCCGGCCTGGCCGATGACCTGCTCGGCGCCAAGCCGACGCATGTGCTCGCCCTGCGCTGGACGGCCCTGGACGCCGACAGCGATGCCGTGGGCACGGCCATGCAAATGAACCGCGCCACCTCGGTCGACAGCTTCATCGCCGCCACTCGCGGCTGGGTCGCGCCGATGCAGAACATGGTGGTGGCCGATCGGGCGGGCCACATCGGCCTGATCGCACCAGGCCGCATCCCGCTGCGCAAGCCCGAGAACGATCTGCACGGCCTGGCGCCCGCACCCGGTTGGGATGCGCGCTACGACTGGGCCGGCTGGCTGCCCTTCGATGCGCTGCACCAGCAACGCGACCCCGCTGCAGGCTACATCGCCACGGCCAACCAGCGCATCGTGCCGGCCGACTACCCGCACTACCTCACCAGCAACTGGGCGCTGCCGTACCGACACCAACGCATCGTGCAGATGATCGAGGCCGCCCCCAAGCATTCGCAGGCCGACCTGCGCAATATGCATGCCGACGTGCAATCGCTCGCCGCGCCGCGTCTGTTGCCGTGGCTGCTGAAGGCGAAATCCAGCCACCCGCTGGCTGCGGCGGCGATGCAGCAACTCATCGGTTTCGACGGCCGCATGGCCGCGGACAAGGCCGCTCCGCTGATCTACTGGGCCTGGTCGCGCCACCTGGGCCGCCGATTGCTCGCCGACGAGATCGGTGCCGACTTGTATGACCGCACGCTCAGCACGCGTGGCTACGCCGACACCCTGGAGGTGGTGCTCGATCGCAACGACGCGTGGTGGTGCGACGACAAGACCACGGCGCTGGTCGAGACCTGTGCCAGCCAGACCGACGCTGCCTTCACGGATGCCCTGAATGAACTGCAGGCCCTGCAGGGTGCCGACCCGGCCGCCTGGCGCTGGGGCCAGGTCCACCAGGCACGGTCGGAGCATCGGCCGTTTTCCAACGTGAAGGCTTTGGCCCGTTTCTTCGAGGTGCGCACACCCGTTGGTGGCGACACCTACACGGTGAACGTGGCCCGGGTCAGCCTGCGCCCCGATCCAGCCACGGGCGAGTTGTACCTGGACGAGCATGGCCCCAGCCTGCGCGCCCTTTACGACCTGGGCGACCCCGCCAAGTCGGTGATCATCCACAGCACCGGGCAGAGTGGCATCCCGTGGTCGCCCCTGTACCGCAGTTTCGTGCAGCGCTGGGCCGGGGTGGAGTACGTGCCGCTCTGGCCGCAGGCTGGCGGCGCGAGGCAGATGCTGGTCTTGAAGCCGGGTGCGTGACAGCCGCGCCGCCGCGGGATCGGGCGACGCAGGGCGACGCAAGCCCAGGCGGCGGCGTGCGCTACAGCGGCCCGTAGATCCGTTTGCGCTGCGCCGTGTATCGCCACCAGGGTTCGGGTGCCGCACCGCGCATGAAATCCGTGGCCGCCATGAAGGTGTCCAGCACGCAAGGGTCCTGACGCTTGCCCGTGAGTTGACACAGCGACTGATACAACACGAAGGCATCGCGGTGCGCCAGCTCGCGCGGATGCTGGATGCCGAGCGAACGCAGGTCGTTGGCGATGGCGGGCCCGACGTTGGGCAGGTCTTCCAGCCGTAGGCAATGCGCTGGGCTGGGCGCCTTGGGTGCTTTCACGGCCACCTTGAGCCTCACATCAACATGGTGTTGCGGATCAGCCCCACGGCCACGCCTTCGAGTTCGAACTCGGTGTTGTCGGCCGACACGATGATGGGCTGGAAATCGGGATTCTCGGGCAGCAACTCGATGCCGTGGCGCGTGCGGTGCAGGCGCTTGACGGTGACCTCGTCGCCCAGTCTGGCCACGACGATCTGCCCGTTCTTGGCCTCGCGTGTCTTTTGCACCGCAAGCAGGTCGCCGTCCATGATGCCGGCGTCGCGCATGCTCATGCCGCGCACCTTCAACAGGTAGTCGGGACGGCGCGGAAACATGCTGGCTTCCATCACGTAGGTCTGGTCGATGTGCTCTTGCGCCAGGATGGGGCTGCCGGCGGCCACGCGGCCGACCAGCGGCAGCGTGAGTTGCGCGATGCCTGGCAGGGGCAGCGAGAATTGCTTGTTGCGCGCCTGGTTGAGGTTGCGCAAGGTGTCCGAGTGCAGACGAATGCCCCGCGAAGTGCCCACTACCAGTTCGATGACGCCTTTGCGGGCCAGGGCCTGCAAATGCTCTTCGGCTGCGTTGGCCGAGCGGAAACCCAATTCGGCAGCAATCTCGGCCCGCGTGGGCGGGGCACCGGTGCGTTCGATGGCACTCTGCACCAAGTCGAGAATCTGCTGCTGCCGGGCGGTGAGCTTGGGGCCTTCGTCCATCGGAACTCCTGTTGAACCCAGGAAGCCTAACGGCCACCAAGGGTTGACTGCGGTTTTATCCAGTGACTGTATTTTTATCCAGAAGTGAGCCAAATGCCAAGCACCATCGTCATTCTGGGCACCGGCGGCACCATTGCGGGGACCGCCGTCGACCCTTCAGACAACGTCGGCTACACCGCGGCCCAGCGCTCGGCGGCCGAGTTGCTGGCCGCCGTGCCCGCCTTGAAGGGGCAAGCCATCGAGTGCGAGCAGGTGGCCCAACTGGACAGCAAGGACATGGATCACGCGACGTGGCAGCGCCTGGCGCAGCGCGCGGCGCATCACCTGGCGCGTGCCGATGTGGCCGGGGTTGTGGTGACCCATGGCACCGACACCCTGGAGGAGACCGCCTGGTTCCTGCATCGTGTGCTGGCGCCCGCCAAGCCACTGGTCCTCACTGCGGCCATGCGTCCGGCCAGCGCGCTCAGCGCGGACGGGCCCGCCAACCTGCGCGATGCGGTGGCGGTGGCGCGCGAACCCGGCGCTCGTGGCGTGGTGGCCGTATTGGCCGGCACCGTGCATGCGGCGGCCGACGTGCGCAAGGTGCACAGCTACAGGCTGGATGCCTTCGACTCGGGCGATGCGGGCCCCTTGGCGCGCGTGGAAGAAGGCGGCTTGCGCCGATTCAGACCTTGGCCCGAGGGTGAAGCCCTGGGCCTGCCGGTCATTTCGGAGGACGTGGCCTCGTGGCCCTGGGTGGAAGTGTTGCCCAGCCATGCTGGCGCGACACGGGCCGGAGTGGACGCGATGTTGGCTGCGGGGGTACGCGGCATCGTGGTGGCCGCGACCGGCAATGGCTCGGTGCACCAGGCGTTGCAGGCCGCCCTGGCGCGAGCCGTGGCCGCAGGCGTGCCCGTGGTGCGCGGCACGCGCTGCGCGCAAGGGGTGATCGTCGAGTCGCCAGCCGGCGCGAGGGATGCAGTGCTGCCCGCAGCGACCGCCGGCACGCCCTGGCAGGCGCGCATCGACCTGATGCTGGCGTTGATGAGCGGCCGCTGAATCGTCAGCGCCGGTTTCGGGGCAAGGTCAGACGACCGACAAGGCCACGTCGATGTTGCCGCGCGTCGCGTTGCTGTACGGGCAGACTTGGTGCGCTGCAGCCACCAGGGCTTCGGCCTGGGCGCGATCAATGCCCGGCAAGCTCACGCGCATGGCCACCTGGATGCCGAAGCCGGCCGGTATGGGGCCGATGCCCACGTCGGCGCTGATGGACACGTCGTCCGGCACCTTGACCTTCAAGCGTGCGCCGACCGCCTTCAAGGCCCCGATGAAACAGGCCGCGTAGCCGGCCGCGAACATCTGCTCGGGGTTGGTGCCAGCGCCGCCGGCGCCACCGAGCTCCTTCGGCGTGGACAGCGCCACCTTCAGCGCGCCGTCGGACGACTCGGCGCTGCCGGTGCGGCCACCGGTGGCCGTGGCGTGGGCGGTGTAGAGGACTTTATCGAGGGCCATGCTTGTTCCTTCAGCGTTGCGTGACACGGATGGGAGGGCAGAGTATCGACCCTGCGCCGAGCTCGGGTGGCGTGCGCATCAAGGCACCGATGTGGACAGTGTTTCGATCTCGCCCTGAAGCTCCAGCCAGCGCTCTTCCAGCATGGCCACCTCGGCGGCAATGTGGTTCAGGCGGCGGCCGGCCTCGGCGATGTCGGTGCCCGACAGGCTGCCCGCAGCCAACTGCGCTTCGATCTGAGTGCGCTCGACGCCGACCTTGCCCAGCCGCGTGTCGATCTGCTGCAGTTCCTGGCGCAGTGGGCGGGTGCGGTTGGCCAACTCGGCGCGGGCCTGCGACGAGGCCTTGCGGTCTTCGCGCTTGCCCGGTCCGGCCGCACCCGCGGCTGGCGCCGAAGCCTTTGCAGCCTTCGCCGAGCGCGGGGTGTCGGCAGCCTTGGCCTGCAGCACGGGCGCTTCAACCAGCACCGGTGTGCTGCCCGGCACGGGCGGTGGAGGCTGGCCGCGCGCCGTGGCGCGCGAGACGTCCAGCAGCCAGCGTTGATAGTCGTCCAGGTCGCCATCGAAGGGCAGCACGCCTCCGGAGGTGACCAGCCAGAACTCGTCGCAGACCTCGCGCAGCAGGGCGCGGTCGTGGCTGACCAACATCACGGTGCCTTCGAACTCGTTCAGTGCAATGGACAAGGCCTCGCGGGTGTTCAGGTCCAGGTGGTTGGTCGGCTCGTCCAGCAGCAGCAGGTTGGGGCGCTGCCAGACGATGGTGGCCATCACCAGTCGGGCACGTTCGCCGCCCGACAGCGTGCCCACCTTTTGATGCACCATGTCGCCAGTGAAGCGGAACTGACCGAGGAAATTGCGCAGTTCCTGCTCGCGCGCATTCGGGCTGACGTCGCGCGCCAGGCGAACCATGCGCTGCAGCGGGGTGTCGTCTTCGCTGAGCAGATCGAGCTCCTGCTGCGCGAAATAGCCAATGGCCAGGCCCTTGCCCTCGGTGAGCGTTCCGCCCAGTGGTTGCAGCGCGTGGGCAATGGTCTTGACCAGGGTCGACTTGCCCTGGCCGTTGGCACCCAGGATGCCGATGCGCTGGCCGGCCAGCACGGTCTTGTCGACATTGCGAACGATGGCTGTCGCACCATACCCACAGACCAGATCCTGCATGGTGAGCATCGGATTGGGCAGATTGGCAGGCTCGCGGAACTCGAAGTCGAACTCGCTGTCGGTGAGCACCGGCGCGAGCTTTTCCATGCGCGCCAGGGCCTTCACGCGGCTTTGTGCCTGCTTGGCCTTGGAGGCCTTGGCCTTGAAACGGTCGATGAAGCGCTGCAAGTGGGCGATCTTGTCGGCCTGCCGCGAGGCGGCGGCCTGCTGCTGCGACAGGCGTTCGGCGCGCATCTCTTCGAAGGTGGTGTAGTTGCCGCCATAGCGCGTGAGAGACGCGTCCTGCAGATGCAGAGTGACTGAGGTGATCGCATCCAGGAATTCGCGGTCGTGGCTGATGATGATCAGCAGGCCGGTGTAGCGCTTGAGCCAGCCTTCCAGCCACACCAGGGCGTCCAGGTCCAGGTGGTTGGTCGGCTCGTCCAGCAACAGCAATTCGGCCGGGCACATCAGTGCGCGGGCCAGTTGCAGGCGCATGCGCCAGCCACCGGAGAAGCTGTTCACCGGCGCATCGAGCTGCTCGATGCGGAAGCCCAGGCCCAGCAGCAGCGACTGCGCGCGCGAACGCGCGTCGAAAGCGCCGGCCTGCTCCAGGTGCATGTGCGCCTCGGCAATCGCATGGCCGTCCTCGCTGGCCTCGGCGGCGCGCAACGCAGCTTGCGCCTCTGCCAAGGGCAGGTCACCGTCGAGCACGAAGTCGGTGGCGGGCTCATCGGTCTCAGGCATCGATTGCGCCACCTCGCCGATGCGCCAGCGCGGTGGCATCTCCACGTCGCCTGCATCCGCATGCAGGCGGCCGGCGATCAGCGAAAACAGCGAGGACTTGCCGGCGCCGTTGCGTCCGACCAGGCCCACCTTGTCGTTCGGATTGAGCGTGACGCTGGCGTTTTGCAGCACGACCTTCACGCCGCGGCGCAAGGTCAGGTTCTTTATCAGGATCATGTCGGCACCGCCCGGCCGCCCGAAGGTGCCGATGCGCCCCCTCTGGGGGAAACGAACGAATTGAGTAGGGGGGTCATTTGAAGGACGATCTGGCAATCAGCAGCACCTGGTCGTCGCCGGCGCTCGTGGGCAACCAGACAACGTCAAGCGTTGGGAAGGCGCGCTCGAAGTGCGAGCGCTCGTGGCCGATCTCCAGCACCAGCACGGCGTGCTCGGTCAGGTGATTCGGGGCGTCGCGCAGCAGGGTGCGCACGAAGTCCATGCCGTCGACACCCCCGGCCAAGGCCATGGCGGGTTCGGCGCGGTATTCCGCCGGCAATGCGGCCATCGACTGGCTGTTGACATAGGGTGGATTGCACAGGATCAGGTCGTAGCGTCGGCCCGCCACGGCGGCCAGGCCGTCGCCCTGGTGCAGGCCGATGCGCTCGGCCAGGCCATGGCGATCGATGTTCAGCCGCGCGACGGCCAGGGCGTCGTTGCTGAGATCGGCGGCGTCCACGACGACCTCTGGCCAGGCCAACGCCGCGAGCACGGCCAGGCTGCCGTTGCCGGTGCACAGGTCCAGCACGCGTCGGGTGGGGTCGGGCAGGAAGGCGTCGATGCTGCCTTCGGCCAGGCACTCGGCGATCAACGAACGCGGCACGATCGCACGCTCGTCCACCGTGAAGGCAAGGCCTTGCAGCCAGGCCTCGCCAGTGAGGTAAGCCGCGGGCTTGCGGGTGGCGATGCGTTCATCCACCAGCGCCCGAACCGAGGCCAGCTCTGCGGTGCCAAGCTCGCGTTGCGCGTGTTCATCCAGCGCGTCCAGTGGCAGACCCAGTCGCCACAACACCAGCCAGGCGGCCTCGTCGAAGGCGTTGGTGGTGCCGTGGCCAAACGAAACGCCCGCCGATTCGAGGCGGGCGCTTTGCTGCTCGATGGTCTCGATCAATGTCATGTCGGCAGCGCATCCAGCCTGCGAGGTCGGCGACGGCAGCGGCGGCTCATGAGGGCTTGGCGAAGATGCTGGTCTTGCGCGGCGCCGTGCCTTCCGGGTAGATGTCCACGCTGTACTCGGTGAAGTGCGCCTGGTCGGACTCTTCCTTCTTCGGGCCGGCACGGGACATGGTGGTCATGTCGTTCTGCAGGCGCCACATCAGGTTGGTGGGCGAGTCGGCAAACGCCAGGCCCTCGTCGCGGGTGATGGTGCCCTCCTCGATCAGGCGGGCAAGGTCCTGCTCGAAGGTGAGTGAACCTTCAGCGAGCGACTTCTCCATCGCCTCCTTCACTGCGCCGAAATCACCATTGCCGATGGCTTCGGCCACCAGCTTGGTGTTGAGCAGCACCTCCATGGCGGGCACCCGCCCGCCGCTGCTGGCACGCAGCAGACGCTGCGAGACGATGGCGCGCAGGCCGGCGGCCAGGTCGCCCAACAGCACGGGGCGCGCCTCGGGCGTGTAGAAGGACAGGATGCGGCCCAGCGCGTGGTAGCTGTTGTTGGCGTGCAGCGTGGCCAGCACCAGGTGGCCGGACAGTGAATAGCTCAACGCCGCCGTCATGGTCTCGCGATCGCGCACCTCGCCGATCATGATGCAGTCGGGTGCCTGGCGCAGGGCGTTCTTCAGTGCGATCTGCATCGACACCGTGTCGCGCCCGACCTCGCGCTGATTGACCACCGATTTCTGGCTGGAGAACAGGTATTCGATCGGCTCCTCGATGGTGAGGATGTGGCCTGTGGTGGTGCGGTTGCGCAAGTCCAGCATCGAGGCCAGCGTGGTGCTCTTGCCGGTGCCGGTGGCGCCCACCATCAGGATCAGGCCGCGCTTTTCAAGCACCAGTTGCCCGAGGATCGACGGCACCTTCAGCGAATCCAGTTCCGGAATCACGTGCGGAATGTGGCGGAACACGCCGGCGATCGTGCCGCGCTGCTTGAAGGCCGACAGGCGGAAGCTGCCCACCTTGTCGATGCCCACGGCCAGGTTGAGCTCACCGGTGTCGTCGAGCTCTTCCAACTGACGCGGCGTGAGCAACTCGGCCAGCAACTGGCGCGGCTGCTGCGGGCTCAGCACCTGGTCGGACAGGTGCAGCACCTGGCCGTTGATCTTGATGAGGATCGGCATGTTGGCCGACAGGTACACGTCCGAGGCGTGCTTTTCGGCCATCAGCCGAAGCACCTTTTCCATGTTGCCGCTCATGCGATTCCTCCCTGGATGCTGCCGTGCTGGTGCCTGATGCCCGATGGGGCGTCAGGGTCGGAGCAGCTCGTTGATGCTGGTCTTGGCGCGGGTCTGCGCATCCACGCGCTTGACAATCACCGCGCAGTACAGGCTGTACTTGCCATCGCCCTTGGGCATGCTGCCACTGATGACCACCGAGCCGGCGGGGATGCGACCATAGCTCACCTCGTCCTTCTCGCGATCGTAGATGGGCGTGCTCTGGCCCAGGTAGACGCCCATGCTGATCACCGAGTTCTCCTCGACGATCACTCCCTCAACCACCTCGGAGCGGGCGCCGATGAAGCAGTTGTCCTCGATGATGGTGGGGTTGGCCTGCAGCGGCTCGAGCACGCCGCCGATGCCCACGCCACCGCTCAAATGCACGTTCTTGCCGATCTGTGCGCAGGAGCCCACGGTGGCCCAGGTGTCCACCATGGTGTTCTCGTCCACATAGGCGCCGATGTTCACGTAGCTGGGCATCAGCACCACGCCCTTGCCGAGAAAGCTGCCGCGGCGGGCCACCGCGGGTGGCACCACGCGCACGCCCGAGGCGCGGATGGTGGCCTCGTCGATGTGCGAGAACTTGGTGGCCACCTTGTCGAAGAAGGTGAGGTCGCCGGCATGCATCGCCTGGTTGTCGTTGAGGCGAAAGCTCAGCAGCACGGCCTTCTTCACCCACTGGTTGACCTGCCACAGGCCCACGCCTTGGCGATCGGCCACGCGGATGCGGCCGGCGTTGAGGTCGCTGAGCACGTGATCCACGGCCTCACGCACCTGGGGCGCGGCCGAGGCGGGGCTGAGGTTGGCGCGGTCTTCCCAGGCCTGTTCGATGAGTTGTTGCAGCGGTTGCGTCATGGTTCGGATCAGGCCGTGGCCTCAAAGGTTGGCGGTGTAGGAGCGGGTGAATTCGACGATGCGCTGGGCGGCTTCGACACACTCCTCGGTGGAAGCCACCAGCGCCATGCGGATGCGGCCGCGACCCGGGTTGGTGCCGTGGGCGTCGCGCGCCAGCAGGCTGCCCGGCAGCACCACGACATTGTATTGAGCGAGCAGGGCCCGGGCGTAAGCAATGTCATCGCCGGGCTGGCCGTCCTTGCAGGGCACGCCCGCCCACAGGTAGAAACTGGCATCGGGCAGGTGCAAGTCCAGCACCTCGGCGAGCATCGGGGTCACCTGGCCAAACTTGGCGCGGTACAGCTCGCGGTTGGCCACCACATGCGCCTCGTCGTTCCAGGCCGCAATGCTGGCGTGCTGTACCAAGGGGCTCATGGCCGAGCCATGGTAGGTGCGGTAGAGCAGAAACGGCTTGATCAGCGCCGCGTCGCCGGCCACGAAGCCCGAGCGCAAGCCTGGCACGTTGGATCGCTTGGACAGCGAAGTGAACGAGATCAGCCTTCGGAAGTCGTGTCGGCCCAGCGCCTTGGCAGCTTCCAGTCCGCCCAGCGGCGCCTCGTCGCGGAAGTAGATCTCCGAATAGCATTCGTCGCTGGCGATCACGAAGCCATGGCGATCGCTCAAGTCGAACAGGGCGCGCCACTCGTCCAGCGGCATCACTGCGCCCGACGGGTTGCCGGGCGAGCACACGTAGAGCAACTGCGTGCGGGCCCAGGTGGCCGCGTCGATCTGCGACCAGTCGGGGGCGAAGTTGCGCTTTGCCTGGCTGTTGGCAAATGCCGTCTGCGCGCCGGCCAGCAGCGCGGCACCCTCGTAGATTTGATAGAAGGGGTTGGGGCACACCACCGTGGCGCCGGGGCGGGTGGGGTCGATCACCACCTGCGCCAAGGCGAACAGCGCTTCGCGCGAGCCGTTCACCGGCAGGATCTGCGTGGCGGCATCCACGGCGACGCCGTACCGACGCTGCACCCAGCCGGCCATGGCTTCGCGCAGCGCCGGCTCGCCGGCCGTGGGTGGGTAGACCGACAGGCCGGCCATCGCGCCGGTCAGTGCCTGTTTCACCAGGTCGGGTGCATCGTGCTTGGGCTCGCCGATGCCCAGGCTGATGGGGCGCAGGTGCTTGGCGGGGGTGATGTCGCGCGTGAGTTCGCGCAGGCGTTCGAACGGGTAGGGATGCAGGCGATCGAGCAGCGGATTCATCCGGCGATTATCGGCGGCCGTATCGCGTTGGCCGCCGCGGTCACAACCAGCCGACGCAGCCCGGCGCGCCGCAGCGGCAGGCCAGGGTACCCTCGTGGTGCGTTTCGCCGTAGTTCACGGTGATCTCCTCGCCTGGGGCGATGGGGCGCAACGCATAGAACTCGATGCGCCCGTCGCGGATCTGCAGCCGCGCGTTGGGCTGGCAGCTGTGGTTGGTGAAACGCATCGGGTCGGCAGACCTGGAGGCATCGATCGCCTTGCGCGGCGACACCTCCACGATCATGATCCGCTGCAGGCCCGCGGCGCGGCGGCGTGCCTCGGACACGCTGATCGACTCGCCGCGGATCTCGCCGATCTTGCGGTGCGGCGGGATTGATTCAGCCGCAAAGGCGCCGAAGCCATCGATGAGGCTCTTGCGGTTGGACACCTCGTATTTCTGATAGGACGGCCGCATGGCCACGGGGCTGTCGTCGTCGGCGTCGTTCATGGCTTGGCAGTGTGCACCAGCCGACGCTCGATGCCGATCGACCAGAGCCCCAGCGCGGTGCCGATCAGCGCTGCGCTGGCCGTCACCCAGCGCGCCGATTGCCACTGTCCGGTGCCGGCCACGACGCCGGCAATCAAGGGCGTGCCGATGAATTGCCCGAGTTGCGAGGCCTGCATGATCAGCCCCTGGATCGCACCGATCTGTTGCGGCGTGCGCGCCAGCACCGTGCTCGACGACATCACGGCTGCCGGGATCACGCCGCCGCAAAAGGACAGCCACAGGCACAGGGCGTAGCGCAGGGCGTCGGGCAGCGAATCCTGGAACAGGAACCAACCCGAGAGGCCGGTCAGGCCGTGCGCCACCGCGATGAGCCCACCGCGCGGCAGGCCGCGCTGCACCAGGGCACCGCCGATCAGGTTGCCGGGCACGTTCACCAGCAACATGGCGCAGGTGAGCAAGGCAACGGGGCCGGGCGGCAGGCCGCGCTGCTCCTTCAGAAAGGTGGGCAACCAGATGATCAAGGCAAAGTGCTGCAGCGCCCAAACGCCGAAGGCCATGGCCAACAGCCAGGGCAGCGGCTGGCGGAACACGGCCAGCGTCTCGCTCAGGGCCGGGGTCTTGTGCGACGACGATCCCGTACCGGCATACACGCCGCGCTGGCGCCAGGCCAGGCCAGCAGACAGCAACAGCACTGCCGCACAGGCCAGCCAAAGGGCACGCCAGCCTGCCGCGGGCAACAGCAGCGGCGCCAGCGCCATGGCCAGGCCTGCGCCGGCAGGCATGTAGCTGCTCCACACGCTCAGGGCGAAGCGGCGGTCGTGCGGGGCGGCGGCCGCGCTGATCAGCGCCGGCCCAGCCACCACCACGAACAGGAACCCGGCGCCTTCCACCACACGGCTGGCCAGCAGGCCGGTGAAGCCTGTGGCGCCCAGGGCCATCAGCGAGCCGGCAGCGCCAATGGCCAGTCCGGCGATCACCATGCGCAGCGCGCCCAGGCGTCCGGCCAGCAGGCCCACCACCATGGCGCTGAAGACAGCCAGCGTGGTGAGCATCGACGACACCCAGCCCGCCTGCACCAGCGTCAAGCCGAATTCCGAGCGCAGCAGGGGCAGGCTCACGGGCACCTTGCCCACGTTCATCGCTGCGGCCACGCCAGCCAGCGCGGCCACCAGCACGGCGGCCCAGTGCGTGCCCGGTGCCGGGAGCGCTGTGGGTCGCGTCACCCCAGCAACCCGCGCTCCATCGGCATGGCCGGCAGATCCACCACCGCTTGAGGCTTCCATCCCGTCTTGCGGTGCTCGGCGATCACGTTGGTGTAGATGCCACCGCGCACATACCACTTGGCGGTGATGCGGATGAAGCGCGGCGCCGTGGCCTTCACGATGTCGTCGAGGATCGTATTGGTCACCGCCTCGTGGAAGGCGCCCTCGTTGCGAAAGCTCCAGAAATACATCTTCAGGCTCTTCAACTCGACGCAGAGTTGGTCTGCGATCATGTCGATCGTGAAATGCGCGAAGTCGGGCTGGCCGGTCAGCGGGCAGTGGCAGGTGAACTCGGGCACCTGGAACTGGATGAGGTAGTCGCGAACCGGTGCCGGATTGGGAAAGACCTGAAGGGCCTTGCTCGGGGCGGACGGGGGTTCGGCCGGACGGGGTCGCGTGTTCAAGCGCTGGTTCAGCGCAGGCTTCTTGGCCATGGCGGTGGACCCGCTTGGCGGGCCGTTCAGACGGGGGCGCGATGGTATCATCCAGCCCGGTTGCCGCGCGCTCTGGCTGGCAATAAATCCATACAAATCAAAGACTTGCCGGCGGTCCCTGCCGCGACAAAGCCCCTTGCAGCCAACGCATGCGTCTGAATCAGATCAAGCTCTCGGGCTTCAAGTCCTTCGCTGACCCCACCACCTTCCAATTGCCCGGGCAGCGCGTCGGCGTGGTCGGGCCGAACGGCTGCGGCAAATCCAACATCATGGATGCCGTGCGCTGGGTGTTGGGCGAGAGCAAGGCCAGCGAACTGCGTGGCGAAAGCATGCAGGACGTGATCTTCAACGGCTCGGGCCAGCGCAAGCCGGCCAGCCGGGCCAGTGTCGAGTTGGTGTTCAGCAACGAAGACGCAAGGGCTGGTGGCCAGTGGAGCCAGTACGCCGAGATTGCAGTCAAGCGCGTGCTCACCCGCGACGGCACCAGCAGCTACTTCATCAACAACCAGCCCGTGCGCCGACGCGACGTCCAGGACGTGTTCCTCGGCACCGGACTGGGTCCGCGGGCTTACGCCATCATCGGTCAGGGCACCATCAGCCGCATCATCGAGTCGCGCCCGGAAGAGTTGCGCATGTTCCTCGAAGAGGCGGCCGGCGTGTCCAAGTACAAGGAACGCCGGCGCGAGACCGAGAACCGGCTGAAGGACACGCGCGAGAACCTCACCCGCGTCGAAGACATCCTGCGTGAACTGAACAACAACCTCGACAAGCTTGAAAAGCAGGCGGAGGTGGCCAGCCAGTACCGTGCGCTGCAGAACAGCGGCACGCTCAAGCTGCACCAGCTGTGGTTCCTGAAGCACCGCGACGCGGCGGCCGAGGAGGAGCGCGTGAAACTCACCACGCTGCAGGCCACCAATGCGCTGGAGGCGCGTCTGGCCGAACTGCGCCATGTGGAGGCCGAGCTCGAGACCCTGCGCCAGGCCCACTATGGCGCCAGCGACTTGCTGCATACCGCTCAGGGTTCCATGGCGGAAGCAGCGCTTGAAGTGAGCAGGCTCGAGGAGCGCATCCGCTATGTCGTGGAAGGCCGTCAGCGCGTCGAGCAACGCCTGGCCGATCTGAAGCTGCAGAACACGCAATGGGCCGACCGCCGCGAGCAGGCTGAAGGCGAGCTGGCATCGATCGCCGAGCAAATCGCTGGCGCCGAGGAGCGGTCCGAAATGCTGGCGGCGCAAGCCGAAGAGCAGTCGATGCGCCTGCCCGACACGGAAGACTTGGTGCGTGCAGCGCAGGCGCGCGCCAACGAGCAGCGCACCAAGGTGGGCGAGGTTCAGCAGCAGATCCAGGTGCTGGCCGCCGACAGCCGAAACGTCGAAGAGCAGTTGCGCGCGCTGCACACGCGCCGCGAGCGCCTCACCACCGAGGCCCGTTCGCTGACGGCCCCGGACTTGCAGCGACTGGCCGATCTGCGCCACCGGCACGGCGCCGCCGACGAAGCGCGCGAATTGGCCGAAGCCCGCCTGCACGAACTGCAGGAGCAGACCCCTGTGCTCGAAGAGCAGCGCCGCGAACAACAGCTGCGTGTGAATGCCGAATCGAGCCGGCAGGCCGACATCGCCGCGCGCCTGTCGGCCCTGCGCGCGCTGCAGGAGAAGGTGCAAACCGAAGGCAAGCTCAAGCCCTGGTTGGCCAAGCACGGGCTGGAAAGCCTGCAAGGCCTGTGGACCCGCATCCACATCGAGACCGGATGGGAGGATGCGCTCGAGGCCGCGCTGCGCGAGCGCCTGAGCGCCTTGGAAGTGGGCCGCATCGAGACCGTGCGGGCCTTTGCCGGTGATGCGCCACCCGCCAAGCTGGCGTTCTACACGCTGCCCCTGGCGGCGATCAGCAACACCCACCAGACGCTGTCGAAGCTGTCCGACCTGCTGCGACTGAACGATGCGGGCATGAAGGCGCTGCTGAACGACTGGCTCGAGGGGGTGTACACCGCGGCCAGCATCGACGAAGCGCTGGCGCAGCGACCCAAGCTCACGCATGGCGAAGTGATCATGACCCGCGAGGGGCATGCGGTGAGCCAGTTCTCGGTGAGCTTCTACGCGCCCGATTCCGAACAGGCGGGCATGCTGGCGCGCGCTCAGGAGATCGAGAACCTCGAGCGCCAGACCAGGGCCCAGGCACTGATTGCCGAGGAAGCGCGCACGGCACTGGTGCGCATCGAAGCGGCCTGCACCGACGCAGCGCAGCGCCTGATCACCGCCCGGCGCGAAGCCGCCGAGGTGCAGACGCGTGCCCACCAATTGCAGGTCGAGCTGCTGCAGCTGCAGCAGCAGGCCGACGCCACCAGCACGCGAAAGGGCCAGTTGGACGAAGAGCTGGCCGAAATCGACGCGCAGGCGGAAGGCCTGGATGAGCGTCGCGCCACCGGCGAGGCGCGCTTCGAGGAATTGGACATGCAGTTGGCCAACACGCAGGAGCGCCACGCCGAGCTGGATGAGGCGGTGTTTGCCGCCGAACGCCGGCTCTCCGATGCCCGCGAGCAGCTGCGGTCATTGGAGCGCCAGGCCCAGGAGTCGCAGTTCCAGGCGCGCGCCTTGGCGGCACGGCGCGGCGAGTTGCAGCGATCGATCGAGACCGCTGCCGAGCAGGCCGAAACCAACCGGCAGACCGGCCAGCAGCTCGAGCTGGAGTTGGGCTCGCTCAACGACGCCGCCGCCCAGGCCGGCCTGCAGACTGCGCTGGCGCTGAAGTTGGAGCGCGAGCAGGCCTTGGCTGCCCAGCGCAGCCAATACGACGACCTCACGACCAAGCTGCGCTTGGCCGACGAGCAGCGCATGGGTTTCGAGCACAGCCTGGCGCCGCTGCGCGAGCAGATCACCAAGCTGCAGTTGGAGGCGCAGGCCGCGCAGTTGGGCGGCGCGCAGTACCTGGAGCAACTCACTGCGGCCGAGGTCGATCTGGAGGTCCTGGCCGCCAATGTTGCCGACACCGGCGTCAAGCTCTGGGGTCTGCAGGGTGAGATCGACCGCATCAACCGCGAGCTCATGGCGCTGGGCGCGGTGAACCTGGCCGCACTGGACGAGCTCACCGCATCGCGCGAGCGCAAGACCTTTCTCGATGCCCAGAATGCCGACTTGAACGAGGCCATGGCCACGCTCGAAGATGCGATTCACAAGATCGATCTGGAAACGCGCGACCTGCTGGCCAAGACCTTCGGGCAAGTGAACGAGCATTTCGGCCGCATGTTCCCGAGCCTGTTCGGCGGTGGCACGGCCAAGCTGGTGATGACCGGCGACGAGATCCTGGACGCCGGGGTGCAGGTGATGGCGCAGCCACCGGGAAAGAAGAACTCGACCATCCACCTGCTGTCCGGCGGCGAGAAGGCGCTCACGGCCATCGCCCTGGTGTTCGCGATCTTCATGCTCAACCCGGCACCGTTCTGCCTGCTGGACGAGGTGGATGCGCCACTCGATGACGCCAACACCGAGCGCTATGCGCGCCTGGTGGCGGAGATGTCGGAGAAGGGCACGCAGTTCCTGTTCATCAGCCACAACAAGATCGCGATGGAAATGGCCGTTCAGCTGATCGGTGTGACCATGCAGGAGCAGGGCGTTTCCCGCATCGTGGCGGTGGACATGGAAGCGGCGCTCGGCTTGGCGGAGGCGGCATGACCCGCACCGGCTCGGCGCGGAGAGCGCCCCCAGGCCGACGACCTGCGTCGTCCGCCATCCGGCATGCAGGCCGGATGGCCCTCGCCAGCCACAAAGCCCCTTTCGGGCCTTTGTGCGCGGGCTCGGCCCCCCGAGGGGGAGAGTCAACTCGGGAGCGGCCCTTCATTGACTCAAGAGGTTGGGGCAAATGACCTTGATGTCGGCGTTGGCGGTGCTGGCGGCCCTGGTGCTGGCCGGCGTGGTGGCCCAGGGCGCCTGGAGTGCCCGCAAGGCCAAGCCGCGCCGGGCCGATCTGCCCAAGGCCGAAGCAGCACGTACCGAGCCGACCATGCACGCCGCTCCGGCCGAGCCTGCTGGGGCGCTGGGCGAGCACTGGGCCGCGGCGTCACGCAAACCCAGTGCGCGCCTCGATCCACTGATCGATGCCATCGCGCCGATCTTGCTGGAGGCCCCGGTCAGCGGTGAATTGGCCTTGATGCATCTGCCGCCGTCGCGACGCGCCGGCACCAAGCCCTTCCTGATCGAAGGCATGAATGCCGAGAGCGCCGATTGGGAATTGCCGCAGGCCGGGCAGCGCTACAGCGAGTTCCAGGCGGGCGTGCAGATGGCCAACCGCAGCGGTGCGCTCAACGAGATCGAGTTTTCCGAGTTCGTGCAGAAGTTGCAGGCCTTTGCAGACAGTGTGGGTGGCCTGGTGGAAGTGCCGGACATGCTGGATGTGGTGGCGCGCGCGCGCGAGCTGGACGCCTTCGCCAGCGGACACGATGCCCAGTTGGCCATCGTCTTGCGCGCCAACGGCGCGGCCTGGTCGGTGGGCTACATCCAGCAGATGGCGGGTCGCCGTGGTTTCGTGCCCGGTGTGCTGCCCGGGCGCCTGGTGCTGCCGGCGGCCGACCTGCGCCCCGATGGGATCGATCCCAGCGGAAAAGCCGTTTTGGCTCAGGAGATCGCGCCGCCCGTGCTGGTGCTGACCTTCGACGCGCACGCGGCGCTGGCCGAGGACCCCAACATCTCGTCGGTGCGCGAGGTGACGCTATCGCTGGATGTGCCGCAGACGGCCGAATCCGCCGAGCCCTTCCCGGCCTGGCACGACGCGGCCCGCAACCTGGCTGCCGACATGGACGCCAGCACGGTGGACGACCGCGGCCAGACCATCACCCTGCATGCGTTTGCCGGCATCGGCAACGATCTTGGCAACTTGTATCGGGCGCTCGAGTCGCGCGACCTGGCCGCGGGTTCGCAGGCCGCGCGGCGCTTGTTCAGCTGAGATGCCGGCCGCCAGACTGAACCGATGAGCGCCGACCCAGCGACGATCGCACGTGCCGCTGAACTGCGTGCGCTGCTGGAGCACCACGCCCAGCGCTACTACGTGCGCGACGCCCCCGAGATCCCGGACGCCGAGTACGACCGCCTGTTCCAGACCTTGCAGGCCATCGAGACCGCGCACCCGGAGTTGCTCACGGCCGACTCGCCGACGCAGCGCGTGATCGGCAAGGTGCTGGACGGCTTCGCGCCGGTGCGCCACACGGTGCCCATGCTCAGCATCCGCACCGAGACCGACACCGAGGCGTCTGGCGCCGAGGCCTTCGATGCGCGCGTGCGCCGCGAGCTGGCGTTGGTCAGCGATGCGGCTCCGCTGGAGTACGCCGTCGAGCTCAAGTTCGACGGCCTGGCCATCAACCTGCGCTACGAGCTTGGCGTGTTGGTGCAGGCCGCCACCCGCGGCGATGGCGAGACCGGCGAGGACGTCACCCAGAACATCCGCACCGTGCGCGGCCGCGCCGGCGCTGCCGGTGGCGTGCCACTGCGCCTGCGCGACTGCACGGCGGCCGTGCTGGAGGTGCGCGGCGAGGTCTACATGCGCCGCGACGATTTCGATGCGCTCAACGAACGCCAGCGCGCCAAGGGCGAGAAAACCTTCGTCAATCCGCGCAATGCGGCAGCCGGCGCCGTCCGCCAGCTGGACCCGGCCATCGCGGCGCAGCGCCCCCTGAGCTTCTTCGCCTATGGTCTCGGCGACGTGCAGGGGTGGGCGCAGCCGGTGACGCACAGCGCAACGCTGGACGCCTTGGCTTCGTACGGACTGCCGGTGTGTGCCGACCGTGCTGTGGTGCTGGGTGCGGCCGGCCTGGTGGCGTTCCACCGCGCGATGGGCGAACGGCGCGATGCGCTGCCCTTCGACATCGACGGCGTCGTCTACAAGGTCAACGCGGTCGAGCTGCAGCAGCGCCTGGGCTTCGTCAGCCGCGAACCGCGCTGGGCCGTGGCGCACAAGTACCCGGCCCAGGAGCAGATGACGCGCCTGAATGCCATCGAGATCCAGGTGGGTCGCACCGGCAAGCTCACGCCCGTGGCCAAGCTGGAGCCGGTGTTCGTGGGCGGCACCACGGTGAGCAATGCCACGCTGCACAACGTGTTCGAGCTGCGCCGCAAGGGTGTGCGGGTGGGTGACACGGTGATCGTGCGGCGCGCCGGCGACGTGATTCCCGAGGTGGTCGGCAAGGTGCCCGGCGTGCGAGTGGACTATGTGCCCAACTTCCGCATGCCGCGCAGTTGCCCGGTGTGCGGCAGCGCGGCAGCGCGCGAGCGCGGTGGCATGGACTATCGATGCACCGGCGGCCTGTTCTGCGGCGCGCAGCGCAAGCAGGCCCTTTTGCATTTCGCCAGCCGCCGCGCGATGGACGTGGAAGGCTTGGGCGACAAGCTGGTCGATCAACTCGTGGACGGCGGCTTGATCCGCACGCTGCCTGAGCTGTACACGCTGGGTGTGGCCAAGCTGGCGGCGCTGGACCGCATGGGTGGCAAGAGTGCGCAGAACCTGGTGGATGGGCTGCACAGGAGCAAGCACACCACCTTGAGTCGCTTTCTTTTTTCGTTGGGTATTCGCCAGGTGGGCGAGACCACGGCGAAGGACCTGGCCCGGCATTTCGGTGCCTTGGACCGGATCATGGATGCGTCCATCGAGCAGTTGTTGATGGTCAACGACGTGGGCCCGATCGTCGCGAAAAGCATCCGGACATTCTTCGACCAGCCTCACAACCGCGAGGTGGTGGAACAGCTGCTCGCGGCAGGCATCCAGTGGCCCGAGCACGATGGCTCGGCCTTGCAGGACCAGGCCGCATTGCCCTTGCACGGCAAGACGCTGGTGCTCACCGGCAGCCTGCCTACCCTGAGCCGCGACGAGGCCAAGGCGTTGATCGAAGCGGCCGGTGGCAAGGTGTCGGGCTCGGTGTCGAAGAAGACGCATTTCGTCGTGGCGGGCGAGGAGGCCGGCTCCAAGCTCGACAAGGCCCGTGAGCTGGGCATTGCGCTGCTGGACGAGGCCGGGCTGCAGGCGCTGCTGGCCGCGGGCGAGGGCTGAAGCGTGCGGCTCATGGCGATCGTTCGTCCATGCTGAGCGGCGCTGAGCAGACCGGCGCCGTGCTGGCCGTGTTCGGCATCGTCTACCTGGGCATGGTGCTCGGCGGCCTGCCCAAGCTGCATCTGGACCGCACCGGCGTGGCGCTGCTCGGCGCCATCGCCGTCGTCGGCCTGGGTGTGATGACGCCAGAGGCCGCGGCACAGGCGATCCACCTGCCCACCATCCTGTTGCTGTTTTCCTTCATGGTGATTTCGGCGCAGCTGCGGCTGGGCGGCTTCTATGACGCGGTGACTCGTCACATCGCCGCGCTGCCCTTGCGGCCCGCGGGCCTGATGGCGGTGGTGATTGCCATGACGGCGGTGCTCTCGGCGGTGTTCTCCAACGACATCGTCTGCCTGGCCGTGGCCCCTGTGCTGGCGCAAGGCTGCCTGCGCCGCCGACTGGACCCCATACCCTTTCTGCTCGGCCTGGCCTGCGCTGCCAACATCGGCTCGGCTGCGACGCTGATCGGCAACCCGCAGAACATGCTGATCGGTGAGGTGCTGCGCCTGCCGTTTGGCGGCTACATGTTGGAGGCCTTGCCGCCGGTGTTGGTCGGCCTGGTGGCGCTCTGGGCCTGGCTGGTGTGGCCAATGCGACGCACGCCGCGGGTTGATCCGCACCCTTCGGCTCCAGCAGCCGACATCGCCCCCGCGCCGGCCTTGGACCGCTGGCAGACCGCCAAGGGCCTGACGGTTGCCGGCGCACTGATGGCTGTGTTCCTGTTCACGCATTGGCCGCGCGATGTGGCTGCGCTGGTCGGCGCGGGTTTGTTGTTGCTGAGCCAACGGTTCCACTCGTCGCGGGTGATGAGCCTGGTGGACTGGGAACTGCTGGTGCTGTTCATCGGCCTGTTCATCGTAAACCACGCGCTGGAACAGACGGGTGCCACGCAGCAGGCCGTGCAGTGGCTGGCCGCGCACGGCGTGCCATTGGGCGAACCCGTGCCGCTGTTTGCAGGAACGCTGGTGCTGTCGAACCTGGTGTCCAACGTGCCGGCGGTGATGTTGTTGCTGCCATTGGCCAGCGGCGCGCAGGGCGGTGCCACTCTGGCCCTGGTGAGCACGCTCGCCGGCAACCTGTTGATCGTGGGCTCCATTGCCAACATCATCGTGGTGGACGCGGCGCGCCGCGCCGGCATCGAGATCGATTGGCGCCGCCATGCGCGCACCGGAGTGCCCATCACCCTGCTGACGCTGGGCATCTCCGCCGCATGGTTGATGTGGCGCACTCGTGCGTGAAGTGAGCAGCAGATCCGATCCCAAGAGCTGGAGCGCAATGGATGGCCATTCGTGAGATTTTGAAAATGGGCGACCCGCGCCTGCTGCGGGTGGCCCCGCCAGTGCGCGAATTCGACACACCCGAGTTGCATGCCCTGGTGGCCGACATGCTCGACACCATGAGAGATGCCAATGGCGCCGGTCTGGCCGCACCGCAGATCGGCGTGGACCTGCAGGTGGTGATCTTCGGTTTCGAGCACAACCAGCGCTACCCCGATGCGCCGCCGGTGCCGCTGACGGTTTTGCTCAATCCGGTGATCACGCCACGGTCCGATGCGATGGACGAGGGCTGGGAAGGCTGTCTGTCGGTGCCCGGACTGCGCGGCATGGTCCCCCGTCATGCCCGCATCCATTACCGTGGCATGGATGTGGCTGGACGCCCGGTCGAGCGCGAGGTCGAGGGCTTCCATGCCCGTGTGGTGCAGCATGAATGCGACCACTTGATCGGCCGTCTGTACCCCACACGCATGATCGACCTCACCAGGCTGGGCTTCACCAGCGTGCTGTTCCCCGACCTGGATGCGTCGTCGGACGATTGATCCAGTGGTGTGAATCTGTGTGAACCGGTCATCGCCGGGGCGCCGCCCGACGTTGGTGATGGTGAGCCACGCGCGCATTGTGCTGGCAGGAGAACGACGATGAATCGCAAGGCCGCATGGAAACGTCTGCTCGTCTTGGGTTTTGGCACGATGGCCATCGTGCCGCTGGCGCCGGCCCAACCAGCGCAGTTGCCGCAGTTCGATCGCAGCCCATCGCCCCAGGCCGCTGCCGCGATCGCCTGGCCCACCCGCGTGGGCCGTCTGGCTGAAACGCAGGGCGTGGTGTGGTTCTACGACCGCGACGAGGGCGCCTGGACCCAAGCGGTGCCCAACCGCCCCTTGACCAGTGGCGACCGCATCAGCACCGAACGCGGGGCGCGGGCCACCTTGCGCATCGGCTCCACCACACTGCGCCTGAATGGTCAAAGCGATCTGGGCTTGCGCCGCATCGACGACCAGGCCATTGCCTTGGACCTGGAAGCGGGCAGCCTTTCGTTGCGCATCGCCTCGCGCGAGGTGCTCTCGGAGCTGGAGGTCATCACGCCAGAGGGCCGCTTCGTGCCGCGCAGCATCGGCCACTTCCGCATCGATCGCCGCGGCAACGACAGCGAGGGCAGTGCCTGGCGTGGACAGCTGAGGTTTGATGCGTCGGACAGCCAGTTGGAGGTCGCGGCCGGTCAGCATGCACAACTCTGGGTCCAAGGCAATCCGCCGGCCACGCACTATCGCCTGTTGCCGTTGGATCGAGACGATTTCGCCAACTGGGTGACGCGCGCCGACGTGGATGCGAGCCGCAGTGAAACAGCCCGTTGGGTGTCGCCCGAAATGACCGGGGCGGAAGACCTGGACCGCTACGGCCGCTGGACGCAGAGCCCGGACTACGGCAGCGTCTGGGTGCCCTCCGATGTCCCCAGTGGTTGGGTGCCGTATCAGGACGGCCGTTGGGTCTGGGTGTCGCCCTGGGGCTGGACCTGGATGGACTCGGCGCCTTGGGGTTTTGCCCCGTTCCACTATGGCCGCTGGGTGCAGTGGGGCGGCCGATGGGCCTGGTCGCCCGGCGCACGCGAGATTCGCCCGGTCTATGCGCCGGCCGTGGTGCATTGGACGCCGGCGCCGCAGCACGAGTGGCGCAACAACCGACCGCCGCCGCCCTCGGCCTGGGTGCCGGTGCAGCCGCGCGAGGTCTACCGCCCCCCGGTTCACGCGGTGGTGCCGCAGCCCCCACACGACCGCACGGTGCCACGCCCGCCAAGCCGCGGGGACGAGCCCGGGCGCCGGCCTGGCGAACGCCCGATCGATCGCTCGCCGGGTGCGCGACCCGATCTGTCGCCCGCACCGCAGCCGCAACCAACCCCGCAGCCTGCCAGGCCACCGATGGTGGCTCAGCCACCTTTCGTGGCGCCGGTCGTTCCCCCGCCACAGGCCCCGATTGTCCGGACGCCACCCGTGCATGGCGCCAGACCGGTGGCGCCGACGCCACCAGCGCCCAACCCTGTCACGACGCCAACGCCGGTGACGCCGGTGGCACCGGTGGCACCGCGCCCGCAGCTGCCTGCGCCATCGCCGCCGCTGGCGCCGCAACCCGTCAGCCGGATTGGCCCGGCGTCCAGCCCACCGGCGGTGGCCTTGCCTGCCAATCCCCACCGGCCAGAAGGCCCCCGCAACGACCGGGGCCGTGTGGAGCAGAAGCCCCCCGCTGCGCCGCCGTCGCCCGCACCGGTTGCTGCTCCAACGCCAGCGCCCGCACCGGTGCCCGCGCCGTCACCCGAGAACGAGAAGCGCCGCCGTCCGCCTGAGCAGAACGATCGGCAGCGGGAGCGGTCGAACGTGCTCGGAGCCTGAGTGCGCGTCGTTTGGATGCTACTTCAGCCAGGGCTTCATCACCACCCACACCGTGTCCAGCATCAGTGGATGGGCCTTGGCCAAGGGGTGGATGCGGTCCGCTTGAAACCAGGTCTCGTTGGGTGCAGCGTCGGCCACCCCGGCCAACAGGAAGGGCACCAACGCCGTGCCTTCGGCCCTGGCCACGCTGCTGAAGCTGGCAGCGAAATCCTGGCCATAGCGCGCGCCGTAGTTGGGCGGCACCTGCATGCCCACCAGCATGACCTTGGCGCCGGCGGCCTTGGCCGCTCGGGCCATGGCGCTGAGGTTGTCGCGCGTCATGCTCAAGGGCAGGCCACGCAGCGCGTCGTTGCCGCCGAGTTCGATCACCACGTGCGTGGGCCTGTGTTGCGCCAGCAGGGCGCCCAGGCGCGACCGTCCGCCCGAGGTGGTGTCCCCGCTGATGCTGGCATTGACCACCGTGGCGGCCAACTTCTGCTGCGCCAGGCGCTGCTCCAGCAAGGCCACCCAGCCCGTGCCGCGGGCCAGGCCGTATTCGGCGGACAGGCTGTCACCCAACACCAGCACGACGTGGCGCGCCGCTGCCGCCCGGCTGGAACCCTGCGCAGCCAAGGCCAGCAGCGCCACGCTACAGTGCATCAGCCAGCGCCGCCGCGACGGCATCAGCCCCCACCTCGAATCCATGACCGATCCCATCATTGCCGTTGAACACGTCACCCGCCAGGTGAGCGATTCCACCGGCACGCTGACCATTCTCCACGACATCGATTTCGCCCTGCGGCCACGTCAGTCGACCGCCATCGTCGGCGCATCGGGATCGGGCAAGAGCACCTTGCTGGCGATGATGGCCGGTCTGGACCTGCCCACCACGGGCACCGTGAGGCTGGATGGCATTGACCTGTTTGCCTTGGACGAGGACGCGCGTGCGGCCGTGCGTGCCCGCAAGCTGGGCTTCGTGTTCCAGAGCTTCCAGCTGTTGGCGCACCTCACCGCCCTGGAGAACGTGATGCTGCCGCTCGAACTGCTGGGTCGCGCAGACGCGCGCACCAAGGCCACCGAGATGCTGCAACGAGTGGGCCTGGCCGAACGCCTGACGCACTACCCGCGCACGCTCTCCGGGGGCGAGCAGCAGCGCGTGGCACTGGCCCGCGCCTTTGTCGTGCAGCCGGCTGTGCTGCTGGCCGACGAGCCCACGGGCAGCTTGGACTTCGCCACCGGCGAGCGCGTGATGGCCTTGATGTTCGAGATGAACCGCGAACAGGGCACGACCCTGGTCCTGGTGACGCACGACCAGGCGATTGCGGCGCGCTGTGATCGGCAGTTGCACATCGAGGCGGGGCGTCTGTTGCCGGAGGCGGCCTGAATGAGCCATGGCTTCACTCGCCGCCAGGTTTTGCGCACCCTCGGCGCGGTGGGCGGTCTGGCCCTGCCGCCTTGCCTCGCCGGGGCCAAGGCCGAGGCAGACCCATGGCCGGTTCAGCGACTGGCGCCTGGCGGCATCGCGCGGCTGCCGTTGGGTGCTGCGCTGCAGCGGCCGGAAGTCCAGTCGACCGATGGATCGCCGGTGCTGGTGGTCGGCGGGTCAGAGGCCTGGACCGCGCTGTTGGGCATCGAACTCGGCGCGAAGCTGGGCCCCGCGGCGGTGCAGGTGACGCGCGCGGGGCAGCCCGGCGCGCGCATCGGCTACACGGTGGGCGCGCACCCCTATCCCGAGCAGCGCCTGAAGGTGGCGCCCGGCCATGTGGACTTGTCGCCCGAGAACGCGGCACGGGCGGCCCGCGAGCGCCAGCATCTGATCGGCGTGATGGCAACATTCAGCGAGCCATTCCCGCAGCAGCTCATCATGCGCGCGCCTGTGCCCGGCCGACGGTCCAGCTCATTCGGCCTGCGGCGCATCTTCAACGGTCAGCCGCGCTCGCCGCACAGCGGCATGGACATCGCAGCAGCCACGGGCACACCGGTGCAGTCGCCACTGGCCGGCAAGGTGATCGATACCGGCGACTACTTCTTCGCCGGCCGTTCGGTGTGGGTGGACCACGGCGGCGGCCTGTTGTCGCTGCTGTGCCATCTGAGCGAGATCCGTTGTCAGGTGGGCGATGCCGTGGCCGCCGGCCAGGTGCTGGCCTTGGTGGGTGCCACCGGCCGCGTCACCGGGCCGCACCTGCATTGGGGCGTGTGCATGAACACCGCGATGGTGGACCCGGCCTTGCTGTTGGGCGAGACGCGCGCCAAACCAATGATCTGAGTGCAATGATCCGAGCGTGAGCGGTCCCCAAGAAGGAAGGGCGCCACTGGCGCCCTTGATCCTCATGCCCGCACGGCGAGGCGGCGGGGCCGCCTCAGGCGGTCATTGGGCGAACTTGTAGTCCGTCTTCGCGCCCTTGCGCAGGCTTTCCTGGTACTGCTGCAGCTTCATCTGCTGCTGGCGCTGAATGATCTGGCCCTTGACCGTGTCGAACTCGGGGAACTGCGCTTCGCGCGTGTCATCGAGCTTGATGATGTGCCAGCCAAACTGGCTCTTCACGGGCGCGTCGGTCATCTCGCCCTTCTTCAGCGCCACCATGGCCTTGCTGAACTCCGGCACGTAGCTGTCGGGCTTGGCGAAGTCCAGGTCGCCGCCGTTCTGGCCGGAGCCTGGGTCCTTGGACTTGGCCTTGGCGAGGTCCTCGAACTTGGCGCCGCCCTTGATCTGCGCAATCAAGGCCTTGGCGTCCTCTTCCTGCTCGACCAGGATGTGGCGCGCGCGGTATTCAGTGCCAGAAGACTGGGCCTTGAACTTCTCGTACTCGGCCTTGGCGTCGGCATCGGAGACCGGGTTCTTCTTCTTGAAGTCCTCGAACAACTCGCGGATGAGGATGCTCTGGCGAGCCAGTTCCATCTGCGACTTGTAGTCGGCCGTGGCGGCGATGCCGCGCTTCTCGGCCTCTTGCGCAAAGATCTCGCGCAGCACCACCTGCTCCTTGGCCTGCGCCTCCATTTCTGGTGTCACTTGCTGGCCCGAACGTTGGGCTTGCTGCAGGAGCAGATCGGCGCGTGCCTTGGGCACGGCTTTGCCGTTGACGATGGCGATGTTCTGGGCCAGGGCGGCCAGCGGGAGCATCAGGGCAACGGCGGCGGCACTGATGGCCAGACGAATGGCAGGGGTCTTGCGAATCATGGCGGGGGGGATCTTTCGGCGGGGTGACAGCGGCTGGTTCGTGCCGGCCGTTGGGGCCGTGCCGCAGCGATGAAGCAGGTTGCGCTGATGCGGTGGAATCAGCGCTCGTCCGGTGCCCGGGCCTCGATGGCCAAGGCGTGGATGCCCAGTGGGATCACCGAGCGCAGGGCATCATACACGAGGCGATGTCGCGCCACGCGGGCCAATCCGGCGCAGCATGGACTGGTGAACCGCACCCGCCAATGCGAGCCTTCACCCGCCCCGGCATGGCCGGCGTGCAAATGGCTTTCGTTGATGACCTGCAGCGAGTCGAGCGGCGCGATCTCGTCGCGCAGGGCCTGCTCAATCTGGGTGGCAGTCACGGACATGGGCAGGGGGCCATCGTGGGGCTCAGGCCTTGGGCGTCTCGTCGGGCCCGGACTCTTCCGGCAGGTATTTGCTGATGTAGAAGCCTTGCACAAAGACGAACACGAACATCAGACCGATGCCGCCGAACAGCTTGAAATTCACCCAGGTCGCGGTGTCGAAGCTGTAGGCCACCCAAAGGTTGAGCAGCCCCATCATCGCGAAGAACGCGATCCAGGCGAAGTTGAGATGGCGCCACACGGCATCGGGCAGTTGCAACTGATCGCCCATCATCAGGCGCAGCAGGCTGCGGCCAAAGAAAGCCTGGCTGATCCAGAAGGCCAGACCCATGGCCCAGTACAGGCCACTGGGCTTCCACTTGATGAAGGTCTCGTTGTGGAACCAGATGGTCAGGCCACCGAGCACCACCACCAGCACCAGGCTGATCCACAGCATCAGGTCCACCTTCTTGCCGCGGGCCTTGAGCCATGCCACCTGCGCCAGCGTCGCGAAGATCACCACCACCGTGGCCAGCAGCACCGGCGCCTCGTTGGCGCCGACTTGTCCGCCGGCCACGATGGCACCGAAGTGACGGCTGGCAAAGTCGGCGGCCCAGTCCTTGTGGCCTTCGGCGTATTTGAACGCGCCAAAGAACAGGATGATGGGCAGGAAGTCGAACAGGATCTTCATCGGTGGCGCAGTGTAGCCAAGCTGCGCTCACCGTGTTCGCTCAGGGGCCAGGACAGCCCACGCGAGTCAGCGGCCTGGATCGAAGTCGATCGCGGCCGAATTGATGCAATAGCGTTCGCCCGAAGGCTCCGGGCCATCGTCGAAGACATGACCCAGGTGCGTGCCGCACTGGGCACAGCGCACTTCCACACGCGCCATGCCCAGGCTGTCGTCCACCAGGCGCTCGATGCGGCCCGGTTCGATCTCCTTCCACCAACTGGGCCAGCCGCAGCCTGCGTCGAACTTGGCGCCGCTCTCGAACAGCACCTGGCCGCAGCCCACGCAACGGTAGCTGCCATCGGCCCAATGGTCCCAGTACTTGCCCGTGAAGGCACGCTCGGTGGCCGCCCTGCGGGCCACCTGGTACTGCGTGGGGTCGAGCTGCGCCCGCCACTCGGCATCGGTCTTGCGCACGGGGTAGCGCGGGTCGTCGTGGTCGGGGGAATGAGAGGGTGATGACATGGCTTTGCGCAGCGGATTCATGATGAGCAGGACACCTCGAGTTGCCGGGCCCAGTCGGGTGGCAAGGCCGCATAGGGGGCGGCCTCGGGTTGTTCGTCGAACGGGCGCAGCAGAACTTTCAACAGCCGTTCAACTTCACCGAAATCGCCGGCCTGTGCCTGTCGGATGGCGGTCTCGGCCAAATGTGTGCGCAGGACGAATTTCGGATTGACGCGGTTCATGCGTGCGGCACGCTCGCCATCGACGCTGCCCTCGGATTGCAGTCGAAGGCGGTATCGGGCGGCCCAGGCGTCGAAGCCCAAGCGGTCGATGAAGTGGTCGCGCACGGCGCTGTTGTCGGCATCGGACGCGGTGCTGAAACCGGCCAGCGCCCGCATCGCAATCGTGTAGTCCACCCGGTCTGTGGCAAGCAGCCGAAGCAGGTCGTCGGCCAGGGCGCTGTCGTCGGGCCGGGCCGTGGCCAGGCCCAGCTTGTCGCGCAAGGCCTGGGTCATCGCGTCGGCGAACTCGGTCTTGTAGGGTTCGAGGGCGGTGCGCAGGGCGTCCACGTCGCCACCGGCCACGGGCATCAGCGCCTGCGCCAGGGCATGCAGGTTCCAGAAAGCGACGCTGGGCTGGCGCGCAAAGGCATAGCGACCTTGATGATCCGAGTGGTTGCAGATGTGCTGCGGATCGAACGCGTCCAGGAAGCCGAAGGGGCCATAGTCGATGGTCAGGCCCAGGATGGACATGTTGTCGGTGTTCATCACGCCATGGCAGAAACCCACCGCCTGCCACTGCGCCAGCAGGCGCGCGGTGCGGCGTGACACGGCTTCCAGCAGCGCCAGTGCGGGTTGAGGGGCATCGGCGCACTCGGGGTAGAAGTGCTGGATCACGAAGCCCAGCAAGCCCTCGAGTTGCGCCGCATGGCCGTGGTGGCTGAAGTGCTCGAAATGGCCAAAGCGGATGAAGCTGGGCGCCACGCGCGTCACCACGGCGGCCGTCTCCATTGTTTCCCGTCGCACGGATTGGGGAGAGGCGGTGAAGCACAGCGCCCGCGTCGTCGGGATACCCAAGGCGTGCATGGCCTCGGAGCACAGGAATTCGCGGATGGTGGAACGCAGCACGGCGCGGCCATCGCCCATGCGTGAATAGGGGGTCAACCCAGCACCCTTGAGTTGAATCTCCTGCCCGCCATGGGGCGTGGACAGCTCGCCCAGCAGGAGCGCTCGGCCGTCGCCCAGCTGCCCGGCCCATTGGCCGAATTGATGTCCGCTGTAGACGCTGGCCAGTGGCCTCATCCCCGGCCAAAGGGCGTTGCCGCTGAGGACCTGCAAGGCCTGGGTGGCTTCGTCGCGCAGCCAATCGGCATCCCAACCCAGGTCGGCGGCACAGGTCGGGCTGATCGCTCCCCAGCTTGGCGAGGGCAGGCTGGCAGGATTCAATTCGGTGAAGAAGGCTGCGCCGAGATCGGCAAAGCGGTTGGTCCAGCGTTCGGCGGGCGGCGCGGCGCGCGAGCCCGATGTGATGGGCGGGGTGTCCAGGGCCAGGGTGGTCATGGCGCGCAGTGTAGGCAGCCGGCATTGTCGGCACCTGGCCCAGGGTCATCGGCAGATTGTCCCGACGGGGACAGACCTGCGTGGGGTAGTCCCTGTGGCCGATGCCCGGGCAGATCCGGTACTGTCGAAGGCGTTGCCGACATGGCTGCTTTCCTCGATTTCTGGAGACCCACGATGAACCGCTCGAACCCGATGCTCAAGCTGTCGATTGCCACTGGTGTGCTGCTCCTGGCCACAGGCGCCCATGCCCAGAAGGGCGAGACGGTGAAGATCGGCTGGATCGATCCGCTGTCGGGCCTGATGGCCCCGGTGGGCCAGAACCAGCTCAAGAGCTATCAATTCATGGCCGAACACTTCAACAAGGCCAATCCAGCCGGTGTGAAGTTCGAGATCGTGCCGATCGACAACAAGCTCAGCCCGCAGGAGAGCACCAACGCGGTCAAGTCGATGATCGACCAGGGCGTGCGCTACGTGGTGCAGGGCAACGGCTCGGGCGCCGCGCTGGCCATCATGGACGCCGTGGCCAAGCACAACGAGCGCAATCCGGGCAAGGAGCTGGTCTACCTCAACTACGCGGCCGTGGACCCCGACTTGACCAACAGCAAGTGCAGCTACTGGCACTTCCGCCTGGATGCCGATACGTCGATGAAGATGGAGGCGCTGACCACGTGGATGAAGGACCAGGCCGACATCAAGAAGGTCTACCTGATCAACCAGAACTACGCCCATGGCCAGCAGGTGTCGCGCTATGCCAAGGAAATCATGGCGCGCAAGCGGCCCGACGTGCAGTTCGTCGGCGATGACCTGCACCCCTTGGCCTCGGTGCGTGACTTTGCGCCTTACGTGGCCAAGATCAAGGCCTCCGGCGCCGACACGGTGCTCACGGGCAACTGGGGTTCCGACCTCACGCTGCTGGTCAAGGCGGCCAACGATGCTGGTCTGAACGTCAAGTTCCTCACCTACTACGCCAGTGTCAGTGGCACGCCCTCGGCGCTGGGCGCCGGCGCGGCCGGCCGCGTCTACATGGTGGCCTACGCCGACAGCAACATGCCGGGTGAGGTGGGCAAACTGGCGGATGCGTTCAAGGCCAAATTCAACGACGACTACTACACGCTGGCGGTGCACCATGTGTACAACCTGCTCGGTACCGCGATGGCACAGGCCAAGAGCACCGACCCGGTGAAGGTGGCCAAGGTGATGGAGGGCCTGAAGTTCAAGAGCTTCGCCGGCGAAGTCGAGATGCGCAAGGCCGATCACCAGTTGCAGCAGGGTCTGTACGTGTCGGTGTGGAAGAAGGCCGATGCCAAGCACCCCTACTCGGTGGAGAACACGGGCTACAACTTCCAGACGATGAAGTACTACGAGCCCTTCGTGGCCTCGACGCCCACGTCGTGCCAGATGAAGCGCCCCTGAGCCGGGCCGCTTTCCTGCTGCGCGCACCGATCTCGGTCCTGTGCTGCTCGCCGTACGGGTGTACGGCTGCGCTGCTCGAACCAAGCTCGGTGCGCTCGCAACGGACTTCGACCCAGCTCAGTCTCGGTCGGGCCAATTCTTGAGCGGGCTGCCGTGGACCAGATCCTCATCAACATCTTGAACGGCGTCAGCTCCGGCCTGCTGCTGTTCATGCTCAGTTCGGGCCTGACGCTGATCTTCAGCATGATGGGCGTGCTGAATTTCGCTCACGCCAGTTTCTACATGATCGGCGCCTATGTCGCGTACACGCTGACCGGCGTGCTGGGGTTCTGGCCCGCCTTGCTGGTCGCGCCATTGGCCGTCGGCGTGTTGGGCGCCCTGTTCGAGCGGACCTCGCTTCGGCGTGTGCACAAGTTCGGCCACGTGCCCGAATTGCTGATCACCTTTGGCCTGAGCTATGTCGCGTTGGAGGTGGTGCAACTGATCTGGGGCCGCACGCCGCTGCAGTTCGATCCGCCGGCCCTGCTGCAGGGCCCGGCCTTCACCCTGGTGCAGCGTGGCGGTGGCCTGTCGCTGGTGCTCGGCGCAGCGTCGGATGCCCTGTGTCAGGCGGCGCAGTGTTCGCGTTTTCCGATGACCCGGGCCTTCATGATGCTGGTGGCGCTGGCCATGCTCGTGGCGCTGTGGTTGCTGCTCACGCGCACCCGGGTGGGCCTGGTCATTCAGGCCTCGCTCACCCACCCCGAGATGGTCGAGGCGCTGGGCCACAACGTGCCGCGGGTGTTCATGCTGGTCTTTGGCAGCGGCTGTGCGTTGGCGGGCCTGGCCGGCGTGATCGGTGGCGTCACCTTCGTGACCGAGCCGGCCATGGCGGCCGTGGTGGGCTCGATCATCTTCGTGGTGGTGGTGGTGGGTGGCATGGGTTCCCTCGCAGGCGCCTTCGTGGCCTCGCTGCTGATCGGCCTGCTGCAGACACTGCCGCTCACGGTGGATGCGTCGCTGGCCGATGCGGTCAACCGCTTTGGTGGCCACATCGGGCCGCAGACACCCGGCTGGCCGCTGCTGCGCATCACGCTGGCGCAGGCCGCCCCGATCCTGCCCTATCTGCTGTTGGTGCTGATCCTGATCTTCCGGCCCAAGGGCTTGCTGGGCACCCGGGAGGGATGAGCATGGCTGCCAACGACAAGACACGTGGAGCCTGGCTCGTCTGGGGTGGCTTCGGGCTCGTGATGGCCGTCGCCCCACTGCTGTGGACCAGTGGCTTCGCGCAGACCATGCTGTCGCAGATCGGCATCGCGATCATCGTCTGCCTGGCCTACAACATCCTGCTGGGGCAGGGCGGCATGCTCAGTTTCGGCCACGCGGTGTACAGCGGGCTGGGCTCCTTCCTGGCCATCCATGCGCTCAATCTGGTCAGCGCCGGCAGGCTCTCGCTGCCGGTGAGCCTGGTGCCCTTGGTGGGTGGGCTGTCGGGCCTGTTCTTCGCGGCGTTGCTCGGTTGGGTGACCACCAAGAAATCGGGCACCACCTTTGCAATGATCACCATGGGGGTGGGCGAGCTGGTGTGGTCGATGTCGCTGATGATTCCCGAGTTCTTCGGCGGCGAGGGTGGTGTGTCGGGCAATCGGGTGGTGGGGCAGGCGGTGGCCGGCATCACCTTTGGCCCGCAGATCCAGCTCTACTACCTGATTGCGGTGTATTGCTTCGTCTGCACGGCCGCCATGTACGCACTGACGCTCACGCCGTTGGGCCGCATGCTCAATGCGGTGCGCGACAACCCGGAGCGCGTGGAGTTCATCGGCTACAGCACGCAACGGGTGCGCTACATGGCCTTCATGATCTCGGGCTTCTTTGCCGGCATCTCGGGCGGCTTGGCGGCGCTGAACTTCGAGATCGTCACCGCCGAAGTCGTGGGTGCGGCGCGCTCGGGGGCCTACCTGCTGTTCGTGTTCCTGGGTGGCGGCATGTTCTTCTTCGGCCCCATCATCGGCGCGGTGCTGATGGTGATTGCGCTGGTGCTGCTGTCCGAGCTGACCAAGGCCTGGCTGCTGTACCTGGGCCTGGTGTTCCTGCTGATGGTGATGTACGCGCCCGGCGGCATCGCCAGCCTGATCATGATGAACCTGCGCGTGGCCCTGCACGGCAAGCTCGGGCGCGTGGCGCTGCACTATGTGGGCTTGACGCTGGCCGGCCTGCTGGCCCTGGCCGGCGTGGCGGCGATGATCGAGATGCTCTACCACCTGCAACTCAATGCGGCCTTGGGCCCCAAGCTGCCATTCCTGGGTCTCACGCTGGACGCCTCCGCGGCGGGCACCTGGGCAGGCGCCGTGGCGGTGCTGTTGGCGGGTGCGGCGTTGTTCGAATGGGTGCGCCGAAGTTTCGGGGTGGTCTGGGGCCACATCCAGGAAGAAATCGAACGCGAGACCAAGGCGCGGGAGGCCATGGCATGAGCGCGGCCAGTGAATACGCCGTCGAGCTGCTCGATGTGCACAAAAGCTTCGGTAAGACGCAGATCATCCGCGGCGCGCGACTGCAGGTGCGGCCGGGCGAGCGCGTGGCCATCATCGGGCCCAACGGGGCCGGAAAGTCCACGCTGTTCAACCTGATCAGCGGGCGATTTGGCTTGAGCAGTGGCGAGATCCGCCTCAATGGGCAGCGGATCGATGGCCTGGCACCCTTCGAGGTGAACCGACTGGGCCTGTCGCGCAGCTTCCAGGTCAGCAACTTGTTCACACGGCTGTCGGTGTTCGAGAACATCCGCTGCGCGGTGCTGTGGTCCATGGGCTATCGCTACTCGTTCTGGCAACGCCTGAGCCAATTGCGCGATGCCAACGAACGCGCCGAGGAAGTGCTGCAGATGATCCAGTTGCACAAGCGACGCGATCACCTGGCGATGAACCTCACCTATGCCGAACAACGGGCGCTGGAGATCGGCATCACCATCGCCGGTGGGGCCGAAGTGATCCTGCTCGATGAGCCCACGGCCGGCATGAGCAAGAGCGAGACCAGCCGCTTCGTGCAGTTGATCCGCGACGTGACGGCCGGCAAGACACTGCTCACCGTCGAGCACGACATGGGGGTGGTGTTCGGTCTGGCCGATCGCATCGCGGTGCTGGTCTATGGCGAGGTGATCGCGTTCGACACGCCGGAAAAGGTTCGCGCGAACCCGAAGGTGCAGGAGGCCTACCTCGGCTCCGTGCTGGCAGATGCTCAGGCGGCAGAGGCGAGGCACTGACATGCTCAAACTCACCGAACTGAACGCCTTCTACGGCAAGAGCCACGTGCTGCACGGCGTGAGCTTCGAGGTGCAGCCGGGCGAGATCGTGGCGCTGCTGGGGCGCAATGGCTCGGGGCGGTCCACCACGGTCAAGGCCATCATGGGGCAGGTGACGGGACTGGGATCGGTGCGCTGGCGTGACCAGGAGATCCTGGGCAAGCCGGCGTTCGAGATTGCGCACCTGGGGGTTGGTCTGGTTCCGGAGAATCGCGACATCTTCCCCAAGCTCACCGTGCACCAGAACCTGATGCTGGGCCAGAAGCGCGGGGCGACGGCGCCGCGCTGGGGCTTCGACGACATGTACCAGTTGTTTCCGCGCCTGAAGGAGCGGCAGCACACCGAGGCCGGTGTGTTGTCTGGCGGCGAGCAGCAGATGCTCACGCTGTGTCGCACGCTGATGGGCGACCCGGACCTGATCATGATCGACGAGCCCACCGAAGGCTTGGCGCCGAAGATCGTGGAGCAGGTGGCGGAGTACCTGCGTGAACTCAAGCGCCGGGGCATTTCGGTGCTGCTCGTGGAGCAGAAGCTGACCATCGCGCTCGAGGTGTCCCAGCGCTGCCTGGTGATGGGCCACGGACAGATCGTGTTCGAGGGCACACCGGCCCAGCTCAAGGCCGACGGCGAAGTGCGCAGGGAGTGGTTGGAGGTCTGAAGGCCCTGTCGCTGCAGCGACAGGTGCCCTTCGCAGTGCGGCCTAAAATCGAACGACCGTGCTTTTTCTTGATTCCTTTGGATGGAGACGCTCACCATGAGTGCCAGCTACGAAGTTCGCGACGGCGTGGCCGTCATCACCATGAACAACCCGCCGGTCAACGGCCTGGGCTATGACACGCGCGTGGGCATCGCCACCGGGCTCGAAAAGGCGCAGGCCGATGCGGCCGTGAAGGCCATCGTGATCACTGGCGCGGGCAAAGCCTTCTCGGGCGGTGCGGACATCAAGGAGTTCACATCGCCCAAGGCCACGATGGAGCCCAACCTGCTCACGCTGATCCGCCTGCTGGAAGAGTGCAGCAAACCGGTGGTGGCGGCCGTGCATTCGGTGGTGATGGGCGGCGGACTCGAACTCGCGCTGGGCTGCCACTACCGCGTGGCGGCGCCCGGCACCGCCGTGGCCCTGCCCGAAGTGAAGATCGGCCTGATTCCCGGCGCCGGCGGCACGCAGCGCCTGCCCCGCGTGCTGGGCGTGGAGACTGCACTGAACATGATCGCCACTGGCGAGCCGGTGAAGAGCGAACAGCTGGCTTCGCTGCCTGGGCAGAAGTTGTTCGACCAGATGGTCGACTTGGCGAAGGACGGCGATGTGGTCGCCGCTGCCATCGCCCTGGCCAAGGACAAGGCCGACGTGCGCCCGCTGCCGCTGGTGCGCAACCTCAAGGTGTCGCACCCGAACGCGGACGGCTACCTGCAGTTCGCGCGCAACATGGTCAAGGGCATGGCCAAGAACTTCCCGGCGCCACCGGCCTGCGTGGAGGCAGTGGCGCTGTCGCTCAAGCACCCCTTCGACGTGGCGATGGTCAAGGAGTTGGAGATCTTCAAGGGCCTGATGCTCACGCCCGAGTGCAAGGCCTTGCGCCACGCCTTTTTCGGTGAGCGCGCCGCGAGCAAGATTCCCGACGTGCCGGACAACACGCCCGTGCGCAACATCGCCAAGGTGGGTGTCATCGGTGCGGGCACCATGGGCGGTGGCATCTCGATGAACTTTCTCAACGCCGGCGTGCCGGTCACCATCCTGGAGATGAAGCAGGACGCGCTGGACCGCGGCGTGGGTGTCATCCGCAAGAACTACGAAGCCCAGGTGAAGAAGGGCAAGCTCAAGGGCCGACAAGTTCGAGCAACGCATGGGCCTGCTGAGCACCACGCTCAACTACGACGACCTGAAGGACTGCGACCTGATCATCGAAGCGGTGTTCGAAGAGCTCGGCGTCAAGGAGACCGTGTTCAAGAAGCTCGACGTGGTGGCCAAGCCCGGCGCGATCCTGGCGTCCAACACCTCGACGTTGGACGTCGACAAGATCGCCGCGTTCACCAAGCGACCGCAGGACGTGGTTGGCATGCACTTCTTCAGCCCCGCCAACGTGATGAAGCTGCTGGAGGTGGTGCGCGGCAAGGCCACCGCCAAGGACGTGCTGGCCACCGTGATGGGCGTGGCCAAGAAGATCCGCAAGACGGCGGTGGTGTCGGGCGTGTGTGATGGCTTCATCGGCAACCGCATGATCGAGCAGTACAGCCGCCAGGCCGGCTTCCTGCTGGACGAAGGCTGCACGCCGGCACAGGTGGACAAGGCGATCGAGAAGTTCGGCTTCGCGATGGGTCCGTTTCGCATGGGCGACCTGGCCGGCAACGACATCGGCTGGGCCATCCGCAAGCGCCGTGCGATCGAGCATCCCGACATGCTCTACAGCAAGACCGCCGACCTGCTGTGCGAGAAAGGCCGCTACGGCCAGAAGACCGGTGCCGGCTGGTACGACTACAAGCCAGGCAAGCGCGACGCCATTCCCAACGCCGAGGTCGAGCAGATGATCATGGACTACCGCACATCCATCGGCCGAACGCCGCGCAAGATCAGCAACGAGGAGATCGTGCAGCGCCTGGTCTACTCGCTGGTGAACGAAGCCGCGCGCATTCTCGAGGAAGGCATTGCCAACAAGGCCAGCGACGTGGACATGGTCTACCTCACCGGCTATGGCTTCCCGCTGCACCGTGGCGGTCCGCTGTGCTATGCCGACACGGTGGGCTTGTACAACGTGGTGCAGACCATGCGCCGCTTCGCGCAGAACCCGCACGACGACGCGAAATTCTGGGAGCCGGCGCCCCTGCTGGCCAAGCTGGCCGCAGAAGGCAAGAGCTTCACCTGAAACAAGCTTGCTGCCCCTAACGCATTAAAGGATCGACCATGACCCAGGCCGTCATCGTTTCCACCGCCCGCACGCCACTTTGCAAGAGCTGGAAGGGCGCCTTCAACATGACCCATGGCGCCACCCTCGGCGGGCACGCCATCCGGCACGCCGTGCAACGTGCCGGCATCGACCCCGGCGCAGTCGAAGACGTGCTGATGGGCTGTGCCAACCCCGAGGGCGCCACCGGCTGGAACATCGCCCGCCAGGCGGCCTTGAGCGCCGGCCTGCCGGTCACCGTGAGCGGCGTCACCATCAACCGCTTCTGCTCCAGCGGTCTGCAGACCATTGCCATGGCCGCGCAGCGCATCATCGCCGGCGAAGGCGAGGTGTACGTGGCCGGTGGCGTGGAAAGCATCTCCTGTGTGCAGCAAGAGATGAACCTGCACATGTTCCAGGACCCGGGCCTGATGAAGACCAAGCCCGAGATCTACTGGCCCATGCTTCAGACGGCCGAGACCGTGGCCAAGCGCTACAACATGAGCAAGGAGCGCATGGACCGCTTCGGCGCAGAGAGCCAGCAAAAGGCCTGTGCCGCACAGGATGCCGGCAAGTTCAAGGACGAGATCGCGCCGATCACGGTGACCGCCGGCGTGGCCGATGCGGTGATGGGCTTGCGCAGCAAGGAAGTGACCGTCAGCGCCGATGAGGGCCTGCGCCCGGGCACCACCTACGAAGGCATCAAGGACATCCGCACGGCCGTACCCGGTGGCGTCGTGACCGGTGGCAACGCCAGCCAGTTCAGTGATGGTGCCGGTGCCTGCGTGGTGGTGAGCGACAGCTTTGCGCAACAGAAGGGCTTGCAGCCGCTGGGCCGCTTTCTGGGCTTTGCGGTGGCTGGCTGCGAGCCCGACGAGATGGGCATCGGCCCGGTCTTTGCCGTGCCCAAGGTGTTGGCGCGCCTGGGCCTCAAAGTGAGCGACATCGACCTGTGGGAACTGAACGAGGCCTTTGCCGTGCAGGTGTTGTACTGCGTGGACAAGCTCGGCATTCCGATGGAGCGATTGAACGTCAATGGCGGCGCCATCGCCGTGGGCCACCCTTATGGCATGAGCGGTCAGCGGCTCACCGGCCATGCGCTGATTGAAGGCAAGCGCCGCGGCGCCAGGCGGGTGTGCATCACCATGTGCATCGGCGGCGGCATGGGTGCGGCTGGCGTGTTCGAGGTGCTTTGAGCCCTGGCTGTTGTGGCCGCGGCCGCGCTGAGGTCAATGCCGCGGCGGAAGGGATGGAGAAACGATGACCCCGGAACAACAGGCCGCGTTGCTCTCGATTGGCCGCGAGGTGTTGTCCCAGCAGGCCTTTTCGACGCTGCTGGGGGCCGAATTGCTGAGCCTGCGTCCTGGCCACTGTGAACTGGCCGTCGCCGTGCGGGACGAACTCAAGCAGCAGCACGGTTTCGTGCACGGCGGGGTGGTCAGCTACCTCGCAGACAACGCGCTCACCTACGCCGGTGGCACGGCAATGCGCGTGCCGGTGGTCACTGCAGAATTCAAGATCAACTACCTGCGCCCGGCCATGGGACAACGCCTGGTGGCGCGCGCGCAGGCGCTTTACGTGGGCAAGGCACAGGCGGTGTGCCGCTGTGACGTGTTTGTTGTCAACGAGGGCGTCGAGAAGCTTTGTGCGGTGGCGCAGGGGACGATCGCCCGCATTGGCGACGCACCGCCGGCCGCCTCATCCACCGAGGCCTGAGAAGCACATGCGCAGCACCATCGACTTTCTGCTCAACGACTGGCTTCACGTCGACACGCTGGCCGGACGCGAACGCTTTGCGGATCATTCGCTGGAGACCTTTGCCCAGGTGCTCGACACCTGCGAGAGGATCGCCCAAGACAAGTTTGCGCCTTTCAATCGGCTGGTCGATACGCAGGAGCCACGCTTCGACGGTGAGCGGGTGATCCTGCCGCAGGCCACCAAGGATGCGTGGGAGGCCTACGCAGCGTCTGGCATGCTGTCCGCGGCGCAGGACTACGACATTGGCGGCATGCAGTTGCCTTACACGGTGGAGGCGGCGGCCAATGCCTTCTTTGCCAAGGCCTCGGTCAGCATCAACGCCAGCCTGCTCTCGGTGGGCAATGCCAACCTGCTGATGGCGCATGGCACCACCACCCAGAAGTCCGTGTTTGCGCTGAACGAGTTCTCTGGCCGATGGTCGGGCACGATGTGCCTGTCCGAGCCCCAGGCGGGCTCCAGCCTGTCGGACGTGGCCACGCGGGCGGTGCCCGATGGCGCTGGCCACGAATCCGACGCCCTGGGTCCGCGCTTTCGCCTGCGCGGCAACAAGATGTGGATTTCGGCCGGCGAGCACGAACTCACCGAGAACATCATCCACCTGGTGTTGGCGAAGATCCCTGGCGTCGACGGCAAGACGGTGCCTGGCGTGCGCGGCATCTCGTTGTTCATCGTGCCAAAGAAGCTGGTGGATGCCAATGGCCAGCTCACCGGCGAGCGCAACGATGTGACGTTGGCCGGCCTGAACCACAAATGTGGCTGGCGCGGCACCACCAACACGCTGTTGAACTTTGGCGAGGGCAAGTTCAAGCCGGGTGACCAGGCCGGTGCCATTGGCTACCTGGTGGGCCAGCCCGGCGAGGGCCTGCGCTGCATGTTCCACATGATGAACGAGGCGCGCATCGGCGTGGGCATGGCGGCCACGATGCTGGGCATGGCGGGCTACGAGGCTTCGCTGGACTACGCGCGCCAGCGGCCGCAAGGCCGACCCATGGGGCCTGCTGGCAAGGATGCCGCACAAGCCCAGGTGCCCATCATCCAGCATGCCGACGTCAAGCGCATGCTGTTGGCGCAGAAGGCCTACGCCGAGGGAGCGTTGGCGCTGGAGTTGTACTGTGCCCGGCTGGTGGATGAACAGCACACGGGTGACGTGGCATCGTCAAAGCAGGCCGCGCTGCTGCTGGAGGTGCTCACGCCCATCGCCAAGAGCTGGCCCAGCGAGTGGTGTCTGGAGGCCAACAGCCTGGCCATCCAGGTGCTCGGAGGCTACGGCTACACCCGCGACTTTCCGGTGGAGCAGTACTGGCGAGACAACCGCCTGAACATGATCCACGAGGGCACCCACGGCATCCAGGGCATGGACCTGCTGGGTCGCAAGGTCGTCATGGATGGTGGTGCGGGCCTGAAGTTGCTGGTTGGCAAAGTGAGCGACACGGTGCAGCGCGCCGGACCGGGCTCGGGCCTGGCCGAGCATGGCGAAGCGCTGGGGGCCGCGCTGAAGCGGCTGAGTGCCGCAACGCAGGCGGCCTGGTCCACCGGCCTGCCCGAGGACGCGCTGGCCAATGCCACGCCGTACCTGCAGGCCTTTGGCCACGTGGTGCTGGCCTGGATCTGGCTGGAAGTGGCCCTGGTGGCGCCCAGGCCCGGCGCCGCGAACGACCCCGTCCGCATGGGCAAGCTGCAGGCCTGTCGCTATTTCTTCGACTACGAGCTGCCCAAGATCGATGCCTGGCTGTCGGTGGTGGCCAGCCGCAATCCCACCTGCCGCGAGATGCAGGACAACTGGTTCTGAGGCGATTCCATGAGCACACCCGTTCTGAAGCTGTTCGATCTCACCGGGCGCGTGGCGCTGGTCACCGGCGGCTCGCGCGGCCTGGGGCTGCAGATGGCCGAGGCCCTGGGCGAGGCCGGCGCCAAGGTGATGCTGGCCTCGCGCAAGGCGGCCGATCTCGAGCAGGCTGCGGCCCATCTCGCAGATCGCGGCATCGATGCGCGCTGGATCGCCATCGACGCCAGCAACCCCGATGAGGCGCGTCGCTTGTGCGCGGAGACGGTGGAGCGGCTCGGTCCGGTGGACATCCTGGTCAACAACGCCGGTGCCACCTGGGGCGCGCCGGCCGAGGACCATCCGCTGCAGGCCTGGGACAAGGTGATGAACCTGAACATCCGCAGCCTGTTCGTCATCAGCCAGGCCATCGCCCGCAGCAGCATGATCCCGCGCAGACGTGGCCGCATCATCAACCTGGCTTCGATTGCCGGTTTGGCCGGCAACCCCCCGGGCATGGAGACCGTGGCCTACAACACCAGCAAGGGCGCGGTGGTGAACTTCACGCGCGCGCTGGCGGCCGAGTGGGGCGAGCATGGCATCACTGTCAATGCCATCGCGCCGGGCTTTTTTCCCAGCAGGATGGCCAATGCCACCATCGAGCGCTTTGGCGTCGACAAGATCATCGCCTCTGTCCCGTTGCGGCGCCTGGGTGACGACGATGACCTGAAGGGCGCCACGGTGCTGCTGGCCTCGCAGGCCGGAAAGCACATCACGGGGCAGACGCTGGCGGTCGATGGCGGCGTCAGCTGCGTGCTGGGGGGCTGATGCCTGGCAGCCGCCCCATTCCGTTCCCGACGAAGGTGCCGTTCGTCGAATCGCTGGGTGCCCAACTGCATGTGTTGGCCGACGGTGTCTGCGAGCTGCGCCTCGCGCTGGTCGAGCGTCACCTGAACAGCGGCGACGTGGCGCATGGCGGAGTGGTCATGACCCTGCTCGACGTGGCGATGGCCTTTGCCGCGCACAGTGCCAACCCCGACGACGTGTCCGTGGCCACCATCGAGATGAAGACCACCTTCATGCGACCTTCCGAAGGCACGCTGCGCTCGATCGGCAAGGTGCTGCACAGGACCTCGACCCTGGCCTTCTGCGAGGCATCGATGTACGACGACCAGGGCGTCGTTTGTGCCAGCGCCACGGGCACCTTCAAGTATCGCCACGCGCGCAGCCCCCGAGGGGAGCGCACGAAACAAGTTCCAACGACCAACCCACCGAAAGACACGCCATGAGCACGCTCGTCAATACGCAGATCCACCTGGCCTCGCGCCCTGTGGGTGAGCCCATCCTCGCCAACTTCCGCCTGGTGGAACTGCCTGTGCCCGAGCTCGGCGATGGGCAGGTGCTGGTGCGCAACCACTACCTCAGCCTCGACCCCTACATGCGCGGACGCATGAACGACGGCAAGAGCTATGCGCTGCCACAACCGCTGGACCAGGTGATGGGTGGTGGCACCGTGGGCGAGGTGGTCGCATCGCGCAACGCCAGTTTCACGGTGGGCGACAAGGTGGTCGGGATGGGCGGCTGGCAGACCTATCTGGTGATCGACGGAAACCAGCGCGGCGTGTTGCAGAAAGTGGACACCACGCACGTGCCGCTGCCGGCCTACCTGGGTGCGGTGGGCATGCCCGGCGTCACCGCCTGGTACGGGCTCACGCAGATCATTGCCCCCAAGGCCGACGAGACCGTGGTGGTCAGCGCCGCCAGCGGTGCGGTGGGCGGTGCCGTCGGCCAACTGGCCAAGGCACGCGGGGCCCGGGCGGTGGGTTTGGCCGGTGGGCCGGACAAGTGCCGCTACGTCGTCGACGAGCTGGGCTTCGACGCCTGCATCGACTACAAGCAGCACCCCGATGTGCGCTCGCTTTCGATGGCATTGAAGGCGGCCTGCCCGAACGGCATCGATGGTTACTTCGAGAACGTGGGTGGCATCATCCTCGACGCCGTGATGTTGCGCGCCAATGCGTTCTCACGCATCGCCATGTGCGGAATGATCGCGGGCTACAACGGCGAGCCCATTCCGATGACCGCGCCGCAGCTCATCCTGGTCAACCGCATGAAGGTCGAAGGCTTCATCGTCAGCGAGCACATGGCCCTGTGGCCGCAGGCGCTGGCAGAGCTGGGTGGCCTGGTGGCCACTGGCAAGCTCAGGTACCGCGAGACCGTGGCGCAGGGCCTGGCGGCGGCGCCAGAGGCCTTCCTGGGCTTGCTCAAAGGTCGCAACTTCGGCAAGCAACTGGTCAAGTTGATCTGAATCCCGTGGCTCGAACGGCAGTCACCTGGACGTGGCAACGCTTTGCCGAGCTGGGTGTGGACGGCGTTTACGACATGCTGGCCCTGCGCGCCCGGATCTTCATTCTGGAGCAGGGCCCGTACCTGGACCCGGACGGCCTGGACCGTGATTCCTGGCACTTGCTGGGCCGGGACGGCGAGGGTGAGCTTCGGGCCTACCTGCGCGTGGTGGATCCGGGCTTGAAGTACGACGAGCCATCCATCGGCCGCGTCGTGCTCGACAGGGCCTTGCGCGGCAGCGGCTTGGCCGACGAACTGCTGGTCGAGGGCGTGGCCCGCTGCAGCGTTGCGTGGCCGGGGCAGGGCTGTCGCATCAGCGCGCAGGCACACCTGCAGCGGTTCTATGGTCGCCATGGCTTCGCCACGGTGGGCGAGGCCTATCTCGAAGACGACATTGCGCATGTGCAGATGTGGCGAGCCCCGACCTGACCTGCGCGAGCACAGGCCTTGTGAACAACCTCAACGGAGAGACACGATGAACGACTTCAAGGGCCGAACCGCGGTCATCACCGGTGCTGCATCGGGCTTCGGCCTGCAATGTGCCCGCATCGCCGCACAGCAGGGCATGAACGTGGTGATGGCCGACGTACAGGCCGACGCCCTGGCCACATCGGTCACCGAAGTGGAAGCCCTGGGCGCGGTGGTGCTGGCGTACCGACTGGATGTGTCCAAGGCCGATCAGGTCGAGGCGATGGCGGCAGCCACGCGGCGCCGCTTTGGCGCGCCCCATTTCGTGTTCAACAACGCTGGCGTGGGCAGCGGCGGACTGATCTGGGAAAACAGTGTCCAGGACTGGGAGTGGGTGCTGGGCGTGAACCTCTGGGGTGTCGTTCATGGCGTGCGAGCGTTCACGCCGATGATGCTGGAGGCTGCCGCGGGCGACCCGGCCTATGAGGGACACATCGTCAACACCGCCTCGATGGCCGGCCTGCTGAACCCGCCGAACATGGGCGTCTACAACGTCAGCAAGCACGCCGTGGTGAGCCTGAGCGAGACCCTGTACCAGGACCTGGGTCTGGTCACCGACCAGGTGCATGCGCACGTGCTGTGCCCGTACTTCGTGCCCACGGGCATCACCCAGAGCAGCCGCAACCGGCCGGACGCGCTGAAGAACAGCCGGCCGCCCACGCGCAGCGAGTTGATCGGTCAGGCCATGAGCGACAAGGCCGTGGGCAGCGGCAGGGTGAGCGCGGCCGATGTGGCGGCGAAAGTGTTCGACGCCATGCGCACGAATCACTTCTACATCTACAGCCACCCCAAGGCGCTGAGCTCGGTGCAGACACGTCTGGAAGACGTGATGCAGGGCCGCAACCCCACCGATCCGTTCAAGGACAAGCCGGAGCTGGGGGTGCAATTGCGCACCGCATTGCGTGCAACGTGAGCGTTGTCAGCTGGCTTTCCAGGCACTTGCCGACATGCTCATCATCGAGTCCAGGCCGCCCAGCGGCTCGGCCAAGGCCTGAGCAGCGGCCATGTCGGGTTTTTCCAGCGCCTCCACCAGGCTGAGGTAGCCTGCCCAGGGTCCGGCGCGGTCCTCCAGGGCCTGAGAGGCCAATGCGGGCAGTTGCATCGAGTCCAGGGCCTCGGCCATGGTGATCTGCAACAGCATCGGCAACACGGAGGTCAGGCCCATCAGGTACAGCGTGCCGGGTTGGGGCTCCTTGGCGACCCGGCCCATCATTTCCAGCATGCGCGCTCGCCACAGCGCACGGGCCTGCAAAGTGGCCGCGGCCGGCCGGGGCGGACCCATGCGCACCAACAGGCCGGACACCCAGTGGTACAGCGCATCGCGGCCCAGCACGGCCACCGCCTGTTCGATCGAGTCCAAGGTGGTGCCACGGGTCATGCCGGCGCTGTTCAGGTGCTGCAGCAAGCGCACGCTGAGCGCGGCATCGCCCTTGATCTCGGTGACGACGGCGCCAGTGTCTTCGTCGCGGATCAATTGATTCAGCAGGCGCATCAGGTGCCGCGCAGCCGGTGGCAAGGCCTTGGCCTCGCGCGGCTCGGAGCCGATCATCACGGCGCTGCCGGCCCAACCGGCCCCGCAGCGCAACGCCGACTCCAGCGCGTCGACGTCGGCCAGGTAGGGGGCTACCCACCGGGGTGCCGATGGCGGCAGCGCGGTGTCGCTGACGACGAAGTCCGGGCGCTGCCCCGGAACTGCCTTCTCGTTGGCGCGCCAACCGATCACGGCGCCAGCGCGTCGCCAAGCCGCCAGGGTCTTGTCCAACCGAGCGGGATCCGGCACCTCGGCCAGCCCGCGCAGGGCGATCTGGTGTCCCTGCGCCGCTTCGGCCGGGTTCTCCGGCAGCCAGACGGCCGGCAGCTCGGTGAAGGCGAAGTGGCCGTTCTGCACGCACTGGCGCATGGATCCGAACAAGGCGTTGAGGTGGGCGCGCAGCAGTGCGGTATCGGCGTGGCCGTTCATGCGCTGTCGCAACGTGTCGGTCACATTGAACTCGAAGCCCGAGATCTGCCCGTCCACATTGACCAAGGGGCGTCGGGCACCCACCACGGTGAGGTTGACCGGGCCTCCCGCCATCAGCGTGGTGGGGCCATGCCCCGTGGGCGCAAACATGGTCGTTCGTGCCGCCGCCTTGGACGGTGGCGGGATGGGAGCGGCGGGCTTTCGGCCGAACAAACGCCCAATCAGGGACCACAGCATGGTTGAGGACTCCAGTGAACGACAGGAGAGCACGGCGCTCTCAATGTCTGGATGTCGGCACGACCGGGCTGGTCTTGAGCAGGCATCCGCTCGCGCACCACGGGTCGACGTGGCCCCTGTGGCAAACTCGCGCGCTTTCGTGACGACGGCACCTGCTGCCGCCCTTCGCCTTGGACAAGATCCTCCTGCAAATCGCAGCCGAACTGAAGGTTGCACCACGCCAGGTGAATGCCGCAGTTGAACTCCTCGATGGTGGCGCCACCGTTCCCTTCATCGCACGCTATCGCAAGGAAGCCACGGAGAACCTGGACGACATCCAGCTCCGTGAATTGGAAGCCCGGCTGGGCTATTTGCGCGAGCTCGAGGATCGCCGCGTGGCCGTGCTGCGGAGCGTTGAAGAGCAGGGCAAGCTGACGCCCGGGCTGCGCGCCGCGATCGAGGCGGCGCCGACCAAGCAGGAGCTGGAGGACCTTTATCTGCCGTTCAAGCAGAAGCGCCGCACCAAGGGCTTGATCGCCCGCGAGGCCGGTCTGGAGCCTCTGGCCGACAAGCTGTTTGCCGATCCCACACTCGATCCGCTGAGCGAAGCGAAGGCCTTCGTCAACGCCGATGCCGGCTTTGCCGATGCGTTTGCAGTGGTGGACGGTGTGCGTGACCTGTTGTCCGAGCGCTGGGCCGAGGACGCCACGCTGGTGGGCACCTTGCGCGAATGGCTGTGGCAGGCGGGCCTGTTCCGAAGCAAGATCGCTGACGGCAAGGACCCGGACCACGCGGACAACGCCAAGTTCCGCGACTATTTCGACTACGACGAACCCATCAACAAAGTGCCCTCGCACCGCGCTCTGGCGGTGTTTCGGGGCCGTTCGCTTGAGGTTCTCGATGCCAAGCTCCTGCTGGAAGAGGAGTTGCATCCGGCGGCGGTGGCGCCAGGCACCAAGCCCGGACCGAGCTTGGCCGAGGGCCGCATCGCGCGCCACCTGGGTTGGAGCCATGCCAAGCGCGCGGCCGATGACCTGATTCGCAAGACCGTGGCCTGGACCTGGAAGGTCAAGCTCTCGCTCAGCCTGGAGCGCGATCTGTTTGCGCGGCTTCGCGAGTCTGCCGAGGCCACCGCCATCAAGGTATTCGCGGAGAACCTGCGTGATCTGTTGCTGGCCGCACCTGCTGGCAAGCGCGTGGTGATGGGCCTGGACCCGGGCATCCGAACCGGCGTGAAGGTGGCCATTGTGTCCGACACGGGCAAGGTGCTGGGCACGTCGACGGTCTACCCGCATGAGCCACGCAACGATTGGGAGGGCTCGCTGCACACCTTGGGCAAGCTGTGCGCCACGCACGGGGTGAACCTCATGGCGATCGGCAACGGCACCGCCAGCCGCGAGACCGACAAGTTGGCGGCTGACCTGATCAAGCGCCTCAACGCCGTCGCCCCCGACTTCCATGTGGACAAGGTCGTGGTCAGCGAAGCCGGTGCCTCGGTGTATTCGGCCAGCGAGTTTGCGAGCAAGGAACTGCCCGAGCTGGACGTGAGCCTGCGCGGCGCCGTGTCCATCGCGCGCCGTCTCCAGGACCCATTGGCCGAGTTGGTGAAGGTCGATCCCAAGAGCATCGGCGTGGGCCAGTATCAGCACGACGTGAACCAGAGCGAACTCGCGCGCACGCTGGACGCGGTGGTGGAGGATTGCGTGAACAAGGTGGGTGTCGATCTGAACACGGCGTCAGCACCACTGCTGTCGCGGGTGGCGGGGCTGTCGCCTGCGGTGGCCTCTAGCATCGTGCGCTGGCGCGATGCCAATGGCGCCTTTCGCAACCGCAAACAACTGCTCGACGTGACGGGCCTGGGGCCGAAGACCTTCGAGCAGGCTGCAGGCTTTCTGCGCATCCGTGATGGCGACAACCCGCTCGATTTCTCGGGCGTGCACCCGGAGACCTACGCCGTGGTGCAGCGAGTGGCCGATCACCTTGGCCGTCCGGTGGCCGAGGTGATCGGCCGCAGCGACGTCATTCGAGCACTCAGGCCAGAAGCCTTTGCCGACGACAAGTTCGGCGCCATCACGGTGAGGGACATCTTTGCAGAACTGGAAAAGCCCGGGCGAGACCCACGCCCGGACTTCCGCGTCGCGCGCCTGGCCGATGGCGTGAATGACCTGAAGGACCTGCAGCCCGGCATGGTGCTGGAAGGCACGGTCAGCAACGTTGCGCAGTTCGGCGCCTTCATCGATCTGGGGGTGCACCAGGACGGCCTGGTGCACGTGAGTCAGCTCACCCACAAGTTCGTCAACGACGCACGCGAGGTGGTCAAGACCGGTGACATCGTCAAGGTCAAGGTGCTGGAGGTCGATCTGGCCCGCAAGCGCATCTCGTTGACGATGAAGCTCGATGCGCCAGCCGGCCGATCTGGTGAATCGAACGCCCGTGGCGACAACGCGTTCAAGGCGGCGGCACGCGATCAGCGCCATGGCAAGGCCTCGCCGCTTCAACAGGCTGCGGGCAGTAGTGCCATGGCGGCTGCGTTCGCCAAATTGCAGGGACGACGATGACCGCTCGCCGTTGGGCGGCCCTGTGGGTTGGGCTGGCTGCCCCACTGGGCGCTTCCGTGGCCATGGCACAGGCCACAGCGCCGGCCCAGCAAGTGGAAGTCACAGCCGACAAGCCGGATGACACGGAGCAGCGTCGGCGTGAGCCCGTGGCCAAGACGATCTATGGCCGCGAAGAGATCGACAAATACGGCGACACCAATCTGAGCGACGTGCTCAAGCGACTGCCGGGCGTGAACGTGAGTGGAGGCAATCCTCGCCTGCGCGGCCTGGGTGCTGGATACACGCTGATCCTGGTGAACGGCGAGCCCGCACCGCCTGGTTTTTCGCTCGACAACTTGTCGCCATCGCAGGTGGAGCGCATCGAGGTCACCAAAGGCCCGACGGCCGAGCACAGCGCTCAGGCCGTGGCGGGCACGATCAACATCATCTTGCGCGAAGCGCCGCGCCAGCGGCAGCGTGAGGTGAAGCTGGGCGTCAGCTTCCTCAAGACTCGGTTGACGCCCTGGATCAATGCAAGCTACGGCGACCGCATGGGTGACCTCAGCCTGTCGTTGCCGATCTCGGGCTATCAATGGCGCAGCGGCTTCCCGTCGACCGAGGAGCGTGTCAGCCGCGATGTCGCCAGCCAGCCGCTGCATGTCTTCAGCGAAAACGAGACGCGCTCGTGGGGCAACGGGTTGAATTTTTCTCCGCGCCTGAGCTGGAAGCTCAGCGACACCGACAGCCTGAACTGGCAGACCTTTGCACAGAATCACAATTTTCACAACGCCGGTCGGAACCGGGTCGATGTGCTGGAAGGCCTCGCTCCGATCAGCGTGGACGACCAGTGGACCAATGGTGGACAGTGGCAGATGTTGCGCACCAATGTGCAATTGGTTCGGCGCTGGGCCGACGGCGCCCGGGTCGACGTCAAGTTGGGCGCCCAGGCCACGCGCAGTTGGTACCGCACCGACGTGGATGGCACCGACGGGCGGGGCAGCCACACGCTCTCCCGCATTTCCACGGGGGACAACCGCGAGCACAACTGGACTTCGTCTGGCAAGTATTCGCGACCCTTGTGGGATCGGCACAGCCTGGCGCTGGGCTGGGATCTGGAGCGTCGCCACCGCAGCGAGGTGCGCAGCGTGATCGAGAATGGCGCGTCGCAGCTGCTTGGCCTGGATGGCGAGCCGTTCAAGGCCGACATCGGCCGGGAGGCGCTCTACATCCAGGACGAGTGGGAGATTGCGCCGCAGTGGTCCACCTACATTGGTTTGCGTGGCGAGCGCATCGGCACTGCCAGCGCGGGCACCGGCGAGGCCTTGAGCAACAGCAGCACGGTGGTCACACCACTTTGGCACTTGAACTACAAGCTCGACCCCAAGGGGCGTGACCTGATCCGTGCCAGCCTGACCCGCAGCTACAAGGCTCCTGAAGCCAGTGCGCTGCTGGCGCGACCCAGCATCAATGCGAGCTATCCGGCCAGCACGGCAAACCCCGAGATCAGCCCCGACCGCTTGGGCAACCCGGCCCTGCGGCCCGAACTGGCCACCGGTCTGGACGTGGCTTTCGAGAAGTATTTTTCCGGCGGAGGCCTGATGAGCCTGGGCCTGTTTCATCGACGCATCGACGGACTGATGCGCAACGTGGTGTCGCTGCAGAACGTGCCTTGGGCGGCGGTGCCTCGTTGGGTCTCTCAGCCAGTGAACCTTGCGCGGGCGCGCAGTACGGGCGTGGAGATCGAGATCAAGGGACGCGCTGGCGAGTTGATGCCCTCGGTGTTCGAGGCTGCGATGGCGCTGAGCGTACGAGCCTCGTTGAGCGCCTACCGATCGTCGGTCGATGGCATTCCTGGCCCGGACAATCGGCTGGAACAGCAGCAGCCCTGGTCGCTGACGATGGGCTTCGATCATGTTGTCAAGGGCATGCCGCTGACCTACGGCGTCAGTCTGGCCTACACGCCGGCCTACGCGGTGCAGCAGACCACCGCGCAGATGTATGAGCAGGGCAGGGCGCGCAACCTGGACGCCTATGCGCTGTGGGCTTTCGACAAGCTGACCAGCCTTCGCCTGGGTGTGAACAACATCTCGCCGCTGGATGGCTACAACCGCACGCTGGTGATGGGCGCGGGCGGCGACCTGCAAAGCACCGTCGCTCGGCGTGGCAATCTGGCCAACGTCAGTGCAGGCCTGACGGTCAAGTTCTGATCATGCTCGGGTGGCAATGGGCGCCGTGAAAGCCCTGCAGGTCTTCGCCGGGCCCCGCGCCCTGGCTCAGTTGCGCGGCCGAGGATTGAAACCGGCCGATGTGCGGGTCATTCCGGCGGCGGCCGGCGGGCCGAAGGGTCTGATCCTGAATCCATTGGACCGCTTCAGCTTCGGTCAATGGATGACGGACAACCCGCGCAACCATCGAAGCCTTGCCACTTGTGTAAATCAAGGTGAAGCTGGCGTCGCCCGGATCAACCGCTGCCGCTGTTCAGGCGTTGAATGGACAGGCTCTGCCGAGATCAGGGTCATTGTTGAAGGATGCACCATGAAGTCGATCGCAGTTCGCGCCGTGTTGGTCGTCGCCATCACCGCTTCATTGGGCGCTTGCGTTGTGCGCCCGCCAATGCAGGCACGCTCCCCAGGGTATCCCGCGGCTCCCGGCGCGGTTGCGCAGGTGGAGTATGGCGTGGTGGCCAGCATTGAGCCCTTGATGGCCCAGCGGCAGACTTCAGGCGGTGGGGCGGTGGCCGGTGGCGTGACGGGAGCCGTTGTTGGTCGCCAATTCGGTGGCAGTGGTGAAGGCCGCGCTCTTGGCACCTTTCTGGGGGCTGTTGCGGGCGTCCTGATCGGCAATGAGGTGGAGCGCCAGAACCAAGGCCTGCGCGAAGGCGTAAGGGTGGTGGTTCAGACCGACAGCGGTGCCCAGCGCAGTTTCGAATTCACCCATGCCGGCAACATGCGCATTGGGGACCGCGTGCGCATTGAGGGCGGGCAACTCGTGCGCATGTGAGCGATCCGGGGAGGGCAGTCCGGTTTGGTGGGGGCGTCATCTGCCCTACAATTCAGGCTTCCATTGATCAACAAGGACGGGAAAGGCACCATGGTTCTGACACCGCGAACTACATGGTTCGTCACTGCCAGCTAGTCGGCCGCGCTGTCACGCCTGTACCAGTCTTCTGTTCGATCCCAACAAAGCGCGGCTGAACCCGCGCTTTTTTGTTGCCTGTATTTTCTTGCCAGACCGGAGCTCACCATGATCACGATCACCTTGCCCGATGGGTCACGACGCGAATTCACAGAGGCCGTCACGGTCGGACAGGTCGCGGCCTCCATCGGCGCTGGCTTGGCCAAGGCCGCTTTGGCAGGCCGTGTTGGCGAGGGCGATCTGGCTCAATTGGTCGACTTGAGCCACACCCTCGAATCGGATGCACGCCTGGCCATCATCACCGACAAAGATGCCGATGGCCTGGACCTGATCCGTCATTCGACAGCGCACCTGTTGGCCTATGCAGTCAAGGAACTCTTCCCGGAAGCGCAGGTGACCATCGGCCCGGTGATCGACAACGGCTTCTACTACGATTTCGCATACAAGCGCCCGTTCACGCCGGAGGATTTGGCCGCCATCGAGAAGCGCATGGTCGAGTTGGCCTCCAAGAACGAGGCTGTGGTGCGGCGCGTCTTGCCCAGGGACGAGGCAGTGGCCTACTTCAAAGGTTTGGGCGAACACTACAAGGCCGAAATCATTGCCAGCATCCCGGAAGGACAGGAGGTATCGCTGTACCGCGAAGGTGCTTTCGAGGACCTGTGTCGCGGCCCACATGTGCCTTCTACGGGCAAGCTCAAGCACTTCAAGTTGATGAAAGTGGCCGGCGCCTACTGGCGTGGCGACCAGAAGAACGAGCAGCTTCAGCGGGTGTATGGCACGGCTTGGGCGACCAAGGATGACCTGCAGAAGCACTTGACCATGCTGGAAGAGGCCGAGAAGCGCGACCACCGCAAGCTGGGTAGGGAGTTGGACCTGTTCCACATGGACGAGACCGCACCGGGCATGGTGTTCTGGCATCCCAAGGGGTGGGCGATCTGGCAGCAAGTCGAGCAGTACATGCGCGAGGTCTATCGTGACAACGGCTACCTGGAGGTCAAGGGCCCGCAGGTGCTTGACAAATCGCTGTGGGAAAAGACTGGGCATTGGGACAACTACCGCGACAACATGTTCACGACCGAATCGGAGAAGCGCGAGTACGCGTTGAAGCCGATGAACTGTCCGGGCCACGTGCTGATCTTCAATTCGCAGATGCGCAGTTACCGCGATCTGCCCATGCGCTATGGCGAGTTTGGCCAATGCCATCGCAACGAGCCGAGCGGTGCGCTACACGGAATCATGCGGGTTCGTGGATTCACCCAGGACGACGGGCACATCTTTTGCACGGAAGACCAGATTCTCGACGAGTGCATCGCCTACACGGCGCTGCTGCACCGGGTCTACAAGGACTTTGGCTTCACCGAGATGATCTACAAAGTCGCCACCCGTCCCGACAAGCGGGTGGGCTCGGATGCCTTGTGGGACAAGGCCGAATTCGCCGTCATGGAGGCCCTGCGACGCTCGGGCTGCGACTTCGTCGTGTCGCCGGGTGATGGTGCGTTCTATGGGCCGAAGATCGAGTACACGCTGAAGGACGCTCTGGGCCGCCAATGGCAATGCGGCACGATGCAGGTCGACTTCAACACGGCTGAGCGGCTGGGCGGCGAGTACGTCACCGACAGCAGTGGTCGCGCCCATCCCGTGATGTTGCACCGTGCGATCGTTGGCAGCCTGGAGCGCTTCATCGGCATCCTGATCGAGCAGCACGCTGGCGCCTTGCCGGCATGGCTCGCGCCCGTGCAAGTGGTGGTGAGCAGCATCACCGATGCACAGATGGACTATGTTGCTGAAGTGGCGAAAACTCTGCAAAAACAAGGAGTTAGAGTCTCGACCGATTTGCGAAACGAAAAGATCACGTATAAAATCCGCGAGCATTCGTTGCAAAAGGTTCCGTACATCCTGGTCGTTGGTGACAAGGAGAAGGCAAGCGGGGCCGTTGCCGTGCGCGCACGGGGCAATCAGGATCTTGGTGTCATGCCCGTCGACGTCTTCGCCAAAAGACTCGCCGACGACATTGCAAACAAGGTGTGATTCGTCCGCTGCGCGCTTTCGCTTTTTCAGGCCCGTTGCTTGCCTTGGGGTCGTGACCGGATTCGGTCTGAGGGGTTTGCACCATCGCTACTTTTTTCGATCGCCGTACGCCCAATGTCGAGCGCAAGCACCGGCTCAACCGCGAAATCATGGCACCTTCGGTGCGCCTGAACGGCATCAACAACGAGCCTCTGGGCATCGTCACCATCCAGGAAGCCTTGCGACTGTCCGGCGAAGCGGATGTCGATCTGGTTGAAATCGCGGCCACGGCTGATCCGCCGGTTTGCAGGTTGATGGACTACGGCAAGTTCAAGTACCAGGAGCAGAAGAAGGCCGCAGAGGCCAAGTCGAAGCAGAAGGTGGTGGAGGTCAAGGAAGTCAAATTCCGGCCCGGCACTGATGATGGCGACTACAACATCAAGATGCGCAATCTGCGGCGATTCATCGCCGAGGACGGTGACAAGGGCAAGGTTACGTTGCGCTTTCGCGGCCGCGAGATCACCCACCAGGACATCGGCATGCGCATGCTCGAGCGTATTCGCGATGAGTTGGCCGATGTGGCGCTGGTTGAGCACATGCCTAAATTGGAAGGTCGCCAGATGATCATGGTGCTGGCACCGAAGAAGAAGCAGTAGTCGAACGGAATTTCGAATTTCCCGCTGAGGTTTGGTCACCTCGGCATCCGGGAAACAGCCGCTGCAGGCTGTACAAGTGCCGCCACAACCGTGCTGGCCGCCTGCAGGGGCAACTAAGAAGGAGCAGTCATGCCCAAAATGAAGACCAAGAGCGGAGCCAAGAAGCGCTTCCGAGTCCGTCCGGGAGGGACCGTCAAGCGCGGTCAGGCGTTCAAGCGCCACATCCTCACCAAGAAGTCCACCACGCGCAAACGCCACCTTCGTGGTGCAGCCAACGTGCACGAGACCAACATGGGTCACATGGCGCAGATGCTGCCCTTCGCCGGGCTGTAATCCGCTGGCTTGTGATCAATAGACGGACCCAAAGGAGCTAAACATGCCTCGCGTCAAACGTGGTGTAACCGCACGCGCTCGCCACAAGAAAGTCCTGGCCCTGGCCAAGGGCTATCGCGGTCGCCGCAAGAATGTCTTCCGCATCGCCAAGCAGGCGGTGATGAAGGCCGGGCAATATGCCTACCGTGACCGCCGCACCCGCAAGCGCGTCTTCCGCCAGTTGTGGATTGCTCGCATCAACGCTGCTGCGCGCGGTCTGGGCATCACCTACAGCAAGTTCATGGCCGGCCTCAAGCAGGCATCGATCGACATCGATCGCAAGATGTTGGCCGAACTTGCCGTCAACGACCCTGCTGCCTTTGGCAGCATCGTTGCCAAGGTGAAGGCCCAACTGGCTTGATGTTGCATGCGACCTGGCCATCGATTGCTCGATGGCCAGGCGCACCCAAGCATTCAAAGGTCGTCACCTGTGGGCGACCTTTTTTTGTTTTCCGCATTCGATGATGTGACGGACGATGAACGACCTTGAAGAACTGGTGGCCGACGCAACGCTAGCGTTCGCCGATGCGCCCACCCCGGCCGAACTTGAGAACGCCAAGGCCCGGTTCCTGGGCAAGGCTGGCCGCGTCACCGAACTGATGAAGGGTTTGGGTGCCCTCTCACACGACGAGAAGAAGTCGCGTGGGGCGGAAATCAACCAGACCAAGCAGCGAATCGAAGCCGCGCTGCAGGCGCGTCGGCAGTCCTTGGCCAACGACGAACTGAATGCACAACTGCGCGCCGAAGCGCTGGATGTCAGCCTGCCTGGGCGACACAGGGGAACCGGTGGTCTGCACCCGGTTTCCCGCACGATGGAGCGCATCGAGGCCATCTTTGGGTCCATGGGCTTCGATGTGGCGGACGGTCCCGAAATCGAGGACGATTGGTACAACTTCACTGCGCTGAACACCCCTGAGGACCATCCAGCGCGGTCGATGCACGACACTTTTTACGTCGACACGCGCAGCGAGCGCGCCGGCCATCTGCTTCGCACGCACACCAGCCCGATGCAGGTGCGCTACGCAGTGCAGCACGTGAAGCGACATGCGGGGCTGGATCCGATGCCGGAGATCCGCGTCATAGCGCCGGGCCGAACGTATCGTGTCGACAGTGACGCCACGCACTCGCCGATGTTCCACCAGTGCGAAGGCCTGTGGATCGGCGAGGACGTGAGCTTCAAGGACCTGAAGGCGGTGTTCGCCGACTTCTTCCGCAACCTGTTCGAGACCGATGATCTGCAAATTCGCTTCCGTCCCTCCTTCTTCCCGTTCACCGAGCCGTCGGCGGAGGTGGACATCGCATTTGCTTCGGGCCCGTTGAAAGGGCAGTGGCTGGAAGTTGCTGGCTCTGGCCAAGTGCACCCGAACGTCGTGCGCAACTTCGGGCTGGACCCAGAGCGCTACATCGGTTTTGCCTTCGGCATGGGCCCGGATCGATTGACGATGCTGCGCTATGGCGTCAACGACCTGCGGCTGTTCTATGAAGGCGACATGCGCTTTCTTTCGCAGTTCAAGTGATCGACTCAAACAGCAGACGGCATCATGCAATTCCCTGAATCCTGGTTGCGCGAGTTCTGCAACCCTTCCATCAGCACCGCCGAGTTGGCGGAATTGCTCACCATGTCGGGCCTGGAGGTCGAAGACCTGCGGCCAGCAGCGCCTGCGTTTGCCAACGTGGTCGTGGCCGAGATCGTCGAGGTCGAGCAACATCCGAATGCCGATCGCCTGCGCGTATGCAGAGTCGATGCTGGTGTCCATTCCAAGGACGGCCCGCTGCAGATCGTGTGCGGCGCTCCGAACGCACGGGTGGGCCTTCGTGTGCCACTGGCCCTGGTCGGCGCTGAGCTGCCGCCCGGTGACGATGGCGTGCCGTTCCGTATCCAAACCGGCAAACTGCGGGGCATCGAAAGCCAGGGCATGTTGTGTTCTGCCCGCGAGTTGAAGCTCAACGACGACCATGGCGGTCTGCTCGAACTGGATCTGAACGCGCCGCTTGGTGCCGATGTTCGGGTTCACCTGAACCTCGACGACACCTTGTTCACGCTGAAGCTCACGCCGAATCTGGCCCACTGCCTCAGTGTCTATGGCATCGCCCGTGAGGTGTCTGCGCTCACTGGCGCGCCGCTGAAGGAGCCAGTCTTCGCGCCCGTGGCTGTATCGCACGACGCGGTTCTGCCAGTGCAGATTGAAGCACCTGATCTGTGTGGGCGTTTCTCCGGACGAATCGTCCGCAACGTCAACACGAAAGCCAAGACGCCTGCCTGGATGGTGAACCGTCTTGCGCGCTGCGGTCAGCGTTCGGTCACTGCGCTGGTGGACATCTCCAACTACGTCATGTTCGAGTTCGGTCGCCCATCGCACATCTTCGACCTGGACAAGATTCACGACAAACTCGTCGTACGTTGGGGACGTGAAGGCGAGAGTCTCAAGCTGCTCAATGGCAATACGGTGAGCGTTGACTCGAAGGTTGGTGTGATCGCCGACGCGCAGGGCGTGGAGTCGCTGGCTGGCATCATGGGGGGCGATTCGACGGCGGTGTCGGATGAGACACGCAACGTCTACGTGGAGGCCGCGTTCTGGTGGCCGCAAGCCATCGCAGGTCGTTCGCGCCGCTACAACTTCGCCACCGATGCGGGCCATCGTTTCGAGCGCGGCGTTGATCCTGCGTCCACGGTGGAGCACATCGAGCGCATCACCCAGCTCATCATCGACATTTGCGGCGGCGATGCCGGTCCGATGAACGACCAAGCGGTGCGCATGCCGGAACGTGTGCCTGTTGCGCTGCGTGTCGATCGCGCTGCCAAAGTCATCGGCATGCCTGTGACCCAGGCGCAGTGTGCCGCGGTGTTCACGAGGCTGGGGATGTCCTTCAAGGAACAGCCTGGCCGGTTGGTGGTGACACCGCCAAGTTGGCGCTTTGACCTGCTGATCGAAGAGGATCTGATCGAAGAGGTGATTCGCGTCATTGGCTACGACAAGCTTCCGCTGACCGCACCCAAGGCGCCCATCGCTGCACGGGTTCGTCCCGAGGCACGGCGCAGCGCTTTCGAAGTCCGCCATGTCCTGGCAGGGCTGGACTACCAGGAAACCATCAACTTCAGCTTCGTCGAGGCCAGATGGGAACAGGAGTTGTCTGGCAACGCCGACCCCATCAAGGTGCTGAATCCGATCGCCGCGCCGTTGGCGGTGATGCGGTCCAGCCTGCTGGGCAGTCTGATCCAGGTGCTCAAGCACAACCTGGCACGAAAGGCGGGCAGGGTCCGCACCTTCGAGATCGGCCGCGTTGCGATTCGTGACGCGAGCGTTGTCTCCAGCGATCGCACGGTGGCGGGGGTGCATCAACCCATGCGGGTTGCCGGCCTGGCCAACGGGCCGGCCGACGCCACGCAATGGGGAATCAGAGAGCGCAGTGTCGACTTCTTCGATGTGAAGGGTGATGTGGAGGCCTTGCTGGCGCCTGGCCAGGTCCACTTCGAACCGGCCGAGCATCCCGCAATGCATCCCGGGCGTTGCGCGCTCATCCGTTCGGAAGGTCGACCCATCGGCCACGTGGGAGAGTTGCATCCGCGCTGGCGTCAGGCCTACGAGTTGCCGGGTGCGCCGATCTTGTTCGAACTGGATCTGGATGCCGTCCTGGCGCGTCGGGTTCCTGCATTTCGGGCGGTGGCCAAGCACCAAGCTGCCTGGCGGGATGTGGCCTTGGTGGTGCCTGAAACGGCCACGCACGACGCATTGATCCGGTCTCTGCAGGCGGATCCGTCCGGATGCGTGCGTGCGGCGACCTTGTTCGATGTCTACAAGCCTGTTGCCGCAACGGGTGACATGAAGCCCGGTGAGCGGAGCATGGCCGTGCGAATCGAATTGCTTGATCCAAACGCGACGCTCACCGAAGAGCGAATCGACGCGACGATCGCCGCCGCCGTGGCGCGCGCTGCACTCAGCCTCGGTGCGCGCCTGCGCGGCTGAATTGCCCGTATCGTCACCAACCCAAGCCACAATCAGCCATGAGTATCGAGGACATCGCCACCGACCACGTGATGTTGCCATCGCTGGAGACGCCCACTCTCACCAAGGCAGAACTCGCAGAATTGCTGTTCGAGCGGCTGGGACTCAACAAGCGCGAGTCCAAGGACATGGTCGAGGCATTCTTCGATTTGGTACATGGCAGCTTGGTCAAAGGAGATGACGTCAAGCTGTCGGGATTCGGCAACTTCAACATCCGGCGCAAGGCACCGCGTCCCGGGCGCAACCCGCGCACCGGAGAATCGATCCCGATCGAAGCACGCAACGTGGTCACTTTCCATGCCAGCCACAAGCTCAAGGCAATTGTGCAAGGAGACACCCCCATCGACGAGGACTTCGAGTAGAGTCTAGCTTTGCTCACCCACCTCGTTGATTTCAATGGAGAAACCGCTTCCTGCCATTCCGGCCAAGCGCTACTTCACGATCGGTGAGGTGAGCGAGTTGTGCGGCGTCAAGCCGTACGTCCTGCGCTATTGGGAGCAGGAATTCACCCAGCTCAAGCCCATGAAGCGACGGGGCAATCGTCGTTACTACCAGCACCATGAGGTGTTGTTGATCCGACGCATTCGTGACCTCTTGTATGACCAGGGCTTCACGATCAGTGGCGCCCGCAATCAACTCACCGACATAGGCACAGCGCGTGGGACAGATCCTTCAATCATCGACGATGCGGATGACGGATCAGCTGAAGACCTCGCGGCCGAAAGTGTGGAGCGACTGCGCCTCGGTCTGCCGTTGCCCGAGGTCTCTGAATTCGGGTCCTCGGAGTTGCGCACCGAACTCCTTTCGATACGAGACATGCTGATCGTTTGAAGCCTCGAGATCAGGCTATACTGCGAGGCTTGATCGGGGCGTAGCGCAGCCTGGTAGCGCACTTGCATGGGGTGCAAGGGGTCGCGAGTTCGAATCCCGCCGTCCCGACCAATTTGAGATTCAAGGGTCAGCTGAATTATTCAGCTGACCCTTTTGTCCGTCTGGGCCCAGGCGCAGATGTGCGGATCTGCCGGGCAAATAAAAGCCGGGGCAAGACCGGCTTTTGCTGTCGACGACCGAGGTGCCGGCCGGACTTACTGCAGCACGACCTCAACGCGACGGGCCGCACTGGCTTCGCCGCTGCCGGTCATCGCCTCGGGCTTCTTCAACTCGATCTTGTCGTCGGCAATGCCGGCTGCTTTGAGCGCGTCGCGTACTGCGAAGGCACGCTGCTTGGCCAACTCCTCGTTCTTCGCCGGATCGCCGCTGGAGTCAGTGAAGCCACTCACAACGGCCTTCTTGCCGCCGACCACACCCTTGGCCACGTCGGCAAGGGCTTCGCCCGCCCCGCCGGCCAGGTCGGCTTTGCCAGAGGCAAAGTAGAACTTCACCACACCACCCTCGACCTTGATCGAGGCGGCATCGGCTGCGGGCACGACGGTGGCTGCCGAACTTGCGACACTGTTGCTGCTGGCGGCTGTGGCGGTAGCCGGTGACATCGTGGCATGCGCGGCCGTGTTGCCGGACGCGACGGGCAACAGAGGCACGATCAGCAAGGCAACGATGTTGATGATCTTGATCAGCGGATTGACCGCAGGGCCCGCCGTGTCCTTGTACGGGTCGCCAACGGTGTCACCAGTGACAGCGGCCTTGTGGGTCTCACTGCCTTTGCCACCGAAGTGGCCGTCCTCGATGTATTTCTTGGCGTTGTCCCAGGCGCCGCCGCCGGTGCACATCGAGATGGCCACGAACAGTCCCGTGACGATCGTGCCCATCAGCAGTCCGCCCAATGCGGCTGCACCCAGGGTCATGCCGACGATGATCGGAACCACCACCGGCAGCAGGGACGGGACCACCATTTCCTTGATGGCCGCCGTGGTCAGCATGTCCACCGCAGCGCTGTAGTCAGGCTTGCGCTTGCCGGCCATGATGGCTCCGTCCTGGAACTGCCGACGAACTTCCACCACCACCGAGCCAGCGGCACGGCCCACGGCTTCCATGGCCATCGCGCCGAACAGGTAGGGAATCAATCCGCCGATGAACAGCCCGACGATCACTTTCGGATCGCTCAAGTCGAAACTCACATTCATGCCCCGACCTTCGAGCGAATGCGTGTAATCGGCGAACAGCACCAATGCCGCCAAACCCGCCGACCCAATCGCGTAACCCTTTGTGACTGCCTTCGTGGTATTGCCGACGGCGTCGAGTGGGTCGGTGATGTCGCGCACGCTGGCCGGCAACTCGGCCATCTCGGCAATGCCGCCAGCGTTGTCCGTGATGGGGCCATAGGCGTCCAGGGCGACCACGATGCCGGCCATGCTGAGCATGGACGTCGCGGCGATTGCGATGCCGTAGAGGCCACCCAGCTTGTAGGCTGCGAGAATGGCGATGCAAACCATCAGTACGGGCCAAGCCGTGGAGCGCATGGAGACGCCAAGGCCCGCGATGATGTTGGTGCCGTGTCCGGTGGTGGAGGCCTGGGCGATGTGCTTGACCGGCGGGTACTGGGTGCCGGTGTAGTACTCGGTGATCCAGACCAGCGCGGCGGTGAGCACCAAGCCCACAGCACAAGCGCCAAACAGGCGCATCTGGGTGCTGGCACCCAGGGCGTCATCGGGCATCACTTTCGCGGTTACGAAGTAGAAGGCGATCAGCGACAGCGCGCCTGCAACGGCCAGGCCCTTGTAAAGCGCCGGCATCACGTTCTTCATGCCCGGTGACGCCTTGACAAACGAGCAACCGATGATCGACGCAATGATGGACACACCACCCAGCAACAGCGGGTAGATCACGGCAGCCATGGGGGCCGTCGAAACCACCAGCGCACCCAGGGCCATGGTGGCGATCAAGGTGACCGCGTAGGTCTCGAACAAGTCGGCCGCCATGCCGGCGCAATCGCCCACGTTGTCGCCGACGTTGTCGGCGATCACGGCCGGATTGCGCGGGTCATCCTCGGGGATGCCGGCCTCAACCTTGCCTACCAGGTCCGCACCGACGTCGGCGCCTTTGGTGAAGATGCCGCCACCCAGTCGGGCGAAGATGGAAATCAGCGAGGAGCCGAAGGCGAAGCCGAGCAGGGGCTTGAGTGTGGTGGCAAGGCTCTTGTCTGGCGTCATGTTGCCGTTGCCGGTGAGGAACAGGAAGAAGATGCCCACACCCAACAGGCCCAGGCCGACCACCAGCATGCCGGTGATCGCGCCGCCCTTGAAAGCAACATCCAGCGCTGGGCCGATGCCCTTGGTGGCCGCCTGGGCGGTGCGCACGTTGGCCTTCACCGACACGTTCATGCCAATGAAGCCGCAGGCGCCGGACAGCACCGCACCCAACACGAAGCCCGCGGCCGTGGTGCCGTCCAGAAAGATCCCGATCAGCACCGCGAGCACGACACCCACGATGGCAATCGTCTTGTATTGCCGCGCCAGATACGCGGCCGCGCCCTGTTGAATCGCGGCAGCGATTTCCTGCATGCGGGCGTTGCCCGCATCTTGGCTCAGGATCCAGCTGCGTTGGACAAAGCCATAGACCACTGCGGCCAAGCCGCAAGCCAGCGCCACATAGAGCGCCATCGTTGTTGACATCGGGATTTCTCCTTCCTCGGTACAGGCCCTGGGGGGGTTGGATTGCCGTCATCTTCATCGGCGCACGGCGTGCCGTGGGCCTAGGATGCGATCGCACAGGAATGTACGGGATGCCGAGGCCCAAAGTCACCGTATTTTCCTGCGGTAGCTCAAAGTCGTTGTTCACCAGATGGTGTCAGGGGGCGGCAAGCACACTCCGTAGAATCCGGGTTTCCCCGGAACACGCGAAGACCCGACATGAGCCTGCACAACGTGACCCCCGGCGCCAAGGCGCCCGAAGAGTTCAACGTCATCATCGAGATTCCGATGAACGCTGACCCAATCAAATACGAGGTTGACCACGAATCCGGTGCACTTTTCGTCGATCGGTTCATGAGCACCGCCATGCACTACCCGTGCAATTACGGCTACATCCCTGATACCTTGTCGGACGACGGCGATCCGGTGGACGTGCTGGTGATCACGCCAGTGCCGCTGATACCGGGTGTGGTGGTTACCTGCCGTGCACTGGGCATGATGAAGATGGAAGACGAGGCAGGCGGCGACAACAAGCTGCTGGCGGTGCCCATCGACAAGATCTTGTCGATCTACAGCCAGTGGAAGAAGCCGGAAGACTTGAACCCGTTGCGGCTCAAGACCATCCAGCACTTCTTTGAGCACTACAAGGACCTGGAGCCCGGCAAGTGGGTGAAGGTTCAAGGCTGGGAAGGCGTGGCCAGCGCCCACCAGGAAATCGTGACGGGTATTGCGCGTTTCAGCCAGGAACACACGCCCAGAGCTTGAGCGCTCGCACTCGGGCGGTCTGGGGCCGAATCAGCCCTGGCCTGCGACCTTGAACGGGCTGTGGTCGCGCAGCTCGTCAAAATACTCGTCCATGCCAGTGCCTTCTTGCTCCAGGAAGTCTTGCACAGCGCGTGCGAACTGCGGATGCGCCAGCCAATGCGCCGAGCCGGTGGCAACGGGCAGCAGGCCGCGAGCCATTTTGTGTTCGCCTTGCGCGCCGCCTTCGAACCGCAGAAATCGCTGCTCGATGCACCATTGCAGGGGCTGGTAGTAGCAGGCCTCAAAGTGCAGGCAGGGCACGTACTCAAGGGTGCCCCAGTAACGTCCGTAGGCAGCGCCCTGCGCGCGATCGATGGCCACCAAGGACGCCGCCACGGGCGTTGGTCCGCGCGACGCGACAAACATCAGCCAATGTTCTGGCATGGTCTGCGCCATGGCCCGGAAAAATTCGCGTTTGAGGTAGGGCGTCGACCGGTGGGCCAGATAGGTGGCCTGGTAACAGGCATGGAAGAAGTCCCACAGGTCATCGTCGATCTGTCGTCCTTCCAGGGCACTGAACTGGATTCCCGCGTCTGCGACGCGGCGCCGTTCCTGCTGGATCTTCTTGCGCTTGTCGCGCTGCAGGCTGGCCAGGAAGGCACTGAAATCGTCAGCAGGCGCGATGGTGTCACGTGTCCAATGAAACTGAATGCCACGCCGTTGCATCCAGCCAATGCGCGCGATGGCCGAACGCTCGCCCTCGTCCGGAAAAAGCAGATGCGTCGATGACACACCGTCGTCGAGGGCCAAATCGGCGATGGCGCGGAGCAGGGCATCCCGAGCCCGCTCATCCGTGGCCATCAAGCGGGTGCCCGGTACCGGCGTGAAAGGCACCGCCACGAGCAGCTTCGGGTAGTAGCGCAGCCCATGGCGGCGATAGGCATCGGCCCAGGCCCAGTCAAACACGTATTCGCCGTAGGAGTGATGCTTCAAATAGGCAGGTGCTGCGGCGACCAGTTGGCCCCTTCGGTGCACCGTGACAAATCGCGGCGTCCAACCCGTTTCAGGCACCGCGCTGCCAGAGCGTTGCAGTGCCACCAGGTACTCCCAACGCATGAAGGGTGTTGGTCGTGCTTGCAGTGCCAACAAGGCGTTCCACTCGTGCGGATCCAGCGCCGAAGGGTCGGGGTGGAGCCGGATAACATCCTCGCTTGAATTCATTGGCGACACGGTATGTCAAATCCTTCCCGCGTTCGAGTGGCCCTCGCGCAAATCAATGCCACTGTCGGTGATTTGGAAGGCAATGCGCAGTGCATTGTCGATGCCGCGCGCGAGGCCCACTCGGCGGGGGCCAGCCTCTTGGTGGCGCCCGAGTTGGCGCTGACCGGCTATCCGCCAGAAGATCTCTTGTTGCGCCCAGCCTTCATGACCGCTTGTGCTCAGGCCTTGCGGAAACTGGCTGTGGCGCTCGCGCCGCTCGATGGGTTGACGGTCTTGGTGGGCCATCCGCACCAAGTGGATGAACGGGGCGATTTGCGCAGTCGCTCGCATGCGGTGCCGCTGCGCTTCAATGCTGCGAGTGTGTTGTCACATGGCGTCGTTGTGGCAACGTACTGCAAACGGGAGTTGCCGAACTACCAGGTCTTCGATGAGCGGCGCTACTTCGCCTCAGGGCGCGATGCCGGGCAGGGTGCCGTGGTGTTTGCCGCCGGTGGACGCCGCTTCGGCGTGTTGATTTGCGAGGACGCTTGGTTTGCCGAGCCCGCTGCCTTGGCGAAAGCGGCGGGCGCGGAAGTGATGTGCGTGCTTAACGCCTCGCCCTTCCATTTGGACAAGGGGGGCGAGCGTGAGCAACGCATGGCCGAGCGCGTGCGCGACACCGGTCTTCCACTGCTGTACGCACATTTGGTGGGGGGGCAGGATGAAGTGGTGTTCGACGGAGCATCTTTTGCGATGGACGCATCCGGTGCCGTCGCCGTGAGAGGCCCAAGCTTTGAGGAGGCCATCGTGTTGGCCGATCTCCACGCGGACGGTTCGGTTGAAGGTGAACTGCAGCCGATCCCCTCGCTGGAGGCTCAGGCCTGGGCTGCCTTGGTCATCGGCGTGCGCGACTACATCGGCAAGAACGGCTTCCCGGGCGTGATCATTGGATTGTCGGGCGGTGTCGATTCAGCACTGGTGCTCGCGCTGGCCGTTGACGCACTGGGCGCGGAGCGTGTGCGCGCCGTAATGATGCCCTCGCGCTATACGGCCGACATCTCCTGGATCGATGCGCGAGACATGGCCGAGCGGCTGGGCGTGCGTTACGACGAAATCCCGATCGCACCGATGTTCGATGCATTTCGCAGCAGCCTGGCGACGGAATTCGCGGGGCGCGCAGAGGATGCCACCGAAGAGAACATCCAGGCCCGTGTTCGCGGCACATTGCTGATGGCCCTGTCGAACAAGTTCGGTTCCATTGTGCTGACCACCGGCAACAAGAGCGAAATGGCCACGGGCTACTGCACGCTGTACGGCGACATGGCGGGCGGCTTTGCGGTGATCAAAGACGTGGCAAAGACGCTCGTTTACCGGCTGTGCGAGTGGAAGAATCGGCAAGCTGCCCGACGCGCCGACGGCAGCATCGGGCCGGTGATTCCGGAGCGCATCATCACCAGGCCACCGTCGGCAGAGTTGCGGGCGGATCAGACGGATCAGGACAGCCTGCCGCCCTACGACGTGTTGGACGCCATCCTGGCGCGCTACATGGAAGAGGATCAGTCGTCGGATGAGATCGTTGCGGCTGGATTTCCGCGTGCAGATGTCGAGCGCGTGACGCGGCTGATCAAGATCAACGAGTACAAGCGCCGGCAATCGCCGGTGGGCATTCGAATCACCCATCGCGCGTTTGGGCGCGACTGGCGATACCCGATCACGTCGAAGTTCAAGGCCTAGAATCCGCAGTACCCGTTTCCTGTCTCACCCGGAGTCCACCATGAAGCAGATCACCGCCGTCATCAAGCCTTTCAAGCTCGAAGAGGTTCGCGAGGCATTGGCCGATGTCGGCGTATCCGGCTTGACTGTCACCGAAGTCAAGGGCTTTGGCCGTCAGAAGGGACACACCGAGCTCTATCGCGGCGCCGAGTATGTGGTCGACTTCTTGCCGAAGGTGAAGATCGAGGTTGTGGTCAAGGACGCCGACGTGGAGCGCTGCATCGAATCGATCGTCAAAGCGGCCAAGACCGGCAAGATCGGTGACGGCAAGATCTTCGTCACGCCGGTGGAGCAGGTGGTGCGCATTCGCACGGGGGAAACGGACGAGTCGGCGGTCTGATGACGCCTGGCCCTGCCATGGCCTTGCGCGGCTTGCCCATCGACCTGGAAGAGGACCGTCAGATCTGATCGAGCATCGGACTTCGCGGTGAGCCGCGTCGGGTGAACAAGGTGTCGAGCAGACGCTCCACCTCGTCGTCCACGGACAACATGGCAAGCTGACCTGAATCCATGAATCCTTCCTGGCAGGAGCGAGTCAGGAAGCCCACCATCGGTGCCCAATAACCTTCGGCGTCGAGCAGGCCGATCGGTCTGTCGTGGTAGTTCAGATGGCGCCAAGTCCAGACCTCGAACAATTCCTCGAAGGTGCCGATGCCGCCAGGCATGGCCACAAAGGCGTCGGCGTGTTCGGCCATCATCTGCTTTCGCTCGTGCATGGTCCGCACGACGTGCAACTCGCTCAAGCCGGCATGGCCCACCTCCAGACGCATCAAGGAATCGGGTATTACGCCAATGACGCGTGCTCCGACCGACAGTGCCGCGTCGGCCACTTCGCCCATGAGGCCAGCCCGACCCCCACCGTAGACCACCTGCCATCCGCGTTGGCCTATGGCACGGCCAAGCCGCTGCGCCAAAGCGGCATAGGCGGGACGCGAGCCGGGGCGGGAGCCGCAGTAGACGCAGACGCTGAACGCAGGATGGGGCATGGTCAGGCGATGAAGCGTTGATAGAGCGCTGCGCACCAGATGCCAGCAGTCAGCAGCAATGCCAGCAATACGGCTGCGCTGCCGTAGTCCTTGGCGCGCTTGGACAGATCATGCAGGTCGAAGGAAATGCGGTCGACTGTGGCTTCCACGGCCGAGTTCAGCAATTCAACGACGAGCACGAGCAAGACCGAGCCAGACAACAAGGCTACTTCGACCCAGTTGCGGCCCAACCACCATGCCGCAGGCAGCAGCACCGCGGCCACGGCCATTTCCTGTCGGAACGCGCTCTCGCCACGGACGGCCGCGATGAGGCCTTGAGTCGAGTAGCCGGCGGCATGCAGCAACCGATCAACTCCCGTGCGACCTTTGTGGGGATTGGTCATCGGCCAGACGCAGCTGAGACTTCGTTTGGCGGACGGGTCCAGACCACCCGGGTGTCGCAGAGGATGTCATGCAGGAATTGCGCCCCGGGCCTCAAGCGTGACAGGCCGGCGTAGAGCGCTACGCCGAGCGCCAGCACGCCGAAAATCTGCCCTGACGACGTCAACTGAAATACGTGGGCCACGGCCAGGCCAGGGATGAACCAAAGCCACGCCAGCACGTAGCGCACCAATGCCCTGGCCTGAGTCAAACTGGAACCATCGGACCTGACCACGCGCAGGTGCCAGGTCTTCATGGCCAAGGTCTGGCCGCTGCGTGACCAGAACCAGCTGAAATAGATGCCCAGAATCACGAAGAGAAAGGCCTGAAGCCCTGACTTGCCCTGCAGCGCGTGGCGCTGTTGCGTGAGACTGGAATACAGGTAGCCGAAAATCATCAGCACACCAAAGAGCAGCACGCCTTCGTAGACAAAGGCCGCCATTTGCCTGGGCAACTTCGGTGGCGCGATGAGCGATTGACTCGCCGGGCTGTCCCCGACCATGGTCATGACTGCGGTTCGTTGACCGGTGAGGCAACCGGACTCGATGGCGCTGCCGACGCAGCCTTTGGAAGCAGCGTGGCGCGGTCGACTTGCCCGGGCTTCGCCGCAATCTTCGGCTGGCCAACCCGCTGATGTGCCGGAGGCGGCGTGCCCTTGCCGATCAGGGTGGTGGTCGCCCCCGGTTTGGCTTGGACGACCGTGGGCGCTACGGACTGAACAAGTGGGTTCGCGGGCTTGGGAGCAAGGCCGCTCTGCTTAGGCGACACAGCCAACGTCGCACTGGCCGAAGGCATTGCGGGGCTTCCCGCCCGTGTCACCGCTTTGGCTGCGAGGGCTTTACGTTCGGCATCCGGAAGCGCCTGGTAGGCCTCCCATCGTTCCTGCCGTTGCAGCGGAGAAAGCTGCTTGGCCTCCTGGTAGGACAAGCGCGCCCGGCCACGCTCGGCGGGCGACAGGCGGGCCCACTCTGTCATGCGGTCTTGAACGCGTTTCTGCTCATCGGCTGGCATCTTTGGAAAGCGCGAGGCGATGTCGAGCCACTTGGACTTCCGATTGGGATCGAGGCCGTTCCAGTCTCGTTCCAGCGGTGCCAATGTCAGGCGTTGAGACGAGGTGAGACCCGACCAAGTCGGCCCTCCCATGCCGGGCAATGTGGGTTTTGCGGAAACACCACTTGCGGGACTTTGGGCGGACGCAGCCCCAGCCAGCACCAATGCACCGGACAGCACAAAGGTGACGAACGAAAGGTGTGGGCTCAAGCGGCGCAACCTTGGCTTCCGATCAAGGGCCCTCTTGGGCCTGCAGGAAAGCGGTGAAACCAGGATCACGGTATGCCGCCGGCGGCAATTCGTCCGCCAGCAACGCTGCGTCGATTTCGGCGGCCACGGCAATCTGCTCGGCATCGTGGTGGTGCTGAATCATCACCAAACCTGCTACCAGCACGGCCAAGGGCATCAGTGAAGCAAAACGGACCCAGACCGTGGGTGGCGCAGACAGGGCCGCGGTGCCATTCGACTGACGCACCAATTGCGTGGCAGAAGCGGTCTGACGCTGCACCGCTCTGGCACGCACCAGCGCCTGCTCACGCCCGAAGCGAAGGCGTTCAGCAATGTCGTGAGGCACTTGCTCCGCAGCCTCGTTGAGTCGCGCGGCCAAGCGCAAGGCAACCCGGGCTTCCAGGCTTTCACGTTGCTCTGGCGACAAAGACTTGGAATCTAGAGTGTTCACGGTGCAATCCCTTTGCTCCGGAGGGCTTTGGCCAACGCATGGACAGCCCGCGAACAGTGTGTCTTGACACTGCCTTCAGAACAACCCATTGCCGCAGCGGTCTCAGCCACATCCAATTCCTCCCAGTAACGCAGCAAGAAGGCCTCACGTTGACGAGCCGGCAATTGGCCCACCTCGCCCTCGATGACTAGCAGGATCTGGGCCCGCCCAACCGAGTCTGCAGCGCTCTCAGCGCCCAATTGGCCGTCTGCGGTCTCCAGGGTCTCCAGCAGATCGAAGTCACCACCCTCGTCACTGTCAGTCTCGAAACTCGAAAGGTTCTGAACCACCGCATTGCGTACGCGCTGCCTGCGGAACCAATCCATGGTCGCGTTCGACATGATGCGCTGAAACAGCAGCGGCAACTCCGCCGCCGGCCGGTCGGCGTACTTCTCGGCCAGACGGATCATGGAGTCCTGAACGATGTCGAGCGCGGCATCGTCATCGCGGACGGCATAGACCGTGCGCTTGAATGCTCGCTTCTCGACGCTCTTGAGGAAATCGGTGAGTTCTTTGTCGCTTGCCAAGGGTGTCCCGCGCACCAGGGCGATGAGCGGCCGAAAACGGGGCGGATTATGTCACCCGCATGAGGCGGCGAGACCGCGACTTCGGTCTGGATTCGAACGGTGCAATAATGTTGCTGCGCACAAAGCGCCACTGGTCTCAAGCTGGCCCGCCGACCCGAGGGGGCATCTGTTTCTTGATCCCGCAGGCCCTGATTCCGCCCCACAAGGGTGCGAGGAGGGGCACCAATGGTTTTTCGTTAGAGAAAATCACAGAGGTTCTCAATGGATATGTCTGCCGCGGAAGTCAAGCGTGCCCCCATGGCACAGCCGCAATCCCAATCCCAACCCCACGCCGCTGAACTCAACGGTTCCGAGATCCTGGTCCGCTGTCTGCAGGCTGAGGGTGTGAAGTACATGTGGGGCTACCCGGGCGGGTCCGTCTTGTACATCTACGACGCTCTGTACAAGCAGGACACCATCGAGCATGTACTGGTGCGCCATGAACAGGCTGCCGTGCATGCCGCTGACGGCTATGCGCGCGCCACAGGGGACGTCGGCGTGGCCTTGGTCACCAGTGGCCCGGGGGTGACGAATGCCGTCACGGGCATCGCCACCGCCTACATGGACTCGATCCCGATGGTGGTCATCACCGGCCAAGTGCCCACCGCGGCCATCGGTCTGGATGCCTTCCAGGAGTGCGACACCGTGGGCATCACCCGGCCGGTGGTCAAGCACAACTTCCTGGTCAAGGACGTGCGTGACCTCGCGATCACGATGAAGAAGGCCTTCCACATCGCGCGTACCGGTCGACCTGGCCCCGTGGTCGTCGATGTGCCCAAGGATGTGTCGCTCAAGACCTGTGCGTTCCACTACCCGGAACGCGTGGAAATGCGTTCGTACAACCCGGTGAAGAAGGGCCACGGAGGCCAGATACGCAAGGCCATGCAGTTGCTGCTTTCGGCCAAGCGCCCCTACATCTACACCGGCGGAGGTGTGATCCTGGGCAACGCGACGGCCGAGTTGCGCGAGTTGTCGGATCTGCTCGGATTTCCCTGCACCAACACGTTGATGGGCCTGGGTGCAACGCCGGCGTCCGACCCGAAGTTCTTGGGCATGCTCGGCATGCACGGAACCTACGAAGCCAACATGACGATGCAGAACTGCGACGTCCTGCTGGCGGTGGGTGCGCGATTCGATGATCGAGTGATCGGCAACCCGAAGCACTTTGCCTCGGTGGAGCGCAAGGTCATCCACATCGATATCGATCCGTCCTCGATTTCGAAGCGGGTCAGGGTGGACATCCCGATCGTGGGCGACACCAAGGATGTGCTGCAGGAAATGATTGCGCACATCAAGGAAACGCAGGCCAAGCCGGATGTCGGCGCGTTGTCCTCGTGGTGGGCGCAGATCAACGAGTGGCGCAAGCGCGAGTGCCTGGCCTACCGCAACAGCGACGAGGTCATCAAGCCGCAGTATGTCGTCGAGACCCTCTGCCGCTTGACCAAGGGCCGCGACACCTACATCACCAGCGACGTGGGTCAACACCAGATGTGGGCAGCGCAGTATTTCCACTTCGAGGAACCCAGGCGGTGGATCAACTCTGGCGGACTGGGCACCATGGGTGTGGGCCTGCCGTATGCAATGGGCATCAAGCTGGCCAAGCCGGACAGCGACGTGTTCTGCATCACCGGTGAGGGTTCGATCCAGATGTGCATCCAGGAGTTGTCCACCTGTGCCCAGTACAAGACGCCCGTCAAGATCATCTCCTTGAACAACCGCTACCTGGGCATGGTGCGGCAGTGGCAGCAACTGGATTACGGCAGTCGCTATTCGCACAGCTACATGGACGCGTTGCCCGACTTCGTGAAACTGGCCGAGGCCTATGGCCATGTGGGCATCAAGATCGAGAAGCCATCCGAGGTGGAGCCCGCACTCAAGGAACTGATTCGCTTGAAGGACCGCACGGTCTTCCTCGACGTACGCACCGATCGTGAGGAAAACGTCTGGCCGATGGTCCAGGCGGGCAAGGGCATCTCGGAGATGCTGTTGGGGTCGGAAGACCTGTGATGGCCTGACGGTTGGCCGGGGCTGTGCCGCTACCGTGGTGCAGGCGTTGGCCAGCTTGATGCTTGAACAGCTTCCCAGACCGCTGATCGACACTGATTCTGACCAACTGCGTGGCCAAGGCCCGGTGGTTACCGCCACCGTCGCCGAGGAGCCCGCCAGGACGACAAACATGAAACACATCATTGCCCTACTGCTCGAGAACGAGCCGGGCGCCCTGTCTCGCGTGGTGGCCCTGTTTTCCGCGCGGGGCTACAACATCGAGAGCCTGACTGTGGCTCCCACTGAAGACGCGTCGCTGTCGCGAATGACCATCGTTACCACCGGGTCGGATGAAGTGATCGAGCAGATCACCAAGCACCTGAACCGGCTGATCGAGGTCGTCAAGGTCGTCGACTTGACCGAGGGCAGCTTCACCGAGCGCGAACTCATGTTGATCAAGGTGCGCGCCGTGGGCAAGGAGCGCGAAGAGATGAAGCGCATGGCCGACATTTTTCGCGGCCGCATCATTGACGTGACCGAGAAGAGCTACACCATTGAATTGACCGGGGATGCCGGCAAGCTCGACGCCTTCATTTTGGGCGTTGATCGGGCCGCCATCCTCGAAACCGTGCGCACCGGCACCAGCGGGATCGGTCGCGGCGAGCGGATTCTCCGCGTCTGAACACCCATCCCGCCCCCAACGATCATCTGGAGAGAAACAACATGAAGGTTTATTACGACAAGGACGCCGATCTGTCCCTCATCAAGGGCAAGAATGTCACGATCATCGGCTATGGCTCACAGGGTCACGCTCATGCCCAGAACCTGAACGACTCAGGTGTCAAGGTCACGGTGGGTCTGCGCAAGGGAGGTGCTTCCTGGGGCAAGGCCGAAAAGGCCGGCCTCAAGGTGGCCGAGATTGCCGATGCGGTGAGGAGCGCCGACGTTGTCATGATCCTGCTGCCCGACGAGCAGATTGCCAGCGTCTACAACGCAGAGGTGGCTCCCAACATGAAGAGCGGTGCGTCACTGGCGTTCGCGCACGGATTCAACGTGCACTATGGCCAGGTGGTTCCGCGCGAAGACATCGACGTCTGGATGGTCGCCCCGAAGGCCCCAGGACACACGGTTCGGAACACCTACACGCAGGGTGGTGGCGTGCCGCACCTGATTGCGGTGCACGCCGACAAGACCGGCAAGGCCCGCGATCTGGCGCTGAGCTATGCCGCGGCCAATGGAGGCGGCAAGGCCGGCATCATCGAAACCAACTTCCGCGAAGAGACCGAGACCGACCTGTTCGGCGAGCAGGCTGTCCTTTGCGGAGGCACGGTCGAGCTGATCAAGGCCGGCTTCGAGACGCTGGTGGAAGCCGGCTATGCGCCAGAGATGGCCTATTTCGAATGCCTGCACGAGCTCAAACTCATCGTGGACCTGATTTATGAGGGCGGCATTGCCAACATGAACTACTCGATCTCCAACAACGCGGAGTACGGTGAGTACGTGACCGGCCCGAAGATCGTCAATGACGAGACCAAGGCCGCGATGCGCCAGGCGCTCAAGGACATCCAGACCGGTGAATACGCCAAGAGTTTCATCCTGGAAAACCGTGCCGGTGCGCCAACGCTGCTGTCGCGCCGCCGCCTGACGTCCGACCACCAGATCGAAGTGGTCGGCGAGAAGTTGCGCGCCATGATGCCCTGGATCAAGGCGAACAAGCTGGTCGACAAATCGCGCAACTGATCGCGGCAGCCGCTTCCATCAAAGGGCCGCGTGATGCGGCCTTTTTTCATCGATGGCACTGCGTTATGCTCCCGGCCATGAGTGAACTGCAAGTCAATGGCGATGAAGGCGACGCGCCGGAACGAGCGCCGCGCCCGCGGCGCAAGGGCATCTATGTGCTGCCCAACCTCATCACCCTGGCCGCGCTTTTTGGGGGATATTACGCCATCGTTATGGCAATGAACGGTCGCTTCGAGCAGGCGGTGATTGGTGTCTTCTGCGCCGCGATCCTGGACAGCCTCGACGGTCGAGTGGCGCGCATGACCAATACGCAGAGTGCCTTCGGCGAGCAGATGGACAGTTTGTCGGACATGGTGAACTTCGGATTGGCACCGTCCTTGATCGTCTATGAGTGGGCGCTCAAGGGCCTGGGCAAGGTCGGGTGGATCGCAGCCTTTGTCTACTGCTCCTGCGCCATGCTGCGCCTGGCGCGCTTCAATACCAACATCGGCGTGGTCGACAAGCGCTTCTTTCAGGGCCTGCCCAGCCCTGCGGCCGCGGCGTTGGTCGTGGGATTCATCTATGTCATGGACGACATGGGTTTCCGCGAGGGCATTCGCGACATCCCTTGGTTGATGTGGACGACCTGCGTGATGACGCTCTATGCGGGCCTTACGATGGTGACCAATGTGCCGTTTTACAGCTTCAAGGACCTGAGCCTGAAAAAGACCGTGCCCTTCGTGGTCATCGTTGCGATCGCCTTGGGCATAGCGCTGATCAACTTGCACGTGCCCGGCATGCTGTTTGCGTTGTTCGTGGGCTATGGGCTGTCAGGCTATGCCATGTATGTGTACCGGCGCATGAAAGGTAAGCCGGTGAGCGTCATTGCGACCTCCACCGACGAGCCCGACGAAGCCGGCCTGCATCGCTGATGCGCCATGCTATATTGCGACGCATGACGTCCCGCCGCTCGATCTCGTTGCTACTACTGAAGGTGCACCCGGCGCGCTGATCGTCCACGACTGAATATTTCCCGGATCGACGGCCCGCTGAGCGCAACGCAGCGGGCCGTTTTCATTTCCAACGTGCTGCGTGGCGAACCCAATCTATCCACGGAGTGCCACATGCCCATGCTCGACAACCCCGCTGCCAAGTACCACGCCTTTGCGCCGGTGCGGCTGACCGACCGTACCTGGCCCGACGTTGTGCTGTCCCACCCACCAATGTGGTGCAGTGTGGATCTGCGGGACGGCAACCAGGCGCTGATCGAACCGATGGATCCGGCGCGCAAGCTGCGGATGTTCGAGACGCTGGTGCGCATCGGTTTCAAGGAAATCGAGGTCGGCTTCCCGGCGGCTTCGCAGGCTGACTTCGATTTTGTGCGGCAACTGATCGAGCAACGCCTGATTCCCGATGACGTGACGATTCAGGTGCTGACGCAGGCTCGCGATCACCTGATTGAGCGAACCTTCGAGGCACTGGCGGATGTACCAAGGGCGATTGTGCACCTGTACAACGCCACGGCACCCATCATGCGCCGCGTGGTGCTGGGATTGGACGAGGATGGCATTGTCGACCTGGCGGTCACGCACGCCGTCATGGTTCGCGATTTGGCCGCGCGCCAAATCGGCACGGATTGGACTTTTCAGTATTCGCCTGAGATGTTCTCGGGCACGGAGTTGTCGTTCAGCAAACGGGTGGTTGATGCTGTGACCGAAGTCTGGTCACCCACGCCTGCGCGCCGCTGCATCATCAACTTGCCTTCTACCGTGGAGCACAGCACGTCCAACATCTTTGCCGACATGGTCGAGTGGATGCATCGGCATCTGGCGCGTCGCGACAGCCTCGTGCTCAGCATTCACCCGCACAACGACCGTGGCACCGGCACAGCGGCGGGCGAATTTGCATTGATGGCCGGCGCCGACCGCATCGAAGGATGCCTGTTCGGCAACGGCGAGCGCACCGGCAATGTGGATCTGGTGAACATTGCACTGAACCTCTACACGCAGGGCGTGCGTCCCGGCCTCGACTTCAGCGACATCGACGGCATTCGCCGCACCGTCGAGCACTGCAATCAATTGCCGGTGCATCCACGGCATCCCTATGTGGGCGATCTGGTCTATACCTCGTTCTCCGGCTCGCACCAGGATGCCATCAGGAAGGCCTTCGCTGCACGGCGCGAGAGCGACATCTGGGACATGCCCTACCTGCCCATCGACCCCAAGGACCTTGGCCGCAACTATGACGCGGTGATTCGGGTCAACAGCCAATCTGGCAAGGGCGGCATCGCCTATTTGCTGGAGAACGAATATGGGTTGGAGCTGCCGCGGCGTCTGCAGATCGAATTCTCGTCGTCCGTGCAGGCGGTGATGGATGCTCAGGGACGTGAGCTCGGTGCCGCCGACCTCTGGGACATCTTTGAAGTTGAATACCGCCTGGCGGCAGCCTGCATCGACCGACAGGTCATCGCCGAGTGCGCTGGTGGGCAAGTGAACCTGAGCGCCACGCTCCGTGTGGGTGGTTCCGTGCTGGCTGTGAGCGGTCAGGGCGCTGGCCCCGTAGAGGCCTTTGTCAACGCAATGGCCCAGGCGACCGGTGTGAAGGTGGCGGTTCTCGACTACCACGAACACGCCATCGGCACTGGCGCCCAAGCGCGCGCAGCGGCCTATCTTGAAATGCGGATCGGCGACACTCGCACTCTGTTCGGTGTGGGTATTGACGCCAACATCGTCACCGCTTCGATGAAGGCGGTGCTTTCCGGTTTGCTGCGCTGTGGCGTGGCGGTCCAGGCACCTGCACTGGCTGAATGAAACCAAAGATCGAGGAGCCATCAACATGACCGACAAGCTGATCATTTTTGACACCACCTTGCGCGACGGCGAGCAGTCTCCGGGTGCGTCGATGACCAAGGACGAAAAGCTGCGCATTGCCCGGCAGCTCGAGCGCCTTCGTGTGGACGTGATCGAGGCCGGTTTCGCGGCGTCGAGCAATGGTGACTTCGAAGCGGTGAAGTCGATCGCGGATCACATCAAGGACGCGACGGTGTGCTCACTGGCGCGCGCCAACGATCGTGACATCGGCCGTGCCGCTGAAGCCCTGAAGGGTGCGGCGCGCTCGCGCATCCACACCTTCATCGCCACCAGCGCGCTGCACATGGAGAAGAAGCTGCGCATGACGCCGGACCAGGTCTTCGAGCAGGCCAAGTTGGCGGTGCGCTTTGCGCGCAACCTGTGCGATGACATCGAGTTCTCGCCCGAGGACGGTTACCGCTCCGATCCGGACTTTCTCTGCCGCGTGCTTGAGACGGTGATCGCCGAAGGCGCCACCACGCTGAACATTCCCGACACAGTGGGGTACGCGGTGCCCGAGTTGTACGGCGAGTTCATTCGCACCTTGCGAGAACGCATCCCGAATTCCGACAAGGCAATCTGGTCGGTGCACTGTCACAACGACTTGGGCATGGCCGTGGCCAACTCGCTGGCCGGAGTGAAACTCGGTGGTGCTCGACAGATCGAATGCACCATCAACGGCCTGGGTGAGCGCGCTGGCAATTGCGCGCTCGAAGAGGTGGTGATGGCGCTGCGCACGCGCCGCGACTATTTCGGCCTCACCTTGGGCATTGACGCCACGCAAATCGTGCCGGCCTCGCGCATGGTGAGCCAGACCACGGGCTTTGTCGTGCAGCCCAACAAGGCGGTGGTGGGGGCCAATGCATTTGCCCATGCATCAGGCATCCACCAGGACGGTGTGCTCAAGGCGCGAGATACCTACGAGATCATGCGTGCCGAGGACGTCGGATGGGCTGCCAACAAGATCGTGCTGGGCAAGTTGTCGGGTCGCAATGCCTTCAAGCAGCGCTTGCAAGAGCTCGCCATCGAGCTGGAGTCCGAAGCAGAGATCAACGCTGCCTTTGCACGTTTCAAGGACCTGGCCGACCGCAAGAGCGAGATCTTCGACGAGGACATCCTGGCTCTGGTGAGTGACGAAAGCGTGACCGCGGTGCGTGAGCACTATCGCCTGGTGTCGCTGTCCCAGCGGTCCGAGACGGGCGAGCGGCCATTCGCGTCGGTGGTGTTCGCGGCGGGCGAGCAAGAGCATCGGGCTGAAAGTGACGGCAACGGGCCCGTGGATGCCAGCCTGAAGGCCATCGAATCGAAATTGCAGACCGGGGTGGAGATGCTCCTGTATTCCGTGAACGCCATCACCAGTGGCAGCACCGAATCGCAAGGTGAGGTGACGGTTCGACTGCAGCACAGCGGTCGGGTGGTCAACGGGGTGGGTTCCGATCCGGACATCGTTGTTGCATCGGCCAAGGCCTATTTGGCGGCCTTGAACAAGCTGCATTCCAACGTGGATCGGGTGGCGGCGCAGGGTTGATCGCCTGAACTGGCGGCTACTTGAGGTCTTTATCGCAAGTATTTGATCTTGCTAGTTTTTTTTCTGTCGCCTAAACTCGCGCGGCATTCAGCCAACTTGGGTTCAAGCGCAGATGACATGGTTTAGGCGGGTATTGGTGGTGGGGTGGCTGGCCTTGGGTCTGGCCAGCGGTGCCGAAGCGGCGGCGTCCAAGGGCAAAGTGCTGAAGTCGCAGGCGCACAAGAGCGCGGCCATCGGCAAGCCTGCGGCGAATCGCCCCGCGCTGAAGTCCGGCACCAAGCTGGGCAAGGGCGCCAAGGCGGCTCGACGCGGCAAGGGCTTGGTTGCGGTTCGACATGTGCAGCCGGCGGTGCCGTCGTTCGGTCAGCTTCAAGGCCTGCATGTGGACGGCGATCCGCTGGAGTTGCGCTCCAGCGTGGCGCTGGTCGTGGATCAGGACACGTCCGAGGTGCTGTTCAGCAAGAACTCCAACGCAGTGTTGCCGATCGCATCGATCACCAAGTTGATGACCGGTCTCGTGGTGCTGGAGGCTGGTCAGTCAATGACCGATCCGATCACGATCACCCAGGAAGACGTCGACACCGAGAAAGGCAGCCGCTCCCGTTTGGCGGTCGGCACCCAGCTCACGCGGGGCGAGATGATGCACCTGGCGTTGATGGCTTCGGAGAATCGCGCGGCCCATGCCTTGGGCCGGTATTACTCGGGTGGAGTCGCCGCCGTGGTCGAAGCCATGAACCGCAAGGCGGCTCAGCTTGGCATGAAGGACACCCGCTATGCCGAGCCGACAGGTCTGTCCAGCCGCAACCAGTCCAGTGCCAGTGACCTGGCTCGCCTGGTGATGGAAGCGCACAAGCAACCCATGCTGCGTGACTTGTCCACATCGCAGGAGATGCAGGTTCCAGTCGGTCACCGGGTGGTCCAGTTTCGCAACACCAACGGGCTGGTGCGAGATCCGCAGTGGGAGATTGGTCTGCAGAAGACCGGCTACATCTCCGAGGCTGGGCGCTGCCTGGTGATGCAAGCCAAGTTCGCCGGACGCAAGCTCATCATGGTGCTGCTGGATTCGGCTGGCCGCTACTCGCGCATCGGTGATGCGGAGCGCATTCGCCGCTGGCTCAACGCTTCGCCTCGCGGCGAGATTCGGCGGTCTGCGCCGGTCCGAGCCTGAGCACGGTCACTTGCGCCGTGCGCCCCCGGTGTCCGCCGGGCTGGGGTGCCAGGCGCACTGGCGATTCAGCCCCGATGACCCAATGATGCGGAGATGCGGGCGGCCGTGTCCTTGACACGCTCCGCCCAGGATTCCTCGAGCCGATCGGCCGGCGCTGAGATGGACAGGCCGGCAATCAGCTTGCCCTGGTCATCGAAAACGCCAGCAGCCACGCAACGGACCCCCAATTCCAGCTCCTCGTCGTCTCGTGCCATGGCGTTCTGACGCACCTGGCTCAGCTCGCGTTCCAGCTTGGGCAGATCCGTGATGCTGTTGCGGGTCTGGCCCGACAAACCGGTGCGGGTGGCGTAGGCGCGCACGCGTTGCGGATCATCGTGCGCGAGAAACAGCTTGCCCACGGAGGTCAGATGCAAAGGTGCCCGCCCGCCAACGGCCCGCACCACCTGCATGCCCGATCGCTCGCTGTAGGCACGTTCGATGTACACGATCTCGTCGCCCTGGCGCACGGACAGGTTCACCGCCTGGTGGGTGATCTTGTGCAGTTCGCGCATGGGCCCCAATGCCGCGTCGCGGACATCCAGCCGGGCCTTGACCAGGTTGCCGAGCTCCAACAGGCGCATGCCGAGGCGATAGGTGCCTGGCTCGGGCCGGTCCACGAATCGGCCAATCGTCAGGTCATTGAGGATGCGGTGCGCTGTGGATGGGTGCAGGCCGGTGGACTCGCTCAATGCCTTCAGACTGACCGGGTCCTGGTGTGCCGCAAGGGCATCGAGCAGCGCAAACATGCGCTCCATCACCTGGATAGCGGGAGTGGGGCTTTCTTTGTTGGTTGCCATGCAACGCATTTTCGCATGGCGAAACCACGGTCGGAGGATTTGATTCGGGAGTTCTGTCCAAAGCTTGTCGCTGGCGATCACGCGTTGGAGGCCAACGCCACGGCGTTGATGCCCGACCGCACCGCGCCCTCCAGCGTGGCGGGGTAGGGCCCAAGAACATGGTCGCCCGCCGCCGCGAGGCCTCGCGCGATGTGGCCAGCGGGCCTCCGCAAGCCCGGTGTGCAGGCAAAGGTGGCTCGCCGTTCAGCTCGTGCGTCCACCACGCAGGCTGAATCAAGAAAGTGGCCCGGAAAGGCCGCCTCGGCTTGCGCCCTCACAGCCGCCGAGGTGGCGCTCAGGCCCTGCTGCAGGGCGTCTGCGGCGCCACTCACGACGAATGCAAAGGTGCCTCGAGCGCCGCCCAGCGCGCCCAGGTCGAAAACAAACTGAGCCGGCCTGGCCGCATCGAATCGAAGCGCGGTCATGGCCTGTCTGCATTTCAGCCCGGGGGCGCGAAGCCACACGGTGACGATGGGCTCATAGCGCAAAGAGAATGCGTCAGCGCTCCACGACGACGAAATGGGTTGGATCAGCCGGGCGGCCTCGCGCGCGGTGCTGGCCAGCACGACAGCATCGAACCGCAGGCCGTCGACGGCCCAGCCATGGCCAGCGCTCGTCAAGCTCTGAACTCGGTGTCCGAGGCTCAGGGTGGCGCCACTGCGGCTGAGCCAACTTGTCGCCGGATCGGCCAGCAACGCGGACAAGGGTGCGCACGGCAACAGCAGGTCGGCCGCACCCGGGCCAGCGAACAGGGCGTCTTTCAGTACCCGCAGGAAGACCTGCGCGCTGGCCTTGTCCATGGGGGTGTTGAGGGCGGCGAGGCACAACGGTTCGACCAGGTCGCGCAATACAGCCGGTGGAAGTTTGGCGCACAGGTCAGCGACGGTTGCCGCGTCATCGCCACGGAATCCGGACAGGCGCCAGCGCAGTGCCTCGCCGAGCAAGGCCAGGCGTTCGCGCCAGGTCCAATGGCGGGCCCGCAGTACGCCGCGAACAAACGCCGGCACCGGATGTCCGGCAGGCAAAGTCAGGCCACTGCCATCCGGGTAGCAGAGCGCCAGCGCGCTGCGACGCAACAGCCGATCGGGCTCGGCGCCTACCAGGCGCATCAACGCCAACGTCTCGGCATAGGCACCGATGAGGATGTGTTGCCCGTTGTCACGGCTCCCTGCATTGCCCATCGTGCTTCGAGCGCGCCCACCGGCATGGTGGGCCATTTCGAACACGTGAACGGCATGTCCCGCCTGGCAGGCGTGCACAGCCGCCGACAGCCCCGCCCACCCGGCGCCAATCACGGCCATTCGCATCAACGGCCACGCCAATGGGTGCGTGCGGCGATCCACAGCTTGCGCAGTGGTGTGAGCGAGATGCGTTGATGAAGCACTTGAAACTGGTCGGATTCGATCTCGCGCAGCAGGGCGCGGTAAATGTTGGCCATCATCAGCCCAGGTTTCTGCGACTGCCGATCTGCGTCGGGCAAAAGGGCCAAGGCTTCGTCGTAGCAGCGGTGCGCACGCTCAGCCTGGAAGCGCATCAGCGCGGTGAATCGTTCGCTGTAGCCCCAAGGCGCCTCACGCTTGAGCAACTCATGAATCTTGACGTCGAACTGCTGCAATTCGTTGATGGGCAGGTAGACGCGCCCGCGTCGTGCATCGTCGCCAACATCGCGGATGATGTTGGTCAGCTGGAGGGCATGACCGAGGCGGCGGGCGTATTCCAACGTGGCGGCTTCGGTCGCGCCGAAGATGCTGGCCGAGACTTCCCCCACCACACCAGCCACCAGGTGGCAGTAGCGATGCAACGACCCGTGGTCGAGGTAACGGGTCTGGTCCAGGTCCATTTGGCAGCCATCGATCACCGCCAGCAACTGCTCCACCTGGATTCCGAAGCGCGGTGTAAAAGGCATCAGCGCCAACGTGATCGGGTGACTGGGCTGTCCGGCGAAGGCGCTGCGCACCTCGTTTCGCCACCAGGCCAGCTTGGTGGCCGCCACGCCGGGATCGCCAACCTCGTCGACCACGTCGTCGACCTCGCGACAAAACGCGTAGAAGGCCGTGATGGCCGAACGTTGCTCAGCGGGCAGAAAAAGGAAGGCGTAGTAGAAGGACGAGCCGCTGGACGCCGTGCGATCTTGAACGTACTGCTGCGGTGTCACCCCTGGGCTCCTGTCCGTCGATCGGACCGGCGCATGCGCCATGCGCGCCAAATCATCACCGGCATGTCACGGCCTTGCAGGGTGGGGCGTGCGCCGAGGGTGCGGTGGTCCATGGCCGCGATTCTCTCAAGGACGCGCAAGCCCCCCTGGACCACCAGTCGCAGTTCCCAGCCGATGCGCCCACGCAGTCGAAACACGAGCGGGCTGCCCTGGCGCAGGAGCCCTTCTGCCCATGCGCACAGTTCGCTCAGCATGGCTTGTGTTTTCACGGTGTCTTGGCCCGTGGACAGTTCGTCCACGCTGAGGCCGTGGCGCGCCAGATCTTCCAATGGAAAGTAGCAGCGCCGTCGAGGCAGGTCGACGCTGGGGTCTTGCCAGAAATTGATCAACTGCAGCGCGGTGCAGATCGCATCCGATTGCGCCAATGCCTGGGCATCCGCCACGCCATACAGGTGCAGCAGCAGACGCCCGATCGGGTTCGCCGAGCGGCGGCAGTAGTCGGTGAGTTGAGGTCGGTCGTGGTAGATGGGGTTGCCGCAGTCCTGCTCGAACGCATCCAGCAGGTCGTGGAACAACTGCGGCGGAAGTCGATGGCGTTCAATCATCTGGGCCAAGGGACCGAAGACCTGCGGCCAATGGTCGCAGGGTTGATGCCGCAAGGATGCCTGCAGGCCTTGCCGATACAGACGCAAGGCCTGCACGCGCTCATTTCGGGAAGCCGGTCCTTCATCGGCGAGATCGTCCGCAATGCGGGCGAAACGATAGATGGCAGCGATGGGTGGTCGCAGTGCCCGGGGACACAGGACCGAAGCCACCGGGAAGTTCTCATAGTGATCGATGCTCACCTGCAAATTGTCCACCGTCGACGAGGCTGGTCCGCTTTGGGCTTGGCGCATGTGGTGGACTCCGCGCGTTTGACAACGCACCTTCGGACAAATACATTACTGACCGGTTAGTCATTAACTCGGCGCTTCCATGGCACCGATCAAAACCCCAGCCCATGGCAAACAACGTGTACAAAGCCCCGGTCCCCGCCCGCAAGCTTGTGTGGTTGGCGTTCATCTTGCTGGGCGCCTGCGCCAGGACGGAGCCCACCAGCGAACCGGTGCGCGCAGTGCGCACCATGGAGGTGGCGGCCGCCGACAGCCAACTTCAATACGAGTACCCGGCCGAGGTGCGTGCGAGGGTGGAAAGCCGACTGGGCTTTCGCGTTGGCGGCAAGATCACCCGGCGCCTGGTAGAGATTGGTGAAGTCGTCCGACCGGGCCAGATCCTGGCTCGCTTGGACCCCCAGGACCTGCAACTGGGGCAGGATGCCGCACGCGCCGCGCTGGCGGCGACCAAGGCCAACCTGGACATTCAGGAGACCGAGTTTCGGCGCTACAAGGAGTTGCGTGAACAGGGCTTCATCAGCAGCTTGGAATTGGACCGCCGCGAGGCAACGCTGAAGGCCGCACGCGCTCAGACTGACCAGGCCAAGGCACTGGCTGCCGTGCAGGGGCACCAGGCGCAATACGCGGAATTGATGGCAGACGGCGCAGGCGTTGTCGTGGCCGTGGACGCAGAGCCTGGCGCCGTCGTGAGCGCTGGAACAACGGTGCTGAGGGTGGCCCTGGATGGGCCGCGCGACGTGGTGTTCAGCGTGCCGGAGGATCGTGTCGCCAGCATGCGCGTGGCGATGGCAAGCAAGAGCGTGATCGCGGTCCGCCTGCAGGGCGCGGCCGGTCCAATCGTCACGGCGCGACTGCGTGAGATCGGCGCGGCAGCCGATGCGGTCACGCGCACCTTTCTCGTGAAAGCAGACATCGGAACAGCGCCACACCGCTTGGGACAGAGTGCCGTGGCGCTGGTCAACCAGGCTGCGCTGACCGGCGCCATCCGGCTTCCACTGACCGCGGTCTTCGAGCACCAAGGTCAGTCGGCCGTCTGGTTGCTGGATCGCACATCGATGACGGTCAGGCCGGCACCGATCGCGGTGGCGGGGGCGGACGGCAACCTCGTGGTCGTGGCGTCTGGTGTCAGACCGGGACAGACGGTGGTGACCGCAGGCGTGCACACCTTGTCACCCGGGAAGAAGGTGCGCTTGTATGTCGAGCCCGCCACGCCGCAGGTGCACAGTGCCGCCTCGGCATCGGCCGCGCGCTGATCCGGAGGGAACACGCGACATGCACGAAGATTCATCCCAGACCCGGGTCCGCGCAGGCTTCAACATCTCCCGCTGGGCGCTGGACCATGCTTCGCTCACCCGCTACCTGATGATCGTGCTCATGGCCCTGGGCGTGGCGGCGTATTTCCAACTCGGCCAGGACGAAGATCCACCGTTCACGTTTCGCGTGATGGCGATCCAGGCCTTCTGGCCCGGGTCCACGGCGCAGCAGATGGCTGAGCAGGTGACCGACAAGCTCGAGAAGGCCTTGCAGGAGGTTCCGCACTCTGATGTGATCCGCAGCTATACCAAGCCAGGCGAGTCAGTGACCATCCTGCAGCTGCGCGACAACTCGCCGGTCAAAGAGGTTCCCAACGTTTGGTATCAGGTGAGAAAAAAGTTGGGCGACCTGCGCAGCACCTTGCCTCAAGGCGTGATCGGGCCGATCTTCAACGACGATTTCGGCGATGTCTACGGCAGCATCTTCGCGCTGTCGGCCGACGGCTTCAGCGACGAGGAACTGCGGGTGTTTGCCGACATGGTCCGATCCAGGTTGCTGGCGGTGCCCGATGTGGCCAAGGTCGAGACCTTCGGCGTACAGGCCGAAAAGATCTTCATCGAGATCTCGCAGAAACGATTGGCGCAACTCGGTCTGGACATGAATCAGGTGCTGGGCCAGTTGGCGGCGCAGAACGCAGTCGAAGGCGCAGGCATCCTGAACGCAGGCAGCCAGAACCTGCAGGTGCGTGTGGCCGGCGCATTCGATTCCATCGATGAGCTTCGGCGCCTGTCCATTCGCGCCGTCAACCCCGTCACCGGCGTCGCCAGCACGCTGCGGCTGGGCGACATCGCGGAGGTCAAGCGCGCCTATGTCGATCCGCCCCTGGTCAAGGTGCGGCACCAAGGCAAGCAGGTGATCGCGCTGGGTGTGTCCATGACCAAGAGCGGGGACATCATCGCGTTGGGACAGGCCTTGCAGGTCCGGGTCGAGCTCATTCGCGCAGAGTTGCCGGCGGGCGTCGAGCTGTCTCAGGTACAGGACCAACCGCGGGCGGTGTCCAAGTCCGTCGGCGAGTTTGTCGGTGTGTTGATTGAAGCCGTGGCCGTGGTGCTCGCAGTGAGCTTCATCAGCCTGGGCCTGCACCTCAAGCCCCTGCGGGTCGATATCTGGCCCGGGCTGGTGGTGGGCCTGACGATTCCGCTGGTGCTGTCCATCACCTTTGTCACCATGTTCTATTGGGGCGTGGGCCTGCACAAGATCTCGTTGGGCTCGCTGATCATTGCGCTGGGCTTGTTGGTGGACGACGCCATCATCGCGGTGGAGATGATGGTGCGCAAGTTGGAGGAGGGCTGGGACAAGCGCAGCGCTGCGACCTTCGCGTACGAATCCACCGCCATGCCCATGCTCACCGGCACCTTGATCACGGCGGCGGGCTTCCTGCCGATCGGGCTGGCCAAGTCGATGACCGGCGAATACACCTTCGCGATCTTTGCAGTCACGTCGGCCGCGCTCGTCATCAGTTGGGTGGTGTCCGTATATTTCGTTCCCTATCTGGGGGCGTGGCTTCTTCACAACCATCGCACGAAGGAGACGCAGGCGCACGAGTTGTTCGACACACCGTTCTATGCCCGCTTTCGCAGGGCCGTCGACTGGTGTGTCGAGCATCGTTGGATCACCATCACCCTGACGATGGCCAGCTTTGCAGTGGGCTTGGCGGGGATGGGCAAGGTGCAGCAGCAGTTCTTCCCGGATTCCAGCCGACCGGAGATCCTGGTGGATTTGTGGCTGCCGGAGGGCAGCACCCTGGCACAGAGCGAAGACCTGGCCCGCCGGTTCGAGGCGCGGCTCATGAAGGAGCCTGGGCTGGCATCGACAACCACCTGGATCGGCAGTGGCGTTCCGCGCTTCTACCTGCCGCTGGACCAGATCTTTCCGCAGACCAATGTCAGTCAGGCCATCCTGCTGGCTCGGGACCTGACTCAGCGGGAGGACTTGCGCCGAAGGCTTCCAGAGATCTTGGCCAGTGAATTCCCGGAAGTGCGCAGCCGATTCAAGCTGCTGCCGAACGGCCCGCCGGTGTCGTATCCCGTGATGTTCCGGGTGGTCGGGCCTGAGGCCAGGCTGGTGCGTCAGTGGGCCGATCGCGCCAAGGAGGTGCTGAGCGCCAACCCCAGCATGCGCGGCGTCAACGACAACTGGAACGAGAGCATCAAGGCCTTGCGATTGGAGGTCGACCAAGACAAGGCGCGTGCCATGGGTGTGACGAGCCAGTCCATTGCCCAGGCCTCGCGCACGATCCTGAGCGGTACGACGGTGGGCCAGTATCGCGAGGGCGACAAGCTCGTGGACATCGTTCTGCGGCAGCCGCTGGAAGAGCGCAACGCCATCACCGACCTCGGTAACGCGTACCTTCCCACGGCCGGTGGTCGCAGCATTCCGCTGAGCCAGGTGGCGCACATCGACTTTGGCTGGGAGCCCGGCGTGATGTGGCGCGAGGGACGCCGATATGCCGTCACCGTGCAGGGCGACGTGGTGGACGGCGTGCAGGGCCCCACGGTCACGGCACAGGTTTGGCCGCAGATGCAGGCATTGATGAAGCAGATGCCTCTAGGCTACGCAATCCAGGTGGCCGGCGCCGTGGAGGAAAGTGGCAAGGGCCAGGCTTCGATCGTTGCCGGGTTGCCCATCATGTTGTTCATCATCTTCACGTTGCTGATCCTGCAGTTGCAGAGCTTTTCCCGTGCACTGTTGGTGTTCCTGACCGGCCCGCTCGGCATGGCCGGTGTCGCGGGTGCCTTGTTGCTGCTGAACCGTCCCTTTGGTTTCGTGGCGCTGCTGGGCGTCATCGCCTTGATGGGCATGATCATGCGCAACTCGGTGATCCTGATCGACCAGATCGAGCAGGACCGAGAACGCGGGGTGCCACCTTGGAACGCCATCGTCGAGTCGGCCGTCCGGCGCTTTCGTCCGATCGTGTTGACCGCAGCGGCAGCGGTACTGGCCATGATTCCACTGTCCCGCAGCGTGTTCTGGGGGCCGATGGCGGTGGCGATCATGGGCGGGCTGATCGTTGCAACGGCGCTCACATTGCTGGCCTTGCCGGCCATGTATGCGGCCTGGTTCCGTGTTAAGCGCACTGACCAGCCCGAGCGGGCCCAACAGGCCAGCTAGAATCCATCGTTTTACCGAATCGCCGAAAGGCCACGGTGGCAAGCTGGCGCATGCCGCCGGTGTTCCAGGACGGGGTGGTGGTGCAATGTCGCTTGCGGCCAGGCACTTCGGCTCGAAGCGCGGGTGGCGAAATTGGTAGACGCACCAGGTTTAGGTCCTGACGCCTTCACGGGCGTGCCGGTTCGAGTCCGGCCCCGCGCACCAGATCAATCTTCAGAAGAGTTCCATCATGTCTGTGACAGTTGAAAACCTTGAAAAGCTCGAACGGCGCATGACGCTGACCATTGCCGCCACGGACATCAGCAGCGAGGTGGAGACCCGCCTCAAGAAGCTGTCCCGCACTGTCAAGGCCGACGGCTTCCGCCCGGGCAAGGTGCCCATGTCGGTGGTGGCGCAGCGCTATGGCTACTCGGTCCAATATGAAGTGATGAACGACAAGCTGGGTGAAGCGTTCGCCACGGCCGCCAATGAGGCGCAACTGCGGGTGGCCGGCACGCCGAAGATCACGCAGCGCGACGAAGCCGCTGAGGGCGAACTGGCCTTCGACGCCACTTTCGAGGTCTATCCCGAAGTGAAGATGGGCGACCTTTCGGCCGTTGAAGTCGAGCGCGTCAGCAGCGAGGTGTCCGATCCGGCGATCGACCGCACCGTGGACATCCTGCGCAAGCAGCGCCGCACGTTTGCGCAACGCCCGGCAGCCGAAGGTGCCCTGGAAGGGGATCGCGTGACCATCGATTTCGAAGGCAAGATCGACGGCGAGCCTTTCGCGGGAGGCAAGGCCGAGGCTTTTCAGTTCCTGGTCGGTGAGGGCCAGATGTTGGAGCAATTCGACAAGGCCGTGCGCGGCATGAAGGTGGGAGAGTCCAAGACCTTCCCATTGCAATTTCCGGAGGACTACCACGGCAAGGACGTGGCCGGCAAGGAGGCCGACTTCCTGGTCACCATGCGCAAGATTGAGGCCCAGCATCTGCCTGAAGTGGATGAGGCGTTCGTCAAGTCGCTGGGCATCGGCGACGGGACCGTGGACGCCATGCGCGCCGATGTGCGCAAGAACCTCGAGCGCGAGGTGCGCTTTCGCGTGCTGGCCCGCAACAAGGCCGCCGCGATGGAGGCCTTGGTGAAGGTGTCCGAGCTCGACGTGCCCAAGGCGCTGATCGAGTCGGAAGTGGATCGCATGGGCGAGGCCGCGCGGCAGGATCTCAAGCAGCGCGGCGTGAAGGATGCCGACAAGGCGCCGATTCCCTCGGACATGCTGCAACTGTTCCGCCCGCAGGCCGAGCGCCGTGTGCGGCTGGGGCTGGTGGTGGCCGATCTCGTGCGAGCGCAGAACCTGCAAGCCAAACCCGAGCAACTGCAGGCCCACATCGAGGAACTCGCCCAGAGCTACGAGAAGCCGGCCGAAGTGATGCGCTGGTACTTGTCCGACCGCCAGCGCATGGCAGAGGTCGAGGCCGTGGTGATCGAGAACAACGTGGCCGCATACGTGCTGGCCCACACCAAGGTCACCGACAAGGCCCTGGCTTTCGATGAGCTGATGACCGCCTGATCGGGGCAGACAGCCGGCCAACATCCTCGGGGCGCGTGACTGCAGGGTCCGCGCCCCGTTCTTCATCGGCTGCAAGGGCATGGCGTGCGCGACATAATCGCCGCACCGATCTCAGCAGTTCCAACGTTTTGCGAGGACACCCGTGAGCGCTTCCGAAATCCAAGGTCTCGGCATGGTGCCGATCGTCATCGAGCAATCGGGTCGCGGCGAACGCGCCTACGACATCTACAGTCGACTGCTGCGCGAGCGCATCATCTTCCTGGTGGGGCCGGTGAACGATGCCACGGCCAACCTGGTTGTGGCGCAGTTGCTGTTTCTCGAAAGCGAGAACCCCGACAAGGACATCTTCCTCTACATCAACTCGCCCGGAGGCAGCGTGAGTGCCGGGATGTCGATCTATGACACCATGCAATTCATCAAGCCTGACGTGTCCACGCTGTGCATGGGCATTGCTGCCAGCATGGGCTCGTTCCTGTTGATGGCTGGTGCGAAGGGCAAGCGTGTGTCGCTGCCCAATTCGAAGATCATGATCCACCAGCCGTCGGGCGGCGCGCAGGGTCAGGCCACCGACATCGAGATCCATGCGCGCGAGATCCTCAAGACCCGAGAGCAGCTCAACCGCATCTATGCAGACCGCACGGGTCAGTCCTTCGAGAAGATCTGTGCTGACATGGAGCGCGACTTCTACATGTCGCCCGAAGAGGCAAAGGCCTATGGCCTGATTGACCAGGTGATCGAGACACGCGCCTGACGCGCCAAGGCTCCGCTTTGGACGGCGAAGCCGGCCCAGTTCTCGCCAAGGCGCGGCATTCACTTGAACTATCATTGTTCAGAACCCTCCCTCACCGATAAGGCGTACCCATTCAAATGGCCGACAAGAAAGGCGCCGCTGGCGAGAAAGTGCTTTATTGCAGCTTCTGCGGCAAGAGCCAGCATGAGGTGAAGAAGCTGATTGCCGGCCCGTCGGTGTTCATCTGCGACGAGTGCATCGAACTGTGCAACGACATCATCCGTGATGAGGCGCCGGCCGAAGCGGGAACGACGAAGAACACGCGCAACGATCTGCCGGTGCCGGCTGAGATCAAGGCCACACTGGACAACTATGTGATCGGGCAAGACACCGCCAAGCGCACGTTGTCGGTGGCGGTCTACAACCACTACAAGCGGCTCAAGCACCTGGGTGCCGGCAAGGATGAGGTCGAGCTCAGCAAGAGCAACATCCTGTTGATCGGGCCCACAGGCTCGGGCAAGACGCTGCTCGCGCAGACCTTGGCGCGGTTGTTGAATGTGCCCTTCGTGATCGCCGATGCGACCACGCTGACCGAAGCCGGCTACGTGGGCGAGGATGTCGAGAACATCATCCAGAAGCTGCTGCAGAACTGCAACTACGACGTTGAGCGCGCCCAGCGCGGCATTGTCTATATCGACGAGATCGACAAGATCAGCCGCAAGGCCGACAACCCCTCGATCACGCGCGACGTGTCGGGCGAGGGCGTGCAGCAGGCCCTGCTCAAGCTGGTGGAGGGCACGATGGCCTCGGTGCCGCCTCAAGGTGGCCGCAAGCACCCGAACCAGGACTTTCTGCAGATCGACACGACCAACATCCTGTTCATCTGCGGTGGGGCTTTCGATGGCCTGGAAAAGGTCATTCAGAATCGGACGGAGCGTTCTGGTATCGGCTTTGCCGCGTCGGTGCACAGCAAGACCGACAAGCGTGCCGCCGAAGTATTTCGCCATGCCGAACCGGAAGACCTGATCAAGTTCGGACTGATTCCCGAATTGGTGGGCCGTTTGCCAGTGCTCGCCACCTTGGGCGAATTGACCGAGGACGCCCTGGTGCGCATCCTCACCGAGCCCAAGAACGCGCTCGTCAAGCAATACCAGAAGCTGTTCGCGATGGACGGCGTCGAACTCGAATTGCGAGGGTCGGCGTTGACGGCCATCGCACGCAAGGCGCTGCTGCGCAAGACCGGCGCACGCGGCCTCCGCTCCATCATGGAGCAGGTGCTGATCGACACCATGTTTGACCTGCCCACCTTCGATGGCGTGGCCAAGGTGGTGGTGGACGAACACATCGTCGACGATGGTGCCAAGCCCCTGCTGGTCTACAGGGAACAGAAGGCCAGCGCCTGAAGCACGCGTTGCCACCGCATCCAGCGCGTTGCGTCGCGCCCTTGCATTCGCGCTGACAGACCCAAACTCGGTCTGCGAAAGAGAGGTTTCTCATGTCCGGACATCCCGTACTTCCCCCCGATCCGCTGACGCTGCCGCTGCTGCCGCTGCGCGATGTGGTTGTCTTCCCGCACATGGTCATCCCGCTGTTCGTCGGGCGGCCCAAGTCCATCAAGGCCCTTGAAGCGGCGATGGAGGCGGGGCGCCAGATCATGCTCGTGGCCCAGAAGGCAGCCGGCAAGGACGAGCCCAAACCCGAAGACATGTTCGAGGTGGGTTGCGTCTCCAGTGTGCTGCAGATGCTGAAACTGCCCGATGGCACCGTGAAGGTGCTGGTCGAAGGCGTTCAGCGCGCTCAAACGAGCAGCATTTCCGATTCCGGCGAGCATTTCACGGCTGAAGTGGTGCCCATCCAGCCATCCGGTGAACCCTCGCCCGAGGTTGAGGCGTTGCGCCGCGCAGTGACTCAGCAGTTCGACCAATACGTCAAGCTCAACAAGAAGATTCCGCCCGAGATCCTCACGTCCATCGCCGGCATCGATGATCCAGGTCGCCTGGCCGACACGATCGCCGCGCACCTGCCGCTCAAGCTCGAGGCCAAGCAATCGGTCCTGGACCTCTTCGAGGTGGCCAAGCGTCTGGAAAAACTGCTTGAGCTGCTCGAGCACGAGGTCGACATCCTGCAGGTGGAAAAACGCATCCGTGGCCGCGTCAAGCGGCAGATGGAGAAGAGCCAGCGCGAGTACTACCTGAACGAGCAGGTCAAGGCCATCCAGAAGGAATTGGGAGATGGCGAAGAAGGCGCGGACCTTGAAGAGCTGGAAAAGAAGATCCAAGCTGCGCGCATGTCCAAGGAAGCGCGCAAGAAGGCCGATGGCGAGTTGAAGAAGCTCAAGCTGATGTCGCCGATGTCGGCCGAAGCCACGGTGGTGCGCAATTACATCGACACCCTCGTGGGGCTGCCCTGGGCCAAGAAGAGCAAGGTCAAGCACGACCTGCTCTTGGCGGAGGCCGTGCTCAACGAGGACCACTACGGGCTCGACAAGGTCAAGGAGCGCATCCTTGAGTACCTTGCAGTGCAGCAGCGAGTCGACAAAGTCAAGGCGCCGATCCTTTGTCTGGTGGGGCCCCCGGGCGTGGGCAAGACCTCGCTGGGCCAGAGCGTGGCCCGTGCCACAGGTCGCAAATTCGTGCGCATGGCGCTCGGAGGCGTGCGCGACGAGGCCGAAATCCGCGGTCACCGCCGCACATACATCGGATCCATGCCGGGCAAGGTGTTGCAGAGCCTGACCAAGGTCGGGGTGCGCAACCCGCTGTTCCTGCTGGACGAGATCGACAAGCTGGGCATGGACTTCCGCGGCGACCCATCGTCGGCGTTGTTGGAAGTGCTGGATCCGGAGCAGAACCACACCTTCAGTGACCACTACGTGGAGGTCGACTTCGACCTGTCCGACGTGATGTTCGTGGCGACGTCCAACTCGATGAACATCCCGCCAGCGTTGTTGGACCGGATGGAGGTGATCCGGCTATCGGGCTACACGGAAGACGAAAAGGTCAGCATCGCCCAGCGCTATCTCTTGCCCAAGCAGGCCAAGAACAATGGCGTCAAGGACGAGGAGATGGAAGTCACCGAATCGGCCATTCGCGGCATCATTCGCTACTACACGCGAGAGGCCGGCGTGCGTTCGCTCGAGCGTGAGATCTCCAAGATCTGCCGCAAGACGGTGAAGAGCATTCAGCTCAAGCAGGTCGAAGGCAAGGTCATCGTCTCAGATGAGAACCTGAACGACTTCCTGGGTGTGCGCAAGTTCGACTATGGCCGCGCCGAGAAGAAGAACCAAGTGGGGCAGGTGGTGGGCCTGGCCTGGACGGAGGTGGGGGGCGACCTGCTCACCATTGAAGCGGCCGTGATGCCCGGCAAGGGCAACATCATCCGCACCGGTTCACTGGGCGACGTGATGAAGGAGTCCGTCGAGGCTGCACGCTCTGTGGTGCGCAGTCGTGCCGCCCGACTGGGCGTCAAGGACGAGCAGTTCGAGAAGCGCGACATCCACATCCATGTGCCTGACGGCGCGACGCCCAAGGATGGCCCGAGTGCGGGCATTGCGATGACGACGGCGTTCGTCTCGGCACTCACGGGCATCCCAGTCAAAGCCGACGTGGCGATGACCGGGGAGATCACCTTGCGTGGCGAGGTGACCGCCATCGGCGGGTTGAAGGAAAAACTGCTGGCAGCGCACCGCGGTGGCATTAAGACCGTGTTGATCCCGGAGGACAACGTCAAGGATCTGCAAGACATCCCCGAGAACGTGAAGAACAGCCTCGAGATCGTTCCCGTGCGCTGGATCGAGCGGGTGCTGGAGATGGCACTGGAGGCCATGCCCAAGGCCTTGCCGGAAGAGGAGGTCGGTGCTGCAGTCAAGGCAGAGCCTGTCAAGGCCGATGTTGCTGTTGCAGCGCCCGGTGGTGACGCATTGCCCCATTGATTTTCTTGCCGGCAAGCTTGCAAACCCTTGAATTTCCGATATAGAATGCGGGCTTCGCCGAGCAGCAAAGAGCAGCGCGACGATGACTTGCAAGCGGCTGGCAAAGCAGCCTGCAAGATCTGCGGGAGTAGCTCAGTTGGTAGAGCGCAACCTTGCCAAGGTTGAGGTCGAGAGTTCGAGACTCTTCTCCCGCTCCAGATCTCAGAAAAAGGGGGAAGCTGTTGCTTCCCCCTTTTTTCCAAGTGCGGTGCTTCGGCGCTTCACTTTTGGCGCGATAGCAAATCGGTTATGCAACGGATTGCAAATCCGTCTAGCCCGGTTCGACTCCGGGTCGCGCCTCCATACGTTCAGGGCCTCGCCATACGCGAGGCCCTTTTTCTTGGGGCTGCGGCGTTGATAATCTGCCGGCAGCCCGGATGGCGAAACAGGCAGACGCAGCGGACTTAAAATCCGCCGCCCCTAACAGGGCATACGGGTTCGAGTCCCGTTCTGGGCACCAAACTTGGCCGTGAGCCGATCCCATTCGGACAGAGCTCTGTGGGTTCGATGGCTGGGCACCATGCTCGGCGGGCGTCAAGGCGCTCGGACGAGTGTTGCGGTGGCCTGCAGCAGTCCCTGCGTTTGGCGCCCACGATACATTCAGCTTGGTTGTCGACTCGACTTGCGTCTAAAATAGCACGATCGTTCGATTTTGTCGGCATCGGTCTCGCGCATCGAGCCGCGCACTAGAATTCGCAGGTTTACGTTAACGTCAATCACCAAGCCTACAGGAGCAAAACCACATGAAGGTTCTCGTGCCCGTGAAACGGGTCGTCGACTACAACGTCAAGGTGCGCGTGAAGAGCGACGGCACTGGCGTGGACATTGCCAACGTGAAGATGAGCATGAACCCCTTCGATGAGATTGCCATCGAAGAAGCGGTGCGGCTGAAGGAGAAGGGCGTTGCCACCGAGGTCATCGCCGTTTCTTGCGGCGTCACTCAATGCCAGGAGACGCTGCGTACCGCGATGGCCATTGGCGCCGACCGGGCCATCCTGGTGGAGACGCCCGCCGATCTCGATCTGCAACCTCTTGCAGTTGCCAAGTTGCTCAAGGCCTTGGTGGACAAGGAGCAGCCCGGCCTGGTGATCCTGGGCAAGCAGGCGATCGACGACGACTGCAGCCAGACGGGCCAAATGCTGGCCGCATTGGCAGGCTTGGCCCAAGGCACCTTTGCCAGCAAGGTCGAAGTGGCCGATGGCCGCGCATTGATCACCCGCGAGGTCGATGGTGGCATGGAGAAATTGAGCCTGGCGTTGCCCGCCATCATCACCACCGACCTGCGCCTGAATGAGCCGCGCTATGTGACGCTGCCCAACATCATGAAGGCGAAGAAGAAGCCGCTGGAGGTACTCAAGCCCGCCGATCTGGGCGTGGACGTCACCCCGCGCATCAAGACGCTCAAGGTGAGCGAACCGCCGAAGCGTGGCGCCGGAGTCAAGGTGCCCGACGTGGCGACCTTGGTGAGCAAGCTGAAGAACGAAGCGAAGGTGATCTGAGATGTCCATCCTTGTCATTGCCGAACACGACAACGCCTCGATCAAGGGCGCCACGCTCAACACTGTCACCGCGGCGCTTCAATGCGGTGGGGACGTGCACGTGCTGGTCGCTGGCCACAATGCTGGTGCTGCGGCCCAGGCCGCCGCACAGATTGCGGGCGTGAGCAAGGTGCTGCATGCCGACGCTCCGGGCATGGCACATGGTGGCGCCGAGTGCACTGGCGCGCAGATCGCTGCGCTGGCCTCGGGCTATACCCACCTGTTGTTCCCCGCCACTGCCAGCGGCAAGAACGTGGCTCCCCGCGTGGCAGGCCTGCTCGATGTGGCGCAGATCAGCGATGCCACGAAGGTGATCAGTGCCGACACGTTCGAGCGGCCGATCTATGCCGGCAATGCCATTGCCACGGTGCAAAGCAGTGATTCGGTCAAGGTGATCACCGTTCGCACCACCGGCTTCGATCCGGCAGCGGCCATTGGTGGAAGCGCGGCGATTGAAGTCGTGGCGAGCGTGGCCGACACCGGTGCGTCGACCTTCCAGGGCAGTGAGATCGCCAAGAGCGACCGGCCTGAACTCACGGCGGCCAAGATCATCGTGTCGGGCGGTCGGGCCATGGGCAGCAGCGAGAAGTTCAACGAGGTGCTCACGCCCCTGGCGGACAAACTGGGTGCTGCGCTCGGTGCGAGCCGTGCTGCTGTGGATGCGGGTTATGCGCCGAACGACTGGCAGGTCGGCCAGACCGGCAAGATCGTCGCGCCGCAGCTCTACATCGCGGCCGGTATCTCCGGTGCCATCCAGCACCTGGCCGGCATGAAGGACAGCAAGGTGATCGTGGCCATCAACAAGGATCCGGAAGCGCCGATCTTCTCGGTGGCCGACTATGGCCTGGAAGCCGACCTGTTCACCGCCGTGCCCGAACTGGTCAGCGCGCTCTGACTTTGCTTTGACCTGAAGGGCGCCGTGATCGGCGCCCTTGTTGCATCTGGAGACCTCACATGACTTACCGCGCCCCCGTCAAGGACATGTTGTTCGTGATGAAGGAGCTGGCCGGCATCGACGCCGTCGCCCAATTGCCTGGCTATGAAGATGCCGGGCTGGATACGGCCACGGCGGTGCTGGACGAGTGCGCAAAACTCTGCCAGGACGTGATCGCGCCACTGAACTGGGACGGCGATCAGCAGCCCTCGTCGTTCAGTGGCGGCGTGGTCACCACGACGCCTGGTTTCAAGCAGGCTTTCAAGCAGTATGCCGAAGGGGGCTGGCAAGGGCTGCACCATCCGACGGAGTTTGGTGGCCAGGGTCTGCCCAAGTTGATCCACACCGCCTGCAGTGAAATGGTCAATGGTTCCAACCTGAGCTTTGCGTTGTGTCCGTTGCTGACCGACGGTGCAATCGAGGCCGTGCTCACCGCGGGTTCGGACGAACAAAAGGCCACCTACCTGCCGAAAATGATCGACGGCAGCTGGACGGGTTCGATGAACCTGACCGAGCCTCAGGCCGGCTCGGACTTGTCGGCGGTGCGCACTCGCGCCGAGCCGCAGCCCGACGGCAGCTACAAGTTGTTTGGCACCAAGATCTTCATCACTTATGGCGAGCACGACATGGCGGACAACATCGTCCACCTCGTGCTGGCACGGGTCAGTGGTGCACCCGAGGGCGTGAAGGGCATCTCGCTGTTCATTGCGCCGAAAATGATGCCCGACGGCCGCCGCAACGATGTGCATTGCGTGAGCATCGAGCACAAGCTGGGCATCAAGGCCAGCCCCACTGCGGTGCTGCAGTATGGTGACCATGGTGGTGCCGTGGGCTACCTCGTGGGCCAGGAAAACCGCGGCCTCGAGTACATGTTCATCATGATGAACGCGGCGCGCTTTGGTGTGGGTCTGCAGGGCATCGGCCTGGCGGAGCGAGCCTATCAAAAGGCCGTGGCCTATGCGCGCGATCGCGTGCAGAGCCGGCCGGTGGATGGCTCGGTTGCCGGGCCGGCAGCGATCATCCACCACCCGGATGTGCGACGCATGCTGATGACCATGCGCGCGCTCACAGAAGGCTGTCGTGCCATGGCGCTGGTCGGCGCAGCGGCGTACGACGCGGCGCATGCCCATCCCGATGTCGAGGTGCGCAAGCAGAACCAGGCCTTCTATGAGTTCCTGGTTCCGCTGATCAAGGGCTTGTCCACCGAAATGAGCCTGGACGTGGCCAGCCTGGGAGTCCAGGTTCACGGTGGCATGGGCTTCATCGAGGAGACCGGCGCGGCACAGTACCTGCGAGACGCCAAGATCCTGACCATCTACGAAGGCACCACGGCCATTCAGGCCAACGATCTGGTCGGGCGCAAGACCTCGCGCGACGGTGGCGCCACCGCGCGTGGCATCGCAGCGCAGATCGCCGCGACCGAAGCGCTGCTGGACGCGCGTTCGAGTGCCGCCTGCCGGGCCATGCGCAAGCGTCTCGGTGCAGCACGCGAGGCCTTCCTTTCGGTGGTGGAGTTCGTGGCTGGCCAGACCAAGGCTTCGCCTAACGCCGTGTTCGCGGGCAGCGTGCCTTACCTGATGCTCGCAGGGTACGTGGTCAGCGGCTGGCAGATGGCGCGCGCGCTGCTGATCGCCGAAGACCGGCTTGCGGCGGGCGAGGACGTTGAATTCATGCGAGCCAAAATCACCACGGCGCGCTTCCACGCCGATCACATTCTGAGCAAGGTGCCCGGCATCCGTGACAGCATCGTCGAGGGTGCCGACGCTGTCACCGAGATGGCACTGGACGCCTACTGAAGACTTTGTCCCTTGCGTGATAGTGGCGTCGGTGCACGGCGCCGCACACTGCGAATCCATCTCTCCAAGGAGTCCGTCCGTGCCATTGCCCCCCGTCCTGGCCAATCTGCCGCTGCCCATCATCGGGTCACCGTTGTTCATCATCAGCAACCCCAGGCTCGTGATCGAGCAGTGCAAGGCGGGCGTGGTCGGCTCCATGCCGTCGCTCAATGCCAGGCCAGCGTCGCAACTGGACGAGTGGCTGGCCGAGATCACGGAGGGGCTGGCTGCATGGAACCGCGATCACCCCGAGCAACCGGCCGCCCCGTACGCGATCAACCAGATCGTGCACAAGTCCAATGACCGGCTCGACCACGACATGCAGGTGTGCGCCAAGTACAAGGTGCCCATCGTCATCACCAGCCTTGGCGCGCGGCAAGACGTCAACGAGGCGGTGCATGCCTGGGGTGGTGTGGTGTTGCACGACATCATCAACAACGCCTTTGCGCACAAGGCCATCGAGAAGGGCGCCGATGGGCTGATCGCCGTGGCGGCCGGTGCGGGTGGCCATGCGGGCACGCTCAGTCCATTCGCCCTGGTGCAGGAGATCCGCCAGTGGTTTGACGGCCCTGTGGCCTTGTCCGGCAGCATCGCCACAGGCGCCGCGGTGCTCGCGGCGCAGGCCATGGGTGCGGATTTCGGCTACATCGGCTCGGCCTTCATCGCCACCGAAGAAGCGCGCGCAATGGAGGGCTACAAGCAGATGATCGTGGACTCCGGCGCCAGCGACATCGTCTACAGCAATCTGTTCACCGGCGTGCACGGCAACTACCTGCGCGGATCGATCGTCAACGCCGGCCTCGATCCGGACCACCTGCCGGTGAGCGACGCCAGCAAGATGAGCTTCGGCGGCGGCGAAAACGCCGCCAAGAAGGCATGGAAGGACATCTGGGGATGTGGCCAGGGCATCGGCGCGGTGAAAGCCGTGGTGCCGACACGCGAACTCGTGGCTCGCCTGAAGCGCGAGTACGACGAAGCGCGCCGGCGCCTCTGCGCAGACGCTTGATTCATTGCCTCGCCAGCACGCGTCAACTGGCGCGGCTGGCGGGCGCGGCCTCGAGATCGCAGTCGCAGCCGATGCCTTGTGCGATCCACCGCCGCGCCAGCCTTGCGGTCACTGCGGCGGCCCAGGACGGAAGGTTCGGCAGCACGCTGGACGGCTTGTCCACCATCGCGCAGCGATAGCGCCCGACCTCGTCGAACCAGCGCAGGGCCACGCACGGCCCCGTCGTGCGCCGGCTGAGCAGGACCCCCATCGGGCATGGCCTCCAGCTGCAACACACCCCACAACCGTTGCAGGACGCGCCCGCGGTGGGCTTTGGAGGCGCCTCGGTGTGGATGTGGATGATCTGGCCGCGCATCGGCATCAGTCTGCTTGGCCACCTCATCCGACTGTCAGGAAAACAGAAGGGTGATTGGTGTGTAATCCGCGCCGTGGCGAGGAATCTGCGGTGATAGAGTCCCGCCGTTCGAAGTTCCAAAGGTCCTTTCGTGTCCCCTTGCTGTCCAGAGACAACCAGCAAGGCGGGTCGCAATCCGCCAACCGGTTGAGCCGGGCCGCGGAAGGTTGATTAACCCATCGTAGCCCTGGGTACCGGGGTAAAAGGTGAGCGAGCGATGATGCAGCAATACAGGTCCAACTCGTACCTGTTCGGGGGCAACGCCCCATACGTCGAAGAGCTTTACGAGGCTTACCTCGACAACCCCGGCAGCGTGCCCGACAACTGGCGCACGTACTTCGACAACCTGCAGAACGTGCCGGCCACCGATGGCTCCGAGGCGCGTGACGTCGCCCATGCCCCGGTGGTGGAATCCTTCGCGCAGCGTGCCAAGGCCAATGCCTTCGCCCTGAAGGCCAGCTCGGCCGACCTGGCCGTGGCGCGCAAGCAGGTGCATGTGCAGTCGCTGATTGCCGCCTACCGCTTCCTCGGCTCCCGATGGGCCGATCTCGATCCCCTCAAGCGCACCGAGCGCGCCAAGATTCCCGAGTTGGAGCCGGCGTTCTACGACCTGAGCGAGTCCGACATGGACATCACGTTCAGCGCCGCGAACACCTATTTCAGCAAGGCCGAGAACATGACCCTGCGCGAGATCGTGCAGGCGCTGCGTGAGACCTACTGCGGCACCATCGGTTCGGAGTTCATGCACTGCACCGACCCGGCAGAAAAGCGCTGGTGGCAGGAGCGCCTGGAGTCCATCCGCAGCAAGCCCAGCTTCACGCCCGACCAGAAGAAGCACATCCTCGACCGCCTCACCGCAGCCGAAGGCCTGGAGCGCTACCTGCACACCAAGTACGTTGGCCAGAAGCGCTTCTCGCTCGAGGGGGGCGAGAGCTTCATCGCCTCGATGGACGAACTGGTGCAGCGTGCCGGTGCCAAGGGCGTGCAGGAGATGGTGATCGGCATGGCCCACCGTGGGCGCCTGAACGTGCTGGTGAACACCCTGGGCAAGATGCCCAAGGATCTGTTTGCCGAGTTCGACCACACCGCACCCGAGGATCTGCCGTCGGGAGACGTGAAGTACCACCAGGGCTTCTCCAGCGACATCACGACGCCTGGCGGCCCGCTGCACCTGAGCCTGGCCTTTAACCCCTCGCACCTGGAGATCGTCAACCCGGTGGTCGAGGGCTCGGTGCGTGCGCGCATGGAACGCCGCGGCGACAAGCTGGGTGACCAGGTGCTGCCGGTGCTGGTGCATGGCGACGCCGCCTTTGCCGGCCAAGGCGTGGTGATGGAGACCTTGGCGCTGGCCCAGACCCGCCACTATTCCACCGGTGGCACGATGCATCTGGTCATCAACAACCAGATTGGCTTCACCACCAGCGACCCCCGCGACAGCCGCTCCACCTTGTATTGCAGCGATGTGGTCAAGATGATCGAGGCGCCGGTGCTGCACGTGAACGGCGACGACCCCGAAGCCGTGGTGCTGTGCACCCAGATCGCACTCGACTATCGCCAGCAGTTCAAGAAGGACGTGGTGGTCGACATCATCTGCTTCCGCAAGCTGGGCCACAACGAGCAGGACACGCCCGCGCTGACGCAGCCGCTGATGTACAAGGTGATCGCCAAGCACCCGGGCACGCGCAGGTTGTACGGCGAGAAGCTCGTCGCTCAAAACGTCTTGCCCGCCGACGGCCCGGACCAGATGATGAAGGACCTGCGCGCCGCGTTCGACGCGGGCCGTCACACCTCCGATCCGGTGCTCACCAACTTCAAGAGCAAGTACGCCGTCGATTGGGCGCCCTTCCTCGGCAAGAAGTGGACCGATGCGTGCGACACCGCCTTGCCGCTGGCCGAGATCAAGCGATTGGCCGAGCGCATCACCACGATCCCCGCCGACTTCAAGGCGCATTCACTGGTGGAAAAGGTGCTGGCCGACCGCGCTGCAATGGGTCGCGGGGAGATCAATGTCGACTGGGGCATGGGCGAGCATCTGGCGTTTGCATCGCTCGTCGCATCCGGCTACGCCGTGCGTCTGTCGGGCGAGGACTGTGGTCGCGGCACCTTTGTGCACCGCCACGCCGTGCTGCACGACCAGAACCGCGAAAAATGGGACATCGGCACCTACGTGCCGCTGGAGCATGTGGCGGACAACCAGTCGCCGTTCGTCGTCATCGACTCGATCCTGTCCGAAGAGGCCGTGCTGGGCTTCGAATACGGCTACGCCTCGGCCGAACCGAACACGCTGACCATCTGGGAAGGGCAGTTTGGCGACTTCGTCAATGGCGCTCAAGTGGTCATCGACCAGTTCATCGCCTCTGGCGAGGTGAAATGGGGCCGGGTCAATGGGCTCACGCTGATGCTGCCTCATGGCTACGAAGGTCAGGGCCCCGAGCACAGTTCGGCTCGACTGGAGCGCTTCATGCAGTTGGCCGCCGACAACAACATGCAGATTGTGCAGCCCACCTCGGCCAGTCAGATCTTTCATGTGCTGCGTCGGCAGATGGTGCGCCAGTTCCGCAAGCCGCTGGTGCTGATGACGCCAAAGTCGTTGCTGCGCAACCGGGACGCCACCTCGCCGCTGACCGAGTTCACCAAGGGCAGCTTCCAGACGGTGATCCCGGAGCAAGACACCAGCATCGTGCCCGACAAGGTCAAGCGTCTCATCGCCTGCTCGGGCAAGGTGTACTACGACCTGGTCAAGAAGCGTGAAGAGCGCAAGGCCACCGACACCGTCATCCTGCGTGTGGAACAGCTCTATCCATTCCCGCACAAGGCCTTTGCCGCCGAGATGAAGCGCTATTCAAACTGCACGGAAGTCGTTTGGTGCCAGGACGAGCCGCAGAACCAGGGTGCCTGGTTCTTCGTGCAGCACTACATCCACGAGAACATGACCGAAGGGCAGAAGCTCGGATACGCAGGCCGTCCGGCCTCGGCCTCGCCAGCCGTCGGCTATGCGCACCTGCACCAGGAGCAGCAGAAGGCGCTGCTGGACCAAGCCTACGGCAAGCTCAAGGGCTTTGTCCTGACGAAATGAGACCCACCCCCGGAGCGCCTGCGGCGCTGCCCCCTCAAGGGGGCGCAGCCAGCGGCCGGCGAAGCCGGTTCCGCGGCTGCTGGTCGGTCGCACCGGATTACGTATTCACGAATAGAGACACATCATGGCAATCGTTGAAGTCAAAGTCCCGCAGCTGTCGGAATCGGTGTCCGAAGCCACGCTGCTGCAATGGAAGAAGAAGCCCGGCGATGCCGTGGCCATGGATGAGATCCTGATCGAGGTCGAGACCGACAAGGTCGTGCTCGAAGTGCCGGCGCCGGCCGCCGGTGTGATGGCCGAACTGGTGCAGCCAGACGGCAGCACGGTGGGCAGCGACCAGGTCATTGCGCGCATCGACACCGAGGGCAAGGCCGGTGCCGCCGCTGCGGCGCCTGCGGCTGCAGCACCGGTGGTCGCCGCGGCCCCATCGGCCGCCTCCACCAGCAAGGGCGACGTGGCCATGCCCGCCGCGGCCAAGCTGATGGCCGACCATCAACTCGCCGCCGGCTCGGTGCCGGGTACGGGCAAGGACGGCCGCATCACCAAGGGCGATGTGCTCGCCGCGGTGGCCAGTGGCGCTGCTGCGCCGGCTCCCGCACCCAAGGCCGCCGCACCCGCGCCGGCGGCGCCGAAGCTGTTGCAGGCCGTGGCCGCCCCGGTGGCGATGAACCTGGGTGACCGCCCGGAGCAGCGCGTGCCCATGTCGCGCCTGCGCGCCCGAATCGCCGAGCGGCTGGTGCAATCGCAATCCACCAACGCCATCCTCACCACCTTCAACGAGGTGAACATGGCCCCGGTGATGGAGATGCGCAAGAAGTTCCAGGACAAGTTCGAGAAGGAACACGGCGTGAAGCTGGGCTTCATGAGCTTCTTCGTCAAGGCCGCAGTGGCCGCGTTGAAGAAATACCCCGTGATCAACGCGTCCGTCGATGGCAACGACATCGTCTACCACGGCTACTTCGACATCGGCATCGCCGTCGGTTCGCCGCGTGGTCTGGTGGTGCCGGTGATCCGCAATGCCGATCAGATGAGCTTCGCCGACATCGAGAAGAAGATCGCCGAGTACGGCAACAAGGCCAAGGACGGCAAGCTGGGCATCGAAGAACTCACCGGCGGCACCTTCTCGATCAGCAATGGCGGCACCTTCGGCTCCATGCTGTCCACGCCCATCATCAATCCGCCGCAGTCGGCCATCCTGGGCGTTCACGCCACCAAGGACCGGGCAGTGGTTGAAAACGGACAGGTCGTCGTGCGCCCAATGAACTACCTTGCGATGAGCTACGACCACCGCATCATCGACGGCCGCGAAGCCGTGCTGGGCCTGGTGACGATGAAGGACGCGCTGGAAGATCCGGCGCGCCTGCTGTTTGACATCTGAGGCCAAGACGATGAGCAAATCATTCGACGTCATCGTCATCGGTGGCGGCCCCGGCGGCTACATTGCCGCCATCCGCGCCGCGCAACTCGGCTTCAACGTCGCCTGCATCGACGAGTGGAAGAACGACAAGGGCGGCCCGGCACCGGGCGGCACCTGTACCAACGTGGGCTGCATCCCGTCCAAGGCACTGCTGCAATCGTCCGAGCACTTCGATCACGCTGCCCACCATTTCGGCGACCACGGCATCACGCTGTCGAACCTGAAGATGGATGTAGCCCAGATGATCGGGCGCAAGAACACGGTGGTGAAGCAGAACAACGATGGCATCCTGTACCTGCTGAAGAAGAACAAGGTGGCGTTCTTTCACGGCCGCGGCTCGTTTGCCAAGGCTGCTGAGGGTGGCTATGAGATCAAGGTGGCCGGTGCGGCGGACGAGAGCCTGGTGGGCAAGCACGTGATCGTGGCCACGGGCTCCAGCGCACGCCGGTTGCCGGGTGCGGCGTTCGACGAAGACCGCATACTGTCCAACGACGGTGCGCTGCGCATCCCCGCGGTGCCCAAGACCCTGGGCGTGGTCGGCTCGGGTGTCATCGGACTGGAGATGGGCTCGGTGTGGCGCCGTCTGGGTGCGGACGTCACCATCCTCGAAGCACTGCCCAACTTCCTGGGGGCCGCCGACGAGGGCGTTGCCAAGGAGGCGCTGAAGGCCTTCACCAAGCAGGGCCTGAAGTTCGAGTTTGGCGTCAAGATCAGCGAAGTCAATGTCGGCAAGAAGGGCCGGGATGCGCAAGTGCGGGTGGCCTATGCCAACGCCAAGGGCGAGGCGCTGACACTGGAGGTCGAGCGCTTGATCGTCTCGATTGGCCGCGTGCCCAACACAAACGGCTTGAATGCCGAAGCAGTGGGTCTGAAGCTCGACGAGCGCGGGGCGATCGTTGTCGATGGCGACTGCAAGACCAATCTGACCAATGTGTGGGCGGTGGGCGATGTGGTGCGCGGGCCGATGCTGGCGCACAAGGCCGAAGAAGAGGGCGTGGCGGTGGCCGAGCGCATCGCGGGCCAGCACGGGCATGTCAACTTCAACACCATCCCCTGGGTGATCTACACCTCGCCCGAAATCGCCTGGGTCGGGCGCACCGAGCAGCAACTCAAGGCCGAAGGTGTGGCCTACAAGGCGGGGCAGTTTCCGTTCATGGCCAATGGTCGAGCGCGCGCCTTGGGTGACACCACCGGCTTCGTCAAGTTCCTGGCCGATGCCAAGACGGACGAGATCCTGGGCGTGCACATCGTCGGGCCATTGGCATCCGAGCTGATCGCCGAGGCAGTGGTGGCCATGGAGTTCAAGGCCTCGGCCGAGGACATCGCGCGCATTTGTCACGCGCACCCGTCCTTGAGCGAAGCCACCAAGGAAGCAGCCCTGGCCGTGGACAAGCGTACGCTGAACTTCTGACCGATCGCGCGGGCCTTCAGCCCAGCGACTCAAGCGACAATCACGGGGCGGACTTCATCCGCCCCGTCTTCTTTCTCTGCATGAACTCTGTCACCGAGTTGTACGCCCAAGTCCTGGCCGAGCGGGGCTACCAAAGCGATCCCGCGCAACTGCGGGCCGTGGCGGCGTTGCAGCGTTGCCAGGACGAGTGGGCCGCCTACAAGGCGCGCCGTGGCAATGCGCTGACCAAGATGCTGGTGCGCCCACCGATACCGCGCGGCGTCTACATGCATGGTGGTGTGGGTCGGGGCAAGAGCTTCCTGATGGATTGCTTCTTTCAGGCCGTGCCGCTGAGTCGAAAAACTCGGCTGCACTTCCATGAATTCATGCGCGAAGTGCATCGCGAGTTGCAGGAGCTGAAGGGCACGGTCAACCCGCTCGACGAACTGGGCAAGCGCATCGCGCGCCGCTTCCGCCTGATCTGCTTCGACGAGTTCCACGTGGCCGATGTCACCGACGCGATGATCCTGCACCGCTTGCTCGACTCGATGTTCGCCAACCGCGTGTCCATCGTCACCACATCCAACTTCGAGCCCGACGCGCTGTATCCGAACGGCCTGCACCGCGACCGCATCCTGCCCGCCATCGAGTTGATCAAGGCCAAGCTCGAGGTGATCTGCGTGGACAACGGCACCGACTACCGTCGCCGAACGATGGAGCACCTGCAGCTGTACCACACACCATTGGGCGATCTGGCGGAGGCCGCTCTGGAGCGCAGCTTCAACGAGCTGGCTGAGGCGCGCGACGAAGATCCGGTGCTGCACATCGAGCACCGCGAGTTGCGATCGGTGCGCCGTGCTGGTGGGGTCGTGTGGTTCGATTTCCGCACGCTGTGTGGTGGCCCACGATCGCAGAACGACTATTTGGAAATCGCGCAGCAGTTCCACACGGTGATCCTGTCCAACGTGCCGCAGATGCCGCCGCGCCTGGCCAGCGAAGCACGTCGCTTCACCTTGCTGGTGGACGTGCTCTACGACCGGCGGGTCAAGCTCATCATGTCCGCCGCCGTGCCCGCCGAGGCCCTCTACACCGAGGGCCCTTTGGCTCATGAGTTTCCACGGACGGTGTCGCGCCTGCAGGAAATGCGGTCGACCGACTACCTCGCACTGGAGCGGCGCAACGTGGACACGCGCATCACATGAACCCAACCCGGCCGCCCACCACTGCAACTTGCCTCTGCGCGGGACGGGGCCGCACCGATGACGCATGCCGAAGCGCACAACGCGAAGGTACTGTTGTGATGGCCCTGCGTCGCCTGCGCTGGGCCATGGGCGTGGCCATCTTGTGCACGGGGCCCGCGGCGTGGTCTGCAACAGCCATGCCCGATGCGGCGGAGCTTGAGCGCATTCGCCACGAACAACAGGACGCTGACTCACGGTATGCCAAGGCATCCGCCGCCTGCAGCAAGGAGTTTGCCGTCACCGCCTGCATGGACCGAGCACGTGCCGAACGACGGGCCACCGTGGATCGGTTGCGCCGCGAGCAGTTGGCGATCAGCGATGCCCGCAGAGCGCAACGCGCCGCCGACCGCACCGCTGAGATCGAGCGCAAGGCCGCAGTGGCGCCGCCCAAACCTGCGCGATCGGCGTCGGCGCCCGCCTCAGGTGCTGCTGCGGGCCGACCCGGTCACACCGACGAGCCCCGGCTGGCCAAGGCGCCGCACCCGCCGGCATCACCCAAGCCCCACGCCGCGCCGCATCGTGATCACGTGGCGGCTCAACAGCGTGCGGCGCGCCAAGCTGCTGCGCGGGCATCGGAGGCGCAACAGCGCCGAGGTCAAGCCGAGCAGCACCGGGCAGACGTCTTGAAGCGCATCGCCGAGCACGCGGGCAAACATGCGCCGGCAGCCGGCTTGCCCGTGCCCGCCCCGGCCGCCAGCGTCGGTCGTTAGCTTGCGGCACCATCCACGGGTCGGTGACCGACACCCTGAGGCCACGGCCCGCGCACGGTGAGATCGTTCAGAGCGGCTCGACCCTGAGCAGTACCAGCGACAGGTTGTCGCCGCCGCCTTTGGCGCGTTGCCGCGCCTTGGAGACCAGCAACTCGCTGGCCTCGCGCGGTGGCAGCGCCTGTACCGTGGCACCCAATTCGCGTGGCGTGAAGTAGTGCCACAAGCCGTCGCTGCAGCACAGCAGCGTGTCGCCGGGTTCGACCCGATCGATGTGACCGAGCGAGATCGGGGGATCGGCCTGGGTGCCCAGGCATCCGGTCAGCAGGTTGGCCTGCGGGTGCGTGTTGGCCTGCTCTTCTGTGACCTTGCCCTCGTCCATCAGGCGTTGGACGTAGGAGTGGTCCACCGTGCGGCTCACCATTTCGGTGCCCCGGAAGTGGTACACACGCGAATCGCCCGCATGAACCACATCACAGCTGCGCGACGGGCTGAGCAGGAAGGCCGCGATGGTGCTGTGCGGCTCTTCCTCCGAGGTGATGGCGGTCAGCTTGATCATCAGGTGCGACTCCATCACCAACTGCTTCAGCGACTCGGCTGGGTCGTCCTTGGACGGCAGATAGCGCTCGAACAGCTGCCGCGCGGTGAGGATGACCTGGTCCGATGCCTTGCGCCCACCGCTCTTGCCCCCCATGCCATCGGCCAGCACCCCCAGCACACAGCCAGGCACACGATCGTGGGTGAGCAGTTCCACCTGATCCTGTTGATAGGTTCGGTCGCCGCGGTGGATGGCCGTGGCCGCGACCAGGCGATAGGCGGTGGTTGGAGGAGCACTCATGACTTCAGACTATAAACTCTGCGTGCAATGAATCCCCTTGAGCCTGATGAAGAGAACCTGCGCTCGCCGCATCGGCAGTTGATCGAACTGCGGATCGAGCATGCGGATCTCGACAACCTGATCGATCGGGCCGCGCAAAGTGCTCCGGTGGATGAGCTGGCCCTGCGGCGCCTGAAGAAGCGCCGCCTGTTGCTGCGCGACAAGATTGCGCGCATCGAAGCGGAGATCGATCCGCCTCAGCCGGCGTGACGCCCGTCTTTCGTTCGGGCCCGATTCAAGGGCGGCTGGGGTCATGACGGACGAGGCGGACGACGACCTGGTGACCGGCACACAGGCGGCTTTGGCTCGGGGCGGGCTGCTGTCCGACCACGACATCGGATTCGTCGAGCGCGAGGTGCAGCAGCATTTGGCCAGAGCGGTGGCTCAGGCCATCGACGACCGAGCCACCCTGGTGGCCGAGGCGGGCACCGGCGTCGGCAAGACCTTTGCCTACCTGGTGCCTGTGCTGCTGTCGCAGCGGCGCGCCATCGTCAGCACCGCCACCAAGAGTCTGCAGGACCAGCTTTTCATGCGCGACCTGCCTCGCTTGCGCGACGCGTTGCGCATGCCGATCCGCATTGCCTTGCTCAAGGGCAGGTCGAGCTACCTTTGCCTACATCGGCTGGCCGGCGCTCGCGAGAGCGCGACCCTGCCGGACCGGTTCGCAGTGCGCGCTCTGGCGCGCGTGGAGGCCTGGTCGGCAAGCACGGTGACGGGCGATCTGGCGGAGATCGATGGCCTGGATGATCGTTCGCCGGTGATCCCGCTGGTCACGTCCACGCGCGACAACTGCCTTGGGCAGGAGTGCCCGCGCTTTCGCGACTGTCATGTGGTGCGTGCCCGGCGCGAGGCCATGGCCGCGGATCTGGTGGTGGTGAATCATCACCTGTTCTTTGCGGATCTGAGTCTGCGCGACAGCGGTGTGGCCGAGCTGTTGCCTTCCGCCGACGTGGTGGTCTTCGATGAGGCCCACCAACTCGTCGAGACAGGTTTGCAATTTGTGGCCACCACCTTGTCGGCCGCGCAGGTGATCGATCTGGCGCGCGACATCCTGGCTGCAGGACTGAGCCATGCCCGCGGTTTGAAGCCATGGCAGGAACTGGCCGGGGGGCTCGAAATGGCCGCGCGTGACCTGCGGCTGGTCTGCGCCGGTGCCCTTCGTGAGGTACGCGGGGTGATCCGCTTGCGCTGGGATGAACGCGCGCGGGACGGCGCCCTGGATTCGTCCTTGGCGCAGCTGGTAGCGGCAGCGACCGCGACCGCGGAAGCGATCGCCGCGGTAGAGGCCACGGCACCAGACTTCGGTCGGCTGCGCGAGCGAGCGCAAGACCAGATCCGCCTGGCACAGGGCTTTGCGGCTGAGACGCCCGCTGACCGCGTCAGATGGGTCGACCTGGGCCCGCGCGATGCGCGCTTGATCGAGTCGCCACTGGACATCCGCGACCTGTTTGTCGAGCAGCGGGCCACGGGTGCACGGGCCTGGGTGTTCACCTCGGCCACCCTGGGCACGGACGACGAACTGGCCTGGTTCTGCGAAGCCGCCGCATTGGAAGACGCCCGCAAGCTGCGCGTGGGCAGCCCGTTCGACTACCCGGCGCATGCCCGCACCTGGGTGCCACCGCGGTTTCCAAAGCCGAACGAGGCCACGCATCCCGCCGCGGTGGGCGCCTTGGCTGCGCGCCTGGCTGGGCGCCTGGGCGGGCGCACCTTCGTACTCACGACCACCTTGCGTGTGCTGCCCTTGATTGCCGAGGCCATCACGCAGGCGGCAACAGCGCTCGGCCAACCACTGAATGTGCTGGTGCAGGGCACACACCCGAAACGCAGCCTGTTGGAGCGGTTTCTGGACACGCCCTCCAGCGTGCTGGTGGGCTCCCAGAGTTTCTGGGAAGGCATCGACATTCCGGGCGCGGCGCTGCAATGCGTGATCATCGACAAGCTGCCGTTTCCACCGCCGAACGACCCCCTGGTGCAAGCCCGTTCGCGTGCCCTGGAAAAGGCGGGCCGCGATGCCTTCAACGACTACTACCTGGCCGAAGCGGCCATTTCACTGAAGCAGGGCGCCGGGCGTTTGATCCGCAGTGAGACCGACATGGGCCTGCTGGTGATCGCCGATCCACGCCTGAGGCAGATGGCCTATGGGCGCCGCCTGCGGCAGGCGCTGCCGCCGATGGGCGCGTTGGACACCGAAGAAGATGCGTTGGCCTGGCTGGATCACCTGGCAGCTGGCAACGATGCCCTGCTGTTCGGCAGGGGCTGACCCGTCATCACTGCGGTGGGCGCAGGCGTCGGTCAGCAGCGCAGCTCACCAGAACTGCCACCAGGCGCGTTCCTGCACGCGCACGCCATCGCGAAGATGGCGGCTGTTGGGGAAATTCTTCTTGAGCACGCGATCGGCATCATCGCGCAGTTGGGCCATGCCAAGGCGGTCGTAACTCATGGCCATGATGTACAGCGCCTCTTCGGCCGCGGGCGCCTGCTGGTAGTCGCGCACCGCCTGTTGCGCGCGATTGGCCGCGGCCACGAAGGCACCGCGCCGGTAGTAGTAACGCGCCACATGCACCTCGTACTCGGCCAGCGAGTTCACGATGTAGTCCATGCGTTCGCGCGCGTCGGGCGAGTACCTCGAGTCCGGGTGCTGCTCCACCAATTGCTTGAAGGCCTGGTAGGCATCGCGCGAGGCCTGCTGATCGCGCTCGGAGATGTTCTGCTTCGAGATGCTGCTGAGGATGCCCAGGTTGTCGTTGAAGTTCACCACGCCCTTGAGGTAGAGCGCGTAGTCCATGGCCGGGCTGGACGGGTAGAGCTTGATGAAGCGATCGATGGTGGCGACCGCCTGGACGCGTTCGCTGCTCTTCCACTGCGCATACGCCATGTCCAGCAGGGCCTGCTGCGCCAGCAAGGTGCCTGCAGCGCGTCCTTCCACGCGCTCCAGGCCCTTGATCGCCTTCTCGTAACTGCCAGAGGCCAGGTCGTCCTTTGCCTCCGCATACAATTTTTCCGGGTTGTCGCCGTCGATCTTGGGGGTCGAGCCGCACCCGGCCAAGACGGCAAGCATCAGGGATGCTGGCAGCGCCAACAGGCGCACACGCTGAAAAAGGCTCATCGGTCTCGAGCGCCGGACACAGTGCCGGCGTCATTCCTCGCATCTAAGCTGACCGCGGGATTCTAATGTCCACCTCTGGCCCATTGGCTGCTGAACCGATCGCGACGGAAGTCGACGATCCCGAAGACACCGCCCACGAGACCCGCGAGGCCACGGTAAGCGCGGGCCAGCATGGTCGGCGCCTGGATCGTTGCGTGGTGAGCATGGCGCCGGAGTTTTCGCGCAGCCACCTGCAGTCGCTGATCGAAGCCGGCCATGTCAAGGTCGACGGTCAGGTGCAGCAGACCGCGTCGCGCAAAGTGCGCATCGGCCAACGCCTGTGGCTGGAGCTCGTGCCCACGGCGCAAAGCCAGGCCTTTCACGCCGAGCCGATGACCTTGGCGATCGTGTACGAGGACCAGCACCTGCTGGTGATCGACAAGCCCGTGGGCCTCGTGGTCCACCCGGCGGCCGGGCATTGGTCGGGCACCTTGCTGAATGGATTGCTGTCCCATCACCGCGGCGCAGCCGAGCTGCCTCGGGCCGGCATCGTGCACCGTTTGGACAAGGACACCAGCGGGCTCATGGTGGTGGCCAAGACCCTCCCGGCGATGACGGCATTGGTGCGCAGCATCGCCGCGCGCGAGGTCGACCGCGTCTACCTGGCACTGGCCACCGGCGCCGTGCCTTGGGTGCAGGCCTCGGTCGAAGCCCCGGTGGGACGCGATCCGGTGTCGCGCCTGCGCATGGCGGTGGTGGCCTCCGGCAAGGCGGCGCGTACCGACGTCCTGCGGCTTGCGGTGGTCGACGGCGTGACAGCGCTGAGGTGCAAGCTGCACACCGGACGCACTCATCAAATCCGAGTGCATCTGGCGCACAAGGGGTTTCCGCTTGTGGCCGATGCGCTTTACGGCGGGCGCCCAATGCGTGGCATGCAGCGCCAGGCCCTGCATGCGGCCGAACTGAGTTTCAAGCACCCGATCACCGACGAGCCCATGCACTTCACGACGCCGTTGCCGGCCGACCTGGCTGCGGCTTGGCCTTCGCCCTGATCGCCATCTGGCGACCCAGTCTGGCTGCATGTGGCTACAATCGGACGATTCGGCAGTTGCGCCAGCATCGGGGTCGGCCTACAGGCACCCTGTCACCTCACTTGGTGGTTTGCTCGCGGGAAGCGCCGACGCCACCCCGGCCGTGTGGGCCGCAGGCAGCTCGGGCGTGTTGCTCACCACAGCAACGCGCCGCTGCGCCAAGCCAAGCCGGGTAGAAGCGACCGAAGAACGCCGCAAAGTCCGTTTGCCCACGAGTCGGGCCGGGCAGCAGGCCAGCTGAACAGAGGTTCATGAACACATCGGATGCCAAGCGCGTCCTCGAGACCGCCTTGATCTGCGCGCAGCAGCCGTTGCCGCTGCGTGAGCTGCGCACGTTGTTCGACGACCAGGTCGGCGCAGACACGCTGCGCACCTTGCTCGACGAGCTGACGGACGATTGGGCCGGGCGAGGGGTCGAATTGGTGGCCCTGTCCAGCGGCTGGCGCTTTCAGAGCCGGCCCGAGATGCGCCACTACCTCGATCGGCTGCACCCGGAGAAGCCACCCCGCTACTCCCGCGCCACGATGGAGACACTGGCGATCATTGCCTATCGCCAACCGGTGACCCGGGGCGACATCGAGGACATCCGCGGCGTCACGGTCAGCACGCAGATCGTCAAGCAACTCGAGGATCGCGGCTGGATCGAGGCCATCGGATACCGCGAAGCGCCGGGGCGGCCGGCCCTGTATGCCACCACGCGGCATTTCCTCGATGACCTGGGTTTGGCCAGTCTGGACCAGTTGCCCGCCATCGACGGCACGCCCAGCGTGGCGGCGCTTGAAGCGATCCAGCCCTCGTTGCTGGGGCCAGACGACGACCAGCAAGCCATGCTGCAGTTGAACGACACCGATGTCAGTCCGGGCGCACTTGCTGTTGAGATGCTCGATCCACCGGCCCGCCCCCTGGCAGAAGACATGGGTCGTCCACGTACTGAGGGGGATGAGCAAAGTGGCCAAGCCGCGTTGGCTCATGGGCCGGATCAAGCCCTCATTGCCGAACACCTCGTCGCCGACCAGGACGACACACCTTTCCCAGCCGCTGAGCCTGCAGCCCAGGCCGCGGCGCTTCCGCCAGAAACCTCAGCCCACCCACCCGACGCGCCAGCATGAATTCGCACGACAACGATTTGCCCCCGACCGATCCGCAGCCTGCGGACGGCGATGCCGTTGCGCCCAAGCCGCGGCGACGTCGCCCGGCTGCGGCAGCGGTGCCCGAGGCGGCCGTGGCTTCCGCGGCTCCGTCGGCCGATGCGGTCGATGCGGTCGAGACCAAGCCGAAGCGCACACGCCGCAAGGCCGTGGCTGTCGAGCCCTCTGCGGATGCCGAGCCTGTCGTGATGGCGGCGCCGGATGTGGCCGACGTTTTCAAGCGCCCCAGTCGGCATGCCACGGCGCCGGCCGCCCCTGACGCCGTCGCACCGATTCAGCCGACGCAAGCGGCAGCGGACCGCCCTGAGCCGGAGCCATCGCCGCTCGACGATTCGCGAGCCGAGCCCGCGGCCATCGGCGGCATTGAAGGCGACGGTTTGACCGTCGATGCTGAACAGGCTGGGCCACCTAAGGGCGAAGGTCCGGCCTCCGAAGATGGCCCACGCCGTTCACGCAACCGTCGGCGCGGTCGTCGTGGTGACCGTGATCGCCAGGGGACAACAAGCGAGGACGGTGTCGAAGGAGCACGGGCCGAAGTGCGCCACGAGGGCCAGGATGATCGTCCCGCCAGACGCCAGGACATCCCGGGCCGTCGCGACAGCGCAGCACCTGTGGTGGACGCCACCGCCACCTTCGCCGCGGTGCTGTCGGGCGACTACGACGCGCAGTCCGAACTCGATGGTGCCTTGGCAACAGACGCCGGTGGGCCGCCGCAAGCTGAGGCGCCGGGCGCTGGCGGGCCCGTGTTGGGTGCAGTGGCACCCGAAAGACGCGTCCTCGCTGCGGAGCCCGATGCGCCCAAGCTGCACAAGCTGCTGGCCCAATCGGGCATCGGTTCGCGCCGGGACATGGAGCAGTTGATCGAGGATGGGCAAGTCACCGTCAACGACCAGCCTGCGCATGTGGGCCAGCGCATCTCTTTTGGTGACCAGGTCAAGGTGGCCGGGCGCCTGGTCAAGCTGCGCATTGCCCCACCGCCGGCGCGGATCATTGCCTATCACAAGCCGGTGGGCGAGGTGGTCACGCACGATGACCCCCAGAACCGGCCCACGGTCTTCCGGCGGCTGCCGCGCCTGCAGCACGGCAAATGGCAATCGGTGGGGCGGCTGGACATCAACACCGAGGGCTTGCTGTTGTTCACCACCTCGGGCGACCTGGCCAATCAACTGATGCACCCGCGCTTTGGCGTCGAGCGCGAGTATGCCGTGCGGGTGCTGGGCAGCCTGGAGCCCGAGGCCCGGGCCAAGTTGCTCGACGGCGTCGACATCGAGGGCCAGCGGGCGGCGTTCAAATCCATCGACGACGGGGGTGGCGAGGGCGTGAACCACTGGTACCGCGTGGTGATCACGGAAGGCCGCAATCGCGAGGTGCGAAAGCTGTTCGACAAGGTGGGCCTGGGCGTGAGTCGGCTCATCCGCATTCGCTACGGTTGCGTGGTGCTGCCGCGCGGCTTGAAGCGCGGGGTTTGCGTTGATCTCAGCGAGGACGAAGTGCGTGAAGTGCGGCGCCTGGCCAGCGGTGGGCGCGAGTCGCAGGCGCAGCCGCGGCAGCAGCCCGCGCAAGGCAGGAGCCAGGAGCAGGGCGCCCGGCCAGCGCCGGGTGGCGAGGGGGCAGGACGCAACAGCCAGAACCGTCGCCGAGGTCGCAACGATCGAAATGACCGTGGTGGCGAACGTACCCAGGATCGGGGCACCGAGGTCGCTGCGCAGGACCGTGACGCGATGGACGACATCGGGCCCATCCCGAACCCGCTGCAGCAGACCTTCGACAAGCGTGCCATCCGAGAAGCCCGGCAGCCCAAGCGTGAGTACGCGGAAGATGGGCCGATCCCGAACCCCTTGCAGCAGACCTACGACCGCCGCTTCGTGGAGAAGCCGCGGGGTCTCAATGAGAGCCGCAACAAACGCGGTGGTGGTGGCGGTGGTAGCCAGGGTGGGCAGCCCGATCCTTTGAAGACGGCCGTTGGCTACATTGGCGCCGATGCCTTCGTGCGCAAGTTCCAGGGCAACAACGGTGGCGGTGGCGGTGGTGGTGGCGGCCGCGGTGGGCGAGGTGGCGGTGGCGGCGGTCGCCGTGGCGGCCGCTGAGTGACGCCCCGCGCAGCGCTTTGACGCGCGACCGCCAGTCGGCGATCCGGACAGCGACACGAGCACCCGCTAGAATGCTCGGTTTACTTCTTAAGTCATTGATTCAGGAGAACTTTATGCCCATTGAACGCACGCTGTCGATCATCAAGCCGGACGCGGTTGCCAAGAACGTGATCGGTCAGATCTACGCCCGATTCGAAGGCGCAGGCCTCAAGATCATCGCCGCCAAGATGGCGCACCTGTCGCGTGGGGAGGCCGAGGCCTTCTATGCCGTGCACAAGGCCCGCCCGTTCTTCAAGGACCTGGTGGATTTCATGATCTCCGGGCCGGTGATGATTCAGGCCCTCGAAGGCGAAGGTGCGATTGCAAAGAATCGGGAACTGATGGGCGCCACCGACCCGAAGAAGGCCGAGAAGGGCACGATCCGTGCCGACTTCGCCGACTCGATCGACGCCAACGCCGTCCACGGCTCCGATGCGCCTGAGACGGCGGCTGTCGAAGTGGCGTTCTTCTTCCCCGGCATGAACGTCTACAGCCGCTGAATCCACTCGGCGCGCTTGAGGCGGTCGTGGAACGCGTCAACCTGCTCGACTTCGATCTCGACGGGCTGACCGCGTACTGCGCCGGGCTCGGCGAGAAGCGTTTTCGCGCCGTCCAGCTGTTTCGCTGGATCCACCAGAAAGGCGAAGCGCGGTTCGACCTGATGAGCGATTTGGCGCGCGGCCTGCGAGAAAAACTGGCGACGGTCGCCGACGTTCGTCCCTTGCCCGTCGTCGGCGAGCACGCCTCGGCCGATGGCACGATCAAGTGGCTTTTCGACGTGGGGCATGGCAATGCGGTCGAAGCCGTGTTCATCCCGGAGGACGACCGCGGGACCTTGTGCGTGTCGTCGCAGGCCGGTTGCGCCGTGGGCTGTCGATTCTGCTCGACGGGCCACCAGGGTTTCAGTCGAAACCTCTCCACCGGTGAGATCACGGCGCAGCTCTGGCATGCCGAGCACCAGTTGCGACGACGGCTGGCCTTGCCTGCAGGCCAGCGGGCGATCACCAACGTGGTGATGATGGGCATGGGTGAGCCGTTGCAGAACTATTCGGCATTGGTACCCGCCCTGCGCACCATGCTGGACGACCACGGCTATGGACTTTCGCGCCGGCGTGTCACGGTGTCGACCTCGGGCGTGGTGCCCATGATCGAGCGCCTGCGCCAAGACTGCCCGGTGGCGCTGGCCGTGTCATTGCACGCCCCGACAGATGCCTTGCGCGATCAGTTGGTGCCGCTGAATCGGAAGTACCCGCTCGGTGAACTGCTTCAGGCGTGCCAGCATTACCTGGACCAGGCGCCGCGCGACTTCATCACCTTCGAGTACTGCATGCTCGATGGCGTGAACGATCAGGCCGAACATGCCCAGGCGCTGGTGGCGTTGGTCAGTGGCCGAGCCGGCGCGGTTCGGGTGCCTTGCAAGTTCAACCTCATCCCTTTTAACCCGTTTCCGGCCTCCGGTCTGCGGCGATCATCCAAGGAGCAAGTGATGTCTTTTGCCAGGATCCTGCAAGACGCGGGCATCGTCACCACGGTGCGCAAGACCCGAGGCGAGGACATCGATGCCGCATGCGGCCAGCTGGCGGGTGAGGTGCAGGATCGCACCAGCGTGCAGGCGCGCATGACGCGGCCCGTCATCCGCATCGCTTCCTCGCCGACGTCGGCACCGTGATGCGCGCCCGCAGTTTTGCCATGGCCCTGGTGCTCGCGCCGGCTTCGCTGGCCGGCCTGCCAGGCTGCGGGACCCCCGGTGCGACGGAGGCGCGGGAGGCGGTCGCCTCGACGGACGTGACCGATGCCGATCGGCGCGCCAAGGCACGGCTGGAGCTGGCTTCGGCGTATTACGCGAGAGGCCAGTTGGAGACGGCCTTGGACGAAGTCAAGCTGGCCATGCATGCCAAGCCCGACCTGGTCGAGGCGCACAACCTGCGCGGCTTGATCTACGCGGGACTGGGCGACACGGCGCTGGCCGATTCGAGCTTCAGGCGCGCCCTCCAATTGCAGCCGCGTGATGCCGACGCACTGCACAACTATGGCTGGTTCCTGTGCCAACAACAGCAGTTCAAGGATGCCATTGCACAGTTCGACGCCGCGCTCACGGTGCCTCAATACCGTGCCACCTCGCGCACCTTGGCAGCCAAGGGCTTGTGCCAGGCGCAAGCCGGACAGTGGCTGGAGGCCGAAGGCTCCTTGATGCGCTCGTATGAGCTCGATGCGGGCAATCCGGCGACGGCCATGAACTTGGCCGAGGTGCTGTATCGCCGGGCGGATTTCGAGCGCGCCCGGTTCTATGTGGGCCGGGTGAACAGCCGGCCTGAAAGCACCAACGCGCAATCGCTGTGGCTGGCTGCGCGCATCGAGAACAAGCTGGGCAACCTCGCCAGGGTGAGTGAATTTGGAGAGCAGTTGAAGTCGCGTTTTCCAAGAGCGCCGGAGGCGCAGCTGTACGAGAGGAGACGCTTCGATGAATGACCGGGGTGCAGGGCAAGCCACCATGTCTGTCGGCCGCGAGGCTGCCAGCGTCGGCGGAGCCGCAGGCATCAACGGCGCGAGCACAGGTGCCGGGGCCATGCTGCGCGATGCGCGACTGGCGCAAGGCCTGCACATCGCTGCGTTGGCGGCGTCGATCAAAGTGCCGCAAGCCAAGCTCGAGGCACTGGAGGCTGAGCGTTATGCCGATCTGCCGGATGCCACGTTCACTCGAGCACTGGCGCAAGCGGTTTGCCGCGCGCTGAAGGTGGATTCGGCGCCGGTCTTGGCACGCCTGCCATCGGCAGGTCCAATGGCGCTGGACAAGGTCGAGCGAGGATTGAATACGCCGTTTCGGGATCGCCCGGGTCGCATCGATCCACTGGATCGCTTGTGGTTGCGCCACCCGGTGACCTGGGTCGTGCTCGCTTTGCTGTTGGGCGCGGCGGCAGTCGCCTTTGTGCCCACCGAGTGGTTGAGGGGGGTGACGGGTTCGAAGCCTGCCAACCTGCGTGCATCGAGCGAGGACGCCAAGGAGCCGGTACCGGCCCTGCCGCCGAGCAAGGTCGGTCTCGACCAGAAGTCAAGCTCGGATGCGAAGTTTCCAACGTCCGAACCGGGCGCGACCGCAGGGTTTGCTGCGGCGACATCCACTGGGGCCATGCCGGGCCTGCCAGCGGTGCCCCTGAGCGAAGCGGCTTCGGCCACTGCCACACCATCGGTGGTGTCCGCGAGGGCCTCGGATGCTGAAGCGGCCAGCTTGCTTAATGCCCCGGTGCAGGTTCGCGCCACGGATGCCACATGGGTGCAGATCAGCGATCCGAACGGCAAGATCCTGTTCAGCCGGGTGGTCGCCGCGGGCGAGACGACGGGCGTCGACGCCCAACCGCCGATGCGCGTGCGCATCGGCAACGCCAAAGGCACCGAGCTGCGCCTGCGCGGGCAGTTGGTGGACATTGCGCCGGCCACGCGTGGCAACACGGCCACGGTGGATTTGCGATGAGCCCGGCCGAGGATCCTTCGCCATGAGCAATCCACCCACCAACGACGATTCGCCCATCCTGGCCGAGTTGCCCGCCAAGCGGCCGACGCTGCAAGCCAAGATCCGTTGGGGCGACCGCGTGGTCACGCTGGGCGGCGACGCACCGGTGAGGGTGCAGTCGATGACCAACACCGACACCGTCCAGGCGATCGAGACGGCGATCCAGGTGAAGGAACTGGCGTTGGCGGGCAGCGAATTGGTGCGCATCACCGTCAACACCCCCGAGGCCGCTCAGGCCGTGCCGGCGATCCGTGAGCAGCTCGATCGCATGGGCATCGACGTCCCGCTGATCGGCGACTTCCACTACAACGGCCATACGCTGCTGACCCAATACCCCGACTGCGCCGCTGCGCTTTCAAAGTACCGGATCAACCCTGGCAATGTGGGCAAGGGCGACAAGCGAGATCGGCAATTCGCTCAGATGATCGAGGCGGCCTGCCGTCACGACAAGGCGGTGCGCATCGGCGTGAACTGGGGCAGCCTGGACCAGGAGCTGCTGGCTTCGATGATGGATGAAAACGCCCGGCGCGTCCGTCCCTGGGATGCCAAAGCAGTGATGTACCAGGCGCTGGTGAAGTCGGCGTTGCAGTCCGCCGATTGGGCACGCGAGCTGGGCTTGCCGGCCCATCAGATCATCATCAGCTGCAAGGTCAGTGGCGTGCAGGACCTGATCACGGTCTATCGGGCCTTGGCGCAACGTTGCGACTATGCACTGCATCTTGGCCTCACCGAAGCCGGCATGGGCACCAAGGGCACGGTGGCGTCTGCCGTGGCCATGGGCCAACTGTTGCAGCAGGGCATCGGTGACACGATCCGCGTGAGTCTCACGCCGCAACCTGGCGAATCGCGCACGCAGGAAGTGGTGGTGGCGCTCGAGATCCTGCAAGCACTGGGCTTGCGTAACTTCAATCCCAGCGTCACGGCCTGCCCCGGATGTGGTCGCACCACCAGCACCACATTCCAGGAACTGGCCAAACAGATTGACGACCACCTTCGCGCGATGATGCCGGTCTGGCGCACGCGCTATCCCGGTGTCGAAAACATGAAGGTGGCGGTGATGGGCTGCATCGTCAACGGACCCGGCGAGAGCAAGCATGCCGACATCGGCATCAGCCTGCCCGGCACCGGTGAGGCGCCGGCCGCGCCGGTCTTCATCGATGGCCAGAAGGCCATGACCTTGCGCGGTGAAGGCATCGTGCAGGAATTCCACAAGATCGTCGAAGGCTACATCGAGCGCCGCTTTGGTTCGGTGACGGCAGCGCATTGACGCGTTGCTGCACGACCGCTTCCCGATTTCATTCCTATTCTCAGAGGCCTGCTTGCGCCGGCCCACCGCACGACATGGCCGAAGCACTGCAAGCCGTCAAAGGCATGAACGACATCCTGCCGCCGGAATCGGCGCGCTGGGAATGGTTCGAGAACACCGTGCGTGCCCTGATGCGCCGCTACGGTTACCAGAACATCCGCACGCCAATCGTCGAACCGACGCCGCTGTTCGTGCGCGGCTTGGGCGAGGTGACGGACATCGTCGAGAAGGAGATGTACTCTTTCATCGACTCGATGAATGGTGACCCGCTCACATTGCGCCCGGAGAACACGGCCGGCGTGGTCAGGGCGGCCATCGAGCACTCCATGCTTTACGACGGCGGCAAGCGCCTGTTCTACATCGGCGCCATGTTTCGGCACGAGCGGCCGCAGCGCGGCCGCTATCGCCAGTTCCACCAGGTGGGCGTCGAGGCCCTGGGCTTTGGTGGGCCGGATGTGGATGCCGAGGTGATCCTGATGGCGCGCGCCTTGTGGCGCGACCTTGGCCTGTCCGATGTGCGGCTCGAATTGAACAGCCTGGGTCAGTCCGACGAGCGCAAGGTGCATCGCGCCGCGCTGATCGCTCACTTCGAGCGTCATGCCGACCTGCTTGATGCCGAGGCCCAGCGCCGGTTGCACAGCAATCCGTTGCGCATCCTGGACACGAAGAACCCCAACATGCTGTCCGTGGTCGAGTCGGCGCCGCGCCTGATGGACTACCTGGGTGAAGCCTCGCTGAAGCACTTCGACGCCGTCAAGGCCGCATTGGACGCTGTCGGGCAGCCCTTTGTGATCAACCCTCGCCTGGTGCGCGGCATGGACTACTACAACCTCACGGTGTTCGAGTGGGTCACGCCCAAGCTGGGCGCTCAGGGCACGATCTGTGGTGGGGGCCGCTACGACGGATTGGTGGAGATGATCGGCGGCAAACCCGCGCCAGGCATCGGTTGGGGCCTGGGCATCGAACGCGTGCTGGATCTGCTGCAGCAGGAAGGGATCACGCCACCGGCCAGCAGCCCGGACGCCTATGCAGTGGTTCCCGATGCTCACGCCGTCCCGACGGCCATCGCCACCGTCGAAGCGCTCCGGGCTGCCGGTGTGGCGGTGCTCATGCACGCTGCCGGCAAGGACGGGCAGGGCAGCTTCAAGTCGCAGTTCAAGAAGGCCGATGCCAGTGGCGCGCGCTTCGCACTGGTGTTCGGTGGCGATGAAGTGGCGCAGGGCATGGTGACCATCAAACCCTTGCGCGACGCGTCTGCTGCGCAAGCGCTGCGCCCGCTTTCGGACGTGCCAGCCTGGGCCGCACAACTGCGCAACGCATAATCCACGCTTGTAGCTTTCGAACCCGGCCGACATGGCGAACCAACTAGATCTGCAAGAGCAGGAACAACTCGACGAACTCAAGGCCTTCTGGAAGCAGTGGGGCAACGTCATCACCTGGGTGCTCACGGTGGTGTTGTTGGCCTTTGCCGGCTGGAACGGCTGGAACTGGTACCAGCGCGATCAGGCCGTGAAGGCCAGCGGGCTGTTCGAGGCGCTGGACCGCGCGGCGCAGGAGGGAGATGTTCAGAAGACAGGCCGGGCCTTTGATGACTTGAAGGACCGCTACCCTCGCACCGAGTTTGCAGGGCAGGGCGGGTTGTTGGCCGCCAAGCTGCAGTTCGAAAAAGGCCAGGCCGATCGTGCCCGAGCCAATTTGCAGTGGGTGGCCGACAACGCCAGCGATGACGACTACCGCAGCATTGCGCGGCTTCGTTTGGCAGGCCTGATGTTCGAGGCCAAGCAGTACGACGACGCGCTCAAGCAGTTGGATGGCACGAAGTCACCGGCGTTTGCCGCCCTGGCGGCCGACCGGCGCGGTGACATCCTGCTGGCCCAGGGCAAACGGGACGAGGCCAAGACGGCCTACGGTGCGGCTTACAAGGCCATGGACGAACGAATGAACTATCGCCAACTGGTCGAGGCCAAGCTCACTGCACTGGGTGCAGCGCCAGTGGCGTCAGGAGCCGCCAAGTGATGGGCGCCCGTGCCTGGTTGGCGGTCGGCCTTGCCTTGCTCATGGCCGCGTGTTCTAGTGATCGACCCAAGCCCACACCGCTGGCTGCGCTGACGCCCAAGATCGCGGGCAGGCAGATCTGGCAGGCCCGTGTGGACAGCGTTCGCATGCCATTGGCCATGCCGGTGCGCAATGGGGTGGTGATGGTGGCCGGTGGCGACGGCACCGTGCTGGCATTGGACCTTCAGACCGGCCGCGAGCAGTGGCGCGGGCAGGCCGGCGGCAAGCTGTCGGCAGGTGTGGGCAGCGATGGGCGCTTTGCCGCGGTGGTGACGGTCGACAACGAATTGGTGGTGCTCGACAAGGGCGTGAAGGCCTGGACCGCCAAGCTCGAATCCAACACCGCCACGGCGCCTTTCGTGGCCGGTGAGCGTGTTTTCGTGATGGGCGTGGACCGCGCCGTGCACGCCTTCGACCTGCTCGACGGCAAGCGCATCTGGACGCACCAGCGCAGTGGCGAGGCCTTGACCTTGGCTCAGGCGGGCGTGATCACGTCGTTCAAGGACACCTTGCTGGTTGGCCAGGGCGCCATGCTTGTCGGTCTGGACCCCACGACCGGCAGCGTCCGTTGGGAGACCGCGCTCACCTCACCGCGAGGTACCAACGAGGTTGAGCGACTGAACGACCTGGTTGGGCCGGTGCTGCGCTTGGGCGACGTGTTTTGCGCCCGGGCCTTCCAGACCGCTGTCGGATGCATTGCCGCCAACAACGCCACATTGAAGTGGAGCCGGCTGGCCGGCGGCCAGCAAGCTGTGGGAGGGGACGCCGACGTGCTGGTGGGTGCCGATGCGTCCGACCGCATCACGGCCTGGCGCAGCACCAGTGGCGATATCGTGTGGACCAACGAGACCATGCTGTATCGCGGTTTGAGTGCACCCGTCGTGGTGGGCAAGACGGTGGTCTTCGGCGACACGGAAGGCCAGCTTCACTTTCTGGATCGCGATACTGGCCAGGCGGTGTTGCGCCTGCCCACCGATGGCTCGCCGATCGTTGCGGCGCCGGTGTTGAGTGGGTCCACGGTGCTGGTGGCCACGCGCAACGGCGGCATCTTCGCCTTCCGTCCGGAATGACGGATCGCGTGCGACCGACCTGATGAAGCCCGTCATTGCCCTGGTGGGTCGGCCGAATGTCGGCAAGTCGACCCTGTTCAACCGTGTGACCAAGAGCCGTGACGCGATCGTCGCCGACTTCGCCGGCCTGACGCGCGACCGGCACTATGGCGACGGCAAGCATGCCGGTCGGGAATACATCGCCATCGACACGGGTGGCTTCGAGCCCGAGAAACCCAGTGGCGTGGTGGCGCTGATGGCGCGCCAGACCCAACAGGCGGTGGCAGAGGCCGACGTCGTTGTGTTTGTCGTGGATGGTCGTGCCGGCGTCTCCGGGCAGGATCACGATATCGCGCGATTCCTTCGCACCTCGGGCAAGCGCGTGCTGCTGGCGGTGAACAAGGTCGAGGGCATGATCGAGTCGCCTCGCCTGGCCGAGTTTCACGAGCTTGGCATCGGCGAGCCACATCCGATTTCGTCAGCGCACGGCCAGGGCATCCGCAGCCTGCTGGACGCCGCTTTGCAGGACTTTCCTGAAGACCAGGACGAGCCCGTGTCGGACGAAGCCGCGCCGGTTCGCCTGGCGGTGGCGGGCCGCCCAAATGCGGGCAAGTCCACGCTGATCAACACCTGGCTGGGTGAAGAACGCTTGGTGGCCTACGACCAGCCCGGCACCACGCGAGACGCGATCAGCGTGCCGTTCGAGCGCGCCGGCCAGAAGTTCGAACTGATCGACACGGCGGGACTGCGCCGCAAGGGCAAGGTGTTCGAGGCGATCGAGAAGTTTTCGGTCGTCAAGACGCTGCAGGCCATCGCCGATGCCAATGTCGTGGTGCTGCTGATCGATGCCACCCAGGGTGTCAGCGATCAGGACGCGCACATTGCCGGCTACATCCTCGAAGCGGGCCGCGCAGTGGTGGTGGCCATCAACAAGTGGGATGCGATCGACAGCTACCAGCGAGAGATGCTGGAGCGGTCCATCGAGCAACGCCTGGCGTTCCTTCGTTTCGCGCCAGTGCTGCACATTTCGGCACTCAAACGCCAGGGGCTGGGGCCGCTGTGGAAGGCGATTTCCGACGCGCACGCCTCGGCCACGCGCAAGTTGCCCACGCCGGTGCTCACTCGGCTCGTGCTGGAGGCCGTTTCGCACCAGGCGCCCAAGCGGGCCGGGCAGTTCCGTCCCAAGCTGCGCTATGCCCACCAGGGCGGCATGAATCCTCCCATTGTGGTGATCCATGGCAATGCGCTTGAGCACGTATCCGACAGCTACAAGCGCTACCTGGAGGCTCGCGTGCGCGAGCACTTCAAACTGGTGGGCACTCCGCTGCGAATTCAGCTGAAGTCGTCGCACAACCCGTTTGACGAATCCCGGTCCTGAGTGGCCCCATCGAAGTGCATGCCTGGTGCGCTGTGATAAGGTGCAGCGTCTTCGAACTTCCAACACGGAGCATATCGTGTCAAACAAAGGGCAACTCCTACAAGACCCCTTCCTGAACCTGCTGCGCAAGGAGCATGTACCGGTCTCGATCTACCTGGTCAACGGCATCAAGTTGCAAGGGCATATCGAGTCTTTTGACCAGTACGTCGTCCTCCTGCGCAACACGGTCACCCAGATGGTCTACAAGCACGCCATTTCCACGGTGGTGCCAGGGCGGCCTGTGAACTTCCACGCCAGCGAACCAGGCGACGCGGCCTGAGCGCCGCGACGAGCGTTGCGCGCACAGCCGGCACCATCTTGACCGCCCATGAATCCGGTGCATCAGCGCCGGTTGCTTTGCCCGGCGATGGCCAGTCCAACCGGGCTGTTCTGGTTGGCGTCGATCTCGGCTCGGGCCACAGTTTCGACCCCACACTGGATGAGTTGGCCTTGTTGGCCAGCTCAGCGGGGGACGAGGTCGTTGCCCGGGTGGTTTGCCGTCGCAGTGCACCTGACGCGGCACTGTTCGTCGGTTCTGGAAAGGCCGACGAAATCAAGGAACTGGTGCTGGCCCATGGTGCGCATGGTGTGCTGTTCGACCAGGCGCTGTCACCAGCACAGCAACGCAATCTGGAGCGCCACATCGGTGTCCCGGTGGCCGACCGCACGGCACTGATCCTGGAGATCTTTGCCCAGCGCGCCAAGAGCCACGAAGGCAAGCTGCAGGTCGAACTGGCGCGGCTGCAGTACCTCTCCACACGCCTGGTCCGCCGCTGGTCGCACTTGGAGCGGCAGCGCGGCGGCGTGGGCCACCGAGGCGGGCCCGGCGAAGCGCAGATCGAACTGGATCGCCGCATGTTGGGTGAACGCATCAAGACCCTTCGGGCGCGGCTGGAAAAGGTCAAGAAGCAGCGCGGTACGCAGCGGCGCTCGCGCGAACGCAGCGGCAGCTTCAGGATCTCGCTGGTGGGCTACACCAATGCCGGCAAGTCCACGTTGTTCAATGCGCTGGTGAAGGCCAAGGCGTTTGCCGCCGATCAGCTTTTCGCGACGCTGGACACCACCACCCGCTCGCTGTACCTGGTGGAACTGGGCGCGAGTGTGTCGCTGTCCGACACGGTGGGCTTCATCCGCGACCTGCCGCACAAGCTGGTGGAGGCCTTTCAGGCCACGCTGCAGGAGGCTGCCGATGCCGACCTGTTGCTGCACGTCGTGGACGCTGCCAGCCCCACTGTTCACGAGCAGGTCAAAGAGGTCGAGCGCGTGCTGAAAGAAATCGATGCAGACCGCATTCCGCAGGTGCTCGTCTACAACAAGATCGACCAACTCGAATCGCTGCCCCGCTTGCCGCAGGACTGGGTGGAGCGTGAGCCGGGCCTGTGGGTCCCGCGCGTCTTTGTCAGTGCCGTGCAGGGCAAGGGGCTGGAGGTGCTGCGCGCACTGATCACCCAGGCGGCGGCAGGCAAGGGCTTGAATCCGCCTTTCGAGACACCATCTGCGCAGTTGACCGAGTCGGCCCCAGACGCTGTGGCGTTACCATCCTCTCCCTGATGAGCATGCATACAACTTCCTCCAGCGCCAAGCAGGAGCCGAACGACCTCTCGAGGCACGCCGCGCAAGTTCCCCCAGGCGCGCAGTTGCCCCGGCCCCGAGGCCTTTTGTCCAAGGCCTGGCATGGGCTTTGGATGGCCAATGGCCGCAACGACGGGCCACCGGACCTGGACGAGTTGTGGCGCGACTTCAACCGCAAACTCAGCGGGCTGTTCGGCGGTGGCAAGGGCAACGAGCCCGGCCGCGGCGAGCCCGGGCCGCCCTCAGGCGGCGGGGGGCTTCAACCGGACGCACGCAGCGCGGGCATTGGCCTTGGCTTGATTGTTGGCGTGACCGCGCTGGTGTGGGCCGGCAGCGGCTTCTTCATCGTGCAGGAGGGCCAGCAAGCGATCATCACCACCTTCGGCCGATACAGCGCCACGGTCGATGCGGGCTTCCAGTGGCGCGGGCCCTATCCGTTCCAGGCGCATGAGACGGTGGCTGTGACGCAATTGCGCACCGTGGATGTGGGCCGCAATGCCGTGGCCCAAGCCACGGGCTTGCGGGAATCGTCGATGCTGACGCAGGACGAGAACATCGTGGACATCCGCTTCACGGTGCAGTTCCGGCTGAAGGACGCCAAGCTCTACCTCTTCGAGAACCGCGATCCGGACAAGGCGGTGGAGCAGGCAAGCGAGTCGGCCGTGCGTGAGATCGTTGGCCGAAGCAAGATCGACTCGGTGCTCTACGAGCAACGCGACGCCATTGCGGCAGATCTCGTCAAGTCGATTCAGAGCCAGTTGGACCGATTGAAGGCCGGCATCCTCGTCGTCAATGTCAACGTGCAGCACGTGCAGGTGCCAGAGCAGGTGCAGGCCGCCTTCAATGACGCCGTCAAGGCCGGTGCTGACCGCGACCGTTTCAAGAACGACGGCCAGGCCTATGCCAGCGACAAGATCCCCAAGGCGCGCGGCGACGCGGCGCGGCTTCGCGAAGAGGCAGACGGCTACTCCAAGCGGGTGGTGGCCCAGGCCGAAGGTGACGCGCAACGATTCCGCTCGGTGTTGGTCGAGTACCAGAAGGCCCCGGGCGTCACCCGGGACCGCATGTACATCGACGCCATGCAACAGGTCTACTCCAACGTCACCAAGGTGATGGTGGACAGCAAGGCCGGCTCCAATCTGCTCTATCTGCCCTTGGACAAGTTGCTGCAGCAGCAAACTGGCACGGCCAGCAGCGGGGTGGCGGTTGGAGCGCCGGGTCCGACCGGCGCGATTCCTTCTTCGTCCAATGTGCCCGAGAGCCCGGCGCTCACCGGCGCGAACGACGCCCGATCGCGCGATGGCGGTCGCAGTCGTGAACGTGACGTGCGCTGAGCGCGAGGAGGGCACCCCATGAATCGCATCGGAATTGCAGTCGCCAGCCTCCTGATCGCCGTGATGGTCGCGGCGTCCACCATGTTCGTGGTCGATCAGCGCCAAGTGGCGGTGGTCTATGCCCTGGGTGAGATCAAGGAGGTCATCACCGAACCGGGCCTGAAGTTCAAGCTGCCGCCCCCTTTCCAGAACATCGTGTTCCTGGACAAGCGCGTGCAAACCCTGGACAGCCCCGAAACCCGTCCCATCTTCACCGCAGAGAAGAAGAGCCTGATCATCGATTGGCTGATCAAGTGGCGTGTCACCGAACCGCGTCAGTTCATCCGCAACAACGGCACCGACATGCGCACCCTGGAGTCTCGCCTGAGTCCGATCGTGCAAGCCGCATTCAATGAGGAGATCACCAAGCGAACCGTGCGCGGCGTGCTCTCTGCCGAGCGTGACAAGGTGATGCAGGACGTGCGCAATCGGCTCATCGACGAAGCCAGGGCCTTTGGCATCGAGATCGTCGATGTGCGGATCAAGCGGGTTGACTTCGTCGCCGACATCACGGATTCGGTTTACAAGCGCATGGAATCCGAGCGCAAGCAGGTGGCCAACGAATTGCGCTCCCAGGGCGTGGCAGAGGGCGTGAAGATCATGGCCGATGCCGACAAGCAGCGCGAGGTGATCATTGCCGAGGCCTATCGCGATGCGCAAAAGGTCAAGGGCGAGGGTGATGCCAAGGCATCGGCGCTTTACGCGGATTCCTTCGGGCGTGATCCCCAGTTCGCACAGTTCTATCGCAGCCTCGAGGCCTACCGAGCGAGCTTTCGCAGCCGCAATGACGTGATGGTGGTTGACCCGTCTAGCGAGTTTTTCCGGGCCATGCGCGGCAATGGCGCGGCGCCGCCTGCGCCTGCAGGCAAACGCTGACGCGGACACCCGCACGATCAATGAGCGATCTGGTCTGGGGCGCGCTGGCGCTGATGCTGGTGATCGAGGGCTTGCTGCCGTTCTTGAGTCCCGGCGTTTGGCGTCAGGTCTTCGAGCGTGCCACGAAGATGAGCGACGGACAGATCCGCTTTGTCGGCCTGTCCAGCATGTTGGTGGGGGTGCTCTTGCTGGTGTTGTGGCGCTGAGCGATCGCGCGAGGATCTGGTGCCTCTCGACGGGCCATCGCTGGTGGTCCGCTGTGGTGCGGCCCGGTACAATGCCGCTTTCAATACCCCGGTGATTTCCATGCCCTCTGCTTGGCTGTTGCCCGAGCACATTGCCGATGTTCTGCCCGCCGAGGCGCGGCGCATCGAGGCGCTTCGACGCACCTTGCTGGACATGGCCCGTGGCTATGGCTTCGAGTTGGTGCAGCCCCCATTGATGGAACACCTGGATTCCTTGCTTTCGGGCACTGGTCAGGAACTGGACCTTCGCACCTTCAAGCTCGTGGACCAACTCAGCGGCCGCACGCTGGGGGTGCGGGCCGACACGACGCCTCAGGTGGCTCGCATCGACGCGCACCTGCTCAACCGCAATGGCGTGACCCGCTTGAGCTACTGTGGGCCGGTCCTGCACACCCGGCCGCAAGGCGCACAAAGCACCCGTGAGCCGCTGCAGTTGGGCGCCGAGATCTACGGCCACGCTGGGCTCGAGGCCGATCTCGAAATCCAGGAACTGGCCCTGGATGGATTGCGAGCTGCAGGCATCACCGGGCTGGTGTTGGATTTGGCCGATGCACGCATCCTGCGTGGCGTGCTGGGCGACGCTGCAGTGCCTGCCGGGGTGCGCATGGAGTTGGCTTCGGCGCTGGCCAGCAAGGACTCAGGTCGCCTGAATGTGCTGAGCATGGACTTGCCGGCAGCCACCCGAGCGGGCCTGCTGGCCTTGCCGAACCTCTATGGCGATGCATCGGTGTTGGAGCAGGCGCGTCGTGTCTTGCCGGCGCACGCCTTGATCATTGCGGCCCTGGATGATCTGGCCTGGCTGGCCGGGCACGTGGCAGCCTCGAGTCCCGATGTGACGATCGGCTTCGATCTGGCCGACATGGGTGGTCATGGGTACTACAGTGGAACGCGGTTTGCCGTCTATTCGAACGGGGCCTGCGATGCCCTATTGCGCGGTGGCCGCTATGACGAGGTCGGTGCAGTGTTTGGGCGCAACCGCCCCGCAGTGGGTTTCAGTGCCGATCTAAAGGCATTGGTGGCCAGCACACGGACCGAAGCGCGACGCCAGGCCGTGCGCGCACCGTGGAGTGAAGAAGCGGCATTGCGCGCGGCCGTGCGCGAGCTGCGTGGTCGGGGTGAGACGGTGGTGTGCATGCTGCCCGGGCACGATCACGAAGGTGAAGAATTCGATTGCGACCGCGAGTTGGTCGCTGTGGGTGGTCAATGGGTCCTGCGCGCGCTTTGAACACGTCCGACCCGTCAACACGAATGCCAGAAATGAAGACTGAGAACCCGGCACGCAGCCGCAACGTCGTTGTCGTCGGTACCCAATGGGGTGACGAAGGCAAGGGCAAGCTGGTCGACTGGCTGACCGAAAGCGCCGATGGCGTGGTGCGTTTCCAAGGCGGACACAACGCCGGACACACCTTGGTGATCAACGGGGTGAAGACTGCACTGCATTTGATTCCCAGCGGAATCATGCGAGCCGGCGTCAAGTGCTACATCGGCAACGGCGTGGTGCTTTCCGCCGCCAAGCTGTTCGAGGAGATCGAGGGTCTGGAAAAGGTCGGCGTTGAAGTGCGCTCGCGCCTGCGCATTTCCGAGGCATGCCCACTGATCTTGCCTTTCCATGCGGCGCTCGACGTCGCGCGCGAGGCCGCGAGGGAGCAGGGCGGCACCGAAAAGATCGGCACCACCGGCCGCGGCATCGGACCGGCCTACGAAGACAAGGTCGCTCGCCGCGCTTTGCGGGTGCAGGACCTGCGTTATCCGGAGCGCTTTGCGACGAAGCTGCGCGAGCTGTTGTCCCTGCACAACCACGTGCTGACGAGCTTCCTGGGGTCCGAGACCTTCGCCTTCCCGGAGCCACTTCGGCGCTACATGGTCGACGGCCAGGTGCAATTCGAATCGGTGTTTGCCGAAGCGATGCGGCATGCCGAGTTGTTGAAGCCCATGATGGCCGACGTGTCGCGCGAGCTCAATGCGGCGCACGCGGCGGGGCACAACCTGCTGTTTGAGGGCGCGCAGGGCACGCTGCTGGACATCGATCACGGCACCTATCCCTACGTCACGTCCAGCAACTGCGTCGCAGGCAATGCGTCTGCCGGCGCCGGCGTGGGGCCGAGCCTGTTGCACTACGTGCTTGGCATCACCAAGGCCTACTGCACTCGGGTGGGGGGAGGTCCGTTTCCGACCGAGCTCGATTGGGAGGTTCCGGGAACGCCCGGCCACCACATGAGCACCGTGGGCGCGGAGAAGGGTGTCACCACCGGGCGTTCACGCCGCTGTGGCTGGTTTGATGCGGCGTTGCTCAAGCGTTCGGCCCAGGTCAACGGCTTGTCGGGCCTGTGCATCACCAAGCTTGACGTGCTGGACGGCCTGAAGGAATTGAAGCTTTGCACGGGTTACCGTCTCGACGGCGAGATCATCGACATTCTGCCGATGGGTGCCGACGAGATCGCTCGCTGCGAGCCGATCTACGAGACGCTCCCTGGATGGACCGAGGTCACCGTGGGTGTCACCCAGCTCGAACGGTTGCCGCCCAATGCACGTCACTACCTGCAGCGCATCGAGGTTGTCACCGGCGTGCCGATCCACGTGATTTCCACGAGCCCTGACCGAGAGCACACGATCCTGGTGCGTCATCCCTTTGGGGCTTGAGCCCGCACATTCCTCCTAAGACCACGCACTGCACACGCTGGAGACCCATTCATGCTCACCGACGACGGAAAACACCTCTACGTTTCCTGGGACGAGTACCACATGCTGATCGAGCGCATGGCGCTCAAGATCGCCGCGTCTGGCTGGGAGTTTGATCAGATTCTTTGCCTGGCTCGCGGTGGCATGCGCCCCGGGGACGTCTTGTCGCGTGTGTTCGACAAGCCATTGGCCATCATGTCGACCAGTTCCTACCGGGCCGAAGCCGGCACGATCCAGGGGCGCTTGGACATGGCCAAATACATCACCATGCCCAAGGGCGAACTGGCTGGGCGTGTGCTGCTGGTCGATGATCTGGCGGACTCTGGCGTTACGCTCAAGGCCGTGGTGGATCGATTGCGTGGCACGCCTGCCATCAGCGAGTTGCGCAGCGCGGTGATCTGGCTGAAGGGTGCATCCGGCTACCAGCCGGACTACCATGTCGAGGCCTTGCCAACGAGCCCGTGGATCCACCAGCCGTTTGAAGAGTACGACAACCTTCGGCCAGACGGTCTGGCCAAGAAGTTTGCCGTTTGACGACTCGATTCACCGACGAGGCCTGCGCATGCAGGCCTTTGAGCTTGGCGTACGCAAGCTGCCCATTCAGCGCCGGGGCAGACGCCTTGGTGACGCCGGCGCGGCACGTGCAATTCCTTGAGGCCATCCCCTTGGAGATCCGACGTGGGCCATGCAAAACGGCCGACACTTTCGTGTCAGCCGTTGCTTTGTTTGGTGCCCAGAAGAGGACTCGAACCTCCACGCCGCTAAGCGCTAGTACCTGAAACTAGTGCGTCTACCAATTCCGCCATCTGGGCAAATACAGAAGCTGGGAGTCTAGCATAAAGTCCAACCAAGAAACAAGCGGCGCGCATGCCGGCGCAGCACTGATGAGCGAGGTCGAGGGCACCGTGCTTGGCCACCGCGATGGCCACGGTTTTGTGCGTCGCGACGACAACGAACCCGACATCTATCTGGCGCCACAGGAGATGCGTGCCGTGCTGCATCGCGACCGTGTGCGGGTTCGCGTATTGCGCTACGACCGCAAAGGTCGGCCAGAAGGCCGGGTGGTCGACATCCTGGAGCGGCGCAAGTCGCCCATCATCGGCCGCCTGCTGCATGAGAACGGTGTGTGGCTGGTGGCCCCCGAGGATCGCCGTTATGGGCAAGACATCCTCATTCCGAAGAACGCCACGGCGAATGCTGCGGTGGGCCAGGTGGTCGCGATCGAACTGACCGAGGCGCCGTCGATGTATTCGCAGCCGGTCGGCCGCATCACCGAGGTGCTGGGTGAGATCGACGACCCTGGCATGGAGATCGAGATTGCCGTTCGCAAGTACGAAGTGCCACACCGGTTCTCGGCCGAGACGCTGGCTCAGGCTGCCGGACTGCCTGACCACCTGCGCCCGGTCGACAAGCGTCAGCGCATCGATCTGACCGACGTGCCCCTGGTGACCATCGATGGGGAGGATGCACGCGACTTCGATGACGCCGTGTATTGCGAGCCCCTCAAGCGAGGCAAGGGGAAGGCGGCATTCGACGGCTGGCGACTGATCGTGGCCATTGCCGATGTGAGCCACTACGTGAAGAACGGCGATGCGCTCGACGACGACGCGTACGAGCGAGCCACGTCGGTGTACTTTCCGCGCCGGGTCATCCCGATGCTGCCGGAAAAGCTCTCCAACGGACTGTGTTCATTGAACCCCGACGAAGAGCGCCTCTGCATGGTCTGTGACATGCTGGTCACCCAGGGCGGTGAGATCGAGGCCTACCAGTTCTATCCCGCGGTGATGCGTTCACACGCGCGCCTGACCTATGCCGAGGTGGCGGCGGTGCTGGCCAACACCCGAGGTGTCGAGGCGGTTCGCCGGAAGGACCTGGTGCCGCACCTGCTGCACCTGCATGAGGTGTACCGCGCCTTGCTCAAGCAACGTGGCACCCGAGGTGCCATCGACTTCGAGACCACCGAAACGCAGATCGTCTGCGACGACAATGGCCGGATCGAGAAAATCGTTCCCCGCACTCGCACCGAGGCGCATCGGTTGATCGAGGAAGCGATGTTGGCGGCCAACGTGTGTTCGGCCGATTTCATCGAGCGCCACAAGCATGCCGCGCTGTACCGAGTCCATGAAGGGCCGACGCCGGAAAAGCGGGTCACGCTGCAGAACTACTTGAAGTCGCTGGGGCTCGGGCTGAGTGTCAGCGACGATCCCAAGCCAAGCGAATTGCAGGCCATTGCGCAGGCAACCAAGGATCGGCCCGATGCGGCGCAGATCCACGCCATGTTGCTGCGATCGATGCAGCAGGCGATCTACACCGCGTCCAACAGCGGCCACTTTGGTCTGGCCTACGAGGCCTACACCCACTTCACGAGCCCGATCCGGCGCTACCCGGATCTGTTGGTGCATCGGGTGATCAAGGCGCTGCTGCACGGCAAGCGCTACCACCTCGTGCTGAGTCAGGTGCAACAGCCCGCCACACCGAGCAAGATGCCGCGCAAGCCGGCCAGCGCCCCGGCCAAGCCCCATTCCCAGGAGATGGTGCTGTGGGAGAGCGCTGGCGCGCATTGCAGCGCCAATGAGCGGCGCGCAGACGAGGCCTCTCGCGACGTAGAGGCATGGCTGAAGTGCCGCTTCATGCGCGACCACCTGGGTGAGGAATACGCCGGTACCGTGACGGCAGTGACCAGCTTTGGCGTGTTCATCACGCTGGATGAGCTGTACGTGGAGGGCCTGGTGCACATCACCGAACTGGGCGGCGAGTACTTTCGATTCGACGAGGCGCGGCAGGAACTGCGCGGCGAACGCAGCGGGGTGCGCTACGCCGTGGGATCGCGTGCCCGAGTGCAGGTCAGCCGTGTCGACCTGGATGGCCGGAAGATCGACTTCCGCATGGTGCGCGAGGGCGAGGTGGATGAGCTGTTGATCCGTGGCCGCAAGTCGACCGGCTCGGCCGTACAGGCCGTGAAGGATGTCAAGACCAAGGACCGCGCCGTCAAGGCTGCGCGGTCCAAGGTGGCAGGAGGTCGTGCCTCTGGCGCGAAGACCGATCGTGGGGCCGCCAAGAAGTCGCCACGCACGCGCAGGAGCCGATGAGGCCACGCGTGCCTCGGTCAGCAGGCGGGTGCTTCGGGTTCAGGTCGTCGCCTGCGACATCGCTTGAATCAGGGCGCCGGCAAGCACAGGGCCAGCCTGCTCGAACGCTTCGGCCGAACGGCCATGTCGCCAAACCGTGGCGCAGGCCGATTTCATGGCGTTTGCGTCACCCAGCGACGCCCATTTCCCACCCATCCAGCCCGCCAACACGTCACCGGTTCCGGCGCTGGCCAGGCGCGCGTTGCCCGTGGGGTTGATGCGCGGCACCGCGCCGGGCGCGGCAAGCACTGTGCCCGAGCCCTTGAGTACGACGTGGCAGGCCAGCCGTTCGGCCAGAAGCTGGGCGTGGCCCAGGCGGTCGGCCTGGACCGCTGCAGCCGTGGTCGACAGAAGGCGCGCCGCTTCGAGCGGATGTGGCGTGATCACGGTCGACAAGCCGCGATGCGCACGCCCCCGAACGGCAAGTTGCAGCGCGGTTGACGCCGCCACCGCATTCAGGGCATCGGCATCGAGCACAAGCTGCGCCGCGTGGTGCAACACCAGTGGCAGCGTCTCGCCAACGATCGAGCCACCGCCACATCCGCAGACGACGGTGCAACTGGCCAGGGTGGCGGGGTTCAGGACTTGGCTGGTGCCTCTGGGCATGACTTCCGGACACAGCGGATCGACGCTGCAGGCCGCGCCGTCGAGGCGGCACAAGTACACGCGGCCGGCGCCCGCAGCCAATGCAGCGCGCGCCGCCAACATGGCCGCACCGCCCATGCCTGGTGCTCCGCCGAGGACCAAGACCTCGCCAAAGCTGCCTTTGTGCTGTGCGTGCAGCCGCGATGTGATCGCAGGCGGACCAATCAGCCAGGCCGTGGCGCTCTTCTCATCGACGGCCACCCCCAGATTGTCCAGCCACACTCGACCGCTGCGGTCACGGCCTTGGGCAGTGAACAGCCCAGGCTTCAGGGTCAGCAGCGACAAGGTGTGGGTCGCCACCACCGCCTGCTCGCCCAACACCAGCCCGCGGTCGGCACTCAATCCCGATGGCAAATCGATGGCGAGCACCGAGCCGGTCGATTGGTTCAAGAGCGCTATGCCTTGCGCCATCGCACCTTCAGGCGCACGACTGGCACCCAGGCCGAGCAAGCCGTCGATGGCCACATCCGCCGTCGGCGGCACGGTGGGCAGGCCAGTTGCGATTGACACACCCGCCGCTCGGGCCACGGCCAGCGCCCAGAGGGCGTCTGCTGGACCACGCGAGGGGTCTCCCAGCCAGTTCACACGCACGCTCCAGCCTTGGCGGTGCAACAGGCTCGCAGCCACCAAACCATCGCCACCGTTGTTGCCCGGGCCCGCCATGACCCAGGCGGTTCGCCCCTGGGGTGCGGTTGCCATGGCCAATCGAGCCACCGCTTGCCCGGCCCGCTGCATCAAGGCATGGGCCGGTGCGGCGTCCAGCGCCGCTGCTTCGATGCGGCGCGTTGCCGCGACATCGTGCATGGGCCACTCCCGCGTGGAGGGCAAGACAGGCTGCGGGCCAAACGATGTCAGCATGGCGGGTATCGAGGTGGTGGCCTCGGCGTTGTGCCTTGGCTGGTACCGGATTGTGGCGCGGGCCTGCCGCCCGATGCCGACCGGTCACCACGCTTTGAGGCGATCCATCCCCAGCCGATCCGTTGGAACGCCTGGGTCTCGACGGGCCAGCAGGTCTGCCACGACCCGCGCCGACCCGCAGGACAAGGCCCACCCGCTGGAGCCGTGCCCCACGTTGAGCCACACCCCTTCCGCTCCGCTGGGGCCAAGCACTGGCGGTCCGTCTGGAAGCATGGGTCGGGCACCTTTCCAATACTGGGCCTGGCCATGTTGTGCGCAGCCCGGGTACCAATCGTCGAGCACCTTGTGCAGCGTTTCGAGCACCGCCGGGTTGTGGCGCTCAGGTCGCCCACCGACCTCGGCACTGCCGGCCACCCGCACGCGCTGGCCCAGTCGGCTGATGGCAACCTTGAAACGCTCGTCCATCACGCCGGAGCGGGGACCGAAGTCGGGATGTCCCTCCACCATCCGCAGTGGAGCGGTGAGCGAATAGCCGTGGACCGGCATCATCGGCAGGTGACAGCCCAGGCCACTCATCAAGGAGGGTGCGCCCATCGCAGCGCACACCACCACCGCGTCGAAACTGTCTTGGCGCGCGCTGCCGACATCGCCAACAGCGCCGTGCTGCACCATCGGCTTGGCGCCCGGCGTCACGCCCTGAACATCGCGCGAGAACTGGAAGTCTGCACCCAGGCGCTGCGCTTCTAAACGCAGCAAGTGAGCGAACTGTCGGCAGTTGCCGACTTCGTCATTGGGCAAATGCACGGCGGCTTGAAGCGGCGTGTCCGGATTCAGGCCGGGCTCGATCTTGCGCGCCTTGACCGCATCCACCAGGTGGAAGTTCACGCCCATTTCCGCCAGCAGTTTCAAGCCGGGTCGGGCCATCCTGAGCTCGGGGCCGGAGCGAAGCAGGATCAGGTAGCCCGAAGCTTGCTCATATTCGAGCCGCAGATCGCGGCTGATCGAACGCAGCCGCTGGTGGCTGTAGTGGGCCAACGCATGCATGGCCGCGCGATTTGCGCCGTAGCTGGACGGCGTACAGGCGCGCCACCATCGCCACAGCCAGCGCAGTTGGCCCGGTGCCATGGGGCGAGCCAGACGCACAGGCGCATGGCGGCTCCAAAGCTGCTTGATCACGTTGGCGGGCATGCCTGGCGCCGACCACGGGGTGACATAGCCAGGTGCAATCACACCAGCGTTCGCAAAGCTCGCTTCTTCGGCAACGCTGCTGCGGCGTTCGAAAACAGTGACCTCGTGGCCATCCGTCGCCAATTCGAACGCAGTCGTTACGCCGACGATGCCGGCGCCTATCACGGCCACACGCATCAATGGGCTCCTGCGAGCGCAGCTTCAATGGCCAGTGACGCGGCCAGCACGCCATCATCGGCCATGGCCGGGCCCCAGACCATCAAGCCGATCGGCAAATCGCCCGGGTTGTGGCAAGGCAAGGACAGCGCGCAGCCATCCAGCATGTTCACCACGGCTGGATTGCGCAACAGGCGCAGATTGACCTCGAAAAAGGCATCGTCGCTGGCCAGCAAAGGCGCAATCGCCGGCGCTTGCATCGGCACCGTGGGCGAAAGCAGGGCGTCGAACGACTCGATCTCCCGAGTCACATCGCCGATCCAGCGGCGCCGTGCGAGGTGCAGATCAATGTAGTCGGCAGCGCTCATGGATTCGCCTCGCCGAATGCGCAGGGCCACACGCGGGTCGTAGTCCTGAGCGCGCGTGGCCAACCGAGCCCGGTGCCAGGCCCAGCTCTCGGCCGCGGCAAACCCGCCCTGCGAGTGCAGTTGGCCCATGTGGCCGAGGCATGCCAGTTCGATCTCCTGCACCGCGGCACCCGCGTCGTGCAGGGTGCGCAGCACACGGTCGAAGGCGGCGGCCACGCTGGGATCCAACTGGTCCAACATCAAGGTGCGCGGAACGGCGAAGCGCAACGCTGCCAGCGGCCTGGGGCTCATGCGCGGGACGCGGGCGGAAAGGATGCCATGCACCAGGATCGCGTCGGCCACGTTGCGTGTGATCGCGCAGGCGGTGTCCAGCGTCGTGGACAAAGGGATCGTGCCGTCCAGCGGCGTCAGGCGTTGGGTGTTCTTGAAGCCGACCAGGCCTTGCAGCGCAGCCGGGATGCGGATGGATCCTCCAGTGTCCGAACCCAGGGCCGCAAACACGCCGCCTGCGGCCACGGACACCGCGCCGCCGGACGTCGATCCGCCGGGAATCAGCGGCTGCCCCTTGGGCGACGCCGGATTGGCCGGCGTGCCATGGTGAGGGTTGGTACCGACACCCGAGAAGGCGAACTCGCTCAAGTTCGTATGCCCGATCAGGGCCGCGCCGGCGGCCCTCAACCGGGCCACGGCGGTGCAGTCTGCACCTGCGGGCGTGGCATCGGCCATGGACCTGGATCCGCCCGTGCAGGGATGGCCAGCCACGTCGAAGAGGTCCTTGATCGACACCGGCAAGCCCGCCAGCGGCAGCCGCGGCGAGCCGGCAGCGCGGGCCAAGTCAGAGGCCTGCGCTGCGGCGCGAGCCTGGGCCTCAAACTTGCGCAGGTACACATGGGTACAGGCAGGCTCATCGGCCGCAGCCAGTGCACGGCTCACGGCTTCAGCAGCCGACTGGACGCTGACTGCTATAATCTTTGGGTTTTGCTGGGGGTCCATGCGGGCTTCAGAGGGGTTCATCAAGGCAACGCTCATTGGCGTTGCGGGTCGAGCCAACGTTGAAACACGTTGCGGCGGCGAGCGAATCACTCAGGCGCACCGCATTCGGGCTGCTGGCAAACCAATCGCGAACCGGCCATCGACAAGGTGTCGCCCCCAGCACGGGGTTTCCGTGGTGTTCAGGGCGATTCGCGCCGGATTCTAGACCCAACCTTTTGGAGTTATTCATGTCAGTCACCATGCGTGAGATGCTGGAAGCCGGCGTCCATTTCGGGCACCAGACCCGCTTCTGGAACCCGAAGATGGCCCCGTACATTTATGGCCATCGCAACAAGATCCACATCATCAACCTCGAAAAGACGCTGCCGAAATTCGAGGAAGCGATGAAGTTCGTTCGGCAACTGTCTGCCAAGCGCGGCACCATCCTCATGGTGGGCACCAAGCGCCAGGCGCGTGAGGTGATCGCGCTGGAAGCGCAGCGCGCCGGCCAGCCCTACGTCGACCAGCGTTGGCTGGGTGGCATGATGACCAACTTCAAGACGGTCAAGGGCTCGCTGAAGAAGCTGAAGGACATGCAGGCCACCAAGGAAGCTGGCATGGATTCGCTGAGCAAGAAGGAGGCATTGATGTTCGAGCGCGAGCTGGCCAAGCTCGAGAAGGACATCGGCGGCATCCAGGACATGAACGCGCTGCCTGACGCGATGTTCGTGATCGACGTCGGCTATCACAAGATCGCAGTGGCCGAAGCCAAGAAGCTGGGCATTCCGGTGATCGGCGTCGTGGACACCAACCACTCGCCCATTGGCATCGACTACATCATCCCCGGCAACGACGACTCGGCCAAGGCCGTGGCGCTGTATGCCCGCGCGGTGGCCGACGCCGTCATGGAAGGCAAGGCCAACGCCGTCAACGAAGTCGTGCAAGCTGCTGCTGGTGGCGACGAATTCGTGGAAGTCCGCGAAAACGCCTGAGGCCCTTCGCCTGCAACACAGCAACGAGGGGCTTGAAGAGGCCCCTTTTTCATCAACGTCCGGAGATTTGAAGATGGCAGCAATCACTGCAAGCATGGTCGGCGAACTGCGCGCGAAGACCGATGCTCCGATGATGGAGTGCAAGAAGGCCCTGACCGAGGCCGATGGCGACATGGTTCGCGCGGAGGAAATCCTGCGCGTGAAGTTGGGCAACAAGGCAGGCAAGGCCGCGTCGCGCATCACTGCGGAAGGCGTGATTGCCATCGCCTCGGATGGCCGCACTGGCGCCATGGTGGAAGTCAACTGCGAAACCGACTTCGTGACCAAGAACGACTCCTTTCTGGCCTTCAGCAAGGGCTGCGCCGAATTGGTGGCCAAGAACAACCCTGCCGACGTGGCCGCCCTGTCGGCCCTGGCACTGACCCAAGACGGGTTCGGCCCGACGGTCGAAGATGTTCGCAAGGGCTTGATCGGCAAGATCGGCGAAAACATGTCGATCCGGCGCTTTCAGCGCTATTCTGGCGATGGCAAGCTGGCCACCTATCTGCACGGCACCCGCATCGGTGTGGTTGTCGAATTCACCGGTGAGGACGTGCCAGCGAAGGACGTCGCCATGCATGTGGCCGCCATGAAGCCCGTCGCGTTGTCCCAGGCTCAGGTGCCTGCCGAGTTGGTCGAGAAGGAACGCAAGATCGCCACCGAGAAGGCTGCGGAGTCTGGCAAGCCGGCGGATATCGTGGCGAAGATGGTTGAAGGCTCGGTGCAGAAGTACCTGAAGGAGGTATCGCTGTTCAACCAGACCTTCGTCAAGAACGACAAGCAGACGGTGGAGCAGATGCTCAAGGCGGCCAATACCCAGGTGACGGCCTTCACGCTGTACGTGGTGGGGGAGGGCATCGAGAAGAAAGTGGACGATTTCGCTGCCGAGGTGGCCGCCCAGGTGGCTGCTGCAAAGGGCGGCTGAACGCTTCGAAGTTCACTTCAAGCAAAGGGCGCGCAACATGGCGCCCTTAAACTCCACCGCTGTCGACCATTGGAGCCCCACCGCATGCCGGCCTACAAGCGCATCCTGCTGAAACTCTCCGGCGAAGCCCTGATGGGCGACGACTCCTTTGGCATCAATCGCGCGACCATCGTGCGCATGGTGCGCGAGGTGCAGGAGATCGTGGCCATGGGTGTGGAAGTGGCGGTGGTCATCGGGGGCGGCAACATCTTTCGCGGTGTCGCCGGCGGTTCGGTCGGAATGGACCGTGCCACCGCCGACTACATGGGCATGCTGGCCACGGTGATGAACTCGTTGGCCCTGGCCGACACCATGCGCCAGGAAGGCATGACCGCCCGCGTCATGTCGGCCATCAGCATCGAGCAGGTGGTCGAGCCCTATGTACGCCCGAAGGCACTGCAGTACCTTGAAGAGGGCAAGATCGTCATCTTTGCCGCCGGAACGGGCAACCCATTCTTCACCACCGACACGGCGGCCGCCCTGCGCGGCGCCGAAATTGGCGCCGAGATCGTGCTCAAGGCGACCAAGGTGGACGGCGTGTACACCGCGGATCCGAAGAAGGACCCAACCGCCACCCGCTACGCCAAGCTCAGCTTCGACGAAGCGATTGCCAAGAATTTGCAGGTGCTCGACGCCACGGCGTTCGCGCTCTGCCGCGACCAGAAACTGCCGATCAAAGTGTTCTCGATCAACAAGGAAGGTGCACTCAAGCGCGTCGTGATGGGCGAGGACGAAGGCACCCTGGTTCATGTCTGAGGAGTGATATCACCATGCCGATTGCCGACATCAAGAAGACCGCAGAGTTCAAGATGGCCAGGTCCGTCGAGACCCTCAAGAGCGACCTGCAGAAGGTTCGCACGGGCCGTGCCCACCCGGGCATCCTGGACCAGGTGCACGTGGACTACTACGGTTCGATGGTGCCGATCAGCCAGGTGGCCAATGTGTCGCTGCTGGATGCGCGCACCATCAGCGTTCAGCCCTGGGAAAAGGGCATGGGCCCGAAGATCGAGAAGGCCATCCGGGAAAGCGAACTTGGCCTGAACCCTTCGTCGCAGGGCGACCTGCTGCGGGTGCCGATGCCCGCGCTGACCGAGGAGCGCCGCAGAGACCTGACCAAGGTGGTTCGCCACGAGGGTGAGGAGTGCAAGATCGCGGTTCGCAATCTGCGGCGCGATGCGAACGAGCACCTGAAGAAGCTGTTGAAGGACAAGCTCGTGGCCGAGGACGATGAGCGCCGCGCACAGGACGATGTGCAGAAGCTCACCGACCGGACGGTGGCCGAAATCGACCGTCTGGTGCACGCCAAGGAAGCCGACATCCTCGCCGTCTGACACTGCGCCGCCATCCATTCAACGCGGCACCGAGCGCAGCCCTTGTCCACCTCCCCCAAGCCGACACCGCCATTGGTTCTGCGCCACCTGGCCATCGTGATGGATGGAAATGGTCGCTGGGCCCAGAAGCGCCACCTGCCTCGCTTCTTTGGCCACAAAGCGGGTGTGGACACCCTGGTCAAGCTGATCGACGCCTGCCGAGCGCGTGGCATCGAGCACCTCACCGTTTATGCGTTCTCTTCCGAGAATTGGCGCCGACCCGAGGACGAGGTGTCTGGCCTCATGGGCCTGGTGATCGTCGCGGTCACCAAGTACCTGACCAAGCTGGCGCGCGACGGCGTGCGCATCGTCATCATCGGCGACCGCGAGACCGTGTCCGATCGGTTGAAGCGTGCCTGGAACGAAGCCGAGGAATTGACGCGCAACAACGTCGGCCTGACGCTGTCGGTGGCATTCAACTACGGTGGTCGATGGGACATCGTGCGTGCTTGCCAACGCGCCGTGGCCGCTGGATTGCGGCCGGAGCAGATCACGGAAGAATCCCTGTCGCGCTACCTCGCCACGGTCCATGCCCCCGATCCGGATTTGCTGATTCGCACCGGCGGCGAGATGCGCATCAGCAACTTCCTGCTCTGGCAGTTGGCCTACACGGAAATGGTGTTCAGTGATTGCCTCTGGCCGGACTTCAACGAAGCGGCACTGGACGCTGCAATTGCCTCGTTTGCCGGTCGCGAGCGTCGCTTCGGCGACGTGGCGCCAGTTTCAGCTCGTTGACGCGAGGCAACACCAAATGCTCGGCCAACGAATCGTCACGGCCATCGTGCTTCTGGCCCTTCTCTTGCCCGCCTTGTTCGCGGCCAATCCATTGCCATTTCAGATGCTCACCTTGGCCATGATTGGTGCCGCAGGCTGGGAATGGGCACGCTTGAATGGCTTTGTCGGCAAGGCCGTCGCCATGGGCTGCGGGCTGGCCTTGGGGCTGGCGTGCTGGCTGGCCACGGGCCTGGTGACGCAGTCGCAGGCCTTGGCTCCGTTGTGGTGGCTTGCCCTCGGCGGCTGGGTCATCGGGGGTGCGGCGGCCCTGCGCATGGGCCCGGTCGGTTGGCCTCGCTTGCCGTCCTACTTGCGGCTGTTGCTGGGTCTGCTGCTGCTGTGGCTGGCTTGGCTGGCCATGGCGCGTGGCCGGGCCATTGGCGTCAACTTCCTCTTGTCGATCATGTGCATTGTCTGGACGGCCGACATCGCCGCTTACTTTGGCGGGCGTGCGTTTGGCCGGCGCAAGCTGGCGCCAACCATCAGCCCAGGCAAGAGCTGGGAAGGCGTGTACAGCGGTGCGCTGGGGGTGTTCGCATTGGCGTTTGCATGGATGGCGATGGAGCGACATTGGCCCGATGCATCGCCCAGTGTCTTCGCTGTGCTGCATCAGCGCTGGGGCTTGCTGGGCCTGCTGGTGTGCCTGCCAGGGCTGACCGCATTGAGCGTGGTCGGCGACCTGTTCGAGTCTTTGGTCAAACGTGCGGCCGGCGCCAAGGATTCAAGCCAGCTCTTGCCAGGGCATGGCGGGGTCCTGGATCGCGTGGATGCACTGCTGCCGGTGTTGCCCGTGGCCATGGCCCTGACCCAGTGGTGACTTGGTGACCCATCCATGAACCGTCAGCGCGTTTGCATCCTCGGTTCGACGGGCTCCGTGGGCATGAGCACGCTCGAAGTGGTGCAGCGCCACCCGGACCGCTACGAGGTGTTTGCCTTGAGCGCACACCGGCGTGTCGATGAACTCGTGGCCCAGTGCCGCCAATGGCGGCCACGCTTTGCCGTGTTGGCCAGCGCCGACGATGCGCTGCACGCGCAACGCAGGCTGCAATCGGAAGGCGTTCGCACCGAGGTATTGCATGGCGCGGCCGCTTTGGTGCAACTGGCAGAACACACGGAGGTCGATTCGGTGATGGCGGCCATCGTCGGGGCGGCTGGCCTGGCGCCTTGCCTGGCGGCCGCGCGGTCCGGCAAGCGGCTGCTGCTCGCGAACAAGGAGGCCCTGGTCGTCGGCGGCCGCTTGTTCATGGACGCGGTGCGGTCGGGCGGTGCGGCTTTGCTGCCCATCGACAGCGAGCACTCGGCCATCTTCCAGTGCCTGCCAGACGATCGCAGCGCCTGGGCGCAACGCATCGATCACATCGTGCTCACGGCCTCAGGTGGGCCATTTCGCACCCGGGATCCGGAGTCCCTGCACGAGGTCACGCCCGAGCAGGCCTGCGCTCACCCGAACTGGGTGATGGGCCCGAAGATCTCGGTGGACTCGGCGACGATGATGAACAAGGGACTGGAAGTGATCGAAGCGCGCTGGCTGTTCGATCTCACCCCGGAGCGCATTCGGGTGGTGCTCCATCCGCAAAGCATCATCCACTCGATGGTGGTGTGTCGCGACGAATCCGTGTTGGCGCAAATGGGCACGCCCGACATGAAAGTCCCCATCGCGGTGGGGCTGGCTCACCCGGAGCGGGTGGAATCCGGCGCGAGCCGACTGGACTTTCTCTCGTTGAGGGCGCTGACTTTCGAGCCAGCCGACCACGTGCGCTTTCCGGGACTGGGGCTGGCCTATGGCGCACTGAACAGCGCGGAGGGCGCCACGGCCGTGCTCAATGCGGCGAACGAGGTTGCCGTGGCTGCATTCCTCGAAAGACGCATCCGCTTCACCGACATCCATCGTGTCAATGCGCACACGGTCGAGAGCGTGTTGCCCGATCCGGGTGAAGTGACTTCGCTGGACGGCTTGCTGGCATTGGATGCCCGATCCAGACGGTCTGCAGCGCAGTGTGTGGCGGAGTGCTCGCGATGATGACCACGGTGGCTGCTTTCCTGCTCACCTTGGGCGTCCTGGTGGTCGTTCACGAGTACGGGCACTACCGCGTGGCGGTGGCGTGCGGCGTGAAGGTGCTGCGATTTTCGGTAGGCTTCGGGCGTGTGATTTGGCGGCGCCAGGCCACGGCAGACCATACCGAGTTCGTGGTTTGCGCATTGCCGCTGGGTGGCTATGTGCGCATGCTGGATGAACGAGAAGGCGATGTCCCGGCCGCCCAATTGGCGCAGGCCTTCAATCGCAAGGCGCTGTGGCAGCGGGCAGCCATCGTCGTTGCCGGGCCCTTGGCCAACCTGTTGCTGGCCGTGCTGCTGTATGCGTCGGCCCACTGGATCGGTATCGACGAACCAAAGGCCGTGCTGGCCGCGCCGCCAGCGCGCAGCATGGCCGAAGCCGTCGGACTGCGAGCGGGCGACTGGGTGCAGGCCTGGCAAGGCTCGGACGGGCAGTGGAAAGACGTCCGCTCCATTGGCGATTTGCGATGGCAACTGACGCAGCACGCGCTGCAAGGGCAAAGCCTGGCCTTGGCCGTGACCGATCTCAGCGGCGGAGGTCGTCGCGAAGTGCGCCTGGCTTTGGAGCAATTGGAAGGCCAGCAGATCGATGCCGACACCGTGCGGCGCATTGGCATCGGCCAGCCCTACAGCGAACCGGTGATGGGCGAGGTCAAGGCCGACGGGCCTGCGTCCAAGGCGGGCCTGCGCAAGGGTGACCGGGTGCTGCGGGTCGATGGCCTGTCCGTGGCCGACGCGCAAACGCTGCGGGAGCGCATCCGCGTCGCTGGTTCTGGCGCCGATGCCAGGCGTGTGCCGATGACTTGGCAGGTCGACCGCAGCGGGCAGACCATTGAAATGCTGGTCTCGCCACGGATTGTCCAGGAAGGCGACAAGTCGATCGGGCGGGTGGATGCCTACATCGGTCAGCCACCGGCCATGGTCAATGTGCGCCTCGGGCCCATCGAGGGACTGGTTCGCGGTGCGGAACGTACCTGGGAAGTTTCCGCTCTGTCCGTGCGCATGCTCTATCGCATGCTGGTCGGGCAGGCTTCGGTTCGAAACCTCAGTGGCCCCTTGTCGATTGCTGAATACGCCGGGCAATCGGCCAACCAGGGATTGGTCTATTACCTCGGATTCCTGGCGCTCGTGAGCGTGAGTCTCGGTGTATTGAACCTGATGCCGCTGCCCATGCTCGACGGTGGACACCTGATGTATTATCTTTTCGAGGGTTTGACCGGGCGCCCGGTCTCGGACCTGTGGCTTGCGCGCTTGCAGCGTGGCGGCATCGCGGTGCTTCTGGCGATGATGTCCGTGGCCCTCTTCAACGACGTGGCCCGATTGCTGGGCTTGCACTGAATCTCCCCCATGATCCCTCTTCCTTCGACGAGTCTGTTCCGTCCTGCAGCTGCTGTGGTGGCTGTCGCGGCACTGCTGGCCACACTGGCGCCGGTGACAGTGTTCGCGGCCGACCCCTTTGTCCTGTCAGACATCCGTGTGGAAGGCCTGCAACGGACAGACCCGGGCACCGTGTTCGCCGCTCTGCCGTTCCGGGTGGGCGACACCTACACCGACGACAAGGCCGCGGCCGCGTTGCGGGCCCTGTTCGCGACCGGACTGTTCAAGGACGTGCGCATCGAACTGGATGGCAAGGTGGCCATCGTCATCGTTGAAGAGCGGCCGGTGATCCAGTCGGTCACTTTCGTCGGGTTGAAGGAATTCGACAAGGACATTCTGGTCAAGTCCCTCAAGGACGCTGGCATCGGAGAGAGCCTGCCCTTTGACAAGGCGCTCATCGATCGGGCTGAACAGGAAATCAAGCGTCAGTACCTGTCTCGCAGCCTGTACGGCGCCGAAGTGGTGACCACGATCACTCCCACCGAGCGCAATAGGGTGAATGTCACCTTCACGATGACCGAAGGCGATGCAGCCAAGATCAGCGACATCCACATCATCGGCGCGAAGGCATTCAGCGAGTCGACGTTGAAGGACCTGATGGATCTGACACCGGGCGGCTGGCTCACCTGGTACACCAAGAACGACCGCTATTCGCGCGCCAAGCTGAACGCCGATCTCGAGACGATCCGCACCCACTACCTGAACCGCGGCTACCTCGAATTCAACATCACGTCGACCCAGGTCACGATCTCGCCGGACAAGCAGGACATCTCCATCACCATCACGGTGCAGGAGGGCCAGCCCTACGTGGTCACCGCGGTCAAGCTGCAGGGCGATTTCCTGGGAAAGGACGACGAATTCCGCAACTTGGTCTTCATCCGTCCGGGGCAGCCCTACCGTGCGGCAGAGGTGACGAACACCACCAAGGCCTTCACCGACCGGTTCGGGATCTATGGCTACGCTTTCGCGCGGGTCGAGGCCAAGCCCGAGATCGATCGCGAGACCGGGCAGGTTGCATTGACGCTGGTGGCCGAGCCGCAACGTCGCGTCTACGTGCGGCGCATCGACGTGGCGGGCAACACCCGCACCCGCGACGAGGTGGTGCGTCGCGAGTTTCGCCAGCTGGAATCGTCCTGGTACGACGGGCAGCGCATCAAGCTGTCACGCGAGCGGGTGGATCGCCTGGGCTACTTCAAGGACGTCGGCGTCGACACCAACGAAGTGGCCAATTCGCCCGACCAGGTGGACTTGGTCGTCGGTGTCACCGAAAAGCCCACCGGCAACCTGCAACTGGGCCTGACCTTTTCGCAGACGGACAAGTTCGCCATCGCGGCCTCGATCAAACAGGACAATGTCTTTGGCTCGGGCAACTACCTCGGTGTCGAGGTCAACACCAGCAAGTACCAGCGCAGCTTGGTGTTCAGCAGCGTCGACCCGTATTTCACGGTCGACGGCATCTCGCGCTCGATCGATCTGTTCTATCGAACGTCCCGGCCATACAACAGCTTGGGCGACCAATACCAGATCACCAATCCGGGCGGTTCTGTCCGGTTCGGTGTGCCGTTCACGGAATACGACACCGTGTTCTTTGGCGTCGGTCTGGAGCAGACCAACATCGGTGCCACGGCCGGCATTCCAAACCAGTATTTCGACTATCGCTTCCGCTATGGGCCCACCAGCACGTCGCTGCCTTTGACCGTTGGGTGGGCGCGTGACCAGCGTGACAGCGCCCTGACCCCGTCCGCAGGCAAGTTCCAGCGCGTCAATCTGGAATGGAGCGCGGCCGGTGACGTGCGCTATCTGCGCTCCAACCTGCAGTACCAGCAGTACTTTCCGGTGTGGAGCAAGATGACCTTGATGGTCAATGGCGAGCTGGGCTACGGCAAGGGCCTCGGCGGTCGCCCCTATCCCGTGTTCAAGAACTTCTACGGTGGTGGCTTGGGCTCGGTGCGGGTGTTTGAACAGGGCTCGCTTGGCGTGATCGACCCGACCGGCGCCTACATCGGTGGTGCGAGCCGCCTGAACTTCAACAGCGAGTTGTATTTCCCGGTGCCCGGCACCGGCAATGACAAGTCGCTGCGCATCTTCGCATTTGCCGATGCCGGCAACGTGTGGCGCGAGGGCGAGCGCATCAATGCCTCCAGCTTGCGGTCGTCGGCGGGTTTGGGTTTGTCCTGGATTTCGCCCGTGGGTCCGTTGAAACTGAGTTGGGGCGTGCCCTTGCGCAGCCAGCCGACGGATAGAATCCAACGTTTCCAATTCCAGATCGGGACCGCGTTCTGATGATCACCAAGTTGCTCAAGTCCCTTGTCCTGGCCAGCATCGCGCTGGCAGCCAGCACTGCGGTGATGGCCCAGGAATTGAAGATCGGCTATGTCAACAGCGAGCGGGTACTGCGTGAAGCCACGCCCGCCAAGGCGGCGTTGGCGCGCATGGAGTCCGACTTCATGAAGCGCCAGAAAGACCTGGCCGACCAGGGCGCCAAGCTCAAGGCTGCTGCCGACAAGCTCGACAAGGACGCACCCACCTTGCCGGAGGCCGAGCGCACCCGACGTCAGCGCGAGTTGGTCGAGCAGGACCGCGACTTGCAGCGCAAGCAGCGTGAGTTCCAGGAAGACCTGAACCAGCGTCGCAACGAAGAGACTGCCTCGCTGGTGGAGCGCGCGAACAAGGTCATCAAGCAGATCTTTGACAGCGAGAAATACGATGTCATCCTGCAGGATGTCGTGTTTGCCAGCGCCAAAGTGGACATCACCGAAAAGGTGATCAAGGCGCTGAACGCGGCGCCGGCCGCGCGCTGATGATGCCGTCGGCCACGCCGCCAGCGGTGCGGCTGGCCGATGTCGTTGGCGCGTTGGGCGGGGAACTGATCGGGGATCCCGGGATTGTGATCAGCCGGCTGGCTCCGTTGGAGTCGGCCGACGCACAGGCCCTGGGCTTCCTTGCCCACCCGCGCTATGCCTCGCAGTTGGCCACCACGACAGCAGCTTGCGTCATCGTGGCACCGGCCATGCGCGAGTTGGCCTTGGCCCGCGGCGCGACCATCGTCACCGACGACCCCTACCTCTACCATGCGCGGCTGACACGTTGGTGGGCAGCTCGCCACCGCGCCGCGGCCGCTGCGGGTGTTCACCCCAGTGCCGTGGTCGAGCCCGGCGCGCAGATTGATCCCTCGGCCTGCATCGGGGCTTTTTGCTACGTTGGCGCCGGGGTGGTGGTGTCGGCTGGCGCCATCGTTGGCTCTCATGCGCACCTGGGCGAAGGCAGCCATATCGGCGCCCAAACGCGACTCGCTGCACGCGTCACCCTGGGCGACCGCTGCATCGTCGGTCAGCGCGGCATCGTGCACAGTGGTGCGGTCATCGGTGCCGATGGCTTCGGCTTCGCACCCCACCAGGGCCAGTGGGAAAAGATCGAGCAGCTCGGTGCCGTGCGCATCGGTGACGATGTGGAGATTGGCGCCAACACCTGTATCGACCGGGGTGCATTGGACGACACGGTGATCGGTGACGGCGTCAAGTTCGACAACCTTATCCAGGTTGGCCACAACGTGCGCATTGGCGACCACTGTGCGTTCGCCGGCTGCGTGGGCATCGCTGGCAGTGCAAAGATCGGCAAGCATTGCACGGCGGGCGGAGGCGCGATCATCCTCGGACACTTGGAGCTGGTGGACCACGTGCACGTCACCGCGGCCACGGTGATCACGCGCTCGATCCTCAAGCCGGGGCAGTACAGCGGCCTGTTTCCCTTCGACGACAATGCGTCCTGGGAAAAGAACGCTGCCACCTTGCGCCAATTGCACTCCTTGCGCGAGCGTTTGCGCGCCCTCGAGAAGAAATCATGACCGTACCCGTGCTCGACATCCACAAGATCCTGAAGAAGCTGCCGCACCGCTACCCGTTCCTGCTGGTCGACCGTGTGCTGGCCCTCGAAAAGGACAAGTTCATTCGGGCACTGAAGAACGTCACCATCAACGAGCCGTTCTTCGGGGGGCACTTTCCGCATCGCCCGGTGATGCCGGGGGTGCTGATGCTGGAAGCACTGGCGCAGACGGCCGCGTTGCTGTCGTTCGAATCGATGGGCGAAGAGCCGGGCGACGACACCGTGGTCTACTTCGTCGGCATCGACGGTGCCCGCTTCAAGCGGGTGGTGGAGCCAGGCGATCAGTTGATCCTGGAAGCCACGATCGAACGTGCCAAGGCAGGCATCTACAAGTACAAGACCCGCGCCAGCGTGGACGGCCAGACCGCCTGCGAGGCCGAGTTGATGTGCACGATGCGCAAGATCGCCTGAGGCGAGGCACGGCGTGGCCAGCATTCACCCCAGCGCGATCGTCGATCCGTCGGCCGAACTGGATGCCGGGGTCACGGTCGGCCCCTACGCGGTCATCGGTGCGCAGGTGCGCATCGGCGCAGGCACCCGCGTGGATACGCACTGCGTAATCCAGGGCCGCACCACGATCGGCCGTGACAACCACTTCTACCCGTTCGGCTCGATCGGCGGCATGCCGCAGGACATGAGCCACGACGGCGAGGTCACCGAGCTGGTGATCGGCGACCGCAACACCGTGCGCGAGTTCTGCACCTTCAACACCGGCACGCGCAAGGAAGAAGGCATCACCCGCATCGGCGACGACAACTGGATCATGGCCTACGTGCACATCGCCCACGATGTGCGCCTGGGCAGCCACACCGTGCTGGCCAACAATGCCACGCTGGCGGGTCATGTGCACATTGGCGACTGGGCGTTCGTGGGTGGCTTGGCGGGTGTGCACCAGTTCGTCAAGGTGGGCGCGCACGCGATGATCGGCTTCCAGGGCCATGTCGCGCAGGATGTGGCGCCTTACATGACGGTGGATGGCAATCCGCTCGCCGTTCGCGCCGTCAACGTGGTTGGCCTGAAGCGCCGCGGCTTCACGGCCGAGCAGATGGCGGTGATCCGCCAGATGCACAAGCTGATCTTCCGCACCTCGCTCACCTTGGAGCAGGCCAAGCTCGAGATCGCTGCGCTCAGGGGCCAGGGCGGCGACGACGACATTGACGCCATGCTCGGCTTTCTGGGCGCGTCCACACGCGGCCTGGTGCGCTGAGCGCCGCGGCGCCGGCCATGATCGACCTGACGGCCCTTCGCCTGGGCATGGTGGCCGGGGAGGCCTCTGGGGATCTGCTCGCCGGCCTGCTGCTGAAAGGTCTGCACGAACGTTGGCCAGCCCTTCAAGCCGCGGGCATCGGCGGCCCCCGCATGGCGGAGCAGGGCTTCGATGCCTGGTGGTCCAACGAACGCCTGGCAGTGTTCGGCTATGTCGATGCGCTGGGGCGCTTGCCCGAGTTGCTGCGCATACGCCGTCTGCTGGCCGAACGGCTGATCGATGAGCGGCCCGCCGCGTTCATCGGCATCGATGCGCCCGACTTCAATTTCGGACTGGAAACTCGGTTGCGCCAGGCGGGTATCAAGACCGTGCACTTCGTCTGCCCGTCGATCTGGGCCTGGCGGGGCCACCGCGTGCTCAAGCTGGCGCGCGCGGCCGACCATGTGCTATGCCTTTTTCCGTTCGAGCCGGCCCTGCTGAAGCAGCATGGCATCGCGGCCACCTATGTCGGTCACCCATTGGCCGATGCGATTCCCTTTGTGCCGCCGCGCGAGGCCGCGCGTGCGGAACTGGGATTCGCCGCCACCGACCAGGTCGTTGCCCTGCTGCCCGGCAGCCGGAAGCGCGAGATCGCACAGATCGCGCCGCGCATGGCGGCAGCGGCGGCGATGATGCATGGCCAGCGTCCGCATTTGGTCTTTGTCTTGCCGGTGGCATCGGGCTTGCGGGCAGCGGTGCAATCGGCCTTGTCGCGGCATGCGCCGGACGTGCCCATCACGCTGATCGAAGGCGGCTCCCACCGGGCGTTGGCAGCCTGCGATGTCACCCTGGTTGCCAGCGGCACCGCCACACTGGAAGCCGCGTTGATGAAGCGACCGATGGTGATCACCTATCACCTGGCCTGGCTGGACTGGCAGCGCATGAAGCGCATGAGCTACCAGCCCTGGTTCGGTTTGCCCAACATCCTCAGCCGCGAGTTCATCGTTCCCGAACTGATCCAGGATGCCGCCACGCCGGCAGCAATGGCGCGCGAGACCTTGGCCTGGCTGGACGACAGCGCGCGCACGCGTCGGGTGCAACTCCGGTTCGATTCACTCCACCATCAGTTGCGCCAGGACACGGCGCAACTCGCCACCGATGCCATCGCGCAAGTCATCCAAGCCTGAGCAATTGGGTCTGGTCTGGGACGGCCCGGGCCTTTTCGCCGGGGTGGACGAGGCCGGCCGCGGACCTCTGGCGGGCCCGGTGGTCGCGGCTGCCGTGATCCTGGACGACCTGAATCGCATCAAGGGCCTGGCCGACTCCAAGAAGCTCACAGCGCTCAGACGCGAGCGACTGTTCGACGAGATTCGCGCCAAGGCACTGGCCTGCTGCATCGCCGAGGCCAGTGTCGAGGAGATCGACCGATTGAACATCCTGCAGGCCACGCTGCTGGCGATGCGCCGCGCGGTCGACGGCCTTCGACTGGTGCCGACCAAGGTGCTGGTGGATGGCAATCGCTTGCCCATGTTGCGCATGCCCGCCGAGGCCATCGTCAAGGGCGACGCCAAGGTGCCGGCCATCTCGGCCGCATCGATCCTGGCCAAGGTGCACCGAGACCGACTTTGCCTGGCGCTGCACGAGGCGCACCCGCAGTATGGCTTTGCCACTCACAAGGGCTACCCCACACCGGAGCACCTGGCTGCCTTGCGCGCGCACGGTGCCTGCGAGGAGCATCGGCGCAGCTTTGCACCGGTATACGCTGTGCTGAAGGGCTGAGTACCGATGTCCCCGCACGAGCCATCGATCATCCAGTCGCGCGACAACCCCTTGTTGCTGCGCCTGCGCAAGCTCAGTCGAAACCCGGGCGCGTACCGCAAAGCGGGCGAGTTGTGGTTGGAGGGCGAGCACCTGTGTGCGGCATTGCGCGAGCGCGGCAGGCCCGCGCTGCAAGCGGTCGTGTCAGAGTCGGCTTGGCAGCAGGCGCCGCGCCGGCAACTTGCGCAATGGGCGCCTCGCATTGCGCTGGTTCCCGATGCCCTGTTCGAATCCTTCAGCGCCTTGCCTTCGGCAGGGCAGATCGGCTTTGTGCTGACCTTGCCGGTTGCACCGGCCATCCAGCCTGTCGCGCCCACCGTCGTGCTTGATCGGGTGCAGGACGCCGGCAATGTGGGCAGCATCCTGCGCACCGCCGCGGCGTTCGGCATCGCGCAGGTGCTGGCGCTGCAGGGCACGGCAGCGCTTTGGTCGCCCAAGGTGCTGCGGGCGGGCATGGGCGCGCATTTCGGTTTGGACCTCATCGAAGGGCTGAAGCCGGCCGACCTTGGGGCATTGGCCATTCCATGGGTCGGCACGAGCCTGGACACGCCCCAGTGCCTGCACCGGACCAGGTTGCCTCAGCCCTGCGCCTGGTTGATGGGGCACGAGGGACAGGGCCTGGCGCCAGAGTTGCTGGCACGTTGCGCCCACGTGGTGCGCATTCCTCAGCCGGGCGGCGAGGAGTCGTTGAACGTTGCCGCTGCGGCAGCGATCTGCCTGTACGAGGGACTGCGCCAGAAGAACGCGTGACAGCTGATCAGTAGATCAGCCGATCCGGCCGGATGTCGCGCAGGATCGTGGTGGCGATTTCCTCGATGGACTTGTGTGTCGAACTCAGCCACGACACGCCGTGCCGTCGCATCATCGCCTCGGCCTCGTGCACCTCGTGGCGACAGTTCTCGATGGACGCGTACTTGCTGTCTGGCCGGCGCTCATTGCGGATCTGCGACAGGCGCGCTGGGTCGATGGTCAGGCCGAAGCACTTGCTCAAATGGGCAACGATGGCCGAGGGCAATTTCTTGCGCTCGAAGTCCTCAGGGATCAACGGATAATTGGCCGCCTTGATGCCGTGCTGCATGGCCAGGTAGAGGGTGGTGGGCGTCTTGCCGCAGCGGCTCACGCCGAGCAGGATCACGTCCGCCGAATCGAGATTGCGCGCCGATTGGCCGTCGTCATGCGCGAGCGAGAAGTTGATGGCCTCGATGCGCTCGTTGTACTCGGAGCTCTTCGCGGCATCCGAGAATCGCCCGACCCGGTGGTTGCTCTTCATGCCGAACTCGACTTCGAGAGGCTCGACGAACACCTTGAACATGTCCATGACCATGCCGCGGCAGTTCGGCGCGGTCACGATGTCGCGCACCTCGTCGTTGACCAAGGTGATGAAGACAATGGGGCGCCGCCCTTCGGATTCGGTCACCTGGTTGATCTCCGCCACCACCGAACGCGCCTTGTCCAGGGTGTCGATGAACGGGCGGCGAACGTGGCGGGGTTTGGTCGAAAACTGCGCCAGGATCGAATTGCCAAAGGTCTCGGCGGTGATGCCGGTGCCGTCCGAGACAAAGAACACACTGCGGTGGGGCATGGCGGGTGCGGCTTCGGGCGGCCAGAGACGAGTTGAGAAGATCATAGACCCTAGAATCACGCCAACAGGCCTGATGCAGTGACACCCGTGATGATCCCCTCCCTTGCAACGCTCGATGCATCGAGCGCGGGGACGTGGGCCGGTGTCGTTTTCCGGGCCGCACGGGTTTCTCACCATCACGGAGCTCTCCCATGTCTTCACCGCAAATCGCGACCGCCCTGGTCGTGCCGTTTGAACATCTGAGGATGACCGATGTCGAGGTGGTCGGTGGAAAGAACGCCAGCCTCGGCGAAATGATCAGCCAATTGGCAGCCTCTGGTGTGCGGGTGCCCGGTGGTTTTGCCACCACAGCGCATGCGTTTCGGCAGTTTCTGCAGCACGGTGGCCTGACCGACAAGATCAACGCGCGTCTGGCCGCGCTGGACATCGATGACGTGAAAGCGCTGGCCGTGGCGGGCGCCGAGATCCGGCAGTGGGTCACCGAAGCGCCTTTCCCGGCCGACTTCGAGGCGGCGGTTCGAGAGTCGTTTGCCGAACTCGGCCGGGGCAATGCCGACGCCAGCTTCGCAGTGCGGTCTTCGGCCACGGCCGAAGACCTTCCGGACGCGTCGTTTGCGGGCCAGCAGGAGACCTTTCTCAACGTGCATGGCATTGCCGATGTGCTGCACAAGATGAAGGAGGTGTTCGCCTCGCTGTACAACGACCGGGCCATCAGTTACCGCGTGCACAAGGGCTTTGCCCATGCCGACGTGGCCTTGTCCGCTGGCGTGCAGCGCATGGTGCGCTCCGACCTCGGCGCGGCCGGTGTGATGTTCACCATCGACACCGAATCCGGCTTCGAGGACGTGGTGCTCATCACGGCAAGCTACGGGCTGGGCGAAACGGTGGTGCAGGGCGCCGTGAACCCGGACGAGTTCTACGTGCACAAGCCCGGTCTGCGCACCGGCAAGCTGCCGATCATTCGTCGCACGCTCGGATCCAAGCTCATCCGCATGGAGTTTGCGTCAACGCAGGAGCGCAAGGCCACCGGACGCCTGGTGCGCACGGTGGACACGCCGCCTGAGATGCGCAATCGATACGCACTGCTCGACGCCGACGTGATCGAACTGGCCCGCTATGCGCTGATCATCGAGAAGCACTATGGCCGTCCGATGGACATCGAGTGGGGCAAGGACGGTGTCGACGGGTTGCTCTACATCTTGCAGGCGCGGCCGGAAACCGTGAAGAGTCAGTCGGCCGGTCAGGTCGAGCACAAGTACAAGCTGAAGGTGGGGGTGGGGCAGTCGACGACCGTCTTGGTCGAGGGTCGCGCCATCGGCCAGAAGATCGGCACCGGGCCGGTTCGCCTGGTGAGTTCCACCGCAGAGATGGACAAGGTGCAGCCTGGCGACGTGCTGGTCACCGACATGACCGACCCCAATTGGGAACCGGTGATGAAGCGCGCCAGCGCCATCGTCACCAACCGGGGTGGACGCACCTGCCACGCGGCAATCATCGCCCGCGAACTGGGCATTCCGGCGGTGGTGGGCTGCGGTGATGCGACCGAGAAGTTGACAGACGGTGCATTGGTGACCGTGGTGTGCAGCGAAGGCGACACCGGCTTCATCTATGACGGCCTGCTCGAGACCGAGGTCACGGAGGTCAGGCGCGGCGAACTGCCCTACTGCCCGATCAAGATCATGATGAATGTCGGCAACCCGACCTTGGCCTTCGACTTCGCGCAGATTCCGAATTCCGGGGTGGGTCTGGCGCGGCTCGAGTTCATCATCAACAACAACATTGGCGTGCACCCGAAGGCCATCCTCGACTACCCGAACATCGATCCGGATCTGAAGAAGGCCGTGGAATCGGTGGCCCGAGGGCACGCCTCGCCACGGGCTTTCTATGTGGACAAGCTGGTCGAAGGCGTGGCCTCGATTGCGGCCGCCTTCTGGCCCAAGACAGTGATCGTGCGGCTGTCCGACTTCAAGTCGAACGAGTACAAGAAACTCATCGGCGGATCGCGCTATGAGCCGGATGAAGAGAACCCCATGCTGGGTTTCCGCGGGGCCTCGCGCTACATCAGCGGAGAGTTTGCCGATGCCTTTGCGATGGAGTGCGAGGCGCTCAAGCGCGTGCGCAACGACATGGGCCTGACCAATGTGGAGATCATGGTGCCCTTTGTGCGCACCGTCCGGCAAGCCCAGCGCGTGACCCAGATGCTGGCGGAGCGGGGCCTGGCCCGGGGCCAGAACGGCTTGCGCCTGATCATGATGTGCGAGGTGCCGAGCAACGCGATCCTGGCGGATCAGTTTCTGGAGCATTTCGATGGCATGTCGATCGGCTCCAACGATCTGACCCAACTCACCTTGGGTCTGGACCGTGATTCTGGTCTGGCGCAGTTGACCGAAGACTTCGACGAGCGCGACCCGGCGGTCAAGGCCTTGATCTCGCGCGCCATCACCGCCTGTCGCGCCACGGGCAAGTACGTTGGCATCTGCGGCCAGGGACCCAGTGATCACCCTGACTTCGCAGACTGGCTGGCCTCCGAAGGCATCGTGTCCATCTCGTTGAACCCCGATTCGGTGGTCGACACCTGGCTGCGGCTGGCCGCACGCTGAATGAATGGCCAGGGATGCGCAGCGTATTGGCTTTTGCATTCTGGCTATAATCACGGGCTTTCCTGGGCTCTGGCAACACGCCTGAGCCTGCGAAAAGCCAACTTGCCGCACCGGGCAAGGCGCCTGCGCTGACGCGTGCGGGTGCTGACGGGCGGCTTCCGATTCAACGGAAACCACAAGGAGTGTTCATGCGTCACTACGAGATCGTGCTCGTGGTCCATCCGGACCAAAGCGAGCAGGTTCCAGCCATGCTGGAACGTTACAAGGGCATCGTCACCGCTGCTGGCGGCAAGGTGCATCGGGTCGAGGACTGGGGTCGGCGTCAGCTGTCCTACATGATCCAGAAACTGGCCAAGGCGCATTACCTGTGCCTGAACATCGAAGTGACTGGCGAGACGTTGGCCGAGATCGAGACGGGCTTTCGTTACAACGACGCGGTACTGCGTCACCTGACCGTCGTCAAGGCCAAGGCCGAGACCACGCCTTCGGTGATGATGAAGGCCGTCGAGAAGGAAGAGAGCCGCAAGTCTCCAGCTCCCCAGGAGGCCAGCGCCTGACATCGACAGCGATGGCCGCGCCCGACCGAGCCGCCACACTGAACCGAATGGTTCTGACGGCGCAGCTGGTCGAACGTGGCGCCGTGCGCTACACCCCCGCCGGGCTTCCGGCCCTCGACCTGGTGCTCAAGCACGAGTCGACGGTCTCCGAAGACGGCCAGCCGAGAAAGGTCTCCATGGAGATCAAGGCGGTCGGGGTCGGAGCGATCACACGGCCCATCGGCGCGCTGACGCTGGGCAGCCATGGCAGTTTTGCCGGCTTCCTGGCAGCAGCACGCAATGGACGCGGCCTGTTGTTCCATGTCACTTCGTTGTCCGCAGATCCAACGCCCACAGCAATCAATTGAAAGAGGTGCACCATGCCCCCGCCCCGTGGTAAAGGTAAGTTTTCCAAGGACCGCAAGCCCAAGCGCAACCAGCAATCGCTGCTGTTCAAGCGCAAGCGCTTCTGCCGTTTCACCGTCACCGGTGTCACGGAGATCGACTACAAGGATGTCGACACCCTGCGTGACTTCATCGGCGAGAACGGCAAGATCACGCCCGCACGCCTGACCGGCACGCGCGCGTTCTTCCAGCGGCAGTTGACCACCGCGATCAAACGCGCGCGCTTCCTGGCCTTGCTGCCCTACAGCGACCAGCATCGCGTTTGAAGGAGCCGACAACATGCAAGTGATCCTGCTCGAAAAGATGGCCAACCTGGGCAACCTCGGTGATGTGGTCAAGGTCAAGGACGGCTTCGCCCGCAACTACCTGATCCCGACCAAGCGTGCCCGCCGTGCCACGGAAGCCGCCATCAAGGAATTCGAAGTCCGCCGCGCGGATCTCGAGAAGGTGGCTGCCGACAAGCTGCTGGCCGCCCAGTCGCTGGGCGAGAAGCTGAGTGGCAAGACCGTCAAGATCAGCCAGAAGTCCGGTGTCGATGGTCGCCTGTTCGGTTCGGTGACCAACGCCGATATCGCGGACGGCCTGAAAAAGATGGGCTTCGACATTGCCAAGGCGCAAGTGCGCATGCCCACCGGCCCGCTGAAGACGGTGGGTGAGCACCCGGTGTCGGTGGCCGCCCACACGGACGTTCTGGTGGAAGTCACCGTGCACGTGGTTCCCGAGACCGACTGACGACACCAGGCCTGCGGGCTCTGAGCAGGGCCGGCCCAGTGCCGGCCCTTTTTGCGTCTGGGCGCGTCGTTTTCAACAGCAGCTCCCCCGGTTTTCCACAGGCTTGTGCACTGCGGAAGTTGGCTTGGCCACCTATCATCCCGTCACCATGTCAGTCGTCTTCAAGTCCTCCGGATCCGGCCCCGTCGATGATGAGGTCGCGCGTCTGCGCGTTCCGCCGCATTCCAGCGAGGCTGAGCAGAGCGTTCTGGGTGGCCTGCTCATCGACAACACCGCTTGGGATCGTGCCGGGGACCAGGTCACCGAGAGTGATTTCTACCGCTACGAGCACCGCGAGATCTTCACGGCGATTGCCACGCTGATTGGTGGCAACAAGCCGGCCGACGTGATCACCGTCTACGAACAGTTGCAGAACAACGGCAAGGCCGAGGCCTGCGGCGGGTTGAAGTACCTCAATGACCTGGCGCAAAGCGTGCCGAGTGCCGCTAACTTGAGGCGTTATGCCGAGATCGTGCGCGAGCGTGCGATCCTGCGCAAGCTCATCTCGGCCAGCGACGAGATCGCCACCAATGCCTTCAACCCGCAGGGCCGGGCGGTGTCGCAGATCCTGGATGAAGCGGAAGGGCGCATCTTCAAGATTGGCGAAGAGGGTTCGCGCAACAAGCAGGGCTTCATCGGCATCGACAAGCTGGTCGTGCAGCTGATCGACCGGGTGAACGAGCTGGCCGAAAACGGCGCCGAGGAAGTGACGGGCGTGCGCACCGGTTTCTACGACCTGGACCGCATGACCGCTGGCTTGCAGAAGGGCGACCTGATCGTCCTCGCGGCGCGGCCCTCGATGGGCAAGACCGCCTTCGCGCTCAACATCGCCGAGGCTGTGGCCGTGCAGGAAGGCTTGCCGGTGTTGGTGTTCTCGATGGAAATGGGGGCGTCCCAGCTGGCGCTTCGCATGGTGGGTTCGCTTGGCCGCATCGACCAGCAGCACTTGCGCACCGGCGCCTTGCGGGACGACGAATGGGGCCGACTGACCGAGGCCGTCGACAAGCTGGGCAAGGCCCAGATCTACATCGACGAGACGCCGGCACTCAACCCGGCCGAACTGCGCGCCCGATCCAGGCGCATGGCCCGCCAGTTTGGCTCGCTTGGCCTGATCGTCATCGACTACCTGCAACTGATGAGCGGGACCAACAGCAGCAGCGGTGAAAACCGCGCCACCGAGATCAGCGAAATCTCGCGCGGCTTGAAGGCCTTGGCCAAGGAGCTGCAATGCCCGGTGATCGCCTTGTCGCAGCTGAACCGAAGTGTCGAGTCGCGCACCGACAAGCGCCCGATGATGAGCGACCTGCGCGAGTCCGGCGCCATCGAGCAGGACGCCGACGTCATCACCTTCATCTACCGCGACGACTACTACAACAAGGAAAGCAAGGAGCCTGGCGTGGCCGAGATCATCATCGGCAAGCAGCGCAATGGTCCGGTGGGCACGATCAAGCTCACCTTCCTGAAACCATTGACCAAGTTCGACAACCTGGCGCCAGGCAGCCTGGGCAGCGGGGAGTACTGAAAGTCGGATTGGACTTCTGGGCGCATACTGTATATATTCACAGTATGCGCACCATCCCCATTACGCCCTGTCCCTCCACGCCCCTGCCTTGGCCGCCCGAGTCACCCGTCAAAGGCCGGGGCAGTACCTGGCAGCTGCAGCATCGGTTTGAACGGCTCCAACGGGTGGCCGACGACGATGGTTGGGGCTTGCTGGACCAGGCCGCGCAGGCCGAGGCCTTGACGCCCCACACCGTGGTGCTTGAAGAGCATGCGCGGAACATCCTGGCCGGCAATGATTCGCCCGACATCGGCTTCGACCTGTCGATCAATCCTTATCGGGGTTGTGAGCATGGCTGCATCTACTGCTATGCCCGGCCCACGCACAGCTATCTCAGCCTGTCGCCAGGCATTGATTTCGAGACTCGCATCGTGGCCAAGGTGAACGCCGCCGATCGGCTGCGCGCGGCCTTCATGGCACCAGGCTACGAGCCGCAGATGTTGAACATCGGCTCGGCCACCGACGCTTACCAGCCCGCGGAGCGCCGCCTGCGCATCACGCGCGGCGTGATCGAAGTGATGCAGGAGTTCGACCACGCGTTCTCGCTGATCACCAAGTCGTCCGGCGTCGAACGGGACCTCGATCTCATTGCACCGATGGCGCATCGCCGCCTGGCCGCCGTGTACGTGTCCATCACCACGCTGGACCCCGCATTGGCGCGCATCCTGGAGCCAAGAGCGGCGTCACCAGCGCGACGTCTGCGCACCATCCGGCGTTTGGCCGACGCGGGCGTGCCGGTGGGTGTGAGCGTGTCGCCAGTGATCCCGTTCATCAACGAGCCGGAACTCGAACGCATCCTGGAGGCGGCGCGCGAAGCTGGTGCCGGCACGGCCTTCAGCATCGTGCTGCGCTTGCCCTGGGAGGTGAACCCCTTGTTTCAGCATTGGTTGCAGCAGCACTTTCCGGAGCGTGCTGCGCGGGTCATGGCCAGGGTGCGCGACATGCGCGCAGGCAAAGACAACGACAGCCGTTTCGGTTCGCGGATGACGGGTCAAGGCGTGTGGGCGCAATTGCTGCGCCAGCGCTTTGACAAGGCCACGCGGCGCCTTGGCTTGAACTGCGAGCGCCAAGGCTTGGACCTGGGCCAGTTCAAACGGCCGGCCCCAGCCGATGCTGGCGCTCAGGCCACGCTGTTCTGAATACCCCCAGACCTACCGAGGGTGCAACGAACCGCTGAAGTAGGCTCCGCTTCCTTGCAAGCTACTTGAACAGATCCTTGACCCGGTCGGTCCAGCTCTTCGCGTTTGGCGAATGCTTGTCGCCCCCCTTGCGCAGCGATTCGTCGAACTCCTTCAACAGCTTTCGTTGGTGCTCGGTCAGCTTGACTGGCGTCTCCACCGAGACGTGGCAGTAGAGGTCTCCGGGGTAGCTGGAGCGCAGGCCCTTGATGCCCTTGCCGCGCAGGCGGAAGGTCTTTCCGTGCTGCGTCCCCTCGGGCAGATCGATTTCGGCCTTGCCGCCGAGCGTGGGCACCTCGATCACGCCACCGAGCGCCACGGTGGTGAATGAGACTGGCACCGTGCAGTGCAGGTCGTCGCCATCGCGCTCGAAGATGTCGTGTTCCTTGATGCGGATCTCGATGTACAGATCGCCCGGGGGGCCACCGTTGGTTCCGGGCTCTCCGTTGCCCGCAGACCGAATGCGCATGCCTTCGTTGATGCCGGCCGGGATCTTCACCTCCAGCGTCTTCTGCTTCTTGATCTTGCCCGCCCCGTTGCAGCTGGTGCAGGGTTCCGGGATGATCTTGCCGCTGCCATGGCAGTGCGGGCAGGTCTGCTGGATGCTGAAGAAGCCCTGGCGCATGTGCACGGTGCCCGCGCCATTGCAGGTGCTGCAGGTCTTGGCGCTGGTGCCGGGCTTGGCACCGCTGCCTTTGCAGACCTCGCAGGTGTCCCAGCTGGGGATGCGGATCTGCGCATCCTTGCCATTGGCCGCCTCCTCCAGCGAGATCTCCATCGCATAGCTGAGATCGGAGCCACGGTAGACCTGCTGCCCACCGCCGCCGCGCCGCCCACCGCCGTTGAAGATGTCGCCGAAGATGTCGCCGAAGGCCTCGGCAAAGCCGCCACCGAACCCTTCCCCGCCTCGACCCATGCCCGCATTGGGATCGACGCCGGCATGGCCGTGCTGGTCATAGGCCGCGCGCTTCTGCGCATCGGAGAGCATCTCGTAGGCCTCCTTCGCCTCCTTGAACTTCTCTTCGGACTTCTTGGCATCGTCACCCTGATTGCGGTCAGGGTGGTGCTTCATGGCCAGCTTGCGGTAGGCCTTCTTGATGTCGTCCTCGCTGGCGTTCTTGGGAACGCCGAGGATCTCGTAGTAGTCGCGCTTTGCCATGGATGGATCTCAAAAGCTGTTGGGTCCCGGAAGCAAAACCGCCGCGCCGAGCAGCAGACTGCAAAGTCTGCCGTTCAAGCGCGGCGTGATATCACGGCAGGCGGTAGGCCCGGCCGTGGTATCCGTGGATCACTTCTTCACTTCCTTGAACTCTGCATCGACCACGTTGTCGTCGGCTGGCTTGCTGTCGGTCTTGGCGCCCTCACCACCCGGTGCGGCACCGGCGGCAGCGCCGGCCGCCGCGGCCGCTGCCTGCTGTTCAGCGTAGACCTTTTCACCCAGTTTCTGGCTGACGGTCATCAGCGCCTCGGTCTTGGCGTCGATCGTGGCCTTGTCGTCGCCCTTCAGTGCTTCCTCGGTGTCCTTGATCGCCGTCTCGATCTTTTCCTTTTCGCTGGCATCAAGCTTGTCACCATGTTCTGCCAGGCTCTTCTTCACCGAGTGCACCATCGCGTCGGCCTGGTTGCGCGCCTGCACCAACTCGAGCTTCTTGGCATCTTCGGCCGCATTGAGTTCGGCATCCTTCACCATCTTCTGGATCTCGTCCTCGGACAGGCCCGAGTTCGCCTTGATGGTGATCTTGTTTTCCTTGCCGGTGGCCTTGTCCTTGGCACCCACGTGCAGGATGCCGTTGGCATCGATGTCGAATGTGACCTCGATCTGGGGCATGCCGCGCTGTGCAGGCGGAATGCCTTCGAGATTGAATTCACCCAGGCTCTTGTTGCCCGAGGCCATTTCACGCTCACCCTGATAGACCTTGATGGTCACGGCCGGCTGGTTGTCGTCAGCGGTGGAGAACACCTGAGCGAACTTGGTCGGGATCGTGGTGTTCTTCTTGATCATCTTGGTCATCACGCCGCCCAGGGTCTCGATGCCCAGACTCAGCGGGGTGACGTCCAGCAGCAACACGTCCTTGCGGTCGCCGCCCAGCACCTGGCCCTGGATGGCCGCGCCCACGGCCACGGCCTCGTCGGGGTTGACGTCCTTGCGCGGCTCCTTGCCGAAGAACTCCTTCACCTTCTCCTGCACCTTGGGCATGCGGCTCATGCCGCCGACCAGGATCACGTCGTCGATGTCGCTGAGCTTCACCCCGGCGTCCTTGACCGCAATGCGACAGGGTTCGATGGTGCGCTGGATCAGCTCGTCGACCAGGCTCTCCAGCTTGGCGCGGGTGAGCTTGATGGCCAGGTGCTTGGGGCCCGACGCATCGGCCGTGATGTAGGGCAGGTTGACGTCGGTCTGCGTGTTGTTGGACAGCTCGATCTTGGCCTTCTCGGCGGCTTCTTTCAGACGTTGGAGCGCCAGCACGTCCTTGGTCAGATCGACGCCTTGCTCTTTCTTGAACTCGGTGACGATGTAGTCGATGATGCGCTGGTCGAAGTCTTCACCGCCCAGGAAGGTGTCGCCGTTGGTGGACAGCACTTCAAACTGCTTCTCGCCCTCGACGTCCGCGATCTCGATGATCGAGATGTCGAAGGTGCCGCCGCCCAGGTCGAACACGGCGATCTTGCGGTCGCCCTTGCCGTGCTTGTCCAGGCCGAAGGCCAGGGCTGCGGCGGTGGGCTCGTTGATGATGCGCTTGACGTCCAGGCCGGCGATGCGGCCGGCGTCCTTGGTGGCCTGGCGCTGGCTGTCGTTGAAGTAGGCCGGCACCGTGATCACGGCCTCGGTCACTTCCTCGCCCAGGTAGTCCTCGGCGGTCTTCTTCATCTTGCGCAGCACTTCGGCGCTCACCTGCGGTGGGGCCAGGCGCTTGCCACGCACCTCGATCCAGGCGTCGCCATTGTCGGCAGCACAGATGGTGTAGGGCATCAGGTCGATGTCCTTCTGCACTTCCTTCTCGGTGAACTTGCGGCCGATCAGGCGCTTGGACGCGTAGACCGTGTTGCGCGGGTTGGTCACCGCCTGGCGCTTGGCCGAGGCACCAACCAGCACCTCGCCGTCTTCCTGGTAGGCAATGATCGACGGCGTGGTGCGCGCACCTTCGCTGTTCTCGATCACCTTGGTGGTGTTGCCTTCCATGATGGCCACGCACGAGTTGGTGGTGCCTAGGTCGATGCCGATGATCTTGCCCATGTGTGTGCTCCTGGGGAGTGAAATTTGATTGCTTTGAACTTAGGGTTCAGCCGGCGGCTTTCAAGGGCGGCGGGCTGACGAAGGGTCGATGTTTGGCCGGCTCAAGGCCGATCACTTCGGCGCGGCCACCGTGACCAAGGCCGGACGCAACACCCGGTCGGTGATCAGGTAGCCCTTCTGCAGCACGGCGACCACCGTGTTGGCCTCCTGTTCCGCCGGCACCACGCTGATGGCCTGGTGTTGGTGGGGATCGAACTTGGTGCCGGGCTGAGGCGCAATGGCCATGACCTTGTTGCGTTCGAGCGCGGCGGTCAGCTGGCGCAGCGTGGCGTGCACGCCCTCGAGCACCTGCTCCACCTTGGCCTCCGGCATGGCGATCGCGGCTTCGAGGCTGTCGCGTACCGGCAGCATGCTTTCGGCAAAGCTCTCGATGGCGAACTTGCGGGCCTTGGACACCTCTTCATCGGCGCGACGCCGGGCATTTTCCGCCTCGGCCTTGGCGCGCAGATAAGCGTCGGCCACTTCGGCATGCTTGGCTTCCAGTTCGGCCAGACGCTGCTCGGCGCTGGGGGCCTGGGGATCGGCGGCCGCTGCGGGCTCGTTCGCCGGGGTGGGGTCTTGCTCCGGGTGAATCATGGCGTCGGTTCTGAGAATGTGGCGTCAAAAAGGGGCGGTTCGCAGCCGATATCGGGGCGATGTCCTGGGTTTCAAGAGGGATTTTTCGAACCGTGGCAGACGCGCGTGCGGGTGGCCACACAGCGGACCGCGTCATTGGTCGTCGATGGAGGCGCTCCAGCGTTGCCACTCGGCCTGCGTGCGGGTGATGTTGCGCCGGTCGCGCTTGGTGGGCCGGCCCTGCTCGAGCGTCAGGGCTGGCTCGACCCCCATGCGCCGAGCCTCCGCGGCACGGGCGCGCTCGGCCAGACTCTCGGCGGACTCCTCATACAAGGCTTGGGCCACCGGCGCAGGGCCCCGCACGTGGCTGATACCCAAGACACGCATCTCGCGCCTGAGGGCGCCTTGACGCAACTCGATCCGATCGCCGCAGCGCACCTCACGCGAGGCCTTGGCGGCCTGTCCATTGACCGTGACGCGACCCTTCACGATCTCGTCCACGGCCAGCGACCGCGTCTTGTAGAAGCGGGCCGCCCAGAGCCACTTGTCGAGGCGGACACCGGCCTGAGCCTCGTGCCCCTCGGGCACTTCGACATCTCGAGCCATCGGCTTCAGTCGCTGGCGCCCAGCCCCAGCGCACGCGCCCGGCCCGAGGCCCGCGCAGCTTCTGGCATGGCTTCGTCCGAGCGCGTGGGCCAGCCTTGCAGATGGTTCTCGACGATGCCTGCCAACGCAGCGATCCAGCGATCGTCGTCATTGAGGCAAGGGATGTAGTGGTACTCAGCGCCGCCGGCAGCCAAGAACGCGTCGCGAATCTCCATGGCCACCTCCTCCAGCGTCTCGAGGCAATCCACAGCGAACCCCGGGCAAATCAGGTCGACGCGCTTCAAACCCTTGGCCGCCAATTGCCGGACCATCGGTTCGGTGTAGGGCTCAAGCCACTTGGCCCGGCCAAACCGGCTCTGAAATGTGATCACCCATTCCTCCGGGACCAAGCCAAGCCGCGCGGCCAGCAGCCGCGCGGTGACCTGACACTCGCAGTGATAGGGGTCCCCCAGAGGCAGGCTGCGAGCCGGCATGCCGTGGAAGCTCATCACCAGCTTCTCGCTGCGCCCGTTGGTTTGCCAATGGCGGCGAACGCTGTCGGCCAAGGCCTCGATGTAGCCCGGGTCATCGTGGTAGCGCATCACGTGGCGAAACTCCGGCAGGCGCCGCACCCTCAATCCCCAGGACGCCACGGCATCGCTGATGCTGGCCGTGGTTGCACCGGAGTATTGCGGATACATCGGCAGCACCAGGATGCGCGTGGCCCCGTCGGCCTTCAGCGCATCCAGGGTTGACGCCACGGACGGCAGGCCGTAGCGCATTGCATGGCGAACGATGACCTGGTGACCACGCTCCCCCAGCTGGCCCAGCAAGCGCAGCGCCTGGCGTTGGGTCCAGTACAGCAGCGGCGAGCCTTCCTTGCGCCAGACCGACGCGTACTTGGCGGCCGACTTGGCCGGACGGGTGCGCAGGATCACGCCGTGCAGGATCAACCACCAGACGGGTCGAGGGATCTCGACCACCCGGGGGTCCCAAAGGAACTCGCCAAGGTAGCGCCGCAGTGCTGCCGGTGTGGGCGCGTCGGGCGTGCCCAGGTTGACCAACAGCACGGCCGTGCGTTCCGGGCTGCCGTGCTTGTGCGCCGGCTCGATTTGAAAACTCATGGGGCCGGATTGTCGGTCAGGCCGACCGGGCTGGTCTGCAGGGCGAGCGATCCTTTGCCGGAGGGCGCACTCGGCGAAGCTCAACGAGCAGGGATTTCAACCTTGTCCTGCGACGACAACACCTCGAATCGAACCACGGGTGACGTGGGATCGGTGGGGGTGCCACCCAGTCCAATGGCGCCACTGCCGTGCAAGGTGCAGCTGCCGCGCCGCAGGCTGACGATTTCGTCACCTCCGTCAAAGCGCACATAGGTGCCGTTGTAGCTGAGGTCGGTGATCTGGAACACGCCGCCGTGCCAGTCCAGTCGCGCATGTGAACGGGAAACCCGCGAGTCCTCAACCCGAAAGTGCGCCTGCGCACTGCGACCCAGCACCACGGGCATCCGCTCGCCATCGAACACATCACTGATGTCCAGCCAGCTCAGGCGCACGCCCTCGGGCTCGAGCGTGGGCGCAACCGCACCGAACTGGGTGGCGGCACCTTGGGTGTCACCGCCTCGCACCCCCCCCATCACGTGCACGTGCACGGGCTCCGCCCGGCCCCGAAGGTGCACCCAATCGAGACTGCGAAAGCGCCGCTGCATGGCCGGGCCCAGGCCCGCCATGACCTCCGCGGTCACCAGCGTTTCGTTGTCACCGGCGTGGTCCAGCAGGCGCGCGGCCACGTTGACCGCATCGCCATAGCAATCGCCAGCCATCTCCACCACCTCGCCTCGGGCCAGCGCCACCTGCAGTCGCAGACTGCGAAGGCCTGCCGACGCCCCGCGTTCACGGCCACGGCCCACCAGCAGTTCCAGGTCATCGTGCATGCGCTGCGCTGCGCGGATGCCTTGCGCTGGCTCGTCGAAGACGGCCATCAGCCCGTCACCCAGTGTCTTGATCACCTGCCCGCCAAACGGCTGAACTGCGCGGGCGACGGTGTTGACCGTGTGGGTGACCACCGAGGTGGCCTCCGCATTGCCAAGTGTCTCGTACAACGCGGTGCTGCCGCGCAAATCAGCGAACAGGACGGATCGTTCGGAGATGCGTGTCATGGACCGCGAGTTTAGTCGTGAAATTGGCCACGCCAAATGAAGACGGCCCCTTGCGGGGCCGTCGATTGGGTGCTAACGAAGGGTTCGCCTGCAGGTTGACCAGGGACGTCCTCAGCTTGTGCCGGCGGCGCAGGCTCAGGCGCGCTCACTGCGTGAGCGCGGCCGCCGATGGCGGCACCCACTCGGCCAATCAGAGATTGTCCAAGTAGGTTCTGAGCTTGTCCGAACGGCTGGGGTGCTTGAGCTTGCGAATCGCCTTGGCCTCGATCTGGCGGATGCGCTCGCGCGTCACGTCGAACTGCTTGCCGACTTCCTCCAGCGTGTGATCGGTGCTCATCTCGATGCCGAAGCGCATGCGCAGCACCTTGGCTTCGCGCGGGGTGAGCGAATCGAGGATGTCCTTGACCACGTCGCGCAGGCCGGCCTGCATGGCGGCTTCGATCGGCGCGGTGTTGTTGGTGTCCTCGATGAAGTCGCCCAGGTGGCTGTCGTCGTCGTCGCCGATCGGGGTCTCCATCGAGATCGGCTCTTTCGCGATCTTCATGATCTTGCGGATCTTGTCTTCGGGGATCTCCATCTTCTCGGCCAGCGTCGGCGCATCCGGCTCGAAGCCAAACTCCTGCAGGTGCTGCCGCGAGATGCGGTTCATCTTGTTGATCGTCTCGATCATGTGCACCGGGATGCGGATGGTGCGCGCCTGGTCGGCGATCGAGCGGGTGATGGCCTGGCGGATCCACCAGGTGGCGTAGGTCGAGAACTTGTAGCCGCGGCGGTATTCGAACTTGTCCACCGCCTTCATCAGGCCGATGTTGCCTTCCTGGATCAGGTCCAGGAACTGCAAGCCGCGGTTGGTGTACTTCTTGGCGATCGAGATCACCAGGCGCAGGTTGGCCTCGATCATCTCCTTCTTGGCGTCGCGGCTGGCCTTCTCGCCCGCATTCATCTTGCGGTTGATGTCCTTCAGGTCATCGAGCGGCACCACTGCGTGCTTCTGCAGGTCGATCAGCTTTTGCTGCAGTTCCTGCACGGCAGGCAGGTTGCGGCCCAGGATGGCGCTGAACGGCTTGCCCAGTGCGATCTCTTTTTCGGCCCACTTCAGGTTCAAGATGTTGGAAGGGAAGGTCTTGACGAAGTGATCCTGCGACATGCCGCAGCGGTCCACCACGATCTTTCGAATCTCGCGCTCGAAGCGGCGCACATCGTCCACCTGCGAACGCAGCACGTCGCACAGCTTCTCGATGGTCTTGACCGTGAAGCGAATCGTCATCAGGTCCTCGGTGAGTACCTGCTGCGACTTGGCGTAGGACTGCGAGTGGTAGCCGTCCTTCTCGAAGGCCTTGCGCATCTTTTCGAAGTGCCCGCGTACGGTCCCGAAGCGTTCCAGCGCCTGCGCCTTCAGCTCCTCGAGCTTCTTGGTCAAGGCCTTGCTGCCGCCCTGGCCGTCATCGTCGTCCTCTTCGTCGAATTCGTCGAAGTCTTCTTCGGCCACGTAGTCGTCGGCCTCGTCGTTCGAAACGAAGCCGTCAACGACCTCCGAGATCTGCATGTCACCGGCCGCGATCTTGTCGGCCATGCTCAAGATCTCGGCGATCGTCTTGGGCGACGCCGAGATGGCCTGCATCATCGATTGCAGGCCGCCCTCGATGCGCTTGGCAATCTCGATCTCACCTTCACGGGTGAGCAGTTCCACCGAACCCATCTCACGCATGTACATGCGGACCGGGTCGGTGGTGCGGCCGAATTCCGAGTCCACCGTGGACAGTGCCGCCTCGGCGGCTTCTTCGGCCTCTTCTTCGGTGGCCGTGGTCGTGGTGCCGCCGGCAATCAGCAGCGTGGCGGCGTCGGGCGCCTGCTCATACACGGCGATGCCCATGTCGTTGAGCATCGAGACGATGGCTTCGAGGATCTCGTTGTCCACCAGCTTTTCGGGCAGGTGGTCGTTGATTTCCTGGTGCGTGAGGAAGCCACGCGTCTTGCCCATCTTGATGAGGGTCTTGAGTTCAAGCCGACGCTTGGCCACCTCCTCCTCGGTGAGCGTCGTCTCGTCGAGCCCGAACTCGCGCATCAGCGCACGTTCCTTGGCCCGCGAGACCTTCATGCGAAGCGGCTTGACCTTGGCCTCGACAACGCCTTCTTCAACAACCTCGGCTTCGAGTTCGACCTCCAGGTCGGCTTCGATGTCGCCGATGTCGTCTTCTTCCGCCTTTTTTGCCTCAGGCTTGCCACCCTTGACCGCCTTGCCGGGCTTGTCGGCCTTGGCCGGTGCCTTGCCGGGCTTGACCGGCGGATCCGCCTTGGCTGGCGCCGCGGCCCTGGCCTTCGAAGTGGCCTTTGCATCGACCTTGGGCTCGGCCTTGGCGGGCTTGGGAGTTGACTTGGCAGGAGCCTCCGCCTTCGCGATGGCCTTGGGGGCCTTCTTGAGGTCCTCGGCAGTCTTGCCAGCCTTGCTCTTGGTGGCAGCGGGAGCGGGGGTGGGCGCAGCAGTCTTCTTGGCGGTCATGCGATTCCTTGCAGATGATCGGGGCGGGCGCCGCGCTTGGTCATCCCAAGGCCCGAGCCGAGTTGCATCAAAAAATATTTCGATGACAACCGGTTGGGCAATGGCCCCCGGGGAGCCCCGGGTGGTGCGATGGAAGCGCGGTCAGGCAAGCTCGCGTGGACGTTGCGGTTTGCAGCCCTGGAGGGATGTGGTGGCCTGAGCGCGTCGCGTGCCCTTTTCGAGGGTGGCCGGGGTCCTGCAGGTGCTGCCGTCACTCTTGCCGACGACAAAGCGTCGGATTATACCGGCAGCCAACCCAATCGGACCAATGTGGTGCAGACTCGCCGCCCGAAAGCCCGATCAACCTTCCTGCAGTGACGTCGGTGGACGCGTCTTCAGCTGATCGCGCAATCGGCTCAGCGTGTTGAAACGTGCGGCTTCGGTGTCCGAAAGATCGCCAGACTCCAGCAGCCAGTTCAGTTCGTCGGCAACGGCACGCAGCTTGAGTTGATGCACGACGGCGGCCAAGTCCTCCGCGGGCACGCCGTCAGAGGCTTCGTGAAAGCGCTGCAAGCGGGCGAGCAGCGGTGTGATGGTTTCGGATTCGGCGTCTGAAGCCAGCTCCTGCAACAGGGCAGGCATGGCCATGGCCCCATGCTCGTGCAGCACCCGCTCGAGCGCACCAAAGTAGGCTCCGTAGGGGGAAGGCTGGCTGCTCAGCAGTTCGTGTGAGGCTGGCGGCATGGCGTGCCACAGGTCAGCATGCCCCGCCAGCAGCCAACACGCCCGGTCCAGCAGGGTGGCGGTTTGAGGTGCCGTGCGGCCGCTTCCCATGGCGCGCACCCGGGGGCCGGACTCCGGCCGCTCGTTGCGTTCACGATGGCCGCGGTTCCAGTGGCGTTTCAGCGATTCCAGCGTCATGCCTGCGCGTTGCGCCAGGTCGGCTTCCACCTGCTCCCGCAGCACCCCCATGGGCAGCAGGTCCACCAGCGGCCGCGCTTGGCTGAGCATGCGCGAACGGCCTTCGGCCGTGCCCAAGTCGCATTCGACGGCTGCATGGTGCACCAGTTGAACCGACAGCGGCACGGCCTGCGCCACGGCCTGCTCGAACGCTTCGGGCCCCAGTTCTCTGACGTAGGAATCGGGGTCGTGCTCGGGTGGCAGGAACAGGAAGCGGATGGTGCGCACGTCGGTCGCGTGGGGCAGTGCCGCCTCCAAGGCGCGGGCAGCGGCTCGGCGCCCGGCGGCGTCGCCGTCAAAGCTGAACACCACCGAGTCGGTGAAGCGAAACAACTTGGCCACGTGCTCGGCGGTGCAGGCGGTGCCCAGCGTGGCCACCGCGTTGCCGAAGCCGCTCTGCGCCAAGGCCACCACGTCCATATAGCCTTCGACGACCAGCGCATGGCCATGCTCACGCAATGCCTGGCGCGCCTCATACAGGCCGTAAAGCTCCAGGCCCTTGTGGAACACCGGGGTTTCGGGGGAGTTGAGGTATTTGGGTTCGCCACTGTCGAGCACACGGCCACCGAACCCGATCACGTCACCACGAACGGAGCGGATCGGAAACATGATGCGGTCGCGGAACCGGTCGTAGCGCTTCTGCTCTGGGCCATCCTCACCTTGCACGATCACCAGCCCGCAGTCGGCCAGCAAAGGGTCGTCATAGCTCGGAAAGACACTGGCCAATCCGCGCCAGCCCTCGGGCGCATAGCCCAAGCCAAATCGGGCCGCAATGGCGCCGGTGAGGCCACGTTTCTTGAGGTAGTCCACCGCGCGCGGCGAGGCCTTTAGGGCGCGCCGATAGTGCGCTTCGGCCTTGGCGAGCACGTCGCTGAGGGTGGCGCGTTGTTCGCGCTCTTGCACCGCGCGCGCTTGTTCTTCCGGCGTGCTGCGCTCTTCTGGAATCTTCAGCCCGGCCTGTTGCGCCAGTTCGCGCACCGCGTCCATGAAGCCCAGCCCACCCTGTTCGGTGAGGAAGCGGATGGCGTCGCCGTGGGCGCCGCAGCCGAAGCAGTGGTAGGTCTGACGCGAGGGGCTGACGATGAAACTGGGGGTCTTCTCGCCATGGAAAGGACACAGCCCCTTGTGGTTGATGCCGGCCTTCTTGAGTTCGACATGGCGCCCCACCACCTCGACGACGTCGACGCGGGACAACAGATCCTGGATGAATCCCTGAGGCAGCACGCCGGCAGTCTATCGAAGGCCGGTGATCGGGATCGGCGGCGCGCACCGCGCGCTCGCCGGAATGGCGCCTGACTGGACGCGATCGAGCCTCAGACCAAGGTGTCCGGCAGTACGCCGCGCGTGCCGTTGGCGGCCATCGGCGCAGCCGTTGGCGCAAACAGTCCGCGCCAGTTGCGCACCCACTGGCCCACGTCCGCAGCCGGCATCGGCGCGGCAATGCCCTCGCCCTGGCCGACTTCGCAACCCATGTCCAGCAGCATGCGTGCCTGCGCGGCGGTCTCGACGCCCTCGGCCACCGCCACGCAGTCGAAGCTGCGTGCCAGGCTGACCAGGCCTTCGACGATGGCCTTGTCCTGGCCGTCGGCGATCATGTTGTGCACGAACGAGCGGTCGATCTTGAGCACTTGCACGGGCAATCGCTTCAGGTAGGTGAGGGTGGAATAACCGGTGCCGAAGTCGTCCAGGGCCCATCGCAGGCCCAGGCGAGCGCACTGCGACATCAGGCTGGAAGTGAAGGCCACGTCGGCCAGTGCCGCGGTTTCGAGCACCTCCAACTCCAGTCGCGGGCCCAGCGGCCTGTCATGGCGCGCCAGCAGTTCGGTCAGGCGCTGGACGAAGTCGGGTTGCTGCAGGTGCCGCGCGTTGATGTTGACACTGACCGTCAGCTCCAGACCTTCGGCTTGCCATGCCTCGAGCTGATCCAGCGCACGCGCCAGCACATGGTCGCCGATGCGTGCGGACAGGCCGGTGTGCTCGATCAGCGGCAGAAAGTGCACCGGCGAGACCACCCCGCGCTGCGGGTGATTCCAGCGCAACAGGGCCTCGACGCCCAGCACCGTGCCACGGCGCAGATCGACCTTGGGCTGGTAGTAGAGCGTCAATTCGTCCTGGTCCAAGGCCTCTTGCACGCGTCCGATGGCCAGCACGCGCTCCTCCGTTCGGCGACGATGCTCGGTGTCGAAGAACAGGTGCCCGTTGCGCCCCGCCTGTTTCGCGCCGTACATCGCATGATCGGCATGACGCAGCAAGGTGTCGGCATCGCTGCCATCCAGCGGATATACGGTGACACCAACGCTGGCGGTGACCAGCGTGGCCTCCCCCGTGGGCGCCACGGCAAAGGGCTGGGCCACCAGTCGCAGGACGCGTTCGACCGCGAACCGCGCCTCCTCCACCGAGCCGGCATGCAGCAGCAGGGCGAACTCGTCACCGCCCAGACGGGCAGCGATGTCGGCACGCGCCGTGCCCCTCGAGCGCAGTGCGCTGCGCAGCCGGATGGCCAACTCCGCCAGCAGCCGGTCGCCAGCCTGGTGTCCGAGCTGCTCATTGACCACCTTGAAGTGGTCCAGGTCGAGGTAGCACACTGCGAGCAGGTGTCCATCGGTCTCGGCCAGGCGCATGGCTTCAACCAGCAATTGGCTCAAGTGCGCACGGTTGGGCAAGCGCGTGAGTTCGTCGTAGTGCGCCTGGCGCTCGATGCGCTCGCGCTGCAGACGTTGCTCGGTGATGTCACTGACCACCAGCACGTGGTAGCGCAGATCGCCCTCGGGACCGTTGACGCTGGAGACCGTGACGTGCAAGGCGCAGGGGTCGCCGTTGCGGCGGCGCTCGATCACTTCGCCGATCCAGTGTCCGCCGGTGTGCAGGTCGGCCCACATCGCTGCGTTCTGCAACTGGCTCGACGGGTCGGAATCCTGGCCCGGGCTCAACAGGCTGGGCACCGTGCCGAGCAACTCTTCACGTGGCACGCCGGTGATGCGTGAATAGGTCGGATTGGCATCGAGCACACGCATCTGGCTGTCGGTGATGAGCAGGCCTTCGTGCAGGTGCATGAACAGGTTGGACGACAGATGTTGTCGTTCCTGGGCGCCGCGTTGGGCCTCGATGTCCATCAGCGTTGCAAGCACGTGCTGCGCGGCGCCCGACGCGTCTCGCTCGAGCACCTTCAGGTTCAGGTCAAACCAGCACCAGAGATCCTGAACACGCAGGCGCAGCTCCTGGCGCAGTTGGCTGACGGCGGACTTGCTGGCCGGCGCCAGCAAGGCATCGATGGCCTGGCGGTCGTCGGGGTGCACCTTGGCCAACACCAGGTCGAGATCTGCACTGGCCTGGCCAGCCGGGTCGGCCAGCAGGGCGCGCCAGCGGGCGGATGAATAGGCCTGTGCCGTCTGCAGCTGCCATTCGGCCACACCGATGTCGGAGCTGTCCAATGCCGTCTGCCAGCGCAGCGATGACTCGACCAGGTTGCCTTGCACCACCTGCGGCAGGACCACCAAGGCACCCAGGGTCGCCAATTGCACGAACAGGGCGGGGGCGAGGACGGTGCCGGCGAGGCTGCCGGCCGCGTGCCCGAAGGTGCCCGTGGCCAAGGCCATGGCCACCGCCCAGATGAGCAAGGCGACCGATGCCAATGTGGTGCCGTGGCGCAGCGACAACCAGCTCAGCGCGACCGTCGGCACCAGCAGCGCCAACGCTTGCATCATCGGCGAAGGTGTCGGCAGCAGGGTGACCATCGAGGACAAGGCCAGCACCGAGAGCAGGGCGCCAAGTTCCAGGCGTCGCGCCGGTTGAAACGCGGCAAGCAAGGGCCCGCGCCGACTCAACAGCACCGGTGGCACGATCAACAGCACGCCGAGGGCATGGCTGCCCCAGGCCAGCAGCCCGGCCTGGCTGGCCAGGCCGGGCTGGGTGTGGGCGACCAAGGACTCGCAGACCGCTCCACTCAAGGCGCCGATTCCAGCGGCCAGCAGCACACCGGCAAGCATCAACCATCCGAGGTCGCGACGCTGATTCATCAGCGGATCGAACTTCAACCATTGCAGGCAGCGCGCCGCCAGCCAGGCCGAGGACACGGCACCCAAGGAAAGGCCCGCAGCCAGCCACCCTGACAGGCCGGCGGCCCATTGGGCCAGCCACGCCCCCAGGGCCGTGCCGGTCAACAGGGGCCCAGCCAGGAGGGGCCAGCGCAGGGCCAAGGCCAAGGCCAGCCCGATTGCCGGCCACCAGACGGGTGTGCCCGGTGCAAGCTCGCTGAAGGATCGCGCCGCGCCGCACGCCAACAGGCTGGCCCAGGCCGCCAGCAAGCCGGGCATGGGCCAGCGGCGCCAGGTCCTTGGGGCGATCGATGGGGCGATCAAGCGGGAATCGGTCGGATCGGGCACGGACGGGCAAGCGAAAGTCGGTCGCACAGTGGACCACGATTCGTGCCCATCGGCGGCCTCTGGTACAGCGACTTGCTCGCCGTTTCAATCCGCCACACGCGCCGGAGATCGCAATCGAGGAAGCCCTCGTGCTGCCGGCCTTCGCGTCGGCTCAAAGTGAGCGTCGGCGCCGCCGCGCCATGGTGACGATCAGATGATGAAGTCGGCCAACTTCTTGCCGGATTCGAGTGCGGCACGCAGCCACTTCGGTTGCAGACCACGCCCGGTCCAGGTTTCACCGGTGGCCTTGTTGCGGTATTTCGGGGCAACCTTGTTGCCGGTGGGCTTGCCCGCGGCCTGCGGCGCCTTGCCCGCCACATCGGCGGCGGTGAGGCCGTGTTCGGCCATCAGTGCGCGCACTTTGGCGATGGCCGTGCTGCGCTCTTCACGGCGCGCATCGGCAATCTTCTTGTCGAGTTCGGCGCGTTTGGCCAGCAGGTCTTGAATGGTGTCCATGCCCAATCTCCATCGGTCAGTTGGTAACCGCTGGGATTATAGGTTTGGACTGGACATTTTCGATGTCCGACCATTCAAGGGAAACCCTGTGCTGAACCGATTTCGATCGGTGATCGCATTCACGGGGGCGGTGGCACAAACCCGGCGGGCTGGTCAGCGCCGCCGCCAAACAGGAATTGCTCCATCTGCCGTGCAAGATACTGGCGCGCGCGCAGATCGGCCAGATTCAGGCGATTCTCGTTCACCAGCATGGTCTGGTGACGCAGCCAAAGTTGCCACGCCTCCTTGCTGATTTCCATGTAGATGCGCTTGCCCAGTTCGCCGGGGTAGGTGGGGGCGTCCAGGCCTTCTGCTTCCTTCTTGAGGTGAGTGCATTGCACCGATCGGGCCATGTGGGTATCTCCAGTCTGGGATGTTGGGGTTACGAACCGAGTTTCTTGACCAGCACCTGCGAACGCCGGTCCCAGTTGTATTTGCGCTTGCGGGCCTCGGGCAGCCATTCCGGATCGACAGCCACAAAACCCCGCTTGATGAACCAATGCATGGTGCGGGTGGTCAGCACGAATATGCTGTCCAAACCCAGGCCACGGGCGCGCTGCTCGATGCGTTTGAGGATTCTCTCGCCGTCGCCTTGACCTTGCACTTGCGGTGACACCGTGAGCGCTGCCATTTCGCCTGTCCGGGATTCCGGATAGGGGTAAAGCGCGGCGCAACCGAACAACACACCATCGTGCTCGATCACGGTGTAGTTGCTGACGTCGCGCTCGATCTCCGTGCGCTCGCGGCGCACCAGCGTGCCATCGCGCTCGAACGGCTCAATCAGCTGCAAGATGCCGCCCACGTCGTCCGCGGTGGCTTCGTGCAGGCTCTCAAGCTTCTCGTCCACCACCATGGTGCCGATGCCATCGTGCGTGAACACCTCCTGAAGGATCGCACCATCCACCGCAAAAGGCAGGATGTGCGAGCGCTCCACGCCCGACTCACAGGCCCGCACGCAATGCTGCAGGTAGAAGGCCAGGTCGCTGGGCTGGGTGGGTGCCGGCAAGGACCCGAGCAGGCGCTGGGCATCGGCCAGGGCCATCTCGGTATCGATGGCGCTTTCAGCGTCGCTCAGGTCTTCGCGAACGCCGGCGATCTCCGTCAGGAACAGTAACTTGTCGGCCTGCAGCGCGATGGCCGTGGCGGTGGCCACCTCCTCCATGCTCAGGTTGAAGGCCTCGCCCGTGGGTGAGAAGCCGAAGGGGCTCAACAACACCAGCGCTCCGATGTCGATGGCGCCGCGAATGGATTTGGCGTCCACGCGCCGTACCACGCCGCTGTGCATGAAATCCACCCCGTCCACGATGCCGATGGGCCGCGCAATCAGGAAGTTGCCCGACACCACCCGCACAGTGGCATTGGCCATCGGCGTGTTGGGCAGGCCTTGGGAGAACGCGGCCTCGATCTCGAAGCGCAACTGCCCCGCGGCCTCCTGGGCGCAGTCCAGGGCCACGGCGTCGGTCACCCGCTTGCCGTGGCTGAACTTGGACGCATGGCCCTTGGCCGCCAGCTGCTCGTTGACCTGCGGCCGGAAGCCGTGCACCAGCACCAGCTTGATGCCCATGGCATGCAGGATCGCCAGGTCCTGAACGAAATTGTTGAGCTTGCCGGCAGCAATCAACTCGCCCGCCATGCCCACCACGAAGGTCTTGCCATGATAGGCATGGATGTAGGGCGCCACCGAGCGAAACCAGGGCACGAAAGTGTGGGGAAAGACCAGGCTCATCGTGGCTGGATTGTGCAGCAGTGGCTGCCGGCCTCGATGGCCGCTTCACCGATGGCGCGGCAGCGCCGACCCGTCCAGGATGGCGCGTCGGTGTGCGACGCCGCTGTGCCTCAGGCCAGCGCCGCCACCAGTGCCTGCAGCATGCCTTCGGGCTGCTCTTGCATGATGGCGTGGCCGCAATCCAGCGTGTGGATGCGCGCCTTCAGCGCGGTGCCGAGGTCGCGCGTCACCTTGGGCGAGGTCATCTGGTCCTGCCGCCCCAGCACGAAGTGCACCGGGCAGTTCACCGCCGCGGCGGCTTCCATGCCCCGCGCATAGCGGTCGCAGACGCTGAAGTCATGGTGGAACAGGTTGGTGCCCGTCTGCGTGCGCTGCAGGCGGCGCATCAAGGCCCTGCTGGCGCCATGCAGCCACATGCCCGGGCCGGGGTAGGACGGCTTGTTGGCGAGGCTCGACAGCGAGAACGCATTGACCATGTCGATGGCTTTGAGCGGCGCGTCGCGGGCGGTGCTCAGCAAGGCGTCGGACACCTTCATCGGATAGGCCGTGCCCACCATCACCAGGCGGTCAACACGCAAAGGTGCCCGCGCGGCGACTTCAAGCGCGATCAACGAGCCCATGCTGTGGCCCACGACGGCGGCCATGCGTGGAGCCCCCGCCGCGTCCAGCAGGGCCAGCGTCCAGTCCGCCAGCGCCTCGACACTGTCGAGCGGGGGCCCGCCGCTGCGGCCATGGCCGGGCTGGTCCACCGCCATGGCGCTGTAACCGTGGTGCGCGCACCAGCGGGCCAGCAGTGTCCAGACGCTGTGGTCGTTGAGGGCGCCGTGGACGAAGACCACACAGGGCAGGGCAGGGTCGAAGGGCTTGCCGCCGGTGTAGGCGTAGGCACGCTGGCCTTGAACGGTCAGCTCCATGGTCAGGCCGCCGCCTTCTCGGCCGCACGCAGCGCCCGCTTCAGGTCGTCGATCAGGTCATCGCCGTCTTCCAGGCCGATCGACAGGCGGATGGTGCCGGGCCCGATGCCGGCACGCGCCAGGGCCGCGTCGTCCATGCGGAAATGGGTGGTGGATGCGGGGTGGATCACCAGCGAGCGACAGTCGCCCACATTGGCCAAGTGAGAGAACAGCTTGAGTGCCTCGATGAAGGCCTTGCCCTGGTTGCGCGACCCTTTGAGGTCGAAGCTGAAGACCGAGCCGCAGCCGCGTGGCAACAGGCGGCGGGCCAGGGCGTGGTCGGGGTGCGATTCCAGTTCGGGGTAACCCACGCGTTGCACCATGGCCTGGCCGGCCAGGAACTGCACCACCTTGCGGGTGTTGGCCACGTGCCGCTCCATGCGCAAAGGCAGGGTCTCGATGCCCTGCAGGATCAGCCAGGCGGTGTGCGGGCTCATGCACGCGCCGAAATCGCGCAGGCCCTCGCGCCGCGCACGCAGCAGGAAGGCGCCCACGGTGCTCTCCTCGCTGAACACCATGCCATGGAAGCCCTCGTAGGCTTGGGTGATCTCGGGGAAACGGCCGCTGGCATCCCAGTCGAAGTTGCCGCTGTCCACGAGCACCCCGCCCACCACCGTGCCGTGGCCGGACAGGAATTTGGTGGCCGAGTGGAAGAGCAGGTCCGCGCCATGGTCGAAGGGCTTGAGCAGCCACGGCGGTGTGAAGGTGGAGTCGACCAGCAGCGGCAGGCCGGCCTCATGGGCAATGATGCTCACCGCGGCAATGTCCAGCACGTCGAGGCCCGGGTTGCCGAGCGTTTCGCCGAACAGCAGGCGGGTCTCCGGGCGAATGGCGGCGCGCCAGGCCTCCAGGTCACCGGGTGGCACGAAGGTGGTGTCGATGCCAAAGCGCCGCAGCGTGTAGTCCAGCAGGTTGTGCGAGCCGCCATACAGGGCCGCACTGGCCACGATGTGGTGGCCCGCGCCGGCCAAGGTGCTCACGGCCAGGTGCAGGGCGGCCTGGCCGCTGGCCGTGGCAATTGCGCCGGCGCCACCTTCGAGTGCGGCCACGCGCTCCTCGAGTACGGCATTGGTGGGATTGCTGATGCGGCTGTACACATGGCCTGACCGCTCCATGTTGAACAGCGACGCCGCATGTTCGCTGCTCTGGAACACAAAGGACGTGGTCAGGTGGATGGGCACTGCCCGGGCGCCCGTGGCCGGGTCCGGCGCGCTGCCCGCGTGCAAGGCCAGGGTGTCGAATCCGGGGTCGCTGTAGCCGGGCATGGAGGTCGATCAGGGTGTCGGATCGGCGGATTGTGTGCTATGTTTTTGACTGCCTACACACGGAGGGCCACCACATGAAGGTCAGCGACATTCTGCGCGTCAAGGGCAACACCCTTTACACCATCGCACCGGATCACAAGCTGGGCGATTCGGTCAATACCATGGCCGAACGCGACATTGGCTCGCTGGTGGTGATGTCGCACGGCGAGCTGGTGGGCATGCTCACGTTCCGCGAGGTGATCGCGGCCATCGTGCGCAACGGTGGCACGGTCGGCAATCTCACGGTGGGCACGGTGATGGACGACGCACCACTCACCTGCCGCCCCGAGACCGAGATCGACGAGGTGCGCCGCATGATGCTGGGCCGCCATGCACGCTACATGCCGGTGCTGGACGGCCGCACGCTGATGGGCGTGGTGTCGTTCTACGACGTGGCCAAGGCCGTGGTGGACGGCCAGGATTTCGAGAACCGCATGCTCAAGGCCTACATCCGTGACTGGCCGGTGGAAGAAGAGGGCGCCGACGCGCCCAAGCTGTAGCCTGCACTCGCCACGCCATCGCTGCTGCGACAATCGGGCCCGGGGTTTCTCGGGCCCGTCGCCTTTTTGTGGGCGTCACGTCGATCCACCTGCGCATCAAGGCTTCTTTCGCAATGTCCGGCAGCACCTTTGGCGAACTGTTTCGCGTCACCAATTTCGGCGAAAGCCATGGCCCGGCCATTGGCTGTGTGATCGACGGTTGCCCGCCCGGGCTGCCCTTGAGCGAGGCCGACATCCAGCCCGATCTGGACCGGCGACGCCCGGGCACCAGCCGTCATGTGACCCAGCGCAACGAGCCCGATGCGGTCGAGATCCTGTCCGGTGTGTACGAAGGCCTGACCACCGGCACACCGATCTGCCTGCTGATTCGCAACACCGACCAGCGCAGCAAGGACTACGGCAACCTCCTCGACACCTTTCGCCCCGGCCACGCCGACTACACCTATTGGCGCAAGTACGGCCTGCGCGATCCGCGCGGCGGTGGCCGCTCCTCGGCGCGGCTCACCGCCCCGATGGTGGCGGCGGGCGCGGTGGCCAAGAAATGGTTGCATCAACGGCACGGCACGCAGTTCATTGGTTGGATGAGCGCGCTGGGCGAGGTGGCCATTCCCTTCGAGGACGAGGCGCAGATCACGCAGAACGCGTTCTTCGCGCCGAACGCCGGCATCGTGCCGCAGCTCGAAGCGCACATGGATGCCTTGCGCAAGTCGGGCAACAGCTGCGGTGCCCGCATCGAGGTGCGGGCGCGCCACATGCCGGTGGGCCTGGGCGAGCCCCTGTTCGACAAGCTCGATGCCGACATCGCCTACGCGATGATGGGCATCAACGCGGTCAAGGGTGTGGAAATCGGTGACGGCTTTGGAGTGGTGCCGCAGCGCGGCACGGTGCATGGTGACGAACTCAGCCCCGATGGATTCCGCAGCAACCACGCGGGCGGGGTGCTGGGGGGGATCTCGACCGGACAGGACCTGGTGGTGTCCATCGCCATCAAGCCCACCAGTTCGATCCACAGCCCCAAGGCCTCGATCGACCGGCACGGCCAGCCCACGGTGGTGCAGACCCACGGTCGGCACGACCCCTGCGTGGGCATCCGCGCGACGCCCATTGCCGAGGCCATGCTGGCGCTGGTGGTGATGGACCATGCCCTGCGCCACCGCGCGCAGAACGCCGATGTGGTGTTGCCGATGCCGCCGATTGCCGGGGCCGCCTGAATCGGTGAGCTGAGGCGCGTGGCCGATCAGGCGGGACAAGCCGCATGCCGGATTCAGGCGCGTGCTTTGGCCGGCTGGTGGGCCGCTTCAAGCAACCAAGGGGCGATGCCGCCGAGGGGCAGCACCGTGTCCGCGGCACCGAGCCGGATGGCTTCGCGTGGCATGCCGAACACGACGCAGCTTTCCTCGTCCTGAGCGGCGGTGATGGCGCCGGCCTCGTGCATCTCGCGCAGGCCACGCGCGCCGTCATCGCCCATCCCCGTCATGATCACGCCGATGGCGTTGCGGCCGGCGCATTGGGCCACCGAGCGAAACAGCACGTCCACCGAGGGGCGGTGGTGGTTGATCAGCGGCCCATCGGTCACCTCGACGACGTATTGCGCGCCACTGCGTTTCAGGCGCATGTGCCGCCCGCCTGGGGCCAGCAGCACACGGCCGGCGATCACGCGCTCGCCGTCCCTGGCCTCTGCCACGTCCAGCTCGCACAGGGTGTTCAGGCGGCTGGCAAATGCCGCGGTGAACTTCTCCGGCATGTGTTGCACCACCACAATGCCGGGCAAAGTGCGCGGCAGACGGCGCAGCACCGATTCAAGGGACTGCACGCCCCCAGTGGACAGGCCGAAGGCGATCACGCGGTCGGTGGTGGCAGCCATCGCGGTGGGTGAGCTGAGCACGCTGGTCGGCCCGGACTGGCGCTGCGGCATGGCACGCAGGTTGGCCCGCGCGGCGGCCTTCACGGCCTCCACCAGGCCGTTGCTGCGGTCCTCGAGAAAGTCCTTCAGGCCCAGCTTGGGCTTGGTCACGAACGCCACTGCGCCGGCGGCCAGGGCCTGCATCGTGGTCTCGCTGCCCTTTTCGGTCAGCGTGGAGCACATCACCACCGGCAGGGGATGCTCGGCCATCAGCTTTTTGAGGAAGCTGATGCCGTCCATGCGCGGCATCTCCACGTCCAGCACCAGCACGTCGGGTGGGTTGGACTGCAGCTTGGGCCAGGCAAACAAGGGGTCGGAGGCCGTGGCGACCACCTCCACGCCACCCGCGGTGAGCAAGTCGGACAAGTGCTTGCGCACCACCGCAGAGTCGTCGACGATCATGGCCTTGACGGCGCACATGGCCTTGTTCCTTCAGATCCGCGTGGTGCGGCGTATTTCCACCTCACCGCTGCCGCAATTGAGCACCACGGTGCGCGGCACGTTGTCGCCCACGTCCACGCCGTCGAGCTGGAAGCCGTATTTGTCGATCAAGGACCAGCCCTGTTCGATGTTGCGCTCGCCGATGTTGAGCTTGACCTTGGCGCCCTCGGGCATCGTGTCGGCGCCACCATAGAGGTGCGCCACGTAGTCCTCGGGCCGGGTGCCGTGCCGGCCCAGCGACTGCACCATCAGCTCCACCGCCTCGTCGCCGAAGCGGCCTTCCAGCGCGGCCCCGGCCGTGCGCACGCGCGAGGGCAGCAGGAAGTGGCACATGCCGCCCAGCCGCTTGTGCGGATGCCACAGCGTGATCGCCACGCAGCTGCCCAGCAGCGTGCGCATGGATGCCGCCTGGCGTCCGAAATGCAACTGACCGGGCATCAGCACCAGGTGTTCGCCCAGCTTGGCGTCCACCATCGACAGCGGGCGGGGCGGGGGCGCGGGCGGCGGCTTGGCCAGACCCAACGGTGGGCGTGCCGGGATGGGTTTCAACGGTGCTCGCAAGGGCAGGCGTTCAGGCGCGTTCATATACGGCAGGTCTCACGGTGCGCAAACCGGTGTCGAATTGGGCCAAGGGCTCGGCATGGCCGACGAAGAGCAGGCCTCCAGGCTTGAGGTTCGCGGCCACCCGCTTGACGATGGGGGGCTTGGACTTGGCGTCGAAGTAGATCAGCACGTTGCGCAGGAAGATCACGTCGAACAGGCCGATGTCGGGCAGGCTTTCGGTGAGGTTGGCGCACTGGAAGCGCACGTTCTGACGCAGCTCTCGGCTGACCAGCACCTGACCCTGGTAGTCGCCCTGGCCCTTCAGGCAGTGCTTCTTCACCATCGCCAGCGGGGTCTCACGGATGCGGTCCATCGGATAGAGCGCGCGCCGGGCGGTCTCCACCATGGCGCTGGACAGATCGGTGCCCACCACCTCCCAGCCGCGCGCGCCGATCTGGCTGGCCAGCACCATGGCGATGCTGTAGGCCTCTTCACCGGATGAGCTGGCGGCGCTCCAAACCCGGAAGGGCTCGGTGCGCGACGCCTGCGTGGCCAGTTCGGTCAACAGCTCGAAGTGCTGCGGCTCGCGAAAGAAGTAGGTCTCGTTGGTCGTGAGCTTGTCGATCACCCGGCGGGTCTCGGCGGCGTCCTGGCCGGACACCACGTGCTCGACGTAACGGTCCAGGCTGTCGATGCCGGCGTCCTGGGCCAGCTTTTGCAGCCGGCCGATCACCAGGGCGCGCTTGGTATCGGCCAGGCGGATGCCGGACACCTGGTGGAAGAGATCGGTGACCGCTGCGAATGAGTGTTGGGACAGGGACATAGATGGATCGGTCGTCAGTGGCCGACGTGCGCGGCCACCAGCTGGGACAGGTCGGCCTGGGCCAGGATGCGGTCCAGGTTCAGCACCGCCAGCACCTGGTTGTTCAGGCGCGCCATGCCGGCGATGAAATCCGGATTGATGGGCGTGCCGAACGCGGGCGTGGCCTCCAGGGCGCTGGGCTCGAAGACCTCGTAGACGGCGTCGACCATCACGCCCAACGTGTTGGCGGGCCCGTCTTCGGCGTCGTCGATGTCGACGATCACCACGCAGCTGCGCTTGCCGAGCTGCACGCCCTCCAGCAGCAGCCGTTCGCTGAGGTCGATCACCGGCACGACCGCGCCGCGCAGGTTCATCACGCCGCGCACGAAGGGCGGCATCAGTGGCACCGGCGTCATCGCATCCACCTGCAGGATCTCGCGCACTGCGGCGATCGCCACCGCATAGTGCCCGCTGCCCAGCGCGAAGCGCAGGTACTGCACATGCGGCGTGGCATGTTGGTCCGCGCCGACGGGTGATGGCATGGAAGCCGTGACTTGCACGATGGGCTCCTTCAGAAGCGGCTGAACTGGGATTCGTCGATGCCGCCGTCGGCCAGGGCCGGGCGCCGCGACGTCGCGCTCATCTGCTCACGCTCCTGGACATTGCGTGCCGGCTCGCGCTTGCGCGGTGCGTCGCCCTTGCTGCTGCGTTGCGTGGCCAGGCCTTGTGCGCGCCGGGGGCGACCCGAAGCCGCATGGCCCTGGCTCGAAGCACCGGGGGCGTCGATGCGGAAGAACACCATCAGCTCCTGCAGTTGAGCCGCCTGCGCCGACAGCTCCTCGGCCGTGGCGGAGAGCTCTTCGGACGCGCTGGCGTTGTGCTGCGTGCCCGTGTTCACGTGTTCCATGGCGGCGTTGATCTGGCTCACCGAATCGCTCTGTTCGCCCGATGCGGCCGCGATCTCCTGCACCAGCTCGCTGGTCTTGCCGATCGACGGCACCATCTCTGCCAGCAGGGCACCGGCCTTCTCTGCCATCTGCACGGACGAGCCGGCGAGGTTGCCGATTTCCTGCGCCGCCACCTGGCTGCGCTCGGCCAGCTTGCGCACCTCGGCGGCCACCACGGCAAAGCCCTTGCCATGCTCGCCGGCGCGCGCGGCCTCGATGGCCGCGTTCAGTGCCAGCAGGTTGGTCTGGTAGGCGATGTCGTCGATGATCGAGATCTTGGTGGCGATGGACTTCATGGCTTCGACCGTGCGGGCCACGGCGGCGGCGCCTTCGCCGGCCTCCTTGGCCGCCTTGGTGGCCATGCCGTCGGTGATGCTGGCGTTGTGCGAGTTCTGCTTGACCGATGAGGCCATCTCCTGCAACGAGGCGGTGGTCTGCTCCACGCTGGCGGCCTGCTCGGACGCCGACTGCGACAGCGACTGCGAGGTGGACGACACCTGCCCGGCGGCCGCGTTCAATGCCGTGCTGGCCACGGTCACCTGCGAGATGGTGTCGCGCAGTTGGCGCGTCATCTGGTTCAGGTCGCCTTGCAGCTGCGCGAACACGCCGCCGAATTCACCATCCATCTCGCGCGACAGGTCGCCCTGCGACACGCTGTTGATGGCCGAACCGATGTGCGCCAGGTTGGTGTCGATGGTGCCCACCAGCTGGTTCATGCCCTCGCCGAGTTGCTTGAGGAAGCCGCTCTGTCCGGCCAGGTCCAGGCGCTGCGAGAACTCGCCATGCGACGCGGCCTGCACCAACGAGGCGATCTGTTCCTCGGCCTTGACTTCGGCCGTGCGGTCCTGCCACTCCAGCACGGCACCCTTGCGCTGGCCCTGCGCATCACTGATCGGGCTGGCCGTCAGGCGCACCGTGGTGCCACCGAACTTCCATTGCGCCGTGTGCGGGGCCTTCAGCCCGGCCAGTATGGAACGTTGGTGCGCCGGATTCTTGTGGAAGATGTCGAAGTTGGTATCGATGATCTTCTCGCGCGAGGCCGTGAAGTTGGGCAGCACGGTGCGCAGTTCGCCTTCGATGCCGGTGAGCAGGGTCATCACCGAGTGGTTGGCGTAGCGGATGATGCCTTCGTTGTCGGCGATCATCACGGCGCTGGGCACCCCGTCCAGCGCCAGTCGGATGCGCTGGTTCTCGCGCGCCACCGCGTCGCCCTGGCGCAGCAGCGTGCGCACCTGCTCGATGGTGTCGTTGATGAAGGCCTTCTTGCCCGGCAGCTTGTCCAGCGGTGCGTCGTAGTTGCCTCGGCCGAACTCTGCCACCACGCCCAAGGCCATCTTCTTCACCGCAATGTGCGCGCCAACCATGTCGTTCACGCCCTGGGCCATGGTGCGGTACTCACCTTCGAACTTCTGGCTGTCGATGACGCTGTCGATCTCGCCCTGGTCGTGGTCGGCGGCCATCTGGTTCATGTCGACCAGCAGGGCATTGATGTTGATTCGAACGCGATCGAAGGCCTGAGCGATGGCCGCAAACTCGTCGCGCCCGGCCACCTGCACGCTCTGCCCGAGGTGGCCGGTCACAACGCGTTGCGCCCCGTCCTGCAAGGTTGAAGCGGATCGGCGGATGCCGCTGATGATGGCGGCCGTCAGGTACAGGGCCAGCAACACACCCGCTGCGGAGCCCGCTGCTTGCAGGTTGCGGCTTTGCACCAGTTGCGCCTCGCGGGCCGACAGCAGGCTGGTCAGTGTCTGCGTGGCCTCCTGGTGAAAGGCGTTGATCTTGTCGACCACCTCTGCGCCGCGTCGCACATGGGCTTGCGGGTCGCCCTGGATCTTGCCTTCCTTCTTCAACGCGACCACCGTGGCCACGAAGGCGTCGGTGGCGGCCTTGGCGGGGGACCAGGACTTCGGCGGCTCGGTGCCGGTGCGCTTGAGCGCATCCATCTGGCGCTGGATGCCGTTTGCGGCGTCTTCCAACTGGGCGATGTGGGTCTGCAGGTTCAGCGTGTCGGTGGCCTTCCACTCGCCCGCCTGGAGTGCCAGCGTGCCGATGGTGCGGATGTCGGTGGCGACCTCCACGTAAGGGTAGATGCGTTCCACGGCCAGCGACATCAGGTAGAACGTGTTGGCTTCCGGGTCCAGCATCAGGCCGCTCTTTTCGGCTGCCAGCAGGCTGAAGTCGTAGAGTTTGCGCATCAGCGCAGCGTGTTCTTCCACGGCCAGCACGGCATCCTGGGTGGCTTGCGGTCCGGTCACGCGTTGCACCTCCGCCTTGATGAGGCCCCACTGCGGGCCCATGTCCAGCGCGGCCGATGTGCCTTCCAACCCGGCCGACAGCTTGCCGATGGCCTCTCGCGTGGCCGGCCGTGCCGACTGGGCCTCGTGGTTGCCCTTCAGCGCCAGGGAGGTCTGCCCGCGGTGCCTCAGCACCTCGGTGATGAGGTCCTTGGTCTGCGCGGCCACGGCGGCGCCCTGCACCTCGGCGCGCGTGGTGGCGATGTCCTCGTTCGAGCGCAGGAAGGACTTGGCCAGCAGGGCCCCGATCACGGCGATCAGCAGGCCGGAGATCAAGGCCACCTTGCCGCCCAGGCGCAGGCGCGACAGCAAGGGGTTGACCGGTGCAAAGACCAGGCTGGCGGCATTGAAAGTTCGGGGGCTCGAGGAGTTCGGATTCATGGGGTGTTGTCCCTGGTGATGACGGCGCTGCGAGGGCAAGGCTCAGTGGGCGAAAGCAGCGGAGCTGCGGCGCCCCGTGGACGCTGGCGACCGGCCCGCCAAGGCGGGCGGCATGCCGTCGGGTGAAAGCTTGAAGAAGGCCATCAGCTCCTGCAACTGCGCAGCCTGGGCGGACAGCTCTTCGGCGGTGGCCGACAACTGCTCCGATGCGCTGGCGTTGTGCTGCGTGCCGGTGTTGACGTGCTCCATGGCACCATTGATCTGACCGACGGAGTCGGTCTGCTCGCTCGAGGCCGCTGCGATCTCCTGCACCAGCTCGCTGGTCTTGTGGATCGAGGGCACCATCTGGGCCAGCAGGCGACCGGCCTTCTCGGCCAGGTCCACCGAGGTGCCGGCCAAGGTGCCGATCTCCTGTGCCGCCACCTGGCTGCGCTCGGCCAGCTTGCGCACCTCGGCGGCCACCACGGCAAAGCCTTTGCCGTGCTCGCCAGCGCGGGCGGCTTCGATGGCCGCGTTCAGCGCCAGCAGGTTGGTCTGGTAGGCGATGTCGTCGATGATCGAGATCTTGGTGGCGATGGACTTCATGGCCTCGGCGGTGCGAGCCACGGCGTCGGCCCCTTCACCGGCTTCCTTGGCCGCCTTGGTGGCCATGCCGTCGGTGACGCCGGCGTTGTCGGAGTTCTGCTTCACCGACGAGGCCATCTCCTGCAGCGAGGCGGTGGTCTGCTCGACGCTGGCCGCCTGTTCGGAGGCCGACTGCGACACCGATTGCGAGGTCTGCGACACCTGATCGGCCGCGGCGGTGAGGTTGTCGGCCGCCAGGCTCACGTCGCGCATGGTGCGCGCCAGGTGATCGAGCAGGGCGTTCAGGTTCTCGCCAATGACGCGGAAGAACCCATCCTTGCCGTCCAGCTCGATGCGAGCACTCAGGTCGCCATTCACGGCGCCTTGCATGATGGTCGACACCTCGGCTTCCGCGGCCAATTGATCTGTTCGATCAAGCCATTGACCCACGCTGCCGCGCGATGCGCCCTGTGCATCGAGCACGGGTGTCGTGGTCAGGTCGTAGGTGCGGCCTCCCAGCACCATGCGCGAATTGGCCGCGCTGGTCAGGCCCTTCAGGCGCGCGACGGCAGCGGCCGGGTCGGCGTAGAACATGCCCACCGAGGCACCGATCACCTTGTCCGGATCGAAGCTCGGGATGTCCCGGCGGAAGGCGGCTGCGTCGCGGTGCAGGATGTGATTCAAGGCCTTGTTGACGAACAGGATGCTGCCATTGGCGTCGGCGATGCGCACGGGCATCGAGGTCTCCTCCAGCGCCTGCCGTACGCGCAGCGCTTCGTCCTTGACGCGGCGCTCTTCGGCCAGCTGTTCGGCCTCGCGCTCCTCGGCGGCAAGGATCGCGGTCATGTCCTTCCACTCGACCACGATGCCCTGGCGCCGGTTCTGCGCGTCGACGATCGGGTTGAGGTACAGGTCGAAACGACGGCCGCCGATGGTCAGTCGGGTCTGGTGCGGCTTGTCCAGGCGCGACAGGATGGCGCGCTGGTGCTCGGGCCGCTTGTGGAAGACGTCGATGTTCGCGCCCACCACCTGTGCGGCATCGAACTGCGGCAGGTCCTTGCGGATGTCGCCCTCAGCCTCCTTGAGCATCGCTTGCAAGGAGCGGTTGGCATAGACGATATTGAAGTGGCTGTCGGCCACCATCACGTTGGTGGCCGTCACGTCCAGCGCCTGGCGGATGCGCTCGGCGTCCACGGCGCGGCGCTTGGTGTCGGCCACTTCGAAGCCCAGGCGCACCTGGATCTTGCGCAGGGCGCGCAGCAACTCGGGCATGTCGCCTTCGCCGTCGGCTTCCACCAGTCCGTCGAAGCGGGCCTGTGCGAACTGATCCAGCCAGCGCCGTCCGGTGGACAGGCTGGTGCTCAACTCGCGCAGCACTTTGGCCCCGGCCCAGGCGGTGCAGATCATGGTGACGCCGCCAGCGGCCAGCAGCCACCAGGCGTGCAGTGCGCCTCCCGCACCGGCCAGGCCCGTGGATGCCACGGCGCCGAGCGCCAGCAGGCTGGCCCGCGTGCCCAGCGGCGCCGCAGCAACGCGGCCGATCAGGCCCGGGCCACTGGCGGACACCACCTTGCCGTCGCGGATGGCCAGGCCCTTGGCCTGGTTCTCGGTGAAGCGGCGGTAGGCCGCGGCCGCCCCATCGATCTGCTCGCGCGTGGGGCGGGTGCGCACGGAGAGATAGCCGACCACCGCGTCGCCTTCCAGCAGCGGCGTGACGTTGGCCACCACCCAGTAGTGGTCGCCATTCTTGCGGCGGTTCTTCACCACGCCCGTCCAGGGGCGCCCGGCCTGCAGGCTGCGCCACATGTCGGCGAAGGCCTCCTCGGGCATGTCGGGGTGGCGCACCATGTTGTGCGGCTGTCCCATCAACTCAGAATCGCTGTAGCCGCTGGCCTCGACGAAGTCGGCGTTGATGAAGGTGATCTTGCCCTTCGGGTCGGTGCGGGTGACCAGGGTCAGGCCGTCCGGCAGCGGGTACTCGTTGTTGGTGACAGGCAGGTTCTTGCGCATGGCGTCACTCCTCAGTGGGGGGTGGTGTTCTTGGCGGTGGTTGCAGCGGGCATGCCGTGGCGGTGGACGACGTTGGCCACCAGGGCCGAGACGTCCAGGACCAGTGCCACTTCACCGCTGCCGAGGATCGTGGAGCCGGCAATGCCCCGCAGCGGTGCGAACACCGGAGCCAAGGGCTTGATCACGGTCTGATGCTGGCCGTGCAGGCGGTCCACCAGCAGGCCGACCTTGGTGCGCTCGGTTCGGGCAATCAACATGCTCTGCCGCGCCGGCCGTTGGCCTGAAAGGCGGAAGGCACGGCGCAGATCGACGAAGGGCAACACCTCGCCGCGCAGATCGAAGAAGCCGTTGCCACGTTCGGCATCGGCATTGCAGGCGCTGGGGTTCTCGATGCACTCGACCACCGTTTCCAGCGGAATCACGCAATGGATGCCCGAGACGGTGGTGAGGAAGCCGTCGATGATGGCCAGGGTGAGCGGCAGGCGGATCTGGATCGTGGTGCCATGGCCTTCCACGCTGGCGATGTGCATCTGGCCGCGCAGCGCCTCGATGTTCCGGCGCACCACGTCCATGCCCACGCCGCGGCCGGAGATCTCGGTGACCTGCTCGGCGGTGGAGAAGCCGGGCATCAGGATCAACTCGTTCACTTCGGCGTCGCTGAGCACGGCATCCGACGACACCAGGCCGCGCTCGATGGCCTTGGCCAGGATGCGCTCGCGCTTCAGACCCTTGCCGTCGTCGCTGACCTCGATCACGATCTGCCCGGATTCCTGGTAGGCATTGAGGGCCAGTCGGCCCTTGCTCAGCTTGCCGGCGGCGATGCGGTCCTCGGCGGTTTCGATGCCGTGGTCCAGGCTGTTGCGCACCAGGTGCATCAGCGGGTCGGCGATGACCTCCACCATGGCCTTGTCGAGCTCGGTGTCGCCCCCGCTGAGTTCCAACTCCACTTCCTTGCCGAGTTGCTTGCTCACATCGCGCACCACGCGCTGGAAGCGGGCGAAGGTCTCGCCGATGGGCACCATGCGCAGGCCCAGCGCCCGGTCGCGGGCGTCTTCCACCAGGCCGGCGATGCGCAGTGCCGCCTCGAGGAACGATGGTGAAGATTCCTGCTCGGCCACGAGTTGGGCGCCCGAACTGGCGATGACCAGCTCACCAATGATGTCGATCAGCCGGTCGAGCTTGTCGGCGCGCACGCGGATGAAGCTGCCCGCCTGCGGGTCGTGGCCCGCGGGACGCTTGCCCGGGCGTTTGGCGTTGTCCGTGGCGGCCGTTGCGCTGACGGCCGCCGCCGGCGGTGCTGCAGCGACCGAAGCGGTCGGGGATGCCATGGGCACGGGCGAGGGCTTGGTCGCAGCCGGTGCGGGCCGAACAAAGCCGAGCGCAGCCCAGACACCCAGCAAGGCCTGCCGCGCCGCTTCGTCACCGCCGCAGCGGCGCTCGAGCAAGGCGTCGTAGTCCTCGACGCTGAGGTTGGGCGGCATCACGGCGATGTCGCAGTCGTCGACGCAGAACTCGAAGACGTCTTCGATCCGGGCTTGCGGTCCGTCGCTGTCCATGCGGATCTCGAAGCCGAGGTGGCAGTGTTCGGCGTCGAGTTGCTCCAGTGGCGGAATGGCGGCACTGAGCGTGGTGATGCCCAACACCGTGCCCACGCTGTCGAGGTAGCGGATGAAGGACAGTGGATCGAGGCCATTGCGCAGCGCGTCGCCGCCGAAGCGCAAGGACAGCTGCCAGGCACCGACGGTGGCTGCGGCGGCTTCGGCGTGGGCGTCTGCGGGGGCTGCTGCGGCCACCGGGGCCGGGGCCACGGCACCTTGGCCACCCGCGCTGATGTCGCGCAACTCGGCCGCCAGCGCCGCGCCGGCGGCAGCGGCGGTGGGGTCGCAGTGACCGCCGCCCACCTCGTCGAGCAGGCGGGCGATCTCGTCGCGGCTGAGCAGCATGGCGGCCATCACGCGTTCGCTCACGGCGATCTTGCCGGAGCGCAGGCCTTCGAGCAGGGTCTCCGCGTCGTGGGTGAAGGCAACCACGGCGTCGAAGCCGAACAAGCCTGCCGTGCCCTTGATGGTGTGGGCGGCGCGGAAGGCGGCGTTCAGGTTCTCTTGATCGTCCGGCGCGGTTTCCATGACCAGCAGCGCCTGTTCGAACTGGCGCAGCATGTCCTGCGCTTCGTCGAGAAAGCCGGCCCGCGCAATGGCAATGATTTCCTCGTCGTCGTCGCGTTTCATGCGCGATCTCCCGGCGCTGCCAGCAGGGTCGTGTCCAGCGCGTAGGTCTTGAGGGCATCGCGCACCACCGGGCTGGCGTCGCTGATGAGCAAGCGGCGACCGCGCGCCGTGGCGCTGTGTCGCAGGGCCAGGAGCAATTGCACGCCAGCACTGTCGAAGGCTTCCAGTTGGCTCAGGTCGAGTCGCAATTCGGGGGCGTCGTCGTCCAGGGCCGCCAGCAGCCACTGCCGCTGGGACTGGGCGAAGGCGATCGTCAGGTCGCCGGTGGGCGAGATCGGGGCGGATTGGCTCATGGGGCCTCTTGAGCTGCGTGGCGGGACGGCATGGTCTGCAGCGGCTGGCGTGCAGCCCGCCATCAGACGCAAAGGCGGTTCACGGCGTCCACCAGTTGCGAGGGCTGGAACGGCTTGGTGATCCAGGCGCGGGCGCCGGCGGCGCGGCCTTCGGCCTTCTTGGATTCCTGCGACTCGGTGGTCAGCATGATCACGGGGGTGAACTTGTAGTTGGCCTCGGTCTTCAGGTGCCGCAGGAAGCTCAGGCCATCCATCTGCGGCATGTTCACGTCGCAGACGATCAGGTTGAGCTTGCGCCCGTCCAGCTTGCCGCAGGCATCCTTGCCATCGGCCGCCTCGACCACCTCGTATCCGGCCTTTTGCAGGGCGAGCTTCACGACGGTGCGGAAGCTGCCGGAGTCATCGATCACCATGACGGTTTTTGCCATTTCAGGGCTCCTTCGGGAATTCAGTGCTCAAAAGAAATCGACATTGGCGTTGCGCTCGATCGCGACATTGCCGTGATGAAACGTGCGCTGGTCTTCCATGGTGTAGCTGTTCTCCAGCGCGGCCAGCCACTGCGCCACGTCGGCGTGCGTGGCGCTGGGGTTGGACTGCACCCATTCGGCAAAGCGACCCATGTCCTTGCCCACGATGTCGAGCATCTGGGTCAATCGGTCCTGGAACTGGAAGTTCACGAACACCTGCTCCAGTTCACCGTTCATGCGCAGGGCGGCCTCGCGCAATTCACGCGAGCCGCGCACGTTGGCGGCCAGGCGGGTGAGCAAGGCACTGGCCACGGCGCGCGCACGGCTGCGCGCCATCAGGTCCAGTTCTTCGTCGGTGATGGTGCCCAGCTCGGACTGCTTGCGCAGCCGATCGATGCGCGCGGTGATCGCATTGAGCTGGTCGTGGATGCGCTGGCCGGCTTCGCCACTGCGGGCGGCCAGGGCACGCACCTCCTGCGCCACGACGGCAAAGCCCGAGCCGCTCTGGCCCGCGCGGTTGGCCTCGATGGATGCATTGAATGCCACCAGGTTGGTGTGGCGTGCCAGCTCTCGAATCTCCTTCGACACGCGGCCGAGTTCGGCCAGCCGCTCGCTGCAGGCCAGCATCTCCGCCACCATGGCATCGCGCTCGGCCCGGCTCTTGCGCATGGGCTCCAACAGCGACGCCACGGCGTCGGCGTTTTCGTCCAGGGCTTCATCGGTCGCGCCGGCCGACACCGACGGGGTGAGCTTCTCGGCATGGCGCGCGGCTTCGCTGAGGCCGTCCGACAGGTTGCTGAAGGACTGCAGCAATCCGCCGACACCACGTTCGGCCTCGTCGCGGCTGGCCTCAATATGGCGCCGCCACACCGGCACCAGTTGGCTGGCCATCAGCGTGGTGCCCTCGGCCGAAGCGGACTTGGCCCGCGCAGCGGCGCTGCCGCCGGAGCGTGGCCAGGCAAGCAATGCGGCCAGCGCGCCGCCGACCAGGGCGGGCAAGGCGGCGTCCTGCCAGCCTGTGGCGGTGGCCATGCAGGCGGCGGCCGTCACCACGCAGGCAGCAGCAGGCCGCCACCAGCCCTCGGCGGCGCTCGCGATCGCAGGCCCCGCTGGAGGTCTGGTGCGCGGTTCAACGGACAGATCAGTGCTCATTCATCCTCGCTTCAAAGGCGGGGTGGGATGGGGGATCGCGGGCCACGAACAGTGGGCAACCCTGGCTATCGACTTGCAGCACGGCAATTTGAGCGGTGCCGAGGGCTTGGCGCTGTGCCGAACAACGATCCATTGACCGGCCAGTTGCCGCGATGACCGCCGCACTGGATCGAGACAATGGCCAGGCCACCTCGCGGCGACTCACGTCTGTGGGTTCATGGCCGATATGCGGGGGTGCACCGGTGATGCGGGTCGCGTCGTCACCGGCGTTCGAGCAGTCACGCACGTACCAGAACAGGCGAAACCGATGTCCATTTCGTTGTCCAGTGATGTCATGAACCGTTTCAAAGACCGGCGGTGGATTCCGTCTGGCATTGCCGACTTCTTTCGTTACCACGGCGTCATGGCGCCTGGCGTGCGCCTGCTGCGGGCGGCGCCGCTGGGCGTGAAGGCACTGGTGGTCACGCTGACCTTCGTGGTTCCGATCGCGATGTTGGCCATGAGCCACTTCGGGCTGGTGGCCGAGCAGGCCAGCCATGTGCGGCAGGAGCAACACGCCATTGGTGCCGCGATGACAGCGATCGAGCTGTCCCACGCCGTGCAGACGTCGACGCTCGACGCGGCCATGGCGGCACTGGGCAACAACAGCGACCAGCTGCGTGTGAACCTGGTCTCGCTGGAGCAGCGGTACCAGGCCCTGCAACCGGTGATGGCTGCGCTGCCTTATGCGCCGGCCTTGACCGACGCCCTGCGGCGCGTGCAGACGCAGCACGAATGGCTGAGCAGCGGTGAGGCCTTGGTGCCGGCACGGCGGCTGGAGATGATGACGCGGTACCAGGCCCAGCTGGCCCTGCTGGTCGGGGTGCTGGCCATCGAGTCGGGCCTGGCCTCGGACGGCACGATGGAAACCCAGACCCTGCAGGCCGTGGCCTTTGTCGACATGCCGGCCTTGCTGGATGGCATCGCTGCGCTGCAGGCGGCCGGTGCAGGCTACCTGTCCGGCAAGACCGAACCGCAATGGCGCAACCAGGCCATCCAGCAGCAGGCCGCACTGCAACTGGCGCGGCACAAGGCGTTCATGCGCCTGGGCCAGATCGCCCGCGGCACGAAGTCGACCGGCCTGGCGCTGGACGCGCACTGGAAGCCGATCGACGACTTCCTGGCCAGCGCCGGGCAGGCCGTTCTCGGCGAGGCCCCCAGCGGGCACGTTTCCGCCCTCCTGGCCGAGGGCGACCTGGCCATGAAGGCCGGCCGTGCCGTCCACAAGCAGGTGCTGGACGAATTGAGCCGCATGCTGGCCGAACGGCTCGCGCAGTTGAACCAGCACGTGCTGGTCCTGGCCTGGGTCGTGGCCGGGTCGATGCTGCTGGCCTTGTACGTGCTGGCATCGGTCTACAAGGTGATGAATGGTGGATTGATGATGGTCCGCGACCAGGTCAGGCGCATGGCGCATGGTGACCTGAGCGCCCGCCCGCAGGCACTGGGCAAGGACGAAGTGGCGGCAGCGCTGGCCTCGCTGGGCAAGTCGCTGTCTCGGTTGACCGACCTGTTTGCCGCCGTGCGCCAAGGGGTGTCCGCCATGGCCCACGCCTCGCATTCGATGACCAACGCCACCGCCGATCTGCGCCAGCGCGCCGAGGCAGCGGCGCAGTCCACCGGCGAGGTGATCCAGCGCATCGCGATGTTCGTGGATGAACTGGAAGACAGCGGCCGCCGCATTGACGAGGCCATGACGGTGGTACAGACGCTGCGCGTGGACGCTGTGCGCAGCCACCACCAGATGCAGCGCCTGGACGAACGCATGAAGGCCTTGCGCGGCAAGAGCCGGCAGATCGGCGACATCGTGGCGGTGATCGACCACATCGCCTTCCGCACCAACATCCTGGCATTGAATGCCGCCGTCGAGGCGGCCAAGGCTGGCCCGGCCGGGCGAGGCTTCGCAGTGGTGGCGCAGGAAGTGCGCAGCCTGTCGCAGCGCACGGCCGACTCGGCACGCCAGGTCAGCGGCATCATCAGCAGCTCCACCGAGGACATCGAGCAATGCAGTGCGATGGCCGAGATGAGTACCGATGCACTCGCGGACACGCAGCGCAACGTGCACCGGATCGACCAGTCCATGAACGAGATCGTGGCCCTGACACGCGGCGGCCTCAGCCACTCGCAGGGCATCCTGGAGCAGCTGGAGAAGGTCAATGCGGTCGGCAACGACAATCACCATCTGGTGGTGCAGTTGTCCACCGCGGCCGACCGGCTCAGCGAGCAGGGTGACGCGCTCAGCAACCAGGTGACGGGCTTCAAACTCGCCTGAGCGGCGCCTGCGCCGAACCCAGGCAAGGAGCTGGCGCAGGACGCCACGCACCGGACTGCCCGGCCCTGCAGCCCGTCCGGCCTGGGCACCACTGGTCAACGGCAGGCGCCGTTCGTCCCGCCGGCGGCACGCTTCGTCGCAGTGGGCCTTCTCCCCGTCACCGCCGGCGCCTACACTGCGCCGGCTTGACAAAGGCCAAGGTGGCCAAGGACGGGGAGCATGCGCAAAACGTGGATCACAGGGGCAGGGCTGGCGGTCGTGGTGGCCATTGCCGTGGCGGTGGGCGTGTCCAGCGGCAAACTCCGAAGTGCCTTTGCCAAGGCGGGCTCGGATGGGAGCCCGAAGGGCCCCGATGCGGCCGCCTCGGCGCCGCCTTTGGAGTTCCGTGCTGCCGAAGTGGTGCAGCCGGCGATGAGCACCATGGCCCGGACCGTCGAGCTCTCGGGGCCGCTGGTGGCGCCGAACACCGCTGTCGTGCGCGCCAAGACGGCCGGTACCCTGCTTCGGCTCGACGTCGCCGAGGGACAACGCGTGAAAGCAGGGCAGGTGATCGCGCGCATCGACGTGGCCGAGCTCACCACCCGCGTGGCCGAGCGCCAGGCCAACATCGAATCGGCACGCGCCGCCCTGGTGCAGGCCGAGCGCACGCATGCATCCAACGAGCGCCTGGCGGCCCAGGCCTTCATTTCGCCGATGGCGCTGGACACCTCGCGGGCTCAGCTGGACACCGCGAAGGCCACGCTGGCCGCGGCCATGGCGTCGATGGACACCAGCCGGGTGGGATTGCGCGATGCCACGCCCCAGGTGCCCATCGGCGGCATCGTGGCCAAGCGCCATGTGGTGTTGGGCGAGAGGGTGTCGGTCGAACAGACCCTGGTCACGGTGGTGGACCTGGCCAAGCTGGAGTTGGCCGGCACCGTGGGCACGCATGAAGTGGGCAGCCTGGCCCCCGGCATGTCGGTGCAGGTGAAGGTGGAGGGCGTGGACCAGCCCGCCAGCGGCAAGATCGTGCGCATCGCGCCGGCGGCCGAAGCCGGCACCCGCGCGATCGGCGTGACGGTGGAGCTGCCCAACCCGGGCGAGCGGCTGCGGGCCGGCCAGTACGCCATGGCCAGGGTGGTGCTGGCCGATGAGCGCCCGCGCATGGTGCTGCCAGCGGTCGCCGTGGGCAGCAACGCGGGCCAGAGCCACGTGTGGACCATCGAGAACGGCCTGCTCGCGCGCCGTGTGGTGACCACCGGTCGGGCCGACGACGCCACCGGCCGGGTCGAGATCGTGTCCGGCCTCACCACGGGCGCCCAGGTGCTGGGGGCACGCTTCGACAACCTGCGCGAAGGTGCCAAGGCCTTGATCGTCAGCGGCGCGGTGTCGCGGCAGGCTTCGGCCGCCAGCGCACCCACGTTGCGCTGAACCCCACCGGAGCGCAGCATGTGGATCACCCGCGTCTCGATCAACAACCCGGTCTTCGCCGCCATGGTGATGGTGGCCTTGTGCGTGCTGGGCATGTTCTCCTACGCCCGGCTGGGCGTGGAGCAGATGCCCGACATCTCGTTCCCCGGCGCCTTCATGGAAGTGGCCTACCCCGGGGCCTCGCCCGAGGCCGTCGAGCGCGAGGTGATGAAGCCGGCCGAAGAGGCCGTGAACAGCATTGCCGGCGTCAAGCGCATCACCTCGCGCAGCATGGAAGGCCGCGGGCAGATGAGCATCGAGTTCTCGCTCAACGCCGACATGGGACGGGCCATGCAGGACTTGCGCGATCGCATCGCCGCCGTGCAGTCCAGCTTCCCGAAGGACGCCAAGGCACCGACCATCGCGCGCTTCAACAACGACAACACCCAGCCGGTGGTGAACCTGGCGCTGTTGTCCAAGACCCGGGGTCCGCGCGAGCTGTCCATCCTGGGCGACCAGCTGGTGGGCAAGCGCCTGCAGCGGGTCGAAGGCGTGGCCAGCGTCGAGATCAACGGCCTGACCGTGCGTGAGGTGCGCATCGACCTGGACCCGGCACGCCTGCGCAACTACAACATCACCCCGGCCGAGATCTCGCAGGCCCTGCGCGAGGCCAACGCCGACCAGCCCGTGGGTGTGCTGTCCGACCCCAGCCAGGATGCCCTGCTGCGCGTCGAAGGCCGCATCCGCGATCCGCGGCAATTCGCCGATCTGGTGGTGGCCAAGCGCGGCAACCTGTCGCTCACGCTCAGCGACCTGGGTCAGCTGGTGGAGCGCGAAAAGGAGGCCGACTCGGTGGCCCGCATCAATGGCCAGCGCGCCATCAACTTCAATGTCTTCAAGCAGCAGGACGCCAACGTGGTGGCCACCGGCGACGCGGTGAAGCTGGCCATGGACGAGTTGCGCAAGCAGTTGCCTCCGGATGTGGAATTGCGCCTGATCTACGCGTCCAGTGACTGGGTCAAAGGCTCGCTCACCGGGCTGCGTCACACGCTGATCGAGGGCGCGCTGCTCACCGTGGCGATCGTCTTCCTGTTCCTGCACTCGTGGCGCTCGACCATCATCACCGGCCTGACGCTGCCCATCGCGGTGATCTCCAGCTTCATCGCGGTGTATGCGTTCGGCTTCACGCTGAACTTCATGACCATGATGGCGCTGAGCCTGTGCATCGGCCTGCTGATCGACGACGCCATCGTGGTGCGCGAGAACATCGTGCGGCACGTTCACCTGGGCAAGGACCACCTCACGGCGGCCCGGGAGGGCACCGACGAAATCGGCCTGGCGGTGATGGCCACCACCTTCGCGCTGTGCGCCGTGTTCGTGCCGGTGGCCTTCATGGGCGGCATCATCGGCAAGTTCTTCTACCCCTTCGGCATCACCGTGGTGGTGGCGGTGCTGGTGAGCCTGTTCGTCAGCTTCACGCTGGACCCGATGCTGTCGTCGGTGTGGCACGACCCGCCGTCCGAGCGCCTGAAGCACCTGCCGGTCATCGGGCACGCGATCCGTGCCACCGACCGTGGCCTGGAGGCGCTGCACGGCACCTACGAGCGCCTGATCCACTGGATCTTCTCGGCCCGCCGCTGGCGCATCTGGCTGCCCGCCTGGGGCCATGGCTTCGACGCATTGGGCAAGCGCGACAAAGCCAGCCCGCGTCGCTGGCGCCTGGCCACGATCTCGCCTCGCGGGGTGATCATGGGCATTGGCAGCTTGAGCTTCGTGGTCGCCCTGGGGCTGGGCACCCTGGTGGGCAGCGAGTTCATTCCCGAGACCGACCAGGGCTTCACCCAGCTGGCCCTGCGCCTGCCGGTGGGCGCGAGCCTGGAGCGCACCGATGCCAAGGTGGTGCAGATCGAGGAGATCGTGCTGGCCATGCCCGAGGTGGCCACGGTGTCGACCTGGGTGGGCGGGGCCGGGCAGCGCAACCAGGCCTGGCTGAACATTGCCCTGAAGGAGCGTGCGGATCGGCAGCGCAGCCAGAAGCAGGTGGAAGACGCGATCCGCGAGTCCATCGCCAAGATCCCGGGCACCGATGCCTCGCTGGGCTTCAATCGCCCGGTGTACGTGGCCATCCTGGGCACCGATCCGGAAGGGCTGGCCCGCGTGGCCACCGAGTTCTCGGAGAAGGTGAAGAAGATCCCCGGCGTGGTCGACGTGGAGGTGTCGGTCAAGCCGGGTGTGCCGGCCTACGCCGTGCGCCTGAAGCCGGGGGCGGTGCGCGAACTGGGCCTGACGGCGCCGCAGCTGGCCTCGTCGCTGCGTGCCTATGTCAACGGCGACACGGCCACCTACTGGACCACGCCGGATGGCAACCAGGTTGAGGTGGTGCTGCGCCTGCCCGAGGCGCAACGCCACCGCATTGACCAACTGCGTGGGCTGCCCGTGGCCTTCGCCAAGGATGGCACGCCGATCACCCTGGACAGCGTGGCCACCATCGAGCCGGTGTTCAACCCCGAGATCATCCGGCGCCAGAACCTGCAGCGCCGCGAGGCCGTGTTTGCCGGCGTGAAGGACCGGTCCGCCGGCGACGTGGGCAAGGATGTGCAGCAGTTGATCAAGGACACCGCATTGCCGCCGGGTTACAGCTTCGACATCGGTGGCCAGATGCAGCAGCAGGCCGAGGCCTTCAGTGGCCTGCTCTCGGCCATGGCGCTGGCGGTGATCTTCATCTACATCGTGCTGGCCAGCCAGTTCGGCAGCTTTCTTCAACCCTTGGCCATCATGGCCTCGTTGCCACTGGCGTTGATCGGCGTGATGCTGGCCCTGCTGCTGTGGCGCAGCACGCTCAATGTGTTCTCGATGATCGGGCTGGTGATGTTGATGGGCCTGGTGACCAAGAACGCCATCCTGCTGGTGGACTTTGCCAACCACGCCCGCAAGGCCGGCGCGAGCGTGCCCGAAGCATTGCTGCAGGCCGGCCTGGTGCGCATGCGGCCCATCATCATGACCACGGCGGCGATGGTGTTCGGCATGCTGCCGCTGGCGCTGGCGCTGAACGATGGTGGCGAGATCCAGGCGCCCATGGGCCGGGCCATCATCGGCGGTGTGATCACCTCCACCCTGCTCACGCTGGTGGTGGTGCCGGTGCTCTACAGCTACCTGGCGCGCGAGCGCAAACCCAAGCCTGCGCCGCGGCCGGCTGCGGACCTGGTGGCGCCAGGCGCGGGCACGGGCGGCTGGCCGCTGCACAACCCGGCGGACCGCGATTGACCGCAGTCGCGCACACCGCTGCCGCGGTCAGGCCGTGGTGGCGTGGCGTGGCGTGGCCAGGTCGTGCCGGTACACGCCGCAGCCGATGAACTGCTGCTTGTCCAGGGCCACCACGTAGGACGCCTTGGGCTGCACCAGACCCGACTCTGGATTGACGATGTCGTACTCGACCCAGCCACCAGTGCCTTCGCCGCTTTCGGCCGCGGCCCAGGCTTCACGCACAAACCGATCGCCGTCGATGCCCGGCACCTCGTGCACCCGCTTGCCTTCCATGGCCGGCTTGGCCCCGTGCACGCGATAGACGCCCTGGCGGTCCACGACGAAGATGTACAGATCCCGGTCCACATAGCCCTCTTCGCGGGAGTGGAAGCCAGCCGCGGCGGCGGACAGGCCCCTGGCCTTGATCTGCGCCAGCGCGCGAAGTACCAATGCGCGCGCCTCGTCCGCGCTGCCTTGGCGAAGCCGGATGGAGGCCACGGCCCCGCTCAGGGCCGCGGCCCGATCCACCAGGTCAGCGGCTGCGGCCGTGGACTCCTCGACCATGGTCACGTTGCGCTGCGTGAGCTCGTCCAGATTGCCCACCGCCTGCGAAACCTGGGCCAGCCCTGCACTTTGCTGCGCACTGGCGGCCGCAATGGATTGCAACGAGCCCGAGACCTTGCGTACACCGTCCACCAGCGCGTCCAGCGCCTGGCTGACATGGCGTGTGCGTTCCACCGAGTGCGCCACCTGCCCGCTGCTCTGCGCGATCAAGGTGCGAATCTCGGCGGCCGCGCCGGATGAGCGTTGGGCCAGCATCCGCACCTCGGCGGCCACGACCGCGAAGCCGCGGCCGGCGTCGCCCGCGCGCGCCGCCTCGACCGCCGCATTGAGCGCGAGGATGTTGGTCTGGAAGGCGATGCTGTCGATCACGCCGATGATCTCGGCCACACGCTTCGAGCCCGATTCCAGGCTGCCCATCGATTCCATCGACTGGCGCATGGCCTGCCCGCCTGCCTCGGCCTCGCTGCGCAGGCGCTGGGTCAACTGGTCCAGCGCGCCGGCCTGTTCGGCGTTGGCGGCCACCGCGGTGCTGAGGTCGTGCACGGTGGTCACGGTCTGCCGCAAATGGGCGGACTGCTCGTCCGTGCGAATGGCCAACGACTGGCTGCTCAGCGAGACCTTCTCGCCCGACATGCCCACGCGCACGGCGCTGTTGCGGATCTGGGCCACCAGTGCCGACAGCTGCCCGTTCATGCGTTCCACCTGCTCGCCGATTTCCACCAGTTCGTCTTGACCGCGGATCTCGATGCGATGCGACAGATCGCCATCGGCCACCTCGTGCATGCCGCGCAACAAGACGCGCAGGGCGCCGGAGAAACTCACATAGAACGCCAGACCCAGGTACAGCACCAGCAACAGGCCCACCACGGTGACCCCGATGTGCAAGGCCATCGCCCGCCGGTGCTGTTGCAGCCGGGCACTCAAGCGGTCCACCAGCGTGGCCATCAGCCGCGCCTCGACCGTTTGCGCAGCGGTGATCGCGGCGGAGGCCTGGTCGTAGAAGGGCGCGGCGTCGCCGGCGATGGCCTCGGCACCAAACACCTCGCGCGCCTTGTTCATGAGGTTCAGCGAGGCCTGGCGCGTGGCGACCCAGGCTTCCGGGGGTTTCACCCCGGCACGCTGCAGGGCTTCAATTCGCCGGTCCACTTCGGTGAGCTGCTGTTGAACGCGGTCGGCATGGTTCAGCACCAGCGTGCGCTCGGCGCTGCTTGCGTCGCCACGCGCCAGCAATGCCGCCCCGTGGCCGCGCACCTGGCCCAGTGATTCGAGCCAAGGCACGGCGCGCTCCACCACCAGGTCCATCAAGAAGTAGGTGTCGGCCTCGGGATCGAGCAGCAGGCGCGAGTCCTCCGCGATCCAGAACATCCGATTGCGCAGCTTTTCCACCGCGTCGGTGTGCAGGGCAAAGAGCTCGTTGCGCTGGGTCGGCCCGCGCCCTTCTGCCAGTTTGCCCAGCGTCGTCTTCAACTCGGCCCAGGTCGGCGCCGGGGTGCTGCCCTCGGCGGCATCCACGGCCGCCACGGCCTGCTTGAGTGCAGCCGCCACCTCCGCGCGCCGCGCCTTGGCCGCTTCATCGCCCGACAACGCTCGGTGGGTGATGTCGCGGTGCGTCTGGGTGCGGATCACCAGTTCCAGCAACTGGCCAGTGCGCTCGGCACCGGAGAGTTCACGTCGGGTGCTGTCGATGTCTTCGGTCGCCCCACGGTAGGTGCTGAACATCAGCACGCCGAGCGGAATGAGCAGCAAGGCGGCCAGCAGGCCCATCTTGGCGGGCATGCGAAGGCGCCTCATCAAGGCCATGCCAGGCGCAAGGGGAAGCAGGTTGATGCGGGCCATGTACGACGCTCCAGAAACAAGGAATCGGCGCGGCCAGACAACACAAAAGGCTGCAACCGTATCGTGCGGCGGCGGTCGCGGCTGCAATCCCGCGAACAACACCCTGCAGGCGGTTCAGTTCGCGAACAACGGCGGCGCTTGCGCCGGAAGGATCAGGCAACCGCCGACGCGCCTGGCTGGTCGTGCCGCGCAGACTGCCCGCGAATCGCGGTCTGCGCCATCGCGCGAGGCGCTTGCGTCAGGGTGCGCGACCGGTGCTGGCGCGCACCCGCAGTTGCGTGGGCAGCCGCACCAACGGGAAGGGCTGTCCGTCGCGCAAGGCCGCAAGCATGACCCGAGCGACCTCGCGCGCGTGCAGATCCACGGGCGTTTCGACCGAAGTGATGGCCGGCTCGAAGGCGCCGGCCAGGGCCGAGTCGTTGTATCCGGTGACGGAGAGGTCCTCCGGGACCTTCAGTCCTTGACTGCGACATTCGAGGATCACGCCAGCCGCAATGAGGTCGTTGCTGCAGATGACCGCGGTGGCGCGCACGCCCCTGTCCTGCAAGGTTCTGAACGCGGCCCGCCCCGCTGGCGCATCGAGGCCCCCATCGTCGATGACGGCCTTGGGCGGCAAGGCCAGGCCGTGGCTGGCCAGTGTTTCGCGAATGGCCGTCAGGCGCCCACGGAATCGGTCGGCGAGCGCCACGAAAGGAATGACGACCGCCATCCGCTGATGTCCCAGGGCCAGCAGGTGCCCGACCACATCGGCCATCGCCGCGCCATGATCGAAGGCCACGGACGGCTCGTCGGGCATGGCCGCCCAGCAGCGCAAGTGCGGCACGCCTCGTCGCGCCAACAGCAGCGCGCTCTCGTCATGCAAAGGCCGGCCAAAGAGGATGACGCCATCGACCCCCTGGGCCATCATGGCGCGCACGCCGTCCAGTTCGGTCTGCGGGTCGTGATTGGCCGAACTCACCAGCAAGGTGTAGCCCTCGCGCGCAAGGATGTTCTGCAACAGCTCCAAGGTGCCGGCGAAATAGGCGTAACGCAGCGAGGGCATGACGATGCCCAGCACCATCGATCGGCGCCGCCGCAACGAACGGGCAAGTCCATAGGGCTGGTAACCGAGTTGGTTCGCCGCACGCTGCACCCGCTCGAGGGTCTGGGGCACCAGCAGTGCCGGGGCATTGAACGCCCGAGACACGGTGGCCGGTGATACGCCGGCAAGCCGGGCCACGTCGCCGACGGACGGTCGCGTGCAGAGGTCGCTGGGGAGTGCAGGCACGGCGGAGACTCAGAAAATGACAACGTTTCATTGGAGCACGGCAGTCGCAATTGGCACAAGATGGCAAGGGATGTTTGACTGATCGAAGCACAGTCACTAGACTGAATGAAATCATTTTCAGCGAGCTGCCGGCCATGCCAACCTTGCCCTTCAGGATCCGCCCGCAGTGGATCATGGCCATGGCCGTGTGCCTCGCAATGCCATGGGCTGCCTGTGCCGCCGATGCCTGGCCCACCAAGTCGCTGACCATCGTGTCGCCCTATTCGGCTGGCGGCATCACCGATCTGCTGTGCCGTGTCGTCGGCGAAGAGCTGGCCAAGGCGCTCGGCCAATCGGTGGTGATCGAAAACCGCACCGGCGCCAGCGGTGGCATCGCGCATGCCTCGGTGGCCAAGGCGCCGGCCGACGGCTACACGCTGATCATGGGTGGCAGTGCCCCGACGGCCATCACGCCAGCACTGAACAAGAGCGTGACCTATGGACCCAGGGACTTCGAGCCCATCGGCTACGTCGCAGAGCTGCCCATCGTCCTGTCCGGCCACCCTTCCATACCCGGCAGCACGGCCGGCGACTTGCTTGCCTACCTCAAGGCCAATTCCGGCAAGCTCAGTTGCGGGCACCATGGCAACGGCTCGAGCAACCAGTTTGCCTGCCTGAGCCTTGCGCGCTTGACGGGCACCTCGATGGCCGACATCCCCTACCGCGGTGCCCCCCAGGTCAACACGGACTTGTTGGCCAACCGCGTACAGATCTATTTCGGCACGCTGCCCACCCAGCTGCCACTGGCCAAGGAAGGCAAGTTGAAGATCTTCGGCATCACCTCGCCGGCGCGTGCGTCCATTGCGCCCGACATCCCCACACTGGATGAGCAAGGGCTGACCGGATTGAACTTCACGTCCTGGAACGCCCTGTACGCGCCCGCCGGCACGCCGCGGCCGGTGATCCAGCGGCTGTCCACAGAGCTGCTGAAAATCCTGGCCAACCCCGAGGTGAAACGGCGCATCGAGGCAACGGGCTCCATCATCCGACCCGGCACGCCAGAGGCGCTGGGCAAGCTGACCATGCAGGAGTACGACAACTACAAGCGGATGGCGGCCGAGTCCGGCATTCGAGCGGAGTGATCTCATGACTTTTTCGATCGTCGCGCGTTGCCCGACCACCGGCCAGTACGGGGTGGGCATCGCCACCTATTCGCCCAATGTGGGGGTGCGCTGCCCCGTGGTCGTGCCGCAGCGCGGTGCGGCCTCGATGCAGGCGGTGGCCAATCCGCACCTGCTGCCGATGGCGCGGCGGTTGATGGAGTCCGCCCTCTCGGCGGAGAAGATCGTCGCCGAACTGCTGGCGTCCGACCCCTTTCCCCAGTCCCGGCAAATCCATGTGGTGGACGTCTACGGCCGGGCCCACGCCTTTACCGGCGAAAAGAACGCCGCGTGGGCGGGGCACGTCACCGGTGATGGCTTCTCCGTCGCAGGCAACGTGCTGGCGGGAGAAGGCGTGCTGAAGGCAATGGCCAGCGCTTTCGAACACTCGGCGAATGAGCAACTCGCCGAGCGACTCGTGCGCGCGATCGAAGCCGGGCGCGATGCAGGCGGTCAACCGGAGGGCCAGAACTCGTCGGCACTGATGGTCTATGGCGACCTGCCGTTCCCCTTGGTCGATCTGCGCGTGGACTTGCATGATCACCCAGAGGCCGAACTGCGCCGCCTGTGGGACTGGTTCTGCCCGATGGTGCCGTACTACGTGCAACGCGCCGCCACACCCAGCGTGCCACGTTGGTGGCAATGGCGCATGGAGCATGTGCCTGGTTGGATCGCCCGCCACCTGCCCAAGCCGGACTGAGCGGCAGCAACGGCCAGGTTCGGCAAGCTGTGCACGGTGGAGCATCGGCGGCTGAACGGAACGATGCCCAGGCATCGCCGTTTGTGCATCAGCACTCGACGATGTTCACCGCCAGCCCGCCGCGGGCAGTTTCCTTGTACTTGGTCATCATGTCGGCGCCGGTCTCGCGCATGGTCTTGATCACCTGGTCGAGGCTCACGAAGTGCGTGCCGTCGCCGCGCAAGGCCATGCGCGCGGCGTTGATGGCTTTCACCGAGGCGATGGCATTGCGCTCGATGCAGGGGATCTGCACCAGGCCGCCCACGGGGTCGCAGGTCAGGCCCAGGTGGTGCTCCATGCCGATTTCGGCCGCGTTCTCCACCTGCGCCGGCGTGCCACCCATCACTGCGCACAAGGCGCCCGCGGCCATGGAGCAGGCCACGCCCACCTCGCCTTGGCAGCCCACCTCGGCCCCCGAGATGGAAGCATTCTCCTTGTAGAGGATGCCGATGGCCGCTGCGGTGAGCAGGAAGTCGATCACTCCGGCGTCGGTGGCGCCGTGCACGAAGCGGGCGTAGTAGTGCAGGACCGCCGGCACGATGCCCGCCGCGCCATTGGTGGGGGCCGTCACGACCCGGCCGCCGGCGGCGTTCTCCTCGTTCACGGCCAGTGCGTAGAGGTTCACCCAGTCCAGCACCTGCAGCGGGTCGCGCAGGGCGGCCTCGGGGTTGCTGGTCAAGGCCGCATGCAGGTCGGGCGCGCGCCGCTTCACCTTGAAGCCACCGGGCAGCAGGCCTTGCGTCGCACAACCGCGCTTCACGCAGTCCTGCATGGTTTGCCAGATGCGCAGCAGGCCCGCATCGATTTGTGCATCGCTGCGCCAGTGGCGTTCGTTGCGTCGCATCAGCTCGGCAATGCCAATGTGCTGCGCCTCGGTGATGTCCAGCAGATCCTGTCCGCTGTGAAACGGGTGCGGCAGCACGGCGGTGTCCGGCGCGATGGCCTTCTGGCGAGAGCCGTCGGCCGCCACTTCCTCACTGACGACGAAACCGCCGCCCACCGAGTAGTAGACACGGTTGGCAAGTTCCAACCCGGCGGCATCGAATGCCAGGAAGCGCATGCCGTTGGCGTGGAAGGGCAGGGTCTCGCGTCGGTGAAAGAGCAGATCGCTGGTTTCGTCAAAGCGCAGGCGCGTGCCGTCGGGCAGCGACAGGCACTGGTCGCGCTTCACGTTGGCCAACAGCTCAGGGATCTGGTCCACCGGCACCGCATCGGGCTCGTGGCCCAGCAGCCCCAGGATCACGGCCTTGTCGCTGCCGTGGCCCTTGCCGGTGGCGCCGAGCGAGCCGTACAGCGCCACCTGCAGTCGCGCCACGCGGCCCAGCAACCCGTCATGAGCGAGCCGCGAAGTGAACAGACGAGCTGCACGCATCGGCCCCACGGTGTGCGAGCTGCTCGGTCCGATGCCGATCTTGAACAGGTCAAATGCAGAAACGGCCATGGGGCACTGCTCGCGTTAGCCAACCGGGAAGGCCCGTGCCGGCATCGTGCCGGGGCGGGCGAGACTGCGCAGACCGGCCTTCAGGCCAGTTCACCGATCGGCACGCAGCTGCAGAACAGGTTCCGGTCACCCCAGACGTTGTCTACCCGGCCCACCGGCGACCAGTACTTGGCCCGGCGCAGGCTGGGCAGGGGATAGGCGGCCTCTTCGCGTGAATAGGGGTGAGCCCATTCGGCGTGCAGCAGGGCTTCGACCGTGTGCGGGGCGTTGACCAGCGGGTTGTCGTCGCGAGGCCAGGCGCCGGACTCGACGCGGCGGATCTCGTCGCGGATCGCGATCATCGCGTCGCAGAAACGGTCGAGCTCCACCAGCGGCTCGCTTTCGGTGGGCTCGACCATCAGCGTGCCGGGCACCGGGAAGCTGAGCGTGGGCGCATGGAAGCCGTAGTCGATGAGGCGCTTGGCCACGTCCTCGGCGCTGATGCCGGAGCTGTCCTTGAGCGGACGCAGATCGAGGATGCACTCGTGGGCCACACCACCACCGGCCACTCCGGCCACTTTGCCGCTGAAGTGGATGTGGAAGTGCGGCGCCAGCCGTGCGGCGATGTAGTTGGCCGAGAGGATGGCCGTCTCGGTGGCGGCTTGCAGGCCATCGGCGCCCATCATGCGCACATACATCCAGCTGATGGGCAACACTGCGGCGTTGCCCAGCGGCGCAGCCGACACCGGCCCCACCGGGGCCTGGCCACCGGCACCGGGTGAGGCCGGCAGGAAAGGCACCAGATCGGCCACCACGCACACCGGACCCACGCCCGGGCCTCCACCGCCGTGAGGGATGCAGAAGGTCTTGTGCAGGTTGAGGTGGCTCACGTCGCCGCCGAACTCACCCGGCGCGGCCACGCCCACCAGCGCGTTCATGTTGGCGCCGTCCACATACACGCGGCCGCCGTGCTGGTGCACGATCGCGCAAAGCGACTTCACGCCGGCCTCGAACACGCCGTAGGTGGACGGGTAAGTGATCATCACGGCCGCCAGACGCTGCGCGTACTGCTGGCACTTGGCTTCCAGATCGGCCAGATCGACGCTGCCTTGCGCGTCGCACTTGACCACCTGCACCTGCAACCCGGCCATCTGCGCACTGGCCGGGTTGGTGCCATGGGCGGACTCCGGGATCAGGCAGATGTCGCGGTGACCCTCGCCGCGCGAGGCATGCCAGGCACGGATGGCCAGCAAACCGGCGTATTCACCTTGCGAGCCGGCATTGGGTTGCAGGCTGACGCCGGCATAGCCCGTGGCCTGAGCCAACCAGGCACAGAGCTGATCGTTGAGCTCACGATAACCCGCCAACTGCTCGGCCGGTGCATAGGGGTGGACATTGGCGAACTCGGGCCAGGTGATGGGGATCATCTCGCTGGTGGCATTGAGCTTCATCGTGCACGAACCCAGCGGGATCATGCTGCGGTCCAGCGCCAGGTCTTTGTCCGACAGGCTGCGGATGTAGCGCAGCATCTCGGTCTCGCTGTGGTAACGGTTGAACACCGGGTGGGTGAGGAACTCGCTCTTGCGGCGCAACGCGGCGGGAATCAGCGGCTCGACACCGGCCTCGTGCTGCGTCAGGTCCGGCAGGGCCTGGCCCTCGGTGGCAAACCACGACCACAACGCGATCACGTCGCCCCGGGTGGTGGTCTCGTCCAGCGTCACGCCCACGTGTTGAGGCGAGACGCGGCGCAGATTGGCGCCACCCTGACGGGCCTTGGCGATGATGCCGTCGGTCTCGGCGCCGGTGTCGATGGTGAGCGTGTCGAACGCATTCAGCGCGAAGGGCTTGCGGCCCAGTATCACCAGACCCTGCGCCAGGATTGCGGTAAAGGCGGCCACGCGTTGCGCAATGCGCTTCAGGCCAACGGGACCATGGTAGACCGCGTACATGCTGGCCACCACCGCCGGCAGCACCTGCGCCGTGCAGATGTTCGAGGTGGCCTTCTCGCGGCGGATGTGCTGTTCGCGCGTCTGCAGCGCCAGACGGTAGGCGCTCTTGCCGTGCGCATCGACACTGACCCCGACCAGCCGGCCGGGCATCGAGCGCTTGTACCCGTCGCGCGTGGCCATGTAGGCCGCATGCGGGCCGCCAGCCCCCATGGGCATGCCGAAGCGCTGCGTCGAGCCGACGACGATGTCGGCGTCGAATTCACCCGGTGGCACCAGCAGCGTCAGCGCCAGCAGATCGGCCGCGACGATGAACGCAGCCTGCTTCGCATGCGCCTGCTCCACATGCGGCCGCAGGTCGTGGACCATGCCGCTGGTGGCGGGGTATTGCGCGATCACGGCGAAGTAGTCGTGCTCCTGCATCAACTGCGGCGCCATGCCCACCAGCACCTGGATGCCCAGCGATGCGGCGCGCGTACGGATCACCTCGATCGTTTGCGGATGGCAGTCGCCTGCAACGATGATGTTGTCCGACTTCGACTTCACGCTGCGCTTGGCCAGCGTCATGGCCTCGGCCGCCGCCGTGGCTTCGTCCAGCATCGAGGCATTGGCGATCGCCATGCCGGTGAGGTCGCAGACCATGGTCTGGAAGTTCACCAGCGCCTCCATCCGGCCCTGCGAGATCTCGGCTTGATACGGCGTGTAGGCCGTGTACCAGGCCGGGTTCTCGAGGACGTTGCGCAGGATGACGCCGGGCGTGTGCGTGCCGTGGTAACCCTGGCCGAGGTGGCTGCGCAGCAGGCGGTTCTTCGCCGCGATGGCCTTCAACTGCGCCAGGGCCTGTGCTTCGCTCGCCGCGGACGGCAAGGCCATCGGCGCCGAGCGGCGAATGCCCGCGGGCACGATGGCCTCGATCAAGGCCCGCCGCGAGGCCGCGCCGATGGTGCCGAGCATGTGTTGCTCATCGGCAGCGTTGGGGCCAAGGTGGCGGGGCAGGAACTCGTTGGCGTTCTCGAGTTCGGCGAGCGGCGGACGGGCGGGCTGGAGCATGGCGCGGCGGGTTTCGACTTGGCGTTGGATCAGAGGGTCTTGAGCAGGGCGTCGTAGGCCGGCGGGTCCATCAGCGCATCGAAGTGCTCCATGTGCGTGACATGCACCTTGAAGAACCAGCCATTGCCCATCGGATCGCTGTTGGCCAGGGACGGATCGGCGCGCAGGGCCTCGTTCACCTCCACCACCTCGCCTTCCACCGGCATGTACAGGTCGGCGGCCGCCTTCACGGATTCCACGACACCCGCCACATCACCCTTCTTGTAGGTGCGCCCGACCTCGGGCAACTCGACGAAGACCACGTCGCCCAAGGCGTCCTGTGCGTGCAGCGTGATGCCGACGACGGCGGCCTCGTGGTCTTCGATGTTGATCCATTCGTGATCGGGCGTGAACATGGTGGTCATCGGCGTGCTCCTGGGTTGGCTGGGATTGAAGACAGACAAGGGGATCGACCCGTCTGGGTCAACGGTGATAGCGGTGTGGCGTGAAGGGCATGGGGCTCACGCGCATGGGAATGCGTTTGCCACGCACCTCGGCGTAGACCTCGTGCTGGGCGATGGCGTGGTTGGCGGCGAGGTAGGCCATGGCCACCGGCTCGAACACGGTCGGGCTGAGCGTGCCACTGGTGACATGGCCCAGCTTGTGGCCCTGTGCATCGACGATGACCGCGCCCTCGCGCACAGGCACGCGTTCCAGCCCGACCAGGCCCACGCGCTTGACCATGGGGCCCGTGGCCAGTTGCGGCTCGATCACGCTGGCGCCAGGATAGCCGCCCGCGCGGGTGCCGCCCGGGCGACGCACCTTCTGGATGGCCCAGTTCAGGCCTGCTTCGATGGGCGACGTGGTCTCATTGATGTCGTGGCCGTACAGGCACAGGCCCGCTTCCAGGCGCAGCGTGTCGCGGGCGCCCAGGCCGGCGGGCTTGACTTCGGGCTGGGCGAGCAGTGCACGCGCCAGGGTCACGGCATGGGCGGCCGGCACGGAAATCTCGAATCCGTCCTCGCCGGTGTAGCCCGAGCGCGTGACGAAGCAGGGCGCCTGCGCCAGTACGAAATCGCCGCCCGTCATGAAGCTCAGGTCGGTGACGGCGAAATTCAAGCGTGCCAGCGCGGTCACCGCATGCGGGCCCTGCAATGCGAGCAGGGCGCGATCGGGTTGCGGTGCGATGGTGCAGCGCGCGCCGATGTGGGTGGTGAGGTGGCGCAGATCGGCGTCCTTGCAGCCCGCGTTGACGATCAGGAACAGGTGGTCGTCGCGACGCGTGATCATCAGATCGTCGAGCAAGCCGCCGCTGGCATTGGTGAAGAACGCATAACGCTGCTTGTTCACTGGCAGATCGACCACGTCCATCGGCACCAGCGTCTCGAGTGCACGGGCCGCGTCATCACCGATGAGCTTGAGCTGGCCCATGTGCGAGACATCAAACAGCGCCGCTTCGTAGCGGCAATGGCGGTGTTCGGCCAGGATGCCGGTCGGATACTGCACCGGCATCGCGTAGCCGGCGAAGGGCACCATCTTGGCGCCGAGTTCGAGGTGCAGCGCGTGCAGCGGGGTGTGGAGCAGGTCAGCGGACATGGCGGCAATTCCGAGGGCAATGAATCCACCACCCGAAGGTGGGCTTGCCCTCGCTGTCCGCTTTACCTGAGAGATTGGCGCCACCGCCGGTGCCGGTGACGCTTGCCCCTTCGGTGGCCGGGCTCATTGCGCGAAGCAATCACCCGACTCTCTCCAGTGAGGAACGCCCGGTCTTCGGGCGCCTTGCCAGTCCTTTTGCCTGAGCGTTCAGAGCCTTGCAGCCCCTGCGCCTTCGGCGGCCTCCTCATCGGAGGCTCTCTCCTGGCGCGACGAGTGTAGCAGTGGCGACCGGGCCAGGAAACGGGCCAGGATTGCAGTGGATCAGCCATGTTGCGCCCGGCCATTGGCTGGGCTATCGGGCCGCGATGCGCGCTTGCGTGATACTGCGGCGGCAGGTTCCGGGGCCTTGCGCCGTGCTAACCAGTGGGTAGGATGGCCACCCTGGCGCAGTCGCTGGTTGGACGCTGCGCGACTGGTGCGCAGCAAGTGGACCTGCGCCACCCGAACGCTTGAAAGAGGAAAGCGAAATCGACACCAACCTGCTCAACGACTTGCGCATCGACGGCCGCCAGCGTGAGGACGAAGGCGGGCCGCCGCGCTGGCTGTGGACCGCACTTGCAGCAGCCTTGCTTGCGGTGCTGTTGGCGGGCGCCGCCTGGTGGTATCTGGGCTCGAGAGCCGTGGTGGTGCAGACGGCCGCGGTCGTGGCCGCCAGCGCCGGCAATGCCAGCGCCGGTGCGGTGCTGCAGGCCACGGGCTACGTGACGGCTCGGCGACTGGCGACCGTGTCAACGCAGATCACTGGCACGCTGACCGAAGTGCTGATCGAAGAGGGCGACCGCGTGCAGAAAGGGCAGGTGATCGCCCGGCTCGAGGACAGCGGACTGCGCGCCAGCCTGAACGTGGCGCAGGCCAACTTTCAAACGACACAGGCCCAGGTGGCGCATGCGCAAGCGCAGCTTGCGCAGGCCGAAGCCGACTCGCGCCGACAAAGCGAGCTTGCCGCCAGTGGCATGCTGTCCAAGCAGGCGGCTGAGCAAGCGCGAACGGCGGTTGCCACCTTCGCGGCGCTGCTGGAAGCGCGGCGGCGCGAATCCGATGCGGCACGAGCACAAATGGCGCAGGCGCAGGTGAATTTCAATTACACCATCGTGCGCGCGCCCTTTGCCGGCGTGGTCACCGTCAAGGCCGCACAAGTGGGTGAGATCGTTTCACCGCTGTCGGCCGGCGGCGGCTTTACACGCACCGGCGTCGGCACCATCGTCGACATGGAGTCGCTGGAAGTGGATGTCGACGTCAACGAGGCCTACATCGGCCAGGTCAAGCCCGGCATGCCCGCTGAATCCGTGCTCGACGCCTACCCCGACTGGAAACTGCCTTCGCACGTGATCGCCATCGTGCCGACCGCCGACCGCGGCAAGGCCACGCTGAAAGTGCGCGTGGCGTTGGAGCAGAAGGACGCGCGTCTGGTGCCCGACATCGGTGTGCGTGTGTCCTTTCTGGGCTCGAAGCCCGTCGGCGCTGCGGCGGCAATCCCCACAGGGGTACTGGTGCCGGCTCAAGCGGTGGTGCAACGCGATGGACAAAGCGTGGTGTTCGTCGTGGTCGATGGCCAGGCGCGCCAGCTTGGCGTGAAGCCCGCGGCCCAGCCCGTCGGATCGATGCGGCTGTTGCCCGATGGTTCGGGTGCGCCGAAGGTGGGTGACCGTGTGGTGCTGTCGCCTGCCGAGGCATTGCGCGACGGCGCCGCAGTCCGCCCCGAAAGCCCGACGCACTGAACATGCGCGCATCCCATTCGCGCATCCAATGGAGCAACGCATGGCCAAGCTGATCGAAATCCGTGACCTGTCGAAGGTCTACACGCGGGGCAAGCAGAAGATCGAGGTGCTGCATCACATCGATCTCGATGTCGACGCGGGCGACTTCCTGGCGCTGATGGGGCCGTCGGGTTCGGGAAAGACCACCTTGCTCAACCTGATTGGTGGGCTCGACCTTCCCACCGGCGGCAGCATCAGCGTGGGCGGCCAGCGCATTGACCAACTCGGTGCAGGTGCGCTCGCGAAATGGCGTGCGTCTCGGGTGGGCTTCGTGTTCCAGCTCTACAACCTGATGCCCATGCTTTCGGCGCAACGCAATGTCGAGTTGCCGCTGCTGCTGACCAAACTGTCGGCTGCAGAACGCAGGAAGCGCGCGTCGATTGCGTTGCAACTGGTGGGACTGGCCGACCGCGCGGCGCACAAGCCGGCCGAACTTTCGGGTGGGCAGCAGCAACGTGTCTCGATTGCGCGGGCGATCGTCTCCGACCCTGCGCTGCTGGTCTGCGACGAACCGACGGGTGATCTGGACCGGCAATCGGCCGAAGACGTGCTGGGCCTGCTGAGGGCACTCAACCGCGACCACGGCAAGACCATCGTCATGGTCACCCACGATCCAAAGGCAGCTGGCTATGCCGGCCACACGGTGCACCTGGACAAGGGCAGCCTGGTCGAACCGTCCACCCTGGCCTGATGAGTCGGCGATGAAATACCTGCACCTGATTTGGGCCTCGTTGTTCAGGCGCAAGATGCGCACGGCGTTGACCCTGGTGTCCATCGTGGCCGCGTTCCTGCTGTTCGGCCTGCTCGACGCGGTGCGCACCTCGTTTGCCCAGGCGGGCCAGAGCGCCAACGGCGCAGCGCGCCTGCAGACCGGCTCGAAGCTATCGTTCATCCAGTTGCTGCCGAAGGCGCTGGAGGCACAGATCGCTGGTGTCGATGGGGTGAAAAGCGTGACCTACGCCAACTGGTTCGGCGGTGCCTATCAGGACCCGCACAACCAGGTGTTCAGCTTTGCCGTGCCGAGCAACTACCTGGACCTCTACCCCGAGGTGACACTGTCCGCAGCGCAGCGCAAGGCGTTTGAACAGACCCGCACCGGCGCGCTGGTGGGCGAACAGTTGGCGCAGCGCTTCAAGTGGAAGGTGGGCGACCGGGTGCCCTTGCAGTCGACCATCTTTCCCGACCGGCAGGGCAGCAAGAACTGGCAGTTCGACATCGTCGGCATCCTGCACTCCACCGACAAGAAGTCGGGCGGGTTCTACGACCAGATGTTTCTCTTGAACTGGAAGTACTTCGACGAGACCACGCCCTACAACCAGGGTCAGGTGGGCTGGTACGTCACGCGGGTGGTCGACGTGAACCAGGCCGATCGGGTGGCCAAGGCCATCGATGCCTTGTCGGCCAACTCGGACCACGAGACACGCACGCAGACCGAACAGGCCGCCACCGCATCGTGGATGAAGCAATTGGCCGACATCGGGCTCATCGTCGGTTCGATCATGGGGGCCGTGTTCTTCACCCTGCTGCTGCTGTCGGGCAACACGATGATGCAGGCGGTGCGCGAGCGCACCAGTGAAATCGCGGTGCTGAAGACGGTCGGCTTTTCAAGCCGCAGCGTGCTGGCCATGGTGCTGGCGGAATCGATGCTGCTGCTGGTGCTTGGCGGGGTGGCCGGGCTCGCACTGGCCAGCGTCATCATTCCAATTGTCTCGGCCGGTAGTGGCGGCATGCTCAATCTGCCGCAGGTGGGCGCGGGCAGTTGGGGGCTGGGCCTGGCACTGATGGCACTGATCGGATTCGCCGTGGGCGCCCTGCCGGCCTGGAAGGCGATGCGCCTGAACATCGTCGATGCACTGGCTGGCCGCTGAAGGAGACTCAAGTGAGCTGGATGATGAATGTCGCGCTGGTCGTGGTGCTGGTATTGGCGATGGGAGCCTGGGTGATGCTGCCGTGGCAGGCGGTCCTGGTGCTGGCCTTGATGATGGCGGCGTGGTTGGGGCTGACCCGGCGGGGCCGCCAAGCCTTGTCGGTGGCCGAGGTCGGCATCAGCACGCTGGGCCAACGGCGGGGCTCGTCGGCGGTCATCGTCGTGGGCATTGCCGGCGTGGTCGGCGTGCTCGTGGCGCTGCTGTCGATGGCCGAAGGCTACAGCCAGACGCTGCGCAAGACCGGCGGCACCGACACGGCCGTCGTCATGCGTGGCGCGTCGGCATCGGAGGTGATGTCGGTGCTGACGCGCGAGAGCCTCGCCGTGATTCCTCAGGCGCCCGGCATCGCGCGCAACGCCAAGGGCGATGCGATCGTGTCGGATGAATTGGTCGTGGCCGCCAACTTGCCCGTGAAAGGTGGTGCCGCCGACGAGGAGGGCAGCGTGCAACTGCGCGGGGTGGGCGAGCAGGCCTGGGACCTGCGGCCGCAGGTGAAAGTCATCGCCGGCAGGCGCTTCGGCGTCGGCCTGCGTGAACTGATTGTCGGCCGCGGGGCCGCGCGTCAGTTTGTGGGTCTGGTGCCGGGCCAGGAGGTGCGTTTGGGCAATCAGACCTGGCTTGTGGCCGGCGTATTCGGCTCGGGCGATGCACTGGAATCCGAGATCTGGGCCGATGCCAACGTGGTGGCCGACACCTACCGACGCGGCAGCAGTCGGGCATCGGTCACCGTGCGCTTGACCGACCCGCAGGCGTTCGGCGGATTCAAGGCGGCGCTGGAATCGAACCCGCAGCTCAAGGTCGATGTGAGCACCACGCTCGACTATTTCAACAAGCAGTCCGAAGGCGTGACCAAGGTGCTGCGCACCATCGGCATCACCGTCGGTGCGATCATGGCCATTGGCGCAATGTTCGGTGCGCTCAACACCATGTTTGCCGCTGTGGCAACGAGGGCACGCGAGATTGCCACGCTGCGCGCGATCGGCTTTCGCGGGCTGCCTGTGGTGGTGGCCGTGATGCTGGAGACGATGATCCTGGCATTGATCGGCGGCGTCATCGGGGGGCTGCTGGCCTACTTCATCTTCAATGGTCAAGGGGCATCGACGATGGCGGCCGGCTCGGTGGGCAAACTCAACTTCGAACTGCGCGTGTCGCCGGAGTTGCTCTGGACGGGCCTCAAATGGGCGCTGGCCATCGGCTTCGTTGGCGGCCTGTTCCCAGCGATGCGGGCGGCCAGCATGCCGGTGACCGCCGCATTGCGCGAACTTTGAGGGCAGGGGCCACACCGCGAATGCGAACCGAACTGAGCACCGGGGGTCTGCCCATGTGCAGTGAGCTTGCCGCCCTGCGCCGCATCCTCCGGGGTTGCCGCACCATTGCCGTGGTCGGGCTGTCCGCCGAGTGGCATCGACCCAGTTTCTTTGCCGCCAAGTACATGCAGCAGCACGGCTATCGTGTGATTCCGGTGAACCCGCGATACGAGCAGATCCTGGGCGAACGCTGCTTTGCGCGGCTCGAAGACATCGACACTCCGGTCGACATGGTGGATGTGTTCCGCAGGGCCGACGACGTGCTGCCCATCGCGCACAGCGCCGTGGCCATCGGCGCCAAATGCTTGTGGCAGCAGCTCGGTGTGATCAACCTTCAGGGCGATGCGCTGGCCCGCGGCGCAGGGATGGACTCGGTGATGAACCGCTGCGTGAAGATCGAGCACGCTCGCCTGTTCGGGGGCCTGCATTGGGCCGGCGTCAACACGGGCGTGATCTCGGCCCGGCGCCCGAACTGGACACCATGACCGACCACCGATTCAAGCCCGAGACCCTGGCCATCCACGCCGGCCAGATCCCGGACTCGGCCACCGGCGCGCGCGCCTTGCCGATCTATCAGACCACCAGCTTCGTGTTCGACAGCGCGGAGCATGCCGCGGCGCTGTTCAACCTGCAGACGTTCGGCAATATCTACTCGCGACTTTCCAACCCAACCGTGGCGGCACTGGAGGAGCGGGTGGCGGCGCTCGAAGGCGGCCGCGCCGCCGTGGCCTCGGCCAGTGGCATGGCGGCCGAAGCCATGGCCTTGATGACCCTGCTGCAAAGTGGCGACCACGTGGTGGCCGCCGGCGCGCTGTATGGCGGCACAGTGACCATGCTTGCGGTGAATCTGAAGAAGTTCGGCATCGAGGTGAGCTTCGTCGATGCACGCGACCCTCAAGCCTTCGCGGCCGCCATGCGCCCCAGCACCCGTGCGGTGTTCGCCGAGTCGCTGGGCAATCCCAGCCTGGTGGTGCTGGACATCGCCGCGGTGGCCGAAGTGGCGCATGCGCACGGCGTGCCACTGATCGTCGACAACACGGTGCCTTCGCCGTTCCTGTGCAACCCGCTGGCGCTGGGCGCAGACATCGTGGTGCACTCGGCCACCAAGTACCTGGCAGGACACGGCACCACCCTGGGTGGCGTGGTGGTGGAAAGCGGCCGCTTTCCATGGGACAACGGCAAGTTCCCGGGCATGACCGAGCCTTCTCCGGGCTACCACGGCGTGAAGTTCTACGAGACCTTCGGCGACTTCGGTTTCACCATGCGCTGCCGGCTGGAAAATCTGCGCGTGTATGGCGCTGCGCTGCAGCCCACGGCCGCTTGGCAGATCCTGCAGGGTGTGGAGACCTTGCCGCTGCGCATGGAGCGACATTGCCGCAACGCGTTGGCGGTGGCCGAGTTCCTGCGCGGCCATCCCAAGGTGAGTTGGGTGAACTACCCCGGCCTGGCCGACCACCCGCAGCACGCGCTGATGCAACGACAGATGCAGGGCGCCTCGGGCCTGCTGGCGTTCGGCGTGAAAGGTGGCCAGGCACCGGGCGTGAAGTTCATAGAGTCCGCTCAGTTCATGAGTCATCTGGTGAACATCGGCGACACGCGCACGTTGATCAGTCACCCGGCGTCCACCACGCACCGGCAGCTCGACGATGCCCAGCAAGTGGCGGCGGGCGTGCTGCCGGACATGGTCCGCATGTCGGTGGGCCTGGAGCACATCGACGACATCCTGTGGGACATCGACCAGGCCTTGGCGACCTGATCCCTTGCCGATGCTGCCAGCTCAGGTGCGGGGCAGCCTGACCACGCCTTGCTGCACCAAAGCGGCCACTTCGGCAGCGCTGCAGCCCAGTTCGGCCAACAGCTCCAGGCCGTGTTCGCCCAGGTGCGGCGCCGGGCGAGGGTCTGGCATGGGTTGGCGGTCGAAGTGAGCGGCCTGTCGCGCCAGACGCACCCGGCCGACGTCGCCGTGCGGCACTTCGGGCAGGCTGCGGTTGTGCAGCACCTGCGGGTCGCACACCACTTCATCGAGCTCATTCACCCGACCGATGGGCACGCCGGCGGCCGCCAGCGCATTCACCAACTCCTGCGTCGTGCGGCTGGCAAACAGGGGCTCCAGGGTCTTGCGCAACACGACAGCGTGCTGCATGCGCGTGGCGGATGTCTTGTAGCGCGGGTCGGCGGCTAGGTCGGGCCGTCCAAGGCCCGTGCACATGGCCTTGAACTCGCTCACCTGGGGTGTCATCACCGTCACGTGTCCGTCGCGGGTGGCGTAGGGCAGGTTGGTGCCGCCGTAGGGTGGAAAGGGGGCGGGAGGCATGTCCAGGAAGACATGGTTGTACATCGCGTCCGGCCATTGGAAGGCCAGCGCCGCATCCAGCATCGCCACCTCGACTCGGCGCCCGCGGCCGTCGCGTTCGCGAGCCAGCAGGGCGGCCGTGATGGCTTGCGCCAGGGTCAGCGCGGTGAGTTTGTCGCAGACCAGCGTGGGCAGCAGGCCGGGCTCGCCGGTGCTGCGCTCGCGGTGCGAGGCCGACATGCCCGACAGCGCCTGGATCACGGCGTCGTAGATGCGCCCTTCGGCGTAGGGCCCGCTGGGGCCGATGCCGGTGACCGAGGCAATCACCAGGCGCGGATAGCGCAGCTGCAGGCTGTGTGAATCCAGGCCCAGCCGCGCCATGACGCCAGGGCGAAAGTTCTCCAGCAGCACATCGGCACGGGCGAGGAAGCGGTGCAGCACCTCGATGGCCGCGGGCTGTTTCAGGTCCAGGGCGATGGCCCGCTTGCCCTGGTTGCAGGTGATGAACACCGAGGACAGGTCGCCCTTGGCAGGCCCGATGAGCCGGCTGGTGTCGCCTTCGGGTGGCTCGACCTTGATGACCTCGGCGCCTTGCGCTGCCAGCAGGGCCGTGGCGATGGGGCCGCTGAGCACCGCCGACAGGTCGACGATGCGCACGCCTTGCAGCGGCAGGCCGGCCTCAGGCAAGCCTGGCCTCGCCAGGCGGAATCAAGGCCGGGGCCCCGGGGCGGCGCCCAGCGCGCCGCCCTCCACCATCAACGGCCATACACCTTGCCGAACAGCACCCAGGTCTTGCCGTCGAACTTCGACAGCTGCTCGCGCTCGATCGGGTAGAAATCATCGGGCCCGGTCTTGATGTTCACGCCCGGCAGCGACATTGGCAGCGTGATGTCCAGGCTGGCGGCCTGCTTCATCACGTTGGCACGGGTCAGGTCGTCGCCACATTGCTTGAGCACTTGAATCAGGGTCTGGGCGACGCCGTAGCCATAGACGCTGTTGGCTTCGGTCAGGCTGGCACCAGGCATGTACTTCTTCATGAAAGCCAGCCAGTCGAGCATGCCCTTGTCATTGGCCCATTGCGGATCGGTCGGATCCTTGCCGTACTGCGCGGTGATGATGCCGATGCTGTTGTCCAGTCCGGCCGGCGTGAGCACCGAGCTGACCGAAATCGACACGTTGTTCAGGTAGTGCACCGGCTTCCAACCGATCTCGGCCGCCTTCTTGATGGCCTGCGCGGCGAACTTCGGCGTGGTGATGTTGAAGAAGGTGTCGGCGCCAGAAGCCTTGAGTGTCAGCATCTGGCTGTCGACCGTGGGGTCGGTGACCTCGTAGGTGACCTTCGAGACGACCATGCTCTTGGCCTTGTCGCCCAGGCCTTCCTCGAAGCCCTTGAGGTAATCCTTGCCGTAGTCGTCGTTCTGCATCAGGATGCCGATCTTCGCGTTGGGCTTGGTGTCGAGGATGTGCAGCGCGTAGACCTTGCCTTCGGCCTCGTAGTTGGGCTGCCAGCCCATGGTCCAGGGGTAGTTCTTGGGATCGCCCCACTTGGCCGCACCGGTGGCCACGAACAGCTGCGGCACCTTCTTGGTGTTCATGTACTTCTGGATGGCGGTGTTCGACGCCGTGCCCAGTGAGTTGAAGATCAGCAGGACTTCTTCCTCTTCCACCAGCTTGCGAGCCATCTCCACGGTCTTGGCGGGGTTGTAGCCGTCGTCCGTTGGGTAGTACTTGATCTTGCGGCCGTTGATGCCACCTTCTGCGTTGACCTTGTCGAAGTAGGCGCCGATCGTCTTGCCGATCACGCCATAGGCCGATGCCGGGCCGGAGTACGGGCCGATCTGGCCGATCTTGATTTCCTTGTCGCTGGCCCCCGTGTCGTATTTCTTCTGCGCCAGGGCTGGCACTGCGAACATCGTGGCCGAAGCCGCGACGGCCAGGCCGTAGACGGCGGATTTCCAAGCCTTGAGTGTCATGGTGGGAAGTCTCCTGGAAGGATGGCGGGTGTCAACGGGGGCCGGTCGTGGGCGCGGCACCCTGCCGCCAGCGCACCCACAGGCTTTTGATCATGCCCATCACGCCAGTGGGCATCAAATACATCGCGCCGATCAGCGCGGCACCGAACAGCGCCGAAGGCGCGGCCTTGGACAACTCGTCGGCGATGTTGGGCACGAACTGGATGAAGATCGCACCGAAGATCGCGCCCGGAATGGAGGCGAGGCCGCCGATGACCACGCCGACCAGGATCGAGATCGACAACACCACGCTGAAGCTGTCCGGCGACACGAAGGCCACGCAGATCGCACCCAGTGCACCGGCGACACCGGTGTAGGCGGCAGACACACCGAAGGTCAGCGACTTGAACAGCGGCAGGTTGATGCCCATGGCGGTTGCGGCGATGGGATGGTCGCGGATGGCGATCAGCGCACGGCCGACGCGGCCGCGCACCAGGTTCCAGGCCAGCAAGAACATCAGCGCGGCCACCAGCAGGGTGAAGATGTACAGCCAGCGATCGGAGTTGAACGGCTGCTCGAGGAAGCGGAAGGTGAAGGGAGGCTCCGGCTTGTTCAGCACGATGCCTTGCACACCACCGGTCAGGCCTTCGATCTTCTTGTACTTCAGCAGTTGTGGAACCGCCAATGCCAGCGCATAGGTGGCCAGCGCCAGGTAGTGCCCGCCCAGCCGCAGTGCCGGAAATCCCATCAGCAGGCCGAACACGAAGCACAGCGCGCCGGCAAAGGGCAAGGTGGCCCAATACGGCATGCCGGCCTTGTCCATCAACGCGGCGGCGGTGTAGGCACCGATGGCATAGAACGCACCGTGGCCGAGCGAGAACTGGCCGTTGAAGCCTGTGAGCAGGTTCAGGCCCAGCACGGCAATGGCGTAGACGAGCACCAGGTTGAATTGGAACACCCGGTAGTTCTTGACCAGGAAAGGCAGCACCAGCAGGCCGGCGACCAGCAGCGCCGCCAGCAGCCATTTGAGCCTGGGCGACAGGTTGCCGCTCATACGCGGGTCACCACGTTCTTGCCGAACAGGCCGTTCGGTTTCAACGTGAGCGTGCCCACGATCAGCACCAGGGCGACGGACAACTTCAGCTCGGTGCCGATGACGTAGGCGCCGAGCAGGTTTTCCAGCACGCCGACGATCAACCCGCCAATCACCGCACCCCCCGGATGATCAATGCCACCGAGCAGTGCCGCCGCGAAGCCGTAGATGAGGATGCCCTGCATCATGTTGGGATCGAGGAACACGACTGGCGCCACCATCATGCCGGCCACCGCACCGATCATCGAGGCCAGGCCCCAGCCGAGTGCCAGCATCCAAGAGACGCGGATGCCCACCAGCCGAGCCGAATCGGGGTTCAGTGCCGCCGCCCGCATGGCCAGGCCCAGGGGCGTGAAGCGCAGGAAGAAATACAGCACCGCCAGCACGCACAGCATCACACCGGCCGAGCCGAGCTCATGCGCCGAGAAATACGGCGTGGTCATCCAGGACTTCTGCGGGAACGGACTCGGAAAGGCCTTGATGTTGAAGTCGAAGATCCAGCCCGCCAGCGAATTGAAGATCAGCAGCAAGCCGATGAAGACAATGACGTTGGTGAGCACCGGCGCCTTCTCGACCGGACGAAGGATGATGCGCTGGACGAGCACGCCGGCCGTGAACGAGATGGCCAATGTCGCAAAGAAGGCGGCCCAGTACGGCCAGCCGTGCTCGACCAGGGCCCAGGCGATGAAGGTCGAGAACATCGCCAACTCGCCCTGGGCGAAGTTGATGTGGTGCGTGCTCTGGTAGATCATCACCAGTGCCAGGCCGATCGAGCCGTAGATGCAGCCGTTGGCCAAGCCGGAAAAGATCTGGTGCAGCAGGGCGTCCATGTGGTGCCTTGTTCAATAACCCAGGTACGCGCGTCGCACCGATTCATCGGCGCGGATGGCTGAACTGGGCCCGGACAGCGCCACGCTGCCGGTTTCCAACAGGTAGGCCTGGTGCGCCAGGTCCAGCGCGAGGTTGGCGTTCTGCTCGACCACCAGCATGCTGACGCCATCCTCCTCGTTGATGCGCTTCATGATGCGGAAGATCTCGGCCACGATCATCGGCGCCAGGCCGAAGGAGGGCTCGTCCAGCAACAACAGGCGAGGCCGCAGCATCAGGGCACGGCTGATGGCCAGCATCTGTTGCTCGCCGCCGGACAGCGTGCCGGCCTGTTGGTGGCGCCGCTCGGCCAGGCGCGGGAAGCGCGCATAGGCCTTGTCCATGTCCCGAGCCACTTCGGCCTTGTCGCGGCGGGTGTAGGCGCCCAGGCGCAGGTTGTCCTCGACGGACAGTGCGGTGAACGTGCCGCGGCCATCGGGCACATGGGCCACGCCCAGGCGCACGACGTTCTCGGTGGGCTGGCCGACGAGCTCCTTGGCGTCGAAACGCAGGCTGCCCGAGGTGCGCACCATCTGGCAGATCGCCCGAAGCGTGGTGGTCTTGCCCGCGCCGTTGGCGCCCAGGATCGCCGTGATCTGGCCGGCCTCGATGGCGAAATCGATCCCGAACAGCACCTGGGTCGGTCCGTAGGAGGCGCACAGGCCCTGGGCCCGCAACAGCTCAGCCATGGCTGGCCTCGGCCGGTGCGCCGAGGTAGGCGGCGATCACGTCCGGGTGCTGCTGGATCTCGGCCGGCGTGCCATCGGCGATCTTGCGGCCGAAATTGAGCGCGACGATGTGATCCGAAACACCCATCACCAGGCTCATGTGGTGCTCCACCAGCAGCACCGTGATCTTCAGCCGCTGGCGGATGTCGGTGATCAGGCGACCCAGGTCGCCCAGCTCCTCGTGGTTCAAGCCGGCGGCGGGTTCATCCAGCAGCAGCAACTTGGGCTCGCAGGCGAGCGCACGGCCCAGCTCGATGCGCTTCTGGGTGCCGAAGGGCAGGGCGCCGGCCGGTCGATCGGCGAACTTGGTCAGATCGAGGTAGGCCATGATCTCGTCGGCCTTGGCGCGCAGGCGTTGCTCTTCCTCCGCCACGCCGCGCCAGCGCAAGGCGCTGGCCAGAAAGCCAGCGGACGATCGCGCGTGGGCACCGACCATGATGTTGTCGCGCACCGGCAGACGGGCGAACATGGCCAGGTTCTGAAACGTCCGGCCCATGCCCAAGGCCGCAATCTGGTGGGTGGGCAAGGCAGTGATCGACTGCCCTTCGAAAAGGATGTCGCCGCTCTGGTAGTTGTACAGGCGGCTCAGGCAGTTGAAGAGTGTGGTCTTGCCCGCCCCGTTGGGGCCGATCAGGCCGCAGATGGCACCCGCCTGCACATCGAAGCTCACTCCATCCAATGCCACGATGCCACCGAATCGCACCGTCACGCCGCGCACGCTGAGCAGGGGGCTGGCCGGGTTGGTCATCCGAACGGAATGTCCTGTGTCGGGCCGACGGGGAATCCGTTCGGCGATGCGCGTTTATAGGTGTGAGCAGGGGTCGCAACCACCCGGGCTTGCCCTGACATCGGCGCGACACAAGGTCGCGATGCAAGTACAAAATGAACACCACCATTCGACGCCACTGCAGGGAACGCCCATGAGCATTTACGACCAACAACTGGATCCATGCGCCGCCAACTTCGTGGCCTTGTCGCCCGTGAGTTTCGTGGAGCGCAGCGCCGAAGTGTTTGGCGACCTGCCGGCCGTGGTGCACGGCGCCCGTCATTACACCTGGGCTCAGACGCGCGAGCGTTCGGCGCGTCTGGCGGCCGCCTTGCGCAGCCTGGGCGTGGGCCGCGGCACCACCGTGAGCGTGATGCTGCCCAACACGCCGGAGATGGTGGAGGCGCACTATGCCGTGCCGGCCCTGAACGCCGTGCTGAACACGCTGAACACACGCCTCGATGCGCCGCTGTTGGCCTGGCAGATGAACCACTGCGAGGCCGCGGTGCTGATCACCGACCGCGAGTTCGCGCCGGTGATGGCGCCGGCCCTGGAGGCGCTGCGCGAGCAATTCGGGCGCACGCCGGTCGTCATCGATGTGGCCGACACCGAATACAGCGGCCCGGGCGATCTGCTGGGATCATTTGAATACGAGGCCATGTTGGCAGCGCACGATCCCCTGGCCCAACTGGGCGGCCCCGCCGACGAATGGGATGCCATCGCCGTGAGCTACACCAGTGGCACCACCGGTGATCCCAAGGGTGTGGTGACCCACCACCGCGGCGCCTACCTCAACGCGGTGTGCAATGCGGCCACCTGGACCATGCCGCACTTTCCGCGCTACCTTTGGACATTGCCCATGTTCCACTGCAACGGATGGTGCTTTCCGTGGACCGTGGCCATGTTGGGCGGCCTGCACGTCTGCCTGCGTCGGGTGGAAGCCAAGGCCATCCTCGAGGCGATGCGCACGCATGCGGTGGACCACTACTGTGCCGCGCCCATCGTGCACAGCCTGATCTACAACGCACCGGACGCGATGCGCACCGGCATTGAGCAGCAGGTGCGCGGCATGGTGGCCGGCGCGGCACCGCCGGCCGCGATGATCGAAGGCATGGCCAAGATTGGCTTCGACATCACCCACGTCTATGGCCTGACCGAGGTCTACGGGCCCGCGGCAGTGGCCGTCAAGCGCGCCTCGTGGGCCGGTGAGAGCCTGTCGGACCAGACGCGCCTGAACGGCCGACAGGGCGTGCGCTATCCCTTGCAGGAAGGCATGACGGTACGGCACCCTGAAACCCTGGCCGAGGTGCCCGCCGATGGGCAGACCATGGGCGAGATCATGTTCCGCGGAAACATCGTCATGAAGGGCTACCTCAAGAATCCGGTGGCCACGCAGGCGTCGTTCGCCGGCGGCTGGTTCCACACCGGCGACCTGGCGGTGATGGAGGCGGACCGCTACGTGAAGATCCGCGACCGCAGCAAGGACGTGATCATCTCCGGCGGCGAGAACATCAGCTCGCTCGAGGTGGAAGACGCGCTGTACCGCCACCCGGCGGTGATGGCCTGCGCCGTGGTGGCCAAGCCCGATCCGAAGTGGGGCGAGACGCCGGTGGCCTATGTGGAGCTCAAGCCGGGATCGGAGGTCACTGCCGCCGATCTGGTGGCGCATTGCAAGGCCTTGCTGGCCGGCTACAAGGTGCCGCGTGAAATCCGCTTCGAGGAGATCCCGAAGACGTCGACCGGCAAGATCCAGAAGTTCCAGTTGCGCGACCGTGCGCGCTCATCCAGCGCGATCGAATGAATACAGGAGACAAGCCATGTTGACGACCGAAGACCCCCTGGTCCTGCGCAGCCAGGACACGCGCGGCGTGATCACACTCACGCTGAACCGGCCGCAGGCCTTCAACGCGCTGTCGGAAGCCTTGATCGACGCGCTGCAGACCGAGTTCGACCTGATCGCCAAGGACGAGGTGGCCAGGCTCGTGGTGATTCGCGCCGCCGGCCGCGCATTCTGTGCGGGGCACGATCTGCGCGAGATGCGTGCCGAGCCCTCGCAGGCCTACTATGAGCGCCTTTTCGCGCAGTGCGGTCGCATGATGATGGCCATCCAGCAGCTGCCCGTGCCGGTGATTGCGCAAGTGCAGGGCATCGCCACGGCGGCGGGTTGCCAATTGGTGGCGATGTGCGATCTGGCAGTGGCGGCCAGCGATTCACGCTTCGCGGTGTCCGGCGTCAACCTCGGCCTGTTCTGCGCCACCCCCAGCGTGGCGCTGTCGCGCAACCTGCCGCGCAAGGCGGCGTTCGAGATGCTGGTGACCGGGGCCTTCATCTCCGCCGACGAGGCCTTGGCCAAGGGGCTGATCAACCGAGTGGCGGCGCCTGGGCAGCTCGATGCGGCGGTGGAGGCCTTGGTGGTGGCCATCGTGGGCAAGCCGCGTGTGGCGCTGGCCATGGGCAAGGCCTTGTTCTACCGACAGTTGGAGCTTGGCATCGAGGACGCCTACGCCGATGCCGGACAGACCATGGCCTGCAACATGATGGATGACGCCGCCCTCGAAGGCGTGCAGGCTTTCATCGACAAGCGCACGCCAAATTGGCGTTAGCATTGCGCGGCCCGGGTCTACGACTTTGATGAGACCTGGTGTCTCATCAAGCGGCCCTTCTCGCGCTCCCATTCGCGGTCCTTGGTGGCGTTGCGCTTGTCGTGCTCGGCCTTGCCCTTGGCCAATGCCACTTCGGCCTTCACCCGGCCGCCCTTGTAGTGCAGGTTCAGCGGCACGAGCGTGAAGCCGCGCTGCTCCACCTTGCCGATGAGGCGGCGAATCTCTTCCTTGTGCATCAGCAGCTTCTTGGTCCGGTCGGCCTCGGGGTTCACGTGGGTGGAGGCCGAGCGCAGCGCATTGATGCGGCAACCGATGAGGTAGAGCTCGCCGTTCTTGATCACCACGTAGCCATCGGTCAGCTGCACCTGCCCGGCGCGGATGGCCTTGATCTCCCAGCCTTCCAGCACCATGCCCGCCTCGTAACGCTCCTCGATGTGGTAGTCGTAGCGGGCGCGGCGGTTTTCGGCAATGGGGGCGGTCATGGTCTGCACAAGATGGGGGCGAATGGCTGCAAGCCAATCGCCCCCTAGAATTTGCCGCATTGTATGAAGCACGTGAAGAAGTCCGTCCTGCTCTGGTACTCGGCCCGCGAGATGTACGACCTCGTGACGGGTTGCGATGCCTATCCGCACTTCCTGCCCTGGTGCGAGCGCGCCGAGTTGCTGGAGCACAGCGAAACCATGCAGACCGTGCGGCTGCATCTGGCCTATGCCGGGCTGAAGCACGCCTTCACCACTCGCAACCTCATCGTGGCGGAGCAGTCGGTTGAGATGACCCTGGTGGATGGGCCGTTCTCGATGCTGGACGGGCTCTGGCAGTTCAAGGCACTGGGTACCGAAGGCAGCCCGCCGGCCTGCCGCGTGGAATTCGACCTGAGCTACGCGTTTTCGAACAAGCCGCTGGAGGCGGTGTTGAGCCCGGTGTTCGACCGGGTGGCGAACACCTTCGTCGATTCGTTCGTCAAGCGCGCTGAGCAGGTGTATGGCGCCCGCTGACATTGACGTCGAGGTGGTGTACGCCGCCGCGCCGCATCACTTGGAGCAGGCCCGTCTGAGGCTGCCCCTTGGATCCACCGCCGCCGATGCCTTGCGAGCTTGCGGCCTGCCAGTGACCCGCGACAGCGCCGTGCTGGACCAACTGAGCTTGGGCCTATGGGGCCGCCGGTGCCCGCCCGATGCCGTGTTGCGTGATCGGGATCGCTTGGAGTTGTATCGACCCTTGGTGGTCGATCCGAAAGAGGCTCGGCGCCTGCGCTATCGAAAAGACGGCGTGCGTCGCCGCCCTTCACCCTCGCGCCGCTGAAGCGGGCGCCGGGTCAACGGCAGTCGCTGTCGATCACGCGCTGTGCCGCCTGACCTTCCTGCGCACGGGCGGCGTCGTCCAGATACTCGCGTTCGCCCTTGGCATTGAAACGAACGATGCGCTGTCCACTGTTCAGCGTGGCGATCTGCTGGCGCGCGCGCTGGCAGTTCTCGGCCCTTTGCGCGGCCAGTTTGTCCTCGTCCGCCTTGGCCTTGAGCTTCTGCTCGGCATCAGCCTTCACCTTGCGTGCTTCCAGTTCGGGATCGAGCCTGGGCTTGGCGACAGCACTGCTGCCAACCTCCGGCGCAGCCGCGGATGCGGCAGGGGCTCGGCGCAGCACCGCGTTGGGGCGCTGAAGGATGTCCTTGTCCTGCACTTCCCTTGGCGGCGGGATGTCGCTCACATGGACCTGTCCCTTGGCATCCTTCCATTTCCACTGGGCCTGCACCGGCAACACGAGGGCCAGCAGGCAAACCAGACTGAACAGGGGGCGAACGATCCGCATGGTGGGGCCCGTGGGTGTCATTGGTCCAAGTGTAGCGGCGGGCCCGGACGTGCGGCGTCAGGAATGGTGACGCGTGCCCCAGGGAATCGAACGCGCAGGCCACACCGGCAGGTCGAGGTCGAGTGCCGATGGCACGCCTCCCTATAATCCACTTTTGCGTCTGGAGCCAATTCCCATGCGCCTTCTCGGCAATGCGCTCACCTTCGACGATGTGTTGTTGGTGCCCGCCTTCTCCCAGGTGTTGCCCCGCGACACCAGCCTGGCGACCAAACTGTCGCGCAACATCACCCTGAACCTGCCGTTGGTGTCGGCCGCCATGGACACCGTCACCGAGGCGCGGCTGGCCATCGCCATCGCACAGGAAGGTGGCATCGGCATCGTCCACAAGAACCTCACGGCCGCGCAGCAGGCGGCCGAGGTGCTGCGCGTCAAGCGCTATGAGTCGGGCGTGCTGCGCGACCCGATCACCATTGCGCCTGGAGTGGCCGTGCGCGACGTGATCGCGTTGTCGCGCCAGCATGGCATCTCGGGCTTTCCGGTGATCGAGAACGGCCGGGTGGTCGGCATCGTCACCGGTCGAGACCTGCGCTTCGAGACACGCATGAATGCACCGGTGCGCGAAATCATGACGCCGCGCGAGCGGCTCGTCACCGTGCCCGAAAACGCCACGCTCGAAGAGGGCAAGGCGCTGATGCACAAGTTCAAGCTCGAGCGCGTGCTGGTGGTCAACGACGCCTTTGAGTTGCGTGGGCTGATGACGGTGAAGGACATCACCAAGCAGACCAACTTTCCCAATGCGGCGCGAGACGCACAGGGCAAGCTGCGTGTGGGTGCGGCGGTCGGGGTGGGCGAGGGCACCGAAGAGCGTGTCGAGCTGCTGGTCAAGGCCGGCGTCGATGCGCTGGTGGTGGACACGGCGCATGGCCACAGTGCGGGCGTGATCGAGCGTGTGCGCTGGGTCAAGCGCCATTACCCGCAGGTGGACGTGATCGGCGGCAACATCGCCACCGGCGCAGCTGCGCTGGCGTTGGTGGAGGCCGGCGCCGATGCGGTGAAGGTGGGCATCGGCCCAGGCTCGATCTGCACGACGCGCATCGTGGCCGGCGTGGGCGTGCCACAGATCACCGCGATCGACAACGTGGCCACGGCACTTGCCGGCACGGGCGTGCCCTTGATCGCCGACGGCGGCATCCGCTACTCGGGCGACATCGCCAAGGCCATCGCCGCCGGTGCAGGCACGGTGATGATGGGTGGCATGTTCGCCGGCACCGAGGAGGCGCCGGGCGAGGTCATCCTGTACCAGGGCCGCAGCTACAAGAGCTACCGCGGCATGGGTTCCATTGGTGCGATGAAGGCCGGTTCCGCCGATCGTTACTTCCAGGAAAGCGACGAGACCGTCAACCCCAACGCCGACAAGTTCGTGCCCGAGGGGATCGAAGGCCGCGTCCCCTACAAGGGTTCGATGGTGGCCATCGTCTACCAGATGGCGGGCGGGTTGCGTGCGTCCATGGGTTATTGCGGCTGCGCCAGCATCGAGCAGATGCACGGCCAGGCCGAGTTCGTGCAGATCACGGCAGCGGGCATCCGCGAAAGCCACGTGCACGACGTCCAGATCACCAAAGAAGCGCCCAACTACCGAATGGAATGACGGTGACCGACGTGAACTCGCCGAATCCCGGTGATTCCGCGCCGGCGCCAGCCGGTGGGCGGCAGGCCGCCATGCCATTCATCATGATCACGGTGTTGATCGACATGGTGGCGATCGGCCTGATCATTCCGGTGCTGCCACTCATCGTGGGGACTTTCACGCGCAGCGCCGCCGAACAGACTTTCTGGTTCGGCGCGGTGTCGTTCGCGTTCGGCTTCGCCAACTTCTTCGGGTCGCCGGTGCTGGGGGCCATGTCGGATCGCTTCGGGCGGCGGCCCATTCTGCTGATCGGGTTTTCGGGCCTGGCGGTGAGTTTCATCGGCACGGGCCTGGCGACTGCGTTGTGGATGCTGATCGTGGTTCGATTGTTCAGCGGCGTGATGCAGGCCAACGTGGCCGTGGCCAACGCCTACGTCGCCGACATCACCGCGCCAGCAGATCGCGCGCGTCGCTTCGGCCTTCTGGGGGCGATGTTCGGGCTGGGATTCACCTTGGGGCCGGTGATGGGGGGACTGCTGGGCTCGATCGACCTGCACCTGCCCTTCTTCGTGGCCGGTGGCCTGGCCGTGCTGAACTGGACCTATGGCTACTTCGTGCTTCCGGAGTCCTTGCCACCGAGCCGGCGCAAGGCCTTCGAATGGCGGCGCGCCAATCCCTTCGGTGCCTTGTTGGGCTTGAGTCGACTCGACGGCGTAGGACCGCTGGTGGCGGTGATCGGACTGGCCAGCCTGGCGCAGTTCGTGCTGCACTCCAGCTGGGTGCTCTACACGACGTTCAAGTTCGGTTGGGGCCCGGCGCAGAACGGCTGGTCGCTGTTCACGGTGGGCCTGATGGCGGTGTTTGTCCAGGGCTTTCTGCTCAAGCACCTCCTCAAGCGCTTTTCGCCGCCCAAGCTGGCCATTTCTGGCTTGATGGCGTCCTCGCTCACCTACCTCGGGTTCGGCATGGCCAGTGAGGGCTGGATGATGTTCATCGTCATCGTCGTTGGCACCATCCTGGGTGGCGGCGCTTCGGCGGTGATCCAGAGCCAGGTGTCCAATGCCGCCGACCCCAGCTCTCAGGGACAGACCATGGGTTCGGTGTCCGCACTGAACAGCCTCATGGCGGTGATGGCGCCGGTGATCGGGGCGACGTTGCTGGGCCTGGTGTCGCATCGGCCCAAGGGCGACTGGCTGATCGGTCTGCCCTTTTACCTCTGTGCGGTGCTGCAGATCATCGGCACGGTCATCGCCTACCGCCACTTTCGCCGCCAACGTCCGTTCGCCTCGGCGCCGGCCTGATGCCTTCCATCGCCATGCACGACAAGATCCTCATCCTCGATTTCGGCTCGCAGGTCACCCAGCTCATCGCCCGGCGCGTGCGCGAGGCCCACGTGTATTGCGAGATCCACCCCAACGACGTCTCGGCAGAGTTCATCCGCACGTTCGCGCCCAAGGGCATCATCCTGTCGGGCAGCCACGCCAGCACCTACGAGGCGCATGATCTGCGCGCGCCCGACATCGTTTGGCAACTCGGCGTGCCGGTGCTGGGCATCTGCTACGGCATGTTCACCATGACCGTGCAGCTCGGCGGGCAGGTGGAGGCGTCCGCACACCGCGAGTTCGGCTATGCCGAGGTGCGGGCACATGGCCACACCCGCCTGCTCGACGGCATCGAGGATCACCGCACGCTCGAAGGGCATGGCCTGCTCAAGGTGTGGATGAGCCATGGCGACAAAGTCACGGCGCTGCCCCCGGGCTTCAAGTTGATGGCCAGCACGCCCAGCTGCCCGGTTGCTGGAATGGCCGATGAGGATCGACGCTATTACGCCGTGCAGTTCCACCCCGAGGTGACGCATACGCGGCAAGGCCAGGCGCTGCTGAATCGCTTCGTGCTCGAGATCTGTGACGCGAAGCCCGACTGGGTGATGCGCGACCACATCGCCGAGGCCGTGGCGCTGATCCGCCAGCAGGTGGGTGACGAGGAGGTGCTGCTGGGTCTGTCAGGCGGGGTGGACAGCAGCGTGGCAGCGGCCTTGATCCACCGCGCCATCGGCGATCAGCTCACCTGCGTGTTCGTCGATCACGGCCTGCTGCGCCTGAATGAAGGCGCGATGGTGATGGAGATGTTCGCGGGCCGTCTGCATGCCAAGGTGGTGCATGTGGACGCCAGTGCCCAGTTCCTCGGCCACCTGGCCGGCGTGACCGATCCGGAAGCCAAGCGCAAGATCATCGGCCGCGAGTTCGTCGAGGTGTTCAAGGCCGAGGCCGAGAAGCTCAAGGCCGCACAGGGTGATGCGCATCGTGGCGGCGTCAAGTGGCTGGCGCAGGGCACCATCTACCCGGATGTGATCGAGTCGGGCGGGGCCAAATCGTCGACCGGCAGCAAGAAGGCCACCACCATCAAGAGCCACCACAACGTGGGCGGCTTGCCAGCCACGTTGGGCCTGAAGCTGCTGGAGCCGCTGCGCGACCTGTTCAAGGACGAGGTGCGCGAGCTCGGTGTGGCGCTGGGCCTGCCGCACGAGATGGTCTATCGCCACCCGTTCCCCGGCCCCGGCCTGGGTGTGCGCATCCTGGGCGAGGTGAAGGCCGAGTTTGCCGACCTGCTGCGCCGCGCCGACCACATCTTCATCGAAGAGCTGCGACGGGAAGTCGACCCTGCCACGGGCAAGAGCTGGTACGACCTCACGTCGCAGGCGTTCACCGTCTTCCTGCCGGTCAAGAGCGTGGGGGTGATGGGCGACGGCCGCACCTACGACTACGTGGTCGCCTTGCGTGCCGTCCAGACCAGTGACTTCATGACCGCGGACTGGGCTGAACTTCCCTATGGCCTGCTCAAGCGCGTGTCCAGCCGCATCATCAACGAGGTGCGGGGCATCAACCGCGTCACCTACGACGTGAGCAGCAAGCCTCCGGCGACGATCGAGTGGGAATGATTCGGAGTCTTTCGGAGTCTATCGAGATCTATCGAAAAGTGATGCTAAGTGCTTGTCCCATATAGAAAACATCTGTCGAGATCTATCGACATCTATCGGGGGGATGCACTCCAGTCTGACGGTAAATCCGACGGTAAAAAATAGAGACCTGCGCCTCGCAGATTTTTTACCGTCAGGCCAGAACGGTCAATGACGGTAAAAATTCAGTAGAAAAACGCAATAAAAACAACGACTTAAGTCGTTTGTAGCGCTCGTTTTCTCTTGACGGTAAAATTCGCACGAACGGAGGTGCGACGATGCTGTCAGATGGGACGTTGAGAGGTCTCAAGCCAGAGGCCACGGCCTACAAGGTGGCCGACCGGGACGGGATGTACGTGACCGTCTCGCCCAAGGGCACGATCACGTTTCGGCTCGACTACCGCCTCAATGGCCGGCGCGAGACGCTCACGGTGGGCCGCTACGGTGCCAAGGACGGCATCTCGCTGCTGATGGCGCGGGAGCGCTGCATGGAGGCGCGGCGTGCTATCGCCGAAGGTCAGTCCCCCAGCCAGGAAAAGCAGCGCGAGAAGCGTCGCATGGCCGAGGCCAAGACCTTCGAGCAGTTCACCAACCGCTGGCTGGAAGAAGCCAGGATGGCCGACAGCACCAAGTCGATGCGCAAGAGCATCATCGACCGGGACATCATGCCGGCGTTCCGCAGTCGGCTGCTGGCGGAGATCGGCCCCGAAGACTTGCGCAACCTGTGCGCAAAGGTCAAGGAGCGCGGCGCCCCGGCCACAGCCGTGCATGTGCGCGACATCGTCAAGCAAGTGTTCAGTTTCGCCGCACTGCATGGCGACAAGGCACCGAACCCCGCAGACGAAGTCGGCCCCTCTTCGATTGCGACGTTTGTGGCCAAGGATCGAGCGCTGTCGCCGTCCGAGATCCGAGTCATGCACCGCGTGCTCGACACCACGGCGACGCTGCCGACCATTCGCCTGGCGCTGCGCCTGGTCCTGCTCACGCTCGTGCGCAAGAGCGAGCTGATCGAAGCCACCTGGGACGAGGTCGACTTCGAGAACGCCGTCTGGACGATTCCGAAGAGCCGCATGAAGGCCGGCAAGCCCCACAACGTCTACCTGTCGCAGCAGGCGCTGGACATCATGGTGGCGCTTCGCACCTGTGCCGGCGGCTCGCGGTTCCTGCTGCCCTCGCGCTATGACGCCGATCGCTGCATGTCGAAGGCGACCCTCAACCGGGTGACCCAGGTCGTGGTCGCGAAGGCCAAGGAGTCTGCCCTGCCGTTGGATCCGTTCACCGTGCACGACCTGCGTCGGACGGGCTCCACCATCTTGAACGAACTGGGCTTCAACAGCGACTGGATCGAGAAGTGCCTGGCCCACGAGGACGGTCGGTCATCGCGCGGTGTCTACAACAAGGCCGAGTATGGTGAGCAGCGGCGCCATATGCTGCAGGAATGGGCGGACATGATCGACGCCTGGGTTGCCGGCGAATCGCACACGCCCACCCTGTTACCGCCGACGATGAAGGTGGTTACTACGACGGCGCCGCTATGAAGCACGCCGCTGCCATTGCAATGAACGCCCCCGATTGCGCGTCCTGGATCCCTTTGGTGCTTGGATCCATGCACCTGCGCTGAGTGGTCGAGGAAATTCTTCAAACACACACTGCGTCGGACGACCAAGGCATCAAACAGGGGCTAAACCAGAATGAAAGTCGTACGACTGAAAATTGAGAATTTTCGGAGCATCAAGAGCGCTGAGCTGCACTTTGACGGGCACGCATTGATCGTCGGCCCGAACAACGTTGGCAAGAGCACGATCTGCGAAGCGCTCGACCTCGTACTGGGGCCGGATCGCATATCGAAGTTCCCGCCAGTGGAGGAGTTCGACTTCCACAACGCGCACTACCTGGCTCCTCCGGAGGTCGAGGGGCATTTGCCGACGCCTGTGCCGATCAAGATCGAAGTCGTACTCGTCGACATCAACGTCGAAGTCGAGAACCGATGCGGCCAGCACCTGGAGTTCTGGCACTCGGCTGAAAAGCGACTTCTCAACGAAGGTGAGGTCGACGCCGCAAACCCTCCCCTTGTAGTGAGTTGCTTGCGCCTCGAGACTGAGGCTGTCTACAACCCGGAAGAAGACGAGTTCGAGGCGAAGACGTGCTATTCGCGCAGCCCGAATGCCGACCCTGGCGAATTGGACAAAGTCAGCAAGGAAGTCAAACGCATGTTTGGGTTCCTGTACCTTAGGGCAGTCCGCACCGGCTCGCGTGCCTTGAGCCTGGAGCGAGGCTCGCTGCTTGATGTGATCCTGCGTCTCAGGGGTTCACGCGCGGGTCTCTGGGAGAAGGCCATCGAACGCCTGCGCAACTTGGACATTGAGAAGGACGCTACTCACTTGCAGCCCGTCCTGAAGTCGATCGAAGCGCGCCTCGGACGCTACATCGCTTCCGACGTAGACGGCAGGACGACCAAACTGCACGTTTCCCAACTGACCCGCGAGCATCTGCGCAAGACCATGGCGTTCTTTCTGGCGATGTCCAAGGACCAGACGCCAGTGCCATTCCAGCTGGTGGGCACCGGCACCCTGAATGTCCTGGTGCTCGCTCTCCTGTCGTTCATCGCCGAACTGAAGCCGGCGTCGGTCATCTTCGCGATGGAAGAGCCCGAGATCGCAGTGCCGCCCCACACGCAGCGCCGGATCGCGGACTACCTGCTTCACAACACGACGCAGGCCTTTGCGACCTCACACTCCCCGTACGTCATCGAGCGCTTCGAGCCGGAACAGACGCTGCTGCTGTCGCGCGGGCCCGACTCCAGCGTCACCGCCAAGAAGGTGTCTGATGCGGGTGGCCTCAAAGGGAACGACTTCAAGAGGTTTGCAAGGCGTGGTTTGACCGAGTGCATGCTCGGCAAGGGAGCCATCGTCGTCGAAGGCCTTACGGAATTTCACGCCTTGCCAGTGGCAGCCAGAAAGCTGGAGGAGAGCGAAAACGCGCTGCAGCCGCTCGACATAGCTGGCGCTGCGTTCTTCGACGCAGAGAGCGAGGGGGCAATGCCGAAGTTCGGCACCTTTTTCAAGGCGCTGGGACTGAAGACGTTTTCGTTCTATGACTCGATGCCTCGCCCACCTGAAAAGAAGAAGCTTTTCACCGATGCATTCGACGTGGATTGCGAGCATGTCTACACAGGCTTTGAAGCACTTGTCGTGAGCGAGATGCCGCTCGATCGTCTGTGGGCCTTCCTTGACGATCTTCGGACGACTGGCGACAACGGCAACTTCACGATTCCGGTAATGCGCCCGATCGATGCGGACCTGAAAAAGTTGGCTCGTTCGGCACTGGACGGCAGCAAGGGCGCCGGTTGGGCAGCAAGACTCTTTGAAGGCAGCACGGTCGCCGAGTTGCCGCCGACAGTGACGGACTTTCTGAAGCACGTGTATGCGGCCTTCCCGAAGCCGTCAGATATCCCAGTGGAGATTGCGGTGGCGGCGTCGTCAGCGAAGCCCGCCGGCCTCGCAGCCGCCGGTGCCGCTATGCCGCCCGCTGCTGCTGCTTGATCGAAGACGGCGCCATGGAGGTTTGCGGCCTGCGCCAGCAACCCTTGATTGCAAGGGGCACGCCCTCGTCATCGGTGGCCCCGGAAGCGGTAAGACAACGATTGCCCTGAAGAAGGCCGTCGTGCGTATCAACGACGGTTTGGAGCCCGGTCAGTCTGTCCTCTTCTTGAGCTTCTCAAGAGCTGCCGTCGCTCGCGTGGGAGAGGCCACAAGGCTGGAAGTGCCGAAGGCGCAGCGTGGCATGCTGAGCATGCAGACATTCCACTCCTTCTTCTGGACGCTACTGTCGGCGCACGCCTACCTGCTTGGTGCTCCGAAGTCGTTGCGCATCTTGCTGCCCCAGGATGAGCAAGCCAAGTACGGGACGATCAAGGCGAAGGACCGCACGGAAGCGAACCCGGAATGGCAGGCCTGGCTGCAGGAGCGCGAGCGGTTGTTCCGGGAGGATGGGCTCATTGCCTTTGACCTCTTCCCGTCGAACGCGGCGCAGCTGCTGGAGCGCAGCAGCCATGTCCGCCGACTCATCACGCAACGCCACCCTCTAATCATCGTGGACGAGGCGCAGGACACCAACGAACATGCTTGGCGCTGCATAGAGTTGTTGGCACCTGCTGCACAGGTGATCTGCCTGGCGGATCTGGAGCAGCAGATTTTCGACCACCTGCCAGGCATTGGCCCAGAGCGAATCGTCGCCATCAAGAAATCGCTAAACCATTTGGAGATCGACCTCGGTGCGCAGAACCACCGCAGTGGCGGTACCGAGATCGCGACCTTCGGCCAGGATATCTTGCTGGGCAATGTTCGTGGGTCACCATACATTGGCATCTCCGCCTTCGCCTACAACCCGAAGCTGCGTACGCTGAGTGCCGTCATGCGTATGGCCATCGGCATGCTTCAGCGGGCCATCAGGAAGACGACCGGGAAGTACGGCAAGAACGTCGCCATCCTTACCCACTCCGGGGCATCAGCAGCCAAGATCTCGGGTGCACTGAACGCGGAGCCGAAACCAGTCCGACACAAGCTGGCATTCGACGAGGCCGAAGCCATGTTGACGGCCCGGTTCGCGGCCTTCCTCCTTGAACCCAAGCGAGACCTTGATCGGATGAATGACCTCGCGACCGCTCTTGATCTGCTGGCGACGGCAAAGCGGGCCAGTGGTCTGGCGGCCGCGAAGCAGTGGAAAGTTTGGGCGTTGGCGGTTCAGGCCGGCAAGTTGCCGAAAGCGAAGTTCGTTCAGGCAGTGCTGGGTGTCATGGATGCACTGCGGGCACAGGGATTCTCAGGTGATCCAGCTAGAGACTGGACTCGCGTCAAGATTGCATTACGAGCAGCCAGCGACGAGCACTTGACGGAGGCAGCGAAGAGCCTGGACTACCTGGTTGCCTTCAACCGTGGAAAGCGTATCAGCGGAGGCCTCGGAGCCGTCTGGACGCGTGATGGGCAGTACACGGGCGCTCGACAGGTGCTCGACTTGGCTCTGGCGCAAGACCAAATTCTTGGCGGAGTTGACGACCCGCCAGGCGTGCAGGTGATGACGGTCCACAAGTCGAAAGGCAAGCAATTCGACGGCGTCATCGTCGTCAGGGAGGGACGGCACGATGGTGAGCAGATGGTGTCGTCATTTGTTTGGTGGGGCGACGAGCCCCCATATCACCGAAGCCGAAAGATTCTTCGAGTGGCCATCACAAGAGCAAAGGCGCACACCTTGCTGGTTGGCCCGGTTTGGCCGGGTTGCCCGATCATCGGCCAGCACAACTTGTAGCCAGAGTCTGAATCGGGTGTAGACCGCATCAATCAGTCTCGGCCTGGTCGCTTTGTACGTCGCCGAAAATCCGGCACCGGCGCCTTCTTCACCAGGTCAGAACTGCCTGGCTGCCGACGGCTCCGCAGCCAGTCCTCAACCTCGGCGAGGTCCCACACGACGCAGCGCGCGGTGAGGAAGAAGCGCTGGGGAAAATCCCCGCGTCGTTCCAACTCGTAGATTGTCGAGTCGGCCAGCGGCACGATCTGGCGTAGCTCGCTGCGGCGGATCGTGCGTCGCAACTGAGCCGGATCGGTCAGCGCTGCCTGGGACAACTCCCGGATCGCCCTGGCGTCGAACGACCCTCTGGGCTGGCGCGCCCGGATGGCTTCGCGGGCATGCCTGGCCCGCTCCGAGCCGTGCATTTTCAGATCGGCATCGGCGTCCGCCACCGTGCTCGTGGTGCTGGCCGCCGTCGGCGCCTGATCGACGCACTCGTTCGCTCGTTTCATCCTGACCCCCGCACTCGGTCGATGCGCCACCTGGCACTCCGGCATCGCGCCGCCCTTGGCGACGCTGCCGCTCGACCTCTACACACCGTTTCGATCCCGCGTGGCCGCCATCGCTATGGCGTCCCGCGGCCCCGCGAGGGCCCTCTGGCCGACCGTGACGGCGTCGTTCGCCATGGGTCGTCGGCCTTCGGCATCTATCGATAGCCCTCAAGTTTTCGGTTACGGAATCTGGCCGGAAAGTGTCGGCATCGGATGCCATGTCCCCTCTAAGTTGTTGATATAGCTGCAATTTACCTATTCAGTATTCCCGTCCTGAGTTCGCTTTTCACCCCATCGGCAACCGATGGGGAACGAAATGGCGCTCAAGCCTGGGGATGGTCTCGAAAAGTGGGAAATTGCAGTCGCGAAAAGAGTGGTGGGGGAATTCCGAAGGCGGTCGCGGATCCTCGGGCGGGAAGGGTTCGACGACCTGGTCCAGGACTGCCTGCTGCACTGGATCGGGGTGCGCAGGAAGCTGGCACCCGATCCGGACAAGCCACCTGTGGGCTACATGGCGCAGGTCGTGCGCAACAAGCTCACAGACTTCATGCGCGAGCAGGGCGCGGAAAAGCGTGCCGGTGACCTGGGTGCGATCTCACTCGACGCCACGGTCGACGGCGCCGAGGACGGCATGACGCTGGCCGAGTCGCTGGACGCGTCCGAGTCCACGCAGGCGGGCGAGATGGGCGAAACCCACCGCCACCACGTGCGCATGGATCTTCTGCGTGCCATGGCGCGGTTGACGCCATCCCAGCAGCGCCTGTGCGTGATGCTCGGCGCGGAAGGCCTGTCGGTCAAAGAGGCTGCCGAGCAGCTCCGAATACCGCGCGGCACCCTCTACGAAGAGATCAAGCGGATCCGCAAGGTCTTTGCGGATCATGGGCTTGGAGGCTATTTGAAGGGCTGAGCCGACACTTTTCGAGGCGATTCCGTAAGCCTGATCAGGGACCTGAATAGGCGCGGAATCGATGATCAAGTTCACCATCACCAGTACCAAAGGGGGTGTCGGCAAGACGACGCTCACCGCCAATCTGGGGGCGCTGCTGGCCGACATGGGCCTGCGCGTCCTGCTGATCGACGCGGATGTCCAGCCGTCGCTGTCGAAGTACTTTCCCCTGGCGGCGCCGCAGCCGGCGGCCGGGTTGACCGAGGTCATCGTCCGTGGCCAGGTGACGGCCGCGTGCATCACGCCGACCGTGTTTCCGAACCTGCACATCGTGGTCTCGGATGACCCGGAGGGTCATCTGCCCAACTGGCTGCTCAACCGCATCGACCGCGGATTTCGCCTGCGCTTCGCGCTGCAATCGCCGGCGGTGGCTGGCCACTACGACTGCGTGCTGATCGACACGCAAGGCGCGATCGGTCCGTTGCAGGACGCTGCCGTCATGGCTGCCGACATCCTCGTCTCGCCGATCACCCCGGAAATCCTGTCGGCGCGCGAGTTCAAGGACGGCACGATGGAGTTGCTCGACAGGCTGGAGCCGGGCAGCGCGCTCGGCGCCACGCTGGGGCCGGTCAAGGCAGTGATCTATCGGCAGGACCGCACCTCGGATGCCCGCCTGATCGCCAGCGGGATCCGTGAAGACTTCATCCGTCTGAAGGGCCGGGTGTCGGTGCTCGACACCGTGGTGCCGCATGCCAAGGCCTACAAGGAAGCCGCGACGCTGCGCATACCGGTGCATCGCCATGAACGCCGCCGCGATGGCGTGATGCCGAGTGCCAGCACCGTCATGCACCAACTCGCGTGGGAACTCATCCCAAGCCTGCAGGGCGTACTCGCCGACGAGCCTCAAGTGGAGGAGCCGTCGTCATGAGCCACAAGGTTTCCGTCGATGAGCGCCGCCGGCTCGTGGCGCAGTCCCTGCAGGTGGGCAACCCGGGCAACAACGCGCGTGACCTCCCAGGTGTTGCCGATGCGCGCGCGTCCCACGATCAGTTCGAACACCAGATCGAGCTGACGGTCGATGACATCCGGCCCTACGAGAACAACCCGCGCCGATCGGCGAACGTCAAGTTCGACGACATCAAGAGTCGATCCGCACCGGCGGACTGAGGTCGCCATTGACGGTGACGCAACGACCAGGGGAGTCTCACTTCATCGTCGAAGCCGGTGGCAACACCAGGCTGCTTGCGCTGCAGCAACTGTGGTCAGAGACGCGGGACCCTCGATTCCGCCAGCTCGTGGTGCTGTTTCGGCCATGGAAGTCGGAGAGCCACGTCCTCACCGCCCACCTCATCGAAAACGAGCAGCGCGGTGAGATGAGCTTCTGGGACAAGGCCACCGGCATCGTGGCGCTCAAGCACCGACTGGAAACAGAGCAGGGACGGCTGCTGACCCTGCGCCCGCTGGAGGATGCACTCCATGCCCTTGGTCTCGCGGTCAACACGGCGACGCTCGGGCTGTATCTGTTTGCCACTGAACGGCTCCGTACCCTCGGTGAGGCCGTGGTCGGCCTGGCTGGTCTGGACGTCAAGACCCTGCAGCCCAGGCTCAACGCGATCAAGCGCTATTCACTGGCCCGCCAATCCGTGTCCGAGGATGAGCTGTACGCCGCGGTTTTCGAGCCCGTGTTCAGGCGCATCGCCGACCAGTATCCGCACACCGGCGAGTTCAGCGTCGCCGCCACCTGCGAGGCCTGCGAAGCAGCGATGGCCGCGTACCTCGGCGAAACCGTCGATACGCTGCGCGAAGGACTCCGCCCGGCATCGGCGCGTGGAGGGCAGGGTGAGCCTCCTGCACATCGGACCGAGGCGACGGCCACGCCACCCACCGTCGAAGCGGTGGCTCCCTTTATGCAAGCCGAGTCCCCGCCGCCAGAAAGCAACGATCTGCTGCGGCGCGCGCGCGCCTTCGCCGATGTCGTGGGTCTCAGCGACTGTGTTCAGCCGGCGCCGATGTCGTCCGCCGGCTTCCGGCTCGCTCCGATTCCAGATCCTGGCGCAGCAGCACCGGCGCGGCAACGTGCTTGGGGGCTGCTCGCAGGTGTCAGCGGCCAGGTCGACAGCGAGGCGCTTGCTTCTGTATCTCTCGATCAGACCTTCCTGCTCTGGCTGGTCGACCCGGCCGATGCATCGGCCACAGCGTTCTGGGAGGTTCTGGCATGCCTCAGGCGGACGCATCGTCCGACCGGCGGACCAGATGCCGGAGGCAACGCGGCGCTGACCCGGGGGGAGGCTTGATGCTTCCGCTTCACGACACGCAGGTTCGCCTCGTCCTGCTCAACCACGTCACCCTGCGCCTGGCAGACGCGAGGCCCGACGAACTGGATGCCGTCGGCATTGCCAACGAGCAGCTCGATCGCCTGCGTCAACTGTCTGCGCTCGATCTCAATCGGCTGGCAGCCATGCGCACGCTGACCATCGGCATCGCCCTGGATGGGGAGGCTTTGCAGGCCGGCTTGCGCACTGTCGCCCTCGTGAAGGAGGCCAAGGCGCTGGAGGCGTATTTCATCCGCCACGGCGCGTCGACCCAGCTGATGAGCGCGCTCTTCAAGATTCGCCGCAAGCTCACCTTGAAGTTCCGCCGAGATCTCGACGTTCGCCGGCCTTCAGGGCGTGTGCCTCTGCCGGATTACGCCACGCGCGAACGCATCTATCAGGTCTGGCGAACGATCGGCGACCCGGCGCCGCGCATCCGCTACTACCAGTTGCACCAGGCCTTCACGCACCTGCCGATCGCCGTGTTGGAGGTGGTCATCCGCGATTTCGAGGCGGACGCATGAACGCACGCATCGAATCCCGCGGCATCACCACCGAGCTGCTGCTGGAGGTCTTCGACATTCCGGTCAGCTTCCATCGTTGCCTCGTGCCGGTGGCCGGCGGCGTGACGCCGGCACTGATGCTGTCTCAGGCCATCTGGACCAGCCAGGCACTTGAGCCCTCAGCGGGCGGTTGGTTCATGCGGTCACAGGAGCAATGGACGCAGGAGACCGGCCTGTCGCGCTGGGAACAGGAGACGGCAAGGCGTGCTCTGCGGCGGGCCGGTCTGCTGGAAGAGCGACGCCTGGGCATGCCGGCAAAGCTCTGGTTTCGGGTGTGTGCCGACGTTCTCATGCACGCCCTCCAGGCGAGCGTCGACCGAGGGGGACGGTGACGATGGAGGGGGCTGGCCGTGGCTGATCAACCGGGCAACGCTTCGTTCGACCCGTCGGCATGGGAGCCATCCAACCGTACCGCGCCGCTGTCCGTCATCTGGTCGCTGCTCGGGCGCCATATCGCGTTTCACCGGCGTCTGGTCGACCTGACCGACAACGTCAAGGCGGCGTTGCTGCTGTCGCAGTCGATCTACTGGACGCGTCGTGGAAGGGACATCGCCCGCAACGGCGGGTGGTTCCACAAGACCACCGAGCAGTGGTCCTGGGAAACCGGCTTGTCGGCCAAGGAGCAGAGCAGTGCAAGGGGTGCGCTGAAGGTGCTCGACCTGGTCGATGAACGTCGCCTGGGGATTCCTGCCCGCCTGCACTTCCGACTCAACACGGAGCAGTTGGGCAGCCTCCTCGCCGAGCGGATCGCTGTCGATCCGCGCACTGCCGACTGGAATGACATGGTGATGGTGGCCGAGATGCTGGGGCCGTCGGTGGCCTACCACCGCGCGCTGGCGGGCATCGCCGGCGGCGTGCATGCCGGGCTCATGCTGTCGCGGGCGCTGTACCTCACGCGGCTGCAACACCGACGCCAGCTCGATGCCTGGGTCTGCAACTCCGCCGCTCGGTGGTCCGAGGAAATCGGGCTGACTCGCCGCGAACAGGAGACGGCCCGTCGCGACCTGGGCCGCGCAGGCGTCTGGGAAGAAACACTGCGGGGCATACCGCCCAGCCTGGTTGCTCGTGTCCGGCTGGACTGCCTGCTGTCGCTGCTGACGGATGGTGCGCCAGCGACCGCGTTTGGCGCCGATCGGGAAGCAAGGCAAGTCTGCGTGGACACCGCAGGCAGCCTTGCACAGAAGGGCGAATCAAGCCTGTGGCATCCCCACATCGTTGCCTCGCCGAAACCGCCATCCCTGATTCACCCAATCCGCCATCACTGTGTCGACGAAAGCGCCACTCCTCTAATTGAACACAGTACATGTGAATCAGTACAACAACCACAAAGCACGTCGCGCGAAGCGAATGCGCCAAGCCTGACGGCCGGTGGTGGTGACCTGATCTTTCCTGACCGGATGCTGCCGGATGAGTGTGCTGCGGCCCGCCTGCTGCTGCGCCAGAGCGGCGAACAGGCCCAGGTGCTCCTCGACGAACTGGCCGGGCGGCTGCAGACCAATGGTGTGCGCAGTAGCCCGGTGGCCTATCTGCGCGGCCTCATCAACCGAGCCGCCGCCGGCAGCTTCGTGCCGGAACTCGCCCCTCGCATCGCAGCTGAGCGCCGACAGCGTCAGAAGGCCGCTGAACAGCGCCGTGAGCGCGAGATCGAGGAACGGCGGCTGGAGGCCGAGCGTGCCACGCCCGAGTACCACGCCAGGACCCGTGCCCAGCGCGAAAAGATCAGCAGGTTGCTCGAGGACATGAAGCAGCGCATGGGCCCGGGCCGGCCGCGATGAATGAAACCCGCCGTCCCATCGATCAGCCGCATTCCATCCCAACTCAAGGAGATCTCCATGCCTACGCCAGACACTGCTTCATTGCCCAGCTTACCGACGCTACCCACGCCGCTCGCATCGTCGACGGCGACCACTTTGGGCCAACTGGCGGACGAGACGCCCGACGTCATGACGCTGCACACCCAGGACGCCTTCCGGATGTTCACGGGACGGGCTGCCGACTCGCAGACCAAGGCGCCCGCCATTCCGGGCGGCCGGCGGTTCGCCGCCGTACTCAAATCGATCTGGTACCTGTCGGCCAATGACAACCCGTATGCCGACTGGATCCTGATCCGCGTGTACCAGTCGCTCGTCACCATCCGGGCGCAGATGGCGCAGGCCATCGCTCTGCGCGAGGCCGAATTCGAAGGGCTGCGACGCAAGGGGCTCAGCCTGTCGGTGCTGAGCTCACGCAGCCCGGCCACCGTCGCATTGGGTTTTCGCAGTCCGTACGGGTACGCCACCGCGGAGGCGATCGTGGAATTCGATTACCACGTGCGGATGGTCAAGACGCTGGTACTCAAAGACCGTCTCAGCGACGGTGATGGTCGTGCAGCCATCCGCGAAGTCGGACGTGGTCTGCGCGCGCTGTTCCTGGAGCCGATCCGCTGGGAGCGCCTCCTGTTGCGCGAGGAAATGCTGCCCTTGAGCCGGAGCGACTTCCTTCCCGGCGCCGATGACCTGGCGCGGCAGCGGATGCACATTGCGGTGACGCTGTTTGGTGAGGTGCCGCGTGCGGTCTTCACCGGCGACGACGCGCCGAGACATTCGCAGCGACGGATCACACCCACCGCAGCCGAGCTGCGGCTGCTGAGGCAGGCGTCGCTGAGCATCGACGCGCAGCCCGAGCCAGCGACCCCGCCTACGGGACAGCTGCTGTGACCAGCACACCAGCGTCGGTCGGATACCAGCCCAGCAGGCCCGAGCTGCGGATGCTCGGTGCCGTCGCGCGCCAGTCGATCTGCGACGCCTGGCAGCGGGGCGCAGACCGCACTGCGTTTCATGGCTACAGCATCGAAACCAGGCGCATCGGCAGGGCCGACGATGGCCATCCGCTAATCGTTCTGACCTTGCGGGCCACCGGCGTCGGCGGTGTGCTGGATCGACTTTTCATTGCAGTTGCATCGCACCCGATTCCGGGTTCAGCATTCCACATCAGCTTCGATTGGACGCACGCTTCGGCGTCGCGCCGAACCGAGTCTCTCGTTGGCTGTGTCAGCCCGTTTGATGCGCGTCACGCATCGCCCGAATCCGGTCAGATCTCCTGAAAACCGGGAGCCGCAAGGCTCGGAGATGTTGTCAGTCGCTTCAACCCAGTCGGGGAGTCCCATCCCCGCACTGGGGGTGGTCTCTCCTTTTCCATGTGTTCCATGTCCATAGGAGGCCATCATGTCCGAGTCATCTCAAGCCAGCAGCCCGTCGTCCTTCTTCAATCTGCACGTTGAAGGCGTCGGCTATCTCAATCGTGTTCGCACGATCAAGCCGAAGAAAGGTCAGGAGTTCCTGGCCTGCACCGTCGCCGCCCTCCGTGGCAGCGACAGTGATGTCAGCTACACGAAGTTCGACTGCCGTGTCAGCGGTGCTGACGCCCAGGAAGTCGTCAAGCGGTTGGAAGCTGATGTCATGGCCGACAAGGCCGTGATCATCGGTTTCAGGATCGCTGACATCTACCCCGAAATGTTCACCTTCGAAAAGGGTGAAAGGAAGGGGCACCCTGGCGTCGCCATCAAGGGGCGTCTGCTGCGCATCAAGTTCGCCAAGGTCAACGGCGAGTCCATCGATGTGCCGCAGCCCGCCCGGCCCTTGGAGCGCGACAGCGTTCCGTTCTGACCGCGCGACGTTCGTCGTCGTTCCATCCCTTGGGGAGTCTTCTCCCCAAGGGGCGGAGCTCTCCGATTTCTTGATGAGGAGAGTTCCATGTGTCCGAAGATCGAATCGTTGTCAGATACCGACTTGCTTGGCGTGTTGGTCGGCCCTCGCCATGCAGTCCATCTGTTGAGGGATTCCAGTGGCAGCCTGTCCCAGTTGCTGCACGAGCCGTTGCCGGTCGAGTACGCACAGCCCCGGGTCGCCTCGAAGCTGAAGGCAGCCGCCGAGTTGGTCCGTCGTTCCTTGGTCGAGGCCATCGCGCACAAGGATGTGCTGGCCTCACCCGCTGAAGTTCGAACCTTCCTGCGCGTCACGTTGGCCAAGCGAGACCACGAGGTCTTCATGGTGCTGTTCCTGGACGCGCAGAACCGGGTCATCGCTTCGGAAGAGATGTTCCGGGGCACCTTGACCCAGACCAGCGTGTACCCACGCGAAGTCGTCAAGCGCGCTCTGGCACACAACGCCGCGGCTGTGATCCTTGCGCACAACCATCCGTCCGGCGTCGCCGAGCCCAGCCGGGCCGACGAGTTTCTGACGCGAACGTTGCGTGAGGCATTGGCTCTGATCGACGCCCGTGTACTCGACCACTTCATCGTCGCCGGCAACGGCGTCGTGTCGTTCGCAGAGCGCGGTTTGCTGTAGGCATTCGTGGTGCGGCATCAAAGGCTCGTCCTTTGCTGCCCGCCCGATGAGTTGGCGCGACACCTGTCGCGTCCCATGTCCGGATCGAAATCCTTCGGTCCGGTTTTCGTTACCCCAGCGGGGATGTGCATCCCCGGCCTGGGGACAGCCGTCTCCGCATTTCCATTGGAGTCATCACCATGAAAAGCGGACGTACCCTCGTCGACCTGGCACAAGAACTGGAGCGCCAGATCGCCACCAAGCAGGACCTGGTCCTTCCCTCGTCCTTGTTGCAATGCCGTACCGATGAGGGCGGCAACCTGAAACTGATCGTCGATGCCGGGAACCACCTCGCGAGCGGTGGCATCAAGGGCGGCGGCGAATACGGCATCACCAGCCTCGCGCGACGCCAACTCGCCGACAAGCTGAAGATTCCGTTCACCTACTTCGAGCGCATGCGCGCAGGCCAGCCGGACTTGCTCGACCGCAACGTCAACACCTGGCTGCAGACTGAAGGCGACCGCCGGATGATCCGCACGCTCGATGGTCAGGTGAGGGCGGTGCTGTCCGATCGCTACCGGCGGCTGGACAACTTCGACCTCGCTGAAAACGTCCTGCCCATCCTGCAGCGACTGGAGGGTGCCCGCTTCGAGTCGGTCGAACTGACCGACACGAAGATGTACCTGAAGGTGATCACGCCGCGTGTCGAGTTCGAAGTCGCCCCTGGCGACATCGTGCAAGCCGGCATCGTCATCACCAACTCTGAAGTGGGTTGCGGCACTTTGTCGGTGCAGCCGCTCATCTACAGGCTGGTGTGCAAGAACGGGCTGATCGCGTCGGACCATGCGTTGCGCAAGACCCATGTCGGGCGCTCCCTGTCGTCAGAGGAGGAGTCGGTCACCGTGTTCAGGGATGACACCCTGGCCGCGGATGATCGGGCCTTCTTCCTGAAGGTGCGCGACGTGGTTGAAGCGGCCGTCTCGGAAGCCACTTTCCGCCAGGTCGCCATGAAGCTGCAGAAGACCCGTGACATTCGCCTGACCGGCGATCCCGTGAAGACAGTCGAGGTGCTGGCCAACCGCTACACGCTCAACGACACCGAGCGTGCCGGTGTTCTGCGGCATCTCATCATCGAAGGCGATTTGTCAGGGTACGGGCTGGTCAACGCCGTCACGCACTACTCGCAGGACGTCGAGGATTACGACCGAGCCACCGAGTTCGAGGCGTTGGGGGGCAAGCTCATCGAGCTGGCTCCAACCGAGTGGAAGGGCCTGGCCCACGCTGCATGAAACGCCGGGAGCACCGTCCAAGACGGTGTTGCCCGGCGCCTGCCCTCGATCGATTTCCTCCCCCTCGCCCGGCGCAACCTCACGGTTGCCCGGGCATTTTTTTGGCTGTCAGCAGTGCTGACACGTTGGAGGTGCCAGCGGCGATTTGATGGGAGGCATCGTGGCCGGTGTGGAAGGTTGGAACCTGGGCTCAGGGTGATCCAGATCGACATCTACCGGCCGAGATACACCGCCGTGATCTGCTCCCTCTCATGCCCCAGCTCTGCGCTGATCGTGAGCCGAGCCTCCCGGTCCAGCTCGCGCTGTTCGGGTGTCAGATCCTTGGACCTCGGACCACCTGCTGCCGGTGCCGCCCATCCGGTGAGTTCCCGGTAGCGGATCTGCGCGTACTGGTGTCGATGCCCGTGGATGCGGTGCACGCCTGCCGCTGCGCACTGGTGTTCGAAGCGCCGCAGTTGCTCGACGTAGCTTCGGTCTGCAGGAATGAGGCTGCCCCTGCCTGCCAGTGCCTTGGCTTCATCAAGCACCAAGCGCTGCTCGTCGTTGCGGATCGGGATCTCTCGGGCGCGGCCGCCCTTGGTCCAGGTGTCCTTCAGCGCGAGCTTGTCGCCCCGATCGGCCCACTCCGGCCGGATCTTGATCGACTCTCCGCGCCGCAGCCCGAATGCGGCCTGCAGCCGCAGCGACATCGCGGTGTACGGGTCGGTGATGCGGCCGAGCTCGGTGCCGGACAGCTCGCGCGCCTTGCTGACGTTGGTGACGTACTGCCGGTTGCCGATGCCGTAGTGGTCGTTGTCGCGCGCGATGACGTTCTGTTTGCCGATCTTCTCGGCCCACCAGCGCAGTTCGGCCATCCGGTTCTTGATGGTGCCGACTGCCAGGCCCTCAGCCTGCCATCGCTCGACCAGCCCCTCGACGTGCTTGGGCTTGAGGCTTGCTGCAGCCATGTGCCGGTAGCCGAGTTCTTGAAGCTGGCCCGCCACCAGGTCGAGCACGCGCTCGCGATCGCGTTGGGTCGCATAGCTGCCGTCGCGGTTGCGCCGGCACAGCTGCTTCAGCTCGTAGTTCAGATCCCGCATTCGCTGTCTCTCGGTTTGTCATCCTCTGGTCTGTCGGTTGCCCCGGGGTATCCGCTCGTTGTCGCTGGTGTGTTCAGGTCAGGTAAGTGTTTCTGTCCGTCCCGAACGCCTGAGCGCTGCGGGAACTACGAGGGACACGGGACACCACTCCCGTTTTGTGCCGAGGTCTTGCTGCTGGCCGCCGCGGCACGCGGCATTGGCTTCGATGGCGCTTGCTGCTGCAAGTCGCTCCATCGGGTTGAGCCATTCCCCAAGGCTCTGGGTGCGCCGGGTGGCGCCGTGGCTGACATGGCCCGCGGGGAGCGGGCGGGGCAGATCGCGTTGCACGGTCTGCGGTTCTGACGCGCGGTGAGCCCATCACGTGGGGCCGTCACTTGCGGCTGCCCGGCATCAGCCCTGGGGCGCTGGGGCAGCGTGCGCGTCGTCACTACTGGCTGGCGCCGCGTAGTGACGACGCGGTTGGCGCAGCGGGTATCAGCAGCAGGGCGCTGGCGAGGTTGCAGCAGCTGGACATCGGCTGTAGCCGCTTCGGTCTGGCCGACTGGTGTCGGCAGCGCAGCAGGCCGACGGGCGCGGCAGGGATGCCGGTTGGGGCAGGGCGGGCGCCTGTCGTGCCCGAAGCCTGACGCGTATCTCCAAGCCTTTCGGCTGCCGGGTTTCAGGAGATGAGGCCGGCGATTGCGCCCGCGTGAGCGGGCATGGGCGATGCGGTGACGGGCATCAATCGGGCTGACTCAGCCAGCGAGAAATCAAACGGGCCGATGCTGCGCCAACATCATGCGGGCTGCAACAGCAGTCACTGTTGTGACCGTTTCCGGCTTCCCAATGGGCAGGTCGTTTGCCTCAAGTCTGTCAGCACGGCTGACAGCCGGTACCGCAGTGGCGGGCCAGACGGCTTACCCACCGCCGCGCGAGTCTTGCGTGAGAGGCGCCGATCGCGCGGCCGTGGATAAGTCTCTCCGTCCTGGCTGCTTCGCGATCGCTCCCTCCTCAAGAACCCGTGTGAATCGCGCCAGTGCGTCTTTGTCGGCACGATGCCGCAACTACTCGCGTGTAACCGGCTCCTGGGTCTAGTACGCGAGAGCGATGCGGTGGCGCTCCATCTCCCTGAACACGCCCTTCGACCTTGGCAATTGCTAGCGATTGCCCCATGAGGCCTGAATCCTCTGCATACCCGAATGGATCGTGCCGTAGCTGACCAGCCTAACGTCCAAGCCGTCGGACACCACCCCTGCCAATCCTCTGCTGATCGCATCGTCGATCCAGTCGTCAGGGTTGCCGAATGCCCCGCCGCCCAACCGTGTCAGCAGCACCGTCGGCGTGACACCCCGGGGGGTCTGCTCCGCAGCCGCGAGCAGTGTGGCTTCGTAGGCTGACTCCAGCACGAGCCGGGCAAATGGCTCCCAGGCAGAAGGCTCGATGCCGCTGTAGGCAATCGGCAGCGCCGAGCAGTAGACCTGTGTCACCACGGGTGGTTCGGCGCCGCAAACATCGGTCACCGCCACATCGCGGTGCAAGCCGACCGCCAGCATCCCGCGCAGGTGATCCAGCTCCTGTTCGTCGGCCCGTTGCAGGTGGCGGCAGATCGCAGAGAGACCGTCCACCGTGCACAGCGCATAGCCGTTGCGCATGGTCCACAGCGATTGCATAGTCCGCCCCAGGCGTGTGGCGAGCGCCTCGCCCAAAGGCGCTAGCGTGTCGATCTGCCGGTGCCTGGTCTGGCCCAGACCACCGCCCACCGGCGCGAAGTAATTGCGGTAAATCGTGCCCGCCCCGGCAGCGATCGCGCAGGCCGGGCCCTGCGTTCGGTCGCCGATGTAGCGTGTGACACCGTCTTCCGGGGTGATGCCCGGCCCCACCATCTCCAGCAGGTTGAACTGCGAGGCCACCTGAAAGGTTGCTCCGGCGAACTCCGGCCTTGCATGCAGCTCGCGGGCATCGCCAGCCAGGCAGTGCACCGACGTGTTGCACCCTTTCGTCTTTGAACGCGCCCGACGCGCACGCAGGTTCTGCAGCGTCACGACCTCCAACTGGCCGACGCGGTGACGGTTGCCGTTGACCTTGGAAATGAGGAACTGACCGTCAACCTCCAACCTTGCCTTGGTGCTGGCGTAGTCGTCTTCGGGGAAACCTGTGATGCGTTCGAACCAGTCCATCAAGTCTCCTTTTGCCGCGACGCTGCGGCCCGCTGCCGCACCCGCAGCGACACACCGTAGCCGTACCGGTCACCGGCCTGCGCCAGCAGCCGAAAGACCTGGCCATCGTCATCGACGGTGGTGCGGCCCAACAACCCGTCGATCCATTCCGCTGGCAGTGCTGATGCGCCGTGCAAGGCGCCCACGGCCGCGCCGACGATGGCGGCGCAGGTGTCGTTGTCCCGGGTGTTGTTTACTGCCTGCAGGATTGCCTCTTTGGGATCATGACCATGCCGCGACAGCACATACAGCACCGTCGGCACTGTCTCCAGCAGGTAGGCGCCCGAGTGCCAGATGTCACCAGCCTCTGCCACGTCCAGATCTCGATCCAGGGCAGGTCTAACGTGTTGCGCCACCATGTCTGCCATGGTGGCGCTGAACTTCGGCGGGTGATGGGCACGGGCCCTGAAGATGCCATCTGGCCGGCCGGCCGTCAGCGGTTCGCTGGTGGCCAGCCAGGTGTCGATCCACCAGCGCTTGTCGGGCGATGCCTCCAGGCCCAGCAACTGCCACAACAATTGCACCAGCGCCAAGCAACTGGCGTTTGACAATAGATCGTCGTGGGTCAGGTGAGCCGCGACCAGGGTGTCGGCCCACAGGTTGTGGCTGGGCGAACGCAGATGGGGCAGGAGGATCGGAGCGATGCGCATCAGTGCGCCATTGCCTGCAGACGCCACGCCGCACTCGAACCAGGGCCGGCCAGATTCCCAGTTCCTCTGAAACTGCCTGACGCTCTGCCCGATACCGTAGATCTGCCGTCGACAGAAGATCTCTCCCAAGCGCGCTGGGTCGAGCCCACCGTCGGCCAGCATCTGCTCGATTGTCCAGAATGCCATCTGCGTATCGTCGGACGCCAGCCCCACGCTTCGGTAGTCGGCATAGCGATTCGGCGAGTAGTTCGATATCCATCCCGAGGGAACACGAAGCTTCCGTTCCGCCGGATTGATGGACTCAGAGGTATTGCCCAGTGCGTCACCGACAGCAAGCCCGAGAAGCATGCCCTCGACCTTGTCGGCCAGGTTGATGGCAGACGGCAGTGGCGGCGGCCGTGATTCCAAAAGGCGGTCCCACTGAACCTTCAGCCGACCAGAGTCGGCCAGCGCCCGCGCATGCGTCCAGGACGTGTCAGTCACCTGTTCCGGAGGGCGTCCGGCATCGGCATTCGAGTCTTCCGGGTGATCGGATCCCATGATTCCCCTTTGCGTTTGTCGCAGACGTGGATAAGTCCGGCCGTCCTGGCTGCTACGCGATAGCTCCGCCCCGAAGACGAGCGTGATCCACTCGGAACACTTGCATTCGGTCAGCAGACCGGCGGATCGCATCCTCAAGGTGATCGAGCAGTTCTCGAATCCGTGCAAATCGCGCCAGTGCGTCATCGTCGGCACGATGCCGCAGCAACTCGCGCGCAACCGGCTCCTGGGTCATGCGTGCGAGAGCGATGCCGTGGCGCCCGATCTCCCTGAGCGCGCCGGTCGCCTCTTTGGCGCGTTCCTGCAGCGCTGCCAACGCAACCTGGGCGTCGCCGGACAAGAACTCGCCGAGGGGACCACCCAGAAGACGAGCAAGGACGATTGCGGCGATGACCTCGATGCTGAGGTCCAAATCGGTCGCGTGTCGGAAGATGTCATCGAACTCAGCCGCAAGGCCGGACTCCATGAGCAGATCGAGGGCGCCGGCAACGTCGAGCCGCGAGGGATGCGCATCGACGAGCGTGAGCAGTCGACGATAGGTTTCCGGCAGATCAAGAGGCGGGACGCGAGTTGGGGACTCAACCTCGGTCAGGTCAAGATCTGCCATCGCTGCGAAGTCGACACTGCGGGAGTACATGACTGACGGCGCTGCCAACGCATCCATGCTGAGGCACGCGGCGACGCTGCCGACACCGCCCCAACCGGCCGCCAAAGTCTGCGGCACCTTCCGCAAAGCCGGGATGTCCTGGGCCTTGTCTTCCTCGGTCCTCGGCGCAATCACAAGCCAGTTGGTCCATCGGCTTACGAGTTGGTAGCGGAGCGCGGTGTCCAGGCCAGCGACATCATCCAGTTCCTTCAGTCCAGCTGCAGCTGTCACTCGGGCCACCATGGATATGCCGCCGGGTGAGGACGCTGGTATTGCCTTCGGAAACTTCAGCTCCTGTCGCACAACTTCGCCCTTGTCCGTCTCAACTTCGAGGATCGCGCTGCCATGTTGCAGCGGTTGATCGAAGCGCGCGCAGGCGACCACCGTGTCTCCCTCGAAGACCGCGCCGATCCGGGAAGGGTGGATGTGCTTGGCACCCTCTGGCCACCGCACGACGACACTCTTGGCGCGTGGAGCCCTCATGCGTTCGAAGTGTCGGACGACGCGGTCCGCCATTCCTTCGCGGGGGGAGACGAGTTCGCACTCGCCGCCAGTGTCGGCCGCGAGCTGGCGAACGAAAGCCTCCGAGACAGCGCTGCCGACGCCGACCGTGAAGATCCGGTTTCGGGACTCTTTCGCTTCATCAACCACGGATACCCACTCTGAGACCTCGCCATCGGTCACCAGAAAGATGTCGGCAGATTCCGCCTCGCCAACGATCGAGTAGGCCTCTCGCAGGGCCTTGCCGATCTCCGTGCCGCCCATGTTCGCGTCGAGCGCCTTGGCAAACCGCTTGGCCTTCGTGAGGTTGGTCTTGTTGCACGCAAGCGGCCGATCTGAGAGCGCACTGGTCGAGTTGCCGAACGCAATCAGTGTGATGCGATCGTGCGGCTGCAATCCGTCGAGAATTCCCTCGAGCGCCTGCTTTGCCTGTTCCATCGAGTCTCCCTGCATGGAGCCAGAGCAATCGATGACGATGGCGAGGTTCAATGGCCGCGGCTGCTGCAGTCCTGGGAAGAACGGCTGAAAGCTCGCCACGGCCGCCAGGCCGTCGCCGTCCTGGCCGCACAGGGCGAAGCTGCGCGTGGCCTGAGGCGCCTTCACGTTCAAGATGAAGTCGCGGTCCATGACCGCCTTGGGTTGCAGCAGTGACAGAACGACCTTCTCAGGCGCCTTCTCAAGCTCGATGGCATGCGATGGGCAGATGAACTGGGCGTTCCGCAGACTCCCGTGAATCTCAATGCGCAGGGAGAACTGGTTCTCCACCGTGAGGGAGGCTTCCGGGACCTGGTGCGGCAGATGATGCGATTCGCCGAAGCGCGGCGCGATCGTCGTCGGAAGAAAGAACCGCAAGCGGTCACCTGCCCAGCGGTAGAGGATCGCGTAGCTGAACGTGATCTTGGCCGTCTCCAGAGGCAGCAGATTGCCGACGTTCATCGTGTACAGGCCAGGCTCGATCGTTTCGAGCATCACGGCCGCATCTCCCGCTGCGACCGCGTCCTCGTACTTCTCCTCTGCGGCCTTCTTCTCGACGACCACCCCCTTGAGTCGCCTCCCGCCGATTTCGACCTCCAGATCGAGCAGGACGGCATCCAGCGGAAGCGGGAATGTGTAGACCGCCTCGATGTTGACGCGCTCGTCGTTGCGGTAGGTCTGCGACACAGTGACCTCCGCGAGCAGGTCCTGGAGGAGGGCAGAGACAGAGACGTCGCAAAGGGCGACGCGCTCGCCTTCCGTGCCAGTCAAGGCGGATGCCAGCTTGTTCATTTTCTTTCCTCGTTTTGGTGGATCTGCTCGTACGCCTGTGTCACAGCACGGAAGAAGGCTCGAATCTGCTCCGGGCTGAGGCCGGCGCGGCTTGGCTCCAGGTTGAGCTCGACGCCGTCCGAAATGACCAGATGGCTCCAGACCTCGACGGTTCCGGCGCGCCGGGGGGTTGGCGGCAGGGGGCCGGCCGCCTGCTGCTTCAGAAGTTCTCCGATTCGCTCCAGAGACAGTCCGGCCAGCTGCCACTTTCGCACCAGCAGAAGCTGCTCGACGTGGCTCTGTGTGTAGTACGCGCCCTTGCCGACGCCCTGTGGGCGATCGATCAGTCCGGACTGGATGTAGTACCTGACCGTGCGACGTGGCAGCTCTGCAAGGGCAGAGATGTCATCGAGCGTGAAGGCCTTTGGTTCGTCCATGGCAGTCATACTAGACAGTACAACTGTCTTTGTCAACTGTCACGAAAAACCGATGAGTCAGCGCCCGGCGCTAGATGCCAATTCGGGCGGCTTACCCACCGCCGCGCGAGTCTTGCGTGAGAGGCGCCGATCGCGCGGCCGTGGATAAGCGCTTTCGATCTTCGGCCGGCTTGGGTGGCATGGTCACGGTGGCGAAAGTCAGTCGGATGGCAGGCCGTGGCTGAGGTCCCAGAACGTCCCCAGCCAATTCGAGATACGTCCCTCGGTGCCGCAAGCAGGGCAGTGCCAGACAACCGTGTCGTCGTCAGTCATGCCGGTGTCCACGCGGCGGTTGTCGCGCTTGCGGCACTTGAAGCAGGCGGGGCCGGGCGTGCTTTCGGGTCGGTCGAAGTCGGACGCATGGGCGACCACCGAGGTGATGAAGTCGGCCATCTTGCGGGCGGGACCCTTCGCGGGCCCGATGTCGCCTTTGTCGTCGAGGTAGTGTCGGGTGTCGATCACGTACACGGTGTTTGCTCTTGGCTTCCAGTTGCCTGCATCAATAGTCGACCGCGTCCTCGGGCGCCCAGGGTGGACTCGTGTCCGGCAACGTCATCTCTGTGAAGTGCTGACTCAGTGCGACAGCCGCCTGCTCGGGATGCTGGCTGGGTAGCGCCCGCACCGCGCGCAAGACGTTTCGAACGACCTCGTCGCTGGCGATGAGATGGGGGACCAGGATGTGATGAAAGTACCTGCCCCATTTCTCGTCCTGCTTCTCGCTCGGCACCTGAAAGAGGCTCTCCTGCGGCGAGAACAACTGCGTCGCGTACCGCTCTGTCAGCACGCTGAACGGAGTGAGCAGTGGCCAGACATCGACCGGGGCATCCACGCCGAACGATGCCAGCTTGCTGATCGCGTCACTGCGTAGTTCAAGCAGTTGGGCGGCGTTGAGAAACTTGCGACGACAGGTCATCACAAGGCTGAAAACGTCGTGTGTGGCGCCCTGTCGCTGGAACTCCCGGAACTCATCGATGTGCATGTTCAAGCCCCGCAAGGGTTGGCCCTATCTGCTGATCAGAATTCGCGTCCCCCTGGTGCTCACGTATCGCCCAAACAGCGATGGGCTGCACGACGCAGCGTAGCCTGCAATCCGTTGGCAGCAACGGGTTGCGGCGGCGGTCAGCGAAGTTCGGCATGGCGTGCAACCAGCCCATCGAAGACTGCTTCAAGGTTGGGATGTACTCCGCGTACCCCTGCGACGACCTTGCTGGCCCAGTCGAAGTACGCTTGCTTTCGCTCCGTGGACCAATTCGCTGGAGGCGATGCCAGTATGTCCCGCAGGTTGCATATCTTGTCGGCCAGCTTTACCAACTTGGCTTCGGTGGAAATGTGAGGTGCGTGCTCGATCTGTCGCTGTTTGCGAACATGCTTCTCGAGCGACTTGTCGTCCGTGACTTCCAAGACGACCGACGAAACGTGAGAGCCGAATGTCGTCGTCAGTTCGTTCTCGGTCGTTTCGGTGTCTTCGATGGTGTCGTGAAGGACGGCGGCGCAAAGCACAGTTGCGTCCGAGACACCTCCCTCGTTGGCCAGCACGTTGGCCAGTGCGATCGGGTGGTTGATGTACGGGGAGGCGTCCGCGTCTTTGCGCCTCTGGTTCCGGTGTTTCTCCGCAGCGAATGCGACTGCCTTTACGAACGTGCCGAGCTGGCTTCCATTTGATTCCATAGGTCTCTCCTGATTCACGAACTGGGCCCGAGTGGCGACCGTCATGGTCGGCACGCTCGGCTTCATGCTTTGACGAACCGAACCCGCAGTCCTGCCGCTTCGGCAGCACGGTTGGCAACGTCGATGTCGCCGCGCAGCTCGGCCGCGTAGTAGGTGCTGCCAGGATGTTCGCCTTCGACAATGTCGACGCCCAGCAAGTCCACAGAATTGGCGTCCATGCTGCGAAAGAATTCCAGAGCCGCGCCCTGCGCCGTGCCCGTCTGCGGCAGGTAGTCGTCCTCGAAGTTCCAGTCCGGCGGTTCTGAGAACCATTCCTGAATTTGAGGAACGACGTTCGCCTCGAACTCGGACGTGGTGAGCCCGAGGAGCCAGTCGCTGGCACCCTCTTCAGGCTCCTCCGGCAGCTTCTTGAGCCTTTCCTTGAGGACGGCAATGCGCCGCTTGTTCTGTTTGGCGTCGGTCTCCGCGGCCCCGATGTCCGCCACGATCTCATCCCGAAAGTCAGAGTAGATCGAGTTCACGGCCCATGCCAACGGCTGGCATTCGTCCATCGCGTCAGACAGGTCCTGTGGCGAGCCCTCCCACTGGTCTGCCACGTCTTCATAGAACTCGGCACGGGTTTCTGCTTCGACGTAGTCGGCCATGCGCAGCGTGCCGCCCTCGGTCACCTCGAACTCGGTGATGGGCTCCGCGGGCACTTCGAGTTGCGGCGCCGTCTTCTTGCTTTTTGCCATGACTTGTTTCCCTATGGGTTGCAGGCTGCGATGGCCGCCATGCAACAGTTTCTGACGCGTTCCGCGACGGTTGCAAAGGTGGGTAGCGGTGTCGCGTCTGATTCGCGAAGGTAGAGCTGACGGTTGATCTCGACCATGACGGCGTTGACGCGGCGGTCTTGCCCGTACCGGCTTCCAGGTACCAAGGCCCCGGCAAAGGGTTGGTTCAGGTCCACACTCCATCCTTCGCGCTGGAAGGCTGCGACGAAGGCGACGGCCAATTCGCCACTGGTATGGAAAGCGTCAGTGCCGATGCAGATATCCGGTCTCGCTACAGCGGGGTCGGCGAACTCGTACGGTAGCGCGAGGCTCGGAAAGCTGTGGCAATCGATCACCAGGCAGCGACCGTGAAGGTCGATGGCCGCCGACACTGCGGCTTCGAGCCGGGCGTGATGCGGACGGTAGTACGCCGACATCAAGGCGTCGCGTTCGCCATCGAATAACGGTCGCCGCAACGGTTTCAGACTTGAGGTCACGGAATAGACGGCGCCCATTCCACGGTCTGCCATCGGCTCGTGCCGGTCGTCCGCGAATCGCTCTACGTCCACCACCAATCGGCTGGCGGGCGCTCGGATGACCTGAGCTTCCGGGGCACCCGAGGCGAACAGCAGCAGGGTCAAGTGATCGGTCATCTTGATCAACTCTTCGTCCAGCTCGCCATCGGTCAAGGTGATCTGGCGCCTCACCTCTGATGGAACAAGCGTCGAATCGTGAGGCACATGAAAGATCACCCACGGCGGACACTGATCGCTCATGTGCACGATTTGGGTTGCTCGTCCTTGCGCCATCATTCCAATCCGTCGAAGCGCACGTGCATCCCGTGCCCGCGCCACAAGGGTACGGGTGCCTCCTCACTGGACGCGAAGGGCTGGTTCACGCTGACAACAGCGACCGACGCGAAGTGCCCAGTGGTACTCAGCCTTGCGCAGCCATCTGCAATGGCAGCCCAGTTGGTCGGGCGGTCGGCGTTGCTGGCCGGGAACTTGGCCGACCGCACGACGACCCACTCGGGTCTCCTGGTCTTGCCCACAAACCAGATCGACGGGTCGACCTCAGGGTTGCCTTGCCAGGACATCAACTCGAAGCCTTCTTTCTGCAGGTAGTCCCGGACCACCTGAACCGCCATGTCATGCACCTCCCACGGCGTCATCTCAATTTTCTCTTCGGTGACCAGGGACACCGGGTTGATCGGCTTTCTGGTCTCTGCGTTCAGCAAGCCCCAACCCGGCATGTCGGCCACCCAGGAACCACCGAAGAGCTTCTTCTTCATCGGCAGGATGCAGGCGTGTCCGTTTCCGTCCCTGGCGGCGGCTGCAAGCCCACGGATGGTGCCAGGGCCTTGGGCCTTGCCGTCCACGTCCTCGATACGGACGAAGAACAACTGATTGCCGAGGCGAAACGACAGGTGCTCCAGGAACGGCGGGTAGGGATGTGCGCGCAGCCAGGACTGGATCCCGCCATCGACTTGCTTGCTCAGGTGGATGCCGGCAGCCTTCCAACACGGAAAGAAGGCTTCCGTCATCTCGTGCATCTCAATGTTGTGCATACCCAAATCCTTCCTGCTACCTCGACAACCGTGCTCCGTCGGCACCGACGGCATGGGGAGCTTTGCCATCAACGGGCTCGTCCTCGATCTCCTTCCACATGGTCAGAAAGTGCTTGGCCGGGCTGCCACCACGCACGACCACATATCCGGTTCTGATCTCCTTGCGCCCCCACGTCGTCTGCCAGGGCGCCGTGAATGACCAAAGCTCCTCGTCAGCTGCGACACCTTCGATGAAGGTCTTCCAGGCTGCATTCAGGTGGCCGAAGGGCAAGTTCGGTACGGCACCCAAGGGGTCTTCTACCGCTTCTCGTGCCTCGATCTGCGGGACTGTCAGTGGTTCATGCAGGTGAGCGCGCTCGACTGCGAACTCGCGTTCCTCCTGCAGTGCAGACGCTCCCTTCTTCGATAAGATCTCCTTGCCCTTCATGTAGATGGCAACGGGCCAGACGACGACGATGGCCACGGCGGCGAGCGCCGGCGCCACGAAGTTGTTCAGGATTCGGTACGAAAGCTTCTTGCGTTCGGGGTTCACCGCATCGAGGATTTCTCGAATCGACTCCGACTCATGCTCTTTCGTCAGTCGGTGCGCGCCAAAGACGATGGCAAGCACCGCAGCGCCGACCCCGAGGTACCAGTACAGGTAGATCACGCGGCCTCCCCGTCGTCCTTCTTGGCCCGAGGGAACACGGTCATGGCCCCGACTTCGTAGCCTTCAGGTGCGTTTTCAGCCTCCGCCGTCCCGTTGTGGCGTACCCGGGTGTGCTTGACGACGCCACGCTCCAAGTGGAGAAACAGGTCTCGCTCGAAGGTGCTGCCGTAGCCCATGTGAACGTACTCGAGCTGCTTGCCCTGCGGGATGCGGATCGTGCCGGAGTACCAGTGGGCGAAAACTCTGTCCGGGAAGTCCGGAAAGATGGTGGCAACCGATGCTTCGTCTCCGCTCTCCAGGGTGCCGTGCAGCTCGACCAGATAGAGCCGGCCATCGATGATTTCCCATCGACCAACGTAGCCGCGCCATAGCGCCGTGCAATTCGATTCGAAGCGCGGGTTGACCCCGCCCATGGCGAAGTAGTCGCTTAGGGGGTTGGTGCACATGGCCACATCCTCACCCTCGTAGCGGAGCTTTTCAGCGATCTGCGCTGTCATGCCCGCACTCCGAGCGACGCCAGCATGGCGTTGGCCCACTGTGCGCGGTTCATCGCCCAGAAGCCCGAGTTGACGGCGATGCCTGAGGCCGCGTACAGCGGGTTCGGGAGGAAGCTGATGTAGGCCGGGTTGTTGCCCAACTTGCCTGGACACCAGGCCCCGAAGTGCGGCGGCAGGTCATGGGCGGCCATTTCCATGTTGTTGAGCTGCAGGCACACCTGGTTCAGGCGGTGCTCGTCTTGCAGCTGGTGCGGCATCTGCAGCAGGCAGAACAAACCGCCGCCCAGCTCTGGGTGTGGCTGATCGGCCATGAGCTGGAACAAGGCGGTCTTGTGGTCTCCGGCCGCCGCGCTCACTGCGCCTTCGTTCAAGCCGAACTCGGCCGTCAGACCCAAGCCTCCGGTGGTGCACAGGCACATCCGTGAGAGATATCCCTCGACCTGCGCGAAGTCGGGCTCAGTCCACTTCGATGTGCCGCCTCGCTGCCCTTCGTTGGTCATGGTCCGGCGCAGCGCGCCCAGAATCGCCTCGGTGCCACAGATCGTGGTGAACATCAGAAGCGGCAGGTGCAGCGTTCGCCAAGAGTCCTCGGCTTCGTAGATCGTCAGCCTGGATCCGATGTAGACGTTGCCGCGATCTGCGCACAGGGACCCCAACGCGGCGAACGCGTTGTAGGCCGCCGTGGCCTCTGCCTCCTTGCCCTGGAAAAGGGTCAAGATAGGCTTGGGCAACTCGGTGATCATGCGCACCACCGCGCGGATCGGCCCGTTCTCCGACTCTCGGGTTTCGGGCGGCACAACCTCGATGCGGATCGTGTAGTGCTCATGGCGGGCCGTGAGGGTATTGCCCTTCAGGCTTGCCTTGATCGACGTAGGTTGCAGCATCACCATCAGATCGCCGAGCGGCACGCCGAGTGGGCTGGGTTCATCCTTCTTGTTCCAAAACATGGTTTCTCCCCGATCAAAATCTGCCCGAGCTCGGCCGTTCAGGAGGGCAACTCCTGTGCTTCGATGCGCCAGCGCGGCGCACCTTGGTCAACCCGCGGGTGCTGAAGATCATTCTGTCCATCGACAAGCTCACTGGATGAGCCTGTCAGCTTCCGGGGCCAGTGCTTGGTTCAACGCGTCGCGAAGTGACTTGAGCTCCGCGGTGCTGAACACGCCCTGGAACTTGACCTGATCCTCGGGGCGCCGAGCTGTCGGCACATAGCTGATCAGCCTGAGGCTGTGGCCGTGTGCCGAGGTGGTGATGTCGATCGAGAGCTCGTAGGCCGGGGTGGCCTGGATGAGTGAACGCATGTACTTCTCCTGTTTAGCCGCTTTGACATGTGTCGGGGGCGGCAATCTGGATCAAATCCCCCCGGTCGTTCACCTTGAAGGTGGGCTGACCAGCCCGTGATTTCATCGCAGCAAGATCAGTTGCGGTACGGCGTCGCCACCCGCCCAGACGATCGCGTTCTGCTCCAGCCGTGTCCCCAGCGCCTTGGCCGCCTCCAAGGTCAAGCCGAAGATCAGATGGCTCGCTTCACCGGGCCACTGATTGGACGGGTGCTGGCCGATTCCCTCGATGCTGGCAAGGCTGCGCTGGCTGATTTCGCGTCCCAGGGCGGCATGCCGTTCGGCATTGGCTTCGTCGTCAAGGATCTGGCTGAAGGGGTTGCAGGCCGTGATGTACGCGCTGCATTCGACGCGGTGGCGCTTGTGCGCGGCGGCCAACGCCGAGCAGGTTTCGCCCACCCTCAGGGTGAACGGTTCGTCGCCATGCACCCTGTACTCGGTCTCCCGAAAGGCCTGCACGGTGCCAGCGTCGATGATTGATTCGAACAACAAAAAAGCCCTCCGTTGTGGGAGGGCCGACGCTGTACCCGCTTCGTTGCTCCAGTAGGAGCCACATCCGCTTTCGCGTTTCCACCTTGCCCGGGAAGGCAGGTTGGCATGGGCGTCGACCCAATTCCAAATGTGACCAAATTTTACTGCATTTCCGAGGCTTGGCGCTCGATCGCTTGCGCCCGGGTTGAAGACATGCCCATCACAGCGACGATCAGCCGGGCCCGAAGACTTGTCGCCGCAGCCGGTCCCAGCTGGCGACGATCCCGCCACGCACACCGTGACCGAGTGCGCCACCGCCACTTGATGTCCGCAGCCTGTGAATCTCGGCAGCGATGTGGGCATCCAGCGCCTCCATCGCATTGAGCTCGTCACCATCTTCATGGGCAGTGACTGATGCCAGTGCCCCGGGTTCCAGCCGCTGCACCAACCACTGTAGGAAGGGAATCGTTGACCGGAACCGGATGCCCCCGACGCGGCCTTCTTGGACTGGCTTCGGCTCTGCCTTCGACCAATTGACCAGCAGCACTCGTGCAACCTCGACAGCAAGCGGACTTTGCATGGTCGTCACGATCGCAAGTGTTTCAGCGGTGGTGCTGCGTCGAGCTACCTCCATCGACACCCCCGGCCCAGAGTCAATCACCTCGTGCGCCTGAAACCAATCGGACATCGATCGCACCCACGGGTCCAGCCCCTTGCGCATTGCCTTGGTGGTTTCGTTGATCGCTTGATCGACTTGCGCCATCGAGATCTGCAGTTCTTCCTTGGCTTCGATCACTTCGTCGAGCGCTGCGAGTACATCAGGATCGGTGAGATCTCCGAGCTTCTCCTCGAGAAGGGCGATGGTTTCGTCTGGAAGGTCGAGCAGAAATTCCAGCTGACGCTCTGCAGGCCCCTCAAACTTGCACCAGGCCATCTTCAGCAGGGACGATTGCCAACCCGTCAGCCCGCTGACCTGGATGTCGCTGAGCAGGTCGCCTCCGAGGCCGATTTCATCGAGTTCCTTGATGTCGGCAACCATGCGGCGCCAGGTCAGTGGCCCAGCGGCCTGCTTCAGTAGAACGCGGTTCTGATCCTCATCTGACCGACTCCATACTCGGTACATCTTGGCGTTGCCCACGAAGGAAACGGTGACGTTCCAATCCATCCCCGGGGCGGGCGAGTGACCGCATTCCATGGTGACGTTCTCTCTCACTTCGACGCTCCCGAAAAACCCGACGCAAGCGCCTGGTGAATCTCGTGGACCTTCCTCTCGCTGTCCTTCGGGACGACCAAAAACACGCGCTCCTTCCGCTCCCGGTCAGACCACACGCTTGCCCATCCGGTGATGTGTGGCGTTCCCTTTCGGTAGATCGGGCCACTTGTCCACCCACCGATGACGGTCTTCTCCTCGACGCGAACAACTGGGTACCCGGCGGCTTCCAGATCTCCGAGGAGGAGGGCTGGGGTGGAGTTGGCAGGCAAAGTCACTCCGCCACGAGTCGTGATCGCATAGATGACGTTGTCGTCCCACAGAACCAGCGGACCAGCAACCATTCGACAGGGCGCCCGCCGCAGGATCGCTCCAGCCATGCGAAGGCACGATTCATCGATCTGCTTGGAGTCGGAGACCTCCAGTTGCTGCAATCGATCCCGGGTCAGTCGAAGGTCCTCTTGGGCCTTGGAAAGGGCCGACTTCGATTCAAGGATCTGGCGTCGTAGCTCATCACGATCTGCTGCCGTACGCTCGATCAGTTGGTCGATGTCCTTGATGCCGGCGAGCTCTTCTAGGATCTTGCGCCGAACCTCGCTGTCAACCTGGCGCTGAAGCGCCTTCAGCAGTTCTGCGGCCTTCTTCCTCACTGCCCGAACCGTACCAACCTTGACCCAACCGAATCGGTAGACGCCGCTGATGAGCGAGCCTTCCCACGGGTTCGACCGGATGTCGATGCCGATCAGCTCAAGAAATTCTCCAACGCTGCCCAGGCGCCCCGATCCTTCACCGGCGTCCAAGGCGAAACCATATTCCTCAGACAGCCCATGCAGTTCCTTGAAACGAGACTGGATGGGTTCTAGCCAAGCGATCCACTGATCCGGACTGTCGTCGCCATGGCAGACGAGGATGTGACCGCGCCTTCGAGCTCCGACTTCCGGGTAGTCATCCTGGGAGAGGCGAGCGGCGCTCATGGTGTCGGTTCCCATCGAATCGGCGATTCGAAGTTCCTCGCGACAATCGTGCGGGTGAGCAGACCTCGTGGCACGCATTCGGCGAACTTGACCGACTCGGCGAAGGTGGCAATCTCAGCGTCTGTCAAGGTCAACTGCCCCGGCGCTGCATCGGCCAGCAGCGATGCTGGCGCGTGAACACTCATGGCATCGAATCGAACCTTCTGACCACCGACCGAAGCCTGGTGCGCCCACGTGCGGTTGGCCCGCGTGCCGGCAAAGGTCCAGGTACGTACCGGTGCAGCATCAGATCGCGCCATCACGAAGTGCGCTCCCAGCGACATGGGCAGCTCGTCGGCTAGCGAACTAAGGGCCGCCCGCGCACGCTGCGACAAGGTGACGATTGGTGGCGCGCCTGTGGCGAGCACCGTTCGAATGGCCTGGCAAACATCGCGGCCCAGGCTGCGCGCCCCGCCCATCCAGCGCGCCTTGCCACCTTCCCGTGCCGGCTCCAGCCACACGATCCGTTTGGACCACTCCACCTCGGTGACACGCCAGCTGCGACCCGCCAGCAACAGGAGCCGGTTGTCCTGCTCACCCGTCAGAACGGTGGGATCGATGTAGCCCACCTCGCTCGACCCATGCCGACCAGTCAGCAGCATGGATCCGCTGAACGAGGCGAGCAGGTCGCGGTAGTGGCCGCGGGCATACACGCGCTCGGTCTCAGGTCCGACCCTGACCACGCCCTCGGAACGGTCTAGAAACTGCTTCTCCACCAGGTGCTCAACCAGCGCCGTGATGTCGTCAGTCGCCAGCTCTGGAAACGATCCGTGAAGCAGCTGGACCACTTCCATCGTTGGAACCTCGCCGCGCTCCAACACGAGAACCAGGGCTTGCTGCGCGAGGATGGGCCAGGGCTCGGCCGGTGGCACCGCCGCTTCGACCCATGCTTCCGACCACTTCTTGGTGACACCCAGGGCCAGCATGAACGCGTCGTCATTGGTCGTCAGGAACAGGCAGTTCCGCAGGGCGCCTGCACGTCGGCCGGTTCTGCCCATGCGCTGCAGGAACGACGACACGCTCGACGGCGAATCGATCTGGATCACGCGGTCGAGGTCACCGACATCTATGCCCAGCTCCAGTGTTGAGGTGGCGACGATGACGCAGTCCTTCTCCTCGGTGAATGCCGCCTCGGCTTGCCTGCGTTCGGAAACGCTGAGGGAGGCGTGGCTCACGAAGGTGCGCATCTCCTTGGCGCGCAGCATGCTGCTCAACTGCTCGGCGCTGCTTCGTGAATCGCAGAAGACCAGACGCTTCTCGCCGCGATGCAGGCGCGAGATCACGGTGGCTGCGTTTTCGAGCGATGCCACATGATCGATCGTGACATCGGCCTCCGTGCTCACCGATGCACTGCCCACCACGGTACGGTTACCGCTGGGTGCGAACCAGGCCAGCAACTCGGTGGGGTTGCTGACCGTTGCCGACAGACCGATGCGTTGCAGCGGTCGTTCCAGATACTGGTCCAGCCGATGCAGCACAGAGCGCATGTGCCACCCTCGGTCATCCGCCGCGAACGCATGCAGTTCATCGACGATCACGGCACGCAGGTTGCCGAACCATGCTGGCCGATCGACCCGCACCGAAATCAGCATGGCCTCGATGGATTCGGGTGTCGTCAACAGGATGTCGGGGGCATCTCGAAGCGCCCGGTTCTTGCGGGACTGCGAGATGTCGCCGTGCCACACCTCCACACGCCGACCCACCAGCCCGGCGTAGTGGGTGAGCCGATGCTCCAGGTTGTTCAGCAGCGCCTTGATCGGGCAGATGTACAAGACGCTCGTCCCGGGCCAGGCCTCGGTCAGCATCCTCGACAGCATCGGAATCGCAGCGGCTTCCGTCTTCCCCCCGGCGGTCGGTGCGAGCAGCAAACAGTGTGAGCCCGCATGAATGGGCGCAATGGCTGCCAGTTGCGTCGGTCGCAGCGTGCTCCAGCCCAGCGTGTTGACGACGTGGTACTGCAGCGATGGGTGCAGCTGCTCGAACTCGTTCACAGCTCGATATCGTCCACGGACGCCGCACTCGCCGCAGCCCGCTCTGTCGCAGACATCTCGGTCTCGGCCAGCGTGAGGGTGTAGTGCTTGCGGGGGTCGAAGTCTTCGTGCAGATCCACGCGGTCCAGCACATCCGACACCAGCTTCTTGAGGAACAGCCGGGGTGCGACGCCAACCTTGCCACCGAGGCCACCGGCCACCGCGCGTGCAAGGGCGTCCAGATAGCTGTCATCCACCACCGCCCGAAGGCGCTGTTCGTTGGGGCGCCCATCTGCATAGATGTCGCGTACCCGGCGTCCAACCGCGAGCAGCGAGGTGTGGTCGAAGGCCGCCAGCCGGATCTGGACCGCTCTCGGGTTGTCGAACCGCCGATCGGTGCCGAAGTCCACATGCAGCCGTTGCGCCAGCGGGGCGAGTCTCTGCACCCCTTGCGGGCCGTCATAGAACGCGGGCGTTCCCGTGATTACCAGGTACAGCCCCGGATAGCGGCCGGCGTCGATCTCGTCGATCCACTGACGCAAGGCGTTCAGCCCCTTTTCTCGGGTGTCGGTACGCATGCGCTGCAGCGTTTCCACCTCGTCGAGCACCATCACCAGGCCAGAGAAGCCGCTGTCACGCAGGATGGTCAGCAGGCCAACGAGAAAGTTGGTGGCGCCGAAGTGATCGAGGTCACCCTTGATGCCCGCCGCACGCTTGATGCTCGCGGCCACGTTCGGCTGTCCTGCCAGCCAACTGATCAGCCCATCCGCCAACATGCCGTCCCCGGCTGCCAGGGCGCGGCGATAGGTTCGCAGCACTGCAGAGAAGGCCGGCGCCGTCTTGCTGATGGCGCCGAGCCTGGCCTCCATCAGCGCGTTCGTGCGCAGCAGAAGCCCCTCCGCGTCGCTGGCGTCCACCGACGCGTCTGCCAGCACATCCTGCTCCAGGGCATAGAACCAGCCGTCGATCACGCCCCGAAATGCGCCACTCGCCGTGTCGGCGGTGCCCAGGTGTTCGACCAGGCGGCGGTAGACCGTCTCCAGGCGGTGCAACGGTGTCTCGGTCTCGTTGATTTGCACTTCAGTGGCTGCGAAGCCGCGTGCGCGAGCCCGCTCCTGCAGCCAGCGGCCAAAGAAGGTCTTGCCGGTGCCGTACTCACCACGTACCGCCTTGAAGCCGCCGCGGCCGGCGCTGACCGATTCGAGCTCGTCGTCAAGGGTCGGCGCGAACGTATCGATCCCGACGGCCAGCGCATCCAGCCCGCTGCTCGGTACCGTGCCGCGTCGCAGGGCGCTCACGATGTCTTCCCGGCGTGCCGAACTGATCATCGTTGGCCTCCCTGGCCGGGCAGCCGGAATTGCTGGTGCAGCAGCACCACGTTCAGCTCAACCGTACCCGCGGTTTCGTCAACGGTCAGCACCGACGCCTGGTCGACGTTCAACAGCCGCCTGACTGCGCTGAGCAAGCCACCGATGCGAACCTCAGGCAACGACAGGCGGGTCGCCAGGGCTGCCCGGGACAGCTTGCCACCACGCTCGGACAAGGACGTCAGGAGCAGTCGCATCTTGTCGTCGGGCGGCGCCACGCGCGCGGCCAACTGCCGCTGAGACGCATAGATCGGGCTGCCCAGCAAGGCGCCGATCCAGTCCAAAGCCACGGGCGGGGTTGAAGCCTCTGGTGGCGGCAGATCGACCGGCTCGAACAACTGGGGCTGCCCTTGCTGCGCTGTCGGTTTGCGCCGCGTTGGCTTCGGTGCTGCGGCGGCTGCCGATTGCACACCTGACGACTTCGGCATGGGCGGCAGTTCCCACCACTCCGGTGGGGCCGGCGGTGCCGGGGTCCAGCCGGCCAGGTTGAATCCGAGCGGCACGATCACGCTCAAGGGCACCGTGACTTCCTGGGGCGACAGCCCACCGTGATACCCGTTCTTGCGACCCGCATACCTAGTGCTCTCGCCCCACAGGCACACCACCGCGTTCGATCCGTCGGAGGTGACCACGCGCCCCCCGCTGACCGCCAGTTCGTTGGGCGTCTCGGCGTTCTTGCCCGGGCGCCAGCGGTCGCTCTCGCCACCGGGCAACTGCGTGGTGCCGTCTTCGAGCAGATGCCCATGGTCGGCCGTGATCACCACCACCCGGCGCGCCTCGCGCGCCTCGCGCAGCAACGGCAGCAGCAGCCGCAGGTCCTCCAGTGCCCAGCGTTGATGCAACTGATCCGGGCCGCTCAAGTGGTCGTCCACGGCGTTGTAGACCACGCCCACCACACGCTGCTGGGTGCTCGCAATGGCGGCGCGCACCTCCGGCGCCAGGTTGGTCGCATCCGCCAGGTCACCCTTGTGGAACAGCCGGGGTGGCGCGTCCGCGCGGCTGTGCGCCAGCAGGGCAGCGTTCGTTGCGAAGCCGGTCTTCTCCTGCGCTGAAGCGCCGACGGTCAGACGCCCACACAGCAGGCTGGCGCGGCTGACCTCGGTGATCGTCGGCAGTGCAGCCACACCAGCCAGCGGCTGTCCCAGGCTGGAAGGCACCATCTCGGCCCAGCCTTGGCTGGCAATCCGGGCGAACAACTCCCGGAAGATGCTGGTGCTCAAACCATCCATCACCAGCAGCAGGGTGGGGTGGGCGGCGGCGATCGGTGCCAGCACATGCTCAAGCACCGACTCCAGCGGGATGATCCGACCCTCAGGCGCCGGCTTCTGGGCGTTCCATTGCACCAGCGCCTGTGCGAATGGCTTGGCGAAAGCATTTCGGCGCGCGATGACCGCTTCGCGGCAGGCGCTGTAGGCCTGTGACAGGTCCGGCAGCTCGTCGCCTCCCAGCAGCCGAAAGCGCGCCCAGTCGACGAAGGCGCCTTGGTCAGACTGCCAGGCCACGGCAGTCTGCAAGGATGAAGCGGTCGGCGTGCCGTTCATCAGCCAGCGTGCCAATCGGCGCGCCATCTCGACGCGTTCCATGCGGGGCTTCTGAGCCGCCACCAAGGTGTGCCGGAGCGCGCGGTCGGCCTGCAGCTCAACCTGGGCAAGATTGGTTTCCGAGGGCTCCGCCACATGGGCGGTCAGTGCCAGCGCAAAGTCTTCCAGTCGCTGATCCAGCGCCGCCGGCAGCACGTCGCTGAGGTGCGCAAAGTCGATGACGCGCAGGTCGCGCAGCAGTGCATCTGCGCGGTCGAGAACAGCACGGGACGCGTCCAGCCCGGTCAGTCGAACGACTTGCTCTGCAGCGCGCGCCCAGGCGCGCCCCTCGGCAACACCGACGTGCTTGCCGTTGACGAAGCGCTCCAGGCGGATCGCGGCCTGGCCGAGGCTGGCTTGGCCCTCACCATCCTGGGCAAAGACCACGCCGCAGACCAGGCCCAGTGGCAATGCATCGATCGTTCGACCCGCATCCACGCAGCCCAGCACCATCTCCCCGGCAACTCCCGCCGTCTCGCCCAGCCAGCGCATCACGTCGATGCGGGCCGGCGCCGGCAACTGGGCAAGCCTGGGGTCGGCGGCCGGGTCCATCGCCCAGAGCAGCAGCGCCACCGCGTCGGGGCGCGCTGCTTCAATGCCCAGGAATCGATGCAGCACTTCCCGCCATGCGGTTTCAAGGTCGAGGAAGCCATTGGCCACGGGCGGGTAAGTGCCCTGCGACGCGCCGTCGATCAAGGTCTGCGGCATCCACACATAGCGCCCCAGGCGCGCGTCGGTTTCCTTGGCCTGGAACAACTGTCGAACGATGTCCCAGCCCTCGGGTTGAAACACCCGCGCCCTGGCCAGACGGGCGGCAATGTCTTCGGCCACCTCGTGGGTGGCCAGCGGCGTGATCACCACCAGTCCGGAGGTCATCGGGTCATGCTGCTCGACATCGCACAAGGCTTCGCGAATGGCCAGCGACGAGTCGCACCACCGAAGCTGGAAATCCCGCCCCTGCTGCTTCAAGGAATCGGGCCAGGGCTGCTTCGCGTTGGCCCGGATCGCAATGGCGACTGCGGCCGGATCGCTGGCCAGCACGCGTTCGAGTTGGGCCGCGATCTGCGGCGTCGACAAGCTCATAGCTTCGTGCCCTTGCGCTGCACCCGCCAGCTCAGCGTCAGCTCGAGGTCGCGTTCACTGGTGACCAGCGTCTTCAGTTCGTCCAGCGCGGTCACCGCAGCAGCGCCACTCAGGTGCAACTGCTGCTTCTCGTCCACCACCTCCGGCCCGTTGGCGGGCGGGGCAGGGGGCATCACCACGGGCGGCGGCGCCGGCGCCGGCCCGGCACCGGGCGGCGTGGGTGCGACGGGTGGCGGCGTCACTGGTGCCGGCGCTGCCGCTGCCAGCAGACGCATCGCATCCCGTGCCAGCTCTTCAAGCCGCGGCTTCAAGGCCACCACATGTTCGTCACTGGTCAGCGCCTCGGTCAGGCGGCTCATGATCAGCAGCGCCGCGTCGCGACGGTGGTCCACCAGGTCGCGAACCACATCGAACAATTGCCAGTTTCCGCTGCCCAAGGCATCGGCGCAGACCTGCGCTTGCCCCAGGCTGCGGCTGACCGCTGCCTCGGACGTCTGCAGGCTCGCATTGGCCAGCGTCGTCACCACGTCGCCCTCTGCCGCTTGTGCCAGTGAGGCCAGGAGCGCCTGCGCAGACTCTGCAGACTGCTGGCGTGCCCCGGTGATGCCGGGCGCATAGCGCGCCGAACGGTCGCGCACCTGCGATACCAGACGGGCCACCGCCTCACGCTTGTCTGCCGCCTTCTGCCGAACCTCATCGACCAGCTTGCCGACATTGGCCGCATTGAGCGTTTGGCCGAGCGTCAGGCCGAACAAGCTGGACGCGCGCAGCAGCGCGGTCTCCCAGTCTGCCGTGTTCGGGAGCGCCTGCTCCTTGAGCTCCAGCTCATCGGGCAGGCTGTCGATCGTGGGCTCGTACGGCCCGCCGCGCATCGTGAAGCGGCGGTTGGTCGATGCCGCAAAGGCCAGGATGATCAGGTTCTGCAGCTCGATGGGCAGGCCCATCGGCGCAGGGGTGTCGATCCACTGCCGCAGCTTGGCCACGGTGATGGCACCGCCACCGTCCCGCGCATGGCTTTGCGAGAAGCGCGATTGCCAGTGCGGCTCGATCAGCAAATGGGTCTCACCCATCTGCCCCAACTGGCAGGGGTTGACCACCGCACGCACCAGCTTGCGGGTAGAGGTGTCTTGCACCAACCCGCGTTGGCCAGGCGCCTCGATGGCCTTCTGCACTTCAGGCCACACCTTCTTGATGACGCTGGGCTTGATCTCGGTGTCGAACTCCGGGTGGGCCGGGTACTGGTGGGCAAACAACTGCCCCAGCAGGCTCTCGAAGGCCGACTTGAATTCCGCCCCCACCGGTGGCCGCGGCGACAGCGTCGGGTCCAGCGACTTGAACTGCTGGTCCGCCGTCAGCGGGTTGCTCACCGCATCACGCGGTTCGGTGCTGATGCCGTAGGCCACTTCCAGCTGCGACCGCAGCTTGATGCGCAACTGGTCCAGCTGGTTGCGCGCCAGGGCCTTGGCTTGCACCCGGTCGACGAACGACAGGTGGGCGGCGTAGTTGTCGAAGCGCTCACCCTGCAGGATGTAGTCCAGCACCACCAGCCGCCCCAGGTCGGCCAGAGCCTTGTTGCTCAGGAACGAGGGCAACCACACCAGCGTCTTGGTGTCGCCGCCGCGGTACTCCGCCAGGCGGGCCAGGTCGTCAGCCGGGCCGAAGTTCGCATCGTCAAACGGAAAGTCCAGCACCACCGTCCAGGCGCCCGAGCGGCCGCGCAGCCGGTCGTCGGTCATCTCGCGCACGTTCTCGTACAGCAGCTCCACCTCGCGCCGGGTGCCGCGCCAATTGAATTCGTAGGTGGTGAACAGGCCGCCGGTGTCCGGAATCTCAAGTTCCTTGAACAGCGCCTCCCGGATCCGCTTGCGCCGGTTGCCGGCGTTGTCGTTTGCCTCGGCCGCCCGCAGGATGGGCTCGATGTCCACGCCCGTCACCTGGATCGAGATGATCGGGTTCTGGTCTTCGGTGATCTTGATCTCGCCGATCTCGCTGGCCCAGTCGCGGCACTTGCGCAGCACGTCCTGCGCCTCGCGGCCCGGGATGGGTGAGCGGAACGTGCCGTGGTTCAGCGCCGCCAGGCGCTGCGCCGTCAGGCCCTTCAGTGACTCCACCTCGGGCACCAAGGCGCCCAGCAGCAGCGTCTTCAGCAGGCGGGCGTCGTTGCGCAGGTTCTTGGCAGCGGTGGCGTCGGCCTGGCCGAGCTTGATGGCCTCCCAGGTCACGCTGTGCTGCCGCTCCAGCATAGGCAGCAGCCGCTGGTTGTACAGGCGCTTGGCGTTCTCGAAGTGCAGGCGCATGCCCTCGGAGAACGGCTCGTCGCCCTCGGCAATCGCGTCGTACAAATCCCCCACGGGGATCAGTTGGCCCAGCTCCAGATCGGCGCGCCGGTCCACCAGCAACTGCAGCATCAGTTTCAAGGCCGTGCGCTCGCGCTGCAGCGCGGCCGACACGGCAATCAAGGTCTGCACCAATGCCGGCGTGAACGGGTAGACCTTGCGGAACATGTCGCGGTCGGCCGTGGTGGTGAGCAAGGTGTCGAGCACGTCCTTGCGCATCTTCATCACGTCGTCGAAGGTGCCCTGCAGCGTCTGCCGGGCCGCTTCGTCGATCGGGCGCAGCACGCGCCGCTCGGCAATGGCGGGCAGGTTGCGGTCTTCCAGCGTGATGCGGTGGAAGCGCGCCTCCCAGTGCTTGAGCACGTCGCTGAACTGCACCTGCACCGAGCCCGCCAGGTTTTCACCCACCAGGTCACGCAGGTCACGCTGCCGCGCCACAAAGCTGACCAGCGGAATGGGGCGGTCGGCGTTGGTGGCTTCCACCAGCTTGACCAGCTTGGTGCCTTCGCGGCTGACGAAATTGACGTCGGCCGCATGGCTGGCCAGCCACAGCACCAGTTCGTCCAGGAACAGGATGACGGCGTCGTAGCCCAGCGCCTTGGCGTGGCGGCTCATGATGCTCAGGCCATCGTCCAGCGACACGAACGACTCGCCGCTGCCTGCCAGCGTGCGGTAGGCCGAGAAGAACTGCGTGATCAGGTCGCCCACCAGCCGCGAGCGCTCTTCGCCGTTGGGCGGCTCCAGCATGGCGGCTTCAAAGCTGACCGCGTCCCAGCCGCTGTCGAACTCGCCCCAACCGCCACCACCGCCGCCGCCACCACCACCGGCAGCGCCTTCGTTCAGCTTGGTGAAGAAGGGCCCGTCACCGATCTGCGCGCGCAGGTCGCGGGCATCCTTGAACAGGCCTTCGGCCAGGTAGAAGCCGGGCACCGGCGCGTCGGGGTGCTTCTTGCGCACGAAGTCGGCGTACTGGCCGAGGATGGCCGACTCCATGTCGCGCGCGCCGATCATGTGGTACGGCACCAGCAGGAACTTGCGCCCTTCGGTCCAGCTGTGGCGCGCCACCACGTCGGCCAGTTCTGGCGTGGCGCGGGCCTGCGTGTTGCCGGCCAGCAGCAGGTTCAGCACCGCCATGAAGTGGCTCTTGCCCGAGCCGAAACTGCCGTGCAGGTAGGCCGCCTTGCTGCCGCCGGTCTGCACCGCCTGCTGGATGAAGCCCATGGCGTTGCTGAAGGCATCCACCAACTGCGGTGTGACGACGTAGTCGCGCAGCGTCTGCTCGGGCTCGGTGACGCCCTTGGACAGTTGAAGGACGAAGTCGCCCTGGTGCACCCGCTCAGGGATGGAGATGAGGTCTTTCAGCAGCGGCATTCTTCAATTCCCTTTCTGGTTGCCAAGCACTTGGGCGGCGTGCGCGGCAAGGTATTTCATGAGCAGGTCACTCAGCTCGACCACGGGGAGGCGACTCTCTTCAAAGGCCGCGCCGTGAGCAATTTCGTCTCGCTGCTTCTTGATGCTCTTGAAGGTCGCAAGGTCGGCTGTCGCTTCCGCTGCGCCCTGAGATGGCAGCAGTACGGAGGAGACCAGCGTGAATCGGTCGATCAGGTTGTGCTTGTCCCCCATCGACTGGCGGATGCGGGCCAGGAACAGCGCTGCCATGTCTGGCTGATGCGGAATCTGCATCGCGCTGAAGAAGCGCTCCTCGTGTTCCTTGAACGTCTTCTTGATCAAGATCTCGAGCGCCGCCCAGCCGGAGACAAACACCCGGAACGGCTCTCGCTTGTAGCTGGCCATGTCAGCGAAAAGACGCAGCGTCGATCCAAGGTCAGCACTCGCATGGAAGAGCGCAAAGCGCGCGGCCACCGATGCAGTCGCCTCTGGCTGCAGCGGGCTAGAGACCGTCAGGTCCGCATTCCCGCCTGAGAAGTTCAGGCTGTAGACGGTGCTTCCGTCTGCGCTGGTGCAGAAGGTGCCCGACGTGGCTTCTTCAAATCGCACGCGCGTCTTGGGCTCCAGCGCCAGGGCCAACTGCATTGCCCGATGCTGATGAGCGTATCGACTGCGTATGTCGGTCTTGTCGTACGCATCGAATGTCAGGATGAAGTCCGCGTGCCGCTGGGCGTGTTGACCGATGGTGACGTCAAGCTGGCCCGTGCCCTGGAAGAGCAGTAGCGGGCTTCCGCTGGTGCGCTGACGGCGAGTGGTCTGAATCTCGGCGACTTCTGCAGCGAGTCGCTCATCCAACGTTCCGACCTTTTCGGGGCCGAAGATGCCCTGCAGCGTCAGGTGAGCCAGTGCGAGGCCTCGGTCGCTGTTGGCGCACGCCGCATCAATGTCGTTCGTGAGTGAGTACGACCAACCTGCACCCGAAGCCAAGGGAACGGCGGGTGAAGACGGAGGCATGCCGATGCCGCCAATGACCCGCCACGCACACAAATGCGTGAAGGTCATCGTGGCGGGCGTCGGCGCGACTGTCATGCGGAAGCCTTCTTGCGCCCACGTTTGGCCGCAGTCACGGCAGGCTTCCAGGCGCGCAGGTCGTCCAGCGTGAAGCCATGCGAGCGCGCTTCCTCGGACACGAAGCCCTTGTAGTACGCGCCCATGCGCTCGCCGTAGACCGGGTCCACCTCGTTGTGCCATTGCTCCAGCCAGGGCACCAGTTCCAGCAGGCCCGCCAGCAGGGGTTGCAGGCGTGCTGCCTCCCAGCCTTCGCTTTCCTTCATTTCGAGGTAGTAGGCGGCCAAGGCGGTGGCTTGCTGCAGATGGTCCCAGCCGGCCCATGCGATGGGCAGGCTGCCATCGGCGCCGCGTTCGCAACCGGGGTAGCTGACCCAGCGCTCCTTGGGTACGTCCAGCCCACCACGCAGGTCCCAGAACGTGACCTTGAGAAAGTCTTCCTTTTTGTACTTGGGCGGGACGGGAATGCTGCCGACGCTCTCCCCCTTGTCTTCGCGTCGCTGCAGTGCCCAGGTGTCTTCCCATTGCGCGCGCTTGCGAAGGCCCGAGTCGGAGTAGCGCAGCAGGCAGGAAGGGAACGGACTCTGCCGTGACCAAGCCAGCCACCAGTTGTGCCACGTCGAAGTCAGCGTGGCCCGCGTACAGCGCGGCGATCTGCATGAACTCGGCGTCGCGCTGCACCGTGTCAGCCAGCCGGCTGGTGGTGTTGATTTGCGGCGGTTGATCAGAGCTGGCAACCCAGAGTGCCCGCGACTCCAGACGGGCCAGCAGCCAGTCGCGCAGCGCTGCCTGTTCCAGGTCTGCCCACTTGGGTGAATTCCAACGGCGCTTGTAGAGCGGCTGATCCAGAGCCGAAGTGTGGGATCGCGTTCGATCAGCTCGATGCGACGCTGCACGACCCTGCGATAGGTCTCCGGCCAGTGCGCCGGAATCTCGGTGGTGGGCGTCGAACCGTGGCGCTCGAACCAGTTGGTCTGGTTTCTTTGCCGGCGGCGACTGACGGGCCAGCACGATCTCGAAGGCGCGTTCGCCGAGCTCACATCAACCGGTGTGTGCCCACCTCCTCGACGGCGACGCCTGCCGGCAGCAGCTCGTAGAGACGGTAGCAGTGCCAATCCAGTTCTTCCTGCCGGGCAATCGCCTGCTGCCGCACCTGTGCGGCCTGCGCGCGCGTGCATCGAGGCTGGCGCGGGTGGGCGCTGGGGTGGAACTGGCCAGCAAGGCGGGGGCTGATGGCGTGCTGAGCTGCTGGACCAGCGTGTCGATGCGGCAGGCACTGTCTAACGGCCGCCTCTTGCTCAATGGGAACTCGGCGACGTTGGTGGCGTTGAAGGCGAAACGCTCTTCCCACATCTGGCCCTGGCCATCCTTGGGAAAGCAAACCTGCTTCAGCCAGAAGCACGCAACAGACGAGTTCAGCAGCCCGAGCAGTCCGAGGTGCTCGTCCTCGCTGGCCCCGGCGGGCAGCTTGATGACCGGAGCCGTCTGCTTGAAGATCTTGCCGCCACGGTCGAGGACGAAGTGGTTGTGGGTAGCGATTGTCGGCGAAGGTGATCGCCAGGTGGCGTTCTGAACCGATCAGGAAGAACATCGAGTGCTCATACCAGGCCAGCCTCGATCCTGGATGAAGTTTCCGAAGTCCTTTCCGTTCGTTCATGAGCCGATCGGAATCGCCAGAAGCAGCGGATTCCTGTACGCGAAATGCGATCAGGACAACCGATCTTGTCGGTCGTAGACGTCCTGCGTCGCGAGCCAGCAGCCAATCCCGACGTGACTCTCCTCAACCATGGGAACAGTGAATCCAAGTCGACAGCCTTAGCCCGCCCGCGCTGTTAAACACGAATACGTTGTCCTCGCGTGACCAGGGTGATGCCAGTTCGCCCAATTGAGGTGCTAACTCTGTCCATTCGCAGGCCCATGCATCTTCGATCTGAGCCAGCAAGTCTCCCGCGCCGCCACCGCCAATGCTCCAAGGGTGCTTGCGAAACGACGCCCTTGGGGTGTCCGCCACGCTGACGAATTCGCTCTCAGACCCGGCTTGATCGATCTGCTCGACGATGGCCGTCCACACCCGCCCTTGGCCGGATCGTCCGGCGTACTGGGTTCGCCCTTGATGCCCATCACCGTCCGGAAGAGGTCGGCCATTGGCGCGCGGTGGCGCCCAAAGAGGATGACGGTCGGCGTGCCCGGTGTGCCCTGGAATGTAAGCGCCAGAACTGTCAATCACATGCGTCAAGTCCAACTCGCGGCAGTACCTCCTCGATGAGCTTTGCTGCCGAATTCGCGCTTCATGAAGCTGTTGGTAGTGATCAGGCCAACGAACCCAGCCGACGCTGTCACTCCGCCACCTGTCACGAGTTCGAAGAAGCGTTCGGTGAACGGGCAGCCGAGCGAGTACTTCTTGTGGCAGCTGGCATATCGCTGCCGGTATGTGGCGTTCAGCGCCGCGTCCTTGACGACGATGTAAGGCGGATTGCCCACCACCGCGTGGTATTGCCGACCGAGAATGCGCTTGCACGTCGGTCAAGTCTTCACTGGCATAGGCATGCGCCAAACCAGTTCCGGCGTAGTGCTCTGCTCCCTCGAACATGCCCTCCGTGGCGGTCATGCCGAAGCGCTTGCCGTGCAGCAGGCTGTCGCCGATGGCCACATGGATGCGGAAGTCCGGCGCCTCGCTCAGCTTGTGCACATCGCTGGCCAGCAGCGCCGCCACCAGCAGCCGGAAGCGCGAAATCGCGACCGCAAACGGGTTCAGGTCCACACCTGCGACGGCACCCAGCGCCTTTTGGGCGATGTCGCGCCGGTTGCGCGAGGGCTCGGCGCGCTGCCATTCATCCACGAAGCGGTGGAACGCACCCAGCAAAAAGTGGCCTGAGCCGCAGGTGGGGTCGATCAGGCTCGCTGTGCGGTAGCCGAACTCGCGGATGGCGGGCGTCAGCGTGCGGTCGAGGATGAACTCTTCGACGAACTCGGGCGTCTGCAGCAGCGCGTAGCGCTTGCGGGTGGCCTCGCTCAGGTCCTGGTACAGGTCGCCCAGGAAGCGGGTGTTCCAGGTCGGGTCGGTGAAGTCGTGCGCCAGCGCGCCGGTGTTCGGATCCACCTGCTGCCAGAACTGGCGCACGGCCATGGCCGCATCACCGCTGATGCCGAGCCGGAAGACCGGGTTGTGGCCCTCGTCGAAGAAGGTGTGCAGCCCGGGCAGCGTGCCGGCCTCGCGAAAGGACGCCAGCAGGTACTCGCGGTCGCTGTGCAGCGGGTTGGCACGGAAGTAGGCCTCGTGCCGATCGCGCGCCAGCGCCAGGTTGCCCGATTCAGGCGTGCCACCCAGCCAGGGGCGGTCGACCAGCTTGTTGTCTTCGATGAAGCGCAGGAACACGCAGGACAGCAGCCAGTGCACGCCGGCCTGGGTGATGACCTGGTCGACCCAGGTCTCGAAGGTCTCGGCCGTGCGGTCGGCGTCGCGTGCGGCCTGCCACTCGCCTTGCAGGCTGGCCTTGAGCTCAGTGACTTCGTCGATGCGGCGCAGCAGGTCTTCTTCCAGGCGCTTGAGCAGCCGGGTGAGATCGGCAAGGAGTTGGGGGGCTTTGATCACGTGGTGGCTCTTCCTGCGGTCGCGGTCTTTGCGCGGTGCTTGTTTTCGATCCAGGCCTGCGGCAAAGCCAGGGCACGGGTGTTGTGGATGTTGTTCACCATCGGTACCGCCACGCCGTCGATGACCGGCAAGCCTTGGTGGCTGGTAGGCAGCAGCACCCACACGCTGGGGGTGTGGCCGGGGCGGCCGGCGTTCTCTTCCAGCTCGGTGATCAGCCCCATCAGGTCGTACCTGGCCAGCAGGCCGGCGCTGACCAGCAACACAGGCGCAGGGCTGTTGAGCAGCGCAGACCGAAGTGCTGGCAACGTGCGTTGAACCAGGCGCTGCAGGTTGATCCAGTGGCGGCTGCCGCGGTCGGCGGCGTCGGCTTGAAGCACGACGTTCCAGTCGACGCCAGCCGTCTTGGCCTGGTCGCGCAGGGCGGCCAGCAGCAGCGCGTCGAAGTTGACCCGCTGCAGCGGAGCAGGCAGCACGCCCGGCGTGCCGAAGCGGTGGAGCAGCTCGGCCTCGGCATGGCGGGCGATGCGCGGGTGGACGGTGAGCACGAGCATGCCGCCTTGCTGCAGACCGCGCACCAGGCGGTCTTCCACCGCTGCGGCCTGGACCACATCGTTGTCTCCCGATGCGTGGGCCGTGAGCAGCGTGGCGTGGCGCGAGAACTGCGTGGTGGTTCCGGCGGTTTGCGCCCGGCCCAGCGTGGCCAGGCGGAAGGCGCCACGGCCATCGGCCGCGGTGGCGTCCCAGGCCAGCGGTGCGCCAGACTCTTCGAGCAGGCGATCGAGCTCGGGGCGCTGGGGCAGGCCGGCCGCTTCGGGGTAGCGACCCTGCACGCGCCCCTGAATGTCTGCCACGGTCAGCTCAGGCGCACCCACCAAGGCACCCAGTGACTGCTTGAGGGCTTGCAGCGGCGCCATGCCACGCGGGTAAATTTCTTGTCGGCTGGACACGGCCGCTTTGCGCGATGCCGAGGCGGCCAGGCGCAGCAACCGCGTGGGTGTGAGCGGGCCGATTGGCAGGGCGCCGGCGGCCTGCGGTGCGGCTGACGATTGAGGCAGCGGCACGCCTTCCAGCGTTTCAAGCACGCGCGAAGGCGGCAGCAGCGGGTCGGCCAACGCGCAGGCATCGGCCGCGGCGCCCAGCTGGCGCGCGTAGTCGGCCCAAGCCGACGCGCTGGCGATCAGCATGGAGGGCTGATGGTCGAAGGCCTCGAATCGCGGCTGGTCGAGGTGGGCTTCGGCTTCTACGGCAGCCCGCAACACCGCGGTGGCTTGGCGCAGGCGCTCGACGTCGTCTTGCGCCGCGCAGCCGCGCAGGGCCAGCAAGGCCATGGCGCCTTCCGACGCGCTCATCACCTGGCCCTGGCTGCGCAGCAGCGAGTCGATCTGCTGGCGCAGTTCGGTGAAGGCGGGGTTCTTCAGCCAGCGCTCGCGGGCCTTGATCAGGGCGGCGGTGAGGGTGGTGCGGTCCACTTCGCCGGCCTGCGCGGAATCGCCCAGGCTGGGCCACACACCGGCCTTCACGGCATCGTCCAGCCCCAGGTAGTGGGCGAGTGCGGCTTCTTCCGGGCGGTCGTCGCCGGCCGGGCGGCGCGGCAGCAATTGCGCGGCCAGCTCATTGACGCTGACGGCGCCGTCGGCATCTTCGTCGTCGTGCGCCGCAGCGCGGCCCTGGGTCAGGTCCGGACGGCGGCGTGCCAGATCTTTCGCCGTGAGTCGGATCTCCTTGCGGATCTTGTCGCCCACACCGCGCAGGTAGCGAAAGCGGATGCGATCCACCGCCAGCAGCTCACGCGCGTTGTGGATGCCCATGCGTTCCAGCACGTCCTGGGCTTCCAGGCTGTAGCCCAGCTCGGCCATGGTGGTGAGCGGGGTTGCGGTCAGCGCGATCGCAGCAAAGCCACTGTCGGCGGCGCTGTCCCCCGATTGGCCGGGATGGACGGTTTGCCTGGCCGTGAAGATGGCGCGCCAGGCGCGCAGCATCTCTTCGGCGTTGTCGAATCGTTCCTTGTAGTCGCGCTTGAGCGCCTTGGCGAAGAAGGTGGTGAAGCCCTCGCGGGTGACCGGGTCGAAGACATCGCTCTCGATGCTGGCTTCGACGTCGAGCATGGCCGGCGAGGTGTGGCCGTCGCCCCAGACGGGGGGCTGGCCCACCGCCATCTCGTACAGGGTGACGGCAAGCGCAAAGCGCTCGGCGTACAGATCCCAACGCGGCGGCCGGCGCATCGACAGAAAGGGATCGAGGTAGGGGTGCGTGCCGGCCGTGATGTTGTCGGCCGGCGTGCGGCACAGCGAGAAGTCGAACAGCACGAGCTGCAGCTTGCCGGTGCGGTTTTCGGCGATGCCGATGTTCTCGGGCTTGATGTCGCGGTGGGCGACACCTTCCGACTCAAGGTGGTTCACCGCCTCCATCAGCTCTTCACCGAAGCGCTGCAGCATGTCGAGCGACAGCCGGCCTTCATCCTTGATCTTCTCGGCCAGCGTTCTGGCGCCGGCGCTCTTGAGCAGCAGGGCGGTTCGGCCGGCGACGGTGAGCGTTTCGCGGTGCGCGACGATGTTCTGGTGGTGCAGGCGGGCGAGCACTTCGCCTTCGGCAACCAGGCGGTCGTTGTGCGCGATGTCGCAGGCCACCTTGAGGATGTGCTCTTCTTCGCTGCCGTCCCTGCGCACCAGCAAGGCGTCGCTGGACGAGCCGCGTCCCACGCGCTTGACGACGGTGAATCCGCCCTCCAGCCGGTCGCCGGTGCTGGCGATGCTGGGGTCGACGGTGGCTTCCGGATCGGGGGTGGTCAGTTCATCTTCGACCCGGTCCAGGTCGTCGAGGAAGCCCTGGATCGAGTCGTAGCGCGCCAGCAGGTCGGGGTAGGTGGCGAACTGGATCAACTCCTGCTGCCGCGCGCCGCACCCGTCCATGGTGTCGGACAGGCGCAGGCCTTGGCCGACACGCAGCTTTTCAGCCAGATCCAGCACCGACTCGGCCGGCGGCTGGCCGCTGAAGAGGTAGTAGGCGATACAGCCCAGCGAGAAGACATCGAGGCTGGGGCCTTGCGCCGGGTCGGCCCGAGTGGTCTCGGGCGCCAGGTAGATCAGCCCCGGGTCTTCGACGTAGTCCTCGACGTGGCGGGTGCCGGTGGTGCGATGCACGGTGTTGGGCGAGGCCAGATCGCCGACGTTGCGCGAGGCCGTTTGCCAGTTCATCAGCCGGACGTGCATCACGGCGCCGTCCAGGTCATGAACGAGGATGCTCTGCGGCCCCAGGGCGCGGTGATACAGGCGCTTGGAGTGCGCGTACTTGAGCGTCTCCGCGATGTCGCGCACGAGCTGAAGCCGCTGGGTGACGGTGAGGGTCTTGCCGCGCTCGCGCAGCAGGTGGTCCAGGCGCACGGCCTTCGGGTCGTGATCGAAGATCAGCGCGGGCCCGAGTTCGGTTTCCTTGTAGTCCTTGACCTTCAGGATGCCGGGATGGTCGATGCCTTCGAGGATCTCGAATTCACGGCGCGCCTGGCGAACCCGCGTTGCCCGGATCTCGGGGCTGGACGCGGTGGCCACTGTGTAGATGCGCACGCGCCGGTGCACCGTATCGATGCTGACGTGGCTGGCTTCCCAGTCCTGAAAGCCCTCGCCTTCGGCCAGCAGCTTGGTGAGCCGGTAGTCGCCCACCTGGCGGTGCTTGTTGGACGGGCGGATGCCCGCCTCAGCCAGGCCACGGGCGATGGCGCGCGCCTGGGCGGCGTCCACCGACGTGGTCGCCCGGTTGGTGATGCCATTGGCCAAGGCGCCGACGATGCCGGGGTCGTCCACAGTGCCCGGCCGCCCGTGCTGGAAGGTGGCCGTCCTGGCCAGGCCTTCCAGTTGGCAGGACAGGCTGCTGGACGACAGAAAGATTGCCGGCTCGACGAAGGGGAGTCGGATCTTGGCCTTGGTGATGGCGGGCTGGCGGCGCAGCAGGCTGGCCAGCCGCTTGGCCTTGCGGTTGGCCAGGATGACCGGGTTGTCGTAGGTGTTGGAGCGCCCGTCGGTGGTCCAGGTCCAGCTGTGCGCATCGCCACGCAGTACGCCGGGGCGGCTTTTGATCTCGACCAGGAACAGGCCGGCCGGCGAGAGCACCAGCGCATCGACCTCGCTGACCTTGCCTTCATCGTCGATGAACTCAAAGTTCGTCCAGACGTGCCAGGAATCGCGGTCGGGCAGGTTGCTGCGCAGCCAGTCCAGCGCTTCGCGTTCCCACGCGAAGTTGGACTCGGCGATGACGTGCCAACGGGCGGCGCTGAGGCTCATGGACGTTCCTCGGCGGCTTCTGGCAGGTGCTCAAAGAGTTCGCCCACCTGGCAGCGGAAGAGGCGGCACAGCAGGTCAATCGCCGGCAGATCGACCCTCGTGGCGGTCTCCTTGTAGAGCGCCGTGATCGTGCTGCGATTGAGCCCGGTTTCTCGCACGACATCAGAGATGCGGAGCTTGTCTCGCCCCATCAGGGTGGAGAGATTGCAGCGGATCATGGCCTTGTTTGTTGGGTGGGGTGATGCGTAGGATAATAAAATGCGCTGTAACGCACAACCCCAATTGTATAGAACCTCAGATGTGGCTTTGGGGTCGCGCGGCGCCGGGCCTGTTCCTGTTGAGAGCCGACCGTGGGACTGGCTATTGGCCGGCGCATTGGTGGCGAGCGCGGCCAGGCGGGGCGCGGCCGGCTTGCGAACCCTGCGCTACCGTGCCAACCTGAGTCGTCAGCGCCGCTACGAGGTGACCTCGACCGAGATCCCGTAGTCAGCGGAGCGGCTGGCCGCCGATCTCGGGCTCGGCATCGCGCTGGCGGCACGGCAGGGTCGGGGGCTGGCGAGATCAGCGGGCCGGCGAATCTGCTGTATGGGTTGGTGTTCGAGGCCACTCGCATCCAAGACATGGGGCTGCGCTTCGCCGATGGTTCTGCGCTGTCCATGCCGGACACGGTGGTCCGTCGCAGCTACCTGGCCAATCGCGAATCGATCGAGACCGCGATGGTCGGCACGCAGTTGCTGGGCGTGCGCTTCGCAACGTTCATGCGCTTCCTGCCGCTGCTGCTGCTCTTGTACGCGGTCGGCACGGTGGACGGGCTGACCGAGCGCGCGATTCGAAGGTCCTGCGGAGGGCGGGAGTCGGCCAGCCTGTACCACCGGGCGAAGTACCTGCAGATGGCGGTGCTGGGGCTGGGCGGGGTGGCCCTGTTGGTCTGGCCGGGGCCTGTGGCCTGGGAGCTTTGCGCTGGACTGATCGTCGTCGTCACGGGCGGTCTTGCGCGCCAGCAGTGGGCGTTCTACAAGAAGCACCTGTAGGTCGACCGGCGTCGGTGCTCCAGGTATTTCCGGTAGGTATGGTTGTTGTACAGGTCGATGCTCATGTCTTTAGGCGCGACAAGACCGAGGCCAAATCGGCGGCTTCCACCTCGCGGCGGGAGATCATCAGGACGACGGGCTCACTGACGCCAGGGCGGAGATCGAGGCAGGGTGACTGGGTCACATGAGGATTCCCGCGCGACATCATTCGCTGCTGTGTGGTGGCACTTGCTCTCTCGGTCGAGTGTCTCGAAATCGGCGATGGCTGCTCATCGACCGCACCGATCAAACTCGATCTTGGTGTCCACGCCGAACATACAACTCGTCAAACATGCCAGCCAGCCCAGCGTGCGCTGACCGGCAACCCTCGATAACCTCGCGCGCCCACTCGAAGTACTCGGTGCGCCGCTGGGCTGACCAGTCCGCCGGTGGGCTGGAAATCAACGCCGACAGGTTGCTGATCTTGTCTGCCATCTTGAGCATCTGCGCCCGGGGCGGCAGGTGCGGCGCATGCTCAACCTGAAGGCGCTTGCGGCGGGCCTTGGGCAGGCTCTTGTCGTCCGTCACATGCGCTACCAGGTCTGCAACATCAAGGCCGAACGCCTCCACCAACTCTGCATGCGTCACCTCCTGATCCTCGATCGTGTCGTGCAGGTAGCCGGCAGCGACAAGGTTCGCGTCAGCCCCGGCGTCGGCCAGTACTGCGGCCACGTGCGCCAGGTGATTGAAGTAGGGTTCGGCCGCTTCACCCTTGCGGCGTTGGTGCGTGTGCCTTCTCGCCGCAAAGTCGGCGGCACGGGCCACGACTTGTATGTCGGTAGGTCGGTTCATCGAGCGTTCCTTCTCTATGTTGAAGCTGTAGCGCGCCTCTCGCCAATGGCGAACCGTACGGCCGCATCAATGGTCTGCGCATGACGAGCCGGCTCGGTGCACAGCCGAGAGGGTTCTGGCTCGATGCCCACCCTCGCGAGGTCCAGCCGATCAGCGTCCCAGCAGGCCAGGATTGCCGGCTCGCCGATCGTGTGGCCGTCGCTGTGCAGGCGCATCGCCTCACACAGGTGCTCGAACTCTTGATCTGCGAGTTCGCAGATCACACCCTCACGCCGCAGCCGCAGTGCGAAGTCCGCTGCTCGTGGCCCGTGCTGCGGATCGCGGCCGTCGTCGTGGCGTTGGCTGTCGTGCAGGAACGCAAACCACGCGAGCACGCTGGGGTTCACGTCGAGCCTGGCGGCGAGCGCTCGCCCGTGAATCCACACCCGGCTCCAGTGCGGCAGGCCGTGGATGCCGTCCGCAAAGTCCAGCCGGAACTGCGGCCTGACGACCGCCAGTGCCTTGTGGACGATGTGGGTGCAGCGCTCGCGCATCCAGCGAAGACTACACGTCGCCCTTGCCCTGCGAAGGCTTGCGGCGCAGGTAGGCCGGCCGCTCGATCGATTCCGAAGCGACCGAGAAGCTGACGTCTTCATCCTTCGAAGATAGCCGGTTGCGAAACTTGGACGCTGAGTACATCGACTCCTTCATCATCCGCTCGCGCGACCGGCTCTCCGCAATCTCCTTCATCGCAGCCAGCACGGCGGCCACCCATTCGTTGCCAGCGAACTGGCGGCTCGCTTCCTCGAGCAACCGGTCCACCGCCGCCCAGTCCCGATGGTCTGCCGCCGTCCGCATGCGCGACAGCGTATCGGCCGCCGCCAGCTCGACCAGCCGCCGGGACACGAGTTCGTCGTCCGTGAGTTTGTCGAACGCCGACGCCGACAGCACCGGCAGCGCCAACCCCGCCCGCTCCAGCGTCACCGCCTCGCCTTCAAGGCTCCGGCCTTCCACCGAAACCCGCAGCACCGACAGCATCTGACCGATCGGCGGCAAAGCGCCCGCCGGCACCTTTAGGCGCAACACTGCCCAGGCTTCAGCACCCCAGGCGAGGTCCGGCAGCCGCCAGCCGCCAGCGACTGCTGGCAGGTCGTTGACCATCTGCACCTCGACGCCATCCGGAACGGTTGCCGACAGACGCAGGTCACGCAGGCACAGGTTGCCCAGCAACTCCAGCTCCTGCTGGAACGGGTCCATCAGGTCCTCGGCCGTATCGCCGTAGTAGTGGTTGCCGCCGCCGGCGCGGGCCATGGCCACCATCAGCTCCTCGTTGAAGCTGTTCCCCAGGCCGTAGGTGCTGGTGGTCACCCCGCGCGCTGCCCACTCGGCGCACTGTGCGGCGATGGCCGCTGCATCGGTCAGCCCCTCGTTGGCCTGTCCGTCGGACAGCAGGATCACCCGCTTCAAGCCGGTGCCGGCGACGTCGGCCAGCGTCTCGGCGCCCTCGCGCCAGCCACCGTGCAGATGGGTGTTGCCGCCAGAGTGGATGGCTGCGATCGCCGCGCGCAGCGGCGCGCCATCACCCAGCGGCACGGCGGGCCACAGGCGCTGGACGCGGTTGTCGAACTGCACCAGCGACACGGCGTCCGTCGGCCGCAACTTGCCGACCACGTATTCGGCACAGCGCCGCGCCTCGGCCAGCGGGCGGCCTTCCATCGAGCCCGAGCGGTCGATGACCAGCGCGATGGCCTGCGGCGGCCGCACGGCTGTGTGGCCCACCGGGGCGTCGGGCGCCTGGATGCGTACCAGCACTTCCACAGTGTTGTCCTGGCCGGCATGCAGGCCGGCACGGCGGGGCGTCAGCACGATGAGGCTGGAAAGTGACAGGTGCTTGTCCATGGAGCGCTCCTTCAAGGTGTGTTCAAGAAATGGCAGTCTGCGTGACTACTGGCTCATAGAGTGAGCCCCACGGGCGACCGGCGACGGGAAACGCGTTGCGCTGACCATCGACCGGCTTGGGGGCGCGCCCGGTAGCCGGCCGGCAGGGCTGCGCAACGGCGTACCCGCTCGATTCCAGCGCCCACCCGTCGGTCGCCGACTCTGCGGTGAGCCACCGGACGCCGTTACCAGCCAGCCCACGGCTCGCCGCCACGCGTCCGATGCGCTCGCACTCGTCCGCCGTCAGTCGCAAAGCAAGCCGTTGCCAGCGCTGGTTGATCAGTGGGTCGCGCCACAGGTCCTCCACGGCGTGCCGCTCGGCCACGGCATCCGCAATTCGGCCGGCCGCCAGCCTGCGCGCCAGCAGCGTGTGCATGAACGCGTTGAAGGCATACCTGGCTTCGGCCGTCGGCATCAAACCCGCCAGCGCAGCGCAGCGGCGCGCATGCCCTGCGCGGGTGAACTGCAGGCTCAGCATCACCTGGAGCGACTGCACCGGGTTCAGCACCCGCAGTCTGTTCGGCGGCAACACCAGCAGCGGCAGGTTGGCAGCCTTTGCGTGCGGCATCGGCGTTGCAAACGAGGTGAGCACCGCGATGCGGGCCCAGTACTCGGCGCTCAGGCCGTCGATCTGGCCGAGCTGCCCGACCTCGATCTGCCGCACGAACGCCATCGCGTCATCGACTCCGTAGGCGCTCTTGGCGCGGTTGACCCGCGTGCTCATCACCGCGAGGTTGCCGGCGGCATAGGCGGCGTCGTTGAAGACGCGGTCAACCGAAGCGTCCGACGGCTCGCCAGTGCCGTGTGTCAGCACCTCACGAGTCACGGGGCAAACAGCCACGTCGATCTGACGCAAGAACGCCGGGTTGACCTGCTGACCTTCGAACGCACGCCCGCGCAGCCAGGCGTTCAACCGGAGTTGCAGCCACTTGCGAGCAAAGCGGTTGGCTTGCAGCGTTCGCCGGCCGAAGCTGTCCCTCCCGGCTTCCCATCCCTGGCGTACCGGGCTGAGCGGGTGCAGGTGGTCTGCAGGTGGCACGGTGCCGTAGTGGGCGTAGTCCCACCCCAGCTCGAAGCCGGTGTCAGGCTGGTGCGTTGGGTCGATCGGGGCCTCGGCGAAGGCCTGGAATGTGTTGAGCGTCATAGCAGTTTCCCGGGCGGAGGCGGGCACCATGCCCAGCCATGGGCTTAGCTTCTGCGACGTGAAGCTCAAATAGCGAGCGACCCTGTCCGATCGCGAAGACCCGCGGGTTTCGCCTGATAGCTCAACTTTTGAGATTGGTCGCGATCAAGATGGCGCGATGATTCACGCCACAAGTCTCGAAATCGACTGGAAGCCTCCAGAATCGGCGCCGCTTGCGGATACACACTCTGACGCTCAGTCGATGAGCGACAGACCGCACCGCAAGATGACAAAGACTGCCCGCGTCTACAAGATCGAGATGCTCATCCGCAACCGCGGGCACGTGAGCTTTCAGGCGTTGCTGGACGAGCTGGAGGTGTCGCCGGCAACCTTGAAGCGCGACCTGGACTACCTGAAAGACCAGCTCGGCGCCCCGATCCAGTACGACCGTTTCCTGAATGGTTATCGCTTCGGGGAGGAATTCCGCGGGCAGAAGCATGAGCTGCCAGGGCTGTGGTTCAGTGAACGGGAGCTGTACTCATTGCTGATGGCCCACCAACTGCTTAGCGAGCTCGATTCCGAGGGCGTGATCAGCCGGCACCTGCAGCCACTTCTGGAACGCATCCACCAGATGCTGGGCACCAGCGACACCGAGGCGAAGGCGCTGCTCAAGCGGGTCAAGATCATCGGCTCAGCGAAGCGTCCGGTCTCAAGCCAGTTCTTCGAGTTGATCGGCGAGGCGCTGCTCAAGCGCAGGCGACTGCACATGCGATACCTCACCCGTGGTCGCGGGGAGGTCGGTGAGCGCGATGTCTCGCCCCAGAGGCTGGTGCACTACCGAAACACCTGGTACGTAGACGCCTGGTGTCATACCCGCGAGAAGCTGCTCAGATTCGCGCTGGATGCCATTGAGCACGCCGAAACACTGGATACCCGTGCGAAAGATGTTTCGCTCAAGCAAGTGGAAGCTGAGATGGATGGCGGCTACGGCATCTACGCCGGCGCTAAGCCAAGTTGGGTGACGTTGGCCTTCAGTGCCCAGGCAGCGCAATGGGTGAGTAGGGAGGAGTGGCACCCAGATCAGCGTGGCAGGTGGCTGGACGATGGGCGCTTCCAGTTGGAGGTGCCCTATACCGACCCCAATGAACTGGCGATGGACATCCTCCGGCACGCCGATCAGGTGTCGATTACCGCGGACAGTGGTGCGATCAAGGAAACCGTACGCAAGCGGACCCAGCAAGCCTGGGAACTGCACTGCGCCGGCGAGGGAGAGAAGTAGAGGATGGGTGCAGGCGGGGCGGCCAGGCAAGTGAAAGGTACGAAGGCGCAGGGTCAGAATTTGAGCTACCGAGTCTCTATGCTGAAGGTGATCAATGGCCCGCTGGGAAGGAGATGTCGGCGCAATGAACACAAACCTGCAACAAGTTGCCTCGTCGGCGCCGTCGCTTGGCCGCGACTGGAAGGCCTTTGCCGATCGTCTTGCCGCCGCGCTTGCAGCCCTGGGGGAGGACCAAAACCTCATCCTGGTTGTTGAGCACCGGCACCGCTTCGTCCAGTTCACTGGTTCAGGCACTTCGGGCCTCAGGGCCGAGGCTGTCAGCAATGCCTACTTGGCTGATACCGATCAGCTCACTGGCCACCAGGTCGCGGCGCTCGTGGCTGGAGGATGGCGTCGTCCCACCCATGCGCCTGATGCAAGCAAGTCCGAGAAGGACCCTGCGGGGTCACCGAACTTCTTTGCCGACTTTGACGCTCCCGTGCCGTTTGAAGCGGTTGCGGACTTTGCGGTACGAACGCTGTTCCAGGTCTTCGAGGTCGCGCATCCAGACCAGCTTGTGTACAACGCGTTCCATACCGAGGGTGGCCAGCTCTCCCTCCCTGACCTGTGCCGCAGGGAAGCCCAACAGGCCGATTCAGCAGCTGAGTCGGAGTCCTCCTTTGCGCAGGAGCTGCTCGCGGCGATCCGCGAAGTCACTGGCTTCGGTGACCTTGAGTTCGATAGGGACGGCGATATCTGCCTGCCTTTGAGGGGGAGCCAGGTGGTCTTCGTCCGCCGGCTCGGTGCGACACCGTTCGTGCGGATCTGGTCACCTCTGGTGCGGGGTGTCGACGAGACGACCGATCTGCTCGTCCAACTCAACTCGCTGAACGCCAGTGCGGGCTTGGTGCGCTTCAGCGTTTACGACGGCGCGGTGTTTGCTGAAGCGGATGTGGCCGGCGAGTCCATCGTCGCGAAGCATGTCGATCTTGCGCTGCGTCGGTTTTGTGGCGCTACGGACGGTGTCGATGTGATGCTGCAGCGCGAGTGCGGTGGCCGGACTGCGTTCAACGATCCTCCGCCGGGCGCGTTGTTGCAGTGACAGCGCTGGCAAGCACATCTCGTCCATCACCGTTCACCCACATGCAGCACATTCGTTTCGGGCTTTCGATCGACAGCGGCGCGGGCGCGCATTTCAGCGCTGCAGTCGGTCGCTCGGCGCTGGGGCCGCTCGGGCTGTTGACTGTGCTCGAAACCCACCTCGGACTGCTGCGCGCCCCCGTCTCGCAGTCCGAGCGCGTGGTTCAGATGCGGCAGTGCCTTCGCGCGGCCATGACGGCGCCACGGTTCTACGCACGCAGCTTCGAGGCGGATGAACTGGGCAGTGCCGCCACCTTGCTGGGGTGGCGCGACATGTGGTTCGAGCATGGCTGGAGTGGCACGCTTGCCGCTGGTGCCGGTGCGGGTGCCGGAAATAGGCTGGCCGACATGGCGGCGGTTGAAGCCCTGGCGTCCAGTGCTGTTGCGCCGGGCCTGGGGCGGCGACTGGCTGATGTGGCGAGCGCGCTGCAACATCGCCGCCCACAGATCGAACGCATCGAGCTGCTCGATCCGCTCGATGACTTTCCTCTCGCTTGGCGCAGGGTTCTACACCACCTGCCGGTGGTGGATGCCAGCATGGTCGAGCCCGCGGGGCGTTCGGGAACGATGCTTCGCGATCTGCAGGACGCGCTCTGCCACGCGCGCGATGGCGAGCGCGCCTCGCGGCTGGCGTGGCGTGGCGATGGAACGCTGCGCGTCGTTCGTGCCGAGACCGTTCTCGGCGCGGCGCAGTGGCAGGCGATGCAGATGCTCCAGGGTCACGCGTCTCATGTGGTCGTGGCGCCGAGCGGGGGTGCGCTGTTGGATGCCGCCCTGGCCGCGGCTGACCGGCCGCGCCTGGGCCTGGCCGGCGCGAGCACGCTGCGGCCGGCACTGCAGCTGGTGCCCCTGGCAATGAAGCTTCTTTGGGCACCACTGGACTTCTCTGCGCTGCTCCAGTTTCTGACGCACCCGCTGCACCCGATCCACCCGATGGCGCGGCGGCGGATAGCCGAGCGGCTTGCCGATGCGCCGGGCATCGGCGGCAAAGGGTGGCAGGAGCTTCTGGACGAGGTTGCCGCCGATCTGGGTGAACGCGGCGCCCGCGTGATGGCCGACGTGGCCTTCTGGATCGAGCATGAGCGGTTTGACCCCACAGAGCGAACACCTTTGTCGGCCTCGCTGGACCGTGCCGAGCGTTTGGTCACGTTCTTCAGCAACCGGCTGCTGGACGAAGACCCTGCGCGCCGCGCCGCCTGGCATGCTGGGCACGCACAGGCGTCAGCGCTGCGCCTGGCTCTGCAGGCCTTGATGGCCCAGGGCGATGACCGGATTGGCCCGGAGATGCTTAACAAGCTGGTCGCGCAGGCCAGCGGGCGCGGCAGCGGCAACCCACTGCTGGACGCACAGGCGGGCGCCTTGCCCAGCGTCACTGATCCTGCCGCTGTGGTGGAGCCGTTCGACGAGGTCACGTGGTGGCAACTCGCCGCCAGGCCCATCCCGGCGCCGTACGTCTGGTCCAAGAGCGAGATCGAGTCTCTGCGTGAAGCAGGGGTGGAGTTGCCCGAGATTCCGTCGCTGCTGGAGCGCCAGGCGCGTGGTGCGCTGCGGCCACTGCTGCTGGCGCGCGAGCGACTCACGCTCGTTCTGCCGCCGCCTGGGCAAGAGGTGCATCCGGTCTGGCTGTTGGTCGAGGGGCTGCTCGACAAGAACGTGCCGATTGAGACTGTGGAGCGCGCGCTGGCGGCCGGACCCGCGGACGGAATCACCCCGGTCAAGCACGAGACGCTGCCTGCCTTGCGCCGTTGGTGGCAGCTGCCGGGGGGCACGGTGGTTCCGTGGCCAGCCAAGGTCTCCTACAGCAGCCTGCAGCCGCTGCTCTTCAACCCGTACCAGTGGCTGTTGCGATACCCGGCACGCCTGCAGACTTCGGCGCTCCTGAACATGCCGAACGACTTCCGCCTGCTGGGTCAACTGGCGCACCGTGCCGTCGAGCGCTTGTATGGGCACGCGGGCAGTCTGGGGTGGACGACGGAGCAGGTCGCGCATTGGTTCGATCAGAACCTCGATGCCATCGTCGACGAAGAGGGCGCCGTGCTGCGAATGCCCGGCAAGCGATCTGAGCTGGAAGGCTTTCGGCTGAGGTTTCGGGCATCGTTGCTGCGACTGCACACGCACCTGCAAACCGCGAAGGTCGAGCGGGTCGAATCCGAGAAAGAGTTCGAGGCGGAGACCGCACTCGGCCTGCTGCACGGCAGCACCGACCTGCTGCTGTCGTTTGGCGGCAGCCGCGAGGCGGTGATCGACATGAAATGGGCCGGAACGTCGAAGTACCGCAAGGTCCTCGAGCAGGGCTCGCATCTGCAGTTGGCTGTGTATGCGTTTCTGCAGGAACGGGCCTCCAAGCGATGGCCGGCCGTGGGTTACTACATCCTGCGCGAAGGCGACCTGCTCACGCCGGCTGATCACTTGTTTCCCGATGCGCGGCCGGTGTTGCAGGCGGAGGGGGCCACCGCAGCGCTGTGGGAGCAGGCCAAGGCCACTTGGCGTTGGCGCAGGGCGCAGATCGACAAGGGCGCCGTCGAACTGGTGGTCGACGGCACGGAGGCCACCGATGAATCGGCGCCGCCGGCTGACGCGATGGTCATCGAGCCGCTCGACGCACGCTACAACCCCTACGGCCACCTTGCGGGCTGGGAGTTTGGCCGATGAGCGCCCACATCCGCTTCATCAGCGCCGGTGCCGGCAGCGGCAAGACCTACCGGCTGACCGAGCTGTTGCTGGCTGAGCTGCAGGCGGGGCGCGTTCGCGCCGCAGGCGTGCTGGCGACGACATTCACCAAGCGCGCAGCCACCGAGCTGCGCGAGCGGGTGCGCAGTTTTCTGATCAGCCAAGGCGAGTTCACGCGTGCCGATGCCGTCGGGTCGGCGCGCATCGGCACGGTGAACAGCGTGTGCGGCAGCCTGTTGCAGCGCTTTGCGTTCGAAGCGGGCCTGCCGACCGAACAGCGTGTGCTGGACGAGGCCCGGGCCGGCCAGTTGCTGCGCGAGGCTGTCGACACGGTGATCGAAGGGCACGCCCTGTCAGAGTTGCTGCAGGTGGCACGCCGGCTTTCGTTGGACACTGACCCGCGCGGCGGTAAGCCGCCTTGGCAGGACGCCCTGGGCAAGCTGGTCGACCAGGCACGCGCGAACGCGATCGATGCGGACGTGTTGCGCGGGTTCGGCACGGCCAACGCCGACAACCTGCTCTCGCACTTTCCGGCGCCTGCCAAGATGGATCTCGATGCACGGCTGGCCGCCGCGCTGGCGGCGGCGATTCCAGGCGTGATGCAGTCGATGCAGGACAACGCGCAAAAGAACACGAAGGAGTATCTCGACCTGCTGATCTCGGCGCAGCGCGACCTGGCGCAGCACACGCTCGCGTGGTCAGCCTGGAACAAGCTCACGGTGTGCGGCTCAGCCAAGGTCAAGACGCTGGCCGAGCCGGTGATGGAAGTTGCCGTCATGCTGGCCAGCCACGCCGGGTTGCACGGTGACCTGCGGCGCTACGTCGAGTTGATGTTCGCCCTGGCGGCCGACACGCTCGACGCCTACGCGAGCGCCAAGCGCCAGATCGGCGCGCTCGACTTCACCGACCAGGAACGCCTGCTGCTCGACGTGCTGGACCATCCCTTCGTGGCGAGCACGCTGGGCGACGAACTCGACCTGCTGATGGTCGACGAGTTTCAGGACACGAGCCCGATCCAGCTGGCGCTGTTTCTCAAGCTCGCGTGCTACGCCAGGCAGGTGGTGTGGGTGGGCGACATCAAGCAGGCGATCTATGGCTTCCGTGGCAGTGACACGGCGCTGATGCGGTCCGTGATAGAGGCGCTGCCCAAGCTGGACGGCACGAAAGAGGTGCTGGCGCATTCATGGCGGTCGCGGCCTTCTTTGGTCGAGTTCGTGAACCATGTCTTCGCGGCCCGGTTTGAGGGATTGGCCGCGAGCGAGGTGACGCTCTCTGCAAAGCGGCTGGAGATTGACGGGACCGTCGCGATTGCGGACTGGTTGATCGATGGCAACAACGCCGAGACCCGCAACCAGGCTCTCGCGGCCGGCATCCAGCGGCTCCTGGCTTCGAGTACCCAGATCATGGATCCGAAGAGCGAGCAGCTTCGAAGCGTGCGCGCCGCCGACATTGCGATCCTCGCGCGCGCTAACGACACGGTGAAGGACATCGCCGCAGCGCTTGGGGCCGCCGGCATCGCCAGTGCCACGCAGCAGCCAGGCCTGCTCGGCGAGCCTGAGGTGGTGCTGGCCCTGGCGTGCATTCGGCGCCTGAACGACGATCAGGACACGCTCGCGACGGCGGAGATCGTGTCGCTGGCTGACTGTGCCGAACCTGAGACCTGGCTCGTGGACAGGCTGGAGTGGCTCGCCGCAGGCGAGGCGCATGGCGAGTGGAAGGAGCGCGCGATCTCCGGGCATGAGCCGCACGTCATTCTCGAAACGCTGCGCAGCCTGCGTGACCAGGCCGCGGTGTTGACGCCGAAAGAGGCCGTGGAGCTTGTGATTGCGCGTTGCGGGCTCATGCGCCGGGTGGTGCAGTGGCAGCAAGGCGCTGACCGGGCCCGGGTCCGTCTGGCCAAATCTCGACCGGGTGATCGGATTGGCACAGCAGTACGAAGACGAGTGCCTTTCCGGTCGGGATGCTGCGTCGCTGTCGGGCCTGCTGCTCTGGCTGCAGAACCTTCAGGCCAACGAGCTCGACACGAAGGCACTGCCCGCAGTGGATGCCGTGCAGGTGATGACGCACCACGCGGCCAAAGGCCTTGAATGGCCGGTCGTGGTGCTTTGCGATCTGGCGAGCGATGTGAGGGACAGGCTCTGGGGCGTTCAGACCGAGTCGCTTGCGGCGTTCGATGTCGATCGCCCGCTGCACCGCCGGTTCGTGCGCTACTGGCCCTGGGCTTTTGGAGCACAGAAGAAGGTGACGATCGCCGACGAGATCGCCTCGTTGCCGGTCGGGCAGGCGGCGCACGCCGATGCGGCTGAGGAGAACAAGCGCCTCCTTTACGTCAGTATGACCCGCGCACGCGACCTGTTGGTCTTCGCGCGGCAGGCCAAGAAGCAGACCGGCGAGTGGATGGACATGGTCGCACTCGGGGAGATCTTGCCCAAGGAGGGCGCGCGCATCATCAAGCTGCCTGGCGGCACTGACGTTCCGTTCGAGCGCTGGGAGCTTGCAGCAGGGGTGTTGTCCGAGGCCGCGGATGCGGGCGAAAACGACCTGTCGTGGTTCGAACACGTCGACAAGCCGCTGGTGCGCCCACCCCTGAAGGTGAGCCCGTCATCGCTGACCGGCGCTACCGCGCGCATCGTCGAGACCGTGCCGATCGGACGACGCATCGACACTGGCGCTTCGGACGACCGCTCGCGTCTTGGCGAGGCCATCCACGCCTGCATCGCCGCCGATTTGGCGACACCTCTGAGGCCGCTCGACATGGCGGAAGTGGCGGCAATCCTGAAGCGGATGCAAGCCGGAGACGACGTGGACGCTGCAGCGCTCCACCACCAACTGGGCGCACTGCGCTCGTGGCTGGCAACCCGCTGGCCAGATGCCATCCCCGTGGTCGAACTTCCCGTCGCACGTGCCACGTCAGAAGGGCAGCATGTGCACGGCCGGACCGACCTTGTCTTGCGCACGGCTACCGGCTGGATCCTGATGGATCACAAGTCCACGCCGCAGGGGCGGGACCAGTGGGGTGACCTGGCCGCCACGTATGCCGGACAGCTCGCGGCGTATCGCGACGTACTTCAAGCAGCCAGCGGATTGCCCGTGGAGGAGATGTGGCTCATCTTGCCGGTCGCGGCAGCGGCGTTGCGGGTTGAGGTGGGTTGACGTCGATTCACGGAGTCCCAACGTGCAGGCATCAAGGAGGTACTTGTGAAGACCATTTCATCGTTCAAGGCGCTGGAGAAATTCGGACGCATCCGACTGTCCGACAACTTCTTCATGCGAGACTTTCTCTACAGCGAGATCTCGAACTTCTATGGCATTCCGAATCTCCCAGACAATCCAGCTCGCGCCATCGAGGCAGGCCAGCACCTGTGCCGAGAATTGCTCGAGCCGCTCAATGCCACGTTCGGGCGGATCGAGATCCGATCAGCGTATCGGTCGTCGAGTGTCAACGCAGCCGGCAATCAAAACGGCCACAACTGCGCCCGCAATGAGACCAACTATGCAAGGCATATCTGGGACATACCGGACGAGGACGGGTTGATTGGCGCAACCGCGTGCATCGTCGTCCCCTGGTTCATGGACCGCTATGCCGCTGGCGCAGACTGGCGTGGTCTTGCCTACTGGATTCATGACCACCTCCCATACAGCGAGCTCGAGTTCTTTGATGGCGAAGGCATGTGTTCCTTCAATATCAGCTGGCACCAGAAGCCGAAGAAGAACATCACCAGCTGGCTCGAACCGCGGGTCTTGCTCAAAGCGGGACACGATACGCCGGGGTTTACTGAGTGGTACGCGGGCTTTCCGGCACGTGCGCCGCGTTGACCATGAAATCGACTCTCATACAGACAGCCAGCCACCGCCCGGTGTAGTCCAGCAGCCAGCCCTTGCACGTCCTGCCCGAGTACTACGTCCCTTGACCGGTGGGTCGACCGGACCAGGAGAGTACGGAACGGTTTGTGAAGGCGCAGGACGGCAGCATGTTCGGTGTGGCACTTTCACTCCGCCTCCAACCGCAGTCGCAGGTCGTCCGCCATTGCCTCTGGGAGCGCGGCCCACGCCATTCCCGCTATCCCGATGTCGTCCTCGGCATCCTGTTCCATAGCGTCTGTGAGCTGCCGGTGGCCGTCAACCGCGTAGTCCGCTCCCATGGTTACCTCGAACACATGGGCGCGCCCCTGCACGACACGGAAGCGATGCTCGTCGTAAGTGCCTGCGATGTAAGGAACAACCACGTCTAGCGTGTTGGCACCCTTGAGCTGCAGTCGCTCAGCCTTGCTGGCGATGCGGTCTACCCGGCCGGTTCGTTGCTCTAGCGTCGCGGGATTCCAAGGTAGATCATGGTGGATCACGTGCCGACACTCGCGGTGAAGGTCGATCCCCTCCTGACCGACGGTAGTTACGACGAGCACCTCGGGCATCAATGGCGTGTTGAACCCCGTGAACTGGCGATCCCGCTCGATGCTGGCGACCGCGCCGGTGACGCGTGCGGCGGTCTGGAGATTCCTGGTTGCGTCGTCGAACGCTTGAATCTGGAGCGCAAGACCGGTCGCCTTGCGAAGCCCTTCGAGGTAGGCCTCGAAGCGATCCCGGGCGGACTCTCCTCCGGCCGGCGATGCCGACCAGCGATCGTGCAGCACCCGCGTCCAGGTTCCGTCCGCCTCATCCCCCTCATCCTCCAGTGCGGGCCGGTTCGACGGATCCTCAAGGAGGAAGCGCACCAGGAATCCAGATGATCGGACCATCCGCCGGAGCATGCGGGCGGCGATCGCACGCAGCACTGCGGGAAGCCTGGCCATCGACGCAGAGTGAAACGTGGATAGCAAGCTCGGGAGGCGCTCGTTGTCGATGTACGGCGCAAGGACAGCCCTGCCGGGCCGGCTGTCCAGCAGCGTCCTCCATGCCCGGACATCCCCCGTTTCAACCGCTCCGCCACCGTCCACCAATTCGGCATCGTCGGGCAACGGCTCGGGCTCTTGGCCTCGAAGGCCCTCTATCTCGCGTCTCCTCCGCGCAGGCCAGTCGGCGCCTGCCAGCGTAGCCGACAGCGAGGCTCCGTCGGTACCCGTGTTGACTTGTGCCGAGTCGGCCAGGACCGACGCGTCGACTCCAATGCGCCACGATCTCGCGATCTCTCCCAGCCAATCCTCACCATCCGGAAAGGTTTGCCACCGCGTCGCGAGGTACTGCTCTACGGTCGCAAGCACGCGCCGCCGATCGAACCGGCCACGTTCGTCGGGAGGTCCACCCTGTGCCAGCCGGACCGCGATGCCCTGGAGGCAATCAGGAGTTAGCCGTAGTCGGTCGGGGACGCGCCCCGTCGGCCCGGCGAGCGGGTGGTCCTGGAAGAGCAGGAACGGCGCCTGCCGGTAGTTGTAGAGGCGGCTCTGGAGGTTCTTGAGGCGCTGGGCGACCGCATCTGGCGCGCAGTTCAGGGCGCGACTCAAGACCAGGTTCTCGTGGCCGTCTATCCGCGCTCGAATCGCGTTGAGAACGGCCTCGGTGGTCTTCACGTTGAAGCAGAAGACCAGGGTCTTCTCACCGCGCAGCCAGGCCCGGAAGGTTCGCTCGGCCGTGACGGCCACCTTCGGGTGCTCGTGGCCGGCTTCCACTCCAGTGGCTTCGTCGACAAGCCGCACATAGGCCGAAGAAGCCGGCGTGCGACCAGGCATGAGGTCTATCAGCACCGAGTTGCGAAAGTAGTCGTAGGAGCCCCCGAGGTCGGCCCCGATGGTCGTGCTTCCCCTCCCGCCGGTGTCTTCCTGCACAGCGCGCATCATCAGGTAATGCACGAGCTCCGCGTCGCCCGTGACGTCGAGGCCAGGCCGCCAGCAGAATGCGCCTCCTAGGGCGCTGGGGGTATCCTGGCCCGGCGCCGACTCGCGACCCACCCACCAGGCCCGATGGGACACGTCGCGGCGGTGGCGCACGAGGAATGCCCGCAAGCTGCCCATCAGCGCACGATGCGCAGTCCCCACAACGCGGGCGGCGCGGATCGCTTCCTGGAGGCGCGGAGGCAGCGCGGTAGCTTCTCCCTCGTGAACCCATGCGGCTGCGATTGCCGGCTCGTCGGCAGGGGAAACCTGACCCCAAGCCTCACGAAGCCGCGACCCGGTTGTGCCGGCCGTCTCCAATGCGCCCTGAAGCTCCAAGACCCTTGCGTCGAGAAAGGCCGCTCGTTCCTTGGAGAGCGAGAGACACCGGCGCAGTCCAAGGACGCTGACCAGCTCGTGTGGCCCGAGCTGGAAGGGCGTGGCGGAAAGCCCAAGGAGTCGCTCGACTCGCCCGCCGAGCATGTGCTGGAAGCGCCACCAGCTCTGCGGCGCGTTTTTCCAGTTGTGGATCTCGTCGACGATAACCAGCGGAAGCGGGTGGGGAATTCGCTGGCCGATCGCGCTGCGACCAAGTTCGCGGAGGTCATCCCAAAAAGTGCTCTTCGGTGCTCGCCCTTCTCGGGCCGACCTAAAGGCCTCGGCCATGCGCGCGCGAAGCAACGTGTCAGTCATCTTCAGCCGCACCCACGCTGCGGCGATATGGGACTCCGTGAAGCCGAGGCTCCAACTGGTCTCCGCTGCCTTCAACGCGGCGGTGGAGCGACGCAGATCCAGCCCCTCACGGCAGAACTCACCGCCCCGGCCACCGACCAGCCGCACCCTCGCGTCAAGATCAAGCTCAAAGCCCGGCTGATGAAAGAGCCAATGGAGTATGGCCAGGTCAGACGTACTTCGTTGTGTAAGGCGCCCGCTGAGAGCGGGCATGCGTGCGATCACCAGCAGGGGCTTCCGCGCGCGGAGGGCATCCCCCAACTCGTGCGGCGCCTGGACAGAAACGACCTCGAAGCCCCCGTTTGCAGGGGCAACCAGACTGTTGAAACGCTCGGCCTCACGACCCCACTTGTTGTAGAGCGCGTGCGCGTGGGGCGTGACCACCAGGACGGGACCCGGGGCGAGTCCCGCCTCCTGACGCTGCATCAGGACGGACCAAGCGACCCCGAGTGCCACGAATGTCTTGCCCAGGCCGACCTCATCCGCAAGAAGCGTGATCTCCCGACGGCTCGCGTCCGGACCGTACATCCGCGCTAGCAGGGCATCGATCGTCCGCTCTTGCCGGTTCGCCAGCGCCGCGACCCGCGCCTCGTCTGTGTCCCCTAGCGCTGCCCGGAGCGAAGCCTTGTAGTTGAGCCCTTCAGGTCGCTGCATGCACCCCTCCCCCAAAGGTCGCGAGGAATCCACGAAGCATTGGCGAATTAGCGGCGGCTGGGTGAGCAGCTAGAACCGCAACCAACAGCGAGCGGATCTCGGTGACCGCCACCATACGAATCCTCGATGTTGTGGCGTCAGGGAGCTCGGGGAGCTCGGCGTCCTCAACGACCCGGAGTAGTTCAACCAGCTCGAAGATGGTTGCTACCGCGGTCTTCCTCGGAGTTCCGTGTCGCGGCTTCCGTAGCCCTTCCACCACCTCACGTGCGAGTGCAACCGGGGAGCGGGTGCCGAGCAACGCGGTACGCAGACCGGTCTCGGTCATGGAGGCCTCCGCCAGGCCGGCGCGAACTCCGGGGAGCGCGTGCACGAAGTCACGCACGAGGTAGCTCAGGATGTCGTTCCCTGTTCCCCGCTCGGGTGGGGCTCCTTCGGCTGGATCTATCCCGTGACTGAACCCATCCGCGTCGGCGTCGAACTCGGGCCGAAGCCCGAGGAACCAGTCGATGAGTGCGCGCTCGTCTTCTCGGGCGGCACGCTCTGCCACAGGGAACAGGTGCTTCTCGTCGAAAACCACCGGCACGACGGACTCTCCGCCCGGCCAGGCAAGATGAACCTCCAGGTCTGGCAGCATGGGGTAGAGCACTGCAGGCTTCATGTCGGGAGCCGAGGTCCAACTCGCGACCATGGGCAGCTCGACGGTGAAGGAATCCTCGACGGGCGCGCTCACCGCCCAGTCGTCAAACCAGCGCTCTTGCCCGACTAGGCGTCCTCGGATGTCTCGCATGCGGACGTTGACACTCGAGGGCCAAATGCGCCCGTCCCCCTCGAGGCGGAGGCCCGCTCGGTTTGCTGCCACCGCGAGCAAGAAGTCCGGCCAGCCGCCGCCGACGGCTCCGTCCATGGGCGGCGGCGGGATCACGAACTTCTCTGGGGTTTCCGTGACCGTTCGCCAAGCCGTGGCATAGCTCAGCAGATCCTTCAGCCCGTCACGGCTGGCCGCCGGCAGAGTCCACACGATTCCTGCCTCGGTGTTGCCAGTCCCGTGGAGTCCGAGCCCCTTCCTAGTGAGGTTGAAGGAACCGATTGCGAGGCGGACGACCTGGTCACCCTCGAGGATGAGCAACTTGGCGTGCAGTTCCCGGTGCGCGAAGGGGACAGCCCGTTTGGGAGCGAGGGCACCGAACTCGTCGTCGTCGTCAGGCTCCTCGCCGCCACACCCGTGCGCGGGGTCGGCGGCGGCGACCTCGACTTCCACCTTCTTCTTCAGGAAGCACGATAGAAGGGCTGCCGGCATCACCGGCCGGACGGTCCCTTCGGCATCTACATTGGATGCGCCAACCAGCCGAACCCGCCTCGGCACACCGCGGCCTGCGCGCGCCAGTGCGTCCACCACGTCGGAGGGTTCGTCGCCGGCAGGCCAGAACGGGCTGACCAGGGTGAGCGTGTGCGCGGAGCGGGGCGAGACGTCTCTGAGGGCCTCGATGAGACCGCCGGCGCGCGGCAGACCTACGAACCGAAGTCCTTCGCGCTTGGGTGGCGACGGCCGCGCTGCGAACACCGCGTCGATGTCGCGTAATTGACGCATAGACTGGTCGGGGATCGGACTGAGGGAGGCAGGAAGCCACGCGGCGGCGTCCCTCACCGCCGTCACCACCACCGGATCGGCGCCGGGAGCGTCGTCGAGCGCGATCGCGACTTCGAGGTTGCTCCGGTACCCAGAGCTCGTGAGATTTGCCGAGCCGACGATGAGCCGAATGATCTGGCACTCGTAGTTTGCGGTCCCCTCCGGGACGAATCGCAGTAGCGACACCTTCGCGTGAAGCTTGGGCACGCGTCGTTCGGGGAGCGGCATGAGGTCGATCCGCGGGCTTCGACGCAGGCCGGGCAGGTACCGGTCCGGGTGCAGGAACAATGTGACCTCGACATCCTGGAGGGCGCGTTCCAGTTCAACGCGGAAGTCTCGCCCGCGCGCGGGCGGGGTCTTCAGATCGAGCGCAACCGGCAGGATCTCCTCCTCGACGAAGTCTGCCTGGCACTCGTAGGTGGTGGCAATTACGCTAGCGAGGCGGTGTCCCGCGGGCGGAGCCCAGAGCTCCAGGAGGCGCTTCATGCGGTCCTCCATCCGTCGAGCTCGGTGAGCATCCCGGCGAAGGGCTCCAAGCGGTAGGGGTGCGTGAACGCCCCGGGGGGACGCGGCACCGGGAGCGTTTCGAGAGCGAACCTAGGTGCAACAAGTATTTCATGTGGTCGCAGCTCGACCCAAGGCTGCTTGGGCTGTCGCGAGGGGTCGCTCTTGCCGCTCTGCACACGGTCGTGATGCTTCAAGAGGGCCACCAGAAACGAGGACGCGTCCTTCGTGTGACAGACCGGCTCTATGGCGAACAAGAATTGACGCACCGGCGCAGCAACCACCCTTGGCAAGTTTGGGTTCTCGTCGAGCGCGGCTCTCAGGGCTGCCCCGAGACTCGCGATCGTGCCCGGGGCGCCGACCAGGCCCGCCGCGATGTCCGCTGCCACCGGGTGTCCGTTGGTGTCGGCAGAACGGAGCCGGTCGAAGCGGTCGAGCAGCGCCGAATGGAGCGCCTCGAATGGGCGAGCCACCGCGACCACGCAAGCAAGCGTTTCTGCAAGCTCGTCATGGCTCGCGGCGAGTCGCTCCTCTAACTCTTTGAAGCAGTCGTCCCGCGAATGCGCGCGCGGCTCCCCTCCGAGTGCTGCCGCCATCCGACGGTGCGTCTCTGATTCCAGGAGCGCGTCGAGAAGATGGCGACGCTCATGAGATCCGGCCACTGAGGCGTCCAAGTTGCCAACCGTGCCCCATCCCGTGAGCTCTTCGACAGACAGCGCACCTCTGATGCCGGCCAGTGCCGCGAGCAGCTTCGTGCGCGGAGGCGTGCCCTTGGTGCTCAGGTAGGCCTCGGCAAGCGCCTCGCCGCGGGCGGTGAGACGCGCAGACGCATCCTCGACGAGACCGCCCTCGACTAGCGTCACCCAATAGGTACCGATCCCGCCCACTCCCGCTTGGTTCTTGAGCATGCCGAAGTCGAAGCTGGTCTTCTTGTCGGCGACGGCAGTCCGCACGTAGCTCACGCCGCGGAGCGCACGCCAGCAAGGATGCTCGATGCCCACCTTCTCGGTCTTGGCGTACCAACCTGTCGCCAGCGCGACGAGTCGCTCCCAGGAAAGGATTCGCTTGCGGCGCGCCCGCCCCGCCTGGCCCCCTCGGGGTGCGTCGGGCAGCTCATCGAGGAGGCGGAGGCCGGCACAGACCCACGAGAGGTAGCGCGGGCGTGTGGTGATGGTCGTTGCCCCGGGAAGCAGGGTCGTCGCGATCGCGGTGTAGGCACGTAGAGCGCCAAGCGGATCGAGGCTCCCGGACGAGGTCGCGCGGGGATCCCAGGCAGAGATGATGGGCAGGGGCAGGAGCATCAGAGAGTTCGTCCGTGGAGGATGGCGCTGCGCGGAAGGGAACAGTGCACTTGGGTGGCTGTGGCGAAGATTGGATGGGTCCGAAGCGTCGCGCCCACGCAGTTGGCACCACCGAAGATGTCGCTGTGGCGCGTGCCCTTTGCTGACGAAGACAAGATAGCTGGGTTCATGGCTGCGCAGTCCGCTCGATCTGGGGATCCTGAATAGACGACCACTACCAGCACGACGTGCGGCAACGAGCGAGGTCTGTGAATCGCTTTGCGCGCTTGTCATACGGCGTGCGCAGATTGATGCAGGCCCCGTCGTCCTCGACGTCTCCTTCGAATTCCAGCACCGCCCCAGAGTCGCTCTCGACCGAGCATCTTGCGATGCAGTTCATTCCGTTCGACTCGTTGGCTTCCATCTGCTTCTCGGCGATCGCATCCTCCAGGCGGCTGCGTTCGACCTTGGTCAGGAACGCGAAGCTCGGGTCGTCGGCATCGTCGAGCGGCTCGGAATGCTTCAGAAGTTGCAGGAACCGCTCGGCCGATACGGCGTCTTCGATCAAGTAGACGAGTTCGGATGCCGGGGAGTTGTACCTGGCATGTTCCTCGGCGCTGACGATCGGCGCGTAGCGAGTGAACGACCATTCGTTGCCCGGCCGCCAGTGCTCCGGCACGTCCAGCGCATCTGCCAGATCATGGGCGGAGATGGTGCTGAACTGCGGTGCTCGGCGGCGCACGTCCCGGGCCACGGCTTCCCGTCTTCCGTCCAGCGAGAGGGCCAGCAGAGTCTGCAGGCTGGAGGCGTCGTCAGCCCCCGTGCGTGTCTTTGGCGGCTTGCTGGAGGACATGGGTGTCGCATTCCCTTCGAGGGCGTCGTGACGGTGTTTGGGTCTGCTAAGCTGGTCTGGAGTCAATTTTGCTGTGCAGCAAAGATTGCCATAACTCGGAATATTCTATACAGTACCTTCATTCGCTGTACAGCGAATAACTCATGAGGCATGGTCGTGAACACACCTCAAGTCGAGAGCGCGTTGATCGCCGAACTCCTGGAAGCCTTGCGGGCCCTTCCGGAAGTGACGGCTGACCTTGCGTGTCAGGGCGACGCTGGCGGGCAGGCCGCGGTGAACGACGTTTCGGTCTCGATGCAGGTCGCCGGACGTCCATTGAGACTGCTGGTCGGGATCCGAAAGGCGCTCTATCCGCGGGATGTCCGGCAGGCACTTTGGCAGATCCGGGATGAGGCGTCGCGGCGCAGTGTCGATGCCGGCGCAGAAGACGCCGTGCCGCTGCTCGCGGCCGAATCGATCTCCCCGGGCGCCAAGGACTTGCTGAAAGCGGAGCGGGTCGGATATTTCGACGCTGGGGGCAGCCTGTACCTCCCCGCACCGGGGGCGCTCTTCTTCGTGGACAAGCCACCGTCGAAGTCGACCTCTCGCGCTATCCGCTCGCTGTTTTCAGGGCGTCGCGCTCACGTATTGCATGGCCTGCTGATGCGCCGCGAGGACTGGCTTGGGGTGACCGAGCTAGCCGAAGACGTCTCGGCTTCCCCATCGACGGTATCGATGGTCTTGACCGAACTGGAACGACTCGACTGGTTGGACTCACGGGGGCAGGGGCCGGGAAAGCAGCGGCGCGTGAGTCAGCCTGCTGCGCTGCTGGATGCCTGGGCCACGAGCCTGCGGCAGCAACCGGCTGAGGCGATGCGCAGGTTCTTCGTTCCTTCCATGAAGGTCGACGCGCTGGCCGCTGGACTCGATGGTGTGTGTTCTTCGCGTGGGATCGACTACGCGGTCACCCATGAAGCGGCTGCCCAGCGCTACGCCCCTTTTCTGTCGAACGTCTCGCAGGTTCGCATCCGCTTGCCGGCCGGTTCGGCCACCGAAGCTGCGCTGGGTGAGCTGGGCGTCCGCCCCGTCAGCGAGGGCGCGAATCTGGTGGTCATCGACGCCAAGTCGCCAGGGGATCTGCTGTTCAGGCAGCGGGTGGACGGTGTCTGGCTGGCCAGCCCGATCCAGACCTACCTGGACCTGGTGCGCGCCGAGGGGCGCGCCAAGGAATTGGCCGAGCACCTGCGCCGGACAAGGATCGGCTTCTGATGGTCAAGTTCGAGCTTGGCGAAGGGCCGGAGCCTGAACTCCGCGAGGCCAGGGTGCTCCGGCAGCGCCAGGCCAGTGATCTCATCGACCGGCTGCTCGCCGGCATCGGGTAGCCGACATGTCGATCGAGTGCCCGTCCATGCGCGATGCCCCGACTGCGGCTCGATCCGAACTGCCCGAGTGCCCGCTTGCAAAGGGGCATCAGAGCGGGAGCTTGAAGAGCTTCGAGGTGGCTCATCGGATGAGCTCGTTCAGTGAAAGTATTCGAGACCGTCCAGTTTGCGGCCACAGGGGGAACATCTGAATGTCCATGCATCAAATCCTGGCAGATGTTGCCGCAGCGATCGCTGGCGTACTGGAGCGTGAGTTGCCACAGGTTGGCAAGGACTGGTGGCAGTCTTGTGTCGTCGATCGGCTCTCGATTCAGCAGCAGCGACTGGTCTCCGATAGGCGAGTGGATTCACTGGCCGGTCTGGACCTCGCCGGACTACTTCGGGTGTTCGATCAGAACTGGAATCCGCTTGGGTATCGACTGAACCTCGATCAGCAGACGCGCAATTGGCTGAAGGAGGCGCAAGGAATCCGCAACAGATGGGCTCACTTGCCGCCTGGGGGACTTCGATCAGAAGACGCCTATCGTGACGTCGACACGCTGTATCGGCTTCTCGGCGTACTCGGTGCAGATCAGGCGACCTTGGATCGGGCACAGGCCGAACGCGGACGGGTGCTCGGTGAGCTGGCGCCGCGACCGAAGATTGACGACGTCGCAGCACCGGTTGCACAAGTCAGGGGCGGCATCTCGAAGGGGACCGTCGTTCGCCTCAAGGCGCGCCCCGACATCACCGGGGCCGTGCTTGAGGTCGTTCCCGGCGACCCGGAGGCTCGCTTCACGGTTTTTCATGGGGGCGAGGTCGCGACCTACTACGAGTCTCAGGTCGAGCCTATCGTCCTGAAGCCGAGCCGAAAGAACGTCGAACCAGAAGCGCTGCACGCCGCGCTGACGGCCACTCAGCTCAGGCATCCCAGCACCGGGCACCTCTACTCACTGTACGCATCACGAATCAATTTCGTCCCATACCAATTCAGGCCGGTCCTGAAATTGATTCAGGCGGATCGCCCTCGACTGCTGATCGCAGACGAGGTCGGCGTAGGCAAGACGATCGAGGCAGGCCTCATCCTGAAGGAGCTTCAGGCCCGTCGTGAGCTGAAGTCCGTGCTGGTCATCTGCCCGAAGCCGCTGGTCGCCGAGCGCAAGTGGCTGGAGGAACTCAAGCGCTTCGACGAGCAGTTCACCCACATCGACGGTGACGCCCTGCGCTACTGCATCGAGGAGACCCACCTCGATGGAGCCTGGCCGCAGCAATTTGCGCGCTCGATCGTTCCGTATTCGCTGTTCGACGAAGGTCTACTGCTGGGAAAGCAAGGCAAGGGCCGAAAGATCCTGGGGCTTCTGGATCTCGATCCTCCGCCGGCCTTCGATCTCGTCATCGTGGACGAGGCGCACCACATCCGGAACACTGACACTTGGGCCTACAGGACGGTCAGGTACTTCTGCGACAACGCGGAGGCCGTGGTGCTGCTGTCTGCGACGCCCATTCAGTTGGGCGACAACGACCTCTTCACTTTGCTTCAACTGGTTCGCCCCGACTTGCTCCCTAGCCGTCGCGATTTCGACCACATGGCCGAGCCCAACCCCCACATCAACGCGGCGATCGAAATCGCGCGCAATGCGAAGCCGGGATGGATTGCCGCCGCGCGAGAAAGACTCGCGCTGGCCCTGGGGACCGATTGGGGATCCTCGGTCCTGTCAGCAGACGCGCGGGTCCAACCACTCCTCGACGCCCTGACTCAACAAGAGCTGCGAATCGAAGACCGCCTGACGGTCGTGAGGGAACTGGAGTCGCTCTACACCTTCGCGCCGATCATCAATCGGACGCGTCGGCGCGATATCGGCAATTTCACGACACGAAAGCCTGAGACGGTGTCCGTCGACTTCACGGCAGAGCAGGAACGTCTGCACCGAGGGGTGCTCGACTTGGTCGCCAGGATTCTTGCCCATCGGCACGGCGACCGAAACCTGCAGTTCATGATGACGACGATCCGCAGGCAAGTGGCGAGTTGCGTATTTGGTCTGGCGCCTTACCTGGAGGCCATCCTTTCAGGCCAGCTGACCCGACTTGAACTGAGCGAGACGGACAGCGAAGACGGGGTGCAGGCGATGACCGAGGCGTTTGCGGAGTTCCGCGCCGACGTCGATGAACTCGTTCGGCTGGCCAAGGGCCTGAGTTCGGAAGATCCCAAGTTTTCGGCGTTCGCCAAGGTCGTGCTCGACAAGCAGGCTCTGGCGAACAACAAGCTGCTTGTGTTCAGCACCTTCCGTCACACGCTCGCCTATTTGGTGGACAAGCTCCAGCGGGAAAGCATCCGCATCGGACTGATCCACGGGGATGTTCCAGAGGAAGAGCGCCGTGAACTGCGCAACCGATTCAGCCGCCCGAAGGATGATCCTCGTGCGATAGACCTGCTGCTGTCCTCCGAGGTGGGCTGTGAAGGCCTCGATTACCAATTCTGTGACGGCATCGTCAACTACGACTTGCCATGGAACCCGATGCGAGTAGAGCAGCGCATTGGTCGTATCGACCGCTACGGGCAGCGAAGCGAGACCGTGGCGATCTTCAACTTCATCACGCCGGGCACCGTGGATGCCGAGATCTACGAGCGGTGTCTGCTTCGAATCGGCGTGTTCCGGCAGGCGCTCGGCGGTAGCGAAGAAATTCTCGGCAATCTCACGCGCGAGATCCGCGGTATCGCCGAAAACCTCCAGCTGACATTGGAAGAGCAGTCCCACCGGCTCCAGCAGCTTGCCGATAACGAGATCCGTGTGGTGCAGGAGCAGACGCTTCTTGAGGAGCAACAGGCGACGCTGTTCGGCCTCTCGGTGCCGAAGCACGATGAGGCGCTGATCAAGAGTGCATCGAGCTTCTGGCTCACGCCACCCAGGATTCGAAACCTCATTGAAGGTTACCTCTCGGCGCTCGACTCGGGTCGGTCGTACAAGCTGCAGGGCCGTCAGCCGATCGTGAGCATTCAGCTCAATCAAGAAATCCGGAACCGGTTGATCAGCGACTTCAAGGCGGTCTCGCAGGTCGGTGCCGTTGACCGAGCCTGGGAGCGCTGGCTCAAGGGCAACGACCCCTATCTGCGATTGACTTTCGACCCGGCAGCAGCCGACGAGGACCGGTCGGCTATGTTCGTCACGCCCACGCATCCCTTGGCCAGGCAGGCCGCCAAGACATCGGAGCCCACATCTGCGCTCGCGTGTTCCGTATCGGCCAAGTCATCGAACGTTGCATCAGGACGCTATCCTTTCGCGATTTACCGGTGGAAGGTCATGGGCGTGACAGAGTCCTTCGCCTTCCAGCCGGTCTGTGAGAGCGAAGAGCACTCGAAAGCCCTGCTGGAGTTGCTCGAGGGTGCCACCGCCGCTCAGGACGTGGCAGCAATCACGGTCGCCGAGGAGGAACGACTGGAGACCATTCACTACCGGGTCTGGATGAGCCGGCGCGAAGAACACATTGAGTCCGTGACTCAGTCTGCAGAAATCAGGATGGCATCGCTCAAGGCCTCGCACCAGGCCCGTGTGGCACTGCTCGAAGAGCAACGCGATCAAGCTACTGATGCGCGCATTCGGCGGATGAAAGAGGGTCAACTCGAAGCTGCCAATCGGGACTTTGAAAGACGGTCAGAAGAGCTTTCAAGGGTCGCCGGACAGGCAGAAATAGTTGCCGAAGCGGCGGTGCTCGGCGTGTTGTGCGTAGAAGTCTAGGGGTGCACCGTGCCAACCGACTACCGGGCAATCAGTGCTTACAACGAGGAGATGCTCGGCAAGGACAGAGCATCCAGGATGTCTCAGGTCTCGATGTATGCGGATACGGCGCACTTCGTCTATGAAATCTTGCAGAACGCCGACGACGCAGGTGCCAAGGAGGTCGTGTTCAAGGTATTTGATGATCGGCTCGTCATTGAACATGACGGCAACCCGTTCACTCCGGAGAACGTGAGGGCGATCAGCTACTTCGGAAAGGGCAAAACCGACATCACGAAGATTGGACACTTCGGCCTGGGGTTCAAATCCGTCTTTGCCTACACCGCGTCGCCCCGGATCCACTCGGGTAGCGAGAGCTTTGAAATCACGGACCTTTACACACTCAGGCCCGTGGCATCGCCGCCGGACCTCGAGCGAAACAGGACTCGCTTCGTGCTCCCCTTCGACCATGAGATGTGTCGACCAGCCTACGTGGAAGCGAGGCGCTTGAAGAAGGGCACCACCGCCAGAAAGGAGATCGCCGCGAAACTGGCCAAGCTCGGTCCGGAAACCCTACTGTTCACCCGCAACCTTGCTGAGATCCGATGGGAAGCCGATGGAAGGCCCGGACACTATCTACGGGAGGAGAGGCCGCTGGCCAGCGGAGGTAGGGAGCTGTTCATCGTCACCGCAGACGGTGAGGAGAGTTGCTTTCTGGTCTTCGAGCAGCCTGTAGATAACGATGGCAGTGAAACGGCGCCAATGGGCCGCCTCGTACAGATCGCCTACAAGTTGACCAAACGGTTGTCGGATGAAGGGGCGATCAGTCCAGTGGTGGGAGCAAAGCTCTTTGTCTTTTTCCAGACTGACAAGGAGACCCACACCGGCCTCATCTTCCAAGCCCCATACCGCACGACCCCTGCCCGAGACAATGTTCCCGAAGATGACGAGTTCAATCGCCAACTGGTTCGGCAGAGCGCAGATCTTCTCGTCGAATCGATCCAGCAGCTCAAGAAGCTGAAGCTCCTTTCGCTCGAAGCTCTCTCCGCTCTCCCTTTGGATTTCGAACGATTTGCGGAAGGGTCGTTCTTCTATCCCGTACATGCCGCAGTCAGGGATGCCTTGCAGCGCCTGCCCCTAATGCCTACGTCAACGGGCGGCTTTGTTTCCGCTCGCCAGGCGAAGATGGCCCGTGGTGCTGAACTGACGAAGGTCTTTGATACGGAACAGCTGGAGACGCTGTTTGGGATCGAAGGCGTTCGCTGGTTGAATCCTGCCTTGACGAGCGCCAGGTATCCGGCGCTCTATCAGTTGCTGGTGGGCAGGCGACGTTCCCAATCCGGCTACTTTCAGAAGGCTGAGTGGGCATCGGAGCCCTTGGCCGTAGATATGGAAGTGTCTGCCGAGAATATGGCGTCTCGATTGACCGCTGGTTTCTTGAAAGCCCAGAGCGACGAGTGGCTGATTCGTTTCATGAGCTACGTTTCAAAGTCAAGCATCTATGCGTTCCATAGCATCCCAATCGTTCGGCTGGAGAGCGGGGAGCACGTCGTCCCGAAGGGTAAGGACGGTCAGCCGAACGCTTACTTGCCTCCGCAAGACGGTTCTGTAGAACTAAACGGGCTCCCGATGGTCAAGGCGTCCTTGCTGGCCAAGCAGGACGTCGTCGCCTTCCTGCAGGATGACCTGGAGCTCGGCCCGCCAGACCTCGCGGACTTCGCCCTGACCAGGATCCTTCCGAAGTACCGAAAGGCCGAGAAGGAAGTCAGCATCTCCCGTTGGAAGAAGGACTTCCGAATCGTCGTATCCGGTCTCGCCACCGACTCCCTCGAGAAGAAGGGGCGATTACTTGATGCCATCAAGACGACAGCATTCTTGATTGGGGTCCATGCTGGCAACAGAGACGATCTGAAGCTCGTGACGCCTTCTCAGCTCTACCTGAGCTCTCCCGAGGTCGACGAATACTTTGAGGGTGACGATACCTTCTACATCACGCCACCAGATTGCTATGAGCAAGATGATCCTGACGCTCTGCTCGCCATGGGAGTTGCGAGGACTCCCCGCGTTACCCGTCGCGCCAAGGACTACCGTGGACATGTGGTGATCACGAGCTGGCATGGCTGGCACAAGCGCGGACTTGATAGCTTTGATCCTGAATGGGCGATCGAGAGCCTGGGACGCGCGCTCCAGAATCCGACCCCGGTTCGAAGCAAGCTGATATGGAGACTTCTCCTCGCGGACTCCAGCTGTATCCGCGGCGTGGTCGAGTCGTCAACCCGACAGTCGTTCGAGAACCCGAATCGCGAGGGAGTCATTTCGGCCACCGGGCGTCTCTTGATGGACGCCGCTTGGCTCCCAGCTTGCGGCGGCGCCTACGTCAAGCCGTGCGATATCTCCCTTGACGAGCTGCCGCCTGGTTTTGAAAGGGCGTCATTGGAGGCGCGTGGCCTTGGCGAAAAGCTCGGCATGAAAAAGTCCGAGGAGCAGGAGGCTATCGCCGTCCTTGCTCGAGGGGATGTCAGGAAGCGGAAGGTTGCCGAGTATCTTATGAACGCTTCCGATGATGTGATAGAAAAGTTCGAGAAGCTCATACCTAAGCAACGGGAGTTACCGGAGTTCAAGAGCTTCAAGGAAGGCGTCCAAAGTCTGCATCGCTTAGCAACTGGCAATCCTATCGATGGAGGCGGAGGAGCAGCACCGGTGTCGAATCCGGATCGCTATCGTAGGACCGCCGAGGATGCGGTGCGTGATGCCGTGACGAGTCATCGGACGAATCCGAGAGTCGTTACCTTCTCGGTGGCACGCGATTTGTCTTCGAACAAGCTCGCGCGGGAGTTCCTCGAACAGGAGTATCAAGGTCGCTGTCAGGTTACGGGTCAGACGTTCCCGAAACGCAGCGGTGGGAATTACTTTGAAGCTCTCAGCCTGGTAGGGCGCCTGGATGCCGAGCACTTGAACAACGCGGGCAACATGCTTTGTCTTTGCGCGGACGTCGCGGCTCAGTTTATGTATGCCGAGTTCACCTGGATCGACAGCGTCGAGGACAGGATCCTAGGGTTCAAGGCAGAGAAGGAGGGCGGCACCGAGGCGATGCGCAAGATTTCCGCGAGAGTGGCGGGTCAGACGCTCACCATCACGTGGTCGGAGCGACATTTCATCCGGCTGTGTGCACTCTGGAACGCTGCGTGACCCGGACGCGACGTACTCGTGACATGCCGCGTCGGGCCGGTCCACTTGAGTTTGTCGCCGCGCGCAGGCCGTGCTGGCACTGCTCTCAATCGTTCCTTGGTTGCCGCGTGGCTAAAGATTTGAAGGATTGACCGATGCCACATTCTCCGACTCGCCATCTTTCGATCCGCGTACCGTGGCATGAAGCCGGATGGGCGGGGAACTATCACTCACTCGAGGACAACGCTCAAGCGTAGCCGCCAATCATGCGTCGTCGAGTTCTGATCTCCTGGATAGCCGTAAACAACGATCCCTACGAGCGTGATCGGGCCGGTAGTGCCTTTCGCCTTGTCGACGGTTCCCCGGTTCCCGGGCCGACCCTGACCTTGTTGTTCGACCCTGATTCGCCGTATGCGGGGAGCATTTCCGACTTCGTGCTGTTCTATGGGCGCTCGCCCGACGGGAAGGAAACGCGCCAGTCTCGGGCGGTCAGCCAGACGCTGGAGGAACTGAAGGCCAGGGATCCGGGCTTGCGCATTCACCAAGAGCCTTGGGACGGTGACGATCCGACCGATCACGGACAGATCTTCGAATTCCTGAGAGAGAGGCTCTCGGCCGTGCGGAGAAAGTTCGCCGACCGGGAACTGATCATCCACGTCAGTCCGGGCACGCCTTCCATGCAAACGGTCCTGGTACTGATGGGCGAAACAGGTTTCATCGATGCCCCGTTCTCCCTCGTCAAGTCGTATCGCAAGGAGGAGCGGAACGGCCGTCCTGCTGTCGTTCCGGTTCGGCTTGGCATCGACAGCTACTACAAGGCATACCGAGCCGCGCGTCCTTCGGAGACGTCTTCCGAGGATGCGGCTGTCGTCTGGGATCCCGCTCGGTTTCAGTCGGAGCGGATGCGGAAGATCTTCGACGAGGCCCGCAGATTTGCGCAGTTGAATGTGCCCGTCCTCTTGCTAGGGGAGCGGGGCACGGGCAAGACGACACTGGCCGGTTGGATTCGATCGCACAGCCCCTACCGCGTGCCGGAGCGGGATGCCCATTGGCCAGCGGTCGCCTGTGGACAGTACAACCCCGAAACGATGCGTGCGGAGTTGTTCGGCTACAAGCGCGGATCCTTCACCGGCGCTCTCAAGGACCACGAGGGGCTGCTCGCCATGGCCCACAAGGACACCTTGTTTCTCGACGAGGTGGGGGATGTCAGCCGAGACCTCCAGCGCCTTCTGATCAAGGCAGTCGAGGAAAAGAGCTACATGCGCCTCGGCGACGATCGACAGCTGACCAGCGACTTCAGACTGATATCGGCGACGAACCTTTCGGACGAAAAGCTGCGCGAGCGACTGGATCCGGACTTCTTCGATCGCATCAGCATGCTCACTCTGCGGCTGCCGCCGCTGCGTGAGGTTCCCGAAGAGATTCCCTGGCTATGGGAAATGGTCTTCGCTCAGGCCTCGCTTCGAGCCGGCAGTGGCCGCATACGGCTTCCGGACAGTGCCCATCGGGCCATAGTCAACGAGCTGTCGCGTCATCCACTTCCCGGGAATTTGAGGGACTTGTTTCGGGTGGCGTACCGCACGATCGCCGCCAAGGCCGATCGGCACTCGCCTCTGTCGGCCGCCGATGCATCCGAGTACGGACTGGCGGGCGTGGACGGGTCCCGGACTGACGCCGGGGCGGACTCCATGGCGCAGTCGGTGGCGCGCGCATTTGCCGAGTCGTCGAGCCTGGATGCGCTGATCCCGCCCGGCGAGACCGTCGAGACGAAGTTCGTCGAGCGAGCGCTCAAGGGGTACCTGGCAGACGAGCTTCGCAGGATCGCGAAAAAGCGGGGCGTTTCGCCTGAAACCCTCTGCGATGTGACGGATCGCGCCTTGAGAGAATGGTCGGCAGCACGGGAGAGGAAGAAGTGATCCCAACGCTGGAAAATTCGTTCCGAGAAGACCCAATATTTACAGGATTCGCGGGCCTTGGGAGAGGTAGCCATGGGCTATTCATTGTCATTATAAGGAGTTTTCGCCTTTTTTGTGTGTCGCTTCGGAGGTGTTGGCACGCTTATCGCGATATTGGCTGGTGTGGGGCCCGGAATCGGTCCGGGCCCGTTCAACCCAAGAGAGCCAGCCAAATGAACAAGCACAGCAATGCAGCGAGCAACGCCCCGGCCATCACCCAGCACGCCTGGACTCGCATGAGCGGGCGTGGATTGAACTGCCAGACCATCGATACCGTGCTGAGCTACGGCCGAGTGATTTACGTGCGCGGGGCAGCGATTCACGTCATCGGCAGGAAGGAAGTGGAGAAGCTGGCGCGTTCCGGCGTGGATGTGGGCGGTTGCGAGGGGGTCCAGGTCGTCTGCACCCCCGACGGGTCCGCAATCCTGACGGTGTACAGAAACCGCGACTTCCGAGGACTGAAGCCGCGTGGCGGAAGGCGTTGGCACTGACGGCACCACCTGCGAAGCGAAATTGGAGAACATCAGCGACCACACAGCTCAAAGAGTTTGCATCGTCAGCGGCCCGCCCGCTTCCTGTCATCCTCCTCGCCGACGTCAGCGGAAGCATGGCGTCCGAAGGGAAGATAGATGCCCTCAACCAGTCCGTCCGCGAGATGCTCGCGACGTTCGCGTCAACCGACGATCTTCGCGCTGAGATCCACGTCGCGATCATCACCTTCGGCGGCGAGGTCCAGCTTCACACGCCACTTCAGCCTGCGAGCACGGTGAAGTGGAGCGAGATGGTGGCCGATGGGGGCACGCCGATGGGCCAGGCGATGACGCTGGCCGCTGACCTCATCGACGACAAGGACAAGATCCCCGGACGCGCGTACCGCCCCACCGTCGTTCTCATCTCCGATGGTCAGCCCACCGACGCTTGGCAGACGGGCCTCGACCGCATGACCAAGCAAGGTCGCGCGCAGAAGGCGGACCGCATGGCACTGGCGATCGGCGGAGACGCTGACACCGACATGCTGCGACGCTTCCTGAACGACGAGAAGAAGCAGGTCTTCGTCGCTGCGGATGCGCGTCGCATCAAGGACTTCTTCCAGTTCGTCACGATGTCCGTCACGGCGCGTTCGCGAAGCGCGAACCCGAACGAACTTCCGCAGATGCAGAACCCGTTCGACCTCGATCAACTGTAAGGATCACGGCGATGTGGAGTGCCATGGGGGCCAGCGTTCGAGGCCCAGAACATCTCACGGACGGTCGGCCCAACCAGGATGCCTGGTTGAGTCGCCTCGCGCGCGGAGCTGCGCTTGCGGTCGTTTGCGATGGGCTGGGGAGCCGCCCGCACTCTGCGGTCGGCTCGCGAGCGGCATGCCGCGCCGTCGCCGACGCTGTTCGCCAATGGGCTGCCGGCCCTGACTCGCCGCCCGAGCTCCTGCTGCGACTCGTTCACGCCCTGTGGAACGTGCACGTTCACCAAACGGGCCGCGACGAGAGTGCCACGACCTGCCTGTTCGCGGTCGCGACGAAGGACGGGCGCCTACTGCTCGCGCAGCTCGGAGACGGCCTGGTGATGCTGCAGACGCCCAAGGGGACGACGACGCTCGAGCCCTCGGCTGAGCGCTTCGGAAACGCGACTACAGGCCTGGGTATCGCGTCGGACGTGCGCGAGTGGAGGCTCCACCTTGAGCCGAACTTCGCGGGGACCGCGTCGATCCTGCTCGCCACAGACGGCGTGGCCGACGACCTCGTGCCGGAGAGGCGATCCGAGTTCCTGAACTTCCTCGTCACGGAGTACGGGTCTCGCCCGGCTGCGGCGAGAAGCCGCGCCATCGCGAAGGAGCTTTGCGACTGGCCGACGCCTCGACATCGCGACGACAAGACGGTGGCCGTGCTCTGGAACGCCGGCACGACGGAGGCATCCCCATGAGTGACTTTCCCAGCACCGTCGTTGACGACGATGGCAACGTCCACCACCTGTTGAAGCAGCCGCTCGGGCGCGGCGGCCAGGGCGTGGTGCTCCGCACACGCAGTCCGCACATCGCCGTGAAGCTCATCGGCGCGGTGGAAGACGCACCGGCCGCGCCCGAAGCCCGGTCGGCCCAGAAGCTGTGGAACCAACTTACAAAGGCACCAGGCATCGACCTCGCGCCCGACGCACAGAAGCACGCGGCGCTTCGGAGGCGGTTGGAGGACGTCCGCGCGCTGCCGCTACCTCGACTTCATCTCGCGCAGCCCCTGTCCATGCTCCGCGACCACGTCGGCTACACGATGCGACTGCTCACCGGTATGGTGCCGATGCGCAGCCTGATCGCCGAGCCGGGGACGTCGAAGCTCGCCGAGTTCTACCAGTCGACTGGTGGCGTAGGACGACGCCTCGAGCTGCTCGCGAAAACTGCGGGTTTGCTCGCGCGCTTGCACGCCGTGCCGCTGGTATACGCCGACGTCTCTCCGAACAACGTCTTCATCTCGGAGACGGCTGACGCGAACGAGGTCTGGTTGATCGACCTCGACAACCTCGACTACCTCTCCGCCAGCGCACCGGGGATCTTCACGCCTGGCTTCGGTGCGCCAGAGGTCGTGACTGGACGCGCTGGCGTCACGACCCTCTCCGACGCCTACTCCTTCGCGGTTCTCGCGTTCTGGGTCCTCACGCAGCAGCACCCGTTCCTCGGCGACTACGTCGAGGAGGGCGGCTGGGATGACGACGGCGGCGAGGACCGCGAGCAGCTCGCGTTTCGCGGCGAGCTACCGTGGATCGAGGACACCGCGGACGACTCCAACCGGACAACCAAGGGGGTCGCGAGGCATCTCGTGCTTTCGAAGCCGGTTCGCGAACTATTCCAGCGGACCTTCGAAGCTGGTCGGAAAGATCGTGCGGCGCGCCCGAGCATGGCCGAGTGGGCCGAGGCGCTGCGTCGCGCGGCCGATCGCGTCGTCTCTTGCAAGAGCTGCGGCTCTTCGTTCGATGTGACCGCGGAACTTGTCAGTTCTGCACCGCGAGCCCGCGCGCGTCGTTCACGCACATGCAGGTGAACCGCTGGGACCCCGAGCTCGACGACGCGGCCGGGGCATCTGCGGTCAGCACCCGGGCCGTCTGGCACAAGATGCTCGACGTCACGAAGGACAGCGTCGTCCTCCGGCACGTCGTTCGAGCCCGTCTCGCAGACGCCGAGGACGAGCCGGTCCTCCGCGTTCGAGTCTTGCGGAGCGGGATCGCCATCGAAGCCCTCTCGAACCACGAAGTGCATGTTGTACTCGGCGGCCGCCTACAGCGTGTCGGAAGCGAGGTGAAGCTGCCGCCGCCGAAGGCTGGCAACGAGGCATACCTGCACTTCGGCCCCTTGGACCGCCCCCACCGCATGGCCGCCCTTCGGCTCTGGGACGGTACGTGAAGCTCGAGCAGATTCCCTACGGTCAGATCGAGAGTCTTCGCCTCCGATGGACCTCGGCGAGCGGCGCGCTACCCAACGCGGCGGCGCCCGGCGCCGAGGCGCTGCTCCAATTTTCCGAGCGAGAGGCGCAGGCGACGCTTCGGATTGGCGGGGAGGTCCTGGGCGTCCAGGGAGATGGTCGAAAGCATGAGGTGCTGCTTCTCGGACCTCTGCACGCGGCACTTCCTCGCGTTGCCTGGGTCGTCGATGCAGGCCCGCAGCGCTCACCGTTCCAGGTCCACACGTTCCTGCATGCCCTGCGCTGCCGCCGATCGAGCTCGGCGTCGACGAGAAGGTCCTCGAGGCGCTTGAGCGCGTCGACCGAAAGCTCGCCTCGCCTGAGCGTGCGCTGGAGTGGCTGGACGAGCAGTTCCTGCTCGATGGAGAGAACGGCAGGCGTGGGTTCGCGACGGCCGAGTCCAAGACCGGCGCGTTCGCGCTCTTTGGCCGAACGGCGCGCGTTCATCCGGCGGGTGAAGCGCTCGGACTCCACCGAGGGGCTTCTCGTCGATCGCGTCGCTCGCGGACGCGGCCAAGGAGGAGAGCAGCTCGCGCTGGTCTCGGGGGACGTCCGGTTTGTCGACGCAACCGTAGCGGGGAAGCTCCGCGCCGATGCAGCTGCTCAGCTCTCAACACTGGTCACATCCGGCTCGAGCTTCTTGGACCTGTGGAGTCGCTACGGCGCGATGGAGAACGAAGCAGCGCTGCGCAGGGCGCGGAAGGCGCGCTGGATCAAGTACGACCACGTTGAGTCGCTCCCGGAGGGACGGTATCGCTTCTCGATGGCGAATGACTGCACCCTCGACGACGCCAGGTTGTTCAAGCAGACGCTCGCCGAGGAGCACGGGCTCAGCGTAGAAGCGGTCAACGAGGTCCCGGAGGTGCTCACACGCGAGATGTCTTGGTCTGAGTACGAGGCCCAGCTCGCCCGAAGGACGCACCGTCGCCCACGGCCTTCGATGCGCGGATGGAGCTTCACCAGCGGGACCGTACCGTCACCTTGACCCAACGGCGGGACGGAGGAGGCACCCCGCCCGACACCGGCGTCCTGATCGTCTCCCTCCAAGGCGACAAGACGAGGCTCAAGCGAAGAGCGGATGCGGAGAGTGCCATCCGCGAAGCGAGTTGCCCAATGCCCCAGCTCGGACTGCTGCTGGAGGAGCGACCCGTCGAAACACCTCGTCGGGGAACGATCGCCCCAGTGACGCCCAACGTGAGGCGCAAGGTGTTCGGGACTCGGAGCCCTACGCCAGCGCAGGAGAAGGCGCTTCGGGTCGCGCTGAACACGCCAGACATCGCGCTCATCCAAGGCCCGCCGGGCACCGGAAAGACGACGGTCATCGTCGCACTCGTCGAGCGGCTTCAAGAGGTCTGGGACACGCAGGACGGCGTCCAGGGCCGTCTACTGCTGAGCGGCTTCCAGCACGACGCAGTCGAGAACGCGATTCAGCGCATGAACGTCAACGGGCTCCCGCCCATCAAGTTCGGTGGCCGGTCGAACAGCCAGGATGCCGACCGCGTCGATGTCACCATCGACAGGTGGTGCAGCGAGCGTCGCGCGGAGATCCGCAAGAACCTGCCACCGCGGCCGGCCTCGGCACTCCAGAAAGATGTCTCCGAGCTGACGCAGGGCTATCTCCTGGCGCCGGGGACTCTTGAACACACCGCGTCCTTGCTCCACCGGGTCGCGCCCCGGGTCCGAGGCGCGGTGCCCGCGGCGCTCTCGGATCGCTTGTTTCGCTTCGCCCGCGAGCTGTCCGAGCGACTCGCGTGCGGCCCGGTGGCGACCCCGACCAGGAGCGCGTTGTTCGCTGCGTCCGCGCGCTGCGCTGCGACGGGCGCTCCTTCGCCGATGATGGGCCGCGAAACGCCGACAGACTTGCCCGGAGCTTGCCCGTGCAGGACGTCGAGATGAGCCTTCGCGCAAGCTGCTTGAGACCGCCGCGCGCTGGACCGCCCGCGAACCGCCGCCGTTCCTCGACGACCTCAGGGCCCTGCGCCGAGGGCTGCTGCTCAAGCTGCTCCCTCCCGACCGGACCGAGGACACGATCCCCCGTGTGCGCACCGACGTCTTGGAACTGATGAGTGAAGTTCGCGACCATCTTGAGCAGCGCCAGAACGCGTCGCGGGACGCCGCCGACGAGGCGACGTGGAACTTCCTCTCCGCCTTGGAAGGAGACCCCGAGGCGGTCAAGCACGCCGTCATTTCGTACACGTCAGTGTTCGCAGCGACCTGCCAGCAGTCGGCGCGGCAGGAACTGGCTGAGTTGAAGGGCTCCGAGGGCTACGACACCGTCGTCGTGGATGAGGCCGCGCGCGCGATGCCGCTCGACCTATTCATTCCAATGGCGCGCGCGAAGCGTCGGATCGTGCTGGTGGGCGATCATCGACAGCTTCCGCACATCCTCGACCAGGAACTCGAGCGTGAGCTCGAGGAGTCACTGTCCACCGGCAAGAGCGAGGGAGAGCGCACGAGCGAGATGCTGAAGGAAAGCCTCTTCGAACGACTCTTCAAGGATCTCAAAAAGCGCGAGGAGCGCGACGGCTTCCGCCGTACCGTAACGCTCGACGAACAGTACCGAATGCACCCCGTCCTCGGTCAGTTCGTTAGCGATCAGTTTTACAAGCCGTACGGCGAGGCCTTCAGGTCTCCGCGCCCCGCCTCTGACTTCGCGCACTCTCTGCCTGGCTACAGCGGCCCGGCGGCATGGCTCAGCGTGCCGCGCAAGCTCGGCGAGGAACGCAGAGGTCAAAGCAAGTCGCGTCCCGTCGAGGCAGATGCGATCGTCACGGAGTTGAAGCGGCTCATGGACTCGAGGGAGGGCTGTCAGCTCACCTTCGGCGTGATCTCCTTCTACAAACAGCAAGTCAAGGTGATCGAGGACGCGCTAGTGGACGCTGGCATCGTCGTTCGGACGGAAGAGTCGACGGAAATCATCGAGCCCTACCGCGAGTTGCTGCTTCCGAACGGACGCACAGCCGAGCGTCTCCGTTTCGGCACCGTCGATGCTTTCCAGGGGATGGAGTTCGACGTCGTGTTCCTCTCGATGGTCCGCAGCAACACGCGCGGAGTCTTCGGTCACGTCACCTCGCCGAACCGCCTCTGCGTCGCGATGAGCCGACAGAAGCGGCTACTTATCGTGATCGGGGACGACGGGATGCTTCGCGCGCCCAGCGCACCGCAGGGCATCAGACCCTTAGTCGA
>JADKIA010000003.1 GCA_016721465.1 Ideonella sp. | reverse complement strand
ATACTTCACCAGCAACTGGACACTGCGCTCGGGGCGCATCTTCACCGACGCCGAGATGCAGGCCGGCTCGGCCGTGTGCATCGTGGGCAGCACCTTGCAGCGCGAGCTGTTCGGCGCCACCGACGCGCTGGGCCAGCGCCTGCGCGTCAAGAGCTTCTCCTGCGACATCGTGGGCATGCTGGCCACCAAGGGCCAGGGCGCCATGGGCAACGATCAGGACGACCTGGTGCTGCTGCCGCTGCACACGCTGCAGCGTCGCGTCACCGGCAACACGCGGGTGAACACGCTGCTGGTGTCGATGGAGGACGGCAGCAATCCCGATCGGCTCAAGTCCAGCCTGACGCAGCTGATGCGCGAACGCCGCAAGCTCGGCGCCAACGACGAGGACAATTTCAACGTGCTCGACACGCAGCAGCTGGCGCAGACGCTGTCGGGCACCACGCAGATCATGACCACGCTGCTGGGCGCGGTGGCGGCGGTGAGCCTGCTGGTGGGGGGCATCGGCATCATGAACATCATGCTGGTCAGCGTCACCGAGCGCACCCGCGAAATCGGCATCCGCCTGGCCATCGGCGCGCAAGAGCACGAGGTGCTGCTGCAGTTCCTGGTCGAAGCGGTGGTGCTGGCCGCACTGGGTGGCCTGATCGGCCTGCTGCTGGCCACCGGCGCCTGCGTGGGCCTGTCGCAGCTGATGGACCTGCCCTACCTGTTCGACCCGGGCATCAACCTGCTGGCCTTCGTGTTCTCGGCCGGCATCGGCATCGTGTTCGGCTACTTCCCGGCCCGCCGCGCGGCGCGGCTCGATCCGATCGAGGCCTTGCGCCACGAGTGAGCGGCCGGTTGCCCGTTGCGTCATGCAACGGAAGGATGACCCCGCGCCTTTGAACGAGCCCAATGGGGCCGCACCAAGGATTTGGTGCGCTCCCGGTCTCACTTCAAACGCACTGGAGAAACGTCATGAACACCGTCTTTCGCCAACTTTCGATCGCCTTGCTGGCGGCCTCGGCCAGCGTCGCCTTTGCTGCACCGGACACAACGGCCGAGCAGCGTGTGGAGATCGCCGCACCGCGTCCCGCTGCGCTGGCCGCGCAGGTCGTGCTGTCTCGGAGGGACCTCGACTCCGACTACGCCATGTCCACCGGGCGCCGCTTGATCGTGTCGTCCTTCGGCGACGGTCTGCAAATGCGCTACGGCCGTCAACGGCCAACCATCCTGCACCACGACGGCAAGGGCAGCTTCGTTTCAAGCGATGGTCGGCTGTCACTGGAGTTCGAGCTGGACCGCACCGGCGAGCCCAACGCGGTGCGGCTGCAGATGCCCAGCACCTGGCTGTGAGCAAGTCGCCGGGGTTTGCCCCCCGATGCCGGGCGGCCGATCAAGGGCAGTTGTTGTGCTGCTTCCACTTCGCCTCGTGGCCGATGGCCTTGGCGAACTCCGGCACCTTGCAGCGCTCGGCCTCGGCAGGGTCCATGGCGGCGGCCGTCGGGGTCGCCGTCGGCGCTGCACCGGCCTCAAGCGCTTCGGGCCGTTCGCCCGCCACACGTGGGGCCAGCACCACCATCGCCGCGACAAAGCCCACCACCACGGCCCACTGCGCCGCGCCAGTGCGCGGCCGCGCTTCACGCGGCAACTCGCACACGCCGCCTGGGCACAGCTGCGCCGGATCCTTGCGCAGCAGGTTGTAGAGGCGACAGCCGATGCAGATGCCGAAGGCGGTCTCGAAGAACATCAGCACCAGGCAGGTGGCGCAGATCAGCATGTTGATCGGGCCGACCACGCGGTTGACCACCAGCAGGAAGAACATCGACAAGGCCAGCGCGAAGCCGATGGCCCAGGCAAAGCGCTTTTGCGGTGCGCCAGCGTATTCGGGCTGTTGCTTGCGCACGATCCATTGGCCGAGGACCAGGCTGGGCGCGTAGCGCGGATTGATGAAGATGCGGATGGTGAAGTCGATCAGGAACGCCACCACGAACACCCGCGTGGGCTGGAAGTTGCCGGTGAGCCAGGCGTTCATGAACGAGGCCATGGCAAAGAAGAACAGGATGCCAGCGCCGGCCCGCACCGCGCGCTCGTTGAGCACGGGCACGGGAAAGCCTTCGATGGTGTCGCCGAAGCGGAAGATGCGGTTCATGGGGGCAGATTCTCTGCGCTGATGCGCCGTCTCACTTCGCCGGCGTGCGCATCGCCATGCGGTGGCCTCGGCCGGGGCGCATGTGCTGGTCGGCGATCGCCTTCTGTTCGGGCGTCAGCACGGCATACAGCTCCTTGCGTGCCGCATCGCGCGCCGCGAGGTGCGTGTCACGCAGCTTGCCCATGGCCTCGCGCTGCGCGGCGTAGTCGATCGGCGCGGCCTTGGGATCGTTCCTCTGCGCCTGCATCTGCGCTTGCATGGTCGTGCGCATGGCCTGGCTGGTTTCGGCCTGCTGGCGCACGAAGGCGTCGAACTTCTGCCAGGCCGGCTCTTGCGCGGCGGTGATCTTCAGCTGGGCCTTCAGCTCACTCAAGTGCGAGGCGGCGGTGGCGCCAGTCTGCGGCCCGTGCATGCGGCCGGCCATGCCAGGGCCCATGCCATGGCCCATCATGCCCATGCCAGGTCCCATCCCCATGCCTTGGCCCATGCCGGGACCCATGCCATGGCCCATCATGCCCATGCCCATGCCCGGGCCCATCCCCATGCCTTGCCCGGGGTGGGCCAGCACCACGCTGGCGGCGGCCAGCGATGCGAGGGTGACGGTGGCGGCAATGATCTTGGTGGCGGTCTTCATGGTGTCCATCCTTTCGGGGTTGACGTTGCGACGAAACCCATTGCAGCGCGGCGCTGTCAGCCGCGTGTGTCACCGCCACCCCCTTTTTGTCACGCCGTGCGTCACGCCGGCGGCTTGACATGCTGTGATACGTTTCTCCCGCCGCGCCACCCGCCCAGCGCGGTGCAATTCATCCCGTGAACCCCGCCATGGATCGCCCCGACCACATCCTCATCGTCGACGACGACGCCGAAATCCGCAGCCTGTTGACGCGCTACCTGGAGAAGAACGGCCTGCGCGCCACCGCCGTGGGCGATGGCCGCGCAATGGCGCGGGCGCTGGACGGTGGCAGCTTCGACCTGATCGTGCTCGATCTGATGCTGCCTGGTGACGATGGCCTGACGCTGTGCCGCAAGCTGCGCGCCACCTCCGACATCCCCGTCATCATGCTCACCGCGCGCGGCGACGAGACCGACCGCATCGTGGGCCTGGAAATGGGCGCCGACGACTACCTGCCCAAGCCCTTCAGTGCTCGCGAGCTGCTGGCCCGCATCAAGGTGATCCTGCGCCGCACGCGCAGCCTGCCGCCCAACCTGAAGCCTCAAGCCGAGCACCTGCTGCGCTTTGCCGGCTGGGTGCTGGACACGGCACGGCGGCAGCTGGTGTCGCCGGCCGGTGTGGCCACGCCCATCGGCGGCGCCGAATACAAGCTGCTGCGCGTCTTCCTCGACCACCCCAACCGCGTGCTCGACCGCGACCAGCTGCTCGACCTGTCGCAAGGCCGCGAGGCCGACCCGCTGGACCGCAGCATCGACGTGCAGGTGAGCCGCCTGCGCCAGCGCCTGGGCGACGACCCGCGCCAGCCGGTGCTGATCAAGACCCTGCGCGGTGAAGGTTATGTGTTCACCGCACCGGTTGAAAGACTGGGCGCATGATCCACGCCACAACGCGCATCGATGCGCCGCCGACCGGCCTGCAACGCTGGTTGCCGCGCACGCTGTTCGGACGCCTCATGGTGGTGTTGGCCACCGGCCTGCTGCTGGCACAGCTGCTCAGCGCCGGCATCAACCTGGCCGAGCGCGACCGGCTGCTCAGCGACAGCTTCGGCATGCAGCCAGCGCAGCGCATCGCCGACGTGGTGAAGCTGCTCGACGCGCTGGCGCCCGCCGAACGCGAGCAGCTCGTCGCGCTGTTCCGGCTGCCGCCGCTGGTGCTGTCGCTGGCCGAGGCACCGCTGACCGCCGCCGATGCCGCGGGCGGCCTGCACGCGCGCATGTTCGCCACGCACCTGCAGTTCGCGCTGGGCGGCGAGCGCGCGGTGCGGGTGCAATCGCGCGATGGCTTTGCGCCCGGGCCCGGCTCGGCCGGCAGCGGCGCCTGGCGGCGCGGCGGCCAGGACGCGTCGGGCATGGGGCCCGGATTCGGCCCCCGCATGGGCCAGGCCGGCGGCCCGGCTTCCGGCCTAGGCATGGGCATGGGCATGTCGGGGTTGCGGCGCGGCGCCGCCCTGCCCGTGCTGCGCACCGAGGTGCAGTTGCGCGACGGCCGCTGGGCGCGCTTCGACACCGAGCTGCCCGCCGCGCCGCAGACGCTGCCGATCCGGCTGGCGCTGACCTTGGCCGTGCTGCTGGCCAGCGTGCTGGCGCTGTCCTACGTGGCGGTGCGCTGGGTGGTGCAACCGCTGCAGCGGCTGACCGACGCGGCCGAGGCCTTGGGCCAGGATCTGGACCGCCCGCCGCTGTCGGAAGACGGCCCGCGCGAAGTGCAGCGCGCCGCGCGGGCCTTCAACACCATGCAGCAGCGCCTGTCGGGCTTCATCAACGAGCGCACGCGCATGCTCACCGCGCTGTCGCACGACCTGAAGACGCCGCTCACGCGCATGCGCCTGCGTGCCGAGCTGATGGACGATGAGGAGCAGCGCGCGCGCTTCGAAGCCGACCTGCTGGAAATGGAAGCAATGGTGACGCAGACGCTGGAGTTCATGCGCGGCCTGGGCGGCAACGAGCCGCGTGCGCCGGTGGACATGAACGCGCTGCTGGCTGCGCTGCAAACCGACAACGCGGCCATGGGCCGCAGCGTGCGCATCGAGGGGCAGGCGCACGCCCCGGTGCTGGGCAACGGCTCGCTGCTCAAGCGGGCCCTGGGCAACCTGGTCGACAACGCGGTGCTGTATGGCGGCGCTGCCACCGTCCAGGTCGAAAACGCAGCGGGTGAGCTGCGGCTGCGCGTGCTGGACGATGGGCCGGGCATCGCCGAGGCCGAACTGCAGCGCGTCTTCGAGCCGTTTCACCGCCTCGAAGCGTCGCGCAACCGCGCCACCGGCGGCACCGGGCTGGGCCTGGGCATCGCGCGCAGCATCGCGCGCGCGCATGGCGGCGAGGTGGTGCTGATCAATCGGCCAGAGGGTGGACTGGAGGCGCGGCTCAGCCTCTCGCACCAAGGGCATTGATCACCCGGCTTGGGCGGAAGCCCCATGGCGCTTTCTCCGAGCTGCGCACTCAGGTACTGCACGAACCTTGTGCACCCTTGCCATGCGTCAAGGTATCCAATTGTCAAGCGCGCAAAGTCCGCCCCACACCCAGGTGAACGATCCCCACAAAGGAGCAGGCCATGCGTTTGACGAGACGAACATTCATTCTGGCTTCCGGCTCAAGCGCCGGCTTGCTGGTCACCGGTTGCGCCACGCAGGCGGTGCCGCTCACGAGCGCGTTCATCCCCCGTCAAGCCAAGCCCAGCAGCCCCGCCACGGGCACCTGGGTGGCCAGCACCTGCCAGGGCTGCACGCAGTGGTGCGCGATTCAGATTCACGTGCAGAACGGCCGGGCCACGCGCGTGCGCGGCAATCCCTTGAGCAAGACCAACCATGGCTACTGCTGCCCGCGCGGTCACCTGATACCGCAGCAGATGTACGACCCCGATCGCATCAAGGTGCCGATGAAGCGCACCAATCCGGCCAAGGGCCGTGGCATCGATCCCAAGTGGGTGCCCATCAGCTGGGACGAAGCACTCGACACCGTGGCCGACAAGATGATGGAACTGCGCAAGGCCGGCGAAACGCACAAGCTGACCTACATGCGTGGGCGCTACTCCCCCACCTCCACCGACCTGTGCTACGGCACGTTCCCCAAGATCTTCGGCACCGGCAATTACTTCTCGCACAGCGCCATCTGCGCCGAAGCCGAGAAGATGGGTCCGGGCCTCACGCAGGGCTTCTTCGGCTATCGCGACTACGACCTGGCCAACACCAACTGCCTGGTGTGCTGGGGCACCGACCCGTTGGCCTCCAACCGCATGGTGCCCAACATGATGAACCGCTTCCCGGACATCGTGAAGCGCGGCACCGTGATCGCCATCGATCCGCGCTTGTCCAACGTGGCAGCCAAGGCCCATGAGTGGTTGCCGATCGCACCGGGCACCGACGGGGCACTGGCTGGGGCCATCGCCCACGTCTTGTTGACCGAGGGTCTCTGGAACCGCGAGTTCGTGGGTGATTTCAAGGACGGCAAGAACTTGTTCGTGGCCGGCAAGGTGGTGGACGAAGCCGCCTTTGCCGAGAAGGAGACCTTCGGCCTGGTGAAGTGGTGGAACCTGGAGTTGAAGAGCCAGACACCGGCCTGGGGCGAGAAGGAATCGCTGATCCCGGCGGCGCAGATCGTGCGCGTGGCCCGAGCCATGGGCAAGGCCGCGCCGAAGACCATCGTCTGGATGGGCCCGGGCGTGGCCATGACGCCTCGCGGCACCTACGCTGCCATGGCGGTGCATGCGCTCAACGGGCTGTTGGGCTCCATCGACGTCGAAGGCGGCGTCTGGCAAAGCCCCAGCGGCCCGCCGCTGGCCGCGTTCCCCAAGACCGATGCCTATGTCGACGACATCGCCAAGAAAGGTGGCGCCGGCAAGAAGCTCGACGGGCGCGGCGCCAAGGACATGCCGGCGATGATGAACGCCAAGCCGGGCAGCGGTGTGGTCACCAACAACGTGGCCAACGGCATGCTCAAGGATCCCGGCGCCTGCAAGGTATTCATCTCCACCTGGTCCAACTTCAACTTTTCCTGCACCGGCGCCGACCGTTGGGACAAGGTGCTGGCCAAGGTGCCGTTCTTCGTGCACATGGTGCCCAACGCCTCGGAGATGACGCAGTTTGCCGACATCGTGCTGCCCTCCACCTTCAACTCGGCCGAAGGCTGGTCCATCGTCACCAACATGGGCAATGGCTACGCCTACGCATCGCTCCAGCAAGGCGCCGTCAAACGCCTGTGGGACGTGAAGCAGGAGGAGACCGAGGTGATGTGGTTGCTGGCCGAGAAACTCAAGGCCAGGGGCTTCGCCAACCTGTTCGACTACTACAGCAAGGAGTTCAAGGACCCCGAGACCGGCAAGTCGCCCACCACGGCGCTGGAGTTCAGCGAGATTGCCGCCAAGATGACCAGCGCGCCGATCTGGAAAGCCAAGGAGCCGCTCAAGGGCGACGCCCCGATCAACGGCTGGGCCGAGTTCAAGGCCAAGGGCATGTTCAGCGGCGCCAAGTACACGCTGAAGAAGGGCTGGGGCGGCAAGTTCGCCACCGAGACCAAGAGGTTCGAGTTCTACAGCGAGACCTTGAAGAAGGGCCTGCTCGAGCACGCCAAGAAACACGAGACCACGGTCGACGACATCCTCGCGGTGAGCGGCTACATGGCACGCGGCGAAGTGGCCTTCGTGCCGCACTACGAGACCGTCAAGCGCCACGGCAGCCTGCAGGACTATCCACTCACCTTCATCGACTACAAGTCGCGCCTGAACCGCGAAGGCCGCACCGCCAACGTGCCCTGGTACCAGGAGTTCAAGAAGGTCGACCCGGGTGATGTGTCCTGGAACGACGTGGTCAAGATGAACCCGGTGGACGGCGCCAAGCTGGGGCTGAAGTCGGGCGACACGGTGAAGATTTCTTCGGTCAGCGGCACCATCTCCTGCGAGCTGAGGCTTTGGGAAGGCGTGCGCCCGGGCACGGTGGCCAAGTGCTACGGCCAGGGGCACTGGGCCTACGGCCGCATCGCCGCCAAGGACTTCGCCAAGGGCATTGCCCGAGGCGGCAACAACAACGAGGTCCTGGTCGATGACTACGACCGCCTGAGCGGCGCCACCGCGCGCAATGGTGGATTCACCGGCGTGCGGATCGCCAAGGCCTGAGCGCCCACCACGAGCCAAAGGAGCTAGAACATCATGGCAAGAGTTGGAATGGTCATTGACCTCTCGCGGTGCAACGGTTGCGGCGCTTGTGCATTCGCCTGCAAGGCCGAGAACAACACCCGCGACCGTGATCGCGAAAGCGGCCAGAGCTTCAACTGGGCCGATTTCCTGATGCAGAGCAACGGGACGTTTCCCAACACCACCCACTCGGTGATCCCGGTGCTGTGCAACCACTGCTCGGACGCGCCCTGCATCAAGGTCTGCCCCGGCAACCCCAAGAAGGCCGGCGAAGGCAAGCCCTACAAGGCGCTGTACAAGACACCCGAAGGCATCACCCTGCACGACCCCGCGTTGTGCGTGGGTTGCGGTGATTGCCAGAAGAAGTGCCCCTACAGCCACGAGAAGCTCGACGACTCGAGCCTCGAGGGCCGCAGCTACAGCGTGATCAGCCTGAATGCGATGGACGAGAACCCGCAGCCGCGCTGGGCCGACAAGACCTCGGCCATCCCCGGCTGTACCGCTTCCGGTGCCGAAGTGGCGGCCCTGGCCGGCGCCTTGCCGCCCATGGCCAATCAATGGAAGGGCGGCGATCTGCAGCCCGTGCGCGGCGACGACGTGATCGAGAAGTGCACGTTCTGCTACCACCGCGTGCAGAACGGCCTGCAGCCGGCCTGTGTGGACGCCTGCCCTGCGCAAGCACGGATCTTTGGCGATCAGGAAGACCCGAACAGCCAGATCGCGCAGATCCTGAAGAAGGAGAAGTCCTTCCGGCTGAAGGAAGAGGCGGGCACCAAGCCCAACGTGCACTACATTGGCAAGTACAGCCCCCGGGCCTGAAGGGCCAAGGGCACGCCACAGTCAGGGCCGGCTTGCCGGCCCTTTTCGATGCAGGCCAATCGATGATGGAACTCACCCCCGACCAAGCCGAAGCACGCTCGGATCTCTGCCGTTTCTTGTCGGCCTGCTACTACGAGCCGGCTGCCGAATTTGAAGAAGAGCGCCTGTTTGATTCGATCATTGCCGCCGCCGATCGGCTGGATCCGGTGCTCGCCGCGCAAGCGCGGCAGTTGAGCGAAGGCTTTGCCGCACAAGACCTGCAAAGCCTGCTGGTCGACTACAGCCGCCTGTTCATCGGCCCGGCCCAGGCCCTGGCCGCACCCTACGGTTCACGTTGGCTGGGCCAGCCGTCCGCGCCAGAGGACGACCCGATGGCCGCGCTGCTGCAGTGCTATGAAGAAGGCGGCTTCGAGATCGACGCCGGGTTTTCCGACCTGCCCGACCATGTTGCGGTGGAGTTGGAATTCCTGTACCTGCTGTGCTTCACGCAAAACCGGGCAGAGCTCAGGGGCGACGCGGTGGCGGCCGAGGCCGCCGAGGCCATGCGCGTACGGTTTCTCGCCGCGCACCTTGGGGCCTGGATCGGGCCATTTGCGGCCGCCGTGCAGTCCGGCGCCGAAACGCCGTTCTATCGCGAACTCGGCCGGATGACCGAGGCCTTTGTGCACCAGATCGGGCACGCCGCAGCGAGGCACTGATGCTGGAGGCCACCGTGTCCAGGCTTCGCCCAACAGCAACGCAGGGCCGATGGGGCCGTGTGATGCCCCGCAGCCTCGCAGCCCGCCTGGCCCTGTTGCTTGGATCCGCCCTGCCGGCGTTCGCCGGCGCGGCCACCGACGACCTGCGGACGGCGCTCGAGCTCCGGGGCGACGCCGCGCGCGGCAAAGCTGCGTTCGAGACCTGCATCGGCTGCCACCGCAAGGACGCATCGGGCCGCTCGGCGGACCCGATCCCGCGTTTGTCGGGCCAGCATGCCTCGGTGATCATCAAGCAGGTGAGCGACATCCGCGTTGGCCTGCGCCTGAACGAGCCGATGAAGCCCTATGTCGACGGCGAAGCCATGAGCGCGCAAACCCTGGCCGACATCGCCACCTACCTGCAAGCGCTGCCCCTGGCCGGCAACATCGGCAAGGGCCCGGGCACCCGCGCTGGCGCGCGGCAAGACCTTGTTCGAGCGCGACTGCGCCGGCTGCCACGGGCCGCGCGGCGAAGGCCTGGCCGAGGCCTTCCACCCGATGGTGGCCGCTCAACATTACCGCTATCTGCTGCGCGAGCTGGTGCTCATCCGCGACGGTCTGCGTGGCAATTCCAACCCCGCGATGGTGCAGCTGGTGAAGTCCTATGCCCAGGCCGATCTGGAGGCCGTGGCCGACCACATGGCACAGCTGCCACCGCCCGACCCGAAGCGTTGACCTGCAGCGCGGGGATCGGCAGGCGTCCATCCGGCCGGGTCGGGCCCGCAATACAGGCCGCAGCAACTGATCGGGTCAGACGCAGAGCTCCACCTCGACGCAGACGCAGGCTCGCCGACGCCGAGCGGCCGCTTCCGCGTCTAGACTCCGCCGCATGACGAGACGCCGCTCCAAACCCGGTTTCCACACGGTCGAGATGAATCACGCTCACCCCCGGGGCCGGCCCAAGGCGGAGTACAGCGCCCACCTGCAAGGCCGCCCGCGGCCGGAAGACAGCGCGGCGCGCCTGGTGGAATCCGGCCTGCGCCTGAACGAGCCCGCGACCTCGGCCGCGCTGCACGACCTGATCCTCGAACAGCTGGCCCATCTGCTCGGCGCACAGCGCGCGCTGCTGGTGCTGGAGTCGCCCCAGGGCGCGACGATCGCCGGCACCCAACTGCCCCGCGGTGAAGCCGGCACCGACCTGCTGGCCGCCATCACCCCCTGGCTGGACGAAGCGCGCCGAACGCGATCCCCGAGCCTGCACCACGGCCCCGAGGGCGCCGCCGCGATCGACCAGCGCAGCTGCCTGGTCGCGCCCTTGCTCGCGCAGCAGCAGTGTCTGGGCTTTGTCTACGCCGACCTGGACGGCCTGTTCGGCCGCTTCCATGACACGGACCGCCACTTGCTGGACACTCTGGCCGCGCAGGCCGCCGTGGCACTGGCCAGGCTGCGCACCATGGAAGGGCTGGAGCAGCGCGTGGCCGAGCGAACGCTGGCTGCCGAGCAGCGCGCCGGCGAGCTGGCCGTCATCAACGCCATCCAGCGCGCCATGGCCGCGGAGCTCGAATTCCAGGCCATCGTCGACCTGGTCGGCGACAAGCTGCGCGAGGTGTTCGCGAGCCGGGACCTCTACATCGGCCTGCTTGATGCCGACGGCAAGACCATGCACATGGCCTACACCGTCGAGCACGGCGTGCGCCAGACCCAGGCCTCGTTCGTGCCGCGCGACGACCGCGTCTGGTACCGCGAGGTGCGCGCCGGCCGCACCGTCATCGGCCGCAATGCCGCCGACTTCGCGGCCTACCAAATGGGCGTGATGCCCGGCACCGACATGCCCAGCAGCGGCGTCTACGTGCCGATCATGGTGAGCGAACGCTACATCGGGCAGGTTGGCATCGAAAGCTTCGAGCGCGAAGACGCGTTCGACGAATCGGCAGTGCGCCTGCTGCAGACCGTGGTCTCGAGCCTGGGCACGGCGCTCGAGAACGCGCGCCTGTTTGCGGAGACGCAGCGTCTGCTGAAGGAGACAAAGGCGCGCAACGCCGAGCTCGCTGTGATCAACAGCATCCAGCAAGGGCTGGTGGCACAGCTGGACATCGACGCGGTCGTCGACCTGGTGGGCGACAAGCTGCGCGAGGTGTTTCACTCCGATGACCTGGTGATCGTCTGGGTGGACGAAGAAGCGATGGTCCTCACGCCGGCCTACTTCTACGAGCGCGGCGTGCGCTTGACGCGTGTCGCTCCCCATCCCTTGAAGCCCGATGGCGTGAACGGCCGCGTGCTGCGGGAACGTCGCGCCGTCGCGGTCAACACGCGCGCCGAGATGAGCGGCAGACCCGTGCCGGGTACCGCGCTGCCGATGTCCTTCATGCGAGCGCCGGTCGTCGCCGCGGGGCGGGTCATCGCACTCGTCAACGTGGACAACTTCGAACGCGAGCACGCCTTCAGCGAAGGCGACCTTCGTCTGCTGGAGACGGTCAGCACCGCCTTGGGACTGGCGCTGCAAAGCGCGCGCCTGTTCGACCAGACCCAGGCCGCACTGCAGCGCCAGACCGCCAGTGCCGACATCCTGCGTGTCATCAGCCAGTCGCCCAACGACGTGATGCCGGTGGTCGATGTCATCGTCAGCACGGCGCGGCAGCTGCTGGGTTGCCACCGCACGGCCTTCCTGCGGCGCGAGGGTGAGGTGCTGGTGGCGATGCGCAGTGCCAAGGCCGACGGCCTGTCACCGGGCCGCTTCGGAACAGTCCCGCTCGACGTGACGCACAACTTCCCGTCGCGCGTGCTGATCTCCCGCGCGCCGCTGCACATCCCGGACTGGTCGGCGCTCGAACTGTCCGAGCACGAACTGGCCGTGCAGCGCCAGACCGGCTGCCGCGCCTCGCTGATGCTGCCCTTGCTTCGCGGCACCGATCAAGAGGCGCTGGGCGTGCTGATCTTCCAGCGCGACCAGCCCGTGCCCTTCAGCGAAGCCGACATCGCACTGGCTCAGTCCTTCGCCGACCAGGCCGTGATTGCCATCGAGAACGTGCGACTGTTCAACGAGACCAAGGAGGCGTTGGAACGTCAGACCGCCACGGCCGAGGTGCTGCAGGTCATCAGCAGTTCGGTGGCCGACGCCGCGCCGGTGTTCGACAAGATCCTGGAGTGCTGCGAGCGGCTGCTTCCTTGCGCATCGAGCAATCTCTTCCTGATCAACGAGGCGGACATGCTGGTGCTGCAGAGCAGCCGCTGGACCGCAAGGGGCAGGGCCAAGGCGGGTGTTGAGGCCGTGGCCGCGGTTGAGTCGGCGATCAGGACGTTCTATCCGAGGCCTTGGCGCGAGACCGCAACCGGCCTGTGCGTGGCGAAGGGCGATGTCGTCGACATGCGTGACCCCTTGAACGACACCGGTGTGCCTGAGGGTGTGCGCGGTGTCGCCCATCAGCTCAGCAGCACCCTGGGCTTCGCCTACGCGCAGATCAATGTCCCTTTGCTTTGGCATGGCCGAGGCATCGGCTCCATCGCGGTTCTGCGCGACGTTGCCGATGCGCACAGCGCCACCCAGGGTTTCAGCTTGCCGGAACACGCGCTGCTCAAGACCTTTGCCGACCAGGCGGTGATCGCGATCCAGAACGCACGGCTGTTCAACGAAACGTCTGAAGCACTCGAACAGCAGAAGGCCACGGCCGACATCCTGCGCGTCATCAGCCGATCGGTGGACGACACCCAGCCGGTATTCGACAAGATCCTCGACAGCTGCAAGCACCTGTTTGGCGGCGATGAGCTGGATGTGCTGCTGGTGGACGAGCAAGGCCTGCTGCAGGTCGCGGCCTATGTCGGCAACGCCCGCGAGACCATCATGGCCACGTTTCCTGCGCCGGTGATCGGCTCGGCGCCCGGCCGCGCGATCATCGACCGGCGCGTGGCGCACTACGCCGACGTGATCAACAACCCGGACACGCCGCCGATCCTGCGCCGCATGGGCAAGATCGCCGGCTATCACTCGGTGGCGTTCGCACCCATGGTCTGGGAGGACCGCAGCATCGGCGTGGTTGGCGTGGCGCGTTCGCGCGGTGCCTTCAGCGACAAGGAGCTGGCGCTGCTGCAGACCTTCGCCGACCAAGCGGTGATTGCGATCCAGAACGTGCGCCTGTTCAACGAGACCAAGGAGGCACTGGACCAGCAGCGGGCCTCGGCCGAGGTCTTGCAGGTGATCAGCCATTCCTTGGCCGACGCGCAGCCCGTGCTGGACAAGATCCTTGAAAGCTGTGGCCACCTGTTCGATGTGCAGGGCATGGGCGTTCTGCTGGTCGGAGACGATGGCCTGTTGCATCTTGCGGCAATGCGCGGCGTGGCCGCTGCGCCAGGTGCGCCGGGCTTGACGCAGGCGCAGATCGATCACCAGCAGGTGCAGGCGAGCAAGGCGTTCCCGATACCACTGGAGGGTACCGGCACGGCCGTGGCGATCGCCAGCGGGCGGGTGTGCAGCTACCCGGACGTGCTGCACGGCCCCGATGTTCCGCGCGGCGTGCGGGACCCGGCGCTGCGAGCGGACATCAACTACTCGCAGATGATGGCCCCGCTGATGCAAGGCACGCGCGGCATTGGCTCCATTTTTGTACAACGGCCGCGCTTGGGCGGATTCACACCCAAGGAGCAGGCGCTGCTTGCCAGCTTTGCCGATCAGGCGGTGGTCGCCATTCAAAACGCCCAGCTGTTCAATCAGGTTCAGCAGGCACGCGCCGCCGCCGAATCCGCCAACGAGGCCAAGAGCGCCTTCCTGGCCACGATGAGCCACGAGATCCGCACGCCGATGAACGCGGTGATCGGCATGAGCGGGCTGCTGCTGGACACGCCGCTGACCGACGAGCAGCGCGACTTCGCATCGACCATCCGCGACTCTGGGGATTCGCTGCTGACCATCATCAACGACATCCTCGATTTCTCCAAGATCGAGGCCGGGCGCATGGACATCGAGGCGCAGCCCTTCGACCTGCGCGAGTGCGTCGAGTCCGCCATGGACCTGATCGGTGGCCGCGCGGCCGAGAAGCACCTGGACATCGCCTACGTTTTCGAGAGCAACGGTGAAGGCGAGGTGCCGCCCGCCATCAGCGGCGACGTGACGCGGTTGCGCCAGGTGCTGCTCAACCTGCTGAGCAACTCGGTGAAGTTCACTGAAGCCGGCGAAGTCGTGCTGACGGTGCGGCTCGAGGGAGACGAGAAGACCAGCGAGGGCAGCCGGCTGCACTTCACCGTGCGCGACACGGGCATCGGCCTGAGCGAGACCGGCCTGTCGCGCCTGTTCCAGAAGTTCAGCCAGGCCGACAGCACCACCACGCGCAAGTACGGCGGCACGGGCCTGGGGCTGGCCATCAGCAAGCTGCTGGCCGAGTTGATGGGCGGCACCATGTGGGCCGAGAGCGCAGGCCTCGGGCATGGCAGCAGTTTTCACTTCACCATCGCCTGCAAGGCCGCCGAGCTGCCCACCGGCACGCGGCGCGATTTCATCGGCGAGCAACCGGCGCTCAAGGGCAAACGCATCCTGGTGGTGGACGACAACGCCACCAACCGGCGCATCCTGGCGCTGCAATCGGCCAAGTGGGGCATGGTGGTGCAGGACACCGAGTTCCCCGAGCAGGCGCTGGCCATGCTGACGAGCCAGGCGTCCACGCAGCCCTTCGACCTGGCGATCGTGGACATGCACATGCCCGGGATGGACGGCACCACGCTGGCCGCCAGGATTCGCGAGGCGGGCCACAGCTTGCCGTTGGTGCTGTTCACCTCACTGGGCCGCAAGGACGGCGGCGACGGCACCTTCGCCGCCACGCTGCCCAAGCCGCTGCGGCAAAGCCAGCTGTTCGACGTGCTGGTGGGCCTGCTCGCCCACGACGCAGCGCCCCGACCGGCCGACGCCCCGGCCAAGGCGCGCATCGATGCGGGCATGGCGCAGCGCCACCCGCTGCGCATCCTGCTGGCCGAGGACAACGTGGTCAACCAGAAGCTGGCCCTGCGGCTGCTGCAGCAGATGGGCTACCGCGCCGACGTGGCCAGCAACGGCATCGAGGCCATTGAGTGCGTGGCCCGCCAGACCTACGACGTGGTGCTGATGGATGTGCAGATGCCGGAGATGGATGGGCTCGAAGCCTCGCGGCGGATCAGCGCCAAGTACGATGCCCACGAGCGACCGCGCATCGTGGCGATGACCGCCAACGCCATGCAGGGCGACCGCGAGGAATGCCTCGCCGCCGGCATGGACGACTACATCACCAAGCCCATCCGCGTGCATCAACTGATCGACGCGCTGATGGGCGCAACGCCGCGAGGAGCCATCTGACGTGGACCTGATCGACAAGACCACCTTTGAAGAACTGCGCGAGACTGCGGGGCCCGACTTCGTGGCCGAGTTGGTGGACACCTTCCTCGAAGAAGCGCCACTGATGCTGGCCGATCTGCGCAGCGCCCGCCAGACGGGCGACGCCGACGTGTTCCGGCGTGCGGCGCATTCGCTCAAGAGCAACGGCGCCACCTTCGGCGCCAATGAAGTGACCGAGCTGGCGCGCGCGCTGGAACTCGGTGGCCTGGCGCCCGACCCAGCGCGGGACCTGGAGGCCATCGATGCCTTGGACTCGGCCTTCCAGCGTGCCGTGGCCGCGCTGCAGGAGCTGGCCCGTGGCTGAATCGGCGCGCCTGCTGGTGGCCGATGACAACAAGGTCAACCGCCTGCTGCTGTCGCGCAGCCTGGAGCAGCAAGGCCACCGCGTGGCGCTGGCCGAGAACGGCCGCATGGCCCTGGAGATGCTTCGCCGCGACAACTTCGACCTGCTGTTGCTGGACATCGAGATGCCCGAACTCGACGGCTTCGAGGTGCTGGCCCAGTTGAAGGCCGACCGCGCGCTGCGAGACCTGCCGGTCATCGTCACCAGTTCGGTCGAGGGCATCGCCAATGTCGTGCGCTGCATCGAGCTGGGGGCCGAGGACTACCTGCCCAAGCCGCTGAATGCCGTGCTGCTGAAGGCTCGCCTGCAGGCCTGCCTGGAGAAGAAACGCCTGCGCGATCAGCAGAAGGAACTGGTGCGCCGCTTTGCCACGGCCGAAGTGGCTCAGGACCTGCAGCAAAGCGGCTTTGCGCTGGGCGGAAGGCGGGTGCACGGCACGGTGATGTTCAGCGACATCCGTGGCTTCACGGCCATGGTGGAGCGGCAATCGCCGGAAGAAACCATCGAGCTGCTCAACACCTACTACATGCTGATGTTCGAGGCCATCACGGGCGCTGGCGGGGTGGTCAACCAGATGGTCGGGGACGGCCTGATGGCCATCTTCGGCGCACCGCTGCCGCTGGCCGGACACAGCGAGGCCGCCGCGCGGGCGGGCCTGGAGATGCTGGAGTTGATGGCGCTGTACAACGCCGAGCGGGCGTCCGAGGGCAAGGCACCGATCGCCATCGGCATCGGCATCGCCACGGGCGAGATGGTGGCCGGCTACACCGGCACGCAGGACCGGGCCACCTACACCTGCATCGGCGACACCGTGAACCTGGCGGCGCGGCTGGAGGCGCACACCAAGGTGATGGGTCGGTCCATCCTGCTGGATGGCGCGGCGCGCGACGGGCTGGGCCCCGCCTTCGCACCCGACGCAATGGGCCCCGTGCTGTTCAAGGGCAAGCGCGAGGCCACCGCGGTCTATGCGCTCGGCCCGGCACCAACGGCGGCCAGCGCCTGACGATCGCCGGGCAGCACCGGCTGTCTACGGCGTTTCAGGTGGCCCGCGACACGCTGCCGCCGAGACTTTCGCAAGCGCGGCGCAGCCGCTGTTCGGCCGCATCGGCCACGGCCTTGACTTCGGTCTTGCCGACCAGGTTCACCATGATCTGCGGGTCGAGAAAACCGACCACGACGCGGCCGGGGGCTTCCTCGCGCACGATCACGTTGCAGGGCAGCAGCAGACCGATGTCGGGCACGGCTTGCAGGGCCTGGTGCGCCAGTGGTGGGTTGCAGGCGCCCAGGATGCGGTAGGGCGGCATGTCCGCACCCAGTTTCTCCTTCATGGCGTGCTGCACGTCGATGTCGCTGAGCACGCCGAAGCCTTCGGCCTTGAGGGCAGCAATGGTCTTTGCGAGGCCTTGGTCGAATGAGGTGTCGGTGAGGGTGGTGGTGAATCCGTACATGGCGGTCCTCGGTGGTGGTGGTGGTGGTGGATGGGCTCAGCCTGGGTGCGCTGCAGCGGGCGATGTCCTGTGGACGAGTTTCGACAATTCGGCAAATCCGATCGGCGGGGTGGTCAGCCAAGGCAGCGTATGCACGCGTTTGGCCAGGCCCGCGGCCATGCGTTCGATCTGCCTGCGTTCACCCGCCAGCCGCGCCGCCAGCAAGGGGTCGCGCGTGCCGGCCGCCAGCACGCTCTTGTTGAGCACCCAGGCGAAAGGCTCGATGTGGGCTCGGCGCAGGTCCTCCTGCAAGGCGGCGGCCTGCGACACGGGTGTCATCTCTGGCAGCGTGACCAGGATGATCCTGGTGTAGGCGCCGTCCTGCAGGCGCATCAAGGGCGTGACGATGCGCGCGGCGGCCTGCCCCTCGAACTCGCGCGTCATCTGCCGGTGGTAGGCACCGGTGGCGTCCATCAGCAGCATGGAGTGGCCGGTGGGCGCGGTGTCGAGCACCACGAAGGCGCTGCGCGCCTCGCTGACGATGCGCGAGAAGGCATGGAAGACAGCCACCTCTTCGGTGCAGGGCGATTGCAGGTCTTCCAGCAACAGCGCCTGCTCTTCCTTGTCGAGCTTGGGCGACTTGGCCGCCATGATCTTGTCGATGTAGCGCTGGGTCTCGACCTTCGGATCGATGCGGCTGACCTGCAAGCCCGCCACCTCGCCTTGCAGCGTGGCCGCCAGGTGGGCGGCCGGATCGGTGGTGCTGAGGTGCACGGTCTTGCCGCGCTCGATCAGTCCCAAGGCCAGGGCCGCAGCGACGGTGGTCTTGCCGACACCGCCCTTGCCCATCACCATGATCAGCCCGTGCCCGGCGGCGGCCAGTTCGTCGGCCAGCACGTCCAGGCCTCGAATCGGTGCACTGGTTTCTGTGACGGGCGCCGTGCGAGCTGTGATCGGCCCGCCACCGGTGCCCAGCAGTGCGCGCAAGGCCGGCAGGCCAACCGTGTCGAAGGCGCGCAGCGGAACGCGGTCCTGCGGCAGCGAGCGCAGCAAGGCGGGCATCGCGTCCAGCGCCCGCTGCCCCAGGTCCTCGATGGCGCGGGCCACCGCGTCGCCGCGCTCACTGGCGTGGAACACGCCGTTGATCGCCAGGCGCTGGTTGTTCAAGCCCAGCTCGTGCAACTCTTGCGAGGTGTGCGCCGCTTCGGCGATGGCGCCCTGGTCCGGCCGCGTCACCAGGATCACGGTGGTCTTCGCCGGATCGCTCAAGGCGTCGAGCGCGGCCTTGAACCGCACTTCCTGCATCTTCAAGCCCGAATGCGGTCCCAGGCAGGAGGCGCCGCGATCGTTGCCGTCCAGGAAGCCGGTCCAGGCCTTGGGCAGGCTGAGCAGGCGCAAGGTGTGCCCCGTCGGTGCGGTGTCGAAGACGATGTGGTCGAAGCGCCCGGCACCTTCGGCCAGGAGCGACGAGAACTCGTCGAACGAGGCGATCTCCGTGGTGCAGGCGCCGGACAGCTGCTCACGCACGGTCGAGCGTTCCTCATCGCTTGCACCCGCGGCCATCTGCGCCAGCACCCGCTGCCGATAGGACTCGGCCGCGTTGTCGGGGTCGATGTTCAGCACCGACAGGCCCGGCGCACCCGGCACGGGCACGGGGGTGTTGCGCAACTCGATGCCCAGCATCTCGTCCAGGTTCGACGCGGCATCGGTGCTGACCAGCAGCACCTGCTTGCCGGCATCCGCCAGCCACAGCGCGGCGGCCGTCGACAACGAGGTCTTGCCGACCCCGCCCTTGCCGGTGAAGAACAGATGCCGGGTCGGATGGTTCAGGAACCCGACACGGGCCGGTTTCAGCCAGGCTTGCACTTCGTCACGCGACGGCAGGCCGCCGCTGTGCACGATCTGGCCATCGATCACCACCGCGGGCGTGGCCTGGACACCGTGCTGCTTGATCTCTTCGGGGTTCTCGACCTTGACGATCTCGACCGCCACGTCCATGTCCTGAGCGACCCGCTCAATGATGCCGACCGTACTGCGGCACTTGCTGCACCCCAATCCCAGGACCTTGATTTGCATCGTCATGACTTCACCCTTGAGTTCATCAACAACCGAATTGCTGCGCAGCCTGCGACAGGCTTGACGCACCGTCTGTGGGTCAGCGCACATCGCGTTCGGCAAGCGTTGCGCAGGGTTTCGTGAAAGCCACCCGCATCACCTGCAAGGTGACGTGCTCGATGTCGAAGCCGACATGCAACTGCCGCGTCGCCTCCTGCAGGAACGCATCGTCGGCATCGCCGTCGGGCATCACCAGGTGCGCGGTCATCGCGATCTCGGACGTGCCCATGGCCCAGACGTGCAGGTCGTGAACGCGCGCCACCCCGGGCAGCCCTTCCAGCAGGGCCCGTACCGCGTGCAGGTCGACGCCGTCGGGCACGCCGTCGAACAGCAGGTGCACCGACTGCTTGAACAGGCCCCAGGTGCCGGCAACGATAACGGCCGCGATGAGAAGGCTGACGACCGGGTCGAGCCAGTTCCAGCCGAACGCGAGCGCCAGGCCACCGGTCACCACCACACCCGCAGACACCAGCGCATCAGCGGCCATGTGCAAGAAGGCACCGCGGATGTTGAGATCCGTTTCGCCGCCACGCATGAAGAGCAACGCGGTGGCGGTGTTGACAAAGATGCCAACCCCGGCCACCGCCATGATCGTGACGCCCTCGATGGGCTGCGGCGATTGCAGCCGATGGAAGGCCTCCCAGGCCAGCGAACCCATCGCCACCAGCAACAGCACGGCGTTGATGAAGGCGGCCAGGATGCTGGCGCGCTTCCAACCGTAGGTGTGCCGCGCATCGGGCTGCAGCCGCCCCGCCAGCGCGCCGCCCCAGGCCAGCACCAGGCCGATCACGTCGCTCAGGTTGTGGCCGGCGTCGGCCAGCAAGGCCAAGGAGTTGACCTTCCAGCCGTAGAAGGCCTCGATGGCGACGAAGGCCATGTTCAGGCCGATGCCGATGGCAAATGCGGCGTTGAAGTTGGCCTGCGCGTGGCCGTGGCCATGCGGGTGGTCGTGGTTGGCACTCATGAGCGCCCCAAGGATCGGCCGGCCACGGTAGGCATTGGGGTGCTCAACAGCACTTGCCGGACACCGGCACGGCGCTGGCACCGTCGCAGCAAGCAGGCGACGCGGTCGTGCCGCCGCAGCAACTGGCGCTGATGTTGGAGGCAGCTCCAGCCGCCAGGTCGCCCTTGATCGGGAATCCCTTGCGCGCCCACTTCGAGATGCCGCCCGCCATGTTGGCCACCTTGGTATAGCCCTGGTACATCAGGAAGTAGGTGGCCTTCAGACTGCGCTCGCCGACCTGGCACACCAGCACCAGATCGCGGTCACGCGGCAGCTCGGCAAAGCGTTGTTCCAGTTCCGACATCGGCATCAACAGCACGCCGGGCACATCGAAGGCCACCTGCGCCACTTCGGCGATTTCGCGCACGTCGACGAGCAAGGCACCTTCGGCGAGCAGCCGGCGTGTGGTGGTCGGACAGACCTCGCGGGCAGGGGGCAGTTCAACGCGTGCATTCATGGTTCGCTCCTCAGGCCTTCAGCCATTGTTCGATCTTGTCGCGGCTGGGCACGCCACCGGCATGCACCACCTTGCCATCGATCACCACGCCGGGCGTGCTCATCACGCCGTAGCCCATGATGTCGCGCAGCTCTTCGACCTTGCTCAGCGTGACGGGCACGCCCTTGACCTTGGCAATCTGTTCGATCAGGGCGATCGTGTTCTTGCAGTTGGCACAGCCGGTGCCGAGTACCTTGATGTCCATGGGTTTCTCCGAGGTGGCTCGTGTGAGATTGACGAGAGGCTCGCGCGCTATTCGCGTTCGATTTCCAGGTAGGTGCGGCTGGCGTTGCCGCGATTGAGCATGTCGGGCCTGGCATTGGCATGGGCGATGACTTCGGCGCCCTGCGCTGCGAAGTAGCCATTGCCCAGCCAGCGGTGATCCTGCTCGCCGGTGTTGAAGACCCACTTGACAGGTTGCGGCGTCACCGCCTTGCCGGCCTCGTGGATCTGGCGCGCGCTCTGCGCGGTGGCGCCGCTGTCGATCAGCACCGCGCCGGCCGGCGTCACCACCAAGCCGATGTTGGCGTTGAGGCCTTCGTTGTCCACCGAGCGCGGGCCGGTGTCGCCCACGTGGGCGTAGACGCCGTCGGCCACGGTTTGAAAGTGCACCTCGACGGCCTGGGTCGTCCAGGGGGCCGCGATCCGCATCAGGACAAGCGCCGAGCGAACGAAACGGTGTTGCATCTGCACGCCTGGTTCTTTCAAAGCACTGCGTTGAACACGAAGCCCACGATCAGGATGCCGGTGGCGACGACACCGGCAAAGGTGGCGATCAGCCGCAACTTGAGCACCTTGCGCAGGATGATCATCTCCGGCAGCGACAGCGCGATCACACTCATCATGAAAGCCAGCACCGTGCCCAAGGCGGCGCCCTTGGCCAGCAGCGCCTGCACGATGGGGATCACGCCTGCCGCATTGGTGTACATCGGTACGCCGATCAGCACCGCCAGCGGCACGCTCCACCAGGGTGCATCCTTGCCCATGATGGAGGCCATGAAGTCCTGCGGCACCCAGCCGTGGATGGCCGCTCCGATGCCGATGCCGGCCAGGATGTAGGGCCAGACCTTGCCGACGATCTCGCGCACGCTGGCAAAGCCGGCCGCTATGCGCTCGGACAGGCTCAACCCGGCGTCGCCGGCGGCGGCCGTCACCTTGGGCATGTCGCGCACCCAGTCTTCCAGGTGCGCTTCCATCTTCAGCCGGCCGATCACCCATCCGGCGACGATGGCGATCGTCAGCCCCAGGCCCAGGTACAGCGCTGCGATCTTCCAGCCGAACAGGCCGAAAAGGAGCGCGAGCGCCACTTCATTGACCATGGGGGCGGAGATCAGGAACGAGAAGGTCACACCGAGTGGCACGCCGGCCTGAACGAAGCCGATGAACAGGGGCACGGCCGAGCACGAGCAGAACGGCGTGACGATGCCCAGGCTGGCGGCCATCACGTTGGCCACGCCCTCGGTTTTGCCGGCCAGCAGCGCGCGGGTGCGCTCGGGGGTGAAGTAGGAATTGACCATGCCCATCACGAACACCACCGCCGTGAGCAGCAACAGCACCTTGGGCGTGTCGTACAGGAAGAACTGCAAAGCGCCACCCAGGTGGCTGGCGCGGTCCACGGGCAACGCAGCCACCAGCGCTTCTGAAGCCGGGGCCAGCGCCTGGTACAGCAAGCACCAAGCCACCGCGACCAGCAGCAGGAAGGCCCGCGGAAAGTGGCTGGGCAGTTGCTGCGTGCGTTGGGACAGGGTTGTCTCGGCCATTGCTTCACCTCTGCCTGTGGAGACGAAGCAGGGTCGAAAAGGATGCAGGCTCTGGTTGGGCCAAATGCACCCGTCGCAGACCACGCACTATGCGCGAGTTGGCTTCGGGCTGCGGCCCTGGTGACCGTCGACACGGCCATCGGCGCCGAACTGGACGCGGCAGGCGGTGGTGAGGCGATCTCGCAGGCGCTGCCGAGCGCGCAGCAGGCGCGACTTGGTCGCCGGCAGCGACAAGCCGTGGGCGGCGGCAAAGGCCTTCTGGGTCTGCCCTTGCAGATCGCAGGCGTTCAGGATGGCCGCATCGTCGGCCGACAACTCTCCCAACACCCGAGTGAGGCAGTCGGCGAGCGCATCGACCGGCGGTGTTTGCTCCGGCATGAATGGCAGGGCTTCGGCCAGATGGTCCGGCAGCGGTTCGTTGGCATGAGCCGCGCGATACCGATCCACCAACGCGTTCCGCGCCACCTGGAACAACCAGGCCCGTGGGTTGTCGAGCGTGCAAAAGTGCTGGCCCGAACGCATGGCCTTGACGAAAACGTCTTGCAGTACATCGTCAGCGGCATCGCGATCCGACAGGCGCTTGCGCAGGTAGCCGCGCAGCTCACCTTCATGGGCCCGCCAGGCCGATGACACGCAGGCAAACGCAAAGCCGAGTGCATCGCTGCGGGATAGGCTGTCGCTTGTCGAAGTCACGGCTCAAGACCGGCGACTGCGCAAGCCGGGCTGGCCCGACTCATACCAACCCTTGCTCTGGTTGACGACGCGCACCACCAGCAACATCACCGGCACTTCGATCAGCACGCCCACCACCGTGGCCAGCGCGGCGCCGGATTCAAAGCCGAACAGGCTGATCGCCGCCGCCACCGCCAGCTCGAAGAAGTTGCTGGCACCGATCAGCGCCGAGGGACAGGCCACGCTGTGCGACTCACCCAGGCGGCGATTGAGCCAGTAGGCCAGGCCCGAGTTGAAGAACACCTGGATCAGGATGGGCACGGCCAGCATCACGATCACCAAGGGCTGCTTCAAGATGGCCTGGCCCTGGAACGCGAACAGCAGCACCAGCGTGGCCAGCAAGGCGCCGATGGACCAAGGCCCGATCCTGGCCAAGGCCGCGTCGAACGCGGCTTGGCCGCTTCGCAGCAAGCGCTTGCGCCAGGCCTGCGCCAGCAGCACGGGAATCAGGATGTACAGCACCACCGAGGTGATCAACGTGTCCCAGGGCACCACGATGGACGACAGCCCCAGCAACAAGGCCACGATGGGCGCGAAGGCGAACACCATGATGGTGTCGTTGAGCGCCACCTGCGACAGCGTGAAAAGGGGATGCCCGCCGGTGAGCCGGCTCCACACGAACACCATCGCGGTGCAAGGCGCGGCGGCCAGCAGGATCAGGCCGGCGATGTAGCTGTCGGCCTGGCCGGCCGGCAGGTAGGGCGCGAACACATGGCGGATGAAGACCCAGCCCAGCAGCGCCATCGAGAAGGGCTTGACGGCCCAGTTGACGAACAGCGTGACGCCGATGCCGCGCCAGTGCTGCTTGACCTGGTGCAGCGCGCCGAAGTCGACCTTCAGCAGCATCGGGATGATCATCACCCAGATCAGCCCGCCCACCGGCAGGTTGACCTTGGCGATCTCCATGCGGCCGATGGCCTGGAAGGGGCCGGGCAGCCACTGGCCGAGCGCAATGCCGACCACGATGCACAGCAGCACCCAGACGGTGAGGTAGCGCTCGAAGACGCTCATGGGGGCGGGCGCCGCGTCAACGCGGGCGATGGCTTGGGTCATGGCAGGACAGGCTTCAGTTCCGGGCGATCTGTTGCAGCGCCGCGTGCAGCGCCGCGCGATCCATGTTGGCCAACGGCAAGGCCAGCAACTGCAGCATGCGGTAGCCAATGGCCTGGCGCGTCAGCTCGAACGCACGGCGCTTGCCTTCGTCGCCACCCTCGGCGTTGGACGGATCGGGGTAGCCCCAATGCACCTTCACCGGCTGGCCACCGGTGCCACCGAAGAACACCGGGCAGGCTTCGGCCGCCGCGCTGTCGCACACCGTGATCACGACCGACAACGGCGGTGCGCCGTCGCGGCTGAATTCGTCCCAGCTCTTGCTGCGGTAGGCGCCGGTGTCGATGCCGGCGTTTTGAAGCGCCTCGATCGCGAAGGGGTTGATGCGCCCGCTCGGCGCGCTGCCGGCACTGTGCGCCTGCACATCGCGCCCGAGCCGGGCCGCCCAGTGGTTGAGCATGCCTTCGGCGAGCACGCTGCGCGCCGAGTTGTGGGTGCACAGGACGAGGACGTGGCTGGTCATGGCTCGCTCAGCAGCAGGACGAGCCCTTGACCGCCACACCGACGGGCTTGCCGCGCGGCGGGCAGCATCCACCCTCGGCCGCGACCAGTGCAGCGGCCGCCGCCTTGGCCGTCGGAGACTCCCCCGCACAGCAGGCCGAGGCCTCGTGGCCGGCCTGCCCTTCGCTGAACACCGGAATGTTCTCCAGCGTGTGGAAGTGCTCCCAGGCGATGCCCTGCGGGTCGGTGATCCAGTGCTTGTCGCTGCGGGCGTAGCAGCAGGTGGTCTGGCCTTCGTCCAGCAGGGCCATGTCGGCGGCGCTGGCGCGGTCCTTGAGCTCCGCCAACTCGCCGGCGCTGTCGGTCTGGAAACCCAGGTGGTCCAGGCCCGGCTTGCCGCCACGCGTGGAAATGGCGAAGTTGATGCGCGGATCGTCGAGCATCCATTTGGCGTAGTCGGCCTCCACGCGGGTAGGCTCGGCGGCGAACAGCCTGGAGTAGAAACCGACGCTGGCGGCGAGGTCGGCAACATGCATGTGGACGTGGAAACGCTTCATGGGATTCTCCGGGTGGGGTTCAACAGGCACACGATGCGTCCGAAGGCACGGCACAGCCCTCGCCCTGGCAGCAGTGGTGGGTGAGGTAGGCGAGCAGCTCGCTCATGCGATCGAAGGCCGCGCGGTAGATCAGGTTGCGGCCCACGCGCTCCTGGCTGACCAGGCCGGCGTGCATCAGCTCCTTCAGGTGGAAGGACAAGGTGGCCGCCGGCACGCCCAGCCCATCGGCCATGGTGCCGGGGGTCATGCCGGACGGACCAGCGACCACCAGCGCACGAAACACCTGCAGGCGCGAAGACTGGGCCAGTGCGGCCAGGGCTTTGACGACGTCTTGCTCTTCCATATTTCCATGATATTCGAATTATTGGGTGACCGTCAAGGTCCGGCGCTCCGCCTGGGGCTTGGGGGCGCCGCGCCGACGAGCGGGACGCCTCACCACTTGCAGCCCTTGTCGCGTACGGCGTCCACCGCCAGCGGCAGCACCGCCAGCAGGCCCAGGCCGGCATAGGCATTGCGGCAGTCGGGCTTGGCCGCCTTCTCGATGCCTTCGGTGAGCTTGCTCTTGGTCTCGGGCGGGCGGGGCAGAAGTTGCAGCAGGCCCATCGATCCACGGCTGCTGATCTCACCGCCGCGAGCGCGGGGCAAGTCGAGGTTCAGGCGCGGCGCGCTGGCCGGCAAGGTCGGCGCGGTGGCCACGTCGTGCCCCAGCCGAGCACCTGCCTCTGGCGTGCCCAGGCCAGGGCGTGGCGCCTCGTTGGGGCCGCCCACACCCGCCGGCGCGGCCAAATTGAACTCCGGTGTCATGGCACGCGACGGACTGGCCGCAGCGGCCGGCGCGGTCACTGCCGCAGGGGCCAAGCCAGCCGGGGCAGCCCGCAACGGTGCCGCCGGGACGGCGGCCATCGGTGGTTCGGCCACTGGGCCCGCAACGGGCATCGGCTCAGCGGCAGCGGCAGCGGCAGCGGCAGCGGCAGGACAGGAGCAGGAACAGGCACAGGCACAGGGGCAGTGGACGCGGTCTGCACGACAGCCGCCGCTGGCAGGCTCGGGCTGGCCAGGCGCGGGGCAGACAGCGGCATGGCCTCGATGGCACGCGCCGCGCGGCGCATCGGCACAGGCACGGACACCGGCACTTCCGCTTGCACCGCTGCGGGCGCGGGCAAGGCGAGGTCCGGCAACCTCGGCGCGGCCAGCGGCGCGGCCTCGATGGGTCGCGGCCGGCGTGGCGCCGGTGTTGGCACGGTCGGCATGGCCACTTCGACCGGCGCGGCCGGAGCAACAGCTGCGGGCGCGACGAGCGTGGCCGCACCCGGCCCCACCGCCGACAGCGCGGGCAGGTCGGGGGTGGTCATGGCCGGCACGGGTTCGAGCGCGGGCGCGGTGAGGCTGGCAGGCGCCGTGGGACCCGGCACTGCGCCAGGCTCGGGTGTGGCGCTGGCGCCGCTGTCCACCGCGCTCCAGGTGCCCACTTGCGCTGCCCCCGGCGTGGGCAGGCGCGCAGCGGGGTCGGTGGCATCGCGCGGCGCGCCGCCCCAACGTTGGGCTTGAGCCGCGCCCTTGGGCCCGTTGTCGGGCGTGGGCGACACCCCGTTGGACGCAGCATCGCCCTCGCCCGCCAGGCCGCGTAACACGACGTTCAAGGCCCCCAGGCGCCCTTCACCCGGCAGCGCGCTGCCCGGCGGGGCGCTGCCCAGCCACAGCACCAGCCACACATGCAGCAGCACCGCCAGCAGCAGGCAGCGCGACAGCGGTGGCGCGGCACTCCAGCCTCCGGGCCAGCCGCTCGCCTCACCCAGGGCAGGCCCAGCGGCGCTGGCATGCATGCTCAGGCCACCCCGGCCTCAGGCCCGCTCGACGCGCGCCGCGTGACCGTAGGCCGCCGGCAGCTGAAGTGCCCCGCCCGGCTGCACGCGCGCGGCGCAATACTTGAACTCGGGGATCTTGCCAAACGGGTCCAGCGCCGCATTGGTGAGCAGGTTGGCCGCCGCCTCCACGAACGCAAACGGGATGAACACGGCGCCCGGCGGCGTGCCGTCGTCGCGCCGCGCACGCAGCACCACCTCGCCGCGCCGCGAGGCCACGGTGATCACGTCGCCGGCCTGCAAGCCCAGGCGCTGCAGCTCGGCCCCATTCAAGCTGGCGGTGGGCATGGGCTCGAGGGCATCGAGCACGCCCGAGCGGCGCGTCATGCTGCCGGTGTGCCAATGCTCCAGCTGGCGACCGGTGATGAGCACGAAGGGGAAGTCCGCATCCGGTCGCTCGGCCGCCGGGATGATGTCGGCCGGCACCAGATGGACACGCCCATTCGAGGTTGGGAAGTCATGGGTGAAGACGATGGGCTGGCCTGGATCGTCCTCGCTCAGGCAGGGGAAGGTGATGCTGTGGGCCTGCTCCAGCCGCTGCCACGAAACACCGGCGATCACACCGTGCAGCGCCTGGCGCATCTCCTCATAGACGGCGGCGACACCCGACTCCTCGCCCTCGTAGCGCCAATCCAGGCCCATGCGCTGCGCGAGCTGCTGGATGATCCACAGGTCCTGCCGCGCCTGGCCTGGCGCGTCCAGCGCGCGGCGGCCCATCTGGATCATGCGATCGGTGTTGGTGACGGTGCCGGTCTTCTCGGGCCAGGCGGAGGCCGGCAGCACCACGTCGGCCAGCCAGGCGGTCTCCGTGAGAAACAGGTCCTGCACCACCAGGTGCTGCAGCGCGGCCAGGCCTTCACGGGCGTGGGTGAGATCCGGATCGCTCATGGCCGGGTTTTCGCCCATCACATACATGCCGCGCACCTTGTGCGGGTCGGTGTCCGGAGCCTGCGCCTTGTGCAGGATCTCCACCACGGTGTAGCCGGGCCGTGCATCGAGCTTGGTCTGCCAGAAGTGCTCGAACCAGGCGTGGGCCTGGGGGTCGTCCACCCGCTGGTAGTTGGGGAACATCATCGGAATCAGGCCCGCGTCGCTCGCGCCCTGCACGTTGTTCTGGCCGCGCAATGGGTGCAGGCCACTGCCGGGCTTGCCGATCTGGCCGGTGATGCTGGCCAGTGCGATCAGGCAGCGCACGTTGTCGGTGCCGTGCACATGCTGGCTGACGCCCATGCCCCACAGGATCATCGCCGCCGGGCTGCGGGCGTATTCGCGCGCCACTTCGCGGATGGTCTCGGCCGGGATGCCGCAGATCGGCGCCATGGCCTCGGCCGAGTAGCCCTGCACGTTGGCCTTGAGGGCCGCGTAGTTGTCCACGCGCAGGCGGATGAACTCGGCGTTCTCCAGGCCCTCGTCGATCACGGTGTGGATCATGGCGTTGAGCAGGGCCACGTCGGTGTCGGCCTTGAACTGCAGCGTGCGCCAGGCGTGGCGGGACAACTCCGTGCGGCGCGGGTCGGCCAGCACGATGCGCGTGCCCTTGGCAGCGGCGTTCTTCATCCAGGTCGCGGCCACCGGGTGGTTGGACGTGGGGTTGGATCCGATCACGATCACCAGATCGGCATGCTCCACGTCGCCGGCCGGATTGCTCACCGCCCCCGAGCCCACCCCCTCGAGCAGCGCGGCCACGCTGCTGGCGTGGCACAGCCGGGTGCAGTGGTCGACGTTGTTGCTGCCAAAACCCGTGCGCACCAGCTTCTGGAACAGGTAGGCCTCTTCATTGCTGCCCTTGGCCGAGCCGAAACCGGCCAGGGCCTTGGGGCCGTGCGCGTCGCGCAAGGACTTCAGGCCGCCAGCGGCCAGGGCCAGCGCCTCGTCCCAGCTCGCCTCGCGGAACACCTCCTGCCAATCGGCCGGGTGACGCTGCACCGATGGATCCTTGGGCACACCGGGGCGGCGGATCAGCGGCCGCAGCAGCCGCTGCGCGTGGTGGGCATAGTCGAAGCCGAAGCGGCCCTTCACGCACAGCCGCCCATGGTTGGCCGGGCCATCGCGCCCAGCCACCGCCACGATCTGGTTGTCGCGTACTTTGTAGGTCAGCAGGCAACCCACGCCGCAGTAGGGACACACCGAATCGACCGACTTGTCGACACGCTGATCGCCGATCAGCGTCTTGGTGCTCAGCGCACCCGTGGGGCAGGCCTGCACGCACTCCCCGCAGCCCACGCAGCTGGACTCGCCCATCGCATCGCCCAGATCGAAGACGATGTGCGCCTGCGCGCCGCGGCCCGCCATGCCGATCACATCATTCATCTGCAGCTCGCGGCAGGCGCGCACGCAGCGGGTGCACTGGATGCAGGCGTCCAGGTTCACCGCCATGGCCGGGTGGCTCAGGTCGGCGCGAGGGGCCTCGCGTCGCAAGGCGGTGAGCGAGGCGCGCGGCTGCACCCCGAGTTGATGGGCCCAGTGGCTCAGCTCACCATGGGCTTGGCTGGCATCGCCTTCGAGCCAGTGCTGGCCCTGCGCCGGCGCATCGGCCAGCAGCAATTCCAGCACCATCGTCTGGCTCTTGCGCGCGCGCTCGCTGGTCGCCTGCACCACCATGCCGGGCTGCACCGCGCGGCAGCAGCTCGGCGCCAGCGTGCGCTCGCCCGCCACCTCCACGACGCAGGCGCGGCAATTGCCGGCGGCACGCTGGTTGTCGGTGAAGCACAGGCGCGGAATGGCCACGCCGTGGCGCTGCGCAGCCTGCAGGATGGTCTCGCCAGCCTCGGCCTGCAGCGCCTGGCCATCGAGTGTGAAGTCAATTTTCGACATGCTCAGACTTCGTCCGGAAAGTAGCGCTGGACGCAGCGGATGGCGTTGGGCGCCGCCTGGCCCAGGCCGCAGATGGAGGCGTCGATCATCACATTGCTCAGGTCATCCAGCGTGGCGTGGTCCCATCGGGCAGCCTGCATCAACTGGGCCGCCTTGTCCGTGCCCACGCGGCAGGGCGTGCACTGGCCACAGCTCTCGTGCGCGAAGAAGCGCATGGTGTTCAGGGCGATGTCGCGCACGCGGTCGTGCTGGCTGAGCACCATCACGGCAGCCGAGCCGATGAAGCAGCCGTGCGGCTGCAGCGTGTCGAAATCCAGCGGCAGGTCGGCCAACGATGCGGGCAGGATGCCGCCCGACGCACCACCCGGCAGGTAGGCCTGCAGCGTGTGGCCCTCGGCCATGCCGCCGCAGAACTCGTCCACCAGCTCGCGCAGCGTGATGCCCGCTGGCGCCAGCTTGACACCGGGCTCGCGCACGCGGCCGCTGACGCTGAAACTGCGCAGGCCCGCGCGGCCGTGCCGGCCGAAGCCGGTGAACCAGGCCGGGCCGCGCTGCACGATGTCGCGTACCCAGTACAAGGTCTCGAAGTTGTGCTCCAGCGTGGGCCGCCCGAACAGGCCCACCTGGGCGATGTAGGGCGGGCGCAGCCGTGGCTCGCCGCGCTTGCCTTCGATGCTTTCGATCATCGCGGACTCTTCGCCGCAGATGTAGGCGCCGGCGCCGCGCCGCAACTCGAGCATCGGCAGCGGGCACGGTGGATCGGCCTGCACGCGCTGCAACTCGCGTTGCAGGATGGCGCGACAGCCGGCGTACTCATCGCGCAGGTAGATGTAGACGGCTTCGATGCCCACCACCTGCGCGGCCACCAGCACGCCTTCGAGAAAGCGGTGCGGATCGCGCTCCAGGTAGGTGCGGTCCTTGAAGGTGCCTGGCTCGCCTTCGTCGATGTTCACCGCCATCAGGCGCGGCGCCGGCTGGTCACGCACGATGCGCCACTTGCGGCCGGCCGGGAAACCCGCGCCGCCCAGGCCGCGCAAGCCGGACGCCTCCAGCGCCGTCAACACCTCGTCGGTGGATTGCTCGCCTTGCACCAGCGCAGCCGCCAGCGCGTAGCCGCCGCCGGCACGGTAAGCGTCGTAGCCCACGCAGGCCGGCGCGATGTCGTCCGATGCGGTGGCGATGGCGCAGGGCGCCGACGCGGCGGGGTCGAACAGACCCCCGTCCTGGGGCGCCGGATGCCGATGTGCGGCTTGCGACAGGGCCAGGCGCACGGTGCCCTCGTCGGCCTTCGCCACGGGCCGCTGGCCCACCACCGCCACCGGCGCCTGCTCGCAGCGGCCCACGCACGGCACGTTCAGCACGCGCACGCCAGGCCCGAGCACGCTGGCCAGGCGCTGGCTCAAGGCCGCGGCACCGGCCATCGCGCAGGCCACGCTGTCGCACACCCGCACCGTGACGGCCGGCGGCGCGTCGCCATCGCGACGCACCTCGAAGTGGTGATAGAAGCTGGCCACCTCGAACACCTCGACCACGCTCAGGCGCATGTCGGCCGCCAGCGCCACCAGGTGCCGTTCGAACAGCGCACCATGCGCGTCGTTCAAGCCATGCAGCAACTCGATCAGCCGGTCGCGGGCATGCGGGCCTTCGCCCAGCAGGGCCCGCACCTCGGCCAGTGCGACGTCGTCGGGTTGGCGACCCTTCAGCCCTGCACGGGGACGCAAGGGGCGCAAGGGCTCTGATCGGTGGGCGTCACCCATGGGGCGTGGTCCGGGAAGTGCTTCGGTGCCCTACTGTACTGGCGGCACCTGCCGCCGACCCATGAATTGAGCGAGGTCATGGCCAGCAGTGCAGGCTTTGCGATACCCTGCGCCGCAGTGACCCTGTGCGCAGCGATCCTGCGCCGGGGCCGAGTCGCCCTTGCCAACGTCATCAACGCGCCCGACACGATCGGGCGATGGGGAGCTGCCATGGACCCGTCCGACCATCCGACGCCTGCCGCCGCGTCGGGCCCACCGCCCGCCGAAGTGCTGCGCCTGCATGTGCCCGAGCCCACCGGTCGACCGGGCCACGCCACCGATTTCAGCTACCTGCACCTGGCCAAGGCCGGTGCCGCGCGGCGCCCGCCGGTGGACACGGCGCCGGTGGACACCTTCGACCTGGCCTACAGCCTGGTGCGCGTGCTGGACGACGACGGCAATGCCGTGGGCCCTTGGGCCGCGGCCGAAGACCCGGCGCTGCTCAAGCGCGGCCTGCGCGCGATGATGAAGACGCGCATCTTCGACACGCGCATGCAGATGGCGCAGCGGCAGAAGAAGGTCTCGTTCTACATGCAATGCCTTGGCGAAGAGGCCATCGCCAACGCGCACGCACTGGTGCTGCAGCCGGGCGACATGTGCTTCCCCACCTACCGCCAGCAAGGCCTGCTGCTGGCGCGCGACGACGTGCCCATGGCGTCGCTGATGTGCCAGCTGATGTCCAACGAGCTCGATCCGCTCAAGGGCCGGCAGTTGCCGGTGATGTATTCGATCAAGCGCGCCGGCTTCTTCTCGATCTCGGGCAACCTGGCCACGCAGTTCATCCAGGCCGTGGGCTGGGCCATGGCCTCGGCCATCAAGGGCGACACCAAAGTGGCCTCGGCCTGGATCGGCGACGGCGCCACGGCGGAAAGCGACTTCCACACCGCATTGACCTTCGCCCACGTCTACCGCGCGCCGGTGGTGCTGAACGTGGTGAACAACCAGTGGGCCATCTCGACCTTCCAGGCCATCGCTGGTGGTGAATCCACCACCTTCGCCGCGCGCGGCGTGGGTTGCGGCATCGCCTCGCTGCGGGTGGACGGCAACGACTTCCTGGCCTGCCTGGCCGCCTCGCGCTGGGCGCTCGAACGCACGCGCCGCAACCTGGGGCCGGCACTGATCGAATGGGTCACCTACCGCGGTGGCGCGCATTCCACGGCCGATGACCCCACGCGTTATCGACCCGGCGACGATTGGCAGCGTTTCCCGCTCGGCGACCCCATCACGCGGTTGAAGCTGCACCTGATCGCCAACGGCCAATGGACGGACGCCGACCACGACGCCGCGCAGCGCGAACTCGAAGCCGAGGTGCTGGCCGCGCAGAAGGAGGCCGAATCGCACGGCACCTTGCTGGACGGCCACATCCCGCCGCTGGAGACGATGTTCGAGGACGTGTACCAGACCATGCCGCCGCACCTGCGGGCGCAGCTGGCGGAAGTGCAGGCCGAAGTGCAGGCGAAAACCCATGCCAAGGAAGGGGCTCGCCATGGCCGCTGATCCATCCGACAAGCTGGTGCCCATGAGCATGGTGCAGGCGCTGCGCTCGGCCATGGACGTGATGCTCGAACGCGACCCCGACGTGGTGATCTACGGCCAGGACGTGGGCTACTTTGGCGGCGTGTTCCGCTGCACCGACGGCCTGCAGGCCAAGTACGGCAACCAGCGCGTGTTCGACGCGCCGATCTCCGAGGGCGGCATCGTCGGCACCGCCGTGGGCATGGGGGCCTACGGGCTTCGGCCCGTGGTCGAGATCCAGTTCGCCGACTACTTCTATCCCGCATCCGACCAGATCGTGTCCGAGGCCGCGCGCCTGCGGCACCGCTCGGCCGGCGACTTCACCGCGCCCATCACCGTGCGCATGCCCTGCGGCGGCGGCATCTACGGCGGGCAGACGCACAGCCAGAGCCCCGAGGCGCTGTTCACCCACGTGTGCGGCCTGCGCACCGTGATGCCCAGCAACCCGCGCGACGCCAAGGGCCTGCTGATCGCCGCGATCGAGTGCAACGACCCGGTCATCTTCCTGGAACCCAAGCGCCTGTACAACGGCCCCTTCGATGGCCACCACGACCAGCCCCTGGTGCCCTGGAGCGAGCATCCCATGGGCCTGGTGCCTGAGGGTCACTACACCGTGCCCTTGGAATCGGCCGCCACCTACCTTGCCGGTGACGCGGCCACCATCCTGACCTACGGCACCATGGTGTTCGTGTGCGAGGCGGCGGTTCGCGAAAGCGGCATCCGTGCCGAGATCATCGACCTGCGCAGCCTCTGGCCGCTGGATTTGCCGGCCATCGTGCAGTCGGTGCAGCGCACCGGCCGCTGCCTGGTGGTGCACGAGGCCACGCGCACCAGCGGCTTCGGCGCCGAACTGGTGGCCCTGGTGCAGGAGCACTGCTTCTATCACCTGGAGGCGCCCATCGAGAGGGTGGCCGGCTACGACACGCCCTATCCCCATGCACACGAGTGGGCCTACTTCCCGGGGCCGGATCGCGTCGCGGCCGCCTTGCGCCGGGTCACCGAAGTCTGAGAGGGGCAGGACATGAGCGAACACGTGATCAAGATGCCCGACATCGGCGAAGGCATCGTCGAGGCGGAGTTGGTGGCCTGGCATGTGCAGGTGGGCGACGCCGTGCGCGAGGACCAGCCGCTGGCCGATGTGATGACCGACAAGGCCAGCGTGGAAATCCCCTCGCCCGTGGCGGGCCGGGTGGTGGCGCTTGGCGCCGAGCTGGGTGCAATGCTGCGTGTGGGCGCCGAACTGATCCGCATCGACACCCGCGTCGGCGCCACGGCGCCGGCACCACAGGTCGCGGCACCGCCCGCGGCCGTTGCCCCGCCCGCTGTCGCGGCCGTTGCGAGGTCCACGCCAGCGCCCGTCTCCCAGCCCATGGTTGCAGCGCCAGCGCTGCAGGCCACGCCCTCGGCGCCGCCGACAGCCACGCTGCGCCCCATCGCCTCGCCTGCGGTGCGGCGCCGCGCCTGGGAGCTGGGCCTGGACTTGAACGACGTGCCGGCGACAGGCCCCGCCGGCCGCATCCTGCACGCCGATGTGGACGCCGCGGCCGCCCGACGTCCGGCCGTGCCGGCCAGCCGCACCATCACCCCCCCTCAGTCAACGCCGCAAGGCACGGCCCCCCGGCCCGCGATGGCGGTGGCCGTGGGCCTGGGCACTGCCGACGACGTGGTGCAGCACCTGCCGGTGATCGGTCTGCGCCGCCGCATCGCCATGCAGATGCAGGAGGCCAAGCGCCGCATCCCGCACTTTGCCTACGTGGAAGAGGTGGACGTCACCGAGCTGGAGCGCCTGCGCGCCCACCTCAACGCCTCCCACGCCGCCAACGCCGGCCGGCCGCGCGGCAAGCTCACGCTGCTGCCCTTCATCGTGCGCGCCATCGTGCGCGCCCTGCCCGGCTTTCCGCAGATCAATGCCCGTTTCGACGATGAGAAGGGCGTGATCGAGCGCCACAGCGCCGTGCACCTGGGCATCGCCACGCAAACCGACGCCGGCCTGCTGGTGCCGGTGATGCGCCACGCCCAAGCGCTCGATCTGTGGGCTTGCGCCGCCGAGCTGGCGCGCCTGGCCGATGCCGCGCGCGGTGGCCACATCACCCGCAACGAGATGAGCGGCGGCACGCTCACCATCACCAGCCTGGGCGCGCTGGGCGGCATCGTCACCACGCCCATCATCAACCAGCCCGAGGTGGGCATCGTGGGCGTCAACCGCATCGTGCCGCGCCTGGCGCTGCGCAACGGCGGCGTGGTGGAGCGACAGGTGATGAACCTGTCCTCGTCGTTCGACCACCGGGTGGTGGACGGCATGGACGCGGCGCGCTTCATCCAGGCCGTGCGCGCCGGGCTGGAGCAGCCGGCCGCGCTGTTCGTCGATTGATCCCCACGGCAGGCCCCGGGCGGGCAACGCCATCGGCGCACGCACCGAGCCCTTGACCTCGGGCAAGGAACGCCGACCCGCCCTGTGCGCCAATGGCCGGGCACCGAGCAGCCGATAAGCCCGCACTCCCGCGTGCCACCTCGGTGAGGAAACGGAAGTCCTCATGCCAGCCTGGCTCATTCCCGCCGCCACCACCCTGGTGGTCGCGCTCGCGCTCACCGGTGCCTTCTTCTTCGTCGTGACACGCGGTGCGCTGCTGGTGCGCGCCGCCCTGCCCGGGGCGCGCCGGCCCGATGCGCATGTCTACCCGATCTACTCGAACATGCGCCTGATGCGGATGGTGGACTTCCAGCCCGTCATCGCCGCCATCCTGCTGTTCCAGTACGACCGGCTGGTGTCGATGATCACTTCCGGCCTGCGCAAGACCGACCTGTTCGACAAGAAGGTGCTGATCACCTCCTGCGCCTTCGGCAATGTGATGCCACGCGTCACCAGCGCCGCGCTCAAGGCCGGTGCCAGCCAGGTGCAGGTGGTGGACATCATCGAGAACGAGCTGCTGCACGCGCAACGCAAGCTGAAGCACCATGGCGAGGCGCTGCAATTCCGCCGCGAGGACGCCACGGCCACCACGCTGCCCGATGCTTCGGTGGACGCCAACGTGGTGTTCTTCCTGCTGCACGAGCTGCCGCACCACCTGAAGGGCCAGGTGCTCAAGGAAGCCTGCCGCGTGCTGGCGCCCGGCGGCAAGCTCTACCTGGCCGAGTTCCACCGCCCCAGCGCCTGGGTGCTGCGCGTGCTGAGCTGGACCTACTTCAAGGTCTTCGAGCCCCTGGGGCTGGCACTGTGGTCCACGCACGACCCGGTGGCACAGCTGGAGGGCATGGCAGGCTTCAGCTGCGAGCGGCGCGTGGTGTTCTTCGGCAACTTCCAGGTGATCGTGGCCACCAAGCCCTTGGCCTGAGCGCTCAGCGATACAGCGCGTCGATCTCCGCCGCGTAGGTCTTGTAGATGCTGGACCGCCGCACCTTCAGGGTGGCGGTCACCTCGCCATCGTCGTGGTCCAGCTCCTTGGTGAGCAGGTGAAAGCGCTTGATCTGCGACACCGGCGCCAGGCCGGCATTGCCACGCTGGATCTCCCGCTCCACCAGCGCACGCACCTCGGCGTGCTCCACCAGCGAACGGAAGTGCGTGAAGGCCATGCGGCGTGACTCGGCCCAGGGGCCCACCGTGTCCAGATCGATCTGCACCAACGCCGACACGAAGTGCCGGCCCTCGGCCACCACGATGCACTCCTTGATGTAGGGGCTGGCCTTCATCGCGTTCTCGATCTCCGAGGGCGTGAGGTTCTTGCCGCCCGCGGTGATCATGATGTCCTTCAGGCGATCGACGATGCGCAGGCGCGGGTGGCCATTCACCTGCTCCTCGGTGACCACGTCACCGGTGTGCAGCCAGCCATCGCGGATGCTGTCGGCCGTGGCCTGCGGGCTCTTGTAATAGCCCATGAACACCATGTCCCCGCGCAGGATCAGCTCGCCACTGGGCAGCACGCGGTGCTCCACGCCCAGCGTCGGCTCGCCCACGGTGCCCACCTTCACGCGCAGCGGGTGCTGGCCAGTGACCATGCCGCTGCTCTCCGTGAGGCCATATACCTCCACCAGCGGCACACCCAGGGTGCGGAAGAACAGCACGATGGCCGGCGGGATCGGCGCCGCGCCGGTGAGTGCGATGCGCGCCTCGCGCAGGCCGATGAAGTTCTGCAGCGCCCTGAACACCAGCACATAGGCCAGACCGAAGGTGAGACGCTCGCCCGGGCTGCGCTGCGACGCGTCCTTCTCGGCAAAAGGTTCGCAGGCCTTGAGCGCCCAGTGGTACAGCGCGCGCTGCAGCGCGCCGGCCTCCTGCATCTTGATGGAGATGGACGAGTGCAGCTTCTCCCAGATGCGCGGCACGCCCAGGAACATGGTCGGCGCCACCTCGCGCAGGTCGTCCTGCACGGTGCGGATCGATTCGCCGAAGTTGACGGTGGAGCCCAGGTACAGCGGCACGAACGTGGTGAGCATCTGCTCGGCCACGTGGCACAGCGGCAGGTAGGACAAATGCGTGGTGTGCTCGTCCAGCCCCAGGCGATCGAGGATGCCCGGCACGGCGCCGCGCAAATTGGCGTAACTGAGCATCGCGCCCTTGGGCTTGCCGGTGGAGCCCGAGGTGTAGATCATCAGCGCCAGATCGGCCAGGCGCTGGCGTTCGAGCACGGCCTCGATCACGCCGGCCTGCGCGGCCTCCAGGCCGGCGCCGAGCTGCTCCAGCTCATCGAACGCGACCACGCGCTCGCGGTGCTCGGGCGGTGTGTTGCGCAGGCCCTTGCGCTCGCAGACGACGATGCGCTTCACGCGCGGCAGTTCGGCCAGCGCGGCCAGCACCTTGTCGGTCTGCTCCTGGTCTTCGCAGACCACGATCTCCACGTCGGCGTGCGCCAGCACGTAGCTCACCTCGGGCATCGGGCTGGTGGGGTAGACGCCCACGGTCACCGCGCCCACCAGGCCTGCGCCCATCTGGGCCAGCACCCACTCGACGCGGTTCTCGGAGATCACGCCCACATGGCCGCCATCGCTCAAGCCCAGCGCCCGCAGCCCCAGGCCCACGTGCCGCGCGCGCTGGTAGTAGCCCTGCCAGGTGGTGGGATGCCAGATGCCGAAGTTCTTCTGCCGGATGGCCACCCGATCGGCGTGCAAGCGCGCGTGCTCGCGCAGCATTTGCGGCAGGGTCTTGTCGGGCAGCCCGGACGCACTCACTGTCCGACCCTCCGCGCTGCGCGCTGCGGGATGAGCGCTTGGAGCGGCCCGGCGCGCTCATGACAGCCAACGCTTGCGGCGCTTGTAGTGCTTGAGATCACGGTAGCTCCGGTGGCCACCGGCCGCACCGGTGCCGAGGTAGAACTCGCGCACGTCGGCGTCGGCCGAGAGCTTCTCGGCCGTGCCGTCGATCACCACCTTGCCGGTTTCCATGATGTAGCCATAGTGCGCGATGGCCAATGCCACCGAGGCGTTCTGCTCCACCAGCAGCATGGACACGCCCTGCTCGGCATTGATGCGGGCAATGATGCCGAAGATGCTCTCCACCAGCACGGGCGACAGGCCCAGCGAGGGTTCGTCGAGCAGCATCAACTTGGGTTGCGCGATGAGCGCCCGGCCGATGGCCAGCATCTGCTGTTCGCCACCCGACAAGTAGCCGGCCAGGCTGCGGCTGCGCTCGTGCAAACGCGGGAAGTACCCGTACACCAGATCGAAATCGGCCTTGGCCGCCACGCGCCCGGTCAGGGCGTAGGTGGCCGCCACCAGGTTCTCTTCCACCGTGAGGTCTTCGAAGACATGGCGGCCCTCCATCACGTGGAACAGCCCCGAACGCACCAGCTCGTGCGGCCCGCGCCGCGCCGTGGTGGCGCCGTCGAAGTGGACCTGGCCCTTGGGCATCTCGCCGTCTTCCAGCGCCAGCAGGCCCGACACCGCCTTCAGCGTGGTGCTCTTGCCCGCCCCGTTGCTGCCCAGCAGCGCCACCACCTGGCCGCGCGGCACGGACAGCGACAGGCCGCGCAGCACCTGCACGACCTTGTTGTACACGACCTCGATGTTGTTGATTTCGAGGATCATGCCGGCGCCCTGGGACGGCCCGCGGCCGGGCTCGCCCGCTGCGTTGCCCATCGCGGCCTACTCCAGCGTGATCCAGTCCGAGGCCGGCAGCATCTTCTGCTGCTTCACATCGGCCTTGTAGATGCGCCCCACGGGGATGGAATTGCCCTTGATGGTGATGGGCGTGCCGATGATGCCGCCGGTGTCGAAGTTCTTGATCGTGTTGAGCGCGGCCTTCAGGTTCTTGCCGTCCAGCGGCTTGCCAGCATCAAGCGTGCGCTTGGCGGCCTCGGTCATCAGCATCGCGGTGAGGAAGCCCTGCATGTAGGGCGCGCTCTGGTACTCGTTGGGGTGCAGGGCGCGGATCTTGTCCAGCATCGGCGACTTGCCCTCGGTGTCGTAGTAGTAGCGGAACGGCATCACGCCCATGAAGCCGTCGGCGGCCTCGCCCATCTTCATCACCATCGAGTTGTCCATGGTCCAGAACGTGCCCATGAACTGGCTCTTCATGCCCAGCTTCTTGGCCTGGATCACGAACTCGGGGATCGGCGCCAGCACGTAGCCGTGGAAGATGGTGAAGTCCGGGTCGGCCCGGCGCAGCTTGATCACCTCGCCCGAGACATCCACGCTGCCCGGTGGCGTCATGATCTCAACCGCCACGGTCAGGCCCAGCTTCTTGGCACCGGCCCGGCTCTCGTCGATCGGGTCCCGGCCGAACTCGCTGTCGGAGTAGACGAAGGCCAGCTTCGCGCCCGGCTTCACCTTGGCGATGTGCTTGAGCAGGATGCCGATCATCTCGGTGTAGTCCGGGCCCACCAGGAATTGGTAGGGGTACTTCTTCGGGTCGTTGATCTCGGTGGCAAAGCTGGCGCCGGCCATCAGGATCTGGCCCGAGCGCTCGAGCTCGGGGTTGATGGTCTTGGCAAAGCCGGTGGAGTCGCCGTAGTACAGGTGCACCTTGTTCTGGCTGGTGATCTTCTTGAAGGCCGCCACCGACGCGTCGACCTTGTAGCCGGTGTCCTCGGGCACGTAGCGCAGCTTGCGGCCCTTGATGCCCCCCGCGTCGTTGACGATCTTCACGTAGTCCTGGATGCCGGCGTTCACGCCGATGCCGGCGAAGGCGAAGACGCCCGTCATCGGGATCGAGCCGCCGAGCACGATGTCCTCGGCCTGCGCCCAGGCGCTGCCGGTGGTGGCAAGGGCCGAGGCGGCGAGCGCGACGGCAGAAAGCACGGAACGGCGTTGAATGCTCATGAAGGTCTCCTTTGAGAGGTGGGGGGAATCAGCTGCCGCTCAGGTGCGGAAAGGCCAGAGGTGGAAATAGCGCCGCACGCGGCGCCACATTTCAGCCAGTCCGTGCGGCTCGAAAATGAGAAAGCCGATGATCAGCGCGCCAAACACGATGGTGCGCACCGGCGACAGCACCAGGGTGGCGTTGGCCGACATGGGCAGCCAGCCGACGACGAGCTTGAGCAACTCGGGCACCAGCGTCATGAACACCGCGCCGAGAATGCAACCCAGGATGCTGCCCATGCCGCCCACGATGATGGCGGCCAGGAAAAAGATGCTCATGATGAGCGGAAAGCTCTCCGGCGTGACCACGCGGAAGAAGTAGGCCCACAGCCCCCCCGCCACGCCAGCATAGAACGACGACAGCCCGAAGGACATCAGCTTGTAGCGCAGCAGCGGGATGCCCAGCACTTCGGCCGAGATGTCGCGATCGCGGATGGCGATGAAGGCCCGCCCGATGCGCGTGCGGAACAGGTTGGCCGCGCCCAGCAGCATCAGCACGGCCAGCGGCACGATGAGCCAATAAAGCCGGAAGGACGTGTCCAGCGACAGGCCAAAGAACCGCGCCGGCGGCAGCGACAACCCGGCCGTTCCGCCGGTGAGCTTGAGGTTGGCGAACAGGAAATGCGCCAGCACCGAGGCGGCGATGGTGGAGATGGCCAGGTACAGGCCCTTGACGCGCAGCGAGGGGATGCCCACGACCACGCCGCCGAGCATGGCCACCAGGCCCGCGGCCAGCAGGTTCAGCGCGAAGGGCGTGCCCAGCCGTGTCTCCATCACCGCCACCGTGTAGGCGCCCAGTCCCATGAAAGCGGCCTGCCCCAGGCTGACCAGGCCGGTGTAGCCGGTGAGGATGTTCAGGCCGCAGGCACTGGCCACGTTGATGGCGATCAGGCAGGCCAGGTACAGCCAGTATTCGTTCGCCGCCAACGGGAAGGCGCACAGCGCCAGCGCCGCCAATCCCAGCCAAATGCGCTGCGTGCGCGTGTCGAACAGCGCCGCGTCGTCGACGTAGCTTTGCTTGGCAGCACCGATGCGCATGGCTGGCTACAACCTCTCGATGTCGTGCGTGCCGAACAGGCCGTAGGGCCGCACCAGCAGCACCAGCAGCAGCAGCGAGAAGGTGGCGATCACCTTGTACTCGCCGCCCAGGTAGGCGCCGGCCCAGGCCTCCACCAGGCCCACCAGCAGGCCACCAATCAAGGCACCCAACACGCTGTCCAGCCCGCCCACGATCACCACCACCAGCGTCGACAGGCCGAACACGCCCATGGTGGACGAGATGCCGCCGATCGCACCCACGACGATGCCGGCCACCGCCGCAATCATCGCGGCCACCGTCCACGACAGCGAAAACACCCGCGGCACGTTGATGCCCATCGAATACGCCGCCGCCTGGTCCGCGGCCGTGGCGCGCAGCGCGACGCCGCCGCGCCAGGTGCGGAACACCAGCAGCACCACCGCGATCAGCAGCGCCGTGACCAGGAAACCGTAGAACACCTTGGGCGCCACCATGGCCGGGCCCAGCAGCACCGGATCGGTGGGCATGAATTCGGGCAGGCGGCGCGGGTCGGCCGTCCATATGAGCTCGACCAGGCCCACCAGCACCGACGAAAGCCCCACCGTGACCATGAAGGTGGAGATCGGCGATTCGCCCAGCATGGGGCGGATCATCGTGCGCTCGATCAGCGCCCCCAGCACACCGCTGCCGACGATCGTGGCCCCGATGGCCAGCCACACCGGCAGGTTCATCGTGGCGGTGAGCGCGAAGAACAGGTAGGCCGACATCATCAGCATCTCGCCGATGGCCAGGTTCACCACGCGCGTGGCCTTGTAGATGATCACCAGCGCCAGCCCAGCCAGCGCCAGCAGGCCACCGCTGCCCAGCCCAGCCAGCGAAATCTCGGCCAGGAACAACCAGTCAAACCCCTCGTTCACGCGGGCCTCCCCGCAGAGGAGGCGGTGAGTTGCTGGCGCATTTGCGCGACATCGCCAGAACCCAGGTAGGCTTTCACCACTTCCGGGTTGTCCTGCACTTCCTTCGGCGTGCCTCGCGCAATCACCTCGCCGAAGTTCAGCACCACCACGTGGTCGGACAGGTCCATCACCATGCCCATGTCGTGCTCCACCATCAGCACGGTGATGCCCCACTCGTCGCGCACGTCGAGGATGAAGCGCGCCATGTCCTCGGTTTCCTCGCGGTTCATGCCGGCCACGGGCTCGTCCAGCATCAGCACCTTGGGTTGCATGGCCAGGGCGCGGGCCATCTCCACGCGCTTTTGCAGGCCGTAGGGCAAGGCGGCCACCGAGGCATGGCGGATGTGGTCGATCTCGAGGAAATCGATGATGCGCTCTTCGATGTCGGCGCGCAGCGCGGCCTCTTCGCGCCGCGCTGCGCCGGCATAGACCAGCGCCTGCAACAGGTTGGTCTTCAAGTGCACGTGGCGGCCGAGCTTGATGTTGTCCAGCACCGTCATGCCGCGGAACAGCGCGATGTTCTGGAAGCTGCGCGCCAGACCGAGCTTGGCCCGCTGCGGCGCGGGACGCTGCGTGATGTCCTGGCCCTCGAACACGATCGAGCCCGCCTTGGGGCGATAGAAGCCCGAAATGGTGTTGAACAGCGAGGTCTTGCCCGCACCATTGGGCCCGATCACCGAGGTGATGGAGCCCGGCGCCACGCTCAAGCTCACGCCATTCAAGGCCCGCACGCCGCCAAAGGCCAGCGTCACGCCCTCGATCTGCAACACCGGGGCGGCGACGGTGGCTTCAGCGGTGGATGCGAAGGGGACAGCGGCCGATGCGCGCACGACTTGGAAAGCTCTTCTTCTGGGGCGGCAGGCCAATCGCCTTGCCCGGGGAAACAACGGTCTGCTCGCAGTATTGGCAACCGTCCTGCACCTCGCAAGCGGGCAAACGCGGAGGCCCGTTGTCGCACGGGTGTCGCCGCCGTGTCGGTCGCCGGCCATAGGTCGTGGCAATGGCCGCCATCAATTCAATCAAACCTATCGCTCAATTAACATCGATAGCATTCGTCCTGTTCCGATTCAATCCAGCCCCAACAGGAGAAACCCCTTGTCCCTCATCAACACCACCGTCCCGTCGTTCAAGGCCACCGCGTACCAGAACGGCCAATTCATCGAGATCACCGATGCCACCCTGCGCGGCCAGTGGAGCGTGGTCTTCTTTTACCCCGCCGACTTCACCTTCGTGTGTCCGACCGAATTGGGCGATCTGGCCGACCACCACGCCACCTTCAAGTCGCTGGGGGTGGAGATCTACAGCGTGTCCACCGACACCCAGTTCACGCACAAGGCCTGGCACGACACCTCCGACACCATCGGCAAGATCCGCTACCCGATGCTGGCCGACCCCAACGGCAAGATCAGCCGCGGCTTCGGCGTGATGATCGAGGAAGAGGGTCTGGCGCAGCGCGGCACCTTCGTGATCAACCCCGAAGGCCAGATCAAGATCATCGAGATCAACGACGACGGCATCGGCCGCGACGCCAAGGAGTTGCTGCGCAAGGTGCAGGCCGCGCAGTACGTGGCGGCCCACCCGGGCGAAGTCTGCCCCGCCAAGTGGACGCCGGGTGCCGAAACGCTGGCGCCGTCGCTCGACCTGATCGGCAAGATCTGAGCCACCCGAGCCGAAACGTTCCAAGTCATCGAAGGACACCCACCACCATGCTCGACGCCAAGCTCCAGGCCCAACTCAAGACCTACCTCGAGAAGCTCCAGCGGCCCATCGAGCTGGTGGCCACGCTCGACCACAGCCAGGCCTCGCGCGACATGCGCGTGCTGCTCGCCGATGTCGCCTCGCCGTCCGCGCTGGTGGCGGTGCGCGAGATCGATGATGGCGAGCGCGTGCCCTCGTTCGGCATCGCCGGCAACGACGAGCCCGCCCGCGTCCGATTCGCCGGCCTGCCGATGGGCCACGAGTTCAGCTCGCTGGTCCTGGCGTTGTTGCAGGTGGGCGGCCACCCGCCCAAGGTGGACGCCGATCTCATCGAGCAGATCCGCGACATCGAGGGGCCGCTGCACTTCGAGACCTACCTCTCGCTCAGCTGCCAGAACTGCCCGGAGGTCGTGCAGGCCTTGAACCTGCTCGCGGTGCTCAACCCGCGCATCACGCACGAAGCCATCGATGGCGCGCTGTTCCCCGACGAAGTGGCGCAGCGCAACATCATGGCCGTGCCCAGCGTGTTCCTCAATGGTCAGCCCTTCGGCCAGGGCCGCATGGGCGTGGAGCAGATCGTGGCCAGGCTGGACACCGGCCGCGCCCAGCGCGACGCCGTGCGCCTGAGCCAGCGCGAGCCCTACGACATGCTCGTCGTCGGCGGCGGCCCGGCCGGCGCGGCTGCCGCCATCTACGCAGCGCGCAAGGGCATCCGCACCGGTGTCGTCGCCGAGCGCTTTGGCGGGCAGGTGCTGGACACCTTGTCGATCGAGAACTTCATCTCCGTGCCCGAGACCGAGGGGCCGAAGTTCGCCGCTGCGCTGGAGCAGCACGTTCGCCGCTACGACGTGGATGTGATGAACGCCCAGCGCGTCAAGCGCCTGAAGCCGGCGCAATCGGCGGGTGGCCTGATCGAGCTGGCGCTGGACAGCGGCGCGACGCTCAAGGCCCGCAGCCTGATCGTCGCCACCGGCGCGCGCTGGCGCGAGCTGAACGTGCCCGGCGAACAAGCCTATCGCAACAAAGGCGTGGCCTATTGTCCGCACTGCGATGGCCCGCTATTCAAGGGCAAGCGCGTGGCGGTGGTGGGCGGCGGAAACTCGGGCGTGGAAGCGGCCATCGACCTGGCCGGCATCGCTTCCGAGGTCACGCTGCTGGAGTATGCCGATGCGCTGCGCGCCGATGCGGTGCTGACGGACAAGCTCGAGAGCCTGCCCAACGTGCGCATCGTCACCAGCGCCCAGACCACCGAGGTCCAGGGCAACGGACGCCAGGTCACGGGGCTGGTCTACAGGGATCGCTCCACTGGGCAATCCCGCACCATCGGGCTGGAAGGCGTGTTCGTGCAGATCGGCCTGCAGCCCAACACCGATTGGCTGCAGGGCACGCTGGAGCTCTCGCGGCAGGGCGAGATCGTGGTGGACCCGCGCGGCCAGACCAGCCTGCCCGGCGTGTTCGCCGCGGGCGACGTGACCACCGTGCCCTTCAAGCAGATCATCATCGCCACCGGCGACGGCGCCAAGGCGGCACTGGGGGCGTTCGATCACCTGATGCGCCAGCCGCAGACAGTGGCAGCTGCAGCTGCAGCGGCAGCGGCCACGGCCTGAGCCATCCAGGGCGGGCGCTCAGCCCACCCAATCGCACTCGCAGGTGAAGTGCCGCAGGAACTTGGGCTGCTTGGTGATGCGCACGCCGCGGATGGCCGAGGCCTTCTGTTTGACCTCGGCGATCACCTCGGCCGCGTAGTCGAAGTGCGATTGGGTGTACATGCGGCGCGGAAAGGCCAGGCGCACCAGTTCCATCGTGTGGAAGGTCTCGGTGCCGTCGTCCAGGCGCTTGCCGAACATCACCGAGCCGATCTCCACGCCGCGGATGCCGCCCTCCAGGTACAGCGCATTGCACAGCGCCCAGGCGGGGTAGTGCGCCACCGGCATGCCGGGCAGCACGGTGCGCGCGTCGATGTACACCGCGTGGCCGCCAGTGGGCTTGACGAAGCCGATGCCGGCCTCGTCCAGTCGCTCGCCCAGGTATTCGGCCGTGCGCAGGCGGTAGCGCAGGTAGTCCTCCTGCAGGCCCTCTTCCAGTCCCACGGCCATGGCTTCCAGATCGCGCCCGGCCAGGCCGCCGTAGGTGGGGAAGCCCTCGGTCATGATCAGCACGTTGCGTGCGGCGTCCATCCAGTCGTCGCTGCGCAGCACGATGAAGCCGCCGATGTTGACCATGGCGTCCTTCTTGGCGCTCATCGTCGCGCCATCGGCGTGGCTGAACATCTCCTTGGCAATGTCGCGCACGCTGGTGTTCTCGTAGCCCGGCTCGCGCAGCTTGATGAACATGGCGTTCTCGGCGAAGCGGCACACGTCCATGATGAAGGGCTTGCCATGCGCCTTGAGCAGCGCCGCATAGGCGCGGATGTTGGCCATCGACACCGGCTGCCCGCCGCCGGTGTTGTTGGTGACGGTGAGCATGCCGAAGGGGATGCGGTGGCCCTCGGCCTTCAACAGGGCTTCGGCCTTGGCCAGATCGATGTTGCCCTTGAAGGGGTGGATCAGCGCCGGCTGCAGGCCTTCGGCGATGACCAGGTCGCGTGCGTCCACGCCCAGGTACTCGAGGTTGGCGCGCGTGGTGTCGAAGTGGCAGTTGTTGGGCACCAGGTCGCCGCGCTGGCACACGGCGGTGAACAGCACCTTCTCGGCCGCGCGGCCCTGGTGCGTCGGGATGAAATGCTTCATGCCGGTGATGTCCTCGATCACCGCCTGCAGGCGGTAGAAGCTGCGCGCACCGGCATAGCTCTCGTCGCCTTCCATGATGGCGCCCCATTGGCGCGAGCTCATCGCGCCCGTGCCCGAGTCGGTGAGCCAGTCGATGAGCACGTCCTCGGCGTGCAGCTTGAACACGTTCAACTTCGCCTCGGCCAGCAGGCGCTCGCGGTCGGCGCGCGTGGTCATGCGGATGGGCTCGATGCTCTTGATGCGGAAGGGTTCGATCAGGGTCTTGGGCATGGTGTCTCCGTACTCGGTCTGGGGTGTGCGGCGAGTGTGCAATCGAGAAAATCGGCGTGGTGTCGGTCATTTCCAACAGGCCGCAGAAACTTGCGCCGGGTTTGACCTGGCCCCCACCGCGCCGCAGCCTGGCGCGATGCCGTGCGCATGGCACCGATCGCGCGCGCCAAGCCATGCACAATCGCGCCTCTTCGCTGCACTGCCCAGGGGCACGCCTTGTTCAAGAATTTGATCGTCTATCGCCTGGGCCCGGACGGCCCGGCCAACATGTCACAGATCCAGGACGCGCTGGAGCGCGACCGCTTCGTCGAATGCGGCCTCACGCAGCCGCTGTCGCTGGGCTGGGTGGAGCCGCGCGGCGTGGCCCATGGCCCGCTGATCGAGGTGATCGATGGCCAGTGGCTGTTGATGCTGCAGGTGGAGCAACGCATCCTGCCCGGCGCGGTGGTGCGGCGCCGGGCCGAAGAGCTGGCCGCGCAGGTGGAAAAGACCACCGGCCGCAAGCCCGGCAAGAAGCAGATGCGCGAGTTGAAGGACCAGGCCACGCTGGATCTGCTGCCGCTGAGTTTCACCAAGCGCGCGGCCGTGAAGTTGTGGATTGCGCCAGCGCAGCACCTGCTGATGATCGATGCCGGCAGCGCGGCGCGCGCCGATCTGGCCCTGACGGCGCTGACCAAGAGCCTGGTGGGCGTGTCGGCGCAGGGCCTCCAGACCGCGCTGTCGGCCACCACCGCGATGACGGAGTGGCTGGCCAGCCAGGAACCGCCGCAGGGCTTCGCCATCGACCGCGACTGCGAGCTCAAGGCAGCAGACGGGGAGCGGCCGGTGGTGCGCTATGCCCGTCATGCGCTGGACATTGCCGAGATCCGCGAGCACCTGTTGGCGGGCAAGCAGCCGACACGCCTGGCGCTAACGTGGAACGGGCGCGTCTCGTTCACACTCACCGACACGCTGCAGATCAAGAAGCTGGCCTTCCTGGACGGTGTGTTCGAAGGTCGCAAGGCCGGGCGCGACGACGAGGCCTTCGACGCCGACGCCGCCATCGCCACCGGCGAGCTGGCCCCGCTGATCGGTGACCTGATCGACGCGCTTGGCGGCGAGGCCGAGATCAAGATCTGAGGCCACGGCGGCAGCGCGCATGGCCTGGCATGGCACCCTCGACCTCGACTACCGCGTGAGCCTGAGCGGCGGCAGCCCGCGCTGCATCGTGGCCGATCGGCACGACGGCCCGCTGCGGGTGCTGGCCGCGCTGTATCCCGAAGGGCCCGCCGTGTGCCAGTCCGTGATCGTGCACCCGCCCGGCGGCGTGGCCGGCGGCGACACGCTGACGATGAACCTGACGCTGGCCGAAGGCAGCCACGCGATGATCACCACGCCGGGCGCCACACGCTTCTACCGCAGCGCCGGCGAGCCGGCCCTGCAATCGGTGCAGGCCCGCGTGGCCGGTGGGGCACGGCTGGAATGGCTGCCGCTGGAGACGCTGGTGTACTCCGCGGCGCTGGCTGAAAGCCGCTCGGTGTTCGCATTGGCACCGGGCGCCGAGATGATCGGCCGCGAGCTGGTGGCGCTCGGCCTGCCCGCCAGTGGCCTGGCCTTCGAGCGGGGCCACTTCAGTCAGCACCTGGAGCTGCCCGGCGTGTGGCTGGAGCGCGGCCGCATCGACGCATCGGACCGGCGCCTGCTGGACTCACCGCTGGGCCTGGCAGGCAGGCGCGTGCTGGCCACTCAGTGGTTTGCCTGCGGCCAGGCGCTGGAGCCGGCCCGGCGCAGCGCGCTGCTGGACGCCGCCCGAGCCGCCTCGCCCGACGATCACCTCGGCGTGGTGCACGGCAGCACCTCGCCGCACGAGCAGGTGGTGGTGCTGCGTGCCCTGGCCGACCGCGTGGAGCCGGCCACCGAGCTGCTCAACCGGGTGTGGGCGCGCTGGCGCGAACTGGCCTGGGGCCTGCAGGCCGACGCGCCGCGCGTGTGGCGCACCTGAACTTGACCAAAGTTAATTGCGAAGCTTGCCGAACGGCCGAAGATACCGGCCTTCTGTCCAACGAACGGCCATTGCCATGAAACCCAACGCCCTTGTCACCGTCCTGCTGTTGGCTGCGGCCAACCTCTGCTCGCACGCCATGCCCGCCACATCACAGGGCGCGGGTGGCACTGCGGTGCAGGGTGAGGTGCTGGAAGTGAAAGACGTCGAGGGCTACACCTACCTGCGCCTGAAGACCAAGGACGGCGAGACCTGGGCCGCGGTGGCCACGGCGCCTGTCAAGAAGGGCAGCACAGTGTCGATCGCCAACCCGATGGTGATGCGCAATTTCGAGAGCAAGTCGCTGAAGAAGACCTTCGACGTGATCGTGTTCGGCAGCATCGCCGATGCCAACACCAAGCCCGGTGCGGCGCCAATGTCCGCCACGGCACCGCATGGCGGTGTCGCGGCGGCTGCCGCAGCGGTGGTGAAAGTGGCCAAGGCCACAGGCCCGGAGGCACGCACCGTGGCCGAGGTGGTGGACGGCAAGGCCGCGCTCAAGGGCAAGCCGGTGCTGGTGCGCGGCCAGGTGGTGAAGGTGAGCAACGGCATCCTCGGCAAGAACTGGGTGCACCTGCAGGACGGCTCGGGCTCGGCCGCCAAGGGCAGCAACGACATCCTGGTGACCACCAAGGACAAGGTGGCGGTGGGCGACGTGGTCAATGCCAAGGGCGTGGTCAAGACCGATGTCGACCTGGGCTCGGGCTACACCTACGCGGTGATGATCGAAGACGCGTCGCTGCAGGCGCGGTGATGAATACCCCCCTGGGGTTTCGAGCCGGGCGCCACGGGCCGGACGTGCGGCGTTGGCGCAACATGCGGTAGATCAATTACCTCTGCATGCCGTGACGTGAGTCAACCCAAGGCCCTGCTTCCGGCGTAAATTGCGCAGCGGAAACAAAGACTGACATCTGTTGGTTTTGGGATGCTCGCTCTTTGTCAACAGTCGCATCTTGTGCGCCCAACCAGGAGAGAGTTGATGGACAAGAAGAATCATCGTCATTGGATCGGGCTGGCAGCAGCCGGTCTGGTGGCGATTGCGTTGTCGGGTTGCGGCGGCGGTGGTGACACCGGCGCCACGGGCCCCACCGGCCCCGCTGGCCCCACCGGCCCCACCGGCCCCACGGGCCCCACCGGTCCGGCCGGCTCGAGCACACCGTTGTTCAAGGTGGCCAGCAACGCCACGACGCCTTCGGCCAGCGCCATCGCCGCCTGGGCCGCCCTGGCGCCCAAGGTCACCGTGACCTCGGTCGCGATCTCGGGCGCACCGGTCGTCAACTTCAAAGTGACGGATGCCGAGGGCACGCCGGTCGTCGGGCTGGGCAATACCACCAAAAGCAGCACGGCCACGGTGGCCGGGTATGCCAACCTCGCCTTCTCCATCGCCAAGATGGTGCCCGGCACCAATGGCAGCCCCGCCAAGTGGGTGAGCTACATCGTGACCACGGTGCCCACCACCACGGCCGCTGCAGCGCCCACGCGGCCCAGCACCGACAACACCGGCACGCTGGTGGACAACGGTGACGGCAGCTACAAGTACACCTTCTACCGCGACATCACCAAGATCAAGACCGATGTCGACGCGATGACCGTTGCGGCGCCGAACAACAAGGCCGACCTGGGCGATCTCAGCTACAACGCCAGCCTCGTGCACCGCCTGACCATTCAATTGGCAGGCAACGCACCGGGCACCGGCACGAACACGCCCAATGCCGTTGCGACGGCCGGCGTGACCGCCACGCCGATGGTCAAGCCGCTGGATGTGATCTACGACTTCGTGCCCGCCACCGGCCAGGCCGCGGCAGCATCCGGTCGCGACATCACCGCCAACGCCAAGTGCGAGGAATGCCACCGCAAGCTGGGCGGCATCCCGGGCGACAGCTCGGCCAGTTCTGGCGCCAGCTTCCACGGTGGCAGCCGCAACGAAGTGCGCTATTGCAGCGTGTGCCACACCGAGCAGCGCAAGTACGGCCGCACCGAAGCCGCCATCAACGCTGCTACGCTGACCTTCACCGGCAGCAGCACCGAACTGGTGGACGGCCGCTCGCTGTTTGAACTGCCGAACATGATCCACAAGATCCACGCCGGCAAGTTGCTCACCAAGAAGAACTACAACGCCGGTGGCGTGAAGTTCAATGAAGTGGGCTACCCGCAAGACATCCGCAACTGCACCAAGTGCCACGACGGCTCGGCCACCTCCACCGCCAAGACCGCCCAGGGCGACAACTGGAAGACCACGCCCAGCCGACTGGCCTGCGGATCCTGCCACGACGGCCTGAACTTCGCCACCGCCAGTGGCGTGAGCCTGGGCGACGCGGCAGAAGGCAAGACCGTGACGCAGGGCCTGCACTCGTTCGCCGGGCCGCAGCCCGACGACTCGCTGTGCGCCGGTTGCCACACCGCCGCCAACACCAGCCTGCACCACTTGGCAGTGACCCCGCCGAACCCGACCAATTCGCTGCTGGCCGGTGGCACCAATGCCAACACCAACGCAGCGTGGATTGCCTCGAACACCAGCCGCTTGCCGGAAGGTGCGATCAAGGTGAGCTACGACCTGAAGAGCGTGACCCGCAACGCCAGCAAGCAGCCGGTGATGGTGTTCCGCATCCTGCAGAACGGCGCGCGCAAGGACCTCAACAATCCGACCGCCGCCACGGAGATCTGGGACAACTTCATGGGTGCGCCCAGCGTGTACTTCGTGTTCTCGGTGCCGCAGGATGGCATCGCGGCGCCGGCCGACTTCAATGCCTCCGCCAGCAGCTACCTGCGCAGCCTGTGGAACGGCAAGGCCACGGGCACCGGCGCCGGCACGCTCGTCGGTCCGGATGCCGATGGCTACTACACCGCCACGCTCACCGGTGTGACGATCCCCGACAACGCGGTCATGCTGACGGGCGGCCTGGGTTACTCGTACAGCGTGCTCGGCACGCTGCCGCTGACGCAGACGAACCTGAAGGACTACCCGGTTGCCGCGGCCACGGCCACCACCGGCTTGACGGCCGGGATGCCCAACAAGACCGGCGGCCTGATTGTCATTGCACCGAATGCACAGAAGGTGGCCACGGGCTACACCGCCCGCCGCGCCATCGTCGAGGACGCACGCTGCAATGCCTGCCACCAGGAACTGGGCACCTTCACCGAAGATGCTTTCCACGCGGGTCAGCGCAACGACGGCACGACCTGCTCGTGGTGCCACAACCCGAACCGGGCCAGCAGTGGCTGGTCGGCCGACTCCGTCAGCTTCGTGCACGCGATCCATGCGGGCAAGAAGCGGGCGAATGCCTTCACCTGGCATGCGTCGACCACGACCGAGTCCTTTGCGGACGTGGGCTACCCGGGCGTGCTGGCGGACTGCCAGACCTGCCACCTGCCAGGCACCTATGACTTCAGTGCCAGCGCATCGGCCAATGCCCTGCCGAACCGGTTGTACCGCACGGTGGCCACGGGCAAGTTCAACGGCACGGCCACGGCCACGCCCTTGAGCGTGTTCTCGATGTCGCCGTACATCGTGAAGGACAACGTGTTCGACTATGGCGTCGGCTTTGCCTTCAACGCAGGCACCGGGGTGAGCACCGCAGCGGCGGCCACGTCGTCGGTGATCTCCCCGATCTCGGCGGCCTGCTTCGCCTGCCACGACTCCACGCAGGCCAAGGCCCACATGGAGATCAACGGCGGTTCGATCTACGCGCCGCGCGCTGCATCGTTGGCCACCACGGAGACCTGCATGGTCTGCCACGCCACCGACCGCATCGCCGACATCAAGGCCATGCACGCGAAGTAGAGCGGGTTCTACCCGGCGCCGCAGCCACTGGATCACCCTGCGATGGGCTCCAGTGGTGCACGGCAAAAGGTCCGGCGGCGGTGACGCCGCCGGACTTGTTTCAAGGACACCGACGTGCAAGCTCATACCCTGGGACGCCTGCTGACCGCCGCGGCGCTGTTGATGGCGCCGTACGCGGGGGCCGCGGGCCCCGGCACCAACGCAGCCTCCCCCGCACAGGCGCAGGCAAAGGCCGCCGCTGCAAAGAAGGCCGCGGCAACCAAGCGCATCGACCTCAACAATGCCAGCAAGGCGCAACTGCGCACACTGTCGGGAATCGGCGACGCCGAAGCCGATCTGATCATTGCTTCGCGCCCCTACTCCAGCAAAGCGGATATCGTCACCAAGGCGGGCTTGCCGGCCGGCCTGTATATGGCCATCCGACGCCAGATCTATGTCGGCAAGGTCACCATGGGCAAAGCCAAGGCTTGAGGCCCAAGCGAATGAACCACGACGAATCAAGACCTACAGGCAGAACTCGATGAACATCGCAAAATCCCTGCTTTCCTCGGTGCTGGTGCTGACCAGCCTGCTGTGGCAACCCGCAGCGCTGGCTCAGACCAAGGCCGCGGCGCCCGCCGCTGCCGCTTCGGCGGCACTGCCTCTGGTGCCGGGCACGCAGTACAGCCAGAAAGGTGCCGACACCTGCCTGTACTGCCATGACGCCGACAGCGACACCGCCACGCACACCACGGCCAATATCTTCAAGGGGCCGCATGCCCGGCGCGGCGACCCGCGCGGCCCCTTCGGGCCCGGCGGGCTGCAGTGCGAGGCCTGCCACGGCCCCGGCGCCAACCACTCCATCAAGGACAGCAAGAAGCCGCCGACGATCAACAGCATGAAGGCCGATTCGTTCATGCCGGCCGCAGTGCGCAACGAGGCCTGCCTCAGTTGCCACCAGAACGCGGCGCGCAACGCCTGGCACTCGGGCGGGCACGACAGCAGCCAGATGGCCTGCACCGATTGCCACAAGATGCACACGCAGCGCGACGCGGTGATGGCCAAGCAGACCGAGACCGAGGTGTGCTACCGCTGCCACAAGCAACAGCGCGCGGACTTCCAGAAGGCCTCGTCGCACCCGCTGCGCGCCGGACGCATGGCCTGCAGCGATTGCCACAACGCCCATGGTTCGTCCACCCAGGCCATGCTCAACAAACCGACGCTGAACCAGACCTGCTTCAGCTGCCACGCCGAAAAGCGCGGCCCGGTGCTGTGGGAGCATGCCCCGGTGGCCGAGGACTGCTCGCTCTGCCACACCAGCCATGGCTCGGTGCGTGCGGCGATGCTGACCAAGAGCACCCAGGCCCTGTGCCAGGACTGCCACTCGGTGGCTGGCCACCCGGCGGTGGCCCGCACGGGCGCGGCACTGCCCGGGGCCGGCGGCGGCGGTTCGATCTTCGTGATCGCCGGTGCCTGCACCAATTGCCATTCGCAGGTCCACGGGTCCAACCACCCGGCGGGCGCCAAGCTGATGCGATGAACGAGGTTTCGTGAGCGACGAACCCAGCGAATCGATTCACCGAAAACGGATGCGAACATGAGAACTTTCAGCCCCATGACCCTCCTCGGCGCGCTCGGCGTGCTGTCGATGGTGGCCAGCCCAGCGATGGCGGCCGTGGACACTTCCGACTGGAAGTGCGAGACCTGCCCCTTCGAGAAGACCGGTGTCAGCGGCACCGTGGACGCCGGCATCACCAGCGTGTCGGACCGTTCGGCCAAGTTCGGTGAATTCACCGGCCTGGACCGCAAGGGTGCCCAGCTCACTGGCGGCGCCGATGTGCGCTACCAGGGCGAGGGCGGCCAATACGGCTCGGTGCTCGCCGACGGCGACGTCGGCGCCGTCAAGGCCCAGCTCGGGCGCGAGGGCCTGTACGCGCTGCGTCTGGGTTACTCGACGATCCCTCACCACCTGTCGGACGATGGCCTGACGCCGTTCCAGGGTGTAGGCAGTTCCACGCTGACCCTGCCCGCGGGATTTCGCGCGGGAACGACCTCGGCGATGCCTCTGGCCACCAGCCTGCAATCGGTCGAAATCGGCACCACGCGCTCGCGCTACGACGTCAGCCTGAGCCTGGACACCGGCAGCCACTGGAACCACCGGGTGAGCCTGCGCCGCGACGTGCTCGACGGCACGCGACGCATGGCCGGCTCGTTCTTCGCCACCGCAGCGCAACTGCCGGTGACCGTGGATCAGGTGACCGACCAGCTGGAGGTCGCCACCCGCTACGCCAGCCGCCGGCTGCAGGCCTCGCTCGCCTATCAGGTGTCGCTGTTCAGCAATGGCAATGCCGGGCTGACCTGGGCCAACCCCTTCAGCGAAGGCGGTGCGGGCACCAGCCGCGGCCAGCTGGCCTTGGCACCCGACAACCAGTTTCATCAGCTGCTGGGCTCAGGCAGCTACGAGATCCTGCCTTGGATCCGTGCCAGTGGCGATGTCGCGGTCGGGCGCATGACGCAGGACGCCGCGTTCCTGCCCGCCACGCTGAACCCGACCCTGGCCTTGGCAATGCCGGCCCTGCCCGAGTCGTCGCTGCATGGCAAGGTGGACACCTTCAATGGCAGCGCCCGCCTGGTCATCCGTGCCTCGGACCAACTGCGCGTGAACGCCAGCTACAGCCGTGACGTGCGCGAAAACCGCACGGCGAGTGAAAGCTTCCCGGCCGTGTCGACCGACATGTTCCTGGGCTCCACGCTGCGCAGCAACCAGCCCTTCACCTTCAAGCAGGATCGCTTCAAGCTGCTTGCCGACTATCGCGGCGCGGGAGGCCTGAAGTTCAGTGCCGGCGCCGAGGAGAACGATGTCGAGCGCAGCCGGCAAGACACGGTGATGACCCGCGACACCACTGCCTGGGGGCGTTTGGCCATGCAGGTGCAGCCCAAGCTGTCGCTGTCCGTGAAACTCGCGCACAGCGAGCGCAGCAATTCCGGCTATGGCTCGGCCACCTGGGTCACACCGGCCGAGAACACGCTGATGCGCAAGTACAACCTGGCCGATCGCCGGCGCGACGCGGCGAGCGTGCGCGCCGACATGAACGTCACCGAGGGCCTGGCGCTCGGGCTGAACGTCGACGCCACCAACGACCGCTACGCCAACACCACGGTCGGCCTGACCGAGGGGCGCAGCCTGAGTTTCGGTGGGGATCTGTCCTTGGCCGTCAACGACGAGACGCAACTGCGCGCGTTTGCCCAGGCCGAGCGGCAGCGCTCGAACCAGGCAGGCAGCTCGGTGGCCACACAGCCCAACTGGTGGGCGCAGAACAAGGACGCGGTCGATGTGGTCGGCGTCGGGGTCAAGCACACAGCCCTCAAGGGCAAGCTCGAGTTGGGCGCCGATCTGACCTACACGCGTTCGCGCAGCGATGCCATGATCGACGCCGGCACGGCCAGCCCGGCGTTCCCGACGGCGTCCACGTCGCTCGACAGCGTCAAGCTCTACGCCACCTACCACCTGCAGCAGAACCTGTCGCTGACCGGTGGCTTCTGGTTCGAAGACTACCGCTCGCGCGACTGGAAGCTCGATGGTGTGCTGCCCGCCACTGTCGGCAACCTGCTGAGCCTGGGCGAACAGCCGCCGCAGTACCACGTCTACCTGGTCCGCCTGGGGATGCGTTACCGTTTCTGACCGCGCTGCGCGGACTGCGGGCCATGGGCTCGCAGCTCGAAGCGCGCAGGCAAAACCGGAAAGACCAAGACAAGAGAGCCCGCTGGGAAACCAGCGGGCTCTCTTGTCTTGCGCGGCACTCGCAGGTGCCGCGGCCCAGGCCGATGATCAACCGCCGCTGAAGAACCCCACGGCCACACCAAACAGCAGCGTCAAGCCGATGGCGATCAGCGCAAAGCCCAGCAGCCTGGAACGCATCGTCATGGGCGCCGATGGCGCGTCCACCACGTACTTGGCCAACTCACCCGACTTGCGCAGGCGCTCGTACTCGACGGCGTGCTCCTTGCGGTAGTGCTCCAGGCTCATCGTGCCGGTGAACATCACCACCTCGACCGGGAACTTGTCGGGCCGGAAGTGGTTGTTGAAGAAGTGCACGGTGAACAGGAACACCACAGCCAGGAAGGCTTCTTCGGCGTGGAAGATGGCCGCCACATTGAACACCCAGCCTGGCAGGAAGCCTCCGAACACCGTCGGCAACCACATGATCAAGCCGCTCACGCCGATGATGGTCACGCCCCAGAAAGGCGCCCAGTAGTCGAACTTCTCCCAGTACGTCCAGTGCTCGAACACCGGACGCGGGCCCTTGCCGAAGAACCACTTGAACATGGCGAGCATGTCCTTGCCGTCCTGCAGGTTGGGCACCAGCGAATCGGGGCCGAAGAACTTGAACGTGTCCCACTTCTTGGCGATGCGCACCACGATGTAGGCCAGGTGCCAGAAGAACACGCCCGCGAAGATCACCGCATTCACGCGGTGGATCATGCCGGCCACCTTGGGGCCGCCCAGTGCGTTCATCACCCAGGGCGCCCAGGCGGCATCCGGATAGAACAGCGGCATGCCGGTGAGCGTGAGGATCATCAGGCTCAAGGCAAAGCTGATGTGCGCCAGGCGCCAGATCACGCCAAAGCGCTTGAAGTGCTTGCCCTGCAATTCGGGGGGCAACTCGGCCACCTTGACATGCGGGCGCAGCTTGGCCTGCTGACGATCCTTCCACTCTCGGTAGAACCACAGCAGCGTGTGCAGCCAGAAGAAGCCGAAGGTGCCCACCAGCAGCTGCACCATGATCTGGAAGCCGATCCACATCTGCGGATACTTGGCGAAGTCGTTGGTGCGCGCGTGCGGCTGGTAGGTGGCAAAGCCGGCCGAGGCCTCGCTAACGCCCTTCTTGCCGTGGCAGGACTTGCAGGTCTCCATGCGGTTGTCCGCATGCACCTTGGAGGCCGGATCCTTGATGCGCAGCACCTCGTGGCTGCCGTGGCAGTCAAAACACTTGGCCGTGTTCGCATAGCCCAGCGTGTTGATCTGGCCATGGTAGGTGGCCTTGTAGGACTTGAACTCCTGCGCGTGGCAACTGCCGCAGCTCTGCGTGATGGCCAGCTTGATCGGCGCGGCGGAGGTGTTGCCCACCGAGTGCGCGCTGTGGCAATCGGCGCAGATGGCCGACTTGACGTTCTTCTTCTCCAGCACTTCCTTGCCGTGCACGGAGTCCTTGTAGGCGTCCAGCGGATCGGAGTGGCACTTCTCGCCGCACAGGGCCGGGCCTTCCAGGCGCCACTGTTTGTGGGCCGGACTGTCGGCAGGCGGAATGTTGAAGCTGTGCGTGTCGTGACAACCGTCGCAGCTGGCCTTGGGCTTGGACTTGTCCGCCTTGCCCGGCAGCGCGTGGAAGGATTTCTTGTAGGCCTCGGCGTTCTGCACCACCACGCCCAGGCGCGGCTTGGCGTCGGCCTTGTTGGCCGCCTTGGCCTCGTCCCACAGCTTCTGGTGGCAGTCGGCACAGCCCACGCTCTGGGTGGCCTTGCCGGCGTCCTTCTTGTGCCCGGTGCCCTCAGCCGGCTTGTCGGTGATGCCGGTGTGGCAGGTGACGCAGCCCAATTTGGCATGCACGCTCTGGCCATACTTGTCCGGGGCAATGCCGAGCAACGCGCGGGCCTTGCCATCGGCGCCCGGCACCTCGAGCTTGTGCGACTTGCCATCATGGCAAGCCAGGCAGCCCGGGTTGTCTTGCGCCGCGGCGTCTGCGGCCAGCACAGGCATCACGCCCGCCAGCCACAGTGCGAGCGCGCTCAGGCCCGCCGCAACCAGCTGCCCCAACCGATGCGTGCTTCGCATGGCGTCCTCGTCATTCATGTTTTGACGGCTGGCCACGCTGGGCGCGGCCAACCATGGGGCCCGATCACTGCGAGCCAAGCGATGCCGGCGGCGCGGTGCGCAGCACGCCGGCAGACTTCAACGCATCACTGCGCCAGGATCCACTGCGCCAAATTCTTGATGGCGGCCTGATCCTTGGTGTTGATGGCCTTGTGCTCTTCCTCGGTGCCGTCGTCCAGCTTCACCTTGGGGCTGGTGGTCATGTTCTTGATGGCCTTTTCTTCGCCATCGGCCTTGCCCTTGTACTTGGCGGCGATCTTCTTGTACGACGGACCCTTCTTTTCCTTGTCGATCGCGTGGCACTTGAAGCAGTCGTTCTTCTTGGCCAGGGCCTGGGCGGCGTCGGCATCGACGGCGGCAACGCTGGGCAGGGAGATGCCGGCGGCGGTGAACAAGGTGGCCAGTACAAGGCTGAATTTGCGAGAGATCATGGTGGTTGTTTGCCGATCTTTGAGAGTTTCAGGATGCTGCAGAACATGCCAGATCAACGTCGTGACCGGCTGTGAGCACCGATCCGTGGACTGAGGCTGACATGGGCTGAAGCCTAATCTGCACAGATCAAGTTGTCTGCAGATTTTGTTTCTCAATCTTGATGTGCATCACGGCATTATCGCGCACCTGATCCAGCAGGCCCAGGTCAGCAGCGCTCAGACGGCATCAAATGGACATGCGTTGCCGCGCGCCGTCCAGTTCCATGTTGCGCCCCATGCCCGCCTGCACGATTTCACCCCGCTCCATGATCAGGTACCGGTCGGCCAGCTCGGCCGCGAAATCGTAGTACTGCTCGACCAGCACCACGGCCATGGGCTCAGCGTTCAAGCCGCGCTCGACCAGCATGCGGATCACCCGCCCGATGTCCTTGATGATGCTGGGTTGGATGCCCTCGGTGGGCTCGTCCAGGATCAGCAGCTTGGGGCCCGCGGCCAAGGCGCGGGCGATCGCCAACTGTTGTTGCTGGCCGCCGGACAGGTCACCGCCCCGGCGGTGGAGCATCTGCTGCAGCACCGGGAACAATTCGAACAGCGCGGGCGGAATCGGCGTGCCACCTGGCCGCGTGGCCAGGCCCATCGCCAGGTTGTCCTCCACCGTCAGCCGGGAGAAGATCTCGCGGCCCTGCGGTACGTAGCCGATGCCCCGGCGCACGCGGTCGTAGCTGGTGGCACGCGTGATGTCCTGCCCGTCCAGGTGCACCGAGCCGGTCTTCACCGGCACCACGCCCATCAGGCTCTTGAGCAGTGTGGTCTTGCCCACGCCATTGCGCCCGAGCACCACCGTGACCTCGCCCGGCCGCGCCTCGAAGGCCAGGTTGCGCAGGATGTGCGAGCCGCCGTAGTACTGGTTCAGGCCTTCGACCTTCAGCATGTGATGCCCTCACCTTCCGAGGTAGACCTCGACGACCTTGTCGTTGTTCTGCACGTCGCGCAGCAGGCCTTCGGCCAGCACGCTGCCCTCGTGCAGCACGGTCACCCGCTTGCGGCCTTCGGTGAGCTGGTCCACGAACTTCATGTCGTGCTCCACCACCACCAGTGAATGCTTGCCCTCCAGCCGCAGGAACAACTCGGCCGTGCGCTCGGTCTCCTCGTCGGTCATGCCGGCCACCGGCTCGTCCAGCAAGAGCAGCGTGGGGTCCTGCATCAGCAGCATGCCGATCTCCAGCCATTGCTTCTGCCCGTGGCTGAGCAGACCGGCCTGGCGCTGCGCCTCGGCCATCAGGTGGATGGTGGCCAGCACCTCGCCGATGCGATCGAGCTGCGCACCACTCAGCCGCGAGAACAAGGCGGCGCGAACGCGCCGGTCGCCCGCCAGCGCCAACTCCAGGTTCTCGAACACCGACAGCTCCTCGTACACCGTCGGCTTCTGGAACTTGCGGCCAATGCCCACCTGGGCGATCTCGGCCTCGCTCAGGCGCAGCAGGTCGATGGTGGAGCCGAAGTGGGCGCGCCCCGAATCGGGCCGGGTCTTGCCGGTGATGCAGTCCATCATCGTGGTCTTGCCCGCGCCGTTCGGGCCGATGATGCAGCGCAGCTCACCGACGTTGACGCTGAGCGTCAGCGCGTTGAGCGCCTTGAAACCGTCGAAACTGACGGTGATGTCGTCCAGGTACAGCGCCACGCCATGTGCGAAGTCGGGCACGCCCAGCTTGGCGATGCGCCCGAACGCGGCCGAGCGCCCGCCGGATTCGGTGGCCGATTGGGTGGCGAGCTTCCGTGCCAGCGCCTCGCGGCGACGAGCGCCCTCTTCCATCAGTTCCGGGGTCACGCCCTTCCCTCCTTGGCGCGCTGGAACAGCCCGACGATGCCCTGGGGCAGCCACAGCGTGACGGCAATGAACAGCGCCCCCAGGAAGTACAACCAGAACTCCGGAAAGGCCATCGTGAACCAGCTCTTCGCGCCATTGACGAAGAACGCGCCGACGATCGGGCCGATCAGGGTGGCCCGTCCGCCCACGGCCGCCCAGATGGCGATCTCGATCGACGCCGCCGGCGACATCTCGCCCGGGTTGATGATGCCCACCTGCGGCACGTACAGCGCCCCGGCCACCGCGCACATCATGGCCGACAGCACCCAGATCGACAGCTTGTAGGCCAGCGGGTTGTAGCCGGTGAACATCACGCGCGTCTCGGCGTCGCGTATCGCCTGAAGAACGCGTCCATATCGGCTGTTGACGATGGCGCGGGCCATCAGGTAAAAGCCCAGCAGCGTGCAGCCCGTGATGACGAACAGCAGCACCCGCATGTTCTCGGTGGCCAGCGGATGCCCCAGGATGCGCTTGAAATCGGTGAAGCCGTTGTTGCCGCCAAAACCGGTCTCGTTGCGGAAGAACAGCAGCATGGCCGCGAAGGTCATGGCCTGCGTGATGATGGAGAAATACACCCCCTTGATGCGCGAGCGGAACGCGAACCAGCCGAACACCAGCGCCAGCAGCCCTGGCACCAGCAACACCACCAGCACCTGGGCGATGAACGAGTCCGACAGGCCCCAGGTCCAGGGCAGGCTCTTCCAGTTCAGGAACACCATGAAGTCCGGCAGATCGCTCTTGTAGTTGCCGTCGCGCCCGATCTGCCGCATCAGGTACATGCCCATGCCGTAGCCGCCGAGCGCGAAGAACAGGCCGTGGCCCAGCGACAGGATGCCGGTGTAGCCCCAGATCAGGTCCATGGCCAGCGCACAGATCGCGTAGCACAGGATCTTGCCGGTCAGGCCCACGTAGAAGTCGCTCAGGTGCAGCGGATGCCCGGCTGGCAGCAACAGGTTCAAGCCTGGCACCACGAGCGTGATGATGGCCAAAGCAGCCGCCACGACGGCCCATCCGGACGGCCCAAGCAGCAAGCCGCGCCGCGCGAGCCCACCCAGTGGCAGCCGCGGAACCGGCTCTCCCGGGCCGATGGCTGCGCCCCCCTTGGGGGGAACGCCGGAGGCGTTGCGGGGGGGGGCCGTCATGCCTCTGCGCTCCGACCCTTGACCGCAAACAGTCCTTGCGGCCGCTTCTGGATGAACACCACGATGAACACCAGCACCATGATCTTGGCCAGCACGGCGCCGGCCCAACCTTCGAGCAGCTTGTTAAGCACGCCCAGCCCCAGCGCCGCGTAGACGGTGCCGGCGAGTTGCCCCACGCCGCCCAGCACCACCACCATGAACGAATCGACGATGTAGCCCTGGCCCAGGTCCGGGCCCACGTTGCCCACCTGGCTGAGGGCACAGCCCGCCAGGCCCGCGATGCCCGCGCCCAGCGAGAACGCCATGGTGTCCACCCGTGCCGTGTTCACGCCCACGCAGGCGGCCATGCGGCGGTTCTGGGTGACGCCGCGCACGAACAGCCCCAGCCGCGTGCGGCCGATCAGCAGCGCCATGCCCGACAGCACCAGGGCCGCGAACACGATGATGGCAATGCGGTTGTAGGGCAGCACCAGGTTGGGCAGCACCTGCACGCCGCCGCTCATCCAGGCCGGGTTCTCCACGCCCACGTTCTGCGCGCCGAAGAGGGTGCGCACCGCCTGCTGCAAGACCAGGCTGATGCCCCAGGTGGCCAGCAGTGTTTCGAGCGGTCGGCCGTAGAGGAAGCGAATCACGCCCCGCTCGAGCACCGCGCCCACCAGGGCACTGGCTGCGAAGGACAAGGGGATCGCCGCCAGGATGTAGGCGTCGAACGCGCCCGGCAGATAGGCCTTGAACAGGTTCTGCACGACGTAGGTGGCGTAGGCGCCGATCATCATCAGCTCGCCATGGGCCATGTTGATCACGCCCATCAGGCCATAGGTGATGGCCAGGCCCAGCGCCACGAGCAGCAGGATGGAGCCCAGGCTGGCGCCGGTGAACAGCACGCCCAGGCGCTCACCCCAGGCGAGTTGGCCTTGCACGCTGTCGAGTGCGCCCTGGATGGCCGCCTTCACCGACGGATCGGCCTCCGTGCCCAGGCGCTCCAGCAGCAACGAGCGCGTGGCTGGCGACTTGGACCCGGTCAAGGCCCTGGCCGCGAGTTTGCGTTTGTCGGGATCGGCGGACGAGATCAGCACGGCCGCGCGCAGCAACTCCAGTTGCGCCTTCAGCTCGGCATCGGCCTCCTTGGCCACGGCCTTGTCGATGAGCGGCAGCTTGCCCTCGTCGGCCTGATCCTTCAGCGCGGCAATGGCCTTGGCGCGCGCCTCGCGATCCGGCGAGACCAGCCCCAGCGCGGCCACCGCGGCATCCAGCTCGCGGCGCATGCGGTTGTTGTTGACGACATCCTGCGCATCGGCAGGCAGCACGGCGGGCGCGCCGGTGGCAGCGTCCAGCACCTTGCCGTCGCGCACGATGTAGGCCTTGCCAGCGGCGGTCTTCACGGCATCGTCGAGCAAGGCCTGGATGAATGGCACCAGGGCCGGATCGGCGGACACCACCGCCTGGTTCAGCGCGGCGATGCGATCGTCGCTCTCGCCCGCCGCGATCTTGCCCACCTGCTCGGCCGTCAGCGCATGAACTGCCGACGCACAGCAAAGAGCAACCATCAAAGTAAGCAGACGAAGCAGCACAAGCACCCTCGGTTGACCACCCATGGCGAGGCGCGAAGCGCCAACGCCCCTTCAAGCAGAAGCCGTGGAACCGGCTTCGCCGGGCCACTGGCTTCCGCCCCCCTGGGGGGGGAAGCGCCGAAGGCGCTCCGGGGGGTTACTTCTTAACCGGCTCGTCCGGCTTGCCCTTGTTCTCGGGGATGAACGGGCTCCAAGGCTGCGCCTTCACCGGGCCCGGCGTCTTCCACACCACGTTGAACTGGCCGTCACCCTTGACTTCGCCGATGAACACCGGCTTGTGCAGGTGGTGGTTCTTGGCGTCCATGGTGCTGGTGAAGCCGCCCGGGGCCTTGAAGGTCTGGCCGGCCATCGCGGCGATCACCTTGTCGGTGTCCGTGCTCTTGGCCTTGGTCACGGCTTGCGCCCACATGTGGATGCCGATGTAGGTGGCTTCCATCGGGTCGTTGGTCAGCGGCTTGTCCTTGTGGCCGGCGATGCCCTTGGCCTTGGCATAGGCGGACCAGCTCTTGATGAAGGCATCGTTGGTCGGGTTCTTGATCGACATGAAGTAGTTCCATGCGGCCAGGTGACCCTGCAGCGGCTTGGTGTCCACGCCACGCAGTTCTTCTTCACCCACCGAGAAGGCCACCACCGGCACGTCGGTCGCCTTCAGGCCCTGGTTGCCCAATTCCTTGTAGAAGGGCACGTTCGAGTCGCCATTGATCGTGGAGACCACGGCGGTCTTCTTGCCTTCGGACGAAAACTTCTTGATCTTGGCGATGATGCTCTGGTAGTCCGAGTGACCGAAGGGCGTGTAGTCCTCCATGATGTCCTCGTCCTTGATGCCCTTGCTGTGCAGGAACGAGCGCAGGATCTTGTTGGTGGTGCGCGGGTACACGTAGTCGGTGCCCAGCAGCACGAAGCGCTTGGCGCTGCCGCCGTCCTTGCTCATCAGGTATTCCACGGCGGGGATGGCCTGCTGATTCGGCGCCGCGCCGGTGTAGAACACGTTCTTGCTCAGCTCTTCACCTTCGTACTGCACGGGGTAGAACAGCAGCGAATTCTGTTCTTCGAACACCGGCAGCACGCTCTTGCGCGACACGCTGGTCCAGCAACCGAAGACCACGGCCACCTTGTCCTGCGTGATCAGCTGCTTGGCCTTCTCGGCGAACAGCGGCCAGTTGGAAGCCGGGTCCACCACCACCGCTTCGAGCTTCTTGCCCAGCAAGCCGCCCTTGGCATTGATCTCGTCGATGGTCATCAGCACGGTGTCCTTCAACACCGTCTCTGAAATGGCCATGGTGCCGGACAGCGAGTGCAGCACACCCACCTTGATGGTGTCGGCGCCAAGCGCCGGAAGCGAGAGAAGCCCCGACAGGGCGAGGGCGGCGCTGGCAGCTTTGAGCGCGTGACGACGTTGCATGGTGAATCTCCTGGGATGGAAGCGCCGAGTGAATGGCCTCGGCATGGCCGTTTGAAAGTTCGAGCAGCACTACCGCAAGCTGCGTGCCAAGCCGATGTCAAGGGGCCGACACCACCCACAGGGCCATCGCAGTGCGCAGGGATGCGCCAGGTTGGCGCACATCCGGCCGGAAGCGCACCGCATCCGCGCATCACGGCGCACCAGCAACGGGCGCCGCGTTGGCGCGCCGGCATGCGCCCCCCTGCGGCGCACCAAGTCGATCCATCCCCGGGTCCTTGCAGCGTTGGGCATCCGGCCGCGGCAGTACGATCGCCACATGCATTCGAACGCTGGCCCGAAGGCCGATCGCCCTGACTCGCCTTGCACGCCATCCGCACCGACGTGGCGCAGCCTGGTGCGCCTGATGGCGCTCATCTTGACCGTTGGGTTCTGTTCAGCCGGGACCGCCAGCGATGTGCTGCGCATCGGCTCGAAGCGATTCACCGAGGCCTACATCCTGGCCGAGGTGCTGGCGCAGACTGCAAGGCCGCACGCCACGGTCGAGGTGCAATCCGGTCTGGGCAATACCGCCATCGTCTACGCCGCCCTGCGCGCGGGCAGCATCGACCTGTACCCGGAATACACCGGCACCATCGCGCAGGAGATCGTCAAGGATCCGGGCGCCTCCACGCTGCTGGCGCTGCGTGAACGCCTCGCGCCGCTCGGCTTGGGTGTGGACGTCGCGCTGGGCTTCAACGACGGCTACGCGCTCGCCATGCGCGCCGACAAGGCACAGGCCCTGGGCATCCGCAAGCTGTCCGACCTGGCCGCACACCCCGCGCTGCGCCTGGGCCTGAGCCACGAGTTCATCGGCCGGGCCGACGGCTGGCCGGGTCTGGCCCGCCGCTACGGCCTGGCCCAGCAACCCGCCGGCCTGGACCATGGCCTGGCCTACGACGCCGTTGCCAAAGCCCAGGTCGACGTGATCGACATCTACACCACCGACGCCAAGATCGAGCACCTGGGGCTGCGGGTGCTGGACGACGATGCCGCGCACTTTCCACGCTACGACGCGGTGCTGCTGTACCGGCTGGACGTGCCGCAGCGCTTCCCGGCGGCCTGGGCCGCGCTGCGTCGCCTGGACCACGGCGTGACCGAGCGGCAGATGATCGCGATGAACGCACGCGCCGAGTTGCAGGGTGTGCCCTTCGATCGCATCGCCAAGGACCACCTCGCTGGCCAGGCCGGTGTCGCATCTCAGGCGGGTTTCTGGTCGCGGCTGTTTGGCCCCGACCTGCTGCGCCTGAGCGCCCAGCACGTGGGCCTGGTGTTCACGTCGGTGCTGGCGGCTGCCCTGATCGGCGTGCCGCTGGCCGCCTGGGTGGCACCGCACGCCCGTGCACGCGCCCTCGTGCTGGGCGCCACCGGTCTGCTGCAGACCGTGCCCTCGCTGGCGCTGCTGGCCGCACTGATCGGCCTGCTGGGCCGCATCGGCACGGCGCCCGCCCTGCTGGCGCTGACCTTGTATGCGCTGCTGCCGATCCTGCGCAACACCTGCACCGGGCTGGCGGGCGTGCCGATGGGCCTGAAGGACGCCGCCAACGCGCTGGGACTGACCACCCGGCAACGGCTGTGGCTGATCGAACTGCCCTTGGCCCTGCCGGTGATGCTGGCCGGCGTGCGCACGGCCACCGCCCTGTCGGTGGGCACGGCCACGATCGCGGCCTTCATCGGCGCGGGTGGCTACGGCGAACGCATCGTCACCGGGCTGGCCCTGAACGACAGCCATTTGATGCTGGCCGGTGCGCTGCCCGCTGCTGCACTGGCCTTGGCATTCGAGGCCCTGTTCGAAAGCTTCGATCGGCGATTGCGCCGCCGTCAAGCGATCACTTGACCTGACACAGCACCACGGACTCGGTCTTGATCAAATACACGCCGTGGTTCAGATCCACTGCGCCGTAGACCAGCGAATACGTCCCTGCGCTCAAGTCGTAGCGTTGGGCATTCGGCTTGCGAAAGACATATGGCGGTGCGCGCAACTCGACGTTCGTGCGCACGACACCGGTATCGAGAAACACCGGCTCCTTCACGAACACCGGGAGGATGCCGTAGGTCCAGTCGTACCAATACAGGAAATCGAATGGCGGCATGCCGCCAATGGCCAAGGTCCAGTAGTCGGTCGTCCAGTACTCCCACGATTGTTTCGAATTGCTCAGGCCGACGTAGAACTGGCTCATGGCTTCGTAGCCGTTGTTGCCCCATTCACCGCCAAACCTGAAGTCCCCATCCGCGCCCGTGATGCCCAGGCAGCGGTTGTCGAAGAAGCCACGCAGGTACAGGAACGGCCCGAAGTACATCGACTGGCTCCACTCCCCGCAGGCCCCCTTGCGGTCACAGATCTTCAACTGCACCGGCCAGTCGCCATTCCAGGCGATGTTGAAGAAGTTGTGGTCGGTCATCAAGCGCTTGGGGTCCACCCGCAGTTCATACGCCACCTCGTTCGGCTTCAGCAACGACGCGATGTAGGCCACCCGGCCCTCGGCCGAAAGCTTGTTCACGACCTGCAACGCGTGCGCGGTCTTGTCGATGCCCGCGACGCTGAGTCTGAAGGTGTTCCAGTCCAGGTCGGCACTGCCGTCCGCGTCGTAGGCCCCGACCCTGATCTTGCCGCTGGCCATCTGGGCCTGCAGCGACAGCCCGTTGTCGGTCTCCAGGTAGATCGACGGCGCGGAGTTCTCGGGGCGGGTGCCGCACTTGGCATCCACCAGATCGCGCGCACGCTGCACGCGATTGGCCATCTCGAACACCCCCGTGGACTGCACATCCTCGGTCAAGGAGGCGCTGCGCAGCTGGATGGAGATGATCGTGTTCTGGTGGACGGCGAGGTAGTTGATTTCCTTTTCGCCCGGCTTGTCGCTGTAGTAAGACAAGACCCCCGGTCCCGTCACCAACATCAGATACCCCCAGCGCACCGGATTGATCGAGTAGAAGCTGCTCACTTCCCTGTTGAACATGCCACTGGCATCGGCCGCGCTGCCGAATGAATACAGGCCGACGCTCACGCTGTTGCTGAACAGCCGGTCCTTGGTGAGACCCGAACTGGGGCCGGCCACCATCGTGAAGTAAGTGACGAGCAGCGTCTTCTCCTGCTCGCTGTTCATCGTGAAGTAGAAGCGCCCCGGCGTGTTGTTGTGGTCAATGCGGGTCGATCGCACCACAGGAAAGAACGACGCGTCCTGATTGCTCCATCCGGCGATCTGCGGGCAGACGGCGGCCAGCACCGGCAAGCCAGACAAGGCCAGGACAATGCCGGCAATCGCTCGCGCCATGTGATTCCACCAAGACCGTGATTGGCTCCACCTCATCGCACACCTCCATCGATCCGACCGGAGGGAGTCAGAGCAGACCATGCGAAGCGCCTTGATCAGGAAAACGGCGCAGCGCCTGGACGCCACTCCCGATTACGATCATGCGCGCCGAGGTCGATCGCGCATTGACGTTTGACATCGAAGCCTGCAATGGACGGGTGGTGCCCCGGGTGCGCTTCACCGGGTGCGCTGGAGGCCGGCAACGGCGTGGCCGGGCTGTGTCACCATGGCACTGTTCGTGCTCTTGGAGTGGCCATGGAACTCACCCCCCGCGAGAAAGACAAGTTGCTGATCTTCACGGCTGCCTTGCTGGCCGAGCGCCGCCGATCGCGGGGGCTGAAGTTGAACTACCCCGAGGCGGTGGCGCTGATCAGCGCCGCCATCATGGAAGGCGCTCGCGACGGCAAGACCGTGGCGCAATTGATGAGCGAGGGCAAGACGGTGCTCGGCCGCGGCGACGTGATGGACGGCATCGCCGAATTGATCCCCGAGATCCAGGTCGAGGCCAGCTTCCCGGACGGCACCAAACTGGTGACCGTGCACCAACCCATCGCCTGAATCCAAATCCGGAGCACCAGCATGAAGCATCGCATTGCAGTCTTGACCTGGACCTTGCCCGCCTGGGTCCAGGCCCACGAAGGCCACGGCCTGGGCAGCGGCAGCCACTGGCATGCCACCGACGCCCTGGGCTTTGTGGCCGCGGCCTTGGTGGTGGCCGCCATCGTTTGGCTGATGCGCCGGAAGTGAGCACCATGATCCCCGGCGAACTGCTCACCGATGGCCCCGACTTGCTCCTCAACCCGGGCCGCCGATGCACCACCTTGGTGGTGGAGAACGCGGGTGACCGTCCGATCCAGGTCGGCTCGCACTACCACTTTGCCGAGACCAATGCGGCCCTGCACTTCGAGCGCCCGGCCGCCCAAGGCATGCGGCTGAACATCCCGTCCGGAACGGCGGTGCGCTTCGAGCCTGGGCAGCAGCGCACGGTCGAGCTGGTCGACTACGCCGGCGACCGTCAGATCTGGGGCTTTCGCGGCCTCGTGCAAGGAAAACCATGACCGACACCAACGCTCACCGCGTTCGCTGTGCTCCACCAGGGGTTCGTCTTTGCCCTTCGGGCGACCGGTTGGGGGATGAAATGACCCCCCACGCTCACTTCGTTCGCTGCCCCCCGAGGGGGCGCTCAGTACCTTCGGAACGGCCGGGCGGTACTGAGATGGCCACCCTCCAACGACGCGCCTACGCCGAGATGTTCGGCCCTACCGTGGGCGATCGCGTGCGCCTGGCCGATACGGCCCTGCTCGTCGAAGTGGAACAGGACTACACCCTGCGCGCCGGCGGTTACGGCGAAGAGGTGAAGTTCGGCGGCGGCAAGACCATCCGCGACGGCATGGGCCAAGGCCAGCGCCGCAATGGGCCAGGCGCCGCTGACGCAGTGGACTGCGTGATCACCAACGCGCTGATCGTCGACCATTGGGGCATCGTCAAGGCCGACATCGGCCTGCGTGGCCAGCGCATTTGCGCCATCGGCAAGGCGGGCAACCCCGACGTCCAGCCGGGCGTGGACATCGTCATCGGCCCGGGCACGGAGGTGATCGCCGCCGAAGGCATGATCGTCACCGCGGGCGGCGTCGACAGCCACATCCACTTCATTTGTCCGCAGCAGATCGAAGAGTCGCTGATGTCTGGCGTCACCACCATGCTGGGCGGCGGCACCGGCCCGGCCACCGGCACCTTCGCCACCACCTGCACGCCCGGCCCCGAAAACCTGGCGCGCATGCTGCAGGCGGCCGATGCCTTCCCGATGAACCTGGGCTTCCTCGGCAAGGGCAACGCCAGCCGGCCCGAGGCGCTGCACCAGCAGGTGCAGGCCGGCGCCATCGGGCTGAAGCTGCACGAGGACTGGGGCACCACGCCAGCGGCCATCGATTGCTGCCTGGGCGTGGCCGAGGAAACCGACACCCAGGTCTCGATCCACAGCGACACGCTCAACGAATCGGGCTTCGTCGAGAACACCATCGCCGCCACCAAGGGCCGCACCTTGTGCGCCTTCCACACCGAGGGCGCGGGCGGCGGCCACGCCCCGGACATCCTGCGCGTGGTGGGCGAGCCCAACTTCCTGCCTTCGTCCACCAACCCCACGATGCCCTACACCGGCAACACGGTGGACGAGCACCTGGACATGCTGATGGTGTGCCACCACCTCGACGCCAACATCGCCGAGGACCTGGCCTTTGCCGAAAGCCGCATCCGCCGCGAGACCATTGCCGCCGAGGACGTGCTGCACGACCTGGGCGCCATCAGCATGATGAGCAGCGACAGCCAGGCCATGGGCCGGGTCGGCGAAGTCATCATCCGCACCTGGCAGACGGCCCACAAGATGAAGCTGCAGCGCGGTGCCTTGAAGGCCGACGGGTCGGCGGGCGGCCTGCCAGCCGACAGCGAGCGCAACGACAACAGCCGCGTCAAGCGCTACATCGCCAAGTACACCATCAATCCCGCTTTGGCCAACGGCATATCACATGAAGTGGGCAGCATCGCCGTGGGCAAATGGGCCGACCTGGTGTTCTGGAAACCGGCCTTCTTCGGTGTCAAGCCCAGCCTCATCCTCAAGGGCGGATTCATCGCCGCCGCTGCGATGGGCGACCCCAACGCCAGCATCCCCACGCCGCAGCCGGTGCACTACCGTCCCATGTTCGGCAGCTTCGGCGGTGCACTGCACCAGGGCTCGCTCAGCTTCGTCAGCCAGGCGGCGCTGGCCGCCGGCATCGGCGATCGACTGGGCCTGCACAAGCGCGTGGCCGCGGTGAAGGGCAACCGCAGCGTGCGCAAGCAGCACATGGTGCACAACGCGTATGCGCCGGCCATGGAGATCGATGCGCAGACCTACAGCGTGCGCGCTGATGGCGTTTTGCTCACTTGCGAGCCGGCCATCGAGTTGCCGATGGCGCAGCGCTACTTCCTGTTTTGATCGCGCGAGGCGTTCGTCGTCCCGTGGCCCGCATCCGGCGCCCATCGCAGTCCCTGTCCGCGACGCAACTGTTGCAGCTCATCTGGCTCGCCTCACCGGCCTTGCCGGTGGGCGGCTTCAGCTATTCCGAAGGGTTGGAAGCGGCCATCGAGACCGGCGCCGTGCATGGCGAGACGGATCTGGCACGCTGGTTGTGCGATCAACTCACGCTGGCCCAGGCTCGGACCGACTTGGCCGTTGCCGCACGGGCCATCGCGGCCTGGCGTCGAGGCGACGGGCAGCGCATCCGCGAGCTGAATGACTGGACGCGCCTGACACGCGAAAGCAGCGAACTGCGCCAGCAGACCGAGCAGATGGGCCGCTCGATGCTGGAGTGGCTGCGCCAGCGGCGCAGCGACGGCGACACCGCACTGCTGGCCTCGCTGGCACCGGCCCCCACCTGGCCGGTGGCCTGGGCCCTGGCGGCCGCCCGCAGCGGCGCACCGGTGCGCGAGGCGCTGCTCGCGCATGCCTTCGGCTGGGCCGAGAACATGGTGCAGTCCGCCATCAAGGCCGTTCCCTTGGGTCAGACGGCCGGGCAGCGCATCCTGCAGCAACTCAGCGACGCCATTCCCGCCGCGGTGGACGCGGCCATGGCTTTGCCGGACAGCGCCCGCCAGGCCTTCACGCCCATGCTGGCCATCGTGTCGGCGCGCCACGAAACCCAATACTCGAGACTGTTCCGCTCATGAGCACCCTGCTGCATTCCATCCCCGGCCGCACCAAGAAACTGCCCCCCCTGCGGGTTGGCGTGGGTGGGCCCGTCGGGTCGGGCAAGACGACCCTGGTGGAGATGCTGTGCAAGACCATGCGCGAGCGCTGGGATCTGGTGGTGGTCACCAACGACATCTACACCAAGGAAGACCAGCGCCTGCTCACCGAATCGGGTGCGCTCGCCCCTGAACGCATCATGGGCGTGGAGACCGGCGGCTGCCCGCACACGGCCATCCGCGAGGACGCCTCGATCAACCTCGAAGCGGTTGACCGCATGCTCGAGAAATTCCCGAACGCGGACATTGTCTTCATCGAGTCCGGCGGCGACAACCTGGCGGCCACCTTCAGCCCGGAGCTGAGCGACCTGACGATCTACGTGATCGACGTGGCGGCGGGCGAGAAGATCCCGCGCAAGGGCGGGCCCGGCATCACCAAGAGCGACCTGTTCGTGATCAACAAGACCGATCTGGCGCCACACGTGGGCGCCGATCTGGCGGTGATGGAGGCCGACACGCGGCGCATGCGGCCGCTGCACGCCACGACACGCCCCTACGTGATGACCAACCTGAAGACCCGGCAGGGCCTGGCCGAGGTGGTCGCGTACATCGAACGCAAGGGCATGCTGCTCCCGGCCTGAAAGCGCCCGCGCGCTCAGTGACGATCAGGTCGTCTTGCTCACCGTGATGGTGGGGAACTTGGCGCTGAAGTCCTTCGACTTGTCGGCGATCTTCACCGCGATCTGGCGGGCCACGGCCTTGTAGATGCCGGCAATCTCGCCATCGGGGTCGGCCACCACGGTGGGTGTGCCCGAATCGGCTTGCTGGCGAATGGCCATGGTCAGGGGCAATGCGCCCAGGTAGTCGAGCTGGTGGTCGGTGGCCATCTTCTTGCCGCCGTCGGCGCCGAAGATGTGCTCCGTGTGGCCACAGTTGGGGCAGCAATACACCGCCATGTTCTCCACCAGACCGAGGATGGGTACACCCACCTTCTCGAACATGGTCAGGCCCTTCTTGGCATCGATCAGCGCGATGTCCTGCGGCGTGGTGACGATCACCGCACCGGTGATGGGCACCTTCTGGCTCAAGGTGAGCTGGATGTCTCCGGTGCCTGGGGGCATGTCGACGATGAGGTAGTCCACATCGTGCCAGTTGGTCTGGCGCAGCAACTGATCCAGCGCCTGGGTGGCCATCGGGCCACGCCAGATCATGGCCTGCTCGGGCTCCACCAGGAAGCCGATGGACATGACCTGCACGCCATGGCCCACCAAGGGCTCCATGGTCTGGCCGTCGACGCTCTCGGGGCGGCCATTCACGCCCAGCATCATCGGCTGGCTGGGGCCGTAGATGTCGGCGTCGAGCATGCCCACCGTGGCCCCTTCGGCGGCCAGCGCCAGCGCCAGGTTGACCGCGGTGGTGCTCTTGCCGACGCCGCCCTTGCCCGAGGCCACGGCGATGATGTTCTTGACGCCGGGCAGCAGTTGCACGCCACGCTGCACCGCATGCGCGACGATCTTCGAGCTGACCGTGGCGCTGACATTGCCAACGCCAGGCACCTTGCGCGCGGCATCGATGAGCGCCTTGCGCAGCACCGGAATCTGGCTCTTGGCGGGATAACCCAGCACGGCCTCGAAGGCCACGTCGTCGCCCTCGATGCGCAGGTTCTTGATCTGCCGGGTAGTGACCAGGTCACGGCCCGTGTTCGGGTCGACAACGGTTTTCAGCGCGTCGAGCAACGCGGCGTCGGTGAGAGCGGGCATGAGAGGGGTTCCGGAAGAACGTGCGGACATTGAAAAGCGCTCGGGGCGCTGCCGGCGCGAAGTCTAGCGGACGGCTCACGGGCCCACGGACGGTGGGGTGTATCACCGGCGCCCAAGGCGGCGCCTGAGAGAGCATTCAACGGCGCAGTAACAGCACCCAACAGCACCCAGCAAGCGGCCGTCGCGGACCCGGCTTTGCCGGGCCGCCTGCGGCGCTCAGTGGGGGGTCCGCTAGAGCTTTTCTGCCGCGCGCCGCTTGGCGGCCGTGGCAGCTTGCTGGTAGGCCGTCTCGGCCTCCTTGCGCAACTCGATGGCAGCGGCGAGGGCTTCCTCGTAGCGCTCTTTGGAGTAGGTGTTCTGATTGGCGATGTACACGCTGCGGCGCAGTGGCTTGTCACCGTAGCGGGGCAGGTTCACCGAGAAGTGACATTCCGGCGACGAGCGCCCCGAGCGCTGGCGCAGGATCGGACCGCTGATGCCGGCGGGCAGGTCGTTCTGCTTGCTGGAACTGGCCTTGCGCTGCAGCCCGGTGGGCGCCTGCAGTGAGGTCAGCCGAGCGCGCAGGTCCGCAATGGCCAGTTTCAGTGACGCACGCGGGCTGCCGCCCTCGGCCTTGCTGTCCGAGAAGAACAGTGTCGGCTTGCCATAGCGCAATTGCCAGCCGTGGGTGCTGCGCGTGTCGATGCGCTGGATGTGCTCAGGCACGCGGATGCGTGCGCCGGAAGGAAGAACTGCAGTGCGTACAGGCATGGGTGGTCCACCTTGAACATTGGCACTCCCCTTTGTGGCCCCGATCGCCGTCGCCAAGGGCTCGTGTTATGCAGCTTCGAATGTACGCTCAACCGTCGATACAGCAATGACCATTGGCGTCCATGGACGGTCGGAATACCTTCAATCCTGTGAAGCTGATGGTTATTCTATCGCCAGACGCGGCAAAATTGGCCTCCGGTGTGATACCAATGCCAAAAACTGCAAATCAGGTCACGGATGTCAAGAACTCCCAGCGTGGCCTGACGCAAATCACCCTAAACCGCAAGCTGAACATCCGTTCAGACAGGCTCAGCGCCCAACGATTCAATCGACCAGCACCACCTGCACTTTGGTCGTCCGGGTGCGGTCCAGCGCCATTTCGAACGCGGCCTTGGATTCCGCCAACGGCAGCTGGGCGCTGATCAAGGGCCTCACATCGACGCGGCGTGTGCGGATCGCTTGCACGGCCCAATCGAATTCGAGGTGGGCGCGGAAGCAGCCGCGGTAGTCCAGCTCGCGGGCCATCAGGCTGTTGGCCGGAAACATCAATTCGGCGGGCAAGGTACCCACCTGGATGATGCGCCCGCCTCGCCGGGTGGCGCTCAGGCAGGTGGCCAGCGCGGCGGCGTTGCCGGCGGCCTCAATGGTGACGTCGGCCAGGTCGGCCAGCGAGCCCGGGTCGACCTGATCGCTTCGGATGGCGCGGTCGGCACCCACCGTCCTGGCCATCTCCAGCGCGCGGTCGTTGATGTCGCAGACGATCACTTCGGCCGCGCCAGCCAGCCGTGCCGCCATCACGCTCATGCAGCCGATGGTGCCGCCGCCGGTGATCAGCACCGTCTCGCCCAGCACGCTGCCCGCACGGGTGATGGCGTGCAGGCCGATGGACAGCGGCTCGGCGCAGGCGAGCTCGCCCAATGAGATGTGTGCCTCACGGATGGGCGTGAGCTGCGCCTGGCCCATCACGAACTGCTCGCGGAACAGGCCCTGTGCATGCGGAAACACGCTGGCACTGCCGAGGAAGAACATCTTGCGGCACAGGTTGCCCCGACCCGCGCGGCAATAGTCGCAGACACCGCAGGGGTGCGAGGGGTTGATCGCCACACGCTGGCCCGGTTTGACCCGGTCCACGGCCGCGCCCACCTGCAGCACGACCCCCGAGGCCTCGTGCCCGGGCACGAGCGGCTCGCGCACGACGAAAGCCCCCACGCGGCCATGCTGGAAGTAGTGCAGGTCGGAGCCGCAGATGCCGCCGGCACCCAGGCGCAGCAACACGTCGGTGGGGCCCAAGGGCCGGGGCGTTTCGACCTCCATGCGCAGGTCGAGCGCGCCGTGGATCACACAAGCGATGGTCATGGGGGTTCCTCTGTTGGAACGGCGTTGTCGCGCAGCGCTCAGCCGCGGCCGACGAAGGGCATGCGGGTGGCCATCACGGTGGTGAACAACACGTTGGCCGACAGCGGCAGCCGCGCCATCGCCATGAAGGTCTCGACCACGGCCGACATGTCCATGCGCGCTTCGGCGCGCACGCTGCCGTCGGCCTGCAGCACCCCCTTGGCCATCTTCTCCGTCATGTCGCTGGCGACGTTGCCGATGTCGATCTGGCCCACGGCAATGTCGAAGTTGCGGCCATCCAGCGACGCGGTGCGGGTCAGCCCCGAGATGGCGTGTTTCGTCGCGGTGTAGGCGATCGATCCGGGGCGCGGCACGTGCGCCGAAATCGAGCCGTTGTTGATGATGCGCCCACCCTGCGGCGCCTGGTGGCGCATCAGCTTGAAGGCCTGCGACAGACAGAAGAAGGCACCGTTCAGGTTGGTGTCCACCGCGCGGCGCCAGTCGGCCGCGCTGAGTTCGTCTGGGGTCTGTGCGGGCAAGGAGATCCCCGCGTTGTTGAACAGCAGGTCGAGCCGGCCGAAGCGCTGGCGCACCTGCTCGAACAAGGCCGCCACCGAGTCCTCGTCACCCACATCGGCGGCGATGGCATGTCCACGCGGCGCCGCATCGCCCGCGCCGGCGATGGCCGCCTGCAGGGCTTCGGCCCGACGCCCTGTGAAGACGACTTGCCAGCCTTCGAGCAGCAGGGCTTGGGCGCAGGCCGCGCCGATGCCGGAGCCTGCTCCGGTGACGAGGGCGATCTTGGACGAATGGTTCATGGTGGATCAAGTGTAGTGACGTGAATGTCTGCCCAGTGGGCTGCCTGGTGGACGCCGCGGAACCGGCTCTGGCCGGCCGCTGGCGTCCGCCCCCCGTCGGGGCGAAGCGCCGCAGGCGCTCCGGGGGCTATCAATGGTTGTCCTTGGGCACGGCGGCACCGCGCGCGCCGCGCAGGAAGTCCAGGTCGGCGCCCTCGTCGGCTTGCAGCACATGATCGATGTAGAGCTTCCAGTAACCGCTGGCCATGGCCGGTGGCGGCGCAGTCCAGGCGGCGCGGCGGCGCTCGAGCTCCGTGTCGTCCACGTGCAGGTGCAGCCTGCGTCCCTGCACGTCCAGCGTGATCAGGTCGCCGTTGTGCACCAAGGCCAGCGTGCCACCGGCCGCGGCCTCGGGGGCGGTGTGCAGCACCACGGTGCCGTAGGCCGTGCCGCTCATGCGCGCATCGCTGATGCGCACCATGTCGGTGATGCCGCGGCGCAATACCTTGGGTGGCAGTGGCATGTTGCCCACCTCGGCCATGCCGGGGTAGCCCTTGGGGCCACAGTTCTTCAGCACCAGGATGCAGGTTTCGTCCACCTCGAGCGCTTCGTCATCGATGCGGGCGTGAAAGTCGTGGCTGTCCTCGAACACCACGGCGCGGCCGGTGTGCTGCATCAGCGCCGGTGTGGCCGCACTCGGCTTGATCACGGCGCCGCGCGGCGCCAGGTTGCCGCGCAGCACGGCGATGCCGGCCTTGTCCTTGAACGGCGCGGCCATCGACTTGATCACGTCGGGGTTGAAGTTCTGCGCCGCGGCGATGTTCTCACCCACGGTCTTGCCGTTGGCGGTGACGATGTCGGTGTGAAGGTGCTGGGCGATCTCCTTCATCACCACTGGCAGGCCACCGGCGTAGCAAAAGTCTTCCATCAGGTACTGGCCCGAAGGCTGCAGGTTCACCAGGCAAGGCAGCTCGCTGGCCAGGCGATCGAAATCGTCGATCGACAGCGGCACGCCCAGGCGTCCGGCGATGGCGATCAGGTGGATGACCGCATTGGTGCTGCCGCCGATGGCGGCCAGGGTCTTGATCGCGTTCTCGAAGGCCTCGCGGGTGAGCACCTTCGCGATCACCTGGTCCTCGTGCACCATCTCCACCACACGGCGGCCGGCCTGGCGGGCCAGCACGTTGCGGCGCCCGTCCACCGCCGGGTAGGCGGCGTTGCCGGGCAGGCCGATGCCGAGCGCTTCCACCATGCTGGCCATGGTGCTGGCCGTGCCCATGGTCATGCAGTGGCCGTGGCTGCGGTGCATGCAGCTCTCGGCCTCGAAGAAATCGGCCAGCTTCAGCGTGCCGGCACGCACCTGCTCGCTCATGCTCCACAAGCCGGTGCCCGAGCCCAGCTCCTGCCCGCGCCACTTGCCGTTGAGCATGGGGCCGCCCGATACGCCGATGGTGGGCAGGCCAGCGCTGGACGCCCCCATCAGCAGCGAGGGCGTGGTCTTGTCGCAGCCCATCAGCAGCACCACGCCGTCGATGGGGTTGCCGCGGATGCTCTCTTCCACGTCCATGCTGGCGAGGTTGCGGTACAGCATGGCGGTGGGGCGCAGCAGCGTCTCACCCAGACTCATCACCGGGAACTCGAGCGGGAAGCCGCCGGCCTCGTAGACCCCGATCTTCACTTGCTCTGCCAGCGTGCGGAAGTGCGAGTTGCAGGGCGTGAGCTCGCTGAAGGTGTTGCAGATGCCGATCACCGGCCGGCCGTCGAACTGGTCGTGCGGCACGCCCTTGCCCTTGACCCAGCTGCGGTAGGCAAAGCCATCGCGGTCCTGCCTGCCGAACCACTGCTGACTGCGCAAGGTCTTGGGGTCGCGCTTGGGTTTGGTGTCGCTCATCGTGTGCTGGCTTTCCCGGGGGTGTTCGAATGGGGTTAGAGCATATTATGGTATGACGATTGAAACCGCAGCCGTGAAAGCCCTATGTCCGCACCTGTCGCCAACCCCCGCCCCGAAATCCTGGCCGTGGCCCGCCTGCCCCCGATGCTGGCCACGCAGTTGAGCGCCGCCTTCACCGTGCACGAGCGACTGCACGAACTGGACCCCGCCGCCCTGGCCGCGGCCGCACCGCGCATCCGCGCCGTGGTCGGCGGCGGCGAATCGAAAGTGAGCGCCGAGCTGATCGGCCAGTTGCCCGCCCTCGAGATGATCTCGGTGATGGGTGTGGGCTACGACGGCATCGACGTGGCCGCCGCCAAGGCCCGCAGCGTGATGGTCACCCACACACCCAATGTGCTCAACGACGACGTGGCCGATCTGGCCATCGGCCTGATGCTGTGCGCCGCACGCCAGCTGCCGGCGGCGGACCGCTGGGTGCGCGAAGGGCGCTGGCCAACCGGGCCGATGCCGCTGGCGCGCAAGATGTCCGGCGCCCGCCTGGGCATCGTCGGCATGGGCCGCATCGGCCAGGCCATCGCCCAGCGCGCTTTGGCCTTCGGCATGTCCATCGCCTACACCGCGCGCAGCGCCAAGGGCCAGCTGCCGCACCGCTTTGTGGCGAGCGTCGAGGCCCTGGCGGCCGAGAGCGATTTCCTGGTCGTCATCACGCCCGGCGGCGCCGGCACACGCAAGATGATCGACGCCAGGGTGCTGGCCGCACTGGGCGCCAGCTCCCCGCAAAAGGGCATCCTGGTGAACGTGGCCCGCGGCTCGGTGGTGGATGAGGCGGCACTGATCGACGCGCTGGAGCGCGGTGTGATCGCCGGCGCGGGGCTGGACGTCTTCGAGGCCGAACCCAACGTGCCCGAGCGCCTGCGCGCCCTGCCCCAGGTGGTGCTGACGCCGCACATCGGCAGCGCCACCAGCCAGACCCGCCAGGCGATGGCCGACCTGGCCTTCAACAACCTGGCCGCGCACTTCGCCGGCCAACGCGTGCACACCCCCGTTCCGGAGTGCGCGGCGGGATGACCTGCCTCGTTCGGTGGGGCTCGCCGCACGGCATGCGATCACCTCCTGACCCTGCGGGAAACCCCGTAGCGCTCGCACGATCAATCATCATACGATAACACCACAGGCAAGACCGCGTCGCGGCAGCGCCTCGAATCAACCCCCAGGAGACAGCCCGATGAAACTGAAGACTTGGATGACCGGTACGCTCGCCGCTGCCGCACTGGTGGCCGCCGGGCCGGTGTTCTCACAGGAAAAGCTCACCGTCTGGTGGGTGAAGGGCTTCTACAAGGCGGAGGACGACGCGCTGTTCGTCGCCATCAAGAAGTTCGAGGAAAAGAACAAGGGCATCAAGATCGAGCTGTCCCAATACCCGATCCAGGACATGATCCCCAAGACCGTGTCGGCACTGGATTCCGGCTCGCCGCCGGACGTGGCCTATGCCGACGTGTACGACTTCCAGGTCACCGCGAAGTGGGCCTTCGACGGCAAGCTCGAAGACATCTCCAGCGTGATCGATCCGATCCGCGCCAAGTTCGAGCCGCACGCGCTGTCCACCACCTTCCTGCTCAACAACCAGACGCAGACACGGGCCTACTACGCCTTCCCGATCAAACAGCAGACCATGCACATCCAGTACTGGAAGGACATGCTGGCCGACGCGGGTTTCAAGGAAAGCGACATCCCCAAGGACTGGAAGGGCTACTGGAACTTCTGGTGCGACAAGGTGCAACCCGCCTACCGCCAGAAGACCGGCAACCGCGGCTTCGGCATCGGCATGCCCATGGGCGTGGACTCGAGCGACTCGTTCTTTTCGTTCCTGACCTTCATGGACGCCTACAACGTCAAGCTGGTGAACGACTCGGGCAAGCTGCTGGTCGACGACCCTGCCGTGCGCGCTGGCCTGATCCAGGCGGTCACCGACTACACCGCGGTCTACGGCAAGGGTTGCACGCCGCCCTCGTCCACCAGTTGGAAGGACCCGGACAACAACGTCGCCTTCCACAACAAGACGACGGTGATGACGCACAACGCCACCATCTCCATCGCCGCGAAGTGGCTGGACGACATGAACAACACCGCGCTCACCGAGCCCCAGCGCGCGGTGGCCAAGAAGAATTACACCGAGCTCATTGCCACTGCCGGCTTCCCGAACAAACCCGACGGCGGCAAGATGACCTACCGCGCGGCGGTGAAGACCGGCGTGATCTTCAAGGAGGCCAAGAACAAGGCCGCCGCGAAGAAGTTCGTCGCCTTCCTGCTGGAAGAGGCCAACCTGACGCCCTATGTCGAGGGCTCGCTGGGCCGCTGGTTCCCGGTGCAGAAGGCCGCACAGCAAAGCCCGTTCTGGAAGGGTGACCCGCACCGCCTGGCCGTCTACAACCAGTTCATGTCCGGCACCACGCCGTTCGAGTTCACCAAGAACTACAAGTTCACGGTGCTGAACAACGAGAACGTCTGGGCCAAGGCGATGAATCGCGTGCTCAACGAGAAGGTGCCGGTGGACAAGGCCGTGGACGAGATGATCGCCCGCATCAAGACGGTCGCAGCGCAGTAGTGGCCCACCCCCGAAGCGGCTTGGCCGCTTCCCCCTCAAGGGGGCCGAGCCCGGACATGCGAGATCCAGTGGACCTCGCATGCCTGGCGAGGAGCCGGGCTGCGAAGCCCGGCGCGGCCTGCAAGGCACGCCAGCGGCCCGGCAAAGCCGGTTCCGCGGCGTCCACTGGATGGGCCGTGCCCTTTGGGCCGGCCCGCATCGCGGGGTAGACCCATGAGCACCGCCACACTCGACTTGCCTCCGTCTGCACGGCCTGCCAAGCGGCTCAGCCCCTGGCAGTTCTGGGGGCGCATGCTGGTGCTGCCCTACCTGTTCTTCTTCGTCGTCTTCGTGCTTTACCCGGTGGGCTACGGGCTGTGGCTGGCGCGGCACCCCGAGAGCTATGTCAAGCTCTTCGAAGACCCGATCTTCTTCCGCACCGTCATCAACACGGTGATCTTCCTGGTGGTGGGCATCAACCTGAAGATGGCTGTCGCGATGGTCTTGTCGGGCTTCTTCATCCAGACGCGCTGGTGGATCAAGGCCTTGTCGCTGCTGTTCATCCTGCCCTGGGCGGTGCCGTCCATCCCCACCATCCTGTCGGTGCGCTTCATGCTCAACCCCGAGTGGGGCGTGATCAACAGCCTGATCTTCAGGCTCACCGGCCAGGACGGCCCGAACTGGCTCAACGACCCGACGTTGGCGCTGAGTTTCTCGATGCTGATGCACATCTGGAAATCGCTGCCGTTCTGGACGCTGATCTTGATTGCTGGGCGCCTGTCCATCCCCAGCGAGCAGTACGAGGCCGCGTCGGTGGATGGCGCCACCAACTGGCAGAAGTTCAAGTTCATCACCTGGCCGAGCATGCGCACGCTCTACCTCACGTCCACCATCCTGTCGATGATCTGGACGCTGGGCGACTTCAACTCGGTCTACCTGCTCACCGGCGGTGGCCCGGCCGACCTGACGCACGTGCTGGCCACGCTGGGCATCCGCTACCTGCGGCTGGACCAGGTGGACTTGGCCATGGCCTCGATCGTTGTGGCGCTTCCGCTGGTGCTGCCCCTGGTGTTCTTCATGATGAAAAGACTGTCCAAATGAGCCCGGGCATCACGCTGAAGAAGATCACGACCGAGGCCAAGCTGCTGCTGATCGGCATCCCGCTGTTCCTGTGGACCATCATCCCGGTCTACCACCTGTTCCTGTTCTCGATCTCGTCGAAGGACTCGGCCACCTCGGGGCGCCTCTGGCCCAAGGAGCCCACGCTGCAGAACTTCGATTTCGTCTTCCAGCAGAAGCACTTCTATCTGGACCATTTCTGGCTGCAGATGTGGAACTCGGTGGTCATTGCCGTGTCGGTGGCGGCGATCACGCTGTTCGTCGCCACCTCGGCGGCCTTCGCGATCAGCCGTCTCAAGGTGCGTGGCGGCCGCACGGTGCTGAACCTGGCCCTGTTCACCTACTTCATCCCGGCCGCCTTTCTGGCCGTCCCCATGTACAAGACCATGGGCAACTATGGCCTGCTCAACAACCAATGGGCGCTGATCCTGGCCATGGTCACCATCGCTTCGCCCTACTGCATCTGGGTGCTCAAGCAGGCCAGCGACAAGCTGCCTTGGGAACTCGACGAGGCCGCGCGCATCGACGGCGCATCGCCGCTGCAATTGTTCCGCCTGGTCTACCTGCCGTTGATGGTGCCCTCGCTGGTGGCGGTGGGCACCTATGCGCTGCTGCTGGCCTGGAACGAGTACCTCTACGCCTTCCTGCTGCTGTCCAACGACAAGAGCGTGACGCTGTCGGTGGCGCTCGGCAATTTCCTCTCGGCGGACGATTCGCCCTGGGAACTGCTGATGACCACTGGCCTGATCTACGCCCTGCCGCCTGCGGCCATCTACTACGCCTTCAAGCGCTACATGGTCGGCGGCTTGACCGCTGGTGCGGTGAAGAGCTAACCCAACAAGCAAGCGAGCTGCGCATGGCATCCGTCTCATTCCGCAACGTCCATAAGACCTACGGCAACAAGGTCAAGGTGCTGCATGGCATCAGCTTCGACATCAGCGATGGCGAGTTCGTCGTGCTGGTGGGCCCCTCCGGCTGTGGCAAAAGCACGCTGCTGCGCATGCTGGCAGGGCTGGAGGACATCACGGGCGGCGAGATCGCCATCGACGGCAAGGTGGTCAACGATCTTGAATCGAAGGACCGTGACATCGCGATGGTGTTCCAGAGCTATGCGCTCTACCCGCACATGACCGTGCGAGAGAACATGGGCTTCAGCCTGCGCCTGCGCAAGGCCGATGCGAAGCTCACTGCCGAGCGGGTGGACAACGCCGCGCGCATCCTGAACCTGGACCCCTTGCTCGACCGCCACCCGCGCGAGCTGTCCGGCGGCCAGCGCCAGCGCGTGGCCATGGGTCGTGCCATCGTCCGTGACCCAAAGGTGTTTCTCTTCGACGAGCCGCTGTCCAACCTGGACGCCAAGCTGCGCGTGGCCATGCGCGCCGAAATCAAGGCCCTGCACCAACGTTTGAAGACCACCACGGTCTACGTCACCCATGACCAGATCGAGGCCATGACCATGGCCGACCGCATCGTGGTGATGCACGACGGCATCATCGAGCAGATCGGCACGCCACTCGACCTGTTCGACCACCCGGGCAACCTGTTCGTGGCGCAGTTCATCGGCTCGCCGTCGATGAACGTGATGCCAGGCATCGTCGAACGCGATTCCGGCGGCACCATGGCGGTGCTGGCCCAGGGCCAACGCTGGCCAGTGGCGGCGGGCACACCCGCCACACCGGGCCAGAAGGTGCACTATGGAATCCGCCCGGGCGACATGAGCCTGGCCGATCACGGGGTGCCCGCCGAGGTGGTGGTCGTGGAACCCACGGGCGCCGAGACCGAATTGCTGCTCAAGGTGAGTGCCGAACACGACGCCGAAAGCCTGGTGATGGTGATGCACGGCCGCACGCAGGCCAAGCCGGGCGACCGCGTGCACCTGGCCATCGATGTGGACAAGTCGCACCTGTTCGACAGCCACAGTGGGCAACGACTGGCTTGAGCTGCGAACGCCGACCACGCCCATGACAACGCAGCGCATCGTGGTGATGGGTGTCAGCGGCAGCGGCAAGAGCACCCTGGCACGGGCCTTGGCCAAGTCGCTGCAGCTTCACTTCGTGGAAGGGGATGCCTTGCATTCCGCCGAGAACGTGGCGCGCATGGCGGCGGGCGTCCCGCTCACCGATGAAGACCGCCATGGCTGGCTGCAAGCCGTGGCCGGTCAACTGGCCAACGACAGCGCGCGGAGCCGCGGTGTGGTCGTGTCCTGCTCGGCACTGAAGCGCAGCTACCGCGATCTGCTGCGTTCCGCGGCCAACGATCTGCGCTTCGTGTATCTGCATGGCGACGGCAGGATCCTGGCCCGCCGCCTGGCCTCTCGCCGCGGCCACTACATGCCGCCCTCGCTGCTGCAAAGCCAACTGGACACACTGGAGCCTCCGGGCGACGACGAACACCCGATCCGCCTGGACATCGCCACGCCGCCGCACCAACAGCTGGCCCAGGCACTGCAGCAACTCCACACCGTCCGCACCCCATGACCATCACCAGCCAAACCTTTCGCCTGGATGGGCGCATCGCCCTCGTCACCGGCTCCTCGGCCGGAATCGGCCTGGCACTGGCCCGCGGCCTGGGCCAGGCCGGCGCCGTGCTGGTGCTCAACGGCCGCGATGAGACCCGTCTGGCACAGGCCGCGGCCATGCTGCGCGGCGAAGGGCTGGCCGTGCACACCCGCGGCTTCGATGTCACGGACCACGCCGCCGCCGAGGCCGCCGTGGCCAGCATCGAGGCCGAAGTGGGCGCCATCGACATCCTGGTCAACAACGCCGGCATCCAGCGCCGCGGCGTCTTCCATGAGTACCGCGCCGACGACTGGCAGGCCCTGATGCGCACCAACGTGGACAGCGTGTTCCACGTCGGCCAGGCCGTGGCCAAGCGCATGGTGCCCCGGCGGGCTGGACGGATCATCAATGTCTGTTCGGTTCAGAGCGAACTGGGGCGCCCGGGCATCGCCCCCTACGCCGCGAGCAAGGGTGCGCTGAAGATGTTGACCAAGGGCATGGCCATCGACCTGGGACCGCACGGCATCAACGTCAATGGCCTGGGCCCGGGCTACTTCAAGACCGAGCTCAACGAGAAGCTCGTGGCCGACCCCGCCTTCAGCGACTGGCTGATCAACCGCACACCCAACCGCCGTTGGGGCGAGGTGGACGAACTGGCCCCGGCGGTCGTCTTCCTGGCCAGCGAGGCCTCGAACTTCGTCAACGGCCACATTCTCTACGTGGATGGCGGCGTCACCGCGACGCTTTGATGATCTGGCGCCGATGGCCCGCCATTGACAGCAAGGACAATCGCCCGATGAGTGCCACCTTTACCCAGACGATCCTGTTCACCGACACCGACGGCCGCGCCCGCTGGCGTGAGCGACCCATCGCACTCACCGAGGGCAAGCCTGCGGCGATGCTGTCGCCGCTGATGCCCAGTGGCGGCTACCAGTTGCGCACCAGTCCGGTGGGTTTTCGCAGCGAGTTCCATTGCACGGGCGAACCGCAGTGGGTGTTCATCCTGGGTGGCCAGATGGAGATCTTCCTGCAGGACGGCAGCTCGCGCGTGTTCAGCCCTGGCGAGCACTTCTACTCGGCCGACACCTTGCCCGCCGGCACCGCCTTCGACGCGCAGCTTCATGGCCACTGGAGCCGGCAGCTGGGCCCAGATCCGCTCGTCACCCTGTTCGTGCGCGGCTGAGGGGCACCACGTGGCCGTGAAGAACATGCTCGGCAACACCCTCGACCAGCTCGGCGAGGCCATCGTTTCCGGGCGTTATCTGCCGGGTGCCTCGTTGCCGCCCGAGCCGATGCTGTGCGAGCAGTACGGCATCAGCCGCACGGTGGTGCGCGAGGCCGTGAAGTCGCTGGTGGCCAAGGGACTGCTCATCACCGGCCCCAAGCTGGGCACGCGCGTGTTGCCGTCGGACGACTGGAACTGGTTTGATCCCGACGTGGTGCAGTGGCAGTCCAAGATCGGGCTGACGCGCGAGTTCCTGCGCGATCTGCAAGAGCTGCGCCGGGTGGTCGAGCCTGCGGGCGTGCGCATCGCCGCCGATCGCGCCACGGCGGCCGACATCGCCGAGATCGAAACCGCCTACGCCGGCATGAAGCACGCCATCGAGCAAGGCGGCGACTATGTCCTGCACGATCTGCGCTTTCACCAAGGCCTGCTGCGCGCCTGCCACAACCGCATGGTGGTGCAGATGAGCAAGGCACTGGGCGCCTTGCTGCGCACCAGCTTCGAGATCTCGACCACCCGGCCGGACGGGCCCGCCAGTTCCCTGCCGCTGCACCGTGCAGTGCTCGATGCCGTGATCGCCCGCGATCCGAAGAAGGCCGAACGTGCCAGCCTGGTGTTGATCGATGGCGCGCAAGAGGACATCGAGCAGGTGCTGGCGTCGCGCCGCAAGCTGCCGTCGCTGCGCGCACCGGCCTTGCCCTTGAAGGCCGCCAGGTCACGCGCCCTCGTTCGCTAGAACCGCAGTGGCGACGGCCTCAAGCGTGCCGCGCCATCGGCCTGGGCGCTATTCCTTCACCGACCCGGTCATGCCCGAGACGTAGTGCTCGACGAAGAACGAGTAGACGAAGGCCACCGGCAACGAGCCCAGCAGCGCGCCGGCCATCAGCGAGCCCCAGTGGTACACATCACCCTCGACCAGTTCGGTCACGACACCGACTGGCACGGTCTTGTTCTCCGACGACGAGATGAAGGTGAGCGCGTAGATGAATTCGTTCCAGCTCAGCGTGAAGGCGAAGATGCCGGCCGAGATCAGGCCCGGCACCGCCAGCGGCAGCACGATCTTCACCAGGATCTGCCAGCGGCTGGCGCCGTCGATCAGCGCGCACTCTTCCAGCTCATACGGGATGGTGCGGAAGTAGCCCATCAGCAGCCAGGTGCTGAACGGGATCAGGAAGGTGGGGTAGGACAGGATCAGCGCCCAGCGCGAATCGAACAGCCCGAGCTGAAAGATGATCGCCGCCAGCGGAATGAACAGGATCGACGGCGGCACCAGGTAGGCCAGGAAGATCGCGCCGCCCGCCGGCTTGGCGCCCTGGAAGCGCAATCGCTCGATGGCGTAGGCGGCCAGCACCGAGGCCGCCAGCGAGAGCACGGTGGACACCACCGACACCACCACCGTGTTCCACAGCCACTCGGGGTAGGCGGTCTGGAACAGCAGCTTCTCGAAGTGCGCCAGCGTGGGCTTGATCACCCAGAAGGGGTTGCCGTCACGCGACAGCAGCTCCTCGTTCGGCTTGAACGAGGTCACCACCATCCAGTAGAACGGGAACAGCAGCACGAAGACGAACAGGCCCATCGGGATGAACACCGTCACCCAACGGCGCGGCAAGGACTGCAGGTAGTCCATCCCTTGGGCGGCGTCATTGGATTTCATAGACCCCTCGTCAAACGGGTACGTTTGCCGATCCCCCGAGGGGATGCGGGCCGGCTTGGGAGCGGCCCGGCGCTCGGCCCGCCGGCCTTGCTGCGCAAGTCCATCATTTGTCGCCCCCCTGCTGCCAGGCTCGGCGCTGCAGCCCGAAGTAGCTGAACATGATGGCCGCCAGCAGGAAGGGCACCATCAGCGTGGACAAGGCCGCGCCCTCGCCGAGTGCACCGCCCGAGATGGCGCGCTGGAATGACAAGGTGGCCATCAGGTGTGTGGCATTCAATGGCCCGCCGCGGGTGAGCACATAGATGAGCTGGAAGTCGGTGAAGGTGAACAGCACCGAAAAGGTCATCACCACCGCGATGATCGGCGACAGCAGCGGCAGCGTGACATGGCGAAACTGTTGCCAGGGCGTGGCGCCATCGATGGCCGAGGCCTCGTAGTACGACGGCGAGATGGTCTGCAGGCCCGCCAGCAGCGAGATGGCCACGAAGGGCACGCCGCGCCACACGTTGGCCACGATGGTGGCGATGCGCGCGTTCCAGGGGTCGCCCAGAAAATCGATGTACTTGTCGATGATGCCCATCTTCACCAGCACCCAGCTGATGATGGAGAACTGCGAGTCGTAGATCCACCAGAAGGCGATGGCCGACAAGGCGGTCGGCACGATCCAGGGCAGCAGCACCACCGCCCGGAAGAAGGACTTGTAGGGCAGGTTCTTGTTCAGCAACAGCGCCAGCCACAGGCCCAGCGCGAACTTGAGCACGCTGGCGACGACCGTGTAGAACAGCGTGTTGAACAGCGCCAGTTGGGTGACGCTGTCACCCACCAGGAACGCGAAGTTCTCGATGCCGATCCACTGCCCGGCACGCCCCACCTTGGCGTCGGTGAACCCGAGCCAGGTGCCCAGGCCCAGCGGGTAGGTGAGGAACAGCAACAGCAACGAAGCCGCCGGCAGCATGAACAGCCAGCCGAGCAGGTTTCGGTTGTTTTGCAGGCGTTCGAGCATGTCGGCTAGACCAATCTCACTGAAATGGGCGGGCTGCGAGGCAGCCAAGTGGCCGCCGCGGAACCGGCTTCGCCGGGCCGCCAGCGGCGCCCCCTTGAGGGGGCAGCGCCGCAGGCGCTCCGGGGGTGGGTCAAGTCACACCTTGTAGTAGCGCTCGGCGCGCTTCTGCGCCCGCTCGGCGGCTTCCTTGGGCGTCTTGGATCCGCTGGCGGCCTCGGCCACCATGTTCACGACGATGAAGTCGGCCGCTGCCCCGGCCGATGCGTAGCCCAGCTTGCCGGCATAGCCGGCCGGGCGCAGGTTCTTCACGCAATCGCGGTAGGGCGTGTGCTTCGGGTCGGATGTCCAGATCGCCGCCTTGGCGTAGTCGGCCAGCGGCGGGGCCACGTAGCCGCCCGCGGCCGTCAACCATGGATCGAACTGCTCCTGCTCCATCATGAAGCGCAGGAACTCCTTCGCCGCATTCGGGTACTTGGTGTACTTCATGATCATCTGGTTGAAGAACAGGTGCGACTCGGTCGGCACACCCACCGGGCCGATCGGGTACTGCGCGTGGTGCACGTCTTCCTTCAGATCACGCACCTTCTGGTCGGTGGAGGTCTTGGTGGCGTAGTAGATCGAGATGCCGTTGTTCGTGAGGCTGATCTGGCTGTCGAGGAAGGCCTTGTTGTTGTTCGGGTCGAGCCAGGACAACGTGCCGGGGATGAACGTGGCGTACATCTCCTTGGCGTATTCGAGCGCCTTGATGGTCTCCGGGCTGTCGATCACGACCTTGTTGTTGGCATCCACCAGCTTGCCACCGTGCGACCAGATCAGCCAGTTGGTCCACAAGCCATCGCCGGTCGCGTTGCCCAGTGCAAAACCGGACGGCGTGCCCTTGGCGTGCAAGGCCTTCAACAATGCCAGGAAGCTGGTCGTGTCCTTCGGGAACACCTCGAAGCCGGCGGCCTTCACCATGCTCTGGCGGTACACCAGCATCGCACCCGCGGCGCCCAAGCCGATGCCGATCCACTTCTTGCCGTCCGGCCGCAGGTAGGCCTCGCAGGCCGGGTACCAACCGCCGTATTTCTTGCCCAGGTAGGTGGCCAGGTCGGTCACGTCGAGCAGCTTCTCGGGGTAGAGGTTGGCATCGTCGTTGGTGGACAGGATGATGTCCGGGCCCGCACCGGTGTTGGCCGCCACGGCGGCCTTGGGCCGCACGTCTTCCCAGCCCTCGTTGTCCACGCGCACCTCGATGCCGGTCTTCTCGGTGAACTTCTTGACGTTGACCATGTAGGCATCGATGTCGCCCTGCACGAAGCGGCTCCAGCGCAGCACGCGCAGCTTGGCACCTTTCTCCGGCTTGAACGACACGGCCGCCTGTGCGTGCACGGCCGGCGCCCAGACGCTGCCGGCGGCCAGCCCTGCGGTCGCTTCCAGGATTCGACGGCGATTCAGTTCGGTCATGGCATGACTCCCAGTGGTTTGATTGAACGGAAGGGTTGGCCCGGTCAGGCCGCGAGCCGCTGGCCGGTGCCAGCATCGAAAACATGCGCACGCTGCAGATCGGGTTGCAGGTGAATGGTGCTGCCCGGCGGGAAGGCATGACGCTCGTGGAACACCACCGCGAGTTCGCTGCCCTGGTGGCGACAGGCCACGAACGTGTCGGCCCCGGTGGGCTCGACCACCGCCACTTCCACCGCGATGCCACCACCCGCCTCGCGCAAGGCCAGGTGCTCGGGCCGCGTGCCGTAGATCACCGCCTGCCCGTCCGCGCCACCGCAGCCCTGCGGCACCGCGAGCGACGCGCCATCGGCCAGTTCGACACGCGCCCCGTCGCCCGTGCGGCGCAGCCTGCCCTTGAGGAAGTTCATGGCCGGCGAGCCGATGAAACCGGCCACGAACAGGTTCGCCGGCCGGTCATACAACTCCAGCGGGCTGCCCGATTGCTCGACCCGCCCGTCTTTCATCACCACCACCAGGTCGCCCATGGTCATGGCCTCGATCTGATCGTGCGTCACATAGATCGACGTGGTGCGCAGGCGCTGGTGCAGTTCCTTGATCTCGGTGCGCATCGCCACGCGCAACTTCGCATCCAGGTTGGACAGCGGCTCGTCGAACAGGAACACCTGCGGGTCGCGCACGATGGCCCGGCCCATGGCCACCCGCTGGCGCTGGCCGCCCGAGAGCTGCCGCGGGTAGCGCTGCAGCAGATCCTTCAAGCCCAGGATGTCGGCCGCACGGCCAACCTTGGCCTCGATGGTGGCCGCGTCGAGCTTGGCCAGCATCAGCGCAAAGGCCATGTTCTCGCGCACGGTCATGTGCGGATAGAGCGCGTAGTTCTGGAACACCATCGCGATGTCGCGCTGCTTGGGTGGCACGTCGTTCACGCGGCGCTCGCCGATGCGGATTTCGCCGTCGGAGATCTGCTCCAACCCGGCCAGCATGCGCAACAGGGTGCTCTTGCCACAGCCCGACGGCCCCACCAACACCGCAAAGGACCCATCGGCAATGTGGATGTCCACGCCGTGCAGCACTTCGACCTCGCCAAAGCGCTTCTTCACCGCAGCAATCGTCACACTGGCCATGCCGACCAACCCTGCCTGATGCCCGAACGGAGCCCACGATACGCCGCGGCATCACCGGTGCACCACCGGGCTTACCCGTTGGTGGCTCGAAAATTTGTCTGATAACCTGACTTCCCATGGCCTTGGCGAACCCACCCGCCAGCCTGTCGTCGACCGACGGCAAGCTGATGTCCGAATCGCTGTCCGACCGGCTGGCGGCGCGGCTGGCCGCGCAGATCGAATCCGGCGCCCTGCAGCCCGGCGATCGCCTGCCCACCGAGGCCAAGCTGGCCTTGTTGCACGGCGTGTCGCGCAGCGTGGTGCGTGAAGCCGTGCACCGCATCAAGTCGCGCGGGCTGCTGCTCTCGCGCCAGGGGTCCGGCGTCTTCGTGGCGGCCCAACCGCTGCACCGGGCCTTGGAGTTCGATCCCGCAGTGCTCGGCTCGGTGAGCAACCTGCTGCAGGTGCTGGAAGTGCGCCGCGTGATGGAGGGCGAGATTGCCGCGCTGGCGGCCGAGCGGGCCACGCGCACGCAGATCACGGCGCTGCGCCGCGCGCTGCAGGCCATCGATGCCGCATCCGCCCGGGGCGAAGACGGCGTCGCTGAAGACCTGGCCTTCCACCTGGCCATTGCCGAGGCCTCGGGCAACCCGCAGTTCAGCCAGTTGCTCGGCTTCCTGGGCCAATACCTGCGCGAGGGCATGCGCATCACGCGCGCCAACGAGGCCCGCCGCGCCGACTTCATGGAAGCCGTGCGGCACGAGCACCACGCGGTGCTGGACGCCATTGCCGCGCGCGACGCGCCGGCGGCGCGACGCGCTGCCAATCTGCACATGGACCGAGGTCGCCTGCGCCTGGAGCGGGGTGGCGTGATCACCCGGCCGGTGTCCAAGATCCCCAGGCGACGCCCCACCCAACCCACGGAGTCATCGAAATGAAAGTGCTCATCACCGGCGGCGCCGGCTTTGTCGGCGATCGCCTGGCACGCACACTGTTGGCACGCGGCCAGTTGTGCGGCCAGCCGATCACGCAGTTGCTGCTGACCGATCAGTTCGCCCCCCGCGCCGACCTGCTGGGCGACCCCCGCGTGCAAGCCCGCACCGGCCCGCTGCTGTCGCAATGCGCGGCGCTGCGCGGCGAACGGCTCGACGGTGTGTTTCACCTCGCCTCGGCCGTGTCCGGCGAATGCGAGCTGGATTTCGACCTGGGCCTGCGCAGCAACCTGGACAGCACGCGGGCCCTGCTCGACGCCATGCGTGCCGACGTGAACGCCGGCGCCAAGCCTGCGCGGCTGGTGTTCAGCAGCTCGGTGGCGGTGTTCGGCCCCGACGCGGCCGTGCCCATGCCCGCCATCGTCACCGACACCACGCTGCCAACGCCGCAGACCAGCTACGGCATGCACAAGCTGGTGTGCGAGCACCTGGTGGCCGACTACACCCGCAAAGGCTATGCGGATGGCCGCAGTGCGCGGCTGATGACCGTCACCGTGCGCCCGGGCAAGCCCAACGGGGCGGCCAGCTCGTTCTTCAGCGGCATCATCCGCGAGCCGCTGGCCGGCGTGGATGCCGTGTGTCCGGTGTCCCCCGCGGTCGCGCACCCGGTGTCGTCGCCGCAACGCACGGTGGAGGGCCTGATCACGGTCTTCGAAGCCTCGCGCGAGGCCTATGGCGGCCGCACCGCGTTGAACCTGCCCGCACTCAACGTCACCGTGCAGCAAATGCTCGACGCGCTCGAAGCCGTGGCCGGCCCGGCCGTGCGCGAGCGCGTGCGCTTCGAGCGCGACGAGCGCATCGCTGGCATCGTGGCCAACTGGCCCACCGGCGCACGTGCCGACCGCGCCGCGGCGCTGGGCCTCGCGCCGGAGCAGCAGTTCGCGGACATCATCCGCCAATACATCGCCGACTGTCGCCAGGCCGGCAACACCGATGCGCTGAAGGGGCTGTCGACATGAACCAGCTCGATCTGAACGGCCGTGTCGCCGTCATCACCGGCGGCGCCCAGGGCATCGGTTACGCCACGGCCGAGCGCATGCTGCGCTCTGGCGCCAAGGTGACGCTGTGGGACCGCGATGCAGGCCGCCTGCAGCAGGCGCATGCCACGCTGTCGGCACTCGGGCCCACCGACGTGGCGGCCATTGAACTCACCAGCGAAGGCGCGGTGCACGAGGCCACAAAGGCCGCGATGTCCCGGCACGGCCGCATCGACATCCTGGTGAACAACGCCGGCATCACGGGTGGCAATGCGCCCACCTGGGAGCTCGACCCCAAGGTCTGGCGTGACGTGGTCGAGGTGAACCTGATCGCACCCTTCCTCGTCTGCCGCGCCGTGGTGCCACAGATGCTCAAAGGCGGCTACGGCCGCATCGTCAACATCGCCTCGGTGGCCGGCAAGGAAGGCAACCCCGGCGCCTCACACTACAGTGCCAGCAAGGCTGGCCTGATCGCGCTGACCAAGTCGCTCGGCAAGGAGTTGGCCACCAAGGGCATCCTGGTCAATGCCGTGGCGCCTGCGGCCGCCCGCACGGCCATCTTCGACCAGATGCTGCCGCAGCACATCGACTACATGTTGAGCAAGATCCCGATGGGGCGCTTCGTCGAGCCGCCGGAGATCGCTGCAATGGTGTGCTGGCTGGCCAGCGAGGAATGCTCGTTCTCCACGGGCAGTGTGTTCGACCTGTCGGGCGGGCGCGCGACATATTGATACCCCCGAAGCGCCTTCGGCGCCAGGGATGAAGACCGGGGCTCAAGCGGCTTCGGCGCGCAGCTCGCCCAGCATGCGGGCGAAGGCCAACGGCTGGTCCGCCATCACATGGTGGTCGGCGTCGGGCACTTCGAGCGTGCGCGAGCCCGGTGGCGCCAGGTTCACCGCCAGTGCAAACAACTCGGGCGTGATCAGGCGCGAACGCCCGCCACGCACCAGCACGATGGGACAACGGGCCTGCCCGAGATCGATGTGCGGCCGACCGAAGCTGAAGTGCTTGAACAGCAAGGGGTCGGTGCGCCAGCTGAAGCCACGGTGGCCCGCCTCGTCGGTGGCCTGTTGAAGCGAGGTGCGCGCAATGTGGTCGACGATGAACAGGTGCTCGCAGGTCTGCGGCGGCAGGAAGCGAAAGCGCGCCAAGGCCGCTTCCATCGTTTGATAGAGCTTGGGCGGCCGGAAACCGTTCTCGACGCGGCGCCTCTCGCGCTCGGCCTGGCCTTCTGGCGGGCGCAGCGGGGTATCGATGATCACCGCGCTGTGCAGTTGCTCGCCGTACCGGGCCGCTGCCGTCATCAAAGGGAAGCCCCCGAACGAGTGGCCCGCGAACATCGGCTTGACGCCGGATTCGAACAGGCCGCTGACCCGCGCCGCCGCCATGGCCTCGTCGGCCCACTGCGCGACGGCATAGGCTGGTCGACGGTCCGAATGGCCCATGCCGGTGAACGAGACCGCGGCCACACGGTAGCGATCGGTCAGCAGGGGCGCGATGAAGCTGAACCACTCGGCATGCGCGCCATTGCCGTGCATCAGCAGCACGCCGGGGGCGCCGCGCGGACCCCAGGCCAGGGTGTCGACGCGGGCGCCCTGCACCTCGACGAACTGGCGCTCCGGCTGCATCGCCAGCGCCTGTTCGAACCACACCGGCGCGGGCGGTTTCAGCCCGTCCAGATGCGCCAACGGCGCCGGGTGCGGGCCCAGGTTGTGCGCATGGTGATGCCCATGGTGGGGCCGCGCCGCGCCGGGCTCGACCTCGCCGCGGTGGGTCGGATCAGCGCCGATTGGCAAGGGCCTGCCCCACTTCGTTCGACCCTTGGGCCGCACCGCTGGCGGGCACGCTGTCGTCGGTGCGGTCGCTCACCTGCGCCCAGGCCTCGATCAGGCGCTCGGGGGTGTCTGCCGTCAGCCCCAGGTGCACTCCATGCGTGAGCGTGACATGCGCGGCCGCGAAGGTGCCCGCACCAGCGCAGGCGATGGCCCGGTTGGGCGCATCTGCGCTGGCCAGCACCAGCAGCGCGGGCACCACCGCCTCGGGCTGCAGCACGGCCAGCACCTCTTGCGGCAGCAGGCCCTCGGTCATGCGCGTGGCCGCCGTGGGCGCGAGGCAGTTGACGCGGATGTCGTACTTGGCGCCTTCGATCGACAAGGTCTGCATCAACCCCACCAGCGCCATCTTGGCCGCGCCATAGTTGCTCTGGCCGAAGTTGCCGAACAGGCCGGTGGACGACGTGGTCATCACGATGCGGCCGAAGTTCTGCGCCACCATGTGCGGCCACACCGCCTTGCAGCAGTGCACGGCGCCCATCAGGTGCACCTCCACGACGGCACGAAAGTCGTCCACGCTCATCTTGCTGAAGCTCTTGTCGCGCAGGATGCCGGCGTTGTTCACCAGGATGTCCACGCGGCCCCAGGCGGCCATGGTCTGGGCCACCATGTCAGCCACCGCGGCCAGGTCGGTCACCGAGGCACCATGCGCCAGCGCCTGCCCGCCAAGGCCGATGATCTCGTCGGCCACGGCCTGCGCGGCAGTGCTCGACCCACCGCCGCCGTCGCGCGCGCCACCGTAGTCGTTGACCACCACCCGCGCACCTCTGGCGGCGAGCGCCAGCGCATGCAGGCGGCCCAGGCCGCCGCCAGCGCCCGTGACGATGGCCACGCGGCCCGTGAAATCCAATGCCATGAGAATGCCCGCCCCAATGCTGTCGAGCCCCAGCTTATAGCCGAGCATGCGCCCCGCGCCGTTCACAATGGCGACACCTCCCATGATCTGGATCGACGACCCCGCCCCCTTGCCGCCCACGTCCCTCGCCAGCGGCCCGGACAGTGAGGCGCCGGGCCTGCTGGCCATCGGCCCGCAGGTCACGCCGGCACGCCTGGAAGAGGCCTACGCGATGGGCGTGTTCCCCTGGTTCAGCCCGGGTCAGCCGCCACTGTGGTGGAGCCCTGACCCGCGCATGGTGCTGTCCGTGGCCGAATTTCACCTCTCGCACACGATGCGCAAGACACTGCGCCGCTTCGTACGCGACCCGCGCTGCGAGATCCGATTCGACACGGCCTTTGCCCGGGTGATGCAGGCCTGCGCCCTGGCCCCGCGCGAGGGACAGAGCGGCACGTGGATCGTGCCCGAGATCATCGCCGCCTACACCGCCTGGCACCACGCCGGTCGCGCCCACAGCGTGGAAACCTGGATCGACGGCGAGCTGGTGGGCGGCCTCTACGCCGTGGGCCTGGGGCGCATGGTGTTCGGTGAATCGATGTTCGCGCGACGCACCGATGCCTCGAAGATCGCGCTGTGCGCGCTGGTGGCCTGGTGCCGCTCCCAGCAGGTGCCGCTGATCGATTGCCAGCAGCACACCGAGCACCTGGCCTCGTTTGGCGCACGCGAAATTCCCCGGCGTGAATTCGAGACGCACCTTTCCCGCATGCGGCTGGCCAGCCCGACGCCCGTCTGGTCCTATCATGCCGGCTTGTGGGCGCAACTCGAGATCGATGCGGGCCCGGCCGGCTGATTCCCCAACCCTCCGCCCCCTGCAAGCGTGACCCACCCCAAGGAGCTACCGCTGTCGTCGTTGCAGTTCTATGCAACGGCACCCTACCCGTGCAGCTATCTGCCGGACCGCATGGCCCGTTCGCAAGTGGCCACACCCAGCCACCTGATCCATGCCGACGCCTATTCCGGCCTGGTGGCCAATGGTTTCCGGCGCAGCGGCATGTTCACCTACCGCCCGTTTTGCGACAGCTGCAAGGCCTGCACGCCGCTGCGCATTCCCGTTGCCAGCTTTGCGCCCACGCGCAGCCAGCGCCGCGCCTTCAAGACGCACCGCGGCCTGAAGGCCCGCGTGCTGCGCCTGGGTTTCGTGGCCGAGCACTACGAGCTCTACCTGCGCTACCAGGCCGGCCGCCATGCCGGCGGCGGCATGGACACCGACAGCGTGGACCAGTACACGCAGTTCCTGCTGCAAAGCCGCGTCAATTCGCGCCTGGTTGAATTTCGCGATGCGCCCGCCAACCAAGGCAGTGACGCTCAGGATGGTCACGGCACCCTGCGCATGGTGGCCATCGTGGATGTGCTCAACGACGGCATCTCGGCCGTCTACACCTTCTACGACCCGGGCTACAAAGGTGGCCTGGGCACCTACAGCATCTTGTGGCAAGTGGAGCAGGTCAGGCAGCTGAATCTGCCCCATCTGTACCTGGGCTACTGGATCGACGGCAGCGACAAGATGGGCTACAAGGCCGGCTTCGGGCCGTACCAGGTGCTGCGGGACGAGCGGTGGAAATGGCCGGACGGCGACACCCCGGCCGCCGCTCCGACCTGACAGCATGCCTGGCCTCAGGGCCACCGGCCCCGGGGTGGGCACCTACAATCGACGCATGCCCATCTCTCCAGTGCCCGAACTGGTGGCCGAACTGGCCGCCGGTCGCATGGTGATCCTGGTCGACGAGGAAGATCGCGAGAACGAAGGCGATCTGGTCCTGGCGGCCGACCATGTCACCCCCGAAGCGATCAACTTCATGGCCCGGTATGGCCGTGGCCTGATCTGCCTGACCTTGACCCGCGAGCGCTGCGAGCGCCTGCAACTGCCGCCGATGGCCTCGCGCAATGGCACGGTGCATGGCACGGCGTTCACGGTGTCCATCGAGGCGGCGCAGGGTGTCACCACCGGCATCTCGGCGGCCGACCGCGCGCGCACCGTGGCTGCGGCGGTGGCGCGCGACGCCAAGCCGTCCGACCTGGTGCAGCCGGGCCACGTCTTCCCTTTGCTGGCGCAGGACGGCGGCGTGCTGATGCGCGCCGGGCACACCGAAGCCGGCTGCGACCTGGCCAACATGGCCGGCCTGACACCCGCTGCCGTGATCTGCGAGATCATGAACGACGACGGCACCATGGCCCGGTTGCCCGACCTGCAGGTCTTCGCCAAGACCCACGGCCTGAAGATCGGCACCATCGCCGACCTGATCGCGCTGCGCACGCACAATGAATCGCTGATCGAGCGCCTTGGCGAACGCGTGCTCGACACCGCCCAGGGCAGCTTCGACTGCATCGCCTTCCGCGACCGCTCCGGCGGCCTGCACCTGGCGCTGCGCAAGGGCCAGTGGGCCCCTGGTGATGAGGTGCTGGTGCGCGTGCACGAGCCCTTCACTGCGATGGACCTGTTGGACACCAGCCCTGGCCACCACAGCTGGCCGCTGCCCAAGGCCCTGATGGCCCTGCAGCAGGCCAGCGCCGGTGTGGCGGTGCTGCTGAACTGTGGCCACGACGCTGCCGCGCTGCTGCCCCAGGTGCTCCCGGCCACCGAGGCACCACGCCCGACGACGATGGACCTGCGCCTGTATGGCGTGGGGGCGCAGATCCTTCGCGATCTGGGCGTGGGCCGCATGAAGCTGCTCGGCAGCCCGCGCCGCATGCCCAGCATGGCCGGCTACGGTCTTGAAGTCACCGGCTTCGTGGCCGCGGGTCAACCTGGAAGATGACATGCTGAAAGCCGACCAAGGCGAAGCCAACAACCTCGACGGCCGCGAACTGGCCATCGGCATCGTGCAGGCCCGATTCAACGCCGACATCACCGATGCGCTGGCCGAGGCCTGCCTGGCCGAGTTGGCTGCGCTGGGCGTGCAGGACCGCCACATCACGCACGTGCAAGTGCCCGGCGCACTGGAAGTGCCGGTGGCGCTGAAGGCCATGGCCGACAGCGACGACTTTGACGCCCTCATCGCACTGGGTTGCATCATTCGTGGTGAAACCTATCACTTCGAATTGGTGGCCAACGAAAGCGGCGCCGGCGTCACCCGCGTCAGCCTGGATCACCAGATCCCCATCGCCAACGCCATCCTCACCGTCGAGAACCAGGCGCAGGCCGATGCCCGCAAGCTGGACAAGGGCCGTGATGCCGCTCGCGTCGCCGTCGAAATGGCCAATCTGATGGATGAGCTGACGTGACCGGCGCCGTCCCGACCAAGGACCGCCCCGCCCGCCCGAAATCGGCCCGCCGCCGCTCGCGCGAAGTGGCCCTGCAGGGCTTGTACGAATGGCTGATCGGTGGCGCAGAGCCCGAGGTGATCGACGCCCACATGCAGGAGCAGGAGGGCTTCGACAAGTGCGATCGCGCGCACTACGACGCGCTGCTGCGCGGCTGCATCGCGGAATGCGCAGCCATCGATGCCGTGCTCACCCGACATGTGGACCGCAAGACCACCGACCTCTCGCCAGTGGAGCACGGCGTGCTGCTCATTGGCTGCTATGAGCTGAGCCACTGCATGGACATTCCCTACCGCGTGGTCATCAACGAAGCCGTCGAGCTGGCCAAGGCCTTCGGGGGCACCGATGGCCACAAGTATGTCAACGGTGTGCTCGACAAGGCGGCGGGCGACATCCGTCCGGCGGAAGTGGCCGCACGAAAGGCCCAGCCTCGATGAAACTGGCGGGGCGGCTCGACCACATCGAGCCTTTCTATGTGATGGAGTGCGCCAAGGCGGCACGCGAGATCGCAGCCAGCCCGGCCTGCGATCCGGCTCGCGGTGGCGAGCCCATGATCTACCTGAACATCGGCGAGCCCGATTTCACTGCACCGCCGCTGGTGCAGGAAGCCGCTGAGCGGGCGATCCGCAACGGCGCCACCCAATACACCCAGGCCACGGGTCTGCCCGAGCTGCGCGAGCGCCTGTCCGCGTGGTACCGCCAACGCTTCGGGCTGGACATCCCGGCGCGTCGCATCGTGATCACGGCGGGCGCTTCGGCGGCATTGCAGTTGATCTGCCTGGCCTTGTTCGAGGCCGGTGACGAGGTGCTGATGCCCGACCCCAGCTACCCCTGCAACCGGCATTTCGTGGCGGCCGCTGAAGGCGTGGCGCGCTTGTTGCCCGCCTCGCCCGAGCACCGCTTCCAGCTCGACGCCCAGGCCGTGTCGCAGGCCTGGGGCCCGGCCACGCGCGGCGTGCTGCTGGCCTCGCCCAGCAACCCCACGGGCACCAGCATCCACCCCGAGGAAATGCGTCGCATCGTCGAGTTCGTGCGTGCGCGCAGTGGCGTCACCATCGTCGACGAGATCTACCTGGGCCTGAGCTACGACGACACCTTCGGCCAAAGTGCCTTGCGCAACGGCTCTGACGTGGTGTCGGTCAACAGCTTCTCGAAATACTTCAACATGACCGGCTGGCGCCTGGGCTGGCTGGTACTGCCCGAAGACCTTGTGGCGCCGGTGGAACGGCTGGCGCAGAACCTGTTCATCTGTGCTTCCACCGTGGCCCAGCATGCAGCGCTGGCCTGCTTCGAGGCCGAGTCGATCGCCGAATACGAGCGCCGCCGCGCCGAGTTCCGTGCGCGCCGCGACCTGGTCGTGCCCGCGCTGAACCAGATGGGCCTGTCGGTGCCGGTGATGCCCGACGGGGCCTTCTACGCCTACGCCGATTGCAGTCGGCACGCCGCCAGCAGCTGGGATTTCTGCTTCGATCTGATGCACCGCGCGCATGTGGCACTCACGCCGGGCCGCGACTTCGGGCGCCATGAGCCGGAACGCTGGCTGCGTTTTTCGTTCGCCAGTTCAACCTCCAAGCTCGAAGAGGCGCTGCACCGGCTGCGCAGCGCCTTGGCGTGAAGTGCAAACGCCAATGTGACATTTGTCCCACGGCCCCATCGGCAGAGGTGACAAGCAGTTAACACCGCACTTGCGGGCACGCATCTGGAAGCACTCCGGCGCGGTGCTTCGACGTAAGCTGCTGCGGTGAATCCGATCCGTCCCACCGACCATGGCGAAATGTCCCGGCCGGCCGCTGCGCTGGTCGACGCGCCCGCCCGTGATTGGCAGAGCCTGACCGACGACACCGCCCCCGTGCCGCTGGACTCGCTGCCCGCGCCCAACCAGGCTCAACCCACCATCGGCCATGTCGGCCGCTATGCCCTCAAGCACCGCCTCGGTGAGGGTGGCCTGGGCCGCGTCTACACCGCGTGGGACCCGATCCTGTCGCGCAATCTGGCCATCAAGACGCTTCAGCTGGGTGCTGCCGGCGTGCACCGCGAAGCGCTCGATGCGCTGATCCTGGACGAGGCCCGTGCGGTGGCCGGACTGAACCACCCCAACATCGTCACCATCTACGACGCGGGCCTGTCCGAGCTCGGCGTGTACATCGCAATGGAGCAGCTGCCGGGCAGCGACCTGCGGCAACTGCTCAACGAAGGCTGGCGCCCCGACCTGCTGCGTGCGGCCCGCCTGATGCGGCGTGTGGCCGACGCGCTGAGCTATGCCCATGGCAAAGGCGTGATCCACTGCGACATCAAGCCCGCCAACATCTGGCTCATCGATCGACGCAAACCCAAGGTGCTGGACTTCGGCATCGCCCGCGTGGCCCACCGCAGCGGCAACTCCGCGCTCGACGGCTTGATCACCGGTTCACCCCACTACCTGGCACCCGAGCAGCTGCGTGGCGCCCGGCCCGACGAGCGCACCGACGTGTACGCGATGGGGGTGGTGCTGTACGAGTTGCTCACGGGACGCAAGGCCTTCAGTGGCCGTTCGATCCAGGGCATTGCGGACTCGGTGCTGCACGGCCTGCCCGTGCCCGCCCATGCGCTCTCGCCCGGCGTGCCGGCATCGCTGTCGGCCATCGCCAGCAAGGCCATGGCGCTGGACCCGGACCAACGCTATGCCAGCGCGCGCGAGCTGTCCCTCGCCCTGCGCCAATGGCATGCCGACGCCAGTGCGCCCGAGCCCGTGCCCGCGTCGGCGCGGCCGGCAGCGAAGGTGGTGCCCGAGGCCGGCAAACCTTCCACCTGGCGTCGCGCCATGCCGTTGCTGGCCGCCAGTGCGCTGGCGGTGCTCGCCGCTGCCGTGCTGTGGCTGCGCATGCACTGAGGCGCGCGGACCAGGCCGGTGCCGGGCCGGCTCGCCCTGCGTGCCCCAGGGCCTCGCGTATCATCGCGCGGCCCTCCGAACACCGCCAAAGCCCCCTGCCTTGAATCCCCGCCCAACGCATCACCTCGGCGTGCGCGTGTACTGGGAAGACACCGACGCTGGCGGCGTCGTCTTCTATGCCAACTACCTCAAGTTCTTCGAGCGTGCGCGAACCGAATGGCTGCGCGCACTGGGCGTGGGCCAGCAGGCCCTGCGCGAGCAGACCGGCGCCATCTTCATCGTGGCGGACACGAGCCTGCGCTTTGCCGCACCCGCGCGCCTGGACGACCTGCTGGACGTGACCGTGCAGGTGCTGGAGGTGGGCCTGGTCACGCTGCGCCTGCGACAGCAAGCCCTGCGCAGCGACGCCCTGCTGTGCGAGGCAGACATCCGCATCGGCTGTGTCGATGCGGGAACCTTCCGGCCACGCCGCATTCCGACCGAGGTCACCCGACGCATCGCATGAATTCACAAGACTTCTCCATCGTCACCCTCGTGATGCACGCCAGCTGGGTGGTGCAACTGGTGATCGCCGGCCTGATGCTCACGTCGCTCGCCAGTTGGACCGTGATCTTCGGCAAGCTGTTCAGCCTGCGCGGCCTGCGCAGGGGCAATGAGGATTTCGAGCGGGAATTCTGGTCTGGCAAGAACCTGAACGACCTGTTCACGGCGGCCGGGCAGAAAGAAGGCGATGCGCCGATGACCCGCATCTTCGCCAGCGGCATGCGCGAATTCCTGAAGTTGCGCGAACGCCGTGTCGAGGCCCAGGGCCAGCTCGACGGCGCACGCCGAGCCATGCGCGCCAGCCTGCAGCGCGAGCTGGACGTGATCGAAGGCAATGTCGGCTTCCTCGCCTCGGTGGCGTCGGTCAGCCCCTACGTGGGCCTGTTCGGAACGGTGTGGGGCATCATGCATGCGTTCGTGGGCCTGTCCAACGTACAGCAGGTGACACTGGCCACCGTGGCACCAGGCATCGCCGAGGCCCTGGTGGCCACGGCCATCGGCCTGTTTGCCGCCATCCCGGCGGTGGTCGCCTACAACCGCTTCGCGCGCGACATCGACCGCATCGCGATCCAGCTGGAGAGCTTCATCGAGGAGTTCTCCAACATCCTGCAGCGCAACGCCAGCGGCACCGTGCCCACGACCGTGGCCGGCCGCTGAACGGCTCCGCAAGCGCATGGCTGCCGTCACCGCCCGAGGCCATCGCCGCCGCCGTGCCATGGCCGAGATGAACATGGTGCCCTTCATCGACGTGATGCTGGTGCTGCTGATCATCTTCATGGTCAGCGCCCCGCTCATCACCACCGGCCTGGTCGATCTGCCCAGCGTGGGCAAGGCCGCGCAGAAACCCGACCACGTGGTGGAGCTGATCATCGGCACCGACGAGAAGTTGCGCCTGCGCGTCGACGGCGGCGAGCCGGCTCCGGTGACGCTGGCCCAACTCGCTGCGCGTGTGAGACAGGCCCAGGCCGGCAACCCGCAGACCCCGGTGGTGATCTCGGCCGACCGCAACGTCAAGTACGAGAGCGTGGTCAACGCGATGGACAAGCTGCAGCGCGCCGGCATTGCCCGCGTCGGCCTGGCGGTCAAGCAAGGGGTGTGATGCAGGCCACGGTGCTGCACCTCACCGGCCCCCGGGGCTTGCGGCCGACACAGGCAGCGGGCTCGCTGCGCGCCGGTGCCCTGGCCTTGCTGGCGCACGGGCTGCTGATCGCTGCACTCTCGCTCGGCCTGAACTGGCGCATACGGCAGCCCGACACGGTCGTGTCCGCCGAGATCTGGGCGGCCGTGCCGCAGGTGGCGGCCCCGGCGTCCGTGGAGCCGCCGCCGTCCAGGGTCGAGCCACCACCGCCTGCGCCGCCACCCAAAGCCGAACCGGTGCAGCGCCAGGCCGAACCGGTACCCAACCCGCGGGATGCGCAGATCGCCATCGAGAAGGCCCTGCGCGACAAGAAGGCCGTGCAGGAACACGAGGCCGACCTGCGCCGCCAGCAGAAGGCCCAGGAAGCGCTGCGCATCGAAGCGCAGCGCCAGGCCGAACTGAAGAAGGCCGAGCAACTCAAGGCCGAGAAGGCCCAGGCGGACAAGGACAAGGAACGCGAGCGGGCCGAACGCTTGAAGAAGGAGCAGGCGCAGCCCGATGCCCAGGCTGCCGACGATCGCCTGGCCAAGCAGCGCGAAGCCAACCTGGCGCGCATCCGCGGGCAGGCCGGGGCGGAAGGTGCCCCCACGGCGACGGGCACCGCACAGCGCGACGCGGCTCCGTCGTCGAGCTACTCGGGTCGCATCAGGGCGCGCGTCAAAGCCAACATCGTGCTGACGGCCGACGTGCCCGGGAACCCGGTCACGGAGGTGGAGGTGCGCTGCTCGCCCGATGGCCTGATCACCGGCCGCCGGGTCGTCAAGACCAGTGGTGACAAAGCCTGGGATGAGACGGTGTTGCGGGCCATCGACCGAACCGAGATGCTGCCGCGCGATGTGGATGGGCGCGTTCCAGCAACGATGCTGCTGATCCTTTCACGCCGGGACTGAGGAGGCCGAAACGCGCCGCGGCGCGTCAGTGCAGCACCAGGTCCGTCACCTGGGCCTGGCTGCGGGCATGCGTGTTGTCCGCATCGGCCCCGACGGCAATGCCCAGCAAGGGCGGCACGGTCGGGCTCTCCTTGCCGAACAGCAGCAGGAAGTCCGCCGCCAGATCACGCTGCTCGGCCTGCCAGGTCTGCAGGGGCGCCTGCGGGCCCTGCAGCACGATCATGCGCATGCGGCGAGTGAAGGCATTGTTCACGGTCGTGCCCGGCGGCAGTCTGGCGTCCCACACATAACACAACGTTGCAGTGGGCAGCGGCTCGCCACTGCGCTCGCGCGCCAGGCGCAGCAACTGGCGCTCCAGGAAGGGCACGGCGCTGATGGGCATGTCGAACAGCGCGCACACCTTGATGGGCGTGTCGTCGCCGTCCTTGCGCAGCAGATCGGCCGCCGGATTGGGCTTCAGCACGCGCCAGCGCCAGCTCAGCCGGCGCCCGGTCGCCGGCGTGTCTTCGGGCAGCAGGTGCAGCAGGTTGCCGTAGGCGTTGTCGGCGTCCACCTGGAGCACGGCCTCGGCGCCGACCGTGACCACCGAAAAGACCGTCCACGGCTTGGTCTGACGGGGCAGGCCGGCCCGTTGCCAGGGGCTGCCCGGCCGGTCCGTGCCCGACAAGGGCGCCAACACAGGAGGCCCGGCGTGCCCCTGGTCCGCGGCCAGCGCCAGGGCCAATGCAATCAGTGCCGATGGCAGGAATGCAGGCTTCATCCTGCCGATGCTACGCCGGTCGGTCGGGGTCGCGCAGCAGGGTCCAGCCGGCGCGCAGCCGGGCGACCCAGGTCAGGACGCAGAGCGCTGCAAACACGCCCGCCAGGATCGGGAACTGACCGGGCCACAGGCACATGGCCGCAAAGCAGAGCAAGGTTTCCGTGCCCTCGGTCAGTCCGCCCAGGTAGTACAGGCCCTTGTCCGGAAGGGCCAGGTTGCGCAGGCCTCGCCGTTCGGCCAGTGCGGCGAACGCCAGGAAACTCGAGCCGGTGCCGATGAACGCGGCCAGCAGCACCGCCGCAGGCAGCGCATTGCGGGCTGGATCGGCCCATGCGAAGGCCAAGGGCACGCTGGCGTAGAAGACGAAGTCCAATGCAATGTCGAGGAACGCCCCGCGATCGGTTGGCCGTGTCTGCCGGGCCACCGGCCCATCCAGGCCGTCGGCCAATCGGCTCAGTGCCACGAAGCCCAGGCCGGTGAGCGTGGCGCCGCTGGCAATCGCCAGCGCCGCCACGGCACCCAGGCCGAAACCGATCAAGGTGACACTGTCGGCCCCCACGCCGCGTCGCACCAGGCCGGCCGCCGCACGGTCGAGCCAGGGCGAGAGCAGCTTCAGGACGGTGCGGTCGAGCATGCGGCTTGGGGAGCCCAGAGCGAAGTCAGCACATCATCGCACCGGGCCGAGGCCCACGGCACGTTGCAGGCGACGCGCCAACCCATGGTCTGCCGACCAGGGCCCCGGGCCCCACAGCAGCAGGCCCAGCAGCAGGCTGCCCCAGAACACATGCTGCTGCAAGGCTGCGTCGGTGATCTCGGCCAGGCTGATCACGGCCACCGCGTTCACCACCATCAGGCCCAGCGCCGCGAAGCGCCCGCCCAGGCCCAGCACCAGCAGCACCGGCAACACCAGTTCACCGGCAGTGCCCATCGCCGCAGCCACTTCGGGCGGCAACAGTGGCACGTGGTATTCGTCGGTGAACAGCGCGACGGTGGTTTCCCAATCGCGCAGCTTGGTCAATCCTGACATGAAGAATACGCGTGCCACATACAGGCGGGCCGCCAGCAGGGCCGCCGGTTGCAGGGCTTCGAGCACGCGGCGCAGGCGCGTCATCGATCGCGCCAGGGGAGCGCCCAGGCGTTGCGGCAGGGTCATCGTCGTGGTCATGCGTGGTCTCCGGGGGTGGGTTGGGTTGCGGGCACCACGGCCAGCAACCATCGCTGTTGCAGGGCCTGCACCAGCCAGGGCTCGAAACGGAAGGCATTGCCGGCGCACTCGAGCGCCATGCCCAGGGTCTGGCCCGCCAGCGCCGCAGCCGTGAAGCTGGCGGCGGGCTCGTCGGCCAAGGTCTGCACGCGCACGCGCCAGCCATCGCGGTGCACCAAGGCACATTGGCCTTCACCCCGCGCCATGGCCTCGCGAAGCGGCTCGAATCGATCCGCCGCCGTGCTCTGGTGTGCCTGCCAAAGTGTGACCACGGGCCAGCGCGAAGCCAGCACCGCCGTGCCGGGCCGCAGCCGCAACCGGCATGCCGCAGCGTCATCGTCGGCCAGGTGGTGCAGGCCGGGTTCGACAGCATCGGCCTCGGCGGCCACGGCGCCACGGTGCACGGCCCAGTCCAGCCTGGCCACATCCGCCAGGTAGGGCTCGGTGGCCAATTGCGCGTCGGCCTCGATGAAGCCGGACAAGGCCTCGCCATGGGTGGCGATGTCGCCATCGGTGGGCGGATGGCGCTGCCAGAAGGCACGTGCAAGTGCCGCGAAGGATTCGCTGCCCAGCAACTCGACCACCGTCGGAAAGGCCGCTGCAAGTGCACGCTCGGCCAGGGCCCGGCCATTGCCGCGATAGGCCGCCAGGCCCTGCGCCGCACGCTCGGGGCTGTCGCGCAGCCAGGCCTGCAGGGCCGGCCCGCGCTGCCAGAGGGCCTGCAGCAGCAGGCGCTGGCGCAACTGTTCACGCGAGGCGGCGTGGTCGTCCGATGTCATGCGACCGCCTTGGCCCGTACCGCCGGCGTATCGACGCCGAGCAGGTGCGCTTGGGCCGCAGCGGCCTCGCTCAGCAGCACCTCGAGCGCCGGTAGGTTGGTGTCCCACTCGATCAGGCTGGGCGCGACGCCCAGGCGCCGCACCGCATGCGCGTACACACGCCACACCTCGGGGCGCACCCGGCTGCCATGGTCGTCGACGATCAGGCCAGCCTGCTCCGAGAAACCCGCCAGGTGGACCTCACCGACGATGTCGGGGTGGAGGGCGTCGATGAACGCGCAGGCCGTGGCCACCGGTGCCTGCCCGGCATTGAGCGCATTCACCACCAGGTTGTTGACATCCAGCAGCATGCCGCAGCCGCTGCGTCGCGCCAGTTCGTTGAAGAACTCGGGCTCGGCCATGGCATCGTCGGCCCAGCGCAGGTAGGCGGACAGGTTCTCCACAAGGATGGGTCGGCGGATCGTGTCCTGCACCTTTTGCACGTTGCTCACCATCACGCGAAGTGACGCCTCGGTGAAGGCCAGCGGCAGCAGATCGCCGGCGTGCACCGGCTGGCCCTGCGCACCCACCGGGCCGAAAGGGGCACGGGCAAAGCTGGCGTGGTCGCTCACGCGCACCGGGTCGATGCAACGCACCAGGCGAGCCAGGCGCGCCAGGTGGGTGTCATCCAGGCCGATGGCCGAACCCAGCGAGAGGCCCACGCCATGCAGGCTGATGGGATAGGCCTCGCGCGCCTGCTGCAGCACCGCCAACGCTGCCCCACCGTCGCCGAAGAAGTTCTCCGAGTGCACCTCCAGAAAGGACACTGGTGGTGGCTCGGCGAGCACCGCCTCGTAGTGAGGCTGGCGCCAGCCGATACCGACATCGGGAGTGGCCGGCATTCGATTCACCTGGGGCGACACGCTTGTCGAGGCGGCGCCTTACTTCTTCATCTTGGCCTTGGCCTCGGCCAGGGTCAGCCCCTTCAGGTCCTTGCAGGTGCCCTTGGCCACGTACTTCCATTCGCCGGCATCGGCGTCGGCCTTGGCCATGCCGGCACAGGAATGCGAGCCGCTCAGGTTCGCGCAATCGTTCTGGCCGGCCTTGACCACGCCAAAGCATTTTTCCTTGCCCTTCTCGGGTGTGCCGTCGTGGGCGTTGGCTGCGCCGGCGGCGCCAGCCAGGCCCATGGCGAGCACGGTGGCCAGGGCGGACGAGAGGACGAGACGCTGATTCATGGGGGTTGCTCCGTTGAACTGGGTTGGGATGGAAATCGCCAGCAGCCGATGCCGTTCCGGCGATGCGAGGGTAGTCGGCGCCGGGGCAGAAGTCCTTACACTGCCTGCTTCGAAATTGAATCGCCGGTTGCCTTGACCGATTTTCCGTCCCAGATCGAAAACCTGCGTCCGCAGTTGATGCGCTTTGCGCGCACCCAGCTGCGCAATGACGCCTGGGCCGAGGACGCGGTGTCCGAGACCGTGCTGGCCGCACTGGAAAAGCCGCAGTCCTTCACCGGCCTGTCGCAACTCAAGACCTGGCTGGTGGGCGTGCTCAAGCACAAGGTGGTGGACCAGTTGCGCCGCCACACACGCGAAGCCACTGCGCTGACCGAAGAGGACGCGCAGGACCTGGACGACGGACTGTTCGACGCCACAGGCCACTGGCGCACGCCCCCGGTGGATTGGGGTGATCCGGAGGCCAGTTGCAACCGGCGCGAGTTCTTCGAAGTGCTCGAAGTCTGTGTGGAGCATCTGCCGCCGGCACAGGGCCGCGTGTTCATGATGCGCGAGTGGCTGGAACTGGACACCACGGAAATCTGCAAGGAACTGGAGATCACCTCGACCAACCTGTGGGTGCTGTTGCACCGGGCCCGTTTGCGACTGCGCGAATGCCTGCAAATGCGTTGGTTCGATGGCCAACGCGTGTCCGCCTGACTGCTGTCCCATGAAACTTCGCCGCACTTGCCGTGATGTGACCCGCCTGGTGCTCGAAGGCGAGGACCGCGCGTTGACCCGCCCTGAGCGCTGGTCCATGCGCCTGCATTGGCTGATCTGCAGCGCCTGCAGCAATTTCCGCCAGCAGGCAGGCACGATGCGGGTGGCGGTGGATCGCTGGCGCAAGTACCGCGACGAGTCCTGAACCTCGGCACCTCGGCGGCGCACGGCTGCCAGCCTGCAAGGCCGGAGCAAGGCAGCGACATAGAATTGCGGGTTATTCCTCACACCTGAACGAAAGCGCGAGATGTTCGACAAGGACGACGAAGGCGCAGGCATCGGCCTGTGGGTTGCGATCGGCGTGATCACCGTGGTGATCTTCGGCTTGATCGGCGGCCTGGTGATTCGCCATGTGTACGGCGGCAAGGCCAAGACGGCCGTCATGGCCAAGGCCCCCACGGCGGCCAGCGCCGCCTCAGGCGATGCCGAAACGCTGCTGGATGCGCCGATCAGCGGGGATCTGGCCGCCACGCTGTACTTTGCGTCCGGCGCTGCCGTGCTGCCCGAGGGCGCCGCCGCCGAGCTCGACAAGGTGAAGGCTGCACTGGCCGCGGCCCCGGCGCGCAAGCTGGTGCTGTCGGGCTTCCACGATGCCAGCGGCGACCCGGCCAAGAACGCCGAGCTGGCCAAGGCGCGCGCCAAGGCCGTGCGCGAGGCGTTGAAGTCGGCTGGCGTGGACGCTGCACGCATCGCGCTGCGCAAGCCCGAAAGCACGGTCGGCGATGGCAACAGCCAGGAAGCCCGCCGCGTCGAGATCCGCCTGGTGGACTGAACGCCCGCGCCCACCGGCCTGCGCGTCGGCTTGTCCATGCGCAGGCCGTGAACCGGGCCGCGCCACACAATGGGGCCACTGCGGCCCCATTGGCTTTTTGATGTCCCCCCAAGCTGCCCCTTCCCCGGTCCTGAGCTGTGCGCTGCCCATCGAGGGCATGACCTGTGCCTCGTGCTCGGCCCGCGTCGAGCGCGCGCTGGGCAAGGTGCCGGGGCTGCAGCAAGGCATCGTCAACCTGGCCACCGAGACCGCCAGCATCTCCGCGGCCACCGCGGCCGAACTACCGGCATTGGTGACGGCGGCGGTGGCCGCGGTGCAGAAGGCGGGCTACGGCGTCGGGCAGCGCAGCGTGGCCTTGCAGATCGAAGGCATGACCTGCGCTTCGTGCGTGTCGCGCGTGGAGCGGGCCCTGCAACGGGTGCCGGGGGTGCTGGCGGCGACCGTGAACCTGGCCACCGAAACCGCCGAAGTGCAGGCGCTGGGCTCGGTGGACAGCGCCAGCCTGTTGGGCGCCATCCAGCGCGCCGGATACCAGGCCAGCGAGCGCGCGAACAGCCAGGCCGCGATGCCACCGGCTGGCCCCGCCCTCTGGCCGGTGCTGCTGGCCGCCGCACTGGCCGGGCCGTTGATGCTGCCGATGCTGGCGATGCCCTTCGGCCGCGACTGGATGCTGCCCGGCTGGCTGCAGTGGCTGCTGGCCACGCCAGTGCAGTTCTACCTGGGCGCGCGCTTCTACCGGGCGGGCTGGCATGCCGTGCGCGCGGGCAGCGGCAACATGGACCTGCTGGTGGCGCTCGGCACGTCGGCCGCCTACGGCCTGAGCGTGTACCTGCTCTTGACCCATCTCGGCCACGACGGCATGGCGCCGCACCTGTACTTCGAGGCCTCGGCCGTGGTGATCACGCTGGTGCTGCTGGGCAAGTGGCTGGAAGCCCGCGCCAAACGCCAGACCACCGAAGCCATCCGGTCGCTGCAGGCCCTGCGACCCGACACGGCCTGCGTGCGCCGCCATGGCGCCGAGCTGAACCTGCCCATCGCCCAGGTGATGGTGGGTGACCTCGTGGTGGTACGTCCCGGCGAGCGCGTGCCGGTGGACGGCCTGGTGGCCGAAGGCGCCAGCCATGTGGACGAATCGCTGATCACCGGCGAGAGCCTGCCGGTGAGCAAGCAAACGGGCGACCCCGTCACGGGTGGTGCCGTCAACGGCGAGGGCCTGCTGGTGCTGAGCACCCGTGCCGTGGGCGCCGAGTCCACGCTGGCGCGCATCGTGCGGCTGGTGGAATCGGCCCAGGCCAAGAAGGCGCCGATCCAGCGCCTGGTGGATCGCGTGAGCGCAGTCTTCGTGCCCGTGGTGCTGGGCCTGGCCCTGATCACGCTGCTGGGCTGGGGCCTGGGCACGGGGCAATGGACGCCCGCTGTGCTCAATGCCGTGGCGGTGCTGGTGATTGCCTGCCCTTGCGCGCTGGGCCTGGCCACGCCGGCGGCGATCATGGCCGGCACCGGCGTGGCCGCAAAGCACGGCATCCTGATCAAGGACGCCGAGGCGCTGGAGCTGGCCCATGCCCTGCGTGTGGTGGCCTTCGACAAGACCGGCACGCTCACCGAGGGCAAGCCCCGGTTGGTGGCCTTGCACGCCGACGGCGAGGACAGCGAAGCGCAACGCGCCGCCGTGCTGGCAGCCGCGGCGGCGCTGCAGTCCGGCAGTGAACACCCGCTGGCCAAGGCGGTGCTGGCAGCCAGCCTGGCGCGCGGCATGGCCATCGAGCCGGCCACCGATATCGCCGCCGTGCCCGGCTGCGGCGTCGCCGGGATGCGCGGCGCGCAGGCCCTGCGCCTGGGCAGCCGCGCGTGGATGGCGCAACTCGGCGTGTCGACGGCCCAACTCGCCAAGCAGGCGGATGACTTGCAGGCGGCCGGCCGCACCGTGTCCTGGCTGGCCGAGGTGAGCGGCGTGCCACGACTGCTCGGTCTGCTGGCCTTCGGCGACACCATCAAGGCCGGTGCCGCCGAGGCCATCTCGGCCCTGAAGGCCCAAGGCGTGCGCACCGTGCTGATCAGCGGCGACAACCGCGGCGCCGCCGAACTGGTGGGGCGCAGCTTGGGCATGGACCAGGTGGAGGCCGAGGTGCTGCCCGGCCGCAAAGCCGACCTGGTGGCCTCGTTGCGCCAGGGCCTGCCCGCAGGCGCCCGCGTGGCCATGGTGGGTGATGGCATCAACGATGCCCCGGCCCTGGCCGCAGCGGACGTCGGCATCGCCATGGCCACCGGCACCGACGTGGCCATGCATGCCGCCGGCATCACCCTGATGCGCGGTGACCTGAGCCTGGTGGCCGACGCGATCGACATCTCGCACCGCACGGTGGCCAAGATCCGCCAGAACCTGTTCTGGGCCTTCGCCTACAACGCCGTCGGCATCCCCTTGGCGGCGGCCGGCTTGCTGAACCCGATCGTGGCGGGCGCCGCCATGGCGTTCTCCAGCGTCAGCGTGATCAGCAACGCGCTGCTGCTGCGCCGCTGGCATCGGCATTGACGCGGGCGCCGCCAAGGCGGATATTGGCGCATCGATGGACGTTCCGGCGAACCATGGGAGCACGACCATGAGGGCGATGAGCGCGAGACTGCTGGCGGGCCTGGCCATGGCGCTGCTGTGCGCCTGCGCCTTGCAGCCCAGTGCACCGTTGCCGCCGGTGGAGACGCTGTTTGCAGATGCCGGTTTCGGGCCGCCGACGCAACGCGTCTCGGCCGATGAGGTGCTGGCCCTGAGCCCGCCGATGCGGCAGTACCTGGCCGAGCAGATCATGCCCAGGCTGCGGCGCCAGACCGGGCGCGACGCCTTGCTCGAGGCCTTGTACACCCGCAGCGAGCTGCAGCTGCGCTACGACGCCGATACCACGCGCACCGCCGCCGAGGCGTTTGATGCCCGCGCCGGCAACTGCCTGTCGCTGGTGCTGATGACGGCCGCCTTTGCCGAGGAGATGGGCCTGCCCTACCGCTTCCAGACCGTCCAGGTGGGCGAGAACTGGGGCCGCGAGGGCAACCTGGTGATGTTCATGGGCCACGTCAACATTGCCCTTGGCCGCCAACCCGGCAGCCTGCGCCTGGCGGACCTGCTTGAAGACAATCTGGTCGTGGACTTCCTGCCCACAGCCGACCTGCGGCACCAGTTCACGATGCCGATCGACAAGGCCCGGGTGCAGGCGCTGTACATGAACAACAGGTCCGCCGAGGCCTTGGCGCAGGGTCAGATCGACAACGCCTACTGGTGGGCACGCGGCGCCGTCGCGCATGACCCCCGCCTGGGCATTGCACTGAACACGCTGGGCGTGATCTATCTGCGGCACGGCCGGCTTGCCGAGGCGGACGCCGCCTTGCGTCGGGCCATGGCCGTGGAGCCCGACAGTCGGCACGCCATGAGCAACCTGGTCCAGGTGCTTGAGCGCAGCGGCCAGACCGAGGAAGCGCAGGCCGTCTCGCAGCGCCTGCGGCGACTGCAGGCCGCCACCGCCTACGGCCAATTCGAGCTGGGGCAGGCCGCCATGCGCCAGGGGCTGCACGGCGAGGCGCGGGCCCACTTCGAGCGTGCCCTGCGCATGGACCGCGACCAGCACGAGTTCCACTTCGCACTGGCACAGGCCTTGGTGGCCCAGGGCGACTACGAGGCCGGTGCGCGTGAGCTGGCAGCGGCCCAGGAGCACACGGGCAACCAGCTGCTGAAACAGGCCTACGCCGGCAAGCTGCAACGGCTGCGCCAACAGCTGGTGCACTGAGCCTGGCGTCTTGTGGTGTGCGCCCAGGCGAACGCGGTCTGGCGCGCCGGCGTTCAGTGGGCGGGTGGCCAGTGGTCCCAGGCCGTGGCACCCACCGGCCGGCCCCAAAGATCGATCAGCACCGGTGTGCCGCGGTGCGCAAGCTGTGCCGCTTGGCCTCGCGCATAGCCCAGCGCCACACAGGCGCCCGCCTTCAGGCTCCAACCGGCCGACGACAGCTCGCCAACCATCTGGCCGTCGATCACGATGGCCTCGCCGCCCCACACCCAGTGCGCCGGGTCGTCGAGCACGAAGGTCAGCAGCTTCTTGGCCAAGGGCTGGCCTCGGCGCGCCAGCAGTGCCTCGCGGCCAATGAAGGGCGCAGGCTTGTCCAGCTTCACGCCCACCCACAAGCCGGCCTCGGCCGGCGTCTCGTCCGGGCCCAGCTCGGCGCCCCAGGCGCGACGGCCAGCTTCGATGCGCAGCGCATCCAGGGCGTAGTAGCCGGCATCGCGCAGACCCAGGTCGACACCGGCCTCGCACAAGGCGATGTCCACGTGGCGCGCCACCTCCACCGGCACGTAGAGCTCGTAGCCCGGGCCGCCCACGTAGGCCATGCGCGCGGCTCGAACCCGCGCCAGGCCGAGGTCGATCTCGCGCGTGTGGGAAAACTTCAACGTACCCAGGTCATCCGGTGTGAGCCGCTGCAGCAACTCGCGCGAGCGCGGCCCCATCACCGACAGCACGCAGAACATAGCCGTCACATCCGTCAACACGGCGCGCTCGTCGACGGCGATGTGGCGGCCGATCCAATCGGCATCTCGCGTGGTCTGGGCCGAGCCGGTGACGATGAGAAAGCGCTCGGCACCAAGGCGAATCACGGTGAGGTCACTCTCGAACCCGCCGCGCTCATTGAGCACCGCCGTGTAGACCATGCGGTCCACTGGCACGTCCATCTCGTTGGCGCACAAGCGCTGCAGCACGGCCAGCGCATCGCGGCCTTGCAGCAGCAGCTTGGAGAACGAGGTCTGGTCGTACAGGGCCACGGCTTCGCGGGTGGCCCGCATCTCCGCCTGCACCCAGGGCAGCCACCCGGGTGTGGCCAGCCCATGGGCCGGGGCTGCCATGCCCTGCGGCCGGAAGCAGTTGGCCCGCTCCCAGCCGTTCTTGGCACCGAACTCTGCGCCGCGCGCCGCCAGACGGTCGTACAGGGGCGAGGTGCGCAGCGGCCGCGCGCTCACCAGTTCCTGCCGCGGCCAGCGCATCGCGTAGTGCAGGCCCAGGGTCTCGCCGGTGCGTTGCGCCAGCATGCGGCGGTTGGCCATGAAGGGGCCGAAGCGGCGCACGTCCACGTCCCACAGATCGGACGGCGCCTCGTCGCCGGCGATCCATTCGGCCATCAGGCGCCCTGCCCCGCCGGAGTTGGCGATGCCAGCCGAGTTGAAGCCCGCGCAGACGTAGTAACGCCGAAGTTCAGGGGCCTCGCCCAGGATGAAATTGCCGTCCGGCGTGAAGCTCTCGGGGCCATTGAGCAGCATCTTGATCTCGGCCGTTTCCAGGCAGGGCGTGCGGTGGATGGCATTGGTCATCAGCGGCTCGAACTGTTCCCAGTCTTCACCCAGCAGTTGGAACTCGAAGTGATTGGGGATCGGGTCCACGCTCCAGGGCTTCGCGACGGGCTCGAAGCCGCCCATCAGCAGGCCGCCCACTTCTTCCTTGTAGTAGATGAAGCCGTCCGGGTCGCGCATCACAGGGAGCATGGGGTGCACGCCAGGAATCCGGCCGGTGACGATGTAGAAATGCTCGGCCGAGTACAAGGGCACGGTCACGCCAGCCAGCGCGCCAAACTGGCGCGCCCACTGGCCGGCGCAGTTGATCAGGATCTCGCAGCCGATTTCGGTCTCCTCGGCGCCTGGCTGCATCGGCCGCACACGCACACCGGTGACGCGGCGGGCGGCCCCGCTGCCTGCGCTGTTCACGCCCGTCACCTCGATGCCTTCCACCAGCCTGGCCCCGCGATGGCGCGCGCCCTTGGCCAGCGACATGCACAGATCCGCCGGGTTGGCCTTGCCGTCGCCTGGGATCCAGATCGCGCCCTGCAGATCGTCGGTGCGCATCACGGGGTAAAGGTCGCCGGCCTCGGTCGGTGTGATCACCTGGCACTCCACACCAAAGCTGCGCGCCAGCGCGGCCTGCTTGTGCAACACCTGCATGCGCTCGGGCGTGCGGGCCACATTCACGCTGCCGCATGGCTTCCAGCCGGTGGCCAGGCCGGTCTCCGCTTCGAGCGCGGAGTACAGCTCGATGCCGTACTTGCTCATGCGCGTCATGTTGCGATTGGGGCGCATCTGGCCCACCAGTCCGGCCGCATGCCAGGTGGTGCCGCTGGTGAGCTTGCCCTGCTCCAGCAGCAGCACGTCGGTGATGCCGAGTTTCGTCAGGTGATAGGCGGTGGAACAACCGGCGATGCCGCCGCCAACGATGACCACGCGGGCCTGGGTGGGGAGAGCCATGGAATGCCTCGTGCGCTGCGCGCAGTGGATCAGGTGACCCGCAGAATAGCGTGCCGCTGGCCCGCGCCGGCCCAACGCTTTCCCCTGCGCGGCGCGGCGCGACCCCACTGCTAGACTGACGTTCCGGCGCGCCATGAGGCCTTGCTGCCCAGCGTCGCACATCCTGACAGCCCGCCATGACCCAGGCCAGCGCACCGATCGAAACCCCGGGCAACCTGTTCGTGATCGCCGCCCCCAGCGGTGCCGGCAAGTCCAGCCTGGTGAAGGCCTTGTTCGAGCTGGATTCGCACTTGAGCGTGTCGGTGTCGCACACCACGCGCGCACCGCGCGGGCAGGAGCAGCATGGCCGCGAGTACTGGTTCATCGACGAGCCGTCCTTCCGCGCCATGATCGCCCAGGGCGATTTCTTCGAATGGGCCGAGGTGCACGGCAACCTGTATGGCACCTCGCGCGCCGGCGTGGCCGACCGGCTTGCCGCCGGGGATGATGTGGTGCTCGAGATCGACTGGCAGGGCGCGTTGCAGATCAAGCGCCTGTTTGCCCACGCGGTGCTGATCTTCATCCTGCCGCCGAGCTGGAACGAACTGCAGCAGCGGCTCACCCGGCGTGGCGAGGACCCGCCCGAGGTCATCGCGCGACGCATGGAAAACGCGCGCACCGAGGTGGCCCAGGCCCGGCACTTCGACTTCGTTATAATCAACGGTTTATTCGAGACGGCGCTTTTCGACCTGAAGACCGTCGTCCACTCCCAGCGCCTGAAATACGCTGCGCAGTTGCGAAACAAATCGCAGGTGTTTGCAGCATTGGGGCTGGCCTGAGTACTGTCCGCCAAGTACCCCTTGACCACCGAGAGCACCCACCATGGCCCGCATCACCGTTGAAGATTGCCTCGAGAAGATCCCCAACCGCTTTCAGCTGGTGCTCGCCGCCACCTATCGCGCCCGCATGCTGAGCCAGGGCCACGCCCCCAAGGTGGAGAGCAAGAACAAGCCCGGCGTGACCGCGTTGCGCGAGATCGCTGAAGGCGAAGTCGGCATCGAGATGCTGCGCCGCGTGCCGATCTGAGCGCACGCCGCACCACTGACCAGGCGCCTTCGGGCGCCTTTTTCATGGGCGTGATCCGGTGGCCGCCCGGCGCGCGTGGCAATCCACGCTAAATTCGGGCCATGGGCATCCGATCCTTCGCCGCCGAACTGCTGTTGCCAGCCTCGCTGCAACAGCGCGTGCGTGCCAGTTCGGCCACGGCCGCGCCCAAGGCCGAGGTCACCAGCTTTGCCGGGCTCGCCGAGCGCCTGGGGTACCTGAGCAAGCCGGAGGCCAAACTGATCCGCGAGGCCTACAAGTTCGCCGATGAGGCGCACCTGGGCCAGTTCCGTGCCAGCGGCGAGCCCTACATCACGCACCCGCTGGCGGTGGCCGGCCTGGTGGCCGATTGGCGGCTGGACGCGCAGGCCATCATGGCCGCGCTGATGCACGATGCGATGGAGGACTGTGGCGTCACCAAGGTCGAGCTGATCGAGCGCTTCGGCGCGCCCACCGCCGAGTTGGTGGATGGCCTGACCAAGCTGGACAAACTGCAGTTCTCCACTCGCGAGGAGGGCCAGGCCGAATCCTTCCGCAAGATGCTGTTGGCCATGGCCCGCGACGTGCGCGTCATCCTGATCAAGCTGGCCGACCGTCTGCACAACATGCGCACCATGGCGGCCATGATGCCCAACAAGCGCCAACGCATCGCACGCGAGACGCTGGACATCTACGCCCCCATCGCCCACCGCCTGGGCCTGAACCAGACCTACCGCGAGTTGCAGGAGCTGGCCTTCTCGCACATCTATCCCTGGCGCCATGCGGTGGTGGACAAGGCCGTGAAGCGCTCGCGCGGCTATCGCCGCGACATCGTCGAGAAGGTGCGCCTCGAGGTGGAAAAGGCCTTCGCCACGGCGCGCATGAAAGTGATCGTGAGCGGGCGCGAGAAGACCGTCTATTCCATCTACGGCAAGATGCGCGAGAAGCACACCGGCTTCGCGGAGGTGAACGACATCTTCGGCTTCCGCATCGTGGTGGCCACCCTGCCTGATTGTTATCTGGCATTGGGCGTGTTGCACCAGCTGTACAAGCCGGTGCCAGGGCGCTTCAAGGATTTCATCGCCATCCCCAAGGCCAACGGCTACCAGTCGCTGCACACCACGCTGGTCAGCCCGCTGGGCTCGGCGGTTGAATTCCAGATCCGCACCGACACCATGCACATGGTGGCCGAAAGCGGCGTGGCCGCGCATTGGCTCTACAAGACCGATCGCAAGAACGGCAAGGCCGAAGACTCGCCGATGGGCACGGCCTGGCTGCAATCCCTGCTGGACATCCAGGACGACACGCGCGACGCGGCCGAGTTTCTCGAGCACGTGAAGATCGACCTGGTGCCGGAGGCGGTCTACGTGTTCACGCCCATGAGCAAGATCCTGGCGCTGCCGCGCGGCGCCACGGTGGTGGATTTCGCCTACGCGATCCACTCCGACGTTGGCGACCATTGCGTGGCCGGCAAGATCAATGGCGATCCGGTGGCGCTGCGCGCCGAGCTGAAGAACGGCGACGTGGTCGAAGTGGTCACCGCACCCGGCGCTCGCCCCAACCCGGGTTGGTTGAACTTCGTGCGCACGGGCCGCGCGCGCTCCAAGATCCGTCACCACCTGAAGTCGATGGAGCTGGAAGAGTCGCGCAGCATGGGCGAAAAGATGCTGGCCCAGGCCCTGCGTGCCGAAGGCCTGACGCTGCCGTCCACCGACCCCACCGACACCGAGGCCATTTCAGTTTGGCAGCAACTGACCCGTTGGAGCGGCAACCGCGGGCGCGGCGAACTGCTCACCGACATCGGCCTGGGCCGCAAGATTGCCACCATCGTGGCCAAACGCATGGCCAAGATCCTGTTCGAGCATGGCGTGCGGCCCGACGCCGTGACACTCACCTTGGGCCGATACACCGCCACCGACGAGTCGATGCCCTCGCAGGCGGGTGTCATCATCGATGGCGGCGAAGGTGCGTCGGTGCAATTCGCCAGCTGCTGCCGACCGATTCCGGGCGATGCCATCGTCGGCTACCTGGGCCGCGGCGAAGGCCTGTTGCTGCACACCGCCGATTGCCGCAATGGCAAACGGCTGGCGCAGCGCGACCCCGAGCGCTGGATCGCGGTGGAATGGGCCGAGCAACCCACGCGCAGCTTCGAAACCGCGCTGGACGTGCAGGTGCGCAACGACAAGGGCGCGCTGGCGCAGGTGGCCTCTTCGATCAGCTCGGCCGAGGCCGACATCGTGCACATCGACATGGACAACGACCGCGACGCCGACGTGGCCGAGCTGCGCCTGCTGGTGAGCCTGCGCGACCGGCAACATCTGGCCGATGTGCTGCGCACGCTGAAACGCTCGCCGCCGGTGCTGCGCGCCAGCCGGGTCCGGCCTTGAACATTCGACCTTGAAGCACCGACCCTGTCCACCCGACCTCCAGATTCGCACAGGGACGGTCTTCGGAAGCACTTCCTTCACCCACACCAACGAGACATGCCCATGCGCGAATACCTCAAGTTCTACATCAACGGCGCCTGGGTCGACCCGGTCACGCCCAGGCAGATCGCCGTCATCAACCCGGCGACCGAAGGCCCGGCCGGCCACATCTCCATGGGCTCGGCCGCCGACGTGGACAAGGCCGTGCAGGCTGCGCACGCCGCGTTTGCGAGTTACTCGCAGACCAGCGTGGACGAGCGCCTGGCCCTGCTCGAACGTGTGATCGTCGAGTACAAGAAGCGCTACGCCGACATGGCCGCCGCCATCACCGAGGAGATGGGCGCCCCCGCCATGCTGGCCGAGAAGGCCCAGGCCGCGATGGGCGTGGCCCACCTGCAATCGGCGCTGGCCGTGCTGAAGACCTATGCCTTCCAGGAGTCACGCGGCACGACCCTGGTGGTGAAGGAACCCATCGGCGTGTGCGGCCTGATCACGCCCTGGAACTGGCCCGTGAACCAGATCGCCTGCAAGGTGGCGCCTGCGCTCGCCGTGGGCTGCACCATGGTGCTCAAGCCCTCGGAGATCGCGCCCTTCTCGGCCCAGGTCTGGACCGAGGTGCTGCATGCCGCCGGCGTGCCGGCCGGGGTGTTCAACCTGGTCAACGGCGACGGGCCCACGGTGGGCGCCGCCATTGCCAGCCACCCGCTGGTGGACATGGTGTCCTTCACCGGATCCACCCGCGCCGGCATCGAGGTGGCGCGCAACGCAGCACCCACCGTCAAGCGCGTGCACCAGGAACTGGGCGGCAAGTCGCCCAACCTCATCCTGCCGGACGCCGACCTGAAGCGCGCCGTCACCGCCGGCGTGCGCGGCGTGATGAGCAACTCCGGGCAATCGTGCAATGCACCCACGCGCATGCTCGTGCCCAATGCGCTGATGGACGAGGCACTGGCCATCGCCAAGGGCGTGGCCGAGGCCACCACCGTGGGTGCCCCGGCCAGTGGCGCGGCGCTGGGCCCGGTGATCTCGGCCACGCAGTGGGACAAGATCCAGACCCTCATCCACAAGGGCCTGGAAGAAGGTGCCACGCTGGTGGCCGGCGGACCCGGCAAGCCAGCCGGGCTGGAGACCGGCTACTACGTCAAGCCCACCATCCTGGGCCATGTGAACAACCAGATGACCGTGGCGCGCGAGGAAATCTTCGGCCCCGTGCTGGTGATCCTGGGCTACGACACGGTGGACCAGGCGGTGGACATCGCCAATGACACGCCCTATGGACTGGCCGCCTATGTCTCGGGCACCGACGTCGAGGCCACGCGCAAGGTGGCCGGCCGCCTGCGGGCCGGGCAGGTCAACATCAACAGTGCGCCGCCGGACATGATGGCGCCTTTCGGCGGCTTCAAGCAGTCGGGCAACGGCCGCGAGTGGGGCGACCATGCCTTCGGCGAATTCCTGGAGGTCAAGGCGCTCCTGGGCTACGCGCCGAAGCCGGCAGCCTGATCGGACTTGTCGGCGGGAGGAGCCTGTGGCATGAACTCACCGAGCCAACTGGGCAAGTACCGGATCGTCCGTGAAATCGGGCGAGGCTCGATGGGCGTCGTCTACGAAGGGTTCGACCCTTCGATCCAGCGGCGGGTGGCGATCAAGGTGGTCCGCGAGGCGGATCTGGATCCCATCGAGCGTGGTGAGTTGCACGCGCGCCTCGAGCGCGAGGCCCAGGCGGCAGGGAGGCTCAACCACCCCAACATCGTTGCCGTCTACGACTTCGGCGAAGACACGGCCTCGTCGTCGACCCGCGTCGCCTTCATTGCAATGGAGTTGGTGGACGGCACCGAGCTGAAGTCCTTGTTCGACGCTGGCCGCAGCTTCTCGATGCCGGAAATCGTCCGCGTGATGACCGCGATCCTGGTGGCCCTGCAGCACGCCCACGAGCGTGGGGTGGTGCATCGCGATGTGAAGCCAGGCAACGTGATCCTGCTGGCCGACGGCGGCGTCAAGCTGACCGACTTCGGGGTGGCACGGCTCGAGAACTCCGAGATGACCCGCGCCGGCACCATCATCGGCTCGCCGCAATACATGGCGCCGGAGCAGCTGCTCGGCTTGCCGGTGGATGGCCGGGCAGACCTGTTCTCCTGCGGCGTCATCCTGTATCAGTTCCTCACCGGCACCAAACCATTCAACGGCTCGGTGGCCACGGTGATGCAGCAGGTGCTGAACGTGGACCCGGTCCCGCCATCCCGACTCAACACGACACTCTTTCCGGTTTGGGACAGTGTGCTCGGAAAGGCCATGGCCAAGACGCCCGAGGCACGCTACCAGCGTGCGGATGACATGGCCGCGGCGATCAGGCAGGCGGCCACGGGCATCGACGAGGATGCAACGGTGATCCAGCGGCCGCCACACGAGGTGCTGGCGCCGATGGCCGCGCCTGGCCCACCCAGGCGCCGACTGCCAGGCCAGCTGTTGACAGCGCTGGTGCTCGGAGCGGCCACCATGATCGGCGCTTGGATTTGGTTGAAACCAGCCGCCACGACCAATGCCGTTGTCGCTGTTGCGCCATCATCAACACCAAGTTCGCCCACGACCGCGCTTCAGCCAGACGCCGCCGCATCCGACACAACGCCGCCCAGCACCGCTCGACCCATCACCCCTCGACCCATCGCCACGTCGTCCAGCGCCGCAGCCCCCATCGTCACACCGCCCGTCGCAACGCCACCGAGCACCCCGCGGCCCAGCACTGCATCGGCGTTGGACACTGCGCGGACCGTGAATCCGCCGTCGAAGGCGTCCGCCATCAGGCCAGCCCCGGTGGCGCCCGCGCTGTCCAAGCATGAGACGGTTCAGCCCGCAGCGCCAGCCCTGCGAACGACATTGCCTGCGCCGTCGGCGCCATCGCCCGGGTTGGCCGATGCAACCAACTGGCGCCAGCTGGCTGGCCAATTGGCATCGTCGTCGCAGGCCTACACCCTGGGCAAGGCCTTGACGCTGTTGCTGGACGTGAGCGCCGACGAGGACCGGCGCAAGATGATCGAACTCGACACGCGCGTCCTGCTGCTGCCCGCCAACGTCCACCTGGCGATGGGCACCCGAGATGGCTTCCTCGTCTACGCCTGGTCGACCAAGGCGGTCAATATGCCGGACGCCGACGCGATCGTGCGGCGCTGCGAGTTGGTGCCCGCGCAGAACTGCCGCCTGATCGTGACGCGCAACACCTTCAACCGCGCGAGGCTCGTCGAGGTCGCAGCGCAGCTGAACGGGCGGCAACAGGCGGAAGTTCGCACACGGTCGATGGCGGCCATCGAAAGGATGCTGGTGGGGCTGCGTGTCCTCGCCGCAGACGACGCCACGGCGTCGCCAACGCAGTCATCCGCGCCGGTGGCTGCGGCCAGGGCGCCAGCCGCAGCCCCTTCGGTGCCGACGACAGCGGCGCCGTTGCCCACATTGGAATGGGAAGCGGCCCGGCTGGCGCTGCGGTCCCAAGCCAGCGGCACCGGTTTCAGCACGGCGATGGCTGTCCTGCTGCAGGCCAGCAGCGCAGACGAGGTCGATGTGCTGAACAGGTTTGAAGCCGGCATGAAGCGCCTGCCCTGGAAGAGCGCCCTGGCCATGGGTGTGATTCGCAATGGCCATGTCGCCTATGGCTACTCGTCGCGCGAAGCCACGCTCGATTGGGCCGTGGAAGGCGCGATCAAGGCTTGCTCACGCTACACGGCGGAGCCCTGTGTGGTCGTCATGCGCAATGGCGTGCTGGTCGACAGCGGGCTGCAGGCATTGGCGGCCAAACTGGGTCCGATGCCGCAAGGCGTCGTGCGCCGGGCACTGATTCAGACCATGCAGAAGAGCCCGACACTGCAATGACGCGGCGTCAATGGCGGGCCAACTGACCGCCACGTCAAGACAGCGGGTTCGGCCGGGGATACCGCACCGCCAACACCTCGATCGTCTCCAAGCCCCCCGGCGTCTGCAGCTTCACCTCGTCGCCTTCGCGCGCCTTCAACAGTGCGCGTGCAATGGGTGATATCCAGCTCACCTCGCCCTGCAGGTTGTCGGTCTCGTCGATGCCCTTGATGGTGATGGTGCGTTCCTCGTCACGCGAGTTGACATAGGTGACGGTGGCACCGAAGAAGACCTGGTCGTGGCCGTGGTGCGCAGACGGGTCGGCCACCTCGGCGATGTCCAGGCGCTTGGTGAGGAAGCGGATGCGGCGGTCGATCTCGCGCAGCCGCTTCTTGCCGTAGAGGTAGTCGCCGTTCTCGCTGCGGTCGCCGTTCTTGGCGGCCCAGGAGACGGTCTCCACCATCTTCGGGCGCTCGTCGTCGATCAGTTGCAGCAGCTCGTTGCGCAGGCGCTGGTAGCCCTGCGGGGTCATGTAGTTCTTGCTGCCGGCGGGAATGGGCGGGGCGCCGGGTGAACCGTCGTCCTCGTCGTCATCGCCATCGGGTTCTCGGGTGAAGGCCTTGTTCATGCGTTGGCGGGCTCGGGTCGGATTGGGTGGGGCAGGCGCTGCATGCGACCGACGCGAAAGGCGCCGGGTGGGGCGCCGGTCCATTTGCGGAAGGCCCGGTGGAACGAAGGGCCGTCGTTGAAGCCCAGCAGCGCGGCCACCTGCTCGATGCTCAGGCGTCGGTCGGCCAGATGAGCCATGGCCAGCTCGCGGCGCACTTCGTCCTTCAGTTGCTGCCAGCGCGTGCCTTCACCTTCGAGGCGGCGGCGCAGCGTGGCGGGCGAAACGCCAAAGTGTGCCGCGGCGTGGTCCAGCAGCTGTGCATCGGTGTCGGCCGGGCCCATGGGCCCCCGTGTGGCACCGCCCGCCCGAGGCACGGCCATCGCGCGTTGCAGGTGCCGGCGCGCTCGCTCGGCCCAGCCGCCCGTGGCCACCTGCTTGAGGAACACCGACTGCGGCGCGTCGCGGAGAAAGGCCTTCAGGCTGCCTTCACTCATCGACACCGCCGCGTGCAGCACCCCGATGTCGAAAGCGATGGCCGTGGACGGTTGGTCGAAGCGCACATGGGGCGAAAACATGCGCCGGTACTCGTCGGCGTGGGCCGGTTGGGCATGCGCGAAATCCAGCCGCGACAGCGGCACGCGCCGCCCGGCCAGCCAGCACAACAGGCCATGCAGCATCACCAGCAAGGTCTCGTCGGCAAAGCGGCGCGCATCGGGCTCGTCCACGTCGGCGTGGATACGATTGCTGATCGTGAGGCGGGCCTCGCGTCCCGCCACACTCAAGCCCGCCGCGATGTCGTCGAAGCAGGTGGCAAAGCCACGCAAGCTCATCTGCAGGGCACGCTCCACCGTGGTCTGCGCTGCAGCCGCGTGGCAGAGCAGGGCAAAGCTGCCGACCTTCATGCGGCGCGAATCGAGCCCGAAGAACTCGTCGTCCAGTTCACGGGCCACAGCCATCCACAGCGCGGCGAAGGCCGGTGCCGGCACGCGGGCGCCTGGCTTGCGCCCGGCATCCGCCTCGATGCCCGCCTCGGCCAGAACCCGCGCCCGCATGGCGGGCGCCAGCCCGCGCACCGCGCTGTCGACGAAGGCCGTGGACACCGAGTGCGGGCGGGGCGATGCGGTGCTCATGCTGCGATTGTGGCAAAAACCGTCAGAGCCCTGAGCGCTATCGCCATCGCCTGGCGGACGGGCAGGCCCTAGACTGCCGCATTCGCGGCATGGCGCCCCGGCGCCATGGCCTCGTCTTGCGAAAACCAGCACATCGAAAGGCCACCACCATGTCCGATCTGTCCGCCGAGTACAAGGCCCTGGCCGAGTACCGCCCCACGCACAAGGTGCGCTTCGTCACGGCCGCCAGCCTGTTCGACGGCCACGACGCGGCCATCAACATCATGCGCCGCATCCTGCAGGGCATGGGCGCCGAGGTCATCCACCTGGGCCACAACCGCTCGGTGGACGAGGTGGTCACCGCCGCGCTGCAGGAGGATGTGCAGGGCATCGCCGTCAGCAGCTACCAGGGTGGACACAACGAGTACTTTGCCTACATGGTCGAACTGCTCAAGGCCCGAGGCGGCGAGCACATCCAGGTTTTCGGCGGCGGCGGCGGCGTGATCGTGCCGGAGGAAATCCGCGCGCTGGCCGAGCAGGGTGTGCGCATCTACAGCCCCGAGGACGGCCAGCGCATGGGCCTGGCCGGCATGATCGGCGAGATGGTGATGCGCTGCGACCGCGACATCACCGCCTTCGCGCCCGTGGCCCTGGCACCGATCCAGGGCCACAGCGAAGCTGCGTGGCGCGCGCTGGCGCAGTTGATCACGGCCCTGGAGAACGGCAAGGCCGACTCGAAACTCGTCGCGCAATTGCACGAAGCCGCCCGGACGGCCAAGACCCCGGTGCTCGGCATCACCGGCACCGGCGGCGCCGGCAAGAGCAGCCTCACCGACGAGCTGATCCGCCGCATTCGTCTGGACCAGGACGACGCGCTGCGCATCGCCGTGATCAGCATCGACCCCTCGCGCCGCAAGAGCGGCGGCGCGCTGCTCGGCGACCGCATCCGCATGAACGCGGTCTCGCCGTGGAGCCAGGGCGCGCGCGTCTACATGCGGTCACTGGCGACTCGCGACACCGGCTCCGAGATCTCGGCCGCCCTGCCGGATGTGCTGGCAGCCGCCAAGGTGGCGGGCTTCGACCTGATCATCGTGGAGACCTCGGGCATCGGCCAGGGCGACGCGGCCATCGTGCCCTTGGTCGACATCCCGATGTATGTGATGACGCCCGAGTTCGGCGCCGCCAGCCAGCTGGAGAAGATCGACATGCTCGACTTCGCCGAGTTCGTGGCGATCAACAAGTTCGACCGCAAGGGCGCCGCCGACGCCCTGCGCGATGTGGCCAAGCAGGTGCAGCGCAACCGCAACGCCTTCAACGTGATGCCCGACCAGATGCCGGTGTTCGGCACCATGGCCAGCCGCTTCAACGACGATGGCGTCACCGCGCTGTACCAGGCCATCAAGCTGCGCCTGGCCGAGCTGGGCCTGAAGCTCAGCGAAGGCCGCCTGCCCTTGGCCAACACCCGCCACAGCACGCACCAGACCCCCGTGGTGCCTGCCTCGCGCACGCGCTACCTGGCCGAAATATCGGACACCGTACGCGGCTACAAGGCCAAGGCCCGGGCCCAGGCCCGGCTGGCGCGCGAGCTGCAGCAACTGCGCGAGACCGCGCGCATGTTGCACGAAGACGACGCCAGCCGCGACGGCGCGAAAAACACCGTGCTCAAGCTGGCCGAAGAGCGCGACACGCGGCTCGACGCCGCCGCCAGAAAACTGCTGGCGCAATGGCCCGCGATGCAGAAGGCCTACGCCAGTGACGAGTACGTGGTGAAGATCCGCGACAAGGAAATACGCACCAACCTGATCCACACCACGCTGTCCGGCAGCAAGATCCGCAAGGTGGCGCTGCCCGCTTACGAGGACCACGGCGAAATCCTCAAATGGCTGATGCTGGACAACGTGCCCGGCAGTTTCCCCTACACCGCCGGTACCTTCGCCTTCAAGCGCGAGAACGAGGATCCGACACGCATGTTCGCCGGCGAGGGCGACGCCTTCCGCACCAACCGGCGCTTCAAGCTGGTGAGCGAAGGCATGCCGGCCAAGCGCCTGAGCACGGCCTTCGACTCCGTCACGCTCTACGGCAATGATCCGGCGCCGCGGCCGGACATCTACGGCAAGGTGGGCAACTCGGGCGTGAGCATCGCCACCATCGACGACCTGAAGGTGCTGTACTCGGGCTTCGACCTGTGTGCGCCCAACACCTCGGTGAGCATGACCATCAACGGCCCGGCGCCGTCGATCCTGGCCATGTTCATGAACGCGGCCATCGACCAGCAGCTCGAGAAGTTCAGCGCCGACAACGGCCGCCAGCCCACCGACACCGAAGCCGCCAAGATCCGCGAATGGGCGCTGGCCAACGTGCGCGGCACGGTGCAGGCCGACATCCTGAAGGAAGACCAGGGCCAGAACACCTGCATCTTCTCCACCGAGTTTTCGCTCAAGGTGATGGGCGACATCGCGCAGTATTTCGTGCACCACAACGTGCGCAATTTCTACTCGGTGTCGATTTCGGGCTATCACATTGCCGAGGCCGGTGCCAACCCGATCAGCCAGCTGGCCTTCACCCTGAGCAACGGCTTCACTTTCGTGGAGGCCTACCTCGCGCGCGGCATGCACATCGATGATTTCGCGCCCAACCTGAGCTTCTTCTTCAGCAACGGCATGGACCCGGAGTACACCGTGCTCGGCCGCGTCGCGCGCCGCATCTGGGCCGTGGCCATGAAGGACAAGTACGGCGCCAACGAGCGCAGCCAGAAGCTCAAATACCACATCCAGACCAGCGGCCGCTCACTGCACGCGCAGGAAATCCAGTTCAACGACATCCGCACCACGCTGCAGGCGCTGATTGCGATCTACGACAACTGCAACTCGCTGCACACCAACGCCTTCGACGAGGCCATCACCACGCCCACCGACGCCTCGGTGCGCCGCGCCATGGCGATCCAGCTGATCATCAACCGCGAGTGGGGCCTGGCCAAGAACGAGAACCCGAACCAGGGCGCCTTCATCATCGACGAGCTGACCGAGCTGGTGGAGGAAGCCGTGCTGGCCGAGTTCGAGAAGATCGCCGACCGCGGCGGCGTGCTGGGTGCGATGGAGACCGGCTACCAGCGCAGCAAGATCCAGGAAGAGAGCATGCACTACGAGATGCAGAAGCACACCGGTGAGTACCCGATCATCGGCGTGAACACCTTCCGCAATCCGCAGGGCGACGAGGCGCAAGGCCCGATCGAGCTGGCCCGCTCCACCGAGGACGAGAAGCAGAGCCAGCTCACGCGACTGGCCGACTTCCATGCACGGCATGCCGCCGAGTCGCCGCTGGCCTTGAAGCGGCTTCAGGCGGCCGTGATCGCCAATGCGAACGTGTTCGAAGTGTTGATGGACGCCGTGCGCTGTTGCTCGCTGGGCCAGATCACCAACGCCTTGTTCGAGGTGGGCGGGCAGTACCGCCGCAGCATGTGAAGCCTGGCGTCGGCAGGACTGGCCCGCCGACTACCATCGAGCCCAGGCCGCGCTTGCCGAATGGCGCTGACCCGCGCGGCCCGGAGGTTGTCCCGATGAAGCTCGCTCGCACCTGGTCCGCCCGCCACGAGGCGTTGCTGTTCCAGGCCACGTTCCCGAAATCCGCCGCCGAGCTGGCCGAGGCGCACCAGGGCCTGCACGCCATGGCCGCCGAGTTGGCGGCGCTGCCCGCGGGCGATCCCTTGCTCGATGCGCTGGAGAACTCCGGCATTGCCGGCACGGCCATTGCCAGCACCTTCAGCCTGACCGCGACGCGCTGGCTGTGCGAGCGCTTTCCGGGCGATGTCGAGCTGCTGTACCTCGACGCCGACCCGCACGACGCCCGCGCGCTGCTCGAGCGTGCGCTCGACCCGATGGAGCGCGACGCCCTGATCGACCGCCCCCTGCCCTGGCCACGCTGGCTGCGTCAGCACCTGGGCGCAGACAAGGCCAGACACCTGCCGAGGCTGATCGCGCTGCTGGACCGACTCGCCCCGCAAGACCGAGAACGCGAGGCGGCCTGGTCGCAGCTGCAGGTGTTCATCCGCTGGCGCATGCGCGCCGATGCGCCGGGACTCACCCAGGGCCGGTTTGGCCGCAACACCCCGCACACCCATGACGACGGCTACCTGCGGCCCGATGGCCCGCTGGCGTTGTGGCACGAGCCGGCGCCCAGGCGGGTGAAGCTGAGCGAAGCAGACCGCCAGCAGCTGGCCGACCTGGGTCGCGGCGTGATGCTTTCTCTGCTGCGCGAAACCGATTTCTTCACGCACGTGGATCCGGCACAGATCGAGTGCCACGACCTGGGTCGTGGCCTGCAGGTGGCCTTCTACGCGTGCCGCGACGAGCGCAAGCTCACGCTCGAGAGCTACATCGGCTACCTGCTGTTCAAGAACCAGGTGCCGGTGGCCTACGGCGGCTCGTGGGTCCTGGGGGCGCAGGCGGCCTTTGGCGTCAACGTGCTGCCGCCCTACCGCGGCGGCGAATCCGCCTTGCTGGTGTGCCAACTGCTGCGCCTGTATGCCTGGCGATTCAAGCTGCAGGTGCTGCGCGTCGAGCCCAGCCAAATCGCGCGCGACAACAAGGACAGCATCCAGTCCGGGGCCTTCTGGTTCTACTGGCGGCTCGGGTTCCGACCGCTGCAGGCCGACCTGCTGGCCATGGCAGATCGCGAGTGGACGCGCATCTTGAACGACAGCAACGGCCGCCCCGGACCGCGCTTCTACAAGGCCGACGTGCTCAAGCGGCTGGGCGCGTCGGTGCTGGTGTGGCGGCCGGACGGCGCGGGCCGCTGGCAATTCGTGGACCCGGCCAGGCTGGGCGAGCGGGTATCGGCGCTGGTGCTGGCCCGACACGACGGCGACCGCAACGCCGCGCAACGCGCCGCGCTGCGGGCATTGGGCGCGCCCCGCGAGCACGCGCAGACCGCGCTGGCGCGCATGGCTTGCCTGCTTGCAGCCGTGGCGCCCGAGCGCGGCTGGACTGCGCGCGAGGCGGCCGCGCTGCGAGCGCTGGCCGAGGTCAAGGGCCGTGACGAGCCGCGATTTGCCCGCGCCTTGCAGGGGCATCGGGCCCTGGTCGCATCGCTGCAGGGGCTGTCTGGCCTGGGCCCGGCCTGAGCCTCGGCCCACTGTGGCAGTATGGCCGCCTGTGCAACCCTGGAGCCCCCGATGACCTCACCCATTGACGCCTGGCATGAGGTGGTCCGCAGCCGCGACATGGCCAAGCTCAACGCCCTGCTGGCCGACGACGTGGTGTTCCATTCCCCGGTGGTGCACACACCGCAACGCGGCAAGGCCATCACCAGCCTGTACCTGGCCGGCGCCATGCACGTGCTCAACAGCGAGCACTTCCGCTACGAGCGCGAGATCGTCGGCGAGCACGACGCCTTGCTCGAGTTCGTCACCGAGCTCGACGGCCTGCTGATCAACGGCGTCGATCTGATCCGCTGGAACGAAGCCGGCCAGATCGTCGATTTCAAGGTCATGGTGCGCCCCTTGAAGGCGGTGAACATGGTGCACCAGAAGATGGGCGAGATGCTTCAGCGCCTGGCACCCAAGCCCGCCTGACCGCGCGCGCTGCTGGATCAAGGAAATGTGGCTCTGCCACTTTCCTCGATCCCCGCGGGGGACTGAGTCCCGTGGCGGCCGGCTTTGGCCGGCCTTGGGGCACTCAGAGGCGTTGCAGCCAGGCCAGATAGCTGGCGCCGCGCTCCTCGGCCAGGCCGTCGAACACCAGCAATACCAGCGCCTGCGGCAGCAGCACCAGGCCCACGCCGCGGGTCATGGACCCCCGGCGTCCCGCCAGCGCCATCAACGCGCCGAGGAACACGGCCGCGATCTCGACCCAGCGGTAGACGCGGAAGTTGCGCATCACCGTGCGCATGCGCGGAAGCTCTTGCGTGCGAACCTGCTGCACATCGGACTGCAGCGCCTGGCTCACCCGGGCCTGGTCATGCGGGCTGCGCACGAACACCGTGCCGCCCACCAGCAGTTGGATGGCCGCCAGCAACGCCAGCGCGACGGCAGCACCGCGCGCCTGTCCCGTCATGCCCTTGCGCCAGCACGTCCAGGCCAATTCCAGCCCGACCAGGCCGACACAGATGAACAGCAGGCTTTCGGCTCGCTCGGCGCCGAAATACAGGCTCACAGGTTCAATCACAGTCATCCCGAAATTCGCAGTCGACAAGTCGCGCCAAGCCTGCAGCATACGTCCTGCTGCGGCGATGGGGGCTGCCTAGAATGCCCGCGGTGAACGCATCTATCGACACGCTGTGGATCGTGCTGGCCTGTGCCTTGGGCGCCCTGCTGCTGTGGGCGCTGCAACGCCTGCGGCAGAAGGCCTTGGCGCTGGCACAGTTGCAGATCGTGCAGCGGGCGCAGGACGGGCAACTGCGCAGCAACGAACTGTTGCGCGCCTTGGTCGATGCCTCGCCCGATCTGATCTACGCCAAGGACCTGCAGGGCCGCTACACCCTGTTCAACCCGGGCGCGCAGCGCAGCACGGGGCGGGACGCCGCCCAGGTGCTGGGCCGCACCGATGCGGACACGCACGCGGCCGACGAGGCTGTTCCGCGCATGGCCTCGGATCGCCGCGTGCTCACCCAAGGTGCCACCATCACCGAAACGGAGACCATCCTCACCGTGGATGGCGAGCGCCGTTTCCTGTCGACCAAGGGCCCGCTGCGCGATGCCAGCAACACGGTGGTGGGGCTGTACGGCATCTCACGCGACATCACGGCCCAGGTGCAGGCGCAAGACGCTCTGCGCAGCAGCCAGGCCCGACTGGCCATGGCCCTGGAAGGCGCCGACCTGGGCCTTTGGGATTGGCATCTGCCCACCAACCGTGTTCAGGTCGACCAGCGCTGGGCCGAGCAGATCGGTCACATGGCCGACGAACTGGCCGACGAAGCCGACGTCTGGTCGCATCGCGTCCACCCCGCTGACCTGGCCGAGGCAAGGCGCGCGTTGGACGCCCACATCGCCGGCCAATCGCCGACCTACCGAAGCGAGCACCGCATTCGCCACAAGGACGGACATTGGGTGTGGGTGATGTCGGCGGGCCGCGTCCTCGAACGCGACGCCCAGGGACGCGCCGTGCGCGCCGTGGGGGTGACGATGGACATCACCGAGCGCAAACAGGCCGAGGTGGCGCTGGCCGCGCAGCACAACCACCTGGAGGAGCTGGTGGCCACGCGCACCCAGGAGCTCGCCGACGCTCGCCAGCGGGCCGAAGCGGCCAGCCTCGCCAAGAGCCAGTTCCTGGCCAACATGAGCCACGAGATCCGCACGCCCATGAACGCCATCCTGGGCATGGCGCGCTTGCCGCGCAACGGCCACGACGCCGCCACGCTGGGCCACCGCCTGGATCGCATCGCCGAGGTGGGCACGCACCTGATGTCGATCCTGCACGACATCCTCGACCTGTCCAAGATCGAGGCCGGCCACATGACGATGGCCTGCGAGGCCGTGGACGTCCCTGGTCTGCTCGAACATGTGAAGTCCCTGATCGCCAACACCGCACAAGACAAGCAGATCGCGCTGCGCGTGGAATGCGAAGGCGTGCCTGTGCCGCTGCTCGGCGACGTCACCCGGCTGCGTCAGGCGCTGCTCAACTACGTGGCCAATGCGGTGAAGTTCACCGAGGCTGGCGACGTGGTGTTGCGGGCATCGGTGGCGAGCCGCGACGATGACGGCGTGCTGGTGCGATTCGAAGTGCGCGACACGGGCATCGGCATCGCCGCAGACGTGCTGCCCCGCCTGTTCACGGAGTTTGTCCAGGTGGACGCGTCCACCACGCGGCGATTTGGGGGCACGGGCCTGGGGCTGGCCATCACCCGTCGCCTGGCCCGATTGATGGGCGGCGATGCGGGTGTCGAAAGCCGGCCCGGGCGGGGCAGCAGTTTCTGGTTCACTGCACGACTGATGCCGGCGGAGGGCAGCCAGGTCGCCGCAGCCACGGCCGCCGGCCTTGCGCCGTTCGGTGCCCATGCGCTTTCGGACGCGGCCGACGTGGCCGGGCTCGAGCGCGAACTGCGCCGCCGCCACGCTGGTGCCTGTGTGCTGCTCGCCGAGGATCACCCGGTCAATCGCGAGGTGGCCATGGGCCTGCTGGTCGCGGTGGGACTGCGGGTGGAGATCGCCCACGATGGGCAGGAAGCGCTGGACGCCCTGGCCACGCTGCATTGCGAGCTGGTGCTGATGGACATGCAGATGCCGCGCCTGGACGGCCTCGAGGCCACCCGGCGGCTGCGCCGGGATCCGCGCCTGGCCGGGCTGCCGGTGCTGGCCATGACCGCCAATGTGTTCGAGTCGGACCGTGAAGCGTGTCGTGCGGCGGGCATGGATGATTTCGTGCCCAAGCCGGTGTCGCCCGCGCTGCTCTACGCCAAGCTGCTGTACTGGCTGGATCAATCCCGTGCGCGCGCCTCGGCCCATGAACCACCCGCCAACAGGGCGGTGCGCGGCCGTCGCGAAGCGTCGCCCGAGCCCGTGCCGCAGCCGGATCGAGCCACCTCGAACGACCCGCGGTTCGAGCGCCTTGGCGAGGTGCCCGGGCTGGATGCTTCCAAGGGCCTGGCCCTGGTGGCGGGCAGCCTGCCCAGCTATCTGCGGATCCTGGCCAGCTTGGTGCGGGCGCACGGTGCGGACGGCCAGCGGCTGCGCCATGCCTCGGCACCGCTGGACCGCCCTGCCCTGCGCGCCTGCGCGCACACGCTGCGCGGCGCCGCAGGCAGCGCGGGCGCGGTGCGCCTGGCCCAGGCGGCGGTGGCCTTGGACCACGCGCTGCGCGAAGTCGGCACGGCCCCGGCCATGCTGTCCCAGCTGGCGCTGGCCACGGCCGACACGCTGGATGTGCTGATCTGCGATCTGCGCCGGGCGGGCATCGAGGCCTGAGCGCCTGGCGCGACGGCTTCCCCCGTCAGCTCAGGCGTTGGCCGCCTGCGCCGCCAGTACTTCCTCGCGCACGGCCTCGGTCAGCTCGGCCTTCAGCTGCGCGAAATCGGGTGTGGTCTTGATCGAGTAGTGGCGCGGGTGGGCCAGTGGCACGACGCGATCGAGTTTGATGCGCCCGGGCCGCGCGCTCATCACCACCACGCGCGTGCCCATGAACACCGCCTCGTCGATGTCGTGGGTGACGAACAGCACCGTCTTGCGGTCGCTCTCCCAGATGCCCAGCAGCAGCTCCTGCATCAGCTCGCGGGTCTGGTGGTCCAGCGCACCGAAGGGCTCGTCCATCAGCAGCATGCGCGGGTCGTTGGCCAGTGCCCGGGCCAGGGCCGTTCGCTGCTGCATGCCGCCCGACAGTTGCTTCGGGTAGTGCTTGGCAAAGCCCTTCAGCCCGACCTTGGCCAGGTAGCCATCGGCCACCTCGAGTTGCTGCGCCCTTGGCATGCCGCGCTCGCGCAGACCGAAGCAGACGTTGTCGCGCACGGTGAGCCAGGGAAACAGCGTGTAGCTCTGGAACACCATGCCGCGGTCGGCACCCGGCCCCACGATGCGCCGCCCGTCCAGCTGCACCTCGCCGGTGGTCTGCGTGTCCAGCCCGGCCACGATGCGCAGCAAGGTGCTCTTGCCGCAGCCGCTGGGGCCGAGGATGGTGATGAAGTCGTTCTCGGCCACGTCGAGATCGGTGGCCTGCAGCGCCAGGGTCTCACCATGCAGGGACTGAAAGCGCTTGGACACGCCGCGCACGGACAGGATGTGGTTGGAACTCATGTCATTGCCGCCCGTTCATCGACCCAGCTGCGCCCAGGGGAAGAAGGTCCGATTCGCCCACTTGAACAGCAGGTCGCTCACCAGCCCGATGAGGCCGATGACGATGATGCCGAAGATGATCTGGTCGGTGGCCAGCAGCGCCTGGCTGTCGGTGATCATGTGGCCGATGCCGCTGGAGGCACCGATCAACTCGGCCACGATCACATAGGTCCAGGCCCAGCCCAGCACCATGCGCAGGGTCTCGGCGATTTCCGGCGCGGCCCCGGGTATCAGCACGCGCCGAATCAGGTTGCGGTCGGACACTCCCAGCGTGTAGGCCGCCTCCACCAGATCACGCCGGGTGTTGCCCACGGTCACCGCGATCATCAGCACCAACTGGAAGAAGCTGCCGATGAAGATCACCGCCAGCTTCTGTGCCTCGCCAATGCCGGCCCACAGGATCAGCAGCGGGATGAAGGCCGAGGCTGGCAGGTAACGCGCAAACGACACGAACGGCTCGAAGAAGGCCTCGATCGGCTTGTAGGCGCCCATGGCCACGCCCAGCGGCAGGGCCAGCGCGGCCGCCAGCACGAAGCCGCCCAGCACGCGCCACACCGTCATGCCGATGTCCCAGCCGAAACCCATCTGGCTGAGCAGCACCCAGCCCGACTTCAGCATCATCACCGGGTCGGCCAGGAAGGTCTTGCTGACCAGGCCGCCGAAGGTGACGACCGACCAAAGCGCCACGAAGACGACGAAGAAGGACACGCCGAGCGCGATGCGTGCGCCCGAGGCCACCGGAGTCAATGGTTTCACGATCTGGCCGTCCCGCGCAGAGGGTGCGAACCCAGCAAACACCGCGGAACCGGCCTTGCCGGGCCGCAGGCGTTGCCCCCTTGAGGGCGAGGCGGGCGAAGCCCGCTCCGGGGGTGGGTCATTTCACGAAGCGCGGGTCGGCCAGCTTGGACAGGTCGGGGATCTGCTTGATGATGCCGGCAGAAAGCAGCAGATCAGCCGCCTCCTTGCTGAACTGCGCGTGCTCACCCGAGAAGAACTTCTGGTTCGCCGCGCGGTCCTGCCAGCGCAGGTAAGCGGCGCTCTTCTCGAAGGCCTCGCCGCTTTGCTTGACGTCGGCGCCCATGATCTCGAAGCTCTTCTTCGGCTCGGCCTTGATCATGTCCAGCGCGTCGAAGTAGGCATTGGCCATGGCCTTGGCGGCCTTCGGGTTGTCGGCCAGGAACTTGGGCGTGCAGCCCACGGTGTCCATCACCATCGGGTAGTCCAGCGTGGTGGCGATGATCTTGCCGGCCTCGGGCTTGGCGCGCACGGCGCCCAGATAGGGCTCGTAGGTCATGGCCGCGTCGATGCCTTCGGTGCCGGCGATCATCGCGTTGGCGGCGGCCTGAGGCTCCAGGTTGACGACCTTGACGTCCTTGATGCTCAGGCCGTTCTTGGCCAGCATCCAGGCCAGGCCGAAGTACGGCGAGGTGCCCGGCGCACTGGCGGCCACGGTCTTGCCCTTCAGGTCGGCGATCTTCGCGATGCCGGGCTTGACCACCATGCCGTCGGCGCCATAGCTCTTGTCGAGCTGGAAGATCTGCGTGGTGGTCACGCCGGCCGCGTTCCAGGCGACCCAGGTTTCCACCGTGGTGGCAGCGCATTGGATGTCGCCGCTGGCGATGGCCAGGTGGCGGTCCTTCTGCGGGATCTTCTTGATGCTGACGTCGAGACCATGCTTCTTGAACAGACCGGCCTCCTTGGCCAGCGTCAGCGGCGCAAAGCCGGTCCAGCCGGAGATGCCGATGGCGATCTTGGTTTCCTGCGCGTGTGCGGCCATCGAGCAGGCACACATGGTGATCAGAGCGAGCGTCCGGTAATTCATGGCAAATGTCCTAAGATTGGAAAGAGTTGGTAACAACGGTAAGGCGACAATTGAGCGGCAATTCTCAATGGCGAGCAGGGGCGAGGCAATGGCAGTAACGATAGGTCTGCGGGTCATGGCTTGGGCCGGAACCTTGTTGGTGTTGGTTGGCGCATTGGGCGTACAGGCGGCCCCGTTGCCCGAGAACGAAGCCGATCGGCGCTGCTGGCTCCAGTACACGCGCGAACGCACCAAGGTCAATCTGCGCGACCCCACCGCCGTGGACTTCTCCAACCTGCGCAATGGTCAGGAGGTGGTGTCGCCCTTCCTGGTGCAGTTCGCGGTCCGCGGCATGGGCGTCGCGCCGGCCGGCATCCAGCTGCAAGGAACGGGCCACCACCACATCCTGATCGACAAGACCCTGCCGCTGGCCATCACCGACAAACTGCCATTCGATGCCCAGCACCGGCACTTTGGCGGCGGGCAGACGTCGACACTGGTCGACCTGCCGCCCGGACGACACAGTTTGCGCCTGCTGTTCGCCGATCACGAGCACCGACCGTTCTTTGTGTACAGCCCGGAACTCACCGTCAACGTGCGTGGCGCGCGCAGCACGACGCCACGGCCCAAGGTCGAGGCCGATCGGTTCGAGGCCAGTTGTGCCCGTTGGTACCAAGACGAGCTGTCGCGCCCCAGGCCGCCCGATGAACCCCTGCACTTCGCCAACGTGCGCGCCGACGAACCCTTGGTCAGCCCCTTCAACCTGCGTCTGGGCATCGATGGCTTCGGCGTATGTGCACGCGGTGTGGGCAAGGCCAAGACGGGGCATTTCGTCGTCGACGTCTACACGGGCTCGCCGCAGCGCCTGGTCAAGCATGCGGACCTGGTCAATGGTGCGACGCAGTTGAATGTGTTCAGCGGCCAGGGCCATCATCTGCTGCGCCTGCGCTTTGTGGACGACCGCGGCGTCGACCTGTTGCCGCCCCACGAGCTTCCCGTTCGGGTGGTTGGCCAAGAGGCCATCTGACCCCAGTCGGTGCACACGCGCATTCAACCCGGCAGCCACAGCGTGGGCAGACCCGGCAGGGTACGAAACACCTGCGACAGCGCACCACCCGTCACCAGGCTCGTGGCCCGCTCGATGTCGGGCGCCAGGTAGCGATCACGCTCCACCGAGGGGCATTGCGCACGCAACAGTGCATGGGCTTGTTCCAGAGCGGTGCTGCTGGCCAGCGGCCGCAGGAAGTCAATGCCCTGCCCCGCCGCCAGCAATTCGATGCCCAGGATGTGCGCGGTGTTGCGAATCATGGCCTGCAGCCGCCGCGCCGCGAAGGTGGCCATCGACACATGGTCCTCCTGGTTGGCCGAGGTGGGCAGCGAATCGACACTGGCCGGGTGCGCCAGCGACTTGTTCTCGCTGGCCAGGGACGCGGCCGTGACATGCGCAATCATGAAGCCCGAGTTCAGCCCCGCATCGGCGGTGAGGAAGGGCGGCAGGCGCGAGACGCTGGCGTCGATCAGCATGGCGATGCGGCGCTCGGCGATGGCGCCGATCTCGGCGATGGCCACGGCCATGGCGTCGGCGGCCAGCGCCACCGGCTCCGCATGAAAATTGCCACCCGAGACCATCGCGCCGTCTTCGGCAAAGACCAAGGGATTGTCGGTGACGGCATTGGCCTCGCGCAGCAGCACGGTGGCGCAGTGGCGCAGCTGGTCCAGGCAGGCCCCCACCACCTGCGGTTGGCAGCGCAGGCAGTACGGGTCTTGCACGCGGTCGTCATGCTCGGCATGCGATGCGCGAATGGCGCTGCCCTGCAGCAGCGCGCGGTAGTAGCGCGCCACGTCGATCTGGCCGGGCTGGCCGCGCAGCGCGTGGATGCGCTCGTCGAAGGGGCCATCGCTGCCGCGCGCGGCATCCACCGTCAGCGCGCCCACCACCAGCGCCGATTCCAGCACCGGCTCGGCGCAGAACAGCGCATGCAGCGCCAGCGCGGTGGAGGTCTGTGTGCCGTTGATCAGCGCCAGGCCTTCCTTGGCCGCGAGCTGCAGCGGCGCGATGCCGTGCTGCGCCAGCACCGGAGCGGCCGGCTGGCGCTGGCCATCGACCACGAACTCGCCCTCGCCGATCAGCGCCAGCGTCATGTGCGCCAGCGGCGCCAGATCGCCCGAGGCGCCCACCGAGCCCTGGCTGGGCACGAAGGGCACGAGGCCCGCATTGGCCACGGCGAGCAGCGTGTCGATGATGACCGGGCGCACGCCCGAGTAGCCGCGCGCCAGGCTGGCGGCCTTGAGCGCCAGCATCAGCCGCATCACCGGCGCCGCCAGCGGCTTGCCAACGCCCACGCTGTGCGAACGGATCAGATTGAGCTGCAGCGTGGCCAGGTCGGCTTCGCTGATGCGCGTGGAGGCGAGCTTGCCAAAACCTGTGTTCACGCCATACACGGGAGCCTGACCCTCGGCGGCGCGCTTCACGACCGCCGCGCTGGCCAGGATGTTCGGCAACGCGGCAGGGTCCATCACCAGGGTGTGGCCCCCGGCGTGGATGGCTTGCAGCTGATCGAGCGACAGGGCGCCAGGTCGGACCAGCATCAGCGCACCATCGGCAGGTTCAAGCCCTGCGCCTTGGCGCAGGCCACCGCGATGTCGTAGCCGGCATCGGCATGGCGCATCACGCCGGTGCCAGGGTCGTTCCACAACACGCGCTCGATGCGCCTGGCGGCCGCATCGGTACCGTCGCAGACGATCACCACGCCGCTGTGTTGCGAATAGCCCATGCCCACCCCGCCGCCATGGTGCAGGCTCACCCAGGTGGCGCCACCGGCGGTGTTGAGCAGGGCATTGAGCAGGGGCCAGTCGCTGACCGCGTCGCTGCCGTCCTGCATGCTTTCGGTCTCGCGGTTGGGCGAGGCCACCGAGCCGCTGTCCAGGTGGTCGCGGCCGATGACGATGGGAGCCTCGAGCTCGCCCGACTTCACCATCTCGTTGAAAGCCAGGCCGGCGCGGTGGCGCTCACCCAGGCCAATCCAGCAGATGCGCGCGGGCAGGCCCTGGAAGGCGATGCGCTCGGCCGCCATGTCCAGCCAACGGTGCAAGTGAGCGTCCTGCGGGAACAGCTGCTTCATCTTCGCGTCGGTCTTGCGGATGTCTTCCGGGTCGCCCGACAGCGCCACCCAGCGGAACGGGCCCTTGCCCTGGCAGAACAGCGGCCGGATGTAGGCCGGCACGAAGCCGGGGAAATCGAAGGCGTTCTTCACGCCGGTGTCGAAGGCCACCTGGCGGATGTTGTTGCCGTAGTCCACCGTGGGCACGCCCATGGCCTGGAAGGCCAGCATGGCCTGCACGTGCACCGCGCAGCCCTGGGCCGCAGCGGTGCGCAGCGCGGCGTGTTGCGAGGCATCGGCCTGGGCAGCCTGCCACTGCGCCACCGTCCAGCCCGGGGGCAGGTAGCCATTGACCAGGTCGTGGGCCGAGGTCTGGTCGGTCACCAGATCGGGCCGCACGCCGCGCTTGACCAGTTCGGGCAACACCTCGGCGGCATTGCCAAGCAGGCCGATCGACTTGGCCTCGCCTGCGGCGGTGTAGCGGCGGATGCGGGCCAGCGCGTCGTCCAGATCGTTGGCCTGCTCGTCCAGGTAACGGCTGCGCAGGCGGAAGTCGATGCGGCTTTGCTGGCACTCGATGTTGAGCGAGCAGGCACCGGCAAAGGTGGCCGCCAGCGGCTGCGCACCGCCCATGCCGCCCAGACCCGCCGTAAGAATCCACTTTCCCTGCAGACTGCCGCCGAAGTGTTGCCGCCCTGCCTCCACAAAGGTCTCGTAGGTGCCCTGCACGATGCCCTGGCTGCCGATGTAGATCCAGCTGCCGGCCGTCATCTGGCCATACATCATCAGGCCCTTGCGGTCGAGCTCGTCGAAATGCTCCCAGGTGGCCCACTTGGGCACCAGGTTCGAGTTGGCGATCAGCACCCGTGGCGCGTCGGTGTGCGTGCGAAACACGCCCACCGGCTTGCCGCTCTGGATCAGCAGCGTCTCGTCTTCCTTCAAGGCCCGCAGCGAGCGCAGGATCTGCTCGTAGCAGTCCCAGTTGCGCGCAGCCTTGCCGATGCCGCCGTAGACCACCAGCGCGTCGGGGTTCTCGGCCACCTCGGGATCGAGGTTGTTCTGCAGCATGCGGTAGGCGGCCTCGATCAGCCAGTTGGCGCAGGTGATGCTGCTGCCACGCGGCGCGCGCACCGGGTGAGGTTGGGCCATCTGGCGCTGGTCGGACAGGTCGGTCATGGGCGGCTCGGTTCAAACGGGTCAGGGTTGCACTCTACTTGTCTAGACAAGTGCAGACAAGTAGCATCGCACCATGGTTTCCCCTGATGTCGTTCTGGTGGGCGCAGCGCCGTCCACCGTCACGCTGGCACCGTTTCAGCAGGTCAAGCAGCACCTGAAGGACGGTCTGGCGGCCGGGCGCTGGGCCCCGGGCGAGCTGATGCCTTCCGAAGCCGCGCTGGTGGCGCAGTTCGGCGTGAGCCGCATGACGGTGAACCGCGCCATCCGCGAGCTGCAGGCCGAAGGCCTGGTCACACGCCTGCAGGGCGTGGGCACCTTTGCGGCGGCCCTGCACCGGGTGGCCTCCACCCTCACGATTCGCGATCTGCACGAAGAGATCGTCGAGCGCGGCCACCAACACCACGCCGTGGTTCACCTGCAATGCGAGGAAAAGGCCACTGCCGCGCTTGCGCTGCAGCTCGGCTTGGCCCCGGGCGCTCGCGTGTTCCACAGCCTCATCGTGCACCACGAGAACGGCGTGCCGCTGCAGTGCGAGGACCGCTATGTCAACCCCGCCTGCGCGCCCGCCTATCTGCAGGTGGATTTCACCCGCACCACGCCAACGCACCACCTGTTCGAGGTGACCGCCCTGTGGCGCGCCCAGTATTCGATCGAGGCCGCGCTGCCCACGGCGCAAGAGGCCAGGTTGTTGGGCATTGCCGCCGAGGACCCCTGCCTGATCGTGGTGCGCCGCACCTTCACCCGCAGCGCCGCGATCACCATCGCTCGCCTGGTGCAGCCCGGTGCGCGCTACACACTGCAAGGGGAGTTTCAGCCATGACCGGCCTGTCGCTGATCCGCGTCGACCAGGTGCCCGCCCAGGCCTGGCGCAACGGCGGTGGCACCACGCAGGAGCTGTTCACCTGGCCTGGGGCCGGACCCTGGCAACTGCGCATCAGCGTGGCCGAGATCAGGACCGACGGCCCGTTTTCTGCCTTCCCTGGTGTGGACCGTTGGTTCGCCGTGGCCGAAGGCGATGGCGTGGTGCTGCACCTGGGTGCCCACAAGCATTCCGTCCGCACCGACACCCCGCCCATGCACTTCGACGGCGCCGCCGCGCCGGCCTGCAGCCTGCAAGGCGGCCCCACGCGCGACCTGAACCTGATGGGCCAACGCGCCGCCGGCCGCACGCAGATGCTGCGCGTGGACGCTGATGCCGAATGGATCAGCTCCGCGCCACTGCGCGCCTTGTTCACCACGGTGCCGCTCACCCTGCAGATCGACGATGCCGACGCCGCCCGTGTGCCCGCCTGGGCCCTGGTGGTCAGCACCCACGCGGCCCATCAGCGCTGGCGCGTTGCCGACGCGAACAGCACGACGCTGGCCTGGTGGATGGACTTTTCACCCCGTACCGGCACATGACGCCGCGCGCCGCCGCATGAGCCCACCACCGCTTCAACTCTGGCGCCACGCCCGCATCGCCAGCATGGCCACGGGCGCGGCCTGGGGCCTGATCGAGCACGGCAGCCTCGTCACCGAGGGCGACTGCATCAAATGGCTGGGGCCGGACGCCAAGCTCCCCGCCGCACTGGCCAAGGCATCGGCCCACGAGCACGACCTGGGCGGCGCCCTCGTCACACCCGGCCTGGTCGATTGCCACACCCACCTGGTCTATGGCGGCCAGCGTGCCAACGAGTTCGAGTTGCGCCTGCAGGGCGCCAGCTACGACGAGATCGCGCGCGCCGGCGGCGGCATCCGCTCCACCGTGGCGGCCACGCGCGCGGCCAGCGACGGTGAGCTGTGGTCCGGCGCCCGGCAACGCGCGCTGGCACTGATGGCCGAGGGCGTGACCACGATCGAAGTGAAGTCGGGCTACGGCTTGTCGGCCGAGCACGAAGCGCGCTGCCTGCGCATCGCGCGCCTGCTGGCGCATGAGCTGCCCCTCACCGTGCGCTGCACCAGCCTGGGCGCCCATGCGCTGCCGCCCGAGTTCGCCGGGCGGCCCGACGACTACATCGAGGCCGCCTGCGCCTGGCTGCCCGCGCTGCATGCGCAGGGCCTGGTCGATGCGGTGGACGCGTTCTGCGACGACATCGGTTTCACGCCGGCGCAGACCCGGCGCATGTTCGAGGCCGCCAAGGCGCTGGGCCTGCCGGTGAAGCTGCATGCCGAGCAGTTGAGCAACCAGCACGGCTGCGAGCTGGCGGCGCAGTTCCAGGCCTTGTCCTGCGACCACCTGGAGCACCTGGACGACGCCGGCGTGCAGGCCCTGGCCGCCGCCGGCACGGTGGCCGTGCTGCTGCCCGGCGCCTTCTACTTCCTGCGCGAAACCAGGCTGCCGCCGTTGGCCGCGTTGCGCGCCGCCGGCGTGCCCATCGCCATCGCCAGCGACCACAACCCGGGCTCTTCACCGGGGCTGTCGCTGCTGCTGATGCTGAACATGGCCTGCACCTTGTTCCGTCTCACGCCCGAGGAAGCACTGCTGGGGGTCACACGCCATGCCGCGCGTGCGCTCGGCCTGCAGGATCGCCTGGGGCAGTTGCAGGTCGGCCTGCAGGCCGACTTCGCGGTCTACGGGCTGGACCACCCGCGCGAACTGGCCTACTGGTTCGGCCACAACCCCTGCCTGCGCGTGGTGCGCGCGGGCGTCGAGGTCACTCCATGAACGACGACATCTACAGCTTGCACCGTGGCACGCGGCCCCTTCTGCTGAGCCTGCCGCATGTCGGCACGCACATTCCGGACGCGCTCAAGCCACGTTATCAGCCGCGGGCACTCGACGTGGAAGACACCGATTGGCACCTGGCGCGCCTGTACGCCTTCGCCCGCGAAATGGGCGCCTCGGTGCTGGTGCCGCGACACAGCCGCTACGTGGTCGACCTGAACCGTCCGCCCGAGAACGCGCCCATGTATCCGGGCGCCAACAACACCGAGCTGTGCCCGACGCACTTCTTCACCGGCGAGCCGCTGTACCTCGAAGGCCAGGCACCCGACGAGGCCGAGGTGACACAGCGCGTTCAAACCCACTGGCGGCCCTACCACGAGGCCCTGCGCGCCGAGCTCGACCGGCTGCGCGGCGAGCACGGCCACGCGGTGCTGTTCGACGGCCACAGCATCAAGAGCCAACTGCCCTGGCTGTTCGAAGGCAAGCTCTGGGACCTGAACCTGGGCACCGCCGCCGGCCAGAGCTGCGCCCCTTCGCTGCGCGACGCGCTCAGCCGGGTGCTGGCCGGGCAGCTGCGCTACACGCACATCACCGATGGCCGCTTCAAGGGCGGGCACATCACGCGCCACTACGGGCGGCCCGGGCAGGGCATCCACGCGGTGCAGTTGGAGATGTGCTGGTCCACCTACATGCACGAGGCGCCACCGTTTGCCTGGGACGATGAGCGCGCCGCCCAGGTGCAGCCGCTGCTGCGCCAACTGGTGCAGGCCATGCTGGACTTCAAAGCATGAGCGGCGCCCGCCCGGATCGCCTGACGTGCCAGACCAAGGCGCTGCCATGCCTGACCTGAACCCATGCGCTGCCGACCCGCGGCTGCTTTGGGCGCCGCAGGCCTGGGTGCAGGGCCAATGGCGCAGCGACGTCGTGCTCACGGTCGACGTCAACGGCCAGCTGCTCGAGGTGTGCACCGGCATGGCCGCGCCGCCCGGCGCCACGCGGCTGCCGGGCCCCGTGCTGCCGGGCATGGTCAACGCGCACAGCCACGCCTTTCAACGCGCCTTTGCCGGCTTGGCAGAGCGCCGCAGCGGCGAGCGCGACGATTTCTGGAGCTGGCGCGACCGCATGTATGCCGTGGCCCTGCGCGTCACGCCCGAGCAGCTGCACGCCATCGCCACGCAGCTCTACACCGAGATGCTGCGAGGCGGCTACACGCAGGTGTGCGAGTTCCACTACCTGCACCATGACGCTGATGGATCGCGTTATGCCGATCCGGCCGAGATGAGCCTGGCCCTGGTGCAGGCCGCACAGGACGCGGGCATCGGCATCACGCTGCTGCCCGTGCTGTACCAGCGGGCGGGCTTCACACAAGCCACGCTGCGCGAGGACCAGCGGCGCTTTGCCAGCACGGTGGAGCTGGTGCGCACGCTGTCCTCGCGGGTGAATGCGTTGATGTCGCCGCTGGCCCGCGCCGGGCTGGCAGTGCACTCGCTGCGCGCCGCGCCGGCCGAAGCGGTGCAGGAGCTGGCGCTGCAGGCCCGCTTCCTCGACGGCCCGGTGCACATCCACATCGCCGAACAGACCGCCGAGGTGGACGATTGCCTCGCCGCCACGGGCCTGCGCCCGATCGAATGGCTGGCCCGCCACGTGCCGCTGGACCACCGGTGGCACCTGGTGCATGCGACACACACCACCCCCGGCGAGATCGAAGCCGTGCGTCGCAGTGGCGCCGGCGTGGTGATCTGCCCCAGCACCGAAGCCAACCTGGGCGACGGCCTGTGCGACCTGCCAGGCTGGTTGGCCAGCGACACCCCGCTGTCCATCGGCTCGGACAGCCACATGTCGCGCAGCTGGGTGGACGAATTGCGTTGGCTCGAATACGGCCAACGCCTGGCCCTGCGTCGGCGCAACGTGGCCGCCGCGCCCGAGCTGGGCCTGGCGTCTACGGCGGCCCGCTTGTTCGATCGCTCGATCGCCGGCGGCGCCGCCGCCGCCGGCTTCGAACGCTGGGGCCTGGTGGAAGGCGCGCGCGCCGACCTGCTGGTGCTGGATGCCGACGCCCCCGGCCTGCTCGGTGTGCCCGATTCGCACCGGCTGGACGCGCTGGTCTTCGCCACCAACGCGCTGGCCTTCACCGAGGTCTGGGTGGCCGGACAGCGCAGGCTGGAACAAGGCCTGCACATTCGGCAGCGTGAAGCCCGCGCCGGTTTCGCCCACGCCATGCGCGAACTGTGGGCCGAGCTGTAGCCCGAGAAGGCTGCGCGAACCCGATCATCGCCGCCGCGTTCGTGACGCTGAACGGCGGGAAGCAAGCCTCGGGTCCCTGGATCAATGCCCTCGCCTGGTTGATTGCACTCAAGCGCGGCTCGCCGTCGCTGTGTGATCATTGCCACCCTGTCCTGCGGGGCAGACAGTTTTCGCGCCGGCCGATTGAGTGTGCCGGCGCTCAACTTGAAGGACAAGCGATGACCACAAACACTAATCTTCTGCGTCGTGCCGGTCTGCCCGCGGCCCTGGCTTGCGGCCTGCTTCTGAGCAGCTGCGCCAACATGGATGAACGACAGAAGGACACCGCCAAGGGCGCCGGCATCGGCGCGGCCGCCGGCGCGGTGCTAGGCGGGATCATAGGCGGCCGCGACAACGCGACCAAGGGGGCCGTCCTGGGTGGCGTGGCCGGCGCCGTCGGCGGCAACCTCTGGTCGAAGCGGATGGAAGACAAGCGCTTGGCGATGGAACAGGCGACACGGGGCACAGGCGTCGAAGTGGCACGCACCAGCGACAATCAACTCAAGCTTCAGATCCCGAGCGACATCTCGTTCGACACAGGCCGCGCAGACATCCAGCCCAGGCTGCGCGCGGTGCTCGACCAGTTCGCCAGCGGTCTGGGCAACGATCCGTCCTTGCACATCCGCGTGATCGGGCATACCGACAGCACAGGCCCCGACGCGATCAACGGTCCCTTGTCGGTGGAGCGTGCCAACAACGTGCGCAACTACTTGGTGGACCGCGGTGTGAACGGTTCGCGCATTGAAACAGCGGGGCGCGGATCGCACGAGCCGGTGACCGACAACGCCTCGGACGAAGGCCGCGCCAGGAACCGCCGGGTCGAGATCCTGCTTCGCGAGCCTGAACGGCCGGCCTGAGCCGGCAAGGCATGCCTGCCGGGCCTCGTCCCGCCCTCTGGTTCGGTGAGGACTGCGCCGCGCCCAGCCGACGCGGCATCCGGCAATCGGTGCTCAGCCGAGCTTGTTCAGCGTACCGGTCACTTCCGCCAGCAGGTAGTAGAAGGTGACGCGGCTCTTGCGCCCCGTCGCCTTCATCTTCTCGACGGTGGCCTCGATGCCGGTGTCGGCCGCTTCGGCGGTGAGCCCCAGCTTCTTCGCCGCGAAACCATCGCGAACGGTGGCCAGTTCCTTCGGGTCCGATGCGGACACCAGCGAGGAATCAAGGCGCTGCAATGCGATGCCGCAGTACTTCACGATGGCCGCCACCGCCGCTTCGTTCACCTCCGCGCTGTACTTCCTGACATCCGCCACGTGGTCGGTCATGACATGCTCCTTTGAATGAATCCCTGGTCACTGTGCACTCTGCAGGCGATTCCGGTGTTGGCGATTGCGTGGAATCAACAAGTCCGCCATCCACGCACCGATGGCTTCGCCACGACAGGCCTGCTCCCGCACCCGCGACGCGGCAGGACGGCGCGTGGACGATGGCGGCGTGCACCAGCAGCGCGAAGGCACGGCGGCGATCCCATGCAAGGACCGTCCGATGCCCGAGGGCACTACGCCAAGCGCGTCGGGCAAGGTCCGTCACGACACCGCGCCCACGCCGTAGCGCCCCACGAGCAGCGCGCCGCTGCGAAAACGCTCCAGCGCATACGGCGCCAGGGACACATCGGTGGGCAGGCCCAGCGCACACTGCGCCAGCACCCGGCCCACCGCCGGCGACAGCTTGAAGCCGTGGCCCGAGAAGCCGCAGCCCAGCACCAGGCCGGGCAGCTCGGGCAAGGCGCCCAGCACCGGGTTCCAGTCCGGGGTGACGTCGTACACGCCGGTCCACGAGCTGGCCAGCCCCGCAGTGGCATAACTCGGAAATCGGGCGGACACCTGCTCGGCAATGTGCAGCACATCGTCCATGCCGATGTCGCCGGGCCCGTTGTCCGGGCCGGGCAGGGCCTGGCCGGCGACGCCTTCGCTCACCAGCATCTGCGTGCCGCCGTAGCTGCGGCAATACAGCATGCCCGGCGAGCCCAGGTCCTTGTACACCGGCATCTCGCGTGTGTAGGGATCGGGGCCTTGCAAGGCCAGCACCTTGTGGCGCTCGGCGGCCACCGGCAAGGCGATGCCGGTCCAGCGCTCGATCTCGCACGCCCAGATGTTCTGCGTGCTCACCACCACTGGCGCGGTGAAGCGCCCCTGGGGCGTGACCACACCGGCCACGCGCCCACCCTCGAGGCACAGGCCCTGCACCTCCACACCTTCGCGAATCTGCACGCCCAGGCGCCGCGCCGAGCGCGCAAAGCCGGTGGCCACCAGGTAGGCGTCGGCAAAGCCGGCCTCGGGCTCGTGGCCGATCAGCGCCGCATCGTCGAAGCGGCAGATCGGCAACAGGCTGGCGGCCTGCTGGGCGTCGAGCAGGTTCACCGTGATGCCCTGGGCACGCTGGCCGGCCAGCGCCGCCTGCAGGGCGTCGCGCTTGGGCCCATCGGGGGCGGCGATCAGGTAGCCGCAGCGCACCAGGCCGGCCGAGGCCTCGTCGTCGCCCAGATAGGCGGCAAAGCGCTCGAACACCGTCCACGAGCGCCGCGCCAGCGCCACGTTTTCCGGCACCGAATAGTGCGTGCGCAGGATGCCGCTGGACTGTGCAGACGTGCCGGCGCCGACCTGCCCGCGGTCCAGCACCAGCACCCGCCTCGCGCCCAGCGCGGCCAGGTGCCAGGCCACCGAGGCGCCGACCACGCCGGCGCCGATCACGATCACGTCATGGCTTGACATTGGTTCAAGCTTAACTGCCTCAGCCCTCGCCACCCGTGTTCCCCCGCTTGACGCTGCCCGGCGGCTTCTCGTCTACTCGTCTTCAATCCAACACCGCAAGGAGTGCACGCATGGGCACCATGATCACCTTCACCCGCCCCGATGGGCAAGCCGCTTCGGGTTACCTGGCCGAGCCCGCCAACGCCGCCGGCGCCCCGGCCGTGGTGGTGATCCAGGAGTGGTGGGGCCTGAACGACCAGATCCGCGGCGTGGCCGACCGCGTGGCCGCCGCCGGCTACCGTGCGCTGGTGCCCGACCTGTATCGCGGCAAGTCCACCATCGAGGCCGAGGAAGCCCACCACCTGATGACCGGCCTGGACTTCGGCCAGGCCGCCTCGCAGGACGTGCGCGGCGCGGTGCAGCACCTCAAGGCCGGTGGCAGCGCCAAGGTGGGTGTCACCGGCTTCTGCATGGGCGGCGCGCTCACCGTGCTGTCGCTGACCATGGCGCCCGAGGCCGATGCCGGCGTGGTGTGGTACGGCTATCCCCCGCTGGACTTCGTGGACGCCAGCAAGATCAAAGCCCCGGTGATGGCCCATTGGGCCGAGCAGGACAACCCCTTCCCGATCGCCGGCGTCGATGCGCTCGAGGCCAAGCTGCGCGAGGCCGGCGTGCACTTGCGCGGCCACCGCTACCTGGCCCAGCACGGCTTTGCCAACGAGATGGCACAAGGCCCGCGCCGCCTGCCCATCACCCAATACGATGCGGCCTGGGCACAAATGGCCTGGGATCGCACGTTTGCGTTCTTCGGCAAGCACCTCGGTTGATGCTCGGCCGCCTGATTCGAGCACGCTGAGTGCCCCAAGGACGCCGCCATGCGGCGTCCCCCCCGCGGGGATCAAGCAGAGTGGCAGAGCCACATTGGCTTGAGACCAGCCCCAATCCACCACGAGACCCCACCACGAGACCCTCCCATGAACTTCACCTGGAAACACGGCGCCGCCGCGCTGACCGCAGTCATCATCGCCACCGGCGCGCTCGCGCAGCAGCGCGTGTTCTTCGGCATCGCCACCGGCGGCACCGGCGGCACCTACTACCCGCTGGGCGGCATGCTGGCGCAGCTGATCTCCAACAAGGCGGTGGTCGACGGCAAGAAGATCACCGCCACCGCCGAGGCCGCCGGCGCCTCGGTGGGCAATGCCAAGCTGCTGGGCAACAAGGAGATCGAGTCGGCCTTCGTGGCCGCCGACATCCTGGACGCCGCCTACCGCGGCGTGGGCCAGTTCGACAAGGCGCCGATCAAGAACCTGCGCGCGCTGGGGGCGCTTTACCCCGAGACGGTGCAACTGATCACCCGCGCCGACTTCAACATCAACAGCGTGCGCGACCTGAAGGGCAAGAGCATCTCCTCCGGCGCGCCCGGCTCGGGCCAGTATCAGCTGCTGACCGACCTGCTCAAGGTCTATGGCATGACCCGTGCCGACGTGAAGGAAGACCTGTCGTCCTTCACCCAGGCGGTGGACAAGATCAAGGACGGCAACCTGCACGCCACGCTGATCACCGCCGGCGTGCCCACCGCCGCCGTCACGGATTTCGCGCAGAGCCATGCGCTGAAGGTCATCCCGCTGAGTGGCGCCGAGGTGGCCGAGCTGCAACGCCAGCAGCCGTTCTACGCCAGCGTGCCATTGCCGGCCAACACCTACAAGGGCCAGACCACGGTCGTGCCCACGTTGGCGGTGATGGCGGTGTGGACCGCGCACGACGCCGTGCCCGAGCCCGTGGCCTACGAGGTGACCAAGGCGCTGTATGAGAACGTGGCCACGATGGCGCAGGTGCATGCCATGGGCAAGAGCATCACGCTGGCCACCGCCACGGCCGTGGGCACCGTGCCGCTGCACCCGGGCTCGATCAGGTACTTCAAGGAAAAAGGCGTGATCAAGTGAGCGTCGCGCAGCGCGCCGCCACGCTGGCGTGCGCGTTGCTTGCCGGCCTGCCCGCGCAGGCGTGCGAGTTGGTGCTCAACGAGCACCGCAGCGGTCTCGAGCTGCGCCGCCTGCCGCTCGATCCGGCCGCACCGCAAGTGCAGATCGCCTTCGAGCATTCGGTGCTGGGCACCACGGTGATCGACCGCTACGCCTTCGACCCGCAGGCGCGGCTGGTGGAAGAGCGCTTCGATGGCCAGGGCTACGGCCTGCCGCACGCGGCGGGGCCGGGTGAGCAACTGCAGCGCGACGGCCCGGGCTGGCGCCTGACACTGAATCGCAGCGTCCAGCCACTGGTGGTGCGGCCGCTGCCCGCGCAGCACATGCGCTTGCTGCTGCCAGGCAGCGAGCCACTGCCCCTGTCGGCGCTGAGCGCGCACGCCGTGCAACTGGTGGCACAGGGCTGTGGTGCGGCGCAGGCCTTGGCCGTGCCGGCGCGCCCTGCGCCTTGACCACCCACCCTGCCCCGACCCACCGACCCCAACCCGAACCCATGCGCCCACCACGATGAGCACCGCCCCCGCCAGCCTCACGCCCCTGGGCGACGTTCCCGTGGTCAGCCAGGACGAGGTCGACCGCCTGATCGAGCAATTCGATCCCGAGTCCAGCTTCCGCCGCCTGGCCGGCTTCTCGGCGGGCATCGTCACGTTCATCGCAGTGGCCCTGTCCAGCTGGCACTACTACACCGCCGGCTTCGGGCTGCACAACGAGATCGCGCACCGTGCCATTCACCTGTCGGTGGTGCTGGGGCTGTGCTTCCTGGTGTTCCCGCGGCAGAAACGCCTGCCCGGCGCCTGGGAATGGGCGGTGGCGCTGGGCCTGGCCGCGTTTTACCTGCTGCTGGGCTGGAACCTGGTGCAAACCGTCGGCGGCGAGGTGCCGGCCGGCGCGCGGTGGGCCTTTGCCGGCGTGCTGCTGGCCCTGGCCGGGCTGTCCTTGCCCTTCAAGGCCTACGACGGCAGCCACCAGCACATCCCCTGGCGCGACTGGATCTTCGCCGCGCTGGCCTCGAGCTTCTCGCTGTACCTGCTGATCTTCTTCGATTCGATCTACATCGCGCGGCCCGGCCAGCACACCCCGGTGGACCTGATGTTCGGCGTGATCGCCATCGCCATGGTGCTTGAAGCCGCACGCCGCACCATGGGCATCTTTCTGCCGCTGCTGGCGGTGGCCACGGTGCTCTATGGCATCTTCGGCCCCTACCTGCCCGGCGGCCTGGCGCACCGGGGCTACAGCGTGCCGCGCGTGGTGGCCCACCTGTACAAGGGCACCGAGGGCATCTACGGCATCCCGGTGGGCGTGGTGGCCACCTTCGTCTTCCACTTCGTGCTGTTCGGCATCATGGCCCAGCTCACCGGGCTGGGGCAGCTGTTCGTCAACCTGGCCACCGTGGCGGCCGGGCGCTTCTCGGGCGGGCCGGCCAAGGTCTGCGTGGTGTCGTCGGGCCTGTTCGGCATGATCTCGGGCTCGGCCATCGCCAATGCGGTGACCACCGGCGTGATGACCATTCCGCTGATGAAGAAGGTGGGGTTCTCGCCCCGCTTCGCCGGTGCGGTCGAGGCCAGCGCGGCCTGCGGCGGGCAGGTGACGCCGCCGATCATGGGCGCGGCCGCCTTCATCATGGCCGAAACCCTGGGCATTCCCTACAACCAGCTGGTGCTGGTGGCCATCGTGCCCGCAGCGCTGCACTACCTGGCCATCCTGTGGATGGTGCACCTGGAGTCCAAGCGCCTGGGCCTGGCCGGCATGAACCCCAAGGACATCCCCACGCTGGGCAAGGTGCTGGCCAGCTCCTGGCACCTGTTCATCCCGCTCATCGTGATGGTGACCATGCTGCTGATGCAGTACACGCCCTTCCTGGCGGCCTTCTGGGGCATCACCCTCACCGTCGTCTGTTCCTGGATTCCGCGCCTGCTGGGCAAGGCGGGCAAGGGCATGACCGGCATGGCGATCACGCCACGCGCGCTGGTTCGTGGCTTCGACATGGGCGCCAAGTCGGCGCTGTCCATCGGCGCCGCCTGCGCCTGCGTCGGATTCGTGTTGGGCATCACCACGCTGACCGGCATGGGCTTCAAGTTCTCGGCCTTCGTGCTCGACCTGTCGGGCAGCGCCGCACAGGCGGTGGTGGCGCTGGACCTGCTGCACTGGTTCAACCTGCAGTCCGTCACCGTTCTGTTCGGTCTGGTGTTCACGGCACTGGCCTGCATCATCATGGGCACTGGCGTGCCCACCACGCCCACCTACATCATCCTGGCCTCGATCGTGGCCCCGGCCCTGGGCCAGCTGGGCGTGCCGCAACTGGCCACGCACTTCTTCGTCTTCTACTACGGCGTGCTGGCCGATGTGACGCCGCCGGTGGCGCTGGCCGCCTTTGCGGCGGCGGGCATCGCGCGCAGCGAGCCCATGCGCACGGGCATGACCGCCTTCCGCCTGTCGATGGGCAAGGCGCTGGTGCCATTTGCCTTCGTCTACGCGCCTTCGCTGCTGCTGGTGCAATTCAACTGGCCGCAGTTCGGCCTGGCGCTCAGCGGCACCATCGTCGCGATCCTGGGCCTGGGGGCGGCCTACACCGGCCAATGCGGGCGCAAGGTGGGTCTGCCAGCCTTCATCGCGTTGAACGTGTTGTCGCTGTCCATGGTGTTCAGCCATGCCACGGTGAACGCCGTGGCCATGCCGCTGGTGCTGCTGATCCTGTGGTGGCACCTGCGCGCAGGGCCGCAGGCGGCGCCGGCCTGAACGCCCGCAGCACTCCGCCCGCCACACTCGCTCACCAAACGGCCACCGAGCGGGGGCCGGCGCTTTACCCCAGGCCGTTATGCTCCAGCCTTCCAGCGGCCACCTTCGGCCTGCAACCGCCCTCGGGCCGCCCGCGCCCCGCCTGCATCGATGCACTTCAAGCTTGCCCTCACCTGCCTGATCGCCCTGTTGTCGAGTCCGATCGACAGCCGTGCCGCAGACGCCGCCTGTGACGTGCAATGGCAGATCACGCCCCATCTCGATGTCGTGCCGCGGCACCTGGCCGTGACGCTGAGCTTTGACGCCGGCCAACGCACGCGCAGCAGCGTGCGGCTGCCGTCGCGCTGGGCCAGCGTCGAAGACTTCGGCCAATTCGTCACCGGCCTGCGCGCGGCGGATGCCAACCAGTCCGTCGAGCCGGTGCCCGGCGTGGTGCCAGAGCGTACGGTGCGCCACCGACCGGGCGAGCGCGTGGTGATGCACTACCAGGTCGGCTCCCCGATCGCGGACGCCGACGATGCCCAGCCGCGATCCCAGTCCGACACCTTTCGCACCCGCCTGGGCGCGCACTGGTTCCAGGCCTTCGGCCAGGCGCTGCTGGTGCTGCCCAACGAACTGGACGAGCGCACCCCGCAGCGCCTGTGCGTCGACTTCGACGGCCTGCCCGATGGCAGCTGGTGGATCGGCAGCTTCGGTGCGCAACGCGGCGGCGCTGCGAAGTTCCGCTGGCGGGGCTCGGCGTCACAGGCCGTCGATGCGGTCTATCTGGGCGGCGAACTGCAGGTGCGCGAGCGGCGCGTCGACGGCAAGGCGGTGGTCACGGCCATGCCCCCGGTGGTGGCACCCCAAATGCCCTTGCCCCCCAGCGTCGATGCCGTGGCCGACCGCGTGGCCCAGCTGATCGAGGCCCAGCGCCGCTTCTGGCGCGACCCCGGCAACGAGCATCAACTGGTGGTGCTGCATCCCAATCACGAGGCCAATGGCCGCTATGGCGGCACGGCGGTGCACCAGGCCTTCGTGATGCACGCCCCCGCCGATCTGCGCGTGCCCGGCGAGCGCTTCGATTTCCTCGTGACCCATGAGCACCTGCACACCTGGATCCCCGACCGCTTCGGCCCCATGGCCTATGTGGGCCGCAACGACGAGTCCGCACGCTACTGGTTCAGTGAAGGCTTCACCGACTACTACACCCACCGCGTGCTGCTCAACGCCGGGCTGTGGACGCTGGACGACTATGCCGGCGTGCTCAACCGCAAGCTCGACCGCTACCGCCAATCCACCGTGCAACGCGTCGATAACCAGCGCGTGGCGGCCGAATTCTTCACCGACCCGGCCGTGGCCGAGTTGCCCTATGCCCGCGGAGAACTGCTGGCCCTGCGCTGGAACGCCGCGCTGCGCGCCAAGGGCCACCTGGGGCTGGACACGGTGATGCGTCAGCTGATGCTGCCCGCGGCACAAGCGCAGCGCCAGGGCCCGATGAGCAAGCCGCTGGTCACGCACCGCCTGCTGGCCGCCCTGCGCCCCAAACTGGGCGAGTCACCGATGCACGACATGAGCACCTTCATCGACCAGGGCCAGCCCTTCGAGCTGGCCGATGGCACGCTCGGACCCTGCTTCAGGTTCGGCCCCGCCAACGTGGGCGAGGCACCTCGCTACCAAGCGGTGACGGACGGGCTGCAGCAGCCGCGCTGCCGGGCCTGGGCCGGCATCGGTGGCGACGCCGCCGATCCGGCGGCCGCGTCCGAGGACAGCGAGGCCGCCGCCACTCGAACGGTGATGGTGTGCAAGAAGGTCAAGGGCAAGAAGGCCAAGGTGTGCAAGCCCACGCTGGTCAAGGCCAAGGCCGGCACGGCTTCGGCGGCGGCCAAGGGCGCCACGGGCGGCAAGAAGGGCAAGGGCCACAAGGCCACCACCGGCCAGCACAAGGCCGGCAAGGGCAAGGTGGCCGCCAGCGGTGGCAAGAAGACCAAGCCCGCGCCGGTCAAGCGCGGCGCAGCGCGATGAGCACCGTGCGTCCCGCATCGCAATGGCTGGCCCTGGCCGTTCTGCTGGCCGGGCTGATGGGCTGCTATGCCCCGAGCGCCGTGGTGCATGCCAACATCGACATCGCAGCCGACGGCACCTACACGCTCAACGGCAAGCCCCTGCCGGCCGCTGAACTCGACCAGGCACTCCAGGGCCTGGTGCAGACCTCCAAGCTCGCAATCCTGGACATCCACGCCTCGCCGCGGGCGCAGATGGGCGGCATCCAGCGGGTCACCCAGGCGGCCAAGCAGGCCGGCATCCGTGTGGCCTTTGCCGAGGAGGCGCAACGGCCCTGATCGGCGGCGCCGCTCGCGGGCTGCTGATCATGCGACCGGCGGGTTCACCGGCGTGCCCCAGCCGCCGCCACCCGGCGTCTCGATGACGAACACATCACCAGCGCCCATTTCCACCTGCCCAATGTGACCCAGCAACTCGCTGCGGCCATCGGCGCGCTCGACGCGATTGATACCCGGTGCCCCGGCCCGGCCCCCCTGCGCGCCGAACGCACCCTGCACCCGGCCATTGCTGAGGATGGAGGCGGTCATTGGCTCCAGGAAACGCACGCGACGCACGCCGCCATCGCCGCCGTGCCACTGTCCGGCGCCGCCCGAACCGGCGCGAATGGCATAGCTGTCCAGGCGCACCGGGAAGCGGAACTCCAACACCTCGGGGTCGGTCAGGCGCGAGTTGGTCATGTGCGTCTGCACCACCGACGTGCCATGGAACCCTGGCCCGGCACCCGAGCCGCCGGAGATGGTCTCGTAGTACTGGTGCCGCGCATTGCCGAAGGTGAAGTTGCTCATCGTCCCAGGGCTGCCGGCCATCACGCCCAGGGCGCCGTAGAGCGCATTGGTGACGCACGACGAGGTCTCCACATTGCCCGCCACCACGGCCGCGGGGAACAAGGGGTTGAGCATGCAGCCCTCGGGCACGATCACCTGCAGCGGCTTCATGCAGCCGGCATTGAGTGGGATGTCGTCGTCGACCAGGGTGCGAAAGACGTACAGCACCGCCGCCATGGTCACCGCCCTGGGCGCGTTGAAGTTGTCGGGGCGCTGCGCGCTGGTGCCGGTGAAATCGATGCGCGCCTCGCGCGCCTGCGCGTCCACCTGCACGTGCACACGGATCACGGCGCCGTTGTCCATCGGCAGCTCGAAGCGGCCGTTGCCCAGCGACGCGGTCAGCGCGGTGATCACCCGCCGCACAGATTCTTCGGCGTTGTCCTGCACGTGGCGCATGTAGGCATCCACGGTCTCGCGGCCAAAGTGCGCCACCATGCTGCGCAACTCCTGCACGCCCTTTTCGTTGGCGGCGATCTGCGCGCGCAGGTCGGCGATGGTCTGGTCGGGGTTGCGCGCCGGATGGGGGTTGCCCAGCAGCCGCTGCCGCAGTTCGGCCTCACGCATCTGGCCGTCGCGCACCAGCAGGAAGTTGTCGAGCAGCACGCCCTCGTCGGCAATGGTCTTCGAGAACGGCGGCATCGAGCCCGGCGTGATGCCGCCGATGTCGGCATGGTGGCCACGGCTGGCCACATGGAAGCTGGGCGCCGCATCGCCGGGATTCAGGAACACGGGGGTCACGACCGTGACGTCGGGCAGGTGCGTGCCGCCGTGGTACGGGTCGTTGAGCACGTAGACATCGCCCTCGCGCATCGCCGGGTTGCGTGCGACCACCGCCTTGATCGATTCGCTCATCGAGCCCAGGTGCACCGGCATGTGCGGCGCATTGGCGATGAGCTGTCCCTGCGCGTCGAACAGCGCGCAGCTGAAGTCCAGCCGCTCCTTGATGTTGACCGAGTGCGCGGTGTTCTGCAGCCGCAGGCCCATCTGCTCGGCGATGTTCATGAACAGGTTGTTGAACACCTCCAGCATCACCGGGTCGGCCTGAGTGCCGATGGCATGCGCCTGCGCGCGCGTTTGTGTGCGCTGCAGCGTGAGCGAGCCGTCACCGCCCAGGCGGGCCTGCCAGCCGGGCTCGACCACCGTGGTGGCGTTGGCCTCGGCGATCACGGCCGGGCCGTCGATCAATGCGCCGCCGGGCAAGGCCTCGCGCCGGTGCAATGCGGCGTCACGCCAGACGTTGGAATGGCCGTCGGCGCTGGCGCAGAACATGGCCACGCTGGCCAATGCGATGGGCCGCTGAGGCACGCCCTCGACGAACGAGTCCTTGGCCAGGGCCGATGAATCGCCCGCCCCGATGGCCTCCACCGAGGCGGCCTCGATCACCAGTGCGCGGTCGGGCATCAGGAATGAGAAACGCAGCCGATACGCGTCCTCGAAGCCGGCACGCAGGCTGGCCAGGTCCTCGCCGGCCACGGGCAGGGCGGTGTCGGTTCCGTGGTAGCGCAGCAGCAGGCGGTGCACGCAATGAATTCGCTCGGGCGCCACGCCCTGCGCGGCCACCTCGGCCTGCGCCGCGGCGGCGAGCTCGGCGCTGCGCGCGTGCGCCGCGGCGAGGCCGGCCTCGTCCAGTGGCAACTCGACCGACGCCTCGCGCATCGCGATCTGGTCGGCCAGGCCCATGCCATAGGCCGACAGCACGCCGGCCAGCGGGTGGATCAGCACCGTGCGCATGCCCAAGGCATCGGCCACCGCGCAGGCGTGCTGCCCACCGGCGCCCCCAAAGCACTGCAGCGTGTAGCCGGTGACATCGTGGCCACGTGCCACCGAGATGCGCTTGATGGCATTGGCCATGCTCGCCACCGCGATCTGCAGCGCGCCCGCCGCCACCGCCTCGGCCGAGGTGGCGCGGCCGGTGGCTTGCGTGATGCGTTGGGCCAGCTCGGCAAAGGCCTGCTGCACCACGCGGCGGTCCAGCCGCTGATCGCCCTGCGGGCCGAACACGGCCGGAAAGTGCTCGGGCTGGATGCGACCCAACATCACGTTGGCATCGGTCACCGCCAGCGGTCCGCCGCGCCGGTAACAGGCCGGCCCGGGGTTGGCCCCCGCCGACTCGGGCCCCACGCGAAGGCGCGCGCCGTCGAAGGCGATGATCGAGCCACCACCGGCCGCCACGGTGTGGATGCTCATCATCGGCGCGCGCATGCGCACGCCGGCCACCTGGGTCTCGAACTCGCGCTCGAACTCGCCGGCAAAGTGCGACACATCGGTGCTGGTGCCGCCCATGTCGAATCCGATCACCTGGCCATGGCCGGCGGCCAGCGCCGTTCGAGCCATGCCCACGATGCCGCCGGCCGGGCCCGACAGGATCGCGTCCTTGCCCTGGAAGCGTTGCGCCGAGGTGAGGCCGCCCGAGCTCTGCATGAAGTACAGCGGCACGCCCGGCATCTGCGCGGCCACCTGGTCCACATAGCGACGCAGGATGGGTGAGAGGTAGGCGTCCACCACCGTGGTGTCGCCGCGCGACACCAGCTTGAGCAGCGGGCTCACCTCGTGCGAGGTGCTGACCTGGGTGAAGCCGATCTCGCGCGCCAGGCGCGCGGCCGCCTGCTCGTGCGCCGTGTGGCGGTAGCCGTGCATGAAGACGACTGCGCAGGCGCGCAGGCCCGTGGCGTACGCAGCTTGTAGCTCGCGCCGCAGCGCGGGCCCGTCCAGGTGGCACACCAACTCGCCATGCGCACCCACCCGCTCGTCGGCCTCGATCACCCGCTCGTACAACAGCTCGGGCAGCACGATGTGGCGGTCGAACAGCCGGGGCCTGGCCTGGTAGCCAATGCGCAGGGCATCGCGGAAACCCCGCGTCGTGACCAGCACGGTGCGCTCGCCCTTGCGCTCCAGCAGCGCGTTGGTGGCCACGGTGGTGCCCATCTTCACGCACTCCACCTGGGTGGCGCCGATGGCCTCGCCCACCTGCAGGCCGAGCAGGCGCCGAATGCCCTCCACCGCCGCATCGCGGTAACTCTCGGGGCTCTCGCTCAGCAGCTTGGCCGTCGCCAGTGAACCATCCGGGCGGCGCGCCACGATGTCGGTGAAGGTGCCGCCGCGGTCGATCCAGAATTGCCAACGCTTGTCCATGCGGCGTAGCGTAATCGAGTGCTGCGTCGGACCTGTGCGGACAGCGGCGTCGCGGCACTGGGACATTCACCCATCGCCAAGCTTGCTGGCACGCGGCATGCTTGCGCGCTTTGCACGTTCGCTCGTTCCGCCGCGCAGGTGCGGCCCATCACAGGAGTCCACCCCCATGCTCACCCGTCGCCCCCTGCTCGCCCAAGCCTTGACGGCCCTGGCCGCCACGGCCGCCCTTGGCCTGACCAGCGTCGCCCAGGCCCAGACCAAGTGGGATCTGCCCGCCGCCTACCCGGCCACCAACTTCCACACCGAGAACCTGGTGCAGTTTGCCAATGATGTGGACAAGGCCAGTGGTGGCAAGCTCAAGATCACGGTGCATGCCAACGCCTCGCTGTTCAAGGCGCCCGAGATCAAGCGCGCGGTGCAAGGCGGCCAGGCACAGATCGGCGAGATCCTGCTGGCCAATTTCAGCAACGAGTGGCCCATCTACGCGGCCGATGGCCTGCCCTTCCTGGCCGACAGCTACGACGAGGCCGCCAAGCTCTACAAGGTGCAGAAGCCGCTGCTGGAAAAGAAGCTCGCCGAGCAGGGCATGCTGCTGCTGTACTCGGTGGCCTGGCCGCCACAAGGCATCTATGCCAAGAAGGCGATCAACTCGGCGGCCGACCTCAAAGGCGTGAAGTGGCGCGCCTACAGCCCCAGCACCGCCCGCATCGCCGAACTGGTGGGCGCGCAGCCCGTCACCGTGCAGGCCGCCGAGCTGAGCCAGGCCATGGCCACCGGCGTGATCGAGAGCTACATGTCCAGCGGCGCCACCGGCTACGACACCAAGACCTACGAGCACCTGAAGATCTGGGTCGACACGCAGGCCTGGCTGCCCAAGAACGCCGTGCTGGTGAACAAGGCCGCCTTCGATGCCCTGGACAAACCCACCCAGGCCGCCGTGCTCAAGGCCGGTGCCGATGCCGAAGTGCGGGGCTGGGCCTCATCCAAGGCCAAGAACAACGAGTACATCGATCTGCTCAAGAAGAACGGCATGACCATCCAGGCGCCTACCGCGCAGTTGAAGGCCGACATGAAGAAGGTCGGCGACACCATGTTGAAGGAATGGCTGGACAAGGCCGGCCCCGAGGGCAAGGCCCTGGTCGACGCCTTCAACAAGTGACCCTGCAGTGAGGCGACTGCTCGATTCGATCTACGACGCTGCCGCGGCCCTGGCCGCGCTGTGCATGGTCGGCCTGCTGGCGATGGTGATGGTGTCCATCCTCGGCCGGCAGTTGCACTTCCACCTGCCCGGCACCGACGCCTACGCCGGCTACCTGATGGCTGCCGCGGGCTTCCTGGCGCTGGCCCACACGCTCAAGCGTGGCGAGCACATCCGCGTCACGCTGCTCACCGGCGCACTGAAGGGCCGATCCAGGCACCTGCTGGAGCTGTGGGCGCTGGCCGCGGCCAGTGCGCTGGCGAGCCTGTCGGCCTACTACAGCGTGCGCCTGGCCTGGCAATCGCACAGCTTCCACGACATCTCCACCAGCAACGATGCCACGCCGTTGTGGATTCCGCAGATCAGCATGGCGCTGGGCACGCTGGTGCTCACGCTGGCCTTCATCGATGAGTTCGTGCTGGAGTGGCGCGGCCAACGCGTCGAGCCGAGCAGCGACGAGGCCCTTCACAATGAATGAAACCGCAGCGGTGCCCGCATGAATGACGTGGCCATCACCGCGCTGCTGATCGGCGCGCTGTTCCTCATCCTGGGCAGCGGCGTGTGGATCGGCCTGACGCTGTCCGGCGTGGCCTGGATCGGCATGCAGTTGTTCAGCTCTCGGCCGGCGGGCGATGCCATGGCCGTCACCATCTGGGGCTCGTCGTCGAGCTGGACGCTCACCGCGCTGCCGCTGTTCATCTGGATGGGCGAGATCCTGTTCCGCACGCGACTGTCCAACGACATGTTCCGCGGCTTGGCGCCCTGGGTGCAGGCCCTGCCCGGGCGGCTGCTGCACACCAACGTGGTGGGCTGCGCGATCTTCGCGGCCGTGTCGGGCTCGAGCGCGGCCACCTGCGCCACCATCGGCAAGATGACCTTGCCCGAGCTGCAGCGCCGCGGCTACCCGGACGACATCTCGGTCGGCTCGCTGGCCGGCGCCGGCACGCTGGGGCTGCTGATTCCGCCGTCGATCATCATGATCGTCTACGGCGTCAGCGCCGATGTGTCCATCGCCCAGCTGTTCATGGCCGGCGTGCTGCCGGGCATCATGTTGGCCGCGCTTTTCTCGGGTTATCTCGTGCTCTGGGCGCTGCTCAACCCGGGCCGCGTGCCGCCGGCAGATCCGCCGATGGGCTTGCTGCAGAAGCTGCACGAATCGCGCCACCTGATCCCGGTGATGGCGCTGATCGCCGCGGTGCTGGGCTCGATCTATGCCGGCATCGCCACCGCCACCGAAGCAGCGGGTGTGGGCGTGCTCGGCTCGCTGCTGCTGTCGGCCGCGCAGGGTTCGATGGACTGGAAGACCTTCCGCGACTCGCTGATGGGCGGCACCCGCCTGTACTGCATGATCGCGATGATCCTGGCCGGCGCGTCCTTCCTCACCCTGGCCATGGGCTACATCGGCCTGCCCCGCCACCTGGCCGAGTGGATCGGCACGCTGGGCCTGTCACCGTTCGGCCTGATCATGGTGCTGATGGTGTTCTACGTGGTGCTGGGCTGCTTTCTGGACGGCATCTCGATGGTGGTGCTCACCATGGGCGTGATCCTGCCCACGGTGCAGAAGGCCGGCATCGACCTGCTGTGGTTCGGCATCTTCATCGTGCTGGTGGTGGAGATGGCGCAGATCACACCGCCGGTGGGCTTCAACCTGTTCGTGCTGCAGGGCATGACCAAGCGCGAGATCGGCTGGATCGCCAAAGTGACGCTGCCCTTCTTCTTCCTGATGGCGATCGGCGTGGCGCTGATCTGGTTCTTCCCGCAGATCGTCACCGTGCTGCCCACGCAGATGAAGCGCTGAGCGCCGCGCTGCCGGCCCTCAAGGCGCCGGTGCGCTGACGCCGGCCTCGGCATCGAAATGGCCGGTCGAAGACCCACACTTCCAGCCTTTGGGGCCGTTGGCCCTGCCTAGGATCGGTGTGTCCGGTTGGCACGCGTCGTGTCGACCACTGCCACTGTCCCTGTCGAGTCCCACCAAGGCCCCTGATGTCCGATCTGTCGATGCACGGGATGTCGCTCGCCAATGCGGCGGGCGGGCCGCCTGCCGCCGCGCCGGAGCCACCGACCCGGGCCGCCTTCCTCTGGCCCACGCCGCCGTTTGCCGCCTATCCCGCGCCGGCGCCGTACGTGGACGTCGAACTGTGCGAGATCGAAGGACCCAACGGCAATGTGACCCACGGGCGGATGGTGCATTTCGACCCAGCCGAGGGCGTGGTGCACGTGCAGATCCCACCGGCGCGGGGCACCTTGCCGCTGCGCCTGGCCCAGTTTCGCCGGCTCACCCTGCTGCGCCCCATCGCGCCAACGCCGCCGCCGCCGGGCATGCCCTCGGAGGTGGCCCTGGCCGGCCAGGGCGCTCCGCACGGCTGCCGCCTGAGCTTCCGCACCGGCGGCTTGACGCAGATCGACACCATTGGCCACGTGGACCACGCCAACGGCCTGTTCCTGTTCCCGCCGGCCGAGGCGGCGGGCAGCGTGTTGCGCAGCTTCTATCCGAGGGCCTCGCTGGCCAACGCCGAGATGGGTGCGCGCATCGGCGAGGTGCTGGTGGCACAAAAGGCCGCCACCCCCCAGCAGGTGGAGGAGGCCGTGGCCGACCAGCAGGCATTGCGCCAGCGCAAGCTGGGCGACCTGATGGTCAATGAGCAGATCGTCACCCGCGAGCAGCTGGTGGCGGCCATCGAGCAGCAGGCCCGCATGCCCATGGTGCGCATCGGCGAGGCCCTGAAGGCACTGGGCTACATCACCGATTCGCAACTCAACGACGCACTGCTGCACCAGCAGGCCGACCGCAGCCTGCCCTTGGGTGAACTCCTGGTGCGCAAGGGCGTGGTCACACGCGCCAACCTGCAGACCGCCTTGGCCCGCAAGATGGGCTATCCGGTGGTGGACGCGAACCATTTCCCGGTCGAGCCCGAGGCGACGCAAAAGCTGCCCCTGGCCATCGCCCGCCGCTTGCTCGCACTGCCGCTGATGCTGCGGGGTGGTCGCCTGGTGCTGGCGATGGAGGACCCCACCTCGGCCAAGGGCGTGGACGAGGCCGAGTTCAGCGCCCAATGCAAGGTGGTGCCGGTGCTGGCACGCGCCGGCACCTTGGCCGCCGCCATCGAAAAGGCCTACCAGGCCCACACGATCGACGGGGCCGGCAATGGCCCCGGGCTCGGCAGCGGGCCCGTCATTCCGGACGCCGAGCAGGACAGCACCAACAAGCTGCTCGCCAATCTGGAGCAGGAACAGTCCGACGGCAACGGACTGGCGGACGACCGGATCATCGAGCAGTCCGACAACTCGCTGGTGCGCCTGATCAATTCGATGATCATCGAGGCACAGCAGACGGGCGTGTCCGACATCCACATCGAGTGCCAGCCTGGCGCCGAAAAGGTGCGCATCCGATTCCGCCGCGATGGCGTGCTCAAGCCCTACATCGAGTTGCCGCCCAACTACCGCTCGGCCCTGGTGGCGCGCATCAAGATCATGTGCGACCTGGACATCTCCGAGCGCCGCAAGCCGCAGGACGGCAAGATCGCGTTCAGCCGCTACATGCAGGGCCAGCGCCTGGAGTTGCGCGTGGCCACCATCCCCACCGCCAACGGCCTGGAAGACGTGGTGATGCGCCTGCTGGCCTCGGCCAAGACCCTGCCGCTGGACGGCATGGGCCTGGCCCCCGATGTGCTGGCTGGCCTGAAGACCGTGATCGAGCGCCCCTATGGCATGGTGCTGTGCGTGGGCCCCACCGGCAGCGGCAAGACCACCACGCTGCACGCGGCGCTGGGCTACATCAACACCCCCGATCGCAAGATCTGGACCGCCGAGGACCCGGTGGAAATCACCCAGGCCGGCCTGCGCCAGGTGCAGGTGAACCCGAAGATCGACTGGACCTTCGCCAAGGCCTTGCGCGCCTTCCTGCGCGCCGACCCGGACGTGGTGATGGTGGGCGAAATCCGCGACAGCGAGACGGCCCAGATGGCCATCGAGGCCTCGCTCACGGGCCACATGGTGATGTCCACGCTGCACACCAACAGCGCGCCCGAGACCGTGACCCGCCTGCTGGACATGGGCATGGACCCCTTCAGCTTCGCCGACTCCCTGCTGGCGGTGCTGGCCCAACGCCTGGTGCGCCGCCTGTGCAAGCACTGCGTCACCTCGCGCCCGGCAGAGCCCGAGGAGATCGACGCCCTGGTGCAGGAATACCTCAACGCCTACCCCGAGGCCGACAAACGCCCCAGCAAGGCCGAGGTGCTGGACACCTGGCAGCGCGTGGCCACCAAGGACGGTGTCTTGACGCACTACCACGCACCTGGCTGCCCACAGTGCGGCAACTCCGGCTTCCTGGGCCGCGCCGGCCTGCACGAATTGCTGGTGGTGGACCGCGAGGTGCGGCGGCTGATCCAGACCAGCGCCCGATCCGAGCAACTGCAGGCCTGCGCCATGGCGGGCGGCATGCGCACCCTACGCCAGGACGGCATCGTCAAGGTGCTGGCCGGCGTGACCGCGATCGAGGAAGTGCGGGCGATCAGCAACAACTAGCGCGTCAAAGACGCGTGCTGCGCGGCCTCGCGCTCCACGCCTTCAGGGCTTGCGCCAGGCCACCTTGCCCTTGGCAAACAGGCGACCCAGCTCGCCCGATTCAGCCAACTGATTGATGGCTGCCTGCAGCGCCTGCGCCAGATCCGTGGCCTCGCGCTTGACCGCCAGCCCCACCGCCCAGCCATCGCGCATGCGCGGCACTGGCAGCGGCTCGATGGCATAGCGTGCATTGCCGGCGAACACCGATTCCAGCTCGCTGGCCATGCCGGCCGCCCCGGCCACTTCGCCACGCAGCAGCGCCTGGCCGGCCTCCACGCCGTCCTTCCATTTGGTGAGCAGCTGCTCCCGGTACTTGCCACTCTCTGCACCGATCATCAGCCAGCCGGCAAGCGACTGGCCCGGCACGGCGATGCGCTTGCCGGCGAAATCGTCGAGCGAATCCATCCGGGGCACGGCCTGCAGGTCGCGCGCCACCACGATGCGCTCGCGGAAATAGGGCGCGAAGATGTTGACACGCGGGTTCTCGGCCATCAGCGGCCGATCGACGGGCACGTGCAGCAGCACGTCGGCCGGACCAAAGCCCAGGTAGTGGCCCTTCCAGACCAGGTTGCGCAGGTCGTCGTTCATGTTCTCGTCGGCATTGAACGGCAGCAGGCTCAGTGGCAGCCCGAGCGCCTTGGCCAGCGCACCGGCCAGATCGACGTCGATGCCCTGGCCACCGACGTTGAACGGCGGCATGTCGTTGTAGACGCCCACCACCAGGCGCCCACGCGCTCGGATCTTGTCCAGGGCCGAGGGTTCGGCGTTCTGCGCCCAGGCGGGCGTGGCCGCAGCGGCCAGCGCCGCAACGGCGCTGGCCATCAGCTGACGGCGCCGGCGACGAGCGTGTTCTGCCCGCTCGATCACAGCGGCTTCTCGCGCCGCGTTTCCAGATACGCCTTGATGGCCCACATCGCCTCCTGATTGAGGATGCCCTCGAATGGCGGCATGTAGACCGCGCCATTGCGCACCTTGCCCCGGCGCACGCTGCCGACGTAATAGTCGTCGATTTCCTTCACGCAAGCGGCCTTGCGCGCGGCGTCCTTCAGCGAACTGCAGTCGTTGTCCAGCTTGCGCAGATCGGGGGCGATGCCCCCGGAGATCGCTTCCAGGCCGTGGCAACGCGCGCAGTTCTGGTTGTAGGCCGACGCACCGATCTTGATGGCCTTGTCATGCTTGCGGTACGGGTTCTCACCACGCCAAGCCTCGCCCAGGGTGGGCAGGTCCTTGGTGTCGACGGCCTGCGGCGTCACGTCGCCGTGGGCCCAGGTGGCCGCGGATGCCACCAGCAGAACCGCCGCCAGGCTCACCGGCCGCCAGGATTGTTGAGCATGCAAGGTCATCGTGAAGTCTCCATCATGTTGTGAACGAACTGCCGCCACATCTGCAAACCCTGTGCCAGGCCGGCGCCAAGCGCCCGAACAGCCCGGCCCCGATCGCGGCCGAGGGGAATCCCCCCCGACCTGCTCCGAAAGACCACGTGGCGGCCGCCCCAAGCCGAAGCAAACCGGCTAGCATCCGGCACCGCGCGGGCCCCATTGTGCGATTTCGAAGCAATTGTGGCCGGCCCGGGTCTTGCGAATGCGTCGGACATGGGCACACCGAGAAGTGCCTGGTCCTTGGAGACATGCCGTCCAGCACGGCGGAGGTACAACAGATGCGTGGATTGAAGCCACCCGCGCTTGGGCCGATGCCGTCACGGCGCGGGCAGGACGACCACGGCCGCCCCATCGCGAGCGGCCTGAACCTGGGCCACGAGCACATCGACAAGATCGAGCAGTCGCACGAGCGCAGCCAGGCGCTGGGGGTGTCGCGCATCGAGCGCCCCGACTTCTCCAGCATGGGCCGGTCCGACCTGAACCTGGTGCGCGAGCGCAACCTGCGGCTGCACGAGCATGCGGCGCCGGTGATGGAGATGCTCTACGAGCAGATCGTCAACACCGAAAGTATGGTGGTGCTGACGGACTGCAGCGGCACGGTGTTGCACTCGATCGGCGACGATGATTTCCTGGGCCGCGCGGCCAAGGTGGCCCTGGCCCCGGGGGCCAACTGGTCCGAGGCCGCCAAGGGCACCAACGCCGTGGGCACGGCCCTGATCTCGGAGACCCCGACCCTCGTGCACGCGGACGAGCATTACCTGCACGCCAACCACTTCCTGACCTGTTCGGCCGCGCCCATCCTCGACCCGCGCGGCAACATCCTGGGCGTGCTCGATGTGTCCGGCGACCACCGCAGCTACCACCAGCACACCATGGCGCTGGTGAAGATGTCGGCGCGCATGATCGAGAACCACTGGCTCACCGACGATTACCGAAACGTGATGCGCCTGCATTTCCACAGCCGCGTCGAGTTCATCGGCACGCTGATGGAAGGCATCCTGGCCATCAGCGCCGACGGCAAGATCGTGGGCGCCAACCGCGGCGCGCTGGAGCAGTTGGGGCTGTCGGGCGCGGCCCTGCGCATGCACTCGCTCACCACCTTGTTCGGCACCACCGTGGGCGCGATGGTGGATCGCTTTCGCTCGCCGCTGGCCACGCCCATGCCCGTGCAGCTGAACGGCGGGCGCAGCCTGCACATCCACGCGCGTTTCAACTGGCCGGTGTGGACCAGCCTGGCAGAGGCCGTCTCGCAGGCGCCCACGGGCGTGCCCACCGACACCGGCCTGGGCGCGAGCGCTGGCGTGGAGCCCGCGGCCAAGCCCACTGGCGCACGCAACGAGCGGGTGGGCTCCGGCCTGGCGCAGTTGCGCACCGGCGACGAGCAGATGGCCAGCCTGATCGACAAGATCCGCAGGGTGCTGGACCGCGACATCCCGATCCTTGTCCTGGGCGAGACTGGCACCGGCAAGGAATTGCTGGCCCGGGCGATCCACTGCGACTCCGAGCGCGCCAAGCAGCCCTTCGTCGCGGTGAATTGCGCCTCGATCCCCGACACGCTGATCGAGGCCGAGTTGTTCGGCTACGAGGACGGCGCCTTCACCGGGGCGCGCCGCAAGGGCCAGGTGGGCAAGATCGTGCAGGCCAATGGCGGCACCTTGTTCCTCGACGAAATCGGCGACATGCCCCTGGCCCTGCAGGCCCACCTGTTGCGCGTGCTGCAAGAGCGGCAAGTGACCCCGCTGGGCAGCACCAAGAGCGTGGCCGTCGACGTGTCGATCATCTGCGCCACCCACCGCAACCTGCGCGAGATGATGGAGGCCAAGCAGTTCCGCGAGGACCTGTTCTACCGCCTCAACGGCCTGGCGGTGCGCCTGCCCGGTCTGCGCGAGCGCAGCGATCTGGCCGCGCTGGTGCAGCGCATCCTCGACCGCGAGAACCCGAACCGCCGGCTCACGCTGTCGCCCGAGGTGGTGAAGCTGTGCCAGCACTACCACTGGCCAGGCAACGTGCGGCAACTGTTCAACGTGCTGCGCACGGCATCCGTGATGGCCGCCAACGAATCGGTGATCACGCGCGAGCACCTGTCCGACGACTTCCTGGAAGACGCCCGCTCGCGGCTGCCAGCCGAAGCGGCCAGCACGGCGGAGCCCGCCACCGCACCGATGGGCGCCGCCACCGCCAACCCCGCCGCGCGATCATCGCCCCTGCCGGGCGAGGAGGCTGCACCGGCCATCCAGCCGCCCGCCGGCCTGCTCGGCCCCCGACCGGCCACGCCCTTGCCGAACACCACCCGCTCACTGGAAGAACTGGAGATCGAAGCCATCCGCCATGCGCTCGATGCGGCCGGCGGCAACATCTCCGAAGCGTCCAAGCGCCTGGGCGTCAGTCGCAACACCATCTACCGCAAGTTGCGCTGGAACAGCGCGAAATAGCCCGCAAACGCAGCGTCCTGGTCGATCGACGGCTCTACTTCGGCGCCGCGTCGAAGCGCTGCGTCTCCACCTGGCGCCAGGCGCGCTGCCAATTCAGCGCATGCCAGGCATGGCGGTTGACGGCATCGGGCCAGCCGGGCAGTGGCTGTGCGGGGGCGGATTCGTCGGCGCCCAGTTCGATGGCAGCGCCCACCGCATTCGTCAGGTCGTGCCAATAGCGCGCCTGCAGCGCCGGGGCATCGGAACGCTGCGCGCCGCCCTGCTCACCCACCCAGCGCGCGGCCGGGCCGTCCACGCGGGCCAGCTCGGCGAGACGCAGCAGGCCGCTGTACAGCAGTGCCAGGTCCGCATCGCGACCGTCGCCGGGTGGCGCAGCAGCCAGCAGGCCCGGCGCCACCCAGGTGGCCGACGCCTCGTGCCGCCAGACCGTCAGGCTGCGCCCGGCCGCGCGCGGCAGCAGCCACCAGCGGAAAGGGCCGAGCCGGCCGGTCTCGCCACGCAGCAGGTGGTCGGGCACGGCAATCGGGTCCGGCCCCAGGTCGGCCGCCGCAGCACCCAGGCGCTCGTGCAGACGCGCCACGCAGCCAGGGCACTGCTCGCGCATGGCGTCGGCCACTTCGACATGGGCCCACCGCCGTGCGCCCGGCAGGCCCTGTTGTCCCAGCACCAATTCCGGCCTCGCCCAGGGGCTCACCACGTCGGTGACGGCATGGCCGAAACGCTGGCGAATCTGGCAGGCCAGCGCGCGGCCATGCGCGGGCGACGGTCCGCTGCCCAACAGCCACCAGCGCGCGCCCTGTCGGACCAGCACCAGGTTGGACACCACGCCGCGATTGGCCGCATCGGCATCACCCACTTCCGACGGCAGCAGCCACACGCCATCGGCCAGGCGCTCGAAGCGGATGACCGGGCCCGGACAGGCCGGTGCCGCCAACGCCAACGGCGAAAGACCCAGCGCAAGCCCCAGCCCATGAGCCAGCGCGACTGCGCAGCGGAACAGGGACTGGAGCACCACGCGTTTACCCTGAGACAAACTGGAGCAGCGCCCGGGCCCGCACGCCTGCGCCCTCGGGTCCAGCCCGAGGCTTGGCCAGTCCAGACGCCTGGGGCGCCTGGCGGCATGTGTCTTGCTGCGTTGGTCCAAGGTCCACACCAGGTTTCCAGGAGTCCGTTCGCCCATGCGCCATCTTGCCGCAATCCAACGCCGCGCCGGCAGTCGTCGAACCCGGCGATGAAGATCATCGTCCTGCGCGGCGGTGCCCGCCCACGACGTCGCCCTGCGCCGTGGTCGGCGTCCAGCAGACCCGGCACCCGCGACCGGGGCGCCATGGCGCTGGGCAGCGGCGACGGGCACTGGGTGCTGCTCAACGTGTCGGCGGCCGCGGCCCACCAGCTCGACACCGACGCGCTGCTCGATGTGCACACCGGCCTGCACGATGCGACTTCACGCGCCGTGGTGCTCACCGACGCCCAGGTGGACCATGTGGGCGGCTTGCTCAGCCTGCGCGATGGCCCACCCATCGATCTGTATGCCACGCCGGCGGTCTTCGAGGCGCTGACCACCGCGCTGCCCGTGCTGCCGGTGCTGCAACACTACTGCGGCGTGCATTGGCACGTGGTGCCGGTGGCCGGCGACACGCGCGAGGCCTCGTTTCGCATCGACAGCCTGCCCAAGCTCGAGTTCACCGCCATAGCCACCAACGCACCCAGCCTGCCGCATGCGGCGCCCGGCGAACACCCGCGCGTGGGCGACAGCATCGTGCTGGCCGTGCGCGACCTGGCCACCGGGCAGCGCGTGTTTTGCGCCCCAGGCTCGGCCCCCAGCAGCGGCCTGGCCTTCGACTGGATGCGCGAAGCCGATTGCCTGCTGATGGATGGCCCCGACGGCAGCGCCGACGACGACGCGGTCTGGATGGATCGGCTGGGCGAACTGCCGGCCCGCCACAAGGTCCTGTTCACCACCGACCTGGGCACCGCCGGCCCGGCCCAGCGTCAGGCCATGGCCGATCGCGGCATCCGCATGGCCTACGATGGCATGGAAATCGTGCTCTGATGGCCACGCCCTGCGCCAACCCCCGAGCAATCCGCAGCTTTGCGCCGACCCGCCGAGGGGCTACAAACCGCGCTCGATGATGCCCGCACCCGAGCCCCCTTCCACCGCCGCTGCCGGCACCCGCGTGCCCATGCTGGACGTGCAGGGCCTGGTCAAGCGCTACGGTGCGCGGGCCGCACTGGACGGGCTGTCCTTCAGCTTGCCTGGTGGCAGCTTCACCGCGCTGCTGGGGCCCAATGGCGCGGGCAAGTCCACCTTGTTCCAGGTGCTCACCGGTCTGTTCACCGCCGACGCCGGCCAAGCGCAGGTGGCGGGGCATTCCCTGCGCCACGAGGCGGTGCGCGCGCTGGCCCACATCGGCGTGGTGTTCCAGCAGATGTCGCTCGACCTGGATCTGAGCGTGGAACGCAACCTGCGCTTCCATGCCGACCTGCACGGCCTGCCACGCGCCACCGCGAGCGAACGCATCGCCGCCGCGTGCGAGGCCGCCGGCCTGACGCCCGACCTGGGCCGCACCGTGCGTGAGCTCTCGGGCGGCAACCGGCGCAAGGTGGAACTGGTGCGTGCCCTGCTGCACCACCCCGGGCTGCTGTTGATGGACGAGCCCACCGTCGGACTGGACCCAAAATCCCGCCGCGACCTGCACAAGAGCGTGATGGCCGATGTGCGCCAGCGTGGCAGCGCGGTGCTGTGGGCCACGCACCTGGTGGAAGAAGCCGAGGGTGCCGACCGCGTGATCGTGCTGCACCAGGGCCGCCTGCTGGCCGATGGCACACCGGCCGAGGTGACCGCCGCGCTGGGTGGCGGCACGCTCGAAGAAGCCTTCATCCGCGCCACCGCCAAGTGATTCCCAACACCCAAACAACCTGACCAACATGGCCCAAACCCCTTCCGCCCCCGTCCTGTTCGCCATCGCGCTGAGCGTTGCCGCCTGCTGGTCTGCCGCGTCCGCTCAGGCCCAAGGGGTGGCCTACGTCTCCAGCGAGAAGGACAACGCACTCACGCTGATCGACATGAGAACGCTCGCCGTCACCGGCACGCTGCCCACGTGCAAGCGGCCGCGCCACCTGCTGCGCTCGCCCGACGGCAAGCAGTTGATGACCGCCTGTGGCGACTCGAACCAGGCCGACGTGATCGACATCGCCTCGGGCAAATCCGCGCGCAGGATCCCGCTGGGCGACGACCCCGAGGCCTTCGATCTGTCGCCCGATGGCAAGACGCTGTACGTCTCCAACGAGGAGGACGGTGCGCTGAGCTTCGTCGATGCCGCCACCGGCAAGATCAGGGCTTCCGTGAAAGTGGGCAAGGAGCCCGAGGGCGTGAAGGTCTCGGCCGACGGCAAGACGGTCTATGTCACCTCCGAGGCCGCCAACCTGGTGCACGTGATCGACACCGCCAGCGCCAAGGTCACGCACAACATCAAGGTGGGCAAGCGCCCGCGCCGCTTTGCGCTCACGCCGGACGGCACGCAGCTTTGGGTGACCAACGAGCTCGATGCCAGCCTCAGCATCATCGACACCCACAGCCACAGCGTGGTGGGCACCCTCAAGTTCGAGGTCAAGGGCATGCGCGCCAGCGACATCACCCCGGTGGGCCTGGTGATGACGCGCGACGGCAAGCGCGCCTTCGTCTCGCTGGGCCGCGCCAACCACCTGGCGTTCGTGGACGTGGCCTCGCGCAAGGTGACCGACCTGGTGCTGGTGGGCAAGCGCGCCTGGAACGTGGCATTGAACAAGGCCGAGACGCAGGCCTGGGTGGTCAATGGCCTGTCCGACGACCTCACCGTGGTCGACATCGCCTCGGCCAAGGCGCTGAAGTCCGTGGCGGTGGGGCGGGTGCCCTACGCGGTGGTGCTGGTCGAGTGACGCAGCCAACGTTTCAGAGGACGGCACGACTCGTCCGCAGCGCCCTGCTGGCGGCGGGCGTGGCCGCAGCGGCGCCTGTGCACGCCGCCACCTTCAAGCTCACGCTGTTGACGCCGGCCGACGACCCGCGCCTGGAACGCGCTCGAGTCGAGCGCGCCGTGCTCGGTCATCCGGGTGGCCCGGTGGTGGATGCCTTGAAGGTGTCGCTCGCCGAGGGCCAGACCGAGCTCGACGTCGCTGGCGCCAAGCTCGCACTCGAGGTCGTGGAGGTGGCCGACGCCAGCGCGGCCAAGGCCGCCGCCGCCAAGGCCGAAAAAGCCGGCGCCGCGGCCCTGCTCACCGATCTGCCCGCTGCCTGGGCGCTGGCCGCCACCGATGCCGTGAAGCTGCCCGTGCTCAACATCGGCAGCGCCGCCGACCGCCTGCGCCAGGCCGATTGCCGCAAGACCCTGCTGCACCTGCTGCCCAGCGAGCGCATGCGCAGCGATGCGCTGGCGCAGACGCTGATGGCGCGCCGCTGGACCCAAGTGCTGTTGCTCACCGGGCCGAGCGCCGAAGACCGAGAACGCAGCGCCACGGCGCAGGCCTCGATCAAGCGCTATGGCCTGAAGCTGGTGGGCAGCAAGCCCTTCAAGCTCAGCGCCGACCCGCGCGAGCGTGACCAGGCCAATCCCCTGCTGCTCACCAATCCGGCCACCGCCGGCCCATACGACGTGGTGTGGGTGGTGGACAGCGACGGCGAGTTCGCCACCACCCTGCCCTACCGCAGCGCGCTGCCGCGCCCGGTGGTGGGCGATGGCGGCCTGGTGCCGGTGGCGTGGTCACCGAAGTTCGAACGCTATGGCGCGCCGCAGGTCACGCGCCGCCTCACCAAGGCCGCCGGCCGGCCGATGGGCGCGCACGACTGGCCCGCCTGGATGGCCGGCAAGGCGCTGGTGGCCGCTGCGGTGGCCGCGCCCAAGGGCCCTGCAGCGGCGTGGCAGAAGGCCTTGTTCGAGGCCGAGCTGGACGGTTCCAAAGGCGTGTCGATGAGCTTCCGCCCCTGGGACGGCCAGCTGCGCCAGCCGGTGCTGCTCACCGATGGGCAGAGCGTGATCGCGACCGCGCCGGCCGACGGCGTGCTGCATCCCAAGAACACCCTCGACACGCTGGGCGCCGATGCGCCCGAAAACCTCTGCCAGGCCCGCTGATGCGCCATGCCTTGCAGGCGCTGCGCGCCATCGTCTCCCGCGAACTGCTGAAGTTCAGCCGCCAGTCCGGCCGCCTGGTCTCGGCCCTGGTGCGGCCACTGCTGTGGCTGGCGGTGTTCGCGGCGGGCTTTCGCAACGTGTTCGGCGTGGCCATCGCCCCACCCTACGACACCTACATCCCCTACGACGTCTACATCGCGCCCGGCCTGGTGGGCATGGTGCTGCTGTTCAACGGCATGCAGTCCAGCCTGGCCATGGTCTACGACCGCGAGATGGGCCTGATGCGCCTGCTGCTCACGGCGCCGCTGCCGCGCTGGTGGATCCTGTTCGCCAAGCTCACCGCCACCGCCGTGCTGTCGTTGGCGCAGGCCGCGGCCTTCGTGATCGTGGCCGCGCTGCTGGGCACCGCCTTGCCGGTGTGGGGGCCGCAGACGCCGATGGTGCTGGCCGCGGCCGTGTCGGCCGCCCTCATGCTCGGTGCACTGGGCCTGCTGCTCAGCGTGCACATCAAGCAACTGGAGAACTTCGCGGGCACGATGAACTTCGTGATCTTTCCGATGTACTTCATGTCCACCGCCTTGTACCCGCTGTGGAAGCTGGAAGAGTCCGGTGCGAATTGGGTTTATCAGATCGCCCGCTTCAACCCCTTCACCCACGCGGTGGAGTGGATGCGCTTCGCGCTGTATGGCCAGGACCCGGGCTGGTCGCCCGCCATCGTGCTGGGCACGCTGGCCGGGTGTTTCGCGCTGGCGGCCTGGGGCTATGACCCGCAACGCGGCTTCGGCGCACTGACCAAACGAGGAGGGCCGGCGTGAACTGGTCAACACTGGCGGCATCGTCACGAACACCACGCGCCCAGCGCCCAAGGGACGACGCCGAGCCGCTGTGGTTCGAGTGGCTCGCGCTCGGCGCCCTGCTGGCCTTCGGCACCTGGCTGCTGGGCATGCGTGGCGTGTGGGCGCTGCTGCTCACTTCAGACCCCACGGGGCTGACGCTGGTGATCATCGTGGTGTTTGCCGCGTCGACGTTGTGGTGCGGCGCACGCAGCCGCGAGTTGCAGTGGCAGCGTCGGCTGATGTTGAACGCCCGCCACGGCCTGCCCAATGAAGGATGGGCCAGCGACTACCTCAGCGCCTTGGCCGCCGCCCCGCGCGACGCCGACGCGCCACTCGACCTGCTGATGGAGCACACCCACGGTCCGCACCACACCGCCTGGTGGGTGAACGGCATCCAGCTCAAGCTCGGCCTTCTGGGCAAGGTGATCGGCTTTTCGGTGCTGGCGCTGAACATCGGGCAGATCCAGAACTTCGATCCCACGCAGACGCAAGACCTGCTCAAGAGCCTGACCACGGGTCTGGGCATCGCGCTGCTCACCACCATGGTCGGGCTGGTGGGCAACATCCTGTTGGGGATTCAGTTGACCCGCCTGGACCGGTTTGCGGACGCCTTGGTCGCCGACTGCCAAAGAGCGGGCCTGAGCATCCGCTCGGACAACCCCGCCACACCGCAGATCTGACACCGCATGCGCAGACGCCGGCAATCCCGCGAAGCGGAGGTCGATCCCTTCTATGACATGTTGTTCAACATGTTGATCGCGTTCGTCTTCTGCTTCATCGTGGCGCTGCTGGCGATGAACCCGCGGGCGCTGAAGGCCGGCGACATCCCCGCCAAGGCCGAGTTCATCATCACGGTGTCCTGGCCCGACATGAACCCCAACGACATCGACACCTGGGTGCAGGACCCGGGCGGCAACCTGGTCTGGTTCCGTGCCCGCGAGTCCGGACTGATGCACCTGGACCGCGACGACCGTGGCCTGGCCAACGACACCATCGTGGTCAATGGCAAGGCCATCGTGAACCCGCTGAACCAGGAGGTGGTGACCTTGCGCGGCATCGCCCCCGGCGAGTACACGGTCAATGCCCACTACTACGAATCGAAGGACGGCAAGCCGGTGGACGTGTCGGTGTCCGTCGTCAAGGTCAACCCGCGCGCCGAGGTCGTGTACTACGGCCAGGTGACGCTGGCGCGCAAGGGCGACGAGGCCACCGCCGTGCGCTTCACCGTGCTGCCCGATGGCAGCGTCGGGCAGGTCAACACGCTGCCCAAGACATTGGTCCAAAGGATCTGATCCGCCGTGAACACCGCACTCATCCTCTCCTTCGCCGCCCTGGTGTTCCTGTGCGCCATGGCCCTGGTGTGGTCACGCTGGCCCGCGTGGCTGAAAGCGCTGCTGGTGGCCGGCGTGGCCGTGTTCTATTTCTGGGCCGACGACGTGGTGCACAACCTGTCGGGCTGGCCCACCGCCGACGCGCTGCCGGAGCGCTTCACGCTCTTGGCAGCGGTGATCGAGGAGCCCAGCAACAAGACGGCGGGCGCGCTGTACGTCTGGCTCAACGCCATCGAGAACGGCAAGCCGGTGGCCCAGCCGCGCGCCTACAAGCTGCCCTACGCCAAGGACCTGCATGCGCTGCTCAACGAGGGCATGAAGAAATCGCGACAAGGCGTCAGCCAGATGGGCACGGCCACGCCGAAGGCCGGCAAGAAGGGCCTGGGCTGGCTGCGGCCGGGTGCCGACGAGCAGGAGGTGAAGATCCGCGACCTGCCCGCGCCGCAGTTGCCGGAGAAATGATGCGCCGCGCAACACTCACCACTGTCTCGGCCGGCGCGCTCGTCCTCGGCCTGGGCGCCTGCACGGGATCGTCGCCCAGCACCTCGTACTTCCCGCTGGAGTCCGGCCACCGCTGGGCCTACGACGCCGCCACAGAACGCGAGGACAACAGCGTCGAGCATGAGGCCATGGTGCTGAGCACGCTGGGCGAAGAGCCCCTCGACAGCGGCGGCCGGGCCTTTCGGCGGCGCAGCGCCAGTGGCGTGGACTACTGGCTGCGCGCCGACGATACCGGCATCTTCCGGGTGGCCACCAAGACCGACCTGGAGGCCGAGCCCAGTGTCGACAAGCCGCCGCGCTACGTGCTGAAGACGCCAATGGCCGTGGGCACGCAATGGCAGGCCATGACCACGTCCTACCTGCTGCGCCGCAAGAACGACTTTCCGCCCGAGATCCGCCACACGCAGCAGCCGGTGATGATGCAGTACCGCATCGAGGCGCTGGGCGAGAAACTCAAGACCCGTGCCGGCGAGTTCAACGATTGCATCCGGGTGCAGGGCACGGCCGCGATGCGGCTGTTTGCCGACCCGGTGAACGGATTCAAGGACATGCCGCTGAACACCACCGAGTGGTACTGCAAGGGCGTGGGCCTGGCCAGGATGGTGCGCAGCGAGCCTGCGCAGTCCACCTTCCTGTCCGGCGGCACGCTGACCCTGGAACTGACCGAATGGCAATGACCCATCACCCGCGCCGACGACAGGCCATCGGCCTGCTCGGCGCCGCCGCACTGGCACCGGCCTACGGCATGGCGCTGGCGCAAGCACCCCACGGCTTTCCGACCCGGCCCGTGACGCTGTGGGTGCCCTGGCCCGCCGGGGGCGCCACCGACCTCACCATGCGCCTGCTGGCCGAACTGGCCGGTCGCCAGCTCGGCCAACGGGTGCTGATCGAGAACCGCTCGGGCGCCGGCGGCACCCTGGCCATGCCGGTGCTGCAACAGGCCGCGCCCGACGGCTACACCATCGCGCAGATGCCGCAGCCGGTGTTTCGCGCCCCGCTGGTGCAGAAGCTGCTGTGGGACCCGATCCGCGACACCACGCCCATCATCCAGATCAGCGGCGTCACCTTCGGCATCGTGGTGCCGGCCAGCAGCCAGATCCGCAGCCTGGACGACCTGTTCGCGCTGGCCAAGCAGCGCCCGGGCGAGTTGCTGGTGTCCACCAACGGCGTGGGCACCACGCCGCACCTCGTGATGGACGAGCTGTTTGCACGCAAGGGTCTGAGCTATGTGCACGTGCCCTACAAGGGCACGGCCGATCAGATGATCGCGGTGTCTTCGGGCCAGGTCATGGTGGGCGTCAATTCCAATGGCTTCGCACCCTTCGTCGATTCGGGCAAGCTGCGTTTGCTGGCCACGTTCGGCGAGCATCGCTCGCGCCGCTTCCCGCAGGTGCCCACGCTGCGCGAACTGGGCCACGGCATCGTCGCCACCTCGCCCTATGGCCTGGCCGGTCCTCGCGGCGTGCCGGCTCCGGTGGTGCAGGTGCTGCACGACGCCTTCAAGGTGGCCATGCACGACCCGGCGCACATCGCTGAACTCGAACGTTATGACCAGGACCTGGCCTACCTGGGCCCGGAGGACTATGGCCGCGCCATGCGCGAGGCCTATGCCGCCGAGCGGCGCATGGTGGAGCGATTGGGCCTGGCGCGGGCACCGGGCTGACGATCGAGCCGCTCAGGGCGCCTGCAGCAAGGCCGCGACCGCGGCGTGGCCCGCCTGCGCGGCCATGTCCGCAGCACGCAGGCCCCGGTCGTCCCGCAGCGCTGCATCGGCGCCACGCGCCATCAGCAGGCGCACCACGTCGGCTTGTCCTTGCCCCGCTGCCCACATCAGTGCGGTGAGTTGGTTCTCATAGGCCGCGTTCACCGGCACGCCGCGATCCAGCAACTGCGCCACGATGGCCGCATGGCCCTGCCCTGATGCATAGACGATGGCGGGCTTGTGCATGCGGTCCAGCGCGTTGGCTCGGGCCCCATGTTCCAGCAGTCGCTGGACGATCTCGGCATGCCCACCGAACGATGCGGCCATCAATGGCGTCACGCGTTCCACCGAGGCGAGGTTCACGTCGGCGCCCGCCTGGATCATGGCGGTGGCCATCGGCACGTTGCCCTTCTCGGCCGCCAGCATCAGCACCGTCTTGCCCAGCCGGTTGCGCGCGTCGGGCGACGCTCCCAGGCCCAGGGCGCGCTTGACCGCGGCAAGATCGGCCTGCCGCGCGGCCACCAGCAGTTGAGCGTTGAGGCTTGGATTGCTCGCGGCCTGGGCCCATGCGGCCCCGGTGTTGAAAGCGCCTGTCACAACGACGATGAAGCCGATCCAAAACCGCGCCATGAGGTTCTCCGGGAATCTGAACAGTTGCTGCGGCGCCGCATCGAAAGTTGTTTGCGCCAGATCAAATTGCCGATATTCTGCGCCACGCGCGGCGAGTTGGAACGCACCGTGCGGGCGGGGTCGGCCAAGGGCTGCAATGCATCCCGCATCACTCAAAAGAATCAGTTTGACAACGGCAACCAGGCACTGGGCATCCCATGCATTGGTTCATCGATTGCTGAGTTTGAGGAGAACACGCAATGACCCATCCATACGTCCCGTCAGTGGTGCGCCTTGTCGCCGCCGCATCGCTGCTGTCCCTGGCCAGCGCTGGCACGCTGGCGCAGTCCGAGATCCAGGGCGGGGCCACGGCCACCGGCTCTGCCGTGCCCAAGGCGATCGCGGTGCCGCAAGGCAAGTTGAACGCTGCCAGCGCCGACAGCGCCAACTTCCTGCACTCGAACATGAACTATGCGCAGACGCGGTACTACCCCGCCGCGCAGATCAACACCAAGAACGTGGGCAAGCTGCGCCCGGCGTTCCAGTTCCAGACCGAAGTGCTGGAGTCGATGGAGACGGCGCCGATCGTGATCGACGGCATCATGTACATCACCACCTCGTACAACCACGTGTATGCGCTGGATGCCACCACGGGCAAGGAGTTCTGGCACTACAAGCACAAGATGGGGCCGGTCACCACCTACTGCTGCGGGCCCAACAACCGTGGCGTGGCGATCCTGAACGACCGCGTCTACATGGGCACGCTGGATGCGAAGCTGGTTTCGCTGGATGCCAAGACCGGCAAGCTGCTGTGGTCCACCCAGATCGCCGATCCGGAAGAAGGCTATTCGGAAACCATGGCCCCGGTGGCCGTGAACGGCAAGATCCTGATCGGCACCAATGGTGGCGAGTACGGCATCCGCGGCTTCGTCAAGGCCTATGACGCCAACGACGGCAAGCTGCTCTGGACCTTCCACACCATCCCCGAGAAGGGCCACGAGGGCGTTTGGGCCGTCAACGACGCCACCAACCGCAACATGCTGCGCGACATCGCGGGCGAGAAAGCACAACTGGCCAAGCAGGGTGGGGATTTCTACAAGACCTTGGGCGGCGGCGTGTGGATGGCGCCTGCGGTCGACCTGGAGAGCAACACCGCGTTCTTCGTGGTCGGCAACCCCAGTCCCGACCTCTACGGCAAGGAGCGGCCGGGCGACAACCTGTACACGGATTCCATCGTCGCCGTTGATCTGAACTCCGGCGCCTACAAGTGGCACTACCAATACGTCGCCCACGACGTGTGGGACCTGGATGCGGTGTCGCCGGTGATCCTCACCGAGGCCGCCGGCAAGGACGGCAAGATGCGCAAGGTCGCCATCCATGGCGGCAAGACCGGCCATGTGTATGTGCACGACCGAGCCACGGGTGAGTTGATCCGCTTCAGCGAAGCCATGGTGCCGCAGGAGAACATGTGGGTGCTGCCGACCAAGGACGGCGCACGCATGCTGCCCGGCGCGAACGGCGGCGTGGAATGGAGCCCGATGGCCATCAACCCCAAGCACCGTCTGGTGTACGCGGCCAACCTGCACCAACCCATGACCTACCACGTGGAGGAGAGCAAGTACCCCGGCGGCAAGCTGTGGCTGGGCGGCGCATTCAAGACCATTCCGAGCGAGAAGCAGTGGGGTCGCTTGTCCGCCGTGAACCTGGACACCGGCAAGGTGGCCTGGAAGTTCGACACCGAGCAGCCGCTGATTGGCGGCGTGCTGGCCACGGCAGGCGACCTGGTGTTCAACGGCGAAGGCAATGGCCTGTTCCGCGCCTTCGACGCCAAGACCGGCAAGAAGCTGTGGGAATACCAGTGCGGCGCGGGCGTGAATGCGCCGGCCGTGTCCTACACGGTGGGTGGCAAGCAGTACGTGGCCGTGGCCGCCGGTGGCAACACGCAACTGGACTTCAAGCGCGGCAATTCAGTGATCGTCTTCGCGCTGCCCTGACCGGCCACTCGATCATCCCGGCAACGATGCAATTCACTTTCCGTTCGGCGGCGGCCCTGGTGGCCGCCTTTTCATGTGCGCATGCGGCGGCCCAAGCTCAGCCATCCGAGCCACCCGCCAAGGCCGTGACTTGCACCACCTGCCATGGGCCACAAGGCAATTCGGCGCTGCCCCAGGTGCCCTCGCTCGCGGGTCAGACTTCGAGATACATGTATCTGCAGCTGCGCGACTTTCAGGAGGGACGACGCAGCGATCCGCTGATGTCGACCATGGTCAAGGACCTGAGCCGCGACGAGATGCGTGAACTGGCCGCGTATTTTGCAGGCCAGAAGCACCAGGACCTGAAGTTTCAGGCCGATCCGGACAAGGCCAGGTTGGGCAAGGCCAAGGCCGACGAAACCCTGTGCACGATGTGCCATCTGGGGGGCTTTCTGGGCCAGAACGAGATCCCTCGGGTGGCGGGCCAGTCCTACGACTACATCCTCAAGCAGTTGAAGGATTTCAAGAGTCGCCGGCGGACCAACGATGCCGGCAACATGACCAGCGTGGCGAACACCTTGAGCGATACCGACATTGAGAACCTCGCGCACTACCTGGCGGGCCTGTAGCCAGCCGCGGGCCGATAGCGCGCGCTGTTTGCGCCCTCGAACGAGACGTCGAAAACCCTGGCCCAATTGCCACGCCGGTCTCGCGCGCCGCTCTCCCCCGCACGTTGCACCGACACAGCCAGTGCCAACAGTTCCTTGCGCGGCCGCGGCGGCGCCGCAGCGCGGATCTCAGCGGCCCAGCGTGTAGCGCACCCCGATCCAGAACGAGCGCGGCGCGCCCGGCGCGAAGAACGTGGAGCTCACCAAGGGCCGATCCCCCTGGGCATTGGCAGGAAACGGCCGGGCCACGAAGTGGCCATTGGCATCAAACGCACTGGCGCCCAGTTGTGCGGCCGTGTTGTAGCGGCGGTCCAGCAGGTTGTTCACCTGCGCAAAGGCCGTCAGGCCGCGCGCGGCCCGCCACTCGGCGCCCAGGTTGAACACCGCGTAGCCCGCACTTCGACCCGGGCCGAGGTAGTACTTCCCGTCGGGCTGATGCGCATTGTTCTCGTTGCCCCGGGCGTAGACCCCGCCCACGGCCGTCAGGTCGGCACTGAGCGACAGCGCCTCGCCCACCGGCCATTCGGCAAACACCTTGAGCAGGTGCCGAGGGACCAGAGGCAGGCGGTCCCCGGCATGCACCTCGATGTTGCCTTCGACCCCGGGCAGACCATCGGCGGCCGCCTCGTTGCTGCTGTTGCCGGCGCCGCCGAGCAACTCGCTGCTGCGGAAGGTGGCGTCGAGGCGGGTGTAGTTGACACCCCACTGGGCTGCGCCGAGGCGCGTGCTCCAGCCCGCCTCGATGCCTTGCCGGCGGGTTCGGCCGAAGTTCTTGAAGTAGCCGAACCCCGCAGCGTCGTCGGCCACGAACAGGATGTCGTCCTGGTTGTTGGCGCGGAACACGCCGAGGTTCCAGGCGGTGCCGTCGCGGCCACCACGCAGCCCCGCCTCCATGGTGGTGGTGACCACTTGCCGCAGCGGCGGGTCTCCGGCCATGGCGTTGGGCAACTTGCAGGGGTTGGCCGGGTCGGCACAACCCAGTTCCACGGCCGATGGCGCGCGGCTGCCCTGGTTGAGTCCTGCATAGGCCGTCAGGTCGGGGCTCGCGGCAAAGGTCAAGCCGATGGCCGGGTTGAAGCGACTGAATCGATGTTCGCCATCGAGCGAGCCCGCCCCACCACCTGGCGTGATGGCATCACGGCTTTGAACCGTGCTGCGGTTGAATCGACCCGACAGGGTGAGGTGCGTGCGCGGATTCAGGGCCAGCACATCGCTGGCATAGGCGCTCCAGGTGCGGGTGGTCGCCGACAGGTCCACGCGCGTGTCGTAGGCTGCACCGTCCACGTTGCCGCCCGTCACGCCATCGCCAAAGGCGCCGACGCCGACGACGCCATGATCGGGGGTGAGGTAGCCCAATTCCGAGCCTTGGGTGAAGTGCACGCGGCTGGTGTCCAAAGCCACGCCCGCCACCCACTGATGCGCCAGGCCAGGCGTCTTGGCCTCACCGTGAACCTGCAGGGCCAGGCCCTGGTTGGTCTGGTGCGTGCGGGACTGGTTGATCAGCCCGTTGCACTTCTCGGCCGGCTCGTCGTTCAACAAGGCCTGTCCGATGCAACGCCATTTCGGGAACGGTGTGTTGGCGGCATTCTCCCCAGCGGTCGGGAACCCGGTGTAGCCGGCTCGCGTCAATGCCGCGCGCTCGTTGGCATTGGGCTGATAGGTAGACTGGTCGAGCGAGCCATCGTTCACATCGCCGTTGTAGGTGGCGGTCTGGATGCGACGCCAGTAGACGTTGCCCGACAGCGAGATCGAGTCGCTCAGGCTCTGTGTGCCCGACAGGTTGAGCAGGTGCGATCGATTGCCCGTGTTGTCCGGCTTGCTGTAGACGCTGGCACGGTCGGCCGCCAGCAGGCGTTGCTCCTGCAGGCCGTTGCCGTTGAGGTCGTTGTCGGCCAGTGCTGCGGTCAGCCACAGCCTGGCTTCGCCGGCCTTGAAGCCAAACTTGCCGAACAGCTGGCCCACATCGCTGGGTGAGTCGGCACGCCAGCCCTGTTCATGAAAGCGCTGGCCAGTGACGAACCAGCTGGTGCCACCGGCCTGGACCCCACCGCTCTCGAACTCGGCGGCCACTCGGCCATGGTTGCCGCCCAGCACCTGCACCGAGGTGCCCGGGTTCTTTGCCCCGTCCTTGGTCTGCACCGACAGGGCGCCGCCCAGCGTGTTGAGCCCGAACAGCGGGTTGGACCCTGGCATCAAGGCAATCGACGCAATGGCCGACTTGGGGATCAGATCCCAGCTCACGACATCGCCAAACGGCTGATTCAAGCGCACACCATCCAGGTACACCGACAGGCCCTGTGCCGTGCCCAGCAATGGCGAGGCGGTGAAGCCACGGAAGTTCAGATCAGGCTGGAAGGGGTTGTTCTGGACCTCGTTGATGTGCACGCTGCCCAGCCGGCGGTTGAGGTAGGCGGCGAGGTCGGCCGCATGGCTGCGCTCGATCTCGGCCCCGCTGGCTGTCTGCACGTTGGCCGGCACGCGATCCTTGGGCACGTCCAGGCCCGGCAAGGGCGTGGTGGCCACCACATCGACACGTTGAGGGGCTGGTTGCGCCAGCGCGGGCCCCGTGGCCAGCAGCAGGTGCGCAGCGGCCAGGGCGAAGCGGTGTCGCGAGAGGCGGAAGTCGGCAGCAATCACAAGGTCTCCTCGATGGGGATCGTTCGTCGTCTTGGCCCCATTGGACGCAAGAAATGATCCGCACCACCCGGGAACTCTTCCCGACTTGAGAGCGCCCACAGGCCGGCGACATGCATGGTCCGCCCCCCGTGGGGGTTGAGCAAAGTGGCCAAGCGACATTTGCTCAAGAGCCAGGCACCGGGCCTGTCGACTGCCGATCAGGCCACGAACAGCCGATGCTCCTGCGCGTAGCGCAACAGTTCCACCGCCGTGGTCACGCCCAGACGCTGCCGGATGATCGTCTGGTAGTTCGAAATGGTCTTGGAACTCAGTCGCAGGCGCTGCGCAATCTCGTCCAGCGTGAGGCCGTCGACCAGACCACGCAGCACGTCGAACTCGCGTCCCGTCAAGGCCAGGTGCGGCGGCATGGCCGCTGGCGACGCGGGCGCCTGCGCGACGTCGGGCGAAAGCACGGCCTGTTCGCCAGACGCCACCCGGCGCAGGGCCTGCACCAGGAACTCAGGTTCGCTGCCCTTGGTGACATAGCCGGCCGCACCGGCCCGCAAGGCCTGCGCCACCATGGCCGGGTTGTCGTGCATGCTGAACACCAGCACGCGCAGCGTGGGCCAGCGCAGCGCCACGCGTCGCAGCATGTCCAGGCCACTGCGGCCCGGCATCGACAAGTCCAGCACCATCAGCTCGGCCGGTGCCCCGGGCGCAGTGTGTTGACACAGCCAGGCATAGGCCTGGTCCGCCGTGCCATGTTCGGCAACGACGCTCATGTCGCGCTCGTCTTCCAGCAGCCGGCGGTAGCCGGCACGCACCACGGCATGGTCGTCCACCAGCACCACCCGCCACGCCGCACGCGCGGCCGTCACAGACCCACCTTGTCGGCGGGGGCCCTGGTCTGCCATTGGGTGTCGAAGCTCGCGCGCAGGCACAGGCCGGGGCCAGTGCCACCGGAGCGGGCGGCGATGCAGGCGAGGTCGCTGCCCTGCGCCCAGACGCGCTCCTGAATGCCCGCCAGGCCATTGCCGCGCGGCCAGGACCCATCGCCCGCAGGCAGGCCGACGCCGTCGTCGCAGACGGACCACTCGATGCGCACCGGCGCACCCGGTTGCGCGTCGCCCTGCAGCGTCAACGACAGGCGGACGGTCTCGGCCCGGGCGTGCCGCGCCACGTTGGTCAAGGCTTCCTGGCTGATGCGAAACAGCGTCAGGGCCAGGCTGCGGGGCAGTTGCAGCGGCGCGAGCGCGGACGCGTCGGGCCAGGACATGGTCTGACCGTCCGCGGATTGCCAATGCAATGCCAACTCGCAAAGAGCGCGTCCGTCACGCCCGTCGCCTGGCGCCCAGCTGGCGATCAGATCCTGCAGCACGGTCAGCAATCGATGCAGGCTCTCGGTGGATTCGCCGGTGTCGGCGTCGGCACGCAAGCGCGCAAACGGCTGCAGTCGCGTCAGCAGCGCTCGGATGTCCTGCTGCACGTGCTCGCACTGCGCCACCATGCCCTGCACCACGGGCTTCAAGTCCGAACGATCGGCCAGGCGCCGCAGCAGCCAGGCGGTGTCCACACGCAAGGCGGTCAGGCGTTGGCCGAATTCGTCGTGCAGTTCGCGCGCCAGCCGAGTGCGTTCGTCCTCCTGCAGGCTCTGCACCTGCAGGCTGAGTCGGCGCCGACGGGCCTCGGCGTCGTCCAAGGACCGGGCCAGATGCCGCATCGCAGCCGCCACGGATTCCAACTCCCGAATCGGCATGACCGGCAATCGCTTGACGGCCTCGGTGCGGTTGGACTCGATGCCCGCGATGGCGTCGAGCAGCCGCCCAAGTGGCAGGAACGCCTGGCGCAGATTCCAGCGCATCACCATCAGCAGGCCGGCCACGCAAAACAGCAGCATGCCCAGCATGCCGAGCAGGCTGCCCATGGCTTCTTGCCGCTCGCTCTCCGGGGACGCCGACAGCGAGATCGTCCAGCGCGCGCCATCGGGTCGATGAACGGTCCAGGCCTCGCGCCGCGGATGGGCCGTGGCCGCCAAGCTGCGGTGAACAGCCGTGATCCAGCCGAGCCACGAGGGCACCGCGGCCTCTTGCATTGGGGCAAGCAATGCGCGGCCTTCGGCGTCGTGTACCTGCAACTCCAGATGCCGAAGCGGGTGCCGGGCCTGCAATTGCCGCATTTCCTTCAAAGCGCTCTGGCTGTCGCTCTGCCCCAGCTTGCCCACTCCGGCCATCAGGCTGGCCAGCGTCATGGCCGCATCGACCTCCTCGTCGATGTCGTGCCCGACGCGCGCCAGCCCCAATGCCAGGGCCAGTCCCAACACCAGACACGCCAACAGCGCAGCGCGGCGCATCACCAGGCGCGGCAGATCGAGGGGTGGGCGCACAGCCACAGGAGGGAACGGCGAGTTCATCGGGTCCACGGGCGGATTCTGCCGCCGCGCCGGTGGGCTGCCCCAGCGGGCAGCCCCATGGGCAAGGGGCCCGCAGGCCCCTTGGTCAACCGATCTGGCCCGCGACTCTGGCCATGTTCACGTGAAGCGCCAGGGCGCCAACCTCACTTGGGGATCTTGAAGACCCACAACGAACCGCCCTGCTCCAGGAAGCTGACCTTCTTGGCCACGTCGCCTCCCCACAGCGGCACCGCACCGCCCCAGCCCGAAGCCACGGCGACATACTGCTCGCCCTTCTCCGACCAGGTGATCGGGGGCGCCACGACGCCTGAGCCGGTCTGGAACTTCCACAGGATCTTGCCGGTCTTGGCATCGGCTGCCTGCAGGTAGCCTTCCGGCGTGCCCCAGAACACCAGATTGCCGCCGGTGGTCAGCACTCCGCCCCACAGCGGCGCGTTGTTCTTCACCTCCCACACCGTCTTGCCGGTCTTCGGATCCACCGCGCGCATCGCACCGATGTGGTCGTCGTTGATCGTCTTGATGGTGAAGCCGGCGCCCAGATAGGCCGCGCCCTTCTTGTAGGTGATGGGCTCGTTCCAGATCTCCATGCCCCATTCGTTTGCCGGCACGTAGAACAGCTTGGTGTCGGGCGAGTAGGCCATCGGCATCTGGTTCTTGCCGCCGAGGAACGAGGGCGCAGAGAACACCACGTTGCCCTTCTTGCCGTCGGCGCCCGCGGTCGGGTCGCCGGGGCGGTTCTCGGGCACAAAGTTCGGCCGGCCGGTCTTCAGGTCGATGCCGGTGGCCCAGGTGATCTTCTTGACGAACGGGAAGGCGTTCTCCAGCTTGCCGGTCTTGGCATCGAGCACATAGAAGAAGCCGTTGCGGTCGGCCTTGCCGCCGAGCACCTTGCCGCCTTCGTCGTAGGTGATGAACTCGTTGACGCCGTCAAAGTCCCAGCCGTCGTTGGGCGTGCCCTGGTAGTGCCAGACGATGGCGCCGGTCTTCACGTCGATGGCGACGGTGGAGCACGAGAACAGGTTGTCGCCCTTGCGCAAATGGCTGTTCCACGGGGCCGGGTTGCCGGTGCCGAAGTAGGCCAGGCCGGTCTTGCTGTTGTAGGTGCCACCCAGCCAGGTGGCCGCGCCGCCGGTCTTCCACAGGTCGCCCGGCCAGCTCTTGTTGGTGGTGCCGGAAATGCCGATCTCGGTCTTGTTGCCGTCCTTGTCGTACTTGTAGCCCATGTGGCCTTCGACGGTGGGGCGCACCCACACCAGGCGACCGGTCTTGGCGTCGCGCGCCTCGACCCGGCCGACCACACCAAACTCGCCGCCCGAAACGCCCGTGAGGATCATGCCGTTGGCGATGATGGGGGCCGCCGTGGCCGAGTAGCCGGCGGCGTAGTCGTCGATCTTTTCCTTCCAGACCACGTCGCCGGTGTCCTGGTTCAGGGCCACGATCTGCGCATCGAGCGTGGCGAAGATCACCAGGTTGTCGTACAGCGCGGCGCCGCGGTTGACCACGTCGCAGCAGGGCATGATGCCGTCGGGCAGGCGGTGCTCGTACTTCCAGAGCTTGGCGCCGGTCTTGGTGTCGAGCGCGAAGATGCGCGAATACGACGCAGTGACGAACATCTTGCCGTTGTGGATGACGGGCTGGCTTTCTTGTCCACGCTGCTTTTCGCCGCCGAACGAGAACGACCACACCGGCACCAGCTTGGCCACGTTGCTGGTGTTCACGGCCTTCAGCGGTGAATAGCGTTGGCCGGCGGTGCCGATGCCCCAGCTCAATACATCGTCGGTGGACTTGGCGTCGTTCTCGATCATCTGATCGGTCACGACGGCTTGCGCACCCATGGCGGCAAGGCCCAGGGTGACGAGTACGCTCAAAAGCTTCAATCGCATGGTGGTGTCTCCTCCAGGTGGAACAAGGTGAGCACGGGCGTCATGCGCCCGTCGCTTCAGGGACTGGGAATGGCAAGTTGCGTGCCAAAGGTTAGGGGAGCGAAGACCCCCTCATTCCGAGGGGTTTCCCGTGGTGGATTGCTCCAGACTTGCACAACCGACCGGCCCACGGGTCACGGCTGTTTCGTGCGCTGCAGCGCCGCGCGTTCGTAGCGCGGGTACAGGTGTGCCACGTTGCGCGTGTACTCGGCCGGCCAGCCCGCCCAGTGGCGGAACGGGTCGGGCACTGGCGCACGCAGCACCTCGTTCATCTCCCAACCGCTGCTGGCCCATTGCGTGAAGTGCTCGTCCAGCCAGGCGATGTAGGCCTTGGTCTGTTGTTGGCCTTGGGCGCCGACATGCACCGGGCCGTGGCTCGGGACCACCTGCGCCATGCGGGCCACGGGCAAGGCATCGAGGGCGCGCAGCCAGGCCTTGGGGTCGGCGTGCGGCGTGGTGGGCATGCGGCTCGCGAACACCAGCCCGCCGACGAAGGCCACGCTGCTGCTCTTGTCGATCAACACGAGATCGCTGTCGGTGTGGCCCTGGTACTCGCGCAGCTCGAACTCGCGCACGCCGATGCGCAGCGGCCCGGGACCGATGCTCTGCGTGGGCAACAGGCTCTCGGTGCCTTTCATCCAGTCGCCACACAGGCGGTAGAGGTTGTCCTCGTAGGCCTTGGCCTCGCGCTGCATGCCGGCACGCGTCACCGTCGTGGCGCTGCGCGGCACGTCGGCAAAGGCCTGGTTGCCGAGGAAGTAGTCGGGGTGCAGGTTGAGGTGAATCACCTGCACCACCGGCTCGCGCGTGGTGCGTGCGATGAGCGCGCGCAGTTGCTCGCCATAGCGCCTGCTCGGCCCCGTGTTGATCACCAGGACCCCGGCCCCAGTGGTGATGAAGCCGGTGTTGATGATGTTGCAGCCGTTGGCCAGGGTGAAGTCGTCGTTGGCCCCTTCGACGACATAGACGCCATCGGCCAGTGCACGGGCCTTGAGGCCGTAGTCGAAGGTGGCCAGCTTGACCGCCGGCGCCTCGGCGCGCGCCGGCATCGAGCCGCACAGCCAGGCCAGCACGGGCAGCACCAGCACGGCCGCTGCGAGGCGGATCGATGCGGGACCGGGCAGATGGCGGCGCATCAGTCCACCTTGCTGTCGATGCGGTTGCCGTTGTTGTCCACGCCCACGATGCGCAAGGGTCCGGGTGGCGGCTTGGCAAAGTCGAAGGACAGCACCGGGTTTTCGCTCACCGGCTCGAAGGTCTGCAGACGCAGCAGCTCACGGTCAGCGGCGTCTCGCACGGACAGCCGCGCGAGGTGGAAGGCCGGAATGCCGTTGACCAGTCCCGTGTCCATCGGGTGCATGACGCGCAGGCGCAGCCGAGCGCCCGCCTCCACGGCACCAGGTGCGGCGCTGAACAGGCGCCCACTCACCTGCCCCAGCGTCTGCGACCAAGTGCCGTCCGATCGCGTGCCGCCGGGCACCGTGCATCCGCCGCCGGCCGAATCCACCCAGGCGCCCCCCACGTGCCAAACGCCGTCCGCCGTCAATGCCAGCGCCCGAACCGGCGAGGCCTGCTCCAGCTTGAAGCGAAAGCTCACGGAGGGCTGCGCTGCCATGGGCTGCAACTCAAGCACCTTGCGAATCGGGTTGCGGTCCACCAACACCATCAGGCGTTGCACGCCGGGCAGGTCGGTGGACACGGTGATGGGCACGTTCATCGGGTCTTCGGCGAAGGTCGGTCCCAGCACCCGCACCCGGGCATCGAACTGCACCCGGGCCTTGGGGCCGAGAAACTCCCTGCGCAGTTCGGTCCATTGATAGGACTTGTACGGGTCACCGTCGAAATCATCGGCGGCGGCCCGCGCGCATGTTGGCCACGCCAATGTGGCCATCGCCGCGCCGGCACAGGTCAGCAGCCGTCGTCGATCCATGCGCGATCTCCCACGTTCACCAGCGGTGTTGCCAGCGTGCCGACAGCAACAGGCTGCGCGGTGCGCCGGGCTCGAAATAGCGTCCATTGCCATCGTTGACGATGACGCTGCCCACGTGCACGCGGTCGAACAGGTTGTCCACCCGGGCCAGCAACTCGACCGTGTCGGCCGAGCCCATTGACCACTGCGTGCGCCAGCGCAGGTGGGCCAGGGCGTAGCCGCCGGCCTGCTCGGTGTTGGTGTCGTTGGCCTGGGTGCGCCCCATGGCGCGCCATTCCAGCGCCAATTCGCCGGGCAGCCAACCGGGTTGCCAGGCCGCTTCGGCCCAGGCACTGGCCGCCTGGGTGCCGACGATGCGGTTGCCCGCGGCCACTTTCACGTTGGGCGTGGTGCACGGTGACGCGGCGCAGGTCGTGAAGCCGTCGCGGTAGGTTGCGGCCAGCCAGCTGGCCGAGAACTGGGCGCGCCATGCCGCCGCAGGTTTCCATTGCAGCGCCAGCTCGGCCCCTTGCCGCCGCGTGCGCCCGACGTTCTGGAAGGTGGAGCGCCCACCGCTGTTGGTCTGCACGCCGATCTCATGGTCGGTGTCCACCGCGTACACGGTGGCATCGATGTCCAGGCCCGCCAGGCGCCACTTCGAACCCGCCTCGAACTGCCGGCTCGCTTGCCCGAGCAAGGCGTCGTTGAAGCCCGCCTTGCCATCGGGTCGATAGGCCAGCTCGCCCAGCGTGGGCGATTCGAAGCCCCGCGCGGCGCTGGCGTGCAGGGCCCAGTTGGATTGCAGGCGCCAGCGCAGACCGATCACCGGGTTGGTGTACCGGTAGGCCAACGCCCCGGTATCGTCGCCGTTGCTCAGGAAATGGTCGCCCGTACTCATGCTCACGCGACCCGTGCGCACGCCGCCGGTGAGCGACAGCGCGTCGGCCACGGGCCATTCCACCTGGGTGAAGGCCTCGCGCGTGGTGGCCCGGTTGGTCTCGTCGCGGCGCAGCTTGCCGGTCACGCCCAGCACCTGGGTCGCCCCCGTGCCGACGAAGTTCTCGAAGCCACGGCGGTCATCGCGTTGGGACTCGAAGTTCAGGCCCACCACCACGTCGGCCGTGCCCAGGCGCCAGGTGCTGCGGCCTTCGACGCCACGGTAGTCGCGATCGAAATCCACCACCCCGCCACCATGCCGGACCGGCGTCTGGACCGTGGGCGCGATGGCCTGCCACTGCGTGACGCTGCGCGCGCCCTGGTAGAGCGTGAGCCCGGTTTCGCGCAGTGGGCTGTCGCCGGCGAACTGGTGGCGCCAGTTCAGCCCACCTTGGGTCTGTGCAATGGCCTTGCGGGTGTCGAACTGGACGGCCTGAGCCGTGGTTTGCATCGGGTCAGCATCGAACTGGGCTCGCGTCAGGCCCAGCGGGTCCTGCGCGCTCTGCTCGTGGCTGGACAGCGACATGGTGACGCGATCCTGATCGCCCACCCACGCCAGGCGAGCGTTGCCCAAGCTGCGGTGGGCCTCGCTCTGCGGCCGAAAGCCGTCCAGCGTCATGTCCGCCAGGCTGGCCTGCAGGTCCAGGCCGGGCGCCAGCGCAGCGGCCACACGCAGGCGCGCCTGCTTCAAGCCTGAGCTGCCCGCATCCAGCCCCAGCTCGACACGGCGCTCGCGCACGGGCTCACTGAACATCGCGATCACACCACCCGAGCTGTTGCCGTACAGCACCGAGAAAGGCCCGCGCAAGACCTCGATGCGCTGCGCGCTGGCCAGGTCGAAATGTGCCACCTGACCCTGGCCGTCGGGCATGGTGGCGGGGATGCCGTCGGCATACAGCCGCAAGCCCCGCACACCGAACGCGGCCCGCGCCCCGAAGCCGCGCGAGCTGATCTGCAGGTCCTGTGCATAGTTGTTGCGGTTGCTGGCCACCAGGCCTGGCACGCGCGCCAATGCCTCGGACAGGTTGATCAGGGGCCCCGCCGCACGCAAGTCGTCGCCGCCCACGGCCGTGATGGCATAGGGCGCGTCCAGGCTGCGCTGGCCTTGCACCGAGCCGGTCACCACCACACTGGCGCTGGCGTCGGACTGGGCCCACGCGCCGTGGCCCAGGGCGGCAAGGCAAGCCCCGACCAAATGGATCCGAACGGAGGCCGGCGCCAGGCAGGACAGGGGACAGGTAAGGCGCGGGAGCGACATGCCGGCATCAAACCGCCTTCACGGTGTGGCACCAAGCCCGGGGTTTCCCGCAGGCTGCGCCAAATGTGATCAACCAGCCCTGTCCTTTGGTATCGTTCGACCTCAATGTCCTTGAGGCTCTTGCGCCGCAGTACAAGGATCCCGGCATCGAGCTGTCGCACCTGGGTTCGATTTGACGAATGACCGCCAATCCCCCTGTTTGATGGTGGCCTCGGGTATCAGCTGTTTGGAAGTTACTGCGAGAATGCGGGCATGATTCGGATCTATTTGGTCGACGACCAGCTGATCCTGCGGGATGGACTGCAGGCGTTGCTCGAAGCGGCAGGCCATGAAGTGGTTGGCGCCAGCCAGGACCCCACCGCCAGCGTCGCAGAGGCCCAGCAGCGGCACGCCGACGTGATGCTGCTGGACCTGGGCCTGGGCGAGCGCTCGGGTTTCGAGGTGCTGCAGGAGCTGAAGCGCCGCAATGCCGTGGTGCGTGCCATCGTGCTCACCATGTCGGCCCAGCCGCGCCATGTGGCCGAGGCCGTGCGCCTTGGGGCTTATGGCTATGTGTTGAAAGATTCCGGCGCACCGGAGTTGCTCGAAGCCATCAAGGTCGTCGCGGACGGTCGACGCTATTTCGGACCCCAGGTGGCCGACCTCGCCTTGCGCGCCCTCACCGACGATTCGCCGCCAGACCGCTTCGCCGCCCTGTCGCCACGTGAGCGTCAGATCGTCACCATGGTGGTCAACGGCCTGAGCAGTGCCGCCATCGGCACGCAGCTGCACCTGTCACCCAAGACGGTGGACACCTACCGCAGCCGCATCATGTCCAAGTTGGGTGTCACCGGTGTCACCGCATTGGTGCGCCTGGCCGTGCGCGAAGGCCTGGTCGAAAGCTGAAGGGCCTGCGGGTACTCAAGCAAATGTGGCTGTGCCACTTTGCTTGATCACCACGGGGGACGGGCGCCGCGTGGCGGCGTCCTTGGGGCGCTCAGAGCGCGCAGCTGCGAAAGGCGCTGAACAGGTCGTCGCGATCGGCCATGGCATGGCGCCGCACACCCAGGTGCCTTTGGCGTGGCACCGTCACCGGCGACGCCCCACGCAGCACACGCCATGGGTTGGGGTCGCCTGGCTTGCAGACCGGCCATTGATCCAGGCGCGCCGGGCCGTCCTGCTGGCCAGGCCAGGCCTGGGCCGTGCCCGCCATCCATTCGAACCCATCGCCCCAGGCCAGGCCAAGGGCGCGGGCCTGCCCCGCGGCCAGCGTCCACTCGGCCTCGGTGGGCAGGCGCCGGCCGGCCCAGCGGCACCAGGCATCGGCCTCGTACCAACTGACGTGCTGAACGGCCTGCCCGGCCGGTGCGCGCTCCAGGCGACCGGCTCGGTGCACCAGGACGCCGTCGATCAGCTGCTCGACATAGCGCGGCGCCCTTCGGGCAGTGGCCTCGATCCAGTCCCAGCCTGCCGGGGACCACCAGCGGCGATCGTCGTAGCCGCCATCGGCCGCGAACTCCGAGAACTCGGCCCAGCACACGGCCTGAGCGTCCATCTCGAAGCCTGGGACGTGCACTTCGTGCGCCAGGCGCTCGTTGTCGGGCGCAAAGCCGTCCCCTGGCGTGCCCAGCCAGACCGTGGCCGACGCCAAGCCGATCGGCTCGCGCCGACCCCGCGCAGGCGGTGTCGGCAACGCCGGCCCGCCAGGCGGCAGTGCAAATCCGACGGCACGCGCCAGTTCGCCAAGGGATTCGGCGATGCGGTCTTCGTGCAACAGGGCCAGCCGATAGAAATACAGGCTGGCGTCGCTGCCATCCGCCTTCTCCAGCAATTCGAGCGTGGTGTCCAGCGTCGCAGCCAGGTAGTCGCGCAAGTCGTCCGCCAGGGCTGGCGCCGCGGCCCAACGGTCGGCCCGGGCGGGCGCGGGCGGTGCGAACCAGGCGTCCATGCGCGGCTCGATGGACGCCAGGCGCAGGCCAGCCGGATCGGCCGCAGCACCCCGGCCGCGTTGTGGACAGCGCGAGATCCAGTACTCCTGAAACCAGGCGGCGTGGCCAACCATCCAGGCTGGTGGATCGAAGCCATCGAGCGCCGGCATGGCGCGCAGCGGCTCGAAGGCAGCCCACCAGCGCAGGCTGCGGTTGCGTGCGTCCATCAGCGCCAGTGACAGCCAAGCCGGCGAACCCTGGCGCATGGCCAGCGGGTCTTCAATGTCGGCAGTGAGCAGCGACGAGGGGGCCACGCTGCGGGGTGCTGGTGTCGCCGGCGGAGGACCGTTCAGCCCAAGCCGTCACTGGCGCTCTATGCGTGCATAGGCACTGTGGTTGTGGATGCTCTCGAAGTTCTCCACATCCACACAGTAGCCTCCGATGCGCGGGTCGGCGTTGAGCCGCAAGGCCACGTCGCGCACCAGATCCTCGACGAACTTGGGGTTCTCGTAGGCCCGCTCGGTGACCCACTTCTCGTCCTGGCGCTTGAGCAGCGGCCAGATCTCGCTGGAAGCGGATTCCTCGGCAAAGCGCACCAGTTCCAGCCACTCGACGGATTGCAGCAGTTCCACCCGGATGGTCACCAGCGAGCGCTGGTTGTGCGCACCGTAGTCCGAGATCTCCTTCGAGCACGGGCACAGGCTCTTCACCGGCACACCCACCTCGGCCCGGATGGTGGTGACGCCATGGCGAGTCTCAGCGATCCAGCGGCCTTGGTAGTCGAGCAGGCTTTGCACGCCCGAGACCGGCGCGCGCTTGCGCAGGAAGAAACTGAAGCGGGCCTCGATGCGGCCTTCGCTCGCACCCAGCTTGTCCAGCATCGCGGCCAGTTGCGCGCGCAGGGTGGCCGCGTCCAGCGGCGTGCGCAGCTGATCGAGCCACGCGACGAAGCGGGACATGTGCGTGCCCTTCTTCTCGGCGGGCAGTGCCACGTCCAGGTCCCACATCGCCACCGTGGGCTGGGCATGGCCGGCCACACTGAGGGTCAGCGGCCAGCGCACGTCCTTGACACCCACGCGCTGGATCGGAAGGCGCCGCTCATCGCGTTCGCTCTGGGTGTCGGGGATGTGGATGGCGTCGGTGAGGCTGTTCATCGTCTGTCGTCGGTGCACGACGAAGCATGACACCGATTGTGGATTGGGGTGGCGCGAGGGTCTTGTCGCGCGGGTGTCAGGCGGTCGGGCTTCAGTCGTTCGCCGCCGGCCGCACCGGCGACGTCAATGAAGACACCAGCGACAGATGCGCGCCGAAGCGCTTGCGCACCGATTGCTCGATGCCAGCCGCGTCCAGTCCCACCATGGCCAGCAACTTGGCCGGGTCGCCATGCTCGATGAATTCGTCGGGCAGGCCCAGCATCAGGAGCGGCACCGTGATGCCTGCAGCGGCAAGGTGTTCGGCAACGGCACTGCCCGCGCCACCCATCACACAGCCCTCTTCCACCGTGACCAGTGCGTCGTGCGTGCGCGCCAGCTCGGCCACCAGTGCGGTGTCCAGCGGCTTCACGAATCGCATGTTGGCCACCGTCGCGTCGAGCCTGTCGGCAGCGGCCAGTGCCGGGTAGAGCAAGGTGCCGAAGGCCAGGATGGCGACGCGCCGCGGGGTGCTGCCGCCATCGCCCCGCGCCAGGCCGGATTGCCGGCGCAGCTCGCCCTGGCCCCAGGGCAGGCTCGCCAGGCCGGGCTGCACCGCCACGCCAGCACCCGCACCGCGCGGATAGCGCACGGCCACCGGATGCTGACGCGCAAACGCGGTGGACAAGGCCATGCGGCACTCGTTCTCATCGGCTGGCGTGAGCAGGCTCATGTTGGGCACGCAGCGCACGAAGGCGATGTCGTAGGCCCCCGCGTGGGTGGGGCCATCGGCGCCCACCAGGCCGGCGCGATCGAGCGCAAACACCACCGGCAGGTCCTGCAGGGCCACGTCATGGATCAATTGGTCGTAGCCGCGCTGCAGAAAGGTGCTGTAGATCGCCACCACCGGCTTCAGCCCCTCGCAGGCCAGCCCGGCTGCAAAGGTGACGGCATGCTGCTCGGCAATGCCCACGTCGTGGTATCGGGTGGGAAAGCGCTTCTCGAACTCCACCATGCCCGAGCCCTCGCGCATGGCCGGCGTGATGCCCACCAGGCGCGGATCGGCCTCGGCCATGTCGCACAGCCACTGCCCGAAGACCTGGGTGAAGGTCAGCTTGGGCGGCGTGGCGGGCTTGACCAGGCCCACGGCGGGGTCGAACTTGCCCGGCCCGTGGTAGTTGACCGGGTCGTGCTCGGCCAACTTGTAGCCATAGCCCTTCTTCGTGACGACGTGCAGGAACTGCGGGCCGGACTTGTCGCGCAGGTTCTCCAGCGTGGGGATCAGCGAATCGAGGTCGTGGCCGTCGATCGGTCCGACGTAGGTGAAGCCCAGTTCCTCGAAGATCGTGCCGGGCACGACCATGCCCTTGGTGTGTTCTTCGAAGCGCCGGGCAAACTCATACAGCGGCGTGTTCTTCAAAACGCTCTTGGCGCCCTGGCGCGCGGCCTCGTAGAACTGGCCGCTCATCAAACGTGCAAGGTGCTTGTTCAAGGCCCCCACCGGCGGCGAGATCGACATGTCGTTGTCGTTGAGGATCACCAGCACGTCGGCCGGGCCCACGCCGTGCGGCGCGCCAGCGTGGTTCATCGCCTCGAAGGCCATGCCTCCGGTGAGCGCGCCATCGCCGATCACGGCCACCGCGCGCCGCGCCTCGCCCTTGAGCTTGGCGGCGTGCGCCATGCCCAGCGCGGCGGAGATCGAGGTCGACGAATGTGCCGTGCCGAAGGCGTCGTACTCGCTCTCGTCGCGCCGCGGGAAGCCGCCGATGCCTCCCAATTGGCGCAGGGAATCCATGCGCCCCCGCCGCCCGGTGAGGGCCTTGTGCGGATAGGTCTGGTGGCCCACGTCCCACACGATCCGGTCGTGTGGCGTGTTGAAGACGTAGTGCAAGGCAATGGTGAGCTCCACCGTGCCCAGGTTGGACGACAGGTGGCCACCGGTGCGGCCCACGCTCTGCAGCACGAACTCTCGCAGCTCGCGTGCCAGGACGCGCAACTCAGTGCGCGACAGGCGGCGCAGCTCCGCCGGGCTGTTGATCTTTTCGAGCAGGGAGTTGGTCATCAAGGAAACGGTTTTCAGCGGTCGCGCTCGACCACCATGTCGGCCAGCATGGCCAAGCAGGCGCCGCTGCTCAAGCCGCTGCGGGCCAAAGCCTCGTGCGCACTGCGGCGAAGCGCCTGGGCCTCGGCGCGGGCCGCTTCGAGGCCCAGCACCGTCACGTAGGTGGGCTTGTTGGCCTCGGCGTCCTTGCCGGCGGTCTTGCCCAGCGTGTCAGAGGCCTGAGTGACATCGAGGATGTCGTCCACGACCTGGAAGGCCAGGCCGATGGCAGCGCCGTAGTCCGACAGCGCCGCCCAGGCCGAGGCACTGGCCGCGCCCGTGGCCGCGCCCATCAGCACGCTGGCCTGCAACAGAGCGCCGGTCTTGCGGCGGTGCATCTCGCGCAGTTCGGCCTCGCTGAGCGGCTGGCCGATGCTGGCCAGGTCGATGGCCTGCCCCCCGGCCATGCCGGCGCAACCCGCCGAACGCGCCAACAGGCCACACAGGCGGGCCTGCAAGGCCGGCGGCACGTGGCTGTCGGTGGGCGTGAGCACCTCGAAGGCCAGCGCTTGCATCGCATCGCCGGCCAGCATGGCACTGGCTTCGCCGTATTTCACGTGCACCGTGGGCTTGCCCCGCCGCAACACATCGTTGTCCATGCACGGCATGTCGTCGTGCACCAGCGAGTAGGCATGGATCAACTCCACCGCCACGGCCGCGCGCAACGCCGCCTGCGGATGGCCGCCAACGGCCTGGCTGGCTGCCAACACCAACAGCGGTCGCAGGCGCTTGCCGCCATCGAGCACGCCATAGCGCATGGCCTCGCCCAGTGCGGCCGGCGCATCGCCTGGCACCCAGGCATCGAGCGCGGATTCGGTCTGCAGCAGCGCCTCGCGTATCCAGTTTTCGAAACCAGCGCGCGAGTTCATTGAGTCGCCCAGTCCTTCAGCTGCCCGTCTTCCAGAACCTTGACCTGCGCTTCGATGGCTTGCAGCCGGGCGCGACAGAAGGCCAGCAGCATCGCGCTGCGGCGGTAGCTGTCGAGCAGGGTGTCCAGCGGCATCTGGCCGCTTTCCATGGACTGCACCAGGCGCTCAAGCTCGGCCAGCGCGAGCTCGTAGCTGGCGGGCTCGGCAGGATCCTCGGGCGGCGGTGTGGTGCGCTTGGTCATGGGCAGGCAGTGTGCAGACAGCGCTGATTTTAGTCGCCCGCCGGAAGTCGAGACGCCGACGGATAGAATTGACGGCTCTGTCAAATGGGCACCCGTCCCGCTTGGCGTCCATTGAAACGATCCCATCCGCAGGGCCACCGGGTGGGGGGTTGACGACCTTTTCAGGAGAACCTGGGAACCATGTCGGACCTGAGCACCCGTCTCAAAGCTCTCACGCTAAGTGATGTCGACACCGACGCCACCAGCCGCTCGCAGCTTTCCGTTTCCACCTACTTCGCCGACGAGTTGTATCGCCGCGAGCTGGAGTTGATCTTCCAGCATGGGCCGCGCTACCTCGGGCACGAGCTGTCGGTGCCCAATGTGGGCGACTTCTACGCCTTGCCGCAAGAGGGTGAAGGCCGGACCCTGGTGCGCACGACCGAAGGCGTGGAGCTCATCTCCAACGTCTGCCGCCATCGCCAGGCGCTGATGCTGCGTGGACGCGGCCACGCCAAGCACAACATCGTCTGCCCGCTGCACCGCTGGACCTACGACCTGCAGGGCAACTTGCTGGGCGCACCACTGTTCGAGAAGGACCCTTGCCTGAACCTGCAGCGCTACCGCACCCGAAGCTGGAACGGCATGGTGTTCGAGGACAACGGTCGCGACATCACCACCGAATTGGGCCATGTCGGCCCCAAGGCCGATCTGGATTTCAGCGGCTATGTGCTCGACAAGGTGCACCTGCACGAGTGCGACTACAACTGGAAGACCTTCATCGAGGTCTACCTCGAGGACTACCACGTCGGCCCCTTTCACCCCGGGCTGGGCCGCTTCGTCAGTTGCGACGACCTGCGCTGGGAGTTCAGCCGCCACCACTCGGTGCAGACCGTGGGCATCAACGACTCACTGCGACAAGCCGGCTCGCCGGCCTACAAGCGTTGGCACGAGGCCGTTCTGGCGCTGGGCAATGGCGCGCCGCCCAAGCAAGGCGCGATCTGGCTCACCTACTACCCCAACATCATGGTGGAGTGGTACCCGCACGTGCTGGTGGTGTCCACGTTGCACCCCAGGGGCCCGCAGAAGACGCTGAACATGGTGGAGTTCTACTACCCTGAGGAGATCGCCGCCTTCGAGCGCGAGTTCATCGAGGCCGAACAGGCCGCCTACATGGAAACCTGCATCGAGGACGACGAGATTGCCTTGCGCATGGACGCCGGTCGCCGGGCCCTGATGGACCGCGGCGACGACGAAGCCGGCCCCTATCAGAGCCCGATGGAAGACGGCATGGTGCACTTCCACGAGTGGTATCGGCGCGTGATGGGCATGGGACGGGCGTCCTGGTGACGCGCCTGGCACCATGACGAAGGGCCGCATCGCTGCGGCCCCTTTCGTTGCCGTTGAGCAGGACGCCGAAGCCGCGCCTTCGCGGGAGGAAACCGGACCAACCCAGTGAACGCCGTGGAACCGGCTTCGCCGGGCCACTGGAGTTGCCCCCTTGAGGGGGAAGCGCCGCGAAGGCGCTTCGGGGGTGGGTCAGGGTTGGTACACCCAGGTCCCCTTGCTGATCTTGACCATCACACGAGCGCGCTGGTCCAGCCCGTTGTGGTCGTTGGCCGACATGTTGAAGATGCCGTGGGCGCCGACCACCTCCTTGGTGGCCTCGAGCGCATTGCGCAGCTCGGCGCGGAAGGCTGGTGTGCCGGGCTGTGCCTTCTTGGCGGCGGCCGTGGCGGCGGCCTGGATCACCAGGCCGGCGTCCCAGGCGTGCGCGCCGAAGGTGGACACGCTGCCCTTGCCGAACTTGGCCTCGTAGGCGCTGACGTAATCGAGTGCCGACTTGCGCACCGGGTTGTTCGCGGGCAACTGGTTGGCCACCAAGACGGGGCCAGACGGCAACAGCGTGCCCTCACCATCGCTGCCGACCACGCGCAGGAAATCGTTGTTGGCCACGCCATGGGTCTGATAGACCTTGCCGGCGTAGCCCCGTTCCTTCAGCGTGCGCTGCGGCAGCGCGGCCGGCGTGCCCGAGCCGGCCACGAGCACGGCCTGTGGGTTGGCGCCCATCAGCTTGAGCACCTGGCCGGTGACCGACGCATCGGTGCGGGCATAGCGCTCGCTGGCCACGATCTGGATGCCCTTCAGGCCGGCGGCCTTGCCGAACTCCTGCGCCCAGCCTTCGCCATAGGCATCGGCGAAGCCGACGAAGCCCACGGTCTTCACACCGTTGTCGGCCATGTGCTGGGCGATGGCCAGGGCCATCATGATGTCGTTCTGCGGCGTCTTGAACACCCACCTGCGCTTGGCGTCCACGGGCTCGACCACGCGCGACGAGGCGGCCAGCGACACCATCGGCGTCTGGCTCTCGGCCACCACGTCGAGCATGGCCAGCGAGTTCGGCGTGGTGGTGGAGCCAATGATGACGTCGACCTTGCTCTCCGTGACCAGGCGACGCACGTTGGCCACGGCGGCGGTGGTGTCGGACGCGTCGTCCAGCACGATGTAGTTCACCTTGTGGCCAGCGATGGTGCGCGGCATCAGCTCGATGGTGTTCTTCTCGGGGATGCCGAGCGAGGCGGCCGGGCCGGTGGCCGACAGCGTGACGCCGACGGTGATGTCGGCCTGCGCAGCCAGGGCCGCGGTGGCCAGGGCCACGGCGGCCAATTTGCGGATGAAGGTCATGCTTGAAGCTCCTTGTGAGGTTTCTTGGAACGGGTTGCGGAACGTGAAGTGGATGCGCTGCCGGCGACGGTCGGTACCCGCAGGTGGTCCAGGCCACCCATGAACAGGTCCACCACGAGGGGTGCCATGGCGGCGTGGTCGAGCCGGCCATCGGGGCGCAGCCAGGTGAACATCCAGTTGATCATGCCGAACAGCAGCATGGTCAGCGGCTTGGTCAGCGCCGCAGCGCCCAACTCGGGCCGAACGGCCTGCACGGCCTGCGCAAAGCGGGCCACCACGCGCCGCTGCGTGCCCAGCACACGCTCGCGCGCAGCATCATCGAGGAAGCGCACATCGTCGGTGAGCACGCGGTGCTGGTCCTGCGCGTCGGTATAGACCAGCACGAAGCGCGTGATCAGCGCGGCGAGTCGCCCACGCGGCTCGGCGGTCTCCGACCAGACCTCGTTGACCAGCGTCTCCAACCGCGCGACGTGGGTGTCGGCCACGCACAGCAGCAGCTCGTGCTTGTCGCGCACATAGTGGTAGAGCGTCGCCTTGGACACGCCGCAGGCAGCGGCCACCTGGTTCATCGACGTGGCGGTGTATCCCTGACGCGCAAACAACGCGGCCGCCTCGGCCAGGATGGCATCGCGCTGATCGTCGAAGCCGGCGCTGCGCCTGCGTGCCATCAGGCCGCCCGCTTCACCGGAGAGCCACCCACCACGGGGCGCCCTTTCAGGGTGTAGGACCGGCCGCGAAACAGCGCCACGCGGTCGCCGCGCTGATTGCGCACCTCGATGTCGTACAGGCCCGTGCGACCGGTCTTGCTGGCCTCCGCGGCCACCGCGGTGAGCACATCACCCTCGTGTGATGGCGCGAGCAGGTCCACCGAGAAGCCTGCCGCCACGGTGAGCTCGTCGTAGGCATTGCAGGCGTAGGCAAACGCGGTATCGGCCAGCGTCGTGACCAGACCGCCATGGCAAATGGCAAACCCGTTGAGCATGTCGGCCCGCACCGTCATGGACACCGTGGCACGGCCCGGGCCCACCGCGCCCACGTCGATGCCAAGCGTGCGCAGCACCGTGTCGTTGGCCAACATGGCGGCGCGCACGGCTTCTGCGGTTTGCTGGGGCGAGCGGGATTCGGACATGGGCAATGAACGGCAGTGGCAACACTGCAAGGCAATGAAGTGCGGAGATCGGAAATAACCGACCGGTCGGTCAATGATACGAAAGAGCCAGGGGACGCCACAAGGCGTCCGGGGCCCGGATTTACCCGAGGTCAAGCCTCGGCGTCGCGACGGCGTTCACAGGCCCGCCACCTTGCCCAGCAGCTCGATCAGCATGGCACGCTCGGCCGAGCTCAGGCGCTGCGCCAAGTCGCGCTCCATGGGCCCGGCTGCGGCGGCACCCTCCGTGGCCACCTTCAAGCCTTGTTCCGTGAGCACGATGTTCTGCGAGCGTCGATCGGTCTGGCTGCGCTCGCGTTTGAGCAGGCCGCGGTCCTGCAGGCGGTCGAGCAGCATGGTGAGGTTGGGCGCCGACAAGGCCAAGGCCTGCGCCAGGCGCTTGGGTGACAGGGGTCCGTTGGCCAGCAACAGCATCAGCATCGAGTACTCGGTCTTGCGCAGCTGGAACGGCTCGCCCACGTGGCGCTCGAACAGGCCGTAGGTGAACACCGCCGCCTGGGCAAGGTGATAGCCAAGCACGCCGCCCAGGGCTCCCAGGGACAGCGCATCGGGCTCGGCAGCAGCGGGCTTGGCCATGGGCTCAGACGAAAGGCAAGGCGGCGGTGCGACGGGCCACCCGCGCCCAATGAACCTGAGCCTGGGGCAGCAACCATTCGATGCCGTAGCGGGCAGCCGCCTGCCATTGGGCTGCGGTGCGTCCGCCGGCCAGCGGCGCAACGCTGCATCGGGCGATGCGGGCCCAAGCCCAGCACATCAGCACGTGACCGATGCCCTGCAGCATGTCGTCGGCCACGCGCAACGGGTACTCTGGATCGGCACTGCAGCCATCGAGCAAGGCCTGCTGAGCCTGTCGCCACGCCGACAGCTGACCGGACAAGGCCACCCCAAACGGTTGAAGCGAGCCTTGCGCCAGGCACAGCAGGACTTCACATTCCAACTCCGCCAACAAGGCCTGGGCGCGTGCACCGCCATCGTCGAGCAGCTTGCGCTGCACCAGGTCCACCGCCTGGATCTCGTTGGTGCCCTCGTAGATCATCGCAATGCGACTGTCCCGCACCGTCTGCTCGATGCCGTACTCGTGCACGTAGCCGTAGCCGCCCCAGATCTGCAGGGCTTCGTCGGCACTGCGGTGGCCCAGGTCGGTGAACAGCGCCTTGGCCACCGGGGTGAGCAGCGCCACGTGGCCACCGGCGGTGGCACGGCGGGTGGGGTCCGGGTGCTGCTCGTGTTCATCGAGCAGCAACGCGGTCCAGTAGGCCAGCACACGAACCGCATCGGTGCGCGCCTGCAAGCCCAGCAGCGTGCGCCGCATGGCCGGATGCCAGGCGATGGGGTCGGCGCCCGCGGGGTCGGCGGCCGCGCCTTGGGGCTTGGCAGCGGCACGCATCTGCAAGCGCTCGCCGGCATAGCGCCAGGCGTTCTGCGTGGCCGCCTCCAGATGCCCCAGGCCCTGCAGGCCCACGTGCAGCCGCGCCGCATTCATCATCAGGAACATGGCCGCCAGGCCGCGGTCGGGCTCGCCGATCAGCCAGCCTTCGGCGCCATCGAAACGCATTTGGCAGGTGGCGCTGCCCTTGATGCCCATCTTCTTCTCGATGCCATCGCAGAACACGGCATTGCGGCGGCCGTCCGGCAAGATTCTGGGCACCAGGGCCAGTGACAGGCCCTTGGTGCCACCCGGCGCGCCCGCCAGCCGGCACAGCACCAGGTGCACGATGTTGTCGGTGAGGTCCTGCTCGCCCCCGGAGATGAAGATCTTGCCGCCGGTGATGGCCACGGGCGCGCCATTGGCCGCCACGGCGCCATCGACGAGGTCGGCACGCGTGCGCACCTGTCCCAGGTCGCTGCCGGCCTGAGGCTCGGTCATGCACATGGTGCCCAGCCAGTCACCCGAGGTCACCTTGGCAAGGTAGCGCTCTTTGAGCGCGTCCGTGCCGTGCGCATGGATCACTTCGTAGGCCCCGTGCAGCAGCCCTGGGTACATGGTCCAGGCGTGGTTGGCGGCGGCCAGCATCTCGAACAGCGCCGCATTCAGCAGTTGCGGCAAGCCCTGCCCGCCCGCATCGGGCGCGCAGGCCAGTGCCGGCCATCCACCATCGACGAAGGCGCGGTAGGCCTCGGGGAACCCTGGGGGCGTTGTCACGCCGTTGGCGGTCCAGGTGCAGCCGACCAGATCGCCGTTGGCATTGATGGGCGCCAGGACCTCACCCGCAAAGCGAGCGGCCTGTTGCACCACTTCGCGAGCGGTATCGGCATCGAGGCCGTCGAACGCGGGGATCTCCGACCACCGGTCGGGTGCGCCCAGCACCCTGGTCATCACATGCAGCATGTCGGCCACGGGGGCCTGGTAGGTCCACATCGCAGGCCTTTTCAGTTCGATGTCAAAGTGTCGGACGCCGCTTGGCGGCGTGGATCGTGCCGCGCATCGACCGCCGGCTCACGCGGTCTTGCGCGCCGCCCCGAGATAGGTCTCGATCACGCGCGGGTCGACGGCCAGTTCGGTGGCAGCGCCTTCGAGCGCGATGGCCCCCGTCTCCAGCACATAGCCATGGTTGGCCACTTCCAGCGCCGCCCGGGCGTTCTGCTCGATCAGCAGGATGGACACCCCCTGGTCACGCAGACGCTCGATGATGCGGAAGATCTCGCGCACGATCAGCGGCGCCAGGCCCAGGCTGGGCTCGTCCAGCATCAGCAGCTTAGGCCGCGACATCAGCGCGCGGCCGACGGCCAGCATCTGACGCTCGCCGCCGGACAGCGTGCCCGCCAGCTGCGAGCGCCGCTCCTGCAGCCGCGGAAACAGCTCGTACACCCGCTCCAGCTCGCTGCGCCAGTGCGGCACGCGCAGCTTCATGGTGCGAAAGCCGCCGAGCACCAGGTTGTCCTCCACCGGCATGGTGCCGAACAGCTCGCGCTTCTCGGGCACCAGCGCCATGCCCAGCATCACGCGTTCTTCCAGCGTGACGTCGGACAGATCGACGCCGTCGAACACCACCTGGCCGCGCGATGGCAGCACCGCCATCAGCGCGTTCAGGGTGGTGGATTTTCCTGCGCCGTTGGGGCCGATGATGGTGACCACCTGCCCGCGATCGAGATGAAAGTTCAGTCCGGTGAGCACCTCGGCGCGGCCATAGCCGGCTTGCAGGCCCTTGACGGTGAGCAATGCGTTGCGGGTCATCTCAGTACCGCCCGGCCGTTCCGAAGGTACTGAGCGCCCCCTTGGGGGGGCAGCGAACGAAGTGAGCGTGAGGGGTTCATTTCAGTGCTCCGTGCCCAGGTAGGCCGCGCGCACGGCCGGGCTGGCCTGCACCTCTTCGGGCGTGCCCTCGATCAGGCGCGTGCCGAACTCCATCACCACGATGCGGTCGGTCAGGCCCATCACGAAGTCCATGTCGTGCTCCACCAGCAGGATGCTCATGCCTTCGCGCTTGAGCTGGCGCAGCACATCGGCCAGGGCCTGCTTTTCCTTGTGGCGCAGGCCAGCGGCGGGCTCGTCCAGGAGCAGCAGCGCCGGGTCGGTGCACAACGCGCGTGCAATTTCCATCAGCCGCTGCGGGCCCAGCGCCAGGTTGCCGGCCTGTTCGTGCATCAGCTCGGCCATGCCGATGCGTGCCAGCTGCTTCTCGGCTTCTGCGTAGATGCGGCGCTCTTCGGCGCGGTCCAGCCGAAGCATGGCCTTGAGCGTGCCCGACGAGCTGCGCAGGTGACCACCCAGTGCCACGTTTTCCAGCACCGTCATCTCGGGAATCATCTTCACGTGCTGGAAGGTGCGCGACATGCCGCGTTCGGCGATCTGGCGCGAACTCAGCCCGCCGATGGCCTGGCCGCGAAAGCTGACCTGGCCGCGCGTGAGCGGCAACACCCCCGTGACCAGGTTGAAGGTGGTGCTCTTGCCCGCCCCGTTCGGACCGATCAGCCCGACGATGTCGCCAGCGCGGATCTGGAAGCTCACGTCGTTCACCGCCACCAGGCCGCCGAACTCCTTTCGCACCTCATTCACGTCGAGCAACATGTCGCCACGCACGGGCTTGTCGCGCGCCGGCAAGGCTTCGGCGTTGCCCCAGTCCTTGACGCGCCGCTTCGGTGGCAGCCGCTTGGTGACGAAGGGCCACAGGCCATCGGGTGCGTACTTCAGCACCAGCACCAGCACCACGCCGAACACGATGATCTCGAAGTTGCCGCTGGTGCCGATGAGCTTGGGAAGCAGCGTCTGCAACTCGTCCTCGATGATCTTCACGACGCCGGCGCCCACGAAGGCGCCCCACACGTGGCCCACGCCACCCAGCACCGCGATGAACAGGTACTCGATGCCACGGTGGATGCCGAACGGCGAGGGATTCACCGTGCGCTGGAAGTGCGCGAACAACCAGCCCGAAATGGCCGCCAGCACGGCGGCAATGACGAACACGATGACCTTGTAGCGGAAGGTGGACACGCCCATGGCCTCGGCCATCGTGGTGCCTTCCTTGAGCGAGCGGATCGCCCTGCCCGGGCGCGAATCGAGCAGGTTGGTGACGCACCAGGCCGCGGCCAATGCCGCCACCCAGATCAGCACATAGATGCCGCGCCCGCTGCCCAGGCTGTGGCCGCCCAGGGAGATGGGCGGCACGCCCAGGATGCCGTCGTACTTGCCCAGGAACTCCATGTTGGAGATCGTGTAGTAGATGGTCAGGCCCCAGGCGATGGTGGCCAAGGGCAGGTAGTGGCCGGACATGCGCAGCGTGATGGCACCCAGTACCAGCGCCACCACCACGCTCAGCGCCACGCCGACAAACAGCGTGAGCCAAGGCGAGATGCCCAGCTTGGTCGACAGGAAGGCGGCCGTGTAGGCACCCACGCCGACGAAGGCCGCCTGGCCGAAGGAGGTGAGCCCGGCCACACCGGTGAGCAGCACCAGGCCCAGCGAGACGATGGCGTACAGGCCGATGCTGTTGAGCTGCGTGATCCAGAAATCGGGCAAGGGCAATGCCGGCAGCACCAGCATGAACATGGCGAAGGCGGGGAAGCCGAAACGCGTCCAGTTCATCTCAGTGCTCCTCGGTGTGCGGGTCGCGCAGCGACCGCCACAGCAGCACGGGGACGATCGAGCCGAACACGATCACCTCCTTGAACGAACTGGCCCAGAACGAGCCGAAACTCTCCAGCAGGCCGACCGCGAGTGCGCCTATCAGGGCCTGGGGATAACTCGACAACCCTGCGAACACGGCAGCGACGAAACCCTTCAATCCGATGAGGAACCCCGAGTCGTAGAACACCGTGGTGGTGGGCCCGATCAGCAGGCCCGACAAGGCGCCGATGAAGGCCGCCATCGTGAAGGTGAGCTTGCCGGCCGAATCGGACGAGATGCCCATGAGCCGCGCGCCCAGGCGATTCACCGCCGTGGCACGCAAGGCCTTGCCGTACAGCGAGCGCTCGAAGAACAGCCACAGCGCGACGATCAGCGCCAGCGAGGCCATGAAGATGATGATCGCCTGGCCACTCAGCGCCAGCGGGCCCGCAGAGAAGCGCGCGTCCCAGAAGTTGGGGTTGCGGAAGCCCTCGGCGCCAAAGAAGAACAAGCCCAGGCCGGTGAGCGCAAAGTGCACCCCCACCGAGACGATCAACAGCACCAGCACAGAGGCATCGGCCAACGATTGATACGCCAGCCGATAGATCAGTGCACCGAAAGGCGTGACCAGCGCCAGCGTGAGCAGGGCCTGCACCAGCAGCGAGAAGTTTTGCGGCGCTGCCCAGATGCACACCACCGCGATCGCGACCGGATAGCCTGCCGTGCGCAAGACGCGCTTGGCGATGCGCGTGGGCGATTGCGAATGGCGCAGGCCATCGGCCACGTCGGCGACGGCGCCGAGCGCGGCCAGCACCAGCAGGAACCACACGGTACCCGGCACCTTGCCGGTCTGGAAAAGCGCCAGCGTCAAGGCACCGAAGGCGACGAACTCCCCTTGCGGGATGAAGATCACCCGGGTGACGGCGAACACCAGCACCGTGGCCAAGGCCAGGAGTGCGTACACCGCGCCATTGGTGGCCCCGTCCAGCGCGAGGATGCTTGCGATCGAGAAATCCATCAGGGGCCCTTGTCCAAATGCAATCAACCGACGGATCGGTCACGCCGGCGAATTCGACCCGGCCACGCCCTGCGGGCCGGTCGGGATTTACCCTGTGCCACGAGCGACGACCGCCCGACTGGCCGCCGCGCGCAGGCCGCCTCCAGCAGACCGCGTGGAACCGGCTTCGCCGGTCCAACGGGGTCGCCAAACGGCTGGCACGCCGATTGGCCCTCGCAGGCGCTCCGGGGGTAGGCCTTAATTTGCCAGGGCCCAATCGCCGTTCACCACCTTGAGCATCACGCCGGTTTCCATCGTGTAGCCCCAGTGGTCGTCCTTGGTCCAGTTCATCACGCCATGGGCGAACACGGTGCGGCCCATGGTCTCCATGGCGTCCTTCAGCGCGGCGCGGAACTCCTTGGTGCCCGGCTTGGCCTTCTTCATTGCCATCGGCACGATCTTCTCCAGCACGATCTGGGCGTCATAGGCATGGCCGGCAAACTGGTTGTGCGAGCCGGCGCCATAGGCCTTGTCGTACTTGGCGACGAAGTCCATCGCGATCTTCTTGCTCGGGTGGTTGTCTGCGAGCAGATTGCCGACCACCGCCGGGCCGGACACGACGAACGTGCCCTCCACGTCCTTGCCGCCAATGCGCATCAAGTCCTTGGTCGCGGCAGCATGGGTTTGGTAGACCTTGCCCTTGTAGCCGCGCTCGACGATGGCCTTCTGCGGCATCGCCGCGCCCGAGCCGGAGGCGACGACCAGCATCGCATCCGGGTTGGCCGAGACCAGTTTCAGCGCCTGCGCGGTGACGCTGGTGTCGGTGCGCGCAAAGCGCTCGGCGGCCACAATCTTGATGCCGGCCTTCTCTCCGGCGGTGGTGAAGGCCTTGAGCCACTGCTCGCCGTAGGCGTCGGTGTAGCCGAGGAAGCCAACCGTCTTGACGCCCTGCTTCTTCATCAACTCGATCATGGCAAAGGCCATCACGTCGTTGGATTGCGGCAGGCGGAAGGTCCAGGCGTCCTTGCCCGGTGGCAGGCCCACCGGCGTGGCAGCCAACTGCACCGTTTGCGCCTCCATCGCGACATCCGCCATGGCCACGCCCACCGGGGTGGCGGCAGAGCCGATGATGATGTCCACCTTGTCGTCGGTGACGAAGCGGCGGGCATTCTGCACCCCCTTGGTCGGGTCGGTGGCATCGTCCAGGATGATCAGGTTGACCTTCTCGCCGGCGATGGTGGAGGGAAACAACTTGAACTGGTTGTTCATCGGGATGCCCAGGCCGGAGGCCGGCCCGGTGAGCGGCAGGCTCACGCCCACGGTGATGTCAGCCAGCGCGGGGGCGGCGGCCAGCAGGGCGGCGGCCGCGGCCACCAGGGTCTTGATCATCTTCATTGGGTGTCTCCTAAGGATCGACAGGGGGTTGGCTCAACGCCACGGGGGCTTGGGGGGATGACCCGTCAGACGCAAAGCGCCTTGAGGTCTTCGGGTATGGGGATCGCCTTGATGCGTTCGGGGTTGGCGGGATCTCGCACGACAAAGGCGCGCACTTCGGTGCCGTCGCAGAGCACGTCTTCGCCGCGCCTGACGACGTGGCGATGGCGAAAGGTCTTGCCCGCCCATTCTTCCACCGAGGTATGCACCTCGATGGTTTCGCCGTACGTGGCGGGCTTGAAGAACTTTGTCTGGATCTCCAGCAGCGGCGTGCCGACGATGCCGCGCGTCTTCACCAACTCGCGCCAAGGCGGGATGCCGCAGGCCATGAAGAAGGCCAATGAGGACTCGTCCATCCAGCGCGAGAAGTTCGGAAAGAACACGATGCCCGCCGGGTCGCAGTCCCCGAAGTGCACCGTCACCTGATGGACGTGGGTCTTCGACATGGCGTCAGCGCGGTGCCATGCGCAGCGCGCCGTCGAGGCGGATGACCTCGCCGTTGAGGTGCGTGTTGGTGACGATGTGCACGGCCAGCGAGGCGAACTCTTCCGGCTTGCCCAGGCGCTTGGGGAAGGGAATGGACGCGGCCAGCGAATCCTGTACAGCTGAAGGCAGCTGCTTCATCAGCGGCGTCATGAACAGGCCCGGCGCCACCGTGACCACGCGCACACCCCATTGCGCCAGGTCGCGCGCCAACGGCAGCGTCATGCCGACGATGCCGCCCTTGCTGGCGGAGTAGGCCTCCTGTCCCACCTGGCCATCGAAGGCGGCCACCGAGGCGGTGCACAGCATCACGCCGCGCTCACCGTCTTCCAGCGGCTCCAGCGTGGCGATGCGGGCAGCGGCGAGGCGGATGACGTTGTAGGTGCCGATGAGGTTCACGCGGATCACGCGCTCGAAGTCTTCCAGCGGCGCGGGCTGGCCGTCCTTGCCGATCACGCGCTTGGCGGTGCCGATGCCGGCGATGTTCATCACGATGCGCGGCACGCCGTGCGCGCCCTGCGCGGCGTCCAGGGCGGCAGTGACGGAGGCGGTGTCGGTGATGTCGCAAGTGCAGGCGATCCCACGCACATCGGCAGCCACGCGCTGCGCACCCGCGGCATTGACGTCGAGCACGGCCACCTTGGCGCCCTGGCGCGCCAGCTCGCGCGCCACCGCCTCGCCCAGCCCCGAGCCACCGCCGGTGACGATGGCGCTTTGCCCTTGGATGTTCATGGTGATCAGGCCTTGTTCGGAAGGATCAGGAAGGGATCGGAGGCAACGCCCTCATACAAGGCCTCGACCAGTGAGGCGCGGTGGCTCAGCACCGCACGCTGGTTGATCGAGCCCTTGTCGGTGACTTCGCCGGCGTCGATGGCGGGCGCCTCGGCCAACACGTGCAGGCGGGCCACGCGGCTGGCGCTGCCGGTGGCATCGAGCCACAGACGGTCGGCCAAGGCCTGAAAGAACGCGCGCACGGTGGGGTGGTGCAGCACCTCGGGCAGGGGCATCTCGGCGGGCAGATCGGCCAGCTTGCGCACCTCGTCGGCGCGAGGGAACAGCATGGCACCGACGTCGTCGCGGTTCAGGCCGGTGATCACCGCGTCCTGCACGCAGGGGTGGCCGGCGGCGATGATCTTGGCGCGCAGCGGGCCCACGCTGACGAAGGTGCCGGTGGAGAGCTTGAAATCTTCGGCCGTGCGGCCGTCGAAGTAGAGGCCCCGGTTGGGGTGCGCCGGATCGATGAACTTGACCGCGTCACCTGTGCGGTAGAAGCCTTCCTCGTCGAAAGCCTCCGAGGTCTGCTGCGGCGCGCGCCAATAGCCCGGCATCACGTTGGGGCCGCGAAAGCGCACCTCGGTCTTGTCGCCGGTGCTGGCGTCCTTGACCAGCTTGACCTCCACGCCCGGCACCGGCAGGCCGATGTGGCCGGATGCCACGTCGGTGCCCACGGCGAAGGTGCAGCTGGGCGCGGTCTCGGTCATCCCCAAACCGGTGATGATGCGCACGCGTTCGCCAATGGCGGCCTCGGCATGCGCGTCGAGCTTGTTCCACACCGCCTGGCTCAGGCCGGCGCCGGCGAACATGAAGGCCTTGCAGCGCTTGAACAGCGTGTCGCGCAGGTGAGTGTCGGTGTCCATCGCGGTGGCGATTTCCTCGAATCCCTTGGGCACGTTGAAGTACACCGTGGGCGAGATCTCGCGCAGGTTGCGCAGCGTCTCGGCCATGCCCTTGGGCGTGGGCTTGCCGTCGTCGATGTACAGCGTGCCGCCGTTGTACAGCGTGATGCCCACATTGTGGTTGCCGCCGAAGGTGTGGTTCCACGGCAGCCAATCGATCAGCACCGGTGGCTCCTCGGCCAGGAAGCGCAGGCACTGGCGCAGCATCTGCTGGTTGGCGCAGAGCATGCGGTGCGTGTTGATCACGCCCTTGGGCGCCTTGGTGGAGCCCGAGGTGAACAGGAACTTGGCGATGCTGTCGGGCCCAACCGCCGCGTGGGCCGCGTCCAGCTTGGCGCCCGGTTGCGCGCTGAGCAGGCTGTCGAAGCGCCGCGTCGCGCGGCCCTCGATCTCGCCCTCGGTGAGCACCACGGTCACGTCCTCCGCCACCACGGCCTGGATGGCCTTGGCGTAGGCCGGTCCGCTGGCGAACACCAAGCCTGGCGTCACCGTGCCGAGGATGTGCCGCAGCTTGCCATAGTCCTGAGAAATCAGCGAATAGGCTGACGACACTGGGGCATAGGGCACTCCGGCCCACATCGCGCCCAAGGCCAGCGCCAGGTATTCCAGATCGTTGTCCGACAGGATCGCCACCGGACGCTCGACCGACAGGCCCAGATCGAGCAGTGACTGGCCGATGGCCTTCGCCTGCACCAGCATCTCGGCGTAGCTGATCCGGCGCCACTGGCCTTGCTGCGGGCCGCTGCGCTCACGGCGAGCGATGAAGGTGCGATCGGGCGCCTCCTGCGCCCATTGCTCGAGGCAATCGGTCAACCGGTCGGGGTACCAGCCCAAGGGCTCGGTGGAGCGCAGCACGGCGCAGCCGTCCGTGCGGTGCTCGACGCTTGCATCGAGACAACCACCCACGTGGGCTTCGCGGTAGCGGGCCACGGTCACGACCCCTTCACGACCTTGCCCGCACGCCCTTCCAGGAAGGCGCGCAGGCGGGATTGCGCATCGGGCGTGCTCTCGGCCACGGCGGCCATCAGCGATTCGGTGAGCAGGCCTTCGGACTGCGCCTGATCGGCGATGCGCGGCAACGCATGCATCACCGCGTAGTTGGACATGGGTGCGTTGGTGGCGATGCGCCGTGCCAGCGCGATGCCCTTGGCCAGGCCTTCGCCATCGGGCACCAGGTATTGCGCCAGGCCCACCTGCAGGCCTTCGTTGGCATCGTAGACGCGGCCGGTGAGCATCAGGTCGGTCATGCGCGCCACGCCCATCAAGCGCGGAATGCGCACCGAGCCGCCGCCGCCGACGAAGATGCCACGCTGCCCCTCGGGCAGCCCGTAGTAAGTGGACGCCTCGGCGACGCGGATGTGGCAGGTGGATGCCAGTTCCAACCCGCCCCCCACCACCGCGCCGTGCAACACCGCCACCACCGGCACGCGGCCGAACTGGATGGCGTCGAAGGCCGCATGCCACATGCGTGAGTGCAGCACGCCGCTGCCAATGTCTCGCTCCACGAGTTCGGACAGGTCGAGCCCCGCGCAGAAGTGCTCGCCTTCGCCGCTGACCACGGCCGCCTTCACGTGCTCGGGCAGGTTGATGAAGCAGGTGTGCAACTGCTGGATGAGGGTGTCGCTGATGGCGTTGCGCTTGGCCGGCCGGTTCAGGCGCACATGCGCCACTGAATCGTCCAGCGAGATCTGCAGCAGATCCAGCGAGGCGAGCACACCGGTGGCCGGATTGAACAACGAGGTCATGTGGAGGTCCGTGAGTGAACGGCCGAAAGATATTTCATTTCATGAATTAAAAAGATAGGAGAAACCCTGATTCATTTGGCGATTTTGACCAAGAGAATCGCAGTCGCATTGACGACAGTCTTCTTTTTTGATTCAGACTCTGAACTTTATTGAGTTCTTTCAGCGGCAATCGACATGGCTTGGACATTGCCTCTGACCCGACAACCGAACCGACGCCGAGAACGTCGAGTGCCGCGGAACAGACAGCCTCACCGAAAGAGCCCATGAACACCGACGACCTGATCGCCATCGACATCCACACCCACGCCGAGGTGTCCTGCTGGAATCCGTTCGACGCCTATGGCGAAGAGTACGACCGCGCCGCGGACAAGTACTTCGGATCGAACCGGCGGCCAACGATCGAGGAGACCGTGGCTTACTACCGCGAACGCAAGATCGGCCTGGTGATGTTCACGGTGGATTCCGAATCGCAGCTGGGCCGTCGCCGCATCCCCAACGAGGAGATCTGCGAGGCCGCGCAGAACAACGCCGACATGATGATCGCCTTTGCCTCCATCGATCCACACAAGGGCAAGATGGGCGCGCGCGAGGCCCGGCGGCTGATCGCGGAGAACGGCGTCAAGGGCTTCAAGTTCCATCCCACGGTGCAGGGCTTCCTGCCCTACGACCGCATGGCCTGGCCGATCTACGAGGTGATCGCAGAACACAAGCTGCCGGCCATCTTCCACAGCGGCCATTCGGGCATCGGCTCGGGCATGCGCTGCGGCGGCGGGTTGCGCCTGCAGAACAGCAATCCCATGCTGCTCGAAGACGTGGCGATGGACTTCCCCGACATGCAGATCGTGGTGGCCCACCCCAGTTGGCCCTGGCAGGACGAGGCGCTGTCGCTCGCGCTCCACAAGCCCAACGTCTGGATCGACCTGTCAGGCTGGAGCCCCAAGTATTTTCCGGCCCAACTGGTGCAATACGCCAACACCTTGCTGAAGGACCGTATGCTCTTCGGCAGCGACTACCCGCTGATCACCCCCGAGCGCTGGATGTCCGATTTCGACGAGGCGGGATTCAAGGACAAGGTGAAGCCACTGATCCTCAAGGACAACGCGATGCGTCTGCTGAAGCTGGGCGCGCACCGGCCGGCCGCTGCCTGAGGCTTCCCGGCGCTGCCGGCTCAGCCGCCGGCGCGCTTGACGACGAAACCTTCCTTTTGCAGCAGGCCCACCACGCGCTCTGCGTGGTCACCCTGCACTTCCAGCACACTGTCCTTCAGCGTGCCGCCGCTGCCGCAGGCGGCACGCAGGCGCTTGCCCAGTGCGGCCAGGGCATCAGGCGCCAGGGGCACGCCACGCACCAGCGTGACGGCCTTGCCACCGCGCCCCTTGGTCTCGCGGCTCACGCGCACGATGCCATCGCCCGGGATGGCAGCAGGCAGGCCGCAACGGCATTCGGCCGAGGGCTGCCTGCAGGACGGGCACATGCGGCCGCTGTCGGTGGAGTACACCAGGCCCCCAATGGCAGGTTTGCTTGAACGAGTGGGCATCGACAAGGGTCCGATCGGAAGCCAGAAACACAAAGAGCGCCGAAGCGCTCTTTGTGTACCACGCTGTGTGGCGTCCCCTAGGGGATTCGAACCCCTGTAATCACCGTGAAAGGGTGGTGTCCTAGGCCTCTAGACGAAGGGGACTTGTCCTTCACCGACTTGAACAGCGCCACCCCATCAAGCCATCCGATTGGTGGAGGTAAGCGGGATCGAACCGCTGACCTCTTGCATGCCATGCAAGCGCTCTCCCAGCTGAGCTATACCCCCAAGTGCTGTTCAAGCGAGTCCATGACTGTAGCACAACTCGATTTGCTCACAAGCGACTGAGCACCGTGTCGCGGTCGAACAAGGCCAGCGCTGCATCGATGGACGGCGTCTGGGTGCGACCGAACACCAGCACCCGCAGCGGAATGGCCAGTTGTGGCATTTTCAAGCCTTGCTCGGTGAGCGTGGCCTTGATGGCGGCCGCGATGCCGACCTTGTCCCACTCGCAATGGGCCAGCCGATCACGCAGCGCGACGAGCGCCGGGCGCACGGCGTCGGTCACGTGCTCGGCCCGATCAATCTCCGTCGGCTGCGCCGGGGCAAAGTACATCTGCAGCCAATCCGCCAATTCCACCGTGGTGCTGCAGCGGTCCTTGAACAGCGCGCACAAGGCATTCAGGCGCGTGTCGGCCACCACGTCGAGGCCACGTCGCGCCAACTGGCTGGCCACGAGCACGCCGAGCCGGGCATCGTCAGCCTGCTTCAGATACTGCGCGTTCACCCAGGCCAGCTTGGCCGGGTCCCACTGCGCCGGGCTCTTGGCCAGGTGTGTGCCGTCAAACCAGGCCACCATCTGTTCGCGGCTGAACAACTCGTCGTCACCATGGCTCCAGCCCAGCCGGGCCAGGTAGTTGAGCATGGCTTCGGGCAGATAACCGCCATCTTCATAGGCCGTGACACTGACCGCACCGCGGCGCTTGGACAGCTTCAATCCATCGTCCCCCAGGATGATGGGGCAATGCCCGAACTGCGGCAGCGCGACGTTCAGCGCGCGGAAGATGTTGATCTGCCAGGGCGTGTTGTTGATGTGCTCGTCGCCGCGGAACACGTGGGTGATGGCCATGTCCCAGTCGTCCACGACCACGGCGAAGTTGTAGGTTGGCACACCATCCGGTCGAAGAATGATCAGGTCGTCGATCTCCTCGTTGGAGATGGTGATCGAGCCCTTGACCAGGTCGTCCCAGGTGACGGCGCCACCCACCGGGTTGGCGAAGCGCACCACGGGCTTCACATCGGTCGGCGCCGGTGGCAGCGTCTTGCCCGGCGCTGGACGCCAGCGGCGGTCGTAGTGCGTCTTCTCGCCGCGCGCCCGTTGGGCCTCACGCATCGCATCGAGTTCGTCCGGCGAGCAATAACAACGGTAGGCGGTGCCCGCCGCGATCATCTGGTCTGCCACCTCGTGATAGCGCGCCAAGCGCTGCATCTGGTAGACCGGACCTTCGTCGTAGTCCAGGCCCAACCACTTCATCGAGGCCAGGATCTGGTCCACCGCATCCTGTGTCGATCGAGCCACGTCGGTGTCCTCCACCCGCAGCACGAATTCGCCGCCGAAGTGCCGCGCGTAGGCCCAGGAATACAACGCCGTGCGCGCCGTACCCAGGTGAAGAAAGCCCGTGGGCGACGGGGCAATGCGGGTTCGGACCTTGTGTTGCGTGTCGTTCATCGAATGTTCACAGTTGGCTCAGGCCGCGCAGCAAGTCGACCTTCAGATCGTCGACGTCCTCCAGGCCCACGGCAAAGCGGATCAGGCCCTGGCCGATGCCAGCGGCTTGACGCTGGGCCTCGGTCAGGCGCCCGTGCGAGGTGGTGGCGGGGTGGCAGATGGTGGACTTCACATCGCCGAGGTTGGTGGTGATCGAAGCCACCTGGGCGGCATCGATCACCCGGAAGGCACGGGCACGCAGATCGTGCTCGCCCTGCCCCTTGACATCGAAGGCGACCACTGCGCCGCCGCTGCCGCCTTGCTGCGCCATCGCCAAAGCATGCTGAGGGTGCGACGCCAGCCCCGGGTAGTGCACGCGCGCGACCTGCGCCTGCTCGCTCAACCAATGGGCAATCTGCAGGGCACGCTGGCTTTGGGCCTGCATGCGCACGGACAAGGTCTCCATGCCCTTGAGCACCACCCAGGCATTGAACGGCGAGAGCGTCAAACCCGCGGACTTCATCACCGGGTACATCTTGGCCTTCAACAACTCGTCCGGGCCGCACAGCGCACCGGCAATCACCCGGCCCTGGCCGTCGAGGTACTTGGTGCCCGAATGGATGACGAAGTCGGCGCCGAAGTTCACGGGCTGCTGCAGCGCCGGTGAGCAAAAGCTGTTGTCCATGGCCAGTTGAGCGCCAGCGCGGTGGGCGATGTCGGCCAGCGCAGCGATGTCGCACAAATCGGTCAGCGGATTGCTCGGCGATTCGGCGATCAACAGCTTGGTGTTGGGCCGCATGGCGGCACGCCACTCATCGAGATCGGTTTGCGAGACGGTCGTCGACTCGATGCCGAACTTGCCCATGTCGCCCTGGATCAGGCGCAAGGTGGAGCCGAACATGCTGCGCGAGCACAGCACGTGATCGCCCTTCTGCAGCAAGCCCATCAACAACAACAGGTTGGCCGACATGCCGCTGCCGGTACCAATGCATCCACTGGTCCCTTCCAATGCGGCCAGGCGGCGCTCCATCATCATCACGGTCGGATTGCCGAAACGGCCGTAGGTGAAGGCCTCCTCCTCCTCGGCAAAACGGCGCGCGGCCGTGGCCGCATCGGGCTGCACGAAACTGCTGGTCACGAACAGGGCTTCGGAGTTCTCACCCCACTGGCTGCGTGGCAGGCCCTCACGCACGGCCAAGGTATCCAGGTGCAACCCGTCGGGCAGACCGCTGCTTGGGATGCGCTTCTTTTCGCTGTTACTCATTGGATGGTGTTGACTTCGATATGCAGTCAGGCCGACTCGGCACGGCTTTGCAGGCTGAGGCGGCTGCGGCTGTCGTCCTCGTCGTCCTCGCGTTGCGCCTGGCTGCGCTGGTTCTCCATCGCACGGAACTCGGCCACGCTGACATCGCCGGTGATGTACACGCCGTCAAAGCACGAGGCCTCAAAGCTGGCCACCTTGGGGTTCAGCGCATGCACCACGCGCTTCATGGCATCGACATCCTGGTAGATCAAGGCGTCGGCACCGATGAACTCGCGGATCTCCTCGATGCTGCGGCCATGGGCCACCAGTTCCTCGGGCGTGGGCATGTCGATGCCATAGACATTGGGATAGCGCACAGGTGGCGCAGCCGAGGCCATGTAGACGCGACGCGCACCGGCCTCGCGTGCCATCTGCACGATTTCCTTGCTGGTGGTGCCACGCACGATGGAGTCGTCCACCAGCAGCACGTTGCGCCCTTTGAATTCCTGCACGATGGCGTTGAGTTTCTGCCGCACGCTGCGCTTGCGCACGCTCTGGCCGGGCATGATGAAAGTGCGGCCCACGTAGCGGTTCTTCACGAATCCCTCGCGGTAGGGCTTGCCGATCTTCTGCGCCAGTTGCATCGCCGATGGCCGGCTCGATTCCGGGATGGGGATCACCACGTCGATGTCACTTGGTGGCATGGTGCTGATCACGCGCTGTGCCAGCGATTCGCCGAGGTTCAGTCGAGCCTGATAGACCGAGATGCCGTCGATCACCGAATCGGGCCGCGCCAGGTAGACGTACTCGAACATGCAGGGGTTGAGGGAGGGTCGATCGGCGCATTGCTGGCTGTGAACCTGACCATTCAGGTCGATGAAGATGGCCTCGCCAGGTGCCACATCGCGCAGCACGCGATGGCCCGTGCCTTCCAGCGCCACGGTCTCGCTGGCCACGATCACTTCGGATCCTTCTGGCAGGTCGGCCTGGCCCAGCACCAGCGGTCGAATGCCGAACGGGTCACGAAAGGCAAGCAGGCCGTAGCCTGCTATCAACGCGATCACCGCATAGGAGCCGCGGATGCGACGGTGCACCGCACTCACCGCGCGGAACACCAGTTCGGGCGTGAGCGAGACATCACGGCCGGCCAACTCCATCTCGTGGGCCAGGATGTTGATCAGCACCTCGGTGTCGCTGCCCGTGTTGATGTGGCGCCGATCCACATCGAACAGTTCCTGTTTCAAGGCATGCGCATTGGTCAGGTTGCCGTTGTGCACCAGCACGATGCCGTAGGGGGCATTCACGTAGAAGGGCTGGGCCTCTTCTTCGTTGAAGGCATTGCCCGCGGTCGGGTAGCGAACCTGGCCCAGGCCCACGGTGCCGGGCAGCGCGCGCATGTTGCGGGTGCGAAACACGTCCTTCACCATGCCACGCGCCTTGTGCATGAAGCACTGCGTGCCCAGCATCGTGACAATGCCGGCGGCATCCTGCCCACGGTGCTGCAGCAACAGCAGCGCGTCGTAGATCAGCTGATTGACCGGCGCCTTCGAGATGACGCCAACGATGCCACACATGGTGATGAACCTCTGGAGATGGAAACAGGGTGGACGCTCAGTTTGCGTGACATTCAATCGAGTTCAGGCCGGAAGGTGCCGCGACACCTCGATCGGCAACATCGGCTTCAAGCCCTGCAGCACCAGGGCGAGCAGCCCGGCGCCACGCGACGCGGTCCAAGTCGGCGAGCGCGCGGCCGGCGTGAAGGCGACGATCGTGGCCACCACCAACAGAACGACCAGGCCGCGCAGCAAGCCAAACCCTCCACCGAGCAAGCGATCGGGCACCGTGAGTGGCGTGGCCTGGACGGCCATGCGCACCAGACGCGAGAGCAAGACCCAGGCCACCATGGCGCCCACGAAGGTGACGAAGAAGGCCGCAGCCTGGTGCATGGCCGAGCCCGGCGTGCCCACTGGCAGAAAAACCCCCAATTGCGCCGAGTAGGCCTGCGCCACGGCATAGGCCACCAGCCACCCGAACAGGGACATCAGCTCAAACACCAGCCCGCGCCACAGGCCCACCACGGCCGACAGGGCCAGGACGGCGAGCAGGACCAGATCGACGGTGCCGATGGTGTCCATGCTCACAGCGACAGGATCGCTGCCGGCAGGCCAGCGCCCTTGATGCGCGCGGCGGCCTTTTCGGCTTCGGCACGGGTGGCGAACGGGCCAACGCGCACGCGGGTGCGGCGGCCGCCGTCGCCTTCGATCACTTGGGTGTAGGTCTTCATGCCGAGTTTCTCCACCTTTTGGCGGGCCTCGCGCAGTTTGTCGGCGTCGGTGTACGCACCCACCTGCACCACCGTGCGGGTGGCCTCGGCAGCGGCCGCTGTCGGTTGCGACGTCCTGCCATCCAACAGGGCCTGGGCACGCTGCCCAGAGTCGACATTGGCAGGCGCAGGTACGGGTCTTGCGCCCTGTGCATTGGCAGCGGACGCCGACGACATCGGCTTGACCGTTGCAGCACTGGGCGCTGCGGCTGGCGCGGCGATCGCCGCCGCGGGCGGCGCGCGCAGAGCGGACGCGGCTGCCACGGGTCTTGATGCCACTTCAGCCGAAGGGCTGGTCACCGCCGCCGGGGTTGGCGCCGCATCGGGCGCCGGCTCCATCGGCGCCACGATCGTGGCCGATGTCGGCCGCGATGGGGGCAGGCTCAATGCCGGTGCCGATTCCTTGCGTGGGATCTCGATGGGAATGTCCACCGGGATGGGTCTGGGTTGTGTCTCGAACAACAGCGGGAATCCGACGATGCCGATGCCCAGCAACACCGTGGCACCGATCAAGCGGCGGCGCGCACGCGTCCGGGCCACCACGACGGCATCGGGGGCCGTGGCCGGGGCGGCAGCGGAAGCATCTTCTTGACGCTTGAATTTGGACAACAGACCCATGCGATGCGGGGGCCGTGGAGCCATGCGTGGGGACGATGGCACGCCCTGTCGATGCCGGGGCGAGCTCCATGCCAAGGGCATGGCCGGCAGGTCGGGCAAGCGGTTCAGCCCAGGTGCCGGGCCACCAACCGAGGCAAGCCGTCCTTCAGCACACCACCAACGGTGTAGAACGAGCCGAAGACGACGATTCTATCAGCCGGGTCTGCCGCGGCGACGGCGGCAGCCAGTGCCTCGGCCGGGTTGGCGTGCGTGCTGATCGACACGTGGCGTTGGCCGGAGGCGGCCGCCACCAGCCCGCACAATTCCTCAGCCTTGATGGCGCGTGGTACCGGCAGGTCGGTGAGGTACCAGCGGTCGACGATGGGGGCGAGCGAGCTGATCAGACCGGTGATGTCCTTGTCGGCCATCGCGCCGAACACGGCGTGCGAGCAAGGATAGAAGCCCATCTGATCGAGGTTGAGCGCCAGTGCCGCCACGGCCTGCGGGTTGTGCGCCACGTCGAGCACCAGGACGGGCTGGCCGGGCACGATCTGGAATCGACCCGGCAATTCCACCATTGCCAAGCCATTGCGCACGCCTTGTGCCGTGATGGGCAGACGATCTCGCAGCGCCTCGAACGCGGCCAGGGCACCGGCGGCGTTGAGCAACTGGTTGGCCCCGCGCAATGCCGGGTAGGCCAGGCCGTTGTATCGGCGATGGCGTCCGGCCCAGGCCCATTGCTGCTGGTCGCCCTGCACGTTGAAGTCGCGGCCCAGCCGCCACAGGTCGGCGCCGAGGCTTTCGGCGTGTGCGATCAAGGAAGCGGGTGGCTGCGGGTCGCTGACCACCACGGGCCGACCGGCGCGCATGATGCCGGCCTTCTCGCGCCCAATGGACTCGCGGTCCGGTCCCAGGTAGTCGGTGTGGTCCAGCGCGATGCTGGTGATCACCGCGCAGTCGGCGTCGATGGCGTTCACGGCGTCCAACCTGCCGCCCAACCCGACTTCCAGAATGACGAGATCGAGCGAGGCCTGCGACAGCGCACGCAGGATCGCCAGCGTGGTGAACTCGAAGTAGGTGAGCGCCACACCCTCGCGTGCCGCCTCCACCGCCTCGAAGTGCGGGACCAGCCGTTCGGCCGAAACCATGGCGCCGTTGATGCGGCAGCGCTCCTCGAAGTGCACCAGGTGCGGCTTGATGTACAGGCCGACGCGCCAGCCCGATTGCAGGGCGATGCATTCCAGCATCGCGCAGGTGGAGCCTTTGCCGTTGGTGCCAGCGACGCTGATCACCGGCGCAAGGAATTTCAGGTCCAGTCGGTCGCGCACCAGCGCCACCCGCTCCAGCGTCATGTCGATGGTCTTGGGATGCAGGGCCTCGCAATGGGTCAGCCATTCAGGCAGGGTCTTGGGCACGGGTGGCGATCGGGTCAGCAATGAAAACGGGCCCACCCATTGCTGGATGGGCCCGCCCGTTGGATGGATTGGGCGCCGGCGCGCTCAGGCCACAGCGTCGGCACTCTGCCGTTGCAGCATGGCCAGCATGTGGGCGATGGTGGTGCGCAGTTGACGTCGGTCCACGATGCGATCGATGGCGCCCTTTTGCAGCAGGAACTCCGAGCGCTGGAAACCCTCGGGCAGCTTCTCTCGCACAGTGTTCTCGATCACCCGCGGACCGGCAAAGCCCACCAGTGCCTTGGGCTCTGCAATGACCACGTCGCCCACGAAGGCAAAACTGGCAGACACGCCACCCATCGTGGGATCGGTCAACACGCTGATGTAAGGCAGTTTGGCTTTGGCCAGCCGCGTGAGCGAGGCGTTGGTCTTGGCCATCTGCATCAGGCTGAACAAGCCCTCCTGCATGCGCGCCCCACCGGTCGACGTGAAGCACACAAAGGGCACCTTCTGCTCGATGGCGGTGTGCACGCCGCGCACGAAGCGCTCGCCCACCACCGAGCCCATCGAGCCCCCCATGAAATCGAACTCGAAGCACGCCGCCACCAGCGGCACGCTCATCACCGCGCCGCCCATCACCACCAGTGCGTCGGTCTCGCCGGTGGCCTCCAGGGCGTCCTTCAGGCGCTCGGGGTACTTGCGGCTGTCCTTGAACTTCAAGGGGTCCACCGGCACCACTTCCTGACCGATCTCGTAGCGCCCTTCGGCGTCGAGAAATGCATCCAGGCGCTCGCGCGCACCGATGCGGTGGTGGTGATCGCACTTGGGGCAGACGTTGAGGTTCTCGGCCAGGTCGTTGTTGTAGAGCACCGTCTCGCAGGCCGGGCACTTGACCCACAAGCCTTCGGGCACCGAGCGGCGCTCGTTGGGGTCGGTTCGCTGGATCTTGGGCGGCAGCAGTTTCTCAAGCCAACTCATGGGAGCCCTTTCATTGCTTGTCCAACGCACTGCGGATTTCGGCCATGAAGGCCTTGCCCGCCGCAGCCACCGTCTCGCGGCCGCCTTGCTTCGATGCCTGCTCGTTCAGGATCTGCACAAGCCGCGAGCCGATCACCACCGCGTCCGACACCTGGGCCACGGCCCGGGCAGTCTGCGCGTCGCGAATCCCGAAGCCTACACCCACCGGCACCTTGACATGCGCGCGGATGCGTGGCACGGCCTCGGCCACCGCATCGGTGTCCAGATGGCCCGCGCCAGTGACGCCCTTGAGCGACACGTAGTAGACGTAGCCCGAGGCCATTCGCCCGACCTGCTTGATGCGCGCCTCCGTGGACGTGGGCGCCAGCAGGAAGATCAGGTCCAGCCCGGCGGCCTTGAGCTGGGCTGAGAAGTCCTCGCACTCCTCCGGCGGGTAGTCCACCACCAGCAGGCCATCCACACCGGCCGCCGCTGCGTCGCGGATGAACGCGCCCGCACCATGCTTCTGGTCGTACCGCTCGAGCGGATTGGCATAGCCCATCAACACCACGGGGGTGTCGACGTTGCGCGCGCGGAAGCCGCGAACGAATGCCAGCACCTGGGTCAGGCCGATGCCGCGTGTCAGGGCGCGCTCGCTGGCCTGTTGGATCACCGGCCCGTCGGCCATCGGATCGGAGAATGGCACACCGAGTTCGATGATGTCGGCCCCGCCATCGGCCAGGGCCAGCATGATCTCGATGGTGGCGTCGGCGAAAGGGTCGCCCGCTGTCACGTAGGGGATCAGTGCCTTGCGACCAGCCAATTTCAATGTCGCCAAAGTCGATGCGATGCGGCCCGTTGGCGCAGCGTTGGGCCTGCGGCCCTCTCCCTCCGAGAGGGAACTCGCCCCTTCGGGTGGCCGTGCGGGGCTCATTGCTGCACCTCGACGATCTGGGCGCCGCCCTTGACGGTCTGGCCCCGACAGGACGGGCGGCAGTAGAACTCCGCGCCAGACAGGTCGGCCACCGTGCCGATGTCCTTGTCGCCTCGCCCGCTCAGGTTCACGAGCAGGTGCTGATCGGGGCGCATGTTGGCCGCAAGCTTCATCGCATAGGCCACGGCGTGGCTGGATTCCAGCGCCGGAATGATGCCCTCGGTGCGGCACAGCCGGTGGAAGGCGCTCAGCGCCTCGTCGTCCGTGATGCCCACGTACTCGGCGCGACCGATGTCCTTCAGGTACGAATGCTCGGGGCCCACGCCCGGGTAGTCCAGCCCGGCCGAGATCGAATGCGTTTCGGTGATCTGGCCGTTGTCGTCCTGCAGCAGGTAGGTACGGTTGCCATGCAGCACGCCCGGCGACCCTGCCAACAGCGAGGCCGCATGCTTGCCCGATGTCAGGCCGAGGCCCGCGGCCTCGACACCGATCAGGCGCACCTTCTCGTGCGGGATGTACGGATAGAAGATGCCCATGGCATTGCTGCCGCCGCCGACGCAGGCGATCACCGCATCAGGCTGTCGACCAACCTGTTCGGGCATCTGCGTCACGCACTCGTCGCCGATGACGCGCTGGAAGTCGCGCACCATCATGGGGTAAGGGTGCGGGCCGGCAACGGTGCCGATGATGTAGAACGTGTCCTCGACGTTGGTGACCCAATCGCGCAGCGCCTCGTTCAGCGCATCCTTCAGCGTTTTGCTGCCCGACTCCACGGGCACGACCTTGGCACCCAGCAAGTGCATGCGATAGACATTCGGCGACTGGCGCTTGACGTCTTCACTGCCCATGTAGACCACGCACTCCATGCCGTAGCGCGCGCAGATGGTGGCCGTGGCCACGCCGTGCTGGCCGGCGCCGGTCTCGGCAATGACGCGTGGCTTGCCCATGCGCCGGGCCAGCAGCGCCTGGCCGATGGTGTTGTTGACCTTGTGCGCACCGGTGTGGTTCAGATCCTCGCGTTTCAGGTGGATCTGTGCGCCCCCAATCTCGCGCGACAGCCGAGCGGCGTGGTAGATCGGGCTGGGCCGCCCCACGAAGTGCTTCAGCTCGTGCCGAAACTCGGCGATGAACTCGGGGTCGACACGGTACTTGTCGTAGGCCGCCTGCAATTCGTCGAGGGCGTGCACCAGCGTTTCCGCGACGAAGCTGCCGCCGTAGGTCGTTCCGTTGACCGGCCCGAAATGCCCGTGGGCATCGGGTTGCGTGTAGTCGAACATGGTGTTTCCTGTCGAAGGCGCAGCCGAAGCGCGCCTGGATTGATCAATGCTTGGAGCGCGATCCGCGCCGCAGTTCAGCCGATCGCATCAGCGATGCGCGCATCGGCCTCACGCACGGCATCGCAGAATTCGCGCATCAGCGACGCATCCTTGAGCCCATGGGCGACTTCCACGCCCGAGCTCACGTCAACGGCCCAGGGCCGGACGTGCATCACCCCATCGGTCACGTTTGCAGGATTCAACCCACCAGACAAAACGACCGGACGGGGCACGTTGGGTGGCACGAGTGACCAATCAAATGCCTTTCCACTGCCGCCATAGCCGTCGACATGGGCGTCGAGCAGGATGCCGGCGGCGCTCGAATGAGCAGCCGCGAAGTCTAGCAAATCAAAGCCCGGCGCCATGCGGGCCGCGCGCAAGTAAGGGCGACCAGCCGCCAGGCAATCTCCGGGCGTTTCGTCGCCATGAAACTGCAGCAGCGCATTGGGCATGGCCTGCACGGCGCTCTGGATGTGTTCGGGCGATGCGTTGACGAACAGGCAGACGGGCGTGACGAACGGCGGCAGCAGTTGCGCCAGGTCGGCCGCCCGCTTCACACTCAGCGCACGCTTGCTGTGGCTCCAGAGCACAAAGCCGACGGCGTCCGCTCCGCTGTCCACGGCGGCCAGTACGTCCGCCTCGCGCGTGAGGCCACAAATCTTGATTCGGGTTCGCAAGGTCATGGGCAGGTGCCCAGCCAGGGCAAATGCAGGTCAGCCGATGGGATGCCGTGGTGTTCATCGTACTGCGGACCGACGAAGTACAGGCCATCAGCGCTGAAAGTGGGTGCCGCCAGCCTGCGATCGCGCGCCGCCAGCAATTCGACCATCCAATCCGGCGGCCGCCGCCCGCTGCCGATGGCCATGAAGGCGCCCATCAAGTTGCGGATCATGTGGTGCAGAAACGCACTGCCGTGGAAGTCGAAGCACCACAGGCTGCCGTGCCGCTGCACGGTGATGTCATACATCGTCTTCACCGGACTGGGTGCCTGGCAATCGGCCGAGCGGAACGAGCTGAAATCGTGCTCACCGACGAGGTGGCCGGCCGCCTGCCGAATGGCGTCGATATCCATCGGACGAAACACCCAGCCGACCAGTCCGGCCTCGAGCGACGGGCGCACCGGTGACTCCAGCAAAAGGTATCGGTAGCGGCGGCTTCTGGCGGCATTGCGGGCATGGAAGTCCGGCCCCACCGGCACACACCACTGCACCGCGATGTCGTCAGGCAAATAGCGGTTGGTGCCACGAACCCAACTGAAGGGCTCGCGAACAATGTCGGTGTCGAGATGCACCACCTGATTGAGACCATGCACGCCCGTGTCGGTGCGGCCGGCGCAGACCGTGGCAATGGGACCGACAGCGAACTTCGCCAGCGCGGCTTCCAGCGCATCCTGCACCGTGCGTCCACCAGGCTGGCTCTGCCAGCCCAGGTAGGCGCCGCCCCGATAGCGAACACCAAGGGCGAGTCGAGACCTCACCCCAGGTCGTTGAGCATGGTCTGGGCCTTGGCCTTCAGCGTACCAGTGGCTTTCTGGACCACTTCTTCCAGCAGATCGCGTGCGCCTTCAATGTCGCCGATCTGGCGGAACTCCTCGGCCAAGTCCATCTTGCGGGAGATCGGATCGTTGCTGTCATGCTCATCGAGCGTGAGGCCGGGTGTCGTGGTCGGATCGTCCAGCGAATCGGTGGTCGAGAGCTCGAAACTTGCAAAGTCAGATGCCGGTGCCGGTGCGGCAGCGAACATGGCTGGCTTGGCCGAAGACGCTGGCGGCGCGGGCGGCAAGTCCAGATCCAGTGACAGCGAGTCCAGATCGAAATCCATCGCCCCAGCGCCGGCGGGTGCCGGCGCCGGCGTCACCGAATCGAGCGCGAAATCCAGTCCGTCAAGCTTCGGCGTCGAAGGAACAGCATCTGTGGCCAAAGGCCGCGTGGCGTCCAGCGAGTGCGCGTGGCTGCCCAGATCGAGGTCCAAATCGAGCGGACCGTCCACCGGCAAGGGCGCCGGCTCGGATGGCAAGAAGCTTGAATTGCTGCCGTGCGACATCGCCGAGGCCGGCAGCGTGGTGGCACCCAAGGGCTCGACGAAGGCGCGATCACCGTCGCGCAACATGGCTTCGGGATGCCCACCCGGTTGGTACAAGGGATTCTCAGGATCGATCTGCTGACCCATGGCCTGGGCCTTTTCCCAATCGGCCCCGGCACCCTTGGTCAGCGAGAACAGCTGGACCGCCAGCAACTCGAAGCCCTTGGTGTCGCGGCGCTTGGCGTAGACCTCCAGCAACTTGGTGCGCACCGCCATCCGGTCGGGGTTGGCACGCATGGCCTCCTTGAGGATCTCCTCGGCTTGCAAGTCCCGACCATAGGCAAGGTACACGTCGGCTTCGGCCACCGGATCAACGTCGCCGATGGCATCCAATTGGCTCAGCGAGAAGCCCATCGACGAACTGCCCGCCGACGCGTCGCTGGTATCAACGCGCTGACCACCGCTGGCGCCAAAGAAGGAATCAGGCTGTACCCTGCTCTCCAGGAACGACGTTTCGGTGCTGGCCTTGGCCCCGCGCGACTTGAATCGGTAAAGACCGAAACCCAGCAGGGCCAGGGCCAACGCGCCGACGCCGGGCATCGCGTAGGGGCTCTCGGTCAGCGAATCCATGAAACTGGGTTCGCTGCCCGCGGGCATCGGCACCGACACCGGCGGCTTCGGCTTCGCAGCCGCGGGCGATGGCACCGCCGCGGATGGCGCAGGCGGCACAATTGGCGCAGGGGTTGGTGCCGTTGCGGTCGACGGTGCTGGCGCAGCGACTGGCGCAGGTTGCGGCGCGGGCGTGGGCACCGGGGCCGCGTTCGGCGCGGCGGCCACAACGGTCGGCCCAGGCACGGGCGCAGTGGCGGTTGCGCCGGCTGCCTTGCCATTGCCGGCCCCAGGGGCCGTGGTCTGCGCCGCTGAAGTGCCTTGCTGGAGCCGCTTCAATTCATCGACATTGCGGTTCAATTCGGCCACCCGCGTCGCGTTGGCCTTGTCCTCCGTCGCCTTGGAAACCTGCGCTTCAGGCACCGCTGGCTTCACGCTGCCGCCGGACAGTCTGAGCTTGTCCGCCGACGCTGTTCCTGCCAGCCGTTTGTCGTCGACCGACGCCACGACCTTGCCCCTGGCCTGTCGGGTCGGCGCATCGGTGGCCGCTGCGGGTGCGCCTTCTGCCAGGCGCGTGCGGTAGGAATTGAAATCCGAGCTCTGGGCCTGGATGATCTCGCGCGCCTCGGCCGGCGCAACGGACTTGATGCTGTCCGTGGGTGGTACGGACAGCACCACGCCGGACTTCAACCGGTTCATGTTCGCGCGAATGAACGCATCGGGGTTCGCGCGGTACAAACCGACCAACATCTGGTCGAGTTCAACACCCGGTCGCTGTGTCCTGGTGGCGATGCGCGTAAGGGTATCGCCATGACGCACCGGGTAGGAGTCCGAGCCTGGCGCGGGGATGGGCCGGGCGACTGGCGCGGCGGTGCTTGCAGTGGCACGCTTGGTGGCCGGCGGCGTCGCAGCCATGGCCGGTGCTGGTGCCGGCCGTATCGGTGTGGCAGCCACCGGCGCTGGGGCCATGGTCGGTGCCACCGGCGCAACCGCTTGCGCTGGGGGCGCGGTACGACTGCTCGGCGGATCAAAAAGCAGCGTGAACTCACGCACCAGCTTGCCACTGGACCAGGTCATTTCCAGGATGATGTCGACGAAGGGTTCCTGCACCGCGCGATCGCTGGTCACGCGGAGGTAGGCTCTGCCATCGGCACGACGCGACAGCGTGGCTTGCGCACCTTGCAGCACCGCGTTGTACTCCACGCCTGCGGCGCGATAGGCCTCCGGGGGCGCGATCCGCACGACCAGCGACGACGCCTCTTCGGGTGCCAAGCTGGTGATGTCGATCTCGGCCTTCAGGGATTCGCCGAGCGACGAATTCACGTTGAGACGGCCCAGACCCAACGCATGGCTGTCGTCGGGCAGGGCACCGAATGCCAAAGCGACGGACAGCGCCAGCGCGGTACGGGCGGCGGGGATGGGGCGGTTCTTCAAGGCGTCTCCACAATGGCAACGGCGGGCATTCGCTCTGGGCCCGCCGCCCGGACAGAAATCGGCAACCGAGCGATCGGTCAACAGCAAGCCAATTCGCCTGAAATCACAATAACATCAAGCATATAGGCTGACAAGCTCATCCAAAGACTGAAATTCATCGGCGCCTCTGTGCGCGCTTGCCTCCGGTTGCCAAATGTTGCCCGACGACAACGCCCTGGCAAAGTCCTTGAGCGTGGTCTCCTTCATTGCTGCAACAGGATGCGCAGCATCCGGCGCAACGGTTCGGCGGCACCCCACAGCAATTGGTCGCCAATGGTGAACGCCCCCAGGTACTCGGGCCCCATGGCCAATTTGCGGATGCGACCCACGGGGATGCCCATGGTGCCGGTCACGGCAACCGGCGTGAGGTCCTTGAGCGTGGCTTCGCGGGTGTTGGGAACGACCCTCACCCATTCGTTGTCGGCAGCGATCATCGTTTCAATGTCGGCCAGGGGCACGTCCTTCTTCAGCTTGAAGGTCAGGGCCTGGCTGTGGCAGCGCATGGCGCCCACGCGCACGCAGAAGCCGTCCACCGGCACGGCCGCGCTGCCGAAGCCCTCACCCTGACCGAGGATCTTGTTGGTCTCGGCCATGCCTTTCCACTCTTCGCGGCTCACACCGTTGCCCAGATCCTTGTCGATCCAGGGGATCAGCGACCCACCCAGCGGGACGCCGAAATTGGCCGTTTCCTCGGCCGTCAGACTGCGCTGCCTGGCGATCACCTTGCGGTCGATCTCCAGGATGGCACTCTTGGGGTCATCCAGCAGTGTCTTCACCTCGGCATGGAGCGTGCCGTACTGCGTCAGCAGTTCTCGCATGTGCTGCGCACCGCCACCAGAGGCAGCCTGGTAGGTTTGGGTGCTCATCCATTCGACCAGGCCTGCCTTGTAAAGCGCACCCACGCCCATCAGCATGCAACTGACCGTGCAATTGCCGCCGATCCAGTTGCGGCCACCCTTGGCCAGCGAGGCCTGGATGACGGGCATATTGACCGGGTCGAGGATGATGACCGCGTCGTCCTTCATGCGCAGCGTGGACGCCGCGTCGATCCAGTGGCCTTTCCAGCCTGCAGCGCGCAGCTTCGGATAGACCTCGGTGGTGTAGTCCCCGCCCTGCGCGGTGACGATGATCTCGCAACGCTTGAGCGCTTCGATGTCGAAACCATCCTGCAACGTCGCCTCGTTCTTGGACATCGCAGGCGCCGCACCGCCAGCATTGCTGGTGGAGAAGAACAGCGGCTCGATGAGCGCGAAATCACCTTCGGCCTGCATGCGGTCCATCAGGACCGAGCCGACCATGCCGCGCCAGCCAACGAGGCCGACCAGAGCTTGGGTAGAACTTGCCATTTTGAAAACGCCTTCCAGTTGAATCTGGACCCCTGGTGCCCCCGGCTCGAATCGCCGGGGTCCAGGATATGGGGGCGAGACGATCCGAGGCTGACTAGCCTTTGGTAATCGTGGTGGTGGTGACGAGCGCAGCAACGACCGCGTCACCCATCTCGCGCGTGCCGACCTTGCGCGTGCCTTCAGACCAGATGTCGCCCGTGCGCAGGCCGGCGGACAGCACCGAGCGCACCGCGGATTCGATCCGTGCGGCGGCTTCGGGTTGGTTCAAGGAAAAGCGGAGCATCATGGCGGCGGACAGGATTGTAGCCAGTGGGTTTGCAATGCCCTTGCCAGCGATGTCCGGTGCGCTGCCGTGGCTGGGTTCGTACAGGCCCTTGTTGTTCTTGTCCAGCGAGGCCGAGGGCAGCATGCCGATCGAACCAGTGAGCATCGCCGCCTCGTCGGACAGGATGTCGCCGAACATGTTGCCGGTGACGACCACGTCGAACGCCTTGGGCGCCTTGACCAGCTGCATCGCGGCGTTGTCCACGTACATGTGGTCGAGCGCCACATCGGGGTACTGGGCGTGCACCTCGGTGACCACGTCCTTCCAGAACTGGAAAGTCTCCAGCACGTTGGCCTTGTCGACCGAGGTCACCTTCTTGTTGCGCCGGCGCGCAGCCTGGAAGGCAACGTGGGCGATGCGCTCGATCTCGGGCTTGCTGTAGCGCATGGTGTCGAAGGCTTCCTCGGCACCCGGGAAGTGGCCATCGATGGCCACGCGGCGACCCCGCGGCTGGCCGAAGTAGATGTCGCCGGTCAGCTCGCGGATGATCAGAATGTCCAGGCCGGCCACCAACTCGGGCTTCAGGCTGGACGCGTGCGTGAGTTGCTCGTAACAGATGGCCGGCCGGAAATTCGCGAACAGGCCCAGGTGCTTGCGCAGCCCCAGGATGGCCTGCTCCGGGCGCAACTGGCGTTCGAGCTTGTCGTACTTCCAGTCGCCCACGGCGCCGAACAGCACCGCGTCGGCCGACTTGGCCAGGTTCAACGTGGACTCGGGCAACGGGTGCCCGTGTGCCTCGTAGGCAGCCCCGCCGACCAACGCCTGTTCCGTTTCGAGTTTCAGGTCAAGCACGTTCAGCACCTTCACGGCCTCGGCCATGATTTCAGTGCCGATGCCGTCACCGGGAAGGATCGCAATCTTCATGTGGAATTGTCCTGTGGTGTCAGTGATCGTCGCCCAGCCAATGGACCAGACGGTATTCGCAAGCCTTGAACACGATGTAGGCGGCCATGCCGATCCCACCGCTGACCAAGAGCTCGATCAGTTGCTGTGCCCCGCCATCCATCAACGCCTCCCCGCCATGCTCAAGCAGCAGGTTCGCGTTGGCACGCAGCAGGTAGAAGATGTTGAGGGTGCCCATGCCGAAAGCCAGAAAGCCCAGCACCATCACGATGAAGCAGAGCCACAGCCGGCTCAGCACCGTGGTCTGGAACCATCGCTTGAGCACCGCAACCCCCTCACAGCTCGCGATGGGCGAGCCAGGGCATGCGAGCCAGACGCTCGGCCTCGAAGACCTTGATCTTCTCGGCATGGCGCAGGGTCAGGCCGATGTCGTCGAAGCCATTGACCAGGCAGTACTTGCGGAAGGCCTGCACCTCGAACGGGATCTCGCTGCCATCGGGCTTGACCACCACCTGCCGCGGCAGGTCGATCGTCAATTGGTAGCCGACGAAACCGTGCACCTCGTCGAACAGCCGCGCGACGACGATCTCGGGCAGGACGATGGGCAGCAGCCCGTTCTTGAAGCAATTGTTGAAGAAGATGTCCGCAAAGCTGGGCGCGATGATGGCCCGGAAGCCGTACTGGTCCAAGGCCCACGGCGCATGCTCGCGACTGGAGCCGCAGCCGAAGTTCTCGCGGGCCAGCAGCACCGAGGCGCCCTGATAGCGCGGCTGGTTCAGCACGAAGTCCGGGTTCGGACGGCGCGTGGCTGCGTCCTGGCCCGGCTCGCCCTTGTCCAGGTAGCGCCACTCGTCGAACAGGTTGGGGCCAAAGCCCGAGCGCTGGATCGACTTCAGGAACTGCTTGGGGATGATCGCATCGGTGTCCACGTTGGCGCGGTCCATCGGGGCCACCAGGCCCTTGTGCACGGTGAAGGCTTGCATGGGGTGTTCTCCTGGGACCTCAGACGAGCCGGCGCACATCGACGAAGTGGCCGTTCATCGCGGCGGCGGCCGCCATGGCCGGGCTCACGAGGTGGGTACGGCCGCCATTGCCCTGGCGACCTTCAAAGTTCCGATTGCTGGTGGACGCGCAACGCTCGCCCGGTTCCAGCCGATCGGCATTCATTGCCAGGCACATGCTGCAGCCCGGTTCGCGCCACTCGAAGCCGGCCGCCTTGAAGATCTCGTGCAGGCCCTCCTGCTCGGCCTGCGCCTTGACCAGACCCGAGCCCGGCACCACCAGTGCCAGCCGCACGTTTGTCGCCACCCGGCCGCCGATGCGGCGCACCATGGCCGCAGCTTCGCGCATGTCCTCGATCCGGCTGTTGGTGCAGGATCCAATGAACACCTTGTCGACGCGGATGTCGGCGATCGCCTTGTTCGGTTCCAAACCCATGTAGGCCAGGGCTCGCTCGATCGAGCCGCGCTTGACGTCGTCCTTCACCTTGTCCGGATCCGGCACGCGATCTTCGACCGACAGCACCATCTCGGGCGAGGTGCCCCAGGTCACCTGCGGGCGGATCTGCGTCGCATCGATCTCCACCACGGCATCGAAGTGCGCACCGGGGTCGCTGTGCAGCGTGCGCCAATGCGCCACGGCATGGTCGAACTCGCCACCCTGTGGGCTGAAAGGTCGGCCGCGCACGTATTGGATGGTGGTGTCGTCCACTGCCACCAAGCCGGCCCGGGCCCCGCCTTCGATGGCCATGTTGCACAAGGTCATGCGGCCTTCCATGCTCAACGCACGGATGGTCGAGCCGCCGAACTCGATGGTGTAGCCCGTGCCGCCCGCAGTGCCGATGCGTCCGATCACGGCCAGTGCGACGTCCTTGGCGCTGCAACCCCGGGCCAGCGCGCCTTCGACCTTGATCAGCATGTTCCTGGCCTTCTTGGCCAGCAGTGTCTGGGTGGCCATGACATGCTCCACCTCGCTCGTCCCGATGCCATGCGCCAGTGCGCCAAAGGCCCCATGGGTGCTGGTGTGGCTGTCGCCACACACCACCGTCATGCCGGGCAGCGTCGCGCCCTGCTCCGGACCGATGACGTGGACGATGCCCTGGCGCTTGTCCAGGAACGGAAAGTACGCTGCAGCGCCAAAGGCCCGGATGTTGTCGTCCAGCGTGGTGACCTGCAGCTTGCTGATCGGGTCGGCAATCCCGTCGTAGCCCTGCTCCCACCCGGTGGTGGGCGTGTTGTGGTCCGCCGTGGCCACGATGGAGCTGACGCGCCAGACTTTGCGACCGGCCAGGCGCAAGCCCTCGAAGGCCTGCGGGCTGGTCACCTCATGCACCAGGTGCCGGTCGATGTACAACACGGCCGTTCCGTCGTCTTCGGTGTGGACGACGTGCTCGTCCCAGAGCTTGTCGTAGAGCGTTCGGGCAATCATCGCTGGATCCTCTTTGCAGTTCGGGATTGTCGCGCCACCGATAGGGCAGCGCCGGATTCAAGGGATTCGGGCAGGGCGTGGCCCGCGGACGGGCAGAGTGCATCGACGAAGCGCTGCACCACGGCTGGCAACACCTCTTGCTGGCGCACCGCCAGCAGATAGCGTCGATCGGCCCATTCGTCCAGCAAGGCCAGCGGAGTGACGCGGAAGACCTGCGCGAAGCGCGCCGCCACCACGGCCGGCAACACCGCAATACCGAGGCCCGCTTCCACCAACTGGGCAATGGCATCAAAGCCGTGCACCTGCACCCGCATGCTCAGTGCGCGCCCCAGCGCCTTGGCGCGCTCTCGCATCTGCTCGTGTGCCGCCGTGCCGACATGCAGTCCGACGATGTCGAAATCGAGCAGGGCATCGAATGCGTGCGCGCGGCGGCGTGCCAGCACATGACCCTTGGGCACCAGGATCGCCAGCTTGCCTTCACGGTAGGCGCGGCATGCCAGCCGCAACTCGTGCTGCGGCGGCACGAAGATGCCCACGTCGGCACGCCCTTCGGCCACTGCCGCCTGCACGTCGGCGCTGGTCAGGTCGTCAATGCTGATGCGGATGCCTGGATTGGCCTTCGAAAACATCGCCAGGTCCGCCGGCAGGCACTCGGCGATGGCACTGGCATTGGCCGCCACACGCAGGTGGCCCTTGATGCCACGCGAGAACTCCACCACTTCGCTCTCCAGTGCGTGCAACGATTCCCGCAGCACACGGATGTGGCGCACCAATGCGCGACCCGCCTCGGTAGGCTCCACGCCGCGGGCGCGTCGTTCGAACAAGGGCACCCCAAAGCGCGCCTCCAGGACGGACAGCCGCTTGCTCGCCGCCGCCAAGGCCAGATGCTCACGCTGCGCGCCACGCGTGATGCTGTTCGTGTCGGCAATGGCCAGCACCAGGTTCAGGGTGACGAGATCGAAGCGCATGGCGCCAGGCGAAACGTTGGGTTGGCTCGGTTCGACACGATAGCCTTCGCAGGCAACGACTGCGTGCGGCGATTGTCAACCAAGCCTTCGCCATCCACGAAGTCGAGCCTGTGGCGACCGACCGGGACTTGGGGTGGATCCATCCTGCCGCCGCGCATTGGCGGCGCCGCGACCGCCCGTTGAGCGAGCATGGTTCCGACATCCGCCATCACCTGGCCGGGCCCGATGAAAGCCCCCATCGCGCCCGGCGCGGCCGCGCGGGTGGTATGCTGCCGCGCCCCGAGTTGTTTCACGCACGGGGTTCACGTTCTGCAACGAGTGAATGCCGCCCGGCAGTGCCCGCGCCCCTGGTGGCGCCTTGAGCGCACCCTCCCGGTTCGGCCGCTGACCCGCAGCACAGCGCCGATCCAGCACACCTTTGCCGCAGCGCCTCCGTCGGGCTCCGGCGGTATTTCCGGGACCTGAATGCCAGGTTATGACCTCAAGCACGAACAAGTGGCCGTCCACGGCGTGGATGACCTGAACATCCGTTCGCTGCTCGATCGCCAGCAGTTTGCCGACCCGACGGGCGAAGCCGCGGCGCTGGGCATCTCGTCGGCGATGTGGCCCTTGTTCGGCTTGCTTTGGCCGTCCGGCCGACAGTTGGCGGCGCAGATGGCGCAGCGTGAAGTGGTCTCGGGTGAGCGGATACTGGAGATCGGCTGCGGACTGGCGCTGGCCAGTCTGGTCAGCCACCGGCGCGGTGCCGACGTCACGGCCAGCGACTGCCACCCGCTGACGGAAGCCTTCCTGGGCGAAAACCTGCGCCTGAACGACCTGCCACCGATGGCCTACCGCCATGGTCCGTGGGACGGTGCCGCCACACCGTCCGGCCATGTCGTCCGCTCGGGTGTGCTTGGCCGCTTCGACCTGATCATCGGCAGCGACGTGCTGTATGAGCGCGATGACATCGGCCTACTGCCGTCCTTCATCGCCCGACACGCTCACGATACCGCGTGCGTGATCATCATCGACCCGGATCGAGGCAACCGTTCAGCGTTCAATCGGCGCATGGACTCGATGGGCTTCGAGCTGCACGAGTCGCGACTGGACCAGGGCGCCGCCGCGGCGGGTGGCCGCTACAAGGGCCGGCTGTTGCGCTACAACCGCTGCCACTGAACTCAATCCTCTACACACCCCCACACTCAAGCTGGAGAATTCGCGCATGGCGAAAGAAGAACTGATCGAAATGCAGGGCATGGTCACCGAAGTGCTGCCCGACTCGCGCTACCGCGTGACGCTGGACAACGGCCACGTGCTGATCGCCTACACCTCGGGCAAGATGCGCAAGCACCACATCCGCATCCTGGCCGGTGACGCGGTGTCGCTGGAGTTGTCGGCCTACGACCTGAGCAAGGGCCGCATCACCTTCCGTCACATCGAGCGCCGTGGCCCAGGGCCAGGCGGCGCCAGCGGCACGGGCGCACGCCGCGCCCACTGAACCACGCAGTTCCGAGCTCGGCCCTGAAGCGATGGTGCGGACGGGCCCCGTCAGGGTGCCGGGGCAGGGGTTCGGCGGCAGGTGCTGCAGGCGTTCCTGGCGATCAAGCCAATGCGGCCACCACCTCCGGTGGCGCCTGAACCAACTCGATCAGCACGCCCTCGCCGCCCACCGGAAACGCCTCGTTGCCCTTGGGGTGGATGAAGCAGATGTCGTGACCAGCCGCGCCCTTGCGGATGCCGCCTGGTGCGAAGCGCACGCCGTTGGCGCTCATCCAATGCACCGCGCGTGAAGGTCATCCACCCAAAGGCCCACATGGTTCAGGGGCGTAGTGTGCACGGTCGGCTTCCTGCCTGGGTCCAGCGGCTGCATCAGATCCACCTCCACCGCATGCGGGCCAACGCCCAAGGCGCAGATGTCCTCATCGACGTTCTCGCGCTCGGAGACGAAGCTGCTCTTGACCTGCAGGCCGAAGATGTCGACCCACAGCGACTTCAGCCGTTGCTTGTCCGGCCCACCGATGGCGATCTGCTGGATGCCCAGGATGCGGAAGGGTTTGGGGTCACTCATGGCCTGATCCTCACTCAAACTTCAGGATGGGTTGGTCGACGGCCAGGCTCTCGCCCTTGGCGGCCAGGATTTCCGACACCTTGCCGTCTTGCGTGGCAACGAGGATGTTCTCCATCTTCATGGCCTCGATCACCGCCAGGCGCTCACCCGCCTGCACCACCTGACCCGTCTTGACGACGACGTCCGCCAGCAGGCCAGGCATCGGCGAGAGCAGGAACTTGCTCATGTCGGCCGGCGCCTTGAAGGGCATCACGCGCAGCAACTCGGCGGCACGGGCGCGCATGATCTGCACCTCGATGGCCAGGCCGTTGTGCGCCACGCTCAGCCACAGGCCGTGACGCTCGATCTGCGCCGTGAAGGGCTGGTTGTTGCAAGTGCCGGCAGCGCGAATGCCACCGAAGGTCCAATCACCGTCCAGCACATAGACGCGCTCACCGACCGTGATGCGCGCCTCGGAGCCAGCCAACTGCACATACACCGGCTTGTGCACATGCGCCCCGGCCACGCCCTTGACGACGGCCACGTACTCCTTGCCGATCCTCACACCGTGCCCGGGCAACTGTCCGCTGATGCCGGCCGCCCGGCCAAGATAGCGCCGATTCACGGCGGCCGCCAAGGCGATCAGGAAATCCGGGTCGTCGTGCGGCACATCCTCGGCACGGAAGCCCTTGGGGTAATGCTCGGCGATGAACCCGGTGTTGAAGTCGCCCGAGACGAACTTCGGGTGCGCCAGCAGCGCCGCCTGGAACGGGATGTTGCTCGACACACCACGGATGACGAAACCGTTCAAGGCTTCGCGCATGCGGGCAATGGCGTCGTTGCGGTCCACGCCGTGCACGATCAGCTTGGCGATCATCGAGTCGTAGTACATCGGGATCTCGCCACCTTCGTAGACGCCCGTGTCGACGCGCACGCCACCGCCTTCCGGCACCGGTTGCGCCGATTCCATCGTCTGCGCCGGCGGCATGTAGCGCACCAGGCGGCCAGTGGACGGCAGGAAACCGCGGAACGGGTCTTCCGCATTGATGCGGCATTCCATGGCCCAGCCCTTGCGCTTGACGTCGGCCTGGCCAAAGCTCAGTTTCTCGCCTGCGGCCACGCGGATCATCTGCTCCACCAGATCGAGCCCGGTGATGCATTCGGTGACCGGATGCTCCACCTGCAGGCGGGTGTTCATCTCCAGGAAGTAGAAGCTCTGGTCCTTGCCGACCACGAACTCCACCGTGCCCGCGCTCTGGTATTTCACCGCCTTGGCCAGCGCCACGGCCTGCTCGCCCATGGCCTTGCGCGTGGCGTCGCTGATGAAGGGCGAAGGCGCTTCTTCGATCACTTTCTGATGCCGGCGCTGGATCGAACACTCGCGCTCGTTGAGATAGACGCAGTGGCCATGGGCGTCGCCCAGCACCTGGATCTCGATGTGGCGCGGGCTCTCGACGAACTTCTCGATGAACACGCGGTCGTCGCCGAAGCTGTTGCGCGCCTCGTTGCGGCAGGCGCTGAAACCTTCAAAGGCTTCCTTGTCGTTGTAGGCCACGCGCAGGCCCTTGCCGCCGCCACCGGCACTGGCCTTGATCATCACCGGATAGCCGATGCCTTGGGCGATCTCCACCGCACGCTCGGGCGTCTCGATCGCTTCGTTCCAACCGGGGATCGTGTTGACCTTGGCCTCGATCGCCAGCTTCTTGGACGCGATCTTGTCGCCCATCGCCGCGATGCTGTAGTGCTTGGGGCCGATGAAGGTGATGCCTTCCTCCTCTGCCCGGCGGGCAAACTCCTCGTTCTCCGACAGAAATCCGTAGCCCGGGTGCACGGCTTCGGCGCCCGTGCTCTTGCACGCGGCGATGATCTTGTCGGCCAGCAGGTAGCTCTCGCGGCTGGGCGCGGCGCCGATGAAGACCGCCTCGTCGGCCAGGTCCACATGCCGGGCATCGCGGTCGGCCTCCGAATAAACCGCCACCGTGGCGATGCCCATCTTCTTCGCGGTCTTGATGACGCGGCAGGCGATCTCGCCGCGGTTGGCAATGAGAATCTTCTTGAACATGCTGTTTGCTCCTTGCCCGCTCACAGGGGAATGTTCCCGTGCTTGCGCCACGGGTTGTCCAGCTTCTTGTCCTTCAGCATGGCCAGTGAACGGCAGATGCGTTTGCGCGTCTCGTGCGGCTGGATCACGTCGTCGATGAAGCCGCGCGCACCGGCGACAAAGGGGTTGGCGAAGCGAGCCTTGTATTCCGCTTCCTTGGCCGCGAGCTTTGCGGGATCGCCCTTGTCCTCGCGGAAGATGATCTCCACCGCGCCCTTGGCGCCCATCACCGCGATCTCGGCGTTGGGCCAGGCGAAGTTCACATCGCCGCGCAGGTGCTTGGAGCTCATCACGTCGTAGGCGCCGCCATAGGCCTTGCGGGTGATCACCGTCACCTTGGGCACCGTGCATTCGGCATACGCGTAGAGCAGCTTGGCGCCATGCTTGATGATCCCGCCGTACTCCTGGCTGGTGCCGGGCATGAAGCCAGGCACGTCGACGAAGGTGATCACCGGAATGTTGAAGGCATCGCAGAAACGCACAAAGCGAGCGGCCTTGATGCTGCTTTTGATGTCCAGGCAGCCGGCCAGCACCATGGGGTTGTTGGCCACGATGCCGACGGTCTGGCCGTCCATCCGTGCCATGCCGACGACGATGTTCCTGGCGTAGTCGCGCTGGATCTCGAAGAAATCGCCGTCGTCCACCACCTTGTAGATCAACTCCTTGATCTCGTAGGGCTTGTTGGGGTTGTCCGGCACCAGGGTGTCGAGCGAGTGGTCCAGCCGGCCGGCCGGGTCGCCGCTGGGGCGCACCGGCGGCTTCTCCTTGTTGTTGAGCGGCAGGTAGTTGTAGAACCGGCGCAGCATCTGAATGGCTTCGACATCGTTCTCGAAGGCCAGGTCGGCCACACCGCTGCGGCTGGTGTGGGCGATCGCACCGCCCAGTTCCTCGGCAGTCACCTCCTCGTGCGTCACGGTCTTCACCACCTCCGGGCCGGTGACGAACATGTAGCTCGAATCCTTCACCATGAAGATGAAATCGGTCATGGCCGGCGAATAGACGGCACCGCCGGCGCAGGGGCCCATGATCAGGCTGATCTGCGGGATCACGCCCGAGGCCATCACGTTGCGCTGGAACACGTCGGCATAGCCTCCGAGTGACGCGACACCTTCCTGGATACGCGCCCCCCCCGAGTCGTTCAGGCCGATCACGGGCGCACCGACTTTCATGGCCTGGTCCATGATCTTGCAGATCTTCTCGGCATGCGCCTCGCTCAGCGCGCCGCCAAAGACGGTGAAGTCCTGGCTGAAGACAAACACCAACCGGCCATTGATCATGCCGTAGCCGGTGACCACGCCGTCGCCCGGCACCTTGTTGTCGGCCATGCCGAAATCGGCGCAGCGGTGCTCCACGAACATGTCCCACTCTTCGAAGGTGCCTTCGTCGAGCAGCAGCTCAAGGCGCTCGCGCGCCGTGAGCTTGCCCTTGGCATGCTGGCTGTCGATGCGCTTCTGTCCGCCGCCCAGGCGGGCCTTGGCGCGCATTGCTTCCAGCTTCTGCTGTATGTCATGCATGGGTCGTCTCCAAGAGGTTCGAAATCAGTGGAACAAGTCGAGCAGGCGGCGGGCGGCCACGGAAGCCGCCACCCGGCCGGCGCGCACCTCGTCGGTGAGGCTCGGCAGTGCTGCGCGAACATCGGCATGGGCCTTGAAGCGCTGGGTCAAGCCTGCGGCAATGCGCTCCCACATCCAGGCCTGGTCTTGATCGCGACGACGCTGCGCCAGGCGGCCGTTGGAGGTCTGCAGGTCGCGAAATGTCGTCACGGCAGCCCAGAACTCCGGCAGGCCGGTGCCTTTGATCGCGCTGAGCTGGATCACCTGCGGGTGCCAGATGGCCGTGTCGTGATGGGCATGGTCGGGGTTGCCGTGCAGGCCGATCAGACGCAGTGAGGAAGTGATTTGCGCGCGCGCGCGCGTCGCTGCCGCCTCGTCGAGATCGGCCTTGTTGATCACCACCAGATCGGCGAGTTCCATCACGCCCTTCTTGATCGCCTGCAGGTCGTCTCCAGCGTTGGGCAACTGCAGCAGCACGAACATGTCCGTCATGCCGGCCACCGCGGTTTCACTCTGTCCCACACCGACGGTTTCGATGATCACGATGTCGTGGCCAGCAGCCTCGCAAACCAGCATGGCCTCGCGCGTCTTCTCGGCCACGCCACCCAAGGTGCCGCTGCTGGGGCTGGGTCGGATGTAGGCGCGCTCGTGGACGGACAACTGCTCCATGCGCGTCTTGTCACCCAGGATCGATCCACCCGACACCGTGGATGACGGATCGACCGTCAGGACCGCGACGCGATGCCCCTGCGCGATGAGGTAGAGACCCAATGCCTCGATGAAGGTGCTCTTGCCCACGCCCGGCACGCCGCTGATGCCGAGCCGAAACGATCGGCCGCTGTGTGGCAGCAGGGCATTCAGCAGCGCATCGGCACGGGCGCGGTGCGCTGGCAGCGTGGATTCGACCAAGGTGATCGCTTTGGCGACAGCTCGGCGCTGGCGCGCGCCGTCGGGCGCGAGCACCCCGTCGAGCAGGGCCTGGTCAGCAGGCATCACCATCGCGACTGACCTCAGGCGGTGCCCTGAGCCTTGCGGATCTGCTCGAGCACATCCTTCGCGCTGGCGGGGATCGGCGTGCCCGGGCCGTAGATGCCCTTCACGCCCGCCGCGTACAGGAAGTCGTAGTCCTGCGCCGGAATGACACCGCCGACGAAGACGATGATGTCGTCGGCGCCCTGTTTCTTCAGCTCGGCAATGATGGCCGGCACGAGCGTCTTGTGCCCCGCCGCCAGGGTGGAAATGCCGACGGCATGCACATCGTTTTCGATCGCCTGGCGTGCGCACTCCTCAGGCGTCTGGAACAACGGGCCCATGTCCACATCGAACCCCAGGTCGGCAAAGGCCGTGGCCACCACCTTGGCCCCGCGGTCGTGTCCGTCCTGGCCGAGCTTGGCGATCATCACGCGCGGACGGCGGCCGTGTTCGGTGGCGAATGCAGCGATCTCGCCCTTCAACTTGTCCCAACCCTCGGCCGAATCGTAGGCTGCAGCGTACACACCGGTCACCTTTTGAATGTCGGCGCGATGGCGCCCGAAGGCCACTTCCAGCGCGTCACTCACCTCACCCACCGTGGCCCGGGCACGGATGGCGTCGATGCCGAGCGCCAACAGGTTGCCACTGCCATCCTTGGCTGCGGCCGTGAGCGCGGCCAAGGCCGCCGCCACCTTGTCGTTGTCGCGCTGGGCCTTGATGGCCTTCAACTGTGCGATCTGCGCATCACGCACCTTGACGTTGTCCACCTCGCGGATGTCGACCTGGTCGTGCGTCTGCAGCTTGTACTTGTTGACGCCGACGATCACGTCCTTGCCCGAGTCGATGCGCGCCTGCTTCTCCGCCGCGCTGGCCTCGATCTTGAGCTTGGCCCAGCCGCTGTCCACGGCCTTGGTCATACCGCCCATGGCCTGGACTTCCTCGATGATCGCCCAGGCCGCGTCGGCCATCTGCTGCGTCAGCGTCTCCATCATGTAGCTGCCGGCCCAGGGATCCACCACGTTGGTGATGTGGGTCTCTTCCTGGATGATGAGCTGCGTGTTGCGCGCAATGCGCGAGCTGAACTCGGTGGGCAGCGCAATGGCCTCGTCGAAGGAATTGGTGTGCAGCGACTGCGTGCCACCGAACACCGCCGCCATGGCCTCGATGGTGGTGCGCACCACGTTGTTGTAGGGGTCCTGCTCGGTCAGGCTCCAGCCCGAGGTCTGGCTGTGCGTGCGCAGCATCAGGCTCTTCGGGTTCTTGGCGTTGAAGCCCTTCATGATGCGGGTCCAGAGCAGGCGCCCGGCGCGCATCTTGGCGATCTCCAGGTAGAAATTCATGCCCACGGCCCAGAAGAAGCTCAGCCGCCCGGCGAAGTCGTCCACATCCAGGCCCTTGGCCAGCGCGGTCTTCACGTACTCCTTGCCATCGGCCAGCGTGAAGGCCAACTCCAACGCTTGATTGGCTCCGGCTTCCTGCATGTGATAGCCCGAGATGCTGATCGAGTTGAACTTGGGCATCTTCTGCGCCGTGTACTCGATGATGTCGCCGATGATCCGCATGCTCGGCTCGGGCGGATAGATGTAGGTATTGCGAACCATGAACTCCTTGAGGATGTCGTTCTGGATCGTTCCGCTCAGTTTGTCCTGCGAGACGCCCTGCTCTTCTGCCGCCACCACGTAGCCCGCCAGCACCGGCAACACCGCGCCGTTCATGGTCATGGACACGCTCACCTTGTCCAGCGGGATGCCGTCGAACAGCACCTTCATGTCCTCCACGCTGTCGATGGCCACGCCGGCCTTGCCCACGTCGCCGGTCACGCGCGGGTGATCGCTGTCGTAGCCACGGTGGGTGGCCAGGTCGAAGGCCACGCTCACCCCCTGGCCACCGGCCGCCAGGGCCTTGCGGTAGAAGGCATTGCTTTCCTGAGCGGTGGAAAAACCCGCGTACTGGCGGATCGTCCATGGCCGCACTGCATACATCGTCGCCTGAGGACCGCGCAAGTAGGGCTCGAAGCCGGGCAGCGTGTCGGCCAGGCTCGGGTCGGGCAAGGCGGCCGTATCGGCGGCCGTGTACAGGGGCTTGACCGTGATGCCTTCGGGCGTCATCCAGTTGAGCGCCGAGAGATCGCCCCCTGGTGCCGACTTGGCCGCCGCCTTGGCCCATTGGTCCAGCGTCGTGAGTTTGAATTCGGGGGTATTGCTCATGGCTTGGTTCCTCGGTGCCGGCCGCGGTCCGAAAGGGGGCGCGTGTGCAGGCCTTGTCGATCTCGACGGAGATTATGCATAATTATGAATTCAAACCCAACACGTGGCTGACACCCGCCGTTGCCGCGCGTCCGCATGTCTGTCGCCTCCGTCGCCCCGCGCTCACTCTCGCCCCGCGCTCTGTACCAGGACGTGGCAGAGCGGCTGCGTCAGCAGATCTTCAATCGGCAGTTGGAGCCAGGCAGCTGGATCGACGAGCTGAAACTGTGCGCCGAATACGGCATCAGCCGCACGCCGCTGCGCGAGGCGCTCAAGGTGCTGGCGGTCGAAGGTCTGGTCACGATGAAGGTGCGGCGCGGCGCCTATGTCACCGAGATGTCGGTGGACGACGTGTCTCAGGTCTATCACCTGCTGGCGCTGATGGAAAGCGATGCCGCGGCCCAGGTGGCGCGGCGCGCGAGTGATGAACAGATCCTGACCCTGCGTGCACTGCATGATCGACTCGAAAGGCAGGTGCGCCAACGCGACGCGTTTTTTGCCACCAACGAGCAGTTCCACCTGCGCCTGCTCGAGATCGCCGGCAACCGCTGGACCGTGCAGATCGTCACCGACCTGCGCAAGGTGATGAAACTCAACCGCCACCACTCGTTGTTCAAGCAGGGGCGCCTGGCCGACTCGCTGGCCGAACACCGCGAATTGATGCATGCCATCGAGGCTCGGGACGCCAAGACCGCCCAGCGCCTGATGCGCAAACATTTCGAAAGCGGGCTCGAAGCCGCGGCCGCCTGACACCTCTCCCACACCGCCTACCCCACGGCCCCCTGCCGCAGACTCATCAGCTTGCGGTCAGGCTGGCACCCTATTCTTCGGGCCGCCACGAACCGCAGCACACCGGCAGCCCAACCACAGGAGCCCCCAAGATGAAGATCCACGAATACCAAGGCAAAGAGATCCTGCGCCAGTTTGGCGTGCCGGTGCCCAGGGGCTACCCTGCCTTCACGGTGCAGGAGGCGGTGGAGGCCGCGCAGAAGCTGGGCGGCAGTGTCTGGGTGGTCAAGGCGCAGATCCACGCCGGTGGGCGCGGCAAGGGCGGTGGGGTGAAGCTCGCGCGCTCGATCGACGAGGTCAGGCAGCTCGCCGGTGAGATCCTGGGCATGCAGCTCAAGACCCACCAGACCGGCCCCGAGGGGCAGAAGGTGCGCCGCCTGTTGATCGAAGAGGGCGCGGACATCAAGAAGGAGTACTACGTCGCCGCGCTGACCGACCGGGCCACGCAGAAGGTGGCCATGATGGCCAGCAGCGAAGGCGGCATGGACATCGAGGAGGTGGCGCACGCCACGCCGGAGAAGATCATCAAGGTCTTCGTCGACCCGGCGGTGGGCCTGAGCGACGCCCAGGCGCTGCAGCTTGCCCAGGGCATCGGCGTGCCCGCCGCGTCGCAGGCCCAGGCCGTGGACGTGCTCAAGAAGCTGTACAAGACCTACATGGACACCGACGCCTCGCTGGCCGAGATCAACCCGCTGATCCTCGAAGGTGAACGGGATGGCAAACCAGGCGGCATCAAGGCGCTGGACGCGAAGTTCAACTTCGACGCCAACGCGCTGTTCCGCCACCCCGAGATCGTGGCCTACCGCGATCTGGACGAAGAAGACCCGGCCGAGGTGGAGGCCAGCAAGTTTGACCTGAGCTACATCAGCCTGGACGGCAACATCGGCTGCCTGGTCAATGGCGCCGGGCTGGCCATGGCCACCATGGACACCATCAAGCTGTTCGGCGGCGAGCCGGCCAACTTCCTCGACGTGGGCGGTGGCGCGACGGCCGAGAAGGTGACCGAGGCGTTCAAGATCATGCTCAAGAACACGAACGTCAAGGGCATCCTGGTCAACATCTTCGGCGGCATCATGAAGTGCGACACCATCGCCGAAGGGGTGATCGCGGCGTGCAAGGCGGTGAACCTGAGCGTGCCGCTGGTGGTGCGCATGAAGGGCACCAACGAGGACCAGGGCAAGCAGATGCTCAAGGACAGCGGCCTGCCCATCATCGCGGCCGACACCATGGCCGAAGCCGCCACCAAGATCGTCGCGGCCGTGAAATGACCCACCCCCGGAGCGCCTTCGGCGCTGCCCCCTCAAGGGGGCGCCGCCGGCGGCCCGGCCAAGCCGGTTCCGCGGCGGCCACCGGGCGCAGCATCCCCCTCTTCGGCCTGTGGGCCAACTGATATCGAGGACTTCATGTCTATCCTGATCAACAAAGACACCCGCGTCATCACCCAGGGCATCACCGGCAAGACCGGGCAGTTCCACACCAAGGGCTGCCAGGCCTACGCCAACGGCCGTGCCTGCTTCGTGGCCGGGGTGAACCCGAAGAAGGCCGGCGAGAGCTTCGAGGGCATCCCGATCTACGCCAGCGTGAAGGAGGCGGCCGGCCAGACGGGCGCGACGGTCAGCGTGATCTACGTGCCCCCGGCGGGCGCGGCGGCGGCCATCTGGGAGGCGGTCGAGGCCGATCTGGACCTGGCCATCTGCATCACCGAGGGCATCCCCGTGCGCGACATGCTCGAGGTGCGCAACCGCATGATCGCCAAGGAGGCCGCGGGCGGCAAGAAAACGCTGCTGCTGGGGCCGAACTGCCCCGGGCTGATCACGCCCGAGGAGATCAAGATCGGCATCATGCCGGGCCACATCCACCGCAAGGGCCGCATCGGGGTGGTCAGCCGCTCGGGCACGCTGACCTACGAGGCCGTGGCGCAGCTCACCGAGATCGGGCTGGGCCAGAGCAGCGCCGTGGGCATCGGGGGCGACCCGATCAACGGCCTGAAGCACATCGACGTGATGCGCCTGTTCAACGACGATCCGGACACCGATGCGGTGATCATGATCGGCGAGATCGGCGGGCCGGACGAGGCCGAGGCGGCGCGCTGGTGCCAGGCCAACATGAAAAAACCCATCGTGGGCTTCATCGCCGGCGTCACCGCCCCGGCGGGCAAGCGCATGGGCCACGCCGGCGCGCTGATCTCCGGCGGCGCCGACACCGCCGACGCCAAGCTCGCCATCATGCAGGAGTGCGGCTTCACCGTCACCCGCAACCCCTCCGAAATGGCCAGGTTGCTCAGGGCGCTGCTGTAGCGCGAGCCTCGGCACCGATGTCCAGGGCCGCTGATCCGCGGCCCTGCTGCTGTGGAGGTTGGGGATCGCGCCAGCGCTCGACCTGCACCCCCTGGCGGACTTGGGCCGCCCAAGATCCCCGCCCACCCGGCTCAAATTGCTACATGCGGTATCTCTATCATCCATGATGCCCCATTGTTGCCAGACAAAATTCCGGCAGAATCGTGGGCATGGTTGAAACCCCGGCCGGACAAGACACCCCCGACCACTTCACCACCATCGAGGTGGCGAAAATGCTGGGAATGGCTGTGCGCTCCGTGCAGATGATGGTCGATCGCGGCGATCTTGAAGCCTGGAAGACCCCTGGCGGCCACCGCCGGATCGCGCGCCATTCGGTTCAGCGCTGGCTGAATGCCCGCAATGGCGAATCCTCGGGCCCGGCCCGATCCGGGCATCCCAACGTCTCAATCAACGGTGCCAAGGGACCACGGGTGCTGGTGATCGAAGATTCCGCCCACTACCAGAATCTGCTGTCACTGCTGCTCAAACAGCACCTTCCCGATGCCGATGTGCAAGTGGCTGACGACGGCATCGCCGGTTTGGCAATGGCCGGTCGGCTCGACCCCGATGTGCTGATCGTCGACATCCTGCTGCCGGGCATCGATGGCGCCACGCTCATCACCAGTCTGCGCTCGCACCCGCAGTTCCGGCACAGTCACCTGATTGTGGTGACCTCGCTCGACGAAGCCCAACGTGCACCCTATGCGTTTGCGCTCAGCGGCGTGCCGGTGGTGCACAAGTCGCAAATCGTCGCCGAACTGCCCCGCGTGCTGGCGGCCTGCCTCAGCCGCACAGCCGCCGCCGGCCCCAGCAATTGAGCGGCTTGCCTCAGGTGCTGTTGGTCGAGGACGACCCTTCGATCCGACGCTTCGTGAGCATGGCCCTGGAAGGGCTGCCAGTGCGTTTGTCGACGGCCGCCAATCTGGCCGAAGCCCGCTCGTTGCTGGGTGAGGGGCCCTTTTCGCTGGTGATCCTGGACTTGATGCTGCCTGACGGCTCGGGCCTCGACCTGCTGCAACAGATGTTCGAGCAGCACCCCGAATGGCGTGGCAAGGCCGAACTGGCGGTGTTCAGTGCCGGCTTCGATGAGGCCACGCGCACCCGGCTCGAGCATTGGGGGGTGCACCGCATCCTCGCCAAGCCGATTTCGCTGGCCGATCTGGAACGACATGTATTGGAGTGCATCCAGCCCGCACAGGTGATGGGCGACGCTGCATCGACTTCGTCCACCGCCAATCTGCAGGCCGCGCGCCAGCAGGCCATCGACACCTTCTTTGGTGGCGATGCCCCGTTGTTTGACGCGTTCGCGCAGGCCTGCCGCCTGCAGTTCGCCCAAGACGTTGAAATGGCGGATGCCGCTGTCGAGGCGAACGACCTGGCCACACTGCGGCGTGTCGTGCACAGCTTGAAGACCGTGCTGTTGACGCTGGGGCATCCCGACCTGTCGGCGCTGGCTGCACGGGCCGAGGCCGCTGCGGCCGATCTGGTGCCCGAGGCCGTGTCACTCTGGCATCAGTTGCGGGCCGATCTGCTGCCATTGGTGGACCCGAGCGGCCGCTGACCGGCCGAGGGCGGCCGGGCGCCAAAAACGGCACAGCCGCCCGAAGGCGGCTGTCATGCTTCAGGGCAGAAGCGTCAACGCGCTCGGCCCATCAGCGCTGGGCCAATGGCCTGACATCGCGCTTGGCTGAGCCGACGAACAATTGGCGCGGACGGCCGATCTTGTACTCGGGGTCGGCAATCATCTCGTTGAGTTGGGCGATCCAGCCCACGGTGCGTGCCAGGGCGAAGATCGCGGTGAACAGCGACACCGGAATGCCGATGGCGCGTTGCACGATGCCGGAGTAGAAATCCACGTTCGGATAGAGCTTGCGGGAGACGAAATAGTCGTCTTCCAGCGCAATCTTCTCCAGCGCCATGGCCAGCTTGAACAACGGATCATCGTGCAGACCCAGGGCACCCAGCACCTCGTGGCAGGTCTCGCGCATCAGCTTGGCGCGCGGATCGTAGTTCTTGTAGACGCGGTGGCCAAAGCCCATCAGCTTGACCTGCGAGTTCTTGTCCTTGACCTGCTTGATGAACTCACCGATCTTCTCGACGCCGCCCATGGCCTGGATGTCGCCCAACATGTTCAGGCACGCCTCGTTGGCACCACCGTGCGCAGGGCCCCACAGGCAGGCCACGCCCGCAGCGATGGCCGCGAAGGGGTTGGTGCCCGACGAACCGCACAGGCGGACCGTGGAGGTGCTGGCGTTCTGCTCGTGGTCGGCGTGCAGGATGAAGATGCGGTCCAGCGCACGTTCGATCACCGGGTTGACCTTGAAGTCCTCGCAGGGCGTGGCAAACATCATGCGCATGAAGTTGCCCGCATAGGACAGGTCATTGCGCGGGTACATGTAGGGCTGGCCGGCCGAATACTTGTAGGCCATGGCCACCAGGGTGGGCATCTTGGCGATCAGGCGAATCGCTGCGATGTCACGGTGGTGCGCATTGTTGATGTCGGTGCTGTCGTGATAGAAGGCCGACAGGGCACCAACCAGGCCGGTCATCACCGCCATCGGGTGCGCATCCCTGCGGAAGCCGCGCAGGAAGAACTGCATCTGCTCGTTGACCATGGTGTGGTTGGTCACACGGGCAGTGAAGTCCACCTTCTGCGCCGGGTTGGGCAGGTCTCCGTACAGCAGCAGGTGACAGGTCTCGAGGAAGTCACAGTTCACCGCAAGCTGCTCGATCGGGTAGCCGCGGTACAGCAACTCGCCCTTGTCGCCATCGATGTAGGTGATGGTGGAATTGCACGACGCCGTGGACAGAAAACCCGGGTCGTAGGTGAATTTGCCCGTCTGCCCGTAGAGCTTGCGGATGTCGATGACATCCGGGCCAATGCTGCCCTTGTACAGGGGCAGTTCCATGCTGGGGCTGCCGTCGGAGAACGACAGTGTGGCTTTCACGTCGGAGGGGGTCATGGTCGTCATTCCCTTTGAAGTTCAAGTTCTAAACGGGGCGGATCGCTAGACGGGCGAAACATCTTGCGCCCGCAACATGCCAAGCACTGTCGTCACGTTCGGGTTGGCCAACCCACCCTCGGGTTCGCGGCGCGCCAGAAACAGGTCGAGCAGGTCGTGGTCAGCCAAGTCCATCAACTGCTGGAGCCCGGCTGCGTGGGCGACGGTGAGCTTGGCCTCATGTCGCCGGAAGAAACGTTCAATGAACAGATCGTTCTCAAGCAGGCCGCGGCGGCAGCGCCACTTCAGCCGGCTGAGATCGGTTGGATGCAACGCAGTGTCCACAGCAAGGCTTTCAACAGGCTGTCCGCCGTGCACCTAGACGGCGCGTCGAACCATCAACTCTTTGATCTTGCCGATGGCCTTGGTGGGATTCAAGCCCTTGGGACAAACATCCACGCAATTCATGATGGTGTGGCAGCGGAACAACCGGTAGGGGTCTTCCAAGTTGTCCAGGCGGGCGCCGGTGTCCTGGTCGCGGCTGTCGGCGATGAACCGATAGGCCTGCAACAGGCCCGCCGGGCCGACGAACTTGTCCGGGTTCCACCAGAAGCTCGGGCAGCTGGTGGAACAACTGGCACACAGGATGCACTCGTACAGACCATTGAGCTCTTCGCGTTCTTCTGGCGTCTGCAGCCTTTCCTTCTCGGGCGGAATGCTGTCGTTGACGAGGTAGGGCTTGATCGAGTTGTATTGCTTGAAGAACTGCGTCATGTCCACGATCAGGTCGCGGATCACCGGCAGGCCCGGCAGCGGCTTGAGCACCACGGTGCCGGTCAGGTCGCGCATGTTGGTCAGACAGGCCAGGCCGTTCTTGCCGTTGATGTTCATCGCGTCCGAACCACACACCCCTTCGCGGCAACTGCGACGGAAGCTGATGGCCGGATCGACCGACTTGAGCTTGATCAGGGCGTCGAGCAGCATGCGCTCGGAGCCGTCGAGCTCGACGTCGATGGACTGCATGTAGGGCTTCGCATCCGTGTCGGGGTCGTAGCGGTAGATCTGGAAAGTGCGCTTGGCCATTTGGCTATTCTCCGGAGCGTGAGTCGCGGGCAATCAAAGGACGTGGCACATCAGAACGTGCGCACCTTGGGAGGCACGCTGTCCACGGTGAGTGGCTTGAGTTGCACCGGCTTGTAGTCGAGGCGGTTGCCGTCCTTGAACCACAGCGTGTGCTTCATCCACTGCGCATCGTTTCGGCCCAGCGGGAACTCTGCGTCGTCCGCACCACGCTCGTAGTCCTTCACGGTGTGGGCACCGCGACATTCGTGGCGAGCGGCTGCCGACTCGATGGTGGCCTGCGCCGCCTCGATCAGGTTCTCGACTTCAAGCGCCTCGATGCGGGCCGTGTTGAATACCTTGCTCTTGTCCTTCAGCGTGATGCCCGCCACGCGCTCTCGGATCTGCGCCACGGCCACCGTGCCGGCCGTGAGCAGCTCTTGGGTGCGGAACACGGCGGCGTGCTTCTGCATCGCCGCGCGCAGGTCGTTGGCCACGTCCTGGGCATACTCGCCGCCCGTGCTCGCATCCAGGCGCGCAATGCGCGCCAACGAACGGTCGGACGCATCGGCGGGCAACGGCTTGTGGTTCTTGGTGGACTTGGCCAGGGCATCGACGATGTGGTTGCCGGCGGCCTTGCCGAACACCAGCAGGTCGAGCAGCGAATTGGTGCCCAGGCGGTTGGCGCCGTGCACACTGACGCAGGAGCACTCGCCCACCGCGTACAGGCCACCCACCACGTCGTTAGGGTTGCCGTTCTTCGGCGCCACCGCCTGGCCGTTGATGTTGGTGGGGATGCCCCCCATCTGATAGTGGATCGTGGGCACCACAGGAATGGCTTCCTTGGTGATGTCCACATTGGCGAAGTTGTGCCCGATCTCGAAGACGCTGGGCAGCCGCTTCAGGATGGTGTCGCCACCCAGGTGGGTCATGTCCAGGTTGATGTAGTCCTTGTTCGGACCACAACCCCGGCCTTCCTTGATTTCCTGGTCCATGCAGCGCGAGACGAAGTCGCGCGGCGCCAGGTCCTTCAAGGTCGGTGCGTAACGTTCCATGAAACGTTCGCCATTGACGTTGCGCAGGATCGCGCCTTCGCCGCGGCAGCCTTCGGTGAGCAGCACGCCGGCGCCGGCGACGCCGGTGGGGTGGAACTGCCAGAACTCCATGTCCTCCAGCGGGATGCCGGCACGCGCCGCCATGCCCAGGCCATCGCCGGTGTTGATGAAGGCATTGGTGCTGGCGGCATAGATGCGGCCGGCGCCGCCGGTGGCCAACAGCGTGGTCTTGGCTTCGAGGATGTGGACCTCGCCTGTCTCCATCTCGAGCGCCGTGACACCCACCACGTCGCCGTCGGCGTCGCGGATCAGATCGAGCGCCATCCATTCGACGAAGAAATTGGTGCGGGCCTTGACGTTTTGCTGGTACAGCGTGTGCAACATGGCGTGGCCCGTGCGGTCGGCTGCGGCGCAGGCGCGCTGGACGGGCTTCTCGCCATAGTTGGCGGTGTGGCCACCGAACGGGCGCTGGTAGATCGTGCCGTCGTCGTTGCGGTCGAAGGGCATGCCGAAGTGCTCGAGCTCGTACACGACCTTGGGCGCCTCACGGCACATGAACTCGATGGCATCCTGGTCACCCAGCCAATCCGAGCCCTTGATGGTGTCGTAGAAGTGGTAGTGCCAGTTGTCCTCGCTCATGTTGCCGAGCGAGGCACCGATGCCGCCTTGCGCCGCCACGGTGTGCGAGCGCGTTGGGAACACCTTGGTCAGCACGGCCACATTCAGCCCGGCGCGCGACAGTTGCAGCGAGGCGCGCATGCCCGAGCCGCCCGCGCCAACGATGACGACGTCGAATTTCCTGCGGGCCACGGAAGCCTTGGTTGATGTCATTTTTCTCAGAGCCTCCAGAGCACCTGGACTGCCCATCCGGCGCAGCCCACCAGCCAAACGATCGTGCACACCTGAGCAAACAGACGCGTGCCGACCGGCTTGATGTAATCCATCAAAACATCGCGCATGCCCACCCAGGCGTGGTAGGCGAGCGAGACGATAACAACGAAGGTCAGCACCTTCATCCACTGCTGCGCAAAAATCCCGGCCCACTTGTCGTAGCCGATCGGGCCCGCAGTGAACAGCACCTGCAACAGCAGCAAGAACGTGAACAGCAGCATCAGTGCAGCCGTGATGCGCTGGCTGAGCCAGTCGCGCAAACCATAGTGCGCGCCGACGACGAGGCGCTTGGAACCGTGTTCGATGGCCATGGTGGGTTCTCTTTCAGTACAGGCCGAACAGCTTGGCGCCCAGCACAACCGTGAGTCCGAGGCTGAGCACGAAGGTGGCAATCGCCGAAGAGCGACCGAATTCGACCGTCACCGCGTGCGTGGCATCCATCCACAGGTGACGCGCGCCGGCAATCGCATGGTGCAGGTAGGCCCAGATCAAGCCCAGCACGGCCAGCTTGACCAGGATGCCCGGCACAAAACCGATGCCGGCGGTGAATGCACTGGCGAATCGATCGAACGATATTTCCGACGTGACGCTGGTGTCGAACAGCCAGATCACGAAGGGCAGCAGCACGAACATCACCACGCCGCTCGCGCGGTGCAGGATCGACACGATGCCCGCCACGGGCAACCGGTATTGCAGGGCCTCGATGAGGCGCATGTTCTCGCCGGGGCGTGGTTTAGAGATCTCTGCCATGGGTTGCCATCGCTTTGTGCTTGGTTTGAAACCTGAAGATTTTATTGCAACGCAGCAGGCTTACCTGAAGCTTGGGCACAAGAAACTTCAGCTCAGCTCATTGCGGTAGAAGTGTTGTTCGGTCTGGTAGAGCCCGCGGCGCAGTTCCACCGGCCGGTCGCCGTAGGTGAACGACAGGCGCTCCACGCTCAGCAATGGTGCGCCGGGGGCCACGTTCAGCCACTCGGCCACCGAGGCGTCAGCGGCCAGCGCGCGGATTTTTTCTTCAGCACGGATCATGCGCACGCCGAACTCCACCTCGAACATGCCGTACATCGGACCCTTGTAGTCGGCCAGTCGCTCGGCCGTGAGCCCCTTGAACAACGCACCAGGCAGCCAGATCTCGTCCAGCACCACGGGACGTCCCTCGGACAGCAGCAGGCGCCGCAGTTGAATCACGGCGTCGCCAGTCTTCACGGCCAGGGCACGCGCCACATCGGCCGGCGCTCGAAGGCGCCGGCAATCGATCAGGCGGCGCTCCATGCTGCGCGCCACACCGTCATCGGGCATCAGGCGCAGGAATCGGTACTGGATGTGCTGCTCGGCGTGCGTGGCCACGAAGGTGCCCTTGCCCTGGCGACGCACCACCAGGTTGTCGGCCGCCAATTCGTCGATGGCCTTGCGCACCGTGCCCTGGCTCACCTTGAAGCGCGCTGCCAGCTCCAGCTCACTGGGGATGGCCTCGCCGGGTTTCCACACACCCGCCTGCAACTCACGCGTGATCAGTGCCTTGATCTGCTGATACAGCGGGCTGAACGACGGTGCGGGTTCGGTCGGCGTGTCGTGAACGCTTGCGTCTGCCATGCCGCAATTGTCATGCATAAGACATAAGACTTGCGTCAGGGTCACGGGACTAGAATTCCAGGCTGTCCAGAACTCACTTACCAGGAGCCTCTCATGAGCAAGTCACCCGTTCGCGTGGCAGTCACCGGCGCCGCCGGTCAAATCGGCTATGCCCTGCTGTTCCGGATTGCCTCCGGCGAGATGCTGGGCAAGGACCAGCCCGTCATCCTGCAGTTGCTGGAAGTGCCGGTCGACAAGGCGCAAGAGGCCCTCAAGGGCGTGATGATGGAACTGGAGGACTGCGCCTTCCCGCTGCTGGCCGGCATGGAAGCGCACAGCGACCCGATGACCGCCTTCAAGGACACCGACTACGCCCTGCTCGTGGGCGCCCGCCCGCGCGGCCCCGGCATGGAGCGCGCCGACCTGCTGGCCGCCAACGCGCAGATCTTCACCGCACAGGGCAAGGCGCTCAACGCCGTGGCCTCCCGCAACGTCAAGGTGCTGGTGGTCGGCAACCCGGCCAACACCAACGCCTACATCGCAATGAAGTCGGCTCCGGACCTGCCGCGCAAGAACTTCACCGCCATGCTGCGGCTGGACCACAACCGGGCATTGAGCCAGATCGCCGCCAAGACCGGCAAGCCGGTGGCCAGCATCCAGCAGCTGGCGGTGTGGGGCAACCATTCACCCACGATGTATGCCGACTACCGCTTTGCCACGATCGATGGTGCGTCGGTCAAGGACATGATCAACGACCAGGTCTGGAACAAGGATGTGTTCCTGCCCACCGTGGGCAAGCGCGGTGCGGCCATCATCGCGGCGCGTGGCGTGTCGTCGGCCGCATCGGCGGCCAATGCGGCCATCGACCACATGCACGATTGGGCCCTGGGCACCAACGGCGCATGGGTGACCATGGGCGTGCCGAGCAACGGTGAATACGGCATTCCCAAGGACGTGATGTTCGGCTTCCCGGTCACCTGCGCCGGCGGCGAGTACAAGTTGGTCGAGGGCCTGGCGATCGACGCTTTCTCGCAGGAGTGCATCAACAAGACCCTGGCCGAACTGCAGGGCGAGCAGGACGGCGTCAAGCACCTGCTCTGACAGTGCCGCTGCCCGCGCCGCGGGCAACCAGGGCCAGCCGCTGATTCCGGGCTGGCCTTTTTTTCTGGGCGTCGAGCCGACTCATTTTCGACGCGTCCTGTGCGCCGCAGTGCCAGCCGCGAAGTAGGCCTTCAGCGCGGCGGTGAAGCGCTCGCGGCCGTGGCGCTGGCGTTCCAGCAGGCCCACGTGGCGCTGCACGGTCACCTGCGGCAGCGGCAGGATCTGCAGGGCGCGGTCGCGCGACCACTGCAGATTGGCCAATTGCGGCACGATGGACACACCAAAGCCCTGGCGCACCAGGGCCACGATGGCCTCCACCGAATTCAGCTCCATGCCCTCCTGCACGTTGGCGCCGCTTTGCGCCAAGGCCTGGTCCACCAGGTGGCCGGTCCAGGTGCGCCGGTCGAAGCGCATGAAGGGGCAACGCTCCAGCACCGCACGGGGCTTGGTCGGCAATTCAAAGTGCGGGCGCCGCGGTGCGATCAGCACCATGGGCTCCCTGTAAAGCGCGGTCCACACCAGGTTGGTGGCCAGCCGCACGGGAGACTGCGTCACCACCGCCGCATCCAGCTCACCCTGCTCGACGCGCTGGCTGAAATCGGCGGATTGCCCCGCCAGCAGGGTCACCTCCAGCCTCGGGTGCTGGCGCTTGATGGCCCACAGCGCATCGGCAAACGCGCCCATCAGGGCGGACACCAAGGCACCCATCACCACCGTGCCCTGCAGCGGCCCATCGGCCTCGCCCCGGCCGGCATCGGCCAGCGCGTCGTAGCGGTCCACCAGGTCTTTCATCGGCAACATCAGCTGGCGCCCGGCCGGGTTCAGCACCACGGCCCGCGCGCTGCGGTCGAACAGGGGTTGACCCAGTTCGGCCTCCAAGGCGCGCATTTGCAGGCCCACGGCGGCGGCGGTCAGGCCCACGGCCTTGCCGGCCGCGGCAAAGCTGCCCAGTTGCGCGACGGTCAGGAAGATCTTCAGGGTGCGGATGGAGGGCATGGCGGCTGCAGGCTGGGGTGAGTGAATATAAAGCGCAACTTTGGCTCAGGCGCAGAAACATTCGCTTTTGCTTGGCTTCATTCGCGGCTATCGTGCGCGGTGCAGCAGCACCTTGGTGCGCGCACTGGTCGCCAGCAAAGGGCGGCTCTGCCCGCCCAACTTCCAGCTCAAGTCAAACGCCTCTCCGCCATGGCCCAGACCTCCGCCCTGCCGCCCCACCGTTGGCGTGGTGCCGATGCCCTGGTCCGCTCACTTCAGGCGGCCGGTGTGCGGGTGGTGTTCACGCTGTCGGGCAACCACATCATGTCGGTGTACGACGCCTTGCTCGGCAGCGGCATCGAGCTGGTCCACACCCGCCATGAAGCCGCTGCCGTGCACATGGCCGACGCCTGGGCGCGGCTCACCGGCGAAGTGGGCGTGGCCTTGGTCACCGGCGGACCCGGCCATGCCAATGCGGTGGGCGCGCTGTACACGGCGCGCATGGCGGAGTCGCCGGTGCTGCTGCTGTCGGGCCATGCCCCGCTGTCGCAACTGGGCCAGGGCGCATTCCAGGAAATGCGCCAGGCCGCCTTGGCCGAACCGCTGACCAAGGCCGCCTGGGTGTGCCGTGCTGCGGACCAATTGCCCGGCGACCTGGCCCGTGCTGTGCAGCTGGCCCGCAGTGGCCGACCCGGCCCCGTGCACCTGAGCCTGCCCAGCGACGCGCTCGAACTGCAGACCCCGCAACAACCGCCGCCCGAGGCCAGCGCCTTTGCGCCCGTGCCGCAACCGCTGGCCGCCGACGCGGCGCAGACCCTGCTGGCGGCCTTGCAGCGGGCCCAGCGCCCGCTGATCCTGGTGGGGCCAGCCAGCTGGGACCGTGCCGGTCGCGCGCGCTGCGCGGCATTGCAGGCCGCCTGCGGGGTGCCGGTCATCGGCATGGAAAGCCCGCGCGGCCTGGCCGACCCCAGCCTGGGCGCGCTGGCCGAGCTGCTGCCGCGTTGCGACACGGTGCTGCTGCTGGGCAAGCCGCTCGACTTCACCCTGAAGTTCGGGCGGGCCCCGGGCTGGACCGCCGACACCGCGTGGCTGCAGGTGGATGCCGAGCTGGAGGAGTTGACACGTGCCCAACGCAACATCGGAGCGTCCTTGCGCTTCAGCGCCCATGCCGACACGCGCTCGGCCATCGACAGCCTCACCGCGCTGGCCCAGGCGCAACCCGCAGCGGCCCGACCCCAGCGTGCCGCGTGGGGCCAGGGCGTGCAGCAAGCCATCGACTACCGCCCGCCCGCCTGGGTCGAAGCGGTCTCGGGCCAGGCCGACCGGCTGCACCCCGCGCAGGCCCTGCGCCCGCTGCAAGCCGTGCTGGACAGCCACCCCGATGCGGTCTTCATCGCCGACGGCGGCGAAATCGGCCAGTGGGCCCAGGCCTGTCTGCAGGCGCCGCACCGCCTGATCAATGGCGTGGCCGGCGCCATCGGCGCCAGCCTGCCGATGGCGCTGGCCGCGCGCCGCGCCGTGCCGGGCGCACCTGTCATCGCGGTGATGGGCGACGGCACCTTCGGCTTTCACATGGCCGAGATCGACACCGCCGTGCGCTGCGGCCTGCCCCTGGTGGCCGTGGTGGGCAACGATGCGCGCTGGAATGCCGAGCACCAGATCCAGCTCAAGGACTACGGCGCCCAGCGCCTCATCGGCTGCGAGCTGCGCGCGACCCGCTACGACCTGGTCTGCGCCGCGCTCGGCGGCCATGGCGAACTGGTCACCGAACCCGGCCAACTGATGCCCGCCGTGCAGCGCGCCCTGGCCAGCGGCCTGCCCGCCTGCGTCAACGTGCAGATCAGCAGCGTGGCCGCCCCGCAAATCCGCCGGCCAGCACCCGCATGATCCCCGCCTGACGCCCCCGCCATGCCCACCCCCACCAATGTCCTGCAAGTCAAAGTCTGGCGCGGCGACGCCGATGGCGCCTTCGAGCTGTTCCAGGTGCCGCGCCAGGACAGCCAGACCGTGCTCGACGTGGTCACCCACATCCAGCGCCATATGTCGCCGTCGCTGAGCTACCGCTTCGCCTGCCGCGTGGGCATGTGCGGCTCCTGCGCGATGACGGTCAACGGCAAGGCCCGCTGGACCTGCCGCACCCACGTGGCCAAGGTGATGGGCGAGCAGGATGTGCTGGAGATCGCGCCGCTGTCGCACCTGCCGGTGATCAAGGACCTGACCACCGACATGAGCCGCTTCTTCGACAAGGCCGCGCGTGCAAAGGCACACTTTGCCGGCAGCGCGACGAGGCACGACGACTTCGCCCGCGTGCCACCCGATTCGTCCCAGCGCCAGGCCGCCAATGCCGGCATCGAATGCATAGGCTGCGCGGTGTGCTACGCCTCCTGCGACGTGGTCGCCTGGCGTCCCGACTACCTGGGCCCGGCCGCGCTCAACCGCGCCTGGACGCTGGCCAACGACGTGCGCGACACGCAGCAGACCGAACGCCTGCGCGCCGTGGCCGGCGACGCCGGCTGCCACGCCTGCCACACCCAGGGCTCGTGCACGGAGCGTTGCCCCAAGGGGCTGGAGCCCACGGTGTCCATCGCCGGGCTCAAGCGCCTGGTGGCGCGCGCCGCAGTGCGGGGCAAGCTGTGAGCAGCGCCCCAATCTACGATTCCAGCGAGGCCATCGTTCAGGCCCGGCGCTGGGTTGCGCAGCGTGTCAGCGCGATGGTGCTGGCCGCCTTGCTGCTGGTGCACCTGGGCGTGATGGTGTATGCGGTGCGTGGCGGCCTGAGCGCCGCCGAGATCCTGGCCCGCACCCGTGGCGACTGGGTGGTGGCCGCGTACTACGCAAGTTTGGTGGCAGCCTGTGCGGTGCACGTGCCCACCGGCCTGGCCAACATCGCCACCGAATGGTGGGGCGCCGCCCCGGGCCGCGCCCGCCTCGGCGCCAATGCCCTGGCGCTGCTGCTGCTGGTGCTGGGTTGGCGCGCGGTGTACGCCGTGTGTTGGGGTGCCCCATGACACGCACCATGACCCGCCGCAACGACCAACGCGCCCGCGCGCACCCCGCCTACTGGGCCTTCTTGCTGCACCGGCTGTCCGGCCTGGCCCTGGCCCTGTTCCTGCCGCTGCACTTCTGGGCATTGGGTCAGGCATTGCAGGGTGCAGCCGCACTCGACGGTTTCCTGCGCCTGGCCGACCAGCCGCTGTTCAAGTTCGGCGAGTGGGGCCTGGTGCTGCTGCTGTCGTTTCACCTGATGGGCGGTGTGCGCTTGTTGCTGATCGAGTTCGGCAGCGGCAGCGGGCTGCGCAAGAACTGGATCGCCGTGGCGTTGGGCTTCACCACGGCCACCGGCCTGGCGTTTGCACTGGCGCTGCTGTCGTGAAGTGGCGCAAGCTCGCCTTGTGTCAAACGTTGTCACCAGATTGGAGTTCCGCATGACCCACCAGCGCCGTCACATGCTCGCCCGCTGCATTGCCACCGCCGGGGCGCTGGCCGCGCTGGCCGTCGGCGGGCCGGCCCAGGCGCAGGACGCATGGCCCAGCAAACCCGTGCGCCTTGTGGTGCCGTTTGCGCCGGGCGGGTCCACCGATGTCATCGCGCGCATGCTGGGGCAGAGGCTGTCCCAGCTGTGGGGCCAGTCGGTGGTGGTCGAAAACCGCGCTGGCGCCGGCGGCAACGTGGGGGCGGACGTGGTGGCCAAGGCCGTGCCCGACGGCTACACGCTGCTGTTTGCGTCGGGCAGCGTCACCATCAATCCCCAGTTGTACAAGCGCATGCCCTTCGACACCAAGAAGGACCTGGTGCCCATCACCAACGTGGCCCAGGGCCCGATGCTGGTGGTGGTGCCAGAGAACTCACCGGCCAAGAGCCTGAAGGACCTGATCGCGATGGCCAAGGCCAAGCCCGGCTCGCTGAACTTCGGCTCTGCCGGCGTGGGCAGCCAGGTGCACATGGCGGCCGAGAACCTGGCCGACGCGGCCGGCATCGACATCAACCACGTGCCCTACAAGGGTGAGGCCCCGGCCTACACCGATTTGATCGGCGGCCAGACCCAGCTGATGGTGGGCAACTTTGCCGCCGCCTCGGCTCTGTTGGGCAATGGCCGGTTGCGCGCGCTGGCGGTCACCAGCGCGCAGCGCTCGCCCTTGCTACCCCAGGTGCCCACCGCCGCAGAAAGCGGCTTGAAGGGCTTCGAGAACATCGGCTGGTTCGGCCTGCTGGCCCCGACCGGCACGCCGCCCGAGGTGCTGGCCCGCGTGCAGCGCGACACGGTCAAAGTGCTGTCTGAAACCGAGACCAAGGCGCGCCTGTACGTGCAGGGCATGCTGCCGGTGGGCAACACAGCGGCCGAGTTTGCCAAGGCCATGGACGCCGAGTCGCGGCACTGGGCTGCTGTGGTCAAGAACCGAAAGCTCTCGGCCAATTGATGCCGCAGCAGTGCCGCCAACACGCCAACGATTGAATCAACCAACCCGCCGCCCTGCCCCCATGATCATCGACCTGCCTGCGGTGGAAGAGGCCGCCAAACAGCTCTACATCCGCGCCCTGAAGGTGCTGCCGCCCGACATCCAGCAGGGCATTGCCCGCCTGCAAGCACGCGAGACCGACGCCACCGCGCGCCAGGTGCTGGCCACGATGGTCACCAACATCGGCGTGGCCGAGCGCGACGACAACCTGTTGTGCCAGGACACCGGCGTGCCCATCTACAAGCTGCGCATCGGCCGCGGCGTGCAGGTGGACGGCCATGCGCTGAAGCAGGCCGTGCGCCGCGGCTGCGAACGCGCCACACGCGAGTACCCGCTGCGCAGTTCGGTGGTGCACCCGCTCACACGCCGCAACGAGCACAGCTCCTGCGGCATCGAGGTGCCGGTGATCCACATCGATTTCAGCGACACGCCGGACGAGTTGCAGATCGAGATGATTCCCAAGGGCAGCGGCTCGGAGAACAACTCGTTCCTGAAGATGGCGATTCCCGCCGAGGGCATCGCCGCGATCAAGACCTTCGTGATCGACTGCGTGCTGGCCGCCGGCGGCAAGACCTGTCCGCCCACCATCGTGGGCGTGGGGCTGGGCGGCACCTCCGACCTGGTGGTGGCCCTGGCCAAGCGCGCCGCGACGCGCCCGCTGGGCAGCCACTGCACCGATCCGGACGGCGCCGCGCTGGAGGCGCAGCTGTCCGAGGCCGTCAACCAGTTGGGCGTGGGCCCGCAGGGCCTGGGCGGCGACAGCACGGCGTTTGCTGTGCACATCGAGCTGGCCGCCACCCACATCACCATGAACCCGATCGCGGTGAACATGCAATGTCATTCGGCCCGGCGCGCCCGCGCCACCTTCACGCCCGCCGGTGTGAGCTACGGTTTCTAGGACTCGCACGATGGCCCACCACGACCTTCCCATGCCCGTCAGCGAGGCGCAGGTGCGCGCGCTGCGCGTCAACGACACGGTCACGCTGCAGGGCACGCTGTTCGGCATCCGCGATGCCACACAGATCCACATGTTCGATCGCGGCCGCCAGACACGCTTTGACCTGCGCGGCCATGCCGTCATCCACACCGCGCCCAATGTCAAGAAGGTGCCGCCCAGTGACGCGCATCCTGCCGGCTATGCGCCCGTGTGCATCGGCACCACCACCTCCGATCGCATGGAGCGCTTCACCCGCCCGCTGATGACGCAAAACGGCGTGCGCCTGATCGTTGGCAAGGGCGGCCTGCGAGAGGCCTCGGCCCAGGCCTTTGCAGAGCTGGGTGGCGCCTACCTGGCCATCGTCGGCGGCACGGCGGCGCTGGAGACCACCTGGATCGAGCGGATCGAGGCGGTGGACATGGACGACCTGAACCCCGAATCGTTGTGGCAGTTCCGCATCCGCGATTTCGGCCCGCTGCTGGTGGCCATGGACAGCCATGGCGGCAGCCTGTACAACGTGGTGCGCGACAACGCACAAGCCCGGCGGGCGCAGGTGCTGGCGGGCCTGGGGGTGACGACGTGAGCGGCATGGCCATCAAGCGCCTGCAGACCGACATCCTGGTCCTCGGCTCCGGCGGCGCGGGCCTGTTCGCGGCCTTGCATGCGCACCAGACCGCCCCCGAATTGAAGATCACCGTGGCGGTGAAGGGCCTGCTGGGCAAGTGCGGCTGCACGCGCATGGTGCAAGGCGGCTACAACGTGGCGCTGGCGCCGGGCGATTCGGTGGAGCGCCACTTCATGGACACCATCGAGGGCAGCAAATGGCTGTCCGACCAGGACCTGGCCTGGACCCTGGTGACCAAGGCGGTGGAACGCATCCACGAACTTGAGAACGAGCTGGGTTGCTTCTTCGACCGCAACCCCGATGGCTCGGTGCACCAGAAGGCCTTTGCCGGCCAGACCTTTGACCGCACCGTGCACAAGGGCGACTTGACCGGCATCGAGATCATCAACCGGCTGAGCGAGCAGGTGTGGTCGCGCGGCATCGACCGTCTGGAAGAACACCGCGCCATCGAGCTGGTGAAGACCGCCGACGGCAGCGCCCTGGCCGGCGTGCTGATGATCGACATGCGCGATGGCGGCTTCGCCTTCGTGCAGGCCCGCGCCGTGCTGCTGGCCACCGGTGGCGGCCCCACCATGTACAAGTACCACACGCCCTCGGGCGACAAGAGCTGCGACGGCCTGGCCATGGCCTTGCGCGCCGGACTGGCGCTGCGCGACATGGAGATGGTGCAGTTCCACCCCACCGGCCTGCTGGCCGGCACCGGCACGCGCATGACCGGCACGGTGCTGGAAGAAGGCCTGCGCGGCTCTGGCGGCTATTTGCTCAATGGCCAGCAGCAGCGCTTCATGCACCGCTACGACCCGCGGCTGGAGCGGGCCACGCGCGACATCGTCTCGCGCTCGATCTTTACCGAGATGCGCGAGGGCCGCACCAGTCCCAACGGCGGCGTCTACATGCAGATGGCGCACTTGGGCGTGGACAAGGTCAAGCGCCAGTTCAAGGGCATGGTCGAGCGCTGCGCCGATTGCGGCTTCGACCTGGCCGGTGGCCTGGTGGAGGTGGTGCCCACGGCCCACTACATGATGGGCGGCGTGGTGTTCCAGGCCGATTGCAGCACGGCGCTGTCGGGCCTGTTCGCCGCGGGCGAGGACACCGGCGGCGTGCACGGCGCCAACCGCCTGGGCGGCAATGGCGTGGCCAATTCCACCGTGTTCGGCGGCATCGCCGGCGACAGCATGGCCGCCTGGGTGCGGGCCCATGGTTGCTATCACGAACCAGACGCGTCCTGCATCGACGCCAGCCTGGCGCAGCACCTGGCGGTCTTCCGGCCCGGCGGTGGCGGGGCAGCCGCGCAAGACTCGGGCGACAACAGCATCGAATCGGTGCGTGAGGACTTGTTCGAGTGCATGTGGAACGACGTGGGCATCCTGCGCACCGCCGCCGGCCTGCAGCGCGCCCTGTTTCGGCTGGATGAGCTGGACGCCCGGCTTGCGCGCACGACGGTGGCCGGCAGCGATCGCGCCTTCAACCTGGCCTGGCACGACTGGATGAACCTGCGCAACCTGATCAGCGTGGGCCGTGTCATCGCCACCTCGGCCCTGGCGCGCGAAGACTCGCGCGGCGCGCACTTCCGCGAGGACTTTCCGGAAACAGGCGACCTGCCCAGCTCCAGCTGCATCGTGGTGCAGCAGGTGGGCCACGGCCTGCAGCTGCGCCGCGAGCCGGTGCGCTTCACGCGGGTGCGGCCCGGTGAGACCATCCTGCAGAACCAGTCCGGCTGAGCCACCGTGCGCTGTCCCCCGACTCAGGCGCCGTTTCGACGTTTGAAACAACGTTCTGCCCGATGACCCACCCAGCGCGATGATCGACCTGCCTTGGTCCACCCTGCTGGGCGTGGCCCTCACGCTGCTGGCGGCCTACGCCGTGTACGGCCTCAGCGGCTTTGGCGCCAACATGGTGGCCATGCCGGTGCTGGCGCAGTTGTTGCCGCTGCGTTTTGCCGTGCCCATGCTGGTGGTGTTTGACCTGTGCACCGGGGTGGCCCTGTTCGCGGTGCACCGCCACCGGGTGGCCTGGCGCGAGATGGCGCGTCTGGTGCCCTGGCTGCTGGTGGGCATGGCCGTGGGCGCCACCCTGCTGGTGCGGTTGAGCGAGCGCTGGTTGCTGCTGGCGCTGGGCGTCTTCGTGTTCTGCTACTCGATCTGGAGCCTGGTGCGCCGCGTCTCGCCCGACCCCATCCACACCCATTGGGCCGCGCCGGCCGGATTGGTGGGCGGCGCGGTGACAGCGCTGTATGGCACCGGCGGGCCGATCTACACCATCTACCTGGCCCGGCGCCTGCCCGACAAGACCGTGCTGCGCGCCACCATCGCCGGGCTGATCCTGGGCAACTCGGCCGTGCGCCTGGCGATGTTCACAGGCACAGGGCTGTACGCCCAAACCGGCCTGCTGTGGACCGCCCTGGCCATGCTGCCGGTGGTGCTGGCCGGCCAATGGATTGGCAGTCATTTGCACACCCGCGTGTCACCGCAGCATGCCATGCGGGTGGTGTGGATGCTGCTGGTGGCCGGCGGCGCCGGTTTGATCTGGCGCGGATTGCACGTATCCTGAAGGCTCGCGGCACTCCAGGATAGCGCCATGCATGAGGTGACCTTCGAAACGCTGCCCGTCAACGGCATCCGCATGCGCGTGGCGCTGCAGGGCCAGGGCCCGCTGGTGCTGTTCTGCCATGGCTGGCCCGAGAGCTGGTACTCGTGGCGACACCAGATGGCCGCGGTGGCCGCGGCCGGCTACCGCGCCGCCGCACCCGACATGCGCGGCTATGGCGGCACCGAGGCGCCGGCCAACGTGGCGCAGTACACGCAACTGCACCTGATCGGCGACATGGTGGGCCTGGTGGCTGCGCTGGGTGAGTCCAGTGCAGTGATCGTCGGCCACGATTGGGGCGCCCCTGTGGCGTGGAACAGCAGCCTGCTTCGCCCGGACCTGTTTCGCGCCGTGGTGGGCATGAGCGTGCCCTTCTCGCCGCCAGGCCCGGTGGACCTGCTGAGTGCCCTGCACAAGCTGGGCATCGACGATTTCTACATGCAGTACTTCCAGGCGCCGGGCGTCGCCGAGGCCGAGTTCGAGCGCGACATCCCGGCATCCCTTCGGCGCATCTACTTCAGCGGATCGGGCGACGGGCCCGAGCGCGCCACCTTCGGCCGCCTGGGCGGCCACCCTGGCTTCCTGGGCAACACCGTCGACCCCGAGACCTTGCCCGCCTGGCTGCCGGCCGAGGACCTGGCCTACTACGCCGCGGAGTTCGGCCGCGCCGGCTTTCGCGGCGGACTGAACTGGTACCGCAACCTCACACGCTCGTGGGAGCTGCTCGCGCCCTGGCGCGGTTGCGTGATCCGCCAACCCTCGATGTTCATCGCCGGCACGCGCGACGGCGTGCTGCAGTTCCCGGCGTCCAAGGCGCAGATCGAGCGTTACAGCAGCACCCTGCCCGGCCTGCGCGGCTGCCACTTGATCGAGGGCGCCGGCCACTGGATCCAGCGCGAGCGCGCAGATGCGGTGAGCAGCCTGCTGGTGGATTTCCTGCGCGGCTTGTGACCGCAGTGCGGCATCGCACGTAAAGTCCGGGCCGGGCTCGCCGCCGCTGGCCCCGCGCCCCGATTGTCTGCCTCGCTTCACTCGCCATCCAACGCCCGCCCCCACCGCCCCATGCCCACCGCCATCCTGCCCCGCGACGCCCTGTTCGACGACGGCGACGTTGCCCCGGACATCCCCGTGTGCGACCACTACTGCGGCGTGGAGCTGCGCATGCGCAAGAGCCTGGAATTGCAGGCCGAGCTGGGCCCGGTGTTCGACATCACGCTCGATTGCGAGGACGGTGCACCCATCGGCGGCGAAGCCGAGCACGCGCAGATGGTGGCCGAGATCGCGCTGTCGCCCAACAACCGTTTCGGCCGCGTCGGCGCCCGCGTTCACCCCTTCGACCACCCCTGCTTTGCCGCCGATGTGGACACGCTGGTCGGCCGGGCCGGCGATCGCCTGGCCTACCTGATGATTCCCAAGCCGCGCCATCTGGCGGACGTGCAGCAGGCCATCGCCCACATCGAGCACGTGGCACGCGTGCAGGGGCGCGGGGCGAAGCTGCCGTTGCATGCGTTGATCGAGACGCATGGCGCACTGCGCGACGTGCAGGCGATCGCAGCCTTGCCTCGCATCGAATCCCTGTCGTTCGGCCTGATGGATTTCGTCTCCGCACACCGAGGCGCCATCCCCAAGGTGGGCATGAGTGCCAGGGGCCAGTTCGAACATCCGCTGGTGGTGCGCGCCAAGCTGGAGATCTCGGCGGCCTGCCACGCCTGCGGCAAGGTGCCTTCGCACTGCGTGGTCACCGAGTTCAAGGACGAAGCCGCGATCCAGGCCGCTGCCACCCGAGCCTCGCGCGAGTTCGGCTACACGCGCATGTGGAGCATCCACCCGGCGCAGGTGCGGCCCATCGTCGAGGCCTTCGCGCCGAGCACGGCCGAAGTGGACGAGGCCATCGAGATCATCCTGGCCGCTCAAGCCGCGCATTGGGCGCCGATCCGCCACTGGGACACCCTGCACGACCGGGCCAGCTACCGCTATTTCTGGCAGGTGATCGAACGCGCCCGCCGCACCGGGCAACCGATCCCGGCCGAGGCCGCGCTGCGGTTGTTCGGTCACATTGGCTGACATTCCCGACGCCGACGCGCCGTCTGCGCTGACGCACAATCGCGCGTCAACCTGTCAAGGCACCCCCATGAAGTCCAAGACCACCTCGATCATTGCGGCCATCGCCTTGGGCGCCATGGTTTGGTGCCCCGTCACGGCCATCGCCGCTGATGCGGCGGCCAAGCCCGCGACGGCCAAGCAGAAGAAACAGAGCCAGACCAAGGGCATGACGCTGGCCCAGGAAACGGTGCAGCGCATCAGCGAAGCGCAGTTGTCCCTCGCCGACCGCGTGCTGACCGGCGAGGCCGCCTGCGAGTTCAATCAGACGGTCAGCGTCCTGCCGGTCAAGGGCCATCCCGGCCACTTCCATGTCGGATTCAAGAAGGCGGTCTACACCATGGTGCCGGAAGAAACCACCACCGGCGCCGTGCGGCTGGAGGACAAGAAGGCCGGGGTGGTGTGGATTCAGATTCCGGCCAAGTCCATGTTGATGAACCACCGCATCGGCCAGCGCATGGTGGACGCTTGCATGCACTCCGAACAGACCGCCGCGGTGGCGGCCGTCGAGGCGGCAGCCCGGTCTGCCAATGCCGCCAGCGCTGCCGACGCCAAGAACTGAAGGCCAGGCCCCTGCCGATGGGCCTTGGACGCCTTTGAATGGGCCCGCCTCGGCGGGCTTTTTCACGCCCAGGCCCAGGCGCTGCGCCACAATCTCCCCTCGAATCGCACGGCCAGGCTGAAAAAAGGCCTTGGCAAGTCTTATATAAGACATAAAATATGGGACAAACCCTGAGACCCACGCACTTTCCATTCATCCCCGTCTGACAGGAGCCCCACGCCATGCTGCAAGCCTATCGCCAACACGTTGCCGAACGCGCCGCCCTCGGCATCCCGCCGCTGCCGCTGACGGCCCAGCAAACCGCCGAAATGATCGAACTGGTCAAGGCCCCCCCGGCCGGCGAAGAGGCCTTCCTGCTCGACCTGCTCACCCACCGCGTGCCGCCAGGCGTGGACGATGCGGCCAAGGTCAAGGCCAGCTTCCTGTCGGCCGTGGCGCATGGCGACCTGGCCGTCAAGCTGGTGTCCAAGGCCAAGGCCACCGAGTTGCTGGGCACGATGGTGGGCGGCTACAACGTCAAGCCGCTGATCGACCTGCTGGATGACCCGGATGTGGCCGGCGTGGCCGCCGCGGCGCTGAAGAAGACGCTGCTGATGTTCGATTTCTTCCACGACGTGGCCGAGAAGGCCAAGGCCGGGAACGCCTACGCCCAGGCAGTGGTCAAGAGCTGGGCCGACGCCGAGTGGTTCACCTCGCGCCCCGAGGTGGCCAGGAAGATCACCGTCACCGTGTTCAAGGTGACCGGCGAGACGAACACCGACGACCTGTCGCCCGCACCCGATGCGTGGAGCCGCCCCGACATCCCGCTGCACTACCTGGCGATGTTGAAGAACGCGCGCCCCGGCATCACACCGGAAGAAGACGGCAAGCGCGGCCCGATGAAGTACATCGAGGAACTGAAGGCCAAGGGCCATCTGGTGGCCTATGTGGGCGACGTGGTGGGCACCGGCTCCAGCCGCAAGAGCGCCACCAACAGCATCATCTGGGGCTTTGGCGAAGACATCCCCTTCGTGCCCAACAAGCGCTTTGGCGGCGTGACCCTCGGCGGCAAGATCGCCCCGATCTTCTTCAACACGCAGGAAGACTCCGGCGCGCTGCCGATCGAAGTCGACGTGTCGGCCTTCGACATGGGCGACGTGATCGACGTCTACCCCTATGACGGCAAGATCGAGAAGGCCGGCAAGGTGGCCGCCGAGTTCAAGCTCAAGAGCGACGTGCTGTTCGACGAAGTGCGCGCCGGCGGCCGCATCAACCTGATCATTGGCCGCTCGCTCACATCCAAAGCACGCGACTTCCTGGGCCTGGCTGCGTCCACCACCTTCCGCCTGCCCACGCCGCCAGCCGCCACCAAGGCCGGTTTCACACTGGCACAGAAGATGGTGGGCCGCGCCGTTGGTCTGCCCGAAGGCCAGGGCGTGCGCCCGGGCACCTACTGCGAACCGAAAATGACCACGGTCGGCAGCCAGGACACCACCGGCCCGATGACCCGCGACGAGTTGAAGGACCTGGCTTGCCTGGGCTTCAGTGCCGACCTGGTGATGCAGAGCTTCTGCCACACCGCCGCCTACCCGAAGCCGGTGGACGTGAAGACACACCGCGAGCTGCCCGCTTTCATCAGCAGCCGCGGCGGCGTCGCGCTGCGCCCGGGCGACGGCGTGATCCATTCCTGGCTGAACCGCCTGCTGCTGCCCGACACGGTGGGCACCGGTGGCGACAGCCACACCCGCTTCCCGATCGGCATCAGCTTCCCGGCCGGCTCGGGCCTGGTGGCCTTCGGCGCGGCCACCGGCGTGATGCCGCTGGACATGCCCGAATCGGTGCTGGTGCGCTTCAAGGGCCAGATGCAGCCCGGCATCACGCTGCGCGACCTGGTGCACGCGATCCCCTACTACGCGATCAAGCAGGGCCTGCTCACGGTGGCCAAGGCCGGCAAGGTCAACGCCTTCTCGGGCCGCATCCTCGAAATCGAGGGCCTGCCCGACCTGAAGGTGGAGCAGGCGTTCGAGCTCAGCGATGCCTCGGCCGAGCGCTCGGCCGCCGGTTGCACGGTCAAGCTGAACCCGGCCCCGATCAAGGAATACCTCACCAGCAACATCGTGCTGATGAAGAACATGATCGCCGACGGCTACCTCGACGCGCGCACCCTGGCGCGGCGCATCGAGAAGGTGGAGGCCTGGCTGGCCAACCCCAGCCTGCTCGAAGCCGACAAGGACGCCGAGTACGCCGAAGTCATCGAGATCGACCTGAACCAACTCAAGGAGCCCGTGCTCTGCTGCCCCAACGATCCGGATGACGCGAAACTGCTCAGCGAAGTGGCCGGCACCAAGATCGACGAGGTCTTCATCGGTTCGTGCATGACCAACATCGGCCACTTCCGCGCGGCGTCCAAGCTGCTCGAAGGCAAGCGCGACATCCCGGTCAAGCTGTGGCTGGCGCCGCCCACCAAGATGGACGCGCAGCAGCTCACGCAGGAAGGCCACTACGGCGTGTTCGGCGCCGCCGGTGCACGCACCGAGATGCCCGGCTGCAGCCTGTGCATGGGCAACCAGGCGCAGGTGCGTGAAGGCGCCACCGTGGTGTCCACCAGCACGCGCAACTTCCCGAATCGCCTGGGCAAGAACACCAACGTGTACCTGGCCTCCGCCGAACTGGCCGCCATCGCGTCCAAGATCGGCCGCATCCCCACCGTCGCCGAGTACCAGGCCGACATGGCCGGCCTGAACAAGGACAGCTCCAAGGTCTACCAGTACCTCAACTTCGACCAGATTCAGGAGTACGCGGACACGGCCAAGGGTGTCACGGCCTGATCGACGGCGCCACGCAGTGCTCGATCCGACGGCGGCCCAGTGGGCCGCCGTTTTTCGTTCGCGACCGGGTCACGGCGTGAAGTGCATCTGGAAGCGCGCGCCGTCCGACATTCGGCAGGCGCCCACACCACTGCCGGGCCCGGTGAGCACGTATTCGCATTGGGCACTGACGCCGTGCGGCGTGGCCGCGTTGGCCACGCCACGGCGGCCTGCCATCCGCGTCACCTCGCTGGATGAGTCGCTCAAGATGTGACCGAAGCCCGGGTGGTCGCTGGCCACTCGACTGGCCTCGCCCTGCATGACCCGGCCGTCGTAGTTGAGCGTGAAGCTGCCGTGGCCATTGAGCTTGTCGACCACGATGGCCGCCAGCATGCCAATGCGGTTGGCCTCGGCATTCACCGGGTACAAGCGCACATTCAACACCTGGGGTGCGGGTGGGGCCACCACGATGGGTGGCGGGGCGACCACGGGAAGGTTGCGATGGTGGTCGGCGGGCACCACCACGCAACCTGGCAGCAGGGCCAGGGCCACCAGGGCCAGCGGCCAGCCCAGCCGGCGCCTTGCGATCGAGCAAGGCCTGAAAGTCGATAGATCGTCCATTCTTCGCCTGTGGAGTTCACGGCACATGCCGCATCCGGATGCTAGGGACGGCCGATCCTGCCGGCACCCTGCTTCGGCGAGGTACCGCCCTGCGCTACCGGCAGGCGCAACCGGCGAGACAAGGCGGCGCGCCAGACAACGGCCGCGTGTTTGCTACGCTCGCGCATTGCCACCCGATCGCCAACCACTGCCATGCCGAGACCCCTCCGACGCCCGCTCTTCGCCCTGGCCGCCGCGTTGGCACTGGCCTGGGCGCCGATGGCGCAGTCCGCTGAAGTCAGGCTGCGTCTCCTGGAGACCACCGATGTGCACATGAACCTGCTCAACTGGGACTACTACCAGGACAAGCCGACCGATGAGTACGGCCTGGCCAAGACGGTGTCCCTGATCAAGTCAGCGCGCGCGGAAGCCAGGAACAGCCTGCTCTTCGACAACGGCGACCTGCTTCAGGGCAGCCCCCTGGGCGACTACGTGGCGCGCGTCAAGCCGCTCGCAGCGAACGAGGTGCACCCGGCCTACAAGGTGCTCAACCGCCTGGGCGTCGACGCCGCCAACATCGGCAACCACGAGTTCAACTACGGCCTGCCCTTCCTGCGCCAGGCCATCGCCGGCGCCAACTTCCCCTATGTCAACGCCAACGTGCACCTGGTGGAGCCTGGCGTTGCCGCCGCCGACGAGAAGCACGCCTTTGCGCCCTATGTCATCCTCGACCGCGAGTTCACCGACGAGGCCGGCGGCAAGCAGCGCCTGAAGGTGGGCGTGATCGGCTTCGTGCCGCCGCAGATCATGCAGTGGGACAAGCTCAACCTGGAGGGCAAGGTCAGCGTCCGAGACATCCTGGAAACGGCCAACAAGTTCGTGCCACGCATGCGCGGCGAAGGCGCACAGCTCGTCGTCGCCATACCCCACTCGGGTTTCGAGCGCGGTGAAACGGTGTGGTTTGCCGAGAACTCGGTGGCGCGCCTGGCCGAGGTGCCGGGCATCGACGCCATCCTGTTCGGCCATTCGCATGGCGAGTTCCCGGGTCGGTTCTTTTCCAGCCACCCCAAGGTGAACCTGGCCCGCGGCACGATCAACGGCGTGCCGGCCGTGATGCCCGGCCGCTGGGGCGACCACCTGGGCGTGATCGACCTGGTGCTGGACAACGCTTCGGGCGCCTGGAAGGTGACCGACAGCCGCGCGGAGATCCGCCCCATCACCGACCGCGCCACGCGCAAGCCCCTGGTGGCGGCCGATCCGATGGTGGCCGAGGCCATTGGCGCCGAACACGCCGGCACCTTGGCCCACATCCGCTCCGAGGTGGCGCAGGCCAGTGCACCGATCATCAGTTACTTCGCCCAGGTGGCGGACGATCCCTCGGTGCAATTGGTGTCGCAGGCCCAGTTGGCCTACACCAGGCGCGCCATGCAGGGCACCGAATACGAGCCCCTGCCACTGCTGTCCGCAGCCGCACCGTTCAAGTCGGGTGGCCGAATGGGTTGGACCAACTACACCGACATCCCTGCCGGCCCGCTGGCGCTGCGCAACATCGCCGACCTTTACGTCTACCCGAACACGGTCGCCGCCGTGCGCATCACCGGCGCCCAGGTGCGCGAGTGGCTGGAGATGTCCGCCGGCCAGTTCAACCGCATCAACCCGGCCGGCCCGTCGGAACAGGAGCTCATCAACCCGGTCTTCCCGACCTACAACTTCGACACGCTGGACGGCGTCACCTACCGCATCGACGTGACCCAGGCGCAGCGCTACAACCGCGACGGCAAGGTCATCGCGCCGGACGCGCATCGCATCATCGACTTGCGCTACCAAGGCGAGCCCATCGACGAGAAGGCGCCCTTCATCGTCGTCACCAACAACTACCGCGCCTCGGGCGGTGGCAACTTCCCGGGGCTGGACGGCAACAACATCGTGATGAATGCGCCGGACGAGAACCGCGAGGCTCTGGCGCGCTACCTGGCCGCCGCCAGGCGCGTGGACCCGTCGGCCGACAACAACTGGCGCGTTCAGGCCGTGCCTGGCGTGAAGCTGCGCTTTTCATCGGGCGCGGGTGCCATCGCCCACCTGCCGCGCTACCCGCAGATCACGCTGGTGAAGGACAACGGCGACGGTTCGGCCCTGTTCGAACTGGCGCCGTGACGCTCGGCCGAGTACGTCACGCTCGCGGCTGGCGATCGTCGGCCAGGGCCACCAGTACCTGGGCCTCGCGTTCGGGTGACAGGCCCGTGTTGTCGAACTGCCTTTGCGCCGTCGGCAAGGCACGCCACCAGGCCAGCGTGTCGGCCACCGTGTCGCCCAAGTCGCGCTGACGCAGGCCGGCAGCCTGGGCCCTGCGTTGGTCCACCAGCATGAAGGCCGCATGCTCACCGCCCTCGGGCAACCACAGCGGCATCTGCATCCAGGGCTCGACCCCCAGCCGAGCCAGGTCGCCATCGTTGGCCCACACCAGACTCGGCCGGCCACCGGCCGCCACTGCACATGCGTCGAGCAGGCCCTGCATGGTGGTGAATCCGCCGGGCGCGACGGCGTTGTAGGCACCACCGCATCCGGCATCCAGCGCGTGCAGCACGAAATCGGCCAGGTCGCGCGCATCGATGAATTGCAGTGGCCGACCCGGCGCGCCCGGCGCCAGCATGGGCTGTCCGTCGCGCACCGCGCGTGCCACGCGCGCCGGCCACCAGGTGAAGCGCTTGGTCGGGTCGTGCGGGCCGACCACGAGGCCAGGGCGAACGATCAGCGCTCGCGTGCCGCAGCGTTGCACCACGGCCTGCTCGCACAGCGCCTTGAGCGGGCCATAGGTGCGGCCATCGACGACGGTGGTGTCCGTGTCGTCGATGTGACCCAGCGGTGAATCCTCGTGGTTGCACGTGGCCGAGCTGGCATAGACCGACACGCTGGAGATGAATGCGAAGCGCCCAACCGACGCGTCCAGCGCGCCCGCCATGCGCGCCACATCGGCAGGCAGGTAGCCGCAGGTGTCGATGACGGCGTCCCAGCGCTGACCGCGCAAGGCCGACAGGTCGCCACCCCGGTCGCCCTGGATCCACGCCACACCCGGCGGCAAGGCGGCGCTGGTCTGACCTCGGTTGAACAAGGTCACCTGGTCACCGCGCGCCAAGGCCGCCGCCACCAGGTGTCGTCCGACGAACCGCGTACCGCCGATGATGAGCAGCTTCATCGTTTCAGCATAAACGAATTCCGGCACCCGCTTTCACTTGCTCACCGCTGCTCACGTCTGCGCCAATGGGGCTTGCATAGACTGTTCTGCTTCCTTCGCTCATTGCCAAAGCGGCCACGGGGCACCGTGCCGCTGAAGGCCGTCGACCATGCACGCCCTGCCTCGAATGCTCCTTGCCGCGTTGTGGTGTGGTCTGGCGGCACTGCCATCGCACGCCGGCCTGGTCACGGTCTACAGCAGCGGCCAGCTGGCGCTCGGCGAAAGCCGCGGTCTCACCGCCTATGTGCAGCTGGCCGTGCCCACCGTCACCTGGACCGTTAACGGCGTACCCGGCGGCAATGCCACCTGGGGCACGATCAATGCCGCTGGTCTGTACCAGGCCCCCGCCACCATGCCCATGGCCAATGCCGTGACCGTGGTGGCCACCAGCACCTCGCGTCCGAGCGAATCCGGCTCTGCCACGCTCACCATCACCCAGCCCCTCGTGCACCTGTGGAGCAGCCGGCCTGCCAAGCTCGCGGTGGGTGCGTTCACGCTCGACCTCAATGGTGGCAACTTCACGCCCGGCGTGACCGCGCGCCTCGATGGCGTGGCCCTGAGCACCAGCGTGATCTCGGCCACCCAACTGCGCGTGAGCGGGGTGGTACTGGCCTCCCAGGCGGGCCGCTCGCTGCCCCTGACGGTCGCGCAAAGCGGCATCGGCGCCACGACGAGCGAGACGGTGCGCGTGCCGGTGACGACCACCGGTACCAATCCGCCCCCGACACCGGACCCCACGCCGAGCCCGACCCCCACGCCGCCACCGACCCCCAACCCCGGCCCGGGCCTGGGCACACCCGACCTGGCGGCATCGCGGCTGCTCGAGCAGGCAGCGTTCGGCCCGTCACCGGCCGCGCTGGCGCGCGTGAAGCTGCTTGGCGCCAACGCCTGGCTCAACGAGCAATTGACCATGCCAGAGACGGCCATCACCATCCCGGCCGATGGCTCCAATGCGACCGTCCAGGCCCAGTTGCTGGCACGCCTGGCCAACGCGCCGGACCAACTCAGACAGCGTGTCGCCCACGCGCTGTATGGGTTCATCCCGATCTCTATCAACAAGAACAACTATCCGGCAGAGATCGTCCCGCACCTGCAATTGCTCAGTCGCAACGCCTTCGGCAACTACCGCACGCTGCTGGGTGAGCTGAGCACCAGCGCACAGATGGGCAAGTACCTGGACCTGGCCAACAGCAACAAGCCCAATGCCGGCAGCTCGGCCAACGAGAACTACGCACGCGAGCTGCTGCAGCTGTTCACCATCGGCCTGGTGCAGCTCAACCCGGATGGCTCCTCCGCGCTGGACGCGACCGGCGCGCCGCGCCCCACCTACGACCAGGCCACGGTGCAACAGGTGGCCCTGGCCTTCACGGGCTGGACCTATGCCGGTGCGGGCAACATCAACTGGGAGAACTTCAGCGGCCCGCTGCAGGCCCGCGACGTGAACCACGACCTGCGTGCCAAGGCCTTCCTGGGTTGCAGCCTTCCCGCCGGTCAAGGCACGCAGCAGGACATGACCGCCACACTCGACTGCATCTTTCGCCACCCCAACGTCGCGCCTTTCGTGGTCACCCGATTGATCCGCAACCTGGTCACCAGCAACCCGACGCCAGGCTATGTGCAGCGGGTGAGTGCGGTGTTCGACAACAACGGGGCCGGTGTGCGTGGCGATCTGCGCGCCACGGTGCGCGCCATCTTGCTGGACAGCGAGGCCCGCAATGATGTAGCCGGGCCCGACAGCGGCCGCTTGAAGGACCCGTTCTTCCACGTGCTGTCGGTGGTGCGTGCCCTGGGTGGCACGGTCTCGCCCGCCAACCAGCAGGCCTGGAGTTTTTCGCGCCTGGGTGAAACGCCGCTGATGCCAGCCTCGGTGTTCGGCCACTGGTCGCCCTTGTTTCGCGCACCCAAGCTGGCGCTGTTCGGGCCCGAGTTCCAGATCTACACCCCCACCGAAGCGGTGTTGCGCGGCAACTTCCTGTGGCAGCTGCTGTCCAGCCCAGGCACCGACTTCCCGCTGGATCTGAGCCGCTTCATCAACCTGGGCGGCAACACCACCGCACTGATCGACGCGGTGGACCAGACCCTGCTGTACGGGCGCATGCCGCAGGCCATGCGCCAAGCCCTGGCCAACGCCGTGGCGGTGCAGTACGACAACCGCGCGCGCGCCCTCACCGCGCTCTACCTGACGATGTTGTCGGGCCAGCATGCCATCCAGTACTGATCGAGGCACCGCCATGGCCCACCCGACCCTCCTTCACCCAACCCGCGCGGCAGCCCACGGCCGGCGCCAGTTCCTGCAACGCGCCGGCGCGATGGTCGGCGCCGCCAGCCTGGCCGGCCTGGCCCAGGCGCAGGCGGCGTCCGACTATCGGGCGCTGGTCTGCGTGTTCCTGCTCGGCGGCAACGACGGCCACAACACCGTGGTGCCGCTGTCGTCGGCCGCTTACAACCTCTACAAGGCTGCGCGCGGATCGCTGGCACTGCCAGACGGCAACGCCAAGCTGCTGGCCGTGAACACGCCCGCGGGCGTGCCTTATGGCCTGAACAACGGCCTGGCCGCGATCGCGCCACTGTGGGCCTCGGGCCAGCTGGCGGTGGTGGCCAACGTGGGCATGCTGGCGCGGCCCACATCGCGGGCTCAGTTTCTGGCCGGATCTGTGCCGCTGCCCAGCAACCTGTTCTCGCACAGCGACCAGATGCAGCAGATGCAGACCGGGCAGGCCAGCGGGTCGGGCGGCACTGGTTGGGCCGGTCGCGGTGCCGATGCCGTGCAGGCGCGCAATGGCGCCTCACGATTCCCCGCGTCGATCTCCATGGCCGGCTCGGCGCTGTTCTGTGCCGGCGCCAGCGTGCCCTCGGCCAGCCTGATTCCGGGCTTCGACCTGGCCGGCGATGGCATGACCGCCTGGCCGGACAGTGCCGCAGCGGCCAAGCGCCTGGCGCTGAGCCAGATCCTCGCCCTGGACAGCGGCATGACCCTGGTGCAGGCCGCCAACAAGGTGCGGCAGGACGCCCTGTCGCTCAACACGCTGCTGGCGGGTGCGGGCACCGGCGCGAAGCTGGCCACGGTCTTCCCCGGCACAGACCTCGGCCGGCAATTGCAGCAGGTGGCCAAGATCATCCAGTTGCGCGCCACCACCGGCATGGCGCGGCAGGTGTTCTTCTGCTCGATCGGCGGCTTCGACACCCATTCCAGCCAGAGCTGGGCGCAGTGGGATCTGTTGCGTCAGGTGGCCGAGGCCATGGCCGCCTTCCACGGTGCCACACAGGAGCTGGGCGTGGCGCAGCAGGTGACCACCTTCACCGAAAGCGAGTTCGGCCGCTCGCTGCAACCCAGCGGCAGTGGCACCGACCACGGTTGGGGCAGCCACCACCTGGTGCTGGGCGGCGCGGTGCGCGGCGGGCAGCTCTACGGCACCATGCCTTCGCTGGTGCTGGGCGGACCCGACGATGCGGGCACCCGCGGTGTGCTCATCCCCAGCACCGCCCTGGACCAGTACGGCGCCACGCTGGCGCGTTGGTTCGGTGTGTCGGCCAGCGCAATGGCCACGGTGTTCCCGAATCTGGGCAGCTTCGCCACGCCCGACCTGGGATTCATGGCCTGAGGCGCCGCCGGGGCAGCGCCTTGACCTGACCTTCAGGCGCTCTCTGGCGCGATCTGCTCGGCCCAATCGATCAGCTCACCGAGGATGTGTTCGGCCCGCTCGTCGGCGCTCTCGCTCAATGCATCGATGCGCGCATGGAATTGCGCCAGGCTCAGGCCGCCGGCCACCCCATCGTGCAGTCGCGCGCTGCAGTGTTGCAGCCAGCGCTCGCGCTCGTCTTGGCGCAAGGTGGTCGGGAAGTTGCGGGCACGAAAGCGAAACAGCAGTTCGTCCAGCCTGGCGTCGTCGAAGGCCACCCGTTGGTGCGCGGCCTTGTCCGCCAGCTGATCCGGCGTCAGGGCGCGCAGGCGTTCCAGGGTGCGGCGGTCGCCCGGGCCGATGAAGCCACCATAGAGGTCCTCGTCCACGTCGGGCGCGCGCTCTGGCGCAGGGCGCGTGTAGACCGCCTTCCACAGGTCCGACAGCTTCACGCTCACGGCCTGCGCCGCCGCCACGTGACGCAGCCCCCGTTCGATGTCCAGCCCCCAGGCCTCGGCCTGCGCCGGAGGCAGGGTCTTCAAGTTGCCGATGACCACCGGCGACTTGTTGACGTGGATGCTCTTGATGGGCAGCCGCGCGGTGCCCTCCGGCAGCTCGTCGCTGCGGGTGAACATGCGCTGGCGGATCGCGTCTGCGCTCAGGCCGATCAGCTCTTCTGGATCGTTGGAAAGATCCCACACGATCAGCTCGTTCTTGTTGGTCGGGTGCGGGGCCAGCGGCCACACCAGGCCCAGACATCCCCGCTCCACCGGGTACATGCCCGACACGTGCAGGAAGGGCCGGTTGGCGCCGATCTGCTGCCACACGGCTTCCTTCTTTCGCAGCGCCAGGCAGAACTCGAACAGGCGCGGATTGCGCTCGCGAATCAGGCGCGCCAGCGCCACGGTGGCCCGCACGTCGGACAGCGCGTCGTGCGCCGCCTCGTGCGCCAGGCCATTGGCCACGGTGAGCTGCTCGAGCTTGAACGATACGCGGCCATCCTCGTGCTTCGGCCACTCGACCAGCGCCGGCCGCAGCGCGTAGGCACAGCGCACGGTGTCGAGCAGATCCCAGCGGCCACAGCCGTTCTGCCATTCACGGGCGTAGGGGTCGATCAGGTTGCGCCAGAACAGGTGCCGGGTGACTTCATCGTCGAAGCGGATGGTGTTGTAGCCCACGCCCACGGTGCCAGGCTGGCCCAGCGCCATCTCGATCTGCTCGGCGAAGACATGTTCGGGCAGGCCATGCTGCTGGCAATGCTGCGGCGTGATGCCGGTGAGCAGGCACGATTCCGGGTCGGGCAAGGTGTCGATGGGCGGCTGGCAGTGGATCATCAGCGGCTCGCCAATCTCGTTCAGCGCGGCGTCGGTGCGCAGGCCGGCGAACTGGGCCGGCCGGTCGCGGCGCGGCACGCGGCCGAAGGTTTCGTAGTCGTGCCAGAAGAAGCTCATGTCGGTCATGGTCATCACCATACGTCAGAACTCGGGCGCCAGCCGCAGGTAGCTGGCAAAGCGCGGCAGCCCCTGGCCGGTCAGGCCGCGGTGGGTGAAGGTGATGCGCTGGCCAATGCGGGGTGGGTGCGCACGGGTGGCATCGTCGAAGCCGGTGCCGATGTCGAACTCGCGGCCGTCGCTGGTGCGCACGTGCAGGGCGCCCATCTGCCCTGCCAGACGGCCCTGCCCAGGACGATGGGCCAGCACGATGGCTTCGGCGTCGTCAAGCGGCTTGAACTTGCGCAGCGCGTCGCTGCGGCCGGTGGCGTAGGCCGCATCGGCCCGGTGCAGCATCAGGCCCTCACCGCCCTGGCGCACCACGGCTTCCAGCCGTTGCTGCAATTGCGCGACGCTGCCCACGGCTTGCTGGGCGACGGCCAGCAACTGGGGCCAGCGCTGCTGCTGCACGATGGCTTGCAGGCGTTGGGCCCGCTGAGCAAAGGTGCCATCGCCACCCGGCAACTCGAACACTTGGTACTGCACCCGGGCCCAGTCCTGCGCATCCGCTTCGGCTCGACGCACGAGGCCCGACAGTTCGTCGAAGCGGCCATGGCCCAACCACAGTTCGCCATCCAGCGCCTGCCCGGGCAAGCGCGCCAGAAAGCTCGCCGGCGCCGCCACGGCGCGGCCGCTGCGAAAGCGCAGGCGCTGCCCATCCCAGAGCGCGCGTACGCCGTCGAGCTTCTCGCTCACCAGCCAGCCGCTTGGATCGTCGCCCGGGGTCCAGGCCCGGGCCAGCAGCACGGCAGCCGACGCGTGCGCCCTGTGGGCTGGCCAGGCAGCTGCCAGGCCAGCGAGTGCCGCGGCGCCCAGCGCATGCAACACCTGGCGGCGCGTTGCGCCAAGCTCTGTCGATTCTGAAACCATGGCATTGCCCCTTGCGTCGGACCGTCCGACGTGAGGCAAAGCGTAGGGGCTGCGGCGCCGCGAATCGATCCCGCTTCGGGGGTGATCCCCCTTCGGCGGGAGGCCGCACGCACGGCCCAGGTCGCTTACTTCTTGGGGGTGGCCTTGGCCTTGCCGCCTTCACGCAGCGCATCGGCCATGCCGATCATCACGCCACTGACCAGCGCGGTATAGCTCTCGGCCAGGGTCTGTGCCGCCTTCAAGCTGGCGGCGCGCGTCTCGCGCATCGTGGCCTGCATCTGGCCCACCATCGACTCGACCGTGCCCAGCGCTTGCGCACCCGTCTTCGTTCCCGAGACGTCGAACTTCTCCAGCACCTGGGTCCATGGCCCGGCCAGGCCTTCGCCGGCCGAACCCGCAGCCTTCTTCACGGCGGCCATCATGGTGTCTTCCATCTTCTCCAGATCGCCCAGCGCCTTCTTCAGCTGGGTCTCGCGCAAGGACACGCCCTGGTCCACCAGGCGTTGCAGTGCCAGGCGATTGGCTTCGACGGCCTTGAGCAGCGCATCGTCCATGCCGGCCACGGCCGTGTCGAGCATGGCTTCGACCTTGGCGGCGCCCCCGCTCATGGCACCTTGCGCCGCACCGGCACTGGCCGCCTCGGTGACCTTGCCCACCACGCCGCGGATGTTCTTGAGGCTCAGCTCGCGGCCCTGCAGCGCCTTGAGTGTCGCGTCGTGCACGACCTTGCGCAGTTGCTCGTTGCCCTTGGATGCGGCCTGGGCAAACTGATCGATCATGGCTTGGTGGTCAAGTGCGGCCTTGGACATGCATTGCTCCTCAATGGTTGGGGGAGCCCCACTGTGCCACGCGCCGCCGGATTCAGAAAGCCGCGCGCAGCGTGTCCACGTCGAACTGCAGCTTGGCGAACACCTCGTTGCTGCGCGCGGACTGGCCCAGACCGACCCGGGCCCGGTTCATCCCCAGGTACAACACGTTGCCGGCCGATTGGCGCCAGGTGTAGGTCAGCGAACCCACGGTGCTGCCGTCGCGTGCAGCGGCCACACCGGGCTCGGCCAGACGGTCCATGGCCTTGCGTTGCAGGATCGCGCGCAGCGACTGCTTGGCGTCGAGGTGCCACACCGCCAGCACCTGGGTGGCGTCTTCACGGTAGGTGCGCTGGCCATCGCGCTGGATCCAGGTGGCCGCCCAGCGCGGCTCGAGCTCGAGCCGCGCCAGAGGCCGCGTGGCCAAGGACAGGCTCAGCTCGCCCCCCGGCCGCACCGCGTTGGCCGCGACATCGGCAATGCGGCCCACACGGCCGTCCAGGTTGACCAACGGCACCCAAACGGCCGGCGTGAGCACCAAGGCGCTGCTCAGGTAGCGCTGGCGCAACAACGGGGCTCCCGGGGCCGAGCGCATCTGGGCCTGGCCATGCCAATGGATCGACCAGTCCAGGTTGTGCGCCGCAGTCATCCAGAGGCCGACGAACGGGTCGCTGCTGACGCGTTGGGCGCTGCGCTTGTCCTGCACCCCGTCGTACCTGAAGTTGAGCCAGAACTCGTTGAACGGCCCCACCCGCTGCCAGCCACTGGACTGGGTCACGCTGAGGCTGCGCACGCCGCTCTGGTTGACGAAACCGGTGTCGTTGCGGAACGCCTCGCCGATGTCTTCGACGCTGAGGCTGCCGTCCCGGTTTTCGCCCTGGTACAGCACCTTCACCAGGGCACGCTGACCGCGCTGCGCCAAGCCACGCCGCAGGTCGCCCTGCGCGTCGGGCAGGGCGGTGGTGTCGGACGCCAACCACTGCGCCCGCACGCGCCAGGCCGGGTCCATCTGCCAGACCAGGTCGGGCCCCAGCACCTGGTTGTCGCCACGACCATCCACATAGTGGCGCGAGACCGCCAGGCCGCCGAATTGCACGTCGCCGGCGTCGACCGTCGCACGTGCCGCCAGCGTGCGCGAGGCGGGCTGCGCCGCCGCAGCCGTGGCCCAGGCGCCGGGCAGCCAGACAATGCCACCGCCGCGGTCGTCCACCGCAAAGGCGCTGCCGGCCAAGCGTTGGCCGCGCCAGGTGCTGCGCAGGCCCCAACGCGGTGCGCTGAAGCTGCGCGTGTACAGCGCCTCGGTGGGCCCGCGCAACAGGTCGCTCGACTCCAGGAAGAAAGGCCGCTTCTCGGCCACGATCTGCGCGAAACGCGTGTTGCCATTGAGTTGCGGCACGTCCAGCGCGACCTGCGAGAAGTCCGGGCGCCAGGTGCCATCGATCAGCCATTCGGGTCGCAGCCGCCACTTCAGGTCCAGCGTCGCTTCCAACTCGCCATGCCGAGTGTTGCCTTGGCCGACCTGCTGCTCGCTGGTCCGCCTTGCTGTGAGCCCGGGCCGCAAGACCAGGAAATGGTGGTTCTCTGGCAACTCCACACCCTGCAGCGGCTGCATCGCCGCGATGAAACTCGGCGCGTCGCGGGGCACCAGCACCGAGGTGAGCATCGCGAACTGTTCGCGCGGCAGTCGCCGCACCACCATGATCCGCCATGCCGGTGGGCCATCGGCGTCGTAGCGCAGCGAAGCAAAGGGGATCCGCAGCACGGCGGTGTAGCCCTGGTCGTTGCGCTGCGTTGCGGCGTCGAAATCGAAATCGGGCGACATCGCCTCGCTGTCATCGGCCGCCGTGTGCATGCCGTCGCCGGTGCTGCCGGCGGCATTGACCCGGAAGAACTGGGCCGACTGGCGCTTGCCAATGGCGTCGATGTAGACGGCAATGAAGTCCTGGGTTCGAATGACGCCATCGTGGCGCACCAGTGGCGCGCGAATCAGCTCCGGCTCCGGGTCGGTCGCACGCACCCCCACGTAGAGCGCCGACTGATCGAACAGCACGCGCACGCTCGTGGCATGCCTGGGCGTGGCGCCGAGCACCGGCACCTTCTCCACGAAGTCGGTGTGCTCCCGGGCGCGCTGCCAGGCCGGGTGCGACAAGCTGCCATCCAGGCGCAAGTGCTCGCCGGGCAGGAGCCGGGCAGCCACCACGGCACCGGGCTCTGCCGCCATCGCCGCTCCAGCCAGCACCGCCGCGGCGGCGATGCCCAGCGCGGCTATTCGGCAGAGGACGGCAAATGGCATGCGCGGCGCGGAGACGTGAAGTGGGCACGGCATTGTGGCGCCTGGCTCCAGTGCCTTGGCCACTCCGAGGGAGTGAGGCGCAAACCCCACAGGCCCCCCCATCAGGGGGATGCGGCCGCCCGCCCATTGGCCCGAGCCGCTACCGATCGAGCCGACTGCGTCGCAGCAGCCAGAAGGCAATCGCGCCGTTGAGCAGGTTCCAGGCGATGCCGTTGATGAAGGCCGCGTGGTAGCTGCCGGTCAGGTCGAACACCTTGCCGGACATCCAGCCGCCCAGCGCCATGCCGAACAGGGTGCACATCAGCACCGTGCCGACGCGCGCGCCGGCCTCGGCCGGTGGAAAGTGCTCGCGCACGATGATGGCGTAAGACGGCACGATGCCGCCCTGGAACAAGCCGAACAGCGCCGAGACCAGATACAGCGACACCAGTCCGTCGAAGGGCAGGAACAGCAACAGCGCCACGCCCTGCAGCACCGAGCCGAGCAGCAGCGTGCGGATGCCCCCGATGCGATCGCAGATCAGGCCCGAGACCAGGCGGCTGACGATGCCACAGGCCAACATCAGCGACAGCATTTCGGCGCCGCGCGCCGCGCCGAAGCCCAGGTCGGCGCAATAGGCCACGATGTGCACCTGCGGCATGGACATGGCCACGCAACAGGCCACGCCGGCCACGCACAGCAGGCCCTGTGCCTGGCCCATGCTCAGGCCAAAAGGCCGCTCCGACGGCTGCGCCGAATTGGCGCGCACTGGCGCAGCCACCAGGACCGGCGGGCGCGCCCGCATGCACAGGGCCAGCAAGGTCATGGTCACGGTGCAGAACAGCCCCAAGCCGATGTAGGTCTGCCGCCAGCCGACGGTCGACACGAAGTGCTGGGCGATGGGTGGCCAGACGGCCCCCGCCACGTAGTTGCCGCTGGCGCACACCGCCACGGCAATGCCGCGCCGTTTGACGAACCACAGCGCGGTGTCCGCGACCAGGGGCGCAAAGCTCGCCGAACTGCCCAGCAGACCGATCAGCAGGCCATGGATGATCGAGAAACCGACGATGCCGGTGGACATGCCGCAGGCGACGAAGCCGGCCCCGAGGCAGGCCGCGCCAATCAGCAAAGGCAGCATCACGCCGCGCCGGTCGGCCAGCCGGCCCATCACCACGCCACCGAGCCCGAAGCCGATCATGAGCAGCGTGTAGGGCAGCGACGCATCGGCCCGCGACACGCCGAACTCGGCCTGCACTGCGGGCAGCACCACCGCCACCACATACATGCCGCCGCTGCCAATGGTCATCAGCATCAGCGTGAGCATCAGGCGCACAGTGGCGTAGCGCGAATCGGGCAGGTGGCGTGGGCGGGTGTCGGGCATCGGCAAGGGGCTGGCATCGTGCAGGTTCAGGCGCAGACCATCGGCACAAGGTGCGGCGCTGCGCCGGCGCACAGGATACGGTGCGACCCGCCGCCGACCCGGTCCCCAGGGCGACAGCCGGGCAGACCTCGGCTTGTTGCGCGCGGCCGGCGTCCTGGCCGCACACCCCGCCGATCGATACTGCGGCCATGAACGACACCACCCCCGGCCTGCCGCTGCTGCAGGTGCACGACGGCCGTGCCACGCTCACGCTGAACCGCCCCGCCCATCACAACCGCCTGCATGTCGAAGACCTGCAGGCGCTCGGCTGCCACTTCGAGGCCCTGGCCAATCGTGCGGATGTTCAGGTGCTGGTGCTCACCGGCACCGGGGCCAGTTTCTGCTCGGGCTTCGACATCGGCTCGATCGACGGCGGCGCCGCGTCCAGCAACGCCGGGCCACGTCTGTTCGAACAGACGGTGGACGCGCTGGAGGCGCTGCCGCTGCCGACGGTGTGTCGGCTGAATGGCAGCGTCTATGGCGGCGCCACCGACCTGGCCCTGGCCTGCGACTTTCGCATCGGCGTGGACGACATGACGCTGCGCATCCCCGCCGTGCGCCTGGGCCTGCACTACTACCCCAGCGGCCTGCGCCGCTTTGTGTCGCGCCTGGGCCTGGGGGCGGCCAAGCGACTGTTCCTGCTGGCCGAAACCATTGCGGCCGGTGAGCTGCTGCGCCTGGGCTACCTGGACCGTTGCGTGCACGCCAGTCGCCTGGACGATGAGCTGCAATCGGTCGTCGACGCCTTGCTCGCCGGTGCGCCGCTCGCTTTGCGTGGCATGAAGGCGTCATTGAACGAGATCGCCCGTGGCGAATTCGAGCCCGACGTGCTGGGCGAACGTGAGGCCCGCTGTGCCGCCAGCGACGATCTGCGCGAAGGCAAGGCGGCGTTCGCCGAGCGGCGCATGGCACGATTCCGGGGCCGATGAAGCCCGAGACCCCGCAGTGACTGACGAATGTCAACGCCCGACCCCCGGGACTGCCATTGAATGGGGTGGTCGGGCGCTGCGCCAGACGGGGCTGCGTTGAACGACGGCGGGGTTCGCCAGCGGGGTTCCCGGCCAGAGAGTTGCCATGGACTTCAAGCGAAGCCAAGTGACCGAAGACGCCGCGGCGGACAGGCCGGTTCGCCAGGACGACCGGTGGCGTCGATGGACCATGCCGCTCGCTTTCGCGGCGCTGCTCGCGCTGACGATCAGCGCCCACTGGTTCCCGCGGCAGCACCTGTTCGACCCGGCGTACTGCCTTCCCATCCTGGCGCTGGCCTGGCGCCGGCATCGCGCCGGTGCTTGCGTGGCGGCGGTCATGGCCGCGCTCGCGACCACCCTGCTGGCCGCGGGCGGGCTGCAGGGCCAGATCGACCCAGGGCTGCTGGCCGATCGTGGCGCCGCTGGCGTGCTGCTGTTTGGCGGCACGGCCTTGCTCGCCAACCGCGTCCGGTCGGCCATGGACCTGCAGCATCAAGAGATCGAGACGCTCGAACATCGGGCCTTTCGTGATCGCCTGACCGGCCTGCCCAACCGGCTGCTGCTGCTCGATCGCCTGGCCATGGCGATCTCGCAGGCCCGGCGCCACAACGGCAAGGTGGCCTTGCTCATCGTCGACCTGGACGGGTTCAAGGCCGTCAACGACCAGCACGGCCACAGCTGCGGGGATGAGGTGCTGCGTGCCGTCGCCAGCCGGATGACGGCCTGCGTGCGTGCCGGCGACACCGTGGCTCGGCTGGGCGGCGATGAGTTCGCCATCGTGCTGTCGCAACTGGAGCGCATCGACGAGGCCGCCACCGTGGCCGACAAGGTCCGACGCGCCGCGGCCGAACCCATCGCCGGCCGACAGGGGCAGTCGTTTCGTGTCGGCATCAGCGTCGGCATCAGTGCCTTCCCCGACCACGGCACCGAAATCGACCGCTTGATGGCCAATGCCGACGCCGCGATGTACCAGAGCAAACTGCGCGGCAAGAACGCGGTCACGTTCTGCGACGCACCGGGCATCCCGACCACCGACGCCGACTGGTTCGTGTTCGACAAAGGCCATGAGATTGGCGTGTCCGAAGTCGACCTCCAGCATCGCCAGCTGGTGCTCTTGATCAACCGCCTGAACCAGGCCGTGAGGGCCGGCGAGCAGACTGAACTGATCCGCAAACGCTTCGACGAACTGGTGCTGTACACCCGCTTCCACTTCGCAACGGAAGAGCGCCTGATGGACCGCGCCCTCGACCCCCAATACGCCGTGCACAAGGGGGCGCATGCCCGGCTGTTGATCGACGTGGCGCAGTACCGGGATCGACTCGCACAGGGGGGCGATCTGGCCGCTTTGCAGACCATCAAGGACTGGTTGCTCAACCACATCGACAGCGACGACCAGGCGATGGGCGCCCACCTGCGCCAGCTTGCGCGCCACTGAGCCGGCCGCCGCCCTCACAGGGCCGGCGCATCGATTCGGTATGCTCACGGGTTGGGCGCCACTGGCGTCGCAACCATTTCCCCTCACCCACGGAGTAGCCACAGATGACCCGCGTCTTCAACTTCAGCGCCGGCCCCGCCGCCCTGCCCGAAAGCGTGCTGCAAAAAGCCGCCGATGAAATGCTCGACTGGCACGGCTCCGGCATGTCGGTCATGGAGATGAGCCACCGCGGCAAGGAATTCATCGCCATCGCCAACGAGGCCGAGGCGCTGCTGCGCGAATTGCTGGCCGTGCCAGCGAACTACAAGATCCTGTTCATGCAAGGCGGCGCCATCGCCGAGAACGCGATCGTGCCGATGAACCTGCTGCGCGGCAAGGCCAGTGCCGACTACGTGGACACCGGCGAATGGTCGAAGAAGTCGATCAAGGAAGCGGCCAAGTACGGCAAGGTCAACGTGGTCGCCAGCGCCAAGGCCAGCCACTACACCACCATCCCCGCGCGCGGCGACTGGAAGCTCGACCCGGAAGCGGCCTACGTGCACATCTGCTCCAACGAGACCATCGGTGGCGTGGAATACCACTTCACCCCCGACTGCGGGCAAGTGCCGCTGGTGGCCGACATGTCCAGCGACATCCTCTCCCGCCCGATCGATGTGTCGAAGTACGGCCTGATCTACGCTGGCGCGCAGAAGAACATCGGCCCCTCCGGCCTGACCCTCGTCATCGTGCGCGACGACCTGATCGGCCAGGCCCTGCCGGCCACGCCCAGCGCCTTCGACTACAAGACAGTGGCCGACAACGAGTCCATGTACAACACACCGCCCACCTACGCGATCTACATCGCCGGGCTGGTGTTCAACTGGATCAAGGCCCGCGGTGGCCTGGCCGCGATGGAGGCGCACAACAAGGCCAAGGCCGCGGTGCTGTACGACTTTCTCGACAGCACCAGCTTCTACAGCTGCCCCGTGGCGCGGGACTGCCGCAGCCTGATGAACGTGCCCTTCCGCCTGAAGGACGAGGCGCTGGACGAGGCCTTCCTGAAGGGCGCGCAGTCCCGCGGCATGGTGCAGCTCAAGGGCCACCGCTCGGTGGGCGGCATGCGCGCCTCCATCTACAACGCCATGCCGATCGAAGGCGTTCAGGCACTGGTGGCCTACATGAAGGAATTCGAGGCGAAAAATGGCTGAACGTTTGCACGTGCTGGTGCTCAACCAGATCTCCGCCAACGGCTTGTCGCGTCTGCCGGCCGAGACCTATCGCGTGGGCAAGGACGTGGCCGACCCGGCCGCGATCCTGGTGCGCTCGGCCGACATGCACAAGATGGACATCCCGGCCAGCGTGCGCGCCATCGGCCGCGCCGGTGCGGGCACCAACAACATCCCCGTCAAGGCCATGAGCGCCCGCGGCGTGCCCGTGTTCAACGCGCCGGGTGCCAACGCCAACGCGGTGAAGGAACTGGTGATCGCCGGCATGCTCATGGCGGCACGCAACCTGGCCCCCGCGCTGCAGTTCGTGGCTCGCCTGGACCCCGCCTCGCCCCAGCTCGACAAGACGGTGGAGGACGGCAAGAAGGCCTTCGCCGGCTTCGAGATCGCCGGCCAGACGCTGGGCATCATCGGCCTGGGCAAGATCGGTTGCCTGGTGGCCGACGCGGCCATCAAGCTGGGCCTGCAGGTGGTCGGTTTCGACCCCGAGATCACGGTGGATGCGGCCTGGAGCCTGCCCTCGCAGGTCAAGCGAGCGGGCAGCGTGAACGAGGTGCTGCGCAGCGCGAACTTCGTGACGCTGCATGTGCCGCTGGTGGATGCCACGCGCCACCTGGTGAATGCCAGCAATGTCGGCCTGATGCGCCAAGGCTCCGTGCTGCTGAACTTCTCGCGCGAGGGCATCGTCGACGACGTGTCGGTGGTCGAGGCGCTCGATGCTTCTCATCTCGGCCGTTATGTCTGTGACTTCCCCTCCGCCGCGATCCACGGGCACGCCAAGGTCATCGCCCTGCCCCACCTGGGTGCCAGCACCCGCGAGGCCGAGGAGAACTGCGCCGTCATGGTGGTGGACCAGCTGCGTGACTACCTCGAGCACGGCCACGTCAGCAACGCAGTCAACTTCCCCAGCGTGAGCATGCCGCGCGAGTCGGCCTACCGCCTGGCCATCGCCAACGCCAATGTGCCCAATATGCTCGGGCAGATCTCCACCGCGATGGCCAATGCGGGCTTGAACATCCACAACATGGTGAACAAGTCGCGCGGCGAGATGGCCTACACGCTGGTGGACGTGGACAGCCCGGTTCAGCCTGCGGTGCTGGCCGGGCTGGCCGCCATCCCGGGCGTGCTGGCGGCGCGCTACCTGCCCGCGCGCTGAGGCCGCGAAGGCCCGGGTGCGGCGCCTATTCGGCCGCGCTCGGGTTGAGCACCCGGTGCAGGCGCAAGGGCAGTTCGAGCACCGAGTTCTCCTTGGCCATCAGTTCCACCACGCCGAACAGCGCCGCCTCGGCACGCAATTCGTCGGACAGGTAACCCGAGCTGATGATCACGGGCAGATCGGGCCGGATGGCAGCGATCTCGCGCACCACGTCCAGACCGGACATGCCGGGCATGTTGAAGTCGGTCACGACCACATCGAAGGCCTGGGGCTTGGCGCGCACGGCGGCCACGGCCTTCGCCGGTCGGCCGTGCACGGTGGCCCGGTAGCCGATGGATTGCAGCAGGCCTTCGACCATGACCATCATCACCTCGTCGTCATCGATGTAGAGCACGTGCTGGCCCCGACCCTGCGCCACGCCGCCAGGCTGCGACGTGGGCGCCGGCACCATGCCTTCGGGTTCGTTGGCCGGCAGGTGCACGGTGAAGCTGCTGCCCCGGCCAGGCTTGCTGCGCACGCCGATGGCGCCGCGGTGCGCGGCCACGATGCCGTGCACCACCGCCAGGCCCAGGCCCGTGCCTTGCCCCACCGGTCGGGTGGTGAAGAACGGTTCGAACACCCGCGAACGGGTGGCCTCGTCCATGCCACAGCCGTTGTCGCTGACAGTCAACTGCGCGTAGGCGCCAGGCGGCAGCTTGCCCAACCGACTGGCAGCGCGACGATCCAGTTCGACTTGTCGCAAGGCGATCGTGACGCGTCCGGCCTGCCCATCCAGCGCATGCCAGCCGTTGATGCACAGGTTCATCAGCATCTGGTGCAACTGATCGGCGTTGACCACCGCCTGCACCGGCTCTTCGGGCGGGGTGTAGTCCAGGGCCACGCCCGCGGGCAGCGTGGCGCGCAGCAGCGACAGCGTCTCGGCCACCAGCGGATGCAGGGCCTGGGCATGTCGGGTCTGCTGGTCACCACCACGGCGGCTGAACGTGAGGATCTGCTGCACCAAGGCACGCGCGCGCTGCGCCGAGCGGTCGATCTGGTCCAGATGATCGGCCACGGGATGCTCGTCGCCCAGGGCATGTCGGGCCAGTTGCAGGTGGCCGAAGATGGCGCCGAGGATGTTGTTGAAGTCGTGCGCGATGCCACCGGCCAGCGTGCCCACGGCCTCCATCTTCTGCGACTCGCGCAGCTGCTCCTCCAACTCCGATCGCCGCGTCTCGGCCAGGTGCAGCGAGGTGACATTGCGGCCGACGCCGTGGTAACCAATGAACGTGCCGTGCGCGTCGAAAACCGGCTTGCCGCTGGTGTGAAGGACAGTGAGCCGGCCCTTGTTGTCCAGCCTGCGGATCTCGAAGTCGCGAAACGGCTCGTGCCGCTGCAGTTGCTCGCGGTGCCGCTGCCACACTTCGTCCGACATGTCCACATGGGGCAGGTCCCAGCGATACAGACCGATGTGCTGGGCCGGGGTGGTGATCATGTTGTCGGCGGTGTGGCCGATCATGCGAGTGAAACGCAGGTCGGCGTCCTGTTCCCAGAACCAGTCGGCCGACAGTTCGGTCAGCTCGCGAAAGCGCTGCTCGCTGGCGCGCAGGGCCTCCTCCGCCGCCATGCGCTCGGTCACGTCGGTGATGGCCCCGGCGAAGTGCTGGGCGCGGCCATCGGGCCCGCGCAGCACACGGCCCCGACCGTGAAACCAGCGGTAGCGCTGGTCGCGGCAGCGCAGGCGATAGACACGGTCCAGCGGTGGCCCGTCGCCATGGACATGGCGGTCGATGTCACCGGCCGCAGCATCGCGATCGTCGGGATGAAGACTGCTGCGCAAGACAAAGTCCTGGTGGAAGGCCTGCTCGTCGTCATAGCCCAGCAACTCGCGAAAGCGCGGTGAGAAGTAGACCTTGTCCTCGATCAGGTCCCAATCCCACAGGCCGTCGTTGGTGGCGCGCAGCGCGATTTCAAGGCGATCTCGCAACAGGCGCAGCCGCGCTTCGGCATCGCCCGGCTCGGGCGGGAGCTCGGTCGACAAGGGCCCTTGCGTCATGGCTTGGGCAGGCGGATCGTCGACGCCAGGTCATCCACCGAACCACCATGTGCGACCAGCATCGCCTCCAGTGCCGGCAACAGCGGACCCAGCTTCTCGTCGAGCGCATCGCGAACCGTGTCCACCACGACCTGCGTGCCACGCTCGATCTCGATGTTGAGCCAGGCGCCCACACCCTTGTCGGCAAAGGTGGTCATGCGCAGCGTCTCCGGGATCAGCCAGACCTCGAACCAGCCGGCCTGCCGGTCGGCTTCGGCCACCGTGAGGCTGGCACCGTTGATGGCGATGTAGCCCTTCGCGAAGACATAGCGCCTGTGGGACACAGGCACTTCAATGCGCAGCACGTGGTTGTTCTCGGGCCGACGGACCGAGAGCACGCGCCCCATGCAATCCACATGGCCCGACAGCGGGTGGCCGCCGATCTCGGCGCCGTCCTTGGCGGCCCGCTCCACATTGAGGCGGCTGCCCGGCGTCAATGCGCCCAAGGTGGTGAGTGCCAGGCTCTGCTGCATCACGTCGAAGCTGGCATGGCCGGCTTGAGGCCGCGACGTCACCGTGAGGCACACGCCATCGCAAGCCACACTGGCGCCCAGGGCCAGACCGCCATCGAAGCCCTCGGGCAGCGCCAGCTCGAAACTGCGCAGTCCGGGACGATCGGTGATGGCGGCCACCGTGGCCACACCTTGCACAATGCCTGTGAACATGTCTGGTTTTTCCTGGGCAAGCCGCACAGCTTAGCAGCGATCTCGTGACCGGCTGCCCCGCGCCCTGCGTCCATCGCAAGCGCCCCTGGGGCTTTCCGCAGGCCAGTCTGCGCCGCGGCTGCGGCATGATCGATGCATGACCGCATGGACCAACGAGCAGGCCCGGGCGCTGGCGCGCGACTTCCAGTGGACCACCGCGCCCGACGACTTCATCGACAACCCGTTCCCCTGCTACGCAGCCCTGCGCGAGCACGACCCGGTGCACGCCCTGGGGCCCGACCAATGGCTGCTGACCCGGCATGCCGACGTGGAGGCGGTCTATCGCCTCGCCAGCGCCAGCTCGGACAAGCAGCGCGAGTTCGGCACCAAGTTCGGCGTGGGCACGCCGCTGTTCCAGCACCACACCACCAGCCTGGTGTTCAGCGATCCGCCACTGCACACCCGCGTGCGGCGCCTGTTGATGGGCGCGCTGAACCAACGCGCCATCACGCGCATGGAGCCTGGCCTGGTGGCGCTGGTCGATGACCTGCTCGACCGGCTCGCGGACGAGCCCGCTCCCTGCCTGATCGAACACTTCGCGGCGCAGATTCCGGTGGAGGTGATCGGCAACCTGTTGGCGGTGCCGCACAGCGAGCGCGGGCCGCTGCGCGAATGGTCGCTGGCCATCCTGTCGGCGCTGGAGCCCGCGCCATCGGCCGCATTGCTGGCGCGCGGCCATGCCGCCGTGAGCGAGTTCGTCACCTACCTGCGCGGCCTGCTGGCCCACCGCCGCGCGCACCCGGGCGACCCCGAGGCCGACGTGCTCACGCGCCTGATCCAGGGCGAAGTCGGCGGCGAGAAACTCAGCGAAGACGAGCTGATGCAGAACTGCATCTTCCTGCTCAACGCCGGCCACGAGACCACCAGCAACCTGATCGGCAATGGCGTGCATTCACTGCTGGCCCACCGTGACCAATGGGATCGCCTGCAGGCCGAGCCCGCGCGCATCACCACGGCGGTGGAAGAACTGCTGCGCTTCGAGAGCCCCATCCAGCTCAACAACCGGCAACTCACGCAGGCCGCACAGGTGGGCGAGCGGCGCTTGCCGGCAGGCAGCTTCATCACCCTGGCCATCGGCGCAGCCAACCGCGACCCGGCGGTGTTTGCCGAGCCTGATCGGCTGGACATCGCGCGCAAGCCCAATGCCCACCTGGCGTTCGGCCAGGGCGCTCACGCCTGCTCGGGCATGAACGTGGCCAGGCTCGAAGGGCGCATCGCCATCGGCGCCATGGCGCGGCGTTACCCCAAATTGCAGCTGGCGGGCCCGGCCCAGCGTGATCGGCGCATCCGCTTTCGGGGGTTCCGGGCGGTGCCGCTGGCCCTGGCTTGATCCAGGCGGCCGATCGCACCACGACTGCACCGCACGTGGCTTGTGAGCGCCGGCGTCACGCCGGCGTGACGCCGGCCGGCTAGCATCCCATCCGGGATGCACCCCTGCACCCGCATCGCTCAGCCATCCACATGACCCAGGCCGACCCACATCACGGTCCGGACGCTCGACCCCTGCAACTGCACCTGTATGGCGACATGCGCGTGCAATCCCCCACGGGCACCGCATTGGCGCTGCGTGGACGGGCGGCCGCCCTGGTGGCCCTGGTGGTGCTGGAGCCCGACATGCACCGCGAGCGTGCGGCAGCGATGTTGTGGCCCGATGCGGCCAACCCGCGACAAAACCTGCGCCAGCAGTTGCTGCGCTTTCGTCATGCTCTGGGCACCGCGCTGCTGGTGGGCGACGAATACCTGCGACTGGCCACCGGCGTGGTCTGCCTGCCCGCCGCGCCAGGTGCCGAGTTGCTGCCGGCCGAGCCAGCGGGGGGCGATACCCTTGGTGTCTGGCTAACCCGCCAGCGCGAGGCCCTGCAACGCGCGCAACGCGAACCCCTGGCCCGCGCGCTGGCCGACGCCGAGGCCGCGGGCGATCTGAACGCAGCGTTGTCCCATGCCAGCGCCATGCTCGCTCTGGAGCCCTTCGCGGAGAGCGCCTACGCCGGCCTGATGCGGGCGCACTACCTGCGCGGCGAGTGGTCTCAGGGTATGGCGGTCTTTCAGCGGCTGCGGGCCATGTTGGCGACCAGTTGTGGTGCCGCCCCCGACGTTGTGAGTGCCGATTTGGCCGAATCCTTGCGACGTGCCGGCCAAGGTGCATTGGCACGACGGGGACCAAACGCAGCCTTGCCCGTGGTCCTGCAGCGTCCGCCGGTATTGGCCGGCCGCCACCGTGAGTGGGATGCGGTGCAGCAGGCCTGGCGCGAGAACCGGGTCGCGCTGCTCGAAGGCGAGGCCGGTCTGGGCAAGAGCCGCTTGATCGCCGAACTGCTGGCCGGCCGTGTGGCCCTGGTCGGGGCCGGCCGGCCCGGTGACCGGGGCGCGCCGTATGCCACCTTGGCGCGTTTGCTGCGGCCCTGGTTGTCGCAAGGGGCGGCTGAGCTGCCTTTGCACCTGCACCCGGCCCGGGCCCACCTGGCGCCCGAGTTCGCACAAAGCACTGCGGCGCAGCCGCTGCGCCTCAATGCCCTGATCGATCTGGTCACGGACATCCTGGTGCGCCACCACCTCACCACCGTGGTGCTGGACGACCTGCACTTCGCCGACGACGCCACGCTGGAGTTGCTCGCTGGCCTGGCCGCCAGCGCCGACCCAAGCCGGCATTGGCTGTTTGCCCAACGTCCGGCCGAAGCCACTGCAGCCGCCCACTCCTTGAAGGACGCCTTGCTTGAGCAGCAGCGGCTGAACACCATCACGCTGCAAACCCTGGATGAGCCCGCCACCGCGGCCCTGATCGACGCGTTGGCCCTGCCCGGTCTGAGCGGCCAGGCGCTGGCCGCAGCCGCCCTGCGCCACACCGGCGGCAATCCGCTGTACCTGCTGGAGACCCTGAAGCAGGGCCTGGCCGACGGCAGCCTGGCGCGCGGCGAGTGGCCGCGCCCGGCCAGCGTGGGCGCGTTGATCGAGCGGAGGCTTCTGCGCCTGTCCGAACCCGCGCTGGTGCTGGCCCGCGTGGTGGCCATTGCCGGGGTCGATTTCTGCATCGAGCTGGCCGAAGCCGCCATTGGCCAGAGCGCGGTGCAACTGTCCAGCGCCTGGACCGAGCTGCAGCAGGCCCAGGTATTGCGCGACGAGGCTTTTGCACACGATCTGGTCAGCGATGCCGTGCTGCGCAGCGTGCCGCAGGTGGTGGCGCGACGCGTTCATGCCCAGTGTGCTGCCTGGCTGAGCGACCACGGTGGTGAACCAGCGCGCGTGGCCCGCCATTGGCAGCAAGGTGGCCGCCCGGCCGAGGCCGCCGCCGCCTTCGAGCTGGCCGCGCAGCGAGCTGGCCAGGCTTCGCGCCGCCATGAACAGGCCTCGCTGTACGAGCAGGCGGCGCGTGCCTACGCCGACGCCGGCCAGACCGAGGCCCGATTCGAGGCCCTGACCTCACGCGTGGCCGCATTGAACCTGGCGCGTGTCGACCAGGCCGCGTTGGCCGAGGCCGAGGCCCTGCATGCCCAGGCCGGCACCGAGATGCAGCGCTTGCGCGCCACCCGGGTCTGGGCCGATCTGCTCGCCCAACATGGGCAAGGCCAACGTGCGGCCGAAATCGGCATTCCGGGCCTGGCCCTGGCGCAGCGCCTGGGTGCCCACGACGAGCAGGTGCGCCTGGCCGGTGTGCTGGTCCACGCGCTGTGCCCGATCGGGCGTGCCGAAGAGGCCTATGGGCTGATGCTGCCGCTGCGCGCGTGGGTGGATCAGTCCAGCGACGACGAGTTGCGCCACCTCTGGTACGGCTATTGGGCGGCCACGCTGGGCCACATCGGCCGGCTGCGCGAGGCGGTGACAAGCTACGACGTGGCCATCGCCTGCGCCGAGCGCACCGGGCGCCGCGACTCGGTGGGCTCGACCCTGCTCAACCTGACGGTGGTGCTGCGCACCATGGGGCAGTTTGGCCGCGCGCTCGAAACCTCCCGGCGCGGCCTGTCGCTGATGTCCGACGATCCCGAGGCCACCAGCAGCCGCACGCTGGCCCGGCTGATGCACGCACGCGACCTGGCCGAGACCGGCCACCACGGCCCGGCCTTGCGGATGTTCGAGGACCTGCTGCCCCCGCTGCAGGCCATGGGCAGCCCGTTCTGGACCCTGGCCGCGGAAACCTCTTTGGCCTCACTGTGGTTGCACCTGGGCCAGTACGCCCGCGCCCTGCAATTGCTGCAAACGGCCGACGAGGCCACACCGCCGTGGATGCGTGCCGGCCGGCGTCTGCTGCGCATGGAGATCGCACAGGCCATGGGGCAGCCCCTGCCAATGGCCGAGGTGATGCAAGCCCGAGAGCTGACGGCCGGCGACATCTACCGGGAAAGCGGCATCGCCGTGCGCGCGCTGCGCGCCGTCGACGCCGAGCAAGTGCTGGCGCAGGCGCCCCATTGGGCCGAAGTCGCGCGCAGTCACGAGCGCTTCGGCGTTCTGCTGGCCGTGCAGGTTTTTGAGGCCCGTGCTGCCACCGCATTGCAGCGTCCAGCCCAGGCCGCCACAGCGGCGCGCGCGGCGTTGGACCTGCTGGATGAAGGCTACTCGCCCGAAGCCATGTACCTGCCGGAACTGCACCTCGTGGCGTGGCAAGCGCTGCGCGCCGCCGGAGCGCCGGCGGAGGCGCAGGCCGCCCTGAGCGCCGGCGCACGGTGGGTGCGCCAGACCGCCCTGCCGCAGGTGCCGGCGCCCTTCATCGATTCATTCCTGCACCGCAACCCGGTGAACTGCGCGCTGCTGGCGGCGGCCTCGGGTTCGGGTTGAGGTGGGCGGTGGCGTGTCACGCCGCCGCTGTTGGGGGCAGTGCTTGCTCGCTGCCCGTGGTCGCCGCTTCAGACCCGCTGCAATTCAAGCCGTTTGCCCGGTCACACCCACCCCGCGCCTCCGACGCGTGCCCACCGCAGCCCCCAAGGCCAACACTGCACAGGCCAGCGTGCCCGGCTCGGGCACCGGGTTGCCGCCGGGCAGGTCGAAGTCCATGCGGAAGCGACCGACTGCAGCCGTGCCGTTGTCGCTGCTGAAGAGATCCCAGTTGTTCACCTCCAACTGCAAGCGGTGGGGCCCTGGTGCGGCCCACACGCCATCCAGCAACACTTCCCCGGCCGGTGGCAGGGTGCCAAGGAACGTACTGCCGAAGAACAGGCCCTGATTGCCGGCCATGATGAGCATGTTGGCATCGTCATCGACACCCAACAACTCGTGCACGAGGCGGACGTTGGTGGCGCCTTGCGGCAGCATGAAATCGATGTAGGCGTCCCACTGTCCGCTGAAGCCACTGGGGTCGGCACCGGGCAGCCATTGGCCATCGGCATACCCCGTGCTGGTGATCGACAGGCATTGCGGGCCTTGGGCATTGCCCAGGCAGTCGTAGGTGAAGGCCGGGCCAGATCGGCCAACCTGGGCCGCAATGTCGTTGTAGCGAATCATCCATCCCGCCCCGGTGGACAGGTCGATCGAGGCAGGCGCGGCGGCGGCATGCACCGCGCCGGCCAGCAATGCAGCAGCCGTCAACAGCCGTGCCATGGTGCGAGGTTTCATTGCATTCTCCAGAGTATGAGGACAGGAACCTTCCTGCCTGCTCCATGATCCGGAGGACGCGTCACGTCAGCGTCACGTTGCCGCACGGCCGCCCCTTGATCTTGGGGGGCGGCCATCTGAGCCGGGCGTCAGCCCATCTTCACCGCCGTGCCACTGACGGCCACCATCATCATGCCGTTGGTCTCGCCCAGCACCTCGTAGTCGAAGTCGATGCCGACGATGCCGTCGGCGCCGATCTCCTTTGCTGCGGCCACCATGTCGTCCAGCGCGGCTTCGCGGGCACCGGACAGTGCGCGCTCATAGCCGCCGGCGCGGCCGCCCACCACATCGCGGATGGACGAGAACATGTCGCGAAAGATGTTGGCGCCGATGATGGCCTCGCCGTTGACCACGCCGAGAAACTGCGCCACGCGGGCACCGTTGCCATCGGGCACCACGGTGGCCAGAAAGAAGCCTTCGTCCTTCTTTGAAAACCAACCCATGGCCTGACTCCTTGAAGGGGACGGGTGAAACCCTGGCGCGCGATCAGCGGTAAACGCCGTCCCAGGGCCCGGGCACCAACGTGGCCGACTGGCCATCGACCGTGGCGACGGGCCGGTTCATGGTGAACACACTCTCGGGCGTGACCACCGAATAGTCCATGTAGCCCAGACGCGCCAGCGGCCGCATGGCGCCAGTGTCGACGATGCCGTCGTGGATGAACGCATCGTCGATGTACACGCCCACCACCTCACCGAAGACGACGGTGTTGCCGGCCTCGGGATGGCCTTCGGGTGCGGGCAGGGGCAAGGTCTTCCACAGGCGGCACTCGATGGCCGCCGGCGCGCCTTCCACACGCGGCGGTTTCACGTGCCGCGACGGCGCGGCTTTCAGGCCAGCCAAGGCAAACTCGTCGACGCCCGGCGCCACCGCCGCCGAGCTCATGTTCATCGCCTCGCGCAGGTCCCAGTTGGCGATCGAGCAGGTGAATTCGCCGGTGGCTTCGATGTTGCGCAGCGAATCCTTGCCGGCACCCGAGGAGAACATCACCATCGGCGGTCGATCGCTCACCGCATTGAAAAAACTGTAGGGCGCCAGGTTCGGCCGGCCCTGCGCATCCAGCGTGGCCACCCAGCCCACCGGCCGTGGAACCAACAGCGCCTTGAAGGGGTCGTGGCGCAGCGCGGCCGGGCGGAGGCGGGGTTCATAGTGCATGCGGCCGAGTATGCAGCCGGTAGGCAGCGCCTGCGACCGCGGCGAACGGGGCCCTGGGATTGCGCAGCGCCCATCGCCCCGGCCCACATGAGCGGCCGGCATGACTCGGCATGCTGTCAAGTGCTGCGGCTGGAAGCCCGCCGGTGCAGATCACCAACTCACCTCGCGATCGGGCGTCGCACCGATCTTGTGGATGGACAGGTCGGCGCCCTCGTACTCTTCTTCAGCCGACAGGCGCAGCCCCATCGTCGCCTTGAGCACGCCGTACACCACCAGGCCCCCCACCAGCGCCCAGCCCACACCCATGGCCGTGCCGATCAGCTGTGCGCCAAGACTCACGCCGCCCAATCCGCCCAGGCCTTTCAGACCGAAGATGCCGCAAGCAATGCCACCCCAGGCGCCACACAGGCCATGCAGGGGCCACACGCCCAGCACGTCGTCGATCTTCCAGCGGTTCTGTGTCAGCGTGAACATCTGGACGAAGATGGCCCCGGCAATGCCACCCACCACGAGTGCGCCGGCCGGGTGCATCACGTCGGATCCGGCGCACACCGCCACCAGGCCGGCCAGCGGGCCGTTGTAGGCAAAGCCCGGGTCGTTGCGGCCCAGCACCACCGCCACCAGGGTGCCGCCCACCATGGCCATCAACGAGTTCACGGCCACCAGGCCCGAGATCTTGTCGATGGTCTGCGCGCTCATCACGTTGAAGCCGAACCAGCCCACGGCCAGAATCCACGCGCCCAGCGCCAGGAACGGGATGCTGGACGGCGGGTGCGCGCTCATGGCGCCATCCTTGCGATAGCGGTTGGCGCGTGCGCCCAGCAGCAGCACGGCGCACAGGCCGATCCAGCCGCCCACGGCATGCACGACGACGCTGCCCGCGAAATCGTGGAACTCTGCGCCGGTGCTGGCCTTGATCCAGGCCTGGATGCCGAAGGCCTGGTTCCAGGCCACGCCCTCGAACAAGGGGTACACGCCACCCACCAGCACCGCCGTGGCGATGAGTTGCGGACCGAACCGCGCGCGCTCGGCGATGCCGCCAGAGACGATGGCCGGGATGGCCGCCGCGAAAGTGAGCAGAAAGAAGAACTTCACCAACTCGAAGCCGTTCTTGGCCGCCAGTGTTTCGGCCCCAGCGAAGAAACTCACGCCGTAGGCCACGCTGTAGCCGACAAAGAAGTAGGCGATGGTGGAGACCGAGAAGTCCACCAGGATCTTGACCAGCGCATTGACCTGGTTCTTCTTGCGGACGGTGCCCAGCTCAAGAAAGGCAAAGCCCGAGTGCATGGCCAGCACCATGATGGCGCCGAGCAAGATGAACAAGGCATCGGTGCCTTGCTTGACCTGATCCATGGGACGTGTCTCCAGACGGTTTTCGTGCCACATCGGAGCGCGAACGCACCAGGGCGGGATGGGGATGCACCATGGCAAGCAATTCGTGTGCCTTCATTGGTGCAGCCCAGTCGCACCAACAATGGGCGACTCGCCGTCGCGTGCACGCAGAAGGCGCACAGATCGCACCACTCTGGCGCAGCGCGGGCTCAAGAAAACCGCAGTCCGCCCACGCGCAGCCACGGCATGCATTGGGCGCCGAAGTCCACCCGCTCGCGACTGACGTCGAGCACGTGGCGCAGCATCTGCGCGATGTTGCCGGTGATCATGGTCTCCGACAACGCGTGGCCGACCTCCCCTGCCTCGATCGCAAAGCTGTTCTTGATGACGCCGGAGAAATCGCCGTTGGCCGCCGGCATGCCCATCGAGAGACGGCCCACCAAGGCGCCGCGGGGCGCGGCCGCGATCATGTCGGCCAGCGCGGAGTCGCCCGCGTCCATGGCCCACCCTGCCGATGCCACCGGCCGATGGGCCAGCCCCGTCTTGCGGCTGCCATACAGCGTGGGCAACAAGGTCGTCAGCTCGCCTCGACGCAACAAATCCAGCGGATGGGCCACGAACGCATCGGTCGACACCGCCGCCACCCCCGGCGCATCGAAGCGGCTGCGCAGCGTGAGCAGCGGCGACGCCACCAGCGCGCCCACCTGCTCGCGCAAGACCGAGCTGCCAGCGATCAGTTGCGCATCGCCCACTTGAGCCAGCAGCCAACTCAGCAGGCTGCCCACGGCACGCGGGCTCAACACCACGTCACCGACGAATTTGCCCCCCAGGGGCCGCGGCGCGGTCTGGCACGTCAACTCGCGCATCACTTCCCCGATGCCAAAGTGCGCCTCGGGCGGCTGATCGTCCAGGCGGTGCGTGTCACCACCGCAACTGGTGAAGGAGCTGGTCCGCCCGCCTTCGCGCGCATTGCCCACCACCACCAGGGCATACGAAGCGAGCCTGGCGGCAATGTCGCTTCCTTCGGATGTCAGCGTGTGCTGCTGCTCCCGGGTGTAAGAGGCGGCGCCCTCCTGAATCATCATCGTCGGCGTCTGCGCGGCACGGAAGTCCAGCAGCCCCGCAACGGCATCGGCCAGCTGCCGGTGCAGAACGCCGGGCTCGACCTCCAGTGGCCCCTGCGCGAGGACGGCATGTTCGCCGCGCGACACGGCATGGGCCTCGTCCTGCGGCGCCGAGCATGCCTCGGCATGCAGTGCAGCAACGGTGTGGCGCAGGTGCTCGTCCTCGACCCGACTGAGCTCGGCGCTCGCGCGGCGGCCGTCCAGCAGCCCCACGAGCGTCAGGCGATGCTGCTCGGTGCTGCGCATCAGGCTGGGTTGGTTGATCGCGATGTTCAACTCGGTCAGCTCGCTGCGGCTCACGTCCACCTGCGCCGCATCGAAACCCTGGGCACGCATCAAGGCCAGTGCGTGGTCGGCGATTTGCAGCAGTTGCATCACTCCCCTCCCAGGTGCGCCCGCGCGCGCAATGCCGGCCCGCCCATGGACACCACCATCGGCTGCTTCTTGCCGCAATAGCCGGCGCAGCTCCAGTGCATGTCATCGGACACGGCATCGACCGTCTGCAGTGCCTGGATGGCATTGCCGGACAACGTTGTGTCGCGGATCGCGCGTCCCAGCCGGCCATCGCGGATTTCGTAACCCAATGAAATGCCAAACATGAACTCGGTGGTGGAGTCGGCCTGGCCGTTGGAGGTGCTCATGAGCAGATAGCCGTCTTCCACGCCGGCGATCATCTCGTCGAGCTTGCTGGTGCCGGGCAGGATGGCGGTGTTTCGCATTCGCACCAGTGGCTCGTCCAGCGGGCCATAGGCCCGGGCACTGCCGCTGGGGGCAAGACCCAGTGCCTGGGCGGTCTCACGGCTGGACATGAAATCCTTCAGCACGCCGCGCTCGATGAGCACGGCATCGCGTGCCGGCGTGCCTTCGTCGTCGGCATACACCGGCACCATGGTCTCCTGGCCCAGCGCGTGGTGCGCGAAATCCACCATCGTGACCAGCTCGCTGGCCACCCGACGGCCGACCAGGTCGGCCGTGATCGCGCCACCCAGCACGATGTCTGCCTCGCAGGGGTGGCCCATGGCTTCGTGCGCCAGCATGCCGGCCAGGGGCGGAGCCAGCACCACCGTGTGCAGTCCGCCGCGCGCGGGCACCGCTCGGCGCTTGGCCTGCAAATGGGTGTGCAGCTCGTCGATGAGCGGCGCCAGGGTCTCCAGCGTCAGGTCCAGCTCGGCCAGGCTGCCCCGACCCGAGATGGGCTGATACACCTCCACCGGCAGGCCGCGCTCGTCCTGGGCCAGCAACCACATGGCAAAGCCCGCGCGCTGGATGCCCCCGTGCGCATCGGCTCCATGACTGGTGGTCACGTGCTTGGTGTGTTGCTCCTGCTGCAGCAGGAAGCGGGTCGTCTTCAGGTCGGGGTAGAGCCGCTTGCAATGCGCATGCAGTTCGGCCAGACGATCGCTGCAGTCCTTGGCGCTCAGCTGCGGCCGACCCTCGAAGTGGTGCTCACCGCGGTAGACGCCGCCGGGCAAGGGCGCTTCGGTGCGCGCACCGAAGTGCGACATGGCCGCCGCATTGCGCCGCGCCTGCACCTCCAGATCGGCCGGCTCGGCCACGGGCGACGCTGCAAAGCCCCAATAGCCCCCTGCGTGCACGCGCACGCTGCAGCCGGCGTCCATGCTGTGCTGGTGAGTCGCCAGACTGCCGCCGATCATCATCATGCGCAGCTTGCTGAGCGAGTGGCGGCGGGTCTCGGTGTAGGTGATCATCGGGCGCCTCGTTCGGTGGGTTGGGGACCGTCCGAGACAGACCGGCCCAGGTCGCGGCATCCTACGATGGCCGTGCCACCCGGCGGCGGATGCGCCACGACGCTTCTAGGGGTTGCCAGATCCTGCCCCGGCACCGCACCACTCACCGCTCGGCAATGTAGTGCTGCATGGTCACCGGCACGCCTTCCACCACGAAGGCGCGAACCTGCCCTTCGAGCTCCTGGTCTGCCACCGTGGTGCGGGCGCGCTGGTGCAGGTAGTCGGCCCAGCTGGTGACGATGAAGCGCTCGACGAACCGCGTTGGATCGCCCAGGTCGCGATAGACGCGCCACAGCGTGGCGCCATCGCGGCGGCGTGGCGCACGCAACTGCTCGATGGACTGCAGAAAGGCCACCGCGTCTTCGGCGCGGATGCGGTAGCTCAGCTCCACGGCCACGGGGCCCGCCTCGGGATCGGGCTCGTCCGTCACCAGCAGGTCTTCGAAGGGCACGGCGGTGGTCACGTCCTGCGATTCGCCCATGCGCAGAGGAAACCGACGGGCCAGCAGCATGCCGCCCAGCATGCCGGCGGCGGCAGTGCACAGCGCCACCTGCAGTCCGGCGATGCCGGCCACTGCGCCCCAGAAGGCCGAGCCCAGCGCAAACGAACCCAGCGCACTGAGCACGTGCATGGCCGTGGCGCGTGAGCGCACCCACAAGGGCGCGCTGGTCTGGGTGGCGGTGTTGAAGGTGGACATCGCCGCCATCCAGGCTGCGCCACCGGCCACCAGGGCCAGGTACACCGGCACGGCCCAGCGGCTGAGCGCCGACACCAACATCACCAGCGCGAAGACGACGCAGCAACTGGACACCAGTCGATCGAGTCCGACCCGATGCCGCAAGGGCCCGATCACCAGGCCCACCGCCACTGCACCGGTGCCCAGGCAGGCCATCAAGGCACCGAAGCCCTGCGCGCCGAGCCCCAGGCGCTGCTGGCCGATCACCGGCAGCAGGGCCCAAAGGGCCGAGCCGGTGGCGCCGAATGCCGCCGTGCGCACCAACTGGGCCAGGATCGTCTCCGAGTGCCAGGCGTAGCGCAAGCCCGCCAGGGTGCCGCCCCACAGGCGCTCGGCCGGCAAGCGGCTGGGCGGGTGCTGCCTGGGCGGCCAACGGACGATGGCCATGGCCATCACACCAGTGCCGGCCACGGCCAGCGCGAACACCCAGCCTGCGCCGGCCAAGGCGAACACCAGGCCCGCCAATGCCGGCCCCAGCGCACGCGCCGCGTTGTAGGCGATGCTCATGGCCACGATGGCCTGCGGCAGCTGCTCGCGCGGCAGGATTTCGCCCACGGTGGAGTTCCAGGCCGGCGACAGCATGGCCGTGCAGCACCCGGCCACGAAGGTGAGCAGCAGGATCGTGCCACCACCGGCCACGCCAGCCATCAGCAGCAGCGCCTGCAGCGCCACCGCGAGGGCTTGCACCGCCAGCGACACCAACAGCAAGCGACGTCGGTCGGTGGTGTCGGCCAACACGCCCGCCGGCAGGGCCAGCAGGAACATGGGCAGGAACACCGCCGTCTGCACCAGCGCGGCCAGGAAGGACGAGCCGGTGCGCTCGACCATCAACCAGGCCGCCGCCATGGTCTGCATGGCATTGCCGATGAAGTAGATGCCACTGGCCAGCCAGACGCCGCGGAAGGCACGGTGCTCGAGGGTGGCCCAGATGGACGGCGATGGATTCATCGCGGGCATTGTGGCCCGCGCGGCCTCACTCTGGCGGCGAGTCAGCCGCGGGCCATCGCCGATGGCGCAGGGCCGAACTGGGCCTCGAGTGCGGCAGCAAAGGCAGCAAAGTCCAGGGGCTTGGTCCAATAGCCGTCGAAGCCCGCGTCGAGCGCACGGTGGATGTCCTGCTGCATGGCGTTGGCCGACAACGCCACACAGCGCAAGTCGGCCGTGCCCGCATCCGCGCGCAATCGGTGCAGCACGTCGATGCCGTCCATGTCGGGCAGTTGCATGTCGATGAGCACCAGCGCCGGACGCAGGCGCCGGGCCGCAGCGATGCCGCTCGCGCCGTCCATGGCCTCGTGAAACACCAGGTCCGACCGGCGCCGCACCAGCGCAGCGACGATGAGCACGTTGACGGCGTTGTCCTCGATGTAGAGCACGTCCGAGGGCTGCGTGGCTGGCGCCACCGTGATCGTCGGCGTCGCCGGCATGGCGCGCAAAGTTGGCGGGTGCGCCGAGGCATCGACCAGAGGCAGTTGCACCTCGAAGCAGGTGCCGATGTCGGGCTCGCTGCTGACTTGCAACGTGCCACCCATCTGCCGCACGGCGGCGCGCACGATGGCCAGGCCGATGCCGCTGCCATCGATGCCTTCGTGTTCGGCGCCCAGCCGATTGAAGGGCTCGAACAGGCGCCGCAGTTGCGCCTCCGTCAAGCCCCGGCCCGTGTCACGCACCTGCAGCAGGACCTGCGCGCCCTGCACCTTGGCGTCCACGGTGACGCTGCCGCCGGGCCGGTTGTACTTGATGCCATTGGTGAGCAGGTTGATCAACACCTGCCGCATGCGCGTGGGGTCGGCCCGCACCGTGCCCTCGCTGCCGATGCGGTGCAGGCGCACGTCGTGCTGCAGGGCGAGGTTCTCCACCAGCGGCATCACTTCGTCGATCAGCGGCCGCAGCGCCACGGCCTGGGCCGGCAGCGGCAGCTCTCCCGATTCGAGGCTGGACAAGTCCAGCACTTCGTTGATGAGACCCAGCAGGTGTTCGCCCGCCGACAGGATGTGGCCCAGGCGCTGCCGGGCCACCGGCCCATCGGCCTTGGCGCCATCGGCCAGCAAGAGCTGCGCGAAGCCGATCACCGCATTCAGTGGCGTGCGCAACTCGTGGCTCATGCGGGCCAGGAAGCGCGACTTGGCCTGGCTCTCGCGTTGCGCCAGCAGCCTGTCCTGGCGCTCGGCCGCGGTGGCACGCACGTCCGTCACATCCCAATTGATGCCGATGCGACGCAAGGGCTGTCCCCGTTCGTCCCGCATCATCGACGAGCGCGATGCCATCCAACGGTGCTTGCCGTCGGGCAGCACCACCCGGAACTCGTAGGTGGCTGGCTGCTTGTTGGTCAGTGCCGCCTGCAGGTTGAGCCGCAGCGCGGCCTGGTCCTCGGGATGCACCAGTTGCAGGACATCGCTGGCGCGCAGCGGCAAGGGGCGCGGCGCAAGGCCGCGCATGCGAAACATCTGCTCGTCCCACCACACCCACTCGCCGTCCAACGACAGCTCCCAGGTGCCGATGCCCGCGCCGCGCGTGGCCAGCGTGAATCGCTGGTCCGACTCGCGCAGCCGCGCCTCGGCATCGTGGCGTTCGGTCACGTCCAGCATCACGCCGTTCAGGGTGATCAGTTCCCCTTCGCCATCCAATGAAGTGCGTGTGGCCACGCGACGCAGCGTGCCGTCGGCGCGCAGCACGCGAAAGTCCAGATCCAGCAGCACCACCCGCCGCGCCACAAGGGTGCGGATGCCCTCGGCCACAGCGTCACGGTCGTCGACATGAACGTGCTGTCGCAGATAGGCCCCCAGCGAGGCCGGCGGTATCGACTCGGCGCCGCCGTGCAGGCGGCGCATCTGGAGATCCCAATGCAAGTCGCCCGCATTGGGCTGGAAGCTCCACACGCCCACCCCCGCCGCATTGGTGGCCATCTCCAGCCGACGCGAGAGCTCGTTCTCGCGCTGCGTCTGGGCAAAGCGCTCACTCATGTCCATCGACACGCCCAGCAGCGCCATCACCCGGCCTTGCGCGTCGCGCTGCGCCGAGCAACGCATCAAAACGTACCGCCAACCCTTGTCGACATGCCGAAAGCGCGCGGCAATGTCCACCGGTTGATCGCTCTGGCGAGCCTGATACGACAGGCGCAGCAGCTCCGCCAGGTCCTCGGGGTGTACCACCTCACGCTGCTCGCGCGCGCTCATGCCCTCGGGCCTGGGTGCAAGGCCCAGGATGGCCCAACCCTGGTCGTTGTGCTGGATGCGCCCGCTGGCCAGGTCGTGTCGCCAGCTGGCGATGCCGGCCATCTCGACGGCCATGCGCAATTGCGCTGCGGACTCGCTGGCCGACGCCGTGGCGTCATCGTGTCCGGGTTCACCAAGCTTGCCCGCCGGGCCAGGCCATGGCGGCGGGCGATCGGCGGTGGCCCTGTTCTCGGCGCCAGGTTGGGATACCAGCTTGGGTTTCATCGCGGATGCGGGTGGTGCAGAACGACATCGCCTCGACACTGCGTACCGTCGCAGTCTAACGGGCTGGCAGGGGCATCCAGCGCGAGCGGCTATCCTTGTCGCCGCCCATGATCCATCTCCGCTCTTCGACACGCCGCCGGCCACTGTTCACCCGCACCCATTCCGACGGCCCCCAGGCTTGCACCGACACGCTGGTGCTGGCCACATGCCTCTGGTTCGTGGCCACCGGCAACGGCTCCTTCTGGCGCGCGCTGCTGGACGGTCGGGCCGGCACGGCGCCCGACACCTGGGGTCTGGTGGCCGCCGTGGCGGTCACCTTGACGGCACTGCACTTCGCCTTCATGGCCCCGTTGGCCAACCGCTGGACCGTGCGACCGTGGCTGAGCCTGCTGATCGTGGTCGCGGCGTTTTCCGACTACTACATGGACCGCTTCACGGTCTACCTCGACCCGTCCATGATGCGCAACGTGCTGCGCACCAACGTGGCCGAGGCGCGCGAGCTGTTCGCCTGGGCCATGCTGCCGCACCTGCTGTGGCACGCGGTGCTCCCACTGTGGTTGCTTTGGCGAGTGCAGCCCATTCGGCGGCCCTGGCTGACGTCGCTGCCGCGGCGCTTGGGCGCGTGGCTGCTGGTGTTGCTGCTGGGCGCTGCAGCGCTTTGGTCGGTGTTCCAGGATGCAGCCGCCACCATGCGCAACCACAAGGAAATGCGCTGGCTGATCACACCCGGCAATGTGGTGTGGTCAGTGGCGATGGTGCTGGGCCAGGACAGCGCACAGGCCACCCGGCCGCGAACGGTGGTCGGCGCCGATGCCGCGCGCACGGCGCCAGCCCTGGCCAAGGGCCGCAAACCCATGCGCGTGGTCCTGGTGGTGGGCGAGACCGCACGCGCGGCCAACTGGGGCCTGAACGGCTACGCGCGCCAGACCACGCCCCAGCTGGCGGCCATGCCGGACGTGCTGGCCTTCACCAAGGCGAGCAGTTGCGGTACCAACACCGAGGTGTCGGTGCCCTGCATGTTCTCGCCATGGGGTCGGCGGCAATACGACGAGGCGCGCATTCGTGGCAGCCAGTCGCTGCTGCACGTCCTGCACCGCGCCGGCGTGCAGGTGTTCTGGCGCGACAACCAGAGCGGCTGCAAAGGCGTGTGCGAAGGCTTGCCGAACGAGACACTGGGCCCGAGCACTTCGAAGCAACTGTGCCAGGGCGAACACTGCCTGGACGAAGCCCTGCTGCTGGGCCTGGACGCCATCCTCGATCGCCAGCCTGCCGGCGACCAGTTGCTGGTGTTGCATCAGCTGGGCAATCATGGGCCTGCGTATGACAAACGCTATCCAGAGGCGTTCCGCCGCTTCACGCCCGTGTGCGAAACCTCAGACCTGCGCCTGTGCAGCCAGGAACAGATTGTCAACGCCTATGACAACGCCCTGCTCTACACCGACCATGTGCTGGCCCAGACCATTGGCCGGCTGCGCCAGGCCGAAGCCCGATACGACACGGCGCTGATCTACCTGTCGGATCACGGTGAATCGCTGGGCGAACGGGGCCTGTACCTGCATGGCGTGCCCCAGGCCATCGCGCCGGACGTGCAGACCCAGGTGCCGATGGTGCTGTGGCTGTCGGAAGGGCTGGCGCGCCAAGGGCACATTGATCTGGCCTGCCTGCGTCAGCGCGCCGCCCAAGCGGCCTCGCACGACAACCTCTTTCACAGCGTGCTGGGCCTGATGAGTGTAGGCACCTCACTCTACGAGCCAACGCTGGATGTGTTTGCCGGCTGCCGCCGATAGGGGTCAATGTCCGTCCGCGTCTGCGGGCCGCCGATGCCACTGCGCGGCCGTCGGAATCAGCCGCTCAGGGCGCTGCGGGGCCGGCCAGCCGCACGGCCAGCTGGCGCAGCACGGCCGAGGGCGAGGCCGACGCCAGCGCCAGGCATTGCCGGGCGTAGGCGGCATCCGTCTGCAGGCGAGACAGGTCCACCCGACGGCCCTCGCAGGCCATCAACCATTTGAGGTCGACGAAGTCCACCAGCTCGGGCGCTGGCGCTAGTTTGTTGAAGGCAATCGTGTTCATGGTGAGCAGCTACGACCTTAACGACCCGAAGCTTCGCCAGGCTGACACTGCTGGCCCAACGGTTTGCAGCGATGATGGGGAACTTCTCGGCCCAATTCGTGGTGATCCGGTTTCCATGACCCTGCCTCCGCCCCTGACCGACCTGCCCGACCTGGACAACCAGCTGCAAGCCGTTGGCTACGCGGTACTGGATGCGCGCTCGCTGGCCCGCCTCAGCGATGTGCCGTGCGGTGCCTTCGAGGCCTGGGCGGGCTGCTGGGACGACCTGCCGCCCGACGGTCACCTGCGCGACGGAGGCCGCTACCGGCGGCGGCGCCACAGCTGCTTCGTGGTCGCGCCCGGCGCCGGGCCGCCGGGCGCGCGTTTGTCCATCGTGCCTCACCGTGCCCATTGGCAGCCCGTGGAGTACAACGCGCTGCACGGCGGCATCCAGCGCTGGTTTGAGCCGATGGCAACGGCCATGACGACGCACACAGCCTGGGCCCGATTGCTGGTGGCCCTGGCCGACCTCGCGGCCCGCCTGCGCCACGCGCCCGACGCGCGCTGGTGCGTCGAGGCCCACCCATTCCGGATCGACACCACCGACGGCATTGGGCGTCCGACGCCCGAAGGGGCCCACCGCGACGGCGTGGACCTGGTGGCGGTGATCCTGGTGTCACGCCTGAACATCAAGGGTGGCGAGACCAGGGTGTTCGACACACGCGGCCCGCAAGGCGTGCGCTTCACGCTCGGCGAAGCCTGGAGTGCCTTGCTGCTGGACGACGAACGCGTGATCCACGAGAGCACCCCCATCCAGCCGGTCAATCCCTCTGATGCCAGCAGTCACCGCGACACCCTGGTGCTGACCTTTCGAAAAGAGAGCTTCCAGGGGCCTGCCGATGGCATGTAAATCATTGGTAAAAGCCCGACCGGCGGTCGTCCTGCGCCTGCGCAGCGCCGTTGTGTGGACGGGCGGCCCTGACTGTCCCATTGGAGAACACCATGTCCATCCTCTTGCTTCGGCGCCCGGCTCAGATCCTCGCTTGCGCAACCGCCGTACTGGCCTCGGGCTGTGTGATGGTGCCCTACGGCAGCCAGGGTGGGTATGGCGCGTACGGCGGCAGCCAAGCCTATGGCGACGTCGTGACCGTGGCGCCACCGCCGCCACAGCAGGAGGTGATCGGCGTGGCACCAGCGCTGGGTTACCTCTGGATCGGTGGCTATTGGGGATGGGGCGGCGGCCGCCACCACTGGGTGCCGGGCTACTGGTCCGCGCCGCGTCCGGGCCACACCTGGGTGCCGCACGGCTGGGTGCGCTCGGGCAATGGCTGGCGACTGAACCAAGGTCACTGGCAGCGACATTGAAGTGCTGAGCTCGCCTGCCGGCTGACGGCCGCGCAGGCGCCGGCCACGGGCTTGGTTATGCTCGGGGCATGCCGCAGCTTGCCATCAGCTTTGCAGACGTCCTGGCCGCAGCCGATCGGCTGCACGGCGTGGCCCGCAGGACGCCGGTGCTCACCTGCGACGCCCTCGACGAGCGCACAGGAGCCCAGGTCTTCTTCAAGGCGGAGAACCTGCAGCGTGTCGGTGCCTTCAAGTTCCGCGGCGCCTACAACGCCTTGTCGCGATTGACGCCGCAGCAGCGCGAGCATGGCGTCATCGCCTTCAGCTCGGGCAACCATGCCCAGGCGGTGGCGCTTGCCGCGCGGCTGCTGAACATGCCCGCCGTGCTGGTGATGCCGCACGATGCACCAGCCATCAAGCTGGCCGCCACGCGTGAGCACTTGCGTGGCCTGCGCGGCAGCGAGATCGTGCTTTACGACCGCTATACCGAGGACAGAGCGGCCATCGGCGCGCGCCTGGCTGCCGAGCGCGGCCTGACTTCGATTCCACCGTTCGACCACCCGGACGTGATGGCCGGTCAGGGTACCGCCGCACTTGAAATGATCGAACAGGCCGGGCCGCTCGACGCGTTGCTGGTGTGCGTGGGCGGCGGCGGGCTGATCTCGGGCTGTGCCGTGGCCGCCACCCACCTCCTGCCCGAGATTGCCGTGCATGGCGTGGAGCCGGAAGCAGGCAATGACACCCAGCGCAGCCTGAAGGCAGGCCACATCGTGCAGATCGGCGTGCCCCAAACCATTGCCGACGGCGCGCAGACGACCTCCAGCGGCCTGCTCACTTTCCCGGTGATCCAGGCGCTGGTGCGCAGCGTGGTCACGGTCACCGACGCCCAACTCGTCCGAACCATGCAGCACCTGGCACAGCACCTGAAACTCGTGGTCGAGCCCACTGGTTGCCTGGCCGCCGCCGCGTTGCTCGAAGGCGTGCTCGACTTGCGCGGCCAGCGCGTCGGCGTGATCCTGTCGGGTGGCAACGTGGACCTCATTCAGTACAGCCAATTCCTCTCCGGCACAGGTGGTTCCGCCACTTTGCCGGATCCGCACGGCGGCGCCCTCGGGGCGCTCATCAAGGACGCGCCATGACCACCGAGACCCCAGCCCCCAAGCCCGATGCCGACGCCGCCAAGCGGCTGCGCGACAAGGTCGACCAGTTGCTGGCCCGCACCACCGAGCCGACCAATGCATCGGTGATGCTGGACGATGGACGCCGATTCGACTACACGGTGCGCGCCGGCTTCCTGCCAGTGGCCCAGACCGGCCTGGGGGCCGACCGCGGCGAGCCGCAGGCGGCCATCTTCCACATCGCCTACACCGCGGCACGCAACTCGGGGCCACGGCCCGTGTGCTTTGTGTTCAATGGCGGGCCGGGCTCATCCTCGGTGTGGTTGCACCTGGGCGCGCTGGGGCCCAAGCGCGTGCCGATCCTTAACGACGGATCGGCGCCACCCTCGCCCTATCGACTGGTGGACAACCCTTTGACTTGGTTGCCGCAGTTCGACCTGGTGTTCATCGACCCGCCCCACACCGGCTACTCCATCACCGCCAGTGACGAGGCGCGCAAGAAGCTGCTGTCGGTCGACGGCGACGTCGAGGCACTGGCCGAGGTGGTGCGCGGCTGGCTGGCGGCCAATGGCCGCTTTGGCTCACCGCTTTACGTGGCCGGAGAAAGCTATGGCACCACCCGTGGCGCCGCATTGGCCGACAAGCTGCTCGATCTGGGTCTGGCGCTGGACGGCCTGATCCTGGTGTCGTGCGCGATGGACCTGCAAAGCCTGGTGTTCGCACCCCGCAACGACCTGCCCTATGCGCTGTTCCTGCCCGCCTTCGCCAACGTCGCCCAGTACCACGGCCTGCTGGACGGGCCGCTGGGTGCCTCGCCCGAGGCCGCGCGCAAGGCCGCGGAAGCCTTCGTCGCCGAGGACTACCTGCATGCATTGCACGCCGGGGCCCGCCTGGACGGCCGCAACAAGCGCCGCATCGAGAAGCGACTGGCCGCGGTCACCGGCCTGCCCTTGGCTTTGGTGGAAGAGAAGAACCTGCGCATCAGTGATCAATGCTTCTTTGTCGAGGCCCTGCGCGCGAAGGGCCGCATCGTCGGTCGCCTTGAAGCCCGAGCCACCGGCCCGATGGCCGCCAGCCGCACGCGCGAGTGGGAGTTCGACCCCGGCATGGAGGCCCTGAACGCCCCCTACACCGCACTGGCCCTGTCGTACTACAGCTCGCTGGGCATCGCGGCAGACGCGCGGTACGAAGTGTTCAACCCCGAAGTGAACAAGGCCTGGAACTGGGTGCGCGGCGACGGCAAGGGCACAGGCGACCCGACCGGCTACACCTGCACCAGCACGGACCTGTCGCGGGCGTTGCGCCGTCATCCACACCTGCGCGTGCTGGCCGCCAGTGGACGCTACGACCTGGGCACACCGTACTCGGCCAGCGACTGGTCGCTGGCACAGCTGGACGCCCCGGCCGAGGTGCTCGCGCGGGTCACGCACCGCCACTACGATGCTGGCCACATGTTCTACACCCGCATCGAAGACCTGCGCCAGTTCAAGCTCGATTTGGTCGAGTGGCTGGCCGGCGCCCACTGAAACCGCCAGCGTTGTCGAAGGGGCCGTGAGCATGCATGTGGGTATCCTGACCGGCGGCGGTGACTGCCCCGGCCTGAACGCAGTGATCCGTGCGGTCACGCTGGCGCTGATCAACGAGGCCGGTGCTCGAGTCACTGGCATCGGCCGCGGCTTTCTGGGCCTGCTGAGCCGTGAAACGCGCCGGCTCGATCCGGACGCCGTGGTGGGCATCCTGTCGCAAGGCGGCACCATCCTGGGTACGCACAACCGCTGCGATCCGTTCCACTACTTCGGCGCCAATGGCGCAGACGTGTCGGGCCAGGCCATGGCGTATGCCCGTGAATTGGGTCTGGACGCGCTGGTGGTGATCGGTGGCGACGGCACCATGGCGATTGCCCACCGCTTTCACCTGCTGGGGCTGCCGGTGGTGGGCGTGCCCAAGACCATCGACAACGACCTGTGCCACACCGACCGCAGCTTCGGCTTCGACAGCGCGGTGGCCGTGGTGGCCGAGGCGCTGGACCGGCTGGAAACCACCGCCCGCAGCCACGGCCGCGTGATGATCGCCGAGACCATGGGCCGCTATGCGGGCTGGATCGCGCTCGAAGGCGGCATGGCCGGCGCCGCAGACATCATCCTGCTGCCCGAGCAGCCCTATCAGCTCGACGCCGTGGTGCAGCGCTGCCGCGAACGCGAGGGCCGCGAAGGCCACACGCTGATCTGCATCGCCGAAGGCGCCAAGCCGGTGGGTGGTGCGCTCACCGTGGCTGCCACCATCGCCGACAGCCCCGACCCGCTGCGGCTGGGCGGCGTGGGCGCACTGCTGCAACATCAGTTGCAGCCCCTGATCCAGAGCGAGGTGCGCGCCACCTTGCTGGGCCATGTGCAGCGTGGCGGCTCACCAACGCCCTTTGACCGGGTGCTGGCCACGCGCTTTGGCTGGCATGCGGCGCAGTTGGTGCGCAGGGGGGACTTCGGTCGCATGGTGACCCTGGCCGGATCGGACATCGCCAGCGTGCGCATCGAAGAAGTGGCCAACAAGAACCGGCCCGTGCCAAACGACCATGCCTTGCTGCAGGCCGCGCGTGGCCTGGGGATTTCACTGGGCGCCTGACATTGATTGCCCGCGCCGCCGAAAGTTCCTCTGGTTTTTCACCAATGCCAAGCGCTGGCGGATGACGTAAGGTGAGGCTGTCGCTGTGTCGGACTCGTGAGTTCCGGCAGGCATCAGCGGCGCCAGCGATGAGGAGTGTTGCCCCTGGAGCCCGTAGGTTCCAGGGGCTCTTTTTCTTGCTCGATCAGCTGCTGCGGTTGCGTTCGCGCACGGCCTCGCGGCGCTGTTCCACGGCATCGGCAGCCACACCGCTGTTGAAAGCCGTGGCGCGCTCGCGCTCCAGCGCCATGCCCTCGCCGAAAGCCAAGGCATGGCCATCGTTGATGACGGCCTTGTAACGCTGCAGCATCTCCGGAATGTTGGCCAGCATCTCCCGCGCCATGGCCTCGGCCTCGGCCAACAGGCTCTCTGCCGACACCACGCGATTGACGAATCCCCAGGCGGCCGCTTGCTCTGCGCCGACCCATCGGCCGGTGAACGAGATCTCACGTGCCCGGTAGGCGCCGATGGCGCGACTCAAGCGCTGCGACAGGCCCCAGCCGGGCGCCACACCGATGCGCACGTGCGTGTCGGCGAACCGGGCGGCTGAACTGGCGAGCAGGATGTCGCAGGCCAGTGCCAACTCAAAGCCGCCGGTCACCGCTGCGCCGTTGACCGCGGCGATCACCGGACCGGCAAATCGGCCAATGGCCTGCACCGGATCGCGAGGCTTCGCTCGCCCACCGATGCTGCCGGCACCTGCACCGATTTCCTTCAGGTCCAGCCCGGCCGTGAACGCGCGGCCGGCCCCGGTCAGGATCAGCACCCGCACCGCGGGGTTGGCCGCCATCGCATCCACCGCGTCGGCCAGGGCGGTCATCAACTCGGCCGACAGCGCATTCATCGCCTGCGGTCGGTTCATCGTGAGCACGGCGAATCCGGCAGGATCCACGCGGGTGAGGAGCACCGGCTCGGCGACGGATGGGTTCTGGCTCATCAGGCAAACTCCTTGCTTCGCACTGCGGTATTCAACTTGGGGACGGCCCGGCGGTTCATGTCAATGCCTCCACTCGATTGCGCCCATTGCGTTTGGCCTGGTAGAGCGCAGCGTCGGCGTCCTGCACCAGCCTGGCCGCACTGGCGGACGGCACCGGCACCATGGCCGCCGCGCCGATGCTCACGCTCACGCCGTAGCCGCCTTGCACGGCCGATCGAAAGTCTGCGGCGGCGATGCTGCGTCGCACCACCTCGCCGATGTCCATCGCGCCGGCCACAGAGGTGCCAGGCAGCACCACCGCAAATTCCTCTCCGCCAAAGCGAGCGGCCAAGTCGCCCGCGCGGCGCACGCTGTCGCGGATGAGCGCACCCACGCGGGCCAGGAACAGGTCGCCCACCTGGTGGCCAAACAGGTCGTTGAGCGACTTGAAGTGATCGATGTCCACCATCAACAGCCCCAGCGAGGTGCCGTCACGCAAGGCCCGGTACCACTCCTTCTGCAGGGTGGCGTCAAACTGCCGACGATTGGGCAGGCCGGTGAGCGCGTCGGTGGAGGCCAGCGCCGACAACTCGGCGTTGGCCTGGCCCAGGGTCTCCTCCGAGCGGCGTCGCTGGTCGGCACTGCGCAGTGTCACCAGGTAGTCTCCCAGGCCATTGCCCGGAGGCAGCGTGGCCACCCTCGCCTCGACCCAGCGGGTGCTGCCGTCTCGGCACAGCGCGCGAAACAGGTCCGGTCCACTGGCCAGGCCGGCGCTGCGCGTGAAATGCCGGGCAATGAAGGCGGCGCGCTCCTCGGGCACCAGCAATTCGGCCAGCGTGTGGCCCTGCAACGCTTCTGGCGCACAGCCCAGCATGCTGCTGGTGGCCGGCGAGGCGTAGCCGATGACCAGATCCAGGTCCACCGCGATGATCAGGTCGGTGGAGTGCTCGGCCAGCAGGCGGAAGCGTGTTTCGGCGTCGCCGCCCAGGTGGCGATCGAAGGCGACGGGCAAGCGCAGCGTCAGCTGCCGCCCATCGGCAAGGCCGATCGAAGCACTGCGCAGGCCCGCGCCGGAGCCAAGCCACCGATTGGCCACCTCGGCCTGCCCCCGCGCATCGGCAATGCCGAAGCCGATCCCCAGGCTCTCCAGCAGATCGGCCAGCGCCTGGACGTCCGAATCAATCAAACCCTGTCTCCACCCGAGGGATGTGCTTCGGGCGCCACCAATTGGTCACGCCCGGCCAAGGCGGGGAACAGGCGGAACCAAACACCCACCACCACCATCGTCCCGACGCCGCCAGCCACCACGGATGCTACAGCGCCCCACCATGCGGCCGTGACACCGGACTCGAACTCCCCCAACTGATTGCTGGCGCCGATGAAGACGGAATTCACGGCGCTGACGCGGCCGCGCATGGCGTCCGGCGTTTCCAATTGCACCAAGGTCTGTCGAATGACCACGCTGACCATGTCCGCCGCGCCGGAGATCACCAGCGCCAGCAGCGACAACCACACCGCGGTGGACAGCCCGAACACGATCATCGCCACGCCATACAGGCCGACGGCCCCCAGCAGCCAATGCCCCGCGCGGCGCTGGATCGGCACGTGCGCCAGCACCACCGACATGAGCAAGGCACCCACCGCCGGCGCCGAACGAAGCAGCCCCAAGGCCAGCGGGCCGGCCTGCAGCATGTCGCGGGCAAACACAGGCAGCAGCGCCGTGGCGCCGCCCAACAGCACGGCAAACAGGTCCAGCGACATGGCGCCCAACACCACCGGTCGCCGGCGGATGAAGGCCAGCCCGGCCAGCAGCGTGTCCCACGACAGCGGCTGGGTGGACAAGGCCAGCGGGCGCGGCGGCACCCGCGACATGGCAACGCAGGCCGCCGCGAAGCCTGCCGCCGAGAACGCGTACACCGCCTGTGCGCCCAGCGCAAAGACCAGCCCACCGACGGCCGGCCCGACGATGATCGCCGCCTGCACCGCGCCGGACGACAAGGCCAGTGCGCGCGGCAGCAGCGTCTGGCCCACCAACTGCGGCAGCATGGCCTGGCTGGCTGGCATCTGGAAGGCGCGCAGACCACCCAGCAGCACCGACACGGCCAGGACAGCCTCACGCGACACCACCTGCTGGTGCGAAGCCAGCCCCAGCACGGCCGCGGCCAGTGCCTGCAACACCAGCACGGCCATCAGCACGCGGCTGCGATCGTGGCGGTCCACCACATGGCCGGCGGGCAGGGCCAGGGCCAAGGCCGGCAGAAACTGCGCCAGGCCCACCAGGCCCAGGTCCCAGGCGCTGCCGGTCAGCTCGTACATCTGCCACCCCAGCGCCACCATCATCATCTGGCCTGCAGCGGTGGACGCAATGCGCGCCAGCCAGAAGTTGCGGAACTGCCGCTGCATCAACAGCGGCGTGTTCTCGTCGGTGGTGGGATCGTCATCGGCGAGCGTCATGGGTTCTCGTCCGACTCCAATTGCTGAAGCAGCACCAGCCGTTGATAGCGTCCATCCGCAATGTCCATCAACTGCGCATGGGTGCCGCGCTCGACGATGCGACCGTGGTGAAAGACCACGATCTCGTCGGCTTCGCGGATGGTGGACAGGCGGTGCGCCACTGCCAGCACCGTGACCTGCCCGTGCAAGGCCAGCAAAGCGCGCTGCACCACGCCCTCGGTCTCGCTGTCGATGTGCGAGGTGGCCTCGTCCAGCAGCAGGATGCGAGGTCGGCCCGCCAATGCGCGGGCCAGCGCGATCAGTTGCTTCTCGCCCACGGCGAGGCGCGCGCCGCCCTCACCCAGCGGCGTTTCGTAACCCTGGGGCAATCGCTCGATCAGCGCGTGCGCACCGGCCGCGCGCGCGGCGATTTCGATGGCGCTGGCATCGAGCGGTCGCCCCATGGCAATGTTCTCGCGCGCACTGGCCGCCAGCAGGAACGGGTCTTGCGGCACCAGGCCCACGGCCCGGCGGAAGGCCTCGTCGCCCATCTCGGCCGGGGCCACGCCGTCGATGAACAAGCTGCCCGGCGGTGCCTCATAGAAGCGCAGCAACAGCGACAGCAGCGTGCTCTTGCCGCTGCCGGTGTGGCCCACGATGCCGATGAAGCGGCCGGGCTCGATGTCCAGGCTCACGTCGTGCAGCACGGTGCGGCCCGGCAGGTAGCCGAAGTTCAGCGCCCGCACGCAGATGCGACCCTCGCTCACCCCCGAGCCAGCAGCAGCCGACGGGACCTCGGCCTCGTCGAGCAGCGTGTTCACCCGCGCGGCCGCCACCACCGCTTGCTGCAACTGGGAGAACTGCATGGTGATCTGGATCAGCGGCTCGACCACGCGGGCGATGTAGCTGACGAAGGCGTAGAGCACGCCCACTTCGGCCGCGCCCAGCGCGCCACCATGCTGGCGCAGGCCGAATGCCGCGATCACCGCCCCGATCATGGCCACGTTCAGGAAGTCCAATGCCGGGCGCAACAGCCAGGCGTTGGCGCGCAACTCGTCCTGCCGGGCTCGATAGTGCGCCTGGTTCACCGCCGCGAATCGCTCGCGAAAACGCCCTTCCGCCACGCTGGCCTGGATGGCCGCCATGCCCGCGATGGACTCGGCCGCCTGCGCATTGATCTCGCTGCGCGCCGCACGGCTTCGGGCAACGGCCGGCGCAGACAGCCGCTGGTAGATCCAGACGATGCCCGCCACGGCGGGGATGAGCAAGGCCACGATCAGCATCAACCGCCAGTCCAGCCAGGCCATCGCGGCCACCATGCCCACCAGCATGATCAGGCTGTCCAGCAGCACGAACATCACCTGCACGTACAGCGTCTTCACGGCCTCGGTGTCGTTGGTGACGCGCGAGACGATCTGGCCGATGATGGCGCGGTCGAAATACGCCATCGGCAGCCGCAAGACATGCCCGTAGACGCGCTCGCGGATGCGTTGCACCGAGCGCATGGCCAGGCCGGCCAGGTTCAGCAGTTGCAGGTAGCGCAACCAGCTGGCCGCACAGCTGGCCAGCCAGGCCCCGCCCAGCAGGCCGGCAATGGGCAGCAGCTGCCCATCGCGCGGCAACAGGTGCCGGTCGATGAAGGCCTTGCCCAGCATCGGGCCCAGCGCTTCGAGCAGCGCGGCCAGCACCAGCCAGGGCACGGCGGCGCGCAACAGGCCGATCTCTGATCGCGCCGCGCGAATTAACAAGGCCAATGCGGCCCGACGCTCCGCCGGAGCAGCGCGCCGGACGCTGTCTTTTGGCGTTGGCAGAGCGGTGTCGGCTTCAGTCGTCATCGAGTGAAGCCTGCAGTTGTTGCACTTGCCATTGGCGTGCGTACCAGCCCGGCGCGGCCAGCAGGTTGGCGTGCGTGCCACGCTCGACGACTTGGCCATGGCGCAGCACGATGATCTCGTCGGCATCGGCCACCGTGGACAGGCGGTGGCTCACGATGATCACGCTGCGGCCATGGCGTTGCGACCGCAGCGCCTCGCGGATGCGCGTCTCGGTTTCGGTGTCCACGGCCGACAGCGAATCGTCCAGCAGCAGCAAGGGCGCATCGGCCAGCAGCGCCCGCGCAATCGCCACGCGCTGGCGCTGCCCGCCAGACAGCGTGACACCGCGTTCGCCCACCGGTGTCCGGTAGCCCGCGGGCAAGTGGGCCAGATCGTCGTGCACGCAGGCCAGCCGCGCCGCTTGTTCGATCTGCATCATGGTGGCCTGGGGCGCCGCCAGCGCGATGTTCTGCGCCACGCTGGCCGAGAACAGGAAGGGCTCCTGCGCCACCCAGGCCATGCTCTGGCGCAAGGCGCAGAGCGTGAAGTCCGCCAGCGCCACATCGCCCCAGCGGATGTGGCCGGCCTCGGGCGTCCACTGCCGCAGCAGCAGCTTCAGCAGCGTGCTCTTGCCCGAGCCCGTGGCTCCGACGATGCCCAAGCTGCGACCCGCCGGCAGCGTGAAGGACAGGTCATGCAGCGCTGGCTCGGCCTGCCCGGGGTAGCGGAAGCTCACGCCATCGAAGACGATGGCGCCGGCCGGGGCGCGATCGTGGCGGCCATGGTCGTCGATCGACAGCGGCGCCTCCAGCACCGGTGCCAGCCGATCCCAAGCAGCGCGGCCACGCTCGATCAGGCTCAAGACCCAGCCCATGGCGAACATGGGCCAGATCAGTTGACCGAGGTACATGCCGAAGCTGGTGAGTTGACCCACCGTCATCTGCCCCTGCCAGACCAACCATCCGCCGAAGGCCAGGGACAAGGCCACGGCAGTGGACAGCGCCAGGCCCACCGCCGGCTCGAAGCCGGCCTCGCTGCGCTGCGCGGCCAGGCTGGTGCGAGCGGCCGCATCGGCCAGCTGGGCGAAGCGCGCCGATTCACGCGCCTCCAGCCCCAACGAGCGAAGTGTGCGCACGCCGGACAACGATTCCTGCACCTGGTCGTTCAAGGCACCAAAGGCCTTCAGCGCCTGGCGCGAAGCGGTGTGCACCTGGTTGGAGATCTTCCAGAAGGCCCAGGCCATGGCCGGAAAGGGCAGCAGCACCACCAAGCCCAGGCGCCAGTCCACGCCCAGCGTCATCATGCCCACGACCAGCACCAGCGTGAACGTGCCGTCGAATCCGGCCAGCAAGGCCTCGCCAGCGGCCATTTCCACCGCATCGATGTCGTTCGTGGCCAGGGCCATCAGATCCCCGGTGCGGTGCTGCTGGAAGAAGCTGGCGCCCTGCACCGTCAAGCGCTCGTACAGGCGCACGCGCAACTCCACGCCCAGGCGGTAGGCGGTGGCGTAGAGCAGCAGTCGCCAGGCCACGCGCAGGCCGTAGATGGCCACGCCAGCGGCCAGCAGCCAGGCGATCTCGCGCCCCAGCGACGCGCCGTTGAGCGTCTGCGCCACCAGCCCGTCGACCAAGGATCCCACCTGGCGCGGCAGCCACACGCCCAGCGCGGCGATGGCGGCCAGCATCGCGCCGGACGCCGCATAGGCGCGCCAATGGCGAAGCACGAAGCCACCGATCAGGTGGGACAAGGACATGGGGCAAGCGACCGCCCGCGACGATCCGAAGCGGGCGTTGAATGACGCAGAGGAAGGGCGCGGATTCTAGAGGGCGGCTGCGCTGGCCAGCGCCGACCGGGCGATCAGTCCCGCACGTCGCCGATCGGGTCGCTGCCGAAATCGGCCCGGTCCAGCCGCGCCAGCAACTTCTGTGCACACGCTCGCGGGCTGAGCAGTTGCCCTTCGTCGTGCAGGCGGGCAAACATCGCGCGCTCGGGAAACAGGGTGGCGTCGGCGTCGCGCAGCTGGCGCTGCATGTCGGTGTCGATCACGCCCGGAGCGATGGACATCACCCGCGCGCCATGGGGCCGGGCCGCCTGCTCCAACGACATTGCCCGGGTGAAGTGGTCCATGCCCGCCTTGGCGGCGCAGTAGGCCGCGCTGCCCGCCATCGCCCGGCGGCCCAGCCCGGACGAGACGTTGAGCACGCGGCGTGGCGCGGTCCAGGGATCGGTGGCGTGCAGGAATGCAGCGCTCAGCATCAGCGGCGCCTCCAGGCCGACACGCACGGCATTGGACAACTCGGCCAGATGCCCCTGACCCAATGGCGCCGGCGTGCTCACCACGCCAGCGTTGTTGATCAAGGTGGCGCTGGCCACGAGGCTGCTGTCCATGCGGGCCAGCCATTCGCCCAGGCGCTGCGCGGCCAGCGCTGGCGAGGACAGGTCCACCGCCCATTGCGTGAGGTGCGCGGAATGCCGGGCCGCCATCTGTTCCAGCACCTCGTTGTGGTGCCGGGCCAGGCCCAGCACGGTGTGCTCGGGCCGCAGCAGTTCGGCCACCAGGGCCTCGCCCACGCCACGGGAGGAACCAGTCACGATGTAGAGGTGGGTTGTCATGTTCGGCAGGGTAATGCGCCAATGGCCTGAAAATCAAGCCGATGAAACATCCTGTCATGTTGGCGCTGTGCGCTGGACTCCTGGTGCTGCTGGTGGCGTTTGCGCTGCCACTGCTGCACATGGGCGGCGCGGTGCCGCCCTCCTCCGCTGCCAGCCCGGCCCAACAGGACGGCCAGTTGCCCTGGCAGGCCCGCGCCACCACCAGTGGTGCGCTGGAGGTGTTTGGCCTGACGCTGGGTCGCGACACCCTGGCCACCGCCAAGGGCCGCTTCGGCGACACATTGCAGCCGGCGCTGGTGGCGCGCCTGGGCGAGGTGGGTGCGCTGGAGGCCCTGATGGAGCCCTTTGCCGCAGGCTTCGTCAGCGGGCGCCTGGTGCTGTCCTTCGACGTGCCGGCCGCGACCTTGCGGCGCTGGCGCGAAGGCGCGCCCCGCTCCGAGGCGATGGATGGTGGCGTGCGCCGCTTCGACATGACACACGACGCCCGTGCCGAGGCCGAAAGCGCCCGCATTGCGGGCCTGAGCTTCGTGCCCAGCCTGCAACTCAGCGAGGCCGACCTGCGCCAGCGCTTCGGCGAGCCGGCCGAGACCGTGACCCAGGCCGATGGCGTGCGCGTGCTGTTGTATCCGGCCATCGGCATGACCGCCGCCGTGCCGGCCAGCGGCAAGACGCGCACGGCGCTGCAGTACGTGGCGCCGCGCGACTTCGATGCGCGATTGCGGGCACCGTTGGCCCGGCCGGCCGCGTCGGCGCCCAATTGACCGTCTGCGCCAGTCAAAACGGCACGGTGCTTTCGAAGGCCATCGCCACGCCGTCGGCCGGGTGGATCAGGCCCAAGGCACTGGCGTGCAGCAACAGCCGGGGTGCGGCAGAAACCGCGTCAGCGGGCGCATACAGGTCGTCGCCCAGGATGGCGTGGCCAATGGCCGCAAGGTGCACGCGCAGCTGATGCGATCGGCCCGTGACAGGGTACAGCGCCACACGCGTGCGCCGGTTGGCCAGGTCACGGTGCAAGACGCGCCAGCGCGTCAGCGAAGGCTTGCCCGATGCTTGGCTCACCATCTGTCGCGGTCGGTTGGGCCAGTCGGCCATCAACGGCAGCGCGATCTCGCCCTGGTCATCGGCCATCACGCCATCGACCACCGCCACGTAGGTCTTGTGCACCAGCCGCTGCGCAAACGCCATGGACAAGGCGCGGTGCATGGCCGCGCCCCGCCCCAGCACGATGAGGCCCGACGTGGCCATGTCCAGGCGGTGCGCCATCAGGGCGTCCGCGTGCAGGGCCTGCACGCGCACGGCCAGGCAATCGGCCTTGTCAGCGCCTCGGCCCGGCACCGACAGCAGGCCGGCGGGCTTGTCGGCCACGATCAAGGCGGCATCCACGTGCAACAACGTGGGCGGTCGCGCGGAGAGAGGGGACATGTCGGGCACGCGGCGAGCATAGCGATGAAAAGAAACGAAACACGCCGATACCGCGCTGAAAGGACAGCTGCTTCCGCCGGCGCGACCATGGAGCCCTGTTCAACACCTGCCTCGCACGGCACAAAGGAAGACCCCATGAAACGCTGGATCAAACGCACCCTCATTGGCCTGTTCGGCGCCAGCATCCTGCTTGGCGGCCTCGCGGCCTGCTCGCACCGCATGCACCACCATGGCCCGATGAGCGAAGCCGACATGACCCGACTGCGCGAGCGCTTCATCGACAAGGCCGGCCGCGAACTCGCACTGGACGAGGCGCAAAAGACCAAGCTCGGTGCCTTGGCCGACGCGCTCAAGGCGCAACGCACCGCCCTGATGCCCGGGGCCGATGCACGCGCGGACATGAAGGCGCAGCTGCAGTCGCTCGTGGCGGGCCCGCAGTTCGACCGCGGCCAGGCCCAGGCCCTGGTTGAAGCCAAGACCAGCGCGGTGCGTGAACGGTCGCCCGCGATCGTCGCCGCCATGGGCGATTTCTACGACAGCCTCAAACCCGAGCAGCAGCAGAAGCTGCGCGACTTCATGGCGCGTGGTCGTCACGGCTGGCGCGGCTGAGCGCCGGGCCATTGGTACAGTGGCCCGGCGTCGAACTCGGCGCCACCCGATGGGATCGCCGAAGACGCCATGCACCGCATCCTGCTGATCGACGACGACGAGCACCTCGGACCGCCGCTGGCCACCTACCTGCGGCGATTCGATCTCGAGCTGTGCTGCGCGTTGCGCCCGAGCAAAGGCCTCGCGCGCCTGGCCGAGGGTGGCATCGATGCCGTGATCCTGGACGTGATGCTGCCGGAAATGGATGGCTTCGAGCTGTGCCGGCGCATCCGTCAGACCAGCCAACTGCCCGTGCTGATGCTCACGGCCCGCGGTGATGTCACCGACCGGGTGGTCGGCCTGGAGCTGGGCGCCGACGACTACCTGCCCAAGCCCTTCGAGCCGCGCGAGCTGGCCGTGCGGCTGCAGACGATCCTGCGGCGCGCGCGGCCCTTGCCAATGGCAGCCACACCGAGCGGCATCGGACTGATGCAATTCGAGGGCCTGTCCATCGACACCGAGCGCCGCGAGGTGCGGCGCCTGGGCGAGACGCTCGAACTCACCGGCACCGAGTTCGAATTGCTCCTGCTGCTGGCCCGCGAGCCGCACAAGGTGTGGAGCCGCGACGACATCCTCAATCGCCTGCGTGGCCGCGAGGCCGACCTGTTCACCCGCGCCGTGGACATCCTGGTCAGTCGACTGCGGCGCAAGTTGGAGCCGCTGCAGTGCATCAAGACCCTGCGCAACGCCGGCTACACCTTTGCCGCGGCGCGCATTGCATGATGCACAAGCCACGCCGACGCCGGTGGCACCACCGCTTGCGGCATTCGCTGCGTGGGCGGTTGGTGGCGCTGTTCCTGCTGTTGGCGCTGGGCACCACGCTGGTGTTCGTGGCGGGCACGGGCCAGGTGTTCTCCAGCGGCTGGCGTGAGTTGATCCGCCCGCTGATCACGGACTACTTGGATCGACTGACGGCCGAGATCGGCAGTCCGCCAAACATCCAAAAAGCGCAGGCCATCGTGGACCGCCTGCCGCTGTCCATCACCATCACCGGGCCGGAGGTGCAATGGCGCTCGCACCCATTGCCCGAGCGCTACGGCAGCGACCCCCGTCCGCACGACCAGGCCGGCCGCGCCATGCTTTCGCGCCGCACGGTCGATGGCCACGAGCTGCGCTTCGGCGTGCGCAGCCTGCGCTGGGACGACGAGCGGCCGCGCTGGGTGGGCTGGCTCACCTTGGCAGGGCTGCTGCTGCTCACGGCCGCCGCGTTTGCCTGCGTGCGGCATTGGCTTCGCCCGCTGGACGACATCCGCGCGGGCGCCCAGCGCTACGAGGCCGGTGACTTCAGCCAACCCATCCCCGAACGACGCCGGGACGAGTTGGGCGAACTGGCCGGCCGGGTCAACGCCATGGCCAGCGGACTGCGCCACATGCTCGACAACCAGCGCGGCCTGCTGCTGGCCATCAGCCACGAATTGCGCTCGCCGCTGACCCGCGCACGGCTGAATGCGGAATTGCTGGCCGACGGTGACGAGCGCCAGGCCCTGTTGCGCGACCTGGGGCAGATGCGCGACCTGATCGCCAACCTGCTGGAAAGCGAGCGCCTGTCCGCCGGCCGAGCCACGCTGCAACTGCAGCCCACCGACCTCGCTGCGCTGGTGAAGGCCGTGGTGCAGTCGCAGTTCGCGGGTCAATCCATCGCCCTTGCGCTGCAAGATGGCTTGACGCCCCTGCCGCTGGACCCGGCGCGCATCGAGCTACTGGTGCGCAACCTGATCGACAACGCGCTGCGGCATGGCAGCGGTGGCGCTCAGCCCGTGGAAGTGAGTCTGCGTCGAACGGACCAAAACATCGAGCTGGCCGTGCGCGACCATGGCCCCGGCGTGCAGGCCGAGCATCTGGCACGGCTGGCCGAGCCGTTCTATCGCACCGATCAGGCGCGCTCGCGCAACGAGGGCGGCGTCGGCCTGGGGCTGTACCTGTGCAAGCAGGTGGCTCGGTCGCACGGCGGTCGGCTGGACATCCACCTTGCCCAACCGGGCTTGGCCGTGGTTCTGGTGCTGCCGGCCGGACCGCCGTGAGGCGGCCCGGCCGGCCGTTCAGGTCAGCGGTCTTCGCCTTCGGTCGAACGCATGGCGGCCGCGCGCAGATCCGCGGCAAAGCCCGGGTCGGACGTCTCGATGCTGCGGGCGAATTCCATCAGCTCGGCAACGTTGCGCGGCTCCCGCTCGGCACGATCGAGCTGCCAACGGTCGATCCGCCGCATGAGATTGATCAAGGCGAACGCCAGGTTGGCGAACCATACGGAGCCACGGGGGATGGCCATCCGGGTCGGACGGCCAAAGGTCATGGAGGTGGTGGACATGGTGATCTCCCATCAGTCACGGCGAGCCCGGGTTGGGCTTTGCTGCAGTGCAGTATAGGGTTTTCACTAGGTTCTGTTCTGGATCAAGCCGTCTAAACCACTGGCTTCTCCCGGGATTTGGTCACGCAAGGCCTCGCTCGGCATGCTTGATCAGATACATCCAGTTACCTTCAGCCCGGCCGCCATGGTGCACTTGAGCCTCGTTTGACGTCTGTCCTTTCATGACCTTGCACACCACCACCTTGCTGCTGGCCCTGCTGGCCGGGTTTCTGTTGCTCACACTGGAACTCGGCGTGTCACTGAGGCGCCTGCCCGCACGGCCCGAACTGAACAGCTGGACGGCCGGGTCCTGGGCCATGCTGGCGGGGCTGGCGGCGCTGGCATTGCGACCGGTGGTGCCGCTTTGGCTGTCCGTGCTGGCGGGCAACTGGTTGATCTGCGTGGGCCTGGCCTTTTTCTGTCGTGCCATCCACCAACTGCTGTCGCCAAGCCCGGCGCCGCGCTGGATCGACGTGGCGCTGGCGTTGTCGCTGCCGGCCACTGCGGCAACAGTGCTGCTGCCCATGCCACTGCGCACCACGCTCATTTCGGCCATCTTCGTGCTGTTTCTCGTGCCCAGCGTCGCCGTGATCCTGCGACTGGGCTGGAAGACCGAAGGCTCACTGCGCACCGTGGCACTGACCTTGTCCGTCGCGGCAGCGGCCATGACGGCGCGCAGTGTGCACAGCCTGCTCGAGCCCCAGGATTACACGGACCTGCTGCAGGCCAGCCTGGGGCAGGGCCTGACTTTCCTGGTCGCCTTCATGTGCCTGCTGGGTGCCGGCTTCGGTTTCGTGCTGACGCTGTTCGAACGCCTGGCCAACGAGTTGGAAAAACTGGCCACCACCGACGGGCTGACGGGCTGTGCCAACCGCACCTGCACCGACGGGTTTCTGGCCCAGGAGTTGGCGCACGGGCGGCGGCAAAACGCGCCGGTGGCCTTCGTGTTGATGGACCTGGACCACTTCAAGCAAGTGAATGACCAGCATGGCCACCGCGTGGGCGACATCGTGCTCAAGCGCTTTGCAGAAACCGTGCGCGCCGGGCTGCGGCAGTCGGACCTGCTCGGGCGCACCGGTGGCGAGGAGTTCGGCATCATCCTGCCGGGCACCGACGAGGCCGGCGCACACCGACTGGTCGACAAGATCCGCCGCGCGGTGGCGCAGAGCACCGCCCCGGACAGCAAGGGCCAGCCCTTGAGCGTGACGGTGTCGGCCGGCGTGGCGGTGGCCTTCCCGACCGAAATGCTGCCACCGGAGCGCCTGTACGGCCGGGCGGACCGGGCGCTTTACGTGGCCAAGCGCGCTGGACGCAACCGCGTGGAAATCTACGTGCCCGATGGCACATCGACCATGGTGCCCTTGAACTGAACCGCGCCGGCCAGGCGCTGGCGCAGCCGGCTCGGGGTCAATAGGCCAGGCCCATGGCCTCGCGCACATCCTTCATGGTCTGGCGCGCGACGGTACGTGCCCGCTCAGTACCCATCTCCACGATCCAGTGCACCTGCTTGGGATTGGCCAGGTAGTTTTCGGCGCGATCACGCCAAGGGGTCTGTTCCTGGATGATCGCGTCGATCACCGGCTGCTTGCAGTCCAGGCAGCCAATGCCGGCGCTGGTGCAGCCCTTGACCACCCAGTCCTGCGTGGCCTCGTCGCTGTAGAGCTTGTGGAACTGCCACACCGGGCACTTGGCGGGGTCGCCCGGGTCGGTGCGGCGAGCGCGTGCCGGGTCGGTGACCATGCCCCGCACTTTCTTCGTAACTTCTGCCGGCTCATCGCGCATCAGCACGGCGTTGCCGTAGCTCTTGCTCATCTTGGCGCCGTCCACCCCGGGCAGCCGCAGCACCTCGGTGTGCAAGGCCTTGGGCTCCGTCAGGATGCTCTTGCCGCTGCCCTTCAGGTGGCCCAGCAGCAGTTCGGCATCGTCGGTGGTGAATCCCGCCACGTTGGCGGCGGCTTTGCGCACCATGCCCTCGCCCTTGGCCAGTGCCTCGAGGCTGCCGGTCTCGCCAAAGGCCTTGCGCTGTTTCTCGAAGTAGCGCGCGTCGTCCTTGGCCAGCTTGGCCAGTGCGGCCGCGATGAGTGTCTCGGAGTCGGAGGCCCGTCCATAGAGGCTGTTGAAGCGCCGCGCCACTTCCCGGGTGAGCTCCACGTGCGAGGACTGATCTTCGCCCACGGGCACAAAGCTGGCCTTGTACATCAGGATGTCCGCCGCCTGCAGCAAGGGGTAGCCGAGGAAGCCATAGGTCGCGAGGTCGCGGTCCTTGAGCTTCTCAATCTGGTCCTTGTAGGTGGGCACGCGCTCCAGCCAGCCCAGGGGCGTGCCCATGGCCAGCAAGGTGAACAGCTCGGCGTGCTCGGGCAAGCGGCTCTGGATGAAGATGGTGGACTGCTCCGGGTCCACCCCGGCAGCGATCCAGTCGATCACCATGTCGTAGACGTAGCGCTCCATCACCTCGCGTTGTTCGTAGTGCGTGGTCAGGGCGTGCCAGTCGGCCACGAAATAGAAGCAGTCGTACTCGGCTTGCAACCTGACCCAGTTCTTCAGGGCACCGTGGTAGTGGCCGAGGTGCAGCGCACCGGTGGGGCGCATGCCAGAGAGTACGCGGGCTTTCATCGTGTGACCTGTGCAGTGAAGGGCGCGATTCTCGCAGACCGTAAACTGCCCGCATTCACCTTGAAGCCATGCATCAGCGCATCGTCATCCTGATCTCCGGCCGCGGCAGCAACATGCAGGCCATCGTGCAACGCTGCGCCGCCGAAGGCTGGCCCGCCACGGTGGCCGCGGTCATTGCCAATCGGCCCGATGCGGCCGGCCTGGCCTTCGCCCGCGAGCACGGCATCAGCGCCGTGGCCCTGGATCACCGTGCCCACGCCTCGCGCGAGGCCTTCGACAGTGCACTGTCGGCGCAGATCGACCGCTTCGACCCGCACCTGGTGGTGCTGGCCGGCTTCATGCGCATCCTGGGGGCGGACTTCGTCGGGCACTACGCTGGCCGGCTGCTCAACATCCACCCTTCACTGCTGCCGGCCTTTCCAGGCCTGCACACCCACCAGCGCGCCATCGAGGCCGGTTGCAAGGCCGCGGGCGCCACGGTGCATTTCGTGACACCGGAACTCGACCATGGGCCCATCGTGATGCAGTCGGTGGTACCGGTGCTGCCTGGGGACGACGAGGACGCGCTGGCCGACCGCATCCTGGCCACCGAACACGTGATCTACCCGCTGGCCGTGCGCTGGTTCGTGCAGGGCAAGCTGCGACTCGCGGGTGGCATCGTGTACCAGCTGGACGGTGCCGCCCAGTTGCTGATCGGCTGAACGCCCTTCATCACGGGCTCGCCCCATCGGCCGTCATGCGCTGAAACCTCGGCTGGCGCACACCGTCGATCACCACCTCATCGAAGAACATCGCGTGCGGGCGCACCCAAAGCGCGCCCTGGCCGTACAGGGGTCGGTAGACCACCAACGGCTCCAGCGTCTCGCTGTGCCGCGCAAGGCCCACCAACTCGTATTCCAGGCCCTTGTAGTGGCGGTAGCGTCCGGTGGGCGCGGGTGGCAGCTCGGGCAGGTCGTCGGTCATGTCGCAGGGCGGGTCACAAAGGGGGTCGCAGGCAGCCTGCGGGCCTTTCGGTGGGCAACAGGATAATCGCTCCATGCATCCTACTGCCCTGCTGGACCTGGCCACCGAGCTCTTGCGCGCGGTGCTCAAGCTCGATTCGCCCGCCGACGGCATCGTCTCCGCGTTCTTTCGCAGGCACAAAGCGCTGGGCGCGCGCGAGCGCCATGCGCTGGCCGAAACCGCCTACGCCGTGCTGCGCCGCCGCCCGCTGTACCACCACCTGGCGCAAAGTGGCACCGGTGCGCTGGAGCGCCGCCTGGCCATCCTGGCCTGGGCCGGCGGCGACGGCCTGCTGCGCGGCGCACTCGGCCCCAAGGAAGTGCAATGGCGCGCGCAGGTGCAGGCCATCGACCCGGCCAGCTTCTCCGAGAAGTTGCGTCACAACCTGCCCGACTGGCTGGCCTCCACCCTGCGCGCCCAGATCGGCGATGAGATGTTCTGGCCCCTGGTGGCCGCCATGGACACGACAGCGCCGCTGGACCTGCGGGTCAACACCGTCAAGACCAAGCGCGAGACCGTGCTCGCCGCGCTGGCCGAGGCCAACATCCAGGCCGTGGCCACCCCGTATTCACCCTGGGGTGTGCGGGTGGAAGGCAAGCCCGCGCTGAACAAGCTGCCGCTGTTCACCGGCGGCGATGTGGAGGTGCAGGACGAGGGCAGCCAACTGCTGGCCGCGTTGGTGGACGCCAAGCGCGGCGAGATGGTGGTCGACTTCTGTGCCGGCGCCGGTGGCAAGACCCTGGCCCTGGGTGCCTGCATGCGCAACACCGGGCGGCTGTATGCGTTCGACGTGTCTGGCCACCGGCTGGATTCGCTCAAGCCGCGCCTGGCGCGCAGCGGCCTGTCCAACGTACACCCGGCGCAGATCGCCCATGAGCGCGACGAGCGCATCAAGCGCCTGGCCGGCAAGATCGACCGTGTGCTGGTGGATGCCCCCTGCTCCGGCCTGGGCACGCTGCGCCGCAACCCCGATCTGAAATGGCGCCAGTCGCCCCAGGCCGTGCTGGAGATGCAGGCCAAGCAAACGGCCATCCTGGACAGCGCGCAGCGCTTGCTCAAGCCGGGGGGCAGGCTGGTCTACGCCACCTGCAGCCTGCTGCAGGCCGAAAACGAGGATGTGGCCAACGCCTTCACCGCGGCGCACCCGGATTTCGTGCCGCTGCCGGCAGCCGAAGCCTTGGCCGCGGCGCATGTGGAACGCGCCGATGAATTGGTGCAGGGCCACTTCCTGCGCCTCTGGACGCACCGCCATGCCACCGACGGCTTCTTTGCTGCCGTGTGGCAACGGCAGTGAAAACACCATTAAACCTTTCTAAATGTGGGCAAGGGCGTCAATTTCAATGGCTTCATGACGCTTTTTTGCGCTGGCTCAAGCCTTGCTCAAGCGCTGCGCTCGGCAGGGATTCCCCCCGCAGATCGTCGGCTCACGCTCGGTAACACGCCGCCTACAATGCGCGATCCGCCCTCTCGACTCGGCGGCAAGGTTGCTCAATGATTGAAATGAATCCTGTGGTGGATGGCCTCATCCAATGGTTGGCCCACGGCCTGTGGTCCAGCGCCACGTGGTGGCAGGTGCTGCTGGTCACGCTGGTGATGACGCACTTCACCATCCTTGGGGTCACCATCTTCCTGCACCGCGCCCAAGCGCATCGTGCATTGGAGCTGGGCCCCATTCCCGCGCACTTCTTCCGCTTCTGGCTGTGGCTCACCACCGGCATGGTCACCAAGGAATTCGTGGCCGTGCACCGCAAGCACCACGCCAAGTGCGAAACCGAGGAAGACCCCCACAGTCCGCAGACCCGCGGCCTGAAGGCCCTGCTGCTCACCGGTGTGGAGCTCTATCGCGCCGAGGCCAAGAACCCCGAGACCGTTGCCAAGTATGGCCGGGGCACGCCCGACGATTGGCTGGAACGCCATCTGTACGACCGCTTCAGCTGGCAAGGCGTGGGCCTGATGCTGATCATCGACGTGGCCGTGTTCGGCGCCATCGGCCTGACGGTGTGGGCCGTGCAGATGGCCTGGATTCCGGTGTGGGCCACCGGTGTGATCAATGGCATTGGCCACTACTGGGGCTACCGCAATTTCGAGGCCCCCGATGCGTCGACGAACGTGTCGCCCTGGGGCATCCTGATTGGCGGCGAAGAACTGCACAACAACCACCACACCTACCCGGTGTCGGCCAAGTTCTCGGTCAAGCCCTTCGAGTTCGACATCGGCTGGGGCTACATCCGCGCCTTCGAGATGCTGGGCTGGGCCAAGGTGCGCAAGACCGCGCCGCAGTTGCAGACCGGCCCGATCAAGCCGGTGGCCGACTCCAAGACACTGGAAGCGATCATCGCCAACCGCTACGAGGTGATGGCCACCTACGCCAAGGCCCTGCGGGCCGCCTGCGCCGCCGAAATGGATCGACTGAAGGCCCAAGGCAACAGCGCTCGCCTGGCCGACTTCAAGATCGCCAAGCGCTGGCTGCACCGCGACGATGCGCTGATCCCCACGGCACTGAAACCGCAGTTGGCCGTCGCCATGAGCGAGAGTCCCAAGCTGGCCAAGCTGGTGGCCATGCGCGAAGAACTGCGCCAGCTGTGGACCCGCACCAACGTGTCGGCCGAACAGTTGGTGGTGGACCTGCAAGCCTGGTGCAAGTCCGCCGAGGCCAGCGGCATCGTGGCGCTGGAGGAATTCTCGCTGCGCCTGCGCGCCGTACGGGCCTGATCCAAGGCGTCGAGCAGAAGACCCCTTGAAACACCAGGCGGGCCCGAGGGCCCGCTTTTTCATGGTGTGCCGCCAGGTCGGTCTTGCCGCCCACCGCGTCGTCAGACCTTGCCGGTGACGAAGTACATCGCGATCCAGGGTTGCCACACCACCAGCGCCAGGCAGAACACCATCAGCGCGATGAAGGGCACCGCCGCCTTGACCAGCAAACCGAAGGGTTGCCGGAACGCCGACATGGCCACGATGAGGTTCAAGCCCACCGGTGGGGTGAGGAAGCCGATCTCCAGGTTCAGGATCATGATGATGCCGAACACCACCTTGTTGAAGCCATAGGCCTCGGCCACGGGCGCCAGCAAGGGCGCCAGGATCAGGATCGCCTCGTTGGTGGTCATCAGGCAGCCGACGACCAGCAGCAGCAGGTTCACCAGCAGCATGAACATCAGCGGGCTGGAGATGTAGCTCTGCATCAGCTGCACCATCTGGCCAGGGATGCGGTGCTCGATCAGCACGATGTTCAGGCTGAGCGCCACCGCCAGCACCGGAAACAGCGAGCCGCCCAGCTTGGACTGCTCCAGCACCACGTTGTAGAAGTCGCGTGGCTTGAGCTCGTGGTGGATGAACATCTCCACGAAGCAGGCGTAGACCAGGGCCACGGCCGCCGCTTCGGTGGCGGTGAAATAGCCGCTGTAGATGCCGCCCAGCAGGATCACCGGCATCACGATGGCGAACACGCCTTCGCGCAAGGCCGTCGTCAGCTCGGACCATTCGAAGGTCTCGCGCGGCATCTTGCGGCACATGACCATCGCATACAGCGACAGCACCACCAGGATCAGCAGCCCGGGGCCCACGCCGGAGAGGAACAGGTCGTTGATCGAGGTCTCGGTGACCAGGCCGTAGACGATCATCGGGATCGACGGCGGGATCACGATGCCCAGCGTGCCCGCCGACATGGTGGTGCCCAGCGCGAACTTGTTGTCGTAGCCGGCGGCGCGCATGGCCGGGTACATCACCGTGCCGATGGCCAGCATGGTGACGATCGACGAGCCCGAGATCGCCGCGAACACGCCGCACGACAGCACCGTGGCCACCGCCATGCCGCCCGGCAGCGGCCGGGTGATGGCCGCCACGATGCGCACCAGGCGCTTGGCCGTGCTGCCCTGCGTCATCACGTTGCCGCACAGGATGAACAGCGGAATCGACAGGATCAGCTCCTTGTCCAGCGCCACCCACATGTCCTCGACGATGTAGTCGAGTTGCCCCTTGCCCCACACCATCTGCACGAAGGCCGCCACCGACAACAGCACCACCACCAGCGGCTGGCGCAGCAGCAGCAGCCCCAGCACCATGACCAGCAACAGCAGCGCGGTCATTCCTGGAACTCCGGCGCCAGAGGCCGCAAGACGGGCCAGGCCGCGAAGAAGAAATAGCGCAGCCCGGCCGACGCAAAGCCCGCCGGGATCGCGGCCTGGATCGGCCAGATCGGGATGTTGAAGGCCTGGGCACGCAGGTCGGCCGTCATCGAGGACTGCACGTACAAGCAGCCGAACCAGGCCACGCCCAGCATGAAGCTGCCCGTGATCACGTCGGCGATGCGATCCACCATCGGCCCCCAGGCCGAGGGCACCCAACCAAAGCCCACGCGCGGCAACAGGTGGCTGGCGGTGGCCGTGGCAATGCCCACGCCGCAGAAGCTGCCCACCACCAGGGCATACACGCTCATCTTCTGCGCTGCATACACGCCCGCCTGGCCCTTGATGTTGAAGGCCCGATAGATCGGCCCCAGCACCTCGCGGCCGAGCACGTCACCGATCAGCACCACCGCGATGAAACCGAATGCGGCCACCGCGACGAGGCATTCAACGCGGTGCCATATCGCCATGGCGCGCACCACCCCGCCCGGTGCGGCGGGCGCACCGGCCATCCGCGCTGCGGTCATGGCTGGCGGGTCACTTGGTGCAGGCCTTGCGGCCGGCTTCCATCGCGGCGTAGAAGGCATCCGCCGTGCCGCCCGTCTCTTTCACGATCTGCGGGTAGACGGGCTCCACGGCCTTGCGCCACGCGTCGCGCTGCTCCTGGGTGGCCACCACGACCTGGCCACCGGCCTTCTCGTGCATGCCGTAGAGCACTCCTTCGAAACCGCGCACCTCAGTGCGGTACTGCGCCGAAGGCACCCGCACGTTGGCCCTGAGCAAGGCATCCTGAAGGTGCTTGGGCAACTTGTCGAACACGCCCTTGTTCATCAGCGTGAGCGCGGGCGAGTCGTACACCCCCAGGCGCGTGGCAACCGGCGCCACCTTGGTCAGGCCCGATGGCAGCGCAAAGGTGATGGGCGTCATCACCACGTCGGCCATGCCTGTCTGGAACGCCGGGATCCACTCGGGCAGGCCCAGCGGTGCCGGCGAAGCCCCCAGCGACGAGAAGAAGATCGATTGCGTCTTGTTGGCGTAGATGGCGGCCTTGGCGCCGTTCAGATCCTTGGGCGTCATGAAGGGCTTCTTGCCGAAGAACTCGATCGAGCCCACCTCGGTCCAGCCCAGGAACTTGACGCCCTTCTTCTCGTACAGATCGGACACCGTCTTGGTCATGTGGTTGTCCAGCACGCAGTCCAGCTCGGCCGCGTTGCGGAAGTAGAAAGGCATCAGCAACAGCGCCACCTCGGGCACCACCAGCGCAGCGGCGCCCGAGGCGTAGCCGCCCATGTCGATGCGGCCACGGGCCACCTGCTGCACCGTGTCCTGCTCGCTGCCCAGCTGTGAGCCGAAAAAGGGCTGGATCTTCAGCTCACCCTTGCTCTCTTCCTCGACATGCTTGGCGAAGCGCTCGATCTGCGTCACCCAGGGATTGCCCTTGGGCGGCGCGCCCGAGCTGTAACGCAGCTCGATGGGTTTCTTGTCCTGCGCGCAGGCTGCGCCATGCATCGTCAACGTGGCCACCGCGGCGGCGACCGCAAGGATTCGGGTGTGTTTCATGGCGATGTCTCCTGGATCGATTTGCCAACGACAAGTGCTGGAACGCACCTTGACCTGGCGCATGATCCGGGCCGATGCGGGCCACCGCCATCCAGATTGGCCCTAGGAGCAAGGCCACTTGCTGTCGTGCAGGCGACAGCGCGCGGCCCGGTTGGTCCGATCGGCCGAGCTCAGCGTGGCGCCATGCGGATGGCGCCATCCAGGCGCACGCACTCGCCGTTGAAGTAGCCGTTGGTGAGCATCGATTCGGCCAGCGCGGCATATTCGTCCGGATCGCCCAGCCGCTTGGGGAATGGCACCGATGCGGCCAAGGCGGCCTTCACATGCTCCGGCGCACCTTGCAGCAGCGGCGTGTTGAACAAGCCCGGCAGGATGGTGTTGACGCGGATGCCCTCGCCCATCAGGTCGCGCGCAATGGGCAGGGTCATGCCGACGATGCCCGCCTTGCTCGCCGAGTAAGCGGCCTGGCCCATCTGGCCATCCTGCGCCGCCACCGAGGCGGTGTTGACGATCGCACCACGTTCGCCGTTGGGCAGGGCATCGAGCGTGAGCATGCCCGCCGCCGAACGCGCGATGCAGCGGAACGTGCCCACCAGGTTGATCTGGATCACGCGGTCGAAGTTGAGCGTGGGAAAGGACTTGATCTCGCCCGTGGCCTTGTCGCGCCCGGCGGTCTTGATGGCCGTGCCCACACCGGCGCAATTGATCAGCACGCGTTCCTGGCCGTTGGCCGCCCGCGCCTTCGCGAAGGCCGCGTCCACCTCCGCGTCGGAGGTGACATTGACCTGGCAGAACACGCCACCCAACTCGGCCGCCAGCTTCTCGCCGGCCTCGGCGTTGAGGTCGAACAAGGCCACGCGCACGCCGCGGCTGGCCAGGCGACGGGCCGTGGCGGCGCCCAGGCCGGACGCGCCACCGGTGATCACAGCGGAAATGGAGGCATCGAGTTGCATGGTCAAACGGCCTTCGAAGAATGGGAAGGCCAGCACCATACCGCGCCGCGCGGCCAGATGCCATCGTCGAAACCGAGCATTCGAGCGCCGGCCTGGCGGCGATCCTGATGCGATCCTGATGCGAGCCGAGCTATCGTGCGGGCCATGCCCAACAACATCGTCCGAACGCCACCCCACCAATGGGTCTGGGCCGCCCTCGCCTGGGCCACCGGCTGGGTACTCATGCTGTGGCTGGATGGCCGCATGGACCTGGCCAACCTGGCCATGCTCTCGGTCGTGAGCTCGGCCGTAGCGGCCCTGTGGTGGCCGGTACCGGTGTCGATGGCGGCCAGCGTCCTGGCCGCGTTGGCGTTCAATTGGCTTTTCGTGCCACCACGCGGCACCTTCAGTGTCGACCTGGGCCAGCATGCACTGCTGCTGGCCGCGATGTGCGTGGTCAACTGGATCGTCGCAGGGCTGATGGCCACACAGCGCGCGCAGGCCTCGCAGGCACGCCGCCACCTGCTGGAGGCCGAGCAGTTGCGCATGCTGGGCGATGCGCTGCGCGACGCCGCCGAACCACTGGCGCATGCCGGGGCCTTGAGCGGCGCGCTGGCTGGCCTGGCGGACGGGCCGGTGGCCTTGCTGCTGTTGCGTGGCGCGCTGCCCGAGCACAACGACGCCGAGGCGTCGGTGCAGTTGGGCGATGCCGATGCCGACACGATGGCCGGGCTGTGGCACTGCCTGCGTCAGGGCCATGCGCTGGGGCCAGGCACCGGCCGCCACGAGCAGCTGGACCGTTGGTACCTGCCGATGCGCGGCCGTGCCGCCAGCCTGGGCGCGGCGATGCTGCCGCTGCCGACAGCGGGCCGCGACGATCCTGCGCGGCGCCTGCATGCCCAATCGCTGTGCGACCAGATGGGCCTTGCACTGCAGCGCCGGCTGACCACCGAGACCGAACGCGACGCGCGCGAGCAGGCCCAGTTGCAAGCGGTGCGCAACGCACTGCTGGCGGCCATCTCGCACGACTTCCGCACGCCACTGGCCACCATCCTGGGTGCGGCGTCCTCCCTGCACGACCAGGGCGATCGGCTCAGCACGGCACAGCGCCAGCGCCTGGCCGCCACCATCGTCGACGAGACCGGGCAGCTCAGCCGCTTGACCGACAATACCCTTCAATTGGCGCGACTCGATGCCCCCGGCGTGACGCTCAAACTGGACTGGGAGTCGGCCGAAGAGATCGTGGGTACCGTGCTGCGCCGCGCCCGTCAGCGCCTGCCCGGTGGCGACCCGACGCACCGCGTGCGCGCCCGGCTCGAACCCGGCCTGCCGCTGATCCACTGCGACGCCCTGCTGCTGACGCAGCTGCTCGACAACCTGGTGGACAACGCGCTGAAGTATTCGCCCGATGGCGAACCGGTGGAGATCCTGGTGCGTCACCTGGCGGGCCACATCGTGCTGGCAGTGCGCGACCGCGGTCCGGGCGTGCCACCGGCCTGGCGCGGACGCATCTTCGAGGTCTTCCAGCGTGGCGCGGAAGGCCCACACGACCCCAGCGCGCGGGCTGGCGCTGGCGTCGGGCTGGCGGTGTGCCGGGCCATCGCCCGAGCGCACGGTGGCGAGCTCAGGCTGCGCGCCCGCGGACATGGCGGCTGCAGCTTCGAGTGCCACCTGCCGGCCATCACACCACCGAGCATGGACGATTCGTCATGAGCCCGCACGGCCGCTCTCAAGCAAATGTGGCTCTGCCACTTTGCTTGATCCCCCCGGGGGACGGGCGCCGCATGGCGGCGTCCTTGGGGCGCCCAGAAGGGCTCATTCCCGCTTGGCGGGACAGGGCCGCAGGCCCAAGGATGCCCCAGTGAGCTTGCGGGTGCTGTTGGTCGAAGACGACCGCGAGCTGCGCACCACGCTGCGCGACGCGTTGGCGATCGAGGGCTATGAGGTGCTCACCGCAGCCAGCCTGTCCGAAGGCCTGGCGCTGCTGGCGCATGCGACACGGCCCCCTTCGTCAACGCTCGCGTCGACCTCCGATGCGCCCGCCGTGGACCTGGTGATCCTCGACCTGGGCCTGCCCGACGGCGATGGCGAAACGCTGCTGGCCACGCTGCGTCGAAGGCACGCGTTGCCGGTGCTGGTGGTGTCGGCGCGGCATGGCGACGGCCAGAAGATCCGCCTGCTCGATGCCGGCGCCGACGACTACCTGGTCAAGCCCTTCAGCGTGGGCGAGCTGCTGGCGCGCATGCGTGTGGCGCTGCGCCACCGCGGCACTCGCGTCGACCCGGCCGTCACGCACTATGTGAGCGGCGGGCTCGACATCGATCTGGCGGCGCACCGCGTCACGCTCAACGGCGCGCCCTGCCACCTGACGCCCACGGAATTCAAGCTGCTGGCCCGGCTGGTGCGCAGTGCCGGCCAGGTGGTGACGCACCGCCAACTGCTGGTCGACGTATGGGGGGCCGAGTACTGCGACCACACGCACTACCTGCGCCTGTACATGGGCCAGCTGCGTGCCAAGCTCGAGGCCGACCCGGGCGAGCCGCAGCGGCTGCTCACCGAACCAGGCGTGGGCTATCGACTGGTGGAAGGCGAGGATTGAAGTCGCTCGCCAGGCCGACTGCGAGTAAGCAGCGTCTTTACTCTGCATGGGCTCGACGAATGCCAAGACTCGCCTTACCATTTGGCGGTGCCTGATGCATCCCTGATCGCCAATGAAATTGCGGCTCGCCTGCGGGTGTCCCTGTCTCTACTGAACCGGCAACTGCGACACGAGCTGTCGGTTTCCGGGCTCAGTGCGGCAGGACTGACGACACTGGCTCGCCTGCGCCTTCACCCGGACTCGACGCCCAGCCAGCTGGCCGCGGCCGCAGGTGTCAGGGTGCAGAGCCTGACTCGGCTTCTGGCCGATCTCGAACGAGGTGGCCACATCCGTCGTGATGTGCACGCAACCGATCGCCGGCAATCGATGCTCGGCCTTACGGCGAAGGGTGCCCAGGTGTTGCGGACCGAAGCAAAGCGGCGCGAGTCGGCCTTGTCGAAGGCGATCGCGACCCACCTGAGTGCAGTCGAGCACGTCCAGCTGCTGCGGGCCGTCGATCTGCTGGACCGGATCGGTGACGCGCTGACATTCGAGCACAGCAGCGAGACCGGGACACCGCAGCGACGTGCGACACCGAAACGACAGGGCTGATTGGTCGATGTTCATGGGCACGAGATCGCAGGGGTCGGCACCATGGCGCGCCCGGATGTCGGCGCGAAGCGGCTGGCAGTTGGCCGCCGGCGTCGTGCTCGCCTGGGCACTGTCCCGCCTGCTGCAACTGCCCAGTGGGTGGTGGGCCGTGATGAGCACGCTGATCGTCGTTCGCCCCGGTACGGCGTCGACACTCGATGCGGGCTGGGATCGTGTGCGGGGTGCCGCCCTCGGTTCCGTGGTCGCCCTGCTGGGCGTGGGATTGCAGGCCCGTGGTCTGAATGCCGTCGCGGGCACACTGGCCGTGGTGGGCGCACTGGCGTTCGCCAGCACATGGGCACCGGGCTTGCGCAGCGCCCCGATCACGGCCTTGATCGTGATGCAGGCGTCGGCCACGGCCGACCACTCGGCCTGGCACGTGGCGCTGCTTCGAATCGTCGAAATCGGTGTGGGTGTCCTGGCCGGTGTCTTGGTGACCCTTCCCGGAAGCGGCCTCCACGCCCGGAAGCGCTTCGACGCGGGTTGCGCTGAACAGCTGCGCCAGTGGGCCGACGAATTCGCAGCCATGACGTCATCCGCCGCCGACAGTCCGCCGGCCATCGATGTCCGCCGTTGGCGCACGGCGCTGGTCGGGCTCGGCATGCTGGGACGGTCGGCCGACCTTCAAGTCCGGTGCGTTCTGCGAGGTCGGCGGACAGCACCCGCGACGCCTTCGTGCGAATTCGCAGCACGCCTGCTCGGTCGCACGCTCACCGACCTGAGTGCACTGGCGCGGCTCATCGCCATTTTGCCCAGCGAGGTCGCGACGCCCGCCGCCAGCGCGCTTCGGGGGCCGGTCGTGCGTGCCCTGGTCAGCACGTCCGAAACGCTCATGGGCAAGGGGCGGGCTGACCTCGCTGCGTTGCAGGGGCTTGCTTTGATGCGGCCCGCTGCGCCTGGCGGCCAGGGCGCTGCATCGAGCGCCGCCCAATGGGTGGCACCTGGCGTGGCACTGTTGGTGCAAGACTTGACCGCACTGGCTCGATGGTGCGCCGAGCCGGTGGCGTCGGATCACTGATCGCCGATGACTGCCACCTCCGAAGCCGCGCGCGCGACGCCGCCAGAGACCTTGCTTTGTGGGACAAGACGCCCGTCGGTCCGCTGCGACTGGCCACGCCGCACCTGGTCGCGCAAATGGGCTGGTGGGAGCCGCTGGTCGTCGCCGGCGTGGTATCGGGTGGCTCGCCCTGGCAAAGGCCGCGCCGACTTTCGGCAGCGCAGGCACAGGTCGTGGTGTGGACGGGTTGGGCGTTCACCTTCGCCGTCGCGTTCAGTCTCGCGGGCGGCGTGTTTCACACCGACTACGTGGCGGTGTTGGGCCCACCACTGGCCGCGCTGGGCGGCATCGGTGCGTCATGGCTGTGGCAGCGCTGGCACGCCGGCGCTTGGTCCTGGGCCGGGACCGCCATGTTGCTCGTCATGGCCGCTCTGCATACTGGCATCGAACAGTGCAACCAGGCGTGGCAACTTCAGGGCTGGCCCGGCGCGATGCTCGTGGCGGAGGTTGGTGTGCTGACGGTCACCGCTGCCGCGATGCACCTGTTGGCACCGCAACGCAGGGCCGGGCGCCTGTCGAGCGGGCTGGCGATCTCGGCACTGCTGGCCACTTTGGCGCTGCCCCTGGCCTGGGCCCTCAGCACCGTGCTCGCCCGGCCCAACGTGGCCGCCCCAGCGGCGGACATCCACCGATTGATCGACGGCACCATGGACACGGACATGGCCGTGGCCGTGGCCATGGCCGTGGTCGTGGCCGTGGCGGCGCCGCCAGCGCGCGAGCGGCAGAGGGCGCACAGGCTGCTTGAGTTCCACAGGGCCCAGCGCCGGTCAGAGCGCTTTCTGCTCGCCGTGCCCAATGCACTGCAGGCCGCGCCGCTCATCGTGCGCACTGGCGAGTCGGTGATGGCCATGGGCGGCTGCCTGGGCCGCGATCCGATCCTGACGCCGAGCCAGCTCGAGCGAATGGTCCAGGCGGGTGAGCTCCGCTGTGTGATCGTCGGCGGCCCGTCCATGGTCCCGCCGGACACGCCGCGCGAGCGGCTGCTGGCCGACCGGATACGCGTCCACGGGCAACGCGTCGATCCTGCGCTTTGGCGCGATGGGCCTGAGGCGGATCGCTCGCCGGCCCCCGTCGCGCGTCGGCCAGGCGGCCCGGCGCAGCTGTACGACCTGCGGCCTGAAGCGGCAGACCGGACCCTTATGCCTTCCTGATGCCGACCACGGCAAGCTGAGTCTCCCGCAACCACTGCGCCGGCCAAACCCGCCGGCGCACTTGTATGAGTCTCAAAGACCGCTATGCCGACGAGCACGGGCGCACCCGCGTCGGCAGCATCGGACGTGACATTGCCCTGGCCTGGGTCGTCTTCGCGGCGCTGGTCTGGCTCTGGCCGCTGCGCACGGTGCCCACCGGCCACCGCGGCGTGATCACCGTGGGCGGTGCCATCCGCAGCATCGAGGCCGAGGGCTTCACGCTGCTGTGGCCCTGGCAGACGCTGAGCATCTTCAACATCCGCGCCGAAGAGGCCACGGTGGAGAACGCCGAGGGCTCCACCAGCGACACGCAACCGGTGAAGGTGAGCCTCACGGTGCGCTACAGCATCCAGACCGACCGCGTGGCCGAGGTGTTCGAGAAGTACAGCCACGACGGCAACCTGATGTCCTACGTGCAGACCGCCACGCAGGAGATCTTCAAGGCCGTCACCGCGCGCTACAACGCACCCGACCTGATCGCCAAGCGCGCACAAGTGTCGGGCGACATCATCACGGCGCTGCGCGCCAAGCTGGCCGTCTACGGCGCGCAGGTGATCAACGTGGACATGCGCAACTTCGCGTTCAGCGCCGACTACATGTCCGCGATCAACCAGAAGGTGACGCAGGACCAGCTGCGCCTGGCGGCCGAGAACAAGCTGCGCACGGTGGAGGCCGAGCAGAAGCAGAAGGTGGCCATTGCCGAGGCGGAGGCCACCGCGCTGAAGGCCAAGGCCGACGGCGAGGCCTACGCCAACCTGAAGGTCGCCACCGCGCAGGCCGAGGCACTGAAGATCCAGAACGCCGCGCTGGCGCAGAACCGCGACGTGCTCGAGCTGCGCCGCATCGAGGTGGAGCATGTCAAGGCCGAGCGTTGGAACGGTGCGCTGCCGACCTCGATCTACGCCGGTGCGCCCATTCCCTTCTTCACACCACAGAGCGTCGCCACCAAATGAGCAACAACGCCAGCACGCTGCCCGACACCGACGCACCGTTGTCCCAACCCCGCGGCCATGGCCTGGCCGCGCTGACGCTGGGCGCCATCGGCGTGGTGTATGGCGACATCGGCACCAGCCCGCTCTACACCGTCAAGGAGATCTTCCTGCCGGCCACCGGCGTGGCGCTGAATGCGCCCAACCTCATCGGCGCGGTGTCGGCGATCTTCTGGGCGCTGATGCTGGTGGTGACGCTGAAGTACGTGGTGCTGATCCTGCGCGCCGACAACCGCGGCGAAGGCGGCGGCCTGGCGCTCACCGCGCTGGCCGCCAAGGCCGTGGCCGACCAGCCGCAGCTGCGTGCCACGCTGCTGTTGCTGGGGGTGTTCGGCGCCACGCTGTTCTATGGCGACAGCATCATCACGCCGGCCATCTCGGTGCTGGGCGCAATGGAAGGGCTGGAGGTGGTCACGCCAGCGCTCAAGCCCTATGTCGTGCCGTTCTCGCTGGCAGTGCTGCTGGGCCTTTTCATCGTGCAACGCTTCGGCACCGCGGTGGTCGGTCGCGTCTTCGGCCCGGTGATCGTGCTCTGGTTCACCACGCTGGCGGTGACCGGCGTCGCACACGTTGCGCAACAGCCGGCCATCCTGGCGGCGCTGAACCCGATCGAAGCGGGTGCGTTCCTGATGGCGCGCGGCTGGCACGTGCTGGCCGCCGTCGGTGCCATCGTGCTGGCGCTCACCGGTGCCGAGGCGCTGTATGCCGACATGGGCCACTTCGGCCGCAAGCCGATTCGCCTGGCCTGGACCGGCCTGGTGCTGCCCTCGCTGGCGCTGAACTACCTGGGCCAGGGCGCGCTGCTGATGAGTGACCCGGCGGCCATCGAGAACCCGTTCTTCAAGCTGTTTCCCGACGCCTGGGTGCTGCCGGCCGTGGGACTGGCCACGCTGGCCGCGATCATCGCGTCACAGGCGGTGATCTCGGGCGCCTACTCGATGACGCGCCAGGCCATCCAGCTCGGCTACCTGCCGCGCATGGCGGTGCGCCACACGTCGGCGCGCGAGGCCGGGCAGATCTATGTGCCGGTGGTGAACTGGGCGCTGCTGGGCGGCGTGGTGGTGGCCGTGCTGTACTTCGGCAGCTCGTCGGCGCTGGCGGCGGCCTACGGCATCGCGGTGACCGTCACCATGCTGATCACCACCGTGCTCACCTACTTCGTCGTGCGACACGGCTGGCGACTGCCGGCGCCGCTGGCGATCGGCGCCACGCTGTTCTTCCTCGCCTTCGACTTGCTGCTGGTGGCGGGCTGCGCGGTCAAGTTCTTCGACGGCGGCTGGTTCCCGTTGGCGATGGGCCTGCTGCTGTTCGTGATGATGAGCACCTGGGCCCGCGGCCGCGAGTTGTTGGTGGCGAGCATCCGAAGCGACGGGCTCGCACTGCAGCCTTTCATCGACGCGCTGGACCGCAGCACGGTGAACCGCGCGGAACGCACCGCGGTCTATGCGGTGGCCGACCCCGACACCGTGCCCCAGGCACTGATGCACAACCTCAAGCACAACCAGGTGCTGCACCAGCGCAACGTGGTGCTCACGGTGAGCTTCCATGACGTGCCCTGGATCGGCATGGCCCACCGGGTGGAAGTGCATCCGCTGGCGCGCGACTTCTGGCGCGTCACCCTGCACTTCGGATTCATGAACACGCCGGACGTGCCCAAGGCACTGGCACTGACCCGGCCGCACGGCCTGGACATTCCGCTGTTCGAGACGAGCTACTTCCTGAGCCGCGAAACGGTCGTGCCCACTGAGGGCGGCGGCATGGCCAACTGGCGCGAGCGCCTGTTCGCGGTGATGAGCAAGAACGCCGGCAGCGTGGTCGAGTACTTCCACCTGCCCGACAACGCCGTCGTCGAACTGGGCACCCGCGTGCAGATTTGAGGGGGCGCGACGCGCCTGGCACGCTCAACGAGGCCGTGACGCTGAACCGCCGCTCAGCCAGAGGCGGCGCGCGAAAGATACTGTCCCATGCCTTCGCGGCCCAGCCAGTGCGGCCCATCGACGATGCACTGCCCACGCAGGAAGACCTTCTTCACCCGACCGGTGACCGGGCGGCCTTCGAACAGCGAGTAGTCGCTCAAGCTGTGGTGCGCGGCGGCGCGCACCGTCCAGCGCTCGTGCGGGTCGAACAGCACCAGGTCGGCATCGCTGCCCACGGCCACCGTGCCCTTGCGCGGAAACAGGCCGAACAGGCGCGCCGGTGCCGTGGCCAGCAGGTCGACAAGACGGTGCAGCGACAGGCCATGCTGCAGCACCGCGGCGTCGTGCATCAGCTCCAGCCGCGTCTCCAGGCCCGGGGCGCCGTTGGGGATGCGGTTGAAGGCGGCCAGCCCCAGGCGCTTGGAGTGGCGCAGGCCGTGCGGCTGCTCGCCGTAGGTGAAGGCACAGTGGTCGGTGGCCACCGTCTGGATGTCGCCCGCTTGCAGACCGCGCCACAGCGCCACGCCGTGGCTGGCATGGCGTATCGGCGGCGACATCACGTACTTGGCGCCTTCAAAGCCTTCGCCTGCGTAGACCGAGTCATCCAGCAGCAGGTACTGCGGGCAGGTCTCGGCATGCACCGGCAGGCCACGCTGCCGCGCCCGCTGCACCGCCTGCAAGGCCTGCGCGGTGGACAGGTGCACGACGTACAACGGGGCTTGGGCCAGTTCGGCCAGGTCGATCGCGCGTTGCGCGGCCTCGCCTTCGAGCAGGGCCGGGCGGGTCAGCGCGTGGTGGCGCGGCGCGGTCTGGCCCTGGGCCAATGCCGCCTGCACCAGGCTTTGGATGACCGGGCCGTTTTCGGCGTGCACGCAGCTCAGTGCGCCCAGTGCACCGGCGGCACGCAGCGCGGTGAACAGCGCGCCGTCTTCGAGCATCAATGCGCCGGGGTAGGCCATGAAGAACTTGAAGCTGCTGATGCCTTCGCGCTCGACCAGGGTCTTCATCTCGGCCAGCGTGGCGGCGCCGGCATCGAGCACGATCATGTGCGCGCCGACATCGACGCACGCATTCGCCCGGCGCCGGTGCCAGTCCTCGAGGCCGGCCATCAGGCTGGCGCCGGGCGGCGGCGTGCAGTAGTCGACCACCGTGGTGGTGCCGCCAAACGCGGCCGCGCGTGTGCCGGCGGCGAAGTCGTCCACCGTGCTGGCCGTGGGCGTGGCCGAATCCAGGTGCGTGTGCACGTCCACGGCACCTGGCAGCACCAGCAGGCCGGTGGCGTCGTGCACGGACATGCCAGGGCCGCTGGGCAAGGCCCTGCCGATGGCCTCGATGCGGCCGCCTTCGATCAGGAGGTCGGCGACGAAATCATCGCCTGCGGTGACGATGCGGCCGTTGCGGACCAGCGTGGCATGGCTCATGGCGCGGCCCCGGCCCTGTCGAGTTCGTCCATGCGCGTCCACAACGCCGCTGCCGCCTGGCGCGCGGCGGCGTAGATCGGCGCCACGTCGAAGGGGAAGCGGCGGTGCTCGTAGACCAGGTGGCCGTCGACCATGACGCTGTCGACGGCGCCCGACCCCATGCCGAAGGCCAGATGGCCGCCGATGTTCTGCGCCACCAGCGGTGTCGGGCAGTCGCCGTCGCAGATCGTCAGGTCGGCCTTGAAGCCGGCCTCCAGCCGGCCGAAGCGCGAGCCGAAGCTGCGCTCGAGGATCCGGTTGCCGTTCCACAGGAAGCGCATGAAGCTGTCCGGCCACAGCGGCCCGCCCGCGTCGCGGTGCTTGAAGAAGGCAAACTTCAACTCCTCGAACATGTCGGCGCCGATGCCATCGGTGCCCAAGGCCAGGTTGCGGTACGCGCCCAGCTTGTTGTTGTAGCCCACCTGGTTGTTCATGTTCGACCGTGGGTTGTGCACCAGGAAGGCGTCCTGCGCATTGAGGATCGCGATGTCGGCATCCGACAGGTGCAGGCCGTGGGCGACCAGGGTCCTGTCGTTGATCAGCCCATGCGAGGCCAGGCGTTCGATCAGATCCTGCCCATACACGTCGTGGCCATGCGAGACGTCGTAGCGGTCCTCGGCCACGTGGATGTGCAGACCGCGGCCGGTGGACCGCACGGCATCGGCCAGCAGTTCCATGCCCCGGCGCGAGATCGTGAAGGGCGCGTGCGCACCGATCATGGCCTCCACCAGATGGGGCTCGTCGCCCTTGGCCTTGGCGGCGTCGATCTGCCGGGCGAACGCCAGGTTCTCGTCGACGCCGGCCTGCAACTCGGCTTCCCCGTGGTTGCGGTGCGTGGTTTCGTAGCAGGTAATGCCGCGCAGCCCGGCTTCGAGGAAGCCCCGGCGCAAGGTGTTCAGCGAGCCGGCAATGAAGTTGGGCGAGGCGTGGTGGTCGATGACCGCCGTGCAACCGCTCTTGATGGCTTCGAGCGAGCAGACCAGGCCGCTCAAGTACAGCGACTCTTCGTCCAGCGCACGGTCCAGCCGCCACCACAGGTTCTTCAGCGTGGAGATGAAGTCCGGGCACGGCTGGATGTGGGCCATGATGCCGCGCGCCAGACCCGAGTAGAAATGGTTGTGCGCGCAGACGATGCCAGGCATGGCGAGGCGGCCATGCATGTCCCGCACCTGGGCCTGCGGGTACCGGGCCGCCAGCTGGTTGCCCACCGCCTTGATCAGCGAGCCTTCGACCGCGATGTCGACACCCTCTTGCACCTGCGCCGGCTCGAACTGCACGGCGGTGACGTTCTGCAGGATCAGCATGGCCGTCACTCCCCCACCGGGCTCAGCAGGTAGCCATGCCGGGCATGCACCTGGGTGATGATGCGGCACAGGTCGGTCAGCTCCGGTGGTGCGTTGGCGATCCGGCTGGCGCCGTCGATGGGCAGTTCGTAGATCTTTTCGCCGTGGCGCACGCGCACGGAAGAGCCTTCCACCAGGAAGCCGGCATTGCTGCTGTTGTCGAAATCCTGCCGCAGGCTGAAGATCGTCACCTTGTCCCTGTAGGGGCGGCCCTGCCAGGGGCAGAAGCTGGCGCAGTTGCCGCACTCGTTGCAGAACGCATCGAGGTGCAGGGTCTGGAAGCGGTCCTTGAAGCCCGGCACGGCCACGGCGATGTTGGCCCGGTTCGGGCACACGTCGACGCACTTGCCGCACACGTAGTTGCATTGCAGGCAGCGCTCGCCTTCCTGCCGGACGAAGGCCTGCAGTTCGTGCTTCTTGACGATGTTCACCACCACCGCGCCCTTGCGGGCAGTGATCTCGGCCGGGCTGGCGTTGAGCCAGTATTTGTCGCCGTGGTGGCTCTTCAGGCTTTCGCGCCGCAGGATCACATCGGTGGCGCGGCGCGCATCGCCGATGGCCGAGACGATGGTCGCCGGGCCCTTCAGCGCATCGCCGATCAGGAAGACATTGGCTCGCGCGGTCTCGCCGGTCTGGGCATCGACCGCCGGCCGGCCCATGGCGTCGAGCGGTACGCCCATGGCGCCGAGCACGTCGACGTCGGCCTGTTCGCCGATGGCGGTGATCAGCGCGTCCATGCGCAGGCCGATGGTTTCGTCGGTGGCCACCGGGCGGCGGCGGCCTTTCTCGTCGGGTGAGCCCAGTGCCATGACGCGGCAGGTGAGCGTGCCATCGGCGTCAAAGCGCTCGGGGTTGGTCAGGAAGCGGAACTTCACACCGTCTTCGAGGGCTTCGTCGACCTCTTCGGGATAGGCCGGCACTTCATTTCGGCTGCGCCGGTAGACCACGGTCACGTCCTGCACGCCAGGCACGCGCAGCGCCGCGCGCGCGCAGTCCATCGCCGTATTGCCGGCACCCACCACCGCCACGTGCGCACCCAGATCCAGCGCTTCGCCCTGATTGAAGCGGCGCAGGAAGGACAAGGACTTGAAGACCTTCGGGTGGCTGCCTTCGAGTTGGACGCCACTGTTCTTGTCGGCCCCGATGCCGATCAGCACGTATTCGAAGCCTTGGGCCTTGAGTTGGTCGACGCTGAGCTGGGGGTCGCAGCCGTACTCGAACTTCACGCCATGCTCGGCGACGAAGTCGATGTCGTGCCGCACCAGTGCTTCGGGCAGGCGAAAGCGCGGCACGATGTGCTCGCACACGCCGCCGGCGCTGGCTTCGCGCTCGAACAAGGTCACCGGGTGCCCGGCGCGCGCCAGGAAATAACCCGCAGACAGACCGGCCGGCCCCATGCCGATCACCGCCACCGGATGCCGTGAACCGCTGCCCGCCGGCTTGTGCCAGCGCTTGTGGTATTCGGCCCAGCCCTGCTCCAGCGCCACCTTCTTCAGATCGCGGATCTTCAGCGGGCTGTCGTAGTCCAGCCGAGTGCAGTTGGCCTGGCATTGGTGGTCGCAGATGTGCCCGGTGATCGCCGGCAGCGCGTTGCGCTGGTAGATCAGGTCCAGCGCATCGGCATAGCGCTCTTGCGCCAGCAGGTGAATGTATTCCGGGATGTCCTGGTGAATGGCGCAGGCCGACACGCAGGGCGCCACGAAGCAATCGGTCAATGGCAATGCGCTGCCGGTGTCGATCACGTCGCTGGATCGCCAGGCCTTTTGCGTGTACTCCGCCGTCAGCGACTGGGCGGCGAGCGCTTCGAGCCTGGCCACATCGATGCGCGTCATCGGCCAGGCATCGGATGCGTCCAATGCCTTGACGCACTCCAGCAAGCGCAGGTAGCCACCGGGCTTGAGCAGGTCGGTGGCCATGGTGATCGGGCGGATGCCGGTCTCGAAGATGTCCTTGATGTTGAACAGGCTGGCGCCGCCGGAGTAGGACACCGGCAATTCACCGTTGAATTCGCGCGACAGGATGGCCGCGACGTTGATCGACAGCGGGAACAGCGCGCGCCCCGACATGTAGAACTCCTCGCCCGGCAGCACGCCCTTGCCGTTGACCGCACCCAGGGTGTTGGTCAGCTTGACGCCAAAGCTCAGCTGCTTGTCCTGGCTCAGCTTGAGCAGGCGGCGCAACATCGACTTGGCCTGTTCGAGCGGCAGGTCGTGGGCGAACGACGCCTGCTTGATCTTCAGATGGTCGAAGCCACAGGTGTCCAGGATCTCGCGCACCCGGTCGAAACCGAGCAGCGTGGGGTTGAGCTTGACGAAGGTGTTGAGCGACTTCTGTTCCAGCATGTACCGGCAGATGGCCTCGATCTCGTGGGGCGGGCAGCCGTGCATGGTGGACAGCGTGACACCGCGCGCGATCTTCGAACCGATGCGTCCGGGCAGGCTCTGCAGCCGGGCCTTGCGACCTTCGAGGCCGAGATCGCTGATGAACGCCTCGTCGTTGACCCACTTCTCGAGCGTGCCGACATATTCGGCAAACCTGGGGTGCTGTCGCGCATCGATCATGCCGTCGATGAACGCCTGCATCGGCGCCTGCTGGATGCCCTCGAGGTTGTAGCCCACGCTCATGTTGAAGCTGAACGACTTGGCTTGCGCCTCGCCGCGCGGATCGAACACCTCTTCCAGCAGGTGCAGCGCAAACCACGCCTTCAGGTACTCGTCAAACGCCTTGGGCAGCGTGTACTCGGTCGACCACTCGGTGTTGTAGCACTCGTCCTCGGCGTCGATGCAGGGCTTGGCGATCTCCAGCCGATCCATGATCTGCACCGTCTTCAGTTCGATGAAGCGGCCGCCGGTCAGCCAGGAGACGACGATGTTCTGTGCCAGCTGGGTGTGCGGGCCCGCCGCCGGCCCGACGGGTGTCTCGCAGGTTTCGCCGAACACCTGGATCAGGCGGTCGTCGGGCTTGCGATAGAACTGGTTCTCGGCGATGTCGAAGATCGAACGGCTGGCCTTGTACTCGCCGAAGATTCGCGCCAGCAGTCCTTCAAACGGAACGGGTCGCATGATGTCGCTCATGATTTTCTCCTCATCGCCAAATGCGCCGGTCGCCGAGCGCGGGTGGGATCGCGGGCCACGACCGGCCGTCTGTTCATGACGGGTCCTTGGTCCTCGCGCTGGGGGATGGCACCGGTGTTCCGTCGGCCATCAGCCCGGGCCCCTTGCGAGCCACCAGGCGGCTGTAGGCCTCGGGCTGGCGGTGCAGGTCGAAGTTGAAGGTCGTTTCCTTGAACGAGTTGCACAGATCCAGGTCGCAACGGGCCAGCGCCAACTCATCGCCCTTGGTGGTGCACGAGGCAACGATCTCGCCCGAGGGCGCCACGATGCAGCTGCCGCCGATCTGGTCCACGCCTTCTTCGATGCCGGCCTTGGCCACGCCCACCACCCACGTGCCGTTCTGGTAGGCACCGGCCTGCATGACCAGCTGGTTGTGGAACAGCGACAGGTCGTCGTGCTCGGGCGCCGGCGGGTTGTGCACCGGCGTGTTGTAGCCGATGAGGATCATTTCAACGCCCTGCACGCCCATCTCGCGGTAGGTTTCGGTCCAGCGCCGGTCGTTGCAGATGGCCATGCCGAACACGCCGCCGAAAGCATGGAAGACCGGGAAGTCCTTGCCGGCTTCGAAGTAGCGCTTCTCGAGGTGCTGGAACGCGCGCCACGGTTCGTGTTCTGCATGTCCCGGCAGGTGCACCTTGCGGTACTTGCCAACGATGGCCCCGCGCTTGTCGACGATGATGGAGGTGTTGTAGCGGCGTGTCCGCCCTTCCTCGAAGGCCAGTTCGCCATAGCCGATGTAGAAGCCGATGCCCAATTGGCGCGACAGGTCGAACAAGGCCTGCGTCTCGGGCCCGGGCATCTCGCGCTCGTAGAAGGCGTCGAGCTCGGCCGGGTCTTCGATGTACCAGCGCGGGAAGAAGGTGGTCAGCGCCAGTTCGGGGTAGACGATCAGGTCACAGCCCATCTGGTGCGCCTGGTGCATCAACGCACTCAGGCGCTGCACGACTTGCGGGCGGGTCTCGTGCCTGGCGATGGGACCGAGCTGGCCGATCGCGGCGTTGACGAATCTGGACATGGGCCTCGCCCTTTTTGCGTTGAACCGCCACCGCGGGTCGGCCAAGCGGCGTGTGCCGCGGTGGCCTGCCCGCACTCGGTCATCCTATTCGTGTTCCCGTGCGCCCTTCGATGCCGTCCTTGGCCTTGGCCAGCAGTGTGATCAGCGTGGATCGGCCGGGCCTGGAGGCGGCGAAGTCCACCGCCGCCTGCACCTTGGGCAGCATCGAGCCCTTGGCGAAGTGGCCTTCGTCCATGCAGCGGCGCGCCTCGTCCACGCTCAAGTGGTCCAGCCAGCGCTGATCCGGTTGGCCGAAGTTCAGCGCCACGCGTTCCACCGCGGTGAGGATGATGAGCAGGTCGGCGTCGATCAACTGCGCCAGCATGGCACTGGCCAGGTCCTTGTCGACCACGGCGCTGGCCCCCTTGAGGTGGTGGCCCTGCCGGAACACCGGGATGCCGCCGCCGCCCACCGCGATGGCCAGCTGCCCGGCCTGCAGCATGGCGCGCACGGTTTCCTTCTCCACCACGTCCAGCGGCTTGGGCGAGGCCACGACGCGACGCCAGCCACGGCCGGCGTCTTCCTTCATGACGTAGCCGTTGCGCACCATGACCTCGGCTTCCGCCTTCGAGAAGTGCGAGCCGATGGGCTTGCTCGGATCCTTGAAGGCCGGGTCGTGCTCGTCGACGATGACCTGTGTGATCAGCGAGGCCACCGGCACCTGCAGGCCGCGGTCGAGCAGTTCCTCGCGCAGCGTGTTCTGCAGGTCGTAGCCGATGTAGCCCTGGCTGAGCGCCACGCACACCGACATCGGCAGGTGCGGCGTGTGGGCCTCGGTCATCGCCGCGGCCTCGAAGGCCGTGTCGATCATGCCGACCTGCGGCCCATTGCCGTGCGTGACCACGACGCGGTGCCCCTGTTCGACGAGGTCGACGATGGAGCGCGCGGTGGACTTCAGCTTGGCCATCTGCTCGGCCAGGTTGTCCCCCAGGGCGTTGCCGCCCAGCGCGATGACGATGGTCTTGCCCACCATGGTCTCAGGCTGGCTGCGCCAGCTCCTGCAGGTAGGTCACCGGCACCGCCGCATACATGGCCGCGCAGGTGACGAGGTGTTCCTTCCAGGTCTTCTCGTTCGGTGCGTGGGCCTCGGGCTCCTTGCCGGGGCCAAAGCCGACCACCGGGATGCCGTGGCGGCCCATGATGGACACGCCGTTGGTGGAGAAGGTCCACTTGTCGATCACCGGCTTGCGCTTGAACAGGCCTTCGTAGGCCCGCGCCAGGGTGCGCACGGTGACGTGGTCCTCGGGCGTCTTCCAGGTCGGGAAGAAGCACTCGGTGGGGTAGACCAGGCCGGTGTACGACGGCCGCTCGTAGTGGTACATCGAGACCACCGCGCCGGCCGCCTGCACGGCCGGCAGGGCGCGGATTTCGTCGAGCGCGCGCTCCCAGGTCTCGCCCCAGGTCAGGCGTCGGTCGATGGACACGGCGCAGCTGTCGGCCACCGCGCAGCGGCTGGGCGAGGTGAAGAAGATCTCCGAGACGGTGAGCGTGCCCTTGCCCAGAAACTCGTCGTCGCCCAGGTGCTTGGCCAGGCCCTGCAGCTCGATCAGGATCGGCGCCATCTTGAAGATCGCGTTGTCGCCGCGCTCGGGCGCCGAACCGTGGCAGCTGCGGCCCTGCACCTCGACGCGGATCTCCATGCGGCCGCGCTGGCCGCGGTAGATCTGGCAATCGGTGGGCTCGGTGCTGATGACGAATTCGGGGCGGATGTTGCCCTGCTCGATCAGGTACTGCCAGCACAGGCCGTCGCAGTCTTCCTCCTGCACGGTGCCGGTGACCAGCAGCGTGTAGGCGTCGGTCAGGCCCAGGTCCTTGATGATCTTGCCGGCGTAGACCATCGAGGCCATGCCGCCTTCCTGGTCCGACCCGCCGCGGCCGCCGATGATCTCGTCGTCTTCCATGCCCAGATAGGGGTCGAAGGTCCAGTTCTTGAGGTTGCCCACGCCGACGGTGTCGATGTGCGCGTCCATCGCAATCAGGTGCGGGCCATGGCCGATGGTGCCGATGATGTTGCCCATCGGGTCGATCTCGACCTTGTCGAAGCCGACCTTCTCCATCTCCTGCTTGATGCGCAGCACGACCTTTTCCTCGTCGGCGCTTTCGCTGGGGATGGCGATCATGTCGCGCAGGAAGCGTGTCATGTCGGCCTTGTAGTGCCGGGCCCTTTGCAGGATTTGTTCAAAGGGGATCTGAGTGTGGCTCATGGGGTTTGCTCCAGGACGTGGACAGTTCACTGGCCGGCGACGCGCACGCGCGCAGGGGCTTCGGCCAGCACCTGGGCCAGCACCTGGGCCGGGTCGGCAAAGCGGCGCGCCATGATCATCGCGGCGATGATGTAGGGCTTCCAGCCGGCTTCCTTGTAGGTCTGGATGCGGTACTGGTCGAACACGCCGGCGCTGACCTCGCCGCGCTCGCAGGAGACACCGGTGATGTCCGCCGGCAGGCAGTGCATGTACAGCGCGCGGCCCTTGGCCGTGCGCTTCATCATGGCCTCGTCGCAGTGCCAGTGCTGGTGCTGCGCGTTCTGCGCCAGGCAGGCCTTTTCCAGCGCCTTCAGGCCGTCGTGGTCGTTCTTGCGCAGCAGCTTGGTGCGCTGTTGCATCACCTTGTACGGCGCCCAGGACTTGGGGTAGACGATGTCGGCGCCCTTGAAGGCCTCTTCCATCGTGGCCACCTGGCGGAAGCCGCCGCCACTGGCCTTGGCGTTCTTGTGCGCCACCTTCACCACCGCCGGGATCAGGTCATAGCCTTCGGGGTGGGCCAGCGTGACGTCCATGCCGAAGCGCGTCATCAGCCCGATGATGCCCTGCGGCACCGACAGCGGCTTGCCGTAGCTGGGTGAGTAGGCCCAGGTCATGGCGATCTTCTTGCCCTTGAGCTTGTCCAGGCTGCCGAAGTGTTCCTGCAGCCAGGCCAGGTCGGCCATGCTTTGCGTCGGGTGGTCGATGTCGCACTGCAGGTTGATCACCGCCGGACGCTGTGGCAGCACGCCCTGCGCAAAGCCGTCGTCCAGCGCAGCGCCCACTTCGCGCATGTAGGCATTGCCCGCACCCAGGAACATGTCGTCGCGGATGCCGATGGCATCGGCACAGAACGAGATCATGTTGGCCGTCTCGCGCACGGTTTCGCCGTGCGCGATCTGCGACTTGCCTTCGTCCAGGTCCTGCTGCGTCAGGCCCAGCAGGTTCAGCGCCGAGGCGTAGGAAAAGCGCGTGCGTGTGGAGTTGTCGCGGAACACCGAAACGCCGATGCCGGTGCCGAACACGCGCGTGTCGATGTTCTGGCCGCGCAGGCGCTTGATGGCCTCGGCCAGCATCAGCACCTGGCGCAGCTCGGCGGGCGTCTGCTCCCAGGTGAGGAGGAAATCCTTCGCGTGCAGGTTCGACTTGGTTTGGCCGATTTCGGCGAGCAGGCTTTGGATCTTCTTCATGGCAGCTTCCTGTTGGTGCCCGGCGCTGCAACCCTTGTACTGGGCTGCCGGCTGCGCGGGCGGTTGGGTCGAGAGGTCAAGGCTTTCAGCGCTGTACACCGGTGAGCAGCACGCCCACGCGATTGCCGGGCGCCACCGTGCCCTGGCGTTGCAGTTGCAGCAGCCCGGCCAGGCCGGCCGAGCCGGTGTGGCTGGGTGTGATGGCGGTGGTTTGGTGAACAAGCCGGTTGGCCAGCTTGAGCGTGTCTTCGTCGACCACCACGCTGCTGCCGTCGGTGGCCGCCAGGCCGCGCAGGATGGCCAGCCAGTCGTAGGTTTCGTCGTCGAGGATGCCGCTGGCCACGCTGTGCGGCGGGGCCTCCCAGGGCCACATGAACTGCGAGCGGTGCGCCGCCGCGCAGGCCAGCGCGGCAGCGGCGGATTCGGACTGGCTGGCCATGCGCTGCTGCACGCGCGCCCAGGCGCGGGCCAGCGGCGCCGCGCCTTGCGTCTGCACCACGTGCACGCGAGGCACCCGAGGCACCAGGCCATGTTCGAGCGCGCGCGCGCAGGCCTGCACGCAGGCGCTGGCCAGCGCGCCGCCGCCCACCTGCACCACGAGATGGTCCAGCGGCGGGGCGCCGCAAGTCAGCGTCTCGAGCAACAGGGTCTGCCCACCATCGATGGTCAGGCCGTTCTCGTTGCCCTGGCAACAGAAGGGCAGCGCGCCTTGGGCCAACGCCTGGCGCAAGTGGCGCATGCAGGGGTCGCCCTGTTCGCCCGGCAGGCGTGGGCAGACCACCACGGTGGCACCCAACGCGGACAGTCGGTCGAGCACGGCGCCTTCGGCATCGGGCGGCACATAGACCTGCAGCGGCCGTGCTGCCGCCCGCGCCAGCACCGTGGCGGCCAGCGCAGCATTGCCGCAGCTCGCGATGGCCAGGGGCGGCAGTTCACCCGCCGCGACGCCACCCGGTCCACCTTCGACCACCGCCAGGTACAGCAGCAGGCCCATCAGGTGCCGCGCCTTGTGCGAGCCGGCCACGTTGTGCGTCTCGTCCTTGATCCACAGGTCCAGGCCCAGGTGGCTGCCAAGCGCCGGCGCGGGGCCGAAGGGCGTGATGGTGAAGCCGTGGCCGTCGACCCGCGCGATGGCCTCGTCCAGCCGCTGCACCAGGCCCACGAAGTCGGCGTCGCTCCAGCCGCGCGCACGCGCCGCATGCCAGGCGTACAAGGTTTCACGAAAGCGCACGAAGGGGTTGGCGCTGTCGTGGCGGTCGAGCACGGCGTCACGGGCCAGGCGGTGCTCCAGCAGGTGCTCGCCATCGCCCTGGCCGCGGTGCGCGCAGGCAAACGGGTAGCGCGCGTCGGTGGCTGCTTGCCAGCCACAGGCCACGCAGACGAGGGCGGATCGGTTCAAGGCTTGCTCGCGGATCGGATGGGGCGTGGGGCGGGCCGTGCCTGGCGCGCCCAGCCTGCCACTCAGCCCATGCCGGTGGCCTGGTTGAAGGCCGTGATCTGCGCATCCCAGGCCGGCAGCCAGGCGTGCAGGCCGCGCCAGAAGCCCTGCTCGCGGCGCGCCTCGAAATCGGCCAGCGCGATGCCGCGCTGCTCCACCCAGGTGTAGTAGCCCAGGTTGAAGATGCGCCGACGCTCCACCTCGGTCAGCGGCAGCACGTGCTGGGTGCTGGCGTCGGTGACATGGGTGGCATAGGTGCTGGCGGCCTGCGTTGCGCCGAAGCCGGCGCCGAAGTGCTTGGCCTTGGCCTTGGCGAATTCGGACGTGTAGAGCTCGGCCCCATCGGTGGCCACGGTGATCAGCGCCTGGCTCGCGCCCAGGCCCAGCGTCTTGGCCGTCTTGATCGCGGCGACGATGTTGCAGATGCTCGACAGGCCGAAGTGCGGCAGCGCCGCCAGCGTTTCGTCGCTGACGCCGCGGCTGCGCAGCAGCGCCAGGCCGGCAGGGTCGTTGAACAGCACGAAGAGCTGGTCGGTGGCGTGGTCGGAAACGGCCACCGCCACGTCGGTGTTGGTGACGTTGTGGATGAGCGGGATGTGCTTGTCGCCGATGCCCTGGATGTTGTGCTCGCCGTAGCCGTTGTAGAGCATGGTCGGGCACTCGAGGGCCTCCACCGCAACGATCTGCGCGCCCAGCTTCTCTTTCAGCCAGTCGCCCGCGCCCAGGGTGCCGGCCGAGCCGCTGGCCGACACGAAGGCGGCCAGCTTCAGGCCCGGCCTGTGCGCCTGCACGGCGCCGAACACGTGCTCGAAGGCGCGACCGGTGACGCTGTAGTGCGCCAGGTAGTTGGCGAACTCGCTGAACTGGTTGAGCACCACGTTGGCCGGATCCTTGGCCAGCGCCTCGCAGGCCTCGTAGATCTCGCGCACGTTGCTTTCGGTGCCGGGCGTGCGCACGATGTCCTCGGGCGAGGTGACCCATTGTTCGAGCCAGTCGAAGCGCTCGTCGCTCATGCCTGCGGGCAGGATGGCCACGCCGTGGCAGCCCACGGTGCGCGAAATGGCCACGCCGCCGCGGCAGTAGTTGCCAGTGGAAGGCCACAGCGCACGGTGGCGCGCCGGGTCGAAGCGGCCGGTGACCAAGCGCGACACCAGGCAGGCGTAGGCCGGCAGCACCTTGTGGGCGTGGATCATCGGGAAGCGATCGCCCAGCACCACGATGATCGGCGCGGCCACGCCGGTGAGCGCCTCGGGCAGCACCACGTGGGCCGGCAGTGGCGCCAGCCCGCTGCGCGCGGCGTCGTTGTACCAGTGCACGCGGAACAGGTTCAGGCCCTGCGCAGCATCGGCGTCCACGGCCTTCAGGCCCTCGACGCGCGCTGCGCCGATGCGCTGCGGCTCGGCCAGTTCGGCGAAGGTGGGCAGCGCGATGCGGCGCTGGCCGAAGTGCTGCACTGCGCGGTCGTAGGTGGCCTGGTCGGCCATGCGGGTGGCTTCGATCATGGGTTCCTCATCGGTTCGAGTCAGTTCGTTTCAGGCGGGTAGCAGCCCGTCATGGCGCGTGCGGCGGGCGAGTCCTTCATCGGCAGGGTGTGGCGGCGAATGCCGTCGAAGCGCTGCAGTGCACTGGCCACCGCTGCCGCGGTGGGCACCAGGCCGATCTCGCCCACGCCCTTGGCGCCCAGCGGGCCTTCGGGCTCGGGGTCTTCGACCAGGATCACGTCGACCTGCGGCATGTCGCGCGCGCGCAGCACGCCGATGTCGCGGATCTTGGTGCTCACCGGCATGCCGTTCTCGCAGCGCAGCTCTTCGGTGAGCGCATAGCCCAGGCCCATCTGCACCGCGCCCTCGATCTGCCCCGAGCACAGCGCGGGGTTGAGCACGCGGCCGGCGTCGTGCGCGGCCACCACGCGGTCGACGCGGCCGTAGGGGTCGAGCACGACCATCTGCGTGGCCCAGCCGAAGGTGGTGTGGGTCTTGATCTTGTCGACCTTCGCACCCAGTGCGGTGGTGTCGCGGATCACGGTTTCGCCGACGTAGACACGGCCCTTGAGCTGCTCCACCGTGAGGCCGGTGTCGAGGTCGGCCTTGAGCTTGGCGGCGGCATCGAGCACGGCGCGCCCGGCGAGCAGCGTGCCGCGCGAGCCGGTGGTCTGGCCGCAGTCCAGGTCATAGGTACTGTCGACCCTGGGCACGAAGACAGCGGCGGACAGGCCGGTGGTTTCGACCGCCAGTTGCACCAGCACCGTCATCAGGCCCTGGCCCATCTCGGTGAAGCCGTTGTACAACGTGATTTGGCCGTCGCGCTCGACCACCAGGCGCGCCTTGCCGAACTCGACCACGCCGTTGCCGATGCCGCTGTTCTTCACGCCGCAGGCGATGCCCACGGCGCGGCCGGAGGCGACAGCGGCATCCCAGTGCGGCTTGATGGCCTGCAGCGTCTTGCGGATGCCCACCGACTTCTCGAGCACTTGCCCGGTGGCGAAGGTGTCGCCCACGCTCAGCGCATTGCGCCAGCGGATCTCCCAGTGGTCGAGGCCGAGCTGGTCGGCCAGCATGTCGATGCAGGCCTCCAGCGCGAAATGCGCCTGGTTCACGCCGAAACCGCGCATGGCGCCGCATGGCGGGTTGTTGGTGTAGACGGCCCGCGCCTGCACGTCGACATTGGGCACGCGGTAGGCGCCGCAGGAGTGGCCGGCGGCGCGCTCCAGCACCTTGGCGCCCACCGACCCGTAGGCCCCCGAGTCACCCACCATGCGCGCCTTCACCGCAGTGAAGATGCCGTTGGCATCGCAGCCCATGCGGTAGTCCATCGCGATCGGGTGGCGCTTGGGGTGCAGGCGGATGGATTCGTCGCGGCTGAGCGTGAGTTTCACCGGGCGGTGGGTCAAGTACGCCAGCAACGCGGTCTGCGCCTGGATCGACATGTCCTCCTTGCCGCCGAAGGCGCCGCCGTTGGGCATCAACTCGATGAAGATCTTCTCGATGGGCATGCCCAGGAAACGCGCCACCTGGCGGCGATCGTCAAAGATGCCCTGGCCCTGCGTGCGCATGCGCAGGCCGCCGCCCGGTGCCGGCTCGGCCACTGCGCTTTCGGGCTCCAGAAAGAGGTGCTCGATGCGCTGCGTCTGCCAATGGCCGCTGACCACATGCGCGCTGGCGGCCAGCGCCGCATCGGCGTCACCGCGCTGCACCACCGAGTGGCCGAGCAGGTTGTCGTGTTGCGGGTTGACCTGGCGCGCACCGGGCTCCAGCGCCTGCAGCGGGTCCAGCGTGGCCGGCAGCACTTCGTAGCTCACCTCCACCAGTTCGGCGGCGGCGCGAGCGGTCTGGCGGTCGACTGCGGCCACGGCGGCCAGCACGTCGCCCACACAGCGTGTTTCTTCGCCTTCGGCGATGAAGCCAGGCCAGTCGTTGTACAGCATGCCGTACCAGCGCTCGCCAGGCACGTCGGCGGCGGTGGCCACGCGCACCACGCCAGGCAGGGCGCGGGCGCGGCTGGTGTCGATGTGCAGCACGCGGGCGCGGGCGTGCGGCGACAAGGTCAGCGCGCCATGCAGCATGTCGGGCAGCACCACGTCGTCGACGTAGGGGCGTGCGCCCAGCACCATGTCCACGGCACCGAAGCGGGCCAGCGGCTGGCCGACGCGGCCGTCACTGCCCGGCACCGGGAGGTGCCCGCCGCGCTTGGATGCGGCCAGGTTCTCGATGGCGTCGATGATCTTCACATAGCCCGTGCAGCGGCACAGGTGGCCGTCCAGCGCCTCGGCGATGGTCTGGCGCGAGGGCGCCGGGTCCTGGTCGGTGAGCGCCTTGGCGCGCAGCGCGATGCCGGGGATGCAGAAGCCACACTGCAGCCCGGCGGCGGCCGAGAAGGCGTCGCCGATGTCCTGCCGCTCGCGAGCGTCCAGGCCTTCGAGCGTGAGCACGTGCTTGCCGTTGGCAAACCCCGGCGTCATGGCGCAAGTGGTCTTGGGCACGCCGTTGACCAGCGCCAGGCAGCAGCCGCATTGGCCCTGCGGGCTGCAACCCGACTTGAGCGACGTGATGCCGCAGCGCTCGCGCAGCACCTCCAGGAAACTCTCACCAGGCCGCGTCTGCACGCGTTGCCTGATCCCATTCAGCACGAACTCAATCAGCATGATGGTCTGCCTGCTCTGTTTGCGCCAACCGCGGCCGCCACAGGATATCCAAAGGCCGCTGGCCTGACCGCCGACCCGCCGGAGGTCGATGGCCCGCCCTCCTGCGCTGGCCGAGGCCCGGCACAGCCAGCCACAGGTCCGCCTCGAAGGCCGCGCCGTGGGGGTTGCGAAGACTTGGCTGCATGGGCTTGGGGTCTGCGAGGCCAGGGCAAGCGTCCCGGCAGGGGTTCCGGACCGGAACGCCAGGTCGACGGGCCGGTTTGGCAGCATTGTTTCACGAAATGTCTTGCTAAAACATTAATTTCATATACCGTTGCGATGTCGAGGCAACAGCCGTCGCCGCCGCACAGGCTTGCTGCCCGTGCCGCTGGCCCGGCCAACGGTCGAAATGAGTTCCGCCCCCGCGCCGCGCCGCGCCCGCGCGCCCAAGTCCGCCAAGCCCGCGGCAGCGCCAGCGGTCACGCTGGAGAGCCGCATCCACGCCTGCTACGAGGGCCTGCCGGGCAGCGAAGCGCGGGTGGCCGACGTGCTGCTCAACCACCCCGGCCGTCTGGCCACGCACTCCGCCACCGAGCTGGCCGCCGACGCCGGCGCGTCCAAGGCGGCGGTGACGCGGCTCATCCAGCGCCTGGGCTACGACAGCCACGCTGCGGCGCGCCGCGAGGCGCGGCAGGCCCAGCAGTGGGGCGCACCGCTGTATCTGCAGCCCGATGCGCCGCCGGGCGACGGCCGACTGGCCGTCTACGCCCAGCACGTGGCGGCCGATCAGCTGTCCTTGGCGCATACCTTGCACGGCTTGGACGAGGCCGCGGTGGACGGCAGCGTGCTGGCCCTGGCCCGCGCCCGCCGTGTGGTCGTGCTGGGGTTTCGCAACAGCGCCTGGCTGGCGCTCTACGCGCGCATCCAACTCGGCCTGCTGCGACCCGGCGTGGACCTGGCACCGCTGCCCTCGCAGACGCTGGCCGAGAGCCTGGTCGGCCTGGGCCGGGAAGACGTGATCCTGGCGGTGGGCATGCGCCGGCGCGTACCGAGCTTCGCCGCAGCCGTGCGGGCCGCGCGCGCCGAGGGCGTGCGCATCGTGCTGGTGACCGACCCCACCGGCGTCGCCGATGTGCCGGGCGCCGACTGGACCCTGGGCTGCCATTGCCGCGGCGCGGCGATGTTCGACACCTACGTGGCCGCCGTCAGCGTGATCAACTTCCTGGCCGCGCAGGTGGCCGCGCAGCTGGGCACGGCGGCGCGGCAGCGCCTGCAGGGTGTGGAGCGGTGGCACGGCCGGCTGGGTGACATGGCATAGACGGCGATGTGCGATCGAACCGGCTCCACGTGCCTTGCGCGCCCACCTGAAGACCTGCTGTCCAGGCGGGCCGGGACCGGCATCGTCCGCGCCACGGTCCGCAGGCCCGTCGCCCATGCCGCAGGGCAAGGCCACCCACCTTTCAAGCGCTGGTTTACAGCCGGCGCATCCCCCAGTGAACCGAGGAGATGATCCATGAGAACGAGCGTTTCAAGTGATGTTCACCCCGTCGACGAGGTCCTGCCCGTCGGTCGCCTGGGTGCATTGGGTCTGCAGCACGTGCTGGTGATGTATGCCGGCGCGATTGCCGTGCCGCTGATCGTGGGGCGGGCACTCAAACTCAGCCCGGAGCAGGTCGCCCTGCTCATCTCTGCCGACCTCTTCTGCTGCGGCCTGGTCTCGCTGATCCAGTCGCTGGGCTTCACGCGCTGGTTCGGCATCAAGTTGCCGGTGATGATGGGCGTGACCTTTGCCGCCGTCGGCCCGATGGTGGCGATGGCCAATGCACAGCCCGGCCCCGACGGCGCACGCGCGATCTTCGGCGCCATCATCGGCGCGGGCATCGTCAGCATGCTCATCGCACCGGTGATGAGCAAACTGCTGCGCTTTTTCCCGCCGGTGGTCACGGGCACCATCATCGCCATCATCGGCATCAGCCTGATGCGTGTCGGCGTGGGCTGGGCGCTGGGTGGGGTGCCGCCGATGGCGCAGAGTGTGGACGTGCCCAAGCTGGTGGCCATGGTCGACGCTGCCAAGGCCACCGCGGCCACGGCCGCCGCCTCGGCCGCACCGGGTGCGGCGGCGCCGGTGCTCAAGCTGGCCGGGCCGATCCCGATGGTCGACAACGCCTTTTACGGCGCGCTGGACAACCTGGCCGTGGCCGGCCTGGTGCTGGTCGTCGTGTTGCTGTTGGTGCGCCACGGCAAGGGCTTCGTCGCCAACATCGCGGTGTTGCTGGGCATCGTTTTCGGCTGCATCGTGGCCGCGGCGATGGGCAAGATGCATTTCGACAAGGTGGCCAAGGCCCATTGGTTCGATGTCGTCACGCCCTTTGCCTTTGGCACGCCGACTTTCGACGGCGTGATGATCCTGACCATGTCACTGGTGATGATCGTGGTGATGATCGAATCCACCGGCATGTTCCTGGCGCTGTCGGACATGACCGGCAAGCGCGTCAGCCAGACGGAACTGGCCGCCGGCTTGCGCACCGACGGCCTGGGCACCTTGATCGGCGGCATCTTCAACACCTTTCCCTACACCAGCTTTTCGCAGAACGTCGGCCTGGTCGGCGTCACCGGCGTGAAGAGCCGCTTCGTCTGCGTGGCCGCCGGCGTGATCATGATCGTGCTCGGCCTGCTGCCCAAGATGGCCGCGCTGGTCGAGTCGGTGCCCACCTTCGTGCTCGGCGGTGCCGGGCTGGTGATGTTCGGCATGGTGGCGGCCACCGGCATCCGCATCCTCGGTGGGGTGGACTTCCGCAACCGCTTCAACCTCTACATCGTGGCCATCAGCATCGGCGCCGGCCTGATCCCGCTGGTGGCACCGCGCTGGACGCAGCAGATGGCGCACAGCCTTCATCCGCTGCTGGAATCGGGCATCTTGCTCACCGCCATCACGGCGGTGGTGCTCAATCTGTTCTTCAACGGCAGCAAGGCCGACGACCGTGCCACGATCGAAGCCGCCAAGGCGGCCGAGGCGCACTGACCACGCCCGACGCGGCCCAGGCGGTGGCCGCGTGGTCGGGGCGGCGAAGGTATCCGTGGCACAGTGCGACCTGACCACTGGCCTTTGCGCCGCCCACGCCCATGCTCGCCTACCGCCACGCGTTCCACGCCGGCAACCACGCCGACGTGCTCAAGCACGTTGTTCTGCTGCGCGTTCTGGCGCACCTGAACCTGAAGGACAAGCCCTATCGCCTGGTGGACACGCACGCCGGTGCTGGTGGCTATTCGCTGCGCGACCCGGCGGCGCAGAAGAACGGCGAGTACCTGCAAGGCATCGGTCGCCTGTGGGCCCGCAAGGACCTGCCGCCCGCCGTGGCCGACTACGTGGCGTTGATCCGCAAGTTCAACACCGGCGGCGAGTTGCTGCACTATCCGGGCTCGCCCACGCTGGCCCATGCCGTGATGCGTCCGACCGACCAGCTGCGCCTGTTCGAGCTGCACCCCACCGATCACCGCACGCTGCAGCTCGGCTTCAAGGACGTGGGCAACGCCACGGTGACCCGCGCCGACGGGTTTGCCGCCCTCAAGGGCCAGGTGCCACCGCACACGCGCCGTGGTGCAGTGCTGATCGACCCCAGCTACGAAGGGCGCGACGACTACGGCAAGGTGGTGCAGGCCCTGCGCGATGCCGTGCTGCGCTTCGCCGAGGGCATCTGCCTGGTCTGGTACCCGCAGGTGAGCAAGCACGAGGCGGCGCGCCTGCCCAAGCAGCTGAAGACGCTCTCGCCCAAGGGCTGGCTGCACGCCACGCTCACCGTGCAGCGGCCGGATGCGCAGGGCTTCGGCCTGGCGGGCAGTGGCGTGTTCGTGATCAACCCACCGCACACGCTGCACGGTGAACTGCGCACCGCGCTGCCCTGGCTGGCTCAGGTGCTCGGACAGTACGAGGGCGCCACGTTCCAGCTCGAGCAACGCGCGGTGTGAGCGCACGGCCGATCGACGGCCTACTTCCACGCAAACCGGGGCTGCTCGTAGTGCGACACGCGCGCTTCGCGCCCGGCCATGCACACCTCGCAGAACTGGTAGACGATGGCCCCGGTGGGCGCGGCGATCCAGTGCTCGCCCACGGGCATGCGCAACACCGGGTGCGGGCTGTGCGCCACCTCGTCCAGCAGCGGTGCATCGGGCCGCATGAACTCGGCCACCGGGATGCGGTGGATGCTGCGCACCTCGCCCGGCTCGGCCCGCAGCTGGCGCGCGTCGCCGGCCCACACCACCACGGGCGTGATGATGTAGCCCGAGCGGGTGGCGAAGTCGTCCAGTCGGCCCAGCACCGCAGGGGCCTCGAGCTGCAGGCCCACCTCCTCGGCCAGTTCGCGCAACGCCGCCTGCTCGGGCGTCTCGCCGGCGTCCAGCCGCCCCCCGGGCAAGGCCCATTGGCCCGCGTGCTGGCGCATGCCGCCGGCCCGGCGGGTGAGGATCAGCGCCGGGTGTTCGCTCCAGCCGCCGTGCCGCGGCAGGCCCGGCACACCGGCGCCCGGCCCCTCGTCGGTGATGGCCAGGGCCACCGCGGCGCGCGTGTGGCGGGGGTCGGTGATGGCCTGCACTGGCCACGCCGCCAGGCGCTCGCGCACGAGTCGCAGCAGCCGCTCGTCGCGCACCAGATGCAACGGGCGGTGCTCGCGCACCGGTGGCGGCAGGCGCCGGCCGTCGTCGATCGGCAGGAAGCGCCGGTCGCTCTGCGCCGCCGGCTCGGTCAGGCCTGCGATCGCAGGATCGGTGGCGGCTTCGGTGGCCGGCTCAGTCGCGGAAGTTCGGCGCACGCTTTTCGAGGTTGGCGCGCACCGACTCCACCTGGTGCGCGGCACCCATCAAGGCCATCTGCTCGTCGGACTCGGCCTGCATCAGCGTGGCGTCGTCCACGCCCGCGGCCGCCTGGTTGAACAGGCGCTTGGCGGCCTTCAAGGCGCTGGGGCTGCGTTGCGCCAGGTCGCGGGCCAGGGCCAGGGCATCGGCCAGCGGGTCGGCGCACACGCGCGTGGCCAGGCCCAGGCGCACGGCCTCCTCGCCCTGCACCATGCGGCCGGTGTAGGTGAGCTCGCGCACCACGTCGTCGCGCACCAGGCCACGCATCAGCACGACGCCGGCCATGTCGGGCACCAGGCCCCACTTGATTTCCATCACCGACATGCGCGCGTCCGGCGCGATCAGGCGAATGTCGGCGCCGAGCGCCAACTGCAGGCCACCGCCGAAGGCCACGCCCTGCACCGCCGCGATCACCGGCACGGGCAGCTGGCGCCAGCCCCAGGCCACCTGCTGTGCCGAATTGGCGATGCCATGCGTGCGTGGCGCGAGGTTGCGGATGCCGCCGTCCGCGCCTGAATTGATCTTCTCGAAACGGCCCATGTCCAGCCCGGCGCAGAACGCGCGGCCCTCGCCGTGCAGCACGACGACGCGCACGCGCGGCTCATGGCGCAAGCGCTCCACGGCGGCCACCAGCGCGTCGAACATCGCGACGTCCAGCGCGTTCATCTTGTCGCCACGCACCAGGCACACATCGGCCACGCCCTGTTCGTCGATCTGGATGCGGACTCGGTCTTCCATGCAGGCTCCTTGGTGTGGGGTCGGGCGATTCTGGCAGCGGGCGCAGTGCGCGCGATGTCACCAAGGCGCGGCGCCGGCGCGGGCTTCAGAGCTGCCGCGAGATCACTTCCTTCATGATCTCGCTGGTGCCGCCATAGATGCGCTGCACGCGGGCGTCGGCGTACATGCGGGCGATGACGTACTCGTTCATGTAGCCATAGCCCCCAAACAGCTGCAGGCATTCGTCGAGCACGCGGCACTGCGTCTCGCTGCCCCAGAGCTTGGCCATCGAGGCGGTGGCCGTGTCCAAGGTGCCGGCCACCAGGTCTTCCACGCAACGGTCCATGAAGGCGCGGCCCACCTTGATCTGCGTGGCCACCTCGGCCAGCTTGAAACGCGTGTTCTGGATGTCGATCAGCGGTTTGCCGAAGACCTTGCGTTCATTCACGTAGGCCAGCGTGGCCGCGTAGGCGCCTTCCATGCTGGCCACGGCCGAGACCCCGATGATCAGCCGCTCGTAAGGCAAATCGCCCATCAGCTGGAAGAAGCCCTGCCCCTCCTTGCCGCCGAGCAGGTTGGCCTCGGGCACCCGGACCTCGTCGAAGAACAGCTCGGACGTGTCCTGCGCCTTCATGCCCATCTTGTCGAGCACGCGGCCGACCTTGAAGCCGGCACAGTCCTTCGTCTCGACGATCAGGATCGACGTGCCGCGCGCGCCCTGCGTCGGGTCGGTCTTGCACACCACCAGCACCACGCCGGCCAGCAAGCCGTTGGTGATGAAGGTCTTGTTGCCGTTGAGCCGGTAGTGGTCGCCCTGCTTCACGGCCTGGCTGCGCACGCCCTGCAGATCGGAGCCCGCACCAGGCTCGGTCATCGCGATCGCGCCCACCAACTCGCCGCTGGCCAGGCGCGGCAGGTAGCGGCGCTTCTGGTCCTCGGTGCCGTGGTTGAGGAAGTAATGCGCCACGATGCTGTGCACGCTGTTGGCCCAGCCGCTCAGGCCGCGGCGCGCGCACTCTTCGTACATCACGGCCTCATGTCGGAAGTCGCCACCCGCGCCACCCCACTCCTGCGGAATGTCGGTGCACAGCAGGCCGAGCTCGCCGGCCTTGCGCCAGACCGCATGCCCGACGTGGCCGCGCGCCCGCGAGGCCGCGTCATCGGGCTCGAGTTCGGTCTGGACGAAGCGCACGCAGGTGTCGCGCCAGCTGTCCAGATCGGGGTCGGTCCAGCTGCGGGGAAAGCTCATCATGGCGGGGGTCCTTGCGCTTGTGTTGGAGTGCCTTGGCCAGCGCGCGCGCCTCGTCGCCCTCGGGGATCGGGCGGCCGCTGTCGCGCCACTGCACGGCGGACTTGAATCCTTCGGCCTGTGCCTGGCGGCGAAACCACATCCCTTCGGGGTTGTGGCGTGTGATGCCGTCGAACACGGTGGCCATCATCTGCGTCTGTTCGAGGCCGGCGGTGAGCATCACCTGGTTGACCACCAGCTTGTGCATGGCGAGGTGCCCGTGGGGCACGCCGGCAATCCGGTTGGCCAGCTGCATCGTCGCGGCCTCCAGTTGATCGAGCGGCACGGCCACGTTGGCCAGGCCCCAGGCCGCCGCTGTGCGGCCGTCGATCACGTCGCCGGTGAACATCATCTGCTTGGCACGCGCCGGCCCGAGGCGGAAGGCCCACATCGCCGGGGTGGGGCAGCCCCAGACGCGGGTGGGCATGTAGCCGATGCGGGCGTCGTCGGCCATCACCAGCAGGTCGCAGCACAGCGCGATGTCGCTGCCGCCGGCCACCGCCGCCCCATGCACCTTGGCAATCGTGGGTTTGCGGCAGCGCCACAGGCTCATGAAGTCCTCGGTGTTGCGCTTCATGAACGCGTAGTCCTCCATCGGGTCCCACGGGTCGCTTTCCTGCTGGCAAGGGTGCTCGCCTTCCATGCCTTCGGCCGAGCGCTGCAGGTCGTAGCCGCCACAGAAGCCCTTGCCCGCGCCTTCGACCACGATGACGTGGACCTCGTCCTCGCCTTCGGCCCACTCCACCGCCGCACGGATCTCGCGCGGCGTGGCATCGTTGATGGCGTTCAGGCGCTCCGGCCGATTGAGCAACAGCCGCGCGATGCGCGGGTTGGCGGCGTCGGGCGTGATGCGCAGGGTGCTGAACTCAGGCATCGGGCTCCTCAACAATGGCACTCGAACTGAGCGACCTCGAAACCCACCGTGGTGGCGCCATCGGGCCAGTCCACCACCGGGCGCTTGACCACGCTGGGATGCGCACGCATCAGCGCCGCTGCGCTGGCGGCGTCCACCACCGCGGCTCGCGTGGACTCGTCGAGCTTGCGCCAGGTGCTGCCCTTGCGGTTGAGCAGCGTCTCCCAACCGGCGCTGGCCAGCCAGGCGAGCAGCCGATCCTCCGGGACACCGGCCTTCTTGAAGTCGTGGAACGCATGATCGACCCCCTGGTCGGCGATCCAGGCGCGGGCGCGCTTGACGGTGTCGCAGTTCGGAATGCCATGCAGCACGGCCACTTTTTGCTTCATTCACGCACCTTGTCGTTCGCATCGCAGCTGGGGTCCGGCATGTAGCCGCCGCCGCCCAGGGTCCGGCCCTCGGGCGACAGCGTCACCCGGAACCACAGGCAATCGTTGGTGGGGTAGCGCCAGGACCAGGTCTCGCGGCCCTGCCATTCGCCCTGGCGGTGCGCGGGCCGGCCAATGAGGCGCATCAGGTCCTCGCGCGACATGTCGCCGATGATGCGCTGGAACACGGCCTCGTTGAGCACCTGCTCGAAAGCCGCGACCCGCCCGCCGCGGTCCAGGTCCACCATCCAGGTGCTGCGCCCGGCCGGGCCGCGCGCGAATTCGAGCCGCGTCAGCCCGTCGGGCATGGCGTGACGGGCGTTGGGCAGGCCCATGCGCTGCAGCACCTCGGCCTCGCTCTGGCCGGTGCGCAGTTCCATGGCCGGCTCCAGCACCGCACAGGCCATCAGTCCGATCAGTCCGATCAGGCCGATCAGTCCGACCCCCATCCACATCCCAGCACGCGCTTTCATCGGTGCACCTCTCGCCCGGCAGGGCCCCCGAAGGGAGGCCGCAACGGAACCGCAGCGGCCATCCTACGCCGGCAGCGGCGCGCTGGGCGCCGTCGGTTCGGCCTCCTGCAGCTTGCGCCACATCACCTTGCCCGTGCCGGACTTGGGCAGCGCGTCGACGAACTGCACGATGCGCGGCACCTTGTACGCGGCCATGTGCTCGCGCGACCAGTCCATGATCTGCTGTTCGCTCACCTGCCCCGCCGGCCCGGGCTTGCGCACCACCACCGCCTTGACGGTCTCGCCGCGCTGCGGGTCCTGCACGGCGATGACGCAGGCCTCCTGGATCGCCGGGTGGCCATGCAGCAAGGCTTCGACCTCGGCCGGCCAAACCTTGAAACCGGCCGCGTTGATCATGCGCTTCAAGCGGTCGACGAAGAAGAAATAGCCCTCGTCATCCACCTGGCCCAAGTCGCCGGTGCGCAGGAAGCGCTTGCCCTCGATCTGCACGAAGGCCGCCTCGGTGGCGGCGGGCTGGCCCCAATAGCCCAGCATCACCTGGGGGCCATGCACGATGATTTCACCGGTCTGCCCCGGCGGCAGTTCTTGCAGCGTGGCCGGGTCCACCACGCGCGAGTCGACGTCGAAGATCGGCATGCCCAGGCACTGCGCCTTGGGCCGGTCGACCGGGTTGGAATGCGTCGCCCCCATGGTCTCGGACATGCCGTAGCCCTCGCCGTACTTCAGCCCCAGCTTGTGCTCCATCGCCAGCGCCACGGCCTTGGGCATTGACGCGCCGCCGCCGACGATGCGGCGCACGGTGCCGAGGTCGTACTCGCCCAGCCGGGGGTTGGACATGAAGTCGATGACCATCGCGGTGATCAACACCAGGCCGGTCACGCCATAACGCTGAACGCACATGGCTGCCGCGTCGCGATTCCAGCGCGGCATGACCACCACCGTGCTGCCGTAGTAGATGGCCCCGTTGAGGTTGGCCTGCATGCCCGTCACGTGGAACATGGGCAGCACGGCCAGGCCCACGCCACCCTGCGGCGACGACCCCCAGACACCACCGCCCACGGTGTTGAACATCGTGCTGCGGTGCGTCTGCATGCAGCCCTTGGGGTGGCCGGTGGTGCCCGAGGTGTAGGGCATCACCGCCAGGTCGTCCGGGCCGGCCTCGATGGGGCCGGGCCGCAGGGCGGCGTCCATCATGTCCGCCCAGGGCACGGCGCCGGCCGCAGCATCCGCAGCCGAAATCGGCTGGCGCGGTGCGGTCACAAAATCGGGCAGCGGCAGATCGGTGGGCGCGGTGAGCGCATCGCTGTAGGTGGCCACGATGACGTGGCCCAGGCCCTGCCCTTCGCCCGAGCCCACCAGCGGCTGCAGGCGCGGGTAGACCTCCTGTGCCGCGAAGGCCACCTTGGCACCGCTGTCGCGAACGCAGTGTCGCAACTCGTCGGTGAGGTTCATCGGGTTCACCGGCACCACCACCGCGTCGGCACGCAGGATGCCGTAGTAGGCGACCATGAATTGCGGGCTGTTCTGCATGTACAGCAGCACCCGGTCGCCCTTTTTCACCCCGCAGCGCTGCTGCAGGTAGGCCGCCACGGTCTCGGTGGCGCGCTGGAACTCGCGGTAGCTGAGGACCGAGTCGTAGAAGATCGTGAAGGGCTTGTTGGGGAAGCGCATCGCCGAGACCTCGACGTTGCGGTAGAGGTGGGTCTCGGGCACGAACAGGTGCCTGGGCACACCGGCGGGCCAAAAGGGCAGGTGCAGATCGCTCATCGGGTCGGGGCTGGCTGTGAGGGCCGGTGCGTGCGCGGAAGGCGCATCATCTGGACATTCGAATTTCCGGCCTGCTGGTGTTTTCCCTGCCTCGTTGGAGACATACAGAAGCGCCGCGGCCCGGGAAACTGCCATGTGGTTGCCGGAGCCTTCCGACGACATGAAACCCTGCGGCCAAGGCCGCCACCCCAAGGAGACGAGATGGACTTCAGCCTGTCCGAGCGGCAAACCCATTGGCGCAATCGCGTGGTCGAATTCATGGCCGCGCATGTCTACCCGGCCATTCCGGTGGTGGACCAGCAGATGAAGGACATGGGGGCCAACCGCTGGCAAGTGATCCCGGTGCTGGAGGAACTGAAGGCCAAGGCCAAGGCCGCAGGCCTGTGGAACCTGTTCCTGCCCGCCGATTCGCTGCCCGAGAACAGCCCCTACCGCGGCGCCGGCCTGACCAACCTCGAATACGCGCTGTGCGCCGAGGAGATGGGCAAGGTGCCCTTCGGCTCGGAGGTGTTCAATTGCTCTGCGCCCGACACCGGCAACATGGAGGTGCTGGCGCGCTACGCCAACGACGAACAGAAAAAGCAGTGGATGGAGCCCCTGCTCGACGGCCGCATCCGCTCGGCCTTCCTGATGACCGAGCCGGCCGTGGCCTCGTCCGACGCCACCAACATCGAGACCTCGATCAAACGCGACGGCGATCACTACGTGATCAATGGCCGCAAGTGGTGGTCGTCCGGCGTGGGCGACCCGCGCTGCAAGATCACCATCCTGATGGGCAAGACCGACCCGGACGCACCGCGCCACTCGCAGCAATCGCAGATCCTGGTGCCGCTGGACACGCCCGGGGTCGAGATCGTGCGCATGCTGTCGGTGTATGGCTACGACCATGCGCCGCATGGGCACGGCGAGGTGCAGCTCACCAATGTGCGCGTGCCGGTGGCCAACCTGCTGCTGGGTGAGGGCCGCGGCTTCGAGATCGCGCAAGGCCGCCTCGGCCCGGGCCGCATCCACCACTGCATGCGCACCATCGGCGCGGCCGAAGTGGCCTTGGAGAAGATGGTCAAGCGCCTGCAGTCGCGCGTGGCCTTCGGCAAGCGCATCTCCGATCAGTCGATCTGGGAGCAACGCGTGGCCGAGGCGCGCATCGACATCGAGATGACGCGCCTGCTGTGCCTGAAGGCCGCCGACATGATGGACAAGGTGGGCAACAAGGTGTCCCAGCTCGAGATCGCGATGATCAAGGTGGCCGCCCCGCGCATGGCGCTGAAGATCCTGGACGATGCCGTGCAGGCGCACGGCGGCGCCGGCGTGAACAGCGATGCCGGCCTGGCCTACGCCTGGGCCAGCCTGCGCACCCTGCGACTGGCCGACGGGCCCGATGAGGTGCACAACCGCGCCATCGCGCGGCTCGAATACGGCCGCTACAAGGCCAAGGCTTGAGGGGCACCGCCATGAACCTGTTCGACCTCAGCGGCAAGGTGGCCGTGATCACCGGCTCGTCCCGCGGCATCGGACGCGCCATTGCGCAGCGCATGGCCGAGCATGGCGCGCGGGTGGTCATCTCCTCGCGCAAGGCCGCGCCTTGCGCCGAGGTGGCCGATGCCATCAACGCCAGGCACGGCGCGGGCCGCGCCATCGTGGTGCCGGCCAACATCTCGTCGAAGGAAGACCTGCAGCGCCTGGTGGACGAGACCCTGCGCCAGTTCGGACGCATCGACGTGCTGGTGTGCAATGCCGCGTCCAACCCCTACTACGGGCCTCAAGCCGGCATCGCCGACGAGCAGTTCCGCAAGATCCTGGACAACAACATCGTCGCCAACCACTGGCTGATCTCGATGGCCGCGCCACAGATGATCGAGCGCCGCGACGGTTCCATCATCATCGTCTCGTCCATCGGCGGCCTGCGCGGCTCGCCCGTCATCGGCGCCTACGGCATCAGCAAGGCCGCCGACATGCAGCTGGCGCGCAACCTGGCGGTGGAATTCGGGCCGCACAACGTGCGGGTGAACTGCATTGCGCCCGGCCTGATCCGCACCGATTTCGCCAAGGCGCTGTGGGAAGACGAGGCCATGCTCGCCCAGCGCACCAGGACCACGCCGCTGCGCCGCATCGGCGAGCCCGACGAGATCGCCGGCGCCGCCGTGTTCCTGGCCTCGCAGGCCGGCTCGTTCGTGACCGGGCAAAGCCTGGTCATCGACGGCGGCGTGACCATTTGAACCCCTGTTGAGAGACGAATCATGAGCGATGTGGTGACCTATGAAGTGCGCGGCCAGGTGGCTGTGGTGACGATGAACCGGCCCCCGGTGAACAGCCTGGGTGCGCCGCTGCGCACCGGCATCGCCGATGCGATGGACCGCGCCGCCGCCGACGCCGACGTGCAGGCGGTGGTGCTGGTGGGCACGCCGCGCGCCTTCTCGGCCGGCGCCGACGTCACCGAGTTCGGCACGCCCAACGCCGCGCGCGAACCCAATCTGCGCGTGCTGATCGGGCTGGTGGAGGCGATGAGCAAGCCCGTGGTGGCCGCCATCAGCGGCCAGTGCCTGGGCGGCGGCTTCGAGCTGGCCATGGGCTGCCACTTCCGCGTGGCCTTGGCCGATGCGCAACTCGGCCTGCCCGAGGTGAAGATCGGCCTGCTGCCCGGCGCCACCGGCACGCAACGCCTGCCGCGCCTGATCGGCCTGGAGGCCGCCCTGAACATGGTGGTGGGCGGCAACCCCGTGGCGGCCGCCAAGTTCGCCGGCACGCCGCTGCTCGACCAGGTCATCGAAGGCGACCTCGCCGACGGCGCCGTGAGGTTCGCCGAGCAACTGCTCGCCGACAAGCGCCCCATCCAGCGCGTGCGCGACCTGAAGCTGAAGGACCCGACGGGCGAAGCCTTCCTGCAATTCGCCCGCAACACCGTGGGCGGCATGAGCAAGCACTTCCCGGCACCGCTGAAGTGCCTGGAGGCCGTGGCCCTGTCGCTGACCAAGCCGTTCGACGAGGGCGTGAAGGCGGAGCGCGAGCTGTTCCTGCAGCTGATGCAAAGCCCCGAGTCGCGCGCGCTGCGCCACGTCTTCGCGGCCGAGCGCGCCGCGGCCAAGATCCCCGGCCTGCCGGAAGGCACGCAGCCGCGCCCCATCCAGTCCGTCGGCGTGATCGGTGCCGGCACCATGGGTGGCGGCATCACGATGAACTTCCTCAACGCCGGCATCCCGGTCGTGCTGCTGGAGATGAAACAGGAGGCGCTGGACAAGGGCCTGGCCACCATCCGCCGCAACTACGAGAACTCGATGAAGAAGGGCAAATTGAAGCCCGAGCAGGTGGAGCAGCGCATGGGCCTGGTCACGCCCACACTGAGTTATGAAGCCTTTGCCGATGTCGATCTGGTGATCGAGGCCGTGTTCGAGAACATGGAGGTGAAGCAGACCGTCTTCACAACGCTCGACGGCGTGTGCAAGCCCGGTGCGATCCTGGCTTCCAACACCTCCTACCTCAACCTGGACACGATCGCCGGCTTCACCAGGCGCCCGTCCGATGTGATCGGTCTGCACTTCTTCAGCCCGGCCAATGTGATGCGCCTGCTGGAGGTGGTGCGTGGCGCCAAGACCGCGCCGGACGTGCTGGTCACCGCGATGGGCCTGGCCAAGACCATCAAGAAGATCGCCGTGGTCTCGGGCGTGTGCGACGGCTTCATCGGCAACCGCATGCTGGCGCGCTATGGCGCGGCCGCCACCGCACTGATCAACGCCGGCGCCACGCCGCAGCAGGTGGACGGCGCGCTGCAGAAATTCGGCCTGGCCATGGGCCCTTTCCGCATGGGCGATCTGGCTGGCCTGGACATCGGCTGGGCCACGCGCCAGCGCAAGGCCAAGGAAGCCGGCCTGCCCTTCGTGCCCGGCGTGGCCGACAAGCTGTGCGAGGCGGGCCGCTACGGTCAGAAGACCGGCGCGGGCTGGTACCGCTACGTGCCGGGCGCGCGCGACCCGATCCCCGATGAAACCACCGAGACGATCATCGCCGAGCACCGGGCCTCGCTCGGCATCACGCCGCGCAAGGTGAGCGACGACGAGATCGTCGAGCGCTGCATCTTCGCGCTGGTGAATGAGGGCGCGCGCATCCTCGAAGAAGGCATCGCCGCGCGGGCCTCGGATCTGGACATCGTCTACTTGAACGGCTACGGCCATCCGCTGCACCGCGGCGGGCCCATGCTCTACGCCGACATGGTGGGCCTGCCCAACGTGGTACGCGCACTTCGAAAGTTTGCTGCCGAGCCTGGCGCGGACCAGTCATGGCAACCCGCCCCGCTGCTGTGCAAGCTGGCGGATGCAGGCAAGACGTTCAACTGATTCCGAAGGACCACACCATGACCGACGCCGTCATCGTCTCCACCGCCCGCACCGGCCTGGCCAAGAGCTGGAAGGGTGCCTTCAACATGACCTATGGCGCCACGCTGGCAGGCCACGCCGTGCAGCACGCGGTGGCCCGCGCGGGGGTCGAACCGGCCGAAGTCGAGGACGTGATCCTCGGCCTCACCTTCGGCGAAGGCACCACCGGCGGCAACATCGCGCGCCAGGCGGCGCTGCGCGCCGGCCTGCCCGTCACCACCGCGGGCCTGAGCATCAACCGCTTCTGCTCGTCGGGCCTGCAGAGCATCGCGCTGGCCGCGCAACGCATCATCACCGGCGAGGCCGATGTGATCGCGGCCGGGGGCGTGGAGAGCATCTCCTGCGTGCAGAACGAAGCCAACATGCACATGCGTCGCGATCCCTGGCTGCTGCAGCACAAGCCCGAGATCTACTGGAACATGCTGCAGACCGCCGAGCAGGTGGCCACGCGCTACCAGATTCCACGCGAGGCGCAAGACGAATACGGCGTGCGCAGCCAGGTGCGCGCCGCCGCCGCGCTGGCCGCCGGAAAATTCACCGACGAGATTGCGCCCATGACCACGGTGATGGCCGTGGCCGACAAGGCCACCGGCCGCCTGATGCGCAAGGAAGTGACCATCAGCGCCGACGAAGGCATCCGCGCCGACACCACGCTCGAGGCCGTGGCCAAGCTGCGCAGCGCCCTGCCCGGTGGCCTGGTGACGGCCGGCAACGCCAGCCAGTTCAGCGACGGCGCCTCGGTGTGCGTGGTGATGAATGCCGCGCTGGCCGAGAAGAAGGGCCTGAAGCCGCTGGGCATCTTCCGCGGCTTCGCCGTGGCCGGCTGCGAGCCCGACGAAATGGGCATCGGCCCGGTCTTCGCCATCCCCAAGCTGCTGCGCAAGGCCGGCCTGAAAGTCGACGACATCGGCCTGTGGGAACTGAACGAGGCCTTCGCCGTGCAGGTGATCTATTGCCGCGACAAGCTCGGTATCCCCGACGACCGCCTCAACGTCAACGGTGGCGCCATTGCCGTGGGCCATCCCTACGGCGTGAGTGGCTCACGCCTGGTGGGGCACGCCCTGATCGAAGGCAAGCGGCGTGGCCTGAAGTACGTGGTGGTCACCATGTGCATCGGCGGTGGGCAAGGCGCGGCGGGGCTGTTCGAGGTGGCGTGATCGGTCGCACCGGCCATGCGGCGGCCAGCCCTTGGCCGAGCGCCCTGCGGGCGGCACGCCGCAAGCCGGGAATTCGAACCCCTTCGCCCGTCTGTTCGGGCCATGACGCCGGCCGGGTTTCGTTCCAATCGGGGCACGTGTCTCGCGTCTCCCCATGCCCGCCAGCCCTTCGCTCATTGCGCCGCCCGCATCCCTGGCGCCCCCCGTGCGCCGCATCGGGCGCTTCACGCTGCATGAGCGCTTGGGCACAGGCGCGCAGGCCACCGTCTGGCGTGCCCATGACGAACGGCTGGACCGCGACGTTGCGCTGAAGCTGCTCGACCCGAAGGCCGGTACCGTGGCGGTGCAGCAATGGCTGCACGAGGCCCGTGCCGTGAGTCGGCTGACCCACCCCAACATCGTGCCGGTGTTCGACGCCGACGAGGACGGCGGCATGGCCTACCTGGTGTTCGAGCTGGTGCGCGGGCGCACGCTGGCCGAGCAATTGCGGGCCGACGGTGCCCTGTCGCCACCGCGCGCCGTGCGGCTGATGATGGCCGTGCTGGACGCGCTGATGGCGGCGCATGCGCTGGGCATCGTGCACCGCGACCTCAAGCCGTCCAACATCCTGATCGACGACACCGGACGTCCCCGGGTGATGGACTTCGGCATTGCAGCGCGGGTGAACGACGCCGGCGACGGCCGCATCGTCGGCACGCCGGGCTACCTGTCGCCTGAGGCCGCCGCCGGCGCAGCGCCGGCCGCATCCATGGACGTGTTTTCCGCCGGCATGGTGCTGGCGGAAATGCTGGCCGGCATCGCCCTGGTGCGCGAACGCGATCCGATGGTGGCCGTGCAGCGGGTTCGCGAAGAAGACTTTGCGCTGGCCGCCTCGACCCGGTGCGACGACACGCTGCGCGCCCTGGTTCGGCGTGCGCTGGCTCGCGATCCGACCCAGCGCTTCGCCACCGCCAGGGAGTTCCGCGACGCGCTGGCGACCACGCTGCTCAGCGATGCACCACAGGCCGGCATCGAGGGCCACAAGGCGACGCTGGAGTTCCTGCTGCGCCGCATGCGGCTGAAGAGCGACTTCCCCGCGCTGTCGGACGCGGTGATGCGCATCCAGCGCATCGTCGGCTCGGACACCGAGAGCCTGGGCAGCCTGTCCAACGAGATCCTGCGCGACGTGGCCTTGACCAACAAGCTGCTGCGCATGGTCAACACCGCGCACTTCAGCCGCATGGGCGGCGGAACGATCAGCACGGTGTCGCGCGCGGTCGCCCTGGTGGGCTTTGCCGGCATCCGCAACATGGCCTTGTCACTGGTGCTGCTGGAGCACATGAGCGACAAGGCCCACGCCGCGCGTCTGCGCGACGAATTCGTGCGCTCGCTGATGGCCGGCCAGCTGGCGAGCGAGCTGACCCCTTGGGACACCGATGTGGAGGATGCCTACCTCGCGGCGATGTTCCAGAACCTCGGCCGCCTGCTGACCGAGTTCTATCTGCCTGAGGAAGCCAAGGCCATCAGCGACATGTGCAAGGCGCCCGCAGGCAAGGAAGGGCCTTCGCCGCACGACATCGAAGCGGCCTCCGAGCAGGTGCTGGGCCTGGGCTTCGAGGCGCTGGGCGTCGGCGTGGCCAAGTCCTGGGGCTTGCCGGACGCCTTGCAGCGAGCGATGCGCCGGCCGCAGGGCGACCCCCCGGTCAAGCCCGCCGAGCGGGGCGTCGAGCGCCACCGCTGGCTGGCCGCCCTGGCCCATGACCTCACCAGCGCGATGCAGGCGGTCGATGCCGAGCAGGCGCGTCGCCGGATCGCTCGCCTGGCCGCCCACCACGCCCAGGTGCTCGGCCTGCCGGTGGCGGCCATCCTCGCGGCGGTGGAAGCCTCGCGCATCAAGCTCGCGCAACTGGTGCCCGCCATGGGCATGCTGGTGCCGCCGGACACGGCCACCCACCGCATGCTCTCGATGGTGTTGACGGCGCCCCACCCGACCGCAGACCTGGCGCCGCCAGATGACTTGGCGGCCACGATCGTGCAAGGCCGGGACGCCGAGCACGCGACGGCCGCCCGCGTGGCACCGCCGCCACCCGTCCTGACCGCCGATCTGCTGGCCGCCGGCATCCAGGACGTGATGGACACGCTGGCGGGCGATGCCTTTCAGCTCAATGCGGTGCTGCGCATGATCCTGGAGACCATGCTGCGGGCCCTGCGCCTGCGGCGCGTGGTGTTCTGCCTGCGCGACCCGAAGACCCACCACCTGACCGGCCGCTTCGGCCTGGGCAGCGAGGTCGACAAGGTGGTGCACAGCTTCGACATCGCGCTCAGCCCGGCCGCCGGCACGCCGGCCAATCTGTTCACGGTGGTGTGCCAGAAGGGCGCAGACACGGTCATCAGCGATTCGTCCGACGCACGCATCCGCAGCCGGCTGCCGGCCTGGTACCGCGGGCCCGTGGCGGCGCCGTCGTTCCTGCTGTTGCCCATGGCCATGAAGGGCGCGCCCTTCGCGCTGATCTATGCCGATGCCGCCGACAAGGCCGGCATCGTGCTCGGCGAGCGCGAGATGTCGCTGCTGCGCACCTTGCGCAACCAGGCGGTGATGGCCTTCCGCCAGGCGGGCTGAGGCGGCTGCGGCGTCAGTGCGGCGCAGCGCCCTGCTGCGCCAGGCTCCAGCCCGCCTGCGCGATGGACAAGTAACGTTCGCGAAAGCCCAAGGCGCGCTGGTCGGCCGCATTGCCATCGAGCGCGCGCTTGTACACACCGGCGCAGATGGCCGCCAGGCGAAACATCGAGAACGCCACGTAACGATCGAAGTCGGCCGGCTCCTCGCAGCCGGCGATCTGGCAATAGCGGGCCACGCAGGCCGCCTGCGAGGGCACGCCTTGCGCGCCCAGGTCCAGCCCGACGAAGCCGCCCTCCTCGGGCGGCAGGTGGTGCCCCACACACAGGTAGGCCAGGTCGGAAAACGGATGACCGATGGTGGCCAGCTCCCAATCGAGCACGGCCACCAGGCGCGGCTCGGTGGGGTGCACCAGCACATTGCCCAGGCGATAGTCGCCGTGCACGATCGTGGCGCGCTCCTCCCGTGGCAGGTTCTGCTGCAGCCACGCGCGCAGCGACTCCATCGCCGGCGCGGCCTCCGTGCGCGAGCCCTCCCACTGCGCGCCCCAGCGCGCCATCTGCCGTTCGAAGTAGCGCTCGGGCCGGCCAAAGCTTTCCAGGCCTGCGGCGCGCCAATCGACGCGGTGCAGTTCGGCCAGCACGCGGATCAGGTCGTCGTTGATCGCGTGGCGCTCGGCCAGCGTGCCATGTTGCGCAAATCGCGTGCCCATCAGGCGGCCCGGCACGTGCTGCATCACGAAGAAGGGCGTGCCGATCACGCCGGCGTCTTCACACAGATCGAGCATGCGCGGCACGGGCACGGCCGAGCCTTCGAGCGCGCGCATCACCTTGAATTCGCGCTCCACCGCATGGGCGCTGGGCAGCAATTGGCCCGGCGGCTTCTTGCGCAGCACCCAGGCGCCGACATTGGTCGCCAGGTGGTAGGTCGGGTTGGATTGCCCGCCCTGGAACTGCCGCAGTTGCACTCGTCCGTCAAACGCGGCGTCCAGCCGAGGACGCAACCAGGCGGCCACGGCGGACGCGTCGATCCGGTGCTGGGCCAGCACCTCGATCAGCTCGGGTTCGGTGGCGGCGGCGCTCACGCGTCGGCCCCCATCACCTTGGCGCGCAGGCGGCGCATGCCCTTGAGCCAGCGGTCGATGTCCGCCGTCTTGCGCTGCCAGAAGTCGAGCACCTCTTCGTGCGGCAGGATCAGGAAGCGCTCGGCGCGCAGCCCCTGCACCACCACCTCGGCCAGCGCCTCGGGCGTCACGGCGCCCTCCTGCAGAAAGCTGCGGCGGCCGCCCTTGGCCGCACCCAGCAGCATGGGGGTGAGCACACCCTGCGGGCACAGGCAGCTGACGCGGATGCCCGCGTCGCCATGGGCGATGGACAGCCACTCGGCAAAGGCCGCCGCCGCGTGCTTGGTCACGGTGTAGGGCGCGGCGTTCACCTGGCTCAGCAGGCCGGCGGCCGAGGCCGTCTGCAGCAGATAGCCCTCGCCCCGCGCCAGCATCTGCGGCAGCACGGCATTGGCGGCATGCACATGGGCCATCAGGTTCACGTCCCAATGGCGCTGCCAATCCGCCGGCGGGGCGTCGGAATCGGTGCGCGAGATGATGCCGGCGTTGCTGCAGAACAGGTCGATCTGGCCATAGCTTTGCGTGGCACGCTCCACCAGCGCCTGCACCTCGGCCTGCACGGCCACGTTGGTGCGCACCGCCAGGCCGCCGATCTCCCGGGCCAGCTGTTGCGCGGCCTCGTCCTGCAAGTCGGCCACCACCACGGCACGCGCGCCTTCCTGCGCAAAGCGTCGGCACATGGCCTGCCCGATGCCCGAGGCACCGCCCGTCACCACCACCACCTTGCCATTGAGTTCCATGTGGCCTCCGTTGTCGATTGATTGCGCTTCAGACCGTCGCCACCGGCGTCACCGGCGAGCCCACGGCGCCGGGCAGGCGCAGTGGTGGCGCGGTGAGCAGGAAGCGGCTGCGGCCCTCCCGGCGCAGCCAGGCGGCCAGGTCGCTCAGCCACCACAGCTCGCCCAGCGGCACGCCCAGCTTGAACAGGCAGTGCTCGTGCAGCGGCAGCGCGGCGCGGTGCGCCAATGGATCGTCCGTGTCGCGTGCGGGATAGGCCTCAACGGCATAGTTGTCGGCACACAGTGCGGCGATGCCACTGCCGCTCACCCATTGCAATAGGCGTGGGTCTCGCCCATCGAGCACCGCGCCGGTGTGGTGCAAGGCCTCGGCATCGCAATGCTTGCCCATGCCCCACAGCACGCGCGCAAAACCGGTGTGCAGCAGCAGCAGGTCGCCGGGCTCCACCCGCACGCGGTCGGCCTGCAGCACCTGCATGAGCAGGTCGAAGTCGACCAGCGTGCGGGCATCGCCGAAGTGCGCATGCAGATCGACCAGCACACCGCGCCCCTGGATGGGCGTGGCCGCGAAGTTGGCGATCGACAGCGCCAGCGCGTAGGAGTTGCCCTCGCCACAGCCGCAGTCGGCCAGCCGCAGGTCGCCCGGGCCGAGGATGTGTTCGTGCGCACGGTAGCCGTTGTAGTAGACCTTCTCGGGCTCGCCATCGCCGTCCGCGTCGAACCAGGAGCCCACGTGCGCGAAGCTGTCCCACTGCGTGCTGTATTGCAGCGTGATCAGCACCTGGTCGTCGCAGATCACGTCGGTGTTGCGCGGGTTGGCGAAGCGCAGCGGCTGGTTCATGAAGGGCACGCCTTCCAGGTCGGTGGGCTTCAGGTTGGGCGGCTTGCGGCGCGGGTTGAGCACGGGCTGGCCCGGCACGTCCAGCGGCAGGCTCAGGCCGAAGGCCAGGCCCTCGCGCGCTTCGGCGATCGCAGCCTGGCGGCGCGCAGGGGTGATCAGGTTCAGGCGGCCGAGTTGATCGTCGGCGCCGAACTCGCCCCAGTTCGATCCTTCAGGGCGCTGCTTCCAGCGGGGGCTGCTCATCGGTGTCTCCTGCGCCAGGCGGCTGAAGGCTGCGTGGTGGCAGCACTGCCTAGAATGATTTGATCCACCGCCCCACTTTAAGCCCCCCATGAGCACATCCCCTGTCGCGAACGGCACATCGGCAGCCCCGACCGCAACGGCACCGTATGTTCCGCCGCCGTTCCGCGACCTGCCCTCGCTGGTGGCCGAGCAGGCCGCCCGCGCGCCCGAGGCGGTGGCCTTGCGCTGCGGCGACCAGGCAATGACCTACGCGGCACTCGACGCCCGCATGGATCGCGTGGCCGCCGCCCTGCAACGCGATGGTTTCCAGCCGACGCAGGCCATCGCCATCTGCGCGACCAGCAGCATCGACTACGTGGCCGTGTTCTTCGGCGCCCTGCGCGCCGGCTTGGCGGTGGCCCCACTGGCGCCCAGCAGCACGGCCGGGCAACTGGCCGACATGCTGGCCGACGCCGATGCCCAGCTGTTCTTCGCCGACGCCGCGACGCTGCAGACCCTGCACGACGGTGGCGTCGACAAGGCCAAACTGCCGCGCGTGCTGCGCCTGGACGAGGGCATCGAACCTTGGCTGGCGCCCGTCGGCGCAAGGCCACGGCCGGTGACCATCGACCCGGCCTGGCCCTTCAACCTGATCTACTCGTCAGGCACCACCGGCACACCCAAGGGCATCGTGCAGCCGCACGCCATGCGCTGGGTGCACATCCAGCGCGCAGCACTCACCGGCTACGGGCCGGACTGCGTGACCTTGATTGCCACGCCGCTGTACTCCAACACCACCCTGGTGGCGGTGATCCCCACCTTGGCCGTGGGCGGCTGCGTGGTCCTTTGCCCCAAGTTCGATGCCAAGGGCTATCTCGAGCTGGCCCAGGCACACCGCGCCACCCACACCATGCTGGTGCCGGTGCAGTACCAGCGGTTGATGCACCATGCTGACTTTGATCGTTACGACCTCTCCAGCTTCCGCGTCAAGCTGTGCACCAGCGCACCCTTCCATGCCGCGCTCAAGGCCGACATCCTGGCCCGCTGGCCCGGCGCGCTGATCGAGTACTACGGCATGACCGAGGGCGGCGGCACCTGCATCCTGCACGCGCACCTGCACCCCACCAAATTGCACACGGTGGGCCAGCCGGCCGAAGGGCACGACATTCGCCTGATCGACGAGCAGGGCCGCGAGGTGCCGCGCGGCGAGGCCGGCGAGGTGGTGGGCCGCTCCGGCGGCATGATGAGCGGCTACCACAAGCAGCCCGCCAAGACCGCGGAAGCCGAGTGGACCAGCCCCGAAGGCCTGCGCTTCATCCGCACCGGTGACGTGGGCCGCTTCGACGCCGATGGCTTCATGACGCTGTTCGATCGTCGCAAGGACATGATCATCAGCGGTGGTTTCAACATCTACCCCAGCGACCTGGAGGCCGTGCTGCGCCAGCACCCCGACGTGGCCGACGCGGCCGTGATTGGCGTGCCCTCCAGCGAGTGGGGCGAGACGCCGGTGGCCTGCGTGGTGTTGCGCGCGCATGCGGTGGCCGATGGCGAGGCCGTGCGCCAGTGGGTCAATGCCCAGGTGGGCAAGACGCAACGCCTGTCCGCGCTGAAGGTGGTGGGCGAACTGCCGCGCAGCGCCATCGGCAAGATCCTGAAGCGCGAGTTGCGCGATGCCTGGCAGGGCTGAGGCGTCCGCGATCCGAATCCACGCGAACCCAGCCGCTGCCGCCTGAAAGGCGCCCGATGATCCATCCCTTTGCCGACATGCCCGCCCTTTGTGGCGCGTTGCGCCAGCCGCGCCAGATGCTCGCCGAGCAGGTCTACGATGGCCATAAATCCATCCACGACGACGCCATGGCGGCGGACCTGGGTTTGCGCGCCGGCCCGATCGAAGGGCCGACGCATTTCAGCCAGTTCGACCCGCTGCTGCACCATCTGTTTGGCCAGGCCTGGTTCGAGACCGGCTGCATCAGCGCGCACTACCAGAACATGGTGGTCGAGGGCGAGGAAGTGCGCGCCTTCGTGCGCCCGCCGCCGGCGGGCGAGCGTGCCACGCGCCTGTGGGCCGAGAAGCGCGACGGCACGCCGGTGCTCACGGGCACGGCCTCGGTCGGTGCGGCGGCCGGGCCCGGTGGTGAAGCCACCGAGATCGGGCAGCGCATCGCCAAGCTGCGGCCACCCACGCGACTCGTGATCAACCGAGATCTGCGTGTGGGCCTGCAAGGCGCCGGCAACCCCGAGCCGGTGCGCATGGGCTTCGACACCCACATGGGCCCGCACTACCCCTTCACGCTGGCCGACAAGCTGGGCGTGATCACCGAGCCCTGCGCCTGGTACACACCCGAAGGTGGTCCGCACTCGCCCTGGGGCCGCGCCATCATCCCGATGGAGATGATCAGTGTGTTGCTGGGCAGCACCATGGACCAGGCCGGCTTCCGCGGCCACGGCCCCGCGGTGGGGCTGTTCGCCGGGCAGGAGATCCGCCTGATCAAGGGCCCGCTGTTCGTCGACCAGCCCTACCTGCTGGAGCGCGAGATCATCGCGCTCAGCGAAAGTGCACGCACCGAGTCCGTGTGGGTGCGAACCCGCATCCTCGATGGCCTGAGTGGCCAGCTGGTTGGCGAGATGACACTCAACAGCGCGACGCTCAAAGCCTCGTATGCACGCTACGACGCGGAGCTGGCGGCGCTGGGCCAAGGCCCGGCCGGCAGCCCGTTGGCATGATTCATGGCCGCCGGCGCCCGCGCCGGGTGTCGCTCCGATGGGCTGCCCGAATCCGCCCGATGAGCCCGAGTCGTTTCGCGACTCCGCCCTGGTGCCGCGCTTCAGCTGGCCTGCGGTGGGTCGCCGCCCTTGGTCGCGCCGACGGTTTGGGCCAGCAGCAATTGCTCGTCGCTGCCCAGTCCGATCGCGTCCGAGAGCGCATGGCGATCGAACCAGGCGCGCACGACGGTGGCCAGGTTTGAAGAGGCGCAGAACAGGTAGACGTTCTGCGCCATCGCGCCGGCAGCGGCATAGGCATAGGCCTCGCGTTGCGAGGCCGGCACCAGTTTCATGCGGGTGTGATCGGCCACATAGATCAGGTCCAGTGCAGCGTTGTCAACGAAGTCCTGGTAGCCCGTGACGCCGCGCACGTCGCTCGCGACGACACGCTGCAATTCATGCGCCTGGGGATCGTAGAGAAACAGGCCCCGGGCCAGCGCAACATAGAGGCGAACCTCCTGCGCATTCATCGCGCTGGGGGCCGTCCTGCCGCCAAGCTCCGGCCGGTTGACACCCCCGGCCGCCCAGAGCAGATCGGACAGCTGCTGCTCGCTCAGGGGCGTGGCTGCAAACTCCCGTTGCGACTGGCGGTGTCGCAAGGCCTCCATCAGCGGCATGCCACCGCCACGCGCCGGTGGTGGCAGCTTGGTGCAGGCGGTGGAGTCGCCCATGGCAGGCCGTGGTTTGACCTGTCCCATCAGGCCCAGCGCGAGTTTGGTCAGTGTGTTCATGTGCCGCTTTCATTCACGTTTAGGAACCGTCAGGCCTGCGCGGCCGGCGGCAGTCGCCAGACCTGAAGCAACCAGGCACCCAGGCCAGCGATCAATGCCAGGAAGCCCAAGGCCGCACCGAGCAACGGTACCCAGCCGAGCAGCGTCAGGGCAAGCAGTGCCAGGGCCGCGGCAACGATGCGCGCGGGCAGCTGGCCTGCTCGGTCGGGCAGCCAGCGTGACAGCATCCAGTCGCCAAGCCCGACGCCGGTGGTGGCCCAGGCGATCGGCATCAGGGCTGCGTACAAGGCCAGCGCAAACAGCGCCAGTGGAATGCCGATCAGCGTGATGACCAGCAGCACCGCAGCCACCGGCAGGCAGATCAGCCAGACGAATCCCAGCAGGCAACTCAGGCCCAAGCGCTGGCGCAAGGTTCCGGCCAGCGTGGCCGAGAAAGTGGGCAGCGCCGCCAGCATGGCCGCCGCCAAGACCATCAGGCCCAAGGTCCAGACCGCGCTCGCGGCACCTGGTCCGCCCCGGTGGTCGCCGACGTCATCGGCGCGGCCCCCAGCCTTCGGGGCCAGTGGTGCAAGCTTCTCGATGCCGCCCGCCACCATGGCCGCCGGATCGCGCTGCAGTTCCTCGTTGCTGCTGTAGCGCAGCTTGCCGGCGATGCGCGCGCGCGGCCCCAGTTCGAGCTTGCCGTTGAATGCAAGCACGTCGCCACCGACCGGGCCGTCGATCAGCAGGCGCCCACCGGCGCTTCTCACCTCGCCGCGCACGGTGCCTCCCAGGCGCAGCTGACCGCCGGCCAGCGAGAGATTGCCGCCGACCTCGGACTTCGGTCCCAGATCGACCTGGCCGCCAACGACGCGGACATTGCGTTCGACCTTCGCGTCGATGGTCACTTGCCCGCCGGCAGCGTAGACCGATCCACCCAGGCCGGATCCCAGGTGCACCTTGCCACCGAACGCCAGCACATCGCCCGCCACGGAGGTGTCCACGTCGACGTTGCCGCCGGAGACGATCAGATCGCCGCCCACCGGCTGGTTCACGCTCACCGATCCGCTGGCGATGAAGACATCGCCGCCCAACACGCGAGCGGTGCCGGACGGGGCCAACCCAGCCGTGTCGGCCGCGCCGACCGCCGTGCCGACGAAAGACAGGACGCCAAGGACAAGGACTCTCCACATCGCGCAGGCTCCACTCGGCAAGCGTCGCCAAGTTGTCTCGACTCTAGGTCGAGGCCGCTCGCGCGCATTGCGTACCCTCAAGTGCGGGTCAAGCGGGCTCCGGGAAATGACTGGCTGAACCCAATGCCCGGTCGCCGCGAACGGTCCCGCTGCGAACTCAATCGCCGTGAACGGCTTCCGGTGCGAGCGAACAACCAGCCGGCCACGGGCGGTGCCGTGCAAAATCCCGGCTGGCATGCGCGTCCGACGCGAACTGAAAGCGGTTTCACAATAGACTTTCAACCATGACCATCGGCCTGCCCTACCAAGAACCCACCCTGCCCATCGGTGAGCGCATCGCCGACCTGATCGCGCGCATGACGCTGGCCGAGAAGGTGGGCCAGATGCTGCAACTCGATGCCCGACAGGACGTGGCCGGGCTGATCGAGCACTACCACGTGGGCTCGATCCTGCACACCTCGCCGGCCGACATGCTGGTGGCCGCGCGCTGCGTGCAGCAGACGCGGCTGCGCATCCCGCTGCTCACCGCCGACGACTGCATCCACGGCCACTCATTCTGGCCGGGCGCCACGATCTTCCCGACGCAGTTGGGCATGGCCTGCAGCTGGGATCCGGCGTTGATGCAGCGTGTGGGCCGAGTCGTGGCCACCGAGGTGGCAGCCACCGGGCTGCACTGGACCTTTTCGCCGGTGCTGTGCATCGCGCGCGACCTGCGCTGGGGACGGGTGGGCGAGACCTTCGGCGAAGACCCCCAGCTGATCGGCGACCTGGGCGTGGCGATGATCCAGGGCTACCAGGGCGACGGTCTCGCCGACCCAACGGCCATCCTGGCCTGTGCGAAGCATTTCGCCGGCTACTCCGAGACGCAGGGCGGACGTGACGCGAGCGAAGCCGATCTCAGCCCGCGCAAGTTGCGCGCCTGGTTCCTGCCGCCTTTCGAGCGCGCCGCGCGCGCCGGCTGCCGCAGCTTCATGCTGGGCTACCAATCGATCGACGGCGTGCCCATCACCGCCAACGAGTGGTTGCTGAAGGACGTGCTCAAGGGCGAGTGGGGCTTCACCGGCACGCTGGTCACCGACTGGGACAACGTGGGCCGCATGGTCTGGGAACAGAAGACCCAGCCCGACCACGCCTGCGCGGCCGCCGTGGCGGTCAAGGCGGGCAACGACCTGGTGATGACCACACCGGGTTTCTTCGATGGCGCACAGGAAGCCATCCGGCGCGGCCTGCTCACCGAGGCCGACCTCGACCAGGCCGTGGCTCGGGTGCTGCGACTGAAGTTCGAGCTCGGCCTGTTCGAGAACCCGCGGCTGCCCGATCCAGCGCGTCAGGCCGCCGTGATCGGCGCGCCGGCGCACACCGCGCTCAACCACGAGGTGGCCCGCCGATCGCTGGTGCTGCTGCGCAACGATGGCCTGCTGCCGCTGCCGGCCACCCGGCCGCTGCGCATCGCGGTGGTGGGCCCCAACGCCGACGACCCCCACGCGCAGCTGGGCGACTGGGCCGGCGCGTCGGGCCAGATCGACTGGATGCCCGATGGCCATCCACGCGCGCTGACCTGCACCGTGCTCGATGGCCTGCGTGCCCTGGCGCCGGCAGGCTCGTCGATCGTGCATGCCCGCGGCGCCGACATTGCGGTGATGGCGCCCGACCCGGACGGCACCACCTTCCCCGATGGCCAACCTCGCCCCTGGGTGGCGCGGCCGGCGTCGGCCGACGCGCCGCTGCTGGCCCAGGCGGTGGCGGCCGCCCAGGCTTCGGACGTGGTGGTGGCCGTGGTGGGCGACAGCATCGCCCTGGTCGGCGAAAGCCGGTCGACGGCCACCCTGGAATTGTTCGGCGCCCAGATCGCGCTGCTGGATGCGCTGGCCGCCACCGGCAAGCCGATGGTCGTGGTGCTGCTGTCGTCCAAGCCGCTGGTGCTGCCCCCTTCGGCCCTGCAAGCCGCCGCGATCGTCTGCGCCTTCAACCCTGGCATGCGCGGTGGACTGGCGCTGGCCGAGCTGCTGTGGGGCCACATCGAGCCCAGCGGTCGACTGCCCATCAGCTTTGCAAGACATGCCGGCCAGTTGCCGATCTACTACAACCAGATCAACGGCCAACATGGCCACCGCTATGCCGACCTCAGCCAGGAGCCGCAGTTCGCCTTCGGCGAGGGCCTGTCCTACACCACGATCGTCTGTTCGGATCTGTCCATCGCGCAGCCGGAATGCGGGCTGGGCGACACGCTGCGCGCCCGGATCACCCTGGCCAACACGGGCAGCAGACCAGCGCTGGAGACCGTGCAGGTCTATGTGCGCGATCTGGTCACCAGCGTCACCTGGGCCTGCCTCGAGCTCAAGGCCTATCGCCAGGTCTGGGTGGAACCGGGACAACGCGTGGTGGTCCCCGTCGACCTGCCAGTGAGCGATTGCACGCTGGTCAACGCCCGCGGCCAGCGCGTGGTCGAGCCCGGCGAGTTCGAGCTGCTGGTGGGCACCAGCTCGCGCCCCCGCGATCTGCTGGCGGCGCGGTTCAGCGTGCGCTGACCCACGGCGAAGCGGCGGGCCGGCTGCAGGCCTATACTATGCAGGGTATACGACATCAAGCCGACTCCCATCCGTTCAGGCCCTGCCCAGCGCTGCCGCTGGCGGGCGGTCCGGATGCCGACTGCGCCACCTGCCACAGGACTTACTCATGCGCTCTGACCTCCTCACTTCCGACCTCCGGCCCGCCGGTCGCGTGTCCCGCCGACGGGTGGCCTGGCTGGCAGTCACCGTGGGCATGCTGGCCCTGGGCAAGCTCGGCGCGGCGCTGGCAGCCGATGACGCCGTCAGCCTGGACACCGCGCGCGCCGAGCACGGCAGCGGGCGCGCGCTGCTGATCGACATCCGCGAACCCGAAGAGCACGCCACCGGCGTGGCCGCGGGTGCGAAGCTGTTGCCGATGCGGCAATTGGGCAAGCGCCTGGCCGAGATCCCGACCGACCCCAAACAGCCCGTGCTGCTCATCTGCAACACGCAGAACCGGTCGAGCGCGACGCTTCGTGCCCTGCGAGAGCGCGGCTACCTGAACGTGCGCTATGTCCAGGGCGGCATGAGCGAATGGGCCCGGCGCGGCTGGCCCATGGTCAAGCCACCGTCCGGGCTGGGCTCCTGATCGCACGCCCTGCGTGCCGAGGGCGCTGCCCCAACGCAGCGCCTGGCGCCAGCGACCCGCGGGCAGGCCGGCATCACTGACGCAGGATGGCCTCGATCACGTCGACGAAGGCCTGCGCCGGCTGCGCGCCTTCGACCACCCGGCCGTTGATGATGAAGGCCGGCACACCGTCGAACTGAAATCGCTGCGCCTCCTGCAGGTCACTCGCCAGGCGGGCGCGAACCACGGGGCCGGCACGATCCTGTTCCAGCCGTCCCATGTCCGCACCGAGCGCGTCGGCCAGCTTGCGCAGAGCGGGTTCGCCGCCGGCCAGCGCGGCCGAGCTCGCGAACAAGCGGTCGTAGAGGGCCCAGGCCCTGGCCGGGCTCTGCAGTGCCAGCGCCTCGAAGGTCTCTGCCGCTGGCCTGGCCATCGGATGAAACTGCAACGGCACTTGCTTGACCACGAGCCGCACCTGGCCTTCATATCGGGCCAGGACCTCGTCCACCGCCTTGGCGCCGGCGGCGCAGTAGGGGCATTGGAAATCGGTGTACTCCACGACCGTGATCGGCGCGTCGAGTCGACCGCGCACGATGCGATCCGGATCCATGCTGGGTCGGCGCAGCGCAGTGGCCGCGTCAACCTCGGCAGGCACGGGCCTTCGAGGCTCGGCCGCAACCGCGCGGGCCGCACGCCCACCGGGTGTCCTGCTCGCGAGCAGACCCAGCGTGGCGGCATCGGCCCCACGGGCGCGGGCCAGTGCCTGGGCCGTCGCCCCGTCCCTGCCGACCCTGTCGACGTCGGCGCCCTGGTCCACAAGCAGCTTCATCGCCGTGCCATCGTTGCGGCTGGCGGCCCACATCAAAGCGGTCCAGCCCAGGTTGTCGGTGCGATCCAGCGACGCGCCGGACGCCAGCAACCGGCTCATTGCGTCGAGATTGGCGGTCTGCGCCGCGGCGATCAGCGGCGTGATGTCGTTCTTGTTGGCCAGATTCACATCGGCGCCCCGCGCCAGCAGCAGTCGCACGGCCGCGGTGTTCTTCAGCTGGGTGGCCACCAGCAGCGGCGTGCGGCCCCAGGCATCGGTCAGCGAAATGTCGGCGCCTTGGCTGATCAGCGACTCCACCGTCGCGGCCCGGCCTTGTTGCAGCGCCACGATCAGGGCCGTGCGTCCCCAGGGGTCGCGGGCATTGATGTCGGCGCCGCCGTCCACGGCCCGGCGCAAGGCTTCGATGTCGCCGGACCGCACGATCGAATGAAGGTCCAATGCGCCAGGGGACCCTTGCGCCAACGCCGGTGCCGCCACCCCGATCAACATCGACGCCAACACTGCGGCGGCCACCGACCGCGACCAGCGCAAAGCACGACCATGCCAGACATCCAAGACCGTGGCGATCCACTGCCAATGCTTCATCGCAAGCTCCCTTGGCGCCCGCTGCGCCATGCTGACGTGAACAGGCCAGGCCAGCGGCCGGCAAAGGCGTTGAGGGTACGCAAGGGCGGGCACCTATCCTGCCAAGCAGGCTATGGCACCAGCACGAGCAGCCAGTTCACCAAGCGGCGCGCCCGGGCTTCGGACACCGCGCCGGCATTCGGCGGCATCGCAACGGTGCTGACCTTTCCCACCCAGTGCCTGGAACGAGGGTTCGCGCCGGTCATGACGATGTGCGTGAGCCGCTCCGACGCGCCGGGATCGTCCCGGTACTTGAGGGCGATGTCGCGCCAGGCCGGTGCAATCGGTGGCAGGCCATCGGCGCGCCGGGGAGTCGGCAGGACGGTATGGCAGGCCATGCAGCCCGACTGCTGAGCCTGCTCAAGCATCATGGCATCGTATTCGGCCCGGTTCGCGTGAACAGCGCTGGGAATGAACAGCAGTGCAGCGACGAGGCCCGGCAGGTTTCGCATCCAACATCTCCCGAGTGACAGCCCCAGCCTAAGCGCTCGGGCCGGCGTCCAGCTTGACTGGACTCAATCGCCGAGGGTTCGAGCGGTCCATCGTTGTGGCCGAGCTGCGGATTCCGGCAGGCCCACGTCTGCTGGAGCCGATCTGCGCACGCGCTGATCAGACTCAACGCACAGGGGTCGATCGCTCGCACAGTAGCCATTCACAGAGGATGTTTCGACAAGGGAGATGTCATGAAGTACTCCAGAGCTTGGCGCCTGCCGTTGCTTGGCGCATTGCTGTTGGCCGCGTGCGGTGGTGGGGATCCGGAAGTTCCGGGCAGCGGTACACCCTCTGGCGCACCGACGAGTCCTGGCAGTTTCAGTGCCGTCGTGTCCTTCGGCGACAGCTTGAGTGACCTGGGCAGCTACACGCCCGCGACCGTGATCCCCGGGACGAGCCCGCCCGTGTACCTCGGCGGCAAGTACACGACCAATTTCGCCACGGCCAACGGGGCAGGCACGATCTGGGTCGAGAACGTGGCCAAGGCCCTGGGCCTGGCGATCACGCCGGCCGAAGTCGGCTTTGCCGGCCAATCGGTCAAGTGCCCGGTCGCGGCCACCGTGCCGGCGCTGGCCAATACCTGCACCGGCTATGGGCAGGGCGGCTCGCGCGTGACCAACCCGAACGGCTATGCCCATGAGGCCGGTCAGTTGACGGTTCCGGTGAAGACCCAGATCGCCAACCACCTGGCGCGCTTCGGTGGCTTCAAGGCCAGTGACCTGGTCCTGGTGTCGATCGGCTTCAACGAGGTGTTCGTCGTCTTCGAGCAGCAGTATGTGCCGGCAGTGCTGGCGGCCCAGGCCAAGGCCTCCGCCGGGCAGATCACCGCCGACCAATTCAAGGCCCTGGCGTTCGAGGCCCAGACCCAGGCGCAGATGGCGATGAAAGCCGCAGCGCTCGAACTGGCCGATTTGATTCGCACCGAGATCCTGGCCAAGGGCGGCAAGTACGTCGCAGTGACCAACCTCATGAACATGGCAACGACGCCCGAGGCCGCCACGCTGCCTGCCACGATCCGACCCATGCTGACCACCTTGCCCGAGACCTTCGAACTGTGGTTGCGCGCGGGCCTGACCGGGCAGGCGGTACAGGTGCTCGACGTGCACGCCCTGATCGACAGCGTGCTGAGCAATCCGTCGGCCTACGGTTTTGTCAACGTCACCGCGCCGGCCTGCGACCCTGCCAGGATGCCTGCGGCGGCGAAGGGCTCGGCGCTGTTCTGCAACGTGACGCCGCTGGCGCCGTACAACGCGCTGGCCAGTGGTGCCGACCCGAACACCTGGTTCTTTGCCGACCTGAACCACCCGACCACCGGGGGCCACAAGGCCGTCAGCGACGCGGTACTCAAGCAGCTCAAGTCCTTTGGCTGGCTGTGACGCCAAAGCAAGGAGGGAACCCAGAATGACATCCAAACTCCAGATGCTGGCCATCGGGCTGGCCGCCCTGCTCGGCGCCACCGGCGCGTCGGGCCAGGACAACATCGTCAAGCTCGGCATCAGCGCCTACACGACGCATTCGCACACCAACGGCGTGATCGGCGTGGGTGTGCCCGAAGGGGCCGACGCACAAACCGGCAACGCCACCACGCTTCTCCTGGTATTTGAGCGCAAGCTGGGCCCGAACCTGGGCGCCGAGCTGGCCCTGGGCCTGCCGCCCCGGATCAAGGCCAAGGCGACCGGTTCGGTCGCCTTCCTGGGTGACGAAGTCCTGACCTCGAAGTTCGTGGCGCCCACGTTCTTTCTGAACTATCACTTCGGCCAGGACGGGGACACCTGGCGGCCCTATGTCGGTGGCGGCGTGAACTTCACGCGCTTCATCAACATCCGGTCGAAGCTGGCGCCCGACGTCGCGCTGGGCGACTCCACCGGTCTGGCCGCGCAGGCCGGCATCGACTTTGCGCTCAACCGCCGGTGGAGCGTGTTCGCCAGCCTGGCAGCGCTGCAGGTCAAGAGCAAGCTGGTGGCCTCCGGCGCCACGGTGCTGCAGAGCACGATCGACTTCAGGCCGATCGTCTATTCATTCGGAACGGCCTACCACTTCTGAGCGCCCCAAGGACGCCGCCATGCGGCGCCCGTCCCCCATGGGGATCAAGCAAAGTGGCGGAGCCACATTTGCTTGAGAGCGGCAAGGCAGCCGCGAAACTGCGACCGGGGCGGTGGCGGTGCCGCCCTGCGGCCCGGCTGTGCTCAGCCCATCGGCTCGATGGATTTGGCCTTCTTCTTGCAGGCCTTGCGACACTTCTGCAGCGCGACCATGCAGGCACCCTCGGACATCTTGCCGCTGGAGGCACAGACCTTGTAGGACTTCTCGCAATCGGTGTCGCAGGGACTCATCTTCGACTGCACCGAGCCCGAGGCGATGACGAGCGCCATGGCGAGCATGATTCGTGATGACATGCGGTCCCTTCAGAGTGAAGGGGCATCTTCGGCGCTGTGGCCAGATGCGTCAACTGCCACCGACCGCCACAGGCCGATGCACACCGAGCTGGCCTGCCCGACTCAATCACGCGCGGCATCCGGCCTTCTCAAGGTGATGGCGTGGAACGGGCAGCGCACCGCGCACAGATTGCAGCCGGTGCAGCGCTCGGGCTCCTGCAGCACCGAGACTTTCACCCAGCGGCGTGTCTCCAGGCTCAACAGGTGCAGCTCGCATGCGGCCACGCACCAGCCGCAGCCGGTGCAGCGCTTCGGGTCGATCCCGGGCAGGCGCCCCGATCGGCGCGGCGGCTGCGGCCGATTCGGCTGAGCTGGTGGGATCGCTGGCAGACATGGCCGGCAGCGTAGCGGAAATGCAGCGTCCCTGGCGGGCTGTTGCAGCCCGGCTGCCGCGTCAGCCACCAATGATCACGGTGGCGCAGCCCATCACCACGCTACCGCCATGCGCGGTCGCGTCACCCACCCGCGCTGCCGGGCGCTGGCCGATCAGCACCGTGGCCGAGCCCTTGACGATGCTGTCGGGCGGCCCCACGCACACCGCGTGGTCACCGACCACGGCCGCTGGCAGCTTGCCGATCAACACGGTGGGCACCCCGGGGCCCACCACCGGCCCGCCCACGTGCGGGATCGGCGGCAGGCCAGGCGTCTGCATGGGGCAGACGTGCATGTCGGTGAGGCGGGCGGCAGGCGGCATGGCGGTGACGGACTCGCTGTGCGGTGAAGTGATCGGGCTCGGCGTCAGTTGATCATCACCATCGCACCCTGGATCGTGGTCTGCCCTGCGGCGGACAACTCGGCGCTGGCGCTGCCCTTGGCGGTGAAGCCCACTTGCGCCTCGCAGCGGACGTTGAGCGCCTGGGTGCTGGCGTCGGCCTTCGATGTCATGCTCAGCGGGCCCACGGCATCGATGGTGAGGCTGCCCTTGGCCTGGATGACGATGTCCTTGGGGCTGTCGAGCCTGATGCCGTCGGTGCCGAGCCGGATGGTGTTGCCGTTCTGATCGCTGACCTGGATGGATTGGTTCATGTCGTCGAACACCAGCCGGTTGGCGCCCGGCGTATTGATGGTGATCACCTTGTCTCGATCGTTGATCTCGATCTTCGATCGGCCGCGCGTGACGATGGCCGTGGTGTTGTTCTCGTCCGTCAGCGTGTAAGGTGGCGGGTGCGAGCTGCTGTGGACGCTGCCCAGCACCACCGGGTGGCCCGGATCGCCGTTGAGGAAGCCCAGCAGCACCTCGTCGCCCACCTCGGGCACGAAGAAGGTGCCGAAGCCGTTGGACGCCTGCAGTGCCGCCAGCCGCGCCCAGACGGGCTGGGCGTCGTCGCCCATCAGCGGCAGCCGCACCTGGATGCGGTGCTCGGCCGCCGGGTCGGCGTCGAGCTTGGTCACCACGCCGATCTGCAGACCGCGCACGCCGGGCAGCAGCCCGGCCGCCTCGGGCGCGATGACATCGGCCTGCTCGGCGGGCCACTGCGGCGACAGGCCGAACTCGACCTCGGTGGTCCAATTGCCGTCGCTCACTTCGTGGGTCAGTTTGCCGACGAAGACCTTGCCGTTGAAACGCGCACCCACGCCTTCGAGCTCGATCAACCCGCCCACCTGGGCCAGGGCACTGCCCTGGAAGCGCATGCGCCCGCGCACCCGCGCCAGCGCGGCCTTGGTCTGCTGGGCCTTGGCCCATTCGGTGAGTGCGGCCACGTCCTGCCGCGCGCTGGTCTGCAGGCGCAGGCGGTCTGGCCCCGCCACCTGGGCCAAGGCGGCCGCCTGCAGGTTGCCCTGCAAGCCAAGGTCCTGCGGGGCGGCACTGGCGGCGGTCACGGCCTGAGTACTTGGGTCCCAGGCGACGGCGTCGACCGCGGTCCACTGGGTGCGGGCGTCGATGTCGGCATCGAACTCCATCAGGCTCTCGCCATACGTCACCTTGAGCAGCGGCGCGGCCGAGGTCTGCGGCGCCTTCACGCTCACCTCGCCATCGGTGACGATCACCAGGCGGCCGTTGGCCTCGGCGCGCGAGCGCATGAAATCCCAGTCGCTGCAGTGGTGCTGCACCAATGCGCGGTGTGTCACGGTGGTGGCATCCACCTTGGCGGCCAGGCCGTGCGCCGCCACCAGGGCCTCGATCATCGCGCTGTCGGTGGTGTCCAGGTGGGTGGCATCGCGGCGGCCGAGCGCCATCTTCTCGGCCTGGTCGCGGCAATCGATCTCCAGGTGGGAAACGTTGTTGCCGGTGATCTTCAGGCCGAAGCGCACCACCACGCCCCGGTAGACCAGCGCGTCGCTGTCGGCGTAGCCCAGGTGGACGGCGATCTTGGTGCCGGGCACCAGCAGCGCAGAGTCGGCCACGCTGAACTCGCCCGTGGCCATGTCGCCGTCGGCGATCACCAGCCTGGCCGAAGGGATGGCGTTGACGGCGCGGCGCACGGTCAGCGACACCAGACTCACCGTCTGTGGCAGTTCGCTTCCATTGGCCAGGATGCGCACGCGCAGCACGCCGTCGGAGTCGGTGTTGGGTGATGGGGGCATGGTGGTGGTCTGTGTGGCCGCGCTCCGAGACTGCAGCTTGCGCCGGTGCATGGCCAAGCGCCATCGGTTGAAACCAGCGATGGCCGTCGGATCGTGTCGCGCGCAGGGCGCAGAATGCGCCGATGAAAGCACCCGCCCGACTGCAAGCGCTCATCGACGAAGGCCTGATCGACACCGTGGTGCGTCAGCTGATGAGCGGCAAGGAAGCCGCCGTGTACGTGGTGCGCAGCGGCGACGAGACGCTGTGCGCCAAGGTCTACAAGGCCGCCAACGAGCGCAGCTTTCGACAGGCCGTGGACTACACCGAGAACCGCAAGGTGAAGAACACCCGCCAGGCCCGTGCCATGGCCAAGGGCACGCGCTTCGGTCGCGAGGCCACCGAGGCCGCCTGGCAAAGCGCCGAGGTCGATGCCCTGCACCGCCTGGCCGCTGCCGGCGTGCGCGTGCCGCAGCCGCACAACTTCTGTGACGGCGTGCTGCTGATGGAGCTGGTGACCAACCCGCAGGGCGACGCCGCACCGCGGCTGAACGATGTGGAGTTCAGCCCCGAGGACGCCAGGCGCCACCACGCCACGCTGATCCGCGAGGTGGTGCGCATGCTGTGTGCGGGCGTGGTGCACGGCGACCTGTCGGAGTTCAACATCCTGCTCGGCACCACGGATGGGGCGCCCGGCCCGGTGATCATCGACCTGCCCCAGGCCGTGGACGCGGCCGGCAACAACCACGCCAAGCGCATGCTGCTGCGAGACGTGGACAACCTGCGCGACTTCTTCGGCCGCTTCGCCCCGGACATCCTGGCCACGCAATTCGGCCCAGAGATCTGGAAGCTCTACGAGAAGGGCCAACTCGCGCTCGACAGCCCCCTCACCGGCCGCTTCCACGGCAAGGCCGGGCCGGTGGACCTGGGCGGCGTGCTGCGCGAGATCGACGATGCGCGCGATGAAGAGGCCGCGCGCCGGCTGCGCATGCAGACGGTCGGTTGAGCGGCCCAAAGATGGCGGCTCAGATCAGGACTTCCAATCCTTTTTTGTCCAGCAAACTGAGCAACTTCAGCGACGGACCGCTGGGGTGTTTGTCACCGATCTCCCATTGGCGAACCGTCGACAGGCTGGTGTTGAGCACGGAGGCGAAGACGGCGTGGCTGAGTTTGTGCCGGCCGCGCAGTGCGCGGATCTTCGCGCTCGAGTAGTTCGGCACGGGCGCCAGACACAGCGCGTCGTAGTGGCGCATGCTGCGCATGTCGATGAAGCCCGCGGCATGCAGCTCACGCGCGGTCTCATGCACCGCGTCGAGGATCTTGCTTGCGGCCCTGACCTTCGCTGTCATGGCAAATCTCCTTCAGTGCTTCGGTGTTGACGTGTGCGTCGAGCTCACTTGCGCTCAGGCGGAAGAGGTCGGCGGCGATCCCCTGCACGGCCTCGACTTCCTTCGCGCTGATGTTGGTGCGCTCATTCTTCTCGAAGCCGAAAACGAAGAACCACCCGGATACGCCGCCGCCGGCGGCGGCTACAGGTCCTTGCTGCCTGCCTTCATCAGCGCAATGGGCTTGTCCATCGCCGCAGACACGGCATCCTCGACCATGCTGTCGACATCCGCCTGCGCCAGTTTGGCCGCATTGACCTTGCCCTTCGCACTGTTGGGCGGCTTGCTGGCATGCATGAACTTCTTGCCGCCTTGCTTGATGTGCACGATGACCCCGCACCCGGCGTCCAACTGCTGCGACTTGTCGTCGAGCGTGACGACCACATTGAGATCGACCGACCAGTAGCGCGCTTGCTTGTCCTTCGGTGCGTCGAGATCGAACGCGGCCTTGACCGCCTTCTCGGCCACGCGCCGAGCGGTCTTCATCACGCCCGCCTCGAACTTCTTGTCGAACACCTTGCCCGTGACAAGGTCGATTTCCGCATTGGCCATGGTGGCGCTCCTGGTCGTGATGGGGTGGCGCAAGGCTAGCGCAATGTGGCCGGCAAGGGAATCGCCTTCACGCTGGCTGACGGTCTCCCGTGTCGGCAGGCCTGCGCCCGGGCTGCCTGGCGCCACGGCCCGCTCGGCCAATCGATGCGGCGACCGCACGCCACCCGGGAGTAGCGCCAGAGCCCAGGCGAGACGTCGAACCACCTGCGTACAATCAGCCACCGGGCCCAAATTCTGGCGCCCGGTTTCTTGTGCCTGCACCGCCCCCCGCTGGGCGGCCTCGGTGGGCCAGGATCATGAACCGGGACTCCAGGTCAAGCGCTCGCAGCTCACCTCGTGGCACTGCTCAACGCCGCGACATCCAAAGCTACGGAGCCCCCTGCCATGGAAATCTTTGACTACGACAACATCCTGCTGCTGCCGCGCAAATGCCGCGTGGAAAGCCGCAGCGAGTGCGACGCCAGCGCCCCGTTCGGCCCGCGCCGCTTTGCGCTGCCGGTGGTGCCCGCCAACATGAAGACGGTGGTGGACGAGCCGATCAGCGAGTACCTGGCGTCCAACGGCTACTTCTACGTGATGCACCGCTTCGACCTCGACAACGTGGCCTTTGCCAAGCGCATGCGTGACAAGGGCCTGTTCGTCTCGATCAGCTCGGGCGTGAAGCCGGCCGACTTCGCCGTGATCGACCGCCTGGCGGCCGAAGGCGTGGGCGCCGACTACATCACCATCGACATCGCCCATGGGCACGCCGACAGCGTGAAGGCCACGATCGAGCACATCAAGCACAAGCTGCCGACCGCCTTCGTGATCGCGGGCAACGTGGCCACGCCCGAGGCGGTGATCGATCTGGAAAACTGGGGCGCCGATGCCACCAAGGTGGGCGTGGGCCCGGGCAAGGTGTGCATCACCAAGTTGAAGACCGGCTTCGGCACCGGCGGCTGGCAGCTGAGCGCGCTGAAGTGGTGTGCCCGCGTGGCCAGCAAGCCCATCATTGCCGATGGCGGCATCCGCCACCATGGCGACATCGCCAAGAGCGTGCGCTTCGGCGCCGCGATGGTGATGATCGGCTCGCTGTTTGCCGGCCACGAAGAATCGCCCGGCACCACGGTGGAGGTGGATGGCCGCTTGTACAAGGAGTACTACGGCTCGGCCAGCGACTTCAACAAGGGCGAGTACAAGCACGTGGAAGGCAAGCGCATCCTCGAGCCGGTGAAGGGCAAGCTGGCCGACACGTTGCGCGAGATGCGCGAGGACGTGCAGAGCTCCATCAGCTACTCCGGTGGCAAGGCCCTGCAGGACCTGCGCAAGGTGAACTACGTGATCCTGGGCGGCGAGAACGCCGGCGAGCACCTGCTGATGTGAGGGCCGGTGCGCCGGCGGGCTGGCGGGCAGGCACGCCGTTCGCGCCGCCCTACAGCTCGCGTGGCTTGTTGCGCTCGGTCGCCAGCCACTCGCGCACATCGATCAGCGCCTGCTGCGCGAGTCGCCAGGCGGCCTCATGGGCCATGCGCAGCAGGCCTTCGGGCAACAGCTCGTTGCTCCAGAACGACGGTCGCTTGTAGACCTCTCGACCGCTGTCGTACGAGTGTGTCCACACGGTGCGCCCCTGGGCATCGAGCAGGCTCAGCTCGAAGGCCAGACGCGCACTGACCTCGCTGTCGCCGACCACGAACGGGAAGACCGGGATCGGAACCAGCCACAACACCCGACTGTCGTGCTCGACATGCACCGACTCGATCGCCACGCTCGCGGCAAAACCGGCGCCGGCAGCGGGCACCTGCACCAGGCGTTGCACGCCGCCTTGCAGGCCGTCCCGAAAGACCCCCAGCGTGGCCTCCTCGACGATGCGACCGATGGGCAGGCGCACGCCGCGCGCGGGAACCTGGTCTCCCTCGTGCACCAGGTCCTGCACCTGCGGCCGCACCACCAGCGCCAACCGGCCCGGCGCCCGGCTGGCGGGCGCCGACGCGGCGGGCGGGAACAGCGCCGGGGTGTAGGCCCCTTCGAACTTCGTTGCGCAGCCGCCGGTCAGCGCTGCCAGCAGCAGCAGCGCGACCAGCCATCCGGGCGTAGAGAAGTTCATGGCGGCCTCTTGAGTCAACGAAGGGCCGCTCCCGAGTTGACTCACCCCCTCGGGGGGCGGACGACGTAGGTCGTCGGCCTGGGGGCGCTCTCAGTGCGCAGCAACTGCAGCGTCAGCAGCTGGCTGTCACGCCAAACGCGCAAAGACAGCGGCGTGCCGGCGGGCAGCGCCAGCACGCGCTCTTCCAGATCTGCGGCGTCGGCCAGGTCGCGCCCATCGGCAGCGAGCACGATGTCGCCCGGGCGCAGCCCCGCCACGGCGGCAGCGCCACCGGGGTGCACCGTCGTCACCAACACGGCGCCACGCAGGCCGACACCAGCCTCGCGCGCGTCGGTCGGCGCCAGACCGCGGATGCCCAGGCCGAGCGCGGTGCCGACCGGTCGCGCATCGGCCGTGAAGGCCGGGCAAGTCATCGGCACGCTGATCAGTTCAGGGTAGTGGATTGCGCGCCGATTGGATTCCACCGCCTGCCCGGTGGCGGCGCCGGCACCCACGCCGGCCAACACGGCCACGATGCCCAGCGGCGGGATGAAGGCCAACGCCGCGCTGCCCACGGCAACACCGACCGCGGCACCCCCGGCCACGCCCCCGGCCACGGCGCCAGCGCCCGTGGTGGGGCCCATCGTCGAGCCGGTCGTGCGCTTGCCCTGCGCACCATCGTCGGCGCGGCAGACCACCTTCAGCGGCTCGCGCGAGGTGGTCAGCGTGACACTGCCCGGCGTGCGCAACAGGCTCCATTGACCTTGGTCGTTGCTCAACTCGCATCGGGCCTGGGCGCAATCGGGCGTCTCGACGCGCACGGTCTGGGTCACCGGCGTGCCCGGAACGGCACAGCCCTGCAACAGCAGGCTTGGCAGGAGCATCACGCCTGCGGACCACGACGACACCGCACAAATCCTGATCATTTCGAACAGCCAAGGGGCATCGTTGATTCTGAGGTGGCCAGTCGCGCGCGCATTGCCCTGCGTCAACGCCGACCGGCCGGCACGTGGCCGCGTGACAGCGGCGCTCGGTCAAGAGGACTTTCTGCAGGCGCGATGGCTTGCGCACACCTCGCCAGACGGGCACGGTGCGCGCAAGCGGGGCAGAATCGCGGTCCTGACTTCCGCACCCGACACGCCCCATGCCCCAGACCCCCGAGCCGGCGCTGCCTGCCGACGCAGCCGCCCAGCCCACCACGCCACACACCACTGCAGCCGAGGCACCGGCGGCGGCGGGCGTGGTGGCCGAGACGCTGGCCGAGCCCACGCTGGAATGCATGGCCGTGCCTGTCACCGGCGGCGATGTGCCCGACGTGCCCGACGTGCCCGATGTCGCTGATGGCGCTGATGGCGCTGACGTGACCGATGTGGCTGTGGCGGCCGCGCCGGTGGCACCCGCGGCCAGCAAGCCTGCCGACCTGGACCCGGCCGCCTGTGCCGCGCTGCTGAAGAAGAGCTTCCCGGCGCTGTTCACCGGAGCACCCAAGCCCATCAAGTTGCGCATCCAGGCCGACATCCAGGCACGCATGCCGGGCGTGTTCAGCAAGCCTGCGCTGTCGGGCTTCCTGCGCCGGTATACGGGCAGCACGTCCTACCTGATCGCGCTCACCCGCGCGAAGACCCGATTCGATCTCGATGGGCAAGCGGATGGCGAGTTGAGCGCCGAGCACCGCGACGCCGCGATGCAAGAGCTGGAGCGCCGCCGCTCCTTGCAGCACGAGCGTCGCGCCCAGGAGGATGCCGAGCGCCAGCAACGCGCCGCGCTGCTGCGGGCCTTCGAGACCACCACGCTCACTCCGGCCAATTTCTGCGCACTCAAGGGCATCGAACCCGCCGCGCTGGAAGGCCTGCTGGACCTGGCCCGGCGCGAGCGTGCCGCGGCGCCACCTCCGCCACTGCGCGAAGACCATCGGCCCGACTTCTCTGGTCGCGAAGGCCGCCCTGGCCGTGGCATGGGCGGGCCACGGGGGCCCGGCGACCCACGCGGCCCGCAGGGTCGTCCCGATCAGCGACCGGGCCCGCGAGGCCCGGGGGCGCCTGGTGGTCCGCGCGGGCCCGGTGCTCCGCATGGCCCTGCCGAATCCGGCGACGGCCCGCGCCCGGCGCGCCGCGACGGCGATCGCCCACCGCAAGGCCCGCGCCCACCGCGCCCACCCCGAACACCTCGCGGTTGAACGACGCGCGACCGGGGGCCTGGCGATGCGCCCGACGCGCGAGCACGGGGCACGCTCCGTTGCGGCGGCCTGCGGCCCTGCCGATGGTCAACACCGCAGCGTGTGAAATGATCGATCTCCCGATGCATCGTCGTTCGCACGCCACCCCATGACCCGAATCCTCATCGCCGGCTTCCAGCACGAGACCAACACCTTCGCCCCCTCGCTGGCGGATTGGGCGGCCTTCGAGAGCGGCGAATCCTTCCCGCCCTACTCGCGCGGCGCGGCGATGCAGCAGCTGATGACCGGCGTGAACGCGCCCATCGGTGGCTTCATCGACGAAGCCAGGCGGCAAGGCTGGCAGCTGCTGCCCTCGGCCTGGGGTGGGGCCACGCCCTCCTCCTACGTGACGCGCGCAGCCTTCGAGCGCATCGCGGGTGACATCGTGGCCGATGTGCGCGCGGCCATGGGCGCCACAAGCGCCGGCGGCCTCGACGCCATCTACCTCGACCTGCACGGCGCCGCCGTGGCCGAGCATGCCGACGATGCCGAGGGCGAGTTGCTCGCACGGCTGCGTGCGGTGGTCGGCCCCGAACTGCCCATCGTCGCCAGCCTGGACCTGCATGCCAACGTGACGCAACGCATGCTGGCGCTGGCCGATGCACTGGTGGCCTACCGCACCTATCCGCACATCGACATGGCCGACACCGGCGTGCTGGCTGCGCAGCTGCTGCAGCGCCGACTGCGTGCCGGCCGGCGCGAGCCGATGGCCTGCAGGCGGCTGCCGTACCTGATCCCGTTGAACGCCCAGTCGACCTGGATGCCACCGGCCCAGGCGCACTACGACACCCTGGTGGCGCTGGACCGGCGCCACGGCACCGTGCTGAGTTTCTGCATGGGCTTCCCGGCCGCTGACTTCGCGGAATGTGCGCCGATGGTGTGGGCACACGGCGAGCAGGCTGCCCGCGCCGTGCAGGCCCTGGTCGACGCGGTGGCCGAGCCCAGCCAATGGACGATGGATGTGCGCAGCGCCCGAGACGCCGTGACCACGGCCCTGGCGCTGGCCGAAGGCGCCACGCAACCGGTGGTGATCGCCGACACGCAGGACAACCCCGGCGCCGGCGGCGACAGCAACACCACCGGCATGCTGCATGCGCTGCTGGCGCAGGGCGCCGGCCGGCGTTTCCCCGGCGCGGTGGCGCTGGGCATGCTGGCCGACCCGGCCGCCGCCGAGCGCGCGCACGCTGCCGGCCTGGGCGCCACGCTGGAGATGGCCATTGGCGTGGCCGTACCCACCTTCACCGGCCGGCCCAGCGATCCGCCAGTGCAGGGCCGCTTCAGCGTGGTCGCGCTGTCCGATGGCCGCTGCACGCTGAAGGGCACGATGATGACCGGCATGCCACTGCAACTCGGCAAGAGCGCCTGCCTGGAGATCGACGGCGTGCGCATCGCGCTGGTCAGCGGCAAGGCGCAGCTGCTCGACCGCGAGATGCTGCGCATGGTGGGCATCCAGCCCGAGGCCATGCGCATCATCGTGTGCAAGAGCTCCAACCACTTCCGCGCCGACTTCACCCCCATCGCCAGCCACGTGCTGGTGGCCAAGGCCGCCGGCCCGATGGCCGCCGATCCGGCCGACCTGCCTTGGAAGAAACTCCCCGCCAGCACCCGAAGGAGCCCTTGATGTCCGCCACTCCCTGGTTCAACGGTGACGCCACCGCCCTGGCGCAATCCATCGCGCGCGGCGAGTGCAGCGCGCAGCAGGCGCTGCAGCGCACGCTGGCCGATGTGGCGGTGATGAACCCGGCGCTCAATGCCGTGTGCCTGCTGCGGCCCGAGGTGGCACAGGCCACCGCCGCCGAACTGGACGCTGAAGTTGCGCGTTGCTCCGATGCCGCCGCCCGCACGGCGCTGCTGCGGCGCCGCCCCTTCCTGGGCGTGCCCCTGCTCATCAAGGACGTGGGCCCGGCCACGGCGCACCCCGACTTCCCGTCGCGCATGGGTTCGCGCGTCTTCGGCCTGCAAGGCCTGGCCTGGCCCGGCATGGGCGCGCTCGCGCAGCGCTACCTCGATGCTGGCTTCGTGATCTTCGGCCGCAGCACCTCGCCCGAGATGGGCGTGAGCCCCAGCACCGAGGCCGTGGCCTACGGCGGCCCCACGCGCAGCCCCTGGAGCGCTGCGCACTCGGCCGGTGGCTCCAGCGGCGGCGCCGCTGCGGCCACCGCGTCGGGCATGGTCAGCATCGCGCATGCCAACGATGGCGCAGGCTCCATCCGCATCCCCGCCTCGGCCTGCGGCCTGATCGGCCTGAAGCCTTCGCGCGGCCTGATGCCCAGCGGCCCGCTGGTGGGCGAAGGCTGGGGCGGCCTGGCCATCGACCACGTGCTCACGCGCAGCGTGCGCGACTGCGTGGCCGCCCTGCAGGCCACGGCGGGTGCCGACCCTGGCGCGCCCTATGCTGCTCCGGCCCAACCGTCGAATTGGCTCGACGCCGTGGCCGTGCCGCCCCCGCCGCTGCGCATCGCGTTGTGCAATCGATTCTTCGAGGGCGACGCCGTGCACCCCGAGGTGGCGCGTGCCGTGGCCGCGTTCGCGCGGCAACTGCAGGCCCTGGGACACGAGGTGGAAGAGGCTGCGCCCGAGCTCGTCACGCTGGACGTGGTGCGCCCGGTGATCCAGGTGGTGGCCGTCGGCACCGCCATGGTGCTGCAGGACATCGCCAAGGCGGCGCGGCCGCGCGCTCACGCCGGACGAGCTGGAGCCAGTGGTGTGGGACGCGCTGCAGGTCGGTGGCGCCTTCAGCGGCACGGACTACCTGCGTGCCCTGTCCACGCTGCACGCCGTGGGTCGCCGGATGGCCGCGTTCCATGAACGCTACGACCTGCTGCTCACGCCCACGTTGGCCGAGCCGCCGGCGCGCCTGGGCCGCTTGGCGATGACCAATCCCGATTTCATCGACTACCGCCTCGGCCCCAATGGCCTGTGGCGCTACTCGCCCTTCACGCCACTGGCCAATGCCACCGGAGCGCCATCGATCTCGCTGCCTGCGGGCTGGTCGGCGGACGGCCTGCCCATCGGCGCGATGCTCGGGGCGCCGCTCGGTGACGACGCGCTGTTGCTGCGCGTGGCGGCGCAGTGGGAGGCTGCCCACCCTGGCGCGGTGGTGATGGCCCCAGGTCGCACAGCGACCGGCGTTGCCGGTGTAAGGTAGCCCCGGCTGCAGCGACCGACTGGCAGTGGTCGCTGCAGCCCCACGCTGCCCGGCCGACGCACCCCCACCCGGAACACCATGGCCGCTCCACAAACCACCCCTGAAGGCCCAGCGCCCCGACCTGGCAGCGCGGCGTCCCGACGACTGCTGTGGCTGGCCGTGGTGCTGCTGGCGCTCGGCGCCGCCTGGGCCTGGCAGCGCTTCGGTCTGGGCCAGCTGCTGACACTGGAATCGCTGAAAGCCAGTCGCGACTCGCTGGTCGCCGGGGTGCAGCAGCAACCGGCGCTGAGCTCGGCCGCGTACCTGCTGGCCTATGTGGCCATGGCCGCGCTGTCCTTGCCCGGCGCCACGGTGCTCACGCTGGCCGGCGGCGCCGTCTTCGGCTTCTGGTGGGGGTTGGTCCTGGTGTCCTTTGCCTCGTCCATCGGCGCCACCCTGGCCTTTCTGGTGGCGCGCCACCTTCTGCGCGATGCCGTGCAGGCCCGTTTCGGCAAACAACTCGCGCCCATCAACGAGGGCATGGCGCGCGATGGCTGGCTCTACCTGCTCACCTTGCGGCTGGTGCCGGCCTTCCCGTTCTTCCTGGTCAACCTGGTGGTGGCGCTCACGCCCATCTCCGCCACGCGTTTCTATGGGGTCAGCCAGCTGGGCATGCTGGCGGGCACGGCGGTGTACGTCAACGCCGGCACGCAGCTGGCCACCTTGGGCAGCCTGCGCGACGTGCTGTCGCCTGCACTGCTGGGCAGCTTCGTGCTGCTGGGCCTGTTCCCGCTGCTGGCCAAGGCGATCGTCGGCGCCCTGCAGCGCCGCAAGGTCTACGCCCGCTGGCCCCGGCCGGCGCGCTTCGAGCGCAACCTGGTGGTCATCGGAGCCGGCGCGGGTGGGCTGGTGTCGGCCTACATCGCCGCCGCCGTGAAGGCCAAGGTCACCCTGGTGGAGGGGCACCGCATGGGCGGCGATTGCCTGAACACCGGCTGCGTGCCCAGCAAGGCCCTGATTCGCTCGGCCAAGCTGGCGCACCAGATGCGCCACGCGGCCGAGTTCGGCCTGAACACCAAGGCGGCCCCGGAGGCCGTCCAGGTCGACTTTGCCGCGGTGATGGCGAGGGTGCGCCAGGTGGTGACGGACATCGAGCCGCACGACTCGGTCGAGCGCTACACCGGCCTTGGCGTGGAGGTGCTGATCGGCCATGCGCGCATCACCTCACCCTGGACGGTGCAGGTCACCGACTCGGCAGGCGCGCAGCGCACACTCAGCACGCGCAGCATCGTCATCGCGGCCGGCGCCATGCCCTTCGTGCCGCCGATCCCCGGCCTGGCCGAGGCGGGCTGCCTCACCTCCGACAACGTGTGGCGCCTGGCGGCCCTGCCACCGCGCCTGGTGGTGCTGGGCGGCGGCCCCATCGGTTGCGAGCTGGCGCAGAGTTTTGCGCGCCTGGGTTCGCAGGTCACCGTGGTGGAAATGGCCCCGCGCGTGCTGGTGCGCGAAGACGCCGACGCCGCCGAGTTCGTGGCCCAGTCGCTGCGCAGCGACGGCGTGGCCCTGCTCACCGGCCACACCGCCGTGCGCGTGGAATCCACCGGTGCTGCGCGGCAGCTGGTGGTGCGTGCGCCCGACGGCACGGAGCGGGCCCTGGCGTACGACGAACTGCTGTGCGCCGTCGGCCGTGCGCCGCGCGTCACCGGCTACGGGCTGGAGGAGCTCGGCATCCCGCTCACCCCGCGCAAGACCGTGGCCACCGACGCCCACCTGGCCACGCTGTACCCCAACATCTTTGCCGTGGGCGACGTGGCCGGGCCCTTCCAGCTCACGCACGTGGCCGCTCACCAGGCGTGGTATGCGGCGGTGAACGCGCTGTTCGGCCGATTCAAGAAGTTCCGCGTCGACTACCACGCCATGCCCTGGTGCACCTTCACCGACCCGGAGCTGGCGCGCGTGGGCCTGTCCGAAGCCGAAGCCCAGGCGCAGGGCCTGCCCTTCGAAGTGACGCGTTACGACATCGCCGACCTGGACCGCGCCATCGCCGACGGCAGTGCCAGCGGCTTCGTCAAGGTGCTCACCGTGCCCGGCAAGGACAAGATCCTGGGCGCCACCATCGTGGGCGAGCACGCTGGCGACCTGCTGGCCGAATTCGTGCTGGCCATGAAGCATGGCCTGGGCCTGAACAAGCTCCTGGGCACGCCCCACACCTACCCCACCCTGGCCGAGGCCAACAAGTACGCCGCCGGCGAATGGAAGCGTGCCCACGCACCGCAGGCCGTGCTGCGCTGGGTGGAGCGCTACCATCGGTGGCAACGAGGCTGACGCCGACATGAACCAGCCGACCCTGAGGATGCGAACCCTGCTGCTGCTGGGCGCCGGCCATGCGCATGCGCAGGTGTTGCGCGACTGGGCGCGGCGTCCGCTGCCCGACGTGGACCTCACCGTGGTCTCGCCCAGCGCATTGGCGCCCTATTCGGGCATGGTGCCGGGCTGGCTTTCCGGCCACTACGCGTTCGCCGACATCTGCATCGATTTCGAGGCGCTGGCGCAGGCCGCCGGCGCGCGCCTGATCACCGACGAGGTGATCGCCTGCGACGCCGCCCTGCGCCAGGTGATGCTGCGCAGCGGCACGGTGCTCGGGGCGGACGTCATCTCCATCAACATCGGCGCCACGCTGCACCCACCCGAGGTGACGGGTGCCGAGGTGCTGGCCATGCGGCCACTGGGGGCGCTGCGCGCCCGCTGGGAGACCCTGCTGAGCGACCTGGCCATGGACCCGCTGCAGCGCCCCTTGACCCTCACCGCGGTGGGTGGCGGCGCCGCGGGCGTGGAAACCTTGTTGTGCGCGCACGCGCACCTGAGCCTGATGTGCCCCGAGCGACCCATCGCGCCGCGGCTCATCAGCCGCAGCCCCACCTTGCTGGCGGGCATGGCCCCGCACGCAGCCCGCCTGGTGCGGGCCGCACTCGATGCGCGCGGTGTGGAGCTGCTGCTGGGCACCGGTTTCGACGATGCACCCTCGGCGCCCACCAAGTCCGAACACCTGGTGCTGTGGGCCACTGGCGCGCAGGCGCACCATTGGCCCGCCCGCAGCGGCCTGGCCTCGAGCGACGACGGCTTCATCCGCATCGACGCTCAGCTGCGATCCATCTCGCACCCGCAGGTGTTCGCCGTGGGCGATTGTGCCGATTGGGGCGCGTCGCCCGGCGCAGCCGATGCCAGCCTGCCCAAGGCCGGCGTCTATGCCGTGCGCATGGGCCCGGTGCTCACCCACAACCTGCGCGCTGCGCTGGGGCAAGGCCAGATGCAGACCTACACCCCGCAGCGCCGCTATCTGGCGCTGCTGGCCACCGGCGATGGTTCAGCCATCGGTGCCTGGGGCCCGTTGGCCGCGCAGGGGCGTTGGGCCTGGCGCTGGAAGGACCACATCGACCGTGGCTTCGTCGCAGGCTTTGCCGCGCCAGATTGACAGGCCGGCCGACGCGACCCAGGCGCCCAGGCCCTGGAACAAGGCCAGGCACCACAGTTCCGGTGCGGCGGTGAAGCCGCCGCCCGCCAGCACCAGCACTGCGCCCACATTGGCGGCCGCGCCCACCTGGCGTGCGCGCAAGGACAGCCACCACCACGGCTCGCCCTGCTGCAATCGCGTGCCGCGCATCATCACGCCGGCGCCGACGCCACAGCCACCGATGTAGCCGCCCCAGCAGATCGAAACGGCCCGCGGCCTGAAGCCCCACACCGCCGCGACCAAGGCCAGCAGCAACATCAGGACGCTCAACATCAACGACAGCACTGGAGGCCAGCACAGCACCGCAGCGGCGGCCAGGCCCCCCGCGACAGCAGTGCAGCACAGGCCGAGCGCGTCGACCGCCGGCCCATCGACCACGGCGCCCGCCGCCCACGCACCCCTGGCGTCGCGCACACCGGGCCTGCCACGGCCCCGGAGCTGGCCCCACACCGCCCCCACGTCGCTCACCGCCACCGGCAGCTTGGCGGCCAGCAAGGCCGAAGGCAGCGGCAGCCCCAGGCAGGCGAGCAAGGGGGCCGACAGCCCCGCACCGAGCCCGGTGAGCGCCGACCCGGCGCCCACCGCCAGGCCCACCAGCGCCACCTCACCGAGTTGCAGGCTCAGCATGGCGCGTCAGTGCGGCGACCGCAGGCCCACGGCATCGGCATCGGCCTGGCGCAGCAACGGCACCAGGGCGAAGTCCTGCAGGCCCTGGGCCCGCAATTGCGCCGCGGCCAGGTGCATGAAGACGTGGTAGTTGCGCGTGGAGAACGCGCTCGGTGCCGGATTGAAGATGGCAGGCACCGTGGCGGCGCGCAGTGCCACCACCACGTTGGCGGTGCCGGCCATGCGCTGCACGGGCGTGACAGCCACGGCCGACCCCGGCGTGACCCGCGGTGCCACGGTGCGCAGCGGGTGAATCAGCGCCACCAGCTGGCTGGCGCCAGGCGCCTGCTGCGGTGCAATGAAGGTGTGGTGCGGCTTCAACGGGTCGTCGCCCGTGCTGCGATAGACCGCGTAGGCGCTTTGGCCGTGCACCGGCAGGCGCGTGCAATGCAGGCTGCCCAGGTCACAGCGTGTGGCTTCGGTGCCCTCGTCCAGAGGCAAGGACAAGGCCAAGGGCGTGGCCACCAAGGCGCCCAGCACCGCCCAGGCGACGCCGCCCGCGCAGGCCAGCCCCAGGCCGAGCACCACCGGCCGGCTGCGCGCCGGGCGCGGCAGGCCCTGCCAGCCCAACAGCCCCAGCACGGCCAACGTTCCACCGAACCCGACAAAGGCCTCCAGACCCGGCTCGTCGCCGAGGGACAACCAGGCCACGATGTAGGCCGTGATCGACACGGCCCCGACGGCCACGGCGCGACGGGTGAGCTGCTGCACCCAGCCGCAGGACTGCGCCGACATCCACGCCAGCACCAGAAAAGCGGGGATGAAATGGTACGTGAGCGGCCCGCCGTCGGCGATCGACTTGATGCACGACAGCGCACAAAAGCAGAACAGCGCCAGACGCACCCGAGGCCTGGGGCCCGACGCCATGCCAGGCAAGGCCACCAAGCCGGCCATGGACGCCAAGGCCATCGCGCCGGCACACAGCGGCGCGGTCCAGGCCGGCACCGCCTGCGCCATGGCGCGGCCCATGTCGTAGCTCGGCGCCAGCCGGTCGAGCGCACCGACCAGCATCCAGTCCACCGCCGCCTTGCCCGCATGCGTATGCAGCAGGTAGCTGTAGGTGTTGCTGTCACCGACCCAGTGGTACAGCGCCACGCTGGCGGGCAGCTCCAGGCGGCTCGTGAGCTGCAGGTGCGCGATCAGGTTGCCCGCGTTGCCGACCAGCACGGTGACCAGCATCCCGGCGAGCGCAAGACGCTGCACGGCCAGCGGCAGCTGACCCGAGCCAAGCGCCAGGCGCACCGTGGCCATTGCGGCAAATCCCAGCAAGGTGAGTGCGGCACCGGCCGACGTGCTGTGGAAGAAGGGATCGACCAAGGCCTTGGCCCAGATCGCCGCCCAGGGCTGCGTGAGTACGGCCGTCGCCATGACGGCCAGGCCTGCCAGCAGCGCCAGGGCACGCCGGCCCGCGAGGTATGCCCGAGGGGCTGGGCGTCCGGCTTCAGCCGCCAGGCCGCGCCAGCCAGCCGAACACGCGCCCGTCAGTACGCGGGCGAGGCCGACCACGTGACACCCTGGCCGTTGTTGACGATGCTGACGTGGCGGCCCGAGCGGGTGTCGAATTCGATGCTGTTGCTGCCGTACGAGCAGGCCATCTGCGTGTTGTCCTTGAACACCGCATTGCGCAGGCCGGCCAGGGCCAGGTGATTGCCCTGCCACTGCTCACCGCGCGGCTCCAGCTGGTCCACGCCATCGCAGCGAACAATGCTCGGCAGCACCATCGCATAGGGGTTCGTGTAGCCGACATTGGCCACCATGGTGGCCGCGTACATCAGGCCATAGGCGCTGCGCAAGGCCCCCACCCAGGCTTCGATGGACGCCTTCTCGGCATCGCCGCGCATGTCGATGAACTTCGGCAGGGCCACCGCCGAAAGCACGCCCAGGATGACGATGACGATGATCAATTCGATCATCGTGAAACCACGACGCAGGGCCGCAACGGCCCGCCCTTGAATCCTTGACATGGTGCGGTGTCCTCTCAAGACTGCTTGCCCAGTTGTCGGCACGACATGGCTGGACTTGAGCCCCGCGCGACCCGGTCTGGCGTTCGCGCGCCCGCGGGTGCGCACGCTCAGGGACAGACCGGACAGGCGGCGCTGCCCTTGTCGAACACGATGCGCCAGGTGCCCGGGGCCTCCAGGCGCCAGACGGATGTGAAGCGTGCGATGAGCTTGCCGCCGGCGTCGTGCACGGGCCCGCTGCTCAATGCCAGCGTGCCCGAGTCCAGCACCTGCACCTCGTCCGGGGCCCACGAGAACGGTGCGGCGGGTGCCGCATAGAAACGCGCCCAATGCGCCGCCACGGCCGCCTTGCCTCGCACGGGCGTGGGGCCGGTGAAGAACACCGCCTCGTCCGACAGAAATCCCGTGAAGGCCACGTGGTCGCGATCGGCCATGGTCTTGGCGAAGGCGCGTTCGGTGGCCAGCACCTGCGCCTGGGCCGCATCGGCGCCAACGGCAGCCGGCATTGACTGGCAGCCCAACAGCGGCACCACGCTCAGGGCCAACGGCAGCAGCCAGCGGATCGGCAGCGTGAACCAACGGCTCGGGTGCATGCAGCGTCTGCCGGCACTAGCGCTTCATGCCGATCAACCAGGGCCTGACCTGCACCAGCAGCAGGCCACTTTGCACGGCCGGATCGGCCTGCGCAAACTCAGTGAGTTCCTGCTCCGACAGGCCGGCCTCGGGGATCATCATGCCGCCCCCGCCCGCGTCGAGGTGAGGCCCACCCAGCGCCAGCTTGCCCTGGGTGTGCAGGCGGCGGTAGTGCTCGACATGCGCCTGCACGCCCTCCTGCTCGAACAGGCTCTTGCCCGCCACCCACTTGGGGCCCGGCGTGTGAAAAATGACGAAGCGGATGTCCTTCACGGCGCTGGCCTCCCGGCTCGAAGCCACGGTGGGTGCGGCTTGCACGGTCAGCATGCCACAGGCCAGCACCGCCGCCGCGGCGAACGCCCAGCGCAAGACGGAGCCGGCAGCGGCCACCGGCTGCCCCTCAGCCCGCTCTGGCCGCTCTGGCCAAGGGCAGCGTGGGGAAGAACGCGATCCGGAGCGCCACCGGCGTGGTCAACAGCACCCGGGCCAGGCAGGCGGCAATGATCTGGGTGGCGTGAATGGACATGGCAGCGGCTCCGGTCGATGGTTTGGCACGGCCGCGGCAACGGCCTGGGCACCTCGGCATGCCGGGCAGATCGTAGCCCACGCTGCCCGTCGCACCGCGCGGATGGTTCAGGGGCTGCGAAATGCACGGTCCAGAATGGTCTCGTGCGGGTAGGCGGTGCCCGGGTCCACCTTGCGTCGTCTCGATCGATCGCAGGCCATGGATCCCGCATCCAGGTCGGAGTGCCGCCTCACACCGTCGCGCGCGAGGCCATGGCGTTGCCGGATCTCGCGCAGCAAGGCCACCAGGGCATCCAGCTGCGCCGCGGGAAACGGATCGATGCCGTCGCCGTCGTTGACGAGCTCAATGGCGATCGATCGCCCGCTGTAGCGGAACACATGGTGCGCGAGTTGATCCTCGGGCACGCTGGCACGCGCGGTGCCATCGCGGTCGATCATGTGGTGGATGCCGAGCGTGGGGTGGGCCTCGATCTGGCGCAGGTTGTCTTCCAGCGTGCCGGCGCCCACCCAGATCGGCAGGCCAGTGCGCAGGTCGCAGGTGGGGCCGCCGGTGGAATGGATCACCACCATGTCGATGCGCTCGGTGCGCGGTGGGCCGGTGCGAAGGGCATGGGCCGCGCCGGCCGCCACGACCAGCGCCATGACCACCGCACCAAACCGCAGCCGAGCGTTCATCGCCGGCGCGCCCACGAGGCGTCGAGCGTCGAGCTCATCCCGGCGAGGTGCCATGGACTCATTGCCAATGCCGGAGGTACGCGTCCGCCTGCGCCGGATTGCGCAGCTCCACCCACTTGGCCTGAGCGAAGGCACCCGAGGCCATCAGCTGGCCATAGCGCCTTCGGTTCTTGGCGAAGGTGGTGGCCGACCACACCAGGATGGACTGCCGCGACAGGAAGGCCTTGCCGAACGATTCCCGGTTGCCATGCCAAAGCGCCTGGCGCGTCGCCACGCGCCGCACCGTGCGCCGAAGGATGCGGCCGAGCACCGTGGCCCGGCCGAAGTTCAGCCACACGATGTGCGTGGCAGCCGGCCAAACGGCATCGCGCGTGACGCTGTAGTTGCCATCGATGACCCAGCGCTCGCCGGCCGCGGCGCAGGTGGCCAGGCGCAGGAATTCGGCGGCGGGCTTGGGCGTCCAGTGCGGACCCCAGAACAACTCGTCGAGCTCGACATGCGGGCAGTGCAGGCGCGCCGCCAGCTCGCGGGCAAAGCGTGTCTTTCCGGCGCCGCTGGTGCCCACCACCACGCAGCGTCGTGGCGGCTCGGGCTGCGTCGTCATCGCGGCACGGGTGTGCTGGCACGGCTGCGCACATGGCACCCCTGCAGATGGTCGTTCACCAGCCCCATGGCCTGCATGAAGGCGTACACCGTGGTGGGGCCGACAAAGGTCCAGCCGCGCTGCTTCAGGTCCTTGGACATGGCCACGGACTCGGGCGAGGTGGTCATGCTGCGCAAGAGCTCCAGCGTGAGGCGCTTGGGGCGCGAGCCAGGGGGTGGTTCAAAGCCCCAGGCATAGGACGAAAGCGAGCCGAACTCGCGCCGCAGCTCAATCACGCGCTGCGCGTTGTTGATGGTGGATTCGATCTTGCCGCGGTGGCGCACGATGCCGGCATCGGCCAACAGGCGCGCCACATCGCGCGCGTCGAAACGCGCCACCTGCTCGGCCTCGAAGTTGGCGAAGCCAGCGCGAAAGGCCTCGCGCTTGTTCAGGATGGTGAGCCAGCTCAGGCCGGCCTGAAAGCCTTCGAGGCAGAGTTTCTCGAACAGGCGTCGATCGTCGGTGACGGGGAAGCCCCACTCGGTGTCGTGGTAGTGCTGGTAGGCCGGGCTGGCCTGGCACCAGCCGCAGCGCAGGGCTCGGTCGTCGCCCATGAACAGGCCGGCCGGAATCGCCTTGGCGGGCATGGGGTTGGCCATTCTCTTGTTGCGTTACTCGGGCTGAATGCCGGCGGCCTTGATCACGCGGCCCCACTTCTGCGATTCGGCAGCCTGGAAGGCGGCCAGGCCCTCGGGGGTGCTCAACGACAGCTCACCGCTGGTATTGGCCTGGAAGGTCAGCACCGTGGGTGCGTTCATGCCCTTGGCCAGCAGCTCGTTGAGTTTCTTCACCACCGCCGGCGGCGCATTCGCGGGCAGGTACACGGCCGTCCAGTAGCTCATGTCGTAGCCCTTCACGCCGGCCTCGTCCACCGTGGGCACGTTGGGCAGGCTGGGCAGTCGCCGGGTGCCGCTGACGGCCAGCGCGCGCAGCTTGCCGCCGTTGATCTGCGGCACGGCCGTGGGCGCGTCGGCGAACATGAAGTCGATCTGCCCGCCCATCAGGTCGGTGATGGCAAAGGGGTTGCTCTTGTAGGGCACGTGCAGCGCGTCCACACCGGCCATCTGGCGCAGCAGCTCGCTGCCCACGCGGCTGGACGAGCTGCCGCTGCCGAAGCTCAACTTGCCCGGACGCTTGCGCGCATCGGCCAGCAGATCGGCCACGGTCTTGTAGGGCGAATTGGGATTCACCAGCAGTGCCATGTGGCCCTTGGCCAGCAGGATGACGGGGCTGAAATCCTTCACCGGGTCATAGGGCAGCTTGTTGTACAGGTGCTCGTTGGCCGCGTGCGTGGTGTTGGTGGTCATCAGCATCGTGTAGCCGTCGGGCGCCGCGCGGGCCACGTACTGCGACGCGATGAAGCCGTTGGCGCCCGGCTTGTTGTCCACCACCACCGGCACCTTGGTGGCCTCGGTCAGGGCCTGGCCCATGGCGCGGGCCATCTGGTCGGTGCCGCTGCCGGCGGCGAAGGGCACGACGATGGTCAGGGGCTTGGCGGGGTAGTCCTGAGCCTGAGCGGCAGCGACACCCACCAAGAACAGGGTGGCGATGGCACAGAGGGCTTGAAGCCGAGGGGGTTTCATTGGAAGCCGCTTTCGCGTTCGTTGGCAAGCCACAGGCGGTCGTCTGCCGGGTCGGAATGAGGCTGCGCCTGCGCGGCCTTCGCGTTGGTCTTCAGGTGTCGCATGGGTCTGCTCCGATCGGCTTTGGACGGCTGCGAGTATGCGGCAACTCGATCTGTGCAACGCGGCCGCACAAGACCGGAACCGAGCCTCACGCTGCGGCTTGGCGCCTTGCCCGTGCTAGCGGCCCAAGGTGGTGAGACTCCATACGATGGCCACCAGCTGCACGACGTTGAACAGGATGGCGGCGATGTGCGTTCTGCGGAATCCCGGAATGGCGTCCATCGCATTCGACTGGATTTCTGCGCCGAGCGAATCCATCTTGGGAATGACCTTCTGGCGCAAGCCGAGGGCGATCAAGGCCAGCACCGCCGCACCGGCTGCGAGCCCTGCGCGTCCGGCCAATGCGAAGCTGATCGAGGTTGCCGTCGCCGAGACGAATGCGGCGACGTAGTAGGTGTTGAAGAAACCCCGCACGAAGCGCGCATCAAGTGGCGTGTCGTGCTTCAGAACCAGCAGCGGAATGGAACCCATGACGAAGTAGGCCGTCGTGACGAGCAGCGCCACCGTAAAGACCAGCGCGGCAATCATGGCAGCAGACATCTCGCTCTTCCTCGTGGTGGTGCGACTTCGGGTGGGCAAATCGACTGGGACGTGACGCGCGGCTAAGGTGTCATCGTCGGCTCACCAGCCAACGGTGGCAAGCCGTGCCTGTCGTTGTGCTGCCCCAGGCTCGGTGCCCCGCACGCAAACCCCGGCCGCTGCCCGTCGAAGGACAAGGGCAGCCCGGTCAGGTGGAAGTCCTCCCCCGGCACCGGCAACACCATGCCCAGCGCCTTGACCTGGGGCTCCTGCATCACCTCGGGCACGCTGAGGATGGGCGAGCAGGGCACGCCCACGGCTTCGAAGCGTGCCATCCATTGCTGGCGCGGCGCAGCGCGCAACAGCGGGCACAGATCGGCGAACAGGGCGGCCTTGTGTTGAAGGCGCGCCTGATTGGTGGCGAAGCGCGGATCGGCGGTCCATTGCGGCTGCCCGATTTCCTGCGCCAGTTTCCCGAACAGGCGATCGTTGCCGCAGCAGATGAGGAAGGGGCCGTCGCTGGCCTCGAAGGCCTCGTAGGGCACGAACCCCGGGTGGCCACTGGCATGGCGCACGGGCAGCTGGCCCTGGTTGATCCAGGCGTCGGCCTTCTGCGCGTTCCACACCATCGCCGTTTCGAGCAGCGAGGCCTGCACCACGCCCCCGCGCCCGGTGCGCTGGCGCTGTTGCAGCAGTGCCAGCGCACCGATCACGGCCCACATGCCGGTGCCCTGGTCGCACACCGAGGCGCCGATGCGGATGGGCGGGTCGTCCGGCCCGCCGTTGGTGCTGGACAGGCCGCTGTAGGCCTGCACCAATGGCTCGTAGCCGGGCCGCCCTGCCATCGGGCCGGTGTGGCCGAACGCGGAAATCTCGCAGTAGATCAGCCGCGGGTGGCGGGCGCACAGCGCCGGGCCGTCGAGCCCCATCTCGGCGGCCACGCCGGGGCGCAGGTTGTGCACCAGGATGTCGGCCTGCGCGGCCAGCACTTCGAAGGCGGCAAGACCGGCCTGGCTCTTCAGATCGAGCGCCAGCGATTGCTTGCCGCGGTTGAAGATGTGGAAGGCCAGCGCATCGCCGTGGCGGAACGGCAGGCCCATGCGCCGCGCATCGTCGCCGCCTTCCACGCGCTCGATCTTCAGCACCTCGGCGCCCAGGTCCGCAAAGATCGCTCCGGCGAACGGCGCAGCCAGCACCTGGCCGAGTTCGAGCACACGCAGGCCTTGCAGCACGGATGTTTGGAGGGTCGCTGCCACTGGCCCGCCTCAGTCGCCGCCGAACAGCACGATGCGCAGCGTCTTGCGGAAGCTGCCGCGGAAGCCCCAGTCCGGGCCGCGGTTCTCGAGGAAGCCGAACTCGCTCTTGTGGCCCTCATCGAAGTTGCTGCAGGCCTCGGCGTACATCAGTTCCTTGATGCGCTGGATCTCCTTGCCGCGCACCGCCTCGTAGCCGCCCTGTGCCTTGCGGATCGCTTCCTGCACCTGCTCGCGCGTGGCGCCGGTCTTGTCCATGATCTGGGCGAGCTGCGCGTTGGCGCTCTGGGCGCCTTCGTCGGAGCCGCCGCTCTTGCCACCGCACAGCACGCTGGCGTAGCTGCTGGCCACCTGCTCGGCCTTCTTGCGCGCGGGCAGGGCGGTGGCGATGGCCGCCTGGTCGGCCGCCATGTTGCGCGACTCCTGGTACATGCCAAAGCCGATGGCCACCGCCGCGGCCGCCGGCAATGCCACCGCACCGGCCGCCGCCGCCAGCGCGGCGGTGTCGAGCACGATGCCCTCGACCATCGTCTCCAGCAGGCTCTCCGCGACGTTCTTCAGCACCCACTCGGCGATCGCGGCATAGTCCGGCGAAATCTCGACCCCGAAGCTGCCGGCCGCCGCGAACTCGATGGTCACGTCGCCCACCGTCACGCGCATGGACTCGTTCTTGTACGAGAGGGTCAGGCTGACGACCGTGGCCTTCGGCCCGCTCAGTCCGCTCTTCTTGTCCCAGCCGATCAGCGACACCTCCACGGGCGCGAACTCGCCCTTGACCGGACCCCACTCGCAGGTGAAGGTGGGCGCCACCGCCAGCGTCACCGACCGTTCCTTGGGATTGACCTTGACCGCCTCGCCCATCTCCCACTTGCCGGCGTTGAACACCTCCTGCGCCTTCTGCAGCACGCTCTTCTCGACGTCTTCCTTCTTGACGTTGCTGCCGGCCGGCGGGTCGCCGGCCAGGCCGAACTTGATCGCCGCACCCACCTTGGCCTCTGCCTTGAGATAGGTGAAGGTCACCTTCTTCAGCGAGATCTCCCCGATCGATACCTCGCCGCCCAGCGACGACTGCATGCTGCCGTCGTCGGCAGCCGCCTTCTCGAACGTGTCGAGCTGCTTGGACAGGTCCTGCGCGGTGGTCAGCGCCTCTTCCCAGTCGCCGACCAACGCCGAAGCTTCCATGCTCTTCTGGTCGGCCGCGAGGTGGTCCTGGTCCTTCTTGAGCTTGTCGTTCTTCACCTGCGCCGCCTTGGCCAGGCGCGGCTGCAGCGTGCTCAGCAACGTCTCGTAGTCCTTCTTCTTCGCGTCGAGTGCCTCGACGGCCTTGTCGAACTCGTCGAGCTTGCCGCGCAGGGTGTCGAGGCCTTTCACGGCCGCGTCGTAGTCGTCGGCCTTGGCAGCCGTGTCGACGTCCGTCTTGGCCGTTGCGACGGCATCGCGTGCGGTGTTCAGCGCCTTGGTCTGGGCCGGCTGCAGTGCCTTGTCCAGCCGAGGCTGCACCTCGGCCAGCCCTTGCTCGTAGGCCTGGCGCGCCTCGTCGAGTTCCTTGCGCGCGTCCTCGCAGGCGTCGAGCTTTTCGCTCACGTCGTCGAGCTGCGCGTTGGCCTGCTCGTAGTCGCCCGCCTGCGCCGAGGCTTCCATCGATGTCTGCGCCTGGGCCAGCTCCTGCAACATCGGCTCGAGCTTGGCGTAGCGCTGCTCCGAGCTGGAAGCCGCCTGCAGCCTCGGCTGCACTGCAGCCAGCGCCGTCTCGTAGTCCTGCTTCTTCTGGTCGATCTCGGCCTTGGCCTGTTCGAACTCATCGAGCTTGGCGCTCAGGTCCTGGACGCACGCGGTGGCCTTGTCGTAGTCGCCGGCCTGCGCTGCCGCCTCCATGTCGGTTTGCGCCGCCGTAATGGCCTGCTGCATCGGCTCGAGCTTGACGTACTGGGCCTCGCTCACCGACGCTGCCTGCAGCCTCGGCTGCACTGCAGCCAGCGCCGTCTCGTAGTCCTGCTTCTTCTGGTCGATCTCGGCCTTGGCCTGCTCGAGCGCGTCGAGCTGGCTCGACAGATCCTGCACCAGCGTCAGCGCCTGCGCGTAGTCCTCGGCCTGCGCCGCCGCCTCCATCTGGGTCCGCGCGGCGTCGAGGGCCTGCTGCATCGGCTGCAGCTTGGCGTACTGTGGTTCCGATACCGAGACCGCCTGCAGTCGCGGTTGCGCCTGGGTCAGTGCGTCCTCGTAGGCCTGCTTCTGCTGCTCGAGCTCGTCGTGCTTGGCCTTGAACGCATCGACCTTGTCTTTCAGGTCGGCCAGCATCCCGTTCGCACCGGCATAGTCCCCGCCGTCGCCGGCGGGCGCGACCTGGTCCTTCAGCGCGGTGATCGCGCTCCAGTCCGCCTCCTGCGAATGGAAGGCCGTGCCCGCCGGCGGCTGGACGATCTGCTCGACGCCACCGATGTCGGCGAGGAACTTGGCGCGCTCGGGGTCGTTGGCCATCTGGTCGAGTTCGTCGATGGCCGCCTGCACGGTGTGCATCTGCTCGAGGCCGGCGACGAAGTCCTTGCTGTCGGCCTTGCCCTTGGCCTGCTGCATCGCCGAATCGGCCTCGCCGGCCTTGGCCGTCATCGGCTGCGAGGGTCGATCGGCCGCCTTCAATGGATCCAGGCGCGCCGTCTGCTCGGCCAGCTGCTGTTCGTACTGCGGCTTGGCTTCCTTCTGCCGCAGGTACTCTTCGTAGATCGGTGCGAGCTTGGGCAGCAACTGGTCGAGCGTCGTCGTGGCCTGGGCGTACTGGCGCTGGTTGACGTAGGTGCGGATGCCGTCCACCAGGCCGCGCAGGGCCGGCGCCTTGGCGTCCTCCCAGGCCTCGAGTTCCTCGACCTTGTGAACGGTCTCGTCGAAGCTGCCTTGCCGCGAATCCCAGTCGTTCTTCGCCTTTTCGGCCTGCTGGCGAAACGTGCCGACTTCCCCAGCCAGTGCGCTGGCGTCGCCGAGCACCTTGTCGATGTCACCCTGCGCCTTGGCGGGGTTGTTGCGATCGATCTTGCCCAGTGCGGACTGGAATGCCGCATACAGCGCATCGCGGCGCGCGGCCAGGGGGTCGTGGCGCGCGGCCTCGGCGTTGGCCGAGGTGTACTGCAGGTGCCCGTTGATGACGCCCTGTTGCTGCTGGAAGGCCGCCTGGAAGTCCTGGGCCTGTTTGTCCGAGCCCGTGTCGGTGGTGGTCGGCGTGCTCGGGCTGGTCGGCGATGCGGGATTGCCAACACCCCATTGCCCCTTCAACCCGGTGCTGCCCGTTGGATCGCCCATGCTGCGTGCCTCCCTGGTTACGCTCGATCAGCCGGGCGCCTGGAAGGCGTCACCGTGCGGGTCGCTGCCAATCCACCTCGACTCCGAAGACTGCTCCGGCACGCCGTCGTCGTCGACGCCGTGCCTGGCCGCAATCGCCCTCCAACCGCCGTGACTGCACGCCCCGGGGACCGCCGTGGCCGGTCGTCGCGCGGGAGGTTCACGGAAAATGGCAACGCCACCTTCCCAGAGAGGCGCTTGGCGCTGCTCATGCCTGGCTTCCCTGGTCTTGGGGTGTAGAGGGGGACTGCGGGGAAGGCGCAGTCTACGCTGCGCTCGTGACGCGCTCAACGGCCAACACCAACAGGCTGCGGCTGAATCCATCGCATCCGCTTGAGGCCGATCGCCATACCAAGGCTGCGCAAGAAGACTCCGGGCAACGGTCTGGCTCAGTCCAGCGTGATGCCCAGCTTGGTGGCCATCGCGATCCACTGCGGCGAATCGTCGGCCCACTGCCTGGCCGCCTCGGCCAGCGTGTGCGTGGGGCCCGTGGGAATGCCGTAGAACTGGTGCATCTCGCGGATCTTGGGCGAGGCATAGGCTTCGCGGATCGCGGCGTTGATCTGCTCCAGGATGGCCACCGGCGTACCCGTGGGCGCACACATCGGCAGCCAGCCTTCGAGCCGGAACACCGGGTGGTCGAAGCCCTGCTCGACGAAGGTGGGCACATCGGGCAGCTTGGGGCTGCGGTGCAGGCCGGTCATGGCCACCGGCCGCACGGCACCGCGTTGAATGTGCGGCAGCAGGCCCTGCACGCTGCCCACAGCCCCCTGGATCTGGCCCGTGGACAGATCCAGGTACATCGGCGCCTCGCCCTTGTAGTGCACGGCCACGATGTTCAGGCCCAGGGTCTGGTTCCAGGTGTCGGTGATGAGGTGCGGCCATGAGGCCGGCGCGTAGGTGCCCAGGTTGATGGGCTGCTTGCGGGCCAGTTCGACAAACTCCTTCGGCGTCTTCACCGACAGCTTGTCGGGCACGGCAAAGGCCAAGGCCCCACTGGGAAAGAGCGCGATGGGCACCAGCTCGCGGTCGGCATTGAACGGCAGCTTGCGATACAGCACCCGGCTCTGCCACAGCGAGCCCGAGGTGCTGATGAGCAGCGTATGGCCGTCGGGTGCCGCCTTGGCCACCGCGTCGATGCCGATGGTGCCGCCCGCACCGGGCTTGTTGTCGACGATGACGGTGGCGCCGAACTTGCGCGCCAGGAACTCGCCATAGTTGCGCGCCAGGCCGTCGGTGAGGCCGCCGGGCGGGAACGGCACCACGATGCGGATGGGCTTGGACGGCCAGGCCGACTGTGCGCTCACTTTGAAGGGCAGCGCGGCAGCCAGACCGGCGGCGGACGCGCCCAGCACCAGCTGGCGGCGCGAGGCGTGGCGCAATGAACCCATGTCCGAGCTCATCGCTGCGGGGCCACCACTGCAAACATCGCGCCCTGCGGATCCTGGCATTGCACGATCCAGCTCCCACCGGGCACCTCGTGCGGGCCCATCAGCACCTTGCCGCCGGCACCGGTGACGCGGTCCACGGCCACGTCGGCGCGATCCACATTGAAGTAGTACAGCCAGCAGGGCGCGGGCATGTCGGCGGTCTTGGTCATCATGCCGCCGATGGCTTCGCCGCCGGCCGCAAACAGCTGGTACACGCCCATCGGGCCCATGTCCACGGCCGTGTCCTTGGTCCAGCCGAATTGCGCCGCGTAGAACGCCAATGCGGCTGCGCCGTCACCGGCGTGCAGTTCGTGCCAACCCACGGTGCCTGGCGTGCCGGCGGCCGGGGCAGCGGGCATCTCGCCCGCATTGCCCTTGAACAGGTAGAACGCGGCACCGTGCGGGTCGGTCACGGCGGCAAAGCGTCCCACGCCAGGAATGTCGGCCGGGCCATGCATCACCTGGCCACCGCTCGCCTTGAGCTGGACCGCTGCGGCGTCCACATCGGCCACGCCGACATAGCCGCCCCAGCCGGGCCGTGCGCCACCGGCGATGGCGTCAGCGTCCAGCGCCATCACGCCGCCGACGGTGTAGTCGCCGGCCGACAGCAGCGTGTACTTCATGCCCGGCATGCCGGAATCGCAGGTCTTCCAGCCCACCGCCTTGGCATAGAACGCCTCGGCGGCGGCAACGTCGGTGGTCATCAACTCGTACCAGACGAACTGGCTTGGTTTGCTCGACATGGGGTCTCCTTCAGTGGGGGGCAACGGGGACGCCAGGCATCATAGACAAACCCGACCGCAACGCACCATCAGTGGCGGCCCTCGAGCCGCAGCGCCACCAGGGCCGCGCCGCCCAGGACCCCTGCGAAACCCAGCCAGTCGAGCGCGGCAGGCCGGTCACCCACCAGGGCCATGGCGCCCATCACGCCCACCACCGGAACCGCCAGCGTGGTGAGCGAAGCCACGGTGGCCGAGAAGCGCGCCAGCAGCACGAACCAGACCACGTAGGCAAAGGCCGTGGCCACGACGATGTGGTAGGCCAAGGCCGCCACCACGGGCCAAGGCAGGCTGGCGGGCCAGCGCTCACCGGTGAGCGCTGCACCCACCGCGCCACACAGCGCACCAACCAGCAACTGCCAGCCGGTGTTGGCGATGCGATCGCCGGCCAAGGGCCAACGTTTGGCATGCACCGTGCCTGCGGCCCAGGCCGTGGCGGCCAGCAGGGGCATGGCCAGCCCGCGCAAGGCCGGGGCGTCCAGGTCCCCCGCGGCCAGGCGTTGCAGCACGGGCCAGGCGAGCAGGGCAATGCCGGCGCTGCCCAGCGCCAACGCAGCGCCGCGGCGGCGATCGGGCCGCTCACCCAGCAGCACCCAGGCCATCAGCGCCGAGATCATGGGCATGGTGTAGGTGAGCACCGAGGCGCGCGAGGTGCTGGTGGACAGCTGTGCAAACGCGGTGCACAGGTTGAACGCCGCCACGTTGAGCAGGCCGGCCATCAGCAGGCGCGGCCACTGGCGGCGCTGATCGGTGCCCCACACCGGCCTGCGGCGCGCCAGCGCGAATCCCAGCAGCAGCAGGCCGCCCAACCCGAGGCCGAACCAGCGCATCGTGAACGGCGGCACGCTGCCGAGGATGATCTTGACGATGGGCCAGTTCAGGCCCCAGCACACGGCCAGGAGCGCAGGAATCAGCGCCGGGCGCATACCGCGAGCTGGCGGCGCTGGTCGGCCTGCTCAGGCACCGAACTCAAAGCCGCGTCCGGGCGCTGCGGCAAACAGCGCGCGCGTGTACTCGTGCTGCGGCGCGCCGAACACCTGTGCGGCCGGTCCATACTCCACCACGCGGCCCTGCGACATCACCGCGATGTGGTCGCAGACCTGCGCGGCCACGCGCAGGTCGTGCGTGATGAACAGCATGGCCAGGTTCAGGCGCCCGCGAATCTCCTCGAACAGCTGCAGCACCTGGGCCTGCACCGACACGTCCAGCGCCGACACCGCCTCGTCGGCGATCAGCAACTCGGGCTCCATCATCAGCGCGCGGGCGATGCAGATGCGCTGGCGCTGGCCGCCGGAGAACTGGTGCGGGTAACGGTCCAAGGCGCTGGCGTCCATGCGCACGAGCTTGAGCAGGTCCTTGGCACGGGCCATGGCGTCGACGTGCGACAGGCCATAGTTCATCGGTCCTTCGACCATGGCCTGGGCCACGGTGCGGCGCGGGTTGAGCGAGCGATACGGATCCTGGAACACGATCTGCACCCGCTTGCGCAGCGGGCGCAGCGCGCCCGCGCTCATCATCGCGATGTCGTCGCCGCCATCGGCCTCGTCCGGGTCCAACACCACCTGGCCGCTGGTGGGGTCGATCAGCCGCACGACGCAGCGCGCCACGGTGGACTTGCCCGAGCCGCTCTCGCCGACGATGCCCAGCGTCTGCCCGCGGCGGATCTCCAGGTTCACCGCCTTGGCCGCGTGCACGGTGCGGTGCGGGCCGAACCAGCCCTTGTCGAGGTAGGTCTTTTCCAGGTCCTTCACACGCAGCACCACCGGCGCGGACGCGTCATTGGTGCGTTGCTTCAAGTGCAGCGTGGGCACCGCGCCGATCAGCATGCGGGTGTAGGCGTGCTGCGGGCGCTGCAGCACGTCGTGCTTGTCGCCCACCTCCACCATGTCGCCCAGGCGCAGCACGGCCACGCGCTGGGCCACCTCGGCCACCACGCCGAAATCGTGGGTGATGAACAGCACGCCGGCGCCGTGGCGCTGCTGCAGGTCGAGCACCAGCTTCAGGATCTGCGCCTGGGTGGTGACGTCGAGCGCGGTGGTGGGCTCGTCGGCAATCAGCAGCACCGGGTCGAGCACCAGGGCCATGGCGATCATGATGCGCTGGCGCTGGCCGCCGGAAAGCTGGTGCGGGTAGCTGGCCACCATGCGCTCGGGGTCGGGCAGCAGCACCTCGCGCACGATGTCCAGCACCTTCTTCCGGCGTTCGGCCGGTGACAGGCGGGTGTGCTGGGCCAGCACTTCGTCGATCTGGTCACCGCAGGTCATGACCGGGTTCAGCGCGGTCATCGGCTCCTGGAAGATCATCGACATGCGCGTGGCACGCAGTTCACGCAAACGCGCCAGTGGCGCATGGGTGATGTCCTCGCCCTGCAGCAGGATCTGGCCGCTGCGCACCGGCAGCGACTTGGGCAACAGGCCCATCACGCTCTGCGCGATGACCGATTTGCCCGAGCCCGATTCACCCACCAGGCACAGGATCTCGCCCGCGCCCACGGTGAACGACACCTTGCGCACGGCGGTGGACCGGTCGCCCCCCGAGGGCAGCGCGATGGTGAGTTCGCGCACTTCGAGAATGGGAACGGAAGACGTACTCATCAGCGCACACACGGTGAATGATCAAGTGGCCGACGCAGAACCGGCTTGGCCGGGCTGCTGGCGGCGCCCTCCTTGGGGGGAGGCGACCGCAGGTCGCTTCGGGGGGTCATACTCGTTTCGCCATCTTGGGGTCCAGCGTATCGCGCAGCCCGTCGCCCAGGATGTTCACCGCCAGCACCGTCACTGCGAGAAAGATGCCGGGGAAGAAGATGTTGTGCGGGTACTCGTTGAACTGCGCGCGGCCCTCGGCCATCACGTTGCCCCAGGTGGGCACATCGGGCGGCAGGCCCACGCCCAGGAAGGACAGGATGGCCTCGACCAGGATGCCCGAGGCGCAGATGAAGGTGCCCTGCACCACCAGAGGCGCCACGGTGTTGGGCAGGATGTGGCGACCCATGATCTTCCAGGTGGGCGTGCCCAGCGAGATGGCGGCCTCCACGTAGGGCTCTTCGCGGATCGACAACACCAGCGAGCGCACCAGCCGCGTGACGCGCGGGATCTCGGGGATCGCGATGGCGATCACCACCGTGGGCAGGCTGCCGCGCCACATGGCGACCAGGGCAATGGCGATCAGGATGGCGGGGATGGCCATGACGCCGTCCATCACGCGCATCAACGGGCCGTCCAACCATCGAAAGAAGCCGGCCATCAGGCCGAGCACGATGCCGAAGGCCATCGCCACCACCGCCGTGGCCAGGCCCACGATCAGCGAGACCTGGGTGCCGTAGATCACGCGGCTGTAGATGTCGCGGCCGAAGCTGTCGCTGCCCATCAGGAAACGGTGTTTGATCGTCTCGCCTTCCAGCGTGGTGATCTCGCCGAACTTGCCGGGCAGCAGATCGCGGCTGCCGGGGTCGAACAGCGTCGGGTCCACCGTGCCCAGCCAGGGCGCCAGCAGGGCGATCAGCACCAGCAGCATCAGGGCAATGCCACCGATGCGCACGGAGGTGTTGCGCCGCACGCGGGCCCAGGCGCTGGGCTGGTTGACGACCGTGGCCGCCTCGACCGAGAGCGCCTCGTATTGGGCTACATCGACGGGTTCAGTCACTTCAGGAAGTCCAAGCTCAGACCCGACCCAGCAGCCGCCGTGGAACCGGCTCTGCCGGGCCACTGGCGGCGCCCCCTTGAGGGGGAGGCGACGAAGGCGCTTCGGGGGTGGGTCATGTCAATACCTGATGCGCGGATCAAAGAAGACGTAGCTCAGGTCGACCAGCAGGTTGATCGCCACGTAGACGAACGAGAACAGCAGGATCACGCCCTGGATCGTGGGGAAGTCGCGCGCCAGCACGGCGTCGACCGTGAGGCGCCCCAGGCCCGGGATCGCGTACACCGATTCGGTGACCACCACGCCGCCGATGAGCAGCGCAATGCCGATGCCGATCACGGTGATGATGGGCACCGCCGCGTTGGCCAGCGCGTGGCGCATCAGCACGGCCAACTCGGGCAGGCCCTTGGCGCGGGCGGTGCGGATGTAGTCTTCGCCCAAGGTTTCCAGCACCGACGCCCGGGTGACCCGCGCGATCAGCGCGATGTAGATCACCGACAGCGTCAGCGACGGCAGGATCAGCTGGTAGGCCCAGGGGCCCACGCCTTCGGCGATGCGCTTGTAGCCCTGCACCGGCAGCCAGCCCAGCTTCAGGGCGAACAGCCAGATCAGCACATAGGCCAGCACGAAGGCCGGCACCGAGAAGCCCAGCACCGAGAAGCCCATCAGGCCGCGATCGAGCCAGCTGCCGAAGCGCCAGGCCGCCATCACCCCCAGCGGCACCGCCACCAGCACCGCCAGCGTGATGGTGAGCACCGCCAGCGAGACGGTGGGCTCGAGCCGTTGGCCGATCAGCGTGGTGACCTTGGTCTTGTAGTAGAACGACTCGCCCAGGTCGCCGGTGACCACGTTGCCGAACCAGATCGCGAACTGCTGCGGGATGGACTTGTCCAGCCCCAGGCTGGTGCGGATGCGCGCGATCTGTTCGACGCTGGCCGCGTCACCCGCCAGCACCGCGGCCGGATCGCCTGGCGTGAGCCGCAGCATCAGGAACACCAGCACCGCCACGATCAGCAGCACCGGGATCGTGGCGAGCAGGCGCTTGAAAAGGAAGTTGAGCATCGGGCGGATCGGCCACCGCGGCAGGACACCCGCCGCGGGCGCCCTGCCGTCGAGGCACTAGTTCTTCTTCAGGTTCCAGTACATGTTGCCGTTGGTGACGAAGAACCCAGTGATGTTCTTGCGCGCGGCCATGGGCGCCTCGAACTCGCCCAGCGGTGCGTGCGTGGCGATCTCGAAGGCGCGCACGTGGATCGCCTCGCCCAGCTTCTTCTTGGCGGCGTCGTCGGTGGCGCGCATGAACTCGTTGCGCAGGCTCACCATCTTGTCGTCGGTGGCCCAGCCGAACCAGGTGCTCTTCTCGCCGCGCGTGTCGGTGATCGGGTTGCTGATCGGGTTCCAAACGTCGAAGGCCTGCCAGGCGGTGTAGAACATGTGCCAGCCGTCCTTCTTGGCGCGGCGGCCCACCAGCGACTGCCAGTCCATGGCCTGCAGGTCGACCTTGAAGCCGGCCTGGCGCAACAACTGCGCGCCCACGTCGGGCAGCTTCTGGATCGAGGCCAGGTCGGTCGGCTTCATGATGATGATGGGCGTGCCGTCGTAGCCGCTGGCCTTGAGCAGGTCCTGCGCCTTTTTCATGTTGCTCTTGGACTGGATGTCGCTGCCCACCGTGCTGCCGAACGGCGTGTTGCAGACGAACATGCTGGCGCAGGTGCGGTACAGCTCCTTCACGCCCACCTGGGCGCGCAGGAAGGGCTCCTGCGTGAGCGCGGCCAGCGCGGCCTGGCGCACCTTCACGTTGTCGAAGGGCTTCATCAGGTGGTTGAAGCGGCCCATGTACTGCAGGCCGAACTTGTCGGTCTTGGGCAGTTGGATGTTGGGGTCGGCCTTGGCCGATTCGTAGTGGTCGAACGAAAGCTGTTCGATGATGTCCACTTCGCCCTTCTGCAGCGCATTGACCTGTGCCTGCGCGTCGCGCAATGCCAGGTTCCATTCGACGCGATCGACATACACGCGCTTGCCACCGGTGGAGCCCGAGGGCGGCTCGCTGCGCGGCACGTACTTGGCGAACTTGGTGTACACGGCCTTGTCGCCGGGCTTGAACTCGTCCTTCTTGAAGACGTAGGGGCCCGAGCCGATGTGCTCCTCGATCTGCTTGAAGGCGTCGGTGTCGGCCACGCGCTTGGGCATGATGAAAGGCACGTTGGACGAAGGCTTGCCCAGCGCCTCGAACACGAAGCCGCAGGCCTCGCCCAGGAACAGGCGGAAGGTGTCGGGTGCGGGCGTGTCCATGCGCTGCACGAACTGCATCAGCGCCGAGCCCATCGCGTCGCGCTTGCCCCAGCGCTGCAGCGAGGCCACCACGTCCTCGCTGGTGACCGGCTTGCCGTCGTGGAACTCGAGGCCCTTGCGCAGCTTGAAGGTGTACAGGCGCTTGTCCTCGCTCACCGTCCAGCTGTCCACCATCTGCGGCTTGATCTTCGCGTTCTCGTCGGTGCCGAACAGCGTGTCGTAGATCATGTAGCCGTGGTTGCGGCTCATGTAGGCGGTGGTCCAGATCGGGTCGAGGATCGCCAGGTTGGAGTGCGGCACGATGCGCAGCACGTTGGCCTGCGCCATGGCACCTGTGTGGAACAAGGTGGCGCTGGCCAGCAACGCGAGGGACACGAGCGATCTGCGATGAACCTTCATGGGGACCTTTCAATGTTTCGGGGAATTGCTTGCAATCGGTATGCCAGGGCTTGCCTCGGCCGATGCCCGATTGTGGTGGGTGGTGCAGACGGGACCGATCAGGGCAAACACCCGCTTCAATGGGGCACCGGCGGGCGGCGCCGCAGCAGCTCCGGGATCAAGGCCTCGTAGCCCGCCGCCAGACGCAGCAGATCGGCATCGCCCTGCGGCTTGCCGATCAGTTGCAGCCCCATGGGCCAGCGCCCGCCGGCATCGAAACCGGCGGGCACGCTGAGGGCGGGTGCACCAGCGAAGGTGGCGTAGATCGTGGTCTCCATCCAGCGGTGGTAGGTGTCCATGGCGCGGCCGGCCACCACTTTGGGCCAATGCTGCGCCATCGCAAAGGGCCAGACCTGGGCCACCGGCAGGGCCAGTGCGTCGAAGCGATCGAACAGCCCAAGCAGGTGCGCATAGAAGGCGCTGCGCACCTGGGCCGCCTGCATGAAATCGGTGCAGCTCAGACCGGCGGCCTGGTCGTGCTCCCACAGCGCCTCGGGCTTGATCTGGTCGCGCGTGCCGCCATTGGCCAGCGCGGCCGCCACCGCCGGCGCCACCAGTGCGCGCCGCCACAGCAGCCAGGCCTGCCAGACGCGGTCGGCGTCGAAGCCCAGTGCCGCAGGTTCGACGACGGCGCCCGCGTCGGCCAGGCGCTGCAAGGCGCGTTCGCACACGTCCAGCACGCCGGCTTCCATGGCCAGGTGGCCGGCCAGATCACCCAGCCAGCCGATGCGCAGGCCGCGCACCGAAGGCTCGCCTTGCGGCACGAAACTTTGCGCGCACTGCGCGATGGACAGCGGCGCTCGCAGGTCGTGCCCGCACTGCGTGGACAGCAGCTGCGCCAGATCGCGCACGTTGCGCGCCATCGGCCCTTCGATGCCCAGTTGACTCACGAACAATTCCGGCTTGGGCCAAGCCGGGATGCGGCCCTGGCTCGGGCGCATGCCGAAGACATGGTTCCAGCCGGCCGGGTTGCGCAGCGAGCCCATGAAATCGGAGCCATCGGCCACCGGCAACAGGCGCTGCGCCAGGCACACCGCCGCGCCGCCGCTGGAGCCGCCGGCACTCACGGCGGTGTCCCAGGCATTGCCAGTGGCGCCAAACAGCGGGTTGTAGGTGTGCGAGCCCAGGCCGAACTCGGGCATGTTGGTCTTGCCCAGCACGATGCAGCCGGCGGCCTTCATGCGCGCCGTCATCACGCTGTCCGTGGCTGGCATCGCGTGCTTGAGCAAGGGCGAGCCGAAGGTGGTGGGGAAGCCGACCGCATGCCCTGTGTCCTTGATCGCCTGAGGCAGGCCATGCATCCAGCCGCGCGACCGGCCCTGCGCCAACTCCGCATCGCATTCGTCGGCCTGCCGCAGCAGGGCGTCGTCCGCCGCCAGGTTGACGATGGCGGCGAAGCGGGGATTGAGCCGGTGGATGCGCGCCAGATAGGCCTGCATCACCTCGCGGCAGGACAGCGTGCGCGCGTGGATGGCCTGCGACAGCGCGTGCGCGTCCAGATCGGTGATCGGATCGGTGGTCGGGTCGACGGGGGGCTCGGCAACGGTGCTCATGCGCTCTCGCAGTGTGGCAAGGCCGGGCGGGTCCCGGCTATCAAGATTCGGCAAACACGCATCGGGGTCTTCGCGGTCGATGCTGCCATGTTCGTGCCCCCTTGCTGCGACGCGGGGCTGCGGACAAACCCGCGCCGAGCGTTGCGCAATCGGGCTACCGCATCCGGCGGCGCGTGCGTACGATGCCCGCAACTCCACGCGCCCGAACCCGACACCATGACCGACATCGCCCTGCTGTCCGCCGCCGAAATGGGCCAGCGCCTGCGCCGCCGCGAGCTCTCGTCGGTGGAACTGCTGCAGCACCACCTGGACCGCGTGGCGCGGCTCAACCCGGCACTGAACGCCGTGGTGGTGCTGGACACCGACCGCGCGCTGCGTCGCGCGCGCGACGCCGATGCCGCCATGGCGCGCGGCGAATCGTTGGGCCCCTTGCATGGCCTGCCAATGACGGTGAAGGAATCCTTCGACCTGGCCGGCCTGCCCACCACCTGGGGCTTCGAGGCGCAACGCCACAACATCGCCACCCACACGGCGGTGGCAGTGCAGCGCCTGATCGATGCCGGCGCCGTGGTCTACGGCAAGACCAACGTGCCGGTGGCACTGGCCGACTGGCAGAGCTTCAACCCGGTCTACGGCACGTCCAACAACCCCTGGGACCTGCAACGCTCGCCCGGTGGCTCGTCCGGCGGCGCGGCAGCGGCGCTGGCCGCGGGCCTGGGCGCGCTGGAGTTGGGCAGCGACATCGGCTCGTCGATCCGCAACCCGGCGCACTACTGCGGCGTTTGGGGCCACAAGCCCACCTGGGGCGTGGTGCCGCTCGCGGGCCATGAATTGCCCGGCGACGAGTGCGCCGATGCCACCGACATCGGCGTGGCCGGCCCGCTGGCACGCAGCGCGCACGACCTGACGCTGGCCATGGACCTGCTGTCCTCGCCCTTGAGCGCCTTCGGCCCGATGGGGCGCACTCCGGCGGTTTGGCGCGACGCCGGCCTGCCGGCGCAGCGCCTGCGCGTGGCGGTGGTCAACGACGACCCGCGCGCCGAGGTGGACGGCTGCATCCGCCAAGCGATGGACGACCTGGCCGACTTCCTGCGCCGGCAGGGCCTCACCGTCGGCACCGATGCCCGCCCGGTGGACAGCGAGGAATGCTGGCGCGTCTTCGTGCCGCTGCTGCGTTCGGCGCTGTGCGGTCACCTGAGCGATGCCGAGTTTGCGCAGGCGCTGCAAAGCGCGCAGGCCCATCCCGAGGACGCCCGCGAATTCCCGGGCGCGCAGTGGCGCGGTCAGACCATGACGCATCGCCGCTGGCTGCAGCTCGATGAAGCCCGTGCCCGCCTGCGCCGCCAGTGGCACCAGTTCTTTGAGTCGTGGGACCTGCTCATCTGCCCCATCGCCGCCACGCCCGCCATCGTTCACGACCACCAGGGCTACCGCTGGGAGCGCATGCTGCAGGTCAACGGCCGTGCGCAGCCGCACACCACGCAGATGTTCTGGGCCGGCTACCCGGGCCTGGTGGGGCTGCCCGCCACGGCCGTGCCCATCGGCCTGTCACCGGACGGCCTGCCCATCGGTGCGCAGGTGATCGGCCCGGCCTTCGGTGACCCGGTGTGCCTGCGTTTTGCGCGCTGGCTGGAAGACGATTACCGCGCCTTCGTGCCACCGCCGATGGCGGCGTGAGCCCTCGGCACCTCAGCGCCGCTTCAGCGTGGCCGAAGGCAGCTCCCCGAACTGCCGCTTGTAGTCGCGCGACAGCTGCCCCAGGTGCCAGAAGCCCCAGCGCGCGGCGGCGTCCTGCACCGTCGCGGCCGTGGCCAGCAAGTCGCGCCGAACGCCATTGAGCCGCACCGCTCGCAGGTACTTCACCGGACTGCTGCCCAGCACGTCGTGAAAGCAGTAGTTCAGCTTGCGCCGGCTGGTGCCCACGCGGCGGCACACCTCCAGCATCGACAAGGGCTCGTCGGCCTGCGACAGCATCAGCGCGCAGGCCTGGTCCACCAGGCGTTTGCGGGCCAGCGAGGTGGGCAGCGCCGAGGTGTCGATGCTGTCGGGCAGTGCCTCGAACCACTCGATCAGCAGGGCGTCGCGCAATTGGCGTGCGGCCGAGTCGTCGACCGAGACGGCGGACGCCGTCCGTCCGCCCTCGGCCGACGTGCCCAGCATCGCGCCGGCGTCGTGCATCACCCGCAGGTGGCAGGCGCGCAGTTCGGCGGCCAGGCCCGCGCGGGCCGGCACCACCAGCTGCGACTCGATCCACGCCGATGGCGGCCGGCCGTACATCTGCTGCCACAGCGGGTTGAGCAGTTCGGCCTCGACCACCACGCCCACCAGGCTGAAGTGCTCGGGCGTGCACAGGTCGATTTCGGCCGCACTGCCCAGCATGATCGCGTCACTGTCCACGCGCTGGCCATTGAAGATGGCCGGCTGCGCGCCCGCCTGCAAGGGCATCGCGAAGCCGTAGTGCCCGGCGCCCAGGCTGCCGCGCTGGCGCACGGCCACGTCGCAATGCTCATGCACCAGCCGCGTGCCGGGCAGCTGCACGTGGTGCACCAGGCCGCCGAAGCGGCCCGCAGACAACTGCTCGTAGTGCAGCGCCCAGCCCGGCTGCGCGCGGGCATGCTGGTCCAGATCGGTGGTGTGCAGCAGCCGCTGCCACGACCGCTCCGCGCCCGCAGAGGCCAGGCTCATGGCGCCAGACCCCGCAGCCCGGCCACCGCCTGTTGCGCGGCCTGCAGGCCCTGCACCCACACCTGCCGCTTCCAGGCATCGGTGTCGGGGTAGAAGGCATCGCGGAGGTCGCGCCGGATCGTGGCCGCCAATGCGGCATCGGCCTCGGGGTGCTGGTGCAGCCAATGGTCGGCGCGCAAGGCCATGAGCATTTGCGGCAAGGGCAGCGTGCCGTATTCCAGGCAGATGCCGGTGTACGCCACCTGCGGGCATTCGTCGGCCACGGCCCACTGGATGGGCCCGGTCATGGGGATGCTGGTGGAGCTGCCGGCCTCGACCGACGTGACCTGTTCGCCCCACCACTGCCGCGCACGCGGCAAGGCGGCCGCATCGAAGGCGGCAAAGATGCGTTCGCCCACGCCGAAGGGGCCCAGCCCCGAATGCAGGTCGATCCAGGCCAGGTGCTGGCAGCCGGCGGTGTGGCGACGCAATACCTCGCGAAAGACGCGGGCACTCCAGGTGGGCTCGCACCCGCCGAAGTACATGCCATCGGCGTGGGTGTGCTGGCCTTTGGTCACCGCCATCTGCGCGCGGCGCGGTCCCATGGCGTCGAGCCGGGCACTCAGCTCGGCCTCGTTCTCTGCCGTGGGCGGCCATCGCGCCGGCAGCAGCAGGCCATGGATCGCGGCGTAGTCGGGGTGCCCGGGCAGGGGCTGGCCGAAGTCGACGAAGTTGCGGTTCAGGTCGACGTTCTCGTTGGTCACCCGGCGGCCCCAGGCAAAGCCATGCGGGTTGATGGCATGCACATGGACGATGGCCGTGTCGGTGGGATGCCCGCCCAGCAACTCGGCACCTTGGCGCAACAGCCCGGCCTGGATGGCGCAGCCGCCGTGGCCCTCGACGCCGTGCACCGCGCTGGTGGTGAGCAGCACCCTGGCCGCGTCGGCCGGGCCCTCGCGCACCACGTCCACCGCCAGCACCTCGCCAGCCGGGCCGCACAGCGGATGCACATGGCTTTGCACGGCCAGGCCACGCTCGGCCGCGAGCGCCAGCCAGAGTCGGCGCGCGCTGTCGAAGTCGGGCGAAAACAAGGGCAGCACAGGGTCGGCAGTCATGCGGAAATCCCAAAACACATGGGCAACCAGTCTATCGGCCGCACAAGGCGCTTTGCGGCGCTTTCACCCTGTTGTTCCGTCGATCGACTCTCGATGCACCAAATACGCTCATGAACGACCCAGCCTCCCATGAACCGTGCAGCAAACGCCATGACCTCAGCAGTTCACACCCCGTCCGCCGCCGCCCGCGATCCGGCACCGTTCAACGACGGGTTCTTCGCCCACCACGGCATCTGGGCCCCGGGGGTACGGCTGTTCCGGCTGCTGGGCTTCCGCACCAAATCCAGCATCGTCACCGTGCTGCTGCTGCTGCCCATGCTGGCGCTGGTGCTCTGGCAGGTCTGGGCCGGCAACCAACGCGAACTGGACGTGCGCGGCCAGGGCGTGCAGCAGCAGGTGCAGGCCGCCCATGGCGTGCTGGCCTGGGCCCAGGCGCAAGAGGCCTCCGGCAAGCTCACCCGCGAGCAGGCGCAGAGCCTGGCCGCCAAGACCGTGGCCGCCATGCGCTTCGGCGACGGCAACTACCTGTGGATCAACGACATGGGTCCGCGCATGGTGATGCACCCGGTCAAGCCCGAACTCAACGGCACCGACGTCTCGGGCAACAAGGACCCCAACGGCCTGGCCCTGTTCATGGCCTTCGTCGACACGGTCAAGCGCCAGAAGGCCGGCTTCGTGGCCTACCAGTGGTCCAGGCCCGGCAGCGACAAGCCCGTCGACAAGGTCTCGTACGTGATGGGCTTCGAGCCCTGGGGCTGGATCGTGGGCGCCGGCATCTATGTCGACGACACGCGCAACGCGTCGCTGCACGATGCCAGCGCCGCAGCCGTCGTCCTGCTGCTGGCGATCGTGCTGGGCGGCTACGCCAACCACTGCTTCTACCTGGTGATGCGCGGCGGCTTGCGCGAGACCGAGCGGCACCTCAAGGCCATGACCGAAGGCGACCTGACGACCTCCCCCTCGCCCTGGGGGCGCGACGAGGCCGCCAACCTGATGAACAGCGTGCGCGCGATGCAGGAATCGCTGTGCGACATGGTGCAGCAGGTGCGCGAGGCCAGCACCGACATCGGGCACAGCAGCAGTGAGATCGCCTCGGGCGCCCAGGACCTGCATGGCCGCACCGAGCAGACCGCGGCCAACCTCGAGCAATCGGCCTCGGCCATGGAGCAGATCTCGGCCACGGTCACCAACACCGCCGACCAGGTGCAGGAGGCCGCCACGCTGGCCAAGAGCAATGCGCAGGTGGCCCAGCGGGGCGGGCAGGTGATGTCGCAGATGGTGAGCACCATGCAGGACATCCACACCGCCTCGGCACGCATCGGCGACATCATCGGCACCATCGACGGCATCGCCTTCCAGACCAACATCCTGGCGCTGAACGCGGCGGTGGAAGCCGCCCGAGCCGGCGAGGCCGGCCGCGGCTTTGCCGTGGTGGCCCAGGAGGTGCGCGCACTGGCCGGCCGCTCGGCCGATTCGGCGCGCGAGATCAAGGCCCTGATTGGCGCCAGCGTCGAAAAAGTGGCCACGGGCGCCAACATCGTGCGCGAGGCCGGTGACACCATCCAGGAAATCGTCGGCAGCGCCATGCGCGTGAACCAACTGATGGGCGAGATCGCCACCGGTGCCAAGGAGCAGGCCGCCGGCGTCAACCAGATCGGCGCGGCCGTGACCGAACTGGACCGCATGACCCAGCAGAACGCCGCCATGGTGGAACAGACGGCTGCGGCCGCCAACGCCATGCAGGACCAGGCCCGCACGCTGCAATTGGACGTGGCCCGCTTCCGCCTGCCCCAGGGCCATGCGGTGCACCGCGTGGCCGCCGTCGTGGCGCCAGCCGACTTCGATTTCGACAAGGCCATCGACGCCCACCGCCAATGGAAGGTGAAGCTGCGCCGTGCGATCGCCGAACGCGAGCGCCTGGATGCCGACACGCTCTGCAAGGACGACCAGTGCCCGCTGGGCCAGTGGATCCATGGCCCGGGCGGCAAGCAGTGGGGCCACAAGCCGCGCTTCATCGAGTTGACCGAGCGGCATGCCGAGTTCCACCGCGAGGCCGGCGGCGTGGCCAAGCGCATCAACTCGGGTGCCTATGGCGAAGCCGAGCGACTCATCGGCTCGCGCTCGCGTTTCGCACAGGTCTCCACCGAGGTGGCCACGCTGCTGACCCAGGCCAAACGCGGGCTGTAGTGCACTGCCGGGCCGATGGGCCCCGGGCATTCCCGACAAGGCGTCTGCGAAACGGCGATAGCGCCCGATGCGCCGCCTGCCTAGGATGGCGGCGCCATGAAACGATTCGCCGTCCTCACGCCCTTTGAAGGCGACTTGCCCTTTGTTGACCGCCACCCCGACGATGGCGCCAAGGTGGCCGCCGCGTTGCAGCGCTGGCACCGGGACTGGCAATTCGACACCTGGCGCGTCAGCCAGGGCCAGTGGCCCGACGACCTGAGCGCCTATGACGGCCTGGTGATCACCGGCAGCCCGGCCTCGGTGCACGACGACCACCCCTGGATCGGCCCCCTGCTGCAGCGCCTGCGCGAACAGCACGAGCGCCGCATGCCCATGCTGGGCCTGTGCTTCGGCCACCAGGCCATCGCCACGGCGCTGGGGGGCCGAGTGTCGGCGTCGGCGCCGGGCCTGCGCGTGGGCACGGTGACCACCACGCTCAACGGCACCGCGCCGTGGATGCAGCCGCCTCAGGCCCGCATCACCCTCTACGCCGCGCACGACGAGCAGGTGGCCACGCCCCCGCCCGGCGCCCAGGTGCTGGGCGGTGATGCCGATTGCCCGGTGGGCGGCTACACGCTGGGCCGGCACATCCTGGCGCTGCAGTACCACCCCGAGTTCAGCCGCGCCTTCATGGACGAGTTGCTCGACGCGCTGGCGCCCGAGCTGGGCGAAGCCGCATTGGCGCGTGGCCGTGCGCAGGTGGCGCAGCCGGTGGACGCGGCGCTGGTGTGGGGCTGGGTGGCGCGGTTCTTCGAGCAGGCCATGGCCGCGAGGGCCCAGGCATGAGCTACCCGAACCTTGCGCTGCATGTGAGCGGCCAATGGCTGCGCTCGGCCAGCGGCGGCGAACGCCCGGTGGTCAACCCGGCCGACGAATCGGTGCTGGCGGCACTGCCCTTGGCGGGCGTCGACGAGCTCGCTGCCGCCGCCGAGTCGGCCCGTCGCGGCTTTGCGCAGTGGCGCAAGCAGACCGCGCTGCAACGCTGCGACACGCTCAAGCGGGCCGCGCAGCTGATGCGCGAACGGGCCCCGCTGATCGCCGGGGTGCTGACCATGGAACAGGGCAAGCCCAGCGCCGAGGCGCTGCGCGAGGTGACGCTGTCGGCCGACATCATCGACTTCCAGGCCGAGGAGGCCAAGCGCCTGTATGGCCGCACGGTGCCGCCGCGCGTGGCGGGCATCCTGTCGCAGACGGTGAGCCGTGTGCCGGTGGGCCCGGTGGCGGCCTTCACGCCCTGGAACTTCCCGGCCAACCTGCCCGCACGCAAGATCGGCAGCGCGCTGGCGGCAGGCTGCAGCGTGGTGATCAAGCCGGCCGAGGAAACGCCGGGCACCTGCATGGCCATCGTGCAGGCCTTCCTGGACGCCGGCGTGCCCGCGGACGCGCTGAACCTGGTGTGTGGCGAGCCGGCGCTGGTGAGCCGCACGCTGATCGCGCACGAGGCCATCCGCAAAGCCTCGTTCACCGGCTCGGTCGTGGTGGGCCAGCAGCTGGGTGCGCAGTGCGCCTCGCTGGTCAAGCGCTTCACGTCGGAGCTGGGTGGCCACGCGCCGGTGATCGTCTGCGAAGACGCCGACCTGGACCACGTGCTCAAGCTCGCCGTGCCGGCCAAGTTCCGCAACGCGGGCCAGGTGTGCGCCTCGCCCATCCGCTTCATCGTGCAGCGGCGCCACCACGCGGCCTTCGTGCAGCGCTTCACCGAGGCCGCGCGCGCCCTGCGCCTGGGCCCGGGCAACGACCCCCGCACGCAAATGGGCCCGCTGACGCACGCGCGCCGCCTGGCCGACCTGCAGCACTTCATCGACGACGCGCTCGACCAGGGCGCCACGCTGCACTGCGGCGGCCGCCGCGCGCCGCGCCCCGGCTGGTACTTCGAGCCCACGGTGATCACCGGCGCGCCGCCGGCCAGCCGGGTGATGCGCGACGAACCCTTCGGCCCGATCGCGCTGATCCAGCCCTTCGACACGCTGGACGAGGCCATCGCCCAGGCCAACGCCCTGCCCTACGGCCTGGGCGCCTACGCCTTCACGCGCGGCCTGGACAGCGCGCACCGGCTGGGCGAGGAGATCGAGGCCGGCATGGTGGGCATCAACCACTTCGGCGTGTCGCAGCCCGAGACGCCCTTCGGCGGCGTGCGGCACAGCGGCATCGGCTCGGAGATGGGCGCCGAGGGCCTGCTGGCCTACACCGACGTGAAACTGGTGGTGGTGGGCGCGTCGTCATAGCACATCAACAGCGCGTCCACCTTCTGCCAAGACACCGTCCAGCACCGACACGCAAGACTTCCATCAGGACCCCGCCCATGGCCACCGACATCGACACCCTCAAGCGCGACAACGCCCAGTACCTGTGGCACCCCATGGCCCACCCGCAGGCCATGCGCAACGCCCGCCCGGACATCATCGCCAAGGGCCAGGGCTGCTGGGTCTGGGACATCGACGGCCACAAGCTGCTCGACGGCGTTGCCGGCCTGTGGAGCAGCAACCTCGGCCACAGCTGCAAGCCGGTGCGCGACGCCATCGTGGCGCAGCTCGACGAGCTGCCCTTCTTCAACACCTTCCGCGGCACCACGCACCCGCGCGCCATCGAGCTGTCCACGCAGCTGGTGGCGCTGATGCGGCCGGACGGCGTGGCGGCGGTGATGTTCGGCAATGGCGGCTCGGATTCGGTGGAGGCGGCGCTGAAGCTCTCGCGCCAGTTCCACAAGCTGCGCGGCGACAAGGACCGAAGCAAGTTCATCGCCCTGCGCCAGGGCTACCACGGTGTGCACTTCGGCGGCATGAGCGTGAACGGCAACACCAACTTCCGGCGCAACTACGAACCGCTGCTGCCGGGCTGCTTCCACATCGATTCGCCCTGGCTCTACCGCAATGCCTACACCCAAGATGAAGCGGAACTGGGCCGCATCGTGGCCCAGCAGCTGGACCGCGAGATCACGTTCCAGGGCGCCGACACGGTCGCGGCCTTCATCGCCGAGCCGATCCAGGGCGCGGGCGGGCTGATCGTGCCGCCGGCCAACTTCTGGCCGCTGGTGCGCGCCGTGTGCGACAAGCACGGCGTGCTGCTGATCGCCGACGAGGTGGTCACCGGCTTTGGCCGCACCGGCCAGATGTTCGGCACGCGGCTGTGGGGCGTGCAGGCCGACCTGTGGTGCCTGGCCAAGGGCATCTCCAGCGGCTACGTGCCGCTGGGCGCCACGGCCATCGGCCAGAAAGTGGCAGCGGTGTTCGACGCCGACAGCAGCGCCGCCGGCCAGATCACGCACGGCTATACCTACAGTGCCCACCCGGTGGCCGCGGCGGCCGCCATCGCGACCTTGAAGGTGCTGGTGGACGAGGACATCCCCGGCCATGTGGCGCGGGTCGGCCCGGCCTTCCAGCAGCGCCTGCGCGCCCTGGTGCAACGCCACGATTTCGTCGGCGACGTGCGCGGCCATGGCCTGATGCTGGGCATCGAGATGGTGGCCGACCAGGCCAGCCGCGCGCCGCTGCCCAAGACCAGCGACATCCCCGCCCGCGTGGCGCGCGCGGCCTACGAGCGCGGGCTGATGGTGCGCGTGTCTGGCCCCAACCTGATCCTGTCGCCGCCGCTGGTGATCACGACCGCCGAGCTGGACTTCCTGTGCGACGCGCTGGAGGCGGCCTTCGCGCAGGTGGCCGACGAGATCGCCCGCGTCAAATGAGCGTTGGCACCATCCTGCTCGTCGGCACCGCCGACACCAAGAGCGACGAACTCGGTTTCATGCGCGAGCGCCTGCAGGCACTCGGTGCTGCGGTGCTGCTGATGGACGTCGGGGTGCTGGCCGCCGGCCAGGTGGCGGTGGACATCGCCAACACCGAGGTGGCCACGGCCGCCGGCACCACGCTGCAGGCCGTGATCGGGTCCGGCGATGAGAACAGCGCCATGACGCTGATGGCCAGCGGCGCGGCCGCCATCGCCGCCCAACTGCATGCGCAGGGCCGCATCCAGGGCCTGCTGGCGCTGGGCGGCACCATGGGCACCGACCTGGCCTTCGACGTGGCCGCCGCGCTGCCTTTGGGCTGCCCCAAGGTGCTGGTGTCCACCGTGGCCTACTCGCACCTGATCCCGCCCGAGCGCATCACGCCCGACCTGATCATGGTGCTGTGGGCCGGTGGGCTGTACGGGCTGAACAGCCTGTGTCGATCCGCCCTGTCGCAGGGCTGCGGCGCGGTGGTGGGTGCGGCCCGGGCCGCGCTGCCGCCCCGGCACGATCGCCCGCTGGTGGGCATCACCTCGCTGGGCAAGAGTTGTCTGGCCTACATGGTGACGCTCAAGCCGGCGCTGGAGGCGCGCGGCTACGAAGTGGCCGTGTTCCACACCACCGGCATGGGCGGGCGCGCCTTCGAGGCGCTGGCCGAGGCCGGCCGCTTCTGCGCGGTGATGGACTTCAGCCTGCAAGAACTCGCCAACCACCTCGGCGGCTCGGTGGTGACGGCCGGCGCCAGCCGGCTCACCGGCGCCGGCCGCAGCGGCACGCCGCAACTGGTGGCGCCCGGGGCCGTGGACATGGTCGACTTCCCCGCCTGGCAGAGCGTGCCGGCCGCGCTGGCGGGGCGTGCCGTGCACCAGCACAACCGCCTGATCGCGTCGGCCACATCGGCACCCGACCTGCGCCGCACGATCGCGCGCGAGATCGGCCGGCGCCTGGGCCAGGCCACCGGCCCCTGCTGCCTGCTGCTGCCGACCCTTGGCGTGGAGGCCTGGGACCGGCCCGGCGAGCCGCTGCACGATGCCGAGGGCCTGCAGGCCTTCGTGGCGGCGATGCGCGAGGCCGTGCCGGCCGGCACGCGCTGCGTGGAACTGCAGGCGCACATCAACGACCCGGCGTTCTGCACGGCGGCGCTGCGGGTCTTCGACGACTGGGTGGCGCAGGGGCTGGTGGTGAAGGGCTCGCCATGAAACGCGGGCTGATCCTCGACTTCGGCGGCGTCATCAGCCGCACGCTGTTCGAGACCCACGATGCCACCGAGCGCGCGCTCGGCCTGCCCCCCGGCACGCTCACCTGGCGCGGCCCGTTCGATCCGGCGGGCGACGCGCTGTGGCGGCGCATGCAGGCCGGCGAGATCAGCGAGCGCGACTACTGGCTGCAGCGCACGCGCGAAGTGGGCGCCTTGCTGGGCGAGCGCTGGGAGCGCATGGAGACCCTGGTGCAGCGCGCGCGCGGCGCCGAGCCCGACGCCGTGCTGCGGCCCGAGACCGCGGCGCTGATGCGCGAAGCCAAGGCGGCGGGTGTGCAGCTGGCCATCCTGTCCAACGAGCTCGACCTGTTCTATGGCCGGGCCCTGCGCCAGCGCATCGCCCTGTTGCGTGAGGTCGGCGTGATCATCGACGCCACCTACACCGGCATCCTCAAGCCGGACGCACGTGCCTACACGCAATGCCTGGCCGAGATGGGCCTGGCGGCCAGCGACGCGGTATTCGTCGACGACCAGCCGCGCAACATCGACGGCGGCCTGGCCGTGGGCCTGGCCTGTGTGCGCTTCGACGTGGCGCGGCCGGCCGAGTCGTGTGCCGAGGCGCGGCGCCTGCTGGGCCGTTGAGCCCGTTGCGCGTCATAAGGCAGCGCCTCGAGTCGCGAGCGCCTGATCGCAAGGGCTGGCCGATTCGATGCCGTGCGCCCCGTGGGGTCAAACGACAGCGGCTGCCTGTGCACCGGGCGCGAGCGGTTCATGGGAGGACCCTTCGCCGAACAAGGGCCGGGGGCGGCACACGCCGTAACCCTGCGCGAAATCGACCCCCAAGATGCTCAACTTCGCGATGATCGCGTCGTTCTCGGCATATTCGGCAATGACGCACTTGCCGAGCAAGTGCCCGATTCGATTGATCGTTTCCACCATCGCTTCGTCGACGCGATCGTGTTCGATGTTCCTGACAAAGCTGCCGTCGATCTTCAGGTAGTCGACCGGCAGGTTCTTGAGGTAGTTGAAGGAACTCGCCCCGGTACCAAAATCGTCGAGTGCAAACTTGAACCCCATGGCCTTGCAGGCGCGGATGAACTCCACCGCGACGTGCAAGCTGTTGACGGCCACGGACTCCGTCAACTCCAGGCAAAACAGCCGAGGGTCCACTCCGTGCGCGAGCACCCGTTCGTGCAGGAACTTGAGCATCCCAACAGAGTTGATCGACGCGCCGGACAGGTTGATGGCGCAAACGGGGGCAGCGCCGCCGCGCTCGGCGGCCAATGCGCGATGGCTGCTGAAGACCTTCTCGATGACCCAGCGGTCGATGGCGGGCATCAGGTTGAAGCGTTCTGCGGCCGGCAGGAAGCGCCCTGGGGAAATGACTTCGCCATCGTCACCCAACATGCGCAGCAAGACCTCCAGGTGTTCTGGCCGGCCCGCGGCAGGGTCGAGCGCCCTGTAGGCCTGGTGGTAGAGAACGAACCGGTCTTCCTTCAGGGCATGACCGATGCGTTGCACCCAGCCTGCCTCACTCCGCCGCGCCGCCAGTCGGGTGTCATCGGCAACATACCTGAGCACGCGATTCTTGCCCTGTTCCTTGGCCAGGTAGCAGGCGCAATCGGCTTCGCCGAAGATCTCGGCAACACCCGCGTGGTCACTGGTGATGACCGTCAGGCCCATGCTGACACCGATCTTGAACGAATTGCCTTGGTAGGCGAAGTTGACCTCGTTCACTGCCTCCAGGACGTCGGCCGCGATCAATTCGGCGCGCGCGCCTTCGCAGCCCCTGAGCAACAGGCCGAATTCGTCGCCACCCAGGCGGCCCAGGATGTCGTTGTTGCGGACCTTCGCCTGCAGCAGCCTGGCGAGCTGAACGAGCAACTCGTCCCCCGCCTGATGCCCGGCGGTGTCGTTCACCAGCTTGAAGCCGTCGAGATCCATGTAGCAAAGAACTTGCGGACTGCCCTTCGCCTTCGCCTCGGACAACGCAGCCTGCACGTGGCTCTCGAATCCGCGCCGGTTCAACAGGCCTGTGAGCGCGTCGTGGGTGGCCTCCCAGGAACGCCGTTCGACGTACTCACGTGCCGCCGTGACATCGCGCAGCACGAGCACGCCGCCGACCACCAAGCCGCTGCGATCGTTGATCGGCGCTGCGCTTTCTTCCACCGCCACCGACGTGCCGTCCAGGCGACGCAGTTCGCTCGTGCCCTTGCAGGAGACGATCGCATTGGACTTCAGTGCTGCGTAAAGCGAGACCTCGAGCGCGCCGCCGTCGTTTGAATCGTGCATCTGCACGAAATCGCCAACCTGCCGCCCGAGGACTTCGGCTTCCGATTTGCCGATCAGGCCTTCGGCAACCGGGTTGGCCGACTCGATCCTGCCGTCGGCATCGGTCGTGATGACGGCGTCACCGATCGAGCGCAGGGTCGTCTCGGCACGTTCCTGCGCGTCGGTCGCCAGCTTCAGTGCCGCCAGCAACAGATAGTGCAGGCCGCGAAAGACCAGCACGCCCGCCACCAGGCTCAACATGGCACTGAACAGGGTGTGCCAGGCCTCGGTCCGCATCGAACCCGTGACGATGACCTGGCCAACCACCTGCCCGCTGTCGTGAAGCTCGTAAGACCGGCTGAGCGTCGGTGACGGGGGGGCTTGACCGAACTCGGTAATGACCGATTGACGTGAGTCGAGCACCTGCACAAGTTCGTCGCTGAGCGGAACAGGTTCATGCGAGATCAGCCCTTGCAGGCGATTCTCGGCGTACATCCAGACATCCGGATTGCTGGCGATCAGGCTGCTCAATGCCGACGCCTTGATCTTGGCCTTGAAGTCCAGTGCATCGGACAGGCCGTCGTACTCGGTGTAGGCATACAGGCAAGGAATGCCCAGCGCCGTCAACGCCGCCACGACCAGCGCGAATCGTCGGACCTTGCGTTCCAGCAGTGCCGTGGTCTGGCTCATGCGACGATCTTCAGTGGACGGTGTGCCCCGCCTGTTCGAGGATCTTGCGTCCCGCCGGCGATGTGACGAACTTGACGAATTCGAGCACCGCTGCCGAGGGTTCCTTGGGCAGCACGAAGTAGAAGTGCTTGGTCAGCGGGTAGCGGCCGGACCTTGCGTTTTCCGGCGTCGGCTCGACGCCCCCGATGGCCAGCGCATGCAGGCTCCGACTCTCCGACCGAATCAGCGCCACGGTGGTGACCCCGAGGCTGCCGGGCACGATCTCTATCTTGTCGGCCGCGTCCTGATCGGTCACTGCAAACAGCGCTCCTGGCTGTCCCTCGGCCACGGTCAAGGCCCGCTCGATTTCCGCCGACAGCCCCTTGAGTTGGCGTGTGTTGTCGTCGCCGGGCTGGCGCATGACCGGCCGGATGCGGGTGCCGTCGGGCCAATGGCTCAGCTTGCCGCTGTAGATGTCGCTGAGCTGACTCAATGTGATGGATCTCACCTTGATGTTCTTGTGCACGGCGAGGACCGTCGGAGACTGGGCGTACTCGACGATGCTCAAGCCGCTTTTTGCCTCGTCGTCGCTCAGCACGCGGGACGACAGGCCGAGCTCGATGGCCCCTTTCGGCACAGCCTTGATCGCACCGCTGGTGCCGATGCTGCCCATGATGATCGCCTTCGTGTCCGGATGCGACTGGGTGAAGGCATCGCCGAGCAGGCGCATGGTGCCAAGCGCGTTCCCGGTGCCGCCGATTCGGATGTCGGCGGCAATCGCCGCCAGCGGCAGGCACGCGGCGGCCAGGAAGACCGCCCCTGCGACCGTGCGCCGCAGGTGAATCGACAAAGGGGACCGCTGCGACATGTTGTGTTCCTGGGCATCCATGCAGGTCGAATCTCATCGTTATCGGCGGCGGCCTTGCGAACTTGATCCGTGCAGTGCACCGCCGTTCGTCGTTCCTGTTTCGTCGCAGCTTTGGCACAAGCAAGGAATTGCGGCCCAAAGGGGTACTCAAGACAAGGGTTGGGTTGGCGCCGGATCGCGTTCAGAATGCCGAGCATGCTTGAACCCTGGAAGGCCCGACCATGAAAGTCCGCGAAGTCGTCATCTTCAATGGCGTGAAGTACCAGGTGCCGCAGTGCATCCAGCGCATCGACACGCGGTCCACCCACGGCTGGCAGGTGCGCTACCAGGGCACCAAGATGTTCTCGGACCACACGCCCGACGGCAGCGGCGCGCCGCAAGCCCTGGTGGCGGCCACCAGGGAGCTGATCCGCCGCATCAACAACAATCCCGCCCCGGTGAGCTTGCAGCGCACGCCCAGCGCGCACAAGTCCAACGGGCTGCCCTCGGGCATCTCGGGCCCGATCGTGCGTGCCCGATCGGGCTCGGCGATCCGCACCGCCCACCTGTCGGTGTTGCTGCCGCAGTGGGGCAAGAAGCCGAAGTGCACCTCCATCTACATCGGCACCGAGAACACCTACGATGCCGATCGCTATCGCGAGGCACTGACCAGGGCCATCGGTCTGCGCCAGGAAGCCGAGCGCCAGTACGAAGAGGCCGCCACCAAGGCCCGGCGCAAGTCGGCCCTTGCGCTGCGCAAGGACTTGCGCGCGGCGGCCTAGCAGACGGCTACCAGGCCAGCGCAAGGATCTCGCGCACGTCCTCCACACCGCGGATCGGCCGCGGGTTGGCCTGCACCGGCGGGTAGGCCAGGGCGCGCTGGGCCAGGTCACCCAGTTGATCCTCGCGCAGACCCACGGCGCGCAGGCTGACGGGCTGGCCCAGGCCCGCGATCAGCCCGCGCACGAGCTCATGCGCCGGTCGGTCGGGCGCGCCCATGGCCTGCGACAAGGCCTGCTGCCGCGCCGCGTTCGCCGCCGCGTTCCACTGCAGCACGGCCGGCAGCAGCACGCACGAGGTGTGCCCATGCGGCACGTTGAAGCCGGCACCCAGCGCATAGCCGATGCCGTGGCTGGCGCCGGTCTGCACGCCGGCGGCCAGCGCGGCGATCGCCTGCCACATGCCGAACTGCGCGTCGAGCCTCGGCGCCAGGGCCTGCGGGGCGGCCTGGATGGCGGGCAGCGCGCGCGCCAGCAGCCGCAGCCCCTGCAGCGACAACGCCTCGGTGGCGGGCGTGGCCAGCGGCGAGCACCAGGTCTCCACCGCATGGTCCACCGAGCGGATGGCGGTGGAAAACAGCAGGCCCTCGGGCGTGTCCAGCGTGGCCGCCGGGTCGAGCACCGCCACGCGCGGCACCATCAGCCGGTGCGCGAACATCTGCTTGGCCTGCGTGGCCGAATCGGTGATGCCGGCCATGGCCGTGAACTCGGACGCCGACAGCGTGGTGCTCACCGCCAGCATGCGGATCGCATCGGGCGGCGGCGCGATGGCGCGCGCGGATTCGGCCGCCGCACCGGTGCGGTAGGGCTCCATCGATTCGGCCGAGGTCAGGCCATGCCACAGGCACAGTTGCACGGCCTTGGCCGCGTCGATCGCCGAGCCGCCGCCGATGCCCACCAGCAGGTCGGCGCCACAAGCACGCGCCGCCGCCGCCGCAGCGACCACATCCTCGCGCGGGCTGTGCGCTCGCACGGCGGCAAAGGTGCCGGCATGGCGCGCACCCAGCGCTGCCGCCACTCGCTGCAGTGGCCCGTCGGTCAATGCGCCGAGTGTTCGGCCGGAGATCAGGAACACGCGCTGCGCGCCCAGGCGCTCGGCTTCGGCCAACACCGCCGCGCCGGCGGGCACGCCGTGCACGATGCGCTCCTGCGCGGACATGGCAAAGCTGCCGGCCTGCAGGCCTTGGTAGGGATCGCTCATCGTCGTGGGCATGGAAGGAAGGAGATCGCTCGAGTGTGCCCTCCGACCGGTGGCTGCGGTATCCAAGCTTTCCAGGGGCGACGCTCAGACACCGACCGAACCGTGACCGGTCTGGTGCGACTGCAAGCGCAGCCGCGATGACCCACGACAAGGCGGGCGCGAACTCCGCGCGATCCGCACCCCATCGCGCCTCGACGGCGACCGAGAATCGGCTTGCGGGATGCCTGCCGACCTGATACCGCGCGGGGTTCATCGCAAGTACGCTCGATCAAGGAGAAAGCGATGGCGATGGCGATGGCGATGGCGATCATCAAACCTCGGTGGCGCGCTGCAGGCCGGGCGGCCGTGCTGATCGGCGCAATGGGCCTGGCGGCCTGCACGCACCTGTTCGTGGAGGACTGCCCGGACCAAGTGCTCGGCAACGACACGCTGCCCCGCATGCGCACGTCGCGCTATCGCATCCAGCTGGCCGACACCGCGGCCGCAGCGGCACGCTTCGTGGCCCCGGCGCAGATGTCCGTGCTGGCTTACCACAGCGGGTCCGACTGCAAGGCCAGCGGCGAGTCGGTGTCCGACGTCGACGCGGCCGCGCTCGTGCAGGCGCTCGGCCGGCCCGGCGTGGACGGGCCCGGTTGGTCCCTGGCGCCCGAGTTGGGTTCGCCCGGCGGGTGTGAGGACGACACGGGCTTCATGTTCCAGGTGTGGCGGCGCCAGGTGGCCGGGCGCGACGAGCTGGTCCTGGCCTTCCGGGGCACCGGCGGCAAGGGCGATTGGCTCTACGGCAACCTGTGGTGGCTGACGCGCTGGTTCATCGCCGACAACCAATACAGCCGGGCCAGGGCGCAGGCCTCACGGGTGATCGAGCGCGTGACGGCCGAGGCGCGGGCCAACGGGCGGCCCGATCCGGTGGTCCGCACCACCGGGCATTCGCTCGGCGGCGGGCTGGCGCAGCAGGTGCTCTACGCCCACCCGACGCAGGTGCTGCAGGCGATCGTGTTCGACCCCTCGTCGGTGACCGGCTTCGTCGATGTGCCCAAGGCGGCGCAACGCGAGGCTTGCGCCTGCCGCGACGAGCTGGGCAGCGAGGCACGCATCCTTCGCGTCTACGAGTCCTACGAGGTGCTGGCCCTGCTGCGCAGCTTCCACAAGGCCTTCCTGCCGCCGGAGCGCCACGTGCAGGAGCTGCGCTTCCCGTTCGCCAGCACCTGGAACCTGGTGGCGCAACACAGCATCCAGGCCTTCACCAAGCAGCTGCAGGCCGCCGCTGCACCGGCATCGGCCGCGGCCTCCAAGGCGCCCTGGTATGCGAGCGCAGATGCCCGCTGCACCGCGCGGCTGCAGACCGGCCAGCAGCAGAGTTGTCGAGCCGCCGTCGGCGCCGATGCGTTCAACGTTTGCCCGCGCTGAGCAGGGCAAGGCGTGCGCGCGGGTGGGTGGCGCAGGCCCGCCCGATCACTTCAAGTCATGCCCCTCACGCTGCAGGCGTTGCACCAGTTCGACGCGCCGCCGCATCACGTCCGCCGGCCGCTGGGCGCGGGCCTGCGCCACCTCGGCCGCGGTGTAGGGTGCCCAGCCCATGGGGGCCGTGTCGGCCGAGAACTGCCGCACGGTCCAGTTGGTGAGCAGCGCAATCTGCTCGTCGTTCAGGCCCGCGTTGTTGACGCCCGGCACCTGCACCAGAAAGGCGCGGCCCTCTGGCAATTGCAGGAAGTGGCCCAGCGCACCGCGCATGGTGGGCACGCCCTTGTCGGGCACGCCACTGGCGTCCAGCGCATGGCAGCCGGCGCAGTGCAGCACGTACAAAGTGCGCGGGTTGCTGGCCGCAGGCTGGGCCCAGACGACCCCGGCCGCCAGCAGGCTCACCAGCAGGCCCGGCAGCAGGCCCACCAGCAGGCCCGGCAGCAGGCCCGGCAGAAGGCCTTGGACGCTCACTTTATATGGCATGCCAAGCGGCGCGCCGCGTCACTCACCGAGGATCTGCTTGCGCAGCGCGCGGCTCCTGGCCGGATCGCCCGGGGCGCCGCGCAGTGCTGTGAACTCGTCGGCCGCGTAAGGCTTGGCCTCCTTGGCGCCCTGCAGCCCGCGCAGGTGGGTGGCAATGGCCGCCAGGTCTTCATCGCCCAGTTGCGGCGCGAAGGGCGGCATGCTGCCGACGAAGGGCTGGCCACCGACCTTGATCATGCCCGCCAGGCCCTTGAGCATCACCGTGGGCAGGTAGGCCCGCTCGGCACCCAGGCGCTGCCAGTGCTCGCCCTGAAGCGACGGCGCCAGGCCCACCGTGCCGGTGGCGGTCTCCTGGTGGCACACGGCGCAGTGCTGCTTGAACAAGGCCTGGCCATCGGCGGCCAGCGCCGCGCTGCCAGCCATCGCAGCCGCCACGCCAAGCAGCCGGGCCGCCAGCCTCACGCCACACCCACGATGATCGACGTGGTGCAGTGGAACATGTTGCTGGCGTTGGCCATGCACCAGTTGATGTCGTTGTGCACGCCCAGGCGGTAGCCAGGCCGCTCACGTTCATTGTTGTTGCACAGGCAGTTGCCGCAGGAGCCCTTGCCGCAGCAGTCGTGGTAGGACACCAGGTACTGGCGCCCGTCGTTCGGGTTCAGGCAGGTGCCCACCCAGCTCACCTTGGACGCGTCGGTGCCCGGCGGGCATTGCGTGAGCGAACCACCGCAGCAGGTGCACAGGTAGCCGTCGAAGGCGCAGTAGCGCCAGTATTCGCACTTGCTGGGGTCGTTGGGGTCGGGCTTCGGCTTGGCCGGCTCGGCCGCGAAGGCGCCGCTGCGGTCGAAGGGCAGCATGGGCAGTACCGCGCCACCCACCAGCGCCACGCCCAGCTTGCCCAGCAGGCTGCGACGGCCGTGGCGGTGCGCCACGCCGCGTAGGCCGCGCTCGGTGAAACGGTCCATCCAGTCGAAGAGTCTGCGCATGGGTCGAGGTCCTTGGATGCTTTGAAGGTCGTTGTCTTGGGGTCGGCTCAGGCGGCCTTGGCGGTCGCGTCGAGCGAGGCCTGACCCAGGTAGCTCTGAATCGACGACACCTGCATGTCGTGCGCATTGAGCAGGCTGTCGAGTTGCTCGCGCGAGTTGATCAGGCCCTTGGCCACCACGCTGCCGCGCGCGTCCAGCAGCACGGCGTAGGGCAGTTTGGACACGCGGTAGCCCATGCCCAGCTCGGTGGACAGCACGTAGGGAAAGTCTTCCAGCCGCTGCGCCTGGATGAAGTGGCGCTGCGCGTCGGGCTCGCCATCGCTGGCCAGCACCACCTCGAGTCGCCGGCCCTCGTCCGCACGCAGGCTCTTGAGCACCGGCAGCAGCTTCTTGCACACCGGGCAGCTGGGCGACAGGAAGAACAGCAGCGTGGGTGCGGCGCTGGCGCCGCCGATGGCCACCGGCGCACCGGTCAGGCTGGGCAGCTTGAACGTGGGTGACGGCGAGCCGACCGCCGGCCCGGCATCGGTGACCAGCGCACCCATCGGCGCCACGCGCTCGAACAGCACGCCCACTTGCCGCGACAGAGCCCACACCAGCAGTGCCAGCACGATCACCGCCAGCCACAACAACACCACTGAAATGCTCAGCGCATTCATGCCGATCTCCTCGACCGCGTTGCACGCTGCGCCGGATTCTGGCGCAGCAGTTGATTGAAGGCGGCGTAGATCAGCGCGGCCAGCAGCACGGCCGCGGCCGCCACCGCGAAGTCGCCCGCGCCCAGCGCGGCGGCGTCCGGGCGCGCCGCCACGGGTTGGGCGGCCACAGCGGCGAGCATGGCCAGCACGACGTTGCGCGCCACCAGCGTCCACGACTGCTGCAGCGGATCGCCGCCACAGCCGCAATCGAGCACGCGCCCTTGCGACAGATGCCAGGCCATCGCCGCGCCATACAGCAGCAGCAAGACCGCAGCGCCGGCCGCGGCCAGCGCACGCCACGGCGTCACCAGCCCCAGCGCCAAGGCGCCCTCGGCCAGCGGCAGCGCCCAGGCCAGCAGCGGCTGCGCCGCATCGGGCACGCCGTACGCCGCCAGATGCTGCGCGAAGGCCTCGCGGTCACCCAGCTTGGCCGCAGCCGCGTGCAGCAGCAGCGCGGCGGTGCAGCCCGCAGCGATCATCAGGATCAGGGCGTCCATCTCAATCATGGGACTCGATCAACGAGGCCGTCTCGCCGGCGCCGGGCACATACGCCAGCTTCCTGATCTTGCCGGCCTCGAAGGCCCAGCTGTGGAAGGCGCCCTTCTCGGCGTCCAGCGCATGCAGGCGCTCGCCGTTGCCCGAGAAATTGAGCGAGATCGCCATCACGCCCGGCAGCACGGCCGTGCGCTGGCCGCTGGCCAGGTCCACCACCCACAGCTTGGCGGCCGGGCTCTTGTGCGTGCCTTCCGCGCCCTTGGCGTGCATGCCCAGCACGGCCCAGCGGCCCTGCCCGTCCACGGTGAAGGGTTGGTAGCCACCCGGGCGCCAACCGGCCTTGGCGTCGGCCCCACCCACCAGCGCTCGGCTGGACTTGACTTCGGCCTTCGCGCCGCCCAGGTTCAACTCATTGAGCACGCCCTTGAAGGACAGGAACCAGTAGCGATCGCCCGCCTGCTCGGCGTGGTGAAACCAGGCGTCGGTGTCACCATCGAAGAGCTTGGCGGTCATCTGCCGGTCGGTGGGCTGGCCGTTGTCGTCCAGCGTGATGGTGGCCACCGAGCCGTCGCCGCAGAGCATGGAAAAGCGCGCGGCATGCGTGGCCGCCGCAAAGGTGCCCCAGCACCCGGGCGTGGGCACCTCGGCCGCCACCTTGCGCTGCTGCAGGTCGACCACGGTGACCGAGGTGGCCGGCGTGGCGTTCATCACCAGCACGAAGCGGCCATTGGCCGTGGGGCGCACCAGGTTGCGGTAGGGCAGCGCCTGCGCCCGCTTGGTGGGCAGGATCACCTCGTGCTTGAAGGCCAGGGTCTGCGTGTCGTGCACCTCGAGCACGTCCATCCGCTCGCCCCGTGTGCTGCGGCTCAAGTGGGTGGTGGCCACATACATCTCGTCGTGCCGGGGCGACAGCGCGAAGTTGCCGGCGAAGGCGGTGGACACCATGCCCAGCAACTTGCCGTCCTTGGCGTCGAAGACGCGCACGCGGCCATCGTTGAGGTGGCTGATCGCGACGTCGGCCAAGTAGACGCGCGCCGTGCGGTCTGCGGCGATGGTGGAGGTGGTCAAGGTCTCGGGCGGCAACTCGGCGGGCACCGCGGTGGCCTTGGCCGCCGGCTTGGGCGCGGGCTTGGCGGCCTGGGCGGCCGCGCCGGCCAGCAAACCCAGGGCGACCACCAGTGCGCCCCATGCCGCGCTCGGCGACAAGAGCCTGGATCGGGATGGAAACGGAGCGTTCATGCGAGTCCTCGAAGGCCGGGCCGATGCAAGGGCCGCAGTATGCGACGCCCGCCGGGCCATGGTTATCCCGATTTGGCAACGCGGCGCCGACATGGGCACGGGCTGGATCCCTGCCGCCAATTCAAGATCGACGCCTTCGAGCAAGAGTCCGGGAACAGCCATGGGCTTTGACCTCGATCACGGGCCGCAGATGGAATTCTGAGAAGAATGCGCCCTGCGTTGGCTGGGGTCTGAGCCATTCAAGGCCATTTCCGTACTGGAGGACAAGGTGACCAACAAGGTGAATTCGGCTGCGGAATCAGCCAAGGAGCCCGCTGCCGGGTGCTGTGCACCGCCGGCCTCTGCGGATCCTTCCGAGGCGGTTGAAAAGACCTCGCGCCGCGGTTTTCTGCGCTCGGGCAGCATGCTGAGCATGTCCTCGCTGATGGGCACGGCCACGCTGATGGCGCAGTCCGGCGAGGCCAAGGCGGCGACCGAATGGGCCGAGCACTTCCAGAAGAACTATCGCCTGATGACGCTGGAGGAGAAGGCCGAGGCGCGGGTGCGGCTGGAGAAGCGCTATTCCGGCGAATACGGCAAGAAGGTCGCCGTCGATACCACCGAGGCCCAGCCTGGCGTGCTCATGGGCTACGCCCTGAACGTGCGCAAGTGCATCGGTTGCCGGCGCTGTGTCAAGGCTTGCGTCGAGGAGAACAACCAGTCGCGCGGCGCCCGCCCCGGTGAGCGCATCGAGTGGATCCAGGTGCTGCGCATGGAGCGTGGCGAGTTCTCGAACGAGAAGATGAACCAGGGCTACCCCGAAGGCTTGGGCATCCAGGTCGGCGGCAATGCCTATACCCCGGCGGGCCAGGTGCTCGAAGGGCAATACCAGTACGAACCCAAGGCCGTGCCGGAGAAGGACGCCACCTACATGCCGATCGCCTGCATGCAGTGCGAGAAGCCGCCTTGCGTCAAGGTCTGCCCGGTGCGCACCACCTACCGCGAGGCCGACGGCCCGGTGGTGATCGACTACAACTGGTGCATAGGCTGCAAGATGTGCATGGGCGCCTGCCCCTACTGGGCGCGCCGCTTCAATCTCACCGAGCCGGTCCTGCCCAAGGAGGACATGAACCCGGTGACGCACTACCTGGGCAACCGGCCGCGCATGCGCGGCGTGGTCGAGAAATGCCATTGGTGCCTGCAACGCACCCGCCATGGGCGCTACCCCGCCTGCGTGGAGGTCTGCCCGGTCGGTGCGCGCAAGTTCGGCAACCTGCTCGACCCTGAAAGCGAAGTGAGCAAGGTGCTGGCCAGGAAGAACGTGTTCCGCCTGAAGGCCGAGCTCAACACCTTCCCGAAGTTCTTCTACTTCTACGACTGAGGAGCCGTACCGTGCTGACGAGATTCGTTTTCGACTACGCGCGTTACGTGCTCAAGGGCGGCACGAAGTTCTACGCCTGGATGGGCGCGCTGTCGCTGCTTATCGTGGGTATGCTGTATGTGTTCTACCTGCAGAACACCGACGGCCTGATCGTCACCGGCATGACCAGCCAGATCCACGACGGCCTGTACCTGGCCAATCTGGTCTTCCTGGTCGGCGTGGCCGCCGGGGCGGTGACCATCGTTTTTCCGGCCTATGTCTACCATCACGAGGGCCTGCACAAGGTCACCGTGCTGGGCGAGATGCTGGCGATCTCGGCGGTGATCATGGTGATGATGTTCGTCTTCGCCCACATGGGCCGGCCCGAGCGGCTGTGGCACATGGTGCCGCCTTGGGGCATCTACAGCTTCTCGTCGATGCTGGGCTGGGACGTGCTGGTGCTCAACGGCTACCTGATCCTCAACTTCGTCGTTGGCTTCTACTACCTTTACTCGAAGTACACGGGCAAACCGGTGAAGCAGAAGATCTTCATGCCGCTGGTCTACATCTCGATCGTCTGGGCCCTGTCCATCCACACCGTCACGGCCTTCCTGATCGCGGTGAACCCGGCGCGTCCGATGTGGTTCCACAGCATGATGCCGATCCGCTTCATCACCACCGCGTTCGCAGCCGGCCCGGCGCTGATCGTCATCGCCTTCCTGATCATCCGCAAGAACACGAAGATGTGGATCGAGGACAGCGCGATCAAGCTGCTCACCACCATCGTCATCTGGTGCCTGGGCCTGGCGATCTTCCTGACGCTGTCGGAAGTCGTCATCGAGTTGTATGCCCGAACCGAGCACGCCAACAGCCTGTACTACCTGATGTTCGGCCTGCACGGCCTGACGGGCCTGGTGCCCTGGTTCTGGAGTTCCGTGGTGCTGATGATCGGTGCTTTCGTGCTGTTCATGATCCCGGCCTTCCGCAACGACATGGGGCGGCTACCCATCCCCTGCGCCATGGCCTTCGTCGGCATCTGGATCGAAAAAGGCATGGGCCTGATCGTTCCCGGTTTCATACCCTCGCCGATCGGCGAAGTCAGCGAGTATTTCCCGACCTTCGTCGAATGGTTGATGACGCTGGGCATCTGGGCCTTCGGCTTCTTCATCCTGACCATCCTGCTCAAGGGCGCCATCGGCATCCTGCTGGGCGACATCAAGTTCGGCACCGGCCCCGGCACGACCCAGGCCGTGGCGGCGAAGTGAGGTGACGATCATGAAACGTTTTGCCTTGCCTGCCGTCGTTCTGGTGCTCTGCGCCGCGGCCCTGTTGTCCGTCGTCGCCCAGGACAAGCCTGTTGCCGGCACCGCCGCCACGCCCGCAACGCCGGCAGCGTCTGCACCGGCGGAAGTGGTCTGCTTCGAAAGCCGCAAGGGCGCTTCGGAAGTCACCCAGCGCGAAATCAAGCCGGGCCTTCCCAACGTGAAGTGCTCGCCGACGACCGGCGCGGCGCTGTGGTACGGCGACCCTTACGACGGCACCGTGCCCATGGGCAAGATGCCGCAGCTGGACAACATTCCCGAAGGCAAAGCCGTCGTCAAGCCGCGCTCCGCGAAGATGAACCTGCTGGCACAGTGCAGCACGGCCTGCCACAACGGCACTTATCCGAAGGGCTTTCCGAAGGACAACCGGCCGGTGCCGATCCCGACCATGGAAGCGATGTTTCCCGATGCCAAGGATTTCCAGCACGGCCGCGGCCGCATCTGGTGCCTCGATTGCCATCACTCGACCAAGCGCAACATGTTCGTCGACCACTTCGGCGATCCGATCAGCTTCGATCAGCCGCAACTGCTGTGCGGCAAGTGCCATGGCGACAAGCTGCGCGATTGGCGCGACGGCATTCACGGCAAGCGCATCGGCGAGTTCACCAGCACGGGCAAGAAGCGCTGGTTCACCTGCACCGAATGCCACAGCCCGCACAACGTGCAGGATGGCGCGCGCAACAAGGGCTTCGTCCAGATTCAGCCGGAGTCGCCGCCCCAGTTGCCCAAGGGCATGAAGGACGCGAAGTTCGAATTGACGCATCCGATTGCGCAACACTGATGGCCACACGCTGATGCCGGATTCACCCGAGCAGGCAGACCGGTCCGGGGCGACCCCACGTGGATCGCCCCGGCCCTGACGCGCGACGAACAGACGCGAAACGTCGGCAAGACCCCGATCTTCTTCGGGCCGCCGCTGGCCATCCTCACCGCGGGCCAGAAGAACACCATGGAGATCAGTGGCAAGCTCAACCGCACGGCAGAGCGCTACCTTGAACTCATGCGGCATCACGGCCTGGAACTCTCCGAGCCGGAACGCCAGTGCATCGCCCACATCTGCCAGATCGGATTCATGTCTGCGCTGGAGATTCGCGAACTGCCCATGGAGGTCGAATTGACCCGCTTCGAGTGCGTTGGCCTGGACAAGGTGGCGCTGGCGGCCAAGCTCAATGCGGGCAGCTTTGCCGACCTCGTGGCGGTCGTCGAGTCGCTGGGTTTCTGAGCCAATGCCTGCCGCAGCAGACCAGGCCATGCCAATTCGTGTGCCGTGGGAGCCGGACTTCAGCGTCGGCCACGAACTCATCGACGCTCAACACCAGGGCCTGCTGAGCCAGTGCAGTCTGCTCGCCGATCACTGCCTCGCCGATCACTGCCTCGCCGAGGCCGGTGAGCGCAGTGATCGCAGCTTCGATCAGGACTTCGATCGGCTCAAGGCGCTGGCGCGCGAGCACTTCGAGACCGAAGCCGCGCTGCTGGCGCGTTGCGGCTGTGCCGACCTCGAAGACCATCGAATCGAGTGCGATGAGTTCGAGTATCTCGCTGGCGAGATTGCCACCACCGAGAACTTCGACCGGCTGGAGCTTCAGCGCTTTCTCGCGCTTTGGTGCCTTGGCCACATCAAGGGCTCGGCTGGACAGCTGCGCGCCGTTCTTGCAGGTGGGAACGCGTCCTGAGCGCCCCAAGGACGCCGCCATGCGGCGCCCGTCCCCCGTGGGGATCAAGCAAAGTGGCGGAGCCACATTTGCTTGAGAGCATCGGCAGCTTCAGCAAACCCCTGCTCAAGCTTGCCCCCGCCAGCCTCGGCGGGCGCCGATGGCCGAGTTCAAGGCGTGCCGCTGAGGCTGCGCACGCGCGCAAGTCGTTCAGCCACCCATCGGCTGAACGACGCGGCCCGGGCCGCGTGGCCCGCCCTACTCGAACACTTCCTTGTACGAAAGGTACGCGCACAGCGCCAGCAGCGGCACCAGCACCAGCCAGCCCAGGCCAAAGGGAATGGACGCGACGATCGCGGCCACGATGTAGATCGCGCCGAAGACCAGGAACGCCATCACGTTCTTCAGGCTGGCGGCAAAGCTGGCCTTGGCCGCATCGATCGGCGCCATGTTGCGGAACACCACCAGCGCCGGCGCGAACCAGATCGCCATGCCCACCAGGAAACCCACCACCAGCATCAGCAGCACCGCCAGCATGCCCGCGCCCAGGCCGGCCATCATGCCCGCCGCACTGCCGCGCGCGCCGCCGATGCCAAGGCCGGCGGCGGCGCCCACGCCCAGCATCCCGGCCATCAAGCCGATCACGATGGTGACGCCCAGCAGCAACGCCCCCAGGACCATCAAGGGGTTGAGGTGGCTCTTGAAGGCCGAGAACAGGTCGCCCACCTCCAGCGTGCCGCCGGCCTCGAGCTTGCGCGCGGCGATCAGCCAGCCGGCCATCAGCACCGGCGACAGCAGCGCCACCACCAGGCTGCCGAGGAAGGGGATGAAGCTCAGCACCACGAAGAGCACGAAGCAGACCACCCCGAACACCACCCACATGCCCGGGTTGCGCATGAACAGCGCCCAGGCGTCCACCCACCAGCCCAGGCCGCGGCCTGCATCGACCACGCGCGGCCCGTTGCCGCCACTCGAAATCGCATCCATTGCTTCACGCCTCCGTTTGAGTACCCGACCATGGTACGGGTTCTGGGCCGTGCACGCAGCCCCTGGCTGGCCCGCTTGCAGCGACCAGCGTGCTTCGCAGCGGCCCTCCGGCTGCGCCGAGGGGCCGTGCAAGCCTTCAGCTCTGATCGCGCAGGAACTTGCGCCGCTGCGCCTCGGAGGCGAACTCCTCCAGCTCCGGGTCCATCGCATTGCGCGCCGACACGATGCCGATGGGTTTTCCGTCCTCGATCACCGGCACGTGGCGGAAGCCGTTTTCCTGCATCAGCACCAGCGCGTGGCCATAGGTCTTGTGCGGCGCGATGGTGAAGGGCTCGGGCGTCATCACCTCGCGCAGCGGTGTGGCATGCGGATCCATCCCCTTGGCGATGACACGGTACAGCGCGTCGCGCTCGGTGAAGATGCCGATGAGCTCCCCCTGGTCGACCACCATCACCGCGCCGATGCTCTCGGCGGCCATGAAGCTGGCCGCCGCGCTCACCGTCACATCGGGGGCCAGGACGTGGGTCTTGTCCTGGTCCATCACTTCACGCACCAACAGGTTCAGCATCGCCGTCTCCTCGGGGAGCATCGGATGCGCAATCAGCTCGCACCGACACCAGGACCCACTGCGGGCGTAGCCTGTCGGACAAGCGCCCGGGCCGTTCTGATTTACATCAACGGCAGGCGCGTGCGGGCTCAGTTCTTCTTCAGGTTCCAGTACAGGTGCCCGTTGCTCACGAAGAACCCGCTCACGTTCTTGCCGGCGGCCATGGGCACGTCCACCTCGCCCAAGGGCGCATGGGTGCCGATCTCGAAGGCGCGGGTCTGCACCGCGTCGGCGAGCTTCTTCTTGCTGGCCTCATCGGTGGCACGCATGAACTGATCGCGCAAGGCCATCAGCTGCTCGTCCTTGGCCCAGCCGAACCAGCCGGATTTCTCGCCGCGCGTGTCCATGGTCGGGTTGGCGATGGGGTTCCACACGTCGTGCGCCTGCCAGCCGGTGATCAGCATGTTCCAGCCGCCCTTGTCCGGTGCGTCCTTCTTGGCACGGCGGCCCACCAGGGTCTGCCAATCCATGGCCTGCAGATCCACCTTGAAGCCGGCCTGGCGCATCAACTGAGCAGCCACGTCGGGCAGCTTCTGGATCGCGGCCAGGTCGGTGGGCTTCATCAGCACCACCGGCGTGCCATCGTAGCCCGAGGCCTTGAGCAGCTCCTGTGCCTTCTTCATGTTGCTCTTGCTCTGGATGTCGCTGCCGGTGGCGCTGCCGTAGGGCGTGCCGCACATGAACATCGAGGGGCAGGTGCGGTACAGCGCCTTCACGCCCACCTGGGCGCGCAGGAAAGGCTCCTGCGCGAAGGCGGCCAGCGCTGCCTGGCGCACCTTCACGTTGTCGAAGGGCTTGTGCAGGTGGTTGAAGCGCGCCATGTACTGCAGGCCCAGGTTGGCCACCTTGGGAATCTGCAGCTTGGGGTCGGCCTTCACGGTCTCGTAGTGGTCGAAGGAGAGTTGCTCGACGATGTCGACCTCGCCCTTCTGCAGTGCGTTCACCTGCGCCTGCGCATCGCGCAGCGCCAGGTTCCATTCCACGCGGTCAACGTAGACGCGCTTGCCGCCCGCCGTGCCCGAGGGCGGCTCGCTGCGTGGCTGGTACTTCGCGTTCTTCAGGTACACGGCCTTGTCGCCGGGCTTGAACTCGTCCTTCTTGAAGATGTAGGGCCCGGATCCGGTGAAATCCTCGATCTGCTTGAAGGCGTCGGTCTCGGCCACGCGCCTGGGCATGATGAAGGGTACGTTGGACGAGGGCTTGCCCAGCGCTTCGAGCACAAAGCCGCAGGCCTCGCCCAGGAAGATGCGGAAGGTGTCGGGTGCCGGCGTGTCCATGCGCTGCACGAACTGCATCAGCGCCGAGCCCATCGCGTCGCGCTTGCCCCAACGCGCCAAGGACGCGACCACGTCCTCGCTGGTGACGGGCTTGCCGTCGTGGAATTCGAGACCCTTGCGCAGCTTGAAGGTCCAGAGGCGGTGGTCGGCGCTCTCGGTCCAGCTCTCCACCATCTGCGGCTTGATCTGGCTTTTCTCGTCGGTGCCGAAAAGCGTGTCGTAGACCATGTAGCCGTGGTTGCGGCTCATGTAGGCGGTGGTCCAGATCGGGTCGAGGATGGCCAGGTTGGAGTGCGGCACGATGCGCAGCACGTTGTTCTGCGCGAAAGCGGTGCTGGACGCGAAGGTGGCGCCAGCCACCAGGGCGAGCAGGGCCGCGCGGGCCAGGGTTCTGCGGTGAAGCGTCATGGGTCTGCCTTGCACGGGATCGATGGGCACGCCTTCGACGCGCGGCGGGCCGCGCGGGCGAAGGCCCTGCCCGCATTGTGGTCTGCCTGCGCCGGGCCAGTGCTCGGGACTTACACCCCTGAGGGTGTCGCCCCGGCCGACTTGGTCGGGGCGCCGCTGCCGGCACCCGTTGCATCGCGCACGATGACCTGCCCTGCGCGCGCCCCGCTGTGCACACCCTGGCGCCAGGTGATGGCGCCATTGACGATCACGGCGTCGATGCCGTCGGCCGCGCGCTGCGGGGCCTCGTAGGTGGCGGTGTCGATGACGCGGTCAGGGTCGAACACCACCACGTCGGCCGGGCGACCGACGGCCAGCACACCGCGCTCGTGCAGGCCGAAGTTGCGCGCGGTCAGGCCGGTCATCTTCCACACCGCCGTCTCCAGCGGAAACAGGCCCAGCTCGCGGCTGTAGTGCCCCAGCACGCGCGGGAAGGTGCCCCACAGCCGTGGGTGGGGCATCTCGCCCACGGGGATGCCGTCCGAGCCGATCATGGTCTCGTCGAAGGCCAGGATGCGTTGCACGTCGCCCTCGTCCATCATGAAGTAGATCGCGCTGCCGGGCTGCAGGCGGCGCGCGGCCTCGTCGCGCGGCAGGCCCCATTCGGCGGCGATCTCGGCCAGGTCGCGGCCGGCGCATTCGGGGTGCGGCACGCTGGAGGCAATCAGCACCCGGCCGTCGATCAGGCCGCGGTCGGTGCGGATCATCGTCGAGCCGGCGGTGTAGGGATAACAATCCAAGGACACGCACTGACACTGCATGGTCCGGCGCACATGGGCCAGCGTCGTCTCGGACAGGCCGAAGTTGCGCGGCTGCTGCACTTAGGGTGCGAGAGCACCACCGGCACGTCCAGCTCGCGGCCGATGCGGAAGGCTTCGTCCATGGCCGACATCACCTCATCGGCCTCGTCGCGCAGGTGCGTGGCATAGAGCGCGCCACTGCCGGTGAGCGCACGGCCCAGCCCGATGATCTCCTCGGTGCTGGCCGCCGCCGCGGGCGGGTAGAAGGTGCCGGTGGACAGGCCCACCGCGCCGGCGTCCAGCGCCTCCTGCAGCAGCGAGCGCATGACGGCGATCTCGTCGGCCGTGGCGCTGCGCTGCAGGTCGGCCATGGCCGTCACGCGCAGCGTGGTGTGGCCCACCATGGGCACCACGTTCACCGCAGCCGGCGCATCGCGCAGTGCCTGCAGGAAGGCGGCAAAGGTCTCGAACGGCGCATGGGCGGCCACGTCCAGCAGATTCAGTGGCGCCGGCAGCGGCCCGCCCGGGCGCAGCGGTGCCATGCTGATGCCGCAGTTGCCGGTGACCACGGTGGTGACACCCTGCGACACCTTGAACGCCATGGCCGGCTGCGCGAGCAAGGCGTGGTCATCGTGGGTGTGGCTGTCGATGAAGCCCGGCGCCACGATGCGACCGCTGGCGTCGAGCGTCTGCAGGGCGGCATGGCCCGCCAGGTCGCCGATGGCGACGATGCGCCCGGCGGTGATGCCCACGTCGGCGTCGAATCGTGGGGCTTTGGTGCCGTCGATCACGGTGCCGCCAGCGATCAACAGGTCGAAGGGGCTGGCAGGCGTGGCCAGGTCGGCCGGGTTGGAGTGTGCGGTGCTCATGCGGGCTTCATTCGGTGGTGGCTTGCCATTCAAGCATCGCACAGCGGCGGCCGATCGGGCCATCCGCAACAGCCCACCGGGTGTGGCGCGAATCCGACCGCGTGACCAAACGTCCAGACACGCCCAGCAACACGCCTGACACGAAAGGGGTGCAGACTGCGCTGCTTCGCAGCCGAAACAGGAGTCCCGCGATGACCGATGCCAAGGCCAAGGGCCAGATGCCACGCCCTGGAGACCAGCCGCAGGTGCGTGCCCACCCGGTGGCCCACCTGCTCGGCGTGTTGTACCAGCACGCCGCGCCCGCAGAACGCAGCCGCCTGATTGAGGTCCTGATGCGGCCGCTGAGCCTGCTGTGCCTGGCTGCGGTCAGCGGTGGGGTGTTCACGGCCATCCGCCTGCGCAGCGGCTGGGCCAACTTGCAGGTGCGGCTGGAAGACACCCTGAACATCCGTGCGCCCGATGTCACGGCGCTGGCCGACATGGCCCTTCAGGTGGATGCCGAAACCCTGGAAAGCCTGCGCAGCCTGCTGACCAGCCCGGCCTTGGCGGGCACCGCCGCGGCGATGCTGCTGCTCGGCGCACTGACCAAGCGCCACCAGGCCGGGCACCACATCCAGGCGGACACGCCGGCCAACCCGGAGGCCTGACCAGGCCCGCCACTGCGCCCAGTTCGCGCCAGCCGCCTGGCTCAGGCCCGCAGGTGGCAGGCCACCTCGTGCCCTTCGCCCACGCGCTTGAGCACCGGCGCCTGCGTGTCGCACAGGCCCTTTTGCGCGATCGGGCAGCGGGTGTGGAAGTGGCAGCCCGGCGGCGGGCGGATGGGGCTGGGCACGTCGCCCTGCAGCATGATGCGCTTGCGCTTGACCTTGGGGTCGGGGATGGGCACGGCCGACAGCAGCGCCTCGGTGTAGGGGTGGCGCGGCTCGGTGTACAGCGCGTTGGCCGGCGCGATCTCGACGATGCGGCCCAGGTACATCACCGCCACGCGGCGGCTGATGTGCTCCACCACCGACAGGTCGTGCGCGATGAAGATGTAGGTCAGGTTGAACTTGGCCTGCAGGTCTTCCAGCAGGTTGATCACCTGCGCCTGGATCGACACGTCCAGCGCCGAGACGGCCTCGTCGCAGACGATCAGCTTCGGGCTCACCGCCAGGGCGCGCGCAATGCCCACGCGCTGACGCTGGCCGCCGGAGAACTCGTGCGGATAGCGCTGCATGTGATCGGCGCGCAGGCCCACGGTCTCGAGCAGGTCGACGATGCGGTCGCGGTACTCGCCGGGCGTCTTGGTGAGCTTGTGGATGGTGAGCGCCTCGCCGATGATCGCGCCCACCGTCATGCGCGGGTTCAGCGACGCATACGGGTCCTGGAAGATGATTTGCATGTGCCGCGCCATGCCGCGCAGCGCGTGCCGATCCATCGCCGTGACGTCCTGGCCCTCGAACCAGACCTTGCCGGCGGTGGGCTCGATCAGGCGCAGCACACAGCGGCCGGTGGTGCTCTTGCCGCAGCCCGATTCGCCCACCACGCCCAGGGTCTCGCCGGCCTGCAACTCGAAGCTCACGCCATCCACGGCGTGCACCTTGTCGACCACCCGGCCCAGGATGCCGCCCTTGATCGGGAAGTACTTGACCAGGCCTTCGACCTTCAGCAGCGGCGCCGTCATGCCGCCAGCTCCACGTCCAGGATGCAGGCCACCTTGTGGCCGGGTGCCACCTCGCGCAGCGGCGGCGTGGCCGCCCTGCAGGCCGGCGTGGCGTGTTTGCAGCGCGCCGCAAATCGACAGCCTTCACCGGGCGAGATGAGCTTGGGCACCGTGCCAGCGATGGTTTCCAGCCGCACCTTGTGCGTGGCGGCGGTATCGATGCGCGGGATCGAGCGGATCAGTCCCTGCGTGTAGGGGTGGCGCGGGTGGCCGAAGAGCTCTTCAACCGTCGCCTCTTCCACCACCTTGCCGGCGTACATCACCACCACGCGCTGGGCCACCTCGGCCACCACGCCCATGGCGTGGGTGATCAGCATGATGGCCATGCCGAACTCGCTCTTCAGCTCGGCCATCAGGTCGAGGATCTGCGCCTGGATGGTGACGTCGAGCGCCGTGGTGGGCTCGTCGGCGATCAGCAGCTTCGGGCCGCACGACAGCGCCATGGCGATCATCACGCGCTGGCGCATGCCGCCGGAGAACTGGTGCGGGTAGTCGTGCACGCGACGCTCGGGCGTGGGGATCTTCACCCGCTGCAGCATCTCGATCGCGCGGTCGGTGGCGTCCTTCTTGCTCAGGCCTTCGTGCAGGCGCAGCGCCTCGCCGATCTGGTCGCCGATGGTGTAGACCGGGTTCAGCGAGGTCATCGGCTCCTGGAAGACGATGGCGATCTCCTTCATGCGCAGCTGGCGCATGGCTTCATCGCTGGCGGTGATCAGGTCCTGCCCGCGCCACAGGATCTTGCCGCCCGCAAACTTGCCCGGAGGCATCGGGATCAGGCGCATCACGCTCATCGCCGTGACGGACTTGCCGCAACCCGACTCACCCACCACGCACACCGTCTCGCCGGCGTCCACCGACAGGTCCACGCCGTCGACGGCGTGCAACCAGCCGTCGTCGGTCTTGAAATGCGTCTTCAGGCCCTGAATCTCCAGCAGCGCCATCACATCACCTTCCTGGGATCGAGCGCATCGCGCAGCCCGTCGCCGATGAAGTTGATGGTCAGTACCGCCAGAAAGATGGCCAGGCCCGGGAAACACGGCCCAGTGCGTGGCGATGTCCATGTGGTCCTTGCTGTCGAACAGGATGCGGCCCCAGGTGGGGATGTCGGGCGGAAAGCCCAGGCCCAGGAACGACAGCGTGGACTCGGCAATGATGGCCGCGGCCACGTCGATCGTGCCCGCCACGATCACCGGGCCCAGCGCATTGGGCAGGATGTGGCGCCACACCTGGCGCGTGGTGGTGGCACCCAGCGCGCGCGCGGCCTCGACGAATTCCTTCTCGCGCAGGCTGAAGAACTGCGCCCGCACCAGGCGCGCCACGGGCATCCAGCGAAAGCCCCCGATCACCAGCACGATCATGATGAAGATGCCCACCTCGGGCCCGAAGGCGGCCTTCAAGGTGTCGCGAAACAGGTAGATCAGCAGCAGCAGCAGCGGCAATTGCGGCAGCGAGAGGAACAGGTCGGTCAACCACATCAGCGCAGCATCGACCGTGCCCCGCGACATGCCCGAGATCGCACCGATGGTGACGCCCACCACGATGGCCATGGCCATGGCCGCCAGCCCCACGGCCAGCGAGATGCGGCCGCCGTAGAGCATGCGCGCCAGCAGGTCCTGGCCCAGGTCGTCGGTGCCCATCGGGTGTGCCAGCGAAGGGCCTTGCAGCGTGGCCTTGAAATCGATGTCGTTGATGGCCACCCGCCAGACCAGTGGCCCGGCCACCACGGCGAGCACCATCAGCAGCAACACCACCATGCTGACCACGGCCATCTTGTGGCGCTTGAAACGCCGCCAGGCCTCGGCCGATGGCGAGACGTGGCGGGCGGCGCTCGCGCCTTCAGCGGAAGGAGATGCGGGGATCGAGCCAGCCATAGAGCAGGTCAGCAATCAGGTTGAAGAGGATGACGAGACAGGAGAACACGAAGGTGACCGCCATGATCACCGGCGTGTCGTTGCGCAGGATGGCATCGATCAGCAGCGAGCCGATGCCGGGCACGCGGAAGATCTGCTCGGTGACGATGGCGCCGCCGAAGACCTGCGGCATGGTCAGCGCCACCAGGGTGACCACCGGGATCAGCGCGTTGCGCACGATGTGCTTCATGATCACCACGCGCTCGGTCAGGCCCTTGCTGCGTGCCGTGGTGACGTGATCGAGCCGCACCACGTCGAGCATGGACGAGCGCACATAGCGTGTCCAGCTCGCACCCTGGAACAGGCCCAGCACCATCACCGGCATGATCGATTGCTTGAGCTGCTCGGCCCACCAGGTCAGGCCCGTCGACGTGAGGTCGGCACGGTAGACAAAGGGCAGCCAGTCGAGCTTGATCGAGAAGATCAGGATCAGCAGGATGCCGGTGAAGAAGGTGGGCAGCGAGAAGCCGACGAAGGCCAGCGAGCTGGCGATGCGGTCGAACAGCGAATAGGGCTTGACGGCCGAGTAGATGCCCACCGGCAGCGCAATGGCCAGCGCCAGCAGCTGCGAGGCACCGATCACCGCCAGCGTGGTGGGCACGCGCTGCAGGATCAGCGTGTCCACATCGACGCGGCTGATGAACGAGAACCCCCAGTCGCCATGCAGCATGGCCCACAGCCAGCGGAAGTAGCGCTGCCAGACCGGATCATCGAGACCGAACTTGGCGCGCAAGGCGGCCTTCACCTCGGCTGGAACGTTGGGGTTGAGCGCCAGCTCGGAAAACGGGTCACCCGGCGCCAGGGCCAGCACCGTGAACAGCACGACGCTGATGCCCAGCAGGCTGGGCAGCGCGATCAGCAGGCGACGCAGGAGGTAGCTGCCCACAGATTCAGGTTTCCCTTGTACCAGTCGTGAATGGCGGACAGCGCCGTGTCCCAACCCGTCAACGGCGCGACCAGCTTGTTGGCCGCCGCATCCATCTGCGGCCGGAAGACGATGGGCAGCACGTGGCCATCGCCGCAGACGATGTCGTTCATGCGGATGAACAGCTCGGCGCGCTTGACCGGATCGAGCTCGGTCTCGCCGGCCTTGAACAGGCGGTCGTATTCGGCATTCAGCCAGCGGCCGCGGTTCATGGCCAGCCACTTGTTGGCCTTGGCGGACATTTCCCAGGACACGAAGTTCTGCATGAAGCGCGCCGGATCGGGGCCGCGCGAGAAGGCGTACATCTGCAGATCGGCCCAGAACTTGCCGATGGTGTCGGGGTTGGACACGTCGGAGGAGAAAAACACCGCCGCGGTGATGCCCTTGATCTCGAGGTCGATGCCGGCCTTGGAGCAGGACTGCTTGAAGATCGCCTGCACCTTCTGCCGCAACGCATTGATCGAGCTTTGATAGACCAGCCGCAGCTTTCGGCCGCCCTTCTCGCGCACGCCATCGCTGCCACGCTTCCAGCCGGCGGCGTCGAGCAGGGCATTGGCCTTGTCGACATTGAACTCGGTGCCCAGGTTGCGGCTGTTGTAGCGCGCCGGGTTGTTGAGGATGTTGACCGAGGCCACCCCCGCCCGGCCGAACACGAACTGCTGGATGCTCTTGCGGTCCACCAGCAGCACCAGCGCCTGGCGCACGGCCGGGTCGCTCAGGATCGGGTGGCGTGATTTGGGGTGGGCGCGCTCGCCCTCGGTCTCCACCCAGGGGTCGGCCGAATTGAGCTGGATGTATTCGGTCGTGCCGCCGGGGCTGACCACCACGCGGCCCTTGCCACCGGCCTCCATGCGCTTGAGCACTTCGTCCTCGACCAGCACGTTCCAGGCGAAGTCGTATTCGCCCGTCTGCAGCACGGCGCGTGCGGCGGACGGCGCATCGCCGCCGCCCTTCAGCTCGACGCTGTCGAAGAATGGCCGATTGGGCAGGTGGTACTGCGGATTGATCACCCCACGCACCAGGTCGCCAGGCTTGAACTCCACGAAGCGGTAGGGCCCGGTGCCCACGGGCTTGAGGTTGGCCGGCGCCTCGCGCGACTTTGCGCCGATGAAGCCGGCAAACACATGCCTGGGGATCAACTGCACGGTGGACACCGGCTGCCAATCCGGCTTGGGGCGCTCGTAGGTGATGCGCACGGTGTGGGCATCGAGCTTGTCGAAGGACTTCACGCCTTCGTACAGGCCCACCGTGTAGGCGGCCGCGGCCGGGTCGGTGGCGTATTGCCAGTTGAACACCAGGTCGTCGGCGCTGAAGGGCTGGCCGTCGTGCCACAGCACGCCCTTCTTCAGCTTCCAGGTCACCGACAGGCCATTGCTGGCCACGCCGCCGTTGGCCGCACTGGGAATCTCGGCAGCGAGCACCGGAACCAGCTGGCCGTCGGCGTCGTAGCGGGCCAGGGGCTCGTAGAACGGGCGCGAGCCTTCCTGATCCTTGGTGCCGGTGGCAAAGTGCGGATTGAGCAGCGTCGGGCCTTGCCAGAACAACAGCTTGAGCACCCCACCGCCGCCGCGCTTGGTGGGTGCATAGGGGGTGGCCGGCTGCGCCTGCGCCGCGCCCGCGGATCCGAGCATGGCCAAAGCCATCGGCGCGGACAACCCCAGCGCCAGCATGCGCTCGATGAAACCGCGCCGCGGCAACTCGCCGGCGGCCACGGCATCGACCCAGCGGCGCAGTTCGGTTTCGTTCATCAGGGGGGGAAATGAGGTGACATCGGGACCCGCCGGGCATGGGCCCCGATCAGCGTCAACAGGCCTGCGAAGGGCGATCAGGCCTCACGGAACCAGTCGTGCAGTGTCGACATGGCCAGGTCCCAACCCGACAGCACGATCGACAGCTTGTTGTTGGCGCCGTAGACGCGCGGCCGGCTGGCGATCGGAATGATCACGTTGTCCTTGATCGGCAAGTCGTTCATGCGGATGAACATCGCCGCGCGCTTCACCGGATCGAGCTCGGACTCACTGGCCGGGTACAGTTTCTCGTACTCGTCATTCGACCAGCGCAGGATGTTGCGGCCCGACCATTTGTTGGCCTTCTGCGAATGCTCGCGGATCAGGAACTGGTTCATGAAGACCCAGGGGTCGGGCTCGCTCATGGTGGTGGTGTACATCTGCATGTCGCACCAGAACTTGCCGTAGGTGTCGGGGTTGCCCGTGTCCGACGAGAAGAACACCGAGGCCGTCACCTGCTTGAGCTCCAGATCGATTCCGGCCTTCTGGCAGCCCTGCTTGACCACCGCCTGCTCTTTCTGGCGCAGCGAGTTCACCGAGGTCTGGTAAACGAACTTGAGCTTCTTGCCGCCCTTCTCGCGCACGCCGTCGGCACCCTTCTTCCAGCCGGCCTGGTCGAGCAAGGCGCTGGCCTTGTCGATGTTGAACTCGTACTTGGTGTTGGGCGACTTGAAGCGCGAGGGCGCATTGACGAAGTTGCTGGTGGCGATGCCCGTGCGGCCGTAGATGAATTCCTGGATGCCCTTGCGGTCGACCAGGTAGGACATGGCCTCGCGCACCGCGGGATCGCTGAACGCGAAGTGCTTGGACTTGGCATGGCCACGCTCGCCTTCGGTCTCGTTCCACGGATCGGTGATGTTGAGCTGGATGAACTCGATGTCGCCGCTGGGCACGATCACGGTGCGGCCCTTGCCGCCCTGCTCCATGCGCTTGAGCACTTCGTCCTCGACCGCGAGGTTCCAGCCCATGTCGAACTCGCCGGTCTGCAGCACCGCGCGGGCGGCCGAGGTGGCGTCGCCGCCGCCCTTGACTTCGATCGCATCGAAGTAGGGCCGGTTCGGCATGTGATATCCCTTGTTGATCTCGCCGCGGATCATGTCGCCCGGCTTGAAATCAACGATCTTGTAAGGGCCCGTACCGACGGGCTTCAGGTTGGCCGGTGCCTCGCGCGACTTGGCGCCGATGTAGGGGCCGAACACGTGCTTGGGCAGGATGCCGCCCCAGGCCGACACGAAGGGCGAGGCCCAGAACGGCGTGGCCTTGGGGAACGACACCAGCACCGTGTGGCTGTCGACCTTGGTCACCACGACATCCTTGTAGACGCCCGAGCTCACCGCCGCCGTGGCCGGATCGCGCGCGAACTCCCAGGTGAACACCACGTCGTCGGCGGTGAAGGGCTTGCCATCGTGCCAGGTCACGCCTTTCTTCAGGCGCCAGCGCACCACCTTGCCGCCTTCGAGCAGGCCACCGTTTTCGCGCGTTGGGATTTCCGACGCCAGGATGGGGATCAGGTTGCCATCGTTGTCCCAGCAGGCCAGCGGCTCGTAGAAGATGCGCGAGCCGTCCTGGTCCTTGGTGCCATTGGCAAAGTGCGGCTGCAGCAGCGTCGGGCCCTGCCAGTACAGCACCCGCACCGTGCCGCCACCGCCCCGCTTGGTGGGCTTGTAGGTTGGCGCCGGCGCCGCATTGGCCACGCCCGCATGCATCAGCAGCATCGATGCCATCGGCGCGGTCAGCCCGACCGAAACCATCTGCCCGATGAAGCTGCGGCGCGGCAGCTTGCCCTCACGCACGTCTTCGATCAGGTCGCGAATTTCATGTTCTTGCATGGCGTGAAGCTCCACAAAACCAGGTTGGTCACAGGCCCGCATGCTAGTGCCTACTTTGGTGCGCGGGCATCGGGGTCCACCCCAGCATACCCCTGTCGCATACTCGGACCATGAACAACGATGTGCTCGTCGTGCATGGCCCGATGCACGCTCAACGGCCACTGGTGCTGGACTCCCCGCATTCGGGTTTCCAGATGCCCAGCGACTTTCGTGCCAAGCTCAGCGAGGTGGTGTGCGAAGCCGACCTGCGCGACGGCGAGGACTGCCACATCGACGAGCTCTACCGGCCCGCCGCATCGCTGGGCATCCCGCTGCTGGCCGCGCAATTCCCACGCACCTGGCTCGACCCCAACCGCCACGCCGGCGACATCGACCTGGCGCTGATGGACGGCGGCCATTGGCCCGATGCCCACGTGCCCAGCGGCAAGGCGCGCATCGGCAAGGCGCTGATCTGGCGCACGCTGGACGATGGCCGCCCCATCTATGCGCGGCCCTTGAGCGTGGCCGAGGTGCGCCAGCGCATTGCCCGGTACCACCAGCCGTACCACGCCATGCTGCAGACGCTGCTTGACAATGCGCAAGCGGCGTTCGGCGTGGTGTACCACCTCAACTGCCATTCGATGAACGCGGTGAGCGGCGTCATGGGCGAAGGCGGCGCCGGCGTGGCGCGCGCCGACATGGTGCTCGGCGATCGCGACGGCACCACCTGCGACCCCGCATTCACCGAGTTCGTGCGCGCCACTTTGGCGAGCTTCGGCTACGACGTGAAGATCAACGACCCTTTCAAGGGCGTGGAACTGGTGCGCGCCTACAGCAACCCGGCCCGCGGCCGGCACAGCCTGCAGCTCGAAGTGAACAAGCGCCTGTACATGGACGGCAGCAACGGTGCCAAGCACGCGGGCTTTGCCACCTTGCAGGCGCACCTGATGCAACTGATCGATGCGCTGGGCCGTCGATACGCACCGACGCCGCGACACGCCTGAGGCGCACCTGCACTTGGTCACATCTCGGGTCGTATCAGACCCGGCCCAGACGCCTCTGTGGGTCATGGCGAGCCGCTCCCCGTGGCCGCCCGATCCAACCCACAGGAGCACGACCATGTCCGGCAAGCACAACGACGACGCCCCGAAGACCGACGACAAGGGCAATGATGACCCCACCAGCCACGACCTCGGTGATGATCAGGGCGTGGACGACCCGATGACCCACGACATCGGTGACGACAAGGGCTTGGATAATCCCGCCACACACGATGTCGTTGACGACAGGGGCGTGGACAACCCCGCCACACACGATGTCGGTGACGACAGGGGCACGAACGCCCCCACCACCCACGATGCAGGCGACGACCATGGCCGGCACCAGCTGTCGCTGTTCGTGAACCAGCGCACCCAGCAGCTGATCTTCAGCGCCGACCGCGCAGAGACCGAGCATTGGCGTGGCGATGACTCCAAGCTGGCGCTGAGCCTGCCAGTGGCCGTGCCGGTGGCCGATGACAGCACCGTGGCCGTCTGGCGCTTCCACGACACGGCGTCCGACGTCTTCTTCTGGACCGCCGACAGCGCGCTGAAGGACTCGTTGGTGCACGAGCACCCTGAACTTTCGTTCGACGGCGTGGCGTTCCGCGCTTTCCGCGACGACTCGACGGGCGGCCACACCGCCATTGGCGTGGTGTGGGACCGCGATGCCGGTGGCGCCTACGGCAGCTTCACCTACGCGCCGGCGCAGGATGCGATCCAGCTGGCCGGCGTGAGTGCCGACGACCATGTGGAGTACCTGGGCGTGGCGTTCTGGATCTGAATCGACGGGCAGCGCCCGCACCGCCGCCGGCCCATCAACGCCGCAGCCCCTGCGCCGCCAGCAGGATGCGCTCGGGCGTGGCTGGCGCCACCAAAGCCACGGGCTTGCTGCCCGGCGCCACGGCACCCACCGCATCCTTCAACGCAAAGAACACGCTCAAGGCCAGCATCAGCGGCGGCTCGCCGGTGGCCTTGGTGTTGTAGGGCGTGGGCTTGATGTTGGCGCCGTCGAACAGGTGCACGTTGAAGGCCTCCGGCACATCGCTGGCCACCGGGATCTTGTAGGTGCTGGGGCCATGCGTGAGCAGCTTGCCCTTCGCATCCCAGATGCACTCCTCCATCGTCAACCAGCCCATGCCCTGGATGTAGCCCCCTTCGACCTGACCACGGTCGATGGCCGGGTTGATGCTGCGGCCCACGTCGTGCACGATGTCGGCGCGCTTCAACCACCACTCGCCGGTGAGCGTGTCGATCTCCACCTCGCTCACCGCGGCGCCATAGCAGTAGTAGTAGAAGGCACGACCGAACAGCTTCATCGGGTCGTAACCGATCTCGGGCGTGCGGTAGAAGCCGGTCTGGCTCAGGCCCACGCGGGCGGCCCAGGCCTTGCTCACCAGGGCCTTGAAGGGCACGCTGGTACCGGCGGGCCCGCTGGCCCTGTCGTCGGCAAAGACGACTTGCGCTGGCTCGCAGTTCAGTTCGGCCGCGGCCACGGGGGCCAGGCGCTCACGCAACTGCCGGCAGGCCTCGCGCGAGGCGGCCCCATTCAGGTCGAATCCCGACGAGGCCGCCGTGGCCGAGGCGTTGGGCACCTTCAGCGTGTCGGTGGCGGTGACGCGCACGCGGCCGATATCGCAGCCCAGTTCGTCGGCGGTGAGTTGCGCGATCTTGGTGTTCAGGCCCTGGCCCATCTCGGTGCCGCCATGATTCACGGCCACCGAGCCATCGTTGTAGATGTTCACCAGTGCGCCCGCCTGGTTCAGCAGCGTGGCCGTGAAGCTGATGCCGAACTTCAAGGGCGTGATCGCGATGCCACGCTTGCGCGCCTTGTGCTGGGCGTTCCATTGCGCGATCTCGGCGCGGCGCTGGCGGTAGTTGGCGCGGGCCTCCACTTCGGCCAGCACCTGGTCGCCGATCCAGTCCTCGATGGTCTGGCCGTATTGCGTGGTCAATGTGGCAGGGTCGTCACTGGCACGGTAGAGGTTGGCCTGGCGCACGTCCAACGGATCCTTGCCGAGCTTGCGCGCGATCTCGTCGATCACGGTCTCGATGCCGAACATGCCCTGCGGCCCGCCAAAGCCGCGAAAGGCGGTGCTGCTTTGCGTGTGCGTCTTGCAGCGGTGGCCGATGACCGACAGATTGGGCAGGTAGTAGCAGTTGTCGATGTGCAGCAGCGCGCGGTCGTTCACCGGGCCGCTGTAGTCCATCGAATAACCACAACGTGACGCGAGCATCACGTCCAGGCCGAGGATGCGGCCCGCGTCGTCGAAGCCCACGTCGTAATCGATGCGGAAGTCGTGGCGCTTGCCGGTGATCAGCATGTCGTCGTCGCGGCCCACGCGCAGCTTCACCGGCTTCTTCAGCAGATGGGCGGCCAGCGCGGCGCTCTGCGAGAAGATGCTGGCATTGCCCTCCTTGCCGCCAAAGGCGCCGCCCATGCGGCGGCAGATCACCTCGACATCCTTGGTCTGCAGGTTCAGCGCGGCAGCGGCTTCCTTCTGGTTGCCTTCGGGGTGCTGGGTGCTGGTGTAGAGCGTGAGTTGGCCATCCTCGCGCGGCACGGCGTAGGTGATGTGGCCCTCGAGGTAGAACTGCTCCTGCTGGCCGGTGCGCGTGCTGCCGGACAGACGGTGCGGCGCGGTCGCCAAGGCCGCTGCAGCATCACCCCGGTGGATGCTCTTGGCGGGCATCACGAAACTGTCGGCGGCCAGCGCGTCCTCGATGGTCAGGATCGCCGGCAGCGGCTCGATGTGCAGCCGCGCCTTCTTCACCGCCTCGCGCGCATAGACCATCTCGCGCGCCACCACCACGGCCACGGCCTGGCCGATGAAGTTCACTTCGTCGGGCGCCAGGAAGGGGTCGTCGTGGACGATCGGGCCGCAGTTGTTCTCGCCCGGGATGTCCTCGGCGGTGAACACCGCCACCACGCCGTGTTCGCGCAACAGCGCGGCCTTGTCCACGCCGTTGTGCGGGCCGACAAGCCGTCCGTGCGCGATGGGCGAGGTGACCAGCGCCGCATACAGCGTGCCGCGCAGTTCGGGCAAGTCGTCGGTGAAGGCCGCTTCGCCGGTGACGTGCAGCACCGCCGACTCGTGCGGCTGCTCCTTGCCGGAATGCGCGCCGCCGGGTTGCAGCAGGGTCTGGATCGATTGGGGGGCGTTCATGCGAGCGCTCCTTCTTCATGGCCGATGAATCGAAGCACCAGGTTGCGGGCGACAAGCGCGCGGTAGGCCCAGGTGGCGCGCAGGCCGTCGCGCGCCGGGAAGCTGTCGGCCACCGCGGCGTCCAGCGCCGCGGCGCTGATGTCCTCCGGGCGCTGCCCCTCGAGCAAAGCTTCCAGACGAGGCGCGCGCGCCGGGTAGGGTGTGAGGCCGTTGAAGGCCAGGCGCACATCCTTCAGGCGCCCGCCCTCCAGGCGGTAGCGGATGGCGGCGCAGGTGGCCGAGATGTCCTGGTCGAAACGCTTGCTGATCTTGTGCGCGCGGAAGATCTCGCCGGCCGGGCGAACGCCCGGCCGCTCCCAAGAACGCCCACTCCCCTCGGGGGACGAATGCCGCAAGGCATTCTGGGGGCCCACATTCAGGCGCGGCAGCTCGATGGCCTCGATGAACTCGGCGGGCTGCAGCAGGTTGCGCTTCATGCCGGTGTAGAACTGGGCCAGCGGCACACTGCGCGTCTTGGCACCATGGCGCAGCGTCAATGAAGCGCCCAGCGCCATCAGGCAGGGCATCGTGTCGCCGATGGGCGAGCCATTGGCGATGTTGCCGGCCAGCGTGGCGGTGCTGCGGATCGGCGGCGAGCCGAAGCGGCGCAGCACTTCGGCAAAGTCCGGCAGCTCGGCGGCCACGAGTTGCATCACCTGCTCCAGCGGCACGGCCGCGCCGATGCGCCAGGCGGCGGCCGAGGTCTTCACCTCGCGCAGCCCGGCCACGTTGCCCAGGTAGACGATGGCCTCGGGCCGCCAGTGCTGCTTGTTGACCTTCAAGCCCACTTCGGTGCTGCCGGCCAGCAGGGTGGCGCCGGGGTGGTCCACCAGCGCCTGGGCCACCTCGGCCACGGTGCTGGGCGACAGGAACACATGGCCCTTGCGCGTGCGCACCACCGGCTGCACCAGCAGGTCGCCCTCCAGGCTGTAGGTGGGTGTGGCCTCGCGGCGGATCTCGCGCAGCGCGTCCAGATCGGCCTCGTCGGCCATCTTCAGCGAGCCAGGCCGGGCCTGGGCGGCATCCGCCGCCTGCAGCGCCGCGTCGACGATCGGCCGATAACCGGTGCAGCGGCACAGGTTGCCCTGCAGCGCGTCGGTGACCTGGCCGCGGCTGGGGCGGGCCACGGTCTGCATCAGGCCGGCCAGGCTCATCACGATGCCCGGCGTACAGAAGCCGCACTGGCTGCCATGGCAGCCCACCAGGGCCTGCTGCACCGGGTGCAGGCTGCCGTCGGCGGCCTTGAGGCTTTCCACGGTCTTGATGCTCTTGCCGTCCACCGAGGGCAGCAACTGCAGGCAGGCATTCACGGGCACGTAGTTCACCGACTTGCCGGCGGCATCGAGCTCGCCCACCAGCACCACGCAGGCGCCACAGTCGCCCTCGGCGCAGCCCTCCTTGGTGCCGGTGCGGTGCTCGTGCTCGCGCAGGAAATCCAGCAGCGTGGTGGTGCGGCGCAGACCCTGCGCTTCGACGATGCGGCCATCGATCACGACGCGCACGGTGTTGGTGGCCATCGACATGGGCGGTTTCCGGTGGGCTGTGCAGTGGAGGCGGGATTATCGCTGCGCGGCCCTGCCCGCGCGGGTCGACTCGGGGTATCCCCTGCCGCATTGATGAAGGGGCCGATGCCGAGCTGAATCATCCCTCTGGGGGCGGACGACGCATGCTGTCGGCCTGGCGTCGCGCTCAAGGCCACCTGCGCAGGCTGCCTGTGCTGGCGGTACGCGTGGCGGTGCCATGCCTGCTTGCCGCTATGCTCGGTAGCGGCCGATTGCTCCGCCACGAGGCACGGCCAGCTCATGGAGCCCGACCTTGAACCACAGCTTGCTGATCGTCGTCGCACTGTTCGCCGTGGTCACGGCCGTGGGGTGGGCCGTGAGCCATTGGCATTTGCGCGGTGCCGATTTGTCGGCCTTCGACGGCCCCGTAGGCGAGCGCTTCTCGCGCGGTGACCTGCCCAGCGACGAAGCGCAGGCAGTGGTCGCCTCGCTCGGCGGCATCAAGCAGGTGCTGAAGGGCACGCCGATGCGCGAGCACACCGCGGCGCTGCGCAGGTACATGGACGGGATCTTCGCCGACCGCCACTTCGAGGCGCTCTTCGTGCCGGTGGACGCCGGCGGCGTGCGCGCCGAATGGGTGCTCGCACCAGGGGCCGATCCGGCGCGGCGCATGCTGTACATCCACGGTGGCGCGTTCATGATGGGCAGCCCGCGCAGCCACCGCACGCTGACGACGCGTTTCTCGGCGATGACCGGCGGCGCCGTGCTGGCCATCGACTACCGCCTGATGCCCGAGCACCCACGCCGCGCCGGCATCGAGGACTGCCGCAACGCCTATCGCTGGCTGCTGGCCAACGGGCCCGAAGGTGCGGCGCCGGCACAGGTGGTGTTCGTCGCGGGGGACTCCGCCGGCGGCAACCTCACACTGTCGCTGATCGCCTGGGCACGGGACGCCGGGCTGCGTGCGCCCGATGCCGCTGTGGCGCTTTCGCCCTTGACCGATGCCACGCTGGCCAGCCCGAGCATGCGCGCCAACGTGCACATTGATGCGATGCTCGGCCCGCTGTTCGGCAAGCTGGCGCGTGTGCCACGCTGGATGATGCTCTGGGGCGGATGGCTGCAGACGCGCATCAACCCGAGCGACCCGCTGGTCTCGCCGGTGCGCGGCGACCTGTCCCGCCTGCCGCCGGTGTTGGTGCAAGCCAGCGAGGTGGAGATGCTGCGCGACGACGCGCAGCGCTATGTCAACAAGGCACGCGCCGCCGGCTCGCCGGTGCGGCTGCAGACCTGGAACCACATGGTCCATGTCTGGCAGATCTTCAATCCGGAGTTGACCGAGGCGCGCGATGCCCTGGCCGAGATCGGCCTGTTCCTGGCCGAGGCTGCGCCAGCGCGCGCCGCCGGGGCTTCATGAAAAGCAATCCCGGCGGTGCGCCTGCTGCGCTTCACCACGCAAGCGGGGCTGGCGTTCGGCCCTGACCACATCAGGCGCGATCAGGTGATCAACAGGGCCCGAAAGTCATTGACGTTGGTGAACGTTGGCCCCGGCACCACCAGGTCGCCCAATGGCGCGAAGAAGCTGTAGGCGTCGTTTCGGTCGAGAAAGTCCGCCGCCTTCATGCCGCGACCGGCCGCCCGCGCCAGTGTGTCGGGCGTGACGATGGCACCCGCGTTGTCCTCGACGCCGTCGATGCCATCGGTGTCGGCGGCCAGCACATGCACGCCGGGCTCGCCTTGCAGCGCGATGGCACAGCCGAGGAGGAATTCCGTGGCACGGCCTCCGCGGCCACCGCGGGTCTTGACCGTCACCGTGGTCTCGCCGCCCGACAGGATCACACAGGGCCTGACAAACGGCGCACCGCGTCGCGCCACCGCACGGGCCAGCGCCGCATGCACCTTGCCCACCTCGCGGCTTTCGCCTTCCATCTCGTCGCTGAGGATGTGCGCGTCGATGCCCGAGGCGCGCGCCAATGCGGCAGCGGCCTCCAGGCTTTGCTGCGGCGTGGCAATCAGGTGCAGCGCGTGGCCGATGAAGCAGGCTGCACCGGGCTTGGGCGTCTCGAACGCACCGGATTGGAGCCGCTCGCGCACCAGTTCGGGCACCTCGATGCCGTGGCGGTGCAGGATGGCCAGCGCATCGGCGCAGGTGCTGGCGTCGGGCACCGTGGGGCCGCTGGCGATCACCGACGGGTCGTCGCCTGGCACGTCGCTGATGGTCAGTGTCACCACGCGGGCCGGTGCACACATCGCCGCCAGCCGGCCGCCCTTGATGGCCGAGAGGTGCTTGCGCACGCAGTTCATCTCGTCGATGGCCGCGCCGCTGTTCAGCAGGGCCTTGTTGATGGACTGCTTGAGCTCGAAGCTCACGCCGTCGGCGGGCATGGCCAGCAGGGCCGAGCCACCACCGGAGATCAGGCACAGCACCAGATCCTGTTCGCTCAGATGGCGTGTCAGCTCGGCGATGCGCCGCGCGGCCTGCTGGCCGGCCGCATCGGGCACCGGGTGCGCGGCCTCCACCACCTCGATGCGGCCCGGCCGCGCGCGGTAGGCCGGCGGCACGTGGTCGTAGCGCGTGACCACCAGGCCGCTCAGCGGTGCATCGCTGGGCCACAACGCATCCACCGCAGCGGCCATCGCGCCGCCGGCCTTGCCGGCGCCGAGCACCAGGGTGCGGCCCTTGGCCGGGTCGGGCGGTGCGGGCAGAAAGCCGCCGATCACCTCACCCGGCAGGGCACGCGCCACGGCGGCGTCGTAAAGCGCGCGCAGAAAGCCGCGCGGATCGTGGCGCGGATCGGGCAAGGCAGGCACGGCCGGCGACTCCGGTCAGACGCTGGTCATGGCCACCGTCTTGGTGAGCAGATAGGCCTCCAGCGCCTCGGGGCCTCCCTCGCTGCCATAGCCCGAATCCTTGACACCGCCGAACGGCAACTCGGCCCAGGGCGCGGCGGCCTGGTTGATCCACAGCATGCCGGTCTGCAACTGCGCCGACAGCTGGTGTGCCGTCTTGATGCTGCCGGTGAAGGCATAGGCCGACAGGCCGAACGGCAGGCGATTGGCCTCGGCGATGGCCTCGTCGAGGCTCTTCACGCTGCGCACCGCGGCCATCGGGCCGAAGGGCTCGTTGTTGAACACGGCGCTGTCCAGCGGCGCATCGAGCAGCAGTGTGGGCGCGAAGAAGTTGCCTGCCGAGCCGATGCGCTCTCCGCCGGCGGCCACGGTGGCGCCGCGGGCCACGGCGTCCTCGGTGATCTGCTGCATGGCCACCAGGCGGCGCGGGTTGGCCAGCGGGCCCATCTGCGTGCCGGCCTCCAGGCCCGCGCCCACCTTCAGGCCACGCACGTAGGCGCTGAAGCCGGCCACGAATTCCTCGCGCACGGCTTCATCCACCAGAAAGCGCGTGGGCGAGATGCACACCTGCCCGGCATTGCGGAACTTGGCCGCGGCGATCACCTTCACCGCATGCGCCACGTTGGCGTCGGCCGCCACGATCACCGGTGCATGGCCACCCAGCTCCATGGTGGCGCGTTTCATGTGCCGGCCGGCCAGTGCAGCCAGTTGCTTGCCCACCGGCGTGGAGCCGGTGAAGGTGATCTTGCGGATCACCGGATGCGCAATCAGGTAGCCGCTGATCTCGGCCGGGTCGCCGTAGACCAGGCCCACCACGCCGGCCGGGATGCCGGCGTCGACGAAGGCGCGCACCAGCTCGGCGGGCGAAGCCGGTGTCTCCTCAGCCGCCTTGACGATGATCGAGCAACCGGTGGCCAGTGCCCCGCACAACTTGCGCACCACCTGGTTGATCGGGAAGTTCCAGGGCGTGAAGGCGGCCACCGGGCCCACCGGCTCCTTCAGCACCATCTGCTGCTGGTTCATCGCGCGCGGTGGCACGAGGCGGCCGTAGACACGGCGGCCTTCGTCGGCAAACCATTCGATGATGTCGCTGGCACTGCCCACCTCGGCCTTGGCCTCGGCCAGCGGCTTGCCCTGCTCCAGCGTCATCAGGCGGGCCACGCCCTCGGCGCGCTCGCGCAGCAGCCCGGCGGCGGCGCGCATCAGCCTGGCGCGTTCGACGGCAGGCGTGTTGCGCCACACATCGAAGCCCTTGGCGGCCGCCGCCAAGGCGTCGTCCAGGTCGACCACCCCCGCCTTGGCGACGCTGCCCAGCACGCTGCCATCGGCCGGGTTGTGCACGGGCAGGCTTGCCCCGCCGCGCGCGGCGCGCCACTCGTTGTTGATCAGCAGCTGGACGTGGGGGTAGCTCATGGGACGGGTCCTGAAGGGTGGTGGCGGTTGGGGCGGGTGGTCTGGGCGGGGCAGTCCGGGGCGCATTGTCGATCAGGGCCTCGATGGCCGCTTGTGGGGCGGCATCGGCGGCCTGTCGGGTGCATTGCTTATCATCCCAGCCGCGACCTGCCCTGTCTTTGCGGCCTGCCCGGCAAATCTGCGCACGGTTCTTGCAATTCCCCCCCATTGCCCTCGTCCCCCAGGAGCCACCATGTCCTATCGCCCCTTCTCCCGCCGTGCCTTGCTGGCTTTGTCGGCCGCCGCCACGCTGGCCACCGCCCTGCCCGCCCTGGCCCAGGAGACCGCCGTCAAGTTCCAGCTCGACTGGCGCTTCGAGGGCCCCAGCGCCTTCTTCCTGCTGCCCGTGTCCAAGGGCCTGTTCAAGGCCGAGAAGCTCAACGTCACGGTGGATGCCGGCAACGGCTCGGGCAACGCCGTGAACCGCGTCGCCTCGGGCGCCTACGACATGGGCTTTGCCGACCTGGCCGCGTTGATGGAGTTCCACGCCAACAACCCCACGGCGCCGAACAAGCCGGTGGCGGTGATGATGGTCTACAACAACACGCCGGCCGCGGTGATGTCGCTGAAGAAGACCGGCATCAAGACCCCTGCCGATCTGGCGGGCAAGAAGCTCGGCGCGCCGGTGTTCGACGCCGGCCGCCGCGCGTTTCCGATCTTCCAGAAGGCCAACGGCATCGGCGCGGTCAATTGGGTGAGCATGGACCCGCCGCTGCGCGAGACCATGCTGGCCAAGGGCGACGTGGACGCCATCACGGGCTTCTACTTCACCAGCCTGCTCAACCTGGAAGCGCGCGGCATCAAGGCCGAGGACATCGCCGTGCAGATGTACCCGGCGCACGGCGTCAAGCTCTACGGCAACGCCATCATCGCCAGCGAGGAGTTCATCAAGAAGAACCCTGAAGCCGTGAAAGGCTTCCTGCGCGCCTTCGCCAAGGGTTCCAAGGCCGTGATCGCCGACCCCAAGGCCGCGATCGCCATCGTCAAGGAGCGCGACGGCATCATCAATGCCGAGCTCGAGGAGCGCCGCCTGCGCCTGGCCATCGACTCGGCCATCGCCACGCCCGACGCCAAGGCCGAAGGCTATGGCAGCGTGTCCGGCCCGCGCCTGGCGCTGATGTCCAGCCAGGTGGCCGACGCCTACACCACCAAAGGTCGAATCAACCCGGAGGCCATCTGGAACGGCGGCTTCCTGCCCAGTGTTGCGGAGCGCGACATCTTCGCCGGCGCCAAGGCAGCGCCAGCAAAGAAGTGACATGAGCTTTGTCGACTTCCGCGGCGTCTGGCTGGCCTACAACGACGAGTTGCTGGCGCAGGGCCACTACGCCGTCGAGGACATCTCGTTGCGCGTGAACGAGGGCGAGTTCATCGCCATCGTCGGGCCCTCGGGCTGTGGCAAGTCGACCTTCATGAAGCTGGCCACCGGGCTGAACAAGCCCAGCCGGGGCTCGATCCACATCGCCGGCGAAGAGGTCAAGGGCCCGTTGAAGATCACCGGCATGGCCTTCCAGGCACCCAGCCTGCTGCCCTGGCGCACCACGGTGGCCAACGTGATGCTGCCGCTGGAGATCGTGGAGCCCTACCGCTCGAGCTTCAAGCACAAGCGCGCCGAGTACGAAGCCAAGGCGCGCGCGTTGCTCCAAAGCGTGGGCCTGGGCGGCTACGAGGACCAGTTCCCCTGGCAGCTCTCGGGCGGCATGCAGCAACGCGCCAGCATCTGCCGCGCGCTGGTGCACGAGCCCAAGATGCTGCTGCTGGACGAGCCCTTCGGCGCGCTGGACGCCTTCACCCGCGAAGAGCTGTGGTGCACGCTGCGCGACCTGCAGGCGGCGCAGAAGTTCAACGTCATCCTGGTCACGCACGACCTGCGCGAGAGCGTCTTCCTGGCCGACACGGTGTACGTGATGAGCAAGAGCCCCGGGCGCATGGTGGTGCGGCGCGAGATCGACCTGCCCCGCCCGCGCGACCTGGAGCTGACCTACACGCCGCAGTTCACCGACATCGTGCACGAGCTGCGCGGGCACATCGGCGCCGTGCGCAACCAGTTCGGCAACCAGCTCGGCGACCCGATCGGCCCGGCCACCGGCGGGTGGCCAAGTGAAGCCCAAGACCTTGCAGACCTGGGCACCGTGGGTGCTGCTGGTGGCCGTGATCGCGCTGTGGCAGCTGATCTGCTCGGCCTTCGATGTCAGCGAGTTCATCTTCCCCAGCCCGGCGCGCATCTGGAGCCAGACGCTCGAATTCAAGGGCGAGATCGCCAAGCACGCCTGGCGCACGTATTGGGTGACGATGACCGGCTTCGGCATCGCCATCGTGGTGGGCGTGCTGCTGGGCTTCCTGATCGGCAGCTCGCGGCTGGCCTATGCCGCCATCTACCCGCTGATGACCGGCTTCAACGCGCTGCCCAAAGCGGCCTTCGTGCCCATCCTGGTGGTGTGGTTCGGCATCGGCGTGGGGCCGGCGGTGCTCACCGCCTTCCTGATCTCGTTCTTCCCGATCACCGTCAACATCGCCACCGGCCTGGCCACGCTGGAGCCCGAGCTGGAAGACGTGCTGCGCGTGCTCGGCGCCAAGCGCTGGGACGTGCTGGTCAAGGTGGGCCTGCCACGCTCGATGCCCTACTTCTTCGGTTCGCTCAAGGTGGCCATCACGCTGGCCTTCGTCGGCACCACGGTGTCGGAGATGACGGCCAGCAACGAGGGCATCGGCTACCTGCTGATCAGCGCCGGCAGCGCCATGCAGATGGGCCTGGCCTTCGCCGGCCTGGTCGTGGTGGGTGCCATGGCCATGGCGATGTACGAGCTGTTCTCGGTGATGGAAAAGCGCATCACCGGGTGGGCGCACCGGGGCTCGAACGCCACCTGATTTTGCGGCGCCGCGCAGGCGGCGCCACAGCCGACCCCGGCGTGCCCAGGGGTCGCCACGCCGGGTCCGGCCGGGGCCCCGTCAATACCCTCTTCACAAACCCAGATTTCGACGGTAGAATTCGCTTCGTTTCAGGAATGAAATTGTGTTTTATTAGCGTAACGCTCAAAACCGCTGCCTGCGGATGGAGAAAACGATGAGCACAACCGAACAGCAAGCCGCCGCACCGGGCCACTACGCACCACCGGCCGGCATGGACCTGGCCGCCTGGATGGGCAGCCGCATGGCCACGCGCGCCACGCGCCGCTACGACTGGGAGGCGTTGAAATTCCAGGCCGACCACGACCCGAAGTACCGGCGCGCGCAAATGCGCTACGTGGGCACCGGCGCCACCGGCGTGGCCCACGACGCCAACACGGTGCAGGCCGAGCATTTCACTTTCTCGACCATGATCCTGCCGGCCGGCGCCGAGGGCCCGCTGCACATCCACACCGACGCCGAAGAGGTGTTCTTCGTGCTGCGCGGCAAGGTCAAGCTGATCGCCGAGCTGAACGGCGAAACCTGGGAGATGGTGGCCGGCGAACGCGACCTGATCTCCTGGCCGGTGGGCGTGTACCGCGGCGTGATCAACATCGGCGACGAAGAGGCGCTGATGTGCGTCATCGTCGGCACACCCAAACCCACCAACCCGACCTACCCGCCCACGCACCCGCTGGCCAAGGTCAAGCGCTGATCGTGTCGCGCGGAGGACAACCATGAGCGTCCTGGGCATCGACGAAATCACCTTCGGCACGGCCGATCTGGACAGCAGCCGCAAGTTCTTCCAGGACTGGGGCCTGAGCCTGCGCTCCGAAGATGCACAGACGCTGGTGTTCGAATCGCTGAACGGTTGCCGTGTGGTGGTGGCGCAATCGGACAAGCCCGGCCTGCCTGCCGGCATCGAGCCCGACCCCACGCTGCGCGAGGTGGTGTGGGGAGTCGAATCGGCGGCCGATCTGGCCGCGCTGCGTCAGCGCCTGGGCACCCAGCCCGGCTTCGTCGACAGCGGCGAGCGCCTGGGTTGCACCGACCCCAACGGCCTGGCCGTGCGCGTGCAGGTGACGCGCAAGCGCGCGCTGCCCTTGGCCTGCGCCAAGACCAACACCTGGAGTGAGCGTCCTCGCGTCAACCAGCCCAGCCCGGCCTACGACCGCGCCACGCCCATCGAGGTCGGCCATGTGGTGTTCTTCGTCACCGACCTGGCTGCCGCCACCGCCTTCTACCGCGACCAGCTCGGCTTCGTCGTATCCGACCGCTATCCCGGACGCGGCCATTTCATGCGCTGTGCGCCGGAGGGCGGCCACCACGACCTGTTCCTGCTGCAGCTGCCTCAACCGCGCGCCGGCCTCAACCACGTGGCCTTCACCGTGCGCGACGTGCACGAGGTCTTCGGCGGTGGCCTGCACATGTCGCGCTGCGGCTGGTCCACCGAACTCGGCCCCGGCCGCCACCCCATCTCGTCGGCCATCTTCTGGTACTACGTCAATCCAGCGGGCGCCCTCGTCGAGTACTACACCGACGAAGACGAGCTGACCGCCGACTGGCAACCGCGCGATTTCACCCCCGGGCCGACCGTGTTCGCCGAATGGGCGATCAAGGGCGGCATCGACGGCCACACCCGGCGCCAGGTCAACGCCGAGCCGCCCAGTGGCCGCTTCATGACCGATCGCCCCAAAGACCCACCAAAGAACTGATCCTCCAAGCGTTCCAACCCCACCGGAGAGACCCCCATGAGCAGAACCGCCGCGCTGTACAACGAAACCCACCAGACCCGCCTGGCGCCGCCCACGTCCTACGAGAACCTGCTGGGCGATTCAATCGAGCGCGCCTACGCCCAAGGCATCCACGATCTGGACGGACTGGTCGGTTACCTCAACAGCGCCGGCCCGGCCGGGCCGAACGGCCAGGCCTGGACCAACGCCAGTTTCCAGACCGAGATGGCGCGCCTCGGCGCCTGACCCAACCCATCGCCAGGAGACCTGCCATGAACAGCTCTGTTGTGAATTTCCAGACCGACCCTGTCGACGCCGCACTGGAGGTGGGCCTGAAGGACCTGTGGTACCCCGTCTGCCCGTCCAGCTTCGTGCGCGAGAGCCCCATCTCCTTGCGCCGCCTGGGCTACAAGCTGGCCCTGTGGCGCGACCCGGCCGGCCAGGTGCATGCGCTCGAGGACCATTGCCCGCACCGCGGTGCGCCACTGTCCTTGGGTGTCATTCTCGGAGACCGCCTGGCCTGCCCCTACCACGGCGTGGAGGTGCGCTGCGACGGCACCGTCACCCGCGTGCCGGGCAGCCCGGGCTGCAAGCTCGAAGGCTCGCGTTCCACGCGCATGTTCCACATCACCGAGGCGGCTGGTGCGATCTTTCTCTACAACGCCACCGACCCGCACCTGGCCGAGGCGCCGCCGCTTCGCCTGCCCGAGCAGCTCACCTCTCCCGAGTGGTCGTCCTTCCTCTGCTACACCGAGTGGGGCGGCGACTACCGCTACGTCATCGACAACGTCATCGACCCCATGCACGGCGCCTATCTGCACAAGCAGTCGCACACCATGGGCGAAGGCGACATGACGGCCGAGTTCCAGATCCGCGACGTGCCCAACGGCTTCATCTTCGAGAAGAAGCACCAGCGCGACGTGAACTTCGACTGGACTGAATGGTTCGACACCGGCATCCACATCATGCGCCTGGAGATCCCCTACCCCAAGACTGGCGGCCCAGGCGGCAACTTCACCATCATCGGCAGCTACACGCCCATCACCGTGCCCGGCGGTGCCAACGTTGCCGGCGTCTACCACTGGCGCTGTCGCAAGGTGTCGGGCTGGCAGCGTGACACTTGGCGCTTCCTGTACCGCAACCGCCTGGAGCAGCGTCACTGGAACGTGCTGGAACAAGACCGTGTGGCCATCGAGAACTTCGAGCCCGACGCCAACAAGCGCGAGCACCTCTATGCCCACGACATGGGCATCGTGCGCCTGCGCCGCCACCTGAAGAACCTGGCCAGCCAGCAGATCGCCAAGGCCACTGCCAACGCCTGATCCGACCCATTTCTCCCATGCCGCCGACCCACCCACCCAGCGCTCACACGACCATGAAGAACCTCCTGTCCATCCTCTCCGCCGTCGCCGCCCTCATCGCCCCCGACCTCGCCCGCGCGCAGGACACCGTCACCGTCTTCGGTGTGGTCGATGTCGGTTTGGCACGCCTGACCGGCTCCAGTGCGTCGGTCAACGGCGTGTCCACCGGTGGGGCCAACATCAGCCGCCTCGGCTTTCGCGGTACCGAAGACATGGGCGGTGGCCTGAAAGCCGGCTTCTGGCTTGAAGCGGGCATGGATGTGGATGCCGGCGCCGGCAAGGCCACCGGCAGCGCCCTGAACTTCAATCGGCGCTCCACCGTCAGCGTGATGGGCGCCTTCGGCGAAGTGCGCCTCGGCCGTGACGATGCGGCCACCTTCCTCAGCACGCTGATCTTCGACCCCTTCCTCACCAACGGCGTGGGTGGCACGATGGCCTTCGTGATGCGCACCGGCGCACCGCTTATCCAGATCAGCAATGCGGTGAGCTACTTCCTGCCGGCCAGCCTGGGCGGCTTCTACGGCCAGGTGCAGCATGCCTTTGGCGAGCAACTCTCGGGCACGGCCAACAGCAGCCAGGGCAACTACAACGGCTTGCGCTTCGGCTATCGCGCCGGTCCGCTGAACGCCGCCTTCGCCACCGGCAAGCTCAAGGGCGCCACCAGCGCGGCGGACATCAGCCTCAACAACCTGGGCCTGAGCTACGACTTGGGTGTGGTGCGGCCCATCCTGCTGTGGGCCACCGAGAAGCAAGGCGCCACCAAGGTCAGCGCGCTGCAACTCGGAGTGGTGGCGCCAATCGGTACCGGCCAGCTGCGCGCGCAGTACAGCCGCTTCAACACCAACAACAGCGCGGTCGATTGGACCAAGCTGGCCATCGGCTACGGCTACGACCTGTCCAAGCGCACGGCGCTGTACGGCACCGTGGCGCGCGTGTCCAACAGCAGCGGCGCCGCCAAGTCCATCGGCGTGCAAGGCCTGGCCGCACCGGGCACTGCGCTGGGCAGCAGTTCGTCGGGCTATGAGGTGGGCATCCGCCACACCTTCTGATCGGCCAGCGCGCACCGAAAGCCCAGCCCATGTCCGACCTGCTCCAGGCCTTCGTCCACACCCTGCGGTACGAGGCCGAGGACATCGTCGGCATCGAGTTGCGGCCCCTGCCGGGCGAAGCCTTTCCGCCCTTCGATGCCGGCTCGCACATCGACCTGCACCTGTCGAACGGCATGCTGCGCAGCTACTCGCTGCTGAACCCTCCTGGCGAGACACGGAAATACGTCATCGCCGTGCTGAAGGACCGTGCCAGCCGCGGTGGCTCGCGCTGCGTGCACGAGCAGTTGCGCATCGGCATGCGGCTGAAGATCAGCGCCCCGCGCAACAACTTCAAGCTGCACGAGGACGCCGGCCACTCGGTGCTGCTGGCTGGCGGCATCGGCGTCACGCCCATCCTGTGCATGGCGCGCCGGTTGCGGAAACTGGGTCGCTCATTCGAGTTGATCTACTGCGCCCGCTCGCGCCAGAGCGCGGCGTTCATCGACGACATCGACACCTTGGGCGCACCCGTGCACTGGCATTTCGATGCCGAGCGCGGCGGGCCGCCAGACCTGAAGGCGCTGTTGGCCAGGCCTTCGCCGGCGGACGCGTCGAATACGCACTACTATGCGTGTGGCCCGGCGGTGATGCTCGACGGTTTTGAAGCCGCCTGCGCAGCGCTGGGCCATGCCCATGCCCACATCGAGCGCTTCAGCGCCGTCGAGGTGGCCGCCGCCAGCGATGCGCGGCAGCACTACACGGTGGAGCTAAAGCGTTCCGGCAAGTTGATCACCGTGACGACCGAAACCTCGCTGCTGGCCGCGCTGCGCGCCGCCAAGGTCGAGCCCCCCACCAGCTGCGAGGAGGGCATCTGCGGCTCCTGCGAAACGCGGGTGCTCGAAGGCCTGCCCGACCACCGCGATTCGGTGCTCAGCGCCGCCGAGCGCGCTGCCGGCAAGGTGATGATGGTGTGCGTCTCGGGCTGCCGCAGCGAGCGGCTGGTGCTGGACCTTTGATCGCTCCACCCGAGCGACATCACTTCAGATAGTCGCGCAACCAGGCGGCACACTCCGCTCCGTCCTGCGCCGGCCACAACACGGTGACAGTGGCATCACCACGCCGTACTTCGATGCAGATGTCGTTGGGCAAGCGCTGAGCGCCCGGGCCGGCCGCCGCCGGTGCGAACAGCCGCCTCCACCAACCGGCACGTACCGGGATGCCGTGCCTTGCCGTGAAGGGAAGGCTCGCTATGGCCGGCCGCTGCGTCGAGGCGGCTTGCGCCTGCTGATCGTGCACGGCCACGGTGCCCGCGTCCCGTGCGGGCGCCGTCGGCGCCGCAACGGCCGCGGTCGGTGGTGCCGAGGCCACGGCCCTGGCCATCAGATTGCGCCCGAATTCCTCCCACAACCGATCGGACTTGGTCTTCATCACGTTCATGCCGAAACTGCCCAGGCGCCCCAGAAGATCCACGCGGATCGCCATGCGCAAGGCGGTGTGGCCGGCCTCCGTGCGTTCGAGCTCGATCTCGCTGACCTGCTTGAACGAACTGGCCACCGAGGCGTCGTCACCTGTGCCGACACTGCGCAGATAGTGCGGCGCGCGCTGCTCGACCACGGTGGTGTGAATCTTGAACTTGGCGCTGATGAAGGCCAGCTTGACCTGCATCTGCGCCAGGTATTCGGTGTCGCTCAACACCTCGATGGCCTGCATGCCGGGCACGCACTGGCCCATCACCTGCGGGTCGAGCAGCAGGGCCCACACGTGCTCTGGTGCGGCGGGCAAGGTGAGTCGTTTTTCAAGTTCCATGCATCTGCTCCGCTGCCGCAAGGATTGCGTCGACCACGCCGCCATAGCCTGTGCAGCGGCACAGATTGCCATTGATGCCCTCCCGCACCTGGGCCTCGTTGGGGCGGGGGTTGTCGGCCAACAAAGCACGCGCCGTCATCAGCAGGCCTGGCGTGCAGTAGCCGCATTGCAGCCCCCCATGCTGCATGAAGCATTGCTGCAAGGGGTGCAGCGTATCGCCGCTGGCCAGGCCCTCAACGGTGTCGACGCGGCGCCCTGCCGCCTGCGCCGCCAGCGTGAGGCAGGACTTGACCGCCCGGCCGTCCACCAGCACTGTGCAAGCGCCACAGGTGCCGGTTTCGCAGCCGCGCTTGGTGCCGGTGAGGTGCAGGTCGTCGCGCAGCAGGTCGCACAACAGGCGGCGGGCTGGCGCGGCCAGCTCCCGGTGTTCGTTGTTGACGGTGATCGAGATCGTGCGGCCGTTCACATTGCCATGGCTCATCGCGCCTCTCCCATGAACAGCGCCGTCAGCGCGCGGCGGGTGACCACGCGCACCATCGCTCGCCGGTGCGCCTCGCTGCCGCGCAGGTCGTCGATGGCGGCGATGTCGTCGGCCGCTGCGTCGGCGGTCTCGGCGATGCGATCGGCACTGATGACCGACCCGCACAACAGCCCTTCGGCCCGGGCCACGCGGGTGGGCACGGCGGTCGATGCCCCCACCACCAGCCGCGCCTGCGAAACGGCTCCGGCCTGGCGCTGCACCGTCACCGCCACCGTCACCAGCGGACGGTGCTCGGCGGCCGTGCGCAGAAAACGCGCATAGCGTCCCGATGAGCCATTCACCGGCGCGGGCACGCGGACTTCGGTCAACAACTCATCCGGCGCCAAGGCCGTGCAGTAGTAGTCGATCAGAAAGTCCTCCAGCGCCAGCACGCGCTCGCCACCCGCGCCGGCCAACACCACGTGCGCACCCAGCGCCAGGAGGCAGCACGGCGGATCGGTGGCGGGGTCCGCATAACAAAGATTGCCGCCCAGCGTGCCCTGGTTGCGCACCTGCGGATTGGCCATGTGCTCGGCCATCTCGGCCAACATCGGGTACTTCTCGCGCACCACCGCCGACCGGGCAAGCTCGGCATGCAGCGTCAGCGCACCAATGCGCAGGCCCTGGCGCTCGTCGAAGTGGATGCCGCGCAAGGCCTCGATGCGGCCCAGTGACACCAGGTGCGTGGGGCTGAGCAGGCGTTGGCGCAAGGCCAGCACCAGCGCCGAGCCGCCAGCCAGCACGCGGGCCTCGTCGCCCAGGTCGGCCAGCATGCGGCTGGCCTCGGCGAGGCTGGCGGGTTCGAGGTAGTCGAAGTCACGCATGGCCTGTCTCCCGCAGCACCTTCAGGCCGGCCAGCACCTTCTCGGGCGTGATGGGCAGGCTGTGGATGCGCACGCCGATCGCGTCGTACACGGCGTTGGCGATGGCCGCCGCCCCGGGCACGATGGCCGTCTCGCTGGCGCCCTTGGCACCATAAGGGCCGTTGGGTTCGTTCGACTCGACGATGCCCGACCGGATGGCCGGCACCGAATCCGCGGTGGGCATGGCGTAGTCGGCGAAATTGCCGTTCATCAGCCGACCGCTGTCGAACTGCAGCTGCTCGTACAGCGTCCAGCCGATGGCCTGCACCGCCGCGCCGCTGGTCTGGCCGTGCACGCCCAAAGGGTTGATGGCCTTGCCACAATCGTCGGAGACGAAGGTGTCCAGCACCTTCACTCGGCCGGTCTCGGTGTCCACTTCCACGGCCACCGCCTGCGCGGCAAATGAATATCCCGGCGCGATGTTGCCAAAGTGGTCGGCATCCATCATCACCGTGGCCGCATCAAAGCTGGCCTGCACCAGCAGGCCTTCGCCGCCGTGACGGAAGATGTGATGGCGCGCCACCTCGGCGAGCGTGGCACTGCGCTCGGGCGCCCCGCGCACCTGGATGCGGCCATCGGCAAGCAGCAGTTCATCGACCACCGCGGCCAGCCGGTCGGCCGCCGCCAACATCAGCTTCGCGCGGGCCTCACGTGCTGCTCGGACCATGGCGTTGCCGGCGATGATGGTCACGCGCGAGGCCAGCGATCCCAACGCATAGGGGGATGAGTCGGTGTCCGGCGCTGAGACCGTGACATGCGCCAACGGGATGCCGAGCTCGTGCGCGCAAATCTGCGCCAGCATCGTCGCCGCGCCCTGGCCCATGTCGCACTCCGCGCTGAGCACGGTCGCGCGGCCATCTTCGTTGAGCTTGAGCACCACCGTCGAGCCGTCCCAGTTGCCCAGCGTGCGGTTGCCGCTGACGTGCATGGCCGCAGCCATGCCCACGCCCTGGCGCAGCACGCCGGTGTCCTTGGGTCGGGCTCGGCGCTCGCTCCAGCGCATGGCTGCGCAGACCTGATCCAGGCATTCGACATAGCCGCTGCTGCCGATCTGCCAGCCATGCACGCTGGTCTGTCCACTGCGGATGGCGTTGCGCCTGTGCAGTTCCACCGGGTCCAGGCCGATGCGCTCAGCCAGCATCGCCAGATGACTGTTCAGCGCAAAACCCATCTGTTGCCCACCAAACCCGCGAAAGGCGCCGCGCGGCGGGTTGTTGGTATAGACCAACGTGGCATGCGTGCGCACGTTGTCGATGCGGTGCATGTTGTCGCTGCGCATGGCCGACACCAGCATCACCTCGGCCGACAGCCCGGCGTAGGCCCCGCACTCGGCCACGATGCGCACGTCCTTGGCGACGATGAGGCCATCGGCGTCCACACCCATCTTCAGCCAGATGCGCTCGGGCACGCTGGCACGCGCACCCTGGAAGTCCTCCAAACGGTTGTTCACCAATCGCACCGGCCGATGCAGGCGCGACGCGGCGAGCGCACAGATCAGGCTGTTGGCCTCTTCGACGATCTTGCCGCCGAACCCGCCGCCAGTGGTCGCCTGCACCACCCGGATGTCGGACACGGGCATGTCCAGCGCCTCGGCCAGGCGGGCTCGCGCCAGAAACACCGATTGGGTCGAGGTCCACACCGTCAAGCGGCCGTTGCCTCCCATCCAGGCCACGGTGGCCATGGGCTCCAGGTAGCCCGGGTACTGCGAGGGCGCGTCGTAGGTGGCTTCGCAGACGGCCACCGCGCGTGCAAAGCCAGCCGCCACATCCCCACGGGCGATGCGGATCTCCTTGGCCAGATTGCGTGTGCCCTCGTGCACCTCGCTCGCCCCGTCGGCCATGGCCTGCTCGGGAGATATCAGGGCTGGCAGCTCTTCGTAGTCGATGCGGATGAGGTCGAGCGCATCGCGCGCCGTCTCCTCGTCGTCGGCCACGACGACGGCCACTTCCTCGCCGACGAAACGCACCTTGCCGGAGGCCAAGATGCGATGCTCTTTGCGATGCACGCCCCATTGACGCGTGGGGGTGTCCTCGCCAGTCAACACCAGGCGCACGCCGGACAGCGCTCGGGCCGCCGCCACGTCCGCGCCAACGATGCGCGCGTGCGGCCAGGGGCTGCGCAGCACCTTGGCATGGAGCATGCCAGCGAGCTGGATGTCGCCCGCGTAGAGCGCCCGCCCCGTCACCTTCTCGCGTGCGCTCACTTGTGGCGTTTCTCTGCCAAGTGTCGAGTGCGTCATGTCGAAATCCCGTTTGAGCGTTGGGCGGTCAGCTCGTCACCAATTCACTCGGCCTTGATGCCGAAGTCCTTCACCAGCTTGCCGAAGCGCCGGTCGTCGTCGGCGATCTGCCGGGCCAGCACCACAGGCTCGCCACCGATCGGTTCGATGCCCAGCGCGGCCATTCGCGACTGCACGTCCATCAACTTCAGCACCTCGTTCATGTGCCCATTGAGCGCGCGCACCACGTCCTGCGGCAGGCCCTTGGGGCCAAGCAGGCCCATCCAGGCACTGATCTCCAGGTCCTTGTAACCCAGCTCCACCAGCGTGGGTACATTGGGCATCAGCCGCGTGCGCTGGCGTTCGGCTGTGGCCAGCGCCATCAGCTTGCCGCCGTTCACATGGGCCGCCACCGCGCCCGGAGTGATCCAGCCCACGCTCACATGGCCACCCAGTGTGTCGGTCACGACCGGTGCAACACCGCGGTAGGGGACGTGCGCGATCCTGATGCCGGCATCGGTGTTGAGCATTTCGGCCGCGATGTGCATGGGCGACCCCGCGCCCGGCGTGCCGTAGGTGAGTGCCTTGCCGGCCTTGGCGTCGGCAATCAACTGCCGGGCATCCTTGATGCCAGTGGCCGGCGAGGTGACGAGCAGCAGCGGAATGTTGCCGGTCTTGATGAGCGGCGTGAAGTCGTTGTTCACGTCGTGTGCCACGTTCGCGCCCACCTTCAGCACATGCTGGGCGATGGGAAAGGTGCTGGGCGTGAACAGCAGCGTGTAGCCGTCCGGCGCCGCCTTGGCGACCGCCGCGCTGCCGATGGTGCCGCTGGCGCCGGGCCGGTTGTCGACGATCACCTGCTGGCCCAGCCGCGCAGCCAGTTTCTCGGCGTAGACGCGAGCGATCGCATCGGTGTCGCCGCCGGGCGGGTAAGCCACGACGATGGTGATGGACTTGGACGGCCAGGCCGCCTGCTGCGCGCTGGCCATGCCAAACGTCAGTGCAGCGAGCGCGGTGGCGGTGCATGCCAGGGCATGTCGACGGGTGAACTTCATGCACATCTCCAGAAGGGGGTTCGTCGGTTCGAGATCCAGGTGGTTCGGGCCACGCTGTCGTCGAACCGGAATCTATGGGGCGCGTCGGCCTTGCGACAGGTATAGTTTCACCAGGTGAACCTTTGGAGCTCCGATGACGGTTTCGATCTCCAGTGGCGTCAAGTCGATCACTGCGTTGCGGCGCGGGCTGGACGTGCTGTTGGCGATCCAGCAGTCTTCGGCCGTGACTCTGGCCGAACTGCACCGGCAGACCGGCTGGCCCAAGGCCAGCCTGCTGCGCATCCTGAAGACACTGCAGGAGACCGGCTGGGTGGAGCGCAACGCGGCCGAAGCGCGCTACATGCCAACGCCGTCGGCCGGGGAAACCGGCCGGGGCGTGGCCGCTCGCGCGCGCCTGTCGGCCCTGTCCGCACCGGCCCGTGCGGCGCTGCAGCGGCGCGTACCCTGGCCTACCGACCTGGCCGTGCGTGATGGCTCGGCGATGCTGATCCTTGACGCGCACCGGCCGATCAACGGCCTGGCCGTCAACTACCGCGTGTTGGGCTTCCGGCCACGCATGCTGTTGTCGTCGCTGGGGCGCTGCCACCTGGCCTTCTGCCCAGACGACGAGCGCAAATCCATCCTGGCCACCTTGGCGCGATCGCCCGACCCACTGGATCGTGCCGCGCTGCGTCCACAGGCCATCCAGCGCATGGTGGCGAACGCCCGCTCACAGGGCTATGCCACCCGAGACCCCTCACCGGCCAGCTTCGATTCGCCCGAACGCTTTGCGGCCATTGCCGTTCCTGTGCGGCACGAGGGCCAGGTGATTGCCAGTCTCAGTTGCGCCTGGCTGCCCACGGTGCGCAGCGAGCGCGAGATCGTCGCCGAGCATCTGGGCGACTTGCAAGCGGCGGCACGTGCCATCGAAGGCCGAGTGAAGCCGGCGGGCGGGATGGAGCTTCGATAGCACTCGTTCCGCACGTCCGGATGCCGTCAGAACGTCCCCGGGTACGAGCCCCCATCCATCAGCAGGTTCTGCCCGACGATGTAGCCGGCGTGCACGCTGCACAGGAACGCGCAGGTGGCGCCCAGTTCGCTGGGTAGGCCCAGCCGCCGGGCCGGGTGCTTGGCGATGCGGTTGGCGCGCACCTGCTCGGCGCTCAGCCCTTCGCGATGGGCCTGCGCCGCGAAGTTGCTCGCCAGGCGCGCGGTGTCGAAGGTGCCGGGCAGCAGGTTGTTGATGGTGACGCCGCGCGCCACGGTGCTGCGCGCCAGCCCGGCGACGAAGCCGGTGAGACCGCTGCGCGCGCCGTTGGACAGGCCCAGCCCATCCACCGGCGCCTTTACCGCGCTGGAGGTGATGTTGACGATGCGCCCGAAGCCGCGCGTCATCATGCCGTCCACCGTGGCCTTGATCAGCGCGATGGGCGCCAGCATGTTGGCGTCCAGCGCGCGCAGCCAGGTGTCGCGGTCCCATAGGCGGAAGTCGCCGGGCGGTGGGCCGCCGGCATTGGTGACCACGATGTCGAAGTCGGCGTGTGCGGCAAAGATGGCGGAGCGGCCGGCGTCGCTGGTCACGTCCGCGGCCACCCAGGACACGGCCCCCGTGCCCGGTGCCGCGAGTTGCTGCGCGGCTTCGCGCAGGGGGCCTTCGGTGCGCGCCACGACCACCACGTGCACCCCCTCGCGCACCAGTGCGCTGGCGCAGGCCAGGCCCAGGCCCGCGCTGGCGCCGCACACCAGCGCCTTGCGGCCGGCAATCCCAAGGTCCATGGCGTCGCTCCGTTCAGTCGTTGGGGTGCAACCGGGCCTGGCGCAGGTCCACGTCCAAACGGGCCCAGGCGTCGATCTCGACGCGCAGTTCCGGGAACACCAGCGCGCTCACCGCCACCAGCGTCGAGCAGGGGAAGACGTCGCCAAAGAAGTCGCGCCGCGCACGGCCCACTGCGTCCTTGTCGGCGATGTCGGTCAGGTAGACCACGGTCTTGACGAGGTTGTGGCGGTGGCCGCCCGCCGCCTGCACCAGCGCTTCCAGCTTGCCCAGCACGCACATCGTCTGCTCGTAGGCACCCAACGGCGCACGCTGCTCTGCCGCGATGCGGCTGGCCGGGTGCGCGGTCATGCCCGAGAGCACCACCTCATGGCCCAGGCGCCACGCGTTGGTCCAGGTGGCGTTGGGTGCATCGGGCACCGCCGCACACACCAGCTTTTCCGCGGGCTGGGTCACTTCATTGCCCGCCATTGCGCACGCGCTCGCGGATGCGCTCGCGCACCGGCACGAAGTCGTAGCTGGCATAACACTCGGTCTGGAACACCCCCCAGGCCGAGCGCTCCAGTTCCAGGTTCACCAGGCCCAGCAGTTGCGGCGGCACCTCGAGCGTGACGATTTGGCCCAGGCCCATGGCCACGGTCCACGACACCACACGCGTGCCCGGCACGGGAAAGCGCTCCCACCATTCGCTCGCCTTCAGGCGCGATTGCACGTCGTCGAGCGTCAGCCCGGCGTGGTGCTTGAGCACGATGGTGAGCAGCACATTCGTCGCATCGGCAGGGGTCGTTGAAGGCGGTGTGGTGTTCATGCGCTGCTCATTCGGCGACGATGTGACGGGACTTGATCACCTGCGCCCACACCGCCGTCTCGTTGCGGATGTGCGCCGCAAACTCGGCCGGCCGCTGGGTGGCGTCGATCAGCCCCTGCGCCTTCAGTTGATCGCGCACGGCGGGCTGGGCCAAGGCCTCGGCCGCCACGCGGGCCAGTTGCTCCGCCACCTCGGTTGGCGTGCCGGCAGGTGCCAGCAGGCCATACCAGGACGTGACCTGCACGCCCACCACCCCTTGCTCGGCCAGCGTGGGGATCTCGGGTGCCGTGGCCGTGCGCAACCTGTCGGTCAAACCCAGTGCCACGAGCTTGCCGCTGCGGATGTGCGGCAGCACCGCGGGCAGGTTGCTGAACATCAGCGGCACGGTGCCGCCCAGCACGTCGTTGAGTGCCGGACCGGTGCCCTTGTACGGCACATGCAACAGTTCCACGCCCGCCTGCTGTTTGAACAGCTCACCGGCCAGGTGCAAGCCGCTGCCGATGCCCGGCGATGCATAGGACAGCGCATCGGGCTTGGCCTTGGCGAAGTCCAGCAGTTCCTTCAGCGTCTTGAACTTCGCACCCGGCCCGGCGACCAACACGTTGGGCGCCATCGCCAGCATCGTGACCGGCACGAAATCCCGCTCGATCTGGAACGGGAAATTGGGCATCAGCGTCGGGTTGATCGTCAGGTTGCCGGCCGGCACCACCAGCAGCGTGTGGCCATCACCCTTGGCCCGCTTGACCTTGTCGATGCCGAGGTTGCCCGCCGCGCCGGGCAGGTTCTCGACCACCGCCGGCTGGCCATAGCGCTTCTGCAACCCCTCGGCCAACAGGCGCGACAGCGTGTCCACCGGCCCGCCCGGCGGAAACGGCGCCACGATGGTGAAGCGCTCCTGCGCCAGTTGGCGGTCCACCGGGCTGGTGGACTGTGCGACGCTGGTCTGGACCCCGCCGATCAAGGCGCAGCACAGCGCCAAGGTGGTCAGTGCTCGAAAGGGAAGGACGCGTTGATTCATGGGTAGGAAAAGACCCGCTGGTTCACGCAGCCCAGGGCAGTGGCTGCTCGTTCAGGCCCCAGTAGAAGCTCTTCTGGGCCGTGTATTCCAGGATGCCCAGCCGGCCCTTCTCGCGGCCGGTGCCGCTCATCTTCAGGCCGCCAAACGGCGTGCTCACCGAGAACACCTTGTAGGTGTTGACCCAAACCGTGCCGGTCTGCAGCGCGCGGCCAATGCGCCAGGCGGCCTTGTAGTCGCGTGTCCAGATGCCCGAGGCCAGGCCATAGACGTTGTCGTTGCACTGCGCGATCAGTTCGGCCTCATCCGTCCAAGGCAGCAAGGCCAGCACCGGACCAAAGATTTCTTCCTGGCACATGCGCGCGCTGTTGGGCAACCCTTCGATCACCGTGGGCAGGTAGTAGCTGCCGCGGTCGAACAAGCCACCCTGCGGCCGCGCGCCGCCGGCCAGCACCTGGCCGCCCTCGTCGCGACCCAGTTGCACATAACGCTCCACCGACGCGCGGTGGCCCAGGTTGACCAGCGGGCCCATCTGCGTCGATTCGGCCGCCGGATCGCCGACGCGCAAGGCCTTCACGCCCGCCAGCAGGCGCGCCTTGAATTCGTCATACACCGACACATGCACGAAGGCCCGCGAGCCCGCGATGCACGACTCGCCCGACGAGCTGAAGATGCCGTAGAGCACGCCGGCCACCGCATGGTCCAGGTCGGCGTCGGCGCAGACGATGGTGGGTGACTTGCCACCCAGCTCCAGCGAGATGGGCATCAGCTTCTCGGCCGCGAGCTTGGCCAGCCCCAGGCCCACCGTGGTGCCGCCGGTGAAGGCGATGCGCTTGACGAGCGGGTGCCGCACCAGCGCGTCCCCGACGATCGAACCCTTGCCCGGCAGCACGCTGAGGATGCCGTCGGGCAGGCCCGCCTGCTGCGCGATGCGCGCCAGCTCGATGGCCATGCGCGGCGTGATCTCGGCCGGCTTGATGACCACCGCGCAGCCCGCCGCCAAGGCCGGCGCGAGCTTTTGTGCCTCGCTCGCGATCGGCGAATTCCAGGGCGTGATCGCGCCGACCACGCCCAGCGGCTCGTGCACGCTCATGGTCAGGTAGTCGCCGCGCGCCGGCGTCAGGCTGTCTTCCCAGGTTTCGCAGGCGGCGGCAAAGAACTGGAAGGTGCCGGCCGCGCTGGCCACCAGCGCGCGCGTCTCGCTGATCGGTTTGCCGTTGTCCAGGCGTTGCAGTTGGGCCAGCTCTTCGCCCCGCGCGCGGATTCCGGCCGCGATCCGGTGCAACAGGCCGGCGCGTTCGTGGCGCTTCAAGTTCGCCCAGGTGGGTAGCCGACGCGCCGATTCAGCGGCCTGAACGGCCTCGTCCACATCGGTTGCGGTGGCGGCGTGCAGTGTGGCCACGGCGCTGCCATCGGCCGGGTATTCCGTGGTGTATTCGGGACCGGTGGCGTCACGCCAGCGGCCCGCAATCAAGGAGGAGATCGTGTCTGCCATGGTGGGTTCAGATCGTCAGCGCCGCGGCGCGGTTGTGCAGGAAGCGCAGCGCCGACAACACCGTCAACGCCGAGGTCTTGGGGTTGTCGGCCAGCGGCTTGCCGCGCATGGTGAGCTGCATCTGGCCGAAGGCGCCGCGCACGTCGATCTCGTGGATGTTGTCGCTCACGGTCGGGTCGGCGATCAGGCGCACGCGGGTGGCGTCCAGGCCAAGACCGGCCAGCGACAGCGTGGCGGCGACGTTGGCGTTCTTCGGGTACAGGCGCGCGGCCTCGCGCGCGCTGGCTTCCAGGATCACGGTGGGCCGGGTGATCGCCGCCAGGTCCACCAGCGCTTCGGCGGGTGTGCCGCGCCAGCCGGCGGGCGGCTTGCGGCCGGTGTAGGTCAGGCTGTCCAGCCCGGCCAGGCGCGCGGCGGCGATCGCGTCGATGCCACCGATGGCGCCGGCCAGCAGATGCACCTGCGTGCCGCCGCGCTGCGCGGCATCGGCCAGTTGCTCGGGCAGGCCGGGTTCGGACAAGGCGCCCACCGACAGCACCGCGCATTCCACGCCACGCGCCAGCGCAGGCTGCACATGTGAGGTGAGCGCCGAATGGCCGGCGCATTCCAGCACCAACTGCGCCCCCGCAGGCACGGCCGTGCAGGCCTGCGCCGCATCACCCAGCAGCGTCTGGGTTTCGGCCAGGCGCGCCGGGTTCACGACCACGTGGCCGATGCGCAGACCCGGATGGCCTTGCAGCCGACCGAAGATGGCTTGCCCGATCGCGCCAAAACCGATCAGCGTAACAACGATTTCGTGCCGAGCCATGCGCGTCAATCCGCCTTCTTGGGCGGCCCGGCGAACTTCACCGCGAACGGGCCCCAGGCCTTCATGTCCACCTCCACCACCACCGGGCCCTTGGCTTGCAGCGCCTGGGCCAGCGTGTCGCGCGTGCGGGCCGGGTCGGCCAGCCGCAGGTGCCTGACCTTCAGGCTAGCGCAGAAGGCCGCGAAGTCCGGCGTGTGCAGATCGACGTAGCAGTGGCGGCCGCCGTACACCGCGTCCTGGATGTTGCGGATCACACCATATTGGCTGTCGTTCATCAGCAGCAGCACCAGATCGGCCTGCTCCTGCACGGCGCAGGCCAGTTCGCCCACGTTGAGCATGAAGCCACCGTCGCCGGCCAGCACCACGGTCTTGCGGCCCAGGCCATGCACCGCATCGGCGATGGCGGCGCCGATGCCCATGGCCAGGCCTTGGCCGATACCGCCGCCCAGCGCGTGCACACCCGAGCGCGGGTGGTTGAGCTTCATGCTGCGGTTGCCCCACATGCTGTTGGACAGCGTGATGTCGCGCACCCACCAGCAGTGGTCGGCCACGGCGCGGTCCAGCTCGTTCTTCAGCGTGACATAGCTCGCCAAGGTGGCGTCCACCAGCAGCTCGGACTCGGCGCGCGTGCGCTTCACGTCGGCCGCCAGCGCCGGGTCGATGGCCATGCGGCCTTCCAGCCGGTCGGCCAGCGCATGCAGCGTGAGCGCCGCATCGCCGTTCACGAACAGCTCGCTGCTGTAGCCGCGGTTGTCGGCCAGTGCGTTGGCGTCGATGCGCAAGCGGTGCTGCGGCAGGCGCAGTTTGTAGTTCAGCGTCTCGTTGCTGCGCAGGCGCGAGCCAACCACCAGCATCACATCCACGCTCTCGTAGAACGACTCGGCCGGCGACTGCAGGTTGAACGAGCCCAGCGTGGCCGGGTGGTCTTCGGGCACGATGCCGCGGCCCTGCACCGAGCTGACGATGGCCCAGCCCATCTTGACGAAGCGGTCCACCGCCGTGCCCGCCCCGCGTGCGCCACCGCCCAGCCACAGCAGCGGCCGGCGCGCCGATTGCAGGCGCTGCGCCAGCAGGTCCACCGATGCGGCGCTCGGCTGCAGCGGCTGCACCGGCACGGGCGACAGGTCGGCCGGCAGATCCAGCATCGCGGCCTGCACATCGATCGGGATCTCGATGCTCACCGGCCCGCAAGGCGGCGTGAAGGCCAGGCGAACGGCCTCGCGCAGCGTGGCCAGCGCAGTCTCGGCGTTGCGGATGCGGAACGCTGCCTTGCCGGCGGCCTGCAGCATCGCCAATTGGGCCGGCGCCTCGTGGATGTAGCCCAGGTCGCGGTCCAGGTAGGGTGATTCGATCTGCCCGGTGAGGTGCAGCAGCGGCGTGCCGGCGGTGAGCGCTTCCACCAGCGCACCGGCCGCATTGCCCGCGCCGGTGCCGGTGCTGGTGACGCACACGCCCAGCGTGCCGCTGACACGCGCCGCCGCATCGGCCATGTTGCAGGCGCCGGCCTCGCCGCGCGCCGAGACGAAGCGGATCTGCCCACGCCGATGGAACGCGTCCAGCATCGGCATGTTGTGGATCGAGATCACGCCGAAAGCGGTGCGCACGCCACACGCTTCCAGGAAACGGGCGACGAGCTCGCCCACGTTGATTGGTTCTTTGCTTGGGCTCATGCGACTTTGTTCTGCGGGTTATTCTGCTGCAGGGTCTTGGACTGCCAGTCGCCGCGCTGCGGCAGATGGCTGATGCGATCGGTGAGCTGGCGCGCGGCGTGACGAACCTGGTCCACCAGCGCGCCGAGCTCGGCCTCGTCCACGCGCTGCGATGGCACGGTGATGCTCACGGCGGCGGCCACCTCGTGCCGTTCATTGAACACTGGCGCCGCGATGGTGGAGATGCCGGACTCGAATCCACCCTGGCTGATGGCGAAACCGGCGCTGCGGTCCGCCTCGATCAGGGCCTTCAGTTGTGCCACCGTGGTGGGCGTCTTGGCGGTGAACACGGGCAAGGTCTTCTCGGGGTACAGCGCCTTCAGCGCGGCCAGGTCCAGGTCGGCCAGCAGCAACCGGCCCAGCACGGTGGCATGCGCCGGCAGGCGGGCACCCACTTGGATCGAATGGAACAAGGCGCTGCGGCCCGGCGCCTTGCCGATGAACACCACTTCGCGCCCATCGCGCACCACCAGGTGGGCCGAGTAGCCACAGGCGTCGCGCAAGGCTTCGATCACCGGTCGGCCATGCTCGGTGAGCTCCATCGACGACAGGTACTCGAAGCCCAGGCGCAGCACAGCCAGCCCCAGCCGGTAGGTGACGCCATCGCCCACGCGCTCGACAAAGCCGCACTGCTGCAGCGTGTGCAGCATGCGGAACACCGACGCGCGCGGCAGGTCCAGCCGGCGCGACAGCTCGGCGCCGCTGAGCTCGCGCTCGTCGCGGCTGAACTGCATCAGCAATTGCAGCCCGCGCATCAGCGCAGGGACGGTGTAGCGGTCGTCCGCGGAATCGGTGCTCATGGGGCAAGCCGTGGTGAGGGGTCGAGGCCGAGCAGTTGGTTGACTGCCGCGGCGGCTTCCAGCGGGCACGCATGACCCACGGGGCCCAAGTCCTGCAGTGCAACGCCGGCCGCCTGGGCCACCGCCGCGCAAGCTTCGGGCGGCGTGATGGTATCGGCAGCGCCGCATGCGACGGCGATGGGGCAGCGGACCCGCAGCAAATCGCCGATCAGATCGCCTCCGGCCAACAGCCGCGCGGCCTGCACGTAGCCCGCAGGCACCACCTGCGCCATGGTGTCGTGCACGAAAGCGACTTGCTCGGCCGAGGCATTGGGCGACAGCATCGCGGCGGCACGCCGGTCGGCCATACCGGCCGGGCCCAGCGATTGCAGCGTGGCCAGGCGCTCGTTCAGGCGGCGCTCGCGCTCGGCCGCCGGTGCGCTGCCGTAGCCCCGCGCCGGTGCCAGCAGCAGCAGGCGGCCGACGCGATCGGGGCGCTCGGCCGCCGCCCGCGTGGCCATCAGAGCGCCCAGCGAATGGCCCACCAGCACGACCGGCTCGGTGGCGCCGACGGCGTCCAGCCAGGTCCAAAGACGCGCCGCGTAGTCGGTCGCCCGGGGCGATTCGGCCGGCAGCGCGCTGCTGGCGCCATAGCCCGGCGCGTCCCAGGCCAGCAGCTGCACGCGGTCGTCGCCCTGTGCCGCCTGCAGTTGCAGCACCCAGCTTGCCGAGGCCGAGCCGATGCCGTGCAGCAACACGTGTGTGACGCGTCCATTTCGCCCTGCAACTCGGTAGCGCAGCACGCCGCCGTCGGCGTGGGCCGATTGCAGCGGAATTCCGGACAACGAGGCTTGGAAGCTCATCTGTCGTCCCGTCAATTCATGACGAAGCCGCCGTTGACCGGCAGCACCTGGCCCGTGATGTAGCCGCTGCCCCGCGTCAGCAGGAACAGCATCGCGGCGTTCACATCCTCGGGCAGCTGCGGGCGCTGGATGGCGCGGCCGGCGCGGTAATGTTCGTGCCGCTCGGCGGGCACGTATTCGGTGGCTTCCACCAAGGTGAGGCCCGGCGCGATGGCGTTGACGGTGGTGCCGTCGGGCCCCAGTTCGCGCGCCAGCGTGCGCGTCATGGCGATCACCGCGCCCTTGCTGGCCACGTAGGCCAGCAGCCGAGGCGCGCCCCACAGCGCGGTGTCGGAGGCGATGTTGACGATGCGCCCGCTGCCGCTGGCGGCCAGGTGCGGCCGCGCGGCATTGGTGACCAACCAGGTGCCGCGCACGTTGACCTCCATCACGCGGTCCCAGGTGTCGACCGTGATCTGCTCGGCCGTCTTGCCGCCCGAGTTGGTGATGGCCGCGTTGTTGACCAGGCCGTCGAGGCCATCCCAGCACCGCGCGGCCTCGGCCACGCCGCGTTGCACGTCGGCCGGATCGGCCAAGTCCATCGGCACGTAGCGCGCAGCCGGACCCAGCTCGGCGGCCAGCGCACGGCCGCGCTCGTGCAGCACGTCGCTGACGACCACACGGGCGCCGGCGGCGACCAGGGCCCGCGCGAAGCCCTCGCCCAGGCCGCGCGCCGAGCCGGTGACCAGGACGCGTCTTTCGGACAGCAGGATTTCAGGCATCGTTCGGCTCAACCCGCGCGCCGCTCGGCGCTGGGCAAGTAGTGCAGCACTCGCCGCTCGGCCATCACCACCGCGTAGTAGGCCGCGATGCCGATGACGGTGAGCGCGGCGATGACGACGAACACACCAGACGTGTTGCCCTGCCCCTCGAAGAACACCAACAGGTAGCCCAGGCCCATGTTGCCGCCGACCAGTTCACCCACCACCACGCCGATCACCGCCAGCGTGCTGGCGATGCGCAGGCCGGAGAACAGCGCCGGCAGCGTCGTCGGGTACTCGACGTTGAAGAACACCTGCATGCGGGTGGCCGAGAACGAGCGCGCCAGGTTGATCATGTCGTGGTCCATGGTGCGCATGGCCGAGAGCACGTTGATCAGCACCGGGAAGAAGACGATCAGCACGGCCACCAGGATCTTCGGGTAGACGGTGTAGCCCAGCCACATCACGAACAGTGGCGCGAAGGCCACCTTGGGTGCAATCTGCAGCGCCAGCAGGTAGGGCGACAGCACCGCCTCGACCCGCGGCGACAGGCCCAGCGCGTAGCCGATGGCCGCGCCGAGTGCCGAGCCCAGCACGAAGCCCACCACCACCTCCAGCGCGGTGATGCCGGCGTGCCACAGCAGCTTCTCGCCGCTCCAGATGCGCAGCCCCTCGTCCACCACCTTGGACAGCGGCGGCAGCACGAATTCGGGCACGCCCAGCACGCCGGGGCCGAATTGCCAGGCCAGCAGGAACACCACCAGCACGCCCAGGCTCCACAGCGCGGTGCCAGAGGAATTGCTTGCGTCGTTCATTTCAGGACTCCCGTCCGCGGCGTTGATCTCGTGCGGCACCCAGTGGACGCCGCAGATCCGGCTTTGCCGGGCTGCTGGCGTCGCCCCCTTGAGGGGGAGGCGCAAAAGGCGCTTCGGGGGTGGGTCATTTCCCGACGAACTGGTTGGTGTACAGGTCCTTCAGCGGCACTTCCTTGGGCACGATGGCGTTGCTGACGTAGAACTTCTGCAGCTCGCCCAACCGCGCTTCGTCCATCTGGCCCAGCACCTTCTGGTTGGCGTAGACGTACTTGTTGTACATCTCGAACATGCGCTCGATGCTGGCTTCCTTGCCCTTGTGCACGGTGACGTGCGCGGCGTAGACCTTGGCCGCCTCCTTGGGGTTGGTCATGATGTCCTTCATGCCTTTGAGCGTGGCACGCACCAGCTTCTGAATCAGCTGCGGGTTCTTCTGGATCGTCTCGTCGGACGCCAGGATGCCTTGCGCCATGCTCTTGAAGTAGACGTCGGCCGGGATGATGCTGACCTTGGCGCCGGCCTCGATGGCGTTGACGGTCCAGTCCGGCGTGGAGGCCATGGCCACGGCCTTCTTGTTGACGAACAGCTGCCACACGCCCGCCGGGCCGGCGGCCTGGATGTCGACATCGTTCTTGGTCAGGCCCGACTTGCTGAGCATGCCCAGCAGGGCGTAGTAGGTGGTGTCGGTATAGGCCAGTGCGGTGATGGTCTTGCCGCGCAGCTCGCGCGGGCTGTCGATGTGCGCGTCTTCGTGCGTCACCAGTTGCATCAGCGAGCCGGCACCCAACACCGCCACCACCTTCACCGGCACGCCCTGGGCGCGGGCGATGATGGGCGTGTCGCCGATGGCGCCACCAATCACCGCGTTGCCGGCGCCGACCTGCTTGGCCACGTCCACGCCACCACGGCCGGAAACGAAGGTGACCTTCAGGCCCTCGGCCTCGTAGTAGCCCTTGGCCTGGGCCAGCATCCAAGGGCCAAACGCCGGCAAGGTGCCCGGGGCCGGCAACAGGTAGGTCACTTCCTGAGCCTTGGGCTGAGATTGGGCCTGGGTCATTGCGGGCGCACCGACGGCGAAAGCGGCCAGCACGGCCAGGCAGAGGCGACGGACGGTAGAGCGGGTTTCGATGGTCATGGCGTTGTGGAGTTGGGGTGAATGGCAGATCGCTGCACCAGTCGGCCAGCGCTCGGGTCAGTGAACTTCGGCGTTGGCGTCGAGCTTGAGCAGGCTCATCAGGTGGGCCACATAGCCGGCCACGCGCTCGTGCGTACGCCGGTGCATGGGGCTGTCGCGGCCGGGGATGTCCACCGTGATCTGCTCGATGATGGTGCCGGGCCGCTCGCTCATCACCAGGATACGGTCCGACAGCGCCACCGCCTCGGCCAGGTCGTGGGTGATGAGCAGCACCGTCTTGCCGGTTTCCTTGACGGTGCGCGCCAGATCCTGCTGCAGGATCATCTTGGTCTGCGCGTCCAGCGCCGAGAAGGGCTCGTCCATCAGCAACACCAGCGGGTCCACCGCCAGCGTGCGGGCCAGTGCCGCACGCTGGCGCATGCCGCCGGACAGTTGATTGGGGTAGTGCTCGCCGAAGCCGCTGAGGTGGCATTGCTTGAGCAGCCGCGCCGAGGTGGCCTGGCGCTCTGCCTGGGGCACCTGGCGCAACTCCAGGCCGAATTCGATGTTTTGCGCGATGCTGCGCCAGGGCATCAACAGGTCTTTCTGCAGCATGAAGGCCACGTGCGTGTTGGGTCCGGTGACCGTCTCGCCCGCCACCTTGACGGTGCCGGCGGACGGCCGGGCCAGGCCGGCGCCCAGGTTCAGCAGGGTGCTCTTGCCACAGCCCGAGGGGCCGATGATCGACACCACCTCACCGGGCTGGATGGCGAATGTGACATCGCGTGCAGCCAGCACCTCGCCCGAGGCACCGCGAGGCGGGAATCGCTTTTCCACGCCAATGAACTCGATCGCCGGGGCTTGGGTCGAGGGATCCGGTGCAGGGAAAACGCTCATGGCACTCCGATGGGTGGCTTCGAACCGCGACGCCAATTGGTTTCATATTTGAAACCATGATTCATTACGGAATCAATGCTATCCCTGAACCGGGGATTGCGCGATTACCCGATCAAAACAGTCGACTTAAGCATCGCGGGCCGGCTGGCCGCGAGGCGGCCTCAACCGAGCGGCGCAGACGGGCCATGCCGACGGCCACTCAGTCGGTCTGGCGCATCGGCGCGTCCGGCGCATTGGCGCCGCGGCACTGCTGGCACCACTGCAGCGCGCCCCGCCCCGCCACGCGACCGCTGGCAAAACTGGCGCTGAGCAGGTAGCCGCCGGTGGGGGCCTCCCAGTCCAGCATCTCACCGGCGCAGAACACGCCGGGCAAGGCGCGCAGCATCAGCCGTTCGTCCAGCGCCTCCAGCTTCACTCCGCCGGCGGTGCTGATGGCCTCGACCAACGGGCGCGGCGCCTTCAGCGTGACCGGCCAGGCCTTGAGTTCGTGGGCCAGCTCGGCCGACGCCTGGGCCACGCGCTGGGCCAGCTCATCGGCCGACCAGCGTTCGCGCAGCAGGGCCGCCTTCACCCCGTCCAGGCCGGCCTGCTCGCGCAGGTGATTGGGCAGCGATCGCGCGCCACGGCCCTTGGCCAGGGCGGCGGCCAGGCGCCCCTCGTCGCGACCGGGGGCCAGGTCCAGGTGGATGGTGGCCGACCCGCTGCGGCCGATCTCGTCGCGGATCAGCGCGGATGCGGCGTACACCAGGCTGCCTTCGATGCCCCCCGCGGTGACGACGAACTCGCCCGGGCGATCGAAGCGCTGTCCACGCGCGTCGACAAACACCAGCCTCACGCTCTTGACCGGCGCGCCGGCAAAGCGCTGCGCAAAGTAGCCGCTCCAGCCCACGTCGAAGCCGCAGTTGGCGGGCCGCAGCGGCGCCAGGTCCACACCTCGTGCGGCCAACCAGGGCATCCAGGCGCCGTCGGAGCCCAGCTGCGGCCAGCTGGCGCCGCCCAGCGCCAGCACCACGGCGTCGGCCTGCACGGTGTGTTCGCCGCCCGGACCGGCCATGCGCAAGGCCGTGGCGCCGTCACCGGCCGCCCAGCCAGCCCAGCGCTGGCGCATGTGCAGGCGCAACCCGCTGGCGCGCAGCCGATGCAACCAGGCGCGCAGCAGCGGTGCGGCCTTCATCTCGGCCGGAAACACCCGCCCGGAGCTGCCCACGAAGGTGTTCACGCCCAGGCCCAGGGCCCAGTCGCGCAGGGCCTGCGGGCCCAGCGCTTCGAGCCAGGACGCGACCGCATCGGCGCGCTCGCCGTAGCGCCGCACGAAGGCGTCCATCGGCTCGCTGTGCGTGAGGTTCAGCCCGCCCTTGCCCGCCAGCAGGAATTTGCGCCCCACCGAGGGCATGGCGTCGTACAGGTCCACCTGCGCCCCGCCCAGCAGCAAGGCCTCGGCGGCCATCAGCCCGGCCGGACCGCCGCCGACGACGGCCACGCGCGGACCGGTTTGCAGCGCTGGCGCTGGCCTGGGGTCGAGAGTCATCGCCCAAGCCTAACAGGGGGTGGGGCCTAACCGGCAAGCGGCCCAGCCCAGGGCAAGCCTGGGTGACAAGGCGACGTCACGACGCCTACGATGCAGGCTGGCAGGTTCCACCGAGCGGCCTGGAGGATTCGAATGACCCATGTGTACACCGCCGTCGAAGGCGGGCTGCCGGTGCGCTACCAGGATCGCAAGCGCATCTGGTGGAGCCTGTCGGTGGTCTATCCGCTGATGCCCTTGCTGGGCTTGGCCGCGCATCATTTCAGTGGTTGGGAAATCGCCCTCGGCCTGCCGCTGCTGATCAGCTATGGCCTGATGCCCCTGCTCGACGCCTGGATCGGCGAGGACACCAACAACCCGCCCGAGGCGGTCGTGCCGCAGCTGGACGCCGACCGCTACTACCGCTGGCTGACCTGGGCGACGGTGCCGCTGCACTTCGTGGCGCTGATCGCCTGCGCCGCATGGGCCGGCACCCACGACCTGTCGTGGTGGGCCCTGGTGCTGCTGGCCTATGTGGCCGGCACCGACGCCGGCCTGGGCCTGAACACCGCGCACGAGCTGGGCCACAAGCACAACCCGCTGGAGCAGTGGCTGGCGCGCCTGGTGCTCGCGGTGCCGGCCTATGGGCACTTCACGGTGGAGCATGGCCGCGGCCACCACCGCTGGGTGGCCACGCCGGAGGACCACGCCAGCTCGCGCATGGGCGAGAGCATCTACCGCTTTGCGCTGCGCGAGCTGCCCGGCGGTGTGCGCCGCGCATGGCGGCTGGAGGGCGAGCGCCTGCGCGGGCAAGGGCAGCGTCCGTTCAGCCTGCACAACACCATGCTGCAGTCCTACCTGATCACCGCGCTGCTGCAAGGCGGCCTGCTGGTGGCCTTTGGCTGGAAGCTGCTGCCCTTCCTGCTGATCCACAACGTGGTGGCCTGGTGGCAGCTCACCTCCGCCAACTATGTGGAGCACTACGGCCTGCTGCGCCAGCGTGATGCCAATGGCCGCTATGAGGCGCCGCAACCCTGGCACTCGTGGAACACCAACCACCTGGTCACCAACCTGGCCACCTTCCACCTGCAGCGCCACAGCGACCACCATGCCCACCCGTCGCGGCGCTACCAGTGCCTGCGCGACTTCCCGGAGCTGCCGCGCCTGCCCAGCGGCTATTTCGGCATGTTCCTGGTGGCCTACGTGCCCGCGCTGTGGTACCGGGTGATGGACCCGCGCCTGCTGGCCCTGCCGCAGGTGCGCGGCGACCTGTCCCGTGTCAACGTGGATCCACGCGCAGAACTGGCCTTGCTGGCGCGCTACGGCAACCTGGCCGGCTGACCGGCCGGCGCCGCGGCCCTAACACCGGTCCTGACCGGGGTGGCTGCCGCGCGCCCGCGACCTGCGCACACAATCGGGCTGCCCGACTTTGGTTGGGCCCTCCCTGGCCCAAGGTCGGGTTTCAGCTGCCGCTTTGGTCCATAACATCGCCTGGAGATTCACCCCCATGGAAACCTTTCGCCACCTCATGCAATCGCTCGCAGAAGGGCTGGGCCCCTACGCGCCGCGCCTGGTGGGCGCACTCGCGATCCTGGTGGTCGCCTGGATCGGTGCGCTTGTGGCCCAGGGTGCGCTGCTGCGTGTCGGCGCCAAGGCACGGCTCGACGAGCGGCTGCACCACCCGGGCATGTCCGCGCTGCTGGGCAACATCGCGCGCTATGCCGTCTGGCTGTTCGCCCTGCCGGCGCTGTTGGGCACGCTGGAACTCAAGGGCCTGCTCGATCCGGTGAACGCGATGCTGTCGCGCATGCTGGGCTTCCTGCCCAACCTGTTCGGCGCGGCGGTGATCCTGGGTGTGGGCATCTTGGTGGCCGGCATCGTGCGGCAGATCGTCACCGGCCTGCTGCAAGCGGCCGGCTCGGAGAAAGTGGCCGCCCAGCTGGGCATGAGCCAGGCGCTGGGCAAGAACAGCCTGGCGGGCATCGCCGGCTCGGTGCTGTTCACGCTGTTGCTGCTGCCCACGCTGGCCGCGGCGCTCGAGGCGCTGGGGCTGGCCTCGGTGTCCAAGCCGGTCGGCCAGTTGCTGGACAAGGTGTTCGACATGATCCCGCGCGTGATCTCGGCGGCCATCATTCTCGGCGTGGCGGCACTGATCGGCCGGGCCTTGGCCAGCGCGGCGGGTGGTGTGCTGGCGGGCATGGGCTTCAACACGCTGCCCGCCAAACTGGGCCTGAGCGGCAACGTGCGGGCCGGCGGGCGTGAGCCCTCCGAGCTCGCCGGCACGGTGGTGATGGTGGCGGTGATGTTCGTCGCCCTCACCCAGGCCTGCGAGGTGATCGGCCTGCCCGTGCTCACCGACGTCGTGGCCACGGTGGGCCTGGTGCTGGCGCGCGTGGCGGTGGCCGCGCTGCTGCTGCTGGTGGGCTTGTGGCTGGCCACCTTGGCCGCCCGCATGATCGAGTCCAGCGCGGCGCGCAACGCACCGGTGTTGGCCAGCCTGGCGCGCGGCGCCATCCTGTTCTTCGCCGCCGCGCTGGCGCTGCGGCAGGCCGGCCTGCCGTCGGAGATCGTCACCATTGCCTTTGCGGCCGTGGTGGGTGCCATCGCCGTGGGGGTGGCCGTGGCCGTGGGCATGGGCGGACGGCACGTGGCCGGGCGCCTGCTGGAGCGGGCGGCACAGTCCTTCGACGACCCGAAACCCCATGACGACCAGCCCCTTGACCGCTGAAGGCCGACCCGCAGCCTTGGCGCGACCTCGTGTCGGCCGCGTGCGCCGTCTGTTCGACGACCGATCCCTGCCCACGCAGACCATGGCCGTGGGCGGCGCCGTGGTGCTGGCGGCCTGCGGCGTGCTGGCCTGGATGCATCAGCAGGCCGACCACGCCACGGTGCTCACCGCGCTGGCCACCGGCCTGTTGGCCGTGGTGGCCTGCGCCTGGCTCGCCAGCCGCACCGGCGACGCCTTGCTGCGCGTGGCGGTGGCCAGCCGTGCGCTGCGCCGGGATGACGCCCCGGACGACACCAACATCCCGCTCATCGAGCACAGCGCCGAGTTGCGCCAGGCCACGATGCGCCTGCGCCGCATGGTGGAGGCCGCGCGCGAACGCCGCATGGCGCTGCTCGAGCGCAACGCCGTGCTGGGCACGCAGCTGCAGGTGCGCACGCACGAGCTGTCCACGCTGCAGGACCTGTCGGTGGGCCTGGCCTCCAAGACCGACCTGCACGAGCTGGTGGACGAAGCCCTGAAGGCGCTGGAACAGACGCTGGACTACGACAGCGCCTCGGTCTGGTCGAGAGAGAACATGATGCCGGCCGAGCCCGTGGTGTTGATGGGTTATCGCAGTGCCGACACCGACGCGACCGACGCACGCACCCGGGCCCTGCTGGGCATGCGGCTGTCGCGCCCCAACGTGCAGCACTACGAGCAGATCGAGCGCGAGCGCGAATCCATCATCGAGAACAACGCGCGCCAGAGCCTGCTGTCCTGGCTGTGGGCCAAGGTGGTGGACGACTCGCGCACCTCGGCCCTCTACCGCACCACGCGCGCCTGGATGGGCGTGCCGCTCAAGTTCCACGACCATGTGCTGGGCGTGTTGCGGGTGGACCACCAGGAACCAGGCTACTTCAATCCCGAGCGGGCCCGCCTGCTCACCGCGGTGTGCAGCCAGACCGCGCTGGCCATGCGCCACGCCCAGCTGCTGGCCAAGGAGCGCGAGGTGGCAGTGGCCGCCGAGCGCAACCGCATTGCGCGCGATCTGCACGACGCCGTCTCGCAGACGCTGTTCGCGTCCAACGTGGTGGCCGGCACTCTGGCCCGCATCACCGGCCGCGATGCCCGGCCGGCCAATGCCGGCCTGCTCAAGCAGGCGCAGACGCTGGAGCGATTGAACCGCGGCGCGCTGGCCGAAATGCGCATGCTGATGTACGAGCTGCGGCCAGACGCCTTGGCCCAGACCCCGCTGTCCGAGTTGCTGCAACTGGCCATCGAAGCCCTGGTGTGCCGGGGCGACATCCAGGTCGACACCTCGCTCAGCAAGGACGACCCGCTGCCCGTTGAGACGCGTTTGCAGCTGTACCGCATCGCGCAGGAGGCCTTGTCCAACATCGGCAAGCACAGCGCCGCCACCCATGCGGTGGTGCAGTGGCAATTCGAGTCCGGCAAGGCGCTGCTGCGCATTGCCGACGACGGCCGCGGCTTCGACCCGCAGCGGCCGCGGCCCGGGCACTTCGGCCTGGGCAACATGGCGGAACGTGCCCGAGAGATCGGCGCGAGCCACACCCTGACCAGCGCACCCGGCGAAGGCACCGAGTTGCGCATCACCCTACCGTGAGCAGTCCATGACCCACCACAGCGCCCCGATCCGAATCTTCCTGGTGGATGACCACCCCATGATCCGGCATGGCCTGGCCGCGATGATCGAGGGCGAGGACGACTTCATCCTGGTCGGCGACGCCGCCAGCGGCGACGAAGCGCTGGACCGCATCCCGCCCCTGCGCCCGGACGTGGTGCTGATGGACCTGGTGATGCCGGGCACCGACGGCATCACCACCATCGAGCGCCTGCACCCGGGCCTGCCCGAAACGCGATTCGTCGTCCTGACCAGTCTGCTCGAACCCGGCGAGATCCGCCGCGCCATCAAGGCCGGCGCCAGCGGCTACCTGCTGAAGAACGCGACCTCGCAGGAGCTGATCACCGTGCTGCGCGAGACCCACGCGGGCCGCCGCGTGCTGGCTCCCGAGGCCACCGACGCCATCATCGCCGCTTCGCAGAAACCCGCCCCGGGCGCCGACCTGACGCAGCGCGAACGCGAACTGCTGGCCCTGATGTCGCGCGGCATGAGCAACCAGCAGATCGCGGATGCGCTGTCCATCGCCCTGCCGACGGTGAAGTTCCACATCACCAACATCCTCAGCAAGCTGCACGCCGACAACCGCACCGAGGCGGTGCTGGTGGCGCTGAAGCACAAGTTGGTGGTCGCGGCCTGAGGGGAACGGGCCAGCGCCACCCAGGCCTTGGGATGGGGCCTGGCCATACCACCGCCCGGCGCGCTGCGCCAACACGACTGCCAACATTCCTTCATTGCGTCCACCCCCTCGGTGGACCAACCAAAGGAGGTGTGGCGGATGAACCGGTATGGCGCAGAACTGATCGGCACGTTCTGGTTGGTCTTGGGCGGGTGCGGCAGTGCCGTGATCGCCGCCACGTTTCCTGGCGTCGGCATCGGCCTGCTGGGGGTGTCGCTGGCCTTCGGCCTGAGCGTGCTGACCATGGCCTATGCCATCGGGCACATCTCCGGCTGCCACCTCAATCCCGCCGTGACGGTCGGTCTGTGGGTCAGCGGGCGCTTCGATTCGCGCGACGTGCCCATGTACCTCATCGCCCAGGTGCTGGGCGCGGTGGCGGCCGGCGGGGTGCTGTTCCTCATCGCCAGTGGTCGACCGGGTTTCGACGTGACGGCCGGTTTCGCGTCCAACGGCTACGGTGCGCATTCCCCCGGCGGCTATTCGATGCTGGCGGCGCTGGTGACCGAGGTGGTGATGACCGCGATGTTCCTGGTGGTCATCCTCGGCGCCACCGACGAGCGCGCCCCCAGCAGCCTGGCCCCCGTGGCCATCGGCCTGTGCCTGACCCTGATCCACCTGATCAGCATCCCGGTGACCAACACCTCGGTGAACCCGGCGCGCAGCACGGCGGTGGCCCTTTTCGTCAAGGGCTGGGCGCTGGAACAACTCTGGCTGTTCTGGGTGGCCCCGATCGCCGGCGCCGTGTTGGGCGCGGGCCTCCATCGGCTCATCGGCGACGGCTACCGCCGGCGCTGAGCGCCCGCGCTTCGTCCATGGCCTTCGACAGGGAGACGCCGTGATCATGACCTCGGTCCTGCTCTTTGCCTTCGTCGCCTTGAGCATCGTTGCCGCAGCCATCGCGCTGCTGGCCTGGCGCAGTTGGCGCCGGCGCCAACAAGGCATCGACGGCCCGCCCTCGGCCGTGCCCAGCGACTGGCAGGAGGTGACGCAGCGCTACCGCGCGTCGCGCATCGAAGCGCTGCGCGACTGGATGGGCGAGGACCATGAGCTGGTGCGCGAGCTGCCGGCTCAAGCCAGGCGCAGCGCCATCACTTCGCCCACCATCACCAGCGTGCCCAGCACGGCGGCAAACAGCACCGAAGTCTCGCGCAGCGCGGCCACGCTGGCCACCGGCGCGCGGGTCAAGGCCCACAGCGCGATCGAATACGAACCGATGGACGCCGCGCCGCCCAGCGCCGCCAAATGCCAGCGCTTGCGCGCATAGGGCAGGATGGCGCGCTCGGCGGCTGATTGCGGGCCATCGCCCAGGTCGTGCGCGAGGCTGCATCGCTGCGCGCCGCCTCGGCGAGGTGGACGGCAGGTGCCCAGGTGGCGGCCATCTTGCCTCTGGTCGACCAACTGCTTGCGGCCAACATGCATGGATTTGCATGACGGCCATGAAGAGGCATTCGATCCTGGGCCCTTCGCACCGACGCGAGGCCGTTGAGGTCAAACTGGCGTCACGAGGCGCCCGCGTGTCAGAACGCCATGGCCGGTCAGCGCCCGTCGATCGAGACATCTTCGTCCAGTACTTCCCAGTGAATGCCGCACGGGCTGAGCACGAACTGGGTGCGCAGTTCGGGCGCGGCAATCAACAACCAGCGGAACCATGCCAGCGGGACAGCAATGACCCGGCCGTCATCCAGGTTGACCCACATGCTGTCGTCGTCGAGTCGCACCACCTCTTGCCGCGGCAGAGGTGCGCAAGCAGCTTCGCCAAGAGTTCGGCAAACGCTTTGTGGCGCTGCGAGGCGGCACTGCGAAGTTCGAACACCTCGGGCCGGGCCGAATCGACCTCGCTGCGGCAATTCGAAGCAATCGACGCGTGGAGCATGCCATTCCACCTCGTCAGTCTTCGGGCGGCTGCATCCTCTCCAATATGAGCACGGCTCGAGAACACAAAACTCCGCAACCCGCCTCGCGCGACCAACTTGCCAGCAGCACCTACGGCTCACCAACAGGTTGCGATGCACTGCCAAAGTGGGCCGATGCGTGTCGGCTCTGGCTCGCCAAGCAAACATTGCGTCCTGTGCACAAGGTCGGCCACCGACGGCCAAGCGCGCGAATTCACTGCCAGACAGCAGACAGCCATGATGGGTGGCCAGATTGCCGCCTCTCATGGCTGCCCGGCCGGCCTGGGCCCAGCAAGGATCAGGGAACGTTGACGTAGTAGCCCGACACCATCAGCAAGGCACCGCCCGAGGCCAGATCGCCAAAGATCTGCATCGTGGCCCGCGGCGATTCACCCACGTTGAAGTAGGCCAGTACCTGCTGGTTGATGAAGTAGCGCGCGCCCAACGCGGAGGTCGGCCCGCGCACGCCGGTGAAAGGCACGGTCGCGTAGGCTGAACCACCCAAGGTGGATTGGAAGAAGCCGTTGGGGGGCACGCCGGACGCCGTGTCGATGTAGCCGCTGATGTGGGTGACCACCAGACGCTTGCCAGCCGCCACTGGCGCAAATTCGAAGCTGCAGACCGTCGTCCCGCGGCAGGTGGCGTTGAACTGAACCTCCTGATAGGGGTTGCGCGCGGGCTCATCGACCGACTGCACCAGCGCGGCACGGGTTTGTGCGGCCACCGGTGCAGCGCACACGGTGCATGCCACAGCAACAGCCAGGGCCAGCGCGGCCGGCGGGGTTTGAAAAGACTTCAGCACTGATTTCATCATCGTCCTCCGTTGGGGGTCTGGGATTTGCGGCGCCTGTTGGCCAACACGGCCGCCAAGGCGGCGGTCAAGGTCAAGCTGGCGCCTTCGGGTTCGGGCGCGGTTTGGGAATCGGGCAGCGTCACAGTGAGCATGTACGAGCCGTCACCGAAGTAGCCTGCGCCGCCCAGGCCGATGAAGCCGTCGGCCATGAAGCCGCTGCCCAGGTTTTCAGCGAACGACAAGTTCTCGAACGTGCCGATGGCCACCGTGTAGTCACCCGCGCTCAAGGTCTCGGTCTGCGTGAAGTCGCCACCCAAGGCCAGCGCGTGGATGTAGTTCGAGGCCACGAACGTGGCGGTGGCGCTGTAGATACCGCGAAACAGCGTGAAATAGGGATCGATGCCGCCAGCTGAATAGCCCGTGCTCGTGAAGCCGACCGAGCCGCCAACCGGGACAGTCAACGCATACATGGCCACGTTGTTGGCTTTGGCCCGCTCGTCGCTGAACTGCGCGATGCCAAGGTCAGACGCTACCAACGCGGTGTTGGTAGCGTCGTCGAGTTTGCCGCTGAAGGTGACCGCACTGGCCGAAGCAGGCCCGGCGTTGGCGACCATCATCACGACGGCCGCATGTCGAAGTAGTGTGTACATCATGCCCAGGGCTCCGCAATTCGTCGGTTGGTGAGACTTCGCCAAGAACGCCAAGGGCGTCAATGACTCGGTTCGCAGGGTGGCGGGCCATTCCGTATTCGCAAGGGCGGTGCCGCTGCGGGTGAGGAGAAGCTCTCAGAAGGGAATACGCAATCGGCAGACGCAAACCGCCACAGCGGAGCCCTTCAAACAAGCGGGCCAAGCGCCGACTGGCACTTGCGAGAGCCGAAAGCGCAGCCTTCGCTGGCGCGAAATCAAGCCATGCGCATCGCCATCACGCCGCCCACGATCACCGGCGTGCCCAGCGCCGCGAAGGGCCAGCGTTTGCGCACGTAGGCCAGGACGACCTGCCGGGTCAATGCAACGGGGCGAGTAAGCTCAACGATTGACCGTTGCTGGGCGTGGCCGCGGCCGGGGCGCTCGCCATGGGACCACCGCTGCCCGGGGCCGATGAGCCGACGAGGCAGACAAGTCAAACAAGGCGACGATGAACAAGGTTCTCACGCAGGGCTTCAGCACCTTCCTTCGCCGCCGCCGCGCGAAGAAGCATTTCGAGCGTCGCCCCCTGCTGGAATCGTTGACGGCAGCGCCCGCCGTCGTGCCACCCACAGGCGCCGCTGGCACCACGCCATTGGGGCAGGACCTGCTGGCAGCGGCCCAGGAGGAACCCGCGCAGGCATTGGCCCGCCTGCGGTCGCAGGCCGACGGGCTGGACAGCGCTGAGGCTGCCCGGCGCCTGGTCCGCGACGGCCCGAACGAGGTGCAGCACGAGCCGCCGCTGCCCGGCTGGCTCCGGCTGTGGCGCTGCTACCTCAACCCGTTCAACCTGCTGCTGACAGCGCTCGCGCTGCTGTCCTTCCTCAGCGCCGACAGCAAGGCCACGGTGGTGATCGGCTTCATGGTCGCCCTGAGCACCGGCGTGCGCTTCGTCCAGGAAGGTCGATCGCACCGTGCGGCGGAGGGTTTGCGGGCGATGGTCACGAACACCGCCTGTCGGCCGGCGACATGATCCCCGCCGATTGCCGCGTGCTGAGCGCTCGGGACCTCTTCATCGCCCAGTCGGCGATGACGGGTGAATCGCTGCCGGTGGAGAAGTTCGTCCAGGGCCGGGGCCAGGGGCGGCACCCGCCGCGGCCACCGGTGCGCTGGACCAGCGCAACCTGGTCTTCATGGGCACCAACGTCGTCTCCGGCACGGCCACCGCGCTGGTGGTGGCCACCGGTGGGCGGAGCTACTTCGGCACGCTGGCCGCGCACGCCACGGCCACCGAGACCGCGCCCAACGCCTTCCAGGCCGGCGTCAACAGCGTGAGCTGGTTGCTGATCCGCTTCGCCCTGGTGATGGTGCCCATCGTCTTCGTCGTCAACGGCTTCACCAAGGGCGACTGGCTGCAGGCCTTCCTGTTCGCGCTGTCGGTGGCCGTGGGCCTGACGCCCGAGATGCTGCCGATGATCGTCACCAGCACGCTGGCCAAGGGCGCGGTGCTGCTGTCGCGCAAGAAGGTGGTGGTCAAGCGGCTGGATGCGATCCAGAACTTCGGTGCGATGGACATCCTGTGCACCGACAAGACCGGCACGCTGACGCAGGACAAGATCGCCCTGGCGCGCCACGCCGACGCCTACGGCCAGGACACCGACGAGGTGCTGAACTTCGCCTATCTCAACAGCCACTACCAGACCGGGCTGAAGAACCTGCTGGACCGCGCGGTGCTGGACCACGTGGAACTGGCGGCCGAGCTGAAGCTGAACGACGCCTACCGCAAGGTCGACGAGATTCCCTTCGACTTCGAGCGCCGGCGCATGTCGGTGGTGGTGGCCGCGCTGGTGGACGGCCAGGACCATCACCACGAACTGATCTGCAAGGGCGCGGTGGAAGAGGTGCTGGCCGCCTGCACGGAGGTCCGCATCGAGGAGGCGACCGATGCCAGCCTGGACGGTGAACGCGCGATGCCCACGTTGGCGCTGGACGCCGCCCTGCTGGCCCGTACGCAGGCCGTGACCGCCGGGCTCAATGCCGAAGGGCTGCGCGTGGTGGCCGTGGCCGTCAAGACGCTGCCGCCGGGCCAGGCCACCTACACGGTCGCCGACGAGTCGGGCCTGACGCTGATCGGCTACATCGCCTTTCTCGACCCGCCGAAGGAGTCGGCCGCGCCGGCACTGAAGCAGCTTGCCGCGCACGGCATCACGGTCAAGGTGCTGACCGGCGACAACGAGCCCGTGGCCGTGCACGTGAGCGGCCAGGTCGGCCTGCCGACCGACCGGGTGCTGCTGGGTGCGCAGGTCGAAGCCCTGAGCGACGAGGCGCTGATGGCCGCGGCCGAGTCGCACAGCCTGTTCGCCAAGCTGACGCCGCTGCACAAGGAACGCATCGTGCGTGCGCTGCGCGCCAGCGGCCATGTGGTGGGCTTCATGGGCGACGGCATCAACGACGCCCCGGCGCTGCGCGCGGCCGACATCGGCATCTCGGTGGACAGCGCCGTGGACATCGCCAAGGAGGCGGCCGACATCATCCTGCTGGAGAAGAGCCTGCTGGTGCTGGACGAGGGCGTGGTGGAAGGCCGCAGCACCTTCTGCAACATGCTGAAGTACATCCGCATGACGGCCAGCAGCAACTTCGGCAACGTGCTCAGCGTGCTGGTGGCCAGCGCCTTCCTGCCCTTCCTGCCGATGCTGCCGCTGCAGCTGCTGGTGCAGAACCTGCTGTACGACATCGGCCAGACCGGCATCCCCTTCGACAACGTCGACCCCGAACTGGTGACCCGGCCGCTGCAGTGGAACCCCGCCGACATCGGCCGCTTCATGCTGTTCTTCGGGCCGATCAGCTCGCTGTTCGACGTCATCACCTTCGGCGTGATGTGGTGGGTGTTCGATGCCAGCAGCGTCGCGCGGCAGACGCTGTTCCAGTCGGGCTGGTTCGTGGTGGGCCTGCTGACCCAGACGCTGGTGGTGCACATGGTGCGCACGCCCAGGCTGCCGTTCGTGCAAAGCCATGCCGCGGCGCCGCTGATGGGGATGACGCTGGCCATCATGGTGGTCGGCCTGTGGCTGCCGATCGGACCGCTGGCCGGGTACTTCAAGCTGCAGGCTCTGCCGGCGCCCTACTATCTTTGTCTGCTGGGCATCTTGCTGGGCTACTGCACGCTGACCACCTTGATGAAGCGCGTCTACATTCGGCGCTACGGTTGGCAATGAACGCTGGAAATGACCGCCAGGCCCGAGTGCCCACGGCACGATGAGTTCGACAGCGCACAGACGCCGCGCGGCCATGCGCCTACAAGATCCAGCATGGTGCGGTCATTTGCCGCATCACCAACACGCGGAGGGATTTGACATGGACATGACCAAGCTGGTTGGGGTGCTGCTGATCGTCGCCGGGGTTCTGGGCCTGGCCTACGGGAACTTCAGCTACACCAAACAGACCCACGAGGTGAAGTTGGGACCGATCGAGATGTCGGTCAAGGAAAAGCAGACCGTCAATGTGCCGGCCTGGGCGGGCGCAGGCGCCATCGTGGCCGGCGTCGCGCTGCTGATCCTTGGCGGCAGCAAGCGCTGACGACCTTGATCGAGCCGCTGCTGCTGACCACTGCCCGCGTGTCGACGTTCTTCGGCACGCAGTTGCTCACCGGAGCGACCGGCTTCTTCTTTGAGCGTGACGATCGTTTGTACCTGGTCACCAACCGGCATGTCCTGATCGACCGACCGAGCGGCCACCTGCCCGACCGGATCGAGATCGAGGTGCACACGGATGCGGACAACCTCACCTGTGCCGCCGTCATGTCGGTCTTGCTGTACCGCGATGGCCAGAGCATCTGGCATCAGGGGCGCGACGCCGACGACCCACAACTGCCCTGGAAGCTGCTTCGGCTGCGCGCCCATCGCTTCGGACAGGCCAAGCACGGCGGCGCGCAGCCAGCCGATGCGGTGGGTGCGGTGACACTGTGTGGCCGCATCGTAGATCGGCATCTGCACGGCGCCGATGCGAGTGAAGCCGCCCTCGAAGCGTGAACCGTTGGCCAGAGCGGGCAGCATCAGGTTCTTGATGCGCACGTTGGCGAAGGTGCCACGCAGCATCACCTCGTGGTGGCCGCGGCGCGCGCCGTGGCTGTTGCAGTCGGCCTTGGCCACGCCCCGGTGCAGCAGGTACTGGCCGGCGGGCGTGTTCTCGGCAAAGCTGCCGGCCGGGCTGATGTGGTCGGTGGTGATGCTGTCGCCAAACAGGCCCTTGATGCGGGCACCCTTCACGCCAGGCACAAGCGGTGCTGGCGCAGGCTTGAAATCGTCAAAAAACGGCGGCTCGGCGATGTAGGTGCTGGACGGCCAGCTGTAGACCGCGCCCTTCACGCCTTCGATCTGGCGCCAACGCTTGCCGGGCTTGGCCCGCACCTTTTCGCAGTTGCTGCGGTAGGCCTTGCCGTCCATGGCAAATCCCATCAGCGCTTCGATCTCGTGGCCAGCGCTGACGCCGATTGGCGGCGGCAAGACGCCGTCCGATCCGCCTGCACGGCCGCTGAAGCCGGCCCGAGAACGGTAGCCGCCGCAGATCCGTCCCTGCCCCCAGCCCATCAATCCACGCGAAGCAGCGCCTCGAAGCGGCGCGCGAAGTGCTCCAGCACGGTGATGCGCACACGCCGCTTGTCGATGTGCAGCAGACCTTCGCGCTGCAGGGCCGAGAACGCGCGACTGATGGTCTCGTGCGAGAGGCCCAGGAAGCTGGCGATTTCGATGCGGCTCATGCGCAGGTTGAACTCCCTCGCGGAGTAGCCGTGGGCGCTGAAGCGCTGAGACAGGTCGAGGAGAAAGGCAGCCAGCCTCTCCTGCGCGCTGAACGGTCCCATCAACAGCAGCAACCTGCGACCGCGCGCGAGCTCGTAGCCCATTTGGCGGTTCACTCGCCGCTGCAAAGCCGGATCGCGCGCCAGCAGGTCGACCAGAGGCGCGTACGCGATGGCACAGACCTGGGCATCGTCGAGTGCGGTCACGGTGCTGGCGCATTGGCCTGAGGCCACGCCGTCCATGCCAATGATGTCCCCGCACATCGGAAAGGCGCAGATCTGCTGGTGCCCGTTGGACAAGCTCAGGCTCGACTTGAAGGTGCCGCTGCGAACCGCGTAGATGAATTCGAATGGCTCGCCCTGGCGACACAGGTCGTGGCCCATCGCAACGCGGCGCCAATCGACCAACACACCGCCTCCCCGATCACTGCCGGCGGGAAGGAGGCTGCACGGCAGGCACCGTTCCGACAGGTGGCAGGCCGTGCACATCGGCCTGAGCGAGGCGGGCGGTGGAGCCGGGCCGCTTCGGCGCGCGGCGGCGTCGCAAGAGGCTGTGGACGCAGTGGTGCGGACTGGATTGGGCATGCCCGGCTCTTCCACACAGGATCGATCGCCCTGGTGGCTGTACGGTGCCATGCGCGCGCCCTGCGCACTGTGCGCCAGCGTACAAGGGGCGGGTCGGCCGCGTGCTGCGTCGACCGCGGGCCCGTGGCGCGATGGCGAGGACACCTGGACGCGCACTGCGCCGGCGCGGGCGGCAACCCACCAGCCGTCGTCGACGTGGGAATCTGGCATCTTGCTGACGGAACGCAATGCCGGGTGTGGGCGTCCGGCGGGCCGCGCCTTCTAATACCTTGAATGGCCCGAAAGGCCTTGCCTCACGAGGGCAGCCAGGGCTTGGTCCGATCGGCCGCTTGGCGCGGACGTTCGGTTTGAAGGCGTCGCCGGCTCGTCGCGTCGCGTCGCGTCGGCAAGTGAGCAAAGCATGTCGACCAAGACACCGAGCCCGACGGTGAATCATCGGGGTTTCTGGGCTGTCCTGCTGTACCTTGCCCTGTTCGCGGCCGGCCAGGCCCTCGCCCAGCCCGCTGCGCCGAGAAACCTGCGCCCCGATCTGGCGCAGACCGAGCGCGATCTTGCCGCAATGCAATCGGAGATCGACTTCTGGGAGCGGATCACGCTCGATCGCGACGTGCTGGTGTTGCCGGTGCAGACCAACATGGGCTCGATCGCGATACCCGCTCGGCGGGCCGAAGTGGTCGCCTATCTGTCTCGCGAGATCGCTACCGATTTGCTGACCGGTTCGCGCCGCAACTTCCGCCCGTGGACCGAGCGGATTCTTGAGCTGCAGCAGCTGAGCAATGCCAACAAGGATGCGATCCGCAGCGAGCTGTTGCGCGATCTGTATTCGAGCCGCTACACCCTGCTCGAGCAGCGCAACATGCTGACGGCCGGCATCACCACACCAGCCTTGCCGCCGCCCAGCGCTACGCCGATGCCACACCCGACACCGCCGCGGAACGCCACTCGCGAGTTCGGCGACGGATGGGTACTCGACCGCATGATCATCGATCCCAACCTGCAGGGCCCAGGCGGCCAGCGGGTGCTCGGCCGGCCGGACGTCAATGCCGCGGGCGGGTCGGTCAACATGAGCTGGCAGCCCAGGCGAGACTGCACCGAGCGCTGGAACTTCACCTGGCAGTTCGACAGCCCATTGGATTTCGTGCGCCAAGGGATGCGCATTCCAGTCCGCATGAACATCAAGTTGGTGGGCCCGGGCTGCAACTACCCGCTGGGCAGCTACATCAGCCTGGGTCAGCAGAACTGGGAGCCCTACCTCTCTCAACAGATCCCGGTCGCCCGCATCGCACCAGGAGCGTTCGAACAGACCGCCGAGCGCATCGCAACCGACTCCACGCGGCAACCGGCAGACAGCGCGGGCAGCGCCACCATCATCGTGCGGCACCAGCCGCCCGAGGTCGGCCAGTCCTGGGCGATCTTTCGCATCTTCTGCTACGTGCCGGGGTTCAACTTCACGGTCATCTACGTGTTCCGCGGCAACTGAAGCGCTGCGCGATCAGCGTCGCCGCCCTGGCGAGGCGCTGGCTGCGGCGACGAGCACGATCAATTCACCCTCGGCGACATGCTTGCGGACCTCGGCAAGAGTCACCTTGGGCTCCTGGTGATGGCTCATTCATCCGAGCTGCCGAAGCCGAACAGGCTCAGCAGGCTGGTGAACAGGTTGAAGATCGAAACGTACAGTCCCACGGTGGCCAGCACGTAGTTGGTTTCGCCGCCTGTGACGATGCGACTGGTCTCGAACAGGATCAGGCCGGCCGACAGCAACGCGACCATTGCCGCCACGACCAGGCCCAGCGCAGGCATCTGCAGGAATACCGCGCCCAGGCCCGCGATCAACGCGATGACCATGCCCGCGAACAGAAAGCCGCCCATGAAACTGAAGTCGCGTCGCGTCGTCAGCACCCAGGTCGACAGGGCCAGGAAGGTGGCACCCGTGGCTGCAAGCGCGAGGGTCACGACCTGCGCACCGCCGGGCAAGGCCAGCGACTTGGCCAGCACCGGCCCCAGCGAGTAGCCCATGAAGCCCGTCAGCGCGAACACGGCGGGCAGCGCCCAGCCGCTGTCCTTGAACTTGTAGATGGCAAAGAGCAGGCCGAAGTAGCCCCCCAGCGTCAGCAGGATGCCCGGCGCCGGCAGTTGAAGGGCCACGCTGGCGGCCGCGATGGCCGCGCTGAACAGCAGCGTCAGCGACAACAGTGCATAGGTGTTGCGCAACACGCGGCCCGAGCCGACATCGCGCGGCAGGCTTCCTGGGCTGGCAACGACCAGGGATTGGCCCGTGGAGTCCGGGCCAGCGGCAGAGGGGATGGGCGTCATCGAATTCATGGTGGGGATCCTTTGGTCTCTCGGTTTCAGCCTTCGTGGGCGATGAGGCGTTGGCGCATGCGCCGGGAATCACTGCCGCGGCGCCACAGGCGCATCAGGAACCGTGCGGCGCGCGTCAGCGCGTGGTCCAGCGCAGTGCGCCAGTCCTTCGCCACGGAGGCGACGACCACCGACCCTGCGCCATCGGTCCTGAGTTCCACCTGGCAGCGTTTGTCGACGCCGCCACGCGGCCCGTTCACGTCGGACATTTGCACCTCGGCGCGCGGCACCAGCCAGCCCAGGCGGCGCAACACAAAGCGCACACGGCGTTCCGCCAAGTCGCGCAGTTCGGCGGCTTGCGGATGGCGGGACTTGAAAAGCACTTGCATCACGGATCTCCGTTGGTTGAGGGACAGCCGCAATGTCGGGCCAATGCAGGCTCTGAAAAAGCAGCTTTTTGAAGACGCCGACTTCGGACAAACCTGAACGCAGGATGAGGGCTCGGCCCGCAGCGCCTGGCGCTTCTCGGCCTCGGCTTGCACGAATGACGTTGCGCGCGCCTCCATGGCAAGTGACGGCGATGGGCACCACCCCATGCCAGAAGCGCATCGTCCAGACGCTCTGCGAGGGCCTGGCGATGATCAGCCGCAGCAACGGCCAGATGTTGCGCGGCGTGGACAACAGCGCTCAGGAGCGCGCCGCGGCGATGATCTGCAACACCAGCGGGTGATGTTGGCCACGACGCGAGCGGATGGCGTGGATTTCCTCTTTCACGTCGGGGCTGCGCCCGAGCAGGCGCAGCCCGCGCATCAGGCCCACATCGCTGGCGCCAAAGCGGCTGACCGGGAACACCCCCAGCCCGCGCGCCGCAAATACAGCCAGCAGCGCGCTGTCTTCGAACTCCCCGACAATGCGCGGCCTCAGTCCCTGGGCCTCGAACCAGCGATCGAGCGCGGGGCGCAGCGCCGAGTGGCCAGTTGGCAGGAGCACGGGCAACCTGTCCAGCGACTGCGGAAACTGATTGACGTCGGCCTTGTGCACGTGCGCCGCGGGCCCATACCACTCCACCGGCGATTCGACGAGCCGCTCGCTGGTCAGGCGAAGGTCCGGGTTGCGCGGCGCCGGCTGCCCGGCCAGCACCAGGTCCAGGTGATGCAACGCCAGTTCGGCCAGGAGTTGCTCGAATTCGCCTTCGTGGCAGACCAGCCGCAACGATGGCGTGGCCAGCACGGGCTCCAGCAGCGCATGCGCGGCCAACTTCGAAATGCCGTCCGACATGCCGACTGCCAGGCGGGCGATCTTGCCACTGGCCGCCTCACGCACTTCGTCGGGGATGAGTTGGCCAAGCTGGAAGATCTCCTCTGCACGAGCGAAGGCCGCCTGGCCGGCCTCGGTCATCGCCACACCGCGGCCGGCGGGCTTGAGCAGTTGGTGGCCGAGCATCTTCTCGAGTTCGCGCACCTGGGCACTGATGGTCTGAACCGCCATGTCCAGTCGCTCGGCGGCGCGGGCGAACCCGCCTTCCTTGGTGACGACCCAGAAGTAGTAAAGATGGCGGTAGTTCAGCACGCAGATCTCCTCTCTGGAAAGCCGAAGTCTATTGTCAGCAGAAGCTGGTTTCTTCGAATCTCGAAAGGCGAAAGACCGCCGCTCGCTGCCATGGGCCGCCGCCTTGAGGCGGTGCGTCGGTGGTGGTCCGGACCGTTGGCAGCCTCCGCCTCCTCGTGCGTGGGGTTCATGGTCACCAGACAGTAAGTCTTGCGGCGTCGGCATGTGTCCCTGCCTGCGACCCTCTCCCCGGGGCCGCGACAGCCGCGCACTGAACGAGTCCTGGGCGAACTTCGGGAAAAGCGAAGGTGTGCTCACCCTGGAGCTGATTCATCGGAAGCCAAGAACTGCCGAACATCCGCCATCTCTTCCTCAGCGCCAAAGCACATGGACAGCCTGCTCCCCCTCCTTTCGACCGACGTCCTGGGCAAGCCCGCCTGGGTCTGGCTCACCTTCGTCGGCATCGTCGTCGCGCTCCTGGCATTCGACCTGGGCGTGCTGCACAAGCAGGACAAGGAGATCGGCGTGCGCGAGAGTCTGCTGCTCTCGACCGGCTACATCAGCGTCGCGTTGATGTTCGGTGCATGGGTCTGGTGGTACCTCGGGGCACAGAGTGGCATGGACTACTACACCGGCTTCATGATCGAGAAGTCGCTGTCCATGGACAACGTCTTTGTCATCGCACTGATCTTCAGCTTCTTCGCAATCCCTCGGCAGTACCAGCACCGAGTGCTGTTCTGGGGCATCCTGGGCGTGATCGTGCTGCGTGCCATCATGATCGGGCTGGGCGCCACACTGGTCAGCCAGTTCAGTTGGGTCCTGTACCTGTTCGGCGCGTTCCTGATCATCACGGGCATCAAGATGTGGGTCATTGCCGAGCACGTGCCCGACATCGCGAACAACCCGCTGCTGAAGTTCCTGAAGCGGCACATGCGAGTCACCGACGGGCTCCGCGGCAACGCCTTCTGGGTGCAGGAGCCCGACATGGCCAGCGGCAAGGTGGTGCGTTTTGCCACGCCGCTGCTATTGGCGCTGGTGCTGGTGGAGTTCGTCGACCTGGTGTTCGCAGTCGATTCAGTGCCGGCGATCTTCGCCATCACCACCGACCCGTTCATTGTCTACACGAGCAACATCTTCGCCATCCTCGGGCTTCGCGCGCTGTACTTCGCGCTCGCGGCGATGATCCATCGCTTCAAATACCTGAAGTACGCGCTCGCCCTGGTGCTCGTGTTCATCGGCACGAAGATCTTCCTGGTCGGCATCATCGGCAAGATTGCGCCGGTGATCTCGCTCGGCGTGACCTTCGGCCTGATTGCAGGCGGCGTACTGGTCTCGCTGTGGAAGACGCGTGGGCAGCCCGCCGTTGTGGCGCCCACATGACGGTGCCCGCGATGCTCAGGCCATTCGCAGCGCCATCACCCCGCCCACGATCACCAGCGTGCCCAAGGCCCGCTGCAGCCCGAACCGCTCCTTGAGCAGCCAGGTGCCGAGCATGGCGGCAAACAGCACCGAGGTCTCGCGCAGCGCGGCCACGCTGGCCACCGGTGCGCGGGTCATGGCCCACAACGCGATCGAATACGAGGCGATCGACGCCGAGCCGCCCAGCGCCGCCAAGGGCCAGCGCTTGCGCGCATAGGCCAGGATGGCCTGCCGGCCGACCGCGTTCCGGCGAAACCACACCAGGGCCGGATACGGCAGGCCATCCAGCACGAACATCACCATCACGTAGCTGACGGCGCTGTGCCCCGCCGCCACCGTGCCGCGCACGCCCTTGCCATCGATCATCGTGTAGCAGGCAATGATGCAGGCGTTGGCCAGCGCGTAGGCCAGCGCCTTGCGGTGGTGCAACGCATCACCGGGCCTGGACAGGCCGATCAAGGCCACGCCCGCCGTGATGCCCAGGATGCCGGCCCAGGCCGCCGGCGTGGGGGCTTCGCCCAGCACCAGGCCGCTGCCCAGCGCCACCAGCAAGGGCGCCGTGCCGCGCATGATGGGGTAGGTCAGGCCCAGGTCACCGTGCTTGTAGGCACCGGCCAGCGCAACGTAGTAGCCAATGTGGATGACCAACGAGGCCGCGATGAAGGGCGCCGCCACCAGCGGCGGCAGCCCCACGAGCGCCAGCAGCGGCAGTGCCACCAGCGCGCCCATGAAGTGCACCAGCGCGGTGTCCAGCGCCTTGTCGCCGCTGGACTTGACCAGCGCATTCCACGCGGCGTGCAGGATGGCGCCCAACAGCACCGCCCACACGACCGTCCAGGTCATCGCGGTGCTTCGACGTTGTCCGACAAAGGGGTCAGTGCCGAATGCCGGATGCGTGTGGGCGTGAGCGCGCCAGCCGATTCAAGGATCGGGTAGGCGATCGAGCAGATGTGCGAGTTGATGCGCTTCAAATCGCTGATCAGGTCGAGGTGCAGCGAACTGGTCTCGATGCTCTGCGCGGTTTGCACCTGCAGGCGGGCGATGTGGCTGGCGGCGTATTCGTGCTCGAGGTCGCGGAAGCGGGCCTTTTCTTCCAGCAGGCGGCTCGCGTCCCGCACATGGCCGTCGAGGAACACGCTCATGCCCAGCCGCAGGTTGGCGATCAGGCGCTCGTGCAGGTGGAAGATCTCGGCCATGCCGGCATCGGAGAAGCGCCGCGCCGGGCGGATCTTCTTGTCCTCGATGTCCTGCAGCACGCGCTCGATGATGTCGCCGATCTGCTCCATGTTGATGGTGAAGGACATGATGTCGGCCCAGCGCCGGCCCTCGCGCTCGGACAGCGCCTCGCGCGACACCTGCGTGAGGTAGAGCTTGATCTCGGTATAGAGCGCATCGACCAGGTCGTCCATCTGCCGCAAGCGCTCGGCCAGAGCGGAATCGTTGTCGCGGATCACCGGGTGGATGCCGCGCAGCATGGTCTCCACCACGTCGGCCTGGTGCAATGCCTCGCGCGCTGCGCAGCTGATGGCCAAAGAGGGCGTGGCCAGCGCAGACGGGTCGAGGTGCTTCGGACGCGTACTTCCTGTGCTGCTTGGCGCCTGCATCCAGCGTTCCAGCGCCCGCGCCAGCGGGCCGGTGATGCCGACGAACAGCAGCGCCAGCACCACATTGAAGGCCAGGTGGAAGACCACCACCTGCTGGTGCACCGTGCCCAGCCACTGCTGCAACTGCGTGTGCACCCAGGGCAGCATCGGGATGGCCATCAAACACCCGACGATCTTGAACCACAGGTTGCCCATGGGCAGGCGCCGCTCGGCCACGGGCGCCTTCGCCGTGGTGATCACCGCCAGCAGCCCACTGCCCAAATTGGCACCCAGCACCAGACCCAGCGCCACCGAGGCCGGCACGATGGCGGCCGCCGCCAGCGTGGCCGTCAGCAGCACGATGGCCAGGCTGGAATACGACATCACCGTGAACGCGGCCCCGACCAGGATGTCCAGCAGCACCTCGTTGGGCAGCGCCACCAGCAGGGCACGCACCGGTGGCGATTCGGTCAACGGCCGGGTGGCCGCGCCGATCAGCTGCAAGGACATCAGGATCAGGCCCAACCCGATGGCCACACGGCCCAGCCGCCCCGCCGTGGTCTTCTCGCGGGTGATGAACATCACCACGCCGACGAAGATCAGGAAGGGCGACAGCCAGGAAAGATCGAAGGAGAACAGCACGGCCATCAGGCTGGTGCCCATGTCCGCACCCAGCATCACCGCCAGCGCCGCCGACAGGGGCACCAGGTTGCGCCCCAGGAACGACGACACGATCAGGCACGTCGCGGTGCTGGACTGCACCACGCTGGTCACCGCCAGGCCGGCGGCCACGGCCTTGACCCGCGAGCCCATGCTCATGGCCAGCACATGGCGCAGGCTCTCGCCGAACACGCGCAGGATGCCGGTGCGCACGATCTGCGTGCCCCACACCAGCAGGGCGATCGCAGCCAGCAGATTGAGAAGGTGGATCATCCGACCCGGTTTACCACGGCAGCGAGTAGGTCTTCACATTGGTGAAGGCCTTGCAACACTCTTGCACGCCCTCCTTCACGCCGATGCCGGAATCCTTGATGCCGCCGAAGGGCGTCACCTCCAGGCGGTAGCCGGGCACTTCCCAGACGTTGACCGAGCCCACGTTGAGCTCCTTCACGAACCGCATGATGTCGTCGAGCCGGTTGGTGCACACACCGGACGACAGGCCGTAGGCGGTGGAGTTGACCTGCGCGATCGCATCGTCGACGTTGCTGAAGGTGATGATGGGCGACACCGGCCCGAAGGTCTCCTGCTTGACCACTTCCATCTCGCCACGCACCCGGTCGATCAGGGTCGGCGAATAGGAGGCCCCGTCGCGCACGTTGCCGTGCAGCAGGCGCGCGCCCTGCGCCACCGCGTCGTTGACGCGCCGCTCGAACAGCTTGGCCGCCTCGACATCGATCACGGTGCCCATGTCCACTTTCGGGTCGAGCGGGTCGCCGTAGGTCCAGGCGCGGGTCTTGGCCAGCATCGCGTCGGTGAATTCGGCGGCGATCTTCTCGTGCACGAAGATGCGCTTGACGGCCGTGCAGCGCTGGCCCGAGTTCTTGTATGAGCCGTTCACCGCCAGCTCGGCCGCCTTCATCACGTCGGCATCGTCCAGCACCACGATCGGATCGTTGCCACCGAGCTCGAGCACCTGGCGCTTGTAGACCGCCTTGGCCGCGATGTACTTGCCGATCGGCACGCCGCCGGTGAAGGTGACGACGTCGATGTCGGCGTTGGTCAGCAGCTCGTCGGCAATCTCCTTCGGGTCACCGGTGATGACCGACAGCATCTCGGGCGGCAGCCCGGCCTCGTACAGCACGTCGGCCAGCGCGATGGCCGCCAGCGGCGTCTTCTCGGTCGGCTTGAGCACCATGCGGTTGTTGGTGGCCACCGAGGGCGCCACCTTGTGGATGACCTGGTTGAGCGGGTGGTTGAACGGCGTGATGGCCGAGATCACGCCCATCATCGGCTCGCGCATGGTGTGCACCCGGCGCTGCTTGCCGTGGTGCGTGAGGTCGCACGAGAAGCTCTGCCCATCGTCCACCAGCGCCTGTTGCGCCGAGAACAGCAGCACGTCGGACGCGCGCCCCACCTCGTACAGCGTGTCCTTGATGCACAGCCCCGATTCCAGCGTGATCAGCCGCGCCATCGCCTCCTTGCGCGAGGCGATGATCTCGCCGGCCTTCATCAGGATCTTGTAGCGCTCGTGGCGCGTCAGCCTGGGCTGGTATTGCCGCGCGATGCGGAAGGCGCGCCGCACGTCCTCGAGCGAGGCCTTGGGCACGGTGGCCACCAGCTCGCCGGTGTAGGGGTAGCGGATCTCGATCACGCGATCGGTGTGGACCTTCTCGCCGGCAATGCGCATGGCTTCGCGCAGCGGGGTGTCGACGACCGGGGTACGGGTACTCATGGCAGTGCTTTCTGGTTGGACGGTTTGGCGCTTCAAGCGATGGGGGCGGGCCCGGCTGACATCATGCAACAGCGCGGGCGATGCGGGCGCGTGCCCAGGCCGACAACAACTCGGCCACGATCACGATGACCACGATGGTCAGGATGATGGCGCTGACCTGGCGCGACTCGACCTTCTGCACGCTCTCGCGCAGGAAGTGGCCCATGCCGCCGGCGCCGAAGAAGCCGACCACGGTGGAGGCCCGAAAGACCACGTCCCAGGTGTAGATCGCGATGCCGGCCCAGGCCACGCGCACCTGCGGCAAGACGGCGAAGACGAAGGTCTGCAGGTGACCCGCACCGGTGGCGCGGATGGCCTCGACCGGGCCCTTGCGGATGGCCTCGATGGCCTCGGCCATCAGCTTGCCGCCGAAGCCGATGCAGAACAGCGTCATCGCCAGGGTGCCGGGCAGCATGCCGAAGCCGACGACGGCCACCAGCACGATGGTCCAAATCATCTCGTGCACCGAGCGGCAGGCCATGACGACCAGCCGGCACACGGGGTAGAGCCAGCGCTTGCTGGGGGTCATGTTCACCGACGCGAACCACGACAGCGGCACCGCCAGCATCAGGCCCACCACGGTGGCCACGTAGGACATCTGGAAGGTGTCGATGATGGCGCTGATGAAATCCGGCTTCATCACGTGCGCCAGGTCGGGCGGCCAGTAGCGCCGGCTCAGCACGTCGGCGATGCGTCCGAACAGCCCCGGCAGGCGGTCGACATCGATGCGCAGCACGTCCAGCGACCACCCCACGAAGCCGACAGCAAGCAGCAGGCCGAGGGCGCGGTAGAGCAGGCGCGCCGGGCGCAGCCGCTTCCACTCGGGCAGGGTTTTCGCTGTCACTGCCGTGCTGCTCATTCAGGTCACCTTCCGGCGCGCCCAGGCCGAGAACCATTCACCGAAGACGATCAGCAACAGGATCACGAAGATCACCGTGGCAATGCCGCCGTAGTTGTAGCTGGCCATCTGCCGGTGCAGCGCCAGGCCCAAGCCGCCCGCGCCCACCAGGCCCATGATGGTGGAGCGCCGGATGTTGACGTCCCACTCGAAGATGCAGTTGCCGATCATCACCGGCAGCACCTGCGGCACGATGCCGAACATCAGCACCTGGAAGCGGTTCGCACCCACCGCCCGCATGGCCTCCACCGGGCCCGGGTTCACGTCCTCGATGGCCTCGGCCACGGTCTTGCTGATGAAGCCGATGGAGCGCACCGCCATGGCCAGCACGCCGGCCAAGGCGCCCAGGCCCACGGCGGCGACGAAGACCAGGCCCCACACCACCTCGTGCACCGAGCGCGACAGCGTCATCAGCACGCGCCCCAGCAGGTAGCTGCCGCGGCCCAGGGGCGAGATGTTGGTGGCCCCCAGCCAGGCCACCGGAATGGCCATCAGCATGCCCAGCAGCGTGGCCAGGGTGGCCATCAGCACGGTCTCGAGTGCCGGCTCCCACAGCGACACGAGGATGGACGCATCGAAGTCGATGAAGCGCCAGGCCGCGGTCATCACGCCGGCCAGCGTGATGCGGCTCCAGTCGGTGTCGCCGACGACGATGGCCTCCACGCTCCAGGCCACCAGCGCTGCGATGGCCACGTAGCGCGCCGCGCTCCAGCGGCGCGCGCTGGCGCGCTTGGCCGCCAGCTCGGCGATGCGATCGGCGTGGCGGGCGCTGATCGGCATGACGCTGCTCGTCACAGCACCTCCATGGCGTAGATGTCGTCGAGTGCGGCCTTGTCGACGCTGCTGGGGGGCCCGTCGAACTTCTTCAGGCCGTCCTGCAGGCCGATGATGCGGTCGCAGAACTCCAGCGCCAGGTCCACGTCGTGGATGTTGCACAGCACCGGCACCTTGAACTCGCGCGCGATGCCGCGGATCATGCCCATCACTTCGCGCGATATCTTGGGGTCCAGCGCCGAGGTCGGCTCGTCCACCAGCAACAGCTGCGGCGCCTGGATCAAGGCCCGCGCGATGCCCACGCGCTGGCGCTGCCCGCCAGAGAGCGCGTCGGCGCGCTTGTCCAGGTGGTCGATCAGGCCGACGCGGTCCAGGATCTGCACCGCGCTGGCGATGTCGTCCTTGCCGTACATGCGCATCAGGCTGCGCAGGTTGCCCATGTAGCCCAGCCGGCCCGTGAGCACGTTGTCGATCACGCTCAGGCGGTCGATCAGGTTGAACTCCTGAAAGATCATGCCGATGTTGCGGCGCTGGCGGCGCATGGCCGCCTCGTCCAGCTGCAGCAGGTCCACGCCGTTGAAGATCACCCGCCCACCACTGGCCGTGACCAGCCGATTGACGCACCGGATCAGCGTGCTCTTGCCCGCGCCGCTGGGGCCGATGATGGCCACGAATTCCTCGGGCCCGACCTCGAAGTCGATGCCCTTGAGGATTTCCTTGCCCGTGGTGTAGCTGACGCGCAGCCCCTGAACCTGCAGTACGGCGCTCATCGGCGGGCCTTACTTGGCCGCGTCGCGCACGATGTTGTAGTCGGCATCGACCATCTTGACGACCTTTTCCGACTTCACGTTGGCCAGGTACTTCCGGCCGTCTTCGTTCTGGTCGACCTGCAGGAAGGTGTCGGCGATCTTCTTCTTCAGGTCGTCGCACAGCGTGTTGCGGTAGACGAACGGATCCTGCGGAATCAGCGGCGAGCTCCACAGGATGTTGAAGTCCTCGAGCTTGACCTTGCCCGCGTTCACCGTCTCCATGAAGCGGTGGCTGGCCACGAAGGCCGCATCCACCTTGCCTTCGGACACCGAGATGGACGACAGGTCATGACCGCCGGAGAACACCACGCGCGAGAAATAGGTCTTCAGCGGCGGCAGGCTGGCGAGCTTGGGGAACACGTTCTCCGGCACCAGGCCGCCCGAGGTGCTGGCCGGATCGACCAGGGCCACCACACTGCCCTTGAGCGAGGCCAGATCGGTGAACTTGCTGCCCTTCTTGGTGATGAGGATGGACTTGTAGCCCGGGCCGGCGTCCTGGATGCCGTTCTTCAGCCGCGAATAGGTGCCGAAGACCTCGACCGTCGGATCCTGCTTGCGGGCGATCACATAGGCCTCGGGGCCGAGCACGGCCACGTCCACCCACTTGCCCATCAGCGCCTCGATCACCGACGAGTACGAGGTCGGCATGTAGAACTCGATCTTCTTGCCGGTGTTCTTGGCCAGCTGGTCCAGGATGGGCTTGTAGTAACCCAGCTCACGCACGCTGTCCTGGGTGGGCACCAGCGAGAACTTCAACACCTTGGGGTCTTCACACTTGGTCTGCGCCGTGGCGGGCAGGGCCAATGTCAGCAGGGTGGCGGCGGCCACCAGCAGCTTGGGAATCCAGCGGTTCAGCATCACGGTCTCCTGGCGTTGCTTTGAAATGGGGCGGGGCGCACTCGGGTGGTGCGCCTGATCCGCTGTCCTATGGAACGATGGCCGCGCGCAGCACCTTGCGGTCCTCCGCGTCCTTCATGGCCTGGCCCACCTGGTCCAGGCCGTAGACGCCGTCCACCAGATCCTTGAAGGGGAATCGGTGGCGGTTCACGGTGACGAAATCCAGTGCCTCGATCAGGTGGCGCGGGTGGTAGTTGTGCACCCCGCGCAAGGTGATCAGCTTGCGCAGGATCTGATTGACGTCGATGTTGACGAAGCTGTCGGGGTTGACCACGCCGCCCAGCACGTAGTGGCCACCGGTGCGCAGCATCTGGATGCCCGACGGGATCACGCCGGGGTAGCCGCAGACCTCGATCACCGCGTCGGCGCCTTCGGGCTTGCACAAGGCCTTGACCTGCTGGATCAAGGCCGCCTCGTCCTGCGCCGCCGGGTCAAACACATGGTCGCAGCCGAACTTGCGGCCCAGGTCGCGCCGCGCGGGCACGCCGTCGATGCCGATCACCAGCCGCGCGCCGCGCGCCTTGGCAATGGCCGCGGCATACAGCCCGAGAAGGCCCAGGCCCTGCACCACCACCGCGTCACCCATGCGGATCTCGGCCTGCTCGGTGACACACATCACGGTGGCCACGCCGCAATTCACCGGGGTGGCTTCGGCGTCGCTCAGTTCGTCGGGCAGGCGCAGGATCCATGAACGCGGCAGGATGTAGCAATACTGGCCGAAGCCGCCGTGATGGTGCGGCTCGGTCGTGACGGCCATGTGACCGTACTTGTCCACGCCGGGGCTCTTCTGCGGCAGGTCCAGCACCTCGGTGTGGTAGTTGTTGCCGGGGATGAAGTACTCGCTCCAGGTGATGCGGTCACCGGGGCGCAGCGGGTCGCCGCGCATGTCCTTGCTGATGCCCTCGCCCAGCGCGACGATGGTGCCGATGATCTCGTGGCCCAGCACCCCCGGCGTCGGGTTGGGCCGGTGCCCCAGGTAGCTGTGGATGTCGGACCGGCAGATGGTGCACATCTTCACCTTCACCAGCACCTCGCCCGGACGCGGCTCACGGACAGGGAACAGGCGCAGCTCGAATGGGGCGTTGGGCCGGTCGTAGACGGCGACGAGACCTTCGGTGGGTGTCATGTCGGCCTCACAGCGTGCCGTTGATGGCGTAGTCGAACAGCTGGTAGCTCTTGAGGGGTTCGCTGGCCGCCTTGGCCTTGTACGCATCGTTCAGCGGCCGGTTCAGGATGAAGGGCACCTTGGCCTCGGACGTCCCGCCGTGGGTGCGCAGGCGGTTGCCCTTCAGCCCCGTCAGGTCGTGATTGACGGCCGCGGCGCCGATGCACACGTCGTGGCGCGAGATCACGGCCACGTCGGCCTCCCGATCCGGCGGCATCTCGAACATGCGGCAGACCGTGGCCTTGTCCAGCGCCAGCTCGATGCCGTCGATGCCGCCGATGTGCTGGATGATCTGCTGCGCGGTGATCTTGCCGCGCGACCAGACCCGCACGAAGCCGCCCAGGGCACCGTGGTGCGCCACGAAGGCGTCGGTGATGGGGCAGACGACGATGGTCTCGTCCTTGCCGAACTTGGCGTCCAGGATGTCCTGCAGCCAGATCACCTTGGGCTCGCCGGCGGCGTCGCTCTTGTCGCTCATGCCATGGTCGGCGGTCAGCGCCAGCGTGATGTCGCAGGCCGCGAGACGGCCAAAGACATCGTCGAGCTTGCGGTAGAAGGTGCGCGCGTCTTCCTCCTGCGGGCTCCACTTGTGCTGCACCCAATCGGTCAGCGACAGGAACAGCAGGTCGGGCCGGCGCTGCTGCAGCAGTTTCAGCCCGGCTTCCAGCACGAACAGCGACAGCTCCATCGAATACATGCCCGGCTTGGGCATGCCCACGAACTCGAGCACGTTCTCGATGCCGTTCTCGGCCATCGTGCAGCGCTCGGCAAACTCGGTGGAGAACGAGACATGGCCCTGTGACACGTCCAGGCCCTTGGCCAACTGCTTGCGCAGCTTGTCCTTGGCGGTGATGGACACGACCTTGGCGCCGGCCGCTGCAAACCTGGCGATGATGGTGTCGCCGCGCAGCAGTTCGGGGCCGGTCATCACCACCGGCTGCCAGGTGGCGGTGTCGAGGTAGTAGTTGCCCGAGATGCCGTGCTGGGCGGTGGGCGTGCCGGTGATCAGCGACATGTTGTTGGGGCAGGTGAACGAGGGCATGGAGCCATCGGCCACGCCGGCAAACCCCTGGCTGATGAAGCGCGCGATGTTCGGAATGCTGCCGTCGGCCAGAAACTGCTGCAGGTAGCGCGGGTCGCCGCCATCGATGCACACCACGACGACGGGGCGCAAGGGCCAACGGAAATGGGTCGCGTTGACCTGGACGGTGGTGGCGCTGGGTTGAGAGCTCATGGCAACGGGGCTTTCGATGGAGGGGGGCGTTGGCCGGTTGGGTGAAGACATCAGGAAGACTTGGCGGCAGGCGCCGATTCAGTTGGCCACGCCGGCGCCCAGCGCGACATGCAGCCGCTGCCGGCTGACCAGCACATGCTCGACCAACAGCGTCTCGGCACGCTGTTCGTTGCGCGCGGCCACGGCTTCGACAATGGCCTCGTGCTCTTGCGTGGACAGGGGGATGTTCTCTGCGCTGCGTGCGATGGTGGCGCGGCGGTACAGATCGAGCTGATTGACCACACCGCGGTAGTTGGCCAGCAAGGCGTTGTTGCGGGCGGCTCGCGCCAGGCCGTCGTGGAACTCGACGTTCAAGGCGAAGTACTCTTCGGCCCGGCGGCTCTTTTGCACCTGGTGCATGCGGCGCACCACGGCGCGCAGCTGTTCGATTTCGTCGATGGCGATGCGCCGCGCCGCCAGGCGCCCGATCAGGCCCTCCAGTGCGGCGCGCACCTCGTAGTACTCATCGGCCTCTTCCAGCAGGATCTGCCGCACGAAGACACCGCGGTTTTTCTCGACGCGCACCAGCCCGGCCTGGCTGAGCGCGCGGAAGGCCTCGCGCACCGGGCCGCGCGACATGCCCAGCGCGGTGGCCACATCCACCTCGTTGAGCTTGGCGCCCGCGGCCATCTCGCCCGAGACGATGCGGCGCTCCAGCTCCTGCTGGGCCAGCGTGGCCAGCGAATGCTCACGCAGCAGGTCGATGGCCTGCACCGCGGTGGAGGGGCGCTTGAGCGTGTCGGGGGGCATGGGCATGCGGTGGGGCGGCGGCTTCAGGGGCGCATGCTAGACGCTTGTTTTGTACATTGTCAACAAAATACAAAACACGAATTTGAAAACCTTCGGGCCTGCGCTGCCAGACCGGGCTCAATCCACGAAGCGCACGCCCTGCGTTTGGGCGCGCAGGCGCGGATCGTGCGAGGCCACGCTCAGCGGCTGCCCTTGCAGGGCTTCCGTGCAGCGCGCCAGCGTTTCGTCCTGCAAGCGCTGCATGGCCTGTTCGGTGTAGAAGGTCAGGTGCGGCCACAACAGCACCTGCGGCATGGCGTACAGGGGTGAGAGCGCATGACCCTGTGGCGACAGTGGTTCCTGGCCATAGACATCCAGGGCCGCGCCGCCGATCTGTCCGCTGCGCAAGGATGACAGCAGCGCCTGTTCATCGACGATCTCACCACGCGAGACATTCACCAGCACGGCGCCGGGCTTCATTGCCGCCAACTCGGCGGCACCGACCAGGTGTCGGGTCTGGGCATTGAGCACGCAGTGGATCGAGACCGCATCGCAACGCCCGAGCATGCTGCGCAGGTCGGTGCACCGCTCAACGCCCGTCGGCCAGACCGAGGCGTGCGGATCGAACGCCAGCACGGGCATCCTGAAGCCCGCCGCCATGCGCGCCACGCTGCGGCCGATGCGACCCAGGCCGACCAGGCCCAGCGTGCTGCCCGCCAGGTCACGCCCGAGCCAGCGCGACTCGGGCCACAGCCAGCCCTCGCGCTGCATGGTCTGGTGAATCGGACCGAAGCGTTTGAACAGCGCCATCAGCAACATGAAGGCGCCCTCGGCCACGGTCTCCTCGGCGTAGGCGGGCACGTTGACCACCGGAATGCCCCGCTCACGCGCCGCATCGAGGTCGATGGCGTCGATGCCCACGCCATACTTGATGACCGCCTTCAGACGGCTGGCGCCCTCCAGGACCCGCCGGGTGATGCGGGCGTAGCACATCAGCAGCAGATCGGCGTCGGCCACCTCGCGCGCCAGCAGGTCTTCGGGCGTGCCATCGGGCAGCACCACCAGATCGGCCCCCCAGGCGCGCAGTTGCAGGTCGACGCGCTCCATCTCCAATTCGCGGTCGGTGCGCACGACCTTGAAACTCGGGGGGATCGGCGCCATGGCAGCTCCTGGGGTGGGTGGACCATTGCACTGGCAACGGTCCACTTTGTCAACAATCTGCAACCTGCGGTTCCTACTGTTGACAGCGCCAGGGGTGTGCAGTCACGATCAGCCTCAGCCGACCGGGCACGGCACTTGCGTCACGGTCCTGTCTCAACAGCACGTCATGCTGTACGGCCTCATCCACCACTGCTTTTCGGAGAAACCCCTCATGCGCATCCCAGCCCTCCTTCCGCTGGCAACCGGCCTGGTGCTGGCGTTCAGCCTGGCCCCCGCGTCGGCTCAGAAGAGCACCCTGCTCGTCTACACCGCGCTGGAAACCGACCAGCTCAAGGCCTACCAGGAAGGCTTCAACAAGCAGTACCCCGACATCGAGCTGAAGTGGGTGCGCGACTCCACCGGCGTGATCACCGCCAAGCTGCTGGCCGAGAAGGCCAACCCGCAGGCCGACGCGGTGATGGGCGTGGCCGCGTCCAGCCTGGCGCTGCTGGACAAGAACGGCATGCTCGAGCCCTACAAGCCGCTGAACCTCGACGCGATCATGAGCCAGTACCGCGACAAGAAGAACCCGCCCGCCTGGTTCGGCATGGACGTGTGGGGCGCCACCGTCTGCTTCAACACCGTCGAGGCGGCCAAGAAGGGCATCCCCAAGCCCGAGACCTGGAAGGACCTGCTCAAGCCCGCCTACAAGGGCCAGGTCGTGATGCCCAACCCGGCTTCATCGGGCACCGGCTTCTTCGACGTCACCGCCTGGCTGACGCTGTGGGGCGACGACAACGGCAAGGGGGGTGGCTGGAAGTTCATGGATGGCCTGCACGAGAACATCGCGCAGTACACGCACTCCGGCTCCAAGCCCTGCAACATGGCCGCCAGCGGCGAATACGTGGTAGGCATCAGCTTCGAATACCGCGCCAACGCCAACAAGGCCAAGGGCGCGCCGATCGATCTGGTGTTCCCGAAGGAAGGCCTGGGCTGGGACCTGGAGTCCTTCGGCATCCACAAGGGCACCAAGAAGCTCGACGCAGCCAAGAAGCTGGCGGACTGGGCCTCCAGCAAGGACGCCATGCTGCTGTATGGCAAGAACTTCGCCATCACCGCGCAGCCCGGCGTGGCTGCACCGCTGGCCAACGTGCCCAAGGACTATGAAGCTCGCCTGGTGAAGATGGACTTCAGCGTGGCCGCGCAGAACCGCGAACGCATCCTGGACGAGTGGAACAAGCGCTACAGCGCCAAGAGCGAACCCAAGAAATAGTCACCCCCCGGAGCGACCTGCGGTCGCCTCCCCCCAAGGGGGCGCCGCCAGCGGCCCGGCAGAGCCGGTCCCGCGGCGGCCACTTGCTTGGGCCACTGTTGATCACACACCGCGCAAAGAACCTTGGCCCCTTACCTCAGGCTCGAATCCATCCGCAAGGACTTCGGCGGTTTCACGGCATTGAAGAGCATCGACCTGGACATCGCCCAGGGCGAGTTCGTCTGCTTCCTGGGCCCGTCCGGATGCGGCAAGACCACGCTGCTGCGCATCATCGCGGGGCTGGAGGTGCAGACGGCCGGCCGCATCGAGCTGGCTGGCCGCGACATCTCCACCTTGCCGCCGGCCGAGCGCGACTACGGCATCGTGTTCCAGTCCTACGCGCTGTTTCCCAACCTGAGCATCGCCGACAACGTGGCCTATGGCCTGGTCAACCGCAAGGTGCCCAAGGCCCAGGCTCGAGCGCGGGTGGCCGAGTTGCTGGCCCTGGTCGGGTTGCCAGGCAGCGAGGCCAAGTACCCGGCGCAGCTGTCCGGCGGGCAGCAGCAGCGCATCGCGCTGGCTCGCGCGCTGGCCACCTCGCCGGGTTTGCTGCTGCTGGACGAACCCTTGTCGGCGCTGGACGCGATCGTGCGCGTCAAGCTGCGGCAGGAGATCCGCAGCCTGCAGCGCAAGCTGGGCGTGACCACGATCATGGTCACGCACGACCAGGAAGAGGCTTTCGCCGTGGCCGACCGCATCGTGGTGATGAACCACGGCGCGATCGAGCAGGTGGGCTCGGCAATGGACGTCTACCGCGATCCGGCCACGCTGTTCGTGGCCGACTTCGTGGGCCGCATCAATGCGCTGCCGGCCTCGCCCGAGGCCGACGGTCGACTGCGCATCGGGCACCAGGTGTTCCGCTGCGATCACGCCTCGCTGGAAGGCCATGCCACGGGCCAGGAATTGCGGGTCTATCTGCGGCCGGAAGACGTGCTGGCGCGCCCGATTCCCGCCGGCGACCCCAATGTCTTCGAGGCCGAGATCGACAAGATCGAGTTCATGGGCCCCTACTGCCTGGTGCGCGTGAAGGCCGAGGCGCTGGGCGGCCACGCGATCACCGTCTACCTCTCGCTCAACTACCTGGCCGAAGCGCAACTGGAAGTCGGCAGCCGCGTGCCGCTGCGCCTGATGCCAGATCGAATGCGGGTCTTTGCGTGAACGCCCCGTCGGCGACGGCCCAGGCGGTGCCGATCGGCGCACCGGTGCGCCAGCGCATCCACGCCTCCGAGCGCATCGCCCACCTCGTGCTGGTGCTGGTGGCGCTGGCGCTGCTGGCCTTCCTGGCCGGGCCGCTGGGCGCCATCCTGCAAAAGGCCTTGCAGGACGCTGAAGGGCGCTTCGTTGGCCTGGCCAACTTCGTTGCCTACGCGCGCACGCCGGCGCTGCTGCAATCGCTGTGGAACAGCGTCTGGGTGTCGGCGGCGGTCACGCTCGTCACCGTGCCCACGGCCTTTGCCTTCGCCTATGCGCTCACGCGCAGCCGCATGCCATTCAAGGCCTTGGCGCGCACGATCACCCTGGTGCCGCTGTTGGCGCCATCGCTGCTCTCGGCCATCAGCCTGATCTACTGGTTTGGCAACCAGGGTGTGCTGAAGAACCTGCTCACGGCGCTGGGCATCGAGCAGATCTATGGCGCACCGGGCATCGTGCTGGCCGAGATCTTCTCCACCTTCCCGCATGCGCTGATGATCCTGATCACTTCGCTGGCGGCCGCCGATGCGCGCCTGTACGAGGCGGCCGAGGCCATGGGCACCACCGCGCGGCGCAAGTTCTTCACCATCACGCTGCCCGGCGCCAAGTACGGGCTGATCTCGGCCGCATTGGTCACCTTCACGCTGGTGGTCACCGATTTCGGCATCCCCAAGGTCATCGGCGGCAGCTTCAACGTGCTGGCCACCGACGTGTTCAAGCTGGTGATCGGGCAGCAGGACTTCCAGAAGGGTGCCGTGGTGGCGCTGCTGCTGCTGGCGCCGGCCGTGCTCACCTTCGCGGTGGACCACTGGGTCAGCCAAAAGCAGACGGCCATGCTCACCGCCCGTGCCGTGCCCTATCGGCCCAAGCGAGCGCCCGGCTTCGACGCGCTGATGGGCCTGTACTGCATCGCCGTGTGCCTGCTGATCCTGGCCATGCTGGGCATGGCGCTGTTCGCGTCCTTCGCGAGTTTCTGGCCCTACAACCTGCAGCCCAGCCTGCGCCACTACGCGATGGGGCTGTTCGACGCCGAGGTGGGCGAGGCCTTCCTCAACAGCCTGAAGATGGCCGGCGGCACGGCCGTGTTCGGCACGCTGCTGGTGTTCTGCGGGGCCTACCTGCTGGAAAAGACACAGGGCCTCAAGCCCGTGCGCAGCCTGGTGCGCCTGCTGGCCATGCTGCCGATGGCCGTGCCGGGGCTGGTGCTGGGCCTGGGCTACATCTTCTTCTTCAACGAGCCCGCCAATCCACTGAACGGCCTGTACCACTCGCTGACCCTGCTCACGGTGTGCACGGTGGTGCACTTCTACACCACCGGCCACCTCACCGCGGCCACCGCGCTCAAGGCGCTGGACCCGGAATTCGAGGCCGTCTCGGCCTCATTGAAGGTGCCTTTCTACAAGACCTTCTGGCGCGTGACGCTGCCGATCTGCACGCCAGCGCTGGTGGACATCGCGCGCTATTTCTTCATCAACGCCATGACCACCATCTCGGCCGTGGTGTTCCTGTACTCGCCCGAGACCAAGGTGGCGGCCATCGCCATCCTGAATCTGGACGAGGCCGGCGAGATCGGCGCGGCCGCCGCCTGCGCGATCATGATTGCCGCGGCCAACACCTTGGCCACCCTCCTGTTCATGGGCCTGTCGCGCTGGGTGGACCACCGCACCCAGGCGTGGAAGACCTGAAGCGAAAGACCGACGATGGACCGCGACCACATCCTGCTCACCCCCGGCCCGCTGACCACCAGCCTGCGCACCAAGCTCGCGATGCTGAAGGACTGGGGTTCGTGGGACGCCGACTTCATCGCCCAGACCGCCCGCGTGCGCCGGGCCCTGCTCGACATCGTGGATGGCCACGACACACACACCGTGGTGCCCCTGCAGGGCAGCGGCACCTTCAGCGTCGAAGCCGCCGTGGCCACCGTGGTGCCGCGCGATGGCCACGTGCTGGTGCTGGACAACGGCGCCTACTGCAAGCGTGCCGCCAGGCTCACCCAACTGATGGGCCGCCGCGCCACCGTGGTGCCCTACGCCGAAGAGCAGCCGGTCTCGCCCGCCGGCCTCGAGGCGCAACTGAACGCCGATGCCTCGATCACCCATGTGGTGCTGATCCACTGCGAGACCGGCACCGGTGTGCTCAATCCGCTGGCCGAGGTGGCCGCCCTATGCGATCGTCATGGCAAGGGCCTGATCATCGACGCCATGAGCAGCTTCGGCGCGCTGCCGATCGACGCACGGGCCACACGTTTCGACGCGCTGGTGGCCGCCAGCGGCAAGTGCCTGGAGGGCGTGCCTGGCATGGGCTTCGTGTTCCTGCGCAAGGCCGTGCTCGAAGGCTGCGCGGGCAACAGCCAGAGCCTGGCGATGGACCTGCACGACCAGTGGGTCTACATGGAGAAGACCGGCCAGTGGCGCTTCACGCCGCCCACGCACGTGCTGGTGGCACTGGCGTCGGCCATCGACCAGTTCGTCGAGGAAGGCGGCCGGCCCGCCCGGCTGGCGCGCTACGAGGACAACTGTCGCACGCTGGTGGACGGCATGGCCCGCCTGGGCTTCAAGCCCTTCCTGCGCCCCGAAATCCAGGCGCCGATCATCGTCACCTTCCATGCGCCTGCGCACCCAGCGTACGAGTTCAAGCGCTTCTACGACGCGGCCAAGGCGCGCGGCTTCATCCTCTACCCCGGCAAGCTCACGCAAGTGGAGACCTTCCGGGTGGGCTGCATCGGCGCCATCGGCCGCAACGAGATGAACCAGGCCGTGAACGCCGTGGCCGATACGCTGCGCGAGATGGGCATACCCTCAGGCGCCCCGGCGCCCTGACTTCAAGCGAAGGAACCCCATGGCCACGAAGAAGGAACACCCGGCGGTCACCGCCGTGCGCAACAGCGGCACCGGCAAGGTCAAGGTGGCGGTGAGCGACATCGACGGCATCCTGCGCGGCAAGTACCTGCACCGCGACAAGTTCCTTGGAGCGGCGCAACCTCATCCCGGCGGTGGCTTCGGCTTCTGCGACGTGGTGTTCGGCTGGGACGCGCATGATGTGTGTTACGACAACACCCAGGTCACCGGCTGGCACCACGGCTTTCCGGATGCGCTGGCGCGGCTGGACCTGGGCACGGCGCGCCGCGTGCCCTGGGACCACGACGTGCCCTTCTTCCTGGGCGAGTTCGTCAACCCCGATGGCACGCCGCTGGCCATCTGCCCGCGCCAGACCTTGAAGCGCGTGCTCCGGCGCGCCGAGAAGCTCGGTCTTCTGCCGATGGCCGGTATGGAGTTCGAGTGGTTCAACTTCGCCGAGACGCCGCAGAGCTGGGCCGCCAAGAAAGGCGTGGGCCCCGAGAGCCTGACGCCCGGCATGTTCGGCTACTCGCTGCTGCGCATGGCCGACAACCGGCCCTTCTTCAATGCGCTGATGGACGAGATGGCGGCCTTCGGTGTGCCCATCGAAGGCCTCCACACCGAGACCGGCCCGGGCGTCTACGAGGTGGCCATTGCGTTCTCCGAGGCACTGGAGCAGGCCGACCGTGCCATCCTGTTCAAGACCGGTGCCAAGGAGATCGGCAAGCGCTTCGGCATCATGCCCAGCTTCATGGCCAAGTGGAACCAGGCGCTGCCGGGCTGCTCCGGCCACATCCACCAGAGCCTGTCCGACGGCAAGAGCAACCTGTTCTTCGATGCCAAGAGCCCGCGCCGGATGAGCAAGCTGTTCGAAAGCTACCTGGCCGGCCAGGTGGCCTGCCTGATGGAATTCGCACCGATGTTCTGGCCCACCATCAACAGCTACAAGCGTCTGGTGGATGGTTTCTGGGCCCCGGTCAAGCCCACCTGGGGCCTGGACAACCGCACGGCCAGCTTTCGCGTCATCGCCGGCAGCCCCAAGGCCACGCGCCTGGAAACCCGCTGCCCCGGCGCCGACGTGAACCCCTACCTGGCCATGGCCGCCGTCATCGCGGCCGGCCTGCATGGCGTGGAGAAGGGCCTGAAGCTCACCGCCCCGCCCATCACCGGCACCAACCAGGGCGCAGACGACATCCCCCGGGCCCCGCGTTCGTTGATCCGCAGTGTGCACAATTTCAAGCAATCCGAGATCGCCCGCGATTGGCTGGGCGATACCTTTGTCGATCACTTCGCGGCCACCCGCGAATGGGAGCACCGCCAGTGGCAGGATGCGGTGACCGACTGGGAATTGAAGCGCTATTTCGAAATCATCTGACCACCACCCCACATGACCATCTCGCGATTCGCCTTTCCCACCCCCATCCACTTCGGTGCCGGCGCCCGAAAGGGCGTGGCCGCCCACCTGCTGGAGCAGGGCTGCAAGCGGCCGCTCATCGTCACCGATCGCGCCCTGGCCCAACTGCCGGTGTTGGCGGAATTCCGCAGCCACCTGGGCGGCCTGCACGTGGCCGTGTTCGACGGCGTGTTCGGCAACCCCACTTGCGCGCAGGTGATGGCCGGCGCGGCCGCCTTCAAGGCACACGGCGCCGACTGCGTGATCGGCTTCGGCGGCGGCGCAGCGCTGGACGTGGCCAAGGTGGTGGGCGTGATGGCCACCCACGAGGGCGACGTGCTCGAGTACGTGTGGGACCATCCGCAAGTGCGCCCCATCGTCAACGAACTGCCTTACTTCGTGGCCCTGCCCACCACCTCGGGCACGGGCTCGGAGGTGGGTCGCTCCTCGGTGGTGAGCGAGAACGACACGCACCACAAGCGCACCGTGTTCAGCGCCAGGATCCTGGCCCGTGCGGTGTTCGCCGACCCCGAGCTCACCTTCGCACTGCCGCCGGCCATCACCGCGGCCACCGGCATCGACGCGCTCACCCACAACATCGAGAGTTACCTCTCACCGGCCTACCACCCGCTGTGCGACGGCATTGCGCTGGAGGGCTTGCGCATCGGCGCCCGCGCCCTGGTCACGGCCGTCAAGGAGCCTGCTAACCTGCAGGCGCGCGCCGACATGATGATGAGCTCGATGATGGGCGCCATCGCCTTCCAGAAGGACCTGGGCTCGGTGCACGCCTGCGCGCACGCGCTGGGCGCCGTGTGCGACATGCACCACGGCCTGGCCAATGCGCTGATGATCGACACGGTGATGGCCTGGAACTTCGACGCCGTGCCGCGCAAGTTCGACGAGCTGGCCCATGTCGCCGACGTGAGCGGAGGTGGCTACGCCTTCATCGCCTGGCTCAAGCACCTGAAGACCCAGATCGGCATCACCGGCGGACTGTCGAGCCGGGGGGTCACCGAGGCCATGCTGCCGCAGCTGGTGCCACTGGCCGACAAGGATTTCACCAGTGCAACCAACCCGCGCCCAGCCACGGCGGCCGACTACGAGCGGCTGTTCCGCGCGGCGATGTGAGCGAAGGCATGGCAGCTGACAAACCCCTGCTCATCGGCGTCTCGGCCCGCATCTACTACCCCGGCACGCCCGGCATTGCCGAGGCCGGCGTGTGGACCAAGACACTGCACTACCTGGAGCAATCGGTGGCGCACTGGATCATGCGCGGCGGTGCCTGCGCCCTGATGATCCCAGCGGTGGACAGCGACAGCGTGGTCACCCGCGACGACCTGAATCTCAACCACTACGCCGCCGCGCTCGATGGCCTGGTGCTGCAGGGCGGCAACGACGTGGCGCCCGAGAGCTACGGCGAGACCCCGCTCGACCCGGCCTGGCACGGCGACCGCATCCGCGACCGCTACGAGATGGAGCTGATCGACGCCTTCGTGCGCGCCGGCAAGCCGGTGTTCGGCGTGTGCCGCGGCTTCCAGTTGCTCAACGTGCACTTCGGCGGCACGCTGCTGCAGGACATCAACACCCAAGTGCCCGATTCGCGCGAGCACCGCCGCCTCACCCACTACGAGCGCCACCTGCACACGGTGGAGCTGGTGCCCGGCACGCGCCTCGCGCAGCTCTACCCGGGCTTGACGCGCGCCACGGCCAACAGCATCCACCACCAGGGGCTGAAGGACGTGGCGCCCGAGTTCACCGTCGAGGCACGCTGCCCCGACGACGGCATCGTCGAGGCCATCCGCTGGCGCGGCCCGAGCTTTGTGGCCGGCGTGCAATGGCACCCCGAGTTCCACGACCCGGCCGACACCGTCACCTTCGACGACGGGCCGATGTTGCAGGATTTCTTTTCCGCGGCCCGCGCCGCACAAGGCCGCAAATGACCACGCTGCAGATCCACAACCCCGCCACTGGTGCGCTCGTGGCCGAGCTGCCCGCCGACGATGCGGTCTCGGTGGCCGCCAAGGCCGCGGCCGCCCGTGCCGTCCTGCCCGCCTGGGGTGCGGTGCCCATGGCCGACAAGCTGGCGATGATCCAGCGCTTTCGCGCCGGCCTGGTGGCCGAGATGGACTTGCTTGCCAGCACCTTGACGCAAGAGGTGGGCAAGCCGATCTCGCAGGCCCGCAACGAGCTCAACGGGCTGCTGCCGCGCATCGATTTCTTCCTTGAACAGGCCGAAGGGTCGGTGCGCGACCAGCACGTGTTCGACGACGGCCAAATGCACGAGCAGATCTCGCACATCCCGCTCGGCGTGGTGGTCAACATCTCGGCCTGGAACTACCCCTACTTCGTCGGCTGCAACGTCATCGTGCCGGCGCTGCTGACCGGCAATGCGGTGCTGTACAAGCCCTCCGAGCATTCCACGCTCACGGGTCTGCACATCACCCGCCTGCTGCATGCAGCCGGGGTGCCGCAGGACGCAATGCAGTGCCTTGTTGGTGCCGGTGAGGTGGGCAGCGCGCTGCTGGCGCAGAAGATCGACGGCGTGTTCTTCACCGGCAGCCACGCGACAGGCGTGCGTATCGCCAATGCGGTGGCTGGCAAACTGGTGAAGCTGCAACTGGAACTCGGCGGCAAGGACCCGACCTACGTGCGTGCCGACGCCGACCCGAAGACCGCCGCCGAAAGCCTGGCCGACGGCGCCATGTACAACACCGGCCAGAGCTGCTGCTCGGTGGAACGCATCTACGTTCACGAGCGCCTGCACGACGCCTTCGTCGCGCACTTCCTGGCCACGGTGGCCAGTTTCCAGCAGGGCGACACCCTGGACCCGGCCACCTACATCGGCGCCATCACCCGCGCGGCACAGCTCGACGTGCTCGACGCCCAGGTGGCGGACGCACTGGCCAAGGGTGCCCAGCTCCGCTGCGGCGGCAAGCGCCTGCCCGGGCCTGGCAACCACTACGCGCCCACCGTGTTCACCGAGGTGAACCACACGATGGAGCTGATGCGTGAAGAAAGTTTCGGCCCCATCATCGGCATCCAGAAGGTGTCCGACGACGCCGAGGCCCTGCGCCTGATGAACGACACGCGCTACGGGCTGACGGCGGGCGTGTTCACCCGTGACGAAGCGGTGGCCCGCGAGCTGCTGGCGCAGGTCCATGCCGGCAGCGTGTACTGGAACTGCTGTGACCGGGTGAGCCCGCGACTGCCGTGGTCCGGCCATGGCGATTCGGGCGTGGGCCTCACGCTGTCGACCCAAGGCATCCAGACCTTCACGCGGCCCAAGGCCTGGCACCTGCGCCAGCCCTGACCCAGCAGCCAGCATCGCATGACTCGACTCACGCTGTTCGACCTGGACCACACGCTGCTGGACGGCGACAGCGACGTGCTGTGGTGCGAATTCCTGATGGGCCGCGGCCTGCTGGACCGTGCCGAGTTCGGCGCGCGCAACATCGCGATGGACCATGCCTACCGTGCAGGCACGGTGAGCGTGGCGGAGTTCTGCGCCTTCTTCGTCTCGACCCTGACGCTGAAAAGCCGGGCCCAGTGGCAACCGTGGCGCCAGGCCTTCCTGGCCGAGGTGATCGCCCCACGCCTGCCGGCCACCGCTCATGCCCTGGTGCGCCGACACGTCGATGCCGATGATCTGGTGGTGCTGAGCACCGCCACCAACCGCTTCATCACCGAGCTCACCGCACGGCACCTGGGCTTCGAGCACCTGATCGCCACCGAATGCGAGACCCTGGGCGAGGCCTTCACTGGCTGCACCGCCGGCACGCCGAACATGCGTGACGGCAAGGTGACGCGATTGCATGCCTGGCTCGCCGACCGCGGCCTGGCCCTGGCCGATTGCGACTCCACCTTCTACAGCGACTCGATGAACGACCTGCCCCTGCTCAGTGCGGTGAACCATCCAGTGGTGGTGGATCCGGACCCGCGCCTGGCCGCCATCGCTGCCGAGCGCGGCTGGCCGGTGCTGCACCTGAGGCCCCAGCCAGGCTGATCGAACGGCTGGCCATGCCACCCGCCGCAGCCTGGGCACGCACGCCATGTACCTGAGCCACTTTGGCCTGTTGCGCGAGCCGTTCTCGATCGCGCCCGACCCGCGCTTCCTGTTCATGAGCGAGCGCCACCAGGAGGCGCTGGCGCACCTGCGCTACGGCCTGCAAAGCAGCGGTGGCGTCGTGGTGCTGAGCGGCGAGATCGGCGCCGGCAAGACCACGCTGTGCCGCTGCCTCATGGACCAGGTGCCGGCGCACTGCCAGGTGGCCTATCTGTTCAATCCCAAGCTCAGCGAGCGCGAGCTGCTGCAATCGGTGTGCGCCGATTTCGGCATCGCGGTGCCATCTTCCGGTGCCACTGAGGCATCGGCCAAGGACCACATCGACGCGCTCAACCAGCATCTGCTGGCCAACCACGCGCAGGGCCGACACAGCGTGCTCATCGTCGACGAGGCGCAGGCGCTGTCGCCGGCCTTGCTGGAACAATTGCGCCTGCTCACCAACCTGGAAACCAACGAGCGCAAGCTGTTGCAGATCGTATTGATCGGCCAACCCGAGTTGCGCGACATGCTGGGGCGGCCTGAGCTGGAGCAACTGGCGCAGCGCGTGGTGGCGCGCTTTCACCTGCAGACCCTGTCGCCGGGCGAGACCGAGCAGTACGTGCGCCACCGTCTCACCGTGGCCGGCTGGGACGGTGCGGCGGGACCGATGCCTTTCGATGCTGCGGCGCTGCGGCGTGTGCATGTGCTGTCCGGCGGCGTGCCGCGCCGCATCAACCTGCTCTGCGATCGCGCGTTGCTCGGTGCCTTTGCGCGAGGCACGCACCGTGTTCGGCCGGCCATGGTGTCGCAGGCGGCGCGCGAGGTGTTCGGGTCCACCGCGAGCGGGACGGCCGTTCGGCTGTCGCCGCGCCGCTGGCGGTTCGGTGCAGCCCTGGCGTTGGGCGGAGCGGCGTTCGGCCTGGTGACGACGGCCTGGTGGCTCGGCCACCGGCCCGACTCGCCATCCCGGGCGGCAGCACCGGTGGCGGCGGCACGCGCGTCGTCGCCAACAGGTGCGGCACTGGCCGCCAGCGCCGCGTCGGCGACGGTCGCCACGTCGGCGACGGTCGCCGCGGCGGCTTCGTCGCCAGCGCCCACCGTGCCCTGGCTCACGGCGCCCGAGTTCGCCGCCTTGGTCGCCAACGCCGTGGCAGACGAGCACGAGGCCTGGCGCGACCTGGCCCTGGCCTGGCTGCTCACTCCGCTGGATGGCGAACCCTGTGTGGCCACCGCGGCACTCGGCGTGCCTTGCCACAAGCAGCGTGGCACGCTGGCCTTGCTGCGCCAGCTCGACCGCCCGGCACTGCTGCCGCTCTATGGGACCGAGGGCACGGCCCGCTTCTCGCAGTTGCTGGCCGTGTCCGAGCAGGGTGCGCGCTTGCACGTGGCCGGGCGCACCGTGCAAGTCAGCCCGCAGGTCCTGACCCAGCACTGGCGCGGCGAATTCGGCGTGCTGTGGCGGGCGCCGCCGGGCTACCAGGCGGCCACGCCCCAGGCCGCTGGCCGTCTGGATTCGGGCTGGTTGGACGCTCAATTGTTGCGTTGGGCCTCGGCCCCTGCGCTGGCCCCGAAGACACCGGCCGCCACCAGCCTGCGCGCCCGGGTGCGCGCCTTCCAGCTGGCCCAGGGCCTGGATCCCGACGGCCAGGTCGGCGCCCTGACGCTGATGCAATTGAACCGGGCGGTGGGCGTGGACGAACCACGCCTGCGCTGGTGAACAGACCACAGGCCCGGCATGTCCTACATCCTCGATGCGCTGCGGCGCGCCGACCGCGAGCGCCGGCAAGGCCAGTTGGCCGACGCCGCAGCGCCGGCGTTCTCGGCGGCCTCCGCCGCGCCCATGGGTGAGGTCCGCGGCGGCCGATGGGTCGTTGGCGCCGGTGCGCTCGTCGTGGCCCTGATCGTGGCCGCCGTGCTGTGGTGGTGGCCTGGAGCCGCAGGGCCGCCAGCCGCCCGGCCCGCGCCCGCCTTGGCGCAGCCCGCCCCGGCGACCGCAGCCGCGCCAAGCTCGGCCGCTGAGGCCACGCTGCCGCCACCGTCTGCGCCAACACCACCGCCTGCTGCAGCGCTGCCGCGCACCAGCGGGGCGCCCATGCCCTTCCTGCCCGCCAGCGCGGCAACCGCGGTGCCACAGCGCCTGCCGGCGCTGCCCATGGCCACACCGGCGCCAGCGGCACACCCGGCGCCGGTGGCTGCGGTCGTGGCAGCGCAGGATCTGCCCCCCGAAGTTCGTCAGCAGTTGCCAACCCTAAAACTGAGCGGCTCCATCTATTCACCGAACCGCAGCAACCGCCTGCTCATTGTCGATGGACAGGTGGCGCACGAAGGCGACAGCGTGGCGCCCGGCGTGGTGCTCGACCAGATCCAGCCACGCTCGGCCATCTTCCGTTTCCGCCAGTACCGCTACGAAGTGCAGTACTGAGTCGCCCGTCGCCCCGGACCTTGACCACCATGCACGCTGAGCCGATCCCGCCCTCGCCCTCGCAGAGCGAGGGCGATGTCAACCACACACCGCTGCGCACGGCCTGGCAGGCCGAGCACCTGGATGCGCCCACACGCGCCCTGCTCGCCCGCGACAGCGCGAGCTTCCTGCACCAGGCGGTCTCCACGCCGTGCCTGAACGTCATCCGCAAGGCCGAAGGCCTCTGGATCGAGGACCTGGCGGGCCGCCGCTACATGGACTTCCACGGCAACAACGTGCACCACGTGGGCTATGCGCACCCGCACGTCATTGGCAGCATCAAGGCCCAGCTCGACGAGTTGAGCTTCGCCCCCAGGCGCTTTGCCAGCGACCGCGCCGTGGAACTGGCCGAGGCGCTCTCGACTCAATTCAAGCGCCTCACCGGCTCGGCCAGCCGGGTGCTGTTCACCACCGGTGGCAGCGATGCGGTGGAAATCGCCATCAAGCTGGCCCGGGCGGCCACGGGCCGATTCAAGACGCTGAGCTTCTGGGATTCGTTCCATGGCGCCGGCTTCGGCGCGTCCAGCGTGGGAGGCGAATCGCTGTTCCGTTCCGGCAAGGTCGGCCCGCTGCTGCCGGGCAGCGAGCATGTCGCCCCATTTGGATGCTATCGGTGCGCCTACGGCCACGCGGTGGACGACCTGGGCCAGCCTCGGCTCGAGCGATGCCGCCTGGCCTGCGCCAGCATGGTCAGGTACGTGCTCGAACGCGAAGGCGACGTGGCCGCGGTGGTGGCCGAGCCGGCGCGTGCTGTGCCCTACGTGCCACCGCCGGGCTACTGGCAGGCGGTGCGCGAGGCCTGCCACGCGCACGGCACGCTGCTGATCTTCGACGAGATCCCCACCGGCCTGGGCAAGACGGGTCGCTTCTTTGCGGCCGAGCACGACGCCGCCGCCCCCGACATCGTGGTGCTGGGAAAGGCGCTGGGTGGTGGCGTGCTGCCCATCGCCGCCTGCCTGGCGCGTGAGGACCTCAACATCGCCGGCGCCTACGCCCATGGCCACTACACCCACGAAAAGAATCCGGTGACGGCTCGGGCCGCCCTGGCCACCCTCGAAGTGATCGAGCGCGAAGGCCTGGTGGAGAACGCCGCGCGGGTTGGCCGGCACGCGCTGGACCGGCTGCAGGCGCTGCGCCAGCGCCATGCCCTGATCGGTGACGTGCGCGGTCGCGGCCTGCTGCTGGGTGTGGAACTGGTGACCGACCGGGCCAGCAAGGCCCCCGCCGGTGCGGCGGCTGAGCGGGTGCTCTACCGGGCCATGTCGCGCGGCCTGTCGTTCAAGACCACGATGGGCAACACCCTCACCCTGACCCCGCCCCTGGTGACGACCCTGGCGCAGATGGATCAGGCCATCGACATCCTCGACCAATGTCTGGGCGAGGAAGCTTGAGCCCGACCCCTTAGCTCGGCTAAAGGCCCGCCAGGTCGGAGGGCTGGAAGTCGGTTTCGGCCGGCGGTGCGCCCTCGCGCCCTTCCAGCCAGGTCTCGTAGCGAGCGCGCATGCGTTCGATGATGCCGGCCTCTTCGCTCAGCGTAAAGGCAAACGGGTACAGCGACCGCTCTTCCGACGACATCTCCGGGTTGCCGCCGAACTTGCCGATCTGCTCCATGATGTACGAGAACTCCACCGTGAGCAGCACCGCCGGCGCATTCACGGTGCGGTTGATTCGCACGCCACCCAGCACGCGGCAACCCAGCATGCGCTCGTAGTAGCGCACGTGTCGCGGGTTCACCTCGATCAGCAGGGTGTCGTAGCCACGCATGCGGTGGGCCACGATGTAGGCCACGTGGAACAGCGCCGCCAGCACGCGCTTGGTGCCCACCGTGGGGTCGATGGCCAGCTTGGTGAACTCGCACAGGCGCTTGCCCGCCTGGCGCAAGGCACCCACCTCGGCCGGAAAGGCATCGTCGGCGGACAGCTTCTGCGGCCCGTCGAAGGCCACGGTGATGGTGCCGATGGTGTGTTCGTTCTCGATCGCGGCCAGCGTGAAGCGCTGCGCCGGCTGATCTTGCGCGAGGCCATTGGTCTGATAGCCACGCCAGAGGTAGCGGCTCTTGAGCAGCGTGGACACCAGGCCGCGGCGCGATTCCACGTCGGCGGCCTTGATCTTGAAACGGCGCGGCCCAGGCGCGCCATCAGGCAGCAATTCGATCGGCGGGTCGAGGACCAGCATGCTGCCGGCCTTGCGACGCCACTCGACCGAAGCGGCAAACAGGGTACTGGAACTCATGGTCTTGTTGCTCCAGTCAGTTCATTGATCCAACGACATCATCGCCTTGCATGATATCCATTGACCGAGCCCATCAGGGCGCGAGTGCAAGACATGCCCTTGCAACGACAGCGGCCTGTGAACCGTCACACGTTCACACCGGGCCCTTTCGATGACGCATCGGGCCCGCTTCCCGTGTTTCCTGTGCAAGTCTGAACCCACTTCATTCCCTTGTCGAACCCCGATGTCAAGCATCCTGAGCGCAATATTGCGCCAAAACAAGCTGTCATCGTCACCAGATGTTGGATTTGTCGACCCTCTGTTCTCGGAGGGCTCAACCTGGCTTGCCTGGATCGACCGGCCCTTGCACCACCGGCGCCACCGGCGCCACCAGGTGCGCCCGCAGTTCGGCCAAGTGGCCGGCGTCGGCGATGGGGCGATCCGGCTGAAGGCATTCGATGCGTGCGCCCAAGAGGGCGATGCCGCAACGGTGGCGGCCGCTGGTTTGAAGGTGATCGAAGGCCACGGTACACACCAGGCTGGGCCTCAAGATCCGCACCGGGCCGGATCGATCGACGGTGGTGGCACGGACACAGTCGGCGAGCGCCGCGTTCTGGTCATGGTCCTGCCCGGCATCGATCTTGGCAAAAGGCACCAGGTGCAGTCGATCGACATCTGCGCCCTCATCCAGCGGGCCCGCGTCCAACGCTGCCGCCGCCTCGTTGGCATCTTTCGGCAGGCGGCTCCACAGCGCCAAGCTGCAGGACACCAGTTGTCCCGCCGCGCCGCCAGGGCCGACCTGGGCGTGGATGAGTACCCCTTGGATGCGCATCGGCGGCAGCGGCCAATGCCACAGGTCGGCGGCCGCGTCCGGGTCGCCTGGGACGCGGCGGCGGCGCAGCACCATGCCCCGGGCGCCCGAGGCGCGGCCTGCGGCATGCCAGCCGGCCAGGGCGTCCCAATGGCCAGGCATCAGCGGCTCGTCGAGCACGAACTCGGCTGGGCGAGAAGCATCGCTCCAAAGCGATGTCAGGCGATCTCGCCGCTGGTCGAAGTCCATGGCGCGCAGGTCTTCGCCACGCCATTCCAGCAGGTCATGGGCCAGCCATCGCAAGCGCAGCCCGCCCTGGCCCGGTCGCGCCCCGGGCCGACGGCGCAGCAGCGCCCGCAACGGTCCCGCATCCGTGGGCCTCAGGTCCGACAGGATTTGAAGGCTGCCCTCGATCACGGTGCCGTCGGGCAGCCAGGCACTGGCCGAAACCAAGTCCGGCAACCGGTCGTTCACCAACTCGGGTCCTTCAAGCCACAGCCAGCTGTTGCCGCGGCGACGCACCAGTTGTGCCGGCACGGCGTCGAACCGCCAGCTCACCAGCCAATCGTCGATCGGACCCAGCGCAGGGCTCAGGCCTGCCAAGGTGGACGCCAAAGCGGGTGGGTACGGCTCACCCGCTGTTCGGTCTGGCGAGTGCATCGGCGCGAGCAAAGCCAGGAACGACCTGGCATCGGGGGTGTGCTTCGAGTCCGCCCAGCTCAGCAGCCGCTGGGCGACCACCGCCCGGCTCAGGTCGGCATGGGCGGCCAAGCCATCTTGCAGCGTGGTGGCAGCCATGGCGGGGCGCCACCCGCCACTGAGCAGGCGCAACACCACCCAGCGCGACTGCGGAGCCAGCTCAAGCAACCAGGCCCGCCAGCGGTCGGGCCGATGCGCAGGCGCGGTGCCCTGCAAGCTTGGCCAATGCTCTTCCATCCACTCGGCCAAACCAAGCTCGAGGGGGCGTTGGGGCAACGGCAGAACCAGGGCCAGTGTTTCGGCCAGGTCGCCGCTGCGCTGCAGGCAGGCCTCCAGCAACCAGTCGTCCAGAGCGCAATCTCGCGCGGCGGCGCGCAGGTCGGCGGACGTTGCCATGCGGCGCGGCGTGTGGCCGAGCAACAGATGAAGCGCCCAGGCCGCATCGCGCGGTGCAGCCTGGGCCAGGTAGCGCCGCCAAGCGCGAAGTCGAGCATCGTGGGACGCTGCGCTGTCCAGCATGGCGCAAAGCCCGGCAAAGGCACGCATCAGTCCCCTGCCTCGCCGACCTCACCGTCGCCGAACGGCGTGCGAAAGGTCTCGGCGCGCAGGCCCTGTGCGCGCAGCCAGCGCACCATCACTGCTTCCTCGCCATGCGTGACGATCACACGCTGGGCGCCAGTGGCGCCGATGGCGCGCTGCAGCCCGGGCCAGTCCGCGTGGTCGGACAGCGCAAAACCGCGGTCCATGCCCTGGCGTCGCCGCGCCTGTCGCAACTGCATCCAGCCGCTGGCAAAGGCCACACGGTGCGGGCCGAGCGCGCGCGCCCACGGGCTGGCCAGGGTGTTGGGCGGCGTCACGACCAGCGCGCGAGCCACCGCGCGGGGATCGGTGCTTGAATCCAGCAAGGCCGTCTCGGGCAAGTCCACCCCGCTGGCGAGATAGGCTTCGTTGATGGCCGCCACGCTGCCGTGCACGAGCATCGGACCGATGTCCGCGTCCAGGCCCGCCAGCAAACGCTGCGCCTTGCCAAAGCTGTAGGCGAGCAGCACGCTGGCATGGCCCGTGGCGGCATTGTCCCGCCACCAATCCCCGATCTGCGCCAGTACCTCGGCCTGCGGTGCCCAGCGGTACAACGGCAGCCCGAAGGTGGACTCGGTGATGAAGCAGTGGCAGCGCACCGGCTCGAAGGCCGGGCATGTCGGGTTGGACTCGTCGTGCCCGCTGGCGAAGTAGTCCCCGGAGGCCACCCACACCTGGCCCGCATGTTCGAGCCGCACCTGGGCCGAGCCCAGCACATGGCCGGCCGGGTGCAGACTGATGCGCACGCCATGGTGATCGATGCGATCACCGTAGGCCAATCCCTGGAACGGCAGGCTCGCGCCCAGGCGCACCCGCAAAACCGCCTCGCTGTCCTGGCTGGCCAGCACATGGCGGTGGCCGCCGCGGGCATGGTCGGCATGGGCATGGGTGATCACGGCGCGATCCACGGCCCGCCAAGGGTCGATGAAGAAGTCACCTGCGGCACAGTAGAGGCCTTCGGGCCGCAAGCTCACCAGGTCCATCGGGTTGCGCCCCCGGCCGGTCAGTAGCGGCCGCTCATGCCCGCCAGACGCAGGAACCAGTAGGCGGTCCAAGCCACGAAGCCGCGCCGCACGGCGCCCCACCAGCCACGGCCCACCGGCGGGCGGGTGATCTCCTGCGAGGCCGCCAATGCCGCCTCGAATCGCAGGGCCAGCGTGCCCGTGAAGCCCAGATCCTGCACCACCACGTTGGCTTCCAGGTTGAGCAGCAGCGAGAGCGGATCAATGTTGCTCGACCCCACCGTCGCCCACTCATCGTCCACGACGGCGACCTTGGCGTGCAGAAACGCAGGCGTGTACTCGAACACGCGAACGCCCGCCGCCAGCAACTCGTCGTACAAGACCTGGGCCGCCAGCGCGGCGAAGCGGTAGTCGGCCTTGCCTTGCAGGAGCAGCCGGACCTGCACGCCGCGCTCGGCCGCCTGCTTCAGCGCGCCGCGGAAAACGCGGCCCGGATAGAAGTATGGGCAGATGATGCAGACCCGTTCGCGCGCGGACTCGATCGCCTCCACATAGGCATGCTCGATGGCGCGGCGTTGGCGCAGGTTGTCACGCACCACGAAGACCGCCCGCATGGGCGGCAGGGGTTCATGCCCCTCGCGTTCGTAAGCTTCCTTGTCCTGGGCCGGCGGCAGGATCAGCAGGCGCCTGAACATCCGCCGAGCACGCCCCACCGGCTCGGCGCTGCGGGCCAGCGCGCTGAGCTCTTCGCGCCAATCGGCGCCCAGGGCCGCGCGGGTCCAGATGGCGCGGGTGGTCTGCTCCACCATGTCGACCACCGGCCCCCGAACCTGCACTGCGAAGTCCAGGCGCGGCGTGTCGGACCAGCCATGCCCGAGGTCGTTGCGATCGTCGATGATGTTGATGCCGCCGACAAAGGCCGTCTGGCCGTCCACCACGCAGAGTTTCTGGTGCAAGCGCCGCAGCTGGCCAGGGTGCAGCAGCCGCCACCAACGGTCCACCGGACGAAACACCGTCAGTTGCACCCCGCTGGCCTCCAACCAGCCACGCAAGGTGGCCAGCGTGGCCTTGGAACCAAAGCCGTCGACCACCAACTGAACGTGAACGCCACGGCCAGCGGCAGCCGACAGCGCCTGGGCCAGGCCCCGCGAAGCGGCATCGTCGTGAAAGATGTAGGTGGCCATCCAGATGGACTGGCTTGCCGCCTCGATGGCCTCGCGCATGGCTGGAAACAGCTCATCGCCACCCGCCAGCAAACGCACTGCGTTGCCGCCCGACACCTGCGGCCGCTGGCGCAACACCGCCACGGCATGGGCACGAGCGCGTCGGAGCGGGGTGGGCATGACAGCAAGACTGGCGGCGTTGCGCGGCTCAGTCGATGCGCAGTTCCACCAGCAGGGGCAGGTGGTCGGACATTCGCGCCCAGGATGGGCCTCGCGGCACGCTGGCCGAGAGACAACGCAGGCCGCGCAGGTACACGCGGTCCAGTGCGAACAGCGGCAGCCGTGATGGAAAGGTGCGCTGGGCGAACAGGCTGCCGGCATGTGCCCGCTCCAGCCCGTTCTCGCGCATCGGCGCATCGAGGCGCTCGCCCCAGTCGTTGAAGTCGCCGGCCACCACCAGCAGCGCATCGGCAGGCACCTCGACCTGAATGAACTCGGCCAAGCGCTCGACCTGGCGCACCCGGCTGGAATGAATGAGCCCCAGGTGCGCCACCACCACGTGCACCTCGGCGCCCTGCCACAGCACCGGCACATGCAACAGGCCACGCTGCTCGAAGCGGTGGTCACTGACGTCGTGGTGGCCCACGTCGCCGATGGGCCATCGCGACAACAGCGCGTTGCCGTGCTCGCCATGCCTGGTCACTGCGTTCGTGCGATAGGCCACCGTGTAGCCCTCCGGCGCCAGAAAGTCGGCCTGGCCCTCATCGGGCCACCCCAGCAGCGTCTGCTCGAAGCGCTGCGCCTCGCGGCGATGGTACAGCCGCACCTCCTGCAGGCACACCAGGTCGGCGTCCAGCGCCTCGATGCCCAGGCCCAGGTTGTGGATCTCCAGGCGCTTGCCCGGGCCCAGGCCGCGCACGCCCTTGTGGATGTTGTAGGTGGCCACGCGCAGCGTCTGCGTGGTGAACTGCGTGCTGGGTTGCCGTGAAGCCGAGAAGTTTCTGAGGCGCATCAGCGGGCGTGGGTGGGTGGGTGGGTGGGTGGGTGATTTCAGAGCGCCGCGAGGCGCGGCAACTGCAGCACGGCCTCGGCATTGCTGGGCGAGAAGCAACGGTCCGCTGCCTCGCGCCAGGGCAGCCACTGATAGCGCAGGTGCTCGCGCGGGCTCAACACCACCGGCGTGCCGGCCGGCACGGTGAGGCCGAACACATGCTCGATGTTGCGGGTGACACCCGGCGCGTAGCGGTGACGCCAGACGGGATAGATCTCGTAGTCGTTGGCCAGGTGCCAGTCGCGCAATGCGTCAAGCGGCACATCGGGCGAGCCCACCTCGATGCCGGTCTCCTCGGCGACCTCGCGAATGCAGGTGGTCTGCAAGGGCTCGTCGACGTGGTCCTTGGAGCCGGTGACGCTTTGCCAGTAGCCGGGCTTGTCGGCGCGCTCGATGAGCAGCACCTCCAGTGCCGGGGTGTGGATCACCACCAGCACGCTCTCGGGGATCTTGTGGGCCCGCTTCATGTTGCATCCAGCGGCGGCCACAACGATTCAAATGGCCTGGCGGCGCTGCTTCACCGCCTCGGCCAAGCGGCGCAGCACGGGTGCGGTGTCGTCCCAGCCGATGCAGGCGTCGGTGATGGACACCCCCAGTGCCAAAGGCACGCCCGGCCGCAGATCCTGCCGACCTTCGTGCAGGTGACTTTCCAACATCACGCCCACGATGCGCCGTTCACCGGCCAACAGCTGTGCCGCCACATCGGCGGCCACATCGATCTGGCGGCGGTGCTGCTTGGCCGAGTTGGCGTGCGAACAATCCACCATCACCTGCTCGCGCAGGCCCGCCTTGCGCAGGGCCGTGCAGGCGGCCTCGATGGACGCGGCATCGTAGTTGGGCTGCTTGCCACCGCGCAGGATCACGTGGCCATGCGCATTGCCGCGCGTCTCGAAGATCGCGGCCACGCCCATCTTGGTCATGCCCATGAACGAGTGCGGCGCTGCGGCCGCCAACAGCGCGTCGGCGGCCACCTGCACGCCGCCGTCGGTGCCGTTCTTGAAGCCCACGGGGCAGGACAGCCCCGAAGCCAGCTGGCGGTGGCTCTGGCTTTCCGTGGTGCGCGCGCCGATCGCGCCCCAGGCGATCAGGTCGCTGACGTATTGAGGCGACAGCAGGTCCAGGAACTCGGTGCCCGAGGCCAGGCCCAGGGCATTGATCTGCAGCAGCAACTCGCGCGCTCGGCGCAGGCCTTCGTTGATGCGGAAGCTGCCATCCAGGCGCGGGTCGTTGATGTAGCCCTTCCAGCCCACGGTCGTGCGCGGCTTCTCGAAATACACGCGCATCACGACGATGAGCTCGCCGCTCAAGGCATCGGCCAACGGCTTGAGCAGCCGCGCATAGTGCATGGCCTGGTCGTGGTCGTGGATGGAGCACGGGCCCACCACGGCCACCAGGCGGTCGTCCTGGCCCTGCAGCACGCGACCGATGGCCTGGCGCGTGCGCTCGACGACAGCCTCGATTTCCGGCGTGACCGGCAACTCTTCCAGCAACACAGCGGGTGAGACCAGCGCCCGCACCGCGGCGATGCGCGTGTCGTCGATGCGCGTCGTGTCGTGCGTGGCGGGACCGCCGGCCTCGTGGTCGCTGGCAAAGTCGTCAATGCGGGTGCTCATGGGTGGACGCAGTTTGAAAGTCAGGCTCGCGGGGCGATGCGCTCGCGCAGCCAAGCGGCGAAGGTGAGTTCGTCGATTTCGCCCGCGGCCAGACTGAAGACGACGACAGTGGCCTCGGCCTGAGACGCCGTCAGGCGATGACCATTGAGGCCCAGGAACAAGCCCACCGCCAGAAAGGCCGCGCGCTTGTTGCCATCCACGAACGGGTGGTTCTTCGCCAACCCGAAACCATAACAGGCTGCCAAAGCAGCCAAGTCTGGCTCGCCGTAGCTGACCAGATTGTTCGCGCGCGCCAAGGCCGATTCCAGCAAACCTTCGTCACGGATGCCCGAGGCCCCGCCGTGCATGGACAAGCTTTCATCGTGCAGCAGCACCAACATCCGGCGATCAAGCCAACGCCAGCTCATTTGGCCAGCGCTCGGAAGGTGTCGCGGTACTCGCGCATGAACTCACGGCCGATTTCCAACTGCTCGGCAAAGCCCGGATCCAGTGGCGTCAGCGCGAAGCCGTCCGGCGTGTCGGTGAGGTAGACGGTGTCGCCCTTCTCCAGTTTCAGCTTGCCCAACACATCCTTGGGCAAGATGACACCCACGGAATTGCCGATCTGGGTGAGCTTGAGTGCGTGCATGGTGAGCTCCAGCGAAGTTATAACCAATGTTATACCAACGCTGAAGCCGTCGCAATCCGGACGGTCATCCGGACTTCCCGCCGCACAGCCGACGGCGCGGGCCCGCTCAAGCGCTGGTAGATTGCGTGTTGCGCAACCGGATGTGCAGCTCGCGCAGTTGCTTCTCGTCGACCAGGCTCGGTGCGCCGGTGAGCAGGCACTGGGCGCGCTGGGTCTTGGGGAAGGCAATCACGTCGCGGATGGATTCGGCCTTGCTCATCAGCGTGGCGATGCGGTCCAGGCCGAACGCCAGGCCGCCATGAGGCGGGGCGCCGTACTGCAACGCGTCGAGCAGGAAACCAAACTTGACCTTCTGCTCCTCGGGCGTGATGTTGAGCGCAGCGAACACCTTGGCCTGCACGTCGGCGCGGTGGATACGCACCGAGCCGCCGCCGATTTCCCAGCCATTGAGCACCATGTCGTAGGCCTTGGCGATGCAGGCGCCCGGGTCTTCGGTCATCAGGTTCTCGTGGCCATCCTTGGGCGCCGTGAACGGGTGGTGCACGGCGCTCCAGCGGCCTGCCTCTTCGTCGTACTCGAACATCGGGAAGTCGACCACCCACAGCGGCGCCCACTTGTCCTCGAACAGGCCATGGTTGCGGCCGAACTCGCTGTGGCCGATCTTCACCCGCAACGCGCCCAGTGCATCGTTGACCACCTTGGCCTTGTCCGCACCGAAGAAGATCAGGTCGCCATTGCGAGCCCCGGTGCGTGCCAGCACCTCGCCGATGGCCGCATCGTTGAGGTTCTTGACCAAGGGGCTTTGCAGGCCGTCACGGCCCTTGCCTGCGTCGTTGACCTTGATCCACGCCAGGCCCTTGGCACCATAGATCTTCACGAACTCGGTGTAGGCGTCGATCTCGCCACGGCTCATCACCGCGCCACCAGGCACCCGCAGCGCGGCCACACGACCGCCCGGGGTGGTGGCCGGCGTGGAGAAGACCTTGAAGTCCACCGTCTTCATCACGTTGGTGAGTTCGGTGAACTCCAGCTTCACGCGCAAATCGGGCTTGTCCGACCCATACCGATGCATCGCGTCGGTGTAGGTCATCTCGGCGTAGACCGGCAGCTCCACACCCATGGTCTTGCGGAACACCGTGCGGATCATGGCCTCGGTGATCGCGCGGATCTCGGCCTCGTCCAGAAACGAGGTCTCGATGTCGATCTGGGTGAACTCGGGCTGACGGTCGGCGCGCAAGTCTTCGTCGCGGAAGCACTTGGTGATCTGGTAGTAACGATCAAAGCCAGCGATCATCAGCAACTGCTTGAACAGCTGCGGGCTCTGCGGCAACGCAAAGAACTGGCCGTCGTGCACCCGGCTGGGCACCAGGTAATCGCGCGCGCCCTCGGGCGTGCTCTTGGTCAGCATGGGCGTCTCGATGTCGACGAAGCCCTGCTCGTCCAGGAACTTGCGCACTTCGATGGCCACACGGTAGCGCAGCATCAGGTTCTTCTGCATCTGCGGTCGGCGCAGATCGAGCACCCGGTGCGTCAGCCGCACGGTCTCGGACAGGTTGTCGTCGTCCAGTTGGAAGGGCGGCGTGACACTGGGGTTCAGCACATCCACCTCGTGCGCCAGCACCTCGATCTTGCCGCTGACGAGGTTGACGTTCTCAGTGCCAGCGGGGCGTGCCCGCACCTTGCCCACCACCTTCAGGCAGAACTCGTTGCGCACGCCCTCGGCGGCCTTGAACATGTCGGCGCGGTCCGGGTCGCAGACGATCTGCACCAGGCCTTCGCGATCGCGAAGATCGATGAAGATCACGCCGCCGTGGTCGCGACGGCGGTGGGCCCAACCCATCAGGGTGACGGTCTGGCCCATCAGGGCTTCGCTGACCAGGCCGCAGTAAGTGGTTCTCATTTGTTTGACTCCATGAATCGGTTCTGTGCACTCTCGCCATCTCCCCAGCCCCATCGCTTGCAGGCGATGGGCCCTTCGCCAGGCGCAAGGCCCCTGCGGGCCCTGCGTCCGGGCTCAGCCCTGCCGATTGGGGTCGGCCCCCTCCGGCCTGGCCGGCAATGGTTTGGGCGGCGCGGGCGGCGGCGGCGCCACCACACCCATGGAGATGATGTACTTCAGCGCCTCGTCCACGCTCATCTGCAGCGGCTGCACATTGGCGCGCGGCATGATCAGGAAGAAGCCCGAGGTCGGGTTCGGCGTGGTGGGCACGTAAAGGCTGACATGCTCGCCCTCCAGTTTGCGCGCCACCTCGCCGTTGGGCTTGCCGGTGACGAAGGCGATGGTCCAGGATCCCGCGTGCGGGTACTGCACCAGCACGGCCTCGCGAAAGGCGTTGCCGTTGCTGGAGAACAAGGTGTCGGAGACCTGCTTGACCGAGCTGTAGATCGACTTGACGATGGGGATGCGGCCCATCATCTGGTCCCACTGACGCACCCACCACTGGCCGAAGATGTTGGTGACGAACACGCCGGAGCCCAGCACGGTCACCGCCATCACCAGCACGCCCAGGCCGGGCACGTGACGAAGGCGTTCGATCAAGTCGTCTGCGCCCTTGGGCAACACCGCCTGCGACAGGGTGAGCAGCCACATGAACACGCCGTCCATCAGCCCCAACAGCCACAGCAGCACCCAGATGGTGATGGCCAGTGGCAGCCAGACGAGCAGGCCGGCTATGACGTATTTTTTCACTCGACGGCTTTCACACGCGGCGTGCGTCGCTCAATGGCAGGCGCAGGAGCCACCGCAGGAGCCGGTCGACGACGCTGCGGCCGGGGCGGCACTGTCGCCGGACTTGCTGTCGGGCTTGCTCTCCGGCTTGCTCTCGGGCTTGCTGTCCGACTTGCCCTCGGCCACGGGCGTCGCCGGGGCGCTGGCAGGAGCCGCGCCGCCGCCCTTGAAATCGGTGGCATACCAGCCCGATCCCTTGAGCTGGAAGCCGGCTGCGGTGAGTTGCTTGGTGAACGCCTGGGCCCCGCACGCGGGGCAGGTGGTCAACAGGGGATCGGACATCTTTTGCAAGACATCCTTTGCGTGGCCGCATTCGCCACAGCGGTAAGCGTAGATCGGCATGGCTGAATCCCTGACGCAAAACCCAAAATTATAGGGCCGAGGCCGTTCGACACGGCGGCGGCGGCGCAAAGGGCTTCGCGACGGTCTTCAGTCCTTCAAGCCCGTCACGTGGTGCTTGTGCTCATGGCGGTTGCGCAGCCACTGCGGCGCGAGCGAGCCGACCAGCATGCCGATCACTGCAGCGATCAGCCCGGCCAACTGCCCCGGAAAGGCCTCGCCCAGCTTGCTGATCTGCGGGAAGCAGACGAGCCAGGTGCCGATGCCGGCGCCCAGCGAGAAGATCGCGCCCTGGGTCGTGGCGCGCGGCCAGTACAGGCCGAACAGCAGCGGCACGAAGGCGCCCACCAGGGTCACCTGGTAGGCCGAGGACACCAGGTCGTAGATCGGCGTGCCCTTCATTGCCACGGCGTAGGCCAGCACCAACGCGGCAAAGACCACGATGGTCCAGCGCATGGCCAGGAGTTGCTGGCGATCGCCCATGTGCGGACGCAGGTTCTTCAGGATGTTCTCGACGAAGCTGGTCGACGGCGCCAGCAGCGTGGCCGACGAGGTGCTCTTGATGGCCGACAGCAGGGCGCCGAAGAACAGGATCTGCATCACCAGCGGCATCTTGCCGAGCACGAAGGTGGGCAGCAGGCGCTGGTAGTCGTCCTTGGCGATGTCCAGCGCCTGCTGGCCCATCACCACCACCGCACTGGCCACGATGAACATGGGCACGAAGGCAAACAGGATGTAGCTGATGCCACCGATCACCGCGCCATTGCGCGCCGTCTGGGCGTTCTTGGCCGACATCACGCGCTGGAACACGTCCTGCTGCGGAATGCTGCCGAGCATCATGGTGATGGCCGCGGCGATGAAGAAGGCCACGTCCTTGAAGCCCGGCTCGGGCAGGAACTTCCACAGGTCCTTCTGCTGCACCGCAGCCAGCACCTTGTCGGCACCACCGGCCAGATCGGCCGAGAACACGGCGATGATCGACAGGCCGACCACCAGCACGATCATCTGGATGAAATCGGTCCAGGCCACCGCCAGGAAGCCGCCGATCACCACGTAGATCAGCACCGCCAAGGTGCCCACGATCATGCCGGCGGTCTCGGACATGGCCCCGTTGGTGAGCACCGAGAAGACCAGGCCCAGCGCGGTGATCTGCGCCGCCACCCAGCCCAGGTAGCTGAGGATGATGGCCACCGAGCAGAACACTTCGACGCCCTTGCCGAAGCGCTGGCGGTAGAAGTCGCCGATGGTGAGCAGGTTCTGCTTGTACAACCGCATCGCGAAGAACAGGCCGACCAGGATCAGGCAGGTGCCGGCGCCGAACGGGTCCTCGACGACGGAGCCCAGACCGCTCTGAACGAACTTGGCCGGGATGCCCATCACCGTCTCGGCGCCGAACCAGGTGGCGAAGGTCGTGGTCACCACCATGATCAGCGGCAGGCTGCGACCGGCGATCGCGAAGTCGGTGGAGTTCTTGATGCGGGTGCCGGCCCACACGCCGATGCCCAGGGTGCCCAGCAGGTAGAGCACGACGAAGACGATGAGGGTGGTATTCATGCGCAAGACGGCGTCGGTGGGTGATCAGCAGCCGAAGGCGACCCGCTCGGCCGCGCGCATTATCGACTCGCCCGGTCGGTCTGCAACTTCGCGGCGGCTGCGGGCTGCCAGTCAGCCGTGCCAGCGCATGAGCAACTGTGTCACCAGCGCGCCGACGACAAACCCGATCACGCCGATCAGCACCGCCTGCAGCAACCGATTGGTGCGGCGCTGCTCGGCCAGCAGCGCCAGCAATGCCGGGTCGCTGTCGCGGCCGCGCTGCAAGGCCTGGTGAATCAGGCGCGGCAACTCGGGCAGCAACTGGGCGTAGCGTGGTGCCTCGTGCTTGACCCGCTCCACCAGGCCCGTCCAACCCACCTGGCGGTGCATCCATTGCTCCAGGAAGGGCTTGGCCGTGCTCCACAGGTCCAGCTCGGGATCGAGCTGGCGACCCAGGCCCTCGATGTTGAGCAAGGTCTTCTGCAGCAGCACCAACTGGGGCTGGATCTCCACGTTGAAGCGGCGCGAGGTCTGGAACAGGCGCATCAGCACCTGGCCCAGCGAGATGTTCTTCAAGGGTTGATCGAAATGCGGCTCGCACACCGTGCGGATGGCGCCTTCCAGCGCATCCACGCGCGTGCCCGGCGGCACCCAGCCGCTTTCCACATGCAGCTCGGCCACGCGCTTGTAGTCGCGACGGAAAAAGGCCAGGAAGTTCTGTGCCAGGTACTCCTTGTCCCACTCGGTGAGTGTGCCGATGATGCCGAAATCGAGCGCGATGTAGCGCCCGAACGTGGCCGGCTCCACGCTCACCTGGATGTTGCCCGGATGCATGTCGGCGTGGAAGAACCCGTCGCGGAACACCTGGGTGAAGAAGATGGTGACGCCATCACGCGCCAGCTTCTTGATGTCCACGCCCGCCTCGCGCAGGCGATCGGCCTGGCTGATGGGCATGCCATTCATGCGCTGCATCACCATCACGCTGGGCGTGCACCATTCCCACACCATTTCGGGCACCAGCACCAGGTTCAGGCCCTGCATGTTGCGACGCAGCTGCGCGGCGTTGGCGGCCTCGCGCACGAGATCGAGCTCATCGTGCAGATAGGTATCGAATTCCGCCACCACCTCGTGCGGTTTCAGGCGCTTGCCATCGGTCCAGACCCATTCCACCACCCGCGCCAGCGTGTACAGCAGCTTGACGTCGTGGTCGATGACACCCAGCATGCCCGGGCGCAGCACCTTCACCGCCACCTCCCGGCCATCCTTCAGCCGGGCGAAGTGCACCTGGGCGATGGAGGCACTGGCGACCGGGTCGGTGTCGAACTGCTCGAACACCGCGTCGATGGGACGGCCGAAAGCCTTCTCCACCAGGGCACGCGACTGATCGCTGGGGAATGGCGGCACGCGGTCCTGCAGTTTGGCCAGTTCGTCGGCCACATCCAGCGGCAGCAGGTCGCGCCGGGTGGACAGCACCTGGCCGAACTTGACAAAGATGGGCCCCAGTTTCTCCAACGCCATGCGCAGGCGCACGCCGCGTGGCGCTTCGAGCCGGCGGCCCACGGTGGCCACGCGCACCATCACACGAACCCATCGTTGGCGGAACCCGGACATCGCCACCTCGTCCAGGCCGAAGCGCAGGACGGTGAAGGCGATGGTGAACAGACGGAAGAAGTGGCCCATCCGGGACGGCCGGTCAGCGCGGGCGGTCGGTCGGACCGGGTTTCGGGCGGATCTTCCCAGCCAAGGCGCTGGCCCCCTGCACAGCCGCCTTGAGGCCCCGCGCCACCGCCGAGCCCAGGCTTTGCAACTGGTGTGCCGCCACCGGGCCGACGAAGCGCTCAAGGTCCGCGCCGATGTCCCAGCGCAGGTTCTTGGCCATCCAGTCGGCATCGGCGGCGAACTGCGCGTCGCCTTCGATGGAAAGGGCCGGCAGCTCGCCGGACAGCCAACCCAGCGCCAATGCAGCCGGGTTGTGGGCCGGCACCTGCACGCGAAGGTCACTCTCGGCAACGTCACCGCACCACTCCACCAGCCCGGCCGGTGTCACCCGGAAGGCCAGTGCCGGCGGCACGGGCAAGAGCTTGGGCCAGCCATCGAATTCAAGCCGCAGCACGCGGCCCTGGTGGGGCTGGAGGCGGCGCGTGGCCTCGGGTTCGGACGCGATCACGTGGTTGGCCAGCAGCACCAGCCGCTCGATCACCGCCGGCGCCAACAGCGCATTCAGGTCTGGGAACATTGTCGAATTGTAGGCAGTGCGAGCGTCTCGAGCGGCTCACCCGGCGTGGGCATGGCTTGCAATGGCTGAGAATCGCCCGGGCGTCTGCTGCAGCCAGTGGTTCGGCTTGCCCTCGATGAGCATTGACTTTTCGCAGACCGGCCGATGCCCTTGCCGACCCAACCACCCACCCATGCCCACCATCCTGCTCACCGGCGCCACCGGCTACATCGCTTCGCACACCTGGCTGTCGCTGCTGTCCAGCGGCTTCGAAGTGCTTGGGGTCGACGATTTCTCCAACAGTTCGCCGTTGGTGCTGGACCGGCTGCGCGAGCTCTGCGGCACCAGGCCAGTGTTCGAACGCCTGGACGTGACCGACCGCGTCGCGATGCACGCACTCTTTGCCCGCCACCGCATTGATGCAGTGGTGCACTTCGCGGCATTCAAGGCGGTGGGCGACTCCACGGCGCGGCCGCTGGCCTACTACCGCAACAATGTCGGAGGGCTGCTCAGCGTGTGCGACGTCATGCAGGCCAACGGCTGCAAGCGCATCGTGTTCAGCTCCAGCGCCACCGTGTATGGCGACCCGCCTTCCCTGCCGATCCGCGAAGACTCTCCACTCGCGGCCACCAACCCCTACGGCCAGACCAAGCTGATGGGCGAGACCATGTTGCGCGACTTGGGCGCGGCCGACGCTGCCTGGCAGACCGGCTGCCTGCGCTACTTCAACCCCGTGGGCGCACATGAAAGCGGCCGCATCGGCGAAGACCCGCGCGGCACGCCGAACAACCTGATGCCCTTCGTGGCCCAGGTGGCGGTGGGGCGCCGTCCGCACTTGTCGGTGTTTGGCCGCGACTGGCCGACGATCGACGGCACCGGGGTGCGCGATTACATCCATGTGTGCGACCTGGCCGACGGCCACGTGGCCGCGCTGCGCCGCCTGCTCGACACTGCAGGCTGCTTCACCGTCAACCTGGGCACCGGCCAAGGCAACAGCGTGCTTGAGGTGGTGAATGCCTACGCACGGGCCAGCGGACGCGAGGTGCCAGTGCAGTTTGCGCCACGCCGCCCAGGTGACATCGCTGCCTGCTATGCGGACCCGTTGCTTGCCCAGCAACTGCTGTGCTGGCGTGCAAAGCACGACCTGGCCCGCATGTGCGCCGACAGTTGGCGCTGGCAGTCGCTGAACCCGGAAGGTTTCCAATGAACCCGCAAGGCCTCCCATGAGCAAGACCATCCTCGCCCAACCCGTCGTCATGGCCGGTGGCTCGGGCACCCGGCTTTGGCCGCTGTCCCGTGCGGGATACCCCAAGCAGTTCCTGGTGCTGTCGGGCAGCACCAGCCTGTTCCAGCAGGCCGTGAGCCGCCTGCAGGGCCTGGCCGGGGCCGGCATCGATGTGCAAGCGCCGTGCATCGTCGGCAACGAAGAACACCGCTTCCTGGTGCTGGACCAGCTGCGCGACATCCGCGTCGAGCCTGCCGCCGCCCTGCTGGAGCCCATGGGCCGCAACACGGCGCCAGCCGTCACGCTGGCCGCACTGGCCGCGTTGGAATCGGGCACCGATCCCGTGCTGGTGGTCACGCCGGCCGACCAGACCGTCACCAACGAAAGCGCCTTCACGCTCGCCGTGCGCAGTGCCGTGCGCGTGGCGAGCGAGGGTGCCATCGCCATCCTGGGCATCACGCCGGACCGGCCCGAGACCGGCTATGGCTATATCAAGGTTGACGCGTCCAGCGATGCCGCGGAGACGGCGCCCAAGGTGGCGCGCTTCGTCGAAAAGCCCGACCTGGCCACGGCCGAGGGCTACCTCGCCGAAGGCGGCTACTTCTGGAACGCCGGCATGTTTGTGTTGAAGGCCTCCGTCTGGATGGCCGCGCTCGAGCGCTTCCGCCCCGACGTGGCCAGCGCCACACGGGCCGCCTGGGCGCAGCGCAGCACCGATGCCAAGTTCGTGCGCCCGGGCAAGGATGAGTTCGCGGCCGTGCCCAGTGAATCGGTGGACTACGCCGTGATGGAGCAATGCCCAGGCAGCGACATCGAGATCCGCATGGTGGCGCTGGACGCCGGCTGGAACGACCTCGGCGCCTGGGAGGCCGTTTGGCAGGTGGCCGACAAGGACGCGCAAGGCAATGCCAGCGTGGGCGACGCGATCGTCAAGGACTCGACCAACACGCTGGTGCACGCCACCAGCCGCCTGGTGAGCGCGGTGGGCCTGTCCAACGTGGTCATCGTCGAGACGCCCGACGCGGTGCTGGTGGCCGATCGCGAGCGCAGCCAGGACGTCAAATTGATCGTTAACCAGCTCGGCAAGGAGCGACGCGGCGAGCAGACCCTGCACCGCAAGGTGCACCGCCCCTGGGGGTGGTACGACAGCATCGACCACGGCCCGCGCCACCAGGTCAAGCGCATCATGGTCAAGCCCGGTGCGTCGCTGAGCCTGCAGATGCACCACCACCGCGCCGAGCACTGGATCGTGGTCAGCGGCACGGCCGAGGTCACCAACGGCGACAAGGTCATCCTGTTGGCGGAGAACCAGAGCACCTACATCCCATTGGGCCAGACCCACCGCCTGGCCAACCCGGGCAAGGTGCCGCTGGAGATCATCGAGGTGCAGTCGGGCAGCTACCTGGGCGAGGACGACATCGTGCGCTTCGAGGACACCTATGGACGCAGCTGAGCGCCCACAGTGAACCTCATTGAGAAAGCAATTTCATGACCATCCTCGTCACCGGCGGCGCCGGTTTCATCGGCAGCAACTTCGTGCTGGACTGGCTGGCGGGCGTCGACACACGCGATGAGCGGGTGGTGAACCTGGACGCCCTCACCTATGCCGGCAACCTGGCCAATCTGGCCAGCCTGGCGGGCGATTCGCGCCATGTCTTCGTCAAGGGCGACATCGGTGATCGTGCCCTGCTCGACCAACTGCTGGCCACGCATCGGCCGCGCGCCGTGCTGCACTTTGCCGCCGAGAGCCACGTGGACCGCAGCATCCACGGCCCGGGCGAATTCATGCGCACCAACGTGCAAGGCACCTTCAACTTGCTGGAAGCCGTTCGCGCTCATTGGATGTCATTGCCGGGCGATGAAAGATCGTCATTCCGCTTCCACCACGTCAGCACCGACGAGGTCTACGGCAGCCTGGCACCCGATGCGCCCGCCTTCACCGAGGCGCACCCGTACGAGCCCAACAGCCCGTATTCGGCCAGCAAGGCCGCCAGCGACCACCTCGTGCGCGCCTGGCACCACACCTATGGCCTGCCGGTCACCACCAGCAACTGCAGCAACAACTACGGGCCATACCACTTCCCCGAGAAGTTGATCCCGCTGATGATCGTCAATGCGCTGGCCGACAAGTCGCTGCCCATCTATGGCGACGGCATGCAGGTGCGCGACTGGCTTTATGTCAGCGACCATTGCAGTGCCATCCGCGCGGTGCTGGCCCGCGGCCGCCCTGGTCAGGTCTACAACGTAGGTGGTTGGAACGAGAAACCCAACCGCGAGATCGTGCACACGATCTGCGCACTGCTGGACGAACTTCGTCCGCACACACAAGGCACGTATGCGCGGCTGATCACCCACGTCACCGACCGCCCCGGTCATGATCGGCGCTACGCCATCGACGCCCGCAAGATCGAGCGCGAGCTGGGCTGGCGCCCGGCAGAAACCTTCGAGTCGGGCATCCGCAAGACCGTGCGCTGGTATCTGGACCACGCCGATTGGGTGGCCAACGTGCAAAGCGGCGGCTACCGCGACTGGGTGCAGCAGCAATACGGCGCCAGCACTGCCTGACGGCGACCACAGGAGAACCGCATGACCGGCCATTCGAAGACCCGCAAAGGCATCATCCTTGCCGGCGGCTCAGGCACCCGCTTGCACCCGGCCACCCTGGCCATCAGCAAGCAATTGCTGCCGGTGTACGACAAGCCGATGGTCTACTACCCACTGTCCACGCTGATGCTGGCGGGCATCCGCGACATCCTGCTCATCAGCACGCCGCAGGACACGCCGCGCTTCGAGGCCCTGCTCGGCGATGGCAGCCGCTTCGGCTTGAATCTCAGCTACTGCGTGCAGCCCAGCCCGGACGGCCTGGCGCAGGCGTTCATCCTGGGCCGCGATTTCGTGGACGGCCATCCCAGCGCGCTGGTGCTGGGCGACAACATCTTCCATGGGCACAACCTGCCCAGCATCCTCGACCGGGCCACGCGGCGCGAGTCCGGCGCCACCGTGTTCGCCTACCACGTGCACGATCCGGAACGCTATGGCGTGGTGGAGTTCGACCGTCAACGCCGCGCGCTGAGCATCGAGGAAAAGCCCAAGGAACCGAAGAGCAACTACGCCGTCACGGGCTTGTATTTCTACGACGAGCAGGTGTGCGAAATCGCCTCGTCGATCAAGCCATCCGCGCGCGGTGAGCTCGAGATCACCACCGTCAATGCGCGCTATCTGGAGCAAGGGCAGCTCGACGTGGAGATCATGGGCCGCGGCTACGCCTGGTTGGACACCGGCACCCACGACAGCCTGATGGAAGCCGGCCAGTTCATCGCCACGCTGGAAAAACGCCAGGGTCTGAAGGTGGCCTGCCCCGAAGAGATCGCCTATCGTGCCGGCTGGATCACCGCGTCGCAGCTGGAGGCACAGGCGCAGCCCATGCTCAAGAACGGCTACGGGCAGTACCTGATGCAGGTGCTGCGCGAACGCGCGTTCTGAAGGCTCACCCGTCGGCACCGGCCATCACGGCCGATCGACTCGCGGACTCGAAGCTCGCGCGGCCCGGGCGCGATCGAGTCCGCGCAGCCATCATTTCTTCAGGCCCAGGCCCTTGCTGATCTCATCGCTGTTGAGGGCGCCACTGGCCGCAGCGGAGGCCGCGGGCGCAGACGCTCCCGGCACGAACTTGCCGATGTACTCGATCTTGGCGGTGCCACGCAGGGCCTTCACCTCGTCTTCCACCAACTTGCGTTTGCGCTCGTTCAGCAGGAACTGCTCGATCGCCGGGCGGGCCTGCTCCTCGGTCACCGCCTGGCTGCGCGACCCGGCCAGCACGATCACCTGCACCCCATTGGCTCCCGGCGCCACGATGGCCTGGCCGTCCTTCATGCGCGCGAAAGCGTCCAGGCTTTGCAGCGGCAACTGCTCTGCCGAGCGCACCGCCTGGTTGGCGGCGAACTTGTAGTCGTTGCCCTTGAGGTATTCGATGAACTCGCCGATGTTCTTGGCGCCGGCCAGTTTCTCGCGCAGCACCGGCACCTGCTCGGGCTTGGCCTCGATGCCGATCTCCTGGATGTTGTAGATGCGGCGCTCGCTGAACAAGGCCGGCTTGCTGTCGTAGTACTTCTTGATCTCCTCGGCCGTGGGCTTCGGGGCGCCCTCACCCAGCTTTTCCACATAGGCCCGGGCGATGATTTCGCGCTTGGCGGCCTCGAGCTGCTGCACCACACGGGGCTCACGGTCGAGCTTCAGTTCGTCGGCCTTCTGCAGCGCGAGTTGCTGGTCGATCAGGCGCTCGAGGATCTGGCGACTGGCCGGCTCCACCTGCTCGGGCTTGAGGCCGCGCTGTTGCTGCAGCACGAAATTGATCTGATGGACCGTGATCTCTTCCTTGTTCACCTTGGCAGCGGCCTGCGTGGCCCCCTTGTCCTGCCGATCGCCGCAAGCGACCAAGGCCACGGCGGCCAAGGCGACGGCGCAAAACCGAAGGCTCAGAATGGAGACAGGACGTTGCGAATGTATAGACATGGTGTGTGTGGGCTCCAAACCGGCGGCCTGACGGCCGAAACAGGCACGCCGTGCGCGGCATGGCGCTCAGGCGTGCGCTGGCGAGCAGAAGTGTAAGGGCGAAGCTGGCCTGCATCGGCCCCGCGAAGGGGGGTCAAGGCCGGCCGCGGCCGTGACCAAATGCTTCAGTGGTGCGGTCTGGCGAGCGACGGGCGCTGCTCAGCACTTGATGCCGACGTGCAGGGCCACCACGCCGGCGCTGAGGTTGTGCACGTCCACATGGCCAAATCCGGCTGACTTCATCATGGCCTTCAGTTCGGCCTGGGGCGGGTGCATGCGGATGGACTCGGCCAGGTAGCGGTAGCTGTCCGCGTCCTTGGCCACCCACTTGCCGATCATCGGCAGCAGGTTGAACGAGTACCAGTCGTAGGGTTTGCGCAGCGGCTCGGCCACCTGGCTGAATTCAAGCACCAACAGGCGCCCACCCGGCTTGAGCACCCGGCACATCTCGGCCAGTGCGCCGTCCTTGTGGGTCATGTTGCGCAGGCCGAAAGCGACGCTCACCAGGTCGAAGCACTCGCTGGCAAAGGGCAGTTTCTCGGCATCGCACGTGGTCGTGGGCAGGGACAGGCCCTCGTCGAGCAAGCGGTCTCGCCCCGTGCGCAGCATGGTCTCGTTGATGTCGGTGTGGACCACCGTGCCCTCCGGCCCGGCCTTGCGCGCGAAGGCGCGCGCCAGGTCACCCGTGCCGCCAGCGATGTCGAGCACGCGCGCGCCCGGCTTCACGTTGGCCACCGCCACCGTGTAGGCCTTCCAAGCGCGGTGCAGCCCCAAGGACATCAGGTCGTTCATCACGTCGTAGCGTTTGGCGACCGAATCGAAGACGCCACGCACTTTGCGGGCCTTCTCGGCCTCGTCGACGGTATCAAAGCCGAAATGGGTCTGTGCCATGCTGCTGCCTCTTCAGGAACTCAGTGGCCGTGGTGGCCGCAGGAGCCGCCACCGCCGGCCGCAGCACCGGCCATCGGCGCGTCGCGATCCACGCCGTCTTCGGCCAGGCGAGCCAGGTAGCGCTGCCAGTAGTCCGCCTGCGCAGCACCCAGACGGTGCAGCTGCTCCCAGGTGAAGATGCCGGAATCGTGGCCATCGCTGAAGGTGGGCTGCAGGCCATAGTGGCCCACCATCTGCAGCGACTCGATGCCCACCTCGCGCTTGCCGGTCTGCAGCGTCTCCTGACCCGGGCCGTGACCCTGAACCTCGGCCGATGGCGAATACACGCGCATCAGCTCGAACGGGATGCGAAACACCTCGCCGGTGTCGAAGCCGATCTCCAGCGCACGGCTGGCCTGGTGCAAGGTGATCGCAGTGGGTGTGGGTGTCTTGACAGCCATGTTGAATGCCGATTCCGTGGTGGTGAGCGATCTGAATCGTCAGTGTAGTTCCCGGCGGTGGAGAACTACACCAAGACCCGCTCGATGCCGCCGGCATTGGCGCGCGCCACATAGTCCTGCAGCCAGGTCTCGCCCAGCAGATGGCGCGCCATCTCCACGACGATGTAGTCGGCCTCGAGCAGCCCGCTGGCCATGTCGTCCTGGTAGCGCTTCAGGCCTTGCAAGCAACTGGGACAGGCGGTGAGGATCTTCAGGTTCTGCTGCGGTGGCACGGCCCCGGCCTGGCGCAATTGCGCCTCGCCGCGGCGCAGTTCTTCTTCCTTGCGAAAGCGGATCTGCGTGGAGATGTCGGGCCGGCTGACACCGAGCGTGCCGCTCTCGCCGCAGCATCGGTCGTTCTTCACGACGTTGGGGCCCACCAGCGCCTTCACGGTCTTCATCGGGTCCTGCAGCTTCATCGGGCTGTGGCAGGGATCGTGGTACAGGTAGCCCATCTCGTTGCCGGGCAGCGTGATGTTCTTTTCCAGCAGGTACTCGTGGATGTCCACGATGCGGCAGCCTGGGAAGATGTCCTCGAACTTGTAGCCCTGCAGTTGGTCGTAGCAGGTGCCGCAACTGACCACCACGGTCTTGATGTCCAGGTAGTTCAGCGTGTTGGCCACACGGTGGAACAGCACCCGGTTGTCGGTGATGATCGCTTCAGCCTTGTCGAATTGGCCCGAGCCGCGCTGCGGATAGCCGCAGCACAAATAGCCCGGTGGCAGCACGGTCTGCACACCGGCATGCCACAGCATGGCCTGGGTGGCCAGGCCCACCTGGCTGAACAGGCGTTCGGAGCCACAGCCCGGGAAGTAGAACACCGCCTCGGTATCCGCGTTGGTGGTCTGCGGGTCGCGGATGATGGGCACGAAATGGCGGTCTTCGATGTCCAGCAGCGCTCGCGCCGTCTTCTTGGGCAGACCGGCCGGCAGCTTCTTGTTGATGAAATGGATCACCTGCTCGCGCGCCGGCGCCACGCCCACCGAGGCCGGTGGCGCTGCGGTCTGCCTGCGGGCGGCCAGCTTGAGCAGGTCGTTGGCGAAGCGCTGGACCTTGAAACCGATGCCCACCATCGCGCCGCGCAGCAGCTTGATGGTCTGCGGGTTGGTGGCGTTGAGCATGGTCATCGCCAACGCATTGCCGGGGCGGAAGCTCTTGTGCCCCATCTTGCGCAGCAGGTTGCGCATGGCCATCGAGACGTCACCGAAGTCGATCTTGACGGGGCAAGGGGACAGGCATTTGTGGCACACCGTGCAGTGGTCGGCCACGTCCTCGAACTCCTCCCAATGCGCCAGGCTGATGCCACGGCGCGTCTGCTCCTCGTAGAGGAAAGCCTCGATCAGCAGCGAGGTGGCCAGGATCTTGTTGCGCGGGCTGTACAGCAGATTGGCGCGAGGCACATGCGTGGCGCACACCGGCTTGCACTTGCCGCAGCGCAGGCAGTCCTTGATGCTGTCGCTGATGGCGCCGATGTCGCTCTGCTGCATGATCAGCGACTCGTGGCCCATCAGCCCGAAGCTGGGCGTGTAGGCGTGGCTCAGGTCGGCGTGGTGCACGTCCGCGCCCAGCTTGCTCAAGGCGTCGCCTCGCAGCAGTTTGCCCTTGTTGAAGCGGCCTTCCGGGTCGATGCGGGCCTTGTAGTCGGCAAAGGGGCCGAGCTCGGCGTCGGTGAGGAACTCGAGCTTGGTGATGCCGATGCCGTGCTCGCCGCTGATCACGCCGCCCAGGCTGCGAGCCAGCGCCATGATGCGCGCCACGGCATCGTGGGCGGCCTGCAGCATCTCGTAGTTGTCGCTGTTGACCGGGATGTTGGTGTGCACATTGCCGTCGCCAGCGTGCATGTGCAGCGCCACCCACACGCGCCCGTGCAGCACCTCCTGGTGGATGCGCTTGCACTCGGCCACGATGCCGGCGTAGGCCTCTCCCGCAAACAGGCCCTGGAGCGGCGCCAGCAGCTGCTGCTTCCAGCTGGCGCGCAGGCTGTGGTCCTGCAACTGCTCGAAGAAGCTGCGCTCGCCCGCGCGGGGCGCGTCCAGGGCCTGCAACCAGCCTTGCCACAGTGCGCTCACTTCGCGCACCAGGCCGAGCGCCTGCTGTACACGGTCCTCCAACAGCTCGGCGCTGGGGATGTCGGCCGAATCATCGGCCTGGCCCAAGGGCAGGGTGCCACTGGCAAACAGCGCCTCGAGCGCCTGCGCGAGCTGCAGCTTGTTGCGCAGGCTCAATTCGATGTTGATGCGCTCGATGCCCAGCGTGTACTCGCCCATGCGTTCGAGCGGGATCACCACGTCCTCGTTCACCTTGAAGGCGTTGGTGTGCTTGCTGATGGCCGCGGTGCGCTTGCGGTCGAGCCAGAACTTCTTGCGGGCATCGGCCGACACCGCCACGAAACCCTCGCCCGAGCGGCCATTGGCCAGGCGGATGACCTCGCTGGTGGCGCGCGCCACGGCGTCGGCGTCGTCGCCGACGATGTCACCGATCAGCACCATCTTGGGCAGGCCATTGCCCGAGGTGTGGCGCTTGCTCTTGGTGGCGTAGCCCACCGCCTTGAGGTAGCGGTCGTCCAGGTGCTCCAGGCCGGCGAGCTGGACGGGGGAGGGGCCCCGTCCATCAATGCCTTCACCACCGGGCTTCTTCATCAGGGAGAACATGAAGTCCTTGATCTCGACGATCGAGGGCACGCAGTCGCGCGGATTGCCGAAGAACTCCAGGCACACGGTGCGCACGTGCCTGGGCATGCGGTGCACCACCCATCGGGCGCTGGTGATCAGGCCGTCACAGCCCTCCTTCTGCACGCCGGGCAAGCCGGCCAGGAACTTGTCGGTGACATCCTTGCCCAGGCCTTCCTTGCGGAAGGTGCGCCCGGGGATATCGAGACGCTCGGTGCGCTCCAGCTTGCGGCCGGTTGAGTCCATCCAGCGCAGCTCGAAGCTGGCCACCGCCACGTCGTGGATCTTGCCCAGGTTGTGGTCCAGCCGCACCACCTCCAGCCACTTGGCATCGGGTGTGACCATGCGCCAGCTGGCCAGGTTGTCCAGCGCGGTGCCCCACAGCACGGCCTTCTTGCCACCGGCGTTCATCGCGATGTTGCCGCCCACGCAACTGGCCTCGGCCGAGGTCGGGTCCACCGCGAACACATAACCGGCGCGTTCGGCAGCATCGGCCACGCGCTGCGTGACCACGCCGGCTCCGGTCCAGATGGTGGCCACGGGCTTGGCGCAACCGGGCAGGTCGACCAGTTCCACCTCGGTCATCTGCTCGAGCTTCTCGGTGTTGATCACCGCGCTCTTCCAGGTGAGCGGCACGGCGCCGCCGGTGTAGCCGGTGCCGCCGCCTCGCGGGATGATGGTCAGGCCGAGCTCGACGCAGGCACCCACCAGGCCCGCCATCTCGGCCTCGGTGTCGGGTGTCAGCACGACGAAGGGGTATTCGACACGCCAATCCGTGGCGTCGGTGACATGCGAGACGCGCGACAGGCCGTCGAACTTGATGTTGTCGCGGCCGGTGTGCTTGCCCAGCACCTTGCGCGCCAGCTGGCGCAGGTCGTACAGACCGCTGAAGTGAGCGCCGAAGACCTGCACTGCCATGCGGGCCAGTTGCAGCAACTCAGCCACGTGGCCATCGCGCACGGTGTCGGCTGCGGGGGTACGGCGACGCTCCACCTCGTTCAGGCGGTGGTCGAGCGCATCGATCAGCATCTGCCGGCGCTTGGGGTTGTCCAGCAGGTCGTCTTCGAGATAGGGGTTGCGCTGCACCACCCAGATGTCGCCCAGCACCTCGTAGAGCATGCGCGCCGATCGCCCGGTGCGGCGCTCGGTGCGCAGCAGCGAGAGCACCTCCCAGCCGCGCGTGCCCAACAGCCGCAACACGATCTCGCGGTCGGAGAACGAGGTGTAGTTGTACGGGATCTCGCGCAGGCGAGGCGCCCGAACTTCGGGCGCCTCCACGGCAGTCAGGGGCAGGAAGGGATGGGGTGCGTTCATGCGAGCCGACCCGCTGGCGGGGCCGAGAGTGAAGGGCCTGGGCGTCGGCTGACGCAGCACCTGGAAATTGATTTTATCGCGGTGCAGCAAAGCCCTCAGGGTCGGCCCCGCACGGGCAGCGGGGTTAATCCGGTTGCCCTTGACCCAGGGCATGTGACAGAAACGCGGTTGTCATGAACGCGGGCGATACTGCCCGCTTTGCCAAGTCCGATCTAGGAGAAACCATGCGCATCCATCTCACGGCCCTCGCTGCACTGGCCACCTTGTGCGTCGCAGCGCCGGTGCAGGCACAGACTGAAATCCAGTGGTGGCACTCGATGGGCGGCGCATTGGGCGAATGGGTCAACGACCTGGCCAAGGATTTCAATGCCAGCCAGAAGGACTACAAGGTGGTGGCCACCTTCAAGGGCAGCTACCCCGAATCGATGACGGCCGCGATCGCCGCGTTCCGCTCGGGCAATGCGCCGGCCATCCTGCAGGTGTTCGAGGTGGGCACGGCCACCATGATGGCGAGCAAGGGTGCCATCAAGCCGGTGGGTGAGGTGATGAAGGAGTCGGGACTGAAGTTCGACCCGACCGCCTATGTGAGCGCGGTCTCGGGCTACTACACCGCCCCGAACGGCCAGATGCTGAGCATGCCGTTCAACAGCTCGACCACGATCTTCTATTACAACAAGGACGCGTTCAAGGCCGCCGGCCTCGACCCAGAGAAGGCGCCCTCCACCTGGCCCGAAGTGGCCCTGGCCGCGGCCAAGCTCAAGGCCAGCGGCCACAAGTGCCCCTTCACCACCAGCTGGCAGAGCTGGACCCAGCTCGAGAGTTTCTCGGCCTGGCACAACGTGGAGTTTGCGACCAAGAAGAACGGCTTCGGCGGCCTGGACACGCGCCTGGCCTTCAACACGCCGCTGCACGTGCGCCACATCGAGAACCTGGCCAACATGTCCAAGCAGGGGCTGTTCGTCTACAAGGGACGCAACAACACCCCGGACGCCACCTTCCCCTCGGGCGAATGCGCGATGTTCACCGGTTCGGCTGGCCTGTATGGCAGCGTCAAGGCGAACGCCAAGTTCGCCTACGCACTGGCCCCCTGCCCTACTACCCCGACGTGCCCGGCGCGCCGCAGAACACCGTGATCGGCGGCGCCAGCCTGTGGGTGATGTCGGGCCACAAGCCGGCCGAGTACAAGGGCGTGGCGGCGTTCTTCAACTACCTGTCCAGCCCCGAGGTGCAGGCCGCCAGCCACCAGCGCACCGGCTACCTGCCCATCACCACCGCAGCCTACAAGCTCACCGAAGCCAGCGGCTTCTACAAGAAATTCCCTGGCACCGATGTGGCGCCGAACCAGATGATCCGCAAGACCACCGACAAGTCGCGCGGCATCCGCCTGGGCAACTTCGTGCAGATCCGCACCATCGTCGACGAGGAAATGGAGCAGGTCTGGGGCGGCAAGAAGACGCCCAAGGAAGGGCTGGACGAAGCTGTCAAGCGTGGCAACGAGCAACTCGAAAAGTTCCAGAAGGCCAACAAGGGCTGATGCCCTTGCCTTGCCACAGTCCGACATGACGGCATCCCGCCCCGCCTCTCCCCGCCTAGCGGGTTGGGCCTGTCCAGACTGACGCTGCCATGGCCTCCGAGAAGCGCGTCGTCTTCCGTTCGGCCTGGCTGCCCTGGCTGCTGCTGGCGCCGCAGTTGGTGGTGATCGGCGTGTTCTTCTTCTGGCCGGCGGCGCAGACCATCCTGCAGTCGCTGCAGCAGCAGGACGCGTTCGGCACCAGCACGCAGTTCGTGGGGCTGGACAACTTCCGCAGCCTGTTTGCCGACCCGAGCTACCTGGCCTCGTTCAAGACCACGGCCGTGTTCTCGGTGCTGGTGGCCGGCCTGGGCATCGCGCTGTCGCTGCTGCTGGCGGTGTTTGCCGACCGCGTGATCAAGGGCGCGCTGGCCTACAAGACGCTGCTGATCTGGCCCTACGCCGTGGCGCCGGCCGTGGCGGGGGTGCTGTGGCTGTTCATGTTCGCGCCCAGCATCGGCGTGGTGTCCTATGCCCTGCGCAAATCGGGCCTCGACTGGAACCACCTGCTCAATAGCGACCACGCGATGATCCTCATCGTGCTGGCCGCCGTGTGGAAGCAGATCTCCTACAACTTCCTGTTCTTCCTGGCCGGGCTGCAGGCCATCCCCAAGTCGCTGATCGAAGCGGCCGCCATTGACGGCGCGCGCCCCTGGCGGCGCTTCTGGACGATCATCTTTCCGCTGCTGTCGCCCACCACGTTCTTCCTGCTGGTGATCAACATGGTGTACGCCTTCTTCGACACCTTCGGCATCATCGACGCGGCCACCGAGGGCGGCCCGGGCAAGGACACGGCGATCCTGGTCTACAAGATCTACTACGACGGCTTCAAGGCGCTCGATCTGGGCGGCTCAGCTGCGCAATCGGCCGTGCTGATGTTCCTCGTCATAGTCCTCACGGTGGTGCAGTTCCGCTTCGTCGAGAAGAAAGTTCAGTATTGAAATGGTTGAACGCAACCGCTTCCTGACGTTTCTCTCGCACGCCGTGCTGCTACTCGGCGTGTTGATCGTCGCCTTCCCGGTGTACATCACCTTCGTGGCCTCCACCCACACGGCCGCGGCCATCGTGCAGGCGCCGATGCCGCTGCTGCCGGGCGATCAGTTCTGGCACAACTACGTGGCCGTGCTCACGGGCAGCGAACACGGGCCGGGCTCCGCTGCGCCGGTGGGCCGCATGATGTGGATCAGCCTGGTGACGGCGCTGGTGATTTCCATCGGCAAGATCGCCATCTCGCTGCTGTCGGCCTTTGCCATCGTCTACTTCCGCTTCCCGTTCCGCATGTTTTTCTTCTGGGCGGTGTTCGTCACGCTGATGCTGCCGGTGGAGGTGCGCATCTTCCCCACCTACAAGGTGGTGTCCGACCTGGGCATGCTCAACAGCTATGCCGGGCTGACCATCCCCCTGATCGCCTCGGCCACGGCCACCTTCCTGTTCCGCCAGTTCTTCCTCACCGTGCCGGAAGAACTCACCGAGGCCTCGCGCATGGATGGCGCCGGGCCGATGCGCTTCTTCATCGACGTGCTGGTGCCGCTGTCGGCCACCAGCATTGCGGCCCTGTTCGTCATCCAGTTCATCTACGGCTGGAACCAGTACCTGTGGCCGCTGCTGGTGACCACCGACGAATCCATGTACCCCGTGGTCATCGGCATCAAGCGCATGATCAGCGGCGGCGATTCGGCCCAGCAATGGAACCTGGTGATGGCCACCGCGATGCTGGCCATGCTGCCACCCGCGCTGGTGGTGATGCTGATGCAGAAGTGGTTCGTCAAGGGCCTGGTCGATACGGAAAAGTGACCCCCCCGAAGCGCCTGCGGCGCCTCCCCCCGAGGGGGCGACCCCGGCGGCCCGGCAAAGCCGGATCCGCGGCGCCTGCCTGATCAAACAACCTCCGGAAGCTACATGGCCGCCATCTCGATTCGCAACGTCGTCAAACGCTACGGCAAGGGGCCCAAGGCCAACCAGGTGATCCACGGCGTGAGCGCCGAGATTGCCGATGGCGAGTTCATCGTCATCGTCGGCCCATCCGGTTGCGGCAAGAGCACGCTGCTGCGCATGGTGGCTGGATTGGAGGAGATCTCCGAGGGCGAAATTGCCATCGGCGGCCGCGTGGTCAACGACGTCGAGCCGGCCGAGCGCGACATCGCCATGGTGTTCCAGAACTACGCGCTCTACCCGCACATGAGCGTGTACGAGAACATGGCCTATGGGCTGAAGATCGCCAAGGTACCCAAGGACGAGATCGAGACCCGCGTGCAGAAGGCCGCGAAGATCCTCGAGCTGGGCACACTGCTGACGCGCAAACCACGCGAACTGTCCGGCGGGCAACGCCAGCGGGTGGCCATGGGCCGCGCCATCGTGCGCCAACCGCAGGTGTTCCTGTTCGACGAGCCGCTGTCCAACCTGGACGCCAAGCTGCGCGCCCAGACCCGGCTCGAGATCCAGAAGTTGCACGCCGAGCTGGGCGTCACCTCGCTGTTCGTCACGCACGATCAGGTGGAGGCCATGACCTTGGCCCAGCGCATGATCGTGATGCACGCGGGCGTGATGGAGCAGATCGGCACGCCCGAGGAGGTGTACGCCCGGCCGGCCACCACCTTCGTGGCCGGATTCATCGGCTCACCGCCGATGAACCTGCAGAAGGGGCAGGCGTCGGGTTCACGCTTCGACATCGGCGGCCAGGTGCTCGACCTGCCAATCGGTTGCCCGCGCAACGGTGAATTGGTGATGGGCCTGCGCCCGGAGCACACCAGCCTGGGGCTGGACAGCGGCTGGGCCGCCAAGGTCGAGATGGTCGAAATGCTGGGCGCCGAGCGCCTGGTGCATTGCCGGCTCGGCGCGAACCTGTTCACCGTGCGCGTGGACGGCATGCACAAGCCACCCAGGCACGGCGACCTGGTGCACCTGACCGCCTCGCCCGACCACCTGCACTGGTTCGACGCCCAGACCGGAAAGCGGGTCGCATGAGTGCTGCAACCAGGGTGAACGGCGCCTGGCCCTACCCACGCTGGGTGGCCCACCGGGGCGCGGGCAAACTGGCGCCCGAGAACACCCTGGCCGCCTTCCGGCTGGGGGCCTCGCATGGTTACCGCGCCTTCGAATGCGACGTGAAGCTGTCGGCCGATGGCGTGCCCTTCCTGCTGCACGACGCCACTTTGGAGCGCACCTCCAGTGGCAAGGGCACCGCGGGTGAGCAAGACTGGGCTGCGTTGTCGCAACTCGATGCAGGCGGCTGGCATGGCCGCCAGTTTGCGGGCGAGCCCATGCCAAGCCTGGCCAATGTTGCGTGCTACATCCTTCGCAACGGTTTCCGGCTCAACATCGAGATCAAGCCGACGCCAGGCGTCGAGGAGTCCACCGGCCGCACGGTGGGCGAGCACCTGCGCCGCCTTTGGGGCAACTGGGCCGTGCCTCCCTTGCTCAGTTCGTTTCGGCCCGAGTCCCTCTCAGGCGTGCGTGCCACGGCGCCCGAAATCCCCCGCGCCCTGTTGTTGGATACCCTGTGGCCCGGGTGGTTCGACACCGTGCAACAACTGCAATGCGTGGCGGTGGTCACCAACCACCGGTTGATGGACGAGGCCCTGATCGGGCAATTGCACGACCAGGGCCTGCGTGCCATGGTCTACACCGTCAACGAGCCCGAGGAAGCACAGCGCCTGCTGTCCATCGGCATCGACGGCATCATCACCGACGCGGTAGACCGCTTCTCGCCCGCCCTGGTCGCCTGATACCGATTTGCAGTCAATGCGATAAATAGGCGCGAAGCCGCAGACAGTGCTGCAGCACGGCAAGGCGAAGCAACGAAGTTAGCGCGTTGAATGCAAGTCGGTATGACACGGCTCGGCTCGTCAGGCCGAGACCTCGGGCGCCGGCTCGGGCAACTGTCGGGCGTTGCGCAGGGTCGGGCTGCGTGCGGCCAGGGCGGCCAGCGCGAGCCCGATGACACCCACCATGATGAGCGTCGCGTGCAGACCTGCCCGATCACCGAGCCAGCCGCCGATCAAGGCACCCGGGCCCGCCGGCAGGAGCACCAGCCAGCGCATGGTGCTGGTCATGCGCCCCAACAAGGGCGCCGGCGTGACGGCCTGGCGCAAGGCCAGGAAGTTGACGTAGGCGAGCACCGAGCCCACGCCGTACAACAACAGCATCGCGGTGAACGTGACGATGCCCGGTGTGCCGCGGTTCACCAGCCCCGCCATCAGCCAGCCCGCAGCACAAATGGCGATGCCGATCAGCAGGGTGGGCCCTGAGCCCCAGCGCGCACTGAGCCGGTCGCTGACGGCGCTGGCCCCCACCGTGCCCAGGCCCAGGCCCACATAGCACAGACCCACCGCCTGCGCGGACAGGCCCAGGTCGCGCGTGGCATGCAGGATCTGCACCACGACGGCCGCGTTCTGGCAGAACTGCCAGCCGCCCATGGCGCAGGCCAGAGCCACCAACAGCGGTTGCCCGACCACGAAACGCGCGCCCTGCTTCAGGTCACGCCCGAAATGGGCTTCGGATGTCGGCCGGAGTGCCTCTTTCACCCGGACGCCACGCAGCACGATGGCCGAAAACAGCAGCATCAGCGCATCGGCCAGCAAGGTGACCGGCGCACCGAACAATCGCACCAGCACGCCGGCAATGCCGGGGCCGACCACCTCTGCTGCGGAACTGGCCAGCGTGTTCTTCGAGTGCGCCTCCACCAGACGTTCTCGCGGCACCGCCAGCGTGAGCACCACCTGCCCCGCACTGCCGGCCACCGTGGCCACCACCCCGATCGCGAAGGCCACCCCATACAGCCAGGGCATGGTCAGCACATCGAGCCAAAGCGCCAGCGGCACGCTCGCCACGGCCAGGGCCAGCGTCAGCTCGCCGCCGATGTACACCGGCAGCTTGCGTACCCGGTCCAGCCAGACGCCGGCAGGCAGCGAGAACAACACGAAGGGCACGATCTCCATGGCCGTGAGCCAGCCCATCTGGGTGGGTGACGCACGGAGCATGAGCGCCGCCGTGAGCGGCAAGGCCAGCAGGGTGATCTGCCCGCCGAACGACGAGAACAGCACCGAGGTGAAGAGGCGGCAATAGGCCGCGTCGCGCAGCAGGTCGTTCGCGGGCAAGGCCAGCCGCTGTCGAACCGCCTTGGCCCATCCCTTGGATGGTGTCGTCAATCTCGCCCCTGATGTCGGCGCCGCGTTCGCAGTGCCACGCGAGCGTTCTTTGCTGCGCATTGTCCGCGGCGAACCGCTGGGCGAAAACCCGCGTTTGCCCGGTCCGTTCGGCTCGCCCATCGCCGACCGCACGCGGCGCAGTTGCCGCCGCGGCCTGAGCCACTCAGCTGCGATAGTCGGCGTTGATGCTGACGTAGTCGTGCGACAGATCGCAGGTCCACACCGTGGCCGATGCCGCACCGCGGTGCAAATCCACACACACCGTGATCTCGGCCTGCTTCATCACCCGCTGGCCGTCCGCCTCCTGGTAGTTCGGGTGACGACCACCCTGCCGCACGACATGCACGTCGTCCAGGTGCAGATCGATCAGGCCCTGGTCCAGGTCATCGATGCCGGCATAGCCCACGGCGGCCAGGATGCGGCCCAGGTTGGGGTCGCTGGCAAAGAAGGCCGTCTTGACCAGCGGCGAATGCGCGATCGCGTAAGCCGCCAGGCGACATTCGGCCTCATCGCGCCCGCCGTCGATGCGGACGGTGATGAACTTGGTCGCGCCTTCGCCGTCGCGCACGATGGCCTGGGCCAACTGCTGGGCCAGGTTGATCACGGCGTCGCGCAGCGTGCGGCCCTCGACCGAATCCAGCGAGGTGATGGCCACGTGGCCGGCGCGCTGCGTGGCCGCAATGACAAAGGAATCGTTGGTCGAGGTGTCACCATCGATGGTGATGCGGTTGAAGCTGGCATCGGCGGCTTCGCGGGCCAGCGCATTCAGCAATTGCGGTGCGATGACGGCATCCGTGGCCATGAAGCCGAGCATGGTGGCCATGTTCGGGCGAATCATGCCGGCGCCCTTCGAGATACCGCTCAAGGTGACCGTTTGCCCCCCGATCTGCACACGGCGCGATGCAGCCTTGGGCAAGGTGTCGGTGGTCATGATGCCTTGTGCGGCATCGGCCCAACCGTCGGCGCGCAACGCGGCCAATGCCAAAGGCAGGCCCGCCTCGATGCGCTCGACCGGCAGCGTTTCCATGATCACACCGGTGGAAAACGGCAGCACCTGCCGCGGCTGCAGGCCCATCAGCGTTGCCAGCGTTGCGCAGCTGCGGCGCGCACGCGCCAAGCCGTCCGCGCCGGTGCCGGCATTGGCATTGCCGGTATTGATGACCATGGCGCGAATGGCGGCCCCGGCCGCCAGATGCTCGCGGCACACCTGCACCGGCGCGGCGCAAAAGCGATTCTTCGTGAACACACCCGCCACGGCCGTGCCCTCGGCCAGGCGAAACACCACCAAATCGCGTCGGTTGGCCTTGCGCACACCCGCCATCGCCACGCCGATCTCGACACCGGGTACGGCCAGCAGATCCGCGGGATTGGGGGCAACGAGGTTCACGGGCATGATGCAGCGCTCCAGGATTGCGGTCAGGCCAGTTTGCCGTGGCAGGCCTTGTATTTCTTGCCGCTGCCGCAGGGGCAGGGGTCGTTGCGACCCACGCGCGGCACTGCGGCAGCCACGGTGGTGGGGTCGGCCTCCTGCGAAACGCTGCCGTCCTCGTTGGGGTGGGTGTAGGTCACGTTGCTCAGCTGGCTGGCCTGCTCCTCGATGGCCTCGGCAGCTTGTACCGCCTGCTCCTGGCTCTGGATGCGCACCGTCATCAGCAGGCGGGTGACCTCCATCTTCACCATGTCCAGCAACTGGGCAAACAGCTCGAAGGCCTCGCGCTTGTATTCCTGCTTCGGGTTCTTCTGTGCATAGCCACGCAAGTGGATGCCCTGACGCAGGTAGTCGAGCGCGGCGAGGTGTTCGCGCCAATGCGAGTCGATGGACTGCAGCAGGACCATGCGCATGAAGGGGTTGAACTGCTCGGTGCCCACCATCTCGAGCTTGGCGTTGAAGGCAGCGTCCGCCGCCTTCACGGTCAGGTCCACGACGTCTTCATCGGTGATGGCATCGCTCTGGTCGACCTGCGCCTTCAGCGGCACGTCCAGTTGCCATTCCTCGCGCAGCGTGTTTTCCAGCGCGGGCAGGTCCCACTGCTCTTCGACGCTCTCGGCGGGCACCCAAGTGCGCACCACCGCTTCCATCGAGCTCTTGCGCAGGTTGGTGATCTGCTCGCCCACGTCCGTGGTCTCGAGGATCTCGTTGCGCTGCTGGTAGATGACCTTGCGCTGGTCGTTGGCCACGTCGTCGTACTCGAGCAGCTGCTTGCGGATGTCGAAGTTGCGCGCCTCCACCTTGCGCTGCGCGCCCTCGATGCTGCGGCTGACGATACCGGCTTCGATGGCCTCACCTTCGGGCATCTTCAGCCGGTCCATGATCGCACGCACGCGGTCACCAGCGAAGATGCGCATCAGCGGGTCTTCCAGCGACAGGTAGAAGCGACTCTGGCCCGGGTCGCCCTGGCGGCCGGCACGGCCGCGCAGCTGGTTGTCGATGCGACGGCTCTCGTGGCGCTCGGTGGCGATGATGCGCAGGCCACCCGCGGCCTTGACCTGGTCGTGCAGGCCCTGCCACTCGTCCTTGAGCTGCTGGATGCGGCGTGCCTTTTCTTCGGGCACGATCGCATCATCGGCCTCGATGAACTGGATCTGCTTCTCGACGTTGCCGCCCAGCACGATGTCGGTGCCGCGGCCGGCCATGTTGGTCGCGATGGTGATGACGCCGGGACGCCCGGCCTGCGCGACGATTTCGGCCTCCTTGGCGTGCTGCTTGGCGTTGAGCACCGCGTGCGGCAGCTTGGCCTGTGTGAGCAGGCCGGAGATCAGTTCGGAGTTCTCGATGGATGTGGTACCGACCAGCGTGGGCTGCCCGCGCTGGTGCGCATTGCGGATGTCCTCGAGCACGGCGTTGTACTTCTCGCGCGCGGTCTTGTAGATCAGGTCCTGCTCGTCCTTGCGGATGGGCGGCCGATTGGGCGGAATGACCACCGTCTCCAGACCATAGATCTCCTGGAATTCGTAGGCCTCGGTGTCGGCCGTGCCGGTCATGCCACCCAGCTTGGCGTACATGCGAAAGTAGTTCTGGAAGGTGATCGAGGCGAGCGTCTGGTTCTCGCTCTGGATCTGCACCCCCTCCTTGGCCTCCACCGCCTGGTGCAGGCCATCGCTCCAGCGCCGGCCCGTCATGAGGCGCCCGGTGAACTCGTCGACGATCACGATCTCGCCGTTCTGGTTCACGTAGTGCTGGTCGCGGTGGTACAGGTGGTTGGCCCGCAGCGCGGCGTAGACGTGGTGCATCAGCGTGATGTTGGCCGCGTCGTACAGGCTGGCACCTTCGGCCAGAAGGCCCGCCGTTGACAGCATCGCCTCGGCGTTCTCATGACCATCTTCGGTGAGGAAGACCTGGTGCGTCTTCTCGTCCACCGTGAAGTCACCCGGCTCGATCACGCCCTCGCCGGTGCGCGGGTCGGCCTCGCCGATCTGCTTCCTCAGGGCCGGGATGATCGCGTTGATCTTGACGTACAGGTCGGTGTGGTCCTCGGCCTGGCCGCTGATGATCAGCGGCGTGCGCGCCTCGTCGATCAGGATCGAGTCCACCTCGTCGACGATGGCGAAGTTCAGGCCACGCTGCACGCGATCGCGCACCTCGTACACCATGTTGTCGCGCAGATAGTCGAAGCCGAACTCGTTGTTCGTGCCATAGGTGATGTCGGCGTTGTAGGCGGCCTGCTTCTCTTCACGGTCCATGCCCGGCACGTTCACGCCAACCGTCAGCCCAAGGAACCCGTAAAGGCGGCCCATCCATTCGGCGTCGCGGCGCGCCAGGTAGTCGTTCACCGTCACCAGGTGGACACCCTTGCCGCTCAAGGCGTTCAGGTAGATCGGCAGCGTGGCCATCAGCGTCTTGCCTTCGCCCGTGCCCATCTCGCCGATCTTGCCGTTGTGCAGCGTCATGCCGCCGATCAGCTGCACATCGAAGTGACGCATCTTCAGGCACGCTTGCCGCCTTCGCGGACCGCGGCAAAGGCTTCGGGCAACAGGTCGTCCAGCGTCGCGCCATCGGCCAGTCGCTGGCGGAACTCCTCGGTCTTGGCACGCAGCTGGGCATCGTCCAGCGCCTCGAACTGGGGTTCCAGCGCGGAGACCTTTTCCACCACGCGGCGGTACTGTTTCAACAGGCGGTCGTTGCGGCTGCCGAAAATCGAGGTGAGGATATTGGGCAACATGCGTGTGTCGTGGGCAGTGATTGGCCACCCGGGCCCGGTTGGGCACGATGGGCAGCGCAGCAAGACCGCCGCGTCAGCGGCAGCGATTTCAGGTGGCGGCTCTGTGCGGCATTGGGCTCGGGCCTGCAGGCAAGCTGCAACGGCCCGGTTCCCGACGAACCGCGATCAAGGCAGATGGGGCCGGCTTCGGCTGATCCAAGAGCCTCTGCAGCGCGGAGATTCCACAAAGCGTTCGAGTTTATCACCCAGGCTTGCGCACCATGCCCGTGGCCGCGGCTGGTTTGGCGGCATACAGGAAGCGCGCCGGATCCTGCGGAACGCCGTCGACCAACACCTCGAAGTGCAGGTGTGGGCCCGTGGAGCGCCCCGAGTTGCCGACATCGGCCACGCGCTGGCCTCGCTTGACCACATCGCCGGCGCGCACGTACAGCTTGGACGTGTGTGCATAGCGCGTGCTCAGGCCCCGCCCATGGTCCACCTCCAGCAGTTGCCCGTATTGCGGGTGCCATTCCGTGCTCAGCACCACACCGCCGGCTGCGGCCACGATCTGGGTGCCTTGGTCGGCGGGGAAGTCCAGGCCGGCATGCAAGGCGGCGCGCCCGGTGATCGGATCCGACCGCACGCCGAAGCCCGACCCGACCAAGCCGTCGACCGGCGCAATGCTGGGCACCAACAGTGTTTGCAATCGCGACTCCAGCAGCCGCGATTCAACCAGGGTGAACAGGTCACTGCCGCTGTCGGCGCGATGGTCCATTTGCTCCAGCGCGGCGTTCAGTTCAGGCAGGCCGATGCTGGTCACCGGCAAGTAGGGGCCGCCTTGCCCCAACTTCTGGCCGCCCTTGCCCGGCGCACTGGCGCCCAGCACGGGGGCGCGCAACTCGCCGGCTTGGACACCCGCCATGCCCGACACCCGTTCGCCGATCAGTTCCAGCTTGACCAGCCGTGCCTGCATCTCGCCCACCTTCTGCGCCATGGCGTCCAGGTTGTCGCGCATGAATCGTTCGCGTTGCGCCAACTCGTGCTGGACGATCGGTCGCACCAGTGCACTGACCACCGGCCAACCTTGTTTGACGGCGTTCAGGAAGACGAAGTGGTACACCGTGCCCGACAGCAACACCAGCAGCAAGACCAGCGCGGCCAATGCCACCGCCAACTGCCATCGGGCGAAGTGCAGCACCCGCGTTCGGGCCATGCTTCCGTGCGTGATCATGATCTGCATCGATACACTCCTCCACCATGACGCCTGCGACGCCGCCTTCACTGCCCATCCGGCAGGCCCTCGACCGCAGTGAGCCGCTCGCCCGCCTGACACAACGTCTGCGTGAATCTGCGGAACGGCTGGACGCCATTCGGCCTCTGCTGCCACCACCCATGCGTGCTCTGGTGCGTTGCGGCCCCCTGGATGCCGAGGGCTGGACGATGCTGGCCGACAACGGTGCGGTGGCCGCGAAGCTGCGCCACATGGTACCGGCACTGCAGCAACGCCTCGAAAGCGCAGGCTGGCCTGCCGTTGTCATCCGCGTCAAGGTGCTGAGCGGTGCCTGAGGAGCAGGCGCACGAGATGGTGCCGACTATCTGACTCGAACAGATGACCTACCGCTTACAAGGCGGTTGCTCTACCAACTGAGCTAAGCCGGCAACGATGCACAAATTGTAGAGGCCGCGTGCAGCGGCGAACCGCCGGCCGCTACTTGATGCGCTTGAGTGCGGGCCGGCTGCCACCCGAGGGGGTCGAGGGCGGCTCAGGTGGCGGGCCCGGGTCCTGCTCGTCCGACCAACCGGCGCGCGGTACTGGGGGTCTCGCGCTGGCTTCCGTGGAGTCCTCCACCGGTGCCAGGCGCAGACCCCGAGGCGTGGGGTCCTGCGCCAGCACCGGCGCATCGGCGTCGGCCGACGTGGCCGTGGGCACCGGAAAAGCCATGCCCTGTCCATTTTCACGGGCATAGATGGCCACGACATGGTCCACCGGCACCATGATTTCGCGCGAGACGCCACCGAAGCGGGCCTTGAATTCGACGGTCTCGTTGCCCAAGCTCAGCCCGTGCGTGGCATCGAAGCCGACGTTGAGCACGATCTCGTTGTTCTTCACGTACTCCATCGGCACCTGCACCGCACCGTCCACGTACACCGCCAGGTAGGGTGTGAATCCGTTGTCGGTACACCATTCGTGCAAGGCGCGAATCAGGTACGGCCGCGTCGAGCTGCCCTGGTCGCCAGTGGGTGCCGATGTGCTCATGGGTCCGGTCCGCCTACTTGCGCATCACCTTCTCGGACGGTGTCAGTGCCTCGATGTAGGCCGGACGCGAAAAGATGCGCTCGGCGTATTTCAGCAACGGCGCGGCATTCTTCGACAGGTCGATGCCGTAGTAGTCCAGGCGCCACAGCAGCGGAGCGATGGCCACGTCGAGCATCGAGAAGTCGTCGCCCAGCATGTACTTGTTCTTCAGGAAGATGGGCGCCAACTGGGTCAGTCGATCGCTGATCTGCGTGCGCGCCTTTTCCATCTGCTTGTCGGTGGCCTTGGCCACCCCGCGCCCTTCGAGCAGGTTCACATGCGCGAACAATTCCTTCTCGAAGTTGAAGAGGAACAGTCGCACGCGGGCACGGGCCACCGGATCCCCGGGCATCAGTTGCGGATGCGGGAAGCGCTCGTCGATGTACTCGTTGATGATGTGCGATTCGTACAGGATCAGGTCGCGCTCGACCAGGATCGGCACCTCGTTGTATGGGTTCATCAGCGCGATGTCTTCGGGCTTGGCGAACAGGTCGACGTCGCGAATCTCGAAGTCCATGCCTTTTTCGAACAGCACGAAGCGGCAGCGGTGCGAATAGGGGCAGGTGGTTCCGGAGTAAAGCACCATCATGGCGGTGGCCTCCCATGGCGGCCGGATCGGCCGAATCTCAAAAAGACAAGCGCAGTGGCGCCGGTGATGGCAACCACTGCGCGCTCAAGGCCCGACCATCCTGGCCGGGCCAGCACAGGCTACTTGACGTCCTTCCAGAACGCCGCGTTCATGCGCCAGGCGATCGTGGTGAAGATCGCCAGGAAAATCATCACCCAGACGCCCAGACGCACGCGCTGGTTCTGCGCCGGCTCACCCATCCATTGCAGGTAGCCCACCAGATCGGCCACCGCGTGGTCGTACTCGTCCTTGCTCAGCGAACCCGGCTTGGTCTGCTGGAAGCCCTTGAACACATGCACGGGCTTGGCGTCGGCAGCGCCATGCGGATCCTTCTCTTCCGCGAAGACCGCACGCTGTTCGCCTTGCAGTTGCCACAGCACGTGCGGCATGCCCACCGACGGAAAGACAAGGTTGTTCCAGCCCGTGGGCCGGGTTTCGTCACGGTAGAACGTGCGCATGTAGGTGTAGAGGTAGTCCGCTCCACTGCCGTTGCTGCCGGCGCGCGAGCGCGCGATCACCGACAGATCGGGCGGCGTCGCGCCGAACCATTCCTTGGCGTCCTTGGCGGCGATGGCCACGGTCATCAGCTCACCGACCTTTTCGCCGGCGAACAGCAGGTTCTTCTTGATCTGGTCGTCGGTCAGGCCGATGTCCTGCATGCGGTTGTAGCGCATGGACGATGCCGAATGGCAATTCAGGCAGTAGTTGACAAACAGCTTGGCACCGTTCTGCAGCGCGGCCAGATCCGTGAGCCGTTCCTTCGGGAACTGGTCCCAGGCCGGACCGCCTTCATTGGCATGGACAGCGGCCGACAAGGACAGTGCAGTCAACAGCGCGGCAATGATCTTCTTCATCATGATGGGTCGCTCCCGCTTCAGTGCGCGTGAAAGGTAACGCGGTCAGGCACCGGCTTGAACATGCCGATCGTGCTCCACCAAGGCATCAGCAAGAAGAAGCCGAAATAGAACAAGGTGCCGATCTGCGCCACGAGCGTGCGCCCGTCGGACGGGGGCAACATGCCCAGGTAACCCAGAACCACGAAGAAGAACACGAACACCAGGTACAGCACCTTGTGCCAGGTCGGGCGGTAGCGGATCGACTTGACCGGGCTGTTGTCCAGCCAGGGCAGGCAGAACAGGATGATGACCGCACCGCCCATCACCACCACGCCCCAGAACTTGGCGTCGAAGGTCTTGAGCAGCACGATGCCGACCACCGCCGCGCCCAGTGCCATGAACTTGGCCTTGCCGCGCAGCGCCAGCAAGGACACCACGCCCACCAGGCCCAGCACCCCGCACAGCACGTTGACCATCGGGTCGGTGGTGGCGCGCAGCATCGAGTAGAACGGCGTGAAGTACCAGACCGGCGCGATGTGCGGCGGCGTCTTCAGCGGGTCGGCCGGGATGAAGTTGTTGTATTCGAGGAAGTAGCCGCCCAGTTCGGGCCCGAAAAACAGGATGGCGCAGAACACCATCAGGAACATGCCGACGGCGAAGGTGTCGTGCACCGTGTAGTAGGGGTGGAATGCAATGCCGTCGAGCGGAATGCCCTGGGCATTCTTCTTGGCCTTGATTTCGACCCCGTCCGGGTTGTTCGAGCCCACCTCATGCAAAGCGATGATGTGCGCCACCACCAGACCCAGCAGCACCAGCGGCACCGCAATGACGTGGAAGCTGAAGAAGCGGTTCAGCGTGGCGTCGCCCACCACGTAGTCGCCGCGGATCAACAGCGCCAGATCCGGGCCGACGAAGGGCACGGCGGCGAACAGGTTCACGATCACCTGGGCGCCCCAATACGACATCTGGCCCCAGGGCAGCAGGTAGCCCATGAAGGCCTCGGCCATCAGGCACAGGAAGATGGCGCAGCCGAAGACCCACACCAGTTCGCGCGGCTTGCGGTAGCTGCCGTAGATGAGCCCGCGGTACATGTGCAGGTAGACCACGACGAAGAACGCCGAGGCCCCGGTCGAGTGCATGTAGCGGATCAGCCAGCCCCAGGGTACCTCGCGCATGATGTATTCGACCGAGGCGAAGGCCACGGGAATGTTGGACGCGTTGAGCGAGGCGTCCGGCTTGTAGTGCATCACCAGGAAGATGCCGGTGACGATCTGGATCACCAGCACCAGCAGCGACAGCACGCCGAAGACGTACCACCAGTTGAAGTTCTTCGGAGCGTAGTACTCCGACATGTGCTCCTTGAACATCTTGGTGGCCGGAAACCGGTTGTCCACCCAGGTCAGAACTTCACGCCCACCGGCGCATCCGCCGGGGCTACCTTGAAATCTGCCATGTCGACCTCTTTGTTGGGGAGCCTGTTCAGGCCTTCTTGTCTTCGCCGATCAGCAGCACGCTGTCGGACAGGTACATGTGCGGCGGCACCTCGAGGTTGTCGGGTGCGGGCTTGTTCTTGAAGACGCGACCGGCCATGTCGAAGGTGGAACCGTGGCACGGACAGATGAAGCCCCCTTGCCAGTCGTCGGAAAGCGAGCCCGGGGCCAGCTTGTCACTGGGCGAGCAACCCAGGTGCGAACAGATGCCCACGGCCACCAGGAATTCGGGCTTGATCGAACGGTAGTCGTTGCGGGCATACGCGGGTGTGAGCTCGTCGGGTTTGCGCAGTGACTTCGGATCGGCCACCTGGGGATCGGTCTTCTTCAGCGTCTCCAACTGCTCCTTGGTGCGGCGCAGGATCCAAACGGGCTTGCCACGCCACTCCACCGTCAACTTTTCGCCTGGCTTGAGCGAACCGATGTCGGCCTCGACGGCTGCACCGGCGGCTTTGGCGCGCTCGGACGGCGCAAAGGTGCTGACGAAGGGGACGGCTGCAGCTACGCCGCCGATGGCGCCGGCGCCTGCCGTGATCGCCACCCAGGTGCGTCGACCTTGATCGACTGGTGTGTCACTCATGGGATTCCTCGAAAGATGCGAATGGTCTTAGGGGCAACCCGGTATTCTAGCGGAGCCGCTGACGCCGGGCTTCCAAGGTCACGCCTGGGCTGACGGCGACAGGCCTGCGCCAATACTTCCGGCCGGGCTTGCTGTTAGCGCATGCCGCCATAATTGCCTCGTCGCAGCGTTGCGGCCAAACAAACATCGAGGAGCAGTCGCCATGGGTTTCGCCACAGAGTTCAAAGAATTTGCGATGAAGGGCAACGTCGTCGACCTGGCGGTCGGCGTCATCATTGGCGGGGCGTTCGGCAAGATCGTCGATTCCGCGGTCAAGGATCTGATCATGCCGATCATCAACCTCATCCTCGGCGGCGCGGCCGACTTCTCCAGCAAGTACTTGGTCCTGGCAGGTAACGTGCCGGCGGGCGCTTCACTGGCCGATGCACAAAAATTGGGCAACGTGTTTGCCTGGGGCAACTTCATCACGATCAGCTTCAACTTCGTCATCCTGGCGTTCGTGATCTTCATGATGATCAAGCAGATCAACCGCATGAAGCGCGAAGCGCCGGCGGCACCCGCGGCACCGGCAGCGCCGGCCGAAGACGTGGTTCTGCTGCGTGAGATTCGCGACGCGCTGAAACAGAAGTAACGCGTACGGCCCACCGGCCGCAGGCTGCTCTCAAGGTCTGGGCGGAATCGGCCGATACTGGCTTGGTAACGAGGTCCCTGGCGAGCGCCCGGGTTGGCATGTTGCCGGCCCGGACGCTCGACCCCAATGGAAACCACCCTGCCTGCCCGAATCCCCGCGAATCTGGAAAGCGCCGTGCAACGTGTGCGCATGGCCGCGCGCTCGGCCGCCGAACGGACGGTGGACAGTCTCGGGCTCGCGGCGCAGTCGTCCAACAACATCTTCCAGCGCGACAGCCTGCTCGGCGCCCAGTTCGAGTTGAATCGCAAGCTGGCCATCTTTGCGCTCACATTCAACGAGACGCTGGACAACCGTGTGGCACGCGAGGTGGGTGTGCTGGAGGGCCAGTCGACCGCTGGCGGGCTGACATCCTGGGAAGCGTTGAGCCTGGTGGATGACCATGAGGTGGAGATCCAGGTCACGGCGGACCGCTTCGCGCTGGAGATCTCGCACAGCTGCGAATGGGAGATCCGGGAACTCGATGCCTACATCGGCTCGCTGCTGAACTTGGGCGGGCCGGACCAGGAACGCAATCCCTTGCGCGCCGAGGTGGTGGGCCAAGCCGTGATCCGCGCCGTCGAAGCCGTGGCCGATCGCGCCGACGTGCGAAAAGTGCTCGCCGCCGAGATCGGTCGGTCGCTGGCGCAAGCCATGAAGTCGACTTACGTGGACATCGTGGCGGACCTGCAGGCGCATGGCGTCAAGCCCATCGGATTGACCGTGCGCCACCGCGCCAGCGATGGCGCACGCAGCACGAACCCGGGCAGCCTGCATGGCGACCTGCAAGACAGTGGCCACGGCCTCACGGCCTCCGGCCGCCTGGCCACGCGGGCCGGGTCGCCGCAGGGTGGTGGGCACGGGCACGGGCACGGGTATGGTGGTGGCGTTGGCGGCCACACGGGACGCGGCGGCTTTGCCGGCTCTAGGCATGGCGGCTTCAGCCCGGGTGGCGGCCATGGTGTCGGACTGGGCAGCAGCACCATGGGCCGCATCGACGGCGAGATGATGTCGTTGATCCGCCGGCTGTCCAGCGCCCCATCGGCTTGGGCCGAAGGTGCGGCGCCGGGTGGCCACCACGGCCACGTCGAAGGCAGCGGGGGCTGGTCCGACGCCGGTGAAGGCGGGGACCACGCTGGGTTCGGTGGCCTGATGGCACCCAACCTGATCGTTGCACACCGCGAGGAATTGAGGCAGGCCGCCTCCGGCGCCATCGACCACATGGTGATCGACGTGATCGCCGGATTGTTCGATCAGATCCTCTCCGACCCCAAGGTGCCACCGCAGATGGCGCGCCAGATCGGCCGCCTGCAACTTCCGGTGCTGCGGGCTGCGCTGGGAGACACCACCTTTTTCTCGTCGCGACGCCACCCGGTGCGGCGCTTCATCAACCGCATCGCCACACTCGGTTCGGCCATCGATGATTTCGACAGCGAAGAAGGCCAGGCACTGCTGGTGAGGGTGCGCGAGCTGGTGCAGGAAGTGGTCGAAGGCGACTTCGAGCAGATCGAGCTGTACGAGCACAAGTTGAAGGCCCTGGAAGCCTTCATCGCCGAGCAGGCCAAGGTGCAAGTGGCCGCCGATGGTGCTGCAGACCGCCTGCTGGCGCGCAAGGAAGATGAGCTGCGCGTGCAACACCGCTATGCGCAGCAGTTGGACGGTGCGCTGCAGTCCTTGCCCGTGCCCGATTTCCTGCGCAGCTTCCTCGGCCAGGTGTGGAGCCGCGTGATCGCCAGTGCCGAGCTCAGCACCGGTGCCGGCAGCGCCATGACCAAGCGCATGCGCGAGGTCGGCCGCGAACTGGCCATGAGCGTGCAGCCCAAAGGCCTGCCAGCGCAGCGCGCGGCCTTCCTGCAGCAATTGCCACAGCTGATGAAGGACCTCAACGCCGGCCTGGACCGCATTCGCTGCCGCGATGACCTGCGCCGCGACTTCTTTTCGCAGTTGCTCCCGGCGCATGCGGAGGCCCTGAAGGGCCAGCCCATGACCACCCTGGAGCACAACCTGCTGGCCCGGCAGGTGGATGGCGTGCTCGCCACGCCTGTGCCCAAGGCGAGCGACCTGCCCATCGCCTCGGCCGCTGGCCTGCCTGTGCTGAACGACCGGGTCCAGGCCACGGACTTCAGCGTCGAGGAGGCGCGCGCCGTGGGTCTGGTGGACGAGGCCGCCGTGGACTGGAGCGGCGCCGTCGACATCGATCTTGGCGCCGACGCCGAACTGACCGAGGTGGACGTCGACCTGGCGGGCACGCCAGCCTCGGAGCCGTCCGAGCCCATGCGCGGCAAGTCACTGGCAGACCACGTGCAGATCGGCTTTGCCTACCAGATGAACCTGGAAGGCGCCTGGCACAAGGTGCGCCTGTCGCATGTCAGCGCAACACGCACGTTCTTCGTCTTCACGCATGGCAGCAAGCAGCGCAAGACCATCTCGATGACCTACCGCATGCTGTCGCGCATGTGCGAGACCAGCCGCATGCGCGCCTTCGAGAACGCCTACCTGATCGACCGCGCCACGGTGCGTGCACGTCGCCAATTGGCCAAGCTGAACAGCGCCACGCACTGATCGCCGGGGGTGGCGACCGGCCCAACACTGGCGGGCGAGCCAACGCCCTGCCGGGCGCCGATGTCAATCGCGGTGCGCAGACGTCGCCAGCCGGCGCGCCATGGCCAATGCGGCGCGCAGGCTGGACGGGTCGGCCCGCCCAAGGCCGGCGATGTCGAAGGCCGTGCCGTGGTCCGGGCTGGTGCGCACGAAGGGCAGGCCCAGCGTGACGTTGACACCGTGCTCGACGCCCAGGTACTTCACCGGGATCAGGCCGTGGTCGTGGGTCATCGCCACCACCAGGTCGAACTCGCCCGGGTGCCCCGGTGCGTGGCGGGCGCGCATGAACACGGTGTCTGGTGCGAACGGCCCGTGGGCGTCGATGCCCTCCGCCCGGGCGGCCAGTACGGCCGGGCCGATGAATCGCAGTTCCTCGTCGCCAAACAGGCCGCCCTCGCCGGCGTGCGGGTTCAGGCCGGCCACGGCAATGCGCGGCGAGGTCGAACCCCAGGCGGCTGCCGCACGGTGGGCGATGCGCAAGGTCTGCAACACGCCATCGAAGTCCAGCAGCTCGATGGCCCGTCGCAGCGCGACGTGAATGGTGACCAGCACCACGCGCAGCTCGTCATTGGCCAGCATCATGCGCACCGGCGCACCACCGGCAGCGGCCTGCAGCATCTCGGTGTGGCCCGGATGGCGCACGCCGGCGGCGGCCAGTGCTTCCTTGTGGATGGGAGCGGTCACCAGCGCGGCCACCTTGCCGTCGAGCGCGAGCCTTGCGCCGGCCTCGATGCAACAGGCCGCGGCGGCGCCGGCACGCGCATCGACCCGACCCATGGGCAGCGCTGCAAGGCCCACGCCCAAGCCCGGCGGCTGCCATACCGCCAGACTGCCCGGCGGCGCCTGCCATGCGTCGTGCGCCGACTCCAGCTGAGTCACCGGCAATTGCAGCGCGCATTGCCCAGCGGCGCGCCGCAGCACGCCCACGTCGCCCAGCACCACGCACGGGCCGCCGAAGCCACTGGCCGCGGCACGAACAATGGTCTCCGGCCCGATGCCGGCCGGGTCGCCCATGCTGATGGCCACCAGCGCTCGCGGCGTGTTGTCGATGGTCATGGTTCAGGCCGGGTTGTGGATGTCGATGAACTGATGCTGGATTCCAAACTGAGCGGCCAGGTGCTCGCCCAAGGCCGGCGCGCCATACCGCTCCGTGGCGTGGTGGCCACAGGCCAGAAAGGCCACCCCCGTTTCGCGTGACAGGTGTACCTGCGGCTCGGAAATCTCGCCGGTGAGAAAGGCGTCGGCGCCCGCCGCAATGGCGGCCTCGAAGTGGCCCTGTGCGCCTCCGGTGCACCACGCCACGCGATGCACGCGCCTGCCATCGCCCGGCAGCACCAGCGGCGCCCGTCCCAAGGTCTGATCCACGCGCATGGCCAGCTCCTGCACCAGCATCGGTGCGCTCGCCGGCCCGATGAAGCCCAGGTCCTGCTCGCCAAAGCGGGCATCGGAGCTCAATCCCAAGCGCAGCCCCAACTGCGCGTTGTTGCCCAGCGAAGCGTGCGCGTCCAACGGCAGGTGGTAGGCGAACAAGCTGATGTCGTGGGCCAGCAGGCGTGCCACGCGCTGGCGCATCCAGCCGGTGATTCGACCATCCTGCCCGCGCCAGAACAGGCCGTGGTGCACCAGCAGCGCGTCGGCCTCGGCCTCGATGGCGGCGTCGATCAAGGCCAGGCTCGCAGTGACCCCGCTGACCACGCGCTGCACCTGGGCGCGCCCCTCCACCTGCAGGCCGTTCGGCCCATAATCCTTGAAGCGGTCGACGGCCAGCAGTTCCGCCAGGTGCGTTTCGATCTCTGCCCGATGGGCCATGGCCGTTCTCTCCAAGATGCGCAGACTCTGGTTGATTTTCTCGCAGGCCGCGACCGTGGCACTGGCAATTCTCTTCGTCGTCGCCACGCTCAAGCCGCAGTGGCTGTCGCGCGATGGTCGAGCACCCAACCTGCTGCCCGAGGTGGTGTCGGTTCAAACCGCACCGGCTTCCGTGCCCACCTCGGCCGCCAACGCTGCATCGGCGTCGGCGCCAGTTGGCACCTCGGCATTGCCAGCGGCATTCACCGGCTTTCACGCCGCAGCCCGCGCGGCAGCCCCTGCGGTGGTCAGTGTCACGGCCAGCAAGCCGGGCGCACGCAATCCACATGCGCAGGATCCGAACTTTCGCTTCTTCTTCGGCGACCGCGATCCATCCGGCACCGAGGTGGGCTATGGCTCGGGCGTGATCGTCTCGCCCGAAGGCGTGCTGCTCACCAACAACCACGTGATCGAGGGCGCCACCGAAATCAACGTGAACCTGAGTGATGGACGGCAAGCCCGAGCCACGGTGGTCGGCACCGACCCGGAAACCGACCTGGCCGTGCTGCGTATCGAGCTCGATCACCTGCCCGCCGTCACCCTCGGCCGGATCGACGCGCTGCAGGTGGGCGACCTGGTGCTGGCCATCGGCAACCCCTTCAACGTGGGGCAGACCGTCACCTCGGGCATCGTCAGTGCCATGGGTCGGCAAGGCCTGGGGCTGTCCACCTTCGAGAGCTTCATCCAGACCGACGCCGCCATCAATCCCGGCAATTCCGGTGGCGCACTGGTCGATCTGCAAGGCCACCTGGTGGGCATCAACACCGCCATCTTCTCGCGCAGCGGCGGCAGCCTGGGCATTGGCTTCGCCATTCCCGTGGATGTGGCGCAGCAGGTGATGGAGGGCCTGCTGCGCGATGGGCAGGTGCGGCGCGGCTGGATCGGCGTGGAGCCGCGCGACCTGACGCCTGAATTCGCCGAGAACTTCAAGCTGCCGGTGCGCTCCGGGGTGCTGATCACCGGCGTGCTGCAGGACGGTCCGGCCAGCAAGGGCGGCATGAAGCCCGGCGACGTGGTGGTGGCGGTGGAAGGCAAGCCGGTGAGCACCACCGCGCAGTTGCTCAACAGCGTGGCGGCACTCAGGCCAGGCGAGGCCGCGCGCTTTGGCGTGCAACGCGGTGGCCAGGCATTGGAAGTGAAGGTGGACGTGGTGCAGCGACCCAGGCAGGTGCGCCGCCCCGTTCAACGCTGATCAAGCCTTGCCGGCGTCGGGGTCGGCATCCGCATCGGGCGCCTGGGTGTGCTTGATGAAGACCTTGGCTGCGATGATGCCCACCTCGTAGAGGAAGCACATCGGGATCGCCAGTGACAGCTGCGAGACGATGTCCGGCGGCGTGATCACCGCGGCGATGATGAAGGCCAGCACGATGAAGTAGGAGCGGAACTCCTTCAGCTTCTCGATGCTGACCAGGCCCATGCGGGCCAGCACCACCACCGCGATCGGCACCTCGAAGGCCGCGCCGAAGGCAATGAACATCGTGAGCACGAAGCCCAGGTAGGCTTCGATGTCGGGCGCTGCCGTGATGCTCTTGGGCGCAAAGCTCTGGATGAAGGCGAAGACCTTGCCAAAGACGAAGAAGTAGCAGAACGCCACCCCCATGAAGAACAGCAGCGTGCTGGAGATCACCAGCGGCAGCACCAGCTTCTTTTCGTGGCTGTACAGGCCAGGCGCCACGAAGGCCCACAGCTGGTACAGCACCACCGGCAGCGCCAGCAGGAACGCCGCCATCAATGCCACCTTGACCGGCACCAGGAAGGGCGAGATCGGGTTGGTGGCGATCAGCTTGGACCCTTCGGGCAACTGCTGCACCAGCGGTGCAGCCAGCAGGTCGTACAGCCCCGACGGCCCGGGCCAGATGCACACCAAGGCAAAGGCCACACCCACGGCGATCAGCGCGCGCACCAGCCGGTCGCGCAACTCCACGAGGTGCGAAACGAACGGCTGCTCGGTGCCCTCGAGCTCGTCCTTCTTCTCGGTCACGCGGCCCCCTTGGCCCGGTGGGCCTTCCCCCCGTGGGGGAGCGAGCCCGATTTCGGGCGGCCCTGCATCGGGCTCATTTCTTCAACCCTGGCGGCCGGAACCGCGCCACGCGCGCCGCACCCGATTGAACGTGCCCGCGCACACCGGCGCGCTGCTTGTACCAACCCGGCACCGCGCTGCGCTTGATGCGCCACTTCTTGTTGGGCCGCTTGTACTGTGGGGGCGGCGGCTGCCAGGGCGTTGGGTCGGTGCCGGCACCGTCATAGCCCAGCTTGGCCTCGCCGATCGATTGATTGAAGGCGCTGCTGGCTTCATTGAACTCGCGTGTCACCGAAGCTTCCACGTCGTGCGCGGCCGTTTCGAACTGGGACTTGATCTTCTGCAGCTCTTCCAGCTCGATGGAGCGGTTGACCTCGGCCTTCACATCGGCCACATAGCGCCGCGCCTTGCCCAGCAACGTGCCCACGGTCCGCGCCACACGCGGCAGTTTTTCCGGCCCGATGACGATGAGCGCCACGGCGCCGATCAGCGCGATCTTGTCGAACCCGAAATCGATCATCGGGAATCGTCGGCCGGCCCGTCACCAGCGGTTGATGCCGGGCGCCACAGAACTCGGCGCATCAGGACTTGGTCTTGGCCTCGACGTCGACGGTGTTGCCATCGGCCGCCTTCTGCGTCGCCGTGACCTGTTGCGCAGGCGCTGCCGGTGCGTCGGCCGAACTGGTGCCGTCCTTCACCCCGTCCTTGAAACCCTTGACGGCCGCGCCCAGATCGGACCCGACGTTCTTCAACTTCTTGGTGCCGAAGATCAGCACCACCACGACCAGCACGATCAGCCAGTGCCAGATGCTGAATGAACCCATTGCAAACTCCTGAAGACCAATGCCGCGATTCTAGGCGACGGGAGGAAATCACCCTTTGAGCCAGGGGCGCGGGCCGCCCATCACGTGCAGGTGCACGTGCGGCACCTCCTGCCGACCGTCGGCCCCGGTGTTCATCACATGACGATAGCCATTGGTGACGCCCAACTCGCGCATCAGCTGCGGCGACACCGCCATCATTTTGCCGAGCAGGGCCTGGTGCTGCAGCCCCGCGTCGACCATGCTGGCAATGTGCAGCTTCGGAATGATGAGGATGTGCACCGGTGCCCAGGGGTGGATGTCGTGGAAGGCCAGGATGTCCTCGTCTTCGTAGACCTTCTTCGCCGGAATCTGCCCGGCCACGATCTTGCAGAAGATGCAGTGGGGGTCTGCGCTCATTCTTCATCCTTCTCGCGTTGATTCACCTTGCGCAGCGCGAACTCTTCCAGACCTGAAAGGCCTTCACGCCGCACCAACTCGGCCAGCACGTCCGCCGGCCTCAGGCCGAAGTGCGCCAGCGCGATCATCGAGTGGAACCACAGGTCGGCCACCTCGTAGACGATCTTGTCGGCCACCCCATCCTTGCCGGCCATCACCATCTCGGTGGCTTCCTCGCCCACCTTCTTCAGGATCGCGTCCGTGCCCTTGCTGAACAGGCGCGCCACGTAGCTCTTGTCCGGGTCGCCACCGGCCTCGGGCTTGCGCGACTCGATCACCTGGGCCAGCCGCGCCAGCAGGTCTTGCGAGGTCGGGGAGCTCATGGGGGTTGTCAAGCCTTGTAGATGCGTGCGGGGTCTTCGAGCACCGGGGCCACGGTGACCCACTCGCCGGCTTCAAGCTGGCGGAAGAAGCAGGAGTGGCGCCCGGTGTGGCAGGCGATGCCGGGGACGTGACCCAGTTGCGTGACGCTGAGCAGCACCACGTCGGCGTCGCAATCGATGCGGATCGAATGCACCTGCTGGAAGTGGCCGCTCTCCTCGCCCTTGTGCCACAGGCGCTGGCGCGAGCGGCTCCAGTACACCGCCTGGCCGGTCTCGACCGTGCGGGCCAGCGCGTGCTGGTTCATGTAGGCGAACATCAGCACGTCGCCGCTGCCTTGCTCTTGCGCAATCACCGGGACCAGCCCGTCGGCGTCCCACTTGATGCTGTCGATCCAGTTCGTGCTCATGGCGCCGAAGTGTATTCAGTCGGCATGCGTGGCGCCCTGGTGCCCGCGCTCAGCGGCAAACCAGGCCAGCACCGGCAAGGTGCCGGGCAGCACGGGCCGCACCTGCACCGGCAGCGTGGCCCAGGCCATTTGCTGGCCTTCGCGCATGTCGAAATCGCCGGTCCAGTCGAACACCTTGCAGAAGTGCAGGCGAACCCGGGCGTGGGGGTAGTCGAACACGGCCTGCTGCCACGGCAGCACCGCACCGATGGTGATGCCCAGCTCCTCGTGCAACTCCCGCCGCAGGGCCAGGTCCACGGTCTCGCCCGGCTCGAACTTGCCGCCCGGGAACTCCCAGTAGCCGGCGTAGACCTTGCCGTCAGGACGGCTGGTGAGCAGGAAACGACCTTCCCGATCGGACGCGTCACGCTCGATCAGCACGCCCACCGCCACGTCCACCACGGGGCGCTCGCCGCGGTCCACGCCGTCCACCGAAGTGATGGCCGGTGCAGCTTCAGACACGGTCCAGCCCGTCGGGTGCCGGGGCATCGCCGGACGGCGGGATGACCACGTCCGACGCGTGATCCCGCCCGGCCCAATCGCGGGCGAATTGGTAGGCCACCCGGCCCGAGCGCGAACCACGCTCCAAGGCCCAAACCAGCGAAGGCTGACGTGCGGACACGATGACCGACTCGGTCACGCCGAAGTGGCGCAACCACTGCGCCACGATGGCCAGGTACTCGGGTTGGCTGAAGGGGTAGAAGCTGATCCACAGGCCGAAGCGCTCGGACAGCGAGATCTTCTCCTCGACCACCTCGCCGGGATGAACTTCGCCATCATCGGTGTGGGTGTAGGACAGGTTCTCCTTCATGTACTCCGGCAACAGGTGGCGGCGGTTGCTGGTGGCATAGATCAACACGTTGTCGCTGGCCGCCGCGATGCTGCCGTCGAGGATGGACTTCAGCGCCTTGTAGCCCGGCTCGCCCTCATCGAAGCTCAGGTCGTCGCAGAAGACGATGAAGCGCTCGGGCCGCTCGGCCACCAGGTCCACCAGGTCGGGCAGGTCCACCAGGTCGGACTTGTCCACCTCGATCAGTCGCAGGCCGATCGGCGCGTACTCGTTCAGGCAGGCTTTGATCAACGAACTCTTGCCGGTGCCTCGCGCACCGGTGAGCAACACGTTGTTGGCAGGCAGTCCGGCCACGAACTGCGCGGTGTTGCGCACCAGGCGCTCCTTCTGCCCATCCACTTCCTTCAAGTCGGTCAGCGCAATCGGCGCCACCTGCCGCACAGGCTGCAGCCAACCCGATGCGCCGCGGCGGCGATATCGGTAGGCAATGGACACGCCCCAGTCGGGCGGCGCCAGCGGATGCGGCAGCACCGATTCGAGGCGGCCAATCAGGTGTTCGGCGCGTTGCATCAGCGATTCGAGGGAAGTCGGGCTCGTCATTGGTAGATGTTGGCCCTGTTCAGGCCCGAAGGTCAGTCACAGAGCCAACACCCCCGTTCAAACCGTGCATGCGGATTTCCCGCACACGGCTTACCAGTGGTCTGTCGGCTCGCAGCATTACGCAGTTCTCCCGTTGCCAGGAGGTTTGCCCGGGTAGCGGATCGTCCCGCGCAGGCGATGTAATCCAAGGCTTTCGAAGGAGTCGCGGTCCCAGCGCTGGGTCTGGCCTGCCCGCAAGTTGCGCCCCGCACGCTTGACGCGCAGGCTGCGCAGCCGCTTCACGACGTAGTCATCCACGTCGGTGAAGTGATCGGCCGCGTTGCCGGTCTGGAAGTACTGCCCCCAGCCACGCAGCACGGGGTTGAGCTCAGCGATCACGCCTCGCACATCCTGGTGGCAGCGCCAGCGCGGGGTCAGCTCCCGCACACGCTCTCACACGGTTCATCGCCTTGCGGCTCGGCCAGCGCTGCAGGTAGTAGCGCCGCAGGCCCTTTTGCTGCCACAGCCGCCCGCTCATACGCTTGTGCAGATGGCAGCCCAGGAAGTCGAAGCCCTCCTGTCCGCGCGTCAGCACCACGCGCCGCGTCTTCTGTGGGTGTAGTTTCAGTCCCAGCTTGGTGAGCACATGCTCGATGCGGCCTTGCGCCTCCTCGCAGCCCTGTGCCGTTCGGCACATCACCACGAAGTCGTCCGCATACCGCACCAACTCGCCCAGGTGCCGGCCATGCTTGGCCCACACCCGGTCCAGCACGTGCAGGTAGATGTTCGACAGCAGCGGCGAGATCACACCACCCTGCGGCGTTCCCGCCACCGGGTGACTCACCACCCCGTCTTCCATCACCCCAGCCTGCAACCACTGCCTCACCAGCTTGAGCATCTTCCGGTCGCTGACTCGCTGGCCCACCAGGGTGAGCAGCTTGTCGTGCGCAATGCTGCCGAAGTAGTTCTCGATGTCGGCATCCAGCACGTGCTCGGCCCCGTCGTTGCCCAGTTGCCTGAGCCGCTCCAGCGCCTGCTGCGCACTGCGCCTTGGCCTGAACCCATACGAGGTCGATGCGAAGTCCGCCTCGTAAATCGGCTCCAGCACCAGCTTGGCCGCCATCTGCACCACCCGGTCTCGCACCGTCGGGATGCCCAGAGGCCGCCTGGCCCCGTCTGCCTTGGGTATGTAGGCGCGCCGCACGACCTGCGCACCGTACTCGCCCGCACGCAGCACTTCGCCCAGCTCTTGCAGGAAGCGCCGGACTCCGTACTGCTCGACTGCGCCGATCGTCATCCGATCCACGCCCGCTGCGCCCTTGTTGCGGCGCACTCGCTTCCATGCCTCGTGCAGGACGTCACCCCTGCACATCTGGCCGTACAACGCATGAAAGCGCCTTCCCGGTGCCCGCTTGGCTGCGGCCCAGAGCTGCCTTTGCAGTTGTCGCACTTTGTCGCCGGACTCGCGTCCAACGGGGTCGTTAGGTCCGGTCTGGCCGGCCATTCCCTCGCGCTTACCCGCTCCATCAGCATGACCACCGCAAGGACCCTTCCCTCCAGCCGCGTTATGCCACACGGCCTTCGCGCAACCGGCTTGCGCCAATTCCAGCGGTACTACGATCCCCTCGGACTCCCGCTGCGCACGATTCGACTTCGCCTTGGGCTTATACGAACTCGCTTGCCCCGACTCGGGCCGCGCAGACGGGCCTCTCACGTTCCGCACCTGTCCTTGCACGCGTGCTGCGCCCCATACCCCGCCGCAGCCCCCAGCGCGCTTCGGTTCTTGCGCCAGCGGTGTTGCCTTCGCCGTGACATGAGCGGCTCGGCCTGCGGGTTGTAACTCTGTCGAGGCTGCAGGCTTCACTTCATGTTGCGGCCCGCGTGCTTGCTCCCCGCTGCGCGGCTCGCGCCGCCTCACGGGCTTTTGACACCCCGCTCGGGCACAGAGGTCTCCTCCACTACCTGGGGTCTGCTACCCGGCGCTCCGACGCCTACCGGGACGGGACTCTCTCCCGTTGGACATGCGCAGCATGCAGCAGCTCCGCCTCGCCCCTGCGGGTTCAGTCGTGCCTTTGCTTCGTGACGCACCATGGCGCCAGTGTAGAGGCCTCGCCGCAGCAGGCCGGATCGCGCCGTTGCGCAATCAGACTGCAACGACGCGTGCGTCGGCCACCGCGTACAGGCCCTCGGCCGGCTGTCGCTCGGGCACGTGCAGACCGGTGAATTCGCCGAATGCGGGCAGCAGGCCCAGGCCGGCGCCAAAGCGGAAGCACGGCAGGCGCAGGCGATCGTTCGCCCGCCCGCCCAGCACGACGCCGGGATGCACATGACCCGCCAAGGCGTAGGCGCCGGGCACCCGTGCGGGCTCGTGCAGCAGGGCCCAGGGGCCCAGGTGCAGCGGACCGTCCAGCACCTGCACCTGCCAATCGGCCGGCGGATCGCCGGCATGACGATCGTGGTTGCCGCGCACCAGCGTGAGTTGCAGGGCCGCGCGCCGGTTGCGCCAGGCGGCGACCTCGGCCAGGGTGTCCGGCGCCATCGATCGGCGCGAGTGCAGCAGATCCCCGAGGAAGATGATCCGCTTCGCCTCGGTGCCATCGATCGCCGCGTCCAATCGGGCCAGCGTCTGGGCCGTGGTGCCACCTGGCACAGGCACTCCCAGACGGCGGAACGACACCGCCTTGCCCAGGTGGGCATCGGCCACCAGCAGCAGGCCGCGATCGGGGTCGAAGGCGGCACGTTGCGGCAAGAGCCAAAGGCGTGCATCCCCGCCCAGCACCACCGCCGCGGCACCAGGCGGCGGCGAGAGCGCCGGGGTCATCAGGTCGTCAGACGCGGCAGCACCAGTTCCAAGTGTTCGGTGGGGCTGCGCTTGAAACCACTGCGCGCAAAGCGCTGCAGGCGGCCGACGACGAAGGCCGTGAGGCCCGAGGCCAGGGCCTGTGCATCCACCGTGGGCGTGATGCTGCCATTGGCGTCGAAGAGGTTGCGCAGGCTTTGCCGGTATTGCGACTCCACCCGATCAAAGAACTGGTTCATTCGCACGATCAGGCGCTCGTGCTCGAACACCAGCGCATCACCCACCATCACCCGCACCATGCCCGGGTTCTTCTCACCGAACTGCAGCAGCATGCTGGTGATGCGCTGGGCCTGCACGCTGCCCGAGGTTTCGCGTTCAACGATCTGGTTGACCAGCGTGAACACGCTGGACTCGATGAACTCGATCAGGCCCTCGAACATCTGCGCCTTGCTGGCAAAGTGCCGGTACAGCGCGGCCTCGCTCACGTCCAATCTGGCGGCCAGCGCGGCGGTGGTGATGCGCTCGGCGCCAGGTTGCTCCAGCATGCTGGCCAAGGTCTGCAGGATCTGCACCCGGCGCTCACCCGGACGGGGCCGCTTGCGTGCCGGTGCCGAGACCACCAAACCGTCAGCATCAGCGGTCGGCGCAGTGCTGGCGGTGTCGCCGGCGGGCAGGGGCAGATCGGACATCAAGGCGGCGGGTTGGGTGTCGGCGCGGGCTGTCGATGAAGCCATCGGCCGGCCAAGGAAGGAGTCTCGGACGATTCTGGCACAGCGATCCGCCCCAGTCGGGTGCAGGTAAACACTGACTTCGCACCGCCGAGAGCACCCCGGAAAACCCGGGTTGTCGGGTCAGCGCGAAGTCAGAAGGGCTCGCAGCGACCGCACGACACGGTCGACATAGGCCGGCCGCATGGACCAGCGGGGCTCGCCGTGACCACCCGGCCGACCTGGCACCTCTGCGCGCACAAAGCGCTGCATCCAGACGGTGTGCATGCCCACCCGTCGCGCGGCCTTCTGGTGCACCAGGGTGTCCTCCACCAAGGTGCAACGCCCCGGCCTCACGCGCAAGCGCACCGCCACCCGGCGCAGCATGCGGGCGTCGGGCTTGGGTCGCAACTGCCCGAACATGCTCATGTCCTCGATCGACAGCACGGCGTCGAACAGCCCTTCGATGCCCAACAGGCGCATCACGCGCAAGGCATAGGCACGCGGCGCGTTGGTCAGCACCAGCTTGCGGCCGCGCAAGCGGCGGATCGCGGCGAAGTCACTCGCCTGGCCCGCCACGTGCCGATCCAGTTCGGGCAGCCGATGCGTGTCATGCAGAAAGTGCGCCGGCCGCACGCCATGGTGGCGCACGAGGCCCAGCAGCGTGGCGCCATAGCGCACAAAGTACTCACGCCGCAGACGTTCGGCCTCGGCGGCGTCCACCTTCAGCTCGCGCTGCACATAGGCCGCCATCGAATCCCTGAGCGCTGGAAAGACGTGCGCGCCCGCGTCGTGCAAGGTGTTGTCGAGGTCGAACAGCCACGTCATCGGCCCACCGCGCTGGCCGCCTTGCGGTGATGCCACCCCATCGGGCCGCGCAGAGTCCTGCTCCCGCAGGACTCGGGTCGCCGCACGCACTGGGGTGGCCCGGCGGCGGACGGCGTAGGCCTCGGCCACGCTCAGTGACTGCGGATCATCGTGCCGTAGGCCTGATCGGTCAGGATCTCCAGCAGCATGGCGTGCGGCACGCGGCCGTCGATGATGTGCACCGCGTTCACGCCGCTCTTGGCGGCATCGAGCGCACCGCTGATCTTGGGCAGCATGCCGCCGCTGATGGTGCCGTCGGCAAACAACTCGTCGATGCGCCGGGCCGTCAGATCGGTGAGCAGCTGGCCCGCCTTGTCCAGCACGCCGGCGATGTTGGTCAACATCACCAGCTTCTCGGCCTTGAGCACCGTGGCCAGCTTGGCGGCCACGACGTCGGCGTTGATGTTGTAGCTCTCATTGGCTTCACCGAAGCCGATGGGGCTGATCACCGGGATGAAGGCATCGTCCTGCAGCGCCTTGACCACGCTGGGGTCGATGGAGACGATCTCGCCCACCTGGCCCACATCGTGTTCCTTGCTCGGATCGTCACGGTCCACCAGCTTCAACTTGCGGGCGCGGATCAGGCCGCCGTCGCGGCCGGTCAGGCCCACGGCCTTGCCACCGGCGGCATTGATCAGGCCCACGATGTCCTGCTGCACTTCGCCGGCCAGCACCCACTCCACCACCTCCATCGTCTCCTCGTCGGTGACGCGCATGCCCTGGATGAAGGTGCCCTTCTTGCCGAGCTTGGTCAAGGCATCGTCGATCTGCGGCCCGCCGCCATGCACCACGATGGGGTTCATGCCCACGAGCTTGAGCAACACGATGTCTTCGGCAAAGTCCTGCTGAAGCGCCGGATCGGTCATGGCATTGCCGCCGTACTTGATGACCAGCGTCTTGCCATGGAACCTGCGGATGTACGGCAGCGCCTGCGCCAGGATCTCGGCCTGGTCGCGCGGGGTGATGTGGTCGAGCGAGTGCTCGGAAGACGGAGAACCAGAGTTGCTCATGACAGGGCCCGACAAGTGCTGCGGCGCATTGTAGGCAGCCAGGACCAAGCCCGCAGGCGGACCACGCAGGTCGTCGACCTGCGGGCGCGCTCAAGCAAACGCGAAGGCGCTCTTGAGCCAACCAAAGGGGCGCTCTCAAGCAAATGTGGCTCTGCCACTTTGCTTGACCCCCACGGGGGACGGGCGCCGCATGGCGGCGTCCGTGGGGCGCTCAGAAGTGGATGCCCCGCATCATCTCCGCCATCGCGATGGCTTCGGGCGACAGTTTCGGCTTGGCGCTCTTGTCGCCTTTGGCCGCCGCGCTGTCGGGGAACATGCGGAAGGTGGTGTTCATGACGATCTGCGTCACGCGCGGCGCGGCCGCGTGCAGGATCTCGCCGAAGATGCCCAGGCGCGTGGCCACGCGCACGGGCTTGTCGATGCAGGCCTGGATCACCATCGCAGCGGCCTCCTCGGGCATCAGCAGCGGCATGCTGTCGTAGATCTTGGTCGGTGCGGTCATCGGCGTACGTACCAGCGGCATGTTCACGGTGGTGAAGGTGACGCCCTGGTCGGCAAATTCGCTCGAGGCGCAGGCCGTCCACGCGTCCAACGCGGCCTTGCTGGCCACATAGGCGGAGAAGCGCGGCGCGTTCACCAGCACGCTGATCGAACTGATGTTGACCACGTGGCCCTTCTTCTTGGCCACCATGCCGGGCAGCAGGCCCATGGTGATGCGCAAGGCACCAAAGTAGTTGAGCTGCATGGTGCGCTCGAAGTCGTGGAAGCGCTCGTAGCTGGCCTCGATGGCGCGGCGGATCGAGCGGCCGGCGTTGTTGATCAGGAAGTCGACGCCACCATGCTCGGCCTGCAGCGACTTGACGAATTCGGCGCAGCTGGCCTCGTCGGCGATGTCCACGGAGTAACTGAACACCCGCGCGTCCTTGCCCGCGAAGTCGCGGATCTCCTTGACCGCCGCAGCCAGCTTGTCCTCACCGCGCCCGCAGATGATGGTCACGGCGCCGGCCTCGGCAAAACGACACGCCGCCGACAGGCCTATGCCCGAGGACCCGCCGGTCACCAGCACCACCTTGCCACCCACCGCGCCCTTCAGGCTGTGATCGACGAACAGCGCCGGATCGAGGTGACGCTCCCAGTAGTCCCACAGCCGCCAGGCGTAGTCGCGCAGGTTGGGGCAGGCAATGCCGCTGCCCTTGAGCGCCTCCTGTGTTTCGCGCGAGTCGAACCGCGTGGGGTAGTTGACGAAGGTGAGCATGTCCTCCGGCAGGCCCAGGTCCTTCATCACCGCGTGGTAGACACGGCGCACGGGCGCCAGCGCCATCAGGCCCTTCTTCACGCTCTTCGGGATGAAACCCAGCAGCGCCGCGTTGACGAACAGGTTCATCTTGGGCGCATGGGCAGCCTTGCTGAAGATGTCCAGCACATCGCCCACGCGATAGCCCACCGGATCGACCAGGTGGAAGCACTTGCCATTGATCGAATGGCGCACATGCGAGATGTGGTCCAGCGCGGCGACCACGAAATCCACCGGCACGATGTTGATGCGCCCACCCTCGAGGCCGATCGCGGGCATCCACGGCGGCAGCAACTGCCGCATGCGCTGGATCACCTTGAAGAAATAGTAGGGGCCGTCGACCTTGTCCATTTCGCCGCTGGTCGAATCGCCCACCACCATCGCCGGCCGATACACCGTCCAGGGCACCTTGCATTCCTTGCGCACGATCTTCTCGCTTTCGTGCTTGGTCATGAAATACGGGTGGTCCAGGCCCTCGGCCTCCTCGAACATGTCCTCGCGGAACACGCCCTCGTACAGGCCCGCCGCAGCAATCGACGACACGTGGTGCACATGCTTGGCATCCACCGCCTTCGCGAACTCCACCATGTTGCGCGTGCCTTCGACGTTCACGCGCACCTGCGATTCCTCGTCCGCCGACAGGTCGTACACCGCGGCCAGGTGGTAGATGCCGGCAATCTTGCCCTTCAGTGACTTGATGTCGTCGGACGAGACGCCCAGCTTGCGCGTGGTGAGGTCGCCAGAGACGGGGATGGCGCGGCTCTTGGCCACGCCCCAGTACGCGTACAGGTCGGCCAGCTTGCCCTCGCTGCCGGGCCGCACCAGGAAATGCACCGTGGTGCCGCGTCGGGCGAGCAGCGCCTTGACCAGGCGCTTGCCGATGAAGCCAGTGGCACCGGTGACGAAATACTGCATGCAATTCTCCTCGTAGCGTTGGGAGCCACGCCCGGGGCACGGCCGGGTCATGGTCTGAACTGGCCATTCTTGAGCAATCCGATGGGCGAACCGTTGGGCACTAACCCCAAGGCTGGCTAGGTGCGGCGCCCTAGTCGACGCCCGTTGCATGGCGGGCCAGCGGCCTACACTTCCATGGTGCAGTTTGCGCGGTGCAACTGTGCTGTGTGCCTGAATGGGCCGCCACTGACGAATCGCCGGAGAGACCATGGTCAAGAAGCTCAAGAAGTTGGCAGAGAAGCAGGCCTCAGCACCCACTGGGTTGCTGGATGGGCTGATGGGCGGCGCGCTCAAGGATTCGGCGCAGCAGCTCTGGCACGCGGGCCAGGAAGCGCTGGCCAAGGCGCAGGGGGGCCGCGGCAAGGTCATCGACACGCTGATGAAGGAAGGGGCCAGCCTGCAGCGCAAGACGCAGGCCGCCGCCGAAGGGCGCCTGGGCGAGATGGCCGGCAAGGTCACGGCCATGGCCGGTGGCGTCGGCACCAAGGCCAATGCGCAATGGGACAAGCTCGAATCCATCTTCGAAGAGCGCACGGCGCGGGCCATGAATCGACTGGGCGTGCCCACGGCCAAGGACGTGGCGGCGTTGGCCGGACGGGTGGACGCCTTGGCGGCAGCGGTGGCCAAGCTCACGCAAGGCGGCGCTGCGGCCAAGGCCGGCACGCCCAAGAAGGCCGCGGCCAAGGCGGCCACACCCAAGCCCAAGGCCCGGACCCGCAAAGCGGCAGCACCTTCGCCTGCCATGCCCGTCGCCAAACCGGCCGCAAAGCGCCGCAGCGTGCGCAAGACAGACGCTGCAGCCCAGTGACCATCTCGGCAAGGCCCACGGTGGCGGGCGCCAGGGCGCCCGGCCGGAGGCGCCATGCGTCCTCAGGCCGAGTCGGCCTGGCCTTGGCTGGTGGCGGGCCGTTGGGGGCCACCTGGGAGATCGGCGCGCTGTGCGCCCTGGAAGAAGCGCTGCCAGACCTGGACTTCACGGCGCTGGATGGCTACGTGGGCGTATCGGCCGGTGGTTTCGTGGCGGCGGCACTGGCCAATGGCATCCGTCCGCGTGACCTCTGCGCGGCTTTCATCGACAGCGATGACGTGGGCAACGCCGACGCCATCAGCCCCACGCTGTTCGTGCGACCGGCGCTCGGCGAGGCCCTGGCGCGGCTGTTGTCCGTGCCCTCGCTGCTGGGGCAAGCCGGAGCGCAACTCCTGATGGGCCGCCGCCGCTCGTTGCTGGCGGCCATCGAACGCCTGGGGCGCGCCCTGCCCACCGGCGTGTTCAGCAACCGCGCACTCGAAGCGCGCCTGCGCAGGCTGTTCGCAGCACCCGGCCGCACAGACGATTTTCGCTTGCTCCGCCACCACCTGGTGCTGGTGGCCACCGATCTGGACAGCGGCGATTCCGCCCCGTTCGGCCAGCCCGGCTGGGACCACGTGCCCATCTCGCGCGCCGTGGCGGCGAGCGCGGCACTGCCTGGCCTGTTCCCGCCGGTGTCGATCGATGGCCACTTCTATGTCGACGGCGCCTTGAAGAAGACGCTGCACGCCAGCGTCCTGCTCGATCAGGGCCTGGACCTGCTGCTGTGCCTGAACCCGCTGGTGCCCTTTGACGCCACGCACGCCACGCGCCACCGGGTGCTGGGCGGCAGCGAGCCGCGCATCCACCGCATCGTGCAAGGCGGGCTGCCGCTGGTGCTGAGCCAGACCTTCCGCTCACTCATCCATTCACGCCTCGAGTTGGGCATGAAGGGCTACGAGTCATCGCACCCCGGCACCGACATCGTGCTGTTCGAGCCAGATCAACGCGACCCGGAAATGTTCCTGGCCAACATCTTCAGCTACTCACAGCGCCATGCACTGGCCGAGCATGCCTACCAGAAGACCCGCGAGGATCTGCGCTCACGCCGCAGCACGCTGCACCCCTTGCTGGCACAGCATGGCCTGCGCCTGGACGATGCAGCGGTGGACGACCCGTTGCGTCGGCTGGTCTCTCGCCACCGCGCCTTGCCTCGGCGCGCGCTGGCCCGCCCCATGAAGCGGCTGGAGGAAGTGCTGGACGACCTCGAACTGGCGCTGGCGCACGGCCCAGTCCGTCACGGCGTCTGAGCCGCCGAGCTGCCAGAATCCCGGGACCGTGGTGGCCGGTCCGGCCACCGAACGCTGGTCAACGGAAGTCGCTCATGGGCCTGAACACGCCAGACGATCGCATGCCACCGGAAACGACACGCCTGAGCGCGATGGTGAGTTCGCTGAAGGCGCTGCTCGACACCGTCAAGCATGCCCGCAAGGTCTTCCCGCACCTGGCCGCGCTGGAAAGCGACCTGAAGAAGCACGGCCTGGTGGTGCTGCAAAAGGCCCCCGTGTCGGCGCTGCTGAAGGCCAGCCAGGATCTGGCCCGCATGCCGCTGCGCCAGGACGACGCCCCCCTGCAGGAATTGGGCACCATGCTGCTGGGCGAACTGGAGGCCCGCTCGCAGCAGCACAGCGGGCAGTACCGATCCACTTTTGTCTCGGATTCCAAGCTGGTGGTCAGCGAGGGCAGCCACACCGATTTCATGGTCGCCGCCGGGCTGGCCGAGCCCAAGAAGCCCTGAAGCCGCTGGCCGTGCCTGGCCAGATCAGAGGTAGCGTGCTTCCAGATGGTTGCGGAAATGCGCCGGGTTCAGCACCTCGCCGCTGGCACGGCGCGACAGCTCGTCCGTCTCCCAACGGCTGCCCTGCAGCCAGACCTTGTCGCGCAACCAGGCGAACACCGGTGCCAGGTCGCCGCGGGCGATGTCCGTGTCCAGGCCCGGTTGCTGGCGACGCATGGTGGCGAACCACTGCGCGGCGTACATGGCGCCAAGTGAATAGCACGGAAAGTAACCGAACATCGCCATCGGCCAATGCACGTCCTGCATCGGCCCGTTGTTGTAGTCGCCACGCGTGTCCAGGCCCAGCAACTCGGCCATCTTCTCGTCCCACAGCGCCGGCACGTCCTCGGCCTCGATCTGGCCCTCGATCAAGGCGCGCTCGATCTCGTAGCGCAGGATGACGTGCGCCGGGTAGGTGACCTCGTCGGCGTCCACCCGGATCTTGCCGGGCTTCACCCGGGTGAGCAGGCGGTGCAGGTTGCCGGCCTCGAAGGCCGGCTGATCGCCAAGGGTCTCGCGCACCAGCGGCGCCAACAGCCCCGCAAAGCCGGAGTGGCTGCCCAGCTGCATTTCGAAAGCCAGGCTCTGGCTCTCGTGGATCGCCATCGAACGCGCCTGTGCCACAGGCTGGCCGAGCAGCTCACGCGGCAGGTTCTGCTGGTAGCGTCCATGCCCGGTCTCGTGCACCGTGCCCATCAGGCTGACGAGAAACTCATCACCGCGAAAGCGCGTGGTCAGGCGCACGTCCTCCGGCACACCGCCGGAGAACGGGTGCGTGCTGACGTCCAGGCGCCCGGCCTCGAAATCGAAGCCCAGCAGGCGCATCGCCCGCTCGCACAGCTCGCGCTGCGCAGGCACTGAAAACGGACCTACCGGCTGCAGCACGGCCTCGTCGTGCTGCTTGTCCACCACGCGGCGGATCAGGCCGGGCAGCCACTGGCGCACCTCGCCAAACACCCGATCCACCTGGGCGGTGGTCATGCCGGGCTCAAATTGATCCATCAGCGCGTCGTAGCGGCTGCAGCCCAGGTCCGCCGCGAGCAGCGTGGCCTCCTCGCGCGACACCTCCAGCACCTCGCGAAAGTTGGGCAGAAAGCCCGCCCAGTCGTTGGCCGGTCGTTGCATGCGCCAGGCGTGCTCGCAGCGCGAGCTCACACGCTGCGAGCGCTGCACCAAGGCCTCGGGCAGGGCATTGGATGAGCGCCAGGCACGCCGCATCTCGCGCAGATTGGCGCGCTGCAGATCGCTCAGCGGCTCCTGTTCGGCGCGGGCCAGGCCATCGCGCAGTGCAGGGTCGGTGCGCATGCGGTGCAACAGCGCGGCCATCTCGGACTGCGCCGCCGAGCGTGCGTCGTTGCCATTGGGCGGCATGTTCGCGGCCTGGTCCCAGTAGGCGATCGATTGCAGGTGGCCGAGGCGATACAGGCGCTGGAAGGTCTGCGCAAGGGCGTTGTAGGCCGGGGTGTCGGCCGCCGTGGTGGCCACGGGAGTGTCGCTGTTCATGAACGTTGGGCCCGCTGATGTTGGCAAGGGCGCATTCTCGCCGGCGGGCCGATGCCCCGACTGCCGACCGGGGTCAGGGCGTGAACTGCCCTGGCCACACCCACAGCAGCGCGGCCGTCATCGCCAGGTAGCGCAGCAGTTTGCCCACCGCCATGTAGCCCACGCAGGGCCAGAACGGCAATTGCAGCCAGCCCGCCACGGCACAAAGCGGGTCTCCCACCACCGGCAGCCAGGCCAGCAGACAAGCCTTGGCACCAAAGCGACGCAACCAGGCCAGCGCGCGCGACTGCACCGGCTTGTGCGCGTAGTGTTCGTAGGCGCGCTCCGCGCCGTAGCCCATCCACCAGGTGATGGCTCCACCGATCGTGTTGCCGGCCGTGGCCACGAGCACCGCCGGCCAGAACAACTCCGGGTTGAGCTTGACCAGCCCGAACACCGCCGGCTCCGAACCCATGGGCAACAGGGTGGCCGAGACCAGGGCGATCACGAACACCGTGCTCAGCCCGAACTTGGGCAGGGCCAGTGCGGCCAACATCGCGGGGATCCAGGTGTCCATTCGCGCATCATAGGCAGCACTTGACCCATGCGTCCGCAGCAGGGCCACCAAGGCAGCGCGGCGGGCACCGCAGCCCACGGGCGTTCAGGCCGAGCCAGGACGCCCCGCCGCTATACTGTTGCCTGATTTTTCAGCAGTCCAAACTCCCCCTCTGCCATGCAAATCGGCCCTTTCGAGCTGCCGAATCGACTCTTCGTCGCCCCGATGGCCGGGGTGACGGATCGACCGTTCCGCCAACTCTGCCGGCGCCTGGGGGCGGGCTATGCGGTGAGCGAGATGGTGACCTCGCGCAAGGACCTGTGGCACACGTTGAAGACCTCGCGCCGCGCGGACCACACCGGCGAGCCCGGCCCCATCGCAGTGCAGATCGCCGGCACCGATGCGGCCATGATGGCCGAGGCCGCGCGGTACAACATCGAGCGCGGCGCGCAGATCATCGACATCAACATGGGCTGCCCGGCCAAGAAGGTGTGCAAGGTGTTCGCGGGCTCGGCGCTGATGCGCGACGAGCCGCTGGCACTGGCCATCGTCGACGCGGTGGTGGCCGCCTGCGCGCCAGACGGCGTGCCGGTGACGCTGAAGATGCGCACCGGCTGGTGCGACAGCGAGCGCAACGCCGTTCGCCTGGCCCGTGCCGCCGAATCCGCCGGCGTCAGTCTGCTCACCGTGCATGGCCGCACGCGCGAGCAGGGCTACAAGGGTGCCGCCGAATACGACACGATTGCCGCCGTGAAGGCCGCGGTGGGCATCCCGGTGGTGGCCAATGGCGACATCGACAGCCCGGCCAAGGCGCTGCAGGTGCTGCAGCACACCGGCGCGGACGCGCTGATGATCGGCCGCGCTGCGCAGGGCCGGCCCTGGATCTTCCGCGAGATCGGCCATTTCCTGGCCACCGGCCAAATGCTGCCCGCACCTGCCACGCATGAAGTGAAGCGTTGGTTGGTCGACCATCTCCACGAGCACTACAGCCTGTACGGCGAGCACCTGGGTGTGCGCACGGCCCGCAAGCACATCGGCTGGGCCGTGCGTGCCCTGCCCGGCGGCGAAGCCTTCCGCGCCGCGATGAACACCCTCGAATCCGCCGATGCCCAGGTGCGTGCCGTGGCCACCTTCTTCGACGCACTCTCCCAGACCCACCTGGTGCTGCCGCTTGCGGCGGCCAACGACGAGCCCTTGGCGCAATTCGCATGAGCCGCAAGACGATCGAAGACTGCATTCGCGACAGTCTGGAGCAGTACTTCCGCGACCTGAACGGCACCGAGCCGCATGCCGTGCACACCATGATCCTCGAAGCCGTGGAGAAGCCCATGCTCGAGGTGGTGATGCAGCGCGCCGATGGCAATCAGAGCAAAGCCGCCGACTGGCTGGGTATCAACCGCAACACGCTGCGCCGCAAGCTGCTGGACCACAAGTTGATCGACTGATCGTCGCCGCGCCCGCCTGGTCGCACCCCGATTCCTTCACCTGCCCCCTCGCCCCATGACCACCGCCCTGCTTTCGGTCTCCGACAAGACCGGCATCGTCGACTTCGCCCGCGCGCTGCACCAGCGCGGCGTGAAGCTGCTGTCCACCGGCGGCACCGCCAAACTGCTGGGCGAAGCCGGGCTGCCCGTCACCGAGGTGGCGCAGGTCACCGGATTTCCCGAAATGCTGGACGGCCGCGTCAAGACCCTGCACCCGCGCATCCACGGCGGCCTGTTGGCCCGCCGCGACGTGCCCGAGCACATGGCGGCATTGAAGGAACACGGCATCGCCACGATCGATGTGCTGGTGATCAACCTCTACCCCTTCGCCCAGGCCACGGCGCGGCCCGACTGCACGCTGGAAGACGCCATCGAGAACATCGACATCGGCGGCCCGGCCATGCTGCGCGCCGCCGCCAAGAACTGGCCCGACGTGGCCGTGGTGATCGACCCCGCCGACTACCCACAGGTGTTGGCCGAGATGGACGGCACCGGCATCAGCCGCAAGACCAAGTTCGCGCTGGCCCGCAAGGTGTACGCTCACACGGCGGCATATGACGGCATGATCACCAACTACCTCAGCGCCATCGAGGACGGCGCCGAGGAGTGCACGGCCGAGGTGCCCAAGCGCGCCGAGTACCCCGCCGTCTACACGCTGCAACTGCACAAGACACAGGACATGCGCTACGGCGAGAACCCGCACCAGAGTGCCGCGTTCTACCGTGAACAGGCGCCGGCGCCCGGCACGCTGAGCCAATGGCAGCAGTTGCAGGGCAAGGAGCTGTCCTACAACAACATCGCCGATGCCGATGCCGCCTGGGAGTGCGTGAAGACCTTCGACGTGCCCGCCTGCGTGATCGTCAAGCACGCCAATCCTTGCGGCGTGGCCGTGGGTGCGACGGTGCTCGAGGCCTACACCAAGGCGCTGAAGACCGACCCGACCAGCGCCTTCGGCGGCATCCTGGCGCTGAATCGTCCGCTGGACGCGGCGGTGGTGGACGCCATCAACGCGGCCAAGCAGTTTGTCGAGGTGGCCATCGCACCGTCGGTGACGCCCGAGGCCCGCGCGCTGCTGGCCGCCAAGCAGAACCTGCGGGTGCTGGAGGTGCCGCTGTCGCAGCATTCGAACGTGTTGGATTTCAAGCGGGTGGGCGGCGGCATGCTGCTGCAATCGGCAGATGCCGTCGACATGGTCGAAGGTGGCCTCAAAGTGGTGACCCAATTGCAGCCCACGGCGCAGCAGATGAGCGACCTGCGCTTTGCCTGGAAGGTGGCCCGCTTCGTCAAGAGCAACGCCATCGTCTTCTGCGGCGACGGCATGACGCTCGGTGTGGGCGCCGGCCAGATGAGCCGGGTCGATTCCGCGCGCATCGCCAGCATCAAGGCCGAGGCCATGGGCCTGAGCCTGAAGGGCTCGGCCGTGGCCAGCGATGCCTTCTTCCCATTCCGCGACGGGCTCGATGTCGTGATCGACGCCGGCGCGAATTGCGTGATCCAGCCCGGCGGCTCGATGCGCGATGCCGAGGTCATTGCCGCGGCCGACGAGCGCGGCATCGCCATGGTGTTCACCGGCACGCGGCATTTCCGTCATTGAGGCGCCGCAGCGCAGGGGCAGTACCGCGTGTCTGCCCCTATGGCCGGGCGCGATCGGCCTTGAGATGATCGCCCCTTGTCTTTTCGGCACCGAGTGCCTGTCGCTGGCAGCCCCTCCATGATCCTTGGCAATCACCGGCTCGATCCACTCCTGCAGACCACCGCACCGGCGCCGCCGCGTGCAGACCGATCGCAAAAGCATCGCGCGGGCATCGTGGCCACGCTGCTCGTGACGGTCGGCATGCTGGGTGCGCAGGCCGCACCCAGCAAGGCGCTGGCCGTCGCTGCGGCGGCTTCGGCTGCTCCGGCGGCGCCGGTGTCATCGATCCAGACCGGCGTCTGGGTGCACGCCATCTCATCGTTCCTGCCGCCCAAGTACCCAGCCGACTTCAAGAACTTCGAGTACGTGAACCCGAGCGCGCCCAAGGGGGGGGTGCTGCGGATGAGCAACCCGGACCGGCGCTCCAGCTTCGACAAGTACAACCCCTACACGCTCAAGGGCGTGGCACCGGCGGCGATGACCATGCTGGTGTTCGAGCCGCTTTGCACCTTTGCGATGGACGAGCCGCAGGCCATGTACGGCCTGCTCGCCGAGGCCATGTACGTGGCACCCGACCTGCGCTCGATGAGCTTTCGCTTGCGCAAGGAAGCCCGATTCAGCGACGGCAGTCCGGTTCTGGCCGCCGACGTGGTGCACAGTTTCCAGCAGATGAGCGGCCCAGGCGCCGCGCCGGCCATCCGGACGCCGCTGCTGGGCATCGGCGCTGCGGTGGCGGTGGACGAGCGCACGGTGCGCTTCGACTTCCGCGAGGCCAAGACCGAAAACGTCTTCACACTGGGCAGTCTGGTGGTGTTCTCGCGGCGCTGGGGGGACGGCAAGTCCTTCGACAAGATCGTCACCGAATGGCCGATCGCCACCGGCCCCTACGCGTTGGATCGCGCCGACATGCCGCGCCAGCTGGAGCTCAAGCGCCGGCCCGACTACTGGGCGGCGCAACTGCCGGCACGCCGCGGCCTGTTCAATTTCGACCGCATCGTCTACCGGATGTACAAGGACAACGACATCCGCCGCGAGGCCTTCAAGGCGGGTGAATTCGACGTCCTGCGCGAGATGCGCGCGTCGCAGTACGTGCGCGGCCACCGAGGTGCCAAGTGGGACGACGGCCGCATCGTCAAGCGGGTGTTCGAGATTCAGACGGGCAACATGCTACAGGCCTTCGACCTGAACCTGCGGCGACCCAAGTTCCAGGACATCCGCGTGCGCGAGGCCCTCAACCTGGCCTGGGATTTCGAGACCTACAACAAGTACCGCACCTTCCGCGCCGCCAACAGCATGTTCAACAACACCGAGTTCGCCGCCGAGGGCCCCCCTTCGCCGGACGAGCTGAAGCTGCTGGAGCCCTTCCGCGCCGAGCTGCCGCCGCGCGTCTTCGGCCCGGCCTATCGTGCGCCGCGCACGGACACCCACCCCAATGCACTGCGAGAAAACCTCAAGCGCGCGGCCCAGCTGCTGGCCGAGGCCGGCTGGAAGGTGGGCGACGACGGCTGGGTGCGCAATGCCAAGGGCGAGACGCTGGACATTGAATACCTGGAGCCTCAGCAGGTTGGCCGCTATCCCGAGTTCCAGCGCAACCTGCAGAAGCTCGGCATCCGCTACACCGAGCGTCTGGTGGACTTTGCGCTGTATCGCCGGCGCCTGGAGAGCTTCGACTACGACGTGGTCGTCATCGTCGAGGGCAAGTTCACCCTGCCGGACGCCTCCGACCTGGAAAGCCTGTACGGCAGCAAGTCGGGCAAGGAGGAAGGCGGCAACAACTTCCGTGGGGTGGACAGTCGCGCGGTCGACTCGCTGATCGAGCACATCGCCAACGCCAGGACCATGAATGAGCTGCGCACCGCCTCGCGCGCGCTGGACCGCGTGGTGATGTGGAATTTCTGGCAGATCCCGCAGCTGTACGCCTCCACCGAGCCCATCTCCTACTGGAACCGCTTCGGCATGCCCCAGGTCGTGCCCAAGTACTTCCAGATCGACAGCATGCCCGACGTGCACAGCCTGCCCTGGCCGCTTTGGGCCTGGTGGGACAAGTCCGCCGCTGGCGCCGCTGCCCCGGCCGCCACCGCCAAGCCCTGACAAGCCCGATCATGCTCGCCTACATCCTCAAGCGCCTGCTGCTCATCCTGCCCACCTTGCTCGGTGCGCTGACCATCACTTTCGTCGTCATGCAGTTCGTCCCGGGCGGTCCCGTCGAGCAGATCATGGCCGAAGCCCGTGCCGGCGCCGGCGGTGACGTGGGCGGCTACCGTGCCGGCCGCGACGTCGATGCCAAGCAGATCGCCGAGTTGAAGAAGCTGTATGGCTTCGACAAGCCGGCGCACGAACGCTACTTCGAGATGTTGGGCCATTTCGCGCGCTTCGATCTCGGCCGCAGCTTCATGCACAACAAGGACGTGTGGACCCTCATCAAGGAGAAGCTGCCGGTCTCGATGAGCCTCGGGCTGTGGACCTTCCTCATCTCCTACCTGATCTCGATCCCGCTGGGCATTGCCAAGGCGGTGCGCGAAGGCAGCCGGTTCGACACCGCCACCACCTTGCTGGTGCTCGTCGGCTATGCCATCCCCGGCTTCGTGCTGGGCGTGCTGCTGATCGTGCTGTTCGCGGGCGGCACCTTCCTGGATTGGTTCCCGCTGCGCGGCCTCACCTCCGACAACTGGGCCGAGCTGAGCTGGCCGGCGCGCATCACCGACTACCTGTGGCACCTGGCGCTGCCGCTGACCTGCATGATCATCGGCCACTTCGCGATGCTGACCATGCTGACCAAGAACACCTTTGTCGAAGAACTGCGCAAGCAGTATGTGCTGGTGGCGCGTGCCAAGGGCCTGGCGCACAACCGTGTGCTGTACAAGCACATCTTCCGCAATGCCTTGATTCCCCTGGTGACAGGCTTCCCCTCCGCCTTCATCGGTGCCTTCTTTGCCGGTTCGGTGCTGATCGAAACCCTGTTCTCGCTGGACGGGTTGGGCTTGCTCAGCTACGAGGCGGTGGTGCGGCGCGACTTCCCCGTCGTGCTGGGCTCGCTGTACCTGTTCACGCTCATCGGCCTGGTGGTCAAGCTGGTGGCGGACATGCTCTATGTGGCCATCGATCCGCGCGTGCAGTTCAGCAGTGCGGCGAAGTGACCCCATGAACCCGTCCACCAGCCTGCCCACTCCGATCGCGCCCGTGGCCGCGGTCCGCCCCATGTCGCCCAACCAGCGCGCCTGGGCCCGCTTCAAGCGCAACCGGCTGGGCTATTGGTCGCTGTGGTTCTTTCTGTCGATGATGGCCCTGGCCACGTTCGCCGAGCTCTTCAGCAACGACAAGCCAATCGTGGCTCGCCTCGATGGCCGCTGGCTGTCGCCGATGGTGAGCAATCCGCCCGAGCGCGCCCTGGGCGGCGACTTCGTCACCCCCACCGATTGGAAAGACCCGTTCACCATCGAGCTGAGCCACAAGCCCGGCAACTTCGCCGTTCACACGCTCAATCCGCATTCGGCCTCCAGCATCAACTACTTCGCCGGCCTGGCCCACCCGGCCGCACCCACCGCAAGCAACTGGCTCGGCACCGACGACAAGGGCCGCGACATGGTCGCCCGGCTGCTCTACGGCTTTCGCGTCAGCATCTGGTTCGGCATCGCACTCACGACCGTGGGCACGCTGCTGGGCATCGTGATGGGTGCGGTGCAGGGTTACCTCGGCGGCCGGGTCGACCTCACGGTGCAGCGCCTGATGGAGATCTGGGGCGCGGTGCCCGAGTTGTACTTGCTGATTATCTTCGCCTCGATCTTTCAGCCCTCGCTGCTGCTGCTGTTGATCCTGCTGTCGATGTGGGGCTGGATGGGCCTGTCGGACTATGTGCGCGCCGAGTTCCTGCGCAATCGGTCGCTCGAATACGTGAAGGCCGCGCGCGCGCTGGGCCTGAGCAACCTGCAGATCATCCGCCGCCATGTGCTGCCCAATTCGCTCACGCCGGTGATCACCTTCCTGCCCTTTCGCATGAGCGCGGCCATCCTGGCGCTCACCTCGCTCGATTTCCTTGGCCTGGGCGTGCCGGCCTCGGTGCCTTCGCTGGGCGAATTGCTGTTGCAGGGCAAGGCCAACCTCGATGCCTGGTGGATCATCGTGCCCACCTTCGTGCTGCTGGTGGTCACCATGCTGCTGCTCACCTTCATTGGCGACGCGCTGCGCGACGCCTTCGACACGAGAAAGTCATGAGCAGCGCCACTGCCTTGCTGGAAATCGACCACCTGAGCGTGCGCTTCGGCCCCACCACGGTGGTCGACGATGTGTCGTTCAGTGTCGCCCCAGGCGAAAGGTTTGCGCTGGTGGGTGAATCGGGCTCGGGCAAGTCCATCTCGGCGCTCTCGGTGCTGCGCCTGGTGGACGCAGCCGCCAGCACCGGCGCGATCCGCTTCAACGGTGCCGACTTGATGCGCAAGAGCGAGCGCGAGATGCGTGGCATCCGCGGCGCAGAGATCGGCATGATCTTCCAGGAGCCGATGACCGCGCTGAACCCGCTGTACACCGTGGGCAACCAGATCGGCGAGGTGCTGGAACTGCACCAGGGCATGTCCAGGGAAGCTGCCCGCGCGCGCGGCATCGAGCTGCTGCGCCGCACCGGCATCCCCGAGCCCGAGCGCCGCATCGATGTGTACCCGCACCAGCTCTCCGGCGGGCAGCGCCAGCGCGCCATGATCGCGATGGCCCTGGCCTGCAACCCCAAGCTGCTGATCGCCGACGAGCCGACCACGGCGCTCGACGTCACCATCCAGGCACAGATCCTCGTGCTGCTCGAAGAGCTGCAGCGCGAGATGGGCATGGCCTTGCTGTTCATCACCCACGACCTGAACCTGGTGCGCCGCTTCAGCGACCGCGTGGGCGTGATGGAGCGCGGCAAATTGGTGGAGATGGGCGACACCGCCTCTGTGTTCGGCCAGCCGCAGCACCCCTACACCCAGCGCCTGATGGCCACCAAGCCCCAACGCGTGATTCAACCGGTGGCCGCCGATGCACCGGTGCTGGTGCGCGGCGAGCAGGTGAGCGTGAGCTTCGACATCGCCACCGGCTGGTTCAGCAAGCGCCAGTTCAGGGCCGTGAACCAGGCCGTGCTGCAACTGCAGCGTGGCGAGACCCTTGGCATCGTGGGTGAATCCGGCTCGGGCAAGACCACGCTGGGCATGGCGCTGCTGGCGCTGCAACCCATCTCGCACGGCAGCGTGTGGCTCGATGGCGAGCGCATCGACAACGCGGACCGCGCCGTGCTGCGCCGCATGCGCCAGCGCATGCAGGTGGTGCTGCAGGACCCGTTCGCCTCGCTCTCGCCGCGCATGACGGTGGGACAGATCGTCGGTGAAGGTCTGGCCCTGCACCACCCCGAGTTGTCGCTCGCCGAGCGAGAACAACGCGTGCTGGCCATGCTCGACGAAGTGGGTCTGAGCGAGCGCCACGGCGTGGCCGGCGTCCTGCAACGTTATCCGCACGAGTTCTCCGGCGGCCAGCGCCAACGCATTGCCATCGCCCGCGCGGTGGTGCTGCAGCCCGAGATCCTGGTGCTGGACGAGCCCACGTCCGCGCTGGATGTGTCGGTGCAGCAGCAGGTGCTGGCCCTGCTGGCCGAACTGCAGCAGCGCCGGGGCCTGAGCTACATCTTCATCAGCCACGATCTGGCCGTGATCCGCGCGATGGCCCACCGGGTGATGGTGATGAAGAACGGTGACATCGTCGAAGAAGGCGAGACCCTGGCCCTGTTCGATGCACCGCGCCAGGCCTACACGCAAGAGTTGCTGGCCGCAGCGCACCTGGCTTGACCGAGACGCGTCGGGAACGGTGGCACAGCCGCCGTAAGATCGTGCCATGACCCGCGCCGATGCCATGGGCATGCTGATCTCGTTCATCGCCCGCCTGATCACCGGCGCGCAGGGCCACTGGAAGGGCTGCCCGCCCAAGGCCGAGCAGCGCATCTACTTCGCCAACCACCAGAGCCACCTCGACTGGGTGCTGATCTGGGCGGCGCTGCCGAGCGAGTTGCGGGCCACCACGCGCCCCATCGCGGCGCGCGACTACTGGACCGCCGGCCCCTTCAAGCACTGGCTCACGCGCGAGGTCTTCCATGCCGTCTATGTCAGCCGTCAGCGCAGCGACGATCAGGACCCGCTGGAGCCTCTGGCCGAGGCCTTGCAGCAGGGCGATTCGCTGGTGATCTTTCCGGAAGGCACGCGCAGCAACAAGGGCCAGCCGCAGCCCTTCAAGAGCGGGCTGTACCACCTGGCGGAGCAGTTCCCGCAGGTGCAGCTGATCCCGGCCTGGATCGACAACGTGCAGCGGGTGATGCCCAAGGGCGAAGTGGTGCCGGTGCCCATCCTGTGCACGGTGACCTTTGGCGCGCCAGTCACGCTGTCCCCGGGCGAGGACAAGCGCGCCTTCCTCGACCGCGCGCGCGATGCCGTGATCGCGCTCGAGCCCGCGGGGCGCTGAGCCCAAGGCGATGCAATGAACACGCTCAAGCACCTCCAGGCCGATCAGCAGGTGGGGCTGCTGTTCGTGGCCCTGTTCGGCGCCCTGCTGCTGACCAGCCTGGTGGCGTTCCTGGTGCGGCTGCGCGAAGACAGTGCGGCGGCCCAGGAGCGGCACTCACGTTTTAACCGTGACCTGCGTGCGCTGTGGGTTGGTGCCGTGGTGTTCTGGATGGCGTGGATGTCGGGGCCGGTGGGCGCCACGCTGTTGTTCGGCGTGCTGTCCTTCCTGGCGCTGCGCGAATACATCACCTTGCTGGCCACGCGGCGCAGCGACCACCGCAGCCTGCTGCTGGCCTTCTTCGTCGTGTTGCCGCTGCAGTACGTGCTGGTGGGCAGCCGCAGCTTCGACCTGTTCTCGGTGTTCATACCGGTCTACATGTTCCTGGCCATCCCGGTGGTCAGCGCAATGGCCGGAGATCCGGAACGCTTCCTCGAACGCAACGCCAAGATCCAATGGGGCATCATGGTCTGCGTCTTTGGTCTGTCGCACGCACCGGCCTTGTTGTTGCTTGAGTTCCCGCACTACGAGGGGCGGGGCGCGTTCCTGCTGTTCTTCCTGGTGATGGTGGCCGCCTTCGCGCAGATCGTGCAGGAGGCCGCCAGCCGTCGACTGCGCCTTCGGCCGGTGGCGCGGCACATCGATCGATCGTTCTCCTACCGTGCCTTTGCGTCGGGGGTGCTTGGTGCGGGCATGCTGGGCGCCGCGCTGTACTGGATCACGCCGTTCAAGGCGCCGCAGGCCCTGGCCATGGCCATGATCGCAGGCGCCTCGGGCACGCTGGGCGACTTCGTGATGCGCGCGCTGAAGAAGGACGCCGGCGTGCGCCACTGGGGCAACACCGAAGCCGTCACGGGCGCCGTGGGCCTGCTCGATCGGGTGGCTGCGCTGTGCTTTGCCGCACCGGTGTTCTTTCACTCGGTGCGCTGGTATTTCCAGTTGAAGGCATGAAGGCCGATCGCATCGCGCTGCGCGTGCTGGGCATCGACCCCGGCCTGCAGCGTACCGGCTTCGGCGTCATCGATGTGGACGGCCCACACCTGCGTTATGTGGCCAGTGGCACCATCAGCACGCTGGAGGCGGCAAAGAGCAACCTGCCCGCGCGCCTGAAGATCATCTTCGATGGCGTGCGCGAGGTCGTGCAGCGCTACCAGCCGCAGGCCACTTCGGTGGAGATCGTGTTCGTCAACGTCAATCCGCAAAGCACGCTGCTGCTGGGCCAGGCGCGCGGTGCGGCGCTCACCGCGCTGGTCTCCGCCGACCTGCCGGTGGCCGAATACACCGCGCTGCAGATGAAGAAGGCCATCGTCGGCCATGGCCTGGCCAGCAAGGCGCAGATCCAGGCGATGGTGATGCGCTTGCTCAAGCTGCCCGGCCTGCCCGGCAAGGACGCGGCCGACGCACTGGGCCTGGCCATCACCCACGCGCACGCGGCGGGCAGTTTTGCTGCGCTGGCCAGCGCCACCGCGCTGGACCCGCGCAGCCACGCGCAGTACCGGCGCGGCCGAACCTATTGAGCGCCCCAAGGACGCCGACGCCGGATCGACAGCGCACCGGCCAGGCCGAGCACGCTCAAGACGAAGGTCGCGGGTTCAGGCACGGCCACCGCCGAGGAGCTGAGGATGTAGTGCCGCGGGTCGGCCGGATCCACGGTGAAGAGCCCTTCCGGAAGGGTCAAGGACCAGCCATCCGCCACACGCAGGCCAGCGATGCTGGCGGTGTGGCTGAAATCGGCCAGGCCGTTGCCGATCGCAATCACCTCCAGGATGACCTGAAAGAAGTTCTCCCCAGCTTCGAACAGGCCAGTGCGCTGGGTCTCGAACTCGACATCCATGATCGGACCATCCCAGCGGCCGTGGTTGTACCCGCTGTCGCGCACCACGCCGCTGCCGTCTCGGTACTGGCCCTTCTCGCTCCAACGGATGCCGTTCGAAGGGTAGAGCAAGTCATAGCCTCCGGACCCGGCAAAGGCGCCGTGCTCGCCCGCCAGTTGACCACCGCCTCGAATGTCGAACTCGACGGGCGCGAGCACGTGCGCCGGTGTGCCCGCGGGTGCATTGAGGCTGAACGCCAAGCCGCTGCGGGCATTGGCGACCGCGGCGGCGGGATAGGCGTTCGTGAGGCGCTCGCTGGGCCCGCCGCTCAGCACCACGGAGCTGGCACGGGCATGAACGCTGCCTGGTTCGCCGAATGCGCTGGCGCTCAACCCCAGCGTCACGTTGTCGGGGCCGTATTCGTACTGCGCGATCCCCGAGTAGTTGGCGGCCGCCGATTGGGGGGCGCAGCGCACGGTCAGGCTGTCTGCGAAATGCGGCGTGAGCACGCCGTTGTAGACCCAGGCGCCGGTGCCTCCGCCATCTCGGCACGGCGCGGCCTGGGCGCTGCCGATGGCCAGGGCCGCCAGACAGGCAAGGGTGGTTGGCAAGGCGTTCATCAGGGGCTCTCCTTGGCAGATCCGACATGGCTGCTATCCCAGTGAAACGGGCCGGCCACCCGAAATCCGCCACGCCGCCCAGCAGATTGGCGACGGCTGACGAAAAAACGTCGCCTCGTTGAAACGCCTGGGCCAAGCCTTTCATGTCAACGAAAGTGCAGCTGCCTGTGCTGCAGCCCTGCCCGGCTCAAGGCGGTGTCGACCCAACACCGCCGCCTCCACGAGCCCTGCCCGCCAGAGGCCAGGTGCGCGCGGGTGCCGATGTCGCTCTTTTCAGCGAATAGGGCAACTGCCCTGTGCGCAACTCGTCGAGCGGGCGAAAGACGCGTGCCCAGTCGGCAGCATTGAGGTCCATGGCATCGAAGGCATCGGCCTTGAAACGGGCAAACGAAAAGCAGGGCCCCGCTCCGCCACGGCTCCGGTGCGCATCGCCTGGCGGGAGGGGCTCTCCGGCTCAGCCCCGTTTCAATGCGGCGTAGAGGAAGCTGCGCGCCTTTTCCCAGTCGCGCTCCACCGTCCGCTTGCCCACGTGGAGCGCCTGCGCGATCTCGTCCATATCCAGGCCGACGAAGTAGCGCATCTCGACCACACGCACCATGCGCTCGTCGATGGCGGCCAGGGCCTGCAGTGCCTCGTGCACCGCCAGGATCTGATCGTCGCCGTCGGGCGCGGCATCGGACACCGCCGTATCCAAGGTCACCATGACCTGGCCGCCTCCGCGACGATCGGCCTGTGCCTCGCGCACCAGGTCGACGATGACCGAGCGCATCGCCCGCGCCGCATAGGCCATGAAGTGCGAGCGATCGTTGACGCTCAGCTTCTCGAGCTGCACCAGCCGGAGGTAGCTCTCGTGTACCAACTCGGTGGTGTCCAGCGGTGCCGGCCCAGACCCGCGGCGCAGCTTGGCGTGGGCCACACGGCGCAGATCGGCATACAGCAAGCGATACAGGCGATCCACCGCGCCCGCGTCGCCCTGGCCCGCCGAATGGATCAATTCGGTGATTTCGCCCATGCCCCTCGCCGCCCGGGAAGTCACGCCACCCGCTGAGGGCACAGCATAGCCCAGGACCATTCACCCGTCGGTACCATGGGGTCCCTTCGCCAACCGACAGGCTGCCCTCATGCCCTCACCCGTCCAAGCCCGCTGGATCGACCTGCCAGGTGCGGGCGGCGCCTACCTGGCCTGCCCACCCGCTGGCCATGGGCCTGGCCTGTTGTTGCTGCAGGAGATCTTCGGCGTGAACGAGCACATCCGCGCGGTGGCGGACAGCTACGCGCTGGATGGCTTCACGGTCCTGGCGCCGGACGTGTTCTGGCGCCAGGCGCCGCGCGTCGAACTGGGCTATGTGGGCGACGAGCGCCAGCGCGGCATCGCCTTGGCCACCGCCTTGCAGCCGATGGACGTGGCCGCCGACCTCCGCTCCGCCATCGCCACACTGCGTGGTCGGCCCGAGGTGGCCGACGGCAAGGTGGGTGCCATCGGCTACTGCATGGGCGGGCGCCTGGCCTTCCAGGCGGCGGCGCTCGGCGGCGTGGACGCTGCAGTGGCGTACTACGGTGGCGGCATCCAGGGCCAGCTGGCACTGGCCTCCCGCATCACGGCGCCCATGCAGTTCCACTGTGCCGAGCACGACGACCACATCCCCTTGCAGGCTGTGCAAGCGGTGCGTGAGGCGATGGCCGGCAGGCCGGCCGAGGTGCTGGTGTACCCCGGATCGACGCACGGCTTCAATTGCTGGGCGCGTGCCTCCTATCACGCACCGAGTGCAGCCTTGGCGCGCGGACGCAGCCTGGTCTTTCTGGCCCAACACCTGTTCTGATCGACGCCGGCCGGCGCGCGGCCTGCTCAGCGCATCAGCGCCGCGATGCCCTGAAACACCCGCGTGAAGATCCAGATGTTGAAGGTGCCCAGCACCAGCACCACCGACCAGCGGTACAGCGCCACGGCCCTCGCCTTGGGCACGTGCTCGCCCGTGCCCAGGTAGAGGCTGAAGAAGAAGATCGACGATCCGATCAGCGGGATCAGCAGCAGGCCGGAGGTCCAGAACAGGTACTTCATGTGCGGGCCGACTCTACAACAGCGGCGCGAGGCGCTCGAGTATCAGCACCGCAAAAAAGCCGGCGGCAGCCAACAGGGTCCATTTCAGCACCACCATGCCGCGCTTCCACCACAGCGCCTGCCGGGTGCCCACGAACATCGCGAAACACAGCAGGCTGAACACCAGCAGCAGACCGAAGACCAGGCGAAACAGGAACATGGCTTGAGTGCTTTGGGCGTTGGCGTTGCTGCGAGCAGACCGTGGCCAGGCCGCTACCAGGCCGGCGCCAGTTCGGCGAAACCGGCGGGCGCCTGGGCTTCGTCCTCGAACGTGACGAAGTCGTGGCTCGAGGCATCGGACAACAGCTTGCGCAGCAGCAGGTTGTTCAGGGCGTGGCCACTCTTGTAGGCGCTGTACGCCGCGAGCATGGGGTGGCCCACGTTGTAGAGATCGCCGATGGCATCCAGGATCTTGTGCTTGGTGAACTCGTCGTCGTAGCGCAGGCCATCGGCATTGAGCACGCGGTGCTCGCCCACCACGATGGCGTTGTCCATGCTGCCCCCCAACGTGAGCCCGCGCGCGCGCATGGCATCCAGGTCCTTGGTGAAGCCGAAGGTTCGGGCGCGGGCGATGTCGCGCTTGTAGCGGCCCGAGCCCATGTCGAAGGTGGTGCGCTGGCCGGTGGCGTCCACCGCCGGATGGTCGAAATCGATCTCGAAGCTGAGCGTGAAGCCGTTGTGCGGCTCCAGCCGTGCCCACATCAGGCGATCGCCGTCGCCCTGGCGCACTTCCACGGGCTTGAGCACGCGCAGGAATCGCTTGGGCGCCTCCTGCAGCGCGATGCCAGCGCTTTGCAGCAGGAACACGAAGCTGGCGGCCGAACCGTCGAGGATGGGCACTTCGTCGGCGGTGATGTCGACGATGAGGTTGTCCAGCCCCAGGCCGCAGCAGGCGGACATCAGGTGCTCGATGGTCTGCACCTTCGGCGCGCCCGGGTCGCCGCCGGCCGAGATGGTGGAGGCCATGCGCGTGTCGCTGACCGAGTCGAAACGCACCGGGATCTCCACTGGCGTGGCCAGGTCCACCCGGCGAAAGACGATGCCGGTATCGGGCGGGGCGGGGCGCAGCGTGAGCTCGACCTTCTGGCCGCTGTGCATGCCCACACCCACGGCGCGGGTGAGCGACTGAAGGGTGCGTTGGCGGATCATGCCGGCATTCTCGCGCATGGGGCAGATTGCATGCGCAACGCAGGTCGCCATCGCAACCATGTAGACGCCGCGGAACCGGCTTTGCCGGGCCGCTGGCATCGCCCATTGGGGGGCAGCGGCGAAGCCGCTCCGGGGGGAGCTACAACCTGTTGAAATCGTCGAGGAATTTCTTGCGCTTGGCCGCGTCGGTGATGGCTTCGGCCAGGCGGGCACCGAACAGCTCGCGCTCGCCCGTCTGTTCGGCCGCCTTCTTGGCCACCACCCGGGCGATCGGCCCCAGGTGCTGCGCCAACAAACGCTCGGCTGCGGCGCGCAACGAGTCGGTGACGCCTCGCGCCACGGCCGTGCCGCCCAGCCCGATCGAACCGGCCGAGCCCGATGCCCCCATCGAGCCGGGGCCATGTCCGGCCAGCGAGCTCTGCGACAAGAACGCGCTGCGTGCGGCCGGGTCGGTGACCTGCTGCGCCAAACGCGAATACAACGCGTCCAGGTCCGTGCACTCGCGCGCCGCGCGCCGCACCATGACCCGCGCCAGCGGGCCGATGTGACGGGCCAACGAGGCCTCCACCTGCGACAGCACGCTGGACTCCCAATCGCCCGGGACGGACGTACCGGCCGTCGAGCCGGCGCGCGGCATCACGCGCGTGACCGGATCGTGTGGCGCCGCACTGTGGCGCTGAAGCGCTCCCAGCGTGTCGCTGCACAGCGTGGCGCTCACCTCGTGGCCCACCTGGTTCAGCACCGCGGCCTTGAAGGCGGCGGCGGTGGCGAAGCGTTTTTCGCGGTCCTTGGCCAGCGCCTTGGCGACGATGCCGTCGTAGCCGCTGGGCCGCGGCGGGCCAGGGTCCACTTCGGACGGCACGGGCGCGGCTTCGTGCACCACGCGGTACATCAGCGACTCGGTGTCGCCGGTGAACGGGGCGCGGCCGGTGAGCATCTGGAACAGCACCACGCCGGCGCCGTACACGTCCACGCGCCGGTCGATCGGCGTGCCCAGGAACTGCTCTGGCGCCATGTGGCTGGGCGTGCCGATCATGCTGTTGGCCCGCGTGAGGCCAGCCGATTCGATGCGGGCGATGCCGAAATCGGCGATCTTCAGCCGCCCGGTGTGGGTCATGATCAGGTTGGCCGGCTTGACATCGCGGTGCCACACGCCCTGCTCGTGCGCATGGTCCAGGCCGTCGAGCAACTGGCAGATGACGCTCTGCACGTCCTCATCGGTGAAACGCACCCGCCGGCCCAGGAAGTGCGACAGGTTGGCGCCTTCCACGAACTCCATCGCGATGAAGGCGGTGTCGCCGTCTTCGCCATAGTCGTACACCGCGACGATGTTGGGGTGGGCGAGTCGGCCCGCTGCCTGGGCCTCGTTGCGGAAGCGCGCCGCAATGACCTCCAGCATGCCCGAGCCGTCGTCGAACTGGCGGCGGATGGTCTTGAGCGCCACCACCCGGCGGATGTCCGGGTCGAAGCCCTTGTAGACCACGCCCATGGCGCCCTCACCGAGCGTGTCGGTGATCTGGTACTTGCCGAGCTTTTCCGGACGGGCCATGCCGGGATTGTCGGGTCAGCCGATGCGCGCCGCCAAACTCAGCCTTCCAACATCTTCATGGCCTGCACCACGCTGGCCCGCATGCGCGCAAAGGAATCGGCCAGCACGCCGATTTCGTCACGGCTGCCGGTGGCGAACTCGGGTGCGTCCATGTCGCCCTGGCTCACGCGGTCGGCCAAGGCCGACAGGCGCGTCACCGGCCGCACCACCACCGCCCAGATCATCAGGTTGAGCAAGACGCCCACGACGACGAACACCGCCACCAAGGCCGTCATGAACACCTTGAACGACCGGTCCGCTCTGTCCAGCGGCACGGTCATGGGCACCGACATGATCTGCGCGCCGATCACCTCGTTCAAGTTCCAGCCGAAGCCGTTGGCCGGGCCGTACTTGTCCACCATGGTCTTGGGCGCCGCCTCGACGCTGGAGTGGCAGCGCAGGCAGGCCGGGTCGGTGATGCGCAAGGGCCGCGAAATGAACAGCGAGGGGCCGGCGGGGGTATCGCGCTGGCCGACGAATTCCTTCAGGTCGGCGGTGTTGCGGAACTGGGTGACCACGTCCACTTCCCAGCCGGCCGCCCGGTCGCGCGGGTTGGTGGGGTTGAGCGTGGCTTCCTTGTAGGCGAATTCGGGGTGCTTGGCCTGCAGGGCCGAGAGCACCTCCACCGCCGAATAGCTCGGCACCGACTGCGGCAGGAACTCGTATTTCATCTGCGTTTCGAGCAGCGGCGTGATCTGCTTGGACGTGTAGGCACGCACGGCCACCGCCTTGTCCATCATCAGCCGGGCGCTGTTGAGCACCTCGTCGCGCGCGTTGTCCTGCAGCAGGTTGCGGATGATGAAGCCCGCCGTGGCCACGCCCAGCGCCATGGCCAGCAGGTAGAGCAGATTGAACTTGACCAGCAGCTTCATCGTTTGTCCTCGTACGGTTTGGTACTGGGCTTGGGTAACGGTGGACGAAGCACCGGTTCCCATTCCGGGTGCAATTTCAGCTTGGCGTCCACTGCGGCACGGAAACCCGGCTCCTTCAGCAGCACAGCGAAGCGCTTGGGCAAGTCGCGGCGCAGCGCCGGCTCGCCAGTCAACCAGGCCTGAAGCGCGGCATAGCCGGGGGCGGGCAAGACCACCGGCTTCGGTTCGGGTCGACCCTTGAACTGCGCGGCGCGCGGGCCGATGGTGTCGCGAAAACCTTTGGGCACCTGCTTCAGTTGCTCGGGGTGGGGGCGTGGCGCCACCTCGCCGCGCGCGACGCCTTGCCGCAAATAGGCCTGGCCGGGCTCGAGCGCCACCCGGGTGCCGGCACTGCCGCGCTCGGCCAGATGCGCATCGCCGGCTTCGGCAAACGCCCAGGTCTGCTCGGCCGTGACATGCAGCACCAGCACGCCCGCGCCGGGCAGGACGTCCAGCTGCGGCGACACGCCGCCACGGTGGGCCTGGCCTGCGGCGGCCACTTGCTTGGCCCAGCCTCGCAACAGGTAGTAGGCTGGCGCCGGCCCACCACTGCGCCCCCACGGGCCAGGCTGCAGCATGAGCATGGTGTCGGGCCCGAGATCGAGCAGGCTGCCATCGGGCCATTCCAGACGCAGCAGGCGCGTGGACGGCGCAGTCTCCAGCAAGGTGCCCTCGGGCAGACGCAGGCCCTCGGCCGCCGCAATGCCGTTCGCACCGGTGCGCAGCACCGCCTCGCCGTCCAGGATGGTCAACAGCACGCCTGTCGCGGCCGCGGCGGCCCTTGCCGGCACGGCCCACGAGCCGACCCCCAGCACCAGCACGAGCAGGCCAGCGACCACGCGCCACGGTCTCGGCCATCCAGCGCCCGAAATCAATTTGCCCATGGCGGTTGTTCCTCCTGGCCTGCCCACCCCATGGCGGACCGACAAGGCTGGCATGGTAGCCCGGCAGCGTTCGGCGCGTGGGGGTTCAAACACTGCGGGCTTTGAAGGTGGGCGGCGTCCTGTGCCGGGTGACCTGTTCAAAGTGCAGGGCCAGGGCCAACAGCCGTGCGTCCTGCCAAGGCCCGCCAAACAGGCTCAGGCCGACCGGCAGGCCCGAGACCTGGCCCATGGGCACCGTGATGTGCGGGTAGCCGGCCACGGCGGCGGGCATGGTGGCCGATGGCGCCGTGCCACCGTCGCCATTGATCGGATCGATCAGGCCTGCGGGCCCGCCCGTGGGGGCCACGATGGCATCCAGCCGATGCTTGCGCAGCATGGCATCGATGCCATGGGTGCGCGCATAGCGCCGGCCTCGCGCCAGCGCCTGGCGGTAGGCCGGCTGGTCCAGCGGACCCTTCGCGTCGGAGGCCTCGAACCACTCCTGCCCGAACAAGGCCAGGGTCTCGGGGTGTGCCTTGTTGTAGGCCACCAGGTCCGCGAGACCGCAGTGCGGCCCGCTGGCGGCGAATTCGGCCAGGTAGGCCGCCATCGCGTGGCGCATCTCGAACAACAGCACGTCCAACTCACCCACCCCCATCTTGTCCAGGTTGGGCAGGGGCGCACGAACCAGGGTGGCCCCGGCATCGTGCAACGCGACCAGGGCCGACTCGAACAGCGCCACGGTGGCCTGGGTGTGCCCCTCGACCAGGTTCATCGCCACCCCGAGGCGCGCACCACGCAGCGCCTGGGCCGGCAGCCGCAGCAGGGCCTCGGCACCGAGCCTGCCCGTCTGCGCCCGCGTGGCCGGATCGTGGGGATCGACACCGGTCATCGCGGCCAACAACAGCGCTGCGTCGGCCACGCTGCGGCACATGGGCCCGGCCGTGTCCTGCGAGAAGGCGATGGGCACGATGCCGTTGCGGCTGACCAGGCCCAGCGTGGGCTTCATGCCCACCAGGCCGGAAACACTGGCCGGCGAGGTGATCGAGCCGTCGGTCTCGGTGCCCACACCCAGCGCGCACAGGTTGGCGGCCACGGCCGCTCCGGTGCCGGACGACGAGCCGCTCGGCGTGCGGTCCAGCGCATAGGGGTTGCGCGTCTGCCCACCGCGCGTACTCCATCCACTGATCGAATTCTTGCCGCGGAAGTTGGCCCACTCGGACAGGTTGGTCTTGGCCAGCACCACCGCACCTGCCGCGCGCAGGCGCTGCACCACCGCGGCATCGCGCGGCGGCGCAATGCCCATCAAGGCGGGCGAACCGGCACTGGTGGCCATGCGGTCGGCCGTGGCGATGTTGTCCTTGACCACCACCGGGATGCCGTGCAGCGGCCCGCGCAGGCGGCCCCCGGCGCGTTCGGCGTCGAGCCGCGCGGCGATCGCCTGAGCATCCGGATTCATCTCCAGCACGCCGGCCAGGCGCGGCCCGCTCTGGTCGATGGCCGCGATGCGTGCGCCATAGGCCTGCACCAGGGCCACCGCGGTGGTGCGGCCCTCGGCCATGGCCTGCGACAGGGCTGCTGCACCGGTCTCGATCCACTCGAAGCCAGCGTCCGGCGCTGCAGCGGCCTGGATCGCCGCAACGTCCGCGGCCATGGCGCCTGCGGCGAATGCGGCGGTGGACGAAGCGGTGCTGGCTTGAAGGAACTGTCGTCGTTTCATGGGCTTGAGGGCATCGGAGCAACGGTGCACGCGAAGGCCGCATGGTAGTGCCTGCAGTTCAAACAGCCGACCATGCCCATGCACGCGCGGGACGGTGGGCTTGACAGCATCGACTACAGCTGTAAACATCACCATCGTTTACATCGGTAATCACCGCATGAACATCACCGAAGCCGAAGTCCACGTCATGGACGTGCTGTGGCACCGCAGCCCGATGAGCACTGAAGACATCGCCCAGGCGCTGCAGGGTCGGCAGGCGTGGAAGCGGGCCACCATCAAGACGCTGATCAACCGCTTGCTGAACAAGGGGGCGATCAGCGCCACGCCCGATGGGCGACGTTACCTCTACCGCCCGGTGCTGCAGCACCAGGATTGGATGGCAGAGCAGCGCAATGGCCTGCTCGATCGTTGGTTCGACGGCCGCCTGACACCATTGGTGACGCACTTCGCGGCGCACCGCAAACTCAGGCGCGCCGACATCGAAGCCTTGAAGCGCCTCATCAAGGAGTACGACGGTGCTTGAGTCCTGTGCGCAAGGCCGGAGCAAGCTGCGACCCTCGCCCACGAAGCAGTGCACGCCGACCGCCGCGACAACCTGTGCAACCTGCTGGCCACGGCCTGGGCCGTGTGCCTTTGGTTCAACCCGCTGGCCGTCGGCTGGCACACCACCCACCCCCTCGTCCAGAGAGTCGCCATGCTGAAGCACCACCCACGTTCCCTGGCCCGACGCCACACCGGGCTCGGCCTGGTGGCCCTGCTCTGCCTGGGAGCCGCCGGGCTGGGGCACGCCCTGCAGGCGGCAGCGGCCAACCTTGCATCCGATCCTGCAACGCCCGCCCACCCCGAATCGGTGATGCTCTACATCCAGGTCGACCAGGACGGGACGCCCCTGGCCTCGCCACGCTTGTTCGGCCGCCTGGGCCAATCGATGTCGATGCAGTGGACGCGGGGTGATGCCCAAGCCGGCCCATGGCGCCTGGAACTGACCGTGACCACCCGCGACGGCAAGCAGCTGCAACTGGATGGGCGGCTCAGCAGCGGTCGCCCATTGCAACTGGTGGCGCAACCGCGCCTGGTGACGCCCAACGGCGAGCCGGCGCGCTTCGAGACGCGCAGCGCCGACGGGCAGCAGGTGCTGGGCATTGCCATCCTGGCGAGGTTGGCCGACCAGCCAGACCTGCGCAAGACCGCTGCCGCGGCCTCGCAGCTCGCCAAGCCTTGACCGACCCCGGGGCCCACGGCCAAGGCCCGGCCCTGGTGGGCATCAATTCAACGCGAGGCCAGCGCCTTCTCGATCGCGTCCACCAGCACGGCGTCGCTGGGCTTGGTGGCACTGACATAGCTGGCCACGGCCTGCCCCTTGGCGTCGATCAGGTACTTGTGGAAGTTCCACTTCGGTGCCTTGCCGGTGGCCTTGGCCAATGCGGTGTGCAGGGGATTGGCCTGCGGCCCCACCACCGAGGTCTTGGCGAACATCGGGAACTTGACGGCGTAGGTGTTGAAGCAGAAGTCGGCGATCTGCTTGCTGTCGCCCGGCTCCTGCTGGCCGAAGTCATTCGACGGAAAACCCAGCACCACCAGGCCCTTGGATGCGTACTTTGCATGCAAGGCTTCCAAACCCTCGTATTGCGAGGTGAAGCCGCAGTAGCTGGCCGTGTTGACCACCAGCAGCACCTTGCCCGCGTACTGGCACAGGTCCTGCGGCTTCTCGTCCTGAAGGCGCGGGAAGCGCTGGTGCAGCAAGGCCGGGCAGGCAGCGACCTGCGCGGCGCCGGTCACGCTGACGGCCGGCGCGGCCCCTTGCGCCGAGGCCCCCTGCATCGGCCAGCTCAAGACCAGGGCCAGCGCCTGCAAGCGCATCAGGACAGCAGTGGCGGCCATCTGAGTCTCCTCAAAACTTGGTAGCAGCCTGCATGTTGACAGGTTTCAGCACAAGTCGCGGCGCCACCCTTAAACCCCACACCACCACAGCGTCGCAGGCCAGCCACCCACCATGCGGCCGCCACGGAACCGGCTCCGCCGGGCCGTCGGCGGCCGCCCCCCCTGGGGGGAGGCGGCGCAGCCGCTTCGGGGGGAGCGAGATCAATCCGCCTGCTTGCGCAGGAACGCCGGGATCTCGATCTCGTCCATGCCGTTGGAGCTGAGCGCCTCCACCTTGGCCGCCGCCTGGGTGCGCGCACTGCGCCAGACGCTGGGCGTGGACAGGCCGCTGTAGTCGTGCTGCTGCTGGCCCGGCGCGGCGGACACGTTCTGCGGCTGCTGCGCCACGTGGTTCAGGATGGGCAGGCCGTCGGTGCCGGTGCGCAGCGCGGGCTGGGCGGCGGGCGCCTGCACCACGGTGAGCGGGGCGGCCACCGGGCGCGCACGCGACAGGCCGGTGGCAATGACGGTGACGCGCAGTTGGTCACCCAGACCTTCATCGTAAGCGGCACCAAAGATGATGTGCGCATCTTCGGCGGCGTAGCGGCGGATGGTGTTCATCGCCGACTTGCTTTCGCTGAGCTTGAAGTTGGTGCGGTTGGCGGCGATCAGCACCAGCACGCCGCGCGCGCCGCTGAGATCGATGCCTTCCAGCAGCGGGCAGGCCACTGCCAGCTCGGCCGCCTTGGTGGCACGGTCCGGGCCGCTGGCCTGCGCCGTGCCCATCATGGCCTTGCCGGGCTCGCTCATGACGGTCTTGACGTCTTCGAAGTCGACGTTCACCAGGCCGTGCATGTGGATGATGTCGCTGATGCCGCCCACGGCGTTCTTCAGCACGTCGTTGGCATGCGCGAAGGCCTGGTCCTGCGTGACATCGTCGCCCAGCACCTCGAGCAGCTTCTCGTTCAGCACCACGATCAGGCTGTCCACATTGGCTTCGAGCTCGGAGGTGCCCGAGTCGGCCTGCTTCATGCGGCGCGGGCCTTCGAAGTCGAAGGGCTTGGTGACCACGCCCACGGTGAGGATGCCCATTTCCTTGGCCACGCGCGCCACGATGGGCGCGGCGCCGGTGCCGGTGCCACCGCCCATGCCGGCGGTGATGAAGACCATGTGCGCACCATCGAGCGATGCGCGCACGCGGGCCTCGGCCTCCTCGGCCGCGGCCTTGCCCTTCTCGGGCTTGCCGCCGGCGCCCAGCCCGTTGTCGCCGAGCTGGATCAGCTGGTGCGCGCTGGAGCGGTTGAGCGCCTGCGCATCGGTGTTGGCGCAGACGAATTCGACGCCCTGGACACCCTGGGTGATCATGTGCTCGACCGCGTTGCCGCCGCCGCCGCCCACGCCCACCACCTTGATGCGGGTGCCCTGGTCGAATTCTTCGATCATCTCGATAGGCATGTGAATCTCTCCTGTTTTCGTGTCAAGCAGTTGCCAATGAATGTGTGTACTTCAGCTACTTCAAATAACGTCGGATGTGGGGTGCATCCTCTTGTTGTGTTGGTCGATCTACAGACTTCAGAAATTCCCCAGAAACCAATCCTTCGCGCGGCCAAAAAGCGTCTGCACCGAGCCCGCCTGTTGCGCCACCTTCAAGCCACGCGCCCGCGCCATGCGCGCCTCTTCCAGCAAACCCATCACCGTGGCCGAGCGGGGGTTGGCCACCATGTCGAACAAGGGGCCGCTGTAGGTGGGCAGGCCCTTGCGCACGGGCTTGAGGAAGATGTCCTCGCCCAGCTCCACCATGCCGGGCATCACCGAGGTGCCGCCGGTGATCACGATGCCCGAGGACAGCAACTCCTCGTAGCCTGATTCCCGAATGACCTGGTGCACCAGCGAATAGATTTCCTCGACGCGCGGCTCGATCACGCCGGCCAGCGCCTGGCGTGACAGCAGCCGAGGCGGGCGGTCACCCAGGCCGGGTACTTCGAGGTTCTCGCTCGGGTCGGCCAGCAGCTGTTTGGCCACGCCGTACTCGACCTTGATCTCCTCGGCATCCTTGGTCGGCGTGCGCAGCGCCATCGCAATGTCGCTGGTGATCAGGTCACCCGCGATGGGGATCACGGCCGTGTGGCGGATGGCGCCGTCGGTGAAGATGCTCACATCGGTGGTGCCGGCGCCGATGTCCACCACCGCCACGCCCAGGTCCTTCTCATCGTCGGTGAGCACGGCGGCAGCGGCGGCGCTGGGGTTGAGCACCAGGCGCTCGACCTCCAGGCCGCATCGGCGCACGCACTTGAGGATGTTCTCGGCCGCGCTCTGTGCGCCGGTGACGATGTGCACCTTCACCTCGAGGCGGCTGCCGCTCATGCCGACGGGCTCCTTCACCTCGTGGCCGTCGATGACGAACTCCTGCGGCTCGACCAGCAGCAGGCGCTGGTCGTTGGGAATGTTGATCGCCTTGGCCGTCTCGACCACGCGCTGCACGTCCACCGGCGTGACCTCGCGGTTGTCGCGCACGATGACCATGCCCGTGCTGTTCTGGCCGCGGATGTGGCTGCCGGTGATGCCGGTGTAGACCTTCTCGATCTTGCAGGCGGCCATCATCTCGGCCTCTTTGAGCGCCTGCTGGATGCTCTGCACGGTGGCGTCGATGTTGACCACCACGCCGCGTTTCAGGCCATGCGTGGGCGCCACGCCCAGGCCGGCCAGCCGCAGCTCGCCACCGGGCAACACTTCGGCGGCCACGACCATCACCTTGGCGGTGCCGATGTCCAGCCCGACGACGAGATCGTTGTATTGCTTGGCCATTTGTCTCTTATCTCTTGCGTGCCGGTTTTGCGGCGGACGTTGCCGGCCATTGGGTGGTGACGCCCTTCAGGCGCACCGCGTAGCCATCGGTGTGGCGCAGGTCGGCGTACTCCAGCGGGCGCTGGTACTGGCCGGTGACCTGGGCCACGGTTCTCACAAAGCGGTCGGCGCGTGCCAGCAGTTCTTCGTCGTTGCCGCGACCCAGCTCGATCACCGCGCCCCCTTCCATTTCGGCGCGCCACGATCCACGACCGGACAGCCTGAGCTGTTCGATGTCACCGGCATCCAACCGGGCCAGCACCGGGTTCAGTTGGCGATAGACCGCCAGCATGCGTGCCGAGCTGGTCTCCGGGCCCGCCAGACGCGGCAGCGCGTCGTCTTCCACGTCGCCGGTGTTGGCCTCGAAGACCTCGCCAAAACTGTTGACCAGCTTGTCGTTGCCGTCGTCGGCGGCCCACAGCGCGGCGGGCCGATGCTCCTCGAGCTGCACGCTCAGCCGGTTGGGCCACACGCGCCGCACCACCGCATGGCGCACCCAGGGCACCGACTCGAAGGCGCCGCGCGCCTTCTGCAGATCGATGCTGAAGAAATTGCCGGCCAGGCGCGGCGCGGCATTGGCGCGGATGGTGCTGGTGCTGTTGCGCGCAATGTCGCCGTCCACCTGGATCGCGCGCAACGCGAACATGGGCAAGCGCGCCATCCAGGCCGCCGCCGCAGCGCAAAGCACCACACCGGCCAACACGAGCACCGCACGCGCCGTGGCGTTCATCAGCCGCACGTCGGGTGGCAGCGTGTGCGCAAAGCGGTTGGTGGCGGTGAGCATGACCATGGCAAGCCTTCAGCGTCCGGCGGCCGTGCTGTCGAGCATGGCCGAGGCCAGCAGTTGCACGCAAAGCGCGGGGTAGCTCAGGCCGGCGGCCTTGGCGGAAATCGGCACCAGCGAATGCCCGGTCATGCCCGGCGAGGTGTTCATCTCCAGCAGGAAGGGCTTGCGGTCGGCGGCGCGGATCATCAAGTCGGCACGTCCCCATCCCCGGCAGCCGAGGGCGCGATAGGCAGCGACGACGATGCGCTGGATCTCACGTTCTTCGTCAGGTGGCAAGCCGCTTGGACACAGGTACGAAGTATCGTCGGTAAAGTACTTGTTTCGATAGTCGTAGTTGCCCTCGGGGGCCTGAATTTTCACCACCGGCAAGGCCACTGCATCGGCACCGATGCCCAGCACCGGGCAGGTGACTTCCTCACCGTCGATGAACTCCTCGCACAGCACGTCCGGGTCGTAGCGCGAGGCCAACTTCACCGCCTCGGCCATGTCCGAATAACCGCCAACCTTGGTGACCCCGATGGACGAGCCTTCGCGCGGCGGCTTGACGATCAGCGGCAGCCCCAGTTGGTCGGGCACGGTGCGCAGCCGCTCGCGGGTCTGGTCGCCGACGCTCAACCACACCCAGCGCGGCGTGGGCAGGCCTTCGGTCTTCCACACGCGCTTGGTCATGGTCTTGTCCATGGCGATGGCCGAGGCCATCACGCCGGAGCCGGTGTAGGGAATGCCCAGCAGCTCGAGCGCGCCCTGCACCGTGCCGTCCTCGCCATGGCGGCCGTGCAGGGCGATGAACACTCGGCCGTAGCCTTCGCGCTTCAGGTCGCTCAGCTCGCGCTCGGCCGGATCGAAGGCATGCGCATCCACGCCCTGTGATCGCAGGGCCTGCAGCACGCCGCCGCCGGACATCAGCGACACCTCGCGCTCGGCGCTGCTGCCGCCCATCAGCACCGCAACCCGTCCAAAGGCCGCGACGTCCACACCGGTCATGCTGCGCTCCCTTGCGTCAAGTTCAACACCTGGGCCGGCACGGCACCCATCGAGCCCGCGCCCATCGCGATCACCACATCGCCGCCCCGCGCGTGTTCGACGATCGCCTGCGGCAGGGCGGCCACGTCGTCCACGTACACCGGATCGAGCTTGCCGGCCACGCGCAGTGCGCGCGCCAGCGCCCGCCCATCGGCGGCACCGATGGGCGATTCGCCGGCGGCGTAGACCTCGGTCAGCAACACCACATCGGCCTGGCCCATCACCTGGATGAAGTCCTCGAAGCAATCGCGGGTGCGGGTGTAGCGGTGCGGCTGAAAGGCCAGCACCAGTCGACGCCCCGGGAAGGCACCGCGCGCCGCGGCGATCACCGCGGCCATCTCCACCGGGTGGTGGCCGTAGTCGTCGATCAAGGTGAACTGGCCGCCGCCGCGCTCGGCGGACACGGCCAGATCGCCGCAGCGTTGAAAGCGCCGACCCACGCCGCTGAAGGCCTGCAGCGCATCGGCGATGGGCGCGTCGGGCAGTTCCAGCTCGGTGGCCACGGCGATCGCGGCCAAGGCATTGAGCACGTTGTGCACGCCAGGCAGGTTGAGGGTGATGCGCAGATCGGGCAGCACCACGCCGTCGTTGCCGAGGTTGCGGCGCTGGCACACGAAGCGCATCTGGCCACCCGCCAGGGCCTCGACCTCGACCGCGCGCACCTGCACCTCCTGGCCCAGGCCGTAGGTGACCATGGGCCGCGACACCATGGGCATGATCGAGCGCACGCCAGGGTCGTCGCCGCACAGCACCGCCGCGCCGTAGAAGGGCATGCGGTGCAGGAACTCCACGAAGGCCGCCTTCAGGCGCGCGAAGTCGTGGCCGTAGGTGTCCATGTGGTCGGCGTCGATGTTGGTGACCACGGCCAGCACCGGCAGCAGGTTGAGGAAGGACGCGTCGCTCTCGTCGGCCTCCACCACGATGTAGTCGCCCGAGCCGAGGCGCGAGTTGGTGCCCGCCGAGTTGAGCTTGCCGCCGATGACGAAGGTGGGGTCCAGCCCGGCCTCGGCCAGCACGCTGGCCACCAGCGAGGTGGTGGTGGTCTTGCCATGCGTGCCGGCAATGGCGATGCCCTGCTTCAGGCGCATCAGCTCGGCCAGCATCACGGCACGCGGCACGACCGGGATGTGCGCCGCACGGGCCGCGATGACCTCCGGGTTGTCGCCCTTCACGGCACTGGAGGTGACCACCGCGCCCGCGCCGGCGATGTGCGCCGCATCGTGGCCGACGAAGATGCGCAGACCCAGCCCGGCCAGGCGACGCGAGGTGGCGCTGTCGGACTGGTCGGAGCCCGACACCGTGTAGCCCAGGTTGTGCAGGATCTCGGCGATGCCGCTCATGCCGGCGCCGCCGACGCCGACGAAGTGGATGTGCTTGACGGCGTGTTTCATGCGCACCCCTTCGCAAGCCGGCTGCGCTTCGTCGGCAACCCCTGCTCCGCGACGAAATGGAATTGCTTGACGGCGTGTTTCATGCGCGCGCTCCGACCAGCTTGTCGAGTTCATCGGCCACGCGCTGCGCGGCTTGCGGACGGGCCAGGGCATGGGCCTTCTCGGCCATGGTCAGCAGGGTGCTGCGGTCCAGCACTCGCAGCTGCTCGGCCAATGCCTGCGCGCTGATTCGGTCCTGCGGCAGGTGGACGGCTGCGCCGTGGCTGGCCATGAGTCGGGCGTTGTCGCGCTGGTGCGCGGTGGTGCTCACCACCAGGGGCACCAGCACCGACGGCACGCCGGCCGCGCACAACTCGCTCACCGTCACGGCACCCGCCCGGCACACGACCAGATCGCAGGCCGCCAGGCGCGCAGCCATGTCGTCGATGAAGGGCAGCACCTCGGCGCTGAGGCCGGCGGCCGCGTAGGCGGCTCGCACCGCGTCCACCTGCGAGGCACCGGTCTGGTGGGTGACCTGCGGGCGCTGGGCAGCCGGCAACAGCGCCAGCGCAGCGGGCAGCGTGTCGTTGAGTACCTTGGCGCCCAGGCTGCCGCCGACCACGAGCAGGTTCAGCGCCCCTTGACGTTGAGCGAAACGTTGGGCCGGCGGCGCCATGCTTTCGATTTCGGTGCGCACCGGGTTGCCGGTGACCACGGCCTGCTTGACGGACCGGGCCGCGGCGCCGTCGAAGCCGAAGGCCACGCGATCGGCCAGGCCCAGCAGCGACTGGTTGGACAGCAGCAAGGCGGCATCCGCATTCACCAGCATCAGCGGCTTGCCCAGCAGCTTGGCCATCAAGCCGCCCGGAAAGCACACGTAGCCGCCCATGCCCAGCACCGCATCCGCACCGCGCCGGCGCAGGATGCTGGCGCTGGCGACGAAGGCACGCACCAGCTTGAACACGCCGCTGACAGTGTGCATCAGGCCCTTGCCGCGCAGGCCACTGAAGGCCAGCGTGTCCATCGCGATGCCGCTGGGTGGCACCAGCGTGTTCTCCATGCCGGTGGTGGTGCCCAGCCAGCTCACCGTCCAGCCGCGCCGTTGCACTTCGCGCGCCACCGCCAGGCCGGGGATGATGTGGCCGCCCGTGCCGGCCGCCATGACGACGAGATGCGGCATCACGTGCGTCCCCCCCGCATCAACTGCCGGTTTTGGCTCGCCGCCGCCCTGCTGCCCGGCGCTCATGCGCGGCCTCCGCGCATGAGTTGTCTGTTTTCGATGTCGACCCGCACCACGATCGCCAACGCGATCAGGTTCAGCAGGATGGCCGAGCCGCCATAGCTCAGCAGCGGCAGCGTCAATCCCTTGGTTGGCAGCGCGCCCAGGTTCACGCCCATGTTGATCAGCGTCTGCCCGCCCATCCAGATGCCCACGCCCTGCACCATCAGGCCGGCGAACACGCGGTCCAGCGCCACGGCTTGGCGACCGATGACGAACACGCGGCGGGTGAGCCAGAAGAACGCCACGATCACGCAGGCCACGCCGACAAAGCCCAGCTCTTCACCGATCACGGCCATCAGGAAGTCGGTGTGTGCCTCGGGCAGGTAGTGCAGCTTTTCCAGGCTGGCCCCAAGCCCTTGGCCGGTGACCTCGCCGCGGCCGAAGGCGATCAGCGAGTGCGTGAGCTGGTAGCCCTTGCCCTGCGAATACACCGGGTCCCAGGGGTTCAGGAAGGCCAGGATGCGCTCGCGGCGGAACGGGCTGGTGGCGATCATCAGGCCGAAGGCGCCCAGCAGCACCCCCACGCTGAGCAGGAACATGCGGCCATTCACACCGCCCAGGAACAGGATGCCCAGCGCCACCACCGAGATCACCATGAAGGCACCCATGTCGGGCTCGGCCAGCAACAGCAGACCGACGATGGCCAGGGCCACCGCCATCGGCCACACCGCCTGGAAGAAGCGCTCCTTCACGTCCATCTTGCGCACCATGTAGCTGGCCGCGTACATGCACATCGCCAGCTTGGCCAGCTCGCTCGGCTGGAAGCTCATGAAGCCCATCGGGATCCACCGCTTGGCACCGTTCACGCCCTTGCCCACGTGCGGCACCAACACCACCGCCAGCAGCAACAGCGAGGCCACGAACAACCACGGCGCCGCGCGCTCCCACACGCTCACCGGCACCTGCACGGCCACCAGCGCCGCCACCAGCGAGATGCCGATGAACAGCGCGTGCCGACCCAGGAAGTAGGTGGGCGTGTAGCGCGCGAACTTGGGGCTGTCGGGCAGCGCCACGCTGGCCGAATAGACCATCACCAGGCCCAGCGCCAGCAGTGCGATCACCACCAGCACCAGGCCCTGATCGAAGCCGGCGATGCGCGGCGCCTGGCTGCCCGCCGGGCCAGTCCACTCGCGGATCGGCAGACGCAGCGCGCGCGCCTCGCGCACCGCCTTCCATCGATCGATCAGGCCGCCGATGCCAAAGCGCTGGGCCAGCGTCGTCATGCCATCTCCCCGCGATCGGCGGCCAGCGCCAGCACCGTCTGCACGAACACCTCGGATCGGTGGCCGTAGTTGCGGAACATGTCCAGGCTGGCACAGGCCGGGCTCAGCAGCACGGCATCTCCGGCCCGCGCCTGCTCGAAGCACCAGCGCGTGGCCTCGGGCAGGCTGGCGTGGCGCGCCATCGGCACCGCGCTGTTGAGCAATGCCGCCTCGATGGCATCGGCGTCGCGGCCGATCAGGGCCACCGCGCGCGCATGGCGCGCGACCGGCGCGGCCAGCGGCGAGAAATCCTGCCCCTTGCCATCGCCGCCGAGGATCACCACCAGGCGGCCGGGTGCCTTGTCGGCGCCCAGGCCCTCGAGCGCCGCGACGGTGGCCCCCACGTTGGTGCCCTTGCTGTCGTCGAAGGCTTCGATGCCGCCCACGCTGGCGATGAACGCCACGCGGTGCGGCTCGCCGTGGTACTCGCGCAGGCCGTGCAACATGGGGGCCAGCGGGCAGCCGATGGCCACGGCCAGCGCCAGCGCGGCCAGCGCATTGGCCGCGTTGTGGCGGCCGCGCACGCGCAGCGCGTCGGCCGGCATCAGGCGCTGCAAGTGGATCTCTTGCTCCTCGCCGCTCTTGCGCTTGATGGTTTCGTCGGCTTCGAGCGCACGCACCAGCCAGGCCATGCCGCCCTCGCTGATCAGACCGAAATCGCCCGGGCGCTGCGGTGCATCGAGCCCGAAGCGGGTGACGCGCCGGCCCACGCTGGTGGCGCGCTTGCCTCGCGCGCCCTTGACGATCACCGGCGGCGGCACCATGGCCTCCACCCGCAGGTCATCGCGGTTGATCACCATCACCGCCTGCTCGCCGAACACACGTGCCTTGGCCGCCACATAGGCGTCCATGCTGCCGTGCCAGTCCAGGTGATCCTGCGTGATGTTGAGCACCGCCGCCGCGCTGGGCTCGAAGCCCTGCACGCCGTCGAGCTGGAAGCTGGACAGCTCCAGCACCCACACCTCGGGCAGGTGCTCGAACACCGGCTCGGGTGGCGGCGGCGGAGCCAATTGCAGTGCGGACTCGTCGTCGAGCGGCGCGGCGGCCGTCTCGAGCGCGTCGGCCTGCACTTCGGCCTCGGCCATTGCGGCACCAGGCGCCTCGAGCGAGGCTGGCCGCGGCGCATCGACCGCCAGGTCGGCGGTTGGCACCGACTCGACCACCGGCTCCAGGGCCAGCGCCGCCGCCAGCGTGTCCAGCATGGTCGGGCCGATGTTGCCGGCCGCCGCCACGCGATGGCCGCAGCGTGCCACCAGCAGCGCGGTCATGGCGGTGGTGGTGGTCTTGCCATTGGTGCCGGTGATGGCCAGTACCTTGGGCGCATAGCGGCGCTCGGCCTTCAGCTCGGCCAAGGCGCGCATGAACAAGGTCAGCTCGTTGCCGATGGCGATGCCATTGGCGCGGGCCGCGTCGAGCAGCGGCGCAATGCGTTCGTCGTGCGGCGCCAGGCCGGGGCTTTTCAGCACCATCTGCACGCCGGCAAGCTGCTCCTCGCCCAGCGCGCCGTGCAGCAGCACGGCCGAAGGCACCGCCTCGTGCAGCGCCAGCGCCTGAGGTGGCTGTTCGCGCGAATCCCAAACCCGCAGCTGTGCGCCCTGGGCCGAGCACCAGCGCGCCATGGCCAGGCCCGAGTGCCCGAGACCGAGCACCAGCACATGAAGCTTGGCGAGGTGGTTCATCGCAACTTCAGGCTGGCCAGCCCCACCAGGCACAGCAGCATGGTGATGATCCAGAAGCGGATGACGACCTGCGTCTCGGTCCAGCCGCTCTTCTCGAAGTGGTGGTGCAGCGGCGCCATCTTGAAGATGCGCTTGCCCACGCCGAATTTCTTCTTGGTGTACTTGAACCAGCTCACCTGCAGCATCACCGACAGCACCTCGGCGACGAACACCGCGCCCATGATGCCCAGCACGATCTCCTGCCGCGTGATCACGGCGATGGTGCCCAGCGCGCCACCCAGCGCCAGCGCGCCCACGTCGCCCATGAACACCTGCGCCGGGTGGGCGTTGAACCACAGGAAGGCCAGGCCTGCGCCGGCCATCGCGCCGCAGAAGATCAGCAGCTCACCGGCCCCGGGGATGTAGGGGAACAGCAGGTACTTGCTGTAGACCGCGTTGCCCACGATGTAGGCAAAAATGCCGAGCGCGGAGCCCACCAGCACCACCGGCATGATGGCCAGGCCGTCCAGCCCGTCGGTGAAGTTCACTGCATTGCTGGCCCCCACGATCACGAAGTAGGTCAGGCCGATGAAGCCGAACACGCCCAGCGGATAGCTCACCGTCTTGAAGAAGGGCAGCATCAGGTCGGCCTTGGGGGGCAACTCGTTGGAGAAGCCGCTCTGCACCCAACGGATGAACAGCTCCAGCACGCGCAGGTTGGTGGTCTCCGACACGCTGAAGGCCAGGTACAGCGCAGCCACCACACCCACCAGCGATTGCCAGAAGAACTTCTCGCGCGAGCTCATGCCCTCGGGGTTCTTGTGCACCACCTTGCGGTAGTCGTCCACCCAGCCCACGGCGCCGAAGCCGAAGGTGACCAGCATCACCACCCACACGAAGCGGTTGCTCCAGTCGAACCACAGCAAGGTCGCCACACCGATGCCGATGAGGATCAGCACGCCGCCCATCGTGGGGGTGCCGCTCTTGGCCAGGTGCGACGCCATGCCGTACTCGCGGATCGGCTGGCCGATCTTCATCTCGGTGAGCTTGCGGATCACGTAGGGGCCGAAGGCCAGGCCGATGAGCAGCGCGGTCAGCGCCGACATCACCGCGCGGAAGGTGAGGTACTGGAACACGCGCAGGTAACCCCACTCCGGGAAGTGGCCCAACAACCACTGCGACAGGCTAAGCAGCATGGCGCCTCCTGATCCGCGACAGGCTAAGCAGCATGTGGCGCCTCCTGGTCGGTGCCCTGCAGGGCGGCGACAACGCGTTCCATGCGCATGAAGCGGGATCCTTTCACCAGCACCGAGCCACAGGCCGGCGCCTGCGCCAAGGCCGCGATCAGGCCTTCGACCGTTTCGAAATGACGGGCGCGGCCACGGCAGGCCGCCGCCGTGTGGGCCGACAAGGTGCCCACGGTCCACACCGCTTCGATGTTTTTCGCCAGCGCCAGGGCGCCCACCTCGGCATGGAAGGCCGGGCCTTGGTCGCCCACCTCGCCCATGTCGCCCAGCACCAGCCAATGTGGGCCGGGCAGGCCGGCCAGCATCTGGATGGCCGCACGCACCGAATCCGGGTTGGCGTTGTAGCTGTCGTTCACCAGCGTGACCGCCCGGCCGGCGCGTGTCCACCGGCCCAGTTGCGAGCGACCGGCCACCGGGCGGAAGGCCTGCAGCCCGGCCACGATGGCACGCAATGGCACGCCGGCGGCGATGCAGGCGGCCACCGCAGCCAGCGCGTTGTGCACGTTGTGCTGGCCGGCCATGGCCAGCGTGGCCTCGGCCTGGCCGGCGGGGGTGTGCAGTTGCAACACCCAATGTCCGCCCTCGGCCGATGCCGCCCAACGCGCGTCGGCCGTGACCTCGGCCCCACCTTGCGTGGCAAAGGTGACCCGGGCCCGCGCGCCGGCCAGGGCACGCCAGACCGCCGCGTGCGCATCGTCCGCCGGGTACACGGCCACGCCGATCTCGGGCAGGGCGGCGATGACGGCGCCGTTCTCCAGCGCCACGGCCTGCACCGTGGCCATGAATTCCTGGTGCTCGCGCTGGGCGTTGTTGACCAGCGCCACCGTGGGCCGCACGATCGCCGCCAGCTCGGCGATCTCGCCCGCATGGTTCATGCCCAGCTCGAACACGGCCACGCGGTGCTCGGGCTTGAGACGCAGCACCTGCAGCGGCACGCCGATGTGGTTGTTGTAGTTGCCCGCCGTGGCCAGCGCCGCCGCGCCCTGCCACTGCTGCAGGATGCAGGCGATCATCTGCGTCACCGTGGTCTTGCCGTTGCTGCCGGCCACGCCGATCACCGGCACGCTGAAGTGCGCACGCCAGGCCTGGGCCAACTGCTGCAGGGCCTTCAGGCTGTCGGGCACCAGCAGACCGGGCAAGCCTGCTTCGAGCAGGCCGCGCTCGGCCAGTGCCGCCGCCGCACCGGCGCCGCGCGCACTGGCCAGGAAATCGTGCGCATCGAAGCGCTCGCCGCGCAGGGCCACGAACAGGTCGCCTTCGCGCAGCGTGCGCGTATCGCTGTGCACGCGGGCGATGGCCGTGTCGGCGTCGCCCACCAGCACCGAGCCGGGCAGCAGCGCGTGGGCCTGGGCCAAGGTCATCAGCATGATGCGCCCCGCTGCCGCAGCGCCGCGCGCGCCACCAGCACGTCCGAGAATGGGTGTTTGATGCCGGCGATCTCCTGCGTGGATTCGTGGCCCTTGCCGGCCACCAGCACCACATCCTGGGGCGCCGCCTGTTGAATGGCTTGCTCGATGGCCTGGCGCCGGTCCACGCACACGATCGGCGCCGGGCGGGCCTGCATGCCGGCCACGATCTGATCGAGGATGGCCTGCGGCGCCTCGCTGCGCGGGTTGTCGCTGGTGACCACCACCACGTCGGCCAGACGCTGCGCCACGGCGCCCATCATCGGGCGCTTGGTGGTGTCGCGGTCGCCACCGCAGCCGAACACGCACCAGAGCCGGCCGCCGCGTGCCGTGGCCAAAGGACGCAATGCGCCCACCGCCTTGTCCAAGGCATCGGGGGTGTGGGCGTAGTCCACCACCACCTCGGGCCACTGCAGGTTGGACGCCGCCACACGCTGCATGCGTCCAGGCACCGGCGTCAGGCCGGGCACGGTGGCCACGGCGTGGTCCAGCGGCGCGCCCATCGCGCGCAGGGCGCCCAGCACCACCAGCAGGTTGCTGGCGTTGTAGTCGCCGATCAGCGTGCTGCGCACCGCCTGGACCGCGCCGCCCTCGACCAGGTCGAAGGCCAGGCCGCCATCGACATAGCGCACATCCTGGGCGTGCAACCGGGCCGGCCGGTGGATCGAGACCGTCCACACCTCCAGGCCCTGGCCCTGCAGCTCGGCGGCGAGCGCTGCACCCTGGGCATCGTCGATGTTGACGACCGCGCTGCGCAGGCCAGGCCAGGCGAACAGGGCGCGCTTGCAGGCCCAGTAAGCGGCCATGTCGCCGTGGTAGTCGAGGTGATCGCGGCTGAAGTTGGTGAACTGCGCCACCGCCACGGGCATGCCGGCCAGGCGCGCTTCAGCGATGCCGATGGACGAGGCCTCGACGGCGCAGGCCGCAAAGCCCGCGTCCGCCATCTGGCGCAGGCCCGCCTGCAGCGCCACCGGGTCGGGCGTGGTCAGGCCGGTGGCGCGGATGCTGCCCAGCTCGTCGCCGGCCACCACGTCCGCGGCGTGTGGTGGCTCGCCGATGCCCAGCGTGCCCACCACGCCGCAGCGCTGACCCAGCTGCGTCAGCGCCTGGGCGGTCCACCACGCGGTGGAGCTCTTGCCATTGGTGCCGGTGACGGCCACGATGGCCAGTTGGGCACCCGGCCGCCCGAACCAGAGTGCGGCCACCTCGCCGCTGGCCTGCTTGAGGTGCGGCATGGCGGCGACGCGGTGGTCCTCGCGCGGCAGATCGAAGGCCGACGCGCCCTCGGCCTCCACCAGGCAGGCGCTCGCGCCGGCATCGAGCGCAGCGCGCACATGCTGGCGCGCATCGGTGGCGTGGCCCGGCCAGGCGATGAAGGCATCGCCTGCGTTCACGCGGCGACTGTCAATGCACAGTGAGCCACGCACCTTGCTGCGCAGCCAGTCGACCGCCTGCTGGGGACTGTGCAGCAGCTGCATCAAAAGCTCTCCGGCACGGCCGGCATGGCCTTGGCCACCACCTGGGGCTTGACTTCCAGGTCGGGCGGCACGTTCATCATGCGCAGGGTCTGCTGCACCACCTGGCTGAACACCGGTGCGGCCACCGAGCCGCCGAAGTAGACGCCGTTGCTGGGCTCGTCCACCATCACCGCGACCACGATGCGCGGCTTGTCGATCGGCGACATGCCCACGAACCACGAGCGGTACTTGTTGCTGGCGTAGCCCTTGCCTTCCTGCTTGTGCGCCGTGCCGCTCTTGCCGCCGACGGAGTAACCCATGGTCTGAGCGAGCGGCCCGGTGCCGCCGGGGCCCGCCGCCAGCTGCAGCATCTTGCGGATCTCCTGCGCGGTCTTGGGCGAGAGCACTTGCAGGCCGGGCTGGGCTTGCTCCTGCTTGAGCATGCTGACCGGGATGACCTCGCCGTCGCGCGCGAAGGTGGTGTAGGCCCGCGCCATCTGCAGCAGCGAGGCCGACAGGCCGTAGCCATAGGCCATGGTGGCCTGCTCGATCGGGCGCCAGCTCTTGTACGGGCGCAGCCTGCCGGTGACGGCGCCGGGAAAGCTGATCTGCGGCTTCTGCCCATAGCCCACGTTGCTGAACAGCTCCCACAACTCGCGCGGCTGCATGCGCATGGCCACCCGCACGGTGCCGATGTTGCTGGATTTCTGGATCACCTCGGGCAGCGTGAGGCTGCCGTGCGCATGCGCGTCCTTGATCGCGATGCCGCTGACCACCATGCTGCCGGGCGCGGTGTTGAGCGTCTCGGTGAGCTTGGTCTTGCCCGTCTCCAGGGCCCAGCCGATGATGAAGGGCTTCATCGTCGAGCCCGGCTCGAAGATGTCGGTCAGCGCGCGGTTGCGCAGCTGCCCGCCGGTCAGGCGCGCCCGGTCACCGGGGTCGTAGCTGGGGTAGTTGGCCAGCGCCAGGATCTCGCCGGTCTGCGTGTCCAGCACCACCACGCTGCCGGCCTTGGCCTTGTGCTCGAGCACCGCGTCGCGCACCCGCTGGTAGGCGAAGAACTGCACCTTGGCGTCGATGGCCAGCTGGATGTCGCGGCCATCGGCCGGCTCGACCAGGTCGCCCATGTCCTCGACCACGCGGCCCAGCCGATCCTTCACCACGCCGCGCGAGCCGTCGTGACCTTGCAGGTCCTTCTGGAAGCCGAGCTCGATGCCTTCCTGACCGTGGTCCTCGATGTTGGTGAAGCCCACCACGTGTGCGGCGGACTCACCCTCGGGATAACGCCGCTTGTACTCGCGCGTCTCGTACAGGCCCTTGATGCCCAGCGCCTTGACCTGGTCCCAGGTGGCGGTGTCCACCTGGCGGCGAATCCAGGCGAAGTTGCTGCTGCCGCCGTTCAGGCGCGCATTGAACTCCTTGCCGTCCATGCCCAGCAGCTTGAGCAGGGCCTTGCGTTGGTCGGCCGTGGCCGCGAAATCCTTGGGGATGGCCCAGACACTGGCCGCCGGCACGCTGCTGGCCAGCAGGGCGCCGTTGCGATCGAGGATGCGGCCGCGACTGGCCGGCACCTCCAGCGTGTGCGCGTAGCGTTTTTCACCCTGCTTCTGGAAGAACTCGGCGCCGATGATCTGCACATAGGCGGCGCGGCCCAGCAGGCCGGCAAAACCGAAGCCCACCAGCGCCACGATGAAGCGGCTGCGCCAACTGGGCGTGGGCGAGGCCAGCAAGGGGCTGGTGGCGTAGTTCACGCCCTTGGTCGTGCCGACCTTGGGGGTGCGTCGTGGCAGTTTCATGGCCGGGCTCCCGAAGCGGCGGCGAGCCTGGGCCTGGCGGCCGGGTCGACCACGTACATGGTCACCGCCGGTGTGGTGGTGCGCATGGCCAGGCGTTCGCGCGCCGTGCGCTCCACGCGCAGGTTGGTGGCGGCCGTCTGTCGCTCGGCTTCGAGGCGGCTGCGCTCGCCGCTCAGGCGTTGCGATTCCGACTCGGCCTTGTGGATCGCGTCGAACAAGCGACGCGTGTCGTAGGCGCTGCGGATCAGGGCCAGCGCGCTGAAGATCACGGCCGCCAACAGGATGACGTTCAGCTTGGTCAAGGCATCGCCTCCAGCGCGCGCTTCTCGGCCACGCGCAGGATCGCCGAGCGCGCCCTCGGGTTGGCACGCAACTCGTCCTCGCCCGCCCTCACCCGGCCCAGCGAATGAAGGGGCATGGCCTTGGCCGGCGCAAAGGGCGCACGGCGGTCCACCTCGTCGCGGCTGTGGCGCGCGATGAAGGTCTTCACGATGCGGTCTTCGAGCGAGTGGAAGCTGATCACGGCCAGTCGGCCTGCGGGCACCAGCAGCGAGAGCGCTGCGTTCAGGCCTTGCTCGAGCTCTTCAAGCTCGGCATTGACGAAAATCCGAAGAGCTTGAAATGTGCGCGTTGCAGGGTCCTGGCCCGGCTCGCGGGTTTTGACCGCACCAGCCACGATTTGGGAAAGTTCTGCTGTGGTTCGAACAGGACCCCCGCTCTGCCTGCGAGCAACAAGCGCCTTTGCAACCTGTAGAGCAAACCGTTCTTCGCCGTATTCACGGATCACCTCTGCAATTCGGCGCTCAGTGGCGCTGGCCAAAAAATCCGCCGCCGTCTGGCCGCGGGTCGTGTCCATGCGCATGTCCAGCGGCGCATCGAAGCGAAAACTGAAACCCCGCTCGGGGTTGTCGATCTGCGGCGAGCTCACGCCCAGATCGAGCAGCACCCCGTGCACCGCCGAGATGCCGAGCCTGGCCAGCTCGGCCTGCATGGCGGCGAAGCTGGCGTGCACCACGCTCACGCGCGCATCGGCGGCCGCCAGGGCCTGCGCCACGGCAATCGCCTCGGGGTCCTTGTCGAACACCACCAGGCGCGCTTGCGGCCCGAGCCGCGCCAACAGGGCGCGCGAGTGGCCGCCGCGGCCGAACGTGCCGTCCACGTACACCCCCGCCGTGGCAGACGCACCAGGCTCCACCGGCGGCGGCGCGATCGCGTCGATCGCTTCGGCCAGCAGAACAGCGGTGTGTTGCCATGTGCCCGGGGCGTTCATCAGAAGTTGAAGCCCTGGATCGCTTCGGGCATCGGGCCGGCCAGCACGTCGGCTTCGTGGGCGGCGTGGCGCGCCGCATCCCACAGCTCCAGCCGATTGCCCATGCCGATCAGGCGCACGTCCTTGCTCAGGCCGGCGGCGGCGCGCAGCTCGGGCGGCACCAACACGCGGGCGGCGGAATCCACCTCCACGTCCACCGCGCTGCCCAGGAACAGGCGGCGCCAGCCATCGGCCGACATGGGCAGCAGCATCAGCTTGCTGCGGAAGGCCTCCCAGTTCGGCCGCGCAAAGACCAGCAGGTAGCCGTCGGGGTGCCGGGTGATGGTCAACTGGCTGTTGGACAAGGCGGCCAGCGCGTCGCGATGCCGGGCCGGGACGGTGATCCGCCCCTTCCCGTCCAGCGACAGCACCGAGGTGCCTTGGAACACAAAATCAGCCACGTTGACCCACCATCTCCCACTTGCAGCCACTGTACCCCATCGATCGGGCGTGGGTCAACGCGAGCAGTGAGAAAAAATCAATGAAATCAACTACTTACAGCCCATCCTTTAAGCTGGTTTGCTGAAAAAGTGGTTTAAAAATATGGACTTGCGAGGGCTTGTGAAAGAGATGCCTGAGCAAGTTTGGTGGCGCAGCGGGGCGGCTTGACCACGGTAGATACCCCAACGAGGCCCGGTTCTTCCACATCCACTTCGGGAACTCAACAAGAGCCTCGGTAACACCCCAACGGCCTCGGCAACTGCTTCGCCCAGGGTCTACGCGCTCGCGGCCAAGGGATAAGCGGCGGCCCTGCGAGGGGGCTTCTGACTCCGCACCGCGTCGCTCCAGAGTCTCCTGCCGTTCGCCAGCTCGACCGGGCCCGCCCACATCTGCCAACCTGCCAGGGGCCGCTGTATGTGCACCCGTCCTATCGCTTCTCCGACGCTAAACCTGCGGCTGAGAGCATGGTCAAGCAGTCATGATCGCACTCGACGACGAGCTAAGTGCTTGTCCCAAAATAGAAAAACGCCTCTTGTTGCGATAAGTATCGTCTAGAATGCTTAATATGACATTCTAGCCCTGGTCCAGGACACCAATGGCAACCAGCCTCCAGATCCCGCCTCACGAAGTCCAGCGCCGGCTGGCCCTGGACAACCCTTGGTGGAAGGCGGGCCACGGCATCGACCCCGAAGAAGAGTCTTGGCCGCGGCGGGCCTACTTCAGCCAGTTCTCCCGCCTGGTGCGTGAGGCGGCGGTTCGAAGGGCGGTGGTGCTGATCGGCCCGCGTCGGGTGGGCAAGACCGTCATGCTCAAGCACCTCATCGCCCGGCTGCTGCAGGACGGCGTCATTGGCACGCAGGTGCTGTTCCTCTCGATCGACACGCCCTTGTACTCGGGCCGTTCGCTCGAGAGCCTGGTGCAGATGTTCACCGACCTGCACCGGCACCCAGCCGGCAAGCCACTCTGGGTGCTGTTTGACGAAGTGCAGTACCTGAAGGACTGGGAGGTTCATCTCAAGTCCCTGGTCGACAGTTACCCGCACATTCGATTCGTCGCCAGCGGGTCGGCGGCTGCCGCACTGCGCATGAAGAGCCGTGAGTCGGGTGCCGGCCGCTTCACCGAGTTTGTGCTTCCACCCCTGACCTTTGCCGAGTACCTGCGCTTCGCCCAGCAGGAAGAGGCACTGATCCGCGACAGCGAGCCCTCCACTGCGGGCGCCCCGACGTATCTGACGAACGACATCGATACGCTGAACGCGGAGTTCATCAACTACCTGAACTACGGCGGCTTCCCCGAGGCCGTGATGAACCCGGTGGTGCGCGCCAATCCGGCTCGGTTTCTGCGGCAGGACATCGTTGACAAGGTGTTGCTGAAGGACCTGCCCAGCCTGTACGGCATCGGCGACACCCAGGAGCTCAACCGCTTCTTCAACGTGCTGGCTTTCAACACGGGCAACGAGGTCAGCCTGGAAGCTCTCAGCCAGCACTCGGCCATCACCAAGGCCAAGCTGAGCGACTACCTGGAGTACCTGGAAGCGGCCTATCTCACCCGGCGTGTACACCGCATCGACGACAACGCCCTGCGCCTCCAGCGCGCCCGCACCTTCAAGGTCTACCTGACCAACCCGTCGATTCGCGCGGCCCTGTTCGGCATGGTCTCAGCCGAGGACGACGCCATGGGCCAGTTGGCCGAGACGGCGGTTTGGAGCCAGTGGCTTCACAGCACCGATGTCAGCCGATCGCTGCACTACGCACGCTGGAAGGCCGGGCGGCAAGACCTCGAAGTCGACATCGTGTCGCTCGACCCCCGTACCCAGAAGCCGCGGTTTGCCGTGGAAATCAAGTGGTCTGACCGCACGCCGCAAGTCCTGAACGAGCTGCGCGGCCTGCGCGAGATCGCGGCCAGGCATCGCCTCGCGCGGGCGCCGCTCGTCACCACCCGTACAGTCACGACCAGGGCCGAAATAGAAGGAATGACGATCGAGTTTCTGCCGGTGGCCCTCCATTGCTACACGATTGCCCGCAATCTGCTGCGTGATGGATCGTCCAGCTAACGGCCAACTTCGATCCGCTCATGGTCTACAGCCCACTGCAACTCTCCTACTTCGCCCACAAGCTCACCTTGCGCGGGCCGGGTGGTCCGGCACGGCCAGGTTTCATGTGCCGGCGGGTGCCGCCTGCGCCCAATCCGTGGCCTGGTCCTGCCAGAGGCGCCGCAGGCGGCCGGCAGCGTCGCGCAGAGACGCCATGTCGCCGACGTCGGCCGGCAGGCCGGTGCGCAACTGGCTCTCCCAATGGTGCGCCAGACCCGACAGCTCCAACGCACCGATCTGCGCGGCCGAGGACTTCAGCGTGTGCAGCTCGCGGATCAGTGGCTCCATCGATGCCGAGGCTTGAGCGCCCTCGATGCGAGCCAAGGTCCCATCGAGCCCGTCGGCAAACATCTGCCGCATCTGCTCGGCGAATTCCGGACTCGAGCCATCGGCCACCATCGGCAGCGATGCCAGCACCGAGGGATCGAACACCATCGGGTCGACGCCCTGCGACGCCCGAGCCGGGTCTGCACGACTCGCTGCGGCGGTACCGTCCGCACCCGTCCTCGGCGGCTGCACGCTCTCAAGCAAATGTGGCTCTGCCACTTTGCTTGATCCCCCCGGGGGACGGGCGCCGCATGGCGGCGTCCTTGGGGCGCTCAGATGGCGCGCCAGCACGGCCGACAGCCTGGCACTCGAAATGGGTTTGGCCAGGTAGTCGTCCATGCCCGCGGCCAGGCAGGCTTCGCGGTCGCCGGACAGGGCGTTGGCGGTGAGCGCCACGATGCCCAGGCGCCGTTGACCAACCTGGTGGCGTTGCCAATCGCGGATGCGGCGCGTGGCCTCGAAACCGTCCATGCGGGGCATCTGGCAATCCATCAGCACCAGGTCAAAGTGCTCGCGCTCCACGGCCTCCACGGCCTGCTGACCATCGTGTGCCTGCGTCACGCTGCAGCCCAACTCGCGCAGCAAGGCCGTCGCAATCTCGCGATTCACCGGGTTGTCCTCGGCCAGCAGCACATGGGAATCGAAGCGTTCCGAGCGCTGCGCCTGCGCGCGGCGCGACGGCTGGCCACTTGCGCGACCATACAGGCGGGCCGTCAGCGACAGGATGGCGCTGCGTGTGACCGGCTTGAGCAGCACGCCGTCGACATCGCGATGGTCGTGCGCGACATCGCCGCTGGCCGCCAGGGGCGCCAGCGTGACGATGCGCAGGCTGGGTCCGCCGAGCCGGCGCAACGCCGCCACACGCTCGGCCGTGCCAGGCTCGGGCAAGGTGCTGTCGATGCAGATCATGGACACGCCGCTGGCGCCGCTGGCACCGCTCAGGGACGCACCGGCCAGGCGAACCATCGCCTCGTCGAACGAGCCCAGCCGGTCGACCCTCGCGCCGCTGGCTTCGAGCACATCGGCCAGGGCCTCGCGGCTGGCGGCGTGCCCCAGCGCCAACAGCACCAGCGTGCCAGGCGGCACCCGCACGGTGTCGTCCTGGTCGCCGGCCGGCGCCTGGCCGCCCTCGTCGAGCGGCGACGGCAGCTCCAGCCAGAAGGTCGAGCCTTGGCCCGCCTCGCTGTCGAACCCGACGCGACCTCCCATGCGCTCGGCCAGCTGGCGCGAGATCACCAGGCCCAGCCCGGTGCCGCCAAACTCGCGCGTGGTGGTGTTGTCGGCCTGAGTGAACGGTTGGAACAGCCTGGCCGCGGCCTCCACCGGCACACCCGGGCCGGTGTCGCGCACGGCATAGCGCAGGCGCCGCGGCATGCCGTCGGAGGCACGCAGCAACGCCAGCGTCAGCACCACCTCGCCAGAGGCGGTGAACTTGATGGCGTTGCTTGCCAGGTTGGTCACGATCTGCTTGACGCGGTGCCCGTCGCCCAGCACCGCGCCGGACGTGCCCGCGTGCAGCCTGCAGGCCAGCTCCAGGCCCTTGGCATGCGCCGGGCCGGCAAAGAGCAAGGCCACCTGCTCGACCACCTGCTGGGGGTCGAAGGGCGCATGCTCCAGCTCGATCTTGTCGGCCTCGATCTTGGACAGATCCAGCACATCGTTGAGCAGGTGCAGCAGCGATTCGGCCGAAACGCGCAAGGTGTCGGCATAGCGGTGCTGCTGGTCGGTGAGCGAGGTACCCAGCAGCAGGTCGGCCATGCCGATCACGCCGTTCATCGGTGTGCGGATCTCGTGACTCATGTTGGCCAGGAAGCTCGTCTTGGCCACGTTGGCCGCCTCGGCCTGTTCCTTGGCCAGCCGCAGCTGCGCCGTCCGCTGGTCGACCTCGTGCTCGAGCTGGTCGCGGTGCTGCTGCAGGTCGTGGTCGCGCGCCTGCAGCTCGACCAGCATGGCATTGAAGCGTTGCGCCAAGTGGCCCACCTCGTCGCCTTGCACGACGTCGACGCGTCGGGTGTAGTCCCTGTCGTTGCCCACCGCCTCGGCCACCTCGGCCAGGTGCCGGATGGGTCGCGAGACCGAGCGCTGCAGGCGCGCTGCCAGCGCCACCGAGATCGCGAAGGCCAGTACCGTGGTGCCGGCCGCCAGGCCCATGCTGCCGAGGATCTGGCCCCACATCGCCGAAAGATCGGCCTCCAGCGTGAGCTCGCCCAGCATCTCGCCGTCCTGCAGCACGGGCAGCTCGACGCGCATCCAAGGATCCCAGAACCCACCCTCCACGCGCATCGCACCAGACGTCGCGCCCAGCTGGTGGGGCGGCGGCGGCGCCACGGGGTGGCTGGCGAAGACCTGGCCGGTGGGCCGGCGCAGCGTCGCGCGGGTGATCTCAGGTCGCGCCTGCAGGCTGGACAAGGTGTCCGCAGCCGCCTTGGCGTCGTCAAAGCGTATGGCTGCAGAGCTGTTCGCGGCGACGATCTGCGCCATGCCCACCAGTTGGGACTGCATGGCCTCTCGACCGGCCCGCACGCTGGCGGCCAGCTGCATCAACAGGTTCAGCCCCAGGCCCACGCCGGTGGCCAGCGCGATGATGATCATCAGCTTGCGGTGCAGGGCTTGGTCGCGGAAGGCCATGATGCGGCGCGTCAGGGGATGTTGCGAGCCAGCTTCAGCAGGCTTGCACTGGCCTTGAGCTGCGCCTGCTCCAGCGCATTGCGATTGACCTCGAACTGCAGGCGCTCCTCACCCAGCACCAGGCCGATGGCACCGCCCGCCTCGACGAAGCGTTCGGTGTCGCTGACGGTGAGCACCGGCTGGCCCGCCAGCGCACGCAGGATGGGCAGGGTGCGCCGCTCCTCGGCCTCGCCGATGAACACGAGATGGCAGCCGCGCATGTCGTCGGGCACCACGCCGCGGCGCACCTTCAGTGGCCTGCCCTGCACTTGGCGACCTTCCAGCGCCGACAGGGCCGAGCCCAGGGTGTCGCGACCCACCAGGCAGGCCACCACGGGCGTCTGGGGCGATGCAAAGGCGCCGGCCGGCCACTCGACGTAGCGCGCAAAGTTGAGCACGAACGCTGCCTTGGCCTGCGCCTCGGTCAGTGACGGCTGCGGCCATGCTGGCGCGGCGTGCAGGCCGAACGCGAGCGCGGCGACGCAGCACGTGCGCCATCGCCCGGCCCAAGCTGTGGTGGCGGAGGTCACGGCGTCAGAACTGCCACTTTGCCTTGACGTAGACCGAGCGTTGCACTTGCAGCGTCTGTGAGGGCAACAGGTCGGGAATGAACTCGACATGGCGCCGGTCCAGCAGGTTCTGCCCGACCAGCGACAGCTCCAGCCCCGGCTGGACACGCCAGGCAACGCGCAGGTCCAGCGTGGTGTAGGCCGGAACGCCGGCGGCGCGCGGATCACCGGACGGCAGGGCGCTCACATGGCGCAGCCAGAAATCGAACTGGCCGCGATCGCTCAGGCTGAGCGACGAACGCAGCGCCAACTGGTGTCGAGGTGTGCTGTTGTTGTACACGGTCACGGAGTTGGCCATGATCGGATCGGCAGTGTCCGCGCTGGCATGGATTCGAATCGTCGAGTAGGCCGGCTGGATGCGCCAGGTCTTGGAGGCGTGCCAGTCGAGCGCCAATTCGAAACCCTTGGTGTTGGCCCGCACGCCATTGGCGGGCGAGATGGCCTGCACCACATGCGGCACCGGCGCGAACTCGAACGAGGTCGCGCCGAGCGTGGCCGTGCGCAGGCTGTTGTATCGGTTGCTGAACAGCGCCAGATCCAGCGACAACTGCGAGCCGAACTGCTGCCGGAACCCGAGTTCGAAGGCCTTGACCTTTTCGCCGTCGAGCCGCAGTCCGTCCAACGGCACGTTGCGCATCAACACCGGCGGCTGTTGCTGGTTGCCAGGGATCACCGACAGGTCGACCACCGCATCCTGTTCGGCCCGCGACGGCGTGCGCACGGCACCCGAGACCGCACCCCAGACCGTCTGCTGCGGCGTGGGCGTCCAGACCAGCCGGGCATTGGGCTGCGGCTCGAATCCGGTGAGGTTGTTGTGCTCCAGCCGCGCCCCGAGCACCACGCGCAGGAGGTCCGGCTTCAGGGTGAACTCGTCCTGCATGAAGACACTGGCCATGCGCCAGATGCGGTCGCCGGACGGGAGGGAGATGTAGACGCCAGAGTCCACCACGCCCGTGGATTCGCGATAGCCCAGGCCCCAGACGATGTCGTGCGCACCACCGAGCCGCGGATGGTGCTGGAAGTCGAAATCGACGGTGCGACGCCGCTCGCGGAAGGCACCGACCACCTCCAGGTCGCAGTAGTCGACATAGCCCTGCAGCGCGGCCTCCGAACCGTCGGCCCACAACCACTCGTGCCGGGCCAACAGGTGGGCGCCGTTGCCGTTCTGCGTCATCGCGGTCGGCGCCACGCCCGTCGGCGAGGTGAAGCTGGGCAGCATCCATCGGTCACCGGTCGGACCGCCGTGGGCCGAGCCGCTCAGCGTCAGGCGGCGGCCATCGTCCAGGTTCCAGTCGCCCCGGAAGCCCAGCCGCACGGCGCGCCAGGTGTCGTTGCCGTCGTTGCCGGCCAGATCGACCGAGTGGTCGCGCGAGAAGGCCTTGGCCCACAGGCGCAGGTCGCCGTCGCCGACGGCCAGGCCGTGGCGCAAGGCCACGAAGCCACGCTCGTCGCTGCCGGCGCCGGCCACGGCCAGCGTGCCGCGGGTGTCGCGTGCCTTGCGCGTGATGATGTTGATGACGCCGTTGACGGCGTTGGCGCCCCACAGCGCCGCGCCCGGCCCGCGGATCACCTCGATGCGGTCGACGTCCTCGAGCAGCGTGTCCTCCATCTCCCACAGCACGCCGGAGAACAGCGGCGAATAGATGCTGCGGCCGTCCATCAGCACCAGCAACTTGTTGGCGAAACGGCCATTGAAGCCGCGCGCACTCACCGCCCAGCGGTTGTTGGCGATGCGCGCCACCTCCACGCCCGGGGCCAGGCGCAGGGATTCGGGAATGCTGGTCACGCCCGAGCGCTCGATGTCCTCGCGGGTGATGACGAACACCGCGGCGGCCACGTCCTGCAGTCGCTGCGCCTTGCGCGACGCCGTGTGCACATCGGCGCGCAGCAGCTCCTCGAGGCTGATGTCGGCCGGGGCGTCGGCATCGGCCGCAGCGGCGCCGGCCGATTGGGTGGCCACGACGGTCAGCGCGATGCTGGCAGCGATCGAGAGGCAACGTCTGGTGAAGGTCATGGGTTGGTCCGCAGAGCTTGATTCACCCCGGACTTATCGGCAGGAATGGGCGCCACTTGAATGCGTGCTAACACAGCAACGTCTTGGGGCATACTCGGATTCAGTCTGGCGCCGGTGCTGTCGTCAGCTTCCCGGAGCAATGGTGGTGGTCTCATTGGCGCGTATCGGCGTGGTGGCGACGGTCCTTGTCGGAACGGGTGCCGGTGCAGCCGACGGGTCTTGGGCTTACCGCGTGCAAGTCGGTGACACGCTGATCGGCATCAGCCAGCGCTGGTTGGTGCCCGGTGCAGATTGGCGCGACCTGCGCCGCGTCAACCGCATCGCCAATGTCCGCCGCCTGGTGCCAGGCAGCGTGCTTCAAGTGCCGCTGGCCCTGCTGCGCCGACAGGCATTGATGGCCGAGGTGTTGCACACGCATGGCGAGGTCAGCGTGCAGAAGTCGGGCGGCGCCATGCTGGGCCTGACCAGCGGGGCCAAGCTCTCGGCAGGCGACCTGGTGCGCACCGGGCCGCAATCCTCCGCGGCCTTGCGCTTCGCCGACGGCTCGCGGGTGCTGCTGCGCCCCGGCAGCGTGTTGCGCATCGAGCGCATGGTGCGCCTGGGCGACAGTGAGGCCGTGGACACCGAACTGCGCCTGGACGAGGGCGGCGCCGACACCCGGGTGCCGAAGCTGAGCTCGCCGCGCTTCGAGATCCGCACGCCCGTGGTCAACCTCGGCGTGCGGGGCACCGACTTTCGCACCCGGGCAGAGCCGACGCGCACCGCAGTGGAGGTGATCGAGGGCATCGTGGCGGGTTCTGCGGGACCTGCCGCCGCTGCAGCCGCACGGTCGATCGAAGCCGGATTCGGCGCACTGGCCTCCCCGACGGGGGTTGCCTCGCCGAGCCCCCTGATGGCGGCGCCCGACCTGCAGGCGGTGGCCTCGCGCATCGATCGCTTGCCGCTGCGCCTGAGCTGGCAGGCGGCTGCCAGCGGCACGTCGTACCGGGCACAGGTGTTTGATGGCACCGAATCCGACCGCCTGGTGCTCGATGGCCTGTTCGACAACCCCAGCGCACGCTGGGCCGACGACTTGCCCGACGGACGCTACCGCCTGCAGGTGCGCGCGGTCGACGCGAGCGGCCTGGAGGGCCGGGACGCATCGACCACCTTCACGTTGAAGGCACGGCCGGAGCCCCCCTTCCTCACCCGGCCCCGCGCGGCCGAGCGCAGTGCCGACGAGACCGTCCTTTTCGCCTGGACCCGCAATGCCGCCTCGGCGCGCTACCGCCTGCAGGTGGCAGACACACCGGACTTCATCGCACCACGCCTGGACCGCAACGACATCGCCGCCTCCGAGCACCTGATGCCGCTGCCCGTGGGCACGCACCACTGGCGGATGGCGAGCATCCGCGCCGATGGCGACATGGGGCCCTGGAGCGACGCGCAGACGGTCGTGCGCATCGCGCCACCGCCGGCGCCCGCGCCGCAGCCTCCACAGACCACCGACGACGGCGTGCTGCTGATGTGGGCCGGCACCGCCGGAGCGCGCTACCAACTGCAGGTGGCACACGACGATCGCTTCGCCGAGTTGCTGCACGACGAGCGGCTGGAGGCCGCCCAGTGGTTGCTGCGCCAGCCCGAGCCCGGACGCTACTTCGTCCGGGTGCGGTCGATCGACGCGGACGGTTTCGTCGGCCCCTTTGGCGCCCCACAGCAGGTGGAGGTGAAGGGCTCGAACTGGTGGTGGCTGCTGCTGCCCGCCGCCCTGTTGCTGCTGTGACGCCGCAGCGCCAGTCACCCGTCCACCTGGCCTGGGTGCCGCTGGGCGCCTTGCTGGTGGGCCTGGTGGTGGCGTGGACGCCGCTGGGCGAGATCCTGTCCCGCCCCTTGAACGACTGGCAGCACCGCATCGCCGCCCCGAGCAAGCCCACCGAGGGCGTGCTGGTGATCGACATCGACGATGCGTCACTCAGGCAACTGCAGCCGGTGCTGGGCACCTGGCCCTTCAAGCGCGACCTGTACGCGCTGCTGATCGAACAATTGCGCGATGCCGGTGCGAAGGCCATCGCCATCGACCTGCTGTTGGCCGACGCCCACGAAGGCGATGTGGCGCTGGCGCAGGCCATCGCGCGCCCGGGCGCCCCCGTGGTGCTGGCAGCCGCGGGCCTGCGGCATGCCCAGGACAGCGCGCCGGTGGCCGAGTACCCGACCGGCGGCCCGCCGTCCGCGCAAAGGCCGGCGCCGCGCGGCGCGATGTCCTGGCCGGCCATGGCCATGCCGTCGGAAACCCTGTGGCCGGCGCCTGGGCAATTGCCCCGCGTCGGCATCATCACCACCCCGCTGGACGACGACGGGCGCCTGCGCAGGCTGCCGCTTTGGCACGCCTGGCACGACCGCAACGTGCCGGTGTTCCCATTGGCGGTGTGGATGGCATTGGCCCCGGACAAGCCAGCGCCGAGCTGGTCCACGGACGAGCTGGGCCGGGTGGCGCTGGCCTTTCCCGGGGCCAACGGCGCGGCGCCGGTGTTGCCCTTTGCGGCCCTGGCCCGGCCGGCGCTCGGGCTGGAGCGGCCCGATGCGCTGATGAAGGCAGTGAAGGACCGGGTGGTCTTCATCGGCAGCAGCGCGGTGCTGACCGACCGCGTGATGACGGTCAACGGCCAGTCGGACGGCACCATGATCCTGGCGCAGTCCTACGCCGCCTTGCGCGATGGCCGCGTGCTGCGGCCTGCGGCGGCCTGGTCGCCGCCCTTGCAGTTGGCCCTGGCGCTGGTGCCCGCGCTGTTGACCTGGCGCCGCGGCCGGGTCGAGATGCGCCAGGACGCGCTGGCCGCCGCGCTGGCGGCCCTGGCCGTCGTCGGCCTCGGCTTGGCCTGGCTGACGCGGCAGCAAATGCCCACGCCCTGGGCGGCCCCGCTGGCCGCTGTCGGCGCGGGCCTGGTGCTGGCCGAGATTGCGCGCCAGCGCGACTTGGCGAGCACCAACCGGCGACTGGCCAACGAGCGCGCCATCGCCGCCGCCGCCAACCAGGCCAAGAGCGAATTCCTGGCCAATGTCAGCCACGAGGTGCGCACACCGATGAACGCCCTGCTCGGCGTGGCCGAGCTGCTGTGGGCCACCGAACTGAGCCCCGAGCAGCGGCGCCACGTGCGCATCTTTCGCGAATCGGGCAACACGCTACTCGAACTGATCGACGACCTGCTCGATCTGTCGAAGATCGAGGCCGGCCGCTTCGAACTCGACCCCGCGCCCTTCTCGCTGCATGCCATGCTCGAGCGGATGCTGGCCTTGCAAGGTCCGCGCGCCGAACAAAAAGGCCTGCGGCTCGAACTGTCACTGGACAGCGACGTGCCCGACGGCGTCCACGGCGACCGCAAGCGGCTCGAACAGGCGCTGACCAACCTGCTCGGCAATGCCATCAAGTTCACACCCCAGGGTCGCATTGAGCTGTCCGTGTCGCGCGCCGCCGGCAGCCGCTCGCAGGAGATCGACTTCTCGGTCAAGGACAGCGGCATCGGCATCGCGCCGAGCAAGTTGCAGGCGATCTTCGAGCCCTTTACGCAGGCCGATGGCAGCGTCACCCGGCACTACGGCGGCACCGGCCTGGGCCTGTCCATCACGCGAAGCATGGTCCAGCTCATGGGCGGGCAGATCGGTGTGCGCAGCGTGGCCGGCGCGGGCAGTGAGTTCCGGATCACGCTGCCGCTGCCTGCGGCGGAACCGCCACAGGCCGACGATCCGGGCGTGCCAGCCCAGCTCGTCGCCACAGCCAACGGCGACGGGGTGCCGTCGCTGCTGCTGGCCGAAGACAACGAGGTCAACGTCTACATCTTCGAAGGCATGCTGGCCGACCAGGGCCTGCAGATCGACGTCGCCGCCAATGGCCCGATCGCACTGGACATGGCCCGGCAGCGGCGCTACGACCTGATCTTCATGGACGTGCAGATGCCCGGCATGGACGGGCTGAGCGTGACGCGCGAGCTGCGTCGCCTCGAGTCCGCCGGCCGACTGCCCCGAGTGCCCATCGTCGCGCTGACCGCCAGCGGCCAGGCCGACGACATTCGCGACAGCGCGGCAGCGGGCTGCGACCTGCACATGGGCAAGCCCTTCGCCAAGCAGGCCTTGGTCGAAGTCATCGCCAGGTTCGTTCCGGCGCGCACCGCAGGGCACGCATGGCCGGCCATTGGCAGCGCGCTGGTACCCGCGCCGAATGCGCCGTTTCCGGCGCGCCCGGTGCTCGACTCCGAAACGGCGCTCGCCGCGCTGGACGGGGACACGGCGCTCTATCGGCGGATGGTGGACCACGCGAGCGTGTTCATCGCGGGCTGGCCACAAGACTTCGACACCGCCCACGGCCAAGGACGCGGCGAACACATGCGCGGACTGGCCCACGACCTGCGCAGCATCGCCGACAACATCGGCGCCTACGCCCTGTCCAATGCGGCCGCGCGGCTCGAGGATTCGATCACCCTGTCTCCGACGTCGGAACCCCAGCCCGACGCGCTGGCCCTTGTCCGCGCCGAGGTCGGACCCGTGATCGTGGCACTGACCCGGGTCTGAAGGCACCTCGGTGAAGACCCTAGCGCCAGTATTAACCAGATGGTTAAACTGGGGCGATGCCGGCCTCGCCACGCTCCGCCACCCCCGCGCGCGACCCCGAGCAGACGCGCGCCCGCATCCTGGCCGCGGCCAAGGCGGAGTTCGCGCGCCTGGGCCTGGGCGGCGCGCGGGTCGACCAGATCGCGCTGGTCGCAGGCGTCAACAAGCGCATGCTGTATTACTACTTCGGCAACAAGGACGAGTTGTTCCGCGCCGTGCTCGAAGCCACCTACGAACACATCCGCGAGTCCGAGAAGGCGCTGCACCTCGATGAAGTCGATCCGCCCGAGGCGGTGCGCCGCCTGGTGGCCTTCACCTGGAACTACTACCTCGAACACCCCGAGTTCCTGAGCCTGCTCAACAGCGAGAACCTGCACCGCGCCGAGCACCTGAGGCAGTCCACCAAGGTGCGGCGCATGCACTCGCCCTTCGTCGCGATGATCCGCAAGATCCTCGACCGCGGGCACGCGTCCGGCGTGTTCCGCGATGGCGTGGACGCCGTGCAGCTGTACATCTCCATCGCCGGGCTGGCGTATTTCTACCTGGCCAACAACCACACGCTGTCGGCGATCTTCGGCCGCGACCTGAAGGCCAGGAAGGCGCGCGACGCAAGGCTGGCGCACATGACCGAGTTCGTGCTCGGCTACCTCGCCAGCCCGGGTCGCACGGCCACGCGGATCGGACCGCGCCGCGGCCAACCGGCGTCGGTCGGCCGCGGCGCCAGAAAAGAGGCCTGAGCCATGCTCCCGAAGCGACTGGACAGCATCGAGCAACTCGAGGACGTGTTGACCACGCCCTCACCCGCGCTGGTGGCCACGCTGAGTGCGCTGCCTGGCGACATCATGGTGCTGGGCGTGGGCGGCAAGATGGGCCCCACGCTGGCACGCCTGGCCAAGCGCGCCGCACCGAACAAGCGCGTGATCGGCGTGGCGCGATTCACCGAGCCCGGGCTGCAAGCCGCGCTGCAGCGGCACGGCGTGGAATGCATCGTGGCCGATCTGCTCGCGCGCGAGCCACTGGCGGCGCTGCCCGAGGTGCCGAACATCGTGTTCATGGCCGGCCGCAAGTTCGGCTCCAGCGGCAGCGAGTGGCTCACCTGGGCCATGAACGCCCACGTGCCGGCGCTGGTGGCCGAGCGCTTTGCCTCGTCGCGCATCGTGGCCTTCTCCACCGCCTGCGTCTACCCCTTCGTGGCGGTCGATGGCCCGGGCGCCGACGAGCGGGCACCGCTGACGCCGCCGCCGGGCGAATACGCCAATTCCTGCGTGGCGCGCGAGCGCATGTTCCAGCACTTCTCGCACCAGTTCGGCACGCCGGGGCGGTTGATCCGCCTGTCCTACGCCATCGACATGCGCTATGGCGTGCTGCACGACCTGGCGCGCAAGCTGGTGGCGCACGAGCCCATCGACCTGGCCATGGGCCACGCCAACGTGATCTGGCAGGGCGACGCCAACGACTGGGCGCTGCGCGCGCTGGCCCATTGCACCGCGCCCACGAGTGGCTTGAATGTGAGCGGACCGGCGCTGCGCATCCGCGAAGTGGCCCAAGGCCTGGCGCAGCGCCTGGGCGTGACGCCCGTGTTCAACGGCACCGAAGCACCCACGGCCTGGCTGGTGGACATCGGCGAAGCCCTGCGCCTGTTCGGCGAGCCGTCCGTGCCCTTGGCCACGCTGCTCGACTGGACCGCCGACTGGGTGGCGCACGACCGCGCCAGCCTGGGCAAGCCCACCCACTACGAAGCGCGCGACGGCAAGTACTGAGCGCGCCGACACCCGAGCAGGATCCACTCGCCATGCACCGCACCGCAATCCCCGCCGACGTGCTGGACGTGCTCCGGCGCGGCGCCGTGATTCCCGCGCATCCGCTGGCGCTCAACGCAGCGCGCCAGCTCGATCGAAGCCGCCAGCGCGCGCTGACGCGCTACTACCTCGACGCCGGCTCTGGCGGCGTGGCGGTGGGCGTGCACACCACGCAGTTTGCGATCCGCGACGCGGGGCTGTACCAGCCGGTGCTCGAGTTGGCGATGAACGAGGCGCGCGACTGGGTGCCGCTGGGTGGACGCCGCCCGCTGTGCATGATTGCCGGCCTGGCCGGGCGCACGCCCCAGGCGCAGCGCGAGGCGCAGATCGCGCTCGGGCTGGGCTATCACGCCGGCCTGCTGAGCCTGGCGGCCCTGAAGGGCGCCGATGAGGACGCGCTGATCGCGCATTGCGAGGCCGTCGCGGCGGTGATGCCCCTGGTGGGCTTCTATCTGCAGCCGGCGGTGGGTGGGCTGCACTTGCCCGCGCGCTTCTGGCGGCGCTTTGCGGCCCTCGACAACGTGATCGCCATCAAGCTGGCCCCGTTCAACCGCTATCGCACGCTGGACGTGATCCGCGGCGTGGTGGAGGCCGGTGCCGAAAACCGCATCACGCTGTACACCGGCAACGACGACCACATCGTGCTCGATCTGGTGACGCCGTTCGTGACCCGGCGCAACGGTGTCGAGATCACCGTGCGCATCCGCGGCGGCCTGCTCGGCCACTGGAGCGTGTGGACCCGGCGCGCCGTCGAGTTGCTGGCCCGCGCCCACGCCGCCAGCGCCGCGCCCGGCATCGATGCGGCCTTGCTGGCCCTCGACTCGCAGGTCACCGACTGCAACAGCGCGCTGTTCGATGTGGCGCACGACTTTCACGGTTGCATTGCCGGCTGCCACGAGGTGCTGCGCCGCCAGGGCCTGCTCGAAGGCACCTGGTGCCTGGACCCGGCCGAGGGCCTGAGCCCCGGCCAGGCCGAGGAGATCACTCGCGTGCACGACGCCTGGCCGGCACTGCACGACGACGATTTCGTGCGCCAGCATTTGCAGCGCTGGCTGGCCTGAGCGCGAGGCTCGGGCAGCATTCCGGATTGACAGCGCACGCCCACCCGGCCATATTAACCGTCCAGTTAACTCCACCACGCACGTCAAAGGAAGACACCATGCAAGCACGCACCTTCTTGAAGACGCTGATGGCCGCGGCCATCGGCCTGTCGCTGACCGGGCTGGCCCAGGCCCAGCAATGGAAGCCCACCCGACCGATCAACCTGATCGTGCCCTGGGCGGCCGGCGGCTCGACCGACCAGGTCACCCGCGTCACCGCGGCGGAGATGGAAAAGGCGCTGGGCCAGACCATCGTCATCATCAACCAGCCGGGCGCCTCCGGCTCCATCGGCACCAAGAGCGCGCTGGATGCGCCCAAGGACGGCTACACCTGGGCCGCCGGTGCGGCGCAGGACCTGGGCGCCTACGAGACACTGGGCTCGCTGAAGACCCGCATCACCGACTGGCACCTGTTCCTCAACGTGGCCAACATCCAGGTGATCGGCGTCAATCCGAAAACGCCCTACAACACCGCCAAGGAACTGCTCGATGCCATGAAGGCCAAGCCGGGCCAGATCAGCGTGGCCACGGCCGGGGTCACGTCGGCAGGCCACAACGCGATGGAGCTGATCAGCAAGGTCAGCGCCGTGAAGTACCGCCATGTCACTTACGACGGTGGCAACCCGGCCGTGGTCGCCACGGTGGCCGGTGAGGCCGACGTGACCACGCAGTTGGCGGTGGAGCAGGCCGACATGATCCGCGGCAAGCGCCTGCGCCCGCTGGCCACAGTGAGCGACAAGGCGCTCGAGCTCGAGGGCTACGGCACCATCCCGCCGCTGTCGCAGACGCTGCCAGGCTTCTCGGCACCTGCCAACCACTTCGGCATCTTCATCCCCAAGGGCGTGCCCGATGACGTGGTGAAGACGGTCGAGAAGATCTGGGCCGACAACATCGGCAAGAGCGAGGCGCTGAAGAAATACGCGGCCAGCCGCGGCGCGCTTTTCGCGCCGATGTCGGGCGAGGCGGCGCAGAAGGCCGTCTTCCCGGCCGTGCAGGCCAATGCCTGGCTGCTGTTCGAAGGCGGCAAGGCCAAGGTCTCGCCCGACACGGTCGGCATCCCGAAACCCTGAGCATGTCGGCGCCAGGCGACGAATCGCCGTCCGCCCGCGGCGACCTGCGCCAGGGCCTGGGCTGGATGGCGCTGGGCGTGGCCGTGTTCATCGGCTCGGTCACGATGGACCGGCTCGAACGGCAGGACGTCAACCCCTACACCGTGCCCGGCCTGCTGCCGGGCCTGCTGGGCTTGGCGATGGTCCTGCTGGGCGGCATCCTCGCGCTGCGCAGTTGGCGCCGTGGTGCGCTGCAGGAGGCGATCGCGGCGCACCCGGCCGACCAGCACGAACAGCGCCGCCGCGTGCTGATCGTGATGGGCCTGTGCCTGGGTTATGCCGTGGTGCTGGTGGGCCATGGCCTGCCCTTCTGGCTGGCCTCGGCGATCTACGTCACCGGCTCGATCCTGATCCTCGACCGCATGAGCCGCGAGCCCGAGGCAAGGCGCATGAGCGCCGGGCGCGTGCTCAAGGCCCTGGTCATCGGCGGGGGGGCCGGCGTCATCACCCACCTGGTGTTCCAGTCGCTGTTCCTGGTCCGCCTGCCCTGAACGGGACACGCTCGTCGCCATGCTGCAAGGACTGTCCGACCTCGGTCACGCCTACCTCGGCTTCCTGAACCCGATCACCTTGGCCTACGGGCTGGGCGGGGCCTTCGTGGGCATCATCATGGGCATCCTGCCGGGGCTTTCGGCCACGCTGGCCATCGCGCTGCTCACCACGCTGACGATCAAGCTGCAGGCCAACGACGCCATCCTGGTGCTCATCTGCTCCTACGTGGGCGCGCTGTACGGCGGCTCGCGCACGGCCATCCTGCTCAACATCCCGGGCACGGCCGCCAATGCGGCGTCTTGTGCCGATGGCTACGCATTGGCCTTGCGCGGCGAGGCCGGCCGGGCCATCGGCATCGCCACCTCGGGCGCCTTCGTCAGCACGCTGTTCGGCGTGCTGTGCCTGGCCATGTTCACACCCACGCTGGCCGAGGTCGCGCTGTCCTTCGGCGCCTTCGAGTTCTTCTGGCTCGCGCTGTTCGGCGTCACCATGTCGGGCAGCATCGTCGGCAACGACCCGCTCAAGGGCTGGCTGATGGGCATGCTGGGCCTGTTCCTCGCGCAGATCGGCCAGGAGGGCCTGTACGCCTACAACCGCTTCACCTTCGGCTGGGACGACCTGTCCGGCGGCATCGCACTGATCCCTGCGCTGGTGGGCGCCTTCGGCCTGGCCGAGGTGCTGACCACGCTGGCCGACCCGGTCGAACGCAAGATAGTCGACCTGAAGGATTCCGTGCTGCCGCGCTTTCGCGAAGTGCTGCAGTACTGGCGCACCGTGCTGCGCTCGGGCCTCATCGGCGTGTTCACCGGCCTGCTGCCCGGCGTGGGCGAGGACGCCGGCGCCTGGATGTCCTACGCTGCGGCCAAGGCGGTGAGCAAGGAGAAGGAGCTGTTTGGCAAGGGCTCGATCGACGGGCTGATGGCCGCCGAGACCGGCGACATGGCCTCGATCCCCGGCCACATCATTCCTTGCCTGGCCTTGGGCATTCCGGGCTCGGCGCCCTCGGCCGTGTTGATGGCGGCCATGATCATCCACGGCATCCAGCCCGGCCCGATGCTGATGATCCAGCATCCGCATTTCATCTACGAGGTGGTGGCGATGACCACGCTGGCCTCGATCACCATCCTGCTGTTCGGCCTGTTCGGCGTGCGCCCGCTGCTGCAGGTGCTGCGCGTGAAGCGCTCGGTGCTGATGCCCATCGTCTTTCTGCTGTGCACGGTGGGTGCCTTCGCCAGCGCCTCGCGCATGTTCGATGTCTATGTGATGCTGGCCATCGGCATCGGCGCCTTCTTGCTGCGCCGGCGCGGCTACGAGATGGCGCCGCTGGTGCTGGGCCTGGTGCTGGGCCCCTTGCTGGACAAGAGCCTGCGCCGCGGCCTGGTGTTGTCCGATGGCAGCCTGGCGCCCTTCTTCACGCGGCCCATCTGCATCGGCTTCGCCACGGTGACGCTGTTCACCATCCTGCTGTACGTGCCCGCCTTCAAGTCGGCCGTGCAGCGTACGCAGGGCGCCTTGGGCAGCGGCATGCGCTCGCTGCTGGGCCGCCGCGGTTGAAGGCCGCCGCCATGCACATCGCCCTTTGCAACGAGGTGCTGCAGCCCATGCCGTTTGCGCAGCAGTGCGCGGTGGCGGCGGCGTTGGGCTATGACGGCCTGGAGGTGGCGCCGTTCACGCTGGCCGAAGACCCGATGGCCATCACGGATGCGCAGGCCGCTGCGTTTGCGCGGCAGGCGCAGGACCATGGCCTGGTCATCAGCGGCCTGCACTGGCTGCTGGTGGCGCCGGCCGGCCTGTCCATCGTCAGCGCCGACGCCGCGCAGCGCGAGCGCACCACGGCGGTGATGGAGCGCCTGGTGGAGCTGTGCGCACTGATGGGCGGAAAGTACCTGGTGCATGGCTCGCCCAAACAGCGCTCGGTGCCGGCCGGCGAATCGCTGGCCACGGCCCTGGACCGCGCCCGCGCTTGCCTGGCCCGCGCAGCGCGGCGTGCCGAGGCCTGCGACGTGACCTACTGCATCGAGCCGCTGTCCACGCGCGAGACCGACCTGATCAACACCGTGGCCGCGGCCACCGCACTGGTCGAGCAGATCGGCTCGCCGGCCTTCAAGACCATGATCGACTGCAGCGCAGCAGGCCAGGTGGAGAGCGAATCCATCGCCGCGTTGATGGCCCGCTGGATGCCCACCGGCCACATCGCCCACGTGCAGGTGAACGACCCCAACCGGCGAGGCCCTGGCCAGGGCGAGCTGGCCTTTGCACCCATCCTGCGCGAGCTGCAGCGGCAGCAGGCGGCAGGCCACTACCGGGGCATCGTGGCCGTGGAGCCGTTCGACTATGTGCCCGACGGCATGGGTTCTGCCGCCCGCGCCATTGGCTATCTCCGGGGCCTGTTGCAGGGTCTGGACGCCCATGCCTGAAGCGGCCCGCTTCCGCATTCGCGAGATTGCCCTGCACGAGCGGCCCGTGCGGCTGCGGCTGCCATTCCGCTTCGGCGTGGTCACGCTCACCGAATGCCCGCAGGCCTTCGCGCGGGTGCGCATCGAGTTCACCGATGGCCGCAGCGCCTGGGGTGGCTCGGCCGAGCTGATGGCGCCCAAATGGTTCGACAAGAACCTGGCCTTGAGCAACGACGACAACTTCGACCAACTGCGCGAGGTGTTGCGACTGTCGCGCGAGGCCTACCTGGCCGACGCAGCGCCCGACTCTGCCTTCGGCCACTTTGCGCGCCACCACGACGGCGTTCAAGGCGCCGGCGCGGCGCGGGGCTTCAACCCGCTGCTGGCCAGCTATGGCCCCGCGCTGATCGATCGTGCCGTGCTCGACGCGCTGTGCCGGGCGCAGGGCCTGTCGTTCTACGCCGCCATGCAAGGCAACCTCGCCGGCATTGGCCCGCGCCGGACCGAGTTCGCCGGGCTCGACTGGGCGGGCTTTCTGGCTGCGTTGCAACCCGCCGCCTCCATCGAGGCCCGCCACACCGTCGGCATGGTCGATGCCATCACCGCCGCCGACCTGCAGCATCCCGTCCACGATGGCCTGCCCGAGACGCTGGAGCAGGTGATCGCGCAGTGCGGGCACCGCTACTTCAAGCTCAAGGTGGGCGGCCGCGTCGACGACGATCTGGCTCGCTTGACTTCGATCGCGGCTGTGCTCGACCGCCGGGGCACCGAGTACTTCGCCTCGCTCGACGGCAATGAGCAGTATGCCGACGCCGCCGGTGTGGCCGAGTTGCTGGCGCGCATGGCCGAGGCGCCCGCGCTGGGGCGGCTGCTGCGCTCCATCCTGTTCATCGAGCAGCCGATCGCGCGCAAGCGGGCACTCGACGTGGACGTGCGCTCGCTCGCCGCCATCAAGCCGGTGATCGTGGACGAGTCCGATGGCGAGTTGGACAGCTTCGTGCAGGCACGAGCACGCGGCTACACCGGCATCTCCAGCAAGACCTGCAAGGGCCTCTACAAGTCGCTGCTCAATGGCGCGCGCTGTGTGGCCTGGAATGCGCGGCACGACGGCGCGCGCTACTTCATGTCGGCCGAAGACCTGACCACGCAGGCGGGCCTGTCGGTGCAGCAGGACCTGGCGCTGGTGAACCTGCTCGGCATCACGCACGTGGAGCGCAACGGCCACCACTACGTGAATGGCATGGCCGCGCTGCCCGAGGCCGAGCAGCAGGCCTTCCTCGCCGCGCACCCCGATCTCTACGAACACTCGCACGGCGCCGCGCGCCTGCACATCCGCGAAGGCCGCATCGCGCTGGGCTCGCTGGCGTGCGCCGGCTACGCCAGCGCCGCGCAGCCCGACTGGGCCGACATGCCCGTCCTCGCCGCGGCACCTTCGGCACCCTGATCCACCCGCATCGAAAGGACCCACCATGGCCACCCGCAGACTCGGCATCATCATGCACGGCGTGACCGGCCGCATGGGCATGAACCAGCACCTGATCCGCTCGATCAAGGCCATCCGCGCCGAAGGGGGCGTGGCGCTGGCAAGTGGCGACCGCGTGATGCCCGATCCCATCCTCATCGGCCGCGACGCCGACAAGATCGCCGCACTGGCCAAGGCCCACGGCGTGGAGCGCTGGGGCACCGACCTCACGGCGGCTCTGGCCAACCCCAACGACACGGTGTTCTTCGACGCCGCCACCACGCAGATGCGCCCCACGCTGCTGGCCCAGGCGATCGCGGCGGGCAAGCACCTCTATTGCGAAAAGCCGGTGGCCACCAACCTCGATGAAGCGCTGGGCATCTACCGCCTGGCGCAGGCCAAGGGCATCAAGCACGGTGTGGTGCAGGACAAGCTCTTCCTGCCCGGCCTGTTGAAGCTGAAGATGCTGATCGACTCGGGCTTCTTCGGCCGCCTGCTGTCGGTGCGCGGCGAGTTTGGCTACTGGGTGTTCGAGGGCGACCTGCAGCCCAGCCAGCGCCCGTCGTGGAACTACCGCAGCGAAGACGGCGGCGGCATCATCCTGGACATGCTGTGCCACTGGCGCTATGTGCTGGACAACCTGTTCGGCGAGGTGAAGTCGGTGTCCTGCCTGGGTGCCACGCACATCCCCGAGCGCATCGATGAGCAAGGCCGGCGCTACACCGCCACCGCCGACGACGCGGCCTATGCCACCTTTCAACTCCAGGCGCCGGGCGGCGAGCCGGTGGTGGCGCAGATCAACAGCTCGTGGACCACCCGCGTGCGCCGCGACGACCTGGTCACCTTCCACGTCGACGGCACGCACGGCTCGGCCGTGGCCGGCCTGCAGGACTGCCGCAGCCAGGCCCGCGTGAACACGCCCAAGCCGGTGTGGAACCCCGATGTGCGCCAGTCCATCAACTTCATGGACCAATGGCCCCTGGTGCCGGACTACACCGCGTTCGACAACGGCTTCAAGACGCAGTGGGAGGCCTACATTCGCCATGTGGTGGAGGACGCGCCGTTCAGGTGGAATCTCCTGGAAGGCGCCAAGGGCGTGCAGTTGGTGGAATGCGCGCTGGAAAGCTGGCGCGAGCGCCGCTGGGTGGATTTGCCGGCCTTGCCGGCTTGATGCGGCGGGCAGCGACATGACCGACACCCTCAGCCTGCGCCTGCCCACCGCGCAGGGCACGTTGGAAAGCTTCCAGCTCTCCGAACCCCTGGCCTTCCCCACGCGCGCCACGACGCCCTTCAACCGCGTGGCCTACTCTGCCGCGCACGTGGTGGCCGACCCGCTGGCCGCGAACAACCCCTGGCTGGATTGCGCCATCGACTGGGACGCCACCATCGCCTACCGCCAGCACCTGTGGCGCCTGGGCCTGGGCGTGGCCGAGGCCATGGACACGGCGCAGCGTGGCATGGGCCTGGACTGGCCCACCTCGCTGGAGCTGATCCGCCGCTCCATCGACGCCTCGCGCGATGTGCCCGGTGCCTTCCTCGCCTCGGGCGCCGGCACCGATCACCTGGCGCCCGAGGCGGCGAAGTCGATCGACGACGTGATCCGCGCCTATGAGGAACAGCTGGCCGCGATCGAGCACCTGGGCGGCCGCATCATCCTGATGGCCAGCCGGGCGCTCGCGCGGGTGGCCCGTTCTGCCGACGACTACCGCCGCGTGTACGACCGCATCCTGTCGCAGGTGCGCGAGCCGGTGATCATCCACTGGCTGGGCGACATGTTCGACCCGGCGCTGGCCGGCTACTGGGGCAGCGCCGACCCCATGGCTGCGATGGACGTGGCCACCGACGTGATCAACCGCCATGCCGCCAAGGTGGACGGCGTGAAGATCTCCCTGCTCGACAAGGACAAGGAGATCGCGATGCGCCGCCGCCTGGTGCGCACCGGCGGGCCCGACGGCCGGGGCGTGCGCATGTACACCGGCGACGATTTCAACTACGCCGAATTGATCGCCGGCGACGAGCAAGGCCACAGCCATGCCTTGCTGGGCATCTTCGACGCCATCGCGCCAGCGGCGTCGGCCGCGCTGTCTGCGCTGGCCGCCGGCGACCAGCCAAGGTTCGAGGCCATCCTGGCGCCCACCGTGCCGCTGTCGCGCCACATCTTCCAGGCGCCCACGCGCTTCTACAAGACCGGCGTGGTCTTCATGGCCTGGCTCAATGGCCTGCAGGACCACTTCGTGATGGTCGGTGGCCAGCAGAGCACACGCTCGTTGCCGCACCTGGCCGAGCTGTTCCGCCTGGCCGACCGTGCCGGCCTGCTGGCCGACCCCGAACGCGCGGCCGCGCGCATGCGCGCAGTGCTGGCTGTGCACGGCGTCGTCTGATGCGCGACTTCTCAGCAGGCCCGCAGGGGCTATCGATCAACACCGCCACCGTGCGCAAGCAGTGGAAGCTGGACCGCATCATCGACGAGTGCGCGCGGCGCGACATCCGCGCCATCTCGCCCTGGCGCGACCAGGTGGCGGCCGTGGGTCTGGACGCCGTGGCCAGGCGGCTGCGCGACGCCGGCGTCGCGCTGTCGGGCTATTGCCGCGGCGGCTTCTACCCCGCCAAGGACGCGTCCGGCCTGGCGGCCGCATTGGCCGACAACCGCCAGGCCGTCGACGAAGCGCGCGCGCTCAACGCCCCCTGCCTGGTGCTGGTGGTGGGCTCGCTGCCCGGAGCACTGGACGGCCATGCCGCCCACAAGGACATCGGCCGCGCACGCGGCGAGGTGCGCGACGGCATCGCGGCCACGCTGGAGTACGCGCGCCAGGCGGGCATGCCGCTGGCCATCGAGCCCCTGCATCCCATGCAGGCCGCCGAGCGCGCCTGCATCAACACGCTGGAGCAGGCGCTGGACCTGTGCGACGAGCTCGACCCTGCGCGCAGCGGCGCGCTCGGCGTGGCGGTGGACCTGTACCACGTCTGGTGGGACCCGAAGCTGGCCGCGCAGATCGCCCGCGCCGGCCGCGAGCGCCTGCTGGCCTACCACGTGTGCGACTGGCTCACCCCCACGCGCGATCTGCTCAACGACCGCGGCATGATGGGCGACGGCGTGATCGAGCTGCGCAAGGTGCGCGGCTGGATGGAGGCCGCCGGCTATGCCGGCCACGCCGAGGTGGAGATCTTCTCGGACCACTGGTGGGCCCAGCCGGGCGAGCAGGTGCTGGACACCTGCCTGGCGCGGCACCGCAGCGTGGTGTGAGGCGCCCCGTACCGGGATGGAGCGGCACCTAGAATCCGTCGCACGACGAGAAGGGACACCCCCATGGGCGCGCAGTGGAAAGCAAAGCACAAGGACCTGGCCGCCAACGCCAAGGGCCGCCTGTTCGGCAAGCTGGCCAAGGACATCATGATCGCTGCGCGGCACGGCGCCGACCCGGCGGGCAACTCGCGCCTGCGGCTGGTGCTGGAGCAGGCGCGCAAGGTGTCCATGCCCAAGGACACGCTGGACCGCGCCATCAAGAAGGGCGCCGGCCTCACCGGTGAGGCCGTGCATTTCGAGCACATGATCTACGAAGGTTTTGCGCCGCACCAGGTGCCGGTGATGGTGGAGTGCCTCACCGACAACGTGAACCGCGCCGCCTCCGAGATGCGGGTGCTGTTCCGCAAGGGCCACCTGGGCACCTCGGGCTCGGTGTCCTGGGATTTCGCGCACCTGGGCCTGATCGAGGCCGAGCCCAGCAAGGCCGGCGCCGACGCCGAGCTGGCCGCCATCGAGGCAGGCGCACAGGATTTCGAGCCGGCGGACGAAGACGGAGTGACGCTGTTCCTCACCGACCCCACCGACCTCGACCTGGTGAGCCGCGCACTGCCGGCGCAGGGCTTCACGGTGACCTCCGCCAACCTGGGCTACCGCCCCAAGAACCCCATCGACCCCACCAGCCTGAGCGCCGAAGCGCTCGACGAGGTGGAATCCTTCCTGGCCGCGCTGGATGCGAGCGAGGACGTGCAGAACGTGTTCGCGGGGCTGGCCGGCTGAACGCCGCTCACGCGTAGATCTTCTGCAGCAGCGTGATCAGCGTCTCGCGCTGCCTGGCCGACAGCGCCGACGATGCTTCGGCCTCCAGCGCCACCGCGGTGGACTCCGCCTGGGCCAGCAGTTCGGTGCCGGCGCGGCTGAGATTGAGACACACCGCGCGCTTGTCGCTGGCGGGCACCTGGCGATCCAGCAGCTGGCGCCGGTCCAGGCGCGCCAGCAGCTTGGTGAGATTGGGCGGCAGCAGGCCCAGTTCGGCGCACAGCTGAGTGGGCGTCAGCCCCGGGTTTCGCCCGATCAACGACAGGATCGAGAACTCCACCTCGTTGAGGTCCAGGGGGCCCATTCGCTCGGCGAACACGGCCATGATTCGGATCGTGGCGCGCCGCGTGTTGTAGCCCACCAAGGCCTTCAGGAAGTGGCTGTCGACGCTGTGCGGCACGGTTGCAGCGGGCGCGTTCTTGCGCGGTTTCATGGCCCCGATTGTGACAGCCGGGGCCCATGAACCCAGGCCCGACACCCGCGTGCCGGGCCCATGGTTGCGAGGCGTCAAGTCACTTGCAGCTGAAGCTCGCCGCGCTTTCCAGGTCGCCGGCGCTGTAGCGCGCCACCTTCGGATAGGCACACAGCGGCCGGCTGCGGGCGGCGCCCCAGCTGGCAGGCAGCTCGGTGTTGACCACGTTGGCCCCGGCGCCGCGCACCTTGGCCACGACCAGTTCCGGCGCCTGGGCCTTCTCCACCCAGTTCACCAGTTGCGAGATCATGTCGAACTGGTCGGTGGCCGGGCCGCCCGAACAGTGGTTCATGCCCGGCACGATGAAGTAGCGCGCAAAGCCGGCGGCCTCACCGCTGGTGGCCGACTGCAGCGCCTCATACCACTTGCTGGTGTCGGCCGCCGAGAAGATCGGATCGGCTGCACCGTGGTAGACCAGCAGCTTGGCGCCGCGGCTCCTCAGCGTGGACAGGTCGGTCTCGTTGGGCGGCGTCATGTACGACCAAGGGGATTCCTTGTACGTGGCGTCGGTGGCGAACATCTTCGGGTGGTCGGTGTCCATGTTGAAGGCCAGCCCGTACTTCAGACCGGTGGTGGCCAGGAAGGCCGCCTGACTGGACGGAGGCGTGGTGAAGATGAAGGCCACGGCGCCAGGGTCGAGTGCGGTGGAATTGCTGTAGTGCCACAACGCGTGGTTCGAGCCTGCCACGCCCGGGTCGTAGTAGAAGTTGGAGTACGTGGCCTCGCCCTTGCTGTTGCGCGCGCCGGCAAAGATGTTGCCCAGCACCGTCTTCTGCGCCGCGCTCAGGCAGCTGCCATCGCGCGCGCCGGTACAGGTCGGCACGTCGGTGGCGAGGTTGAATGCGCCCTGGCAAGCCTGGATGTCGGACACGATGCCGTCGACCGCGCCATCCAGCGCGTCGCACTTGCCCATGATCTTGTCGCCCAGCAGCTTGAACTCGGCCGGCGTGACGGCCGAGGTGATGTCCTTCTGGCCCGCATCCGCGCCGGTGGCGATGGTGCTGGTGGCGATGCTGGCGTATTGCTGCACCTTCCACAGCTGCGCGGTGGCGGCCTTGGGCAGGTGCAAGCCCGGTGCCCCGGCCAGGATGCCGTCGTACTGGTCAGCATAGCGCGCCGCGGCGACCATCGCATGTCGGCCACCATTGCTGCAGCCGCCGAAGTACGAGCGATCCGGCGCCTTGCCATAGGCCGTCTTGATCAGGGCCTTGGCCATGGGCGTGAGCGAGCCCACGGCCTGATAGCCATAGTCCAGCCGCGCCTGAGGGTCCAGGCCCCACCACGGCGGGCCGGCGTGGCCGGCGTCGGAGCTGATCACGGCAAAGCCCATCTGCAGCGCGTTGCTCAAGGGTGCGCCGCCGCTGTTGGGGCCGGTGGCGGTGACCACCGAGCCGTCGATGCCGCCGTTGGCCTGGTAGAAGAAGCGCCCATTCCAGGCCGTGGGCAAGCGCATCTCGAAGCCGATGGCGTAGGACTTGCCGTCCACCGCACTGGTGCGCCGGTTTATCTCGCCCTTGACCAGGCAATGCTCGGGCATCGGCGTGGTCACACCGGTGACGGTGAGACCACCCGCGGCCACCAGGACCGATGAGGCGATGGTGGTGTTGGCCAGCGCGGCCTTGGTCGCCAGATCGGTGCAGGCCTGCAGGGTGCCCGGCGTGGCCGCGGCCAGCGTGGGCAGCACGGGTGCGTCACTGCCGCCACAGGCGCTGGTCACCAGGGTGGTTCCGGTGACCAACACGGTCTTGAGCAATCGATGGTCAATGCGTCGTTGCATGAGTGTCTCCAGGGGATGTCCATTGCCGAGTCTTCGGAAAATGCTGTCCGAAGGAAAGCAACTATAGTTTCCATTGGAAAGTAAATGTTTAGTACAAACCCTGTCCTGACGGACGAGCGCGCGGCGAACCACCGACGCTTGTTGACCTCAGGCAACACCGTGGTTACGGAGCAGCCGATGATGGTCGGTGAGAACAGGTGAAGGCCATGGCCACATCGACGGGCACGCTGCAGACCACGCCATTGCAACCGCAGGACGGCGTGTTGCGCTGGGACATCGACATTCCGCTGCTGACCAACGTGCACATGCTGCGCGCGATGCTGACGGTCACGCTGGGCTCGGCCGCATTGGTCGGTGCCCTGGTGTCGCTGATGCTGGCGGTGCAGGGCGACTGGTCGGCGATCCCGCCCCTGCTAGGCCTGTTCGCTGCCGCCGGGCTGGGCTTTGCGCTGCTGGCGCTGCTGGTCATGGGGCTGGTGTTCGGCAACCGGCTGCGGGCACGCTTCAGCGTGGACGACCAGGGCGTGGGTTTCCAGACCCGCGACCGCGTGGCCAAGGCCAGCAACCGGGCCGCTCTGGTGCTGGGCCTGGTGCTCGGCCGGCCCGGCGCCGCGGGCAGCGGCCTGCTGGCGATGACGCAGGAGCAACAGACGCTGCGTTGGACCGGGGGCTTCCGCGCCGAGTTCGATGCGGCGCACCACAGCATCGGCCTGCGCAACCGCTGGCGCACGCTGCTGCGCGTGTACTGCACGCCCGACAACCATGCCGCCGTGTGCGCGCTCATCCGCGAGCAGATGGCGCGGCACCAGACGGCCGAGCGCGCCGCGGGCCGCTCGCCCGTAGGCGGCTACCTCGGGCGCACGGCGCTGGCGGTGCTGGCCTGCGTGCCGATGTTCCTGCTGGCACCGGTGTATGGACATGGCTTGTTGCTGCCCTTGCTGCTGATGTGCTTCGCCATCGCCAGCGTGTGGTTCGTCCGGCACCTGGCCTGGGTGGTGCTGGGCTGCGGTGCAGCCTTGGTCGTGAGCATGCTGATGGCTGGCCTGGCGCTGCGTGAATCGTCGTTCTCGCGCGGCACCCACTTCCGCCGCTACGAGGTGCTGTCGGGCGACGACTGGGCCTTGACCGCGCTGGCCTTGCTGGGCCTGGCTTACCTGGCCTGGCATGCCGTGCAAACCCTGCGCGCGCGCACCGTACCGGCGCTGGAGGCCGACCTTCAGGACGCGGAAGGGCCCTGAAGGTCGGCCGGTCTCGGGGCAAGCCGATGTAGCCTTCTGCATGTGCTCAGTCCGCTGGGCCAGTGCCAGGACGCCGCCGAAATCCTGGGCGCCGAGTTCCCCGCGAGTTGAGGCACACGGATGGCCTCGACGCAGCGTCGGCCGCCAATGACCAGTCTTCCGTCATTCGTTTGCGGGGGTGGTCGGCCAGAGGCGATCCATTGCCGCCTTTCAGAACCTTCCGACTCGAACAAACGATGCGGTGCTGTCGGCGCCTTCGAATGAACTCAAGGAGATGGAGCGATCAAATTCACCACAGGTGCTGTCAATACCTGAGCGCGGCTTCAAGCACCGGATCTCTGCCTTCCATGTAGGGGGCGATCGCGATTTCCACGGTCAAGTCGGGGTATAGCGCGTCGGGGTCACTTGTGGCAAACCGCTTCCAGAACTTGGTGGAGTACTGCACCCTCAGGCCACTGTGAGGCAATTCGAAGGATCTCGTTTCACCGAATGCATTGGGCTTTTGCCCAGTGGGCTCCCCGACGAGCACGGCGCCCAATTGCTCTTTCATTGTCAGCGCATTGCCGAATGCTGAAGAGAAGGTTCGCCTTCCGATCAAAACGAAAATCTTGATCTGACGTCGCTTCAGCTCTGAAACAAGCGGCCTTATCACCGCTTCGTTCCCCCCAGAGTTCACGCGCACATCGATCACGACTCGATCCAGGTCCAGTTGATCGATCGCCTTGCCGACGTCCTCGGCGAACGAGGCAAAGGGCAAATCCTTTCGCTCTTCGCATCGCGAGTAGTTGACGTAAAGCGCGCGTGAGTCTGCGATGTACTGACTCCAGTAGAACTCGCCAGAATGACTGGCGTGCAGAGGTGTCTTCGCTTGTCCCTGAATCCAGGCTGCGCTGGAAATCGACTTGTTGCTGCGCAATCGCATGGCCATCGATGCGTCGCCAGTTTCGAAGTGGAAGTCGGCCGAATCCGGCCCGTCAGACATTCCAAGAAAGGCAACTGCCTCTCCGTTCACCAGCACAGACGGCAGCAATGCCATGACGGCGTACATGTTCTCCGCAGAGACCAAGGTCATTGCAGCGCTCATGGCATGCCGGGCCGACTTGCCACCAATGCCAACGAGCTTTGCCCCTAACAGCCTTCGGTACTCCTCTGAGGCGACAGCCGTCACGAACATGTGATCGCCGAACTGCGCAAGCGACAGGGGATATCGAGCCTCGCCTTTCCAAACCACACGTGTGTGCAGGTCCCCTACCTTTGCCGTCAACTGCTGGAGTCTCAGCCCGATCGAGGAGTCATCAAGCTTGGGCAGATCATTTTGCAAGCGAGATATATCTGCCTCGAATGTCGCTTTGTCGAGGTGGAGGAAAAGATCCTTGTGACGCTTCGGTAGTTCTCGTGCGAAATGATCAATGTCATCCCGCCATGCGGCTATATCAATGGCGCCTGCATTGCAGGTGTTGGCGATGAACGACGCAAATATGAGGCGGAATAGGTGGATAGTAAGGTTCATACCTTTGCCAACTACTGCTGCTCCGTGGAATTCGACGGCCGGTGTGGAGAGGAACTGTCGCAAATCAGTATGGCAGGAATCAACAGGCAAGGGCAGTCGCGGAGGAGCTCCTACAGGCCGCTCATGGCCGGCGGTCGAAATCGGTAGACGGCCAGTCTGGAGCAACTCCGTTCGACTCCGAATTGAGCACAGCCGCAGCTTGGGCGATTTCGCCGGCGTCGCCCGAACACTGAAGTCGCACGACCTCCGGGACTTGAAGCGCACCCGTCTGAACGAAACTTGCGGCTGCCCCGATCAGGCCACCACCAACCCGGCTGCGCTGGCGGCGATCCAGTCGGCCAGCGCAGGGTTCCACACTGGCGTGTTGGCGGGCAGTTCACCGCGGGCCAGCCGCTCACGCAACTCGGCCTCGGGCACCGGGCCCAAGGCCTGCCCGTTCGCAGCGTAGTGCCAGCGTGTGGTGGGCAGTGGCGGCGGCACGGCAGGCGCCGCCACTGCCGGGTCGGTCGACGGGCGCGGTGCGGGTTTCATGATCACCGTGAACGCCTCGTCCTCGGCCTCGGCCACGGGCGCCGCCGTGCGCGCGATGCCCAGCCGGTCCTCCAGCTCACCGAGCAAGTCCCAGAAGCCATCTTCCTGCGGGATCAGCGTGCTCACGTCCTTGAGCAGCGCGTGCGCCTTCTTCAGCTCGCCATCGCGCACGCAGATCCGCGCCAGGATCATCCACAGCACCGGCAGGATCTGCTCCTTTGGCGTGCGGGCGATCACCGCCTCGATCTCGTGCCGCGCCTCCACGTTGCGGCCCAGGCAGTGCAGCGCCAGTGCGGCATGGCTGCGCAGTGACACGCTCTCGGGCACGGCCTCCAGCCCCATCTCGTAGAGGTGCAAGGCCTGCTCGTGATAACCCCGTGCGGCAGCGGCCAGTCCCGACAGGTAGGACAGCATCGCCAGCAACTGCCGGTAGTCGCCCTGCAGCGCCGGGTTCTCGTCGAGGAAGCTGCGCAGCTCGTCGAGCATGGCCGCGATATCGACCCGGCCGCCCGGCACAAACACCGCCTGCTGCCGCTCGCGCCGCACGGGAATCGGGTGGGGCGGCAGCTTCAGCTCGCGCCGCACCTCGGGCTGCAGTTCAAAGAAGACGTATTCGCTCATGGGCTTGCTCCGACCTTGGGGTGGACGCGCGATCAGCGTGGCCTCAGTTTCTGCATCGACTCGAGCAGGCCGGCGGAGCGCTGCGTCACCGCCTCCACGCTGGTGCCCTGTTGGCGCAAGGCTTCGGCCACGCGCGCGGGTGACCAACCCTGCACCTGTGCCTGCTTCATGATGGCCATGTGCTGCTGCAGATCCCTCGGCACCTGCACCTTCACGCCCTGCGCCTGCAGCGCCTCGGCGCGGCCCAGCACCTGTCGGTCGAATTGCTTGGTGGCCTGGCGCATGCCTTCGCCCAGCGCGGTCTCGGCCTCCTTGAGCTGGCCCTTGGCGGCCAGCTCGTGTGCCTGCTTGTACAGGTGCTCGGACTTGTACTGCGCGGCCTTGGCCACCTGCTCGGCATCGGAGAACGCGGCACCGGGCTGGCCGATCGCCACCTGCAGGTCCTTCTGCCCGCGGCCATAGGCCTCGGCATGCAGCCGGTCGGTGGCGACCTGGTCCATCCTGTCGGCAAACTGCTTGGGTGTCAGGTCGCGATAGTGCGTCTTGGCGCCTGCCGCTTCGTGGAACGCGTCGTTGTAGCTGCTGGCCAGCACGTCGGACGGCACATCGGTGAGCACGCCGTGCTCGCCCGCACGGATGAACTGGCCCGGATGCGCCGGGTCCGCCACCAGTTGGTCGCCACAGCGGCGCACGCGTACCGTCACGTCGCGGTCGGCGCCCACCTTCTCGACTGGCTTGATGAACTCCAGCTCGCCCTGCGCATTCACGCGCGTGGTGGCCACCGGGTTGGTGGGCTTGACCACCACGATGTCGGGCCGGCCGGTGAGCTCGTTGTAGTAGATGCCCGAGCCCGGCGGCTGCTCGCGCAGCTGCTTGAAGTCCATGCCGTTCTGCTGGCACAGGTCGCGCACCACTTGCTCGTCGGTCTTGCGGTAGACGGCCCCCATCTCGCCATTGAAAGCCTTCTTCAGTTCGTTGGGGCGCGACGCCTTGTTGATGTCCCACAGTGCCTGCTTGTCGCCCTGCACCTCGAGCGTGGCCTTGCGCAGCCGCGCCTCGGCGGCAGCCTGCGCGGCGGCATCGCCGGTCTTGGCGGCCTCGCGCGCCGCGCGCCGCGCCTGGTCGAACTCGTCCACCTTGAGCTTGCCGAGCGTTTGCGCCTCTTCCCACGCCGCGTGGCGCAGCTTGTCCACGCCACGCAAGGAATCACCCAGCTTGTCCGCCACCTTGGCCGCGTCGACCACGGCGTCGGCCGCCCGCGCGCCCTCGGTGACCAGCCCGGCGCCACCGATGGCCACCGCCGCGTCGGCGATGCCCACCAGCACTCGGCCGATGCGCTCGGTGACGGGCACGTTCGGGTCCATGGCCTTTTCCCAGTTGTCCACACCGGCGATGGCCTTGAGCGTGTCCACCGGGTTCGTGGCGATGTGCACCCCCACCTGGGCCGCGGTGCCTGCCACCTCGCCATAGAAGCCGCCCACCTTGCGTGCCGATTGCAGCGGGCTGCCGACCAGGTCGGCAGCGGTCTGGATCACCGCCTGGCCCAGGTCACGCCAGTTGCGGGTGTCCTCAAGAGCGTCCGCTGCGGCACCCACCGTCTCACCGATGGTCCGCAGGCCGGCCTTGGCCGCGTCCTTCAGCTGCCCCGGGATGGCATCCACGTCAGCGACCACGCCGCCCCAGAAACCCTCCTTCACGTCATTCCAATAGTTGCGATCGCTGGCCTGCTGCGCCTTGAGCAATTCGCCCATGCGCACGCGGGCGGCCGCCAGCGCGGCCAGGCGGTCGCGCTCCTGGGCGATGCGCAGCGCCTCGACGAAACCCTCGCCCACCGGAATCACCTCGCGCGGTCGGGCCACGTAGGCGGTGTCGCCGCCGGCGGCAGCAATCTGGCCGGCCACTTCCTTCTCGCGGATCTGCAGGTCACGGATCTGGCGGTCGTGCTCGGTGGCATCGAAGCCGCCCTGGCGCGCCCCCGCCGCATTGGCCGCGATGTAGGCCTGGCTCTCGCGGATCTGCTTCAGGTCTTCCTGGCGCTGGCGCAGCCACTCGGCCTGGGCCGCAGCCTGATCGGCGGCCGCCTGGTCGGCGCCGGGCACCGCGTCCGCTGACGGGTCCGGCGGCGGGCCCGCCTCGGCGGCTGGCGAAGCTGGAGACGGCGTGGCTTCCGGTGTGGTCGCACGGGTCGGCTGCGGCGGGTTGAACAAGCCGCCGAGCAGACCGCCGAAGACCGCCACCAAGCCCGGCGCCAGCACGCCCACCATGCCCTGCGCCGACGAGGCCGGGCCGGGGATCCCGACCACGCGTCCCAGGCCCGGCAGCGGCGCCTGAATCCAGGCCGGCAGTGTCGGAGTGGCATCGGTGCCGATCGGTGCCGGGTGGGCCGATGGCGGGACGGCCAGATCGGCCGGCAGCGGCAGGCTGCCGTCACCGGGCAGGGGCTTGGTGCTCACCATGCCGATGCCGGTGACCCGGCCAGGATCGGCCGGCTGCGGCAATGCCGCCGGCGCGGGCGCTGGTGGTGTCTCGGCCAGGAGGGGTCCGGGCACGGGCCGCACCTCACCCGGCTTGGGCTCGGTGCTGACGATCTGCACGTTGCCCACCCGCGCCGGTGCGCTCGGCGCTGCAGCGGCGGCCCGGCCGCAAGTGCCCGGCGGAAGGTTGGCAGGACAGACGATCGCGTCCTCGTCGAACGGGCTGCGTCGGGCGGCCGCTTCGAAGCAGAAGGCGAGCAACAGCAGGATCAGCATTTGGGCCGATCGGCGTTGGAAGGTGCTCATGGCAGGGCGGACCCGTTCCTCAGCGAATGACGGCGGCCAACCAGCCCGTGAGCAGCATCCAGGCCAGCGACAGGGCCAACGCGCCCAGCATGGGCACCACGCTGCCGGCGAAGCGTCCACCGCCCAGCTTGACCATCTCGCTGCCGGTGGCGGCGCCTGCGGCCATCAGCCCGGCCGAGGCGAAGGCCTGCGCGACGTCCCAGTGCAGCCACCAGGAGGTAACGGCGGCCAGCACCGTGAACGGCAGGAGCATGGCAAAGCCCCCGGCCACGGCGCCACTGATGGCCGAAAAGCCGTGCGCCCGCCGCGCCGCCGGATTGAACAGCGCCAGCGCCAGCACCAGCACCAACAGGCCCAGCGCGCCCAGCAAGGGCCCGAACACCGCCATCGGCGCGCCACCACACAGCGCGCCCAGCCCGGCCAGAAAGGCCAGCACGGTGACGTAGCGGCCAAGGTTTCCAGCCTTGCGCGGCTTCGAGATCGTGGCGGCCTTCATGCGATCACACTGAGGCGGGCCCAGCCGAACAGGACCAGCAGGCCACAGACGGTGGCGATGGCCGCAGCCCGGCCACTGTGCCCGTCCACCATGTCCTTCAGCGCCACGATCATCGGACCCAGCGCCCACAGCAGCCCGGTCACGCCGAAGGCCACCGCCGTGTTCCAGCCCAGCAACAGGTTCACCGCCAGGCCCATCACGGCATAGACCAGTGTCGGGCTGTAGGCCAGGCCGAAGGCGCGCAGCGCCTCACCCAACGGCGCCTTGCTGCCCAGCAGCTTGCAACCCACCCAGCCGACCAGCGCGGTGATCGCCACGCCCGCGGTGCCCAGCACCAGCCCGGCGGCGGCCAGCACGCCCACCGACTCAAGGCGGATCTGGCCCGAGCGCGCCCGGTCCAGCCCGGTTTGCAGGAAGAACAGCGTGAATGCCAAGCCGGAGACGGCGAGCGCGGCCATCAAGCCGGTGTCGGCCAGCCGCGCTTTCAGCAGGCCGCCCGGGTTGACCATCACGCCGATCACGGTGCGCAACAGACCGGCCTTCTTGACGGTGGACGAGGGACGGCTCATGGGCAACTTCGGTTGACGATCAGGCGGGATCAGAACGCCATCGCACTCAGCCCCGTTGGTGAGCAAAGATAGGCCCGCACGGCCGGGGCGTCCAGCGTCAAGAGACCGAACGCTGACGTCGGACAAGCCTCGGTGAAATGGTGAAACACCCTTTGCGCCAGGCGCCGGCCATGGCCTGCCACGACACCGTCCCGGGGTCGCTGCACCTGGCCGCCGACGCCACGCTGCGACTCGGCTTGCCGCTCGACGCGAGACACCGCTGGTACGACCGGGCACTGACACTGCCGGATCAACCGGCCTGTCTCAGACCTTGGGCCGGCCATGTGGAGACCGGGCGCACCTCGGTCAGCGACCCGGCCATGCATGGCGCTGCGGTGATGCGCTGGGCCGATGGCAACGGGCGGGCACCACCGCAGCGTCCGCGCGGCGCGGCTTCGGCCGGCCTTGTGGCGCTCAATGACCTTTTTTCGGTCGCCCGATCTTGACCGGATCCAGCTGATTCAGCGCTTCGAGCAGGCTGGGCGTGTCCAGCGCCGCCAGTGCGTGCAGGCCGGCACGCAGCAGCTCGCTCTTCTTGGTTTCGCGGGCGCCGGACATGGCGCGGGCCTTGAGCGTGGCCACCAGCGCGAAATCGGCCTCGGGCATCGTGAAGCTGTCGCGCACCGGCTTCTGGCGCAACTTGGGCGCCTTGACAGGTTTGGCCGCCTTGGGGGCCTTGGAGGCCTTGATCGCCTTGGTCACCTTGACGGGCATGCCCGCCATCGGCAAGGCCCCGGCCTTGGCCGTCACCGTGGTCGTGGGCTTGACGATCAATGGGGCCGGCGTCTTCGGGGCCCGACGGGCCGGTGCCTTCACGACGGGATTGGCGACGGGCGGGACCGCTGGTTTGGCCGCCGGCTGGCTTGCCGGCCTGGCCACGACCTTGGCCGCAGGCTTGGCGGCGGGCTTGGCGGCGGGCTTGGCGGCGGGCTTGGCGACGGTACTCGGCTTGCCGCGCTTGGCCGCTGCAGCGGCTGTCTTCGGGGTGGGCATGCAATCTCCTCAGTGAACGATATAAACAGTTTATACCGTTCCAAGGCGGACCTCAAACCCTCGACGGGATGAGCACCTCGACGCGCAGACCCCCCAGGGGTGAGGTCGACAGCCCCACGCTCGCCGCGTGTCGCTGGGCGATGGACCGCACGATGGCCAGGCCCAGGCCGCTGCCCGGCGTCTCGCCGGCGGCGGCACCACGCACGAAGCGGTCGAACACGCGCTCGCGGTCGGCCGGCGCGATGCCCGGGCCGCTGTCGTCCACGCGGATCGCGGCGCCAGCGTCTTGCGGCTGGCAGCTCACTTGCACCTGGCCGCCGCTTGGCGTGTAACGCAAGGCGTTGTCCACCAGGTTGCGCGCCAGCACGGCCAGCGCGGCCGGATCGCCCGACACCTGCAAGGCCTCGTCGGCCTCCAGCGACAGGCCGATCTGCCTGCCCTGGGCCAGGGGCGCCGCATCGGCCAGCACCTGCCGCAGCAGTACCGCCAGCGGCACCGGCTCGAACCCCGCAGCGTGAGCGCCCGGCTCCTGACGGGCCAGCGACAGCAACTGCTCCACCAGGTGCGCGGCGCGGTCCACTCCGGCCACCAGCGCCTGTGTGGCGTCGGCGCGCGTGGTCTCGTCGGGCGCGCGCTTGACCATCTGCGCCTGCAGCTTCAGCGCGGTGAGCGGCGAGCGCAATTCATGCGCGGCATCGGCCACGAAGGCGCGCTGCCCGGCCATGGCCTCGCCCAGGCGGGCGAGCAAGGCATTGAGCGATTGCACCAGCGGCGCCACCTCCTCGGGCAACCCGGCCTGCGGCAAGGGGGCGAGCGTGGCCACGTCGCGCTCACGAACTTCGGCCGCCACGCGCGACAGCGGACGCAGCGAGCGGGTGATCAGCCACCACATCAGCGCCGCCAGCAGCGGCGCCGTGGCGGCCAGCGGCAACACGCTGTGCAACGCCGCGTCGGCGGCCAGGCGTTGGCGGATGCGCACGGGCTGGGCCACCTGGATCACGCGGCCACGCGCCGCGACGCCGAAGGTGCGCCAGCGCTCGCCATCCACCGTGGCCTCGGCCAGCCCCAGCACGGTTTGCAGCGGCAGGTTGCGGTGGGCGCGCGAGGCATAGACGCTGCGACCATCGATGCTCCAGATCTGGATCACGAAGTCGAGGTCCTCGTCCTGCAGTGCCGCCGCTTCGCCCGGTGCGATCTCGCCCTGGTCGCGCAGCGACAAGGCCATCTGCCGCAACTGGTAGTCGAACAGCGACTCGGCCTCGCCCAGCGCGCTGCGGTAGGTGACCGCGCCGACCAGGCCGGCGGCCAGCGCCAAGGCCAGCAGCAACGAGAGCAACAGCCGCGTGCGAATGGAAGTCATCGTCAGGGCTTGCGCAGGAAGTAGCCGACGCCGCGCATGCTCTGGATCACCTCGGCGCCGAGCTTCTTGCGCAGCTGGTGCACGTACACCGGCACGGCATTGCTCTCCACCGCGTCGCCCCAGCCGTACAGGCGATCCTCGAGCTGGGCGCGCGACAGCACCGCGCCGGGGCGCTGCATCAGCGCCTCGAGCACCGCGAACTCGCGCGCCGACAGCAGCACGGGCGCGCCGTGCTGCGTGACCTGGCGCGTTGCCGGGTCCAGTCGCAGGCCGGCGTGCTCGAGCACCGTGTCCGCGCGGCCCAGGTGGCGACGCGCCACCGCGCGCATGCGCGCCAGCAACTCGTCCAGCTCGAAGGGCTTGCTCAGGTAGTCGTCCGCCCCCGCATCGAGGCCGGCCACGCGGTCGCCCAACGCGTCGCGCGCGGTGAGCACGATCACCGGCGTCGCGTCACCCCGACCGCGCAACGTGCGCAGCAAGCCCAGTCCGCCCGCCGGGCGCGCGGGCTGGCCCGGGGCATCGGGCAGGCCCAGGTCGAGCAACACCAGGTCGAAGCGTTCGGTGGCCAGCGCGGCCGTGCCCGCGGCCACGTCATAGACCCAATCCACGGCATGACCGTCCAGCCGCAGCGCCTGGCGCAGGCTGTCGCCGATCATGCGGTCGTCTTCCACCATCAGCACGCGCATGCGGCGAGCATAGCCCGGGGCGCACCGGGGCCGGCGACGCGCTCCTAGAATCGCCGATCCTTCCACCCAGCGCCTGCCTCACCCCGGCACGCGGCGCCTTTCGGAGCCACACGATGGACACCCGCCTGCACCCTGCCCGCGAACGTCTGCTGCCCGTGCGCGACGCGCTGGCCCGCCATGGCGCGCATGCGCTGCTGGTGCCCTCGGCCGACCCGCACCTGTCCGAGTACCTGCCCGGGCGCTGGCAGGGGCGCGAATGGCTGTCGGGCTTCACCGGGTCGATGGGCACGCTGGTGGTCACGCTGGACGAGGCCGCGCTGTTTGCCGACGGCCGTTACTGGAGCCAGGCCGAGGCGCAACTGCAGGGCAGCGGCATCGAGCTGGTGCGCATTGCCACCGGCGCCAGCACCCAGCACTTCGACTGGCTGGCCGAGCACACGCCGCGCGGCGCGCAAGTGCTGGTGGACGGCCAGGTGCTGGGCCTGGCCAGCGCGCAGGCCCTGCGCGCCAGGCTCGACGGCGCAGGCGTGCTGCTGCGCACCGACCTCGACCTGTTCGCCGAAGCCTGGCCCGACCGCCCCGCCCTGCCCCGCGCCCCCGTGTATGCGCACGCCAGCCCGCAGGTGGTGCGGCCACGCGCCGAGCGGCTGGCGGCCGTGCGCGAGGCCATGGCCAGGCACGGTGCCACGCACCACTTCGTGTCGACGGTCGACGACATCGCCTGGCTCACGGCACTGCGCGGCGCCGACGTGGAATACAACCCCATCTTCCTGGCCCACCTGCTGATGGACGCCACCGGTGCCACGCTGTTCGTCGGTGATGGCAAGGTGCCGGTGGACCTGGCCAAGGCCCTGGCCACCGACGGCGTGGCACTGGCCGACTACGCCCAGGCCGGCGAGGCGCTGGGCCGACTGGCCGACGGCAGCGTGCTGCTGGTCGACCCGCGCCGCGTCACGCTGGGCTTTCGCCAGCGCGTGCCGACGGCCGTGCGCGTGATCGAAGCGATGAATCCGAGCACCTTGCTGAAGAGCCGCAAGCTCGACGCCGAAGCCGCGTTCGTGCGCGAGGCCATGGTGGAGGACGGCGCGGCGATGTGCGAGTTCTACGCCTGGTTCGAGGCCGCTATGGCGCGCGGCGAGCGCATCAGCGAGCTCACCGTGGACGAGCGCCTGTCGGCCGAGCGCGCCAAGCGCCCGGGCTTCGTGGGCCTGAGCTTTTCCACCATCGCCGGCTTCAATGCCAACGGCGCGCTGCCGCACTACCGCGCGATGCCCGACGCCTATTCATGGATCGAGGGCGACGGCCTGCTGCTGATCGATTCCGGCGGCCAGTACCTGGGCGGCACGACCGACATCACCCGCGTCTGGCCGATCGGCACGGTGAGCGCGGCGCACCGGCGCGACTTCACGCTGGTGCTCAAGGCCATGATGAACCTGTCGCGCACGCGCTTCCCGCGCGGCACGCCGGGCCCCATGCTCGACGCCATCGCCCGCGCGCCACTGTGGGCCGAAGGCCTGGACTATGGCCACGGCACCGGCCACGGCGTGGGCTACTTCCTCAATGTGCACGAGGGCCCGCAGACTCTGAGCAAGGCCGTTGTCGAGCCCACCATGGCGATGGAGCCCGGCATGATCACGTCGATCGAGCCCGGCGTCTACCGGCCGGGCCTGTGGGGCGTGCGCATCGAGAACCTGGTGCTGAACGTGCCGGTGGCCACGCCGGAGAACGAGCAGTTCGGCGCGATGCTGGAATTCGAGGCGCTGACGCTGTGCCCGATCGACACCCGCTGCATCGATCGAACTCGGATGCGCGAGGACGAAGTGGCCTGGCTCAATGCCTACCACGCGGTGGTGCTTGAACGCCTGTCACACAAAGTGAGCGGCGCAGCACTGGCCTGGTTGCAGGCGCGCACGCAGCCGATCTGAGGCCTTGCCGCCGCAGCGCCGGGCGGCGCGCGACGCAAGGGTTCAGAAGCTTTCCCAGTCGCTGTCGTGGCTGACGGCGGCGGCCGTGGGCGGGCTGGGCGGCGCCTTCGCGGCCGCTGCTGGCTTGGCCGCCACCACCGGCAGGGCAGCCGAACCGGCCGCGACGGGCGGCGGCGTGGGCCGCGCGGGCCGGGGCGCGGCCACCGGGGCCATGGCGGGCGTCTGCGGCCCCAGCTCGAAGGTCGCCACCATCGCCGCCATGCGCTGGGCCTCGTCGCGCATGCTGTCGGCAGCGGCAGCGCTTTGCTCCACCAGGGCCGCGTTGCGCTGGGTCATCTGGTCGAGCTGCGAGACCGTCTCGTTCACCTGGCCCAGGCCGGCACTCTGCTCGCTGGTGGCGGCCGAGATCTCGCCGATCACATCGGTGACGCGCTGCACGCTGGCCACGATCTCGCTCATCGTGGTGCCGGCGTCCTGCACCTGGCGGGCACCGGCTTCCACCTTGGACACGCTGTTGGCAATCAGCGCCTTGATCTCGCGGGCGGCCTCGGCGCTGCGTTGCGCCAGGCTGCGCACCTCGCCGGCCACCACGGCAAAGCCGCGGCCCTGCTCACCGGCGCGAGCGGCTTCCACCGCAGCGTTCAAGGCCAGGATGTTGGTCTGGAAGGCAATGCCGTCGATCACGCCGATGATGTCGGCGATCTTCTTCGAGCTGGTGTTGATCTCGTCCATGGTGCTCACCACCTGCGCCACCACGTTGCCACCGCGCTGGGCCACCTGGGCCGCGCTGGTGGCCAACTGGTTGGCGGTGGCCGCGGCGTCGGCACTCTGCCGCACGGTGGCGGTGAGCTGCACCATCGAGCTGGCCGCCTGCTGCAGGCTGCTGGCGGTTTCTTCGGTGCGCTGACTCAGGTCGAGGTTGCCGGTGGCGATCTCGGACGAGGCGTTGCCGATGGACTCTGACGACTGCTGCACGCTGTGGATGGTGCTGCGCAACTGGCCCACCATGCTGCCGATGGCGCGCACCAGGTCGCCGATCTCGTCGCTGGCGTCGCTTTGCGGCTGGTGGCTCAGGTCGCCCCGGGCCACGCGTTGCGCGGCCTGCGATCCCGCGGCCAGGTCCACCACGATGCGGCGCTGCGTGACCCAGGCGAAGGCGATGCTGGCGGCCAGGGCAAGCACGCCAAACAGCACCACCCACACCGAGGCGCGATCGGCGGCGGCCTGCAACTCGTCGCTGCGCTTGGCGTTGCGCAGCGTGCTGGCGCTCTGCAATTCGGTCATCAGGGCGGCCATGGCCTTGTAGTCCGCGTCGGCACCTTGCATGGCCGCCACGCCGGTGTTGGGGTCCACCGTGGCCAGGTCGATGGCGCTGTCGGCCGTCTTGTCGTACTTCTTCACCAGGCTGGCCAGGCGGCCGAGCGCCGCACGATCGGGGGCATCCGAGGGCAGCTTGTCGGCCGCCGCGTCGAACTGCGCCGCCAGGGCGGCCAGGGTGCGGCCCTGCTCGGTGCGGAACGCCTTGGTGGCGTTGTCGTCCATCGAGCCGATGATGGTCATCGTGCGGTAGAGCCGGGTGTGCGCGTCGGCCATGCTGCGCTGCCGTTCGAGCAATTGCCCGAGCTCGCCGCTGGCCGTGGCCTGGGCCATGGCCGCGTCGTCCAGCGCCCGGTGCGAGGTCCACAGCGAGGCGGCGAGCACCAGCACCAGCATCACCCCGCTGAGCACGGGGGCCAACAACAACTTGCTGCGCAGTTTCATGATGGTGTTGCCGCGGCCTGGTGCCTGCGGCCCTGGAAGGATTGGACCCCGGCGACAGCCGCCGCGGGTCGGTCAGAAGATCCGGACGGGTGCCGTGGGGTGGCGTCCGTCGGTGCACACCTCACTTGTAGATGCCACCGCACACCGCGGTGTCGTCCAGCTTTTCGCAGTAGGCGCTCTTGGGCTCGATCTTCTTGGTCACCGGGTTGGTGAACTTGTAGTCCTGCCAGAACGTGCCCTTGGCGCTGGCCAATTCGACGCGCTCCTTGACGAAGGCCTTGCCGTCCACGTCCTTCAGCTCCATGAGGTTCTTGCCGACCATCTTCTCGTTGGCACCATGGGCACGCACCACGCCGTCCAGGCCATAGACCACGAGGTAGAGGTCGCGGTCGTTGAACTGGCCCTGCTTGTTGCTGATCTCGGCGTAGGCCTTGTCCTTGCCATTGGCCTTGATGAAGGCCACGCCCTTCTTCACCATGGCCGTGGCTTCGGCCTGCGTGGCATTGCCAGCGGCCAGCGCGGCCGGGGCCAGCAGGCACAGGGATGCCGCCACCGCGGCGGCGAGGAAATTCGGTTGCAGATGCGTCATCGCAATCTCCAGGTTGACGTCGATTCGAATGTCTGCGGCGCCGAAACGCCGGTGGGACAGCCTGCCGAGTACAACTTCGAGCGCTGCGGGTGCAACCACTCCCTCGTGAGCCTTGATTCTTCACGTTGGCCCAGAAACCGGAATCGCCGAATAGAGCGCTTGCAGTGGCGCATTTCCGCACCGAGCGGCCTGCTAGGCTTGCGGCGATGACGCAGCCCACCCCTTCCGACCGCCACTGCAATGCCCTGGGCATCGACGTGGGCGGCACCAAGATCGAGGCCGTGCTGCTGAACCCGCAAGGCCAGGCCCTGTGGCGCCAACGCGTGCCCTCGCCGTCGCACGACTACGCGGCCATGCTGGAGGCGATTGCCGCACGGGTGGACGCAGCACAGGCCGCCGTGCCCGGGCCGATGAGCGTCGGCCTGGGCACGCCGGGCAGCAGCACGCCCGAGGGCCTGATGAAGAACGCCAACACGGTGTGCCTGAATGGCCGCCCCCTGGCCCGCGACCTGGCCCAGCGCCTGGGCCGGCCGGTGCGCCTGGCCAACGACGCCAACTGCCTGGCCTTGTCCGAGGCCGTGGACGGTGCCGGGGCCGGCGCGGGCGTGGTGTTTGCGGCCATCCTGGGCACGGGCACCGGCGCGGGCATCGCCATCGACGCACGGGTGCTCACCGGTCCCAACCACCTGGCGGGTGAATGGGGCCACAACCCCTTGCCCTGGCGCGAGGCCACGGACCCCTGGCCCGATTGCTATTGCGGCCAGCAAGGCTGCATCGAGACCTTGCTGAGCGGACCCGGCCTGGCGGCCGAACACAAGGCGCGCACCGGCCGATCACTCAGCGCAGCGCAGATCGCCTTGGCCGCCGCGCAAGGCAACAGTGCCTGCATCGCCACCCTCGAGCGCTGGCACCACCGCCTGGCCCGCGCGCTGGCCCACGTGATCAACCTGCTGGACCCGGACGTGATCGTGCTCGGTGGCGGGCTGTCCCGTGTGGCCAGCACCTATGAAGCGGTGCCCACGCTGTGGGGCCGCTGGGTGTTCTCCGGCGGGCTGAAAGACCCGGTGCGCACAGCGTTGCGTCCCAGCGTGCATGGCGACGCCTCAGGCGTGCGCGGCGCCGCGTGGCTGTGGCGGCCGTGACCCCAACGGCTGCGCCAACCAAGCCGCCGCGCGCCCGGCGCCAGCGCAGGCCGTCAAACCCCCATGCGCACCAAGGGCGCGGCCAGCGCCAGGCCGAGCGTGTTGGCGGCCTCCTGCAGGTGAGCGCGTGCTTCTTCGCTCAACGCTGCGCGATGGGCAGCGGCGTTCAGCCTGGGCAACAGCGCCCTGGCCTGTGAACGCAGCAGCGCCCGCGCGTCGGCGCGGCTGCCCGCGCTGGGCCGCATCAATTGGCTGGCGATGCGGTTCACGTGCTCGCGCTGCAGCTCCCGGCGGGTCATGTCGATGTCGCCTTGTGGCCGGTCCAGCTCGGACCACAGCTCGCGGGCCAGGCGGCCATACAGCTCCGAGAGGCGGAAGGCATCGGGCCGCTGGCCTGCCCTGGACGGCTCGGCTTTGGCTTCGCTGTCGAGGATGCGCGCGGCCAGGCCGTCACTCATCAGCTGGCCGAGCAGGGCGCGCTGGATCGACGTGACGACCTCGCCCACGGGGTAGTCGGTGGAGATGTCCTGGCCTTCGCCGCGCTCCTCGAAGTTGGGCGCCAGGCGACGCAACAGCGCCGGCGACACCCGCACGGCATCGGCCGCGAGCACCTGGCGCGCCAGTGTGTCCAGCGCCTCGCGCTGCAGGCCCGCGGGCACGGGCTGCAGCGGGGTCGCGGCCACTGCCCGGGAAGTCGCGCAGCGTGCGCACGCCACCGATCTGCCGCACCAGCACGCCGGCGGCCGAGGCCATGTCGCGCAGCGCATAGCGCACCGCGCGTCGCAGTGGCGTGTAGTCGGCGTCTTCGGCCAGGCGGCGGGTTTCCTGCCGGGCCAGCAGGTCGCGGGCGATGGCGAAGCGCGACACGGCAAAGGCCACCGGGTCGTCGCCCAGGTCGAAGGTGAGCGATTCGGGGTCGATGCCCAGCGCGTTGTCCTCGTCGGTGCCGAAACTCAGCTCGGGCGCCTTGCTGCGCGCGGCGATGCGCTGCAGCTCAGCGGCCTCGTCTGCCGCGGCGATGGGCTTGTAGGCGTACTCGATGGCCCAGTAGTCGTAGGGCCCCAGGGCGCTGCGGTGCACCGCGCCATGGCGCTCGAAGGGCACGCCCGGCGGCGGCAGGTTGAGCGCCGAATAGTCCATCACCGAGGCGGCCGTGCCATTGGCGGCCGTGAAGGCCGGGTCGGCGAGTTGCGCCAGCGTGTAGGCGCGCGAGGCCCGGAAGTTGTGGCGCAGCCCCAGCGCGTGGCCCACCTCGTGGGTGGTGATGGCAAAGATGCGCTCCACCGCGAAGGCCTGGGCCTCGGGGCTGTCGGGCGCAATGTCGCCGCGCGATTCGAGCACGTCCAGCGCATAGCCGAACTGCTCGGCCGCATGCGCAGCGTAATCGCACCAGGCGCCATCGGCATGCAGGTGCTGCGCGGCCTGCAGGGCGGCCAGCCGCTCGGGGCTGCCAAACTGCATCAACTCGGCCAGGCCTTCCTTGTCGGCGGGATCCATGGCATCGGCGCGGCTGTAGACCTGCGTGCGCAGGCCACGCATGCTGCGCGCGGCGTTGCCGTCGATGGCGATGTCGGCATCCAGGGATCTCGCCGCTGCGCGGGTCGGTGACGCTGGGGCCGGAGCCGTCGAAGGCCGCCTCGGCCGAGGTGATGAAGCGCACCGAGGCCACGCCCACGTCCAGCGTGTCGAAGCTGGCGTCATCGGGCTGCTGGCGCGCCTGCACCGCATGCTTGAAACCGATCTTCTCGAAGGCCTTGTTCCATTCGAGGATGCCGCGCGTGACCGCATCGCGGTAGGCCAGCGGCACGGTGCGGTCGATCCAGAACACGATGGGCTTGACCGGCTCGGACAGCTCGGCGGCCGGCTCCTTCTTCTCCAGTCGCCAACGATTGACGAAACGCTGTCGCGGCGACACCTTGATGTCGGTGCTGAAGTTGTTGACGGCGGTGGTGAAGTAGCCCACCCGCGGGTCGGAGGCGCGGGGCCGCATCACCTGGTCGGGCAGCTTGGCCAAGGAGTAGTACAGGCCAATGAACATGCTGCGCGCGTCGGGCAGCGTGCCCGGCACGCTGGGCACCGGTGCGCCCGGTGGCGCGCCCGGCGTGGGTGTGGCCAGGCTGGCCGTGGCGAAGTGCGCCTGCACGTTGAACACCACCTGGTCGGGCAGTCCACGTACCGAGGCAAAGCCGGTGTTGCTGCGGTCGAGAGAATAACTCTGGCGATACGCGCGCTGCAGGATCGAGCCGATGCCCAGCATGTCGCCCAGGAACAGCGGCGAGGCCTCGATCAGCACGCTCTTGCGATCGGGGTGGGCCTGGCTGGCCAGTGGCACGCTGCCCAGCAGGCTGTCCGAGAACGCGGCGTCCACCGCGCGCGCCTGCGGCGTGCCGGCATCGGCCAGGTACTGCTGGTTGCGCGCCAGCAGATGCACCTGGTTGTGCAGCTTGCGGAACGCCACCACCTGCGAACGGCCGAAACTGCCGTCGCGGCCGATCATGGTGCCGCCGAAGACCCGGCCTTCACCGATCCCGCGCGCGATCTTGGGCGACAGGAAGAACAGTTTGCCGAAATCCGCGGGCTGCAGCTCGATCCAGACCTTGTCGTCCTTCTGGTACAGCGTGAGCAGGCCGTCGATCCTGGTGGCGTCCTTGATCACGACGGCAAATGGCGGTTGGCTCGGCACGGCGGGCGGCGGGCGCCGCAGCCAGGGGGCTGGAGGCCGCGCTGGCCACACCGTTCGCGCTGGCCGGGCGCGCCGCCGGCAAGGCATGGGCCGGCATCGGCTTGGGCACGGGCGCGGCAGCGACCTGGGCCGGCGCAGCGGCCGCCACTGCAGACGCCGCGCCAGCGGGCGGGCCACCCGTCGGCGTGACACAGGCCTGCAAGGCCAGCAGTGCCGACCAGGCAACCAGGCGCTGGGCGCTGCGGCCGGAAAGCTGCGAGAAGTCCGTCATGGGGTGGGTCGCGCTGAAAAACAGCGCGCCAGCCTACCATTGCGGGCCCGTCCACTTGCTGGCCACCCCACCATGCCCCCGCCGATCCGTCTGGTTCGCCTCGAAGATGCCGCGCGCATCGCCGAGATCTACGCGCCCTATGTCACCGACCGGCCCACCTCGTTCGAGCTGGTGCCGCCCGACGCGGCCGAGATCGCTGCCCGCATCGCCAAGACCGTGAAGCGCTGGCCCTGGCTGGTGTGGGACGAGGGCAGCGGTGCACAGGGCTACGCCTATGCCGGCGCGCACAGCGATCGCGTGTGCTACCAGTGGTCGGTCGGGGTGTCGGTGTACGTGGCGCCGGGCCTGCAGCGCCAAGGGGTGGGGCGCCAGCTGTACGAGCGCCTGTTCGACATCCTGCGCCGGCAGGGTTTCTACAACGCCTATGGCGGCATCACCGTGCCCAACGACGGCAGCATCGGCCTGCACCGCGCCCTGGGCTTCGAGCCCGTGGGCCTGCACCGCAACGTGGGTTTCAAGCTCGGCGCCTGGCACGACGTGGCCACACTGGGCCTGGCACTGCGCACGCCACGCCCCGGCGATCCGGCCCCGGCGCCGCCGCGCGATCTGCCACAGATGCTGGCCCTCGGCGAACTCACCGACCTGCTGCCCTGACACCAAGGGCCAGCAGGCACAGCGCACTGCGGAATTCCAAGCCGCCGCAGGCCGGCGCCCATCCAGCAGACGCCGTGGATCCGGCTCCGCCGGTCCACCGGGGTTGCCCATCGGCAAGCAGGCCGATGGGCCCTCGCAGGCGAGAAACAGTCCGCAGGGACTGTTTCTCGTCCGGCTCGGCCCCTTGGGGGGAGGCGCCGAAGGCGCTTCGGGGGGGGGTCTTACTTGATTGGTTTGAAGCGCAAGCGGTGCGGCTTGGCGCCTTCTTCACCCAGGCGCTTCTTCTTGTCGACCTCGTACTCCTGGTAGTTGCCGTCGTAGAAGAACCACTGGCTTTCGCCCTCGGCGGCCAGGATGTGGGTGCAGATGCGGTCGAGGAACCAGCGGTCGTGGCTGATGACCATGGCCGAGCCGGCGAACTCGAGCAGCGCCTCTTCCAGCGCGCGCAGGGTTTCCACGTCCAGGTCGTTGGACGGCTCGTCCAGCATCAGCACGTTGCCGCCCTGCGCCAGGGTCTTGGCCAGGTGCAGGCGGCCCCGCTCGCCGCCCGACAGGCTGCCCACCAGCTTCTGCTGGTCGTTGCCCTTGAAGTTGAAGCGGCCCAGATAGGCCCGGCTGGGCATCACGAACTTGCCGACGATGATGTTGTCCAGGCCGCCCGAGACGTCCTGCCACACGGTCTTGTCGTCGGCCAGCATCTGCCGGCTCTGGTCGACGAAGGCCAGCTGCGCCGTCTTGCCGACCAGCACCTCGCCCGAATCGGGCTTCTCGATGCCCTGCAGCATGCGGAACAGCGTGGACTTGCCGGCGCCGTTGGGGCCGATGATGCCGACGATGGCGCCCGGCGGCACCTTGAAGCTCAGGTTGTCGATCAGCAGCCGGTCGCCAAAGCTCTTGCTGACGTTCTTGAACTCGATCACCTCGTTGCCCAGGCGCTCGGCCACCGGGATGAAGATCTCGTTGGTCTCGTTGCGCTTCTGGTAGTCGACGTCGCTCAGTTCCTCGAATCGCGCCAGGCGCGCCTTGCTCTTGGCCTGGCGGCCCTTGGCGTTGGAGCGCACCCACTTCAGCTCCTCCTTCATCGCCTTCATGCGCGCGTCTTCGGTCTTCTGCTCGGTCTCCAGGCGCTTTTCCTTCTGGTCCAGCCAGTCGGAGTAGTTGCCCTTCCAGGGGATGCCCATGCCACGGTCGAGCTCGAGGATCCACTCGGCCGCGTTGTCCAGGAAGTAGCGGTCGTGGGTGATGGCCACCACGGTGCCCGAGAAACGCAGCAGGAACTGCTCCAGCCACTCCACGCTTTCAGCGTCCAGGTGGTTGGTGGGTTCGTCGAGCAGCAGCATGTCGGGCTTGGACAACAGCAGCCGGCACAGCGCGACGCGGCGCTTTTCGCCGCCCGACAGCACGCCGATCTTGGCGTCCCAGGGCGGCAGGCGCAGCGCGTCGGCGGCCAGCTCGAGCTGCAGGTCGGTGTTCTCGCTGCCAGCAGCGGCGATGACGGCTTCGAGCTCGGCCTGTTCGGCGGCCAGGGCGTCGAAATCGGCGTTCTCCTCGGCGTATTCGGCATAGACCTCGTCCAGCCGCTTCTTGGCCGCCAGCACGCCACCGATGCCTTCTTCCACCGCCTCGCGCACGGTCTGCTCGGGGTTGACCAGCGGCTCCTGCGGCAGGTAGCCGATCTTGATGCCGGGCATCGGCGTGGCCTCGCCCTCGTACTCCTTGTCGACGCCGGCCATGATCTTCAGCAGCGAGCTCTTGCCCGAGCCGTTGATGCCCAGCATGCCGATCTTGGCGCCGGGAAAGAACGACAGCGAGATGTTCTTCAGGATCTGGCGCTTGGGCGGAACCGTCTTGCTGACGCGGTTCATGGTGAATACGTACTGGGCCATGGTCGGTGTGCTCGCTGCAGGGTCGTCGAAGGATGGGCGCCCGAGTCCCCACAAGGGTGGCTGGGCCGAACCGGTGATTGTCGCTGGTTCGGCGACCGCAGCCCCCCCGCGCGCTGCTGCGTGCGCCGGTCGACCCCTGTGTCGTCCGGTCGGCCCGCTGCGGCGTTTCGTCGCCGTGGCCATTGCAATCCCTGCGGCGGCCTCAAAATGGGTTGAGCCGCCAAGGTGGTGGCTCGTGAAAGGAAGACCGAAGTGACCAGCAATGCCATGACCGTCGAAGCCTCACCTTCGCTGGTGACCACCACCCAGATCGTCTACGCGCTGCACGCGCTGGGCTTGGCCATTGGCGCCTTTGGGGCGGCCACGCTGGTGGGTTCGTTCCTGTTCGGCTGGCCGTCGATCATCGCGGTGATCATCAGCTATGTGAAACGCGGCGAGGCGCGCGGCACCTGGCTGGAATCGCACTTTGCCTGGCAGATCCGCACGTTCTGGTTCGCGCTGCTCTGGGCAGCCCTGGTGGCGCTGGTGTCCGCGCCGCTGGCGCTGATCCTGGTGGGCTTGCTCACCTGGCCGCTGGGGCTGGGCCTGCTCGGGCTGTGGGCGGTCTACCGGATCGGGCGCGGATGGCTGGCACTCAACGATCACCGTCCGATGCCGGTGTAAGTGTCCTCCGGGGCGCTGTGCTGCAGCGCCCGAAAGGAGCAGGCAAGGTGCCTGAAGCGAGCTTGCCTGAGCCAGGACCGCACCCGCGCCCAGCGCTGCGCGAGTGTGGCGGCTAGAATGCCCGCAGTGTCGTGAGCTCCAGTCAGCGCGACACGGTCGAATCCGACACCTCGAACCCATCGCGCCTGGGACTGGTGCGCCCCGCAGGGCGACAGCAGGCCGCGAGCTGCAGGCCCTTCAGGGGCCCACACCAATGCATTTCAATGAACTCGGCCTGGCCGAGCCGCTCCTGCGCGCCGTTCGCGAGCAGGGCTACGACACCCCCACCCCGATCCAGGCGCAAGCCATCCCAGTCGTCCTGAAGGGCGGCGACCTGATGGGCGGTGCCCAGACGGGCACCGGCAAGACCGCCGGCTTCACGCTGCCGATGCTGCACCGGCTGGCACTGGAGCCCAGCAAGAAGGACGCCCGAGGCCGCATCTGCATCCGCGCGCTGATCCTCACGCCGACGCGCGAGCTCGCCGCGCAGGTGGAAGAGAGCGTGCGCACCTACGGCAAATATTTGCCGCTGACCAGCATGGTGATGTTCGGTGGCGTCGGCATGCAGCCACAGATCAACGCGCTGCGCCGCGGCGTGGACATCCTCGTGGCCACGCCCGGCCGTTTGCTCGACCACCACCAGCAGGGCACGCTCGACCTGAGCCATGTGCAGATCTTCGTGCTCGACGAAGCCGACCGCATGCTCGACATGGGCTTCATCCACGACATCAAGAAGGTGCTGGCCTACCTGCCGCCGAAGAAGCAGAGCCTGCTGTTCTCGGCCACCTTCAGCGATGAGATCAAGACCCTGGCCGATCGGCTGTTGAACAACCCGGTGCTGATCGAAGTGGCCCGCCGCAACCAGACCGCGGAGAACATCGCGCAGAAGGTGCACCCAGTGGGCCGCGAACGCAAGAAGGAGTTGCTCGCCCACCTGATCCGCGAAGGCCAATGGCGACAGGTGCTGGTGTTCACGCGCATGAAGCACGGTGCCAACCGCCTGGCCGAATTCCTGAACAAGGAAGGCATCGGCGCAATGGCGATCCACGGCAACAAGAGCCAGGGCGCGCGCACCAAGGCGTTGGCCGAGTTCAAGACCGGCGACCTGCCGGTGCTGGTGGCCACCGACATTGCCGCGCGCGGCATCGACATCGACCAGTTGCCGCACGTCGTCAACTTCGAGCTGCCCAACGTACCGGAAGACTACGTGCACCGCATCGGCCGCACCGGCCGTGCCGGCGCGCAGGGTGAGGCGATCTCGCTGGTGTGCGTTGACGAGGACATCTTCCTGCGCGACATCGAGCGGCTGATCAAGCGCAGCATCCCCAGCGAAACCGTGCCCGGCTTCGAGCCGCCCAGCGGTGAGCGCGCCGAGCCCATCGTGCTGGGCCGCATGACCATCGGGGTGGGCGGCACACGCCGCAACGCCGGCGGTGGTGGCGGCCGCCCTGGTGGCGGCGGTGGCGGTGGCGGTGGCCGCCGCGATGGTGCCCGCCGGGACGACCGTCGCGACGCGCCGCGTGGCAGCCCGGCACCCAAGCCGGCACCACGCCACGGCACCGACGCCCGCCAGGACAGCCACGGCAACAACCCGCGCAATGCGGCGCCACGCCACGACCGCGCCGGCGCAGGCCACGCCACCCAGCCCGCGCCACATGGCCAGCCGCAGACTCAGCGGCATGCCCGCCCGGAAGGGACGCGCCAGGGCGGGCGTCCCGCACCGCGACTGACGCAACCCAAGCGCTGATCGCCGGTGGCCGACGCAGCCGCGTCGGCCACCTTGCGTTGCTTTGCGTTGGGCCATGCGCAGGCAGGCCCCAAAGCCCGCGGACAGGACGACAATCGGCCCATGACCGATCGGCCCCAGTTCCTCCGATACGCACTGGCCGGCGCCAGCGGCCTCGTGGGCCGGGCGCTGGCCCAGCAGTTGGCCGCAGACCGGGATTGCGGCGAACTGCACCTGCTGCTGCGCCGTCCGCTGCCCGCCTTGGAGGCGCTGCCGCAGGCCCATGCGGTGGCATGGCGCAGTTGTGCCATGCCCGAGCTACCGCGCGTGGACATCGCCCTGTGCGCACTGGGCACCACCATGGCCACGGCCGGATCACAGGCCGCCTTCCGGGCAGTGGACTACGACGCCGTGCTGGCCTTCGCCCAGGCGGCCCGCCGAGCCGGTGCCAAGCGCTTCGGGCTGGTGTCGGCCCTCGGTGCCGATGCCGCTTCGGCCATCTTCTACAACCGCACCAAGGGCGAGGCCGAGCAGGCCGTGGCGCAGCTGGGCTTCAAGCACCTGGTGATCGCGCGACCGTCCTTGCTGCTGGGCGACCGCAGCGCACTCGGGCAAGCCACCCGGCCGACCGAAGCACTGGCGCAGTGGTTTGCTCCGGCATTGGCCTGGTTCACGCCCAGGCGATTGATGCCCATCCGCGCCGAGGTGGTGGCCCGTGGCCTGCTGACGGCGCTGGAGACGGAGACCTCCGGCGTGCACGTGGTCGAGTGCGACGAGCTGCACCGCCTCGGGGGCTGAACCGACATGGACCTGCACTTCCTCGGCGCTGCCGACAGCGTGACCGGCTCGCGCCACCTGGTCACGATTGGCGGGCAGCGCATCCTGCTCGACTGCGGCCTGTTCCAGGGCTACAAGGTGCTGCGCGAGCGCAACTGGGCACCGATGGCGGTGGACCCGCGCGACATCGATGCCGTGGTGCTCAGCCACGCCCACCTGGACCACAGCGGCTGGCTGCCTGGGCTGGTGCGGCAAGGCTACCGCGGGCCGATCTACGCATCCCCCGCCACGCGCGATCTGGCCGAGGTGCTGCTGCTGGACAGCGCCCATCTGCAGGAAGAAGACGCCCGCCGCGCCAACCGCTACCACTTCAGTCGGCACGACAAGGCCCTGCCGCTGTACACGCGCAGCGATGCCCGGCGCGCGCTGGCCAAGATCGTCGCCCTGCCGCCCGGCAAGGCGCTGGCCCTGGGCAGGGTGTCGGTCACCTTGACGCCCGTGGGGCACCTGCTGGGTGCCTGTTCGGTGCACCTGTCCGACGGGCAGGAGTCGCTGTGCTTCTCGGGTGATGTGGGCCGCCGCGGCGACCTGCTGATGCCCCCGCCCGAGCCCGCGCAGCACGCCGACGTGCTCTTGATCGAATCGACCTACGGCAACCGCCTGCACCCGGTGGTGGACGCGCAAGCCGAGCTGGGCCGCATCGTGCGCGACACCATGGGGCGCGGTGGCACGGTGCTGTTGCCCACCTTCGCGGTGGGCCGCGCCCAGGCCCTGCTGGTGCTGCTGCAGCGGCTGAAGGCCGCCGGAGAGATCCCGGATCGGGTTCCGATCTACCTGGACAGCCCGATGGCCATCGAGGCCACCGAGTTGTACCGCCGGCATCGGCGGCTGCTGGCGCTGCGGCCTGGCGAAGCGCTGCGCATGGCCGACGGTGTGCGGCTGGTCACCACCGGCGCACAGTCACAACGGCTGGCACAGTCGCGCTACCCGTCGGTGATCCTGTCGGCCAGCGGCATGGCCACGGGCGGCCGCGTGTTGCTGCACCTGAAGTCACTCGCACCGGACCCGCGGCACCAGGTGGTGTTCGCGGGATTCCAGGTGGGCGGCAGCCGTGGTGCCAAGCTGGTGGGCGGTGCCACCGAAATCAAGATCCACGGCGAAATGGTGCCCGTGCGGGCCCGGATCAGCTCGCTGGAAGGGCTGTCCGGCCATGCCGATGCGAAGGAACTGCTCGAATGGGCGCGCGGCCTGGGCCGGGCGCCCAACCGCACCTTCGTGGTGCACGGCGAGGCGGAGGCGGCCGACGCCCTGCGCACCCGCATCAAGGACGAGCTGGGCTGGGCCGTTCAGGTGCCGCAGCACGGTGAGCGCTTCACGATCTGAGTGCCCCAAGGACGCCGCCATGCGGCGCAGAAATGCGAAAACCCGGCCGAGGCCGGGTTTTCCCTGAAGTCCCGGTCGAAACCGGGGCTCCGATTCAGCCCTGAAAGATCAGGCGGCCTTCTTCATGGCCTTCTTCGAGCGCTTGGCCTTGGCCTTGGCCTTCTTGGCGGGCATGGCCTTCTTCTCGGTGGCGGCAGCGGCCGGGGCAGCAGCAGCGGCCGGGGCAGCGGCAGCAGCCGGGGCGGCAGCAGCGGCCGGAGCAGCGGGCTTGGCAGCGGTTTGGGCGAAAGCGCCGAAGGAGAAGGCGGCGGCGATCAGGGCAGCGATGAGCTTGTTCATGGTTTCTATTCCTCAATTGCAATGGGAGCACTAGCGCTCGGGGCAATCAACGCGGTGGAACGGCAAACGGTTGACGCGTTTCAGACAAACTCACGTTCGCGCAGCCATTTGGTGGCCACCCACTTCTCACCCTGGATCACCGGTGCACCGCCATGCAGCGTGCGGGTGATGGCGTGGGCCCGGTCGTAACTGAAGAACACCGCATTGCCCTTGATCGGTGCCACCTCGAGTGCAACATCCGGAAACACCGTGCCCCCACCTTGTTCGGGCGTGTTCAAGTACATCACCAAGGTGCCCACCCGCTGCCCGCCGCGTGCCAGCACGCTGGTCATGCCTGGCTGCGCAGGGTCGAAGTAGTCGTTGTGGGCCTTGTATTCGGCGCCGGGCCCGTAGTGCAGCACCTGCAGGCCTTCGCCGTTTTCCACTGGCCAGTTCACCAGCGCGGCGATGCGGCGCTCGATGCGCTCGCACAGCGCGCCTTCCCCGCGGCCGAAGAACATGCCCCGGCTGGTGCGGGCCGCGTGCACCTCGCTGCCGCCGGTGGCATTGACCACCGTTTCGGACCGGCTCATGCGCGGCCCGGCGGCGGCCACCAGTGCGTCGCATTCCACGTCCGACAGGAAGCCGCCAAACACGACGATGCGCGGGTTGCGCATGGCCAGCAGGACCTTTACCTCGTGGTCATCGGCCCACAGGTGGCTGGGGGAACCGGCCAGGCGGGGTTCGGGCACCGGCACGGGCGCCGGCAATCCAAAGGCATGGTGCTGACCCTGGCTGGCCAGGTGCTCGCGCAGCGTGGCTTCCAGGGCATCGGCGGCCACGTCGTCCTGCCACCCGCTGTTGCGCATGGAGGCCAGCACGTCCTCGGGACGGCAACCGGCCTTGGCCTGGTCGATGATCCAGCTGCGCAGTTCAGGCGTGATGACTTGCGGCTTCATGGCGCCATTTTCACCAGGTTTTCCTCTCCCTTTCGGTGCCAGAGCGGCGTGGCCGGGTTCAACTCGACCGGCGGCGGAACACCAGGCGGTCGCGGGCCGACGCGTCGTGGTCGAGCGCATAGCCCTCGGCCTCGAACTGGGCGAGCTTGTTCACCGTGGCCACGCGGTGCAGCACGGCCCAGCGGCACAGCAGGCCGCGGGCCCGCTTGGCAAAGAAGCTGATCACCTTGTAGCGACCATCCTTCCAGTCCTCGAACACGCAATCCACCACACGCGCTCGCAGCAGCGGGCGGTTGGCGGCGCGGAAGTACTCCTGCGAGGCCAGGTTGACGATGACGGGCCGGGCCTCGTTGGCCTGGCGCTCGTTCAGGTACTGGGCGATGGTGTCGCCCCAGAACGCCACCAGGTCGCGGCCGCGGGCCGTGGCCAGGCGGGTGCCCATCTCCAGGCGGTAGGGCTGCAGCCGATCGAGCGGGCGCAGCGCGCCGTACAGACCGGACAGGATCACCACATGCTGCTGCGCCCAGTCGAGATCGGCCACCTTCAGCGACTGCGCCTGCAGGCCTTCGTACACGTCGCCATTGAAGGCCAGTGCGGCCGGACGGCTGTTTTGCGGGGTGGCCTGCGGCTGCCAGGCGGCGTAGCGACCCACGTTGAGCGCGGCAAGTTCGTCCGACAAGTCCATCAAGGTCGCCACTTCGGGCGGCGACAGGCGCGCCAGCGTGTGGATCAATTCGGCAGCGCGAGACATGAACGCCGGCTCGGTCGCACGCCGCAGCACAGTGGCCCGAATCGGCGTTTCATAGTCCAGGGTCTTGGCCGGTGACAGCAGAAGCAGCATGGTGTTCTCGCGTGCAGCGCAACGGCTCAGGCGCGTTCGCCCTGGCGGCGGGCCAGACCCGGCACCATGCCCAGCGCGGCGGCCCAGGTGCGGTGGGGAATGTGGTTGCGCAGGCGGAACAGCGCGCGCTCCACCAGCACCGGGGCCAGCACATGGCCCACGTCGGTGGCAATGGCGATGGTGGTGTCGCCGTGCAGCAGGATCATCAGCTGTTCCACCCGACCGTGCTCGGGCAGCCAATGCGAGGTGGATGGGTCGCTCATGGGCGAATTCTCCGCGACATCGGGCCATGTGCCGATCAGTGGAAGTTGCGGCTGCGCGCCTCCAGGCCGTGCAGCAGCGCGGAATGGTCCACCAACGTCTTGGCCACCAGGTGCCGCACCTGCCCTTCGGCCTGCCACACGCCATACACCGTCAACAGCGTGGACGCCAGCAAGGCCTGGCGCTGCGCAGCGGCCACGGCGGGCCAGACGATGACGTTGACCGCGCCGGTCTCGTCCTCGAGGGTGACGAAGACCACGCCCTTGGCCGTCTCGGGGCGCTGGCGGTGGGTGACCAGGCCCGAGGCGCGCGCCAGCTGGCCAGGGCGGCACAGGGCCAGCACCGCCGCGGGCTGCACCTTGAAGGCCGCGAGCCGATCGCGCAGCAGGGACAGCGGGTGCGCCTTCAACGACAGGCCGCTGGCGCGGTAGTCGGCCACGACCTGCTCGCCGAGCGCCGGCGCGGGCAGCTCCGCCAGTGCCTCGTGCGTGCGCGTGGCCTGCAGCATGGCCGTGGCCCGCGTGTCCGTGCCGCGCGCCGCCCACACCGCCTGGTGGCGATGGCCCACCAGGGGCAGCAGCGCATCGCCCCGGGCCAGCAGATCCAGCGCATGGGCATCGAGCCTGGCGCGGCGCACCAGGTCTTCCACACTGGCGAAGGCGGCATCCGCCCCGGGCTCGTTCACCGCGTCGGCGCGGGTCGCGACGAGGCGCAGCGCGTCGGCCTCGCGAAACCCCGACAGGCTGTTGAACCCCAGGCGCACGGGCTTCAGGACGCGTTCCTTGGTCGGCATGGCATTGACTGGCTCAGCGTCGCCTGGCGTCGGCGCCACATCCTCCAGCGTGCTGTGCCACTGGCTGCGCAGCACATCGACCGGCAGCACCTGCACGCCGTGCTCGCGCGCATCGCGCACCAGCTGCGCGGGCGCATAGAAACCCATGGGCTGGCTGTTGAGCAAGGCGGCCAGAAAGGCATCCGGGTGGTGGTGCTTGATCCAGGCGCTGACGTAGACCAGCAGCGCGAAGCTCGCGGCATGGCTCTCGGGGAAACCGTACTCGCCGAAGCCCTCGATCTGCTTGAAGATGCGCTCGGCGAATTCGAGCTCGTAGCCCTTGGCCACCATGCGGCCCACCAGGCGCTCGTGGAAGGGGCCGAGGCCGCCCTTGCGCTTCCAGGCCGCCATGGCACGGCGCAGCGCGTCGGCCTCGCCGGGCGTGAAATCGGCGGCCAGGATGGCCAGTTGCATCACCTGCTCCTGGAAGATGGGCACGCCCAGCGTGCGTCCCAGTGCCTGGCGCACATCGTCATGCGGAAAGTCCACCGGCTCCTCGCCCGAGCGGCGGCGCAGGTAGGGGTGCACCATGCCGCCCTGGATGGGGCCGGGCCGCACGATGGCCACCTCGATCACCAAATCGTAGAACTTGCGCGGCCGCAGCCGCGGCAGCATGCTCATCTGCGCGCGGCTTTCGACCTGGAAGACACCGATCGAATCGGCGCGGCACAGCATCTCGTACACCGCCGGGTCTTCCGCCGGGACATCCTGCATCCGGAAATCCTGGACGCTCATCTTGGACGCAATCATCTGCAAAGCCCGTCGGATGGCGCTGAGCATGCCGAGCGCCAGGATGTCCACCTTGATCAGGCCCAGTGCATCGAGGTCGTCCTTGTCCCACTGCACCACGGTGCGCTGCGCCATCGCCGCGTTTTCCACCGGCACCAGGCGCGAGATGTCGTCGCGCGCAATGACGAAGCCACCCGGGTGCTGCGACAGGTGGCGCGGGAAGCCAATCAACTGTTTCGTCAGCTCCACCCACTGGCGACACACCAGCGAATCGGGGTCGAGGCCCTGCTCGCGCAGGCGGTCGGGGGCGATCTCTCGGCCATCGAACCAGTGCTGGCCCTTGGCCACGGCGGTGATGCGGTCCAGATCGAGACCGAGTGCCCGGCCCACGTCACGCAGCGCCGAGCGCGGCCGGTAGCTGATCATCACGCCGGTGAGCGCAGCGCGGTGTCGTCCGTACTTGCGGTAGATGTACTGGATGACCTCCTCGCGGCGCTGGTGCTCGAAATCGACATCGATGTCGGGCGGCTCGTTGCGCTCGGCGCTGATGAAGCGCTCGAACAGCAGCGAGGTGCGCGCCGGATCGACCTCGGTGATGCCCAGGCAATAGCACACCGCCGAATTGGCCGCGCTGCCCCGGCCCTGGCACAGGATGCCCTGGCTGCGCGCCCACTGCACGATGTCGGCCACGGTGAGGAAATAGGGATCGAACTTCAGCTGGGCGATCAAGGCCAGCTCGTGCTCGATGGTCTGGCGCACCGCAGGCAGCTCACCGGCGGGGAAACGCCGCTTCACGCCTTGCTCGGTCAGCCAGCGCAGCCAGCTGGTGGGCGTGTGGCCGGTGGGCACGATTTCTTCCGGGTACTCGTAGCGCAGTTCGTCCAGCGAGAAAGCGCAGCTGGCGGCGATGCGCAGCGTCTCGGCCAGCCACTCGGCCGGGTACAGCCGCGCCAGGCGCAGCCGCGAGCGCAGGTGCGACTCGGCATTGGCGGCCAGCTCGAAGCCGCAATCGGCCACCGGCAAGCCCAGGCGCGTGGCGGTGAGCACATCGAGCAGGGGCTTGCGCGAGCGGGCGTGCATACGCACGTCGCCGCAAGCCACGGGCCGCAGGCCCGTCAAGCCGGCCACGCGCTGCACCACCTCCAGCAGACGCGCATCGTGAGGCCGGTGCAGCAAGGGCACCCCGATGGCGCAACGCTCGGTGCCGAACCAGGTCTTGAGCCACATCGCGTGCGCGAACATCGCCTCGAAGGACTGGGGGCCCTCGGGCACCAGGATCGCGAAGCAATCGGGCAGGCCGGCCAGGAAGGGCGCATGCGGCACGCGCCCTTCCAGATCGGACGCCAGCGCGGTGTACTGCCCCTTGGCCGCGCGCCGCCGCGCCACGCTGATCCACTGCGCCAGATTGCCGTAGCCGCGCCGGGATTGCGCCAGCAGCACCAGGCAAGGCGGCGCATGCCCGCGCAGCACCGAGGACTGCGAGGCCGGCAACGCGGAGGCGCTGGGCGCGGCCCCCGTGCCAACGACCGGGTCCGCCGTCGCGCCAGCAGCGCTCGACGACGCCGGTGGCGACAGCTGCATGCGCGCGCCCACCACCAGTGGCATCCCCAGGCGCCGCGCCTCGGTGTGTGCACGCACCACGCCCGACAGCGAACACTCGTCGGTGATGGCCAGCGCCGAGTAAGCCCGCAACTGCGCGGCAGCGATCAGCTCTTCGGGGTGCGAGGCGCCGCTCAGAAAGCTGAAATTGCTGCGGCAGTGGAGCTCGGCGTAGCCGGGCAGTGAACGTGGTAGCACGGATCGGGCTCGCGGGTGTGGCGGAGGGTGGCACGGCGCATTGACGGATAGCCCTGGGCGGCGCCCGAGCCAGGCCCGGGCGCCGTGCGAAGCGGGGTACCGTGCTGAACCGGGCCGCTGTCCAAGGCGCCCAGGGGCTCCAGGCCGTCCAGCGGGCTGCGCACCGCGCCCCCGCCCAGCTTGAGCACATGGGTGTAGATCATGGTGGTGCTCACATCGGAGTGGCCCAGCAACTCTTGCACGGTGCGGATGTCGTAGCCGGATTGCAGCAGGTGCGTGGCGAACGAATGACGCAAGGTGTGCGGCGTGGCGGGTTTGGCAATGGCGGCCGCACCCAATGCGCGCTTGAAGGCGCGCTGAAACAACTGCTCGTGCTGGTGGTGCCGCCGCCGCAGGCCTTCGTTGCGTGGATCGTCCGACAGCTGCGCCTGCGGGAAAACCCAGAACCATGTCCACGACTCCGGCGCGCGCAGGTACTTGCGCGACAGCGCAAACGGCAGGTGCACCCCCGGAACACCCTCGGCGCGATCGGCCGACCAGATCGTGTGCGCCGCCTGCAACTGGCGACGCAACGGGATCTCCAGCGACGAGGGCAACATCACCACCCGATCCTTGCTGCCCTTGCCGTCGCGAACAATGATGGCGCGGCGCGAAAAATCGATGTCCTTGACGCGCAGCCTCAATCCTTCGAGAAGGCGCATGCCCGTGCCATAGAGCAACTGACCAAACAAGCAGTGCTCGTCCCCCAGACTTGCCAGCAATCGCGCCACCTCGTCATGCGACAGCACGACCGGCAGGCGGGGTGCCGCCTTGGGCCGGCCGATCTGATCCATCCACGGCATCTGCCGACCCAAGACCTTCTGGTACAGGAACAGCAGCGCCGACAGCGCCTGCTTGTGGGTGGCTGCCGAGACCTGCCTGTCGGCGGCCAGCCAGGTGAGAAAGGCCTCGACCTCGACGCCGCCCATTTCAGAAGGATGGCGCAACGCATGGAAATGAATGAATGCCTTCACCCAATGCACGTAGGCCTGCTCCGTGCGGATGCTGAAGTGCATGTAGCGAATGCTGCGCCGCAACTGTTCGATCAGCCCGCCGGGCACAGGGGCCGATGCATGGGGTTCTGGCAAGACGATGGTGGAGGGCATGAAAAAGACTTGTCAAGCAATACTGGTGTTTTATACAGTACACCGGTGCCGCCCGCGACGCAAGCCCCCTGAAGCATCCGGCGCCGTGCACCGCAGCATGCTGCCGGCGAGGCACCCATCCATGCCGGCGGAGCCCACGCCCGCCATGGAGCCCAGACATGTCCGCCTCACCCATCGAACACCTCAGCCAGACCCGGATCGTCAAGAAACTCCTGCCGGACCAACCGGGTGGAAAGAAGCTGAAGCGCCGATTCGGCGACCAACTCATCTGCGTTCGCTATCGACAGGATCGCGCACAGAACATGCGCTACACCACCGTCGAGTTGCTGGTGGACGCCGCACCGTTGGTCAAGCCCAGGAAGACAACGCCCGACCGGGTTCATGTGCACATCGGCCACACCGAACAGACGCTTCGCCAGATCGTTCGATCGCATGGCGGCCAGTGGGACATCAGCAGGCAAGCCTGGTCCTTGCCCAGGACCACTGCCCGCCGCCTCCATCTCCTAGACCGGGTCGTCAGCTAATATCCATTCGTAGACGGCCACCCATGACCTCTTCCACCTACCCATGGACACAAGCCACCACAAGTCGAACTCCGACTTGCTGTCGATAGCACGTTAGGCATCACAACACACTTGCCGCCGTGCCCTCCACCGTCGTCACATCACTGCTCTGTGCAGTCGCCCTGCTTGTCCTCGTCGGGTGGCTCCTGAAGAGTCGATATGGCGGGTATCCGCCTGAGCCCTATCGCAGTCGCGCATGTCAAGGCGGCGCTTGGAAGAAGGCGTTCCCTACTGCGGCATCCACCGAAGTCCGCAACTACCTTCTTCTCTTCGTCAAGTGCTTCGGCTTCCACGACACTCAAAGACTTCAGTTCGGTCCGCAGGACCAAATCTTCCAGATCTACGAGGCTCTGTACCCCACAAACGGCGGGATCGATGGGCTAGAACTTGAAACGCTCGCCGTCAAGATTGAGCGACAGTACAAGGTCGACTTTTGTGCCATCTGGCATCAAGGTCTCACCTTCGGCGAACTGTTCTTCATCTGTCAGGCGGCTCTACCTCGCGACACGCAACGTGATGCCTAACCCGTCATTCGAGCTGACCCTCCACAGCGTGGCGCATTTGGCCCTCATTTCATTCTGGGCCAAATGCACCACGCTGCTCCGGGCAGCTCAATTCCCACGTTAGGCAGCGGCCAACAGCCAAATACATTGCGGGCCAAGGCTTGTGCTTTCAAATCTTGAAGTCGCCTTCTTTGCAGCGCCATCTGGCTCGCGATCCGGCGCGCTCGCTGGGCTGGAATTGTCCGCTGCCCCGCCACCGCCATCTCGCCAGGGCAATGTAGGAAGCTCCCTGGCCCGCCAGCGCCAAGACCTTTGGCACATTCGGGCCACTTCCACTTCTGCATTCAAGGTCGATGCCTTCCTCGAGCACAGGCCATTGCCAATCTCAGGCAATGCTGGCAACCTCACGGCCATGCCCAGGGCTCATCAACATTCCGCAGTGTTTCAACGCCGAGGCCGGCCGCTGCCTAACCCGTCATTCGAGCTGACCCTCCACAGCGTGGCGCACTTGGCCCTCATTTCATTCTGGGCCAAATGCGCCACGCTGTTCCGGGCAGCTCAATTCCCACGTTAGGCCTCGCATTGGAAGAGCGGCAGCACATCCAAAAGCCCGGGGAGACAAAGACCAAGACTATGGGCAAGTCCGCAATGCTCACGCAAAGCGACGCCAGCATTCCAGATCGCGGATGGTAGAAACAAAGCAATCCCACCGAGCAGTCCAACGGACCAAGAGTACGACGTTCGGCTTCTTCTTACCGCAGCGCTCGTGTCCTTCGGCACTCGCGGCACCATCAGAGCGGGCATTCTGGGCAAGCAATTCAAGACAAGCAAGGCCAAGAAAAGCTGCACTGCAGCTTGGCTCGCGCCGAGTACTGCCGTAGAGTTGGCCAATCGCACGCGGTCACCAAAACTATGGCTCCCAACACCTACTGCCAAAAAGCGCGGCCTAACACGTCATTCGAGCTGACCCACTACAGCGTGGCGCCTCGTCTGCCCAGGGCTTGCGCTTCGCGCATTATCGCCCTGGTCAGCCAAGGCACCACGCTTCCGTGGTCAGCTCAATTCCAACGTTAGGCAGCGGCCAACAGCCGAATGCATTGCGGGCCAAGGTTTGTGCGCTCAAATCCTGAAGTCGCCTACTTTGCAGCGCGGTCTGGCTCGCGATCCAGCGCTCGCTGGGCTGGAATTGTCAGCTGCGCCGCCACCGCCATCTCGCCAGGCCAATGTAAGAAGCTCCGTTGTCCGCCAACGCCAATACCGTTGGCACATTCGGGCCACTTCCACCTCCGCATTCAAGACCCATGCCATCCTCGAGCACAGGCCATTGCCAATCGCAGGCAATGCTGGCAACCTCACGGTCATGCCCAAGGTTCCTCAAGCTTCTGCGGTCTTCCAAAGCCCAGGCCGGCCGCTGCCTAACCCGTCATTCGAGCTGACCCTCCACAGCGTGGCGCACTTGGCCCTCATTTCATTCTGGGCCAAATGCGCCACGCTGTTCCGGGCAGCTCAATTCCCACGTTAGGCATCACGATCGAACTCATCGGCGCCCACCTGGTTTAAGTGACGGCAGCGGTCAGCGCACTGAGGAGAGGACATGTCCGAAAGCGGCCAGACTTGATCGAGCGATCTTGCTAGGGTCGTTGCCCCTTCAAGGAGAAAGCGATGCAACCTACTGGCAGAGAAAACAAGACCTACGGGACTGTCAGTCCGGACAAGCTTCGAGAATTGACCGGTCTCGAATTCGTACAGGGCCTTGCAAGTGGCGCGCTGCCCCTGAACCAAATGGCCCGGACTCTTGGCTACGACATACTTGAGGCGGAAAAGGGACGCGTGGTCCTCACTTCGGAGCCAAAGGAAGATCACTTCAATCCTTGGGGCACCGTACATGGTGGACTCGCCGCCACGCTACTCGACAGTTGCATGGGGCTGGCGATTCAGTCGACTGTGGAAAAGGGAATCGCATCGACAACACTCGAATTCAAGATCTCGTTCATCCGCCCAATCACGGCAGACACGGGCCCGATCCGCGCAGAAGGAAAGTTCTGGGCAGCGGGCGCCGCGCGGGCACCGCGGAAGGCCGGATCACTGATGGCAAGGGCCGCCTCCTCGCGCACGGAACAACCACATGCCTCATATTCGCAGTTCCCGCACCGTGAGGCCTAACTTGTCGGTCAACCGGACCCGCTACGGCAAGGCACCCTGGCCGCGAGGCGCCCAGTGCATATCATCCACCTCGCGGCCAGGCCGCCTCGCCTCCGCGGTCCGGTTACCTCTACGTTAGGCGGCACCATCCGGCATCGACTCCCTCACAGATGTACATGTCCGAATCCGGCTTGCTTCGACATCGGCGCATGCTCAGACTGAGGCCTTTCCATCTAGACGCTTACAGAAATGGCACATTTCGAGCATGAGGTTCAAATCGACGTCGCCGACAGCGCAGCATGGAACGCGCTGCGAGATGTGGGCAACTTGCACACGCGCTTGGTTCGAGGTTTTGTGACCAACTGCGATTTCGACGGGCAAACAAGACGATTGAAGTTCGCCAATGGCTCTTCGGCCGCCGAGCGAATCATCGCGGTAAGCGAGGATACGAAGCGCGTCTCCTGGTCCGCCATCAGCGATCGCTTGGAACACCACAATGCTTCCGCTCAAGTCGTACCTGTCGGCCCGAAATCTTGCCGAATTGTCTGGTCTGTTGACTTGTTGCCCGACGCGATGGCTCCGGTCATTGAAGCAATGGTCCTGGCCGGCCTAAAGGCCATGAAGTCAACATTGCAATCGCAGAGTGCCGCCTAACCCGTCATTCGAGCTGACCCTCCACAGCGTGGCGCCTTTGGCCCTCATTTCATTCTGGGCCAAACGCACCACGCTGCTCCGGGCAGCTCAATTCCAACGTTAGGCAGCGGCCAACAGCCGAATGCATTGCGGGCCAAGGCTTGTGCGTTCACATTTTGAGGTCGGCTTCCTTGCCGCGCTGTCTGGCTCGCGATCCGGTGCGCTCGCTGGGCTGGAATTGTCAGCTGCGCCGCCACCGTCATCTCGCCAGGGCAATATAAGAAGCTCCGTGGTTCGCCAACGCCAAGACATTTGGCTCATTCGGGCCACTTCCACTTCTGCATTCAAGGCCCATCCCTTCCTAGAGCACAAGTCATTCCCAACCGCATCCAATGCTGGCAACCTCATAGCCATGTTCAAGGCTCATATTGCTTCTGCGGCAATTCATCGCCCAGGCCAGCCGCTGCCTAACCCGTCATTCGAGCTGACCCTCCACAGCGTGGCGCCTTTGGCCCTCATTTCATTCTGGGCCAAACGCACCACGCTGCTCCGGGCAGCTCAATTCCCACGTTAGGCAGCGGCCAACAGCCGAATACATTGCGGCCCAAGGTTTGTGCGCTCAAATCCTGAAGTCGCCTACTTTGCAGCGCTGTCTGGCTCGCGATCCGGCGCGCTCGCTGGGCTGGAATTGTCAGCTGGCCCGCCACCGCCATCTCGCCAGGCCAATATAAGAAGCTCCGTTGTCCGCCATCGCCAAGACCTTTGGCACATTCGGGCCACTTCCACTTCTGCATCCAAGGTCGATGGCTTCCTCGAGCACAGGCCATTGCCAATCTCAGGCAATGCTGGCAACCTCACGGTCATGCCCAGGGCTCATCAACATTCCACAGTGTTTCAACACCGAGGCCGGCCGCTGCCTAACCCGTCATTCGAGCTGACCTCCTCCAGCGTGGCGCCTTTGGCCCTCATTTCATTCTGGGCCAAACGCACCACGCTGCTCCGGGCAGCTCAATTCCCACGTTAGGCCGCATGTCGACGGAGAATTTGTAGTACACAGTCCATGAAAGACCAAGTCCAGCAATCGTGCGCCCAAGTTCAGGTACGAACTCCGGAGAAATTGAATGCCAACCACCGAAACATCAGATCTTCGAGGCCAAGCAGGTCGCTCGTGGTTTTGGCTGTGGGTTCTGGCCGCCGCACTGTTTGCCGTCATCGAGATGATTGAATACACATCTACCCGGGCTCTGGCGTCCGCAATTTCCGCTGCGGCATGGACCTGCTGGGCCTTCAGCTGGTACGCCAAACCATTTCGAGTCAATTTCAAAGGAGCGCTTGGCAAAGCATTCGGCGTGCAGCCAATTCGAGAAGGTGTTCCACAGTCACTTTGGAACGCCGTCACGATCTTTGCGCTCGTACTGTCAATCGTGGGCCTTGCGCTCAAGCTCGCGAATGCGGCCTAACCCGTCATTCGAGCTGACCCGCTACGGCATGGCACCTCGCCTGCCCAGGGCATGCGCTTCGCGCATTGTCGCCCTGGTCAGCCAAGGCGCCACGCCGCAGCGGGCAGCTCAATTCCAACGTTAGGCAGCGGCCAACAGCCGAATACATTGCGGGCCAAGGTTTGTGCGTTCAGATTCTGAAGTCGCCTACTTTGCAGCGCTGTCTGGCTCGCGATCCGGCGCGCTCGCTGGGCTGAAATTGTCAGCTGCGCCGCCACCGTCATCTCGCCATGGCAATGCAAGAAGCACCGTTGTCCGCCATCGCCTAAACCTTTGGCCCATTCGGACCACTTCCACTTCCGCATTCACGGCCGATGCATTCCTCGCGCACTGGCCATTGCCAATCGCAGGCAATGCTGGCAACCTCCTGCCCATGCCCAAGGTTTCTCAAGCTTCTGCGGTCATTCAAAGCCCAGGCCGGCCGCTGCCTAACCCGTCATTCGAGCTGACCCTCCACAGCGTGGCGCATTTGGCCCTCATTTCATTCTGGGCCAAATGCACCACGCTGCTCCGGGCAGCTCAATTCCCACGTTAGGCCGCACAAAACACACTGTCGTGACCGCCCTGCTTCTTGAACTCCAAGCGCTCGAAGTTGAGCTCCATCACCCCGGAGTTCGGTGCAGTCGCGATCGACTGGAACACTTGCTCCACCCCGAGTTTCATGAAGTAGGCCGCTCTGGCCGCTCATACAACCGAGAAGTTATCGTCAGCTACCTGGCGGCACATGAGTCACATCCGGTAGTGGCATCGGAAGCATTTTCAGTCGCGGAGTTGGGCGCTGGCGTTGCGCTACTCAAGTATCGCTCTGCGCACGTCGACCCAACCAACGCCTTGGTAAATCACACGCTTCGGTCATCCATCTGGCTCAGGACCGAAGTTGGCTGGCAGCTGCGCTACCACCAAGGCACTGCAGCGGCGGAAACATGGTGAACATCGTCGTGATGCCCCGCAACTCCCTGCGCGAGATGCTCCCGCCTTACCATGCTCCGCAGCGGCGGAGTACCGCCCCTGCTACCACGTCAGCCGAGACGGGGCAGCCGTGTGGCGCGCCTCCAGAAAGCAGGCCATTCGTCATAGCGTGCGCGGTGCGGCCTAACCCCTCGCTCAAGCGGAGCGCCAACGGCAGGCCACCAGGCCCGGGCTGGCGGTACGCGGTACATTTTCGCCAGCCCGGGCCTGGCGTCCTGCCGTTGTCGCCCGCTTAGCTCGAACGTTAGGCGGCTGAAATGAAGTTCGCCGGTCTACCAACACTCAGTCACCCGCTTGTAGTCCTTCGACCGCTCACTGCGGCTGACATCCAAACCTGGTACGACTACTTGTCACTCCCTGAGGTCTACGGCGAAACCAGCTGGAACCTCCAGTCCAGCACTGAGCTTGAACCTTACGTGTGGCGAGAAGAAGCGTTCACTCCGTCATCCATGCTCCGTTTTGCAATCGCACTGCGAAGCTCCAACCAACTTGTCGGCACAGCAGGCTTTCATACGGTCGTTCCGGTTCACCGAACCGCGGAGATCGCCTACGATCTTTCGCCTTTGGTTTGGGGCAAAGGAATCGCAACGGCCGCTTGCCAAGTGCTTGTCAATTGGGCCCATGCCTCGGCCAACGTGAATCGGGTGCAAGCGACAATACTTGAATCAAACGAACGCTCCATTCGAGTTATCGAGCGCGCCGGCTTCAATCGCGAGGGCCTGCTACACGCGTACCGAATGCTGCGGGATCGGCCAGGCAACTTTCACATGTACGCTCATGTGCAAACAGCCGCCTAACCCGTCATTCGAGCTGACTCGCTCCGGCATGGCACCTTGGCCGTTCGGCGGCTTTGTGTATTCTCCGCCTCACGGCCAAGGCGCCATGCCTGCGCGAGCAGCTCAATTCCAACGTTAGGCCTCGCAATTGACGCTCTCTGGCACCCTTCGCACCTGGAACGACGAGCGTGGTTTCGGCTTCATCGCGCCTACCAATGGTGGACGCGAACTATTCGTCCACGTCAGCGCGTTCCCTCGGGACGGAACCCGACCAACCGTCGGCGAGATACTGACGTACGAGCTTCGCCGTGGCAAAGACGGTAAACCACAAGCGGTTCGCGTCATTCGCGCAGCAGTTGGCGCCAAGCACCCGCGACCTTCCCGCCAAAGGTCAACCGCCAATCGCAGCCTTGGTCTAAGGGGCATCGTTGTCGCACTATCTCTATTAATCGCCGCCTCGGTGTTCGGCTACCACCAGTACCAGCAGTATCGAATCAAGCAACTCCTCGGCACCCGCCCGGCGACAGGCAGCGCAGCCGAGTCAAGCCAGTTTGTCTGTGACGGGCGAACGTACTGCTCACAAATGACCTCCTGCGCAGAGGCGAAGTACTTCCTGAAGAACTGCCCAAACACTGAGATGGACGGCAACAAAGACGGCGTGCCTTGCGAGCAGCAATGGTGCAACTAGGCTGGTCGCAGCAGAATGCGCCTCCAAAGCCGAGGCCTAACCACTCGGTCGAGGCGGCACGCAACGGCATTGGCCCGCGAGGCGCCCTTGGTCATCGTGCGCCTCACGGGCCAATGCCGCTGCGTGCGCCTCACCTCCCACGTTAGGAAGCGGCCAACAGCCGAATGCATTGCGGGCCAACGCCGGTGCGTTCAGATTCTGAAGTGGGCTTCCTTGCAGCGCCGTCTGGTTCGCGTTCCGGTGCGCTCGCTGGGCTCGAATTGCCAGCTGCGCCGCCACCGTCATCTCGCCATGGCAATGCCAGAAACCCCGTTGTCCGCCAACGCCCAGACCTTTTGCACATTCGGGCCACTTCCACTTCTGCATTCAAGGTCGATGCCTTCCTCGAGCACAGGCCATTGCCATTCTCAGGCAATGCTGGCAACCTCACGGTCATGCCCAAGGTTCCTCAAGCTGCTGCGGTCATCCAAAGCCCAGGCCGGCCTCTGCCTAACCCGTCATTCGAGCTGACCCTCCACAGCGTGGCGCCTTTGGCCCTCATTTCATTCTGGGCCAAACGCACCACGCTGCTCCGGGCAGCTCAATTCCCACGTTAGGCGTCGCAATCACCATCGCGCCGTGCGCCTGTCATGCAGAGCAGCCAATGGCCCTACAGTCGCCAACTTAAACGTTCCGATCAGGGAGACAAGATGCCACTGGTACCAGACGCAGCCCTGAAGCTTGCGGCGAAAAATGTTGCCTCCTACGGCGATACGGACATCTTTCCCTTCCCAACCGAGAACCACATCTTCTTCGATAAGTCCAAGGAAGTCTGCGCGGTTCTGCGAGACATCGACAAGGACTTCGAGGGCTCACTAGTCAAGATGCCGGTTCTTACTTCAAAGGAACTGGCGGCTGTCGGATATAGCGGGTTCAGACAGGGAACGCAGATTGATCCAATATGGAACGCCTATCTCCTAGCTCTAGTCGCTACCATTGGAGAGGATATTGAAGCTCGACGTGTATCCACGAAAATTGTCTTCTCCTATCGATACAAACCAGATCAAGAGTCCGGAGCGCTGTTTGACAAGACTGTAGGTTGGCCACAGTTTCAAGTCGCTGCCAAGCAGGGGGCAGAGAAGCACGCATACGTTCTGCGATGCGACATCTCGGACTTCTACCCACGCATATATCACCACCGACTTGAAAACGCACTTCGGCGCGCCACAGAAAAGGCGGATGTTGTCAATAGAATTCGCGACTTGGTAAGCGCCATCGCCGCCGGGCCGTCCTACGGTCTTCCGGTTGGCGGCCCTTCAGCACGCCTGCTGAGCGAACTCTTGTTGAATAGCGTAGATCGTCTCCTAGTGGCTGAGGGAATCAACTTCATTCGGTTTGTTGACGACTATCTAATCTTCGCCGAATCCAGAGAGCGAGCTCACTCGGCGCTAATTCGTCTAAACGAACTGCTTTTGACCAATGAGGGACTCTCGCTTCAAAAGGCCAAGACAAGGATTCTTACTTCAGCCGAGTTCCTGGCAACTTCTGACTTCGCCGATTCGCCGGATGGCGAATCAACAGACGACTCCCAAGCGCGAACATTCAGGCGACTTAGAATCCACTACGACCCATATTCTCCTACCGCCACCGAAGACTACGAGGCATTGGCCGAGGAACTTAGCAAGTTCGATATTGTTGGCATGTTGGGTCGGGAGCTTGCAAAAAGCAGAATTGATGAAGGATTAACTAGACGATTGGTGGCAGCCATCAAGCTGCTGCAGGCGCCCGCCCAGAACGATGCCATGCGGTCAATGCTCGACAGCCTCGACTTGCTATACCCGATCTTTCCCTCAGTGATGCAGCTTTGTCGGTCGCTCTTGCCGAATCTCAAGCCTGAAGTACAGATCGCACTGTACTCAGCGCTACGACAACTGATCGCCAGCGACTCGTACATCACGCAGGTTCCGGCAAATCTAGCCTATGCCATAAGAGTCCTTGCTACGGACGGTTCGGAAGAGACGGAGCTTCTCTTCGCCGCACTTTACAAGAGAACATCGAGCATGATGATCCGCCGCGATCTCATCGTACTTATGGCGTATCGCCGCGCCGACTATTGGCTATCGAACTGCAGAAACTCCTTTGCGACACTTACTGGGTGGGAGCGACGTGCGCTCTTAGTTGCCTCCTACACCTTGGGCGATGAGGGAAAGCATTGGCGAGACTCGATTCGAGATGAGCAGAGTCAATTTGACAGACTCGTGTTGGACTGGGCAGCGGAGAGCAAGCAGAAGCAAGGGGCAAATTGGAGGGTGCCACTGTGATCTCCGAACACCAGTTCGCCACACACTATTCTTCCGCTTGGCACGGAATCACTCCGCTGGCGGATGGATTCTGGACCGTCGAGAATCTGATTGTTGACAGAATCGCCCCTCCGTTGGCGCCGAAGGCACCGAAGGGCATGCGTGCTGTGGTGAACGAAACCGCATTTCGAGCTTTCTGCTCGTTGCATAGCAAGCCGAAACCAGTTAATCGGAGTAATGTCCTTACCGCAATTGATGAGCAACTGCCAGAATCGATCACGTACGTGGGACGTTTTTCATCCGCTCCGCCGTTGATCCCTAAGGATGTCGACCACGAGTGCCGAAAGGAGGCCGGCAACCTAGTACTTCGTCTTCTCCACTACTTTCGTGGAATCGAACCCACGACGCTTCGGCCAAGGTTCAGCGGATGCGGCCTTATCTCTGAATGCGAAGGAGACCTAATAGAGGGCTCTTGTCTCTATGAAGTCAAAGCGGGAGACAGGGCCTTTCGAGTGGTGGATCTTCGGCAACTACTAACCTACACGGCACTCGCGTACGCCAAAGGTACGCTCTCATTCCAAGACATTGGTCTCTACAACCCCAGAACAGGCGTAGCGTGGAGAAAGAGCCTCGAGGAGGTAAGTCACTCCCTATCCGGGCTCAGGCTGAACGATACCTTGTCCGCTTTGGTTGAGCAGTTTTCAGGCGCGTCAGCTTCTCGTTAGCTCATGCCACGAGCGCCGAGGCCTAACCCCTCATTCGAGGCGACCTCCAACAGCGGGCCGCCCCACGCGGGCAAGTCTGGCTTCGCTCATTCTGCCTTGCCCGCGTGGGGCGGCCCGCTGTTGGCGGCGCCTCAATTCGAACGTTAGGCCTCGCGAAACACAACGCCCCGATGTCGACGCGCCCACAAATGAAACGTCCGCCCGAAGCACACGATCTCGGATTCACATATCGGGTCCGAAAGAACGGCGAAGTCGAGATCTATCATCTTGGACGCCTGGCCTCGACACTGCGCGGCAACGACGCCGAGGACTTCAAGCAAGAAGCTGGAGTTGAAGGCAGCGCTGAAGCGCAGCAACTGATGGCTCGTGTGACTGGGAACTACAAGCATGGCAACGAGCGCAAGGCCTCCGAACACCCAAGAAATCGAAGGTGAGCGCAATCTTCACAAGCGAGTTCGCATGTTCGGCATCTCGAAAGGACCAAGAGAAAATGCAAAAGCAGAGTCCTCGCAAGGAGCTTTTCAGTATTCGAAGGCGGTGCTGCTCGGCGAGGCCTAACCCGTCATTCGAGCTGACCCGCTACGGCATGGCACCTCGCCTGCCCAAGGGGTGCGCTTCGCGCAGTATCCCCTTGGTCAGCCAAGGCGCCACGCCGCAGCGGGCAGCTCAATTCCAACGTTAGGCAGCGGCCAACAGCCGAATACATTGCGGGCCAAGGTTTGTGCGCTCAAATCCTGAGGTCGCCTACTTTGCAGCGCTGTCTGGCTCGCGATCCGGCGCGCTCGCTGGGCTGGAATTGTCAGCTGCGCCGCCACCGTCATCTCGCCAGGGCAATATAAGAAGCTCCGTGGTTCGCCAACGCCAAGACATTTGGCTCATTCGGGCCACTTCCACTTCTGCATTCAAGGCCCATCCCTTCCTAGAGCACAAGCCATTGCCAACCGCATCCGATGCTGGCAACCTCATAGCCATGTTCAAGGCTCATATTGCTTCTGCGGCAATTCATCGCCCAGGCCAGCCGCTGCCTAACCCGTCATTCGAGCTGACCCTCCACAGCGTGGCGCATTTGGCCTTCATTTCATTCTGGGCCAAACGCACCACGCTGCTCCGGGCAGCTCAATTTCCACGTTAGGCTTCACATGCATCCGAAGGCACCGTTGCAGCTATCGCGTTCATTCCTTCGCGCGCATCACCTGTGCACCGGCAATGGTTTGTCCGAAGGTGCCGCGCCGCGATCTGCTGTTGTCCCGGGCATCGTTTGCCTCGCGTTCGCGGCCGAACTGGGTCTAAAGAGCCTACTACTGGCGGAGTCCAAACACGAAGACGGACATGACTTGAAGGTCCTGTTCAAGAAGCTCAATCACGCGACGCAGGTTGCCGTCATTGAGCGCTCGGAAGTCGAAGCGGAGAGCTTCGAGGCGAACCTCAAGGCCGTCGCAAATACCTTCAGGAAGTGGCGGTACATCTACCAGAGCACAGGTGTGCAATCGGTGAGCGAAGACTTTCTTCTAATGCTCAATAGCGGCATCCAGTCAGTTGCCCGAGAGCAAAAGTGAAGCCTAACCCCTCAGTCAACCGGACACTCCACGGCATGCCACCGCTGGGCCTCATTTCATTCTGGCCCAGCGCTGTCCTGCCGTTCCGTGCCGGTTACCTCGAACGTTAGGCGGCACAAGCAGGCGCCACCCTTTCAGATGGACGTGTCCGATTTCGGCTGGCGCACGAGGCCCGGCACACCGAAACTTGCTGCCACTGTCAAGGAGAGGCGACATGGCATCCATTCGAAGAGAAGTAGTGATTCATTCTGCAGCCGAAGAGGTTTGGGACGCTCTTCGCGATGTTGGAGCACTTCACGAGAGGCTGGTCCCCGGATTCGTCATCAGTTGTGCGCTGGAAGGTGACGTTCGGACCGTAACTTTCTTCAACGGGATGATTGCGAAGGAATTGATCGTCGCAGTGGATGACCTGGCCAAGCGGGTCGTTTGGTCAGCAGTCGGTGGGCGCCTCACCCATCACAATGCTTCTGCACAGGTTCATAGACTCGAGGCAGAATCATGTCGCGTAGAGTGGATCGCAGATCTCTTGCCGAATGAACTTGCGCCGGCGATCGCAGGCATGATCGAGCAAGGTCTGGCGGCAATGAAGCGACACGCGGAGCGGGAAAGTGCCGCCTAACCCGTCGGTCGAGGCGACACGCAACGGCATTGGCCCGCGAAGCGCCGTTGTATATCTTGCGCCTCGCGGGCCAATGCCGTCGCGTGCGCCTCACCTCCAACGTTAGGCCTCGCGCTCGAAATGTCGTTGCTCATCCGTCAGTTTGAAGCCAAAGACTATCCGAACGCGAGGGGTCTTTGGGAGAACACGCCGGGTGTGGGTCTTGGCTCCGCAGATGACAGAGAACCGATTGAACGCTTCCTGGCTCGGAATCCTGGTCTAAGCTTTGTTGCTGAAAACTCGGGCGTACTTGTGGGCACTGTTCTCTGCGGTCATGACGGGCGCCGTGGACTCATTCACCACTTGGTCGCCTCAGGTTCGTATCGTCGAAAAGGTCTTGGTCGCGCGTTGCTGCGCGCTGGACTTGAGGCGCTTCGCGCTGCGGGAATTGACAAATGCCACTTGCTCGTCTTTCAAGACAACGAGCAAGGTCTGGCCTTTTGGCGGTCTGTTTCAGCAGTCGAGCGGAAGGAAATGGCTTTGTTCTCCATCTCAACAATCAGCGAGGCCTAACCACTTGGTCGAGCTGACCCGCTACGGCATGGCACCAGGCCCGCGCGGCGCCGTTAGTCATCTTGCACCGCGCGGGCCAGGCGCCACGCCTCCGCGGGCAGCTCACCGCGAACGTTAGGCCTCATGAACACACTTCAATGGCTCGCTCAGCAGGAAGACGGCCTCTCCGCCATCCCCGCCGTTGAAACGAAGGCGATGATGGAGTTCTCTCTTCTTTGGGCCTACTTCGAGGCCCGCCTTCTCCGCTCTGAAGCCTCCGGCCGATCGATTGTCCGTCTTGCCGAACACTTGGCCGCTGACTCGACAACCAATCTTGAAAAGCTCAACGAGCCCCTCGCCTACTGGCGAGCGCGCTACTTTCACCAAGGTGATTTCACACACAACTTTGATGCCCTTCTGCTTCGCAGAGCAGATAACGTTGCTGTCGTTCAAGCTGTCCTAAACGGACAGGACAACACCCCAAAGTCTGTCCTTGTGTGCCTACTGACAATCATCTACCGCTTTCGGAATAACCTGTTCCACGGCATGAAATGGGCATATGGTCTGCGTGGCCAAGCGGGCAACTTCGAACGGGCGAACAACGTTCTCATTGCGGTATCGGAAATGGCAAGGAGTCGGCCGCGTGAGGCCTAACCCCTTGGTCGAGCTGACCCGCTACGGCATAGCACCTGGGCCACGTGGCGCCTCTGTTTATCATGCACCACGCGGCCCAGGCGCAATGCCTCCGCGGGCAGCTCACCGCGAACGTTAGGCATCGCAACTTATAGCAATGCGGAAGCCTCGTTGGCTGCGGTTTGGTGCCCAGGTTGAGGGCTGAGGTACGCTTCGCGCTTACTCGACAAGGTGAAGATATGGAAGCAACAGTACGGAATGGAAGGGTTGAGCTCAGCGGGTCCGATTCCCTTGATCTCGAAGGCCTCAACAGACTCATTGGGTCACTTTGCAGCGCTCACGCTGAGCTGTCAGGACAGCGTCATCCATCGGGTGCGCCGCTGTTCTTTGCGCCCGGCCTACCCATGGACGCTTTCACGGCCGATGATTTGTCCCTGGTACTCAGCATACGAAATCCACTGGTGGGCTGGATCAGCACTTCAGTCCTTCCCGGCTCGCTTGGCCAACTTATTTCAATACTCGGAGCGCACGTATCCAAGCTCACTCTAGCTGGCGCAGCCCAAGCAGCCGTTGCTGAAAGGCAGTTGACCGGGGCGAGTGTTCAATAGCTTACATTGCACACCCGCACGCAAGCGATGCCTAACCCGTCATTCGAGCTGACCCTCCACAGCGTGGCGCATTTGGCCCTCATTTCATTCTGGGCCAAATGCACCACGCTGCTCCGGGCAGCTCAATTCCCACGTTAGGCGGCATGGAAATCGTTCCCGCAACTCCTCGCGACGCTGAGGGCATTGCCGGTGTTCATGTGAACGCTTGGCAAACGTCCTATCGCGGGATCGTCTCGGATGCCTTTCTTGACGCCATGAACGTTGAGGACCGCACCAAACGATGGTTGGCGCTGCTAGCAGATCCGAACTGCGAGATCCTGGTCGCGAAGGGCCAAGAGCGGGTTCTTGGATTCGTCAGCTTCGGCAGGCACCGCGAGAGACAATCAAGTCCAGAGCAAGGAGAGATCTGGACCATCTATGTTCATCCGCAGGCTTGGAGAAGCGGGGTTGGCAGATCCCTGATGACTGAAGCGCTCTCCACTCTGGGGCGCAGCGGGTACGGTTCTACATGGGTCTGGGTGCTCGCGGCGAATTCTCAAGCCATTGCCTTTTACTCATCTTGCGCTTTCAAGCCGCAGCCGCAGAGCCTTCGGCGCTTTCAGCTTGGCGAGCAGTATTTGGAGGAAGTTGCACTTGTGCACAATGCCGCCTAACCCGTCATTCGAGCTGACCCTCCACAGCGCGGCGCTTTTGGCCCTCATTCCATTCTGGGCCAAATGCACCACGCTGCTCCGGGCAGCTCAATTCCCACGTTAGGCAGCGGCCAACAGGCAAATACATTGCCGGCCAAGGCTTGTGCGTTCAGTTTCCGAAGTCGCATTCGTTGCAGCGCCGTCCGGCTCGCGTTCCGGTGCGCTCGCTGGGCTCGAACTGGCAGCTGCCTCGCCACTGCAAATTCGCCGAGTCAATGTAAGGTGCTTCAGTGTCCGCCAACGCTTAAACCTTTGGCGCATTGGGACCACCTCCACTTCCGCGTTCAACTCGGATTCCTTCCTCGAGCACTGGCCATTGCCAATCTCAGGCAATGCTGGCAACCTCAAGGCCATGTCCAAGGTTCCTCAAGCTTCTGCGGTCTTCCAAAGCCCAGGCCGGCCGCTGCCTAACCCGTCATTCGAGCTGACCCTCCACAGCGTGGCGCATTTGGCCTTCATTTCATTCTGGGCCAAATGCACCACGCTGCTCCGGGCAGCTCAATTCCCACGTTAGGCAGCGGCCAACAGCCGAATACATTGCGGGCCAAGGTCTGTGCGTTCAGTTTCCGAAGTCGCATTCGATGCAGCGCCGTCCGGCTGGCGTTCCGGTGCGCTCGCTGGGCTCGAATTGTCAGCTGCGCCGCCACCGTCATCTCGCCAGGGCAATATAAGAAGCTCCGTGGTTCGCCAACGCCAAGACCTTTGGCCCATTCGGACCACATCCACTTCCCCATTCAAAGGCGATGCCTTCCTCGAGCACAGGCCATTGCCAATCTCAGGCAATGCTGGCAACCTCACGGCCATGCCCAGGGCTCATCAACATTCCGCAGTGTTTCAACGCCGAGGCCGGCCGCTGCCTAACCCGTCATTCGAGCTGACCCTCCACAGCGTGGCGCACTTGGCCCTCATTTCATTCTGGGCCAAGTGCACCACGCTGCTCCGGGCAGCTCAATTCCCACGTTAGGCCTCATGGACGCCATTGACGAACCCCGTGAGTTGATCATCGCTCTGCTCAATGCCGTCAACAAAGCGTCTGCTGAAGCGATCTGCCGTCGCCTCCTCATGACGGATGAGTTGCTGCTTGATTTGATCCTCGCTGCCCGATCAGGAGTACTGAGTTCGTACAAGTATGCGTGCCACTTTGACGACTACATGCCCGACGACGCCACGCTGGAGAACATGGACCTACGGCCCATAGTCGACTCCCCTGTCGGACCACTTTCCACTCCAGGCCTGAGGGCGTTCAAGCGCATCGACCACATCTTCCGTGCACGTCGCTTGTTAAGCGCCCATCTGCTGTACTCACCAAGTCACTCACATTGGCATCTTTTCTACTTCGATCAGCGCGACAAGCAATTCAAGGCCAATCACTGGAAGCGGGGTGGACCACACGTTCACTACTCTCGAGAGAGCTACACGAAGCAATCGCTCACGGATGTATGGCAACGAATCAGGGCCTCTCCGCCAGAGGTACCGGGCCATACCTATATTCGGTACCTCCCATCAGCGGAATGAGGCCTAACATGTCGGTCAACCGGACCCGCTACGGCAAGGCACCCTGGCCGCGAGGCAGCCAAGGTCAATCATCTGCTTCGCGGCCAGGGCGCCTTGCCTCCGCGGTCCGGTTACCTCTACGTTAGGCAGCGGCCAACAGCCGAATGCATTGCGGGCCAACGCTGGTGCGTTCAGATTCTGAAGTCGGCTTTCTTGCAGCGCCGTCTGGTTCGCGTTCCGGTGCGCTCGCTGGGCTCGAACTGGCAGCTGCGCCGCCACCGTCATCTCGCCATGGCAATGCAAGAAGCTCCGTTGTCCGCCAACGCCTAGACCTTTGGCCCATTCGGGCCACTTCCACTTCCGCAATTGAGGCCCATGCCTTCCTCGGGCACAGGCCATTGCCAATCGTGGGCAATGCTGGCAACCTCATAGCCATGTTCAAGGCTCATCATGCTTCTGCGGCAATTCATCGCCCAGGCCAGCCGCTGCCTAACCCGTCATTCGAGCTGACCCTCCACAGCGTGGCGCATTTGGCCCTCATTTCATTCTGGGCCAAACCCGCCACGCTGCTCCGGGCAGCTCAATTCCCACGTTAGGCGTCACATAACACCATGTCATCAACTCCACCGACTCCAATACAGGTCATAGCGGCCCAAGTCTTGCGACTTCTCACGAAGGCACGTGAGCAAGCCAAGGGGCGCGGCGAACTTGATGGACCGACGATCACAGAGATTACAGGACTTGAACCACACGATGTGAACGACGCAGTAGCGCTCCTGCATGACTCGGGCTACGTGGAGTGGGTTCAGTATCTTGAAACAGTCGACTACGACTTTGCTCAGGTTTGGGTTACCCCAGCCGGACGGATGGAAGGCGAACGCCTATCGGCAATCTTTGCCGAACCCCTGAAACTGGAATCGAAGACATCTGCAGCGGAGGCCGGCCCTAAACCCCAGATTACTCTTCCGCCCTCTCCCATAGGCTCGCCGTATGGCTTCAGCGATGAGGACTGGGAGCACATCGCACAAGTTAGATCACGAACTTCCGAGCTTCGCGTAGTACTTGGCTACCAGTTCACCTCGGAGCACTATGATTCCAACGCATTGCAGCGAAACGTGGGCGCAATGTTCGAACGCGCTGTCGAGGCCTACAACGAGTCGCGCGGAGCGTTGAAAACAACGCTTGTCTATGCACCACTGGCCGCAGGATACGGTGAGCATCTATTCAACGAAATTGCCCGCGACATCATTGCCTCCGATATCGCCGTTTTTGAAACATCGGACTTGAATCCCAATGTGATGCTTGAATTGGGCGTAGCCTTGACTTGGGGAACGAGAGTTCTTCCTATCAAGCACAGGAGCCGGCCAAAGCCACCCTCGGACATTTCAGGCCAGACATGGGCAGACTACGACGACAGCGCTGGTCAATTCATGGATACCGACCACGTTGAGAAGCTGATCCGAATGGTTCAGCGAGCGGTTACTAAGAAGGGTCGCGCGCGGTGACGCCTAACCCCTCGCTCAAGCGGAGCACCAACGGCAGGCCACCAGGCCCGGTCTGGCGGTACGCGGTACATTTTCGCCAGCCCGGGCCTGGCGTCCTGCCGTTGTCGCCCGCTTAGCTCGAACGTTAGGCCTCACGATCGAACTCATCGGCGCCCACCTGGTTTAAGTGACGGCAGCGGTCAGCGCACTGAGGAGAGGACATGTCCGAAAGCGGCCAGACTTGATCGAGCGATCTTGCTAGGGTCGTTGCCCCTTCAAGGAGAAAGCGATGCAACCTACTGGCAGAGAAAACAAGACCTACGGGACTGTCAGTCCGGACAAGCTTCGAGAATTGACCGGTCTCGAATTCGTACAGGGCCTTGCAAGTGGCGCGCTGCCCCTGAACCAAATGGCCCGGACTCTTGGCTACGACATACTTGAGGCGGAAAAGGGACGCGTGGTCCTCACTTCGGAGCCAAAGGAAGATCACTTCAATCCTTGGGGCACCGTACATGGTGGACTCGCCGCCACGCTACTCGACAGTTGCATGGGGCTGGCGATTCAGTCGACTGTGGAAAAGGGAATCGCATCGACAACACTCGAATTCAAGATCTCGTTCATCCGCCCAATCACGGCAGACACGGGCCCGATCCGCGCAGAAGGAAAAGTTCTGGGCAGCGGGCGCCGCGCGGGCACCGCGGAAGGCCGGATCACTGATGGCAAGGGCCGCCTCCTCGCGCACGGAACAACCACATGCCTCATATTCGCAGTTCCCGCACCGTGAGGCCTAACTTGTCGGTCAACCGGACCCGCTACGGCAAGGCACCCTGGCCGCGAGGCGTCCAGTGCATATCATCCACCTCGCGGCCAGGCCGCCTCGCCTCCGCGGTCCGGTTACCTCTACGTTAGGCCCCACAACTAGGAGTCGCTGCATGTCAAAGTTCCTGCGCATGCTCTTGGCGGTCATAGTTGGCTTCGTGCTCGGCAGTATCGTGAACATGGCCCTCATCATGGTCAGCGGCCAGATCATCCCGCCACCAGCCGGAGCCAATGTCACCACCATGGAGGGTTTGAAGGCCTCGCTTCATCTTTTTGAAGCAAAGCACTTCATCTTTCCCTTCCTGGCGCACGCAATGGGCACCTTGGTTGGCGCGCTGGTCGCCTTTTTGCTTGCCCCAGCAAAGTCGCCGGTTCCGGCCTATGTCGTTGGTGCCTTGTTCCTCTTGGGAGGCATAGCAAACACATTCCTGCTACCAGCACCAGCCCGGTTCATCGCCGCGGACCTGCTGCTCGCGTACCTGCCCTCAGCCTGGCTCGGCCTAGTGCTGGCCAAACGCATATCCAGCGGCGGTGCCAGTGGGGCCTAACCCGTCATTCGAGCTGACCCTCCACAGCGTGGCGCATTTGGCCCTCATTTCATTCTGGGCCAAACGCACCACGCTGCTCCGGGCAGCTCAATTCCCACGTTAGGCAGCGGCCAACAGCCGAATGCATTGCGGGCCAACGCTGGTGCGTTCAGATTCTGAAGTCAGCTTCCTTGCAGCGCCGTCTGGCTCGCGATCCGGTGCGCTCGCTGGGCTCGAATTGTCAGCTGCGCCGCCACCGCCATCTCGCCAGGCCAATGTAAGAAGCTCCGTTGTCCGCCAACGCCAAGACCTTTGGCACGTTCGGGCCACCTCCACTTCTGCATTTAAGGTCGATGCCTTCCTCGAGCACAGGCCATTGCCAATCGCAGGCAATGCTGGCAACCTCACGGCCATGCCCAGGGCTCATCAACATTCCGCAGTCTTTCAACGCCCAGGCCGGCCGCTGCCTAACCCGTCATTCGAGCTGACCCTCCACAGCGTGGCGCATTTGGCCCTCATTTCATTCTGGGCCAAATGCACCACGCTGCTCCGGGCAGCTCAATTCCCACGTTAGGCTTCACAAACACGCACCGTTGGACTCTCCGCCAATGAGCAAATACCCACTGAGTCCAACCGTTATCGCAACATTCAACGGATACCCCAAAGACATCCGGGCGAAGCTGTTACGGCTGCGCGAGATGATCTTTGAAGTTGCGGCAGAGACCCCAGGCGTGGGCGCACTTGAGGAGACCTTGAAGTGGGGCGAGCCCGCCTACCTGACCCCAGAAACAAGGTCAGGAAGTACCATCCGAATCGCTTGGAAGAAGTCCCAGCCAGAGCAGTACTCGATGTACTTCATCTGCACAACGAACCTTGTCGAGACGTTCCGATCACTGTTTCCGAGTGACTTTCAGTTCGAAGGCAACCGTGCAATCAACTTCAAGGCAGAAGCAGAAATCCGCGAAGACTCAGTTCGCTTCTGTATCGCCGCAGCACTCACACACCGCCTTCACTCCATGAGAGGCAAGAGCCGCCATCCCCATGCCGCGAGTGAAGCCTAACCCCTCGCTCAAGCGGAGCACCAACGGCAGGCCACCAGGCCCGGGCCTGTGGTACTCCGTACATTGTCACAGTCCCGGGCCTGGCGTCCTGCCGTTGGCGCCCGCTTAGCTCGAACGTTAGGCCGCATAGGAGACATTGCCGTGGTTTTCCGTTCAAAGATTGACCTTTGGCTACTCCTGGTGTTTGCCGTAGCTACAGCGTTCCCACTGCTCCAGGCCATGGAAGCGCTGCGAAGTGGGTCAAACTCGCTTCCGCATCTACTCGTCTCTGCAATGCTTGGCGGATTCTTTCTTTGGCTGTTGCTGTCAACCAAGTACACAGTGACAGGCGACGCCCTTGTCGTTCAGAGCGGTCCGTTCAAGTGGCGGATCGTCAAGAATGAAATCACCAAGATCGTACCGTCAAAGTCAATCATCTCCAGCCCGGCCTTATCGTTGGATCGGCTCAGAATTGACTATGCACGTGGTCGGAACTCAATTCTGATCTCGCCAAGAGACAAGGACGGTTTTCTAAAGGCTGTTGCTGCCGGGTCGAATGCGGCCTAACCCGTCATTCGAGCTGACCCTCCACAGCGTGGCGCCTTTGGCCCTCATTTCATTCTGGGCCAAACGCACCACGCTGCTCCGGGCAGCTCAATTCCCACGTTAGGCGTCTTAACATGCACTTCAGATTCATCGGCAGCGGCGACGCGTTTGGTAGCGGTGGACGACTGAACACCTGTTTTCAAGTCGTCGGCGAGAAGGTCAACTTCCTGATTGACATTGGGGCCTCATCGCTCATCGGCATGAAGGCCCAAGCCGTTGACCGCAACGCGATCCAGACGATCTTCGTGACGCACTTTCATGCCGACCACTTCGGTGGACTGCCCTTCTTCATGCTTGATGCGCAGTTCTTCAGCCGCCGAGTTTTGCCGTTGACCGTCGTTGGCCCCGCAGGCCTTCCCAAGTGGTACGAGCGCGTCATGGAAACTGCTTTTCCGGGATCGTTCGCTACGAAGCCAAAGTTCCGATTCGATCTCATCGAGGTGGTCCCCGGGCAGACCTTGACCGTGGGCGATGTCGCGGTCACAGCCTTTCAGGCCGTGCATGGGAATCCGGGTGGGCCCTTCCTTGCCTACCGGTTTGAGGCAGAGAGCAAAGTACTTGCCTACACAGGCGATACCGAATGGACCGATGCTCTAGTCGACGCAGGATATGAAGCTGACCTCATGATTGCGGAGGCGTACTTCTTCGACAAGAAGGTCAAGCTGCACCTGGACGTCGATTCGCTAGAGAAGGGTCTCGGACGCATGCGGCCCAAGCGCTTGGTGCTCACACATATGAGTGACGATATGCTTGAGAGAGCAGCATCCCTGCCGTACGAAACAGCCTCAGATGGTCTCGTACTTGAGCTCAAAGACGCCTAACCACTCGCTCAAGCGGAGCGCCAACGGCAGGCCACCAGGCCCGGTCTGGCGGTACGCGGTACATTTTCGCCAGCCCGGGCCTGGCGTCCTGCCGTCGTCGCCCGCTTAGCTCGAACGTTAGGCGGCATAGGGCACCCTGTTCTGGCCGTCCAGAGTGAGAAACAGCCATGTCGAATCGCCCATCCTGCATCCGATCAACGAACGAAGTGCCAGAGCACACGCACGTCTATCCGCAGAGCACCGAGCCGATGGGCCCAGTGCGCAGAGTCGGCAAAGAAGCGGGCCTCGAGCGCATCGGCATCAATATCCAGCGCCTGCCGCCCGGCACCCGCTCGTCTTGGCCCCACGCGGAGGAGAACGAGGATGAGTTCGTCTACGTTGTCTCTGGAGTGGTTGATGCCTGGATGGACGGTCATGTTTACAGCATGAGTTCCGGTGACTTGGCCGCATTCCCAGTCGGAACAGGAATCTCGCACTGCTTCATCAACAACTCCGAACAGGAAGTCGTGCTGCTCGTAGGCGGTGAGGCACCGAAGCCGGGTAGCAGAATCTACTACCCGCTCAACTCATCGCGGCGGCAGGACATGCCCGAGCAGTACTGGTGGAGTGATGTTCCCCACCGCGAGCTTGGTGGCCATGACGGCTTACCCGACGCTCAGCGCACCAAGTAACCGCGAATGCCGCCTAACCCCTCGCTCAAGCGGAGCACCAACAGCAGGCCACCAGGGCCCAGCCTGAGGTACGCAGTACATTTTCTCAGCCCGGGCCCTGGCGTCCTGCCGTTGTCGCCCGCTTAGCTCGAACGTTAGGCCACACAAAACCCACCGTCACACCGCCACATGCGTATTGAAGTCGACGACCTATCCCGCCCCCAGGTTCACTCTCTGCTTGAAGAGCACCTGGCGAACATGTACGAGCTCTCACCGCCCGAACAAGTCTTCGCACTGGATCTGAACAAGCTTCGAGCGGATGACATCACGTTCTGGACCGTCTGGGAGGAAGAGGTGCTTCTTGGCTGTGGCGCACTGAAGGAGCTCACGCCGACTCACGGCGAGATCAAATCCATGCGCACACCAGCAGCTGCACGCGGTCGGGGTGCAGGCCGCGCCGTACTCGCGCACATCATCTCGGAGGGGCAGCAGCGTGGCTACACCACACTCAGCCTCGAGACAGGAACGCACGCTGCCTTTGAGCCGGCTCACAACCTCTATCGCAGCAAAGGTTTCGTCATATCGGGTCCGTTCGGCAGCTACCTACCAAACGAGCACAGCGTCTTCATGGAGCTTCGGCTCAGTGCCGGTGTGGCCTAACCCCTCGCTCAAGCGGAGCGCCAACGGCAGGCCACCAGGCCCGGGTCGGTGGTACGGTGTACATTTTCACCGCCCCGGGCCTGGCGTCCTGCCGTCGTCGCCCGCTTAGCTCGAACGTTAGGCCGCACAGATGCCATCCCTACTGATCCACGAAGGAACGTTCTACTCGCAGCTCGACGAGGACGCCTTCTTCCGCTGGCTCGGCTCAATTCCCGGCATCCGCAAGATCACAGGCACGCCGCACGGACTACAAGTCTCACTGAGGACCGCAAGTCTGAGCGAGCCCGCTCTGCGCGATCTCATCGCCCTTCACTGGCGCTACAAGCTGCCTATGCGAGACCTTCGCGACTTCAAGACTGCGAAGAACGAATCGTGGTTCTTCGACATTGGAGCCTACTGGTTCGAGGCAGTCTTCGGTGCAGGTGCGGTGCCAGCGAACATGGAATCAAGGCTTTCCGCTCTGAAAGAAGAAGGAAGGTCGCCGGTCCAAGCCATCAAGACCATTCGCGAAGAGTACGCGGTCTCGCTGGGCGAGGCTAAGCGCAGGCTTTCGCTCTCGCCTTCATGGGCAAAAGTTGCGGCTGCAAACGCAGTCCTGCAAGAAGAGGCCATCTCTGTTGCTACACGCAAAGTCAAGCCGAGCGCGCGCGGTGCGGCCTAACCCCTCGCTCAAGCGGAGCGCCAACGGCAGGCCACCAGGCCCGGGCCGGTGGTACGCTGTACATTTTCACCGGCCCGGGCCTGGTGGCCTGCCGTTGTCGCCCGCTTAGCTCGAACGTTAGGCCTCACAAAACACACCGCAGCGGTTCATGGTCATCCTGAATACCGAACGCCTTCAGCTGCGCCGCTTTGAACCCGAAGATCTGGCGCATTTGTACGCTCTGTATCGAGATCCTGAGATCAGGAAGTACTACCCGGACGGGACTCGTACCCTCGCCGAAACGAAGGAAGAGCTTGACTGGTTCCTTCAAGGTCACCCTCGTCATCCAGAGCTGGGCCTTTGGGCCACAATTGAGCGCAGCAGCGGAGAATTTCTGGGTCGATGCGGGCTACTACCGTGGCACATTCAGGGCAGAGACGAAGTTGAACTCGCGTTCATGATCAAGAAGGAGCGCTGGCGCGAAGGGTTTGCAACCGAAGCCTCGCACGGCATCATCAAGCATGCACATCAAGTTCTTGGCCTACGCCGCCTGGTGTGCCTCGTCATGCCTGGGAACGCGGCCTCGGCCGGAGTTGCTCAGAAGGTTGGCATGTCCTTCGAGCGCGAATTCGAGGACGAGTATGGTTCAAGTGGGCTATACGCCCTCGCCTTGCCCGCGCTGTGAGGCCTAACCCCTCGCTCAAGCGGAGCGCCAACGGCAGGCCACCAAGCCCGGGCCGGTGGTACGCGGTACATTTTCACCGGCCCGGGCTTGGCGTCCTGCCGTTGTCGCCCGCTTAGCTCGAACGTTAGGCCTCTAGGCAAGAGATGGACGCATATATCGTCATCGGAAGTACAAACACCCGAAAGGCCTCGCTTGTCCGCAGCCTTACGGGCTGCTTCAATCGTAGCGTCCGAGACGTTCAGATTCAGGGCGCAAAGGCCCCACTGAAGACCTACGCGCGCATCGGAACGCTTCAGGACACCCGCACTACAGTTGAGGAGTTCATCGCCGAAGTTGAGCGAACACGCTGCAACGCGGTGGTCTTCTGCCTCTCGGCGACTGTCGACAACAGTAGGACTCAAGGCCAACTGGATGCGCAGGCCTATCTGGCTGGCCTTAGAGCCGCGGGCTGGCGTATAAAGGGCGTTGCTGTGCTTGGTCAAAACAGTGGTGGAGTTCGCGCTACGAACTTGCGCCAATACCCGCAGGCTCCTACCGCGCCCATAAATGTCACCGCACGAGAAGTACGAGCACAGTTCGGCTGGCTGTAAGAGGCCTAACCCGTCATTCGAGCTGACCCTCCACAGCGTGGCGCCTTTGGCCCTCATTTCATTCTGGGCCAAACGCACCACGCTGCTCCGGGCAGCTCAATTCCCACGTTAGGCGTCACGATGCCCGTCTTCCCTCGCCGAAAGTGACAGCATGAGCCCTTCCGAGTACGCCAACCATCCTCTCAGCGGCCTGCTAGAGAGACTCGCTGAGCTCGTCAAATCAGCGGAGTTCACAGACCCCGACTTGCTCACTACAGAAACAAACGCCAGCGCACTGGAGGTGACCTTCGCGATTGTCTCCACCGTCCGTTCAATGCTTCAGAAGACCCCGGCATTGCTAGTGAGTGGATACGGCCTGTCGCAACTTCAGAATGCGTTTCAATCGATTTTCAACGAACTAACGTCATATCAGTCCAACAGAAATCCAGGTCATATCCAGAACGCAAGGGCGCAGGTCGAGCAGGCTGTAATGCCGCAACTTTGGGCATTCGGGCCTACTTCACAGGCAGGAGACAGTACCCAGCTAGCAGATGCCGTAAATCAAGCCGCGCAGGCCGCGCGCGACTCGATACAGCAGCTCGCTACTCAACGCGACGCCTTAATGGTGCGTCAGACGGCGCTCACTCAACAGGTGCAGGAGTCACAGGCCAGACTGGAGAACCTTACCGAGAGCGTCGCAAAGCAAAAGGCGGAGGCGGCTTCAGTTGTAGCCGTTGTACAGCAGCTGTACGCAGAGAAGGAGGCCGAACGTGCTTCCGCTTTTTCAACAATGCTCCAGGAACTCAAAGCTGACTTTGCGAAGTTGCAAGCTGAATCGGAGAAGACCCAGTCTGATCGACTGGAGTCATTGAAAACCAGCCAAGAGCAGGCGGCCCAGATCGTACAAGTGGTAGGCAATACCGGCATCACTGGGAACTACCAGAAGATCGCCAATGCAGAGGGAGAGCAGGCGAATACATGGCGCTGGATAACCATTGCCTTCTTTGGCTCCGGCATAGCGCTTGCGGGAGCCACGTTCTGGAAGTTCTGGCATGAACCGTTCTCCCCAGAGAATGCATGGTCTGTCTTAATCCGCCTGATGTACGCGGTGGCCATCACCTCGCCAGCCTGGTACACAGCTAAAGAGTCGGCTCGGCACCGCTCAAACGCTGACCGCGCGAGGCAAACCGAACTTGAACTTGCTTCTCTGGGGCCATTTATCGAGTTGATGCCTGATGAGAAGAAGCATCAGATTCGCGAGGAACTGACCAAGCGCTATTTTGGCAATCAGACGCCAGAGCACACAGCCGAACCGCCGATCAGCATCCAGAAGCTGAGTGACGTAGCCGTTGAGCTTATGAAGGCGGCGAAAAAGTGACGCCTAACCCCTTGGTCAACCTGACCCGCTACGGCAGGCGTCGTAAGCCCGGCCGTACCAGCCTGGGGCATCCTGCACGTCCGGGCTTACGCCGCCTGCCTACGCGGGTAGGTTACCGCGAACGTTAGGCGTCACAGGAGAGATGTTGCATGCTTCCAATCAAGTCAGAACTTCAGCGATACGCCAGCCTGCCGAGGAGACGAGTCCTTCGCGCCGCGACGGCTGCTGGACTCTTGCAGGTAGGCGTCGTTAGGTCCCAAGACTCCCCGTCCCAGGCAGTGCCTATCCGACTTGACCAAGATGTACTCGCCTCGACAAAAAGGAGCGTCCTTCAGGTTTTCGCCTCCAATTCGTCTGGCTCAGGCTTCGTAGTGGCAACAAGGCAAGCGACTTATTGCCTAACGAACTTGCATGTCGTTCAAAGCTCGATGACTTTCAGTTCAAATACCAATGCAAGTCAGTCTGGGCCTGTCAGGGTTCGAACCGCGTTCGGCGCAAGCCAAGACGCCTTAGTCTGGAAGTGGCACCTGGGACTGGACATCGCGTTGCTACGCATTTCTCCTGGGCTATCAGATGCGGTAGCCGCGGTTGTTGACACATCCACAGCAGCGGGCGGCCAAGCAGTCTTCATTTGGGGTGCGCCATATGGCGAGGCGCTGGTCCCTATCGACGGAATAGTTCATTCGTCGTATCAAGGCTCTGTTGGCCTGAACGGAGTACAGAAGGACGCGCAGCTAATCCGCTTGCGCCTTGCAGCACAACCAGGGAATTCTGGTGGACCCGTAATGAATCTGGCCGGTCGGGTCCTCGGCGTAGTCACACAACGTTCCGAGCAACAGGGCGTTAGTGATGGCTACTCCATAGCCGTCGCGACGCGAACATTCTGGCCTGACATTCATGGGTTTATCGAGTCAGGTCAATGAATTCACGCGGCGATTCAGTGATGCCTAACCCCTTGGTCGAGCTGACCCGCTACGGCATGGCACCTCGCCTGCCCAAGGGGTGCGCTCCGCGCATTGTCCCCTTGGTCAGTCAAGGCGCCACGCCGCAGCGGTCAGCTCACCGCGAACGTTAGGCCGCAGAAAATGACACACATGCAGTCTCAGCTCGAAAATGCCCTCATGGGCTTGCGCGATCTGCGGCAGCGCGATCGCGCGCTCGATCTGAGCTCCCACATTGAGGCAATGCTTCGTCAAGCATGGCCCGACGAAGAGTCCTCGGTACTCCGAGGAGAGTTGGTTGAAGAACTGCATCGCCACAATCGCTTCGCCGAAGCTGAATCGCTGCTGATATCCGAAGTCGAGCATGATCCTGCGGAGCCCTATCACTCACTGGCACTCGCCGAACACTTTCACTACTACGATGTCGACCTCGCCAAGGGCATCCGCCACATCGCTCAGGCAATCGCAAAGGCAAAGGTAGATGGCAAGTTTATGTACCAGGCACTGGGTATCCAAGCTCGTCTCGCCATAGAGGACCACAACTGGCACCTACTGGAGTCCACCTTGCACGACCTTGCCGCCTACGAGCACACACCTGGCAATGCCGATGTCTTTCCCGAAACCGACTTCGTGCCGCGAATCCCCGTGGGAGTGGTATCGCCCGACTGCATCCATGCATACGCAAGCAGAGTCGAGTACCTGCGGTCCGTCGACTACAGCACTCTCCACGGGGTCCGTAGGTCGAACCCTTAGTGCGCCACCCAGCAAGCGCGAAACTGCGGCCTAACCCCTCAGTCAACCGGACACTCCACGGCATGCCATCGCTGGGCCTCATTTCATTCTGGCCCAGCGCTGTCCTGCCGTTCCGTGCCGGTTACCTCGAACGTTAGGCATCACCCGAGACATGACCGCTGTAGAACTGGCCGCCGACCTGCTTCTTCGACTGTTCGAAGTTGCAGTGTGGATCGTCCTCTACAGCATCAGGCCAGCCCGCTACATGCTTCGATCGGACTTTCGTGCAAGAGTCGATGCCGAGTTCTTGGGGCGTAGCCCATTCTTCAAGTGGCTCTACCTGGTCAGCAGTTCCCTGCTGGTCGCTTTCTCTCTGCTAGTCATCGTTGCGCTGATCTATTTCTTCCGAGAGGCAGTGCGCCCCGAACCAATGATCAGAGAAAAGGCCACTACTCAGGCAATTTCTACCGCAGTGCGAGCATTCTCAAAACACGCAAGCAGGCCAGAGAAGTGATGCCTAACCCGTCATTCGAGCTGACCCTCCACAGCGTGGCGCATTTGGCCCTCATTTCATTCTGGGCCAAATGCACCACGCTGCTCCGGGCAGCTCAATTCCCACGTTAGGCAACTCATCAATGCGACGGAGAACCTATGCAACTGCGCGAATTCATCAAAGAAGTACTGACCCAAATCGTAGACGGTGTGCGAGATGCGCAAGAGTCGAATGGTGGGGCGTTCGTCGTACCGTCAGGGGACGGCGGACACAAATATGCAGAGCACGCTCGCTTTGCTGCCAGTGCCAGGCTCAAGTCCACGATCGTAGACTTTGATGTTGCAATCACTGCCGAAGACGCCGACAAGGCCGAAGGAGGTGGAGGTGTAAAGGTCTTCGCAATACAGTTTGGCGCCAAAGGTGAGATTTCGTCAAAAGAATCAACCGTCAGTCGTGTTCAATTTGCTGTTCCTCTCCTTCTACCCGAGAGCAAGCGTCAATGGCACGCGGAATCACGCAGCGAGGCGAACTGAGTTGCCTAACCCGTCATTCGAGCTGACTCGCTCCGGCATGGCACCTCGCCCATCCAAGGGGTGCGCTTCGCGCATTGTCCCCTTGTCTGGTCAAGGCGCCACGCCTCCACGAGCAGCTCAATTCCAACGTTAGGCAGCGGCCAACAGCCAAATGCATTTCGGGCCGAAGCTTGTGCGTTTAGTCTCTAAAGCCTCGTTCGTTGCAGCGCGGTCTGGTTCGCGTTCTGGTGCGCTCGCTGGGCTCGAATTGCCAGCTGCGCCGCCACCGTCATCTCGCCATGGCAATGCCAGAAACCCCGTTGTCCGCCAACGCCTAGACCTTTGGCCCATTCGGTCAACTTTCACTTCCGCGTTCAAGGCCCATCCCATCCGCGAGCGCAGGCCATTGCCAATCGCAGGCAATGCTGGCAACCTCAAGGCCATGTTCATGGTCTTTCAAGCTTCTGCGGTCTTCCAAAGCCCAGGCCGGCCGTTGCCTAACCCGTCATTCGAGCTGACCCTCCACAGCGTGGCGCATTTGGCCCTCATTTCATTCTGGGCCAAATGCACCACGCTGCCCCGGGCAGCTCAATTCCCACGTTAGGCAGCACAAGGAAGCACTGTGGTCCTCATCGGTCAATACGACTCCCCCTTTGTCCGGCGTGTAGCCGTGGCCCTCAATCACTACGGCGAACCCTTTGAGCGCAGGGTTCTCTCGGTATTCCGGGACTTCGATGCCGTGCTCGCACTCAATCCGCTGGGAAAGGTTCCGATTCTCACGCTAGATGACGGAGAAAGTCTGTTCGACAGTCGATTCATTCTCGAATATCTCGACGGTTTGGCCGCACCGGAGAAGCGCCTGGTTCCGGCAGCAGAGCCCGCGCGGCGGGAGGTATTGCGGATGGAGGCTGTCGCGGTTGGTCTATGCGAGAAGCTGTATGAGCGAGGCTACGAGTTCGCCCGCCGTAGCGCGGACAAGCAAGACCCGAGCGTCGTCGCACGCACAGAGAGGCAGATCAGGTCGGCGCTCGACTGGCTGGAGGCCCTTTCAGCCTCGCCCTGGTTCTGCGGCTCCGGGTTCACCCGCGCAGATTTGACCGCGGCGATCGCAATTACCTACCTCCGCGAGAAGCATGCCGGGCTCATCTTGCCCTCAGAGCATCCAACCCTACAGGCGCTCTGCGACCGGTGCGAAGCGATGGAGCATTTCCGTGGAGCAGCGTACTCCGCAACTGAGGCAGCGCAAAGCGGCTGGCGCGCCAGTGCTGCCTAACCTCTCGTTCGAGGCGACGTACAACGGCATTGGCCCGCGAGGCGCTGTAGTTCATCTTGCGCCTCGCGGGCCAATGCCGTTGCACGCGCCTCAACTCCAACGTTAGGCAGCGGCCAACAGCCGAATACATTGCGGGCCAAGGTATGTGCGCTCAAATCCTGAGGTCGCCTACTTTGCAACGCTGCCTGCCTCGCGATCCGGCGCGCTCGCTGGGCTGGAATTGTCAGCTGCGCCGCCACCGTCATCTCGCCAGGGCAATATAAGAAGCCCCGTGGTTCGCCAACGCCAAGACATTTGGCTCATTCGGGCCACGTCCACTTCTGCATTCAAGGCCCATGCCTACCTCGCGCACTGGCCATTGCCAATCGCAGGCAATGCTGGCAACCTCAAGGCCATGCCCAAGGTTCCTCAAGCTTCTGCGGTCATCCAAAGCCCAGGCCGGCCGCTGCCTAACCCGTCATTCGAGCTGACCCTCCACAGCGTGGCGCATTTGGCCCTCATTTCATTCTGGGCCAAACGCGCCACGCTGCTCCGGGCAGCTCAATTCCCACGTTAGGCCTCACAATCACTACTACCTATGCGCAAGTTCTCCTACTGGCTGTGCTTCTCCCTTGTGGCCATTCCGACAGCCCTCGGCTTATTGGGTTCATTGCTTGCCATAGTCCGAGTTCCTCTCCCTGGGGCCAGCATTTTTGCCTTGTTCTCGTCTTTTGGCTCCCTCGTACCACCAATGCTTAGGTACGTTCTGCCCCGGTTCTTGTCCGCGGTTTTGGCCTACGTCCTGCTGGCACTTGTAGCTCGGCGCATTTGGCTGCAGGCCACCAAGCGTGAGGGCGTACCTCATTCCTATATTGGAGCGCCAAGAGTTCTAGGTTTCGTGGGTGCATGGTCATTCATCCTCGCAGCCGTAGTGTTGGTGTTGAGCATGGCTCTCGGTGCGGGTTCAGGCGTACCAGCAGGCATGCTCCTTCTGCCGGCGGTGATCTGTGTCCCTTGGGCCTTCTTCCTCACAGAGGTCCTCAGTTTCCGGCCAGCAAAACCCAGTGAGGCCTAACCCCTCGCTCAAGCGGAGCGCCAACGGCAGGCCACCAGGCCCGGTCTGGCGGTACGCGGTACATTTTCGCCAGCCCGGGCCTGGCGTCCTGCCGTCGTCGCCCGCTTAGCTCGAACGTTAGGCAGCGGCCAACAGCCGAATACATTGCGGGCCAAGGTTTGTGCGCTCAAGTCCTGAAGTCGCCTACTTTGCAGCGCTGTCTGGCTCGCGATCCGGCGCGCTCGCTGGGCTGGAATTGTCAGCTGCCCCGCCACCGCCATCTCGCCAGGCCAATGTAAGAAGCTCCGTTGTCCGCCAACGCCAAGACCTTTGGCACATTCGGGCCACTTCCACTGCTGCATTCAAGGTCGATGCCTTCCTCGAGCGCAGGCCATTGCCAATCTCAGGCAATGCTGGCAACCTCACGGCCATGCCAAGGGCTCATCAACATTCCGCAGTGTTTCAACACCGAGGCCGCCCGCTGCCTAACCCGTCATTCGAGCTGACCCTCCACAGCGTGGCGCCTTTGGCCCTCATTTCATTCTGGGCCAAACGCACCACGCTGCTCCGGGCAGCTCAATTCCCACGTTAGGCGTCGCAAGAATTCATGGCAATTTCTGCAGGAGGCACTCATGATTACCGTATTCGTAGAGTTCAAGCTACCGGAGCCGATCTCGGTGGCGCAGGCCAGAGAGACCTTCCTCAGCACGGCCCCGAAGTACCAAAACATGCCTGGCCTGATACGCAAGTACTACTTCCTCACGGAAGACGGTTCAAAGGCCGGGGGAATATATCTATGGAAGTCCCGCAAAGATGCGGAGCGTGTTTACACGGAGGAGTGGAGGACTTTCGTGCGCGGGAAGTACGGCACTGATCCCGCTCTTACCTATCTTGAGTGCCCAGTAGTCGTCGACAATGTGTCGCACGAGATCATCGCGGACAAGTGAAGCCGTGCACAAGTCGCGGCAACGCAAAACCAGCGACGCCTAACCCGTCATTCGAGCTGACCCTCCACAGCGTGGCGCATTTGGCCCTCATTTCATTCTGGGCCAAATGCACCACGCTGTTCCGGGCAGCTCAATTCCCACGTTAGGCGTCGCAGAGGCAACAATGGCTCGACACCCAAAGCTCAGGTCGACCTGCATTTCTCGCGAGGCCGCCCCTTTGGTGGGAAACCATGCCGCAGGTAACGCGCACTTGAAAACCTGGACACCGACCTCAGTTCCGCAGGATCATGAATCTGAATTGGAAGCGGCCGCTGTTCTATTGCCTGCTTCCAATATTGATCTTCCTGGCCTTCGTCGGGTTCCCTCCTCCCTTTGCGCCGCCACGAGCAACGAAAGCCGCACAGGAGCAGTCGGCACCTGCAGAGGAGACCAAGAAGCGTCGCGCATAGTCGAAGTCCGCCTTCAGTCCAATCTGGGCGAGTCCGCTATTACGCTCGCACTCCGGAGCGCCTTGCGCTGCAGTCATCAACAAGGTGGCATGCAGGCCACACCTGCCTCCCGGTCTTGTGTGGCGCTTCATGAGCAGCGAAATGCGACGCCTAACCCCTTGGTTGAGCTGACCCGCTACGGCATGGCACCTCGTCTGCCCAAGGGGAGCGCTTCGCGCATCATCCCCTTGGTCAGCCAAGGCGCCACGCCTCCGCGGGCAGCTCACCGCGAACGTTAGGCAGCGGCCAACAGCCGAATACATTGCGGGCCAAGGTTTGTGCGCTCAAATCCTGAAGTCGCCTACTTTGCAGCGCTGTCTGGCTCGCGATCCGGCGCGCTCGCTGGGCTGAAATTGTCAGCTGCGCCGCCACCGTCATCTCGCCATGGCAATGCAAGAAGCACCGTTGTCCGCCATCGCCTAAACCTTTGGCCCATTCGGACCACTTCCACTTCCGCATTCACGGCCGATGCCTTCCTCGCGCACTGGCCATTGCCAATATCAGGCAATGCTGGCAACCTCAAGGCCATGCCCAAGGTTCCTCAAGCTTCTGCGGTCATCCAAAGCCCAGGCCGGCCGCTGCCTAACCCGTCATTCGAGCTGACCCTCCACAGCGTGGCGCATTTGGCCCTCATTTCATTCTGGGCCAAACGCGCCACGCTGCTCCGGGCAGCTCAATTCCAACGTTAGGCATCACACTAGGCGTATGACTATGGCAGAGTCGCCCCGACTGTTTTCATACACGAGTCGCGTTGGCACACTGGTGAAGATGATCGCCGTGTCAGTCATCGGCGCGCTCTTGCTTGGTCACCTCGCCTTTACAAACGAGCGAGGCTTAGTTATTCAACGGGCAGTGAGACTAGATCCTGAAGGCGCCACGATCTTCTATTGGTGCGTATTCGTCGTAAACGTCGCTGGCGCAGTCATATTCACAATGGCACTCACAAGGAGGAAGTCATCTCCTCGCCGCCTAGAACTTCATGAGTCCTACCTCTTAGCTCCGGCGTCGCGATGGATACTCTCTTCGTATGAACAGGTGATTCCGTACAGGAGCGTGTCGGAGATTCAAATCACCCAAGTGGGCCAGGATCGCGTCTTGAAGGTCCGTCACAGGGCCGGCCTCCTGCATGTGGAAGAGTTCCAGATGTCCTCCCGAGATGACTTTGAGGCATTTGCAGGAATGCTCAAAGAGAAGGTCGCACACAAAGTGGCGACATCAACTGGGAGGGCGATGTGATGCCTAACCCGTCATTCGAGCTGACCCTCCACAGCGTGGCGCCTTTGGCCCTCATTTCATTCTGGGCCAAATGCACCACGCTGCTCCGGGCAGCTCAATTCCCACGTTAGGCCTCTCAGTACACCTCAGCTCCAACCTCTCCATCGCCAGATCGTGAGTCACAGAACGCTCGTTCAATCTTCGTTTGAGGCGTACCTTGCAGGCGAAGGGCTAGGCACCGAGGCCGCAAGTAGGGAAGAACGCGACAGGCAAGCGTACGTACAGCGCTTTCCCCATTTCACGATGCTTCAGCTAGCCTACCCAGAGCTCGACTTTGCGGAGCGATGGTGCTGGCAGATAATTGGCCCGAAGGACGGTCCGTGCTTGCAGCGTGATTCGGAGTACAGGGTGTGCTGGGACGAAACTGACCACGCCCATGCAGGCAAGTGGACATCACACTGGTACGCCAAGACCGAATACAACTTCGGCTATTGCGAGTTCTACTTTAGCGATCCGCGCGACCATGAAGCCTTTGTCGAATCACTCCCTGAATTCACATGGGGCGAAGGCTATCCAAAGTGGCGCCCGAGCAGAGAGGCCTAACCCGTCATTCGAGCTGACCCTCCACAGCGTGGCGCATTTGGCCCTCATTTCATTCTGGGCCAAATGCACCACGCTGCTCCGGGCAGCTCAACTCCCACGTTAGGGCAATGCTGAAAAAGCCGTCAACGAATAGATGGCTAACACGTTAACTACGTATGAAGCAGCAAACACTCGCCATGGCCGCCGATCAGCAAGCCGCATTTGAACAATACCGCAAGCCGACCAAACGCGACGTGTTCCTTCAGACGATGGAGGCGATCGTGCCCTGGGCGCAGCTGTGCGAAGTGATCGAGCCGCATTACCCCAAGGGCGAAGGCGGACGCCCGCCCATCGGGCTGGAGCGGATGCTGCGGATGCACTTCGTGCAGCACTGGTTCAACCTGGCCGATGAAGCCTGCGAGGAGGCGCTGCTCGACAGCACGAGCTTGCGGCGCTTCGTGGGCATCGATCTGGGTCGCGAGCGGGTGCCCGACGGAACGACGCTGCTGAAGTTCCGACGCCTGCTGGGCGAGCACAAGCTGGGCGAGCAGCTGTTCGCCAAGGTAGGCGAGGTGCTGCAGGCCAAGGGTGTGAAGGTGGGCAAGGGCACGATCGTGGACGCAACCATCATCGGGGCACCCAGCTCGACGAAGAACGCGGACAAGGCGCGCGACCCCGAGATGCACCAGACCAAGAAGGGCCAGCAGTGGTACTTCGGGATGAAGCTGCACATTGGCGTGGACAGCAAGACGGGCCTGACTCACAGCGCCGTGGTGACGGCGGCCAACGTGCACGACAAGCATCCCCTGCCGGACCTGCTGCACGGCGACGAGCAGCGCGTGTACGGCGACAGCGCGTATTCGGGCCAGCGCGAGCTGATTCAAAGCAAGGCGCCCAAGGCGAAGGACCTGACCAACGAGCGCGTGCGCAGGCGCGGCGGCGAGGTCGACGAAGCCAAGTGGGCGAGAAACCACGAGAAGTCCAAGATTCGAGCGCGGGTTGAACATGTCTTCGGTGTGGTCAAGCGGCTGTGGGGCTTCAGCAAGACACGCAACCGGGGCTTGGCCAAGAACGCCACTCGCGCTTCACGGCGCTGGCGCTGGCCAACATCTTCATGTCGCGAACGCGGCTGATGGCACGGGTGCGTCCATGAGGACGAAAACAGGGTCGAAAGACCCGTTCGCAAGGCCCGGTGGGCCTGGAAACCGATCGCCACAATCATGACTTCCCGCATCCCGAAATCATGGCCGCTGACTCACCTTGCAAGGGGTGCTTGTTCAGCGTTGCCTTAGGCCGCACACGGACACAGCAGCTCACCACGCACATGAACCTGCCCATTCGCGATGCAACGCCTGAAGACGCCCCAGCGATATCCGAACTGGTCCATGCAAGTTTTCGAGCACATGTCGCCGTCGACTGGGAACTGGTTGCTCAGGAGACGCTGCTCACAGATACCTCGGCCGAGAAGCTTGCCGCTCGAATTGCTGAATCGGTCATTGTCTTGGTGCATGAGCAAGCGGGCAGCATCCTCGGCGTGATCTTGCTGCCTCGCCCAACGCTCGTTCAACTCTGCTTTGTGGCTCCGGGCCACTTGGGCAAGGGAATCGGGCGCTCCTTGTGGGAGTCGGCGCGTGCACGCCTCGAAGAGCGATTCCCTGAGGTAAAGACCGTCGAGCTCAACTCCTCACCCTACGCCGTAGCCGCGTACAAGGCTCTGGGCTTCTACCCCATCTCGGAGCCCTTCCTCCGGGGCGGCGCCGTAGCCACGCGAATGGCTTGCTGGTTGCCCGGGAGGGCTCTTGCCGCGGCGCCAAGTGCGGCCTAACAACTCGTTCAACCGGACCCGCTACGGCAAGCGCCGTAAGCCCGGCCTGAGGCACATGGTGCATCATCTCAGCCCGGGCTTACGGCGCTCGCCTCCGCGGGCCGGTTAACTCGAACGTTAGGCCGCACCAAGTAGGATCCCTCGCCATGAAGCCACAAATCCTCTTTGCGCTGGTGCCGGTACTCGCCTCGTCTGCGATCGCACAAAGTGGTTCGGTCTTTGGCGAGTGGCGTGGTCAAGCCCAATACAACGCTACTGTTCGCGGAAAGCCGGATGCAGCAGGCCACTCGGTTGTTGCATTCACAATCGTTGTCCAGCCGGGCGGCAAGGTCTTAGCGGCGAGTTCGGAGAATGGGTGTAAGTTCGTTGGGCTGGCTACACCGGGCGTTGTCCCATCAATTCTGAACCTTGATGTAATGGCCTCGGGTTGCTCCTATTCGAGCTTCAACCAGCGTCTTACCGGAACGCTTGCTCACTACGAACGCGAAAAGAACACCATAGTCAGCCTTCACTCGACAGAAGTGGGTTTTGCCCGTGTTGCTGGCTACTTCGAAATCAAGGCAACACTCAAGCGCTAAAGTGCGGCCTAACCCGTCATTCGAGCTGACCCGCTACGGCATGGCACCTCGTCTGCCCAAGGGGTGCGCTTCGCGCATTTTCCCCTTGGTCAGCCAAGGCGCCACGCCGCAGCGGGCAGCTCAATTCCAACGTTAGGCGTCACCATGGAACCGAACATCAAGGACATTCGCGACGCCACGCTGCGCCGCATCGGGCGAAATGTTTTCAACTTCCAGAGATTGGAGACATTCCTTAAGTCGCTGATTCCGGCGATGAGCTGCTCCGGTACCCCAAGCAACTTCAGCGACAGGCACAAGGCAAGAGTGAAGAAGCTCAGCAAGAAGGGACTGGGTAAACTGGCAGACAACTTTCACTCAGACGTCTACGGTAAGCCGAGCGCGGCCACAGGGCCGTCTGATTTGCTAGAGCCCTCAATCACGTTTTCAATGGGGATCGAGACTGACCCAAACAACGCCAGGGTACGAAAGCAGAAGCTGCTAGGCCTCGTCAGAGAACGCAATCGTCTGATTCACTTTGATCTCGCTGGGGTCGACCTCAACTCCTTAGCTGATTGCAATCGACTGTCAGCACATCTCGACGAGCAGAATGATCGCATCCGCCTGCAACTCGAGGAGTTGGAAGCGCTTAGAACTGCGCATTCGCTGATGATTGCTGAACTTCTAAGCTACTTCGAGTCCGGTGAATTCCTAGCTATGTTGCAGCAAGGCAGCAATGACGCCTAACCCGTCATTCGAGCTGACCCTTCACAGCGTGGCGCACCTGGCCCTCATTTCATTCTGGGCCAAGTGCGCCACGCTGTTCCGGGCAGCTCAATTCCAACGTTAGGCAGCGGCCAACAGCCAAATACATTGCGGGCCAAGGCTTGTGCTTTCAAATCTTGAAGTCGCCTTCTTTGCAGCGCCATCTGGCTCGCGATCCGGCGCGCTCGCTGGGCTGGAATTGTCCGCTGCCCCGCCACCGCCATCTCGCCAGGGCAATGTAGGAAGCTCCCTGGCCCGCCAGCGCCAAGACCTTTGGCACATTCGGGCCACTTCCACTTCTGCATTCAAGGTCGATGCCTTCCTCGAGCACAGGCCATTGCCAATCTCAGGCAATGCTGGCAACCTCACGGCCATGCCCAGGGCTCATCAACATTCCGCAGTGTTTCAACGCCGAGGCCGGCCGCTGCCTAACCCGTCATTCGAGCTGACCCTCCACAGCGTGGCGCACTTGGCCTCATTTCATTCTGGGCCAAATGCGCCACGCTGCTCCGGGCAGCTCAATTCCCACGTTAGGCGTCACAAACACATGGCCATCGACCCAGTCTCAGTCGGCGGAATTGCCAAAGTCATCGGCACTCACGTCGCAACATGGGTGCGCAATCTATCTCGCGCAAAGGCCGCCCGGAAGCAGGAGAGCTTGCTGGCATTAAGCAAGGTGATCGCTGCTTTGCGGATGACGCAAGCCTATTCACGTGGACTCAGCCAAGGCCATCAGAATCACTCGACAGAAGCTGATATAGCCGTCAAGTGGACAGAAGTAGGATTCGAACTTGAACGGCTGGGACTTGCATCGCTTGCCAAGAAATGTGATATCAAGGGCCGCTACTGGGCAGACCCGAATCAGTTCGACGAGGAATTTCTACTCCAAGCCAAGACTGATCTTGCTTCGGTCGAGAAGCTTGCCCGAGAGCTTCAGACCAAGATCAAACTTGGTGGCAACCAGTGACGCCTAACCCGTCATTCGAGCTGACTCGCTCCGGCATGGCACCTGGCCCGCGCGGTGCCTATCGTCATCGTGCACCGCGCGGGCCAGGCGCCATGCCTACGCGAGCAGCTCAATTCCAACGTTAGGCAGCGGCCAACAGCCGAACACATTGCGGGCCAAGGTTTGTGCTTTCAAATCTTGAAGTCGCCTTCTTTGCAACGCCGTCTGGCTCGCGATCCGGTGCGCTCGCTGGGCTGGAATTGTCAGCTGCGCCGCCACCGTCATCTCGCCATGGCAATGCAAGAAGCATCGTTGTCCGCCATCGCCTAAACCTTTGGCCCATTCGGACCACTTCCACTTCCGAATTCACGGCCGATGCCTTCCTCGCGCACTGGCCATTGCCAATCGCAGGCAATGCTGGCAACCTCACGGCCATGCCAAGGGTTCATCAACATTCCGCAGTGTTTCAAGGCCGAGGCCGGCCGCTGCCTAACCCGTCATTCGAGCTGACCCTCCACAGCGTGGCGCATTCGGCCCTCATTTCATTCTGGGCCAAATGAACCACGCTGCTCCGGGCAGCTCAATTCCCACGTTGGGCCACGCATCACATGCGCCACGCGCTTCCATCGGCCAAATTCAAGTTAGCCCGGCGCATGGGCCGAGCATGCCTTGCTGCTGGTGCGCCTCGGAAAGATCAGCACGTTGGCCGCGCACGGCGCGGCATGGGCGCTGTGCGCCCAGAGGAAGGCCAGAAACCGGGGCAAGCGATCAAGGCGCTCAAAGAGTTCCTGCCGGGTCATCCAAACCGAGCAAAATGCTCTACCAGCGAATCTATTCAGTTCCACGTGCCGCGCAGAGCGCGGACCGCGAGAGCCGCCTTGGTCTATCAAAGCTGTTCTCCACGCTCCAGCTACCCAAATTTCGCCTTGCTGCACTCAACCGTGAGCCTCGAACTTCAGCGCACAAAAGCGTGGCCTAACCCGTCATTCGAGCTGACTCGCTCCGGCATGGCACCTCGCCCGCCCAGGGCATGCGCTTCGCGCATTGTCGCCCTGGCCGGTCAAGGCGCCACGCCTACGCGAGCAGCTCAATTCCAACGTTAGGCCGCACGGAATGCTGATCAACCTGCCCAGCGACAACGTCGAGATTGAGGTTCCAGACGCCTGGCTCGCTTCCGCCAAGAGCGCACTCCCGGCTGGGGCTTCTGCATTCTCAGCAACATCAGAAATTGAATGGCCAACTACATTGGTGCCGATAGCCAGGGTGGCACCACCAACACGCTCACCTGGTGTTCCAGGGCTTGATCAGGCCAGATCGCAGGAACTACTGTCCGCAATCGCTCGGAACAGTCCCATACCGCCACTGGAGGTCACATCCCCGCCTTCGGAAGCAAGCGGTAGGCTCCGTGTTCGCGATGGCTACCACCGCTACTACCTGTCGCTTGCTCTTGGTTTCACCATGCTTCCCGTCTCAATCCGACCGCACGTAGACTTCGATATGCTCTGAATAGGCGCTGCACGAATGAGCTGCATTTCATCAAGGCCCTGCTGTGTTCTTCAGAGAGCGCGGCCTAACCCCTTGGTCGAGCTGACCCGCTACGGCATAGCACCTGGCCCGCGCGGCGCCGTTGTACATCTTGCGCCGCACGGGCCAGGCGCTATGCCTCCGCGGGCAGCTCACCGCGAACGTTAGGCAGCGGCCAACAGCCGAATGCATTGCGGGCCAAGGCCTGTGCGTTTAGTCTCTGAAGACTCCTTCGTTGCAGCGCCGTCTGGCTCGCGTTCCCGTGCGCTCGCTGGGCTCGAATTGCCGGCTGCACCGCCACCGTCATCTCGCCATGGCAATACAAGAAGCTCCGTTGTCCGCCAACGCCAAGACCTTAGGCACATTCGGGCCACTTCCACTTCTGCATTCAAGGCCGATGCCTTCCTCGAGCACAGGCCATTGCCATTCTCAGGCAATGCTGGCAACCTCACGGTCATGCCCAAGGTTCCTCAAGCTTCTGCGGTCTTCCAAAGCCCAAACCGGCCGCTGCCTAACCCGTCATTCGAGCTGACCCTCCACAGCGTGGCGCATTTGGCCCTCATTTCATTCTGGGCCAAACGCACCACGCTGCTCCGGGCAGCTCAATTCCCACGTTAGGCAGCGGCCAACAGCCGAATGCATTGCGGGCCAAGGCTGGTGCGTTCAGATTCTGAAGTCGGCTTCCTTGCAGCGCCGTATCGTTCGCGTTCTGGTGCGCTCGCTGGGCTCGAATTGTCAGCTGTGCCGCCACCGTCATCTCGCCAGGGCAATATAAGAAGCTCCGTGATTCGCCAACGCCAAGACCTTTGGCCCATTCGGACCACTTCCACTTCTGCATTCAAGGCCGATGCCTTCCTCGAGCACAAGCGATTGCCATTCTCAGGCAATGCTGGCAACCTCACGGTCATGCCCAAGGTTCTTCAAGCTTCTGCGGTCATCCAAAGCCCAGGCCGGCCGCTGCCTAAGGCAATGCTGAAAAAGCCGTCAACGAATAGATGGCTAACACGTTAACTACGTATGAAGCAGCAAACACTCGCCATGGCCGCCGATCAGCAAGCCGCATTTGAACAATACCGCAAGCCGACCAAACGCGACGTGTTCCTTCAGACGATGGAGGCGATCGTGCCCTGGGCGCAGCTGTGCGAAGTGATCGAGCCGCATTACCCCAAGGGCGAAGGCGGACGCCCGCCCATCGGGCTGGAGCGGATGCTGCGGATGCACTTCGTGCAGCACTGGTTCAACCTGGCCGATGAAGCCTGCGAGGAGGCGCTGCTCGACAGCACGAGCTTGCGGCGCTTCGTGGGCATCGATCTGGGTCGCGAGCGGGTGCCCGACGGAACGACGCTGCTGAAGTTCCGACGCCTGCTGGGCGAGCACAAGCTGGGCGAGCAGCTGTTCGCCAAGGTAGGCGAGGTGCTGCAGGCCAAGGGTGTGAAGGTGGGCAAGGGCACGATCGTGGACGCAACCATCATCGGGGCACCCAGCTCGACGAAGAACGCGGACAAGGCGCGCGACCCCGAGATGCACCAGACCAAGAAGGGCCAGCAGTGGTACTTCGGGATGAAGCTGCACATTGGCGTGGACAGCAAGACGGGCCTGACTCACAGCGCCGTGGTGACGGCGGCCAACGTGCACGACAAGCATCCCCTGCCGGACCTGCTGCACGGCGACGAGCAGCGCGTGTACGGCGACAGCGCGTATTCGGGCCAGCGCGAGCTGATTCAAAGCAAGGCGCCCAAGGCGAAGGACCTGACCAACGAGCGCGTGCGCAGGCGCGGCGGCGAGGTCGACGAAGCCAAGTGGGCGAGAAACCACGAGAAGTCCAAGATTCGAGCGCGGGTTGAACATGTCTTCGGTGTGGTCAAGCGGCTGTGGGGCTTCAGCAAGACACGCTACCGGGGCTTGGCCAAGAACGCCACTCGCGCGTTCACGGCGCTGGCGCTGGCCAACATCTTCATGTCGCGAACGCGGCTGATGGCACGGGTGCGTCCATGAGGACGAAAACAGGGTCGAAAGACCCGTTCGCAAGGCCCGGTGGGCCTGGAAACCGATCGCCACAATCATGACTTCCCGCATCCCGAAATCATGGCCGCTGACTCACCTTGCAAGGGGTGCTTGTTCAGCGTTGCCCTAACCCGTCATTCGAGCTGACCCTCCACAGCGTGGCGCATTTGGCCCTCATTTCATTCTGGGCCAAACGCGCCACGCTGCTCCGGGCAGCTCAATTCACGTTAGGCAGCGGCCAACAGCCGAATGCATTGCGGGCCAAGGCTTGTGCGTTTACATTTTGGGGTCGGCTTCCTTGCCGCGCTGTCTGGCTCGCGATCCGGTGCGCTCGCTGGGCTGGAATTGTCAGCTGCGCCGCCACCGCCATCTCGCCAGGCCAATGTAAGAAGCTCCGTTGTTCGCCAACGCCAAGACCTTTGGCACATTCGGGCCACTTCCACTTCTGCATTCAAGGTCGATGCCTTCCTCGAGCACCGGCCATTGCCAATCTCAGGCAATGCTGGCAACCTCACGGTCATGCCCAGGGCTCATCAACACTCCGCAGTCTTTCAACGCCCAGGCCGGCCGCTGCCTAACCCGTCATTCGAGCTGACCCTCCACAGCGTGGCGCCTTTGGCCCTCATTTCATTCTGGGCCAAACGCACCACGCTGCTCCGGGCAGCTCAATTCCCACGTTAGGCAGCGGCCAACAGCCAAATACATTGCGGGCCAAGGCTTGTGCTTTCAAATCTTGAAGTCGCCTTCTTTGCAGCGCCATCTGGCTCGCGATCCGGCGCGCTCGCTGGGCTGGAATTGTCCGCTGCCCCGCCACCGCCATCTCGCCAGGGCAATGTAGGAAGCTCCCTGGCCCGCCAGCGCCAAGACCTTTGGCACATTCGGGCCACTTCCACTTCTGCATTCAAGGTCGATGCCTCCCTCGAGCACAGGCCATTGCCAATCTCAGGCAATGCTGGCAACCTCACGGCCATGCCAAGGGTTCATCAACATTCCGCAGTGTTTCAAGGCCGAGGCCGGCCGCTGCCTAACCCGTCATTCGAGCTGACCCTCCACAGCGTGGCGCATTCGGCCCTCATTTCATTCTGGGCCAAATGCACCACGCTGCTCCGGGCAGCTCAATTCCCACGTTAGGCGCCATGAATCACGTCCGCCGCTGTCTTCTTCAGGCTTCGCTCTGGACGACCATGCCAGGGCTTGCCTCGCAGAATAATGCGCCTTTCGCTCCCTCGCAATCGGTCGCCGCGCTCGAACAATTCGCGCTGCAACGTAAGCAACTGCTCCAGTCACTCAGTTCTGGCCAGCTTGTTGATCTAATGCTCGGCTTCTACACATCTGCCCAGCCCGTTGGATTGGCACCTGCCCCCGACGCAGACATGCTTTTGTATCAATGGGGAACCTACGACTGGGGCCAAGGACGATGCTTTGAGCTCGACATTACACGCCAATTCATTCGGCGAGTAGATGACACCAGCCTCATTAGCCAACTCTCATTGAAGGCAAGATATCTGCCCAGCGCAACTCTCGAAGCGGTCCAGCCTGGCAATCGGTGGTGCCAGTCAGTAGGTCAGCTCTCTGCGTTCCGCGAGTTCATCCTCACCTCAGCCGCATATCGCGCCGTGGCGTTCATAAGGCCGAAGTCTGTCAGTGCTTCATGGTCCCTTGTATGACGCCTAACCCGTCATTCGAGTTGACCCTCCACAGCGTGCCTCAATTGGCCCTCATTTCATTCTGGGCCAATTGCGCCACGCCGCTCCGGGCAACTCAATTCCAACGTTAGGCCGCGCGATCGTGAACTTTGAGCTCTGTGCTGACCAAAACAACCGAGAATCCTGGCCGTCGTCACCCTACCGGAACGCACACATGCTTAAAGGCTCCTGTCACTGTGGATCATCTCGCTGGCAACTGGATGAGCTCCCCGAGTCTGCGACGGCTTGCAACTGCACAGCGTGTCGTAGGTACGGAGTGCTCTGGGCCTACGGCTACGAAGGCGAGAACATCAAGGTAGAGGGCCAGACCACCCCATACATCCGCGGCGAGTCGTTGAGTTTCAACTTCTGCCCAAAGTGCGGTGGCATCACGCACTGGCGGGCCTTAAAGCCAAACACGGAAGGCCGCAGACGAATCGCTGTGAACCTGCGCATGACCGAACCCGATCCGATAGCGCAAGTCCCCATCGACCACTTTGACGGTCTTGACAAGTGGGAGGACTTGCCGTCCGACGGAAAGTGCATTAGGGACATGTGGTTCTAGCCTCATGCGCGCAGCGCGGCCTAACCCGTCATTCGAGCTGACCCTCCACAGCGTGGCGCATTTGGCCTTCATTTCATTCTGGGCCAAACGCACCACGCTGCTCCGGGCAGCTCAATTCCAACGTTAGGCAGCGGCCAACAGCCGAATGCATTGCGGGCCAAGGCTGGTGCGTTCAGATTCTGAAGTCGGCTTCCTTGCAGCGCCGTATCGTTCGCGTTCTGGTGCGCTCGCTGGCCTCGAAATGGCAGCTGCCTCGCCACTGCAAATTCGCCGAGTCAATGTAAGGTGCTTCAGTGTCCGCCAACGCTTAAACCTTTGGCGTATTGGTACCACCTCCACTTCCGCGTTCAACTCGGATTCCTTCCTCGAGCACTGGCCATTGCCAATCTCAGGCAATGCTGGCAACCTCAAGGCCATGTCCAAGGTTCCTCAAGCTTCTGCGGTCTTCCAAAGCCCAGGCCGGCCGCTGCCTAACCCGTCATTCGAGCTGACCCTCCACAGCGTGGCGCATTTGGCCCTCATTTCATTCTGGGCCAAACGCACCACGCCGCTCCGGGCAGCTCAATTCCAACGTTAGGCGTCGCAACATAGATCGCTGGAGTTCCACGCATGGATGGAGATGGCATGACAAAACCTTTCGTCAATCTCGCCGACGTCGAGTTCACCGATGTTGAGCAAAACGGCTTCTACAGCTCCAGACGCGCTCAGTTCAGCGCTGCAATCGGTGCCCAGAAATTGCGCTACAACCTCACAGAGCTTCCGCCCGGAAGTGCTCAGTGTCCGTTTCATTCACACCGCGCCGAGGAAGAGATGTTTCTCATCCTGGATGGTGAAGGAGAATTGCGCTTCGGGAGCCAGACGTACAGGATCAAGACACACGATGTCATTGCCTGCCCAACGGGTGGCCCGGACACGGCCCACCAGATCATCAACACAGGGTCCGTCACCATGCGCTATCTTTCGCTTTCTGTATTGGCCGAAGTTGAGGTGTGCGAGTACCCGGACTCAAGCAAGATCGGCGTATTCGCGGGCAGCCCCACCGCCCCAAGACTGCGAAAGCTTGTTCGATCCGAGAGCGAGGCTGACTACTACGACCGTGAGTCAATCAGTCCCACTTCGCGCGACGCCTAACCCGTCATTCGAGCTGACCCTCCACAGCGTGGCGCATTTGGCCCTCATTTCATTCTGGGCCAAACGCACCACGCTGTTCCGGGCAGCTCAATTCCCACGTTAGGCGTCAGAGGAAATCCCAAGCGTGCCTCGCCAACATTCCCGAAGACGGCGCCGTGCGCACGCGGCGTCAGCAGCAACCCTACTGGAGCAATGATGGAACTACCAGAGATCATCACGCGATTGCCGGAGGTCGAGCTTCCGATTCCGTCGACCACGGTACGCACTAGCCTGCTCCAATCCGAACATGGTCAACTCGTCTTCTTTCAGATCCTGAAGGACGTCGAACTTCCCCCGCACAGCCACAAGGGTCAGTGGGGCACCGTGTTGGAGGGAATGGTCGAACTGACGGTCAATGGATCAACTCGAAGTCATAGCGCTGGAAGCTCGTACTACATTCCGGCGGGAGCTATCCACAGTGCAATGCTTGTGGCGGGGACGAAGATCATTGAATTCTTTGAGGAACCCAACCGCTACAAACAGAAGCATCTGCAAAGTGCTGGGCCTGACGCCTAACCCCTCCATCGAGCGGACAGACCAAAGGCCGCTTCGCGCCCTTTGGTCCGCCACTCATGTCGAACGTTAGGCAGCGGCCAACAGCCGAATACATTGCGGCCCAAGGTTTGTGCGCTCAAATCCTGAAGTCGCCTACTTTGCAGCGCTGTCTGGCTCGCGATCCGGCGCGCTCGCTGGGCTGGAATTGTCAGCTGGCCCGCCACCGCCATCTCGCCAGGCCAATATAAGAAGCTCCGTTGTCCGCCATCGCCAAGACCTTTGGCACATTCGGGCCACTTCCACTTCTGCATCCAAGGTCGATGGCTTCCTCGAGCACAGGCCATTGCCAATCTCAGGCAATGCTGGCAACCTCACGGTCATGCCCAGGGCTCATCAACATTCCGCAGTGTTTCAACACCGAGGCCGCCCGCTGCCTAACCCGTCATTCGAGCTGACCCTCCACAGCGTGGCGCCTTTGGCCCTCATTTCATTCTGGGCCAAACGCACCACGCTGCTCCGGGCAGCTCAATTCCCACGTTAGGCATCACGTCCCGACCGCAGAAAGCTAAAGGAGCATCATGGCTATCACCTTGAATCGCGCCAAAGATAGTCCGTGGAGCCTCAAGACGCCTCCGGGAACTTCCGAGTTCACGATGCACACGGACGAGAAGGACGGCAAGAAGATCTTGGTATGTACCGTTGGCAACACGGTGCTTCACTACGACGCCAGATGCATCGACGACCTGCACGCAATGCTCGAGGCAAAGGCAGACTGGGTCGACCTTGGGGGATCGGATGAGCAGAAACCCGTCAAGGCAGGAACCGTCGAGGCCTGGGGTCGATCAGCAGAGAACCCGGTCGGAGGCTGGTACGGCCTGAAAAAGGGGCTACGCGGTCGGTTTGGCGTCTACATTCCTCCGCTTATGGAAGAACTCGGCCTATGCGAGCTCGAGCACAACGCGAAGAGCAATCGCATGCGAGCGAGGTGATGCCTAACCCCTTGGTCGAGCTGACCCGCTACGGCATGGCACCTGGCCCGCGCGGCGCCGTTGTTCATCTTGCGCCGCGCGGGCCAGGCGCCATGCCTCCGCGGGCAGCTCACCGCGAACGTTAGGCAGCGGCCAACAGCCGAATACATTGCGGGCCAAGGCTTGCGCGTTCAGTTTCCGAAGTCGCATTCGATGCAGCGCCGTCCGGCTGGCGTTCCGGTGCGTTCACTGGGCTCGAATTGTCGGCGCGCCGCCACCGTCATCTCGCCATGGCAATGCAAGAAGCTCCTTTGTCCGCCAACGCCAAGACCTTTGGCACATTCGGGCCACTTCCACTTCCGCATTCAAGGCCCATACCTTCTTAGGGCACAGGCCATTGCCAATCACAGGCAATGCTGGCAACCTCAAGGCCATGCCCAAGGTGCCTCAAGCTTCTGCGGTCATCCAAAGCCCAGGCCGGCCGCTGCCTAACCCGTCATTCGAGCTGACCCTCCACAGCGTGGCGCATTTGGCCCTCATTTCATTCTGGGCCAAACCCGCCACGCTGCTCCGGGCAGCTCAATTCCCACGTTAGGCAGCGGCCAACAGCCGAATGCATTGCGGGCCAACGCCGGTGCGTTCAGATTCCGAAGTAGGCTTCCTTGCAGCGCCGTCTGGTTCGCGTTCCGGTGCGCTCGCTGGGCTCGAATTGCCCGCTGCGCCGCCACCGTCATCTCGCCATGGCAATGCCAGAAGCCCCGTTGTCCGCCAACGCCTAGGGCAACGCTGAACAAGCACCCCTTGCAAGGTGAGTCAGCGGCCATGATTTCGGGATGCGGGAAGTCATGATTGTGGCGATCGGTTTCCAGGCCCACCGGGCCTTGCGAACGGGTCTTTCGACCCTGTTTTCGTCCTCATGGACGCACCCGTGCCATCAGCCGCGTTCGCGACATGAAGATGTTGGCCAGCGCCAGCGCCGTGAACGCGCGAGTGGCGTTCTTGGCCAAGCCCCGGTAGCGTGTCTTGCTGAAGCCCCACAGCCGCTTGACCACACCGAAGACATGTTCAACCCGCGCTCGAATCTTGGACTTCTCGTGGTTTCTCGCCCACTTGGCTTCGTCGACCTCGCCGCCGCGCCTGCGCACGCGCTCGTTGGTCAGGTCCTTCGCCTTGGGCGCCTTGCTTTGAATCAGCTCGCGCTGGCCCGAATACGCGCTGTCGCCGTACACGCGCTGCTCGTCGCCGTGCAGCAGGTCCGGCAGGGGATGCTTGTCGTGCACGTTGGCCGCCGTCACCACGGCGCTGTGAGTCAGGCCCGTCTTGCTGTCCACGCCAATGTGCAGCTTCATCCCGAAGTACCACTGCTGGCCCTTCTTGGTCTGGTGCATCTCGGGGTCGCGCGCCTTGTCCGCGTTCTTCGTCGAGCTGGGTGCCCCGATGATGGTTGCGTCCACGATCGTGCCCTTGCCCACCTTCACACCCTTGGCCTGCAGCACCTCGCCTACCTTGGCGAACAGCTGCTCGCCCAGCTTGATGCTCGCCCAGCAGGCGTCGGAACTTCCAGCAGCGTCGTTCCGTCGGGCACCCGCTCGCGACCCAGATCGATGCCCACGAAGCGCCGCAAGCTCGTGCTGTCGAGCAGCGCCTCCTCGCAGGCTTCATCGGCCAGGTTGAACCAGTGCTGCACGAAGTGCATCCGCAGCATCCGCTCCAGCCCGATGGGCGGGCGTCCGCCTTCGCCCTTGGGGTAATGCGGCTCGATCACTTCGCACAGCTGCGCCCAGGGCACGATCGCCTCCATCGTCTGAAGGAACACGTCGCGTTTGGTCGGCTTGCGGTATTGTTCAAATGCGGCTTGCTGATCGGCGGCCATGGCGAGTGTTTGCTGCTTCATACGTAGTTAACGTGTTAGCCATCTATTCGTTGACGGCTTTTTCAGCATTGCCCTAGACCTTTGGCCCGTTCGGTCAACTTTCACTTCCGCGTTCAAGGCCCATCCCATCCGCGAGCGCAGGCCATTGCCAATCGCAGGCAATGCTGGCAACCTCACGGTCATGCCCAAGGTTACTCAAGCTTCTGCGGTCTTCCAAAGCCCAGGCCGGCCGCTGCCTAACCCGTCATTCGAGCTGACCCTCCACAGCGTGGCGCCTTTGGCCCTCATTTCATTCTGGGCCAAATGCACCACGCTGCTCCAGGCAGCTCAATTCCCACGTTAGGCAGCGGCCAACAGCCGAATACATTGCGGGCCAAGGTTTGTGCGTTCAGATTCTGAAGTCGCCTACTTTGCAGCGCTGTCTGGCTCGCGATCCGGCGCGCTCGCTGGGCTGAAATTGTCAGCTGCGCCGCCACCGTCATCTCGCCATGGCAATGCAAGAAGCACCGTTGTCCGCCATCGCCTAAACCTTTGGCCCATTCGGACCACTTCCACTTCCGCATTCACGGCCGATGCATTCCTCGCGCACTGGCCATTGCCAATCGCAGGCAATGCTGGCAACCTCCTGCCCATGCCCAAGGTTTCTCAAGCTTCTGCGGTCATTCAAAGCCCAGGCCGGCCGCTGCCTAACCCGTCATTCGAGCTGACCCTCCACAGCGTGGCGCATTTGGCCCTCATTTCATTCTGGGCCAAATGCACCACGCTGCTCCGGGCAGCTCAATTCCCACGTTAGGGCAATGCTGAAAAAGCCGTCAACGAATAGATGGCTAACACGTTAACTACGTATGAAGCAGCAAACACTCGCCATGGCCGCCGATCAGCAAGCCGCATTTGAACAATACCGCAAGCCGACCAAACGCGACGTGTTCCTTCAGACGATGGAGGCGATCGTGCCCTGGGCGCAGCTGTGCGAAGTGATCGAGCCGCATTACCCCAAGGGCGAAGGCGGACGCCCGCCCATCGGGCTGGAGCGGATGCTGCGGATGCACTTCGTGCAGCACTGGTTCAACCTGGCCGATGAAGCCTGCGAGGAGGCGCTGCTCGACAGCACGAGCTTGCGGCGCTTCGTGGGCATCGATCTGGGTCGCGAGCGGGTGCCCGACGGAACGACGCTGCTGAAGTTCCGACGCCTGCTGGGCGAGCACAAGCTGGGCGAGCAGCTGTTCGCCAAGGTAGGCGAGGTGCTGCAGGCCAAGGGTGAAGGTGGGCAAGGGCACGATCGTGGACGCAACCATCATCGGGGCACCCAGCTCGACGAAGAACGCGGACAAGGCGCGCGACCCCGAGATGCACCAGACCAAGAAGGGCCAGCAGTGGTACTTCGGGATGAAGCTGCACATTGGCGTGGACAGCAAGACGGGCCTGACTCACAGCGCCGTGGTGACGGCGGCCAACGTGCACGACAAGCATCCCCTGCCGGACCTGCTGCACGGCGACGAGCAGCGCGTGTACAGCGACAGCGCGTATTCGGGCCAGCGCGAGCTGATTCAAAGCAAGGCGCCCAAGGCGAAGGACCTGACCAACGAGCGCGTGCGCAGGCGCGGCGGCGAGGTCGACGAAGCCAAGTGGGCGAGAAACCACGAGAAGTCCAAGATTCGAGCGCGGGTTGAACATGTCTTCGGTGTGGTCAAGCGGCTGTGGGGCTTCAGCAAGACACGCTACCGGGGCTTGGCCAAGAACGCCACTCGCGTTCACGGCGCTGGCGCTGGCCAACATCTTCATGTCGCGAACGCGGCTGATGGCACGGGTGCGTCCATGAGGACGAAAACAGGGTCGAAAGACCCGTTCGCAAGGCCCGGTGGGCCTGGAAACCGATCGCCACAATCATGACTTCCCGCATCCCGAAATCATGGCCGCTGACTCACCTTGCAAGGGGTGCTTGTTCAGCGTTGCCTTAGGCCCCACAACTAGGAGTCGCTGCATGTCAAAGTTCCTGCGCATGCTCTTGGCGGTCATAGTTGGCTTCGTGCTCGGCAGTATCGTGAACATGGCCCTCATCATGGTCAGCGGCCAGATCATCCCGCCACCAGCCGGAGCCAATGTCACCACCATGGAGGGTTTGAAGGCCTCGCTTCATCTTTTTGAAGCAAAGCACTTCATCTTTCCCTTCCTGGCGCACGCAATGGGCACCTTGGTTGGCGCGCTGGTCGCCTTTTTGCTCGCCCCAGCAAAGTCGCCGGTTCCGGCCTATGTCGTTGGTGCCTTGTTCCTCTTGGGAGGCATAGCAAACACATTCCTCCTACCAGCACCAGCCCGGTTCATCGCCGCGGACCTGCTGCTCGCGTACCTGCCCTCAGCCTGGCTCGGCCTAGTGCTGGCCAAACGCATATCCAGCGGCGGTGCCAGTGGGGCCTAACCCGTCATTCGAGCTGACCCTCCACAGCGTGGCGCATTTGGCCCTCATTTCATTCTGGGCCAAACGCACCACGCTGCTCCGGGCAGCTCAATTCCCACGTTAGGCAGCGGCCAACAGCCAAATACATTGCGGGCCAAGGTTTGTGCGTTCAAATCCTGAAGACGCCTACTTTGCAGCGCTGTCTGGCTCGCGATCCGGTGCGCTCGCTGGGCTGGAATTGTCAGCTGCGCCGCCACCGTCATCTCGCCATGGCAATGCAAGAAGCATGGTTGTCCGCCATCGCCTAAACCTTTGGCCCATTCGGACCACTTCCACTTCCGCATTCACGGTCGATGCCTTGCTCGCGCACTGGCCATTGCCAATCGCAGGCAATGCTGGCAACCTCAAGGCCATGTCTAAGGTTCCTCAGGCTTCTGCGGTCTTCCAAAGCCCAGGCCGGCCGCTGCCTAACCCGTCATTCGAGCTGACCCTCCACAGCGTGGCGCGTTTGGCCCTCATTTCATTCTGGGCCAAACGCGCCACGCTGCTCCGGGCAGCTCAATTCCCACGTTAGGCCTCGCAATTGACGCTCTCTGGCACCCTTCGCACCTGGAACGACGAGCGTGGTTTCGGCTTCATCGCGCCTACCAATGGTGGACGCGAACTATTCGTCCACGTCAGCGCGTTCCCTCGGGACGGAACCCGACCAACCGTCGGCGAGATACTGACGTACGAGCTTCGCCGTGGCAAAGACGGCAAACCACAGGCGGTTCGCGTCATTCGCGCAGCAGTTGGCGCCAAGCACCCGCGACCTTCCCGCCAAAGGTCAACCGCCAATCGCAGCCTTGGTCTAAGGGGCATCGTTGTCGCACTATCTCTATTAATCGCCGCCTCGGTGTTCGGCTACCACCAGTACCAGCAGTATCGAATCAAGCAACTCCTCGGCACCCGCCCGGCGACAGGCAGCGCAGCCGAGTCAAGCCAGTTTGTCTGTGACGGGCGAACGTACTGCTCACAAATGACCTCCTGCGCAGAGGCGAAGTACTTCCTGAAGAACTGCCCAAACACTGAGATGGACGGCAACAAAGACGGCGTGCCTTGCGAGCAGCAATGGTGCAACTAGGCTGGTCGCAGCAGAATGCGCCTCCAAAGCCGAGGCCTAACCACTCGGTCGAGGCGGCACGCAACGGCATTGGCCCGCGAGGCGCCCTTGGTCATCGTGCGCCTCACGGGCCAATGCCGCTGCGTGCGCCTCACCTCCCACGTTAGGAAGCGGCCAACAGCCGAATGCATTGCGGGCCAACGCCGGTGCGTTCAGATTCTGAAGTGGGCTTCCTTGCAGCGCCGTCTGGTTCGCGTTCCGGTGCGCTCGCTGGGCTCGAATTGCCAGCTGCGCCGCCACCGTCATCTCGCCATGGCAATACAAGAAGCTCCGTTGTCCGCCAACGCCAAGACCTTTGGCACATTCGGGCCACTTCCACTTCTGCATTCAAGGCCGATGCCTTCCTCGAGCACAGGCCATTGCCATTCTCAGGCAATGCTGGCAACCTCACGGTCATGCCCAAGGTTCCTCAAGCTTCTGCGGTCTTCCAAAGCCCAAGCCGGCCGCTGCCTAACCCGTCATTCGAGCTGACCCTCCACAGCGTGGCGCATTTGGCCCTCATTTCATTCTGGGCCAAACGCACCACGCTGCTCCGGGCAGCTCAATTCCCACGTTAGGCAGCGGCCAACAGCCGAATACATTGCGGGCCAAGGCTGGTGCGTTCAGATTCTGAAGTCGGCTTCCTTGCAGCGCCGTATCGTTCGCGTTCTGGTGCGCTCGCTGGGCTCGAATTGTCAGCTGTGCCGCCACCGTCATCTCGCCAGGGCAATATAAGAAGCTCCGTGATTCGCCAACGCCAAGACCTTTGGCCCATTCGGACCACTTCCACTTCTGCATTCAAGGCCGATGCCTTCCTCGAGCACAAGCGATTGCCATTCTCAGGCAATGCTGGCAACCTCACGGTCATGCCCAAGGTTCTTCAAGCTTCTGCGGTCATCCAAAGCCCAGGCCGGCCGCTGCCTAACCCGTCATTCGAGCTGACCCTCCACAGCGTGGCGCATTTGGCCCTCATTTCATTCTGGGCCAAACGCGCCACGCTGCTCCGGGCAGCTCAATTCCCACGTTAGGCAGCGGCCAACAGCCGAATGCATTGCGGGCCAAGGCTTGTGCGTTTACATTTTGAGGTCGGCTTCCTTGCCGCGCTGTCTGGCTCGCGATCCGGTGCGCTCGCTGGGCTGGAATTGTCAGCTGCGCCGCCACCGCCATCTCGCCAGGCCAATGTAAGAAGCTCCGTTGTTCGCCAACGCCAAGACCTTTGGCACATTCGGGCCACTTCCACTTCTGCATTCAAGGTCGATGCCTTCCTCGAGCACCGGCCATTGCCAATCTCAGGCAATGCTGGCAACCTCACGGTCATGCCCAGGGCTCATCAACACTCCGCAGTCTTTCAACGCCCAGGCCGGCCGCTGCCTAACCCGTCATTCGAGCTGACCCTCCACAGCGTGGCGCCTTTGGCCCTCATTTCATTCTGGGCCAAACGCACCACGCTGCTCCGGGCAGCTCAATTCCCACGTTAGGCAGCGCATGACACAACGGTTGTTGCTCGGAGCATGGGGATTCGCCGCGGCTCTTCCCGTTACCGCATTTCTTGCGCTCCTCTTCTTTCATGAGGGCACGGACCCACCACTCAAGTATTTCATTTGGCTTCTTGCTCCAGCATTAGGCGCGGGCGCGTTCACCATGCTTCTATTGAGTATTCTCCAACCCAAAGCGCGCGGCATCAGAATCACACCAAAGTTTGGCGCGCTCATTGCACTTGGCGCGTTTCTCGGAGTTGTCAGCCTCATTGACGGCGGCCTTGCCATTCAGGCTGGCTCACCCGCACGAATTGGAGAGTTCTTCTCATTGGCAGTCAGAGTGGCCTGGTATCCGCTAGCCATTGGCGCAATCTCAGGTCTTGCCTTCCAGTCAATCAGCAAGCACGATGCCTAACCCGTCATTCGAGCTGACTCGCTCCGGCATGGCACCTCGCCCGCCCAGGGCATGCGCTTCGCGCATTTTTGCCCTGGCCGGCCAAGGCGCCACGCCTACGCGAGCAGCTCAATTCCAACGTTAGGCACCGCATGACACAACGGTTGTTGCTCGGAGCATGGGGATTCGCCGCGGCTCTTCCCGTTACCGCATTTCTTGCGCTCCTCTTCTTTCATGAGGGCACGGACCCACCACTCAAGTATTTCATTTGGCTTCTTGCTCCAGCATTAGGCGCGGGCGCGTTCACCATGCTTCTATTGAGTATTCTCCAACCCAAAGCGCGCGGCATCAGAATCACACCAAAGTTTGGCGCGCTCATTGCACTTGGCGCGTTTCTCGGAGTTGTCAGCCTCATTGACGGCGGCCTTGCCATTCAGGCTGGCTCACCCGCACGAATTGGAGAGTTCTTCTCATTGGCAGTCAGAGTGGCCTGGTATCCGCTAGCCATTGGCGCAATCTCAGGTCTTGCCTTCCAGTCAATCAGCAAGCACGATGCCTAACCCGTCATTCGAGCTGACTCGCCCCGGCATGGCACCTCGCCCGCCCAGGGCATGCGCTTCGCGCATTTTTGCCCTGGCCGGCCAAGGCGCCACGCCTACGCGAGCAGCTCAATTCCAACGTTAGGGCGCATGCAATACAAGCGGCTTCCGTACCCGATCAGCGAAGACCCACTGACATGAAGACATCGAAATGCATCTCTATTGCTCTTCCTCTCCTTACGATCTCCGCATGTTCACCAATGCCGGTCAACCACCAGACCATGGCGTTCTCGGGTCGAATCGATGCAAAGACTGAGGTTCCCGCCCAAGCCGGTTCGACAGGGATCTACCAACCAGGAATGGGCGGTGCAGTTGGTGGCCTAATCGTTGCCCTCTTACCCAAGCCGGGAGAGCGTAGCGCCCACTACGTGTACGCCGTCCGTCCTGACCCAGGCAGCAAGGAGAGCATCTCCGTCGCATCAACCCAGAACTTTCCCCTGAATGAATGCGTCGATGTACTTACTGAACTCCCGACGAAACAGGTAAGAACATTCGCTCTCGGCGAAACGAAACTTCGCCCTTCGTCGGCATGCAAGTGAATGCGCCCTAACCCCTCGCTCAACCACCGGACCCACTACGGCAGGCCGCCGGGCCGGCAGAGCCGGCATTGGTATCCTCGGCTCTGCCGGCCCGGCGTCCTGCCTCCGTGGTCCGGTTAGCTCGAACGTTAGGCCGCCGAGGAACCACCTTCCCTTGCCGTAGCTGCTCCTTGTAGCTACACTACGCACATGCGGTTCACATGGTCAGAGCGCAAGCGCGCCATCAACCTCAAAGATCACGGCCTTGACTTCATCGACGCGCCACGCGTCTTCGAAGGCGCGACCTACACCTTTGAAGATGCACGATTCGACTATGGGGAACAGAGGTTCGAGACACTTGGCCTACTGGCCGGTGTCCCGGTTTCGATAGTTCACACGGAGTCTGAAGATGAAATCCGCGTCATCTCCTTCCGCAAAGCAACGAAGCGTGAAGCAAACATCTACTTCAACCAAGTCCAAGACTGACTGGGCGCGCCTCGCAGACCCTGCGAAGGCCGGCACTCCTACTGCCGAACACCCGGAAGCCGATGTCAAGCACATCGTCCGCGGCATCGTCCGTAAGGGTCTGCAACCTGCCCCGTCGAAGTCACTCGTTTCCTTGCGAGTCGATCAAGATGTGCTTGAGTGGTTCAAGTCTCAGGGCACTGGCTATCAAACCAGAATCAATGCGGTCCTGCGTGCGTTTCGCGACGCGTCGGCCTAACCCCTCGCTCAAGCGGAGCGCCAACGGCAGGCCACCAGGCCCGGTCTGGCGGTACGCGGTACATTTTCGCCAGCCCGGGCCTGGCGTCCTGCCGTTGTCACCCGCTTAGCTCGAACGTTAGGCGTCACATGCTTCGCAAGGTTCTCGCCACCCTCGGTCTTGTTTCTGCGACAGCCGCAACAGCCGCTCCTCCTTACTCGCCTTACTCATCGGAGGCGGCGAACGCTATCTACAACCTCTTGTTCTGCGACGACGCGGCAGCCTTCCTTGCCAAGCCAGGCGATCAGCCAGCTTCATGGCAGGCCACACTCGCTTCTAGCCCACCAGATATCCAAGCACTGCAAACTATGGCGGCAGATCGCGGGCAGGAGGGGCGAGTCCGCTACCTGGCCTATCAGCAGTTGCGTCAGTCCGGCCACTCGGTCCCTTCAAAGCAACTGCTCGGCGTCATCGTAGAAGTCCCGCTTGCCGGCGGCCTGGATGCGCTGGCCGCGTACTCAGAGGGAGGTGTTCGGTACGTCAATCAGAGCGGAAAGATCGCTGTGGTTGAAGGAGTCACATCTTTCATGCCGCTCGTTGAAGGCCTTCTCGCGGCGTCCCAGCCTGTCGTAAATGCCATTGGCCCATGGAAGGAGGCGCGGCGCGCCCCTCCTACCCGCGGAAACGTCCGACTGACCTTCCTTGTCTCCGACGGCTTGTACTTCGGCGAAGGTCCTCTCTCCGTCATGCAGCGCGAGCAGATGGCCGCGCCAATCATTCACAAGGCCACTGAGCTTCTGCAGGCGGTTGTCGCCGCCGGCACGAAGTGACGCCTAACCCTTCGCTCGAGCGGACCTCCACCGGCATGGCGCTTGGGCCGCGAGGCGCCCAGCGTTAGCATGCACCTCGCGGCCCAAGCGCCATGCCGGCGGCGGCGCGCTCAGCTCAAACGTTAGACCTCACAATACCAACTCATGTGGTCCTCGGTGAAAACACTTCTCGCTGCAAACGTCTTCCCGACGATCTGCTACGTCATCGCAGCGTTCTTTGTGTATGCGTTCTTCCTCCGCGTTGGTATTCCGCCAGTCAAGGACCTCGACGCAACAGCTGGCACCTACCTCGCGCTCGCGCTTTTCATGTTCATGTTGCCGGAGGCCAAGCGCTTGAAGCTTGGCCAACTCTTTGAGTACGAAGCCAAGGTCAAAGAGATCAAAGAGGACGTGAAGCAGTTCAAGGAAGAAACTCGCGCAACCCTGTCTGCGTACACAAGCCTTGTCTCCGCTATCAGCAACACCGTAAGCCAGAACATCACCGTCAACCTACCGGGTAGAGCCGAGGCCACCGAAGCACGTGAGGACTTGGATGCGACCTTGAAGCATCAGCCCCCGAAGTCTGAGCTTGAAAGTCAGATTGACGAGTTCCTGGAAGCAGAGGCGAACGACCTTAGCTACGCACTCGCCAAGCTTCGCATGCAGTTGGAGCGCGAGCTCAGACGAGTGCTCGGAAAGCGCCAAGATCTTGCGCCAACTCCTGATCACGAGCCTCGATTCCTGTCCGCAAGGTCTCTCTTCACCCAGTTTGCGCGTCTGTACCCGCGGTACGAGGGACTTTCCAAGTCCTTTGACTACGTTCTTCGCATCTGCAACGCAGCGATCCACGGCCAATTCGTTCCCCAGGGTTCTGCCCACGAAGCACTTTCAATGGGTCTGAGCATGTTGTCGGAGCTTCGCAACATTGAGCGCGAGTGAGGTCTAACCCCTCGCTCAAGCGGAGCGCCAACGGCAGGCCACCAGGCCCGGTCTGGCGGTACACGGTACATTTTCGCCAGCCCGGGCCTGGCGTCCTGCCGTCGTCGCCCGCTTAGCTCGAACGTTATGCGTCATGAACGACACCCTTCCAGTCAATCGTCGCTACCTCAAGCGCCGTGAACGCGAGCGCTTCTGGCAGTTTCAATACGAGCATGACCCGATCAAAGAGAGCCGCACCTTCTACGATAAGGACTACGGCTCGATGGAGGCGTCTCTGGCGGCTGCCTGCGCGCATCGGGATGCGTTCTTCCGCGCCGCCTCAGACCTCGGGGTCATTGAGCCTGACGGACGGTTCTACATAAAGCCACTCCCAATTCAACTCAAGATTTCCCCAAGAAACAACTCGGGGATTATTGGCGTTGCGAGGGAGGTTGTTCAGAGAAAAGACAAGGGAGCGCCTGAAAAAGTCTGGATTGCAAACTACAAGCGCGAAGACGGCGTCAACGACCAAAAAGGCTTCTCCATTAGAGCGTTGGGCGAGAAGCAGGCACTACTCGCTGCACTGCGCTGGCGAATGGACTTTGTCCGCCGAGTCTATGACGAACTCAAATCGACCCAACAGAGAGAGTCTTGTCCAACGAGGTATGAGCCTGGAGCCGGGCGCGAGATTCCAGTGAGGAATGAGCCTGGAGGGTTTCTGGGCCGGGCGGCTGGATGGCTCGCTGGGAGCCTCCATGCGAGGGGTGTCGATCATCGAACCGATGGTGATCGACATGAACGAGGCCTGGGGGCACCCTGGAACAGGCGCGCCAGGTGGTGGCCGGTACGCAGGCGCTGGAGTTCCGCAGCGCCGATGACGACGAGGGCCGCTACGCCTGGATCGAACAGGTGCTGCAGCGCTTTGGGTACCGCCAGCTGCAGCGGGCCGAGCGCGGCGTGGTGCTGGCGTATTTGCAGCGCCTGAGCGGCTACAGCCGCGCCCAGCTCACGCGGCTGGTTTCGCGCTGGACCGGCGGCAAGCCCCTGGTCAAGAACTATCGCCGCCCGCAGCATGCCTTCGCGCGCCGCTACACGGGCGCCGACGTGGTGCTGTTGGCCGAGGTGGACCGGGCCATGGGTACCCTGTCGGGACCGGCCACGGCCTGCGTGCTGCGCCGCCAGCGCGATGTCTTCGCCGATGGGCGCTTCGAGCGACTGGGTTCGATCTCGGTGGCCCACCTGTACAACCTGCGCGCCAGCGTCGGCTACCGCGCCCAGCGCGTCGTGCTGACCAAGACGCGCCCGACCAAGGCCGTGACGATCGGTGTGCGCAAGGCGCCGGCCCCGAGGGCCGTCCGGGCTTCGTGCGCATCGACAGCGTTCACCAGGGCGACTGGGACGGCACCAAGGGCCTGTACCACATCAACGCGGTGGACTGCGTCACCCAGTGGCAGGTGGTGGCCACCGTGCAGACGATCTCGAGGCGCACCTGCTGCCCGTCATCGAGCAGATGCTCGCGCAGTTCCCGTTCCTGATCCTGGGCTTCCACGCCGACAACGGCAGCGAGTACGTCAACCATCGGGTCGCCGCCATGCTGGAGAAGCTGCGTATCGAGTTCACACGCAGCCGACCGCGGCGCAGCAACGACAACGGCCTGGCCGAGACCAAGAACGGCGCCGTTGTGCGCCGCGTCTTCGGCTACGAGCACATCCCGCAACGTCACGCCGGGCGCTTCAACACCTTCTGCGCCGAGTACCTTAACCCGTTCCTGAACTTCCACCGGCCGTGCCTGTTCTCGACCGACAAGCCGGATCCGAAGAAGCCCGGGCGCATCAAGCGCGTGTACCGAGCCAAGGATGCGATGACGCCGCTGGACAAGCTGGCCAGCCTGCCTGAGGCACACACGTTCATGCGCGAGGGATCACGCTCGAACATCTGCAGGCACTGGCCACGGCGCTGACCGACGTGCAGGCTGGCGAGGAACTCAAGCAGGCGCGGCAGGCGCTGTTCAAACGGGTACCGCCACGAACCGGCTGAACTCCCTGCGGCGCGCCAAGGGGGGAGGCTGTGGACATGTGGACGATGCGCTCGCGCGCACCGGCACGGTCCGTGGACAACGCCGTGCGTTGCCCACCGCCCGCACCTTCGACCACATGCCCACAGCCTTCGACCACGGTGGTACGAATCCAAAGAGCAGGACCCCAATACACTGTCTCGGTCTACAACGGATCGACGCTCCACGCGTCCCCGAGGTCAGGCCTCTCCAGGCTCATACCTCGTTTGGAAAAGACTGAGAGAGCAGGTCGCCGCACATCTGCAGGATCTCGAATTTATAGACGAGTACGTTACCACTCTGGTCGATCAAGATGATTTATTCTTCTTCCTCTCTACTCTAAACAATCCACTACTTTCCGCGACGGAAAAGAGCCAATTCCTCGCACGCCGCATTGGCCAACAGAGATTTAGAAAGATGGTACTCGCCCGGTGCGGGGATCGCTGCCTAGTAACAGGCGCCACTGTCTTCTTGACTGCAGGCCACATCAAGCCGTGGAGCGTCTGCACTGATGAAGAACGACTGGATCCAAGCAATGGACTCGCCCTCTCGCCCATCTACGACAAGGCCTTCGATGCTGGCTACATCACCTTTGACCATTTGGGACGAATTCAGATTTCTTCGTTGCTCGTGAGAGATGCGGAAGCACTTGGAATTTCAGGCAACGAGACCATCGGTGCTGTAACAGCCGAGATGGAGCGATATCTCAAATTCCACCGCGAGCAGCGCTTCCGCGAATGACGCCTAACCCCTCGCTCAACTCGACCCCCGGCGGCGTGCCACCAAGGGCCGGACGGCGGTACGCGGTACATTGTCGCCGTCCGGCCCTTGGCGCCACGCCGCCGGGGGCGAGTTAGCTCGAACGTTAGGCGACGCAATTCACCCAAGGGAGTGCGGACTCGTGGCAGAACCCAAGACCAAGCCCACCGAAGCCAGCGTCGAGGACTATCTGGCGTCCCGTGGGTCTGCTGAGCAGATTGCGGACTGCAGGACGTTGATTGCCCTACTCTCTAGAGTCACCGGCGAGCACCCGCGCATGTGGGGACCCAGCATCGTGGGGTTTGGCTCCTATCGCTACAAACTGGCGAGCGGCAAGTTCGGTGAGTCATGCGCCACGGGCTTCGCGGTACGTGGCAAAGAGTTGGTGATCTACCTCGTAGCAGACAGTCCCGATCAGGCCACACTGCTCCTGAAGTTGGGCAAACACAAGTTCGGCAAGGCTTGCCTGTACTTCAAGCGCCTCGAAGACTTGGACCAAGCCGTGCTGGAGAAATTGGTTTCGAGTTCACTAACCGAACTCCACCGTCGTCATGGGCAAGAAGGCGTCGCCTAACCCCTCGCTCAACTCGACCCCCAGCGGCATGGCGCGTAAGGCCGGCAACGGTGTAGCCTTGCTCCATTTTCCGTTGCCGGCCTTACGCGCCACGCCGCCGGGGGCGAGTTAGCTCGAACGTTAGGCAGCGCATACAGCCTCAGCGCACAACGAGATAGCAATGGACACAACACAAGCAAGCGCGCTTCGCGAGTTGTTGCTGCATGGTCAGGTCGCATCGCTGGGTACTCTCCACAATGGGGAACCTGCAGTTTCAATGGTTCCATACGCACTTCTGCCGGGGACCGGCATCTTCGTGGTCCATGTCAGCCGCTTGGCGACTCACACCAAAGACATGGAACGCCACGCTGGGGTCAGCCTCATGGTGCTCGCCGAGCAGAACGAGAGCGCCTTGGCCCAGGCGCGACCCCGCGCCTCAATCTCGGGCAGTGCCTCACGGTGCACCGAAAACGATGACGGGTACCAAGCTGCAAGGGAGAAATTCCTGGACAAACACCCGTCTTCAGAGCCTATGTTCGGCTTTGGGGACTTCTCGATCTTTCTCATCAGGCCCAGAGCGCTGCGATTCGTGGGCGGCTTTGGCCAGGCCTGGTCAGCAACAGAAGTCCAGTTCCAGCAGGCCATGGCACGCACGGCCTGAAGGCGCTGCCTAACCCCTCGCTCAACTCGACCCCCAGCGGCATGGCGCGTAAGGCCGGCAACGGTGTAGCCTTGCTCCATTTTCCGTTGCCGGCCTTACGCGCCACGCCGCCGCGGGCGAGTTAGCTCGAACGTTAGGCCTCACAACACGCTTCCGATGTCAGCACATCTAAAACTCACACTGTGTCTCGCGCTCATGATTCCATCACTTGTGCGAGCAGAAGACATTCCCGCGAACCTGCCAGACAAGGTCGAACCCAGTCGTTGTCGCACTGTGAGCGTCAGCGCGGAAGAGATCGGAAGGCAATGGAAGCTCTATTTCTCCCACGCACAGGATCTTCGTGTGCATGACCTTTTCACCGATCGAGAGCGAGCCGGACTAAGCCAGAATGGGCTCAGCCCGGAGTACGCTCAATGCTTTGTGGGATCAAACGTCTTCTCTGCAATGTGCTTCGCCAAGGCCATGAACGCGACCCTTCAGCTTGAGTCCATCAAGCTCTTCAGCGGCCCGTCTCACGAAGTTTGCATGGTTATCGCCAATCTCAGGCGCAAGTAGCCAGCAGGCGAGTTGAAAGCATCGCGAGTGAGGCCTAACCCCTCGCTCAAGCGGAGCGCCAACGGCAAGCCACCAGGCCCGGGCCGGTGGTACTCTGTACATTTTCACCGGCCCGGGCCTGGCGTCCTGCCGCTGTCGCCCGCTTAGCTCGAACGTTAGGCGGCACACGAAACACCCCGCATAGCACCCAACAGCCTCACGATCCGCCGCTTGGCACCTGTACTGCAGGAAGACTTCCTTCAGTACTTCGAGGGTGCAGCATTTGCCGACAACCCCAAGTGGAAGTCCTGCTATTGCCAGTTTCTGTACGTCGATCACTCCGTGGTCAAGTGGAGCGCTCGCACAGCGGAGGAGAATCGCCTCGCAGCCTGCGATCGCATCGCTTGCAAGCGCATGCAAGGCCTGCTCGCATACCGCAATGGGCAGGTGGTGGGCTGGTGCAACGCCGCTCCGAGGTTGTTGCTCGAATCGTTCGCAGATGAGCCGGTTCCCGATGCCGAGTACGTTGGTCAAATCACTTGCTTCGTGGTCGACCGTGAGCATCGGCGAACCGGTGTTGCCCGCGCACTCTTGGAAGAAGCTTGCGCCATGTTGCGGGAGCAGGGGCTTCGGGTAGCCGAGGCCAGTCCGTCGCGCGACGCCACGTCAGATGCCGACAACCACTTTGGTCCGATGACGCTTTACCTGTCGGCTGGCTTCTCGGTCGTCAAGGAGCAGGAAGACGGGCTCGTCGTGGTACGTCGTTCACTCGTGTAGTTTGGGTGCGCCGAGTGCCGCCTAACCCCTCGCTCAACTCGACCCCCAGCGGCGTGCGGCCTGGGCCGCGAGGCCGCGCTGTTTATCATCGGCCTCGCGGCCCAGGCCACACACCGCCGGGGGCGAGTTAGCTCGAACGTTAGGCAGCACGAGGTTTCGCTGACTGCACGCGGATATTCACAGACCCAATGAAAAGATGAGACTGCAGCCCAAAGACCATCTTCTCGCAGCCACAAAGGCCGCGCTAAACGCAGTTCCAGTTGTTGGCGGCAGCATTGCCAGCCTCATTGGCGACTATGTCCCCCAGTCCACACTAGTTCAGGTCGAGAAGGCAACTCATCTTCTTGCGAGTCGTCTCGACGAACTTGAAAGCAGGCTGGACATTGATCAGGTTGATAAGGAACAGTTCTCAGAACTGTTCAAGACCTGCTACCTCACCCTAGTCCGATCGCACAATGAACAACGCTCCCGGGCAATTATTGAACTACTTGCAAATCTGCTGCTAGCGTCTTCAGATCCCAGCAAACTGCCTTATGCTGAACTTGACCATTTTGCGCGCGTTCTTGAACATTTGTCCTCTGGAGCGTTACGAGTCTTTGCGACATCGCTACGGACCGTACTTGGCAGAATTCACACTCCGATCGAGGAAGACTCTGAGCCGCTTCCGATTGCCTTCGAAGAGATTCATGGAGCTTCGCCCGATATGTCGGCCGAATTGCTCATGGGCTTGCTAAGCGAACTTCAGGCAGCAGAGTTGGTTGTAAAGTTTTCGGATCCAGCGCTTCGAAAAGCTGGCTACTACAACCACTCCTTAGGCATAACCATGCTGGGTCTGAGATTCCAACGGTATGTACTAGGTGCTGCCTAACCCCTCGCTCAACTCGACCCCCAGCGGCATGCCACCCAGGGCCGGACGGCGGTACACGGTACATTGTCGCCGTCCGGCCCTGGGCACCATGCCGCTGGGGGCGAGTTAGCTCGAACGTTAGGCGGCGCATAAAGCCCACGCAGCGCTTGCCAATCTCCGAGTTGAAAGCCGGGCTTCGCCCAGCGTGCGTTTGCGCTGGAGGTCTGCAAGCAAGAAGACCAAGGCCACATCCTAATTGCCAAGGGCGTGGCGACTCAGACAAGGATGATGGGTTGCAGTTTTGGTCTTCGTCCTGCGACCAGCTCGCTCCGAGGTCACCACAGGTTTCAAGGTCGGCGCGGCGACCCAAAGGAACAGCCCAGTTCCAAGGTCGTAGCCACACGTGGCCAATCTGCAAGTCTTGGCGGGCCGCAGGCCAACATCGTCGTGCTTTGGCATGCCTCACAACCTCAGGACTCACAAGCTTGTTGTCGCCAGCCGGCGCATGCTTCAGCTGCTCGTACTCCGTCCGCAATGTGCTTGCAAAGCCGGCGCCGCCTAACCCTTCGCTCAACTCGACCCCCTGCGGCGTGCCAGCCTGCCCGGGCCGGTGGTACGCTGTACATTCTCACCGCCCCTGGCAGGCTGGCACGCCGCCGGGGGCGAGTTAGCTCAAACGTTAGGCGTCGCACAACACCATTACCTCACCTTTGGAGGCAGCACGTGGCAACAGCTCTGAGTCGGACCAAAGAAGGTCCGTGGAAGCTCAAGACGCCTCCAGGGACCTCTGAGTTCACGATGCACACCGACGAGAGAGACGGGAAGAAGATTCTTGTCTGCACTGTAGGCAGCACAGTCCTGCACTACGACGCGCGCTGCATCGACGATCTGCACGCCATGCTCAAGAAAGCAGGTGAATGGATCGAACTGGGTGGCGCGGATGAACAGAAGCCCGTGAAAGAAGGAACCGTCGAAGCTTGGGGACGTTCACCCTTCAATCCGGTTGGTGGCTGGTACGGCTTGAAGAAGGGGCTTCGCAGAAGGTTTGGCGTCTATGTTCCTCCGCTGATGGAGGCACTTGGGCTGTGCGAGTTGGAGCACAACGCCAAGAACAATCGTATGCGCGCCAAGTGAGCGCTCAAGAGGCGACGCCTAACCCCTCGCTCAACTCGACCCCCATCGGCGTGCCACCAAGGGCCGGACGGCGGTACGCGGTACATTGTCGCCGTCCGGCCCTTGGCGCCACGCCGCCGGGGGCGAGTTAGCTCGAACGTTAGGCCTCGCACTCAACAACCGCCTGCCACCTCGCCCGCGCCAATGACCGAAGTACGCATCTCTACCGATCAGACACAACTCGACGTTGGCGCTATTCATCGCTTCCTCTCGGAAGAGTCAGCCTGGGCCCGTGGCATCCCCTTGGCCTTGGTGCGCGAGAGCATCAATAACTCACTGAACTTTGGCCTCTTCGTAGGCAACCAGCAGGCGGCCTATGCCCGAGTCGTCACCGACCACGCGACCTTCGCTTACCTCTTGGACGTCTTTGTACTCCGCGAATACAGAGGCAAGGGTCTCAGCCGCGAACTCATGGCTTCCGTCATGGCGCACCCCACCATTCGAAAGGTGCGTCGAGTTGTGTTGGTCAGCAGCACAGCACGCGGGCTCTACCAGAAGTTCGGCTTCGTCCCACTGGCAAATCCGGAGACCTTCATGGAAATCAACGTCCCCAACGCGTACAGCGAGGCCTAACCCCCCGCTCAACTCGACCCCCATCGGCATGGCGCCAAGGGCCGGTCTGAGGTACTCTGTACATTGTCTCAGCCCGGCCCTTGGCGCCATGCCGCTGGGGTCGAGTTAGCTCGAACGTTAGGCCACACAGGGAGCAGCAGTGACTTCGCCAAAGCCGCCAGTTGCCATCGTCGCCGCCGAAGCTCCCCTGCGCGCGAAGCGATCGGTCTATCCAGAGCCGTTTGCAACTCAGATGGACGGTCGCCTGAAGCACCCACTCGGCGATCTCTTCGGTTTGGTCAATTTCGGCGTGAACCTCACCCGTCTACGCCCAGGTGGTGTCTCTTCGCTTCGGCACGCTCACTCGAAGCAAGACGAATTCATCTACATCCTCGAAGGCTGCCCAACGCTGCACACCGACGAAGGACACACGCCTCTTCGTCCGGGCATGTGCGCCGGCTTCAAGGCTGGCACAGGCAATGGGCACCGCCTGCTCAACGAGACCACCGAAGAAGTTGTGTACCTGGAAGTCGGTGACCGAACGCCTGGCGACGAAGGCTCCTACCCTGACGACGACATCCAAGCGCGTCTGGTTAACGGCACCTGGTTGTTTACGCACAAGGACGGTTCGCCCTACTGAGGCGCCTCGCGAGTGGCCTAACCCCTCGCTCAAGCTGAGCCCCAACGGCGTGCCGCCGGGCCCGCGAGGCGCCGTGGTTTATCCTGCGCCTCGCGGGCCCGGCGTCACACCGTCGGTGCCAGCTTAGCTCGAACGTTAGGCATCCGAATCCACCACTCACGTATGCTACGACCATGAAGAACCTGATCGACCAGCTCGAGCACGAACGTCGCCGCGTCGACTTCGACACCTTCGACATCTCCGTCAAGGAACTCGTTTCCATGGCTCATCAGTCGATCATCGACATTGCTCCGGAGTACCAGCGGCAATTCCGCTGGCCGGCAAAGAACCAGTCAAGATTCATTGAGTCCGTGTACCTGGGAATTCCTATACCAAGCCTCTTCATGGCCGCCAACAAAGACGGCTCTTGGGAGTTGATTGATGGGGTGCAGCGCCTGAGTTCCCTGATTCACTACGTCGGCGACGAAGAGCAACGGTCCAAGATTGGAAAGGGGACACCGCTAAAACTTCAAGATCTCGACGTACTCACGGAGTTCGAGAACACAACATACGAAGACCTACCGCCAACGCTTCGGCTCAAATTCTCGCTCCGACCGCTCAAAGTTACAACGCTCAGTGACAAGAGCGATCTCAAGGTCCGGTTCGATCTGTTTGAACGCCTCAATACAGGAGGCATCAAGCTTACCGACCAAGAGATTCGCGCATGCGTCTACCGCGGACCGTTCAATGACTTTCTGGGTGAACTGTCATCAAACGCAGACTTTCTCGCTTGCGTGAATCTAACCGAGTCGAAGGAAAGCGACGGAACGAAGCAAGAGTTTGTTCTCCGATTCTTTGCGTATCTGCATAATCGGGATAAGTTTGAGCATAGTGTCGTCGGGTTTCTCAGCGACTATATGGCTGAGGCCTCACTTCAATTCAACTACAAGAGGAACCGAGCCCTTTTTGAGAAGACGTTTTCGGAGCTCAGAGTTATACTGCCAGGCGGCATAAAGAGAGGAAACAGGAAGATCACTCCAGTCAATCTCTATGAGGCCGTGACCGTAGGCGCAGCTATGGCAGTTGCTCAAAACATATCCCTTCAGGGTTCAGGGATCGAGAACTGGATCCACGATGAAGAACTGACGAAACTGACTTCGGAGGCGTCAAACAATCGTCAGCGCGTTCACGCACGCATCGACTACTGTTTCAACAAGTTCTCACTTTAATGCTTGCCTCCCTGCGCGCTGGTTCAGGCGATCGGGTTCGCCAGTCGTTTGTCCTGATTCAACAGCTGAGACAAATGGAGGCCGCTGGCGGATCGGCGAATGAAGAAATTCTTAAGATCCAGAAGGGTTTGCTATTTGTCTCGCTATATGCCTCGCTCGAGTTCACACTCACGAACGCCGTCTCCGAGTTCCTCTCCGCACTTCAGACATCTGCAGTAGAACCACGCCAGTATCGCGTAGGCCTACTACCAACTCTTCTCAACCGTGAGTTCAATGCAGTTACTGGATCATCAAAGAAAACCAACTGGGGCCACAAGCGCAGCCTCATAGAACGTGTTTTCTCCCAGAACGCCTGCACCATCGATAACGACATTTTCCCAGCCGAAAGCACGAATATCTCGGCCGATCATTTTCAGACTATATGGAATCAGCTCGAGATTCCCGGAGATCCACTCCCGCCCGGAGTCAATCCTTGGACGGTTAACGAGATAAAGGAACATCGAAATGCCATTGCGCACGGTAGAGAGAAGGCCGCCACGATAGGGTCACGCTTCACGCTCAAGGCACTAGAGGATCGGCATCGGACTGTGGAGTCAATCTGTGCATACACCGTGATTTCGTTTGAAGAGCACCTTGCCCAAAGAACGTTCCTCGCGGTGCCGTGAACGCGCGGATGCCTAACCCCTCGCTCAAGCGGAGCGCCAACGGCAGGCCACCAGGCCCGGTCTGGCGGTACGCGGTACATTTTCGCCAGCCCGGGCCTGGCGACCTGCCGTCGTCGCCCGCTTAGCTCGAACGTTAGACGGCATCAAACACTATCCGCGCTGAACCCCATCGCCCATGAAGAAGTCAAACCCTGGCATCCGGGCGTTCGCGCCGAGCGACTACCCTGCAGCCAGAAGACTCTGGGAGGCCACACCGGGTGTTGGCCTGAGCAGTGCAGATGAAGAGGAACCAATCTCCAAGTTCCTCGAGCGAAACTCCGACTTGAGCTTCGTTGCCCAGGAAGGTGACCAGCTTGTTGGAACCATTCTCTGTGGTCACGACGGGCGTCGAGGACTCATTCACCATCTGGTTACGGCTCCAGCTTGCCGCCGGCGTGGACTCGCAAGGCAACTGCTCAACCGCGGATTGGCCGCCCTTCGAAGCCAGGGCATAGAGAAGTGTCATCTTCTGGTATTCAGGGACAACACTGAGGGCCTTGCCTTCTGGCGAGCTGTCAAAGCTTCGGAGCGCAATGAGCTGGCACTTCTATCTATTGGGACAAAGAGTGCCGTCTAACCCCTCGCTCAACTCGACCCCCAGCGGCGTGCGGCCTGGGCCGCGAGGCCGTGCTGTTTATCATCAGCCTCGCGGCCCAGGCCACACACCGCTGGGGGCGAGTTAGCTCGAACGTTAGACCGCAATACCGACGCCGGCCGATATTTCACCGTAGTCAAATGACCCCGACCTCGTACAACCCTGAAATGGTGCCTGATCCAAGGAACTGGCTAGACACGCCAGAGGATCAGCGGCTACGAACTGTTAGCCACTTTCACATGGTTCACCGTATGAAGTCGGGAAATCAGAAGGCTCACGCAGCACTTCACGTCGTCGTGGAGAACCAAATTGCTATGGGTTTCGGGCCAACAGTTCGCGCCGTAAATCGTCTCACCAAAGAGGGCCTCAGCCGTCATGAGTCACTGCATGCAATTGGCGCCGTCCTGGCAGAGCACATGTTCTCGACAGCAAACTTAAATGGCGACCCAGCAGTTGGTCTACAGACGCGCATCAACGAGAGAATTGAAGCACTTACTGTGACCGAATGGAGAAGAAGGTATGGTGAAACGTAGGTCGCGGTCTAACCCCTCAGTCGAGGCGACAAATTGCGGCAAGCCGCAATTTGCGCCTCACCTCGAACGTTAGGCCGCAGAGGAAGGCAATTGCGCGCTTCGAGATGCAGCGTCCAAGTGGTGTTCAAACGCCGCGCGGTAGCGCGGCGACGGGGCGCGTGCCTCGACGCAGTCCCGTCGCTCCGGGAGCAACGCAGACAAAGCGTTCTCCGACCAATCGAGCGCTCTTCGGGCACTATCGGTGACGGACACCAAAGACAGCGCGCTCCGCGCGCCCAATCACGGTCACATCAAACGCGTGCCTTCCCGGACGCACAGTTCCTCGCCAGCATCGGGAGCGCGCTACGCGCGCAGAGACGTAGCCTATTCAAGGCGTCTTTGGTACGGGCAGCGCCAAGCTCGTCGTCAGGACTTCGGGGTCCATGGCCTTCTGGGCAACCTTGCCAGCGCTCTCGTCGTGCGGGCCATCGACTTTGGCTTCGCACCGCACTCGGTCACAAACATCAGCCGTCAGCTACACGGCCGGCCCTGGGAGCAACAACACTGCGGCCTAACACCTCGCTCAAGTTGACGCCCAGCGGCGTGCCGCGCTGGCCGCGAAACCGTGTTGTTTATCATCGGCCTCGCGGCCAGCGCGTCACACCGCTGGGCGCAACTTAGCTCGAACGTTAGGCAGCGGCCAACAGCCGAATGCATTGCGGGCCAACGCCGGTGCGTTCAGATTCTGAAGTGGGCTTCCTTGCAGCGCCGTCTGGTTCGCGTTCAGCTGCGCTCGCTGGGCTGGAATTGTCAGCTGCGCCGCCACCGTCATCTCGCCATGGCAATATAGGAAGCTCCGTGGTTCGCCAACGCCAAGACATTTGGCCCATTCGGGCCACTTCCACTTCTGCATTCAAGGTCGATGCCTTCCTCGAGCACAGGCCATTGCCAATCGCAGGCAATGCTGGCAACCTCACGGTCATGCCCAAGGTTCCTCAAGCTTCTGCGGTCTTCCAAAGCCCAGGCCGGCCGCTGCCTAACCGGTCATTCGAGCTGACCCTCCACAGCGTGGCGCATTTGGCCCTCATTTCATTCTGGGCCAAACGCACCACGCTGCTCCGGGCAGCTCAATTCCCACGTTAGGCCTCATGAAGAACCGCCGCGCCATCTCACTACTCGCCGCAGCCATAGCCTGTATGGGAGCGCTATTCAGTGCGCTCGCCTTCTCGAGTGGATCTGGATCGTACCCGCTGGCATGGGAACTCCTCACCACATTGCCGTTGTTGTGCTTCCAGCTTCTCAGCGTGGTCACTTCGTGGCGCCTCCAGGTTACGGCACAGATCAAAAGGCATCTTGTGCTCGCCCTCGTAATCTCGTCAATTTCACTCTTTCTCGGTGGCACTACTCTTCTTGTCCTTGTTATCGCCGGTCTCACTCTTGCACCAGAGAGTCGCGCGATGGTGCTTGTGCTCGGCGCAATTCTCTTCGTGCTGCCTCTGTCTTCGTTTCTCAATGCAAAGGCTTGTTGGCAGGCTGTCTTCGCAGCTCGATCGAAGACGAATGAGGCCTAACCCGTCATTCGAGCTGACTCGCTACGGCAGGCGTCTTTGTCCTGCTGGTGGGCGCTTCGCGCATTTTCCACCAGCATGCCAAAGCCGCCTGCCTCCGCGAGCAGCTCAATTCCAACGTTAGGCCGCAGATGATACGCAGTTTGCCGCGCGAGTGGACTCACTACGAGTACAAGGACGCAAGGTCCGTTCTAGTTGGTCTTCGAGACATTCAGCGGACTCTCCCTCTCGATGAACTCGAATACAAAGTGGCCTCTCTGCGTTCGCGCGAATTGCGCCCATACCTTGAAGGGCGACAAGCCGCCCTGTTCTGCTACGGCATGGGCCAAGCACTTGGAACCGAAGTCTCATTCGCTCAGGTGGAGCGAGAGGACTATGACATCGTTACGCGCAGACTTGTTGGCGACGAACTGGTCTATACCCCTGTTCAGCTCAAAGAGTGGGTTCCAGTCCGGGTCAACGAGCAGTCCTCTCTGCAGCATGAGATCGACAAATTGCAGAAATATGTCGACTCAGGGAGCTTAGTTGTAGCCTTCTGCCTAAACCGGGAAGCACGAGTTGATCTAAGGCAACGCTGAACAAGCACCCCTTGCAAGGTGAGTCAGCGGCCATGATTTCGGGATGCGGGAAGTCATGATTGTGGCGATCGGTTTCCAGGCCCACCGGGCCTTGCGAACGGGTCTTTTGACCCTTTTTTCGTCCTCATGGACGCACCCGTGCCATCAGCCGCGTTCGCGACATGAAGATGTTGGCCAGCGCCAGCGCCGTGAACGCGCGAGTGGCGTTCTTGGCCGCTTCCCGGTAGCGTGTCTTGCTGAAGCCCCACAGCCGCTTGACCACACCGAAGACATGTTCAACCCGCGCTCGAATCTTGGACTTCTCGTGGTTTCTCGCCCACTTGGCTTCGTCGACCTCGCCGCCGCGCCTGCGCACGCGCTCGTTGGTCAGGTCCTTCGCCTTGGGCGCCTTGCTTTGAATCAGCTCGCGCTGGCCCGAATACGCGCTGTCGCCGTACACGCGCTGCTCGTCGCCGTGCAGCAGGTCCGGCAGGGGATGCTTGTCGTGCACGTTGGCCGCCGTCACCACGGCGCTGTGAGTCAGGCCCGTCTTGCTGTCCACGCCAATGTGCAGCTTCATCCCGAAGTACCACTGCTGGCCCTTCTTGGTCTGGTGCATCTCGGGGTCGCGCGCCTTGTCCGCGTTCTTCGTCGAGCTGGGTGCCCCGATGATGGTTGCGTCCACGATCGTGCCCTTGCCCACCTTCACACCCTTGGCCTGCAGCACCTCGCCTACCTTGGCGAACAGCTGCTCGCCCAGCTTGTGCTCGCCCAGCAGGCGTCGGAACTTCAGCAGCGTCGTTCCGTCGGGCACCCGCTCGCGACCCAGATCGATGCCCACGAAGCGCCGCAAGCTCGTGCTGTCGAGCAGCGCCCTCGCAGGCTTCATCGGCCAGGTTGAACCAGTGCTGCACGAAGTGCATCCGCAGCATCCGCTCCAGCCCGATGGGCGGGCGTCCGCCTTCGCCCTTGGGGTAATGCGGCTCGATCACTTCGCACAGCTGCGCCCAGGCACGATCGCCTCCATCGTCTGAAGGAACACGTCGCGTTTGGTCGGCTTGCGGTATTGTTCAAATGCGGCTTGCTGATCGGCGGCCATGGCGAGTGTTTGCTGCTTCATACGTAGTTAACGTGTTAGCCATCTATTCGTTGACGGCTTTTCAGCATTGCCCT
>JADKIA010000002.1 GCA_016721465.1 Ideonella sp. | reverse complement strand
TGGGCGGCCTACTCGCGCTGCCGCTGGCCGACACGCTGGAAAGGAAGCCGGTGGCCGTGGTCGCCACCGTGTCGCGCGAGGGCAGTGGGCCGCACAGACACCGCAGATGTTCCGCCTGGGCCTGCTGCGTCAGGCGCTGGCGCGCGCTGGCGCGTGGGTCACCGACTAGTCCAGCGCCATCGAGGCGCTGGGCTTGCAACCGAAGCTCGTACCGGGCGAGGCCGAGAACTTCAAGCTCACCTATCCGGGTGACTTCGCGCTGGCCGAAGGACTGCTGAGGAGTGCCGGATGACGACGACCCAACGATGCGTATGCCGAAGGTTGGGACATCCACGCCTGGTCATTGGTCGACCGTGATCCTGGGCGGCGTGAATGAACTGCCACGCCACGGCTCCCGGGCACTCGGACGCAGATGCACTGCTTCACGCCATCACCGACGCCTTGCTCGGCGCTGCCGGCTTGGGCGACATCGGCCGGCACTTCCCCGACACCGACGCGGCGTTCAAGGGCGCCGATTCATTCCTCAGTTGCTGGCCGAGGCGATGCGGCGCGTGCGGGCCACGGGCTGGCAGATCGCCAACGTGGACAGCACCATCAGTGGCCCAGGCGCCGAAGATGGCGCCACACATCTGCCATGCCATCGCGTGCGCGGGCGCGCGGGCGTGGAGGACGTTGCCGTCAACGAAGGCCAAGACCGCCGAGCAACATGGGTCCGGTGGGCGAGGCCGGCCATCGAGGCGCGCGGTTTGCCTGCTGCGCACCCCTTGAATCGGTCCGTATCGGCCTGCAGATCAACGGAGGTTCGTGGGGAGCCGACATCGTGGAGGTTCAGCGACTACTACTAAGTGCTGGGCGTGGCGCGCGACGCCAATGCCGATGACATCAAGAAGGCGTTTCGCCGCCCGGCGCCAAGTACCTCCACCGACGTCAGCGAGGGCCCAATGCCGCGGCGCGCATGGCGAGGTCAACGGGGCGAACACGGTGCTGTCCGGACGCCGAGCGGCGCGCCGCCCACGACGCCGTGTGGCCAGGGCGCCGGCAGGCCGAAGCCTTCACGCCGCCACCGGACTGGGATGCGGGCTTCGAGGTCTCGGGGGCGTGCTTCGATGGCGCGGCGGTGGCGACCTCAGCGATTTCTTCGAGCAGTTGTTCGGGCGCATGGGCGCGGGGCGCTCGCCGGCGGGCGCATGGCGGCACTGCGGGCCGCGATGCAACCAGCCACCGTGGCGAAAGACCACCACGCGCGCATCGTTAGCGATCTGGAGGACGCCTTCCGCGGCGCCACCCGACAGGTCACGTTGCGCAATCCCCCAACTGGGCAGCATCCGCCGCGTGACCCTGGAACAGCGCACGCTGGACGTGAAGATCCCCTGGCGTGCGGTAAGGGCAGATGATCCCGGCTGGCCAGGGCAAGGCGGCGCGGGGCCTGGGCGGGGCACCGGCAGGTGATCTGTTCCTGGAGGTTCATTTCCGCCCCGCATGGTCGCTTCCATGTCGAAGCCGGCACCTTGGTAGCCGGAATTTCCGGTGGCGCCCTGGGAGTCCGCGCTCGGTGCGGTGGTGCCGGGTCGAAGTGCCCGATGGCTCGAGCCTGCGGTGCGTAGTGCCCGCCGGTGCCCAGGGCGGTCGACGCCCTCACCGTGCGGGGCAAGGGGCTGCCTGGGGCCACCCCGGGTGATCTGGAACCTGACGGTGCGCGTCATTCTTCCGAGCGGGCTCGATCCCCGGGCCCGCGTGCTGTACGAGCGTGGCCCAGACCTGCCGGATTCGGTGCTCAAGGTGGCGCAGGCCGAAGCCTCACGCGGAGAATGACGACCATGACGCGAAATGCCGAGCCGACTCAAGCGGTGCTGGACGATGCGCTGATGTCTTGCTGGACGAACTGTGCCGTGTCGGCGCGGTCAGCCCCAATGGGTCACCGAGCGTGCAAGGCGGGCTGTTGCTGGTGGCGCTGCTGGAGACCGACGGCGAGGAGGGCCCTGCAGCCTGGCGCTGATGCCTGGCGCTAGACCGCGTGCGCCACATGCGCCGGCTGGGGCGCGACCGACGCCGTGCCCGAACTGGCTGCGCTGGTGGTCGATCTGCTCGACGAGGTGCACCGGCTGCGCGCGCGCTTGCGCCAGGCCGGCATCGATTGAGCGGGCGCCGCAGCCCGTGAAACCTGCACCCCAAGCTGCAGTGGAACGTCGGCTACTGGTTGCTGGCCGTGCTGGCGCTGTTTGCCTGCAAAGCCTGTAGCAGACCCAGCGCACGGTCGAGGCCGTGCCGTACAGCCAGTTCGAACAGGCCTCATCGACGGCGGGTGAGCGAGGCGTGGGCGAGACCATGATCACGGGCCAGCCTGTCGCCCGAGCCCGGCGGTAAAGACGGTGATCGTCGCACGCGCGTCGATCCGGCCACTGCCGAGCGGTTGTCAAGTTCAACGTGCCCTACACCGGGTGGTCGAGAGAGGCGCTTGCTGCGCGAGTTGATGTCGTGGATCGTGCTGTCTGCGCTGTTCTTCGCCTGTGGTTCTTCGTCATCCGCCGCATGGCCGACAAGCAGGGCCTGGGGCCTCGCGAGCATCGGCAAGAGCCATGCCAGGTCTATGTCGGGACCGACACAGGCGTGAACTTCAGGCGACGTGGCCGGCGTCGATGCAGAGGCCAAGGTCAGAATTGCAGGAGATCGTGTCCTTCCTGAAAGACCTCCCAAGGGCTACGGCGGCTGGCGCTTGCATGCCCAAGGGCGTGTTGCTGGTCGGCCCGCCGGGCACGGGTAGACCTTGCTGGGCCAAGGCGGTGGCGGGAAGGCCGGCGTGCCGTTCTTCAGCATTTCCGGCAGCGAATTCGTCGAGATGTTCGTCGGCGGGCGCCGCGAGGTGCGTGATCTGTTCGACCAGGCCCGCGCCAGCGCGCCAGCGATCATCTTCGTCGATGGCTGGACGCGCTCAGCCGGGCCCGCGGCTTTCCCGGTCCGACCGGTGGCCATGACGACAGCGCGGCGACGCTGAACCAGCTGTTGGTGGAACTGGATGGCTTCGACAGCTCGTCGGGGCTGGAGGTTCTTTCGGCCACCAACCGCCCGAGATCCTCGATCCCGCGCTGCTGCGCGCTGTCCGATCGACCGACAGGTGGTGGTGGATCGGCCGGACAAGGTGGCCGGGTGCAGTTCCTCCAGGTTCACGTGCGCAGGTCCACCTGGCGGCGGCCGTGGATCTGGAGCAGGTGGCGGCGCTGGACGACCGGGTTCTCGGGTGCGGACCTGGCCAATCTTGCGCAACGAGGCGGCGTTGCCCACGCGCCGCAACGGTCAGGACGTGACGCTGGCTGATTTCACCGTGGCGATCGAGCGCATCGTGGCCGGGCTCGAAAAGAAGAACCGCCTGCTCAACCCGCGCGCGAGCCAGCGAGGTGGTGGCCTTTCGCCGAGAGGCCACACCTTGTGGCCCTCGCCTTGCCCGGCACGGACGCCGTGCACAAGGTGTCGATCATCCCGCGCGGCATCGGTGCCTTGGGGCTACGCCCATCCAACGCCCCACCGAGGACCTAGCTTCTGATGACGCGCGAGGAGCTGGATCACCAAGATCAAGGTGCTGCTGGGCGGCCGGGCCGCCAGAGGCTGGCGTTTCGGCACCTGTCCACCGGGGCTGCCGACGACTCCGGCCAAGGCGACCGACATCGCGCACGACATGGTTGCGCGCTCGGCATGGACGAAGGCCTGGGCCATGTGGCCTATGCCGCGCCGACGAACCATCTGGACCTGGCCGGCTACCTGCCGGCCGGGCAGGGCGTCAGTCCGGCCACCCTGCAGCGCATCGACGAGGCCGTGCGCGCGATCGTGAAGTCGGCATTTGACGGCGCACTGGCGCTCTCGAAGTTCACCGCGACCTGCTCGAGGCGCTGCGCGCGCGAGCTGCTGGTGAAGAGACCCTGGACAGAAGCGGCACTGGCGGCGCTGACGGCCGGGATCGGGCGCCCGCTTGAAGCGCAGGTGCATCATCAAGCCGCCGTCCGGGGCGTTCTGGATCTCGAGCTGCCCGCCCATGCGCAGCATGGATTTCTCGACGATGGCCAGGCCCAGGCCGGCGCCCGTGGCAGCGGTGCGTGCCGCGTCGCCGCGGAAGAACGGGGTGGTCAGCTGCGGCAGCTTCTCCCGGGCGCCACGCCCGGGCCTTGTCGCGCACGGTGCAGATGATCCACGGCCCGGTGCGCGCATGGTTGACCGTGACGATGGCGATGCCGGTCTCGTTCGTGCGCCCGTAGCGGCGGGCGTTCTCGAAGAGGGTTGGCGAACCCGGCCGATCTCCACCTCGTCGGCCAGGACCATCAGGTCGATGGCCACCTTGAGGTGATCTGGATCTCCGACGTGTCGCGGAAGGCGGCCGCCTCACGCGGTCGATCAGCATCGACAGGTGCGCCGGCCGAAGGCGCGTCTCGCCCGGGCGGGCGTAGTCCATGAACTTGTCGATGATGGCGTCGAGCTGGTCGATGTCGGCGGCGATGTTGCGGCGGGCCTCCTCGTCGCTGACGCTCATCTCGGCCTCCAGCCGCAGCCGCGCCAAGGGCGTGCGCAGGTCGTGGCTGATGCCGGCCAGCATCACCGCGCGGTCTTCCTCCACCTTGGCCAGCTCGCGCGCCATGCGGTTGAAACCCATGTTGACTTCGCGAATTTCGCTGGTCAAGGTGTTCTCGTCCAGCCGCGATTCGAATTCGCCGCCGCGGATGCGGCTGGCGGCAAACGACAAGTCGCGCAACGGCGATTGATCAGCCGCGCGATCGCCACCGAACCGATCACCGTGGCAAGCAAGGCGATGCCGATCCACACGAACCAGGTGTTGCCGGTGAGCGGATGGATGCGCGCCTCTTCGGCGTGCAGCCACCAGGGGTCGTCGTCGATGGTGAAGCCCACCTACGCCGGGCTGGCCGTTCACGCTGCTGGCGACGATGGCGCCCGGCCCAGGCGTGTGCGCAGCTCCACGCTCACGCTGCGGGGAAGGTGTCGTGCTCGAAAGGCACCCATTTGTCGCCGGGCTCGCGGGGCAGCACGCGGATGGCCTCCGCGCGTGCTCATGGCCTTGACCAGCGCCACGCGGTTGATGCGGTCGGCGTAGCGTACCTTCGCGCGTGAGGTTCACCAGGCTGGCGATCTGCTGGGCGGCAAGCACCACCCGGGGCTCGGATTCCAGCGTGCGCAGCGTCTGCACCAGGCGAAGATGCCGCCACCTGGCAGCACCGCAAGCAGAAAAAGGTGCGCCAGAAGAGACTGAGCGCAACCTTTTGTTCGCTCACCGGGGGCCCGCGGAACGAGCCGCGAAGGCGGTGTGGCTCACGCCGAGCCGTCCGGCACGAAGACGTAGCCCACGCCCCAGACGGTCTGGATGTAGCGCGGCTGCGAAGGGTCGGCCTCGATCATCTTGCGCAGGCGCGAGACCTGCACGTCCAGGCTGCGGTCGAAGCGCTCGAACTCGCGGCCGCGGGCCAACTGCGCCAGCTTGTCCCGCGACAGCGGTTGGCGCGGATGGCGCACCAGCGCCTTGAGCATGGAGAACTCACCGGTCGTGAGCGCCATCTGCTCTCCGTTCTTGGCCAGGCGGCGCAGCGAAGGTCGGGTCGAAGGGACCGAAGTTGACGACCTGAGCTTCCTTCGATGCGCGCCGGGGGCCTCGGGTGCCGGGCGGCGGCGCAGCACGGCGTGGATGCGGGCCAGCAATTCCCGCGGATTGAAGGGCTTGGCAGGTAGTCGTCCGCCCCCCACCTCGAGGCCGACGATGCGGTCCACGTCCTCCACCTTGGCCGTGAGCATGATGATGGGCGTGCTGTCGTTGGCCGCGCGCAGGCGACAGATCGACAGGCCGTCCTCGCCGGGCAGCATCAGGTCGAGCACGATCAGGTCGACCGTCTCGCGCGTCATCAGCCGGTTCAGCGCCTTCGAGTCCTCGACCAGCAGCACCTCGAAGCCCTCCTGCGTGAGGTAGCGGCGCAGCAGGTCGCGGATGCGCGCGTCGTCGTCGACAACGACGATGCGGTCAGGGCGGGTGTTGGCTGGCGCGTTCATGCGTACTCGAATATGTAACAGAGGCATTGTGCGGGCGGTTTCGGGTGCGATTCTGGATCCGATGACCCGCAGTTACAGCTCTGCCCTTCGGAGCGCTGCGATGCCGGCTCGGTCGCGGACGCAAAATGCGTCAACGCGCCGCTGCCTCGGCGCGCTGTAGGTGTACACGCTGCCGATCCGGTGGCCGCTTCCAGACGGGAATCCCATGACTCGAACCCCTTTCCTGGCCATCGCGTTGATGGCCGGCGCCGCAGCTGCCGCTGCGCAGACCCAGATCCTGCCGCCGCCACAGAATGTCCTGCAACTGTCGGCCAGTGCCACTGCGGAGGTGGCGCAGGACCTGTTGGCCATCACGCTGTCGGTGCAGCGCGAGGGCAGCGATGCTGCGGCCGTGCAGTCGCAGCTCAAGCAGACCTTGGATGCCGCACTGGCCGAAGCGCGCAAGGCCGCCCGCCCGGGCCAGGTGGAGGTACGCACCGGCAGCTTCGGCATCTACCCGCGCTACGCGCCCAAGGGCGGCGTGAACGGATGGCAAGGCCGGGCCGATCTGGTGCTGGAAGGGCGCGACATGGCGGCCATCAGCCAACTGGCCGGTCGACTGAGCGCATGGTGGTGTCCAACGTGGCCTATGGCCTGGCACGAGAAACCCGCGAAAGGGTCGAGGGCGACGTGGCTGCACAGGCCATCGGGCGCTTCAAGGCGCGCGCCGACACCTATGCCAAGCAGTTCGGCTTCGGCGGCTACGCCATCCGGGAGGTCAACGTGGGGCAGGCCGACGCGGCATTTCAGCAAGGCATGCCACGGGTGCGGGCCATGTCGGCCAGCCTGGCTTCGGACGAGGCCGTGCCGGTCGAGGCGGGCAAGGCGAACGTGACCGTCACCGTCAACGGCAGCGTGCAGATGTCGACGCGCTGAGGGCGTCTCACGATGGCCCGCCAGGGTAAGTCCGGCTCAAGGCCAGCGACTTGCAACCGTACACTTTCCGTTAGGAAGTGCGCGTCGTTGGCGTGCTGTTATTGACAATTGGCAAGGCGCCACGGTCTGGCGAAGGCGCAGTTCGTGCTGCCGTTCATGCATGGCCGTGCATTGATCTCATTGGAGTGCGCAGGGGCGAACGAACCGGTCCCCATTGGCGAGTTGCTGTGGGCGCTGGGCTCGGTGTGCGCCATGCACCGCCTGCCCTTCGATGCCGCGCTGACGGCGCGCGAATACCTCCGCCCACGTCCCACGCCACCTTGATCGATGCAGGCCGCAAGCTGGGGCTGCATCAAACCAGTGAGCGTGAAGGCACGCGACGTGCAGCGCATGGTGTTTCCCCTGCTCGTTGCCCTGCGGCCCCGTGGTGCCGAAGCCGCCCCCACGCTGGGCATCGTGACGGCTGCGAAGGACGGGCAACTGATCCTGTTCCGCGCCGGCACCAACAGCCCCCAGGCGCTGGACGCCGAAGCTCTTGAAGCCGAGTTTGCGCCCGCCGGCGGCAAGGGCAAGTCCTGGCTGTCGGCTCCCACGGCCGAAGCTGTGACCGACCCCGACGCGCAGGCAAACGCGGCCGGCGTCAGCCGGGTGTTCGGCTTCGGCTGGTTCGTGCCCGAGCTGCTCAAGCACCGCCAGGTGTGGCGCGACGTGCTGCTGGCCAGCCTGGCGTTGCAGCTGATCGCCCTGGCCACGCCGCTGTTCACGCAGGCCATCATCGACAAGGTGGTGGTGCACCGAACCCAGAGCACGCTGATCGCGATCGGCATCGCGATGCTGCTGTTCACCGGCTTCTCGGGCGTGATGAGTTGGGTGCGGCAGTACCTGGTGCTGCACACCGGCAACCGGGTCGACGCCGTGCTCGGCGCCGCCGTCTGGGCGCACCTGCTCAAGCTGCCGCTGCGCTACTTCGAGCGGCGTTCCACCGGCGTCGTCTCGGCGCGGCTGCACGGCATCGAGACCATCCGCGAGTTCGTCTCGGGCGCCGCTGTGTCGCTGCTGCTGGACCTGCCGTTTCTGGTCATCTGCCTGGGCGTCATGCTCTGGTACAGCGTGCTGCTGACGGCGATAGCGCTCGGCATGCTGGCGATCATCACCCTCGTCAGCGTCATCATCGCGCCGATGTTCCAGGCGCAGCTGAACCAGCAGTTCATGATGAGCGCGCGCAACCAGGCCTTCGTCACCGAGCACATCGCTGGTTTCGAGACGGTCAAGAGCCTGCAGATGGAGCCGCTGCTGCGCCAGCGCTACAACGGCTACCTGGCCGCATTGCTGGCCGCGGGCTTCAGGACCCGGCAGCTGGGCAACAGCTACAACACCTTCGCCACCACGATGGACCAGTTGCAGACGCTGGCCATCCTGGTGGTCGGCGCGTGGACGGTAATGCACGAGCCGAGTTTCACGATCGGCATGCTGGTGGCCTTCCAGATGTTCAGCGCCAAGTTGAGCCAGCCGGTGCTGCGCATCGTCGGGCTGTGGAGCCAGTTCCAGCACGCCAGTCTGGCCGTGCAGCGCCTGGGCGACGTGATGAACGCGCCGGCCGAACCCTACACGCTGACACCGCAGCGCCCGGCCAACGGTGCGGGGCGCATCGAGGTGCAGGGCCTGGGCTTCCGTTACGCCGACGACCGACCGCTGCTGTACGAGAACCTGAATCTGACGCTCGAACCTGGCCAGGCGATCGCGCTGATGGGCCCCTCGGGCAGCGGCAAGAGCACGCTGGCCAAGCTGATGCTGGGTTTCTACACCCCCACAGCGGGCAGCATCCGCATCGACGGTGTGGACACCCGCCACCTCAGCGCCAACGAACTGCGCGCGCATTTCGGCGTGGTGCCGCAGGAGACGATCCTGTTCTCGGGCAGCGTGCTGGCCAACCTGATGGCTGGCAACCCGGCGGCCAGCTTCGAGCAGGTGGTGCAGGCCTGCAAGCTGGCCGGCATCCACGCCACCGTCGAGGCCCTGCCGCAGGGCTACCAGACCGAGGTGGGCGAGCGCGGCGCGGGTCTGTCGGGCGGGCAGAAACAACGCCTGGCCATCGCCCGCGCGCTGCTCAAGGCGCCCAAGGTGCTGATCTTCGACGAAGCCACCTCGGCGCTGGACAGCGCGACGGCGGAAGCCTTTGCGAAGACGGTGAATTCGCTCAAGGGCCGAGTGACGATGCTGTTCATCAGCCATGCGTTGCCGAGGGGCTTGCGGGTGGATGAGGTCATCAGCTTGGGGCCAAGCCTCGGGGCGGGTGGCGACACAGCCAAGGTGCGTGCGCGATCGATGCAAGACGCGAGCACGACCCATCGTGAACCAGACATCCGACCGGGGAGCGAACCCAGATGAACAGGTTCTACTTCAAGATGCGCCAGACCACCCTTTGCGCGCCAGATACCCACATCCATTTCGCCTTGCGGCGAGGAGCATTTCGATGAGCGAGACAAATCCCGTGAACGAATCGGCCCCTGTGCCTGTGCCGGCCACGGGCTACTACCGAGTCCCGAAATGGCTCGTTTGGGGCCTGACGGCGATCACCTTGGCATTGCTGTTGCGGCACTGCGCTGACCTCTGGTCGCACGCAGACTGGCCGCCTTGGGACGGGAGTAATCAGGAGTACGTGAAGTCGCTGAACTGCGGGTTGAAGCAAGACATGGACGTCACGCAGGAGAAGCTGCGAGGGGAGCCGAGCCAAACGCACAGTCGGCGAATTGGCCTGGATCGCCGAGCGTTCATCGAGATACCCGAGTGTGTGGCGGTCGGTATGTACCTCCATCTGGAGGGCAGTGGCGTGCGGCATGAATTTGGGGTCTATGACATGACGACCAAGCGACTGACGGCGCGAATTGTCATTACCCACGAGAAGTTTGATCGCAAGTAGCACGGAGAAGCCAACATGGGAACAACCGGATACACAGCAACCTTTCATGCCTACCAAGGCAACATATTCGTGGGGGACTTCCCGCATGCGTTCGTAACGATAAGCGCCCCGGGGCAGCAGACGGCGACAGTGGGCTACTACCCAGTCACCACAAGAGCCTTGGCTCCAGGAATTGTCAAGAACGACGCGCTGTCTGGGCCCATCACCAGCGGTGCGCCTACGCCTCATGAGGCCACCTACAGCAAGACATTTGACATTAGGGCAATGCTGAAAAAGCCGTCAACGAATAGATGGCTAACACGTTAACTACGTATGAAGCAGCAAACACTCGCCATGGCCGCCGATCAGCAAGCCGCATTTGAACAATACCGCAGGCCGACCAAACGCGACGTGTTCCTTCAGACGATGGAGGCGATCGTGCCCTGGGCGCAGCTGTGCGAAGTGATCGAGCCGCATTACCCCAGGGCGAAGGCGGACGCCCGCCCATCGGGCTGGAGCGGATGCTGCGGATGCACTTCGTGCAGCACTGGTTCAACCTGGCCGATGAAGCCTGCGAGGAGGCGCTGCTCGACAGCACGAGCTTGCGGCGCTTCGTGGGCATCGATCTGGGTCGCGAGCGGGTGCCCGACGGAACGACGCTGCTGAAGTTCCGACGCCTGCTGGGCGAGCACAAGCTGGGCGAGCAGCTGTTCGCCAAGGTAGGCGAGGTGCTGCAGGCCAAGGGTGGTGAAGGTGGGCAAGGGCACGATCGTGGACGCAACCATCATCGGGGCACCCAGCTCGACGAAGAACGCGGACAAGGCGCGCGACCCCGAGATGCACCAGACCAAGAAGGGCCAGCAGTGGTACTTCGGGATGAAGCTGCACATTGGCGTGGACAGCAAGACGGGCCTGACTCACAGCGCCGTGGTGACGGCGGCCAACGTGCACGACAAGCATCCCCTGCCGGACCTGCTGCACGGCGACGAGCAGCGCGTGTACGGCGACAGCGCGTGTACGGCGACAGCGCGTATTCGGGCCAGCGCGAGCTGATTCAAAGCAAGGCGCCCAAGGCGAAGGACCTGACCAACGAGCGCGCAGGCAGGCGCGGCGGCGAGGTCGACGAAGCCAAGTGGGCGAGAAACCACGAGAAGTCCAAGGTTCGTGCGCGCGTCGAGCACGTCTTCGGTGTGGTCAAGCGGCTGTGGGGCTTCAGCAAGGCGCGATACCGCGGGCTGGCAAAGAACGCCACTCGCGCGTTCACGGCGCTGGCGCTGGCCAACATCTTCATGTCGCGAACGCGGCTGATGGCACGGGTGCGTCCATGAGGACGAAAACAGGGTCGAAAGACCCGTTCGCAAGGCCCGGTGGGCCTGGAAACCGATCGCCACAATCATGACTTCCCGCATCCCGAAATCATGGCCGCTGACTCACCTTGCAAGGGGTGCTTGTTCAGCGTTGCCTTAGCGGCCAGGCCCGGGTCTTCATCTCGGTTCTCGGCAGCGACGGCACGGCGCAGGCCGGCCAGGGTGTCGAGATCGCGGCCAGCGCTGGCATCGAACGCTTCGAGTTCGCCGACGGTTCCGTCCACACCCTGGCCGATCTGATGATCGGAACCCGCACGCTGAATGGCGGCAACGGCAACGACACACTGACCGGCGACCGCCGCGACGACACCATCAACGGCAGCAATGGCAACGACATCCTCTATGGCCGCTGGGGCAGCGACATTCTGGATGGCGGCAACGGCAACGACAAGCTGTTTGGCGAAGGCGGCAACGACACGCTGCGCGGCGGCAACGACACCGACGAGCTGTGGGGTGGTGCGGGCGACGATTCGCTCGATGGCAGCAACGGCGCGGACCTGCTGGTGGGCGGCGATGGCAACGACCTGCTGACCGGTGGCAACGACAACGACCGTCTGGACGGTGGCGCCGGCAACGATTTGCTCGATGGCTTCAATGGCATGGATGATCTGTTTGCAGGGGCCGGCGACGACACGCTTGATGGCGGTAACGACAACGATGTGTTGGCCGCGGGTGCTGGCAACGACACGATCCGTGCGGGCAACGGGCGCGACGCCGTGGTGGCCGGAGCCGGCGATGACATGGTGCAGACCGACAACGACAATGATTTTGTCGACGGTGGGGCCGGCGAGGACGTGATTTCGACCGGCAACGGCACCGACTTCGTCGCTGCCGGTAAGGGCAACGACACCATCGACGCGGGCCAGGACCAGGATCTGCTGGCCTTCAACCGCGGCGATGGCGCCGACTTGGTGCTCACGTCGAGATGGCAGCGGACACGCTGAGCCTGGGCGGAGGAATTCGCTATGCGGACCTGCGCTTGTCCCGCGTTGGCACGAATCTGGTGATCGGATTGGGCGCGGGCGACAGCATCACCTTGCGTGACTGGTACCTCGACAGCACACGCCGCAACCTCACCACGCTGCAAGTCGTCACCGCCGCGACGGGCGGGGACTACGCGGCGGCCAGTACCGACCGCTTGCGCAACCAGAAGAGCGTGAGTTTCGACTTCGAGGGCCTGGCCAATCGCTTCGATCAGTGGCGCGCGGCGAACCCCGGTCAGGCTGAATGGTCGCCAGCGGGTGAGCTGAACACCTATTACCTGTCCGGCAGCAACAGCAAGGCGATCGGCGGCGACGTGGCCTGGCGCTATGCCACCACCGGCAGCTACGGCGACATCGACGCGCGTAGCGTCATCGACAAGATGGGGAGCATGAGCGCCACGAGCTGGCAGAGCTTGACGGCCAGCAGCCTGGTCGATCCGTGGACGGCGCTGCAGGCGGGCACGATGCTGCTCGTCGATGTGACGGCCGGCCTGCCTAGCCCGATCACGCCAGTGGCGTCACCGAGCAGCGATGAGCTGTTCCTTGCGGCCATCAGTGCCAGCGGGCACAAGCCGAGTTGGGTCGGCAGTACACCGCCGGTGCTGCCGTGAATGCTGACACGGTCGACGCCGACGCATTGGACTTCGCGCCAGACCTGCTGGCGATCCAGGAGCGGCCGCCCGAACGGCGACCGCGCCTGCTGCTGCTGTGCCTGGTGGCGGCGCTTGGCTTGCTGCTGTTGTGGGCGGCCTTGGCCAAGCTCGACATCATCGCGTCGGCAGAGGGCAGGCTGGTGCCCATCGGCTACACGAAGGTGGTGCAGCCTGCGGACGCCGGTGTGGTCAGCGAGATCCTGGTGGGTGACGGGGAGCGGGTGCGGGCGGGCCAGGGTGTTGATGCGCCTGGACCCCCAGCTGTCCCAGGCCGACACATTGGCCACGGGCAACGAGGTGGCGATTCGGCGCCTCACCCTCGCCCGCATCGCGGCCGAACTGGCCGATCGCCCGTTCTTGCCCGGCAACGCGCCGCCGGCGCTCGCCGCCAGGGTCGAAAGCCAGTTCCGCGCGCGGCGCCAGGCCTATGTGGATGCGGTGGCGCAGGAATCGGAAGCGCTCAACAAAGCGAAGGCAGAGCTGCGGATGGCGCAGCAAGTGCTGGCCAAGCTGACGCAAACCCTACCCAGCTACCAGAGCGTGGCCGATTCGTTCAAGCGGCTGCAGGAAGGTTTCGTGGGCGAGCTGGCCGCTGCCGAGAAGACTCGTGAAGCCGCCGAGCGTGGCCACGATCTGGAGACCCAACGTGCCAGCGTGGTCAGCCTGCAGGCCTCGATCGCGCAGAGCGAACGCAAGATCACGGCGCTGCGCTCGCAGTACGGCAGCCAGCTGGAGAACGAGCGGGTGGACACGCTGGCTCAGCTCAATCGCGCAGAGCAAGAGCTGCAGAAGTCTCAGCTGCGCGCAGGGATGTTGGAGATTCGCGCCCCCAACGATGGCATTGTGAAGGACCTGGCGGTGACGAACCAGGGTGCCGTGGTGTCGGCTGGGGTTTTGCTGCTGAACATCGTACCGGTGGACGAGCTGTTGCAGGCGGAGGTGCAGCTGAAGAACGAGGACGTGGGATTTGTGGCCGCCGGGCAGGTGGTTCGCCTGAAGGTGGCGACGTATCCGTTCCAGAAGTACGGGTTGCTGGATGGGCACGTCGCTCTGGTCAGCGCCGATGCGACGGAACAAAAGCCCAATGCCGCGCCACAGTCGCAGCCACTGAGCTACCGTGCACTCGTGCGCTTGGATACGGCACGCTTGACGGTCGCAACCACGGGTGACCAGCTGGCTCTGAGTCCGGGCATGTTGGTGACCGCCGAGATTCATCAGGGACGGCGTAGCGTGCTGGAGTACCTGCTCTCTCCGGTGCGAACGGTGGCACTGGAAGCGGCGCGCGAGCGATAGCCAGCGGCGTGCACGGTCCGCGACTACTGCGCCGTCCAGCCGCCGTCCACGTTCCAGGCCACACCGCGGATGTTGTCGCCGGCTGGCGAACACATGAACAAGGCCAGCTCGGCCAGCTCGGCCGGCGTGGTGAATTGAAGCGAGGGCTGCTTCTCGGCCAGCAACTGGCGCTTGGCCTCGTCGTTGCTGATCTTGAGGCTTTCCGCGCGCGCGTCCACCTGCTTTTGTACCAGCGGTGTGAGCACCCAGCCGGGGCAGATGGCGTTTACGGTGACACCGGTGGTGGCGTTCTCGAGTGCCGCCACCTTGGTCAGGCCGACGATGCCATGCTTAGCCGCCACATAGGCCGACTTCTGCGCCGAACCCACGGTGATGCACCGAGGCCACATTGATGATGCGGCCCCAGTGGCGCCTCTTCATGCCGGGCAAGGCCGCGCGCGCATGGTGTGGAAGGCCGAGTTCAGGTTGATGGCGATGATGGCGTCCCAGCGGTCCACCGGGAAGTCCTCGATGTTGGCCACGTGCTGGATGCCGGCGTTGTTGACCGGGATGTCCACCGCGCCGAACTCGGCCTCGCAGGCGCGCACCATGGCCTCGATCTCCGCAGGCTTGCTCATGTCTGCGCCGTGGTAGGACACCTTGCCACCAAACGCCGCAGATTCGGCCGCCACCTGCGCCTTGGCCCCAGCCACGTCGCCAAAGCCGTTGAGCATCACGTTTGCGCCAGCCTGGCCAGCGCCAGGGCCATGCCCAGACCGATGTCGCTGGTCGAGCCGGTGACGATGGCACTTTTGCCTTGAGCATGACAATCTCCGTTGAAGACATGAATCGTTGGCGGATTATCCGGAAAGGAACTGACCCATGACTGAACCTCGCCTGCGCCACGTGCAGTGCCTCGATGCCCAGAGGGCTGCACCGCATGGCCTATTGGGAGTGGGGACCCGGCGAACCGGCGCGTGCTGGTGTGCGTGCATGGGCTGTCGCGCCAGGGTCGCGATTTCGACACGCTGTCGGCGGCGCTGCGTGGGCACTACCGGGTGGTCTGCCCCGACGTGGTCGGGCCGAGGCAATCCGACTGGTTGGCCGACCCGATGGGCTATGCCATCCCGGCCTATGTGGCCGGACATGGTCACTTGCTGGCGCGCCTGGATGCGGACGTGGTGGATTGGGTCGGCACCTCGATGGGCGGCCTGATCGGTTTGGGCGTGTCGGCCCTGCCGAAGTCGCCCGTGCGCCGCTTGGTGCTCAACGACGTGGGGCCGGTGATCAGCCGGCGTCGCTAGCCTGCATCGGCACCTACCTTGGCCAGCCCGCACATTGGGACAGCGAGCAGCAGGCGGCCGATGCACTGTGGGGCCTGTCGCAGGGCTTTGGCCCGCACGCGCGAGCAATGGCTGGCCCTGGCAGACCCCGTAATTGCCCGACGGCAGCGGCTACAAGCCGCGCTGGGACCACGGCCATCGCCGTGCCCTTCCGCATGATCACGCCGGAGCTGGCCAAGCTGGGCGGGCGGCACTCTGGCAGGCCTACGACAGCCTGGGGCTGCCGACCTTGCTGCTGCGCGGCGCGAATCCGATCTGCTGTCTGCCGCGACCGCCCAGACCATGACGCAACGCAGGCCACGCGCCCGACTGGTAGTTTGCCGGCGTGGGCCATGCGCCCAGAAGGTGGCGGACGATCAGGTGAGGGCGGTCAGCGGTAGTTCCTCTGGCGGATGAAGACACAAGCCATTTCGCCGAACGGCTCGGACGTGCTCCACACCGGCGCCGGTGGCGGCCATCGTGCGCATCGCCGGCGATGCCTCGGCCGACCGCAGCCAGGCCGATCTGGAGCGTGCCCGCGCATTCGCCGAGCCGCTGCTGGTTGGACAGACGCTGGACACGGGTGAAGAGGCCAAGGGCCGTGCCGAGGCGTGGCCCGCATCCTGGGCCGACATCAGCGCCACCCACCGCGAGGCCGCTGCATATCTGGTTTAGTGCGGGCGATTTTCTGCAACGTCGAAGAAATGGTGGCCAGGCCTTTGGCGAAAGCCGCGCCGGCCCGGGGGCCGCACCTGAAACGCAGATCCAGCGCGCGGCCCGCGGAGGCGCGTCGAGGCCGACCAACGGCCCAGCAGACCGAGCGCGTGCCGAGATGCTGCTGGCCTTCTCGCGCTTGCGCGTGGTGCTGCTTCGCCTGGCCTCTCGGCTACGACGCTGCGCTGGTATGCCACCACCAAGCAGGCCTGCCCGGCCTTGCTGGCGCAGGGAGTCGCGACGTGTTTGCGCCCGGCCAACCGCCTGGGCATCCGGCAGATCAGAGTGGGAACTGAGGACCTGGCCTTCCGATTTCTGCAGACTGAGGACTACAGGTGTGGCTCGCATGGTCGACGAGAAACGCATCGAGCGCGAGGCCGGCATCGAGGTCATCCGCGGGCAAATGGCCAGGCCATGGCGACCGCCGGCGTGCGGCGAGTGCAGGGCAAGTCAAACCCCCTCTGCATCTGGCGCAGATGCAAGGCAAGAGCCTGGCGTTGGACCGCGTGTTCGATGTGCGCGCATTGCGTGTGATCGTGGACGACGTTCCATCGTGTTATGCGGCCCTGTCGCGGGTGCACAAGCGCTTTCGCGCGATGCCTGGCGAGAGAACGACCACTTCGCATCGCGCCCCAAGCCCAATGGCTACCAGAGCCTGCACACGGTGGTGCTGGGTGACGATGGCCGCCGGTGGAAGTGCGGATCCGCACCGCGGCCATGCACGAGTATTCCGAGCATGGCGTTGCCGCGCACTGGGCCTGCAAGGAAGGCGGCGCGCGGCTGCGCCGGCGTGAGTGCCGCGGGCGACTTCGAGAGCGTGTCGCCGAGGCGCGCAAGGCCGTGCTGCGCCAACTGCTTGCCTGGGAACGCGACTATGCCGGGCGTCTGCGCCCGGTGGCGAAGGCACCGAGGGCCTCGGCTTCGATGACCGCATCTACGTGTTCACGCCTCAGGCCACGATCGAGTTGCCGGCAGGTGCCACGCCGGTCGACTTTGCCTACGTCTTGCACACACGACCCGGGGCACCACTGCCGCGGCGCCCGCATCGATGGCGCCATGGTGCCGCTGAACACCCGCGGAAACGGCCAGACGGTCGAGGTGATCACGGCCAGGAGGGCGCGCCTTCGCGCCGATCGGCTCAACCCCGAGCTGGGGTACCTGCAAAAACCATCGCGCGCGCGCCAAAGTACGCGCCGGTTCAATGCCCAGGCCATGAGCAGCACCGTTGCGCGTGGCCGCGAGCAGGTGGAGAAACTGCTGCAGCGCGAGGGACGGACGGCGCTCAAGCTCGACGACCTGGCGGCGCTGGGCTTCAAGGGAGCGGACTCGCTGTTCGAGGTGGTGGGCAAGGACGAGTTCTCGCTGCGCAACATCGAAAACCTGCTCAAGCCCGCGGAGCTCGCAGCCGATGCCGACGAAACCATCCACCTCAAGCGTGCCCGGCCCACTGAAGGCGGCGTGCTCGTGGTCGGAGGGAATCGCTGCTCACCTCGCTGGCGCGCTGCTGCCGCCCCGCGCCGCCGGATGCGATCGGTGGGTACGTCACCCGCGGCAAGGGCGTGGCCATCCACCGCATGCGCCGCAGCAACTTCCACCACATGGCCGAGCGCTCGCCCGAGCGTGTGATCGCGGTGGCCTGGGGACAGCAACCGGCAGGACGCGATGCCGCCTATCCGGTCGGACGTGATGGTCGAAGCGGCCGATCGCTCAGGCTTGCTGCGCGGCATTTCGAGGTCTTCGCCAAGGAGAAGATGAACGTCACCGGTGTGCACCCAATCGGTCAAGGCATGACCGGGGCACGGCCTACATGACCTTCACCGTGGAGGTGAGCGACGCCTCGCGCCGGCCAGCGTGCTGCGCCAGGTGAGCCTGAATGCCGGGCATTCGTCACGCGCGTCGGCGGTAGTGCGGCGAAGAGGTCGTGCTATAGTTCAAGGCTTCTCAGGCGCGTAGCTCAGCTGGTTAGAGCACCACCTTGACATGGTGGGGGTCGTTGGTTCGAGTCCAATCGCGCCTACCAAATTCGGTAGGACAATCAAGCACTTGGCGGCAACGCCCGGTGCTTTTTTCTTGGTGCGAAACCAAAAGCAGGCCAAACACCCAGCCATCCCGATGGCGGCACGGTTGCCAAGCCCTCCAGCCCTTCATCGTGGCTGAACCGCGGCAAGCCCGCCGAGCGTTTGCGGGTGGTGTGTCCGCCGGGCTGCGTTGAGCTGATCGGCGGCCGCCTGCTGCCAGGGAGGCGAGCGCTGCGAGGTCGCCTGGCGGCCGCGCAGCCTCACCCTTCAAGGCCGGGCCAGTGCGCTCAAACATTGACCGTCACGTTCTTGGAGACGAACCCGCCGTGCCCGTTGTCGTAGCGGGCCACGACGGTGCGCTGGCCGATGGAGTTGAAGCGGCCGTTGACGTTGTTGCCCACCAGCCCGTTGATGTTGTCCTCGGGCACGCTGGAGGACCAGACCGGGTTGCTGCCCGAGGCGTTGAAGGAGACCTGGTCGCCCTCGTAGATGTAGCGCGTGCCGCTGGGCGCGGTGAACTGCACATCACCCAGGCTGGGCGAGGAAGCGGCATCAGCGCCCACGTCGATGCTGTCGGTGGCCGTCATGCCGCCGTACGCGAACTTGGCGGTGATGGTCTGCGGGCTCGCGTGCTTGTAGACGTGGGTGAAGGTGTGGCTGCAGACCGAGCGCGGCGGGCCGCCCTCGCTGACGAATTCGGGCGCTCCGGCGTGGATGTGCCGGCGTCACGCGACTCGAGTTGGACCTCGAGGGTGACTGAGCCGCACGCCGGGGTCACGCCACCGCGCTGCGCGCAGCGTCAGGTTGCCATCGGTGTCGATCACCACCAGCGGGAACGGGTTGTCGTTGCTGGTGATGTCCACCGAGGGCAACCCGCCGGAATTGGCAGCGGTTGCCCGCCAGCTGCACGGTGGATTCGCGCGTGCGGGTGGCTGCAGGATTGCCGCTGTCGCTGAGCACCGCGGTGATGGTGTAGGTGCCATTGCGCAGCGAGGCCGAGATCTCGTGCCGGTCGGCCTTGCGCGTGCGGCCCAGCGGTCCATCCGGGCTGGAGCTCCGTCGATGGTGCCGCTGCCGGCCCCGTCTCTTTGTCGTCGGTCGGCGCATGCGGCTGAACCGGCGTATCGCACCGATGAGCCCCACGCCGATGCGCGCCGAGTAGCCGTCGTCGCACAGGTACTTCGAGCCGATCTCCGGGGAACGGGCCGATCGTTGAGCGCCACCTTGGTCTTGTCGTCGAAGACCGTGTCGAACAGCGATGTCAGTCCTTGGACAGGATCAGCAGGTCGATGTCTACGCCAAGGTTACCCTCGATGCCGTAGCGCATCGTCCAGGCCGGCGTGCCGGGGTACACGCCTCGAACTTGACGTAGGGCCCGGCCTCGGCAGGGAATGCCCGCCACGCCGTACAACATCAGCCACAGCGCGGCGTGCGGTGATACCGGCAACATGGCCTCCCGCTGCCTCGAAGGTGGGGCCGGTGTGATTCCCAGCAGGTGTCGACGACGTTGATCTTGCTGAAGCCGCTGTCGTATGAAACGCCGGCCTCCGGGTCTGGCTCTGCGTGGCTCCGACTTTGCACCTCGACTGCCGCTGCCCTTCAGATTGACCGTGACCACGATGTCGGGCACGAAGACCAGCAGGCCGGCGGTGATGGGCGGCAGTGGGATGCGGGCAATGCGCTGCGACTCGCGCAGCTCCTTCTTCGGTTTGGCGCTGACGGTAATCTCGGCATCCTCGTCCAGCACGGACTTTCCAGAAAGTAGGGGTCCGGAGCAAGAACGCGCGGCGGCACCGGAAGTCCACCACCACCCCGGGGCTGCACCTTGAAGCTGCCGCTGACGGTCTTTGGTCGTCGGTGGTGTTGGGGTTACCGTCTGGTCGTACAGCACGAGGTTGAAGTTCTGCACGGTGTGGTGGACGCCGCCGGCCTGTGCGGCGGCATGGAACGTGGCCGCGCTCCATGGCGGCGGCGCGCTGCACGTCGACGGAGTCAAGGCTGCTGGTCGACGCTGATGTCGGCCTCGTCCGGCAGGTCAGACGTTGGTCATGGCCGTCCCGCACCTCCACCTACCCGTCGTTGGTGTTCTGGATGCGCGTCACCTTGCGCAGGAAGCCATTGGGCGCGGCGGTGCGCGGCGCGCTCGAGATGATGTCGTTGACGACGAGGGCTGCTCAGGTTGCCCGCCAGCCGGTTGAAGATCAGCGTGCCGGTGCTGGCGTTGAAGCTGACCAGCTCAGCACCGAGGTGCCATCGAGCTGCTTGACCATTGGTCTGGAGGTGGCCGTGGCCCGCAGCGTGCTGGCCGGGAGGCTGGGCGAGCGACGGTGGGACCTTGCGCCGGCATGGCGGACTGCCCTGGGTGCCTGGTGCCCGTGCTCGGCCCGCCGCCAGGATGGTGTTGCGCACGGTGGCGCTCGCGGCGTTCAGGCTGCCACAAGCTGAAGACGATGCCCCTGTGCGTCTGGACCGCGGTGTGTGAGCGAAATGGGCAGGTCAGCGTGTTCCACCGCCCTGGGGGCGCAGGCCAGGGCTGTCCGGGTTCTCTGACGCCGGTCATGGCCCCAGTCACTTCCACGGTGTCTTGCTTGAGGCTGTACAAGACCGGACAGGCCGTCGTCGCTACTGAGTGCCCATGAACTCGGCCGCGCCTCTGGGCTGGTAGACGGTTCCCGACGCGGGCCCGGCAAAGTTGACGTCCACGCACCGCCACGAAGGCAATGAGGTTCGGTCCGGAAGCCGCGTTGCGGGGAGCAATCGACCTGCAAGCACCGTCGCCTTAGAATCTGACGCAGCCGCGCCTGAACGCATCTGGCCTTTGAACTCGGACAAGTCAAGAGGCCCTCGTCCGCAGCAGCACCCGCCTAGAGGGACGCCCTTCGGGAGTCGTTCCCGACACCTCGTAGACAGTC
>JADKIA010000001.1 GCA_016721465.1 Ideonella sp. | reverse complement strand
AGAACGCGTGCGCCTGGTCGCACTGCTGGTCTCGAACGGCATCGAGTGAGGCAAGCCCGCCGAAGTCGACAGCCCGCAGCGCCGGCGCGTTGAGCACCGATCAGAAGGTCACGCTGTTTCGCCGGAAGCGCGCTCTTGCCGCACCGATGTCTACCTGGTGCCTGGAAAGCAAAGCCGGCAAGACACTGGCTACGCACCGGCCTGCGCCAACGAGTGGCGCGCCGGTGTCTGCGAGAAGCCCAGGATCAAGTGCGCCGGACTGTGGCCACCGCAGCTTGATTGCGCTGACCGACCGGACGATCTTTCGACCACCTCGCCGGACGACACCACCGGCGTCTACCCACTGCTCACCGACGACACCTGCAACTTTCCGGCGGTGGACTTCGACGATGCGGGTGGCGTGAAGATGCCATACCGCGAAGTCTTGCAGCGAGCTGGGCGCGTGCCTGTGGCCCTGGAGGTCTCTCGCTCAGGTGAGGGCGCCCACGCCCGGGTTTTCTTCTCGGCAAGCGTTGCGGCGCGTGACGCCCGTCGCCTCGGCACGGCCCTGGATCAGCCCCACCTGTGCCCGGACCCGGCAGCGGACAGCTCACTTCCTACGACTCGGCTGTTTCAAGCCAGGACATCGCCGCCCAAGGGCGGTTCGGCAACCTGATTGCCTTGCTGTTGCAGGAAGCCGCCCGCGAGTTAAATGCAGTGTTCGTCGACGAAGCGCTGCAACCGTTCCCGGATCAATGGGCCTTTCAGACGTCCGTCAGGCCGATGGCGCCGCACGACATCGCGCCCACGATTCTTCGCGCCATCAGGGCTCACATCCACTCGATGTGACCTTCGTAAGCGACGAAGACTCGGTCGAACCGTGGAAGCCACGTCCATCGGCCGACCAACGATTGCCCGGCCCGATGCCGGAGTCCGTGTCGTTGACCCTGGCCAACCTCGTGTATGTCGCGAAGGACCGCTGCCGCAGTCACTGGCGGACCGCCCGTTGCTCCGCCTTAGTTTCCAGAATCCGGAGTTCTACCGTGCAGCCATGCGCATGCCGGTGTGGGACAAGCTGCGCGTCATCGGCTGCGCCGAGAACTTCCCCAACACATCGGCCTGCCTCGTGGGTTGCCTGGAGGCTGGCAACAACTGCTGCGGGACCAGGGCATTCGCCGCGACCTTGGGACGAATGGTCGGTGTGTGAACCGCTTGAGATCGAGTTCGGCGGGAACCCTACGACCCGACCAACAGGCCGCCGCCAAGGCGATGCTGAAGCGCCAAACGCGCGTTCTGTGCGCGCCGGCGGCGTTTGGCAAGACAGTCACCGCTGCTGCTCTGATCGCGAGCCGTGGCGTCGACACCTGGTCCTGGTCCATCGCACCGAGTTACTCAGGCAATCTGGAAGGAACGGCTGCAGTCCTTTCTCGGCGTTGGCCCTGGCGTGGTGGCACCATCGGCGGCGGCAAGGCCAGACCGACCGGCGGGATCGACTTGGCGGTGATGCGTCCTTGCCGGGAGGGGTCAGCGGCAGGGCGAGGATGATTCATTGGTCGAGAACTACGGACAGATCGTCGTCGACGAGTGCCACCACCTGTCAGCCCCCTCTTTTCGAGGCGATCTTCAAGCGGGCCAAGGCCGGGTACGGCTTGGCTGGCAGCCACACCCACCTACTTAGCCACGGGCAGCAGCCATCACATCTTCACGCAGTGCGGGCAGATTCGGCATACGGCAGCGAAGCCGGACGGGTGCGCCGCGAGACTCTGGAGGTAGACGCCGCGGTCCTATGTCTGCGACCGTCATCGTGTTGCCCGACGCGCGCATCCAAGAGGTCTTCCGGACGCTGGCGATTGATGACGCCCGAATGGCCGGAATTGCCGAGGAACATCGTCGACGCCTACCAGCAGGGCAGGAAGATTCTGGTTCTGACCGAGTGCACCGAGCATCTCGCGGCAATCGAGGCGGCCTGCGCGGGCGGGTTGAGACCTGGTCACACAGCGGGCCGGTCCTCGAAAAAGCAGTGGGTGGCCGCCTGCCCGGCCTGGGCGCTGGCACCTGGCGGCTACGTGTCCCTGCTGTCCCCTGGCAAGTTGGTGGGCGAGGATTCGACCATCCGCCGCTCGACACGCTGGTGCCGCTGATGCCGATCTCGTGGAAGGGCACCTCGCAGCAGTATGCACGGGCGGCTGCACCGCGAGCACGCTGGCAAGACGGCCGTGCGGATCGTGGACTTCGTCGTTGCTGGGCACCCCGCACTGATGCGCAACGGGCCAGCGCCAGGTCGGCTATCTGGCGCCATGGTTACCGCGCGTTGCCGCGCTGGCAGACCTATTCGTCGCCGACGATTGACTCGTAACCGGGACAACTGTTGACAAAACACGATCGTTCTCAAATCCGATGGGGGAATTTTGCGGGACTCAGATGCTCAGAACATTGCAAAGCAATTCAAAATCGGCTGGAACAGATGGCAACAACCCCTTAGAAATCAACAGCTTAAATGCGATCCGGCAACTACGAACCAAGGGGGTCGTGGTTCGATCTGCCAGCCGCCCATTGAAATCAACGGGTTAGCTCCGAAAGGGGTTAGCCGTTGCCCTTTCTGAGCTGAAGGCGGAGGTTTGGTGCCCGTCTGGTGCCCGTTTTCGGAGTGCTTGCGAGCAAAATGTTTGCCTGTTCGCGACCGCTTCGACACCATTCACACGCGGCACTGGCATCAGCTGGCCATGAAGAACGGCGGGCCGGTGCTGTGGGACGCGATGGTGGACCTCGTCGTGCAGGTTGGGCCCGCGTTGGTGGCGGTCGAGTCGCGTTTGCCCAAGGACTTCCATGGCAGATCGTGGGACGCCATCTCGAAGGGCATGGTGGCCGAGGCCGAGTGGTTCTTGGTCGGCGTCGACGGGCTCTGAAGAGCATTCATCGGTGCACGACGCCTGCGCGAATGGCGGGATGGCGTGTGCTGGCGGTTGCCAGTCGCCGGGTCCAATCAAAGGCAGGCGAAGAAGGTCACGAAGCGCGCGTCGGCGACGACGCCCATGCGCGCGACCTTGGGCTCGAGCAGGTTGCGGTGGTGCTCGGGTGAATGGCGCCAGCCCTCGAGCAGGGCTTCGGCGGTGGGATAGTTCCAGCCGACGTTTTCGACGCACACACGGCTGCCGCTTCGGTTGAACCGGTCGCGAAAGCCTTCGTGGGTCAGTTGCCGGCGAGTGGCCATGTCGGTGCTGTGCTCCGCAGCCAGTGTCACCAGGTCCTGGGCGAGTGCCAGCGGCGACAAGCCGTGGCTTTCGCGGTAGCGGTTGATCAGCTCCGCCAGGTGGCGGCCGAAGCCGTCCACCGACTGTGCGCAGGCGGGGGTGGAGGTCGCAATCGCGATCGCAAGGGCGGTCAGTAGTCGGCGCATGGGCGGTGTCGAGGAAGCACTTGCCGGACTGTATCGTCCGGAATGCCCACATCTTGAGCCGCGCAAGGCTCAAAATGCGCCGCCGATCAAGACACCCTGTCTCCACCCTGCATTGGGGCCGGTCTTTCAGGTGCGTGGTGCCGCGGCCCGACAGCCTGCGCTGGCCAATGCCGGATGCATGCCTGCCGCCGCGCCATTCGCGGCGCTTCGGCCCGCCCGAATCCCGCTGCTTTCTCCACGAAGCACGGCCAGATTCCGTGCGGCCATCTCCGCACCATGGTCAGCCGCAGCGCGGAACCAGCGCTCTGCAGCCGCGTCGTCGTGCGGCACGCCCTGGCCTGTCGCGTAGAGCACGCCCAGGTTGTTCTGCGCGGCGGTATCGCCCGACTCTGCGGCGCGCCGCAGCCAGTTGGCTGCCTGCACATCATCGTGGCGAACGCCGCGGCCGCTCATCAGCATCCAGCCGAGCACGCTCTGCGCCCCTGAATGGCCCTGATCGGCGGCGCCCCGCAGCAGGCGCGCGGCCTCGCCGGAATCGCGGGCGAGCCCGCGCCGACACAACATCGCGACGCCCAGGTCGTACCGCGCCCGGCATCGCCGGCTGCTGCGCGCTCGCGCAGACTCGCCACCGAAGGCGCCGGGACCGCAGCGTCCGCGGCCGCGGCCGGCCCACACGGCGATGCCGCGCAGACGAGCACACACAGCCACGCAGCCATCCATGGACGGGCACCGGTGGACCATCGCGTTGTCATGTCGGACCTCCTGAAGGGCGCCGCCGCCGCAGCCACGCCAGCATGCCCAGCCCGGTACCCACGAGCAAGCCACCGGCCGGCTCGGGCATCTGACCTCCCGGTGGCACGCTTTCGGCACGCACGCCCAGCACCGAGACGTTGTTGCAGACGAACGGCACCATCACCGAATAGGTCTTGCCCTTGCGATCCTCGGCCTCGTAAAGTGCCGCGTACTCGACATGTCCGGGGGGGAAGTTCACCTTGGTGTCGAAGCACATGGAATTGCCGAAGCCCATGGCCGGGATCTCCGGCCTGAACAGGTGGCGTCCGTCGATGGAGCGGATGGCAGTGCGCGAGATCTGCAAGCGGTCCTTGGTCCATCCGTGCTCGGCCATCTGGCTGATGCGCTGCACCACCTCGGGCGGCAGCAGCTGCGTTGCGTTCAGCGCCTGTTCGACGGTGCCTCGGTAGGGTGTGCGGCCAGGGACGCCCCAGATGCAATCTCGCCGCAGGGTCAATGGCGTGGGATTCGTGCCGACGCGAGGGTCGACGCGCAGCAACGGGCTGCCTTCGTCGTGCAAGCCGGCAGCGACCTGGAATTGTTCGCTGAGGCCGTCCTTGGATGCCGCAGAGGCGGCCGAAGCGACCACCGGTTTCGCCGCTGGCCGCGCCCGATTGGCCAGCAAGACGGGCGTCATGGCGCGACCGCCAGCACGACACCGCCCAGCAGCCAGGCCAGGCGGGCGGAACCAAGTCAATGCGGAGTGCCGGCTGCGCACCGGTCGGCTCGCGACCGACCACGCCTTCCCAACCGCAGGTGGCGTCGGTGCAGCGGTAGCGATGAACCGAGCGGAAGACGCTGATCCAGCGATCCAGTGCATGCCGGTGCAGACGCACGAGAGGGATCCGCATGCCGGGCAATGCCCGCCGTCAGGCAAGGAGGAAGCAATCTTCGGAACTGACATGTCATCTGCTCCGCAGGATGTTGGCATGGCCGAGCCGACCAATTGCATTGAACGCCCGATGCGAGGTGTCGGCGTTGACCACTCGCAATGCTGGGCGAAATACAGGCCCGGCCAAGCCGTGCATTGGTGCACGCTCCCACAGGTCCGCACCTGAGCTTCGAGTGCGAAGCCAGGTGCTTGTCGTGCCTTCACAGGCCGTTGGCCTTGCCCCGAAAACCCCACAGCGAACCCACATGGCGGCCTTGCGGGCAGGGCCGAGACCGGTTGTCGATAGAGGCTCGCAGCCCGCCGGCCATCAACTGACTGGGGCGCCTGGCAGCTTCCTGGCATCTCGTCTGCCCAATCCTGTGTGTCTCTGGCTGGGCCGACCTTGCCGAGGCAGGGTGCACCGCCAGCGACGGGTCCAACCATCCAAGATGGGTATCGCCGGGTGGCACACTACGCGGACCGGATCCTGCAAGGTCCATCGGCGACGAGCCTGCCAGTCAAATTGCCGGCCCGCCTGGCGACGGCAATCAACCTGAAGACCGCCAAGGTGCTGGCTGTCAACATCCCGCAGTCGCTGCTGCTGGGGGCAGATGAGGTGATTCAATGAAGCGGCGATCGTGTCTCGGATGTGTTGCCTCGGTCTTCACGCTCGGTGCGACGCTGCCCGGCTGGGTTGCTGCGCAGAGTGCCGTCAAGGTCCCCCGCATCGGTGTGCTGCGCTGGGGCGTGCCGGGCGACGACAACCGGCCCGGCCTGACGCAGGCCCTGGCGGCGATCGGGTACCGCGAAGGCCAGACCATCACCATCGACTGGCGCTGGGCGACCAACCGCGAACTGGCAAAGCACCACGCTGCCGAATTGCTCGCCATGAACCCCGACCTGCTGGTGTCTTCCGCCACGCCGGCTGGGCAGGTGTTGCGCGATGCGACCCGTTCCGTTCCCGTCATCCTGGGTTCCGCCGCGGACCCCGTGGGCTCGGGTCTCGTCGCATCGCTGGCGCGCCCTGGTGGCAACATCACCGGTGTGGCGAGCAACCTGCCGGCCCGCGGCGGCAAAGCAGGTGCAGTTGCTGCGTGACACCCTGCCCGGACTGCAGCGAGTGGCCTTCCTCGGTTCCACACAGGACTCGGCGACCAGAATCTTCATCGAACAGCTGGAGGCCGCGGCCCGCGTTCAGCGGCTCAAGCTGCAGCTGATGCTGATCGGTGGGGCAGGTGAATTCGAAACCGCCGCCGACACGATGCTGCGCGAACGCGCACAGGCCGTCATCGTGCAACCGCTGTTCACGCTGGGCCAGTCGGGCCCGCTGGCGGAGGTGCTCGCACGCCGCAAGCTGCCGTCGATTTCGGCGTTGCGGCCATTCGCCATCGCCGGTGGTCTGATGGCTTACGGTCCCAGTCGTGCGGACACCTTCCGGCGCATCGCGAGCTTCGTGGACCGCGTACTCAAGGGCGCCGCCCCCGGCCAATCTGCCGGTGGAAGAGCCCACCACCTACGAGCTGGTGTTCAACCTGGCCACCGCCCGGGCGTTGGGGTCACCGTTTCACAAGCGATGCGGTTGCGGGCGGACGAGGTGATCGAATAGCGGGTCGATAGCGCCCCAGGCCGACAACCGTGCCGAGCGTGTTTGGAGACGAGCTTGTCCCGTTCAACGGCCGACGCCAGCGTCCAGACCGCTTCCACCAAGACGACACCCGTCACCAGCAACGAACCGGGCATGCCGCCATGCGCGGCCAGCAACCCGTCGATCCGCTTGTTCTGCATCGGGTCATTGTTGAGCCAAAGACGCAGGAGGACGGCAAGAGACGCCGCGGGACTACTCCAAGTTCTGCGCCTGAACTTCGAGTGCGAAGCGACGTGCTTGTCGTGTCTTCACATTTCGTGGACCTTGCCCGGAAAACCCCACAGCACACCTCATGCCGAGCATGCAGCGAGGCGCTGTGACTCGGTTGTCGGCTGCGCCTCGCAGCGGCATGAATGTAGCGGGTTTCGCAGGTGTCACACACCTCCCGCCGCGCTTCACTTGGGCAAGGTGCCGGAAACCGCCCGCTTGCCACATCACGCGGCCGGCCAATATGGAGAGCTCTCCACAATGGCCGGTTCTTGTCACTCACGTGCGCCGCCGGGTCACGCCTGGAGCAGTCACTCGGTATGAGCGATGACTGCACTGACGGAGCAAGGAACTGGTCCGCGGAGACGCTGTTTGAGAGGGCCTGCGGCCCGAACTCAGTGTCGCGCGCATGGCCGGATCAGGTCAGAGCACCTTCACCCCCGGCAGCTTGCGCATGCCTCGATCGAAGGTCGCGGTGAAGTCGCAACCCCGTCGAACGTGTTTTGCGACCACCAGGCAGTCGGCAAATCCGCAGGAGCCTGCTTCGAACAGGCCAAGTGCAGCCACGACGGCTTCGCGATCTTCGAGAGCGAACGCGGTCTCCTCCAACAGGCTGCGGACCGCGATCAGCTGGGCGTGCTTGTCTTGCTCGAAGGCCGACTTCAGCGTCCAGATTGCTTCCACCAAGACGACATCCGTCACCAGCAAAGAACCAGGCATGCCGCCGTGCGCTGCCAACAGCGCGTCAATGCGCTTGTTCTGGGCCGGGTCATCGTTGAGCCACAGGCGCAGCAGGATGTTGGTGTCGATGCCGATCATCGCCAGCCGACTTTCGGCCCGCCTGGCTGGGCGAGTGCTTGTCGCGCAGGTGCTTCGACACGGCCTCATCCATTTGTTCGACGGTCAGTGGCGCGGCATGCGGGGACTTGAGCAAACCCCGGATGCGCCGAGCGTCGGGCTGGACATGCCGGGCGGTGATCGTGTTGTCCGCCTGGATCTGGAAGTCGAGGATCGCTCCGGCATCCAGGTTCAGACGATCGCGAATCTCCTTGGGCAGGGTGAGTTGTCCCTTGCTGGTCAGAGTGGCAAGCATGGCCAGGCCCCCTATGGGTAGAAGTACTCCTTACATTCTAACCGAGTAAGGAAATCGACGGAACCCTGGATCGATGAGGAGCCAAGAGCCTGCAGTGCTGCAGCGAGACGGCAAGAGCCGCCGCGGGATTACTCCAAGTTCTGCACCTGCTCGCGCATCTGCTCGATGGCGACCTTCATCTCCACCGCGATGTTGGTCAATTCCAGGGCCGATGACTTCGAGCCCAGCGTGTTGGCCTCCCGGTGCAGTTCCTGAATCAGAAATCCAGTCGCTTGCCCAACTCGCCACCGGCCCTTGAGCAGGCGGGTGATCTCGTCCAGATGCGCGCTCAGGCGGGCCAACTCTTCGGCCACATCGATGCGCAGTGCGCATGGGCGGCGGCTTCGGCCAGCGCACGCTCGCGCAGTGTGTCAGCCGGCATGCTGGTGCCGGCACCCGCATTAGCCAGGGCCTCTTGCCAGCGCTCCAGGAAGCGCTGCTGCTGACGCTGCACCACGGCCGGCACCAAGGGCGCGGCCTGGATGGCGAGTTCGCGCAGCCGACCGATGCGCTCGGTGAGGATGGCCACCAATCGGGCGCCCTCGCGTGCGCGCGCCTCGCCGAGGCCCTGCACGGCCTGCCGTGCGGCATCCAGCGCGACCTCGTCCAATCGGGCCGTGGCGGTGCCGGCGCGGCACCAATTAAGCACCTCGTTGACGCTGAAGGGTCGGGCATTGGGCAGCCAGGATTGCACCGTGGACTCCAGCCGCGACAGCCGGTTCAACTGCTCCGACTGCGGTTGCGGCCAGGCGCCGTCCGAGTCACGCAGGGTGCTCAAGCGCAGCTCGATCTTGCCGCGCTTGAAGCCTGCCCCCACCAACTCGCGCAGCGCGGGTTCGAGTCCGCGCAGTTCGTCGGGCAGCTTCAGGCTCAGATCCAGAAAACGCCCATTCACCGAACGCAGATCGACCGTGACCGCTCCGGCCGAATTGGGCTCCGCAACGCCTGCTCCGGCTGGGTTTGCCGTGGCCGTGGCAAAGCCGGTCATGCTGTAAACTGACATGGGCCTATCGCTAGAGCGAAAACACGGATTATGTCAAAGCAAAAGCCCGCGCCATTGCCTGCGGGCACCGTGGTCGGGGGCTACTCCATCATCAAGAAGCTCGCTGCTGGCGGGTTCGGTGTCGTCTATCTGGCCGAAGACGATGAGCGCCGCATGGTGGCGATCAAGGAATACCTGCCCGCCTCGCTGGCCGAGCGCGCCGCCGGTGAGCTCACCCCCCGCGTCAAGCCCGAGAAGCAGCCGCTGTACCGCCTGGGCCTGAAAAAGCTTCTTCGAGGAAGGCCGCTCGCTGGCGCAGATCTCGCACTCGAGCGTGGTCTCGGTGCTGAACTTCTTCCGCGAGAACGAAACCGTCTACATGGTGATGAACTACCTGCAGGGCGACACCCTGCAGGATTTCATCGTCACCGCGCGCGACTTGAAGCGCGACAAGGTCTTCCGCGAATCCACCATCCGCAGCCTGTTCGACGAGATCCTGCGCGGCCTGCGCATCGTGCACCAGCACAAGATGCTGCACCTGGACATCAAGCCGGCCAACATCTTCATCACCAACGACAACAAGGCGGTGATGCTCGATTTCGGCGCCGCGCGCGAAGTGCTGAGCAAGGAAGGCAACTTCATCCGCCCGATGTACACGCCGGGTTTCGCGGCGCCCGAGATGTACCGGCGCGACGGTTCACTGGGCCCCTGGACCGACATCTACGCGATCGGCGCCTGCATCTACGCCACGATGCAGGGCTACCCGCCCAACGACGCACCGCAGCGCATCGAAAGGATCGGCTGGCGCTGTCGCTCTCGCGCCTGCGCAACACCTATTCCGACAACCTGATCGAGGTGACGGAATGGTGCATGTCACTCGATCCCTTGTCGCGGCCGCAAAGCGTGTTTGCGCTGCAGAAGGAGCTTTCGCGCGAGACCGAGCGGCGCTACGCAAGCTCAGCTTCAGTGAGCGCCTTAAGCTGCAGATCGAAAACCTCAAGACCGGCGCGAAGCCCTGAACCTGGATCCGCCCATGCGATTTTCCGTGTACCAGGGTCAGCCGCAAAGGTGGCCGCGAGAAGAACGAAGACCGCATGGGTTACTGCCACGCGCAGCTCGGGTCTGTTTGCATTGGCCGACGGCATGGGCGGACACCCCCGAGGGCGAGGTGGCCTCGCAACTGGCGCTGCAGACACTGGCCGCGCTGTTCCAGCGCGACGCCAAGCCGAGCCTGCGCGACCCGATGCGTTTCCTCAACGACGCCATCCTGGCCGGGCATCATCAGTTGCTGCGTTATGCCACGGACAAGGCGCTGCTCGACACGCCCCGCACCACGATCGTGGCCTGCCTGCTGCAAGGCAACGCGGCGTACTGGGCGCATTGTGGTGGACTCACGGCTCTATCTGGTGCGCGGTGACAAGATGATCGCCCGCACACGTGACCATTCGTATACCGAGTTGCAGGACACCATGGCGCAGGTGGTGCCCATGGGCCAGCGCTTCAACCGCAACGTGCTGTTCACCTGCCTGGGCTCGCCCGGCAAGCCGGTGGTGGACACGGCGGGCCCCCTGCTGATGCAAAAGGGCGACAAGGTGATGCTCTGCTCCGACGGCCTGTGGGGCACGGTGAGCGACGCCAAGATCACCGAGCTGCTGGCCACGCGCCCGATCTCCGATGCCGTGCCCGAGCTGGCCGAGCAGGCGCTGCGCGAGGCCGGGCCGCGCAGCGACAACGTCACCGTGCTGGCCGTGGAATGGGAAGGCGCCGAAGAGTCCGACCAGGCATGGCGGTGTCCACGCAGAACCTGGGTGACGAGGTCTTTGCCTCCACCATCCAGGCCACGTTGGCCGGCGAGGCCGCGCCCGACGAACTCGACGACGCCGAGATCGAGCGATCGATCCGCGAGATCAACGAAGCGATCCGCAAGTCGTCCCAAAAGAAGAACTGAGGTATTCCATGAGTGATTTCCAGCGCGCGGGCGGCCGTGCGAAGGATGCTTGCGTCCAGTGACGATCCAACGCGGCTACACCTGCCATGCCGAAGGCTCGGTGCTGGTGAGCTTTGGTGCGACCAAGGTGCTGTGCACCGCGTCGGTGGAAGAGAAGGTGCCGCCGCACAAGCGCGGCAGCGGGCAAGGCTGGGTGACCGCCGAGTACGGCATGCTGCCGCGCGCCACCCACACCCGCGGCGACCGCGAGGCCGCGCGCGGCAAGCAGAGCGGCCGCACGCAGGAGATCCAGCGCCTGATCGGCCGCTCGTTGCGTTGCGTGTTCGATCTGTCCAAGCTGGGCGAGCGCAGCATCCTCATCGATTGCGACGTCCTTCAGGCCGACGGTGGCACGCGCACGGCCGCCATCACCGGTGCCTGGGTGGCCGCGCAGGACGCGGTGAACTGGCTCATGGCCAACGGCAAGCTGGCCGAGAGCCCGATCAAGGATGCGGTGGCGGCCATCTCGGTGGGCATCGTCGATGGCACGCCCTTGCTCGACCTGGAGTACACCGAGGATTCGGCCTGCGACACCGACATGAATGTGGTGATGACGGCCGCCGGCGGCTTCGTCGAGGTGCAGGGCACGGCCGAGGGCGTGCCCTTCACGCGCGCCGAGATGGATGCGCTGCTGGCGCTGGCCGATCAGGGCATCCGAGCCTGGTCAAGGCGCAGCGGGCGGCATTGGCCGCGCCGATGGCAGCGTAGCGCCTTCAGGGGGTCGACATGCGTCTGGTGCTCGCATCCAACAACGCCAAGAAGCTGGCTGAGTTGAGGGCGCTGCTGCAAGGCCTGCCGGTGGCGATCGTGGCGCAGGGCGAGCTCGGCATTGCCGAGGCCGACGAGCCACACCACACTTTCATCGAGAACGCGTTGGTCAAGGCGCGCCATGCCGCCATGGCCTGTGGTGGCGCGGCGTTGGCGGACGATTCCGGCTTGTGCGTCAATGCCCTGGGCGGTGCGCCCGGCGTGATCTCGGCGCACTTCGGTGGCGAGGTGCTCGCAGTGGATGGCGAAGACCGCGAGGCCCGCCGCCGCCGGCAAGACGCACTCAACAACGCCGCCTTGCTGGATCGTCTGGATGGCGTCACCGACCGGCGCGGGCACTTCATCAGCACCCTGGTGGCGGTGCGCCATGCCGACGACCCCGAGCCGCTGGTGGCCGTGGGGCGCTGGCCCGGTGAGATCCTCAACGCGGCGCGTGGCACGGCCGGTTTCGGCTACGACCCGCTCATGTTCATTCCGGCGTTGCGATGCACCGTGGCCGAGCTCAGCGCCGAGGTCAAGAACGCGCACAGCCACCGTGCGCGGTCGGCCGCGCTGTTGCGGACCATGCTCACCGAGGTTTGGCACCTTGGCGGCTGAGCCGATCGGCGCTCCGACCGTGGACATTGTTCAGCGCTATCTGCGCGCCGGCACGCTGCGCCTGGGCGATCCGCCGCCGCTGTCGCTGTATGTGCACCTGCCCTGGTGCCTGGCCAAGTGCCCCTACTGCGACTTCAATTCGCACGCGGTGCCCGCAATGGGCGGGCTGCCGGAGCAGCGCTATCTGGAGGCATTGGTGGCCGACCTGGAATCGGCATTGCCCCAGGTGTGGGGCCGACCGGTGGTGAGTGTGTTCATCGGCGGCGGCACGCCCAGCCTGATCACACCGCTGGGCATCGAGCGCCTGCTGGGCGACATCCGGGCTCGCCTGCCGCTGGAGCCGGGCTGCGAGATCACCCTGGAAGCCAATCCCGGCAGCTTCGAGCGCGGGCGATTCAAGTCCTTTCGCGCCGCGGGCGTCACGCGCTTGTCCATTGGTGTGCAGAGTTTCGACGACGGCATGCTGCGCCAGTTGGGCCGGGTGCACGACGCGGCACAGGCGCGCGGGCGATCGCCGAAGCGCAAGCGGCCTTCGATACCTTCAATATCGACCTGATGTACGCCTTGCCCGGGCAGACGCTGGCTCACTTGCGGGCGGACCTGGACGAAGCGCTGTCCTTCGCACCGCCGCACCTGTCGATCTACCACCTCACCATCGAGGCCAATACGCGCTTCGCCAGCGCCGCCGGCCGGACTGCCGGACGACGACACGGCCAGCGACATGCTCGACCTGATCACCGAGCGCACCCAGTCCGTGGGCTTGAAGCGCTATGAGGTCTCGGCATTCGCGCGCGAAGGGCACCGCTGCGCGCACAACCAGAACTACTGGCACTTCGGCGACTACCTTGGCATCGGGGCAGGTGCCCGCGGCAAGCTCAGCTACCCGCACCGCGTGGTGCGCCGTGCGCTGGCGCGAACCCAACACCTACATGGAGCGTGCGCTGGCGGGGCAGGCCATGAGCAACGACGAGGGAGGTGGCGCGAGCGCAACTGCCCTTCGAGTACATGCTCAATGCCCTGCGCCTGCGCGAAGGGTTTGCGCTGGCGGACTTCAGCGCCCGCACCGGCCTGCCGCCCAGCAGCATCGAGACGGCCTTGCAGCAGGCCGAAGCCAGGGGCCTCGTCGAGCGCAACTTCAGCCACGTGCGTCCCACGGCGCGCGGATTCGACTTCCTGTCGGACCTGCGGCGCTGTTCTGGCCGACGCCGCGTAGACCGCCAAGCTTGCGGCCGCCGCTCGCCTCAGACGCGGTGCAGCGCAGCGCCCACCGTGCTGCGCAGGCGATCGATCAGGGCGGGGCAATGCGTTGCAGGGCAAGACCTCGTTCGCTGCGCCATGGGCGATGGCTTCGCGCGGCATGCCGAACACGACGCAGCTGTGCTCGTCCTGGCAGACATTCCAGCTGCCGGCGTCGCGCATGGTCTTCATCGCGCGGGCGCCGTCGGCGCCATGCCGGTGAGCATCACGCCCAGGGCATTGGGCCCGACCACCTTGGCGGCCAGTCGAACAGCACTTCCACCGAGGGCATGCTGGCGGTTCACCGGCTCGCCCTGGCGAACCCGGGCCAGGTAGTTGGCGCCGGAGCGTTCCACCCACAGGTGCATGCCGCCCGGGGCGATGTAGGCGTGGCCAGGCAATACCCGATCGCCGTCGGCAGCCTCTTTCACACGGATGCGGCACAGCCCGTCGAGCCGGGCGGCGTAGCTGCTGGTGAAGCCCGGGGGCATGTGCTGCGTGATCATCACCGCCGGGCAATCGGGCGGGAGGTTCATCAGCACTTCCTTGGTGGCCTCGGTGCCGCCCGTGGACGCACCGATGAAGATGATCTTCTCGGTGGAAAGGCGGCCGATGGACGGCGCCGCCATCGCCGGGCGCACCCCCGGGGCGGCCGTGGTGCCGGCACCGGCCGCAGGCGGCAGGCGGCGAACATGGGCCCGTGCGGCGGTGCGCACCTTGTCGGTGATGTCTTCGGCCAGCTCGCGCAGGCCATTGGCCACGACGATCTTGGGTTGGGACACGAAGTCGATGGCGGCCAGTTCCAGCGCGCGCATGGTCACCTCTGCGCCGCGTTCGGTCAGCGTGCTCACCATCACCACCGGCATGGGGCGCAGGCGCATCAACTTGCCAGGGAAATCGATCCCGTCCATGCGCGGCATTTCCACGTCCAGCGTGATCACGTCGGGGTTCAGGTTGCGGATCATCTCGCGTGCGACCAGCGGGTCGGCCGCCACGCCCACGCAGGTCATGTCGGGCTCGCGGTTGATGATCTCGGCCAGCAGGCCACGCACGAGTGCGGAATCGTCCACCACCACCACGCGAGTCTTTGCATTGCTCGGTTTTTCCATGGGCCCTCGTTGGAATCAGAAAAAGATCGACCGAGCCGGCGCCGCTGGCGGCCGGGCACGGCTTTTGAGCGGCGCGCGCTCCTGCGCCAGGAAGGCGTCGGTGTTGGTCGACGCCAGGCGCTTGACCATGGCCTTGCCGCTGGCCGGCAGGAAGCACACCTTGCGCGGGTAGATCTCCATCACGTCCTTGCTGACGATGGGAATGCGCTCGGTGTTGAGGTACTCGATCACGAACTGGGTGTTGCGCTCGCCGACGTTGATGCTGTTCATGCCGCTGATCACGGCACCACCGCCGAAGACCTTGGCTTCCATGGTCATGCGCGAGGCGCCGCGCTTCATCATCTCGTTGATCAGCAACTCCATCGCGTAGGAGCCGTAGCGCCCGCTGTCGCCCACACCGCTCGGGCAGCATGAAGTGGTTCATGCCACCGATGCGGCGTTCGCGATCCCACAGGCAGGCCGCGATGCACGAACCCAGCGTGGTGGTGATGAGGATGTCCTCGTCGTACACAAAGAACTCGCCGGGCAGGATCTTCACGGCCTCGTTGCGGAAGTGCGCGTCCCAGAAGAAGAACGAGGCCTCGCCGGCCTTGCGCGGCGCGGCCTTCAGGCGCTGAAGCCGCGGTGTGCTGTTCAGCGTGCTGGACGCGCCGGGCTGCGGCGGGCGGGCTGTGGCGGGCAGGGCCATGGCGGGGGTCCGGTCAGACGCGCTCGTAGATCGTCTTGCCGCGCAGGCGGAAGATGTCTCGCGAATCGGTGAAATTCCCGGAGTGGCCGACGTACAGCAGGCCGCCGGGCGAGCACGCGGTGCATCTGCTGCAGCACGCGGCGTTGCGTGGTCGCGTCGAAGTAGATCATCACGTTGCGGCAGAAGATCAGGTCGAACGCGTCGCCCAGCGACCAGTCCTTGCTCATCAGGTTGAAGGTTCGAAACTCCACCATCGAAACCAGCTCCGGGCTTGACCCGGATGAAGCCACTGTTGTTGCCACGGCCGCGCATGAAGTGGCGCTGCGGCCGCTCGGCCGACAGGCCACGCGCCTCGGCGTCGTACACCGCGCGACGGGCCGTGGTCAGCACCTTGGTGTCGATGTCGCTGGCCACGATCTTGGAGCCGCTGGTCAGTCCCAGGGTCTCGGCCACCACCATGGCGATGGAGTAAGGCTCCTCGCCGGTGGACGCCGCGCTGCACCAGATGCGCCGGGCGCCTTTGCCCTGGGCGCGCAGGTCCTGGGCCAATGCGGTGAAGTGGTGATCCTCGCGAAAGAAGGCCGTCAGGTTGGTGGTCAGGCAGTTAATGAACTCTTGCCACTCGGGTCGTTCGGCGGGACGACTGCAGCCCGTGAAGGTAGCTGGCAAAGCCTTTGTGGGCGGTTTCGCGCAGGCGACGTGACAGGCGGCTGTAGACCATGGCCTGCTTGCCTGGATTCAGACTGATGCCGGCGTGCTGATAGATCAGCTCGCGCACCTTCTCGAAATCAGCGGCAGCAAAAGCTGAACTCCTGATCCACGGGCGGAGGCGCCAGACGCGTTGACGGACAGCACGGAGGTGATCGAATCGGCCATGGTGGGGAAAGCTCGGGATCGTTGAAATATGGCGCAGGCGACCCGGCGTCGGCCCTTCGATGTGGGGGCGCCAACCGGCCATTTCGCCGCAGGCCCGCCCAGACCCCGCTGCTAGACTGGCCGCCACCCACCCATCCGCATGCCGTGACCATCTCGCGACAGCCCGCCCCGCCAACCGAACCGGAAGGCCTGCAGCTGGACAGCGCCCTGGCGCTGCTTCGCCAGGCCGGGCAGGGCGAACCCGATGCCCCGGTGGGGCCCTCGCCCGGGTTGCAGGCGGTGATCGACGGCCTGGTGGACCTGTCCAGCCGAGGACCCGTTGACCGGCCTGTCCAACCGTCGGTTCTTCGAGCTGGCGCTCGCCCGGGAAGTGGACCGCGTGGCGCGCTCGGGCGAATCGGCCTTGGTGCTGATGGTGGACATCGACCATTTCAAGCGGGTCAACGACACCTGGGGTCATGCGGCCGGCGACCTGGTGATCCAGGCCGTCGGGCAGGCCTTGGCCGACACCGTGCGCCCGATGGACTGGTGGCACGCATTGGAGGCGAAGAGTTCGCCGTGATGTTGCCCAACTGCCCGTCGGCCTTCGGCCCGCAGGTGGCCGATCGGGTGCGTCACCGCGTGGCCCGCAGCCCGGTGGTCTTGCAGGATGGCCGCCAGATTGCCGTCACCGTCAGCGTGGGTGGGGCGTTTGCGCCGCAATGGGTGCGTTCCACGCCCACGCTGTGGATGCAACGTGCAGATTTGCAGCTCTACCGGGCCAAGAACGATGGCCGGGACCGCGTTTGCCTGGAGCCCTCGGCCATGCCGCAGGTCAGCGCAGAAGAAAGGGCCTGCTGCTGGCAGGCCCCAACATGGCAGGACCTCGAATGAATGCTTCACTGCGATCCCGCGGCAGGCGCCACCAAAGGCGCGTGTCACCGCGATCACCAGCGGCAAGGGTGGCGTGGGCAAGACCCTGAGTCGCGGCCAGCTCTGGGCAGCGGCGCTGGCGCGCCTCGGTGAACGCGTGCTGGTGCTGGACGCCGATCTGGGCCTGGCCAACCTCGACGTGTGCTGAACCTGTCGTCCAAATGCACCCTGACGAGGTGTTCACCGGTGCCGTTGAAATTGATGGACGCCGTGCTGCCCGCACCGGGCGGTTTTTCGGTGCTGCTGGCGGGTTCGGGCATGGTCGAGTACTCGCGCCTCACGCCCGAAGTACGCGACAAATTGCTGGCCGGTGGTAAGCAGCTGCGTCCGCTCTTCGACCACATCCTGCTGGACACCGGTGCCGGCATCTCCGACGTGGTGCTGTTCACCATCTCGCTGGCCGACGAGGTGCTGGTCGTGGCCACGCCCGAGCCGACTCGCTGGCCGACGCCTATGCCACCGTCAAGGTGCTGACCACCACCCAGCCTTCGCGGCCGATGCGCCTGCTGGTCAACCAGTGCGCGGCCGAGCGAAGGCCGGGCGGTACGGGCCCAGTTGCAGCAGGTGGTGGACCGTTTCGTGAATCCGTCGCTGACCAGCCCCGTGCAGCTGGACCTGGTCGGTGAGGTGCCATGCCGACCCGGCCGTGCGCGAAGCCGTGCAACGCCGGCAGCGTGCTCTGGAAAGCCTGCCTGGCAGCGAGGCTGCCAAGGCGTTGGCCACGGCGGCCGGCCGCCTGCTCAACGGCGCCTGATCGCATGACCAGCGCGGACGAATCCGCGACGCCACCGCTTCGCCATTCGACACCCTGGGCGGCGAGGCCGTGGTGCGCACGTTGGTGGATCCGGTTCTATGACCTGATGGACCTGGAGCCGACCTGCGCCGGCATCCGCGCGCTGCACCTGCAAGACTTGAGCGGCTCGCGCGACAAGCTGTTCTGGTTTCTGTGCGGTTGGCTGGGCGGCCCCGATCACTACATCCAGCGCTTTGGCCACCCGCGGCTGCGGGCGCGCCACCTGCCATTTGCCATCGGCATCGCGGAGCGCGACCAGTGGATGGCCTGCATGATGCAGGCCATGGCTGAGTGGGCCTGGCCACCGACCTGGCCGACCGCTTGACCCGCAACTTCTTCGGCACTGCAGACTGGATGCGCAACCGAGGCGGCTGACTGCGCCTGCGCTTTCAGCGCGTCTGCCTCTGCAGCAGCACCACCAGCGCACCGGCACCACCTTGCGGCCCGGTCGCCTGCGCAAAGGCCAGCACCTCGGCGCGTTGCGCCAACCAGTGCTGCACCTTGGTCTTCAGCACCGCCTGTTTGCCGGGCGAGCCGTGACCCTTGCCGTGCACCACCCGCACGCAGCGCATGCCACGCAGGTGCGCGTCGCGCACGAAGTCGGCCAGCGCGTCGCGCGCTTCCTCGCGCTTCAAGCCGTGCAGATCGATCTCGCCTTTGCAGCGTCCAATCCCGCAGCGCAGCCGCGTCAGCACATCGGGCCGATGCCGGGCCGGCGGAAGCTCAGCCCGTCGTCCGTCAGCGGCAGGGATTCGAGCGTCACTTCGTCCGTCATGGAGGCGCGCACGGCCGCCTGCTCATCCAGCTCGTGCTGGCGCGGGTGAGGTGCGCGCGTGGCGGCTTCAGCTCCGCCAGGCCGCGGTCCCGGCATCAGGTGCACCGGACCCACCGTGCGGGCGAACAGGTTGTGCTGCGCCTCCTGGCGGCGGCGCTGCTCCGGCGCGCTGCGCCTGCAGCAAGGCCTCGCGTTCGGCATGCCGCGCCACCTCGCGGACGTGTTGCCACAGCTGTCCCAGATCGCCCCGGCTGCGCAACTTCACAGCAGCCCCCGTTCCAGCGAATGAAATCACCACGCCCTGGCCCACCACCAGATGGTCCAGCACCTTCACGTCCACCAGCGCCAGGGCGGCCTTCAGAGATTGGGTGAGGAATTCATCCGCGCGCGCGACGGCTCAGCCAGCCCGACGGGTGGTTGTGCGCCAGGATCACGGCGCCCGCATTGCCGCGCCAGCGCGCGAACCACTTCGCGCGATAGACCGAGGTCTGCGTGGGCGTGCCTCGAACATTTCCTCCAAGGCCAGCAAGCGGTGCTGGGCATCGAGGAACAGCACGTGAAAGACTTCGTGCGGCAGCTCGGCGAGGTGCAGTTGCACATACTGCTTCACCGCACTGGGCGGGTCGAACACGGGCTGCGTCTCGCAGCCGCTGCGCGAGCGATCGACGGGCCATTTCCACCACCGCCGCCAATTCGGCGCGCTTGGCCGGCCCCCGGCCCTGACGCGCCTCAGGTCCGCCACACCCGCATGCAGCAGCCGGCAAAGCCCCCAAACCGCGTGAGCACGGCTACGGGCCAGTTGCAGCACCCGCCATGCCGCCCTGCCCCGGTGCGCAACAGCGGCGCCAGCAGTTCGGCATCCGCCAAACTGGTGGCGCCGGGCCAGCAGCTTCTCTCGAGGCCGGGCGGCGGCGGGCAGGTCTTTTGATCGACAAGGGGCAGGGCAGGCGACGGCGGCATGGTCCGGGGCCGCGCAGAAGGGCAACCCTAGAATTGCCGGCAGTCTATTCGCTCGCGACGAGCCCTTTTCTCCCCATTGGCGTGAACACACATTCAGGAGGGGTCGTTCCTGACCCTGCACTACCGGCTCTCAGGCCCCGACGGCGCGGACGTGGTCAACACCTTCGGCGGCCAGCCCTGCCGCCACGCTCTCGCTCGGCACCGGCCAGCTGGCGCCCGGCCGTGGAGCTGCGCCTGATCGGCTGCCCGAGGGCGCGCAACGGCGCTTCTCGCTGGCCGAAGGAGAGGCCTTTGGCGACCCGCAACCCTCGTTGCTGCGGCGCGTGCGCCCAGAGTCTGCTGCACGAGCTGGGCGACCGCAATGCCCGCTATGGGGTGGGTGATGTGGCGCAGTTCCCCACCCGATGGCGCGGCCCAGTACGCCGGTGTGGTGCGCGAATGCGGCGACGGCTGGTTGCTGTTCGACTTCAACCACCCGCTGGCAGGACAGCCCGTGGGCTTCGAAGTGCCGGGTCATCGGAATCCTCCGAGGGCTGCCCCGCGTCGACGATGTGCTGCTGGCCGAGCCGCGTGGCTTCTGCGCTGGCGTGGACCGCGCGATCGAGATCGTCGAGCGTGCCATCAAGCGCTTTGGCGCGCCGATCTACGTGCGCCACGAGATCGTGCACAACACCTATGTGGTGAACGACCTGAAGGCCAAGGGCGCGATCTTCATCGGGATCTGGCCGATGCCCCCCTGGCGCCACGCTGATTTTCAGCGCCCATGGGGTGAGCCGCGCCGTGCGCGACGGAGGCCGACGCGCGTGGTTTCAGGTGGTTCGATGCCACCTGCCCGTTGGTGACCAAGGTGCACGTGGAGGTGGCCAAGCTCGCGAAGGAGGGCTATGAGTTCATCATGATCAGCCACAAGGGGCACCCCGAGGTGGAAGGCACGATGGGCCAGCTTGATGCCGGCATCCACCTCGTTGAGGCGGTGGACGACGTTGCGCAACTGCGACCGCAGCGCGACAAGCTCGCAGTGGTGACGCAGACCACGCTCAGTGTCGACGACGCGGCGGCCATCCTGGCCGAGGTCAAACGCTGCTTCCCGCAGGTGCGCAGCCCAAGCAACAGGACATCTGCTACGCCACGCAAATCGCCAGGACGCCGTCAAACTGATGGCCCCGCAGGTGGGTGTGGTGATCGTGGTGGGCAGCCCCACCAGCAGCAACAGCAACCGCCTGCGGGAACTGGCCGAGCGTCTGGGCACCCGGCCTAAGGTCGATTCGCCGACGATTCGCAAGCCGCCTGGCTAGACAGGGCGGCCGCGCGTGGGCCTGACGGCGGGCGCATCGTTCCCGACTTTCTGGTGCGGCAGGTGATTGCACGTCTCAAGACGCTGGGTTTGCGCGGTGGCGTGCGGCGCATAACCGGCGTCGAAGAGACCGTGCACTTCCCTTTGCCGATGGGCCTGGGCGACGAGTCCATGCGCGAGTTCTCCGTCGTCCCGATCCTGACGCCAGGCCGTTGAACTGAATCCAGATCAACAAAGCATCAAGCGGTGCCGTTTCCATCATCGCCGTAGAAAACAGAGGGAATCGAAATGCTCGACATCACCCTGCTGCGCAAGGGTCCTGGGCGCGGTGGTCGCCCGGCTCGAAGCGCGCGAGAGCCCGGGGCTTTCTGGACGTGACCCGTTTCACCGCGCTCGAATCCGGGCGCCGGTCGCTGCGGAGTGCGCACCGAGGGACCTGCAGGCCAGGCTGCGACCGCTGTCCAAGCAGATTGGCCAGCTCAAGGGCGAGAGCGAGGACACCTCGGCCGTGATGGCCGGAAGTGGGCCGGCATCGGCGGCGAGATGAAGTGAAGGTACCGAGCCGTCTGGACGCCTCGGACCGAACTGCGACTCATGTTGATGCGCCCGTCCCCAGCCTGCCGGATGAGACGTGCCGGTGGGCTCGGACCGAATCAGCGGCAACGTGGAGTGCGCCGCTGGGGCCCCCCGGCACCTACGCCTTTGCGGTGAAGGACCGTGGATCTGGGCGCTCCGCTCGGCCTGGACTTGAAACTGGCGCCAAGCTCAGTGGCTCGCGATTCAGCTCCCTCAAGGGCCCGGTGGCACGCCTGCACCGCGCTGGCGCAGTTCATGCTGGACACGCAGACCCTCGAGCACGGCTACACCGGGTGTACACGCCCTACATCGTCAACCGCGAGATCCTCGAGGGCACGGGCCAGCTGCCCAAGTTCAAGGAGGACATGTTCTGGGTGCTGCGTGGGGGTGACGAGGAACAGCCCGAGCAGTACCTCATCAGCACCAGCGAGATCTCGCTGACCAACAGTGTGCGCGAACAGATCCTGCAAGGCCTAGGACCTGCCCATCAAGCTCACCGCGCACAGCCCCTGCTTCCGCTCGAGGCCGGCTCGGCCGGGCGCGACACGCGCGGCATGATTCGCCAGCACCAGTTCGACAAGGTGGAGATGGTGCAGGTCACCCACCCGGAGAGGAGCGACGCGACGCTCGAGCAGGTGGTAGGCCATGCCGGGGCCATCCTGCAGAAACTGGCGCTGCCCTATCGCGTGGTGCTGCTGTCACCGGCGACATGGGCTTCGGCGCGATTTAAGACCTACGACCTGGAGGTCTGGCTCCCGGCGCAGGACACCTATCGCGAAATCAGCTCGTGCTCGAACTGCGGCGCCTTCCAGGCGCGGCGCATGCAGGCGCGCTACCGCAACGCGCAGGGCAAGACCGAGTTCGTTCACACGCTCAACGGCTCGGCCCGGCGGTCGGCCGAGCCCTCGTGGCTGTGCTGGAAAACCACCAGCAGGCCGACGGCAGCATCGCCGTGCCCGCTGTGTTGAGGCCCTACCTCGTGGGCTGGAGGTGTTGCCCGTGAGGCGCAGACCGTGCGCGCTAGAATCCGCGGCTTCACTCGCAACAGACCCCGAGTGCACCGAATCAGGAGAGGTGGCAGAGTGGTCGCAATGTACCTGACTCGAAATCGGGCGGGTTACCCCGCAACGGGGGTTCGAATCCCTCCCTCTCCTCCAAACCCAGCATCGCGCGGCCTCCATCGAGGGCGACGAGGTCGAACACGAAGCCCCGCTCGACGGGGCCCGCCAGCGCCGTTCGGCAGGCCGACGACATTTTCGGGCTGATGCTGCTCGCCCGGAGTGAGCTGATGTCAGGGACACTGGCAGCATGCGCGCGCTGCGGCCTTGATCGCCCTGGCTGATCCTTTGGGTGCCAACCGCTGGCCCCCTTGGCCTTGCTGGCGTGGTGCTGTGGCCTGTGGTGTGGCTCCTGTCCTTGCCGTTCCGCTGATCGGGGTTGGGTTTGAGGCGGTGTTCGCTGCTTGGCGCGATCGTGTACTGCCAGCGCGTTTGCTCCGGACATCGCAGCAGGCCGTAGCGCTCGCGTGGCGTGCTGGCGCTCGAGGTGGTCGGTAGTGGCCCGCCGCGGCGGGGTAGAGCAACGCACCGAGGGACGATTGGGCTGCCGTTGACCTGGATCGCCGACGCGGCGTGCCGATCCCGGATACTGAAACCGCTGACCCGCAGCGCATCGACCCGATCACCGCGAGCCGCGGCGGCACCGAACTCAGAAAGGCGTTCCACCCGGCGGCTTCTGGTGCTGCTGGCCATGTTGCCGACCGCGGTGCTGTTGCTGGGCACGCTGTACATGCTGGGCATGACCCACGGAGGGCTCGCCGCGTACCTTCTTGCAGGGGTTGCGGTGGGCGTCCGGGACGCTCTCCACCACCGGCTGGCGGCGACGGCCACTGGAACCATCCGGTGATGGCGGTGTTTCGTCATCATGGGGCCCGGTTCTGGGCCAGTTTCTGTTGTTCCTGATCTTTCCGATCTTCATGCCCTTTCGCCCGAAGAGCAGTTCGAGGTTCGGCTGGCGAGTGTGCTGCCGCCGATGGAAGGGGGTGGTGCTGTTCTATCGCCACGGCCCGGCCATCGAGACCTTGCTGACGAATTCGTGCGCGCCGGCAGCCCTTCGTGATCTTCCGAGGAGGACATGGCGCTGGCCCGCAAACTGCGCGATCGCGGCTACAACGTGGTGCACGGGCAGTTGGCCGAGGGCCAGGTGGCGGCGTTGGCCCGTGTGGCGCAAGCCCGAGCAGTGGT